>NZ_AP021902.1:777500-6259290 GCF_018325965.1 Pseudomonas sp. Cab53 | reverse complement strand
AACTCGGTGGATAAACGATCTGTGGATAACTACCGGTTCAGCACACAGCTTATCCGACAGCGCAGCACAGCCTGAACACCGCTTTCCCGTGTAGTTGTCATTCTCTGTACACATTGATCTAGAAGGGCTTGAATGGGTTATCCACAGATGGATGGCAGCCTAGCTTCTATAAGCTTTACAGAAAAGCTTTAAATAATTCCCTTCTTTATATTTATGTCTGGCACCGGAGGATGGACCCACTCGAGCGGCTGGATATCTATTTAAAGGAAACGTTGGTTGGAAATTGACCTAGAGGCTTGCTTTCTCTAGAATCCCCGGTCTCTTAAAACGGGGGCCATTCCGGCCCGTTGTGGACGAACCAGGTAACACGACATGAAACGTACTTTCCAACCAAGCACTATCAAACGCGCTCGTACCCACGGTTTCCGTGCTCGCATGGCTACCAAGAACGGTCGTGCCGTCCTGTCGCGTCGTCGCGCCAAAGGTCGTGCGCGTCTGGCAGTTTGATAATCCGGCACTGGAGGTGAGTCAGGACTTCAGTCGGGAAAAGCGTCTGCTTACTCCCCGGCATTTCAAGGCAGTCTTTGACTCCCCTACCGGCAAGGTTCCGGGGAAGAATCTCCTGCTCCTTGCGCGCAACAACGATCTCGATCACCCCCGACTCGGGCTGGTTATCGGGAAAAAGAGCGTCAAGCTCTCCGTTCAGCGCAATCGCCTCAAACGTCTGATGCGCGAATCGTTTCGCCTGAACCAGGATTCACTGGTCGGATGGGACATTGTTATCGTCGCGCGCAAAGGTTTGGGTGACGTAGAAAACCCCGAATTGATTCAGCATTTCGGCAAGCTCTGGAAGCGTCTGGCCCGTAACAAGCCGGTACCAGCAGCCAACACCGAAACTGTAGGGGTAGACAGTCCAGATGCGTAAACTGGCACTCGTTCCGATCCAGTTTTACCGCTACGCCATTAGTCCCTTGATGGCCAACCACTGTCGTTTCTACCCCAGTTGTTCCTGCTACGCGTATGAAGCCATAGAAAATCATGGCCTTCTGCGCGGTGGCTGGCTGACCTTTCGTCGTTTAGGTCGCTGTCATCCGTGGAATCCCGGCGGTTATGACCCGGTTCCGCCTATCCCTACCTCCCGTTCTTCTTCGATGGCCGAGTAATCATGGATATCAAACGCACGATCCTGATCGTCGCCCTGGCAATCGTGTCCTACGTCATGGTCCTTAAATGGAACCAGGACTACGGCCAGGCTGCCCTGCCGACTCAGAATGTTGCAGCCAGCAATACCGCACCGAGCCTGCCGGATGCCCCTGTTGGCAACACGGCTGCCAACAATGACGACATCCCACGCCCGGCAAGCGATGCCAGCGCACCCGCCGAAGCCCCTGTGGCCGCCAGCAAGGATCTCATCCAGGTCAAGACAGACGTGCTCGAGCTGGCAATCGATCCACAGGGTGGTGACATCGCCCAGTTGAAGCTGCCGCTGTATCCCCGTCGCCAGGACCACCCGGAAATTCCGTTCCAGTTGTTCGATAACGGCAACGAGCGGACCTACCTGGCCCAGAGCGGCCTGATCGGCACCAATGGCCCGGACGCAAACCCGGCTGGCCGCCCGGTCTACGCTGCCGAGAAGAAGACTTATCAACTGGCTGACGGTCAGGACCAATTGGTCGTGGACCTGAAGTTCAGCAAGGATGGCGTCAACTACATCAAGCGTTTCACCCTGAAACGTGGCCTGTACGACGTGACGGTCTCCTACCTGATCGACAACCAGAGCGCTCAACCCTGGTCCGGTGCGATGTTCGCGCAGCTCAAGCGTGACGCCAGCTCCGATCCTTCCTCCAGCACCGCCACCGGTACCGCGACTTACCTGGGCGCTGCCCTGTGGACAAGTTCGGAGCCGTACAAGAAAGTGTCCATGAAGGACATGGACAAGGCGCAGCTCAAGGAAACCGTCCAAGGTGGCTGGGTGGCCTGGCTGCAGCACTACTTCGTGACCGCGTGGATCCCGCAGAAGGGCGAAAGCAACGTCGTCCAGACCCGCAAGGACAGCAAAGGCAACTACATCATTGGCTACACCGGCCCGGCGTTGACCGCCGCACCAGGTGCCAAGGCTGAAACCAGCGCCATCCTGTATGCCGGTCCAAAAAGCCAGGCCGTCCTGAAACAGTTGTCCCCAGGCCTGGAATTGACCGTGGACTACGGCTTCCTGTGGTTCATTGCCCAGCCAATCTTCTGGCTGCTGCAACATATCCACAGCATCGTCGGTAACTGGGGCTGGTCGATCATTTTCCTGACCATGCTGATCAAGGGGCTGTTCTTCCCATTGTCGGCCGCCAGCTACAAATCCATGGCGCGCATGCGTGCAGTGGCACCGAAACTGGCCGCCCTGAAAGAACAGCATGGCGATGACCGGCAGAAAATGTCCCAGGCCATGATGGAGCTGTACAAGAAAGAGAAGATCAACCCGTTGGGTGGATGCTTGCCGATCCTTGTGCAGATGCCAGTGTTCCTGTCGTTGTACTGGGTGCTGCTCGAAAGCGTGGAAATGCGCCAGGCACCGTTCATGCTGTGGATTACCGACCTGTCGATCAAGGATCCGTTCTTTATCCTGCCGATCATCATGGGCGCAACCATGTTCATCCAGCAGCAATTGAACCCGACACCTCCGGATCCGATGCAGGCGAAGGTCATGAAAATGATGCCAATCATCTTCACCTTCTTCTTCCTGTGGTTCCCGGCGGGTCTTGTGCTGTACTGGGTTGTGAACAACGTGTTGTCGATCACCCAGCAGTGGTACATCACGCGTAAGATCGAAGCGGCGACGAAAAAAGCCGAGGCGTAACTTGCTCTGTGGATAACCACACAAAACGCCCCCTAGTGGGGCGTTTTGCTATCTGCCACTTTTGTCTGGATTCCGGTTTATGAGCGCACCGCGTGAAACCATCGCCGCCGTTGCCACTGCCCAAGGTCGTGGCGGTGTCGGCATCGTCCGTCTTTCGGGGCCTCTGGCCAGTGTCGTGGCCAGGGCGATCAGTGGGCGCGAGCTCAAGCCGCGGTTTGCGCACTACGGCCCGTTCTTGAGCGAGGACCAACAGGTACTGGACGAAGGCCTGGCCCTTTATTTTCCGGGCCCGAATTCGTTCACCGGCGAAGACGTGCTGGAGCTGCAGGGCCACGGCGGTCCCATCGTGCTGGACATGCTGCTCAAGCGCTGCCTGGAACTGGGCTGCCGCCTGGCCCGGCCGGGCGAGTTCAGCGAGCGCGCGTTCCTCAACGACAAGCTCGACCTGGCCCAGGCTGAAGCCATCGCCGACCTCATCGAAGCCAGCTCGGCCCAGGCTGCGCGCAACGCGTTACGTTCCCTGCAAGGCGCATTCTCCCAACGTGTGCATAACCTCACCGAGCAACTGATCGGCCTGCGCATTTATGTCGAGGCGGCGATCGACTTCCCGGAAGAGGAAATCGACTTCCTTGCCGATGGTCACGTCCTGGCGATGCTGGACAAGGTCCGCGACGAGTTATCCACAGTGCTGCGCGAAGCCGGGCAGGGGGCCTTGTTGCGCGATGGCATGACCGTGGTGATCGCCGGACGGCCAAACGCCGGTAAATCCAGCCTGCTGAATGCATTGGCCGGTCGCGAGGCTGCCATTGTCACGGACATCGCCGGCACCACCCGGGACATCCTGCGCGAACATATCCACATCGACGGCATGCCGCTGCACGTGGTGGACACCGCCGGACTGCGTGACACCGACGACCAGGTGGAAAAGATCGGGGTCGAGCGGGCGTTGAAGGCGATCGGCGAAGCCGATCGTGTGCTGCTGGTGGTGGATGCCACCGCACCGGAAGCAGACGATCCGTTCGCCTTGTGGCCGGAGTTCCTGGAAGTCCGACCGGACCCAGCGAAAGTCACCTTGATTCGCAACAAGGCCGACCTGACGGGGGAAGCGATTGCCTTGGAGGTCAGCGACGATGGCCACGTGACCATCAGCCTGAGCGCGAAGTCGGCGGGGGTAGGCCTGGAACTGCTTCGCGAACACCTCAAGGCTTGCATGGGCTACGAGCAAACCTCGGAAAGCAGCTTCAGCGCCCGACGTCGGCATTTGGAA
This sequence comes from Pseudomonas sp. Cab53, assembly GCF_018325965.1. Taxonomy (NCBI): domain Bacteria; kingdom Pseudomonadati; phylum Pseudomonadota; class Gammaproteobacteria; order Pseudomonadales; family Pseudomonadaceae; genus Pseudomonas; species Pseudomonas sp. Cab53. Next base: position 6,255,175 of record NZ_AP021902.1, on the reverse strand, counting down.
GCCTTGCGCCAGGCCAGCGCGGCCCTGGAACACGGTCGCTCCCAACTGACCTTGGCCGGTGCCGGCGAACTGCTCGCCGAAGATCTGCGCCAGGCCCAGCAGTCACTGGGTGAAATCACCGGGGCTTTCAGTTCCGACGATTTGCTGGGACGGATCTTCTCCAGCTTCTGCATCGGCAAATAAAAAAAAGGGCTGTGGACAATTTATCCACAGCCCTTTTTGGGGTCACCAGTTGTAGGAAACGGTGCCGAGCAGCGTCCGGTCTTCACCCCAGTAGCAACGCCCCGCATCGTTGCAGCCCGACACGTACTCCTTGTCGAACAGGTTTTTCGCGTTCAAGTCGACACTCCAGTGCGTGTCGATCTGGTAGCCGACGGCGGCGTCCACCAGGGTGACGTCGCCAGCATCGAGCTTTCCGTACAGAGTGGGCGCGGTGTAGGCGAAGGCACTGTCGAAATAACGCACGCCGCCGGCCACGTACAAACCTTTCAAGTCGCTTTCCAGGAAACGATATTTGGCCCAGAAAGACGCCTGGTTACGTGGCACACCAGTCATCTGGTGCCCTTTTACCAGGGACGTCGCCGAGTCCTCGGTCACCCGCGCATCCGTGTAGGTATAAGAGGCGGTGACATTCAGGGCAGGGCTCAGGTTGCTGTTGAGCTCCAACTCCACGCCTTTGGCACGACTTTCCCCCACCTGTCGATAGGTCGACGTGGTGGCGTCGAAGTAGGTGTCGTCCTTCTTGCGCAAGTCGTAGACCGACGCGGTGAAGGCTGTGTCCCAGCCGATGGGCTCGTACTTGAGGCCGATTTCGTACTGGCTGCTGGTGATCGGTTCCAGCGGCGTGCCGGCGTTGGAGATCTGCTGCACCGGGACGAATGCCGTCGAGTAGCTGACGTAAGGCGTCATGCCGTTGTCGAACTGGTACATCAGGCCGCCCTGATAGGTGAACTTCTTGTCTTTGGAACTGATGTCGCCGGCGCTGGCGACCTTGTCACGAAAATCGCTGTCCACCCAATCCTGGCGTCCGCCCAGCAGGAACAACCAGCGGTCGTACTTGCTCTGCAGCTGGGTATAAACCCCTTTCATCTGCTGTTCGAGCAAGGTGTTCTGCACTGCGATGGGTGTCTTCGGATCCCCTGTGTACACCGGATCATAGATATCCACAGGCCCCACGAATCCGGCATTCCAATCCTGGTTGAACGAGGTCCGGTCATAACTGGCGCCGAACAGCAGCGTGTTTTCCAGGCCGCCGACCTTGAATTTGCCTTCCAGCTGGTTATCCAGCGAATACACCATCGACTTGTTGAAACGGTCATAAGCGGTGACGTTCACACGGCGACCAAAACCGCCGTTGTTCAAGCTGCCGGGCCAGGTTTCATGGCGGGTGATGCGTGATTGCAGGTAACGCGAATTCTGGCGGAACTGCCAATCGTCATTGAGGCGATGGCTGTATTCGTAGCCGGTGCTCCAGGTTTCCCGCTCGAAGGTGTTCCAGTCCGGATCACCGAGCATGGTGTCTTTGTCCAACTGGCCGTTCGGGTTACTCAGCAGCGTGCCGGCGGCCGGCAGCCCGAGCTCCATGTTGGTGTGGTCTTTCTGATAGTTGGCCAGCAGGGTCAACGTGTTGAAGTCATCGAAATTCAGGGTCAGGGAGGGCGCTATGTAAAGACGGTCATCCGGTACGTGGTCAGTCTGGGTATCGGCGTTGCGGCCCAACATCACGATCCGGCCCAGGATGTTGTCGTTATCGGCCAGCGGCCCGGAAACATCCACACCGATCTGGCGTCGGTTGTGGCTCCCATAGCCCAACTGGACTTCACCCTGGGGCACCGCGGTCGGGCGCTTGCTGACCAGGTTGACCAAGCCGCCCGGCGCGTTCTCGCCATACAGCAGCGACGAAGGCCCGCGGAACACCTCGACACGCTCCAGGCCATAGGGCTCTGAGCTGGTGTCATAGCGATTGCCCTGCACCCTCAAGCCATCGCGGAGCAGGCCATAGCCGTAGTCGGTGGCGTTGAAGCCGCGGATGTAGAACAGGTCGCCGGCCAGGCTGTCACCGGCCGCGAAGGGTGGGGCGAAGATGCCCGGCACGTATCCCAGGACTTCGGTCAGGGTCTGGGATTTCTGGTCCTTCATGCGCTGGCCGGTCACCACCGATACCGAGCGCGGCGTTTCCGACAGCGGTGTGCTGGTTTTAGTACCGATACGACTGTTTTGTGCCTTGTAGCCCACGTCGGCAGCGTAATCCAGGTCCATCGGGTTGGCCGCCAATGCGTTGATGCTCGTGGGGGCCAACTCCATGGATTGATCTGTCGGCAGGGAGTACAGGGTGTAGCTGCCTGGCGCCTGCGCCACGGCCTGGAGCCCCGAGCCCTGCAACAGCTGCACGAATCCCTGCTCAACCGAATAGTCACCGGTCAACCCGACGCTGCGTTTCTGGCCGGTTTGCTGTGGAGAAAATGAAAGGATGATGTTGGCCTTCGCGGCGAACTGGCTCAGCACGTTATCCAGCGAGCCGGCAGCAATGGCGTAATGCTGCGTGGCGGTATTGGCGAAGGCGTTGGAAGCCATTACCAGGCCGCTCGCGGCGCTGGTCATCAACAGGCTGTAGGCGATGCAATGCTGGGAAAATCGCTGACGAAACGTAGGAAAGCGCATGTGTGGGTAAGCCCTGGGTGATCGCAATTACCTGAAGGGCCGGATCAGCACAAAAAAAGATAACCCCCCTCGTTCTGTTTATTTTCCCGCTTCGTGTACTTCGCTAGTCAGCCCGTGTAATCGACACCCAGTACCGGGTGTAATAGCGAACCTGAATGGGCAACGATGCCTGTAGATTGGCCAGCACGGCATCCGTGGCATTCAGGCGTAACGTACCGGACACCCGAAGCTGCCGCGCCTTTTCCTGACAGTGCAAGACACCGGGACGATAGCGGCTCAGTTCCTCGATGACGTCTCCCAAGGGCGCATCGAGGACAATGAGCTGGCCATTTACCCAGGCCGCTTGTGAGGCAGCGTAGGACTGGATAAACCCCATGCCTTGGCCGTTGAAGTCAGCCTGTTCGCCGGCTTTCAGGATACCAGCGCTGCCCAGCGTGCCATCCGGCGATACGCGCACCCGATCTTCCAGCACGCCTACCCGGGTGCGGTTCGACAGTTGGCGTACGGTGAATCGCGTGCCCAGCGCCTCGATGCGACCATCGCCAGTCTCGACAAGAAAGGGCCGTGTGTCCTTGAGCTTGCCGGTCTGGACCAGGATTTCGCCGCTCAGCAGCCGGATCAAGCGGCGATGGGCGTCGAACGACACGTCGATGGCAGTCTCGGTGTTCAGATGAATCCGACTTCCGTCCGCCAGGTCGATGAAACGGCGCTGCCCCACGGCCGTCTTGTAATCGGCCCAGGCCGAGGCGAGCGTCCCGTGGTCCTGAAGGCTCCAGCCCACAGAGCCGGCGCCGCCGAGCAACATCAGCAGTTTGAGCACTTGGCGCCGGTGCTGCCCGGTGCCCAATGCGCGACGTGAAAGGTCCTGAGGCAGTGCTCCGAGATGGCGCTGCAGTTGTTCGATCTGGTGCCATGCAGCCTGGTGCGCAGGATCGCTGTCGAGCCAATCCTGCCAAGCCTGGCGTTCGGCGTGCGAAGGCGGTTGGTGCTGAAACTGCACGTACCAGGTGGCAGCCCTTTCGACTGTCTTGCGATCAGGCAGGGCAGGCATCAGCGTTCGGCCATGATAAGTGCGCATTCGGTGAGGGCACGCACCATGTGCTTTTTCACGGTGGTGAGGGACACCTTCAATTGCACGGCGATCTGTTGATAAGTCAACCCATCGATCTGCGACAACATGAAGATCCGCTGAGTACGTGGGCCCAAGGCTGCCAGGGCTTTATCCACAGTAACCAGGGTTTCGATGATCAGGGCCTTGTCTTCTTCGCTGATGGCCGTGGGTTCGGGTCGCGCGGCCAGGGACTCCAGGTAGGCCGCCTCGATAGCGTTTCTTCTATAACGATCAATCACCAGGCCTCGGGCCACCGTGGCCAGGTAGTCCCGCGGTTCGCGAATCTGCACGGCATTACGGGCTGCGAGGATCCGCACGAAGGTGTCATGGGCCACGTCTGCGGCATCGCAGGCGTTATTCAGCTTGCCCTTGAGCCACCCATAAAGCCACGAGTGGTGTTGCGCATAAATTCGCCCGATCGCGGCGGTATGGGAAGACGGGGGCATAGGGAATGAGGCGTTAATGATAATAGCTATTATTAGCCTCTGTTACGTTTTCTCACAATAGCTTCTGGCGTCGTTCCTCGAAGCTTTTCCAGCGGCCATTGCCCAGGCCGTTGTGCACAAGGACACAAAACGGACGACTAAGCCCTGTGAATAACTGCCCTTGAGAACCGTTGATAAACCCCTCTCAAAACTGAAGATAACCGCCTCTGTGGATAACCTACCGATTAATCCACAGGCTTACACCGGTTATCCAAGCCGCTCATGGCCACCTGGCCACAGGGTTTTGAATCTCTGTACAGTACGTAAATTAAGGATTGTAGAGATTTATCCACAGAAAGCTGGGTGTCTAAGAATAAACATAAAAACAAGGATTTTATAAATTTCTTTCTTTTTAATTTTTTTAACCGCGAGTTCTCCACAGCTGGTTAAATTTTGTGCAAAGGGTTCTTTAGAAAGGGCGAAGTCCCTATACTTGCCGACCTGGCTCGAAAAACGCCCATGGGCCAGAGTCAAAAACCTATTTTCCGAATTACCTGAATTAAGCAGGCACGAGGTGCGTGGTGGATTTCCCTTCCCGTTTTGAAGTGATCGTCATCGGCGGCGGTCATGCCGGTACCGAGGCAGCACTTGCATCAGCACGCATGGGGGCAAAAACCCTGTTGCTGACGCATAACGTGGAAACCCTCGGCGCCATGAGCTGCAACCCTGCCATTGGTGGCATTGGCAAAAGCCACTTGGTCAAGGAGATCGATGCCCTTGGGGGCGCGATGGCCATGGCCACCGATAAGGGTGGTATCCAGTTTCGCGTATTGAACAGCCGCAAAGGCCCAGCCGTGCGTGCTACTCGCGCCCAGGCCGACCGCATCCTGTACAAGGCCGCTGTCCGCGAAATCCTGGAAAACCAGCCGAACCTGTGGATATTTCAACAAGCGGCCGATGACCTGATCGTCGAGCAGGATCAGGTACGCGGTGTCGTGACGCAGATGGGCCTGCGTTTCTTCGCCGATTCCGTGGTGTTGACCACCGGGACCTTCCTCGGCGGACTTATCCACATTGGTTTGCAGAACTTTTCCGGCGGGCGCGCTGGTGATCCGCCGTCGATCGCTCTGGCTCACCGCTTGCGTGAGCTGCCATTGCGTGTCGGGCGCTTGAAAACCGGTACGCCACCGCGTATCGACGGTCGGTCTGTGGATTTCTCGGTGATGACCGAGCAGCCTGGCGATACGCCGATCCCGGTCATGTCGTTCATGGGCAACAAGGAACAGCATCCACGGCAAGTCAGTTGCTGGATCACCCACACCAATGCCCGCACCCATGAAATCATTGCGGCGAACCTCGATCGTTCGCCGATGTATTCCGCTGCCGGTGAAATCGAAGGCATCGGCCCGCGTTATTGCCCGTCGATCGAAGACAAGATCCATCGCTTTGCCGACAAGGAAAGCCATCAGGTCTTCATCGAGCCCGAGGGCCTGACCACCCACGAGCTGTACCCGAACGGCATCTCCACATCCCTGCCATTCGACGTGCAACTGCAGATCGTGCAATCGATTCGCGGCATGGAGAACGCTCACATCGTTCGTCCGGGCTACGCCATCGAGTACGACTACTTCGATCCGCGTGACCTGAAGTACAGCCTGGAAACCAAAGTCATCGGCGGGCTGTTCTTTGCTGGCCAGATCAACGGCACTACCGGTTACGAAGAAGCCGGTGCCCAAGGTTTGCTGGCCGGCGCCAACGCTGCGCTGCGCGCCCAGGGCAAGGACAGTTGGTGTCCGCGTCGCGACGAGGCGTACATCGGCGTGCTGGTAGACGACCTGATCACCCTGGGCACCCAGGAACCGTATCGGATGTTCACCTCCCGGGCCGAATATCGCCTGATCCTGCGTGAAGACAACGCCGACCTGCGCCTGACCGAGAAAGGTCGCGAGCTGGGTCTGGTGGATGACGTGCGCTGGGCCGCGTTCTGCAAGAAGCGCGAAGGCATCGAGCTGGAAGAGCAACGCCTGAAAAGCACCTGGGTTCGTCCCGGCACTGAGCAGGGCGATGCTATCGCCACCAGATTCGGTACGCCGCTGACCCACGAATACAACCTGCTCAACTTGCTGAGTCGTCCGGAAATCGATTACGCCGGGCTGGTGGAAGTGACCGGCCAGGGCGCGGAAGATCCGCAGGTGGCTGAACAGGTCGAGATCAAGACCAAGTACGCCGGTTACATCGACCGCCAGCAGGATGAAATCGCCCGCCTGCGCGCCAGCGAAGACACCAAGCTGCCTGTGGATATCGATTACACCGGTATTTCCGGGTTGTCGAAGGAAATCCAGAGCAAGCTCGGCGCCACGCGTCCCGAGACCCTGGGCCAGGCTTCGCGCATCCCGGGTGTGACCCCGGCGGCCATTTCCCTGTTGATGATTCATTTGAAAAAACGCGGCGCGGGCCGCCAGTTGGAGCAAAGCGCTTGAGTTCGATGGTCACCTCGCAACACGCCGAAGAGTTATCCACAGGTGCCCGACAGCTTGGCGTCAGCCTGACCGAAGCCCAGCACGCGCAGTTGCTGGGTTACCTGGCGCTGTTGATCAAGTGGAACAAGGCCTACAACCTGACCGCCGTGCGTGATCCGGATGAAATGGTCTCGCGCCATTTGCTCGACAGTCTCAGCGTCATGTCCTTCATCGAAGACGGTCGCTGGCTGGACGTGGGCAGCGGCGGCGGCATGCCGGGAATCCCGCTGGCGATCCTGTTTCCCGACTCGCAAGTGACCTGCCTGGACAGCAACGGCAAGAAAACCCGCTTCCTGACCCAGGTCAAACTCGAACTCAAGCTGGATAACCTGCAAGTTATCCACAGTCGCGTCGAAGCGTTCCAGCCTGCCGAGCCGTTCAACGGGATCATTTCCCGGGCGTTCAGCAGCATGGAGAACTTCAGCAACTGGACTCGCCACCTGGGCGACGCCAATACGCGCTGGCTGGCAATGAAGGGCGTTCATCCGGCCGATGAGCTGGTAGCATTGCCGGCAGACTTCCACCTCGATAGCGAACACGCCCTGGCCGTACCCGGTTGCCAAGGCCAACGCCATCTGCTGATACTGCGCCGCACGGCATGATTGGGAACACAAGCAAGAATGGCTAAGGTATTCGCGATAGCGAACCAGAAGGGTGGTGTGGGCAAGACCACCACCTGCATCAACCTCGCAGCATCCCTGGTCGCGACCAAGCGCCGGGTGCTGCTGATCGATCTCGATCCACAGGGCAACGCCACCATGGGTAGCGGTGTGGATAAACATGGCTTGGAAAACTCCATCTACGACGTCCTGATCGGTGAGTGCGATCTGGGCCAGGCCATGCATTTTTCCGAACACGGCGGTTATCAACTGCTGCCGGCCAACCGCGACCTGACGGCGGCCGAAGTGGTCCTGCTGGAAATGCAGATGAAGGAGAGCCGCCTGCGCAGTGCGTTGGCACCGATCCGGGAGAATTACGACTACATCCTGATCGACTGCCCGCCGTCGCTGTCGATGCTCACGCTCAATGCCTTGGTGGCCGCCGATGGCGTGATCATCCCCATGCAGTGCGAGTATTTCGCCCTGGAAGGGTTGAGCGACCTTGTGGATAACATCAAGCGCATCGCCGAGCTGCTGAACCCGGAGTTGAAGGTCGAAGGCCTGCTGCGGACGATGTACGACCCGCGCCTGAGCCTGATGAACGACGTCTCGGCTCAGCTCAAGGAACATTTCGGCGAGCAGCTCTACGACACGGTCATCCCGCGCAACATCCGCCTGGCCGAAGCGCCGAGCTACGGCATGCCGGCGCTGGCCTACGACAAACAATCCCGTGGTGCGCTGGCCTACCTGGCCCTGGCCGGCGAGATGGTTCGCCGCCAGCGCCGTAATCCACGCACCGCTGCAGCCCAGCCAACTTAAGGAATCCCCATGGCCGTCAAGAAACGAGGTCTCGGACGTGGACTGGATGCACTGCTCAGCGGTCCTACGGTCAGTTCGCTGGAAGAACAGGCCGTGCAGGTGGATCAGCGTGAGTTGCAACACCTGCCGCTGGACCTGATCCAGCGCGGTAAATACCAACCGCGCCGGGACATGGATCCCCAGGCGCTGGAAGAATTGGCCCAGTCGATCAAGAACCAGGGCGTGATGCAGCCGATCGTGGTGCGTCCGATCGCCAATGGCCGTTTCGAGATCATTGCCGGTGAACGCCGTTGGCGGGCCAGCCAGCAGGCCGGCCAGGAGACCATTCCGGCGATGGTGCGCGATGTGCCCGATGAAGCCGCCATCGCCATGGCGCTGATCGAGAACATCCAGCGTGAAGACCTCAACCCGGTCGAAGAAGCGGTGGCCCTGCAGCGCTTGCAGCAGGAATTCCAACTGACCCAGCAACAAGTGGCCGAGGCCGTGGGCAAGTCGCGTGTGACCGTGGCCAACCTGCTGCGGCTGATTGCATTGCCGGAAGTCATCAAGACCATGCTGTCCCATGGCGATCTGGAGATGGGGCATGCCCGGGCATTGCTGGGATTGCCGGAAAATCAACAGGTTGAAGGGGCGCGACACGTTGTCGCACGCGGTCTCACCGTGCGCCAGACCGAGGCACTGGTCCGCCAGTGGCTCAGTGGCAAACCAGCCCCTGTCGAACCCTCCAAACCCGACCCGGATATCGCCCGCCTCGAACAGCGCCTGGCCGAGCGCCTGGGCTCTGCGGTGCAGATTCGCCACGGCAAGAAGGGCAAGGGGCAATTGGTGATTGGTTACAACTCCCTCGATGAGCTGCAAGGTGTCCTTGCACACATTCGCTGAAACAATTGCCCTTGTAGCGCGCAGTCGGAAATCACTACCTGGCAGTTGAATAGGGGCAGAACCGCCCCTATACTCTGCGCGCATTTTGTCGGCACAAATTATGCCAAGTTATTGAATTATGGCGGCCGACCCTTGGAGAGCAAAAGCGATGGAAACCCGCACGCCAAACCGCTTGCCGTTCCATCGTCTGGCAGTTTTCCCGGTATTGATGACTCAGTTTGTCGTTGTACTGATCGCCACATTGGCGCTCTGGCAATGCAAAGGTGTCGTCGCCGGATACTCAGGTCTTTGCGGAGGCCTGATAGCCTTGCTCCCCAATATTTACTTTGCTCACAGGGCCTTTCGGTTTTCCGGCGCCCGAGCAGCCCAGGCTATCGTCCGGTCTTTCTATGCCGGTGAAGCGGGGAAACTGATTTTGACGGCAGTGCTGTTTGCACTGACGTTTGCAGGTGTGAAGCCATTGGCGCCGCTGGCTGTATTCGGCGTCTTCGTGCTGACCCAACTGGTCAGCTGGTTCGCTCCCCTGCTGATGAGAACAAGACTTTCGAGACCTTAGGGCGTTTGAGGCAACCATGGCAGAGACAACCGCTTCGGGCTATATCCAGCACCACTTGCAGAACCTGACCTTCGGTCAGCTACCCAACGGCGGCTGGGGCTTTGCCCACTCCGCAGCAGAAGCCAAGGAAATGGGCTTTTGGGCTTTCCACGTCGATACCCTCGGCTGGTCGGTCGCACTGGGCCTGATCTTCGTTTTCCTTTTCCGCATGGCGGCAAAGAAGGCGACCTCCGGCCAGCCTGGTGCACTGCAGAATTTCGTTGAAGTACTGGTCGAATTCGTCGATGGCAGCGTGAAAGACAGCTTCCATGGCCGTAGCCCGGTGATCGCACCGCTGGCGCTGACCATCTTCGTCTGGGTGTTCCTGATGAACGCCGTCGACCTGGTACCGGTCGACTGGATTCCTCAACTGGCCATCCTGATCTCCGGCGACCACCACATCCCGTTCCGCGCCGTGTCGACCACCGACCCGAACGCGACCCTGGGCATGGCGTTCTCGGTTTTCGCACTCATCATTTTCTATAGCATCAAGGTCAAGGGCATCGGCGGCTTCATCGGCGAACTGACCCTGCACCCGTTCGGCAGCAAGAACATCCTGGTTCAAGCCCTGCTGATCCCGGTGAACTTCCTGCTGGAATTCGTGACCCTGATCGCCAAGCCGATTTCCCTGGCCCTGCGTCTGTTCGGCAACATGTATGCCGGCGAGCTGGTGTTCATCCTGATCGCCGTGATGTTCGGCAGCGGCCTGTTGTGGCTCAGCGGCCTGGGCGTCGTCCTGCAGTGGGCGTGGGCTGTGTTCCACATCCTGATCATCACCCTGCAGGCGTTCATCTTCATGATGCTGACCATCGTCTACCTGTCGATGGCGCACGAAGAAAACCATTAAGGCCAGTCTCGACTAGTCTGATGTCCTTCCCGGTCAAACGGGAAGGAGCCCGAACAGGGCTGATGAAACGATTTGTTTTACCCGCTTTAAATTAAAAAAACCTAAACCATACGACGTAAAAGTCGGGAGGAAAGATGGAAACTGTAGTTGGTCTAACCGCTATCGCTGTTGCACTGTTGATCGGCCTGGGCGCACTGGGTACCGCAATTGGTTTCGGCCTGCTGGGCGGCAAGTTCCTGGAAGGCGCTGCGCGTCAACCGGAAATGGTTCCTATGCTGCAAGTCAAAATGTTCATCGTTGCCGGTCTGCTCGACGCCGTCACCATGATCGGTGTTGGTATCGCTCTGTTCTTCACCTTTGCGAACCCGTTCGTTGGTCAGATCGCTGGCTAATTACTCGGATTCTTCGAGTAGTTTGATGTGATGGACAACGTAACTGCGAGGTGTTGGCGTGAACATTAATGCGACCCTGATTGGCCAGTCCGTTGCGTTCCTGATTTTTGTACTGTTCTGCATGAAATTCGTATGGCCTCCGGTCATTGCGGCATTGCACGAACGTCAAAAGAAGATCGCTGATGGTCTGGACGCTGCCAGCCGAGCAGCTCGCGACCTGGAGTTGGCCCATGAGAAAGTGGGTCAGCAACTGCGCGAAGCGAAAGCTCAGGCAGCTGAAATCATCGAGCAAGCCAAGAAACGCGGTACCCAGATTGTCGACGAAGCCCGTGAACAGGCTCGCGTCGAAGCTGACCGTGTGAAGGCTCAGGCTCAAGCCGAGATCGAACAGGAACTCAACAGTGTCAAAGACGCGCTGCGTGCCCAAGTGGGTAGCCTGGCCGTTGGCGGTGCTTCGAAGATCCTGGGTGCCACAATCGATCAAAACGCGCACGCAGAGCTGGTTAACCAACTGGCTGCTGAAATCTAAGCGAGGGCGATCATGGCAGAACTGACCACGTTGGCCCGACCTTACGCTAAGGCGGCCTTCGAGCACGCTCAGGCCCACCAGCAACTGGCCAATTGGTCAGCCATGCTCGGCCTGGCTGCAGCGGTGTCGCAAGACGACACCATGCAGCGCGTGCTCAAGGCCCCGCGACTGACGAGCGCAGAAAAGGCCGCCACGTTCATTGACGTGTGCGGCGACAAGTTCGATGCCAAGGCACAGAATTTCATTCACGTCGTTGCCGAAAACGACCGTCTCCCGCTTCTGCCGGAGATCGCCGCTCTTTTCGACCTGTACAAGGCTGAGCAAGAGAAGTCGGTAGACGTGGAAGTGACCAGTGCTTTTGCATTGAACCAAGAACAGCAAGACAAACTCGCCAAGGTTCTCAGTGCACGACTCAACCGGGAAGTGCGCCTGCAAGTCGAGGAAGACAAGTCCCTGATTGGGGGCGTTGTCATCCGCGCCGGCGACCTGGTTATCGATGGCTCGATTCGCGGCAAAATCGCGAAACTTGCCGAAGCATTGAAATCTTGAGTTTGAAGGGGCAGCAGAGCAATGCAGCAACTCAATCCTTCCGAAATAAGTGAAATTATCAAGGGCCGCATCGAAAAGCTCGATGTGACCTCCCAAGCCCGTAACGAAGGCACTGTCGTCAGCGTATCTGACGGCATCGTGCGGATTCACGGTCTGGCCGACGTCATGTACGGCGAAATGATCGAGTTTCCGGGCGGCGTCTACGGTATGGCCCTCAACCTGGAGCAAGACTCTGTAGGTGCCGTGGTACTGGGCGCATACACGACTCTGGCTGAAGGCATGAGCGCCAAGTGCACTGGCCGCATCCTCGAAGTTCCGGTAGGTAAGGAACTGCTGGGTCGCGTTGTCGACGCACTGGGTAACCCTGTTGACGGCAAAGGTCCGCTGAACAACACCGAGACCGACGCGGTCGAGAAAGTTGCTCCTGGCGTGATCTGGCGTAAGTCGGTAGACCAGCCTGTCCAGACTGGCTACAAGGCTGTCGATGCCATGATCCCTGTCGGCCGTGGCCAGCGCGAGCTGATCATCGGTGACCGTCAGATCGGTAAGACCGCTCTGGCGATCGACGCGATCATCAACCAGAAAAACAGCGGCATCTTCTGCGTCTACGTAGCCATCGGTCAGAAACAATCGACCATCGCCAACGTGGTTCGCAAGCTGGAAGAAAACGGCGCCCTGGCCAACACCATCATCGTGGCAGCCAGTGCTTCGGAATCGGCCGCACTGCAATTCCTGGCACCGTACTCCGGTTGCACCATGGGCGAATACTTCCGCGACCGCGGTGAAGACGCGCTGATCGTTTATGACGATCTGTCCAAGCAGGCAGTGGCTTACCGCCAGATCTCCCTGCTGCTGCGCCGTCCACCAGGCCGTGAAGCCTACCCAGGCGACGTGTTCTATCTCCACTCCCGTCTGCTGGAGCGCGCTTCCCGCGTTTCGGAAGAGTACGTCGAGAAGTTCACCAACGGCGCAGTGACTGGCAAGACCGGTTCCCTGACCGCCCTGCCGATCATCGAAACCCAGGCTGGCGACGTTTCCGCGTTCGTTCCGACCAACGTGATTTCCATCACCGACGGTCAGATCTTCCTGGAATCGGCCATGTTCAACTCGGGCATCCGTCCTGCTGTGAACGCCGGTGTTTCGGTATCCCGTGTAGGTGGTGCCGCTCAGACCAAGATCATCAAGAAGCTGTCCGGTGGTATCCGTACCGCCCTGGCCCAGTACCGTGAACTGGCGGCATTCGCCCAGTTCGCTTCTGACCTGGACGAAGCGACCCGTAAGCAACTTGAGCATGGTCAGCGCGTTACCGAGCTGATGAAGCAGAAGCAATACGCACCGATGTCGATCGCTGACATGGCGCTGTCGCTGTATGCCGCTGAGCGTGGGTTCCTGACTGACATTGAAATCACCAAGATCGGCAGCTTCGAACAAGCGCTGATTGCTTTCTTCAACCGCGATCACGCCGATTTGATGGCCAAGATCAACGTGAAGGGTGACTTCAATGACGAAATCGACGCTGGCCTGAAGGCTGGTATCGAGAAGTTCAAGGCCACCCAAACCTGGTAAGCCGCAGCGGGAGCCGCAAGGCTCCCGCTTGCTAACCTGATAGGTGTTACATGGCAGGCGCAAAAGAGATTCGCAGTAAGATTGCGAGCATCAAAAGCACGCAAAAGATTACCAGCGCCATGGAAAAAGTGGCGGTCAGCAAAATGCGCAAGGCACAAATGCGCATGGCTGCTAGCCGTCCTTATGCGGAGCGCATCCGCCAGGTGATTGGTCATCTGGCCAACGCCAACCCGGAATACCGCCACCCGTTCATGATCGACCGCGCCGTCAAGCGCGTCGGTTACGTCGTGGTGAGCAGTGACCGTGGTCTGTGCGGTGGCTTGAACACCAACCTGTTCAAGGCCCTGGTCAAGGACATGGCGGTAAACCGCGAACAAGGCGTCGAGATCGATCTGTGCGTGGTCGGTAGCAAGGGTGCGGCTTTCTTCCGCAACTTCGGCGGTAACGTCGTCGCTGCTATCAGCCACCTGGGTGAAGAGCCGTCGATCAATGACCTGATCGGCAGCGTCAAGGTGATGCTGGATGCTTACCTGGAAGGCCGGATCGACCGCCTGTCCGTGGTATCCAACAAGTTCATCAACACCATGACGCAACAGCCGACCGTGGAGCAGTTGATTCCACTGGTGGCGACCCCGGAACAGGAACTCAAGCACCACTGGGACTATCTCTACGAACCGGATGCCAAGGAGCTGCTCGACGGCTTGATGGTCCGCTACGTGGAGTCGCAGGTCTACCAGGCGGTGGTCGAGAACAACGCAGCTGAACAAGCCGCGCGGATGATCGCGATGAAGAACGCTACCGACAACGCCGGTGATTTGATCAGCGATTTGCAGCTGATCTACAACAAGGCGCGTCAGGCTGCGATCACCCAAGAGATCTCGGAAATCGTCGGCGGCGCTGCCGCGGTTTAACGGTTCAAATATTCAGAGGATCCAGCTATGAGTAGCGGACGTATCGTTCAAATCATCGGCGCCGTTATCGACGTGGAATTCCCACGCGACAGCGTACCGAGCATCTACGACGCCTTGAAGGTTCAAGGCGCCGAAACCACCCTGGAAGTCCAGCAGCAGCTGGGCGACGGCGTGGTTCGTACCATTGCGATGGGCTCCACCGAAGGCTTGAAGCGCGGTCTGGACGTCAACAACACTGGCGCAGCCATCTCCGTACCGGTCGGTAAAGCGACCCTGGGCCGGATCATGGACGTACTGGGCAACCCGATCGACGAAGCGGGCCCGATCGGCGAAGAAGAGCGTTGGGGCATTCACCGTCCTGCGCCGTCTTTCGCTGAACAAGCGGGCGGCAACGACCTGCTGGAAACCGGCATCAAGGTTATCGACCTGGTTTGCCCGTTCGCCAAGGGCGGTAAAGTCGGTCTGTTCGGTGGTGCCGGTGTAGGCAAGACCGTAAACATGATGGAACTGATCCGTAACATCGCCATCGAGCACAGCGGTTATTCCGTGTTCGCCGGTGTGGGTGAGCGTACTCGTGAGGGTAACGACTTCTACCACGAGATGAAGGATTCCAACGTTCTGGACAAAGTGGCACTGGTCTACGGCCAGATGAACGAGCCGCCGGGAAACCGTCTGCGCGTAGCCCTGACCGGCCTGACCATGGCCGAGAAGTTCCGTGACGAAGGTAACGACGTTCTGCTGTTCGTCGACAACATCTACCGTTACACCCTGGCCGGTACCGAAGTATCCGCACTGCTGGGCCGTATGCCTTCGGCAGTAGGTTACCAGCCGACCCTGGCTGAAGAGATGGGCGTGCTGCAAGAGCGCATCACTTCGACCAAGCAAGGCTCGATCACCTCGATCCAGGCGGTATACGTACCAGCGGACGACTTGACCGACCCGTCGCCAGCGACCACCTTCGCCCACTTGGACGCCACCGTCGTTCTGTCCCGTGACATCGCTTCCCTGGGTATCTACCCAGCGGTAGACCCACTGGACTCGACTTCCCGTCAGCTGGACCCGAACGTGATCGGCACCGAGCACTACGAGACCGCTCGTGGCGTTCAGTACGTGCTGCAGCGCTACAAAGAGCTGAAGGACATCATCGCGATCCTGGGTATGGACGAGCTGTCGGAAACCGACAAGCAGTTGGTAGCCCGTGCTCGTAAGATCCAGCGCTTCTTGTCGCAGCCGTTCTTCGTGGCTGAAGTCTTCACCGGTGCCTCGGGTAAATACGTTTCCCTGAAAGACACCATTGCTGGCTTCAAAGGCATCCTCAACGGTGACTACGACCACCTGCCAGAACAAGCGTTCTACATGGTCGGCGGCATCGAAGAAGCGATCGAGAAAGCCAAGAAACTGTAATCCCGGCGCCCGGCAACGGGCGCTAATTTAGGTTGAGGCAATCAGATGGCTATGACAGTCCATTGCGATATCGTCAGTGCGGAAGGGGAAATTTTCTCCGGTCTGGTCGAGTTTGTGGTTGCGCACGGTGAACTGGGGGATCTTGGTATCGCCCTGGGGCACGCACCGCTGATCACCAGCTTGAAGCCAGGTCCGATTAGTCTGACCAAGCAGGGCGGGGAAAAAGAGGTGTTCTACATCTCGGGTGGTTTCCTCGAGGTTCAGCCGAACATGGTCAAGGTCCTTGCCGACACCGTGCAACGTGCTGCCGACCTGGACGAAGCCTCCGCTCAGGAAGCCGTCAAGGCTGCCGAGAAGGCCCTGCACGAAAAAGGCGCAGACTTCGACTACGGTTCTGCTGCTGCACGTCTGGCCGAGGCCGCAGCCCAGCTGCGCACCGTCCAGCAGATCCGCAAGAAGTTCGGCGGCTAAGCCGTCCGCTTTCTGCGTGATTGATTAAAAAGGGTAGCCTCGGCTACCCTTTTTCTTTTTCCGACACTCATCATCTGGTCGCAGCCGCTGACCACCCAGGATTGGTAGCCAGTCATGTCTCTCGAAATCGTTATCCTCGCGGCCGGTCAAGGCACCCGCATGCGCTCGGCGCTGCCCAAGGTACTGCATCCGGTGGCGGGGCGTTCCATGCTTGGCCATGTTATCCACAGCGCTCGGCAACTTGATCCACAGCGCATCCATGTCGTGATCGGCCACGGCGCCGATGCCGTTCGTGAACGCCTGGCCGCCGATGACCTGAATTTCGTCCTGCAGGACAAGCAACTGGGGACCGGCCATGCCGTCGCCCAGGCCGTGCCGTTCATCACCGCCGACACGGTGCTGATCCTGTATGGCGACGTACCGCTGATCGAGGTCGACACCCTGCAACGCCTGCTCAAGCAGGTTGCGCCACAACAGCTGGGCCTGCTGACCGTCGAGCTGGATGACCCCACGGGTTACGGGCGCATCGTGCGCAATGCCGACGGCCAGGTCACCGAGATTGTCGAGCAGAAGGACGCCAACCAGGCCCAACTTGCTATCACCGAGGGCAACACCGGGATTCTCGCCGTACCGGCCGGGCGCCTGGGTGACTGGATGAGCCGCCTTTCGAACAACAACGCCCAGGGCGAGTATTACCTGACCGATGTGATTGCCATGGCGGTCGCGGACGGCCTGGTGGTGGCCACCGAGCAACCCCTGGATGCCATGGAAGTGCAGGGCGCCAACGACCGCCGGCAGTTGGCCGAGCTGGAGCGTCATTATCAACTGCGCGCCGCCCGCCGCCTGATGGCCCAGGGCGTGACCCTGCGCGACCCGTCCCGTTTCGATGTGCGCGGTGAGGTCAGCGTGGGCCGCGATGTGGTCATCGACATCAACGTCATCCTCGAAGGGAATGTCGTGATCGAAGACGATGTGGTCATCGGCCCGAACTGTGTGATCAAGGACAGCACCCTGCGTAAGGGCGTGGTGGTCAAGGCCAACAGCCACCTGGACGGTGCGGTCATGGGCGAAGGCAGTGACGCCGGCCCGTTCGCCCGGTTGCGTCCTGGCTCCGTGCTGGAGGCGCGTGCCCATGTGGGTAACTTCGTCGAGCTGAAGAACGCGCACCTGGGCGAAGGCGCCAAGGCCGGTCACCTGACCTACCTGGGCGACGCCGAGGTCGGCGCCCGCACCAACATTGGCGCCGGCACCATCACGTGCAACTACGATGGCGCGAACAAGTGGAAGACCGTGTTGGGGGAGGACGTGTTCATCGGCTCCAACAACTCCCTGGTGGCGCCTGTGGATATCTCCAGCGGCGCGACGACAGCAGCCGGGTCGACCATCAACCAGAATGTGGATAAATCGCAACTGGCCGTAGGGCGCGCGCGTCAGCGCAACATCGATAACTGGAAGCGTCCAGAGAAAATCAAGAAGTCCTAAGTTGTCCACAACCCCTGTGGGAGCGGGCTTGCTCGCGAAAGCGTCGTGTCAGTTCATGCTGTACTGTCTGATTCGACCCCTTCGCGAGCAAGCCCGCTCCCACATTGATCTAATGATTTCTGAATTTTTCTGCCCCCGCCTTGACGATTGCACGGCAATAGGTTTTGATTGCTTACGTTATCTTTCGAATCGAAACTTATCTCGCCATGTCGAAACGCAATACGCCACAGCGCCGCCACAATATCCTTGCCTTACTCCAGGAGCAGGGTGAGGTCAGTGTGGATGAGCTGGCCAAACGCTTCGAAACCTCGGAGGTTACGATTCGCAAGGATCTCGCCGCCCTGGAAACCAACGGCCTGTTGCTGCGCCGCTACGGTGGCGCTGTGCCGATGCCGCAGGAGCTGGTGGCCGACAACGGGAAAGCCGTCTCCAGCTACAAGCAGGCGATTGCCCGGGCCGCTGTGAAGCGGATCCGCGAACACGCGCGCATCATCATCGACAGCGGCAGCACCACGGCGGCCATGATCCCTCAACTGGGCCAGCAGCCCGGGCTGGTAGTCATGACCAACTCCCTGCACGTCGCCAGGGCCCTGAACGAGCTGGAGCACGAACCGGTGCTGTTGATGACCGGTGGCACCTGGGACCCGCATTCCGAATCATTCCAGGGCCAGGTCGCCGAACAGGTCCTGCGTTCCTATGACTTCGACCAGTTGTTCATCGGTGCCGACGGTATCGATCTGGTCCGTGGCACCACCACCTTCAACGAACTGCTGGGCCTGAGCCGTGTGATGGCTGAGGTTGCCCGCGAAGTGATCGTGATGGTGGAGGCCGACAAGATCGGCCGCAAGATCCCCAACCTGGAACTGCCGTGGAGCAGCGTCCATACCCTCATTACCGATGATCGCCTGCCCGTAGAGGCCCGCGATCAGATTCAGGCCCGCGGCATCAATGTGATCTGCGCGTCTGTCAGCCAGGAGAAATAACATGTGTGGAATTGTCGGCGCCGTTGCTGAACGTAATATCACTGCAATCTTGATCGAAGGCCTCAAGCGCCTGGAATATCGCGGCTACGACAGTGCCGGCGTGGCGGTTTTCACCAACGACCAGACGCTTGAGCGGATGCGCCGCCCGGGCAAGGTCAGTGAGCTGGAGCAGGCGCTGGACGCCGAGCCGCTGGTCGGTCGCCTTGGCATCGCACATACCCGCTGGGCCACCCATGGCGCGCCGTGCGAGCGTAACGCCCACCCGCATTTCTCCGGCGGCGACCTGGCGGTGGTGCACAACGGCATCATCGAAAACCACGAGGCCCTGCGTGAACAGCTCAAGGCGCTCGGCTATGTGTTCACTTCGGACACCGATACCGAAGTCATCGCCCACCTGCTCAACCACAAGCTCAAGGACCTGGCGGACTTGACCGCAGCCCTCAAGGCGACCGTCAAGGAACTGCACGGCGCCTATGGCCTGGCGGTCATCAGCGCCAAACAGCCGGATCGCCTGGTGGCGGCCCGCAGCGGCAGCCCGTTGGTGATCGGCCTCGGCCTTGGGGAAAACTTCCTGGCGTCCGACCAGTTGGCCCTGCGCCAGGTCACCGACCGCTTCATGTACCTGGAAGAGGGCGATATCGCCGAAATCCGCCGCGACAGCGTGCAAATCTGGGACATCGAGGGCAAAGCCGTCGAACGTGAAACCGTTCAGTACCGCGACGGCGCCGAAGCCGCCGACAAGGGCGAGTTCCGTCACTTCATGCTCAAGGAAATCCATGAGCAGCCAGCCGTGGTGCAACGCACCCTGGAAGGACGCATGAGCCAGACCCAGGTGCTGGTCCAGGCCTTCGGCCCGCAAGCGGCCGAGCTGTTCGCCAAGGTGCGCAATGTGCAGATCGTCGCGTGCGGCACCAGCTATCACGCCGGCATGGTCGCCCGTTACTGGCTGGAAGAGTTGGCCGGGATTCCGTGTCAGGTCGAAGTGGCCAGTGAGTTCCGTTACCGCAAGGTGGTGGTGCAACCCGATTCGCTGTTCGTCACCATTTCCCAGTCCGGCGAAACCGCCGACACCCTGGCGGCCCTGCGCAACGCCAAGGAGCTGGGCTTCCTCGCCAGCCTGGCGATCTGCAACGTGGGCATCAGCTCACTGGTGCGTGAATCCGACCTGACCCTGCTGACCCAGGCTGGCCGCGAGATCGGCGTGGCGTCGACCAAGGCGTTCACCACCCAGTTGGTCGGCCTGCTGCTGTTGACCTTGTCGTTGGGCCAGGTGCGCGGCACGTTGGCCGAGGGCGTCGAGGCAAAACTAGTGGAAGAACTGCGCCGCCTGCCGACGCGCCTGGGCGAGGCCCTGGCGATGGACAGCACCGTGGAAAAAATCGCCGAGCTGTTCGCCGAGAAAAACCACACCCTGTTCCTCGGCCGTGGCGCGCAATTCCCGGTGGCGATGGAAGGGGCCTTGAA
The DNA here is from genome assembly GCF_018325965.1 of Pseudomonas sp. Cab53. NCBI lineage: Bacteria > Pseudomonadati > Pseudomonadota > Gammaproteobacteria > Pseudomonadales > Pseudomonadaceae > Pseudomonas > Pseudomonas sp. Cab53. Next base: position 6,234,966 of record NZ_AP021902.1, on the reverse strand, counting down.
GCTCAAGGAAATCTCCTACATCCACGCCGAAGCCTACCCTGCCGGCGAGCTCAAGCATGGCCCGTTGGCCCTGGTGGACAACGACATGCCGGTGGTCACCGTGGCACCGAACAACGAGCTGCTGGAAAAACTCAAGTCCAACCTGCAGGAAGTGCGCGCCCGCGGCGGCCAGTTGATCGTCTTTGCCGACGAAAAAGCCGGCATGACCAACGGCGAAGGCACCCACGTGGTGCACATGCCGCACATCCACGACATCCTGTCGCCGATCCTCTACACCCTCCCGCTGCAACTGCTGTCGTACTACGTGGCCGTGCTCAAGGGCACGGACGTGGACCAGCCGCGCAATCTGGCGAAGTCTGTGACGGTGGAGTGAGTCGTCCACCAAGAGCCAGGTTTCTTGGTGATTCTGCGTAATGAATCTGAGCGGGTTTAGCGCTGCTAAACCCGCTCATTCGTCCAAGCCGCATCGTCCTTTACGCATGGCTGGCGCTTCGCCAAATAGCTGAAGAGAACCCGACTAAACATCTGGGCTCATCTTGAGAAACCAAATTTGGGTTTGAAGGTATTTTTTCTTTTTTTTCTAAATATTAAAAAAATACTTTCACTTTTCCTCATTGGAAGCCGATATCAGGCATCTCTGTGCTAGTATTTTTTCAAATCCTCAAAGAAATTGAAAAAATACGGCCATGCCCAAAAAAACAGCACCCCTCATGCCATCCGCTGAGCGGCTCCTGCGCCAGCTTGGCGAACGGATCGAGCTGGCTCGTAAGCGTCGTAAGATCACTGCGACGCAAATGGCTGCGCGTGCGGGCATGAGCGCCCCAACGTTAAGGGCGCTGGAAAGTGGCAGTCCTGCTGTAACCATAGGGGCTTACGTCTCGGTATTGGTAGCCTTGGGCCTGGAGAAGGACCTTGAATTGCTCGCGCGCACGGATGAGTTAGGCCGTGATCTGCAAGATGCTGAATTGAAAGGGCGTTCTGCAGTCGAGCACATCAAGCCAAAAGTAAAGCTGCCGCAGTTTCATTGGGACAACTTGGTCAGCGTCTCAGCAAAAGATAATAGTTCTGCATCACCAGCCGCTTATAGCCGAAGCCAGACAAGCTCTGAACTCGCTAAGAAGCTTTTAGGGGAAGACGATGCCTGAAAGGATTTTCGTCTACGCAGACTGGAATGAAACAGCACCCGTACTGCTTGGAACCCTTCATTCCCGCAGATTGGCAGGATCCGAACGTATGGAGTTTGAGTACGCGCGGGCTGTTCTTCAAACCATTCACACTCAGATTGCGATAGACCCTCGGATTCAGCCTTACGAAGGGAGGCAATATCCAGCGAGAAATTGCTTTGGGTGCATATCGGACTCCTCGCCTGATCGATGGGGGCGACTGCTGATGGATCGTCGCTTGGAGCGGGATAAAAGAGCTGGAGTCGCACCGCAGGACGCACGGCTGTTTGACTCGGACTATCTCATCGGGGTTCACGACGCCTACCGGGTAGGGGGACTGCGTTTCAAAGTCGAGGAAGAAGGAGCGTTCCTTGATGCCCATATGGAGCATGCCGCCCCACCGATGGCCCGCATGCGTGAGCTTGAAGAGGCTTCGCGTCGATTCGAAGCTGGCGAGGATCGGGGTGCACAGGGTCAGGACTGGATTCGAATGCTCATCGCTCCAGGTGGTTCTCTGGGTGGAGCGAGGCCCAAGGCAAGCGTAGTTGATGACGATCAGGCTCTCTGGATAGGAAAATTTCCCAGTAATAGAGACGCCCACGACGTGGGCGGCTGGGAGATGGTCGTCAACACATTGGCTCAAGGCTGTGGGCTATATGTGGCTGAAGGAAAAGCGCAACGGTACGCGAGTGAGTATCACTGTTTCATGGTTAAGCGCTTTGACAGAACAGCAAGGGGGGGCCGACTTCACTTTGCTTCAGCGATGACCCTGACGGACCACCAAGATGGTGATGGGCATGATACAGGGGCCAGTTACCTGGAGATTGCAGAGGTATTGGTCAGGGAGGGAGCCGCTGCCGACGTAGATCTTCCCGAGCTTTGGCGAAGAATTGTTTTCAACATGCTGGTTTCGAATACTGACGATCATCTACGAAACCATGGCTTCCTATTGGAGCCAGGGCGCGGTTGGCGTCTTTCGCCTGCGTATGACATGAACCCTGTCCCTGGTGACACTGGCCTGAGGCTCAACGTTTCAGAGGCTGATAACGCCATAGACCTTGATTTGGCAATGAGCGTGGCCGGCTACTTCCGCGTCTCTGCTGACGATGCCAGACAAACCATCCAAAGATTCCAGGGCGTCGTCAGAAAATGGCCCAGGGTCGCGTGCTATCTGGGCATCTCAAGCAATGAGCAGGAGCGGATGGCGCCAGCATTTGCGCTTGCTCGCTAAGCGCTACTCCAGAAAACACCGGTCAAAAAGATAAACGCTGCCCGGCTTCAGGTTTTCCAGCGTGCGCTGGGGGCGGCCGCCGTCGCCGCTTTTCTTGCGCCCGGTCTCTTGCAGGTAGCCTGCTTCGGTCATCTTCAGCAGGCGCTGGCGCATGCTGGTCTTGAGTACCGGGCGTTCGAGCACCACAGAGAAGATGCCCACGGCTTGCGGCGCGCTGAACTCGGTGCCGAGGAACATCAGCGGCAGGCTGCTGTAGAGGGATTTGGACAACAGCCGTTCCTGGACGGCGGCCACCAGGCTGTTGTGATCGAAAGGCAGTTTGATCGCGGCATCCGCGACGTCCTTGAGCGGGAAGAAACCCTGGTGCTCGGCGAGCTGGACCGCCTCGCTGGCAATCGCCAGGTAGAACGTCGACGACGACCAGCAACGCGGGTCGCGGAAGGCGTCGCCAACGGTGCCGACCTGTTCGATCCAGGCCAGTGGCATCCCTACCTTGTTGGAGTGACGCAGGCGCTCCACTGCGTCGTTCAGCGTCAGGTCTTCAACCCCCCATTGACTACGATCCCGGGCAGCGCCCAGTGGCCGGCGAACGGTTCGGCCTCCCTGCGGTTCAAGAGAATTTCGATGGCCTGGGCTTGCCGGTTGAAGCGCAGCACGCAGAGGTCGATGGTATGCAGGTAATCGCGCGTGGGGGCGGTGCTATTGCGCATGTCGGTTTCCGTAGGTCGCATAAAGGTCATAGTTTAACGGGTCCATGCCCGGTGCCATCCAGTGGCTGGGCAGCGGTTCGCCCAGGGCCAGGCGTTCGCGCAGCAGTGTGCTGCGCACGTGGAGCCTTTCCTCCACGCACAGGATGGAAAAACGCTCCAGCAGGGCTTGGCCGCGATAGAAGCTCGGCAACTGCTCGGCCACATCCTGGCCCACCACCAGCGCGATCCGCTTGCCGTCCAGGGCCAGGCTGTCGGCGAGGTGGGCGAGCAGGGTGTAACTGTAGATGGGGCCTTCGACGCCACGGGCCACGAGCTGCTCCACCCGGCTGGCGCGCACTTCGGTGCGGCACAGCGGTTGGATGTGCTCGACGATCGACTCCAGCCACTTCATACGCACCTCATAGTCGACCATTCGTTTGCCGCAAGGGTGCCTGAAACTGGGGGCCACCAGTACTCGCCGGGCCTGGCGGGACGCCTCGATCATCACCTGGGCGTGGCCGGCGTGAGGCGGATTGAAGGCACCGCCATAAAGCGCAATCTCGAACATGGCTGATCCTCTATTGGTACGTGACGTGTACTTTATCACCAAAGATCTCAAACGACATCTTCCGGATCCCATATTTAATAGATATGGGCGTGAAAAAATTTTGCAGACGAAGCTTGTTGTGAAAGTACATGTTGTGTACTGTATCGACCATGAACAGGAGAAACCCAGCATGAACAGCCTGACTCGCAAAACCGCTTCCTTTGATGTCGATGCGCAAAAGAGCTTTACCCCGCTCTGCCCTGATGAGCTGCCGGTGCCTGGCGGCGAGCAGATCGGCGGTGAGTTGAACTTCATCGCGTCCCTGGCCAGCCTGCGCATCGGCAGCAAGGATGCCCACTCGCCCCAAGCGCCCTGGGTGGTCGCCGACCATGCGCAGATGCTCAAGCCCACCGGGCTCGCGCACGCCGACATCACATGGGTCAGTCACTGTGTGCCCGGCACCGAAGGTTTCACCCTGCTGGACGAACTGCCGACGCCTTACGACTACGACTATTTCATCTGGAAGGGCGTCGAGCCGGACCTGCACCCGTACGGCGCGTGCTACCACGACTTGCACGGCAAGCTCTCTACCGGGGTGATCGAGTACCTCAAGGGCCAAGGTGTCGAGCAGGTCATCGTCGGCGGGCTGGCGCTGGATTTCTGCGTCAAGACCACCGCGCTGCAACTGGCGGGCGCCGGGCTCAAGGTGATCATCCACTTGCCGGCCTGCCGGGCCATCAGCGAGGAGGGCGCCCTCCAGGCCATCCGGGATATGCAGCAAGCGGGCATCGCGGTGGCCGCGACTCGCGAAGAAACCGTTCAACTGGCAAGCGTGTAAGGAAGACCCATGGACAGCGCATTCGATTCAAGCAACGGCACCATCCAGAGCCTTTTGGATACCGACTACTACACCTTCACCATGATGCAGGCGGTCTTGCACCAGCACCCCAACGTGGAAGTGGAATACCAGTTCATCGTGCGTTCCAAGGAGCGGCTTGGCCACCTGATCCCGCAGATTCGGGTCGAACTGGAGAAACTCGCCGGCTTGCAACTGCGCGAAGGCGAGCAGCGGTTCCTGTTCAACAAGCGTTTTCGCGAGTACCTGACCGCCGACTTCGAACAGTTTCTTGGCCTGTTCCGCTTCAATCTGCGCTACATCCATGTGTCGGAAGTCGACGGCCAACTGCATATCCGCGTCCGTGGCCCGATGTTGCACTGCATCATGTTCGAGCAACCGGTACTGGCCATGGTCAGTGAGTTGCGCAACCGCGAGAAGTACCCGGATGTCGAGTTGGCCGACGTCACCCGCAAGCTGTACCAGAAGTTCGAATGGCTGGAGAAAAACGCCAGCCGTGAAGAGCTCGCCGAGTTCCGTGTCTCGGACTTCTCCACCCGTCGGCGGCTGTCGTTCCGGGCCCAGCGCGAAGTGGTGAACGTCATGCGCAGCGATTTCCCTGGGGTTTTTGTCGGCACCAGCAACGCTCACCTGGCCTACGAGTTCGACCTGCCGCTGATCGGCACGATGGCCCACCAGTGGCTGATGGTGCACCAGCAACTGGGCCGGTTGCGCGAGAGCCAGAACGCCGCGCTGGAAAACTGGGTACGCGAGTATCGCGGCCGCCTGGGCATCGCGCTCACGGACTGCATCAGCACCGACTTCTTCCTCAAGGACTTCGACCTGTACTTCGCCAAGCTCTATGACGGCCTGCGCCAGGATTCCGGTGACCCTATCCTCTGGGCTGACAAGGTGCTGGACCGCTACAAGGTGCTGGGTGTCGATCCGCGCACCAAGGACCTGATGTTTTCCGACGGCCTCAATTTCGAAAAATGCCTGCCGATCCTGCGGCATGTGCGTGGCAAGGCCAAGTTCGGCTTCGGGATGGGCACCAGCCTGGCTTGCGATGTCGACGGTGTCGAGCCGCTGAGCATCGTCATGAAACTGGTGCGGGTCCATGGCGAGCCGGTCGTGAAGTTCTCCGACGATCCGGTCAAGAACGTCTGTGAGGATGTTTCGTTCCTGCGGTACGCCGCTCAAGTGTTCAACGTTGCCCTGATCAATCCACAACTGGGAGCCTGATATGACTTCGCTTGTGCAACAGACCATTGCCCGGGAACTGGGCATCGATCGCCAACTCAAACCAGGCGGTGAAGCCGCCGAGATCGCCCGTCGCGTCGCGTTCATCCAGCAGGTTCTGCGCGAGTCGGGTTGTACGTCCCTGGTGCTGGGCATCAGCGGCGGCGTCGATTCGCTCACGGCCGGGTTGCTGTGCCAGAGGGCGGTCAAGCAACTGCGGGATGAAAACCACGAGGCGCGTTTCATTGCCGTCCGGTTGCCCTACAAGGCCCAGGCCGACGAACAGGATGCCCAGGCAGCCCTGGATTTCATCCAGCCGGACGTGATCACCACGTGCAACATCGCCGCATGCGTGGACGGGCTGATGGCCGATATCGTCCTCGACGGCTTGCAGCCTTCGGCAGCGCTCACCGACTTCGCCAAGGGCAACGCCAAGGCCCGGGCCCGGATGCTGGCGCAATACGCCATCGCCAACCTGAGCCAGGGATTGGTGGTGGGCACCGATCATGGCGCGGAGGCGGTGATGGGCTTTTTCACCAAGTTTGGCGACGGTGCATGTGACCTGGCGCCGTTGTCCGGGCTGACGAAGACCCAGGTCCGCGGGTTGGCCGACGCCCTGGGCGCCCCGGCGCACCTGGTGCACAAGGCGCCGACCGCGGACCTGGAGGACCTGGCCCCTGGCAAGCTGGATGAAGACGCCTATGGCTGCCGCTACGAGGAAATCGATGCGTACCTGATGGGCGAAGAGGTCTCGCCCGAGGCGCAACGGATCATCGAGGGCGCCTACGCCAGGACGGCGCACAAGCGAGCGCTGCCCCGGGTCCCGGCCGTGCCGATTGACGGCGAGGCCGCCTGAACAGTGTTTAATGGGACACGGATCTCGAAGGGAGTGGATGAATGACCCAGGCAACCAGCATCAAGGACCGTGTGCGGATCAAGCACGTCGAAGTCCTCTCGGACAACTGGTACGTACTGCGCAAGACCACCTACGACTACCTCGGTCGTGACGGTCGATGGCAGGAACTGACGCGCGAGACCTACGACCGGGGCAACGGCGCCACCATCCTGTTGTACAGCAAGGCCAAGCAGACCGTGGTCCTGACCCGGCAATTCCGCTTTCCGGCCTTCGTCAACGGGCACGATGACCTGCTGATCGAAACCTGCGCCGGGCTGCTCGACAACGACGACCCGCACACTTGCATCCGCAAGGAAACCCAGGAGGAAACCGGCTACGTCATCCAGGACGTGCGCAAGGTCTTCGAAGCCTTCATGAGCCCAGGCTCGGTGACGGAACGGCTGCACTTTTTCGTCGGCGAGTATTTCGACGAAGACAAGCAGCATGAAGGCGGTGGGCTGGAGGAGGAGGGTGAGGAGATCGAGGTGCTGGAGATGTCCCTCGACCAGGCCCTGGGCATGGTCGAGACGGGGGAGATCTGCGACGCCAAGACCATCATGCTGTTGCAGTACGCGAAGCTGCACCGCTTGCTGGATTAGCCTGGGGCATCCCCACGCCGAGTGGCATTGGGCGATTTCGATCACGCGCAGCCTGTTTCAAAGGCTGCGCGTTTTTTGTTCAGCTGGATTGGACTTCGCTGTCGTCCTGCCCATCGTCCAGGTACTCGTCCAGATATTCCGGTTGCTCCGGCTGGCCTGACAGTTCGGTCACGACGCTGAAGTCGCTGATCTCGATGGCGCCCACCCCGTGTCCGAGCAGGTGGAAGGAAAAGGCCTTGCGCTGTTGCGGGTTGTCAAAACTGATGTCCATCACCAGCGGCTGCTCGGGGGTTACCGCCACCTCGGTTGGCAGGTCCATGGCGACGTCCTGTTCGAACTCCTTGGCCTTCAGGGAAATATAGGCGGCGTGGTCGGCCTCCAGGGCGCGGATGGTCAGGCTGACGCGGGTCTGCGAGCCCTTGGGCATCTCCAGGTACTGGGCCCCGATCAGGTTGTCGGTCCAGTCGTTGGAGACCTGAGCCGGCAGCGGGATCTTTTCTGCGCTGCCAAATTGATAACGCTGGTTGAGAGGCGTGGGCAGCAGGGTCTGGCCCAGGGCGGTGGCCCGGGCGCTGATCAGCCGTGCGCGCTGGCCGCTGTATTGCCCACTGTAGACAGCCCGGTCGGCGATAAAGCCGGGGCTGGCGTAGGACCGGCAACGCTGCAGGAAATCGCACTCGGTGAACGTGCCGTTGCCGTCGTGATGGCGCAGTTTGCCGTTGGTGAACGACATGATCTCCCGGCCCGTCGTGTAATCCCTGAGCATCGAGCGTCCGGACAACGCCGTGGGCACCGCGAAGCCGAAGTAGTCGAGGATCGAGGCGCTCAGGTCCACGTGGCCATAGACCCCTGATTTGATCCTGGGCAATGGTTCCGGCGCCAGCATCAGGTTGAAACCCCAGGATGACGCCAGGCGCACATCGTCGATGCCATGGGATTCGTCCGAAGTGATCACCACCAAGGTGTTGTCCAGGATGCCCTGGCGCTCAAGGCCAGCCAGGAAACTGTCCAAGGCGTCGTCCAGGTAACCGACCGCCGCCTGCTTGGCAGAGTCGTAGCGTTTCAGGTAGTCATCGGGTGCGGAGTAGGGCTGGTGCGTGCCGACGGTCAGCAAGGTGAGCATCCACGGCCGGTCCGCCTGTTGCAATTGCCCGACGTAGTCCAGCGCGCCCTCGAAGAAGGTCTTGTCGTCCTTGCCCCAGGGGAATTCCAGGTAGGCGGGCTGGGTGAACCACTCCACGCCCAGTGCCGTGTCGAAGCCGATGTGCGGCATGATCCGGTCCTTGGCCATGAACCGTAGCCCGGCGGCTTGCAGGAAGTGGGTGGAGAAACCGTTCTGGCGCAATTGGGCCGGCAGGCAGGCTTGGTTGCGCTGGGTCTGGTTGAGCATTTCGACGCCCTTGGGCGTGCCGTCGTCGAGTTTGTCGTAGTCGCCGCACAACATGGCGTACAGGCCTCGGATGGTCTGGTGGCTATGCAGGACGTAATCGGGGGTGTTCATGCCCCGCTCGGCCCAGGCGCTCAGGTGCGGCATCAGGTCTTCTTGATAGGTGCTGTTCAACGCCTGGCGATTGGCACGCACGTAGGCCCCGGGAATGCCTTCCAGGGCGATGACCAGGACGTTGCGCGCGCGGCCCGGCTCGGTCAGCAAGCGTTGCCCGTCCAGGTCCAGGCGGGTGAGTCCGTCCATGGGCGGCGCCGGGTCCGGGGCGCTGCCTTCGAGCCATTGCTGGGCGCGCTCCTGACCCTCGGCGAGGGCGGCGGTGGCCAATTGGTGGGGCAGGTTGAACAGGTTCCACTGGTCCGCCTCGCTGGGCCGCCAGGATTGCACCGCACCGTGGATCAGCAGCACCAGCAGCGGCGCTACCCAGGCATGGCGCGGCAAGCGTGGGGCCGGTCGCGCCCGATTGAGCCATTGCACCAGCAGCCAGAACCCCAGTGCCGCGCACTGGAACGTGGCCAGCCAGGGGTGGGCGAAGCCGCCACTGGTGGAGTTCTCAACGAATTGCGGATCGATCAGGTAATGCACGTCCGAAGGGTTGGGCATCCGCCCGACGGCGCTGACCAGTTCGATGCTGGCCAGGGTCAACGCGCTCCAGGCCAGCAACACGGGCAATGCCAGCCACCAGGGGCGACGGTAGAGCAGCGCGACCAGCAACCCGCCGACGCCCAGGTCCGAGAGATAGCCCAGCGGGTCGGACCAGCCCAGCGCCAGACGCAGGCCCATCGGGGTCAACAGCACGCAGCCGATCAAGGCAAGAAGGGGCGTGTAGGGAGGGTTTAAACGGGGGTAAAAAATTTTCACAAGCAGGCCTTCGGTCGAAGCTAATCCATGAAACAGCAGACAAACCCTGTGGAAAGGGCGTGGTCACGAAGACGGTGAATCAGCCGCTGGTTTTCATGTTGATCCGCCGCCATCGAGAGCAGGTTCGCTCCCACAGGGTTTTCCTTCGTCATCAAATTGTCACACGGCGCGATGGTACCAAGCATGCCTGCCAACGACCGGTTCAATGTCCCAGTGTCCGGCGGCGCTACGCTGTGGTTCACTGGCCCAGGCCTCTACACTGGCTGCGTAGCGCTGTTTCAGGATGTCTGGAAAACTTGTATCAGGATTTCTCATCGGGGGACTGGATGGACAGGTTTCAGGAAATGCAGGTGTTTGTCGCCGTGGCGCTGGAGTCGGGGTTTTCGGCGGCCTCACGGCGTCTTGGCCTGTCGGCGGCCAGTGTCACGCGGGCGGTGGCGGCCTTGGAGCAGCGCATCGGTACGCCCCTGTTGGTGCGCACCACGCGCAATGTCTACTTGAGCGAAGCGGGCCAGCGCTTTCTGGAAGATTGTCGGCGGATCCTGAACGATCTCCAGGAAGCCGAGGATTCGGCGGCGGGAAGCCATGTCCAGCCTCGTGGGCAACTGGCGATTACCGCGCCGGTGTTGTTCGGCCAGTCCTTCGTTACGCCGTTGCTGGTTGACTACCTGCTGCAGTTTCCCGAGGTCAGCATCAACGCCTTGCTGCTCGATCGCAACGTCAACATGGTCGAGGAGGGCATCGACGTGGCGGTACGCATCGGCGAGTTGCCGGACAGCAGCCAGCATGCCGTGCGCGTGGGCGAGGTGCGGCGGGTGGTGTGCGGTTCGCCGGGATTTTTCGCCCGCCATGGCCGGCCCCGGCATCCGGGCGAGCTGGAGCAGATGCCGGTGGTGTTGTCATCGGCCATCAACCAGAACCGAAGCTGGACCTTCGCCGAGGGCGAACAGCCGCTGGTCGTTCGGCTCGCGCCGCGATTGGCGGTGACGGCCAACCAGGCCGCGATCAACGCAGCCCGCCAGGGCCTGGGGATGACGCGGGTGCTGTCTTATCAGGTGGCCGATCCTGTGGCCACCGGTGAGCTGGAGATTGTCTTGGCTGATTTCGAACTGCCGCCGCTGCCGATCCATGTGGTGTATCAGGGTGGGCGCAATGCACCGGCGCGGGTGCGCAGTTTTGTCGACTTTACCGTCAATGCATTGCGCCACGTCCCGGCCTTGAGGGGCTGAGGCATTATTTCCTCCGTTGAAATAATGGATTGCGTTTGCGGGTGATTCTCGAGTTATCGGTTCAAGCGCAGGATGACTCCATCGACGCCGTTCCGGTGATGGCGTCCACCTCAGCGGAGTCGACCATGAAACCCATCAAGCACTACCATTTCCCGCTTTCCGGCCATTCCCATCGCGTTGAACTGATGTTGTCGTTGCTTGAGCTACCCGTCGAGGTGGTGTTCGTCGATTTGGCCAAGGGTGCCCATAAAAAACCCGAGTTCCTCGCCATCAACGCCTTTGGCCAGGTACCGGTCATCGATGATGACGGTGTAGTGCTGGCAGACTCCAATGCCATCCTGGTGTACCTGGCGCACAAGTATGGCCAGGGGCGCTGGTTGCCAACCGACCCGATTGGCGCCGCACGGGTGCAGCGCTGGCTGTCGGCCGCGGCTGGGCCGATCCATGCCGGGCCTGCCACGGCGCGGCTGATCACGGTGTTCGGCGCGGCCTATAACGCCGAGGACGTGATTGCCCGTTCTCACGCCCTGCTCAAGGTCGTGGATCAGGAACTGAGCCACAGCCCTTATCTGGCGGGAGACACCCCGACCGTCGCCGACATCGCCGGCTACACCTATATCGCCCATGCGCCGGAAGGCAACGTGTCGTTGGAGGACTATGCCAACGTGCGGGCATGGCTGGCGCGGATCGAGGCGTTGCCGGGGTTCGTGGGCATGCCGCGTACGGTGATCGGGCTGCAGAAAACGGCTTGAGCCATCGACCACGACCTTGCGGCCAGGGAGCCGGCTCCCTGGCCATGGTCGTCATGCGTACGAAAGCGCCTTTTCCTCCAGCAACTCTTCATACAGCTCCACCCACTTGCGGCCCATCTCTTCGGCGGTGAACAGCAGTCGGTAGCGGGCTTCGGCCTTGGCGCCCATCGCGTGCGCCTGCGCCGGGTTATCCCAGAGGGTGCGCATCGCTTCGCGGAACGCGTCGGGATCGCTCGGGGGCACCACCAGGCCGGTTTCGTTGTGGATGTTGATGTAGCTGGTGCCGGTGCCGATTTCGCTGGAGATCATCGGCTTGCCGAACATCGCGCCTTCGAGCAGGGAGATACCGAAGGCTTCGGAGCGCAGGTGCGAGGGAAACACGATGGCGTAGCTCAGTTCCAGCAGCGCGACTTTATCTTCATCCCCCAGGCGCCCGAGAAAGTGCAGGTTGCGCAAGCCCAATGCCGCGGCTTGGGCGTGCAGCGCTTTTTCCAGCGGGCCCGCGCCCATGATGACCACGGGATAATCCGCGCCCTTGAGGGCGTCGAGCAGGATGTGCAGGCCCTTGTAGTAGCGCATCACCCCAACGAACAGAAAGAAGCGCTCGCCCAGCCTGGCCTTCCAGCCCGCCATGCGCTCGGCGTCAGGCTGTGGATAACTGCTCTTGTTCAGGCCGTAGGTGATGAGCCGGGTTTTGTCTGGGTAGTCCTTGAGCACATCGCTGGTGTGCACGTAATTGGGCGATGCGGCGACGATGCGATCGGCGCCGTCCAAAAAGCGTCGCATCAACGGTTTGTAGAGCTTGAGCAGGTTGCGCTGGCGAACGATGTCGGAGTGATAGGTGACCACATAGGGCTTTTTCACGGCGCTGAAAAAATGCACCAAGTCCATGAACGGCCAGGGGAAGTGGTAGTTGATCACGTCCGCTTCGGCGGCGAGCTCGCGAAACTTCTTGAAGACACTGTAGGAAAAACCGGTGGAAGCCAGTTGGAAATCCATCCTGGCTTGATGAACATCATGTTGTCGGATCCGGATAGGGTCGGCAGCGGGCTCCCTGCTCAGCGACAGTACGGTGTTATTGACGCCCAGCCGGTCGGTGCTGTCGCACAGTTGGAAAATGACCTGTTCGATGCCGCCCATGGAGTCGGGCAGATAGGTTTTGTAAAAGTGCAGGACTCGCATTCAACCTCCCAAGACCTGGCGATACGCGCCCGCGGTCACCTTGGCGCAGCGCTCCCAGGAAAACAGCGCCGCTTGTTGCAATCCCGCTTCCCGACAGGCCTGCCAGTGCAGCCGATCTTCCATTAACCGTAGCATGGCTTCGCGCAGGCCCTGGTGGTCGTGCGGCTCGCAGTAGCTGCCGGCCGGCCCGGCCACCTCGGGCATCGCCGAGCAGCGGGTGGTAATCACCGGTGTTCCACTGGCCATCGCTTCGAGCACCGGCAAGCCAAAGCCCTCGTAGAGCGAAGGGAAGATCAGTGCGCGTGCGCCGGCCAAGAGTTGGGCGACCTGCTCGTCCGGCAGGTACCCGGTCAGACAAACATGCCCGTCAGCCAGGGCTTTTCGCAACTCTTCATTGAACTGCCCTTGTTGCCATCCGCCCATTCCTACAATGAGTAAAGGAAAGGCCTGACGGATGGACTCGGGCAGCCCGGCATGGGCGCGAAGGGCCAATGACAGATTCTTGCGTGGCTCCAGGGTGCCGACACACAGGAAATAACGCCCCGCCTCCACGCCATGGGCCTTGAGCACCGCGTCGATCGCTTCCGGTTCGCGCGGGTGGAAACGGGCCGCCACCCCCAGCGGCGCAACCCTCAGGCGCTCGGCTGGCAGGCCGAAATGCTGCTGGGCCTCATCGGCGATGAACTGCGAGTCGGTCATGATCAGTTGCGCCTGCTCCACCGCCCTGCTGAGCCGTCGCTCGATTTCCTTCAAGCGGGCCGCCGGTTGCGTCTCGGGGTAGCGCAGGTGCGTGAGGTCATGAAGGGTGATCATCGTCGGCCCTTCGAAGGCCAGCGGCCAGAGGCTGGGTTCGTGGTACAGGTCGATAGCCTTGGAACGGCCTTGATCGAAGCGTTTCTGTTCCAGCCAGCGCCGCGCCTGATAGGCGCCCGGAACCCGTCGCAGCAATGGGCTCAGCTTTGAATAACCAGGCTTGGCTGCTTGCGGCAACTGCCGGCTCCAGCCCCAGCCGTGGAACAGCGACAGTTGCACGTCCGGTTCCCGGGCCAGGGCGGTGGCCAGCTCTGCCACGTATTGGCCGATGCCGGTGCGCGGCGCCTGGAGAATCCGGGCGTTGAGGGCTATCCGCATGCTGTTTCCCGGTCGACGACCCTTTGCCCCACATGGTGTTCGATCCGCTCCACCAGTTGTGCACTGGCCTGGCGCCAATTCAGCCATTGCCATTGATCCAGGTTGCGCTTGGCCGGGAATACCCCGGTGTGTTCCATGTCGAGAACCAGGTTCGCCAGGCTCTGGGGGTCGTCGAGGTCGAAGTAGGTCATGAAATCACCGCCGATTTCCCGGAACACTTCGATATCGCTGCCCATTGCCGGCAAGCCGCGTTGCATGGCCTCCACCAACGGCAGGCCGAAGCCTTCCACGTAGGATGGGAATACCAGGGCGGTGGAGTGTTGATAGGCGTGCTCCAGGCTTCGATCCGCCAGGTTGTTGAACATGAACAGGCGGCTGTCGAGTTGTGGATGACGCTTGATACGTTCGATCAGGGCTTCGCATTTCCAGCCGACCTTCCCGACGATGCATAACCTTGCCCGTGAACCGGCAGCCCAGGCCCGCTCGAAGGCATCGAGCAGATACGCATGGTTTTTGCGCGGTTCGATGGTGCTGACCATCAGGAACACCGGCTCGGGCTGCTGGAACAGACGCGACAGGTTTGGGTCAACGGTTTGCGAGGTGTCGGCCAAGTCCAGTTCGCTGCCCAGATGGAAATAGTCGAACCAGCGTTCGCGCACCTGTTGCTCGCCGAGGCGTCGGACCATTTCCTGGCGAAGCTGGTCACGGATGGTGAGCGAAATGGCGATGTAGCCGTCGGCGGTACGGGCAATCCAGTCGAACCAGTGGTTGAACACCTTGACCAGCCCGGCGTCGCAGAATTGCGGATGGGTCAGGGGAATCAGGTCGTAGATCACCGAGATGATTCCGACGCCGTCACGCTTGAGTTGTTCGGCCAGGGGAAAGAAGCCCGAGTGCCAGGAAGAATCGAGCAACACCAGTTGATCGCCGGCCCTATGTGCCAGCGGTACGCTGCGTTCCGGGCCTGGCTTGCGCTTGAGCAGGCGATCGAGGATTCGAATGGGGATGCTCAGGCAGCCCAGGGCAAACAGTCGGCAGGCAATGTACAGAAAGCGGCGCGCCCAGATCGACTGGCTGAAAGGCCGCTGCTGTTCCAGAGACCTGTGCCTGACCCAGAACAGATTGGCGAACTGCAGCAGCCGTACGCGCAGCCTGGCCAGGTCCAGCCCACTTGTGGGCAAGGGCGCCAGGCTTTTCACTTCGTACAGCTTGCCCTGCAGCATCACTACCGGAATGCATTCGCGTTCCCGGTCCTTGGCCGGCAATTGGCGAATAACGTTGCGCACCACTCGCTGGATGCCCGAGTTGTCATTCGGGTGGTCGTATACGTAGGTGCAATCGACCAGCAGGCGGGTCATGGCAACTCCTTTTGCGCCAGTGCTTCGACGGCCGTCTGGCTCGAACGCTGGATGCTGGTCCGGGCCTGGAGCCAGGAACAGCCGACGAAGTCTTCCTGGCGGTTATTGATCACGTGGAACACCAAGCCGTAGTCGCGCCATTCGAAATTGCGGTCCAGGTGCGAATCCAGCCGCGACAGGCTCAGGGCAACGGAGTAGTTGCCCTTGCCCAGGCGCATGTCGAAACTGAAGCGGAAGGTGATCTGTTCACCGGCCTTGAGGTCGGTCACCGCCTTGTCCTGGCGGTGGGTGTTGATGCCGTACATGGGTTGGCCAAGGCGGTCCTTGATCAGGAAACCCAGCACCAGGCGCTCGATGTCCTGGCGGATCTCGACCCGGACCTGCAGCACCATCGGCTGGCCGATCTCGGCCACTTCCACCGACTGGCCCTGGCTGTTGAGCAGTTGCACATCGAGGATGCCTGCCTCGCCGGTGCCGGAAATGGTCCGCACCTGGCCGTTGGCGAGCATTTCCTGGCGCACCACCTGGCCTTCGCGCTGGGCCAGCATGGCGTTGTAGTAGTCCATCACTTCTTCGGGCTTGCCGTGCATGGCCATGCGCCCGTGTTCGAGCAGGATGGCGGTGTCGCAGATCGACTGGATCGCCGAACGGTCATGGGACACGATCAGCAGCGTGGTGCCGGCCTTGCGGAAGTTGCGGATGCGCTCGAAGCTTTTGTGCTGGAAGTAGGCATCGCCCACCGACAGCGCCTCGTCGACGATCAGGATGTCCGGGCGCCGGGCTGTCGCGACGCTGAAGGCCAGGCGCATCTGCATGCCGCTGGAATAGGTACGTACCGGTTGGTCGATGGCCTCGCCGATTTCGGCGAACCCTTCGATCTCGGGCATCAGTGCCTGGATCTCCTCGACCTGCATGCCCAGCAACTGGCCGGCCATGAATGCGTTCTGGCGGCCGGTGAAATCCGGGTGGAAACCCATGCCCAGTTCCAGCAACGCGGCGACGCGGCCTCGCAATTGGATCTGGCCGCAGGTGGGCTGGGTGGTGCCGGTGATCATCTTCAGCAACGTGCTTTTACCGGCCCCGTTGACCCCGACGATACCGACGGCTTCACCGGGCTGGATCTCGAAATCCACCCCTTGCAGGATCCAGTGCAACTGATGGCGCTGGCGGGAAAAGGGGATCAACCATTCGAACAGCCGGCTCCAGCGATTCGGGTACTGCTTGTAGGCCTTGCCCAGGCCACTGACACGTAGATGTCCCATCAGAGTTCGTCCACCATTTCACCGCCGCGCGTGCGAAACAGGCGTAGGCCGGTGATGCACAGCAGCAGGCCCACGACCAGCAACGGCAACAGCGAGCCCCAGTCCGGCCACTGGTTGTAGAGGAACAGGTTCTGGTAGCTCTGCATCAGGGCGGTCATGGGGTTGAGGGCCAGCCATGGCTGGACCGAAGGGGGGAGGATCGTGATCGGGTAAACGATCGGCGTGAGCCAGAACCAGAATTGCAGGCAGATACCGAACAACTGGCCGACATCACGGAAAAACACGTTGAGAATCCCCAGAAGCATGCCCAGCCCCGCGGCGAACATGATTTGCAGGGCCAGCAGCGGGACCAGCGCCAGCAAGCTCAGGCCTGGCCAGCGCCCGGTGATCAGCAGGAAGCCGAGGAACAGCCCGAGGATGATCGCGAAGTTGATCCCGGCGTTGAGCAGCACGATCACCGGCAGGCAGATCCTGGGGAAGCTGATTTTTTTCAGCAGGTTGGCGTTTTCCAGGAACATGCCCTGGCTGCGGGTGGTGATCTCGGCGAAAAAACCCCAGGTCAGCAACCCGGCGCAAAGGTAGACGCTGTAGGCCATGCCATCTTCCACACCCGGCAGGCGAGCCCGCATGATGTGGGAAAAAATCACCGTGTACACCAGGATCATCGACAGCGGATTGAGCACCGTCCACAGCGCGCCGAACAACGAGTTGCGATAGCGCGCCTGGAACTCGCGCTTGACGCTGCCCAGGACGAAGCCGCGATAGCTCCACAGGGTGCGTTGCAGGGTCAATAACATCAGCCGGCCCTGCCGTAGTGATCCTCGAAGCGAACGATGTCGTCCTCCCCCAGGTATTCGCCGCTCTGCACTTCGATGATGACCAGATCGATGACGCCGGGGTTTTCCAGGCGATGCTTGTGGCCGGCGGGGATGAAGGTCGACTCGTTCTTGGCCACCAGGTGCGAACCCGAGCCGTTGTTGGTGACCTTGGCCATGCCTTCGACCACCACCCAGTGTTCGTTGCGATGGTGGTGCATCTGCAGCGAGAGCGAGGCGCCCGGCTTGACCACGATGCGCTTGATCTTGAAGCGCGGGCCCTCTTCGAGCACGGTATAGCTGCCCCAGGGGCGGCTGACCGTACGGTGCAGGCGATAGGCTTCGTGCGCCTTGTCCTTGAGCTGCCGGGCCACGCGACGAACCTCCTGGGCGCGGTCGGCATGGGCCACCAGCACGGCGTCGGCGGTGTCGATGATGATCAGGTCTTCCACGCCCAGGGCCGCCACCAGGCGCCCGTCGCTCTGGACGAAGTTGCGCTGGCTGTCCATGAACAAGGCCTCGCCCGTGGTGCGGTTGCCTTGCGCATCGGCCGGCACCAGGTCGGCGACGGCGGTCCAGGAGCCGATATCGCTCCAGTCGAAGGCCGCCGGGATCACCACCACGTTGGCCGAGCGTTCCATGAGGGCGTAGTCGATGGAGATGTCCGGCATGTCGGCGAAATGTTCGGCGGACAATTCCTGCTGCACGCAACCTGCCGTCTCCACGGCCGTGCTCGCGGCGATGCAGGCGCGGGCCTTCTCCAGCAGTTCGGGGGCGTGGGTGTGCAACTCCGCCAGCAGGGTCTTGGCTGAAAAGCAGAACATGCCCGAGTTCCACAGGAAGCGGCCGCTCTCCAGGTAGTGGGTGGCGGTCTGCAAGTCGGGCTTCTCGACGAAGCGCACGACTTTGGCCGCGCCCCGAGTGTCCAGCGGCTTGCCTCGTTCGATGTAGCCGAAGCCGGTTTCCGGTGTCGTCGGCAATACGCCGAAGGTCACCAGGTGGCCGCGCTTGGCCAGCTCCACGGCGTGGTCCACGGATGCCTTGAAGGCGGCTTCATCCTGGATCAGGTGGTCGGCGGGCATCACCACTAGGATCGTATCGTCGCCGTGCAGGGCCTGCACGGCGAGGGTGGCGGCGGCAATCGCGGGTGCGGTGTTACGACCCGTCGGTTCCAGGACGAAGTGCCCGCGATGGCGCTCCAGGTGGGCGTTCTGATAATGGTCGCGGCTCTGGAAGTAATACTCGCGATTGGTGACGGTGACGATATCGCCCCGGCCGTCGAACAACCCTGCGGCGCGTCGGTAGGTCTTGCCCAGCAACGACTGGCCGTCGGGCAAGACCATGAAGGGTTTCGGATGACCCTCGCGGGACACCGGCCACAATCTCGTCCCGGCACCGCCGGAGAGAATCACGGGAATGAGCATGGCCTACTCCTTGGCGACGCGTTTCATGTCCGAATCCATCATCATGCGGATCAGGGTGTCGAGGTCGGTCCTGGGCTTCCAGCCCAGCACTCTCTGGGCCTTGGCCGGGTTGCCGAGCAACACCTCGACCTCGGCCGGGCGGAAAAACGCCGGGTCGATCTTCACGAAGTCCCGGTAGTCCAGGTCGACGTGTTCGAAGGCGATCCTGCACATTTCCCGCACGGTGGTGGTCACGCCGGTGGCCACCACGTAATCGTCGGGCTTGTCCTGTTGCAGCATCAGCCACATGGCCTCGACGTAATCGCCGGCGAAACCCCAGTCACGCTTGGCGTCGATATTGCCCAGGCGCAACTCCTGCTGCTTGCCCTGCTTGATGCGAGCCGCGGCATCGGTGACCTTGCGGGTCACGAACTCGATTCCGCGCAGGGGTGACTCATGGTTGAAGAGGATGCCGCTGCTGGCGTGCAGGCCGAAGCTTTCACGGTAATTGACGGTGATCCAGTGGCCGTACAGCTTCGCCACGCCATAGGGGCTGCGCGGGTAGAACGGCGTGTGTTCGTCCTGTTGCTCGGCCTGGATCAGGCCGAACATTTCACTGGTGGACGCCTGGTAAAAACGGGTATGGGGACTGAATTGGCGAATGGCTTCGAGCAGGTGGGTCACCCCCAGCCCGTCGACGATCCCGGTGGTCACCGGCTGGTCCCAGGAGGCGGCGACGAAGCTTTGCGCGGCGAGATTGTAGACCTCGTCCGGCGCCGACTTGATCACGGCCCGCTGTACCGAGCAGGCATCGGCCATGTCGCCGTCCAGGTAGACGATGTCCTGTTCGATACCGGTCTCGCGTAGTCGCCAGCGTGAATCGCTGCTTCGCCGCGCCACCAGGCCATGGACCCGGTAACCCTTGTCGAGCAGCAGCTTGGCCAGATACGCGCCATCCTGGCCGGTGATCCCTGTGATCAATGCACTTTTCATTCTTCTCGTACCCGTATCTCCCAGTCGGACAGGATCGCCCGCAAGGATTGTTGTGTTGTTGTTTCAGGTATCCATCCCGTGGCCTGCTGCAGCTTGGCGGGGCTGCCACAGACGCGACGTTGCTCTGCACGGCGCAGGCGCGCAGGGTCCTGGATCAGTTGCACATCGACCTGGGCGATGTCGGCCAATTGCTCGATGAGGCTGCGAATACTCTGCTCGCGGCCCGAGCAGATGTTGTAGACCTGGCCCGGCACGCCGCTGTCGAGCAAGGCCAGGTAGGCCGAGATCACGTCGCCGACGTCGAGGAAGTCGCGGGTCACGTCGATGTCGCCCACTTGCAACCGGGCCGGTTGCAGGCCTTGCTTGATCCGGCTGATCTGGCGGGCGGCGCTGGCAATGACGAAGCTGTCCTTCTGGCCGGTTCCAATGTGGTTGAACGGGCGGGCCACCAGCACCGGCCAGCCCTCGCTCATGCCCCATTGCAGGCTCAACAGCTCGGCTGACAGTTTGCTCACGGCATAAGGGTTGCGCGGGGCGGCGGGTTGCGACTCGGTGATGGGCAACTGGCTCTCGCTGACCTGGCCATAGACGTCACCGGAGCTGACGTACAGGAACGTTCCGCTGAACCCCCGGGCCTTGAGGGCCTGGAGAAGATTCAACGTGCCCAGCAGGTTGATCTGCAGGGTACGTGCCGGGTCACGAAAGGCTTCGGGGACGAATGTCTGCCCCGCCAGGTGGATCACCGCGTCGGGTATTTCGGGCCAGAGGGCTTCCAGGGTCTTGCTGTCGGTCAGGTCGTAGCGGGCAGTGACCGGCATGACGTGCCAGGCCGAATCGGGAGCATCCAGACGTGATTTGATATGACGTCCTACGAAACCACTGAGGCCCGTGACGAACAGACGTTTTTTCAAGCACCAACCCCCTTTGAAGAATGCCTCGTGCCTGGCTGAGTCGAGTAGGAAATCTCCGTAAGATCGGGGAAATATCCCTCAACAATCGGCCAAGAGAAGCGTTTGTTGTAGTTGTTTGGTTGCCAATCTGTGCCAATTTCGCGGCAATTTCAATAACGCAAACCGTGACCGGTCAGTTCTCATATTTATAGCGGGTTTATTCGCGCCGGGCGGTTCACGAACCCTTGGCGGATGTGTTTAGAATGCCCCTCGACACCCTCTTCGGTGCTGATTCGCAGATCGAACAGCAGGGCGAGGATCACTAAAAACAAGAACGAGACGGGTAGCGAGGGTCACGACGAATGCGGCATGCACCGCTTCGCTCTTTGGCTCGACCGTCATGAAAAGAGGTGGCCAGGAAGGCGACCTCCCTTTGGGGTGCCATGAACTTCATTCTTTACTCGGACGTAAACGACCACTCCATCAGCCAGAGCCTGGGCCGCCCCGAGTACAGTTACTACTTCGTGCTCAAGGCCTATCGTCCGGTGCTTGAAAGCCTGGGTACGGTGCACGTGGTGGCATCGGTCGCCGAGGTCGATCCGCTCTACCTGGCATTGCAGGAAGCCGGGCAGGATTGCCTGTTCCTTTCGTTTTCACCGCCCCACAAGGCCCCGGTCGACCTGCTGTGCCCGATGGTCTGCGTGGTCGCCTGGGAGTTCGATTCGATCCCGGCCGAGCACTGGGATGACGACCCTCGGCATGACTGGAGCCGCACGCTGGCGCGCCATGGTCGGGTGATCACCCTGTCCAGCCACACGGCCGCGGCGATTCGCCGGACCTTGGGCGAGGACTTTCCAGTGCTGGTCCTGCCGACGCCGCTGTGGGAGCGTTTCGCGGCGGTGCGCGAGCGGTACCCGAGTACGCCAGTGAACCCGGGCGCCACCTTGCAGATCAAGGGCTGCATCATCGACAGCCAGGTCCTCGGGCTGTCGGCCGATGGCTTGATCGCGCCGATCAACGAAGGCCAAGCGCCGCTGCCCGAGCCGCCCGTGGAGGCGCCGGTGGTGGAACCTGCGATTGAGTCACCGCCCCTGACGTGGCGCCGCCGCGCGTTCATCTCCCGCCATTACCTGCGCGAAGTGTTCCGTGTCTTCACCACGAAGTCCGAACAAGGGCCGGTGTGGCGGCTCAAGCACAACCTGCTTTGCTGGTATCGCGAAGCGGCCCGTGACCTTGTGCCGGTGCCGGTCCGCATGTCGGCCAGCCGGATTCTCAGGGGGCCATCGGCGCCGGTGGCCATCGAGCCAGTGCCTGAGCCGTCGCCACCGGAACCGGTACACCCCCAGGCCCTGTTGCCGAACACCCGCCAGACCGTGGAGACCCACGTCAGCGGCGTGGTGTATGTCAGCGTGTTCAACCCCGATGACGGGCGCAAGAACTGGCACCACCTGATCACCGCCTTCTGCTGGGCCCTGCGTGACGCCGAGGACGCTACGCTGGTGCTGAAGATGACCCAGAACGACCTGTCGACCTACTACGTCGAGTTGCTGACGCTGCTGTCCCAGTTGTCGCCGTTCAAGTGCCGGGTGGTCGTGATGCACGGTTACCTGGAAGACGAGCAGTTCGCCCGCCTGTATGGCGCGGCCAGCTTCTACGTCAACGCGTCGCGCTGCGAAGGCTTGTGCCTGCCGCTGATGGAGTTCATGTCCTGTGGGCGTCCGGCCATTGCGCCGGACCACACGGCGATGCGCGACTACATCGACACCGAGGTGGCCTTTGTGGTCGAGTCCAGCCGCGAACCCACCATCTGGCCGGAAGATTCGCGCATCTTGTATCGCACCTTGCGCCATCGGCCCGACTGGGGCTCGTTGAAACTTGCCTACCAGCAGAGCCATGCCATGGCGCGGAGTCAGCCGCAGGCCTATCAGGCCATGGCCGCTGCCGCCAACGAACGGATGCGCCGCTATTGCGGCTTCGCCCCGGTGCGACAACGCCTGGCGGATTTCCTGGTGGTCGATGACGAAGCCAGCCTGTCGCTCGCGGTGCAGGCGGGGAGTGCGTCATGCTGATCATCATTTATTCGGAAACCAACCAGAGCAACATCCTGGAGAATCTCGGCAAGCCCGAGTACAGCTATTACTTCGTGCTCAAGGAGTTCCGCCCGGTGCTGGAGCGGCTGGGGCGGGTGATCGAGGTGACCCGCCCGGACGAGGAAGTCGACTCGCTGTATGCCGATTGCCTGGCGCGCGGCGAAGATTGCGTGTTCCTGTCGTTTTCACCGCCCCACCGGACCGCGGCCCATTATGCCTGCCCGACGGTGCCGGTGTTTGCCTGGGAATTCAGCACCATCCCCACCGAGAGCTGGCAGGGTGAGCCCCGGCACGATTGGCGCGTGGTGCTGGGGGCGACCGGCATGGCGATCACCCATTCCAGTTTCACCGTCAACGCGGTGCGCGAGGTGATGGGGGCCGATTACCCGATCGTCGCTATCGCGGCGCCGGTATGGGACCGCTTCGCCGCGCGCGGTGCGGTGCTGGCCCAGCGACCGACGGTCGATCACATGCGCCTGCAACTGCGGGGCTTGCTGATCGACAGCCGGACCACCGACCTGCGCCCCTATGGCCCGCCGGCCCACCAGGCCGGTACGCCGTTGGTGCTGGACGGGCCGCCCCAGGACTGCGAGTTGTTGCTGGACGGGGTGATCTACACCTCGGTGTTCAATCCCTACGACGGGCGCAAGAACTGGAAGGACATGATCAGCGCGTTCTGCACTACGTTCCGCGAGGTGCCCGACGCGACCCTGGTGCTCAAGCTGACCCATCACGACGTCACCGCGGCGCTTGCCGACATGCTGCACCACGTCTACAAGAACCAGTCCTACCGCTGCCGCATCGTGCTGATTCACGGCTACCTGGCGGACGCGGACTACGAGCGGCTGGTGGAAGCCACCCGGTATGTGGTCAACAGTTCCTACGGGGAAGGGCAATGCTTGCCCTTGATGGAGTTCATGTCTTGCGGTCGTCCTGCGATCGCGCCGCTGAACACGGCGATGGCCGATTACATCGATCACGACAATGCCTTCGTGGTGAAGTCGACCGAAGAACTCACCGCCTGGCCTCACGATCCACGTGCGGCCTATCGGACCCTGCGCTATGTCACCGACTGGGACTCGCTGTGCTCGGCCTTTCGCGCCAGCTATGACGTGGCGCGCAATGACCCCGAGCGCTATCGCCGGATGTCGGCCCACGCCGTGCGCAGCCTGGAGACGTTCTGCAGCCAGGCCAACGCCGAACAGCGCCTGGCGGCTTTCTTCCAGCAGGTTGGGCAGCGTCGTCGGAGCGCGCCGCAGCCATGATCCAGCGCCTGCTTGCCTGGCTCAGGCCGCCGGTCGAACCTGCGCCGCCACCCGCTGCCGCCGTTTCGCCCCGTGATGCCGGCCTCTATGACGCGATGCTCGATGGCTGGTTTCGCCCTGAAACCGGCGAATTGCTCAAGGGTTTCGCGATTGGGGCGGGCGACACCTTGCTGGATGTGGGCTGCGGCGAAGGCGTGGCAACGCTGTTCGCGATGCGCCAGGGCGCGTCGGTGATCTTCACCGACAGCGAGCAGGACAAGGTGCGTGAGCTGGCGCGGCAGGTCGAAGCACAAGCGACTGCGCCCTTCCTGGGGCTGGTCAGCAACAGCTTGCCGTTGCCCCTGGCCGACGGGTGTGCGAACAAGGTCGTCTGCATGGAAGTGCTCGAACACATCGACCAGCCGGAGCCGTTCATGGCGGAGTTGGTGCGCATGGGCCGGCCGGGCGCGCAGTACCTGCTCAGCGTACCGGCCCCGGTGGGCGAGCATTTGCAGCGAGGTATCGCGCCGGCGAGCTATTTCCAGGCGCCCAACCATGTCCAGGTGTTCACTGCCGAGCGTTTTGCCGCCTTGGTGGAAGACGCGGGCCTGGTGATCGAGCACCGCCAGGCCAGCGGTTTTTTCTGGGTCATGGGCATGATTTTCTTCTGGGCCAGCGAACAGGCGGCCGGTCGCCACCTCGAGGGGGCCGTGCGCGACCGAATTCAGGCCCCGTACCCGCCGCTGATGGAGCGTTGGGCGGGCGTCTGGCAAGACTTGCTGACGCAACCCGATGGCCTGGCGATCAAGCAGGTGCTGGACCGCTTCATGCCCAAGAGCCAGGTCATCATCGCCCGCAAGCCTGATCTTTTGCCCGGGAGTGCCACATGAGCAGCAGGCGAATCATGGACATCGAGTTGCTGCGCGCCGTCGCGGTGATGGGCGTGCTGTTCCATCACCTGCAAGGCATGCCATTCCCCGGCGGCTGGCCACGCCTGGCAGCCCTGGCCGACAGTTTCCAGCTGTGGTGGGGGGTGGACCTGTTCTTTGCGATATCGGGATTTGTCATCGGGCGTAGCCTGATCCCCCAATTGCGCCGCTGCGACGGGCCCCGGCAATTCTGGACCACCACCCGCGATTTCTGGCTTCGCCGGGCCTTTCGCCTGTTGCCGTCAGCCTGGCTCTGGCTGCTGCTGATTCTCTTCGCGACGTTTTTCCTGAACCGTTCCGGTGCTTTTGGCAGCGTGCAGGCCAACCTGCAAGCGACCCTGGCCGGCTTTCTGCAGTTTGCCAACCTGCGCTTCGCCGACGCGTTCATGCGTTACGAATACGGGGCGAGTTTCGTGTACTGGACCCTCTCGCTGGAAGAGCAGTTCTATCTGGTCCTGCCGCTGCTGGTGTTCGTCTCGCGCCGTTACCTGGTCTGGGTGTTGCTGGCGGTGGTGGTGGTGCAGTTCTTCACCTGGCGCGCGCTGTGGCTGTCGGTGATCCGTACCGATGCCCTGGCCCTTGGCGTGCTGTTGTCGATCTGGAGCCTGCAACCGAGCTATTGGCGCTTGGAGCCTAAAGGGTTGCGCTGGCCCGGGCTGGGTGTGTTGCTGATCGTGGGCCTGGGCGGCGTGATGGCCTGGGTCGCGACCGAACACTTCAATTTGTCGTTCTACCGGCTGGGGGTCATTGCGCTGTGCAGTGCGGTGCTGGTCTGGGTGGCCTCCTACGACCGGGATTACCTGCTACCGCGCAGCCGGCTGAAAACCGCGCTGACTTGGGTGGGCAGCCGCTCCTATGGGATCTACCTGATCCATATCCCGGTGTTCTTCCTGCTGCGCGAGCTGTGGTTTCGCTTGGCCCCGTTGGGCTCGCCGGACCCGGCCAGCCATCCGTGGCTGGCCCTGGCGTGCGCCTTGCTGCTGATCGGACTGCTGAGCGAACTCAACTACCGACTGGTGGAAATGCCGATGCGCAAGCGCGGTGTCCGCCTGGTTGAACGCCTGTCCACCGCCCGAACCGTCCTTCCTGTTCCTGGAGCCCCGTCATGCTGAGCCTTTTGAAGAAACTCACCACGGGCACCCCTGCGCCCGCAGCGCCCGTGGCCGCCAAGGCCGACAAGGTCGACCCGTACATGCTCGGGCTGCACGATGCGATGCTCAGTGGCTGGTTCAACCAGCAGACGGGGGAGTTGTTCAGCGGCTTCCCGGTGACCGCACAAGACACATTGCTGGATGTCGGCTGTGGCGATGGCGGCAACGTGCATTTCTGCGCGATGCGTGGGGCGAAGATCATCATCGCTGACATCGATGCCGCCAAGGTCGAGGCTACCCGCCAGCGCCTGAGCGACACCCCCGCGCGCGGTATCGAGTGCCACGTGACCGACTGCAACCCCTTGCCCATCGCCGACGCCACGGCCACCCGGGTGGTTTCCACCGAGGTCATCGAGCATGTCGACGACCCGGCGCAGTTTCTCGCCGAACTGGTGCGGGTCGGCCAGCCCGGCGCGCTGTACTTGCTGAGCGTGCCGCACCCCAGCTCCGAAGAATTGCAGAAAGACATCGCCGCGCCGGAGTACTTCCAGAAGCCCAACCACATTCGCATCATCAGCGAAGAGCAGTTCAAGGCCATGGTCAGCGAGGCCGGGCTGGAGGTGTTGAGCCACAGCCAATACGGTTTCTATTGGTCTTTGTGGATGCTGTTGTTCTGGGAGGCCAAGGTCGACTTCAGCAACGCCGACCACCCCTTGCTCAACCACTGGGCCGACACCTGGCAGGCTGTGCTCAATTCCCCTCGGGGCGCGCAGATCAAGCAAGCGCTGGATGCGGTAGTGGCCAAGAGTCAGGTGATCATTGCGCGCAAGCCTGGCGTGCTGCCATAGGCCTTGGCGAAACCGGTTTGCCGCGGGTCCGGGTGGCGTTAATCTGCCGACCTTTTGCTGGGGTGGTGAGGTTCCATGGGTGTTCTTTTCCGGCTGTCGCTGGCCTTCGCCACGCTGCTCATGGGCGGCTGTGAACGACCGCCAGCCCCGCCCCTCGACCAACAACTCTACATCTGGCAACGCCAATGGACCCCGGCCCACGCGCCGGCGCTGCGGCAAAGCCATGCCGATTTCTCCAGCCTGCGGGTGCTGGCGCTGCAAGCGTTCCCCGGCGCCGGCTGGAACCGGGCACGGATCGATCCGCTCTTGCTCAAGGCGGACGGGCGTCCGCTGATCGCGGTGATTCGCCTGGACGGGCAGCTCAAATCCCTGGACCAGGACGAGGTGATCGCGCAGATCCAGCAGGTGCTCAACGACTGGCAAGCTCAAGGCCTGGCGCCCGTGGGGGTGGAGATCGACCACGACGCCGGCAATGCGCGCTTGCCGGCCTACGGGCAATTCCTTCGCCAGTTGCGGCAGCGTTTGCCGGCCAGCCTGCGGCTGAGCATCACCGCGCTGCCGGCCTGGCTCGACAGCCCCGCGTTGCCGGAGGTGTTGGCGACGGTGCAGAGCAGCGTGCTGCAGGTTCATGCAGTGAGCGATCCGCGAAAAGGGCTGTTCGACCCGGACCAGGCCCGGCGTTGGGCTGAACGCTGGAGCGCGGTCACCACACGCCCGTTCTACCTGGCCCTGCCGGCCTACGGTGTGGCGTTGCTGACCCAGGAAAGCGGTGCGCCCGTGGTGGAAAGCGAGGTGCCGATCGATCTGGGCGGCGAGCGGCGCGAGCTGCTGGCTGATCCACAACAAGTGGCCGGGCTGGCGGCGAGCCTGCGCACCGACCCACCGAAACACCTGGCCGGGTTGATCTGGTTCCGCCTGCCGCTGGCCGGCGATCGCCGGGCCTGGAGCCTGACCACGCTCGCGGCCGTCGCCCGGGGCGATGCCCTGACCCGTCGACTGGTCGTGCAGTTGGCGGAGCGGGACGGCTTGTACGATATCGCGCTGGTCAACCAGGGCAATCTCGACAGCCCCTGGCCCCAGCGCCTGACGTTGGCGGTGGGCGGGTGTGACGGCGTCGATGCCTTGGCCGGTTACACGTTGCAACAAACTCCCGGACTGCTTACCTTCACCCGCATTCGGGAAGGCCGCTTGGCCGCCGGTGCCCAGCGCGCGATCGGCTGGGCGCGCTGTACGAAAATTGATCAAGGAGGCTTCAATGTTGACCCGTAAGTGGCCCCGTCGCCTGCTGTGCCTGAGCCTCAGCCTGCCGCTGGGTCAAGCGCTGGCTTGCGGGCCGGAGTTCCCGATGCGCCTGCTGGATAACCGCGCCCAGTCACTGGCTGAATTGCCTGAAGGCAGCTTTCGCTTCGAGGTCAGTCGTCTCGGCCAGGCGATTGCCGGGCTCAAGCCGGCCACCGAGGCGACCCGCAACCCCGATTACAGCTACGACGACGTGTCGTCCTACGTTGAACAGCGCAATCAGGCCGAACGGATGGGCCTGACGCCCCCGCAACAAGCGGTGGTCGAGCGTCTGCGGGCCCTCAACGATGTCGAGCAGATTGCCACCGAGGCCGCGAACCTGCCGCCCGAGTTGCGGTTGTACGCCATTGGCGCGGCGGCCTTCAGCGCTGGCGAGCATCAGCGCGCTGCCGAAGCCTTCCAGCAATTGCTGGCGTTGCCGGCCGACCAGCGCCCGTTGCGCAGCACCTGGGCGGCGTATTCCCTGGGACGCGCCTTGTTCGCCATGAGCACCGAGGCGGGCAGTGGCGAGCCGGCGGCGTTGCAGGACCAGGCCCGCGCGGCGTTCCGCCAGGCCCGGGAGATGAGCGTGTCCGGTTTCAGCGACCCGTTGGAATTGGGCATCGCCAGCCTGGGCGAAGAGGCCAGGGTGGCCTACACCTCGGGCGACTGGGACAGTGCCATCGGGCTGTATGCGAGCCAGTCCGCGCAAGGATCGCCGGTCGGCTACAGCTCCTTGTTGCAGTTGGCCGGCGATCTCTACGTGCAGCCGGATGAGCCATTGGCGGTTTTGCTCAAGAGCCGTTCGGTGCAGCGCCTGGCGGCCGCCTACTTGCTCAGCCGCATCGGTTGGTGGGACGGCGAGGAGCCCTCGGGCGAGAAACGGCTGGTCAAACTGTTGCAAGCCAACGCCCGGGACAACCTGGAGGATGCCGATCGCTTGGCGGCGGTGAGTTACCAGCACGGCGATTACGCCAGTGCCAAGGCCTTTGTAGATAAAGCCGCCGACACCGGATTGGCCTGGTGGGTGCGGGCCAAGCTGGCGTTGCGCGATGGCGATAAAGTCGCCGCGGCGGCGGCCTATGCCAAAGCGGCCCAGGCCTTCCCGAAAGACGAATCGTGGGGCAACCGCCGTACGCCGGATTGGGACTACGAGACGGTGCAGCCCAAGTGCCGGGTCGACGGTGAAAGCGCGATTCTCGCCTTGCAGCGCGGGGATTACCTGCAAGCTTTCGATCAGCTCTACCGGGGCCAGAGCAATTACTGGTACGACGCCGCCGCAGTCGCCGAGCGGGTACTGACGGTGGAGGAACTCAAGCAGTACGTAGACACGCAAGTGCCGGCGCCGCCGGCGTTGAGCCAACAGGATCGCGACAACTACGTGCCCTTGCCCGTCGCCGCGAGCCTGCGCAACCTGCTGGGACGACGTTTGTTGCGCGAAGGGCGTTACGACGAAGCCCCGGCCTATTTCGACAATGCCGATCTGCAGGACAAGGCACGGGCCTACGGGCAGGCGCGCCAGGACGCGGAGTCCAAATGGTGGCCCACCCGGCAGGCCGAGGCTTACTACCGTGCGTCCCGGATCGCGCGCCAATGGGGCATGGAACTGCTGGGGTATGAGATGGCGCCGGACTACGCCAGCCTCGGCGGCAGCTATGCCCTGGAGCCGGTGGAGTTGAAAGTCGGGCCCCTGGTGGCCGAGGGTGAGGTGCAACGCCAGCAGGCCAGCGCCGCGCAACCAGACGTGCGTTACCACTATCGTTTTGTCGCCACGGCGTTGGCGAGCCAGGCGGCGGATCACCTGCCCCATACCAGCCAGGCGTTTGCGGCCGTGTTGTGCAAGGCGGTCGGCTACAACTCGAGCCTCGAAGAGCAGAGCGCGTTGTACCAGCGGTACGTGAAGGAAGGACCGTACGTGGAGTGGGCCGCAAATTTCGGCTACCAATGCCCGGAGCCGGAATTCCACAACGCCAACAAGCGCTATGTTACCCAGGCGCTGGACCCGATCCGCTCGGCACTGCGACCGTATAAACATTGGCTGCTGGTGGGCGGTCTGGTGCTGGTGGCGGCAGCGGTGCTGGGGCTGGTCAACCGGCGTCGGCGCAAAGCCCGGCCAGCCTGAGTCACCACTCCCTTGTGGGAGCGAGCTTGCTCGCGAAGCGGACATCGCGGCTATGGACAGGTCGCGTTATCGTTCTTCGCGGGCAAGCTAGCTCCCACAAAAGCAAGGCTGCAGGGGAGGGGTTACATCTGCGTCGCCATCCCCTCGACATTCATGGCCGCCTGGCGCAATGCCTCGGAGCGCGTGGGGTGTGGATGGCAGGTGAGGGCGATGTCCTCGGCCGAGGCACTGAACTCCATCGCCACGCAGTATTCGCCGATCATTTCACTGACACTTGGGCCCACCAGGTGTACGCCGAGGATCTCATCGGTGCGCTCGTCGGCCAGGACCTTGGCGAACCCTTCGGTTTCGTGATTGATTTTCGCCCGGCTATTGGCCGTGAACGGAAACTTCCCGACCTTGTAGGCGCGGCCTTCGGCCTTGAGCTGCTCCTCGGTCTGGCCGACGCTGGCCAGTTCCGGGCGGGTGTAGATGACGCTGGGGATCAGCGCGTAGTTGACCTCGGCGGCCTTGCCGGCGATCTGTTCGATGCAGGCCATGGCTTCGTCTTCGGCCTTGTGGGCCAGCATCGGTCCGGACGTCACGTCACCGATCACCCAGACCCCGGGTGCTTCGGTACGGTGATGCCGGTTGGCAAGCATGCCGCGCGAGTCAGGTTCCAGCCCGACGTTGACCAGCCCTAACCCCTGGGTATACGGCCGACGACCGATAGCAACCAGCACGTAATCGGCGTCCAGGTTCTGGGCCTCGCCGCCGGCGGCGGGCTCAACTTGCACTTGCACGCCGCTGGCCGAGGGGATGGCGCCGGTGACTTTGCTGCTCAACATGAATGCAATGCCTTGCTTGGCCAGGGCCCGTTGCAAGGTCTTGCCGGCTTCTGCGTCCACGCCCGGGCAGATGCGATCGAGGTATTCGACCACGGTCACTTGGGCGCCCAACCGCCGCCAGACCGACCCCAGTTCGAGGCCGATGACGCCCGCGCCGATCACCACCAGGTGGCGCGGCACTTCATTTAGCGACAGCGCGCCGGTGGAGTCGAGGATACGTTGATTATCAATGGTCACGCCGGGCAGCGGCATCGGCTCGGAGCCCGTGGCGATGACGATGTCCTTGGCGCTGAGTTCGGTCTTGCTGCCGTCTTCGGCGGTGACGGTGACCTTGCCGGGTCCGTCGATGTGGCCCCAGCCCTTGATCCAGTCGACCTTGTTCTTGCGAAACAGGAACTCGATGCCTTTGGTCAGGCCCGCCACGCTTTCGTCTTTTTGTTTCATCATTTGCGCCAGATTGAGGGTAGGGCTGACCTCGATCCCCAGGTTGGCGAACGCCGACCCCGTGGCCGCCTCGTACAGTTCGGAGGCGTGAAGCAAGGCTTTGGAAGGCATGCAACCGACGTTCAGGCAGGTGCCGCCCAGGGTCGCGCGGCCTTCGACACAGGCGGCCCGCAAGCCCAACTGTCCAGCCCGGATCGCCGCGTTGTACCCGCCAGGGCCGCCGCCCAGAATGACTACGTCGTAATTGCTCATCGCGCTTCTCCCACTTGGCCTGATAAAAAATTATGCTCGTAATATGAGCGTTTCCACGGATTACGGTCAAGGCTTAAGTCAAGGGGCTGGCATGGCTTGCGGCATGAAGAATTCAAAACGGAAATTTCACAGTAATCGTTATAAGGTAACGAGATGTAACGAAGCGGCGGTGGCTTCTGTCCACAAGCCCGGGTTCTGATCGCCACAAGCGTTGGGGTGGTATGCAAGTCGATCTTGATGTCGAGGGAGGCCAGGTGGCCGAATGGCCGCGCTTTCAGCGTGCGATAGTGCATGGGCGTCGTATGAGGCGAATGGTCCTGATGCTGGGTGGGGCGGCAGGCCTGGCCGGGGTGCTGGCGTTTTTTATCGGGCTGTTCTCGCCGCTGTCGCTGTGGCCAGCCCTGCTGGTGAGCCAGGGCGCAAGCGTGCTGGTGTTGCTGGCCGGTGTGCAATCGGCCGGGTGGATCGCGCAATGGCGCGGCAAGGCGTTAGCGCCGCCGCTGGATAACCCGACTTCGCCGCAACCGCCGGTGGATGAGCTGGGTGGGTGGTATGAACGATTGCTCGAACGGCTCGGCGTGCGCTGGGCCGGTCTGCTCGCGCACATCGGCGCACCGGCGTTGTGGCTGGCCGGCTGGGCAACGCTGGTGTTGTTGAGCCTGGCGCAAGTCTGGAACCTGACGTTGCCCGCTGCCCCCCTTGGGACGTCGGCCAGTGTCGGGGCGGCGCTGTCGTTGCTGCTGGCATTCGGGTTGCTGGTGTTCGAGCGCCAATTGGCCCAGCAACCTGCCGTGGAGTGGCCGGAAGCGCAGCCTCTGGCGCAATTGGCTCGGGTGCCGATCATCGTGCTGGTCCTCGGCGCCATGTGCCTGTTGTTCGCCGGCGAAACATCGGTCTGGCCTGTGCGCCTGGCGGTGTTGATGGGTGTGCTGCCAGGGCTTGTGGCGCTGGAGTTGCTGCTGCGTGCCGTGTTGTCGCTGTTCAGCCCCCGTCGGGATGCGGTGGAGCCGACCCTGTTGGGGCGTAGTGTCATTGCCGATCTGCTGTGCTGGCCGCCGCAACCCTTGCAGGCGTTGCAGCACGAACTGCACAACCGCTTCGGCATCGACCTGCGCCAGATTTGGGCGTTCAGCTACATGCGTCGTGCTTTCCTGCCGGTGTTGGCCTTGGTGGCCTTGGTGGGTTGGTTGCTGACGGGCGTGCATGAAGTGCCGCTGCAAGCACGCGGAATCTATGAGCGCTTCGGTAAGCCCGTGGAGGTCTTCGGCCCTGGCTTGCACGCAGGGCTGCCCTGGCCGTGGGGCAGGGTGCTGGCTGTCGAAAATGGGGTCGTGCATGAGTTGGCGAGCAGCGTCGCCGACGCCCCGGCAGCCGCGGATGTCGAACCGGCCGAGGGGCCGGCGCCGGCGGTTGCCAACCGGTTATGGGACGCCAGCCATGTCAACGACAAGTCCCAGGTCATCGCCAGTCGGCGGGCGGATCAGGAGAGCTTCCAGATCGTCAACATGGACGTGCGCTTCGTCTACCGCATTGGCCTGAGCGACGCCGCCGCGTTGGCAGCCACCTACAACAGCGCCGACATTCCCACGCTGATCCGCAGCACCGCCAGTCGTGTTCTGGTGCATGAGTTTGCTTCGCGCACCCTGGATGGCTTGTTGGGCGCGGACCGCGTCAGCCTGGCCGACGAGATCGGTCGCGCGGTCCAGGCCGATTTGCAGGCGCTGGACAGCGGTGTGGAAATCCTGGCGACGGTGGTAGAAGCAATTCATCCACCGGCCGGGGCGGCCAACGCCTACCACGGTGTGCAAGCGGCGCAGATCGGTGCCCAGGCGCTGATTTCGCGCGAACGAGGGGCGGCGGCGGAGCAGACCAACCAGGCACAGCTGCAAGCCAGTGTTGCCCGCGATCAGGCCCAAGCCGGAGCCCGGGAAACCCACGCGGCTGCCCAGGCCGCCGATCTGCGCTTTAACGCAGACCGCCAAGCCTATGCCACCGCCGGGCACGCCTTTGTGCTGGAGCGCTACCTGAGCCAACTAAGCCAAGGCCTGGGCAACGCCAAGCTGCTGCTTCTCGATCATCGCCTGGGCGGCGGCAACGCGCCCACCCTCGACCTGCGTACTTTCACGCTGCCGGCAGACCCCGCGTCGCCGCGTAACCCTGTCCTGCCAGGAGCTGCCCATTGAGCCAGTCCTCTTCACACGGTCACCACGACCACGCCGGCCACGCTCACGCTCATGGCGGCCACCACCATGGGCATCATCACCACCATCACGGTGAGCCACAGGAAGCTGGGCCGTTTCCTTGGCGGCGCATGGCCTGGGCGGCGCTGCTGGTCGCGTTCGCGGTCGCCGCCGCGAGCCTGGTGCAAGTGCGTTCGGGAGAAGCCACCGTAATCACGCGTTTCGGCAACCCGGCGCGGGTCCTGCTGCAACCAGGGTTGGGGTGGCGGTGGCCGGCGCCGTTCGAAGCGGCTATTCCGGTGGACCTGCGCCTGCGCACCACGTCCAGCGGTTTACAGGATGTCGGTACGCGCGATGGCCTGCGGATCATTGTCCAGGCGTACGTGGCGTGGCAGGTCCAGGGTGACCCGGACAACGTGCAACGTTTCATGCGGGCAGTGCAGAACCAGCCGGACGAAGCCGCGCGGCAGATCCGCACGTTCGTCGGTTCGGCCCTGGAAACCACCGCCGCCAGTTTCGACCTGGCGAACCTGGTCAACACCGATGCCAGCCAAGTGCACATCGCCGATTTCGAAGCGCAGCTGCGCCAGCAAATTGATCAACAGTTGCTCACCACCTACGGCGTGCGCGTGTTGCAGGTCGGTGTCGAGCGCCTGACCTTGCCTTCGGTGACACTGACCGCGACGGTGGATCGCATGCGTGCCGAGCGTGAAACCATTGCCACCGAACGCACCGCCATCGGCAAGCGCGAAGCGGCGCAAATTCGTTCTGCCGCCGAGCGGGATGCGCGGGTCATGCAGGCCGATGCCACGGTGAAAGCGGCCGAGATCGAGGCGCAATCCCGAGTAGAAGCCGCCGAAATCTATGGCAAGGCCTACGCCGGCTCGCCGCAGCTCTACAACCTGCTGCGCTCATTGGATACCCTTGGCACCGTGGTCAGCCCCGCTACCAAATTGATTTTGCGCACCGATGCGGCGCCGTTCCGCGTACTGGTGGACGGCCCGCCAGCGATGGACGGCAAAAGTGGAACACAACCATGAGCATGGTTCCACGTGGAACAAATCCGTTATCCAGCCCGTGGGTCCAGGCCGGACGTTTGGCGTTTCTCGGGCTTTACGCGGTGACGGTATTGGCCGCGTTGGCCTGGGCTTGCTCCAATGTGCGGCAGATCGATCCACAGAACCGCGCCGTGGTGTTGCACTTCGGGGCCTTGGATCGAATCCAGAATGCCGGGCTGCTATTGGCGTGGCCCAGTCCCGTGGAACAAGTAATTCTGTTGCCAGCGGCGGATCGGGTACTGGAGCGACGGGTAGAAAACCTGCTGCGCTCGGATCCCGCTTTGCAGGCTGACCGGGTGGCCAGCTTCGCCACGCCGATCAGTGATGCGCTGGCGGGTTCTGGTTATTTATTGACCGGCGATGCCGGTGTGGTGCAACTGGATGTGCGGGTGTTCTACAAAGTCACCGACCCCTACGCCTTCGTGCTTCAAGGCGAACACGTGCTGCCGGCGCTCGATCGACTGGCGACCCGCAGTGCCGTGGCCCTGACGGCGGCGCGGGACCTGGACACGATTCTGGTGGCGCGGCCGGAATTGATGGGCAGTGACAGCCAGGCCGCCGAGCGTCGTGAACGGCTGCGCGGCGATCTGGTCCAGGGCATCAACCGGCGCCTGGCCGATCTGGCGGCGACAGGGCAGGGGCTGGGTATCGAGGTGGCACGGGTGGATGTGCAATCAAGCCTGCCGGGCCCGGCGGTGAGTGCCTTCAACGCGGTATTGACCGCCAGCCAGCAGGCTGACAAAGCCGTGGCCAACGCCCGCACCGACGCGGAAAAGCTCACCCAGACGGCCCGCCAGGACGCTGATCGCGCGCTCCAGGTCGCCCACGCCCAAGCCAGCGAACGGCTCGCCAAGGCGTCGGCCGACACGGCGACGGTACTGGGGCTGGCAAAAACTCAAGGCACTGATCCACAGATCCTGCTGCGCCTTTATCGCGAACGTGTGCCGGCGATCCTTCGCCAAGCCGGTTCCGTGACCACGGTCGATCCGAAAGACGATTCCCGTCTGATCATCCAGGGAGCTGAACAATGACTGCTCAAGCCAACGCGCTGCCGATGCTGTCTTCGGCGGAACAGCGCACCGCCGCGCGCCAACTGACCCTGGCGATGCTTGCGCTCGGGCTGCTCGCCTTGGGGTTGGTATGGCGCGGCTGGTTGCCAGAGCAAACAGGGGTCAGCCAATTGCTGCTGGGTGTCGCCTCGCTGCTGGTGGCGGTTCCGGTCATGCGTTCGGCCTGGTACAGCTTGCGTTATCCCAGCCTGCACGGGATCACCGATCAGTTGATCGCCTTGGCGATGCTCGGGGCCTGGGCTACAGGCGATCTGCTGACGGCGGCATTGTTGCCCATCATCATGATTTTCGGCCACGTGCTGGAGGAGCGCAGCGTCATCGGCTCCCAGGAAGCGATCCATGCCCTCGGCCAGCTCACCCGCAGTCTGGGCCGCAAAGTGCAGGCCGACGGCTCGATCA
Organism: Pseudomonas sp. Cab53; assembly: GCF_018325965.1. Lineage (NCBI taxonomy): Bacteria > Pseudomonadati > Pseudomonadota > Gammaproteobacteria > Pseudomonadales > Pseudomonadaceae > Pseudomonas > Pseudomonas sp. Cab53. The sequence continues at coordinate 6,198,616 of NZ_AP021902.1, read as the reverse complement.
TCGAGGTCGACAACGGCACGCTGCGCCCCGGTGATGTAGTGGAGGTGCGTGCTGGTGACCGGGTGCCTGCGGACGGCCGTGTGCTGTCCGGCCAGGCGAGCCTCGACACGGCGCCGATCACCGGTGAATCGGTGCCCCTGGAGGCGGGGGTAGGCACCGAGGTTTTTGGTGGCGCAATCAATTTGGATGGTTTGCTGCGCCTGGAAGTGACCCGCACCGGTGATGAGTCAACGCTCGGCAAGGTCATCGCCCTGATGCAGAACGCCGAGCGTTCGAAACCGCCCATCACCCGTTTGCTGGAGCGCTACGCCGCTCGCTATCTGGTGTTGGTGTTGCTGCTGGCGGCGGTGACCTGGTTCGTGACCCATGACGCCCAGGCCATGCTCGCGGTGCTGGTAGCGGCTTGCCCTTGCGCGTTGGTGCTGTCGGCGCCGGCGACGGCCATCGCAGGAATCGCCGTGGCGGCGCGTCACGGGATCCTGATTCGCAGCTCGGCCTTTCTGGAAGAGTTGGCCGACCTCACTTCGCTGGTGGTCGACAAGACCGGCACCCTGACGTACGGCGCCCTGCGTTTGCAATCCATCGAAGGCTCCCAGGATGACCCTGCCGATGTATTGCTGCCGTTGGCGGCGAGCTTGGGTTCGGCCAGCAGCCACCCGGTCAGCCGAGCATTGGCCGGGTTGGTCGAGCCGGAACACTGCCTGCCTCTGACGCAGGTCCATGAGCGCCAGGGGCTCGGTGTGGTCGCGATGACCGGGCAGGGCGAGGCGGCGCTGGGTCGGCCGGAGCTGTTCTCCCAGCTGGGGATCGAGACCTGCGCGGTTCCTGTCCACGACGGTCCGATCGCCGGCCTGGCCCTGGACGGCAAATTTCTCGCTTGGCTGTTGTTGGCCGACAGCGTCAAGCCGGAAGCCCGGATGGCCCTGGCGGAGTTGCGCGAGCTGGGCTTGGGCCGTCAGTTGCTGCTGACCGGTGACCGGCACAGCGTGGCCAACGCCTTGGCCCAGGATGTCGGTATCCGCGAGGTGCAAGCTCAAGCGTTGCCGGAAGACAAGCTCAACCGGGTCATGACCGAAATCGACCATGGCTTCCGCCCGATGGTGGTGGGCGATGGCATCAACGATTCCCTGGCGCTCAAGGCCGGTGTGGTCGGCGTAGCGATGGGGGCCGGTGGCGCGGACATTGCCCTCGCGTCGTCGGACATCGTGCTGATCGGCAGCGACCTGCGCCGCCTCGGCACGTGCGTGCGGCTCAGTCGCCAATGTCGACGTACCTTGCAGGTCAACGTGATCATCGGCCTGGGCTGGACCCTGGCCATCGTCGCCTTTGCCGCGTTCGGTTGGCTCGGCGCGGCGGGGGCGATGATCGCTGCGTTGTTGCACAATCTGAGCACGCTGCTGGTGCTGGGCAATGCCGGGCGTCTGCTGCGGTTCCAGGAGCCGTTGCTGAAAATCAGCGAAGGCTGACCCAGGCGAACTGTCTAGCGACATTGCAGTCTGCTATTGAGAGGGCGCGCCACGCTGGGAGTACCCGTTACAGGGAGTGAATATGGGACAGCAATAGAAAAAGGCTATAAATTCGATAGCCTGCTATTTTTCTACCATGGTCTACCCTCAGTTCAGATGTTCTGAAACCAGGGGGATATCTCATGCTCGCGCAGCTTCCACCGGCCCTCCAGAATCTTCATTTGCCGCTTCGGCTGCGGCTCTGGGATGGCCATGAATTCACACTGGGCGCCGACCCCAGTGTCACGATCGTGGTAAAGGACCCACAGATGGTCGGGCAATTAACCCGTCCCAGCCTGGATGCGCTGGGTGCGGCGTTCGTCGAAGGCAAACTGGAACTTGAGGGCTCGATCCACGAAGTCGTGCGGGTCTGCGATGAGTGGAGCCAGGCACTGGTGGAGGAGGACGCCGACAGCCATCCCGTGCGTTCGGCCCACGACAAGGAAACCGACGCCAAGGCGATTTCCTATCACTACGACCTTTCCAACGCGTTCTATCAGCTCTGGCTCGACAGTGACATGGCGTATTCCTGCGCCTATTTCGAGACCGGCAGTGAAACCCTCGAACAGGCCCAGCAAGCCAAGTTTCGTCATTTGTGCCGCAAGCTTCGGTTGCAACCCGGCGACTACCTGCTGGACGTCGGTTGCGGCTGGGGTGGGTTGGCGCGTTACGCGGCGCGGGAGTTCGGGGCCAAGGTCTTCGGCATTACCCTCAGCCAGGCGCAACTGGACCTGGCGCGAGAGCGGGTCAAGGCGCAGGGCCTGTCAGACCAGGTAGAACTGCAATTGCTGGACTACCGGGACCTGCCCCAGGATGGCCGCTTCGACAAAGTGGTCAGCGTGGGTATGTTCGAGCATGTCGGCCACGCGAACCTCGAGCAGTACTGCAAGACATTGTTTGGGGCTGTGCGAGAGGGCGGGCTGGTGATGAACCATGGCATCACGGCCAAGCACACCGACGGGCGTCCGGTGGGACGCGGTGCGGGGGAATTCATCGAGAAGTATGTGTTCCCCAATGGCGAGTTGCCGCACCTGTCGATGATCGCTGCCCACATCAGCGAAGCCGGGCTTGAGATCGTCGACGTGGAGAGCCTGCGCCTGCATTACGCGCGCACCCTCGATCACTGGAGCGAGCGTCTGGAAGACAACCTGGCGGCGGCCGCAAAGGAAGTGCCGGAGCAGGCATTGCGAATCTGGCGCCTGTACCTGGCCGGCTGCGCCTACGCGTTCGCCAAGGGCTGGATCAACCTGCACCAGATCCTTGCGGTGAAAACGCATGCAGACGGTAGCCACGATCTGCCCTGGACTCGCGACGACCTCTACACCCCTTAAAGGATCGGGGAAATAAGCCGGGCGATCCGCATGCCGACTTTCTGGAGGCGGTGGGTCTCCCGGCTTTCCTGTTTGTCGACTTCCTGGGCGTGGGCGAAATCCCGTTCAAGCATCTGCTCGACTTCACTGGCGAACGGGATGTCCACGGTCAGCAGCATGACTTCGAAATTCAATCGGAACGAACGGTTGTCCAGGTTCGCGCTGCCGATGGCGCTGATTTCCCGGTCGATCAGTACCACCTTCTGATGCAAGAAGCCTGGGCTGTAGCGGAACACCCGTACCCCCGCGCGCACGGCTTCAAACGCATACAGGCTGGAGGCGGCATAGACCACCTTGTGATCTGGCCGCGAGGGCAGGAGGATGCGCACGTCGACGCCGCGCAGTACTGCCAGGCGTAACGCGGCGAATACCGCTTCGTCAGGGATGAAGTAGGGCGTGGTGATCCACACCCGTTCACTGGCCGCGTGGATCGCCTCGACGAAGAACAGCGAGCAGGTCTCATAGGCATCGGCCGGACCGCTGGCGAGCAGTTGGCAGAGCACACCGTCGTCCGGGTAGGCGTCCGGTAAAATCAGCGGCGGCAATGAGCGAGCAGCCCAGAACCAGTCCTCGGCAAACGACTCCTGCATGCTCGCCACCACCGGCCCGCGCACTTCGACATGGGTATCGCGCCACGGCGCCAGCGGCGGCAGCTCGCCCATGTATTCATCGCCCACGTTGTGCCCGCCGACGAACCCCACCACGCCGTCCACCGCGACAATCTTGCGGTGGTTTCGAAAGTTGACCTGGAACCGGTTGAGCCAACCACTGCGGGTGGCGAACGCTTTTACCTGGACACCGCCATCGCGCAATGTTTGAACATACTGGTGGGGCAGGGAGTGGCTGCCGATACGATCATAGAGCAGGTACACCGCCACGCCTTCGGCGGCTTTGTTCAAAAGCAGCGCGTGCAGGCGTCGGCCGAGACGGTCGTCGTGAATGATGAAAAACTGGACCAGCACCGCCTCGCGCGCGCTTTCGATGGCCTGGAAGATCGCTTCGAATGTAGCCTGCCCGTTGACCAGCAACCGCAGCTGATTATTCGCCAGGCACGGCGTACGCCCCAGTTTGGGCATCGCCCGCAAAGAAGCGTAGGCCTGCGAAGCGCGGGCGGCGAGGGCTTCCTCGACCCATGGGCGCCAGTTGAGCTCGGAGACAGCCTTGCGCATTTCTTCGTTGGCCTGCCGCCGCGCCTTGATGTAGCCATCGAAGGTGCTGCGACCGAAGACCAGATAAGGAATCAACGTCAGGTAGGGAATGAACACCAGGGAAAGGGCCCAGGCGATCGAGCCTTGGGCAGTGCGTACGGTCAGCACCGCATGGACGGCGGCGATGGAGCCCAGGGTATGCAGCAACGCGATCAGGTAACCGAAGATATGCGGGCCGAAATAATCCATGGGGCAGCCTTGCTCCTGAAGTTTCAATGCTTAACAGACCATGTTCCAGGGCGATTGTCGCTATTTAATTCAGCCGTGTGGGCCTGAACCGAAACCTGTGGGCGGCGTCTAACGGCCACTTGTCCTCTGGAGTTTTCGCAATGAATGTTCGTCTGCTGGGTGTGGCCATGGCGATGGGGTTGTCGGTATCTGTGGCGGCCCAGGCACAAATGCTTCAGCCGGGATTATGGGAATTGACCTCCAGCAATATGAAAGTCGATAACCAGAATCTGCCGGACCTGCAGTTGATCCTGGGCCAGGTGCAAAATCAGATGACCCCGGAGCAGCGGGCGATGCTGGAAAAGCAGGGCATTACCATGGGCGGCAAAGGCATTCGCGTCTGCCTGACCCCGGCACAGGTGCAAACCAATGATATTCCCCTGCAAGACCCGCAGTCGGGCTGCAAGCAGCAGATCACCGAGCGGACCGGCAATCAGTGGAAATTCCGCTTCAGTTGCCCGAAAGCACAGGGCAATGGTGTTGCGACGTTCCAGAGTGATCGGGAATTCACGACCAAGGTGAGCGGCACTTTCAACGCCACCGGTATCCAGCAGAATGGCAGCCTCGATACCCGTGCGGTGTGGTTAGGCCAGGACTGCGGGACGGTCAAGCCGCGGGCTTGAAAGCCGGGCCAAAGATGAATGGCCTTGTGGGAGCCGAGAGCTCCCACAAACCTGACGCAATGTGATCAGGGTTTGCTCAACGCCTCGTACAAGGTGTTGAGGTTGTACTCGAACAGACCGGTGAATGTGCTGGCCGGGCCACTGGCGGCGAGTGCATCGGAGTACAGCGTGCCGCCGATGTGGGCGCCGCTTTCGTCGGCGATCTGCTTGAGCAGGCGCGCATCCTTGATGTTTTCCATGAACACCGCTTTGACGTTCGCTTGACGGATCTGGGTAATCAGCGCCGCGACTTCGGCCGCCGAGGGTTCACGTTCGGTGGACAAGCCCTGAGGTGCCATGAACTCGATGCCGTAGGCCTGGCCCAGGTAACCAAAGGCGTCGTGGGACGTCACGATCTTGCGATTGCCCGGCGGTAATGCGCCGAGCTTGGCCTTGGCCTCGGCCAACAGGGCGTAGATCTTTTTCAAGTAAGCCTGACTGTTGCGTTGGTAATCCGTACGGTTGGCCGGGTCAGCGGCTTCCAGTGCCTTGGTGATGTTGCTCACGTACAACTCGGCATTCGCCAGGTTATGCCAGGCGTGCGGGTCGGGAACGGTTTCACCGTCCTCATCCAGCGAGCGCGGGATCACGCCACGGCTGGCGCTGATCACCGGCGCCGTGGTTTCGGTGCTGGTGACCAGGCGATCCAGCCACGGCTCGAAGCCCAAGCCATTCTTGATGATCAGTTTCGCCCGCAGCAGCGCCTTGGCGTCGTCTGGCGTGGGTTCGTAGGTGTGCGCATCGGCGTCCGGCCCGACCATGTTGGTGATGTGCACGTGTTCGCCGCCGATCTGTTGGGTCATGTCGGCGAGGATGCTGAAGCTGGTCACCACCTGGAGTTTCTCGGCAGCGGATAAAGACATGGACAGCATCAGGCTGAACAGCACGAGTAGAGCGCGCATCGGGAAACACCTCATTGGGATGTGAGCAAGGGTGGGCGGCGGAAAAGGCCGTGCACCGGACCGAATACCACGGACAGCAGGTACAGCACGCCGGCCACCAATACGATGGATGGCCCGCTGGGCAGTGAAAAATGGAAGGACAACAACAGGCCCAGCCAAACCGATAGACAGCCCAGGAGCGCGGCCACAGCCATCAGCACCGGCAGGCGGCGGCTCCAGAATCGCGATGCGGCGGCCGGCAGCATCATCAGCCCGACCACCATCAATGCGCCAATGGCTTGGAAGCCGATCACTAGGTTCAACACCACCAGGGTCAGGAACACGCCATGGGCCAGCGGGCCAAGACGACTGACGGTTTGCAGGAACAGAGGATCCAGGGTATCGAGCAGCAGGGGGCGATAGATCGATGCCAGCGCCAGGAGGCTGAGCCCCGAGACCCAGAGCATGCCGGTAAGCGTCGGACCGTCCACCGCCAATGCCGAGCCGAATAGCAGGTGGAGCAGATCCAGACGCTTGCCGGCGATGCCGAGAATCAACACACCGGCCGCCAGTGAGATGGGATAAATCGCCGCAAGACTGGCGTCTTCCCGCAGGCCGGTGCGCCGGGTGATCCAAGCGGCGAGGCCGGCCATGCTCAAGCCCGCGCCGAGGCCGCCGATTGTCAAGGCAGGCAGGCTGAGGCCGGCGAACCAGAAGCCCAACGCCGCCCCCGGCAGGATGCCATGGGCCACGGCGTCGCCGATCAGGCTCATGCGACGCAGGATCAGGAACACGCCCAGCGGCGCGGTGCTGCACGCCAGCACCAGGCCGCCCAGCAAGGCCCGCCGCATGAAGAGGAACTCCTGGAACGGTTGCCAGAAATGAGTGGCCGCGAGCATCAAGCCACCCACGCGCAGGGTTGTTGAGCAATCAGCTCGACGCTTCGGCCCAGCGTGCAACCCGTGTTTTTAATCAGCAGCGTTTGGGGAATATGTTGGCGTACCGCAGCCAGATCATGACACACCACCACCACGGTTCGACCTTCGGCATGCCAGCCGTGGATGTGTTTCCACAGCAGGGCCTGACCTTGTTCATCAAGGGCAGCATGAGGTTCATCAAGCAACAGCAGCGGCGCTTCGGCCAGGCTCAGGCGGGCGAGCAAGGCGCGTTGCAACTCACCTCCGGACAGCGCCATCAACGGTCGGCGTTCGAGGCCGGTCAGTGCCCAATCATCCAGTGCGCTTTGCAGCAACTGCTTACGAATGAGTGGGGTGTGTTTGTTTCCCCATGCGCCGGCAGCCACCAGTTCCTGCACGTTGATGGGAAACTGACGATCAAGGTGTTGCTGCTGGGGCAGGAACGAAACGCCGCCACGACGTGGAACCTCCAGCACAACTTTTCCGGACAGCGGCTTTTGCAGCCCGGCCAGGACTTTCAACAGGCTGCTTTTGCCCGAACCATTGGCACCGATGATTGCGGTCAGGCTGCCAGCCGGTCGCTCCATGTTCAGCGGCGGAGTGAGGGGTTGTCCGGGAGCACCCCAGCACAGATCCTGGCAACGGATCATGGTGCCTCCCGAGGCCAACGGCTGTGGGCGACGGCATCGTGGGCGTGGAGGCTTTCGGCATGAACGACTTGCACCTGGCCGGCAACGATGCTGGGTAATGGACTCAACGCCGCGTTCAATCGCCGGGCGGCGTCTTCGCAGAACATCAGGTTCTGACCGTTGGCGAGGGCGAACGCTTGCTCGTCGGCACGCTTGACCGCTGTTTGCACCGCCGTACCGAGGGCGGCCTCAGCGTTGTCGATCACGGCTAGCAGCGGCATGTCGTTGCAATCGGTGTTCAAGCGTAGGGTCAGGGTGGCTGTGCTGCGTTGGCTGTGAGGGGTCGCGACGATGCCATTAGATGAGCCCAGCCAGGCGAGAACTTCCGCGTGCTCGAGTCGCTTGTTTGCGAAATCGTCGACGAATTGTTGTTGGATCAACTGCCGGGCGAGCGCGGCCGAGCAGGGGCAGGTGGAGGAATAGGGAATTTGAATGCGCAGTTCCACGTGGAACATTGCATTTTCCAAGTGCGCTTCGATGCTTACTGGGTAGCTTTTCCAACCGGCCAGCGGACTGACCAATGCCGGTCGCTTGAGCAACACATCGGTGTGAATGCTCAAAGAGGCTGCGCGCGACAGGCCCTCATGGCTGTCGAGGAACTGCTGGAGGATTTCGCGCATCAGTGATGGAGCCAATGGTGCGTCTTCGAGCGTTTCCAGCGCCACGTACAAGCGAGACATGTGAATGCCCCGAGCGGTGCCGTCATCCAGGCTGACACCTGCATCGGCGGTTGCGCCCAGGCGTTGTCCGTTGATCAAAACCGGGGTCGCGATGCCGCACATTCCCACCCAATCGAGGGGAAGGGTTTCGCGTGAAACCTGCGCAGCCACGTCTGGCAGTGTTAACGCATTCATGGTCGAAGTCCGTGATGTGTTCAAAGTTGATGTTATAGTATTACATAAAATTCGAACACTCTTTGTTCATGAACGGAGTTTCATGTGCCTGCGTTCCACGTGAAACATCAAGGCATTGAGTTCTGGCAACCGTTGAGGCGACCGCAGATAAATGCGCCAGCGCTGCCGCCTGAGCTGGCGAAACGGTTGATCGTTGTCCATCCCACACGCCGGCTGTAACCCACCCAACTTTCGCCGTTGGAGGCTACGCCTGTGAAGAAGGTGAGCTGACCATACCGATCATTGGTTTGCGCCCAGTAGCGCCGGCTGGCCATTTCAAATCCGCGCAAGTAGACCGTCTTTCCAGCTGTCATGACGCTGTAGGCATTGCCTTGCCCATCTACGCACGCCAGCAAATTTGCGCTGCGTGTACAGGTCGCCAGCAGCGGACTTTGTGCCGAGGCTGCGCCCAGAGTCCATAGCAGCAATGTGCTCGCTACGACGAATCGCAGAGGTTTAACCATGGCGCGTTCTCGGAAGACGGGGGGTGGCAGGAGGATATCGTTATACTATAACATAAATATACCTAAGACTCGCCTGGGTCCGAGGACGGGCCGTTGCGCGCGTCCGTCGTGACCCAGGCGGGTTGCCCGATGAGGATAGACCCCATGCCCAATCGCCTTCCCGTCACTGTGCTCTCCGGATTTCTCGGCGCCGGAAAAAGTACCTTGCTCAACCATGTCCTGCGCAATCGAGATAATCTGCGAGTCGCGGTGATCGTCAACGATATGAGCGAGATCAACATCGATGGCAGCGAAGTCCAGCGCGATGTGACACTTAACCGCGCTGAGGAAAAACTCGTGGAAATGAGCAATGGCTGCATTTGCTGCACCCTTCGCGAGGATTTGTTGGAGGAGGTTGGCCGCCTCGCCAGGGAAGGGCGTTTCGATTATCTGCTGATCGAATCCACCGGTATCTCCGAACCGTTGCCGGTGGCTGAAACCTTCACCTTCCGTGATGACCAAGGTCGGAGCCTGGCCGATGTTGCCCGGCTCGACACCCTGGTAACGGTGGTGGATGGGGTGAATTTCCTACTGGATTATCAAGCCGCCGAGAGCCTCGCATCCCGAGGAGAAACATTGGGGGAGGAGGACGAACGCTCCATCACCGACCTGCTGATTGAGCAGGTCGAGTTTGCCGATGTGATTCTGATCAGCAAGATCGACCTGATCAGTCGTGACGAGCGGGAAGAACTGATGGCGATCCTGCAACGCCTCAATGCCCAGGCGCAGGTCATTCCCATGACGATGGGGCAGGTGCCTTTGGGGCGAATCCTCGACACCGGCCTGTTCGACTTTGAGCGCGCCGCCCAGGCCCCCGGCTGGCTCCGAGAAATGCGTGGCGAACATGTGTCGGAAACCGAGGCGTACGGCATTGCCTCGACAGCCTACCGGGCGCGCCGGCCGTTTCATCCCCAGCGCTTTTTCGACTTCATCGACCGGCCATGGACCCAGGGTAAACTCCTACGTTCGAAGGGCTTCTTCTGGTTGGCCAGCAAACCTGAGGAGGCGGGCAGTTGGTCCCAGGCGGGCGGTTTGATGCGGCATGGCTTTGCCGGACGCTGGTGGCGCTTCGTCCCCAAGGACCAGTGGCCACAGGACCCGGAAAGCACCGCGGCGATCATGAACCATTGGCTCGCCGCCACGGGCGACTGTCGCCAGGAACTGGTCTTCATCGGCCAGGGCCTCGATTTTGCCCGACTCACCGCCGAACTGGACGCCTGTCTGCTGACCGATGCGGAAATGGCCCTCGGTGTCGAGGCGTGGCGTCGGTTGCCGGACCCGTTCGGCACCTGGCATGACGAGGTTGCAGCGTGATGGCGGCGCCACTGCTGCACTGCGTCGTGACGCGCCAGGTGCAAGGTGATACCCCGCAGACGCTGGCCCAGGTCTTGGCCGACGACACCAACCTGGCGGTGTGGCAGCGCCAGCTTCCCGCGCACATCAGCGATTTTGCGGCGATGGTGCTGTCGATGGACCAACCTCTCGCCGAATCACGGGTGCTTGAAATACCGGACGACGAGACCGCGCCAAACCTGGCCGGCCTGGCCGCAGGCTTCGTGGATCTGCAAGGCCACGATGGGTTCATCGCTGACGTCGCCTGGCTGGTCAGTGCGTTTGCGTGCTTGCTGGGCGCGCGGCGTGTCGGCCTGCGCCTGCGGACATTGGACAAGGCCATGTGCCCGCGCTTTCACGTGGATCACGTGCCGGTGCGATTGTTGACCACGTATGCGGGCGTTGGCAGCCAGTGGCTTGAGGAAGGCGCAATGGATCGGCGACGGCTTGCCGAGCCCGCGGCGGAGCCTGGCGATCCACGCCTCATCCAGCAGTTTCGCAGCGGTGACGTGGGCTTGCTGAAGGGCGAGAAATGGCACGGCAACGAAGGCCGGGGCCTGATTCATCGCTCGCCGGCGCTTGCCCCGGGGCAGCGCCGGCTGATCCTCACGCTGGATTGGCTGGCTTAAGGGGCGAGCCAGGTGCCCTGGTTCTGCCCCTGGCAAAATGGCTTGAGGTACGCGGCATCGGTGGCCACGCCGTAATAGTGAATATCCTGGCGATAAGGCATATTGGCGACTTGGGCGTTGCTGCAAATGCCGAACGCGCCGCCAGGGCATTGATCAACGTACTGCACGTCGACTTTCTGGCCAGCAAGGTTGGGTTGGCAGAAACCGTCGGCGAACAGCTTCGCTGGGATGTTGCGGTTCTGCTGGCAGACTTTCACATCCAGCCGTTCCGCCTGGCTGTGGACCACGCAAGCCTGGGCCAGCACCTGGCTTGACGCCAGCGCCAGCAACAACCCGCCCATCATCCGCATCTTCACCTCCATCGAAAGCCGTCGATTATGTTGCAGCACATTCCCACCCATGTCATCGCCGGCCCCTTGGGCGCCGGCAAGACCAGCCTGATCCAGCAGTTGCTGGCCCAGCGTCCGGCCAACGAGCGCTGGGCGGTGCTGATCAACGAGTTCGGCCAGATCGGCCTGGACGCCGCGCTGCTGACCCGAGCTGCCGATGGTATCGCACTGGGCGAGGTGGCCGGGGGTTGCCTGTGTTGCGTCAACGGCGTGCCGTTCCAGATCGGCCTGGGTCGACTGCTGCGCAAGGCGCGACCGGACCGGTTGTTCATCGAGCCCTCGGGCCTGGGCCATCCCGTGCAGTTGATGCAGCAATTGAACGAGGCGCCATGGCTCGGCGTGCTGGCGGTGCAACCCTGCGTGTTGGTGCTCGATGCGCGGGCGCTGGCGGACGGCAGGCCAGTGCCCGACGCCCAGCTGGAAACCCTGGCGGATGCGGGATTACTGGTACTGAACAAGTCCGAGACCCTCACACAAGCTGATCGCGAACGTGTGGCCGGGCAATTGCCTGGGCGCGCGCTGCACTGGACCCAACACGCGGCGTTGCCCCTTGATCGATTGCCGGGGCTGGCCGCTCGAGGGCGCGAGGCCGTGGCTCATCCGAAACTGCCCCATGGCGTGGGTGCGCTGCCGGCAGTCTGGAGCGACCCATCGCTGCCGATTTGCCTGTTCCAACAGCAAGAGACTGCCTGGAGCATCGGGTGGCGCTGGCACCCCAGCCAACGGTTCGATACGGCGGCGGTGATCCAGTGGCTGCAAAGCTGCGCCTGGAAGCGGGCGAAGATGGTGATCCACGGCGCCGACGGTTGGTGGTCGGCCAACGCGGTGGAAGGGGCGACGCCGCACTGGCACCCCAGCGAATGGCGACAGGATTCACGGGTCGAGCTGATCTTTGACAGGCCGCAAGACGTGGCTATGTTGCAGGCCGGTCTGGCGACATGCCGGTGCCTCTGAACCTGCGCTGGTTCAGGGCTTCCACTTGTTGTGTTCCTGTCGCCACTGGCTCAGTTCAATGACTTCGGCCCTGGGCCGGGTCTGGACCGGTTCGATCGGTGCGGGTGGGGTTTCTTCGAATGGCATCGGGTAGGGCGCCAGTTCGATGTGCGCACTGTGGGCGCCGAACTGGGTAATGGTGCCCGAGTGGCGGGTTTCGCCCGTGACAGTGAATTCGAAGTTATAAATACGCGCCAAGCGTCGTCGGCCGTTGGCGTCCTTCACGAACCCGATCTTCTTCAGTGCCACGTTGCCGTCGAGCAATTCGATCTTGAGCTGGGCGCAATGCTGCATGACCCTTGCCAGCGCCCGTTCACGCAAACCATGGTTGTGCCACAGCCAGGCGCCGCCGGTGGCCAGCAGCATCAGCACGAAGATGTTTCCAAGGGTCAGCATGAACGAAGTGCTCCAACAAGTTGCCATCAGCTTAACTGTGTCGCCGGTCTGTCGTACAGGCTGCGTTTAGTCGCATACTGCGCGGCTTGAATTTCAATCGTTTTACGGAAACTTCCCGCATGAAACGTACACCTCATCTGCTTGCCATCCAGTCTCATGTGGTATTCGGTCATGCCGGCAACAGCGCCGCCGTGTTTCCGATGCAGCGGGTCGGGGTCAACGTCTGGCCGCTCAACACCGTGCAGTTTTCCAATCACACCCAGTACGGCCAATGGGCCGGAGAGGTGCTGGCGCCGCAGCAGATCCCGGCCCTGGTGGAGGGCATCGCGGCCATCGGTGAGTTGGGTCAATGCGACGCGGTGCTGTCTGGCTACCTGGGCAGCGCCGCCCAGGGGCGGGCGATTCTGACCGGTGTCGCGCGGATCAAGGCGGCCAATCCGAAGGCGTTGTACCTGTGCGATCCGGTCATGGGGCATCCTGAGAAGGGCTGCATCGTGGCGCCCGAGGTGAGCGCGTTTCTGCTGGAAGAAGCCGCTGCCGTGGCGGACCTCATGTGCCCGAACCAACTGGAGCTGGACAGTTTCTCGGGACGCAAGGCGCAGTCATTACTCGATTGTCTGGCCATGGCCCGGGCGTTGCTGATCCGTGGGCCTAAGGCGGTGCTGGTCAAGCACCTGGCCTACCCTGGCAAGCCTGAAGACAGTTTTGAAATGCTGCTGGTGACCGCCGATGGCAGTTGGCACCTGCGCCGGCCGCTGCTGGCCTTCCCGCGTCAGCCGGTGGGCGTGGGTGACCTGACGTCGGGGCTGTTCCTGGCGCGGATACTGTTGGGGGACAGCCTGGTGGCGGCCTTCGAATTCACCGCCGCCGCTGTTCATGAGGTGCTGCTGGAAACCCAGGCATGCGCCAGTTACGAGCTGGAGCTGGTTCGCGCCCAGGACCGCATCGCCCATCCGCGAGTGCGCTTCGAGGCGGTGCCGATCAGCCTCTGATCACCCCAGGCTGCTGCGTGCTTTGTGGGAGCGGACAAGCCCGCTCCCATCTTTTCTGCGGTGCCGTTACGGCCCGTCGGCCTTGATCTCCTGATAACGTTTTTCCAGTTCCTGGCGGATCTGGCGACGTTGTTTGGCCTGTTCGAAGCGGCGTTTCTCCTCGCTGTTCTGCGGTTGCAGTGGCGGGACGGCAGCGGGTTTGCGCTGATCGTCCACCGCGACCATGGTGAAGAAGCAGCTGTTGGTATGGCGCACCGAGCGTTCACGAATGTTCTCGGTCACGACCTTGATGCCGACTTCCATCGACGTGTTACCGGTGTAGTTCACCGACGCGAGGAAGGTCACCAGCTCGCCGACATGAATCGGCTCACGGAAAATCACCTGGTCAACCGACAGCGTCACTACATAGCGCCCGGCGTAGCGGCTGGCACAGGCGTAGGCGACTTCGTCGAGGTATTTGAGCAGGGTACCGCCATGGACATTGCCAGAGAAGTTGGCCATATCAGGGGTCATCAACACCGTCATCGACAGTTGGGCGTTTCCGGGTTCCATAACGTACTCACGGTTCAAGGCAGCGATGTAGGAAGGCACCTCTACGGGCGCTCATGGGGAGGCTGCAGGCGACACACTTTGCATACCACCGATATCGGGACGCTGGGCCTGTGTTTGCCGTCACGCGCCGATGGATCTGTTTCCTTATATTGCACCGTCTTTTTGTCGGAAGTCGCGGTGTTACCCTTCAAAAAGCCCATGTGAGGGCATTTCCTACAACTGAAACGGACTTATCCAGCCCTGCGTTGGGTCATCGGGAACAGGGAGCCGCGCCATGCATGCCATCAGTTTTATCCAGGATCTGGCGATCATCATGATGGTAGCGGGGGTGGTGACTGTACTCTTCCACCGTTTCAAGCAACCGGTAGTGCTGGGCTACATCGTCGCCGGTTTCATCATCGGCCCGCACACGCCGCCATTCGGCTTCATCCACGACGAAGACACGATCAAGACCCTGGCGGAGCTGGGGGTGATCTTCCTCATGTTTTGCCTGGGCCTGGAGTTCAGCCTGCGCAAGCTGTTCAAGGTTGGGGCTACCGCGTTCATCGCGGCATTCCTCGAAATTGTACTGATGATCTGGATCGGCTACGAAATAGGGCGCTGGTTTGACTGGGGCACCATGGACTCGCTGTTCCTGGGCGCGATCCTGGCCATTTCCTCGACGACCATCATCGTCAAGGCCCTCAACGACCTGAAGATGAAGAATGAACGTTTCGCCCAGCTGATCTTCGGCGTCCTGATCGTCGAGGACATCCTGGGCATCGGCATCATTGCCTTGCTCTCGAGTATTGCCGTCAGCGGCACGGTGAGCTCTGGCGAGGTGTTTTCCACGGTCGGCAAGTTGTCGTTGTTCATGATTGTCGCGCTGGTGATCGGCATCCTGCTGGTGCCGAGGCTGCTGGCCTATGTGGCAAAGTTCGACAGCAACGAGATGCTGTTGATTACCGTACTGGGCCTGTGTTTCGGCTTCTGCCTGCTGGTGGTGAAGCTGGAATACAGCATGGTGCTCGGGGCCTTCCTGATCGGCGCGATCATGGCCGAGTCGCGGCAGTTGCTGAAAATCGAGCGGCTGGTAGAGCCGGTGCGCGATCTCTTCAGTGCGATTTTCTTTGTGGCCATTGGCTTGATGCTCGATCCGGCCATATTGCTGCAGTACGCCTGGCCGATTGCCGTGATCACCGCCGCAGTGGTGCTGGGCAAATTGCTGTCCTGCGGGCTCGGCGCCTTCATCGCCGGGAACGACGGGCGTACCTCGTTGCGAGTTGGGATGGGGCTTTCACAGATCGGCGAATTTTCTTTCATCATCGCTTCGTTGGGGATGGCCCTGCAGGTCACCAGCGATTTCCTCTATCCGGTCGCGGTCGCCGTTTCGGTCCTAACCACGCTGATGACGCCTTACCTGATCCGAGCCGCCGACCCGCTGTCCGTAAGGTTGGCGACCGTCATGCCGAAACGTCTGACGCGGGTACTGGGGATGTACGGTGAGTGGTTGCGCAGCATCCAGCCCCAAGGCGAGGGGGCGATGGTGGCTTCGATGATCCGACGGATTCTGCTCCAGGTGGGCGTCAATCTGGCGCTGGTGATCGCGATCTTTGTCTCGGGTGGTTATTTTGCCGAAGGCATGTCGGCTTACCTGCAAGCTTGGATCAGTGACCCAAGCTGGCAAAAAGCGTTGATCTGGGGAGGGGCGTTGCTGTTGTCGCTGCCGTTCCTGATTGCCGCGTACCGCAAGCTCAAGGCGCTGTCGATGCTGCTGGCAGAGCTGGGCGTGAAGCCGGAGATGGCCGGCCGTCACACCCAGCGCGTGCGTCGGGTGATCGCCGAAGTGATCCCGATTCTTTCGTTGCTGATGATTTTCCTGCTATTGGCAGCCTTGTCGGCCAGTATTTTGCCGACCAACAAGCTACTGGTTCTGATCGCCGTGGTGGCCATCGCCGTGGCCGCGCTGCTCTGGCGCTGGTTCGTGCGCCTGCACACACGGATGCAGGTGGCCTTGCTCGAAACCCTGGACAATCACAAGGAGTCGTCCGGGCATTGATTGGCCGCGGCGAGCGTCGATCAGCTTTCCAGCCAGACGTCCCGGGCCCAGTGCCAGACCGATTCCCAGGTTTCCTCGGCGATCAGTTCTTCTTCGGCTTGCCACAGCACCACGGTGCCGTCTTCTTCGACGCAGTAGTAATCGTCGCCATCCTGGCAGATCGGAATCAGGCTGCGGTCGACGCCGGCGTCCCAGGCGTTGGCAGCCACTTCCGGCAGGTAGGTGTGTGACTGTGGGTCGGTAACGGTGACCGGCTCCAGGCTGCCGTAGACGACATCGCTGACGGTCAGCAAAAACTCCCTGAAGACGAACGGGATATCGATGAACAGCTGCTCTTCGATCTCTACCAGCAGGTCTTCGTCGGGCAACTCCAGCGGAACCGGCACGGGTTCGTTGGCTTCACGCAATTGTTCGATGATTTCTTCCACGTCCGGGGATCCTCTTTCTCGATGGCGCGGTTTTGTATGGAGCGGTTTATACAGTAGCTCGCTATAGATGCAACCGCGAAATAGAAAACCCCGGCCGGGGCCGGGGTTCTTTTATTTCAACATGCAAAACGCGCCAAGGTTCAACTGTTCTGGCGGATACCGGCTACCAGCCAAGGCTGGTCATCGCCCTGGGCACGTTCCATGTTCCAGCTTTCGCTGAACGCTTCGCCCTGGTCGAAGCGGGAGTTTTTCGACACGCCGCTGAAGGTCAGGGTGGCGATGGTCTTGTCGGCACGATCATCGACGCCGTCCAACTGCACGTGCAGATTGTCGATGTGAGTGGACTGGAAGCCGTCACCCAACTCGGCACGCTCGCGCTTGAGGAACTCCAGCAGCTGTGGGGTCACGAATTCGGCGATCTTGTCCATCTCGTTCGCGTCCCAATGCTCCTGCAGGGCCTGGAAGTGGCTGCGGGCAGCTTCGACGAAACGCTGTTCGTTGAACCAGGCGGGTGCGTTGATGACCGGACGGGCCGCCACGGGCGCTGCCGAACCACCGAAGATCGAACCGCCAGCGGGTTGCTGGTTGAACACTTCACGCTGCATCGGCGCGCCGGCCGGAGCGAACTGCTCCTGCTGCTTGCGACGGCGGGCGGCGATGAAGCGGAACACCAGGAAGGCGATGACCGCCATGATCAGGATGTCGAAGATCTGCATGCCCTGGAAGCCGTCGCCCATGAACATGGAGGCGAGCAGGCCACCGGCGGCGATGCCGGCCAATGGGCCGAGCCAGCGCGAAGCGCCGCTGGCCTTGGTGGCAGCGCCAGCGGCACCGGCCGCACCGGCGGTGGCCGCCGTGGAACCGGCTGCCGAAGAAGGCGCCATCTGGCTGGTTTGGTGAGTCGGAGCGGCCCCCGAGCTTTTACCACCGCCAAAGCGCTTGGCGGCGTTGGCATCGATGGCCATCGTCAGGCCAATGCACAGCGCCATGGCGATGCTAAGAAAACGTTTCATATAAAGGCATTCCCATTTGTGAATAGCACACGCGCCATGTTGCACAGGTGAAGTGGTGCTGGCTAGCGGCAGAGTGTTTCGGGCTTTTGCGCGACAGGTGAGGTTCAGCTTCAATCGCGCAAGAGGGCTTGTTCGCTTTTGGCTGTAGGAAAGATGCATAAGTTCTGTCGGAGAACTGAAGGCAACCTTGCTGTAGGAACGAGCCTGCTCGCTCCTACAGGGAAAGACCCGCTTTGTGGCCGGTTCAGATCGCTTCGAGCTTGGCATACCCCAGCATCAGCCATTTGCTGCCTTCGCTGAAGTTCACCTGCACCCGGGCCTGGGCGCCGGCGCCTTCGAAGTTGAGGATCACTCCATCGCCGAACACCGAATGCCGTACGGCCTGGCCGAGGCTGAAGCCGGTTTCCGGGATATCGCTGCCACCGAACAGGCTGCTGGTGCCTTGCGACTGGCCGCCGAACGGCCGGCTGACGCTGTTGGACAGGCGCACTTCCTGGATCAGGCCCTTGGGCACTTCACGTACGAAGCGCGACACCTTGTTGTAGGTCTCGCTGCCATACAAGCGTCGGGTCTCGGCATAGGTCATGACCAAGTTCTGCATGGCCCGGGTGATGCCGACGTAGGCAAGACGCCGTTCCTCTTCCAGGCGTCCGGGTTCTTCCAGGCTCATCTTGTGGGGAAACAAGCCTTCCTCCATGCCCACCAGGAACACGTAGGGGAATTCCAGGCCCTTGGCGCTGTGCAGGGTCATCAACTGGATGCTGTCTTCGTGCTCGTCGGCCTGGGTGTCGCCGGCTTCCAGGGAGGCATGCCCGAGGAACGCCGCCAGGGGTGATAGCTCCGCGTCTTCCTCGGTGTTCTCGAAGTTGCGTGCCGCGCTGACCAGTTCCTCAAGGTTTTCCACCCGAGCCTGGCCTTTCTCGCCTTTTTCCGCTTCGTGGTAGGCGATCAGGCCGGACTGTTCGATGACGGTCTGGGTCATCAGGTGCAGCGGCATCTCCACGCACTTGGCGGCCAGGTCTTCGATCAGGTCCATGAACGCCTTCAGTGCGCCGGCCGCGCGCCCGGTGACGCCCTTGTTGGCCACCAACTGGCGCATGGCCTCCCACATGGACACATGGCTGTGGCGTGCGTGATCGCGAATCGCTTCGACGGTCTTTTCGCCAATGCCTCGCGTCGGCACGTTGATCACCCGCTCCAGGGCCGCGTCGTTGCCGCGGCCTTCGATCAGGCGCAGGTAGGCCATGGCGTTCTTGATTTCGGCGCGTTCGAAGAAGCGCTGGCCGCCATAGATGCGGTACGGGATCCGTTCGCGCAGCAAGGCCTCTTCCAGCACCCGCGACTGGGCGTTGGAGCGGTACAGGATGGCGATGTCGCTGCGCGCCAGCCCGGTTTTCAACGCGCTCTCGATGGTTTCCACCACATAGCGGGCTTCATCGTGTTCGTTGAAGGCGGCATAGAGGTTGATGGCCTCGCCTTCGCCGCCGTCGGTCCACAGTTCCTTGCCCAGGCGCCCGGTGTTATTGGCGATCAGGGCGTTGGCGGCCTTGAGGATACCGGCGGTGGAGCGGTAGTTCTGTTCCAGGCGGATGACTTCGGCGTCCGGGAAGTCCGCCGAGTACTGGTGGATGTTCTCGATCTTGGCACCGCGCCAGCCGTAGATGGACTGGTCGTCGTCGCCCACCACCATCAGGCTGTCTCCACCCTTGGCGAGCAGGCGCAACCACGCGTATTGCACGGCGTTGGTGTCCTGGAACTCGTCCACCAGCACATGGCGGAAACGCTTCTGGTAGTGCTCCAGCAGGCCGGGATGATCACGCCACAGGTCCAGCGCCCGCAGCAGCAGCTCGGAGAAGTCGATGACCCCGGCGCGCTGGCAGGCCGCCTCGTAGGCTTCGTAGATGCTGAGCATGGTCGCCAGGAACAGGTCGCCGCTGGCCTGGATGTGTTGCGGGCGCAGGCCTTCGTCCTTCTGGCCGTTGATGAACCACTGGGCCTGGCGGGCCGGCCAGCGCTGCTCGTCCAGGCCCAGTTCGCGGATCACGCGTTTGACCAGGCGTTGCTGGTCGTCACTGTCCAGGATCTGGAAGGTCTGGCTCAGGCCGGCTTCCTGCCAATGGGCCCGCAGCAAGCGGTGCGCCAGGCCGTGGAAGGTACCGACCCACATGCCGGCGGGGTTGATGCCCATCAACTGCTCGATGCGATGCCGCATCTCGGCCGCGGCCTTGTTGGTAAAGGTCACCGACAGGATCGAATGAGGCGAGGCGTTCTCGACCTGGATCAACCAGGCGATACGGTGCACCAGCACTCGGGTTTTACCGGAGCCAGCACCGGCCAGGACCAACTGACGACCCACGGAGGCGGCTACGGCCTGGCGTTGGGCATCGTTGAGGGAATTCAGCAGAAGGGAGAGATCATCGCGCATCGGGGCATTCTAGGGTGCGGCGCCACCCCGGGCAAACTCCGCTTCGCCTGAGCCGATGAAAGATCGTTTGAGGATGACCGGTTGGTCATGGGCTGCAGCCGTTGTCAGTGCTCGCTTGCAGAGGCCGCGGGGTGAGGAACAGGCGAGTATTTTCCGTATTTTTATGAGCTGGAGCAGTGTGGGATGGCCTCGGGCTTGTGTATGCTCGGTGCTCGTTTTCGGGTTCTCCGTGCCCTCTGAATAAGAACAAGAACAGTGCCTATGACCCTTAATTCCGATCTGGCGGGCCCTTGTGTGGAGCCGCGGGTCATTCGCAAGCAGTACGCCACGGAGATGGCGGTAGAGCGTACACGGTTGCTGTACCAGGGCTCGCTGCTGCCTACGCTGTTCATGTTGATCAATGGCCTGGTCTGCGCCGCGCTGCTGTGGGAGCCCCGGCGCTATTTCCTGGTCAGCGTCTGGCTGGTCTGGTTGCTGTCGCTGGTCGCGTTGCGGGTGATCCAGGTCGCCGCGTTCGACTCGGCGATACCCAGCCGCCAGGCACACCCGATCTGGTTGCGCATGTTCCTGCTGGGCTCGGCGATGACCGGCCTGACCCTGGCCGGTGCTGGCATCGCGTTGGTGCCGGCCGACAGCTTCCAGCAGCAGGCCTGGGTATTCGGCCTGATCGGCGCCGCCACGCTCTCGGCCAGTGTCGCCTATGCCGTGAGCCTTCCAGCCTTCCTGTCATTTACCCTGCCGTGCCTGTTGCCGGCCATCGGCTATCTCTTCTGGGGCGGTGATGAGCAGCAGCACGGCTGGGGTTGGCTTGGACTGGTGGTGCTGGTTTCGCTGAGTGTCGTGGCCTGGCAGGTCAATCGGCTGATCCAGAACGGCCTGCTGCGGCGGTTCCAGAACCAGGCGCTGATCGAACACTTGCAACAGGCGCAAGCCCGCGGCGGGCAGCTCAACGAGGCACTGGCCCGCGAGGTCGAGCAACGTCGCACGGCGGAAGACAAATTGCGGGCCGCCCAGGTTGGCCTGGAGGCACGGGTCGCGCAACGCAGCCACGAGCTGGAGCTGGCCAGCCAGGCCCTGAGCAAGAGCGAGGCGCGCCTGGCCCTCGCGCTCAAGGCCAGTGAGCTGGGGTTGTGGGACTGGAATCTGCAAACCGACGAAGTCCACCACACCCAGCTCAAGGAATTGTTCGGCCTGGAGCCCGAGTACGTCACGGCAATGCTCAGCCATCTCACCCCGCGCTTGCATCCCCAGGACCTGCCGGCCCTCAAGCGGGCCCTCGTCGAGCACCTCAAGGGCCGCAGCGAGGATTACCAGATCGAGTACCGCGTGCGTCACGGCGACGGTCACTGGGTCTGGATCGAAGACCGTGGCCGGGCCGTGGAGCGCAGCGCTGGCGGTCGGGTGTTGCGCATGGTCGGCACGCGGCGAAACATCAGCGCTACCAAGGAGCAGGAGCAACAGCGGCAACTGGCGGCCACGGTGTTCGAGGCCGCCAGCGAAGGCATCGTGATTTTCGATCCGGGCTTCGTGCTGCTGGCCGCGAACCAGGCCTTCACCCGGGTGACCGGCTTCAGCATCGACGACATACTCGGCCGCAATGTGGTGGATCTGCCATGCAGTCGCGACGCACGCCGGCACTACCCGGTCATCCGCCAGTCGCTCAAGCAACATGGCACCTGGCAGGGCGAACTGGTGGAAGCGCGGGCCAACGGCGAGCTGTATCCGCAGTGGCTGCACCTGAACGTGGTGCGTGATGCCCGGGGCAATGTCAGCCATATCGTCGGCTTCTTTGCCGATCTTTCAGCGCGGCGCGAATCCGAAGAGCGGATGCGCTACCTGACTCACTACGACGAATTGACCGGGCTGGCGAACCGTTCACTGTTTCGCGAACGCTTGCAGGAAGCGCATCAGCGGGTACGCCAGGGTGGACGGCGCAGCCTGGCGCTGCTGCACATCGATCTGGACCGCTTCAAATTGCTCAACGACAGCCTGGGTCACGACATCGCCGACCAGTTGCTGCAGAAAATGGCCCGTCGCCTGATCAATGCGCTGCCCGAGGCCGACACCATTGCCCGCTTGTCCGGCGATGAGTTCGGCGTACTGTTCGATGCCTATGGCAATCTCTCCAGCCTGGCGCGGGTCGCCACGCGGCTGTCGGCCAAGTTGCGCTTGCCGCTGACCATCGAAGGCCATGAGCTGGTGGTCAGCGCGTCCATTGGCATCAGCCTGCTGCCCGACAATGCGCGGGAAGTCTCCGCACTGGTCAGCCAGGCGAACATGGCCATGCAACATGCCAAGCACTTGGGCGGCAACAACTTCCAGTTCTACACCGACAGCCTCCAGGCCAGCACCCTGGAGCGCCTGCAGTTGGAGAACCAGCTGCGCAAGGCCCTTGAAGAGCAGCAACTGAAGGTCTTCTATCAACCCAAATTGTGCCTGGCCACCGGCCGCCTGAATGCCGCGGAGGCGTTGGTGCGCTGGGACCATCCAGCCATGGGGCGGGTCCCGCCGGGCGACTTCATCGGGCTGGCCGAGGAAACCGGGCTGATCGGGCCGATTGGCGAGTTCGTGTTGCGCCAGGCGTGCTGGCAGGCGTGTGAATGGCAGCGCCAGGGGCTCGCGCCGATCAGGGTATCGGTCAACCTGTCGGTGCATCAGTTGCGCCAGGGCAAGTTGGTCAGCCTGGTACGGCAGGTGCTGGAGGAAACCGGGCTGGAGCCTCGGTATCTGGAGCTGGAACTGACCGAGAGCCAATTGCTCGACAGCGTCGAACATATCATCGCTACGTTCCAGCAACTGCGCGACCTGGGCGTGACGCTGGCGATCGACGACTTTGGCACGGGCTATTCGTCCTTAAGCTATCTCAAGCGGATTCCCGTGGACTACGTGAAGATCGATCAGGCCTTCATTCGCGGGTTGGGGGAGGGCAGTGAGGATGCGGCGATCACCCGGGCAATCATCGCCATGGCACATGGCTTGTCGTTGAAGGTAGTGGCCGAAGGCGTGGAGCGGGAAGATCAGTTGGCGTTTCTCAGGAACGAGCAGTGCGATGAGGTGCAGGGCTACCTGATCAGCCAGCCGATCGAGGCGCAAGGGCTTGGGGACTTGTTGAGGGCTCAGCACTGATTGTACGGGAAACTTCCCACCAACCCTTTATTAAGTTGGTGGGAAGTCAGGAAGCGCTGTTTTTTAATCGGTAATCAGAACGTTATCGATATGGTGCAATAATTCGCCTTCGTAGAAAATACTGACGCCGGTTACATTGGAATTGCCACTGACTTTATATTCGACAGGTTTGTCGGTAATGACTTGCAAATGCATGCCGTCAGAAGTTTCAAGTTTCAACTCCAGGCGCAGGTCGAAGGATTTGTCTTGTACCTGGCTGCGCTCCAGCTTCGGTGTAACGCCGGCGTGGGGCACGGTAACGGTGCCCTTGGTACGGAAGAAAGCGTCGCCGGGCGTGCGGTTGATGTGTGCGGTCCAGTCTTTGGTTTTAATGTTCATGGTGTCACTCCTTTGAGAATGTATTGGCTTCCTGCGGACTCAATATAACATCCGACCAAGAATGAGAAATCACCCAGGCTGTTTCATTTGTAAGTTGATTTATTCGGGCTTTAATCGACGCAGTAAACTTCCAGGCCAATACAGTAACTTGCAACTAGACAGTTGACCGTTAACCGCGTGAGCGACGGTCGGCAGCGCAGGGACGGGCGGAACCGCCGCCAGGCGATCGCGCGGCGCCACGCTTAGGTGGCTACATCGGGGATCTTCGGCTAAAACAAAGGCGCAGCGCGGTGATTCAGTTACGTTTAGGGCAGGCAAAAAGCCAATTCTTGTAGTATAACTACAAGCTTGCTACATCCCGGCACCTGCCAATAACAAGAGTCCAGCCCTTTGAACCTGTTGCAACACATCGCCCAGTCACGCCACCTGCTGCGCAAATCGGAGCTGAAGGTCGCCGATCACGTGCTGCTCGACCCTGCGGCCGTCATGCACAGCTCCATGGCAGACCTTGCCCACAGCGTAGGCATCAGCGAACCGACCATCGTGCGCTTCTGCCGGGCCATCGGCTGCTCGGGGTTCCAGGACCTGAAACTGAAGCTGGCGCAAAGCCTCGCGGCCGGTGCCAGCTTCGGCCAGTTTGCGATCCACGAAGACGATTCGGTCGCCGACTACAGCCTGAAAATCTTCGACACCACCCTCCACACCTTGATGGAGGTGCGCGAGAAGCTCGACCCTGTGGCCTTGCAGAAAGCCGTCACGGCGATGTCCCAGGCCCAGCGCGTGGAGTTTTATGGCTTCGGCGCGTCAGGCGCGGTGGCCGCCGATGCCCAGCACAAGTTTTTCCGGCTGCTGCTGACGGCGGCGGCCTATTCCGATCCGCACATGCAGGCGATGTCGGCCGTGACCTTGAAACCCACCGACGTTGCTATCTGCATCTCGCAGTCGGGACGCTCCAAGGACTTGCTGATCACCGCCAACCTGGTGCGCGAGAGCGGCGCTTCGCTGATCACCTTGTGCCCGAGCCAGACGCCCCTGGCGGAACTCTCCACGGTGAACCTGGCAATCGACGTGCACGAAGACACCGAAATCTACACCCCGTTGACCTCGCGCATCGCCCACCTGGTGGTAATCGACGTGTTGGCGATGGGCGTTGCCATGGCCCGCGGGCCGAGCCTGGTCAATCATCTCAAGAGCGTGAAGCGCAGTTTGCGCAGCCTGCGTTTGTCGCCCAAGTCGGTGAAGGCGCTGGATGACTGAGTTCTGAGGGCCGAAGCTTCTGTGGCCAGGCGCAGGCGTGCTCACCACAGGGCGGTGGTCGCTCCGAATTCATTGTTCTGTCATCCACGCGCCGCCAAACGGTCATCCCGTGCCTGCATCGTAAAGCTCCCGTATACGTCTTGGGAGTCTCGATATGACCCAGTCCTACGAAGAACGCAGCGCCGTCAAAACCCGTCGTCAGCAAGAAGACCAGCGCCGCATGGCGTTTCGTCGTGCGATCGAAGACCGCTACGAACAGCGCCAGCTCCTGGCTGAAATCAGCGAATTCCCTGACGCCGCAGAATTCAATTACTGGCAGGCAACGCCGGCGGCTTCCCGTCGAAACGCTCAACCAGGGCGCTGATCTGAGCGCGTTCGCCGCGCACGAACGCCAGGAAGGCGTGCGCCACGGGTGACAGGCGTTTAGCCCGGGCCTGCACCAGGCACCAACTGCGGTACAGCGGCAGTTCCTCCACCGGCAGCTCGACGAGTGCGCCGGACGACAGTTCCCGGCTCACGGCGTGGCGCGTCAACAGCGCCACGCCCAGCCCGGCCACCACGCATTCGCGCTGAGCCTCGGCCGAAGCGACCTCCAGCGTCTGGGTGAAATGCACCCGCTTTTCCTTGAAGTATTCCTCGCAAGCCAGCCGCGTGCCTGAGCCCGGCTCGCGCAGCAGCAGTGTGTAGGGCTCCAGGTCCTGCAGGCGCAGGGGGCCCATGTGGCACAGCGGATGGTCCGGGGGCGCGACGGCGACAATCGGGTTGTTGAGGAACGGCAGGAACTCCAGGCCCATGTCCTGGGGCACCATGGACATGATCACCACGTCGTCGCGGTTGTCTGAAAGCCGCCGGATGACCTGGCCGCGATTGACTACCGTGAGGCTCAGGTTGACCTCCGGGTGCTGGCGCTTGAACGCGGCGAACAGGTGCGGGACGAAGTATTTGGCGCTGGACTCCACCGCCAGCTTCAACTGGCCTTGCAGCGAACCCTGCATGTCCGACAGCTGCATGTCGAGGTTTTCCAGGCGCCCGAAGATGTCCCGGCTGGCGCGTTGCAAGGCTTCGGCGGCTTCGGTCATGTAGAGTTTTTTGCCGACGTACTCGAACAGCGGCTGGCCGATCAGCTCTTCCAGGGATCGAATCTGTAGGCTGACGGCCGGTTGTGTGAGAGACATTTCGTCGGCAGCCCGGCTGTAGGACCTCAGGTCGCACACCTCATTGAAAATCTGCAACTGACGCAATGTCATACGCATCAATGACTTACGCATTCTCTAAACACTCGAGGCCAAGGCGGATAGCGCAACTATAAGTCTTTGCTTATGCGTGACCCAATAAATATTCATTTTTGTTAATCAACGCTCGGGACTAGTGTGGAGCTGCGACCAATTGTTACATCTGGTCACGCGTCGGCCTGGGACCCAGGCCGTGGTATCACCGGCTCAAGGGAACCTCCAATTGATAACAAAGATCCTGATCGCCAACCGTGGTGAGATTGCCGTCCGAATCGTGCGCGCTTGCGCCGAGATGGGCATTCGCTCGGTCGCGGTCTACTCCGACGCAGACCGCCATGCGTTGCACGTCAAGCGTGCGGACGAGGCCCACAGCATCGGCGCCGATCCGCTGGCCGGTTACCTCAACCCGCGCAAGTTGGTGAACCTGGCGGTGGAAACCGGCTGCGATGCGCTGCACCCCGGCTACGGTTTTCTCTCGGAAAACGCCGAACTGGCAGACATCTGCGCCGAACGCGGAATCAAATTCATCGGCCCGGCGGCGGAAGTCATTCGCCGCATGGGCGACAAGACCGAAGCGCGCCGCAGCATGATCAAGGCCGGTGTGCCGGTCACGCCCGGCACCGAAGGCAACGTGTCGGGCATCGAGGAAGCGCTCAGCGAAGGAGACCGCATCGGTTACCCGGTGATGCTCAAGGCCACGTCCGGTGGCGGCGGGCGCGGTATCCGTCGTTGCAACAGCCGCGAAGAACTCGAACAGGCGTTCCCGCGGGTGATCTCCGAAGCCACCAAGGCGTTCGGATCGGCGGAAGTGTTCCTGGAAAAGTGCATCGTCAACCCCAAGCACATCGAGGCGCAGATCCTCGGTGACAGCTTCGGCAACGTGGTGCACCTGTTCGAGCGTGACTGCTCGATCCAGCGCCGCAACCAGAAGCTGATCGAAATCGCCCCGAGCCCGCAACTGACCCCCGAGCAGCGCGCCTACATCGGCGACCTGTCGGTACGCGCCGCCAAGGCCGTAGGCTACGAGAATGCCGGCACCGTGGAGTTCCTGCTCGCCGAGGGCGAGGTGTACTTCATGGAGATGAACACCCGGGTGCAGGTCGAACACACCATCACCGAAGAGATCACCGGCATCGACATCGTGCGCGAGCAGATCCGCATCGCGTCCGGGTTGCCGCTGTCGGTCAAGCAGGAAGACATCCAGCACCGCGGCTTTGCGTTGCAGTTTCGTATCAATGCCGAGGACCCGAAGAACAACTTCCTGCCCAGCTTCGGCAAGATCACCCGTTACTACGCCCCCGGCGGCCCCGGCGTGCGCACCGACACGGCGATCTATACCGGCTACACCATTCCGCCGTTCTACGATTCGATGTGCCTGAAACTGGTGGTCTGGGCATTGACCTGGGAAGAAGCGATGGACCGAGGCCTGCGGGCCCTGGATGACATGCGTCTGCAGGGGGTCAAGACCACCGCGGCGTACTACCAGGAGATCCTGCGCAATCCGGAATTCCGCAGCGGCCAGTTCAATACCAGCTTCGTCGAAAGCCATCCTGAACTGACCAACTACTCGATCAAGCGCAAACCCGAAGAGCTGGCCCTGGCCATCGCCGCCGCCATTGCCGCCCACGCAGGCCTGTAAGGAATCATGACAATGTCCAAGAAGATCCACGTTACCGACACAATCCTGCGCGACGCTCACCAATCGCTGCTTGCCACCCGCATGCGCACCGAAGACATGCTGCCGATCTGCGACAAGCTCGACAAAGTCGGCTATTGGTCGCTGGAAGTCTGGGGCGGTGCCACCTTCGACGCCTGCGTACGCTTCCTCAAGGAAGACCCGTGGGAGCGCCTGCGCCAATTGCGCGCGGCCTTGCCCAACACCCGCCTGCAAATGCTGCTGCGCGGCCAGAACCTGCTGGGTTACCGCCATTACAGCGATGACGTGGTCAAGGCGTTCGTTGCCAAGGCCGCCGTCAACGGCATCGATGTGTTCCGCATTTTCGACGCGATGAACGACGTGCGTAACCTGCGGGTGGCCATCGAGGCGGTGAAAGCCGCTGGCAAGCACGCCCAGGGCACCATCGCCTACACCACCAGCCCGGTGCACACCATCGAGGCCTTCGTGGCCCAGGCCAAGCAAATGGAAGCCATGGGTTGCGACTCGGTGGCGATCAAGGACATGGCCGGTCTGCTGACCCCGTTCGCCACCGGCGAGCTGGTCAAGGCGCTCAAGAGCGAGCAGTCGTTGCCAGTGTTCATCCACTCCCACGACACCGCCGGCCTGGCTGCGATGTGCCAGCTCAAGGCGGTGGAAAACGGCGCCGACCATATCGATACCGCGATCTCCAGCTTCGCCTGGGGCACCAGCCATCCGGGCACCGAATCGATGGTCGCGGCCCTTAAGGGCAGCGAATTCGACACCGGCCTGGACCTGGAGCTGTTGCAGGAGATCGGTCTGTACTTCTACGCCGTGCGCAAGAAGTACCACCAGTTCGAAAGCGAGTTCACCGCCGTGGACACTCGCGTGCAGGTCAACCAGGTGCCGGGCGGGATGATTTCCAACCTGGCCAACCAGTTGAAAGAGCAAGGCGCGTTGAACCGTATGAACGAAGTGCTGGCGGAGATCCCGCGGGTGCGTGAAGACCTTGGCTTCCCGCCGCTGGTGACCCCGACCTCGCAGATCGTCGGTACCCAGGCGTTCTTCAACGTGTTGGCCGGTGAGCGCTACAAGACCATCACCAACGAAGTGAAGCTGTACCTGCAGGGCGGCTACGGCAAGGCACCGGGGGCGGTGAACGAGAAGTTGCGCCGCCAGGCCATCGGCAGCGAAGACGTGATCGATGTGCGCCCGGCCGACCTGCTCAAGCCGGAAATGACCAAGCTGCGGGGCGAGATCGGCGCGCTGGCCAAGTCCGAAGAGGACGTGCTGACCTACGCCATGTTCCCGGACATCGGCCGCAAGTTCCTCGAAGAGCGCGAAGCCGGCAGCCTGACGCCCGAGGTCCTGCTGCCCATTCCTGAAGCGGGCAGCGTGGGCTCGGTCGGCGGCGAAGGCGTACCGACCGAGTTCGTCATCGACGTCCACGGCGAAACCTACCGTGTGGACATCACCGGTGTCGGCGTGAAGGCCGAAGGCAAGCGCCACTTCTACCTGTCCATCGACGGCATGCCGGAAGAAGTGGTGTTCGAACCGCTCAACGAGTTTGTCGGCGGTGGCGGCAGCAAGCGCAATCAAGCCACCGCGCCAGGCCACGTCAGCACCACCATGCCGGGCAACATCGTCGATGTGCTGGTCAAGGAGGGTGATGTGGTCAAGGCCGGTCAAGCCGTACTGATCACCGAAGCCATGAAAATGGAAACCGAAGTGCAGGCGGCTATCGCCGGCAAGGTCACCGCCATTCATGTGGCCAAGGGCGACCGGGTCAATCCGGGCGAGATCCTGATCGAGATCGAAGGCTGAATTAACAGCCTCGATCCAGCGTTTTAACCTCGGGGGGGCATGGGCTCCCCTTTTTTTTGCCTGGATTTTTCGCGGCCCCGGTGGGAGCGAGCTTGCTCGCGAAGGCGGTGTGACAGCCACCACAAATGTCGGATGTACCGACGCTTTCGCGAGCAAGCCCGCTCCCACAAAGATTGCGGCGCTGTCACTAAGCTAGTCAGAACATCATTCGCCATTGCCCCATTACTGCACCGTTGCGGTTGTCCTGGCCGGTTTCACCCTTGTAGCTGAGCCCCACTGTGTGGCGTGGCGAAACCGTCAGGTCCAGCCCAGCTTCCAGGAGCAGGCTATCGCGGTCCAACTCGATGCCGTCGACGGTGTAGGTCTTGCCGCCACCGACTAGGCGTTGACGGGAGTGGCCGCGCAGGTCGCCATAGGTGTGCTTCCAGCCGACGCTCAGGCGGGGTGTCAGTCGCGCGCCCTGGTCAAGCACGAAGGGGCGGGTCAGGTGCAGGCCCAGGTCACTGTTGTAATGGTCTTGGGCCTGGCGCTCGTAATGCAGCGCGGCGTCACCGCCTTTCTCTCTGAAGTCATCGCGTTGGTAGCGCTGGTAGCCCACTTGGACATAGGGCTCGACATCGAAATGGCCGACATCCAGGTTGTAGCCGACTTGCCCAAAGACCTGCTGTGTCGTGGCATCGTACCGCCCCTTGAGGCGATCGCTGAAGCCGTTGAAGGCAACGTGGCGCTTGGTGCCGCCGTCGTGGCTGCCATACACCGCGCCCAGGCGCAGCGCCAGCGGTCCGTCCTGACGCAGGGCGTAGGCGCCCACGTGCCAGCTGTCGAGCCGGCCATCGAATCGATGACCGTCCAGCCGCGTCTCGCTCTTGCCACCGGCGATTCCCAGCCGCCAAGTCGGCCTGATTGCCCAATCGGTCCCCAACAGCACGCCTGTAGTCGAATGCTTCAGGGCGAAGTCATCCAGGTGCTTGCCAATGCGCCCGCTGTTGCCAATGGCCTGGATCCAGACCTGACCGTTGCCATCGGTGCCTTGCAGAGTGTTCTGGCCCATGGCCGCGAGCATCCCGGTGCTGATGGGAGCGATGCTGCTCAGGGTGGCGCTGCCCAGGTCGGCCGCGTCATAGCCCGCCAACTGATCGATGGCGTCGGCAGCGATCGTCAGGTTGGTACCGAGCAGGGCGTTGATGGCGGTGTTGAGTTTTGACTCCGGGGTGTCTGTCTGTGCTGGGTCGACGGAGGCTTGAGCGATGGGTTGCAGGGGGGCGACAAGCGGATCTGCCGTTGTTGCTGTTTCCGGCTGGACCGCCGCCTGGGCAACGCTGGGCACTGCGGTAGGCTCGGGTGCTGTCGGTTTGACCTGCTGCAGGTCTTCAATAGCCTCCACAAACGATTGCCCGTTTTCAGTCGTCACCACCTGCGTGACCGGTACGTCGTTGCGGGCATAGGTCAGGCTGACTTGGGTTTCGGCAGAGTAGTCAGGTGTCACCGTCATGAATGCCAGGTCGCTGTCTACCTTTGCGAATTTCCCCACGACCTGCTTCGCATCGATCACCACATGCTGGCTGCTGCCCACGTATTCGCCCGGTGCGGTGACGACCTTCAGGGTCGCGTTGCCCAGTGTCGCGACACCACCGACCTTGATCGTGGCGCTGCCACCCTCGGTGTTGACGCCATAGACCAGGGTTGCGCTCTTCGACAGCGCCAGGTTCCTGGTAACCGTTGGGGCGCCGTTCTGCGGGTTGACCACCAGCTCACCCGCTACGTTCAGCGATTCGACCGTTCCGGCGCCGCTGAACCTGCCTTTGGCCTTCACGAACACAGGCCCCTCCACAGTGCCTGAGTTATCAAACTTGCCCAGCACCTGTACCTCGCCGCCCATATGCCCGGTGTTGATCAGGCTGGCTTTCGGTTCGACCAGGCTTTTGCCGTCGAACCTCACGGTGTTCGTCCATTCTCCCTGTCTGACATGCAAGTCCTGGAAGTTTCGGACTTCGTCCAGCAGGCCTCCCGCGCCGGTATCCAGTTGCAAGACGTTGATGCCGCCTCCACCCTCGCTCGGGCCGATGAGTTTGCCGCCGTCGCTCACGATGACCCAATCGTTGTCGTCGCCTTTTTCCAGGGTGACCTCTTGGGTGATCTTGTCGCGGTGTGTGAGCGGCGCATTGGCGAAGGCCTTGAGGCGAGCCTGCATCTGGGCGGCGGTTTCGGAGGCTGGCGACGCAACGCCTTCGGCGGTTGATTGAGCCATTGAAACGTCGGCGTGGCCGAGCGCCAGGGCAATCGCCAGCGCAAGGCAGTGGGGAGCGTACAAAGGTTGGATAGGCATCGGTGTGGACCCTCATGAACAGAGTCCACACTGTAAAAACGCAGCCCGAAGCGTGATGCCAGCCAACTCCGAGTCAGGAGCAAGACACACCGGATGAAATCTGTAGGCCACTCATAAAGCCATTTACGCATTTGCGCATTGGCCTCCAGGATCCGCAGCTTTGCCCTACAGCATCCTCGGATCCATCGGTTTGACCCGCCGCGCAACGTCAACCGCGCTTGAGATACGCCTTCCCATAATGCCGTTCCATCCGCGCCTGGATCAGTTCCAGCGCGATGGACATCAGCCAGTAGATGATCGCTGCCGTGGTGAGCATTTCGATGTAGCGATAACTGGAGCGCCCGTAGGACTGCGCCAGGAACATCACTTCCCAGACGCCCATCACCGAGATCAGGGAGGAGTCCTTGAGCATGGAGATGAACTGGTTGGTGGTGGGCGGGATGATGGTGCGCATGGCTTGGGGCAGGGTGACGCGCCAGAACATCACGGTTTCACTCAAGCCCAGCGCCAGGGACGCTTCGCGCTGGCCGTGGGGAACGCCCACGATGCCGGCGCGGAAGATTTCGCTCAGGTAGGCGCCGTAGTTCAGCGACAGGGCGATGATCCCGGCGGTGACGGCGCCGGGCACCACGCCCAGTTGTGGCAGGCCCAGGTAAATCAGCAGGATCTGGATCAGCAGCGGCGTGCCACGAAAGAACGACGCATAGAAACTGGCGATGCCGAACGCCACCGCACTGCTGGACAGGCGCGCCAGGGCGGTGATGAAGCCGAGCAACGACGAGGCGACGATCGAACACAGGCACAGAAACAGCGTCAGCACCGCCCCTTGCAGGAAACCGTTGGGGGCCAGGTGCAGCCCCAGCAGGTTCGGCAGTTTGTCGAGGATGATGGAAAACTTCAGGTCGAAGCTCAGGAAGAAGCTTGCGAACAGCACCAGCATCGTGGCCCAGGTCAGGTATAGCCGGGTGCGGAAACCGAAGATTTTCTGCAGACGCGACTCGGCCACCGGTTGCGGTGGCCGAGAAGGGGACGGGAAAGAGGTCATTGAGTGATGTCGGCGCCGATCCATTTCTGCGAGAGTTTGCTCAAGGTGCCGTCCTGTTTCAACTGGGTGAAGACTTCACGCACCTTGGCGTCCCACTGGGCATCGCCTTTTTCGATGGCCACCGAGTTCGGTTCGGCGTACAGCGCTTCGCCGGCCAGTTTGAAGCGCTTGTCCTGCGTCAGGCGTGGCTGTGCGGTCACCAGGTTGGTCAGCACCGCGTCCAAGCGCACGCCGGCACCCAGGCCCAGGTCCTGGAACGCGACGTTGTCGGTGTCGTACGGGGCGATCTGGACATTGTCGAAGGGGTAGCTCAACTGGGTGTCTTCGGCGCCTTCGATCACCAGGTTCTTGTTCAGGTAGCTTTCGTAGCTGGAGGCGCTGGTGAGGCCGACTTTCTTGCCGCTCAGGTCCTTGGCGCCATGGATGCTGTCGTCCTTGGCGTTGACCACGATCACCGCCGGCGAGGCGTAGTACTGCACCGGGAAGTCGAACACCTCGGCGCGCGCCTTGCTCGGGGTCATGGAGCAGATGCAGATGTCATACCGGCCGCTCCAGTGTCCGGCCGCGATCACGTCCCAGGACGGTGTTTCCAGGCGCAGCTTCACGCCCAGTTTCTCGGCCACGGCCTTGGCGACGTCCACGTCGAAACCGTCGAGCTGGTTCTGTTCGTTCAGGAACGAGAAGGGTGGATAGCTTTCCATCAACACGCCGACCAGCTCTTTTTTCTGTTCGATGCGGTCCAGGGTGGCGCCGGCGAACGCCTGCGATGAAGCGGCCAGTAAGGTCAGGCCCAGGGCCAACAAAGGTTGAAGTTTCATGTGCAGTCCCGGGTAAAAAATAAGTTGTAGTCAGCCGATGGCTGCGTATTAAATAGTTATAAGAACAACTCCGGTAGTGAGTATTTTTCATAAGCTTATGAGTGAATCGCATATGGGCGTAGCAACGACAGTCATTCTCGATGGCGGCATGGGCCGCGAACTGCAACGCCGGGGCGCACCGTTCCGCCAGCCGGAGTGGTCGGCGCTGGCCTTGAGCGAAGCACCCGAGGCCGTGGAGGCCGTGCACGCGGCCTACATCGCCAGCGGCGCCAACGTGATCACCAGCAACAGCTACGCGGTGGTGCCGTTTCACATCGGCGAGGCGCGTTTCGCCGCCGAAGGCCAGGCGTTGGCCGCGTTGGCGGGGGCGTTGGCGCAACGGGCCGTGCTGGCATCCGGCAAAGCGGTGCGGGTGGCCGGCTCGCTGCCACCGTTGTTCGGTTCCTATCGGCCCGACCTGTTCGACGCCTCCCGTGCCAGCGAGCTGCTGACGCCCCTGGTCACCGGCCTGGCGCCCCATGTCGACCTGTGGCTGGCCGAGACCCAGAGTTCCACGGTCGAGGCGCGGGCGATCCACGCCGGGCTGCCGAAGGACGGCAAGCCGTTCTGGCTGTCATTTACCTTGAAAGATGAAGACACCGACGAAGTGCCGCGCCTGCGTTCCGGTGAGCCGGTGGCGGAGGCCGCGGCGGTCGCGGCCGAACTGGGTGTCCAGGCACTGCTGTTCAACTGCAGCCAGCCGGAAGTGATCGGGGCGGCGATCGATGCCGCCCGTGAGACCTTCGAGCGCCTCGGGGTGGCGATCAACATGGGTGCCTACGCCAACGCCTTTCCGCCGCAACCGAAAGAAGCCACCGCCAATGACGGTCTGGACCCGCTGCGCGACGACCTCGATCCGCCGGGCTACCTGCAATGGGCGGCAGACTGGCAGAAACGTGGGGCCAGTCATCTGGGCGGCTGCTGCGGGATCGGCCCGGAGCACATTGCGGTGTTGGCGCAAAAGCTGGCCTGAGCTTTGCCCCCCATCCTCTGTGGGAGCGAGCTTGCTCGCGAAGAACGATAACGCGCAGCCTTTGTCAGGCCGCGCCGGCCGCTTCGCGAGCAAGCCTGCACCCACAGTGGGTCTTGCAAAGGTCATATCAGCTTACGCTTGCCTCCCGGTTCAGCCGCCCCCCATACATATGTACGCCATGGCGGCTCGAACAGCGCGATAGGGTCCGGACTCTTCAATCAGAACCGGATCCTTCAGATGTCGATTTTTCCCAACGATGAGCCGGGCAGTGCGTCGCCTGGCCCCCGGTCGGACGCGACCGACGCCCAGGCAAGGGAGCAACTCAGGCAGTTGGACCTGCTGGACACCCACCAAATACAGCTGGCCCGTTTGTTCGCCGCCGTTCCCACCTTCGACACGGTCATCGCAAACCTGCTGGTCAGCTTGCTCAAGGCCAGGATTGCCCCACAGACCTTTCGCCCCTCGTTGCTGGCGAACCTGGAGCCGGATCACTGCTATGTGAACCGCTTCACCACGAGCCCGAGCGGTGAGCGCACCCTCACGTCATCAGAGCGTTTCACCCAGGTGCTGCGCAACAGCCTGCTGACCGACACGGCACCTGCCTTCGCCAACGGTGGCGTCGGTTTTTTCACCCGCCCCGGTTCCCTTGAGGAGGGCGACAGCCTCTTTGCCGGCGCACTGGACGGGCCTACGCTGCGGGCCCTGGAGACGGTGTTCCATATCGCCCACCCGCCCACGAACGAGCAGGTGAAACGTGAGTTCCGTGACGAACTGGCGCGCTTTCGCCAGCGCCAGAACTGGGAAGCGTCCCTGGGCGTGACGGCCTCGTCCACCACGCAAGCCGCCCTGGCGCAATTGTTGTGCCGACGTTTCCTGCACCTGTTCGACCTGTACAAGGCCGATCGGGATCCTGTCGCCCAGCCCAGCCACAGTGCGCGAATCCAGCAAAGCGATGACGACCGTTTGCTGGACCTCATCATCACCCACCCGTCCCAGGCCGACAGAAGCCGCTTGTCGCGAGCCCCCGTGCCTCATGTCTACGCGGTCATGCTCGACCACGGCGCGGCGCAGCCGAAAAAGTGGCCGGCGGCGATGGTGATCAGGTTTACCGACCGACCATCGCTGTTCCTGTATTCCCTGGAGCGAGGGCTTCAGCGCTTCGAGGCATTCCAGGACCTGGTCAGCCGCGTACGTCCCTTTCTTGACGGCCAGGAACGCAGGATCCAGGACATTTCCACCGAACTGTCCGGGCACGTTTTCGAGGTGGCGGCCGCGGACCTGTTGCAGATGCAAGGCGCAGCGCTGGAAAAGGTTTTGGACGCGCCGGCGAACGCCACGGTGGCGGTGAGTGACTTTGCACGGCTCACCGAAGATGCCCTTGGCCTGCCATCGTTGTCGTTGGCCGGGCCACTGGCGGCCCGCCAGGAAGCCTTGATAGAGAGGCAGCGTCCCGCTTTCTACAAGCGCGCGACACCGGCCGAGCAGGCCCACTATCGTCGTCTCGAAACCCAGGTGTTCGACGCCGTCTACGCCTTGGGCAGCGATGTGCCGACGTTGGTGCAATTCACGCGACAGAAGATCAAGCAGTACCTGCGGCAAACCCTCCACCCGCGCATCGACGTGGACCCGGACCGGACGCAGGTCAGGCTGTCTTATGGCGACAAGGCCAACCCGAGGCAGTCGCGCACCAGCAGTCTGACTCAGTTGATGCTCGACAATCTGCGGGCGCCGCAATACCCGAACGCCATGCGCGAAGTGCTGGCGGTCTACCTGATCGACCGCCATGGCCAGCGTCTCCGACACCCGGACAGCGGCTTCTCGATCACCGTGACCGGGCCCGAGCTGGCCAGCATGGCGACGAGCATCGACGCCGGTGGCAACTATGAAATCCTGTTGCGCCAGCGCATGAATGAACCACGCTACAAGGCGGCCTGGCAGGCGGCGTACCGGGCCAGCCTGGCGTTCAAGGGCTATGAGGCATCGCTTCAGGGCGACGCCGTGTTCAAGGCCAAGGTGATCGACCCGGTCGCCAAGCCCGCCCATCCGCGAAAGTTGCTGGCCAGTTGGCTGGAGGCGGTCCTGCAATCACCCACGGTTGCCGAGCGGGCCTGGGTGGGTGGACGCAGGGTTCATGTCCATGGGCTGCTCCTGGGTGGCAGCGTTGATGGGCAGGGCAACACGCCGCGCAATGCCCTGAGCATCGACGGTGCGCTGATCTTTTCAGACCAGGCCGGGTCTGACATCAAGGGCACCGTGGGCGTGTATTTGCCAGACAGCCCCGAGGGCAATGACCTGCATGAGTTTGCCGACCTGAGCGATGGCATTACCGGGCTGCTGCAACAGGAAGAATGGCGCACCTATTTCCGCTCGCGCATCTCCGCCCTCGATCAAGAGCAGGTCAAGCGCGCCTTGGGGCAGCACCGCGGTCGGCCCCTGATCCGTGGCTGGCTGATCAGCGGTGACTGGCTTGAGAACTTTCACCGCGCCCACGTCAATTTCCAAAGCGCCTATGCGGACCACCGCTCCAACAGCAACCGGGACATCGGGCTGCAAACCACTGCGCGGCTGGTGATGATGGCGGTTGAAATCGTCATGGACCTGGCCGGCCTGCTGTTGATCCCCGGTTTTCAGATGCTGGCCCGTGCCGTCAGGACCGGCTTGCTGGTGCTCAAGACCGGTGCCGTGCCCACCAACACTACGACGCTGGCGTTTGTCCATGCGGTGGCCAACACCCGTAAGACAACCGGCCTCGGTGGCGTGAGCTTCAATGTGCGAGGGGGCTCCTCGTTCCTGGCAGTTACGGCCCGTCAGAACCAGGCTGGCGCGCCGTTTGGCCTGCCCCTCGAAACAGCGCTTTATCGTCGCTATGCGGTGGCGGACACCACGGTGCTGCGCGGGGTTTCCGCCGATGCCCGGGGCTTCTATCGCCCCGCGATCACCGACAGCGCCACGGGGAGCGTCGCGCGCCGGGTGTATGTGCAGCAACCCGACGGCGTGGTGTTCCGGGTGCACGACCATACGCCGCTCGGGGCCATCGAGGCGACCATCGTCGACCCGGTTTCAGGGTCGAACATCCGCGCCAGTGGCGTGATGAGAAGCACGGTGGCCCGCGCGCCTGATGGGCAGTGGCATGCCGTGGGCTTTGGCC
Source organism: Pseudomonas sp. Cab53 (assembly GCF_018325965.1). Taxonomy (NCBI): domain Bacteria; kingdom Pseudomonadati; phylum Pseudomonadota; class Gammaproteobacteria; order Pseudomonadales; family Pseudomonadaceae; genus Pseudomonas; species Pseudomonas sp. Cab53. Next base: position 6,160,771 of record NZ_AP021902.1, on the reverse strand, counting down.
TGGGCGGAGGGGGCAAACGCCCTAGCGGAGGACCTCCCCAACCGGGCCCGTCAGCCCCTAAGCAACCTTCGACATCGCTTCGCGCCGTGGCCAACCTGATCCGCACGCCCAACGCGTGGGACGTGGAGATCATGGACCTGGTCCCGTCACTCATCACCCGCCTTCCAAGCTGGCCACAAAATCGCAGCCTGTTGATCATCGATCAACGACCAGGGCAACGGGACTGGTCGATCCGCTTTACCCCAGGCCAGGTTGAAAGCGGCTATCCGACTGGCACGCATCCGCTGCGGTCCGACACGGACGTCGTGCTGATCCGCACCGGTGAAAACCACTACTCGCTGCGATTGGCGGGCGACACCGACGTCACCTTCGATCCGGACGGCAACTGCTTCTTCAATGCCGTTGCCCGGGGGTTGAACGAGGGCCAGTCGCCACAAACCTTCTCGATGCAGCGCCTGCGCAATGAAACCGCCGCTTACATCGAACGCCACCCGGAGATGGGCCAGTACCTGATAGCGCCGCCCACCGGCCTGCAGCAAGCGCTCGCTGACAATGCCCGTTCGCTGGAACATCTGATGGGCAAGGCCGCGGTCTTTGATGTGAGCCAGATTGTCTACGGCACGGGTAACCCGCATAACCTGTTTCAACCGCTGGTGAATTTTCTCAAGCTGTATGCCGACGACGTGGCGCGTCGAACATTGAACAACGCCTGGAACGCCGACCTGCCACCGGAGGTGCTGCGACACATCGGCAGCTACCTGTCCCCGCGGGCGCCGGGTCGTCCGATACTGAGCAGCGTTCCGTACTACACGCAAACCGATCAGGCCCTGCGGACCTTCTTCGAGGACACACTACTGCCGCCCATCGAGCGCGCGGCGATTGTCGAACTGCTCAACAATGAGTACCTGATGTTCTCCCAGGACGTGGTGCACATCATGCTCGAATACGGGATCAAGGCTCGGGAACTGACCGATCATCACCCTCGTAACAGCCTGGCCTATGTGCGCTATGACGAGGCGCTGCATGGCCACCTCAACGAGACGCAACTCGACGAGGCGCTCAACGGTGCCTACCTGGTGGATAGCGAAGACTTGAAGAAGGCCAAGCGGCGCTACGAGCAAGAGACCGGCAACCCCATGGATGACGACGCGGACCTGCTGGAGCAACACATTTACTACGACCGCGCCGACGACCTGGTCGACCTGCTCACCGTGGCGCTCGAGCGATTTCCTGTGTTGCAGGCGCGGGCAAATATTCTTCTCAAATCCCCGGTGATCGCCTCCAACCTGGGCGGTCTGTTCCCCGTGAGCCTGCTTTCACAATGGATACGCACCCCGAGCATTTCCAACACGCGCCTTCAGCTGATCGGCGATTACGCCAGTGGTCACTATGACGAGCTGACGAGGTACGGTGCCATCGATATCAACTGGATGCGGCCGTTCGATGATTGGAACCTGCACAGCCTGTTCACGCATCGGCAGGCCTTGCTGGACTTTTTCGGCTTTCTCCAAGAGGTGCGGTACTTCAAGGACAGTGACCTGTCGGCGGTCGCCAGGTTGTTCGCGATGCCAGGGCAGCCGCTGTCCAACAGCCGGGTGGCGATCCTGTTCAACCGGCCGAACCTGTGGGTCTCCATTCGCTCGATGCGCGGGATTACCCGTGATGGCGCCAGGGCTATCTGGCATGACTTGATCGGGCCGCAGTTCAGTGACGACAACATCCGTTTCGCGCTGGGACGGCCAGGTTCGCTCGACAGCGAGTCGGCGCTCACCGGTGCCTTGATCGACAGTCTAGTCAATGATGAGGGCCGGGCGCACCGATTGATCCTGGGGGCCTACGCCATGACCGAACGGCAGGCCCAGTACTTCCTCTACAACTTCGATTTTTCAGCGAGCCTTGCGGGGCAAAGCCGGCTGGATTTCGCCAGCTATGTGAGTGCCCATGGGGCCATCCCGCAATGGGCCTGGCCGTATGCCCGAAGCGGCGTGACACCCGAGGTGCTCAAGCCGTTCCTGGCCACGAGGAAGCCGCCTGAGTCCTGATCGTCCTTGATCGATCGCCACCGCGAACCGAGGCGCGGTGGCGATCCTCGTTCACTCATCACGCCGAGCGACATTGCGCCAGGCTGCGCACCTGGCCGCCTTCGCGCTGATTTTCGTCGCTGAGCCATTGTTCGAACGCCGCGCCGATCACCGGCCACTCCGAATCCAGCATGGAGTACCACGCGGTATCGCGGTTCTGCCCCTTGACCACCATGTGCTGGCGGAACACCCCTTCAAACGTGAACCCCAGCCGTTCGGCCGCATACCGGGAGCGGGCGTTGGCGTTGTTGCATTTCCATTCCAGACGCCGATAACCCAGGGCGAAGGCTTCCCGGGCCAGCAGGTAGACCGCTTCGGTGCTCTTCGGCGAGCGCTGCATCGCGGCGCCGAATGTCACATGGCCGATCTCGATGCGGCCTTGTGCTGGAACGATGGACATCAGGCTGAGAATGCCTTGCACCTGCTCGTTGGCGCGGTCGATCACCGTGAAGAAGTACGGGTCGAGGTGGGCGGCATGGTTGTCCAGCCAGGCATCGAACGCCTGGCGCTCGGAAAAGGGACCGTAGGGCAGGTAGTCCCAGAGCTTCGGATCGGCGCCCGGGCCTTCGAGCGCCTGCCACAAACCGTCGGCATGGCGCGCCGGGTCAAGTTTTTCCAGGCGGATGAAACGCCCTTCGATCAGTTGGGTGGACGGCGTCGGGGCGCCTTTCCAGTCGGCCAGTGAAGTCAACATGCGGCGCTCCTTACAAGGCTTTGCGAAATTGGATGAAACCGGGGCGTTCGGCGATGCGCTCGTAGAGCTGGATCGCGGTGGCGTTGGTTTCATGGGTCAGCCAATGCACCTTGCAGCAGCCATCGGCCTTGGCGGTGGTGTAGACGAACTCGATCAACTGCCGACCGACGCCGGTGCCACGGCTCTGCTGGGTTACCAGCAGGTCTTGCAGGTAGCAGGAATTCTCGATGCTCCAGTTCGAGCGGTGATAAATGAAGTGCACCAGGCCGATGGCGGTGTCGTCGCGCCAGGCCAGGGCCCCGTGGGTCGGCTCGCGCTCATCGAGCAGGCGTTGCCAGGTGCTGTGGCTGACCGCCTCCGGCAGCTGTGTGTTGTAGAACGTCAGGTAGGCCCGCCACAGCGGCAGCCAGGCGGCGTGGTCGTCAGCGGTCACGGGGCGGATCTGGATGAGGCTCATGTTCACTCCTTGGGCGAAAAGACGGACATCAGGCGGGCGACATTCTGGTCCTGTGGATCGGGGCTGGCGGCGAGCCCCTGGCGTACCCCGGCGGCATCCGCCGGGCTGCGGTTCTGGCTGAGCTTGCGCTTGCCTTCCAGACGCTGGAGGGGCAGGGCGAAGCCGACGATGGCCTTGAGCATGCTGTCGATGTACTCGACCGGTGCATCGTCGAGGCGCCATGGTTGCGTGCGCCCCGATTCATGGCGGTCGGTGAGGTCGCTGACCAGTTTGCGCAGCCGCGTCGCGTCGCTGAACACCTCGGCGCGGCCATAAGCGTGCACGGCCTGGTAGTTCCAGGTGGGCACGACCTTGCTGTGCTCGTGTTTGCCTGGGTAGAACGCCGGGCTGACGTAGGCATCGGCTCCAGCGAAGATCACCAGCGCTTCGGCGCCGGCTTCGAGGTCGCGCCATTGCGGGTTGGCCCGGGCCATGTGCCCGTAGAGGCTGCCGTTGGGCCCTTGCTGCGGGTCCAGCAGCAACGGCAGGTGGCTGGCCTGCAGGCCCTGCTCGCCGTGGGTGACCAGCAAGGCCAGGCGACATTCGGCCATCATCCCGTGCAATTGGGGCAGGTCTTCGACGGCAAAGGCTTTGGGGTTGTACATGATGTTTTTCCTTGGCGAATGGGAGCATCCTAGGCAGGCTATTGGTCTGTTGTAAGAGCCACTTCAGACCAATTCGATAGGTCCATTGCGAGGGTCATCATGAGCAACGCCGTACCGCCGCTGTCGTTCAATCCGGCCGGCATCGAGCTGGATCGCCGCCAGGGGCTCAGCCGCCAGCTCTACCAGGCGTTGCGGGCGCGGGTGCTGGACGGACGCCTGGCCAGCGGCACGCGCCTGCCGGCCAGCCGCGACCTGGCGGCGGCCTTGTCGATTTCCCGCAACAGCGTGGTACGGGCCTACGATCAACTGTACGCCGAGGGATTCATCGAGGGGCGGGTGGGGGACGGTACCTATGTGGCGCAGTTGTCCTCGCCGGGATCGAGGTGGCCGCTTCGCGAGCAAGCTCGCTCCCACAATGGAACGCGTGCCTTCGAGAAAGAGCCGGCGCCGAAAAACATATCCACAAAAGTATCCACAGGGTTGTCAACAGGCTTATCCACGGATTTATCCACAGATTGGCTGGATTTACCTGTGCTTCCATCCAGTAAAGTTATCCACAGTGGTGGATTGGAGCGGGTCGAAAAGCACCATTTGGCCCAGCCTCCCAGCGGTCCGCCGCGGGCGTTTCGGGTGGGTGTCCCGGCGTTCGACCTGTTCCCGTTCGACGTCTGGGCCAAGCTGAATGCGGCTTTCTGGCGCAAGCCCGATCTGCAACAGCTGTGCTACGGAGACTCCCAGGGGGATGCGCGCTTGCGCGGCCTGATCGCGGCCTACCTGCGCAGCTCTCGCGGCTTGTCGTGCACCGCTGAGCAAATTGTGATCACCAGTGGCGCGCAGCAGGGCATCAGCCTTTGTGCACAGTTGCTGGTGGACCCTGGCGACGTCGTGGCGGTGGAAAATCCGGGCTATCGTGCGGCCGGGCATGCGTTCTCCGTGGCCGGTGCCGATGTGAGGGGCGTAGCAGTGGATGGCGATGGCCTGGATTGCACGGCGCTCAGTGCGTTGAGCCATTGCCGGCTGGCCTACGTGACGCCGTCCCATCAATACCCGACCGGGGTCGTCATGAGCCTTGCGCGGCGCCTGGAGCTGTTGGCTTGGGCCGAACGCAACGACGGCTGGATCGTTGAGGACGACTACGACGGCGAGTACCGCTACAGCGGTGCGCCGCTGGCGCCGTTGGCGGCCCTGGATCGCCAAGGGCGCGTGCTCTATGTCGGGACGTTCGGCAAAGTGGCGTTCCCGGCCCTGCGCCTCGGTTATCTGGTGCTACCTGCGGGTTTGGTCGATGCCTTCGCCCGGCGTCGGGCCGTGGACGTGCGTCATTCGGAAGTCAGCACCCAGGCGGTGATGGCCGAGTTCATGGCGGCCGGGCATTTTCAGCGTCACATCAGGCGGATGCGCCGGGCCGCGCTGGCTCGGCGTGACGCGTTGCTGGCCGGTTGGCCCAAAGGCATTCCGGGGGTCGGCACCCTGCCAACCGTCGTGGCCGGGCTGCATGTCACGGTGCCGGTGGAGAGTCTGGCCCGTGAGCGCGAGCTGATCGCCCAGGCGACGGCGGCGGGGGTCGAAGTCAATGGCCTGAGCAGCTATTGGCTGCCCAGCAGCACCACGCCCATCCACGGCGGGCTGGTGCTGGGCTTCGCCGCGGTCCCACCGGCGGCCATCGCAACCGCCCTGGCGAGCCTGGCGCACGCCTGGAAGCCCTGAGGCCTCGGTTCATGCCCGTAATACCGTTAACCCAAGGAAGTAGCTGAATCTGTGGCGAGGGGATTTATCCCCGCTGGGCTGCGCAGCAGCCCCAACCAAGGCGACTCAATCCACCTGATAAACCGAGTCGCAGGGCTTTAGGGCCGCTTCGCAGCCCAGCGGGGATAAATCCCCTCGCCACAATGAACCAGCACGTCTTGAGTGAACGGCATTACGGTTCATGGCCGAGCTTTTTGAAAGAACACCTCCTTGGCCTGGTCCACGGCAATTTCGCTGCGGTAACGGTCGATCAGTTGGCGCTGGCTGAGGGCTTGGCTGGCGTCGGTGGCAACGGCCTGCTGGCTGGCTTGCTCAATGGTTTTCAAGCGCGCCGAAAGGAACGCGTAGGCGGGCACCCAGTTGGTCGAATAGCGGAAGTCGGCGAACCAGAGCGTCTTGCCGGTTTTCACGTCCTTGATCTCATACCGGTCGAGGTAGCCGTAGGGCGGCGTCTTGATGCGCTGCCGGCTCTTCTGTTTGGTGATGGAGATCTGGTTTCGGCTTTTAAGCCACACGATGCTGCTCATGGTCGGCGGGCGTTGCTTGATGACATTCAACACAGTGTCGAAACCCAGGACGTACAACGCGCTGGCCTCGCGTTCAAGCTGCGTGCGCAAGGCTTGCGCCGAGCGCCGTTGTGCGTCTGGCAGCTCGAACGTTTCGTTCGAAGCCACGCCTTGGGCCTGGTCGAGGGCCTTTTGGATGGCCGCGCTGACTTTCTCCATCCTGCCGGCGTGGGCATTGAGGATCATCCCGATCCCGGCGGGCGTCTTGTCGGGCTGTGTGACCGCGGCTTGCATCTGCGCCTTGAACGCTGTCAGCCCGTTGATCAGGTCCTGGCCCTTGGTGACGCTGACGTCCAGGGACGGAACGGTCGGCGGCGTCGCGTCGGGTTTGACATGGGGGATCCACTCGCCGGTTTCCTTGCGGTGGAACGTGACGATGATCTCCCCCGAGAACGGGTTCTTCACATCGACCCAATCGGTTTCCTCCATCAACCGGGACAAGCGCGGCTCACCGCTCACCAGGCCCCAGAAGCGCGCCCGGATGAATTTTTTCCTCGGCCGGGGGCGTTGCTCGTACGGGGAACCGGCGTTGCGCCTATCTCGACGCTCATCGAGGGCCGTCGCCAAGTGCTGCATCGTGGTTTGTTCCAGCGTGGCAATCCCCTTGCGCAGGCGAGCGAGCTGGGGCGACCGCACGCTGCCCGTGTACTCGTTGCCCAGGTAGTGCAGGTGTTCGTCAATGGCGGCGAACTGCTCGGCCAGGCTGCCGAACGCGTCGATGCGTTCATCGAGGCGAATCACGCTGCGTTCGTCGATGGCGTCGCGCAGGCTCTGGAACGCGACCGTGGCGTTATCGACGATCTGGTTGATCGCTTCCCAGCCTTCGGGCATCGATTCGACGCTGTCGAGTGTCAGGCACAGGTGGCGGAACATATCCAGCTTGATCAGGCGCAGGTCGGCGCTGGTATAGAGTGGCATTTTCTTGCGGTGCCGGCGGATGAACTCGAAGCCCTCATAGCCGACGCTCTTCAGTTCGATGAACCGCGTCTCCATGTAGTCCAGGCGCTCGATCATATCGTCGCCGACGCTGATCATGCTTTCGGCCGCGTCAATGTGCTGTTGCTCCAACACCCTGACCCCGGAGGTGACCATGCTTTTGGCCTTGTCCAGGGCCGGGACGAACCGTTCCCCCAGGGCCTCCATCTCGGCGAAGGTGAAGTTGATCTGCGCATTCAGGTAGCCGAGCCGTGTGCGGGGGTAGTCGGGCCGGGACTGGAACAGCGGCCATTCCATCAGGGTTTTCAGCGCTTGTTCGTAGTTTTCCCGCTGGGCCTTCAGCGTTGCGATGTAGGTGTCGCGCTTGACCTCCCTGGCGGTGCCCGCCGCCTCGTCCATTTCCACGGCGTACATGGTCAACAGTTTCTGGTTCTGCGGTTTCTTGGCTTCGAATTGGTTCAGCGAAGCCAGCAGGTCGATCCGGCGCCGCTGCGCATCGGCGATGACTTTCTGCCGGATGCCCCTGGACCCGCTACCACGCACGCGCAAGCGTGTATCGATGTGCCATTTGCCGTGGCCATCGCTGATCAGCGGGGGGCCTTCGCGCGCAGGGTCCTGGGCGTCGACGATAGACACCAGCTCGCCTTCGACCTGCACTTTGAACCACTTGCCGGCCATTTTCGCGTGCCAGACCCCGTCCTGTTTGTAGAGACCCTTGAGGGCACCGTCGCTTTGGAATGAACCGAGGTTTGCCGGTTCGTCGATGCTGAAGCTGTCGAGCTGCCGTGTGCTGTCCTTCGAGATGCCCATCAACGCGCCGCTGGAGCGGATGGCCTCGAAGTGCTCGGTGGGCAGCGAAGCGCTGGCAAGCGGCGCGAGCTGTTCGATCACCAGCTTATGAGGCGGCTTAGGTAGACTTTCCAGTTCGCGCACTTCTTGCGAGATTGACTCGCGGTGAGTGTTTCTGGCCGCCCTGGCGCGGTCGACGGCATGGGTGATGATCGCCAGCGCGATGTTCAACAGCAGGTCGGTGAACGCCTCCCACTTGGCCGGCCGGTCGGCCGCATCCTTGCCTTGGGTGAGCTTGTCGATGTCGTCCAGGATCTGCCAGAGCCAGCCAGCGGTGCCGACGGCGGTGCCCAGGTAGGGCAAGGCGAGGTTGAACAACAACCAGCCCGCGCGCTTGAAGGTCTCCCAGCGGTTTTCCCGGTTGGACACCGATTGACGATCGGCCAGGTTAACCAGGGCCATGGCATTGGCCTTGAACAACAGCGGCAGGAAATTCGTCCCCAGGGTCTTGTCGGTCAAGCTGACGGGACCGCTGTTGGCCAAGGCGCTCAACGGGTCGGCGACGAATGCCACGATGCCCCAAGGGGAGGGTAAGACATCCGGAAAAACGAACCGGCCGTAATCGTCGCGCACGCCATCGGGCAACCAGGCCAGTATCGATTGGCGTAACGTTGGGTCTTGTCGGATGGCGTACAGCAGGTTGCTGAAAGACGGATACTGGTTCAGTTGCGGTTCCAGCATGGGCCGATACAGCAGGCAGGGCCCGGCGCTGGAGTTCTCGGGGCCGATGATGAACATGTTGCTCACCACGTCTTGCGCGTCGCCCAGTTGCAGTTCTGGCACGAAAGCCAGTGGGCGCAGGACGATGGTTTTGCCGTCCACCTTGCGATCAGCTGGCGCAGGCTCCATCAGCGCGGCGACGTAGCGGTAGCCGGTGTCGTCGAGGTGACCCTGGCCGCGGATCTTGCATTCGAGCGCCAGCATCGGCAGTTGGATGCGCAACTGAGCGGTGTACAACTGTTCGCGGCGGCTCGATTCAGCCGGATCGTCGAGCAGCATCCGCTTGATCAACTCGGGGTAGACGCGACCGATATCGACCTGGGTGATGAGGTTCTCGACGTACTCGACGGTCAGCCATCCGGGCGCTGGCGTGTCGTCCCGCAGCTTGACGGTCTTGTCGCCGACGGGGAGGGAGATCAGGTTTTGCAGGGCCAGCTCGACGAGGCTCAAGCGGGTGGTCTCGATCTGGCCGGGTACCACGAAGCTTCCCCAGATCACCGGGCTGCGCACCTCGATCTCGATGGCCTCCAAATCAAGCCGCGAGGCGTCGGCATGGTCCGCGACCATCTGCTTTTTCAGCAGGTTCAGCGTGAAGTCCTTGAGCGGCTCGATGCCGTCCAGGTAGGTCTTGCCGACATGCTCCTGATTCAGGATCGACAGGTTTTTCATGTGCTGGGCAAACAGGATCTGATCGGACGGCGAGGCGTCCATTAACCAATGAGGTATCTGTTTCTGGAACCAGGCCACGAGCAGATCTTCTTCGCCTTCTTCAACACTGGCAGGAGGCTCGTAGGTTTCCCATGTTTGTGGGAAAGACCCGATGATCTCGATCTGTTCGGCAATCATCCCGCAGGCCTTGTGATCGAAAATATTGCCCTCAGGCTCATACAGACGCCATTTGATCTTGCGATAGGTGGCCGGATCGAAATGGGCGGCGAGGGATTGCCCCAGGGCCTGCTGTGAATCGAATTTCTGGTAACCGCCGGCGATCGAGTACTTGAGGATGACCTCCTTCTTGTCGAGGGTGCCGATCAGCACGATCGAACTGTCACTCAGGCGCTTCGTGCTGGGGCCGTCGACATTATCGATGTCGATCAAATAGGCGTGGCAGTCGTAAGGGTCGTGCTCTTTGCGGTTCTTGCGGTCGGGGTAGGCGAACAATTGTCGAGCCATGTCGCACTCGGTCGCGGTCCAGCCCTTGATGCGCCCGACGTTCCAGGCCTGGCGCAGCGCACTGGAGAGTAGGTGCCAGCGGGGACCGGACCCACCGAGAGAGTCATTCCAATACGCCAGTTGCTGTTCCTGGCAGGCTGTCAGCATGGCCGGCATCAGCTCATTGAGCAGGCGCCCGATCTGGTCGATTCGCACCGGTAAATGCACATCGGGGGAGGTGAGTGGCAACTGGGTCAGGAAGTGCAGGCCTTCGATCAGCAGTATCGAATCGTCTTTTTCATTCACCAGGCCGGCGAGTATTTCGCTGAGGGTTTCGTAGCGCGTGGGCCGTCGCACGATTTGGTCATCGACAATGTCCCAGGCCGGCTCGCCCACCACGGTATTGTGCGGATCGAGGTTCAGCGTGGGGTAGAGCTTCCTGAGGCCATCGCGCAGGAGAATCGACGCGACCTCCGGATACGTGGGCCCGGCGAGCAACTGATTCAGGATCGCATCCTTGGGATTGGCATCGGCCCTGGGTATCGTGGGGGTGGCTGTGGGTGTCATCTGAGTCTCCCTGTCTCGCGACGTATGTAATGGCGAAGCCGAGCGCTTCGGGATTTCCATGCTAGCGGCGCGGAAAACAGGGGCGGCGGTAACTATGTATGGGGCTTTTGGGGGAGGTGGCTGGGGGATCGCCATCGCGAGCAAGCTCGCTCCCACACTGGAGTCACGGGTGTACCCAGGCCTATAAACCCCACCGACCCTGTGGGAGCGGGCTTGCCCGCGAAGGCGCCAGCCCATTCAACACGGCGGTGCCTGACACCGCCATCGCGAGCAAGCTCGCTCCCACACTGGAATCACGGGTATACCCAGCTTTCACACCCCCAGGCCAGGGACGACCTCACCGTTCTATTGACCCGACTTGATCCTCGTCCAAGCCCGCGTGCGCGCCCGTTCGGCGTCCCGTGGCAAGGGTTGCAACGTATACAGCGTGGCCATGGCCGCTTCGGTCGGGTACAGGTTGGGGTTCTGGCGGATCGCCGGGTCGACCATTTCCGTGGCGTCCTTGTTCGGGTTCGGGTAACCGACGAAGTCGCTGACCGGGGCGATTACCTGTGGTTGCAGCAGATAGTTGATGAAGGTGTAGGCATCTTCCGGGTTCTTCGCCCCCTTGGGGATGGCGAGCATGTCGAACCAGATCGGCGCGCCTTCCTTGGGCAAGCGCATGTCCACGACAACGCCGTTCTTGGCATCCTTGGCCCGGTTGGCCGCCTGGGAGAAGCTGCCGGAGTAACCGACCGCCACGCAGATGTCGCCATTGGCGATGTCGGCCATGTACTTGGACGAGTGGAAATAGGTGATGTACGGACGGATCTTCATCAACAGTGCTTCGGCCTTGGCGTAGTCCGCCGGCTTCTTGCTGTTGGGGTCCAGTCCCAGGTGCTGCAAGGCCAGGGGCAGGATTTCCGATGGCGAATCGAGCAGCGCCACGCCACATTGCTTGAGCTTGCTGATGTTCTCTTCCTTGAAGATCAGGTCCCAACTGTTCACCGGCGCGCTGTCACCCAGGGCGGCCTTGACCTTGTCCGGGTTGAAGCCGATCAGAATGGTGCCGTACATGTAGGGCACGGCGAATTGGTTGCCCGGGTCGTTGGCTTCGATCAGCTTCATCAGCTTGGGATCGAGGTGATTCCAGTTCGGCAGCTTGCTGCGGTCCAGGGGCTGGAACACCCCGGCTTCGATCTGCTTGGCCAGGAACACATTGGACGGCACCACCACGTCGTAACCCGAGTTACCGGTCAGCAGCTTGGCTTCCAGGGCCTCGTTGGTGTCGAAGATGTCATAGACCAGCTTGACCTGGCTGTGCTGCGCCTTGAAATCCTCCAGCGCCTTGGGCGTGATGTAGTCGAACCAGTTGTAGACCCGCAGGGTCCGCTCTTCGGCGTGTACCGCGCCGCCGAACAGCGCAGCACACAGGGCTGGAGCCATCAAACGCTTGAGTCTGCTCATGCTTTTCTTCCTCATTGGGCGCTTTGGAAACCTTCAAGGACGTTCACGGCATTGATGCCGATTTCTGCCACCGCGTACCCGCCTTCCATCACGAACAGGGTCGGCTTGCCGAGTGCGGCGATGCGTTTGCCCATCGCCAGGTAATCCGGGCTGTCGAGCTTGAATTGGGAGATCGGGTCGTCCTTGAACGTGTCCACACCCAGGGACACGACAATCACATCGGCGTCGTAGCCACGGATTTCGCCACAGGCCTGCTCCAGCGCCGCGCTCCAGGTGTCCCAGCCCGAGCCGGCCGGCAAAGGATAGTTGAAGTTAAAACCTTCACCGTCGCCCTCGCCGTGCTCGTCGGCGTAACCCAGGAAAAACGGAAACTCCGCCTCTGGATGGCCGTGGATCGAGGCGAACAACACGTCGCTGCGCCCGTAGAAAATCGACTGGGTGCCATTGCCGTGGTGGTAATCCACATCGAGGATGGCGACCTTGCGATGACCCTGGTCGAGAAAAGCCTGGGCGGCGATGGCGGCGTTGTTGAGGTAGCAATAACCGCCCATCAAGTCACCGGCGGCGTGATGCCCCGGCGGGCGGCACAACGCAAACGCACTGCGGGCGCCGGCCTGGATGTCGGCCTGGGCGGTCAGGGCCACCTGGGCGGCGCTGTAGGCCGCTTGCCAGGTGCCGGCAGTGATCGGCGCGCCGCCATCGAAACTGTAATAGCCGAGCTGGCCGTGCAGGCTGGTCGGCATGACCGTGCGCAACGTCCGCGCCGGCCAGGTATAGGGCAACAGATCCCCCTCGCGATTGAACGCGGCCCAGCGCTCCCAGGCCCCTTTGAAAAACGCCAGGTACGCCGCGCTGTGGATACGCTGGATCGGCCCGAGACCAAAATCCCGTGGTGCCTCGACCGGGCCCAACGCCCGCGCCTTGACCCGCTCCAGCACATGATCGGCCCGCGAAGGCATCTCGAAACAGGGCATCAGCTGCCCATCCATCAACTCACAGCGGCCGTGATGCAGGTGGTGATCGTCGGAATAGATCGTCAGCATTTATTGTTCTCCGCAAGGCTGTTCCAGTAACTGACAGTCTTGCGGGATGCGCTGTTGGAGAGAACGGCAGGAGCGGCCAAAAGGGGATCGAAATGGCCAAAAGGTTTGACCGTAAATGGCTCTTTGTGGGGGGCAAGGAGAGGTGGGCATTCTCTCTGTGGCGAGGGGATTTATCCCCGTTGGGGTGCGAAGCAGCCCCAAAAACTCAACGCGGTCTATCTGGCTGCCTAGTCAGCCGACATTCTGAGGCTGTAGGAGAAGGGATCTTGGGTGATGCAGGGGCTCGGTTTTCGCTGGGAACCGCGTTGATTTCATCGCGAGCAAGCCCGCTCCCACAGAGGAAAAGGGGACGGATTTAATATCGCCGCCGGTGCGTGGAGGAATTTGACGGAGATCTTCAACGCAGATGGGAGGGAGCCAACGAACGGCGCGTGGATCGCTTGGACGGCCTACGCAGTCTGTGCCCGCTACCGCCCGTTACATGGCAAAACGAATCGCTTAAATAGACCGTTGGTTCACGCGCTTGGAGAGCGCTTCGGCGCTTTCCTTGCGTTCGGAATAACGATCCACCAAGTAATGTTCGCGGCCTCGCACGAGCAGAGTGAACTTCATCAGCTCCTCCATCACATCCACAACGCGGTCGTAGTAGGGCGATGGTTTCATGCGCCCTGCTTCATCGAACTCGAGAAAGGCTTTCGGCACCGATGATTGATTGGGGATCGTGACCATGCGCATCCAACGGCCCAGCACGCGAAGCTGGTTCACCGTGTTGAACGATTGAGATCCGCCACAGACCTGCATTACTGCCAAAGTCTTGCCCTGCGAGGGACGAACCGCCCCGAGTGCGAGGGGGATCCAGTCGATCTGTGCCTTGAATACGGCAGACATGGAGCCGTGACGTTCTGGCGAGCACCAAACCTGTCCCTCCGACCACATCACCAGGTCACGGAGCTCCTGCACCTTGGGGTGGTCAACCGGTGCGTCGTCTGGCAACGGCAACCCGGAAGGATCGAAGACAACCGTCTCAGCGCCCATGAGTTCCAGAAGGCGCGCAGCCTCTCGTGTCAGTAACTGGCTGAAGGAACGTTCACGGGTTGACCCATACAGTAAAAGGATGCGCGGTTTATGGGGTGGCACTGCTCGTTCCGACAGTTTCTCCGGGGTCGGGACGTCAAGCAGTGACAGGTCGAGATTCGGGAACTCATTAGCGGTGTCGCGGGTTGATTCGGTCATCACAGCTCTCCCACGGCGTCCAGCGCCTGTTTCAGTTCGGTCTTGCCGAGGGCGCTGATGTCGAGAGCGAGGAATGCCGCAAAGCGCTGGCGAATCTTCGCAACCGTCGCGTCGAATGCCGCTTGGACTTCCTCATCACTGCCTAGCACATCCGATGGATCAGCCAAGCCCCAGTGACTCTTGATCGCCGGTCCGAAGTAGACAGGGCAAGGCTCGCCCCTGGCCTTATCACATACCGTGATCACTATGTCTGGCGGGTTATCGGCGAAGCTTTCAGAGCCCTTGCTGTAGAGCCTTGAGGTGTCGATGCCGAGGTTTTGCAAGGTGCTGACTGCGCGTGGATTGAGGCGCCCACTGGGGACGCTTCCCGAACTGATCGCGCTTATTCCCTCGGGTGCCATGTGGTTGAACAACCCTTCGCTCAGCACGCTCCGGCAGCTATTGGCGGTGCACATGAACAGGACTCGCATGAGGTACTCCTGCCGCTTTCGGCGGTCGTCAGAGGCTAAGGCGCAACGCCAGAGCAGAAAGGGTGAATCACTCGATAAGGGCTGGGCAGCAGGCTGTTTCGCGCACGGGACGTCCGTTCATATGCTTTAGGCGGGAGGTGTTGTCCTTGAGCCAGTCGATATTGGCCTTCGAAGTCCGTTGCAGGATGTCACGCACCCAATCGGGAAGCGCCGGATTAAGACGGTAATAGACCCGTTGGCCCTGACGGCGATCAAGCAGCAAGCCGTTGCTGCGCAGGAGGGCAAGGTGGCGGCTGATCTTTGGCTGGCTGTCATCGAGGGCGCACATCAACTCGCAAACGCAGAGCTCGCCTTGTTCGGCAATCAGCAGGATGGCGCGGACGCGAGTCTCGTCGGCCAGGCTCTTGAAGACATCGAGGGGCGTGATCATGTCGCGCACTCGTAACATATGGAAAACCGAATATACGTATTTCCATATGTTTCGTGCAAGGCGATATTTGATGAAGGGCCTGGCGTCGAACGCCTGATGCCGTTCACTTCAGTCGGATGAAACCTTTGTGGCGAGGGAGCTTGCTCCCGCTGGCCGCGCCGGCGAGGGCCGCATCAGCTCCGCGCCCCGTGCAGACTACGCCCAAGCCGCAGCGGTGGTGCTGACCACTGAAGGGCAGGCGGGCAAAGTCTATGAACTGGCGGGGGATAGCAGCTACATCTTGACCGAGCTGGCTGCGTTGATCAGCCAGAAGACCGGTAAGCCGGTGGTTTATCAGAACCTGCCGGAGGCTGAGTTTGAGGTAGTGTTGATCAGTGTGGGGTTGCCGGCAGGGTTGGCGGCGTTGCTGGCGGATTCTTATGTGGCGGCGGCGAAAGGGGCGTTGTTTGATGAGGGTGGGGTGCTGGGGAGGTTGATTGGGCGGGGGACCACGTCGGTTGCGGAGTCTTTGGGTTAAGTAGTCAAATCAAGGCCAGAAAAAATGGACACGTGTGCCGGTCGAGATAAACCGGCACGCAGCGGGTGATGAGGACCCACGGATACAAACGGCCTCAGCTCCCGGCAGCAGGTCGAACTCCCGTGGCGAGGGAGCTTGCTCCCGCTTGAGTGCGAAGCCCTCATAAAAGGCCCACAGCTCCAAATACTACGCAGCCAACACACAAAACTCTGTGGCGAGGGGATTTATCCCCGCTGGGATGCGGAGCAGACCCAAAACAGTCGATCCGTTCGTATCCACAGCGCCTTCTAGGCTATTGCTCCAGAGCTAAAGGTCTCGGTATTCGGCCAATAGCAGACGCCCGTAAAAACTGCATCTACGTTTGCTCCTACCTATTAAATCCTCGCATTGCTGGCTTTCTACTATGATGTCAGGATGCTACCTTCAAAATTGAGAACAGCACTGAGGGAGACGTAATGATCAAGGGACAGTCGATTAGGGGTATCGCGCGCCTTATAGCTGAGGCGAAAGGTGCAAATCATGTGATGTTCGTAGCTCAGTTAACTGCAATACCTGTTGCTCGACAAAAGGAAATTGGTATTAATTTTCTTAAGAATGATGGTGACTCAATTCTCGCTTCAGCTATCGGAAAAGTATCAAGCTTTAATGTCAGCGGAAAGGAAATCAAGAGAAAAGATCTTCCATTAATAAAAAAATTGATACCTCAGTATCGCACATGGAAAGACTGGCATGGGAAAGAACATGATGGAATCCAACATCGTACTATGGATGTCTACCCCATAGAGTTTATTTTTCCACCTTCCGAAAAGCTATCGCTTAAAAATATTGATGGAATGATATATGTCGCATCGCGCCAGATGGATCTATTAAGTAATCCAGAACCAATTGTTCATCTGGCTAATTTGTTCTTGGAGTATTTCTGCGAATTTGAAGTGTTCGACATATCTAAACACAAGATCTCAGGCGTATCAACGCGTCAGCTCCAATGGGAAGTACTACCCAAAGGTAAATACCCCTGGAGTAAGGCCTCTAGCATTGTGACTCCATTCTTAACAAAGCTCAGCCAATCTGAAAAAGGCGTCATTGAGCATAGAATGCGAGAGATATCCAAATATGAGCCAGATTTTCTAGCAACTGGGCGCGGTGGTTACTCCGGTTATTTTGTCTATGGCTTCACTTCCAGAAATCTGTATTTTTTAGAGAGTATACATCTAAATAATGCTACATACGTATTTGGCAGCGACTGGGAGAAGCTTTCATCGCTTTCAAAAGAAGAAATCATAAATGGCGAGTACGAACACTCAAGAGTGATTCATGATAAAAAATGGCTGGCAAAAATTCGTCAGCTATTACGTGCTTAATCGAGATTGTGTCTGGCTGGTTCTTACATTAAGGGATGCTGTATGAAGGCTTTCTGCGTTTTTAATAATAAAGGCGGAGTAGGGAAAACGACTCTTCTTTGTAATCTAGCTGCACATTACGCTTTAAAAGGCGGCAAAAAGGTTCTCGTGGTGGATGCCGACCCGCAATGCAATGCTACCGCTTATATGTTTAAAGAGAAAATACTTGATGATTTATATTCCTCATCTAAGGATGGGGAAACAATAAATCAATTGGTAACTTCTTTGAAAAAATCAAAAGGTTATTCCGAGATACCAATTAAGAGAAGTGAATCATTTGGCGTTGATGTTGTACCCGGCGACCCTAGATTCTCTCTGGCGGAAGATTTTTTGGCGAAAGACTGGGTAGATGCGACTAGTGGTCAGGAGCGCGGCCTAAAGACTACATTTCTTTTTAGGGCGCTTCTCGAGTGGGCTTCAAAGAAAAAATATGATTATGTGTTTTTTGATATAGGGCCCTCTCTCGGCGCGATAAATCGTACCGTTCTTTTATCTTGCGACTACTTTATTCTTCCCATGTCATCCGACATCTTCAGTCTGCGCGGCCTACAGAATATCGAAGTTGCGATCACCAGCTGGACCAAAGGCTTAGAGCGTGGTCTTACGAGTTATAAAGAGGATAATAATGAAGATTTTCTCTTTGATGGTCTGCATCGAAGGAATCCTCAAGGAATTAAATTCCTCGGGTATGTCACTCAACAATACACCGCCAAAACTGTCGCGGGAAAAAAACAACCCGTCGATGCCTATGAAAAAATAATTAAACGTATCGGCCCTGCAATTAGGAAAAGTCTAATAGAGAAAATAAATCAAGGCCAAAGCTTAGAATACAAACTCGGTGAAATCCCGTACTTTAGCAGCTTGGTTCCCATGGCTCAAACATCAACCAAGCCAATATTTATGCTAAAGTCCGCGGATGGAGTCGTGGGCGCGCACTTTGACAAGGTCAAGCAATTTGAAAAAGTTATATCCGACATTGCTGCTAGTCTAAGCTTAAATATGGACGAGATTATTTAAAATGTCTATTTGGCCTAAGGAGCTGGTTCATTCTATTGCTTGCAGACGCTGCGTGCTCTTTTTTGGTGCGGGAGTGTCTATGAACTCTTCGGGGAATGATGGTGTCAGGCCTCCCAGTTGGGCAAGTTTTTTAGTTGAGGCTGCGGGGCAAATAGGTGCTCCTGGTAAGAAGATTGTAAAAGAAATAAATGCGCTCATCAAAGCTGGGGACTATTTGACTGCCGCCGAGGTAATACGAAACGAAATCAAACAAGAGAAATTTACTAACTTAGTAAAGTCTCGATTTCATACTCCGGACTTCAAGGCGGCTCCAATACATAAGACGCTATTCAACTTGGATTTGCGTATTGCGATAACTCCGAATTTTGATAGCATTTACGAAACCGCAGCGGGGGAGCGTGGAGCTGGCGCTTTAACTACAAAAATATATCATGACGATGATATTGCAGATTGTTTGCGTAGGCACGAGCGAGTTCTGATAAAAAGTCACGGGACGATTTCCTCACCAAATAAACTGATTTTTACTAGAACCGATTATGCCAAAGCACGCAATTTACACAGTCAGTTCTATGAGCTTCTAGATGCACTTCTTCGAACCCACACTTTCATTTTTGTTGGTTGTGGTGTTAGCGATCCAGATATTAGATCGTTATTAGAAAATTATCGATATAGACATCCTTATGGGCAGAGTCATTATTTCGTTACGGCTTCAAAAAATTTCTGTTCGGAAGTTAAGTCTGTATTGAGTGATTCGCTAAAGATAAACTTTATAGAATATGCAGCCACTAAAGATCATGCAAATTTGTCAAAAGAACTGGACTCGTTAAAGGAACTGGTCGAGCTTGAAAGAATTGAGTTGAGTAAAAACCAAGCATGGTAATACGGCGAAATTTTTTCTACCTATGCAATTGGCCGAAAGCAGGCAATCGTGCAACACAGCTTTCGGCCAGAAGCGATCTATCGAAGATAGTCTACCAAAAAGGGGACTAATGTAGGTTCCTAGTGATAACTTTGGATAAGTATCAATGAGAACAACTAAGCATTTTGATTATATCGTTAATCGGATAGCATCAGCTAAAATAAATGCGGATAGCTTAGCGTCCGGAATAGGACATCATGGTATTGAAGGGGAAATACGCGAGATAGCAGCGAAGGAATGCATCGAACCGTTTCTTACGCAAAGTTACCAGTGTGGGACAGGAAAAGTCATTGACTCATTTCAAGGGCTAAGCGATCAACTTGACTTGATTATTTACCATAGAAAGGTGGCCCCTCCTATTCTAGTAGGCAGGGACCTTGGTTTGTATCCCGTCGAATGTGTCCGTTATGTGTTCGAGGTGAAGTCGACTCTTAGCTCTCGCGAAATAAGAGATGCAAATAAAAAATTCAGGTCCGTAAGCAATCTATTGTCATTTCCTAGAAGGGAAATCGATGGGTCTGTGAAAGGTGGTGCCTTGCCTGCTACTGTTCTTCTTGCATTCAATAGCGATATAACTAGTTCTGAAATAGATCGCTATAAAAGACACACTCAAGATGAGAGCCCACCTTGTACGGTCCTATGCGTTTTAGGTAAAGGTTACTGGTATTATGACTTCGCGTCTAGAGACTGGTATGGCCTTGAGGCTAATAGTGATTTTCCTCCTTTTGTTGAGTTCGGTATGTTTATTACTGGTTTAATGAATACACTATCAAGTGAGGAAACTGCAATCAGGCCGTTTAATCCTGGAATATATATTAATGTTGATGATGTCATACTTTCTGCACTGAAAAAGTCTGGTCAGTAATACAGATATATTGCATGTTCCACTGAAAAATAATAGAGCCAATCGAAAGAGAGTGAAGTACCTTAAAGCGGTAGATAGTCTGAAGGGAAAACAAGCAGGGAAGGATGAGGGTATGAAATGACTGCGTTCCCAAGAGACATCGGTCAGGATTTCGATTCGTTGATGGAATTAATGATCCTTGTCATAAATTCGCGGCTAAATATGCCGGTCGAATCGGAGATGGCTTTTCTGAACGACATTCAGACACTCTCTATAAAGCTCTTTAGGCAGCTGTGTTCAACCAAGGTCATCTCCACGGGTTGTTTGTTTCAAAGCAATAACGGGTCGGCTTATGAATTTATTGACCAAGGGTCAGTTTCAATTCTTGCACGAGCATCTATCGAAACATTCCTCACGCTACATTGGTTATTCAGTGGCGATCTGGAACTGTCAAGATTCCGGCATCGCATATGGCAATATGCGGGCCTACATGACAGGGTACAACACACCGCAACGACTGCCGAGGGTCGTGCGAAGCAGGCTTCTGCACGTGAACAACAAGCGGAACTGTTAACACTTATACGGTCGTCCGAGCATTTCACAAAGTATTCGCTCAGGGAGCAAGCTCAGCTTCTGAAAGGTAACTGGCGCGTGAGCTGGTCTTGGGGGAAGAGGCTGTGCGAGCAGGTTTTCATCGGAGGTATTTTGATAATGTATATGGCTATCTCTGTGGCTATTCACATAGCAATTACATTAGCGCAATGCAAATCGGCCAAGCGCAAGAACTTTCTATACAGGCACAAATGAGCGAGGTGGGACTCCAGATCAGCGTTCATATAATGGCGCATTTCATTCATCTATACGCCGCTACCTTTTCTCCCGCTGCGAATCTTGTTGATAAATCTGAAGCAAAGTCTATCGTCAACATCTGGCATTTCAAGGCAGATGATATGGGTCATATTTTTGGTGAGCAATCATAGGGATATCCAAACAAAAGAAGTGAACAGATTTGACAGTGAAAATTGAAAGCGTGACAAATTTTACTTGCTGCGTTCTTAAGGGGTATTTCTTTTCTGATTTGGCACTATTTTATTTAATGCGGCTTCCATGATTAGGGCTTTCGTCGAGACGGCCCAAAATGCAAAGCTTGCAATTAAAAAATCAGTGCGGACTTCAGACCCATATTTTATTCTCACATCCGGATTCATTGAGTGAATGGTAATGTATCTTTTTTCCACAGGATGAAACTCAGGCTCGATAGCTGACATAGAATTGACGAGTCTTGATAGCTGTTGAGCGTCCCCCTGATCAATTGCGGTCTTCATCCCGTGGGCTAATTTATTACGCATGCTGTTAACATGATGAATTACGGCGGCGATCGGTAGGGGTAAACCGAATGCAGCAGCTAATCCTAATTTTTGTCCAAAATCTCTTGGCAGTTTTGCATAGACGGCAATTTCGCCTTTACACTTTTCTTTTAAATAGAACGTGAGCAATCGTTCTAGCATAAGGTGAAAACGTAGTACGCATCCCATTTCGTCTTCTGTTTCAGCAGCAGCAATCAAAATTTCGGTGTTGGCTAATTCTTCTACGTTTAGATCGACTTCAAATGTTTTTTCGGATTTCATATGTTCGCCTTCTAACTCTGTGGAGTCGCTTCCTTGGGATTGGCAAGCCAAGCGCTCCATGAAGATTATCGTGTGAAGGTAGAGCTGTCGAGCTGCCATTGCGGCGGTTTGGGGTCTTCAGGTAGATGAAGGGGATGGGGGAAGTTATCAGTCAAGTTGCTTTTAGATATTAAGATGCTATATGTCCGTCTAGAGATGAAAGACCCAAAGCCCGACGCCGGGCGCCGGGCGCCGGGCTTTTTCCCCTAGAAAGAATTACTGCTGTCGCGGCTCCACATTATCCAACACCTGATTCGCCAACAACGAACTCAGCTCAATCAACTGCTGAATCCCCAGCGCCAAATGGCGCCGCGAGCCATCCAGGTCAAACGCCAGATCACTAACCATGGCATCGGCTGAAGCCAGCGTTTCACTGAGGTTAGCGAGCATGCACTCGTTATCGAGACCTTTCACAACGGTGAATACCTGTCCCGGTTTCGGTTCGTCTTTGGATTGATCCGGCTTCGGTAGCAAGTAGTGATCGAGCACGCGTTTGGTGGTTTCGTCTTGCTGCTTGGCTTTGGCTTTTGCGGACTGTGTGGTGGGGTCTGTATCTGGTGGGTTGGGAGTTACTTTGAACATTTGGGACTTCCTTTAGTAGGGCCGCAACCGTCTCGCTACTAAACGAAAGGAGGCAGCTGTGCGCAAGTTAGTAGACCGGTGAAGCCACCAAACCCGGCGCGCCCGAGGGCGCCATGCGCACAGCCACCATCAAGTGCAGGCCAAGGCCTGACTGGATGACACTCATGCAACCGTAGATGGCTAACCGGGCTACTAAACCCGACCACTGATGGGCAGTGGCAAGGAAACGATAGAACCCAGGAACAAGGCGCACAAGCGGGCGGATTCTGGCGTAGTTGTAGGTAAAGGCGCAAGGATGCGTAGCTTGATGGAGGGGTGTAGGTGGGGGCTGTAGGAGAGAGGTTTTTTAGCGAATCGGGTGGGGTGTTCTGTTCTGAAACCGTGTCGTTTTTATCGCGAGCAAGCTCGCTCCCACAGGGGGACCGGGCTGTTGCGGATGCTGTGTTCACCGCCGCCCAGTGTGTGCGGGCTTGCTCGCGAAGAGGTGGCACATTCAGTATCGATGCAAGCTGACCCGCCGCTTTCGCGAGCAAGCCCGCTCCCACAGTGGTTGTGTTGGGCTGGATATTCGGCTCGACACAACCACCTGTGGCGAGGGAGCTTGCTCCCGCTGGCCTGCGTAGCAGGCCCCGGTGTTTCTTCAGGTAAACCGCGTTCTCTGGTTTTGCGACTGCTGCGCAGTCGAGCGGGAGCAAGCTCCCTCGCCACGGGGGATTGTGGTGGGAGCAGGCTTTTGGGATGTGGGTTATTTGCGTTTGAGCATCTCCGGCAACTGCACCACCAGTTTCTGATTATTCAACGGCGCACGAATAAACCCGCGTTGGGTACCGTCGGGTCCAATCACGGCGAGGTTGCCGCTGTGATCGACGGTGTAGTTGGGCTTGCTGGTGTCCGCTGGAATGAACGGAATGCTCACCGCATTGGCGAGTTTTTGCAGGTCTTCGATGGAAGAGGCGGTGAGGCCTTTGAACTGCGGGTCGAAGTAGCCCAGGTATTGCTTGAGCTGCTTGGGCGTGTCGCGGTTCGGGTCGACGCTCACCAGCACGATCTGCAGTTTGTCCACCGCGGCGGGCGGCAGTTCGCTCTTGATCTGGCGCAGTTGGGCGAGGGTGGTCGGGCAGATGTCCGGGCAGAAGGTGTAGCCGAAGAACAGCAGGCTCCACTTGTCCTTCAATGCGTTGACGGTCACCGGTTGGCCGTCCTGGTCGGTCATTTTCACGTCCGGCAGGTTGCGGCTCTGGGGCAGCAGGATGATGCCGGCGTCGATTAGCCCCGTCGGGTCGCCTTCGCCCTTGCCGGACAGCACCTTGTTGACGGTAAGGCCGAGGATCAGCGCGATCACGGCCACGAGGGCGAAGACGGTTTTCTGGGTTCGAGTCATAGGCTCAACAGTAAGTAATGATCTACAAGCAGGGCGATGAACAGCAGGAACAAGTAGTAAATAGAGTACTTGAAGGTGTTGATCGCCGCATGCGGCCGACTGCCACGGTACAACACCACGGCCCATTGCAGGAACCGCGCGCCGAGCACCAGTGCGCACACCAGGTAGAGCATCCCGCTCATCTGGATCACGAACGGCATCAGGCTCACCGCCAGCAGCACCAGGGTATAGAGCAGGATATGCACCTTGGTGTAGTGCTCGCCGTGGGTCACCGGCAGCATCGGGATGTCGGCCTTGGCGTATTCCTCCTTGCGATGGATGGCCAGGGCCCAGAAGTGCGGTGGGGTCCAGGCGAAGATGATCAGCACCAGCAGCAGCGGTTCGGCGCTGACGTGCCCGGTGGCGGCCACCCAGCCCAACAGCGGCGGTGCGGCGCCGGCCAGGCCGCCGATGACGATGTTCTGCGGCGTCGCCCGTTTCAGGAAACCGGTGTAGACCACCGCGTAGCCCAGCAAGGAGGCCAGGGTCAGCCAGGCGGTCAGCGGGTTGGTGAAGGCCAGCAGCAGCGCTTGCCCGGCCAGGGCCAGGGCCAGGGCGAAGGTCAGGGCGGCGGCAGGGGACACCCGGCCCTCGGCCAGTGGCCGTTTGTGGGTACGGGCCATGACCGCGTCGATGCGCCGGTCCACCACGTGGTTGACCGCCGCCGCGCCACCGGCGCACAAGGCGATCCCCAGGTTGCCGAACACCAGCACCGTCCACGGTACGCCGGCACGAGTGGCGAGGAACATGCCCACCAGCGAGGTGATCAGCATCAGCACCACCACCTTGGGCTTGGTCAGCTCCAGGTAATCGCGCCAGATCGCCCGGCTGTGGCGTTCACCGGTCAGGGTTGCCATGGCATCTCTCCTTTTATCGTAATGGGGCTGGCGCCGTGCTTATGCGGCGTGAACCGCCAGCGCAGCGGCACCTGATGCCTGACCCGGACCAGGCTGGTCCGGGCGTGATAATTGACCAGCACCAGGGTCAGCAGCAGCGCGGCGCCCCCGGCGTTGTGGGCGACGGCCACCGGCAGCGGCAAATGGAACAGCACGTTGCTGATGCCCAGGGTGATTTGCGCCGCCAGGGCCACCAGCACCAGGCCGGCGAGGCGGGTCATGCCGACCGTCTTCAACTGCCAGGCCAACCCCAGCAGCACCACCGTGACCAGCAGCGCGCCAATGCGGTGGGTCAGATGGATGGCAGTGCGGGCATCGCTGTCGAGCTGCCCGCCCAAGTAATTGGGGCCGATGTGTTGGGTCAGGTGAAAGCCGTTGGCGAAATCCGCAGGCGGCAGCCATTGGCCGTGGCAGGTGGGGAAGTCGATACAGGCCACCGCGGCGTAGTTGGAACTGACCCAACCGCCCAGGGCGATCTGGCCGATCACCAGCAACAACCCGGCGGTGGCCCAGTGTTGCAGGCGCTTGGGCACGGTCAGTGCCGGCAACACGCCGGACAGGCGCAAGGTCAGCAGAAACAACAGGCTCAGGGTGGCAAAGCCGCCGAGCAAGTGCCCGGTGACCACCTGCGGCCAAAGCTTGAGGGTCACGGTCCACATGCCGAACGCCGCTTGCGCGAAGACCACGGCCAGCAGGAACAACGGCAGTTTCAACGGCAGGCCGGGGTGCCGACGGTTCATCCAGGCCCGGGCGGCGAGCGCGGTGATCAGCAGCCCGAGGGTCCCGGCAAAGTAGCGGTGGACCATCTCGTTCCAGCCTTTATGGGCTTCCACCGGCGCGTCGGGAAAGTGCAGCTCGGCATGGGCCAGTTGGGCTTCGCTCTTGGGCACGCTGATGAAACCGTAGCAACCGGGCCAGTCCGGGCAACCGAGGCCGGCGTGGGTCAGGCGGGTGTAGGCGCCCAGCAATACGACGATCAGTGCCAGCAGCGTGGCAAACAGCGCAAGGCGAAATCCAGGTTTGGCCATGTCGATGCCCTCATCCGATGTTCGACAGTTTCAGCAGGTGGCGCAGGTCGTTGAGCAGGTCCTTGCCCTTGACGCGGGCGTCGTAGCGCAGCACCAGGTTGCTGTGGGGGTCGATGATCCACAGCTGGGCGCCGCCCGTCTCCTGGGCACCTTTGCGGTAGGCCGGCAGGTCCAGCGGGTAGCGCTGCAGTTGCGGATACTCGCGCTGCAATTGGGCGTCGTACTCGGCGTCCAGCGGCTGGGCGATGGCCAGGGCATGGCTGGCGCGGGACGCATCGCGACCGAGGCCGATCTGCACCTGCCGGGCCAGGTACACCAGTTGCCGGCAATCCACCGAGCACGCCTGCGGTGCGGTGACCAGGATCTGCCAGCGCTGCTCGTCGGCCTGCACGCCGATCTCGGCGCGGGTCTGGCCGTTGCCGATCAGCTCGCCGTGGTAGCTGCGGCTGTCGGGCACCCAGAACTGGAACTTGTACATGCCGGTGGCGAGGATCATCGGCCCGATCACGCCGAACACGATCAGCAGCAGTTGCAGGCGCCCTTTGCGCCGGCTGGGCGTGGCGGGTGCCTCAGACGTGTTGGTTGGATTCATGGTGGTTCCCATGCGGTCTCCCTGCGTTGTGCCATCCGAGATAAAGAAAAAGGCCGAACAGCGCCGCCGCCATGGCGAACCACTGCACGGCATAACCGAGGTGTTTTTCCGGGCCCATGCTCACCACCGGCCAGTCGGTCCGATAGGCGCCCGGGCCGCCTTGCTGGCGCAGTTCATAGCTGAAACCGCTGCGCCCCAGTTCCGCCCAGAGCTTGTCCGGTTCGATGGCGGTGACCAGGCGCGGCCATGGAGCGGCCACCGGGTCGGCGTGGAGCTGGAAGGTGGCGCCCGGTGCGACATAGACCCAGGCCTGAACGCTCACCGGTTGCTCCGGGGTGCTGAAGACGGGGGCGTGCGGCGGTCAGGCCATGGCAGCCAGCCGCGATTGACCAGCAGCCATGCGCCGGTTGCACGGTCGAGAAACGGTTGCAGCAGTTCGACGCCGACCTGGCCGTCGTGCTGGCGGTTGTCCAGCAGGATGCTGTGCTCGACGTCGAAGTGACCTTGCAGCTCGACGACGCGAAAAGCCGGGTCGGTGGTCTGCGCCAGTTCGGTGCTGTCCATCGGGGGCGCCACGCGGCGCTCGGCGTATTGCTGCATGAGCACGCGCTTGTATTCGCCACGGCTCAACTGCCAAAACCCCAGGCACACCATCAGCGGCACCAGCACGGCCACCACCAGCGTCGGCACGAGGCCCGGCCGGAAGCCTCTCATGGCGCCGTCCGAAAGTGCTCGAACGGGATAGCTATACTCACCTGCATCGCGTCCCCCGGAGTGTCCCCAATGCTAAAAGCGGCCATCGTCCTGATGCTGATTGCCACGGTTGCGAGCCTGTTCAGCGGCCTGTTTTTCCTGGTCAAGGACGACAGCGATTCCAATCGCCTGCTCATTGCCCTGGCCGTTCGGGTCGGCTTGGCCGCGGTCACCGTCGGCTTGATCGCCTGGGGTTTCTTCAGCGGCCAGCTGGTGTCCCATGCCCCGTGGTAACGCGTGCTCCTAGAGCACGTAGACGAAGATGAACAAGCCGATCCACACCACGTCGACGAAGTGCCAATACCAACTCGCCGCCTCGAAGCCGAACTGATGCTCGTTGTCGAAATGCCCGCGCAGGATGCGCATCAGCATGACGAACAGGATGATCGTGCCGATGGTGACGTGGGCGCCGTGGAACCCCGTGAGCATGAAGAAGGTGGCGCCGTAGACGCCGGAGCCCAGGGTCAGGCCCAGTTCCTTGTAGGCGTGGATGTACTCCTCGGCCTGGAAGCCCAGGAAGGCGCACCCCAGCAGCACGGTAATCGCCAGCCATAGCTTCAGCGCACCGCGATGGCCTTTCTTCAGCGCGTGGTGGGCGATGGTGATGGTGACGCTGGAACTGACCAGTAGCACGGTGTTGAGCAGCGGCAGCCCCCAGGGGCTGATGACCTCCTTGGGTGCCGGGTAGAGTTTCGGGTCAGGGTTGTTCAGCAACGGCCAGGCGTATTCGAAGTTGGGCCAGAGCATGTGCGACAGGCCCTTGGTACCTTCGCCCGCCAGGCCCGGCACCGACACATGGCGGACATAGAACAGCGCGCCGAAGAAGGCGACGAAGAACATCACCTCCGAGAAAATGAACCAGCTCATGCCCCAGCGGAACGAGCGGTCGAGCTGCGGGCTGTAGAGCCCGGCGCGGCTTTCCTTGATCACCGCGCCGAACCAGCCGAACAGCATGTAGGCCACCAGCAGGCCGCCGATGAAGAAGATGAGTGGGCCGTGGGATTCCGGTCGTGCGGCCTTCAAGTCGTTGAACCAGGTCGCCAGGCCATACACCGTGACGAACATCCCGACCGTGGCGATGATCGGCCATTTGCTCTGGGCCGGAACGTAATAGTGTTCGTGAGTTGCCATTTATTGTTCTCCTTATCGGGCACGCTATCGGTCAGTGTTTAGAGCCACCGGTGGATGACGAGCGGTGATATCGAACAGCGTGTAGGACAGCGTCAGGTGCTTCACATCCTTGGGCATGTCCCGGTCGACGATGAAGCGCATGGGCATTTCGATTCGTTCTCCGGGTTGCAGCACTTGCTGGGTAAAGCAGAAACATTCGGTCTTGTGGAAGTACGCCGCGGCGGTGCTCGGCGCGATGCTTGGCACGGCCTGGGCACTCATCGGCCGGTTGGTGGGGTTGTGCGCGACGAAGACCATTTCGTTCACGGCCCCCGGCTGGACCACCAACTGATCGCCCTTGGGGTAGAAGTCCCAGGGCATGTCCACCGCATTGGTCGACAGGAACTGCACACGCACCTGCCGCGACGCATCGGTGACCTGCTCGCCCTCGTACTGCCCGGCAGTCTTGCCGTTGATGCCGAACGCCTTGCACATCACGTCGTAGATCGGCACGAGGGCGAAGCCGAAGACGAACATGGCCACCACCACGACCAGCAGGCGGGTGACCAGTTTCTTCAGCGAAATCGAGTCAGCCATGGTTTCCCATCCTCACCGAGAACCCTGTGGGAGCGGGCTTGCTCGCGAAGAACGATGACGCGGTGTTTCTGTCAGACCGCGTCGTCTGATTCGCGAGCAAGCCCGCTCCCACAGGAGGCCTGTGTGTCATCTCATTTCACTTCCGGCGGCGTAGTGAAGGTGTGGTAGGGCGCCGGCGATGGCACGCTCCACTCCAGCCCTTCGGCGCCATCCCATGGCTTGGCCGGTGCCGGTGGGCCGCCACGGATGGTCTTGATCACGATGAACAGGAAGAAGATCTGCGTGGTGCCGAACATGAACGCGCCGATGGACGAGACCATGTTGAAGTCGGCGAACTGCAGGTTGTAGTCGGGAATACGCCGGGGCATGCCGGCCAGGCCGACGAAGTGCATCGGGAAGAACGCCATGTTCATCCCGATGAACGACAGCCAGAAGTGCAGCTTGCCCAGGGTCTCGTCGTACATGTGGCCGGTCCATTTCGGCAGCCAGTAGTAGGCCGAGGCGAAGATCCCGAAGATTGCGCCGGGCACCAGTACGTAGTGGAAGTGCGCGACCACGAAGTAGGTGTCCTGGTACTGGAAGTCCGCCGGGGCGATGGCCAGCATCAGCCCGGAGAAGCCGCCGATGGAGAACAGGATCACGAACGCCACGGCGAACAGCATCGGCGTCTCGAAGGTCAGCGAGCCTTGCCACATGGTGCTGGCCCAGTTGAACACCTTCACGCCGGTGGGCACGGCGATCAGCAAGGTGGCATACATGAAGAACAGCTCGCCCACCAGCGGGATGCCCACCACGAACATGTGGTGCGCCCAGACGATGAACGACAGGAACGCAATGGCCGCGGTGGCGTAGACCATCGAGGTGTAGCCGAACAACGGCTTGCGCGAGAACGCCGGGATGATCGAGCTGACGGCACCGAAGGCCGGCAGGATCATGATGTACACCTCGGGATGGCCGAAGAACCAGAACACGTGCTGGAACAGCACCGGGTCACCGCCGCCGGCGGCACTGAAGAAGCTGGTGCCGAAGTGGATGTCCATCAGCATCATCGTCACGCAGCCGGCCAGCACCGGCATCACCGCGATCAGCAGGAACGCGGTGATCAGCCAGGTCCAGACGAACAGCGGCATTTTCATCAGCGTCATGCCGGGGGCGCGCAGGTTGAGGATGGTGGCGATCACGTTGATCGCGCCCATGATCGAACTGATGCCCATCAGGTGGATGGCGAAGATGAAGAACGTCACGCTTTCCGGCGCATAGGTGGTGGAGAGCGGGGCGTAGAAGGTCCAGCCGAAGTTCGGCCCGCCGCCGGCGGTGAACAACGTCGACACCAGCAGCAGGAACGCCGCCGGCAACAGCCAGAAGCTGAAGTTGTTCATGCGTGGCAGGGCCATGTCCGGCGCGCCGATCATCAACGGGATCATCCAGTTGGCGAGGCCGACGAAGGCCGGCATCACCGCGCCGAACACCATCACCAGGCCGTGCATGGTGGTCATCTGGTTGAAGAACGCGGGCTCCACGATCTGCAGGCCGGGCTGAAACAGCTCGGCGCGGATCACCATGGCGAACGAGCCGCCCAGCAGGAACATGGAGAAGGCGAACCACAGGTACAGCGTGCCGATGTCCTTGTGGTTGGTGGTCAGTACCCAGCGCATCAGGCCCTTGGCGGGGCCGTGGGCGTGGTCGGCGCCGGCATGACCGTGGTCATCGATCACAGCACTCATGTCCTGTCTCCTTCGAACGATTGGGCTGGACGGCGCGGAGCGGCGAGCCCCGACCGGTTGCGGGAAAACGCTTCAGGTCGGCTCATTTGCTTTCCGCCTGTTTGAGTTCCAGCACTTCTTTAGGCGTGACCATGTCGCCCTTGTTGTTGCCCCAGGCGTTACGTTCATAGGTCACGACGGCCGCGATATCGACCTCCGACAACTGCTTGCCGAACGCCGCCATGGCGGTGCCGGGCTTGCCGTGGAAGACGATGCTCAAGTGATCGGCCTTGGGCCCGGTGGCGATCTTCGAACCCTTGAGTGCCGGGAACATCGGCGGCAGGCCCTGGCCTTCGGCCTGGTGACAGGCCACGCAAGTGGTGTGGTAGATCTTGTCGCCACGTTCCTTGAGCTCGTCGAGGGTCCATTCCTTGCTGGTCAGCTCCTTGAGCTGCGCGGCTTCGGCCTTGCGTTCACCCAGCCATTTCTCGTAGTCGGGCTTGCTCTTGACCTCGACCACGATCGGCATGAACCCGTGGTCCTTACCGCACAGTTCGGCGCATTGGCCGCGATACACGCCAGGCTTGTCGACGCGGGTCCAGGCTTCGTTGACGAAACCGGGAATCGCATCGCGCTTGACCGCGAAGGCCGGTACCCACCAGGAGTGGATCACGTCGGCGGAGGTCACCAGAAAGCGCACCTTGGCATCGACCGGCAGCACCAGCGGCTTGTCGACCTCCAGCAGGTAGTGCTCGCCCTTGGCGCTCTGGTTATGGATCTGTTCGGCGGGCGTGGCCAGGTTGCTGAAGAACTCGACGTCCTGGCCCAGGTATTTGTAGTGCCATTTCCATTGGTAGCCGGTGATCTGGATGTCGATGTCCGACTCGCTGGAGTCATACATCTTGATCAGCGTGGCGGTAGCGGGAATCGCCATGGCCACCAGGATCACGAAGGGCACAATCGTCCAGAGGATCTCGACGCGGGTGTTTTCGTGGAAGTGGGCGGCATTCTGGCCGGTTGAGCGGCGGTGCATCATCATCGACCAGAACATGGCGCCGAAGACGATGATGCCGATGACTACACAGATCCAGAAGATGGTCATGTGCAAGTCGAACACTGCGTTGCTGATCTGTGTCGCTCCAGGCGCCATATTCACAGTCCAGGCGGCTTGTGCCTGACTGAAAATCGACCACAACAGGAGGCCCATCCATACGTGTGGATGTCGCGTCATTGCGGGTTCCCCTTATCGTTCTTGTTATCCCGTAGGCGTAACGCCTGCGGCAAGGAGAGCGGCTACATCAGACTGCGAACTCGACCGCCGTGCCTTGCTGCCTATGCATCGGGTGTCATCAGCTAACTCCATTCCAACCCGAGTATAGACAGCGACTGCAACCTCGCAACGCGACCGCGTAAATCGTTTGAAACAGGGGGACTTGCGCCAGGGACCGCGAATGGAGAACCATTCGGCCTTGAGTGATGGCAAACCGATATAACTGTGACGCATCAAGGAAGAGCGCAATTATGAAAAATAGGTCTTAGGAGTGTGTTTGCGCCAGCTAAGTTATGTCTTCCCTATTTCATTGCCTTTGTTTCCCTGGAGTTGTCATGAACACCGCCGCATTGCGCGAGCAGATCCAAAAAGCCCAACAACACGAAGCCCAGACCGGCCAGTTGGCCCGTCAGTTGGAAAACCAGTTACCTCACCTGCACCGTGCTATCCAATTGCCCGAGGCGAATGCCAACGCCGTCCTGGCGCGCTTTGTCGCCGCCTACATCGATGAAGTGCCTGACCTGCTGGATGCCGCCAACGAAGTCGCCAAAGAGGCGGGCATCGAGCCGCAGATCAAGCCGGTCCTGAAGATCGCCGAACAGTACTTCCTCCAGCCGCCGACGATCATGGCCGGCCATGTCGGGCTCGACAGCCTGCTGGACGAAGCCTACCTGGCCCATCGATTCGTCGAAGAGGTCAATGACCTGTACATCAAGCATTTCGGCCAGCCACTGATCCCCCTGGACATGACGGTCGCCAATCTGATTGCCCACCAGTTGATCGGCGAAGCCTTTGCCAACCAACTCGATGAAGTGGTGCATCACGCCTTCGACGAGATGCTCAACGACGAGACGTTCGCCCTGGAGTCGGTGGAAACCTACCGCGAGAAGCTCAGCAGCCCGAACACCGGCGCCGCGTGGAAGCGCTGGCCATGCATGTCACGCCGCCTGGGCCTGGGCCTGGAGCTGGATCAGCCAGCGGCTTGATCCAGAGCTGTATCCTCACAAACCCCCTGTGGGAGCGAGCTTGCTCGCGATGGCATTGGATCTGCCAACATTGACGTTGACTGATACGCCGCTATCGCGAGCAAGCTCGCTCCCACACTGATTGGGGATATCAGGCAGAAGCTGCGCCCACCCCGACGGTCGTGCGCAACCGCCCCTCCAGCCGACGCTTGAGCCCGCGGGATTCGATCAACAGCTTCGAGCCCTTGCTGGCATTCGCCCGGCCCCATTCTTCCAACAGCTCCAGGCACGAATGGTCGATGTAGCTCAGGTTATTGAGCGGTACATGCACCGTCACGCCCTCGGGCAGGGTGTCCAGCACCTGGGTCAGCGCCGGGACCTTGAGGAAGGTCGCCGCGCCCACCAGCCGCAGTTCCATCTCACCTTCCTGGGGCAGGTCGATCAGGCTGATCTTCAACCGCGAGGCTTTCCAGGCCAGTTTCGCCAGGGTCAGGCCGAAACCGATCAGCACGCCGGTCAGCAGGTCGGTGAAGATGATGGCCAGCGCCGTGGCGGCGTAGGTGAACATCGGCATCCGGCCATAGCGGCCCAGGTTTCGAAAGGCCTTGACGTCCACCAGTTTGAAACCGGTGTACACCAGCACCCCCGCCAGGCTCGCCACCGGAATGCTCTGCAGCACACTGGACAGCAGCAACACGAACAGCAACAGCCACAGGCCGTGGAAAATCGTCGACATCCGGGTGGTTGCCCCGGCCTGGACGTTGGCGGAGCTGCGCACGATCACACCGGTCATCGGCAAGGCGCCGACCAGGCCGCACAGCATGTTGCCGATGCCTTGGGCCGAGAGTTCCCGGTCGAAGTCCGCCCGTTCGCCGCTGTGCATGCGATCCACCGCCGCTGCCGACAACAGGGTTTCGGCGCTGGCGATGAACGCGACCGCGAAGGCGGCAATCAGCACCGTCGGGTCAGCCAGGTTCAATAGGTCCGCCGGGCGTAGCCAGTCGATGGCGTCGGCGAGGTTTTCCGGGACTTCCACGCGTTTGACCTGCAAGGCCAGCAGCAGGCTGGCGATGGTCGCCAGGCCTACGCCGAGCAAGGCGCCGGGGACGAAGCGCAGGCTGTGGGGACGAAACTTTTCCCACAGCCACATCACCGCAATCGTCGACAGGCCGAGCAGCCCGGCCTGCCAGCCGAAGGACGGCAAGGCCTGGCCCACCGCAGCCGGGAAGGCCAGCAGGTTATCCAGCCCGGACGGCTTGGGCGCCGCGTCGAGCATCACATGGACCTGGGACAACACGATCAGCACGCCGATGCCCGCCAGCATCCCGTAGACCACCGCCGGTGCGGTCACCCGGAACCAGCAGCCGAGGCGAAAGCGCCCGGCCAGCAGTTGCAGGAGCCCGGCCAGCAGCAGGATCGGCCCGAGCATCGCCACGCCATGTTGGCGCACCAGTTCGAAGACCAGCACCGCCAACCCGGCGGCCGGGCCACTGACCTGCAATTTGGAGCCGGCGAGGAAACCCACCACCAGACCCCCGATGATGCCGGTGACCAGCCCTTTGGCGGGCGGCAGGCCGGAGGCGATGGCAATGCCCATGCACAAGGGCAGCGCCACCAGGAACACAACCACGGAAGCGAGTAGCTCGCGTGGCAGAACAGCTTTTAATTGAGCAGCACGCATGGCGACTCTCCCGAAGTTTCTTCAGGCATGGCAAGGCCCGACCGCCGAAAGGGCGGCAGGCTTTGTTCCACGCAAGGATGGTATTAGGAGCGGTTAGAAGCGCGCTTTGGGCGTCGCCACCGGGATCGGTCGGCTACCGTCGAGCGGCAGGAAACAACCCCGGTCCGCGTCGAAGGCTTTGATCTCGCTGGTCTCGATGTTGTACACCCAGCCATGGATGAACAGCTGGCCGCTGGCCATGCGTGAGGCCACCGAGGGGTGCGTTCGCAAGTGCTGCAACTGTGCGATCACGTTCTCTTCGGTGAGGATGGGCATGGTCTGTTTTTCGTCGCCGCACGGGCAGTTGTCATGGACCATGGTCTTGGCCACTTCGGCGTGGCGCAGCCAGGCTTTGACCGTGGGCATCTTTTCCAGGGTTTGCGGATTGAGTACGGCACGCATGGCACCGCAATCGGAATGGCCGCAGACAATGATGTGCTGCACACCGAGGGCCAGCACGGCGTACTCGATGGCCGTGGACACGCCGCCGTTCATCTGCCCGTAGGGCGGGACGACGTTGCCGACGTTACGGGTGACGAACAGGTCGCCGGGGGAACTGTGGGTGATCAACTCGGGCACGATGCGCGAGTCCGCGCAGGTGATGAACATCGCCCGGGGAGATTGGGCGGTGGCGAGTTTCTTGAAAAGCTCTTCCTGCTGTGGGAAGACTTCGTGATGGAAATGCAAAAAGCCGTCAACAATATGCTGCAGCGCTGCATCGGCGGTCTCCGCCTCGGGTTGGGCTGAAGCCGACGCAGCCAACGGCTGTTTATCCTTGTCACTCATGATTCATCCTCTTTGACGGTTCGGTGTCCAACGTGACGGATCCAGTCACACTGGCCACTAGTGGCTGGTTAAAAAACGTCCAGGTCGATGGGTTCGACCCGTCAGTCACTCGTGAAACAAGGTAGCGGCCGAAACTTAACTCAAACTGAATCAACGGCTCTAGGACGTAGATTACAAGGCATGAATCACAACCCAACGGGGCCTGGCCCCGGTGTGTGAACGGTGTGTGAACGTTGTTTTAACGCTGTTTCAAGGTCAACTGTATTCAAATCAAGGACATTTGTCGGCCCGGCGGACAAAAGGCGTCGCAATCGAGCGTGTAGCCTTCGCGCCGATCCAGCCCCAGGCGCTTGATCGCCTTGGTGAAACGCTGGGCCAGCAGGTCGGCGAAGGGGCCTTCGCCGCGCATGCGGCTGCCGAACTGGCTGTCGTACAGTTCGCCACCACGGCTCTGGCGGACCAGGCTCATCACGTGGGCGGCGCGCTGCGGGTAGTGCGCCTGCAGCCATTGCTCGAACAGCGGCGCCACCTCCAAGGGCAGGCGCAACATGATGTACGACGCCGACTGGGCGCCGGCGGCGTGGGCTTCGGCCAGCAGGGCTTCGATCTCGCTGTCGTTGATCATCGGGATCATCGGTGCACACAGCACCCCCACCGGGATGCCGGCCTCGCGCATGACCTTGATTGCCCGCAACCGCGCCTTGGGCGCCGCCGCGCGCGGTTCGAGAATGCGCTTGAGCTCATCGTCCAGGGTGGTGAGGCTGATCATCACCGCCACCAGCCGCTGGCGGGCCAGTTCCGTGAGCAGGTCCAGGTCGCGCAGAATCAGCGAGCCCTTGGTCACGATGGTCACCGGATGGCGGTAGCGCAGCAGCACTTCCAGGACCCTGCGGGTGATGCGCTGCTCGCGCTCGATGGGCTGGTAGGGGTCGGTGTTGGAGCCCAGGTTGATCGGCGCGCATTGATAGCCACGCTTGGACAGCTGTTCTTCCAGCACATCGGCGGCGTTGCTCTTGGCGATCAGCCGGGTTTCGAAATCCAGCCCCGGCGACATGTCCCAGTACGCATGGCTGGGACGGGCGTAACAGTAGATGCAGCCGTGCTCACAGCCGCGGTAGGGGTTGATCGAGCGATCGAAAGGGATGTCCGGCGAGGTGTTGCGGGTGATGATGGTCTTCGCCGTTTCGAAGCGGATTTCGGTGCCCTGGGTCGGCGGCACTTCCTGATACCAGCCGTCATCCTCGACCACCGAGCGGCTGGGGGCAAAGCGGTTGTGCGGGTTGGCCGCGGTGCCACGGCCACGTGGCGGCAGGGGGGCTGACATGGCTAATACTCCGAAGCTGTATGAACATACAGTATATCGCCCTCTGCCTTTGGACCAGTGCCATTCAGCGGCCCGGTCATCACCGAACGCAATTCACAACACTTTGACGTCCTGCTTACGGGTTTTTAACCGGAGCGAGCCGACACTGCGCACCTTCGAACCCTTTTGTTTCCGGTCGTCCGTGCATGTTCAAGCTCTGCTCCCGTTCACTGTGTTGCCTGGCCTTGCTCATTGGGCTGGCCGAAATGCCCGCCCAGGTGGCGGATGCCGTGCAGACGCGGCCCCCTGAGTGGGCGCAGCCTGTGGAAAAGGATTACAACCTTTACCAGATGTCGCCCACGCTTTACCGCAGCTCCTTGCCGAACGGCGGCGCTATGCCATTGCTGACGAAGCTGCGGATCGGCACGGTTATCACGTTCCTGCCGGAATCGGATGCGCGCTGGCTCTCCGACCCTGGTATTGAACAGGTCCGGCTGCCTTATCGCACCAATCACGTCGACGACAGCGACATCCTTCGCGCCCTGCGCGCCGTCCAGGCCGCGGAAGCCAAGGGGCCGGTGCTGATGCACTGCAAGCACGGCTCGGATCGAACCGGGCTGGTGGCGGCCATGTACCGGGTGGTGGTGCAGGGCTGGAGCAAAGAGGACGCCTTGAACGAAATGACAGAGGGCGGCTTCGGTGACAGCCATCACTTCAAGGACGGTGTTCGTTACGTGATGCAGGCCGATGTGGAGAAACTCCGTCTGGCGTTGGCGAACGGTGACTGCAGCACCAGCGTCTTCGCGCTGTGTTCCCTGGAAAGCTGGGTCAACTCGACCGTCTCGGCCCCGCACCTCGATCCGCAGATGGTCCGGCCGGACCACTGATTGGCGGTGCGCCTGCAAAGGCGGCGATGGATTCGGACAACGGTCGCGAGTCCCCCGGTGCAAAAATGATTTCACGCAGTGCGCGGCCGGTGGCCGGGTTGAACAGCCCCTCGCGCTTGAACCGGTGGAACACACTGGCGGCCAGCTCCTTCGTCCAGGCGTAGGCGTAGAGCTTTGCCTCGTAGCCGGTCACCAGGTAATCCAGGCTGTTGGGCCAGCGTTCGGGCGCGGTCACCGGCAGGTGCTGCAATTGAGCGTTGGCTTGATCGAAGACCTGCTGGGCGCTGCGCCCGTCGCCGTGGGTGCGGTGCAGTTCCAGGTCGAACAGCGCGTTGCGCAACAGCACGGCGGTTTCCCAACTGGCCTGGGTCCGGGTGAAGGTCAGCAACTGGTCGGCGACCGTGTCGGGCATGGCTTCGCCGCTCTGGTAGTGCCGCGCGACGCGCACCAGGCCCTGCCTGGAAAAACACCATTGCTCGAACAAGACCCCGGCAAACTCGGCGGTGTCGCGAGACAGGCCGTTGATGCCCGACAGGTCGCGATAGTCGGCGCGGGTCAACACATGCTGCAGGCAATGGCCGAACTCGTGGAACAGGATGCGCAGTTGCAGGTGGTCGAGCAGCACCGGCTCCGGCCCCTCGCTGCGCGGCAGCCAGCCATGCAGTACGGCAATGGGGTGTCGGGGGCGGCCCTCGGCGGTGATATGGCGGTTTCGCAGGGTGCTGGTGTGGGGGAAACCGTCTCGGTTGGGGGCCGAAAACGGATCGAAATACAGGTAGCCGATCACCGCCCCCCATTCTCGGACCTCGTAAAGACGCACGTCCGGGTGCCAGGTCGCCACCTCCTGGCGCTCGACGAAGTCGACGCCGAACAGCGTCGTGGCCATCTGCAACAGCTGTGCAAAAGTGGCGTCCAGTGCGAACCAGACGCTCAGCGCCTCCTTGGATGCGCCGGCCGCTTGCTGGCGAAGTTGGTTGGCCAGGTACGGGTAATCCCAAGGCTGGAGTTCGTCGAGGCCTTGCTGCGCGGCAAACGCCTTGAGCTGGTCGGCGTCGCGCTTGAGGTGACGCTGCTGGCGTTCGAGTTGGCGCCGCAGGAACGCTCGCACTTCTTCGGTGGACGCGGCTTGCTCCGGCTCGATCGCCATCTGGGCAAAGTCGGTGTAGCCCAGGGACGTGGCGTACCGATGCCGGTCATCGAGCAATTGCCGGAGCATGTCGCTGTTGTCGAACTGCCCCGCGTGGGGTCCCTGATCCGATGCGCGGGTGCTGTAGGCTTCGTGCACCTGCTGGCGCAGCAAGCGATCGTCGGCGTATTGGCTGACGAGGCCATACGCCTCGTCGCTGAGGGGCAGCAGCCATCCGCCGTGCCCGGCTTCCCGCGCCTGGCGGGCCATCTGCCGCTTGAACCGGGTCGGCAGGCCACGCAACCGGGCTTCATCGTCAAACGTCATGCGCCAGGCCTGGGTGGCCATGTGCAGGTTCTCCAGGAACAATCCCTGGACTTCCTTGATGCGCAGCTTCAACACGCCCAGGTCGGCCGGCAAGCTCTCCGCCGCGCCGCTGTGGTGCAAGCGCCGCAGGATTTTCTCCAGCACTCGCTTGCGCGCCGGTGAAAAATGCCGGGCGATCGCGCTGTCCGCCAGGCGCCGGTAGAGCGTGAACAGCGTGGGATGGCGTTTCAGCCAGGCTTGGAAATCATGCAGCCGTTCGCTGCAATCGAGGGCCACCTGCGCCCAGGCGTCCCCTGTGCGGGTCGAGGTCAGCAGGTGCAGCAGATATCCGAAACCCTCCAGTCGCGAATGGATGGCGTCCATGGCCAACACGAGGTCGTCCCACGTGGGAAAGGGCGTCTGGGTCTTGATGATGTCGGCCACTTGGGCGCGGCTCTCGGCCAGGATCCGGTCGAGGGCCGGCGAGAAATGGCGGGCCTGGATCCGTGCGAACGGGGGCAGGTCATAGGCCTGCAACAGCGGGTTGTCGTCGGGCATGAGGCCTTCCTGTCAGTCTGTACGTGCTGGACAGTCTGGGAAGGAAGGCCGCGTGCCGGGCGGTAACTATGTATGGCCTGTGGTGTGATCTTCCGGGCGGGTCGGGAGGTCACACCGCAGGTTTCAGTCGGTTTTCTTCTTCAACTTGGGGTTGGGGAAGAACTGCACCGCCTGGACCTTGGCGTCCGGCACCTTGGGCGCCGAGGTGTTGACGCGCGTGCCCAGTTCCTTGGGCACCGACAGGCCTTGCTCGTTGAGTGTGTCGGAATAACCGCAGGCCACGCATTCGCGGTGGGGTACGCCGTCTTCGTTCCACATCATCAGCTTGTCCGGCTCACTGCACGCCGGGCAGACCGCCCCGGCGATGAAGCGTCGTTTGGTGATCACAGGCCCCTCGCTCATGCTGCCGCGTCCTCGGTCAGGCCGCTATGGCGCAAGAGTGCGTCAATCGACGGCTCACGGCCACGGAAGTCGACGAACAGCACCATCGGCTCTTGCGAGCCGCCGCGGGCGAGGATGGCTTCGCGGAACGCGCGGCCGGTGTCGGCGTTGAGCACGCCGTCCTCTTCGAACTTCGAGAACGCGTCGGCCGACAACACTTCCGCCCATTTGTAGCTGTAGTAGCCCGCCGCGTAGCCGCCGGCAAAGATGTGCGCGAAGCTGTTGGGGAAGCGGTTGTAGGCCGGCGGCCTCATGACCGACACCTCGTCGCGCACGCCTTCGAGCACTTGCAGCACGCTGCGGCCGTCGCCGTGGGTCGCGTGCAGCTCGAAGTCGAACAGCGAGAACTCCAGTTGACGGACCATCATCAGGCCGGACTGGAAGTTTTTCGCCGCGAGCATTTTTTCCAGCAGGTCCTGGGGCAGCGGTTCGCCGGTTTCATAGTGGCCGGAAATCAGCGCCAGGCCTTCGGGCTCCCAGCACCAGTTTTCCATGAACTGGCTCGGCAGCTCCACGGCATCCCAGGCCACGCCGTTGATGCCGGACACGCCTGCATGCTCGACACGGGTCAGCAGGTGGTGCAGGCCATGGCCGAATTCGTGGAACAGCGTGGTGACCTCGTCGTGGGTCAGCAGCGCCGGCTTGCCGCTGTCGGCCGGGGTGAAGTTGCACACCAGGTTGGCCACCGGGCTTTGCAGCGAGCCGTCGAGGGTGCGCCGATGGTCGCGCGCGCCATCCATCCAGGCACCGCCGCGTTTGTTGGCGCGGGCATAGAGGTCGAAGAAGAAACGGCCGACGTGTTGGCCATTCTCCTTGATCTCGAACAGGCGAACGTCCGGGTGCCAGGTGTCGAAACCTTTCAGTTCGGCGATCTCGATGCCATAGAGGCGTTGCACGATGGCGAACAGGCCGCCCAGTACCTTGTCGATCGGGAAGTAGGCACGCAGGGCTTCCTGGGCAACGCTGTAGCGCTGCTGGCGCAGTTTTTCGCCATAGAAGCCGCTGTCCCAGCTTTGCAGGTCGGGGCAGCCCTGTTCGGCGGCGAAGGCCTTCAACTGCTCCAGGTCCTGTGCGGCGAACGGTTTGCTGCGCTTGGCCAGGTCCCGCAGGAAACCGAGCACCTGGTCGCTGGACTCAGCCATTTTGGTCGCCAGGCTCAACTCGGCGAAATTGGCGAAGCCCAGCAGTTGGGCCAGCTCCTGGCGCAGGTCGAGGATCTGTTCCATCACCGGGCCGTTATCGTTCTGGCCGGCATTCGGGCCCTGGTCCGAGGCGCGGGTGCAGTAGGCCGCGTAGACCTCTTCACGCAGGGCGCGGTCTTCGGCGTAGGTCATCACCGCGTAGTAGCTGGGGAATTCCAGGTTGATCAGCCAGCCGTCCAACCCCTTGGCCTGCGCGGCGGCGGCCATCTGCGCCTTGGCCGAGTCGGTGAGGCCGGCGAGGGCGGCTTCGTCAGTGACGTGCTTGGTCCAGGCCTGGGTGGCGTCCAGCAGTTGGTTGGAGAAGCGGCTGCCCAGCTCGGACAACGTGCTTTGCACCTCGGCGTAGCGCTTCTGCTGCTCGGGCGGCAGGTCGATACCCGACAGACGGAAGTCCCGTAGGGAATGCTCGAGGATGGTTTTTTGCGCGATGTCGAACCCGGCGGCTTCGGGGCTGCGCGCCAGGGCTTCGAATGCCTGGAACAGTTCGCGGTTCTGGCCCAGTTCGGTGGAATACGCACTCAGCGCCGGCAGGCAGGCCTCGTAGGCCTCGCGCAGTTCGGGGCTGTTACGCACGGCGTTCAAATGGCTGACCGGGCTCCAGGCAGCGCCGAGGCGGTCATTGAGTTCGTCCATCGCCAGCACCAGGCCGGCCCAGGTCGGCTGCTGCCCCTGGCTCTTGAGGATTTGCGCGATGGCCGCGCGGTTGTCAGCCAGGATCTGCTCGATGGCCGGTTGCACATGCTCGGCACGAATCGCCGAGAATGGCGGCAGGTCATAGGGTTGCAAAAGAGGGTTGTTCACGCTCACGGTTGGCACCTTGGCTGGAAGAAACATGGGGCCATCTTAATTACAATCGACGCTCACCGCAGCTAGCAGCACCTATCAGCCGAAAAGAGAGAGCCTATCGTGACCCTTCGCACGTACCAGAACCACAGCCCACGGCTTGCCCGGGGCGCCTTTGTCGACAGCACCGCGGTGGTGATCGGCGACGTCGAGATCGGTGAAGACAGCTCCGTCTGGCCGCTGACCGTCATTCGTGGCGACATGCACCATATCCGCATCGGTGCCCGCACCAGCGTCCAGGACGGCTGCGTGCTGCACATCACCCACGCCGGGCCTTTCAACCCCGACGGTTTTCCATTGCGGGTCGGCGACGACGTGACCATCGCCCACAAGGTCATGCTCCATGGCTGCAGCGTGGGCAGCCGGGTGTTGATCGGCATGGGCAGCATCGTGATGGATGGCGCCGTGGTCGAGGACGACGTGATCATCGGTGCCGGCAGCCTCGTGCCGCCGGGCAAGCGGCTGGAGAGCGGCTTCCTGTACGTCGGCAGCCCGGTGAAACAGGCCCGGCCACTGACCGACAAGGAGCGTGCGTTCTTCACCTACAGCGCGGCGAACTACGTGAAGCTCAAGGACCTGCACCTGGCCGAGGGTTATGACCGGATCTGAATCGCCCACTTAAGCATGTCGAATGACCATTGTGACGAGGGGATTTATCCCCGTTGGGCTGCGCAGCGGCCCCAAACCAGTTGGCGCGATGCTTCATGTTCGATTGCGATCAGCTTGTTAGGGGCTGCTCTGCAGCCCAGCGGGGATAAATCCCCTCGCCACAGTTTCAGTCAAGCCCTTCGAGTGAACTGCATGACCACCCAGGAGTTTTAATGCACTACCAAACCCTACTCTTCGACCTCGACGGCACCCTCACCGACCCGCGCGAGGGCATCACCCGTTCGATCCAGTTTGCCTTGAGCAAGCTGGGCATCGACGAACCCGACCTGACCCGCCTCGAACATTTCATCGGCCCGCCGCTGTTGCAGGCGTTCATGCAGTTTTATGGCTTCGATGAGGCGAAGGCCTGGGAGGCGGTGAATTTCTACCGTGAGCGTTTCAAGGTCACCGGGCTTTATGAAAACCGCGTCTTCGACGGCGTGATGCCGTTGCTGGAAACCCTGGGCGGGCAGGGCCGGCAGCTGTACATCGCGACGTCCAAGCCCTGGGTCTTCGCCCGGGAGATCGCCCGCCACTTCGACTTCGCCCGGCACTTCAAGGTGATCTACGGCAGCGAACTGGACGGCACCCGTACCGACAAGGTCGAGCTGATCGCCCACCTGCTGGCCGAAGAAAACCTCGACCCGGCCAGCACCCTGATGATCGGCGACCGCAAGCACGACCTGATCGGCGCCCGCAGCAATGGCCTGGACGCGGCGGCGGTGGGGTATGGGTTTGGCAGCCATGAGGAGTTGTGTGCCGAAAGCCCGGCCTATCACTTCCAGACGGTGGACGCGTTGCACCGGGCGTTTGTGCGCGGCTAGTTAAATCTTCATCGAACGGCTCAAGGCCTGAACTGGCTCGGCGCTACGCCGCTCCAGCGTACGAAAGCGTGGCGGAAGCTGGCGGTTTCACTGAAGCCGAGCAGCTCGGCGATCCGGTAGATCGGCAGTTGGTCCTCGCACAGCATCTGCTTGGCCCGTTCGAAGCGCAGCTCGTCCAGCAACTCCTGGTAGCTGCAACCCAGCTCCTTGAGGTGCCGGCGTAAGGTGCGCGCCGAGCAGTTCATCTGTTCGGCCAGGCTTTCCAGCCCGGGGGCGGCGTCCAATTGAGCGCTGAGTAACTGGCGGATCCGCCCCAGCCAGGCTTGGCGGCCGGTGAATTCG
The DNA here is from genome assembly GCF_018325965.1 of Pseudomonas sp. Cab53. Classification (NCBI taxonomy): domain Bacteria; kingdom Pseudomonadati; phylum Pseudomonadota; class Gammaproteobacteria; order Pseudomonadales; family Pseudomonadaceae; genus Pseudomonas; species Pseudomonas sp. Cab53. The sequence continues at coordinate 6,117,471 of NZ_AP021902.1, read as the reverse complement.
GTGTTCTGCCGGCGGCAACGTTCGGCCATGGCGTGGTGGGTGATGGGGTCGGCCAGGGGCAGGGGTTGCCCGAGCCATTGGCGGTCGAAGGCGAACCCGTTGTCCAGGCTGTTGAAGCGCACCGGGCAATCGAAGTGCGCGCTGTACCGGGCCTGGTAATCCGGCGCCGCATGTTCGAAGCGTGCCGCGCGCAAGGGCAGCGGATGGCCGAGCAGGTCGTTGCAGATGACTTTCAGCGAAACCATGCAGAACTCGGCGTTGAACACCGCCAGGGCCGGGTTCTCTCGATAGTCGCTGGCGCTGAGCCAGACGTACTCGCCATCGTCGTCCAGGTTCAGTTCAAAGAGTGTTCCCAATAGCGCCGGATAGTGCAGCGCCAGGCGCAAAGCGTCACCTAAGGTGGCACTGGTGAGCAGCGCATAGCCGAGCATGCCGTAGGAGGACACGTGCATGTCCCGCCCCAGTTCCAGGCCGATGTCCCGCTTGAGGGCCACGGCGTTGGCGCAGACCTGCATCTCCTGATTGGTGGTGATGCGCGTGTCGGCCCGGCTCAGGTCCGCCGTGCTGATGCCGCTGCCGGCCAACAGGGCGTCACTGGGCAACCCTTCGAGCTTGAAGGCGTTGAGCACCAGGGAGACGGCGTTGAGGGTGGTGAGGTGGGAATGCAGCATGTCCGTTTCCAGCCTGGGGAAGGCTGGAGATCGAGCAAGTTGTGTGCCGTACCTTTCGTTGGCATAGGGATGCTGTGGCGAGAGAGCTTGCTCCCTCTGTGCTGTGAGCGCTTCGCGCTCAAGCGGGAGCAAGCTCCCTCGCCACAGGTTACGGGCCTACCTCAGGCGAGTTCGCCACACAAATCCAGCTCGACCAACCGGCGAACCTCGTCCACCGGCAAGCCGGCGCCAATCAACGCCTGCACCTTGCCGAACGCCGCTTCGCGGGTCATGCCACCACCGGACAACACGCCGACGCCCCGCAGGCGGCTGCCGGCCTCGTACACATCCAGCTCGACGCCTCCTTCGTGGCATTGGGTCACCGCCACCACGACCACGCCGTTGTCCCGCGCTCGCTGCAGGCTGGCAAGGAAGGCTGGGTTGTCGCTGGGCCCGGTGCCGCTGCCGTAGCACTCCAGCACCAGGCCCTGGATACCGCTGCCCAACAGGCCATCGAGGATTTCGGCGCTGATGCCGGGAAACAGCGGCAGCGCCGCGACGTTCGCCAGTCGCTTGGGCTGGTTGTAATTCAGTTGCGTCGGCAGGGAAGGCGCCTTGGCGCCGCCACCCTGGCGTTCCAGGCGCTTGAACGGGTGACGGCCGAAGCTGCGCACTTTCGCGCAGCGGGTCGGTGGCAGCAGCTCGCCATGGAAATACAGGTGCACGCCCGGCGCCAGGCCCTGGCCGAGGGCGACCAGGGCGCCGCTGAGGTTTTCCCAGGCGTCGCTGTCGGTCACGCCCGCCGGCAACATCGAGCCGGTGAAGCAGACGCGGGCGTGCAGGCCGAGCAGTTGGAAGCTCATCGCGGCAGCGCTGTAGGCCAGGGTGTCGGTGCCGTGCAGGATCAGCACGCTGTCGCACCCTTGCACATCAACCGCCTCGACCACCGCTTCGCGCAGTTGCTGCCAGTAGTCCGGGGTCATGTTGGCGCTGTCGATCAAAGGCGACATTTCCCGGAAGCGCCACTGCGGGACGACGAGTTCGGGTTGGCTGTGCAGGTAGTCGCGCATCCGCGCTTCGAAACCGGATGCAGGCGCCAGGCCGTGGGCGCTGGCTTGCATACCGATGGTGCCGCCGGTGTAGAGCACCATGACGTGTTGGGCGGCAGGGTAGGTCGAGGCATTCATGGTTGTTCTCCAGGAAAGAAAACGGCAGCTTCAATGGGCTGCCACAACATAAGGCCGAGCATGACGCCGACCTTACGCTGTGTCACGCCGGGCGCAGGGGATGCGCCCGGTTTTTCAACAGTGGTCGCCGATCAGCGTTGCGCTGCGGCCACGCCCGCCGGGGCGCCCTGAGGGTTGGCAACCGGTGCCGACGGGTTGGCCGGCCAGGCCTTGCGGTCCAGGTCCAGGTCGGGGAACTGGCTGGAGTCGAAGACAGGCACCTTGATACCGGCCGAACGCTGGTTGTCGTAGTCGCGCAGGATGCGCATGCCGACCTTGAACAGCAGGAACAGCGCAATCAGGTTCACGAACGCCAGCAGGGTCATGGTGATGTCGGCGAAGGCGAACACGGTGCTGAGGTTTTCGATGGCACCCCAGAAAATCAGCACCAGTACCAGCGAGCGATAGGCGATCAGAGCCTTGCGGTTCTCACCCAGCATGAAGCGCAGGTTGTTCTCGCCCAGGTAGTAGTTGTAGAGGATCGAGGTGAAGACGAACAACGCCAGGGCCACGGAGATGAACATCCGGCCCCAGTCACCGACGACCGCCGCCAGGGAGTTCTGGGTCAGGGCAATGCCGTCGCCTTCGAAACCTGGGGTATAGAAGCCGGACAGCAGGATCAGCAGCGCAGTGCAGGTGCAGATCACGAAGGTGTCCAGGAACACGCTGAACGCCTGGACCACACCCTGGGCGACCGGGTGCTCGACCGACGCCACGGCCGCCACGTTAGGCGCACTGCCCAGGCCGGCTTCGTTGGCGAACACGCCGCGCTTGACGCCCATCACGATGGCGCTGCCGATCAGGCCACCAAAGGCTTGATCCAGGCCGAAGGCGCTCTTGACGATGGTCGCGAGCATGGCCGGCACGTGGTCGAATTGCAGCACGATCACGTAGATGGTCACGCCGATGTACACCAGGGTTTTGACCGGTACCAGCAGGTCGGCGACCTTGGCGATGCGCTTGATCCCGCCGATGAACACCAGGCCCAGCAGGACCGCCAGGCCCAGGCCGGTGTAGGTGGTGTCCAGGCCAAAGGCGTTGTTCAGCGAGTGGGTCACGGCGTGGGCTTGCAGGCCGTTGAAGGCGAAACCGAAGGTGATCAGCAGCAGGAAGGCCATGATCATGCCCAGCCAGCGCTTCTGCAGGCCGTGCTGGATGTAGTAGGACGGGCCGCCACGGTACTGGCCTTCGGAGTCGCAGCGCTTGTAGAGCTGGCCGAGGGAGCACTCGAAGAAGCTGCTGGACATGCCGACCAGGGCGGTCACCCACATCCAGAACACCGCGCCGGGTCCGCCAAGGGTCACGGCGATGCCGACACCGGCGATGTTGCCCGCGCCGACGCGGCCGGCCAGGCTGAGCATCAGGGCCTGGAAGGAACTGAGTTGGCCAGCGCTGCTTCTGAGGCTGTCACGGAACACCGCGAACATGTGGAAGAAATGGCGGAACTGGACGAAACGCGAGCGGATCGTGAAGTAGCTACCGAGCCCAACAATGAGCACGATCAGCACTTTCCCTGAAAGGAAGTCGTTGATGACTTCGAGCATGAGTATTCCTCGCTGTTTTTTGTTTAAGCAAATGCTGGCCAGTTGGAAACATCGCGTTACATCGGCCGGCGGACGGCACGACAGGCGAGGCGATGTTTCGTCCCGGTCCATTTCGCGGGTTTGTTATTAGTTCGGGTTTCGCATGTGTTGGGGTCTCGCTACCGACGACCGCGCATGCGAAGAGGGGCGGCACTATACCTATCAGTGCGGTGCCCGTCTGCACAGTTGTGGTGCGTCCGACGAAACGGACCTTTGAAACAACCGGGCTCCTTTCAGTGCCCGGCATCTGCGGAGCTGCTTTGTGTGGGAGCGGGCTTGCTCGCGAATGCAGGGTGTCAGCCGCCATGACGTGTGCTGATACACCACATTTCGCGAGCAAGCCCGCTCTCACCTTCTTCAGCTTCCAGACTTCTTTTCTGCCTCTGGTCAATTAAAAAAAGGGCTTGGGGACGAGCCCCAAGCCCTCAAAAGGTGAGAGGTGTCTAGTCCCTCGACCTGGTGAGCGTTGGCTTTGTACGAAAAGTGCCTGATCGCCGCTCGGCGACCTTTCGTACAAACCCTAGTCGCGTCGATCACGCTTTGAGCGGGACCAGGCGCGGAGCAATCATGTTTTCCGGGCGCAGGATGTCGTCGAGCATGGCGTCGTCGAGCAAGCCTTCCTCACGCACCAGTTCCAGCACGCCGCGGCCACTTTCCAGGGCGACACGGGCGATGCGGGTGGCGTTTTCATAGCCGATGTACGGGTTCAGGGCAGTGACCAGGCCGATCGAGTGTTCGACCAGCTCGCGGCAGCGCACTTCGTTGGCGGTGATGCCGACGATGCAGTGCTCGCGCAGCATGTCCATGGCCCGTTGCAGCAGGCGGATCGAGTCGAAGATCTTGAAGGCGATCAGCGGCTCCATCACGTTCAACTGCAGTTGGCCGCCTTCGGCTGCCATGGTCAGGGCCAGGTCGTTGCCGATGATCTGGAAGGCCACCTGGTTGACCGCTTCCGGGATCACCGGGTTGACCTTGCCAGGCATGATCGAGCTGCCTGGCTGGCGGGCCGGCAGGTTGATTTCGTTGATGCCGGTGCGTGGGCCGCTGGACAGCAGGCGCAGGTCGTTGCAGATCTTCGACAGCTTGACCGCGGTGCGCTTGAGCATGCCGGAGAACAGCACGAAGGCGCCCATGTCGGAGGTGGCTTCGATCAGGTCGGCGGCCGGTACCAGCGGCTGGCCGCTGATGGTCGCCAGGCGCTGTACGGCCAGGGCCTGGTAGCGCGGGTCGGCGTTGATGCCGGTGCCGATGGCGGTGCCGCCCAGGTTCACTTCGGTGAGCAGTTCGGGTGCCAGGGTCTTGAGGCGCGCCAGGTCTTCGCCCAGGGTGGTGGCGAAGGCGCGGAATTCCTGGCCGAGGGTCATCGGCACGGCGTCTTGCAGCTGGGTGCGGCCCATTTTCAGGACGTGGCTGAATTCTTCACCCTTGGCCGCGAACGCCTGGATCAGGCTGTCTAGGCTGGCCAGCAACGCATCGTGACCCAGCAGCAGGCCCAGGCGGATCGCGGTTGGGTAGGCGTCGTTGGTGGACTGCGCCATGTTCACGTCGTTGTTCGGGTGCAGGTACTGATATTCGCCCTTGTTGTGGCCCATGACCTCCAACGCGATGTTGGCGATGACTTCGTTGGCATTCATGTTGGTCGACGTGCCGGCGCCGCCCTGGATCATGTCCACCACGAATTCTTCGTGGAAATCACCGCGGATCAATCGTGCACAGGCTTCGCTGATGGCGGCGTGCTTGGCTTCGCTGAGCTGGCCCAACTCGCGGTTGGCATCGGCGGCGGCTTGCTTGACCATGGCCAGACCGACCACCAGCTTGGGGTAATGCGAAATCGGAACGCCGGAGAGGCGGAAGTTGGTCACCGCTCGCAGGGTCTGGATGCCGTAGTACGCTTGTGCCGGTACTTCGAGTACGCCAAGCAGGTCTTTTTCTGTGCGGAAAGATGCAGCGGAGGACATGACGGAAATCATCTCGATAAGGACCCGGTCTGAGCCGGAACGCCTCGAATCCTAGGCCTGCATGCAAATTAGGGCCAATGCTGTTAAACACTGCCCTATGCATATTCGGCATAATGCCGGTGTGACGCCGGCGTTATGGCGAGCGTGTGACCCGTTTTGGTGCATGTGGGAGGACGTGATGAATCTTGAAAGCAAATGGCTCGAGGACTTCAGTGCCCTGGCCGCGACTCGCAGTTTCTCCCAGGCGGCCGAGCGGCGCTTCGTCACGCAGCCGGCGTTCAGTCGCCGGATCCGCAGCCTTGAAGCGGCACTGGGGCTGACCCTGGTCAACCGTTCGCGCACGCCCATCGAACTGACGGCGGCCGGGCAGTTGTTCCTGGTGACGGCGCGCACGGTGGTCGAGCAACTGGGTGAAGTGTTGCGTCATCTGCATCACCTGGAAGGCGGGCAGGGCGAGGTCATCCAGGTGGCCGCCGCGCATTCCCTGGCGCTGGGCTTCTTCCCGCGTTGGATCGCGCAGCTGCGCAACGAAGGCATGAACATCGCCACGCGCCTGGTGGCGACCAACGTGGGCGACGCCGTCCACGCCCTGCGCGAGGGCGGTTGTGACCTGATGCTGGCTTTCTATGATCCGGACTCTGCGATGCAGATGGACCCGGAGATCTTTCCGTCGCTGCACCTGGGCCAGACCCAAATGCTCCCGGTGTGTGCGGCGGATGCGGACGGCAACCCACTGTTCGACCTCGAAGGCGAGGCCAGCGTGCCGCTGCTGGCCTACAGCGCCGGGGCGTTTCTGGGACGCTCGGTCAATCAGCTCCTGCGCCAGCGCGCGCTGCGCTTCACCACTGTCTATGAAACAGCCATGGCCGACAGCCTGAAAAGCATGGCCCTGGAAGGCCTCGGGATCGCCTGGGTGCCGCACCTGAGCGTGCGCGCCGAACTGGCCCGGGGCGAACTGGTGATCTGCGGCGGGGCGCAATGGCACGTCCCACTGGAGATCCGCCTCTACCGCTGTGCCCTGGTGCGCAAGGCCAATGTCCGGTTGTTGTGGCGCAAGCTGGAGGGCGGGGTGGCGCAGGGTGTTCCCGGATCCTGAAGACAGCGCAGACCCCTTGTGGGATGTCACTGATATCAGGGTCATCACCGAGCCCCTGTGGGAGCGAGCTTGCTCGCGATGACGGACTGACATTCACCGTTGCATTGACTGACCGGTCGCTATCGCGAGCAAGCCCGCTCCCACAAGGGATTTGTGTCGTTGTTCTGCTGACCTCGAAGTCAATAAAACCGCCGCTTCGCCTCAAATGACAGATGGTCGGCGAAAGTGCGTTTAACGCACCGTTTTCGGTATACTGCCCGGCCTTCGGTCGGTTCACCCGGCCATTATTCGTACAACAAGCCACGCCGGTTTCCCGCGTGGCTTGTTGTTTTTTGACGCGCCCGCGGGCGCCCAGAGAGAAGAGGCACATTGATGAGTGCATTGGTTGGCGTGATCATGGGCTCCAAGTCCGATTGGTCCACCCTTAGCCACACCGCCGATATGCTGGAAAAGCTCGGCATCCCCTACGAGGTGAAAGTGGTCTCTGCCCACCGCACCCCGGACTTGCTGTTCCAGTACGCCGAAGAAGCCGAGGCCCGTGGCATCGAGGTGATCATCGCCGGTGCCGGTGGCGCGGCCCACTTGCCAGGCATGTGTGCGGCCAAGACCCACCTGCCGGTGCTGGGCGTGCCGGTGCAGTCGTCGATGCTCTCGGGCGTCGATTCGCTGCTGTCGATCGTGCAGATGCCGGCCGGCATCCCGGTGGCGACCCTGGCCATCGGCAAGGCCGGTGCGATCAACGCCGCCCTGTTGTCGGCGAGCATCCTGGGCGCCAAGCACCCGCAGTTTCATACCGTGCTGAAAAAATTCCGTGCTGAGCAGACAGACAGCGTCCTGGACAACCCGGACCCGCGCATTGCCTGAGGTGGTTGACGAATGAAGATCGGTGTAATCGGTGGCGGCCAGTTGGGTCGCATGTTGGCCCTGGCGGGGACGCCGCTGGGGATGAACTTCGCTTTCCTGGACCCAGCGCCGGACGCCTGTGCCGCCGCGCTGGGTGAGCACCTGCGGGCCGATTACGGCGATCAGGATCACCTGCGCCAGTTGGCCGATGAAGTCGATCTGGTGACTTTCGAGTTCGAAAGTGTCCCGGCTGAAACGGTTGCCTTCCTGTCCCAGTTCGTCCCCGTCTACCCAAGCGCCGAGGCGCTGCGGATCGCTCGCGATCGCTGGTTCGAAAAGAACATGTTCAAGGACCTGGGCATTCCTACCCCGGCCTTCGCCGACATTCAATCCCAGGCCGATCTCGACGCGGCCGTCGCCGCCATCGGCCTGCCGGCTGTCCTCAAGACCCGCACCCTGGGGTATGACGGCAAGGGCCAGAAAGTTTTGCGCAGCCCTGAAGACGTGGCCGGCACCTTTGCCGAACTTGGCAGCGTGGCCTGCCTGCTGGAGGGCTTCGTGCCGTTCACCGGGGAAGTCTCGCTGATCGCCGTGCGTGCCCGCGACGGTGAGATCCGCTTCTACCCGCTGGTGCACAACACCCACAAGGACGGCATCCTCAAACTGTCCGTCGCCAGCACCGACCACCCGCTGCAAGCCTTGGCCGAGGATTATTCCAGCCGGGTGCTCAAGCAGCTCGACTATGTCGGCGTCATGGCGTTCGAGTTCTTTGAAGTGGACGGTGGCCTCAAGGCCAACGAAATCGCCCCGCGTGTGCACAACTCCGGGCACTGGACCACCGAAGGCGCCGAGTGCAGCCAGTTCGAAAACCACCTGCGGGCGGTGGCTGGCCTGCCGCTGGGGTCGACCGCCAAGGTCGGTGAAAGCGCGATGCTGAACTTCATTGGCAAGGTGCCGGACACCGAGAAAGTCCTGGCGATTGCCGACTGCCATCTGCATCACTATGGCAAGGCCTTCAAGGCCGGCCGCAAGGTGGGTCACGCCAACCTGCGTTGTGCTGACCGGGCGACCCTTGCCCAGCAGATCATCCAGGTCGAGGCGCTGATCGCCGAGCAATAATCTGAAACATTGTTGGAACCATTCGTCGGCCGAATTCTCTCATGGCAAGGTGCCAAAGTCTGACTAGGCTTTGGCATGACGCTCAATCAAAAGGGGAATTGCCATGGGAATCATCGGAACCATCTTTATCGGCTTGATCGTCGGCCTGCTGGCACGCTTCCTGAAACCGGGCGATGACAGCATGGGCTGGATCATGACCATCCTGCTCGGTATCGGCGGTTCGTTGGCAGCCACCTACGGCGGCCAGGCCCTGGGCATTTACCAGGCCGGCGAAGGCGCGGGCTTCATCGGTGCCCTGGTGGGCGCGATCGTGCTGCTGGTGATCTACGGCCTGATCAAAAGAAACTGATTCAAATGCGACAAAGCCCTCTGCTCGCGGCGCGCGCAGGGGGCTAGAATGCCCGGCGTTCCACCCTTTCCTCATTGCCGAGCCCGTTCATGCGCCGTCTAGTGTTGACCCTTCTTTTGCTAGGCAGTGGCCTGGCCCATGCTGCCGAATTGCCGGAAACCGATTGGCTCGAGCTGATGCCCAAGTCGGACCAGAAGGCCCTTGAGGCCATGCCTGAAATCGACCACAACTCCCCCGAAGCCGACGGCACGTTCACCAATAAAGGTGGCCTGAAGCAGAGCAAGGGGTTGCCGGCGGTGATGTATTCGACCAAGACCGTGGCGTCGATGAACGACAAGCACATCCGCATCGGCGGCTATCCGGTGCCGTTGGAAGCCGACGCCAAGGGCCGCAGCACGCTATTTTTCCTGGTGCCTTACCCGGGTGCCTGCATCCACGTCCCGCCACCGCCGCCCAATCAACTGGTGCTGGTGCGCTACCCCAAGGGCTTGAAGCTGGACGACATCTACACACCGCTGTGGGTGATCGGCACGCTAAAGATCGAAAAGGTCGACAACGACCTGGCCAGCGCCGCCTATGCGCTGGACGCGGAAAAGGTGAGGGTGGTGAAGGAAGCTGATCTGTAACGCAGAAACGCTTTGTAAAACTCCATGCTGGCCTTTCATCCAATTGTCATATTTCAGCCATAGAGTGTTCACACGGCTTACCGATACTTGGCCGACTTAACACACCCTATCTGCTAGGAGTAAGGCATGAAACTGAAGCGTTTGATGGCGGCAATGACCTTTGTCGCCGCTGGCGTTGCGACTGCCAACGCGGTTGCCGCTGTTGACCCTGCGATCCCGAGCTACACCAAGACCACTGGTGTGTCGGGCAACCTGTCCAGCGTCGGCTCCGATACCCTGGCCAACCTGATGACCTTGTGGGCCGAGAACTACAAGAAAGAATACCCGAACGTAAACATCCAGATTCAGGCCGCCGGTTCCTCCACCGCGCCGCCCGCACTCACCGAAGGCACCTCCAACCTGGGCCCGATGAGCCGCAAGATGAAGGACAACGAGCTGCAAGCCTTCGAGCAGAAGTACGGCTACAAGCCAACCGCTATTCCAGTGGCAGTCGACGCCCTGGCGGTGTTCGTGCACAAGGACAACCCGATCCAGCACCTGACCATGGAACAGGTTGACGCGATCTTCTCGTCCACCCGTCTGTGCGGCGGCAAAGCCGACGTCAAGACCTGGGGCGACCTGGGCGTGACCGGTGACCTGGCCAACAAGCCGGTGCAACTGTTCGGTCGTAACTCGGTATCCGGCACCTACGGCTACTTCAAGGAAGAAGCCCTGTGCAAAGGCGACTACAAGGCTAACGTGAACGAGCAGCCTGGTTCGGCTTCGGTCGTGCAGTCCATCAGCTCTTCGCTCAACGGCGTGGGCTACTCGGGCATCGGCTACAAGACCGCCAGCGTGAAGACCGTGGCCCTGGCCAAGAAAGGCAGCACTGAGTACATCGAAGACACCGAAGAAAACGCCCTGAACGGCAAATATCCGCTGTCGCGTTTCCTCTACGTGTACGTCAACAAGGCTCCCAACAAGCCTCTGGCCCCGCTGGAAGCCGAGTTCGTGAAGCTGGTCCTGTCCAAGCAAGGTCAGGAAGTCGTGGTCAAGGATGGCTACATCCCACTGCCAGCCAAGGTCGCCGCCAAGGCGCTGGCTGACCTGGGTCTGTCGGAAGGCGGCAACGTCGCCAAGAAGTAACGCCTGAGTCCGGGCCAATGCCCGGGCTTTCTGTGGGAGCGAGCTTGCTCGCGATAGCGGTGGGTCTGTCGACACTGATGTTGAATGTGGCGCCCTCATCGCGAGCAAGCTCGCTCCCACACACTAATTTTCTCTCCGCTGCCGGTTCCCACGGGCGGCGGTTTTGTTGCGTCACTGCATTGTCATCTTTCTGTCATACAGGATCGCTAGGGTGTGCGCATGAATGATCTGGCCAATTCCACAATGACTACGACTTCCCCTCCCAAGCGCATTGACTTCAATACGCCTGAGCTGCAACGCAAGCGCCGTGTCCGTGCGCTCAAGGATCGCCTGACCCGCTGGTACGTCCTGGTGGGCGGCCTCGCGGTACTCGCGGCCATTACCTTGATCTTCTTCTTCCTGGCCTATGTGGTGCTGCCCCTGTTCCAGGGCGCGGACCTGACCGCCAAGGACCCGATCACCCCGGCCTGGATGCAAGACGCCGGCAAACCCCTGATGATTGCCATCGAAGAACAGAACCAGGTGGCGATGCGGGTTTCCGACAAGGGCCAGGCGCTGTTTTTCGACGTTCACAATGGTGCCGAGCTGCGCCGCGTCGATCTGCCGATCCCGGCCGGCGCCAGCGTGACGTCCATCGGTGAAGACCAGCCCGGCAGCCCGCTGGTGGTGATCGGTTTGTCCAACGGCCAGGCCCTGGTGTTCCGTCACACCTATAAGGTCAGCTACCCGGACGGCAAGAAAACCATCTCGCCCGCTGTCGAGTACCCTTACGGCGAAACGCCTATCGCCTTGAACGAGCAGGGTGCCGCGCTGGAGCATGTCAGCCTCAACGCCACCGATTCGACCCTGCTGCTCGCCGGTTCCAGTGGCGCCCAACTGCAGGTGCTGTCCCTGACCAGCGAAGAAAACATGATGACCGGCGAAGTCACCAGCGAGCAGACGCGCATCGACTTGCCGCAGATGACCGAGCCGGTGAAGAACATCTTCGTCGACCCACGCCAGCAATGGCTGTATGTGATCAACGGACGTGCCCAGGCCGACGTGTTCAGCCTGCGGGACAAGAGCCTCAACGGGCGCTACAAACTGCTGGAAAACGGCGAAGCCCAAGTCACCGTGGCGACCCAGCTGGTGGGCGGCATTTCGCTGATCGTCGGCGACTCCAAGGGTGGCCTGAGCCAGTGGTTCATGGCACGCGATCCTGACGGCGAGCAGCGCCTGAAGCAGATCCGCAGCTTCCAGATGGGCACCACGCCGATTGTCGAGATCACTGCCGAGGAACGTCGCAAGGGCTTCGTTGCCCTCGATGCGTCCGGCAAGCTCGGGGTGTTCCACAGCACGGCCCATCGCACGTTGCTGGTAGACCAGGTGGTCGAAGGTCAGGGCCTGTTCGGCATGTCGCCACGGGCCAACCGGTTGATCGTCGAGCAGGGCGGCAAGCTGCAACCGCTGACGCTGGATAATCCGCACCCGGAAGTCTCCTGGAGCGCGTTGTGGAGCAAGGTCTGGTACGAAAACTACGACGAACCCAAGTACGTCTGGCAATCGACTGCGGCCAACACCGACTTCGAGCCCAAGCTGAGCCTCTCGCCGCTGACCTTCGGTACCCTCAAGGCGGCGTTCTACGCGATGTTGCTGGCGGCACCGCTGGCGGTCGCGGCGGCGATCTATACCGCCTACTTCATGGCTCCGGGCATGCGCCGCAAGGTCAAGCCGGTGATCGAGCTGATGGAAGCGATGCCGACGGTGATCCTCGGTTTCTTCGCCGGCCTGTTCCTGGCGCCGTACGTCGAAGGCCACCTGCCGGGCATCTTCAGCCTGCTGATGTTGCTGCCGATTGGCATCCTGGTGGCCGGCTTCGTCTTCAGCCGCCTGCCCGAGTCCGTGCGCCTGAGGGTGCCGGATGGCTGGGAAAGCGCCTTGCTGATCCCGGTAATTCTGTTCGTGGGCTGGCTCTCGCTGTACATGAGTCCGTACATGGAAGCCTGGTTCTTCGGCGGTGACATGCGCATGTGGATCTCCCATGACCTGGGCATCACCTACGACCAGCGCAACGCCCTGGTGGTCGGCCTGGCGATGGGCTTCGCAGTGATCCCGAACATCTACTCCATCGCTGAAGACGCCGTGTTCAGCGTGCCACGGGGCCTGACCCTGGGCTCCCTGGCCCTGGGCGCCACGCCGTGGCAGACCATGACCCGCGTGGTGATCCTCACCGCCAGCCCGGGCATTTTCTCGGCCTTGATGATCGGCATGGGCCGCGCGGTGGGTGAAACCATGATCGTGCTGATGGCCACCGGTAACACCCCGGTCATGGAAATGAACCTGTTCGAAGGCCTGCGCACCCTGGCGGCCAACGTGGCGGTGGAAATGCCCGAGTCGGAAGTCGGCGGCAGCCATTACCGCGTGCTGTTCCTGTCGGCGCTGGTGCTGCTGTTGTTCACCTTCGTCATGAACACCCTCGCCGAGCTGATCCGTCAGCGTCTGCGCAAGAAATATTCGTCGCTTTAAGAAAGGTAGAAGTCTGTGAAACAGAACTCCCTGAAAGGATGGTTCAAGAGCGGCGCCCCCGGCGTCTGGATCAGCGGTGGCGCGGTGTCCATCGCGGTCATCATGACCATTGGCCTGCTGGCGGTGATTGCCGTGCGCGGCCTGGGCCACTTCTGGCCGGCGGACCTGATCCACGCCAACTACAACGTGCCGGGCATGCCTGCGCACCTGGTGGTGGGCGAGGTGGTGCAGAAAGAAGAAGTGCCTCGCGAGCGGCTCAAGAGCGCCGGCCTGCCGGTGCCCGACGAAGGCCCGGAATTCATGATCCGCGAGCTGGTCAAGGTGGGCAACCGTGACCTGAACGGCACCGACTTCACCTGGATCGTCGGCGACTGGCTGACGAACCAGACCACGCCACCGGAACTGATGGCCATCGAGCGTCGTGAGTGGGGCAACTTCTACGGCTACCTGGTCAACGTCAAGGAAGATGGCAAGGTCATCGCCGAGGGCGAGGCTGCCTGGCCGCAGTTGCAGACCCGCATTGCGCGGGTCAACAAGCTCGCCGCGGAACTCAAGACCCTGGAAAAATCCGACATCGGCGCGATCAACGCCGGCCTGGAACGTATCCGCCTGCACGGGCGCAAGCTGGAGCTGGAGGGCAAGCTCGACGCCGCCGCCCAAGCTGACATGGCCAGTGAGCGGGCCGAGCTCGACGCCCGCTACAAGGACATCGAGGCGCGCCTGGCCGACCTGCACGCGCAGTTCAACCGCGACAGCCTGACTGCCCGCGACGCCAACGGCAAGGAAGTGGAGATCGGCATTGGCAAGGTGGTGCACGCCTATCAGCCGAACGGCATGGGCACGCTGACCAAGCTGGGCTTCTATTTCAGCAAGGTCTGGGAGTTCCTCAGCGACGACCCGCGTGAAGCCAACACCGAGGGCGGCATCTTCCCGGCGATCTTCGGCACGGTGATGATGACCCTGATCATGGCGATGATCGTGACCCCGTTCGGCGTGCTGGCCGCGGTCTACCTGCGTGAGTACGCTCGCCAGGGGCCGATGACCCGCTTGATCCGCATCGCGGTGAACAACCTGGCGGGGGTTCCGGCGATCGTCTACGGCGTGTTCGGCCTGGGCTTCTTCGTCTATGTGCTGGGTGGCTCGGTGGACCGTCTGTTCTTCCCCGAAGCCCTGCCGGCGCCGACCTTCGGCACCCCCGGTCTGCTCTGGGCGTCGCTGACCCTGGCGCTGCTGGCGGTCCCGGTGGTGATCGTGGCGACGGAAGAAGGCCTGGCGCGGATCCCGCGTACCGTGCGCGAAGGCTCCCTGGCCCTCGGCGCGACCAAGGCCGAGACCTTGTGGAAAATTGTCCTGCCGATGGCGAGCCCGGCGATGATGACCGGCATGATCCTCGCCGTGGCCCGTGCCGCCGGTGAGGTGGCGCCGCTGATGCTGGTGGGTGTGGTGAAGCTGGCGCCGTCGCTGCCGCTGGACGGCAACTACCCGTACCTGCACCTGGACCAGAAGATCATGCACCTGGGCTTCCATATCTATGACGTGGGCTTCCAGAGCCCGAACGTCGAGGCCGCACGGCCGCTGGTATACGCCACGGCGCTGTTGCTGGTGCTGGTGATCGCTGTCTTGAACCTGTCGGCGGTATGGATCCGTAACCATCTGCGCGAAAAGTACAAGGCATTGGACAGTTGATGACACGCTGTTCCCCTGTGGGAGCGAGCTTGCTCGCGAAGTTTTTGGCGGCCTTGATGGCCCCTTCGCGAGCAAGCTCGCTCCCACACTGATCGACGTTCACTGGAATTTAATGGAGCCGCCACTCAGGCGTTCCGAACCGAATTTGTTAGCACAGGGAGCCCCCCATGCAACACGAAGCACATACACACGGCATCAACATGTCGGCCCTGGGCCGCGACAAGCAGAGCCTGGACCTGGCCCAGGAAACCGTCGCCATCGAAGTGCCCGGCCTGAGCCTGTTCTACGGCGAGAAACAAGCGCTGTATGACGTCAGCATGAACATCCCGAAACAGCGCGTCACCGCGTTCATCGGCCCGTCGGGTTGCGGCAAGTCGACCTTGCTACGCACGTTCAACCGCATGAACGACCTGGTGGACGGTTGCCGCGTCGAAGGCGAGATCAACCTCTACGGCAACAACATCTACCGCAAGGGCGAGGACGTGGCCGAGCTGCGTCGTCGCGTGGGCATGGTGTTCCAGAAACCGAACCCGTTCCCTAAAACCATCTACGAAAACGTGGTCTACGGCCTGCGCATCCAGGGCATCAACAAGAAGCGTATTCTCGACGAAGCCGTAGAATGGGCGCTCAAGGGCGCGGCGCTGTGGGACGAGGTCAAGGACCGCCTGCATGACTCGGCCCTGGGCCTGTCCGGCGGCCAGCAGCAGCGCCTGGTGATCGCCCGCACCATCGCCGTGGAACCCGAAGTGCTGCTGCTCGATGAGCCATGCTCGGCCCTGGACCCGATCTCGACGCTGAAGGTCGAGGAGCTGATCTACGAGCTCAAGTCCAAGTTCACCATCGTCATCGTGACCCACAACATGCAACAGGCGGCGCGAGTGTCCGACTACACCGCGTTCATGTACATGGGCAAACTGGTGGAATTCGGCGACACCGATACCTTGTTCACCAACCCGGCCAAGAAACAGACCGAAGACTACATTACGGGCCGCTATGGCTAGCGGTAGCTGCGAGCCGCAAGCTTCAAGCGGCAAGTAAAAGCAGTTTAGCGTAACGACACACATCAGCTTGCAGCTTGAAGCTTGCAGCTCACAGCTTTTGCGGAGCAAAACCATGATTTCGAAGGAAGGCCTTACTCATCACATTTCCGCACAGTTCAATGCCGAGCTCGAGGAAGTGCGCAGCCACCTGCTGGCCATGGGCGGCCTGGTGGAAAAGCAGGTGAACGACGCGGTGACCGCGCTGATCGAGGCCGACTCCGGCCTGGCCCAGCAGGTGCGCGAGATCGACGACCAGATCAACCAGATGGAACGCAACATCGACGAAGAGTGCCTGCGCATTCTGGCCCGTCGTCAGCCGGCGGCGTCCGACCTGCGCCTGATCATCAGCATCTCCAAGTCGGTGATCGACCTGGAGCGGATCGGCGACGAAGCCACCAAGATCGCCCGTCGTGCCATCCAGTTGTGCGAAGAAGGCGAAGCGCCCCGTGGTTACGTCGAGGTGCGCCACATTGGCGACCAGGTGCGCAACATGGTTCGCGACGCACTGGATGCGTTCGCCCGCTTCGACGCCGACCTGGCGTTGTCGGTGGCCCAGTACGACAAGATCATCGACCGCGAGTACAAGACCGCCCTGCGTGAGCTGGCGACCTACATGATGGAGGACCCGCGCTCCATCTCCCGGGTGCTGAGCATCATCTGGGTCCTGCGTTCCCTGGAGCGTATCGGCGATCATGCGCGCAACATCTCCGAACTTGTGATCTACCTGGTGCGCGGTACCGATGTACGGCACATGGGGCTCAAGCGCATGAAGGAAGAAGTTGAAGGCACCCCGTCCGAAACCGCTAATGTTCCAGGCGAGACGGACGATAAGTAAGATTGCCAAGAAAAGCGCCCGGCCTTCTGGTCGGGCTTTTTTTTGGGTTTTTTTTAATCGAAAGCAGCACCCCGTGAACGAAAAGTCCCGG
Organism: Pseudomonas sp. Cab53; assembly: GCF_018325965.1. Lineage (NCBI taxonomy): Bacteria > Pseudomonadati > Pseudomonadota > Gammaproteobacteria > Pseudomonadales > Pseudomonadaceae > Pseudomonas > Pseudomonas sp. Cab53. The sequence goes on along the minus strand of NZ_AP021902.1, from coordinate 6,100,739 downwards.
CGTGACTGACGGTTTTTGGCAATGTGCCATCAGTAAAAGCGGTATGCTTGCCGGGATTTTTTAGAGGTGTATCTGGATGAGTAAGGTCAGTGTGTTGGTCGTGGATGATGCGTCGTTCATTCGCGACCTGGTGAAGAAGTGCCTGCGCAATTACTTTCCGGGCGTGCGCATCGAAGACGCGGTAAACGGCAAGAAAGCCCAGGCCCTGCTGGCCCGCGAGGCGTTCGACCTGGTGCTGTGCGATTGGGAAATGCCCGAAATGTCCGGCCTGGAGCTGCTGACCTGGTGCCGTCAACAGGACAATCTCAAGGGCATGCCGTTTGTCATGGTGACCAGCCGTGGCGACAAGGAAAACGTCGTCCAGGCAATCCAGGCCGGCGTGTCCGGCTACGTCAGCAAGCCGTTTACCAACGAACAGTTGCTGACCAAGGTCAAGCAGGCCCTGCACAAGGTCGGCAAGCTCGACACCCTGATGAACAGCGCCCCGACCAAGATGAACTCGGCGTTCGGCAATGACTCCCTGAGCGCCCTCACCGGGGGCAAGGCCGCTCCGGTCGTGGCGGCCACGCCTGCCGTTGCCGCCGCCAGGCCGGCCGCCGCGGCGCCTGCACCTGCTGCCGCCGCTGCGGCGCGTGGCCTGCTCAACAGCCCACCGGTCAAGGCCCCTGCTGCCGCCGCGCCGGCTGGCAATCGTGGCCAGGGCCAACTGCGTCTGTCCAGTGGCACCCAGCAATGCGTGATCAAGGCCCTGAGCCTCAAGGAAGCCTTGCTGGTGGTCAAGCGCAGCGACAACCTGCCTCAAGTGCTGGAAAGCGCCGTGCTGGACATGGAGCAGGGCGACAACGCCGAAACCGCTCGCCTGAACGGCTACCTGCACGCCATCGTGGCTCACGAGCAGACGCCTGACAGCGAATGGCTGCAACTGACGTTCCGCTTCGTCGACAAAGACCCGCAGAAACTCGACTACATCTCTCGCCTGATCGCCCGCGGCACCGCCCAGAAGCACTTCGTACCGGGCGCCTGATCCGGCGGCGCTTCGAGTCCGCTATCGCGAGCAAGCTCGCTCCCACACGGAATCTTCAGTATTCACTGGATCGAGTGTGGGAGCGAGCTTGCTCGCGATGGGGCCATTAGATCCAACACCGATCGCTGATCCAATTTTGAAACATCCGTCGACTACGCTGGTCCATCCCAGCTGCTAGGCTGCTGTGCAGGCCTTCATCTTTCGACAGAACCTTTGCCCATGCTCGCGCCCCTGTTGTTCGCCTGCGGTCTGGTCCTGGCCTCCACCTCGGCCATGGCCATGACCATCTACAAATCCACCGACGCCAACGGCGTGGTGTCCTACAGCGACCGCCCGAGCAAGGGTGCCCAGGTGTTCGTGTTTCGCGACCGCATGGTCGAACACCTGGAACGGCAGGTGTTTCTCGATATCAAGAAGCAGAAGGGCGCGGACGCGGTGTTCGTGCGCAATGACCTGTACGCCCCGGTGGAGATCGAGTTGAGTTTTGCCGGGCTGGGCAACGTGAGCGGGGCGCCGAGCCGGCCGATCCGCAGGGTACTGCCGGCGCGCAGCAACCTGCGCCTGGCGCTGCTCACGGCCACCCAACCCGGCAGGCCGCTGGTGTATACCCCAAGGTTCGAATACTCCCTGGGCGACCCGGCAGGCGCGGCACAGGCCTATCGTTACCCGTTGCCGTGGCGGGGTGGGCCTTTCCGGCTGAGCCAGGGCGCCAACGGCCAGTACAGCCACTACGGGCCGAAGAACCGCTACGCCATGGACATCGCCATGCCCGAAGGCACACCGATCATCGCGGCGCGGGGCGGGGTGGTGATCAAGACCGAGAATGAGCAGACTGGCCGTGGCGACGATCCCTCGGGCAACTTCGTGCGGGTGCTGCACGACGACGGGACCATGGGGGTCTACCTGCACCTGCAGAAGGGTTCGGTGAGCGTGCGCGAAGGGCAGCGGGTGACGGTGGGCTCGCCTTTGGCGTTGTCCGGCAATACCGGCAACAGCTCCGGCCCGCACCTGCATTTCGTGGTGCAGCGCAATACCGGGCTGGGGCTGGTGTCGATTCCGTACCAGTTCGATCGACCGGTGGGAGAGCTGCCCAACTTTGCGTTGGGCAAGCAGTAGCATGGTGGTGTGCTAAGGGCGCTTTTGTGGCGAGGGGATTTATCCCCGTTGGGCTGCGCGGCAGCCCCAAAATGCAGCTCCAATCTACCTGTCACACCGAGTCGCCTGGTTTCAGGGCTGCTGCGCAGCCCAACGGGGATAAATCCCCTCGCCACAGAGCCTTGTGCTCAATCGAGCATCAACACCTTCGCCAGGATGATCTTCGGCCCTTTCATCTTCTTGATGATGATCCTCAGGCCTTCGACTTCCAGCACTTCTTCCTCTTCCGGCACGCGCTTGAGGGTTTCATAGACCAGCCCGGCGAGGGTTTCGGCCTCGATGTGGTCCAGGTCGATCCCCAGCAGGCGCTCGACCTTGAACAACGGCGTGTCGCCGCGTACCAATAGCTTGCCCGGCTGATACGCCAGGATGCCGCGCTCGGCCTTGCGGTGTTCGTCCTGGATATCGCCGACTAGCACTTCCAGCACGTCTTCCATGGTCAGGTAGCCGATGATGTTGCCGTCGGCTTCCTCCACCACGGCGAAGTGCGAGCCGCCCTTGCGGAACTGCTCCAGCAACTGCGACAGCGGCATGTGCCGCGACACGCGCTCCAGGGGCCGGGTCAGCTCGGCCAGGTTGAACGACTCGGGAATGTGATCCAGGGCCGCCAGCTCCAGCAGCAGGTCCTTGATGTGCAGCAGGCCGACGAACTCCTGGCGCTCGCTGTCGTACACCGGGTAGCGGCTGAACTTGTGGCGACGGAACATCGCCAGGATTTCCTTGAGCGGCGCGTTGAACTCCAGCGTGACCAGGTCTTCCCGGGAGTTGGCCCAGTCCACCACTTCCAGTTCGCCCATTTCCACGGCCGACGCCAGGACGCGCATGCCCTGGTCGCTGGGGTCCTGGCCGCGGCTGGAGTGCAGGATCAGTTTCAGTTCTTCACGGCTGTAGTGATGTTCGTGATGCGGGCCGGGCTCGCCCTGTCCGGCGATGCGCAGGATGGCGTTGGCGCTGGCGTTGAGCAGGTAGATCGCCGGGTACATGGCCCAGTAGAACAGGTACAGCGGCACGGCGGTCCACAGCGACAGCAGTTCGGGCTTGCGGATCGCCCAGGACTTGGGCGCCAGCTCGCCGACGACGATGTGCAGGTAGGAAATGATGAAGAAGGCAGTGAAGAACGAAACCGCCTTGATCACTTCCGGTGACTGCACGCCCACCGCGCCCAGCAGCGGCTCGAGGATGTGGGCGAACGCCGGCTCACCGACCCAGCCCAGGCCCAGCGAGGCGAGGGTGATGCCCAGTTGGCAGGCCGACAGGTAGGCGTCGAGCTGGCTGTGGACGGTTCGCAGGATGTGCCCGCGCCAGCCGTTCTGCTCGGCGATTGCCTCGACCCGGGTCGAGCGTAGCTTGACCATGGCAAATTCGGCTGCAACGAAAAAGCCGTTGAGCAAAACCAGGATCAGAGCGAAAAGAATCATGCCGAATTCGGCGAAGAGTGTAACGAGGGACAAGCCAGGGGAAGGGTCCATGATGGAGTTTTGCAGGTTCCGTATTAGCCGTAAAAGTAGGAAATCAGTGCCTGAAAAGGCAGGCACAAGTCAGCCAATGTAGCGGCTGACTCGGCTGTTGCCTAGGGGGCAATGCCGGCCGGTATCAATCGGCCGGGCTGGCGAGGCGCGCGCGAACCACTTGTGCCGGGGTGAAATGGCAGGTGAACGTGCTGCCATGGCCGGGCACGCTGCTGATTTCCATGCGCCCGCGATGACGCAGCAGCACGTGCTTGACGATCGCCAGGCCCAGGCCGGTGCCCCCGGTGTTGGAGTTGCGGCTGGAGTCGACGCGGTAGAAGCGTTCGGTCAGGCGCGGCAGGTGCTTGCTGTCGATGCCGATCCCCGAGTCCCGCACGCTCAGGTGCGCGCCTTGCTCGTCGCCCCACCAGCGCACGTGGATCCGGCCTTGCTCGGGCGTGTACTTGACCGCGTTGAACACCAGGTTGGAAAACGCGCTGCGCAGTTCCGCCTCGCTGCCCTTGAGCTGCACGCCCGGGTCGGCTTCCAGGGTGATGGTCTGTTGCTTGGGGCCGGACAGTTCCTGTGCGTCCTCGGCAATGGTCTGCAGCAGGTCGTCGATGGGCACCGGCTGGTTGTCCGACGGATAGTCGGTGGCCTCCAGCTTCGCCAGCAACAGCAAGTCGTTGAGCAGGGTCTGCATGCGCCCGCTTTGCTGGTGCATCTGCTGCAAGGCTCGGGTCCAGCGCGGGTTCACCTCCTCGACGTTGTCGAGCAGGGTTTCCAGGTAGCCGCAGATCACCGTCAACGGCGTGCGCAGTTCGTGGGACACGTTGGCGATGAAGTCTTTGCGCATCTGCTCCAACTGGTGGATGCGGGTCACGTCCCGCACCAGCATCAGGTGCTCGTTGTTGCCGTAGCGCGTGATGTACAGCTGGATCCGCAGCCGGTCGTTGGTGGGCGAGGGGATTTCCAGCGGTTCGGCGTAGTTGTCCTGCTCGAAGTATTCCTTGAAGCGCGGATGGCGCACCAGGTTGGTCACCGGCTGGCCGCTGTCCTGGGGCGTCTTGAGGCCCAGCAGGGTCTCGGCGGCGCGGTTCCACCATTCCAGGTTGCCTTCGCTGTCGAGCATGATCACGGCGTCCTTGAGGGCCGCGGTGGACTCCTGGACCCGGTCGATCACCGCTTGCAGGCGCCCGCGCACGCGCTGGTCCCGCCGTTGCAGGTGGTAGATGCTGTCGAACACTTCGCCCCACAGGCCATAGCCGTCGGGCGGGGCTTCGTCGGGTTGGTGCAGGCGCAGCCATTCGTGCAGGCGCAGCAGTTGCTTGAGGGTCCAGGCCAGGTACAGCCCCAGGCCCGCAGCCAGGCTCCAGCCGTAGTAGCCGGTGATCAGGCCGACGACCAGGCTGCCGGTCACCAGCAACAACATGTGGCGAATCAGGGTGCCATGCCAGTTTTGATTCACGTGAACGCGCGTCCTTGTCAGCTTGTCGGGCGGTAAGGGCTCGGATCAGGCCTTCGTCGAAAAACGATACCCGGTGCCGCGCACGGTTTGTACCAGATTCTCGTAGGCATCGCCGAGGGCCTTGCGCAGGCGTCGGATGTGCACGTCCACGGTGCGTTCCTCGACGTAGACATTGCCGCCCCAGACCTGGTCCAGCAGTTGCCCGCGGGTGTAGGCGCGTTCCTGGTGGGTCATGAAGAATTGCAACAGGCGGTATTCGGTCGGGCCCATCTCGGCGGGTTTGCCGTCGATGGTTACGCGGTGGCTGATCGGGTCCAGCAGCAGGCCGCCGACTTCGATCGGCGCTTCGCCATCGGTCGGCCCGGCACGGCGCAGCACGGCCTTGAGGCGCGCCACCAGCTCGCGCGGGGAAAACGGCTTGGTGATGTAGTCGTCGGCACCGACTTCCAGGCCCTGGATCTTGTTGTCCTCTTCGCCCTTGGCGGTGAGCATGATGATAGGGATGTCCCCGGTCAGCTCGTCGCGCTTGAGCCGGCGCGCCAGTTCGATGCCGGACGTGCCGGGCAGCATCCAGTCCAGCAGGATCAGGTCGGGCTTGCGGTCGACGATGATGGCGTGGGCCTGTTGAGAGTTCTCTGCTTCCATGCAGTCATAGCCGGCCATCTCCAACGCAACGGCAATCATCTCGCGGATGGGCGCCTCGTCGTCGACGATCAGAATGCTCCTGCCAACCATGGGGTAATCCTCTTGTCATTTAACTGTCTTGCGCCGCATTAGATAACGGAATTATTGCAGTCGTGTGACAACAATTTCATTGACCGGCGATGTGGGGGATCCTGGGCTAAGCTTTCAGTCCGAATCCTGACAACCACAAAAGAAGGTTTCCATGACTCCGATGACTGTTTCTTTCAAAGCCCTGCTGCTGGCGGCTGCCGTGGCCCTGCCTGGATTGGCCATGGCTGCCGATCCCGCAATGGAGAAGGACGGCATGTTTACCGACCATAAGGGCATGACTCTCTACACCTACGACAAGGACGCAGACGGCAAGTCCAACTGCAACGGTCAATGTGCGGAAAACTGGCCACCGCTGATGGCTGGGAGCGATGCGAAGACGATGGGCAAGTGGACCGTAGTGAAACGTGATGATGGTTCGATGCAATGGGCATACGACGACGATCCGTTGTACACCTACAAAGGCGACGAGAAGGCCGGTGACAAGGCCGGTGAGGGGAAAGGCGGCGTCTGGCACATAGCCAAGCCTGACTGACTCGGGTCTGCCAAGAGACGATGTGGCGAGGGGATTTATCCCCGTTGGGCTGCGAAAGCAGCCCTAAGGCCGCGATCCCAGTCTGCCTGACACTACGAGATGTCAGGTTTCAGGGCTGCTTCGCAACCCAGCGGGGACAAATCCCCTTGTCACAAAAAGCGCCGCTCAGCGCAGCGCGTAATCCAGCACGATCCCCACGAAAATCGCCATCCCGGCCCAATGGTTGTGCAGGAATGCCTGGAAGCAGCGCATCCGGTCCTTGCCGCGGGTGTACCAGAACTCCCAGGCAAAGCACGCGGCAGCGGCGACCAGGCCCAAGTGGAACCAGCCGCCGAGCTTGAACTGCGAGCCGGCCAGCAGCAGGCAGCCCAGGGCCAGGCCTTGCAGGGTCAGGATGATCGCCCGGTCGGCATCGCCAAACAGAATCGCCGTGGATTTCACGCCGATTCGCAAGTCATCGTCCCGGTCGGTCATCGCGTAATAGGTGTCGTAGCCCACCGTCCACAGCAGGTTGGCGATGTACAACAGCCACGCGGCTGCCGGCAGATGGCCGGTTTCGGCGGTGAAGGCCATCGGCATGCCCCAGGAGAACGCCGCGCCCAGCACCACTTGCGGGTAATAGGTGTAGCGCTTCATGAACGGGTAGGTGCACGCCAGGGCCAGCCCGCCCAGGGACAGCAGGATGGTCGGCGCGTTGGTGCACAGCACCAGCAGGAAACTCACGGCCATCAGCACGGCGAAGAACACCAATGCCTCTTTCGAACTGATCTTGCCACTCGCCAAAGGGCGCTGCGCGGTGCGCTTGACGTGGCCGTCCACCTTGCGGTCGGCCCAGTCGTTGATCACGCAACCGCCGGCGCGGGTCAGCACCACGCCGAGGACGAAAATCACGATATTGGCCAGGGAGGGCGAGCCTTCACCGGCGACCCACAGCGCCCACAGTGTTGGCCATAGCAGCAGGTAGATGCCGATGGGCTTGTCCATGCGGGTCAGTTGCACGAAGTCCCAGGCCCGAGGGTTCAGGCGGTTCAGGGATTTGAGCAGTTGCAGGTACATCAGCAATTCTCCGAATAGGCACGGGCGACCGTCCACACGCGTGGCAAGAAGACTTCCGCCACCAGCACGCTCAGCGCGCCGCGGTCGAAGCGCGAACGGCGGCCCCACAGTTCACGGCGGCGCACATCGGCCGGCAACCATTGTTCGGGGTAATGGCAAACCTCGATGGCCCGGCGCTGGAACGCCTGGTCGCAAAACAGCAGTTCGCCCAGGGAGCGGCTGCCCAGTTCATCCAGGTGCAACCCGTCGCCCTGCAACGCACTGCGCGCCGCCACGCTGCGGGCAAATACCCACGGCTCGCCGTGACCGCGCAGGTACACCTCGCGCACCCAGCCCTCGCTGCCGTGCGCCAGGTCCAGAGCCGCGCATTCATCGTCGCGCAGCGGTTGCCAGCCTTCGAACAGCGGCGTCACGCTGAAGTGATCGTCCGACAGGCTCGTCAGGCGGCGGGTCAGGGAACCTTCGTCGAACAACCAGTCGAGTACACAGGCATCGGGACGGGGCGACAGCAGCGGCCCGGGCAGCCATTGGAGTGTAGGAAATATCGAATTTGTCGGCGGCACAGAGGTCATGAATGGCAGCAAATGAGGCCGCGAGCTTACCATGTCGGTCGGCGATGTTGACGGGTTGGACCTGCCGTCGTACCGATCACGCTTGCATCTGGCGCGACCGATCAGTACAAAACGCCCTGAGCCGGAAGGGCGTTCTCATCGACCCGACCAATACCGGCAAACGCCTGACACCTGAGGAAGTACCTGAATGAAGAAGTGGCAATGTATCGTCTGCGGCCTGATCTACAACGAAGCCGAGGGTTGGCCCGATGACGGCATCGCCGCCGGGACCCGTTGGGAAGACGTACCGGCAGACTGGCTGTGCCCGGACTGCGGCGTCGGCAAGATGGATTTCGAAATGATCGAAATCAACTAAGCGAACCCCTGACCGTTTCCCTGGATGGAGAGCAACATGAGCGCACCTGTCGTCATCGTCGGTACTGGCCTGGCCGGTTACAACCTGGCCCGGGAGTTTCGCAAGCTCGATAGCGAAACCCCCTTGCTGTTGATTACCGCCGACGACGGTCGCTCCTACTCCAAGCCGATGCTCTCCACCGGCTTTGGCAAAAACAAGGATGCCGACGGCCTGAGCATGGCCGAGCCGGGGGCCATGGCCGAGCAGCTCAAGGCCGAGGTCCGCACCCATACGCGCATCAGCGGCATCGACCCGGGGCACCAGCGGCTGTGGATCGGCGAGGAAGCGGTGAACTACCGCGACCTCATCCTGGCCTGGGGCGCCGAAACCGTGCGTGTGCCGGTACAGGGCGACGCCTCGGACCTGATCTTCCCCATCAACGACCTGGAGGACTACGCGCGCTTCCGGTCCGCCGCTGCCGGCAAGCGCCGGGTGCTGCTGCTCGGCACCGGGCTGATTGGCTGCGAGTTCGCCAACGACCTGATCCTGGGGGGCTACGAGGTGCAACTGGTGGCCCCGTGCGAACAGGTGATGCCGACGCTGTTGCATCCGGCGGCCGCTGCGGCGGTTCAGGCCGGGCTGGAGAGCCTGGGGGCGCGGTTCCACCTGGGCCCCGTGCTCAATCGCCTGCAACGCGGCGCCGACGGGCTTGAGGCGCACCTGTCCGACGGCCAGGTGATTGCCTGCGACCTGGTGGTGTCGGCCATCGGCCTGCGCCCGCGCATCGACCTGGCGGCGGCTGCCGGCCTGGTGGTCAATCGCGGCGTGGTGGTCGACCGTCATTTGAAGACCTCCCACGCCAATATCTACGCCCTGGGCGACTGTGCCGAGGTGGATGGCCTGAACCTGCTGTACGTCATGCCCCTGATGAGCTGTGCCCGGGCCCTGGCCCAGACTCTGGCGGGCAACCCGACCGCCGTGAGCTACGGCCCCATGCCGATCACCGTGAAAACCCCGGTGTGCCCCCTGGTGGTGTCGCCACCGCCTCGCGGCCGAGAAGGCGTGTGGAGCGTCGAAGGGCAGGGCGCCGACATCAAGGCACTGTGTCGCGACGCCCAGGGCAACCTGCTGGGCTATGCCCTGACCGGCGCCGCGGTGATGGAGAAACTGGCGCTGAACAAGGAACTTCCGGGCTTGCTGGCGTAAATACTGGTCGTTCTGTCGCAAAAACCCTACTTTTGACCCCACAAAGGTCGTTCGGACACTGGCGTCGTCCTCGGCCCCGTGCCATTCTCACTCCCGTCTGCCGCAGTGTAGAGCCTGCGGCGCCTTAGGGGCTGTTCCACAGAGAGCAGCACGGACATAACAACAAAAAAACCGTCAAAGGGGCTTCATTCATGCGTAAACCAGAACTCGCCGCCGCCATCGCGGAAAAAGCAGACCTCACCAAAGAACAAGCCAACCGCGTCCTCAACGCGGTACTCGAAGAAATCACCGGCGCCCTGCACCGCAAGGACAGCGTCACCCTGGTGGGCTTCGGCACCTTCCTGCAACGCCATCGCGGCGCCCGCACCGGCAAAAACCCACAAACGGGTGAGCCAGTGAAAATCAAGGCCAGCAACACCGTTGCCTTCAAACCGGGCAAGTTCTTGAAGGACAGCGTTAATCCGTAATTGCTACGGGCTCTCCGGACTGGGGGATAAAGCAACCACGAAAAAGGCACACCGAGGGAGTCGGGTGCCTTTTTTTTGAGCGCGCGATTTGTCCCGCCGGTTACGGCATGCTCATCAGTGCCATGCGCAGGCGTCTGATCAGTTTCGGGGTCTTGAGGCAATCGGCCGGGCGCTTGTTGTCCAGGGCCGGGACGACCTGTTCCAGCCACCACAGGCCTTCCTTGAGGCCGCGTTTGCCGTAGAGCACGACGGCCATGTCGAGGTGGCCGTCCATGGCCTTGGCCAGTGCGCGGGCGTTGTCGTCGAGGTAGTCCTCTTCATACAGGCGCACGAACGTTTGCCAGTCGGCATCGCCGACGTATTCGTCTTCCAGTCCCATGTCAGAATCCGTCAAAGGAGATCAAGTTGCTGCCGGTCGGGTTTCGCGCCGACGGCGCCAGGATCCCATCGTAACCATTGGCCTTGGCCCACGCACCAATCTGGTGGGTCTGGGTGTATTTGTTGCCGGTGATGCTCTTGAGGGACACGCCCAGTTGCTTGCGGACATCGGCCCGGGTCAGGTCGAGGACGTTGTTGAGCTGGACCTTCTTGCTCACCAGCACCCGCGTGGACAGGTCCACGCCCCAGTGGTTGACCTCGCCCATGGCGGTCTTGCGCGAGTTGGCGCCGTATACCCCACCCAGCCCCGGCGCGGTGTACCGGTGGCGGGCGGCCACGTTCCACTTGTGCGCCGTCCAGGTCGTGCTGATCCGCCCCGGCTCTTCGAATCGATACACCGTCCGGTTGACCTTGCGGCCCTTCGGCGGGGTGCTGCACTTCATCAACCCCAAGGGGTCGACCCAGCTCACCGGGTTCGGCGCGTACTGGTAGAGGTTCAGGCCACCGGCCAGGCCGATGGGGTCCGGCGTGGTGAAGCGGCCGATGTCCGGGTCGTAGAAGCGCAGGGTGTTGTAGTGCAGGCCGGTTTCCCGGTCCAGGTACTGGCCCTGGAACCGCAGGTTCTGCTCTTCGATGTAATACGGCTCGCGCAACTCTTCGGCGGTGTTGCCCCACACCTGATAACGGGCCCGCCACAGCGTATGGCCGTCGCTTTCCGACAGTTGCTCGGGCTGGCCGTTGAAGTCGTTGTGGTAGTAACGGACTTTCTGCTGCTCGCCCAGGCCATCGACCCTGGCCAAAGGCTCGTGGCCGTCGTCGGCGTAGATGTAGAGGCTGGTCTGGCTGTTGCGGTGCTCCTGTAACAGTTGCAGCGCATCCCAGGTGAAGCGGGTGCGGCCCAGCAGCGTCGCGTGGCGGTCGTACTCGGCCTTTTCGATGCGTCGGCCCAGTGGGTCGTAGGTCATTTTCACGACCGAGCCGTTGTCGTTATGCACCTGAACCAGGCGCTGCTCGGCGTCGTACACGAACCGCTGCACACCGCGCTGGCTGCTGCGCTTTTCCACCATGCGGCCGAAGCCGTCGTAGCGGTAGCGCTTGTCCTGATAGGTCAGCAAGCGGTTATGGGCGACGTGCCCCGTGCCCATCAGCCCGTCGAGCAGGTTGGCGGCCGGATCGTAGGCAAAGCCTTCGCGCTGGCCCTGGAGGTTGTCCTGGCTGGCGAGGATCCGGCCGGTGGCGTCGTAATGCAGCAGTTGGCGATGAGGCGTTTCGGGTTGGTTGTCGAAGCGCTCCACCAGTTGATCGCTGCCGTCATAGGCAAACAGCGACTGCGCTGCCGGCGGCAGCAACGTCGACAGGCCTTGCTGGCGGCGCTGCCGGGCCCGTAGGCGCCCGCTGCGGTCGTACTCGCTGCGGGTGCTGAGACGGCCCTGGGTGCGCAGCACTTCGCGGTGCAGGCGGTCGCGCTCGAAATCGCTGATGACCCTGCCGTCGAGGTTGATCTGGTGCAGGTGCCCGCTGCCGTAGTGCAGGCGATTCAGCCAGCGGCCATCGGGGAGCTGCGTCTGGGTGAGGTTGCCCAGTTCGTCATAACGATGCTCCAGGCTGCCGGCCCAGCCCTGTTCGGCGATCAGTTGCCCAAGCGCGTCATAGCCAAAGCCGATGCTCTGCTGTTCACCGGTCAGGCCGGTGAAGGTGATGGCGTTGACCTGGTCGAGGTCGTCATAGCGGTACTCGGTGCGCCCGTCGGCGGTGACCTTGGCAACCAACCGGCCCATGGCGTCGCGTTCCAGCTCATGGACGATGGGGGCTTGTGGCGCCAGGTCCAGGTCGGTGCTGCCGGGAACGGCGATGGCTTCCACACGGGTGACGTTGTCCAGCGGGTCATAGGCGTAGCGCTTGAGGCTGCCGTCCAGGCTGTGCTGGGCACTCAGGCGGTCGCCGGCGTCCCAGGCGAACCGATAGCTTTCGCCATTCTCGTTGGTCAGGGCCAGCAACCGCCCGTAGTTGTCGTAGCTCAGTTCTATCCGCCGGCCATGGGCGTCGGTGCGCAAGCGCAGTTGCCCGCTCGGGGTGTGCTGAAAACGGGTGGTGTGCCCGGCGGGATCGCTGTAGCCGATCAACTGGCCGCTGGCATCGCGCTGATAGTGCTCGGTGCGACCGTCCGGCAGTTGCTTGCTCAGCAACCTGCCTTGGTCGTCATAGCTGAAGCGCGTGCGCTCGCCCAACGCATCGCTGCTGCTGACCAGCAGCCCGCGTTCGTCGTAGCTCAGCCGGGTGGTGTAGCCGGAGCAGTCGGTGTGTTCGCTGAGTTGTCCGAGGGCTGTCCAGCGCATCGTCTTGCGCTTGCCGCTGGCATCGATGACATCCACCACCTGGCCGTGGGCATCGTGGCGATAGCGGGTGACGTGGCCCAGCGGGTCGGTTTCACGGATGCGGTTGCCCCGCGCGTCATAGCGGTACTGCCAGGTATTACCGGCCGCGTCGGTTTCCGCCAGGGGCAGGGCCCAGTGTTCGAGCCACAGGGTCGACTCGCTGCGTCCGAGCGGGTCGAGGGTCTGGCACAGATTGCCTGCTTCGTCATAGCTGAACTGATGCTGCCCCCCGTTGGGGTCGGTCGCGCCCAGCAGTTGGCTTTCATCGTTCCACTGGAACGTCCAGGTGCGGTCCAGGGCATCGGTGGTTTCGAGGATCTGGTAGCGGGCATCCCAGCGCCGGGTACTGCGGCGGTTCAAGCCGTCGGTGATGCGCGTGACACCGGCGGCCAGGTCATAGGTGAAGGTGTAGGTGTCGCCGGCGTCGGTCCAGTGGCGGACCACGCGCCATTCCCGGTCTTCGATCAGCGCCCATTCGTAGAAGCATCGCAGGCCGGTGGGCAACTGGTGCTCCACCATCCGTCGCCCGAGGTCGTAGGCGTAGCGCCGCTTGACCTGGCTGTTGGACTGGCGAACTTGGGCCAGGTCCCCCTGGCTGTCGTAGTCGTAGTGCATCAGCACGTCGCGACGCTGGTCGGGGTAGAGGCGCTCGATCCGGCTGACCCGGTGTGGCCAGCGCGCGTCGTAGGCCAGTTCGGCCTGCACCAGGTCGAAGGTGTCGCGCAGGCGCACCAACCGCCCGCTCTCGTCGTAATCGAGGTGGATGCGGTTGTCGTTGCGATCGCCCAGCTGGTTGAGGCGCAGCAAGGCCGCGTTCCCGGGCGTCGGTGCGAACAGGCGGTACAGGCCGTCCGCGCTTTCGATCAGCAGCTCGCCGTTGAGGTGCCGGCGCACGTTGAGCCCTTCGCCTGGGCTGAACACCGCGCCGCCCAGGGGAATCGAACCCATGTCGATGCGCCGACCCTGTTCGTCGGTGTAGACCAGGGTCTCGCCACCCTCGGGATGGGGCAGGATCTCGACGCGCACCTCGTAGGCCACGCTCCAACCGGCGCCGAACAACCCTTCACGGCGCTCGTCGCGGCTGTTGTAGAAACGCTGCCAATCGATCGGCAGGATGCCCGGCAGAACGAAGTCCAGTTCCTCGACATCCCCCAGCACCTTGGCCCCGGTGGCGGCATGCACCGGGTTCGACGAACCCATGGCCGCATTCGCCGCTGCGCCCATCGCGCTGCTGACCGCCATCGATGCTGCGCCGCCAATCAGCATGCAGGGCAGGTTGCTCAGGAACTTGCCCTTGCCGCCCTTGAGCATCAGCAATGCCGTGACGGCCAGCCCCACGCCGGGTGTCTTGCCGCTGCGGATCTCGCGCACCACCACGGTACCGCCGCCGATAGTCACGTCAGGGGAAATCAAACCGGACGACACCACGGTCGCCTCGCAAGTGCTGCGGTCGCCGCTGCGCACGGCGGGTTGGCCGTTGATGGTGACCTTGTCCGAGCCTTCGGCCAAAAACTGCGGCGGCATCGGCGGATGCTTCAGGCAAGTGATCATGTCCAGCGGTTTGGGCACGGCGCCGGGCGCGGGCGTGGCGACGGTGGGGCGCCACATCTGCGAGAAGAAGCTCTCGGCCATGTCCAGATAGCTGGGCTCGGGCTGCGGCTCCTCGAGTTCGGTGCCGGCGGGCGCGACATGGGACTCGATGGCCCCGGCGGCGCGGGCCGCTGGAATGTTGTTGGTCAGGGTGTCGGTGGAGCCGGTGAGGATGTTGGCCTGCACCGTGGGCGGAAAGAGCGCGTTGCCGATGCCCTCGCATAAATTGCTCAAGCCTTTGTCGGCCCCGGTCTTGCTCATGGCGATGCCCACCACTGCACCGACCACCGCGCCAAGCAGGAAGCAACCGAGCCCACCGGTGGCCACGGTGATGCCGGTGGCTGCTACCACGGCGGCGGTGGCGACAGCGGTGATGGCGATGTTGGCCGCCACTTCCAGGACGCCGCCGAGAATGTCGGCCATCATCGAGGTGTGGTTCAGCGCATCGCCCAGGCGTGCGGCCCAGAGCGCGTCAGACATGCCTGTCGCTCATCAGGCCGGCACGTCAAACAACAGCGAGCCCTTGATGCTCGCCCAATGGGCGGCTTCGGCATCGCCGAGCTTCTCGGCTTTGACATAGCTCAGGGCGAACATCTTGCGGGTGCCGGGCAGCACCAGGGCCAGTTGGTACTGGAACACCTTTTCGGTGCCCTTGTTGAACTGGCTGCGCAGCTCGATGCCTTCGACTTC
Source organism: Pseudomonas sp. Cab53 (assembly GCF_018325965.1). NCBI lineage: Bacteria > Pseudomonadati > Pseudomonadota > Gammaproteobacteria > Pseudomonadales > Pseudomonadaceae > Pseudomonas > Pseudomonas sp. Cab53. Next base: position 6,085,709 of record NZ_AP021902.1, on the reverse strand, counting down.
CTGGCTGGCGCCCAGGCGCACCGGGACGCCCGGTTGGCAGCGCAGGTCCTGGACCTGTTTTTCCAGGCGCGCCAGTTGGTCGTCGAGGTTGCTTTGCAGGGTCTCGCCCTCGGCGAGCAGGCTGCGACTGACGATCAAGGACGTGCCCAGCTCGGGGAACTTGAGGATGTTGATCGTCGCGTCGAGCAATTCGCTGGGCGGCAGTTGGAACTGGAATTCGTTGATGCGGTAAGTCATGGCGCCTGAATCTCTGGATTAACCCTGGGGGAACGCGGCTTTGATGTTCGCGTCGATGCTGCCCTTGACGCCCTGGCCGTCCGGCGTGGCACCGGGGCCGCCGCCGTTGTTCAGGTGCAGCACGCCGCCGGTGTTGAACTCGGCATCGCCGCTGGCGTAGAAGCTGATCTGCACGCCGGTCAGGTTGATCTGGCCGCTGGCATTGAGCTCCAGGATGCTTTCGCCGCACACCAGGCGCAGGTTCTCGCCCACCTCGATGACGTAGCTCTGGCTGATGCTGTCGGTCTTGCGCAGGCCCACCGAGAGGATGTCTTCCTGCTTGACGATGCGCAGGCGGTTGTTGCCGATGGTCACCGTCTCGTCATGGCCGATGCTCTTGTTGCGGTCGTGGCCCACCGAATGGCTTTCGTCCACTTCCACCACGATGTCCTGGTTGCGCTCGGCATGGATGTACAACTGCTCGGCGCCTTTCTTGTCTTCCATGCGGATTTCGTTGAAGTTCGCCGGCGTGCCGCCCTTGCTCGAACGGCTTTTCATGCCGCTCTGGGTCGCATTGGCGGGCAAGTCGTAGGGCACGGTCTGTTCAGCGTTGTAGACACGACCGGTGATGATCGGCCGGTCCGGATCGCCTTCGAGGAAGCTGACGATCACTTCCTGGCCGATGCGCGGGATTTGCATCGAGCCCCAGTTTTTCCCGGCCCAGGCCTGTGACACGCGAATCCAGCAGGAGCTGTTTTCGTTGGACTGGTCGTGACGGTCCCAATAGAAATGCACCTTCACCCGGCCGAACTGGTCGGTCCAGATTTCCTCGTCCTTGGGGCCCACCACCAACGCGGTCTGCGGGCCTTTGACGATGGGGCGATGGGTGATGGGCAGCGGTCGATAGCTTTGCTGGGCGTCGATGCAGGTCAGGCTGCTTTCGAACTGGGCCGAAGGCGCGCCACCGTTGGTTTCGCCGCTTTCCTGGGAAATGTAGTAGCGGGCACCGACGATCAGGTACTCGCGGTTCTGGTCCTGGCGGGTGAAGCCGGTGAGGCTGAACAGGTTGCCCGAGCCCAAGCCGCGGGCGTTGCCGGCCAGCTCGACCTGCTCGTGCTGGGTCTGCAAGGCTTCGATGCGGGTGCGGGCGTAGTGTTCGCCATCGGCGCTCTGCACGTAGGTGCCGGGGTAGTCGTACAGCGGATAGTCACCGGCGGCATGCGGGCGTGGCATCGCCGAACGCACGTCGATCCGTGCGCTGGGACGCTGGAAGTCGTAGTCGTTGAGCTCCAGCGAACCCGGCTGGACTTCCTGGGCCAGGTGCCAGTCGTGAATGTGGTCGCGTTCGCGTTGCTGCTCGTTCTTCGGGTAGTAGGGCACCGACGCGTAGCCGGGCGCGCTGGTGTGCGCGCCGTAGGCATCGGCCAGCACCAGCACGTGGCGGCCTTGTTCGTGGCGGAAGAAGTAATAGATCCCTTCCTGCTCCATCAGCCGGCTGACGAAGTCGAAGCTGGTCTCGCGATACTGCACGCAGTATTCCCACTCGCGGTAGGTGGCGCTCAGGCTGTCTTCGAAATCGGAAAACCCGAGGTCGCGGAACACCTGCTTGATGATCTGCGGGATGGTCAGGTTCTGGAAAATCCGGCAGTCGGAGGTGCGCGTCAGCAGCCACAGCCAAGGCCTGAGCGTGGCCTGGTAGCTGGAGAACTGGCCCTGGTCGACGTTCTGGCTGCAGCGGGCAACGATGCCGTGGAAATACCGTTCGCCGCCGCCGTCCAGTTGCAGGCTCACGCACATGGGCTTGCCGAGCAACTGGTTGAGGTCGATGGCGTTGTCCAGCGAGTGCAGCTGCAACTCATAGTTGAACAGCCGCCCCAGCTCTTCGCCGCCACCCATGTCCTTGAGCAGCAGCACCTCGGGCCCCAGGGGGCTGGTGATTTTGGCCAGGCGTGAGGCTTGGTTGAATAACATCGGTTATCTCGTCGTTGTATGGGCTGCGCCGCTGTTTCCCTGAATAGACCGGATCAACTGTGGGAGCGAGCTTGCTCGCGATGGCGGTGTGTCAGTCAACCGTAATGCTGGCTGTAACTACGCTATCGCGAGCAAGCTCGCTCCCACAGGGGCCGGTGTACCTTTCAATCAGGCCGCGTCGCTGAAATCGTACTGCAATTCGTTGTCCACCGCGCTGATCCGCACGCCGGCCATGGCCTTGCCTTCGAGCATGCGGGTCAGGAACTCGCGGCTCATGTCCGGCAGCAGGCTGTTGGTCAGGATGGTGTCGATCATACGGCCGCCGCTTTCGGTTTCGGTGCAGCGCGAGACGATCAGGTCGATCACCGCGTCGTCGTAGTCGAACGCGACTTTGTGGGTACTTTCCACGCGCTTCTTGATGCGGTTGAGTTGCAGGCGGGTGATGGCCTTGAGCATTTCGTCGCTGAGCGGATAGTACGGGATCGTCACCAGGCGGCCGAGCAGGGCCGGCGGGAAAATCTCCAGCAGCGGCTGGCGCAGGGCCTTGGCGATTTCTTCCGGCTCGGGCACGTTTTGCGGGTCTTTGCAGACGTCGGCAATCAGCTCGGTGCCGGCGTTGGTGGTCAGCAGGATCAGGGTGTTCTTGAAGTCGATCACCCGGCCTTCGCCGTCCTCCATGACGCCTTTGTCGAACACCTGGAAGAAGATCTCGTGAACGTCCGGGTGGGCTTTTTCCACCTCGTCCAGCAGCACCACGCTGTACGGTTTGCGCCGCACGGCTTCGGTCAGCACGCCGCCTTCGCCGTAGCCGATGTAGCCCGGTGGCGCGCCCTTGAGGGTGGACACGGTGTGGGCTTCCTGGAACTCGCTCATGTTGATGGTGATGACGTTCTGTTCGCCGCCGTACATGGCTTCGGCCAGGGCCAGGGCGGTTTCGGTCTTGCCCACGCCAGAGGTGCCGGCGAGCATGAACACGCCAATGGGCTTGCTCGGGTTGTCCAGGCCAGCGCGGGAAGTCTGGATGCGCTTGGCGATCATCTGCAAGGCGTGGTCCTGGCCGATGATGCGTTTTTTCAGGTGCTGGTCGAGGTTGAGCACGGTTTCCAGTTCGTTGCGGGCCATGCGGCCCACCGGGATACCGGTCCAGTCGGCGACCACCGAGGCCACGGCCTGGTAGTCCACGGTTGGCAGGATCAGCGGGTTTTCGCCTTGCAGGGCGCTGAGGCGTTGTTGCAGGTCCACCAGTTTTGCCCGCAGGTCGTGGCTTTCGTTGTCGCTAGCTTCGCTGGCGTCGTCGCTGTCCACCACGCCGACGCGCTCGCGCAGGGTGGCGCGGGTGGCGAGCAGTTCGTCCACCAGGTTCTTCTCTTCGGCCCAGCGGCTTTCCAGTTCGGCCAGGCGTTCGCGCTCGGCGCTCAGCAGGCTTTCACTGTGGGTCTGGCGGTTGCCGATGACGACGCCGATCGCGTGCTCGCGGGCGATGATCTGCAGCTCGGTTTCCAGTGCCTCGATGCGCCGACGGCTGTCATCCACTTCGGCCGGCACCGCGTGCAGGCTGATGGCGACGCGGGCGCAGGCGGTGTCCAGCAGGCTCACGGACTTGTCCGGCAACTGGCGAGCGGGGATGTAGCGGTGGGACAGCTTGACCGAGGCTTCCAGGGCTTCGTCGAGGATCTGCACCTGGTGGTGCTGTTCCATGGTCGAGGCCACGCCGCGCATCATCAGCAGGGCCTTGTCTTCCGACGGCTCGGCCACTTGCACCACTTGGAAACGACGGGTCAGGGCCGGGTCTTTCTCGATGTGCTTCTTGTACTCGGCCCAGGTCGTGGCCGCCACGGTGCGCAGGGTACCGCGGGCCAGGGCCGGCTTGAGCAGGTTGGCCGCGTCACCGGTGCCGGCGGCGCCACCGGCGCCTACCAGGGTGTGGGCTTCGTCGATGAACAGGATGATCGGCTTGGGCGAGGCCTGGACGTCTTCGATGACCTGGCGCAGGCGCTGTTCGAACTCGCCTTTCATGCTCGCGCCGGCCTGCAACAGGCCGACGTCGAGGCTGCGCAGTTCCACGTCCTTGAGCGACGGCGGCACGTCGCCGGCGACGATGCGCAGGGCAAAGCCTTCGACCACGGCGGTCTTGCCCACGCCGGCTTCACCGGTGAGGATCGGGTTGTTCTGGCGGCGGCGCATGAGGATGTCCACCAGTTGGCGGATCTCTTCGTCGCGGCCGACGATCGGGTCGAGCTTGCCGCTGCGGGCCTGCTCGGTGAGGTCGACGGTAAAGCGCTTGAGCGCTTCCTGCTTGCCCATCGCACTGGGGGCCATGGCGCCGCTGGCTTCGCCGGGCACGCTGCCGGCGTTGAAGCCGTCGCTGGCGGTCAGGGCGTTTTCCGGGGAGTCGCCGACGTATTCGTCAAAGCGTTCGCTCAGGGCTTCGGCCTTGACCTTGTCGAACTCCGACGACAACCCCAGCAGCGCGTGGCGCAGGCTTGGCGTCTTGAGGATGCCGAGCACCAGGTAGCCGGTGCGCACCTGGCTTTCACCGAACATCAGGCTGCCATACACCCAGCCGCGTTCCACGGCTTCCTCGACGTGGGACGACAGGTCGGTGATCGAGGTCGAGCCGCGTGGCAGGCGGTCCAGGGCGTCGGTCAGGTCGCGGGCCAGGCGCGCCGGCTCGACGTTGAACTGGCGGATGATGCGGTGCAGGTCCGAGTCCTGCAATTGCAGCAACTGGTGAAACCAGTGGGCCAGTTCCACATAAGGGTTACCGCGCAACTTGCAGAACACGGTGGCGGCTTCGATGGCTTTGTAGGCCACGCTGTTGAGTTTGCCGAACAACGCGGCGCGACTGATTTCACCCATGCTCATGGCTCCTTGAGGTCTGTGAGGTGTTGGCCTGTTCGGCGTAATGCCGGGCCAGTATTAGATCGTTGGCATCTTTTTCGGGCTGGCCCAGCCAGGTGTTGAACCCCAGGCGGAAACGGCCGTTGAGTTGTAGCGCCGGGACCTCGGGCTGCTCCAGGACCAGGTTCAGGTCCCAGTCCAGTTCATGGCCCAGGTATTCGGCGACCCAGGCCACCAGTTCATTGAACGGCTGGCTGCCGGGCAGCATGCCCATGTAGTCCACCAGCTTGAGCGGCCCCAGGCGAATGCGGAACTTGTGCTGGCGATCCCAGACGTAGCGACCCAGGCAGAAGTCCACGCCCAGTTGATGGGCGCTGACGCCGACGCGGCTGCGTTCCGGCAGCTCCAGCCATTGGCCGACGTACTCTTCGATTTCCACCGGCAGGCCGAAATACTCGCCCAGGATCGCCTTCAAACCGTCGGGGTAGCGGGTTTGCGCCGCCAGGTGGCCGCTGTAGTGCAGCTTCGCCGTGTCGGGAATCAGCCCCTGCTTGAGCAGGCTGGGCATGCCGCGTCCGCTCAAGGACGCCAGGCGCGCCGACCAGTAGTCGTCGTCCGGGCGGTCGTGGCTGACCGTCGGCCGCGCTTCGGCCCAGGCCCGGTAGAACAGGCTGAGCAAGCGATGGTGGAACACGTCGAGAAAGCGCTTGCTGGTGCTGTCGGCGTTGTTGCGCTGGCGTTCGCGCACGTATTCGGTGATGTGCAGCGGCATCGGCCCGTTGGGGCCGCCGAGGCCGAAGAAGAATTGCTCCAGCCGCGCGGGCGCGCCGTCGCTGCCCGGCTGGACCGAGGCCAATGTCGCCGGCGCGAAGGTGCAGTCGGCTTGTTGGCCCAGGCGCAGCGGGTCATCGGCCAGGCGTAGCGAATGGCCCAGGCGCGGCAGCTCGGGGGATTCACACTCGATGCGCCGCAAGGCCTGGAAGAAGTCGTATTCCCAGGGCTCCTGGTGCATCGCTTCCAGGGTACTCACAGGGTCGGACGACGTCCGGGCTTGGCTTTCCATCGCATGATCTCGCCGCGTTCGGTGGTACGAATCACCGTTTCGGTAAAACTGTTGATCGACACGTAGCGTGCCAGGAAGCGCTCGAACACCGCGCCGAGCAGGAATACGCCGGTGCCGCGAAACGCGTTTTCATCGAACTCCAGGGTGATCTCCAGGCCGCGACCGAAGACGATCGGGCCGGGCATCGGCAGGCGTCGGGTGCAGGCTTTGCTGCTGACTTCCCGCAGGCCTTCGATCTGCAATTGCAGCGCCGCATCGTTGCTGTCGCCGTACAGGCGCAGCAGCTCGCGCAGTGCGGCGGCGCCCTGGCCTTGTTCACTGAGGGACAGGTAGTTCAGCGACAACTGGCTGATCAGCCGCCAGGCCTTGGCGTCGTGGGCATGGCTGGCCCGTGGACGACTGGGCCCGGCCACGCAGCGCACGGCGCCGACCGGGGCACTGTCGGCCAGGGTGAAGTCGGTCTTGCCGCTGCCCACGCTCATGAACAGCGGCAGGTCGCGGTTGGTGCACAGCGCCGTCACGCCCAGTTGGCGCAGGTCATGGCGATAAGGCGCCTGCTGGCTGTCCACCAGGCTGACGAACGTTTCGCTGCCGATGTAGGTCGAGCGCGGGCCGTTGCGGCGCTGGTCGCTGGAGAGCACCCGCGGTTCACGACGCACCGTGTAGTACGCCTTGTCGCGCCCATAGCGCGACGGATCGCGCACGGCGTAGAACGGCAGGAATGGCTGTTCCGGCCCGGTGCCGTGGCCGGTGAGGCCGGTCAGCGAATGCACTTCGAAATCCATCGGCCGGGTACGGTCGGCGATCACGTGGTGTTCGTTGACCCGCTCCGACAAGTGAATGCGATCCAGGCGCTTGGGAAACAGGTTGACGGCCGGGGTGCAGAACGGCAGGAACTGCGCGGCCCCGACGCTGCCTTCCAGGCTCGGGTCGTGGCGGTCGAACAGCACGATCAGCTCCAGCTCCTGGCCGTCGCAACGCTTGACCGCCCGGCCCAGCTGGGTGAAGTCGACGAACAGAAAACGCTGGGGCAGCGCGAAATATTCCTGCAACAGGCGATAGCCCTGGAAGGCCCGCGACACCACGGGCAGCGCCGCGTCGGCATCGTCGAAGCCGCGCGAACGCAGCGCGTCCTGAGGCAGGCGCTCGACCCAGTCGCCGCCGGGCTTGCGCGCGAACACCGCGCAGGCGTTGCCCAGCAGTTGTTCATAGAGGCGGAACGGTTGCTCGTCGGCACCGCTCAGGTACAGCGGCAGGTTGTCCAGGGCCAGGCTGTTGAACGGCAGTTCGGCCCCGGTGCGCAGGGTCAGGCGCAGGCCGGCCTTGGCCTTCGGCTCGCTGGCGGCCAGGCGCCCGAGCACCGTGGACGGGTTGCCGAAGTATTCGGCGTGGCTGACCTGCAACGGCCACAACGTCACCGCGTGGGCGGTGCGGTACTCGCAGCAGGTCTGGGTTTCACGGCCCAGGGCGGCGCGCAGGACGCTGTCGCGGGGCAGCGGGAAGCCGCTGCTCAGCGAGCCCTCGTCCGGGTCGGCCTGCAACTGCACCACGGTCATCGACGGCGTGGGCGCCAGGTAATGGGGGTAGGCGATTTCCAGCAGGTTGTGGGTGAAGGTCGGGTACTCGGCGTCGAGCTTGAGCTGCACCCGCGCCGTCAGGTAGGCGAAGCCTTCGAGCAGGCGCTCCACGTATGGGTCGGCGCAGTCCATGCCGGACAACGTCAGCCGGCTGGCGATCTTGGGGTATTCCTTGGCGAACTCCGCCGCGCTTTCGCGCACGTGGTGAAGTTCCTGGTTGTACAGTTCCAGCAAACGCGGGTTCATGAACGTCTCCGCTGGTCGGCATTGACCACCCGCACGTGGCCGGTCTCCAGGTCCAGGTCGGTTTGCAACATCAGGCGCAGGGGCACCGGCTGAGCCCAGAGGTCGCCTTCGATCTCGAAGCTCAGGGCGTTGTGGTTCATCTCGGCGGTGGCCCGAGCACGCACGCGCAGGGTGTGGCGCAGGATCCGCGGCTCGAACGTGGCGATGGCCTGGTGAATCAGGGTTTCCAGGGCCGAGACATCGACGTTCGAGGCGCTGTTGCCGGCCAGTGCCGGCAGCCCGAAGTTCACCACCGAGGTGCCGGCCGCCGTGTGCAGCGTGGCATCGGCGTCGAGCAGGGAGGTGGTGTTGAGCAGCCACGCCAGGTCACGCAGCACCGAGGCCTTGAGCTGAGTGAGCGAGAGCACGCGTTTGTCGGCGCTTTCCTTGGGATTGGTCGGATCGTCGTCAGTCAACCGGTCCAGCAGGGACGGTTGCAGGCGATCGCGGGCGGCGATTTCGGTTACCACCTGAATAACGCCGTGAACATTTTCTGGTCTTGCTGACCGAGTCCGCACATGGCGCTGGGGTTGACCGACGAAGCTTCCAACGCACCGTTGATTTTGCGCACAGCCTGGGATTTGGCATCACAGTCGCGGCTCGGTGGCGGCTCGGGAACGCTGCGCTCTACCAGAAAAATCGGGACACCGTTGAACGTCTCGACGCGCAATTCGCCGTTCTGGTTCAGGTTGAAGTAGCACGGCCACTCCATGCCCAACACCAAGTGCGTCTGGTCCGGTTTCAACACTGCGCATTGGCCGTTCAGGTCTACCAGCTTGAGCGCCTGGCCAGCGAATGTACCTTGGGTGCGAGCGGGTGCATCGAGACGGTCAGGGTCGGCTTCGGCGCAAGCGTTCAAGCTGATTAGCAAACCGCACAACAGTGTCGCTCGCAGCGTCGGCCCTATCATGTCAACTCCCAGAACCAGACCTGTTTGGACATAAAGTCGCCATCAAAGAAGCCTTTGGTCCGGCCACGATTCCACAGATCAATATGATCGCCTGTGCGCCCGCTTTCGGCCTCGCCCGCACGGGCAAAGCAGTCTTTGAAAAAAACGATTCCGGTCTTCTGGCTGAGCGTCAGCCGATCAGCTGCACTCCCACTCAGAATGGTCGGACGTCCTAAATGATGCCGCCAGAGCCAGTTCGCCAGCGACTCGGCGCCACGGGCATGCTCATGATTGCATTTGGGTTCGGTGTAAGTCGACTTGTTGACCTTGATAGTCAACTCGCCATTCAACGCGACGCTCATGCGGATAGCGCACTGGTTGCCCCAGGGCTGATCGCATGGGTTCTTGACCGTTGGATAGCTGTTCCACAAATTGATAAACGAAGGCTTGGCCATGACTCAGATACCGCGCGCAAAAGGATTGGATTCGAGCAAGCACCAAACACCCCCGGCGCAGGGCACCGGGGGCGTGTTCGATTACACCTTGACGTTCTGACGCACGTTCCAGCCGAACTTGACCGGACCGCCTTCCTTGGTGCCGTCGGCTTTCTGCGGCTGGTAGTCCACCAGCACTTTGGCGAAGTTCAGGGTGACGTTTTCGGTCAGGCGATCATCGCTGCCCGAGCCGCCGGTGCTCAGGGAGGTGATCAACACTTCTTCCAGGTTGATGATCATGTACTCGACCTGGCTTTCACCGCCGGCCTTGCGCACGGTCAGCTTGACCTTGTCGATGTGCTTGCCGCTGGCGCAGTGCATCATCAGGTTCGGCGAGGCCTTGTCGACGAACTTGGTCAACGACAGGTCCTGGATGTTCACCTTGCCCGCACCACCACCGCTGCCGGTGTGCATGTTGCCGGACTGGGACATGCCCCAGCTCCAGTTCAGGACGTCGATTTCGTCCTTGTGGGCCTTGTCCATGGACTCGCCCTTGATGTCGCCGATCTTGATGAAAATATCAACAGCCATGTTTTCTCCCTGTGTGGTTTCTAACCACATTGTTTGGTTGACGCTGACCTTGCGAAACTTCTTTGGATGTCAGCCGAAACACCGTACCTGTGGGAGCGGGCTTGCTCGCGAATGCGGTGGGGCAGCCAACGCCGATGTCGACTGATCCGACGCCTTCGCGAGCAAGCCCGCTCCCACAAGGAACAGGCCTGCCGACAAATACTGTTGCTTACGCGCCCTTGGCCGACGGCAGTTTCGATACCAGGCGCAGCGACACGGTCAGCCCTTCGAGCTGGTAGTGCGGGCGCAGGTAGAACTTGGAGTTGTAGTAACCCGGGTTGCCTTCGACTTCCTCGACGATCACTTCGGCCGCCGCCAGAGGGTGCTGGGCCTTGGTGGTCTCGGTGGAGTGCGCCGGGTCACCGTCGACGTAGTTGAGGATCCAGTCCTGCAACCAGCGCTGCATCTCGTCCTTCTCTTTGAAGGAACCGATCTTGTCGCGCACGATGCACTTCAGGTAATGGGCGAAACGGCAAGTGGCGAACAGGTACGGCAGGCGCGCGGCCAGGTTGGCGTTGGCGGTGGCGTCCGGGTCGTCGTACTCGGCTGGCTTCTGCAGCGACTGGGCGCCGATGAAGGCCGCGAAGTCGGTGTTCTTTTTGTGCAGCAGCGGCATGAAACCGTTCTTCGCCAGCTCCGCTTCACGGCGATCCGAAATGGCGATTTCGGTCGGGCACTTCATGTCCACGCCACCGTCGTCGGTCGGGAACGTGTGGGCCGGCAGGTTTTCCACTTCACCGCCAGACTCCACGCCACGGATGCGCGAGCACCAGCCGAAGTGCTTGAACGAGCGGTTGATGTTCACGGCCATCGCGTAGGCGGCGTTGGCCCAGGTGTACTTGGAGCTGTCGGCGCCGTCGGTGTTTTCTTCGAAGGCGAAGGCTTCCACCGGGTCGGTCTTGGCGCCGTATGGCAGGCGCGCCAGGAAGCGTGGCATGGTCAGGCCGATGTAGCGCGAGTCTTCCGATTCACGCAGCGAACGCCAGCCGGCGTACTCGGGCGTGGTGAAGATCTTGGTCAGGTCGCGCGGGTTCGACAGTTCCTGCCACGAGCCCATGCCCATCACGGTTGGCGAGGCGGCGGAAATGAACGGGGCGTGCATGGCCGCGCAGACTTTCGACAGTTCGCCCAGCAGTTCCACGTCCGGTGGCGACTGGTCGAAGTAGTAGTCGCCCACCAGGCAGCCGTAAGGTTCGCCGCCGAACTGGCCGTATTCTTCCTCGTACATCTTCTTGAAGATCGGGCTCTGGTCCCACGCGGTGCCCTTGAACTTCTTCAGGGTCTTGTGCAGGTCGGTCTTGGAGATGTTGAGCACGCGGATCTTGAGCTGCTCATCGGTCTCGGTGTTGTTGACCAGGTAGTGCAGGCCACGCCAGGCGCTTTCCAGCTGCTGGAAGTCGGGGTGGTGGATCACCTGGTTGACCTGGGCGGTGAGCTTGGCGTCGATGGCGGCGATGATCGATTCGATCGACTTGATGGCGTCGTTGGACACCAGGTCAGTCTGCGCCAGGGCCTGCTCGGCCAGGGTGCGCACGGCCGTCTCGACGGCCTCGCGAGCGCGTTCGGTCTTGGGCTTGAACTCTTGCAGCAGCAGGGAGGCGAATTCGCTGGTCTCTTCGGTCGCGCCGAGGTTCTGGACGCCTTCGCGGGCGGTATTGTCAGTCATGATCATTGGTCCTGTGCTGGCTTCGGCGCGCTCGCCAGGGCCTGCAACAGCGCTGGGTCCTTGATCGCCTTCATGATGATTTCTTCAGCGCCGGTCTTGCCGTCCATGTAGGTCAGCAGGTTGGCCAGTTGGGTGCGCGCTTCGAGCAGCTTGTTCAGCGAGTCGACCTTGCGCGCCACGGCGGCGGGGCTGAAGTCGTCCATGCTTTCGAAGGTCAGGTCCAGGCTCAGGTTGCCTTCGCCGGTCAGCTCGTTGGGCACATGGAACGCCACGCGCGGTTGCATGGCCTTGAGGCGCGAGTCGAAATTGTCGACGTCGATTTCGAGGAACTTGCGATCGGCCACCGGGGCCAGAGGCTCGGCGGGCTTGCCGGCGAGGTCAGCCATTACCCCCATGACAAAGGGCAACTGGACCTTTTTCTCGGCGCCGTAGAGCTCGACGTCGTACTCGATCTGCACTCGAGGCGCGCGGTTGCGCGCGATGAATTTCTGAGAACTTTGCTTCGCCACGTTGCTGCTCCTGGTCGCTTGAGCGACGGTGTTGGCGTCATCGGTGGTACCGGTGACGTGACTGCGTGATCCGTTCGCTTTTATTCGCTATCTGGGCCGCGCAGGTTTTCAAATTGACTCATGCCGTCGGGAATCAGGTTGCGCACGATTGCCGCAAAATCGGCGTGCACCAGATTCTTGGCCCGGTTCAACAGCACCGGCAGGGGGCTGGAGGGCTCGTGACGGGTGTAGTAAGCGAGAATCCGATCAAGGCTGCGCAGCACGTCGTCGCGGTTGGCGATTTCGCCGCTGGCGGCACGCGGTGCGCCTGGCACGCTGGTGACCGCGCCGCTGGAAGGGGCGCCATCTAGCTCGTCGGGCGCGCTGTCCTCGTCGACTGGCGCGGCGTCGTCGCTTTGCGGGGCGAACTGACCGAGGATCTGCAAGGCCATCTTGAGCGGCTGCTTCAGTGGGCCGAGGTCCACGCCCTGGGCCGAACCCACCTGGTCGCTGACCTGCTGTTCGATGGCTTCGGCGGCGCTGCGGGCTTGCGACAAGGCCGCACGGGTGATCTCCAGTTGCTCGGCATCGCTGTCGCGCAGGGCGCCGGCCAGTTGTTCGGCGCCGAGGGTTTCGTCGGCGAAACTTTGCAGGCCGCTGGCGTTGGCGGCGGCGCGCAGGCTGACGGCACCGAAGGTGCGCGAGCGGGCCAGGATGCTTTCGCGCACCAGGCGAATGGTCATGTCGGATGTCAGGCCGGCGAGGGCATTGATGCGCACGGTGGGGTCGTTGTCGTCATCGGCATCCAGGCGCGGATGCAGGTCGGCCCAGTATTGCTTGAGCAATTCGCTGATCAGGGTCAGCGAGCTGGCCAGCCCCGGAAGGCCTTCGAGGGCCAGGGAGCTTTGCAGCAGGAAATGGGTAATGCGCAGGTCTTTGCTGCGTTGCAACAGGTCCAGGCTTTGTTGCTGGATGCTGCGCCATTCAGGGGGTTCGGCAGGCAGGATCGAGTCGCCCATGCTGCGCTCGGGCTGGCCTCGGGAATCGCGTTCCAGGCGCAAGAAATCCGCGTCATATTCCAGGTCTTCACCGCAAGGCGAGTTCGCGGAAACGGCGGCGAGCAGCAAAGGCACATCCACTTGGATCGATCTCCCTATCGCCCGTGCACAATGAAGTCGGGCAGTTCACGCAAGTTCCGGATGGAACTTCACATGTCTCTTGACGGTAATGGCCCGATAGATGCGCTATGATCTTAAAGTGCCATCATTGATATTCAAGAAGTTGTGCATTTTTGGTGTAGTACTTATCGCTTGTCAAGGTAAGCTATTTCGACTCTGTTACAGTTGTGAGGCGCTTAACAACCCACGCGACTGGCAGGTCGAGGTAGGTACCGAGAGCGGTTTTTTGTCATGCAGGCCGGTTAAGATCAGTCATCATGCTGGCAAAAAGCCGTTTCGCGGTGGTTTGCAAGGTTTTTGGCGTGTCGCCGGGGCAGTTCTCCGCCGGCTCGCCCACGCGCGAAGACGTGCGCAGAAGTATTCAGCAAGGAGGCGAGATGCCGCTGTGTTTGACTATCACTAGTTATCACAAGATTACCCCGGGTCAGTGTTCTGAAAAGTCCATGGACCAGGGGGTGATGGCAATTGGCCGTAATTCCGATAATGATTGGGTATTGCCGGACCCGGAGCGCCTGGTATCCGGCAAACATTGCGTTATTCAATACAAGGACGGGCGCTATTATTTGACCGATAACAGCACTAATGGTGTGGAATTGGTCAAGGCCGGCGTTCGCTTGCGCAAAGGCAACAGCGAGCCATTGCAGGATGGCGAAGTGATCCGCATCGGCGATTATGAAATCCAGGCGCGCGTCGACTTCAACCTGCCGGTCACCGACAGCAACCCGTTTGCCGAATCACCCAGCAGCTTCGAAGCCTTGATGGGGCGCCAGGGCGCCGCGGCGCCTGCCCCCATGCCGGTGTCGATGCCGATGACGTCGCCTGCGCATTTCCAGGGCGGGTCGGCCATGGACACCTTGCCGGACCTGTTCGATTTCCTGGCGCCCTCCAGTATTGCGCCGGCCACCCAGCCCGATCATGTGCCCGCCCAACAGCACGATTTCCGTCCCCCGACGCCGATCCCACGGCCTGCGCCGCCGCCCGTGGTCGAGCCGGTAGCGGTCAATCCTGGCTCGGTGATCCCGGAAGACTGGGACCTGTTCAGCGACAAGCCGGCACCCGTAGCGGTGCCCCCTGTCGCCGTTGCGCCGCCTGTGGCGCCGCCGATCATCGAGCCGATACCGATCCCCGTGACCCCCGTGCCGGTTCCGCCGGTGGCCGTACCCGTCGAGCCCGTGCCGCTGCCTGAGGCGCCGGTCACTCGCGTTGACGCACCGGTGCCCCGCGCTGAAGCGCCGGCGGCCCCGGTCGATAGCCTCCAGCCCGACCTGCTGCAAGCGTTCCTGCGTGGCGCCGGGCTGGACCAGTTGCGCCTGGACAAGGCCCAGGCCGAGGCACAGATGGAAAGCATCGGTCGCAGCTACCGGTTGATGGTCGAAGGGTTGATCGATGTCTTGCGCGCTCGCAGCAGCCTCAAGGGTGAATTCCGTATCCAGCAGACGATGATCCAGCCGGTGGAAAACAACCCGCTGAAGTTCGCCCCCAACGTCGATGAAGCGATGCTGCTGCTGTTGCGCCATGGCAACCAGGCGTTCATGGCGCCGGACGCAGCGGTGCGGGACAGTTTCGATGACCTGCGTGCGCACCAACTGGCGGTGATGGCCGGGGTGGAAGCCGCCATCAAGCATCTGCTGGCGCGTTTCGAGCCGGCGCAACTGGAAGAACGCATGGGCAAGCCCGGCGGCCTTTCGGGTATTTTCAGCGGCTCGCGGCAAGCCCAGTACTGGCAGCAGTTCACCGAGCTCTACAGCAATATTTCCCGGGAGGCCCAGGAGGATTTCCAGGACTTGTTCGGCCGTGAATTCAGCCGCGCCTACGAAGAACACAGCACACGACAGCGACGCCGTTGAGCGTCGTCGTCCCATAACAATAACCACAAGCACACAACGGATAGCTCAAACGTCATTGAGGACGCAGGATGATTCCCAGGTTTTTACTCGCAGTCGCCACCGCGCTTCTGTTGACGGCGTGCGCCAAGGATGGGGCCAAGTCCCAGCCCGAAGAGGCTGAAGCCGACACCGCCGCCGTCGAGCTGCACTTGCATGCCATTGCCGGCCTCAACCCCGGCGCCACCGGCCAGCCGGCCCCGGTGCGGGTGCGCATTTTCGAACTGAAAAATGCCGCCACCTTCGGCCGCGCCGATTATTTCGCCCTGGCCGAACGGGCCCAGGCGACGCTGGGCGCCGACCTGATCGACCAGGACGAGGTGCTGATCCAGCCCGATCAGCAACTGAGCCTGCAACGTGACCTCGACCCGGCCACGCGCCACATCGGCATCCTGGTGGGCTATCGCGAACTGGATCAGTCGCTCTGGCGCACGGTCTTGAATGTCCCGCCGCGCCAATACACCGAATACCAGATCAGCCTCGACGTGCGCGCCGTGCGCAGCAGCGTCGTCGTCCCCCCATCCAGCCCTGCCCAATAAGCAATCGGAGCCCCCATGTCCTGGAACAATCGCGTGGTCTGGTCGGAAGGCATGTTCATTGGAACGCAGCACTTCCAACAGCACGACCGTTACCTGGAAAACCTTATCGACGCGCGCAGCCGACCGTTGTCGGCCGGCGCCTGGGGGTTTCCGAATTGCTGATCGACCAGGGCCTGCTGGCCCAGGGCAAGCTGGCGATCATCTCGGCCCGGGGCCTGTTGCCGGACGGCACGCCTTTCAACATCCCCCACGATGACCTGGCGCCGACCCCGCTGAACATCGACGACAACCTGCGCGATGGCCTGGTGTACCTGGCCTTGCCGCTCAAGCGTGCCGGTGCCCGCGACACCGTCGATGAAGGCGAGGCCCTGGGCGCCGCGCGCTACATCAGCCAGGTCAGTGAAGTGCGCGACGACAACGCACCCTTCGAAAACCGTGCCCCGGTGGCCTTGGGGGCCCGCGCGCTGCGCTTGCTGACCGCCGAGGATGGCATCGGCGACTACGCGGCCATCGGCGTGGTGCGCATCAAGGAAAAACGCGCCGACCGGGCGCTGGTGCTCGACGACACGTACATCCCGCCGCTGTTGGATGTCATCGCTTCCAAGCCCCTGGCGGCGTTTCGCAGTGAGTTGCTGGGCTTGCTGCACCAGCGTGGCGAAGCCCTGGCCGGGCGAGTGGTGGCGTCCGGCGCCGGTGGCGCCTCGGAGATCGCCGACTTCATGCTGTTGCAACTGGTCAACCGTGCCCAGCCGCTGATCCAGCACCTGAGCCAGTTGAGCCCGTTGCACCCCGAGCGGTTCTACAGCGAACTGGTGGCCCTGGCCGGGGAGTTCTCGACCTTCACCGCTTCCGGGCGCCGACCGCAGGAATACCCGCAGTACCAGCACGATGACCTGGCGTTGAGTTTCGCCCCGGTGATGCAAGCGCTGCGCGAAGCCTTGTCGATGCTGATCGACAGCAAGGCGACGCCGATTCCGATTGTCGAGAAAGCCTACGGCATCCACGTGGCGATGCTGGCCGACAAGACCCTGCTCGACAGCGCCAGCTTCATCCTGGTGGTGCGCGCCGATGTCCCCGCCGAAACCCTGCGCGGCCGTTTCGGCCAGCAGAGCAAGGTCGGTTCGGTGGAACACATCCGCGACCTGGTCAACCTGCAACTGCCGGGCATCGGCCTGCTGCCGTTGCCGGTGGCGCCACGGCAATTGCCGTATCACGCCGGTTCCACCTACTACGAGCTCGACCGCGGCAGCGACCACTGGCAGCAACTGAGCAACTCCGGCGGCTTTGCGTTCCACATCGCCGGTCAGTTCCCGGGCTTGAACCTGGCTTTCTGGGCGATCCGAGGATAAACCGCGATGAGCAACGACGATCGTACACAGTTCATGCCGACGCCCGGTGGCCGTGGCGCGGACCCCTTCCGCCAGGACCCGGGACGCCCGCAACCGGCCCCCGCGCCCCTGTCGATGCCGGCCGCGCCGGTGCTGACCGGCAAGGCCCAGGGACTCAACCCGCTGGAAAGCGCCGCTGGCCCGCTGCTGGCCTTGTTGACGCGCCTGCGCAACACCATCGCCCACCCGGCCCCGGCCAGCTTGCGCGCGCAACTGCTGGCCTACCTGCGTCAGTTCGAAGAGCGTGCCGAGGCCGCCGGCGTGGTGCGCAACGACGTGCTGCTGGCGCGCTACGCCTTGTGCACCGCGCTGGATGAGGCGGTATTGAGCACGCCGTGGGGTGGTACCAGTGACTGGGGCAAGCAAAGCCTGTTGATCACTGTGCACAACGAAGCCTGGGGCGGCGAGAAGGTGTTCCAGCTGCTGGAGCATTGCCTGCAAAGCCCGCGGGAACGCCTGTACCTGCTGGAGCTTTTGTACCTGTGCATGTGCCTCGGGTTCGAGGGTCGCTACCGGGTGATGAACGACGGTCGCAGCCAACTGGAAGCGTTGCGCGAGCGCACCAGCGCGGTGATCCGCAGCGCCCGTGGCGAATACGAGCGTGAGCTGTCGCCTCATTGGCGCGGTGTCACCGTGGCCCGTGATCGACTGGCGCAGTTCATGCCGCCGTGGATCGCCGTGGCCATTGGCGCGGCGCTGCTGCTGGCGCTGTTGTTCGGCCTGCGCATGAAGCTGGCCTCCGACGCCGAGCCGGTGTTCAAGAACATTCACTTTCTGGGCGAAATCCCGGTGCAAACCATCGACCGTCCCGTGGTGCAGCCGAAACTGATCGAGCGACCACGCCTGGCCGGTTTCCTGGCCGATGAGATCAAGGCCGGACGGATTGCCGTGGAAGACGCCGTCGACCGTTCGGTGGTGACCATCCGGGGCGATGAGCTGTTCGCCTCGGGCAGCGCCAGCATCAAGGACGATTTCCAACCGTTGATGCTGCGCATCGCCGATGCCGTGCGCAAGGTCAAGGGCCAGGTCCTGGTGACCGGCCACAGCGACAACCGTCCGATTGCCACATTGCGGTTCCCGTCCAACTGGGCGCTGTCCGAAGCACGGGCGCGCTCGGTGCTGGACATTCTTTCGGCCAAGACTGGCCAGCCCGAGCGCTTCAGCGCCGAAGGCCGCAGCGACACCGAGCCGCTGGCTTCCAACGCCACGGCAGAGGGCCGTGCGCGCAATCGTCGGGTTGAAATCACCGTATTGGCGGAGGGGGTCGAGTGAAGGCGTTTTTCAGTTTTATGATCCGCTGGGTCATCCCGTTGCTGGGGCTGATCGCCCTGAGCCTGATCATCTGGTTCGTTGGCCCGCTGCTGGACTGGCTGGTGCCCGAAGGCCGGCGCTGGGCGCTGATCATCCTGGTGTTCGCGGTGTGGATCGCCTACCGGGTTTTTCGCATTATTCAGGCCCGCCGGCAGGCCGCCGAAGTCATGCGCAGCCTGGCCGAGCAAACCCCGCCCGACCCCACCAGCATCGCCACCGCCGAAGAACTCGAGACCCTGCGCCAACGCATGGACGAAGCCCTGGCGCTGCTCAAGAAAGCCAAGTTGGGCGGTGACGAACGCCGCAACCTCTACGAGCTGCCGTGGTACGTGATCATCGGCCCACCGGGTTCGGGCAAGACCACGGCGCTGGTCAACTCCGGACTGCATTTCCCGCTGGCCGCGCAACTGGGCGCCGGTGCGGTACGTGGCGTGGGCGGCACGCGCAACTGCGACTGGTGGTTCACCGACCAGGCCGTGCTGCTCGATACCGCCGGCCGCTACACCACCCAGGACAGCGACGCGACCGTGGACAAGGCCGCGTGGCTGGGCTTCCTCGGCCTGTTGAAGAAGCAGCGCGCCCGTCGCCCGATCGACGGCGCGTTCATCGCCATCAGCCTCTCCGACCTGCTGCTGGGCAGCGAGGCCGAGCGCGCCGCCCATGCCGCGGCGATCCGCCTGCGTATCCAGGAGCTGTACACCCAACTGGGCGTGCGGTTCCCGATCTACCTGATGCTGACCAAGCTCGACCTGGTGCCGGGGTTCATGGAGTATTTCGATACCCTGAGCAAGGAAGAGCGCGCCCAGGTCTGGGGCATGACCTTCGCCCTGGACGATGGCAAGGGCAACGACAGCCCGCTGGCGCACCTGCAAAGCGAATTCGCCGGCCTCGAGCAGCGTCTCAACGACCGCCTGGTGGAACGCCTGCAGCAAGAACGCGACCCGGCGCGGCGCGACTTGATCTACGGTTTCCCGCAGCAGTTCGGCGCCTTGAAGGATTGCCTGCAAAGCTTCCTGGAGGGCGTGTTCAAGCCCAACGCTTTCGAAGAGCGGGTGTTGCTGCGTGGCGTGTATTTCACCAGCGGCACCCAGGAAGGCAGCCCGATCGACCGTTTGATCGGTTCGATGGCCCAGAGTATGAACCTGGACCGCCAGCACCTGGCGCGCCAGACCGGTACCGGGCGCAGCTATTTCATCGAAAAACTGTTCACCGCCGTGGCCTTCGCCGAGCGTGGGCTGGTGGGCGTCGATCCCAAGGTCGAACGGCGGCGCAAGTGGATCGCCCGAGGCGTGCTGGCCTCCACCGTGGTCCTGGTGCTGGTGGTCGGGACTTTGTGGTGGGTCAGCTACCGCGCCAACCAGGCGTACATTGCCCAGGTCGACCAGAAGGTCGCGCCGCTGGGCCAGACCGTGCAGAACCTCAGCCCGGCCCAACGCGATGTGCTGGCGGTGTTGCCGCTGCTCAACGCGGTCAAGCACCTGGCCGACGATGCTCCCGACTGGGCCGAGGGCCTGGGGCTGTACCAGGGCGACATGCTCGAAGCCGAGTCCGGCAGCGTGTACCGCAAGCTGCTGATCGCCGTGTTCGGGCCGCGCCTGCTGACCCGGATCGAAGAGCAACTGCACAGCGGCGGCAATTCGGATTTCCTCTACGAAGGCCTGAAGGCCTACCTGATGCTCGCCGACACCGAACATTACGATGCCGACTTCATCAAGGCCTGGATCGCCCTGGATTGGGACCGCACCCTGCCGCGCGACCTGCCGGCCGAACAGCGTGCGGCCTTGAACGAGCACTTGCAGGCGCTGTTCGAGCGGCGTCCGCCGACGGCGCGCCTGGACCCGCGCCTGATCGAAGACCTGCGTCGCCAGTTGCAGCAACTGCCCGTGGCGCAACGGGTCTACGACCGGATCAAGCGGCAGAAGCTGCCCGACGGCATCCCGGACTTCCGCATCAATGAAGCCGCCGGACGTGATGCTGCGCTGGTGTTCAGCCGCAAGAGCGGCAAGCCGTTGGGCGAGCCGCTGAGCGGATTCTTCACCGTCAAGGGCTACCGCCAGGGCTTTCTGCTCACCGGCCTCAGCCAGGCCGGGACTCTGGCTGAGGAACAGTGGGTCCTGGGCTTTGAGCAGGCCGACCAGCAGAACGTCGCCAGCCTGGCGGCGGACGTGCGGCGCCTGTACTTCCAGGACTACCAGCGCCAATGGGACGCCCTGCTGGCCGATATCGACTTCGTGCCGATCACCAGCGTGGCCCAGGCCGCCGATGTGCTGCGGGTGATTTCCGGGCCGACCTCGCCGTTGAAAAAGCTGTTGGTGGCGGTGGCGAAGGAAACCGACCTGCAACAGGATGAGCGCCTGCTGGCCGCCCAGGGCGCGCCGGCGGAGGGTGGGGTGGACAAGCTCAAGGAGCGCCTGGGCAGTTTGCTCGGCCAGGAGCAGGCACCGCAGGACGCGCCCCAGGCCAATGACGATCCGATCACGGCGCACTTTGCCGAGCTCAACAGCATCGTCAGCAAGAAAGAAGGCGAACCGGCGGCCATCGATGGCCTGCTGGCCGACATGAACGCGCTGTACGTGCAGGTCAGCGCCATGGTGGGCGCCAGCGGCGACGCCTTGCTCGGCGAAGCCAAGAACCAGGCCCAGGCGGCCGCTACTCGGGTCAGTCTCAATGCCGAACGCCAGCCACCACTGGTGCAGGGGTTGGTCAAGTCGGTGGTCAATTCCACCACCAACAGCATGATGGGCGGGGTGCGCAACCAACTGAACGCTGCCTGGACCAGCGAAGTGGTGAACATCTATCGCCAGTCCCTGGCCGGGCGATACCCGATGTCGCCGGCAGTGCGCGGGACGCGACCCTCGACGACTTCGGCCAGTTCTTCGGCGTCGGCGGGGTGATGGACAACTATTTCCGCAAGTACCTGCAACCCTACGTGGACACCTCCACCCCGACCTGGCGCTGGCAGCCGGGCGCGGCGCAGAAACTCGGTATCGCCCCGGGCGTGCTGCAGACCTTCCAGCGTGCGGCGGCCATTCGCGATGCGTTCTTCCGTTCCGGCGGGACCCAGCCGATGGTGCGCTTCGAGCTCAAGCCGGTGGCGATGGATTCGACCATCACCCAATTCTTGCTCGACCTCGATGGCCAGCAGTTGAGCTACGACCACGGCCCGAGCCGCCCGACCGCCATGCAATGGCCGAACCCGGGCAGCATCGGCGTGGTGCGGATCTCGATCATGCCGCCATCTTCCAGCGGCCGCTCCGGCATCACCCTGGACGGGCCGTGGGCCTGGTTCCGGCTTCTGGAGCAATCGGACCTGACCGCCGGCAACTCGCCGGATCGCTTCAACCTGCGGCTGCGGGTCGATAACGCCAGTGCTTCCTACGAGCTGCGGGCCAACAGCGCCTTCAACCCGTTCAAGAGCCGGGTGCTCAGTGGCTTCAGCCTGCCGGAGCGGCTATGAGTACGCCGGGCTTCTATGGAAAGTTGGCCAGCCGTGGGGATTTCGTCAGCCGTGGCTTGCCCCAGAGCTTCATCGGCCCGTGGGATTCGTGGCTGGCGGCGGGCCTGCTCGCCAGCCAGAGCAGCCTCGGCGAGCGCTGGCTGGATGCTTATCTGGTCAGCCCGCTGTGGCGGTTCCTGGTGGCGCCCGGGGTGTGTGGGCCGGACGCCGCGGCTGGGGTGGTGATGCCGAGCATCGACCGGGTCGGACGGTATTTCCCGTTGACGGTCGCGGTGTTGCTGGAGCCCGACGCCGACCCTGCGTCCGTGGTCGGCGGTGCGGACGACTGGTTTGAACGGGTGGAAAACCTGTTGCTGAGCACGTTGAACGTGGAGGCCAGTTTCGAAGCGTTCGGCGCCGAGCTGGACAGCCTCGGCAGCCCGATGTACCTGCCGCGCACCCCGGGCGGCCGGTTCGCCAGCCTGCATCGCTTCGATGCCACCGACCCGCAGCGGCGCATGAGCGCCCTGGCCGAGTCGGCCTGCGAAGGCGCGAGCCTGTGGTGGGGTCAGGGTTCCGAGCGCATCGCGCCTGGCCTGATGCGCTGCCAGGGGCTGCCGGCCGCCGCTGATTTTGCGCAATTTTTGCTTGGCCAAGAAGGTGTTGTGTAGATGCGTCCAAGTGCCGGAAAAGCATTCAAGTCTGCGAGCAAGAGCCATGTCGGCATGGTCCGCCAGGTCAACGAAGACGCCTGCCTGGACCTGCCGGAGCACGGCTTGTGGGTGGTCGCCGATGGCATGGGCGGGCACGCGGCGGGCGACTACGTCAGCAGCCTGATCGTCGACAGCCTGCGTGGCATTGCCGTGGGCCGTTCGCTGGAAGAGTACGTCGCGGCGTTGCAGAGCGACCTGTTGCGGGTCAACGCGGCCGTGCGTGAAGAAACCGCCAACCGTGGCGTGACCATGATGGGCAGCACCGTGGTGGTGCTGGCGACGCGCGACCTGCGCGGCATGTGCCTGTGGGCCGGCGACAGTCGCCTGTACCGCCTGCGCGACGGCGTGCTGGAGGGCGTCTCGCGGGACCACAGCTACGTCCAGGACCTGCAGGACAGTGGCCTGCTCAGCGAAGCCGAGGCCCGGGTGCATCCACGAGCCAACATTGTCACCCGGGCCATCGGCGTCGAGGCGCAGTTGAACCTGGCGATGGTCGAACTGCTGCTGGTGCCGGGCGACAGCTACCTGCTGTGCAGCGACGGGCTGACCAAGACCGTCGAAGACGAAGAGATCCGCGAAGTGCTGAGCCATGACGACCCCGGCGAAATCGCCAGCAGCCTGGTGTCCCTGGGCCTTAGGCGCGGTGCGCCGGACAACATCACCGTGGTGGTCGTGAAGGTGCCGTCATGAACCCTGCCCTGAACATCCAGATCCCCGGCTACGACATCGAAGGCGAGATCGGCGAAGGCGCGATGGCCAGTGTCTACCTGGCGACCCAGCGCTCGCTGGAGCGCAAGGTCGCGCTGAAGGTCATGGCCGCCGCGCTGGCCGCCGACCCGACGTTCTGCGAGCGCTTCCTGCGCGAAGGCAAGACCCTGGCACGGCTGTCGCACCCGCACACGGTCACCATCCATGACATCGGCAATGTCGGTGAGCTGTACTACATGGCGATGGAATACCTGCCCAACGGCACGCTCAAGGAACGCATCGCCGCGGGCCTGACGCCGGAGCAGGGCCTGATCTACATCCGCCAGATCGCCTCGGCCCTGGGCTACGCCCATGGCCTGGGCCTGGTGCACCGCGACGTCAAGCCGGCGAACATCCTGTTCCGCGCCGACGGCACGGCGGTGCTTTCGGACTTCGGCATCGCCAAGTCCCTGGACGACCGCACCCAGTTCACCCAGGCCGGCTTCGCCGTCGGCACGCCGAGCTACATGAGCCCGGAACAGGCCCGCGGGCAGGACATCGACGGCCGCGCCGACCTGTATGCCCTGGGCGTGGTGCTCTATGAAATCCTCGTCGGCAAGCTGCCGTATACCGGCAATGACGCGCTGTCCACGGCCCTGGCCCACCTGACCGAGCCGTTGCCGGAATTGCCGGTGCACCACGGCCGTTACCAGGACGTGCTGCGCAAGCTGTTAGCGAAGGATCCGGCGGAGCGTTTCCCGGATGCAGCGGCCCTGCTACGGGCGCTGGACAACCTGCCCGCGGATTCGAATGAGGCGACGCTGATCCGGCCGTTGCCGCTGCCGACGACCAAGCCCGTGGGCGAGGACCTGGCGGGATTGACGCCGGTGTCCATCGACATCCCGAGCGGCCCCGCGCAGCCGCCGTCCCGTCCCCAGCCAACACCGACGCCACCGCCGGTGAGCCCGCCGCCGCGTCCGCCCGTGGCACCGGCCCGCAAGACCCCGGTGTTCGCCCTGGCCGCCGTCGCGGTGGCCGTGGCGCTGGCGCTGGGCGGCGCGGGTTATTGGTGGTTGTCCGGTGATGACGGCAAAGCGGCGAAGCCCCCGGTGGCCTCCACGCCTTCGTCGAGCAAGCCCCCGATGAAGGTGCCGGAAACACCCCCGGTGAATACGCCCGAAACCCCAGCGGCCAAGCCGCCGGTGAGCCCACCCGTGGCCACCGAGGCCGACGGTGGCCAGCGTCCGCTGTTGATGGCCGGCAAGAAAACCCTGTTCCAGCGTGTGCTGACCAAGCCGGGGGCAAAACTGGCCGATGCGCCGGGTGCCGCGCCCGGCAAGGACCTGCCGGCGTTCTCGGTGCTGTACGTCTATCAGCGCAAGGATGTCGACGGTAGCCCGTGGGTGCGTGTGGGCGCCGCCACCGATGGTCGCAGCGACGGTTGGTTGCCGGCCGCCCAGGTCAGCGACTGGAAGCAGAGCCTGGTGCTCAAGTTCACCGAACGTTCCGGCCGCGCGCCGGTGATGTTCCTGCGCCAGCCTGGCGAAGTGGAGAAACTGCTGGCAAACCCCTCCGCCGCCAGGAATGTGCTGCTCAAGGCCCAGCAGAGCCCGTCCGACAACCAGCAGGTGTTGGCCCTGGAGCCGGCCGCCAGCGCCGTGCCGGAGAAACAGTTCTACCTGCTGCCGATCTTCGACTCCCGCGAGAGCCTCGACGAGAACGGCCAGCCGGTGCAGTTGCTGAACGTGGCGTCCATCGACCCGGGCAATACGGCCAAGGCGGCGTCCGGCAACACGCCGATCCTCAATGCCAACGCCGACGCGTTCCGCACCGCCGTGGTGCTGGTGGTGGACACCACGGTGTCCATGCAGCCGTACATCGACCAGGTGCGCGACGTGGTGCATCAGTTACAGGCCCGGATCGCCGAGCGTGGCGAGCTGGACAGTGTCAGTTTCGGCATGGTGGGTTTTCGCAGCAGTGTCAAGAAAACCCCAGGCCTGGAGTACGTGGCCAAGACCCTGATCACCCTGGACCAGGGCCGCGACCCGCAGCGCTTCATGGACCTGGCGCGCCAGGTCAAGGCGTCCACGGTGTCGAGCCATTCGTTCAACGAAGACGCGTTTGCCGGGGTCATGGAAGCGGTGGAGGGCATGGACTGGTCCGGCTATGGCGGGCGCCTGATCCTGCTCGTCACCGACGCCGGCGCCTTGCGCAAGAACGACCCCTTTGCCGCGACGCAGATGAACGAAGCCGAGGTGCGCCAGGCGGCGCTGGGCAAGCAGATCAAGATCTACGCCCTGCACCTGCTCAGCGACGCCGGCAAGAAGACCCACGCCGGTGCCCAGAGTCAGTACCGTACCCTGACCGCCGACGCCAACCCGCAGATCGGCGACTTGTACATTCCGGTGCCGGGCGCCGATGTGCGCAAGTTCGGCGAGCGCGTCGACGAGATCGGCACGGTGTTCGCCGACCTGGTGCATCAAGTGCGCAGCAACAAGGAACAGAGCGTGCCGCAGTTGAGCGCCGCGCCGAGCCTGGCCGACAAGTCGGCGGCGGTCGGTTACGCGATGCACATGGATTTCCTGGGGCGCAAGAGCGCCAGCCAGGCGCCGCAACTGGTCAGCGCCTGGACCGCCGATCGCGACCTGACCAACCCGGCGCTGCCGGCGTTCCAGGTGTGCGTGATGCTGACCAAGCTGCAACTCAACGACCTGCAGCAATCGCTGAAGCTGATCGTTGACGCGGCCCGCAAGACCCAGAGCTCGCCGAAGGACTTCTTCCAGGAAATCGCCAGCGCCAGTGCCTACATGAGTCGCGACCCGTCGGCCTTGCGCAAGGGCGGCAACCTCGCCGACGGCGGGATCCTCGGCGAATACCTGGAAGGACTGCCGTACCGCAGCAAGTCGCTGAACATGACCCAGGACTTGTGGTTGTCCTTGAGCGTGGCCGAGCAGGAAGACTTCATCGACGAGCTGGATTCGAAAATCCGTCTCTACGAAACCTTCCACAACGACCTGGCGAACTGGGTGCGCTTCGGCGATGCCGAGCCGGGTGATGCCTTGTACCGCGTTCCGTTGTCGACGCTGCCGTGATGCTCGACATGACCGCGGTGCACAAGAGCCGAGGCGCTGGCAGCCAGCGCTACAGCCTGGTGATCCCACGGCTGCAATTGCGTGCCGGTGAGCAACTGGCGGTGGTTGGCCCCAGTGGGTGCGGCAAGAGCACGCTGCTCGACCTGCTGGCCCTAGTGTCGGCGCCTGACCAGGCCGGGCGGTTCGACTTCACGCCCGCCAACACGCCACTGGACATCGCCCGGTTGTGGCGCGGCTCCGGGCAGGGCGCCTTGGCGCAGTTGCGCAGCCAGCACCTCGGTTACGTGCTGCAAACCGGTGGCCTGCTGGGTTTTCTGGACGTGCGCGGCAACATCGAGCTGTCGCGCAAGCTGCTTGGCTTGAAGGACGACGGCAGCGTGACGCGCCTGGCCGGGCAGTTGGACATCGCCGACCAACTGGACAAGAAACCGGCGGACTTGTCCGTCGGCCAGCGCCAGCGCGTCAGTTGTGCTCGGGCCCTGGCCCACGGTCCTCGGCTGTTGCTGGCCGATGAACCGACCGCCGCCCTCGACCCTTTGAACGCCGAGCGTGTGATGCACCTGCTGGTGGCCCAGGCCCGCGAGCACGGCGTCTGCTGTGTCGTCGCCACCCACGACGAGGCGCTGGCCCGTGCCAGCGGCTTGCAGGTGCGCCGCATCAGTTGTCGTCGCGATGCCGACGGCGGCGTCACCGCCACGCTTGGGGAGGCTTGCTGATGCGCAGCACGCTGGTGGCTTCCCTGGCCTGGCAGGATTACCGCAACGATGCGTGGCTGTCGGCGTGCTCGGTGCTGGCGCTGGTGGCGGTGGTGGCGCCCTTGCTGGTGTTGTTCGGGCTGAAGTTCGGCCTGGTCAGCAGCCTCACCGAGCGGTTGCAGAACGACCCGGCCACCCGCGAGATCATCCCCCTGGGCGGTGGCCGCTTCAGCGCCCAGTTCATCGAGCAGTTGGGCCAGCGTGGCGACGTTGCCTTCGCCTTGCCGCGCACCCGACAGATCGCCGCGACCGCCGAGTTGAGCCGCGACGCTTCGCCGGTCACCGTGGAAATGATCCCCACGGCAGCCGATGACCCCTTGCTCCAGCGTCTGCCGGTGCCGCAGGGGCTGGACCAGGTGGTGCTCAGCCAGACTGCCGCGGAAAAACTCGGGGCCAAGGCGGGCGATTGGTTGCAGGCCAGTTTCGGCCGCCAGGTGGCCGGTCGCAGCGAGGCGCAGCGCACGCAGGTCCAGGTGATGCACGTGCTGCCGCTGGAAGCCTTCGCCCGGGACGGCCTGTTCGCCCCGCTGGCCTTGTTGGAGGCGGCCGAGGACTATCGCGACGGTCGCGCGGTGCCGGCGTTCAACTGGCCCGGCGAAGTGCCGGGTGTGGCGGGGCAACGGGTGTACCCGGCGTTCCGGCTGTACGCCCGCGGCCTCGCTGACGTCGAGCCGCTGCGCCAGTATTTCGCCGCGCAGCACCTGCTGGTGTCGACCCAGGCCCAGACCATCGCCCAGGTGCAGTCGCTGAGCCGCAATCTGTCGATCGTTTTCTGGATCATCGCCGGGCTGGCCCTGGCCGGCGCCTTCGCGGCCATCTTCGCCGGGGCCCTGGCGGCCGTCGAGCGCAAGCGCCGGGAATTGTCGGTGTTGCGCCTGCTGGGGGTGTCCACCGCTGCGCTATTGTTGTTCGTGGTGTTGCAGGCGCTTTACAGTGCCGGGCTTGCGGCCCTGCTCAGCGCCGGGCTGTATGGCCTGGCGCAGTCGGGCCTGAATTATCTATTTGCGCAGCTGCCGGGCGAATACGCCAGCCATCTGCTGCTGCGCCACTACCTGTTGGCCCTGGTGGCCGTGCTCGGCGTCAGCGCCGTGGCGGCGGCATGCGGTGGCTGGCGTGTGGCGCGCATCCAGGCCAGTGAAGGAATCCGAGATGTATAAGTTATTAGCCGCCGCCGTGGCGTTGAGCCTGGCGGGCCTGGTTGCCCTGCCTCATTCGGCGAGTGCCGACGAGGCCAGCGACAAGCTGGACAACCCCAAGCCGTTGCCGGATGACGTCAGCCTGCCGCTGCCTTGCGAAGGGCAGATGGTCTTCCGTTACGTCTATATCCTGGCCCAGGGCACCCTCGACGACCGCGAGATCAGCCTCGGCTACCCGTTCAGCGAGGGCGAGGCCGGTTACCAGCAGTCGTTCATTTCCGGTTACCGGCGCGATTTCATCAACGGCCAGTTCACCCTCAAGGACCTGCCCAAGGACTGGAACAAGACCATCACGCCATTGATGCCCAAGACCGACGCCAAGACGCCGCTCAAGCCGATGCTGTACTTCATCGGCAAGTACGAAGTCACCGCGCGCCAGTACGCCCAGGTCATGGCCCAGGCCCAGTCGCTGGCCAGCGGCGAACCGGCACCGGCCTGCGAGGCCTTGCAGGCCGACCTGCCCCAAGGCGTGGCCGGTCGGCTGCCCAAGGTGAAACTGTCGAAGTTCGAGGCTGAGCGTTTCTCGGCGGTGTACAGCGCCTGGCTGATGAAGTACCACAAGGACCTGCTGCCGGTGAGCGGCCGCGGCACTTCCGCTGAGGACGGCGGGCTGGGCTTCGTGCGCCTGCCCACCGAAGTCGAGTGGGAGTTCGCCGCCCGTGGCGGGCAGGCGGTCAGCCGCCAGGACCTGGAAGGGCGACTGTTCCCCCGGCGCCTGGAAGGCAGCGAAAGCGACGGGCCGCTGGCCGACTGGGCGGTGTTCAACCAGGTCGCCGGTGGCACCGGCCAGGCCGCACGGCTGATGCCGATCGGCACCAAGCTGCCCAACCCCATCGGCCTATTCGACGTGGTGGGCAACGCCGCCGAAATGGTCCAGGAGTCTTTCCAACTGGTGCACGCCGGGCGTCGTCAGGGTGCCTATGGCGGCTTCGTGGTCAAGGGTGGCAATTACCTGGAAGGCGAGGGCACGCTGTTCACCGGGATGCGTCGCGAGTACCCGCTGTTCGCCGCCGACGGCACCGAGCAGAGCAACGAAACCACCGGCTTCCGGGTGGCGGTCGGGGCGTTGTCGGCGCCGCGTTCGCGCTACAAGGAACTGTTTGCCCAATGGCAGAAAGAAGGGCGCCTCGCGTCCCTGACGGACGCCATCGACGATGCCGAGGACCCGACCAAACGCCTGGACAGCATCATCGCCGCCAGCGTCGACCCGCGCCTGCAAGCCGAGCTGGGGCTGGTCAACGAAGAGCTCAAGCGCAACGTCTCGCTCATCGCCCAGCAGCGCGAGGAAGCGGCCGGCAACCTGATCCAGTCATCGGCCCTGGTGGCCGAGACCGTCAACAACTACAACATCCGCCTGACCAATCTGCAGAACAGTCGTCAGGCGGCCCTGGATGCCAAGGACGACGCCAGTGCGCAATTGTTCGCCACGGCCATCGACAACGGTCGCAGTGCGCTGGAGGGCGCCGTGGCGATCTACATCGATAACCTGGCCACCGGCACGCGCTACACCGATGCGGTGATCCAGGCGCAGTTCCAGCGCGTCAAGGAAGAGCTGGAGCGCAAACCGGTACTGGGCAAGAGCCTGGTGGCGCGTGCCACGTTATTCGTTCGCCATGTCGGGGATTATCGTCAGCAAAAACGAGCCGACCCGGCGGCGATATTGAAGGAATTGCTCGCATCGAGCGCTCAGCGGTCTTGAGCGTTCGTTGTTAGCGAGCTTGGAAGGGACTCAGGCGGCGATGGGGCCGCGCTGAGCTGGTCAAAACTTAAACGAGAACACAACTATGCTTTTCTCCCGTAAACCTTTTGCTTCGGTTTCCAAGCGTCACTTGCTGCTGGTCGCTGTAGGCTTCAGCACTGTATTGACCGGTTGCGCGACTTCGCCGACCTCCAAGGTCGCGTCGAGCACCAAGGTCGAGTACTACCCGAACTGCTACGAGCCGGTGCAGCACCTGCGTTCCACCGAGGGTGACATGACCAAGTCCGTGGTCACCGGTGCGGCCGTCGGTGCCGTGGGCGGTGCGCTGTTGGGCGCCCTGACCGCCGACAAGGAAGACCGTGGCCGCAATGCTGCCATCGGTGCCGCGGGCGGTGCCCTGGCCGGTGGCGCCGCCGGTTACTACACCGAGCGCCAGAAGCAGATCGCCGATGACAACCAGCGCATCGCCTCCTACGCCGCTGACGTCAACAAGAGCGCTTCGGACATCGACCGCAGCACCGCGTACGCCAAGGCTTCGCAACAGTGCTACCAGAGCGCGTTCACCAAGTTGGTGGCCGACCGTAAGGCCAAGACCGTCAACGACACCGAAGGCCGCAAGCGCCTGGCGGAAATCGTCGCCGGCCTGAAAGAGTCCAACGACCTGATCGTCGCGGTCAACGGCAAGGCGGCTGAAGACCTGAACAACTACACCCAGGCTTACGAGAAAGACCTGCAGCAGGTAGGCGTGCAGCGTACCGACGTTGTCACCGTGGCCACCGCCGACACCACGCCAGTCGTGGCACCGACCAAAACCAAGACCAAGGCCAAGGTTCAGCCGGCGAAGAAGAAAGAGCTGCCAGCGGTGCCGAAGGAAGCCGTTGCCACCGAGAAGACCCTGCAGGATGCCAAGGCCAAGCAGGCTGAAAGCAAGCAGGTTGCCAGCGCGGGTACCAGCCAGGTCAACAGCATGTGCAAGAACCCGGACCTGGGCGACTGGGCACCGGTGCCTTGCCCGAATGTTTGATTGAATGGTTGCTGGTGATCACGTCTTTTGCGGCGTGATCACCGCATGAAAAGTCTGTGGGAGCGGGCTTGCCCGCGAAGGCTGCTTTATGGTCTGGATTTTGTTTTTGGGTACAGATCCATTGCTGCGGTAACGGCCACTTAGGGTTCCGCTCTTACAGCGGGTCACTTTTGGCAAACGCCCCAAAAGTAACCAAAAGGTCTCGCCCCACCACTTGGCACCTCGCCTAAGGCGAGGTGTTCCCTCACTCCGGCATTGCTCCGTGGGGCCCGCCGCGAAGGGCCATCCATGGCCCAGCGCGGCTACCTCGGCATCCATGCCGAGGTGCCCACTGCGCAACACCTGCGTTCGGCCATCGTGGTTAACGGGGCCTCAAGATCAAAAGCCAAAGCCAAAGCCAAAGCCAAAGCGAGGCGGTTTATGGCCGACTTGTCTCTCTCGGGTGTACGCCGATCCATTGTGGGAGCGGGCTTGCCCGCGAAGGCGGCCTTATAGCCGACCTACCTCTCCCGGTTGTACTTCATCCACTTGTGGGAGCGGCCCGGCTTGCAATTACCCCTTGCCTGCCAGCGCCGATGCCTCCTGCGCTTCCAGACGATCCAGCGCCCGCTCAACCAGCAATTGAACGCCATCGGCCATGCGGCTGATCGCCAGGGCTACGCAGCGGCGTGAGTCTTCTACGTCATCGGCCAGATCGGCGGCGAGGGTGCTGATGGAGAGCAGGTCTTCGGAGGCGTTGGCCAGCAGGGTTTCGGTGTCGACGTGGGGCGCGACGATGAAGAGTTGGCTTTTGTCGGTTTCAGGTGGGGGAGAGGGTTTGGGGTTGAGGTAGTAGTCGAGGGCGCGTGTGGCGGCGTCTTGCAGGAAATGTCCGAGAACCAGGACGGGGAAAGGACCGAAAATTCGGATTGTTCGCCAGCACCTACAGAGGCTTCTTACATGCGAGTATTTTCGTGACTTGGTAGTCATCATGCGGAAAAAAAGGCTGATCTCCTGCTAAAGCGATCCGATGATGGCGTTCCGCCAAAGAATCGCTAAACTGCGCCTGCATTCATCTTTCTTTACGAGGCGCTGTCGATGAAATTTCGTTTCCTGCTGTGGATGCTGGGCTTGCTGATGGGCAAGGCCAGCCGGACCAACCCGGCGTTCCAGCAGCAGTTGGGCGATAAGGAGCTGGTGTTCCAGTTGCAAACTCTGGACGGCAAGGTGGCCCGGCATTTCACCGTGAAGAACCAGCGCATCACCAGCCAGTCTGGTACTTACCCGACACCGGCGTTCGCCATCGCGTTCAAGGACGCGGCTTATGGTTTCGCGACGATGCAGGCCAAGAACAAGCAGCTGGCGTTCATGACGGGAATCCAGGACAAGTCGATCCAGATCAAGGGCAATCCGGCGCTGGTGATCTGGTTCCAGGGGTTGACCCGGTATTTGAAGCCGAAGAAACCGAAAGCCTAGCCACAGCCCCGTGGCGAGGGAGCTTGCTCCCGCTGGGTGGCGCAGCCGCCCCAAATGGGGCGCGTGATGTGCCAAAGGGTGCCCACCACGTTGATTTACGACTGCTGCGCAGCCGAGCGGGAGCAAGCTCCCTCGCCACAGAAGCTCATCCCCTGCGCTCGTCAGGTTGGCTCAAGCGCAGTGTTCAGCCATGAAACTGCGAAGCCAACTCCCGCAGTAACACCTCAGCCTCCAACACCTTGCTGACGACATCGTTGGCCTTTTCCCGCGTCAGCCCAACGCGCTCGAGCAGCGCATCGGGAATCTCTTCGTCCGGGCCGGAGCCGATGCCGCGCGCGCGCAGCAGGCGAACCGCCAGGCATACCAGGTTCGGGTAGGCGGCGTACTCACCGTCGTAGTGCGGGTCGTGCTGGAAACGCAGGGCGGTGGCCAGTTCGTCGGGCATGTCCCAGTAGCGCATCAGCCAGGCGCCGATCTGTTCGCGGCTGATCCCCAGCAGGTGCTGTTCCACGTAGCTGTGGCACAGGTGCGGGTTGACCTCCAGGTGCCGGCAAATCAATGAGAAGTGCGGCGGGAACACGTGGGCCAGCAACAGGTAGCCGAAGTTGTGCAACAGGCCGGACAGGTAGGTCAGCCCACCTTCAGGGCGCTGGGCGCGTGGCATGGCGCGGGTCAGGCCTTCGATGACGGCCGCGGTGTAGATCGACTGTTGCCAGTACGGCGTGGTGTGTTGCGGATGGTCCTTGGGCAAGCTCAGGGTCTTGCCCAGCGCCAGGCCCAGGGCCAGGTTGATCACCAGGTCGAAGCCCAGTACCCGGACGATGGCGTCTTCCACCGAGCGAATCTTGCCTGGCGAGGCGTAGTACGGCGACGCGGCCCAGCTCACCACTTGTGCGGCCAGGGCCGGGTCGGTCTCGACGACGCCGGTGATGTCATCGATGGTGGCGTCAGGATCGACCCGCAGCTTGATGATTTTTTGCGCGGTTTCGGCCAGCGGCGGGATCTCGATGGTCTCTTCCAGCCGTTGCTGGATGCGCCGCGCGGTGAACGCTTGCACCGCCTGGGTGATTTCCGCGCGGTCGTCGTGCGGGCGGTCCAGGTTGGGGGTGATGTTGCTCGTGGCTTCGCCGAATGCCGCGGCGCTGGCCTTGGAGAGCATGGTCTTGAAGGCTTCGCTGGTGATTTCCAGCAGCAGCCCCGGCTCGCCTGAGTTGATCAGCAGCTTGGGCTCGCGCAGCAGGCTTTCTTCGTACAGGCAGGGCGAGCTGG
Source organism: Pseudomonas sp. Cab53 (assembly GCF_018325965.1). Classification (NCBI taxonomy): domain Bacteria; kingdom Pseudomonadati; phylum Pseudomonadota; class Gammaproteobacteria; order Pseudomonadales; family Pseudomonadaceae; genus Pseudomonas; species Pseudomonas sp. Cab53. The sequence goes on along the minus strand of NZ_AP021902.1, from coordinate 6,052,024 downwards.
TCAGCGCCGGCAGGCCGGGCAGCAGGCTCAGGCTGTGTTTGCCGAGCATTTTCTCCAGGCGCTCGGTGGGCACTGCGGTGAGCTTGCGGCCGGTCAGCTCGGCCAGGCGATTGAGGTCCAGCAACTGGTTTTGGGGGAACAGCACCATGAGCGCGCCAACGGCATCGTGCAACAGGACCGCTTGCACCTTGCGGGCCGGGTTGAGGCCGGGCCGTTCGAGGACTTCGTCATAGCCGATGCCCAATTTCTCGAGCAGCAGCCGAATAACAGACGGAGCGTGCGGGGATTCGGGGGCTAGGGCAGCTTCTGTCATGGTCTGTATCCGTTTTCCTACAAGTTGGTCAGTATAACCAGCTTGTCCGGCACGCGGGTCCGGAAACTGAGAGCGTGCTCACACTTGGCCGTATTGCTGCCCATGTCGCAGCCAACGGTCCAGCAGCGGGCTGACGTGAGCGGGCCAGCGTTCCAGCAACGCCTGGGCGGCGTCACGCACGGCGGGGAGCAGGTCGGCGTCGCGCATCAGGTCGGCTACCTTGAATTGAAGCAGACCGGTCTGGCGCGTGCCGAGCATTTCGCCAGGGCCGCGCAATTCGAGGTCTTTTTCGGCGATGACGAAGCCGTCGTTGGTTTCGCGCATGATGCCCAGCCGCTGGCGTCCGATCTGCGACAGCGGTGGGTGGTACAGCAGGACGCAATGGCTGGCGGCGCTGCCCCGGCCAACCCGACCGCGCAGCTGGTGCAACTGTGCGAGGCCCAGCCGCTCGGGGTTCTCGATGATCATCAAGCTGGCATTAGGCACGTCGACCCCAACCTCGATCACCGTGGTAGCCACCAGCAGTTGCAGGGCGCCGGCCTTGAATTCGGCCATGACGGCGGCTTTCTCGGCGGGTTTCATGCGGCCGTGGATCAGCCCGACCTTCAGTTCGCCAAGGGCGGCGGTGAGGTCTTCGTAAGTGGTTTCGGCCGCCTGGCAGGTGAGCTCTTCCGATTCTTCGATCAACGTGCACACCCAATAGGCCTGCCGACCCTCGGCGCAGGCACTGCGCACCCGTTCGATCACCTCGACCCGCCGGGTGTCGGTCACCAGTACGGTGTTGACCGGCGTGCGCCCGGGCGGCAGTTCGTCGAGGATCGAGGTGTCGAGGTCGGCGTAGGCGCTCATGGCCAGCGTCCGCGGGATCGGTGTGGCGGTCATGATCAGCTGGTGCGGGCACATCCGCCCGCCGACGCCTTTCTGCCGCAGGGCGAGACGCTGTTGCACGCCGAAGCGGTGCTGTTCGTCGATGATCACCAGGGCCAGGTTCTTGAACTGCACTTCGTCCTGGAACAGCGCGTGGGTGCCGACCACCATCGGCGCGCCCTCGGCGATCTGCGCCAGGGCGGCGGCGCGGTTCTTGCCCTTGAGCTTGCCGGCCAGCCAGGCGACCTCGATGCCCAACGGTTCGAGCCAGCGCTGGAAGGTGATGAAATGCTGCTCGGCGAGGATCTCCGTGGGCGCCATCAACGCCACCTGGTAGCCCGCCTCCAGCGCCTGGAGCGCGGCGAGGGCGGCCACCACGGTCTTGCCGGCGCCGACATCGCCCTGGATCAGCCGCAGCATGGGTTCGGGCTGGCTGAGGTCGTAGGCAATTTCGTTGCCGACCCGTTGTTGCGCACCGGTAGGGCTGAAACCCAGGTTGCGCAGGTACTTGGGCGGTAGCTCGGTGGCCTTGGGCATGGCCGGTGCGCGCAAGGCACGCATGCTTTCGCGCAGGCGCTGCTGGGACAGTTGATGGGTCAGCAGTTCTTCGAAGGCCAGGCGATGCTGGGCCCAATGGTGCCCCAGGGCGAGTTCGTCGACATCGGCATCGGCCGGCGGGTTGTGCAGGTAGCGGATCGCGTCGGCCAGCGGCGCCAGTTGATAGTCACGCGCCAGCTCGGTGGGCAGCCAGTCGGGCAGGCTGGTGGGCCCCAGCAGGGTCAGGGTCTGCATGCACAATTGGCGCAGACGCTGCTGCGTCAGGCCTTCGGTGAGCGGATAGACCGGGGTCAGGGTTTCATCCACCGGCGGTGGTTCGTCGCCGGTGATGGCGCGGTATTCCGGGTGGTAGATCTCCAGCCCCGAAGCACCGGGGCGTGCTTCGCCGTAGCAACGAATCCGCGTGCCGCGCTTGAGGCCTTCTTTCTGGGCATTGCTGAAGTGGTAGAAGCGCAGGCTGAGCCCGCCAGTGCCGTCCTGCAAGCGCACCACCAGGCTGCGACGGCGGCCCATGACCACGTCGGCGCCGCTGACCGTGCCTTCGACCACGGCGTCCTGGCCCGGCCGCAAATGGCCGATGGGCACTACGCGGGTGCGGTCCTGGTAGCGCAGCGGCAGGTGAAACAGCACGTCCTGGAGGTTTTCCAGGCCGACCTTGGCCAGTTTCTCGGCCATCGCTTCACCGACACCCTTGAGTGCCGTGACCGGTACGTTCGACAGCTCAGTCATGGCACGGCTTACTTGGCCGCAGGCGGCTTGGCCACGGAACACAGGCGGATCGAGTCAGCGAGGATCTCGATGGCCTTGGGCCGCGGGAAACTGGCACGCCAGGCAATGGCAACGGTGCGGAACGGCACAGGCGCCGACAGCGGCCGGACTTCGATCACGCCCGGCGCATAGTGATGGCTGTCCACTGCCGACAGCGGCAGGATCGAGATGCCCAGGCCGGAAGCCACCATGTGCCGGATGGTTTCCAGGGAACTGGACTCCACCGTGGTGTGCTTGGCGCCTTCGCCGCCCTTGGTCAGCGTCGGACAGGCTTCGAGCACCTGGTCGCGGAAGCAGTGGCCTTCGCCGAGCAGCAGCAGGCTCTTGTCGTTGAGCAGGCCGGCGTCGATGGTTTTCTTTTGGGTCCAGGGGTGCTGGGCCGGCATCAGGACGTAGAACGGCTCGTCGTAGAGCGGCAGGGTCAGCACGTCGGCTTCGTTGAACGGCAGGGCGATGATGATCGCGTCCAGTTCGCCGTTGCGCAGTTTGTCGCGCAGCACGTGGGTGAAGTTCTCTTCGATGTACAACGGCATCTGCGGGGCGACCCGGTGCAGTTGTGGAATCAGGTGCGGGAACAGGTAGGGGCCGACGGTGTAGATCGCGCCGACTTTCAGCGGGGCGGTCAGCTGGTTCTTGCCGGCCTGGGCCAGTTCACGGATGCCTTGGGCCTGCTCCAGCACTTTCTGCGCCTGGGCAACGATGCCTTCACCCACCGGCGTCAGGCGCACGGCGCTTTTGCTGCGCTCGAAAATCAGCACGCCGAGCTCGTCTTCGAGCTTCTTCACGCCCACCGACAGCGTCGGCTGGCTGACATGGCAACGCTCGGCCGCATGGCCGAAGTGCTGCTCCTGGGCGAGGGTGACGATGTAGCGTAATTCTGTGAGGGTCATGGCGAGCGTCCGTGAAGTTGCGAGCCAAGCATACCGGCTGCAATCGATAGACGCACGTTATCAGACTGCGGGCGCGGTGGGACACTGGCTAATGTGGGTGTGTGGCGAGGGGATTCATCCCCGTTGGGGTGCGAAGCAGCCCCATGATGAGACGCTTGAGGCAGGCTGAAAGATCGTGCCCGCTGTATTTGGGGCCGCTTCGCGCCCCAACGGGGATGAATCCCCTCGCCACAAAGTCACAAGCCTCTGTTACAGAGGCTTGCAATATCAGCGCCGGCGCTTGTCGATGGAGTACACGAACGGCGCCGTCAGTTCGATGGTGCCGTTGGTCAGCAGCTCAGGCGGTGGCTTGGGCAGTGGCTGGGCGCGGCGGATCATTTCCAGGGTGGCCCTGTCCAGCGACTCCGTGCCGGCACTGCCCACCAGTTCGAAGGACAACACGTTGCCGTTGCCATCCACCACGAAGCGCAGGCGGTTGGTGCCTTCCTTGTTCATCTGCTGGGCCCGGGGCGGGTACTTCTTGTACTTGCCCAAGTGCGCCAGCAGCGTGCCTTGCCAACTGGCCTTGGCCGCCATTTGCGCCGGCGAAGGACCAGGGGCCGGTTGCGCCGATTTTTCGGTCGGCGCCTGGGTTGGCTGGGTGTCGCTCGGCTTCTGCTCCGACGGTTGTTCCTTCGGCGGTTCGGGTTTCTTCTCTTCCACCGGTTTCGGCTTGGGCGGTTGCGGCTTGGGCTTGGGCTTGACCGGCTTGGGCACGGCGATTTCCGCCTTCGGCGCTTCGGCAAGCTTGGGCAGTGGCAGTTCCTCTACCGGCTCTGGCGGTTTTGGCGGGGTGACGACTTTCGGCGGCGCCGGCGGGGGTGGCGCGGGCACCGGCGCCAGCTCGACCATCATCGCCTGGGGCGGCAGCTCGATGGGCGGGCGGGACGTCCAGTTCAGCGTCAGCGCAATGGCGAGCGCATGCACGCCCAGCACCACGGCCAGGCTACCGCTGTAACGCGTCAGCTTTTGGCGCGTCGTGATCATTTCTTCGGCGCCGTCTCGAGTCCGACCAAGCCGACCTTCAGGTAGCCGGCACCGCGCAGGGCGTCCATCACACTCATCAGGTCGCCGTAATCCACGCCTTTATCGGCCTGGAAGAAGATCGTCGTGTCCTTCTTGCCTTGGGTCTTGGCGTCGAGGGTCGCACCGAGGTTCTCGGTCTTGACCTCGTCTTCGCCGAGGAACAGGCGCTGGTCGGCCTTGACGCTGAGGAACACCGGTTTTTCCGGGCGCGGCGATGGCTTGGCCGTGGACGCTGGCAGGTCGACCTTGATGTCCACGGTGGCGAGCGGAGCGGCCACCATGAAGATGATCAGCAGGACCAGCATCACGTCGATGAACGGCGTGACGTTGATTTCGTGATTCTCGGCCAGATCGTCGTCTGCGCCTTCTTTCAAATGCAGGCCCATGGCCGATTACCCCACTTTCACCATGTGCGGTTGCGAACCACGCTCGGGTGGCAGGTGGTCGAGGTCGCGGCTGACCAGCAGCAGGACTTCGGCCGAGGCGTCGGAGACCTGGGCCTTGTAGCCGGCGATGGAGCGGGCGAAGACGTTGTAGATGACCACGGCCGGGATCGCCGCGACCAGGCCCAGGGCGGTCGCCAGCAGGGCTTCAGCGATGCCGGGGGCTACGACGGCGAGGTTGGTGGTCTGGGTCTTGGCGATGCCGATGAAGCTGTTCATGATGCCCCACACGGTGCCGAACAGGCCGACGAACGGTGCGGTGGAGCCGATGGTGGCGAGCACGCCGGTGCCGCTGCTCATGTTACGACCGCAGGCGGCGACCAGGCGCTCCAGGCGGAAGCTCACGCGCTCCTTGATGCCTTCCTTCTCGCGGCTGTTGGCCGACAGACGCATCTCTTCGAGCGCGTCATGGACCAGCAGGTTGGCCAGCGTCCCTTCCTTGGCGGCGGTGGCGCTGGCTTCCTTGAGGGTGGTGGCCTTTTTCAGCGCGGCGATCTCGCCCCGCAAGCGGCGCTTGGCGCCCAGCAGCTCGAAGCCTTTGGCGATCCAGATGGTCCAGGTGATGATCGAGGCGATGGCCAGGCCGATCATCACGATCTTGACGATGATGTCGGCGTTCTTGTACATGCCCCAGGGCGACAGGTCATGGGCCATGCCCAGTGAGTTGTCGGCCTTTTGTTCTTCTTCCATCTGCTTGGCGGCTTCACCGAGCCCAGCCAGAGCCTTTTGCACTTCAGGCGGCAAGGATGAAGTGTCGACGCTGCCGTCGGGGTTTCTCGGCACGTCTGCCTGGGTATTGGCCGCGGGCTCATTGACGGTCGCAGGGGCGGCCTGATCGGCGAAGGCGGCGGCAGGTGCCAGCAGCAGGCCGAGCAGCAGGGCTGCCATGGCGCGCCAGGCGCGAGGTCGGTTGGTTGGCGAAGCGGATAATAGGGCGTGTTTCATGCTGGCCGGACCTGAGAGGAAAAAAAATGGATGTTCTTCCAGGCCTCGTGGGGCCGAGAACAAAAGTGGCGTGCATTATTGCAAGTAATTCTTGTTAACAAAAGTAATAGAGTATCTTTTTTTCCTTCATTGCTAGCCGCTCATCCCTTTGCGAGGCTAGTCTGCGGCTTTACTAAAGGAGATGTTGATGTCCGCGCCTTCTGTTTTGATCGCCGGCTGCGGCGATATCGGCGGCCGGTTGGCTCGCCGGCTGGTGGCCGAAAACTGGCAGGTCCATGGCCTGCGACGTACGGTCGCGCACCTGCCCGCCGGGGTGAACGGTGTGGCCGGTGATCTGTTCAGCGCGCAGTGCCCGGCCGACTGGCCCACCGGGCCGCTGGATTACCTGGTGTACAGTGCCGCGGCCACCGATCATGACGAGGCCGGCTATCGAGCGGCCTACATCGAGGGGCTTGAGCATGTGCTGGGGTGGTTGAAGCAGCACGGCCAGCAACCACGGCGCCTGCTGTTTGTTTCCAGCAGCAGTGTCTATGGGCAGCAGAAGGGCGAGTGGGTCGACGAAAACTCGCCCACCGAGGCGGGGGGTATTCCGGCCGGCTGATGCTTGAAGCCGAGCAAGTGGCGCTGGACAGCGGCATTCCCGCCAGTCGCGTGCGCCTGACCGGCATCTATGGCCCAGGCCGTGAGTGGCTGTTGAGCCAGGTGCGCCAGGGCTATCGCGTTGTCGTCGACCCTCCTCTATACGCCAATCGCATCCATGCCGACGATGCAGCGGGTTTGCTGGCATTCCTGCTGGAAGCGGATCGCCAGGGCAAGAGGCTGGACGATTGCTACATCGGGGTCGACGACGCTCCGGCGCCGCTGGCCGAGGTGGTGGGCTGGTTGCGTGAGTACATGGGCGTCACCCAATGGGCCGAAGACGCCAGCGTACGGCGTGCCGGCAGCAAGCGCTGCAGCAATGCCCGGGCGAAGGCGTTGGGTTGGACGCCGCAGTATCCGAGTTTTCGCCAGGGGTATGCGGCGATCCTGGAAGGGCGCTGCTGAATTCCATAGCCCCAGAACAACTGTGGGAGCGGGCTTGCTCGCGAAGGGGCCTGGCATCGACTGTCTTCGTTGACTGTCGTGCCGCCTTCGCGAGCAAGCCCGCTCCCACAGGGTTGTTGCTGCTGGGTCGGGCTACTGCTTCTCCAGCACCCAGCGCCGGTCACCGGGCGTGAACGACGGCATTTCATCGGTCAGCGCGGCGTTGATGGTCTGGAAGATTTCCAGTTTCTTGCCGTCGCGGGCGAAGATCCAGGTGTTGCCCTGGCCGTTCTGTTGCAGCCAGATGTTGTCGTTGCCGCCGCTCATGGAGGCGCAATCGCCCGCCAGGCACAGGGCGTAGCGATCAGCGCCCGGCAGGCCGCTGACCTGGCCATCGGGTTGGAACTGCACGATCGCGCCTTGGCCGGGGCCGTTGACGATGCGCCAAGTGCCGCCGAGGTAGGCGGCGTACAGCGCTCGCTCGAAGCTGGCGCCGATGGGGGCGCCGTCCGGTACCTGGACTTGTGCGCGGTCGAACACCTGCTGCGGTTCGTTCTCGTTGGCGGCCTGGTTCAACTGGTCGCCGTCGCGTTTCAGTTCGCTGGCGGAACTGCCGTAGAAGTCGACTTTCCATGCCCCGTCTTCTTCGCCCAGCAACTTGCCTTCGACGTTTTCAAAACCGTTGGTGTAGCGTGCCTGGCCGGCCCGGGTGTTGATGTCCCATTCCAGGTTCGGGCCATAAGCCTGCAGCGCTTCGCGAAGCGGGCCGCCTTTGGCGGCAGCGTCGATGGCGGCCTGGTTGATCCAGGTGCCGCTGATGTCACGGTCGGCAGGGTCGCTGGCGCAGCCGCCCAGGAACAGGGCGACCAGCGAAAGAGCAAGCGCATTGCGCATGGTGGAATCCTTTCAAGACGAAAACGGCGCAGCGGGGGACGCTGCGCCGGCCTGATTACTCGATGACCAGGATCGCGTCCATCTCAACCTGGGCGCCCTTCGGCAGGGCTGCCACGCCGATGGCCGCGCGGGCAGGGTAAGGCTGGTCGAAGTACTTGCCCATGATCTCGTTGACCTTGGCGAAGTGGCTCAGGTCGGTGAGGAAGATGTTCAGCTTGACGATGTCCTTGAATGAACCGCCAGCGGCCTCGGCCACGGCCTTGAGGTTTTCGAAGACCTGCACGGTCTGGGCTTCGAAGCCTTCCACCAGCTCCATGGTTTTCGGGTCCAGGGGGATCTGGCCCGACATGTACACGGTGTTGCCCGCCTTGATCGCCTGGGAGTAAGTGCCGATGGCGGCCGGGGCCTTGTCACTGGTGATAACGGTCTTGGTCATGAATGACTCCTTGTAATGAACAGGCTACGCGCGCATCCGGGTGATGCGGATGACGCCGGTCAGGGCGCGCAGTTTCTTGATCACGCGGGCCAGGTGCACGCGGTCGTGGACGCTGACCACCAGTTGGACGACGCTGATGCGACCATCGCGCTCGTCCATGCTGATTTTCTCGATATTGCCGTCGGCGGCGTTGACGCTGCTGGCCAGCAAGGCGATCAGGCCGCGCTGGTGCTCCAGCTCGACCCGCAGCTCGACGTTGAATTCGCCGGTGACATCCTTGGCCCAGGAGAGCTGGATGCATTTTTCCGGGTTGTGGCGGATTTCGCTGATGTTGCGGCAGTTGTCCAGGTGCACCACCATCCCCTTGCCGGCGGACAAGTGGCCGACAATCGGGTCGCCCGGGATCGGTGTGCAGCATTTGGCGTAGCTGAGCACCAGGCCTTCGGTGCCGCGAATCGCCAGCGGGCCTTCGGGGCTCGGCAACTGTTCGCCTTCGCCGAGCAGGCGGCGGGCGACGACGTAGGCCATGCGGTTGCCCAGGCCGATGTCTTCGAGCAGGTCTTCGATCAGCTCGAGGCGGTATTCGTGGAGCATCACCTGCACGCGCTCGGTCGGGATCTTGTCCAGCGAGCTGTCGAAGCCGTTCAGTACCTTGTTCAGCAGGCGTTCGCCGAGGTTGATCGACTCGGAGCGGCGTTGCAGTTTCAAGGCGTGGCGGATGTGCGTGCGTGCCTTGCCGGTGACGACGAAGTTGAGCCACGCCGGGTTCGGCCGGGCGCCGGGGGCGCTGACGATTTCCACCGTGGAGCCGCTTTGCAGCGGTTCGGACAACGGGGCCAGGCGGCGGTTGATCCGGCAGGCGATGCAACTGTTGCCGACGTCGGTGTGCACTGCGTAGGCAAAGTCCACGGCCGTGGAGCCCTTGGGCAGCTCCATGATCCGGCCCTTGGGCGTGAAGACGTAGACCTCGTCGGGGAACAGGTCGATCTTGACGCTCTCGATGAATTCCAGGGAGTTGCCGGCGCGCTGCTGCATTTCCAATACGCCCTTGACCCATTGCCGGGCCCGGGCGTGGGTGCTCTTGGGCTGTTCGTCACCGCTGGATTTGTACAGCCAATGGGCCGCGATGCCGTTGTTGGCCATCTCTTCCATTTCGCGGGTGCGGATCTGGATTTCGATGGGTACGCCGTGCATGCCGAACAGCGTGGTGTGCAGCGACTGGTAGCCGTTGGCCTTGGGGATCGCGATGTAGTCCTTGAAGCGCCCCGGCAGCGGTTTGTACAAATTGTGCACGGCGCCTAATACGCGATAGCAGGTGTCGACCTTGTCGACGATGATCCGGAACGCGTAGACGTCCATGATCTCGTTGAAGGCCCGGCGCTTGCCGCGCATTTTCTTGTAGATGCCGTAGAGGTGCTTCTGCCGCCCGCTGACGTCGCCTTCGATGCCGTCGATGGCCAGGCAATGGCTCAGGGACTCTTCGATCTTGTTGACGATTTCCTTGCGGTTGCCCCGGGCGCGCTTGACGGCCTGGTTGATCCGCGCCGAACGCATCGGGTGCATGGCCTTGAAGCCCAGGTCTTCGAACTCGATACGGATGGCGTGCATGCCCAGGCGATTGGCGATGGGCGCGTAGATCTCCAGGGTTTCCTTGGCGATGCGGCGGCGCTTTTCGCCGGACAGTACTTCCAGCGTGCGCATGTTGTGCAGGCGGTCGGCGAGCTTGACCAGGATCACGCGAATGTCGCGGGCCATGGCCATGGCCATTTTCTGGAAGTTCTCGGCCTGGGCCTCGGCCTTGGTCTCGAAGTTCATCTGGGTCAGCTTGCTGACCCCGTCGACCAGCTCGGCCACGGTTTCGCCAAACTGCGCCTGCAGCGCTTCCTTGGCGATACCGGTGTCTTCGATCACGTCATGGAGCATGGCCGCCATCAGGCTCTGATGGTCCATGTGCATGTCGGCCAGGATGTTCGCCACGGCAAGCGGGTGCGTGACGTACGCCTCGCCGCTGCGGCGGCGCTGGCCGTCGTGGGCTTGTTCGGCGTAGAAATAGGCTCGGCGGACCAGGTTGACCTGGTCCGTGCCGAGGTAGGCCGATAAGCGATCGGCGAGGGCGTCTATGCTCGGCATGATGATGACTCCTGCCGTCTGCTGTGACCCCGCGCCGTGCTACGTCGACCAGGCATAGGCTTAGACCGCCTCGTTGGACTCGTCCTCGAACGCTGCGAACAGCGGTTCGTCCTCGACGATTTCAGCGTTGGCGATGAACTCGTAGCTCATCAGGCCTTCGGCGATTTCACGCAGCGCTACCACGGTAGGCTTGTCGTTTTCCCACTGGACCAATGGCTCTTTGCCGCCGGTGGCCAGTTGACGGGCACGCTTGGTAGAGAGCATGACCAGCTCAAAGCGGTTTTCCACGTGTTCTAGGCAGTCTTCAACGGTTACGCGGGCCATGGTATTCCTCGGAGCGAATGCAATATGCGCGCTGCCCGGTTGGGCAAGCGGACTCGACAGTTTAAAAAAACACCAGCGTTTAGGGAAGCGCTGATTTTTTGAGCAAGCCCTCGGCGCGCTGCGAGTACCAATGTAAAGCCGTCGCAGCGGTTTTGGGAAGGGCTTCTCAGCCCAGCAGTTCGGCCAGCAATTTACCGAAACGCTGCTGCTGGCGTTTCTGTTGCAGCTGGCTGGCGCGGAAAATCGCCTTCAGGTCGTCCAGCGCGTGGGCAAAATCGTCGTTGATGATCAGGTAATCGTAGTCGACGTAGTGGCTCATTTCGCTGACCGCTTCGCGCATCCGCCCTTCGATGATCTCGTCGCTGTCCTGGCCACGGTTGGTCAGGCGCTGGCGCAAGGCTTGCTGGCTTGGCGGCAGGATGAAGATCGAGCGGGCCTGGGGCATGAGCTTGCGCACCTGCTCGGCGCCTTGCCAGTCGATTTCCAGGATCAGGTCGTGGCCTTCGTCCAGGGTCTGCTGCAGGTAGCTCTGCGAGGTGCCGTACAGGTTGCCGAAGACTTCGGCGCGCTCGAGGAAGTCGCCGTGCTCGGCCATCCTCACGAACTCTTCGCGGTCGACGAAGTGATAGTTCACCCCGTTCACTTCGCCCGGGCGCATGGCGCGGGTGGTGTGGGACACGGAGACGCGGATCTGCGGCTCGGCGTCTATCAGGGCCTTGACCAGGCTGGTCTTGCCGGCGCCCGAAGGCGCGGAAATGATGTACAGGGTGCCGGTGCTGTGGGTCATGTCGGGTTAGCCTTACTCAATGTTCTGTACTTGTTCGCGCATCTGCTCGATCAACACCTTGAGGTTGACCGCAGCCTGGGTGCTGCGCGGGTCGAAGGCCTTGGAGCCCAGTGTGTTGGCTTCGCGGTTGAGTTCCTGCATCAGGAAGTCCAGGCGGCGACCGGCCGCGCCACCGGACTTGAGCACCCGGCGGACTTCGATGATGTGGGTGCTCAGGCGATCCAGTTCTTCGGCCACGTCGCTTTTTTGCGCGAGCATGACCATTTCCTGTTCCAGGCGCTGCGGGTCCAGCTCGGCCTTCATGTCGGCAAAGCGGTCGAGGACTTTCTGGCGCTGGGTGGCGAGCATCTGCGGAACCAGTTCGCGCAGGGTGCTGACGTCTTCTTCAATGGCGGTGAGGCGCTCGTTGATCAGCCGGGCCAGTTCCGCGCCTTCGCGCTCACGCCCGGCCTTGAGTTCCTTCAGACCTTGGTTGAACAGCGCCAGGGCCTCGGCGTTCAGTGCCTGCGGATCGCTGGCGTCACCCACCAGCACGCCGGGCCAGGCCAGTACTTCCAGCGGGTTCAGGGCGGCGGGGTTGCTGATCAGGCTGGCAACGGTTTCGGCGGCAGCCACCAGTTGCGCGGCGCGTTCGCGATCCACCTGCAAGGGTTTGCCGGTGCTTTCTTCGGTAAAGCGCAGGGTGCATTCCAGCTTGCCCCGGGACAGGCCCTGGCGCAGCGCTTCACGCACGCCGCCTTCCAGGTCGCGGAAGGATTCGGGCAGGCGCAGGTGCGGTTCCAGGTAGCGACTGTTGACCGAGCGCAGTTCCCAGCTCAGCGTGCCTTGAGCCCCGGCTTTTTCGACGCGGGCGAAGGCGGTCATGCTGTGCACCATGGAGGTTCCTCGCATTGCAGGCCGACACGACCTGAGAATCTGTGGATTGAGCCCGGCGGGCAGCAAAGGCGCAGGATTGTAGCGCAGTGAAGCGTGTGCCCCCAAACCGTGCCTGTGACAAAGCGCTGCAACCCGTCGGCCGGGCGTTTGAGAGGCTGCACTCGTCGCGCCGGCTTTTTAGAACTGCCCTCGCGCGGCACACGGCTTTATAATGCCGGCAGTTTTCCGTCCTCAGTACAGGTGTTCCCTATGAAACGTCCAAGTGGTCGCGCTGCCGATCAGCTCCGCTCGATCCGCATTACCCGCAACTACACCAAACACGCCGAGGGCTCTGTACTGGTCGAATTCGGTGATACCAAGGTGATCTGCACCGTCAGCGTCGAGAACGGCGTGCCGCGGTTCCTCAAGGGCCAGGGCCAGGGTTGGCTGACCGCCGAGTACGGCATGCTGCCGCGGGCCACCGGCGAGCGTAACCAGCGCGAAGCCAGCCGTGGCAAGCAGGGCGGGCGCACCCTGGAAATCCAGCGCCTGATCGGCCGTTCGCTGCGCGCCGCGCTGGACATGTCCAAGCTGGGCGACGTGACCTTGTACGTCGATTGCGACGTGATCCAGGCTGACGGCGGCACCCGCACCGCGTCCATCACCGGCGCAATGGTCGCGTTGGTCGATGCCTTGAAAGTGATCAAGAAGCGTGGCGGCCTCAAGGGCGGCGACCCGCTCAAGCAGATGATCGCCGCGGTGTCCGTGGGCATGTACCAGGGCGAGCCGGTCCTGGACCTGGACTACCTGGAAGACTCGGCTGCCGAGACCGACCTGAACGTGGTCATGACCAGCGCCGGCGGCTTCATCGAAGTGCAGGGCACCGCCGAAGGCGCGCCGTTCCAGCCGGAAGAATTGAACGCTATGCTGGAACTGGCGAAGAACGGCATGAGTCAGATCTTCGAATTGCAGAAGGCCGCCCTGGCTGACTGATCGATTCACGCTTCAGACAAGGAGAGCGACATGAGTGATGAGCCAGTCCTGCTGCCCCAGCCGAGCAAAGAGGCGCGTCAATGGGCAATGTTTTGTCACCTGTCCGCCTTGCTGGGGATCTGGATTCCGTTCGGTACGCTAATCGGGCCGCTGGTGCTCTGGCAGCTCAAGCGTGAGTCCGACCCGTTCATCGATGCCCAAGGCAAGGAAGCGCTGAACTTCCAGATCACCGTGGCGATCGCCTCGGCGATCAGTCTGCTGCTGATGATCGTGGTGATTGGCTTCTTCCTGTTCGGTCTGGTGGCCATTGGTGCGTTGGTGTTGACCATCATCGCCGGGGTCAAGGCCAATGAAGGGCAGCCGTATCGGTATCCGTTTACCTGGCGGCTGGTCAAATAACGATCAGCTAGCGCCTTGCCCTGTGGGAGCGAGCTTGCTCGCGATTGCGGCTGTTCATTCAATATCGATGTTGGCCGATCCATCGTCATCGCGAGCAAGCTCGCTCCCACCGTTGATTTTCAGTGGCCACAAAAAAACCGACATCGACTGTCGGTTTTTTTGTGGCTGCGAAACGACACTCAGATCGTCAGCGTCCAGTCGTAGTCCACGATCAGCGGCGCGTGCTGCGAGAACCGAGGCTGGCGCGGCAGGCGAGCGCTGCGCACGAAGCGGCGCAGGCCGGGCGTCAGCAACTGGTAGTCGAAACGCCAGCCGAGGTTGAGCATCTCGGCCTGCTCGCTGTCCGGCCACCAGCTGTACTGGTCGCCTTCGCGGCTGACTTCGCGCAGGGCATCGACATAGCCCATGTTGCCAATGATCTCGTCCATCCAGGCCCGTTCCGGCGCCAGGAAGCCAGGAGATTGCTGGCTGTCGCGCCAGTTCTTGATATCCAGCTTCTGTTGCGCCACGTACAGCGAGCCACAATAGATGTACTCGCGACGTTTGCGTCGCTGTTTATCAAGATAACGGGCGAAGTCGTCCATCAACTTGAATTTCTGATTCAAATCTTCATCGCCGTTCTGCCCCGAAGGGAGCAGTAAGGTCGCGATGCTGACCTTGTCGAAATCGGCTTGCAGGTAGCGCCCGTAGCGGTCCGCCGTCTCGAAACCGAGACCGTTGATGACAGCCTTCGGTTGCAGCCGCGAGTACAAAGCCACGCCACCCTGGGCGGGGACTTCGGCATCGCAGGCATAAAGGAAGTAACCATCCAGTTGGAAGGCTGCATCGTCCAGTTCAAAGGCGGAGGCGCGGGTGTCCTGCAGGCAGATGACGTCGGCATTCTGTGCTTGCAGCCAACTGAGCAAACCACGCTCGACTGCAGCCTGAATACCATTGACGTTCACACTGATGATCCGCATAAATGGCCCCAAAAATCACGTGCGTGTATGATACACGGCGTGTACCTATTTAGCTAAATCCGCGGTATTTGAGGCTTTTTTCATGCAGGCGTATCAGCGCGATTTCATTCGTTTTGCCATCGATCGCGGGGTTTTGCGCTTCGGTGAGTTCACCCTCAAGTCCGGACGCACCAGCCCGTACTTCTTCAACGCCGGCCTGTTCAACAGCGGTTCGGCCCTGGCGCAGCTGGGGCGTTTCTATGCAGCGGCCATCGTCGAGAGCGGTATTGCGTTCGACGTCCTGTTCGGCCCGGCCTACAAAGGCATCCCGCTGGCCGCCACCACCGCCGTCGCCCTGGCCGAGCATCACGAGCGCGACCTGCCCTGGTGTTTCAACCGCAAGGAAGCCAAGGCTCACGGTGAAGGCGGCAGCCTGGTGGGCGCGCCGCTGACCGGCGATGTCCTGATCATTGACGACGTGATCACCGCCGGTACCGCTATTCGCGAGGTGATGCAGATCATCGCTTCCCAGGACGGCGCCAAGGCCGCCGGCGTGCTGATCGCGCTGAACCGCCAGGAGCGTGGCAATGGTGAGTTGTCGGCGATCCAGGAAGTGGAGCGCGACTTTGGCATTCCGGTGATCAGCATTGTGTCGCTGACCCAGGTGCTGGAATTCTTGGCTGATGACCCCCAGCTCAAACAGCATTTGCCGGCGGTTGAGGCTTATCGGGCGCAGTTCGGCGTCTGATCGGCTTGCACAATCCCTTGTGGGAGCGGGCTTGCTCGCGAATGCGATGGCAAATTCAACCTTGTGTTGACTGACCTGCCGCTTTCGCGAGCAAGCCCGCTCCCACATAAGTTTGCCTTGACCGGTAAACCGTGAAAAAAAGACCCCGCTCAACCAGGTTGAGCGGGGTCTTTTTTTACCGGAATCGCTTAAGAACGCTTGCGATTGCTGATCAACGTACCCACGCCGGTATCGGTGAAGATCTCCAGCAGGATCGCATTCGGCACCCGGCCATCGATGATCAGCGAGCTGCCGACGCCGCCCTGTACCGCTTCCAGCGCGCAGCGGATCTTTGGCAGCATGCCGCCGTAGATCGTACCGTCGGCGATGAGGTCGTCGACCTGTTGGGTCGACAACCCGGTCAGGACCTTGCCCGACTTGTCCATCAGGCCGGCGATGTTGGTCAGCAGCATCAGCTTCTCGGCTTTCAGTGCCTCGGCCACCTTGCCGGCCACCAGGTCGGCGTTGATGTTGTACGACTCACCGTTGGCCCCCACGCCGATAGGCGCGATGACCGGGATGAAGTCGCCCTTGACCAGCAGGTTCAGCAGGTCGGTGTTGATGCCCACCACTTCGCCCACCTGGCCGATGTCGATGATTTCCGGCTGGGTCATCTCCGGGGTCTGGCGGGTCACGGTGAGCTTTTTCGCCCGGATCAGTTCGGCATCCTTGCCGGTCAGGCCGATGGCGCTGCCGCCATGGCGGTTGATCAGGTTGACGATGTCCTTGTTGACCTGGCCACCCAGGACCATTTCCACCACATCCATGGTCTGCGCGTCGGTGACGCGCATGCCATCGATGAAATGGCTTTCGATCGCCAGGCGCTTGAGCAGGTCGCCGATCTGCGGGCCACCGCCATGCACCACCACCGGGTTGATGCCCACGGCCTTCATCAGCACGATGTCGCGGGCGAAGCCGGTTTTCAGCTCCTCGCTTTCCATCGCGTTGCCGCCGTATTTGATCACCAGGGTCTTGCCGACATAGCGTCGGATGTAAGGCAACGCTTCGGACAGGACCTTGGCGGTATTGGCGGCGGCTTCGCGTTCGAGGGTCATTCAGGGCTCCGGTGGTGCTTCAAAAATCAGAACGGTAGTTGAAGATCAGGTGCAACACGTTTGAGTTGGGTGTGGAACACATCCTTGATGCGCTGCAGTTCGGCTTCGTTGTCGGCCTCGAAGCGCAGGACCAGCACCGGCGTGGTGTTGGACGCGCGCACCAGGCCCCAACCCTGGGGATAGTCGACCCGCACACCGTCGATGGTGGTCAGTTCGGCGCCTTCGCCCCATTGAGCGTCGTGCAGTGCATCAATGATGCTGAATTTGGTCTCTTCGGTCACATGGATATTGATTTCCGGCGTAGAAATATCGTTCGGGAAGGTCGCGAACAGGTCTTCGGCGCTGGAGGGCTCCTTGCTGAGGATCTCCAGCAGGCGCGCGGCGCTGTAGATGCCGTCGTCGAAACCGAACCAGCGCTCCTTGAAGAAGATGTGGCCACTCATTTCCCCGGCCAGCAGGGCGCCGCTCTGTTTCATTTTCTTCTTGATCAACGAGTGACCGGTCTTCCACATCAGCGGGCGACCGCCATATTCCTTGATCAGTGGCACCAGGCGACGGGTGCACTTGACGTCGAAAATGATCTCGGCATCCGGGTTGCGCGCCACGACATCCTTGGCGAACAGCATCAGCAGGCGGTCGGGGAACACGACGCTGCCGGTGTTGGTGACCACGCCGACGCGGTCGCCATCGCCGTCGAAGGCCAGGCCCAGGTCAGCGTTGGTTTCCTTGACCTTGGCGATCAGGTCTTGCAGGTTTTCCAGCTTGCCCGGGTCCGGGTGATGGTTGGGGAAGTTGCCATCCACCTCGCAGAACAGCGGGATGACCTCGCAGTTCAGGGCTTCGATCAGTTGCGGGGCAATCACGCCGGCGGCGCCGTTGCCGCAGTCGACCACCACTTTCAGGCGACGGGCGAGCTTCACGTCCTTGACGATCTCATCGTTGTAGCGCCCAAGGATGTCGATCTGGGTCACGCTGCCCTTGCCGCTGCTCAGGTCGTTGGTCTTGAGGCGGGTGTGCAGGGCCTGGATCTGCTCGTTGGCCAGGGTGTCGCCAGCGATGACGATCTTGAAGCCGTTGTAGTTCGATGGGTTGTGGCTGCCGGTGAGCATCACGCCGGATTTGCCGGCCAGGACGTTGGCGGCGTAGTACAGCGCCGGCGTCGGCACCAGGCCCACGTCGCTGACGTGGCAGCCACTGTCGGCAATACCCTTGATCAATTGCGCGACCAACTCGGGGCCGGACAGGCGGCCGTCGCGGCCGACGCACACGTTCGGTTCGCCCTGGGCCAGGCTCTGGGAGCCAATGGCGCGGCCGATCCAGTAGGCGGTTTCGGCGGTGAGGGTTTCCGGTACCACGCCACGGATGTCGTAGGCGCGGAAGATGCTGTCAGGGAAGATCGGGGCGATTGCAGCTGGGGTGTTCATGGGCGGGGCGCTCTATCAGAGGGTGACTGGACAGGCCGACGAGGGGCGTCGGCAGGCTCAAGCTGAAGGGTATGACGGCGTTTTTGACAGAGAGTTCGTGGTGGGAAAATGCCATGAGATAGC
This sequence comes from Pseudomonas sp. Cab53, assembly GCF_018325965.1. Classification (NCBI taxonomy): domain Bacteria; kingdom Pseudomonadati; phylum Pseudomonadota; class Gammaproteobacteria; order Pseudomonadales; family Pseudomonadaceae; genus Pseudomonas; species Pseudomonas sp. Cab53. The sequence continues at coordinate 6,034,007 of NZ_AP021902.1, read as the reverse complement.
GTTATCCCGAGCTCGGTCGCCTAATACATTGATTCCGGATGGGAAACCTAGCAGAAAGCCATTGCGCATTTTTCGCCCTGAAACAGAAGCTTAATAAACGGGCCGGGCAGCACGCCCGGCCACGAACCGCCGGCTCAGTGGCTGCCGGAGTGGCCGAAACCGCCGGCGCCGCGCTGGCTCTCGTCGAATTCCGTGACCAGTTCGAAATGAGCCTGCACCACTGGCACCAGCACCAGTTGCGCAATGCGTTCGCCCACGGCGATGTTGAAGGCCGTCTGGCCACGGTTCCAGCACGACACCATCAGCTCGCCCTGGTAGTCGGAGTCGATCAGGCCCACCAGGTTGCCCAGCACGATGCCGTGTTTGTGGCCCAGGCCCGAGCGCGGCAGGATCAGCGCGGCCAGGTTCGGGTCGCCGATGTACACCGACAGGCCGGTCGGGATCAGCAGGGTCTGGCCCGGTTCCAGGAGGGTGTCCTGCTTGAGCATCGCCCGCAGGTCGAGACCGGCGGAGCCGGGCGTGGCGTATTGCGGCAACGGGAATTCGTTGCCGATGCGTGGATCGAGGATCTTGGCTTGTAGAGCGTGCATGGAGATTTAAACCTGGTTCAGACGTTCGGCGATGAAGGTGATCAGCTGGCGGGCAATCTTGCCCTTGCTGGTCTGGGCGAAAAGGGTGGCGTGCAACTGGCGATCGATCACGCTGCAGGCGTTTTCCTCGCTGTTGAAGCCGATGCTCGGGTTGGCGACGTCGTTGGCGACGATCAAGTCGAGGTTCTTGTCCTTGAGCTTGCGCGCGGCGTAATCGAGCAGGTGTTCGGTTTCGGCGGCGAAGCCGACACTGAACGGCCGGTCGGGGCGGGTGGCGATACTGGCAAGGATGTCCGGGTTGCGCACCATCTGCAGCAGCAGGCCGTCACCACTCGTAGGGTCTTTCTTCAATTTCTGTGGGGCGACGACTTCGGGGCGGTAGTCCGCGACCGCTGCCGAGGCGATGAACAGGTCGCAGGGGATGGCGGCTTCGCACGCTGCGAGCATGTCCCGGGCGCTGACGACGTCGATGCGCGTAACCCGGTCCGGCGTGGGCAGGTGCACGGGACCGGTGATCAAGGTCACCCGGGCGCCGGCTTCCACCGCGGCTTCGGCCAGGGCGAAGCCCATTTTCCCGGAGCTGTGGTTGGTGATGTAGCGCACCGGGTCGATGTTTTCCTGGGTCGGGCCGGCGGTGATCAGCACGTGTTTGCCGGTCAGGGCCTGGCGCTGGAAGCAGTCGGCGGCGCATTGGGCCAGGTCGGTGGCTTCCAGCATGCGGCCCATGCCGACATCGCCGCAGGCCTGGCTGCCGGAGGCCGGGCCGAAGACCTTCAGTGCACGGCTTTCGAGCAATTGCAGGTTGGCCTGGGTGGCCGGATCGCGCCACATGGCCTGGTTCATGGCTGGGGCGACGGCCACCACGGCGTCGGTGGCGAGCACCAGGGTGGTGAGCAGGTCGTCGGCGATGCCCTGGGCCAGGCGGGCGATCAGGTCGGCGGTCGCCGGGGCGATCAGCACCAGGTCGGCCCACTTGGCCAGTTCGATATGGCCCATGGCTGCCTCGGCCGCGGGGTCGAGCAGGTCCAGGTGAACCGGGTGGCCGGACAGTGCCTGCATGGTCAGCGGGGTGATGAACTCACTGCCGCCGCGGGTCATCACGACCCGTACTTCCGCGCCCTGGTCGATGAGTCGGCGAACCAGCTCGGCGCTCTTGTAGGCAGCAATGCCGCCGCCGACGCCCAGAACGATGCGTTTCCGATACAGCCGCTGCATAGGCCTGCCTTTCGATTTCAGTGGTCAGTGCAGTGCGAACCCTTCGGCAACAGCCTGCCAGGGTGCGAATCGCCTGCAAAAAAGATGGGCTACGATATCACAGCGACCGCTATGGAACAGCGGTGCGCCACAGACCAGGAGGTCCTATGAGTATTCGAGATTGGCCGGCGGCCGAGCGCCCGCGGGAGAAGTTGTTGCAATTGGGTTCGGCGAGTCTTTCGGATGCCGAGTTGTTGGCGATCTTCTTGCGAACCGGGGTTTGCGGGAAGAGTGCAGTAGACCTGGCTCGACACCTGCTGCATCAATTTGGTTGCCTGCGCGGTTTACTGGACGCCGACCTGCGTACATTCAGCATGCAACTGGGCCTGGGGCCGGCGAAGTTCGCGCAGTTGCAAGCGGTCCTGGAAATGGGGCGCCGACATCTGGCCCAGGACCTGCGACGAGAGTCGGTGCTGGAGAGCCCGCTGGTTGTACGCGACTACCTCAAGGCCGTGTTGCGCCATGAACCCCATGAAGTGTTCGGCTGCCTGTTCCTGGATTCCCGGCATCGGGTGTTGGCCTATGAGGCGCTGTTTCGCGGCTCGATCGACAGCGCCAGCGTCTATCCACGGCAAGTGGTCAAGCGCGCCCTGGCCCACAATGCCGCCGCGTTGATCCTGTGTCACAACCATCCTTCCGGCGATACCGAGCCGAGCCAGGCCGACCGGGTGCTCACCGGGCGCCTTCAGCAAGCGCTGGAGTTGATTGACGTGCGGGTGCTCGATCATTTCATCGTCGGCGATGGGGAGCCGCTGTCGATGGTGGAGTACGGGTGGATGTAGCCGCGATCTGGCAATGGCAAACTCTGTGGGGGCGGGCTTGCTCGCGAAGAGGTCGTGTCAGGCGACATCCGTGCTGGCTGACCCACCGCTTTCGCGGGCAAGCCCGCTCCCACAGGTTTCAATGCATACAGGTGGTTACTTGAGGGTGACCTTGGCGTAGTCCTGGCGACCGAACGGGCTGACCGAATAACCCTGCACTTCCTTGCGGGTGAGGGCGAAGGCCGTCGGGTGAGCCAGGGGCAGCCAGAGGGCCTGTTGCTGGATCTGTGCCTGGGCCTGCTCGTAGAGCTTGGCGCGCACGCCTTGCTCGCCGGTGGTCTTGCCGGCGCTGATCAGTTTGTCCAGGTCGGGGTTGCAGTAACGCGCGAAATTGGTGCCGGACTTGACCGCCGCGCAGGAAAACTGCGGCGTGAGGAAATTGTCCGGGTCGCCGTTGTCGCCCGCCCAGCCCATGAACAGCAGATCGTGTTCGCCGGCCTTGGCCCGACGGATCAACTCGCCCCATTCGATCACCCGGATTTCGGCCTGGATGCCGATTTCCGCCAGGTCCGATTGCAGCAGTTGGGCGCCAAGGCTCGGATTCGGGTTCAGCAGGCTGCCGGAAGGGCGGGTCCAGAGGGTGGTCTGGAAGCCTTCCTTCAAACCGGCCTTGGCCAGCAGTTCGCGAGCCTTGGCGGGGTCGTGGGCGTAGCCGGGCAGGTTTTTGGCGTAGCTCCAGGTGTTGGGTGGGTAGGGGCCGTTGGCGGCCTGCGCAGTGCCTTCGAAGACGGTCTTGAGGTAGCTGGCCTTGTCGAACGCCAGGTTGATGGCCTGGCGCACCTCAGGTTTGTCCAGTGGCGGGTGCTGGCTGTTGATCGCCACGAAGGCCGTCATGAAGGCGTCGGTCTGGGTCACGGCCAGCGTCGGTTCCTGGCGCGCGGCCTGCACGTCCAGTGGCTTGGGCGACAGGGCGATCTGGCATTCATTGCGACGCAGTTTCTGCAAGCGCACGTTGGCATCCGGCGTGATGGCGAAGATCAGTGGGTCCACTTGGGGCTTGCCGTCGAAATAGGCGTCGTTGGCCTTGTAGCGGATCGTCGCGTCCTTCTGGAACCGGTTGAAAACGAACGGGCCGGTGCCGACCGGCTGGTTGTTGAGCTTTTCCGGGGTGCCGGCCTTCATCAATTGGTCGGCGTATTCAGCCGAATAGATAGAAGCAAAGCCCATGCTCAACGTTGCCAGGAACGTCGAATCGGCATGGTCGAGGGTAAAACGCACGGTTAACGGGTCCAGCGCGTCGATTTTCTTGATCAGCGTGGGCAGTTGCATGGACTGGGCGTGGGGGAAGCCGCTCTGGGCCACCTTGTGCCAGGGGTTGGCCGGGTCGAGCATGCGCTCGAAGCTGAATTTCACGTCCTCGGCGGTCAGGTCGCGACGCGGCGTGAAGTAGTCGGTGTGGTGGAACTTGACCTGGGGGCGCAGCTTGAACACGTAGGTCAGCCCGTCGGTCGAGATCTCCCAGCTCTTGGCAAGGCTGGGGACCACCTTGCCGCTGGCGGTGTCGAAGTCCACCAGGCGGTTCATCAGCACGTCGGCAGAGGCGTTGGTGGTTGTCAGCGAGTTGTACTGGACCACGTCGAACCCTTCCGGGCTCGCCTCGGTACAAACACTCAAGGCGGCCGCCTGGGCCAATGGGCTGATCAGCAGAGGGGCGAGCAACAATGGTAGGGCAGCGAGGCGCATGAGCAGTTTCCTTGTGCAAGTCGAAGGCCCATCTGCGAGTGCAGTCTGGAAAAGGCCTACCCTAGTGGGCTCGCTGGCAAATGACTATCCCCTTTTTGCATTTTCCGGCACCCTGTGGCGGTGCGTGATGGGCTCAAACCTGGCGCAGGTGAAAAAAACCTGCGCGCAGCGACGAGCGGTCACGGGCTGCGCCGGCCTTTGCCCCAGCCGTCCCGGACGGTTGGGCGGTGTTCTGCCGCAAAGACAAATCACATCGGTTGTTGTTGCACCGTGGTCTTTCTGGTATAAAGCAGCGCTCTTTTCTAGGGGCCCGGTTCCTTCACTGTAGGTGTAGCCGGTAAGACCCTTAAAGAAACGCGGCGCCTGGCGCCAAATGACTGAGAGATTAAGCGGCCAACCCATGCCGGGTTGGGCATGTGGTTTTAGAGGGCTGAGGCATGTCGAGAGTCTGTCAAGTTACCGGTAAGGGTCCGGTGACTGGGAATAACATTTCCCACGCAAACAACAAAACCCGTCGTCGTTTCCTGCCGAACCTGCAGCATCACCGCTTCTGGGTTGAGTCCGAGAAACGTTTTGTACGTCTGCGCGTATCTGCCAAAGGCATGCGTATCATCGACAAGCGCGGCATTGATGTCGTGCTTGCCGAACTTCGCCGCGATGGCAAGGTTTAAGGGAGCTAATCATGCGTGAATTGATTCGTTTGATCTCGAGCGCCGGTACTGGTCACTTCTACACTACCGACAAGAACAAGCGTACTACCCCGGACAAAATCGAGATCAAGAAATATGATCCGGTTGTTCGCAAGCACGTGATCTACAAGGAAGGCAAAATCAAGTAATTGATTTTTCCCTCTTACAAAAAAGGCCCGTATCTCACGATACGGGCCTTTTTTGTTGGTTTTTTTGGCTGTCCGGGCCTCTTCGCGAGCAAGCTCGCCCCCACAAAGGCACCACATGGCCCGTGTGGGGCGATGCACCCTTGATCCCAAGGCTTCAAGCCTTCTGTTCGAACACCACGTAGATCTTGCGGCACGGTTCCAGCACTTCCCAGGTGCCCTTGAAGCCCGCCGGGATCACGAAGCGGTCACCTGCGCGCAGGGTCTTGGCGTTCCCATCGTTGTCCCGCAGCACGGAAACACCCTGGACGATTTCGCAATACTCATGCTCGGTGTAGTTGACCGTCCACTGGCCCACGGCGCCTTCCCAGACACCGGCATTCATTTGGCCACACGGGCTGTTGTAGTGGTTGTACACCGCCTGTTCGGGATCGCCCTTGAGTACCTTGGCCGGGTCCGGACGGTAGCGGTCGGCGGCAGTGGTGGCGTGGCTGAAATCGACGATGTCCTGGATGCTCATGCGGTAATCCCCGTGAATGACGGCGCGAATGGCTGGAAGAGTCAGAGTCTATGTTTATTAAAACGAACATCGCAAGGCGGTTTGCCACCGCTATGTCAAATATATTGAAACTTCACCGGCCGCTGGTTTAGGGTGGCGGGTGCCCTCTGCCGAAAACAGCGCCGAACAGGCTGGCCGGGCAGAATTCTTTGAGCGCTGCGTTGCGCGGCGTTCTGACTCAATAAGAGGAGGACACTCGTATGACCACCCTGACTCGTGCCGACTGGGAACAACGTGCCCGCGACCTGAAGATCGAAGGCCGCGCTTTCATCAACGGTGAATACACGGATGCAGTGTCCGGCGAAACCTTTGATTGCCTCAGCCCGGTCGATGGCCGCCTCTTGGGCAAAGTCGCCGCATGCGACGTGGCCGACGCCCAGCGTGCCGTGGAAAACGCCCGCGCAACCTTCAATTCCGGCGTCTGGTCGCGCCTGGCGCCCAGCAAGCGCAAAGCCACCATGATTCGTTTCGCCAGCCTGCTCAAGCAGAACGCCGAAGAGTTGGCCCTGCTGGAAACCCTCGACATGGGCAAGCCGATCAGCGACTCGCTGTACATCGACGTGCCTGGCGCGGCCCAGGCGTTGAGCTGGAGCGGCGAGGCCATCGACAAGCTGTACGACGAAGTGGCGGCGACGCCCCACGATCAACTGGGCCTGGTGACGCGCGAGCCGGTCGGGGTCGTGGGCGCTATCGTGCCGTGGAACTTCCCGTTGATGATGGCCTGCTGGAAGCTCGGCCCGGCCCTCTCCACCGGTAACTCGGTGGTGCTCAAGCCGTCGGAAAAATCCCCGCTGACGGCCCTGCGTATCGCTGCCCTGGCGGTCGAGGCCGGTATTCCGAAGGGCGTGCTGAACGTGCTGCCCGGCTACGGACATACCGTCGGCAAGGCCCTGGGCCTGCACATGGACGTGGATACGCTGGTGTTCACCGGCTCCACCAAAATCGCCAAGCAGTTGATGGTGTACGCTGGCGAATCCAACATGAAGCGCATCTGGCTGGAAGCCGGTGGCAAGAGCCCGAACATCGTGTTCGCCGACGCCCCCGACCTGCAGGCCGCCGCCGAATCCGCCGCCAGCGCCATCGCCTTCAACCAGGGTGAAGTCTGCACCGCCGGTTCGCGCCTGCTGGTGGAGCGCTCCATCAAGGACACCTTCCTGCCGCTGGTGATCGAGGCCCTCAAGGGTTGGAAGCCGGGTAATCCGCTGGACCCGGCCACCAACGTCGGCGCCCTGGTGGATACCCAACAGATGAACACCGTGCTGTCCTACATCGAAGCCGGTCACAGTGACGGCGCCAAGCTGGTGGCGGGCGGCAAGCGGATCCTCGAGGAAACCGGCGGCACCTACGTCGAGCCGACGATTTTCGACGGCGTGAGCAACGCCATGAAAATCGCCCAGGAAGAAATTTTCGGCCCAGTGCTGTCGGTCATTGCCTTCGACACTGCCGAAGAAGCGATCCAGATTGCCAACGATACGCCGTATGGCCTGGCGGCGGCGGTGTGGACCAAGGACATTTCCAAGGCTCACCTGACCGCCAAGGCCCTGCGCGCCGGCAGCGTCTGGGTCAACCAGTACGATGGCGGCGACATGACTGCACCGTTCGGTGGCTTCAAGCAGTCGGGCAACGGTCGTGACAAATCGCTGCATGCCTTCGACAAATACACCGAGCTGAAGGCGACCTGGATCAAGCTCTGACCCCTTTTGTGGGAGCGGGCTTGGTCGCGAAGGCGGTTAACATCAACGGCTAAGTTGACTGACACCCCGCTTTCGCGAGCGAGCCCGCTCCCACATTGGTCGAGGATGAGCGCAAGATTTGCGGTAGACACATCCCCTGTGGGAGCGGGCTTGCTCGCGAAAGCGGTTTAACATTCAACAGCTAGTTGATTGACACTCCGCCTTCGCAAGCAAGCCCGCTCCCACAATATTTTGAGTGATACCTGCACCGATAACCCTCCACAGGAGCGTGCAAATGCGTTGGGCGACTTACTTCGCCGTGTTGGCGTCTGTCCTGAGCGTCGGCCTGGCCTTGGGCGTCAGCATGCCGCTGGTGTCGTTGCGCCTGGAAGGCTGGGGCTATGGTTCATTCGCCATCGGCGTCATGGCCGCCATGCCGGCGGTGGGCGTGTTGCTGGGGGCCAAGGTGTCGAGCCGGCTGGCTGCGCGCTTTGGCACAGCCGCGTTGATGCGCCTGTGCCTGTGGGGCGGCGCGCTGTCGATCGGCTTGCTGGCGCTGATGCCCAGTTATCCGGTCTGGCTGGTGTTGCGCCTGTTGATTGGCGTGGTGCTGACCCTGGTCTTCATCCTCGGTGAGAGCTGGATCAACCAACTGGTCGTTGAACAATGGCGCGGACGTCTGGTGGCGTTGTACGGCTGCAGCTATGCCTTGAGCCAGTTGTCCGGGCCGTTGCTGCTCGGCGTGCTGGGGACCGATCACGATTATGGCTTCTGGGTGGGCGTCGGCCTGCTCTTGGTTGCACCGCTGTTGTTGCTGGGGCGCAGCGGCGCGCCCAGCAGCGAGGCCGGCAATGTCACGTTGGGCGACCTGTGGGCGTTTTGCCGAAGCTTGCCGGCGATTGGCTGGGCAGTGTCGTTGTTCGCCGCCTTCGAAGCGATGATCCTGACATTGCTGCCGGTCTACTGCCTGCGCCAGGGCTTCAGTGCCGAGGTGGCATTGGCGATGGTCAGCACCGTGGTGGTGGGCGATGCCTTACTGCAATTGCCCGTTGGCGCCCTGGCCGACTACATGTCCCGCCGCACCTTGTTCACCGGCTGTGCGGTGTTGTTGATGCTATCGAGCCTGGCGGTGCCGGTACTGATCGATACGCCGTTGATCTGGCCCCTGTGGATCCTGTTCGGCGCCAGCGCAGGTGGCTTGTTTACCCTGTCGCTGATTCTGATCGGCGAGCGTTTCCGTGACGATGCGCTGGTGCGGGCCAATGCCCATGTCGCGCAGTTGTGGGGGATCGGTTGCCTGGTCGGTCCGCTGGCAGCGGGGGCCGGCAGCCAGTGGATCAGTGGGCATGCGTTGCCCTTGTTCATGGCGGCGGGGGCCTTCGGCCTGGTGATCCTGTTATTGCGCCAGGGTGCGTTCGGCGCCACGCAAGCGGCGTGATCACTTCGCTACGCCGGATAACGCGGGCTACAGCATCCGCTCCAGGCCGACGGTCTTGGCGAACCAGGCATTGAAGCGGCGCCACCAACTGCCGGGTTCGTGGTCCAGGTCGTGTAGCGTGCCGTTGTCTTCGGTGGTCCAGACCAGGGTGTCGTCCTTCAGTCGTGCCTGATAACTCAAGGCCGGGGCCATGCCTTGCAGGGCCAGCTCACGCACCTGGCCGGCGAGCGCTTCGCTGTCCACCAAAACGCCGACCTCGGTGTTCCACAGCACCGAGCGCGGGTCGAAATTGAACGAACCGATAAAGGCTTTCTGCCGGTCAAAAATGATCGCCTTGCTGTGCAGGCTCGAGTCCGACTCGCCGTAGGACCTGCTGTAGAACAGGTGCGGGCGGCCGCCGGTTTCGCCCGGTTGTCGGCGCAGTTCGAACAGGCGCACACCGTGCTCCAGCAAGGCCCTGCGGTACGGCGCATACCCGCCATGCACCGCCGGCACATCGGTGGCCTCCAGGGAGTTGGTCAGCAGGCTCACCGACACGCCCGCATCGGCGCGACTGGTCAGGTAGACCAACCCTGGCTGGCCCGGGACGAAGTAGGCGGAAATCATGATCAGTTCTTTGCTGACGCCCGTCAGCTCCGGCGCCAGTTGAGTGGTCAGCAGCAACTGCGGATCGGGCTCGTCCTTGGCCAGCACCTTGCTCGGCGCGTCCCACATCGCCTTGTTCCAGGCCCAGATCAGCTGGTTGCGCCAGGTGTCCAGGCGTGGCTGGGTCTTGTAGGTGGTCAGTTGCTGGTAGAGCGCGTGATTTTCCTTTTGGGTCTGTTCAAGGGACGCTTGCAGGCGCGCCCGACTGTCGGCCAAGTCCTTGGGGGTGGGGCGATGGGACAGGAACTGTTCGATGGGTTTGCTCAGGGCGCTGTTCCAGTACTGGTCGAAGCTGTGGCCCAGTTGTTCGGCCACCGGGCCGACCCCGAGCAGGTCGATGTCGGTGAAGTTCAGGTTGGGTTCTGCGTCGAAATACTCATCCCCCAGGTTGCGGCCGCCGACGATGGCCATGCTGTTGTCTGCCAGCCACAGCTTGTTGTGCATGCGCCGGTGTTGTAGCGACAGGTTGAACAGGCGTCCAAGGCCGCGGGTCACCCCGGTGGCCCGGCCCAGGTGCAAGGGGTTGAACAGGCGGACCTGGATCTGTGGGTGGGCGGCCAGGGTCGCGATGGTTTCTTCCTGGCCGTCGCTGGCGGTGTCGTCCAGCAGGATCCGCACCCGCACGCCGCGGTCCGCGGCCTTGAGCAATTCGTCCACCAGCATCCGGGTGCTGATGCCGTCGTGGACGATGTAGTACTGCAAGTCCAGGCTGCTCTGGGCGTGGCGGATCAACTCGGCCCGGGCGATGAACGCGTCGGTACTGTCGGGGAGCAGGCGAAAGCCCGACTGCCCTTCATGGGGCGCCGCCTGGGCCTGGACCGAGCGGCCAAAGGAGGATTCGCTGGCCGGTAGTGCCTGGGAGGGCTCGCGGGTGACATCAAGACTGGCGCAGCCGCCCAGCAGCGAGGCGACTAGCAGTAGCGCTGGCAGGATCGGTCTGGATCTCACGTAGGATCGTTCCGCTCGATTGCGTTGATGGGCTGTTGGATGCCGCTTCCCGGCGTACAGATCAGACGGCGTCGCGCTGGGTTTCGTTCAACAACGCGATAGCGGCGGCGCCCACCCTGCGCACGGCCTCTTCGATCTGGGCCGTTGGCTTGGCAGCGTAGTTCATCCGCAGGCAATTGCGGTACTTGCCGGAGGCGGAAAAGATGCTGCCGACGGCGACCTGTACGCCCTGATCATGCAGGACCCGGTTGAGCTTGAGGGTGTCGAAGCCTTCCGGCAGTTCGACCCATAGCATGAAGCTGCCCCGGGGCCGGCTGGCGCGGGTGCCTGGCGGAAAATAGCGGCTGACCCAATCGATCATGACGTCGCGATTGCGCTGGTATTGCGCGCGCATCCGGCGCAAATGTGGTTCGAAATGCCCGCCCTTGAGAAATTCGGCCACGGCGATCTGGGGCTGTGGGGCGGTGGAGCCGGTGCTGATGTACTTCATGTGCAGCGCCCGTTCCAGGTACCGGCCGGGCGCGACCCAGCCCACGCGCAGGCCAGGGGCCAGGGTCTTGGAAAAGGAACTGCAGAGCAGGACCCGGCCATCGTCGTCGAAGGACTTGATCGTGCGGGGGCGTGGGTAGGTGTAGGCCAGTTCTCCATACACATCGTCTTCGATGATCGCCACGTCGAAGCGCTGTGCCAGGGTCAGCAGGGCGCGTTTGTTGGCTTCCGGCATGATGTAGCCCAACGGATTGTTGCAACTGGGCGTCAACTGTATGGCCTTGATCGGCCATTGTTCCAAGGCCAGTTCCAGGGCCTCCAGGCTGATACCGGTGAGCGGGTCGGTGGGGATTTCCAGCGCCTTCATGCCCAGGCCCTTGAGGGTTTGCATGGCGCCATGGAAGCTGGGGGAGTCCACGGCGACGATATCGCCTTGCTCGCACGTGGCGCGAATGCTGACAGACAGCGCTTCGTGACAGCCGGTGGTGACAATCAGATCGTTGGCGCCCAACTGGCAACCTGAATCCAGCAACAGCCGGGCAATCTGTTCACGCAGCGCCAGGTTGCCGTAGATGTTGTCGTAATACAGCCCTGGCATGTCTTGCCGACGACTGATCTGCGCCAGGCTGCGCAGCAGCGGCTTCATGGTCGGCGAGTTGATGTCCGGCATGCCCCGTCCCAACTGCACCACATCCTTGCGCGGCACCGCGCGTATCAGTTCCAGCACCTGGTCCCACTGGGAAATATCCACGGGCCGCTGGGCGGGACGGCCCACCACCGGTAGGTCCGGCAGCGCGCGGCTGACCGGTACGAAATAACCGGACTTGGGTTTCGGCATCGCCAGGCCACTGTCCTCCAGCACGCGATAGGCCTGCTGCACCGTGCTCAAGCTGACGCCGTGCTCCGTGCTCAACGCTCGTACCGATGGCAGCCGGTCGCCCGGGCGGTAGAAGCCTTGTTCGATGCGGGTGCCGAGCAATTCGGCGAGGTTCACGTAGAGAGTCATGGCGCATTCTCGAGGAGGACTACGGCAACCAATACAGTTGGGTCGGAAAACAACGATTCAGTGCGAGAAAGGTTCAATCTGTATGGAAGTAAAACAAAATGATTGAATCTGTATCGCTTTCTGCCGTTCGCACATCATGGAACCTCTGGCTACCCAAGTAAACAGGAGCGACAAAAATGAACGGCTTGAGCGATGTGCGGCTGACGTTACACAGTCAGGAACTGGTGGCAGGGCAGGATAAGGGGCTGCGCAACACGATGTCGCGCAATGCGCCGGCCCACCTGAGCCGCTGGGACCTGTTCTGGTTGCGCCTGCATACACGCAAAGCCTTATTGGCGCTGACACCCGAACAGTTGCGTGACATCGGGTTGGACCGGGAGCAGGCGCGGGAAGAGGGGCTCAAGCCGTTCTGGCGGGGTTGAAACGAATAAGGAAGCTGTGGCGAGGGCGGTTGCTCGCGCTGGGTCGTGCAGCAACCCTGAGATTTTGCGGTCGCTGCGCAACCGAGCGGGAGCAAGCTCCCTCGCCACGGTTTTTTGGGTTAAACCAACTCTTTCAACCGGTGCCATAACATTCCCAGCGCCAGCAGCGGCGAGCGCAGGTGCTTGCCGCCAGGGAAGGTCATGTGCGGCACCTGGGCGAACAGGTCGAAACCGCGGCTTTGTTGCCCACTGATAGCTTCGGCCAGCAGTTTGCCGGCCAGGTGCGTGGCGTTCACGCCATGACCGGAGTAGCCCTGGGCGTAATACACGTTGGGTTGGTCCTTGAGCCGGCCGATCTGTGGCAATCGGTTGGCGCCGATACCAATCATCCCGCCCCACTGGTAATCGATCTTCACGTTCGCCAATTGCGGGAACACCTTGAGCATTTTCGGCCGCATGTAGGCGCCGATGTCCTGCGGGTCGCGACCTGAATAATGACAAGCGCCACCGAACAGCAAGCGACGATCCGCCGAGAGACGGTAGTAGTCCAGTGCCACCCGTTGGTCACACACCGCCATGTTCTGCGGTAACAAGGCCTGGGCCTGGGCGTGGCTCAGGGGTTCGGTGGCGATGATGTAGCTGCCGGCGGGCAGCACCTTGCCGCTGAGCTCTGGGTTGAGTCCGTTGAGGTAGGCGTTGCAGCCCAGCACCAGTGTCTTGGCGCGGACCGAACCGTGCCGGGTGTGCACTTTTACTTCGGTGCCATAATCGATGCGGGTGACCGCCGACTGCTCGAACAGCCTGACCCCAAGTTGTTGCGCGGCAGCGGCTTCGCCCAGGGCCAGGTTCAGCGGATGCAGGTGGCCCGAACCCATGTCGATCAGGCCACCGACGTAGCGGTCCGAACCCACCACGCTGTGCATTTCGTGTGCTTGCAGGAGCCGGGTCGGGTAGCGATAACCCAAGCTGCGCAGTTCTTCGGCGTCCTCGGCAAAACCTTCCAGGTCGCCGGGCTTGTTGGCGAGGTCGCAGTAACCCCAGGTCAGGTCGCAGGGGATCTGAAAACGCTCGACACGTTGTCGGACGATTTCCACGGCTTCAAGGCCCATGAGTTTCATCTGACGGACGCCGTCGGCACCGATGACCGGGGCGAATTGCTCCAGGCCATGGCCGACCCCCCGGATCAACTGGCCGCCGTTGCGGCCGCTGGCGCCCCAGCCGATCCTGTGGGCTTCCAGCAGGACCACGCTCATGCCGCGTTCGGCCAGTTCGATGGCGGTGTTCAGCCCGGAAAACCCGCCGCCCACCACGCACACGTCCGCCACGCACTCGCCCTGCAGCAACGGATGGTCCGGTTGCGGCAAGCTGCTGGCGGCGTAATAGGAGGCGGCGTGCGCGTGGCTCGGGACCGGTTGCTGAACACGGGCGTTCATGTGCGTAATCCTGATTGTGGTGTTTGAGAAATTTGACGGAGCATAAGCCGCGGATTCATCCCCGGGCAACAGCGGTCGGCTGGCGGTGTCTGGGATGAGGGTTTTAGGGCAGAATCAATCTGTGTCCCCGTCGGTAGTCGTTTTCATGAGTTGCAACAGTCAGAAAATCCGCACGCTGCGCCAGCAGATCCCCTCGTTCGAGTGCGTTCCCGGCTGCCACGACTGCTGTGGTCCGGTGACCACCTCGCCGGAGGAAATGGCCCGTTTGCCGCGCAAGACCCGCGCCGAACAGGATGCCGCCCTTGAGGCGCTCGATTGCGTGCACTTGGGGCCCAACGGTTGCACCGTGTATGACGAGCGACCGCTGGTCTGCCGGCTGTTCGGCACGACGGCGACCTTGCCATGCCCCAACGGGCGGCGACCGGTGGAGCTGATTCATCCTCGGGTCGAGCGGCAGATCCATCAATACATGGCGTCCAATCGCCAGGTGCTGGTCTGACGGTGGGTGAATCCTCGAGTGCCTTTTCGCGAGCCGGCTCGCGAAGGGCCTCAATCCGGAATCGGCAGGCTCAGGCTTTCCTTCACCTCTTCCATCACGATGTAGCTCTTGGATTCGCGCACATGGGGCAGCTTGAGCAGGATGTCCCCCAGTAGCTTGCGGTACGAGGCCATCTCGGAAATCCGTGCCTTCACCAGGTAGTCGAAATCGCCTGACACCAGGTGGCATTCCAGCACGTGGGGCAATTTCAGCACGGCGCGTCGGAATTCTTCAAACGTATCGCCAGACTTGTAGTCGAGGCTGATTTCCACGAACACCAGCAGGCTCCCCTTCAGGTGCTGGGGATTGAGCCGTGCGTTGTAGCCCATGATGATGCCTTCACGCTCCAGGCGCCGCACCCGTTCGGTACAGGGCGTGGTGGACAGGCCGACCTTTTCCCCCAGTTCGGTGAAGGAGATCCGCCCGTCCGCCTGGAGGATGCGCAGGATGTTGCGGTCGATCTTGTCCAGCTCACGCTTGGTCTGGGTATTGGTACGCACAGGTGATGCGCCTCCGTGAAAAGGGTTTTTGCCGAGAATTCTCGCCAAATATAGGCAGTTATATAGTGAAAAGCACTGGCTATTCTTTTTTACACTGCGCCCATCGAAGGTATGTACAACAAAACGTCAGCGGTTATCCGCGATGAGGGCAACAACATGCGCGTTCTGGTCTTGGGTAGCGGCGTCATCGGTACCGTCAGTGCTTACTACCTGGCGCGAGCCGGGTTTGAAGTGGTGGTGGTCGACCGTCAGCCGGCGCCGGCCATGGAAACCAGCTTCGCCAACGCCGGGCAGGTGTCGCCGGGCTACGCCTCACCGTGGGCCGCGCCAGGTGTGCCGCTCAAGGCCATCAAGTGGCTGTTGCAACGCCATGCGCCGCTGGCCATCAAGGCCACTGCCGACATCGACCAGTACCTGTGGATGGCGCAGATGCTGCGTAACTGCACCGCCAGCCGTTATGCCATCAACAAGGAGCGCATGGTCCGCCTCTCCGAGTACAGCCGCGACTGCCTCGATGAGCTGCGTGCCGAAACCGGCATTGCTTACGAAGGCCGGAGCCTGGGTACCACCCAGCTGTTCCGCACCCAGGCCCAGCTCGATGGCGCGGCAAAAGACATCGCGGTGCTGAAAGAGTCGGGCGTGCCTTTCGAAGTGCTCGACCGCGCAGGCATCGCCCGGGTCGAACCGGCCTTGGCCAGCGTCACGGACATCCTGGCCGGAGCCCTGCGCTTGCCCAATGACCAGACCGGCGACTGCCAGCTGTTTACCACGCGCCTGGCGGAAATGGCCGTGAAGCTCGGCGTACAGTTCCGCTTCGGCCAGGACATCCAACGCCTGGATTTCGCCGGCGATCGCGTCAACGGAGTGTGGATCGACGGCAAGCTGGAAACCGCCGACCGCTACGTCCTCGCCCTGGGCAGCTATTCGCCGCAATTGCTCAAGCCCCTGGGGATTCGTGCGCCGGTGTATCCACTCAAGGGTTACTCCCTGACCGTCCCGATCACCAACCCGTCGATGGCGCCGACCTCGACCATTCTTGACGAAACCTACAAGGTGGCGATCACCCGTTTCGACAACCGCATTCGCGTGGGCGGCATGGCTGAAATCGCCGGCTTTGACCTGTCCCTCAACCCGCGTCGGCGTGAAACCCTGGAGATGATCGTGGGCGACCTTTATCCTCAGGGCGGCGATCTGGCCCAGGCCAGCTTCTGGACCGGCCTGCGCCCGACCACTCCGGACGGCACGCCGATCGTGGGCGCCACCGCGTTCAAGAACCTGTTCCTGAACACCGGCCATGGCACCCTCGGATGGACCATGGCTTGTGGTTCCGGCCGTCTGCTGGCCGACCTGATGGCGAAGAAAAAGCCGCAGATCAGCGCAGAAGGCCTCGATATTTCCCGTTATGGCAGCCAAAAAAAGGAGTCTGCGAAACATGTCAATCCAGCGCCAGCTCACCAATGACCGCATGAGCCAGGTGGTCGTGCACAACGGCACCGTTTACCTGGCGGGGCAGGTCGGCGACGACATGAGCGCCGGTATTGAACAGCAGACTCGCCAGACCCTGGCCAACATCGAGCGGTTGCTCGACCTGGCCGGGACCGACAAGAGCCGCCTGTTGTCGGTGACGATCTATCTGAAGGACATCGACGCTCACTTCGCCGGCATGAACGCCGTCTGGGACCAATGGCTGCCCAAGGGCACCGCCCCGGCCCGTGCCACGGTGGAAGCCAAGCTGTGCGAGCCGCAAATCTTGGTGGAGTTGTCGGTGGTGGCCGCGCTGCCTTAAGCCTCAGTCAAACAGATCCCTCTTCCGGTGCTGTCGGTGGTTCGCACCCTCGGCCAGCACCGGTTTTTTATTCATGACCGCCTAGAAGCCTGCCGCCATGCGTCCTGCCCGTGCCCTGATCGACCTTCAAGCCCTGCGTCACAATTACCAATTGGCCCGCGAAGTCACCGGGGCCAAGGCCCTGGCGGTGATCAAGGCCGATGCCTATGGGCATGGTGCGGTGCGCTGCGCCGAGGCGCTGCAGGACACGGCCGACGGGTTCGCCGTGGCGTGCATCGAAGAAGCCCTGGAACTGCGTGCCGGCGGGATCCGCGGGCCGATCCTGTTGCTGGAAGGGTTCTTCGAAGCCGATGAGCTGTCGCTGATCATCGAGCATGACTTGTGGTGCGTGGTGCATTCGCTCTGGCAGCTCGAAGCGCTTGAGCAGGCACGGCTGAGCAAACCGATCACGGTCTGGCTCAAACTCGACTCCGGCATGCATCGGGTCGGCTTGCACCCGGCGGACTACCAGGCCGGCTATCGTCGCCTGCTGGCCAGTGGCAACGTGGCGAAGATCGTCCTGATGAGCCATTTCGCCCGGGCCGACGAGCTGCACGATCCCAGCAGCACTCACCAACTGGCAGTCTTCGAAGCGGCTCGCCAAGGGCTGGCGGCGCAGATCAGCCTGCGCAATTCCCCTGCCGTGCTCGGGTGGCCGCAGATGCCGAGCGACTGGGTACGGCCGGGCATCATGCTCTACGGAGCCACGCCGTTCGAGGAGCCCAACGAAGTCGCTGCGCGCCTGCAACCGGTGATGACCCTGGAGTCGAAGATCATCAGCGTGCGCGAATTGCCTGCCGGCGAGCCCGTGGGCTACGGCGCCCGCTTCGTGACCACGCAACCGACTCGGATCGGGGTGGTTGCCATGGGGTACGCCGACGGCTATCCGCGCCAGGCGCCCACGGGTACGCCGGTGCTGGTGGCGGGGCAGCGCAGCCAACTGGTCGGGCGGGTGTCGATGGACATGTTGTGCGTCGACCTCACCCACGTCCCCCAGGCCGGGCTGGGTTCGACCGTGGAGCTGTGGGGCAGGAACGTGCTTGCCAGCGACGTGGCGAAGGCCGCCGACACGATTCCTTACCAGATTTTCTGCAACCTGCGACGGGTGCCACGGCTCTATTCCGGGCGCTGATGACCGGCGTACCCTACCGAAAGTCGCTTCGCCGCACAGGATTCGGGTCAAAGTGTTGTAAATACTGAACGCTGTCGCCATGATAACGCTCACTTTCCACACAACCTGATTCCCTGGAGGCTCCAGCATTGGACGTCGGTGAACGACTGCAATCCATTCGTAAACTCAAAGGCCTTTCCCAGCGTGAACTCGCCAAGCGTGCGGGCGTCACCAACAGCACCATTTCGATGATCGAGAAGAACAGCGTCAGCCCCTCGATCAGCTCGCTGCGCAAGGTCCTTGGCGGGATTCCCATGTCCATGGTCGAGTTTTTCTCCGAGGAAATCCTTCAGGAGAAACCGACCCAGATCGTCTACAAAGCCAACGAACTGATCGACATCTCCGACGGCGCCGTAACCATGAAGCTGGTGGGCCGGGCCCATCCGAGCCGAGCGATCGCCTTCCTGAACGAAATCTACCCGCCTGGCGCCGACACCGGTGAGGAAATGCTCACCCATGAGGGCGAGGAAACCGGGATCCTGGTGGAAGGGCGGCTGGAGTTGGTGGTGGGTCTGGAAACGTTCGTGCTCGAGGCGGGCGACAGCTACTATTTTGAAAGCACCAAGCCTCATCGTTTTCGTAATCCGTTCGATGCGCCGGCGCGACTGATCAGCGCAGCCACACCGGCCAATTTCTAAGGAAAGAGGCGCCAAGCCCACACGGCAGAGGCGCCCCGGGGGGTAAGTGGTCACCACGAACAAGACCCTTGTGACTTTAGGGTTGTTTCAGTGTGACGGGCTTACCGCTATACTTGCGCCCGCCTGCAAACCGTGGCCGCAGGCGTGACTAGCCACCATTGAGGGTGTACGCGTGAACCTAATTATGAAAATGCTGGCTGTACCAGCAACCGCATTGGCCCTATGGGCAGTCAGCGCCCAAGCGGCGACCAACGACGAAATCGCCAAGCGCCTTGAACCCGTCGGCCAGGTCTGCGTTCAGGGGCAGGAATGCAAGGGTATGGAAGTCGCCGCCGCCGCAGGTGGTGCGGGAGGCGCCAAGGCGCCGAAAGACGTGATTGCCAAGCACTGCAATGCTTGCCACGGCACCGGTCTGCTGGGCGCGCCGAAAATTGGCGACAAGGCAGCGTGGAAAGAGCGCGCTGATCATCAGGGCGGCCTCGACGGCATCCTCGCCAAGGCGATTACCGGCATCAACTCCATGCCGCCGAAAGGCACGTGCGCCGATTGCACGGATGACGAGCTCAAGGGCGCCATCAAAGAGATGTCCGGCCTGTAATTCGCTGTCATCTGCCACAGGAAAGCCGCTTACGAGCGGCTTTTTTGCGCCTGTGAACAACCCTTGCGAGCGGTTCGGCGCAACCAAGACCCGGCAAGTTCGGTCCAAGCCACATTCAGGGCAATGTCTCGGAGGGTCGGATGGTGCAGTTGTGTTCAATCGAGCAGGCGGTGGAGGACGTGCTTGAGCGCCTGCCCGCCCATATCCACCTCGGCATGCCGCTGGGGCTGGGCAAGCCCAACCTGTTCGCCAATGCGTTGTTCCGGCGCATCGCTGAACTGCCCGAGCGCCAGCTGACGATCTACACGGCCCTGAGCCTGGGGCGGCCGAACTTGGGCGATGGCTTGCAAAAACGCTTCCTCGAACCATTCATCGAGCGGGTTTTCGGCGACTACCCGGAGCTGGATTACCTCGCGGCGCTGCATCAAGGCGACCTGCCGGCCAATATTCGCGTCCAGCAGTTCTTCATGCAGCCCGGCAGCCTGTTGAACAGCGCGCCGGCCCAGCAAGACTACGTCAGCAGCAACTACAGCCACGCGGCCCGGGACATCAATGCCGCCGGGTTGAACCTGGTGGCGCAACTGGTGGCCAGCGACCCACAACACCCGGACCGCCTGAGCCTGAGCTGCAACCCGGACATCACCCTGGACCTGTTGCCCATGATCGCCAAGCGGCGAGCAGCCGGGGAGACCATCCTACTGGTCGGCCAGGTGCACAGCGACTTGCCCTACATGCCGGGTGACGCCGAAATCGGCATCGACGGCTTCGACCTGCTGATCGACGAGAAAGACAATCACACGCTGTTTTCCACGCCGAACATGCCGGTGGGCTTCCAGGATCACCTGATCGGCCTGCACGCCAGCACCCTGGTGCGTGACGGCGGGACGTTGCAGATAGGCATCGGCGCCATGGGCGATGCACTGACGGCCGCCTTGTTGGCGCGCCAGGCGGACAATGTCGGCTACCAGGCGTTGCTGACGGACCTGAATCTCAGCCAGTGGGCACAATTGATCGAACGCGAAGGTGGGGTGCAGCCGTTCGCCAAAGGGCTGTATGGCTGCAGCGAGATGTTCGTCAACGGTTTGCTGGTCCTGGCGGAAGCCGGGATTATCCGGCGCAAGGTCTACCCCGACGAAGCCACCCAGGAACAGGCCAACGCCGGCACCCTCGACGAGGCCGCGCAACCCGACGGCGTCTGCATACACGGCGGATTCTTCCTCGGCCCGCGCAGTTTCTACCAGCGCCTGCATGAGTTGCCCGATGCCCGGCGGCTCGAATTCAACATGACCCGCATCAGCTACATCAACGAGTTGTACGGCCAGGAGCCGCTCAAGCGCCTGCAGCGACTCGACGCACGTTTCATCAACACGGTCTTCACCATGACCCTGCTGGGCGCCGGCGTGGCCGATCAGTTGGAGGATGGGCGAGTGCTCAGTGGCGTGGGCGGGCAGTACAACTTCGTCGCCCAGGGCCATGCACTGGAAGGCGCGCGTTCGATCCTGCTGTTGCGCAGTTGGCGTGAGGCGGGCGGGGAGATCAGCTCGAACATTGTCTGGGAATACGGCCACTGCACGATTCCCCGGCATCTGCGGGACATCGTGGTGACCGAGTACGGTATCGCCGACCTGCGCGGCCAGACCGATGCCGCGGTGATCGAGGCACTGCTGAATATCAGCGATTCACGCTTTCAGCCGGGACTGATCGAACAGGCCCAGAATGCCGGCAAATTACCGAAGGATTTCCGCCTCGATCCACGGTTCGCCGACAACACGCCAGAGCGTTTGCAGGCGATCCAGGCACGGCATCCGAACCTGTTCCCCGAATACCCGCTGGGCTGCGACTTCGATGGGATAGAGCGGGACTTGCTGCGGGCACTGAACTGGCTCAAGAGCAAGTTCAAGCTCAGCGAGATGCTGGAGCTGGGCAAGGCCGCGCTGGATGCCCCGGAGCCCTCTCTGTACCCCGAGCATCTGGAGCGGATGCAACTGGCGAGCACCGAGGGGCTGAAGGAGGACTTGTTCCAGCGCTTGTTGCTGGCGGGGCTCAAGGCCACTGCACAATAGGGCCTAACCGGGGTCCCCTTGTGGGAGCGGGCTTGCTCGCGAATGCGGTGTATCAGCCAGAGATATGTCGACTGAAACTCCGCATTCGCGAGCAAGCCCGCTCCCACAAGAGATAGGCGGTGTGCGATCAGTCGATGAAGGTGACCACGCCACCGGCCAGGGATTTCACCCGGGCCAGGGACTCGACGCGGTAGCCCTGGGCATCCAGTTCCGCACGGCCGCCCTGGAAGGATTTCTCGATCACGATTCCCAGCCCGGCCACGGTGGCGCCGGCTTGCTTGATGATGGAGATCAGCGCCTGGGACGCTTTGCCGTTGGCCAGGAAGTCATCGATGATCAGCACCCGGTCGCTGCTGGTCAGGTGCCGGGGGCTGATGGCGACGGTGCTTTCGGTCTTCTTGGTGAACGAATACACGGTGGCCGACAGCAGGTTTTCCGTCAGGGTCAGCGATTGCTGCTTGCGGGCGAAGATCACCGGCACGCCGAGGTTCAGGCCGGTCATGATCGCCGGGGCAATGCCCGAGGCTTCGATGGTAACGATCTTGGTGATGCCGGAATCCTTGAACAGCGCGGCGAATTCGTCGCCGATCAGCTTCATCAACTGCGGGTCGATCTGGTGGTTCAGGAACGCGTCGACTTTCAGGACTTGATCGGAAAGCACGATGCCGAGTTCGCGGATTTTCTGGTGCAGGGCTTCCATGAAGCCTCCTCTGATGACGCCGGCGGCGCCTGGGGTCAGTAAAAAGTAGTCGATTCTAACGCTTCAACATCGCACGTATATCGGCCAGGGCACTGTTGCCACGCACCACTTTGACTTCCGTCGGCGTGTCGTCGTTGCCTTCCCACGCCAGGTCGTCCGGCGGCAGCTCATCGAGGAAGCGGCTGGGCGCGCAGTCGATGACTTCGCCATATTGCTTGCGCTTGGCGGCGAAGGTGAAAGCCAGCGTCTGACGAGCCCGAGTAATGCCAACGTAGGCCAGGCGCCGTTCTTCCTCGATGGTGTCGGCTTCGATGCTGGAGCGGTGCGGCAGGATCTCTTCTTCCATGCCCATGATGAACACGTAAGGGAATTCCAGGCCCTTGGACGCGTGAAGCGTCATCATCTGCACGCCCTCGGCGCCATCTTCCTCTTCCTGCTGGCGCTCGAGCATGTCTCGCAGCACGAGTTTGCCGATGGCGTCCTCGACGGTCATGTCGCCGTCTTCGTCCTTTTCCAGGGTGTTCTTCAACGCCTCGATCAGGAACCACACGTTGCTCATGCGGTAGTCGGCAGCCTTGTCGCTGGAACTGTTGGTGCGCAGCCAGTTCTCGTAGTCGATGTCCATGACCATGCTGCGCAGCGCCGAAATCGGGTCTTCGCCCGCGCACTGCTCGCGGACCTTGTCCATGAAGCGCTTGAACCGCGCCAGGCGATCGGTGAAACGGCTGTCCAGGTGCTCGCCCAGGCCGATCTCGTCGGTGGCGGCGTACATCGAGATCTTTCGCTCGGTGGCGTAGTTGCCGAGTTTTTCCAGGGTAGTCGAACCGATTTCCCGGCGTGGGACGTTGATCACCCGCAGGAAGGCGTTGTCGTCATCCGGGTTCACGATCAGGCGGAAGTAGGCCATCAGGTCCTTCACTTCCTGGCGCCCGAAGAAACTGTTGCCCCCCGACAGGCGATAGGGGATCTGGTGGTGCTGCAGTTTCAGTTCGATCAGCTTGGCCTGGTAGTTGCCGCGATACAGGATCGCGAAGTCGCTGTAGGGCCGGTCGGTGCGCAAGTGCAGGCTGAGGATTTCCATGGCCACGCGTTCGGCCTCGGCGTCTTCGTTGCGGCAGCGAATCACGCGGATTTCGTCACCGTGGCCCATTTCGCTCCACAGTTGCTTTTCGAACTCGTGGGGGTTGTTGGAAATCAGCACGTTGGCGCACCGCAGGATGCGGCTGGTGGAGCGGTAGTTCTGCTCCAGCATCACCACCTTGAGCGACGGGTAGTCTTCCTTGAGCAGCATCAGGTTTTCCGGGCGGGCGCCGCGCCAGGCATAGATCGACTGGTCATCGTCGCCCACCACGGTGAACTGGTTGCGCTTGCCGATCAGCAACTTCACCAGCAGGTACTGGCTGGCGTTGGTGTCCTGGTATTCGTCCACCAGCAGGTAGCGGACCTTGTTCTGCCATTTTTCGAGGATGTCGGCGTGGTCCTGGAACAGCTTGACCGGCAGCAGGATCAGGTCGTCGAAGTCCACCGCGTTGAACGCCTTGAGCGTGCGCTGGTAGTGGGCGTAGACGATGGCGGCAGTCTGTTCCTTGGGGTTGCGGGCGTTTTCCAGGGCTTCTGGCGGCAGCACCAGGTCGTTCTTCCAGCCGCCGATCATGTTCTTGATCTCGTCGACGCCGTCGTCGCCCGAGTATTCCTTCTGCATGATGTCGGTCATCAAGGCCTTGACGTCGGTCTCGTCGAAAATCGAGAAGCCCGGTTTGTAGCCCAGCCGCGCGTGCTCCTTGCGGATGATGTTCAGGCCCAGGTTATGGAACGTGCAGACCGTCAGGCCACGGCCTTCGCCGCTGCGCAGCAGGGTGCCGACCCGCTCCTTCATTTCCCGGGCGGCCTTGTTGGTGAAGGTCATGGCGACGATGTACTGGGCACGGATGCCGCAGTTCTGGATCAGGTGGGCGATCTTGCGGGTGATCACGCTGGTCTTGCCGGAGCCTGCACCGGCGAGCACCAAAAGAGGGCCGCCGACATAGTTCACGGCTTCTTGCTGCCGGGGATTGAGTCGGGACATGACAGGGTCAGGGAGTCGTTTGCAAAATGGGCCGGCATTTTAACAGGCTCACAGAATTGTGCTGCTCTGTCCGACTTGTGACCCCTACAGCATTGTCATTTGCCGCTTCTGCCACTTTAACGCAGGATATGGGGCGAATTTGCGTCTAACGTACGACTTCGCGTAGAAGAAAATCTACCGAAAGCACGTGTTTGAGAACCAGTAGCATTGGTCATTGCCCGTCGGCAGGTCATAATGCCCCGCGCCAACCACCTTGCAGAGTCTAGGGAGTCAGCTTGTCAACGCCTGTCGAACCCTTGCGTTTGCTGTTATTGGCCGAAACGCCTGAGTGGTCAGCGGTCTTGCGCGAGTGCCTGGCACCCATGGGGCCCTCGGTCGTCCTGATCAGCGCACCGAGCTGGGAGTCCGTCAGCAGCCTGTTCGAAGACAATCGCAACGCCGTGCTGCTGACGATCACCGCATTGCAGCCGGCGCCGGGCCGTTGCCGCCTGCCCACGATTCTGTTGCTCGAGCATGAGCCTGCGACGGTCCCCGATGGTGTCAGTGACTGGTTGGTGCGTGATGCCCTCGACACCGCGACCCTGCGCCGTTGCCTACGGCATGTGCGCGAACGCGGGGTACTGGAAAATACCTTGCAGCGCCTCGCCGAGCAGGACCCGCTGACCGGCATCGCCAACCGCCAGGGCTTCCAGACCCTGCTGGCGGCGCGCCTGGCTGAAAACGACGGCCGCGGCCTGGCCCTCGGGCACCTGGACCTGGACAATTTTCGCCACGCCAACGACGCCCTCGGCCACCAGGCCGGTGATCGCCTGATCCTGCAGGTGGTGTCGCGACTCAAGGGCGCGCTCGAGGCCGGTGACCGGCTGGCGCGGCTGGGTAGCGATGAATTCGCCTTGCTGATCGACACCCGGCGCGCGCCGCAGCGGGCCGAGTGGATGGCCGAGCGCATCACCGAGGCCATGGCCGAACCCTACTGGATAGACGGCGAAAGCCTGCTGATCGGCTGTAGCCTGGGCATCGCCCACGCCCGGGCCCAGGCCGGCGCCGATCCGCTGATGTGGCATGCCCACATCGCCATGCAGCAGGCCAAGAGCACCCAGGGCTGTACCTTTCATATCTTCAATGAGCGGATCAACCGCAATGCTCGCAGCCTCGCCGACCTGGAAAGCGAACTGCGCCGGGCGTTGCGTCGCGACGAGCTGGAGTTGCATTACCAGCCCCGGCTGAACCTCGATGGCGGCAACATCGTGGGCCTGGAGGCGCTGGTACGCTGGCGTCACGGGGAACGTGGCCTGCTGCCGCCGAGCGAGTTCGTGCCGCTCGCGGAGCAGAGCGGCCTGATCGTGCCGCTGGGCTACTGGGTGATTTCCCGGGCGCTGCGGGACATGCAGGCACTGCGCGAGCGCGGGCTGGCGCCGTTGCACATGGCGGTCAACCTGTCGTTCCGGCAGTTCCAGGACAGCCAGTTGCTGCCAACCCTGAGCCGGTTGATCGCCGAACGGGGTGTCGAGGCCCAGTGGCTGGAATTCGAACTGACCGAAACCGCCGTGATGCGCCGCAGCGAACTGGTCAGGCAAACCATGGACGCCTTGGGGCGACTGGGCGTGCGCTTCTCCCTGGATGACTTCGGCACCGGGTTCTCTTCGTTCGTGCACCTCAACAGCCTGCCCATTGCCTTGCTCAAGATCGACAAGAGCTTCGTCGGCGGGATGGAGCAACGCGAAGAAAACCGCAAGCTGGTCCACGCCATGATCAACCTGGCCCACAACCTCAAGCTGGAGGTGGTGGCCGAGGGGGTGGAAACCCCGGAACAACTGGATTTGCTGCGGGGCTTCGGCTGCGATCAGGTGCAGGGCTTCCTGATCAGCAAACCGTTGCCGTTGCCCGAACTGGTGGAGTACCTGACGTTCGATGGCAAGTCGACCGAGGTCACGGCTTGATACGATACCCTGTGGGAGCGGGCTTGCTCGTGAATGCGCCGGTTCAGTCAGGGAGACTTTGATTGACACACCGCATTCGCGAGCAAGCCCGCTCCCACAACGGCTGTCAGTCGACCTGAATGGCCGCGAAACTCTGCGATCCCGACCCGCCCCTGATCATCCGCTTCATCTTCCATTCGAACGCCAGCGTCAAGCTCACGGCCGCACAGGCCAGGCCCAGTGCCAGGCCCCACCAGACACCGGTTGCGCCCCAGTTCAGGTGGAAAGCCATCCACCACGCCGCCGGCGCACCAATCAGCCAATAACAGCCCAGGCCAACCAGGAAGGTGGTCTTGGCGTCCTTGAGCCCGCGAATGCAGCCCATGGCGATGGTTTGCGCGCCGTCGAACAGTTCGAACCACGCCGCCACCGCCAGCAGGCTCACCGCCAGGTTGATCACCTCGG
The DNA here is from genome assembly GCF_018325965.1 of Pseudomonas sp. Cab53. Taxonomy (NCBI): domain Bacteria; kingdom Pseudomonadati; phylum Pseudomonadota; class Gammaproteobacteria; order Pseudomonadales; family Pseudomonadaceae; genus Pseudomonas; species Pseudomonas sp. Cab53. The sequence goes on along the minus strand of NZ_AP021902.1, from coordinate 6,007,729 downwards.
CGAACGCCGGGTCATTGTGGTCCAGGAACAGGCCGACCAACGCGTGGGGCAGCAGCCAGAAGACCATGGCGAACGCCAGCATCACCGCCGCGCCGAAGCCGATCCCGACCCGCCCGGCCAGGCGCGCCTTGGGTAACTGCCCGGCGCCATAGTGCTGGCCGATGCGCATGGTGATGGCATAGGACATGCCCGCCGGGACCATGAATGCCACCGAGACGATCTGCAGGGCGATCTGATGCGCCGCCAACGGTGTGCTGCCCATGGTGCCCATGCACAGCGCCGCGAACGCAAAGAGCCCGACTTCCACGGCGTAGGTGCCACCGATCGGCAGGCCCAGGCGCCACAGTTCCCTGAGGTATTGACGGTTGGGGCGAAACAGGCCGTCCAACAACGGGTACGCGCGATAGGCCGGGTGCCGGTGGATGTGCCAGGCCAGCACCAGGGCCATGCCGTTGGCGACGATCGCCGTGACCAGGCCGATGCCCATCAGGCCCAGTTTCGGCAAGCCGAACAGGCCAGTGATGAGGGCGTAGTTGAGCAGGAAATTGGCTACCGTACCGCCGAGGCTGATCACCATCACCGGCGTGGCCCGGCCAATGGCGCTGGTGAAGCCGCGCAGGGCCATGAAACTCAAGTAGCCGGGCAGGGCAAACGGCAGCGCCAGCAGGAACTGGCCGGCGGAAAGCACATTGGTTTCAGTCTGGCCGAACAGCAGCAACACCGGCTTGAGGTTCCACAACAGCAAAGCCGCCACCAGCGCCATCAGCCAGGCCAGCCATAGCCCGGCCTGGGTCAGGCGGGTGGCGCCCTCGATGTCTCCCGCGCCTTGGCGGATCGCTACCAGCGTCCCCACCGCCGCGATCACGCCGATGCAAAAAATCGACACGAACGAGTAACTGGCTGCCCCGAGGCCGCCTCCAGCCAGGGCTTCAGGGCTCAGGCGCGCCATCATCACGGTGTCGGTGAGCACCATCAGCATGTGCGCCAACTGCGAGGCAATCAGCGGCCCCGCCAACCGCAGGATGGCCCAGAGTTCGGTACGCACCGGATGCCGCATGATCATCACGCTCCCTGTTCGAATGAGGCAGTAAAGCAACGATTCTCGGCGTTCACGACGGTCTGCACAAAAGGATAAAAACGATCGCTGACATGATTAAAACTCATGCAACTGAAGTTCTGTTAGGGTGTGCCAATCGCTCCCGGAGTTTTTCCCTTGTCTCGTCGTCTTCCCCCTCTTTATGCGCTGCGGGCATTCGAAGCGGCGGCGCGGTACAGCTCGTTCACTCGCGCCGCTGAGGAGCTGTCGATTACCCAGAGCGCGGTCAGCCGGCATATTCGTACGCTGGAGGAGCATTTCGCCTGTCGCTTGTTTCATCGCAGCGGGCGCAACCTGCAACTGACCGAAGCGGCGCGGTTGCTGCTGCCGGGTGTGCGCGACGGCTTCATGGCCTTGGAGCGGGCGTGCCATACCTTGCACGGTGAAGACGGCATCCTGCGGATGAAGGCGCCTTCGACCCTGACCATGCGCTGGCTATTGGCGCGCTTGAGCCGCTTCCGGCATTTGCAGCCCGGCAACGAAGTGCAACTGACCAGCGCCTGGATGGACATCGATGCGGTGGACTTCAACACCGAGCCGTTCGATTGCGCGGTCTTGCTGGGCAACGGGCATTTTCCCGTGGACTGGGAGGCCAGCCTGTTGTTTCCCGAGGAACTGATTCCGGTGGGCGCGCCGAATCTGCTGAACGATCAACCCTGGGATGTGCAGCGACTGGCCAAGGCCGAGTTGCTGCACCCCACGCCGGATCGCCGAGACTGGCGCAGTTGGCTGGAGCGCATGGGCTTGTCCGACCAGGTGTCGCTCAAGGGCGGACAAGTGTTCGACACCCTGGAGTTGGGCATGATTGCCGCCGCGCGTGGGTACGGTGTCTCCATGGGGGATCTGCTGATGGTGGCCGAGGATGTGGCCCAGGGGCGCTTGAGTCTGCCCTGGCCGACCGCTGTCGCCAGCGGTGAGCACTATTACCTGGTGTGGCCGAAAACCCGCCCGGGAGGTGACCGTTTGCGGCGGCTCAGTGATTTTCTCCAGAGCGAGGTCAAGGCCATGCAACTGCCTGCGGTGGAGCGTCTTGGCTGAAACGTTGCACTTCAGGTGCTAGCCACTTGGCATTATTCCTTCCAGATCGCTCAAGTATTCGGTGGCGCTGCCGAATCCGTGAACATGGAACCCTCGTTCAGAAAGGGCAAACCACCTACCTTATTTCGAAATAATGCCGAGCGTGCGACGTGATCAGGATGATCCAGAGTCTCGGCCAGGAGCCGTCATGTCCCAACCCCGTGCCCGGATCGCCTCACAGCTAGGCCTTGCCCTCGCCGTGATACTGGCGATCGTGATCTCCGGCAGTACCGTCTTCGCCTTGCGCTCGCTGGACACCGCCAACCTTGCCACCCGTGAAGAACACCTGGCCAGCGAAGCGCGCCTGATGGCCGACCAGCTCAATACGTTCCACGGCACCTTGCGTGAGAGCACGCAGCGTTTGGCCGGCCTGTTCGAAAAACGCTTCAGCGCGGGCCTGAGCGTGCACCCGGACCTGTCGGTGACCGTGGCAGGCGTGCAGACCCCCGGCTTGGACCTGGGCGGCGAAATGCTGAACAACAATTTCAAGGAAGTTGACGAGTTCAAGCAGATGACCGCCGGTACCGCCACGATATTCGTGCGCAGCGGCGACGACTTCATCCGCATCAGCACGTCGGTGGCCAAGCAGGACGGTTCGCGCGCCATCGGCACCGTGCTCGATCATGCCAGCCCGGCCTACGCCCGCCTGATGGGTGGGCAGAGCTACATCGGCCGTGTCCTGCTGTTCGGTCGTTACTACATGACCCAGTACAGCCCGGTCCGTGACAGCAGCGGCAAGATCATCGCCGCGCTCTATGTGGGGTTCGACTACACCGACGCGCAGAACGCGCAGTTCGAGAACCTCAAGCGTTTCCGCATCGGCAAGACCGGCTCGCTGGCCCTGCTGGATGAGCAAAACAAATGGCTGGTGCCACCGGCGGGCGTCCAGGCGCTCGATTCGGCGGTGACGACGGTCGTGGGCCTGGTGAAAACGCCGGGCAAGGGCGCGTTCTGGAGCGACACCGCCGAAGATTTCTACAGCGTCGCGGTGCCGTTCGAAGGCGGACCGTGGGCGGTCGTGGCGAGCATGCCGAAGGCTGAGATTCGCGAAGTGACCTGGAGCGTCGGCACGCAACTGGCCATTGGCAGCTTGCTGGCGATGTTGCTGGCGGTCGGCGCGGCGATGTGGCTGCTGCGCAGCAAGCTGGCTCCCCTGGGTGACCTGGTGCGCCAGGCCGAAGCGTTGGGTGCCGGCGACCTGAGCGTGCGCCTGAACGTGTCCAGTCACGACGAAATCGGCCAACTGGCCCGTGCGTTCAATCAGATGAGCCAGGCCCTGTCGACCATGGTCGAGCACATCCGCAAGGCCTCCCAGGAGGTCAACAGCCGGGCCCAGGCCCTGTCGGGCTTGTCCAGCGGTGCGTACGAGGGGATGGAGCAGCAGTCCGGCGAAATCACCAGCATGGCCGGCGCGGTGGAGGAATTCAGCGCTACGTCGTTGAACATTGCCGACAACATGGGCAACACCGAACGCCTGGCCCAGGAAAACGCCCAGCAGACGCGGATCGGCCGGACCTCGATGGATGAAGCCTCTTCGTCCCTGGAGCAGATCGCCGGCGCGCTGAACAGCACCGCCACGGTCATCAATACCCTGGGCCAGCGTTCCCAGGAAATCGGCGGCATTGTTGGCGTGATCACTTCGATCGCCGAGCAGACCAACCTGCTGGCCCTGAACGCCGCCATCGAAGCCGCCCGTGCCGGCGAGCAGGGGCGTGGGTTTGCCGTGGTGGCGGATGAAGTCCGTAGCCTGGCGTCTCGTACCCGGCAGGCCACGGACGAGATTTCCGGCATGATCAACAGCATCCAGCAGGAAACCGGCAACGCCATCAGCACCATGGAGCAAGGCAACCTGCTCATGCAGGAAGGCCTGTCGCGTAACGCCAACGTTGCTTCGGCCCTGGCACGCATCGACGAGCAGAGCCGCTCGGCTGGTCAGCAATTCGCCGCCATCACCACCGCCACCCAGGAACAAAGCAGCACCGCGACCTTGCTCAGCAGCAACTTGCAGAGCATCGCCATGGCCAACAGTGAGCAACGCCAGGTCGTCTCCAACCTGGCCCTCACCGCCAAGGAACTGGAAAAACTGGCCCAGGACCTGCGCCAAGAGGTTGATCGGTTCCGCTGAACCCTGGCGCCTGCCGCGAGCAAGCGTGCTCCCGATCACTGCTGTCCAGTGGGGGAGCGAGCCTGCTCGCGAAGGCAGCGTTATGGTCAGCCTCTGCTTTTGCGGAGTCCTCGCTGTCGCGAGCAGGCTCGCTCCCACCCGTTACGATGCTTTCCTTTTTTGGGGTTATGCGCGTTTTTAGGCTTGCTGAAACGTTTCTTCAAGTCTATAAAAACCGCACAACTCCAATAAAAGGCCAAGTCCATGACTCCGCTCAAACTGTTCGTCACCCTCGGCGCCTTGGGCGCTGCATCCCATGCCATGGCGTGGGACTACGTCCTGCTGGACACCGATAAAGCCGCTCAACCCTGGCAAGTCACCAGCCAGCAGTTGGGCGTGAAGACCGACAAACCCTTTTCCGTGACGATGCGCACCTTGCACGGTGGACGCCAGGAAGGCGTCAGCGTTGTCGACATCGACAACGGCGCCCTGAAGCTTTCTGTCGTGCCGACCCGGGGCATGAACGTGCTGCAGGCCTCGGTGGGGAGTGTGCGCATGGGCTGGGACTCTCCGGTCAAGGAAGTCGTCAACCCGGCCTTCATCGAGCTCAACGGCCGCGGCGGGTTGGGCTGGCTCGAAGGTTTCAACGAGCTGGTCACCCGCTGCGGCTACGAGTGGGTCGGCCACCCCGGCATGGATAACGGCGAGCTGCTGACCCTGCATGGTCGCGCTGCCAACATCCCGGCCAACAAGGTCACGTTGCACATCGATGAAAAACCGCCTTACGCCATCACCCTGCGGGGTGAGTTGAAGGAGCAGGCGTTCAAGAAGGTCGACTTCTCGGTACAGACCGAACTGGTGACCGAGCCCGGCAGCGTGACGTTCGCGCTCAGCGACACGCTCACCAACAACGGTGATTATCCGAAGGAATACCAGGCCCTGTACCACAGCAATTTCAGCACCCCATTCCTGGAGCAGGGCGCGCGGTTCGCGGCCCCGGTCAAGCAGGTCTCGCCGTTCAACGACAAGGCCAAGGGCGACCTGGCCGATTGGCAGACCTACCGCGCACCCACCAAGGATTACGATGAAACCGTCTACAACGTCGTGCCCTACGCCGACGCCAAGGGCGACACGCTCACCGTGCTGCACAACAAGGCCGGCAGCCTCGGTGTTTCGGTGGGCTTCAACACCGCCACGCTCCCGGTGTTCTCCCTGTGGAAAAACACCGACACCCAAGGCCAGGGCTACGTGACCGGGCTGGAGCCAGGTACCAGTTTTTCCTATAACCGCCACTATCAACGCCCGCTGGGCCTGGTGCCGACCATCGGGCCAAAAGAACACCGGCAGTTCCAGATCCACTACAGCCTGCTGGCGGACAAGGGTGCCGTGGACAAGGCCCTCAAGCGCATCGAGACCATCCAGAACGGCCAGAAGACCGAGGTGCGCGAAACGCCGCTGGTGGACCTGACCAAGCCCTGATGCGGCTCACGCTGTCGCGGGGCGGTACTGCAACGCTTCAGCCAGGTGCTCACGGCGAATGTTCACCGTCTGCTCAAGGTCGGCCAGTGTCCGGGCGACCTTGAGCAGACGGTGCGCCGCCCGTAGCGACAAGGTCAGTCGTTCACAGGCGGTTTCCAGCCAGGCTTCGTCGGGTGTGGATAACTTGCAATGCCGGCGCAGCCCCGGCAGGTCCAGGAAGGCATTGGCACAACCCTGGCGTCGGTGCTGCTGTTCTCTCGCCTGGGCCACCTGCTCGGCGACGCTGGCAGTGTCGTCGGTGGATTCGCGCTTGGGGTTCAGGGCCGTGGCTTCCCGGGCGACGGTCAGGTGCAGGTCGATGCGGTCCAGCAACGGGCCCGAGAGTTTGTTGCGATAGCGCTGCACCATGTCCGGCGTGCAGGTGCAACGGCCGCTGGGTTCGCCCAGGTAGCCGCAGGGGCAAGGATTCATCGCCGCCACCAATTGGAAGCGAGCGGGAAAACGCACCCGGTCACGGGCGCGGGATACCACGATGTGCCCCGACTCCAACGGCTCCCTCAACACTTCCAGGACCTTGCGGTCGAACTCCGGCAATTCATCGAGAAACAGCACGCCGTGGTGGGCGAGGGTGATTTCCCCGGGTTGTGGCTTGGATCCGCCACCCACCAGCGCCGGGCCGGAGGCGGAGTGATGGGGCTGGCGAAACGGGCGCTGCGGCCAGTGGCTCAGCGGCACGCAACTGGCCACCGACTGGATGGCCGCGACTTCCAGGGCCTCGCTCTCGGCCAGGGGCGGCAGCAAGCCTGGCAACCGACTGGCGAGCAGGGTCTTGCCGGTGCCCGGTGGCCCGCTGAACAGCAGGTTGTGCGCCCCGGCGGCGGCAATCAGCAAGGCCCGCTTGGCCCCGACCTGGCCTTGTACTTCATTCAGGTCGGGGTAGGGCTTGCTGGCGCAAAGCAGGCCGTTGGACACATAGGGCGGCACCGGGGTGTGGCCGTTGAAGTGGGCCACGGCTTCGAGCAGATGATCTACCGCGATCACCTTCAATCCTGAGGCGAGGCAGGCTTCCTCGGCGTTCGCCCGGGGCACCATCAGCGTGCGCCCGGCCGTGCGCGCCGCCAGCGCTGCGGGCAGCACCCCGCGCACCGGACGCACCGCGCCGGACAGCGCCAGTTCGCCAAGGCATTCCACGTCGTCCAGGGTCAGCGTCGGCACTTGCACGCTGGCCGCCAGGATGCCCAGGGCAATGGCCAGGTCGAAGCGCCCGCCGTCCTTGGGCAGGTCTGCCGGGGCCAGGTTGAGGGTGATGCGCCGCGCCGGGAAATTGAGCCCAGAATTGATGATCGCGCTACGGACCCGGTCCTTGCTTTCCTTCACCGCCGCTTCGGGCAGGCCGACCATCGTCAGCGACGGCAGGCCATTGGCCAAGTGAACTTCAACGGTAACGGCGGGAGCCTCCACCCCCACCTGGGCGCGGCTGTGGACGATGGCAAGCGACATGAATCGTTCCTTGAGTGAATAGGGAAGCCGCATCCTGCGGCCCCTGAAGGTTAGTCGCGCAATGGCGTTCAAGCGCGACCGTTGAAGGCGCAAATCTTGGCGAGATGTTGCAGGACGATGACTGCGCCTGGCATCGCGACGCGCCCTTGGAGTGCCCCGGCATCGATGCGGGGTGGCCGCGTGATCGTTGAAAAATCCATACGCTCATGCGCCGCCGTCCATTGTTGGCAATCTTTTACGGGCTGTAACATTTTTCGAAAATGGCAAAGAGCCATTAGCTCCTTGCCTGGCGTGACCCGGGGCGGGGGAATACCCACCTGAAGGGGCGCTCAAGGGCGCTCCATGAGAACCCGATGAACTGGATCAATGACGCGAAATTCTCGACCAAGCTGATCACCTCGTTCGTCCTGTGTGCGTTCATCACTCTGGCCGTGGGCATGCTGGGCGTCAGCGGCGTCGCGACCTTGTCCGCGCGCTTGCAGACCGTGTTCAACACCAACCTGGTGTCGGTCGCCAATACGGCGCAGACAAAGACCAAGGCCGTTGGCCAGACGCGTGACATGTACCGCCTGTATGTCGCCACCGCCGGCAATGCCCCGCAAAGCATGAAGGATGAATTCCTGGCCTCGATGAAAGCCAATCAGTTGGCCAGCGAACAGGCATTCGCCGAGTACCGCAAAGGTCGCCTGGCCGAGGATGAGCGCCTGGCCGGCGACCAGGTGGCCCGCGATTGGCCGGTCTACCAGGCCATGGTGCAACGATACGTGGCGATGATGGCGGCCGGCGACCTGGAGAACGGGCGTGCCCTGCTGCTGGGCGACTTGCAGAAAACCTACCGCAAGGTAATGGACCAGTTGACCATCATGATCGACTCCAATGATCGCCAGATCAGCGAAAGCGCCCAGGACGCCGCCCGCCAGGAGGTGTCGGCCCGGACGATCCTGTACAGCGGCATCGCCATCGCGTTTGTCGCGGCGCTGTTGCTGGGGATGTTCATCAGCCGCGTGATCAGCCAGCCGATTGCCGTCGCACTCGACTGTGCCGAGCGCATCGCCCAAGGCGACCTGACCCAGCACATCACCCGTCGTCGCCGTGACGAGGCCGGCCAGTTGCTTGCGGCCCTTGGCGACATGCAGGCCAGCCTGAAGACCACGCTCCAGCAGATCGCCAGTGCTTCGGACCAGTTGGCCTCCGCGGCCGAGGAGTTGACGGCGGTCACTGACGACGGCAGTCGCGCCTTGATCCGGCAGAATGATGAAATCCAACAGGCGGCCACCGCCGTGACCGAGATGACGTCAGCGGTAGAGGAAGTCGCCCGCAATGCCGTGTCCACTTCCCAGGCGTCCCAAGCGACCAGTGCCCAGGCCAGCAGCGGACGTGACCAGGCGCGCAGCGCGGTGCAGGCGATCGATCATGCGACCCAGGAAATCACCTCGTCCACCGGGCTGGTCCGAGACCTGGCGGTACAAGTGCGTGATATCGGCAAGGTGTTGGATGTGATCCGGGGGATCGCCGAGCAGACCAATTTGTTGGCCCTCAACGCGGCCATCGAGGCGGCCCGGGCCGGGGAACAGGGGCGTGGCTTTGCTGTGGTCGCCGACGAGGTTCGCGCCCTGGCGGCGCGCACCCAGGCGTCTACCGGTGAGATCGAGGGCATGATCCTCGCGGTGCAGGACCGAGCCGACGGCGCGGTCGATGCCATGGGCAAGAGCCAGGCGCTGGTCACCCAGACCCAGGGGCTGGCCCGGGCCACTGGCCAGGCGTTGGAGCAGATCGCCGATGGGATCGCGCAGATCAACGACCGTAACCTGGTCATCGCCACGGCGTCCGAGGAGCAGGCCCATGTGGCCCGTGAGGTGGACCGCAACCTGGTGAACATCCAGGATCTCTCGACCCAGACCGCGGCGGGGGCGAACCAGACCAATGCGTCGAGCCAGGCGCTGTCCGGCCTGGCGCTGTCATTCAATACGCTGGTCAGCCGTTTTCGTCTCTAATCCCCGTTGCATGCGCGCCGGGGCGTGGCTCCGGGCGGTTTACTCCGCGGTCGGCGTCAGTCGCGCTTCCAGCTCCGCGACCTTCGCCTCCAGGCTTTCCAGGCGCGCCCGGGTGCGGGCCAGCACCACCATCTGACTGTCGAATTCCTCCCGGCTCACCAGGTCCAGCTTGCTGAACCCGCTTTGCAGCAAGGCCTTGAGCTGGCTTTCGATTTCGCTCTTGGGCAACGGCGTGTCACCGCTCATGAGGCGGGCGGCATGGCCGCTCAGGGCGTCGAGGAGGTCTTTTGGCGCAAGCATGGCAAGTGTCCTGAAAACGATGGCGGGCAGTGTACCACGCAGTGTCTATAGTCAATTCCCGCAGGCGGGGATGCACGCTTTTCGCGCACGCGGGCGGGCGTCTTCGCACTGTTGTTGTGCGTATCGCCGCGGTTCATCACGTGATGCAGGTACAGGTGTGGGGTAAGGGATTGAAAACAGAGGGTTTGGGCACAGATGGCAAGGTTTCTGCTTAGAGGCTGATGACCCATGCACTGATGCAGTCGCTGTGACGAATGCAGTGCAGCAGGCGAAGCGGGGAGCTTCGCCAGGATCGGTTAGCTGGCACCTGTCGGGCAACTTGGGCCGACGACGCGTTACAAAGCCAGGCACTGCGCTTAGACTTGAGTCGGGTTTGTTTTCCTGGGGCAAGTCCACCAATTCGGGAGAGAGTTTCATGAAGCTAGTCACTGCCATCATCAAGCCGTTCAAGTTGGACGACGTGCGCGAGTCGTTGTCCGAGATCGGCGTGCAGGGCATTACCGTTACTGAGGTCAAAGGCTTCGGGCGGCAGAAAGGTCACACCGAGCTGTATCGCGGCGCGGAATACGTGGTCGATTTCCTGCCCAAGGTGAAGATCGATGTCGCCATTGACGACAAGGATCTGGACCGTGTGATCGAAGCGATCACCAAGGCCGCCAACACCGGCAAGATCGGTGACGGAAAGATCTTCGTGGTCAATCTGGAACAGGCTATTCGCATCCGTACCGGCGAAACCGATACCGACGCCATCTAAGCCGCCAAACCCAACGCCCCAGGAGAAAACAATATGACTCTGCGTAAATTCGCAGGGCTAGGAGCCCTGTTGTCCTTCGTAATGCCTGGCCTGGCCATGGCGGAAGAAGCGGCAGCCCCCGTCCTCAACTCCGGCGACACCGCCTGGATGCTGACGGCCACCATTCTTGTTCTGTTCATGACCATTCCCGGCCTGGCGCTGTTCTATGGCGGCATGGTCCGGTCGAAAAACCTTCTTTCCGTGATGATGCAGTGCTTTGCCATTACCGGTCTGATCAGTGTGTTGTGGGTCATCTATGGCTACAGCATCGCGTTCGACACCACCGGCATGGAGCAGGGCGTCGTCAATTTCAATTCCTTCATCGGCGGCCTGGGCAAGGCGTTCCTGGCGGGCGTGACCCCGGCGAGCATCACCGGTCCAACGGCGCTGTTCCCGGAAGCGGTGTTCATCACCTTCCAGATGACGTTCGCCATCATCACCCCGGCCCTGATCGTCGGTGCCTTTGCCGAGCGCATGAAGTTCTCCGCCATGCTGGTCTTCATGGGCATCTGGTTCACCCTGGTCTACGCGCCGATCGCGCACATGGTCTGGTCCGGTAACGGCGGCCTGTTGTGGGACTGGGGCGTGCTGGACTTCGCCGGCGGCACCGTGGTGCACATCAACGCCGGTATCGCGGGCCTGGTGGCGTGCCTGGTACTGGGCAAGCGCAAGGGCTTCCCGACCACGCCGATGGCACCGCATAACCTGGGCTACACCCTGATGGGCGCGGCCATGCTGTGGGTCGGTTGGTTCGGCTTTAACGCCGGTTCCGCCGTCGCCGCCAATGGCACCGCCGGCATGGCGATGCTGGTGACTCAGATCGCCACCGCTGCGGCAGCACTGGGCTGGATGTTTGCCGAGTGGATCACCCACGGCAAGCCAAGCGCGCTGGGCATCGCCTCGGGCGTGGTCGCGGGCCTGGTGGCCATCACGCCGGCGGCCGGCACCGTGGGCCCGATGGGCGCCCTGGTCATCGGCCTGGCGGCGGGCGTGGTGTGCTTCTTCTGCGCCACCACCCTCAAGCGCAAGCTTGGCTACGACGACTCCCTGGACGCCTTCGGCGTGCACGGCATCGGCGGTATCCTCGGCGCGATCCTCACCGGCGTGTTCGCGGCCCCGGCCCTGGGTGGCTTCGGCACCGTGACCGACATCGCCGCACAAGTATGGATTCAAGCCAAAGGCGTGGGCTTCACGGTGATCTACACCGCGATCGTCACTTTCATCATCCTAAAGGTGCTGGACGCTGTCATGGGTCTGCGTGTCTCCGAGGAAGAAGAGGCGGTGGGCCTGGACCTGGCGCAACACAACGAGCGTGGCTACAACCTGTAAGTGCACGCGTTAAAAATTGCCCGGTTCGCCGGGCATTTTTTTGCCTGGAATTTGTCACTGCCCATAAGGCAGGCCGGTTTTTCCGACGCCTTTTGTTGTATAGGCGACATGGGCTTTTCTGCCGCCAAAGGCTTACATGGAGGCAAGAATATTAGGCCCTTTGTTTTTTTTCAGAGCGCGCTAGAATGCGCGCCGAGCGTGCGGAGAAGTGTATGTGGCAACAGACGCTGATTACCCTGCGGGCACGGCCCCGGGGCTTTCATCTGGTGACGGACGAGTTGCTCGCCGGCCTGCCTGAACTCCGGGCGTGCCGTGTCGGTCTGTTGCATCTGTGGCTGCAGCACACCTCGGCTTCGTTGACGATCAACGAGAACGCCGATCCGGCGGTACGTCGAGACTTCGAACGATTTTTCAATCGGCTGATCCCACAAGGAACCGCCGATTACGAGCACAACGACGAAGGCCTGGACGACCTCCCGGCGCACTTCAAGGCGAGCGTGCTCGGTTGTCAGCTGACCCTGCCGGTGACGGCTGGACGGCTGGCGTTGGGGACCTGGCAAGGTGTTTATCTGGGCGAGCACCGTGATCATGGCGGTGCTCGTAAAGTCCTCGCCACGCTATACGGTGAAGGGGCATGACCGCTGGTTGACGGCGGATGTTGAATTTTTTCTGGCAGCCTTCGAACAGATGGCGAAGCTGGGCTATAACTAATCTGCTTTTCGCAAGTCATGAGGTAGAACATGAGCGACGATGATCTGGAAAACGACGACCTCGAAGTAGGCGACGAAGACGAGACCGAAGAAGGCCTGGAGGCGGCAGCTGAAGACGTTGCCGATGACGATGGTGCCGATGTCCCGGCTCCCACCGCCAAAGGCAAGGCCAAGGCAGCGGTGTCGGTCGACGAGTTGCCGAGCGTAGAGGCCAAGAACAAGGAGCGTGACGCACTCGCCAAGGCCATGGAAGAATTCCTGGCCCGGGGTGGAAAGGTGCAGGAAGTGGAAGCCAACGTGGTCGCCGACCCGCCCAAGAAACCCGACAACAAATACGGCAGCCGCCCTATTTGAGTTCTGCTTCTTGCTTGCTGAAAAAGCCCGCCGTCGCTGCGGGCTTTTTCATGGGTGCGATTCTATTCCCGGCCAGACGCAGTCCCTGTGGGAGCGAGCTTGCTCGCGATAGCGATGGGTCTGTTGGGATTGATGTTGGACGTGCCGCCGTCATCGCGAGCAAGCTCGCTCCCACAGATTTCTTTGCCAGGCGGGGAGCTGCGGGACACAGCCGCTCCCACAGAGGGTTTGGCGGCTGTGAGGCAGGGTTCAGGGTTGGCTATGCCACCCGGCCAGTAACCTCGGCAGTTCGGTCAGGCTGCGAATCTCCGCATCTGGCGCATGTTCGGCATCCCAGGCCTTGCCCGTCGGGTTGAACCAAACCGCCCGCAGGCCGGCTTGCTGGGCACCGGCGATGTCGTCGCCGGGGTGGTCACCGATGTGCACGGCGGTCTGGGGCGTGGCACCGCCGCGTTGCAGGGCTTCGTGGAACAGTTGGGCGTCGGGTTTGGCGATGCCGATGTCCTCGGCGCACAAGGCAAACTTGAAATAATCGGCCAGCCCCAGGCGGCGCACGTCGGCGTTGCCGTTGGTGACCACGCCCAGGCTGAACTGATTGGCGAGGATTTCCAGGGTGGGCTGTACCTCGGGAAAGATCTCCAACTGATGGCGGGCATGCAGGAACGCCTCGAACCCCTGGTCCGCCAGCTCCGACGCTTGCCACTGGTCATAGCCGGCTTCCTGCAACGCACGGAACAGCACGCGCCGGCGCAACGCACTGATGCGATGCTTCAGGCCGGGTTCTTCGCGCAACACCTGCTCGCGAATCGAGAACAGATGCTCCACTGGCAAGCCGCCCAGGTTCGGTGCGTTGTCGGTCAGCCATTGGCGCAGGACGGCCTCGGCGCTGGCGATCACCGGGGCGGTGTCCCACAGGGTGTCGTCCAAGTCGAAAGTGATGAGCTTGATGGTCATGATTCGTCGCCCTTGATGCGTTTGGCCCTGGGGTGGGCACTGTCATAGACCGTCGCCAGGTGCTGGAAGTCCAGGTGGGTATAGATCTGTGTGGTCTTGATGTCCGAGTGGCCGAGCAGTTCCTGGACGGCGCGCAAGTCCTGGGAGGACTCCAGCAGATGGCTGGCAAAGGAATGCCGAAGCATGTGCGGATGCAGGTTCTGGCCCAGTTCGCGCTCGCCGGCGGCCTTGACCCGTAGCTGAATCGCCCTCGGGCCGAGGCGCCGCCCCTGCTGGCTGATGAAGACCGCATCGTCGGCGGGATTGGCCAGCGCGCGAAGCGCCAGCCATTGTTCCAGCGCCTCGCGGGCCTTGCGGCCGATGGGCAGCAGGCGGGTCTTGCTGCCTTTGCCGAGCACCTGGACCATGCCGTCGGCGAGGTCCAGTTGGTCCAGGTTCAGCCCGGTCAGCTCCGAGAGCCGGAGGCCGGAAGAATAGAACAGCTCGAGAATCGCCTGGTCCCGCCGCGCCAGGAAGTCATCCTCGACGGCGCCTTCGAGCAATTGCAGGGTGCGGTCGGTGTCGAGGGTCTTGGGCAGTCGGCGTTCGCCCTTGGGCGGCGCCAGACCGGTGGCCGGGTCGTGATCGCACAGGCCTTCGCGGTTGAGGTACTGGTACAGGCCACGCACCGCCGAGAGCAGGCGCGCCAGGCTGCGGGACGATTGCCCCTGTTGATGCAGGCGAGCGACCAGGCTGCGCAGGCGTTGGATGTCCAGCGCCGACCAGCTGCCGATGTTCTGCTTCTGGCACCAGCCCAGCACTTTTTCCAGGTCGCGGCGATAGGCTGCCAGCGTGTGGGGCGACACCTGGCGCTCACTGCGCAGGTGTTCGCAGTAGGCGTCCAGTTGCCGTTCCATGGTCAGCGTACCGAGCGCAGCGAACCGGCGACCCGAGGCAGCACGCGGCCGGTGACTTCGGCGATGTAGCTCAGAAACAGCGTGCCCACCGAGCTCTTGTAGTGCTGCGGGTCACGGCTGGCGATGGCCAGCACGCCGTGCACGCCCTGGTGGGCGATGGCGACGACGGCGGTGGAGCCGATCTGTTTGCGTTGTTCTTCGCCGAACAGGAAGTCCAGTTCATGTTCGCGCAGGCTGCCACTGACGCTCTTGTTCTCCGTGAGCAGGCCGCCAATGGCGGTCTGCGCTTCGGCGTGGGTCACCCAGCGGCCCACCGGCATGGCGTTGTCGCCGAACAGGATCAGGCTGACGAAGGGCACCTGGAAATCCTGGCGCAGGCTGTCTTCGACGCTCATGACCAGGTCTTCGAGGGTGCTGGCGTCCATCAGCGCCAGGATCAGCCGACGGGTCTTGTCGAAGAGCCGGTCGTTGTCCCGTGCCACGTCCATCAGGTGGGACAGGCGGTGGCGCATTTCAATGTTGCGCTCACGCAGGATCTTCATCTGGTGCTCCACCAGCGACACGGTGTCGCCGCGCCGGTGAGGGATGCGCATCGTTGCCAGCAATTCTTCGTGCCCGACGAAGAAGTCCGGGTGGGCCTCCAGGTAGGCGGCCACGGCCGCGGCTTCTGGAAGCGGGCTCGGAGTGTCGTCGGGCGGCGTCGCTGGAACCTGTGGCTTGTCGGTCATGGGGTTGGCTCACTCAAAGACGAACTTGTCCTTCGTATACGCGCACTGCCGGGCCGGTCATGATCACCGGTTGGCCAGGGCCTGCCCATTCGATGGACAGGCGCCCGCCAGGCAGGTCGATCAGCAAAGGCGAATCCATCCACCCCTGGCTGATCGCCGCAACTGCGGCCGCACAGGCTCCGGTGCCGCAAGCCTGGGTTTCCCCGACGCCGCGCTCCCACACGCGCAACTGCGCGCGGTGACGGTCGATGACTTGCAGGAAACCGACGTTCACCCGTGCTGGAAAGCGTGGGTGGTGTTCGATTTTCGGTCCCAGCTCATGCGCCGGCGCGCTGTTGATATCGCTCACGCGCAACACGGCATGGGGGTTGCCCATGGACACCGCGGCCAGTTCCACCGGGGTGCCTTCGACATCGACCTGGTAACTCAGCGCCTGGGCGGGTGCCTTGAACGGAATGTCCGCCGGCACCAGGCGCGGGGCGCCCATGTTGACGCTGATCTGGCCGTCGTTGCGCACATCCAGCTCGATGATGCCGCTCTTGGTCTCGACGCGGATCTGTCGCTTGGCGGTCAGGCGCTTGTCCAGCACGAAGCGGGCGAAGCAGCGCGCGCCATTGCCGCATTGCTCCACTTCCGAACCGTCGGCGTTGAAGATCCGATAGCGGAAGTCCACGTCCGGGTTGTTCGGCGCCTCGACGATCAGCAACTGGTCGAAGCCGATGCCGGTGTGCCGGTCACCCCAGAGCTTGGCGTGCTTGGGCAGAATGTGCGCGTGCTGGCTGACCAGGTCGAGGACCATGAAGTCATTGCCCAGGCCGTGCATCTTGGTAAAACGCAGCAGCATGGTTTTACTCCGGCAGCAGGCTTTCGCCGGCAAACAACTCGGCTACCGTCTCGCGGCGACGCACTTCGAAAGCCTGGTCACCGTCCACCAGCACCTCGGCGCAGCGGCCGCGGGTGTTGTAGTTGGAGCTCATGACAAAACCGTAGGCACCGGCCGAATGCACGGCCAGCAGGTCGCCTTCTTCCAGCGCCAGTTCCCGACCCTTGGCCAGGAAATCACCGGTCTCGCAGATCGGCCCGACGATATCGTAGTTGCGGGTCGCGCCATCGCGCGGGCGCACGGCGGTCACGTCCATCCAGGCCTGGTACAGCGCCGGACGGATCAGGTCGTTCATGGCCGCGTCGACGATGGCGAAATCCTTGTGCTCGGTGTGCTTGAGGTATTCGACCTCGGTCAGCAGCACGCCGGCGTTGGCGACGATGTAGCGGCCTGGCTCGAACATCAGCGCCAGGTCACGCCCTTCGAGTCGTTCACGCACGGTCTTGATGTACTCGGCCACCTGCGGCGGTTGTTCGTCGCGATAGCGCACGCCGACACCGCCACCGAGGTCGATGTGACGCAGGTAGATGCCGCAGTCGCCGAGGCGGTCGACCAGCGCCAGCAGGCGGTCGAGGGCATCGATGAAGGGTTCCAGGGTGGTCAGCTGCGAGCCGATGTGGCAATCGACGCCCAGCACTTCCAGGTTCGGCAGTTGGGCAGCGCGCACGTAGACGTCTTCGGCGTCGGCAATGGCGATGCCGAACTTGTTTTCCTTGAGACCGGTAGAAATGTACGGGTGGGTGCCGGCGTCGACGTCCGGGTTCACGCGCAGGGAGATCGGCGCGCGCACGCCCAGCTCGGCGGCGACGATTTGCAGGCGCTCCAGCTCGTCGGTGGACTCGATGTTGAAGCAGTGCACGCCCACTTCCAAGGCGCGGCGCATGTCTTCACGGGTCTTGCCGACGCCGGAAAATACGATCTTGTCGGCGCTGCCGCCCGCGGCCAGCACGCGTTCGAGTTCGCCACCGGAAACGATGTCGAAGCCGGCGCCCAGGCGCGCCAGGACGTTGAGCACGCCCAGGTTCGAGTTGGCCTTGACGGCGAAACAGACCAGGTGCGGCATGCCAGCGAGGGCATCGGCGAAGGCCAGGTACTGGGCTTCGATATGGGCGCGGGAATAAACGTAGGTCGGCGTGCCAAAGCGCTCGGCGATCGCGGACAGGGCAACCCCTTCCGCGAACAGCTCCCCGCCACGGTAGTTAAAAACGTCCATGGCGTTCCCTTAGTAAGTGGTGGTGTGGGTGTCGTGCGCGTGGGACTTGGACTGCGACGACTTGGCCTGCTCTTCAGGGGACTTGCTCTCGTCAGGCAGGTACAGCGGACCTTTTTGACCACAAGCTGTTACAAGGCAGGCAACCGCGACGAGCGCAGCAAGGGAAGAGATCAGGCGCTTCATGGCGAAATCCTTGAAAATGCGTTAATTGCGCCGGAGTATACCGGCCACCCGGCGCCTTGCCTATGCAACGGGGCGCCCGTCCGGCGGCGCTGGGGGTCGTCGATGGGTTATCCTTTGCAATCATCAGGCAGCGCCCGTATCTTGCGGCGCTTGAGCATGAGCTGACATTTTCGAGGTTGCCGCAATGAGTTTGACTGAAGCCCGTTTCCACGATCTGGTCGATGCGACCCAGCAAACGCTGGAAGATGTGTTCGACGACAGCGAGTTGGACATCGACCTGGAAAGCTCCGCCGGTGTGCTCACCGTGAAGTTCGAGAACGGCAGCCAGTTGATCTTCAGTCGCCAGGAGCCGTTGCGCCAGTTGTGGCTGGCGGCGGTGTCCGGCGGCTTCCACTTCGACTACGACGAGGAAAGCGAGCGCTGGATGTGCGACAAGAGCGAGGAGCAGCTGGGTGAGATGCTCGAACGCATTGTCGAGGCGCAGGCTGGGGTGAAGCTCGATTTCGAAGGCCTCTGACAGCGTGAGCCAGACCGCTGCGGCGCGCCCGCCCAAGCCGCTCTACAGCAACGTCAGCCCTGCCGTGCCATCGCCGTGCACCAGCGTGTGCAAGCTGGACGAGCAGAAAGTCTGTCTCGGCTGTTTCCGCCATGTGGAGGATATCCGTGAATGGCGCTCGGCCGACGACGCGCGCCGGCGGGTGATCTGTGCCGAGGCGGCCAGACGCAAATCCCAAGTGTAATCATTTGTGGCGAGGGGATTTATCCCCGCTGGGGTGCGAAGCAGCCCTGAAACCTGACGCCTCGGTGTGCCAGATAGAGCACTTTGGGGCTGCTTCGCAGCCCAACGGGGATAAATCCCCTCGCCACAATAGTTTACTTCTGACGCAAACAGTGCAGCCGCCTGTGGGTTGTTTATTTATTGAGCTGTGGTAGTGTCCGGCAACGCCTCAACTCATCGAGGCCCGTGAAAACCCCGTCTTCTTGTGGCGGGGTTTTGCTTTTTTCGTGCAGAAGAAAGGAGTCTGCCTGAATCATGACCGCACCTGCCATCACCCTTACCCGCCTGGACGTACAGCGTCTGGAGCGCCTGATCGACAGCCTTGATGACACCTTGCCCGGCGTCATCGCGTTGCAGACCGAACTGGATCGCGCCGAGGCCCTGGTGGGCCACGATGAAGTGCCGGCCGATGTCGTGACCATGAATTCGCGGGTGCACTGCCGTGAAGAGAGCAGTGGCAAGGACTATCACCTGACGCTGGTCTACCCACAGGACGCCAATGCCGACGAAGGCAAGATCTCGATCCTGGCGCCCGTGGGCAGCGCCTTGCTGGGCCTGAAGGTCGGCCAGCACATCGACTGGCCGGCGCCGGGTGGCAAGACACTGAAGTTGACCTTGCTGGACGTCGAATACCAGCCCGAGGCCGGCGGTGACTTCCACCTCTGAGGCGAGCCCTCAGACCAGGGCCAGCGCCTCGTTCAGCGCGCGTTCGAGGTCGGCCTTGTAGCGCAGGTACAGATTGCTTGAACAGGCGCCGTCACCCACCAGCCCCGAGAGGTCCAGGTCGGTGATGTAGCAGCGATAGCGCTGGGCCTCGCGGCGCTGCTCGACGATCTCCCGGGCGACCACGCGAAACAGCTGGTCGCCATGCTCCAATTCGGAAAATTCCTGCTGGTCGCAATACAGCGTCACGTGCACCTGCCCGTGGGTCGCCTTGCCGATGATTGCCTGCACGTCATAGAACGGTTTGTTCTGCGGTGTCTGCGGCGCTTGCCGCGATTCGATCCGCCGCGCCCGGCCTGGGCCTGACGGCAGGAGCTGGTAGTACAGGGTTTCCAGGGGCAGCGGTTGGGCGGCCTCGATCGGTAGCAGCGCGTCGCGGCGGTACAGCACCGATTGCAGGAAGCGCTGCAAAGGCACCAGCAGGCTGTGCTCATCGTGATACGGCAAGCGTTGCTGCCACAGGGCATTGAGCTCATCGAGCACGTACAGATCGGCATCGTCGTCGTTGACCCGGTAGAACACCTGGATGCACTCGGGCTGCCCCATGGGCAGGACCAGCGCCAGGTCGTGGTCTTCCAGGGCCATCGAGTCCAGGTGCAGCGGACTGTAGGCGCTCAGTTCCTCGCCCAGGTAATCCATCAGCGCCGACTGGCTGCCCAGCGCCACGTGATTGACCTGGCCGGGCAGCAATTCCAGCACGTGATAGTGCTGCTGGACCTGAAGCAGGTAGCGGTAGTTGAGCCGGCTCAGCAGCAGGGTCTGCGCGGTTTCGAAGACCTCTTCGACCCGGCGGGCAATGAACTGGGCACGGTTGTGGCAGAAGCAGCGCACCTGCAAGCGCGGCTGGTTTTGCGTGGCGGGCAGGTCGTTGAGGTAGTCGCGCAAGCAATCGAGCAACGCATGCTCGCCGTCGAAACGGTTGACCAGCACTTCGTTCCAGCTGTTGAGCGTGACCTGGTCGAGGGTCAGCACCAGGTTTTCCCGGACCCCGGCGTAACTCAGGGAGTCGGTGCGCTCGGTGGTCATCAGGATATTCAGGTCGCGGTGGTGCTTGAGCGGATCGACGCCGACGTTTACCAGGATCAGCACTTCGCTGGGTACGCTGGCGCGCAGCAGTCGCTCTTCGTCGACCGTGGCCAGAGGCAGGGCGATGGACTGTTGCAGGCTGCCCAGCAAGTTGAACAGCTCGAACTCGCTCAGGTCGCTGCTGCCTGGGTGCAAGGCCAGGCGCGTGCTGCTGTCGATCACGCCGTTGCGATGGCACCAGGTCAACAGCTCCAGCAGCTCGCGGCTGCGCTTGATCGGCGCGAAGTTCTCCCACTCCAGGGCGTTGAGGCTGCCGTTGTACAAGCCCCACTGGTTTTGCCCAGGCTCTTTCTTGTTCGGCGACTGGATCAGCGTCAGGGTGTCTTCGGCCAGGTCCGGGGCGATGCCGGGGTTGATGAACTCGACCTTGTCGGCCTTGCGCTCGAACGCCGCGTACAGCCGTCGTCCAAGGACATTGAGATCGCGCTTGTTGATCAGGCTGACGGTCTTTTCGGTGCGGGCGAACTGGGACAGGAAGCGGTAGCTGTGGGTCAGCTCGTTGACCAGGGCCCGCCGCTCATGGCTGACCTGGCGCACTTTCCATTGGCTGCGGCTGTCCAGCAGCGCCAGTTGCCGCTGGTCCCAGCCCCATTCCCGAGCCAGGCGCTCGAGCAGCACCCGTTGCCAGCCGCCGCTGCGTACCTGGCCGGTGAGTTTGCGATTGACCTTCAGGTACAACGCCCGGCGGATCAGCTCCAGGCGTTCGGGTTCGCCACGGGCATTGAGGTATTCCTCGAGGCGGCGGTAGACCACCATGTAGGGGTCCAGCTCTTCCAGGTCCAGGCGATTGGCAAACACCGCCTGCTTGAAGCGCAGGCTCAGGCAGCGCACATCCGGGTGTTCGCTGGCGTACACCTCGGTCAGCAGCAGCTTGAGCACAGACTTGTAGGGTGATTCGATGCCCTTGAACAACTGCCAGAGCCCGGCCCCGATGAACTCTCCCGGTGGGATGTAGGCCATATGGCCCAAGTCCAGGGTCTCGTCGGCGCGAATGAAACGCTTGGAAAGCAACGTATGGGTGTATTGCTCATAGTTGTCTTCCTCGTAGACCGGCACCAGCCACCAGATGGGCGTGCGCCCGGCCAGCCAGATCGCGGTGCGGTAGAACTCGTCCAGCAGCAGGTAATGCTGGGTCGTGCCGCAGTCGTCGGAGCTGAGCTGGTTGTCGCGCTCGCCGCGCACGAAGCGCACCGGGTCGATCAGGAAAAAGTGCGCCTCGGCGCCCTGGGTCGCGGCCCAGGCTTCCAGCAACTGGCATTTCTTGCGCAGCTCGGCCAGTTCGTCGTCGCTCAAGTCCGGGCCGTGGCAGACCCACACGTCCATGTCGCTCTGGTCGGCCTGGGCCAGGGTGCCCAGGCTGCCCATCAGGAACAATCCATGGATCGGTCGCGGCGGATTGCTGCCGTGGCGCGGCTTGTAGGAAAACGAACGGGTCAGGCGCTGGGCCTCTGCGAGCACGTTGGCATCGGGTTCGTAATTCGACAGCCCCGCGGGCGTGCTGCCGGAGACGTAGCCAGGCAGCAGCGGATGGTTGACGTGGAAGAACAGTGGCAACAGCGTCAGCACGCCTTGCTGGCGCGGGGACAGGCCTTCCAGGGCGCGCTCCATCCGGACGCTGTTGAGCTTGAGAAAACGTGCGCGCAACTGGCTCAGGACCTTGCGGTCGATTCCCTCGTCCAGATCAGGGCGTATTTCATGGTTGCGGGTCATGTCGGCTCAAACCGGCTCGCGGCGTCGAACGTGGGAAATCAGGGGGTGATGGCAGTTTAGCGTCCGGGCTCGGGAATTCTTAAGCTGAAAGTCGATTGGGATGTCAGATTTTTCACGCAAGACGCCTGCGCCTGCGGAAATCCGGCCAGGCAGATTTCCGTGGGCGACAGGGGCGAATCAGGCGGCTTCTTGGACGCTGAGAATCGTCAGGACGGTTTGGACATTCTGCGCGGCGTCCCGACCCAGGCTGGTCAGGTAACCACCGTCGGGTTGGGTGATCAGTTCTTTTTCATACAGGCGTTGGGCGGCGGCAATGGCCTTGGGGGCAGCGGTCTGATGAATTTTCAGGCCTTCCTGGGAACTGTCCAGGTTGAAGAGTGCAAGGATTTCCAGTTCGGCAACCAACTCAGGGGTAAGCGACATAAGGACTCCAGACTTTCTAGGAATTGGGTCGACAGCGTCACTAAGGTGAGCGCACTCGGCCGAGCTGTCCAGTGCCAGGGTCATGCTTTTTTTGTTTTGGGGAGGGGGGCCAGTGTTCTGTCAGGCTAAATCCCCTCGCCACAGGAGCATCTGCACCTGTCGTTCAGTTCTTTTCCGGCGGCAGCTCAGGCAGGGCGCGCAGTGCGGCTTCGTACCATTGGGTATCGAACGGGCGGTCTTCTTCCAGGATCGCATCGATCTCCACTGCCAGCACATGGGCCATCAGGTTGAGGATGTCTTCGCGCTCATAACCGACCAGGGTCAACTTGTTGAAAGTGGCTTTGGCCGCAGGCGGATTGTCACTTTCGATCTGGTTTTCGATGGCCTGGATCAGCGTGTTTTCAACGAATTCTTCTTCGTCGTTATCGATATCGGTTGGCTCGCTCATGGCCGGCTCCTGTCAGAAAGGTCGCCAGTTTACCTGCATTCAGCGCCGTGATGCGCCTGGCGAGAAACGTCCGCGCAGTCTATAACGCTAGGCTGCCAACCCCCACCGGCCTGGAGGCATCTGTAATGCTCGAGCTTTATGGTTTCTGCGTCAGCAATTACTACAACATGGTCAAGCTGGCACTGCTGGAGAAGGGCGTGCCCTTCCAGGAAGTGTCGTTCTACGGCAGTCAGGCCCCCGAAGTGGTTGCCATCAGCCCGCGCGGCAAGGTGCCGGTGCTCAAGACCGAGCGAGGTTTCATCAGCGAAACCAGCGTGATCCTCGAATACATCGAGCAAACCCAGCAGGGCAAGGCCCTGCTGCCCAGCGATCCGTACGAGCGCGCCCAGATACTGGCCCTGTGCAGGGAGATCGAGCTGTACATCGAACTGCCCGCTCGGGCCTGCTATGCCGAGGCCTTCTTCGGCATGTCGGTGGCCGATGCGGTCAAGGAAAAGGCCAAGGCCGAACTGCTGCTGGGGTTCGCTTCGCTGGGCAGGCACGGCAAATTCTCGCCCTATGTCGCGGGCGACAGCCTGAGCATTGCCGACCTGTATTTTCTCTACAGTGTTTCGCCCGCCTTACAGGTGGGCAAAAAGTTGTTCGATATTGACCTGCTGGCCGAACTGCCCGCGGCCCAGGCGTTGATGGAGCGCTTGGGGCAAAATCCGCACGTGCAGCGCATCGCCGCGGACAGGGACGCGGGGATGCCGGAGTTTTTGGCGAAGGTCGCCGCCAAGAAGTGAATGTGTAGCGTCTGAGCGGATGCCTTCGCGAGCAAGCCCGCTCCCACATTGGATCTCCATCAGCTCATAGAGCCTGCGTTCACTGGAGATCGACTGTGGGAGCGGGCTTGCTCGCGAAGCTTTTCGCCTTTTAGCGGCTGGCGAGCAACGCCTGGCCGCGCACGACCGCTGCCTTGACCTGCGCCGGCGCGGTGCCGCCGATGTGGTCCCGGGCATTGACCGAGCCTTCGAGGGTCAGCACCGCGAACACGTCCTGTTCGATCTGGTCGCTGAAGCGGCGCAGTTCGTCCAGGCTCATCTCCGCCAGGTCCTTGCCGCTGTCGACCCCGTACTTGACGGCGTGACCGACGATTTCATGGCAGTCGCGGAAGGGCAGGCCACGGCGCACCAGGTAGTCGGCCAGGTCGGTGGCGGTGGAGAAACCACGCAGGGCCGCTTCGCGCATCACCGCATGCTTGGGCTTGATGGCCGGGATCATGTCGGCGAAGGCCCGCAACGAGTCGCGCAGGGTATCGGCGGCGTCGAACAGCGGTTCCTTGTCTTCCTGGTTGTCCTTGTTGTAGGCCAGCGGTTGGCCTTTCATCAGGGTCAACAGGCCCATCAGCGCGCCGAACACCCGACCGCTCTTGCCCCGCACCAGCTCCGGGACGTCGGGGTTTTTCTTTTGCGGCATGATCGAGCTGCCGGTGCAGAAGCGGTCGGGCAGGTCGATGAACTGGAACTGCGCGCTGGTCCACAGCACCAGCTCTTCGGAGAAACGCGACAGGTGCATCATCGCGATGCTCGCGGCGGCGCAGAATTCGATGGCGAAATCGCGGTCCGAGACGTTATCCAGCGAGTTGCCGCCCACGGCGTCGAAGCCCAGCAGTTGGGCCGTGTAGGCGCGGTCGATCGGGTAGGTGGTACCGGCCAGCGCGGCGCTGCCCAGGGGCATGCGGTTGGTGCGCTTGCGGCAGTCGACCAGGCGTTCGTAATCGCGGCTGAGCATTTCGAACCAGGCCAGCATGTGGTGCCCGAAGGTCACCGGTTGCGCGGTCTGCAGGTGCGTGAAGCCCGGCATGATGCTTTCGGCCTCGCGTTCGGCCTGCTCCAGCAAGCCTTTTTGCAGGCGGGTGATTTCGGCCAGGATCAGGTCGATCTCGTCGCGCAGCCACAGGCGGATGTCGGTGGCGACCTGGTCGTTGCGGCTGCGGCCGGTGTGCAGCTTCTTGCCGGTCACGCCGATGCGATCGGTCAGGCGCGCTTCGATGTTCATGTGCACGTCTTCGAGGTCGACGCGCCAGTCGAACTGGCCGGCCTCGATTTCAGCCTGGATGGTCTTGAGGCCGTCGATGATGCTGTCGCGCTCGGCATCGGTCAGCACGCCGACCTTGGCCAGCATGGTGGCGTGGGCGATCGAGCCCATGATGTCGTGGCGATACAGGCGCTGGTCGAAGTTGACGGAGGCGGTGAAGCGGGCGACGAAGGCGTCGACGGGTTCACTGAAGCGGCCGCCCCAGGACTGATTGGTCTTGTCAGTGCTCATGAATTCGCTCGTGATCGGCTGTGGAAAAAGTAGCGGTTGAAGGCTGCGGCGGATGATAACAGGGTTGCCAGGGCTGGCGCTGACACTGGTCGGCAGGTTTTTTACCCGTGGGCCGGGCGTTCGGACCCGGTTTTGCGCGCAACGATATTTTCCGATTGAGCAATATCGTCGTGGCAACCGTCTACAGTGGACGATAGGTGTTTGCTTTTTTTCATTCATGGCGAATCGGCCGAATCAACCAGGGGGTGCTCAATATTGGTCAAATCGAAAACGAACAATCCCTACGGCGACGCCGTGCGACAACAGGCCTCGAGCATCGGTAGGCAAGCGCTGGTAAAGATAGGCGACCGCCTCGCGGCACTTTTTGGCCCTCGGGCGAGTCTTAGCGTGGATCGCGGTGACGGATGTCACTTCCCCTGTCTACGCTATCCTTGTGCGAGACTCACGCAGGAATCCAGCGCAATATGAATGTCCTGATCGTTGATGACGAACCACTGGCCCGCGAGCGCCTGAGCCGAATGGTTGGCGAGCTCGAGGGATACAGTGTCCTGGAGCCGAGCGCCACCAATGGCGAAGAGGCATTGGCCCTTATCGACAGCCACAAGCCGGATATCGTGCTGCTCGACATTCGCATGCCTGGCCTGGATGGCCTGCAGGTCGCGGCGAAGTTGTGCGAACGAGAGTCGCCGCCTGCGGTGGTGTTCTGCAGCACCCGGGACGATTTTCCGCCCGAGGTCCTGCAGGCCAGCGCCGTCGGCCATCTGGTCAAGCCGGTGGCGTCCGAGGCCTTGCCCGATGCCTTGCGCAAGGCCGAGCGACCCAACCGGGTGCAACTGGCGGCGCTGACCCGCCCGGCAGCGGAAAGTGGCAGCGGCCCGCGCAGCCACATCAGCGCGCGCACCCGCAAAGGCATTGAGTTGATCCCGTTGAACCAGGTGGTCTACTTCATTGCCGATCACAAGTACGTGACCTTGCGCCACGAGAGTGGCGAGGTGTTGCTGGACGAGCCACTCAAGGCCCTTGAGGACGAGTTCGGCGAACGCTTTGTTCGTATCCACCGCAATGCCCTGGTGGCCCGCGAGCGGATCGAGCGTTTGCAACGCACGCCCCTGGGGCATTTCCAGCTTTTCCTCAAAGGCCTCAACGGTGATGCGCTGATCGTCAGCCGACGACACGTGGCCGGCGTGCGCAAGATGATGCAGCAGCTTTAGCCCGGTTCGCGGGGGCGTTCCAGACATTCCTTTCCCAGGACAATGACGGCCAGGGAGGCCTTGGGGTCGTGATTCAAATCAAAGCGGTTCTGGCTGAACTGTTATTATCTGCCGTATCTTTTAAGTACGGATTGATCCATGTCCCCTCGCGAGATCCGCATCGCCACCCGTAAAAGCGCCCTGGCCCTCTGGCAGGCCGAATACGTCAAAGCCCGCCTGGAAGCCGCCCATCCCGGGCTGGTCGTGACCCTGGTGCCCATGGTCAGTCGCGGCGACAAGCTGCTCGACTCCCCCCTGTCGAAGATTGGCGGCAAGGGCCTGTTCGTCAAGGAACTGGAAACCGCGTTGCTGGACAACGAAGCCGACATCGCCGTGCACTCGATGAAAGACGTGCCCATGGACTTCCCTGAAGGCCTGGGCCTGTTTTGCATCTGCGAGCGGGAAGACCCGCGCGATGCATTCGTTTCCAACACGTTTGCCAGCCTCGAGGCATTGCCAGCCGGCAGTGTGGTGGGCACCTCCAGCCTGCGTCGCCAGGCACAATTGCTGACGCGCCGCCCGGACCTGCAGATCCGTTTCCTGCGTGGCAACGTGAACACGCGTCTGGCCAAGCTCGACGCCGGCGAGTACGACGCGATCATCCTCGCCGCCGCCGGCCTGATCCGCCTGGGTTTCGAAGACCGTATCACCTCGGCCATCAGCGTCGACGACAGCCTGCCAGCAGGTGGGCAGGGCGCCGTGGGCATCGAGTGCCGCAGCGCCGACAGCGACATCCATGCCTTGCTGGCGCCGTTGCACCATGAAGACACCGCCACCCGGGTATTCGCCGAGCGCGCCCTCAACAAGCATCTGAACGGCGGTTGCCAGGTGCCGATCGCTTGTTACGCCGTGTTGGAAGGCGAGCAGGTCTGGTTGCGTGGCCTGGTGGGCGATCCCAATGGCGGCCGGTTGCTCAGTGCCGAGGCCCGGGCGCCGCATCGCGATGCCGAGGCGCTGGGCGTGCGCGTGGCCGAAGACCTGCTGAGCCAGGGCGCCGCCGACATTCTCAAGGCGGTCTACGGCGAGGCGGGCCACGCGTGACGGGGTGGCGGCTGCTGCTCACACGGCCGCAGGATGAGTCGTCGGCCTTGGCGGCTGTCCTGGCTGATGCCGGTATCTTCAGCAGCAGCCTGCCGTTGCTGGCGATCGAGCCGATCCCGCTGTCGGATGCGGGGCGGGCGATGCTCCAGGCCCTGGACCAATACTGTGCCGTGATCGTGGTCAGCAAGCCCGCCGCCCGCCTGTGCATCGAACAACTGCGCCTGCTCTGGCCCGAGCCGCCCGATCAGCCGTGGTTCAGCGTGGGGGCGGCCACCGGGCAGATTCTCGCCGACGCCGGCCTCACGGTGTTTTATCCCGACAACGGTGACGACAGCGAAGCCTTGCTCGAACTTCCCGCGTTGCGCCAGGCTGTCAGCCGGCCCGATCCGCGGGTCTTGATCGTGCGTGGCGAAGGCGGGCGCGGCTTGCTGGCAGAGCGTTTGCGCGAGCAAGGTGCTAGTGTCGATTACCTGGAGTTGTACCGACGCGACATTCCTCATTACGCCGAAGGTGAGCTGTCGGCGCGGGTTGAAGCGGAACGCTTGAACGCACTGGTGGTCAGCAGTGGGCAGGGCCTGGAGCATCTGCAGCGGTTGGCCGGCGATGCCTGGCCGACGCTGGCACGGCTACCGTTGTTTGTGCCAAGCCCAAGGGTTGCCGAGATGGCGCGTGCTGCCGGGGCCCGAACAGTTGTGGATTGCCGTGGCGCTAGCGCCGCGGCTTTGCTGGCGGCGTTACGGGAACACTCCGTGCCGTTTTCTAATGCGAAGGATGGATACGTGAGCGAAACAGCCTTGCCAAAAGCAGATCAAGACCAGCCGGTGCTCGACGCGCCGGTTGAAACCCCGGCCCCGGTGGCGCCGCGTCGCGGCAACGGGCTGGCTATTTTTGCCTTGTTGCTCGGGGCCGCCGGCGTAGCGGTTGGCGGCTGGGGTGTGTGGCAGGTGCGTCACCTGCAAACCAACAACCAGCAACAGTCCGCCCAGGTCCAGGCGCTGAACGACCAGGCCCAGACCCTCAAGCTCAATGAGCAGCGCCTGACCGAGCGCCTGGCCCAGTTGCCTGGCGCCGAAGAGCTGGAGGAACGTCGTCGCCTGGTGGCCCAGCTGCAAGGTGACCAGCAGCACCTGAGCCAGCGCCTGGAAACCGTGCTCGGTGCCAGCCGCAAGGACTGGCGCCTGGCCGAGGCCGAGCATTTGCTGCGCCTGGCCAGCCTGCGTCTTTCCGCCTTGCAGGACATCAGCAGCGCCCAGGCGCTGGTCCAGGGCGCCGACGAAATCCTGCGCGAACAGGATGACCCCGGTTCGTTCGCCGCCCGCGAACAACTGGCCAAGACCTTGGCCGCGTTGCGCAGCACCGAGCAGCCGGATCGCACCGGACTGTTCCTGCAACTGGGCGCCCTGCGAGACCAGGTGCTGCAGCTCAGCGAGCTGGCGCCGGAATACAAGGATCGCGGCGAGTCCCTGCTGGGCCTGACGGCCGATGGTGATGGTGCCAGCCGCTGGGCACAGTGGTGGGACCAGATCTCGCGTTACATCCGCATCGACTTCAACGCCGATGAGAACGTCCGTCCGCTCCTGGCCGGGCAAAGCCTGATGCAAGTGCGCCTGGCCTTGAGCCTGGCGCTGGAGCAGGCCCAATGGGCGGCCCTCAATGGGCAGGCGCCGGTGTACACCCAGGCGCTGACCGAGGCGCGGGACGTGCTGAAAAACAACTTCAACCAGGACAACCCCCAGATCAAGATCATGCTCGAACGCGTGGCCGAGCTGACCAACCAGCCGGTGACCGTGGTCACGCCGGACCTGACGGGCACCCTGAGCAGCGTCCAGGCCTATCTTGAGCGGCGCAACCTCAATGCCGAAGAGTCGGTCAAGCCGCTGCCCAAGGCGGGCGCCCAGGAGGCCACGCCATGAAGCGCCTCTACGTGATTGTGTTCGTGGTCATCGCCGTCGCCGCTTTGCTGGGCGTGGCCATCGCGGAGCATTCGGGTTACGTACTGGTGGCGTACAAAAACTTCCGTTACGAAGCCGGCCTGTGGGTCACCCTGGCGCTGGTGGCGGTGTTCTGGCTGCTGTGGCGCGCGGTGGTTGCGTTGATCGGGCTGGTGACCACCTCCAGCGGCGTGGTCAACCCGTGGTCGCGCCGCAACCGCAGCCGACGTGTGCAAGTGGCGATCGAGCACGGCCAGTTGGACCTGGCCGAAGGTCGCTGGGCCAGTGCCCAACGGCACTTGCACCGCGCCGCCGAAGCCGAGCGCCAACCCCTGTTGTATTACCTCGGCGCGGCCCGCGCGGCCAATGAACAAGGGCTTTACGAGCAGAGCGACAGCCTGCTGGAGCGCGCCCTGGAGCGCCAGCCCCAGGCGGAACTGGCCATTGCCCTGACTCACGCGCAGCTGCAGACCGACCGGGGCGACACCGAGGGGGCGCTGGAGACGCTGCAAGCCATGCACGAACGCCATCCACATAACGTCCAGGTGCTGCGCCAGTTGCAACGGCTGCATCAGCAGCGCGGCGACTGGTCGGCGGTGATCCGGCTGCTGCCCGAGCTGCGCAAGGACAAGGTCTTGCCTGCCGCCGAGCTGGCGGAGCTGGAGCGTCGGGCGTGGGGCGAGAACCTCACCCTGGCGGCCCACCGCGAAGAGGATGGCAGCGTCGGCTTGCAATCGTTGAACCGGGCCTGGCAACAATTGACCTCCGCCCAGCGCCAGGAGCCGGCGCTGGTGCTGGCGTATGCCGAGCAGTTGCGGCAACTCGGAGCGCAGATCGAAGCCGAAGAGGCGCTGCGCATCGCGCTCAAGCGCCACTACGACAGCCATCTCGCGCGCTTGTACGGGCTGGTCCGCGGCAGTGATCCGGTCCGGCAACTGCAAACGGCCGAAGGCTGGCTCAAGGACCATCCGGCCGATCCGAGCCTGCTGCTGACCCTGGGGCGTCTCTGCCTGCAGAACAGCTTGTGGGGCAAGGCCCGGGATTACCTGGAAAGCAGCCTGCGGATCCAGCGCAATCCCGAAGCCTGCGCAGAGTTGGCGCGCCTGTTGGCGCAGTTGGGCGACGCCGAGCGCAGCAATCAGTTGTTCCAGGAAGGACTGGGCTTGCTCGATGAGCGCCTGCTGGCGGCGCCGCTGCCGGTGTCGGCGCAGGTGCTGTCGACGTGAGCATGGCCTGAGTCATCGTGGCGAGGGCGCCGCTCCCTCGCCACGGCTTTTATTGCGTTACAAGCGATGATCAGCCATCGCTTGAAGGGCTTTTGTCAGTGCCCTTAGCAAAGTCCTACAGCGAGCTGTAACAAGTCCCTTTGTCTCTGTCGGGAATTCCCTACATCCCTGGTGAAGTGTCTGCGCGAGCCTGCCTTGAAAGGCCCGAGGGCTTTCCTCTACCGTAACGACTTGTCTCTTCTGCTACGGAACCGCCATGTTTTTGGCTTGCTCGCGCTTCTTGTTTCTCATGGCTTCCATCGCCGCGGCCCTGGCACTGGGCATTGCCAGTTACCTGGAATATTCGGTCGGCCTGACGCCGTGCAGCCTGTGTGTCTTGCAGCGGGTGTGCCTGCTGTTGTTGCTGGTGAACAGCCTCGTAGCCTGCGTGCACGGCCCGGGGCGTTCGGGCAGCATCGTCTATGGGGCGTTGGGGTGGGTGTTCGCGTCGGGGGGATGACGCTGGCCTGGCATCAGGTCCTGATGCAGAGTCGTTCGGTCCAGTCGGTGGCTGATTGCGTCACCCCCATGACCGGGGTGCAATCCTGGTGGTGTGCGTTGCGCCGGGTGCTCGATGGGGTGGTCGATTGCGCGAACATCACCTGGACGCTGTTCGACCTGAGCATCCCCGAATGGAGCTTGCTGTTCTTTCTCGCCGTGTCCGTCGCAATGACCTATCTGCTGCTGCGCCTTGCCTGGAGTGCTCTGGCACGACCACTCGGCGGCGATACGTCGCAGTGGGCCCGGGTGCTGGATTAAACACTTGTATGAACTTTATCGCCTGCGTACCTTGAAGCGGTAGTCGTGCGGGCATAATCTGGCCCGCACGTGTCATCGGAATCGTGTCACTCGAACATGTTGTGTCTGGCTTGTCCCTGGTTATCCAGGTGTGCGCAGGCTGCGAGGGGCATGACTCACAAGGGAAGAAATCACCATGCTCGAAAGTTGTCAGAATGCTCAGGAACGCTGGGGTGGGGTGCATCTGCTGATCGATCGCTGGTTGCAGGAGCGTCACGAACTGGTGCGGGCCTATGACGTCCTCGGCGACAAGCCTGAAGCGCTGAGCGAAAGCCGCAAGCCCTTGCAGGAGTTCTGCGGTGTGCTGGTCGACTATGTATCGGCCGGTCATTTCGAGATCTACGAACAACTGACGGGCGAGGCCAAGGCCTTCAACGACAAGCGTGGCCTGGAGCTCGCCGAGCAGATCTACCCGCGCATCGACGTCATCACCGAGAAGCTGCTGGCGTTCAACGACCTGTGCGATGAAGGCAAGTGCGTGGCTGAGAAATTCAAGGAGTTGGGCGGCTTGCTGCACGAGCGTTTCGAGCTGGAAGACTGCCTGATCGAAGTGCTGCACAACGCACACAAGGAAGAAGCCGCAGTCCAGGCCTGAAGGTTTGCAGGCATGAAAAAACGGTGCGCATGGCGCACCGTTTTTCGTTTGGGCGACCTTAGCCCGTCGCGCCGAGCAGTTCGATTTCAAACACCAGCGGCGTAAAAGGCGGGATCACATCCCCGGCACCTTCGGCGCCATAGGCCAGGGTCGAAGGAATCACCAGGCGCCACTTCGCGCCGACCGGCATCTGCGGCAATGCGCTGCGCCAGCCGTCAATCACACTGTCGAGATTGAACCACTGGGCCTGGTGATTGGCGTCGAATACGGTGCCGTCCGGCAACCGCCCGATGTACAACACCTGGACCTTGCCATGGGGGCCTGCCTTCGCACCTTTGCCTGGCTTGAGCTCCGTCAGCAGGATGCCGTCCGCGAGTTGCTGGACGCCGGGTCGGTTCTTTTCTTCGTTGAGAAATGTCTGCTCCGTCTTCAACGCCTTCGCGTCCTGAGGTGGCAGCGACTGCGCTGTCAGTTGCGCTTGATGCGCGGCCAGGATCTGTTCGATGCGTTCATCCCTGAGGGCCAGCGGCTTGCCCAGGTAAGCCTGTTGCAGGCCTTCGACCAAGGCCTGGATCTGCAGGTCGGGCACGTCCTGGCGAAGGCGTTCACCCAGGCTCGCGCCCAGGCTGTAGGCCAGGTCGTGGGCATCGTTTGCGTTGGTTTTGTCAGCGGCCTGGGCCATGGAGCCAAGCATGCACAGGGACAGGAACAGGTGACGCAACATGGGGGATCTCCGGCCTCGAATCGAGGGATTATGCCAGTGCCGACAGGTGCAGAGGTGGGTTGCCCTGGCGCGGATGAAGAAGATTTTTCGTACCTTGCAACGCAACGTCTTGTGTACTGTCAACATGCCCTAGCGGCGGTTGCAGCAGAGGTCTAGTATGAGCCGCACTCACGTCAGTCAGGAGGTAAACCATGTCGGCCACCAAGAAGCCTGTAAACACTCCGTTGCACTTGCTCCAACAACTCTCGGGCAGCTTGCTCGAGCATCTGGAAAATGCCTGCTCCCAAGCGATGGCTGATGCTGAAAAACTGCTCGCCAAATTGGAAAAACAACGCGGCAAGGCGCAGGAAAAACTGCACAAGTCGCGCACCAAACTGCAAGACGCCGCCACCGCCGGCAAGGCCAAGGCACAAGCCAAGGCCAAGGACGGCGTGAAAGAACTCGAAGACCTGCTCGACGCCTTGAAGGATCGTCAGTCCGAGACCCGCGCCTACATTCTCCAACTCAAACGCGATGCCCAGGAAAGCCTGAAACTGGCCCAGGGCGTAGGTCGCGTGCAAGAGGCTGCGGGCAAGGCGCTGACATTGCGTGCCACCAAGCCTGCTGCTGTATCGGCCAAGAAGCCGGCGGCTAAACCTGCCGTGGCAAAAACGCCCGCCAAGGTAGCGGCCAAGCCTGCTGTGAAAGCACCCGCCAAGACCGCGAGCAAGCCAGCGGCCAAACCCGTCGCTGCCAGCGCTGCAAAACCTGCGGCCAAAAAGCCAGTCGTTAAAGCGGCCGCCAAACCGGCTGCAAAAACCGCGGCCGCCAAGCCTGTCGCGGCCAAGCCTGCGGTAAAACCGGCGGCTAAACCGGCTGCCAAGCCTGCCGCAAAAACCGCAGCTGCCAAACCCGCTGCGACGAAAACCACCGCTGCAAAACCGGCCGCTAAACCTGTCGCCAAGCCGGCGGCAAAACCCGCTGCCAAAACAGCCGCCGCGAAACCCGCCGCCCAACCAGCAGCCACCAAAACAGTGGCGGCCAAACCCGCTGCAGCCAAGCCTGCCGTAAAAACCGCCGCCAAGCCTGCCGCGACCAAGGCACCTGCCAAGGCGGCGGCCAAACCTGCTGCCAAGCCAGCTGCTGCCAAGCCAGCAGCCAAACCCGCCGTGAAAAAACCAGCGGCCGCGAAACCGTCGGCTGCGCCTGCCGCCAAACCGGCCACCGCCGCGCCTGCTCCGGCAGCGTCCCCTGCGCCAACCGCCAGCACTCCAGCGCCGGCAGTCAGCCCGTCCGCTTCCGTGGCGCCGAGCACCAGCACCCCAACCAGCGCTTCCTAAGTGCCGGACACCACGACGCGCAGCTGATGCAGCGCGTCGTGGTGTGCAGGTTCGACACTCGCCGTCAGCGCTTGCAGCCATTGGGCTGAACCCTCGTGCTGTGCCGGTGGCCAATCCTTGGCCGCCGCTTCCAATCGTTCCAATAACCGCCGCTCGGCCTCCAGCTCCAGCCGCTTGACCTGTTCGCGCAGGTTGTCGAGCGCCGGGTCTTGCTGGGCCATGGTTTTCCATTGCCGGCGAAGGCTGCGAAGGGGCCTGACCACCTCGGCGTCCCAGGCCTCGGCCAACGGTCGAAGCGTGTGCAGTCGGGGTTCGCTGCAGGGCACGCCGCGCTGGTCCAGCCACAGGCTGCACAGCAGCAGGCACACGTTGATGCCGGCCTCTTGCGATGCCAGGCAGGCGGCTTCCACGCCGGGCTTGGCATAGAGGTCCAGGGAGAAACGCCAAAGATCAGGGGACATCGTGCTACTCGCGCCAGTTGCGAGCGAAGCTGGTAGACTCCGCCGCCATTATGATCCGACTTCAGAACCTGACTTTACAGCGTGGCCCGCAACGTCTGCTAGAAGACGCCGAGCTGACCCTGCACGCCGGCCACAAAGCCGGCCTCATCGGTGCCAACGGCGCCGGCAAATCGAGCCTGTTCGCCTTGCTGCGCGGCGAGCTGCACCCGGACTCGGGCGATTGCATGCTGCCGGCCGATTGGCGTATCGCCCACATGCGCCAGGAGGTCGATACCCTCGAGCGGCTGGCGGTGGACTACGTGCTCGATGGCGACCTGCGCCTGCGTCAGGTTCAACGCGACCTGGCGGCGGCGGAGGCGGCCCACGACGGCGCCGCCCAGGCCCGCCTGCACTCGGAACTCGACAGCGCCGACGGCTACACCGCCGACGCTCGCGCGCGCAAATTGCTCGCCGGGCTGGGGTTCACCAATGAGCAGATGGACCGCCAGGTCGGCGATTTCTCCGGCGGTTGGCGGATGCGCCTCAACCTGGCCCAGGCCCTGATGTGCCCCTCGGATCTTTTGTTGCTCGATGAACCGACCAACCACTTGGACCTCGACGCCATCATCTGGCTCGAAGACTGGCTCAAGGGTTATCCGGGCACGCTGCTGCTGATTTCCCACGACCGCGATTTCCTCGATGCCGTGGTCGATCACGTCGCCCATGTCGATCAGCGCAAGCTGACCTTGTACCGTGGCGGCTACAGCGCCTTCGAGCGCGCCCGCGCCGAGCGCCTGGCCCAGCAACAGCAGGCCTATGAGAAGCAGCAGGCGCAGCGTGCGCACATGGAAAGCTACATCGCCCGCTTCAAGGCCCAGGCCACCAAGGCCCGCCAGGCCCAGAGCCGGATCAAGGCGCTGGAACGGATGGAGGAGCTGTCGGCGGCCCACGTGGATTCGCCGTTCGACTTTGTCTTCCGCGAGTCGACAAAAATCTCCAGCCCGCTGATCGACCTGTCCGACGCACGCCTGGGCTACGGCGACAAGACCGTGCTGGAGAAGGTCAAGCTGCAACTGACCCCCGGTGCGCGGATTGGCCTGCTGGGGCCTAACGGCGCCGGCAAGTCGACCCTGATCAAGAACCTCTCCGGTGAACTCCAGCCGTTGGGCGGTCGCCTGACCCGTGGCGAGAACACCGTGGTCGGCTACTTCGCCCAGCATCAGCTCGATTCTCTCGATGCCAAGGCCAGCCCGCTGCTGCACCTGCAACGCCTGGCGCCGACCGAGCGCGAGCAGACCCTGCGCGATTTCCTCGGTGGCTTCGATTTCCGTGGCGCGCGCATCGATGAGCCGGTGCTGAATTTCTCCGGTGGTGAAAAGGCTCGCCTGGCGTTGGCGCTGATCGCCTGGGGCCGGCCCAACCTGTTGCTGCTCGACGAACCGACCAACCACCTGGACTTGGAAATGCGCCTGGCCCTGACCATGGCCTTGCAGGAATTCAGTGGCGCCGTGCTGGTGGTGTCCCACGACCGACATCTGCTCAAGAGCACCACAGACAACTTCTTCCTGGTGGCCGACGGCAAGGTCGAGGAATTCGACGGCGATCTGGAGGATTACGCACGTTGGCTGGTGGACTATCGCCAGCGCAACGCACCGGTCAGCACCACGCCGGTCAACCCGGACAAGACCGACAAAAAAGCCCAGCGCCAGGCCGCAGCCGCCTTGCGCCAGCAATTGGCGCCCCACAAGCGCGAGGCCGACAAGCTCGAGGCCGAACTGGGCAAGCTGCATGAAAAGCTGCAGAAAATCGAAACCAGCCTGGGTGACAGCGGTCTCTACGAGGCGGCGCGCAAAGATGAGTTGCGTGACCTGCTGGCCGAACAGGCCAAGCTGAAAGTTCGAGAAGCGGAGCTGGAGGAAGCCTGGATGCAAGCCCTGGAAGTGCTGGAAAACCTGCAAGCGGAGCTGGAGGCGTTGTCCTGATGGAAGCCCTGGCGTTGCCTGTTCCCGTGATGTGGATCGAGCCGATCTGGCTCGGTGTGCAAGTCCTGCTGATCCTGCTGGTCGGTTACTTTGCCCAGCGCTTCGTGGCGCGCGCCCTCACGCGCCTGGGCGAGCGCTATCCCTTCCCGCCGCAGTTGCTGATCATCCTGCGGGGTGTGCTGCGCTGGCTGATCATGGGCAGTGCGGTGTTGATCGTGCTGGAGCGCCTGGGTGTTTCGGCCACGGTGCTGTGGACCGCCCTGTCGGGCTTCGTCGCGGTGGCGGCGGTGGCGTTCTTCGCCATCTGGAGTGTGCTGTCGAACCTGCTCTGCGCCGTGCTGATCTACACCGTCGGCCCGTTTCGCCTGGGGGACGTGGTGGAGTTGGTGGAGGCCACCGACAAGCCCGGCATCAAGGGGCGGGTGGTGGCGATCAACCTGCTCTACACCACGCTGATCGAGCCTGAGGAGCTCGGCACCGGCAGCTCCATGGTGCAAGTGCCCAACAGTCTGTTCTTCCAGCGTTCGGTCCGGCGCTGGCGTGGCAGCGAGGCATTCCCGGTCGGCGGTTTCGTCGAGTAGGGCGGTCTTCGCAGTCCCCCTTCAACCCGAGCAGAAAAAAACAGTGGTCAACCGTGCAGCGGCGCATTAGCGTATTCGTTTCGACGAATTCGAGCCGAGGTGTGCAATGGTGCTGGAAACATGGTTGGCGTTTTTCGCCGCCTGCTGGGTGATCAGTCTTTCGCCGGGTGCCGGTGCCATTGCATCGATGTCCAGCGGCCTGCAATACAGTTTCTGGCGTGGCTACTGGAATGCCCTGGGCCTGCAACTGGGCCTGGCACTGCAGATCGCCATCGTTGCCGCCGGCGTGGGGGCGATCCTCACCGCCTCGGCCACGGCGTTCTATGCGATCAAATGGTTTGGCGTGGCGTACCTGGTCTACCTGGGCATCAAGCAGTGGCGGGCCATTCCCAGCGACATCAGCGATGACGCGGCCGTGCGGCCGATCGGCAAACCCATGGCGCTGGTGTTTCGCGGTTTCCTGGTCAACATCAGCAACCCCAAGGCGCTGGTGTTCATGCTGGCGGTACTGCCGCAGTTCATCGACCCCCACGCACCCCTGATCCAGCAATACCTGATCCTGGGCACGACCATGATCTGCGTCGACCTGATCGTCATGGCCGGCTACACCGGGTTGGCGTCGAAGGTCTTGCGTCTGTTGCGCACCCCGAAACAGCAACGGCGGATGAACCGTACGTTTGCCGGGCTGTTCATTGGCGCGGCAGGGTTGCTGGCGACGATTCGCAAGGCGGCGGTGTAATCCGTTCTATCGGAAAAGGCACTGGAGACACGGCGGACCTGTGGCGAGGGAGCTTGCTCCCGCTGGGCTGCGCAGCAGCCCCAAAAGCCTGCGGTCGCTACGCCCGAGGCGTCGGACGACCGAGCGGGAGCAAGCTCCCTCGCCACAGAAACATCATCCATTGGCGCTAAGACTTAGCGCAGGATCACCGGCGCCGTATCCCGTGGCAGGTTGTTACGCTGCGCGGGCTCGCGGGGTTGTTCGTAGCTCGGGCCGCCGAGCTGTTCGCTCATTTGCCGCGCCACGTCTTCCCCCAGGGCCTTGGACACTTCACGCACGACCCGCGGGCGGTTGAGGCTGATGTGCACGTCCCGGTGGTTCAGCAGCTTGGTGTCCTGGCCTTCGCCCATGGCGGTGAACGCCGAGGTGATTTCGAACGTCTTGGTGTTGATCAGGCTGAAGTCCGCCACCAGGGTCAACGCCAGCACCGCCGAGTAACTGTTGGTGTTCGCCAGCTCGTTGATGTCGCGGGTGAAGTCGATGTCCGACACCGTGCCGAACAATACGTAGTCGGCCCCCTTGAAGTTCCCGGCCTTGATTCGCTTGATGACGTCATAGACGTCGCCCTTGGACGAGGCGGTGTACGGCGTGCCCTGCACCAGCTGGAACATCCCGCTGCGCAGGATCTCGCCCTTGATGTCGCCGGTGAACTTGCGCAATTCACCCTGCTCGATGTAGCTGCTGGTGGCTTCCATTTCGTCGTAGCTCGACGAAGCGCTGGCGCTGTAGGCGTTCGCCTGGAAGTTGCTCTGGGCCGAAACGGTGTGGATGTATTCCTCCACCCGCTCCTGGTACGCCAGGTCGGTGACGGCGACTTTCGGGGCCGCCTGCGCGGTGAACGCGCAGGCCAGGGCCATGATGCCAATCCATGTGCGCATGGCTTAACGCTCCGTGGTCTTGCGGATTTCTTTCTCGTCCATCCACTCGGCCAGACCGCTCTCGACGTCGATCAATTGCAGGCTGAACTTGTAGAAAACGTCCTTGTAGTCGCTGCTGCGCTTGACGATCGAGCTGATGGAGCCTTCGATGCGGTACTTGGCGGCGATCATGTTGCCGGTCTTGGCCACGGTGCTCTTCTTGTAGAGACCGCTCTGGTTCTGCAGCTTGAGCTGGTCGACCTGGCTGTCCATGGCGTTGTTGTCGCTGGCGAAACGCGCGGCCCCGGTCTTCATCAGCTGGGTCTTGATGCTGGTGGTGATTTCCCGCGTGTCGATGTATTCGCTGGTCTTGTTCTTCACGTCGTAGACCTGAACCACCGGACGGCCCTGCAGGACACCGGATTGGGCCAGGGAGCGGGTCATGGACTCGGCGATCATCTGCAGGTCGGTGGAGCCGAACTCGTTGGTGACGGTTTCCACGGCCTTGGTGTCGCCATAGCTGATGTTCTTGTTGCCCAGTACCGGCGAGTTGTTGGCGCAGCCGCTGACCAGCAGGACGGCGAGGGCGAGGGAGGAAATGCGTAGGAACATGTGGTGTGCTCTCAAATGTCGGCGTAATGGTTTTTGTGGCGAGGGGATTTATCCCCGCTGGCTGCGCAGCAGCCCGAAATAAACAGCTGGACACCCTCTGACAGGCTTACCGATGCGAGCGGTGGGGGCTGCTTCGCAGCCCGACGGGGATAAATCCCCTCGCCACAGAATCGGCATTGGCTCGACTGACAGAAACCGGCCTCAAGGCGTATTGATTTCCAACCGGAAGTCCACCGCCTTGGGCGTTGGCGCGATGGCCGGGAGGAACTTGGTCTGCTCGCCATACAGCGTCAGGGTCTTCCAGGTTTCTTCCTCGGCAATCGGAAAGCCTTCCGGCCCCAGCCAGGCAAAGCGGTAGTACATCGTCTTGTTGTTGTAGCTGGTGTTGCTCAGCTGCACATTGACGGTCATGTAGCCGTTTTCCCGGGCCACGCGCATGGCGCCGACCACGATGTTCTTGGTCTTGCCCATGGCCACGACCTTGCTGGCAGCGGTGCCCGGCTCCGGTGGCGGCGGGGTGGCGCAACCAGCCAGCAAGGCCAGGGCGCCGACGGCGATCAGTTTTAGACGCATGTGAACAAAGACTCCGTTCTTAAGGTTGTTTGAGGCTGGCGACCGCGCTCGGGGTGGCAGTCGGGATCACCTGGGCCGCCAGGCCGCCGGCGAAAACCTGGTTGCCCACCGCCCGCAGGCTGATGACCTGGTAGCGCTGATCCACGTTGACCTTGACCACCGAGCCGCCCACCGCACTTGGCAGGGTGACCTGGTGCTCGCCCTTCTTCAGGCGCAGGCGTACCACCTGGGTGTAGTCCGGCAGGGTGCGCCAGGTACGGGTGTCGGCGCCCTCGAGGATCGCCGAGGTGAGGCCCACGGCCAGGCCGGCCAGGGGGTTGGTGTCGTTGATCTGCTTTTGCGCCACGCCTTTGGTGATCGCACGCACGGTGGTGCGCAGGATGATGCCGGGCATATCGTCGCGCAGGGCGCGGCGGGACATGGCGGTGGTGCTGTTGAGTTGAGTCAGGTCCATCTGGCGGCCGTCGACGCCGATCTGGGCGAACGTCGCCGTGGAGGTATCGGGCTTGATCACCGGGAACGACAACGGCGTGATCACCAGGTTGCCGCTGATGGGCAGGGGCAGGGGAATGCGCACCGAGTCCCGGGACGGCGCCAGGCCGCTCTGCACCACGATCAGGACGTCGCTGTCGTCGGTCTTGGCGGCGGGCTTGTCAAGATTGAGCAGGGCCTGCTCCAGCAGCGGCGTGTTCGGGCGCAGTTCGGCGGCCTTGCGATAGCCCGGCGCAGCCAGGTCCTTTTCCCCCAGGGCTTCGTAGACGAAACCGGCCAGGTAATGGCTGAAGGCGCTCTGGTAGCTGTTTTTCAAGCTGACCACTTCCGGGGCGTCGAGGCTGGCCACCGGGTAGCCCTTGAGATCCTTGTACTCGGTCTTGACCCCTTGCTGCTCGGCTTCTTCCTCGCGCTTGAGGTACTCCTTGTCCCGCAGGTCGGCGATCACCGCTTCGCGCTCGTGGGTTTTCTTGATCTGGGTCCGTGCGCCGTCGAAGTCGTTCACGGCCAGCAGGTTCAGGGCCATCTGCGTGGTGAGCATGACTTTTTCGTAGTCGTAGCCTTCATAGCGGCGGACTTTGTCGTTGACCAGGAAACTGCCGAACTGCGCCACGTACTTGGCCGTGTCGAGTTTGACC
This sequence comes from Pseudomonas sp. Cab53, assembly GCF_018325965.1. Taxonomy (NCBI): domain Bacteria; kingdom Pseudomonadati; phylum Pseudomonadota; class Gammaproteobacteria; order Pseudomonadales; family Pseudomonadaceae; genus Pseudomonas; species Pseudomonas sp. Cab53. The sequence goes on along the minus strand of NZ_AP021902.1, from coordinate 5,966,782 downwards.
GCGTCTTCCCACTGGCCAACCTGCTGGTCGGCACTGTTCCAGGCGGTCTGGCTGCCGGACAGGTCGCCCTTGGCCCGCAGCAGCTCACCTTTCTCGAAGTAATACAGCAGGTCTTTGTCTTGGCTGCTGTTGTTCTTTTCCAGCAGGGTCAGCGCTGCGTCGACATTGCCGGAAGCCAACTGCTGGTTGGTCTGGGCCAGTTCGCCATCGTAGTTGCGAAAGGCCGAGCAGCCGGACAACAAGGTCACCGCCCCGAGGGCGATCGAAAAAACGGCACGGGATGCCATGAACATTTCTTCCCTGAATAGCAGCCGGGGGTGTGCGGGTCGGGCTGGAACGATCCCACGGACAGGCGTCGCTGCGCTGTCGGTTCCTCATCAAGCGAGGAGCTCTTATGCCATCCAACGATAAGAAGGCGGCGGGATTATAAACGTGGCGCTTGGCTATGTAATGGCTTTTCAATTTCGAAATGCCGTTTTTGTGACATCACCTCCAAAGGGTGAATATCCGATGAAAATATGCCCCTAAATCACATCGGCCCTTGAGCCGAAGGCATTGGAAGTGAACAATGTGTTACTTCTTATTACCAATCGAGAGTCATTCATGACTGCCCCGCTTCGTTTCCTGGCCTGGCTCGCACTGCCGTTGCTTGCCCTGTGCAGCCCCTATCTGTTGGCCGACACCGTCGAAGGCGCCCCCCAGGCGCTGCATCTGCTGGATTACATCGGGGCGGATTATCCGGCGACGGTCGAGGCAGGCAAGGTCATCGACGAGGCCGAGTACCGTGAACAGCTGGAATTCACCCAGGCGCTGGAAGGGCTGATCGCCGGGCTGCCGGCCAAGCCGCAGAAGGCTGAGCTGACCCAGGGCATCGGCGCCCTGCGCAGTGCAATCACCCAGCGCCAGGAGGGCGCCGAAGTCGCCCTCCTGGCGCGGCAGTTGGGCGCGCGGCTGGCGGTGGCGTATGAGGTCAGCCAGGCGCCGGTGATCACCCCGGACCCGAGCCGTGGCGCGCCGCTGTATGCCCAGAATTGCTCGGTGTGCCACGGTGCCAACGGCGCCGGCGATGGCCCGGCCGGCGTCGGCCTCGAGCCACCGCCGGCCAACCTGCGCGATGGCCAGCGCCTGGATCGCCTGAGCCTCTATGCGATCTACAACACCCTCGGCATGGGCATCGAAGGCACCGACATGCCGGCCTTCGCCGATCAGCTCGACGACCGTCAACGCTGGGACCTGGCCACCTACATCGCCAGCTTCAGCGCCGACCCGGCCGCTGCCAAGGGCGAGCAGACCTACAACCTGGCCGACCTCGCCCGCCAGACCCCGGCCGAAGTCCTCGCCGCCCAGGGCCCAGCAGCGGCGGCCACCTTCCGAGCCCAGCGTGCGCAGCCCCCGCAGGTGCAACGCGGCCCGGCGCAGTTGCTCGACTACACCGCGGCGACCCTGGACAAAAGCATCGCGGCTTATCGTGCCGGTGACCATGACCAGGCCTATGACCTGTCGGTAGCGGCCTACCTGGAAGGTTTCGAGCTGGTGGAGAGCTCGCTGGATAACGTCGACGCCAATGTGCGCAAAGACACCGAGAAAGCCCTGATGGCCTACCGTCAGTCGCTGCAGGACGGTTTGCCGGTGGAGCAGGCTGCCCAGCGCCTGGATGCGGCCAAGGCGAAACTCAAGGCGTCCGCCGACCTGTTGGGCGGCGATGGCTTGAGTTGGTCGCTGAGCTATATCTCCGGGCTGTTGATCCTGCTGCGTGAAGGCCTGGAAGCGATTCTGGTACTGGCGGCGATCCTCGCGTTCCTGCGTAACACCGGCCAGCAATCGGCGGTGCGCAGCGTCAACATCGGCTGGGGCCTGGCGTTGCTGGCCGGCCTGGCAACCTGGGGGCTGGCCGCCTATGTGATCGACGTCAGCGGCGCCCAGCGTGAGTTGCTCGAAGGCGCCACCGCGTTGTTCGCCAGTGTGATGGTGTTGTGGCTGGGGGTGTGGATGCACGACCGGCGCCACGCGGCGGCCTGGCAGGACTACATCAAAAGCAGTCTGGTGGGGGGCGGCGGCCGGTTCGGTTTCGCGATCCTGGCGTTCTTCTCGGTCTATCGCGAACTGTTCGAAGTGATCCTGTTCTACGAAACCCTGTGGTTGCAGGCAGGTCCCGCCGGGCACAACGCGGTGTTAGCGGGTGGCGCGACAGCGCTGGTCCTGCTGGTCGGGTTGGCCTGGGTGATCCTGCGCGGCTCGGCGAAGTTGCCGCTGGCGCTGTTCTTCAGCATCAACGCCGCGTTGCTGTGCGCGCTGTCGGTGGTGTTCGCCGGCCATGGCGTGAAGGCGTTGCAGGAGGCTGGGATCTTCGGTACCCGTCCGGTGGCCTTCTTCGACTTCGACTGGCTGGGTATTCATGCCGATGCCTATTCGCTGGCCGCACAAGTGGTGGCGATCCTGGCGATCGTCGTGCTGTATGGCCGTAGCTGGGTGGCGGAGAAGCGCAAGGTGCAGGTGTCCTGATGCGCGTCTGGATCGACGCCGACGCTTGTCCCAGGGCGGCGAAGGACCTGGTGGTCAAGTTCGCCCTGAAGCGTCGGTTCGAGGTGGTGTTGGTGGCGGGTCAGCCGCAGATCAAGCCAGGCCTGGCCTGTGTGAAGCTGATCGTGGTGCCCAGTGGCCCCGACGCTGCGGACGACTATTTGGTGGAGCACGCCGCGCCGGGCGAACTGGTGATCTGCAGCGACGTGCCCCTGGCCGACCGATTGGTGAAGAAGGGCGTCGCGGCCCTTGATCCCCGCGGCAAGGCATTCGATGCCCAGAACATGGGGGAGCGGCTGGCGGTACGCAACCTGTTCACTGACCTGCGTGAACAGGGCCATGTCGGCGGCGGCCCGGCGGCGTACAGCGAGCGGGACAAGCAGGTATTCGCCAATGCGCTGGATCGGCTATTGACGCAATTGGCGCGTCAATCTTGAATCCTGCTCAGCGCCCCTGTGGGAGCTGGCCTGCTCGCCAAAGCGGTGTGTCAGCCAACGAATAGGCCGGCTGAACCGACGTCTTTGCGAGCAAGCCCGCTCCCACAGGGTCCAGGCTATCTCTGTGGGACTGGGCGGGGAGGTCAGGCGTCGTTTTCGTGGGTCAGTTCCAGCACCCGGTCTACCAGCTTGTTGATGCCCGAGGCCGCTTCGCTGATGTTCTTGGCCAACATGTAGGCCGGAGTGGTAACCAGTCTGCGGGCGGTGTCCTCGACGATGTCGGTGACGGCGCAGTCTTCGTGGGTGCCGCCCATCTTGGTCACGGCGGCGGCCGTGTCGGCGTCGGTGCCGATGGTGCAGAGCACGCCAGGGCCGTAGATTTTTGCTGCCAGGGCCGGCGAGATGCACATCAAACCGACCGGTTTACCGGCTTCGGCAAAGGCTTCGGCCAGGGCCAGCACTTGCGGCTGGACCGTGCACCCGGCGCCCTCGACGGCAAAGCTGGAGAGGTTCTTCGCCGCGCCGAAGCCGCCGGGCACGATCAACGCGTCGAAATCCTCGACGTTGGCCTCGCGCAGGTCCTTGACCTCGCCCCGGGCGATCCGCGCCGATTCCACCAGCACGTTGCGACTCTCGGGCATCTCTTCGCCCGTCAGGTGGTTGATCACATGCCGTTGGGCAATGTCGGGGGCGAAACATTGGACCTGGGCGCCGCGCTGGTCGAGGCGCAGCAAGGTGATCACGCTCTCGTGGATTTCGGCGCCGTCGTACACGCCACAGCCGGAAAGGATCACTGCAATTTTTTTGCTCATGGGTTTTTCTCCAGATTCATGGCGTTAAATGTCCACTAATTTGTCATTCGTTGCCATAGGGTTATCCGGCAGCTACACCTAATCTGCCGACTATCTCCCTGCTTCGCTTGCCCGGGTCGCATCATGAATTTCATTCTGTATGCCGTGCCGTTCTTCTTCGTCCTGATTGCCGTCGAATTGCTGGCCGATCGCTGGCGCGGGGTCAGCCACTACCGGGTCGCGGACGCGATCAACAGCCTGAGCACCGGCGTGCTGTCGACCACCACCGGCCTCCTGACCAAGGGCGTGGGCCTGGTGACCTACGCCTTTGCCTTGAAGCACCTGGCGATCTTCTCGTTGCCGGGCGACCAGGCCTGGACCTGGGTGTTCGCCTTCGTGCTCTACGACCTGTGCTACTACTGGCTGCACCGCATGGGCCATGAGCGCAACATCCTCTGGGCCGCCCACTCGGTGCATCACCAGAGCGAGGACTACAACTTGTCCACGGCGTTGCGCCAGACCAGCACCGGCTTCCTGCTGAGCTGGGTCTTCTACCTGCCGCTGGCGGTCGCCGGGGTGCCGCTGGGGGTGTTCGTCAGCGTCGCGGCATTGAATCTGCTGTACCAGTTCTGGGTCCACACCCAACACATTCCCAAGCTCGGCTGGCTGGAGTGGTGTTTCGTCACGCCGTCCAATCATCGCGCCCACCATGCACAGAACCCTCTCTACATGGATCGCAACTACGGCGGGGTGTTCATTATTTGGGACCGTCTGTTCGGCACCTTCCAGGAAGAAGACGACAACGAGCCGGTGATCTTCGGCGTCACCACGCCACTGGCCAGCTGGAATCCGCTGTGGGCCAACCTGCAGTTTTACGCCCAGCTGTGGTCGGACGCTCGACGAGCCGGACGCTGGTGGGACAAGCTGCGGATCTGGTTCATGCCCACCGGTTGGCGGCCGGCGGACGTGGCGGCGAAGTACCCGCTGGCCAAGCCGGACCTGAACCGTTTCGAGAAATTCGAGGTGCCGCTGGATGGGCGCCAGCAGTGGTACGTGGTGCTGCAATTCTGCGTCTACATTGCCTTGGGCAGTTATTTGATGAATCTGGAGACGCGTTTGCCGGTGGCCGCACTGGTGTTGGGCTGGGGCACGGTGGCGCTGGGTTTGTTCGTGCTGGGCGCGACCCTGGAGAATCGCCCGTGGGCGCTACGGCTGGAGTGCCTGCGGCTGGTGTCGAGCCTGCTGCTGGTGTGGCTGGCGCCGATGGCTGGGTTATGGCCGGCCAGCCCACTGGCCTGGGTCGGTGTGTTCAGTTACGGTCTGCTCAGCGGCATCGGCCTGTATGGCTGCCGGAGCCGATTCACTCGGTTGGCGTCGTAGGTTCAGCGGGCCGGCTCTGCGCCAGGCGTTCGGCTTCAAGGGTCTTCTTCGCCAGCCGCGCATTCTTGATGCGGCGACGCAGCCACAGGCAGAGACCGAGGACCAACAAGGCGCCGAGTACCCACAACTCGTATTTCTTGATACTACCCAGCATGCCTTCGAGCACCGCGCCGAAGTGATACGCGGCGGCGGCCAGCGCCGTGGCCCAGATCGCCGCGCCGATGCCGTTGAGCAACAGGTAACGGCCCGGCGGGTAGCCCGACAGGCCGATCGCCACCGGCATCACCGTGCGCAAGCCATAGACGAAGCGGAAGCTCAGGACCCAGATGTCCGGGTGCCGGCGGATGTGCTCCAGGGCGCGATCACCCATCAATTGCCAGCGCGGCTTGCGCGCCAACAGCTTGCGCCCGTGCTTGCGGCCCAGGAAATACCACAGCTGGTCACCGGCGTAGCTGCCGCAGAACGCCACGACCACCACGAGATTGATGTCCATGTAGCCGCGGAACGCCAGGAAACCTGCGAGCACGAGGATGGTTTCACCTTCGAAGAACGTGCCGATGAACAGGGCCAGGTAGCCGAAGTCATGTAGAAATTGCTGGAGCATTGTCTGGGTGCTGGCGAAATGAACGCGCAGCCTAACCCTTCAGACACATTCAGGAAAGTATCGAAATGTGTCTCGACGTGAACATTTCCTACAACGACAATAACTGCGACGACAGGTCACAGGTGCACACAATTGTCATACGTTCGTCATAATGGCCGCTTATAACTGTCACGCTCGCCCGTCAGCGGGCTCAGGAGTCTGCCGTGAGCTTTACCCCCGCCAATCGTCTGTTCCCTGCCACCCGCCTGCGTCGCAATCGCCGTGATGAGTTCTCTCGTCGGCTGGTGCGTGAAAACGTGCTGACCACCGACGACCTGATCCTGCCGGTGTTCGTGCTGGACGGTGAGAACCGTCGCGAAGCGGTGGCGTCGATGCCCGGCGTGGAGCGGCTGACCGTCGACCTGCTGCTCGAAGCGGCTGCGACGTGGGTCGAACTGGGCATTCCGGCGCTGGCGCTGTTCCCGGTCACGCCCTCTGGCCTCAAGTCCCTGGACGCCGCCGAGGCGTGGAACCCGGACGGTATCGCCCAGCGCGCGACCCGTGCCCTGCGGGCCCGCTTCCCGGAGCTTGGGGTGATCACCGACGTGGCGCTGGACCCGTTCACCACCCACGGCCAGGATGGCATCCTCGACGAAGACGGTTATGTGCAGAACGACATCACCGTCGATGCACTGGTCAGGCAGGCGTTGTCCCACGCCGAGGCCGGTGCCCAGGTGGTCGCGCCGTCGGACATGATGGACGGACGGATCCAGGCGATTCGCGAAGCCCTCGAGGTGGCCGGCCACGTCAACGTGCGGATCATGGCCTATTCGGCCAAGTACGCCAGCGCCTATTACGGCCCGTTCCGCGACGCGGTCGGTTCGGCCCTGAACCTGGGTAAGGCCAACAAGGCCTCCTATCAGATGGACCCGGCCAACAGCCATGAAGCCCTGCACGAAGTCGCGGCCGACTTGTCAGAAGGGGCAGACATGGTCATGGTCAAGCCCGGCATGCCCTACCTCGACATTCTTTGCCGGGTCAAAGACGAATTCAAAGTGCCGACCTTTGTTTATCAGGTCAGCGGCGAGTACGCCATGCACATGGCCGCGATCCAGAACGGCTGGTTGAGCGAAGGGGTGATCCTCGAATCGCTGACCGCTTTCAAGCGCGCAGGCGCCGATGGCATCCTGACTTATTTCGCCGTGCGCGCCGCCCAATTGCTACGAGAGCAGAAATAGCCTCCCAGGAACTTGCGATGAATACCGAAGGACTCTCTGAAGTTGCCGTAAAAGACGCTCAACCGGTGGTCGAGCAAATCGCCGAGACACCACCGCAGATGGAGCCCGCTCCGCCTGCGGCCACCGAGCCCGCCCCGGCCCCGGCGATTGCGATCCCCAACCTGGATGACAGCAGCCTGTACATCCACCGCGAGCTGTCGCAACTGCAGTTCAACATCCGCGTGCTGGAGCAGGCGCTGGACGAGTCCTATCCATTGCTGGAGCGCTTGAAGTTCCTGCTGATCTTTTCCAGCAACCTGGATGAGTTCTTCGAGATCCGTGTCGCCGGCCTGAAGAAGCAGATCACGTTCGCCCGTGAACAGGCCGGTGCCGATGGCCTGCAGCCGCACCAGGCCCTGGCGCGTATCAGCGAGCTGGTCCACGGCCAGGTGGACCGCCAGTACGCGATTCTCAACGACATCCTGTTGCCGGAGCTGGAGAAGCATCAGGTCCGCTTCATTCGTCGGCGCAACTGGAACACCAAGATCAAGACCTGGGTGCGCCGCTATTTCCGCGACGAGATCGCGCCGATCATCACCCCGATCGGCCTCGACCCGACGCACCCATTCCCGTTGCTGGTCAACAAGAGCCTGAACTTCATCGTCGAACTGGAAGGCATCGACGCCTTCGGTCGCGATTCCGGCCTGGCGATCATTCCGGCGCCGCGCCTGCTGCCACGTATCATCCGTGTACCGGAAGACGTGGGCGGGACGGGCGACAACTATGTGTTCCTGTCGTCGATGATCCACGCCCACGCCGATGACCTGTTCCAGGGCATGAAGGTGAAGGGTTGCTACCAGTTCCGCCTGACCCGCAACGCCGACCTGTCGGTGGACACCGAAGACGTCGAAGACCTGGCCCGCGCCTTGCGCGGCGAGCTGTTCTCCCGTCGCTACGGTGATGCGGTGCGCCTGGAGGTGGCCGACACGTGCCCGAAACACCTGTCCGATTACCTGCTCAAGCAGTTCAACCTGCACGAAACCGAGCTGTATCAGGTCAACGGCCCGGTCAACCTGACCCGGTTGTTCAGCATCACCGGTCTGGACAGCCACCCGGAACTGCAATACCTGCCGTTCACGCCGCAGATCCCGAAACTGCTGCAAAACAGCGAGAACATCTTCAGCGTGATCAGCAAGCAGGACATCCTGTTGCTGCACCCGTTCGAGTCGTTCACGCCGGTGGTCGACCTGCTGCGCCAGGCCGCCAAGGACCCGCACGTCCTGGCGGTGCGCCAGACCCTGTACCGCAGCGGCGCCAACTCGGAAATCGTCGACGCCCTGGTGGACGCGGCGCGCAACGGTAAGGAAGTCACCGCGGTGATCGAATTGCGCGCGCGCTTCGACGAAGAGTCCAACCTGCAACTGGCCAGCCGTCTGCAAGCGGCCGGTGCGGTGGTGATCTACGGCGTGGTCGGTTTCAAGACCCACGCCAAGATGATGCTCATCCTGCGCCGCGAAGCCGGGGAGATCGTGCGTTACGCTCACTTGGGCACCGGTAACTACCACGCCGCCAACGCCCGCTTGTACACCGACTACAGCCTACTGACCTCGGACGATGCCTTGTGCGAGGACGTCGGCAAGTTGTTCAGCCAGTTGATCGGCATGGGCAAGACGCTGCGCATGAAGAAGTTGCTGCATGCGCCGTTCACCCTGAAGAAGGGCATGCTCGACATGATCACCCGGGAGACGCAGTTCGCCCTGGATGGCAAGCCGGCCCACATCATTGCCAAGTTCAACTCGCTGACCGATCCGAAGATCATCCGTGCGTTGTACAAGGCCAGCCAGTCCGGCGTGCGCATCGACCTGGTGGTGCGGGGCATGTGCTGCCTGCGGCCGGGCATCCCGGGGGTGTCCCATAACATCCATGTGCGCTCGATCATCGGGCGCTTCCTGGAGCACACGCGGGTGTTCTACTTCCTCAACGGAGGCGAGGAGCAGATGTTCCTGTCCAGTGCCGACTGGATGGAGCGCAACCTCGACAAGCGAGTCGAGACCTGCTTCCCGGTGGAGGGCAAGAAGCTCATCCTGCGGGTCAAGAAGGAGCTGGAAAGCTACCTCACCGACAACACCCACAGCTGGAGCCTGCAGTCGGACGGTCGCTACATCCGCAACACGCCAACCGGCAACCAGAACCCGCGCAGCGCCCAGGCGACGTTGCTGGAGCGCTTGAGCAGCCCGGTGTTGACGGTTAGCTAGAGATTTGCTGGAAGGGGGGCAGGCTCAGCTTTTCGTGGCGAGGGAGCTTGCTTGTGGCGAGGGGATTTATCTGTGGCGAGGGGATTTATCCCCGTTGGGCTGCGCAGCAGCCCTAAAGCCTGAGTCTGCGGTACGTCAGATTCACCGAGGTCATTTCACCAGGGGCTGCTTCGCAGCCCAGCGGGGATAAATCCCCTCGCCACAGAGGTTCCCGTCGCCGCAGGATCAGTGGATGTTCAGCACAATCCCCACCCGGGTCAGCCACTCGGCTTCCTGGGCGAAGTCGGCTTGGGTCAGCTGGTTTTCTTCCAGCCAACCGTCGGGGAACATCACGTCCAGCTGATCGCCGTCGGCGCGCAGGGCCACCTGGGGCATGGCCTGGGTGCCGCGGATGTGGTGGAACAGGATCGCGAAGCGCAGCAGCACGCACAGGCGAATCAGCTTGATGCCGTCATCGCCGAACTCGGCAAACTTATCCTTGGGAATGTTGCGCCGGTGCCCACGCACCAGCAGCGCGAGCATCTGCTGGTCTTCCCGGGAGAAGCCCGCCAGGTCCGAGTGTTCGATCAGGTAGGCGCCGTGCTTGTGGTAGTGATAGTGGGCGATGTCCAGGCCCACTTCATGGACCTTGGCGGCCCAGCCCAGCAATTCGCGCCAGACGCCGTCGTTCAGGTCCCAGTCGTCAGCCACCTGGTCGAAGGCGTGCAGCGCCTTGCGTTCGACCCGCACGGCCTGTTCCTGGTCCACGTGGTAGCGCTCCATCAGCGAGCCCAGGGTGCGCTCGCGGACATCCTCATGGTGATGCCGTCCCAGCAGGTCGTAGAGTACGCCCTCGCGCAGGGCGCCCTCGCAGTGGTCCATGCGTTGCAGTTCCAGGGCATCGAAAATCGCTTCGAGAATCGCCAGGCCCGCCGGGAAAATCGCCCGACGGTCGGGCTTGATGCCTTCGAAATCGATCTTGTCCGACTCGCCGAGCTTGAACACCCGGCGCTTGAGCCAGGCCAGGCCCTCGGCATTGACCTCGCCTGCGCCATGGCCGCCGGCCTTGAGGGCCAGGCCAATGGCGCGGATGGTTCCGGAGGAGCCGATGGCCTCGTCCCAGGTCAGGCGGTGCAAGGCGTGTTCGATGCTCATGATTTCCAGGCGCGCCGCCGTGTAGGCTTGGGCATAGCGGGCCGGGGTGATCTTGCCGTCGCGGAAATACCGCTGGGTGTAGCTGACGCAGCCCATCTGCAGGCTCTCGCGCAGCAGCGGCTCGAAGCGTTGGCCGATGATGAATTCGGTACTGCCACCGCCGATGTCCGCCACCAGGCGCTTGCCCGGGGTGTCGGCGAGGGTATGGGAGACGCCCAGGTAGATCAGGCGGGCTTCCTCTCGGCCGGAAATGACTTCCACCGGATGGCCGAGGATCTCTTCGGCGCGGCGGATGAACTCGCCCCGGTTGCGCGCTTCGCGCAAGGCGTTGGTGCCGACGATCCGCACGGCGCCCAGGGGCATGCCGTTGATCAGTTGGGCAAAGCGCTTGAGGCAATCGAGCCCGCGCTGGATGGATTCTTCGCTCAGCTTGCGCTCTTCATCGATGCCGGCGGCCAACTGGACCTTCTCGCCGAGCCGCTCAAGAATGCGGATTTCCCCGTTCTGGGCTTTGGCGACGACCATGTGGAAGCTGTTGGAGCCCAGGTCTATGGCAGCGATCAGGGACAGATTCTTGGCTTGGGATGGCGGCATGGGCAAAAAGTCTCGGTCGATAACCTTGCCATCCTGCCACGATCGACCGTCGCCGCCAACGGATGCTGCCGGGTTTCGGTGGGTGACAGTTTTCGCCGTTCGCAAGAAATTTACGTAGGAAAGTCTCATCTGTTTCATATGGGGTAGAGCTTTCCTACGATTGGCGATGATGTTTCCTGCTTATCTTTAAGGGTTTTTTTTCGATACTTTCGCCCGGCAATTTCGCCGTGATGCAGTTGTGGCCTCTTCTCAAATTCAGGATGAAACTCCACAAAATGTTTACATGTGGCTGGAATAAGGAAGTTCCGGGCGTTGCAGGATTGACATCAAGTTGATGATGTTTGAAGGAAGCGGAAATGAAAAATAGTTTTGCGTTGGCGGCAGTCGCTGTAATCGCTTTGGCCTGCACTTCCGTGCAAGCGGCTGATTTGCAGGTGACGGGCAATATTTCCCCGGGCAGTTGCTCTCTGAATATCCCTACTTTGGCTGTCGATTATGGGCGAATCAGTGCCAATGATCTGAGCCCCGTCAATTACACAAGGCTGGGCAAGTTGAGTACGCCGTTTAACATTACCTGTGACGGCCCGACCCTGGTGGGGTTGAGTGCTGCCGATAATCGGGCCGCCAGCAAAGAGCACATGGCAATGACGGTGATCGATCCCTGGTTAGCCTTGCCAATCAACTGCTTTGGGTTGGGCGCCAGCGCCGATGGTGGAAAAATCGGTGCCTTCAGCCTGCATGTTCGTAACTATTCCGTGGATGGGAGCACCGATTTCGAAACCATCTCGCAAGCGGGTAATACCTGGTTCGAGGCAGATGACATTATGCGGAGTAAACCTGATCGTATTCTCACTTGGTCGGCTATTGGGGCCAGAAGCCCGCACCTTCTGACAACGGTCACGGGTGAGTTCCAGATCGAAGCGGCAATCAACAATACGACTGAGCTTGTGGTGAGCGACGATCTCCAGATCGATGGAAATGCGACGCTAGAACTGACCTACATTTGACGTCAATTCCAGTCCCGCTTCCGGGGCTGGTTCTTTGCAGGGTTTGCGTTGAAGCGTATTGCCCAAAGGGAACAGGGCTGGTCTACACCTGCTCTGATGCTGCATGAACGATGATGGCCACCAACGGGTGCGGCTGAGTTTCTGGCGGGCAACGGTTATCTATAAGATATTTATGTAGGAAAGTTTCTATGGTTTTGTAGTTGGTAGAAGTTTCCTACGATTCATGATGATGTTTCCTGCTTATCTTTAGGGGCTTTTTCCAGATACTTTCGCCCGGCAATTTCGCCGTGAAGTTAGTTGTTGCATCGTTGAAGTGTCGATGTTGCATGACTGACATCAAGCTGATGTGATTTTAAGGGAATTGATATGAAGAATAAGTTTGGACTGGCCGCAGTCGCTGTTCTCGTTCTGGCGTGCACTCATGCCCAGGCGGCTGATTTGCAAGTGACAGGTAGCATTGTTCCGGGCAGTTGCTCTCTGAATATTCCTACGACGGCTGTCGATTATGGGCGAATCAGCGTCAAGGACTTGAGCCCGGTCAATTACACAAAGTTGAGCAAGCTGAATACGGCATTCACCATCGTCTGTGACGGGCCGACGCTTGTCGGTTTGACCGCCAACGATAACCGGGCGGCTAGCAAAAAGCATGAAGCCATGGAGGTCATCGATCCAGGTCTTGCTTATCCACAAAATAGTTTCGGCCTGGGCGCGAACGCCGACGGCGAGAAAATTGGTGCCTTCAGCCTGCATGTTCGTAACTATTCCGTAGACGGGGACACGGACTTCAAGACGATCTTGTCCGCAGTGGGGTCGGGCGGCTGGATCAACGCTGGGAACTTTTTGCGCAGCGTGCCCAGTTACATGCTCTCGTGGTCTACGAGCAGTGCCACGACTCCCCACCTTTTGACAACAGTCTCCGGCGAGTTGGAAATCGAGGCGGCGATCAACAATACGACTGAACTGGTTGTGCGCGAAGACCTGCAAATAGATGGCAGTGCAACGCTGGAGTTGACTTACATCTGATGAAACGGCCAGCCCCGTTCCAGGGGCTGGCTCCTTGCAGGCACATGGGCTCTGCGCCGTCGATGGATGTGGACGATCAGGTCCGGCATCTGGATGTGGCCGTTTCGAGCCCGATTATTCAAACCCTATAGATCGCTCCACGAACGTCGTTTCGTGGTGGGAGAGCGTGTGTGTTGGATTTCTCAATGAAACTTGGATCGACCCTGCGAGCAGTGCTGTGCCTGGGCTGCTGTGCAGCGGGGCCGGCCATGGCGGCCGGCATGCAGCCGGAAACCACGGTGGTCATTTTTTATGAAGAGCATGGCCAGGCCCATATCAACGTCACCAATACGGATGCCGGCCCGACGCTGCTGCATTCGAAAGTCGAACACATCCCCGAAGACCCCGAGTTGTCGGTGATCGTGACGCAGCCGGTGGTGCGGGTCGACGCCGGGCAAACGCAGTTGATCCGTCTGGTCGGGGCGTTCACGGAACCGCTCAAGACCCAGCGCTACAAGCGTGTCACCTTCGAAGGGATTCCGCAGAAGAAGCTCGACGGCGGGGCCACCGTCGGGATCAACATCCGGCATAACCTGCCGCTGATCATTCATCCCAAGGGCTTGCCTCGGCATTCGGCACCGTGGGAGCTCTTGAAATGGACCGTCGAGGGCGAAAACCTGGCGGTCCAGAACGACAGCCCCTACGTCGTGCGTTTGTCTGAGCGGGTGCAGTTGAACCCGGCCAACGCCTCTGTGGCCCTGCCGCGCACTTACGTCTTGCCGGGCGAAACCTTGACGGCCGAGCTCAAGGCGCCCGTGTCCGCCGTCACGTCGGTCACGATCCAGCCCGCGACATTGTATGGGTTTGCGATTGGCAACTTCGATGCGCCGGTCGTGAGTCGATGATGAAACTCATGCATGCCACGCCTTGCCCTGGCTTGCGCAACGGTAATGGTCAATGGGGTGTCGCAGGAACGGGCAGCGCCCGTTGGTCGCATGGCCTGGCCTTGTCCGCAGTGATCTGCTGGAGCGCCAGTAGCCAGGTGTACGCGCAGGATCAAGGCTCCACCGAACGCTCATTTGCCCAGTTCGATACCTCGATTCTCTCGTCCCGAGGGATCGATCCTCGCGTTTCGGATTACTTGCGGGCCACGCCACGTTTCCATGAGGGGGCACAGGTGGTCAGCCTGCGGGTCAACGGCAATCCGCTGGGCTTGACCGAGGCGCGGTTCGATCGCGAAGGCGCGTTGTGCTTCACCCGCAGCCTGCTTGAGAAGGCCGGCGTGCAAGTGCCTGCCGCGATCATTGGCGGGGCAGGGGTGGGCGACCAGGCCTGCCATGATTTCCTGGCGCGGTTCCCCAACACGGTCGTCAGCCTGCTTCCCGGTCGCGAAGAGGTTGCGTTGGTGGTGCCGAGCGAGGCATTGCGAGAGCCGGGGTTTGCTGAAGGCGCCTTTTCCCAGGGCGGTCTGGCTGGCCTGCTCAATTACGATGTGCTGGGCCTGGATAGCCAATCGAGCTCGGGCGGTGGCAATCGCTATCTGTCCGCGGCCACGGAGGCTGGCGTCAACCTGGGGGACTGGATCGTGCGCAGTCGCCAGCTCTACACCTCGATCAACGGGGTGCAACGCAGCGAGCACCTGTACGCCTATGCCCAGCGCGACGTCCTGGCGTTGCAATCCACCTTCCAGGCCGGGCAGCTTTCCAGCAACAGCCCGGTGTTCGGAGGGGTGCAGTTTTCCGGTTTCCAGTTTTTCCCCGACGGCGTCAAGCGCGGCGAGGGTTCCGGCGGGGCCGTGGTGGAAGGGTTGGCCCTGAGCCAGTCCCGTGTGGAGGTCCGCCAGTCCGGTGCGTTGATTTATACGACACTGGTTCCGGAAGGCCCCTTCACCCTCAGCCACTTGCCGCTGCTCAACGGCACCAGTGATCTTGACGTGAGCGTGATCGAAGAAAACGGCGCAGAGCAGCGTTTTGTCGTGCCGGCGGCGTCTTTTCGCGGCATGACGCCCGCTCAGTCGGGCTATTACCTCTCCCTGGGCCAGGCGCGTGGGGCGGGGAAGGGGGAAGGTGAGCAGCCGTTACTGGCGATGGGCAGCGCAACCTGGGGCATCGGGCGCGGCGCGGCGTTGAGCAGCGGTTTGGTGGGGGCGCAGAATTATCAGGCGGTGGGCCTCGGGCTCGACACGCGCCCCATGGACAATCTCGCGCTCGGCGCGCGGGGCAACGTCTCCCATGACAAAGCCAGCGGCAGGTCGGGCGCGCGTAGCAGTCTTTCGCTGGGCACGTCATTGGCTGACAGCCTTGACCTGTCACTCAGCGTGACCCGGCAGACGCTAGGGTATCGCGAGGTCTCGCAGCTCCACTCCGTCGGCAAGGAGGACGATCGGCAGGACTTCTACGCGTCGCGTTTCAAGGACCAGTACACGGCCGGGCTCAACTGGTTCGATCCGGCGCTGGGTGGTTTCTCGCTGGGTTACACGCAGTCATCGCAGTTCGATAACCAGACGTATGCACGCTTGTACGGCTCGTGGAACAAATCGTTCAAGCACGCGAATGTGAGTGCCTACGTTGACTCAGCAATGGGCACGTCAAGCGCCTACGACGATGGCGTGTCGGTCCGCCTGCAGGTCAGCGTGCCGCTGGGCAGGGACCGACGCGCTCGTTCGTCTCTGACCCATCAGGGCAGCCGTTCCACCCTGGGAGCTGCCTACACTGAGCGCATAAGCGACTTTCTCAACTATGAAGTGGGGCACGAGCAAGGGCTGAACCATCCGAACTCCCAGACACGCGGCAGTCTCAACGCCTTGCCGCGCTACACCCAGGTCGGGCTCGGCGCCAGCCAGGACCGTTTCAGCACGCATTACAACGGTTATCTCAGGGGGGCGTCGTCGCCCATGGGCAAGGGGTGACCTTTTCTCCTTACCGAATCCAGGAAACGTTCGGCGTCGTATCTGTGGAAGGCGTTCCCGGAGCCCGGATCAACACGCCGCAAGGCCCGGTATGGACCGACTCGCAGGGCCGGGCGGTGATTGCCAGCTTGCCTGCCTACAACAACAGTCGTGTCGAGGTGGACACCCGGTCACTGCCCAGGCGCGTGGACATCCAGAATGGCACCAAGGTGCTGAGCGCCGGGCGTGGCTCGTTCAATGCCGTCGATTTCTCCGTGCTCAACGTGCGCCGGCTGCTGGTCCAGGCCCGTGACGAAAGCGGCGCGGCACTTCCACAGGGCGTCTCGGTGCTGACGACCAATGACGACTTCCTGACCAGCGTGGCCGGCGAAGGCCTGATTTTCCTCAGCGATATCAATGAGCAGCAGGCCCTGAAAGTTGCGTTGTCCGGCTCCAGGACGTGCCAGCTTCAATTCGAATTCATGGAAAACAATGATGAAGACCTCCCTTATGAGACCGCTTCGGCGGTCTGTCGCGACTTTTCGGCATCCGAGGCAATGGCTTCTAGCGAGGAGCCTGTGTTGCCTGGGTCTGCTGTTGGCGAACCCAGCGAAGGCTGAGCAATGCAGCGTGTCGCTGAGCCAGGACCGGCTCGATTATGGCCGCCTGCACCAAGGCCAACTGCTGGTCGAGCAGCCGGGCCAGGCAGAGCTGGCGCTGGGCAAGCGAACCTTGAACCTGAATGTGGTCTGTGCCGAGCCCACCACGATGGCCTTGCGTTTCGACAGCCCTGGGGCCGGGCCCGAGGCCTTCAGCCTGGGGCTCCACGGTCATTTCACGATCAGCCTCACGCGGCCCCGGCTGGACGGGCAGGCTGTCGAGCTGTTCCAGGGGCGTGCCCGCACCCTGGAGCAGGGCAGCCGTCTATTGCCCGGACAGACACTGGTTGCCCGGCAGGGCGGAGGGCCTGTCCGGGGGCGGATGTTTTCCGCGCAGGTCGAGATCGAGACCTACTTGCCCGCCAGTGCGGCCCGGGTCCGTGATGAGACGTCGATCGATGGCCGCGGGCGCTTCGAGCTCGTGCCGCAGCCCTGAACGTCAGGCGGCCGGTTCCACGGTGCCGATGAAATTCGCCAGCTCCGCCGTCTGCGGAGCGGCGAACAACACCTTGGGATCGCCCACCTCATGCACCTTGCCCTGGTGCATGAACACCAGTTTGTCGCCGACCTCCCGGGCAAAACGCATCTCGTGGGTGACCATGATCAGCGTCATGCCCTCCTGGGCCAGTTGCCGCACCACGCTGAGCACTTCGTTGACCAGCTCCGGGTCCAGGGCCGAGGTGATCTCATCGCACAGCAGCACTTTCGGCGACATCGCCAGGGCACGGGCGATCGCGACCCGTTGCTGCTGGCCGCCGGACAAGCGTTCCGGGAACGCATCGAATTTTTCGCCGAGGCCGACCCGTTCGAGCATCTGGCGCGCCAGTTCGGCCGCCTTGGCCTTGGGCACTTTCTGGACGACCTGAGGCGCGAGCATCACGTTCTCGCCGACCGTCAGGTGCGGGAATAGGTTGAATTGCTGGAACACCATGCCGACTTTCTGCCGCAGGCTGCGCAGATCGGCGCGGGCCGCATCGAGGTATTCGCCGTCCACTTCGATCACGCCATCGTTGATCGACTCCAGGCCGTTGAGCGTGCGCAGCAAGGTGGATTTGCCCGAGCCGCTGCGACCGATGATCGCCACCACCTGGCCTTCCTCGACACTCAGGTCGATGCCCTTGAGCACGTGGTGATCGCCGTAGTACTTATGCAGGGCGGATATTCTAAGCAGAGGCATGCAGTCTCCTTTCCAGGTAGCGCGCACTGAGGGACAAGGGGTAGCAGAGCAGGAAATAACCGAGGGCCACCAGGCCATACACCATGAACGGCTCGAACGTGGCGTTGGCGAGC
The DNA here is from genome assembly GCF_018325965.1 of Pseudomonas sp. Cab53. Classification (NCBI taxonomy): domain Bacteria; kingdom Pseudomonadati; phylum Pseudomonadota; class Gammaproteobacteria; order Pseudomonadales; family Pseudomonadaceae; genus Pseudomonas; species Pseudomonas sp. Cab53. The sequence continues at coordinate 5,949,026 of NZ_AP021902.1, read as the reverse complement.
ATCCCACCGGTCTTGGTCAGTTCGGTGAAGCCGATGATCGAGGTGACGGCGGTGCCCTTGACCACCTGCACCGAAAAGCCCACGGTCGGCGCCACGGCAATGCGCAGAGCCTGTGGCAGGATCACGTAGCGCAACTGCTCCAGGCGGTTGAGGGCCAGGCTCGAAGACGCTTCCCACTGGCCATTGGGGATTGCCTCGACGCAGCCGCGCCAGATCTCCGCCAGGTAGGCGCTGGTGAACAGTGTCAGGGCGATCGCCGCCGCCATCCACGGCGAAATCTCCACCCCGGCCAGGGCCACGCCGAAGAACACCAGGAACAACTGCATCAACAGCGGTGTGCCTTGGAAGAGTTCGATGTAGGTACGGGCGATGTTGCGCGGCAGCGCATTTCTGGAAATGCGCAGCACCATGACCAGCAAGCCGATCACGCCGCCCCCGATGAACGCCACCAGCGACAGCGCCAGGGTCCATTGCAGGCCGGTGAGCAGGTTGCGCACCACGTCCCAGAACGTGAAGTCACTCATGGCCGGCCCCCGCGCTGTTCCGGTACAGGCACTGGCGGCCGATCCAGTTCAGGAACTGGCGGATCAACAGCGCCATGCACAGGTACACCAGGGTCGTCAGGGCGTAGGTTTCGAAGGCGCGAAAGTTGCGCGACTGAATGAAGTTGGCAGCAAAGCTCAGCTCTTCGGTGGCGATCTGCGAACACACCGCCGAGCCGAGCATCACGATGATGATCTGGCTGCTCAGGGCTGGCCAGACCTTGCCCAGCGCCGGCAGCAACACCACGTGCCGGAACGCTTCGAAGCGGCTCATGGCCAGGGCCGCGGCCGCTTCCAGTTGCCCCTTCGGGATCGCCTGGATACCGGCGCGGATGATCTCGGTGGAATAGGCGCCGAGGTTGATCACCATCGCCAGCACCGCCGCCTGCCATTCGGAAATCTGCAGGCCCAGGGACGGCAAACCGAAGAAGATAAAAAACAGCTGCACCAGGAACGGCGTGTTGCGGATCAACTCCACGTATACGCCGAAGATCGCCGCGAACGGGCGAATGTTCCACGCCCGCACCACGGCCCCGACGATGCCCAGGCCGACCCCGAGCAAGGCACCGATGGCCGTCAGTTCCAGGGTGAACAGGGCGCCGCGCACCAGCAACTCAGTGTTTTGCACCACTGGCAGAAAATCGAACTGATAAGCCATGCTCAGTCTCTCAGGCGACGATCAGAGATCGGCCGGCAGCGGCTGCTTGAGCCAGGTCTGGGCGTTTTTCTCCAGGCTGCCATCGGTCTTGGCGGTGGCGAGGATCTGGTTGACCTTGTCCAGCAACGCCGGCTCGTTCTTGTTCACGCCCACGTACACCGGGGAGTCCTTGAGTTTGACTTTCAAGGCCGGGACCCGCTTGGGGTTGCGTTCGCTGATGGCGACCATCACCACGTTGCCGCTGGCGATCAGGTCCACCTGGCCGGCCAGGTAGGCGGCGATGGTCGAGTTGTTGTCTTCGAAGCGCTTGATGGTGGTGCCTTCGGGCGCGACCTTGGTGAGCTCGATGTCTTCGATGGCGCCGCGGGTGACGCTGATGGTCTTGCCCTTGAGGTCATCCAGGCCATTGATCGGCGCATCGGGTGGGCCGAACACCGCCAGGTAGAACGGCGCATAGGCGCTGGAGAAATCGATGACCTTCTCGCGTTCAGGGTTCTTGCCGAGGCTGGAAATCACCAGGTCGACCTTGCCGGTGGTCAGGAACGGAATACGGTTGGTGCTGTTGACCGGGGTCAGTTCCAGCTTGACCTTGAGCTGGTCGGCCAGCAGCTTGGCGGTGTCGATGTCCAGGCCACGGGGCTTCATGTCCGGGCCCACCGAACCGAACGGCGGGAAGTCCTGCGGTACGGCGACCTTGAGGGTGCCCCGCTTGACCACGTCTTCCAGGCCGTCGGCGTGGGCGGGTAGCTGGCAGAGCATCAGGCTGGCAAACAGAGCTGTGAGCAGGGCGCTGCAACGCTGAATCATGGCGAATCTCCGCAATCGGTGATGTGATTTCTGCGTTCGGACAGAGCACAGGCCATGCCAAGGCGCCTTTTCAGCCGCCCAGGCCGCGGTTTTGCTGGTGGGAAGCGGTCTTACTGGTCTGAACAGTCGTGGTGTTTTTCGCACCGTTATCGGGCGTCGGTATTTGTCGCCGAACCCTGCTGGGGCACGACTTGCCGGGCGCGGCGAATAGCTTTACAACTAGCCGCTCACTGGCCCGGTTCGTCTTAAAAATCATGAATTCCATCGCTCGCGCCGTTCCTGAAGTGGCCCTGCAAGCCATCCGCAAACTGATCGTCGATGAAGGCTTCGGGCCGGGCGATGCGTTGCCGTCGCAACGGGAGCTGGCGCTGCAATTGGGGGTGAGTCGGGCGTCGCTGCGCGAAGCGCTGTCATCCCTCAGTGCCCTGGGCATGATCAGCGTGCAGCCGGGCAAAGGGGTCTTCGTGCAGGCACCGGTAGAAGCTTCACGCAGCGAATCGGCGCCGGGCTGGCCGTTCGCGGCCCAGGCCACGCCGGTGGATATTTTCCAGTTGCGCTACGCTCTGGAGGGTTTCGCGGCGGGGTTGGCGGCGGTGACGCTCAGCGCCAATGAGCTGGACATGCTGCAAGACAATGTCGAAGCCATGCGACGGGAATTGAAGATTGGCGATTTCGACGCCGCCGCGCGGCTGGATTTCGAATTTCATCGACGAATCCTGTTGGCCAGCGGCAACCAGGCGATGCTGAGCATTCTCACCGCTAGCGCCGACATCTTCCTGGAAAGCCAGAAACTACCGTTCATCAGGGCCGAGCGGGCGATGGAAACCTGGCAGGAGCATCGCAAGATCCTTCGCGCCCTGGCTCGTCGGGCTTCAGGCGCTGCGCAAAAAGCCATGCAGGAACATGTACGTAATGCTGCACTGCGTACCGGGATTTCCTTCGTCGCCCCCGCGGCTTCATGACCTCGACCATACCCAAAGCCATCGACCGCCATAGCGAGACTCAATCAACTGCGGCTTCCTGAACCCGGGAAGGGCCGCTATGATGGGCCACGTTTTTTTGCTGACAACCCCGGAGATTTCCATGAGCAGCGATCTGATCAAACACGTTAGCGACGCTAGCTTCGAGGCTGACGTACTCAAGGCCGAAGGCTTCGTACTGGTCGACTATTGGGCTGAGTGGTGCGGTCCGTGCAAAATGATCGCCCCGGTCCTGGACGAAATTGCCGAGACGTATAAAGGCAAGCTGACCGTTGCCAAACTGAACATCGACGAAAACCAGGAGACTCCGGCCAAGCACGGCGTGCGTGGTATCCCGACCCTGATGCTGTTCAAGAACGGCAACGTCGAGGCGACCAAGGTAGGTGCGCTGTCGAAATCGCAACTGGCGGCTTTCCTCGACGCCAACATCTAAGCGTCGAATGCCATTGAAAAAGCCCCGCAAATCGCGGGGCTTTTTCGTTATTCGGGGCTAGACGCTCGCAAACCCAGGTGTTACATTCGGCCCCGCACTGGTTTCTCCTGTGCCCCCTGCAAGCCGTCGCCGACGCTCTCCTTTCGATTAAGTACGCGATCCTGTCGCCTTCTCTGCGGCGCGGCCTCATTAAGCCAAAAGCTTAATTTCCCCCCTCCATAAATGATTACGTCATTCCTATATGAATCTGACTGAACTCAAGCAAAAGCCGATTACCGAACTGCTCGAATTGGCCGAACAGATGGGCATAGAAAATATGGCCCGTTCGCGCAAGCAGGACGTGATTTTCTCCCTGCTCAAGAAGCACGCTAAAAGCGGCGAGGAAATCTCCGGTGATGGCGTGCTGGAGATTCTCCAGGACGGCTTCGGCTTCCTCCGCTCCGCAGATGCTTCCTATCTCGCCGGCCCAGACGATATCTACGTCTCGCCGAGCCAGATCCGTCGCTTCAACCTGCGCACCGGTGACACCATCGTTGGCAAGATCCGCCCTCCGAAGGAAGGCGAGCGTTATTTCGCGCTGCTCAAGGTCGACACCATCAACTTCGACCGTCCGGAAAACGCAAAGAACAAGATTCTGTTCGAGAACCTGACCCCACTGTTCCCGACCGTGCGCATGAAGATGGAAGCCGGCAACGGCTCCACCGAAGACCTCACCGGTCGTGTCATCGACCTGTGCGCACCGATCGGCAAGGGCCAGCGCGGCCTGATCGTGGCTCCGCCGAAAGCGGGCAAGACGATCATGCTGCAGAACATCGCGGCGAACATCGCCCGCAACAACCCTGAAGTTCACCTGATCGTGCTGTTGATCGACGAGCGTCCGGAAGAAGTGACCGAGATGCAGCGCACCGTGCGTGGCGAAGTGGTTGCCTCGACGTTCGACGAGCCGCCGACCCGCCACGTGCAAGTGGCCGAAATGGTGATCGAGAAGGCCAAGCGCCTGGTTGAACACAAGAAGGACGTGGTGATCCTGCTGGACTCCATCACCCGTCTGGCCCGTGCCTACAACACCGTGATCCCGAGCTCCGGCAAGGTGCTGACCGGTGGTGTCGATGCCCACGCCCTGGAAAAACCAAAGCGTTTCTTCGGTGCCGCGCGCAACATCGAAGAGGGTGGCTCGCTGACCATCATCGCCACCGCACTGGTTGAAACCGGTTCGAAGATGGACGAAGTGATCTACGAGGAATTCAAGGGCACCGGCAACATGGAACTGCCTCTGGATCGTCGCATCGCCGAGAAGCGGGTCTTCCCGGCCATCAACATCAACCGCTCCGGCACCCGCCGCGAAGAGTTGCTGACCGCCGACGACGAGCTGCAACGCATGTGGATTCTGCGCAAGCTGCTGCATCCGATGGATGAAGTCGCTGCCATCGAGTTCCTGGTCGACAAGCTGAAGACGACCAAGACCAACGATGAGTTCTTCCTGTCGATGAAGCGCAAGTAACAAGCACGGCATCGGCCAAAAAGGCGCCCCGGACAGGGCGCCTTTTTTTTGCGACACGCGGCCTGGACCGCGTTTATCGAACCGGATAACTTTTGCCGGTTGCAGGTTCTTTTCCCATCATCGCCTGTGTATCCACCTCGACAAGGATCGTTATGCATGTATTTGGCAACCGCCGTGATATCGACGGCCTGCGGGCGCTGGCCGTCATTCCGGTCGTGCTGTTCCACTTTGGCTTCGGCGCCTTCAGCGGCGGTTTCGTCGGCGTCGATGTCTTCTTCGTCATTTCCGGCTTCCTGATCACCGGCATCCTGTTCCGCGAGATCAGCTCGCAGCGCTTCAGTTTCGTCGACTTCTGGGCAAGGCGTGCCCGGCGCATCCTTCCGGCCTTGAGCTTGGTCATGCTCGTAACCCTGGTCCTGGGCTGGTTGTTGCTGGCGGCCAAGGACTTCTCGCAGTTGGGCAGGGCGGTGCGCTATCAGGCGATGTTCATGTCGAACATCCTGTTCATGCGCGAGGACGGTTATTTCGAGCCAGCCTCGGACCTCAAGCCGTTGCTCCACACCTGGTCCCTGGCGGTCGAAGAGCAGTACTACATTTTCTTCCCGCTGCTGATGGTGTTGTTGATGCGCCATGTGCGTCACTGGCGCTGGGTGTTGTTTGCGGTGTTGCTGGGGTCCTTCGCGCTGAACATCGGCTATGTCGAGCGCAAGCCTGACCTGGCCTTTTTCTCGCTGCCCACGCGAGCCTGGGAGCTGCTGTGTGGGGCGATGCTCGCTGTCTGGCCGGCGCCCCGGCACGCTGTGCGCCCATGGGTTTATCAACTGGTCGGCCTGGCAGGGTTGATCGCCGTGCTGGCGGCGATCTTCACGTTCGACAAGACCACGGTGTTCCCTGGCTGGGCCGCTCTGCTGCCAGTACTCGGCGCCACCGCGCTGATCTGGTCCGGTGCCCAGGGGCCGAGTTGGACCGCGCGCCTGCTGAGCGCACGAGTGCTGGTCTGGGTGGGCTTGCTGTCTTATTCCTTCTACCTGTGGCATTGGCCGGTCTACGTCTATGCCAATGCCATTTCCGTGGACGGGATCCAGCCTTGGGAGGCATTGGGCTGGATCCTGCTGGCGCTGGGCCTGGCCTGGCTGAGCTGGCGCTTCGTCGAGCTTGCGTTCCGTGAGAAGCGTTGGCTGGCCGGGCGCAAGTCGGTGTTGATCGGGGCGGGAGTGGCCATGGCCGTCCTGGCCGTGACGGGTGTGGTGGTGCGATCGGCGGATGGCTTTCCCCAGCGCATCACGGGCAAGGCGCTGGAATATGCGCAAGCGCGGGATTGGCGGGCCGGACAGATGGAATGCATGCTCGGTTTCTCGGATACGCAGCCGGACAAGGCCTGCCTGCTGGGCGCAAACAAAGACCTGCCGGCCACGCAATTATTCTGGGGCGACAGTCATGCGGCGGCGCTGCTGCCAGCGGTGCAAGCCAGCGGGACCCGCGATGGGCGCCCCGTGTGGCTCTACGCCATGGGCGGCTGCCCGCCGGTGCAGAGCGCTGACGTCTCGCCGCGCTGTCGGGATTTCAATGAGCGGACCATGGAGCAGGTGCGTCGCCTGCACATCAGGGATGTGGTGCTGGCGGCCAACTGGAGCCTGTACGTCTACGGGCGCGAGGATGGGGACAAGAAGCACATGCTCAACCGCCTGGATGACCGCGCCACGGCCGAAGCGCGCATGGCGGCGGCAATCAAGGCCCGTGTGGCGACGATCAGGGCCACGGGGGCGCAAGTCTGGTTGTTCAAGGAGGTGCCCCTGCAGCGCCTCGGCACGATCAGCCGGTTGACCAGCCTGGCACGGACAGGCCGCTCGGCCGAGGGCCTGGGCCGTCCGCTCCAGGAGCACCTGGCGCGTCAGCAGGCCTTGAGTGCCTTGTTCGCGTCGATGAGCGCCGCCGATGCCGGTGTGCATGTCATCGACCCGGCGCCGCTGATGTGTCCGGGCGAGGTCTGTCGCATCGAGGTCAACGGCCATACCCAGTACAAGGATGAAGATCATTTGTCTGACATCGGCAGTACCCGCCTGAGCCCGCTGTTCGCCCCCTTGCTGCTGGGTACGACCGATTATTGAGCGCTCCGCGCATGCGCGGGCTGCTGTTTGAGCGCTGGAGCAGGTAGGATGTACGCCTATTTTCGGGGTGGCATCTCAATGAAATTCAAGGATCTTCGGGATTTCGTGCAGCAGCTTGAGCAGCGCGGCGAGTTGAAACGCATCCAGGTTCCCATCTCTCCGGTGCTGGAGATGACGGAAGTCTGCGACCGCACGCTGCGGGCCAAGGGCCCGGCGTTATTGTTCGAGAACCCAGCGGGCTATGACATCCCGGTGCTGGGCAACCTGTTCGGCACGCCGGAACGCGTGGCCATGGGCATGGGCGCCGAATCGGTCGACGAGTTGCGCGAGATCGGCAAGCTGCTGGCGTTTCTCAAGGAACCCGAGCCGCCCAAGGGCCTGAAGGATGCCTGGTCCAAGCTGCCGATCTTCCGCAAGATCATTGCCATGGCGCCCAAGGTCGTCAAGGACGCGATCTGCCAGGAAGTGGTAATCGAGGGCGACGATGTCGACCTGGCCATGCTCCCGGTGCAAACCTGCTGGCCCGGCGACGTGGGGCCGCTGATCACCTGGGGCCTGACCGTCACCAAGGGCCCGAACAAGGACCGCCAGAACCTGGGCATCTATCGCCAGCAGGTGATTGGTCGCAACAAGGTCATCATGCGCTGGCTGAGCCACCGCGGCGGTGCGCTGGATTACCGTGAGTGGTGCGATAAGCATCCTGGCCAGCCCTTCCCGGTGTCGGTGGCCCTGGGCGCGGACCCGGCGACCATCCTCGGCGCCGTCACGCCGGTGCCGGACAGCCTGTCCGAATATGCGTTCGCCGGCCTGTTGCGCGGCAACCGTACGGAGCTGGTGAAGTGCCGTGGCAACGACCTGCAAGTGCCGGCCACCGCCGAGATCATCCTCGAAGGCGTGATCCATCCCGGCGAGATGGCCGATGAGGGGCCGTACGGCGACCATACCGGTTACTACAACGAAGTGGACAGCTTCCCGGTCTTCACGGTCGAGCGCATCACCCATCGGCTCAAGCCGATCTACCACAGCACCTACACTGGCCGCCCGCCCGATGAGCCGGCGATCCTCGGCGTGGCGCTCAATGAAGTGTTCGTGCCGATCCTGCAGAAACAGTTTCCGGAAATCACCGACTTCTACCTGCCGCCGGAAGGCTGTTCGTACCGGATGGCCGTGGTGACGATGAAGAAGTCGTATCCGGGGCACGCCAAGCGCGTGATGCTGGGGGTCTGGTCGTTTTTGCGACAGTTCATGTACACCAAGTTCGTTATCGTCACCGACGACGATATCAATGCGCGGGATTGGAACGATGTGATCTGGGCCATCACCACGCGCATGGACCCCAAGCGCGACACGGTAATGATCGAGAACACGCCGATCGACTATCTCGACTTCGCCTCCCCGGTGTCCGGCCTGGGTTCGAAGATGGGGCTCGATGCCACGCACAAATGGCCCGGTGAAACCACTCGTGAATGGGGCCGGGTGATCGTCAAGGATGAAGCCGTGACCCAGCGGATCGATGCCCTCTGGAATCAGTTAGGAATAGATTGATGCGTGTAACCTTGCAGCCTTCCGGGGCGGTCCTGGACATACAGCCCGCCGAGCGGATCCTCGATGGCGCGCGGCGCCTGGGCTATGAATGTCCGCAAAGCTGCCGCAACGGCAACTGTCACGTGTGTGGTGCGTTGCTGGTGGAGGGTCGCGTGAAGCAAGCGGGCGAGGTGCGCGATCACGGTGAGATCTTCACCTGCATCGCCGAACCGCTGGAGGACTGCGTGGTGCTGTGGGATGGCGTGTTGTCGCCGGGCGAGCTGCCGGTACGCAAGCTGGTGTGCCAGGTGATCGAATGCGCCGATGTGGGCGGCGATGTCTGGCGGGTACGCCTGCGTGCACCGGCAGGCAAGCCGCCGCGCTACCACGCCGGGCAGTACTTGATGCTCGAACGGGAAAACGGCGAGAAGTCGGCGTTCTCCCTGGCTTCGGCACCGCACGGCGGGCGTGACCTGCAACTGCATGTCCTGGTGCGCGAAAGCAGTGCGCGGGCGCTGCTTGCACAATTGCAACGCAACCCCAGCGTGGCGGTGGAAATGCCGTTTGGCGACACGCACTTGTCCGAGCTGCCGGACGGCCCATTGGTGCTGATCGCCGCCGGAACCGGCATGGCGCAGATGCACAGCCTGATCGAGCATTGCCGCGCGACGGGGTTCAAGCATCCGGTGCACCTGTACTGGGGCGTGCGCCGACCGGACGATTTTTATGAAATTGAGCATTGGGACGAGTGGAAGCAACTGCCGAATCTGTTCCTGCACAAAGTCGTCAGCGACTTGTGCGGTTGGGAAGGGCGCTGCGGGATGCTTCACGAAGCGGTGTGCGAGGACATCCGCGACCTCTCTGGCGTGCACGTGTACGCCAGTGGCTCGCCGGCGATGATCTACGCCACGCTGGACGCCCTGGTGGAAGCCGGGATGGACGCCCACCAGATGCGCGCCGACGTGTTCGCCTACGCCCCACGGGCTTGATAGCGCGGGGCGCCTGCTCCCGCCGGGCTGCCTGGCAGCCCTCCATCCCACCCCCTCGTGACAGCTTTATGACCCCCTATATTTCGTTTCGGTATTTAGCCTTTGCGCCTGGATACCGATAACGTATATAGCGCTGGATGGCATCCAACTTGCCTTGTTCCGGATAAACGTCATCCCCCTGACGCGCGCCAGCCCCATTATTGAAAGACGCTACCGGCCATGACCGCTATCGAATCCGCCATAACCTGCGCTCTGTACCCACCACGGCTCGACCTGGGGGCACAACTGACCCATGAACAATTGCTCGCCTCGATGCAGTCGACCATGAGTCGTCATCGCGGCGGCCCGGTCTGGCTGTTTGCCTACGGCTCCTTGATCTGGCGGCCCGAATGCACGGCGGTGGAGCGGGTCCGTGGCCGGGTCCATGGTTATCATCGCGGCTTGTACTTGTGGTCCCACGAACATCGCGGCACCCCGGAGTTGCCAGGGTTGGTGTTCGGGTTGGATCGCGGTGGTTCGTGCAGCGGCTTCGCGTATCGCTTGCCACAGGAGAACCTCGAGGATTCGCTGTTTGCCCTGTGGCAGCGCGAGATGCCGGTGCCGTCCTATCGGCCTCACTGGCTCAGTTGCCGCCTGGAGGATGGCAGCCGCGTGCAGGCCCTGGGCTTCGTGCTGGAGCGGCACCTGCCCAGCTACGCCGGCAACTTGCCGGACCATGTGCTGAGCCAGGTGTTCGAAAGCGCCAGCGGTCGTTACGGCACCACTCGCGACTACGTCGAGCAGACCGTCCACGCCCTGCGCAGCCACGCCATGCCAGATCGGAATCTGGAGGCGCGGCTCAAGCGTTGCAGGTCAGCCCAGGATCAGGCGACCGCTTCGCGACTCTGACTGGCGACTTGCTTGTGCCACAGGGTTGGCGCAAGGAAGGCCATGGCCAGCAGGCAGGCACCGATCAACAGCACGAAGCCGCCGTTCCAGCCAAAATGGTCCACGGTGTAGCCCATGGCAGCGCTTGCCGCGACCGAGCCGCCCAGGTAGCCAAACAGGCCGGTAAAGCCTGCGGCGGTGCCGGCGGCTTTCTTTGGGGCCAGCTCCAGTGCCTGCAAGCCGATCAGCATGACCGGGCCGTAGATCAGGAAGCCGATGGAAACCAGGGCGATCATGTCGACGGTCGGGTTGCCGGCCGGGTTCAGCCAGTACACCAGCGTGGCCACGGTCACCAGGGCCATGAACACCATGCCCGTCAGGCCACGGTTGCCGCGGAAGATCTTGTCCGACATCCAGCCACACAGCAGCGTGCCGGGAATACCCGCCCACTCGTAGAAGAAGTAGGCCCAGGAGCTTTTATCCACGGTGAAGCCCTTGGCTTCCTTCAGGTACGTCGGTGCCCAGTCCAGCACGCCATAGCGCAGCAAGTAGACGAACACGTTGGCCATGGCGATGTACCAGAGCATTTTGTTGCGCAGCACGTACTTGACGAAGATTTCCTTGGCGCTGAATTCGTTCTCGTGGCTGGCGTCGTAGCCTTCCGGGTAGTCGTTCTTGTACTTTTCGATCGGCGGCAGGCCCACCGATTGCGGGGTGTCGCGCATGGTCACGAAGGCAAATACAGCAACCGCCAGGGCCACGGCAGCAGGCACGTAGAACGCGGCGTGCCAGTCATTGAACCAGCCCATGCCCAGCAGGAACAGCGGGCCGATCAGGCCGCCGCCGACGTTGTGCGCCACGTTCCACACCGACACCACGCCGCCGCGCTCTTTCTGCGACCACCAGTGCACCATGGTCCGCCCGCTGGGCGGCCAGCCCATGCCCTGGGCCCAGCCGTTGATGAACAGCAGGATGAACATCATGGTCACGCTGGACGTGGCCCAAGGCGCGAACCCGAAGATGAACATCACCCCCGCCGATACCAGCAGGCCGAATGGCAGGAAATAGCGTGGGTTGGAGCGGTCGGACACCAGGCCCATCAGGAACTTGGACAGGCCGTAGGCAATGGCGATGGCCGACATGGCCAGGCCCAGTTGGCCTCGGCTGTAGCCCTCGTCGATCAGGTAGGGCATGGCCAGGGAGAAGTTCTTGCGCAGCAGGTAGTAACCGGCGTAGCCGATGAAGATCCCGGCGAAGATCTGCCAGCGTAGGCGTCGGTAGGTGCTGTCTATCTTTTCTTCAGGCAAGGGCGCCTGGTGTGCGGCAGGACGAAAGAAAGCAAACATTCAAGGGCTCCAGGATTCTTGTTATGCGGATGTGAATGTTACAGTTTCGTTACCGAAAATAGCATTGCTTCTCATCACTTAAAAAGCGGAAATTTTCCTGATCGAATGTTCTTAAATGAACATGTCGCTCAGACGTAGTCGAAGGGCGCTGTAGGAAGCTTCGTCAGTGGCGTTTTCACACCCCGAATCGCAGCCTGCGCGACAAGGCAATGGGAAACGTCCTTCATTGATAGGGGACGTCTCGCCATTCAGCCTTTGGGCCAAGCCGCTGATGAGGGCCGGGATGACGGGCACGGTCCGGGTCGGCTTTACGGCGCACGCCGACGGCCGGGTCGAGTCGGTCGCGATGCTCCACAGCGATCATCCCGACTTCGCCGATGCCGCCCGAAACGCCGTGAGCCAGTAGCGCTTCAGCGCACCTGCACGACGACTTTGCCCACGGCCTTGCGCTGCGCCAGGTCATTGATGGCCTGGGCGGCGTTGTCCAGTGGGTACACCTGCGAGACCAGAGGCTTGAGCTTGCCTTCGGTGAACCAGCCAAACAGTTGCTGGAAGTTGGCGGCATTGTCCTGGGGCTGGCGTTGGGCGAAAGAGCCCCAGAACACGCCCATGACGGCGGCGCCCTTGAGCAGGGCCAGGTTGACCGGCAGTTCGGGGATGCGTCCGCTGGCAAAGCCCACCACCAGCAGCCGGCCATTCCAGGCGATGGCGCGAATGGCCTGGTCGAACAGGTCGCCACCCACCGGGTCGTAGATCACGTCGGCGCCCTGGCCGTCGGTGAGGCGCTTGATCTCATCCTTCAGGCTGGCTTCGCTGTAGTTGATCAGTTCGTCGGCACCGGCCGCCTTCGCCACGGCGAGCTTCTCGGCGCTGCTGGCGGCGGCGATCACCCGTGCGCCCATGGCCTTGCCGATCTCCACCGCCGCCAGGCCGACACCCCCGGAGGCGCCGAGCACCAGCAAGGTTTCGCCGGGTTGCAGGTGGGCCCGTTGCTTGAGGGCGTGCATCGAGGTGCCGTAGGTCATGCTGAAGGCGGCAGCGGTGTTGAAGTCCATGGCTGCTGGAATAGGCAACACGTTGTAGCCAGGGACCGCGACCTGTTCGGCAAAGCTGCCCCAACCGGTCAGTGCCATCACCCGGTCGCCGACTTTCAGGTGGCTGACCTTTTCGCCCACGGCGCTGACGACGCCCGCCGCTTCGCCGCCAGGGGAAAACGGGAAGGGTGGCTTGAATTGGTATTTGCCCTCGATGATCAGCGTGTCAGGGAAATTCACCCCGGCGGCGTGCACGTCCAGCAGGATCTCATTCTTCTTCGCAATGGGGCTGGCGACGTCTTCCAGCACCAGCGATTCGGCAGGGCCGAATTCTTTGCACAGCACGGCTTTCATCAGGGCTATTCCTTTGGGAGTGATGGCCGATAAGTGTAGGTGTGAGAGTCAACGGGTCAACGAGCATGCCCCGCCCTGATAGCCGGCCATAAGCTTGTGCTTGAACGGCGGGTCGGTATGCTGGGCCGCAAACCGGATGAGGAGTCGAATGTGAAAGCGTGGATTGTGTTGATGCTGGCCCTGGCGCTGCCTGCGGCAGTGATGGCCGAAGAGGCCAAGGAAGCGAAGGAAGGCGAGGCGCCGAAGGTCAGCTACATCACCCTCAGCCCGCCCTTCGTGGGCAACTATGGCCTGGACGGTACGGCGAAGCTGAAGGTCTACAAGGCTGACGTGGCGCTGCGGGTGACCGGCGATGCGGCTGCCGCGGCGGTGAAGGCGAATGAACCGCTGATTCGCAACCAGTTGGTAGCATTGTTTGCCCAGCAGACCGTCGAGACGATGAACAACGTCGAGGCCAAGGAAAAGCTGCGCCAGGAGGCGTTGAAGCAGACCCAGCAAGTGATGAGCGACGAGACTGGCAAGCCGACGGTGGAAGATCTGTTGTTCAACAACCTGATCATTCAGTAAGGCTTGAGGGCCAGGGCGGGGCTTTCGTGAGCCTGCTCGCGAAGACGGTCGTCTAGGGTTTCAACCCGATGACCGCCGCCCATTGTTCGGCTGTCACGGGCATCACCGACAGTCGCGAGCCTTTCTGCACCAGTGGCATCTCGGCCAATGCGCTCTGCTGCTTGAGGTAGTCGAGCTTCAGCACCCGGGCAAATGTCTCGACGTGAGCCACGTCGATGGCCGTCCAGGGGTTCTTGTCCGGGCTGGCCTTGGGGTCGTGGTAATGGCTGTCGGGGTCCAGTGCGGTCGGGTCGGGGTAGGCTGCGCGGACGATCCGGCCGATCCCGGCGATGCCCGGCTCGGGGCAACTGGAGTGGTAGAAGAAAAACGCATCGCCGACGGCCATGGCTCGCAGGAAATTGCGCGCCTGATAGTTGCGAACCCCGTCCCAGCGCGCCTGGCTGAGCTTTTCCAGGCCTTGGATGGAGAGCTCGTCGGGCTCGGACTTCATCAGCCAATAGGCCATGATTTCTACTCCTGGGCGGTGTGCTTGAAAATAGTTCAGCGATTTTATGACAAACCGACAGTCGGTTGACGCCAGAGTTTGCGTGTCGCTGCAGGTTGCCGCAAAATGCCGGCCTTCCAAGCTTGACGCTGCTGCACGGCCAATAAGAAAACCGCTGCTGTCATCGTGTGTGATATGCCTTGAGGGGGGCAATCGATGAAACGCAAACCGGATTTGTTGTGGATTCTGGTCATTCTGTTCGGTCTGGGTGTCGTGACCACGGGTTACGCACAAAGCCTGTGGACCAACAAGGTCGAGGCGCCGATGGACATTACCCAGCCCGCGCCCACGTTCAAACGCTGAACCCGTCTTCCTGGCGCCGCTGATTGCCGCGGCGCCTATTGCGCACTATACCAATGCCTGTCGCTGACCGTGCCCTGTAGCGGTACGTCCCAGCTTGCCTGTGCCAACCGGTCGACCTTCTGGCATTCATGGGCCAGCCCCAGCAATGTCGGTTTGCGCCACTGCCGGCGCCGCGCCAGGTACGCCAGGCTGCGGTCATAGAAGCCGCCGCCCATGCCCAGCCGACCTCCGGCATCGTCAAACCCCACCAACGGCAATAACACCAGGTCCAGCGCCCAGACCTTGCGTTGCCGGGCAATGTCGATCCGGGGTTCGAGGATACGGAAACGATTGGGATGCAGTTGCTCGCCGGGGCGGATGCGTTGGAAAACCATTTTGGTCCGTGGCCACGGGCTGAGCACTGGCAAGTACGTGGCCTTGCCCCGGCGCTGGGCGGCACGCAGCAGCAGGCGCGGGTCGATCTCGCCATCGTTGGGCAGGTACAGGGCAATGTGCCTGGCGCGGCGGAACAGTGGATGCTGGGCCAGTTGCCGGTACAGCCCCAGGGCCGCTTGCCGTTGCTGGACAGGCGTCAGGGCTCGGCGGGCCTGGCGCAGCAGGCGGCGAAGTTGCGGGCGGGGCAGCAGCGCGGGTTCGGTCATGTCGAAAGTTCACGGTGTCGGCGATGGCACAGCGTAACCGCAAAACAGGACACTCATAAATGCCCGGGCCGGAAACGACGATGCCAGTCGCATGGACTGGCATCGTCTGGAATCAGGCTCCCCGGATGAACCGCTGTCGGCTTAGCCCTTGAACCCGAAAGTTCAAGGTGGAAGTTGCAGGAGGCGTTAAGGCTTTCCGTCAAGCGGACATGCACACCGGCCCCAACGTGCAACCCCCGTGGTTGTGCGTATCGGCTCAGGGACATCACCAACTGGCAAGCACCCCAGGGAGTGAGGCGAGTATACCCCAGGCTGCCTCGCGAATCAGCCCTTGCTGACGTCTGGATCGGTCGCCAGCACCAGATCCACCCGTTCGAGCAGGTCGCGGACCTGTTCGCGGGTCGAGCCACTGACCTGCACGTCAGGCGTATCCTGGCGATGCAGCAGGTCGTGGGTGATGTTCAAGGCGGCCATCACGGCAATGCGGTCGGCGCCGATGACCTTGCCGCTGCTGCGGATCTCGCGCATCTTGCCGTCCAGGTACCGGGCGGCGCTCACCAGGTTGCTGCGCTCTTCCTGGGGACAGATGATCGAATATTCTTTATCGAGGATCTGCACGGTAACGCTATTGCTTGAACTCATGAGTCTTGCTCCAGGGCCTTGAGGCGCGAAATCATCGATTCGACCTTACGCCGGGCGATTTCGTTTTTTTCAATGAGGTGAGCGCGTTCCTCGCGCCAGGTTTTTTCCTGAGCTAATAGGAGTCCGTTTTGGCTCTTTAGTTGCTCGACCCGCTCAATTAGCAATTCGAGTCTGGCCATCAGCGCTTGCAGGTCGTTGTCTTCCATTGTGTCCACTGAAGAGAGTGTCTGATGGGGAATGCAGGTCGCACAGCCTCTGATAGTCTTGGCGAGTCTGTCGATGTAGGATACAAGGCCTCCATTCTAGACATAGCGCCGTCTGGCGCCTAGCTGCCCATGCCCATTCAGAATTCCCCGTATCAAGCGTTCGCCACCCTGCTGAGTTCCAGCGGTCATCCTGTTTCGCCTGCCGAACTGCACGGCCTGCTGCTCGGGCGCAGTTGCGCCGGCGCCGGTTTCGATGTCGAGGGCTGGTTGGCCGATGCCGCCGAACTGCTCGAAGGCGAGCCGGCGGACAATGTCCGCAATGCACTTGTTGGCCTGCAGGAAATGGTCAAGGGCGAATTGACCAGCGACGACATGACCGTCGTCCTGCTGCTGCCCACCGACGACACCCCCTGGCTGAACGTGCTGCTGCACTGGGCCAGTGGTGCCAGGGTTTCCTCGCCGGCTTCGGCCTGACTCGCCGTGAATACGCGCTGAGCGAAGAGGCGAAAGAAGTGTTGCAGGATTTGGCCGCGATCTCCCAGGTCCAGGATGCCCTGGAAGAATCCGACGACGGCGAAAGCGACTACATGGAAGTGATGGAATACCTGCGGGTCGCGCCCTTGCTGCTGTTCACCGAGACCCGGAAAACCTCGGAACCGGCCGCCAAGCCGTCCTTGCACTGATCGCCTGAAAGGGAACGCCGCCTGCCCATGATTCATATCCCGAAAGCGGAATACGGCCGTCGCCGCAAGGCGCTGATGGCGCAGATGGAGCCCAACAGCATCGCGATCCTGCCTGCCGCCGCCGTGGCGATCCGCAACCGCGACGTCGAGCACGTCTACCGCCAGGACAGCGACTTCCAATACCTCAGCGGCTTCCCCGAACCGCAGGCCGTGATCGTGCTGATGCCCGGTCGCGCCCATGGCGAGTACATCCTGTTTTGCCGCGAGCGCAACGCCGAGCGCGAGCTGTGGGATGGCTTGCGAGCCGGCCAGGAAGGCGCGATCCGCGACTATGGCGCCGACGACGCTTTCCCCATCACCGACATCGACGACATCCTGCCGGGCCTGATCGAAGGGCGCGACCGGGTGTATTCGGCCATGGGCAGCCACCCGGAATTCGACCGGCACCTGATGGAGTGGATCAACGTGATTCGCTCCAAGGCCAACCTCGGCGCCCAGCCGCCGAACGAATTCGTTGCCCTGGATCACCTGCTGCACGACATGCGCCTGTATAAATCGGCGGCGGAAGTGAAGGTGATGCGCGAGGCGGCGCGGATTTCCGCCCAGGCCCATATCCGGGCGATGCAGGCGGCGCGCCCGGGGCTTTACGAATACAGCCTCGAGGCCGAACTGGACTACGAGTTCCGCAAGGGCGGGGCGAAGATGCCGGCCTATGGCTCGATCGTCGCGGCGGGGCGCAACAGCTGCATCCTGCACTACCAGCAGAATGACGCGTTGCTCAAGGAGGGCGACCTGGTGCTGATCGACGCCGGCTGTGAAATCGACTGCTACGCCAGTGATATCACCCGGACCTGGCCGGTCAGCGGCAAGTTTTCGCCCGAACAGAAAGCGATCTATGAAGTGGTGCTGGCGGCCCAGGAAGCGGCGTTTGCCGAGATCGCGCCGGACAAGCATTGGAACCAGGCCCACGAAGCGACGGTCCGGGTCATCACCGAAGGGTTGGTGCGCCTGGGGTTGCTGGAGGGCGAGGTGGACGCACTGATCGCCAGTGAAGCCTACCGGGCCTTCTATATGCACCGTGCCGGCCACTGGCTGGGCATGGATGTACATGACGTGGGCGAATACCGGGTCGGCGGCGAATGGCGGGTACTGGAAGTGGGCATGACACTGACGGTGGAACCCGGCATCTACATCAGCCCGACCGACCGTAGCGTAGCGAAAAAATGGCGCGGCATTGGCGTGCGCATCGAGGATGACGTGGTAGTGACCAAAACCGGTTGTGAAATCCTGACCCGAGGCGTGCCCAAGACGGTCGCCGAGATCGAGGCCCTGATGGCTGCGGCCCGGGCGCAAGCGGCATGAGCCGGGTCAACCTGGCGATCGTCGGTGGCGGCCTGGTGGGGGCGAGCCTGGCGCTGGCCTTGCAAGCCGGCGCCAAGGCCCGGGGCTGGAAGATCCTGCTGATCGAGCCCTTCGCCCCAGGCGATGCCTGGCAGCCGAGCTACGATGCCCGATCCTCGGCCTTGTCCTACGGCGCCCGACAGATTTATCAGCGCCTGGGTGTCTGGCAGCAGATTTCCCGACGCGCCGAGCCGATCAAGCAGATCCACGTGTCCGATCGCGGGCGGTTTTCCACGGCGCGCCTGTCGGCGATGGAAGAGGGCGTGCCGGCGTTGGGCTACGTGGTGGAAAACGCCTGGCTGGGCCAATGCCTGTGGCAAGGCCTCGACAAGGACGTGGTCAGTTGGCGCTGTCCGGCCCAGGTGACGCGAATGGAGCCGCTGGTCGGCGGCTACCGCCTGACCCTCGACGACGAAACCACCCTGGAATGCGATCTCGCCGTGCTGGCCGACGGTGGCCGTTCGGGGCTGCGAGAGCAACTGGGCGTCGGCGTGCGGCATCGACCTTATGACCAGAGCGCGCTGATCGCCAACATCACCCCCAGCGAAGCCCACAACGGCATGGCTTTCGAGCGCTTCACCGATGACGGGCCGATGGCGTTGCTGCCGCTGCCGGAGAACCGCTGCGCGCTGGTCTGGACCCGCCAGGGGATGGACGCGCAACGGCTGGCAGCCCTTGACGAGCGCAGCTTCCTCAGCGAATTGCAGGGCGTGTTCGGCTATCGCCTGGGCACGCTCAAGCAGGTGGGCGCGCGCCACCTGTACCCGTTGGCGCTGGTCGAGGCCGAGGAGCAGGTCCGCCCGCACCTGGCGATCCTTGGCAATGCCGCCCACAGCCTGCACCCGATCGCCGGGCAGGGCTTCAACCTGTCCCTGCGCGATGCCCAGGCCCTGGCCGAAGCCTTGCTCGACAGCGACCGCGAGCCCGGCGACTTTGCCGTATTGCAGGCCTATCGCGAGCGCCAGCGCATGGACCAGGCCCTGACCGTGGGCTTCTCCGATCAGGTCACGCGCCTGTTCGGCAGCAGCCTGCCGCTGGTGTCCGTGGGGCGTAACCTCGGTTTGCTCGGCCTCGACCTGCTGCCGCCGGCCAAGCGTTGGTTCGCCCGGCAGGCCATGGGGATCGGGACGCGGCCCGATGTGTAGGCCGGCGATGGGACATTCTTTTCATGGGCGGCGCGTGTCGCCCGCTAAACAGGCTTAAAGCATGGAATTGCGTGCAGATCTGCTGATTGTCGGTGCGGGTATGGTCGGCAGCGCCCTGGCGCTGGCGTTACAGGGCAGTGGCTTGCAAGTGTTGCTGCTCGATGGCAGTCCGCTGAGCGTCAAGCCCTACGACCCCCAGGCCGCGTTCGAGCCGCGGGTCAGTGCCCTGTCGGCGGCCAGTCAGCGGATCCTCGAACGCCTGGGCGTGTGGGAGGGCATCACTGCCCGGCGCGCCAGTCCGTATACCGACATGCATGTCTGGGACGGCAGCGGCACCGGGCAGATCCACTTTTCAGCCGAAAGCCTGCATGCCGACGTCCTGGGGCACATCGTTGAAAACCGAGTGGTGCAGGATGCCTTGCTGGAACGCCTGCATGACTGCGACCTCGGCCTTTTGGCCAACGCTCGGCTCGAACAGATGCGCCGCTCCGGCGATGACTGGTTGCTGACTCTGGCGGACGGTCGCAGCTTGCGGGCGCCATTGGTGATCGCTGCCGATGGCGCGAATTCGGCTGTGCGGCGCCTGACGGGCGTCGCGACGCGTGAATGGGATTACCTGCACCATGCCATCGTGACCAGCGTGCGCAGTGCCCGGCCGCATCGCCTGACGGCCTGGCAACGCTTCACCGACAACGGCCCGCTGGCGTTCCTGCCTCTGGAGCGTGACGGCCAGCACGACTGGTGCTCGATCGTCTGGTCCGCCACCCCTGGCGAAGCGCAGCGCTTGATGGCGCTGGATGACGGTGCGTTCTGCAGCGAACTGGAGCGGGCTTTCGAAGGCCAACTGGGCGCGGTGCTGAGCGCCGACCCGCGCCTGTGCGTGCCGCTGCGCCAGCGCCACGCCAAGCGCTACGTGGCCGAAGGGTTGGCGCTGATCGGCGATGCGGCCCACACCATTCACCCATTGGCCGGACAAGGCGTGAACCTCGGTTTCCTCGACGCCGCGGTATTGGCCGAGGTGCTGCTCCAGGCGGCGGGCCGGGGCGAGCGTCTGGCGGACGTGAAGGTGCTGAGCCGCTTCGAGCGCCGCCGCATGCCTCACAACCTGGCGTTGATGGCGGCCATGGAGGGCTTCGAGCGACTGTTCCAGGCCGACCCGTTGCCGGTGCGCTGGTTGCGTAACACCGGCCTGAAGCTGGTGGACCGCCTGCCCGAAGCCAAGGCGTTGTTCGTGCGTGAGGCGCTGGGGCTGATTGGCGATTTGCCGGATCTGGCCAAGGCCTGAAAAATGTGGGTTGGAGCTTATGCTCCTATCGCGAGCAAGCTCGCGCCCACATTGACCTGCTGCGCCTGCGGGAACGAGCGTGCTCGCGATGAGGCCGGGACAGTCGCCCAGGGAACCCATCTGCGCAACATTTGGAAATGTCTCCGCCCACTGTTCGATTGAGATGCCAAATGTGAGTCCTTATCATTTGCGCACTTCATCATCGAGAGACTGCTCCCATGTCGGCATCCAAGCGCCTGCTGTCCGCCCTCGCCCTGACCCTGGCAGGCACCACCGCCGCCCAGGCCGCCGATGAGGTGGTGGTCTACTCCTCGCGTATCGATGAGCTGATCAAGCCTGTCTTCGATGCCTATACCAAGAAGACCGGCGTATCGGTGAAGTTCATCACCGACAAGGAAGCGCCGTTGATGCAGCGGATCAAGGCCGAGGGCGAGAACGCCACCGCCGACCTGCTGCTCACCGTCGACGCCGGCAACCTCTGGCAGGCCGAGCAGATGGGCATTCTGCAACCGTTCACCTCCCCGGTGATCGATGCCAACATCCCACCTCAATACCGTGCGTCCTCCCACGCCTGGACCGGCTTGAGCCTGCGGGCGCGAACCATCGTCTATTCCACCGACCGGGTCAAACCCGCTGAATTGAGCACCTATGAGGCCCTGGCGGGCGAGCAGTGGGAGGGTCGCCTGTGCCTGCGAACCTCCAAGAAGGTCTACAACCAGTCCCTGACCGCCACGCTGATCGAAACCCACGGCGCGGAAAAAACCGAGGAAATCCTCAAGGGCTGGGTTCGCAACCTGTCCACCGACGTGTTCTCCGACGACACTGCGCTGCTTGAGGCTATCAACGCCGGGCAGTGCGACGTGGGGATCGTCAATACCTACTACTATGGCCGTCTGCACCAGCAGAAACCGGACCTGAAGGTGAAGCTGTTCTGGCCGAACCAGGCCGACCGCGGTGTGCACATCAACCTCTCGGGCATCGGCTTGACCCGGCATGCACCGCACCCTGAGGCCGCCAAGCAACTGGTGGAATGGATGACCACGCCAGAAGCGCAAAGCATCTTTGCCGATGTGAACCAGGAGTTCCCGGCCAACCCGAAAGTCGAGCCGTCCAAGGAAGTCGCGGCCTGGGGCACGTTCAAGGCCGACACCCTGCCGGTGGAAGTGGCCGGTAAGCGCCAGGCCGAGGCGATTCGCATGATGGATCGGGCTGGCTGGAACTGACCGAACGGTAACGGCCCCCTGGGCATGCAGGGGGGCTCGTTCCTGGGATTGGCCCGTGGCGAGGGAGCTTGCTCCCGCTGGGCTGCGTAGCGGCCCTTTGGGTGAGCGCTGCGCACTCAAGCGGGAGCAAGCTCCCTCGCCACATGCTACACAGCATGTGTGCCTGCCGATGCATCACTTGAACGAGAGCCTTCCTTGACCCACCCCGTCCAACGCCGCTGGTATCCCCTGGTCTTCGCCATCGCCGCGTTGGTCCTGCTGCCCTTGAGCGTGCTGGTGCTGTCCTGGCAAAGCATCGACCCGCAGATCTGGTCCCATTTGTGGGACACCCAGATGCCCCGGCTGCTGGGCAATACCCTCACGTTGATCCTGGGGGTGGGCGTCGGGGTGACGGTGCTGGGCGTCAGCCTCGCCTGGCTCACCAGCTTGTGTGAGTTCCCCGGCAGGCGCTGGCTCGACTGGGCATTGATGTTACCGTTCGCGATTCCGGCCTACGTGCTGGCATTCGTCTTCGTGGGTCTGCTGGATTTCGCCGGCCCGGTGCAGACGCTGATGCGCGAATGGTTCGGCAGCGGCCTGCGCTTGCCCAGGGTGCGTTCCACCGGTGGGGTGATTCTGGTGCTGGTCCTGGTGTTCTACCCGTATGTCTACCTGCTGGCGCGAAGTGCGTTCCTGGCCCAGGGCAAGGGGTTGATGGAAGCGGCGCGGGTGCTCGGGCAATCGCCGTGGCAAGCGTTCTGGCGGGTGGCGCTGCCGATGGCGCGGCCGGCCATCGGGGCCGGCGTGGCCTTGGCGTTGATGGAGACCCTGGCCGACTTCGGCGCGGTGTCGGTGTTCAACTTCGACACGTTCACCACTGCCATCTACAAGACCTGGTACGGTTTCTTCAGCCTGTCCAGTGCCGCTCAACTGGCGAGCCTGCTGTTGCTGGTGGTGATGCTGGTGCTCTACGGCGAGCGCCGGGCCCGTGGCGCCCATCGTGCCAGCAACGAGAGGCCGCGGAGCAAGGCCCTGTACCCGTTGCGCGGCTTCAAGGCCGTGGCGGCCAGCGGCTGGTGCTTGCTGGTGTTCGCCTGTGCGTTTGTCATCCCGGTGCTGCAGTTGCTGGTGTGGTTCTGGCAGCGCGGGCGCTTCGACCTGGATGAACGCTACGCCGGGCTGATCGCCCACACCCTCTACCTGGGCGGGCTGGCCGCGCTGGTCACCGTTGCCGTGGCCTTGCTGCTGGCGTTCGCCCGGCGGCTGGCGCCGACCCGGCCGATTCGCGCCGCGGTTGCCGTGGCCAACCTGGGCTATGCCTTGCCCGGCTCGGTGCTGGCCGTGTCGATCATGCTTGCGTTCAGCTACCTGGACCGTGCGTGGGTCATCCCACTGTCGAACTGGCTCGGTGGCGCGGGAAAACCCTTGTTGCTGGGCAGCCTGTCGGCGTTGTTGCTGGCGTATCTGGTGCGCTTCCTGGCCGTGGCCTACGGCCCGCTGGAAAGCAGTCTGGCGCGAATTCGCCCGTCACTGCCTGAGGCCGCACGCAGCCTTGGTGTCAGTGGGCCGCGACTGTTTTTCAAAGTGTATCTGCCGCTGCTGGTGCCCGGCACGCTCAGCGCGGCGCTGCTGGTGTTCGTCGACGTGCTCAAGGAGATGCCCGCGACCTTGCTGATGCGCCCGTTCGGCTGGGACACGCTGGCGGTACGGATCTTCGAAATGACCAGCGAAGGCGAATGGGCTCGGGCCGCGCTGCCAGCGCTGACCCTGGTGCTGGTCGGGTTGTTGCCGGTCATCGGATTGATCCGGCGCTCGGCCCATCGAATTGGCTAGGTGCCAGTCCTACATCATGCGGCTACAATGCGCGGCATTCGGTGCGGTCCGTCTGTCGGACCGGGTAACTGAGAACGGCTGACGCGCCTTTTTTCCAGGTGTGCGCTGTGCAGTATCCGTCCGCACCTTCGCCAAGCCCGGAAGGAGAAACCCATGGGACAGCGTACGCCTCTGTATGACCTTCATCTCGCCCTCGGCGCGAAGATGGTCGATTTTGGCGGTTGGGATATGCCCTTGCATTATGGCTCGCAGGTCGAGGAACACCATCAGGTGCGACGTGACTGCGGGGTGTTCGATGTATCCCACATGACCGTGATCGATGTCGCCGGTCCCCAGGCCAAGGCCTGGCTGCAGCGTTTGCTGGCCAACGACGTCGATCGCTTGCAGGACACAGGACGTGCCTTGTACAGCAGCATGCTCAATGAGCGCGGCGGTATCGTCGATGACATGATCATCTACCGCGTCGAGAACGGTTACCGGCTGGTCTTCAATGCCTCGACCCGCGACCAGGACCTCGCCTGGATGCAGGCTCAGCTCGGCGCCTACGACGTGCAATTGCACGAGCGCCCCGAGTTGGCGATGCTGGCGATCCAGGGGCCCCATGCGCGACAGAAGATCGCTGAGCTGGTCAGTCAGTCGCGTGGCCAGTTGATCCAGCAACTCAAGCCCTTCGAAGGGCGTGCCGATGGCGAATGGTTCATTGCCCGCACCGGCTATACCGGTGAGGATGGCCTGGAAATCGTCCTGCCCGCCCGCGAGGCCCCAAGCTTCTTCAACGACCTGGTCGGCGCCGGCATTTCCCCCATTGGTCTTGGCGCTCGCGACACCTTGCGCCTGGAGGCCGGCATGAACCTCTACGGCCAGGACATTCACCAGGACGTTTCACCGCTGGCCTCGAACATGGCCTGGAGCATTGCCTGGGAACCGGCGAGCCGCCAATTCATCGGCCGCAGCGCGCTGGAGGCCGAACTCGCGGCCGGCGTGCAGCACAAACTGGTTGGGCTGGTGCTGGAGGAACGGGGTGTCTTGCGCGCCCATCAGGTGGTTCGCATCGCCAATGTTGGCGAAGGGGAGATCACCAGTGGTAGTTTTTCTCCTACGCTTAGCAAGTCGATCGCCCTGGCACGCGTGCCGATGGCCACCGCCGACCGGGCCGAGGTAGAAATTCGTGGCAAGTGGTACCCGGTACGAGTGGTCAAGCCGACCTTCGTCCGCCATGGCAAAACCCTGATCTAACTGTATGCGGCAGGCCGCCGGCCGCTGACACTTTCTCTTGAGGACACAGAATATGAGCGATATCCCTGCCGAACTGCGTTTTGCCGAAAGCCATGAGTGGGCACGCCTGGAAGCCGACGGCACCGTTACCGTCGGCATCTCCGACCACGCCCAGGAAGCCTTGGGTGACGTGGTATTCGTCGAGCTGACAGAAGTCGGCAATGTGTTTGAAGCGGGCGCTCAAGCGGGTGTGGTGGAGTCGGTCAAGGCGGCTTCCGATATCTATTCGCCGATTGCGGGCGAAGTGATTGCCGTCAACGATGAACTGGGCGGTTCGCCCGAGCTGTTGAACTCCGATCCCTACGGCGCCTGGATCTTCAAGCTCAAACCTTCCAACGCCCAGGCCGACCTGGCCAAACTGCTGGATGCCGCGGGCTACAAGGCCGCCATCGGCGAATAACCCCAGGCCTGCTGACCGGCGTCATCGGCAGCCAGACCGCCTTCGCGAGTAAGCTCGCTCCCACAAGGGCGGGGATGCGAGGGAAGCTGCCAGGCAAAAAAATGCCGCTCGATCGAGCGGCATTTTTTATTGGCCAGGTATCAGTCCTGGGCGACGGCGTTTTTCGCCAGGATCGCGTTGGCCAGTTCCATGTCGGTGGCTTGCAGGCCTGGGTTGTCGGCACGGACTTTCTGCATCGCGGCTTCCAGGTAAGGGCCACGGATACCGCCGTCACTGGCGACGAAGCTGCCGGCGTCGTCCTGGGCGGCGACGATCAGCTTGTGATCCTTGAAGGTCAGGTAGGTCGAACCGGTGGTCGCACCGGACGAGATGACGTTACGCCAAAACGTGTCGGCCATTGCCGAGCCAACAGGGAGAGACAGCAAGGCCAGGGTGGCGACAGCAAGTTTGAGACGCATGATAGGTGACTCCACTGGGTTAACTATGACTTTGGATTACCAGCGCCTCGATTCAGTTCCATGACCGCCCGGTCAGGCGTCGTCCGCTTCATCGCTGTTCGCTTTGCGGCGTTACCCGCAATACCTCTTCGACCGTGGTCAGCCCGGCCGCGACTTTTTGCGCGCCGGACAGTCGCAGGCTGCGCATGCCTTCCTTGAACGCCTGGCGGCGTACCGCCAGCAGGTCGGTGTCCGGATGAATCAGCGCCCTGACGCTGTCAGTCAGTTGCATGATCTCGTAGACCCCGGCACGACCCCGGTAACCGGTGTCACGGCACTCCAGGCAGCCGACGGCCCGGTGGGCATTGCCCGGCAATGGTGCCTGCCAGGGGCGTGTCAGGGTTTGCCAATCGTCTTCATCCAGGGTCAAGGGTGCCTTGCATTGAGGGCACAGGGTGCGCACCAGGCGTTGGGCCATGATGCCGAGCACCGTGGCCTTGATCAGGTAATGGGGCACACCCAACTCCAGCAGGCGGCTAATGGCGCTTGGCGCATCGTTGGTGTGCAGGGTCGAGAGCACGAGGTGCCCGGTCAGCGCCGCCTGGATCGCCATTTCGGCGGTCTCCAGGTCGCGGATCTCACCGATCATGATGATGTCCGGGTCCTGCCGCATCAGCGCCCGCACCCCGGCCGCGAACGTCAGGTCGATGTTGTGCTGGACCTGCATCTGGTTGAAGGAGCCCTCGACCATTTCGATCGGGTCCTCGATGGTGCAGAGGTTCACCTCTGGCGTCGCCAGTTTCTTCAGGGTGGTGTAGAGGGTGGTGGTCTTGCCGGAGCCGGTGGGTCCGGTCACCAGGATGATGCCGTTGGGCTGGCGGGTCATGTCCTGCCAGCGACGCAAGTCGTCGGCGGAGAAGCCGAGCTGGTCGAAGTCCTTGAGCAACACTTCCGGGTCGAAGATCCGCATGACCATTTTTTCGCCGAACGCCGTCGGCAGTGTCGACAGGCGCAGTTCCACTTCGCCGCCATCCGGCGTCTTGGTCTTGACCCGGCCGTCCTGGGGCTTGCGCTTCTCGGCGACATTCATCCGCCCCAGGTTCTTCAGGCGGCTGATGATCGCCATCGTCACCTGCGGCGGGAATTGATAGACGGTGTGCAGCACCCCGTCGATGCGAAACCGCACGGTGCCTTGTTCGCGGCGCGGTTCGATGTGGATATCGCTGGCCCGCTGCTGGAAGGCGTACTGGAACAGCCAGTCGACGATGTTGACGATATGGGCATCGTTGGCGTCCGGTTCCTGGTCGCTGGCACCCAGATTGAGCAGTTGTTCGAAATTGGTCAGGTTGCTCGGCTGCTGATCGTGGGTGGCGGCGCCGCTGACCGACTTGGCCAGGCGATAGAACTCCACGCTCAGGCGCTGGATGTCCACCGGGTTGGCGACCACCCGCTGCACCGGCAGCTTGAGCACGTGGGTCAGGTCGGCTTCCCAACTGCTGACGTAGGGCTGGGCGCTGGCCACGGTGACGGCCTCGCGATCGACCGCCAAGGCGAGGATCTTGTGGCGTTGGGCAAAGGCGTAGGACATCAGGGGCGTCACGGCCGCCACGTTGATTTTCAGCGGGTCGATGCGCAGGTACGGCTGGCCGGCCTGCTCGGCCAGCCACAGGGTCAGGCTCTCCAGGTCCAGGCGCTTGCCGGGGCGGCTGAGGTCGTCCAGGTGCTGGTTGGCGATGAACTCCAGTGGATGCAACTGGCTGTTGGCGCCGTGGCGTCGGCGGGCGTTCAGCGCGGTCTCGGCGCAGTCCTGGCTGATGAGGCCCTGGGCGACCAGTTGGCGTAGCAGATCGTTGAGGTCCAGCCAGCGGTCCTGAGTGGCGTGTTTGGTGGACATGCGGGTTCCTATTGGACAATTGCAGCAAAGCCGCGATACAGACGCCTCGGCGTCTTCGCTCGATGTGCAAGAGAATAGTCCTGACGCCATGGACCGTTGGGCCACTACCCGACCAATGCGTTACGAAGTCTTGCCCTGGGGCGGCTCAACCGGCGGCCTGGACCGGCTGAACCCGCGAAATATCAGCCTCTTGCAAATCCACCGAGCACACACTGATCAGGTTTCGTAATTTTTCCGCGAGGACTTGGGCACGGTGCCAGCTCAGCCCCTCCACGACGATGTCCATCGACAGCAGGTCGTCGTGGCGCTCCATGCGCACCTGTTGCGGCGTCAGGCCCTGCAAGGCAAACAAGTTGAGCGCCCGGCACAACAGGTCCGGTTCGGCTTCGCCCAGCAGTTGGTAGTGCACGCGGCAATGGGGGTTGGCGGTGTGCCAGGCGTCGACGCGGCTGGGTAGGGGGGCGATGGCTTCGAGTAATGGCATGTGGATCTCCTTGAGGGCGGGAGAAATATTTACATGCACTGACGGGTATTTCTTATCTAAGATGACCCGATTAAACGCCGGATCGAATGGTTTAATTCTAGAAATTATAAATAGTGGGTTTATTTATGCACAGTGAGCTGGACAGTTACGACCGCCGCATACTGGCGCTGCTCCAGGAGGATGCTTCGCTGTCCAGTGCCCAGGTGGCCGAGCAGGTAGGGTTGTCGCAGTCGCCGTGCTGGCGACGGATCCAGCGGATGAAGGAGGAGGGCATCATCCGCCGCCAGGTGACCCTGCTCGATCGCAAGAAGATCGGGCTTAACACGCAGATCTTCGCCGAAGTCAAACTCAACGCCCACGGACGTTCGAACTTCACCGAGTTCACCGAGGCGATCCGCGGCTTTCCCGAGGTCCTGGAATGCTACGTATTGATGGGGGCGGTGGATTTCCTGCTGCGTATCGTCACGGCTGACATCGAGGCGTATGAGCGATTCTTCTTCGAAAAGCTATCGATGGTGCCGGGGATCCAGGAAGTGAACTCGATCGTCGCGCTTTCGGAGATCAAGTCCACGACGAGTTTGCCAGTGCTGCGCTGAGTTCTGTGGAGGATGTGCTGGCCTCATCGCGAGCAAGCTCGCTCCCACAGTTGATCTTCAGCGGCCACTAGATGTGGTTACCACGCTGAACCCCTGTGGGAGCGAGCTTGCTCGCGATGGCGGCGTCACAGGCGCAGCAAAGTCTTCCAGGCCCGGTTCTGATACACCGCGATCGCCTGCTGCTTGCGCATGTCCAGGGCTTCGTCGGTGATCGGCTGGTTGGCCAGTTGCGCCAGTTTGTTCAGCTCGCCGTAGAGCCGGTCCATCTCCGGGATGTCCAGCACATGGCGGGCGTGGTGCAGCCAGGCCTGGATGCGTTCGATCCGCGGCAGTTGCTCGGCCAGGTCTTCGGGTTGCTGCTGGTAGCGCTGCAGTTGCAGGGACGTGGACTCTTCGCCCAGCAGGCGTGGCAACCAGCTGCCCAGTTGCGCGGCGCCTTGGCGATTGCCGCGGGTGTTGCGCTCGGCGGTCCAACTGCGGGCCAGCAACCAGCGTGACGTGTTCAGGGAGAACAGGCCCCAGCGCGGGTCTTGCAGCTCGTCGAGGAACTGCTCCGGCGCGGCCTTGCGCACGTCTTCGTCGTCCAGGCCGGCCTGGACCAGTGGGCGCCAGTCTTCCAGCAGCGCGTCCAGGGCAATGCGCAAGTCGTGGGTCGATTGACGAGGGGCGGCCTGGCCGAGGCTGCTGAGCAGGGCGCGCATCTCGGCGAGGGTTTCCACCCAGTCCTGCAGCAGGCGCCAGTGGCCATTGAAACGGTATTGCTCGGCCAGGCGCTGGCTGCTGCCCAGTAGGTGCCAGCCCAGCGCGGCGAAGGCGTCGTCCAGCGGCATTTCGGCGCTCAGTTGCGGGGCCGGCAGGCTCAGGGCATAGCTGGCCGCGTCGTGCAGGCGATAGCCGCGCTCGGCCTTGCTGATGTCGCAAGGCATCAAGGGCAGCGTGGCGGCCAGCTCGGCTGCCAGTTCCAGCAGGGCGGCGGGCTCGCCTTCGCGCAGCTCCAGCTCCAGCTCGCAGATTTCTTCCTTCTGCTTGCCGACCACGACATGACCCAGGTCCAGTGCGGCCTCGATGACCACTTTGCCCTTGCCACGGCCCCAGGCAATCTCGGCCCGCTCACGCACGAAATCGGTGGTGAAGATGGCCTTGAGGGTTTTCTTGTCCAGGTCAGCCAGGGACGCGGGCCAGCATTCGCCGTCGAGTTTCTTCACGTCGAGCTTGGCCTTGGGCAGGTGCCAGTCGTATTCATTGCGTTCGGACAGGCCGGCGATGCTCTGGCCGCGGGTCTTGAGGGTCTGGATCACCTCTTCGCCGTCGCGACGCAGGCGCAGCGCGACCTTGGCCTTGGCGAGATCGCGCTCGGGCGTGTCGAAGTACTGGTTCATCAGTTCATGGCGTTCCCAGCCATGCTTGTTGCGTTTTTTCAGCAGCGGGTGCTCGCGCAGGGCTGCCAGGGTCTCGCGGCTGACGCGGAGTTTGATTTCGGTTTCTTTCTGCATGGCCGGAAAATCCAGGGATCGGGTGTGCAGCCGGGGAAGGTGTCTGGCTGCCAAGGTCGTGCAGTGTACAGGACTCATCCGTCCTACGCGCCGCGACGGTTTCTTCCTTGCGCCGGATGGTTCTATGATGAACGTCAATTTGCAAGCCGGAGCCAGCGATGCCTTTGCCGTCCATGAAAGATCAGTTCGCTGCCCTGATCGCCGCGCCGTCAGTCAGTTGTACCCAGCCCGGACTGGACCAGTCCAACAGCGCGGTCATCGAACTGCTGGCGGGCTGGCTCGGCGACCTCGGGTTCTGCTGTGACATCCAGCAGGTCAGCCCTGGCAAGTTCAACCTGCTGGCCAGTTTTGGCAGTGGCCCCGGTGGCCTGGTGCTGGCCGGGCACAGTGACACGGTGCCGTTCGACGGTGCGCTGTGGCAGACCGACCCACTGAAACTGACCGAGGTCGATGGTCGTTGGGTGGGCCTGGGCAGTTGCGACATGAAGGGCTTCTTCGCCCTGGTCATCGAAGCGGTCAAGCCGCTGCTGGACCAGCCGTTCAAGCAGCCGCTGCTGATCCTCGCCACCTGCGACGAAGAAAGCTCGATGGCCGGTGCCCGCGCCCTCGCCGAGGCCGGGCGTCCATTGGGGCGCGCGGCCGTCATCGGCGAGCCGACCGGCCTGCGGCCGATCCGCCTGCACAAGGGCGTGATGATGGAGCGCATCGATATCCTCGGGCGCAGTGGCCATTCTTCCGACCCGAGCCTGGGCCACAGCGCCCTCGAAGCGATGCACGACGCCATGGGCGAATTGCGCGGCCTGCGCCTGCAATGGCAGCGCGAATACCGCAACCCGCAATTCACCGTGCCCCAGCCGACCCTGAACTTCGGTTGCATCCATGGCGGCGACAACCCCAACCGGATCTGCGGCCAGTGTTCCATGGAGTTCGACCTGAGGCCCTTGCCAGGCATGGACCCGCAAGTGCTGCGGGCGGCGATCCAGCAGAAGCTCGACCCCATTGCCGAGCGACACAAGGTCAAGATCGACTATGCGCCGCTGTTCCCCGAGGTGCCGCCGTTCGAACAGGCCGAAGAGGCCGAACTGGTGCGTGTGGCCGAGCGACTCACTGGTCATCGTGCCGAAGCAGTAGCGTTCGGCACCGAAGCGCCTTATCTTCAGCGCCTTGGCTGCGAAACCCTGGTCCTGGGCCCCGGAGATATCGCCTGTGCCCACCAACCGGGCGAGTACCTTGAAATGTCACGTTTGCAACCTACCGTACAACTGCTGCGGCAGCTGATCGGCCATTACTGCCTGACGCCGGCCACCGCCGGCTAAATTGCCCCTGTCCGGGCCCGTATTCATAAGGAGAGCGCGCGTGTCGCCAAGCCTGTTCCGACGATAACCACCAGCCCGCTGTGCGTTCAGTTTGGTCTTTTTTCGGCTGCTATTTATTACAGGCCCAGGTTCATGCCCGAATACGTTAATTGGCTTCGTCACGCTTCGCCCTATATCAATGCCCACCGTGATTGCACCTTCATCGTCATGCTGCCCGGCGACGGGGTGGAGCACCCCAACTTCGGCAACATCGTCCATGACCTCGTGCTCCTGCACAGCCTGGGCGTGCGCCTGGTGCTGGTCCATGGCTCGCGTCCGCAGATCGAGACCCGTCTGGCCGCGCGAGGCCTGACGCCGCACTACCATCACGGCATGCGCATCACCGATGCCGCGACCCTGGAATGCGTGATCGACGCCGTGGGCCAGCTGCGCATCGCCATCGAGGCACGCCTGTCCATGGACATGGCGTCCTCGCCCATGCAGGGCTCGCGGTTGCGGGTCGCCAGCGGCAACCTGGTCACCGCACGGCCCATCGGCGTGCTGGAAGGCGTGGATTACCACCACACCGGCGAAGTGCGCCGGGTCGATCGCAAAGGCATCAACCGCCTGCTGGACGAGCGCTCCATCGTGCTGCTGTCGCCGCTGGGGTATTCACCCACCGGGGAAATCTTCAACCTCGCCTGTGAAGACGTCGCCACCCGGGCCGCCATCGACCTGGCGGCCGACAAGCTGTTGCTGTTCGGCGCCGAGCAGGGGCTGATCGGCGAGGACGGTCGGCTGGTGCGCGAGTTGCGCCCCCAGCAGGTGCCGGCCCACATGCAGCGCCTGGGCAGCGACTACCAGGCCGAATTGCTGGATGCCGCCGCCCAGGCCTGCCGTGGCGGCGTGGCACGCAGCCATATCGTCAGCTACGCCGAGGACGGTGCGCTGCTGGCCGAACTGTTCACCCGCGACGGCAGCGGGACCCTGGTGGCCCAGGAGCAGTTCGAAGTGGTTCGCGAAGCGGCCATCGAAGACGTCGGCGGCTTGCTGGACCTGATCAGCCCGTTGGAAGAACAAGGGATCCTGGTCCGTCGCTCCCGCGAAGTGCTGGAGCGTGAGATCGAACAGTTCAGCGTGGTCGAGCGCGAAGGGATGATCATCGCCTGCGCGGCGTTGTACCAGATCGCCGATTCGGACGCCGGGGAGCTGGCCTGCCTGGCGGTGAACCCGGAATACCGCCACGGTGGCCGGGGTGATGAACTGCTGGAGCGGATCGAGACCCGCGCCCGTGCCCAAGGGCTCAAGACCCTGTTCGTGCTCACCACCCGGACCGCCCACTGGTTCCGCGAGCGCGGTTTCGAACCCAGCAGCGTCGAACGCCTGCCGGCCGCGCGGGCCTCGCTCTACAACTACCAGCGCAACTCGAAAATCTTCGAGAAATCTTTGTAGGGCGCAACGCCCTGATGCCGGGCGTCAGGCTGCAGGCTTTTTGACTTCAGACAAGGAACTGTCTTAAGGAAAGCCATCAAGATTGCAGCCTGAGGCCGTGCTTCGCGCCTGGCCGTGAAAATTTCCCAGGCACGCGGAGCTTGTGGCAGAGCGATCACCGCCCTGAAAAGGTGCAGAAAAAGACCATTCAGTAATCCGTCGACTGGCCGATACGCCGTATCTCAGTTTGACGAAGTTTTGATGGCATCTATATTTCAAAATAATCTGAAAACTGTGGAAACAATTCTTTTTGGAGTTATCCAGAATCCATTATTCTGCGCGCCGGTGTAGCGGGGTTAGACCATGGTCGTAATCACAAATGGTTACGATTGACTTGTCAGTCACGGTCTGGCGCTAATCGCGCATCTGCGGATTCCGGGCATTCGATCCGGCACCCAAAGAAACACAAGAATTAGAAAACGAGAGGAGCGAAGCATGAACAAGTCCACCTTGGCCCTGGCTGTGGCCGTTGGGGTTCTGGCGCAGCAGGCAGGCGCCGCCGGTTTTATCGAAGACAGCAAGGCTACCTTGGGTCTGCGTAACTTCTACATCAACACGGACAACCGTGACTCCGACGCCAACGCCCCTCGCAACAAGGCTAACGGCGTTCAAAGCAAGAGCGAAGAATGGGGCCAGGGTTTTGACCTGCGCTTCATCTCCGGCTACACCCAAGGCACCGTAGGCTTCGGTCTGGATGCCATTGGCCTGCTGGGCATCAAGCTGGATTCGGGCGGCGGTTCCAACGGCGCCACTGCAACCTCCTACGGCGGTACGGTCTTCCCAAGCGAGTCCAACGGCAAGGCTGTCGACAACTACTCCAGCCTGGGCCTGACTGCCAAGGCCAAGATCTCCCAGACTGAACTGAAATTGGGCACCCTGCAGCCAAAACTGCCAGTGATCGTAACCAACGACGGTCGTCTGCTGCCACAAACCTTCCAAGGTGGCCAGATCACTTCCGGCGAGATCAAGGACCTGACGCTGGTCGGCGGTCAGATCGAGCACGCCAAGGGACGTAACTCCAGCAACAACGAAGAGTTGTCCATTGCCGGTGCCAACGCCCACACGGCCGCTGGCCGTGACAGCAACAAGTTCATCTACGGTGGTGGTGACTACAAGATCACCAAGGACCTGACCGCCCAGTACTACTACGGCAACCTGGAAGACTTCTACAAGCAGCACTTCCTGGGTCTGGTTCACAGCTGGGCAATCGGCCCAGGCGTCCTGAAATCCGATCTGCGTTACTTCCACAGCACCGATGACGGCGCCAATGGCCATGATTCGGCTTACTACACCACGGGTGACTACGGTACCGGCATTACCCGCGGCAAAGTCGATAACAACCTGTACAGCGGCCTGTTCCTGTACACCGTGGGTGGACACACCTTCGGTGGTGGCTACCAGGTCAGCAATGGCGACAGCGACTTCCCATGGCTGAACCAGGGTGATGGCTCGTCGGCCTACCTGACCACCGACATGCAAATCGCCAAGTTCGCCCGTGCCGGCGAACGCACCTGGCAGGGTCGCTACTCCTATGACTTCGCCAAGCTGGGCGTACCTGGCCTGACAGCCGGCGTTATCTACCTGCGTGGCGATAACATCGATACCACCGGCCGTGTAGGCGTGGCACAGACCAACCTGTCGGCCACTGGCCGTTCCGAGTGGGAACGTGACATCACCGTCGGCTACGTCGTACCGGAAGGTCCGCTGAAGAACGTTGGCGTCATGTGGAAAAACGCCACCTGGCGCAACGACATCCCAGGTCAGCGCGACCAGGATGAAAACCGCCTGATCGTCAGCTACTCGCTGCCGCTGCTGTAAGCCACGCGTTCGCGTGACGAAAAAAAGCCCCGCCCGGCATGCGCCGGACGGGGCTTTTGCGTTTCGGGTCATCGTGACGGGAGACTTTCTGTCCTGATGCGTCGAGTTGCTTATGGTGCGGGCCGGGTTGCATCTTTGCGCAGAATGAACGCACTGAATGCCAGAAAGTCGTCCAGGTGCCGGGTGATGATCGCGATCATGATCGGCAGTTGCAGGGCCTGGTAATCATGTACGGCGATGTTCCTGAAACCCACCATGTTCTTCATGCTTTTCACCAGGCCTTCCGCCACCCAGCCACCTTGAAAAAGCAACTCGAACACGTCCCGGGCACTTTGCGGGACACCCAGTCGCTCACGGCGAATCAAATGCTGCCCCATGTCCAGCGCCGCTTCACAGGCACGCTGGATATTCAGGATGGCTGAGTCCTGGCGAGTGAAATCCGTGGCGAAGGTGGCAGGGTCCTTGTCATATTCCTCCCGCACTCTGGCCACACAGCGTTCGATACTCGCCGCTTTATTGATCAGGACGTCATCGACCATACACGGTGCCTTCCTTGTGAATATCCTCGAGCAGGCCTGCGCGAGCCGCGTCGAAGGCCGTTTTCTCGCTGAGAATAAAACTCTCGAACAAGCCCGCCTGTACGTCTTTGGCCCACAATCGGCGACCTCGGGTCACGATCTGGTACTGCATCACCGTCGTGGCCCCACGTAGATCAATCAGATCCACCGGACTTCCAGCGATATCGGCCAGGTCTCCCGAAAGCTGCCATAGCAGTACCGGGTCGGCCTGGCCGGCCAGGAGCACCGCCATGTCGACGTCGCTGTCAGGCCCGGCGGTCCCCTGCGCGTGGCTGCCGAACAGGTACACCGCCAGTAAGTCCGGCAGATGATGTTGCAGGTGAGTCAGCAAGGCTTGAGTGTTCATGCCGCCTATCCTAGCCGCTCATCCTGGCATGGGGACAGTGTTTACTCGCCCGGATGGCAAACAGGGCCGACAAAAAAAGCCCCGTTCGGCCTGCGCCGGACGGGGCTTTTGCGTTTCGGGTCAGGCCCACCCCTGTAGCCTTTCCCGAAACTTCTCCTCTTTACAGCAACTCGAGGCCTTCTCGAAACCTCGTCGAGGATGGTGGACCCATAGGTGGGTGCCAGTGAACAGTTTTTTATATTCTTAAAAAGTCTAGCCAAAGCAATATTCATTCTTTTTAAAACGGTCCAAACCGAGGCACAGTCAGGCTCCACAAGAATCTCATCCAGGAGCTTTACCATGAGCCTCAGACTGGGCGACATTGCCCCCGATTTCGAACAGGACTCCAGCGCCGGCAAGATCCGCTTCCACGAGTGGCTCGGTGACAGCTGGGGCGTGCTGTTTTCTCATCCGGCGGACTTCACGCCGGTGTGCACCACCGAGCTGGGCCTGACCGCCAAGCTCAAGGATGAGTTTGCCCAGCGGGGCGTCAAGGCCATTGCCCTGTCGGTGGACCCGGTGGATTCGCATCACAAGTGGATCGAAGACATCAACGAAACCCAGAATACCGTGGTCAACTTCCCGATCCTGGCCGACGCCGATCGCAAGGTCTCCGACCTGTACGACCTGATCCACCCCAACGCCAGCGACACCTTGACCGTGCGCTCACTGTTCGTGATTGACCCGAACAAGAAGATTCGCCTGACCATCACCTACCCGGCCAGCACCGGGCGCAATTTCAACGAGATCCTGCGGGTGATCGATTCCCTGCAACTGACCGACAACTACAAGGTCGCCACGCCGGCCAACTGGCAGGATGGCGATGAAGTGGTGATCGTCCCGTCGCTCAAGGACGAAGAAGAACTCAAGCAGCGTTTCCCCAAGGGCTACCGCGCGGTGAAGCCGTACCTGCGCCTTACCCCGCAGCCCAATCGTTAAATAAGCAGGCAGGCGCCAATGTCTCTTTGTGGGAGCGGGCTTGCTCGCGAAGGCGGTGTATCAGGCGACATTTCTTAACCTGACCTATCGCCTTCGCGAGCAAGCCCGCTCCCACAGTGAAACGCCGTGCACCAAGGGTTTTGGCCGTTTCGACGGCCTTTTTTTATGCCTGGAGGAGCATCGCTTTCATATTCATATAAAGAATAACCAAATGAATAAATATGATTTAAAGATATATGAATCCCCTGTTATGGTTTGCCTCATGCAGCGAGATCGCCCACCGCGAATCGCACGTGACAGTTAAGGAATGGCAGGCATGTTGGTCGTCTCACTCGGTGGCAGCCCCAGCCAGCGCTCACGCTCCGGGGTGTTGCTGGAACGCTCGCAACGTTGGTTGCAGCAGCAAGGTGTGGAAGTGGTCAGTTATCAGGTGCGTGATTTTCCGGCTGAAGACTTGCTCCATGCCCGTTTCGACAGCCCCAAGGTGGTCGACCTGCTCCAGCAGATCGACAGCGCCGACGGCCTGTTGATCGCGACGCCCGTGTACAAGGCGTCTTTTTCCGGCGCGCTGAAGACGCTGCTGGACTTACTGCCGGAGCGAGCGCTCAGCCACAAGGTCGTGCTGCCCATGGCCACCGGAGGCAGCATCGCCCACATGCTGGCGGTGGACTACGCCCTCAAGCCGGTGTTGTCGGCCCTCAAGGCCCAGGAAATGCTCCAGGGGATCTTTGCCGAAGACAGCCAGATCGCCTATGGCGAAGGCACTGCCCAGGCGCAATTGGCACCGGCCCTGCAACAACGCTTGAACGAAGCCCTGGAGCAGTTTTTCAGTGCCATGGCGCGGCGGCCCAGGCCGCTGGACCCACACGTCTTGAATGAACGCCTGTTGAGTGCTCGCTGGAGCATTTGACCCCGTGTAAACCCAGTTTCAACTCACCTTACTCAGCCGCCAACGGCCAAGCAGGTGCAGCCACACCCCCACAGCAAAAAGGAGAGGCGCCATGCGCACTGTCATTTTGCGTCGCGGGCTGGTCGCTCTGTTTGCTGCGGCTGTGTCCTTCGGCGCTATTACCCAGGCTCAAGCCGAGACCTTGCGGATCGGTTATCAGAAGTACGGCACCCTGGTGCTGCTCAAGGCCAAGGGCACCTTGGAAAAACGCCTGGCCGCCCAAGGCGTGGATGTGCAATGGACCGAGTTTCCCGGCGGCCCGCAACTGCTTGAAGGCCTGAACGTCGGCTCCATCGATTTCGGCGTGACCGGCGAAACCCCGCCGGTGTTCGCCCAGGCCGCGGGCGCCGACTTGCTCTACGTGGCGTATGAACCGCCCGCGCCCACCAGCGAGGCGATCCTGGTGCCCAAGGGGTCGCCCATCCAGTCGGTGCAAGACCTCAAGGGCAAGAAAGTCGCGCTGAACAAAGGTTCCAATGTCCACTACCTGCTGGTGCGGGCGTTGGAAGATGCCGGTCTGAAATACACCGACATCCAGACCGTTTTCCTGCCGCCGGCCGACGCCCGTGCCGCATTCGAGCGCGGCAGTGTGCACGCCTGGGTGATTTGGGATCCGTACCAGGCCGCCGCCGAGCAACAGTTGCAGGCACGGACCCTGCGCGACGGCCAGGGCATCGTCGACAACCATCAGTTCTACCTCGCCACCAAGCCCTATGCGCAGCAGCATCCCCAGGTCATCACCGCCCTGGTGGACGAAGTGCGTGCCGTGGGGGAGTGGTCCAAGGCCAATCCTGAAGACGTGACCAAACAGGTGTCGCCACTGCTCGGCCTGCCTGAGCCGATCACCCTGACCTCGATGAAACGCCAGGGGTTCGGTGCCTCGTTCCTCACACCCGACGTGGTGGCAGCCCAGCAGAAAATCGCCGACAGCTTCTACCAACTCAAGCTGATACCCAAGCCCTTGAGCATCAAGGACGTGATCTGGACGCCACCGGCGGCCGTCGCGAACGCGCAGTAATCCGACCCCCTTAGGAGACCACTCCATGAGCCTCAATATTTTCTGGTTCCTGCCCACCCACGGCGATGGCCATTACCTTGGCACCGCCGAAGGCGCCCGCGCCGTCGATCACGGCTACCTGCAACAGATCGCCCAGGCTGCGGACCGGCTGGGTTTCGGTGGCGTGCTGATTCCCACCGGACGCTCCTGCGAAGACTCCTGGCTGGTGGCGGCCTCGTTGATTCCCGTGACTCAGCGCCTGAAGTTCCTCGTTGCCCTGCGCCCCGGGATCATTTCCCCGACGGTGGCGGCGCGGCAGGCCGCAACCCTGGACCGGTTGTCCGGCGGGCGCGCGTTGTTCAACCTGGTGACGGGTGGCGACCCGGACGAACTGGCCGGCGACGGCCTGTTCCTCGACCACGAGGCGCGCTACCAGGCGTCGGTGGAGTTCACTCGCATCTGGCGTCGGGTCCTGGAAGGCGAGACCGTGGATTACGACGGCGAGCACATCAGCGTCAAGGGCGCCAAGTTGCTCTACCCGCCGATCCAGCAACCGCGTCCGCCTTTGTATTTCGGCGGCTCTTCCGAAGCGGCCCAGGACCTCGCCGCCGAACAGGTGGAAATGGTGCTGACCTGGGGCGAACCGCCGGAGGCCGTTGCCCAGAAAATCGAACAGGTCCGGGCCAAGGCTGCCAAGCTGGGCCGCACCGTGCGCTTCGGCATCCGCTTGCACGTGATCGTGCGCGAAACCAATGCCGAGGCCTGGCAGGCCGCCAACCGGTTGATCTCCCACCTGGACGACGACACCATCGCCCGCGCCCAGGCCTCCCTGGCGCGCTTCGACTCGGTGGGCCAGCAACGCATGGCCGCCCTGCACGGTGGTCGGCGCGACAAACTGGAAGTGAGCCCCAACCTCTGGGCCGGTGTCGGCCTGGTTCGCGGTGGTGCCGGCACGGCACTGGTGGGCGATGGCCCGACTGTCGCCGCGCGGGTCAAGGAATACGCCGACCTGGGGATCGATACGTTCATCTTCTCGGGTTATCCACACCTGGAAGAGTCCTATCGCGTGGCGGAACTGTTGTTCCCGCACCTGGACGTGGAGCGCCCGGAACTGCCCAAGAGCCAGGGCTACGTGAGCCCGTTCGGGGAAATGGTCGCCAATGACATTCTCCCCAAAGCCGCCGCACAGAGCTGAGTCGGCCATGAAAAAACTTATCCACAACCTGGCGCCCTGGGCGGTGCCGCTGCTGTTGCTGGCGGTGTGGCAACTGTCGGTATCGGCGGGCTGGCTGTCCACGCGGATCCTGCCGGCACCGGTGGCGGTCATCGAGGCCGGGGTAAACCTGGTGCGCAGCGGCGAGATCTGGACGCACCTGGCCATCAGCGGCTGGCGGGCGGCGGTCGGCTTCGCCATCGGCGGCGGTATCGGCCTGATCCTGGGCTTTATCACTGGCCTGTCGAAATGGGGCGAGCGCCTGTTGGACAGCTCGGTGCAGATGGTCCGCAACGTCCCGCACCTGGCGTTGATTCCCCTGGTGATCCTGTGGTTCGGCATCGACGAGTCGGCGAAGATTTTCCTGGTGGCGCTGGGCACGCTGTTTCCCATCTACCTCAACACCTATCACGGCATCCGTAATGTCGATCCGGCCCTGGTGGAGATGTCCCGCAGCTATGGCTTGTCCGGCTTCAGCCTGTTTCGCCAGGTGATCCTGCCAGGTGCCTTGCCGTCGATCCTGGTGGGGGTGCGGTTTGCACTCGGTTTCATGTGGTTGACGCTGATCGTGGCGGAAACCATCTCGGCCAGTTCCGGCATCGGCTATCTGGCGATGAATGCCCGGGAGTTCCTGCAGACCGACGTGGTGGTGCTAGCGATTCTTCTGTACGCCGTGCTGGGCAAGCTGGCCGACCTTGCCGCCCGCGGGCTGGAACGGGTCTGGTTGCGTTGGCACCCGGCCTACCAAGTGAGCAAGGGAGGTGTCGCATGACGGCCCAACAACCTCCGCGCCTGCTGCGAGGCATCCCGCTGGCGGTGCGCAAGTTGCAGAAAACCTTCGGCACCCGTGCGGTGCTGCGTGATATCGACCTGCATATCCCGGCCGGGCAGTTCGTGGCGGTGGTCGGTCGCAGCGGCTGTGGCAAAAGTACTTTGCTGCGCTTGCTGGCCGGCCTCGACCAACCCAGCGCGGGTCAATTGCTGGCCGGCTCGGCGCCGTTGAGTGCCGTGCAACAGGACACGCGGCTGATGTTCCAGGAGGCGCGCTTGT
Organism: Pseudomonas sp. Cab53; assembly: GCF_018325965.1. NCBI lineage: Bacteria > Pseudomonadati > Pseudomonadota > Gammaproteobacteria > Pseudomonadales > Pseudomonadaceae > Pseudomonas > Pseudomonas sp. Cab53. The sequence goes on along the minus strand of NZ_AP021902.1, from coordinate 5,908,136 downwards.
TGCCCTGGAAAAAAATCATCGACAACGTCGGTCTTGGGCTCAAGGGCAACTGGCGGCCGCAAGCCTTGCAGGCGTTGGAAGCCGTCGGCCTGGCCGACCGTGCCAATGAGTGGCCGGCCGCGCTGTCCGGTGGCCAGAAACAACGCGTGGCCCTGGCCCGGGCGCTGATCCACCAACCGCGCTTGCTGTTGCTCGACGAACCCTTGGGGGCGCTGGACGCCCTGACCCGTATCGAGATGCAGCAGTTGATCGAAAACCTGTGGCAGGCACACGGCTTCACCGTGTTGCTGGTGACTCACGACGTCAGCGAAGCGGTGGCCATCGCCGACCGGGTCATCCTGATCGAAGACGGCCAGATCGGCCTCGACCTGCTCATCGACCTGCCACGTCCACGGGTTCGCGGCTCTCATCGCCTGGCGAGCCTGGAAACCGAAGTGCTCAACCGTGTGCTGTCCTTGCCCGGCCAACCGCCGGAACCCGAACCCGTTTCACCCTTGCCCACGCAGTTGCGTTGGGCGCAATGAAGCCGCTTCAAGCGGCCAGCGACACGCTGCAAGAAGAGGCGCGTGCTTTTCCTTGCAGCTTGTAGCTCGAAGCTTGCAGCTCATTTCGACCCCAGGAGAAATAACATGACTATCAAAGCCATCAACGTGCGCAACCAGTTCAAAGGCACCATCAAGGAAATCGTCGAAGGCGACGTGCTCTCGGAAATCGACGTGCAAACGGCCTCCGGCATCGTCACCTCGGTCATCACCACCCGTTCGGTGAAAGAGCTGGAGCTGGCAATCGGCAGCGAAGTGATCGCCTTCGTCAAATCCACCGAGGTGTCCATCGCCAAGTTGTGAGCGGTGCGTGACCCACGGCCCCGAACGGCGCGAGCCCTTCGGGGCTTTTTTAGCGTCACTAAAAGGCGTTTTATCTAATTTAAAGGGATTTATAAGATCTTTAAGAGTGGACTGTTTTTAACATTTATTCTGTTTAAGCGGTGCTATAGTCCGTTTTATCAAGCATTAGCAGCTTCAGAGCACCGTTTATGTCTGGATTTTTTCCTATTGATTGTGCCGACACGCTCCACGCCATTGGCCTGCTGGTGAAAAGTCGGCGGCTTCAACACCGGCAGCGGCAGAAAGATCTTGCCGCTTCTCTTAAGCTGTCGGAGCGAACAGTGCGCAAAATCGAGGCGGGCGACCCCACTGTGGAGTTGCGCTCATTCATGTTGGTGCTGTGGCAATTGGGGCTGATCCAGGAAGTGTTCCAAAGCCGTCAACAGCTCGAAGCTTCATCCCTTGTATCCACTCAAGCGCCTCGCAACGCTCGTGTACGCCTGGCCAGTGTAAAGGGAGAATTCTGATGGCCAGGGCCTACATTTATGTTGAAGACCCTCAGACTGGAGAGATCCGCACGCTGGGGCGATTGAGCATCGATAATGGTCGGGGCGAGTTCAGCTACGACCCGGAGTATGTTGCCCAGCATCGTTGGGTGCCAGATCCCATCCGTTATCCGTTGCGCATCCAGCCTTTTACCGGCATTGCCACCAACCGCGGTGTGCCCGGTTTCATCAATGATTCAATGCCCGACGGCTGGGGCGAGCGTGTCTTGAGAGACCTTCATCGAGCGGATCTGGAGGCTGTCGATTACCTGCTCAAGTCCCCCAACAACGATCGCGCCGGCAACCTCATGGCCGGGATAAGCCGGCATCCACCCGTTGGCATCGGCCAGGAAGCGCTGCCCTCCCTTAAGGGGTTGTCTGCATTCATCGAGGCCACCGAAGCGATCTTCGATAACCAACTGGATGATGAGGCGATCAAAACCCTCCAGTTGCGCAAACAACGTTCATCGCTGGGGGGCGCAAGGCCCAAGCGTACATTACACGATGAGGGCGTCTTCATTCTTGCCAAGCCCCGTGATCGCTATGACACCTGTGATGTCCCGGCCATGGAACATGCCTGCATGACATTCGCTTCGCTCAAGGGACTGAATGTCGCGAAAACTGCGCTGTACCTCGGTGCGCCCTCGACGTTGCTGGTCAAACGATTCGACCGATTTCCGATTGCCGAGTCCGGCCGTCGGATACCGATGCTGAGCGGGCTGACGCTCCTGGATGCCGATTGGCGATCCAATGATCGCAGCGCCTGGGTGTATGCCGGGCTTGCCAACGAGATGCAGCGTCGCGGGGTGCCGGATGATGACTTGCGTGAACTGTTCAAGCGCATGTGTTTCAACGCCCTGGTGGGCAATGACGATGATCACCCGAAGAATCACGCCATTCTCTGGCTCGAGGGACGCTGGCGGTTGGCTCCGATGTATGACGTAGTCCCGGGACTGGAGGGTTCGTCACCACCCTACCTTTCGATGGCGGTTGGTCGCAGTGGGCGAGTGATCAGTCGAGAGAACCTGCTCAGCCATTGCCTGCACTTTGCCTTGACGCCAGAGCAGGCCACCGATGTCCTGGATGAAGTGATCAGTTGGGAGGCAGAGCTTGGCGCGCATTACGCCAGCCATTTGACGGGTGCTGAGTTGGAACTCGGTGTGAGCGCGATAGGCGCTAAACGTATGAAAAGCTGATGACTGAGGGGATCAGGCTGTTTCTCGCTTGGGCAGATACGGCGGCAGGTACAGGCCCAGGTACGCGTCGAACACTCGCATGCCTTCTTCGGCCATGCGTGGGGTGATCTGCCCGTGTTGCTGCACCGAGCGGGCGTAGACGCGGTCGCCCAGTTCCATGGCCAGGGCGAACACGTCGACGTCGGTGGGCAGGGCCGGCAGGGCGAAATGGCGGTCGAAGAGCTTGTGCATCAGGTCGCCGAGTTCGAGGTCGTGCTGGCGGTCGGCCTGGGTGACCTCGGTCAGGCCATGCTGGGCCAGGATCAATTGGCGGGCGGCGGCGTCCTGGCCATAGATGGTGAGCATGCGCTGTTCCACCAGCCGTGACAGGTCGTGCCAGTGGTTCAGGGCGTCATGGTCGATGGGGGCTTGCAGGCAGGCGCGGAACGCGGCGTGGACATCGGCGGTCAGGGCTTCGAGCAGGGCAGGGACGCTGGCGAAGAAGTGATACACGGAGGACGGGGGAATCCCGGCGCGTTCAGCGACGCTGTAGATCGACAGGCTGGCCACGCCTTCGGCGGCAAGCAGCGTGCGGGCGGCGTCGAGAATCGAGTCGATCCGGGCCTGGCTGCGTGCGCGGGGTTTGCGAGGGGTGGCGGTGCGCGTCATGGGTGGCTCCTGCGGGACTGCGGGCATTGTACGCAGAGCGAGCGGAGGGTCCATAGCGGCGCTTGTGAGGAAAAGAAACCTGTGGCGAGGGAGTTTGCTCCCGCTGGGCTGCGCAGCAGCCCCGACGTCAGTCACTGCGGTGCTTCAAGTTGATCGCTCAAGCCTTTTTTGGGGCTGCTGCGCAGCCCAGCGGGAGCAAGCTCCCTCGCCACGGTCTTGCGTCTAGCCGGACCATTGTGGAGGCAGCCAATTCATCATCTGGGCTGAACAGCCATAAAAAACGCCGCAGCCCGTGAAGGCCTGCGGCGTTTTCTCTACCGCAACCGCTTACACGGTATGCAGGTACCAGTTGTATTCAAGGTCGGAGATGGAGTGTTCGAACTCCTCCAGCTCGCTTTCCTTGCAGGCCACGAAGATATCGATGTATTTCGGGTCGATGTACTTGGCCATGACTTCGCTGTCGTCCAGCTCGCGCAGGGCATCGCGCAGGTTGTTCGGCAGGCTTTGCTCGTTCTGCTCGTAGCTGTTGCCTTCGACCGGAGCACCCGGCTCGATCTTGTTGACCAGGCCATGGTGCACGCCAGCCAGCACGGAGGCCATCAGCAGGTATGGGTTGGCGTCGGCGCCGGCCACACGGTGTTCCAGGCGCACGGCATCGGCAGCGCCGGTCGGTACGCGCAAGGCCACGGTGCGGTTGTCCAGGCCCCAGGTCGGCGAGTTCGGCACGTAGAACTGGGCGCCGAAACGGCGGTAGGAGTTGACGTTCGGGCAGAGGAAGGCCATCTGCGCGGGCAGGGTCTCGAGCACACCGCCGATCGCGTGACGCAGCGCGGCGTTCTGCTCGGGATCCTCGCTGGCAAAGATGTTCTTGCCGTCTTTGTCCAGGACCGAAATGTGAACGTGCAGACCATTGCCCGCCTGGCCTGGGTACGGCTTGGCCATGAAGGTGGTGTCCATTTCATGGTCGTAGGCGATGTTCTTGATCAGGCGCTTGAGCAGGACCGCATAGTCGCAGGCCTTGATCGGGTCGGCGACGTGGTGCAGGTTCACTTCGAACTGCGCCGGGGCACTTTCCTTGACGATGGCGTCGGCGGGAATGCCTTGTTCCTTGGCGCCTTCGAGGATGTCCTGGAGGCAATCGACATATTCGTCGAGGTCGTCAATAAGGTAGACCTGGGTCGAATGCGGACGCTTGCCGGAGATGGGGGAGCGGGGCGGTTGTGGGCGTCCATTCACGTTCTCCTGGTCGATCAGGTAGAACTCCAACTCGAACGCGGCGCAGATGGTCAGGCCCAGCTCATCGAACTTGGTCACGACCTGGCGCAGGACCTCGCGGGGGTCGGCGAAGAACGGCTCGCCTTCGAGCTCGTGCATGGTCATCAGCAGTTGCGCGGTGGGGCGCTTTTGCCAGGGCTCATTGCTCAGGGTGCCGGGGATGGGGTAGCAGATCCGGTCGGCATCGCCGATGTCCAGGCCCAGGCCGGTGCTTTCCACCGTCGAGCCATTGATGTCCAGGGCAAACAGGGAGGCCGGCAGGTTGATGCCTTTCTCGTAAACCTTGTGGAGGCTGGTGCGTTCGATGCGCTTGCCGCGCACCACACCATTCATATCCGCAATCAGAAGGTCAACGTACAGAACCTCAGGATGTTCCTTAAGGAACGCGTTCGCTTCGTTAAGCTGAACGGCACGCGGGGGTACCGACATGATGCAACACCTTTGTTGTTAAAAATATCAATCATTGATCTCTTCGAAAGCCAGTCAACCCGAACGGCATGCCGAAGTCAAGCAGGGCCTTTTTTGCCCTAAAAAAGCACTCGTGGGGCTTTTTTGAGGCAATTTAGGGCGTTTTTTTCCCTTTGAAGGTCGTGTCGACCGCGGGCTTGAGCGGGCCGTGTTGTATTTTTTACGGGGGTGTTGTGTAAAAAAATGAACAAGGCTAAGCTCGATTCAAACCCATAACAGCAATAATACCGGGGTGCTTCATGTCTCGCCTGCCGTTAATCGGCGTCACCACCTGCTCCAGGCAGTTGGGCCTGCATGCGTATCACATCAGCGGCGATAAATATTCCCGGGCTGTCGCGACAGCCGCCAAGGGCTTGCCCATGCTGATTGCGTCCCTGGCGGATCTGTTCTCCCCGTCCGTTATTCTGGACGCCCTGGACGGTATTCTCTTTACCGGCTCTCCTTCCAATGTAGAACCTTTTCACTACCATGGCCCTGCCAGTGCGCCGGGCACTGCTCATGATCCTGCACGCGATGCCACCACCCTGCCGCTGATCCGCGCCGCCGTCGAGGCAGGCGTCCCGGTGCTGGGGATCTGCCGCGGTTTCCAGGAAATGAACGTAGCCTTTGGCGGTAGCCTGCATCAGAAAGTTCATGAAGTCGGAACCTTTATCGATCATCGTGAAGACGACACCCAGCCGGTGGCGATCCAGTACGGCCCGGCCCATGCCGTGCATATCCAGCCCGGCGGCGTGCTGGCGGGCCTGGGCCTGCCGCCGGTGATCGACGTCAACTCCATCCACAGCCAGGGCATCGAGCGACTGGCGCCGGGATTGCGGGTTGAAGCGAGGGCGCCGGATGGCCTGATCGAAGCCGTTTCGGTTATACAAGGCAAGGCTTTTGCTTTAGGAGTGCAGTGGCACCCCGAATGGGCGGTAAGCTCTAACCCGCACTACCTTGCGATTTTCCAGGCATTTGGCGATGCCTGCCGAGCAAGGGCAATACAACGCGACGCCGATGCGTCAAACAACGCCTGACGACTAATAGCAGTCAGGAAACTCACGCCTAGAGGCATTTATGAGTAACAACCTCGACCAGCTCACCGATTGGTTGAAAGACCACAAGATCACAGAAGTCGAATGCATGATTGGCGACCTGACCGGTATCACCCGGGGCAAGATCTCGCCGACCAACAAGTTCATTGCCGAAAAAGGCATGCGCCTGCCCGAGAGCGTCCTGCTCCAGACCGTGACAGGCGACTATGTCGAAGACGACATCTATTACGAACTGCTCGATCCTGCCGACATCGACATGATATGCCGCCCGGACGAGAACGCCGTCTTCCTTGTGCCCTGGGCCATCGAGCCCACTGCCCAGGTCATCCACGATTCCTACGACAAGCAGGGCAACCCGATCGAGCTGTCGCCGCGCAACGTGCTCAAGAAGGTGCTCAAGCTGTACGCCGACAAAGGCTGGCAGCCGATCGTCGCGCCGGAGATGGAGTTCTACCTGACCAAGCGCAGCGACGACCCGGACTTCCCGCTGCAACCGCCTGTTGGCCGCTCCGGCCGCCCGGAAACCGGGCGCCAGTCGTTCTCGATCGAGGCCGCCAACGAATTCGACCCGCTGTTCGAGGACGTCTACGACTGGTGCGAGTTGCAGGAGCTGGACCTCGACACCCTGATCCACGAGGACGGCACGGCGCAGATGGAAATCAACTTCCGTCATGGCGACGCCCTGTCCCTGGCCGACCAGATCCTGGTGTTCAAGCGCACCATGCGCGAGGCGGCGCTCAAGCACAACGTGGCCGCGACCTTCATGGCCAAACCCATGACCGGCGAGCCGGGCAGTGCAATGCACCTGCACCAGAGCATCATCGACAAGGACACCGGCAAGAACGTCTTCTCCAATGAAGACGGGACCATGAGCGAGCTGTTCCTGCACCACATCGGCGGCTTGCAGAAGCTCATCCCCGAGCTGCTGCCGCTGTTCGCCCCCAACGTCAACTCGTTCCGCCGCTTCCTGCCGGATACCTCGGCGCCCGTGAACGTGGAGTGGGGCGAAGAAAACCGCACCGTCGGCCTGCGCGTGCCGGATGCCGGGCCACAGAACCGTCGGGTGGAAAACCGCCTGCCGGGCGCCGACGCCAACCCGTACCTGGCCATTGCCGCGAGCCTGCTGTGCGGTTTCATCGGCATGGTCGAAGGCATCAACCCGAGTGCGCCGGTGGTGGGACGGGGTTACGAACGCCGGAACCTGCGCCTGCCGCTGACCATCGAAGATGCGTTGGAGCGCATGGAAAACAGCGCCACCATCGAGAAATACCTGGGCAAGAAATTCATCACGGGCTACGTCGCGGTCAAGCGGGCCGAGCATGAAAACTTCAAGCGCGTCATCAGTTCGTGGGAGCGGGAATTCCTGCTCTTTGCCGTCTGAAGCGCCGGGCGGGGCTGCCGCGCCAGCCTCGCCCCCACCGATACGAAAGGAGAATCCGCATGACCGGCAACAACCCGCAAACCCGCGAATGGCAGGCCCTGAGCAACGATCATCACCTGGCGCCGTTCAGCGACTTCAAGCAACTCAAGGAGAAAGGCCCGCGCATCATCACCCGCGCCAAGGGCGTCTACCTCTGGGACAGCGAAGGCAACCAGATCCTCGATGGCATGGCCGGCCTCTGGTGCGTGGCCGTCGGTTACGGCCGTGATGAACTGGCCGACGCCGCCAGCCGGCAGATGCGCGAACTGCCGTACTACAACCTGTTCTTCCAGACCGCTCACCCGCCGGTGCTGGAGCTGTCCAAGGCCATCGCCGATATCGCCCCTGAAGGCATGAACCATGTGTTCTTCACCGGCTCCGGCTCCGAAGGCAACGACACCATGCTGCGCATGGTTCGCCATTACTGGGCGATCAAGGGCCAGCCGAACAAGAAAGTCATCATCAGCCGCAAGAACGGCTATCACGGTTCGACCGTGGCCGGCGCGAGCCTGGGCGGCATGACCTACATGCACGAGCAGGGCGACCTGCCGATCCCGGGCATCGTCCACATCGCCCAGCCCTATTGGTTCGGCGAAGGCGGCGACATGAGCCCGGAGGCCTTCGGCGTGTGGGCGGCCGACCAACTGGAAGCCAAGATCCTGGAGGTCGGCGTGGACAACGTCGGTGCGTTCATCGCCGAGCCGATCCAAGGCGCGGGCGGCGTGATCGTTCCGCCGGACAGCTACTGGCCGCGGGTGAAGGAAATCCTCGCTAAGTACGACATCCTGTTCGTGGCCGACGAAGTGATCTGCGGTTTTGGCCGCACCGGGGAATGGTTCGGCACCGATCATTTCGGCTTGAAGCCGCACATGATGACCATCGCCAAGGGCCTGACCTCCGGCTACATCCCCATGGGCGGGCTGATCGTGCGTGACGATGTGGTCGACGTGCTCAATGAAGGGGGCGACTTCAACCACGGCTTCACCTACTCCGGTCACCCGGTGGCCGCCGCGGTGGCCCTGGAGAACATTCGCATCCTGCGCGAAGAAAAGATCATCGAGCGCGTCCACAACGAAACGGCACCCTATTTGCAGAAGCGTTTGCGGGAACTGAACGATCATCCGCTGGTGGGTGAGGTCCGGGGTGTCGGCCTGCTGGGGGCAATCGAACTGGTTCAGGACAAGGCCACGCGCAAGCGCTATGAAGGTCGGGGCGTGGGCATGATCTGCCGGCAGTTCTGCTTCGACAACGGGCTGATCATGCGTGCGGTGGGCGACACCATGATCATTGCGCCGCCACTGGTGATCAGCAAGGCCGAGATCGACGAACTGGTGACCAAGGCGCGGCAGTGCCTGGACCTGACCCTCAGTGCGTTGCAAGGCTAAGTGCTAGGCTCTGAGCGAGGCGCTTACAAGGGCCTCGCCCAGTGCGAACAAAAGGCCGGGCTTGTGTTGAAAGCCTGCCCTGTAACTTGCCAGACTACCGACTGTTCAAGTTGCCCGCGAGCCGGCTACTGAACGTGGCTAAAAAGAATAACTGGAGCATCAATCCATGAAGGCATTAGGTATGAAGATAGCTGGCAAGACCCTCCTCGCCATGTCGCTGGTGGGCGCGATGGCGGGTGCCGTCCAGGCGGACGACAAAGTGCTGCACGTCTATAACTGGTCCGACTATATTGCGCCGGACACCGTCGCCAAGTTCGAGAAGGAAACGGGGATCAAGGTCGTCTACGACGTGTTCGACAGCAACGAAACCCTCGAAGCCAAGTTGCTGGCCGGCAAATCCGGTTATGACATCGTGGTGCCGTCGAACAACTTCCTGGCCAAGCAGATCAAGGCCGGCGTCTACCAGCCACTGGACAAGTCCAAGCTGACCAACTGGAAGAATCTCGACACCGACCTGCTCAAGGCCGTTGGCGATGCCAGCGACAAGGGCAACCAGCATGCCTTCCCTTACATGTGGGGCACCATCGGTATCGGCTACAACCCGGAGAAGGTCAAGGCCGCGCTGGGCGTCGACAAGATCGACTCGTGGGACACCCTGCTCAAGCCGGAGAACATCGCCAAGCTCAAGGGCTGCGGCGTGAGTTTCCTCGACTCACCGACCGAAATGATCCCGGTGGCGTTGCACTACCTGGGCTACCCGACCGACAGCCAGGACAAGAAACAACTGGCCGACGCCGAGGCACTGTTCCTCAAGATCCGTCCTTCGATCAGCTATTTCCATTCGTCCAAGTACATCTCTGACCTGGCCAACGGCAACATCTGCGTCGCCGTGGGTTACTCGGGCGATATCGAACAGTCCAAGTCCCGCGCTGCCGAAGCGGGTGGCAAGGTCAAGGTGGCCTACGCCATTCCAAAAGAGGGCGCCGGTTCCTTCTATGACATGGTCGCCATTCCCAAGGACGCCGAAAACGTCGACGCGGCCTACCAGTACATGAACTTCCTGCTGAAGCCGGAAATCATGGCCGAGATCACCAACAACGTACGCTTCCCGAACGGCAACAAGGCGGCGACGGCGCTGGTGGAAAAAGATATCTCCGGCGACCCGAACATCTACCCGTCGGATGAAGTGAAAGCCAAGCTCTACGCGATCAGTGACTTGCCGCCGGCCACCCAGCGGATCCTGACCCGCAGCTGGACCAAGATCAAATCCGGCAAGTAAGCCGGCCTGAAGTACTTTCCTGTCGCCGTCACCCTCCAGGGCGGCGGCAACAGGAAGCCAAGAATAATTAAAAGTTTTGCTGGATCGGTTTATCGAGGGTAAGTTGCGCGCCGGTTTTGTTGCAGGGCCTGTCGTGGCCAGGTAACGGGGGCAACTTGGGCCCAACTATTTAAGAGGACCTCCACGTGCCAGTCTTTTCTTTGTTACGCAACGCCTTGCTGGTCGGCGCCGGCCTGACGCTCGCCGTCAGTGTCCAGGCTGCTTCCACCGTGCATATTTATAACTGGTCGGACTACATCGGCGAGACCACCCTGGCGGACTTCGAAAAAGCCACTGGCATCAAGCCGGTGTATGACGTGTTCGATTCCAACGAAACCCTGGAAGGCAAGTTACTGGCCGGTCGTACCGGCTACGACGTGGTCGTGCCGTCCAACCACTTCCTGGGCAAGCAGATCAAGGCCGGGGCGTTCCAGAAACTCGACAAGGCCCAGTTGCCCAACTACGCCAACCTGGACCCCGCGCTGCTCAAGCGCCTGGAGCGTAACGACCCGGGCAACCAGTACGCCGTGCCGTACCTGTGGGGCACCAACGGCATCGGCTACAACGTCGAGAAGGTCAAGGCGGTGCTGGGCGTCGACAAGATCGACTCGTGGGCCATGCTATTCGAGCCGGAAAACATCAAGAAACTCTCCAGCTGCGGCGTGTCGTTCCTCGACTCGGGCGACGAAATGATCCCGGCGATGCTCAACTACCTGGGCCTGAGCCCCAACAGCGAAAACCCTGAAGACTACAAGAAGGCCGAGGCCCAGCTCCTCAAGATCCGGCCGTACGTGACCTACTTCAATTCCTCCAAGTACATCTCTGATCTGGCCAATGGCGAGATCTGCGTGGCCGCCGGTTTCTCCGGCGACATCTTCCAGGCCCGCTCGCGTGCCAGCGAAGCCGGTAAAGGCGTCGAGATCGCCTACGTGATCCCCAAGGAAGGCGGCAACCTCTGGTTCGACATGTTGGCGATCCCGCGCGACGCCACCAACGTCAAGGAGGCCCACGCCTTCATCAACTACCTGCTCAAGCCTGAGGTGATCGCCCAAGTGAGCGACACCGTCGGCTACGCCAACCCGAACCCGAAGGCGGGCGAACTGATGGATCAGAAAGTGCGCACCGATGAAGCGGTGTACCCACCGCAGGCGGTCGTCGACAAGCTGTACGTCAACTCCGAGTTGCCGCCCAAGATTCAACGACTCATGACCCGCAGCTGGACCAAGGTCAAGTCGGGTAAATAGCGTTAAGCGCTCTAACTAAACGCTCGCCCGCATGGGGCGAACAGTAAATTCTGTGGGAGTTTCGAAAATGGCAGTTGCCTCCGGCGCCTATAAGAAAGCCCTCGAGGGCGACCAGACACCCAAGCAGGTGCTGGTCAAAATCGACCGGGTCACGAAGAAGTTCGACGAGACGATTGCCGTGGACGATGTGTCCCTGGAGATCAAGAAAGGCGAGATCTTCGCCTTGCTCGGTGGTTCGGGTTCGGGCAAATCCACCTTGCTGCGCATGCTCGCCGGCTTCGAGCGGCCCACGGAGGGGCGCATTTTCCTCGACGGTGTGGACATTACCGACATGCCGCCGTACGAGCGGCCGATCAACATGATGTTCCAGTCCTACGCCCTGTTCCCGCACATGACCGTGGCGCAGAACATCGCCTTCGGCCTGCAACAGGACAGGATCCCCAAGCCTGAGATCGAGGCCCGCGTGGCGGAAATGCTCAAGCTGGTGCAGATGAGCCAGTACGCCAAGCGCAAGCCGCACCAGCTCTCCGGCGGCCAGCGCCAGCGCGTGGCCCTGGCCCGTTCCCTGGCCAAGCGTCCAAAGCTGTTGCTGCTCGACGAACCCATGGGCGCCCTGGACAAGAAGCTGCGCTCGCAGATGCAGCTCGAGCTGGTCGAGATCATCGAGCGGGTCGGTGTGACCTGCGTGATGGTGACCCACGACCAGGAAGAGGCCATGACCATGGCCGAGCGCATCGCGATCATGCACCTGGGCTGGATCGCCCAGATCGGCAGCCCGATCGACATCTACGAGACCCCGACCAGCCGGCTGGTCTGCGAGTTCATCGGCAACGTCAACATCTTCGAGACCGAAGTGGTGGACGACGCCGAGGGTCACGCGGTGCTGACCTGCAAGGACCTGGACCGCAACATCTACGTCGGCCACGGGATCAGCACCTCGGTGCAGGACAAGTCGGTGACCTACGCCATTCGCCCGGAAAAACTGCTGGTGACCGTCGAACAGCCGACCTGCGAGCACAACTGGTCCAGCGGCAAGGTCCACGATATCGCCTATCTGGGCGGGCACTCGGTGTTCTACGTCGAACTGCCGAGCGGCAAGCTGGTGCAGTCCTTCGTCGCCAACGCCGAGCGCCGTGGCCAGCGCCCGACCTGGGGCGACCAGGTGTTCGTCTGGTGGGAAGATGACAGCGGCGTGGTGCTTCGCTCATGAACATGCGCAAATTCAAACGCCGACTCGATCGAATAACGCCCGGTGGCCGTCAACTGGTCATCGGGGTGCCTTTCATCTGGCTGTTCCTGTTCTTCATGTTGCCGTTCTTCATTGTCCTGAAGATCAGCTTCGCCGAAGCCGACGTGGCCATTCCGCCATACACCGAGATCTACAGCTACGTCGACCAGAAGCTGCAGGTGCTGCTCAATTTCGCCAACTACGCGATGTTGAGCGACGATGAGCTGTACATCGCCGCCTACCTCGGCTCGCTGAAGATGGCGCTGATCAGCACCGTGTTGTGCCTGTTGATCGGTTATCCGATGGCCTACGGCATCGCCAACGCCCGCAAGGAAATCCAGACGGTGCTGGTGCTGTTGATCATGATGCCGACCTGGACCGCGATCCTGATCCGCGTCTATGCGTGGATGGGCATCCTCAGCAACAACGGCTTGCTCAACGGTTTCCTGCTGAGCATGGGCTGGATCAGCGAACCGTTGCAGATCCTCAACACCAACCTGGCGGTCTACATCGGGGTGGTCTACTCCTACCTGCCGTTCATGATCCTGCCGCTGTACGCCAACCTGGTCAAACACGACCCCAGCCTGCTGGAGGCCGCTTCCGACCTGGGATCGAGCACGTTCAACAGCTTCTGGAAAATCACCGTGCCGCTGTCCAAGAACGGCATCATCGCCGGGGCCATGCTGGTGTTCATCCCCGTGGTGGGCGAGTTCGTGATCCCGGAACTGCTGGGCGGTCCGGAAACCCTGATGATCGGCAAAGTGCTGTGGCAGGAATTCTTCAACAACCGTGACTGGCCGGTGGCATCCGCCCTGGCGGTGGTGATGCTGGCAATCCTGATCGTGCCCATCATCCTGTTCAACCGCAGTCAGGCCAAGGAAATGGAGGGCAAGGAATGAAGCGCTTCAGTTTTTCAAGCCTGATGCTGGTGCTGGGTTTGCTGTTCATCTACGCACCGATGCTGATCCTGGTGATCTACTCGTTCAACGCCTCGAAACTGGTGACAGTGTGGGGCGGCTGGTCGATCAAGTGGTACGTCGGCCTGCTGGACAACACCCAGTTGATGGGGTCGGTGCTGCGCTCGCTGGAAATCGCCTGCTACACGGCGGTGGCCGCCGTGGCGCTGGGTACGCTGGCGGCCTTCGTGCTGACCCGCATCACTCACTTCAAGGGGCGTACGTTGTTTGGTGGGCTGGTCACCGCGCCACTGGTCATGCCGGAGGTGATCACTGGCCTGTCGCTGTTGCTGCTGTTCGTGGCCATGGCGCAGATCATCGGCTGGCCCCAGGAGCGTGGCATCGTCACGATCTGGATCGCCCACACGACGTTCTGCGCGGCCTACGTGGCGGTGGTGGTTTCGGCCCGCTTGCGTGAACTGGACCTGTCCATCGAAGAGGCGGCCATGGACCTGGGCGCGCGGCCGTGGAAGGTGTTCTTCCTGATCACCATCCCGATGATCGCGCCGTCGCTGGCGGCGGGGGCATGATGTCGTTCGCGCTGTCCCTGGATGACCTGGTGTTGGCCAGCTTCGTGTCGGGGCCGGGATCGACGACCTTGCCGATGGAAGTGTTCTCGGCGGTGCGCCTGGGGGTCAAGCCGGAGATCAACGCCGTGGCCAGCCTGATCCTGCTGGCGGTGTCGCTGGTGACGTTCCTGGTCTGGTACTTCAGCCGTCGCGCCGAAGAGAACCGCAAGCGCGCCATCCAGCAAGCCATCGAGGAAAGCGCCGCCGACTCCTGGAAACAACCGGAAGTGCGCCGCGCCGCGACCGCCCAGGTGTGAATGTGGGAGCGAGCTTGCTCGCGAAGGCGGTGGGTCAGTCAATGGCGATGTTGGCTGTGCGGCCGTCTTCGCGGGCAAGCCCGCTCCCACAGGTTTTGCGGTTGCCTTGAGTCTGTGGTCACCACAGAGCAATGGTGGGATTGCCTTGAGTCTGTGGCCACCACAGAGCAATGGTGGGATTGCCTTGAGTCTGTGGCCACCACAGAGCAACTGTGGGGTTGCCTTGGGTTTGTGGCCACCACAGAACCAATTGTGGGAGCGAGCTTGCTCGCGAAGGCGGTGGGGCGGGCGCCGGCGTTGTCCCGCCACTTGCTCATTTCTTCAGCGTGTCATGGGCCTCCAGTGCCCGCAGGGAGTAGATGTAGGCCGCGCCGGCGTTCAGTGACACGGCAGTCGCCAGGGTGGCGGCGATTTCTTCGCGGGTGGCGCCGGCCTTGATGGCGGCATCGGTGTGGACGCCGATGCAGCCGTCGCAGCGGGTGGTGATTGCCACGGCAATGGAGATCAGCTCGCGGGTCTTGGCATCGAGCACGTTGTTCTCGGCGGCGGCCTCATCCAGGGCCATGTAGGCCTTGACCATCTTCGGGTTGCTCTTGCCCAGGGCACCGAAGGCGGACTTGATGGTAGGCAGCAGCTCGGACCAGTTATTGAACATTGCATTGACTCCTCAGGAAGTGGACGGGGTGTTGAGCCTTGTAGTCTTGACCATCCATGACAAACAGGCCCGTTGGCGGTGAAAAAAAGCCCGCTCCTCGTTCAAGGGGTTCGGGCCGGTAACAGTTTGAGCGTGCCATGGGTGTTGGCCGTCACCTCTTCCTCGGCCAGGTGTGCCTGGTGATACACCCCCTCGATGTACGCCTCGGCCTGATCCTCGTAATGCTTGTCGAACAACACGCCGCTCTGGCCCACAGGGTTGATGGTGACGCTGTGGCTCGGGTCGGCAAAGTCGATGATGCGCCGGGTGGAGGGCCCGTAGGTCACCGGCCAGGGTGCCGGGCCGATGCGGGCGGAAAGGTTGTTGGGCACCTCATGGGTGCCCGGTGCCGCGAACGGGCCGACGTTGAAGAGCCGATCCAGCGGTTTCTGCTGGCCCAGCGGATGACCGTGGGTCAGGGTGTGGGCCTTGCCCCATTGCCACTGGCTGGCGTCTTCGCCCAGGGTGGCCTTGAGGTGCGCGAGGCTTTTGCTCCAGGCGATGTGGACGATGTCGGCGCGGGTTTCCGTGCCCAGCGTCGAGCGATCGTCCCACCAGGGGGAATCGGCTGAAGCCGCCAGGCGTGGCAGGGCCGCATCGATCACCCGGGTCGACAGCGCCGTGTCGAAGAAGCCGTCGCCCAGTTCATCGCGCAGCGCCGCCTCGGCCAGGTTGAACAGGAACTGGTTGAACAGCGTGGCGCTGACGGAGTCCAGCGGATAATCGCCGGGCCATTGGGCCAGTTGGTCCACCCATTTGCGTTCCTGCGGGTCGCTGACCACGCCACGCAGCACAGGCAGCAGCGGCGCGAGCAGACGGGGGCCGTAGGCGGTGGTGGTGCCCAGTTGCAGTGCCTGGGTGGTCTGGATGTCCCACTTGGCCTGCTTGTCGCCGAGCTGCAGGTTCAGTTGCTGGCCGCGGTCGGCGAGGTTGTAGTACCCCGGGATCTCGATGCCGCTGGCCACCACCGGCTGGAAGTTGGCCGAAAGGATGTAGCCCCGCGCCGGGTTCTCCTCCTGCGGGTTGCTGCTGAAGGGGTAGAAACCGTCCTTTTCCGCCTCGGCGCTGCTGCCGTCGAGCATGAACCCGGGCTTCACGCCGCTCGGCCGCTTGGGCAACTGCGCGGCGGCCCACCAGCCGATATCGCCCTTGGCATTGGCCCAGACGACGTTCAACCCCGGTGCATGGATCTTGGACGAGGCATCGCGCGCCTTGGTGAGCGTGTCGGCACGGTTGAGCTGGTAGAAGGCATCGAGGATCGGGTTACGGCTCTCCAGGAAGCCCCACCACATGGCGACCGGGGTCTTGCCGGCGTTGGCACCGAGGGCGTCGTTGACGATCGGCCCATGGGGCGACTGGCGCAGCACCAGCGTCACCGGCGCCTGGCCCTTGACCGCAATCTGCTGCTCGCTGCGGGTCATGTCCACCCACTTGTCGCGGTACCAGACCTGCTCGGGATTGTCCGGGTTGACCTTCTCGGCGATCAGGTCCAGGTCGTCGTTCTGGAACATGGTGATGCTCCAGCCAAAATCCTTGTTCATGCCCAGCGTCGCAAATGGCATCAGCGCCTGGTAATGCCCGTAGAGTTCGAAACCGGGTGCCGACAGGTGCGCCTCGTACCACACCGAGGGCGCGGAAAAACGGATGTGCGGGTCGCCCGCCAGCAACGGCTTGCCGCTGTGGGTGCGGCTGCCGGAGACCGCCCAGGCGTTACTGCCTTCGAACTGCGGCAGGCCGTTCTCGGCCAGGGCCTGCTCGCTCAGGCGGGCCAGGGCATTGAGGTCTTTCCAGTCATTGGCGGCCAGTGGCAAGGCGCTCTTGCGGCCCTCGGCCAGCACGCCTTGGGGCTGCCAAGCGAGGTCGAAGATATCCAGGTAGTCAGCGCCCAGTTGATCGCGCACATAAGTCAGCAGCGGTTCGGTGCGAAAAGCCGCGGCGAAACTGTAGGCCATGTAGCCGGTGATGCTCACGGTGTCTTCGGCGGTGAAGGGGCGCTTGGGAATGCCCAGCACATCGAACTCCAGCGGCCGGGTGTGGCTGTCCTGGTAGGCATTGATGCCGTCCAGGTACGCCTGCATCGCGATCCAGGCCGGGGATTGCGGATCCTGCTCCGTCACATAGCGCGCGGCCCGCTCGCGGATCCGCAGGCTGCGCATCAGCTTGTCGGTGTCGAGCAGTTTGGGCCCCAGTATCTCGGCCAGTTCGCCACGGGCCAGGCGCCGCATGATCTCCATCTGGAACAGCCGATCCTGGGCATGGACATAGCCGAGGGCGCGGTACAGATCGGTTTCGTTCTCGGCGCGGATATGCGGCACCCCACGCTCGTCGTAGCGCACGGTCACCGAGCCCTGCAGGCCCTGCAATTGCACGGTGCCCTGGCGGGTGGGCTGCTTGCTGTAGAGGTAGCCGCCCGCGACGATGACAGCGGTGACGACCAGTGACAGGAAGGCAACGAGGGTGCGTTTCATGGGGATTCCTTATTCGGGTGACAGCGGTCCATCGTCTCGCTGTTGCTTCCCTGTTTAGCATACGGCCGCTTACCGGCGCATCGTCCATTGGAGGGATTTTCTCCAGACGGCCCCACGGCCAGCGTAATAGGCGGTGGAAGGTCCGGTGCCGCGACCGGGCGGCCGAGGCCGAGCATCGCAAGGCTATCGTTGATTGCGACAGCAATCACGCCTGTCGTCGTCGAAGTGCGGGGGATGTCAGTCGGCGTGTGTCAGGAGGGCCGACCGCGGGGCAGCGCCGGCGGCCGGTGGTGGGAGGGCGGTTTCAGGCGGTGATCGTCGAGCCATAGAAGGGTGGCCCGACGGGGTCATCAGCTTGGCCGGGTAGTCGGCGTCGGTTCGTTGGACGGCCCGCCTTGTGGTGGCGCTTCGCCTCGTTCGGCCAGCTCCATCGTGTCGCCAGTCGCCGTACTCTTAGGTCCTGTCCCCAAGCTCTTGACCCACTCGGTACCCAGGTTGAGCCCGGCGACCGTGGCTTGCGGAACCAACTGGGAAGCACCACGCGTGCCGTGATAGACGTTCTCGCCAGCGCGTCTCCAGCCCGGTGGCTGGGTGTGGGCAAGGGTGTCCCGGTTTGCATTCGTGAGGTTCTGCCATGGGACGTTTGCGCGTGCGGTCAGGTCGTCCTTGCCGTCGTTCAGCGCTTTGTTTTCCAGCGGTGCCGCTACGCTGTTGGCAAAGAACGGAAGCAGGGTCAGGCCCGAAGAGAAGAAGGTCGTGATGATCTGCTGCATTTTTTCCAGCGTCTCGGCATCTTCGCCTGGCGCGGCGGCGTCCCCCACTGCGGTGCGCATGGTAATACCCGCACCGACGCCAACGATTCGGTTCACATAGTCACTGATATTGGTCATGTTGGTCGGCAGCACTTTGCTTGATTCGGCCAGTGCCTTGGGCAGGAGCTCCTTCCATTCGCGCGTTTCGTTTTTGACCCGGTAGGTCGGGATCTTCTCGTCGCCATGGGTTTGAGAGTATTTGAACACGGCCTGACCGCCGGCCATGAGCGTGCCGCCGACCGCGGATGCCAGGCTGCGGGCGCCGATGCCCGAGGCGTTCACGCTGGTGAATTGATTCAGGACTTCTCGTACCGCATGAGCCGCACCGAATGCGATGTATCCGGTGAAGTCGCCGCTGATGGTGCCAAAGTTGTTGGCGTTTTGTTTAAGCAGGAAACTGGTGCGCTTGTCTTCCTGCGTCTTGTCGAGGGCCTCGCGTTGAGGATTGGCGACCCGTCGCCCATTCACCGTCACCTCCTGCAGGGCCTTGGGGTACACCGACAGCGGATCGACCTTCTCCAGCCCACTGCCGATGGTTTTATCGACGATGGTCTGGATGATGGGGCGGGCGCTGTCGCTGACCACTTTATGGGCGGCGCCCAGGACGGCCGAGGTACCCGCGGCGTGGGCTGCGAGGTGCGTACCGTCGAGCTTCTCATCGATTGCCGCGGTGCTGGCACCGAAGTGAGCCGAGGAGGCGAAGCCTTGCGGGATGCCCGCATCGGCAAACACCGCCAGCCCTGTCCGGAATCCACTGTGGGTCTTGAGGTCTGCGACATAGTCCTGGCGGCCGACGTTCTTCAGCGCCGTGTCCAGCACTTCGTTTTTCTTCGTCGCCGTCGTCAGTTCGCTGGGCTTGTCGTCCTTCTTGTCCACTAACTCTTCGAATTCCACCTGAACCTTGATCAACTGGTTCAGTTCAGAGGTCGCCTGGTCTCGTTCGGGCTGGGAAAGACTCTCGTTGTTCATCGCACTGCGCGCGTGCTCGATGCGGCTTTCCATGAAGGTATTCAAGCGGTCGGGCAGCTCTTGCGTCATGGCTTGCATGACGCCTTTGGCGTAACCGCGGAAGGCATCATGGCTGCTTTGCAGACTCGTACGTTCATCCCCCTGCGGCGTGCCTTCGATGACCTCCTGGCACAGCGAATGGTAGGCGCCGAGGGTGTTACCGACGCGGTCGCAGTGTTTGTCCCAGACGGCCTTGAAACCGCCGCCTTCCTTGCGGTCTTCCTCGCTCATACCCAGGTATTGGTTGAAATCCTTGACGAACTCGGCGGTTTCTTCCTGGCCCGACAGCATCGGGTGGGGGGTGCCGCCGAGTTCGACCAGATGCTTCTGCACATCCTGATAGCTGGTTCCTGGCGCAAAGCCCAGTACTTTACTTTCCAGGCTCATGTGCTCGCGCGCGTAGCCGAGCGGGTCGGTATCGGGGTTTTTCTTGCCGAGGGTGTTGACCAGCCCTGTCAGGCGCTGCTGCCGGGTCCTGAGGGTCTGCTGGGTGGCGTCGCTCGATTTTCCTTCGAAGTGATAAGGCACCAGCGGTGTGGTGGAGGGGCGGACCTGGTCGGACAGGCTGTTTCTGATCGGCGTGATCCGGTCGTCCTGGGCCAACGCCGCCGAGCTTGTGCTTCGTCCTACGGATAAATCTGGCATGTCGTGCTCTCCTAGATTGACAGGGCGTTGTTGAGCCCGGTGCTACGGGGTGTGGGTTTGTGCTGGGTGGGCTTGGCGGCGACGTTCGGGCTGGCACCGTCGAAGAAGTAACCCTCTCGCCAGATCAGCGCCATGTCGGCGATACCGCCCATGAGCCCCAGCAAGTGTTCGGCGGTGAGGTTTTCCAGGGGCACGTGGCCGATCAGGATCACCAGTTCGCTGTCGCTGTTGTAGGACAGGGACGGGCAGAACGGCCCGCTCAGCAGGTAGAGATTGGTTTCCAGCAGCCGTTGCAGGACGGCTTCGCGATTGGCGGTCGGCAGCGGCCCGAAGCTGGCGTAGATGAACACGTCGCCTTCACCCACGCTGGGGGTGTGCTTGAGGGAAAAGTCGACCTCCTTGACCGACAGGTTCGCCTGTTCGTAGAACGCGGACGGGGTGGGAATCATCGTGAGGGCGCAAAGCTGATCGATCAGCTTGCAATAGATGGGTGACGCCATGATTGACCTCGCATTGTCATCCAGGCGCGACGAGCGCCTGCTGCCCCTCGTGAGTGACGCCGGCGGCATTTCGGTTCCAAGTGCCGTTGTCATGTCGTGCGGATGGGAACCGTCGGGCCAGGATCGGCCACCCATTGGCGCCACCTCATTCAAGGTTGACCGCCCATGTCCCGTTCACTTTCACGTTCGCCGGTCCTTCGCTTCGTCCCCAGGGGGCTGTCCATGTTGGCGATGGGGTCCTTGCTGTACGGCTGCCAGCACCTCGAACCGCCGCTGACCATCGGTGACCCGTTCGCCAATGAAACCTATCGATCGCAACTGCGCTGGCGCACGCCGGCGCCCACGGACACGATCGTCCAGATCGAAGAACTGTCGTCCCAAGGCGACGGCAGCCTGTGGGCGCGCATGCGCCAGGGGTTTTCGCTGCAGGCCAAGGCCCGCGGCGTGGCGCGCATCGACGAGCAGCGCCGCTGGCTGATGGAGCGCCCGGCGTTTCTCACCCAGACCGGGCGCGCCGGCAGCCGTTACCTGCACTTCATCGTCGGCGAGTTGAGCAAGCGCAACATGCCGCTGGAGCTGGCGCTGTTGCCGGCCATCGAGAGCGGTTTCAACCCGAACGCGCAATCGCCCGCCCAGGCCATGGGCCTGTGGCAGTTCGTCCCGGCCACGGGGCGCCGTTATCAATTGCAGCAGCGGGCCGACTATGACGAGCGCCGGGATATTCCGTCTTCCACCCGCGCCGCCCTGGACTACCTGTCTTACCTGCATGACTACTTCGACGGCGACTGGCTGTTGGCGCTGGCTGCCTACAACGCCGGCGAAGGACGGGTGCGCGACGCCATCACGCGTAACCGGGCCCGTGGCCTGGCGACCCGCTACTGGGACCTGTCGCTGCCCGGCGAGACCCAGAACTACGTGCCGCGGTTGCTGGCGCTGTCGCAGTTGGTCAATACGCCGGCGGACTATGGCGTCGACCTGGTGCCCATCGCCGACCAGCCGTACTTCCAGATGCTCGCCCTGGCGCAGCCGGTGGACCTGGCGCACCTGGCGGTGTTGTCCGGTGTGCATGAGCGCGAGTTGCGCATGCTCAATCCGGCCGGGCGAGGCCGGGCCAGTGGGCGCTTGCTGATGCCCATGGCGGCCTCGCGCCGATTGAGCGCGCAGCCGGACCTGATCGCCCGGGCGGCGCAACCCCGGGTGCCGGGCGGCGAAGAACAACGGGTCGTCACTCCCGAGACCGGGGCAGCGGGGACGCAGGTCGCGGAGGCCAACGTGCCGCCAGGGGCATGACCCGACGCTCGCCCCGTGCCCGGGGCGAGGCACCGATCAAACAGGCTACAGACAACCCGTCGCGACGGTGGCCAGGTGCCGGCCGCGCGGGTCCATCAACACGTAGGAACCGATCGTATTGCACGCGAAGCCGAACGAGACGCCGCGCTCCGGATCGGCGAAACCGACCGTGCCACCGGCGCCCATGTGGCCGAACGCCTCGCTGCCCATGCCATAGCTGCCATTCGCCACGTTCGGCTGGTCGAGCATGATGCCCAGGCCGAAGCGTGCCGGCGTCTGGAGCGTCGGGTCGTACTCGGCGCTGTGTTCGCGCAGCATTTCATTGAGCAGCGGTGATTCCAGCAAGCGCCCGTCGAGCAGGCCGGCGTAGAACGTCGCCAGGCTGCGCGCGTTGCCGTGCCCGTTGGCGGCCGGTTGGGTCATGCGCTTCCAGCCGGGTTCGTTGCTGCGTCCCAGCACCATCGGCGGGTTGGCGAAGGCCAGGGCACTCATGGCCGTCGGCTCGGTGAGCACGTCCTGGAGCACGCGCCCGAAGGCTTCGTCGTCGATGTCTTCCTTGGTCCGTGCCATGTAGGCACAGCGCGCCATAGTCACGTCGTCCAGGCCCAGGTGAAAGTCCAGCGCCAGTGGCGCGGCCACCCGACGGCAAATGCTCTGGGCGGGGGGCAGGCCGTCCACCCGGCGCAGCAGTTCACCCAGGATCCAGCCGAACAGCAATGGCGAATAGGTCTGTCGTTCGCCGGCGCCGGCCCAGGGTTGTTCCCCGGCAATCAGCTGCGCCATGGTGTCCCAGTCGTACAGGGTTTCCGGCGCCAACGGTGTGCGCAGCGCCGGCAGCCCGGCCCGGTGGCACAGCACCTGGCGCAGGGTGATCGAGGCCTTGCCGGCGTCGGCGAAGGCCGGCCAGTGCTGGCAGAGCGGGGCGTCCAGGTCCAGCCGGCCTTCGCCCACCAATTGCATGATCGCCACCGCCGTGAAGGGCTTGGTGCAGGAGAACAGGTTGAGCAGGGTGTCGTGTTGCCAATGGCGATCCGGTTCGGGCCCGGCCTGGCCGGCCCAGAGGTCGATGACTGTTTCGCCGTCGACCTGCATGCACAAGGCGGCACCGCGTTCGAAGGGGCTTTGCATCAGTTGGCTGAAGGCCGCCCTGACCGGTTCGAAGCGGGGGTCGCAATGGCCATGGACTACGAATGCTCGCGTCATGTGTGCTCCAGAAAAGAGGGGAAGGTCTCTGCTGAGTGAGCGCGGCGCCGCAAACGGTTCAGAGGTTTGCCCGAAGGCGGGGGGATGGATCTTTTCTGTACGCCAGGCCACTCACGGGCAACCATCCTGTCTCTGGAGCATGCCCATGGCGCACGAGCGCACCCTTGATTTCAACGGCGTCGATTTCAACAGCGATGCCTTCCGCAGCGCGGCTTACCGGCACTATGCGGCGCTGCGCGAGGTCGCGCCGGTGTTCCTCAGCCAACCGCAAGGGCAGTTGCCGATCTGGTACGTCACCGGCGCTCGGGAAGTCGAGACCGTGCTGCTGGACAACGAGCGCTTCGCCCGTGACCCGGCCCGCATCAGCCCGCAGTTCGCGGCGATGATCGGGGGCGAGCAATCCATCGCCTTTCTCAACGATCACATGCTCAACCGCGACGGCGAGCGCCACCGTCGCTTGCGTCGGCTGGTGAACAAGGCATTCACGCTCAAGGCGGTCAATGCCATGCGCCCGCGCATCGAGCAGATCGCCGAGACGCTGCTGGACCAGGCCGGGCCCAGCGGACACATGGACGTGGTGAGCCAATACGCGTTTCCGTTGTCGATCACCGTCATCGCCGAACTGCTCGGCGTCCCCGCCAGGGACCGGGACGATTTTCGCCGTTGGTCCCACATGATCGTCCAGCAGGTCGGGCACGACTTGAGCGAGTTGCAGCGCTGCTACAGCGAGTTCGCGAGCTACATGCTGGCCTTGATCGAGCAGCGTCGGGCGCAGCCCACCGACGACCTGGTGACTGCGTTGGTGCAGGTCGAGGAAGAGGGCAACGTGCTCAGTTGCAGCGAGTTGTGCAGCATGATTGCGCTGCTCATCATCGCCGGGCATGAAACGGCGGCGTCGATGATCGGCAATGCGGTGTACCTGCTGGTGCAGCATCCCCAGGCGCTGGTTCAACTGCGCGACGAACCGGGCCTGATGCCCAATGCCGTCGAGGAATTGCTGCGCTATGACTCGTCGGTGGAGCGCGCCATGGTCCGCTTCGTGACCCAGGACACCGAATTGGCGGGGCAACGCTTGCAGCGTGGCCAGCTACTGATGGCGGTGGTGGGGGCGGCCAATCGTGATGAAGCGCTGTGTGCCCATCCCGACACCCTGGACATCACCCGCCCGGCCTGCCCGCACCTGTCGTTCGGCAAGGGCACGCACCATTGCCTGGGGGCCTCGCTGGCCCGGCAGGAACTGGAAATCGCGTTGAACACCTTGCTCAGGCGCTGTCCGGGGCTGCAACTGGCGGTGGCGCCCGAGGCCGTGCACTGGCGCTATGTCCCCAATTTCAGGGGGCCGCAAGCCTTGCCTGTGCGCTGGTCGGTGGACTGACAATGGCAGGTGAGGCTCGCCCGACAACCCGGCTGGGCGAGCCGTGACGTTACGCCAGGACCGCGTGCGCCGGCCGGGTGTGTGCGGTGGCAGGCGCCGAAACGTCCGACGTCAGGTGCAGCCCGTAGAGGACCACGTCGGCCCGCGTGTCGGCGAACCGGGCAATGCCCGGAAACCGCCCCCATTGCGTCGCGCCCAGGCCTTGCACGCCGCGTTTGCTGGCCTCGTTATGCTCGATGATCCAGGCCACCAGCGTTTCGAAGCCATAGCGTCGGGCCAACACCACGGCGGCTTGGCCGAGGCGAATGCCGACGCCGCTGCCCACGTGGTCGTTGCGCACGTAGATCGACACCTCTCCGGTCAACCGGCAGGCCTGGGCGCCCCAACTGAAGCGGTTGACGATCAACCAGGCGACGACTTCGCCCTTGCGCTCCAGCACGTAGATCGGGTCGCCCTCCTTGACGA
The DNA here is from genome assembly GCF_018325965.1 of Pseudomonas sp. Cab53. Lineage (NCBI taxonomy): Bacteria > Pseudomonadati > Pseudomonadota > Gammaproteobacteria > Pseudomonadales > Pseudomonadaceae > Pseudomonas > Pseudomonas sp. Cab53. The sequence goes on along the minus strand of NZ_AP021902.1, from coordinate 5,883,309 downwards.
AGCAGTCGACGAAGAATGTCATTTCCTTCAGGGAAAACGCTCTGAGCACGGGGGAACTGGTGCCCCCCAGAGCGCTTTCGTTGAAGATATCGGTCATCACCGGCAGGTCGTCGGGCGTGTAGCGACGTACCCCGTGGGGCAGGTCGAGTCGGCTGTTCAAGCGATTGGTGGTCATGATCGGGCTTCTCCATAAACGCTGCGCTTGAGTTGCTCGCGGGCGCGGAACAAACGCGAGCGCACGGTCCCGATGGGCACGCCCAGGCGTTCGGCGGCGTCGCGGTAGCTGCTCTCGGTGTCCACGGCGGTCCACAAGGTTTCGCGCATGTCCTTGGGCAGCTCATCCATCGCCAACAGCGTGCGATCCAGCAGCCGGCGGTTGTCGCACAGCTCGCTGAGGTCGATGTCGTCACTGGACTCGTGGAACTCGCTCTCATCGAAGGTGCTCAGCGGCGGTTGCGCGTAGTAGCGGCGGAAATGGTTGCGGATCAGGTTCAGGGCGATTCCGCACAGCCAGGTGTCGGGCTTGGCCAGCCCCTTGAATTTCTCCTGGTTACGCCAGGCTTCCAGGTACGTGAGTTGGATGAGGTCGTCGGCGTCGTCCTGGTTGAGCACACGCTTTTGTACAAACAGACGCAGTTTGCGCTCCTCGCCAAATGTCATGCCTGGCGAGGAGGTTTTCGGGGGTGACACGAGGTTCAGACTGCTCATCGATGAATCCCTCTGAATAGGTGCATAGCGTCGATCGGATGTCGACAACCCCTATCAGCAGGACCTGTGCCAAACCCATTTTTTGATTTATCACTCTGATAAGTAACAATTTTTTATTAGAGCTCAGGCTCTATCTGTGCAGAGCCGTGCACAGCCGACCCGAGCGCCACTGCAATAATTTGCACCGCATGGCCGGGTGAAAAAGCACGCTGGCGTCACCCTGCGAATGCGTCGAAAAAAGCCTGTGCGGGGGATGGAACCGAACAGCGAAGCACTGCCACCCATTGAGCGTCCGAAACCACGCTCATGGTCATCATGAAAGTAGAAGCACCGACAAACATGCGCATTGCCGTCAATCTCGCCCAGGCCGCTTCGGCGCTGGGGGGCGTGGGCAAGCCTGTCGAAACGCAACAGGCCGTGCAGACCAATTCGATGGAGGAGGTCGGCATGACCTTCAGCCATCACGTGGAGCGCAACACCAAGGCCTTGAGCCAGCGGCGCATCCGTAATGCGCGCAGCGAGGTGGGCCAGACGCGGGTCGAGACGCGTGAGCGATTGGAAGAGTGGTACGACCAACTCGGTCATCCCGGCAAGCAGAGCCTGAGTGCGATGGCGGCCCAGGCCGGGACCCTGCTCTACGGCGAGCCGGTGCTCGAAGACGTGGTGCAAGCCACCGGTGGGGATCCGGCCCGTACCGACCTGATCCTGCAACAAGTGGTGCGCGAGGCCGAGTCCCAGGGCCGGCAGGTCGAAGCCAAGCGGGCCCGCGACTACCTGCAATTGCTGCGCGAACAATACAGCGCGCAGATCCAGGCCGGCATGAACATCGCCGAAGCGTTGCGCGCGGCGGGCGGCGATCCGCAACTGCGCCAGGCAGTGCGCCGCCTCTACTACGACACCGTGGTGCTCAAGCAGTCCCTGCCCACCATGATGCAGGCGCTGCTCGGGCTGTTTGGCGAAACCGCGTTCGTGTCGGGGCTGGACATGATGCGCCGGGCCCTGGCAGACGACATCGCCGCGCAGACCCCGTCGAGCCCCACCGCCAAGCTGCGTGCGCTGCTGATCGGCCTGGCCGCTTCGACCCAGCTCGGCAGCGTGCTGCACAGCTGCCGGCAGTTGCTGGAGCAATTGGCCGGCAGTTGCCCGGCCAGCCAGCTCACCGCGGTGCTGTTGCTCCAGCGCATGCTCGGGGTGGCGGCCAGTGGCTTGTCGGCGGCTGAAGTGCGCCGCATCGGACGTGAACTCGGCGGTGAAGAGGAACGCGATCAACTGGTTTCGCTGAACGGCTTGTATTCGATGCTCAAGCGTTTGCCGCTGGCGCTCTGGCGCGACGGCAAGAGTCGGCAGAGCGCATTGAAGAATCTGTTGGTGCTGCTGGATGAGCGTTCCCGTGGCGAGGTTCGCGGGCAGACCGCCGCACCGATCATAGGAGTGCACGCATGATCGCCCTGTTGAACAAAGTCGCCGGCGCAGCGGTGCGGCGTATCGAGGTGGCCGGCGCGTTCGTGGTGCTGGGCATCGTGTTCATGCTGATCCTGCCGCTGCCGACCTCGGTGGTCGATGCGCTGATCGCGGTCAACATCTGCATCTCCTGCCTGCTGATCGTGCTCTCGCTCTACCTGCCTCGCCCGTTGGCCTTTTCCTCGTTCCCGGCAGTGCTGCTGCTGACCACGTTGTTCCGGCTGGCGTTGTCGGTGGCGACCACTCGGCTGATCCTGCTTCAGGGCGATGCCGGGCATATCGTCCAGGCGTTCGGCAACTTTGTGGTCGGCGGTAACCTGGCCGTCGGGCTGGTGATCTTTCTGATCCTGACGGTGGTGAACTTCCTGGTGATCACCAAGGGCTCCGAGCGTGTCGCCGAGGTGGCCGCGCGCTTCACCCTGGATGCGCTGCCGGGCAAGCAGATGTCCATCGACAGTGATCTGCGCGCCAATCTGATCGATGTCAACGAAGCCCGTCGCCGCCGCGAAGAACTGAACAAGGAAAGCCAATTGTTCGGGGCGATGGACGGGGCGATGAAGTTCGTCAAGGGCGATGCCATCGCCGGCCTGGTGATTGTCGTGATCAACCTCATCGGTGGTTTCTCGGTGGGCATGATGCAGCACGACATGGGCGCCTCCGAGTCGATGCACCTGTATTCGGTGCTGACCATCGGTGATGGCCTCATCGCGCAAATTCCTGCACTGCTGATTTCCCTCACCGCCGGCATGATCATCACCCGGGTGTCGCCGGAAGGACAGCCGGCCGGGAGCAGCGTCGGCAAGGAAATCGCCAGCCAGTTGACTGCCGAGCCCAAGGCCTGGGTGATCGCGTCGGTGGGGATGCTGGGCTTCGCCGCGCTGCCCGGCATGCCGACGCTGGTGTTCATCGTCATCGCCCTGATCACCGGCACGGCCGGGATCGTCCAGTTGTATGCCCGCGCACGGCAGGCGCGGCAAGGCGATCAGGCACCGACGGTGTTGTCCCCGAGCAGAACGGTGCAGAAGACCTGCGCAGCTTCGACCCGACCCGCGCCTATCTCTTGCAGTTTTCCAAGGCCATGCAGGGACACCCTGCCACCGAAGAAGCCATCCAGACGATTCGCAAGAAGCGCAATGGGCTGGTGGCCGGTTTTGGCCTGACGTTGCCGCCCTTTGAAATCGAATACAGCGCGTTGCTGGAGGACGACGAATGTCGCTTCTGCGTGCATGAGGTGCCGATGTTGCGCGCTACCTTCTGCGAGCGCGTGGCCGTGGCGCGCGGGCCCCTGCCTTTCGAACCGCGCCAGGCGCAGGTCGGCAGCGAGGTGCGGGACGAGCAGCAGTGGCTGTGGTTGATGCCCGATGACCCGTTGCTGGCGGATGAGCGGGTCGAGGCGGTGTCCGCCACCGAGCTGCTGGTGGAGCGGATGAGCCGCGCCATGTTCGCCACCGGTCCGCAGTTCCTTGGCCTGCAGGAAAGCAAGTCGATCCTTAGCTGGCTCGAGGCGGGCCAGCCGGAGCTTGTCCAGGAGTTGCAGCGGACCATGCCGCTAGCGCGTTTCGCGGCGGTGCTGCAACGCCTGGCCGGCGAAGGCGTTCCGCTGCGGGCGGTGCGCCTGATCGCCGAGTCGTTGATCGAACACGGGCAACACGAACGAGACGTCGGCGCCCTGACCGACTACGCCCGCATCGCCCTGAAGTCGCAGATCTATCACCAGTACCGCGACGCCGAGGGCCTGCATGCCTGGCTGCTGACGCCGGAAACCGAAACGCTGTTGCGCGATGCGTTGCGCCAGACGCAAACCGAAACCTTCTTTGCCCTGGAGAGCGGGCACACCCGGGCGCTGGTCTTGCAGTTGCGCGAAGGCTTCCCGCTGCGCGCCAAGCGCGTGGCCGTGCTGTTGGTGGCCCAGGACCTGCGCGCACCGTTGCGCGACCTGCTGCGCGATGAATTCAACCACGTGCCGGTGCTCGCCTACAGCGAGTTGCACAGCAACGCCCAGGTCAACGTCCTGGGCCGCTTCGACCTCGAGCAGGAACAACTGCGGGTAGAGGATGCTGCCTGACCGCCGTCGGCTTCGGCGGCGTCACGGGGCAATTGCACGGATTGCACATAACGAGGAGGGGAGCCTGCGGGTGTCCCGTCCACAACAGGTGAGGGCGAGCGATGTCGCCCCTTGAGGAGTTGGCCATGTTCGAGCTACGGGTATTGAGTGGTCTGCACCGGGGTGCGGCCTTGCCGTTGGTGGGCGATGAATGGGTGGTCGGGGCGGCGGAGGACGCCGACCTGGCCCTCTACGATCCAGGCATCTGCGCCCGGCACGTGCGCCTTGAACGAGTGGAGGAACAGTGGCGGCTGGCGCTGCTGGATGGCGTGGCGTGTGATGCACAAGGGCAACCCTGGACGCCCACGGAACCGTTGCCGGTCAACGCGCCTTTTGTCGTCGCCGGCATCTGGCTGTGCCTCGCCCCGGCCGACCAACCGTGGCCCCAGGAGGCGGCGTTGGAGAACGGTGCGCCGGCGGCAGGCAGCCCGGACAACCTGAAATCGGCGGCCCGGCCCTGGTGGCCCAGGCGCCTGGCCATTGCTGCCGCCGTGATCACCGTGGCGTCCAGTGCCTGGGCCTTTACCAGCCAACCGGCGCAGCCCGTGGCGCCCGGCCCGGCCCAGTCACTCAAGCGCAGCAAGGTGACGCTGGACAACGTCGCGGCGGTGCGCCTGGAGCTGGATCGCATGTTGCAAGAGCGCGACCTCGCGGCGCAGGTTCAGGTCGAGTCCCGGGACGATCGCCTGGTGCTGGTGGGCGAGCTGCCGCGCCAGCGCCTGGCGGTTGTCGAGCGCCTGGTCGAGCGGTTCAACGACCGTTATGAAACCCCGGTTCCGGTCACCGCCAACGTGCAGGAGCACCTGACGCAGTTGCCGTTCCAGATCGCCCAGATCGTGGGCGGCAAGCGCGGCCATGTCGTCACGTCCGACGGCCGCCGGTTGTTTCTCGGCGACCAGATCGATGGCTTGCGTCTGACGGCCATCGGCAACGACAAGGTGACCTTCGAAGGTGACCAACGCTACGAGGTCACCTGGTGATGACACACGCGGCGGCGGCACGCCTGCAGGCCTGGGAAAGCGCCCAGCGAGCACGCTTGCAGCGGTTCGCGCCGGTCGCGGTGCGCGGGCGGGTGCAACGGGTCAACGGCATTCTGTTGCAATGCCGGCTGCCCGAGGCGCAGATCGGCGATCTGTGCCGGGTCGAGCGCGATGCCCGTGAGCCACTGCTCGCCGAGATCGTCGGCTTCGACCAGCACGACGCCTTGCTCAGTGCCCTGGGCGGCCTGGAAGGCGTGCGCGTCGGGGCGACGGTGGAGCCCCTGGGCATGCCGCACCGGGTGCACGTGGGGCCGCAGTTGTTGGGCCAGGTACTGGACGGGTTCGGCCGGCCGCTGGTGGACGGTGGCGCCGGCGCGTTTGCCGATGCGTCCGTGCTGCACGCGTCGGTGGTGATTGGCGAAGCGCCTGCGCCCACCGCTCGGCCCCGCATCCAGCACGCCCTGACGACTGGCGTGCGTGCCATCGACGGGCCGCTGACCCTCGGCGAAGGCCAGCGCGTGGGGTTGTTCGCCGGTGCCGGCTGCGGCAAGACCACGCTGCTGGCAGAGATCGCCCGCAACGTCGATTGCGACGTCATCGTGTTCGGCCTGATTGGCGAACGTGGGCGCGAATTGCGCGAGTTCCTCGATCACGAACTCGACGACGAACTCCGGGCCCGCGCGGTGCTGGTGTGCGCCACTTCCGATCGTTCCAGCATGGAACGCGCCCGCGCGGCTTTCACGGCGACGGCACTGGCCGAGGGCTTTCGAGCCGAAGGCCGGCGCGTCCTGCTGTTGATCGATTCCCTGACCCGGTTTGCCCGGGCCCAGCGTGAAATCGGCCTGGCCGCCGGTGAACCGTTGGGGCGCGGAGGCCTGCCGCCGTCGGTCTACAGCCTGCTGCCGCGCCTGGTCGAGCGGGCCGGGTTGACCCAAGACGGCGCCATCACCGCGTTGTACACCGTGCTGATCGAGCAGGACTCGATGAACGATCCGGTGGCCGACGAAGTGCGCTCGTTGCTCGACGGCCACATTGTCCTGTCGCGAAAACTGGCTGAGCGCGGGCACTACCCGGCCATCGACGTGCTGGCGAGCTTGTCGCGGACCCTGGCCAATGTGGCCGAGGCGGAGCACCTGCGGGCGGGCATCAACCTGCGCCGGTTGTTGTCGGCCTACGATCAGATCGAACTGATGCTGCGCCTGGGTGAGTACCAGGCCGGCGCCGACCCGCTGACCGACCTGGCCGTGGAGTCACGCGGGGCCCTGGACGGTTTTTTGCGCCAGGACCTGCGCGAGCCGGAGCCGATGCCCTCGACCCTGGCTCACCTGCACCAGTTGACTGCCTATGTCCCAAGCTGACCTGGATGCCCTGGCGCCGGTGCGTCGTCACCGTGAGGCGCAGGCCGAGCGGGCGTGGCGCCAGGCCCGTGACCTGCTGCGTGAGCGCGAAGCCAGCGTGGCAGCGGCGCGGGCGCAGTGGCAGGCGGCCAGTGAGCGCCAGGCCGCGCAGCGTGCGGCCCTGTGCGACGAACACCGTGGGCGGGCGCTGAGCGTGGTCGAGTTGAATGCCTGGAGTACCCAGGAACGCCGCCTGATGGGCGAGCTGGCCGAGCAAGCCCAGGGCGTGCAGGCGCTGGACGCTGCCCGGGCCCAGCAGGCACAGGACACGGAAGCGGCACAGCAGCGCCTGCGCGGGCGCCGCCGCGACCTGGAAAAGCTGAAGGCGTTGATGGAGCGCCTGGCGCAGGAGTCATGCGATGAATGAACGTCCCGTACGCCATGAGCCGGTGCCTCGGCACGAACCGCCGAGCGCCCCGGTTCGCCACCCGTTGCGTGGGTATGAACCGCCACCGGCCCAGGCGAGTCGGGCGCTACGCTCGACGCTGCGTGATTGCACGCCCGGCACCGATCGCGACCCGGAAGCCACGATCGGTCGCAGCGACGGCTACTGGTTCCGCCAATGGGTCGAGGCACCAGAGGGCGGCTTGCAACAGGACACTGCCGGGGCGGGCTCGTTGTCGGGCCTGGTGGGCCTGGACGGCAGTGATGTGGAGGCGTTTGTCGATCAGCTCACGCCGCGCTTGCGCGCCACCCAGGACCTGCAACTGGACCTGTTGCTGCACCTGCCGCACCTGGGACGGATCAAGGTGCTGGCACGGCGGCTGGACAGTGGTCCCGGCTGGGACATCGGCCTGAGTGGCGAAAGCGATGAGGTGCAGGCGCGCCTGTCGAGCCGAAGCGGCCACCTCGAAGACGCCTTGACGCAGAGCCTGGGACAACCGGTGAGCGTGCACGTGGCACGCGTAGAGGAGGACGACTGACATGAGCGCATTTGCACTGTCGCTGCCATCGGTCAGCGCCGAGGAAGCCGTCGCCCGCCAACGGCTGGGGGCTGGCGTCGAGTTGCCGTTCGACGTGGCGGGAGAAACGGGGCGACTGGCGCTGAGCCTGGGCAACGGCCCCACGGGTGCCTCGCCCGCTGTGCTCGAGTGTGCCCACGGGGCGTTTGTCTTGGGTGAACCCGGCCCGGTGCTGAGCCTGTTCGGTGAGTGCCCGGTGGTCTTGCCCGCCGAGCCCGGGGCCGATGACGAGTGGTTCTGGTCCCTGTTCCATCAGCTCCTGAGCGAGCCCTTGCGCCAAGCCTTCGGTTTTCTCAAGCCGCTGGCCGCGACCGGAGTCAGCGGCATTGCCTGTCGACTCGAGGTGCAGTTGGGGGCCGCGCGTGTGGTCAGCCACCTGGAGGTGCCCGGCCAGACCTTGCTGGGCCTGCTCGACGCCGCCCTCTGGCAGCGCCAGGCCGAGCCCTGGACCGAACACTTTATGTTCCGCGTGCCGCTGCTGGTCGGGCACCTGGCCCTGGCCAGCGGACAGCTCGCCGCCCTTCGCCCCGGTGACGTGGTGATACCCGAGGAACACCGGTTCGATTCATCCGGCCAAGGCCTGGTTCGCCTGGGCCGGCATTGCCTACACGTGCAGGTGCACAGCCACGCCGCACCGTTGCACCTGACCGTACTCGCGCTTGAGGAGACCGCTATGAGCAGCACCGCCGACACCGACATCCTGACGCCCGAATGGGACGACACCGCCCGCTACGCCGCCGACGAACAGGACCCGGCGGCGTTCGACCCGGCGACCTTGGCCCAGGCCGACGCCGAAGCCGGAGCCGATGCCGAGGACGCACCGGCGGCACAACAAGCGGCCGTCGACCGCCATGAACGTTTCGACGACCTGCCGCTGGCGCTCACGGTACGTTGCGGCCACCTGAACCTGACCTTGGGCGAACTGCGCAACCTGGCACCCGGCGCGGTGCTGCAAGTGCAAGGCGTAGCCGCGGGGGCCGGGGCCTTGTTCTATGGCGAGCGGCCCGTGGCCCATGGCGAGTTGGTGGAGGTCGATGGCCGGCTGGGCTTGCAGATCGTCCGCGTGGATGTGGCTGGATGAGCTTCCAGGGGGTCGACCCCTTCCTGCTGGCGCTGTTCATCGGGGGCATTTCCCTGGTGCCGCTGCTGCTGATCATCTGCAGCGCGTTCCTCAAGATCGCCATCGTGCTGACCATCACCCGTAACGCCATCGGCGTGCAGCAAGTGCCGCCGAACATGGCGCTGTATGCCATTGCGCTGGCCGCGACGCTGTTCATCATGGCGCCGGTGGGCCACAACGTGGCCGAAGCGCTCAAAGAACGGCCGCTGGACTTCAGCAACACCGAGGCGTTGCAGGGGTCGGCCCTGAACGCGATCAAGCCTCTGCAAGCCTTCATGTCGCGTAACACCAACCCGGACATCCTCACCCACCTGTTGGAGAACACCCAGCGAATGTGGCCCAAGGAGCGCGCCGAGCAGGCCAGTCGCGATGACCTGATGCTGCTGATCCCGGCGTTCATGCTGTCGGAACTGGAGGCGGGCTTTCAGATGGGCTTTTTGATCTACATCCCGTTCATCGTCATCGACCTGATCGTGTCCAACCTGCTGCTGGCGCTCGGCATGCAGATGGTGGCGCCCATGACCATTTCGTTGCCGCTCAAGTTGCTGGTCTTCGTGCTTGCCCAGGGTTGGACGCAGCTACTGGACAGCCTCTTCTATTCCTACCTCTGAGGACCTGCGATGGACGCGATGACGCTGTTCAAGGAAGGCATGTTGCTGGTGGTCCTGCTCTCCGCGCCGCCGTTGATCGTGGCGGTGCTAGTGGGGGTGCTGACCTCGCTGGTGCAGGCCTTGATGCAGATCCAGGACCAGACCCTGCCGTTCGGCATCAAGCTGGTGGCGGTGGGGCTGACCCTGCTGGTGACCGGGCGCTGGGTGGGCGGAGAACTGATGGGATTGCTGCGCCGGGCCTTTGAAATGATGGCCAACACCTGATGGCGGCCTCGGCGTTCCTGCCCTATTTCGACCTGCTGCTGTCGGTGGCGCTCGGCATGGCGCGCATCTATCCGGTCGCCTACCTGGTGCCGGTGTTCTGCTTCCAGCACCTGCGCGGCCTGCCGCGCCATGCCATCGTCTTCGCCCTGGCGATGTTGCCGGCCCCCGGTATCCGCCAGGCGCTGATCGACGCCCAGGTCAACTGGCTGTTCCTGGGCGGCTTGATGGTCAAGGAGCTGATATTGGGCTTCTTGCTCGGGGTGTTGCTGGCGATGCCGTTCTGGCTGTACGAATCGGTGGGGGCCTTGCTGGACAACCAGCGCGGCGCGCTCATCGGCGGCCAGTTGAACCCGGCACTGGGCACCGATACCACGCCCCTGGGCCACCTGTTCAAGGAGATGATCATCCTGTTGCTGGTCGCCACCCTGGGCATCGGCACCTTGACCCAGGTGATCTGGGACAGCTACCTGGTCTGGTCGCCCACGACCTGGTTCCCGCTGCCCGGCGCGGATGGCTTCGGGGTGTTCCTCGGGCTGCTCGCCGAGATGTTCATGCACATGCTGCTCTACGCCGCGCCGTTCATTGGCCTGTTGTTGCTGGTGGAGTTCAGCCTGGCGCTGCTGAGCCTGTACAGCCCGCAACTGCAGGTGTTTATCCTCGCCATGCCGGCCAAGAGCCTGATTGGCCTGGGCTTCTTGCTGTTCTACCTGCCCACGCTGTGGGACGCGATGACCGGCCGTCTCATCCGCTATGGGGAAATCCGGCACCTGCTTGACCTGCTGTTGCAGGCGCCCTGAGGGAGGGGCTCGCCGATGAGTGAAGACAGTGGCGAAAAGACCAAGAGCGCGACGCCGAAGAAGATTCGCGACGCCCGCAACAAAGGCCAGGTTGGCCAGAGCCAGGACCTCAGCAGCCTGCTGGTGCTCGCGGCGGTCACCGAGGTGGCGTTGACGCTGGCCGATGACAGCATGCAGACGCTGCAAGACCTGGCGGCCTTCCCGCTGCATCGGCTGGACGTCGATTTCACGCGGGCCTTCGAGGAAACCCTGGCCCATGCCGGTAGCGTGTTGCTCAGCTTCACCCTGATGACCGTGGGGCTGGCGATTGCCACGCGGCTGGTGGCCGGCTGGATACAGTTCGGCTTCCTGTTCTCCCCCGAGGCCCTGGCGCCTGACCCGAACCGCCTGAACCCGCTGAACCAGGCCCAGCAGATGTTTTCCGGGCAGGCGCTGATCAACCTGTTCATGGGGCTGGTCAAGGCAGTGTTCATCGGGGCCGTGCTGTACCTGGTCACGATGCCGGCGCTCGGGGCGTTGGTCAGCCTGGTCAACGGCGACCTGCAAACCTACTGGCGCGGGTTGGCCAGCTTGTTCCGGCACATCATGCACACGTGCCTGGCGGTGTTGCTGGTGTTGGCGATCATCGACTTCGGCCTGCAGAAGTACTTTTTTGCCAAGCGCTTGCGCATGAGCGAGGAAGAAGTGCGCAAGGAATTCAAGGAAATGGAAGGCGATCCGCACGTCAAGATGCACCGCCGCAACCTGGCCCGGCAGTTGGCCGGGCAGTCCGCCGAGAAGGAAGCTCAGCCGGTGGAGGACGCCGACATGCTGGTGGTCAACCCCACTCACTTTGCCGTCGCGCTGCGCTACCGGCCCGAGGAAACGGCGCTGCCGCAGCTCATCGTCAAGGGCGTCGATGCCGAGGCCCGGGCGCTGATCGAGCGGGCCAAGGCGGCGCGGATCCCGGTCATCCAGTGCATTTGGCTGGCGCGCACGATCTACCGCGAGGACGTCGGCGGTTTCATCCCCCGCGAGACGCTCCAGGCAGTGGCGCACATCTACCGGGTGCTGCGGGAACTGGACGACGAGGCCAAGGCCGAGGTGATCGAGATTCCGGAGTTGAACCTGCGCTGAGGCCGGGCGAGGGAACCGATGCACCCGTGACGGCCACTCAGGGGATGAGCCGGATTCGTCCGGGCGCTGCCGGCTTGCCGCTATGGCCCGCCTATCCTCCCGAGGAACCCACTGGAGAATTTCCCATGCCCCATGATCCAAGCCTTGTCGGGCGCACAGGCGCCCTGCACGGGGTCGACAGCAGCCTGTTGTCCAACGCTTCCACGTTGAGCCAGCAGCCTCTCGAAGCCCAACAACGCCGCACCAGCCAGAGCTTGCAGGCACGAGGGCGTTCGTCCTCGACGCCCCCGACGTTGCATCAGCGCGGTCGAACCCGCACCCGCGAGGAAACCCGCGCGTCCCGTGCCAGGTCCCAGCCCCCGCAGCCACGGCCGTCCGCCGAAACCGATACGGCGACCCCGCCGCCGGCACCTAGCTCCGAGCAAACGCTGCTGAGCGACATGGAGTCCCGTCAGCGACAGTTGATGGCGAATCAGTTCGAACTTCAGATGGGCATCGAGGAGCGCCAGGCGGCGATGCTGAAAATCAAGAGTGCCGCGGACATGACCAAGCTGATGAGCGACACGGTGACAGAAGTCACCAAGGGCTTCCTGGACAGCGCCAGGAAGGTCATGCAGGAAGGTGGCGAAGCGATGAAGCTGCGTTGAGGCCCGATGCCCACGGCCCCGCCAGGCGTACCTGGTGGGGCTCGACGGGGCGGTTCAACCCAGGCGGGTGCGGTTCATGGCGAGGCTCGCCGGACGGGGTTCGCCCGGCTTGGCCAAATCGAGGATGCGAGGGCGCACCTCGTTGACCTGGGCGACGAACCCCACCACCCAATGACAGAACCGGGTTTCGTCGAGGGCCGACAACGCGCTGTGGGCGCACAGGCGAACACAGGCCTTGTCGTCCAGGGCCAGCCAGCTGCCGCCGAGCAGGTCCAGGCGAAAGTTGAGTTCCAGCAGGCGCTTGTGCAGGCCGGGGGCGTGGACCGTCACCTCGATCGCGCAGTGCAGAATGGCCATGTCGCTGTGCTCGGGCAACTCGATGACCACCGCTTCGCGGTTGTGCTTGTCATACAGCGCGCACACACCTTGCTCCAGTTGCAAGTCCGCGTGCAGATGGTCTGCGAGGGCCGAGATCAAACGTTGGGCGAGCGGTGCGGCGGTCATGGCGAACCTCAGTAGGTGGCTGGACGGTCGTCGAGGTCTTCCAGGCCCAGCAGCGAAAGCTGTCGGGACTGGATCTCGTCGAGCAGTTCAGATGTGATGGAGGAGTCCGGCAGCGCCTGCCACACCACGAGCGCTCGCTGTGGGTCGAGGAACACGAACAGTTGAGCGTATTCCAGCGGGTTGGCGAAGCGTCGTTCGAGCGCTTGCTGGATCTGGTTGGCGCGTAGCACCTGGCTTTGTACTTGTAGCGCGAGCCCCACGCTGTGAGGCTCGCGTCTCAAGCCGAACTCAATGCCGGGGGCAATTTCCCAATACGTCGCAATGCCGGCGATGATGTTCTTTTGAAAAGCTTGGCGAGTGCTTGCGCTGTGCACCGAGAAAGACATGCCGATTCAGTTCTCCAAGGGGACGACGCTGTGGTCGAGTGGGTGTTCGGGCGAGCCGAGGCCGCCGCGCATGCCGGGCGACCACCAGACGACGATCCGCGCAGGGTCGGGCTCGGCACGTTCACAGGAACCGGCCTGGCAGCCCGAGCGACTTGCGCAGCCGGCGAATACCGGCAGGCTCAGGAGTACGGCGAGCAGCAGCGGTGTGCGCCTCATGGGTTCATCCTCGCAGTGGTTTGCAGTAGGGAAGGACGTTCGCCGCCCGGTACGCGCGCGGGCTGGTTCATGACCACGAACACTTCGGTTTCCTCACCGGGTTCCAGCCACACTTTCGGCCAGGCAGAGGCCGCCAGGGTCCAGCGGCTGCCACAGCTCGCTTCATCGAAGCGCAACCGCCGCTGGCCATCGTTGCGCACCACGCCCACGGCGATGCCGTAGTCGGGGCCGGCGAACCATTGGGCGCGCGAGGCGTCCAGCGTCAGTCCGGGCTGCAAGGCGCACAGCGTCTCGGGGGAGTAGGGAATCGAATCGGCCTGCTTGAACGAGGCCGGGATGTTGCCGTCGGCCAGGCGGGCGAGCACGTCGCTGACTTCCAGGCGACCGACCGGGCGCTTGCCGTTGCGCCGCTCTTCCAGGCGCGCCATGGCGCTGTCCACCTGTTCGCGGTCGAGGGTCGAGATGTAGCGGGCCGGGTCGACCTGGTCGCCGATCAGGCGTGGCGTCAGGATGAACACTCGCTCCCGGCGGCTGGTTTCGCGGGTGGTCGACGAAAACAGTAGCGGCCCCAGCAGCGGGATGCGCCCCAGCCATGGCACCCGTTCCAGGTTGTCGCCGGTTTCCTCGGTGTGGAAACCGCCCACCACCAGCGAACGGCTTTCGCCCATGACCGCCTGGGTGCTGACCACCCCGCGGCGCACGCTGGGCGTCTGCTGGCCAACCTCGGAAGGTTCGATGCGGCCGTCTTCGATGTCCAGGGCCATCTGGATCTGCTTGTGCCCGCCGGTCTCGATGGCATGCGGCACCACTTGCAGGCTGGTGCCGGCGGTGATGGGTTCGATGTTGGCCACGCGCTCGCCGATGGCGGAGAGGTATTCGGTACGGCTGAAGTCGATGACCGCCGGCTGGTTCTCCAGGGTCAGGACCGAGGGGTTGGCGACCACCGTGGCCAGGCCGCGGCCTTCCAGCGCGCGCAGTTGCGCGGAAAAGTCGCCGTAGTCCTGGATGAATACCGTCGAGCTGGCACCGGGGCGCAGCATCGAGGCGCCGCCGATCAGGTCGCCGCTCTCGACGTTCCAGTTGGAGGCCAGTTCGGCCAGTTGGGTCCGGTCGATGTCCAGGATGATCGCGTCGATTTCCACCAGTTTGCGCGGCACGTCCACGTCGCGGATCAGCGGGGTATAGATTTCCCGGCGCTTGGGCGCGTCGTAGATGAGCACGGCGTTGTTGCGCACATCGGCTTCGACACGAATCTTGCCGCGGCTCCCACCGCCGCTATCGCCGGGCTGCACGCGGGTGGTGTTCGGGCGGCCCATGCCGTTGAAGGCCAGTTGTTCGATATTGCCCATGGCCATCGATTGGTTGCCCTGCATGTTCTGGAACGACGCTTGGGGCAGGGCGGTGGGTGCCGCGCCGGAGGTCGAGCCACGATTCTCCAGCAGGCCCCGCAGGATGCTGGCGACGCCGGGGATGACCAGGGTGTCGCCCCGGTATTTGATGTTGCGGTCGGCCGCGGTGGCGTAGCGCAGCGGGAAGCTGATGACTTCCTGTTTTTCTTCGGGGGTCTTGCGTGCCCTGGCGAACTGGGTCACCAGGCGCACGTAGCGTTCGGGACCGGTGATCAGCACCACGCCTTCGTCAGGCAATTCACCCCAGCCGAAACGCGGGTCCAGCAGGCCGATATCGGTCAGCGCCTGTTTCATGTCCGGCACTGCATCGGCGGACACCTCCAGGCGCTTGGAGCGTTGGTTCTGCAACGGGCTGACGTACAGGCTGCTGCCGTACACGAACCACTGGAAGCGATTCTCCAGCCCGAGCCGGTCGAGGAACGCCTGGGGGCTTTCGGCCCGCATCCGGCCTTCCACCGTGCCCTTGACGGTGCCGTCGATCACCAGTTGCACGCCGAAGGTATTGGCGAAGTCATCGAGTACCTTGGTCAGCGGCGTGGCCTGGGCGTCATAGGCATAGGGGGTGTTCTTCCAATCGGTGGGCACGGCGGCCTGTGTCGGCGCGGCCAGCCCAAGCGAGCCGGCCAGCACCAGCGCAATCAGCGAGGGGCTCGCCCAGCGCTGCGTGATCAACTGGCGAAGACGGGCGTTGCCTTCGGTCATCAAGCGGTACGGCATAAACCACTGGTTAGGCATGGCGCAGTCCTGTTCCAAGGAAATGAGCGTGCGAGGGCCGCCGCGCCACGGGCGCCGCCGCCGCACGTGGGGCTTTTTGCAGAATCGATTGCCAGGTGTCGCGCTGGTTGAGCAGCGCTTCGAGCAACTCGATCAAGTCGTCGACGTGTCCGTCCGGAGCCAGCTGCGCCATCAACCACAACCGCGCATCGTGGGGCGCGCGCGCCAGTGCCCCGGGGAATCGCGAAAGGCTCGGGTGGGCCAGCCGGAGCACCTCTTCCAGGGCCGCCTCGTTGGACACGCTGGCGGGCAGCTCGACCGACAGCAGCAGCGCGCCTTCGAGTTTGTCGAAGGTGACGTCGCCGTCGTCGATGACCAGGGTGAAAGGCGCGGGCTCATCGGCGCCGGCACTCCAGCGAATGAGCTGCGCGCGCAGCTCATGGCATTGCATCGATGATCGCCTTGGCGAGGTTGTGGTGGGCCGTGGTCTGTTGAGTGGCCGCCGTCACCGCGACCGACATGCCGTTCATGCTGGTGAGGAAGGTGTGCATGTCGTCCAGGGACTGGCTCTGCGCAGCGTTCATCGCCGCGTTGTTGACGTTGTCGGTGGCGCGTTGGAAGTAAGTGTCGAGGCGGCGCTGCAGGGCATCGATAGAAGACATAAACGGTTCCTCCGGGCTTGGGCGTGTTCACCCGGTGAGTGGTGGTTACGCCCGTGGCGGTTCCGCAAGGAAGCGAGAAAAGAAGCGGGGGACTGGATTTAGGGTTGCGGCTCTGGCAGCCGCAGCGCTTGCACGGCGCTGGGCCAGTCGAGCTGGAACGTGCCGCCAGGGGTTTGCAGTTTCACCTGCTGACGGTCCATGCCGGCATCGGCCACCGGCGTCCAGGCTTGCGGGCTGGCGTTGCCGAGGCTGCGGGTCAGGCTCGCCAGGTCTTCGGGATGACAGTGCAGGGTAGCGGTGGCCGGATCGCGTTGCCCCGAGGCCAGCTGACGCACCAGCGCATCGATGCGCGCCGGTTCGGGCACCTCGTCCAGTAGCGTTTGTAGGGCCTCGTTGACCAGCCGTGCAGCGCTGCTTTCAATCTGCTCCCACATCGCCTGGCGCTGCGCTTCCCATGTGGCGAGCAGGGCGTCGGCCTTGTCCCAGAATTGCGCCTGGGCCTCAAGGACCTGCGCTTCGGCCACTTCGTTGGCCTGTTCGAGCAACTGCGCGGCCTGGTCCCTGGCGTGTTCGATGACACGTTGCGCACGGGCGCAATCGACCAGGGTTTCGCGCGCGATATAGGGCTGCAGCAAGCCCTGGCCTTCGGGGCGTAGTTCAAGCGAGCGCCGGGCGAGCATCGTGGATCTCCGTGTCGTGGGGGGTAGGGACGGGGGACGCCAGGCTTTGCCCGGCTTTCCAGCAGGCGGACTGCCAGAGCGTGTCGAGCCTGGCCGCGGGCGGTTGGGGTTGGGGCGCCGTGCTGCATTCGATGGCCATGATCCTTGCGCGAGGGAACGCCAGGCGCGCCCGTTGCCAGGTCGGTTCGTCGAGCCAGGCCCGCAGCAGCGCGAGCGGATCCTGGTCCGGTTCGAGCCAATGCCCGGGGCGCAATGCCTTGGCCGTGCGTTCGCACCAGGCGCGGTCCTGCGCCGACAATGCCGGGGTGGCCGTCAACGGTGAACAGGTGGTCGCCACCAGTTCACAGGCCAGGGCCAGGGCGGCCGGTGTGCAAAGCAGTGCCTGCTGCGCCGGGCTCGGCCTGGGTGGCGTGCAGGGCGTCATGCCGAAGCGCCTGGCCAGCGTGGCGTGGTGCCCACGGGCCAGGGCGTCGAGGCGTGACGCACTCAGTCGGGCAAGGTCGAGTGGCTGCCATTCGGGGGTGGCCTGGCGCCAGGCGTGGTGCCACCAGTGAACCCACTCCAGCGCGGCGCTCATGCGGCAGAGCCTTTGTCATGGGTTCCAGCGCCCGGTGTCTTGACCGCGAACAACGGTGCCGCCGTGTTGCCCGGTGGTGCGGCGGGGGCGCCCGGCCGGGCGAGCTTGTGTTCGAGAAAGCGCGGCAGCGTCAGGGCGCCCTTGCGCCACAACCGGTAGAGACCATAGCCGGCGCCCAGCAGGATCCCCAGCAATATGATGCCCGCCACCACAGTGACCGTTCGCCAGTAGGCGACTTCCTCGGCCTGCATGACGAACGGCCCGAAGTGCGCCATCTTGCGCCGCTCCTGATACGGCACGGTGGGCACGAACACCACCGACAACTTGCTCGCATTGTGGGCCGCATCGGCCATGCCGGGGATCCCGCTGGCGATCAGGTTGCGCACCCGTGGCGTGATGCTGTCGGGATCCAGCGCCCCGGTGTGCTTGATGAACACCGAGGCCGACGCCGGTTGCACCGGCTCGCCGGGCGCGACCCGCTCCGGCAGGACCACATGGACCCGGGCGAGCACCACGCCGTCGATCTGCGACAAGGTCGATTCGAGCTCCTGGGACAACGCGTAGATATAGCGGGCGCGCTCTTCCAGTGGCGTGGAAATGACCCCTTCCTTGCGGAAGATATCCCCCAGGCTGGAACGTGAGCGCCGCGGCAGGCCGGCCGCTTCGAGCACGTGGACGGCACTGTTCATGTCGGCGGGCTCGACCAGGACGGTCATGCCGTCCTTGTCGACTTGCTTGCTCGCCTCGATGTTCTTGTCCGCCAACTCTGCGATCACTTCGTTGGCATCCTGCTCGGAGAGGCGGCTGTGCAGCGCCGATCGCTCCTCGCAAGCCGTGAGCAGCAGGCACAGTAACAACGTTGAGCATGCGCGCATGAACATGGCCGGCATTTCCTTTACTGGAGGTTAGTGAGCTTCTCGATCGCCTGGGAGCCTTTGCTGACCAGTTTCGCGGTCATCAGGCTTTCCAGGTGGAACGACGACAACGACCGGTTGGACTGCAACATGTCCTGCGGGTCGGCGGTGCGGATGGCCTTGAGCATGTCGCGGTTGGCGCGCTCGTCCAGTCGTTGCAGTTCGCCGGAGCGACTCGACAGCGAATCGATGATGCGTGCCGCGACGTTGTTTTCGTTATCCGGCGCCGGTGGTTTCTCGCGCATCTGGGCGTTGAACCAGCTGACGTCGCTGGTCTCGGCGCTGGCCTGCGGCCGTGCGCCCGCCTTGGCCGGTGAGGAGGCCAGTTGGCTGGCATCGATGGCTTGTATTTCCATGGGCTTCTCCAATCTCGAGGGGACGAATCAAAAGGGGCGGATGCCTTCAGGCGCACATCAGCCGCAGGACGTTGCGGGCACTGCCGGTGACGCTCAGGTGAAACTCGATTTCCTCACGCCCGCGCCGGGCTCGCCGCCGCGCGACCGGGTACTGGCCTGCCAGGCGAGCCAGCGCCAGGTCCAGTTGTTCCAGGGCCAGCTGGAACAGCCGGGTTTCGTGGGCTTGCAGTGGCGTGCCGAGGGCGATGCGCTCGGTCCATGTCCACGTTTCGCCGTGGGTGCTGGGCGGCGGATAGCGCTGTGGGTGCTGGTCCATGAAGCTGGCGATCTCGAACAACAGGTCCTGGTCGTCCGGCTCGTAGCGCGCCTGGCCCGCGCTGTCGTCGATGTCCAGCAGCGTCAGCAGCTTGCGCCGGCCCAGCACCGCGATGAGCCTGAGCAACAGCCGCAGGCTGGCGTTATGCCGGTCGAGCGGGCCGTCCGTTTCCCAGGCGCCGAACAGCGCGCCGCAGAACGGGTTGTTCGCACTGCCGAAATCACTCTGGCTGCCGACGTCGTTGTCGCCGATGGGTGGCCGGCGATGGGCGAACATCTGCGCCAGGTCGCCAAACAGGTCCTCATCGGAATAGGCGTCGTCGATATCGACCTCCAGGTTCTGGCCGGTACCGCCGTTGATCTCTTCCAGGATGTCCGTCAGGACCAGGTTCAGCGGGTTTTCCGTTTCCACGGCCAAGCCCTGCTGCGGGGGCTGCCAGCCGAAGGGCGAGCGTCCACCTGCCGAGTCGTGTTCACCGCCCCATCGCACCAGTGACTCTTTCAACCGGCCGCTGCTCGCATGCTGCGTCAGGTGCTCGATCACCGCATCTGCCAGGCCCTGGGTGATCGAGGCGCGGCGTTGCGTGGAGTCGTCATGTGAAAGGGCTGCGGGAGGACGAAGGCTGTTCAGCCGATCGATATGCATGGGCCTGATCTCATCGCGCTTGAAGAGACCCCGCCGCGGCGGGGCTTGAAGCGGGTTGTCAGAATCGTATGTTCTTGGACGCCTCCCCCATGGCCGTAATGGCCTTGGTGGCACTGTCCATGGACTCTGCCGAGATGGCGTTCATGGTGTCGGCGATCAGTTTCTTTTGGTCGAATTCGGATTTCATGGTCGTCATCGCGGCCGAGGTAGCATCCATCTGCTGCATGGCCGCCATGGAGGCCGCAAGAGAAGCTCCACCAAAACTCATAGTCGTATCTCCGGATTGTGGAATGGCGAGACGGTTGTGAGTGTCTCGAAGGTTAGGTGGCGGCGCAGGTGGAAACGGTTCCACGCCGGGCACTCAACCCATCGATATTTCCAGGCACTTCATCCGGTAGTAGAGCGTGCGCCGTGCGATGCCCAGCTCGGCGATGACCTTGTCGATATGACGATGGTGGCGACGCATGCAGTCTTCGATGAGCACTTTCTCGAACTGCTGCAGTTGCTCTTTCAAATTGAGCGTGGTGTTGCAGTGCTCCGAGAGTTCGGCACGGGGCAGCGCCGGCAGGCCCAGCACGTAGCGTTTGGCGGCGGATTGCAGCTCACGGATGTTCCCTGGCCAGGCGTAGCCGATCAGGTGGCACAACAGCTCCGGCGACGGGGGGATGTAGGGCCGGTCCAGGGCCTTGGCTTCACGCCGCACCAGTGACTGGAACAGCGGCACGATACGTTCCTTGCGGCTGCGCAGGGGCGGCAGCTTGAGGCTGACGATGTTCAGCCGGAAGTACAGGTCGCGACGAAACTCGCCCCGTTCGACCATCTCCCCCAAAGGGCACTGGGCGGAGGCGATCACCCGCATGTTCACCGGGATGCTCTGGGTCGAACCCAAGCGCTGGACGGTCCTGGATTCCAGGACACGCAGCAGCTTGGCTTGCAACGCCAGGGGCATGCTGTCGACCTCGTCCAGGTACAGCGTTCCGTTATGCGCCGCCTCGACGAACCCTGCGCGGCTCTGGCTGACACCGGTAAACGCACCGGTGTTGGCCCCGAACAGTTGACTCTCCGCCAGGCTCTCGGGAATGGCGGCGCAGTTGATGGCGACGAATTTGCCTGAACGACCGGACATGCGGTGGATTTTCTCCGCCAGCGTGTCTTTGCCGGTGCCGGTTTCGCCGCGCAATAGCACGTCAACCATGAGCGGCGCCACACTTTGGGCAAACGCCTCAAGGTTGAGAACATCCTCTTTATGGGTAGTGGAAAGTGCAGCGCAAAGCATCTTTTGCATCACTGACGATTCCATTCTTGTTTTGGTAGGAGGTCGACAATTTAAAGATCAAAGGCGCGTAGAAATTTCCCGCGCCGCGGCATGACCGACTTGAGACCAACGTTCTGTTTGCTACGGAGGTTTAGAGAACCGATTAAAAAAAAGTTCATGCTGGCACGGCAGATGTTAATCGTTTCAGCTCAACGGCCGGAAAGCCGGAACACCCCTGCGCAACCCGTCTGGCATGGGGTTCGGCCAAAAAACGAGGCGTGTAGGAGGGGCTTCTGAAAATTGGATCCGACAAACGGTTCAGCGCAAGCGCCTGTTTGGAGCAAACGCTCTACAATCAAACAAATGTTCGATCGCTTAGTACTGAACTAGTGGGTTTTGGAAATACGTTTCGTAGTTCAGATTAGTCACTTGGGAGTTGACCAGGGGCAATAACAGCCGACCGCCAATGTGTTAGTGGCGTTAACTTTTCGGCCAGCACTAAGCGCTTCAAGGATCGGCTCGATAAAGCTGTTAGTGGAGTTGCAGGTCAGCCCTTCGCTGTAGGGACCGAAGTACGCCAGTTGGCCGCTGTGGTCCCAGATCGCCACTGCCGGGCTGGCGGGAATCTGGTTGGAACCGGGGAGTGTGGCGAGGGGTTTGAGGCGGCTGAGCGTCGCGGGCAATTGGCCCTGGCTGCCGGTTTTCTGAACCGCATAAAACTCTACGCCCTGCGCGGCATATTGATCGACCAGTTCGGACAGGTGTTGCTGGTTACCGACGTTGCACGGGCAGGCCGGGTCCCAGAAATGCACCAGGCGGATGGCACCGGGGCCGGCCAGCTCGGACGGCAGGCGCAGCGGCTCGCCGGAAAATACCGCCGTGTGTTGGCTGAAGGCCCGCAGGAAACGCCCCTGGAACCAGTCGTAGGCCACCCACAACAGGATGGCGCACGCGAGGGCAAGCAGGCTGGCAAGCAAGGTCGTGCGGTGGGACGGGCGCATGGTGTCGATCCTCTGAGGTCGCGTAGCTTGCCATGCCCGCTGCGACAGATGAATATCACAGGCCTACAAAGTCTGTTTCGCGCGATGCGCTTCTGCCTGGACCTATTGATGCCTGCTCCTTTCGATCCCGATCTCCTGCGTGCCAGCCTGCAACCTCTGGCCCGGTGGCAACCCCTGTCGGAGCAAGCCCAGGCGTACCAGCGCTTCTACGGCCTGGACTTTCCCGGGCGCGACGTGCGCAAGGGACTGGGGTGTTTCGAGGTAGAGGGTTACACGCTGGTCAGTCAGGTCTGGTGGCCGGAAAAAACCGTGGCGACGCTGTTCGTGTTCCACGGCTATTACGATCACATGGGGCTGTACCGGCACTTGATCGAATGGGGCCTGGAGCAGGGCTTCGCGGTGATCGCCTGTGACTTGCCGGGCCATGGCCTGTCCAGTGGCGAGCGCGCCAGCATCGGTGATTTCGCCGAGTACCAGGCCACCTTGCAGGGCCTGTTGGGCGAGGCCGCCACGCTGGAGCTGCCCCAGCCCTGGCACTTGTGCGGGCAGAGCACCGGTGGCGCCATCGTGGTCGATCACGTGCTCAACCAGGGCGCCCAGAGCCCGGCCCAGGGCCAGGTCATCCTGTTGTCGCCTTTGGTGCGACCGCGGGCCTGGGGCTGGTCGCGCCTCAGTTATTACCTGCTCAAGCCGTTCGTGACCGGTATTGCCCGGCGCTTCAGCGAAAACTCCAGTGACCCGCAGTTCCTGCCATTCCTGCAAGCCGACCCGCTGCAACCGCTCCGCCTGCCCACGGCGTGGGTCGGGGCGCTGGGCCAGTGGATCAAGCGTATCGAGGCCGCCCCGGGCAGCCCACGCCAGCCGCTGATCGTGCAGGGCCAGGCCGACATGACGGTGGATTGGAAACACAACCTGGACGTGTTGCGCAGCAAGTTCGACCGGCCCCAGGTGCTGATGCTGCCCCAGGGACGGCATCACCTGGCGAACGAGACCCTGGCGTTGCGCCAGGAGATGTTCGGGTTTCTGGCGAAGCGGATGAGCCGGATGCGGCGGTGACTTTGAATGTGCAATCGCGAGCAAGCTCGCTCCCACATTGGACCTCTGGCGTTCGGGAAATCTGAGCGTACTCAAAACCCTGTGGGAGCGAGCTTGCTCGCGATGGCGTTATTGGGCACTACTGCCCGAGATTCTGCCCCACCGCCAGCCCCGCCCGGATCGCCGCCAGCGCGGCTTGATAATAAGCCTGGCCCTCGGCTGATTCGGCGAAAGTGGCGAACTCTTCCAGCTCGGTATCGCTCAGGTCACGGTAGACGTACAGCAGCGTGTTGTTCAGGTCCGCGCCGATCTGTTCCATCAACCGCTGGCGCTGGCCGTTCAGCATGCCCTGGGCCTGGCCGGCGCCCAGCAGGCCGGGGATCATCGAACTCAGGCTGTCGGCCGCGACGCCGGCGATCGCCAGGCTGACCTCGGCGCCGGCCTCGCGGGCGGGCAGGGCCTGGGCCAGGTGGCCGATGATCAGCAGGCGATTGTCACTGGCTTGCATCTTCGGCAAGCCCTTGGCGTTCTTGGCCAGTTGATCGCGCCGGGTGGCCAGCAACTCGGCCGCCACGACCTTGCGACCCAGGGGCGTCTGGAAAAAATTCAGTGCCGGGTTCGGATCGCGAAGGTTCTTGCGCATTTGCGCCTCGGCCCGCTGGTCCATGGCCTGGGGGGCGAAGCGTTGATTGCTGTTGGTCACCAGGGCCTGGAACACCGCCGGTGGCAGGCTGCTCTGGTAGCGCTGCTGGGCCGCGCTCAGGGCGTCATTGAAATGCGCCCGTTGTTCCGGCCAGCCGGCGACCTTGTACAACTGGTCGTAGCTGTCTGCCCAGGCGGGCAACACGCAGAACATCAACAGTGAGAAAAGCAAACGGCGCATAGGGACTCCTGTCAGCAGCCGACTATTCTCCGTGGGGCATGGGAACTTGTCGAGAATTCGTATCAAGTTCGTACGCCAGTGCTACCTGGCGCCGTAAAGTCGCTGCGTGGCGCTGTCGGTTTTGCAGGCACAGGCATACTATGCGCGCCATGCAAATACCTTCTGATCACCCGCTGCTGTTACGTATCGTCGACGACCTGGCCGAGCGCGGCTGGTCGCAGCAGAACCTGTTCCTGCCGGACGCGCTGACCCGCGCCCTGGCGGCCGAGTGTCGCCAGCGCGCCGCCGAAGGCGAACTGGCGCCGGCGGCGGTCGGGCGCGGACCGTTCTCGGAGATCCGCGAAGGTATCCGGGGTGATCGCATCCAATGGATCGAGCCTGGCCAGGCGCAGGCTTGCGATCATTACCTGGCCTTGATGGACAGCCTGCGCGAGGCGATGAACCGTGGGCTGTTCCTGGGCCTGGAGGATTTCGAAAGCCACTTCGCCCTGTACCCGCCCGGCGCGTTCTACCTCAAGCATGTCGACCGCTTTCGTGACGACGACCGGCGCATGGTGTCGGCGGTGCTCTACCTCAATGACGCCTGGTCGGCGGAACAGGGTGGCCAACTGCGCATGTACCTGGACGATGGCGTGGAGCATGACGTCGTGCCCGTCGGCGGTTGCCTGGTGGTGTTCCTCTCGGGCGACATTCCCCACGAAGTCCTGCCGGCCACGCGCAACCGCCTGTCCTTGACCGGCTGGTTCCGGCGCCGCGGCAACGAGTTGTTCTGACCCCATGGAAAAAATCCTGGTCAGTCGCTGCCTGCTCGGCCACCGGGTGCGCTATGACGGCGGTGCCAGCGGGCCATTCGATCAACTTCAGCAATGGCTCGACGAAGGCCGGGTCGTGCCCCTGTGCCCGGAAGTCGCCGGCGGCCTGCCCACGCCCCGGGCCGCGGCGGAGATTGCCGGTGGACAGGGCGTCCAGGTGCTCGACGGCCAGGCGGCGGTGATCACCACAGACGGCGAGGACGTGAGTGCGCAGTTCCTGTCGGGCGCCGACCAGGCGCTGGCGCTGGTGCGCGAACACGGCATCCGGATCGCCGTGCTCAAGGCCAACAGCCCATCGTGCGGCAACCTGCTGACCTACGACGGCACGTTTAGTGGCGTGAAAGTCAGTGGCGAGGGCGTGACAGCGGCCTTGCTCAAGCGCCATGGGGTGCGGGTGTTCAATGAGTTGGAGTTGGCTGAAGTTGCGTTGGCGCTCGTGGTGTTGAACAGTCGCTGATTGCTATCTGGCACAACCCTGTTGTGGCGAGGGGATTTATCCCCGCTGGGGTGCGCAGCGCCCCCAAAAGAATCGACACGGTCTGTCAGACACATCGTGGTGTCAGGCATCAGGGACGCTGCGCGCCCCAGCGGGGATAAATCCCCTCGCCACAGTCGGTCTTCTGTCATAACTGACCCGCCAACTGCTCGATCTGCTCCTGCCGCTCAGCCTGGCTCAACCGCGCCTGGGGGTTGAGGCTGGACCACTGGGGATGGGCGCGGGCCTTGGCCAGGGCGTCGGGCAGCTTGCCTTCGCGCCAGGTCTTGTCTGCCTGGGGCGTGGCGATGCGGATGCTGTCGAGGGCCGCATGGCCACGCTGGTTGAGGGCTTGCAGCAGTTGCCGTTGGCGCAGGGCCAGCAGGCGCAGCACGCTGTCGTCCACCGTCAGTTCGCGCTGGCCCTTGAGTTTGCCCATGAGTCGATTGCCGTAGCTGCGGGCGGTTTGCAGGGCGCCGCCGGCAATGGCCCCGGCGAGGGCGGCGGCGCCGAGGGTCAGGCCGCCCACCAGCAAGTCCACCCCGGCACCGGCCGCGGCGCCTGCGGCGATTCCACCGCCAACCCGCACACCCAATTGCTTCAAAGTCTCGGGATTGAACAGGTCATCGCCCCAGCGTCCGTCGAGCAGTGGCAAGTCACAGGCGGCGGCGTCCTGGGGGCGGAAGGCATAGAGCTTGAGCAGGGATTCGACGCAGCGTTGTTCGCGCTGACGCACTGCATGGCGTAGCTCGTCGATGGCCTGGCGCTCCCGCTCGGGGTCGCTGGCGACGCTGCGGCGGCAGGCGGCGCAGTCGATCAACAGCTCGGCGATCAACCGGGCTGCGCTCTGCTGGCGGGCCAGGCGCTGAGCCTGTTGGTCGGCAATCAACCGCTCCAGTTGCCCGCGGGCGCTTTCCAGCAACAGCGCGAGGCTTTCATACAAGCGTCGTTCGCCATCCTCGGGCGGCGCGACGCTGTCAAAGCGCACCAGGGCATGCAGCCCCAAGCGTGCCAGGGCTTCGCGCCAGTCGGGCTCACGGTGTTGGGTGCTGCTGACGAAATTGAGTACCGGCAGCAGCGGCTTGCCGCAACTGGCGAGGACCTCCAGCTCATCGCGGTACTTGGCCAGCACCGGTTCACGGGCGTCGATGACATAAATGCCGGCGTCGCTGGCGAGCAACTGCCGCAACACCTTGGCCTCTTGCTCGAAGCGTTGCCGCGCCTCGCTGCCTTCGAGAAAACGGGCCAGGCGTGCCGGGCCGTCCAGGCGTTCACCGGGGCGCTCCAGGCATTCGAGGTAGTCGAGCAGGGCGATGGCGTCCTCCAGGCCTGGGGTGTCGTACAGCTCCAGCAGGGCTTGCCCGTCCACCGAGAGGCGTGCGCCCTCGACGTGCCGGGTGGTGCTCGGGCGATGGGACACTTCGCCGAAGCCGACGTCCCGGGTAAGGGTGCGCAGCAGCGAGGTCTTGCCGACGTTGGTATGCCCGACCACAGCCAGTTTCAGCGGCTTGATGGAATCAGTCATGGCCGTTCTCCAGCCAGCTCATGGGGGCGCAATCGGCGAAAGGCAATTGCAGCTGTTGCAGCGCGCTGTGCCAGTCGCCCAGGCGTTCGGCGTCCAGCGCTTCGCCGGGCGGCGCCTGTAACAGCCACACGCGGGTGGCGCTGGCGCTGCGGGCCAGTTCGGCGATCAACGCCAGGCTGCCCCGGTCTGGCGAGCGGCGTGGATCACAGGCAATCGCCAACCGCGCCGGTGGAAATCGCGACAGTTGTTCGAGGAGTTTGTGGCGAGACTCGCGGCTGTCGAGGACACCGGCGTTTTTCACCGAGTCGGGCAGCTTCGGCGGCCAGGGCCGCTCGTCCAGCTCGATGGCCACCAGCAAGGCGCCGGTGCTTTGCACCGTGCCGGCGGGGCTTTGCACCTGATGCAACTGGGCGGGCGCGGCGTCGTTGATTCCCAGTCGCTCGCTGCTGGGCATCAGGCGTTCGCGTAACTGGGCATAGCCCGGCAGGTTCAAGTCCAGGGCCAGGTCGGCGCGACCGCGGCGCCAGCGCCACAGGCACAGCAGCGCCAGGCCCAGGCGTGGCAGCACGCCGTAGACCAGCACCACGCCCACCAGCCAGGTGGCCCAGGCCTGGCGGGCGCTGTCGAGGTTCAGGGCGCCGTCGCCGCTGGCGCGGATCATCTCCACGGTCGGTACGTTGAAACCCAGCAGGGCAGGCACAGTACCGAGGGCGCGGGTCAGGGCAACAAAGGTCTCGCTGCCGAGCAGGGTGGTTTCCCAGACAAACCCGTAGCGCCGGGTCGCCATCAGCATCAGTACGATGACCAGCGCGCTGACCATCGCTACCAGCCAGACGCCGTTGACCAGCGCCCCGAGAACCCAGCGGTTGAGTCGCTTTCGTTGCAACAACAGCAGCAGGGCCGGCGCCAGTTGGATGGCCTTGGCGTCGCGGGCGAGCTTCTCGCTGAGCCACAACCACAAGCGGCCCAGCACGGCATCCTGGCCCCCGGCGAACGCCAGGCCGAAGGCCCAGCCGATCAGCAAGACCAGGTTGAGGCCCAGGAGGCTGCCCAAGGCCCAGAACACGTTGACTGGCGTCTGCCCGTCGCCGAGTGCGGCAAAGCCCAGGCCGGCGCCGCTGACCACGGCGAGCACCGCCAACACCATCAGTGCCAGGCGCGCCCCTTGCAACCAGTGGCGCAGAGCCAGGACGAGGCCATCGCGCTCGGCCAGCCAGCGGGCGCGATGGCGGATACGGGTGGACAACTCACCGCCGGCCGCACGGGCCAGGCGATTAGCTTCCTGGTCCTGCAACGGGCCGGCGTGCTCTTCACGCAGGCGGATGGCCTCGGTCAACCAGAGTTCTTGCAGTTTCGTCACGGGTGCTTCCGTAGCTCAAATGAGGCTTGAGCATAACCGCTGTAGCGCCTGTCGGGGTAAGGCGCGCCTCTGGTATCCTCGGCGGCATGAAAAAAACACTTCCCTTAAGCCTGATCGCAGCCCTTGGTGAAAACCGGGTGATCGGCGTCGACAACAGCATGCCCTGGCACTTGCCGGGGGATTTCAAATACTTCAAGGCCACCACCCTGGGCAAGCCGATCATCATGGGGCGCAAGACCTGGGATTCCCTCGGTCGACCGTTGCCGGGGCGCCTGAACATCGTGGTCAGTCGCCAGCCTGGCTTGCTGCTCGAGGGCGCGGAAGTCTTTTCCAGCCTCGACGCCGCCGTGGAGCGGGCCGAAGCCTGGGCGCAGGCGCAGGGTGTCGATGAGCTGATGTTGATCGGCGGTGCGCAGCTGTACGCCCAGGCACTGGAGCAGGCAGACCGACTGTACCTGACCCGCGTGGCGCTGAGCCCGGAAGGGGATGCGTGGTTTCCGGCGTTCGACGCGAACCAGTGGACGCTGGTTTCGAACCAGCCGAACCCGGCCGAAGGGGATAAGCCGGCGTATAGCTTCGAGGTGTGGGAAAAGCGTTAAGGGCATCGCGAGCAAGCTCGCACAGTTAACCGAGTTTTGTCAGGCAGACCTCGGTCGACTGTGGGAGCGAGCTTGCTCGCGAAAGCGGTCTATCAGGCGCCACGCATCAAGCGTGCACCAACTCCCCATGTTCATCAGCGTCGAGCAAGGCCTTGTCGGTCTGTTGCATCACCTGGCTGGTGATCGCCCCGGCGGTGATCGAGCCGCTGACGTTCAGCGCCGTGCGACCCATGTCGATCAGCGGCTCGACGGAAATCAGCAGCGCCACCAGCGAGACCGGCAAGCCCATCGCCGGCAGCACGATCAGCGCGGCAAATGTCGCCCCGCCACCGACCCCGGCGACGCCCGCCGAACTCAAGGTCACGATCGCCACCAGCGTCGCGATCCATACCGGGTCCAGCGGGTTGATGCCCACTGTCGGCGCAACCATGACCGCCAGCATCGCCGGGTACAGGCCAGCGCAACCGTTCTGGCCGATGGTGGCGCCGAACGAGGCGCTGAAGCTGGCGATGGCGCGTGGAATGCCGAGGCGGCTGGTCTGGACTTCGATGCTCAGCGGGATGGTCGCCGCGCTGGAGCGGCTGGTGAAGGCGAAGGTCAGCACCGGCCAGATCTTGCGCAAGAAACGCAACGGGTTGATCCCCGCCGCGCTGACCAGCAGGCCATGGACGACGAACATCAGGCCCAGGCCCAGGTACGACACCACCACGAAACTGCCGAGCTTGATGATGTCCTGCAGGTTGGAGCCCGCCACCACTTTGGTCATCAACGCCAGCACGCCATAGGGCGTCAGCTTCATCACCAACCGCACCAGACGCGTGACCCAGCTTTGCAGGGTGTCGATGGCGTCGATCACTTTCTGACCTTTTTGCGCGTCATCCTTGAGCAATTGCAGGGCGGCCACGCCGAGGAACGCGGCGAAGATCACCACGCTGATGATCGAGGTCGGCTTGGCCCGGGCCAGGTCGGCAAAGGGGTTTTGTGGAATGAACGAAAGCAGCAACTGCGGGATGTTCAGGTCGGCGACCTTGCCGGCGTAATCGCTCTGGATCACTTGCAGGCGCGCCAGTTCCTGGCTGCCGGCCACCAGCCCTTCGGCGGTGAGGCCGAACAGGTTGGTCAGGCCGATCCCGATCAGGGCGGCGATGGCCGTGGTGAACAGCAAGGTGCCGATGGTCAGGAAGCTGATCTTGCCCAGGGACGAGGCGTTGTGCAGACGCGCCACGGCGCTGAGGATCGAGGCGAAGACCAGCGGGATGACGATCATCTGCAACAGTTGCACGTAGCCGTTGCCGACCAGGTCGAACCAGCCGATCGAGGCCTTGAGCACCGGGTTGCCAGCCCCGTAGATCGTGTGCAGGGCCACCCCGAACCCCACGCCCAGCACCAGGGCCAGCAGTACTTTCCTGGCCAGGCTCCAGCTGGCGTGACGGGTTTGCGCCAGGCCGAACAGCAAGGCGAGGAACACCAACAGATTGAGGATCAGCGGCAGATTCATCAAGAGAGCTCCGTTAAGACTTTGCCAGTCGCTTGAAGCCGCGACTGCGAACAGGAAAGCCTAACAGTCTGATAACTAATGAATTAATACTAAAAATGCATGTTGAATGTCGTTTATGGAATAAGGACGTGGCGTTTGCGGGTACGTCGCTGGCGTTTTCAAGACGTAAGCGGTCGCGGACAGGCGAGGACTGTCATACGCATTTGTTAGCGTCGGGTTCTTTGAACCTGGGAGAAATGCCGATGAAGCTCGCACCTCGTTTTCTCGCTGTCGCCTTGAGCCTGGGCCTGGCCGGACAGGCCCTTGCCACCGAGCTCAAGCACTGGCCGGCCGAGCAGGCCAAGGCCCTGGACGCGATGATCGCGGCCAACGCCAACAAGGGTAACTACGCGGTGTTCGACATGGACAACACCAGCTACCGTTACGACCTCGAGGAATCGTTGCTGCCGTTCATGGAGAACAAGGGCCTCATCACCCGCGAAACCCTGGACCCGTCCCTCAAGCTGATGCCGTTCAAGGACACCGCCGACCACAAGGAAAGCCTGTTCAGCTATTACTATCGCCTGTGCGAAGTGGACGACATGGTCTGCTACCCCTGGGTGGCCCAGGTGTTCTCCGGCTTCACCCTCAAAGAGCTCAAGGGCTACGTCGACGAGCTGATGGCTTCCGGCAAGCCGGTGCCCACCACGTATTACGACGGCGACAAGGTGGTCAACTCCACCGTCAACCCGCCCAAGGTCTTCACCGGCCAGGCCGAGCTGTACAACAAGCTGATGGAAAACGGCATCGAGGTCTATGTCATGACCGCGGCGTCGGAAGAATTGGTGCGCATGGTCGCTGCCGATCCGAAGTATGGCTACAACCTCAAGCCGCAGAACGTGATCGGCGTGACCACGCTGCTCAAGGATCGCAAGACGGGCGAACTGACCACGGCCCGCAAGCAGATCAGCGCCGGCAAGTATGACGAGAAGGCCAACCTCGACCTGGAGTACACGCCTTACCTGTGGACGCCGGCGACCTGGATGGCCGGCAAGCATGCGGCGATCCTGACCTACATCGACGAGTGGAAGAAACCGGTGCTCGTGGGCGGCGACACGCCGAGCAGCGATGGCTACATGTTGTTCCACGATGTGGATGTAGCGAAGGGCGGCATCCACCTGTGGGTCAACCGCAAGGACAAATACATGACCCAGCTCAACGGCATGATGGCCAAGCACGCCGCGGCCCAGGCCAAGGAAGGCCTGCCCGTGACGGCGGACAAGAACTGGGTGATCGTCAAGCCGGAAGACATCCAGTAAGTCCCACGACCCTGCGGGGGGCCACGAAGAACCCGTGGCGAGGGCGCTTGCTCCCGCTCGACTGCGTAGCAGTCGCAAACCAGGTCATGCGGTTTGCCTGAAGCAATGCTGGGGGGCTGCTGCGCAGGCCAGCGGGAGCAAGCTCCCTCGCCACAAGAGACGCCATGGCCGCAAGGCAAATGAGAGCCCAAAAAAATGCCCCGCACTTGGCGGGGCATTTTTTTGGCCGCTGTAGACGCTTACAAGCCGTCGAGCATTGCCTTGTTGCGTACCGCGCCCTTGTCGGCGCTGGTGGCGAGCAGGGCGTAGGCCTTGAGTGCCGTGGTGACCTTGCGCGGGCGCACTTCCACCGGCTTCCAGCCTTTCTTGTCCTGTTCGACGCGGCGCGCGGCCAGCTCTTCATCGCTGATCAACAGGTTGATCGAGCGGTTCGGAATGTCGATCAGCACCTTATCGCCATCGCGCACCAGGCCGATGGCGCCACCTGCCGCCGCTTCAGGCGAAGCGTGACCGATGGACAGGCCCGAAGTCCCGCCGGAGAAACGGCCGTCGGTGAGCAGGGCGCAGGCTTTGCCCAGGCCCTTGGACTTCAGGTAGGACGTGGGGTAGAGCATTTCCTGCATGCCCGGGCCACCTTTCGGGCCTTCGTAGCGAATGATCACGATGTCGCCGGCCTTCACCTCGTCCGCGAGGATCCCGCGCACGGCGCTGTCCTGGCTTTCGAAGATCTTGGCGTTGCCTTCGAACACATGGATCGACTCATCGACGCCCGCGGTCTTCACCACGCAACCGTCCAGGGCGATGTTGCCGTACAGCACGGCCAGCCCGCCTTCCTTGGAGTAGGCGTGCTCGACGCTGCGGATGCAGCCGTTCTCACGATCGTCGTCCAGGGTTTCCCAACGGGTCGACTGGCTGAACGCGGTCTGTGTCGGAATGCCCGCCGGGCCTGCCTTGAAGAAGTGATGCACGGCTTCGTCGGTGGTCTGGGTGATGTCCCACTTGGCAATGGCCTCGGCCATGGTCTTGCTGTGCACGGTCGGCAGGTCGGTGTGCAGCAACCCGCCTCGGGCCAGGGAACCGAGGATGCTGATGATCCCGCCGGCACGGTGAACATCTTCCATGTGGTACTTCTGGATGTTCGGCGCGACCTTGCACAGTTGCGGCACGTTGCGTGACAGGCGGTCGATGTCGCGCAGGTCGAAATCGATCTCGGCTTCCTGGGCGGCGGCCAGCAGGTGCAGGATGGTGTTGGTGGAACCGCCCATGGCGATGTCCAGGGTCATGGCGTTTTCGAACGCCTTGAAGTTGGCGATGTTGCGCGGCAACACCGACGCATCATTCTCACCGTAGTAGCGCTTGCACAGCTCGACGATGGTGCGGCCGGCCTGCAGGAACAGTTGCTCGCGGTCGCTGTGGGTGGCCAGGGTCGAGCCGTTGCCCGGCAGGGCCAGGCCCAGGGCTTCGGTCAGGCAGTTCATCGAGTTGGCGGTGAACATGCCGGAGCACGAGCCGCAGGTCGGGCACGCGCTGCGCTCGTACTCGGCGACCTTCTCGTCGGAGGCGCTGGAGTCGGCGGCGATCACCATGGCATCCACCAGGTCGAGGCCATGGCTGGCGAGCTTGGTCTTGCCGGCTTCCATCGGGCCGCCGGAAACGAAGATCACCGGGATGTTCAGGCGCAGCGCGGCCATCAGCATGCCGGGGGTGATCTTGTCGCAGTTGGAAATGCACACGATGGCGTCGGCGCAGTGGGCGTTGACCATGTACTCGACGGAGTCGGCGATGATCTCGCGGCTGGGCAGCGAATAGAGCATGCCGTCGTGGCCCATGGCGATGCCGTCGTCCACGGCGATGGTGTTGAATTCTTTCGCCACGCCGCCAGCGCGTTCGATTTCCCGGGCCACCAGTTGACCCAGGTCCTTGAGGTGCACGTGGCCCGGTACGAACTGGGTGAAGGAGTTGGCAACGGCGATGATCGGCTTCTTGAAGTCGTCATCCTTCATCCCCGTGGCGCGCCACAAGGCACGGGCGCCGGCCATGTTGCGGCCATGGGTGGATGTTTTCGAGCGGTAATCGGGCATGGAGCACTCCGGGCGGCTAATCAGGTACTAATCAGGTAACAAGGGGAAGTGAGCTTCTGTTGACCTCTGGAACACTCGGGATGGGCGCAGTGTCTGGAGGTGGCCGATGACTGTGCAGGATCGCTGCGAGCCTGGGCATGAGCTCATAAACCCGCCGGGGATGAATGGCGATGAATGTCGCGATTCTACACCGCTGGCGTCAGGATGAAATGACGCAAAGTGCTGATCGGGTGTGAATGTCGCGCACGGGATGACGATTGGTAGCGTTCACGCCCACAGGGTGGAGTGGCGCGGGAAAAGCCCCACGCCACGATAGCACTCAACTGTTCGGCAACAACCGGCAGGTAATGCTCTTGATGTAGCGGGTCTCGGGAATGGCCGGGTGGACCGGGTGGTCTGGGCCTTGGCCGCCGCGTTCGAGCAGTTGGATGTTGCGGTCCAGGTGGCGGGCGCTGGTCAGGAGGATGTTTTGCAGGTCGTCTTCGGGCAGGTGCATCGAGCACGAGGCGCTGACCAGGATGCCGTCCTTGCTGAGCAGGCGCATGGCTTGTTCGTTGAGGCGGCGGTACGCGCCTTCGCCGTTCTTCAGGTCTTTCTTGCGCTTGATGAAGGCCGGTGGGTCGGCGACGATCACGTCGAAGCGCTCTTCGCTGGCCTTGAGTTCCTTCAGGGCTTCGAAGACGTCGCCTTCGATGCAGGTCAGTTTCTCGGCGAAGCCGTTCAGCGCGGCGTTGCGCTCGACACCGTCGAGGGCGAAGCCCGAGGCGTCGACGCAGAACACTTCGCTGGCGCCGAAGGCCGCGGCTTGCACGCCCCAGCCGCCGATGTAGCTGAACAGGTCCAGTACGCGCTTGCCCTTGGCGTAGGGGGCCAGGCGCGCGCGGTTCATGCGGTGGTCGTAGAACCAGCCGGTTTTCTGGCCTTCCATGACCGGTGCTTCGAATTTCACGCCGTTCTCTTCCAGGGCGACCCATTCCGGCACGAGGCCGAACACGGTCTCGACGTAGCGGTTCAGGCCTTCGGCGTCGCGGGCGGCGGAGTCGTTCTTGAACAGGATGCCGCTGGGCTTGAGCACCTGGGTCAGGGCCGCGATCACGTCATCTTTGTGGGCCTCCATGGTGGCGGAGGCAATCTGTACCACCAGGATGTCGCCGAAACGGTCGACCACCAGGCCCGGCAACAGGTCGGAGTCACCGTAGACCAGGCGATAAAACGGCTTGTCGAACAGCCGCTCGCGCAACGACAGTGCCACGTTGAGGCGGTGCACCAGCAGGGATTTGTCCAGCGCCAGCTTCACGTCACGCGACAGCAGGCGTGCGCAGATCAGGTTGTTGGGGCTCATCGCGACGATGCCCAACGGCTTGCCGCCGGCCGCCTCGAGGACCGCCTGGTCGCCGGCCTGGAAACCGTGCAGCGGCGTGGCGGCCACGTCGATTTCGTTACTGTAGACCCACAAGTGGCCGGCGCGCAGGCGACGGTCGGCGTTGGCTTTGAGGCGCAGGCTAGGCAGGGACATGACGTCGCTCCGGAAAAAAGAGCGGGAGTATAGCGTGTTGAAGCGGGTCCGGGGCTTGCGCTGGACATGTGGCGAGGGAGCTTGCTCCCGCTGGGTGGCGCAGCCGCCCTATTTCGATCAAGCCCCCTCGCTACGATGAGTCAGGCAGACAACGCCCCGATCAGCTCGCGATTGAACGCCGGGATGTCATCCGGCTGGCGGCTGCTGATCAATGTGCCGTCCTTGACCACTTCCTTGTCGACCCAGTTCGCCCCGGCGTTGACCAGGTCATCCTTAAGCGTCTTGTAGCTGGTCATGGTCTTGCCCTTGACCAGCCCGGCCGACACCAGCAGCCAGCCACCGTGGCAGATGACCGCGATGGGCTTGCTGGCCGCCTCGAAACCCTTGACCAGCTTCTGCGCGTCGGGGTCTATGCGGATGGTGTCGGAGTTCTGCACGCCGCCGGGCAGGACCACGGCGTCGTACTGCTCGACATTGGCGGCCTTGAAGGTCCGGTCGATCCTGAAGTCGTCGGCGGGTTTGTCATGGTTCCAGCCTTTGACCTGGCCTTCGTCGGCGGAAATGATGTCCACCTGGGCGCCGGCCTGTTCCAGCGCCTGTTTCGGGCCGGTCAGTTCGACCTGTTCGAAACCGTCGGTCACCAGGATGGCTACACGCTTGTTGTTCAGCGAACCGGGCATGAAAAATCTCCTCAAGCTGAGTGGGTTGGCGGCCGACCTAAACCTTACGCAGGCTTGATGTCGGCCCTACACAGTCCGAAGCCTGAGCCCGAAGGAAAGTTCCGACTATCTACCCGACGGTGTATCGGATCCATCTTTAAGGGTTAGAATCCCCGCTTGACCCAGAGTGTGTACTCATGTCCCAAGAGCTTTCCGCCGAACAGATTCAACAGTCCCTGCAAGGCATCAGTGTGCCGCCCCAGCCGCAGATCATGGTTGACCTGCAGATGGAGCAGTACATGCCCGATCCGGACCTGGACACCATCGCCAAGCTGATCTCCCAGGACCCGGGCCTTTCGGGGGCCTTGCTCAAGATCGTCAATTCGCCTTACTACGGGCTGCGCAACAAGATCACCTCGATCCAGCGCGCGGTGAACCTGCTGGGCAGTCGTTCGATCATCAACCTGATCAACGCGCAGTCGATCAAGGGTGAATTGCACGATGACGCCATCGTCACCCTGAACCGTTTCTGGGACACCGCCCAGGACGTGGCGATGACCTGCCTGACCCTGGCCAAGCGTGTCGGTCTGGAAAACGGCGACGAAGCCTACGCGCTAGGGTTGTTCCACGATTGCGGCGTGCCGTTAATGCTCAAGCAATTCCCCCACTACATGAGCGTGCTCGAGCAGGCCTACGCCAATGCCAGCGCCGAGTGCCGGGTGGTGGACACTGAAAACCGCGAGTTCAATACCAACCATGCGGTGGTCGGCTACTACACCTCCAAGTCCTGGCGCCTGCCGGATCACGTCAGCCAGGCCATCGCCAACCACCACAATGCCCTGGCGGTCTTCAGCGACGAGTCCTCGCGCAACAACACCGCGCTGAAGAATTTGCTGGCGATCCTGAAGATGTCCGAGAACATCTGCGCCTCCCACCGGGTGCTGGGCAACCAGCCTGAAGACCATGAGTGGGACAGCGTCGGGGCGCTGGTGCTCGACTACATCGGCTTGTCGGAATACGACTTCCAGACCCAGAAACAGGAAATCCGCGACCTGTCCACTCGTTGAGTGCCCGGTTCGCCTGACTCGAGAGCCCCATGCCAGAACTGCCGGAAGTCGAAACCACCCGTCGCGGCATTGCGCCACACCTCGAAGGACAACGGGTCAGCCGCGTGCTGGTGCGCGATCGTCGCCTGCGTTGGCCGATCCCGGAAGACCTCGACGTGCGGCTCTCCGGCCAGCGCATCGTGCAGGTGGAGCGGCGGGCCAAGTACCTGTTGATCAATGCCGAGGTTGGCACGTTGATCAGCCACCTGGGCATGTCCGGCAACCTGCGGTTGGTGGAAATCGGCATGCCGGCGGCCAAGCACGAGCATGTGGACATCGAGCTGGAGTCCGGCCTGGCCTTGCGCTACACCGACCCACGGCGCTTCGGCGCCATGCTCTGGAGCCTCGACCCGCTCAACCATGAGTTGCTGGTGCGCCTCGGGCCGGAGCCGTTGACCGACCTGTTCGACGGCGAGCGCCTGTTCCAGTTGTCTCGGGGCCGCGCCATGGCGGTCAAGCCGTTCATCATGGACAACGCCGTGGTGGTAGGGGTGGGCAATATCTATGCGACCGAGGCGCTGTTTGCCGCCGGCATCGACCCGCGCCGGGCGGCCGGGGGCATTTCCCGGGCGCGTTACCTGAAGCTGGCCATCGAGATCAAACGCATCCTTGCCCATGCCATCGAGCGGGGCGGCACCACGCTGCGGGATTTCATCGGCGGTGACGGCCAGCCGGGGTATTTCCAGCAGGAGTTGTTCGTGTACGGCCGCGGTGGCGAGCTGTGCAAGGTCTGCGGCACGGGGCTGCGGGAAATCCGCCTCGGCCAGCGCGCCAGTGTCTGGTGTCCGCGCTGCCAGCGCTGATCGGAGCTGATCCGTCCTACGGTCTATAGTCAGTTGTCAGACTGCTTAGCCGAAGGACCGCCCCATGAACCTGTTTCGCCTCGTCGTTCTAACGTTGCTGTTGAGTGTCGCCGCGCCCGCCCTGGCGAACGGTGGCAGCGGCGACCCGCGCTATACCATCCAGAACCCACCAGCCTATGCCATGCTCGGCGACCTGTTGATCGCCCGCCCGTTGTTGCTTGCTGCCACCGTGATCGGCACGGGGGCGTTCGTGGTGTCGTTGCCCTTTACCGCGCTGGGCGGTGGGGTGGGCGATGCGGGTAAAGCGCTGGTGGTGGACCCGGCGAAAGCCACGTTTGTGCGGTGTTTGGGGTGTATCGGGGAGGGATTTGAGCGGCAGGAGTGAGGGAGTTGGTTTTGGGGTATGGCTGATGGCCTCTTCGCGAGCAAGCCCGCTCCCACAGGGATTGGCTGTGCTCACCGAATTTGCGTCTTGAGCAGATCCCCTTGTGGGAGCGGGCTTGCTCGCGAAGAGGCCCGCAAAAAACACTACAAAATTATCCGGCTCAACCCTTGCCAGTAATCCTGCGATATTTCGCCATCAACTGTTCTTCAGTCTCCGGATGGGCTTCGTCCAGGGGAATGCAATCCACCGGGCAAACCTGTTGGCACTGGGGCTCGTCGTAATGGCCGACGCACTGGGTGCACAGGTTCGGGTCGATGACGTAGATTTCTTCACCCTGGGAAATGGCTTCGTTCGGGCACTCGGGTTCGCAGACGTCGCAATTGATGCAGTCGTCGGTGATGATCAGGGACATGCAGGCTCCTGCCGGGGCGTTGGGCCCGGGCATCTGAAAACGTATGCGCGCAATTGTGCCGCATTGGCGCGCGCAGTGCACGCGGGTGCGATGGACTGCGCTGCGCTTCGCGTGGGAAAGCGTGAGCGCAGTGTCGCCGGCAAGGGCTACTTCTTGAAGCGCAGGGTCAGCGCATCCGCCACGGCCGGATGGACGAACTTGGTGATGTCACCGCCCAGGGCCGCGATTTCCCGCACCAGGGTCGAGGAAATGAAGGAATAGCGTTCCGACGGCGTCAGGAAGAGGCTCTCGACGTCCGGCGCCAACTGGCGGTTCATGTTGGCCAGCTGGAACTCGTACTCGAAATCCGAGACCGCGCGCAGGCCACGCAGGAACACATTGGCGTTCTTTTCCTTGGCAAAGTGCGCCAGCAGCGTGGAGAAGCCGACCACTTCCACGTTGGGCAGGTGCTTGGTGACTTCACGGGCCAGCCCCACGCGTTGTTCCAACGGGAACAGCGGGTTTTTCTTGGGGCTGGCGGCGACGGCAATGATCACGTGGTCGAACAGGCGCGCGGCGCGTTCGACCAGATCGCCATGGCCCTTGGTAATAGGGTCGAAGGTACCTGGGTACAACACTCGGTTCATCGCGTCGTCCTGGCGGGAGTCCGTTGGGGAGTCGGATGGTATCGCAGCCGACCCGGTCGGCCAAGTCGGCCGTGGGATAAGAAAGCACTATAGACGGTGCGAATAATCCGGATATTCATGGGTTTTTCAAGCGCTCGGCCAGGGCTGTCGCCAGTTGCGCCGTCAGTCCGTACACCGACAATTGCGGGTTGGCGCCAATGCTGGTGGGGAACAGCGAGCCATCGTGGATCGAAAGATTAGCCAACTGGTGATGACGACCGAGGCTGTCGGTGACTGCGTGTTTCGGGTCTTCGCCCATGGCGCAGCCGCCCATCACGTGGGCGCTACTCAGGCGCGTGCGATAAGGCTCCAGCGCCAGGCCGTCGATCAGGGTCCGGGCTTCGGCCAGGGTTTTCACGTAGTGGGCATCGCCGTGCACCGGCATGACGGCCTTGGCGCCGCCGGCGAACTGGATCTCGGCCATGCTGTGGAAGGCCCGGCGCAAGCCCTCCCAGGTATACGGCGTAACCGTGTAGTCGAGCACGGGCGTGCCGTCGCCGCGCAATTCGACGCACCCACCGGGGCTGTCCGGATGAAAACCGTCGCGCAGCAAGGCCAGCATTGCGTGGGTGTAGGGCAGGCTGCCCATGTGCGCGGCGTTCTCGGCCCCGAACCCGCCCAACAGCGTGGCGGCGAGCGCCGGGTGCAGGGGCGGGACTTCAAGTTTGTAGGACATTTTGCCGGTGACACCGTCCTGCCATTGGAAATGATCCGAATAGATCGACTGCGGCGCGCCGTAGAACGGGTTGATGACGTCGTCGAATTGCCCGGCTGACGTGTTGACCAGGTGCAGGAAGGTGCGCTTGCCCAGGCGTTCATGGGGATCCGGCGCGTCGGAGCGCAGCAGCAGGCCGGGGCTGTTGATGCCACCGCCCGCCAGTACGTAGTGCCGCGCCTTGACCGTGATGCGCCGCCCGGTCGGTGCCACGCAGCGCTCGTCCATGGCCACGCACTCCAGGCCGACGACCGCATCGCCCTTGATCACCAGGCGCTCGGCCCGGGCCAGGTAAAGCAGCACGCCACCCTGGTCCAGCGTGGCGGGAATGGTGGTGACCAGCATCGACTGCTTGGCGTTGGTCGGGCAGCCCATGCCGCAGTACCCCAGGTTCCAACAGCCGCGCACGTTGCGCGGGATGACGTGCCAGCTGTAGCCCAACTGTTCGCAACCCTTGCGGATCACGTCGTTGTTGGCATTGGGTGGAACCATCCAGGGGGCCACGCCCAGGCGTTGCTCCATTTTTTCGAACCAGGGCGCCATCTGCGCCGGGCTGTGGCCCTGGACGCCGTGTTCGGCGGCCCAATGCTCAAGGGTCTGGTCGGGCGTACGGAAGCTCGAGGTCCAGTTGATCAGCGTCGTACCGCCCACGGCCCGGCCCTGGAGAATGGTGATGGCGCCGCCCTTGCTCATGCGCCCAAGGCCTTCCTGGTACAGGCTGGAATAGGCCTGGTCTTCGAGCAGCTTGAAGTCATTGCTGGTCTTGAGCGGTCCTTCCTCGATCAGCAACACGCGGTAGCCGGCGGCGCTGAGGATTTCCGCCGTGGTTGCGCCGCCCGCGCCGCTGCCGATGATCGCCACGTCGGCGTCCAGGCTCAGGTCCTGGGTCAGTTGCGCGCCGTTGTAGGTGGTCCAGCCACGGGCCAGGCCTTCGCGAAAGAGATCGGGTACGGGCATGTTCAGGGCTCTCTTATTGTTATGGATGGACGATGAAGAACCCTGTGGGAGCGGGCTTGCTCGCGAAGGCGGCTGTACATTCAACCTCTATGCAAGCTGACACACCGCTTTCGCGAGCAAGCCCGCTCCCACAGGATTTTGATGACTCAAATCTTGGGCGGTCCCGGATACCCACAGTGCGCCCAGGCCTCGGCCCGGCTGTACCAGGCCATCATCACCATTTGCAGCAACGCGTTGTGGCCTTGCCGCAGCAGGTCCAGGGAGCTGTTTTCCCAGCGGTTGAGAAACTGGCGGATGTCATCAGCGCTGGCGTTTTCCCACGCCCCCCAGATGCCCGCCAGCGGCCCGCAGGTGACGCCCAGGGTGAGCACGTCGAACAGTTGGCGCGTGAGCTTGAGCATGGCCGGGGACAGGTACGCCAGCTCGGTGTCCAGGTTGCGCAGGGTGGCGTCGGTGGCGGCGGGGATCCCTTCAACCGCCACTGCGCCGTCCAGCATCACCGCAATGATGGCCCGCAAGAACGGCAGGTCGCTGTCACGCAACGCGGCGAAACCGTGGGCCGGCAGGCTTGACGAACAACCGCTGAGGCTGGCGCCCAATCCGACCGTGGCCAGGAAAGCGCTGGCACCGAGGCTGAACTTCAGCAGGCCGCGCCGCGACAGCGCGGGTGCATCGATGAGGCTAGGGTTCATGTTTATCGTTACCGGGGGCAGGCCTGTTA
The DNA here is from genome assembly GCF_018325965.1 of Pseudomonas sp. Cab53. Classification (NCBI taxonomy): domain Bacteria; kingdom Pseudomonadati; phylum Pseudomonadota; class Gammaproteobacteria; order Pseudomonadales; family Pseudomonadaceae; genus Pseudomonas; species Pseudomonas sp. Cab53. Next base: position 5,842,002 of record NZ_AP021902.1, on the reverse strand, counting down.
GCGAACGAACAGCTTCTGGATCAACGTCTGCAGCGGCTTGCCGTAGGGCGGATAGATCAACTTCGCGGCGTTGAAACGCTGCTTGGTCAGCACGCCCTTGGCCTTGCTGAAGGTCAGGAAGCCCTCGTGCCCGTGGTAATGCCCCATGCCCGAAGGACCGACGCCGCCAAAGGGCAGGTCGTCCTGGGCGACGTGCAGCAGCGTGTCGTTCAGGCAAACGCCACCGGAGTGGGTTTCGTGCAGGACACGCTGCTGCTCGGCCTTGTTGTAGCCGAAGTAGTAGAGCGCCAGCGGGCGTGGGCGTTGGTTGATGTAGGCAAAGGCCTGGTCCAGGTGCTCGTACGGCACGATGGGCAACAGCGGGCCGAAGATTTCGTCCTGCATGACGGTCATGTCATCGTGGACGTTGAGCAGCAGGCTGTGGGGCATGCGGCGCGCCTGGCCCTGGTCGAACAGCTCGATCAGCAGTGCGCCCTTGCTGGTGGCGTCACCGATGTAGCCGTTGAGCCGGGCCAGGTGTCGTTCATTGATGATCGCTGTGTAGTCCGGATTGTCCGCCAACGTCGGATAAAACCTGCGCACCGCTTCGCGATAGGCTTCGACGAATTCGCCGACACGGTTCTGCGGCACCAGCACGTAGTCCGGTGCGACGCAGGTTTGCCCGGCGTTCAGGGTCTTGCCGAAGGCAATGCGTTCGGCGGCATCGCGCAGGGGGACGTCGGCGGAAACGATGGCCGGCGATTTTCCACCCAGCTCGAGGGTCACCGGAGTCAGGTTCTCGGCGGCGGCCCGCATGACATGCCGGCCGACGCTGGTGGCGCCGGTGAACAACAAGTGATCGAAGGGCAGCCTGGAGAACGCCACGCCGACCTCCGCTTCGCCAAGCGCCACGCAGACCAGGTCCTGGGGAAAGATCCGGGCCAGCAGTTGCTTGAGCAACAGGCCGGTCGCGGGGGTTGCTTCGCTGAGCTTGAGCATCACCCGGTTGCCTGCGGCCAATGCCCCCACCAACGGGCCGATGGCCAGGAACAGCGGGTAGTTCCAGGGCACGATGACCCCGACCACGCCCAGCGGTTGATAAATGACCTTGGCCGATGCCGGTTGGAACGCCATGCCCACCTTGCGCCGGGATGGCTTCATCCAGCCCGCGAGGTGGCGGCTGGCGTAATGGATGCCGTGCAGGCTGGGCATCAGCTCGGCCAGCAGTGTTTCGTCGGCGCTGCGGTAGCTGAAGTCCTGGCTGATGGCGTCGATCAAGGCCTGGCGCTCGTTGCTCAAGATCTCGCCCAGCGCCTTGAGCCATTGCCGGCGCTGTTCGGCCGGCGGCATGGGGTGGGCAGCGTAGGCCTTGCGCTGGGCATCGAAGAGCGACCGCAACGCGTCCAATTGCTGTTGGGATTCATGCAGGTAGGCAACGTCGGCAGGCATGTTCGAGCACCGGATGTTATTAGAATGGGTGTTTTTTAGAGCTTATACTCTAGAAAGTCAATGGCCTCCACAAGCGGCTTTGGGTTTTTTCCGGTGACCAATAGGTCGTAAGATGTCCCTCAATGCCTTCGTAGAATTAAAGCCCAAACCATGGCCCCACGAATCAAAACCAGCGAGCGCATCGTGCAAAACAGCCTGGAGCTGTTCAACCAGCAGGGCGAGCGCAGCGTCAGCACCAACCACATTGCCGCTCATATGGACATGTCGCCAGGCAATCTCTATTACCACTTCCCCAACAAGCAGGCGATCATCGCCGTGCTGTTCAGTGAGTACGAGAACCTGGTGGACAGTTTCCTGCGCCCGCCCCAGGGCCGCGCGGCGACCGTGGAGGACAAGCGCTTCTATCTGCAGGAACTGCTGGCGGCCATGTGGCGCTACCGCTTCCTGCACCGTGACCTGGAGCACCTGCTCGACAGCGACCCGGACCTCGCGGCGCGCTATCGGCGTTTTTCCCAGCGCAGCCTGATCCATGGCACGGCCATCTACGAGGGCTTCGTCGAGGCGGGCATCCTGAAGATGGACCGGGTGCAGATCGAATCCCTGACCCTCAATGCCTGGATCATCCTCACGTCGTGGGTGCGGTTCCTGTGCACCACGCGGGAAAACTTCAGCCACTTGAGTGAACAGGCCATCAAGCGCGGGGTGTATCAGGTCCTGGTGCTGGAAGCCGGTTTCGTGACCGATCAGGCCCGCGACGCGGTGGATGCCTTGTTCAAAGAGTTTTATGTCCCCCTGGCCCAGACCCTGGAGGAAGGGCAGTAGGAACGGACCCTCGATTTCCCACAGGAGCTCACCATGTCGATTGCGCAACTCATCAGTCCCCAGGCCCTCGATCAGCGGCGAGCGCTGCCCGGGCTGGTCATCCTTGATTGCCGCTTTGCCCTGGAAGACCCGGATTACGGCCAACGCAGCTATGCCGAGGGCCATATCGCCGGTGCGACGTTCGCGGACCTTGAGCGAGACCTGAGCGGGCCGGTGACCAAGGGCGTGACCGGTCGCCATCCGCTGCCGTCACCCGAGGCCCTAGTGGAGCGCTTGAGGGCCTGGGGGATCGATAACGACAGCGACGTCGTGCTCTACGACGACGGTCCGGGCGCGTATGCCGCGCGGGCCTGGTGGTTGCTGGCCTGGCTGGGCAAGCGCGAGGGCGTGTACCTGCTCGACGGCGGACTCAAGGCCTGGCATGCGGCCGGCTTGCCATTGAGCCTCGACCCGCCACAGACGCGCCGCGGCACCTTCGACGGCGCACCGGACACCGCCCTGGTGCTGACCGCGCAAACCTTGCAGCAGCGCCTCGGCCAGCCGGACATGACCTTGCTGGATGCCCGTGCGCTGCCGCGTTTCAAGGGTGAAGTCGAACCGATCGACCCGGTGGCCGGGCATATTCCGGGCGCACAGTGCGCCGCGTTCACCGACAACCTGGGCAGCGACGGTCGCTTTTTGCCGCCCGCCCAGCTCAAGCAGCGTTTCGCCGAAAAACTGGGCGAGCGTTCACCTGCCGGGTTGGTGGCCTATTGCGGCTCCGGTGTGACCGCCTGCCATAACCTGTTTGCCTTGTGCCTGGCGGGATACCCGTTGGGGCAGTTGTACGCCGGCTCGTGGAGTGAGTGGATCACCGATCCACACAGGGCCGTTGCCGTCGGCGAGTAACACTCAACCCTGTCACTGAGCCTTGTGGGAGCGAGCTTGCTCGCGAAAGCGGTGTACCAGACACACAAACGTTGACTGACACTCCGCTTTCGCGAGCAAGCTTGCTCCCACAGGCGGTTTGTGCATCCCACAGGCGCTTTGTGCAGGACCTTATCCGCGGCCCAGGCTGGCCAGCCACTGGGGAATGCGTCGCTCCAGGTAGTAACCGGGGTGGCGCATGGTGCCGTCGACAAACCCCACGTGCCCGCCCTGGGCATGCAGCTCCAAGTGGGTCGACGCCGACAGTTCGCCAGGTTCAGGCAGGCTGTGGGGAAAGACGAAAGGATCGTCGGCCGCCTGGATCAGCAGGGTCGGCGTGTTGATCTCGCCCATGAAATAGCGGCTGGAGGCGCGACGGTAATAGTCCGCCGCGTCCGAGAAACCGTGCAGCGGCGCGGTCACCCGGCCGTCGAAGTCCCAGAACGTGCGCATGTTTTCCAGCGGGCCAAGCGCTGCCAGGGTCGCCAGCCCTTCGTGGCGTCCGTCGTGCTGGAACTGACGCTGCTTGTTGCGCACGTATGCCACCAGTTGGCGCATGAAGTGGGCCTGGTAGAAGCGGGAGAAACCCTGCCCGATGCGATCGGCGCACTGGTCGAGGCGAAACGGCACCGAGACCGCCACGGCGCCCTGCAACTGGCTATGGCTGCCGGTTTCGCCCAGGTGCTTGAGCAACACGTTGCCGCCCAGTGAATAACCCACCGCGAACAGCGGCGCCAGCGGCCGTCGCCCGCGCAAGTGGGCGATGGTGGCGGCCAGGTCTTCGCTGACGCCGGAGTGATAGCTGCGGGCCAACAGGTTGGGTTCCCCCGAGCAGCCGCGCCAGTTCAGCGCAACGCTGGCCCAACCCTGGCGATCAAGGGCATGTTGCAGGCCGGCCACGTAGGGCGAATTGGAGGAGCCCGTCAGTCCGTGCAGCACCAACACCAGCGGCGCCTCGGCGTTGTGGGGGCCATGCCAATCGAGGTCGAGGAAGTCACCGTCTTCCAGCCACAGGCGCTCGCGTTGGCGCTCGATGACGGTGGTCTTGCGCCACAGCGGCCCCCACAAAGTCTGCAAGTGCGGGTTGCCCAGGCCCCGGGCGGGGGTGAATCGTTCAGATGCAGCGGCCATTATTATTGTTCTCGATGCACCGGCCAGCCGTTCATTCAACGGCTTGCGCCATTCGTTGCCATAACGCGTAGTACACCCGCCCGGATTTCTGCTCGCGATGCAAACGCCAATTGCCCGGCAAGCCCAGGGTCGACGGAGCGGTCTCGCTTTCAGTGTAGACCCAGGCATCCTCGGCCAGCCACTGACGTTCCTCGAGCAGGGCGCACACTGTCGGCAGCAGGTTCTGGTTGAACGGTGGGTCGAGGAAGACCAGGTCGAAGGCCGTCGCCGGCTGGCTGTCCAGGTAGCGCAGCGCATCGGCGGTCTGCACCTGGCCGACGGTGCAACGCAGGGTGCCCAGGTGCTCTTTCAATTGGGAGACCGCCAGGCTGCTGGCGTCTAGGGCCTGGCCCATGGCGGCGCCACGGGACAGCGCTTCGAGGAACAACGCGCCGCTGCCGGCGAACGGGTCGAGTACCCGTGCTCCGGCGACGTACGGTGCCAGCCAGTTGAACAGGGTTTCCCGCACACGGTCCGGCGTTGGGCGCAGGCCGGGCGCGTCGGGGAAACTCAAGCGCCGGCTGCGCCATTCGCCGCCGATGATGCGTAGCTGGTTCACGCCGTTGTGGGCGGGTTTCTTGGAATTCGATGGGCGGGCCATTAGTGCTCCGGAACCCCGAGCGGTTGCTCGGCAGGTTTGTCAGTGGGGGCCGGTAGCGGCTTTTGCGGCACGGTCGGGCCGGCGGTGACGATGACCATCTTGTCCGTGCTCAGGTGTTTCTCCAGCGCGGTGCGGACCTGCTCGACGGTCAACGCCTGGGACTGGCGCATGAAGTCTTCCAGGTAGCTCAGCGGCAGGTCATAGAAACCCATGGCCCCGAGCTGGCCGACGATGTCGGCGTTGCTGGCCGTGGACAGCGGGAAGCTGCCGGCCATTTCACGCTTGGCGTCGTCGAGTTCTTTCTGGGTCGGGCCGTTCTTCAGGTAATCGGCGAATACGTCCTGCACCAGTTTCAAGGTGCCTTCGCTCATTTCGGCGCGGGTCTGCAGGTTGATCATGAATGGACCGCGGGCCTGCATCGGGGTGAAGCCTGAATACACGCCATAGGTCAGGCCGCGTTTTTCCCGAACTTCTGTCATCAGGCGCGTGCCGAAACCGCCGCCACCGAGGATCTGGTTGCCCAGGGACACGGCGGCGAAGTCCGGGTCGTCACGGTCGATACCCAACTGCGCGAGCATCAGGTTGGTCTGCTTGGACGGGAATTCGATGTGGCTGACGCTGGCCTTCGGTTCGACCGGCGCAGGCGTCTTGGCCAGGGCCGGCCCCTTGGGCAACGCAGCGGACACCTGGTTGGCCATCGCCTCGGCTTCAGTACGGGACAGGTCGCCCACCAACGCGATCACCGCGTTGCCGGCGGCGTAGGCCTTGGCATGGAAAGCCCGCAACTGGGCCAGGGTGATCGGTGGAATGCTCTGTGCGGTGCCATCGCTGGAGTGGCCGTAGGGATGATCGCCGTACAGGCGCTTCATCAGCTCCAGGCCCGCCAGTTTGCCGGGGTTCTGCTTCTGGTACTCGAACCCGGCGAGCATCTGGTTCTTGATACGGCTGAAGGAGTCGGCGGGGAAGGTCGGCTTGCCGACCACATCGGCGAACAGTTGCAGCGCCGGTTCACGCTTGTCCACGGCGCTGAGGCTGCGCAGGGATGCCACGGCCATGTCTCGGTAGGCCCCGTTGCCGAAGTCCGCGCCGAGGCTTTCGAAGCCTTCGGCAATGGCGCCGACGTCCTTGCCGGCCACGCCTTCATTGAGCATGGCATTGGTCAGCATCGCGAGGCCGGGGGCGTCGCCGTCCTGGCTGCTGCCGGCGGCGAAGGTCAGGCGCAGGTCGAACATGGGCAATTCCCGGGCTTCGACGAACAGCACCTTGGCGCCTTCGGCGGTTTTCCAGGTTTGTACGTCGAGCTGGCGATGACTGGGCGCCTTGCCGTCCAGCTCGGCCAACGATTGCAGCTTGTTGCCGGACTTGGCGTTATCCAGGGCCTGGCTTGCGGTGACGCCCGTGGCGGGCAACAGATAGAACGCCAGTGCGCCGGCCAGGGCGACGAACACCAGGCCGATCAACAGCCGACGCGATGATGTGCGCTCACTCATGGGCTTTCTCCTCGGGCAGGACATGCGCAACGCTCAGGCGTGCGCGGGTGAAATACAGCTGGGCTGCCTTCTGGATATCTTGCGGGGTCACGCTTTGCAGTTCGGCGAGTTCGGTGTCCATCAGCTTCCAGGACAGGCCGACGGTTTCCAGCTGGCCGATGGCGGTGGCCTGGCTGGTGATCGAATCGCGCTCGTACACCAGGCCGGCAATGACCTGGGCGCGCACGCGCTCCAGTTCGTCGGCCGTCGGAGCGGTGGTCTTCAGTTGTTCGAGTAGGCGCCACAGCCCGGCTTCGGCCTGGGCGATGGTCTTGCCTTTCTGGGTATTGGGGGTCGCCGACAGGGTGAACAGCGAGTCACCGCGGGTGTAGGCGTCGTAATTCGACGAGCCACCGGAGACCAGTTCCTCACCGCGCTCCAGTTGGGTCGGGATCCGCCCGCTGTAGCCGCCGTCCAGCAGCGCCGAGATCAACCGCAAGGCGTTGATCGAGCGTTTGTCCGTCGCGGTGGCGATGCTGGGGACGTTGAAGGCCAGCATCACGCTGGGCAGTTGGGTCTGCACGTGCAGGGTGATCTGGCGCTCGCCGGGTTCGGCCAGTTCCAGGGGGATCTTAGCCGATGGCACGGCGCGCCGGGCAATCGGGCCGAAGTAGCGTTGGGCCAAGGCCTTGACCTCGTCTGGCGTTACGTCGCCGACCACCACGAGGGTCGCATTGTTCGGGGTGTACCAGGATTCGTACCAGTGGCGCAGTTCCTCGACGGTCATGCGGTCGAGGTCGGCCATCCAGCCGATGGTCGGCGTGTGGTAGCCGCTGGCCGGGTAGGCCATGGCCTTGAAGCGTTCATAGGCCTTGGACATGGGCTTGTCGTCAGTGCGCATGCGGCGCTCTTCCTTGATGACCTCGATCTCGCGGCTGAACTCTTCCGGCGGCAGGCGCAGGCTGGCCATGCGGTCGGCTTCCAGTTCGAAGGCCACGCCCAGGCGGTCACGGGCCAGCACCTGGTAATAGGCGGTGAAGTCATCGCTGGTGAAGGCGTTCTCTTCGGCGCCCAGGTCCCGCAGGATCAGCGAGGCCTCGCCAGGACCGACTTTTTCGCTGCCCTTGAACATCATGTGTTCCAAGGCGTGGGACAAACCGGTCTGGCCCGGTGTCTCGTAGCTGGAGCCGACCTTGTACCAGACCTGGGAGACCACCACCGGCGCACGATGGTCTTCTCGCACCACGACCTTCAGGCCGTTATCGAGGGTAAATTCGTGGGTGGGTTGTGGATCGGCAGCCAGGGCTGAAAGGGGCAGACAAACTGTGCTGAACAGCAGGCCTGCAACGCGGCGGGCAAGAGCATTCATTCGTGTTTAAACCTGTTGGGCTGCCCGCTAGGTCTTAGCGTCGGCGGGCGAGAGGGTGCTAGGATAACGGTCCGTTTTACTGGCGGCCACGCCTATCGGGCCTTTTATCGGCCCGAGGCTGTTTGGGTTCTGCGCAGAAACGCCGGGTTAGCGCGTCGATCCCGGCGTTTTCGCCGATGATGCCGTACCAGTCCTTTGAAAAAATCAGCCATGAGGTGTCCCCGGGACATTTCGACAATCTGTTGCCCGTGAACAAGCTGGGTGAAACGCAGTCTGTTCAGCATCGAATATTTATCACCGAGGCGCCCTTGTGGCGCTTCGCTACCGTGAGATAGCCGTCCTCCATGTTTGGTTCCAACGACGACAAGAAGACCCCAGCCGCGGCTGGCGAGAAGAAAGGCCTGTTCGGATGGCTGCGCAAGAAGCCGCAGGAAACCGTCGTCGAACAGCCGCAAGCACCGCTTGAACCTGCCGCCGAGCCGGTGGCCGAGGAAGCCGCGCCCATCGTCCTGCCGATTGCCGAGCCGGTGCTGCAACCGGCCGAATCCGAACCCGAGCCCACGCCCGAGCCTGTGATCGAACAGCCACTGGCCGCGCCTGCAGGGCAAACGCCCTGGCTGACCCTGCCCGTGGCGGAAGAGCCGGTGGCGCTGGTGGATGACGCGCAGGCCTCGCAGGTCACCCCGCCGATCCCGGCTGTTGCCCAGCCTGTCGTCGCGCCTGTGGTGCAGCCGGTTGCCGACCTGCCGGCGGTGGCCGCCACGCCGGTCATACCCACACCCGTCGCCACGCCAGCCGTGCCCGCCGTTGCGCCTGCGCCCGTCGAGCCCGAGGCCCCGGCGCAGCCGGCACGTACCAATGAAGAGGCCAAGGTCGGCTTCTTTGCCCGCCTCAAGCAAGGCCTGTCGAAAACCAGCGCCAGCATCGGCGAAGGCATGGCCAGCCTGTTCCTGGGCAAGAAGGTCATCGATGACGAACTGCTGGAAGACATCGAGACCCGCCTGCTGACCGCCGACGTCGGCGTGGAGGCGACCTCGGTGATCATCAAGAGCCTGACCCAGAAAGTCGCGCGCAAGCAGTTGACCGATGCCGACGCGCTGTACAAATCCTTGCAGGGCGAGCTGACCAACCTGCTCAAGCCGGTGGAGCAACCGCTGGTGATTGCTTCCCAGAACAAGCCGTATGTGATCCTGGTGGTGGGCGTCAACGGCGCCGGCAAGACCACCACCATCGGTAAGCTGGCGAAGAAGCTGCAACTGGAGGGCAAGAAAGTCATGCTGGCCGCGGGCGACACCTTCCGCGCCGCCGCGGTGGAGCAACTGCAAGTGTGGGGCGAGCGCAACAAGATCGCGGTGATCGCCCAGCACACCGGCGCAGACTCCGCTTCGGTGATCTTCGACGCCGTGCAGGCTGCCAAGGCCCGTGGCATCGATGTGCTGATCGCCGACACGGCCGGTCGCCTGCACACCAAGGACAACCTGATGGAGGAGCTCAAGAAGGTTCGCCGGGTCATCGGCAAACTCGACGCCGAGGCGCCTCACGAAGTGCTGCTGGTGCTCGACGCCGGTACCGGCCAGAACGCCATCAGCCAGGCCAAGCAATTCAACCAGACCGTCGAACTGACCGGGCTGGCCCTGACCAAGCTCGATGGCACCGCCAAGGGTGGGGTGATCTTTGCCCTGGCCAAGCAGTTCGGCCTGCCCATTCGCTACATTGGCGTGGGTGAAGGCATCGACGATCTGCGCACTTTTGAAGCCGAGCCCTTTGTCCAGGCGCTGTTTGCCGAGCGGGAGCATTCATGATTCGTTTCGAACAGGTCGGTAAACGCTATCCGAACGGGCATGTCGGCTTGCATGAGCTGAGCTTTCGGGTGCGTCGCGGCGAGTTTCTGTTTGTTACCGGCCATTCCGGTGCCGGTAAGAGCACCCTGCTGCGCCTGCTGCTGGCGATGGAGCGGCCCACCACTGGCAAGCTGTTGCTGGCCGGCCAGGACCTGAGCACCATCAGCAATGCCCAGATTCCCTACCTGCGGCGGCAGATCGGCGTGGTGTTCCAGAATCACCAGTTGCTGTTCGATCGCACCGTGTTCAACAACGTGGCGCTGCCGTTGCAGATCCTCGGGCTGTCCAAGGCCGAGATCAACAAGCGCGTGGACTCGGCCCTCGAACGCGTGGCCCTGTCGGACAAGACCGACCTGTATCCGGGCGACCTGTCCACCGGCCAGCAACAGCGTGTCGGCATCGCCCGCGCCATCGTCCATCGCCCGGCCTTGCTGCTGGCGGACGAGCCCACCGGTAACCTCGACCCGCGCCTGGCGGCGGAAATCATGGGCGTGTTCGAAGACATCAATCGCCTGGGCACCAGCGTGCTGATCGCCAGTCACGACCTGGCCCTGATCGCACGCATGCGTCACCGCATGCTCACCTTGCAACGTGGCCGTCTGATCGGTGACGGGGAGGCCGGTGTATGAGCGCAACCCGTAGCCCGAAAGTGGCCGAGCGCGTGGCGCCAAAGGCCTCCGACCCGCAGCCGCAAAAAAAGAAACGCGACGATGACGACGGCCCGGATTTCCCGACGCTGCTGCGTGCCTGGATCGAAAGCCACCGGGCCAGCCTGCTGGACAGCCTGCGCCGCCTGGGCAAACAGCCCATCGGCAGCTTCTTTACCTGCATGGTGATGGCCGTCGCCTTGAGCTTGCCGATGGGGCTGTCATTACTGCTGAACAATGTGGAGCGCCTCGGCGGCTCCTGGCAGCGTGCGGCGCAGATCTCCCTGTACCTGCAATTGGAAGCGACGCCGGGCGAAGGCCAGGCGCTGCGCGAGCAGATCCAGGCCATGCCGGGGGTGGCCGACGCTGAGTACATCAGTCGTGAGCAGGCACTGGAGGAGTTCCAGCAGCAGTCCGGCCTGGGCGAAGCCCTCAAGGAATTGCCGCAGAACCCATTGCCGGGCGTGGTGCTGGTGACGCCGAAGGAGGTCGACAAGCCGACCCTTGAAGCATTGAGACAAACACTTTCCGAATTGCCGAAGGTACAACAGGCGCAGCTTGATCTAGTCTGGGTCGAGCGTCTGGCGGCGATCCTCAAGCTGGGCGATCGTTTCGTCTTCGGCCTGACGGTGCTGCTGGTTTCTGCATTACTTTTGGTGATAGGCAATACCATTCGTCTTCATATTGAAAACCGCCGCACCGAGATAGAAGTGATTAAACTCGTCGGCGGCACGGACAGTTATGTGCGCAGGCCCTTCCTCTATATGGGCGCGCTCTATGGCTTTGGTGCCGGGATCCTGTCCTGGGGTGTATTGGCGTTCGGCCTGGATTGGCTGAACGATGCGGTGGTGGGGCTGGCCGGTTTGTACGGCAGCGACTTCGCACTGGCCGGCGTGCCAGTCGCCGACGGTCTGTCGCTCTTGCTTGGCGCCGTACTGTTGGGTTATATCGGTGCATGGATTGCGGTAGCACGCCACTTGCGTGAGCTTGCACCAAAATAGTGAATTTGCGCGTATTGACCTTTCGGTTTTTGTGGGAACTTGTCCTACGGTTCCCGGTCAATTTTCGCAGTGCTGAACTGCACGAGTTATGTGAGTCGGAGGTTTTTTCGTATGACCACTTCTTTGCAACCTGCTTATGCCTTGGTCCCGGGTGCGAACCTGGAGGCGTATGTGCACACGGTGAACAGCATTCCATTGCTGACGCCCGAGCAGGAGCGTGAACTGGCCGAGAGTCTCTATTATGAGCAGGATCTTGAGGCGGCTCGGCAGATGGTGCTCGCCCACCTGCGTTTTGTCGTACATATTGCCCGCAGCTATTCCGGCTACGGGCTGGCCCAGGCCGACCTGATCCAGGAAGGCAACGTCGGCCTGATGAAGGCGGTCAAGCGTTTCAACCCGGAAATGGGCGTGCGCCTGGTGTCGTTTGCGGTGCACTGGATCAAGGCGGAAATCCACGAGTTCATCCTGCGCAACTGGCGCATCGTGAAAGTCGCGACCACCAAGGCCCAGCGCAAGCTGTTCTTCAATCTGCGCAGCCAGAAGAAACGTCTGGCCTGGCTGAACAACGAAGAAGTCCACCGCGTGGCGGAAAGCCTGGGCGTCGAGCCTCGGGAAGTCCGTGAGATGGAAAGCCGCCTGACCGGCCATGACATGGCCTTCGACCCGGCCGCCGAAGCGGACGATGACAGCGCTTTCCAATCGCCGGCCAACTACCTGGAAGACCACCGGTACGACCCGGCGCGCCAGTTGGAAGACGCCGATTGGAGCGACAACTCCAACACCAACCTGCACGAAGCCCTGGAAGTGCTGGACGAGCGCAGTCGCGACATCCTCTACCAGCGTTGGCTGGCCGAGGAAAAAGCCACGCTGCACGACCTGGCGCAGAAGTACAACGTGTCGGCCGAGCGGATTCGTCAGCTCGAGAAAAGCGCGATGAACAAGCTCAAGGTATCGATTGCGGCCTGATCTTCGCAGCGGTAATAAAAAGCGCCCCGATCAGCGATGATCGGGGCGTTTTCGTTCGGGCTCGATAATTTGAGCTCACTGCTGATCCTGTGGGAGCGAGCTTGCTCGCGATGAGGCCATTGCATTCAACGTCAGTGCTGGCTGTTGAACTGCTATCGCGAGCAAGCTCGCTCCCACAAGGGGTCCTCAGTGTCTGGGCTACTGAGCCCAGGGCGCTCGCCGCGCACGATCGAGCTCCAGCAGGTAGCTATCGCCCCCCAACTGGCTCATCTGCTGGCGAATCCAGCTAGCCCGCCGTAGCACATAAGGGCTTGGCCGGCCGGCGCTCCATTTACGTGGATTGGGCAAGACCGCTGCCAGCAGGCTGGCCTGCTGTCGGGACAGGGCGTTGGCGCCAACACGGAAATGATGGCGCGCCGCGGCTTCGGCCCCGAACACACCGTCGTCCCACTCGACGCTGTTGAGGTACACCTCAAGGATCCGCTCCTTGGACCAGAACACTTCGATCAGTGCGGTGAACCAGGCTTCCAGGCCTTTACGCAGCCAGCTGCGACCGGACCACAGGAACAGGTTCTTGGACACTTGCTGGCTGAGGGTGCTGGCGCCGCGAATCGAACCGCCCCGTTCGTTGTGGGCGAACGCGGCCTGGATTGCGCCGATGTCAAACCCCCAGTGCTCGGGGAATTTCTGATCTTCGCCGGCCATCACGGCGAGCTTGAGGTTGTCGGAGATCTGATCCCAGGGTTGCCAGGTGCGTTGCAGGTCGATGGGCTCGCCGTTGAACCAGGACTCGACTTTGCGCTCGATCATCAGCGCCGTGAACGGCGGCGGCACGACGCGAAACAGCAGCACCAGGACAACGCTGCCGACGGCGAACCAGAGCAGGGCTTGGAGGAATCGTCGAAATAATGAACGCAGCATAGGGATGGCTTGGCCGAACCGGTCGAGCGGGCCATTATACAGACCCTGTCCACCGCGTCTGATTGGAGTTCTCATGCTGCGTAGCTTTCTGATGCTGGCTGCTTTTTTCGGTTTCACCGGCGTGGCACTCGGAGCCTTTGCCGCCCACGGCCTGAAAAACCGCCTGAGCGCCGATTACCTGGCGATTTTCCATACCGGCGTCACCTACCAACTGGTGCACACCCTAGCCTTGCTGGGGGTTGCGCTGCTGGCCACGCACATCCCTGGTCGAATCGTCACCTGGGCCGGGATTTCATTCGTGATCGGCATCCTGCTGTTCTCCGGCAGCCTTTACCTGCTGACCCTCACGGGCATAGGCAAGCTCGGCATCATCACCCCGTTCGGCGGCGTGGCGTTCTTGATCGGCTGGCTTTGCCTGGGGATCGCGGCCTGGCGCCTGCAGCTTGCGGCGTAACGCTTGCCGATGTAGCTGACCAAGGGACTTGGGTCCCCCAGACTGATCGGGCTAGAATGCCTGCCCCTAAAAATGATGGCGGCATCCGGCATGCGCATTCAGTTGAACGGCGAACCCCTTGACCTGCCCGACGGTGAAACCGTCGCGGCCCTGCTGACCCGCCTGGAACTCACCGGGCGCCGTGTGGCGGTGGAGCTCAACCTGGATATCGTCCCGCGCAGTCAGCACGCCGACACCACCCTCAACGAGGGTGACCAGGTTGAAGTCGTGCACGCCATTGGTGGCGGCTAGTCGCGCCGGTTTCGCAGTCTTTCGCAAGAACCTCACCCCAACAGAGGATTTCCCATGAGCATCGTTCGTAGCGACAAGCCCTTCGTCCTGGCCGGTCGTACCTACCAGTCGCGCTTGCTGGTAGGCACCGGCAAGTACCGCGACATGGAAGAGACCCGCCTGGCTATCGAGGCCTCGGGCGCCGAAATCGTCACCGTCGCCGTGCGCCGGACCAACATCGGCCAGAACCCGGGCGAACCGAACCTGCTGGATATCCTGCCGCCGGATCGCTACACCATCCTGCCGAACACGGCCGGTTGCTTTGACGCCACCGAAGCCGTGCGCACCTGCCGCCTGGCCCGTGAGCTGCTCGATGGCCATAACCTGGTGAAACTGGAAGTGCTGGCCGACCAGAAAACCCTGTTCCCCAACGTGATCGAAACCCTCAAGGCCGCTGAAACGCTGGTCAAGGAAGGCTTCGACGTGATGGTGTACACCAGCGATGACCCGATCATCGCCCGTCAGTTGGCGGAAATCGGCTGCATCGCGGTGATGCCGCTGGCCGGGCTGATCGGCACGGGCCTGGGGATCTGCAACCCGTACAACCTGCAGATCATCCTCGAGGAAGCGAAGATCCCGGTGCTGGTAGATGCCGGCGTCGGCACCGCTTCCGACGCCACCATCGCCATGGAACTGGGTTGCGAAGCGGTGCTGATGAACTCCGCCATCGCCCACGCCCAGCAGCCGATCCTGATGGCCGAAGCCATGAAGCACGCCATCGTGGCCGGGCGCCTGGCGTACCTCGCCGGCCGCATGCCGAAAAAACTTTACGCCAGCGCCTCCTCGCCGCTGGATGGTCTGATCAAGTAAGAGCCATTGATGACTGAATCGAACGACACGCCTGTCCAGCCGGACGAAGGCGAAGAGCGCCAACACCGCCGCATCAAGAGTTTCGTGATGCGTGCCGGGCGCATGACCGAAGGCCAGCAGCGTGGCCTGGAGCAGGGCGCCCCTCTGTTCGTCCTGCCGCTGGCCGACGCGCCGGTGGACTTCGACCAGGTGTTCGGCCGCTCGGCCCCGCGCTCGCTGGAAATCGGTTTCGGCATGGGCCACTCGCTGTTGGAGATGGCCGCCGCGGCGCCGGAACAGGATTTCATCGGTGTGGAAGTGCACCGGCCCGGTGTCGGTGCGCTGCTCAACGGCGTGCTGACCCAGGGGCTGACCAACCTGCGGGTCTACGATTGCGATGCCATCGAGGTGCTCAACCGCTGCGTGGCCGACAACAGCCTCGACCGGCTGATGCTGTTCTTCCCGGACCCTTGGCACAAGAGCCGTCACCACAAGCGCCGCATCGTCCAGGCTTCGTTCGCTGAGTTGGTGCGCAGCAAGTTGAAAGTCGGTGGCGTGCTGCACATGGCCACTGACTGGGAACCCTACGCCGAATACATGCTGGAAGTGATGAACGTCGCGCCGGGCTACCGCAACCTTGCCGAAGACGGCCAATACGTCCCGCGTCCGGCTGAACGACCGATCACCAAGTTCGAGCGCCGCGGCGAGCGGCTGGGGCATGGGGTCTGGGATTTGAAGTTCGAGAAGCAGTCCTAAGCCACACGCAGTTCAATGTGGGAGCGGGCTTGCTCGCGAATGCGGTGTATCAGACACATTAATGTCGACTGATACACCGCATTCGCGAGCAAGCCCGCTCCCACAGTCGTTTTGGGGCGGTGCGAAGGTCAGCGCCGATCCGCCACCACGCCGATCAACACCAGTACCACCAACAGCACCGGCGCCAGGCTGTAGTTGTTGAACTGGCTCAGCCCTCGCACCACCCATGGCGTGGCGTAGATCAGGGCGGCACCGCTGCCGATCATGCACAGCAGGGCGATCAACGGGACGCGCAACGCGCCGGCGATGCTGCCCAGGCGTTGCTCGACCCAGGCCTTGATGTCCGCACCGAACAGCACCAGCAGGCAGCCGACCAGCGCCAGGGAGATTTCCGACAGGTTGCTGCGGCTCCAGCGGGACACGGTGGCCAGCAGGTCGAGTACCAGATCCATTCGATTTCCTTGTGTTGATCAGCTCAGAAATTTCTGCAGCAAGTCATTGAGAAACAGTTGTCCGCGCTCGGTGGCCGCCAGACGTGACGGTTCGACCTGCAACAACCCGCTTTGTTCGGCCTCGCGGCGGCCGTCGGCCAGGCTTTGCAGGGGCAGGCCAGTGCGCTCCGGGTACAAGCGGGCGTCCACGCCCTGGGTCAGGCGCAGGGCGTTCATCAGGAACTCGAACGGCAGCTCTTCGTTGGCCAGGGTCTTCTCGCCGGCCAGGAAGCGCTTGGCCGGGTTGAGGTAGTCCTTGGGCAGGCGCGTCTTCCAGGTGCGCACGATGCGCCCGTCCGGATGGCTGAGCTTGCCGTGGGCACCGGCACCGATGCCAATGAAGTCGCCAAAGCTCCAGTAGTTGAGGTTATGCCGCGCCGCCCGGCCGGGTTGGGCGTAGGCCGAGACTTCGTACTGGGCGTAGCCGTGTTCGGCGAGCAGGGCCTGGCCGGCTTCCTGGATGTCCCACAACGTGTCGTCTTCCGGCAGCGTCGGCGGCTGGTTCCAGAAGACGGTATTGGGCTCCAGCGTCAACTGGTACCAGGACAGATGCGTCGGCTTCAAGGCGATGGCCTGGCGCAGGTCGCCCAGGGCATCGTCCAGGGACTGGTCCGGCAGGCCGTGCATCAGGTCCAGGTTGAAGTTGTCGAACCCGGCCTGGCGGGCCATGCCGGCGGCGCGCACGGCTTCGTCACCGTTGTGGATCCGCCCCAGGGCCTCGAGCTTGGCTTGCTGGAAGCTCTGGATACCGATGGACAGGCGATTGATGCCCAGCGCCCGGTAAGCGACGAACTTCTCTTGCTCGAACGTGCCGGGGTTGGCTTCCAGGGTGATTTCGATGTCAGGGGCGAACGGTATGCGCGCCTCGACGCCCTTGAGCAGCCGGCCCAGGGCCTGGGCGCTGAACAGGCTGGGAGTGCCGCCACCGAAGAAGATCGAGCTCAGTGCCCGGCCATGCACGCCATGCAGGTCCTGGTCGAGGTCGGCCAGCAGGGCATCGACGTAGTCCTCTTCGGGTAGCTGTGGGCTGGCGGTGTGAGAGTTGAAATCACAATAAGGGCATTTGCGTACGCACCACGGGATGTGGATGTACAACGCCAGGGGCGGCAGCACCGGTAGTGGCGCCCGAGGCGTTTGTGCGCCGCCATGGATCAGCGGCGCGGGGGTGTCATCGTTCATTGCAGGCCCAGGCGCTGGCGCAGCAGGACCATGGCGCGCGCGCGGTGGCTCAGTTGGTTTTTCTCCACCGGGCCGAGTTCGGCGCTGGAGCAATTGCGTTCCGGCACCCAGAACAACGGGTCATAGCCAAAGCCGTGCTCGCCGCTGGCCTCGGTGAGGATGCGCCCGTGCCACAGGCCTTCGCAGAGGATCGGCAGCGGGTCGTCGGCGTGCCGCACCAGCGCCAGGACGCAAACGAACTGCGCGCCGCGCTCGGCTTGCGGCACATCCTTGAGGGCCTCAAGCAGCTTGGCATTGTTCGCCGCGTCGCCCTTGCCGTCGGCGTAACGGGCCGAATAGATGCCCGGCGCACCGCCCAGGAAGTCCACTGCCAGCCCGGAGTCGTCGGCCAGCGCCGGCAGCCCCGAGAGGCGCGCGGCATTGCGGGCCTTGAGGATGGCGTTCTCGACGAACGACAGGCCGGTTTCTTCAGGCTCCACCTGGCTGAACTCACCGATCGAGCGCAATTGCACCGACCCGCCGAGCATGGCCTGGAGTTCCTTGAGTTTGCCGGCGTTGTGGCTGGCGAGTACGAGTTGGGAGAGGTTCATCATTCGCCGGGGAACAGTTCCTGGTTGAAGTTGAGGGTGTTGATCTTGTCGCCGGTCTGCACCTTGATTTCGAAGGTGCGGTTTTCCTGCTGCTCCACCGGGTACTGGGCGATGTAGTAGATCGCGCCTTGCTCGATGACCTGGCGGAACGTCAGCGGGACGGCCTTGCTGGTCAGGTCCTTGATCGTGCCGCTGACCTGGGCCATCAAGGGCTTGCCGTCCTTGATCACCGATACGTTGATCACGCCCTGGTTCTTGCTGCGCACCAGCTCGGTGGCCTTGGCGATGTCCGGCGTGAGGAACGTGGAGTTGAAGGTGTTGTAGTGCACGGTGACGTCGCCGAACACTTCCTTGCGCTCGGCCTTGATGACGTCGGCGGCCATGGCGCCTGCACAGAGGCAGGCGGTGATGAGAAACAATGCGAGACGTTTCATGTCGTGCTCCTGTCAGGGCCGGGGTTCACACCGCGACCTGGTAATCGGGCAGGCCTGGGCTGCTGACCCGATAAATGCCGATCTCACCTAACAGATTAGGCCATAGCTTGCTGGCCCACCCGTGTCGGTGCTGCTGGTCCACGGCCAGGCGATCGATGACCTTGGCTTCCCGTTCGCGGCACAGTGCTTCGAAATCGGCGAAGGTGCAGAAGTGGATGTTCGGCGTGTTGTACCACGTGTAGGGCAGGAACTCCGACACCGGCATGCGGCCCTTGCTCGCCAGGTACCAGCGGCAACGCCAGTGCCCGAAATTGGGAAAGGTGATGATGCACTGGCGCCCGACCCGCAGCATTTCGTCGAGGATCTTGTCCGGGTAATGCACCGCTTGCAGGGCCTGGGTCATGACCACGATGTCGAAGCTGTTGCTGGCAAAGTTGCCCAGGCCCTTGTCCAGGTCCTGCTCGATGACGTTGATGCCCTTGGCGACGCATTCGGCGATGTTGTCCGGGTCGTTTTCCAGGCCGTAGCCGCTGACCTGCTTGTGGTCCCGCAGCCAGGTCAGCAGTTCGCCGTCGCCGCAGCCCAGGTCGAGCACGCGGCTGCCGGCGGGGATCCATTCCTGGATGATTTCCAGATCGGCTCTCATGGCGTCCTCACAGCGTTATACGGTTCATGTAGTTACCGAACGCCTGCAGGTAGCGCGGGATCGGGATCAGAAAGGCGTCGTGGCCCTGGGGCGCGTCGATTTCCAGGTAGCAGACATCCTTGCGCGCGGCCATCAGCGCATCCACCAACTCCCGGGAGCGTGCCGGGGAGAAACGCCAGTCGGTGGTGAACGACATCACGCAGAACTTGGCGGTGGCGCCGGCGAAGGTTTTCGCCAGGTCATCGTCGCAGCTCGCCGCCGGATCGAAGTAGTCCAGGGCCTTGGTCATCAGCAGGTAGGTGTTGGCGTCGAAGCGCCCGGAGAACTCCTCGCCCTGATAACGCAGGTAGCTTTCCACCTGGAACTCGACGCTGTGGAAGTCGTAGTTGAGCTTTTCGCTCTTGAGGCCGCGGCCGAATTTCTCGCCCATGGAGTCGTCGGACAGGTAGGTGATGTGCCCGACCATGCGCGCCAGCATCAGCCCGCGCTTGGGGATCACGCCGTGTTCCTGGAACGAGCCGCCATGGAACTCCGGGTCGGTGAGGATGGCCTGGCGCGCCACTTCGTTGAAGGCGATGTTCTGCGCCGACAGCTTGGGGGCCGAGGCGATTGCCAGGCAATGGCGCACGCGGTCCGGGTAGGTGATGGTCCATTGCAGCGCCTGCATGCCGCCCAGGCTGCCGCCGATCACCGCCGCCCACTGGTCGATGCCGAGGCGGTCGGCCAGGCGTGCCTGGCTGTGCACCCAGTCTTCCACGGTGAGCACCGGGAAATCGGCGCCGAACGGCTTGCCGGTGTCCGGGTTGAGGCTGCTGGGGCCGGTGGAGCCGTTGCAGCCACCGAGGTTGTTCAGGCTGACCACGAAGAACCGGTTGGTGTCGATGGGCTTGCCCGGGCCGATGCAACTGTCCCACCAGCCCGGCTTGCGGTCGTCGACGCTGTGATAGCCGGCGGCGTGGTGGTGGCCCGACAAGGCGTGGCAGATCAGCACGGCATTGCTGGCCGTGGCATTGAGGGTGCCGTAGGTTTCATAAATCAGGTCATAGGCCGGCAACGAGCGTCCGCAGGCCAGGGCCAGGGGCTCGCTGAAATGCGCCACTTGCGGCGTCACCAGACCAACGGAATCGGCGGGAAAGGCAGCTGGCATCGACCCTGCTCTCGTTGAAATGAGGCGTAAGTCTAAAGACCGCTGGGGTTAGCGGCAAGCAAAGGCGCGGGGCCTGTTCGAACACTGCCACCCGTGGCGAGGGAGCTTGCTCCCGCTGGGCCGCGTAGCGGCCCTGGTTTTTGGGGCTGCTGCGCAGCCCAGCGGGAGCAAGCTCCCTCGCCACAGGATGTGCGCCTCGTCAGATCAGCAGGCGCAGGATCTCGGGCATCATGGTCATGGCCGCGAGGTTGTTGATCACCAGCATGTCGATCAGCTTGAGCACCATGAACGCCAGGATCGGCGAGATATCCAGGCCGCCGAGGTTCGGCACGATGCGGCGGAACGGGGCCAGGGCCGGTTCGCAGATCTGGTTCACCAGCTCGGCGCCCGGGTTGTGGCTGCCAGGCGCGACCCACGACAGGATGACGCTGATGATCATGGCGAAGAAGAAGATCTTCAGGAACAGCGCGGTCACGCCAATGATCGACCAGATCAGCAGTTGCAGCGGATTGCCGGTGGTGCCGTAGGTCAGCAGCAGGGTCAGGGCCATCAGTGCCATCTGCACGAGGATGGCCAGCACCAGCGACGACATGTCCAGGCCGAACAGGCTCGGGATGATCCGGCGCAAGGGCTTGAGCAGCGGCTGGGTGGCCTTGACGACGAACTGGCACAGCGGGTTATAGAAGTTGGCGCGCACCAGTTGCAGCACGAAGCGCAGCAGCACGATCAGCAGGTACAGGCTGCCAAGGGTTTGCAGCACGTAAACCGCTGCGGTGTTCAATCCAATCATGATGGCTCCTTATTGACCCAGTTGTTCGGCCATTTCGGCCGAGCGGTGCGCGGCGGCGCCGAGTGCGGTTTCCACCAGGGCTTCGAAGCCCCCGGCCTGGAATGATTTGATGGCGGCTTCGGTGGTGCCGGCCGGCGATGTCACGCGGCGGCGCAGCTCGGCCGCATCGACGTCGCTGGACACCACCATGTGAGCCGCGCCGAGGGCGGTCTGCGCCGTCAGCTTCGCGGCGATCTCCCGGGGCAGGCCGAGTTTCTCGCCGGCGGCGGTCATGGCTTCGACCAGCAGGAAGAAGTACGCCGGGCCCGAGCCCGAGACGGCGGTGACGGCGTCCAGCTGTTGCTCGGTGTCCAGCCACAGCGCCAGGCCCACAGCCGACAACAGCTCCTGCGCCTGCTGGCGTTGCGCGGCGCTCACCTGCGGGGTGGCGAACAGGCCGCTGACACCTTGGCGCAGCAGCGCCGGGGTGTTGGGCATGCAGCGCACGATGGGCTGCTCGCCCAGCCATTTGTTCATGCTGGCGCAGGTGATGCCGGCGGCAATCGACACCACCAGTTGATGGGGCTTGAGGCTCGGGCGCAGGGCTTCGCATACGGCTTTCATGGCCTGGGGCTTGACCGCCAGCACGATGACGTCCGCGCCGTCGGCGGCCTGGGCATTGTCGGCAAAGGTCTCGATGCCGTGCTCGTCGCTCACCCGGCTGCGGGTTTGCTCGCCCGGATCGCTGGCGCGGATCTGCGAGGCATCCAGACCCTTGGCCCGCAGGCCGCCGATCAGGCTGGCGGCCATGTTGCCGGCGCCGATGAAGGCAATACGCATGTTGCTCATGACTGGTCCTTGATTAGAGAGTGGGGTCGGCATGGCTTGGGCTCAGCCGGCGCTATAGTCGCGGGCGCCGAACAGGGCTGTTCCGATTCGTACCCAGGTGGCGCCTTGGGCGATGGCCGACTCGAGGTCATGGCTCATGCCCATGGAAAGGGTGTCCAGCGGCAGTTGCAGACTCGCTTGCAGGCGTTGGACCGCACCGAAGGCGGCATCCTGGGCGGTACGCTCCTCGGTTGGCTCGGGAATGGCCATCAGCCCGCGCAGCTTGAGCCGCGGCAAGGCGTCGATGGCGGCGGCCAGGGCTGGCAGGTCCGCCGGGGTGCAGCCGGACTTGCTGGCTTCACCGCTGACGTTGACCTGGATGCAGATGTTCAGCGGCGGCAAGCCGTCCGGGCGTTGCTCGGACAGGCGTTGGGCAATTTTCAAGCGATCCACGGAGTGCACCCAATCGAAATGTTCGGCAATAGCGCGCGTCTTGTTCGATTGAATGGGGCCGATGAAGTGCCAGATCAAGGGCAGGTCGGTGAGTTCGGCCTGCTTGCCCAGGGCTTCTTGCAGGTAGTTCTCGCCGAAGTCCCGAAGGCCCGCGGCATAGGCTTCGCGCAGGGCCTGGGCGGGCTTGGTCTTGCTCACGGCCAGCAGTTGGACACTCTGTTCGGCACGCTGGGCGGCCTGTTCCGCAGCGCGGATACGCGATCTAACCTGAGCGATGTTGTCTGCTATCGTGGACATAAAGAAGCGCCAGCGGTCTGAGGTTCGCGGCATTCTACTGGAATTGAGGAGCGCTATGGATATCACTGAACTGCTGGCGTTCAGCGCCAAACAGGGGGCGTCGGACCTGCACCTGTCCGCCGGCTTGCCGCCGATGATCCGGGTCGATGGCGATGTGCGGCGGATCAACCTGCCGGCACTGGATCACAAGCAGGTCCATGAGTTGATCTACGACATCATGAACGACCGGCAACGAGTGGATTACGAAAAGTTTCTGGAAACCGACTTTTCCTTCGAGGTGCCGGGCGTTGCACGGTTCCGGGTCAACGCCTTCAACCAGAATCGCGGCGCGGGGGCGGTGTTCCGGACCATCCCGTCGAAGGTCCTGACCATGGAAGACCTGGGGATGGGCGAAGTGTTTCGCAAAGTGACCGAGTCGCCCCGGGGCCTGGTCCTGGTGACCGGGCCGACCGGCTCGGGCAAGTCCACCACCCTGGCGGCGATGATCGACTACCTCAACAGCCACAAGCACCATCACATTCTTACCATCGAAGACCCGATCGAGTTCGTCCACGAGCCGCGCAAGTGCCTGATCAACCAGCGTGAGGTACACCGCGATACCCAGGACTTCTCCACGGCCTTGCGCTCGGCCCTGCGGGAAGACCCGGACGTGATCTTGGTGGGGGAAATGCGCGACCTGGAAACCATTCGCCTGGCGCTGACCGCCGCCGAAACCGGGCACCTGGTGTTCGGTACGCTGCACACCACGTCGGCGGCCAAGACCATCGACCGGGTGGTGGACGTATTCCCGGGGGACGAGAAGTCCATGGTGCGCTCGATGCTGTCGGAGTCACTGCAAGCGGTGATCTCCCAGACCCTGATCAAGAAGATCGGTGGCGGCCGCATTGCCGCGCACGAGATCATGCTGGGCACGTCGGCCATTCGCAACCTGATCCGCGAAGACAAGATCGCCCAGATGTACTCGTCGATCCAGACCGGCGGGTCGCTGGGGATGCAGACGCTGGACATGTGCCTGAAGGACCTGGTGAACAAGGGCCTGATCAGCCGGGAACATGCGCGGGAGCGGGCGCGTACGCCGGATAATTTCTAGAAAGGCCGGCGCGAGCCCTTGTGGCGAGGGGATTTATCCCCGCTGGGGCGCGAAGCGCCCCCAAAATGCAGAGGCTTACATTTTTATTTCTGACTCGCCACATTTGGGGGCTGCTCCGCAGCCCAGCGGGGATAAATCCCCTCGCCACAGGGGGGGCTTTGATCAGCGTTGGACGACCCGCATCCCGCCCGGCTCTTTCGGCAGCACGCGCTTGGCTACCACATAGTGGGTGTCCCAGTACGGCTTGTTCAGGGTGTCGATGGTCACCGACTTGCCACGGCGCGGGGCATGGATGAAGCGGTCGTTGCCCAGGTAGATCGCCACGTGGTTGACCCGGCGGCTCTTGAGCTTGAAGAAGATCAGGTCGCCCGGCTTGAGGTCCTTGCGCTCGACTTTCTCGCCATGCCCGGCAGCCATCGCGTTGGAGGTGCGCGGCAGGTCGAAGGTGGCGTCGTTGAAGGCGTATTTCACCAGTCCGCTGCAATCGAAGCCTTTACTTGGGCTACTGCCGCCCCAACGATAAGGTGTACCGAGTACATTGACGGCGCGGCTCAGCACGTTGCTGCTGGTCTTGCTCGCCATGGGCGGTACCAGCTTGCTGCTGGCGGTGCCTGGGCGTTGTGCACCGGGCTTGTTCTTGCTCGAAGGAGCAGAAACATGGGATTTGGGGGTGTAGCCGTTGATGTTGGGCAGACGTTGCTCACGATTGGTGGCGTGGGCGGCCAGTGGCAATAATAGGCAAATGGTTAGCCATGTCTTGAAAAATGGACGCATTAGGCAGGGCTCATAAAGGTTAGCGCGCAACTTTATAACAGCTTTTTTTGCGATTCCGAGGCCGTTTGTCGATTTGGAACCCCAGGCAAAACCCGTCTAAATGCGACAAATTGGCCCGATTGTCCGACACAGCCCCGCTAGTACGGGGCTTTCGTCGAATCGGTGCGGCGAAGACTGCTTGTCGGCGAGACACGAAAAAGTCACAAAAAGTCAGAAAAAATTTATCTATCGAGGCGAAGAGACTCTTCATGAACAGCTATCAACCGGGCGCCGTGCACGACACCCACAGCAAAGTCATCGGCTACCTGCTGTGGATTTTCGGTTTCACCGGTGCCCACCGTTTCTATTACGGCAAGCCGGTCACCGGCACGCTCTGGTTCTTCACGTTTGGCCTGTTGGGCATCGGCTGGCTGATCGACCTGTTCCTGATCCCGGCCATGGACCGCGAGGCAGACCTGCGCTTTACCCCCGGCCCCATCGAATACTCCGTGGCGTGGATCCTGCTGACGTTTCTCGGGGTGTTTGGCGTACACCGCATGTACCAGGGCAAATGGCTCAGCGGGATTGTCTATCTGCTGACGGGCGGGGTGTTTTTCCTGGGGGTGCTGTATGACTTCTGGACACTCAATGACCAGGTTTCGATTCGCAATGCGCAGAAGCGGGGGGCGTTTCAGTAAGACCGGGGCGCCTGCATCGCGAGCAAGCTCGCTCCCACACTGGATCGAGGTGTTCACAAATCATGTGTTCACCAAAGATCCAACTGTGGGAGCGAGCTTGCTCGCGATAGGCGCGACGCGGTCTCAGGCCTGGTGAGTGACCCGCCCATCCATCAGGGTGTAACGCACCACCCCCGGCAGGCTGTGGCCCAGGAACGGGCAGTTGTCACCCTTGGAGCGCCAGGCTTCGCCGGCCACGGTGGAAGCAGCAGGGTCGAACAGCACCAGGTCGGCCGCGGCGCCCACGGCCAGTTTCCCGACCGGCAATTGCAGGGCCTGGGCCGGGCCAGCGCTCAGGCGCGCGAGCAAGGTCGGCAGGTCGAGTAAGCCGTCTTCCACCAGGGTCATCGCCAACGGCAGCAGCAGTTCGACGCTGCTGATGCCGGGCTCGGTGGCGCCGAACGGTGCCAGCTTGGCATCACGCTCATGGGGCTGGTGGTGGCTGGAGATGGCCGAGATCACGCCGCTCTTCACCGCCTCGCGCAAGCCATCGCGGTCGGCGCGCGTGCGCAGCGGCGGCTGGACGTGATAGACGCTGTTGAAATCGATCAGCGCTTCGTCGGTCAGAATCAACTGGTACAGCGCCACGTCGGCGGTGACCGGCAAGCCCCGGGCCTGGGCCTGGGCGATCAACGCCGCGCCACGGGCGCTGGTCAACTGGCTGAAGTGCGCACGCACGCCGCTTTGCTCCACCAGCAGCAGGTCCCGGGCCAGGGCCACGGTCTCGGCGGTTTCCGGGATGCCCGGCAGGCCGAGGAAGCTGGCGGTCGGGCCTTCGTGGGCCAGGCCACCTTCGGCCAGGTCGTGATCCTGGGAATTGAAGATCACCGTCAGGCCAAACGTCGCCGCGTATTCCAGGGCGCGGCACAGGGTGCGGGTGTTGCGGAAACTGTTCAGGCCGTTGCCGAACGCCACGCAGCCGGCGTCGCGCAGGGCGATGAGTTCGGCCAGTTGCTCGCCGTCCAGGCCTTTGCTCAGGGCGCCGATCGGGAAGACCTTGGTATTGCCGGCTTCGCGGGCGCGGTCGAGGATCAGTTCGGCCACGGCCGAGGTGTCCAGCACCGGTTTGGTCTGCGGCGGGCAGCACAGGCTGGTCACGCCACCGGCGGCGGCGGCGCGGGTTTCGCTGACGATGCTGCCTTTGCGGCTGTAGCCGGGTTCGCGCAGGGCGACGTTCAGGTCCACCAGGCCCGGGGCCGCCACCAGGCCTTGGGCGTCGAGGGTTTGCACGGCGGTGAAACCGGCGGGCGCAGCGCCCAGGGCGACGATCTTGCAGGCGTCGATGTGGATGTCGGTCACTTGATCCAGGCCGCTGGCCGGATCGATCACGCGTGCGCCGAGAATGCTGAGCTTCACTGGGCGTTCTCCTGGTCGAATTGGCGCTGGGCCGTTTGCCCGCTCATGGCCATGGACAGCACGGCCATGCGGATGGCGATGCCGTAGGTCACCTGGTTGAGGATCACCGAATGCGGCCCGTCGGCCACCGCCGACTCGATCTCCACCCCGCGGTTGATCGGCCCCGGGTGCATGACGATAGCGTCTGGCTTGGCCCCGGCCAGGCGGGAGGTGGTCAGGCCGTAGAGGCGGTAGAACTCGCCTTCGCTGGGCAGCAGGCCGCCGGTCATGCGTTCACGCTGCAGGCGCAGCATGATCACCACGTCGACATCCTTGAGGCCTTCGGTCATGTCGGTGTAGACCTTCACGCCGTACTGCTCGACGCCGATGGGCAGCAGGGTCTTCGGCGCGATCACGCGAATGTCCGGGCAACCGAGGGTCTTGAGGGCCAGCATGTTCGAGCGGGCCACCCGCGAATGCAGGATGTCGCCGACGATGGCCACCGAGAGGTTCTCGAAGCTGCCTTTGTGCCGGCGGATGGTGAGCATGTCCAGCATGCCCTGGGTCGGGTGGGCGTGGCGGCCGTCGCCGCCGTTGATGATCGCCACCTGTGGGCAGACGTGCTCGGCAATGAAATGCGCCGCGCCGGAATCACCGTGGCGCACGACGAACATATCGGCGGCCATGGCTTCGAGGTTGCGCAGGGTGTCGAGCAGGGTCTCGCCCTTGCTCGCCGAGGACGTCGACACGTTGAGGGTGATCACGTCCGCCGACAGCCGCTGGGCGGCCAGTTCGAAGGTGGTGCGGGTGCGGGTGGAGTTTTCGAAGAACACGTTGCACACGGTCTTGCCGCGCAGCAACGGGACTTTCTTTACTGCCCGGGCGCCGACTTCGAGGAACGAGTCGGCGGTGTCGAGGATTTCTGTCAGCAGCTCGCGGCGCAAGCCGTCGAGGGACAGGAAGTGCCGCAGCTGGCCCTGATCGTTGAGCTGCAGCGGGCGCTTGGTTTCGAGAGGCGTCATCGCAATGGACTCTTACAAGGGCAGTTAAAGGGCAAGGTCTTGCAGTTCGAGTTGCAGCGGCGCGGGCCCGGAGAGCTTGACGCGCTCGTGGGCGGCCAGCGCCAGTGTCGCGCCGACCACGTCCGGGCGGATCGGCAGTTCGGCAGCGTTCAGGTCCAGCAGGCACACCAGGGTCACGCTGGCCGGGCGGCCGTAGTCGAACAACTCATTCATGGCCGCGCGGATGGTCCGCCCGCTCATCAGCACGTCGTCGATCAGTACCAGGTGCTGGCCTTCGATCTCGAACGGCAGCGCCGAAGGGCGGACTTGCGGATGCAGGCCGTTCTGGCTGAAGTCGTCGCGGTAGAACGACACATCCAGGGTGCCCAACGGCGATTGGCTGCCCAGTTCATCGAGCAATGCCTGGGCGACCCAGACGCCACCGGTGCGAATACCGATGTAGCGCGGTTCGCGGATGCCGCGTTGTTCCAGGTGTGCCGTGAGACGGATCGCCATCTGGCTGATCAGTTCGGCAGGATTGGGCAGGCTCATGCTGGCTCCTTCAGGTTTCCGGGCCGGTGTGAGGGGCGCGGTTCATCGCTAAAAGAAAGCGCCTTGGCGGCGCTTTATAGAAAATCAGGTTTCGAACAGGGCGGTGTTGGCATCGAGCCACCCTTGCAGCAGCAGGGCGGCGGCAATGGCGTCCACCGGGTTGTCGCGGTAACTGCCTTTCTGCCCGCCACGCTCCAGGCGCTCACCCTTGGCTTCGAACGTGGTCAGGCGTTCGTCGTGGGTATAGAAGGGCAGGTTGAAGCGGCCATTGAGCCGGCGGGCGAACTTTTCCGCGCGCACGCACATGTCACTGGGTGTGCCGTCCATGTTCAACGGCAGGCCGACCACCACGGCGTCGGGTTTCCATTCCTTGATCAGCGCCTCGACCTGGTTCCAGTCCGGGACGCCATTCTGCGCCTTGAGCGTGCACAGTTCGCGGGCCTGGCCGGTAATGACCTGGCCGACTGCCACGCCGATCTGTTTGGTGCCGTAATCGAAGCCCAGCAGCAAGCGCAAGGCCATCAGGCGTGTCCCGCCTGGCTGGTGAGCAGGCTGAGGTTGATCCCCAGCCGGCTGGCGGCCGCTTCCAGGCGCAGTTCACTGCTGGTGTTGAACAGGATGTCGGCGTCGAACGGGCAGGTCAGCCAGGCGTTGTCGGCCAGCTCGGCCTCCAGTTGCCCGGCTTCCCAGCCGGCGTAGCCGAGGGCGATCAGGCTTTTTTCCGGGCCGACGCCGTCGGCGATGGCGAACAGCACGTCCTGGGACGTGGACAGCGACACGCCGTTCAGGTCCACCGTGGCCTGGTAGGTCGGCCCCGACGGATGGAGCACGAAACCGCGATCGGTTTGCACCGGGCCGCCGATGAAGATCGGCACGTGCTGGCACAACAATGGCGGCTCTACATCAGGGCGCAGCTGCTCGAGGATGTCCGCCAGGTTCAGCTCCTGCGGGCGATTGATCACCAGCCCCATGGCCCCATTGGCCGTGTGCTCGACGATGTAGGTCAAGGTATGGGCAAAGTTCGGATCGGCCATGTGCGGCATGGCGATCAGGAATTGATGCTTGAGGTAGGTGGGGCTGACGTTTTTCATAGGCGCTAGTGTGGCGGCGCGGGGGCGAACTGACAAGCTGGGGATGCGTTGCAAATGCCCCTATCGGCCTCCCGGCCCCATCAATGTGGGAGCGGGCTTGCTCGCGAAGACGGTGGTCCTGCCGCAAGAAATCTGTCGGATGTACAGGCCGCTTCGCGAGCAAGCCCGCTCCCACAGGCATCAATGATGTGTCAGTTACTGGACAACCGGTCGCCCCGGGAGAATTTCCAGGTGCGGATGATCTCCAGCCGGTCGATGTCCGACAGATCCCCGGTAAACGGGGCGAACGGCGCGGCCAGGCGCACGATCCGCTGGGCCGCCTGGTCCAGCAGTGGCTGGCCGGAGGACTCCAGGACCAACACTTCATACAGCGAGCCGTCGCGGTTGATCGAGACCATCAGCCGCAGGTTGCCGTAGATCTGCTTGCGCCGCGCTTCGTCGGGGTAGTTCAGGTTGCCGATGCGCTCGACCTTCTTGCGCCACTCGTCCTTGTACCAGGCGCCCTTGTCGCGCATGGTCGAGGCCGCGCTCAGGCGGTGAATGCGCGGGCGCTTGGCATAGAGCTGCTGCTCCTGGGCCAGTTCGGCTTCCAGGCTGGCGATGTCGCTGGACAACTGGGAGCTGTCGAATGTCGGGGCGGGGGCCTTGGGCTTGGGGTCGGGCTTGACCTCTTCCTTGACCGGGGCCTTCTTGGGCTTGGGCGCCACGGTGGTCACGGCGGCCTTCGGCGCGGCCTCCTGCACCTCGGGCTTGGTGGCTGGGGGCGGGCTGGTTTTCTGCACCTGATTGTCCTGGAACGGCGCGATCTCGGTGGTCTTGGGAATGGCCTTTTTTTCCAGGGTGCCGCTGCCCTGCTGGTTTTCCTGGGCGAGGAAATCGGCCTTCGCCGGCTTCGTCTCGCTCTTGAAGGTGGCCAGGGTGATTTCCAGGGTCTGGCTGATCTGCTTGGGTTCGACCGTGGCAAACCCGACGCCCAGCAACAGGGCCAGGTGGATCAGCGCCGCCAGGAACAGCGTAAAACCGAGGCGATCGGCCGGGCGCACGCCGCGATGGGCAAGCTCTTGGGGCAGGTCGGACGGGAGGGTCATGACAAGGAAACCAACATCGCGTTTTTTTCAGGCCGGGCATGATAACGCAATGTGGGTTTCCTTCATCAGATCTGGATCAACGAGCCTTGAGCTTCTGATCGATGGCATCCATCAGCAGGCCACCGATGTCGGTGCCGAAGGCGTTGTCGATCTCGCGGATGCAGGTCGGGCTGGTGACGTTGATTTCCGTCAGGTGCTCACCGATCACGTCCAGGCCCACGAACAGCAGGCCTTTCTCCCGCAGGCTCGGGCCGACCTGGGCGGCGATCCAGCGGTCCTTGTCGGTCAGCGGGCGCGCCTCGCCACGGCCACCGGCGGCCAGGTTGCCGCGGGTTTCGCCAGCCGCTGGAATCCGGGCCAGGCAATAGTCCACCGGTTCGCCGTCGATCATCAGGATGCGCTTGTCGCCGTCGACGATGGCCGGCAGGTAGCCCTGGATCATGATCTGCTGTTTGCCATGCAGGGTCAGGGTTTCCAGGATCACCGACAGGTTCGGGTGGCCGGCGGTGTGGCGGAAGATCGAGGAACCGCCCATGCCGTCCAGGGGTTTGAGGATCACGTCGCCGTGATGCTCGGCAAACTCGCGCAGCACGTCCGGGCGGCGGCTGACGAGGGTCGGCGGCGTGCACTGAGGGAACAGCGTGGCGAACAGCTTTTCGTTGCAGTCGCGCAGGCTCTGGGGTTTGTTGACCACCAGCACGCCAGCGTTCTCGGCCTGCTCCAACAGGTAGGTGGAGTAGACGAACTCCATGTCGAACGGCGGGTCCTTGCGCATCAGGATCACGTCGAGGTCGCTCAGCAGGGCATCGCTTTCGGCGCCCAGCTCGAACCATTTCTCGGGGTTGGCGAAGACTTTCAGCGGTTTCATCCGCGCCCGCGCCTGGCCCTCGGCCTGGTAGAGGTCGCGCTGCTCCATGTAGAACAACTCCCAGCCGCGCTTTTGAGCGGCCAGCAGCATGGCCAGCGAGCTATCCTTCTTATAGGAAATGCTGGCGATAGGGTCCATGACAATGCCGACGCGTACGCTCATGGCTTGGTTCCTCGAAAATATGATGGGCACAAATGGCGTGAAAAAGTGGCGTCAGAGTGGCGCCCCCAAGTTTGGCGGTCAAGGAAAAACCGCCGCGCCGAGCGGCCGATAGATCGGCGATGGAGACTGTGCTAAAAAGGCTGCCATGTGACGCGCGGGCCTTGAACATCAAGGGTTTGCGCCGTCGACCACCCTGGCGCGTTAAAAACCGGTTCGCAGTGGCAATGGCAGAGCAATTTACGCAGCAGCAACCCAGTGCCTTGAAGGTGATGGTCATCGACGACTCGAAGACCATCCGCCGCACCGCCGAAACCTTGCTGCGCAACGTCGGCTGCGAGGTGATCACGGCCATCGACGGCTTCGATGCCCTGGCCAAGATCGCCGATCATCATCCGGGCATCATCTTTGTCGACATCATGATGCCGCGCCTGGACGGCTACCAGACCTGCGCCCTGATCAAGAACAACAGCGCGTTCAAGGCCACGCCGGTGATCATGCTGTCGTCCCGTGACGGCTTGTTCGACAAGGCCAAGGGGCGCATCGTCGGCTCCGATCAGTTTTTGACCAAACCGTTCAGCAAGGAAGAACTGCTGGGTGCGATACAGGCCCATGTCCCGGGCTTTGCCGCTGTCCAGCCGCACCAGGCACATTAATGACACTCGGCCAACGGGCCTGGGGTCGACAAAAATGGGGAACACCATGGCACGTATTCTGATCGTCGATGATTCGCCGACCGAAATGTACAAATTGACCGGCATGCTGGAAAAGCACGGCCACCAGGTCCTGAAGGCCGAGAACGGCGCCGATGGCGTGGCCCTGGCGCGCCAGGAAAAACCCGACGCCGTGCTGATGGACATCGTCATGCCCGGCCTCAACGGTTTCCAGGCCACCCGCCAGTTGACCAAGGATCCGGACACCGGGCACATCCCGGTGATCATCATCACCACCAAGGACCAGGACACCGACAAGGTCTGGGGTACGCGCCAGGGCGCGAAGGACTACCTGACCAAACCGGTGGACGAAGAAACCCTGATCGCGACCCTGAACAAAGTGCTGGCGGATTGACGACGCGGCCATGAGCCAGAACCTGACGGCATTCGAACTGCTGCTGCAGATCGACCGGCGCTGCCGGCTGCTGGGGGCCGACCTGCCTTCCCAGCCGACCCACCGCGACAGTTGGAGCGGCATCGGGTTTCGCCTGGGCGAGCATTGGTACGTGGCCCCCATGGGGGAGGTCAGTGAAGTGCTGCATGAACCGCGTTGCACACAGTTGCCCGGGGTCAAGCCCTGGGTGCGCGGTGTGGCTAACCTGCGCGGGCGGCTGCTGCCATTGATGGACCTGTGCGGGTTCTTCGGCCATGAACTGTCGCCCGTGCGCAAGCAGCGGCGCGTGCTGGTGGTGGATCACGACGAAGTGTTCACCGGCTTGCTGGTGGATGAGGTCCTCGGGTTGCAGCATTTTCCCCAAGGCAGCCTGGAGCCGACGCTGGTGGACGAGCTCGACGGCCCGGAGTCGGTGTTCGTCAAAGGGCAGTTTCCCGGCGAGCCGCCGTGGCAGGTGTTCAGCCCGTTTGCGTTGACGCGCTCGCCAGGGTTCATGGATGTAGCGATTTGACGGGATACAGCGCCGGTCCCTTGTGGGAGCGAGCTTGCTCGCGATTGCGGTGGGTCAGCTAAATCAAGGCTGGCTGATCCGATGCTATCGCGAGCAAGCTCGCTCCCACATGGGGTACCACGGTGAGTGAGTTGGATGATGCAGTACAGGCGAGAACCGATGATCAAAGCAAAAGCAGGCAAGCCACTGGAAGCGTCGCGCAGTCGTTCGCAGATCATCGTGCTGTTCGTCGCGCTGATTGTCTTCATCATGTTGCTGTTCGCCAACTTCGCCTACCTCAACACCCAGTCCACCTACGACAAGCAGTACATCGGTCACGCCGGTGAGTTGCGGGTGCTGTCCCAGCGCATTGCCAAGAACGCCACCGAGGCCGCTGCCGGCAAGCCGGCCGCGTTCAAGTTGCTGAGCGATGCGCGCAATGACTTTGCCCAGCGCTGGGGCTACCTGAAACAGGGGGACCCGGTGACCGGGCTGCCGCCCGCGCCCGCCGCCCTGCGCCCGCAGATGCGCGCCGTGCAGCTGGACTGGGAACGCCTGCTGAAAAACGCCGACGCCATTCTGTCCAGCGAGCAGACGGTCCTGTCGTTGCATCAAGTGGCGGCGACGTTGGCCGAGACCGTGCCGCAACTGCAGGTCGAGTACGAGAAAGTCGTCGAGATTTTGCTGCAACGTGGTGCGCCCGCGGCCCAGGTGGCCATGGCCCAGCGCCAGTCGCTGCTGGCCGAGCGGATTCTCGGCGCGGTCAACACCGTGCTGGCGGGGGATGAAAACGCCAGCCAGGCCGCCGACACCTTCGGCCGCGACGCCGCGCGTTTCGGCCAGGTACTCAACGGCATGTTGCAGGGTGACCTGGCCTTGAAGATTTCCCAGGTCCAGGACCGCGATGCCCGGGCCCGCTTGAGCGAAATCAGCGAACTGTTCGAGTTCGTCTCGGGTTCGGTGGATGAAATCCTCGAAACGTCGCCGGAGCTGTTCAAGGTCCGTGAGTCGGCCGGCAATATCTTCAGCCTGTCGCAAACCCTGCTCGACGAAGCGTCGCACCTGGCCACGGCGTTCGAGAACCTGGCCGGCGGGCGCGCGGCCAACGCCATCGGCGGGTATGTGCTGGGCCTGCTGGCGCTGACGTCGATCATCCTGATCGGCCTGGTAATGGTTCGGGAAACCAACCGCCAATTGCGCGAGACCGCGGAAAAGAACGAGCGCAACCAGAACGCGATCATGCGTCTGCTGGACGAGATCGAAGACCTGGCCGACGGCGACCTGACGGTGACCGCCTCGGTGACCGAGGACTTCACCGGCACCATCGCCGACTCCATCAACTATTCGGTGGATCAACTGCGCGACCTGGTGGCGACCATCAACCTCACCGCCGGCCAGGTCGCCGCCGCCGTGCAGGAAACCCAGGCCACGGCGATGCACCTGGCCCAGGCGTCCGAGCACCAGGCCCAGCAGATCTCCGAGGCGTCGACTTCCATCAATGAGATGGCCCAGTCCATCGACCAGGTTTCGGCCAACGCCGCCGAGTCGTCGGCGGTGGCCGAGCGCTCGGTGGAAATCGCCAACAAGGGCAACGAGGTGGTGCACAACACCATCCACGGCATGGACAACATTCGCGAACAGATTCAGGACACCGCCAAGCGCATCAAGCGCCTGGGCGAATCGTCCCAGGAGATTGGCGACATTGTCAGCCTGATCGACGACATCGCCGACCAGACCAACATCCTGGCCCTCAACGCCGCCATCCAGGCCTCCATGGCCGGCGACGCCGGGCGCGGCTTCGCGGTGGTGGCCGATGAAGTGCAGCGCCTGGCGGAGCGTTCGTCGGCGGCGACCCGGCAGATCGAGACACTGGTGCGAGCGATCCAGGCCGACACCAATGAAGCGGTGATCTCCATGGAGCAGACCACCACCGAAGTGGTGCGCGGGGCCCGGTTGGCCCAGGATGCCGGCGTCGCGCTGGAGGAGATCGAAGGCGTGTCCAAGACCCTGGCGGCGCTGATCCAGAGCATTTCCAACGCGGCGCAGCAACAGACCACGTCGGCGGGGCAGATTTCCCTGACCATGAACGTGATCCAGCAGATCACCACGCAAACCTCGTCGGGCTCCACCGCCACCGCCGAGAGCATCGGCAACCTGGCGAAAATGGCCAGCCAACTGCGGCGGTCGGTGTCCGGGTTCACCTTGCCGGCGGCTGCGGGTGAGGACAAGGGGTGACCAGCGGGATTCGTCTGATGATGAGGCGCTTTTGTGGCGAGGGGATTTATCCCCGCTGGGGCGCGAAGCGGCCCCATTCAAACTGTCTGACGAGCTGACATCTTGCTGCCGGGTTTTTGGGGGCTGCTGCGCAGCCCAGCGGGGATAAATCCCCTCGCCACAGGGTTGATTCGTACCCTTGGCATGTCACTGTTGATTTGGAGTGGTTATGGCTGATCGGCGCGACTATGTGGCCCTGGAGTGGGTCAAGGGCGAGATTGCCGAAACGCTGAAGCAGGCCCACCAGGCCCTCAATCGCCTGGTGGACGACCCGCAGGCGTTGGATGCCCTCGCGCAGTGCCTGGCCGGTATCCATCAGGTGCACGGTGGCTTGCAGATGGTCGAATTCTACGGCGCCGCGCTGCTGGCCGAAGAGATGGAACAGCTGTGCCTGGCCCTGCAGGACAACCGCATCAGCCATCGCGAAGAGGCCATCAGCCTGTTGAGCCAGGCCCTGGGCCAGTTGCCGATCTACCTGGACCGTGTCCAGGGCGCTCGCCGCGATTTACCGCTGGTGGTGCTGCCGTTGATCAACGACTTGCGCAGCGCCCGGGGCGAAAGCCTGTTGTCGGAGACCAGCCTGTTCAGCCCCGAGCTGCCGCAACTGCCGCCGCTGAGCGACGAAGCGTTGCGGCGACTCGAACCGCCGGACCTGCCGAACACCCTGCGCAAGCTGCGCCAGACCCTGCAAATGGCTCTCGTCGGGCTGTTGCGCGAACAAGACGATGCCACCCACCTCGGCTACCTGGCCAAGGTCTTCCATCGCCTGGAAGGGCTGTGCGCCGGGGCGCCGCTCAATGCCTTGTGGCAGGTGGCCTCGGCGCTGGTCGAAGGCATGCGCGAGGGGCGCATCGCCAACAGCCCGGCGTTGCGCAGCCTGTTCAAGGAAGCCGACAAGGAACTCAGGCGCTTGCTCGAACACGGCATGGGTGGCATCAATCAACCGGCACCGGCCCACCTGCTCAAGAGCTTGTTGTTCTATATTGCCAAGGCCGAACACCCCAGCGGGCAGATGCAGATCATGAAAGAACGCTACTCACTGGACGACGCGCTGCCCGACAGCGCCATGGTCGACGAAGAACGCGCGCGCCTCGCCGGGCCCGACCGCGATGCCTTGCGCTCGGTGCTTGCCGCGCTCTGTGAAGAACTGGTGCGGGTCAAGGAGCGCCTCGACCTGTTCGTGCGCAGCGATCGCCAGCACGCCTCGGAACTGGACAGTCTGCTGGCGCCGCTGCGACAGATCGCCGATACCCTGGCGGTGCTGGGCTTCGGCCAGCCGCGCAAGGTCATCATCGATCAACTGGCGGTGGTGCTGAGCCTCGCCCAGGGCCAGCGCGAGCCTGATGACGCGACCCTGATGGACGTCGCCGGTGCCTTGCTCTACGTCGAAGCCACCCTGGCCGGCATGGTCGGCACCGTCGAGCCGCAGAGCCGCGAAGACACGCACCTGCCCACCACCGATCTGACTCAGATCCACCAGATTGTCATCAAGGAGGCGCACACCTGCCTGCAACAGGCCAAGGACATGATCGTCGACTACATCGACGCCGACTGGAACCGCGAGCAGTTGCAGCCCTTGCCAGCCCTGCTGACCCAGGTGCGCGGTGCGCTGGCGATGATCCCCCTGAGCCGCGCGGCCGGCCTGGTGGAGGCGTGCAACGGGTTCATCCGCGAACACCTGTTGTTCGATCAGGCCCAGCCGGGCTGGGAAGCCCTCGACCATCTGGCCGATGTGATCAGCGGCCTCGAATACTACCTGGAGCGCTTGAGCGAAGACCCACAGACCCCCGGCGAGTCTTTGCTCGACGGGGTCGAGCGGAGCCTGGCCGCGCTCGGCTATTTCCCGGACGAAGCGCGGGTGCCGTTGCTGGAGGATGTGCTGGGGCCCAACGAAGCCCAGCTGATGCAGGACTTGCAAGAACTGGACGACCCGCTGACGGTGCAATCGCTGGCGCAAGTGCTGGCCAGCCCGGTCTCGACGGTCAACCCGCCGGCCCGCAGCACACCGGGCAGCCTGCTGCCGCCGCCGCGGGACGAACATCCGGTGGACGATGAATTGCGCGAGGTCTTTCTCGAGGAGACCGATGAGGTGCTGGACGTCCTGCGCGAATACCTGCCGCGTTGGAACGTCCACCCCGATGACCAGGGTGCCCTGAGTGAATTGCGCCGGGCCTTCCACACCCTCAAGGGCAGCGGCCGGATGGTGCGGGCGCTGGTGCTGGGGGAACTGGCCTGGGCGGTGGAAAACCTGCTCAACCGGGTGCTGGAGCGCAGTGTCGAGCCGACGGCTTCGGTGCGCCAACTGATCGAGGACACCGTGCAGTTGCTGCCGGCCCTGGTGACCGAGTTCGCCGCCCACCAGCAACGGCAGCGCGATGACGTCGATCGCCTGGCCGCCCGCGCCCATGCCCTCGCCAAGGGCGATGACGAGGCCGATGAAGATGTGCAGGACGTGGCCGCCCTCGACCCGTTGCTGCTGAAGATCTTCGACAATGAAGCCCAGGGCCACCTCGCCAGCCTCAATCGGTTTCTCGACCAGGCCACCGACCACTTGCCGTTGCAGGCCAGCGATGAACTGCAACGGGCCTTGCACACCCTCAAGGGCAGTGCCTCCATGGCCGGCGTGCTGCCGATTGCCGAGCTGACTGGCGCACTGGATGAACTGGCCCGGGAATACAAGGCCCACCTGATTGCCCTCGACCTGGATGAGGTCGAACTGTTGCTGGAGGCCGAAGGGTTGCTGCGCCGCAGCCTGCGCCAGTTGCACAGCGAGCCGCTGGCACCGATTCCCGGTGCCGAGGACCTGATCCAGCGAGCCCAATCGTTGTTGGCCGAACGCCTGCAAACAGCCCTCGACGCCCCGGACAAGGGACTGCGTGCCAAGCGCGATCCCCAACTGATCAACAACTTCCTCGCCCAGGGCATGGACATCCTGCTCGACGCCGAAAGCCTGCTGCAGCGCTGGCAGCAGCATCCGGGCGAAGGCCAGGAACTGAGTGCGTTGCTGGATGAGCTGACCACCCTCGGCGAAGGCGCACACCTGGCCGACCTGCACCCGGTCGATGAGCTTTGCGAAGCGTTGCTCGACCTCTACGGCGCGGTGGAAGAGAGCAGCCTGGTGGTCAGCGACATGTTTTTCCAGGAAGCCCAGCGCGCCCATGAGGCACTGATCGACATGCTCGATGAACTGGCGGCCGGGCAGTCGGTGCATCCACAACCCGAACGGGTCCAGGCCTTGCGCAGGTTGCTGGAAGACGGCCTCGACCCGGCGGCCACCGGCCTGATCCGCAGCGACGGCAGTCGGACCCTGAGCATCCACGAACTGGGTCAGGCCACCGCCGAGCTGGAACGCGACGCCCCCACCGACGCGGCGGTGGACGACGACATCGCGGCGATCTTCCTCGAGGAAGCCCAGGACATTCTCGAGAGCGCCGCCCAGGCCTTGCAGCGCTGGTTGGCCGACCCGGACAACGGTGCGCCGCTGTCTTCGTTGCAACGGGACCTGCACACGCTCAAGGGCGGGGCACGGATGGCCGATATCCGGCCGGTAAGCGACCTGGCCCAGGAACTGGAAAACCTCTACGAAGGCCTGGTGGACCGTCGCTACAGCCACAGCGAGGCACTGGAGCAACTGCTCGAACGCAGCCACGAACGCCTCGACCTGCTGCTTGGGCAATTGCAACAGGGCCAGCCGCTGGGCGATCCCGTTGCGCTGATCGATGCCATCCGCCGCTTCCGCCAGGACAAGCCGAACGCCATCGACACCGCCGGGGCAGGCCAGGGTGATGCAGCCGGCCAGGACCCTGAGTTGCTGGAGATCTTCCTCGAAGAAGGCTTCGACATTCTCGACAGCTCCGGCGCGGCGTTGCTGCGCTGGCAGGCCGAGCCGTCGAATCGCCAGGCCGTGGAAACCCTGTTGCGGGACCTGCACACCCTCAAGGGCGGCGCGCGGATGGTGGAGATCGTGCCCATCGGCGACCTGGCCCATGAGTTGGAGAACCTTTACGAAGGCTTGTCGGCCGGTCTGCTCCAGCCCAGTCCGAGCCTGTTCACCCTGCTGCAAAGCAGTCACGACCGACTGGCGCAGATGCTCGATGCCGTACGCGCCGGGCACCCGTGCCCGCCGGGCGACCGGCTGATCGCACAGATCCAGGCGGTGAGTCACGCGCAGGACGCTCCGGCAAGTCAGGCGACGCCCGTGGCACAGCCGCTTCCGGCGCCGGTCGCGGCCCCGGTCACTGCCGCCACGCCGGCACCCGCCAGGCCCGAGCCGAGCGCACCCAGCGACGGCGCGGACATGGTCAAGGTCTCCGCCGAACTGCTCGACGACCTGGTCAACCTGGCCGGTGAAGCGTCGATCTTCCGAGGCCGCATCGAACAGCAAGTCAACGACGCCCGGGTGGCGTTGAGCGAAATGGAAACCACCATCGAGCGCATGCGTGATCAGTTGCGCCGGCTGGACACCGAGACCCAGGGGCGGATTCTCAGTCGCCAGCAGGTCGAGGCCGAGCGCCTGGGCTACGAGGAGTTCGACCCCCTGGAAATGGACCGGCATTCCCAGTTGCAGCAACTGTCCCGCGCCTTGTTCGAATCCGCTTCGGATCTGCTCGACCTCAAGGAAACCCTCGACCGCGGCAATCACGACGCCGAAAGCCTGTTGCAACAGCAAGGACGGATCAACACCGAGCTCCAGGAAAGCCTGATGCGCACGCGCATGGTGCCCTTCGAGCGCATGTTGCCGCGCCTCAAGCGCATCGTCCGGCAAGTGGCTCAGGAACTGGGCAAGGAGGTCGAGTTCGTGGTCGACAATGCCGAGGGCGAAATGGACCGCAACGTGCTGGAGCGCATGGCCGCGCCCCTGGAGCACATGCTGCGCAACGCCGTCGACCACGGCCTGGAACCGGCCGACGTGCGCCTCGCCGCCGGCAAGCCGACCCGCGGACGCATCAGCCTCGACTTGTCGCGGGAGGGCGGCGACATCATTTTCGACATCCGCGACGACGGTGCCGGCGTGCCGTTGGAGGCGGTGCGGCGCAAGGCGATCAAGCGCGGCCTGCTGGCTCCCGACAGCGACATCAGTGACCGCGACGTGTTGCAGTTCATCCTGCAGCCGGGGTTTTCCACCGCCGAGAAGATCACCCAGATCTCCGGGCGCGGCGTCGGCATGGACGTGGTCCACGAAGAGGTGCGGCAACTGGGCGGTAGCATGATCATCGACTCGACGCCAGGGCAGGGGGTGCATTTCCGCATCCGCCTGCCGTTCACTCTGGCGATCAACCGGGCGTTGATGGTGCAGTGTCACGAAGACCAGTACGCGATCCCGCTCAATACCATCGAAAGCATCGTGCGGGTCTTGCCTGCCGAGCTGGATGGCTATTACCAGCTCGATCCGCCGACCTATACCTACGCCGGGCAGCGCTACGAACTGTGCTACCTGGGCGAGCTGCTCAAGACCACGGCGCGGCCGAAACTGCTGGGCCAGAGCCAACCGTTGCCGCTGCTGCTGATGCAGTGCAACGAGCGCCATATCGCGGTGCAGGTGGACACCACCGCCGGCACCCGCGAGATCGTGGTCAAGAGCCTTGGCGCGCAGTTTGCGGCGGTGCAGGGTGTGTCCGGGGCGACTATCCTGGGGGATGGCCGGGTGGTGTTGATCCTCGACCTGCTGGCGCCGATCCGCGCCTTGCCTCACCAGGTGCCACGCCGACCGCTGCCGACCGAAAGCGAGGGCGAGCCGCAACGGCCGCTGCTGGTGCTGGTGGTGGACGACTCGGTGACGGTGCGTAAGGTCACCAGCCGCCTGCTGGAGCGCCATGGCATGCATGTCCTGACCGCCAAGGATGGGGTGGACGCGATGGCGCTGCTGGCCGAGCATTCGCCGGACCTGATGCTGCTGGACATCGAGATGCCGCGCATGGATGGCTTCGAAGTGGCCACCCTGGTGCGCAACGACCCGCGCCTGGCACATTTGCCGATCATCATGATCACCTCGCGCACCGGCCAGAAACACCGCGACCGCGCCATGGCGATCGGCGTCAACGACTACCTGGGCAAGCCGTACCAGGAATCGGTGCTGCTCGACAGCATCGCGCACTGGAGCAAGCCCCATGCATGACCTGCACCCCCACCAGCGCACCAGCCACCTCACCGGGTTGCTGTTGCCCCTGGCGGACCGCCACCTGATCCTGCCCAACGTCGCGGTGGCCGAGTTGATCGACTACCAGGGCAGCACGTTCGATCTGGACACGCCGCCGTGGTTCCTGGGCTGGGCCAGCTGGCGCGAACGGCAGATCCCGCTGCTGAGCTTCGAATCGGCGTGCGGCCAGAAAACCGTGATCGGCGAGCGAGTGCGCATCGTCGTGCTCAACGCCCTGGGCGGCCGCCCGGAGCTGCGCTTCATGGCACTGTTGGTGCAAGGCATCCCCCGTTCCTGCAAGCTCGACGCTCAACTGAGCTACGTCGATGTACCGCTGTGCGGGCTGGAACAGGCGGCGGTGCAAGTGGGCGAGCACGTGGCAAAAGTACCGGACCTGCTGGCATTGGAAGAACTGGTCATCGCCGCCGGCCTGGTCAAAGCCTGAGCCAGTCCCTCATCCTGTGGGAGCGAGCTTGCTCGCGAAAGCGGCGTGTCGGTCACCGATGATGCTGACCGTGCCGCCGCCTTCGCGGGCAAGCCCGCTCCCACAAAGTCCGGCGCTGAGTCTCAATTTCAAGCAGCCCGCCATCCCTCGCTGTGGGAGCGAGCTTGCTCGCGAAAGCGATATGTCAGTCACCGATAATGTTGACCGTGCCGCCGTCTTCGCGAGCAAGCTCGCTCCCACGAGGGCTGGCGCCGTGTCTCAAACCGCCTTTCACAAGGGTTGTGCTCGATCATTACGCCAAGCGTAACGATCTACCATCGAGCTTGATTGATGCCCTGACACCATCGCTCCTAAGGTAAGCCCCACGACAGCGAACCCGTGGAGTGGTCATGACAACAACAATATCCCCCGACTCGCGCTGGACGCGGCGGCGCGGCGAAAAGCAGCGGCGTCTCGGGCTGGTGAAGGGGCTGGCCGACGGTGTGGTGTTGCCCACCGACAAGATCGTGGCGGCGCTGGAGGCGCTGGTCCTGCCAGGCGACCGTGTGGTGTTGGAGGGCAATAACCAGAAGCAGGCGGATTTCCTCGCGCGCGCCCTGGCCAAGGCCGATCCTTCGAAGCTGCACGACCTGCACATGATCATGCCCAGCGTCGGCCGGCCCGAGCACCTGGACCTGTTCGAACGCGGCATCGCCCGCAAGCTCGACTTTTCCTTCGCCGGCACCCAGAGCCTGCGCATCAGCCAGTTGCTCGAAGACGGGCTGCTGGAAGTCGGCGCGATCCACACCTACATCGAGCTTTACGCCCGGCTGGTGGTGGACCTGATTCCCAACGTGGTGCTCTCGGCCGGCTTCATGGCCGACCGCGCCGGCAACATCTACACCGGCCCGAGCACCGAAGACACCCCGGCGTTGATTGAACCGGCGGCGTTCAGCGATGGCATCGTCATCGTCCAGGTCAATCAGTTGGTAGACGACGTCAGCGACCTGCCGCGGGTGGATATCCCGGCGTCCTGGGTGGATTTCGTGGTGGTGGCCGACAAGCCGTTCTATATCGAGCCGCTGTTCACCCGCGACCCGCGTCACATCAAGCCGGTGCACGTCTTGATGGCGATGATGGCGATCCGTGGGATCTATGAGAAACACAACGTCCAGTCCCTCAACCACGGCATCGGCTTCAACACCGCGGCGATCGAGCTGATCTTGCCGACCTACGGCGAATCCCTCGGGCTCAAGGGCAAGATCTGCCGCAACTGGACCCTCAACCCGCACCCGACGTTGATCCCGGCCATTGAAAGCGGTTGGGTCGAAAGCGTGCATTGCTTTGGCACCGAGCTGGGGATGGAAAACTACATCGCCGCCCGGCCGGACGTGTTCTTCACCGGCCACGACGGCTCGCTGCGCTCCAACCG
Source organism: Pseudomonas sp. Cab53 (assembly GCF_018325965.1). Taxonomy (NCBI): domain Bacteria; kingdom Pseudomonadati; phylum Pseudomonadota; class Gammaproteobacteria; order Pseudomonadales; family Pseudomonadaceae; genus Pseudomonas; species Pseudomonas sp. Cab53. The sequence goes on along the minus strand of NZ_AP021902.1, from coordinate 5,799,161 downwards.
CATGATGTGCCAACTGGCCGGGCAATACGCGGTGGACCTGTTCATCGGCGCGACCCTGCAAGTGGACGGCGACGGCCATTCCTCCACCGTGACCCGAGGGCGACTGGCCGGCTTCGGCGGGGCACCGAATATGGGCCACGACCCGCGTGGTCGTCGACATGGCACGCCGGCCTGGCTCGACATGCGCCATGGCGACGGCGAGGCGCCATTGCTCGAACGCGGCAAGAAGCTGGTGGTGCAAATGGTCGAGACCTTCCAGGAAGGCGGCAAGCCCACCTTCGTCGACACCCTCGATGCGGTGGACGTGGCCAGGAAAGCCGGGATGCCCCTGGCGCCGATCATGATCTACGGCGACGACGTCACCCACCTGCTCACCGAGGAAGGCATCGCCTACCTGTACAAGGCCCGTTCCCTGGAAGAGCGCCAGGCCATGATCGCTGCCGTGGCCGGCGTCACCGCCATCGGCCTGCGGCACAACCCCAAGGACACCGCCCGCATGCGCCGCGAGGGCTTGATCGCCTTGCCCGAAGACCTCGGCATTCGCCGCACCGACGCCACCCGCCAATGGCTCGCCGCCAAGAGCGTGGCCGATCTGGTGGAGTGGTCCGGTGGCCTCTACAACCCGCCCGCCAAATTCAGGAGTTGGTAATGCTCGCATTCAACCTGCAACCGAAAACCCTGAGCCTGGCCGACCGACTGGCCGACCTGGCGGTGGACGCGCTGATCGACGAAGCGGACCTGTCGCCCAAACCGGCGCTGGTGGACCGACGTGGCAACGGCGCCCACACCGACCTGCACCTCGGCCTGATGCACGCCTCGGCGCTGGCCTTGTGGCCGGCTTTCAAGCAAATGGCTGAAGCAGCGATCGAGTTCGGTGAAATCGGCCTGCCGCTGCGCGAAGCCCTCGGGCGGATCGGACGGGAAGGGGAAGCGTCAATGCTTGCCACCACCGGTGGCGTGAACACCCATCGTGGCGCGATCTGGGCGCTGGGCCTGTTGGTGGCCGCGGCTGCGCTGGCACCTCAAGCCGCTACGGCCGGCGCGGTCACCTTGCGCGCCGCGCGCCTGGCGTTGCTAGACGATCGCTATGCGCCAAGGCCCCTCAGCCATGGCGCCCAAGTCGCCCAACGCTACGGCGCCCGCGGCGCCAGGGAAGAAGCGCAGCTTGGTTTTCCTTCGATCACGCAGCGGGCCCTGCCGCAACTCAGATGCAGCCGCGCCCAAGGGCACGGCGAACAGAACGCCCGGCTCGATGCCTTGCTGGCGATCATGACCCAACTGGCGGACACCTGCGTGCTGTACCGCGCCGGCGAGCCCGGTTTGCAGGCCATGCAGACTGGCGCCCAGGCGGTGCTGGACGCCGGCGGCAGCGCCAGCCTCGACGGTCGCCGCCGCTTGCACGGGCTGGACCAACAACTGATCGCCTTGAACGCCTCGCCCGGCGGTGCCGCCGACCTGCTCGCCGCCTGCCTGTTCGTCGACCGTATCGAATCGGGTGACGGCCTCATCCAGGGAGCTTTCTGATGCAAACCTTAATGTTTGAATTCCCCGCCGGGCAGCCGCCACGGGGGCGTGCCCTGGTGGGCTGTGTCGGCTCGGGCGACTTGGAAGTGCTGATCGAGCCGGGGCTGGCCGGCAAGCTGACCATCCAGGTGCAGACCTCGGTCAATGGCAGCGAACAACGCTGGCAACATCTGTTCGCCCGGATGTTCGACGGCCAGACGCCTCCCGCGCTGGCCATCGACATCCACGATTTCGGCGCCACCCCGGGGGTGGTACGCCTGCGCCTGGAACAAGGCTTCGAGGAGATCGGTCATGACTGACAGCGCAGCGTTGCTCAACAAGCACAGCTTCGTCGAACTCGGTGCCCGGCAGCGGGCGAAAGCCTTGCTCGATGCCGGTACGTTTCGCGAGTTGCTCGACCCGTTCCAGCGGGTCATGTCGCCCTGGTTGCTGCGACAAGGCGTGGTGCCCCAAAGCGACGACGGGGTGGTGATCGCCAAGGGCTCGCTCGACGGCCTGCCGGTGGTGATCGCCGCGATCGAAGGCGCGTTCCAGGGCGGCAGCCTCGGCGAGGTCGGTGGGGCGAAGATTGCCGGTGCGCTGGAGTTGGCTGCCGAGGACAACCGTCGTGGCATTCCGACCCGCGCCGTGCTGCTGCTGGAAACCGGCGGCGTGCGCTTGCAGGAGGCGAACCTGGGCCTGGCGGCGATTGCCGAGATCCACTCGGCGATCGTCGACCTGCGCCAGTACCAGCCGGTGGTGGGCGTGGTGGCGGGCAGCGTCGGCTGCTTTGGCGGCATGTCCATCGCCGCCGGGTTGTGCAGTTACCTGCTGGTGACCCAGGAGGCCCGGCTGGGCCTGAACGGCCCGCAGGTGATCGAGCAGGAGGCCGGGCTCGACGAGTACGACTCCCGCGACCGCCCCTTCATCTGGAGCCTGACCGGCGGCGAACAGCGTTTTGCCACCGGGCTGGTGGACCGCTACAGCGCCGATGATGTGACACAGATTCGCCAACAGGTCAGCCAGTTGCTGCACCTGGGCGTACCTGCCCAGCACCGCAGCGGCCAGGCCGGGCTGTTCCTGCAACGCCTGGCTCGCCTGGACACGCACGCGCAGATCGAACCGGCCGCGGTTCGCCAGTTGTATCAGGGAGAACGCCCATGAGTTCGTATTCATTGAGAGGCTTGCGCTGGTTCGAAGCCTTGAGCGGCGGTGCCGAGCCGCTGTCGGGATTGCCTGCTTCGGTGAAAGTCGTCGACACGACGCTGGGCGAACAGGCCGTGCGCCTGTTGGCGGTCGTGGCCGACCCCGACAACCGTTTTCCCCGTGCGCGCAACGGCGAGGTCGGTTTGCTGGAGGGCTGGGGCCTGGCCAAGGCGGTGGACGACGCCATCGAGGCCGACCGCCAGGCGTCCGCCAAGCGGGCGCTGATCGCCATTGTCGATGTGCCCAGCCAGGCTTATGGGCGCCGGGAAGAAGCCCTGGGCATCCATCAGGCCCTGGCGGGGGCGGCGGACAGTTACGCCCGTGCCCGCCTGGCCGGGCACCCGGTGATCGGCCTGCTGGTGGGCAAGGCGATGTCTGGGGCGTTCCTGGCCCACGGCTACCAGGCGAACCGGTTGATTGCGCTGCGCGATCCGGGGGTGATGGTCCACGCCATGGGCAAGGCGTCGGCGGCGCGGGTGACCCTGCGCAGTGTCGAAGAACTGGAAGCACTGGCCGCCAGCGTGCCGCCGATGGCCTATGACATCGACAGCTTTGCCAGCCTGGGATTGCTCTGGGAAACCTTGTCGGTCGAGCAGATCGAACAGCCCTCGGTGACCGATCTGGCCCGGGTTGCCGACTGCCTGCAACAGGCGATCAAGCATGTCGGCGGGGCGCCTCGGGATTTGCGCAGTCGCCTTGGGGCGCCCCATCGCGCCGCTTCCAGCCATGTTCGCCAATTGCTGAGTGAGCAGTGGTGAGCACCTTCTTGGCCCACGACCTGCTCTGGGGGATGACCCCGGCGCAGTTGCCATTGGATGCACCCGCCTGGGCGAGCGAAGCCCTCGGTCTCGGGCACCCGGTGGTGGTACGACGGGCACTGAGCCCGGCGGGGTGGGTGGCGGTGGGCATTCGTGGTCGGGCCCGGGAACAACGTTATGCCACGTCGATGCCGTTGGCGGCGATCCTGCGCCGGGTTCGCCCGGAAGACCTGTGCCAGGCCCACTCCGCTCGCGACCTGCCGGCCCTGCGAGCGCTGTCCCGTCTGCGGCCGCTGCTCGATGCCTGCGGCTGGCGCTGGGGCATCAGCGGCAGCGCCGGGTTCGAGCTTGCCAGTGGGGTCGAGGCCCTGCATGCGCGCAGCGACCTGGACCTGATTCTGCGCACGCCACAACCGTTGGAACGCCAGCGGGCCAAGGCGTTGCTGGCGGACCTGGAGGACTCGGCGTGCGGGGTGGACATGCAGCTGCAAACGCCCTTCGGCGCCGTGGCGCTGCGGGAGTGGGCGGGGTCGTCGCGCCGGGTCCTGCTCAAGGATGACCACCAGGCCCGACTGGTGAGCAATCCCTGGCAGCCGGCGCTGGAGCAGGTGGCATGAGCAGCCTTTTGGTGTTTCCGGGCCAGGGCGCGCAGCGGGCAGGCATGCTCCACGGCCTGGCGCCGCAGTGGTTGGAACAGGCCAGCGAAGTGCTCGGTGAAGACGTGCTGCAACTGGACAGCGCCCAGGCGTTGCAATCGACCCGCGCCGTGCAGTTGTGCCTGTTGATCGCCGGCGTGGCGGCATCCCGTCGATTGCTGGAGCAGGCGCCGGCACCGGATTATGTGGCGGGGTTGTCCATCGGTGCCTATCCGGCGGCGGTGGTGGCGGGTGCGTTGGGCTTCGAGGATGCGCTGCGGCTGGTCAGCCTTCGGGGCGAGTTGATGCAGCAGGCGTACCCACAGGGCTATGGCATGACCGCCATCATCGGCCTGGACCTCGCCGCCGTGGAAGGCTTGCTGGCGCAAGTGCACAGCGACAGCACGCCGGTCTACCTGGCCAATATCAATGCCGATAACCAGGTGGTCATCGCCGGCAGCGACGAGGCCATGGCCACCGTCGCCAGGCATGCGCGCGGCCAGGGCGCCGGCAAGGCCTGTCGCCTGGCGGTGAGCGTGCCGTCCCATTGCCCGCTGCTGGAGGCCCCGGCGCGAACGTTGGCCCAGGCATTTGCCGATGTACCGCTGCAAGCCCCGGCCTTGGGTTACTTGAGCGGCAGCCGTGCCCGGCTGGTCATCGCGCCGCAGGCCTTGCGTGACGACCTGGCCTTCAACATGTGCCGTGTCGTCGATTGGCGCGGCACGGTGCAAAGTGCCTATGAACGCGGTGTGCGGCTGCAGATCGAGCTGCCACCCGGTGCGGTGCTGACCGGGCTGTCACGCCGGGTATTCGAGTCGGGCACGGTCATGGCCTATGACGGTGCCCGGCTCGATACCCTGCAGACGCTGCTCGCAGAGGAGGGACGCCGCCAACCCTAGACCACCGACTCAAGCTGGCGAAGCACAAAAACAACAACTTCGACGATGCATTTTGAGGACTACAACAATGATTATTTACGGCGTGGCGTTTCTGGCTTTTTGTACCCTGACGGGTATTTTCATCGGTGAACTGCTGGGTAAGTTGATCGGCGTGCCGGCCAATGTCGGCGGGGTCGGCATTGCAATGCTGTTGCTGATCGGCCTGGGCAGCTACCTGGGCAAGCGTGGTCTGTTCAAGGGCAAATCCGAGGCCGGGGTGGAATTCTGGAGCGCGGTCTACATTCCCATCGTTGTGGCAATGGCAGCCCAGCAGAATGTCTACGGTGCCCTCAAGGGCGGGCCGATGGCGATCCTGGCGGGGACTCTGGCGGTGGTGATTGCCTTTGCAATGGTGCCGGTGCTGGTGCGCATCGGCAACAAGGGGCCTGAAGCCGACACCTGCGTGAAAACGGTAGGGTGATCGCCATGTACGAGTCATTGATGAAGGTCATCACCGGCTACGGCCTGATCAGCGGTTTCGCGATTGTCGGCATCACCATGTGGGTGTCGTACTGGATCAGTAACACATTCACCAAGGGTCGCCTGCATGGTTCAGCCATCGCGATACTGCTGGGGCTGGTGCTGTCGTACATTGGCGGCGCGATGACCGGGGGACAGAAAGGGGTGGTGGACATTCCATTGCTCTCGGGCATCGGCCTGCTGGGCGGCGCGATGTTGCGCGACTTTGCCATCGTCGCCACTGCGTTCGGCGTGAACATCGAAGAACTCAAGCGTGCCGGTTTCGTCGGAGTGCTGGCGCTGTTCGTCGGCGTCGGGACATCATTCATCGCCGGTGTTGGGGTGGCGATGGCCTTCGGTTATACCGACGCGATAAGCCTGACTACCATTGGCGCAGGCGCGGTCACCTACATCGTCGGCCCCGTGACCGGCGCAGCCATCGGCGCCAGTTCCGAGGTGATGGCACTGTCGATTGCCGCAGGCTTGATCAAAGCGATCCTGGTCATGGTGGCGACGCCGTTCGTGGCGCCACTGATCGGCCTGAACAACCCACGCAGCGCGGTGATCTTCGGCGGCTTGATGGGGACCTCCAGTGGCGTGGCGGGCGGGCTCGCAGCCACGGATCCGAAGCTGGTGCCCTATGGTTGTCTGACGGCGGCGTTCTATACCGCGCTGGGTTGCTTGCTGGGTCCCTCGGTACTGTTTTTGATCATGCGAGGGCTGTTGGGGTAGTTCGGTTGGCAGGGGCGCCCCCTTCGCGAGCAGGCTCGCCCCACGTTTGATCGAGAGGCCCTGGGATCTTGTGGGCGCGAGCCTGTTCGCGAAGAAGTCCGCGGGGTCTCAACCCTGGCGATTGGCGTACATCCGGCACTCGGCGAGCAACGCCAGCAGGTTCGGGTCGCGCTCCTTGGCCTTGAGGAACACCACGCCGATGTGCTGTTGCAATCGGTACTTGTCCTGCAACGGGATGAGTTTCACCCGGTTCTCGTACACCGCCGCGATCCTGCCTGGCAGCAACGCATAGCCCACGCCCGAGCTGACCATGCTCAGCAGGGTAAAGATGTCGTTGACCTGCATCGCCACCTTCGGCTCGAACCCCGCCTGCCTGAACACCCGGATGCCGTCCTGGTGCGTGGCAAACCCCTGGGTCAGGGTGATGAACGTCTCGTCGCGGACCTCGGCCAGGTCGACCTCACTGCGCTGGGCGAACGGTGAGTCGGCCGGCGTGGCGAGGAAAATGTCATCGGAGAACAGCGCGATGTGCTCGCAGTCCGGGTCGTTGACGCTGTCGTCCAGCGAGACCAGGATCGCGTCCACTTCCATGTTCTTGAGCTTGTACAGCAGGTCGATGTTGGAGCCCATGATCAGGTCGATGTTGAGTTCGCTGCGGCGGATCTTCAGGCCCATGATCAGTTGCGGGACGGTCTTGACCGTCAGTGAGTAGAGGGAGCCGAGCTTGAAACGCTCAGCGGAGAACCCGGCGGCCTCACGGGTCAGGCGCACGCTTTCGACCACGTCCTGAATCAGCTTCTGGGCCCGTTCCTCCAGCACGTAGGCGCTTTCCAGCGGCGTGAGGTTGCGACCTTCGTGCTTGAACAGCGGGCAACGCAGGGCGCTCTCCAGCGAGTGAATGGCCCGGTGCACACTGACGTTGCTGGTCTGCAACTCAACCGCCGCCCGCGCCAGGTTGCCGGTGCGCATGAACGCCAGGAACACCTCGAGTTTCTTCAGGGTCAATTCTTCGTCGATCAGCATGGGGCGGACTCTTATTCGTGTCATCCGATTGTGCCTCAATCGATCTGATGCCACGGAGTGTTCTTCGCCGAGAAGCAAACCATTGCACTTTTGCGCCACAGGGTTGAGCCTTGGCGCCTGTTTCATCATGGAGGGTCAGAAATCGATGTATCACGGGGAACGACTCAACGCATGGACCCACCTGGTCGGGGCCATTGCGGCCTTTATCGGTGGTGTGTGGCTGGTGGTGATTGCCGCGCTGACCGGCGATCCCTGGAAGATCGTCAGCGTGGCGATCTACGGGTTTACCCTGCTGGTGCTGTACAGCGCCTCGACGGTCTACCACAGCGTGCGCGGGCGCCGAAAAGAGATCATGCAGAAGGTCGATCATTTTTCGATCTACCTGCTGATCGCCGGCAGCTACACGCCGTTCTGCCTGGTGACCTTGCGCGGGCCGTGGGGCTGGAGCCTGTTCGGGATCGTCTGGGGGCTGGCGCTGATCGGGATCCTGCAGGAGATCAAGCCACGATCCGAGGCGCGGATTCTGTCGATCGTGATCTACGCCGTGATGGGCTGGATCGTGCTGGTGGCGGTCAAGCCGCTGCTGGCGGCCCTGGGCAGCACCGGTTTCGCCTGGCTGGCCTCGGGCGGCGTGTTGTACACCGTGGGCATCATTTTCTTCGCCCTCGATAAACGCCTGTGCCATGCCCATGGCATCTGGCACCTGTTCGTGATCGCCGGCAGCCTGCTGCACTTCGTGGCGATTCTGCGTTATGTACTCTGACAAACACCGCCGAACCCGTGTGGGAGCGGGCTTGCCCGCGAAAGCGGTGGGTCAGCCAACATCGATGTCACTGACCCATGGCATTCGCGAGCAAGCCCGCTCCCACACGGGTTCCTCAGTGGCCGCAGGTGGTTAGAAATCCCCCCACAACTGCTGCGCCACCGCCAGCGCCACCACCGGCGCGGTTTCGGTGCGCAGCACGCGAGGGCCGAGGCGGGCGGCGTGGTAGCCGGCGGCCTTGGCCTGTTCGACTTCGCCCTCGGACAACCCGCCTTCGGGGCCGATCAGGAAGGCCAGCGTCGATGGCCTGGCATGGCTGACCAGCGGCTCGGCCACCGGGTGCAGCACCAGTTTCAGTTCGGCCTCGGTCTGCTTCAGCCAATCGGCCAGCAGCAATGGCGCATGGATCACCGGCACGGTCGAACGGCCGCATTGCTCGCAGGCGCTGATCGCCACCTGGCGCCAGTGCAGCAGGCGTTTGTCGGCGCGTTCGTCCTTGAGGCGCACTTCGCAGCGTTCGCTGAATATCGGCGTGATCTCGCTGACGCCCAGTTCCGTGGCTTTCTGGATGGCCCAGTCCATGCGCTCGCCCCGGGACAAGCCCTGGCCGAGGTGAATGCGCAACGGTGATTCAGGCTGCCCGGCGAACTGCTCGTCCAGTTGCACCCGCACGCGCTTCTTGCCGACTTCGGCCAGGCTACCGCGAAACTCCTGGCCCGAGCCGTCGAACACCTGCACCGCATCCCCCTCTGCCATGCGCAGCACCCGGCCGATGTAATGCGCCTGGGCCTCGGGCAGCTCGTGGTCGCCGAGGCTCAGGGGGGTGTCGATGAAGAAGCGGGACAGTCTCATGTTGAATCTCTGAAAAAGTTAACGGTGCGATGCGGTTTCTGTGGCGAGGGGATTTATCCCCGTTGGGCTGCGTGAAGCAGCCCTAAGGCGGATCCCGGTGGGTTTCAGGCAAAACGCGTTGGACGCATCTGGGGCTGCTGCGCAGCCCAGCGGGGATAAATCCCCTCGCCACACAGAGTTTCAACATAGCCCAGCGTTTAGCCCGGATCCCGGAAGCCCGGATGAAAGTCCTTCGGCACCGCCACGCTGACCGTGTCTCGGGTGGCAATGTCGATGCCTTCGCTGGCCACTTCGGCCAGGAAGTCGATCTGCTCCGGGGTGATGACGTACGGCGGCAGGAAATACACCACGCTCCCCAGCGGACGCAACAACGCCCCGCGCTCCAGGGCATGCTGGAACACCTTCAGGCCACGCCGTTCCTGCCAGGGGTAGGCGGTCTTGCTCGCCTTGTCCTTGACCATCTCGATGGCCAGCACCATGCCGGTCTGGCGCACTTCGGCGACATTCGGATGATCGACCAGGTGCGCGGTGGCGCTGGCCATGCGCTGGGCCAGGGCCCGGTTGTTGTCGATGACCTGGTCTTGCTCGAAGATATCCAGCGTCGCCAGGGCCGCCGCGCAGGCCAGTGGATTACCCGTGTAGCTGTGGGAATGCAGGAAGGCCCGCAGGGTCGGGTAGTCGTCGTAGAAGGCGCTGTAGACCTCGTCGGTGGTCAGGCAGGCCGCCAGCGGCAGGTAGCCACCGGTCAGGGCCTTGGACAGGCACAGGAAGTCCGGCGTGATGCCGGCCTGCTCACAGGCGAACATCGTGCCGGTGCGCCCGAAGCCGACGGCGATTTCGTCGTGGATCAGGTGCACGTCGTAGCGATCGCAGGCTTCGCGCAGCAGTTTCAGGTACACCGGGTGATACATGCGCATGCCGCCGGCGCCCTGGATCAGCGGCTCGACGATCACCGCCGCGACCGTATCGTGATGTTCGGCGAGGGTCTGCTCCATGGCGGCGAACATCGTGCGCGAATGCGCTTCCCAGCTCACCCCCTCGGGCCGGTGGTAGCAATCGGGGCTCGGCACCTTGAGGGTGTCGAGCAGCAGCGCCTTGTAGGTCTCGGTGAACAGCGGCACGTCGCCTACCGACATCGCCGCGATGGTTTCGCCGTGATAGCTGTTGCTCAGGGTGACGAAGCGCTTCTTGTCGGACCGGCCGCGATTGACCCAGTAATGGAAGCTCATCTTCATCGCCACTTCGATGCAGGACGAGCCGTTATCGGCGTAGAAGCACCGCGTCAGGCCTTCAGGCGTGAGCTTGACCAGGCGCTCGGACAGTTCGATCACCGGCTGGTGGCTGAAGCCGGCGAGGATCACGTGCTCCAGTTGATCGACCTGATCCTTGATCCGCTGGTTGATGCGCGGGTTGGCGTGGCCGAACACGTTGACCCACCAGGAGCTGACGGCATCGAGGTAGCGCTTGCCCTCGAAGTCTTCCAGCCACACGCCTTCACCGCGCTTGATCGGGATCAGCGGCAGCTGTTCGTGGTCTTTCATCTGGGTGCAGGGATGCCACAGCACGGCGAGGTCGCGTTGCATCCACTGGTCATTCAGGCCCATTTACAGTCTCCTCGGTGCGGCTCGCGGCGGGCGCGGGCAAAACAATCGCGCAAGCCTATGCAATGGTGGCCGCGCGGACAACCCATTGTGTCATTCCCGCTACTTTGGCCGAGGCGATAGACGTCGCTGGCGGCGTTTTGATGGCTGACGTATTCTTCGCCGTTCCCTGAGCCGACTGGCTCGCAAGACCGAGAGCCGTCTGGCTCGAACAACTGAAATTTCCTACGTTTTAATCCGGAGTTCGCTGAATGTCTGCTGGTTGGCTGCGCGCCTGTGCGCTGGTGATGATAGGGCTGTTCAGCGTTTCGGCGCTGGCCAAGGACAAACAACCGACGGCCATCGTCGTCGGTGGCGGCCTGGCGGGGCTGACGGCGGCCTATGAGCTGCAGAACAAGGGTTGGGCCGTGACGCTGCTGGAGGCCAAGCAGGACCTGGGCGGCCGTTCGGGCATGGCCACCAGTGAATGGATCGGCAATGACAAGACCCAGCCGGTGCTGAACAAATACGTCTCGACCTTCAAGCTGAGCACCACGCCGGCCCCGGAGTTCGTGCGCACCCCCAGCTACCTGATCGACGGCACCTACTTCACGGCCGCGGACCTGGCGACCAAGCAGCCGGCCACCGCCGAAGCCCTGAAGCGCTACGAAACCACCCTGGACGACCTGGCGCGCTCCATCGAGGACCCGCAGAACCCGGCCGCCACCAACACGTTGCACGCCCTGGACCAGATCACCGTGTCCAACTGGCTCGACCGCCTGCAACTGCCCGCCACCGCGCGGCAACTGGTGAACCAGGAAATCCGTACCCGTTATGACGAACCTTCGCGCCTGTCGCTGCTGTATTTCGCACAGCAGAACCGCGTTTACCGGGGTGTGTCCGACCGCGACCTGCGGGCTTCGCGCCTGCTCGGTGGCAGCCCGGTCCTGGCCCAGGCGTTCGTCAAGCAACTGAAGACCATCAAGACCAACTCGCCGGTATCGGCGATTTCCCAGGACAAGGACGGCGTGACCGTCAAGGTCGGCAGCGTCGGCTACCAGGCCGACTACGTGGTGTTGGCCGTGCCCCTGCGGGCGCTGAACAAGATCCAGCTGACCCCGGCCCTCGACGCCCAGCACCAGGGCGCGATCAAAGGCACCAACTACGGTTGGCGCGACCAGATCATGCTCAAGTTCAAGACCCCGGTGTGGGACAGCAAGGCGCGCATGTCCGGCGAGATCTACAGCAACACCGGCCTGGGCATGATGTGGATCGAGCCGGCCTTGAAGGGCGGCGCCAATGTGGTCATCAACCTGTCTGGCGACAACGCCCGGGTGATGCAGGCCTTCGGCGACAAGCAGATGGTCGACCAGGTGCTCATTCGCCTGCACGCGTTCTACCCACAGGCCCGTGGCGCGTTCACCGGCTATGAAATCCGTCGCTACAGCACCGACCCGTCCATGGGCGGCGCCTACCTGGCCTTTGGCCCGGGCCAGATCAGCAAGTACTGGCGTCTGTGGGAAAAACCGTTGCAACGCGTAGCCTTTGCCGGCGAGCACACCGACACCTTGTACCCAGGCACCCTCGAAGGTGCGCTGCGCAGCGGTCAACGGGCGGCCAGCCAGGTGGAAGACCTGGCAGCGGGCAAGTCGTTCGAGCCGGCCAAGGTAGCTCCGGTCGCAGCCGCAGCCGCGGGCGCCGTGGCGGCGAAGAAGGGCAACTTCTTCACCAATCTGTTCGGTGGTTCGGACGACGAGAAGAAGCCAGAGCCGGTCAAGGCACCGGAACCGGTAGCGCCACCCGCCCCGGCGCCTGCTCCCGCGCCGGCGCCGGCCCCGGCTCCGGTGGAAGCGCCGAAGCCTGCGGTCCCGGCCAAGGTTGAACCGGCGAAGAAGGCCGCCGCCAAGCCGGCTGCCAAGAAGCCTGCGGCGAAAACGCCGGCGAAAAAAGCGCCGGAGAAGAAATCCGCACCGGCAAAAAAACCGGCGGCCAAGCCGGCCACGGCCACACCGGCTGAGACCAAGGCTCAGTAACGACTCGGGGTGAACCAAAAAAGCGCGGCGTATCAGCCGCGCTTTTTTTTGCCTGGGGATTACCCAATACCACACAGCGTATTAGCTTTAATCTTTTCTTAACCCGCTCCACCCACACTGATGATCGTATTTCTCGATATTTCAAAGCGAAATTTTCCGCTTTAAATCGATAGATAACTCGCTAGTCTTGGTCGCAGTTTTTACAGGATATGAGCAATGCAGCTACGCAACTCTTCTTCTCGCTATGGCTGGGTCAGTATCGTTTTGCACTGGGGCGTTGCGCTGGTGGTGTACGGTTTGTTCGCGCTTGGCTTGTGGATGGTCGGCCTGGATTACTACAGCACCTGGCGCAAAGACGCGCCGGACCTGCACAAGAGCATTGGCCTGGTGCTGCTGGCGGTGATGCTGCTGCGGGTGCTCTGGCGTTTTGTCAGCCCGCCGCCACCGACCTTGCCCAGCTATGGTCGCCTGACCCGCGTCGGCGCCAAGCTCGGCCACAGTGCCCTGTATCTCGGGTTGTTCGCCGTGATGATTGCCGGTTACCTGATTTCCACCGCAGACGGTGTCGGGATCCCGGTGTTTGGCCTGTTCGAAGTACCCGCGTTGGTGTCTGGACTGCCTGACCAGGCAGACGTCGCCGGCCTGATTCACCTGTACCTGGCATGGGCGCTGGTCATTTTCTCCGGCCTCCATGCGTTGGCAGCATTGAAACACCACTTTATCGACCGTGACGCGACCCTCAAGCGCATGCTGGGGCGCCAAGCCTGATGTTCAACCTCGACTCCAAAGGAATAGAAAGCATGTTGAAAAAGACGCTCGCCGCCCTGGCAATCGGTTCCACCCTGCTGGCCGGCCAGGCCATGGCTGCCGACTACGTAGTCGACAAGGAAGGTCAGCACGCCTTCGTCGACTTCAAGATCAGCCACCTGGGCTACAGCTACATCACCGGTACCTTCAAGGACATCGACGGCAAGTTCAACTTCGACGCCGCCAAGCCTGAAGACAGCAAGATCGAGTTCAACGTCCGCACCGCCAGCGTGTTCACCAACCACGCCGAGCGCGACAAGCACATCGCCAGTGCCGACTTCCTGAACGCGGGCAAATTCGCCGACGCCAAGTTCGTCTCCACCAGCGTCAAGTCCACCGGCAAGAACGCTGATGGCAAGGAAACGGCCGACGTCACCGGCGACCTGACCCTGCTGGGCGTGACCAAGCCAGTCGTGGTCAAGGCCACTTTCCTGGGTGAAGGCAAGGACCCATGGGGCGGCTACCGTGCCGGCTTCGAAGGCACCACCAGCATCAAGCGCTCGGACTTCGGCAAACAGAAAGACCTGGGCCCATCGTCCGATGTGGTCGAGCTGTACGTTTCGTTTGAAGGTGTCAAAGCGAAGTAATCTTCGCGCCTGACAAAAAAACGCCCCCGGCCTTGCGGTCGGGGGCGTTTTTTTATGGCCGTATGAATATGCTGCAAACGACCCCTGACCTCTGTGGGAGCGGGCTTGCTCGCGAAAGCGGTGGGCCAGTAGACACAGATGTTGAATGACAGTGCGCATTCGCGAGCAAGCCCGCTCCCACATTAGGATGTGCCCCACAGGAATGTGTGTGAGGCTTCAACAAAAATGCCCCTTGATCGCGAGACCAAGGGGCATTTTCTACGGCACGGAAAAACTCAGCGATTGCGGGTCAGCAAGGCCGGTTTCTCGCCTCGTGGACGGCTCGGCAGTTGATCCAGCTGCTCAGGCGTCGGGAAACGATCGATCTTCGACTCCTTGTGCATGATCTTCGGCTGGTTGCCACGTGGGTTCTGTACGGCCGGTTCCTGGCGAGACTGGTCGTCACGGGCCGGGCGGCGAGGGCGGGAGTCTTCGCGGCGTGCCTGGCCGTCACGGGGCGCACCGTTGCGTGGGCCGTTGCGCTTGGCTGGCGGGGTGCCGGTGGACGAGCCATTGCTGTTGCGCGGACCGTTCTGGCGACCCTGCGACTGGCCGCTGCGTGCTGCGCCTGCGCCTTGTGCCGGAGCACCCGGGCGACGGCCGCGGCCTTGGGCGGGCTTTTGCTGCGGTACGTAGTCGACGCGGTTACCGAAGTTGTCGATATCGTCGTCCAGGAACTCGTCCGGGGCGCGATCGGCTGCGGCGCGTGGGGCCGGACGCTGCTGCTCGCGGGCTGGGCTGCCTTCACGGGGCTTCTGCTCACGGGCCGGGCGTTCGCCACGGCCGTTGCTGGCGGATTTTTCCTTGCCCTTGTCCTTGCCTTTGTCCTTGCGACCGCCACCACCACCGCCACCGCCATTCGGACCGTCGCCCCGTGGGCCACGGGCATTGCGCGGGTTGCGCACGTCCGGACGTTCACGCACTTCAGGCTTCTCGGCCTCGATGGTGCTGGCGTCGAAACCCATCAGGTCGCCGTCGGCGATTTTCTGCTTGGTCATGCGCTCGATGCTTTTGAGCAGCTTTTCTTCGTCCGGCGCAACCAGGGAGATCGCCTCGCCCGAACGACCGGCCCGGCCGGTACGGCCGATACGGTGCACATAGTCTTCATCGACGTTCGGCAGTTCGAAGTTGACCACGTGGGGCAACTGGTCGATGTCCAGGCCGCGGGCGGCGATGTCGGTGGCGACCAGGATGCGCACTTCACCGGCCTTGAAGTCGGCCAGGGCCTTGGTGCGGGCGTTCTGGCTCTTGTTGCCATGGATCGCCACGGCCGGCAGGCCATGCTTGTCCAGGTATTCGGCCAGGCGGTTGGCGCCGTGCTTGGTGCGCGTGAACACCAGGACCTGTTCCCAGGCGCCGGCGGTGATCAGGTGCGCCAGCAGGGCGCGCTTGTGGCTGGCTGCCAGGCGGAACACTCGCTGCTCGATGCGCTCGACCGTGGTGTTGGGCGGCGTGACTTCGATGCGTTCCGGGTTGTGCAGCAGCTTGCCGGCCAGGTCGGTGATGTCCTTGGAGAACGTCGCCGAAAACAGCAGGTTCTGGCGCTTGGCGGGCAGGCGGGCGAGGACCTTCTTTACGTCATGGACGAAGCCCATGTCGAGCATCCGGTCGGCTTCGTCCAGCACGAGGATTTCCACGTGGGACAAATCGACGCTGCCTTGGCCGGCGAGGTCCAGCAGGCGGCCGGGGCAGGCCACCAGCACGTCGACACCGCGAGACATGGCCTGGACCTGCGGGTTCATGCCCACGCCGCCGAAGATGCAGGCGCTGACGAACTTCAGGTCACGGGCATAGATCTTGAAGCTCTCGTGGACCTGGGCCGCCAGTTCGCGGGTCGGGGTCAGGACCAGTACGCGCGGTTGGCGCGGGCCATGACGCTGGGATTTGTCTGGGTGACCGTTGGGAAACAACCGCTCCAGGATCGGGAGGGCGAAACCGCCGGTTTTACCAGTGCCTGTCTGCGCCGCGACCATCAGGTCGCGACCTTGCAACACGGCGGGAATGGCCCGCTGTTGCACCGGGGTAGGCTCGGTGTAGCCGGCGGCTTCGATGGCGCCGACTAAAGCCTCGGAGAGACCGAGGGAAGCAAAGGACATGAGTAATCCTGTTTTAGTGAGGGCCTGGCCCAATGGGATAGTCTTGCCTGGCGCGAATGACGGTCAATAAATGTCATCCCGTCCGGTCCTGCCGGGTCTTAAAGGTGGGTCCGGATACGGCTCGCGCGGGGCTGAAAGCTGCGCTGTAGCGGTGTCGGGAGACCTTTTGCAAGACCGGGCGTCCGGGCGTGAGCCTGGCGGGAAGGCCGGAGTATAACAGAGCAAACGCCGTGCGCTGCTTTCCTGCTGCTCAACGGTGTATTTCGGCGTTGGCCGCAGCCGACGGCATGACCTGGGCCATCGGGCCTGCGCCGTACCGGGCGCTCAGTTCGGCATAGGCCGGTTCGCGCTTGAAACGCTTGAGTTCGGCGCCGAAACGTTGCACCAGCAGGTCCATGCCGGCGTTGCGTCGCACCGCCAGGTATTGGCTCTGACGACTGACGACCGTCGGGTTCTCGGTGATCTGGTCGCCGAGCTGCATCTGCTCGAGCACATGGCGGCCGACCCGGCGATCGGTGATGAGCAGGTCGATCCGGCCCAGTTGCAACTTGCCGAAGTTGGCTTCGTGGGTGGGTGCGGTTTCGCGCTTGAACAGGTTCGATTCGCTGAAGGCCTGGCTGTAGAGATAGCCGGGTGACGTGCCGACGGTCAGGCCCTTGAGGTCGTCGAGTGTACGAAAGGGATGGGGGCGGGCATTGGCGTAGAACATCACGAACTCCACGTCCGACAGCGGCTCGCTGGGGTACAGCAGCGTGGCATCGCGCTCGTCGCTGTGGAAAATGTCCAGCGCGCCGTCCGCCAGGCCTTGCTCCAGCATCGCCAGGCAACGCTTCCAGGGCAGGAACTGCCATTCCACGTCGATCCCCAGGCGCTTGAACACAATGGCCGTGGTTTCGTAGTCCAGGCCCAGGCGCTTGCCGTTTTCTTCGTACACGTACGGCGCCCAGGGCTCAGTGACAATGCGCAACTTCTCTGCCCGAGCGGCAATGCTCAGGCACATGAGAATTAAGGCTGTCAGTAGCTGGGTAATGACGGGCATGCCCTGAGGTTACGACGAGAGCTCATCAAATAGCTAGAGTGCTCTGGCCTGGGCCTCAGTCGCCTTTTGCCTGCATCAGGTGCGCATAGATGACCTCGCGGCGCTCGCCCAGCACCAGGCGAATCAGCGGATGATTGAGCCAGCGCTTGAGTTCGTGGTCTTCCAGTGGTTTTTTAAGGCGATCTTCGACGTTTTCCAGGGCTTTTTCCCACCAGACCGGGGCGCAAGCCTGATCGAACTGGTTGGTATGGCGGTAGCAGCCGTAGAGGATCTCGCGCATGAATTGCCGTTTATGGGCGGGCAGCGCCAGGGTGACGAACTTGTAGGCCAGGCGTTGGAACGCCGGAGGGCGGGGCAGAGCGGTGGTGACCTGCGCCGTTTCGTCCAGCGCCTGCTGGCAGGTGGGCGCGGCATGGTGCTTGTCGAGCCAGGCCTTGGTCTTGGCGCGGAACAGCTGCTTGCGGCTCCAATAGTGATGGATCAGGTCCGGGCATTCGCGCAGTTGCACCGAGCGGTAGGCCGCCACCGCCAGGCAGAACTCTTCCAGGGTGTAGGCCCCTTGTGCCAGGGGAAAGAGCTCATCCATCAGTGCAATCGAGCGGTCCAGCACCGACGCTTCCGTGTGGTAGAGGCCGATGACCCCCGAATTCAACTGGGGCATGCTGTCGTCCGCCAGCCGGCGCTCACGCAGGATGTCCGCCAGCGTCACGTACAGCAACGAATCCTTGTTGGCGCCATAACTCAGGTTGACGGCATTGCACAGCAAGGTGCCGGGTTGGATACGGCGGAACAATTCGAGCGGTGAGCAATGGAAGAAGGTGTCGGTGTCGATCAACAGGGCCAGTTCGGCTTCTTCAAGCACCTTTTGCATCACCACATGCTTGGCGCGGAAATGATAGCCGTGGGGCTCGATCCAGGCCTTGCGGGTCTCGTCGTCCAGCAGGCGCAAGCGCACCGGCAGGCCTTCGTACGGTGCCGGATCGTCGGTGAATACCTGGATATCCAAGGCTTCGCCGGGGGTTTTGCGCAGGCCCGCCAACGCGCTGGCGATGCTGAACAAGGCTTCCTGGTGATAGGTCTTGGCCCCATAGACCAGGTAGATCAGTTGTGGGGTCTTTAACCTTTGACCGTTGAGCATCTACTGCAATCCTTCAGGTGTCTTGGGTGAAAAAAAAGCCTTGGAGGGTGCCAAGGCCTTTTTCATACCGGCACGTTAAGCCATTAACGTGGCAGTTTGAGGTTGTTCCATACCGCCAGGCTTGGCTCGGCCTGGTTAAGGGTATAGAAATGCAGCCCCGGTGCACCGCCCTGTAACAAACGTTCACACATTTGCGTGATGACGTCCTCGCCGAAGCTTTGGATGCTGGACGTGTCGTCACCATAGGCTTCCAGCTGCTTGCGGATCCAGCGTGGGATCTCGGCGCCGCACGCATCGGAGAAACGCGCCAGCTTGCTGTAGTTGGTGATCGGCATGATCCCCGGCACCACTGGAATGTCGACTCCCAGCTGCCGCACGCGTTCGACAAAGTAGAAGTAGCTGTCGGCGTTGAAGAAGTACTGGGTGATGGCGCTGTTCGCCCCGGCGTGGGCCTTGCGGACGAAGTTGCGCAGATCGTCTTCGAAATTGCGCGCCTGCGGGTGCATTTCCGGATAAGCGGCGATTTCGATGTGGAAGTGGTCACCGGTCTCTTCACGAATGAAGCTCACCAGTTCGTTGGCGTGGCGCAGTTCACCACTGGCCATGCCCATGCCCGAGGGCAGGTCACCGCGCAGGGCAACTATGCGCTTGATGCCCGCTGCCTTGTACTGGGTCAGCAGGCCGCGCAGGTCGTCCTTGCTGTCGCCCACGCAGGACAGGTGGGGCGCTGCCGGGACTTTCACTTCGCTTTCGAGCTGCAACACGGTGTTCATCGTGCGGTCACGGGTCGAACCGCCGGCGCCGTAGGTGCAGGAGAAGAAGTCGGGTTTGTGGCTCGCCAACTGGCGGGCAGTGGCGATCAGTTTTTCATGCCCAGCATCGGTCTTCGTCGGGAAGAATTCGAAGCTGTAGCGACGGTCTTGGGACATGGTCATATCCTTGGAAACTCGTAAGCCTTGAAGCCTGCACATCACAATGTGGGAGCGGCTTGCTCGCGAAGGCGCTGGCTCAGGCGACATCAGACGTTGAATGATGCACCGTCTTCGCGAGCAAGCCCGCTCTCACAGAGAGAGCAGGCAGTAGCGCCGATCAGTAGCGGTAGGCGTGCGGCTTGAACGGGCCTTCGACGGTAACGCCGATGTAGTCAGCCTGTTGCTTGGTCAGCTTGGTGACCACGCCGCCGAAGCCGCGGACCATTTCCAGCGCCACTTCTTCGTCGAGTTTCTTCGGCAATACTTCCACGGTCAGGCGTTCGGCTTTCTGGGCAGGCGACAGGTCGGCGTATTTCTGGCCGAACAGGAAGATCTGGGCCAGGACCTGGTTGGCGAACGAACCGTCCATGATCCGGCTCGGGTGGCCAGTGGCGTTGCCCAGGTTGACCAAGCGGCCTTCGGCCAACAGGATCAGGTAGTCGTCGTTCTGTGGGTCGAAGCTGCCGGTGCCGGTGCGGTGTACCTTGTGGACCTGCGGCTTCACTTCTTCCCAGGCCCAGTGCTTGCGCATGAAGGCGGTGTCGATTTCATTGTCGAAGTGACCGATGTTGCACACCACGGCGCGCTTCTTCAGGGCCTTGAGCATGTTCGCGTCGCAGACATTGACGTTACCGGTGGTGGTCACGATCAGATCGATCTTGCCCAGCAGGGCCTTGTCGACGCTCGCTTCGGTGCCGTCGTTGATCCCGTCGATGAACGGCGAAACCAGCTCGAAACCGTCCATGCAGGCCTGCATGGCGCAGATCGGGTCGACTTCCGAGACCTTGACGATCATGCCTTCCTGGCGCAGGGACTGGGCCGAGCCCTTGCCCACGTCACCGTAGCCGATCACCAGCGCCTGCTTGCCCGACAACAGGTGGTCGGTGCCGCGCTTGATGGCGTCGTTGAGGCTGTGACGGCAGCCGTACTTGTTGTCGTTCTTGCTCTTGGTCACCGAGTCATTGACGTTGATGGCCGGGATTTTCAGTTCGCCCTTGGCCAGCATGTCCAGCAGGCGGTGCACGCCGGTGGTGGTCTCTTCGGTCACGCCGTGGACGTGTTCGAGCACGGCCGGGTATTTCTTGTGCAGCAGCTCGGTCAGGTCGCCGCCGTCGTCGAGGATCATGTTGGTGTCCCATGGCTGGCCATCCTTGAGGATGGTCTGCTCCAGGCACCACTCGTACTCTTGCTCGGTCTCGCCTTTCCAGGCGAACACCGGGATACCGGCGGCGGCAATGGCGGCGGCGGCCTGGTCCTGGGTCGAGAAGATGTTGCAGGACGACCAGCGCACTTCGGCACCCAGGGCTACCAGGGTTTCGATCAGCACGGCGGTCTGGATGGTCATGTGGATGCAGCCGAGGATCTTCGCGCCCTTGAGCGGTTGCTCGCCGGCGTATTTGCGGCGAAGGCCCATCAGGGCTGGCATTTCGGATTCGGCGATGATGATTTCGCGACGGCCCCAGGCGGCCAGGGACATGTCGGCAACTTTGTAGTCGTTAAAATCTGCAGGCGTGATAACAGCGCTCATGAAGAGCCTCCATTCGTAATGTATGCGAATGGGCGCCGTTGTGCGTTTAGTGTCCATGCAGGTTGCCCCGTGTGAACAACGCCCCATCCGAGCCTGACAGGTCGAGCCTGCTGCAGCGCCCCTCGGACAGGTGGCGGGAACGGTCCAAAGCGAGGACCGGTTGAAGCGGTGGCGATTATAACGGGCTCGGCCGATCTTCCAAAGGGTTTCTGTCGGCAAATCAAAATTGCCGATGGTCGTTATAGGACCCGCGACGTAGAGCCTGACCGGCCGGTCTGCCATGATGCAGCCATTCATCGGCCAGACACTCAGGAGTGAACATGAATTTCCACACCCGCAAATGGGTCAAGCCCGAAGACCTCAACCCCAACGGCACGCTGTTCGGCGGCAGCCTGCTGCGCTGGATCGACGAAGAGGCGGCCATCTATGCCATCGTCCAGCTCGGCAACCAGCGCGTGGTCACCAAGTACATCTCGGAGATCAACTTTGTCAGCGCCTCGCGCCAGGGCGACATCATCGAGCTGGGGATCACCGCCACCGAGTTTGGCCGTACCTCCATCACCCTGACATGCGAGGTGCGCAACAAAATCACCCGCAAGAGCATCCTGACCGTGGAGAAGATGGTCTTCGTCAATCTTGGCGAGGATGGCCTGCCGGCGCCCCATGGCCGTACCGAGATCAAGTACGTCAAGGATCAGTTCCAGGATGCTGTCGTCGAGTGAGATCGGCGGTGCTGCTATCGCGAGCAAGCTCGCTCCCACAAGGGGCTGCGGTGAAATCGGGCACCAAACTCCCTGTGGGAGCGAGCTTGCTCGCGATAGCGGTTTCAGGCCCAGGTGACTGAACAGCTCCGAACGCCGCCTGTCGTAGCTACATCACGCCACCGGTTCAGGAGCTGTATGGACACTCATAAAGACGGCAAGACCCCTGACCTTTCGGCTCAGGAACAGCAGGAAGTCGACCGCAACCAGCCGCCACGGGCAGCGGTGCTGCACGAAATCATCCGCACCCAGGGCGACCAGGAACTGGAGCGCAGCATTGCCGCGCTCTGGTGGTCGGCCCTGGCGGCCGGGCTGACCATGGGCCTGTCGCTGATGGCGATGGGCTTGCTCAACTCCCGGCTGCCGGACCACGAAGGCTTCAAGGTGATCGCCAGTTTCGGCTACTGCGCCGGCTTTCTCGCGGTGATCCTTGCCCGCCAGCAATTGTTCACCGAAAACACCCTGACCGCCGTGTTGCCGGTCATGAGCAAACCCACCCTGGCCAATTTCGGACGATTGCTGCGGCTCTGGGGCGTGGTGCTGGTGGGCAACCTGTGCGGCACCCTGCTGGTAGCCTACGTGATGCTGCACCTGCCGATCTTCGACCCGCGCACCGACCTCGCTTTCCTGGAGATCGGTCGCAAGGTCATGGAAAACGACGCTGGCCAGATGTTCGCCAAGGGCATCATTTCCGGCTGGATGATCGCCACCATGGTCTGGATGATCCCCTCCATGGAAAGCGCCAAGATGTGGACCATCATCCTCATCACCTACCTGATGGCGCTCGGCGATTTCACCCACATTGTCGTCGGCTCGGCCGAGGTGTCGTACCTGGTGTTTGCCGGCGAGCTGCCCTGGGAAGATTTCTGGATGGTGTTTGCCGGGCCGACGCTGGCGGGCAACATTGTCGGTGGCAGCTTTATCTTTGCCTTGCTCAGCCACGCGCAGATTCGAAGCGAAGAGGGACCTCCGAAAGATAAGACGTCGTCTGCAAGGCCTGGAGATCCCGAATAGGTGGTTTGATCCGCCAGTTACGCAATTGCTCAACCGTTTTTGAACTGAAGGGTTTCAGTCCCGTATAGCGTGATGTGTAGTTGGCAATGACCCGCTCGAGTGCATTGTTGAAAGCTTCTGGGGTTTGCACGTCCCTCAAGTCGCGGATGGCCCCCTCTAGCAGCTTGAGGTTCGAGTCGTGCTGGCCGCCGAGAAACCGGGAGATCTGTAGTACGTCTCGCACGACATTATCGACACGAGTAGCAAGGTCGCGTCGGTCCATTTCCTCGATGGCTTGACGGGTCACCTCTGAGACGCCGGTCGTCGCACCGCTGTCCCAACGGGCGGCCGCTTGCAGCAATTGCATGAAGTCCGGGTCGTTGCGGTGGTTAATGCGTTTTGCCAGCCACTCCAGTTTCCCGGCGTTGTCCGCCAACTGATCCAGAGTCCCGATGGCCTCGCGTATCTGTGGAGTGGGTTCAAGCCGGGTGGATGTCATGTTGGCCTCCTTGATCGCGCTCTTGAGACTTGCCAGCGTTTGTTGGGCCTGCTGCCTGAAGGCAGCCACTTCGTCATAGGCTTCGTTGCCTTTCAATTCTGCGCCCAGTTGGTCGAACTCTTTGTCGCCCAGTGCCAGCAGGGCTGCCTCGAGCGAAGCAAACCAGAAGGTCTGCTGGGTGGCATTGCGTTTGTCCAGATGGGATTGGACAGCCTTGCGCAGTTCTTCCTGAAGATGATTCTTCACCTCCGTGGGCATACTGAAGTAAACCGTTCCAGTAAACACACCACGGTAATCGCCTTTATCGGTTTTCAGCGGAACGACGATGGTCTGGTCGGCAAAAGGCTTCATTCGTTCGGAATTCAATGCGGAGAGTGCCGTATGTGGAGCCTTGAGGAATTTGTCGACCAGGGCTGATACTCCCGTTCCTCGTGGCTTTTTCTGATTCGATTCGTCCGTCTCGAACACCAGGATCAAAGGCTCCCCCTCCGGGATCGGGCTCATTTGGGGCATCGGGTTGTACAAGGCTGGTATCGGTGTGTTGTTCAGGATGCCACCATCTGCAAATGCAGTGGTTGCGTCTGCCGGTTGAAAGGGCTGTCCTTGCAAGGTCGGTTTGCTGAATACCACCGGCAGCGCTGCGGAGATATGCGCGGCCACGGCAATGTCCATGTCAGGCGTCAGGTCCGCACTGAAGACCACCAGTTGCGCACCGCTATCGAACATGGCGGTGCCGGTGATTTCCAAGGATTTGATTTGCGGGATTTCCTTGCTCAATGTCGCCAGGTCGGCAAAGGTGACGTATTGGTTGTGTTTCACATTTTCGACGGCTTTATGCACCTGTTCAGAAAGCGGCCCTTGGACGCAATGCTGCAAAAGTGACTTATAGCTTTCTTTCCTGATCAACTCTTCCAGCGGCATTCCCTTGGAACCCAGGCGTGGCAGCAGATCGCAAAGCAATTGAGCCAGTGGGATGGCGTTCATGTTCTTGCCCATCCTCGACCATTCATCCTGTTCGGCGGCAAGGTCAGGTTGGGTACTGTTGAGTAACGAGACGAGGGAAACGTAGTCGGAGATCCTGTCGAAATCCGCATGACTCATGCCGCTGGCGAGTAAGGCGGCTGATATGGCGCCTGCGGAAGACCCTGAAAACCTTCGGACAAGATCCATGACATTGTTTTCGGTAAGTGTCTTGACGAGCCCGGAATTGGCCACCCCTTTGGCACCGCCACCGCTCATGCTTACATCGTCAATGGGAGGCCGGTCCATGCTGATTTTGACGCTGCCGTCCTCATGAAGAACGATCGACATCCGACGGTCTGTCACACCGCATACCAGCAGGCAGGCTCGCCCGGGGTTTGCTCGCTCATTGATGCCCTGGCTGAAACCACTCCAATCCACATTTTTCAGGGCCGTTTGCTGTGATGAGCTGTTGGCTGGGTCCTTTGGATGAATAGTGGAGAAAAGTTTGAGCCCAGTGATTAATGGCATTCTGGTTCGTTCCTTTGACCTGAAAGGGAAAGGACGGAACTGTAAAGAGAATTGGAGGCCTGCCGGTGGCGCGACGCAACTGGAAAAACATCTGCCGCGCGCGGCGGGCCGTCAGCCTCTGTCTCCGAAAGCGCTCTGGAATGAGGCTCCTAGCCGGTACGTAAAATAGCCTGCAAGCAGGTTGGCAATGTCTTACAGCATGCGTTGCCCATTCTGTCGCCGGCAGGGCAGGTTTCCGTCGCCTCAGGCAGCGACTGCAGCCAGGCGCCGCTGTCGATAAATAAAGAACAACGCCGTCAACGTCGTCAGGCCGCCGACCAGGGCCCCGGTCCACGGCAGGTCCGCCAGATCCGCGCCGCTGGCGACCACCAGGCCACCGATCCACGCGCCCGCGGCGTTGCCGAGGTTGAATGCGCTCTGGTTCAGGGTCGAGCCGAGGTTCGGCGCTTCATGGGCCTGGTCGATGATCAGCAGTTGCAGGATCGGGCACAGGGCGAAGGCGAAGATGCCCCACAGCACCAGAGTGATCGCCGCCGCAATTACCGATTGACTGGTCTGGCTGAACGCGGCCAGCACCAGCACCACGGCCAGGGTCATGCCCACCAGTGACGGCAACAGGCGCCGGTCGGCCAGGCGGCCGCCAAGGAAACTGCCCGCCGTCAGGCCGACCCCGAACAACAGCAGCATCACCGTGACGCCGTGAGGGCTGACGCCAGTGATGTCCCGCAGGATCGGCGCGATGTAGGTGAACACGCTGAACAGGCTGGTGGAGGCCAGCACGCTCATGCCCAGGGCCAGGAGCACGTTGGCCTTGCCCAGGACCTTGAACTCGCTGGCCAGATTGGCCTTCTCCATGGGGATCTCCCTGGGCAGCCAGACCCATTGGGCGGCGGCTGCGATGACGCCGATGACCGCCACCGCCCAGAACGTTGCGCGCCAGCCGGCGTATTGGCCCAGGGCCGTGCCCAACGGCACGCCGAGCACGTTTGCCAGGGTCAGGCCGGTGAACATCATGGCAATCGCCTGGGCCCGTTTATTCGGCGCCACCAGCCCGGCCGCCACCACCGAACCGATGCCGAAAAACGCTCCGTGGCACAGCGCGGTAATGACCCGGGCGGCCATCAGCGTGGCGTAGTTCGGTGCTAGCGCGCAGAGCACGTTGCCGAGGATGAACATCAAGGTCATGCCCAGCAATGTGGCTTTGCGCGGCATGTTGGCGGTGCCGATGGCGAGGATCGGCGCGCCGAACACCACACCCAGGGCATAACCGGTGATCAGCAGCCCGGCCTGGGGAATGCTCACCGCCAGGTCGCGGGCGACATCGGGCAATAGCCCCATGATGACGAATTCAGTCGTGCCGATGCCGAAAGCGGCGACGGCCAAAGCAAGCAAGGCGAGTGGCATGCGCAAGGTCTCTGTCTATAGTCTTGACGCGGTTCAGGCATACGCAGGCCGACGTCCGGCTCGAAGGGCGCGGATATCGGCACAATTATTGGAAATTATTGGAATAGGTGCATGCGCAACTGAGTGCGGCGTGGTTGCGTGCAGTATAAACAGCTGTCCCGGGATCGCGAATCAATTTGTGCCCTTGCGGGCGTGAAACCGGACAGGGGGGATGCCATGCCCGCAACGGCGTGCATGGCCTGAAAGAACCTTTTGCCCGGCCGCGGCTCTTAGGCTGCGGGCCGGTGCGGATTGGCACGTCGGTGGTGATGTTCTGACCGGCGCCCTGATGCTCGATTGTCCATAACACTTAAAAAAAGGAACTGCGTCATGACGGTGGCCCTGTGGTGTATTTTGATTGCGATCATCCTGCCTTACCTGTGTATCGGTCTTGCCAAGATAGGCGGCAGGTATCGGTTGCAGGACAACCACGACCCTCGGGATTTTCTCGAATCGCTCGACGGCTGGCCGCGGCGCGCCTATGCCGCACAGCTCAACAGCTTCGAAATCGCCCCGGCGTTCGCTGCCGCCGTGATCGTCGCGCACCTGGCCGGCAATGCCGAGCTGGTGACGATCAATGTGTTGGCGGTGCTGTTCATCACCAGCCGCCTGCTCTACATCATTTGCTACCTGGCCGACTGGGCGATCCTGCGTTCGCTGGTGTGGTTCGTGGGCGTGGGATTGGTGTTGAGTTTCTTCTTCGTTTCGGTTTGAGCCTGGCTGCTGGGGCCTGATGCTGGCTTGCTCGCCAAGAGGGGACCGCTGGCGCCAAAACCCTCAGGGATTGGCGCTGACCGCATTCGCCACCTGTGGCACTTGCGGCAATGGCATTCCTTTGGGCCATAGCATCCAGATCTGGCCCTGCTGCTTCATGTCCCCGGCCAACTGCCCGGCGGCGTCCCCGGTGCCCCAGAACAGGTCCGCACGTACTTCTCCGGTGATTGCGCCACCGGTGTCCTGGGCGGCGACGGGGCGGTTCAAGGCACTGCCGTCGGGGCGCGTCGTGGACAGCCACAACAGGCTGCCCAACGGAATCACCTTGCGGTCCACCGCCACGCTGTAGCCGGCGGTCAGCGGCACGTTCAGCGAGCCTCGCGGGCCTTCGTTGCTGTCGGGGTTGCGGTTGAAAAACACGTAGCTGGGGTTGCTGCCCAGCAACTCCGGGATCCGCTTCGGGTTGGCCTTGGCCCAGGCGGCGATGGTACCCATGGTCACGTCTTCTTTCTTCAGCTCGCCCTGTTCCGCCAGCCAGCGGCCGATGGGCCGGTAAGGGTGGCCATTCTGGTCGGCATAGCCGATGCGCAACTGGCGGCCGTCATCGAGGCGAATCCGCCCCGAACCCTGGATTTGCAGGAATTGCAGGTTCATCGGGTCTGTCAGCCAGGCGATCACCGGCGCCTTCACGCCCTGGGTTTCGATGGTGGCGGCGTCGTCGTAGGGCTTGAGCACGCGACCTTCGAGACGTCCGCGCAGGCGCTTACCCTTGAGTTCGGGGTAGATGCTGTCCAGGGCCACGATGATCATGTCGTCGGGCACGCCGTACACCGGGATGTTCGCGCTGGCGGTCTGGGTGAGGCTGCCGGGGTAGACCGGCTCGTAATAGCCGGTGATCAGGCCGTTGGGGCTGTTGTCGCCCGAGCGCAGGCCATAGACGTCCAGGTTTTGCTTGAGGAAGTTGCGCACAGCCGTGGCGGTCTGCGGCACCGTAGCCGCCGCCGCGCAGGTCGGGCCCCAATTCGCATCGGCCTTGAGCCGGGTACAGGCGCTGCGCCAGGAGGCGAAACCGGCCAACAGATCCTGGTCGGACACAGGCGGCAGCGCTTCCCATGGCGCGCTGGCATACGTGGCGAGGGCGTGGGTCTGGGGCGCTTCGGTTTTTTCGCCGCGGTTGCAGCCGGCCAGCACAGCGAGTAGCGGCAAGGTCAACGCCAGGCCCAGGTGCCAGGTCTTGGAGCGACTGTTCATGAAGATTTCCCTTGCAGTCATTCAAACGCTGTCAGGCGCGTGAACAACCCGTATTGTTGATGGGGCCATTGGTCTTTACCGATGACGCGAGGATACTAACCGCCGTTTCCTGTCCCGAGGCCAAGATGTTTGTAAAACGATTTTCCATGGTCATGCTGGCCTGCCTGCTGTTGTCCGCTTGTGGCGGCGTCGATCCCAACTCTCCCTTGGGCCAGCGCAAGGCGATTTTCAAACAGATGCTCAAGACCAACGAAGAACTGGGCGGCATGCTGCGTGGTCGGGTCCCGTTCGACGGCACGCGTTTCGCCGAGGGCGCGGTGCAGCTCGATCGACTGTCCCATGAGCCGTGGAAGCACTTCCCGCCAGTGCGCGAGCAAGACCACACCAGCGCCCGGGATGAGGTCTGGCAGAAACAGGCACGTTTCCAGGAACTGGCCCGCAACCTTGAGGTGGCGACCGGCGAATTGGTGACGGTCAGCCAGGTCCAGCCCTACAAGGCCAGCAACCTGGGGCCGGCGGTGCAGAAGGTCGAAGATGCGTGCAGTGCCTGCCATAAGGAATTTCGCGATCATTGAAATAGAGCAGCTTCGAGTGGCCAGCCACAAGCGGCAAGTAAAAGGCTAGCGGTTCGCCATAACTTGACGCCTTTAGCTTGAAACTTGCCGCTTATTTGTCCAGCTCATCCACGGCTTCCTGCAACTCCTTGCGGGAGGTCGCCAGCTTGTCCTTGCGTTTGTTGATCCGCTCGGCGTCGCCTTTCTTCATGGCTTTTTCCAGGTCGGCCTGGCGTCGGCTGACTTCGTGCTTGGCCTCGAGCACCTTGTTTTCACGCTCCTTGCGCAAGGACGCGTCGGTGCAATGGGTGGTGACCTCGCTCAGCGCCGTCTCCAGGCCGGCTTGCTGATCCTGGTTGCCACGGGACTTGGCCAGTTCGATCTGGTTGATGATGCCCTGGCGCTTGGCCGCGCAGCCGGTGAGCTCCGGGGCTTGCTCGTCCGCCATCAGCGGCGTGGCCATGGCGCTGCACAGGACCAGCAGGGCGGCGGGGGACAGGAAATTCATAGCAACTCCGTAATTAAATCGCGAGCGGTCGGTTCAGATGCGCAGTTGGAGCCCCCAGGGGCCCCTTGGGTTCAACCACACGGGTACGGATCAGAACCCGTCGACTCCGGCGGCGCGTAACACGTCACTCAAGGCTTGCACCTGAGGGTCGCCAAAAAACGCGCTCAATTGCGCGGCGCGCCCCGGTCCAATACCCGTTTCGGCTTGCCATTGTTCGGTGCTGCGCTCGGCCAGCGCCTGCCAGGGGCCTTCCAGCCGTGCCTCGCCAACGGGCGGTAGGCCGAGGGCCTTGAGCCATTGCCGAAAAGGCCGCTGCCGGGCGCCATGCAGACTGGCGAGCAGGCGGGTGCTGCTGCGTTCGCCGAAGCCGGTCATGTTAGCAAGCTCGGCGGCATCGAGGGTCATCCAATCCAGCAATCCGTCGAGTCGACCGGCCGCCAGGAGTTTTTCCCAGGTGCCGGGGCCGACGTGGGGCAGGGCGAGCCCCTGCTTGCCGCTGAGCCAGTTCAGGCGTGCGAGGAATTGGCTTTCGCAGCCGGGCGTCGGTTGCCAGCAGCTCAACGGGTGATAATCGGTTGCCACCGGTACGTCGATGGCGTCACGCATGGCGCCGCGCAGCACGACGTCGTCGAGACGCGGAATCGTCAACCCGGCCAGGCTGATGGCGACTCGGTCGCCGGGCCGGATGTCCAATGCTTCCCAGCGCTTGAGGGAGCTGACACTCACCCGGCGGATGAGCCGGTCGTCGAGCAGGGTCGGTTCAAGTTCCAGCAGCGGTGTGATCCGCCCGGTGCGCCCGATCTTGAAGCGCACTTTGCGTACTTCGGCCAGCGCCTGGGCGTGGGGGTACTTCCAGGCCACGCTCCAGAACGGTGCCCGGGCCTGCCAGCGGTCGGCGGGTGGACGGCGGCTCTGGCGCAGGACGATCCCATCGCTGGCAAACGGCAGTGGCGTGCGATACCAGTGATCGCGCCAATGCTCGGCGTCGGCCAGGGTGTGGACAGGCTGGTTGTATGTGAGGGTGTCGGCAAAACCCAGCTTGCCCAAGGCCGTCATCCGTTCGGTCAGGGTGTCGGGCCCTTCTGGCCAGTCCCAGGCAAACAGACCGATCCCCGCCGCCTCCTGCGCCGTCAAATGCTGGCGCGCCATCAGTCCCGCCACCGTCCCGCGGGCGTTGAGGCTGCCGCTTTGTGCCTGGACGTGGGCATTCAGGCGCCAATACAACTCGCCCTGAACTCGCACGTCCGAACGTTGCTGCAAGTGCTGGGGGATGGCGCCGATCTTTCGCGCGTTCGCAGTCCAGTCGTGTCCCTGTACGCCATCGCCGCGGCTGATCGCCTGGTGCAGCCGGCCCTTGCGGTAGATCAGCGTAACGGCTACGCCATCGACTTTCGGCTGGGCCCAGACGTCTTCTCGATCCTGCAGCCAGGCTTGCACGGCGTCGGCATCCTTGAGTTTGTCCAAGCCGGTGTGGGCCACCGGGTGCGCGACCTTTCCACCAGCCGTGCGCAATGGGCTCGCGGGCTTCTCCAGGCCCAGGCATTTGCGCCATTGCTCCAGTTGCTCGCGGGCCTGGTCGTACAGTTCATCGGCGACCTCTGCGCGCCCCTCGCGGTGATAGCTGTCGTCCCAGCTGTCGATTTGTTGCTGCACGGCGGCCACCTCGGCCTGGGCGCGTTCCTCGGGCCAGGTTGGGCAGGGCACCGCAGTGACGGGTAGGGTGGTGAATAGAAGACCGATGAATACAAATGCGGGCAGTGGCATCGAGGCATCCTTGCTCGTTGAGTGACTTGAAGGCTAGTCACTGTCGCGCGCACTGGGCGGTCGAGAGCGTTACCGGGTTTTACCCGCCTGATTGCCCTGGCGGCATACAAAGCGCCGGGCATGAAAAAGCCCCTGGCAACCGGGTCGCCAGGGGCTTTTTCATGTCACGCGGGTATTACAGGCCGGCAGCGGCGCGCAGGGCATCGGCGCGGTCGGTTTTTTCCCAGGTGAAGGTGGTGAAGGTATCGTCACCGACGGTACGGGTCTGCGGCGTGCGGCCGAAGTGGCCGTAGGCGGCGGTTTCCTGGTACATCGGGTGCAGCAGGTCGAGCATGGTGGTGATGGCGTAAGGACGCAGGTCGAACACTTCACGCACCAGCTTGATGATCTTGTCGTCGCCGATCTTGCCGGTGCCGAAGGTGTTCAGCGAGATCGACGTTGGCTGGGCGACGCCGATGGCGTAGGAAACCTGGATCTCGCAACGCTCGGCCAGGCCGGCGGCCACGATGTTCTTGGCGACGTAGCGACCGGCGTAGGCGGCCGAACGGTCGACCTTGGATGGATCCTTGCCGGAAAACGCGCCGCCGCCGTGACGGGCCATGCCGCCGTAGCTGTCGACGATGATCTTGCGACCGGTCAGGCCGCAGTCACCCACCGGGCCACCGATGATGAAGTTGCCGGTCGGGTTGATGTGGAACTGGGTGTCCTTGGACAGCAGCTCGGCAGGCAATACGTGCTTGACGATCAGCTCCATCACGCCTTCGCGCAGATCTTTGTAGGACACTTCAGGGTTGTGCTGGGTCGACAGCACGATGGCGTCGATACCCACTACCTTGCCATTTTCATAACGGCAGGTGACCTGGGACTTGGCGTCCGGACGCAACCACGGCAGCAGGCCGGATTTGCGGGCTTCGGCCTGACGCTGGACCAACTGGTGGGAGAAGGTGATCGGGGCTGGCATCAGCACGTCGGTTTCGTTGCTGGCGTAGCCGAACATCAGGCCCTGGTCGCCGGCGCCCTGGTCTTCCGGCTTGCTGCGGTCAACGCCTTGGGCGATGTCTACCGATTGCTTGCCGATGATGTTCATCACGCCGCAGGTAGCGCCGTCGAAGCCGACGTCGGAACTGTTGTAGCCGATGCCCAGGATCACGTCACGGACGATCTGTTCCAGGTCGACCCAGGCCGAGGTGGTGACTTCGCCGGCGATGATCGCCACGCCCGTTTTCACCAGCGTCTCGCACGCCACGCGGGCGAATTTGTCTTCCGCGATGATGGCGTCCAGCACGGCATCGGAAATCTGGTCGGCGATTTTGTCCGGATGCCCTTCAGACACGGACTCGGAGGTGAAAAGGGAGTATTCGCTCATCTCGATGTTTTCCTACAAGTTACCGTTGGTGAGTGTCGCCAGTCGGTCGCTGGAAGTGGCGAACCTGGATCTGGAAACCATTGCGTAAGCCCACATAGAGGCTTTCCCCGGGCACAAGGCCCGCAGCGGAGGCCCAACGGGCCAGGTCATCCTGTTCAAACCCCAGCCAGAGATCTCCGCAGGCCTCCCTGGCCCAGCTCTGGTTGTGGCTGCATAACTCGGTTACCAGCAGACTGCCGCCCGTTTGCACCAGGCTGGCCAAGTGCTTGAGGGCATCGGCCGGTGCGGCGAAGTGGTGGAGCACCATGTTCAATACCACGCAGTCGGCCTGCTGGTTGAGGCCATCCAGGGCATCGGCCAGTTGCAGGCTGACGTTAGCCAGGTTTTCCCGCTCGCACACCTGGCGCGCCAGTTCGAGCATGGCCGGGCTGTTGTCCAGCGCCGTGACCTGGTTAAAACGCCGCGCCAGTTCCGGCAGGAACGCGCCGTCGCCAGGGCCGACTTCGATCGCGCTGGCCGTGGGCTCGAAGCCGAGCTTGTCCAGCAGCGCCACCACGCTTTCGCGGTATTGCGGCAGACCGGCGATCAGGTCTTGCTGGGCGCGGAATTTTTCGGCCACACGGGCGAAGAAGTCCTGGCTGGCGGCGGCCCGTTGCTTGTGGACCTGTGCGATGCGTGCCTGCACGTCCGTCGGCAACTGCAGCGCGTCCACTTCGTCCAGCAGCGCGGCGTGCAGCTTGCCGCCCAGAAGATCGGTGTGGGGCAGGGCGCGGCGATAGAAAATGGCGTTGCCTTCGCGGCGGGTGGCCACCAGGTCGGCCTGGGCCAGGACCTTGAGGTGGTGGCTCATGCCGGACTGGCCGATGCCGAAGATCTGCGCCAGTTCCAGCACGCCGAACGAGTCGTTCGCCAGGGCGCGCAATACATTGAGCCGCAACGGATCGCCGCCGGCCTTGCAAAGGGCCGCCAGCTCATCGCAATCGTCGTGGCGAATGGAAGGCACGTGTAAGTTCATAAGGCGGCAGTCTAGTGAGGGGGGCGGTGCATCGCAAGGTCAATATCAAAAAGTTTTGATATTGCTTGATAAATGGCACTTCCCGCCGCGTGCCGGACTCTACAATCCATCAGCGGAAAGGTTTCACCTGGCGAATGAGACTTTATCCACCGGAAAAACGCCTGCCGATGACTATCTGTCATTGCCCCGGGGCGGGTGGGTGAGGGAAAATGCTCGCCTTTTTCAGTTTCGTTTTATTCATTCTCGATTCAATTCCCGCAGGAGATCAGCGATGCCCAGCCGTCGTGAGCGAGCCAATGCCATTCGTGCCCTCAGCATGGATGCCGTGCAGAAAGCCAACAGCGGCCATCCCGGTGCCCCTATGGGTATGGCGGATATCGCCGAGGTGCTTTGGCGCGACTACCTCAAGCACAGCCCGAGCAATCCATCGTTCGCCGACCGTGACCGCTTCGTGCTGTCCAACGGCCACGGCTCGATGTTGATCTACTCGCTGCTGCACCTGACCGGCTATGACCTGTCGATCGATGACCTGAAGAACTTCCGCCAGTTGCACAGCCGCACCCCGGGCCACCCGGAATACGGCTACACCCCAGGCGTGGAAACCACCACCGGCCCGCTGGGCCAGGGCCTGGCCAACGCCGTGGGCTTCGCCCTCGCGGAAAAAGTCCTGGCGGCGCAGTTCAACCGTCCCGGCCATAACGTGGTCGATCACCACACCTACGTGTTCCTGGGTGATGGCTGCATGATGGAAGGTATTTCCCACGAAGTCGCCTCCCTGGCCGGCACCTTGGGCCTGGACAAGCTGATCGCCTTCTACGACGACAACGGGATCTCCATCGACGGTGAAGTCGAAGGCTGGTTCACCGACGACACCCCCAAGCGTTTCGAAGCCTACAACTGGCTGGTGATCCGCAACGTCGACGGTCATGACCCGGAAGAGATCAAGACCGCCATCGAAACCGCTCGCAAAAGTGCCCAGCCGACCCTGATCTGCTGCAAGACCACCATCGGCTTCGGCTCGCCGAACAAGCAGGGCAAGGAAGACTGCCACGGCGCTCCCCTGGGCGCCGAGGAAATCGCCCTGACCCGCGCGGCGCTGAAGTGGAACCATGGCCCGTTCGAAATCCCGGCCGACATCTATGCCGAGTGGGACGCCAAGGAAAAAGGCCGCGCCGTCGAAGCCGATTGGGACCAGCGTTTCGCGGCCTACAGCGCCGAATTCCCTGAGTTGGCCAATGAGCTGGTGCGTCGCCTCAGCGGCGAGCTGCCGGCCGACTTCGCCGCCAAGGCCTCGGCGTACATCGCCGAAGTCGCGGCCAAGGGCGAGACCATCGCCAGCCGCAAGGCCAGCCAGAACACCCTCAATGCCTTTGGCCCGCTGCTGCCCGAACTGCTGGGCGGTTCGGCCGACCTGGCCGGTTCCAACCTGACCCTGTGGAAAGGCTGCAAGGGTGTCAGCGCCGAAGACGCCAGCGGCAACTACATGTACTACGGTGTTCGTGAATTCGGCATGAGCGCCATCATGAACGGCGTGGCGCTGCACGGTGGCCTGGTGCCTTACGGCGCGACCTTCCTGATGTTCATGGAATACGCCCGCAATGCCGTGCGCATGTCGGCCCTGATGAAGAAACGCGTGCTCTACGTGTTCACCCACGACTCCATCGGCCTGGGCGAAGACGGCCCGACTCACCAGCCGATCGAGCAACTGGCCAGCCTGCGCTGCACGCCGAACCTGGACACCTGGCGCCCTTGCGACGCCGTGGAGTCGGCGGTGGCCTGGAAGTACGCGATCGAGCGTAACGACGGCCCATCGGCGCTGATCTTCTCCCGTCAGAACCTGCAACACCAAGTGCGCGAAGCCGGCCAGATCGACGACATCGCTCGCGGTGGCTACGTGCTCAAGGACTGCATCGGCGAGCCGGAACTGATCCTGATCGCCACCGGCTCCGAAGTTGGCCTGGCCGTCCAGGCCTACGACAAGCTGACCGCGCAGGGTCGCAACGTACGCGTGGTGTCGATGCCGTGCACCAGCGTGTTTGACGCCCAGGACGCCGGCTACAAGCAGGCGGTACTGCCGCTGCAGGTCAGCGCCCGGATCGCCATCGAGGCAGCTCATGCCGATTACTGGTACAAGTACGTCGGCCTGGAAGGTCGCGTGATCGGCATGACCACCTACGGCGAATCGGCGCCTGCGCCGGCGCTGTTCGAGGAGTTCGGCTTCACCCTGGACAACATCCTGGGCCAGGCTGAAGAGTTGCTGGAAGACTGATCCGCAAAGATGTCGCCTGGGCCGGCGCCTTCGCGAGCAAGCCCGCTCCCACAGAGGATTACCTTCTCATGTGGGAGCGGGCTTGCTCGCGAAGACGGTGTTCCAGGCGACAGTGGATTGAAGGTCCAATACGGTAATAGAGACCCCCATGCCCCAACCGCGTCCCTACAAAGTTGCACTCAACGGCTACGGCCGGATTGGTCGTTGCGTCTTGCGTGCGTTGTTCGAGCGAGGGGCGAAGGCCGGGTTTGAAATTGTCGCGATCAACGATCTGGCCGACATGGCCAGTATCGAATACCTGACACGCTTTGACTCCACCCACGGCCGGTTCCCGGGCGAAGTGCGGGTCGAGGGCGATTGTCTGCATATCAATGGTGACTGCGTGAAGGTCCTGCGCAGTGCCACCCCCGAAGGCATCGACTGGGCGTCCCTGGGCGTCGACCTGGTGCTCGAATGTTCCGGCGCCTACCACACCCGCGAAGACGGCCAGCGTTTTCTCGCGGCCGGCGCGCCCCGCGTGCTGTTCTCCCAACCGATGGCCAGCGAAGCGGATGTGGACGCGACCATCGTCTACGGCGTGAACCAGGATTGCCTGGCGGGCGACGAACTGCTGGTGTCCAACGCGTCCTGCACCACCAACTGCGGCGTGCCGCTGTTGCGCCTGCTGGACCAGGCCATCGGCCTGGAATACGTGTCGATCACCACCATCCACTCGGCGATGAACGATCAGCCGGTGATCGACGCCTATCACCACGAAGACCTGCGCCGCACCCGTTCGGCGTTCCAGTCGGTGATTCCGGTGTCCACTGGTCTGGCGCGCGGCATCGAACGGCTGCTGCCGGAACTTGCGGGGCGAATTCAGGCCAAAGCCGTGCGGGTGCCGACGGTCAACGTGTCCTGCCTCGATATCACGATGCAGACCGTGAGCGATACCGACGCCACCGAGGTCAACCGGATCCTGCGCGAAGCCGCCACCAGCGGCCCGCTCAAAGGCCTTCTGGCCTACACCGAATTGCCTCATGCCAGCTGTGATTTTAACCATGACCCCCATTCGGCCATCGTCGATGCCAGCCAGACCCGTGTTTCCGGGCCGCGGCTCGTGAACATCCTGGCCTGGTTCGACAACGAATGGGGTTTTGCCAACCGAATGCTCGACGTTGCTGAACATTACCTGCAAGCAGCGACGGCGCATTCTGGCCCGCTCAGTGCTTCCAACAAACCTGCTCTCTAAACAGTTACCCAGGAATTGCGACCCATGACCGTGTTGAAGATGTCCGACCTCGATCTGCAAGGTAAGCGTGTACTGATTCGCGAAGACCTCAACGTCCCCGTCAAGGACGGTGTTGTCACCAGCGACGCACGTATCCTGGCTTCGCTGCCGACCATCAAGCTGGCCCTGGAAAAAGGCGCGGCCGTGATGGTCTGCTCCCACCTGGGCCGCCCGACCGAAGGCGAGTTCTCGGCCGAAAACAGCCTCAAGCCCGTGGCCGACTACCTGAGCCGTGCCCTGGGTCGTGAGGTGCCTCTGGTGGCTGACTACCTGGGCGGCGTGGACGTGAAGGCCGGCGATGTCGTGCTGTTTGAAAACGTACGCTTCAACAAGGGCGAGAAAAAGAACGCCGATGAACTGGCCCAGCAATACGCCGCCCTGTGCGACGTATTCGTGATGGACGCGTTCGGCACCGCCCACCGCGCCGAGGGGTCGACCCATGGCGTGGCGAAGTTCGCCAAGGTCGCCGCCGCCGGCCCGCTGCTGGCCGCCGAACTGGACGCCCTGGGCAAGGCCCTGGGCTCCCCGGCCCAGCCGATGGCGGCCATCGTCGCCGGCTCCAAGGTGTCGACCAAGCTCGATGTGCTCAACAGCCTGAGTCAGGTCTGCAACCAACTGATCGTAGGTGGCGGTATCGCCAACACCTTCCTTGCGGCAGCCGGTCACCCGGTCGGCAAGTCCCTGTATGAGCCGGACCTGCTGGACACGGCCCGGGACATCGCCGCCAAGGTCAGCGTGCCGTTGCCGGTGGACGTGGTGGTGGCCAAGGAGTTCGCCGAAAGCGCTGCCGCGACCGTGAAGCTGATCGCCGACGTGGCCGAAGACGACATGATCCTCGACATCGGCCCGCAAACCGCGGCCAATTTCGCCGAACTGTTGAAATCGTCCCAGACGATCCTGTGGAACGGCCCGGTGGGCGTGTTCGAGTTCGACCAGTTCGGCAACGGCACCAAGGTGCTGGCCCAGGCGATCGCCGAGAGCGCGGCATTTTCCATCGCGGGCGGCGGCGACACCCTGGCGGCCATCGATAAATATGGCGTGGCCGAGCAGATCTCCTACATTTCTACCGGGGGTGGCGCGTTCCTCGAATTCGTCGAGGGCAAAGTGCTGCCGGCCGTGGAAGTCCTGGAAAGCCGGGCCAAGGCCTGAGGCTGCGTTGACCAGGCAAAGGAGGGTTCTGATGGTCAAGACGTTCACGTTGCTGCTTGCGGCGACGCTGTTGGCGGCCTGCTCCGGCAGTCCGAAGGCCACGCCCCCGGAAACCGGGACGCCGGCGCCTGAGGAAGGCTGCTACCAGGCCGACTGGCAGGCCGAGACCAATCCGGTGCTGAACAAGCGTTCCGGACCCGACGGCCTGGACAAATACGAGACGCAAACCCCGGCCAAGGAACATGGTTGTCCTTGACGGGTCTGACTCTTAACTCATGGCTGGCGGCGTGCGCCGTCAGTCGAGGAACACGGATGAAAGGCTTGATCGCCGTTGCGGCGTTGGCAGTGCTGGCCGGTTGTGCGCAGTTGGGTTTTTCGGGCGGGTCCGCGCCTGCTACGGGTTGGACGACCTGGACCTGTGACAGCGAGGCCAAGGTGCTCTGGCGCTACACCGATGCCGCCCATCAGGAAGTCGACGTGCGCCTTGGCGGTGCCGAGCAGGTCTACCACCTGAAGCAGGAGCCGGGCGCCTCAGGGTCGCTGTACAGCGATGACATGCTGGCGTTTCACGTCAAGGGTGAGGAAGGCCTGGTGTATTGGGTCGCCACCAATGACTTGATTGGGCGTGGCTGCAAGGCCGATTGATTCACAGAGATCCAGTGTGGGAGCGGGCTTGCTCGCGAATGCAGTGGATCAGATTGCATTTTAGTTGGATGTGAAACCGCATTCGCGAGCAAGCCCGCTCCCACAAGGGGCCGCTGCAGTTTCGAGCATTTGCTTCACCAAACATCCAGGCCAGGGCCAAGCCCCGACCTGCAATGACTTGAATAGCCGCCGCCGCTCCGGCAGGCTGGCACGATTAACGACCCTCGACCGGGAGAGAGACACACATGGCACTTATCAGCATGCGTCAGATGCTGGACCACGCAGCCGAGTTCGGCTACGGCGTCCCAGCCTTTAACGTCAACAACCTTGAGCAGATGCGCGCCATCATGGAAGCCGCTGACAAGACTGACTCCCCGGTGATCGTCCAGGCTTCGGCCGGCGCGCGTAAATACGCCGGTGCACCGTTCCTGCGTCACCTGATCCTGGCCGCCATCGAAGAATTCCCGCACATCCCGGTGTGCATGCACCAGGACCATGGCACCAGCCCGGACGTCTGCCAGCGCTCCATCCAACTGGGCTTCAGCTCGGTGATGATGGACGGC
The DNA here is from genome assembly GCF_018325965.1 of Pseudomonas sp. Cab53. Taxonomy (NCBI): domain Bacteria; kingdom Pseudomonadati; phylum Pseudomonadota; class Gammaproteobacteria; order Pseudomonadales; family Pseudomonadaceae; genus Pseudomonas; species Pseudomonas sp. Cab53. The sequence goes on along the minus strand of NZ_AP021902.1, from coordinate 5,760,219 downwards.
TCCCTCGGCGAAGACGGCAAGACGCCGACCGACTACGAGTACAACGTGCGCGTCACCCAGCAAACCGTTGCCATGGCTCACGCCTGCGGTGTTTCGGTGGAAGGCGAGCTGGGTTGCCTGGGTTCGCTGGAAACCGGCATGGCCGGTGAAGAAGACGGTATCGGCGCCGAAGGCGTGCTGGATCACAGCCAGATGCTGACCGATCCGGAAGAAGCCGCCGACTTCGTCAAGAAGACCCAGGTCGACGCCCTGGCGATCGCCATCGGCACCAGCCACGGCGCCTACAAGTTCACCAAGCCGCCTACCGGCGACGTGCTGGCCATCGACCGCATCAAGGAAATCCACAAGCGCATCCCCAACACCCACCTGGTGATGCACGGTTCGTCCTCGGTGCCTCAGGAGTGGCTGGCGATCATCAACCAGTACGGTGGCGACATCAAGGAAACCTACGGCGTGCCGGTTGAGGAAATCGTCGAAGGCATCAAGTACGGCGTGCGCAAGGTCAACATCGACACCGACCTGCGCCTGGCGTCCACCGGTGCCATGCGCCGCTTGATGGCGACCAATCCCAGCGAGTTCGATCCGCGCAAGTTCTTTGGCGCGACCGTGACTGCGATGCGTGACGTTTGCATTGCGCGCTATGAGGCGTTTGGTACGGCGGGTAATGCTTCGAAGATCAAGCCGATCTCCTTGGAAGCCATGTACCAGCGTTATCTGAAGGGCGAGTTGAACGCCAAGGTCAACTGAGTCTTTCTGCTTTCGAAAAAACCCGCATTTTTGCGGGTTTTTTTATGGGCGGTTTTTGTGTGCATATCCATTGCTGCGGTAACGGCTACTTAGGGTTCCGCTCTTACAGCGGGTTACTTTTGGAAAGGCGCCAAAAGTAACCAAAAGCGCCTTGCCCCACCACTCGGCACCTCGCCTAGGCTCGGTGTGCCCGAACGCAGGCGTGGTTAACGGGGCCCCCAGATCAAAAGCTCGCCGAAGCGGCCTTAAAGCCGATCTGGCTCTTGCGGTCGTACATTCATAAGGTCTGTAGGGCTAAGGCTGTGGGAGCAAAGCTTGCTCGCGAGGCGGCCTAATAGCCGGCCTGACTCTTTCGGCAATACCCGATCCAATTGTGGGAGCGGGCTTGCCCGCGAAGGCGTCGGTACATACAGAATCCATTCAACGCCCTCATTGCGTTCATGGCCAATGCACGCCTCGTGCCAGCAGTTGTTGAGGGCATTCTCTTGGATGACTTCTGGTGGTTTGGAGCAGCCTTATATTCGGAAACTGTCTGTGCAGCTGTCGATCCTGACAGTAGCGCCACTGCAAACCCTGGGTGACACTTTAAGCACGACCGTTAAAGCGACGCCGTGCACCATCAGAAGTCGGATCGTAAGTGCGAGTTTGAGCAGATCTGTCCGGGACGTCATCAAGAGGCTGCTAACTCAGGAGAGTATGACCATGAACCAGAGCGTACCTTTGCACCCAGGCAGTCCTTATGAAGCTTTTGCTGACCGAGGTGCACTGGTTTTTCCGCCCCCCTCCGGTGTTGAGACCGAACGTTTTCCCGGTTCGGTCGTCCAGCTGCCGGATGGAAAAATATTCGCAGCATTCATGGCGCCGGGCCTGCAACTGGAGCTGTGGCGCTTTACAGCGGATGGCAAGCCCGATCAAAGCTATGGCAATGGTGGCGGCCTGCAAATGCCTGATTCGGGGTTCTTCAGTGTGACAGATGTTGCGATTCTGGCGGAGGGTAAAGTTCTGGTCTACGGATTGGGGCGAGAGCAGACAACCGTGCGCCTGATGTGCGTCACTTCGGAAGGTGTGCTTGAGCCTGATTTTGGCGACGGTGGCTTCGCTTGGGCACCGGTACCTATCGGTATGCTCACGACCGCCAGGATTGCCCTTCTGCCTGATGGTCGGGTGATCGGCGCTGGTCATGGTCCATACTCGAGTGGAGCATCCTGGCTCATGCGCTTCACGGTTGATGGCGAAATCGATCATTCATTCGGTGAATTGGGCGTCGTGCTTCTGGCGCCTGTAGGGCTGCGCGGGCCTCTAGTTGTCTTGCACAGTGGGCACATTCTTGCTACGGGCGTCATCAATGGGGAAAGCGCATTGGTCGCCAAGTACCGACTCGATGGATGCCTGGAACCGGCATTCGGAAGTGGAGGATACGTGACTTTCGTACCCGTTGACGGGCGCCCGGCGATGCTGCAGGCCCTTGCGTTGCAGTCCGACGGAAAACTGGTAGCGGTTGGAGGAATCGGCATTGAAGGAGCACATACCACTGATGCAGTCGTCTTGCGCCTCAACAGTGACGGGAGCTTCGATAACACGTTCAACGGCGGGCAACCGCTTGTGGCAATAGAGCTGGGCATCGACAGTGGGGATGCAAAGGCTGTCGCCATCCAAACCGATGGCAAGATCGTGGTGGGCGGACAAACCGCGGGGCTAGAGCAGGGAGTGCTTTTTCGTTTGGAACGTAGCGGTGCCCTTGACCATAGCTTTGGCTTTCCAAGCTTTGATGGAAGCCCTGAATACATGGGCTGGACGCACACGGTCGACGCTGGTTTTTTTGAGCAAGTCAGTCGCTTGGCGTTCACCTCAGACGGCAATCTCCTGGTGCTGGGAACCACTCGGTTATACGTAGAATTGCCGTTCGAGCGCCAGTACATCTCTAAATATTTGCTTTAAGACAGGGGAGGGCTGTGTAGAGCACAGAATCCCAGGCCAATGAAGAACTCCGTGTGGGAGCGAGCGTGCTCGCGAAGGTAACGGCACATCCAGAAGCCGTTTGGCTGAGCCACCGCCATCGCAAGCAGGCTCCCACAGATTTTTTCCATAGGAGCGCTATTGCGCTTCAAGCCCACGCTGTTCAATCACCCCAAAAACATCCGCTACATCCTGCACCATGATCCGGGCGACATTAGTAATGGTATTGACGTCATTGGCTCCCGAATCGCGCAAAGTCATGCAGGCCATGAGCGTCAAATAATCGAGGGTAGCGTGCAAGCGCTCACTGGCGCAGGCGTGGAGTTCGGCCAACGGTGCTGTGCTGTCGATGAACAGGACAGGGGTGGAAGTGGCAATTGAGGTTAGAGCAGTGAAGCGGCTGGACGTCTGATTAGCTGTCATAAGGTTGATCCCTGCAATTAAGAAGAAATGCCACCTTTTTGCTGCGAAACAAATGGGTGGCAGCTACGCGCGGGTTCGCAGACCGAGAGGAATCAAACCCGGCAGACCCGAAAGTCTCCCGCGCGCAACCGCCATTAAATGAACGCGGGCAAGTTTGCCTGAATTTCATTCGACGGTGCATTCCTGCTGCTGGGCTGCGAAACCCGATCACTGACCAAAGCCAGCGACGGCCCTAACTATAGAGTGGATTTCCAACGCAACAACCGACCTGTAGGACCATCACCACCCCCGTGGCGAGGGAGCTTGCTCCCGCTCGGTAGCGCGGCCGCCGCAAAGCCTGGGCATGCGCCGGGTCTGACGAAAAGCGAGGGCCGCTTCGCAGCCCAACAGGAGCAAGTTCCCTCGCCACGAAGCGTAAATGCCTACGAGATTTTAGGAACAGAACGTGTCAGGTGTTGTGATCGATATCCAGCTTGCTGAACGTCACTTTCCCACCTTCGCTGGTATAGCCGGTGTTGTCCTGCACATACACGCCTGCCTTGAAATACAGCGGCCTGACTCGCCAGGTTGCGCTGATGGTGGTGTACCAGCTGCGGCCCGCCGCGGTGATGCCCAGGTCGCCGGTGCGGTCAAGGTGAATGCGGTAGGAGAAGGCGCGGCCAAGCTTTATACCAGTGGCGACGGTGATGACCCGGGCATCTTTGTCGTCGGGGCGCATCCGGACCTTGGCGACGATGTCACCGCTGTCGGTAGCCTCTTTGTACTGGTATTCCAGTTTCACCATGGGCTTGTTGCTGTCCTTGGTATGGATCTGACCGATGACCACTTTGCCGCTGCTGGGCACCTGGTTCACGGTCAGGGTGGCATTCAAGAAGTTATCGGCGTCGGGGTATAGCCAATTACGCAAGGTGCCGTCTTTATAGGTTTCCCTCAGCTCGCTGCGCGGGTAGATGGCGTTTTCGGTCTTGGCGCCGGTGACCGGCGCCCAGAAGTAGACGGTACTGCCGTCGGAGTTGAAGTATTTGTTCTTGAACCCGTCCACCAGGCGTGGGGTTTCGATGGTTTTCGGCGGGCTGCCTTCAGGGATGCTCAAGTTCCACGTTGCAAGATCGACCATGCTCGGATCCTTTCTGTACAAAAGAAATGATTTACGCCATAGCCGGAGGCTCTGTGACGCGCTTTTGAAGACACCGGTGGGCGTGCGCGACGGTAATTCTTCCTGTACGCGTTCGGCGGAGGGTTGGCGTCAACGGACCGTCAGAGTGGCATTTGCCGCTTTTGTGCCCGAACGGAATGACCGTTGGTCGATTAATCGCAAAATGGTTGGAACGATGGCCAAGTGGTATCTGTCGCTTTCCACTTTTTGGCAGCTCTTGCTTGGAGAGGGGGCGTATCGACAGGCGTCCGCCCAAGCAGCGTTCCCTGCTGCTTCGGCGCCTGGAGGGGATCAGATCTTGTGATCGACAGCCAGCAGGCTGAAGGTCACTTTTCCGCCTTCGGTGGTGTAGCCGGTGTTGTCTTGCACGTAGACCCCCGCCTTGAAATACAGCGGCTTGTCTTTCCAGGTCGGGTCGATGGTGGTTCTCCAGTTGTAGCCCGCTGCGGTGATACCCAGCGCACCCTTCTGGTTGAGATGAATCTGGTAGGAGAACCGGCTGTCGAGCTTGACGCCGGTCGCAATGATGATGACCTGCCCTTCCTCGTCGTCAGGACGCATGCGGACCTTGGCGACGATGTTGCCGGTGGAGGTCTTCGTCTTGTACTGGTATTCGAGCTTCACCATGGGGCTGGTGCTGTCCTTGGTGTGGATCTGACCAATCACGATCTTGCCGGTACTGGGTACCTGGTTGACCATCAGGGTCGCCTTCAGCGAGTTATCCGCTGCCGAATACAGCCAGTTACGCAGGGTGCCGTCGCTGTAGGTTTCGCGCAGCTCGCTGCGCGGGTAGATCGCGTTGGCGGTCTTGGTGCCGGTCACCGGGGCCCAGAAGAATAGTGTGCCGGTTTCGGCGTTGAAGTATTCGTCCTTGAAACCTTGTGCCAATCGAGGGGTTTCGATGGTGATGGCCGGGCTGCCTTCAGGAATGCTCAAGTTCCAGGTGTTGAGATCGATCATGTTCGGATCCTGCGTAACGGTTCAATGTTGCACGCCGCATCAGGGAGGCTCTAGCCCAGGCCTTTGAGGCGTATCTATAAAAGTCAGGCAGGATGTTTTCGAGCGCTGCCCGGCGGATGGTTGACGTCAAATGTCCGTCGAAATCCGTCTTTGCAGGTTCTATGCCTGAGGAGGGTGACCGTTAGTCGGCTATTTCGGGCTTTGTCTGGATGATGGCGTGATGACACCTACTGCTTTTCAAAATCCCGGTCTAGAGTGAGATCTCAGTATTTGTCCGCTTTACTTTGTGAAAAACGGACGTGGCGCCTGATAAGAGAAGCAGCATGGAATGCGCGCAACCTACGCTTGGCGAAGACAACTCTGTCCTTTTGATTGTTGATGACTACCCCGAAAACCTGCTCAGCATGCGAGCGTTACTGCAGCGTCAGGATTGGCAGGTGATGACGGCGGCCTCGGGTGTCGAGGCCCTCAACCTGCTGCTCGAACACGACATCGATCTGGTGCTGCTGGATGTGCAGATGCCCGACATGGACGGTTTCGAGGTGGCGCGCCTGATGCGCGGTAGCCAACGCACGCGGCTCACGCCGATCATCTTCCTGACCGCCAACGAACAATCCCAGGACGCGGTGATCAAGGGTTATGCCAGTGGCGCCGTGGATTACCTGTTCAAGCCCTTCGACCCGCAGATTCTCAAGCCCAAGGTCCAGGCGTTGCTGGAGCATCAGCGCAATCGCCGAGCCTTGCAGCGCCTGAGCCAGGACCTGGAAGCGGCCCGGGCCTTCAACGCTTCGGTGCTGGATAACGCCGCCGAAGGGATCCTGGTGGTGGATGAGAGCGGCTGCATCCGCTTCGCCAATCCGTCCACCTGCCGACTGCTCAACGCGACGGCTGAGCAGTTGCAAGGGCTGCCGATGCTGGATTTCCTGCAAAAACCCCACATTCCCGATTGGGCCGATTCCGATATCTTCGCGGCCTATTGCCGTGGGCAGACCTTGCGCCTGCATGATGCCGTATTGCGCACGGCGCCGGGCCAGCAGGTGTCGGTGGCGTTGTCCTGTGCACCGCTGCCGGCAGAGCAGAAGGCCATGGTGGTGACACTGCAGGACATGTCGGTGGTGCGTCACCTGCACCAGCAACTCGAATACCAGGCGGTCACGGACCCGCTGACCGGCTTGCTCAACCGGCGAGGGTTCTACCAGACCGCGGAAAACCTGCTGATGCGCAGCGAGCGACTGGAAAGCAACTGGGTGCTGCTGTACCTGGACCTCGACGGCTTCAAGCGGGTCAATGACCTGCTCGGCCATGACGCCGGCGATCGGGTGCTGCGCTGGGTCTCGGAACAGTTGAAGGCGTGCCTGCGGCCCTTCGACATCCTTGCCCGCCTGGGGGGCGACGAGTTCACCGCGCTGCTGGACCTGGAGTTTCCGGAGCAGGCGGCCAAGATCGCCGAGAAGCTCATCGAGCGCGTCGCGATCTGCCAGCAGATCGAGGGCATGGACGTGGCGCTCGGGGCCAGCATCGGCATCGCGACGTACCCCGACTGCGGCGCCAACCTCGATGGCCTGCTGCGTGCCTCCGACATTGCCATGTACGAGGCCAAGCGCGCCGGTCGCCAGCAATACCGTTTTTACGATCACGAAATGAACGGTCGAGCCCGTTCACGGTTGATGCTCGAAGAAAGCGTGCGCTCGGCCATCGAGAACCGTGAGTTCAACCTGGTCTATCAACCCCAGGTCAGCATCGGCGACGGGCGCATCCGTGGCTTCGAGGCGTTACTGCGCTGGCAGCATCCGAGCGTCGGCGACGTGCCGCCCGGGCTGTTCCTGCCGTTGCTGGAGGAGGCGCGGTTGATCAGTCGACTGGGCAGTTGGATCTACCATCGCAGCGGCGCCCAGCGCAAAGTCTGGGAGCGCAGGTTCCCGGACGACCTGGTGCTGGGGGTGAGCCTGAGCAGCACCCAGTTCGGCATGCCCAACCTGGTGACCGAGCTGCGCCAGGTGCTGGAGCGCCATGCCTTGAAGCCCCGGCAACTGGAGGTCGAGGTGACGGAAGATGCGCTGGTGCGCAACCCCGACGAAACCCAGAAGCAACTGCGGCTGCTGCGTCACCTCGGGGTGCGGGTGGCGCTGGATGATTTCGGTTCGGGGCCGTGCTCGCTGGTGCACCTGCGCGACCTGGAGCTCGACACCCTCAAGCTCGACCGGCATCTGATCGCCCGCCTGCCCGGTTCGCCGCGGGATGCGGCACTGGCCGCGTCGGTGATCGAGTTGTGCCTGCAGCTGGGCTTGCGGGTGATTGCCGAAGGGGTGGAGACCGCCGAGCAGTACCAGTGGCTCAAGGCCCATGGCTGCGAGTTCGTGCAGGGCTTTCTGGTGGCGCGGCCATTGGTGGCCGACGACACCGATGCCTTTGCCGAGCCGTTCGACTGGAGCGCGATCAGGCACTGAATTCGCTACACTGGCGACCTCTCTCACACTGTTGCCGCCCGATGACCGCGCTCAAGTACCTCCAGGCCTATCCGCCCGCCCTGCAAGCTCAGGTGCAGCAACTGATCGCCCAGGATCGCCTGGGCGACTACCTGCAACAGCGCTATCCCGAACGGCATGCGATCCAGAGCGACAAGGCCCTGTATGGCTACGCGCTGGAGCTCAAGCAGCAGTACCTGCGTAATGCGCCGGCCATCGACAAGGTGCTGTTCGACAATCGCCTGGACCTGACCCACCGCGCCCTCGGCCTGCACACTACCGTTTCGCGGGTGCAGGGCGGCAAGCTCAAGGCCAAGAAGGAAATCCGCATCGCGGCGCTGTTCAAGGAGGCGGCGCCGGAGTTCCTGCGCATGATCGTCGTGCACGAGCTGGCGCACTTCAAGGAGTCGGATCACAACAAGGCGTTCTACCAGCTCTGCGAGCACATGCTGCCGGGCTATCACCAATTGGAATTCGACCTGCGGGTGTACCTGACCTGGCGGGACCTGCAACCTCACAAGGAATGATCGGATGGATGTCAGCAAGACCAAGACCAGCTTCTACCGGCGCATGTACGTGGCTTACCTGATCGACAGCGGCGTGGCCAGCAGCATTCCCGCGCTGACCGAGGTCACCGGGATGCCCCGGCGCACGGCCCAGGACACCGTGGCGGCGCTGGCGGACCTGGACATCGTCTGCGAGTTCGAGCAAGCGCAGGGCGCCCGCCATCATGCCGGCTCTTATCGGATTCGCGATTGGGGAGCGATCGACCGGCGGTGGATCGAGGAGAATCTGCAGCAGATCAAGACGGTGCTGCAATACCCCTGAAGAGGGTGGGTATCAGGGCTGACGCCTGCGTGGGCAAGCCCGCTCCCACAAGGGCGCATGCATTCCAATGTGGGAGCGGGCTTGCCCGCGAAGACGGCCTCAAGGCCTGTGCATGCCAATGTGTGGAATCCCATCCTCCAGGTATTCCACCCCCACCGCCTCGAACCCATACCGCCCGTAGTACCCCTGCAAATGCGCCTGGGCCGATAACGAGATCGACGTGCCGGGCCAATGCTTCTCGGCCTGCTTGAGGCCCTGCTCCATCAGCGTATGGCCCAGGCCCTTGCCCCGTGCCTGCGGCGCGATGATCACGCGGCCGATCACCACGTCGCTGTTCTGCGAGTGCGGGTCGAGCAGGCGAAGGTAGGCCACCAGGTGGTTGTCCTGCCAGGCCATCAGGTGGCAGGTGTCGCCTTCCAGGTCGAAGCCGTCGACGTCGGGATAGGCGCAGTTCTGCTCGACGACGAACACCTCGGCGCGCAATTTGAGGATGGCGTACAGCTGTTCCTTGCTCAGGTCACTGTGATGTTTGCAGACCCAGTCGATGTCCATTTTTTGAATTTCCTGAAAAACCTGCTGCCGATATTAAGCGGGCTGCCCCGGGAAGTCTCTTTCCTTGGGCGACTGGAAAAAACTGTGATAGAGGCCAAAATGCCATCATTGGCCTGTCGCGCTGTTGTCTTCTTTGTGTAATCTTCGACCCAGCCCTGCGCAGCGGTTTCAATGAGCTAATGTTAGGACCGGATATCTTAGGGATCGCCTTTGAGTTTCGGCTAAAAACAAACCGGGATTTGAACCCGTCAAGGATGTTGGCATGCCGCGATTGCATCGAGCTCTTGCTTTGGTCGGGTTGCTGTTGCTGAGCCATAACGCCTACGCACAAAAGTTGCGCCTGGTCGCCGATGGTTGGCCTCCTTTTACCGACGCCACGCTGGTCAACGGCGGCCTGGCGACCGATATCGTCAGCACGGCCCTGGCGCGGGCGGGGTATGCCACCGACTTCGAGCAGGTGCCCTGGGCCCGGGCCATGCTGGGCATCGGCGAGGGCCGCTACGATGTGTTGATCAACGCCTGGTACAGCGAGGAGCGCACCCGCATCGGCCAATTCTCGGCCGAGTACCTGCTCAACAGCGTGCGTTTCATCAAACGCAAGGACATCCCCATCGAATACGACGACTTGCAGCAACTGCACGTATATCCGATTGCCGTGGTGCGCGGTTATGCCTACTCCAAGGCATTCGATGAAGACCCGCAGATGCAGAAGGTTCCGGTCCACAGTTTCGCCATGGCAGTGCGCATGTTGGCCGCCGACCGGGTCAAACTGACCTTGGAAGATGAGTTCGTCGCCCGTTACTACCTGTCTCGCGAATCCGCCAAGGTGCGCAACGCCGTGGAGTTTTTGCCCAAGCCGTTGAGCGAGAACAGCCTGCACATCCTGGTCAGCCTGAAGAACCCGGAGCACGAGCAGATCGTGGCGGGGTTCGATCGTGAGATTGCGGCGATGAAGGCCGATGGGAGCTATGAGCGAATATTGAAGCAGCACGGGATGTGAGCAGTTTGCGTGCCTGCGCCGGCCTCATCGCGAGCAAGCTCGCTGCCACAGGGGAACGCATTCCAACGTGGGAGCGAGCTTGCTCGCGAAGGCGACCGTCTGGACACCACCGGGTCAGGCCTCACCCGTCTCCTTGATCAAATGCGCCGCCAACGTGCGCAATGGCCCCAACTGACGGCAGATCAACGCCAATTGCGTTTGCACCAGCCGCTGGCCTTCGTCGATCTCGTCGGGCATCTGCTCCAGGGCATTGGCCAGGGCTTCTTCTTCGTCACTTTGCACCGCAATCGGCTGTTTGCTCGCCAGGCCCTGGGCGATTTCATCGATGCTGGTCGCCAGCTTCACTCCCGCCCCGTCGATCAGGTCTTCGCGCACCTGCGCCGGCAGCTCGGTGCCCCGGTGGGCGCCCAGGCCCGAGAGGTAGCTGAGCAGGGTGTGGGACAGCACCAGGAAGCGGAAGCCCACATCGGCTTCCTTACGGAAATGCCCCGGCTCCATCAGCATGTTGGCCAGCGTGGTGGACAGTGCCGCGTCGGCGTTGTGGGCGTTGCGTCGGGCCAGGCGATAAGCCAGGTCATCACTTTTGCCGGCGGCGTACTGCTGCATGATCTGGCGCAGGTAGATGCTGTTGCAGGTCAGCGTATTGGCCAGCACCTTGTTTAGCCTCCGGCCTTGCCAGTCCGGCAGGAACAGGAACACCGCCAGCCCGGCGATCAGGCTGCCGAGCAAGGTGTCGAACAGGCGCGGCAGCAGCAGGCCATAGCCATCGCCCACCTGGTTGAAGCAGAACAGCACCATGATGGTGATCGCTGCCGTCGCCAGGGTGTAGCGGGTCGTGCGGTTGGTGAAGAACACCACCCCGGCGGCAATGGCGAAGCACGACTGCACCAGTGGGTTGGGGAACAGGTCGAACAATGCCCAGGCCACGGTCAGGCCGATGGCGGTGCCGATGATCCGCTGGCCGAGCTTGCGCCGGGTGGCGCCGTAGTTCGGCTGGCAGACGAACAACGTGGTGAGGATGATCCAGTAACCCTGGGACGGGTGGATCATGTGCACCACGGCGTAACCGACGCTCAAGGCCAGGGGCAGGCGCAGGGCATGGCGGAACAGCAGCGAGGTCGGCGTGAACTGGGTGCGCAAGCGTAGCCAGACGTCCTTGAGGTTGCGCGGCGAGCGGTCCAGCAGGCTGCTGTCGGTGGCATCGGCCAGGGCGTCGGGGTTGCTGGCGTCGCTGAGCAGGCGGTCCATGGTGGCCAGGTTCACCGACAATGCCCGCAGCGACCGCAGCAGACCGCGCCAGGCCGGATTGCTCTGGATCCGCAGGTGCTCCAGGGAGGCGTGCAGGTCGTTGAGGGCTTCGGCGAAGGTGTCGTCGTAGACGAACGGCTGGCGTAACTGGATCGATTCGGCCAGGGCCTGGCAAGCCTTGCCTTGCTGGCGCAGGAGGCGCTGGCAGCGGAACAGCACGTCGCTGTGGAAGAACGCCTCGGCCAGGGCGTTGTACGGGTAGTGAGACGAGCTGGCGCGCTCGTGGATGTCCTGGGCCAGGAAGTACAGCTTCAGGTAGCGGCTGACTTTCGACCCCGGCCGGCCGTTGCCAACGCGGTGCAGGATGATCTCCTTGGCGCTGTTGAGGGCGGCGACCACCCGACCGTTCTGCTGGGCCAGTTCCAGGCGTCGCGCTTCGATGTCCAGTTGGCGGATCGGTTCGAGCAGCGACGACTTGAGCTTCAGGTAGCGCCCCAGCTCGCGAAACAGCCGCGCCAGGCTCTGCTGCACCGGCTGGTTGGAAAACAGCGCGTGCCACAGCACCGAGAGCAGGCCGTACCACGCCGCGCCGGCGACCAATAGCGAGGGCTCGTGCCAGAAGTCGGTGACCGCGCCACCGCGTTGGTCCACGCCGATCACCGTATAGACCGACAGGATCAAGGTGGCCGAGGCAATCGCGCCGTAGCGTTCGCCCAGGGCACCGAGCATGGTCAGGCCGAAGCTCGCCAGGGCCAGGGCAATGATGAACAGGACGGGATAGGGGAACAGCAACTCCACCGACAGCGCCGCGACGCTGAAGCACACCAGGGTGACGACCAGCGCGTTGAGGCGCCCTTGCCAACTGTCGTCGGTCTCGGCCAGTGCACTGGCGATGATGCCCAGGAACAATGGGATCAGCAGGGCCATTTCATCGAGGTACCAGCATAGCCCCATGCTGCCGGTCAGGGCGATGAACACCCGCACGCTATAACTGAACTTATCCAACGCCCAAAGGCGACGCAGAGATTGGCTAAACGAGGTCGATGACATGAAGTGCACGGGCCTGACGGGCAATGACGCTAAATTGAGGCAGTAATGACGCCGACGCAATGGGGGCGATCACATCTGGCAGCAAAAAGTGTTCCGTCACGTGTGAATGCGCTTCCCAAAGCACCACTGGCCTCCTGTGGGAGCGGGCTTGCTCGCGAATGCGGTGTGTCAGTCAGCATCTGAATTGGCTGACACACCGCCTTTCGCGAGCAAGCTCGCTCCCACAGGATTTGTGCCCACATTTGAATCATGAATCAAACGTACTGCGCCGCCGCATAGCCCGAGGCCCAGGCCCATTGGAAGTTGAAGCCGCCCAGGTGCCCGGTGACGTCGAGCACTTCGCCGATGAAGTACAAGCCGGGGCTTTTCAGCGATTCCATGGTCTTGGACGAGACTTCCCGGGTGTCGACGCCGCCCAGGGTCACTTCGGCGGTGCGGTAGCCCTCGGTGCCGGCCGGGACAACGTTCCAGCTCGCCAGCTTCTCGGCGATGTCCGCCAGTTCGGCGTGGGTGTATTGCTTCATAGGCTTGGAGACAAACCAGGTGTCGGCCAGCAGGTTGGCCATCTTCTTGGTGAAGAGCTCGCCGAGCAGGGTCTTCAGTTCGCTGTTGGGGCGTTCGGCCTGCTGCTGTTGCAGCCACTGCGGCACGTCATGGTCGGGCAGCAGGTTGATCTGCACCGTGTCCCCTGGCGTCCAGAACGACGAAATCTGCAGGATCGCCGGGCCGCTCAGGCCGCGATGGGTGAACAGGATGTTCTCGTGAAAACTCTGCTCGTTGCAGCTCACCAGGCAGTCCACCGAGGTGCCGGAGAGCTCGCTGCACAGCGTCTTGAGTTGGTCGGTGATGGTGAAAGGCACCAGGCCGGCGCGGGTCGGCAGCAACTGGTGGCCGAACTGCCGGGCCACTTGATAGCCGAAGCCGGTGGCGCCGAGGGTCGGAATTGACAGCCCGCCGGTGGCGATCACCAGTGATTGGCAGCCGATGGCGCCGAGGGTGGTTTGCAACTGGTAGCCACCTTCGGTCTTGTCGATGTGCTCGATAGAGGTCTCCAGGTGCAGGCTGACGCCGGCCTGGTCGCACTCATCCAGCAGCATGGCGAGGATGTCGCTGGACTTGTTATCGCAGAACAACTGGCCGAGTTTCTTCTCGTGATAAGGCACGTTGTGCTTGGCCACCAGGGCGATGAAATCCCATTGGGTGTAGCGGGCCAGGGCAGATTTGCAGAAGTGCGGGTTCTGCGAGAGGAAGTTGGCCGGTTCGGTGTACAGGTTGGTGAAGTTGCAGCGCCCACCGCCGGACATGAGGATTTTCTTGCCGGCCTTGTTGGCGTGGTCCAGCAACATGACCTGGCGCCCTCGCGCGGCGGCGGTCAACGCGCACATCAGGCCTGCGGCGCCAGCGCCAATGATCACGACTTCGGTAGAGCGCAAAACGGTGTCCTCTGTATGTCTGGGAGCTGGCAGGAGTTTGCTCTTGTGGCGAGGGAGCTTGCTCCCGCTCGAGCGCGAAGCGGTCGCAAAATTAACGAACGCGAACTGTCTGGAGCACCGTGTTCATGGTTTTTTAGGGCTGCTGCGCAGCCCAGCGGGAGCAAGCTCCCTCGCCACAGGGTGAATCGATATCGGTCAGAGGATCCGCACCCGCAACGAGCGGCCCTTGATCTTGCCTTCATTCAGGCGCTTGAGGGCCTGCTTGGCGATGCCGCGTTCCACGGCCACGTAGGCCTGGAAGTCGAAAATCGCGATCTTGCCGACCTGGGCGCCAGGGATGCCGGCCTCGCCGGTCAGGGCGCCGAGGATGTCGCCGGGGCGGACCTTGTCCTTGCGGCCGGCGGCGATGCACAAGGTGCTCATGGCCGGCAGCAGCGGGCCGCCACCCTGGGGCTTGAGATTGTCCAGCTGGTCCCAGTTCAACGGCGCCTTCTGCAGCTGCTCGATGGCCTGGGCGCGGTGGGCTTCGGACGGTGCGACCAGGCTGATGGCGATCCCGGTTTCGCCGGCGCGACCGGTGCGGCCGACGCGGTGGATATGGATTTCCGAATCCCGGGCCAGTTCGACGTTGATCACCATGTCCAGCGCATCGATGTCCAGGCCACGGGCCGCCACGTCGGTGGCCACCAGCACCGAGGTGCTGCGGTTGGCGAACATCGCCAGCACCTGGTCACGGTCGCGCTGCTCCAGGTCGCCGTGCAGGCCGACCGCGGAAATGCCCTTGGACGTCAGATGGTCGACGGTTTCCTGGACCTGCTGCTTGGTGAAGCAGAACGCCACGCAGGACGCCGGGCGGAAATGCGCGAGCACCTTGACCACCGCGTCCATGCGCTCTTCTGGGGCGATCTCGTAGAAGCGCTGCTCGATCTGTGCATCGGAGTGCAGCGCCTCGGCTTTCACCTGCTGCGGGTCACGCATGAACTTGGACGACAATTGCTTGATGCCCACCGGGTAGGTGGCGGAGAACAGCAGCGTCTGGCGGCGTTCCGGGGTCTGCTGGATGATGTCCTCGATGGCGTCGTAGAAGCCCATGTCGAGCATGCGGTCGGCTTCGTCGAGGACCAGCGTGTTGAGGCCGTCGAGCACCAGCGAACCCTTGCGCAGGTGCTGCTGGATACGTCCCGGCGTGCCGACGATGATATGGGCGCCGTGTTCCAGGGAGGCGATCTGCGGGCCGAAGGACACGCCACCGCACAGGGTCAGGACCTTGATGTTGTCCTCGGCGCGAGCCAGGCGGCGGATTTCCTTGGCCACCTGGTCGGCCAGCTCGCGGGTCGGGCACATCACCAGCGCCTGGCAACCGAAGAAGCGCGGGTTGATCGGGTTCAGCAGGCCGATGCCGAAGGCCGCGGTCTTGCCGCTGCCGGTCTTGGCCTGGGCGATCAGGTCCATGCCCTTGAGGATCACCGGCAAGCTCTGCGCCTGGATCGGCGTCATCTGGGCATAACCGAGTGATTCGAGGTTAGCCAGCATGGCGGCGGACAGCGGCAAAGTATTAAAAGCGGTGGCAATGGTGGTCACGGGGCGGGCCTGCAAAACAAAATGTCGCGCAGTGTAGCAGCCTCTTGCCACTTTCTTTGAAAGTTCTGGACGAGCGTGGTTTTCTCAGGACGATCACGACGGTGCTGATTGTTTGTGGCAAGGGACTTATCTGTGGCGAGGGGATTTATCCCCGTTGGGCTGCGAAGCAGCCCCTCAATCTGTCAGCTCGGTGAGTCAGTCTGATCGCGTTCAACCTTCTTGGGGCTGCTTCGCAGCCCAACGGGGATAAATCCCCTCGCCACAAAAGCTCACCGAAGCCACTCAAGCTCGGTTTAATGCTCGATATGCTCATCCGGCCGCTTCACCCGTCGCCCGTCTTCACGAGACAGTTGAGAGAAAATCGTCGCCGCCAGCATCGCCATGATGCCCACCGTCACGAACGTCAACTGGAACGCACCCAACACGGTCTCCACGCCATCGTTGCCCACCTGGGCGGTAAAGCCGCCGAGCAGGGCGCCGGCGCAGGCGACGCCGAGGCTCAGGGACAGTTGCGCCACCACCGACAGCAGGCTGTTGCCGCTGCTGGCGCTGGCGTCGTCCAGGTCGATCAGGGTCACGGTGTTCATCGCAGTGAATTGCAGCGAGTTGATCGCCCCCAGCACCGCCAGTTGCGCGAGCAACAGCCAGTACGGCGTCTGTTCGCTGACCAGGCCCATGCTCGCCAGCATCACGCCCAGGGCCAGGGTGTTGCCGGTCAGCACGATGCGATAGCCCAGGCGCTCGATCAGCGGGCGGGCCACGGACTTGGCGACCATGGCGGCGGCCGCCAGGGGCAGCATGCTCATTCCTGCCTGGGACGGTGAGTACCCCAGGGCCACTTGCAAGAGCAACGGCACCAGGAACGGCAGGGCACCGCTGCCCAGGCGCGCGAACAGGTTGCCCAGGATGCCCACGGCGAAGGTCCGGGTCTTGAACAGCGACGGTGCGAACAGCGGGTTTTCGATGTGCCCGGCCCGCAGCCAGTACGCCGCCAGGCAGGCCATGCCACCGAACAGCAGCAACATGACTCGCAAGTGCGGCAAGTGCAGTTCACCGAGGCCTTCCATGGCAATGGTGATCAGCACCATCGCCGCGCCGAACAGCAGGAAGCCCAGGCCGTCGAACCGCGTGCGCTCGCTGCCGCGCAGGTCGGGAATGAACTTCCACACCGCGTAGCAACCGATCACGCCGACCGGCAGGTTGATGATGAAGATCCAGTGCCAGGTCAGGTACTGCACCATCCAACCGCCCATGGTCGGGCCGATCAGCGGGCCGAGCAGGCCGGGAATGGTGATGAAGCCCATGATCCGCACCAGCTCGGAGCGCGGATACGCCCGCAGCACCACGAGCCGGCCGACCGGCAGCATCAGCGCGCCGCCCAGGCCCTGGATCACCCGGGCGCCGATCAGCATGCTCAACGAACTCGACAGGGCGCACAGCAACGAGCCGAAGCTGAACAGCAGGATCGCGCCGAAGAAGATCTTCTTGGTGCCGAAGCGATCGGCGATCCAGCCCGAGGCCGGGATCAGCAGCGCCACCGTGAGCATGTAGGCGATGATCACACCCTGCATGCGCAGCGGGTTTTCGGCCAGGTCGCTGGCCATGGCGGGCAGGGCGGTGTTGAGGATGGTCCCGTCGAGGGACTGCATGAAGAAAGCGATCGCCACCACCCACGGAAGCCAGCGGGCGGTGGTGGCGTCGAGCGGTGCGCGGTTGGGCATGGGACCTCTTGTATGGAATATTGGAACGGGCGAACACAGCTCTTGTGGCGAGGGGATTTATCCCCGTTGGGCTGCGAAGCAGCCCCCGAATCCGCAGACCCTGCGGGTCAGTTGGATCGTACCGATACTTCTTGGGGTTGCTGTGCAACCCAGCGGGGATAAATCCCCTCGCCACAAATCATCATCTGCACCACAGGTTGGTGGGGGGCTTACAGCGTCAACGTCAACCGCTTCACCAGCGCTCCCGGCAGCAGCATCGAAGCCGTGGCCCGCTGGCTGTAGGTGCTGGCCGAGAGCAGAAGTTCCCGCTCCCGGGTCAGGCCTTCGAGTTGCGAGCCGAGCAGGCTGTAGACGCTGTCGTCGAAGCGCATGGTGCTGACCGGCGCCTGGATCTGGCCGTCCTCCACCCAGAACGTGGCAAACCGGGTCATGCCGGTCAGTCGGGCGGCGGGTTGGTCCGAGTAGTTCAGGTACCAGAGGTTGCTGATGTACAGGCCGGTGCCGAGGCGGGCGAGGATCTCCTGCTGTGCCAACTGGCCTTCGTCCATGACCAGGGCCGTGGGGTATTCGTAGCTGCTCGCGCCATTGGCGGCGAGGCCATATTCGGCGGCGCTGCGGGAGTTGATCAAGCGGGCACTGGCGGTGCCCTGGGCGATCAACGCCAGGTCGTCACGGGGATAGCCTTCGTCGGAAAAGGCCGGGCTCAGGGAGCCGCTGACCTGTTCACGCAAGCCCACGGCAGGGCTGAAAGCGGCTTCGCCGGCATAGAACTTCTGCAAGGGGCTCTGCTTGCTGGCGATCGCCCGGGCCGAGAAACCGCCCCAACTGAGCATGCCCATGATTTCTTCCAGGGCGGCGGGCGCGAGGTAGGCGCGGTATTCGCCGGGCGGCAGCGTACGCAGCGGCCGGCCGAGAAACGCCAGTTGTTCGCGAGCCTGTGCAAAGCGCCGGGCGAACCCTTCGCTGCTCCAGTCATGCCCGGCGTAGCTGGCTTTGACCGCCTGGCCGTTTTCGTGGAACAGGCTGAAATCGAAGTTGAAGCTGTTGGCCTGATGCCAGCCAAAGGCCCCCGACGAACTGGCGAAACCACGGCTGATGGGGCCGGCGGCGTAGATCCCCACCAGGTCCAGGCCTTCGGCGGCGCGGGCGATCTCGGCCACGGCCTGTTCGGTCTCCGGCAACGGATGATCCTGCACGGCGTGGCTTTGCCAGTGGTTGGGGTTGAGCAGCAGGTATGGGTCGCGAGGCAGCAGCGCCAGGGTCTCGCGAAGCTGGTGCAAGCCTTCTTCCAGGCGCTGCCTGTCGGTCTCGGCCTCGCCGGACAAGGTGATCTGCAGGTCGGCATGGCGCCCCTCGTCGATCAGCTTGAAACTGACGTTGGCCTGTTGCACCTGCCCGGCCTGGCGGACCTTGCCATGGTTGAAGCGCACGAAGGCCGAGGACTCGGCAGCGTAGCCGAGGGTGAACTGTTCAGGCTCACGCAGCGCCGCGCGCAGCCAGTCGACCAATGCCTTGAAGGCTTCGGCCTGGTTATTCATGGTAGCCATCAGGCGTCACCTCCGAACACGTCGACGTTGCTGAACACGCAGGCCGGCGAGGCATGCCCGACGCGAATGACCTGGTTCGGTTCGCCCTTGCCACAGTTCGGGGTGCCCAGCACCTGGGCGGTACTGGCATCGCCCACCGCTCGCAGGCTCTTCCAGAACTGCGCGGAGATACCCCGGTAGTTGGGGTTCTTCACCACGCCCTTGAGCTCACCGTTCTCGATCAACTGGCCCCACTCGCAGCCGAACTGGAACTTGTTGCGGGCGTCGTCGATGGACCAGGAACGATTGGTGCGCATCAGTACGCCGTGCTCGATGCCCTGGATCAGTTGCCCCAGGGACTGGTCGCCGGGTTCGATGTTCAAATTGGCCATGCGGTCGATGGGCGGGCGATTCCAGCCGCAGGCGCGGCTGTTGGCGACGCCGGCAAGGCTCGCGCGAAATTGCGACAGCGCGCCACCCAGCGGGCGCAACAGCCGTCCTTCACGGATGAGGAACTGCTTGCTCGCCGGGCTGCCGTCGTCGTCATGGCTGTAGCTGGCCAGTTCTTCGGGAATGTCCGGGTCGAACGTCACGTTCAACAGGCTGGAGCCGTACTGCAAGTGGCCGAAGTCGCTGGCTTTGACGAAGCTGGTGCCGGCGTAGTTGCGCTCGTCTCCGAGGATGCGGTCCAGCTCCAGAGGATGGCCGATGGACTCGTGGATCTGCAGCATCATCTGGTCCGGCATCAGCAGCAGGTCCCGCGGGCCTTGCGGGGTGTTCGGCGCCATCAACAGTTGCAGGGCCTGGTCGGCGATTTTCGGTCCGGCGCCGATCAGGCCGCAGCGGTCGATCACATCGAAGCCACCTTGCTGGCCGAAGTTCTCGCGGCCCAGGGTGCGAGTCTGGCTGTCCTGGCCGTCGAACGCGGTGACATCCAGGGACGGGTAGATGAACCGCTGGGCCTGACGCAATTCGGCGCCGGCGCTGTTGAGGTAGATCTGCTCGACCTGGGTCAGGCCGATGCTGACCTGCCAGTTCACCAGGCGCTCGTCCTGGGGCACCGCCGCCGATTCGGCGCCGAGCAACTGGTAGCAGTCGCTCAGGGGCGGGAACGCCTGGTCGAAATTCGGTGAGAAATAATCGGCCCGGTCGCTGGCCACTGCCTGCTCGCGCAGGTCGAGCAGTGCATGGGGCTTGAGCCGGCGGGCCTGTTGCTCGGCGCGCTCCAGCGCTGCCTGCAAGCCGGCCTGGGACAGGTCGTTGGTGGCGGCATAGGCCTCCACGCCATTGACCCGCGCGGTGAGCATCGCCCCTTCGTCACGGCTCAGGCTGGGCGGTTCGGCGACATTCTTGCGCACCGACAAATGCTGGCCGGACTCGCGCACATAACGCAGGGAAAAGAATTCGGCGCCCGTGCGCAAGGCAGCAAACCGCTGCTTGAGCTGGGGGTGGAAGTCGAACATTCGGGAACCTCCTTGTCTGGACTGGCGCTGCAGCGAGGTGCGACGCATTGATGCGGCGGCTCTAGAGTAGGCCTGGCCGGGGGAGGGATCAAGGAACAAGGAAATTGTGGATGTCAGGCGGTGTGTCAGTCGATAGAGATGCTGGATAGGCCGGCCTCTTCGCGGGCAAGCCCGCTCCCACAGGTTGATCGTGGGTGGGCACAGGATGTGTGTTCACCGTAGATCCCTTGTGGGAGCGAGCTTGCTCGCGAAGGCGGTGTGTCAGTCGATGGAGATGCTGGATAGACCGGCCGCTTCGCGGGCAAGCCCGCTCCCACAGGTTGATCGTTGGCGGGCACAGGATGTGTGTTCACCGTAGATCCCGTGTGGGAGCGAGCTTGCTCGCGAAGGCGGTGTGTCAGTCGATAGAGATGCTGGATAGGCCGGCCTCTTCGCGGACAAGCCCGCTCCCACAGGTTGATCGTGGGTGGGCACAGGATGTGTGTTCACCGTAGATCCCTTGTGGGAGCGGGCTTGCCCGCGAAGGCGGCGCTGGGGGTTACTGCCCGGCTGGCGCCAGTTCACGCAGCGGCTTGCCCTTGACCGGTGCGTCGCCGGCCACGTAGTACGGAGCGGTGCTGCGCGGCAGTGGCTTGCGGCCACGGATCTTGTCGGCGATTTTCTCGGCGATCATGATCGTCGGCGCGTTCAGGTTGCCGGTGGTGATGATCGGCATGATCGAGGCATCGACCACCCGCAGGCCCTGCATGCCATGCACGCGCCCTTCGCCGTCCACCACCGCCATGTCGTCGGTGCCCATCTTGCACGAGCACGACGGGTGGAAGGCGGTTTCGGCGTGTTCGCGGATGAACTGGTCCAGTTGCTCGTCCGTCTGCACCTCGATCCCCGGGCTGATCTCGCGCCCGCGGAACGGGTCCAGCGCCGGCTGCTGCATGATCTCGCGGGTCAGGCGGATGCCGTCGCGAAACTCCTGCCAGTCCTGCTCGGTCGCCATGTAGTTGAACAGGATGCTCGGGTGTTGGCGTGGGTCCTTGGACTTGGCCTGGATCCGACCGCGGCTGGGCGAACGCATCGAGCCCATGTGCGCCTGGAAGCCATGTTCCTTCACACCGTTGCTGCCGTTGTAGTTAATCGCCACCGGCAGGAAGTGATACTGGATGTTCGGCCAATCGAACTCTGGACGAGAGCGGATGAAACCACCGGCCTCGAACTGGTTGCTGGCGCCGATGCCGGTGCCGTTGAACAGCCACTCGGCGCCGATGGCCGGCTGGTTGTACCAGAGCAGCGACGGGTACAGTGAGACCGGCTGGGTGCAAGCGTATTGCAGGTACAGTTCCAGATGGTCCTGCAGGTTTTCACCGACGCCGGGCAGGTCGTGGACCACCGGGATGTCGAGGCTTTCCAGCAGCTTGGCCGGGCCGACGCCGGAGCGTTGGAGGATCTGCGGCGAGGCGATGGCGCCGGAGCACAGCAGCACTTCCTTGCGGGCCCGGGCTTCGACGCGCTCTTCAGCGGCGCCGACCAGGTAGCGCACGCCCACGGCACGCTTGCCTTCGAACACGATCTTGTCGGTCAGGGCGTGGGTGACGATGGTCAGGGTCGAACGCTTCTTGGCGATGTCGAGGTAGCCGCGAGCCGTGCTGGCGCGACGGCCGTTCGGCGTGACGGTGCGGTCCATCGGGCCGAAGCCTTCCTGCTGGTAGCCGTTGAGGTCATCGGTGCGCGGGTAGCCGGCCTGCACGCCGGCCTCGACCATGGCGTGGAACAGCGGGTTGTTGCCAGCCTTGGGCGTGGTCACGCTGACCGGGCCGTCGCCGCCGTGGTAGTCGTTCGGGCCGATGTCCCGGGTTTCGGCTTTCCTGAAATATGGCAGGCAGTCCAGGTAGGTCCAGTCTTCCAGGCCGGGCAGCTTGGCCCAGTTGTCGTAGTCCAGGGCGTTGCCGCGGATGTAGCACATGCCGTTGATCAGCGACGAACCGCCCAGGCCCTTGCCTCGGCCACATTCCATGCGGCGGCCGTTCATGTGCGGCTCGGGATCGGTTTCGTAGGCCCAGTTATAGCGTCGACCTTGCAGTGGGAACGCCAGGGCGGCGGGCATTTGCGTGCGGAAATCCAGGCGATAGTCCGGGCCGCCGGCTTCCAGCAGCAGGACCGTGACGCCTTCGTCTTCGGTCAGGCGGGTGGCCAGGGTGTTACCGGCCGAGCCGGCACCGATGATGATGTAATCGAATTCTTGGGACATGAAAGGCACCCTCTTTTTGAGTTGGGTTCAGGTCGCGCATGCCGGGGTGCCACGTAACCTGTGGCGAGGGGATTTATCCCCGTTCGGCTGCGCAGCAGTCGTAAACCGGCGACTGGACTTGTCTGGAGAACGGAGGGGCTTGGGAAGGGGCTGCTACGCAGCCCCACGGGGATAAATCCCCTCGCCACAACGGCGTTCACTCAAGATCTCGTCTCGGTTCAGAACACCGACGCGTAATCGCCCAGCTCGACCTGTACCGACTTGATGCGCGTGTAGTTGTTCAGCGAGCTGAGGCCGTTCTCGCGGCCCACGCCCGATTGCTTGTAGCCGCCCACCGGCATTTCGGCGGCGGACTCGCCCCAGGCGTTGATCCAGCAGATGCCGGCTTCGAGCTGGTGGATCACGCGGTGGGCGCGGTTCAGGTCGCGGGTCACGACGCCGGCGGCCAGGCCGAAGTCGGTATCGTTGGCGCGGCGGATCACTTCTTCTTCGGTGTCGTAGGCAAGGATGCTCATCACCGGGCCGAAGATCTCTTCACGCACGATGGTCATCTCGTCGGTGCAGTCGGTGAACACGGTCGGGGCGACGAACGCGCCCTTGGCGAATTCGCCTTCGGTCAACCGAGCGCCGCCGCACAGCAGCCGAGCGCCTTCGGCCTTGCCTTTCTCGATGTAGCCCAACACGCTTTCCATATGGGCGAAGCTCACCAGCGGGCCGAAGTTGGTGTTCTCGTCTTCCGGGTTGCCAACGCGGATGCGTGCCACGCGTTCGACGATCTTGGCTTCGAACGCCGCCTTGAGGTGGCTCGGGACGAACACGCGGGTGCCGTTGGTGCAGACTTGGCCGGAACTGTAGAAGTTGGCCATCATCGCGGTGTCGGCGGCGCGATCCAGGTCGGCGTCGTCGAAGATGATCAGCGGCGACTTGCCGCCCAGTTCCATGGTCACGTCCTTGAGCGACGAGCTCGAGGCGCTGGCCATGACTTTCTTGCCGGTGTCGGTGCCGCCGGTGAAGGAAACCTTCTCGATGCGCGGGTGCTCGGTCAGCCAGGTGCCGACTTCACGGCCGCTGCCGGTCAGTACGTTGAACACACCCGCTGGAACGCCGGCCTCGGTGTAGATCTCAGCCAGTTTGAGGGTGGTCAGCGACGTGACTTCGCTCGGCTTGAAGATCATGGCGTTGCCGGCCGCCAGGGCAGGGGCCGACTTCCACAGGGCGATCTGGATCGGGTAGTTCCACGCACCGATACCGGCCACCACGCCCAATGGCTCGCGGCGGGTGTAGACGAACGAAGTGGTGCGCAGCGGCACCTGCTCGCCTTCGATGGCAGGCACCAGGCCGGCGTAGTATTCCAGCACGTCGGCGCCGGTCACGATGTCGACGTAGCGGGTTTCGGAATAGGCCTTGCCGGTGTCGAGGGTTTCCAGGGCCGCCAGTTCATCGTTGCGCTCGCGCAGGATGTCCACGGCCCGGCGCAGGATGCGCGAACGCTGCATGGCGGTCATCGCGGCCCAGACTTTCTGGCCCTTTTCAGCGCTGACCACGGCGCGCTCGACGTCTTCCTTCGTTGCACGCTGCACCAGGGCGAGCACTTCACCGTTGGCAGGGTTGATGGCTTCGAAAGTGGCGTCGCCGCTGGCATCGCTGTAGGCGCCATCGATGTAGAGTTTTTGCAGTTCGAAACGGGCCATAAAATCCTCGCAAGTGCATGAGTGGTTGGCTGCCACCGGGAGCGTGTCGTTTACAGCTGACTACGCGGTTCGGTGACGGTTCAGGAACCGAGCGATTCTGTGTGCTCTGACGTTCCTGCCTTGGCCAGTTGGAAGTCCATGTATTCGTAAGCGATCCGGTGCGCCTGGGCGGTATCGAACGCGTCTCCCGACAACGCCCCGCGCAGCCACAAGCCGTCAATCAGCGCGGCCAGGCCCCGCGCCGCACTGCGGGCCTCATCGAGGGGCAATGCGCGGCGGAACTGGCAACACAGGTTGGAATACAGACGGTGATCGTTGATCCGCTGCAACCTGTGCAGTGACGGGTGATGCATGCTGGTGGCCCAGAAGGCCAGCCAGGTTTTCATGGCCGGGCCATTGACCTGGCTGGCGTCGAAGTTGCCTTCGATGATCACCTGCAGGTGGGCTCGTGGGCTGGAATCCTCGAGCGCCTGGCGTCGCGCGGTGACGTTCTCGCTCAGGACAGTCATCAGGTACTGGGCCGTAGCCGCGATCAGGCCGTTCTTGTCCTGAAAGTAGTGACTGATGATGCCGTTCGAGACACCCGCCAGACGGGCGATCAGCGCGATGCTGGCGTCCCCCATGCCCACCTGATCGACCGCCTGCAACGTGGCTTCGATCAATTGCTGGCGGCGGATGGGTTGCATACCGACCTTGGGCATTGGGTGACTTCTCCTCGGTCTTGATGGGTGAGGAAGAGTCTATTTTGTTTTGATTGAACGTTCAATCAATAAAAAATCGAACGATTTTCGAGAAGCAAGCACTCACGGTCCATAAAGCAAAAACCCTGTGGGAGCGGGCTTGCTCGCGAAGCGCTATGCCGCCACCCAATCGTGACGTAGACACCGCATTCGCGAGCAAGCCCGCTCCCACAGGGTTGAGGCTTAGCCCAGGTTCTTGCCGAGCAGGGCGTGGTACAGCTCGCTGTCACCGAGGATCCCGACCACTTTCTGGTTATCGTGAAGCACCAGTTTGTTGCCGGTCTGGTAGCGGATCTGCAAGGCATCGCGCATGCCGATGTTGGAGTCCACCAGGGTCGGACGGCGGCCCAGTTCTTCCACCGATTGGCCCGGTGCCCAGTTTTGCAGGTCCAGTGCCGCGCCGTTCTGTCGGGCGCCCTTGATGGTGTTGCCTTCGGCCAGGTCGAGCCAGGAGTCGCCGCCCGGGTCCAGGCAGACCGAACCGTTGATGCGCTTGCAGTTGTCCAGGGTGCGCATCAGGCTGCGACCGCAGAGCACGTTGAGCGGGTTGGTGTGGGCAACGAAGGTGCGCACGTAGTCGTCCGCCGGGTTCAGCACGATTTCTTCCGGCTTGCTGTACTGGATGATCTTGCCGTCCTTCATGATCGCGATCCGGGTGCCCAGTTTCAGGGCTTCGTCCAGGTCATGGCTGACGAACACGATGGTCTTTTGCAGTTTGCGTTGCAGTTCCAGCAGTTCGTCCTGCAAACCCTGGCGGATCAGTGGGTCGAGGGCCGAGAACGGTTCGTCCATCAGCAGGATGTCGGCGTCCATCGCCAGGGCGCGGGCCAGGCCGACCCGTTGCTGCATACCGCCGGACAGCTCGTCGGGTTTCTTGTTGCGCCACTGGGTCAGGCCCACCAGCTCGAGTTTTTCATCCACCAGCTTGCGCCGTTCCTTCTCGGGACGGCCCTGCATTTCCAGGCCGAAGCTGATGTTCTCGCGCACGGTCAGCCAAGGCATCAGGGCGAACTTCTGGAACACCATGGCGATGCGCTTGGTGCGCATCATCTTCAGTTCTGCGGGGGAGCAGGAGGCGATGTCGATCTGCCGCCCTTCGTGCTCGACGAACAACTTGCCGCGGCTGACGGTATTCAAGCCGTTGATGCAGCGCAGCAGGCTGGATTTGCCTGAGCCGGAAAGACCCATCAGGACACAGATTTCGCCCTTCTCGATGGACAGGCTGGCCTTCTCCACGCCGACGATCAGGCCGGTCTGCTGCAGGATCTCGGGGCGCGAAAAACCCTTGTCCAAGAGTTCCAGCGCGGCCTTGGGACGGCTGGAGAAAATAACATCGACGTCTTCGAAACGAATGATGCTCATGCGTCACCCCCTACCTTGGCGTCGGGTTGTTTGCAGATTCGGTCGAGCATGATCGCCAGCAATACGATCGCCAGGCCTGCTTCGAAGCCCAGGGCGATATCAGCGGTGTTCAGTGCGTTGACCACGGGTTTGCCCAGGCCATCGGCACCTACCAGTGCGGCGATCACCACCATCGACAACGACAGCATGATGCACTGGGTGATACCGGCCGCGATGCTCGGCATCGCATGGGGCAGTTCGATACGCGACAGGAGCTGGCGACGGGAGCAGCCAAAGGCCTTGCCCGCGTCCATCAATTCTTCCGGAACGTCGCGGATGCCCAGGTAAGTCAGGCGGATGGGCGCGGCAATCGCGAATACCACCGTGGAGATCAGGCCCGGGACCACACCCAGACCGAACAGGGTCAGGGTAGGAATGAGGTAGACGAAGGTCGGTACGGTCTGCATCAGATCGAGTACCGGACGCATCAGGGTGTAGAACATCGGCTTGTGCGCGGCAACAATGCCCAGCGGCACACCGATCACGACGCAGACCAGGGTGGCGAAGAGCACCTGGGCCAGGGTTTCCATGGTTTCCTGCCAGTACCCCAGGTTGAGGATCAGCAGAAAGGAGGCGATGACGAATACGGTGAGGCCCCATTTGCGCTGGATGAAATGCGCCAGCAGGGCTATGAGGCCGATCAAGGCCAGAGGGTTGAACCAGGTCAGCGCAAACGTCACGCCGTGAATCATCGTTTCCAGGAACAGTGCGATGGAGTCGAAGGTGCTGGCGCCAACTTGCGTCAACCATTCGACAAAGCCCGCAATGTACTGGCCTAAAGGTATTTTCTGATCAATGAGCATGGTAGTGAACGTCCGCATGCAAGGGATAAACAGCACGGGCGAGCTAACTCGCCCGGCATAACATGAGCGATTACTGCGCGAGCTTGGCTTTCACGGCCTCCAGGCCAGGTTTACCGTCAATGGTGGTCACGCCAGCGAGCCAGGTATCGAGCACCTGTGGGTTTTTCTTCAGCCAGGCCTTGGCCGCGGCTTCAGGTTTCATCTTGTCGTCCAGGACGTTGCCCATCAGCGAGCTTTCCATGTCGACGGTGAATTCGAGGTTCTTCAGCAGTTGCCCAACGTTGCTGCATTCCTGGCTGTAGCCTTTGCGCGTGTTGGTGGCCACGGTGGCGGCGCCGAAGTCCGGGCCGAAGAAGTCATCGCCGCCGGTCAGGTACTGGATCTTGAAGCGGGTGTTCATCGGGTGCGGTGCCCACCCCAGGAACACCACGTCGGTGCCGCGTTTCGAGGCGCGGTCAACCTGCGAGAGCATGCCGGCTTCGCTCGATTCGACCACTTTGAAACCGGCGTCCTTCAGGCCGAAGGCGTTCTTGTCGATCATGCTCTGGATCAGGCGGTTGCCGTCGTTGCCGGGTTCGATCCCGTAGATCTTGCCGTCCAGTTCCTTCTTGAATTTGGGGATGTCGGCGAAGTCGTGCAGGCCTTTGTCATACAGACCCTGGGGGACGGCGAGGGTGTACTTGGCGCCCTTGAGGTTGGTGCGCACGGTCTCCACGGTGCCGGCATCGCGGTAGGCCTTGATGTCGTTCTCCATGGTCGGCATCCAGTTGCCGAGGAACACGTCCATGTTCTTGCCGTCGGCCAGGGACTTGTAGGTGACCGGTACGGAGATCATGGTGGTCTTGGTCTTGTAGCCCAGGGCTTCGAGTACCACGCTGGTGGTGGCGGTGGTCACGGTGATGTCGGTCCAACCGACGTCGGAAAAGTTAACGGTGCTGCATTGTGCGGGTTCTGCAGCGTTGGCCAGCATCGGAAGACTCAGGATGGCGGCCAACAACAACGGCGTGGAACCTTTCATGGGTGGACTCCTGGTGTTTTATCGGCGGTGTCCTGTCAGGACAGCCGCACGCTTTTTGGATGTTGCGGTTGGCGGCGCGTGGGCACTCTCTGACACGCGGCCTTGCAAACGAGCCGTAACTGATCATGTACCAGCGCAAATCTGACGCCTACAGGGTGGGTCGTATCCAGTACAGGGATGGTCGCATCCAGTGTCGGTGACGTCGTTTACAGATTTTTTCCGCCCCAGGGAGCCGTCTGACACGCAGAAAAACGGCGAAAACGGAGCAAAAGAGCGGCGGCGTTGGCGGGCATGATTGCGTCGGTGTCAGACGTCGGGCACCTGGGCAAAAGCCGGATGATGCGGCCATCCCGGCGTTGAGCGTAGCAGCTCCGTCACCGGACGCTTCGGCGCCCGCACATGCCCGTTCTGGAGACTCTCGGCAATGGCAATCAGCGTGTTCGACCTGTTCAAAATCGGTATCGGCCCGTCCAGTTCCCACACCGTGGGGCCCATGCGTGCGGCGGCGTTGTTTGTCGAGGCGTTGCGGGCCAAGGCCTTGCTGCACGACGTGCGCCGGGTCGAGGTGCAGTTGTACGGTTCGTTGTCGGCCACCGGCATCGGCCACGGCAGCGACAACGCGGTGATCATGGGGCTGATGGGCGAATGGCCCGACGCGATCGATCCGTCGCAAATCGGTACGCGCATCACGCTGCTGCGGGAAACCGAAACCCTGCTGCTCGACGGCCGCCTGCCGGTGCCGTTCATCTGGTCGCGGGACATGCGCCTGATCGACGAGAACCTGCCGTTCCACCCCAACGCGATGACGCTGGTGGCCGAGGGCGACAGCGGCGAGCTGCACCGTGACACCTATTATTCCGTCGGCGGCGGCTTCGTCGTCGACCAGGCCCAGGCGTCCAGTGGCGTCGTGGACCTGGACACCACGCAACTGCCTTACGATTTTTCCAGCGCCGAGGAGTTGCTCGAGCTGTGTCGCACCCACAACCTGCGGGTGGCCGAATTGATGATGGCCAACGAAAAGGTCTGGCGCTCGGAGGAAGAGATTCGCACCGGGCTGATGAAGCTCTGGCGCGCCATGCAGGATTGCGTCGAGCACGGCCTCAAGCATGAAGGCATTCTTCCGGGTGGTTTGAATGTGCGCCGGCGCGCGGCCAAGCTGCACCGCAGCCTGCAAGAGTTGAACAAGCCGAACGTCATCGGCTCGACCCTCAGTGCCATGGAATGGGTCAACCTGTTCGCCCTGGCGGTCAACGAGGAAAACGCCGCCGGCGGGCGCATGGTCACGGCGCCGACCAACGGCGCGGCGGGGATCATCCCGGCGGTGCTGCATTACTTCATGAAATTCAGCGAGGCCGTCACCGACGCCAACGTGGTCGATTACTTCCTCGGGGCGGCGGCGGTGGGGATCCTGTGTAAGAAGAATGCCTCGATCTCCGGTGCCGAAGTCGGCTGCCAGGGCGAAGTGGGTTCGGCTTGCGCCATGGCGGCGGCCGGCCTGGCGGAGATCCTCGGCGCCACGCCGGAGCAATTGTGCAACGCCGCGGAAATCGGCCTGGAGCATAACCTCGGCCTGACCTGCGACCCGGTCGGTGGCCTGGTGCAGGTGCCGTGCATCGAGCGCAATGCAATCGCCGCGGTGAAAGCCATCAACGCCGCACAAATGGCGCTGCGCGGTGACGGCCAGCACTTCATTTCCCTGGACCGGGTGATCCGCACCATGCGCGATACCGGCGCCGACATGCATGACAAATACAAAGAGACTTCGCGCGGTGGCTTGGCGGTGAGCGCGGTGGAGTGCTGATCAGGCACTGTACTTGCCCCTGTTGTTCCTGTGGCGAGGGGATTTAGCGAAACGTCGCACCGCCCCGTTGGGCTGCGAAGCAGCCCCTGATTCAGACGACTCGCTGTATTAGAAAAAACCGAGGGGCCGCTTCGCGACCCAACGGGGATAAATCCCCTCGCCACAAGTGTTCTCAAATCGCTCGAAAAATGAGCAGCAAGACGAAATGCGCCACCTTTTAGCGCGTCGCAAACAGACAAGACACCCCATGACGAACCGGCCCTTGCATCGCGCTCGACCGTTCGTCATCCGCGCCTGTGGTGATACCCCTCGCGCAAGCGGCGCAGCCCAGTTCCCACAAGTGCTACCGAACTGCTCACAGCTCGCTGTGACAGCCGCCTGTCGCCACTGATGGCGCCTGTAACCCATGCCGAACGCGTGCCCTGTGTAGACGGGTTGCGATGTCGTTTTCAGGATTTATTGAATGCATATTCAATTTTAGGCACGGCATTTGCTCTACCCCGATAAAGCCCGTCTCTCGCCAGAGAACGATGGCCATAACAAGAGCCTCCGCCTGAGGCCATCACCCGCTTTGTGTGAGGAGATACCGCGATGACGACGTCCAACTCCGGGGCCCAACCCCAGAACCGTGCGCCTCAATCCATCGGCTTTTTGCTGCTGGACAATTTCACGCTGATTTCCCTGGCGTCCGCGGTAGAACCGCTGCGCATGGCCAACCAGTTGTCCGGTCGCGAGCTGTATCGCTGGACCACCCTCACCGTCGATGGCGGGCAAGTCTGGGCCAGTGACGGCCTGCAGATCACCCCGGACGCCTCGATGCACAAGGCACCACCGCTGGACACCGTCATCGTCTGTGGCGGCATCGGCATCCAGCGCACCGTGACCCGCGAACACGTGTCATGGCTGCAAGGCCAGGCCCGTCAATCCCGACGCCTCGGTGCCGTCTGCACCGGCAGTTGGGCCCTGGCCTGCGCCGGCCTGCTGGACGGTTTCGATTGCAGCGTGCACTGGGAATGCCTGGCCGCGATGCAGGAAGCCTTCCCGCGGGTCTCGATGAGCACCCGGTTGTTCACCCTCGACCGCAACCGTTTCACCAGCTCCGGCGGCACGGCGCCGTTGGACATGATGCTGCACTTGATCAGCCGCGATCACGGTCGCGAACTGTCGGCGGCGATCTCGGAAATGTTCGTCTATGAGCGCATCCGCAACGAGCAGGATCACCAGCGTGTGCCGCTCAAGCACATGCTCGGCACCAACCAGCCGAAGTTGCAGGAAATCGTCGCGCTGATGGAAGCCAATCTCGAAGAGCCGATCGACCTGGATGAACTGGCGGTGTATGTCGCCGTGTCCCGGCGCCAGTTGGAGCGGTTGTTCCAGAAGTACCTGCACTGCTCGCCGTCGCGTTACTACCTCAAGCTGCGGCTGATTCGTGCGCGGCAACTGCTCAAGCAGACGCCGATGTCGATCATCGAAGTGGCGTCGGTGTGTGGCTTCGTCTCCACGCCGCACTTCTCCAAGTGCTACCGCGAATACTTCGGCATTCCACCGCGCGACGAGCGCGTCGGTTCCAACACCACGCAACAGGTGGCGATGATGCCGCTGCCGCAGGCCCTGGTCCTGTCGCCGCTGTCCGGTCCGCTGTCGGCGCTGAGCCAGGCGCGCAACGAGTCGACGTTTGCCAGCGTAAGGCTCTGAGCCGAGGGCTTTTGTGGTGAGGGAGCAAGCTCCCTCGCCACAGGTCAGGCGCTGTGGTTTTGCTGATACTCCGTCAGCGCCGGCAACAGCTGCTTGTCGATGGCCTGGCGCACCGCCGGCAGGATGGTTGCGCTGCTGGTGTACATGTCCTTGACCATCCGTCGCAATTCATTGGCGCGTTCCCTGTCCAGGCCTCGCACGGCGCACTCGCACGCCTGTTCGGCGGTGGCGCCGCTGGGTATCTGGAGCCCCAGGGCCTTGAGCTGGCCCAACAGGTCTTCCTGGTCGATCAAATCGGCGTGCATCATGACGCTTTTTCCTTGTTCCGGGAGTGGGGTCGTGACTCGATTCTGGTAGCCACCCGGAATGGCGGCAAGGGCAAATTGTCGCAATGGCCCGGATGGCTATGAGCGTGTCGTTTTCGGCTAATTGAGCCGGATCGGGACTGGGCACACTGAGCTCCAAGCTGAATCACGATGGTTTGGTCACCCTCGCGCGACGGCTCCTCCAGTAACGCACCTGCCCCGATCCTGTCACGGCTTGATCGGGGATTTTTTTGCCTGTGTGAATCAGGCGTGATGGGGTGTTGGACAGGCCGCATCGCGCGCTAGCGCTGCAACACCCGGATGCGCGACAACAACTCATCCCGGTCCACATAGCAGCCCTGGAAGTGCCGGGCCCCGGTGGCCGGGTCGAACGCGTTGCGGGCGTGGAGGGTGCGACGGTTGTCGAAGCACCAGAGCTGGCCGGGTTCGAGCCGCCGGACCAGGCGCAACCGCGGCTCGCGGGTCAGGGCGATCAAGCGCCGATAGGCGCGGTAAAGGCCGGGCATCTGTTCGGCCGAGGTGTCGAACGGCCCCCGCAGAAAGTTCGCCATACGGATTTCCGCCACGTGCCCGAGGGCATCCAGGGCGATGATCGGTGCCAGGCAGCGGTAGTCGCTGTGGCGGTCCTTGTTGCGAAATTCCACCGGTATGCGGCACAACGCCTCGAAGTCGTCGGGGGCTTCCTGGCGCAGGGCCTCGGCCACCGCAAAACCATCGACGAAGATGCTTTCGCCACCCTGGGCGTCATTGACCAGGCAATGCAGGAACTGCAGGCCCGGTTGCAATTCACGGGTCGGCAGGTCGCTGTGCAGCGGCAGGTTGAAGGCGGTGTAGGCGTTGCTGTCGGCGTCGGCCTTGGATTGCACATTGAACAGCACGCCGAAGTTGCTTTCGCGGATGAACGAGATCCGCTGGGCAAGCCGTTGCAGCGAGCCGGGCTCGGTGGGCACGCCGCGCACCTGGGTCAGGCCGATGTCCCGTACGGCCAGCAACCATTGCAGCAACGCGTCGGCGTCTTCCATCACCGCCTGGTAGTCGAACACCGGCAAGGGCAGGTCGTGTTGCCACAGCCGGCGCTGGGGCTTGCTCGCCAGGCGCTCGGCCCTGGACGGCTCATCGTAGGCGTGGGCGCGCAACCAGCCGGGGTCGAAGCGGCTCTGATGGCCGTCCTGCCAGCCCACGCACAGGCAGCCTTCGTCGTCGAGCCAGGTCGTGTCGGGTGTCAGGTCTTCAGGCACGTCGACGATCTCCAGCACCTGCTCGCGGGTAACACTGTAGACGCATTGGGGGCACGGGCAGTTGTCCCGCAACCACTGATGATGGAATGGGCTGACCCGGCCGTCGGCCCAGGTGATCAGCACCTGATCGGCCAGAGGCTTCACGGTGTCCAGTACGCACACCAGCGGGTAGCTGCGAAAATCGGCAAAAGCGGCGGCGGTTTTCATGACGGCTCCTGTTCGACGTCTAGCGGGCGGGCGGCAAGGCGATGACCCGGCCGATGCAGTCTGGGGGCGGCAGGTCGGATTGTTCATCCAGCAGAGCCCGGAGTTTGCCCAGGGTCTGTTCCGGGAAGGGCGCCGAGCGCGGGCCGGCCAGGTCGACGTGCAATAGCATCTGCTCGTTGCCCGCCAGCGCCTTGTCACCGCCGGCCAGGTGCAGGCTGTGATAGATATGCAGGCGCTTGGCGTCATGGCCGATGATTTGCGTATGCACCTCGACGTTGGCGTCGACCTTCACTTCGTGCAGGTAGTTGAGGTGCAGTTCGAGGGTGAACAGTGAGTGGCCGCTGGCGTCGCGGTTCTGGCTGTCCATGCCGAGCCTGTCCATCAGCACGTCGGTGGCGTAGCTGAAAATCAGCAGGTAGTAGGCATCGCGCAAGTGGCCGTTGTAGTCGACCCATTCGGGGCGGATGTGGGTTTGGTAGGTGGTGAGGGTGGGCATGGCAAAACTCCACAGATGGGGGCAGGTGTACACGTGTGTGGCGAGGGAGCTTGCTCCCGCTGGGGGCGGAGCCCCCCAAACCTGATATCGCGGTGTTTCAGAAACACCGCGTCTGCTGATTGACGACCGCTTCGCGGCCGAGCGGGAGCAAGCTCCCTCGCCACAGGGATCGCGTTCAGTCAGTAAACGCCATCCCATGTTTCGCTTTGGTGGTCTTCACCGCCTCCAGCACCGCCAGCAGGCAGTCATCGCGATAACGTTCCAGTGCCGAGATGCTGTGGTTGCCCAGTTGCGCGCTCGTGCCCTCGACCACGTCGTCGATCAGCTTCTCGGTCAGTTCCGGCGCCGGCAGGTAGGTCCACGGCAGTTGCAGCGCCGGGCCGAACTGGTTCATGAAGTGACGCATCCCGGCGTCGCCGCCAGCCAGGGTGTAGGTTAAAAACGTGCCCATGAACGACCAGCGCAAGCCGGCACCGAAGCGGATGGCATCGTCGATTTCGCCGGTGGTTGCCACGCCGTCGTTGACCAGGTGCAGGGCTTCGCGCCACAGCGCTTCGAGCAGCCGGTCGGCGATGAAGCCGGGCACTTCCTTGCGCACGTGCAGCGGTCGCATGCCCAGGGACGTGTACACCTGTATCGCTGCCTGCACCGCTTCCGGCGCGGTGTTCCGGCCGCCCACCACTTCCACCAGCGGCAGCAGGTAGACCGGGTTGAACGGATGCCCGACCACGCAACGTTCCGGGTGAGTGGCGCCCTCGTAGAACTCGCTGGGCAGCAACCCCGACGTGCTGGAGCCGATCAGCGCGTCGGGCTTGGCGGCGGCGCTGATGCGGCTGTGCAGGTCGAGTTTCAGCTCCAGGCGCTCGGGAGCGCTTTCCTGGATGAAGTCGGCGTCGCGCACGCATTCCTCGACGGTGGCGACAAAGCGCAGCCGATCCTGGGATGCACCCGGCGCAAGGCCTTGTTTCTCCAGCGCACCCCAAGCACTGGCGACGCGCTTGCGCAACGCCGCTTCAGCCCCGGGCGCCGGGTCCCAGGCCACGACGTCCAGCCCGTGGGCCAGGGCTCGGCTGACCCAGCCGCTGCCGATGACTCCGCTGCCCAGGGCGGCGAAGGTTTTGATGTCGGTGATAAAGCTCATGGTGATTTCCTGAAGTTGTTGAGGGCCACCTGTGGGAGCGAGCTTGCTCGCGATGGCTGAATATCAGTCGGCACATCGATAGCTGGTGTACCGCTATCGCGAGCAAGCTCGCTCCCACAGGGTTGTGCATAAGCTCGGGTCAGCCGCGCGGGGTCAGGCCCATCTTCCTGCGGCCCTCGGCCGGGGTCAGGACGCGGGCGCCGAGGCGAGTGAGAATTTCCCCGGCGCGTTCCACCAGTTGACCGTTGGTGGCGAGCACGCCTTTGTCCAGCCAGAGGTTGTCTTCCAGCCCGACCCGCACGTTGCCCCCAGCAGCACGGCTTGGGCGGCCATCGGCATCTGCATGCGGCCGATGCCGAAGCCGGCCCATACGGCGTCCGCCGGCAGGTTGTCGACCATCGCCTTCATGGTGGTGGTGTCGGCGGGCGCCCCCCAGGGAATGCCCAGGCAAAGCTGGAACAGCGGGTTGTCCAGCAGGCCTTCCTTGATCAGTTGCTTGGCGAACCACAGGTGGCCGGTGTCGAAGATTTCCAGCTCGGCCTTGACCCCCAGTTCAGTGATGCGCTTGGCCCCGGCTCGCAGTTGCGCCGGGGTGGAGACGTAAATGGTGTCGCCGTCACCGAAGTTCAGGGTGCCGCAATCGAGCGTGCAGATTTCCGGCAGCAGCTCTTCGACGTGGGCCAAGCGGGTCAGCGGGCCCACCAGGTCGGTGTTGGGGCCGAATTCCATCGGCCGCTCGCCGGCCCCGATCTCCAGGTCGCCGCCCATGCCGGCGGTGAGGTTGACGATGATGTCCACGTCCGCCTCGCGGATGCGCTCCATCACTTCGCGGTACAGCGCCACGTCGCGGCTGAACTTGCCGGTCTGCGGGTCGCGCACGTGGCAATGGACCACCGTGGCGCCGGCCTTGGCCGCCTCGACGGCCGCCTCGGCGATCTGTTTCGGGGTCACCGGTACGTGGGGGCTCTTGGCGGTGGTGTCGCCAGCACCGGTGAGTGCGCAGGTGATGATGACGTCGTGGTTCATGGTGCGGCTTCCTTCAGGCGAGGTGAATCACTGCGCAGGCCGGCGGCGCTGCGCAGAACGATGGCGTGGGTCAGTTGGTGGTCAGTTGCAGGTTGTCGGCGGCCGGTTTGCCATCGAAGGTGGTGACGCCTTCGAGCCAGCGCTGCTTGTCTTGCGGATGGTCCTTGAGCCATTGCCGGGCCGATTCGAGCGGGTCCTTGTGGTCCAGCAGCGGCTGCATCATCCGGCTCTCGTCTTCGGCGGTGAAGGTCAGGTTGCTCAGCAAGCGACTGACGTTCGGGCATTGCTCGGCGTAGTTCGGCGCGGTGACGGTCCACACGGTGGCCATGCCTTCGTTCGGGCCGAGCGCGTCTTCGCTGCCGGTAAGGTAGGTCATCTGCACGTTGACGTTCATCGGGTGCGGCGCCCAGCCGAAGAACACCACGGCTTCCTTGCGCCGTA
This sequence comes from Pseudomonas sp. Cab53, assembly GCF_018325965.1. Lineage (NCBI taxonomy): Bacteria > Pseudomonadati > Pseudomonadota > Gammaproteobacteria > Pseudomonadales > Pseudomonadaceae > Pseudomonas > Pseudomonas sp. Cab53. The sequence goes on along the minus strand of NZ_AP021902.1, from coordinate 5,723,844 downwards.
CCGCACGGTCAACGGCGGCGAGCATGCCGGCCTCGCTGGACTCCACCAGTTGGAATTTACCCAGGCCGAACTGGTTCTTGGCGATCATCGCCTTGATCTGGGTGTTGGCACCGGAGCCGGGCTCGATGCCGTAGATCTTGCCGCCCAGCTCTTTTTCAAACCTGGCGATGTCGGCGAACGTCTTCAGGCCCTTGTCGGCCAGGTAGGTCGGCACGGCGAGGGTGGCTCGGGCATCCTTGAGGCTGGGCTGCTCCAGGACTTTCACCTGCTTGGCCTCGACGAACGGGGTGATTGTCTGGGTCATCAGCGGGTTCCAGTAACCCAGGAACAGGTCCAGGCGCTGGTCGCGGATGCCGGCGAAGATAATCTGCTGGGAGGCGCTGGTCTGTTTGGTCTTGTAGCCGAGGCCATCGAGCATCACTTGGGTCAGGGCACTGGTGGCGATGACATCGGTCCAGTTGACCACGCCCAGGCGCACGTTCTGGCATGCAGCAGGCTCGGCGGCAAAGGTGGCTGAGCTGAGCAAAACGGTACCGCTGAGAGCAAGAACGCAGGAGCTGATCAATCGTTTCATGGCGGGTCCTCGGCAGCTTATTGTTATGGGGTCCGGCGTCTGTGCGCCGGTGATGCCACGTTACGTAGCCGGACGCTGCGCAAAGCGCCCTGCGGCGACGTGCTCTTGCACTGCGGCGACCTGTGGCGTATCAAGGTGCCACGCTACCCGCCAACCGAGTGCGCGCCATGTCCCAGGATTTCTACTTTTTGTTGATGCCGGGTTTCTCGGCCATCGGTTTCATTTCGGCCATCGAGCCGCTGCGGGTGGCCAATCGCTTTCGCGGCGGGCTGTACTGCTGGCACGTATTGAGTGTCGATGGCGGGCCGGTGCTGGCGAGCAATGGCATGTCGGTCAACGCCGATGCGGCACTGGAACCCCTGAAGAAAGGCGCAACCCTCTGGGTGGTGGCGGGGTTCGAGCCGCTGAAGTTCTCCACGCCGGCACTGGAGCGCTGGCTGCACCGCCTGGACAAGGACGGCGTGACCCTGGGCGGTATCGACACCGGCAGCGTGGTGCTCGCCGAGGCGGGGTTGCTGGACGGGCATCGGGTGACCTTGCACTGGGAGGCGATCGAGGCGTTCAAGGAGTCTTATCCTCACCTTGGCGTGACCCAGGAACTGTTCGAGATCGACCGCCGCCGCATCACCTGCGCGGGCGGCACCGCTTCGATTGACCTGATGCTCGACCTGATCGGCCAGGCCCACGGTGCGGCACTGGCGATCCAGGTAAGCGAGCAATTCGTGCTCGGTCGCATCCGTCCGCGCAAAGACCACCAGCGCATGGAAATCGCCAGCCGCTACGGCATTCGCAACAAGAAACTGGTGCAGGTCATCGGGGAGATGGAAACCCACAGCGAACCGCCCTTGAGTACCCTGGCGCTGGCGCAATCGATCAGCGTGACGCGACGCCAGCTCGAACGCCTGTTCCGCCTGCACCTGAACGACACCCCGAGCAACTTCTACCTGCGCCTGCGCCTGGAGAAGGCCCGGCAACTGCTGCGCCAGACTGATATGAGCGTGCTGGAAGTGAGCATCGCCTGCGGGTTTGAATCACCGTCGTACTTTACCCGCAGCTACCGGGCCCGGTTCGAACGCTGCCCGCGGGAGGATCGGCGACGGCAGGGGGATGGGCGGGAGGTGGTTTGACAGGTTTTTATACTCAATTATACTCGCGACTATAAATTATACCTGTCGCCATAAATGAGTATAAAACCATGTCCAAGCCCACTGGTTTTGTCTTCCGGCGCCCCGATCTGGCCCGCAGCATTGTCGATGGGCTGGTGGGGACTGGGATTCAGGACTACACCTCTGGCCTGTTCCTGGCGGCGCCTAGACGCACCGGAAAAAGCACCTTCTTGCGTGAAGACTTGATTCCCGAATGCGAAACCCGTGGCTGGCTGGCGGTCTACGTCGATCTATGGGCCAACAAGGAGAAGGACCCTGCCGATCTGATTGCCTCGGCTATCGCTGCGGCATTGGTGTCTTATGAAAAGGGTATCCGTAAGCTTGCCAAGTCCATGGGCATCGACAAACTCAGTTTCTTGCGCACGCTGTCCTGGGATTTCAGCCGGCCGCAACTGCCTGACGGCGCAACGCTGACCCAGGCGCTGGAGTTGTTGCATCGTGCTGCTGGTAAAACCGTGGTGTTGGTGATCGACGAAGCCCAACACGCGCTGACCACCGAAGCCGGGGTCAATGCGATGTTCGCGCTCAAGGCCGCCCGTGACCAGCTCAACCAGGGCCGTGAGGATGATGCCAGTGGCCTTCGCCTGGTGTTTACGGGGTCCAATCGAGACAAACTGGCTCATCTGGTACTCAGCCGCAATCAGCCTTTCTACGGCTCCGGTATCACGTCTTTCCCATTGTTGGGCAAGGAGTTCACCAAGGCCTACGCTGCCCATTTGAACGCGCATCTGGCCCAGACCAACCAATTCAATGCCGACGAGCTCGATCAAGCGTTTGAGTTGGTCGGACGTCGCCCTGAAATGTTGCGTGCCGTCATCGGCGAGATTGCCTTGGAGTTGGGTGAGGCGAGCCATTTGGGCGAGTTGCTGCGCAACAGCGCCGAAATGCTGCGTGCCGGTGTCTGGACCGAGTTTGAAAGCGCCTGGAACGCCCTGACGGTGCCCCAACGCGCCGTTCTCCAGGTCATGGCCGAGCGCTCGCAAAACAACGAACCCTTTGCGCCCTTTACGGATGCGACGCTGGAGGCCGTGGGCAAGGTGCTTGCGAGTATGGGAAGCGAGGTCGTGCCAGGCACCCAGACCATCCAATCCTGCATCGACGCGCTTCGTGAAAAGGAATTGGTATGGAAGTCCAATCGCGGTGGCTACGCATTGGAGGACAAAGCGTTTGCCGATTGGTTGAAGGGGTATCGCAAGCGGCAGTGAACCTGCATGTACCTAGGGTGCGCATTGTGGCGAGGGAGCTTGCTCCCGCCGTGGCGCGAAGCGGCCCTGTTTTTTTGGCCAGCCGCGCAGTCCAGCGGGAGCAAGCTCCCTCGCCACAGGGCAGGCATTTCGTCAGGTGGATCGGGGTTACTTCTTCATCAGCGCCGCGCACGCCGCCTTATAGGCTTCATGCTGATACTTGTTCAGCGTCGCCGGCAAAGCGAAGTCATGCTTCTTGCTCTGCGCATTGATGGTCTGCGGCGACAGCAGCGTCACGTCGCAACCGTCCAGCAACTGGAAGACCCCTTCGATCTTGAACGTCGTCGGGCCGCCGGCGAACTCGCCTTTCTTGCTGCGCTTCTTGATGGCGATGCGTTCGATAGCGTTTTCGGCGACGAATGCCCGTACCTGCGCGGCGAAGGCCTTGACGTTGGCGGCTTCGTCATCGTCGTCCAGGGCGATTTTCTTGGTATTCAGGGCAATGTGGGTCAACGCCTGTTGATCCAGCGAGGCAACGGCGATGATCGCTTCGCTGCCTTTGATTTCGATGCCGCAGGTTTTCATGTCGATCCTTTTGAGCGAGGGGGTGTACAGCTTACAGCGCCAATTCCACGCGGGCCTTTCAGTCCTGCCCAATCGACTCCAGAAACTCCGACCGATCGTCGCTCACCTGGGCCATGCAGTCGTTTTCGGCAATCTTGTAGGCTTCGCTGCCGGGTTTGGCCGGGAAGGCGGCGATGGCGCAGTCGGCGTCCCGCTGTTTTTGCCACAGTTGCTGGGCGGCCTTGATCTTGGCGGTGATGTCGCTCAGTTGGGCCTTGTCGCTGGCGTAGCGGGTTTGCAGGCGCTCGTTGAGGCTCTGCAGGTTTTCGCTCAGCAACTGTTCGGCGGCGTTTTTGCCATAGGCCGAGCAGGCGAGGGTCTGGACGTCGTTTTCGACGGCATCGCAGGGGTTCTGTTCGGTGTCTTCAGCCGCGTGGGCGGCGGTGCTGATCAGTGCCAAAGCCAGGAAGATTGATTTCATTGCGTTGCCGCTCGAGTCCGGTGAAAGCCAGTGATGCCGCGGATTCTGGCGCAAGCGTCGGCTAAAGAACAGACGGGCAGGGTGGGCCTGCCGCGGCCCAATGTCGGTGATTGACGCTTTCGGCAATTCCCCTGTCGTTTTTGCACCCGGTCGCCGCGGCCCTCAGGCATATGCTGGCCCCAAAGCGCCGGCACACGATTCGGCGCATGAATCGCTGACAAAAAGGGGACTGCCTGATGAGCCCAGCCGAATTGCACGCCGACAGCATCGTTATCGACGGGCTGATCATTGCCAAGTGGAACCGCGACCTGTTCGAAGACATGCGCAAGGGCGGCCTGACCGCAGCCAACTGCACCGTGTCGGTGTGGGAAGGTTTCCAGGCCACCGTCAACAACATCGTCGCCAGCCAGAAACTGATCCGCGAGAACAGCGACCTGGTGATCCCGGTGAAGACCACCGCCGACATCCGTCGCGCCAAGGAACAGGGCAAGACCGGCATCATCTTCGGTTTCCAGAACGCCCACGCCTTCGAAGACCAGCTCGGCTATGTCGAGATCTTCAAGCAGCTCGGCGTCGGTGTGGTACAGATGTGCTACAACACCCAGAACCTGGTGGGCACCGGCTGCTACGAGCGTGACGGCGGCCTGTCGGGCTTCGGTCGCGAGATCGTGGCCGAGATGAACCGGGTGGGCGTCATGTGCGACCTGTCCCACGTCGGTTCCAAGACGTCCGAGGAAGTCATCCTCGAATCGAAGAAGCCGGTCTGCTACTCCCACTGCCTGCCGTCCGGCCTCAAAGAGCACCCGCGCAACAAGTCCGATGAAGAGCTGAAGTTCATCGCCGACCACGGTGGCTTCGTGGGCGTGACCATGTTCGCGCCGTTCCTGGCCAAGGGCATCGACTCGACCATCGACGACTATGCCGAAGCCATCGAATACACCATGAACATCGTCGGTGAAGACGCCATCGGCATCGGCACCGACTTCACCCAGGGCCATGACCAGGCGTTCTTCGAGATGCTGACCCACGACAAGGGCTACGCCCGTCGTCTGACCAGCTTCGGCAAGATCATCAACCCCCTGGGCATCCGCACCGTGGGCGAGTTCCCGAACCTCACCGAGACGCTGCTCAAGCGCGGTCACTCCGAGCGGGTGGTGCGCAAAATCATGGGCGAGAACTGGGTGAACGTCCTGAAAGACGTCTGGGGCGAGTGAATACCTCTGGAGCCTACTCCGCTCGCCGATAGCTGCGTCAGGTCCTCGCGCCAAGCTCGCCGTACATGCGTACTGTCTCGCTTGTCGCTCCGGTCCCTCCTTGCTCTCGACGTGCTCGCTACGGCTCCAAAGGCATTCACGCAGCTTTTTATAAGAGCAAAAGCAAACGCTTCGCTCAGTAATGATCACGAATTTCCGGAGTCAAGTTTCAATGGCCAAAATCGCCCCCCAACTGCCTATCGAAGTCGACAGCGAAACCGGTGTCTGGACCTCCGACGCCCTGCCGATGCTCTACGTGCCGCGTCACTTTTTCGTCAACAACCACATGGGGATCGAGGAAGTGCTGGGCGCCGACGCCTACGCCGAGATTCTCTACAAGGCTGGCTACAAGTCCGCCTGGCACTGGTGTGAGAAAGAAGCCGAATGCCACGGCCTGGAAGGCGTCGCGGTGTTCGAGCACTACATGAAGCGCCTGTCGCAGCGCGGCTGGGGCCTGTTCAAGATCCAGGACATCGACCTCGACAAAGGCACGGCCAGCGTCAAGCTCGAACACTCGGCGTTCGTCTATGTGTACGGCAAGGTCGGGCGCAAGGTCGACTACATGTTCACTGGCTGGTTCGCCGGTGCCATGGACCAGATCCTCGCCGCGCGTGGCAGTTCGATCCGCACCGTGGCCGAGCAGGTCTACGGCGGTTCCGAAGAAGGCCACGACGACGGCCTGTTCATCGTCAAGCCGTTGTAAGTCGAGGATTGCGCCATGGCTTTTGAAGCAATGTTCCAGCCGATCCAGATCGGCAAGCTGACCATCCGCAACCGCGTGCTCAGCACCGCTCACGCCGAGGTCTACGCCACCGACGGCGGGATGACCACCGACCGGTACGTGAAGTATTACGAAGAGAAGGCCAAGGGCGGCATCGGCCTGGCGATCTGCGGTGGCTCCTCGGTGGTGGCCATCGACAGCCCGCAGGAATGGTGGAGCTCGGTGAACCTGTCCACCGACCGCATCATCCCGCACTTCCAGAACCTGGCCGACGCCATGCACAAGCATGGCGCCAAGATCATGATCCAGATTACCCACATGGGCCGTCGCTCGCGTTGGGACGGCTTCAACTGGCCGACCCTGATGTCGCCGTCCGGCGTGCGTGAGCCGGTGCACCGTGCTACCTGCAAGACCATCGAGCCGGAGGAAATCTGGCGGGTGATCGGCAACTACGCCCAGGCGGCGCGCCGGGCCAAGGCCGGTGGCCTGGACGGTGTCGAGCTGTCGGCCGTGCACCAGCACATGATCGACCAATTCTGGAGCCCGCGGGTCAACAAGCGTACCGACGAGTGGGGCGGCAGCTTCGAAGGCCGGATGAAATTCGGCCTGGAAGTACTCAAGGCCGTGCGCGCCGAAGTGGGCGACGACTTCTGCGTGGGCATGCGCCTGTGCGGTGACGAGTTCCACCCGGACGGCCTGTCCCACGAGGACATGAAGCAGATCGCCAAGTACTACGACGACACCGGCATGCTGGACTTCATCGGCGTCGTGGGCTCGGGTTGCGACACCCACAACACTCTGGCCAACGTTATCCCGAACATGAGTTATCCACCGGAGCCGTTCCTGCACCTGGCCGCCGGTATCAAGGAAGTGGTCAAGGTCCCGGTGCTGCACGCGCAGAACATCAAGGACCCGAACCAGGCCACGCGGATCCTGGAGGGCGGCTACGTCGACATGGTCGGCATGACCCGTGCCCACATCGCCGACCCGCACCTGATCGCCAAGATCAAGATGGGCCAGGTCGACCAGATCAAGCAGTGCGTCGGCGCCAACTATTGCATCGACCGCCAGTACCAGGGCCTGGACGTGCTGTGCATCCAGAACGCCGCGACGTCCCGTGAATACATGGGCGTGCCGCACATCATCGAGAAGTCCACCGGGCCGAAACGCAAGGTGGTGGTGGTCGGTGCAGGCCCCGCGGGCATGGAAGCGGCGCGCGTGGCGGCCGAGCGTGGCCATGACGTGACCCTGTTCGAGAAGAAGGAATTCATCGGCGGGCAGATCACCACCGCCTCGAAAGCCCCGCAGCGGGACCAGATCGCCGGTATCACCCGCTGGTTCCAACTGGAGCTGGCGCGGCTGAAAGTCGACCTGCGCCTGGGCGTGGCGGCTGACGCGGCGACCATCATGGACCTGCGTCCGGACGTGGTGGTGCTGGCCGTCGGCGGGCATCCGAACGTGGAGCAGAACGAGCACTGGGGCGCCGCCGAAGGGCTGGTGGTCAGCAGCTGGGACGTGCTCGACGGCAAGGTCGCGCCGGGCAAGAACGTGTTGGTCTACGACACCATCTGCGAATTCACCGGCATGTCGGTGGCCGACTTCCTCGCCGACAAGGGCAGCCAGGTCGAGATCGTCACCGATGACATCAAGCCGGGCGTGGCCATTGGCGGGACGTCGTTCCCCACCTACTACCGCAGCATGTACCCCAAGGAAGTGATCATGACCGGGGACATGATGCTCGAGAAGGTCTACCGCGAAGGCGACAAGCTGGTGGCGGTGCTGGAGAACGAATACACCGGTGCCAAGGAAGAGCGCGTGGTGGACCAGGTGGTGGTGGAGAACGGCGTGCGGCCGGACGAAGAAATCTACTACGCGCTGAAGGAAGGTTCGCGCAACAAGGGCCAGATCGACGTCGAAGCCCTGTTCGCGATCAAGCCCCAGCCGTGCCTGGAACACAGCGGCGATGGCTATCTGCTGTTCCGTATCGGCGACTGCGTGGCCCAGCGTAATACACACGCCGCCATCTACGACGCGCTTCGGCTCTGTAAGGATTTTTGACGGCGCAGCTGCAAGCGGCAAGCTACAAGCTACAAGTAAAAGCACGGCCTCCGCTGCTCTTCCTTGCAGCTTGCAGCTCGCAGCTCGCACCTCGCAGAGGTGACTCTGATGCTAAACACCCTTCTTCCCATCCTGCTGTTCGCAGCCCTGGGCCTGGCGGTCCTTGGCGCCTTGCGGCGGGTGAACATGTGGCGCCGGGGACGACCGTCCAGGGTTGACCTGATCGGCGGTCTCTTCGCCATGCCCAAGCGCTACATGGTGGACTTGCACCACGTGGTGGCGCGGGACAAATACATCGCCAACACCCACGTCGCCACGGCCGGTGGTGCGGTGGCGTCGATCGTGCTGGCGATCCTGGTGCACGGCTTCGGCCTGCATAACCGTTTCCTGGGCTATGCGCTGCTGTTGATGACGGCAGTGATGTTCGTCGGCGCGATCTTCGTCTACCTGCGTCGTCGCAACCCGCCGGCACGGCTGTCGAAAGGCCCGTGGATGCGCCTGCCGAAGAGCCTGCTGGCATTCTCGGTGTCGTTCTTCCTGGTGACCCTGCCGGTGGCGGGCATCCTGCCGGAAAACTTCGGCGGCTGGGTACTGGCGGCGATCCTCGGGCTCGGTGTGTTGTGGGGCGTCTCGGAGCTGTTCTTCGGCATGACCTGGGGCGGCCCAATGAAGCACGCCTTCGCCGGTGCCCTGCACCTGGCCTGGCACCGTCGCGCCGAACGCTTTGGCGGCGGTCGTTCCACCGGCCTGAAACCGCTGGACTTGACTGACCCGGCGGCACCGTTGGGGGTGGAAAAGCCCAAGGACTTCACTTGGAACCAGTTGCTTGGCTTCGACGCCTGCGTGCAGTGCGGTAAATGCGAAGCCGCGTGCCCGGCCTTTGCCGCCGGCCAGCCGCTGAACCCGAAAAAACTCATCCAGGACATGGTCGTTGGCCTGGCCGGCGGCACCGATGCGAAGTTCGCCGGCAGCCCGTATCCCGGCAAGCCGGTGGGTGAGCACGGCGGTAATCCGCACCAGCCGATCGTCAATGGCCTGGTGGACGCCGAGACGCTGTGGTCGTGCACCACCTGCCGTGCCTGCGTCGAGGAATGCCCGATGATGATCGAGCACGTCGATGCCATCGTCGACATGCGCCGGCACCTGACCCTGGAAAAAGGCGCCACCCCGAACAAGGGCGCCGAGGTGCTGGAAAACCTCATCGCCACCGACAACCCTGGCGGCTTCGCCCCGGGCGGGCGGATGAACTGGGCGGCGGACTTGAACCTGAACCTGCTCAGCGAGAAGAAATCCACCGACGTGCTCTTCTGGGTCGGCGACGGCGCCTTCGACATGCGCAACCAGCGCACCCTGCGTGCGTTCGTCAAAGTGCTCAAGGCGGCGAAGATCGATTTTGCCGTGCTCGGCCTCGAAGAACGCGACAGCGGTGACGTGGCCCGGCGCCTGGGTGACGAGGCGACGTTCCAGTTGTTGGCCAAGCGCAACATCCAGACCCTGGCCAAATACAGCTTCAACCGCATCGTCACTTGCGACCCTCACAGCTTCCACGTGCTGAAAAACGAGTACGGTGCCTTCGATGGCAACTACCTGGTGCAGCACCACAGCACTTACCTGGCGGAGATCATCGGCGCTGGCGCCCTCAATCTCGGCCAGCACAAGGGTGACAGCGTGACGTACCACGACCCGTGCTACCTGGGTCGCTACAACGGCGAGTACGAGGCCCCCGCCAGGTGCTGCGCGCACTGGGCATCGAGGTCAAGGAAATGCAGCGTTCGGGTTTCCGTTCGCGCTGCTGCGGCGGTGGCGGCGGTGCGCCGATCACCGACATCCCGGGCAAGCAGCGGATCCCTGACATGCGCATGGAAGACATCCGCGAAACCGGTGCCGAGCTGGTGGCGGTGGGTTGTCCACAGTGCACGGCGATGCTGGAAGGCGTGGTCGAGCCGCGGCCGATGATTAAGGACATCGCCGAACTGGTGGCCGATGCCCTGCTTGAAGACGTGGCGTCGGGTAAAACCGCGGCCCCGGCCAAACGTGAACCTGCGGAGGTGCATTAATGAGCGACATCATCCGCCGCGACCCTCGCGCCGAGTGGATCGCCCGCAACCGCCTGCACCCGCTGCACGCGGCCATGCAGCCGGTGCAACACAGCTGGATGGGCCCTAACGGGATCATCCGCAAGCATGTCCACGGCGTGGGTTTCATTGGCCCCAACGGCATCAAGCGTATCGACCGCAGCGGTGCCCAGCAGGGCGGCGCGACCAAGCGCGCCGCGGCCACTGAAGTGCAATTGCCGCTGCATCAGGTGGCGCAGCCGGCGTTCTACATCAGCGTGGTGCCGGACATGGTCGGGGGGCGTCTCAGCGCCCACGACCGGGACTTGCTCGGCCTGGCCCATCAACTGGCCGGCAGCGACGGCGCGGTGCTGGCGGTGGTCTTTGGCGAGCACAAGGAAACCACCTTCGCCACGGCGGGCGTCGACCGCTTGCTGGTGCTCGAAGGCGAGGCCTTCAATGGTTATGCACCGGAACAACGGGTGCAGGGCCTGCGGGCTGTGGATAACCAATTCAGCCCTCGTCACTGGTTGCTGCCGGACAGCCGCAGTGGCGGTGGCGAACTGGGCCGGCGCTTTGCCGCCGTGCTGGGTGAGCGCCCGGCCACGCGGGTCTGGCAGGTCAAAGGCGAGGAGTGCATCGGCCGCGCCGGTGCCGGCCTGCAAGACCTGGCTCGACCCTTGGCGCGCTTGATCCTGGCCGCCGCCGAATGCGCCGAACCGGTCAGCGAAACCCGTCATGAAGCGCTGCCGGTGGAGTTATCCACAAGCGTGGCCCGCAGCCTGTCGCGCATCGAAGACCTGGGCGCGGTGGCAGTGGACCCGGGGGCGATTCCGATGGCCGAAGCCGAATTCATTTTCTCCGGCGGCAACGGGGTCAAGGACTGGGCGCTTTTCCACCAGACCGCGGCGGCCCTGGGCGCCACCGAGGGGGCTTCGCGGGTGGCAGTGGACGATGGCTTCATGGCGCGGGACCGCCAGGTGGGCGCCAGTGGCACCTGGGTCACCGCGCGGGTCTATGTGGCCGTGGGAATTTCCGGGGCGATCCAGCACCTGCAAGGCATCGGTGCCTGCGACAAGGTGGTAGCGATCAACCTCGACCCGGGCTGCGACATGATCAAGCGGGCGGACCTGTCGGTGATTGGTGACAGCGCGGCGATTCTCAAGGCCCTGATCGCGGCGGTAGAGGCCTACCGCAACGAAGCCAGGCGCGATGCGGCTTAAGCTAAGGATTCAACCATGAGTACTCAAGTGATCAGCCTCGTCTCCATCGGTGCCCACCCGACCTCCGGCCGGCCCCGTCGCGCCGAACAGGACGCCCGCGCCGTGGAGCTGGGCCTGCAATTGGCTGGCAACGACCTGCAAGTGCTGCACGCCGGCGACGTGGCTGAGCCGGCCCTGCGCGCCTACCTGGGCATGGGCCTGGACGAACTCCACGTCCTGGACAACCCCGAGGGCGCCGACGCGCTGCCGGCCCTGACCGACTACCTGCGCGATGTCGGCGCCCAAGTGGTGCTCACCGGCAGCCAGGCGGAAACCGGCGAAGGTTCTGGGATGTTGCCATTCCTGCTGGCGGAAAACCTCGGCTGGCCGCTGGTGGTCGGGCTGGCCCAGGTCGAATCCATCGACAGCGGCGTCGCCCTGGTGTTGCAAGCCCTGCCTCGCGGGCAACGGCGCCGCTTGAAAGTGCGCCTGCCGTTCCTGGCGACTGTGGATAACGCTGCGCCCAAGCCTCGGCAGAGCGCCTACGGCCCTGCGCGACGGGGTGCCCTGCACGCCGAAGAGGTCGAAGTGGTCGATGACGCCTTGCTGGCGGTGGCGACCCTGCAACCGGCCAAGCCACGCCCCAAACGCCTGAAGGTGATCAAGGCCAAGAGCGGCGCCGACCGCATGAAAGCCGCCACGGCCAAGGCCAGCGGCGGAGGCGGGCAAGTGCTCAAGGGCGTCAGCCCGGAAGCGGGCGCCGAGGCGATTCTCAAGTTGCTTGTTGAGGAAGGGGTCGTCCGCTAAGGCGGAAACGACCTACTCCCCTGTGGGTGCGAGCCTGCTCGCGAGGGCTGTGTGTCAGGCGACAGGGTTGTCGCGGGATACCGCTTTCGCTTGCCGGTTCGCTCTCACGGTGCTGTGTGGTTTTATCCCCAGGCTTTCGCGCGCTTGTATCAGGTTTCCGTCGTGGGCAACGGAAACGCTGCAGGGTGTTCAGTATTTGAATGTCTCACTTCAATGACAACCTTCTCAGCCGAGATATTGTCAATTTGCGCGTTTAATATATGCCTGTTTAATGTGTCCAGATTCGCATCCCATTCATCCAGCAGGAAAATCTCAACGGGCTGCTGTAATAAGCCTGATAGTTGCTTCATTTGGCGCTGCCCTGTCGATAGGTTTTCGTCGGGTTCCGAAAAACTGATGTCGGGAGATATCAGCACGGCGTCTTCAGAAAGGGACTTGATCCATTTTAGAACTGAGGACTTTCCTGAGCCGTTGTCGCCTTGCACGAGATAGCGTCCTGGTTTTAGCGCTTGACACACCAGCGCCTGCTGAAACTCGGCTAACGCATACCTTTGCTGGGTGGTGATTTCCCTGATGGTTATTTTCTGAGCACTTATCTGCTCGTTGAAATTCTGTTGCTCAAGCGTCTGAGTGAATGTGACGAGGTTTTTGACTTTGCGCCTGACGATGACGAACTGACTGCCATACATACTCAGTGCATGGACGCTTCCGAATAACTGCAGTGTTCGTGGCAATACAGCAACCAGGGTGCCCAGCGGCACAGCCGTTACTTCGGCAGGAAGGTACAAGGCGACTATCATGATGAGCACCGCTACGCAGATGGGTAGGCAAGCGATCATCTGCTCAAGCAACACATATTTTTCGGTGGTTCTAAAATAATGCTCTGATTGATCCGAGTATCGAAGTTTTCTGTTGTTGAACATAGGCGAGCTCGCGAAGTGGCTATTGTGCCAGAGCGGCTCGATTTCAAGTAATGCTTGAAGTTTTGTTTTTTGGAGACGGGTTGCATATTCATCTATTTTGGTTTTCATGAGCATGACGAATATGGCTGAGACCATCAATGAGGCGAGAAGCACACTGGATATCAAGTGACCAAGCGTCAGGTAGAAAACGATAAGCGTGAAAATGATGTTGAAGTAGGTCGAGGCCATTCCAATGTAAAAAGCGGCGGCGTGTTCTATGGTGCCTGCGGCTTCGCCGGTCAACCAATTTGTCGTAAGCTTGCTGTTTTTGCTGGAGGAAAGCCTTATGTCTTTCCTGAGCAATGAAAATGTCTGAAGGGTGTAATGTTTCCATGTCTGGTTCTGTAACCGTACACGTACTAATTCACCTGCTGAACTGATCAAGTAAGCCAGTAGCGCGAAGGCAAAGAAATAAACAATGTACATCTTGATCGATGCGTAGGTTTGCAGCGTTAGCGCCTCACCCGCTTGGGCAATGAAGTAGGTTGAGAGTGCGAGGCTTATTTGTTGAAGCAAGGCCAGTGTCAGGGCGATGATGAATAGACGGCTTTTTATGAACACTGCTATATCCCTATAGACGGTAGTCGACACGCGGTCACATCATCTATCGGTCCGGCAATTGATTTGTCAAAGTGCTTTCAAGCTAATCGATGACAAAGTATTTAGTTGAGAAGTACTCCCAATCACCTCGGCTGCGTCAATGGCGTTGTGATTTACTCACAATCCCTGTGCGTCCACTTGTGGATAACCTGTTCGCCCATCGCTACACCCCACGCCAATCAAGCCCTTCCAGCCTTCGATCAAAAAACGATCAGTCTAACTCACGGTTTTTATTGGCTTTTCCCGTTACCTCTGGGCATATGAGTGTCCACAATTGCCCCCAATCTCTGTTGGTGCTTCTGTGGATAAGATGTTCGCTATCGTCTGCAAGCCAGGCAGATCGTGCCTTTCATGCAGTTGATCATTAAATGATCAATTCCGTTGGGCCATTGGAAAAATACCGGAAAAACCCGTGGTTAACCGCTGTCTCCGTGGTTTTCCACAGAAACGTCAATTTATCCCCGAACACTGTTGGCGCTTCTGTGGATAAGGTGTTTGCTTACCGCTACAGGCTAGTGAATACAAGGCTTTCAAACGTTTGATCAAAAAATAACCGATAATGCACGGGCGCGTTTGCTGTGCATAACAGGCGATTTTCCCGTGTTTTTATCCCAAGACGATCCCAGATGATCCTCACTTGTCCCCATTTGCTGTGGGTGGTCATGTGGATAACTTGTTTGCGAATGGCCGCAGGGCCCGGCGGCTATAGTCCAAATCGCGATAGATCAAATTTCATACAGTTCTAAGTGGCTGCCTTGACGCAGGTCGGTCACCTGTCTTCACTCATGGCACAAGGACACCGCTTCTTTATCCAGATCAGGTTCAGGGAGAACGCATGATGGATAGCCCGCTCCCCTGCATGCATCGGTTTTCCCCCACGGTGTGCGTTGCGCCGCTTCTTGGCGCATTACCCAGACGGACCCGTCGTCGCGCCGCCAATCAGCGCGCGCGGCTATAGCGCGCCGTTGTCCGACTGATTCCCCGCCACACCGCTGACTGCCGCTCGAACCCCTACGGGTCGGTGGCCAGGCGTTCGCACGCCTTCGATTTACAGGCAACCGCAGAGTTGCCCCATCTGCCTGAGAGGACTTGAACATGACACGGATCTCGACCCCCATCAGCCAAATCCAGGAGCACTACGACGTCGTGGTCATCGGTTCGGGCTACGGCGGTGGCATTGCGGCCTCGCGCCTGTCCCGGGCCGGGCGCAAGGTATGTTTGCTGGAGCGGGGCCGGGAGATACAGCCCGGCGAGTACCCCAACACCCTGCTCGCCGCCACCGAGGAGTTGCAGGTGCACGACCCGGACGGCCACATCGGCTCGCGCACCGGCCTGTTCGACTTGCACGTCAACGCCCAGCAGAACGTGGTGGTGGGCTGCGGCCTGGGCGGCACTTCGCTGATCAATGCCAACGTTTCGCTGGAGCCCGAGCCCGGGGTGTTCGAAGACCTGCGCTGGCCGCAAGCGGTGCGTGAACACCGCGACACGTTGCTCAAGGACGGTTATGCGCGGGCCCGGGAGATGCTTAAGCCCAACGCCTACCCGGACTCGTCGCCGAACCTGCCCAAGCTCGACGCCCACAAGCAGTCGGCCGACTACCTCAAGCAGGGGGCGCATTTCTACAAGCCGCCGATCAACGTCACGTTCGACAAGCTGGCCAACAACCTCAACCACGTCGGGGTCGAGCAATTGCCGTGCAACGGCTGCGGCGATTGCGTCTCCGGCTGTAACAACAAGGCCAAGAACACCACCCTGATGAACTACCTGCCGGATGCCTGGAACCACGGCGCAGAGATTTTCTGCCAGACGGAGGTGCGGCACCTGGAGCGCGACGGCGATGGCTGGATCGTGCACTTCCAATACCTGGACAGTGGTCGTGAGTTGTTCTCGGCGCCGACTCTGTTTGTGCGTGCCGACATCGTGGTGGTGTCCGCCGGGACCTTGGGCTCGACTGAAATCATGCTGCGCTCGCGGGACAAGGGCCTGTCGATGTCCAGTCAGCTGGGCGAGAACATGAGCGGCAACGGCGACATCCTCGGGTTCGGTCACAACTGCGACCAGACCATCAACGGCATCGGCTTCGGCGCTCATTCGGCCAAGGAGCTGGAGCCGGTGGGGCCATGCATCACGTCAATCATCGACATGCGCACCGAAGGCGACTGGCGCAGCCGCATGGTCATCGAAGAGGGCTCGATCCCCGGTGCGCTCGGCCGGGCCATGGTGCCGAGCATGGCGGCATTCGCCGGCATGATCGGTGTGCCCACCGACACCGGTTTCGGTGCCAGCCTCAAGTACAAGGGGCGCGAGGCCGAGAGCTTCCTGCGCGGGCCTTACTACGGCGCGCTGCATAACATGCAGACGTACCTGATCATGAGCCATGACAACGGCAAGGGGCGCATGGTGCTCGACCGCCAGGACCAGTTGCGCATCGACTGGCCCGGTGTCGGCGAGCAGGAGAACGTCACCCTCGGCAACGAGCGCCTGCACCAGAGCACCAAGGCCCTGGGCGGGATCTGGGTCGAGAACCCGATCTGGACCAAGTTGCTCAGGCACAGCATCGTGTCGGTCCATCCCCTGGGCGGTTGCGTGATGGGCGAAGACGCGACGCAAGGCGTGGTCAACCACAAGGGCCAGGTGTTCAGCGGCGCCAGCGGCACGGATGTCTACCCCGGGTTGTACGTGGCCGACGGCGCGGTGATCCCGACCTCCCTGGCGGTCAATCCGCTGCTGACCATTTCGGCGGTGAGCGAGCGCAACATGGGCCTGCTGGCAGCGGATCGGGGGTGGACCATCGACTACACGCTGCCGTCGGCCCCGAGCAAACCGGTGGCGGCGCCGACCCTGGGTGTGCAATTCACCGAGACCATGAAGGGCTACTTTTCCACCGCCTTCGCCCAGGCCCAGGGCACCGACCTGACGCTCTACGAAGCGGCGGCCAAGCGCGGCAAGGCCGATAACTCGCCCATCGAATTCACCCTGACCATTACCGCCGACGACCTCAATCGCCTGATCAAGGAGCCTGAACACGCCGCGACGCTGGTGGGCACGCTGGATGCGCCGATGCTCTCGCCCAAGCCGCTGGTCGCCAGCAATGGGGTGTTCAACCTGTTCGAGGTGTATCAGCAACAGGTTGGCGTGCGGCACATGAACTACGACATGAAGCTGACCGCCGAGGACGGCACCGATTACTACTTCAGCGCGTTCAAGACCGTGCCCGAGGACAATGGCGTGCTGAACATCTGGCACGACACCAGCACGCTGTACGTCACCTTGTATCGTGGACCGGACAAGACCGGCGCGGTGCTTGGCTCGGGGGTGATGCACATCCTGCCGACCGATTTCGCCAAGCAGATGACCACCATGAAAGTGCTCAACGCCCGCAATGAACGTGAGCGTGTCGAGGCCTTGGCGCGGTTCGGCAAGTTCTTCGCCGGGATCCTGTGGGAGAGCTACGGTGGGGTATTTGCCGGCGATGTCTACTTCAATCCGGACGCGCCGCCGCGTATCAAGCGGCCGCTGGATGCACCGGCGCCGACCGTGCATTTCTTCCAGACCGAGGACAATGTCGAGCTGCGCCTGACCCGTTATCAGGCCGGCACGAAGGGCCCGGTCATGCTGGCACACGGCCTGGGCGTGGGGTCGAACATCTTTTCCACCGACACCATCCACACCAACCTGCTGGAGTACCTGTGCAAGCACGAATATGACGTCTGGCTACTGGACCTGCGGGTAAGCATCCTGCTGCCGGCCAGCAAGCGCGAATGGAACGGCGACCAGGTGGCCCAGTACGATTTCAAAGCGGCCATCGAGCAGATCCAGCAGGCGACCCTGGCCCGTGACGTGCAGTGCGTGGTGCATTGCTACGGTGCGACGACGTTCTTCATGTCGCTGCTGGCGGGCCTGCAAGGGGTGCGCTCGGTGGTCTGCTCGCAGATCGCCGCCGACACGGTGGTCGCCACGGCCACCGGGCTGAAGGCCGGCCTGCACTTGCCGGGCATGCTCGACGCCATCGGCATCAAGTCCCTGACGGCCTATGCCGACAACAAGGAGAACTGGTTCAACAAACTCTACGACAAGGCCCTCAACGGCTATGCGCGGATCGAGGCCCAAGGCTATTGCACCAATCCGGTCTGCCACCGCATCACCTTCATGTACGCATCGCTGTATCGCCACGACACCCTCAACGAGACCCTGCACGACAACCTGCATGAACTGTTCGGTGAGTCGAACATGCACACCTTCGAGCACCTGGCGCTGATCGTTCGCAAGGGCCACCTGGTGGACTTCAAGGGTAATGACGTCTACATGCCGCATTTCGATCGGCTGAAGTTGCCGATCTGCTTCATCAGCGGCGCCGACAACCAGTGCTACCTGCCGCAAAGCACCCTCAAGACCTACCAGCGCCTGTGCGACCTGCACGGCCCGCAACTGTTCAGCCGCCACGAGGTGCCGGGCTACGGGCATATCGACTGCATGTTCGGCAAGGATGCGGTGGTGGATGTGTATCCAATCATCCTCGAACACCTGGAGAAGACTGCGTTGGGTTGACGTCGGATCGAGTCGACTTCTTCGCGAGCAAGCCCGCTCCCACAGGGGTACGCGATCTCCTGTGGGAGCGGGCTTGCTCGCGAAAGCGCACTGAAGAGCGCTGCATTTAGTGATTACGCTCAAGGAAAAAGGATGCCCATGAACACTTACATCCGCTGGTTCCAACGCATCATCTGGGTCGGGATCGTCATGAACATGTGCTTCGCCATCCCGGCGCTGTTTGCGCCGGCGTTGCTGACGTCCATGCTTGGCCTGCCGCCCGTGTTGTCCGATCCCTGGCTGGAGAACGCCGGCATGTTGCTGGTGGGTATCAGCCTGTTCTACATGCCGTCGGGGTTCGCCGCGCCGCGCTTCGTGGTGAATTCCTGGTTGTGCGTACTCTCGCGCCTGGTGGCAGTGGTGTTCTGGATCTACCTGATCAACACCAACGCCCAGGGGCCACTGTTCGTACCGATGCTGATGGGCGACCTGAGCATGTTCCTGATCCTGGGCGGGCTGCTGTACCTGGGCAGCCCGGTGGCCAATCGTCCGTTGGCGTTGCTCTGTGACGGTTGGCGGGCGTGGCGCGAAGGCTGGGCGCGACGCTGGCACAGGCCCGGCTTCAAGACCGGTGCGTTGGTGGTGGTGCTGGTGCTGGGGTTCATCGGTTACCAGACCTGGTACCAGATGATCCGCGAGGTGCCGCAGCCGGACTTCGCCTCCGACGAGGATCACTACAAGTACGCCGCCATCGGCCTGGGCATCGAGGCGCGGATCCCGTACTACCTGTTCGCCGTGCTGCCGCAGATGTGCCCGGAAAAACTGCCCAAGCCTGGCGGCTACGAAGTGTTCGGTTTCCTGTACGAGAACGGCAACGACCTGCCCATCGGCATGGCCAAGCGACAACTGGGCTACCCCACCGTGGAACCCAACTGCGCCCTGTGCCACACCGGCTCCTACCGGGCCAGTGCCTCTGACGTCGCGGTGCCGGTCGCCGCCGCGCCGGCCAATACCCTGCAACTGCAAGCCTTCCAGTGGTTCGCCTACGATTGCGCCAGCGACCCGAAATTCACCCCGGATGCGGTCATGGCCGCGATCAACGGCAAGTTCCAGTTGGGCTTCTTCGAGAAGCTGTACAACCGCTACCTGATCATCCCGATGGCCAAGAGCGCGCTGCTCAAGCAGAAACAGGCCTATGCCTGGCAGAAACTGCGTCCCGCCCAGGGGCCGGGGCGCACCGACACCTTCAACCCGACCAAGATGGTGGTGTTCGGCTTCCCGGATGATTCCACCATCGGCACCGTGGACCTGCCCCAGGTCTGGAACCAGAAACCCCGCGAGTCGATGTACCTGCATTGGGACGGCAATAACAACAAGATCCATGAGCGCAACTACGCCGCGGCGATGGCGGTGGGGGCGACGCCTGAATCGGTGCTGCCGCCCAGTTTCAACCGCGTGACCAACTGGCTGCTGGGCCACAAGGCGCCGGCCTGGCCGTTCGCCCTGGACTCGGCGAAAGTCGCCCAGGGCCAGCCGATCTGGGAGAAGAACTGCGCCGGTTGTCATGATTTCGGCCGCACTGACACGGGCCAGGTCACCACCAACATCGACCAACTGGGCACCGATCCCCATCGTCTGAACTCCTTCACCACGGGCCTGGTGACGGCGTTCCACGGGTTCAAGAAACCACCGTTCGACTTCAACGCCTACCGCAAGACCCAGAGCTACAGCAACACACCGACCGACGGCATCTGGCTGCGCGCGCCGTACCTGCACAACGGCTCGGTGCCGACCTTGTGGGACCTGCTGCTGCCGCCGGAGCAGCGCCCGCAGGTGTTCTACACCGGCTCCGACATCTACGACCCGCAGAAGGTCGGCTTCGTCACCAGCGGCGCGCAGATGAAAGCGTCGGCGGACTTCAAGTACGACACCCGCCTGGAAGGCAACCACAACGGCGGCCACCTGTACGGCACGCAGTTGTCGGACGTCGATAAGCGGGCCCTGATCGAGTTCATGAAGACCCTGTAGCCCAGGGCATTGCGAAGGAGCGTCCACATGTCATTACTGCATCATTGGGAACATGAGTTCGACAAGGTCAAGGTCCGCCTGCATGGGTTGGTCACGCGGCTGGAAATGTCCTGGAAAAAACTGGTCAACGACCTGGAGCCCGAGGAGTTCCAAGCCATCGTCAAGCTGTTGCAACGCGGCCACGACCAGGCGCGACACGTGATCGAGCACGGCGACCTGCCGGATGACGAACCGGCCGTGCCGTGGGAGCTGTCCCACGGCCTGTCGATCCTGAAGCTCGGCAACGCCGAGCCCTTGCCGCAGAGCGAGGACGAATTGCCGACCCGGGTACTCAAGGACGGCACCTTGCTGGGCTGTCGCAAATGGGAACTGCTGGACCTGTTATGGAGCGAGGCGCTGCTCAAGTGGATCGAGAACCTGCGCCATCACGCGACGTTCGCCACCACCCCGGCGCTGGTGAAGATGGACCGCGACGTGGTGTTGGCGATCGCCGGAGACTGGGGCACCGGGCCGTTCGACAGCCACGCGCCGGCGGTCGCGGTCGCCAACCAGATGCAACTGGCCCAGGCCGATTTCACCATCCACCTGGGGGATGTGTACTACGCCGGCACCCATTCCCAGGAAGACGTCGACATGGTCGGCTGGCCCCAGGGCAAGCACGGTTCGTTCACCCTCAACTCCAACCATGAGATGTACAGCGGCGCCCACGGTTACTTCAAGGAGCTGGCCAAGCGTTTCCCGGTGCAGCAGGGCACCAGTTATTTCGCCTTGTACAACGACGATTGGCTGGTGGTCGGCCTCGACAGCGCCTACGCCTCGGACGCCATGAACCTGTACATGGACGGCACCCTCAACACCCAGCAGATCGACTGGATGAAGGGCCTGCCCAAACGCAAGAAGTTGATGGTGCTCAGTCACCACCAGGGCTTTGATATTTCCGGGCACCACAAGACCGCGCTGTACCAGCCGGTGTGCGACGCCTTGGGCCGTGAGCCGGATTATTGGTATTGGGGGCATTTGCACAACGGCATTTGCTACGCCACCCAGGGCGGCTTGCATGCGCGATGCGCCGGGCATGGGGCGATTCCCTATGGCACCACCAGCGAGTTGAACGGGCATGCCCGGGTGCTGTGGTCGGAGACGCAACTGGCGGGGGATGAGGCGTATCCGGAGCGGGTGTTGAACGGGTATGTGAAGGTGCAGTTGAGCGGGGAGGCGATTGTCGAGACGTTCTATGGGGAGGATGGGTCGGTGCGCTGGTCTTCGAAGTAATCAGGTGAATGTCAGGCCGCTATCGCGAGCAAGCTCGCTCCCACAGGTTTGTGAACGACACAGAACCCCTGTGGGAGCGAGCTTGCTCGCGATGCTTCTGACTTAGCCCTGGACCGGCACACCCTTGAGGTACGGCGCCGGCTCGGCTCCCAGGTTGTTGAGCATGCGCTCGCTGTACCAGTCGACGAAGTTCACCACGCCGAACTCATAGGTCTTGGAGTACGGGCCAGGCTGGTAGGCGGTGGAGTTGATGCCGCGCTGGTTTTCCTCGGCCAGGCGACGGTCCTGGTCGTTGGTGGCGTCCCAGACTTCGCGCATGCGCGCCACGTCATAGTCCACGCCTTCGACGGCGTCCTTGTGCACCAGCCACTTGGTGGTGACCATGGTTTCCTGGGCGCTGATCGGCCACACGGTGAACACGATGATGTGGTCGCCCATGCAGTGGTTCCACGAATGCGGCAGGTGCAGGATGCGCATCGAGCCCAGGTCCGGGTTCTTGATGCGACCCATCAGCTTGGCGCAGCCTTGCTTGCCGTCCAGGGTCATCGACACGGTGCCCTTGAGCAGCGGCATGCGCACGATACGATTGCGCAGGCCAAAGCTGGCGTGGGCGTAAGGGATCTTCTCGGCTTCCCATGCGGCGGCGGACGCGGCCACGTGGTCCTTGAACGCCTGGTCGGCCCGCGGGTCGGTGACATCGTCCCATTCCAGCAGGGTCTTGAGCAGTTCCGGGTGCGAACCGCCGCAGTGGTAGCACTCGCGGTTGTTTTCCAGCACCAGCTTCCAGTTGGCCTTTTCCATCAAGGTGGTTTGCACCGCCACCTTGGTGTTTTCCATGTCGTACGGTTCCATGTAGTGGCTGAGCGTCGACAGGAAGTCATCGATGGCCGGTGGATTCTCCGCCAGGCTGATGAAGATGTAGCCGCCGGCGGTCTTCACGTTCACTGGCTTGAGGCCGTACTGCTTCATGTCGAAGTCGGCGCCCATCTCGGTGCCGGCGAACAGCAGGCGACCGTCCAGCTCGTAGGTCCACTGGTGATAATGGCAGACCAGCTTGGCCACCTTGCCTTTGTCGCTGGTGCACAGGCGTGAACCGCGGTGGCGGCAGACGTTGTGGAAGGCATGCACCACGCCGTCGGCGCCGCGAATCACGATGATCGGGTTCTTGCCGACCTGCAGGGTCAGGTAGTTGCCCTTGGTCGGGATCTCGCAGGTCATGCCGGCGATCAACCATTCCTTCTGGAAGATCTCCTGCATGTCGATGTCGAACAGGCGCTCGTCGCTGTAGAACGGCTGGGGCAACGAGAACGTGCGCTCGCGCTCCTGCAGCATCTGTGCGGTGGCCTTGCGTGCGGGTTCCAGCGGATCGCCCAGGCTCAGGGTTGTGGTCACGTCCATCGTTGTATCCTCATGGCCATCTGTGTGGCCGGCGAAATGACTAATCGGTTGTGCTACGCAAGGCAGAAAACGTTGTTTGTCTGTTGGGGCGAGTGTGGGGCCGCGCAGGGGGCGAACCTTATCCATGGGCGACATGGCCCAATCTGTTCCCGACGCGCAAGCCCCGGTGGTTGGGGGCTGGTCGCGATAAGTATGTCAATGTCGCGAATAGGTAAACGGCGGTGCCGGGGCCTGCGCACAATCGCCAACATGAAGGCCGGCAGTCGGCCGTGGAGATGAGCATGTCCAATAATTTCCTGAACCCGGTCACCACCCAGACCTGGGCCAATGGCCGACATATCGTGCGGTGCGTCAAAGTCATCCAGGAAACCTGGGATGTGCGTACGTTCTGTTTCATGGCCGACCAGCCGATCATGTTCTTTTTCAAGCCGGGGCAGTTCGTCACCCTGGAGCTGGAGATCGAAGGCCAGCCGGTCATGCGCTCCTACACCATCTCCAGTTCGCCGTCGGTGCCCTACAGTTTCTCGGTGACCATCAAGCGCGTGCCGGGCGGCAAGGTCTCGAACTGGCTGCATGACACCCTGCATGAGGGCCAGGAGCTGGCGGTGCACGGGCCGGTGGGGCTGTTCAATGCCATCGACTTCTCCGCCCCGAAAGTCCTCTACCTCAGCGGCGGCGTCGGCATTACCCCGGTGATGTCCATGGCGCGCTGGTACTACGACACCAATGCCAACGTCGACATGGTGTTCATCCACAGTGCCCGTTCGCCCAAGGACATCATCTACCACCGCGAGCTGGAGCACATGGCGTCGCGGATCGACAACTTCAGCCTGCACCTGATTTGTGAGAAGCATGGCCTGGGCGAGCCTTGGGCCGGTTATCGCGGCTACCTGAACCACAAGATGCTGGAGCTGATGGCGCCGGACTTCATGGAGCGCGAGGTCTTCTGCTGCGGCCCGACGCCGTACATGAACGCGGTCAAGCGCTTGCTGGAGAGTGCCGGCTTCGACATGAAGCGTTATCACGAGGAATCCTTCGGCGCCACGCCGCCGGAAGCCCGGGCCGACGCCGTGGAGCAAGCCGAGCAGGCCGCCGAAGCGCCCGAAGTCGATGCCGCGGACCTGCACCTGGTGGAGTTCACCTCCTCGGGCAAGAGCATTCGCGTGGCACCGGGCGAAACCGTCCATGCCGCCGCCGCCAAGCTCGGCATGATGATTCCCAAGGCCTGTGGCATGGGCATCTGCGGAACCTGCAAGGTGTTGAAGCTGGGTGGGGAAGTGGAGATGGACCACAACGGCGGCATCACCGAGGACGACGAAGCCGAAGGCTACATCCTGTCGTGCTGCAGCGTGCCGAAGGGGGACGTGCGGATCGAGTTCTGATCCGCATCTCTCAGGCAGAACGTGGTTCCTTGTGGCGAGGGGATTTATCCCCGCTGGGCTGCGAAGCAGCCCCCAAACAGCCAACTCGGTTAACCGGATACACCGCGTCCACAGGTTTTAGGGCTGCTTCGCAGCCCATCGGGGATAAATCCCCTCGCCACAGGGTAACCATGTCCCCGGGCCAAACAGTGGTCCGGCCCGGCCTTGGGTGAATCTTTACTTAGCCCGCCATCACTTCCCGGATGTCCGCCGCCAGTTCCCTTACCCGCGCCTCTTCGGTGTCCCACGAGCACATGAAGCGGGCGCCGCCCTTGCCGATGAACGTGTAGAACCGCCAGCCGCGGGCGGTGAGGGTGGTGATGGCGGCTTCCGAGAGTTGCAGGAACACGCCATTGGCCTGGACCGGGAACATCAGTTCCACGCCAGGAATGTCACTCACCAGTTGCGCCAGGAGCTGGGCGCAGTGGTTGGCGTGGCGGGCGTGCTTGAGCCAGGCGTCGTCCTGCAGCAGGCCGACCCAGGGCGCGGAGAGAAAGCGCATCTTCGAGGCCAGTTGCCCCGCCTGCTTGCAGCGGTAGTCGAAGTCTTCGGCCAGGTCGTGATTGAAGAACAGGATCGCCTCGCCCACCGCCATGCCGTTTTTCGTCCCGCCGAAGCACAGCACGTCCACGCCGGCTTTCCAGGTCAGGTCGGCCGGGGAGCAGCCGAGGAAAGCGCAGGCGTTGGAAAAGCGCGCGCCGTCCATGTGCAGGTTCAGCCCCAATTCCTTGCAGGTGATGCTGATGGCGCGGATTTCTTCCGGGGTATAGACGCTGCCGACTTCCGTGGCCTGGGTCAGGGTCACGACGCGCGGTTTGGGATAATGGATGTCCTGGCGCTTGAGGGCGATCTCGCGGATCGAGTCGGGGGTCAGTTTGCCGTTTTCGGTGCGGGCCACCAGCAGTTTGGAACCGTTGGAGAAGAACTCCGGCGCCCCGCACTCGTCGGTTTCGACGTGGGCAGTTTCCGAGCAGATCACGCTGTGGTAACTCTGGCATAGCGAGGACAGTGCCAGGGAGTTGGCCGCGGTGCCGTTGAACGCGAAGAACACTTCGCAGTCGGTTTCAAACAAGGCGCGGAAATCATCGGCGGCCCGGTGGGTCCACTCATCGTCGCCGTAGGCGCGTTGGTGGCCCTGGTTGGCTTCTTCCATGGCGGCCCAGGCTTCGGGGCAAATACCGGAATAGTTGTCGCTGGCAAACTGTTGACTCTTGTCGGTCATGGCCTTGCTCCTGAGGTAGAGAGTCCTGGATAAAGAGTTCCCTGAGTGGACGTCCCGGGTGGGGGCGTTCCGGGGTCGGCGCGCTTGGGTCCACGACGCCGTGTTCGATGTTGGTGCGCACTTTACCCAAGATTAGCGGGGGAACACACCGGATGTTTCTGTCAGGAAATCACAATGTCATTGCGTCGCCTTGCCCATGAGCCGACGTGACGGGGCGCTGGATCTGCTCAAGTGGCTGGCTCTGTTGACGATGGTGCTCGATCATCTGCGATATGTCGGTTTCTCCGCCGATTGGCTGTACGTACCGGGGCGCCTGGCATTTCCCTGGTTCTGTCTGGCGATGGCGGCAAACCTGGCGCGCATCGGCGCCAGCGCCCTGCCGTGGCGTTACCTGGGCTGGTTGCTGTTGTTCGGCGCGGTGAGTGAAGTGCCTTATCGGCTGTTCTTTCCTGAGGGGGCGACGCTCAATGTGCTGCCGACCCTGACCCTGGGCTTGCTGGTGGCGCGCAGTTGGCAGACGCCGACCCTGGAGGCGCGCGGCCTGGCGGTGGGGGCGCTGTTGTTGTCGGCGTGGTTCTCTGCGCAACTGATGTTCGGCTTCTTCGGCGTGTTGCTGCCACTGGCGTTGCTGCTGGTGATTCGCCGGCCCTGGTACTTCGCCGTGTTGCCGGGGGTGGTGTGCGTGGCGGCCAATCAGTGGCGGGCGCTTTACGGCGCGGCGTGGCTGGGCAATGCCGTGGCGCTGTGGGGGTTGGTGGCTTGCCTGCTGGCGCCAGTGCTTGGGCTGTTGCTGTTGCGACAGGCTGGTCGTATTCATCCGCCGGCGATGCGGCGTTGGGCTTATGCACTTTATCCAGCGCATTTTCTGGTTCTGCTCGTGGTTCGGCAGGTCATTACCCAAGCAATGAGATGAAGGCCTGTGGCGAGGGGATTTATCCCCGTTGAGCTGCGAAGCAGCTCCCTGAATCAGTCAATCCGGTCATTCTGATACACCGCACCCGCAGGCTTGGGGGCCGCTTCGCGCCCCAGCGGGGATAAATCCCCTCGCCACAGTGATCGCGTCATACGCCATGTCGTAAACGCGCCTTTGTGTGGCGTCCATAGGCATTTGACCTGTCTGCGCCAGCCATACCATCGCTTCCAAAGGGCACGACCAAAGGGTCCGTGCCTCACCGAGACGAAAAGGCGCACCGCCGCCGCTGGGAGAGACGCGATGTTCAGCAAGCAAGACCAAATCCAAGGCTATGACGATGCACTGCTGGCGGCGATGAATGCCGAAGAGCAACGCCAGGAAGATCACATCGAGCTGATCGCGTCGGAAAACTACACCAGCAAGCGTGTGATGCAGGCCCAGGGCAGTGGCCTGACCAACAAATACGCCGAAGGCTATCCAGGCAAGCGCTACTACGGTGGCTGCGAGCACGTCGACAAGGTCGAAGCCCTGGCCATCGAGCGCGCCAAGCAACTGTTCGGTGCCGACTACGCCAACGTCCAGCCGCACTCCGGTTCTTCGGCCAACAGCGCCGTGTACCTGGCCCTGCTGCAAGCCGGCGACACCATCCTGGGCATGAGCCTGGCCCACGGTGGTCACCTGACCCACGGCGCCAAGGTGTCGTCCTCGGGCAAGCTCTATAACGCGGTGCAGTACGGCATCGACACCACCACCGGCCTGATCGACTACGACGAAGTCGAGCGCCTGGCGGTTGAGCACAAGCCGAAAATGATCGTTGCCGGTTTCTCGGCCTACTCCAAGACCCTCGACTTCCCGCGTTTCCGCCAGATCGCCGACAAGGTCGGTGCGCTGCTGTTCGTCGACATGGCCCACGTGGCGGGCCTGGTCGCCGCCGGCCTGTACCCGAACCCTCTGCCTTATGCCGACGTGGTCACCACCACCACCCACAAGACCCTGCGCGGTCCACGTGGCGGCCTGATCCTGGCCAAGTCCAACGAAGAGATCGAGAAGAAGCTCAACGCCGCGGTATTCCCCGGCGCCCAGGGCGGTCCGCTGATGCACGTGATCGCCGGTAAGGCCGTGTGCTTCAAGGAAGCGCTGGAGCCCGGCTTCAAGGCCTACCAGCAGCAAGTGATCGAGAATGCCCAGGCCATGGCTGGCGTGTTCATCAAGCGCGGCTACGATGTAGTGTCCGGCGGCACCGATAACCACCTGTTCCTGGTCAGCCTGATTCGTCAGGGCCTGACCGGCAAGGACGCCGATGCCGCCCTGGGCCGCGCCCACATCACCGTCAACAAGAACGCCGTGCCGAACGACCCGCAGTCGCCATTCGTGACCTCGGGCCTGCGCATCGGTACTCCGGCGGTGACCACTCGCGGTTTCAAGGTTTCCCAGTGCGTGACGCTGGCCGGCTGGATCTGCGACATCCTCGACAACCTCGGCGACGCCGATGTCGAAGCCAACGTCGCCCAGCAAGTGTCGGCCCTGTGCGCGGACTTCCCGGTTTATCGCTGAGTCGGTTTTGGAGTAATGACTATGCAACGCTATTCGGGCTTCGGCCTCTTCAAACACTCTCTCAGCCATCACGAAAACTGGCAGCGGATGTGGCGCACGCCGACCCCGAAGAAAGTCTACGACGTGGTGATCGTCGGCGGTGGCGGGCATGGCCTGGCGACCGCCTACTACCTGGCCAAGGAACACGGCATCACCAACGTGGCCGTGGTCGAGAAGGGTTGGCTGGGCGGCGGTAACACCGCGCGCAACACCACCATCGTGCGCTCCAACTACCTGTGGGACGAATCGGCCCACCTGTACGAGCACGCCATGAAGCTCTGGGAAGGCCTGTCCCAAGACCTGAACTACAACGTCATGTTCTCCCAGCGCGGTGTGTACAACCTGTGCCACACCCTGCAGGACATCCGTGATTCCGAGCGCCGGGTCAACGCCAACCGCCTCAACGGCGTGGACGGCGAACTGCTCAACGCCAAGCAAGTGGCCGACGAGATCCCGTACCTGGATTGCTCGAAGAACACCCGTTACCCGGTGCTGGGCGCCACTGTCCAGCGTCGCGGCGGCGTGGCCCGTCACGATGCCGTGGCCTGGGGCTTTGCCCGTGCCGCCGACGCCTTGGGCGTGGACCTGATCCAGCAGACCGAAGTGATCGGTTTCCGCAAGGAAAACGGCGTGTGCATCGGCGTGGAAACCAACAAGGGCTTCATCGGCGCCAAGCGCGTCGGCGTGGTGACCGCCGGTAACTCCGGGCACATGGCCAAGCTGGCCGGTTTCCGCCTGCCGGTCGAATCCCATCCGCTGCAAGCGCTGGTGTCCGAGCCGATCAAGCCGATCATCGACAGCGTGATCATGTCCAACGCCGTGCACGGCTACATCAGCCAGTCCGACAAGGGCGACCTGGTGATCGGTGCCGGTATCGACGGCTGGGTCGGCTACGGCCAGCGCGGTTCGTACCCGGTGATCGAACACACCATCCAGGCCATCGTCGAGATGTTCCCGGTGCTCTCGCGGGTGCGCATGAACCGCCAGTGGGGCGGCATCGTCGACACCACGCCGGACGCCTGCCCGATCATCTCCAAGACCCCGGTGCCGAACATGTTCTTCAACTGCGGTTGGGGCACCGGCGGCTTCAAGGCCACCCCGGGCTCGGGCAACGTGTTTGCCGCCAGCCTGGCCAAGGGTGAGATGCACCCACTGGCCGCGCCGTTTTCCATCGACCGTTTCCACAACGGCGCATTGATCGACGAACACGGCGCTGCTGCCGTCGCCCACTAACAGGAAGGAGAAATCCCTATGTTGCACATCTTCTGTCCTCACTGCGGCGAACTGCGCTCCGAAGAGGAATTCCATTCGTCCGGCCAGGCGCACATCCCCCGTCCACTGGACCCGAATGCCTGCACCGACGAGCAGTGGGGCGACTACATGTTCTTCCGCGACAACCCGCGCGGCCTGCACCATGAGTTGTGGATCCACGCGGCCGGTTGCCGCCAGTACTTCAACGCGACCCGTGACACGGTGAGCTACGAAATCCTGGAAACCTACAAGATCGGCCAAAAGCCGCAATTCACCGACAAGGCTGACAGTCCGAAAGCGGCCGCACAGGCTCTGGGAGAGAAGGTATGAGCCAGATCAATCGCCTGTCCAACGGCGGACGGATCGACCGCAATAAAGTGCTGAGCTTCACCTTCAACGGCCAGACCTACAAAGGCTTCGAAGGCGACACCCTGGCCGCCGCATTGCTGGCCAACGGTGTCGATATCATTGGCCGCAGCTTCAAGTATTCCCGTCCGCGCGGCATCTTCGCCGCCGGTGCGGAAGAGCCAAACGCCGTGTTGCAGATCGGTGCCACCGAAGCCACCCAGATCCCTAACGTGCGGGCCACGCAACAGGCGCTGTACCAGGGCCTGGTCGCCACCAGCACCAACGGCTGGCCGAACGTGAACAACGACATGATGGGCATCCTCGGCAAGGTCGGCGGCAAGCTGATGCCGCCGGGCTTCTACTACAAGACCTTCATGTATCCACAGTCGTTCTGGATGACGTACGAGAAGTACATCCGCAAGGCCGCGGGCTTGGGTCGCTCGCCGACCGAGAACGATCCGGACACCTACGACTACATGAACCGTCACTGCGACGTGCTGGTGGTCGGTGCCGGTCCTGCCGGCCTGGCTGCCGCGCTGGCAGCGGCCCGCAGCGGTGCGCGAGTGATCCTGGCAGACGAGCAGGAAGAGTTCGGCGGTAGCCTGCTCGATTCCCGCGAGAGCCTGGACGGCAAGCCGGCCACCGAATGGGTGGCGGCGGTGATCGCCGAGCTGCGTTCGATGCCGGAAGTCGTGCTGTTGCCGCGCGCCACCGTCAACGGCTACCACGACCATAACTTCCTGACCATCCACGAGCGCCTCACCGACCACCTCGGTGACCGTGCGCCGATCGGCCAGGTGCGCCAGCGCATCAACCGTGTCCGCGCCAAGCGCGTGGTGTTGGCCACCGGCGCCTGCGAGCGGCCGCTGGTCTACGGCAACAACGACGTGCCGGGCAACATGCTGGCCGGTGCGGTGTCCACCTACGTACGTCGCTACGGCGTGGCACCGGGCAAGAAACTGGTACTGAGCACCAACAACGACCACGCCTATCGCGTGGCGCTGGACTGGTTCGACGCCGGCCTGCAAGTGGTCGCCGTCGCCGATGCCCGTAGCAACCCACGGGGTGCGCTGGTGGAAGAGGCGCGTGCCAAGGGCATCCGCATCCTCACCGGCAGCGCCGTGATCGAGGCCCGTGGCAGCAAGCGCGTGACCGGTGCCCGTGTCGCCGCGATCGACGTGCGTGCACAAAAAGTCACCAGCCCAGGCGAATGGCTGGACTGCGACCTGGTCGCCAGTTCCGGCGGCTACAGCCCGGTGGTCCACCTGGCTTCGCACCTGGGCGGCAAGCCGATCTGGCGTGAAGACATCCTCGGTTTCGTACCGGGCGAAGCACCGCAGAAGCGCGTGTGCGTCGGCGGCGTGAATGGCGTCTACGGCCTGGGCGATTCCCTGGCCGATGGTTTCGAAGGCGGCGTGCGTGCGGCCAGCGAAGCCGGCTTCAAGGCGGTAGAGGGCGTGTTGCCCAAAGCCTTGAGCCGCCACGAAGAGCCGACCCTGGCGCTGTTCCAGGTGCCTCACGAAAAAGCCACTGCACGGGCGCCGAAGCAATTCGTCGACCTGCAGAACGACGTCACTGCCGCCGCGATCGAACTCGCCACCCGCGAAGGCTTCGAGTCGGTCGAGCACGTCAAGCGCTACACCGCCCTGGGCTTCGGCACCGACCAAGGCAAGCTGGGCAACGTCAACGGCCTGGCCATCGCGGCGCGTTCGCTGAACGTGAGCATCCCGCAGATGGGCACCACGATGTTCCGTCCGAACTACACGCCGGTGACCTTCGGCGCGGTGGCCGGCCGGCATTGCGGGCACATCTTCGAACCGGTTCGCTTCACCGCGCTGCACGCCTGGCACGTGAAGAACGGTGCCGAATTCGAAGACGTCGGCCAATGGAAACGCCCTTGGTATTTCCCAAGGAACGGCGAAGACCTGCACGCTGCGGTCAAGCGCGAATGCAAGGCCGTGCGTGACAGCGTCGGCCTGCTGGACGCCTCGACCCTGGGCAAGATCGACATCCAGGGCCCGGATGCCCGCGAGTTCCTCAACCGCATCTACACCAACGCCTGGACCAAGCTCGACGTGGGCAAGGCTCGCTACGGCCTGATGTGCAAGGAAGACGGCATGGTCTTCGACGACGGGGTCACCGCCTGCGTCGCCGACAACCATTTCATCATGACCACCACCACCGGCGGTGCGGCCCGTGTGCTGCAATGGCTGGAGATCTACCAGCAGACCGAATGGCCGGACCTGAAAGTGTACTTCACCTCGGTCACCGACCACTGGGCGACCATGACCCTGTCGGGGCCCAACAGCCGCAAGCTGCTGAGCGAAGTCACCGACATCGACCTGGACCGTGACGGCTTCCCGTTCATGACCTGGAAGGAAGGTCTGGTGGGCGGCGTGCCGGCCCGGGTGTTCCGGATCTCGTTCACCGGTGAGCTGTCGTACGAAGTCAACGTGCAGGCCGACTACGCCATGGGCGTGCTCGAGAAGATTGTCGAGGCGGGCAAGAAGTACAACCTGACCCCGTACGGCACAGAAACCATGCACGTACTGCGGGCCGAGAAGGGCTTCATCATCGTCGGCCAGGATACCGACGGCTCGATGACCCCGGACGACCTGAACATGGGTTGGTGCGTGGGCCGTACCAAACCGTTCTCGTGGATCGGCTGGCGCGGCATGAACCGTGAAGATTGCGTGCGTGAGAACCGCAAGCAACTGGTGGGCCTCAAGCCGATCGACCCGAATGTCTGGCTGCCGGAAGGCGCGCAATTGGTCTTCAACCCCAAGCAGGCGATCCCGATGACCATGGTCGGTCACGTGACCTCCAGCTACGCGCACAACTCCCTGGGCTATTCGTTTGCCATGGGTGTGGTCAAGGGGGGCTTGAAGCGTATCGGTGAGCGGGTCTTCTCGCCGCAGGCCGATGGCAGCGTGATCGAGGCCGAGATCGTTTCCTCGGTGTTCTTCGATCCGAAGGGGGATCGGCAGAATATCTGATGACCGTCAGATTCTGTGGAGGCAGGGCTGCCGCATTCGCGAGCAAGCCCGCTCCCACAGGATCGAAGGGGTTGAAGAAATTTAGGCCAGGCATCAATCCAATGTGGGAGCGGGCTTGCTCGCGAAGACGGCAGCACAGTCACTACAAGGGTTGAGCCCAGCGCACTACTGAATTCAAGACAGGTGCTATATGACAGCAGCCAATGTTTACCAACAACGCCCGACCACCGGGGCCAAAGCCGAGTCGTCGCTGCACCATGCCGACCTCGCCAGCCTGGTGGGCAAGGGCCGCAAGAACGCCGGCGTGACCGTGCGCGAGAAAAAACTGCTCGGCCACCTGACGATTCGTGGCGACGGCCACGACGCGGCCTTCGCCGCGGGTGTGCACAAAGCCCTGGGCATCGAGTTGCCGGGCGCGTTGAGCGTTATCGTCAAGGGCGAGACCAGCTTGCAGTGGATGGGCCCGGATGAATGGTTGCTGGTCGTACCGACCGGTGAAGAGTTCGCCGCTGAGCAAAAACTGCGTGAAGCCCTGGGCGACCTGCACATCCAGATCGTCAACGTCAGCGGCGGCCAGCAGATCCTCGAACTGTCGGGCCCGAACGTGCGCGACGTGCTGATGAAATCCACCAGCTACGACGTCCACCCGAGCAATTTCCCGGTGGGCAAGGCCGTGGGCACGGTGTTCGCCAAGTCGCAACTGGTGATCCGCCACACCGGCGAAGACACCTGGGAGCTGCTGATCCGCCGCAGCTTCTCGGATTACTGGTGGCTGTGGTTGCAGGACGCTTCGGCTGAGTATGGCTTGAGTGTTCAGGCCTGAGATACCACGGTCTAAATCCGAACATTTTTGTGGCGAGGGGATTTATCCCCGTTGGGCTGCGCAGCAGCCCTAAACCAGTCGCCGCGGTGTATCTGGTTGGATTGTATTTAGCTTTATTGGGGCTGCTTCGCAGCCCAGCGGGGATAAATCCCCTCGCCACAGGTTGTGTGTTCGGGGATTAGCCATAACAAACAGGAGTCACCGCAATGAGCCGCGCCCCAGACACATGGATCTTGACTGCCGATTGCCCCAGCGTGCTCGGCACGGTGGACGCGGTGACCCGCTTTCTGTTCGAGCAGGGCTGCTACGTCACCGAGCACCATTCCTTCGACGACCGTCTTTCGGCGCGGTTCTTCATTCGCGTGGAATTCCGCCAGCCCGAGGGCTTCGACGAACAGGGTTTCCGTGCCGGCCTGGCCGAACGTGCCCAAGCCTTTGGCATGGTCTTCGAGCTGACTGCGCCGAACTACCGGCCCAAAGTGGTGATCATGGTCTCCAAGGCCGATCACTGCCTCAACGACTTGCTCTACCGCCAGCGCATCGGCCAGTTGTCCATGGACGTGGTGGCCGTGGTGTCCAACCACCCGGACCTCAAGCCGCTGGCCGACTGGCACCAGATCCCCTACTACCATTTCCCCCTGGACCCGAACGACAAACCGGCCCAGGAGCGCCAGGTGTGGCAGGTGATCGAAGACACCGGCGCTGAACTGGTGATCCTCGCCCGCTACATGCAGGTGCTGTCGCCGGAGCTGTGCCGCAAGCTCGATGGCAAGGCGATCAACATCCATCACTCCCTGCTGCCGGGCTTCAAGGGCGCCAAGCCGTATCACCAGGCCTACAACAAGGGCGTGAAACTGGTGGGCGCGACGGCGCACTACATCAACAACGACCTGGACGAAGGCCCGATCATCTCCCAGGGCGTGGAGGTGGTGGATCACAGCCACTACCCCGAGGACCTGATCGCCAAGGGGCGGGATATCGAAGGGCTGACGCTGGCCCGGGCGGTGGGGTATCACATTGAACGGCGGGTGTTCCTCAACGCCAACAGAACGGTCGTTCTCTAAGCCGACATCGCGAGCAAGCCCGCTCCCACAGGATTTGTGTCGGTATACAAATATTAGTTACACCGAAAAACATGTGGGAGCGAGCTTGCTCGCGATGAGGCCCTTACAGACAACAAAGAAACAAAGACACAAGCACTAACCCGAGCAATCAACGCGCTGCCTGTCTAGGCAACGCAGTTTCATAAAAACAACAGCGAGGTGAAAGCATGTCCGGTAATCGTGGTGTCGTGTATCTCGGCCAAGGCAAGGTCGAAGTGCAGAAAATCGACTATCCCAAAATGCAGGACCCGCGCGGCAGGAAGATCGAGCACGGCGTCATCCTGCGCGTAGTCTCCACCAACATCTGCGGCTCCGACCAACACATGGTGCGTGGCCGTACCACCGCCCAGACCGGCCTGGTCCTGGGGCACGAGATCACCGGTGAAGTGATCGAGAAGGGCAGCGACGTCGAGAACCTGAAGATCGGTGACCTGGTGTCGGTGCCGTTCAACGTGGCCTGCGGCCGCTGCCGTTCCTGCAAAGAGCAACACACCGGTGTCTGCCTGACCGTCAACCCGGCACGTGCCGGCGGTGCCTACGGTTACGTCGACATGGGCGACTGGACCGGCGGCCAGGCCGAATACGTGCTGGTGCCGTACGCTGATTTCAACCTGTTGAAACTGCCGGACCGCGACAAGGCCATGGAAAAAATCCGTGACCTGACCTGCCTCTCCGACATCCTGCCAACCGGCTACCACGGTGCCGTCACTGCCGGCGTCGGCCCAGGCAGCACCGTGTACATCGCTGGCGCCGGCCCGGTTGGCCTCGCGGCCGCTGCTTCGGCGCGCCTGCTGGGTGCGGCCGTGGTGATCATCGGTGACGTCAACTCCATCCGCCTGGCTCACGCCAAGGCGCAGGGCTTTGAAATCGTCGACCTGTCCACCGACACCCCACTGCACGAGCAAATCGCCGCATTGCTGGGCGAGCCAGAGGTTGATTGCGCCGTTGACTGCGTCGGCTTCGAAGCCCGCGGCCATGGCCACGACGGCGTCAAGCACGAAGCCCCGGCCACCGTACTCAACTCACTGATGCAAGTGACCCGCGTTGCCGGCAAGATCGGTATCCCCGGCCTGTACGTGACCGAAGACCCGGGCGCCGTCGATGCCGCCGCCAAGATCGGTGCCCTGAGCATCCGCTTCGGCCTGGGCTGGGCCAAATCCCACAGCTTCCACACCGGCCAGACCCCGGTCATGAAGTACAACCGCGCGTTGATGCAAGCGATCATGTGGGACCGCATCAACATTGCCGAAATCGTCGGTGTGCAGGTGATTAGCCTGGATGATGCGCCGCAGGGGTATGGCGAGTTCGATGCGGGTGTGCCGAAGAAGTTTGTGATTGATCCGCATAAGATGTTTAGTGCGGCTTGAAGCGCTTGGATTAGAGGGGAGGGCGACTTTAGTCGCCCTTTTATTTGGGTTGTAAATCATCGTAAAAAAAGAGCAGGCACCGCCAAAGTAGTGCGACGTATGGACGGCCCTCACTGAAGAGGAAAGAGTGTCGTTAATTCTCTGGTAGAGAATAAATATTTTGTCTATTGTCTGCGTATTGAAACTACCTCTTCATAGAGTGGGGGTCTTGTTGGGTCTAGCGAGGCGTAGGCGGGTGGAGAATCCAATACTCCACGGATTTCGAAAGTAGGAGTGCCAGGGATTTCAAGATGACTGGGGCCTGTATGGGGAGCGTTAAGGATTTCATCGAAAGTTATTAAGTTCTGTTGGTGCATTGCCCGGTCTCTATTTACCTGTGTTATCAGGTTTTGGTAAAGGTCTATAAGCTCTGGCCGCACGTTTTTGTGTTTCGACATCATTGCCGCTAGGGCAGTAATTCTTTTCTCTTGTTCGATAAGGGTTTTGCTGCTTTGGATCAGAAAATTTTCCCCGTTAATAAGCTCTGGCGGAATTTCGATGTTGGAATTTTTGTATGGTTTTGTAGGGTATTTCATGAAATTTTCCAGTGGAACATTGGCTGGTACTTTTAATTTTATCCCATGAATACGTACCGTGTCGCTGGCTGTTCTAAGTCCCGCTAGGGCTAATAATGAATTTATGAAAGTATGTCCGTTAGGGTCTGCTCTATTTATAGGATCGCCTTGACAGTATGCATACGCATTTAGACCGCCCTTCCCAAATGGACTCATCGTGTCTGGGCTGTTAAATCGCATCAGCACCGGATTGAACGCACGATAACCATTGCCCAGTAAATAGTGCCCCGTCACCGGCTCCGGCCGTTCGCCGTTGAATCCGAGCAGGCTGAGTAGACCCTGTTTCAAGGCGCGGTGACCATATGGCATATAGGCGAGGATATGAGGCTGCGATGTGTCGAACGCGTGCAATACCGACCGCTGTTGATCAGTTGTGAGCAGCGTGGTTTTGACGGCATCATCCTGTTGCTGTTGTTGAGCCAGGACTAGATCGCCTTGCTGGAAAATCGAACGTCGCGCGGAACCTTGAATTTCAGTAGATAAGCGATCCTTCAGGTAGAACCGTTGGGAAACGACCAGGGCGGTTGGCGTACAGCCGACCAGTCGATCCAAAGGGTCGTAGCTGTAACGGCAGAGCAGGTTTTTACGCTTGAGCGGCATGATGGTACTCCTCAGGAAGATAATCTATTCCGGCGCCACTCTCGTCGCCTGCTTGCCCTTCGTACCCTGCTCGATTTCAAAAGAGACGGCCTGTCGCTCTTTCAGCGTCTTGTAACCCTCGCCGTCGATCGCTGAGTAATGAACGAACAGTTCTTCACCCCCTTTGCCGCAGGTAATGAAGCCATAGCCTTTTGCATCGTTAAACCATTTAACGGTTCCTTTGACTCGGTCGCTCATTTTTATTGTCCTATGCCCGAATGAATAAAGGCGCAGGGAGCTGAAGGCTCGTCCGCCTCGTTTCCGTTGACACAATGGGAGCTTAATTTCGGGCAGAACGAGTGCCTACTGTCAGAGCTGACAGTAGGCCATGCCGAAAGGAAATAACCGTTTGCCGGTGATATTCAGATGACTGTCACGAAGCGGTCATGCCGCAGCGCAGCTGCCCGTACCCCACTGACCGAACACCATCGTGGCGAGGGAGCTTGCTCCCGCTGGGGTGCGAAGCAGCCCTCGCTTTTCAGAAGCCAGGGGCGAGCGCTGCGCACTTGAGCGCGAGCAAGCTCGCTCGCCACGGTCAGTCGCGGGCGGTTGCCGTCCTGACCCGCTCGCAGAATTCAGGGTAGAAACCCTGTGTACTCGGGTTGCGACAGTCGTCTTGAACCTGGGCCAGGGCGGCACGGCTCAATGTCAGGCTACGGGGTTGGCTGGCGAAGGTGGTGTAGCCGTCCTGTTGGGTTTTGATGGCGTCGAAACCCTGCATGTCGTAGGCCAGCTCCACATCGTCGTCGGCCAGCCGTCGGGCCTGGACCGTCACGTGGGTGTACTGCTTGCCGCCCGGCGCGTTATTGAGCGCCGCCAGGCCGTGGCCGACCACGCGCAACAGGTCTCCCACCCAGGCGTCGTCGCTTTCCGGGGGTACAGCGGGACGATAGCGCACCGTCAGCGTTTGCGGGTCGTTGCGGATGACTTCGGTCAGGGCCGGGTCGTAGCGCTTGATACGGTGTTCAATGGTCAACCAGGTCTTTTGCTCGTCGCTGGTGCCGTCGGCCACTTCAGGGTTGAGCGGGCCGCGTTGGCATTCGCTGACGCCCAAGGCAATGAGCATGCCCGTCAGGATGACCGCGAGGGTCGCTCCACCGATTTTTATGTTCATAAGCAAAACTCGCGGGAGGGAGCCGCACTGTACGGTAACCCGTAGGGCGTTGACAGGGGGGCGAGGCGTGATCGGTCGTCGACATCCACATGTGGAACATTCGCCTTGGGGCCCAGTCCAACGCCCGATTTCATACCGCCGACCCCAGGCGGTTTTTCATTGCTCCGAGAGGTTCCCCCAATGAAGGTTTCACGCGGTTTCGCCCTGTCTTGCCTGCTCTCGTTCGCGGCGAGCCCGGCCTTCGCTCAATTCAGCCTCGATGATGCGGCCAACGTGCTGTCGGCCATGCAGGGCCACCAGAACGCGCAAGGGGAGGGCGCGGTGGCCGCCGCGCCCAAGGCCGCCGGGTTGCTCAACACCCTGGGTTCGGAACTCAAGATCACCCCGGAACAGGCCATTGGCGGTGCCGGTGCGATGCTCGGGTTGGCGAAGAATCGGCTCAGCGAGCCGCAGTTCTCCGAGCTGAGCAGAAGCGTGCCGGGCCTTGATCAGATCGCCGGTAACCATGCCCTGGGTGGGCTCAATGGTTTGGGTGGGTTGCTGGGTGGTGGCTCGGACAAGAGTGCCTTGCTCGATGGTTTGCTGGGTAACGTCAAGGATACTCGGGACTTGAACAACGCTTTCAGTGCGCTGGGCATGGACACCGGGATGATTGGCCAGTTTGCGCCGGTGATTCTTGAGTATCTTGGGCAGCAGGGAGTGGGGAGTTCGTTGTTGCAGAATTTGGGTGGCATCTGGGGCGGTGGAACGGGTGTCTGATCAGTGGTTTTCGCTATAAGGCCATGCGCACGGTTCTGTGAGGATGCGGCCGGCTTGTCCCCAGGTTCGATGAAAGGTCCAGTCATCAGGACCTTGCATCGGCGGCATTCCAGGCGCTGCCTACTAATCAGAAGTGTCAGTCGCTTTGCCTTTCGTCACGCAAAACTGCAATCCGCCGATCCTTGTCGGTCCACAGCTGATTCACCCAGTCCTGCACTTGTTGGCGAAATACCGGGTCGTTTTCGTAGTCGCCTTGCCACAGCGCCGGGTCCAGCTCGCGGGTCTGGATGTCGATGATGACCCGGGGCACGGCGCCGCTGATCAGGTCCCAGAACCCGGGGATCCGGTCTTGGGGATAGACCACCGTGACATCCAGGATCGCGTCCAGTTGTTC
Source organism: Pseudomonas sp. Cab53 (assembly GCF_018325965.1). Lineage (NCBI taxonomy): Bacteria > Pseudomonadati > Pseudomonadota > Gammaproteobacteria > Pseudomonadales > Pseudomonadaceae > Pseudomonas > Pseudomonas sp. Cab53. The sequence goes on along the minus strand of NZ_AP021902.1, from coordinate 5,684,436 downwards.
GCCCATCGCTGCCAGTACGAACGCCACGCCACCGGCCTTGGGCTTGAGCAGGTGGGTGAAAGGCGATTGTTGCTGCTGGCTTTTGGCGGTGGTGAAGCGGGTGCCTTCGAGGTAGTTGACCACGGTGACCGGTTGGCGCTTGAACAGCTCGCAGGCGGCCTTGGTGATTTCCAGGTCCTTGCCGGCCAGTTCCGGGTTCTTGGCCAGGAAGGCCTTGGTGTAGCGCTTCATGAAGGGGTAGTCCAGCGCCCACCAGGCCAGGCCGAGGAACGGCACCCAGATCAGCTCCTTCTTGAGGAAGAACTTGAAGAACGGCGTGCGGCGGTTGAGGGTCTGGATCAGGGCGGGGATGTCCACCCAGGATTGGTGATTGCTGATGACCAGGTAGGACGTGTCGCCACGCAGGTCGGCACCGCCGCGGATGTCCCAGCGGGTGGGGATGCACAGGGCGAAGATCAGCTTGTCGATTTCGGCCCAGGTCTCGGCGATCCACATCACCGCCCAGGAGGCGTAGTCGCGAAAGCGCCCGGGCAGGATCAGCTTGAGCAGGGCGAACACCATCAATGGGCCGAACAGCACCAGGGTGTTGAGCAACAGCAGCAGCGTGACGAGACAGCCGGTGAGCAAGCGGCGCATAAATGACTCTTGCAGACAGATGGGCGGGCCATGATAAGCAGCTTCGGGCGGCAGGCCAAATAGGCATGGACGAATGTTTCACCTTTTGGCCGGTATGCTGGGTTTGCTTCTGTGGCGAGGGGATTTATCCCCGTTGGGCTGCGCAGCTGCCCAAGCTCTGTGCGGCAATTGGGCACTATGGCGAGTGCTTCGCACTCGAACGGGGATAAATCCCTCGCCACAAGGGCAGCGCAGTGGTAACGAGGACGACCGAACGAATCCATCGGCCACTGTCTAAAATCCGACCCCACACAGGAAGCCCTATCGCATGAAATCCATTCTCGCCCTGCTTTCCCTGGTGGCCCTTCCAGTGCTGGCCGCCGAGCCGACCCTGTACGGGCGTTATGAATACATCGCGCTGCCGGAAATCGGCGGTGAAGTACTCAAGGCCAAGATGGACACCGGCGCGCTGACCGCTTCGCTGTCGGCCAAGGACATCGAGACCTTCACCCGCGACGGCGATGACTGGGTGCGCTTCCGCCTGGCCACCAAGGATGCGAGCAACAAGGTCTACGAGCACAAGATCGCGCGCATCAGCAAGATCAAGACCCGCTCCGAAGAAGATGACGACGACAACGAAACCATCGCCCCGAGCAAGCGCCCGGTGGTGGACCTGGAAATGTGCCTGGGTAACGTCAAGCGTACCGTGGAGGTCAACCTGACCGACCGCAGCAGCTTCAACTACCCGTTGCTGATCGGCGCCAAGGCCCTGCGCGAGTTTGGTGCAGCGGTGAACCCGGCTCGGCGTTATACGGCTGACAAGCCGGACTGCTGATTTCCCCGATTGACGTGCCCCTGGGGTTGGGGCACCGTTCCGGCAACTTTACTGTCGGGCGCGCAAGACATGCCTCATATTCTGATTGTCGAAGACGAAGCCGCCATCGCCGATACGCTGGTGTTTGCGCTGCAAGGAGAGGGTTTCGACACCACCTGGCTGAGCCTCGGCGCGGCGGCCCTCGAACACCAGAAGCACACGCCGGCGGACCTGATCATCCTCGATGTGGGCCTGCCGGATATCAGTGGATTTGAAACCTGCAAGAATCTCAGACGTTTCAGCGACGTTCCGGTCATTTTTCTGACAGCTCGGGATGGCGAGATCGACCGGGTCGTGGGCCTGGAGATCGGCGCCGACGATTACGTGGTCAAGCCCTTCAGCCCCCGGGAAGTGGCGGCCAGGGTCCGCGCGATTCTCAAGCGCGTGGCCCCGCGCCCGGCGCCGGAGTTGGGCACGGCGCTGTTCCAGGTGGACAACGACCGGGTGCAGATCAGCTATCGCGGCAAGCCGCTGAACCTGACCCGCCACGAGTTCCGCCTGCTTAACTGCCTGCTGGAGCAGCCGGAGCGGGTCTTCAGCCGCGAACAGTTGCTCGACGCCCTGGGTGTCGCCAGCGATGCCGGCTACGAGCGCAGCATCGACAGCCACATCAAGAGCGTGCGCGCCAAGTTGCGCCTGGTCAGGGCCGAGGCCGAGCCGATCCAGACCCATCGCGGCCTCGGCTACAGCTACAGCCCGGGGCACAGCTGATGTCGCTGGGGATCCGGATTTTCCTGGTCTACGTGCTGTTTATCGGCCTGACCGGGTATTTCGTGCTCGGCACGGTGATCGAGCAGATCCGCCCTGGCGTGCGCCAGTCCACCGAAGAAACCCTGGTGGACACGGCCAACCTGATGGCCGAGATCCTGCGGGACGATTTCAAGGCCGGTACCCTCAACCAGAATCGCTGGCCGCAACTGCTCAAGGCCTACGGCGAGCGCCAGCCGGCGGCGTCGATCTGGGGCTTGCCGAAGAACCAGGTCAACCATCGGATCTACGTCACCGATGCCAACGGGATCGTGGTGCTCGACTCCAGTGGGGTGGCGGTGGGCCAGGATTATTCGCGCTGGAACGACGTGTACCTGACCTTGCGCGGCCATTACGGCGCCCGTTCGAGCCGCAGCGATCCGGATGACCCGGCGTCCTCGGTGATGCACGTCGGCGCGCCCATTCGCGACAACGGCCGGATCATCGGCGTGGTCACCGTCGCCAAGCCCAACAGCTCGCTGCAGCCCTATATCGACCGCACGGAGCGGCGCCTGCTGTTGTATGGCGCTGGCTTGATCGGCCTGGGCCTGCTGCTCGGTGCTGCGCTGTCGTGGTGGCTCAGTTCGGCGCTGCGTCGCCTGACCCGTTATGCCCAGGCCGTCAGCCAGGGGCAAAGGGTGGAAGTGCCGCATTATCGCGGCGGCGAGTTCGAGCAACTGGCGGGCGCCGTGGAGCACATGCGCACGCAGTTGGAAGGCAAGGCCTATGTCGAGCGCTACGTGCACACGCTGACGCATGAACTCAAGAGCCCCCTGGCGGCGATTCGCGGCGCCGCCGAGCTGCTGCAAAGCGACATGCCCGCGGCCCAGCACCAGCGCTTCGTCAGCAACATCGACAGCGAAAGCGTGCGCATGCAGCAGTTGATCGAACGCCTGCTCAACCTGGCCCAGGTCGAACAGCGCCAGGGCCTGGAGGAAGTCATCGCGGTCCCGCTGGCGGCGTTGTTCGATCAACTGCTGGAGGCGCGCAGCGGTTGGATCGAGGGCCGTCAGTTGCGAATCGAACGGCACATCGCGGCCGACCTGGTGTTGATGGGCGAGCCGTTCCTGCTGCGCCAGGCGCTGGGCAACCTGCTGGAGAACGCCTTGGACTTCACCCCGGCCGAAGGGCTGCTGCGCCTCAGCGCCGAGCGTACCGGCCAGCGGGTGGAGATCCGCCTGTTCAATCAGGCCGAGCCGATCCCCGACTATGCGCTGCCACGCCTGAGTGAGCGTTTCTATTCCCTGCCGCGCCCTGGCACCGGCCGCAAGAGCACGGGCCTGGGGCTCAACTTCGTGGAGGAAGTGGTGCAGTTGCATGCCGGGGCGTTCACCATCGGCAATGTCGAGGGTGGGGTGGAAGTAGTGCTGCGGTTGCCCTGAAGAGCGAGTTCTCCCTGAAGGAATACCGTTGTGGCGAGGGCAAGAGCGGTCGAGTCTCCACACAATCTCCACATTGCCCCCATGAACGCCCCACACAGCCCCCCCAGACTCTCCCTCATTCGAACAGGGAGAGCCCCACATGAACCGCAGCCTCGCTATAAAACTGGGCATGATTGCCCTCTTGATCCTCCTGCTGATGATCCCCTTGCTGATGATCAACGGCCTCATCGACGAGCGCCAGGAACTGCGTGACGGTGTGCTGCAAGACATTGCCCGCAGTTCCAGCCGTAGCCAGCAACTCATTGGGCCGATGATCGTCGTGCCGTTTCGCAAGGACGTGCGGGTCTGGAACACCAACGAGAAGACCGGCGTGCGTTTCCTGGAAACCGTCGAGCAAAGCGGCGAGTTGTATTTCTTGCCAGAGCAGTTCGAACTCGACGGCCAGGTCCGCACCGAGACCCGCGCCCGGGGAATCTACGAGGCGCGGCTGTTCCACGCCGATAATCGTATCGACGGCCGCTTCAAGGTGCCTGAACACTATGGCGTCGCGACCAAGGACCTGGCCGACTACCGTTTCGACCAGCCGTACCTGACGGTCGGTATCAGTGACATCCGTGGCATCGAGAATGCGCTGACCCTGACGCTCAATCAGCAAACCGTCGATTTCCTGCCCGGCTCGCGAGTCGGCTGGCTGGGGCAGGGCGTGCACGTGCCGCTGCCGATGATCACTGCCCAGGGCAGTGCCGACCTGACCTTTGGTTTCGACCTGCGCCTGCAAGGCACCGGCGAGCTGCAGATCCTGCCGGTGGGCAAGTCTACCAAGGTGCATCTGTCGGCCGACTGGCCACACCCGAGTTTCATCGGCAATTACCTGCCGGTCCAGCGTGACATCAATGAGCAAGGCTTCAGTGCTGACTGGCAGACGTCGTTTTTTTCCACCAACCTCGAAGAAGCGCTGCAAAGCTGTGAAACCAGCGACAGCTGCGAGGCGTTCCGCAGCCGGGCTTTCGGCGTGAGTTTCATCGATCCGGTGGACCAGTACCTCAAGACCGACCGGGCGATCAAATATGCGCTGCTGTTCGTCGCGTTGACCTTCGCCGGCTTCTTCCTGTTCGAGGTGCTCAAGAGCCTGGCGGTGCACCCGGTGCAATACGCATTGGTAGGCGTGGCGCTGGCGTTCTTCTACCTGCTGTTGTTGTCGTTATCCGAGCACATCGGCTTCGCCCTGGCCTACCTGGCATCCGCCAGTGCCTGCGTGGTGTTGATCGGTTTCTATGTGTGCCATGTGTTGCGCAGCGTGAGCCATGGCGTGGCCTTTTCGGTGGGGCTGGCAGCGTTGTATGGCCTGCTCTACGGTTTGCTGAGCGCTGAGGACTACGCCTTGCTGATGGGCTCGTTGTTGCTGTTCGCCCTGCTCGGTGTGTTCATGGTGCTGACCCGCAAGCTGGACTGGTACGGGGTGGGGGCGAAGCCGGCAGCGGCCATGTCCTTCGAGCTGGGAGAGGTGAAATGAGCCGGTCGCTGGGGTTGCGGGAGGATCAGCGATTGGCAGAGGTGCTGGTGACGCGGATTGCCGGGTTGTTTCCGATGGGTCGCATTGGCCTTATCGCGAGCAAGCTCGCGCCCACAGGAGACCTCGTTTACCCAGGCAACGAAGCCAAATGTGGGAGCTTGCTCGCGATGGGGCCGGTGCAGCCAGGGCAGAACTAGACTTTGGGCACTGTTTCAATCATTGAAGGCCGCAAGCTCACCTCGGCAAACCACGCCGCCAATTGCGGGTTGGCCTTGCGCCATTCCAGGTCCGGGTGGCGCAGGTCGAGATAGCCCAAGGCACAGGCCACGCTGATGGACGCTACGTCGAAATGACTGGCCAACTCAGCAATGGCCTCGGCTTCAAGCACGCCCACGGCACGGCGGATCTTGTCCCGTTGCGCATCGAGCCATTCGTCCCAGTGCTTTTCCACCGGGCGCAGGGCGGTTTCATAACGAATCATGACTGCCGCATCCATGATGCCATCGGCCATGGAGGCCAGGGTCAGGCGTCGCCAGCGGGCCGCGCCGTCCCGGGGGATCAGTGGATTGCCGACATGCTGGTGGTCGAGGTAATCGAGGATCACGCGACTGTCATGGATCACCGTCCCGTTGGCCAGGCGCAGGGTCGGGATCTTGCTCAACGGGTTGTCGTCGATGAGCGCCCGGTCCGGCTTGACCGGTGTGAGCTGGCTGAGCTGCAACGCCACGCGGTCCTGCTGGCCGGTTTCGTGCAGCAGCACCAGGACCTTGCGAACGAAAGGTGAAGCGGGGTTGTGGAACAGCGTCATGCTGGGGGTGGACATGGCAACGTCTCGGGTCAGTGGCACGTGTTGCGCAGCATAGCGCGTCATCCGTGCCCAAGGCAGTGCGACCGGGCCGTGGTGGCCCGGTCGTCGCGGGTCAAGCGGCCGGTTGCAGCGCCTGGGGTTGCGCTGACGGTGTCGTCGGTTGTGGCTTGAGTTCCCGGGCGACGGTCCAGACGATAAACGCCGCGACCACGTCGAAGATCGCCAGCATCACGAACAGCGGGCTGTAGCCGATTTTGGTCACCATCACGCCAAACACCAGGGTGAAGGCCGCAGCGCCGAGGTAGCCGAACATCCCGCCCATGCCGGTGGCGGTGGCGACTTCATGCTTGCCGAACGAGTCGGACGTGATGGCGTACAGCGCGCCGGACAAGGTTTGGTGGGCGAAGCCGCCGATGCACAGCAGGGCGATGGCGGTGTACGGGCTCTCGACCAGGCCGATGCAGGCCGGGCCGATCATGCAGGACGCGCCGAACAGCAAGACCATCTTGCGGGAGGTGAACAGCGACACCTTGCAATACTTGTGGAAGAACGGGCTCAGGTAACCGCCCAGCACGCAGCCAAGGTCCGCGGCCAGGAACGGCAGCCAGGCGAACATTGCGATTTCCTTGATGTTCATGTGCCGCTCGGTCATCAGGTACAGCGGGATCCAGGCATTGAAGGTCTGCCAGGCCGGCTCGGAGAGAATCCGCGCGCTGGCGATGGCGTAGAAGTTGCGGCTGGCAATGATCGTCTTCCAGCTGCCTTTTTTCGGCGCCTGGTCCTTGAAGTGGGCTTCCTGGCCGTTGAGGATGTAGTCGCGCTCGGTGTCGCTCAGGCGCTTCTGGTCACGTGGGTGCTTGTAGAGGATCAGCCACAGGAACGTCCAGGCGATGCCCAGGCCGCCGACGATCAGGAAGGCCAGTTCCCAGCCACTGTTCAGGATCGCCCAGACGACCAGCGGCGGGGCCAGGACGGCCCCGATCGACGAGCCGATGTTGAACCAGCCGATGGCGACCGAACGCTCCTTGGCCGGAAACCATTCGGTGGAGGCCTTGACCGCTGCCGGCAACCCGGCCGCTTCGGTCACACCCAACAACCCACGGAAGAAGGCCAGGCCTTGCCAGCCCGAGGCCATGGCTGCCGCGGCGCAGGCCAGGGACCAGGCGAACGCAAAAATGGCGAAGCCCATCTTGGTGCCGATGGCATCGATGATGTAGCCGGCCACCGGCTGCATCAGCGCGTAGCAGACCTGCCAGGCCACGACGATGTGCGAATACTGCTCGGTGGAAATGTTCATGTCGCTCATCAGGGTGGGGGCAGCCACCGAGAGGGTATTGCGGGCCAGGTAGTTGACCATCAGGCCGGCCGTGACCAGGCCGACCATCCACCAGCGGATGCCTTTGATTTTCATCACTTCACCATGATTATTTTTGGATTTGGTGTCGCAGGGATGTTTGTTGTAGGTTGTCGTACAACGTGCGCATTTATAGGAGTGCAAGGATAAATTTGTCAACAAATATGTCAGTGGGCAGGCGCGCGCATGCCGCGACGCGGCGAAGTGTCGTCGTATAACGTCAGGAGAAAGGGCGTCGGATCAACGGGTGGCGCCGAGGCCTCAGCGGCGCGGGAGCAACCCCCGTACCCCCAACACACAAGGCACGCCCAGCCCGAGCCAGCTCACGGCGTCCCACAGGCCATCGCCCAGCAGGGCGCTGAACAGCCCGGCGGCGCAGAGCACACCGATTCCCAGGGGGATGCCGAACACCTTCCAGAAACTCGACTGCCGCGGCTTCATGAGGAGACCTGCGCGGTGATGGCCGCAGGCTTGGCCGCTTTGCGCCGCACCACCCACAGGTAGACGCCGCTACCGAGCACGATGATGGTCAGCACGTCGAGCACCGCCCAGAAAATCTGCATCGGCCGGCCGCCGTAGTCGCCGAAATGCAGGGGCAGCGACAGGCTCATGACGTCCATGTACCACGGGCGTTCGGCCACGGCGGTGACGGCCAGGGTGCTGGCGTCGATCAGCACCGGCGTGAGCAGGTGAGACGTCAGGTGAGTGTTGCCCTTCATGAACACGCCATAGTGGTGGGCGCTGGAGAACAACGTGCCCGGGAAGGCGATGAAGCTGGGCTCCATGCCGGGTGCGGCGTCCCTGGCGATGTCCAGCAGGCGAGTGGCCGGTGCCAGTTGCGTCAACGGCGGGGCATCGCGATAGGGTTCGATCATGCTGCTGAGGCTGTCGTTGCGCCAGGCGGCGATGATCAACTCGGCGCACGCGGCAATCACGCCGGTGACCCCCACCGTCAGCGCCCAGACCAGCGTGACCACGCCGATCAGGTTGTGCAGGTCGAGCCAGCGCAGGCGGGTCGATTTGTCCTGGCGCACGGTGGCGAACTTCAAGCGGCGCATGAACGGCAGGTACAAGACCACCCCGGAAACGATGGCCACCACGAACAGCAGGCCCATGAACGCCAGGAACAACTTGCCTGGCAAGCCGGCGAACATGTCCACGTGCAGGCGCAGCATGACCATCATGAAGCCGCCATTGGCCGAGGGCATTTCCAGGGCTTCACCGGTGCGCCCGTCGAGCATGAAGGTGTGGGATGAATTGGGCTCGGTGCCCGGCGTCGGCGCCATGATGGTGATGACGCCGTTGGGCTCGTCTTCATCCCAGCCAAAGTACTGGACCACTTCGCCGGGACGATGGGCCTTGGCTTTTTCCACCAGTTGCGCAAGGTCCAGGGGCGGCGTGTCGGCCGGCATTTGCCGCAGCTCGGGAGCGTCGCCCAGCAGGTGTTCGATTTCGTGGTGGAAGATCAACGGCAGCCCGGTGATCGCCAGCATCAGCAGGAACACCGTGCAGATCAGGCTGGTCCAGGTGTGGACGAAGGACCAGCGGCGGATGGTTTTGCTTTTCATGGTCGATCCGAATGCGAGAGGGCCTCGATGCCAGAGCCCCGTCAGCCAAGCCGCGAACCTGTGGGAGCGAGCTTGCTCGCGAAGACGGCGTAACAGTCAACGTTGATGTTGTCTGGCGCACCGCTTTCGCGAGCAAGCTCGCTCCCACAGGGGGTATTTGGCTGACAGGTCTTCGGGACAGGTGCCCTCGAAAGGTTTTGCAAATGCTAACCGTTTACCATTTGTAATTCACGCTGGCGACGACATTGCGCTGGTCGCCGTAGTAGCAATAGAACCCGTCGCAGGTGGACAGGTAGTCCTTGTTGAAGATGTTTTTCGCGTCCACCGCCACCGACACGCCCTTGAGGGCGTTGCTCAGGCGTCCCAGGTCGTAGTGGGCCGAGGCGTCGTACACGGTGTAGGAACCGACGTGGCCCCAATCGGTGTTGGTGGTGTTGCCATAGGTGTCGCCGACATAGCGCACACCCGCGCCGACGCCAAAGCCATCGAGCGGGCCGTTGTGCCAGGTGTAGTCGGCCCACGCGGTGGCCTGGTTGCGAGGCACCTGGGCCATGCGCTTGCCTTTTTCGGCGGCGGTGCCCTTGGTGATCTCGCTGTCGTTGTAGGTGTAGGACCCGACCAGTTTCAGGTTGTCGGTGACGTCCCCAGAGGCTTCCAGCTCCAGGCCGCGAACCTGCACTTCACCCACCTGGCGGGTGATGTTGTTCTCGGTGACGGAGTTGTTTTTCTGGGTCAGGTCAAACACGGCGGCGGTCAGCAAGGTCTTGGTGCCGGGCGGCTGGTACTTGATACCGGCTTCGTATTGTTCGCCTTCGGTGGGTTTGAACGCCTGGGTGCTGGTGATGACCGAACCGGTCGCCGCCTGGAACGACTGGGCGAAGGAAATGTACGGCGTCACGCCGTTATCGAAGACGTAGCTCAGCGCTGCGTTGCCGCTGAATTTCTTGTCGCGCTGGGTGGTGGTCGCGTCGTTCTGGTTGTGGAACAGCGTGCCGGTGTGAATCCAGTCTTCACGCCCACCGAGGGTCAGGCGCCAGTTGTCCAGGGCCATCTGGTCCTGGACGTAGAGGCCGGTCTGGTTGGTCTTCTGGTTGTAGTCGTACATGGTGAAGTACTGGACGTTGGAGAAATCCTGCCCATAGACCGGGTTGTTGATGTTGCTGGTCGGCACGCCGCCGGAGCCCCACTGCCAGCGCGCGTTGCTGTTGGAGCGCTGGTGATCCAGGCCCAGCAGCACGGTATGGCTTAGCGCTCCGGTCTGGAAGTCGGCCTGGAAGTTGTTGTCCACGGCGAACTGGCTGATGTCTTCATCTACGATACTGGCGCTGCGTCTGACGGTGCCGTCGGCGCTCACGGATTGGTCTGGACCATCCGGAAAGAACGAGCCGCCAGCGGAGATGCCCTGAAATTCCAGGTCGCTTTTGGTGTAGCGCAGGTTCTGGCGGAACTGCCAGGTGTCGTTGAAGCGATGCTCGAAGGCATAGCCCAGCGCGTAGTAGGTGCGGTCGTAGAATTCCCAATCCGGATCGCCGAGGTTCTTATGGTGGGAAATCGTGCCAGCCGGCGACGCCAGCTTGGTGCCTTGCAGCGGCAGGAATTGCCCGGTGATGCCGGTGTCGTCGCGGGTGTACTGGGACAGGAAGGTCAGGCGGGTGTCGTCGTTGATGTTCCAGGTCAGGCTGGGGGCGATGTTGTAGCGCTTGTCCGGAATGTGGTCGACCTGGGCATTGCTGTCGCGCACGGTGCCGCTGACCCGATAGAGAAACTGGCCTTCGTCGTCGACCTTGCCGGTGCTGTCGAAGTTGATCTGCTTGTGCTCGTTGCTGCCGGCCTGCAATTGGACTTCGTGGCTGCTGTCGGCCTGGGGACGACGACTGACCATGTCCAGCATGCCGCCCGGTGGCGTCTGGCCGTAGACCGAGGAGGCCGGGCCACGCAGCACGGCGATGCGCTCAAGGTTCCAGGTCTCGATCTTGGGCGTGACGTAGTTGCCCCGCGGCAGTGGCAGGCCGTCGAGGAACTGGGTCGGCACGAAGCCGCGCACCAGCAGCCAGTCGTTGCGCGTATCCGAACCATACCCGCTGCTCTGCACGCCGGCGGTGTAGCGCAGCGCGTCGTTGAGGTTGAGCACGGAGCGGTCTTCCATCTGCTGGCGCGTGACCACCGAGACCGAGCGCGGCAGCTCGACAATCGGTGTATCGGTCTTGGTGCCGGCGGCGGTGCGGGTGGCGGCATAGCCCTCGGTCGGGCCCCACGCGGTTTCGCTGCTGCCCGCGCCGATCACGCTGGTTTCCGGCAACACCATGACGCCCTCCGGCACGGCCACCAGGCTGTAGGTGCCGGCGCTGCTTTGCTCCAGTTGCAGGCCGGTGCCGCGCAGCGCTTCACGCAACGCGCCGGTGGCATCGAACTGGCCCTGCACCGGTGCCGACGTTTTGCCCGATGCCAGGGACGGGTTCAGGCTCAGCGCAAGGCCGGCCTGGCTGGCGATCTGGTTCAAGGTACTGGCCAACGGCGCGGCGGGCAGATTGTAGGCGTGCAGGCTGGTGGCCTGCTCGGCGGCCAACAGCGGCCCGCTGGCGAGCGGGGCGGCAAAGGCAATGGCGACGGCCAGCAGGCTGGGGCGCAACAGGGTGTCTAGCGGGCGGGACATACGGCGGCTCCTGAATGGAAATATTTCTCAATTGCCTGAGTGCCGGATGAGAATCGAAAAGTGATAGGGCGGGATGAAAATAATTTAGATTCAGCGTGCAAGCGGGTGGGCAATGTCGGGGGCGATGGTCTCTTCGCGAGTTTGAACGTAAAGAAGGCCTTGCGCCCGTCCGATTACTTGGATTTTGCTCCGTCCCTAGGCGCCACCACGGCCCACCACCGCGTGTGATGCTCGACCTGCACCGGCAAGGTCGGCAGCAGCGCCGCCAAGGCCAGGTCGGTGTCGTGCAGCGGGAAGCTGCCGGTGATGCGCAGGTCCGCGACCTGCGGCTCGACGCCCAGGTAGCCGCGCCGATAGCGCCCCAGTTCGTGCACCAGATCCTCCAGGCGGGCGTTGTCGACCACCAACATGCCGCGGGTCCAGGCGTCTGCGCCGGGCCCCAACGCCAACGTCGGCCCGAGCCCGTCGCGGCGCATCAGCACTTGCTGGCCTTCGCGCAGGACCTGCTCTTCGTCCGTTGCCTGGGGGTGCGCGGCCACGGCCGATTGCAACACGCTCAGGCGCGTGCCCTGGTCTTCTCGCTTGACCAGGAACCGCGTGCCCAAGGCACGCAGGCGGCCTTCGCGGGTTTCGACGATGAAGGGACGCGGGTCGTTGTGGCCGGTTTCCACCAGGATCTCGCCTTCCTGCAGGACAATGCGTCGCTGCCGGGCATCGAAGCGCACGTCCAGCGCGCTGTGGGTGTTGAGGTTGACCACTGTTCCGTCGGCCAGTCGCAGGGTGCGCTGTTCGCCCGTGGCGGTGCGCTGGTCGGCCAGCCAATAGTCCAGCGACAGGTAGCGCTCGGCGACGAACAGCGTCAGGCCGACGACTGCGACCAGGCTGGCCAGGCCGCTGCCCATCTTGCGCAACCGTCGCCGGAGGGTCGTGCGCGATTGCAACAATGCGGCCCGCGCCGGCCCGCTGGCGACGCTGAAACGCTGGTCGAGCATGCCCAACTGCCGCCAGGCGCGGGCATGTTCTTCATCGGCGGCATGCCAGCGGGCGAACGCCTCGCGCTCCTGGGCGCTGCCCGAATCCAGCGACAACTGCCAGGCAATGGCGGCATCCAGCACACGGGCCGATACCGGTTTGGCGCAGGCAGGATTCATGTCGGCTCGCCATACAGGGCGATGTAGCACTGGCGAATGCCCTGGGCCAGGTATTGCCGTACCCGTGGCACCGAAACCCCCAGGCGCTGGGCGATCTCGGCGTGGCCGAGGCCGTCGAGGCGATTGTAGAGGAAGGCGGCGCGGGCCTTGCTCGACAACTGGCCGAGCAACCGGTCGATGTGCCTGAGGTCTTCGAGGATCATCTGCTGTTCTTCCAGCGACGGCTGTTCGCTTTCGGGGATCAACATCAACTCGGTGAGGTAGGCCTGCTCCAGGGCTGCCCGGCGGAAATAATCGAACAGCAGCCCCTTGGCGATCGCCACCAGGAACGCCCGCGGCTCGCGAGGCGTGGTCAGTTGGTCGCGGCCGAGCAGGCGTACGAACGTGTCCTGGCTCAAGTCCTCGGCCCGTTGTGCACAGGCCACGTTGCGCCGCAACCAGGCCAATAGCCAACCGCGATGGTCACGGTACAACGCACCAACCAGATCACTGTGAGGGCTAGGGACTGACGACACGGAGCATCACCGATGTTTTAAGTAACGAGAATTGTTCGCGATTGTGACAGAGGCGGCAGAGCGAAAGCAATTGGCACTGGTCGGGTGGGGCTTCTGGGGTTGTCGGGTGTGGGAGCGAGCTTGCTCGCGATGATGAGCGATCAACTCATATCAGTGTCGGCCGACAGTACGCCATCGCGAGCAAGCTCCCACAGGGCCGATGGTGTTCTCCGAACAGGGGTTAGATCGAAGGCGCCTGCTGCCGGCGTTTCCATTGGCCCAGGCGCTGCTGCAACGCCAGCGGGCTGGGGATCTGTTGCTGGCGGGCGCGGCTGAACAGGATCAGCGCCAGTTCCGCCGTGGCCAGGGCGTCGGCGCTGGCGTTGTGGCGCTCCTGCACCTGCAGCTTGAACGCGTCGATCCAGTCGTCCAGGCCCGCCTGGCGCAGGGCGACCTGGGGCAGAGCATCGGGGCCAGGTCCGCGACGTCGAGGAACGGGTGCTGCAAGCGATAGCCCAGGTGATCCTTCAGTGCGCGCCCGAGCATGTGGGCATCGAAGGGGGAGTGGAAGGCCAGCAACGGGCTGTCGCCGACGTACTCCATGAACGCCAGCAACGCTTCGGCCGGTTCGCTGCCAGCGGCAATCGTGCTCGGCGCCAGGCCATGGATCAACACGCTGGGCCCGAGCTTTTGTTTGTCGCATTGCAAGGTGCGTTCGAACTGCTGGCCGAAATCGATCGCGCCGTCTTCGATGGCCACTGCGCCAATGGACAGCACCTGATCCTTGTTCAGGTTCAGCCCGGTGGTTTCCAGGTCCAGCACCACCCAACGCTGTTCCCGCAGGCTGCATTCACCCAGGGCGGCAGGCGGCGGCAAGTCTGCCAGGCGTTGCTGCAAGGCGTCCGGCAATGACGGCTGGGCCGGGCGCAGCCAGGAAAACAGGCTCACAGCTGATACCTCAGGCTCAGGCTGCTTTGCAGGCGTTGGGCCTGGCGCAGGGATTCGCGCAGGATGCGTCGGTCCAGATGGTTGAGGCTGTCGGGGTCGACGCGGTTGGAGTACGGCAGGTTCTCGCGGGTTTGCAGTTGATGCTGTTGCATGCGGGTCTGCTGGATGAAGTGATAGGCCTCTTCATAGGCCGCGCCGTCGAGGGGTTCGATCACCTGGCGGGCGACCAGTTGCCGCAAGCGCTCCAAGGTGTTGTTGGCGCCGATGCCATTGGCCAGGGCCAGCAAACGGGCGCCGTCCACGAAAGGCGTCAGGCCTTGCACCTTGAGGTCGAGGGTGGCTTTTTCACCGTTCTTGCGGCTGAGCACAAACTCTCTGAAGCGCCCCACCGGCGGGCGATGGCGCAACGCGTTGTCGGCCATCATGCGCTGGAACAGACGGTTATCGCCCACCTGGTCGAGGATCTGCTGGCGCAATTGTTCGCAACCTTGTTCGTCACCCCAGACCACCCGCAGGTCGAAATAGATGCTCGAGCCCAACAGGTTCTCCGGCGTCGCCTCGCGAATGAACGCGGCAAAGCGCCGGGCCCATTCGGCGCGGGACAGACACAGCTCGGGGTTGCCGGCCATGATGTTGCCCTTGCACAGCGTGAAGCCGCACAGGGCCAGGCTCTGGTTGATCTGTTGGGCGATGGGCAGCAGCAGGCCTCGGATCTGCGCGGCGTGGGCGGCGTCCCGGGCTTCGAAGAGGATGCCGTTGTCCTGGTCGGAGTGCAGGGTTTGCTCGCGGCGGCCTTCGCTGCCGAAACACAGCCAGCTGAACGGCACGCCGGGGTCGCCTTTGTCGGCCAGGGTCAGCTCGATGATCCGGCATACCGTGTGGTCGTTGAGCAACGTGATGATGTGGGTGATCTGGGTCGAGGAGGCGCCATGGGCGAGCATGCGCTCCACCAGTTGACCGATCTCGCCACGCAGGGCCACCAGGTTTTCCACCTTCGGTGCGCTGCGGATGGTACGGGCCAGGTGCACCAGGTCGACTCGTTGCAGGGAAAACAGATCACGCTCGGACACCACGCCGCACAGGCGCTGCTCCTTGACCAGGCAGACGTGGGCGATGTGACGTTCGGTCATGGCAATCGCGGCGTCGAAGGCGCTGTGGTCCGGCGACAGGAAAAACGGCGCCTGAGTCATGTGCCCGGCGATGGCCTGGGAGAAATCCCCGGCCCCATCGGCCACCACTTGCCGCAGGTCGCGCAGGGTGAAAATCCCGACCGGCGTCTTCTGTTCCGTCACGACCACGATGCTGCCAACCTGTTGCTCGTGCATCAGTTTCACGGCTTCGCGCAAGGGCGTGTCGGGGCTGCAACTCACTGGGTGACGCATCGCCAGTTCACCCAGGCGCGTATTGAGGGAGTACTGCGTGCCCAGGGTCTGCGCGGATTTCTGTTGGACCTGCTGGTTGACCTGGTCCAGGAGGCTGCTGACCCCGCGCAAGGCGAAGTCGCGAAACGGCCCGGAGAGGGCGAACAGCTTGATGAAGGCCTGTTTGTTCAGTTGCAGGCAGAACGTGTCCTCGCCGGCCCGGTGTTCGGTGCGGGTGGCGCGCTCGCCGAGCAAGGCGGCGAGGGGAAAACACTCGCCGGTGGTGATTTCGAAGGTGGTCTCGGTACCGCCCTTGGCCGAATGCGGACGCTCGCCCACTACCCGGCCCTGCTTGACGATGTAGAAGTGTTCCACCGGGCCATCGGCCGGCTTGATGATGGTTTCGCCAGTGGCGTAGAAACGCAGCAGGCATTGCTCCACCAGGTACGCCAGGTGGGCATTTTCCATGTGGTTGAACGGCGGGAAGCGCTGGAGAAACTGCAGTGTCCCCTGGATGTTTTGCAACACCGCGGTTTTCCCTGCCTGGGTGAAGGCGTCCGCTTTTTTCATAGCCATTACGCAATCTTTTTCGAATTGTTGTGGTCGGATCTGTTCTCCCATGGTCGGCCCCTGAGCGCGGGGTGCCCATTGGACGTAAGTCTAGGTCGCCCGCGATAGGGCGAAACCGGGGGGAAATGCCCTGTGAGGGCCTTAAAAAAACTTCATTAAATGTTCTTGGAAAAAAATCCGACGAAGTGCACATTGAAGCGCCTTGCAACGATGTCTGACCACTTGCCAAGGGAATGATTCGAGAACGTAGAGAGCCCCATGTCCGACCACGATATTTTGAGTGACGCCGAGCGCGAGGCGCTGAGTGCCGTCATGCTGGAACCCGACCTGCCGCCGCAGCGAGTCTTGATCGTCGATGACGACAAGGACGCCCGTGAACTGCTGTCGGAAATTCTGGCGCTGGACGGGATTCACTGCATGACCGCCGCCAGCGGTGAAACGGCACTCAAGATGCTGGAAACCAAGCCGTCGATCGGCCTGATAATCACTGATCTGCGCATGGGCAATGTCGATGGCCTGGAACTGGTCCGCCTGGTGCGCGAGTCCGAGCGCGCCGCGTTGCCGATCATCCTGGTGTCCGGAGACGCCGACGTGAAGGACGCCATCGAAGCCATGCACCTGAGCGTGGTGGACTTCCTGCTCAAGCCCATCGATACGGAGAAATTGTTGGAGTTGGTCAAGCGGGAGTTGGGGATGGACCTCTAGCCTGTGGCGATCGGTCCGCACGGCAAACAAAAAAGGCCCTGATCGCAAGATCAGGGCCTTTCTCATTGATCGCTACCGCTCAATCACAACCCATTGGCTGCCTTGAACTCACGACGGCGGCGGTGCAGCACCGGCTCGGTGTAGCCGTTAGGCTGGCGGGTGCCTTCGATCACCAGTTCGACCGCCGCCTGGAAGGCGATGTTGCTGTCGAAGTCCGGTGCCAGCGGGCGGTACAGCGGGTCGTTGGCGTTCTGGCGATCCACCACCGGCGCCATGCGCTTGAGGCTTTCCATCACCTGGTCCTGCGTGACGATGCCATGGCGCAGCCAGTTGGCGATGTGCTGGCTGGAAATGCGCAGCGTCGCCCGGTCTTCCATCAGGCCGATGTCGTTGATGTCCGGCACCTTGGAACAACCCACGCCTTGGTCGATCCAGCGCACCACGTAGCCGAGGATGCCCTGGGCGTTGTTGTCCAGTTCGTTCCTGATCTGCTCCGGTGTCCAGTTCGGGTTGGCGGCCAGCGGGATGGTCAGGATGTCGTCCACCGACGCGCGGGTGCGCTTGGCCAGTTCGGCCTGGCGAGCGAATACGTCGACCTTGTGGTAGTGCAGGGCGTGCAGGGCAGCGGCGGTCGGCGACGGCACCCAGGCGGTGTTGGCGCCGGCCATTGGGTGGGCGACTTTCTGTTCGAGCATCGCCGCCATCAGGTCGGGCATGGCCCACATGCCCTTGCCGATTTGTGCGCGACCTTGCAGGCCGGTGCTCAAACCGATGTCGACGTTCCAGTTTTCGTACGCGGCGATCCACTTCTCGGCCTTCATGTCGGCCTTGCGCACCATCGGGCCGGCTTCCATCGAGGTGTGGATTTCGTCGCCGGTGCGGTCCAGGAAGCCGGTGTTGATGAACACCACGCGCTCGCTGGCTGCCTTGATGCAGGCCTTGAGGTTGACCGTGGTGCGGCGCTCCTCGTCCATGATCCCGACCTTGAGGGTGTTGCGCGGCAGGTTCAGCACGTCTTCGATACGACCGAACAGCTCGTTGGTGAAGGCGGCTTCTTCAGGCCCGTGCATCTTCGGCTTGACGATGTACACCGAGCCGGTGCGGCTGTTGCGGCGGGAGGTGTTGCCGTTGAGGCTGTGGATCGCCGCCAGGCTGGTGATCAGGCCGTCGAGGATACCTTCCGGCACTTCGTTGCCGTGCTTGTCCAGGATCGCGTCGATGGTCATCAGGTGCCCGACGTTACGCACGAACAGCAGCGAGCGACCGTGCAGCGTCAGGCCCGAGCCGTCGGCGGTGGTGTAGGCGCGGTCGGCGTTCATGGTGCGGGTGAACGTCTGGTCGCCCTTGGTCACTTGCTCCGACAGATCACCCTTCATCAGGCCGAGCCAGTTACGGTAGATCACCACCTTGTCATCGGCGTCGACGGCGGCGACCGAGTCTTCGCAGTCCATGATGGTGGTCAGCGCCGCTTCCATCAGGATGTCTTTCACACCAGCCGCGTCGGTCTGGCCGACCGGGGTGCTGGCGTCGATCTGGATTTCGAAGTGCAGACCGTTGTGCTTGAGCAGCACGGCGGCCGGCGCCGCGGCATCACCCTGGAAACCGATCAGTTGAGCATCGTCACGCAGGCCACTGTTGCTGCCGCCCTTGAGGGTGACCACCAGTTTGCCGTCGACGATCTTGTAGGCGGTGGAGTCGACATGGGAGCCGGCCGCCAGGGGGGCTGCTTCGTCGAGGAAGGCGCGGGCGAAGGCAATGACCTTGTCGCCGCGAACCTTGTTGTAGCCCTTGCCCTTTTGTGCGCCGTCGGCTTCGCTGATGGCGTCGGTGCCGTACAGCGCGTCGTACAGCGAACCCCAGCGGGCATTCGAGGCGTTGAGGGCGAAGCGGGCGTTCATCACCGGCACCACCAACTGCGGGCCGGCCATGCGGGCGATTTCGTCATCGACGTTTTGGGTCGTGGCCTGGAAATCCGCCGCTTCTGGCAGCAGATATCCGATGTCTTGCAGGAAGGCTTTGTAAGCCACGGCGTCGTGGGCCTGGCCGGCACGGGCCTGGTGCCAGGCATCGATCCGTGCTTGGAAGTCGTCGCGTTTGGCGAGTAGGGCTTGGTTCTTCGGTGCCAGGTCATGGATGACCTTGTCGGCACCGGCCCAGAATGCGTCGGCGGTGAGGCCGGTTCCGGGAATGGCTTCGTTATTCACGAAGTCGAACAGGACTTTGGCGACCTGCAGGCCACCGACTTGAACGTGTTCAGTCATTGCTTGCCTCACTCTGCTCAGCTATTTCGCTTTTCAGCTCTTCGATTTTGACAATGAAGCCTCGGGACATTTAAACCACAAACCCCGGTACCAGTACATGCCATCGCTGGCGGCTGGGTGGGACCTATCAAAGGGCTCTTGGCCTTGCTGACGGGGCTTTCAGGGATGCGACTGCGCCTTAAGCAGACATCGGTCCAACATTATGTAGTGCTCGCTGCGGCATACTACATGATCAACTGCGGTTGTGAAAATCAGACTAAATGCGTCGTTCTGCGACCGACTAAAGGCCTACAGTCACGACGAGACATCGGATGTTCTCAAAAAACAGAGGGATTGTTCCAGATAAATCTTGAAACTTGTACACGATTATCCGATTGGCCACTTACGCACCTTGTAACGAGGTGATCAATCCCCTCGCCAAAGGATGTGCACTTCTATACTCCTGCTTCTCACCACAAGAGGGCTGCGCCATGGACCATCTGGTTATCACTGTTTTTGCTCCGGACAAGCCCGGGCAGGTCGAGCGCATCGCCGATTGCATCGCCGAGCACGGCGGCAACTGGCTGGAAAGTCGCATGTCGCACCTGGCCGGGCAGTTTGCCGGGATCCTGCGCCTCAGCGCCCCCGCCGAGGCCCATGAAGCGTTGATCGAGGCCTTGCAGGGGCTGTCGGTCCACGGCATCCGCGTGCTGATCGCCGAGAGCGCCGCCGAGGCGTCGTGCAGTTGGAAACCCATTGTCATGGAGCTGGTGGGTAACGATCGGCCTGGCATCGTGCGCGACATCACCCGGCTGCTGAGCGAGCAAGGGGTCAATGTCGAGCGGCTGGTCACCCATGTGCGCCCGGCCCCCATGAGCAGCGAGTTGCTGTTTCACGCCGAGGCAATCCTTGGCGTGCCGCTGGCCTTGTCGCTGGACACATTGCAGGAACGCCTGGAGACCCTGGCCGATGAATTGATGGTGGAGCTCAAGCTCAGCGACGAAGCGTGAAGCGGGTTATCCAAGGAAAACCTGAGCCTGCCTGTGGATAACCTGTAGAGACCCGGCGCCAGCCCAAGCCCGCCGGGCCTTAGCCGGCGATGATCAAAAAATCACCGATTATCAAGGGCTTGTGCACAAACGGCGGGGACCACGCTGTGGATAACCTTGGGAAGAATCAGCGCAGGCCACGTTGCACGGGGCCTGCGCACGTTTGTGCGTTTTTTGATCAGTTGCGCCGGCGCAGGCTGATCACGGCATCGATGCTGTACACCGCGAGCCCCGCCCAGATGAACAGGAACGCCACCAGGGTGCTGGACGACAGGTGCTCGCCGAACAGTGTCACCGCCAGCAGCAGCACCAAGGTCGGGGCGATGTACTGGAGGAACCCCAGCGTGGTGTAGGGCAGGTGCCGGGCCGCGGCGTTGAAGCATACCAGCGGAACCAGCGTCACCGGGCCTGCGGCCACCAGCCACCAGGCTTCGGAAGTGCTCCAGAAAGCAGCCTGGGCACTGGTGGCCGCCGGGTTGAGCAGCAGCCAGGCCACGGCAATCGGCACCAGCATCCAGGTTTCCACCACCAACCCCGGCAGGGCCTTGACCGGCGCCTGCTTGCGGATCAATCCATAGAAACCGAAGGTCAGCGCCAACGCCAGCGATACCCATGGCAGGCTGCCCACTTGCCAGACCTGCTGCGCCACGCCTACCGCCGCCAACCCCACCGCCACCCATTGCATGGGCCGCAGCCGTTCACCCAGGATCAGCATGCCCAGCAGCACGTTCACCAGCGGGTTGATGTAATAGCCCAGGCTCGCTTCGAGCATCCGCCCATTGTTCACTGCCCAGACGTAGGTCAGCCAGTTGACCGCGATCAGCGTACCGCTCAGGGCCAGGATCGCCAGTCGGCGTGGGTTGTCCCGCAGTTCGCGCCACCAGCCCGGATGCTTCCAGACCAGCAGCAACGCCGCGCCGAACAGCGCCGACCACAGGACGCGGTGGATGATGATCTCCACGGCTGGCACGCTGGCGATGGCTTTGAAATAGATGGGGAACAATCCCCAGACGATATAGGCGGTCAGGCCCAGGATGTACCCGCGACGCGGGTTGGCGGCTTGCATGCAGAATCCTTGCTTAGGCAGCTAACAAAGAAGTGATTGTAAGGAGATTTGTCAGGTTGGGTGTGAACCTTTGTGAACGTCCTGGCCCCGCCACAGATCCTTCTGTGGGAGCGGGCTCGCTCGCGAAAGCGGTGGGTCAGTCGAGATGGATATTGAATGTTCCTCCGGCTTCGCGAGCAAGCCCGCTCCCACACGGGGCGCGGTGACAGCTGAAACCCATCAGAACAACTTCAACGGCTCTTCATTCAGTGCCGCCAGTTGCTCGCGCAAGGCCAGCACCTGGTCGCCCCAGTAGCGTTCACTGCCGAACCACGGAAAGCTGCGGGGGAAGGCCGGGTCGTCCCAGCGGCGTGCGAGCCAGGCGCTGTAGTGCATCAGGCGCAGGGCGCGCAAAGGTTCGATCAGCGCCAGTTCCCGTGGGTCGAAGTCGTGGAACTCCTGGTAACCGTCCATCAATTCCGACAACTGCCCCAGGCAGGCCTGGCGGTCGCCGGCGAGCATCATCCACAGGTCCTGGACCGCGGGGCCCATGCGGCAATCGTCGAGGTCGACGATGTGAAACACCTCGTCGCGACACATCATGTTGCCGGGATGACAGTCGCCGTGCATGCGGATGGTCTGGTGGGGTGTGGCGGCGTAGGCCTCTTCGACACGCTTGAGCAGGTCCCTGGCGACAGACTCGTAGGCCGGCAACAGGCTGCGCGGGACGAAGCCGCTGTCCAGCACCGTGGCCAGGGAATCGTGGCCGAAGTTCTTCACGCCCAAGGCTTCGCGGTGCTCGAACGGGCGGCTGGCGCCCACGGCGTGCAGTCGTCCGAGCAGTTGCCCGAGGCGGTAGAGCTGGTCGAGGTTACCCGGTTCCGGCGCACGGCCGCCACGACGGGGAAACAGGGTGAAGCGAAAGCCTGCGTGTTCGTGCAGGCTGGCGCCGTCATGGATCAATGGCGCCACCACCGGCACGTCGCAATCGGCCAGTTCGAACGTGAAACGGTGTTCTTCCAGGATCGCTTCATTGGTCCAGCGCGCAGGGCGATAGAACTTGGCGATCAGCGGCTCGCCGTCCTCGATACCGACCTGGTAGACACGGTTCTCATAACTGTTGAGCGCCAACACCCGGGCATCACTGAGCAAGCCCAGGCTTTCAACGGCGTCGAGTACGAGATCGGGGGTGAGGGTTTCAAACGGATGGGACATGCTGACTCCTGCGCAGCGGCAGGGCTGCCGCGTCCGGCCCAGCATGGTAGCGCAAAGCAGTCTGGATTGATTGTCAGTCCTGAATCAGCTTCGTGGCGAGGGAGCTTGCTCCCGCTGGGTTGCGCAGCGACCCCAGATATTTATGGGCGCTGCACACCCAAGCGGGAGCAAGCTTCCTCGCCACAAAAGCAAATGTCAGGCCGCGCCGATCACCCCGCCGTCCTCACGGGTAATCACCATCACCGATGAACGCGGCTTGCCGTTGGGCAGGTGCTCGGGAAAGGTCGAACCGCCGTTTTCGCCAGGGTGCTGGATCCCGACGAACAGGCTCCTGTGGTCCGGCGCGAAACTGATGCCGGTCACTTCGCAGCCCACCGGCCCGACCATGAAGCGGCGGATCTCTCCGCTGTTGGGGTCGGCGCAGAGCATCTGGTTGTTGCCCATGCCGGCGAAGTCGCCAGTGTTGCTGACGTCACCGTCGGTGAGGATCCACAGCCGACCCGCTTTGTCGAAGCCCAAGCCATCGGGGCTGTTGAACATGTTCTGCGGGGTGATGTTCGACGACCCGGCTTTTGGCGTACCGGCATGGACCGTCGGGTTGCCCGCGACCACGAACAGGTCCCAGTCGAAGGTCTTGGAGGCGTGGTCGTCGCGGCTGGTGCGCCAGCGCAGGATTTGCCCGTAGACGTTCTTGGCCCGCGGGTTCGGCCCGCCCACCGGCTGGCCATCTTCGCCGCGCTTGGAGTTGTTGGTCAGGGTGCAGTAGACCTGGCCGTCTTTCGGGCTCACCACGATCCACTCCGGACGGTCCATGCGCGTGGCACCCACGACGCTGGCGGCCAGACGGGCATGGATCAGCACTTCGGCCTGGTCGGCGAAACCGCTGCTGGCGTCCAGGCCGTTCTTGCCGTGGGTCAGCTCGATCCACTGGCCCTTGCCTTTGGGATGATCGGGGTTGGCGTCGCCGGCGTCGAAGCGCGCCACGTACAAGGTGCCATGGTCCAGCAGGTTGCGGTTGGCCTTGGCGTTGCGGGGGTTGATGCGCTCGCGGCTGACGAACTTGTAGATGAACTCACCGCGTTCATCGTCGCCCATGTACACCACGGCGCGACCGTCATTGGTTTGCGCCAGCGCGGCGTTTTCATGCTTGAAGCGGCCCAGGGCGGTGCGCTTGACCGGGGTGGAGTCTGGATCGAACGGGTCGATTTCCACCACCCAGCCATGACGGTTGAGTTCGTTGGGGTTCTTCGCCAGGTCGAAGCGTGGATCGAACAGGTGCCAGTTGATCTCGCGGCTGGTGACGGTGGCGCCGTAGCGTTTTTGCGCCTCATCGAACTGCAAGTCGGATTGGCTGCTGCCGAAGCAATCGGTGAAGTTCTCTTCGCAGGTCAGGTAAGTGCCCCACGGCGTCATGCCGTTGGCGCAGTTCTGGAACGTGCCCAGCACCTTCTTGCCGCTCTTGTCGGCGCTGGTCTTGAGCAACTCGTGACCGGCCGCAGGGCCGCGCAGGCGAATCGGCGTATTGCCGTGGATCCTGCGGTTGTAGCGCGACTCCTGGACGAACTGCCACTGGCCGCCGCGACGGCGCTGGACCTCGATCACCGAGACGCCTTCGCTGGCCTGGGCCTTGTGCACGTCCTCGGCCGATTGCGGCTGGCCGCCGTGGGCGAACAGGTAGCGGTAGTTGGTGTATTCGTTGTTGATCGCCATCAGCGCCCGGTTGTTGTCACCGGGGAACGGGAACAGGCTCATGCCGTCGTTGTTGTCGCCGAACTGCATTTCCTGGGCGCGGGCGGTGCCGTTGCCGCTGGGGTCGAACGCCGGTGCGTTTTTCTGCAGCGGCTGGCCCCAACTGATCAGCACCGAGGACTTGTAGCCTGGCGGCAGGGTGATGGTGTCGGTGGTCGCGGCGGCGATGCTGTTGAAACCCAGCAGCCTGCTGTTGCCTTCGCTCACGGCGGCGGCCATGACGCTGCGACTCAGCAGGTTGCCGCCCAGGAACATGGCGGCGCCACACAGGGCGCCGGCGCTGATGAAACCACGACGGCTGAGGCCGACGATCTTTTCCAGGTCGGTGGATTGGTTTTCTTCTAGTAGGCTCATTTCAGGCTCCCTGCTGGTTTTGGCAGTCACCTTAAAGCGGGTCGATGAAGCTATTGTTGCAGCGCGCTACAGCGGTGTGCCGAGCAGCACATTCGTGGGCGAAAACCTCACTTGCACCGCGCCGCCGACCTCCAGCTGTCGTTCACGCAATTGCAGCGGATCGGCCAGGGCGCAGAGGGTCTGGCCGTTGGGCAAGCCGATCCGCACCTCGCTGGGGCCGTTTTCAGCGGCGACGACCTGCTCGATCAGACCTTGCAAGGAATTGTCGCCCGCCATGGCCGGCTGCCCGGCGGGGTGCAGTTCCAGCCAGCCGGCCTTGATCAGGGCGACCACTTCGGTGCCGATCGCCAGTTCCAGCCGGACCGTGCTGTCGTGGGTGATCCGTGCCTCGATGACCAGCCCCCGGGCCAGCTCCAGGCGTATCCGGTCGTTGTGGCCGGTGGCTTCGATCCCGATGACTTTGCCGTGCAACTGGTTGCGCGCGCTGGTGCGCAACATCAGGCGGCCCAGCAGGCCCAGGTCTGCGGCGTCTTCGCTTGCTTCGAGCAATTGCGCCTGCAAGGTTTGCAGGCGCAGGTACAGGCGCAACACCCGTTGCCCTTCCTCGGACAACCTGGCGCCGCCACCGCCCTTGCCGCCGACACTGCGCTCCACCAGCGGTTGGTCCGCCAGGTTGTTCAATTCATCGATGGCGTCCCACGCCGCCTTGTAGCTCAGGCCCGCGCTCTTGGCGGCGCGGGTGATCGAGCCTTGTTCGGCGATGTGCTGAAGCAAGGCGATGCGTTGTGGGCGGCGGACAATGTGTTGGGTCAGGAGCGTAGGCAATGACATGACGAAAAACTGCGTGCAGGAGTGATGGGCCGACGTTGGCGGCTTGGGCGCCGCGCGTCAAGCCGGCTCCGCCGCTTTCGGCGTGCGCGCCAGGCAATACACGTCCACCCGCGCCGCGCCGGCCTCCAGCAGCAGGTGTGCCAGGGCCTGGGCGGTAGCGCCAGTGGTGAGCACATCGTCCACCAGCGCCAGGTGGCGGTTGCGCAGTTGCGCCTCGGGGGCCAAGGCAAAGGCCCGGAGCAGGTTTTGCCGCCGCGCCTTGGCATCGAGCGCCTGCTGTGCGGGAGTGTCCTGGACGCGGCGCAGCCAGTGTTCTTCGCACGCAAGGCCCAACGGCTGGCTGAGCCAGCGAGCCAGCAGAGCAGCCTGGTTGAAGCCCCGCTGGCGCAGGCGCGGCGCGGCCAGGGGCACCGGCAGCAGCGCGTCGGGGCGCTCCAGGCCTTCGTCGAACTGGTGTTGCAGCGACTGCGCCAACAGCTCGCCCATCAGCCGGCCCAGGGGCCATTTCGCTTGATGCTTGAAGCGGGTGATCAAACTGTCCACCGGAAAGTCGTAGATCCAGGGCGCCAGCACCCGCTCGAATGCTGGCGGCTGTGCGGCACACTGTCCACAACGCAGCCCGGCCATGGGCAACGGCAAAGCGCAGACACTGCATTGATTGCCCAGCCAGGGCAGGTCGGCCTCGCAGGGTGTGCAGATCGGCTGCGGTGTGTCAGTGGTATCCCCGCATAACAGGCAGTTTTGTTTGTTTTTTAACCAGATGTAAACCTGTTCTTCGTATCGTGGTTGACAGCGCATGACTCTTCCTTAAATATGCCGAACATCCGTGTCGCGTCTGTGGGTATTGCGTAAACCCAAGGCGCCAGCCAAGCATAATCAAGGAATTGCCCATGAGCGCCAGCACCACTGCCAACCTGCGTCATGACTGGTCTTTGGCCGAAGTCAAAGCACTCTTCGTCCAGCCATTCAACGACCTGCTGTTCCAGGCGCAGACCGTGCACCGCGCGCACTTCGACGCCAACCGCGTCCAGGTTTCCACGCTGCTGTCGATCAAGACCGGCGCGTGCCCGGAAGATTGCAAATATTGTCCGCAGTCCGGCCACTACAACACCGGGCTGGATAAAGAGAAGTTGCTGGAAGTGCAGAAGGTCCTCGAAGAAGCCGCGCGCGCCAAGGCCATTGGTTCGACCCGTTTCTGCATGGGCGCGGCCTGGAAGCATCCGTCGGCCAAGGACATGCCGTACGTGCTGGAGATGGTCAAGGGCGTGAAGGCCATGGGCCTGGAAACCTGCATGACCCTGGGCCGGCTCGACCAAGAGCAGACCCAGGCGCTGGCCCAGGCTGGCCTGGACTACTACAACCACAACCTCGACACCTCGCCGGAGTTCTACACCAGCATCATCACCACCCGCACCTACAGCGAGCGCCTGCAAACCCTGGTCTACGTGCGTGACTCGGGGATGAAGATCTGCTCCGGTGGCATCCTCGGCATGGGAGAGTCCCTGGACGATCGCGCCAACCTGCTGATCCAGCTGGCCAACCTGCCGGAGCACCCTGAATCGGTGCCGATCAATATGCTGGTCAAGGTTGCCGGCACGCCGCTGGAAAACGCCGAGGACGTCGATCCGTTCGACTTCATCCGCATGCTCGCCGTGGCGCGGATCCTGATGCCCAAGTCCCATGTACGCCTGTCTGCCGGCCGTGAAGCGATGAACGAGCAGATGCAGGCCCTGGCCTTCCTGGCCGGCGCGAACTCGATTTTCTACGGCGACAAACTGCTGACCACCGCCAACCCGCAGGCCGACAAGGACATGCAACTGTTCGCCCGCCTCGGCATCCAGCCCGAAGCCCGTGAAGAGCACGCCGACGAAGTGCACCAGGCCGCGATTGAACAGGCACTGGTGGAGCACAAGAGCAGCGAGCAGTTCTACAACGCGGCGGTTTGACCACTCTCCGATACCCGGATTGGAATGCAAGCCCCTGTGGGAGCGAGCTTGCTCGCGATGGCGATGGAACATTCACATTTATGTCGACTGACACACCGCTATCGCGAGCAAGCTCGCTCCCACAAGGGGCTTTGGCCAGTCTTTAAACAGTTGAGGCCTGCATGTCCTTTGATCTCGCCGCACGCCTGGCTGCCCGTCGTGCCGAAAACCTCTATCGCCAGCGCCCATTACTCGAAAGTCCGCAGGGGCCGGAGGTGGTGGTGGACGGCCAGCCGTTGCTGGCGTTCTGCAACAACGACTACCTGGGCCTGGCGAACCACCCGCACGTGATCGAAGCCTGGCGCGCCGGTGCGACTCGTTGGGGCGTCGGTGGCGGCGCTTCCCACCTGGTGATCGGCCACAGCGGCCCGCACCACGCCCTGGAGGAAGCCCTGGCTGACTTGACCGGCCGGCCCCGGGCCTTGCTGTTCACCACCGGCTACATGGCCAACCTCGGCGCGGTGACCGCGCTGGTGGGGCAGGGCGACACGGTGCTGGAAGACCGGCTCAATCACGCCTCGTTGCTCGACGCCGGGTTGTTGTCCGGCGCACGGTTCAACCGTTACCTGCACAACGACGCCCGGAGCCTGGCCACTCGCCTGGAGAAAGCCACCGGCAATACCCTGGTGGTCACCGACGGCGTGTTCAGCATGGACGGCGACATTGCCGACCTGCCGGCCCTGGCCCGTGAAGCCAAGGCCAGGGGCGCCTGGCTGATGGTCGACGATGCCCACGGTTTCGGCCCGTTGGGCGCCCAGGGCGGCGGCGTCGTCGAGCACTTCGGCTTGAGCCAGGACGACGTCCCCGTGCTGGTGGGTACCCTGGGCAAGGCGTTCGGCACCGCCGGGGCGTTCGTCGCCGGCAGTGAAGAGCTGATCGAGAGCCTGATCCAGTTCGCCCGCCCCTACATCTACACCACCAGCCAACCGCCGGCCCTGGCCTGCGCCACGCTCAAGAGCCTTGAGTTGCTGCGCCGCGAGCATTGGCGACGCGAGCACTTGCAGGTGCTGATCCGCCAGTTCCGCCAGGGGGCCGAGCAGATCGGCTTGCAATTGATGGACAGCTTCACGCCGATCCAGCCGATTCTGGTGGGCGATGCGGGACACGCGCTGCGCCTGTCGCAAATGTTGCGTGAGCGCGGGTTGATGGTCACCGCCATCCGTCCCCCTACCGTGCCGGCCGGCAGCGCGCGTTTGCGCGTGACCCTGACGGCGGCCCACAGCGAGGCTCAGGTGCAGCGCCTGCTCGAAGCCCTGGCCGATTGTTTTGCCCAATTGCGAAAGGAGCCCAGCCATGCGTGATCGACTGATTCTGCTGCCCGGTTGGGGCCTGGGCATTTCACCGCTGGAGCCGTTGGCGGCTGCGCTGCAAGGGCTCGATGAGCACCTGCGGGTGGAGATCGAACCGTTGCCAGCGCTGGCGTCGAGTGATCCTGACGAATGGCTCGACGAGCTGGACGCCGCCATCCCCGAGGATGCCTGGCTCGGCGGCTGGTCCCTTGGCGGCATGCTCGCCTCGGCACTGGCGGCGCGGCGCGGCGAGCGCTGCTGTGGCCTGCTGACCCTGGCCAGCAACGCCGCGTTCGTCGCCCAAGAGCAGTGGTCGAACGCGATGGCGGCAGACACTTTCAATGGGTTTGTGGCCGGGTGTGCCGACGATCCGCGCCAGACCCTCAAGCGCTTCAGCATGCTGTGCGCCCAGGGGTGCAGCGACCCGCGCGGGTTGTCGCGCTTGCTGCTGGCCGGTGCACCGAACACCTCGCCCGAGGTCTTGATGGCCGGGTTGCAGGTGCTGGCGCAACTGGATACCCGCGCCGCGTTGCAGGGCTTTCGCGGGCCGCAACTGCACCTGTTCGCCGGGCTCGATGCCCTGGTGCCGGCCGAAGCGGCGGGTGAATTGCTCGCGCTGTTGCCGGATGTCGAAATCGGCCTGATCGAACAGGCCGGCCACGGATTCCTCCTGGAAGACCCCCACGGTGTGGCGGGGGCGATCCAGGCTTTTTTGCACGAGTGCGGTGATGACTGATTTGTCTCTCGTGACATTACCCGGTGCCTTACCGGACAAGCGCCAGGTGGCGGCTTCGTTCTCCCGGGCGGCGACCAGCTATGACAGCGTTGCAGCGTTGCAGCGTGACGTGGGCCAACAACTGCTGGAGCGGTTGCCGCCATCGCTCACCCCACCGCGTTGGGTAGACCTGGGCTGTGGCACCGGGTATTTCACCCGGGCGCTGGCGGCGCGCTTCGGCGAGGCGGGCGGGCTGGCGCTGGACATTGCCGAAGGCATGCTGAACCACGCCCGCCCACAAGGCGGCGCCGCGCATTTTGTCGCCGCTGACGCCGAGCGGCTACCCTTGCAGGCATCGAGTTGCGAGCTGGTGTTCTCCAGCCTGGCGGTGCAGTGGTGTGCGGATTTCGCGTCGGTGTTGAGTGAGGCCCGACGTGTCCTGAAACCCGGCGGGGTGCTGGCCTTTACCAGCCTGTGTGTCGGTACGTTGTACGAACTGCGCGACAGCTGGCGTCAGGTGGATGGCCTGGTGCACGTCAACCGTTTCCGCGGGTTCGACACCTACCAGCAGCTGTGCGCCGCCAGCGGCCTGAATGTGCTCAGCCTTGAAAGCCGTCCCCATGTCCTGCACTACCCTGATGTGCGCAGCCTGACCCACGAACTGAAAGCGTTGGGTGCGCACAATCTGAACCCAGGTCGACCCGGAGGCCTGACGGGCAGGGCGCGGATCCTGGCGCTGGTCGAGGCGTATGAGCAGTTTCGCCAGGCGCAAGGGCTGCCGGCGACTTACCAGGTGGTCTACGCCGTTTTGGAGAAACCGCTATGAGCCAGGCCTATTTCATCACCGGCACTGACACCGACGTAGGCAAGACCACCGTCGCGGCGGGGCTGCTGCACGCGGCGCGACAGGCCGGCAGGAGCACCGCCGCCGGCAAGCCCGTGGCGTCCGGTTGCGAGGTCACGCCCAAAGGCCTGCGCAATGCCGACGCCCTGGCATTGCTGGCCGAGTGCTCGGTGCCGCTTGCTTATGCGCAGGTCAATCCGGTGGCGTTCGAACCGGCCATCGCGCCGCATCTGGCGGCGCGGGAGGCGAGCGTGGCCTTGACCGTGCAATCGTTGCTGGGGCCGATGCGTGACGTGCTGGCCCTGGGCGCCGATTTCACCCTGATCGAAGGCGCCGGTGGCTGGCGCGTGCCGCTGGCCGACCAGGATAATCTCTCGGACCTGGCCATGGCCTTGGGCCTGCCGGTGATCCTGGTGGTGGGCGTGCGCCTGGGCTGCATCAGCCATGCGTTGCTGACCGCCGAGGCCATCGCTCGGGACGGCTTGCAACTGGCCGGCTGGGTGGCGAACATCATCGACCCCAAGACCTCGCGCCTGGAAGAAAACCTCGCCACCCTGGCCGAGCGCCTCCCCGCCCCGTGCCTGGGGCGGGTCCCGAAAATCAAGGGCGTGACGGCCGAAATCGTCGCCGATCACTTGCACCTCGACCTGCTGGATTAGGGTTTACCCTATGATAAGGCAGTGTGCCATTAGTGTTTTTGTCGGGCCTTTTCCGCGCCCTTCTGATTCAATGGCCACTGTCGACCCTTCAAGAAGACGAGTTCTGTCATGCAAATCTCAGGAAATACCGCGTTCTATGCCGGTCTGAGCACGATTCAGACAGGGCAGAACCGTGTCGATCTGGCAGCCGGCCAGGTCGCCAACAACACGATCGAGCGCTCGGTCACCAGCCAGTCATCCGAAGTCCAGGTGGATCGCCTGCGGTCGGTCGATCGCAGCCAGCAGTCGGATGTGGCCGCCAACATGGTGGAAATGTCCCAAGGCAAGTTCCAGGTGCAACTGGGCGTGAACGTCGCCAAGGCTTCCGACGAAATGCTCGGGACGTTGATCGACACCTTCGCCTGATTCTGTCCCTTGGATTGACCGGAACGCCGCGATGATTCGCGGCGTTTTTGTCTCTAAGGTCTTCTTACTCAACTAATCTTTTCCCAGGCGTGTCGCGGGTTCTTCCGCGTCACCGAATGCCCGTGCCCGAGATTTTCCACAGCCGATGACGAATGGCAAAAGATCGGGCCTTGACAAGGTTTGGGCGTAAACGTATGTTTCAAACAACTGTTTGACCGTCACAACAAATCCACGCGGTCGTTCATTCCCGGTTACATCAGCAGAGGTTTATCGCTATGCCTGACTACAAGGCCCCCTTGCGTGATATTCGCTTCGTACGTGACGAACTGCTCGGTTACGAGGCGCATTACCAGAGCCTTCCGGCTTGCCAGGACGCAACTCCGGACATGGTTGACGCCATTCTCGAAGAAGGCGCCAAGTTTTGTGAGCAGGTGCTGGCACCGCTGAACCGTGTGGGCGACCTCGAAGGCTGCACCTGGAGCGAGTCCGGCGTGAAGACCCCGACCGGGTTCAAGCAGGCCTACAAGCAATTCGTCGAAGGCGGCTGGCCAAGCCTGGCCCATGACGTGGCGCACGGTGGCCAAGGCCTGCCGGAGTCCCTGGGCCTGGCCGTCAGCGAGATGGTCGGTGAAGCCAACTGGTCGTGGGGCATGTACCCGGGCCTGTCCCATGGCGCGATGAACACCATTTCCGAGCACGGCACGCCCGAGCAGCAAGAGGCCTACCTGACCAAGCTGGTGTCTGGCGAATGGACCGGCACCATGTGCCTGACCGAACCGCATTGCGGCACCGACCTGGGCATGCTGCGCACCAAGGCCGAGCCTCAGGCCGATGGTTCCTACAAGGTCACCGGCACCAAGATCTTCATTTCGGCCGGTGAACACGACATGGCCGACAACATCGTCCATATCGTACTGGCACGCCTGCCGGACGCACCGGCCGGTACCAAGGGTATCTCGCTGTTCATCGTGCCGAAGTTCCTGCCTAACGCCGATGGCACCCTCGGCCAGCGCAACGCGGTGAACTGTGGTTCCCTGGAACACAAGATGGGCATCCACGGCAACGCCACTTGCGTGATGAACTTCGACGCGGCCACCGGTTTCCTGATCGGCCCGGCGAACAAAGGCTTGAACTGCATGTTCACCTTCATGAACACCGCACGCCTGGGCACCGCGCTGCAAGGCCTGGCCCACGCCGAGATCGGTTTCCAGGGCGGCCTGAAATACGCCCGTGACCGCCTGCAAATGCGTTCCCTGACCGGCCCGAAAGCGCCGGACAAGGCGGCCGACCCGATCATCGTCCACCCTGACGTGCGTCGCATGCTGCTGACCATGAAAGCCTTCGCCGAAGGTAACCGGGCGATGGTCTACTTCACCGCCAAGCAGGTCGACATCGTCAAGTACGGCGTCGATGAGGAAGAGAAGAAAAAGGCCGATGCGCTGCTGGCGTTCATGACGCCGATCGCCAAGGCGTTCATGACCGAGGTCGGTTTCGAATCGGCCAACCACGGCGTGCAGATCTATGGCGGCCACGGCTTCATCGCCGAATGGGGCATGGAGCAGAACGTTCGCGACAGCCGTATCTCGATGCTGTACGAAGGCACCACCGGCATCCAGGCCCTCGACCTGCTGGGCCGTAAAGTGCTGATGACCCAGGGCGAAGCGCTCAAGGGCTTCACCAAGATCGTCCACAAGTTCTGCCAGGGCAACGAAGGCAACGAAGCGGTCAAGGAGTTCGTGGGGCCTCTGGCTGCGTTGAACAAGGAGTGGGGCGAACTGACCATGAAGGTCGGCATGGCCGCCATGAAAGACCGCGAGGAAGTTGGTGCGGCGTCGGTGGACTACCTGATGTACTCCGGTTACGCCTGCCTGGCCTACTTCTGGGCCGACATGGCACGCCTGGCAGCGGAAAAACTCGCCGCCGGCACCACCGAAGAGGCGTTCTACACCGCCAAGCTGCAGACTGCGCGTTTCTACTTCCAGCGCATCCTGCCGCGTACCCGTACCCACGTGGCGGCCATGCTGTCGGGTGCCAACAACCTGATGGACATGAAAGAAGAAGACTTCGCGCTGGGCTACTAAGCCTTACGCGGTTTCTCTGAAAGCC
Source organism: Pseudomonas sp. Cab53 (assembly GCF_018325965.1). Lineage (NCBI taxonomy): Bacteria > Pseudomonadati > Pseudomonadota > Gammaproteobacteria > Pseudomonadales > Pseudomonadaceae > Pseudomonas > Pseudomonas sp. Cab53. The sequence continues at coordinate 5,651,207 of NZ_AP021902.1, read as the reverse complement.
GCTGCCTCCTTCGGGACGCAGCGGCTTTTTCATGTCCGCCATGAATATCCCGCTGCGAGCGAGCTTGCTCGCCATAGCGGTGTGTCAGGCCATGGAGGTGCTGGCTGAACAAATGCCATCGCGAGCAAGCTCACCCCCATAGAGGGTCAAAGGCGATCCTGAAACAATATTCATCCATCTCTTCCCTAAGAAAACCCTCCCTTCTGCCGTTACAGCGATGGCAGTGTGACATCTGTCACATCCTGCGTGCCTTGTTGCGGTAATAGCAGGCACAATGCCATCTTTGGTCAGCCGGGTCGGAGCTTTACCCTTGCCGCGTTCTTCCGCTGTACGTTTCAGCCATTTCCTACCCTCATTGCTGCTATTGCTGGCGGGGCTCGCGGCGGCCTACGTCAAGGACCTCAACGTTTTCTTCACCTCGCTGTTCAATGTCCTGCCAACGTTGGTGCTGCTGCTGGGCGGGGCGTATTGCTCGGTGTACCGGCGCCAGCGTGAACTGTTTTTGATGGTCACGGTGTACATCGCCTACTTCCTGTTGGACACCCAGACCGACTTCTACCGTGATAACGGCAAGGTGCGTGAAGACGCTGCCGTGGTGTTCCACCTCGTCTGCCTGCTGTTGCCGCTGCTGTTCGGCCTGTTCGCCGCGTGGCAGGAGCGCACCCATCTGTTCCAGGACATGGTGGCGCGGTTCGCGGTGCTGCTGATCTTCGGCAGCGTGGCGCTGGCCCTGGAGCAAAGCTTTCCCCAGGCGCTGCTGCTGTGGCTTTCGGAGATCCGCTGGCCGGCCCTGCACGGGGCCTGGATGAGCCTGATCCAGTTGTCCTACCCGGTGTTCATCGCGGCCTTCTCTTTGCTGGCCTGGCAATACTGGCGCAATCCCCGGCCGTTGCATGCCGCGCAATTGGTGGGGTTGCTGGGTTTGTTCTGGATGTTGCCGAAGACCTTCATCCTGCCGTTTACCCTGAACATCATGTGCAGCCAGGTGATGTTGATGATCGCCGCCGCCGTCGCCCACGAGGCCTATCAAATGGCCTTCCGCGATGAACTGACCGGCTTGCCGGGACGCCGGGCGCTGAACGAGCGCATGCAGCGCCTGGGGCGTAACTATGTGCTGGCGATGAGCGACGTCGACCATTTCAAGAAATTCAACGATACCCACGGCCACGACGTGGGTGACCAGGTGCTGCGCCTGGTGGCCAGCAAACTGTCGAAAATCGGTGGCGGCGGTAGGGCCTATCGCTATGGCGGCGAGGAATTTGCGCTGGTGTTTGCCGGTAAGACCCTCGATGAGTGCATGCCTCACCTGGAGGTCATCCGCCAATCCATCGAGAGCTACAGCATCCAGTTGCGCAACCCCGACAGTCGTCCCCAGGATGATCAGCAGGGCCGACAGCGGCGAGCCGGCGGCAGTGCCTCCAGCGTATCGGTGACCATCAGCATCGGTGTGGCGGAACGGCTCGAGCAGCGCACGCCGGAAGAGGTCCTCAAGTCTGCCGACCAGGCGCTCTATAACGCCAAGGGCGCGGGGCGTAATTGCGTGGTCGCCTTTGGCCAGAACCGCCGCGGCGCGGTGCGCATGGAAACTGCCGCGGGTTGAGTGATGACGGCGCATTCAGCGTCTGGACTGTGATTGTGGCCCTCGGTGGCCGGCAGTAGGTTGAAACGATCTGCTACCGGAGAACACCACCATGCCCGAGTACAAAGCCCCGTTGCGCGACATGCGCTTTCTGATCGATCACGTCTTCGATTTCCCTGGCCGTTACGCCGAACTGGGGGCCAGCGATGCCAGCCCGGACATGATCAACGCGATCCTCGAAGAGGGCGCCCGGTTCTGCGAGAACGTGCTGGCGCCTCTTAATCGCTCCGGTGATGAAGAGGGCTGTCATTTCGACAACGGTGTCGTCACCACGCCGGCAGGTTTCAAGCAGGCGTTCGCCCAATACGTGGAAGGCGGCTGGCACGGGCTCGCGGCGGATCCGGCGTATGGCGGCCAGGGCTTGCCCAGTTCCCTGGGGCTGGTCATCAGCGAGATGGTCGGCTCCAGCAACACTTCATGGGGCATGTACCCGGGCCTGACGCACGGCGCGATGTCGGCCATCCACGCCCACGGCACCGAAGCCCAGAAGCAGACCTACCTGAGCAAACTCACCGCCGGTCAATGGACCGGCACTATGTGTCTCACCGAAGCCCACTGCGGCACCGACCTGGGCATTATCAAGACCCGCGCCGTGCCCCAGGCCGACGGCAGCTATGGGATCACCGGCAGCAAGATCTTCATTTCCGCCGGCGAACACGACATGAGCGAGAACATCGTCCATCTGGTCCTCGCCAAGCTGCCGGACGCGCCGGCCGGGACCAAAGGCATTTCGTTGTTCATCGTGCCCAAGTTCCTGCCCGACGCCACGGGTGAAGCCGGCGAGCGCAATGGCGTGTCCTGTGGCTCGATCGAACACAAGATGGGCATCAAGGCGTCGGCCACCTGTGTGTTGAACTTCGACGAGGCCAAGGGATTCCTGATCGGCGAGCCGAACAAAGGCCTCAATTGCATGTTCACCATGATGAACCACGCCCGGCTCGGCACCGGCATGCAGGGCCTCTGCCTGGGCGAGGCCAGCTTCCAGGGCGCCATCGGCTATGCCAACGACCGCTTGCAGATGCGTTCGCTGACCGGCCCCAAGGCCCCGGAAAAACCCGCCGACCCGATCATCGTCCACCCGGACGTGCGCCGGATGCTGCTGACCATGAAAGCCTTCAATGAAGGTAACCGGGCGCTGACGTACTTCACCGCGCAGTTGCTCGACACCGCGCACCTGAGCGCCGACGAGGCGGCTCGCCAGGAGGCCGAGGACCTGCTGGCCTTCCTCACGCCGATCTGCAAGGCCTTCATGACCGACACCGGGCTCGAGGTGACGAACCACGGCATGCAGGTGTTTGGCGGGCATGGCTTCATTCGCGAATGGGGCATGGAGCAACTGGTGCGGGACTGCCGCATTGCGCCGATCTATGAAGGCACCAACGGCATCCAGGCCCTGGACCTGCTGGGCCGCAAGGTGTTGGGCAGCCAAGGCAAGTTGTTGCGTGGGTTCACCAAGATCGTTCACACGTTCTGTGTCGCGAACGCCGAACATCCGCAGCTCAAGGATTACGTCGCGCAGCTCGACGGGCTCAACCGACAGTGGGGCGAGCTGACCACTCAGGTGGGCATGGCCGCGATCAAAAACCCGGACGAGGTGGGCGCCGCGTCCGTCGACTACCTGATGTACAGCGGTTACATCATCCTGGCCTACCTGTGGTTGCGCATGGCCTTGGTCGCCCAGTCGCATCTGGAGCGCGGCGACGGTGACGGCGATTTCTGCCGCAGCAAACTGGCGACCTGCGAGTTCTACTTCAAGCGTCTGCTGCCGCGCACTGCCGCTCATCGGGCCGCAGTCGAGGCGGGCAGCGATTGCCTGATGCAGCTGCCGGCGGAGTCGTTTGCCTTCTGAGTGGCAGCAACAGGCTTGGCGGGGCGCTTGCGCCCGCCGAGTCGTTAGTGACTAAAAATAACAATAAAGTCACACGTTGACCCTATGTGTCGTAAAAGTTGTTGAGGTACACTCCGGCCACTGCAAAAACCGTTTTCTTACGAACCAACTGTTTAGATCCTGCGAGGTTTGCCATGGCTGACTACAAAGCGCCCCTGCGCGATATGCGCTTCGTCCTCAATGAAGTGTTCGAGGTCGCAAAACTCTGGGCCGAGTTGCCGGCATTGGCCGAGACCGTCGACGCCGAAACCGTCGAAGCGATTCTCGAAGAAGCCGGCAAAGTCACCAGCAAAAGTATCGCGCCCCTCAGCCGTGCCGCAGACGAAGAAGGCTGCCATTGGGCTGACGGCACCGTCACCACGCCGGCCGGTTTCCCACAGGCCTACAAGACGTACGCTGAAGGCGGTTGGGTCGGTGTCGGCGGTGATCCGGCGTACGGCGGCATGGGCATGCCCAAGGCGGTCTCGGCCCAGGTTGAGGAAATGGTCAACTCCGCCAGCCTGTCTTTCGGCCTGTACCCGATGCTGACCGCCGGCGCCTGCCTGTCGATCAACGCCCACGCCAGCGAAGAACTGAAGGCGGCCTACCTGCCGAACATGTACGCCGGCGTCTGGGCGGGCTCCATGTGCCTGACCGAGCCGCACGCCGGTACTGACCTGGGGATCATCCGCACCAAGGCCGAACCTCAGGCGGATGGCCGCTACAAGGTCAGCGGCACGAAGATCTTCATCACCGGCGGCGAACACGACCTCACCGAAAACATCATCCACCTGGTGCTGGCCAAGTTGCCGGACGCGCCAGCGGGCCCGAAAGGCATTTCGTTGTTCCTGGTGCCCAAGTTCCTGGTCAATGCCGATGGCAGCCTGGGCGCGCGCAACGCCGCCCACTGCGGCTCGATCGAACACAAGATGGGCATCCAGGCATCCGCCACCTGCGTGATGAACTTTGACGACGCGGTCGGTTACCTGGTCGGCGAACCGAACAAGGGCCTGGCGGCGATGTTCACCATGATGAACTACGAACGCCTGGGCGTGGGTATCCAGGGCCTGGCCACCGGTGAGCGTTCCTACCAGAACGCCATCGAATACGCCCGTGACCGCCTGCAAAGCCGTTCGCCGACCGGCGCGCAGAACAAGGACAAGGCGGCCGACCCGATCATCGTTCACCCCGACGTGCGTCGGATGCTCTTGACCATGAAAGCCTCGAACGAGGGCGGCCGGGCATTCTCCACTTACGTGGCGATGCAACTGGACACCGCCAAATTCAGCGAAGACGCGGCCACCCGCAAGCGCGCCGAAGACCTGGTGGCGTTGCTGACACCGGTGGCGAAGGCGTTCCTGACCGACCTGGGCCTGGAGACCACCGTTCATGGCCAGCAGATCTTCGGCGGCCACGGCTACATTCGTGAGTGGGGCCAGGAGCAACTGGTGCGTGATGTGCGCATTACCCAGATCTACGAGGGCACCAACGGTATCCAGGCACTGGACCTGGTCGGGCGCAAGATCGTCGGCAGTGGCGGCGCGTTCTATCGCCTGTTCGCCGATGAGATCCGCCACTTCACCGCTACCGCCAGTGGCGACCTGGCCGAGTTCACCCAGCCGCTGAACGCGGCGCTCGGCACGTTGGACGAGCTGACCCAATGGCTGTTGGACCAGGCGAAAACCAACCCCAATGAAATTGGCGCTGCGTCGGTGGAATACCTCCAGGCGTTCGGTTACACCGCGTACGCCTACATGTGGGCGTTGATGGCCAAGGCCGCCCTGGGCAAGGAAGGCGAGGATGATTTCTACGCGAGCAAGCTGGGCACGGCGCGTTTCTATTTCGCCCGCCTGCTGCCGCGCATTCATTCCCTGAGCGCCAGTGTGAAGGCCGGTAGCGAATCGTTGTTCCTGCTGGACGCTGGACAGTTCTGACCCGGAGGTGATGTGTAAGCATTTGCTTACACATCGTGCTGGCGTTTTCCCTCTACCGGCGGATTGGATCCACCGTTAATCTACTTCACATGGACGTCGCGCAGGATGCGCAAAAGTTACAGCACGGACACGTAGGATTCTGCCAGGAAGGCGGAGTGAAATGGATGTCAGGGAAACAGTCTGCAAAGCCCCGCCTCGGCGGGGTTTTCTTTTGCCCGCGTTTTTATCCGGGGCTTCTTTTCGGTTGTCTCTGAACCCTGACGAGCGGTCAGGTGTCAATGAGCTATATGGCAACGTAGCCATGATCAACCAGGAGCCAACCCATGGATTTTATTCGTATCATCATCGCCATCCTGCTGCCGCCGCTGGGCGTATTCCTGCAAGTGGGCTTCGGCGGGGCTTTCTGGCTGAATATCCTGCTGACGCTGCTAGGCTACATTCCAGGCATCGTTCACGCGGTCTATATCATCGCCAAGCGCTGAACAATCTCATCGAGAATCCTGTGGGAGCGAGCTCCCACAACTTCTTCATTTCCCTAGACAACGCCGCCCATCACCTTGCGATAGAACAACCACTCATGCTCCAGCGCATGGGCCTGGTTCACCGCCTTGCGAAAACCGTGGCGCTCATCCGGATAATAATGGGCCTCGACCGTGACGCCGTTGTCCTCCAGCGCACGGACCATATCGCGGGTCTGCTGTGGCACGACCACGGCATCCAGTTCCCCTTGAAAGAAGATCACCGGTGTGCGGATTCGATCCGCGTGTAGCAGCGGCGTGCGTGAGCGGTAGCGTTCGACGTCCCGTTGCGGGTCGCCAATCAGCCAGTCCAGGTAATCGCCTTCGAACTTGTGCGTGGCGCGGGCCAGGGCGACAGGATCGCTGACGCCATAGAGGCTGGCGCCGGCCTGGAACACCTCTCGAAACGCCAGGGCGCAAAGAGCCGTGTAGCCGCCGGCGCTGCCGCCACGGATGAACGCATGCTCACCGTCGACCAGGCCCTGCTCGGCGAGGTAGGTGACCACCGCGCAGGCATCCTCGACATCCACCACCCCCAATTCAGGTGCAAGGCTTGTCGATAGGCCCGGCCATAGCCGCTGCTGCCACGGTAATTGAGGTCGGCAACGGCAAAGCCGCGGTGGGTCCAATACTGAATGCGAGGATCGAACACCGGGTAGCAGGCCGAGGTGGGACCACCATGGATGAACACCACCAACGGCGGCTTCTCCTGGCTGTCCATGGCCGGGTAAAAGAAGCCATGGGCCTGACCCGCACCGCTGGGGTAGCGCAACGTGCGCGGACGGCTGACCTGCGCGGCGGGCAGTGGCGCGACGCCGCCGGCCAGCACCGCGACGCCGGCACTGTGCCGCTCGATCGCGATCACCGCTGACGGTAGGGTGGGCGAGGCGGCGATGGCGTAGATGAATTGCTCGTCCAGGGCCAGGCTGCGAAAGCGCGTGTAGGCGCCGGTGTAGTCCTGGCTTACGTCCCCGGCGCAACACAGACCCAGCCGGCCAAACCCCGCTTCGGTCCAACTCGCCAGGTAAGTGTGTTCGTCCAGCGGCAGCCAGGTGCAACCACCCATTTGCCACGGCGCCGGTGCGTGATCGGCTTGAGCGGCGGGCAGTGGTTGCAAGCCGTCGGCCGATTCGATCCAGGGCTGCCAGTAACCGCCGCGATCGGTCAGGCAGTAAAGACGATTCGAAGCATCGAAACGTGGCTGCTGGATGGACTCTTCGGCAGCATCGCCGGCCACACAGCGTGGCTCGCCCCACCCCGAGCCCTTGCGTTCGGCCAGCATCAATCGCGTGGCCGTCCAGGGCTGATGCGGCCGGCTCCATTCGATCCACGCCAGTCGCTGGCCATCGGCGCTGACGGTCGGCGAGGCGTAGAAATCCGCGCCTTCGGCCAGCAATTGACGCTGACGGTCCGCCAGGCCTATGGCCACCAGCCGATGCCGATCGGCCTGCTGCTCCACCGCCAGTACCTGGCCGCGGGCGACGCTGAGGTCTCCATGGCGACAGTCGCCCGAGGTCAGTGCCACGGGGCGTTCGGCCCCCAGTGCCTGGCGATAGATCTGCTGGTCGGTCTCATTGACGAACACCACGCCTTCGTCGTCCAGGCAAAACGCGCCGCCGCCGTATTCGTATACGCGGCTGTTGGCGCTGAACCCGTCCGGGGTCAGGCATCGTGCCTGGGCGCCTTGCCAATGCCAGATCCGGCAGGCCCCGTCGCCAGGCCGGTATTCATTCCAGAACAGGCCCAGCGGGCTTACCCGCAGCTCGGCGAAGTCGGTGCCGGCGGCAACGGCCTGGGCGGCGCTGAACGGATCAGCTTTTGGCGATGAGGCGTGAGTTTCGTTCATTGCGAAAGGCCAGTTGCTCGATGGTCTGGGTGGCGTGCTCGGCGTCTTCACGCGCCTGGAGAATCACCCCGTGATGTTCTGACTTGCTGCACACCGGGTCGGCGTTGCTGGCATCCCCCGTCAGCATGAAGGCCTGGCAGCGACAACCACCGAAATCCTGCTCCTTTTCATCGCAGGAACGGCAGGGCTCGGGCATCCAATCGTAGCCGCGAAAGCGGTTGAAGCCGAACGAGTCGTACCAGATGTGCTGCATGCTGTGGTCGCGCACATTGGGAAACTGCACCGGCAACTGTCGGGCGCCGTGACAGGGCAGGGCGGTGCCGTCCGGGGTGACGGTCAGGAAGAGGCTGCCCCAGCCATTCATGCAGGCCTTGGGGCGTTCCTCGTAGTAGTCCGGGGTGACGAAGATCAACTTGCACGGGTGGCCTTCGGCCTCAAGCCTGGCGCGATATTCGTTGGTAATGCGCTCGGCGCGCACCAATTGTTCCCGGGTGGGCAGCAGACCCACGCGATTGAGCTGCGCCCAGCCGTAGAACTGGCACGTGGCGAGCTCGACGAAGTCGGCTTCCAGGGCAATGCACAGCTCGATGATGCGATCGATCTTGTCGATGTTGTGCCGATGAGTCACGAAGTTCAGCACCATCGGATAACCGTGGGCCTTCACCGCCCGGGCCATTTCCAGTTTTTGCGCAAAGGCTTTCTTCGAGCCGGCCAGCAGGTTGTTCACCTGTTCGTCGCTGGCCTGGAAGCTGATCTGGATATGGTCCAGGCCGGCCTTCTTGAAGTCGCTGATCTTCTGCTCGGTCAAGCCGATGCCGGAGGTGATCAGGTTGGTGTAGAAGCCCAGCCTGCGGGCCTCGCCGATCAGCTCGGCCAGGTCCTGGCGTACCAGAGGCTCGCCACCGGAAAAACCCAGTTGCGCGGCGCCCATTTCCCGGGCTTCGCGAAAGACCTTGAACCACTGCTCGGTGCTCAGCTCCTTGCCTTGTTCGGCGAAGTCCAGCGGGTTGGAGCAGTACGGGCATTGCAGCGGGCAGCGATAAGTCAGCTCCGCCAGCAACCATAGCGGCAGGCCGACTTCGGGTTTGGCCGGCAGGCCGCTGGCCTCAGGCAAGTTCGATCCAGTGTTCTGCACGGGCGACCTCCATGAATTGCTCGATGTCGTCACCGAGTTCCGGCACGTCCGGGAACTGTTTGGCCAGTTCGCCGATGATGGCCGCGACATCCCGCTCGCCGTCGATCAGGCCGCCGATCAGCGCCGCGCTGTCGTTGAGCTTGATCATGCCTTCAGGATAGAGCAGCACGTGGCCTTTCTGTGCCGGTTCGTACTGGAAGCGATAGCCGGGACGCCAGCGAGGGGTTTTGCTGCGGTCGAAACTCATAGGGGGATTCCTGTGTGCCACACCCGTTCTCCGGTCACGCTGTGATAGGGCGGGCGATTCAATTCGTAGGCCATGCTCATGGCGTCGAGCATGCTCCAGAGGATGTCCAGTTTGAACTGGAGGATTTGCAGCATGCGCTCCTGGCCTTCGCGAGTGGTGTAGTGCTGCAGGGTAATTGCCAGCCCATGTTCGACATCGCGGCGGGCCTGGCCCAGGCGGGTGCGGAAGTACTCATAGCCTGCCGGGTCGATCCATGGGTAATGCTGCGGCCAGCTGTCCAGGCGCGACTGGTGGATCTGCGGGGCGAACAATTCGGTCAACGAGCTGCTGGCGGCTTCTTGCCAGGACGCCCGGCGGGCAAAGTTGACGTAGGCGTCCACGGCGAAGCGCACCCCCGGCAGCACCAGCTCCTGGGAGCGCAGTTGATCGGGGTCCAGGCCCACGGCCTGGCCCAGCCGTAGCCAGGCCTCGATACCGCCGTCTTCTCCGGGCGCGCCATCATGGTCGAGCAGGCGCTGGATCCACTCGCGACGGATTTCCCGGTCCGGGCAATTGGCCAGGATTGCGGCATCCTTGAGCGGGATGTTCACCTGGTAGTAAAAGCGATTCGCGACCCAGCCCTGGATCTGCTCGCGAGTGGCGCGGCCTTCATACATCGCCACGTGATACGGGTGATGGATGTGGTAATACGCACCCTTGGCACGCAGGGCCGCTTCGAACTCGGCGGGGGGCAGGGGGGTGTCAGTCATTTTGATTCTCCGGGAAATGCCCGTGGGGTCTGTGGCGTCAGGGCTGGCCCCATCGCGAGCAAGCTCGCTCCCACAGTAGTTCGAGTTGCATTGGATATCCGATTCACAGCAAAACCAGTGTGGGAGCGAGCTTGCTCGCGAAGGCGTCCTCTCAGCCAGCACAAGCGTTGACTGACGCACCGCAAGCTCGCCCCACATTGGTTCCGCCCTTCTTACAACTCAATACTCATTCCGTCGTAAGCCACTTCAATCTTTCGGCGTACAAGCTCGGCCCGCTCGGGCGAGTCTTCATCGAGGATCGGGTTGGTGTTGTTGATATGGATAAGGATCTTGCGCTGGTTGGGCAGTTGTTCCAGCACCTCCAGCATCCCGCCGGGGCCGCTCTGGGCCAGGTGCCCCATCTCGCGGCCGGTGCGGGTGCCGACGCCACGGCGTTGCATCTCATCGTCGTCCCACATCGTGCCGTCCACCAGCAGGCAGTCGCTGCCGGCCATGATCTCCAGCAGCGGCCCATCGACCTTGCCCAGGCCCGGAGCGTAGAACAGCTTGCCGCCGGTGCGCAGGTCTTCGACGATCAGGCCGATGTTATCGCCCGGGTGCGGGTCGAAGCGGTGCGGTGAATAGGGCGGCGCGGCGCTGCGCAGGGGCAGTGGCGTGAAACGCAGGTTCGGGCAGGCGGCGATGGTGAAGCTTTGGTCGAGCTCGATACGATTCCAGCTCAACCCGCCGTTCCAGTGGGTCAACATGTTGAACAGCGGAAAACCGGTGCTCAGGTCCTCATGGACCATGTCGGTGCACCACACCTGGTGCGGGCAACCTTCACGCAGGCTCAGCAGGCCGGTGGTGTGGTCGATCTGGCTGTCCATCAGGATGATGGCGCCAATGCCGGTGTCCCGCAGGGCGCGGCCAGGCTGCATCGGGGCGAAGCTTTGGAGTTGCGCGCGAATGTCCGGGGAAGCGTTGCACAACACCCAACTCACGCCGTCATCGGAAATCGCGATGGACGACTGGGTGCGCGCCTGGGCCCGCAGGCTGCCGTTGCGAAAACCTGCGCAATTGACGCAGTTGCAGTTCCACTGGGGGAAACCGCCGCCGGCGGCGGAACCTAGAATCTGGACAAACATGGCCACTCCATCTGCAAACCAAAATAAAAACGCCCCGGTTGACCGAGGCGTTGTGCTGCGTGCTCAAGTGCCTGCAACGATCAACGGCTGGCGAAGTACATGGTGACTTCGAAACCGATACGCAGGTCGATATATGCGGGTTTGGACCAGGACATGGGAATACTCCTTTGGTTGGGGTGGGACGGTTGGGATCTATACATATAGTCCACCTCCGTTCGGAGATGTTCAGATGCTTAGGCGACTATGTTACTAAATTAAACAATTTTCAGGCCGCGATTCTCGGAGAAAGCTCTTTGCAGCGCCGGTAACGATCAGTCCCAGCTTTGCCACGGCGAACCCCCGCCGGCCCCGTTGGCCAGGCAAAACCAGCTGCCTTCGGCATCGATCAGGCGCTGGGCGGCTGCCATTAACCGCGTCCGATCCACCTGTTGGAGAGCCTCAGGCAAGCGTTGGGGGTAATCCGACGGGTGGCCGGCCAGCCGGGCTTGCCAGAGCAGCTCGGCCGCTTGCGGAGCCGGCAGGACATCCCCCTGGAGCTGAGCAGCGAGGCTGCGTTGCGAGTTGCCCAGGGCCAGGTCCTCGGTCTGCTCGATCAAGTCCGGCAGGTCATTGAGGAACTGCTCGATATGCCCGATCAGCGTCGTGGCGCACGCATGGGGCGACTGGACGCCGAACAGCAGGCCGGTGTGCCCGTCGAGCTGTTTCAAGCCACTGAACACGCCATAGCCCAGTTGTAGGTCGACCCGCAGGCGCTGATAAAACGGCGCCTGGCACAACTGCGCCAACAGCCGCCATTCGGCCTCGTCCGACAGCGTCGTAGTGGGTGCCGGACAAAACAACAACACGGCGTGTTCGTCGCCATGGGTCTGCAGGTTTTTCCATAGGCGCCGCCCTGCGGGCCATTTCAGCGGATCGGAGTCCTGGCTGCCGATGCCCGGCACCCGGGCCAGCACCGGGCCCATGGCCCCTTGAGCCACCGTTGAAAGCCCCACGGCCAGTCCATCCCACTGGGCGCTTGCCCAGAGGTCCTCATCGCGAGCCCCAATGGGCAATGGCGGTACCGATAAACGGCTGCAACACCCCGGCAGGGCCTTCAATAGATGTCGAATCGGCATCGGCGGCGCTTCGTGTGCGGCGCGGGCCGTTGGCAGCGGCTCCCCCAGTTTCGCCAGCACATGTTCGAGCACCGACGGCATGGGCGCTTGCAGGCCCACCAGTTTCAACAGCCATTGGTGGCCGGACGGCTCGAAGGTGATGTCCACGCCGGCCTGGCGGGCATCCTCGTACAGGTCGTGCAGATGCCGGTCGAGCCTGGTCTGAAGGTCCGGCGGTGCCTGGGTGGTCAAGCGCCAGCGCAGGTACACCGCGCCTTCGCGGTTGTGGTTCGCCAGCGCCGGGCTGAACGACATGGGCGAGCGCTCTCGGCGGCCCCGGGAGCGGTCCTGGGCGAAGGTGCGCAACCCGCGATGGGCGCTGGTCTGGCCGCGTATCAGGCCGGCGCGGGGCGCTTCGTCGGGTGTTTGCAGGAAGGGGTTGGGCGCGGGCAAATGCCATTCGCCGATCACATCAGTGGCCGGGTGCAATTGCCTGAGGATTTCCCTGAGTCTCGCGAGGTCGTGCTCCGACAGGGGCGCATCGAGCCCTTCGCTGTCCCAGCGAGCGAGTTGCAACGCCGAACCGGTTTCCTGCCGACGCTGCAAGCGGGCGCTGAACGCGCTGCGCAACGACGCCCAGTCATCCTGGGCGGCAAAGAAACCCAGCCAATCGTGGAGTAACGCCTGGATGTCGTTCGACGCTTGATCAGCGATGAGCTTGAGTTCGAGGTGCAACAGCGCTTGCCCGGCAAATTCATGCAACACGCTGGCCTTGAGGCTGTCCGCCAGGCCACGCTGACGCAACGCTGCCAGCAGGCCGCCCGGCTTGCTGGATTCCAGCCACGTGCAGAGAAACGCCAGGGCTTGGGGCGAGGCGTCAGGAAGTTGTTCGAAGGCAAACAGCAGGTCGAGGCTGTCATTGTCGAGCTGTTGATAGTGAGGCTGGGCCGTTGCCATCAACGGCGGCGGCAGTTGCCTGCGCACCGCTTCGCCCCTTGGCAGTTGCTCACCGAATTGTTCGGCCAGCGCCATCAGCGCCTCGACGCTCTGCGGGCCCACCAGGCTCAGGCGCATTTGGCCACTCTGGTAAAACCGTTGGTAGAAGCTGTGCAAGGCCGCTTGGAATTCGGCTTGAGAAACCGCCAGGCTGTCGCGGTTGCCGGCATAAAAGCCGCGTAGCGGATGGGTCGCCGACAGCCCATTGTGCAGGGCAAGCTGTCGCTGGGCGGTCGCGTCTTGGGACCAGGCGACGAACTCAGCCTGGAGCACTTCTCGTTCGCGCAACTGATCGGCTTCATCCAGGCGCGGATGCGTAAGCATGTCCCCGAGCCGTTCAAGTCCGCCGCTGAAGGCCGCTGGGGGGACTTCGAAGAAGAAGTCGGTGGTGCGTTCGCTGGTGCGTGCGTTGACCTGACCGCCGTGCCGTTGCACGTAGGCCATCAGGTTCTCGCCGACGGGGAAACGCTGGGTACCCAGGAAGAACAGATGTTCGAGCAGATGCGCCATTCCAGGCCAGGCCAGGGGCTCGTCATGGCTGCCGGCCGCCACCCGCAGCACGGCGGCGCTGCGCTTCAGGCCAGGGACGTGACGCACGGTCACCTGCAGGCCGTTGGCCAGGGTTTCAGGAGTCAGGCGAGGGGAATCGGGGGCCGGCATGAGCGCTTCCAGGACAGAGATGCGCTCATGCTAGCGGATTAGACCGTGTCAGTGCTTGTGCAAGTCGCCGTAAAGCTCTGGGCGGCGATCGTGCAAGTAGTTGTAGGCTGTGCGAGCGTCGTCCATCACTTGCCGATCCAGTTCCCCCACGATCAAGGCCTCGTCCAACCCCGCCAACGCGGCCCGGCTGCCATCCGGCGCGGCAATGCTGCTTTGGCCGCAGTACTGCAGTTCACCCTCGTGGCCGCAGTAGTTGGCGTAGGCCACGAAACACTGGTTCTCGATGGCCCGGGCGCGCACGGTGACATCGGCGATGAAGTCATAAGGCTGCATATTGGCGGTCGGCACCAGGATCAGTTCGGCACCGGCCAGGGCCAGGCGCCGGGCGTTCTCCGGGAACTCCAGGTCGTAGCAGATCAACATGCCGAGCTTCCAGCCATTGAGCTCCACGATCGGCAGCGCATTGTCCCCGGCGCTGAACATCGCGTGATCGAGATCGCCGAACAAGTGGCTTTTGCGGTAGTTGGCCAGGCGTTCGCCCTGGGCGTCGATCAATTGCACCGCGTTGTAGATCTGCCCGTCTTCGCTGCGTTCGGGGTAGCCATAGACAATCGCCAGCCCGGCCGCCTTGGCAATGCGGCCGACCTGTTGCGCCCATTCGCCGTTATAGACCTCGGCCAATACGTTCACCGCGTCGACGCCGATGTTGTAGCCGGTCAGGAACATCTCCGGCAGCACCAGCACATCGGCGCCCCTGGCTTCCAGCGCGATCTGGTGCAGGCGTTGCAGGTTAGCGGCCGGATCCAGTGGCAACGGTGGGCATTGATAGAGGGCTACGCGCATCGACAACTCCTTTTATTCAGGCAGGGCGATCGGACCGATCTCATGGAACACATCGCCTGGACCCGGGTTCTCGGCGTGGGTCTTTCCGCCGAAGTGCTTCATGATTCCCCACACGGCATTGAGCGAGGTCTGTACCGCGCCTTCAACCCAGGCGGGTGTCCATGAGACGTCATCGCCGGCGATAAAGATCCCGCGTTGTTCAGCCGGCATGTCGTCCTGCATGAAATGCGCGTACATGCGCTGGTTGTAGCGATAGTGGCCGGGCAGGGCGCCCTTGAAGGCACCGAGGAAATGCGGGTCGGCTTCCCAGGACACGGTGATCGGGTCGCCGATGATCCGCGCGGCGATGTCCACCTTGGGGTAGATTTTTTTCAGCGCGTCGAGGGCCAGCTTCACCCGTTTCTCCACCGGGTGCGGGAGCATTTTCAGCGCATCGCTCATCCAGGAGTAGGACAGGCAAATCACCCCCGGCTTGTCGTCGCCGTTGTCGAACAGGTACGTGCCGCGGGTCAGGCGATCGGTCAGGGTCATGCTCATCAGGTCGCGGCCGGTTTCCGGGTCCTTGTCCTTCCAGAACGGCCGGTCGACCATCACGAACGTCTTCGACGATTGCATGTAGCGGGTGCGGTCCAGGGCCATCCACATCTTCTGCGAGAACAGCGCCTCTTCGCATTCGATCTGGGTGGTCAGCAGCCAGCTCTGGCAGGTGACCAGTACGGCGGCATATTCGCGGGTGTCGCCCCAGACGTCCGTCACGCTGAAGCGATCGTCGGCGGCCCGGGCGATGCGCTTCACGCCGCTGCGCGGAGCGCCCAGGTGCAACGAACTCAGGCTGGTGCCCTGGGGCCAGTGCGCGCAGCGTTCCGGCACGTGCTTCCAGATGCCGTAGGGCACTTGCTCGACGCCACCGACGACCAGGTGCTGGTGATCGTCGCAGTTGGTCATCACCACGCGGAAAATTTCCAGCATCGAGTTGGGGAAGTCCGAATCCCAGCCACCCGTGCCGAAACCGACCTGGCCGAACACCTCGCGGTGTTGGAAAGAGAGTTTGGCGAAGGCCTTGGAAGTGGCCACGAAGTCGTAGAACGTGCGGTCATCCCACAGGGGGACGAGGGTGTTCCACAGTGCCTTTAGGCGCGGCACGTCGCGGTCGCGGATCGCCTGCTGGATCTCGCCGAAGCGCGAGCGATCCTCCAGGGCGTCGGCCCAGGCGTCCGCCACTTCCTGGAACAAGGCCGGCAGGTCGGCCATTTTCTCGGCGTAGTAGGTCTGGCCCTCGAGGTCGATGACCGTGCTGCCCGAGGCTGGGGTCAACGGGTTGGGAAACGGTTTGGTTTCCAGGCCCAGCTTGTCGACGTAGTGGTAGAACGCCGTGGAAGACACCGGGAAACGCATGCCGCCCAACTCGGCGATCACCCCTTCGGCGCCATTGAATGGTTGGGAGCGCAGCCGCCCACCCATTTTCGACGCTTCATAGACCACGGGCTTGAGGCCCAGCTTCATCAATTCGTACGCCGCCACCAGCCCGGCGATCCCGGCCCCGACAATCGCCACCTCCGCACCCAGGTTCTCGGCAGGAATGCTGCCCAGCCCCGCCGGGTGCTCGATCCAGTCGTCAAAAGCGAAAGGGAAGTCCGGCCCGAAGATAGTGATGGGTTTCTTACCGTCTGCTGGATGGCGATTGTGCTTGTTCATGGCGGACCTTGATGGGCGACTCGACGCAAAGCTCGCGTCTGAGTATAGGAAAGATGCCAGCCATTCTAGGGAGTGGGAGATACGTTAATAAGACACAATATGTCGTCATTTTTATGTGTGATGAGTCGATTTGACGTATTTGACAGTCTTAATGACAAAAATCCTTCCCGTGGGAACGAGCCTGCTCACGAAGGACGTATGTCTGCGATGCAGGCACTGCCTGGTCTCACGCAATCACGAGCAGCCGCGCGCTCACAAGTGCGGGTTCTAGAGCGGCTGGCCCCGGTCGATCTTGCTGCTGAGGATGATCGAGGTGGTGGTCTTTTCCACGCCGTCCACGCTGCCGATCTGGTCCAGCAACTGATCCAGCTGTTCTGGCGAATCGGTGCGCAGCCAGGCCACGTAATCGAACTCGCCACTGACGGCACAAAGCTGCTGGACCTGGGCCATGGCGCTCAGGCGCCGCAGCACGTCCTTGCCGGAGCGCGGCTGGACCTTGATGCCGACGTAGGCCTGCAAGCCGCCATCAATCAGCCGCTGGCCGAGGCGCACGCCGTATCCGGTGATGACCTTGGTCTTTTCCAGGCGCGCCAGTCGTGAGGTCACGGTCGTCCGGGCGATGCCCAGTTGCCGGGCGAGCATGGCGACGCTTTCCCGGGCATTGATTTGCAGGGCCGCGATCAGTTGGCGGTCGATTTCGTCGAGGACGGGGGGACGGGTGTCAGCCAAGGCGGGCTCCGGCGTGGGCGTTGTGGGCGAACATGTTACAGGTTCTCTGGCTGGAAATAGCCGATGGCCGGTAATGTCAGCGCGCGCCAGGCAGGTGCCAAGTGTGTTTGCGTGGCCCTGAGCCAGATACCGTCCTGGCAGACCAGCGGTTCAACCGGCAATTGCAGCAGCGCGGACAGCGGCAAGGACCGCACGGAGCCCGGGTCATCATCGTCCTCGGCTGCCCAATCCCGTTCGAAACACCGGACTTGCACATGATCGTTGCCGAAGCGTTCGAACAGCGGACGGTTGCCCAGCCATTGCGGGTGCACCCGCAGCGTGTGTTCCTGGACATCGAGCAGCAGCAACTGCCAGCCTCGATAGTGGCCACAAAGCTCGGTTACATCTGTCGCCATGCGGGTCAGGGCGAGATAGCGGCCTTTCGGTGACCAGATCATTGAAGGCGCCAGCTCGTTCAGCGCGCAGCCAGAGGCTGTCAGCAGATGGCCGCCGAGCCGTGGCGAGCTGGCGCGGATCCAGCTGTCGCCGTACTCCGTTTCACTGCCGAACAGCCAGGCGGCGTCCTGGCCTCCCGGTGCGGGCTGGATAAAATCGCCGTCGGCATTGGCCACCTGGGGGCGATCCACTTGGCGCCAGGGGGCGACGCTGTGTAGCTGAGAGCCGGTCACGCGCAGCTCTACGGCGTTGTAGAACAGCCGGGATCGCTCGTCGGGATGAAAGAACGACGGATCGCTGCCGACCGGTGGCGCAGGGATGTCGAAGCGTTGCAGTGCATTGCCTTCAAGGTCCTGGCCCAGGCGGCCGGCAATCGTCGCCAGGCTCAGCAGGCCATTACGGAAATCAAGCACGCGGGCCACCCACAGGGGCGGTCCTTGCAACAGGCTGCGTGCCGGCACATCGACCACCACCGCATGGGTGGCCAACGTCATCGTTTCGGCAAAAGGCAACAGCGCCAGATACCGTCCGCAGTCCGACACCCGATGATCCAGCAGCCAGCGCCCAGGCAGTTGCCAGTCACCGATCTGGCAACGATAAGCGCCCATGCCGGCGTGATTGTCGGTCAGCCAGGTCAGGTGGGCGCAGAGGCCACCCAGCAACGGCTGTGTCTCGATGAACGCGTCACCTCGTCGGCCCTCACTGTCCAACGGCAGCACGATGCTCATCCGGGTCAACTGAAACTCGGCCACCTGCACGCGACCCTGGGCATCGTGACCTGCCTGGGTTTCGGTATCGCCGTGGATGCTGTCGAGGCGATAACCATGCCGGCCAAGGGACGGGCGTGGGTAATCCAGGTATGCACCTATGCGCACATGATGGGCGTCGAGACCGAGCACGTCACCCCAGTAAAAGGACGGCTCAACGTCATGCTTCACCCAGGGTGAGGGAAGGGCGCGCCAGCCCTGGTCGGCGTGCCACAACCAGTACCGGTCGCCCTCGGAACTGCCGCCCTGCTCCTGGGCCTGGCACACCAGAGCGTGCTGATCGGAGCTCCAGACAATGGCCGTATCGGCGCCCATCAACAGGCCGGAGGGCTGCTCATTGACGCTGATGGCATAGCGCGGTGACACCAGCGGCGCCAGGGGTTGGGGCAGGTCGCGAAACACCGGAGGCAGTGAAAGCCTGCCCGTCAGGCAGTGTTGCCCGTCGGCAGAGCGGCGCTCGATCGTGTGCGCGATAGCGTCCGGGTAACTGCCAGGTTCCAGCCAGAGGTCGGCGACGGGTACCAGTTCGGCGACGCGGGCGGTTTGCAGCAATTCATCGAGCCGGGCCTGGCGGGCGCCATCGTCCACCAGCGGGCTGTGGCGACCCGCCAGC
The DNA here is from genome assembly GCF_018325965.1 of Pseudomonas sp. Cab53. Lineage (NCBI taxonomy): Bacteria > Pseudomonadati > Pseudomonadota > Gammaproteobacteria > Pseudomonadales > Pseudomonadaceae > Pseudomonas > Pseudomonas sp. Cab53. Next base: position 5,632,316 of record NZ_AP021902.1, on the reverse strand, counting down.
CCGTTGAGGTCCAGCGTGTCCAATTCCCAGAACTCGCTGTTGTCGCAGCGATAGACCCGCCGCTGCTGGCGGTCAAGCACGACTAACCCCCAAGCCTGCCGGGACGGTACGGTTGCCGCAAAGTAACGTCCATCCGCCGAGAACACCGCCGAAGACCCGAGACCTTGTAACAGCACACCGTCGGGGAACAGGTAGTCGCAATAGGTCGGGCCCCCCATCGCGATTTCACTGTGATTGAACGTCCGGATCGGCTCGCCCTCGGGCGTCAACTGCGGCTCGCCGCCACCCCAGGCACTCGGGCCCTTGACCGGTTCCACCACCAGGCCAAGGCGCCGCTCCCACGTGCTGACGCCCGCGAGCCCGCCGATGATCGCGGCGATCGCCGCCAGGATGCCCCACCACTCGGGCAGCGCCCTGCCCAGGCTGAAGCCCAGGCCAAACACCGCGCCAATCGTCAATCGGGCCAGGCCTCGGGCGGTCGATCGAAAGCCCAGGCGCACCGCCAGACCCATCGACACGCCGAGCAACAGCACCGTCAGCAAGGCCAACACCGGCGGCATCACCGTGACGAAAAAGGCCGGCACCACCAGGATGCCCAGTTGCCAGAACAGATCGAGAAACAGTCGGGGGAGGCTGGGGCTGGCGATGATGGACGTCTCTGGGAGGGGAGGGAGGAACGAGGCAACCACCCTCTCAAAAACGCAAAAGCCGCGCAATGCGCGGCTTTCAATTTGGTGGGCCCACACGGACTTGAACCGTGGACCAAAGGATTATGAGTCCTCTGCTCTAACCAACTGAGCTATAGGCCCTCAGTAGGCCGCGGATTATAGCGACGGTTTCTCGGCTGTGCTATCCGAATAATCCGATACGGTCACACGCAGGAACGTGGCGGCGAACTCGGCGGCGCACAGCGGCAGGCTGACGATGTAGCCCTGGATTTGTTCGCAACCTTCTTCGGTGAGGAACTGCTGTTGGGCCAGGGTCTCGACGCCCTCGGCGATGATGGTGAATTGCATGCTGCGGCCCAGGGCGATGATGGCCCGTACGATGGCGGCGTCGTGGGGGTCGTCGGGCAGGCCGCGGACGAAGGACTGGTCGATCTTGAGGATGTCCAGCGGCAGACGCTTGAGGTAGCTCAGGGAGGAATAACCGGTGCCGAAGTCGTCGATGGCCAGTTGCACGCCGAGTTTTTTCAGTTGGTGCAGCACCATCAGGGCTTCTTCAGCCTGGCTCATGATGAAGTTTTCGGTAATTTCCAGTTGCAACAGACCCGGTTCGAGCTGGTTCTCCCGCAACAATTGTTCGATGCGCCCCAGCAGGTTGGGTTGGCGTAGCTGGGCGCCGGCCAGGTTGACCGACAACGGGCCGAGGCTTTCGTAGGTGCTGTTCCATTCGCACAGTTGCCGACACGCGCGCTCCAGTACCCAATCGCCGATCTGCAGGATCATGCCGTTTTCTTCGGCCAGGGGAATGAAGTGCTCCGGCGGCACGTCGCCAAACGTCGGGTGGTACCAGCGAATCAGCGCCTCGGCCCCCACCAGTCGGTTGTCGGCGAGGCTGATTTTCGGCTGGAAGGACAGCGACAGTTCATTGCGCTCGATCGCCCGGCGCAGCTCGTGCTCCAGGGCCACGCGCTCGCTGGCCTGGGCAGTGAGGTCGCGAGTGTAGCTTTCCACCCGGTTGCGGCCCTTGGCCTTGGAGCGGTACATCGCCGCGTCGGCGTTCTTGACCAGCGTGGCAACGTCGCAACCGTCCTGTGGATAAAGACTGGTGCCGATGCTGGCGCTGATGAAGAACTCGTGTTCGCCGGCCTGGAATGGCGCGGTAAAACAGTTCAACAGCTTCTGGGCGATGTGCTCGGCGTCGCTGGGTTGCTGCAAGCCGGGCAGCAGGATGATGAACTCGTCGCCGCCCAGGCGAGCCACGGTGTCGATATCACGCAGTTGCTCGCGCAAGCGCACGGCGATGCCCTTGAGCAGTAGGTCGCCGACCGGGTGCCCGAGGCTGTCGTTGATGTGCTTGAAACGGTCCAGGTCGAGAAACAGCACCGCGCCCTGGCCGCCTTGCTCCTGCTGGCTGGTCAAGGCTGTCAGCAGGCGGCTTTCGAACAGGGTGCGATTCGGCAGGCCGGTAAGCGGGTCGTGGTGGGCCTGGTAATCAAGCCGGGCCTGGGCATGCTTGAGGCTGGAGATGTCGGCAAACACCGCCACGAAATGGGTGATCTGTTGTTCCCGGTTGCGCACCGCGCTGATGGTCAGCCAGCTGGGGTACAGCTCGCCGTTCTTGCGCCGGTTGGAGATCTCCCCCTGCCAGTGCCCCTCCGCCGTCAACTGGTGCCACATCGCGGCGTAGAACGCGCTGTCATGCAGGCCGGAAGCCAGCAGGCGCGGTGTATGGCCCAAGGCTTCGGTCTCGCTGTAGCCGGTGATTTCGGTGAAGGCGCGGTTCACGGCGCTGATGTGTTGTTGCGTATCGGTGATCAACACGCCTTCGGCGGTGCTTTCGAACACGGTGGCCGCCTGTTGCAGCTTTTCCTGCATCAAGTGGCGTTCGGTGATGTCCCGGGCGATGGTCAGCATGCAGTCTTCGTCGCCGATGGGCAGCGGTCGGCTGGACACTTCGCAGAGCCGGATCTGCCCGTCATTGCGCCGGATATGGCAACTGAAATCCCGCACGAAACCGTCGCGCTGCAACAGGTCGAGCATCTGTTTGCGTTCGTTGAGATTGACCCAGATGCCGAGGTCCAGGGTCGAGCGGTCCACCGACAAGGCACTGTTGAAGCCGGTGATGCGGCTGAAGCCTTCGTTGACCTCGATCAGCAGGCCGTCGCTTTGCCGGGACAGCAGCAAGCCATCCGGTGACGCGTGGAACGCCTTGGCAAACTTCTCTTCGGAGGTCTGCAACTGTTGCTGGGTTTCCTTCAACTGGCTGATGTCACGCACTACCACGACCAGGGCCGGCGTGGTGTCGAGGTCAAACGGCTCGGCGGAAATCAGCCCGGTGAACGCCTGGCCGTTGCTGCGGCGGAAGGGCATCTCCAGGTTGCGGATGCTTCCGGCCTGCAGACGTTGCAACAGGCTCGGCCCCACCCCCTGGATGCCCCAGATGTCGAGGTCGGTCGCGGTCCGACCCACCACCTCGGCGGCGCTCAGGCCGATCTGCTCCTCGAAAGCGCTGTTGACCTCCAGCAGGCAGCCGTCGAGCAGGCGCGCAATCACCAGAATGTCCGGGCACTGGCGGAACACCGAGGCGAATTTCTGTTCGGACAGGCGCAAGGCTTCCTCGGTGCGCTTGGCCTCGCTGATGTCGATCATCAGCCCGCGCATCACGGGTTCATGGGCATGTTCGATCAGGCTGACGATGTCGCGCACCCACAGGCAGCGGCCGTCGGCGGTGAGTACGCGGTAATCGATGCAATGGTCGCGGCCGGCGAGCACTTCCTGGTTGCAATAGGTCTCGGCCCTGGTCAGGTCGGCCGGGTGAATGATATTGCGCCAGAACCCCGGGATCAGCCAGTGGGCGAGGGGGTAGCCCAGCAGTTCTTCGGCGTGGGGTGACACGTAGCTGTAGGTGAAGTCGCTGACCCGGGCCTCCCAGGCAATGGCCGACAGGCTTTCCACCAGTCCGCGGTAATGATATTCGCTGCTGCGCAACTCCTGCTCCAGCTCGACGCGCCGGGCGATCTCCGAGCTGAGACGACGGTTGATGCGAATCACCACCGCCAGGATGCCCACCAGGAGCAGCAGAGCCGGCAGGCCGTAGACCACCAGGTCCGACCAGAACTGGCGGTAGTCATGCACATTGCCGACCCATTTCGCCTGGATCTCGCTGACCTGGGCCGGGCTCATGTCAGCCAGGACCTTGTCCAGGATGCCCACCAGGATCTTGCTGTCCCGTGGGACGGCCATCGCCAATTGGTAGCGGTAGGGCGTTTCCCCGCTGACATAAAGGCCTTCGAGCTTGAGTTGGCGCAGGCTCCAGACGCTGGAGGCCAGGTCGCCGACCACGGCGTCCACCTCGTCGGTCGCCAGGGCTTGCAGGGCTGAGCTGACGTTGGGCAGCGCCACCAGGTTCAGGTCGGGGTGATGATTGCGCAACAGCTCGTGGGGGGCGTAGTTCTCCACCACGGCGATTTTCAACCCGTACAGGTCTTCCAGTCTATGGGGTTGGGCGCCGCCGCGGTGGGCCAGGATGACAATGGGGAAGTCGAGGTAGGGACGGGTGAAGGCCAGGTAATTCTGGCGTTCGGGGGTGGACATGATGCCCGGCAGAAGGTCGATCTTGCCCTGTACGACCTGCTCCAGCACCTCCGTCCAGGTGGCCGGCTCGATCGGGACGATCTTGATGGCCAGCCGCTCGCGGAGGATGTCGACGTAGTCGGCGGTCAGGCCCTGGTAACGGCCCTGGTCGTCGCGAAACTCAAACGGCGGCCAGGAGGCATCGATGCCCAATCGCAGGTCGGGATGGTCCTTGAGCCAGCGTTGCTCCTCGTCGGTGAGCGTGAACGCGCCAGCTGTTGCGGTCCATGTCATCAATGACAACAAAAGCGCGGCCGTCAGTCTGGGCATCACTGTCTCGTCAATGGTTCGGGGAGGATGTTTCGAGTGTAGACGGCCAACAGGGCGGGGAGGGCGTAACGGAGGGTTTTTATCGACACATGGCAAAACCCCCGGCAGGGCCGGGGGTTTTGGGGGTCACTCGTCGAGGAAGGAACGCAGATGTTCGCTTCGCGTCGGGTGGCGCAGTTTGCGCAACGCCTTGGCTTCGATCTGACGGATCCGCTCACGGGTCACATCGAACTGCTTACCGACTTCCTCAAGGGTGTGGTCGGTATTCATGTCGATGCCGAAGCGCATGCGCAGTACCTTGGCTTCACGTGCGGTGAGGCCCGAGAGTACTTCGCGGGTCGCTTCCTTGAGGCTCTCTACGGTGGCGACATCGATCGGCGACTGCATGGTGGAGTCTTCGATGAAGTCACCCAGATGGGAGTCTTCGTCATCACCGATCGGGGTTTCCATGGAGATGGGCTCTTTGGCGATCTTCAGTACCTTGCGGATCTTGTCCTCAGGCATTTCCATGCGTTCGCCCAGCTCTTCCGGCGTCGGTTCGCGACCCATTTCCTGCAGCATCTGCCGGGAAATACGGTTGAGCTTGTTGATCGTCTCGATCATGTGCACCGGGATACGGATGGTGCGGGCCTGGTCGGCGATCGAGCGAGTGATCGCCTGACGAATCCACCAGGTGGCATAGGTCGAGAACTTGTAGCCGCGACGGTATTCGAACTTGTCCACCGCTTTCATCAGGCCGATGTTGCCTTCCTGGATCAGGTCGAGGAATTGCAGGCCACGGTTGGTGTACTTCTTGGCGATGGAGATCACCAGACGCAAGTTCGCTTCAACCATCTCTTTCTTCGCACGGCGGGCCTTGGCCTCACCGATGGACATGCGACGGTTGATGTCCTTGATTTCCGCAATGCTCAGGCCGGTCTCGGTTTCCAGCGCGCTCAGTTTCTGCTGGCAACGCACGATGTCCGGTTGCAGGCGGGCAATGGCTTCGGCGTACTTGCTCTTGCCTTTGGCCAGTGCGTCGGTCCAGCTTTCGTCGACTTCGTTGCCGGGGAACTGACGCAGGAAGTCGGCACGCGGCATGCGGGCATCACGCACGCACAGCTGCATGATCGCGCGCTCTTGCTGACGCAGGCGATCCAGGGCGCTGCGAACACGCTCGACCAGGCCTTCGAATTGCTTGGGCACCAGCTTGATCGGCATGAACAGCTCGGCCAGGGCCAACAGTTCGGCAATCGCCGCCTTGTTGTTGCGACCGTGCTTCTTCAGCGCCTTGCGGGTGATTTCCATCTGGTCGGCCACAGCGCCGAAACGCTGTGCAGCGATGATCGGATCCGGACCGCTTTCGGCTTCTTCTTCGTCGTCACCGGCTTCGGCGTCTTCGTCATCGTTGTCGTCGTCGGCCTTGGCGGCTTTCGCGTCGATCGGTGGCGGTACTTCGGCGGCAGGCGGCGCGATGCCGTCGTCCGGGTCGATGTAGCCGCTCAGGACGTCGGACAGGCGACCACCTTCGGTGGTGACGCGGTTGTACTCGGAAAGAATATGGTCAACCGTGCCAGGGAAGTGCGCGATTGCGCCCATCACTTCACGGATGCCTTCTTCAATACGCTTGGCGATTTCGATCTCGCCTTCACGTGTGAGGAGTTCTACCGTACCCATTTCGCGCATGTACATGCGCACCGGGTCGGTGGTGCGACCAATGTCGGTCTCGACCGCCGCCAGCGCTGCGGCTGCTTCTTCAGCGGCCGCCTCGTCGGTATCGGCGTCGGCCAGCATAAGGGCATCCTTATCTGGCGCAACCTCGAATACGTTGATCCCCATGTCGTTGATCATGCGGATGATGTCTTCCACCTGTTCCGGATCTGAAATATCCTCCGGCAGGTGGTCGTTGACCTCCGCGTAAGTCAGGTAGCCCTGCTCACGACCCAATAGGATCAACTCTTTGATACGAGACTGCTGTTGCGCTTTTCCGGACATAACACCCTATCCACTGAAGGTCTTGGCGGGCAAAAAACAAGCCGAGGATTATACCTGAGCTGTGACCTCACGCGCCAGTTGAGGTCGGGTTTGATGCGCAAACATTGCGGCTGAGTAAGTCGCGCAATTGGTTTTTCTCTTCGCTGGTCAGCTCGCTCTGGCGAGCTTTTCGCAGAAGTTGTTCCAGGTTTCGCTCGCGTTGGCGGGCGGACAAGCTAGTAATGGTGTCGAAAAACTGTTGTTCAAGGTTGTCTCCGTCAATCAGCCACTCCTTCTCGGCCAGGGCCTTCAACAGGCGCCCCTGCTCGGTGCCGTGCCACCTCGCGATCAACTGGAAAGAGTTTAGCCTGGGGTTCTTCTGCACGGCCTCGAGAAGGGCGACCAGCAATTGCGTATTGCTGTGGTCCTCGGCGGCGAAATGCCCGGCATCCTCGACTTTTTCGGCCAGTTGCGGGTGATGCAGCAAGGTGCGCAACGCGGCCAGTGTTGGTGGTTCGACGGCGGCCGGGACCCGCGGGGCACGTGGCTGGTCGCGATCGCCACGCTTGCCGTTCTTGTCCCAGGGTTTTTTGTCCCATTTCTTGCCGCCGCTGCCGGGCTTCTTCGGCGTCCACTCCTGCTGGGGAGCGTAATCCTGCTGGGGTTGATGATAGTCGGCGAAGTCCGGCATCGCGTCGTAGTCGATGCCCGGGTCGTAGGCCGGCGGGGCCTCCTGGGGCGCGCTGTGGACCAGTTGATTGACCGCCTCGCTGTTGAGGCCGGTGATCTCGGTCAGGCGCTGGCGCATCAGGATGCGCAGGTTGGCCCCTGGCACCTTGTCGATCAGTGGCGCCGCGAGGGTGGCCATGTGGGCCTTGCCTTCGAGGGAGCGCGGGTCGGCTTCTTCTGTCAGTTGCTGGAAAAAATAATCGGCCAGCGGCTGGGCGTGCTGGTTGATCCGCGCGCGGAAGGCGTCCGTACCTTCGGAACGCACCAGAGTGTCCGGGTCCTCGCCTTCGGGCAGGAACAGGAAGCGGGCACGCCGTCCGTCCTGCAGGCAGGGCAGGGTAGCCTCCAGCGCGCGCCAGGCGGCGTTACGACCGGCCTGGTCGCCGTCGAAGCAGAACAGCACGTTGGGCACGACGCGGAACAGGCGCTTCATGTGTTCTTCGCTGGTGGCCGTGCCCAGGGTCGCGACGGCGTTACGCAGGCCTTGCTGGGCCAGTGCGATCACGTCCATGTAGCCTTCGACGACGATGATTTCGTCTAGGTTGCGGTTGTTCTTGCGAGCTTCGTACAGGCCATAGAGTTCCTGGCCTTTATGGAAGACCGGGGTTTCCGGGGAGTTCAGGTACTTGGGCTTGTCGTCGCCCAGGACCCGGCCGCCAAAGGCGATGATCCGCCCGCGGGTGTCGCGGATCGGAAACATCACCCGGTCGCGGAAGCGGTCATAGCGCTTGCCGGTCTCGGCGTTTTCGATCAGCAGGCCGGCGTCGATCATGGCACGTTGCTGCAACGTGTCGCTGCTCAGGTGCTTGTACAGGTTGTCCCAGCCCGGCGGGGCAAAGCCGAGGCCAAAGTCCCGGGCGATTTCGCCGGTCAGGCCGCGTCCCTTGAGATAGTCCACCGCCGCCTTGCGCGCGGGATGACTCTTGAGTGCCTGGCGATAGAACTCGGCCGCCGCTGTCAGCAGGGGATACAGCGGCGAATCGGTCGGTTGGCGGGGCTTGTGCTGCCGGCCGCTTTCCTCGCGAGGAATTTCCATGCCGGCGGCCTTGGCCAGTTCCTCGACGGCCTGGGGGAACTCCAGGTTGTCGTGGTCCATCAGGAAGCCGAGGGCATTGCCGCCCGCGCCGCAGCCGAAGCAGTAGTAGAACTGCTTGTCGGGGCTGACGCTGAAGGACGGGGTTTTTTCCTTGTGGAACGGGCAGCAGGCCGTGTAGTTCTTGCCTGCTTTCTTCATTTGCACGCGAGAGCTGACCACATCGACGATGTCGGTGCGGTTCAGGAGGTCGTCAATAAAGCTCTGGGGAATCAGCCCGGCCATGGCGTTCTCATCATCACTGCGCGAAATAGGAGCCCGGAATCAACAGGCGTAACCGGGGCTTGGTTTGAGACACGGTAAATCGGTGGCTCGACCGGGTTGTCTGCATCATCGCTGTTGGGAAGTGTATCTGCCGAAAATCCACTGACGTTAATGGCAATCAGTATCTGACGGTTTGAATAAGTGTGCTGAGTCCGGTAACGGCCGGTCAGGCCTCGGATAGCTCATGAAGCGGGCACGCAAGCAGGTGTCTTGGGCTGATCGTCGTTAGAGGAATCAGGGTGTGCTCGTCAGTAGCCTTGGAAGGCTCGTCAGAAGAGACGTGCACCGCTGGCAAAAGAGCCAGGTCTGACGCGGTGAAGCAGGTTGTCGCGGTCGCGTCTGCGGCTTTGACGGTGAAGCATCGAGCGTTTTCCGCAAATGCCATAAGCCCGGCTTGAGGGCCGGGCTTGGCAGAAGCTTGCTACGAACGTCTGTGTATTAGTACAGACGTACGGCGCGGCGCTGTTCGCGCTGAACTTTCTTGGCGTGACGCTTAACAGCGGCTGCTGCCTTGCGCTTACGCTCAGAAGTCGGCTTCTCGTAGAATTCGCGGCTACGAACTTCAGCCAGAACACCGGCTTTTTCGCAGGAGCGCTTGAAACGACGCAGAGCTACGTCGAAGGGTTCGTTCTCTTTTACTTTGACGGCTGGCATCCAGAGCTACCTTCATTCATTACCGGGGTCAACATCCTCGCGGCAAAAGAGCACTTGAAGACGTCGGTTTTTAAGGGTTGCGGATGTTAACCCCTCAACGCTCGGAATGCAAAGCCTCTGATCGAAAACCGCTGGTCGGGGCACAACGCGGCGACTATTATGCGCGCCTTCGAATTCAGCCGCTACAAGGCGCAAACCCATGCTAGTACTGGGACTGGAAACTTCCTGCGACGAAACCGGTGTCGCCCTCTACGACAGTGAGCGCGGCCTGCTGGCCGATGCATTGTTCAGTCAGATCGACCTGCACCGCGCCTACGGCGGGGTGGTGCCCGAGCTTGCTTCGCGCGACCACGTCAAGCGCATGCTGCCCTTGATCCGCCAGGTCCTGGCCGAAGCCGACTGCGTGCCGACCGAGATCGACGCCATTGCCTACACCGCCGGCCCGGGGCTGGTGGGGGCGCTGCTGGTGGGCGCGTCCTGTGCCCAGGCGCTGGCCTTTGCCTGGGGTATTCCGGCCCTGGGCGTGCACCACATGGAAGGCCATTTGCTGGCCCCGATGCTGGAGGCGCAGCCGCCGGAGTTTCCGTTCGTCGCTTTGTTGGTATCGGGCGGTCATACGCAACTGATCCGGGTCGATGGCATCGGCCACTATGAGCTGCTCGGCGAGACCCTCGACGACGCCGCCGGCGAAGCCTTCGACAAAACCGCGAAAATGATGGGCCTCAATTACCCCGGTGGCCCGGAAATCTCCCGCCTGGCGGCCCAGGGTGTCGACGGACGTTTCGTATTCCCGCGCCCGATGTGCGACCGGCCCGGCCTCGATTTCAGTTTCAGTGGCCTGAAAACCTTCGCCCTGAACACCTGGCAGCAATGCGTCAGCGCTGGTGACGACGGCGAACAAGCCCGTTGCGACATCTCGCTGGCGTTCCAGCAGGCCGTGGTAGAGACTTTGACCATCAAGTGCAAGCGTGCCCTGAAGCAGGCCGGGCTCAAGCGGCTGGTGATCGCCGGCGGGGTGAGTGCGAACAAGGCCTTGCGCACGTCGCTGGAGAAAATGCTTGGCGACATGAAGGGCGACGTTTACTACGCCCGGCCGGAGTTCTGCACCGATAACGGCGCGATGATCGCCTTTGCCGGCTGTCAACGCCTGCAGGTCGGGCAGCAGGAAAGCCTGGCGATCAGTGTGCAGGCGCGTTGGCCGATGGAGCAGTTGTCGCCGTTGTAGGGCGTCGGGGAGGTGGGTGTGGAAGAACCCGTGGGTTTTTTCCTGCACCGCCTAGAAATGTCGTTCGCGCCCGGCGAACAGGTCGCGTAGATTGCCCCGATGGCGCCAGACGATCAGTGCCACCAGCGCTGTCATTGGCAGCAACGCGGCCGGTTCCTGCCAGGCCAGCAGCGGCAGGGTCAGCGGTGTAGCGATCAATGCCGCCAGGGAGCTGGTGCGGGTCAGGTAGAACGTCAACAGCCAAGCGCACACCGCCAGCAGGGCCGCGGGCGGGTACAGGCCCAGCAGCATGCCGGCGGCGGTGGCGACACCCTTGCCGCCGCGAAAGCGAAAATACAGCGGGAACAGGTGGCCGATCACGGCGCACACGCCGATCCAGGCCTGTTGTTGCAACGAGAGCCCTGCAAGGCTGGCAATCAGTACGGGTACAAGGCCTTTGCAGAGGTCGCCAAGCAGGGTCAGGATGGCGAGTTTGCGTCCGGCCAGGCGCAGCATGTTGGTGGCGCCGGCATTGCCTGAGCCACTCATTCGCGGATCCGGGCGACCGGTGAGGCGGCTGAGCAAAATGGCGAAGGACAGCGAGCCGAGCAGGTAGGCGAGAATCGCCAGTAACCAAAACATGCTAACTATTCCGGGCGAGGACGCCCTGATTCTAACGGCGCATTGCGCCCTTGTCGTGCTGCGGAGAAGAGTGCTTGGACAGAGTGTTTATCGAGGGCCTGGAAGTCGACACGGTAATCGGTGCCTACGACTGGGAGCGAGGCATCCGACAGTGTCTGCGACTCGACCTGAGTTTTGCCTGGGATAACCGTCCGGCCGCCGCAGGCGATGACCTGACCCTGGCGCTCGACTACGCCAGCGTATCGTCGCGTATCCAGGCGTTTGCCGAGCAAGCCCAGTTCCAGCTGGTTGAAACCTTTGCCGAGCGGCTGGCCCAGGCGCTCATGGACGAATTCAAGATCACCTGGCTGCGGCTGAAAGTGACCAAGCCTGGCGCCGTCCCGGCGGCCAGCGGTGTTGGCGTGGAGATCGAGCGCGGATGTCGCTGACTCAGGTTTTTCTCGGGCTCGGCAGCAATATCGAGCGTGAGACCCATTTGCGCGCCGGTCTCGAAGCCCTGGCGGGTTTTCTGGTGGACATTCATTGTTCGGCCGTCTTCGAGAGCCAGCCGGTGGGCATCAAGAGTGGGCCATTCTTCAACTTCGTCGTGTCGGCCTTCACCGATTTGCCGCTGATGGAGCTGGATCGCCGCCTCAAGTTCATCGAGGCTGACAACGGCCGTTATGCCCCCGATCGCAAGGGACTGCCGCTGGACATCGACGTGTTGCTCTATGGCGAACAGGTCGGCAACTTCGATGGCCTGGTGCTACCGCGGGCGGAAATCCTCAAGAATGCCTTTGTCCTCTGGCCCCTGTCGTTGATTGCGCCGGATCGGGTGCACCCCGGTGTCGGCAAGAGTTTCGCCACGCTGTGGGACGAAGCCCGGATCGACCAGGTACTGGCGCCGGTGGCCTTCGAATGGCGAGGGCAGCCGCTTACGCCTTCAGCCCTGCTGCGTTCCTGATAGCGTCATCGCGAGCAAACTCGCTCCCACAGCGATGGGTCGTGTCCACGGAGTTTGGCTTTGCCGCAGATCCTCTTGTGGGAGCGGGCTTGCTCGCGATGGCGGCGGTACACCTGCTAGAGATACAACTCACACACGACTTCCCTCAGCTTGCCGCCTCCTTGTAAGCCTTCAGCGCCCGGAGCCGCTCGCGCTTGATCGCCTCGCCCAGTTCCGGGCCCTTGAAGCCTTTTTCCAGCAAGGGCTGGACCGCCACCCCGCGAGCCGCCGCCGCGGCCCCGCGCAGATAGTCAGCCTGTGGATAACTGCGCCGCTCAAACCCTTTGCGTCCTCGCGCGTCCATCTCGCAGGCCGCAATGAACTCTTCAAAGCGCTGGGGCCGACGGTACACATCAAAGCTTTGCAGCAGTTCGAGCAGCGTGGATGCCTTCAACTCCAGCGCGCGATGACCGTGGGTGTGATATTGCCCCACCAATAGCGCCAGTTCCTGGCAGTCGCGCGGCACCTTGAAGCGCTCGTTGACGGCCTTGATCAGCTTCAGCCCCTTGTGTTCATGGGCGATGTGGCGGGGCCATTCGTGTTCGGGTGTCAGGCCTTTCCCCAGGTCATGGAGCAGGCAAGCCCAGCGCACGGTCAGCGGTTGGCTGTGACGGGCGGCCTGCTCCAGCACGCCCAGGGTGTGGATGCCGGTGTCGATTTCCGGGTGATGGGCTTCGGGCTGGGGGACGCCGAACAGCGCATCGACTTCGGGCATCAAGACCTTGAGGGCGGTGCAGTCGCGCAGTACCTGGATGAACACCTGTGGCTGGTCTTCCATGAGTGCCCGGGAAATTTCCTTCCAGCTGCGCTCGGGCGTCAGCGCTTCGAGCTCTCCGGATTCGCTGAGCTGGCGCATCAGCCCGAGGGTCTGCTCCGCCACTTTGAAACCCAGCGGCGCGTACCGCGCGGCAAAGCGGGCGACGCGCAGGACACGGAGCGGATCTTCGGCGAATGCGGGGGAAACGTGGCGCAGTATGCGGGCTTCAAGGTCTTGCTGGCCGTGGTATGGATCGGTCAGGTTGCCGTGGTCATCCTCGGCCATGGCGTTGATCGTCAAGTCCCTGCGGATCAGGTCTTCTTCGAGGGTGACCTCGGGACTGGCATGGAACACGAAGCCGCCGTAGCCCCGGCCGCTCTTGCGTTCAGTGCGGGCAAGGGCGTATTCCTCGCCCGTCTTCGGGTCGAGGAATACCGGAAAATCGGCTCCCACGGGGCGAAACCCCCTGGCGAGCATTTCATCGGCAGTGGCCCCTACCACGACTCGGTCGACGTCAGTGACGGGAATGCCCAGCAAGCGGTCGCGCACTGCGCCGCCGACTTTGTAGATCTGCATAAAAAACCTCCGTTGGCCCGACAGGATAACCCTTTACGTCGGACTTCCGGAGGTGAAAACGGGATCAGAGATGGACGACGGCCAGGTCCAGGCGGCCGTAGTCCCCTTCGCCTTGTTCGTTGCGGGGCGGCACATGGTGGGTTTTCATCACTTGGTCGCCCTGCAGGGTTTCCAGGTGAATGTCGAAGCCCCAGAGGCGGTGCAAGTGCTTGAGCACCTCGTCGGTGGAATCGCCCAACGGTTTGCGGTTGTGGGCCTGGTGTCGCAGGGTCAGGGAGCGATCGCCACGGCGGTCGATGCTGTAGATCTGCACATTGGGCTCGCGATTGCCCAGGTTGTATTGCGCCGCCAGGGTTTCGCGGATGATGCGATAGCCGCTTTCGTCGTGGATGGCCGGCACCAGCAGGTCGTCCTTCTGGTCGTCATCGAGGATGCTGAACAGCTTCAGGTCGCGGATCACCTTGGGCGACAGGTACTGCAGGATGAAACTCTCATCCTTGAAGCTGCTCATGGCGAACTTGATGGTGGACAGCCAGTCCGAGCCGGCGATTTCGGGGAACCAGCGGCGATCCTCTTCGGTAGGGTCCTCGCACATGCGCCGGATGTCGCGGTACATGGCGAAACCCAAGGCGTAAGGGTTGATGCCGCTGTAGTACGGGCTGTCGAAGCCGGGCTGGAATACCACGCTGGTGTGGGACGTCAGGAACTCCATCATGAAGCCGTCGGTGACCAGGCCTTCATCGTACAGGTCGTTCATCAGCGTGTAGTGCCAGAAGGTCGCCCAGCCTTCGTTCATGACCTGGGTCTGGCGTTGTGGATAAAAATACTGGGCGATCTTGCGCACGATGCGCACGATTTCCCGCTGCCACGGCTCCAGCAGCGGCGCGTGTTTTTCAATGAAGTAGAGGATGTTCTCCTGGGGCTCTGCTGGGAACCGCGCGTTGTCTTTCTCGTTGTACTTGTCCGCGCCCTTGGGAATGGTGCGCCACAGATCGTTGATCTGCTTCTGCAAGTGCTCTTCGCGATCCTTCTGGCGCCGGCGCTCTTCTTCGGCGGAAATCGGATACGGGCGCTTGTAGCGGTCCACGCCGTAGTTCATCAGGGCGTGGCAGGAATCCAGCAAGTCTTCCACGGCATCGATGCCGTGGCGCTCCTCGCATTGCATGATGTACTGCTTGGCAAACACCAGGTAATCGATGATCGAACTGGCGTCGGTCCAGGTGCGGAACAGGTAGTTGCCCTTGAAGAAGCTGTTGTGCCCGTAGCAGGCGTGGGCGACCACCAACGCCTGCATGCAGATGGTGTTTTCTTCCATCAGGTAGGCGATGCACGGGTCCGAGTTGATCACGATTTCATAGGCCAACCCCATCTGGCCTCGGCTGTAGGACTTCTCGGTGCTGAGGAAATGCTTGCCGTAGGACCAGTGGTGATAACCCAGCGGCATGCCGACCGACGCGTAGGCGTCCATCATCTGCTCGGCGGTGATCACCTCGATTTGGTTCGGGTAGGTGTCGAGGGCATAGCGGTCCGCGATACGGCTGATTTCGCGGTCGTAGGCCTGGATCAGCTCGAACGTCCATTCGGAGCCGGTGGAGATGGGCTGGCGCTTCTGCTCTTTTTTGGCGGTCATGTCACTAACCTGCGCTGGAAGAGTTCACGGAAGACCGGGTAGATATCCCCGGCCGAGACCAGTTGCTGTTGGGCAAATGTGTCGGAAAACGCTTCGGCAATCCGTTCGTATTCATACCACAAGGCCTGGTGTTCCCGTGGTGTGATTTCCACATAGGTGTAGTACTGGACGAACGGCATGATCTGGTTGATCAGGATGTCGCGGCAGATCGGCGAATCGTCGTTCCAGTTGTCGCCGTCCGACGCCTGGGCCGCGTAGATGTTCCACTCGTTGGCCGGGTAGCGTTCGGCCATGATTTCCTGCATCAGCTTCAGGGCGCTGGAAACGATGGTGCCGCCGGTTTCCCTGGAATAGAAGAATTCTTCCTCGTCGACTTCCCGGGCGCTGGTGTGGTGGCGGATGAACACTACGTCGATCTTGTCGTAATTGCGCTTCAGGAACAGGTACAACAGGATGAAGAAACGCTTGGCGATGTCCTTGGTGGCCTGGGTCATGGAACCGGACACGTCCATCAGGCAGAACATCACCGCCTTGGAGCTGGGATTGGGCTGTTTCACCAGCAGGTTGTACTTGAGGTCGAAGGTGTCGAGGAACGGCACGCGGTGGATGCGCGCACTGAGTTTTTCGATTTCCGCTTCCAGGTCCTGGATGTCACCGAAGTTGTCCGGCTCCTCGCGCTTCAGGCGGGCCAGCTCTTCCTTGGCTTCGCGCAGCTTGGCGCGGCTGCTGCCCGACAGTGCGATGCGCCGGGCGTGGGCGGAGCGCAGGGTGCGGATGATGTTGATGCGTGACGGGTTGCCTTCGTTGCTGATACCGGCGCGCACGGTCTTGAAGGTGTCGGTGCCGGTCAGGTTGCGCTTGACCAGGTTGGGCAGTTCCAGGTCCTCGAACATGAACTCCAGGAATTCCTCCTGGGTGATCTGGAACACGAACTCATCCATGCCTTCGCCGGAGTTCCCCGCCTTGCCGGGCCCCTTGCCACCGCCGCCGCCCTGTGGCCTGGGGATGTGCTCGCCGCTGGTGAACTCCTTGTTGCCGGGGTGCACGACGGTCTGCTTGCCACCACGGCCGTGGTGAAGCACCGGTTCATCGATGTCGCGACCGGGAATGCTGATCTGCTCGCCGTGTTCCATGTCGGTAATGGAACGCCGGCTGACCGCCTCTTCGACGGCCTTCTTGATGTGGTCACGGTAGCGCCGCAGAAACCGCTGGCGGTTCACCGTGCTCTTGTTCTTGCCGTTAAGGCGTCGGTCGATCACATAGCTCATGGGGCCCTCCGGGCAGCTTCAAGTGATGAGCTACAAGCTTCAAGTAGAAGCAGTTACCCGGTTGCCAGGGCTAACGCGCTTCTCCTTGCAGCTTGTAGCTTGTGGCTTGCAGCTGTTTTACTGCGATTTGCGGACCCGCAGGTACCACTCGGAGAGCAGCCGTACCTGTTTGTCGGTGTAGCCACGTTCGACCATGCGTGTGACGAAGTCGTTGTGTTTTTGCTGATCCTCCTTGCTGGCCTTGGCGTTGAAGCTGATGACCGGTAGCAAGTCCTCGGTGTTGGAGAACATTTTCTTCTCGATAACCACCCGCAGCTTCTCATAGCTGAGCCAGGTGGGGTTCTTGCCATTGTTGTTGGCCCGGGCGCGCAGTACGAAGTTGACGATTTCGTTGCGGAAATCCTTCGGATTGCTGATGCCAGCCGGTTTTTCGATTTTCTCCAGCTCCTCGTTCAGGGCGACGCGATTGAGGATCTCGCCGGTTTCCGGGTCGCGATATTCCTGGTCCTGGATCCAGAAGTCCGCGTACAGCACATAGCGGTCGAAGATGTTCTGGCCATACTCGCTGTAGGACTCCAGGTATGCGGTCTGGATTTCCTTGCCGATGAACTCGATGTAGCGCGGCGCCAGGTATTCCTTGAGGAAGCGCAGGTAGCGCTCGCGGGTTTCGGCCTGGAACTGTTCCTGTTCGATCTGCTGTTCCAGCACGTACAGCAGGTGGACCGGGTTGGCGGCGATCTCATGGGGGTCGAAGTTGAAGACCTTGGATAGGATCTTGAACGCGAAGCGCGTGGAGAGCCCGTTCATCCCTTCGTCGACGCCCGCGTTGTCGCGGTATTCCTGGATCGACTTGGCCTTTGGATCGGTGTCCTTGAGGTTTTCACCGTCGTACACGCGCATCTTGGAGTAGATGTTGGAGTTCTCCGGTTCCTTGAGGCGCGACAGCACCGTGAACTGGGCCAGCATCTTCAAGGTGTCGGGGGCGCAATGGGCCTTGGACAGCGAGCTGTTGAACAGCAGCTTGTCGTAGATCTTCACCTCATCGGTCACCCGCAGGCAGTACGGCACCTTGACGATGTAGATCCGGTCGATGAAGGCCTCGTTGTTCTTGTTGTTGCGGAAGGTGTGCCATTCCGATTCGTTGGAGTGGGCCAGCAGGATGCCGGTAAACGGAATCGCCCCCAGGCCCTCGGTGCTGTTGTAGTTGCCTTCCTGGGTGGCGGTGAGCAGCGGGTGCAGGACCTTGATGGGCGCCTTGAACATCTCGACGAATTCCATCAGGCCCTGGTTGGCCCGGCACAATGCGCCCGAGTAGCTGTAGGCGTCGGCGTCGTTCTGCGGGAATTCTTCCAGCTTGCGGATATCAACCTTGCCGACCAGCGCCGAAATGTCCTGGTTGTTTTCATCGCCCGGCTCGGTCTTGGCCACCGCGATCTGGTTAAGGATCGAGGGGTAGAGCTTGACCACCCGGAACTGGCTGATGTCACCGCCGAATTCGGCCAGGCGCTTGGTGGCCCATGGCGACATGATGGTATTGAGGTAGCGGCGTGGGATGCCGAAGTCTTCCTCGAGGATGGCGCCGTCCTCGGTGGCATTGAACAGCCCCAGGGGCGATTCGAACACCGGCGAGCCCTTGATGGCGTAGAAGGGCACCTTTTCCATCAATTGCTTGAGTTTCTCGGCCAGGGACGATTTACCGCCACCTACGGGGCCGAGCAGGTAAAGAATCTGTTTCTTCTCTTCCAGGCCTTGGGCGGCGTGGCGGAAATAGGACACGATCTGCTCGATGCATTCTTCCATCCCGTGGAAGTCTGCAAAGGCTGGATAGCGGCGAATCACCTTGTTGGAGAAGATTCGCGAGAGCCTCGAGTTGGTCGAGGTGTCCAGCAGTTCCGGTTCTCCGATTGCCAGCAACAGACGCTCCGCAGCCGATACATAGGCGCTGCGGTCCTGCTTGCAGAGTTCGAGGTATTCCTGCAGCGAGTATTCCTCCTGCCGCGTGGACTCGAAACGTTGCTGGAAGTGGCTAAAAATACTCATGACGTCACCTCGCTCGATACGTGGAGCCGGTGTCGGATCAATCAGTCGTTGCTGGACAGCCGCTGGGAACCCAGTGGCCGTTTACCCCCCAGAATGCTTCCAGGCATGCAGGCTCCCTGAAAGCTTACTCCCGATTACCCGTGCGCCGGTGTACCGGCTCTCCCCTGTTTTGGATGGCCTGAGGCTAAGGATAGTTCGGAATGGGAAAGGTAAAGGCGCAATACGTAATTAGTTATGGCCGACCGTTCGTCCGCCACCGCTCAAGCCCGCGGATCACGCGGGCTCTGGCGACATAAAAAATTATTCGTGGGTGTCTTGTGTCGTTTCTGTCGGAAAAGTCGCACGCCACAACTCGAAACCACCGTCCAGGCTGTAGACGTCACTGAAGCCCTGGCTGACCAGATAGGCGGCTGCGCTCTGGCTGGAGTTGCCGTGGTAGCAGACCACCACGGTCGGCGCGTCGAGGTCGGCGCCGCGGATGAAGTCGGCGATGGAATGGTTGTCCAGATGCCGGGAGCCGCTGATGTGCAGCGCGGCAAAGGTGGCAGGGTCACGGACATCGACGACCACCGCGCCTTGCTCGCGCAAGGCCTGGGCCTGTTCCGGGGGGATGCGTTTGAATTCGGTCATGGGGAACTCCTGTGGCCCGATCCGGCGCTGGTCATGGGGCCGCGCCGGCTGGCTGTGATGCGGTGGTCGGAAGGTGGGTTGTGGCGTGGCCCTGATCGTCGCAATCGCAACGCAGTTGTTCGCCGGTGTCGACATTCATCAGGGTCATTGCGCCGCCCCATACGCACCCTGTATCGAGCGCGTAGACGCCGGGTTCGTCGCATTGGCCTTCCAGCGCCGCCCAGTGACCGAAGATTATCTTCAGGTTCCGGGTCTTGCGCGTCTTGTGCTTGAACCAGGGCGCGTAGCCGGGAGGCGCCGTCTCGATGCCTTCCTTGCCCTTGAGGTCGAGCTTGCCTTCGGCGGTGCAGAACCGCATGCGGGTGAAGTAGTTGGTGATGACCCGCAGGCGGGCCGCTCCGGTGAGATCGTTGTCCCACTTGACCGGCTCGTTGCCGTACATGCCGTCGAGGTAGGGGCCGAACAGGTTGTCGTCGCGCAACGCTTGCTCGACTTCGGCGGCGCACTTGAGCGCCTTGCGCAGGGACCACTGGGGCGCAAGCCCGGCATGGACCAACGCCAGGTTGCGCTGCTCGTCATAGTGCATGAGCTTTTGCAGGCGCAGCCACTCCAGCAATTCGACGCAATCGGGCGCTGCGAGTATTTCGTCCAGGGTGTCGGATTTTTTCAGCCGCTCGATGTTCTGCCAGGCCGCCAGCAAGTGCAGGTCGTGGTTGCCGAGCACGCACACCAGCGACTGGCGGATGCTGTAGAGAAAGCGCAGTGTTTCGAGCGATTGCGGGCCGCGGTTGACCAGGTCACCCACCAGCCACAGCGTGTCTTTCTGGGGGTCGAACGCAACCCGTTCCAGCAGGCACTTGAGCGGGTCGAGGCAACCTTGCAGGTCACCCACCGCATAAGTGGCCATCAGTGCAGGGCTCCGGGCACCGCCAGGCGAAAGGGCTTGATGATGGCATCGAAGCGCTGGCCGTCTTCGGCGAGCATCTGGTAGGTGCCTTGCATGGTGCCGACGCGAGTCGTCATCACGGTGCCGCTGCTGTAGTTGTGGCTCTTGCCGGCGTCGATCAGCGGTTGCTGGCCGACCACGCCCTCGCCACGGACTTCCTCGACATGGCCGTCGCCGTCGGTGATGACCCAGTGCCGCGACAGCAGCCTGGCCGGTAGCGAACCGTTATTGCGCACGGTGATGGTGTAGGCGAAGGCAAAACGGTTGTGCTCGGGTTGCGATTGTTCTGCCAGGAAGCGGGTGGTGACGCTGACGTCGACCTGATAACGAGGATCGGACATGCAAGAGGCCTTAAAAACGAAGCGGGACGCGGGCGTGACTGAGGGGATCAGTCTAGGCCAAGTATCGGGTAGTAGGCCAGAGCGACGTCCCACCCGATAGCGCTCATCGTCCGTTAGCTGGCATCGGCTTTGGAGGCGACCTGTTCGCTGAGCTTGTCGGCAAGGCGCACGAAAGCCGCCAGGTCCAACTGCTCGGGCCGCAGGCTGCCGTCGACACCGGCGGCTTCGATCTCGGCGCTGCTGAGCAACAGTTTCAAGGTGTTGCGCAGGGTTTTGCGGCGCTGGTTGAACGCTTCGCGCACCACCCGCTCAAGCAGGCGATGGTCCTTGGCCGGGTGCGGCAGGACTGCGTGCGGGACCAGGCGGACAATGGCCGAATCGACTTTCGGCGGCGGGTTGAATGCCCCAGGGCCGACGTTGAACAGGTGTTCGACCCGGCAATGGTACTGGACCATGATCGACAGGCGACCCCAATCGCCACCGCCAGGCCCTGCGGCCAGGCGCTCGACCACTTCTTTCTGCAGCATGAAGTGCATGTCGCGGATCAGGCCGGCGTTGCTCAGCAGGTGGAAGATCAGCGGTGTGGAGATGTTGTATGGCAGGTTACCCACCACCCGCAGGCTGTTCGGCGCGGCGTTCAGGCTGTTGAAGTCGAACTTCAGCGCGTCGCCCTGGTGCAGGCTGAAATTGCTCTTGCCGGCGAACTGCTGGTTGAGGATCGGCACCAGGTCCTTGTCCAGTTCCACCACGTCGAGTTGCGCGCCGCTGCCCAGCAGGCCTTCGGTCAGGGCGCCCTGGCCCGGGCCGATTTCCAGCATGCGATCGTCGGGCTTGGCATTGATGGAGCGCAGGATGCGATCGATCACGCCGGCGTCGTGCAGGAAGTTCTGGCCGAAGCGCTTGCGCGCGCGGTGTTGGTATTGCTCGGTCATAAATGGGTCTCGGCCATCTGGTAGGCGGTTTCCAGCGCGACTTGCAGGCTGCCGGTGTCGATCTTGCCGCTGCCGGCCAGGTCCAGGGCGGTGCCGTGGTCCACGGAGGTGCGGATGATCGGCAAGCCCAGGGTCACGTTGACCGCAGCGCCGAAGCCTTTGTACTTCAGCACCGGCAGGCCCTGGTCGTGGTACATCGCCAGCACTGCGTCGCAGTGCTCCAGATATTTGGGGGTAAACAGAGTGTCGGCCGGCAGCGGGCCATGCAGATTCATGCCCTCGCTGCGCAGGCGTTCCAATGTGGGTTCTATGATGTCGATTTCTTCACGACCCAGGTGTCCGCCTTCGCCGGCGTGGGGGTTGAGCCCGCAGACGAGGATGCGTGGCCGGGCGATGCCGAATTTTTCCTGCAGGTCAGCGTGCAGGATGCGTGTGACCCGCTCCAGGCGTTCGGCGGTGATTGCGTCGGCGATATCCCGCAGGGGCAGGTGAGTGGTCACCAGGGCCACGCGCAGGCCGCGGGTCGCGAGCATCATCACCACTTGCGCGGTGTGGGTCAGGTCCGCCAGAAATTCGGTATGGCCGGAAAAGGCGATGCCTGATTCGTTGATCACGCCCTTGTGCACCGGGGCCGTGATCATGCCGGCGAAATCCCCGTCCAGGCAGCCTTGGCCGGCGCGGGTCAGGGTTTGCAGGACGAAGGCGGCGTTGGCTTTTTCCAACTGGCCGGTGATGACCGGGGCACCCAGCGGCGTGTCCCAGACATACAGGCTGTTGGCGGGCGCCGGGACGTCCGGCCAGGCCTGCGGCGTCACCGACAACAGGTCGACGACCACCCCCAGTTGCGCGGCCCGCTCAAGGAGCAGGTCGCGGCTGGTGATGGCAATCAGGGGGTGTGGCTGGGGCTGCGAGGCGAGCAGCAGGCACAGGTCGGGACCGATGCCGGCAGGCTCGCCGGGGGTCAGCGCGAAACGCTTGGGTTTCACTGCGCTGCCTGGTCTGCACCAGGGAGTTTGATCTCGACATAGGCTTCGTCGCGAATCTGACGCAGCCAGGTTTGCAGCTCTTCGTCGTATTTGCGGTTGCGCAGCACAGTCATTGCCTGCTGTTCACGGGCCTGGGTGGTGCTGTCGGTGGCGCGGCGGCCAAGGACTTCCAGAACGTGCCAGCCATAGGGGCTCTTGAACGGCTTGGACAGTTGGCCTTGCGGCGTTTCGGCCATGACCTGGCGGAACTCGGGCACCAGGGCATTCGGATCGACCCAGTTGAGGTCGCCGCCATTGAGGGCCGAACCCGGGTCTTCCGAGAAGCTCTTGGCCAGCTCGGCGAAGTCTTCGCCCGCTTCGATGCGGTCGTAGAGTTTTTCCGCCAGACGCTTGGTCTCGGCTTCGCTGCGAATCTCGCTTGGCTTGATCAGGATGTGGCGGACATGCACTTCGTCACGAACCTGGGTGCCGCCACCGCGTTTTTCCAACACCTTGAGGATGATGAAACCGCCGGGCGTACGTGCTGGCTGGGTGATATCGCCGACGGCCATGGCACTCAGCTCACGGTCGAACGGTGGTGGCAGTTGAGCAGGCTTGCGCCAGCCCATGTCGCCGCCTTCCAGGGCGTTTTCGCTGCCGGAGCGGGCGACGGCCATCTGGCCGAAGTCAGCGCCTTGCTTGAGTTGCTGGTAAACGTCCATGGCCTGGCGGTAAGCACTCTGAATGGCTTCGGAGTTGGCGCTTTCCGGGGTCGGGATCAGGATGTTGGCCAGGTGCAGTTCTTCGGAAAGCTGCATCTTGCCCAGGTCGGAGGCGAGGAAGTTCTTCACTTCCTGCTCGGACACCTGGATGCGCTCGGCCACGCGGCGCTGGCGCACGCGGCTGATGATCATCTCGCGACGGATCTGGTCGCGGGCGTCCTCGTAGGAGAGACCGTCACGGGCCAGGGCGGCGCGGAATTGCTCCAGGCTCATGTTGTTGCGCTGGGCAATGGTGCCGACGGCCTGGTTCAGCTCTTCATCGGTGATGCGGATGCCGGAGCGTTCGCCGATCTGCAGTTGCAGGTTCTCGACGATCAGGCGTTCCAGCACTTGTTGGTCCAACACGCCCGGAGGCGGCAGGCCGCCACCGCGCTTGGCGATGGTTTGCTGTACTTCATGGACGCGTTGGTCCAGTTGGCTCTGCATGACCACGTCGTTGTCGACGATGGCCACCACTTTGTCGATGGATTGAACCGCGGCGTTGGCCGCGGTACCCAGGAACAGTGCGCCCAGCATCAGCGGGCGCAGACAATCAGAA
Organism: Pseudomonas sp. Cab53; assembly: GCF_018325965.1. Taxonomy (NCBI): domain Bacteria; kingdom Pseudomonadati; phylum Pseudomonadota; class Gammaproteobacteria; order Pseudomonadales; family Pseudomonadaceae; genus Pseudomonas; species Pseudomonas sp. Cab53. Next base: position 5,608,822 of record NZ_AP021902.1, on the reverse strand, counting down.
AGCTTGGTCTTCACGTTCACGATAACCTTGGATGCCTTTGTCGAGGAAGCTCTCTACCTTGGCGCCGGTGAGGCCGCCGAGTCCCTTCAGAACAATTTGGAGGAAGACGCCGTGGTCGCCTTTTTCGTTTTCAGGGGCAGCTTGACTGAATTCTTCATAGTCGACCCAGTAACGGTTGATCAGGCGCAGTTTCCAGCAGCAGTTGTCGTATTCGAAACCACCAAAGGCTTCCAGGGTACGATTGCGGTTGTAGTCATACTGCCAACGGCTGATCGCGTTCCACTGCGGCACGATCGGCCAGATGACCGAGAAGTCGTGCTGCTTGATCTTGTAGTAGTCCTTCACGTAGCCAGGCTGGCCCGGCGTGCCGTAGTCGCCGCCGCCCACGGACCACTGACCGGTGTTCTGGTCGTAGCGGATCTGGTCGTTACGATAACGGTAACCGGCGTTGATGACCTTGTTCGGGTTGTCTTCCGGCTGGTAGTGGAACATCGCACTGCCCGAGCGAGGGCTGTGGGTGTCCGGGTCCCAGTTGTAGTCGGCCGTGGTGCGCCAGTCGCGGTTCCAGCGGTATTCGTATTCCAGGGCGTAAGGCGAAACGCTGGAATGAGCATCTTCACGCGTCCTGAAGTCGATGCCCGGCAGCTGGACCTCGCGATCCTTGAAGTAGAAGGCCTGGCCGACGCTGATGCGTTGACGCTCGAAGCCGTCTTCCTGGATCCAGCGGTTGGTCACGCCCAGGGACAACTTGTTCTCGTCGCCGACACGGTCGGAGCCGGTGAAGCGGTTGTCCCGGAACAGCGACGAGTAGTTGAAGGTGCTTTCGCTGGTGTCGAAGACTGGAATGTCGCTTTGATCCTTCTCCGGCACATAGAGGTAGAACAGACGCGGTTCCAGGGTCTGGCGGTAGTTCTTGCCGAACCACTGGGTATCGCGGTCGAAGTACAGGCCGCTGTCGATGCTGGCGATTGGCACGGCACGGCTTTGGTTGCGGCTATAGGTGCCGTTCAGACGGTCGCCTTCGGCAGTTTGCGCGGCGATATCCGCTTTGCCGCGATTGTCCAGGTCCAGGTCATACTGGGTGTATTGGTACTTGAGCGATGGCTTGATGTACCCGTAGCTTGCGTTCATTGGCAGGCTGATGACAGGGGCCAGGTTCATCCGATCGCCGTTGGCGCGGGCCAATCCTCGGACGTTTGTGTCCAGGAATGGATCGGTGGTGCCGTCCTCGTTCGTGTAGTCCCCAGTCCGCAAGTCACGATCAAAGCGCACGAATTCCGTGTTGTAAGCGAAATCCAAGCCGCCCGGATGCTGCGGCAGTGCACCATTGAAGGTGATCTGCGGCAGGCGATCGTACGGTGTGATGTTCGAGATCGTGGCCATCTGATAGGCCTGGACATTCAAACGTGCCGTATACGTGTCACCCCGGTAGCTGACAGCGCCCTGCTGGTTCACGTAGTCCCGGGACTCGACACCGATCTGGTCGCTCTGCAAATCCTGGAAGTAGTAGGGGTCGCTGAGTTTGGTGTAGTCGACTTCAGTCGCTATGCGCGAATCCAGACCACCCTTGTGCTGCCAGTTGTACATGTAGCGGGTCTTGCTGTAGTCGGTCTGCTTGCTGCGATCGTCGTCTTCGTCGTTGAGGTAGGCGGCACCGAACTGACCTTCGCTGGACTTGGTCAGGTAGCGGAATTCGCCTTCCATCAACAGGCCGCGCTTGCTCATGTAGCGCGGGTACAACGTGGCGTCGTAGTTCGGCGCCAGGTTGAAGTAGTACGGGGTGACCAGCAGGAAGCCGGTGTCGCTGCCGCTGCCGATGGTCGGCGGCAGGAAGCCGGACTGGCGACGGTCGTCGATCGGGAAGTAGATGTACGGCGTGTACAGGACCGGGAAGTCCTTGACCCGCAGGGTCACGTTGGTCGCGGTACCGAAGCCGGTGGCCGGGTTCAGGGTGATGTTGTTGCCCTTGAGCGTCCAGGCGTTGCTGTTCGGTTCACATGTGGTGTACGTGCCGTCCTTAAGGCGGATGATCGCGTTCTCGGCGCGCTTGGCGTACAGGGCGTTACCGCGGATGCGTGACTTGTGCATCACGTATTCGGCGTTGTCGACCTTGGCTTCGCCGGTGTCCAACTGCACATCGGCGTGGTCGCCGACGATCAGTGCACCGTTGTCGCGAACACGCACATTGCCGCTCAGCTCGCCACGGTTCTCGGCCTGGTACAGGCTGGCCTCGTCGGCCTCGACCTGCATGCTGCCCTGGCGCATGACCACGTCACCGGCCAGGGTCGCCACTTGCTGTTCCTGCTCATAGCGGGAGGCCTTGGCGCCGAGGAAGGTCGGGGCGTCGCTCTTGGCGGTCTTGTCGTTCATGCCAGGGCGAGACGGTTCGATATAGGCGCCGGAGCAATAAGGGCCGGTTTCAGCCAATTGCGCCGGGGTGAGGTTCTCCCGTGGAACCCAATCCAGATGGCTGTAGTCTTCACTGCGCGACTTCAGGCCGCGGCCCTTGGCTTCAGTGACAAGCATCGGTTTCTCACCGGCCTGTTCGACCGAGCCGCTTTCGGCCGGCGCATCGCTGCTGGAAGAAACGGCGCTGCCGTCATGCACGGGACGCGGCGGTAAGGCCGCGGCCGGTGTCTTCGGTGCACAGTCCCAGGCACCCGAAGCGGAGACGGAGCAGTCATACTGCTGCGCCGCGACGACGAATGAAGAGGCCAGGGGTTGCAGGGCCAGCAGACTGCCGGTGACCAGCAACGGAAATTTTTTACGAAACGCGGGGGATTTCAATGCCATCTTATTAGTCCGGGCTTCCTGCGTGCCATCTGCCCGCGGTGTGGGCCGCACGCCTCTCGATGGTCTGAAAAAGATGCTGGATAATAAAGCATGACCCGCTTGACGGCTAGCGCCGTCGGAGACCCTTGCAATGCCCGACCAAGATGTACGCCTGCAACACCTTAAAGTGTGGCTCGATGAACAACTGCCGATCCTTTTTGCCCGCGAGGGCTGGGGCGCCGTACCCCCGGCCACATTGACCGCGGCCAGCAGCGACGCGAGTTTCCGGCGTTATTTCCGCTGGGAAGGCGAGGGCCGCAGCCTGATCGTGATGGACGCGCCACCGCCCCAGGAAAACTGCAAACCGTTCGTGGATATCGCGTTTTTGCTGGCGAAATCCGGCATCAACGTGCCAAAAATTTATGCCGAAGACCTCGAACGTGGCTTTCTTTTGCTCAATGACCTGGGCAATCAGACCTACCTGGATGTGATCAACGGCGAAAATGCCGACGATTTATTCCGCGATGCCCTGCAGGCTTTGTTGGCTTTCCAGCAACTGCCCATGGTGGCGCCCCTGCCGAGCTACGACGTCGCCTTGCTGCGTCGCGAGCTGGAGCTGTTCCCGAGTGGTACGTCAAGCGTGAGCTGGGCATCGAGTTCGATGGCGCCCAGCAGCAGCTCTGGCAGCAAGCCAGCGACCTGCTGATCGACAGCGCACTGGCCCAGCCAAAGGTGCTGGTGCATCGCGACTACATGCCACGCAACCTGATGCTCAGTACGCCGAATCCCGGTGTGCTGGACTTCCAGGATGCGGTCTACGGCCCCGTCACCTACGACGTGACCTGCCTGTTCAAGGATGCCTTCCTCAGTTGGCCCGAGGCACGCGTGCGCGGTTGGCTGCAGGACTACTGGCAGCAGGCCGGTGCCCTGGGCATCCCGGTTCAGCCGCAGCTCGAGGATTTCCTGCGGGCCAGCGACCTGATGGGCGTGCAGCGTCATCTCAAGGTGATCGGGATCTTCGCGCGCATCTGCCACCGTGACGGCAAGCCCCGTTACCTGGGCGATGTGCCGCGCTTCTTCGCTTATATAGAAGCCGTCGTTGCCCGGCGTCCCGAGCTGGCTCCCCTGGCCGAGTTGCTCGGCAGCCTGCGTCCATCGGCTGGAGCCACGGCATGAAGGCGATGATCCTGGCGGCGGGCAAGGGCGAGCGCATGCGCCCCCTGACGCTCACCACCCCCAAGCCGCTGATTCGCGCGGGCGGCGTGCCCTTGATCGAATACCACCTGCGGGCCCTGGCGAAGGCCGGGTTCACCGACATCGTGATCAATCACGCCTGGCTCGGCCAGCAGATCGAGGATCACCTGGGAGACGGTGCTCGCTTTGGCCTGAGCATCCGTTACTCGCCTGAAGGTGAACCGCTGGAGACCGGCGGCGGTATCTTGCGTGCGATGCCGTTGTTGGGCGAGGACGCGTTTGTGGTGGTCAATGGTGATGTCTGGACCGACTACGATTTCAGCGCCTTGCGCAAGCCGCTCGAAGGGCTGGCGCACCTGGTGCTGGTGGACAACCCGGCGCATCACCCGGAAGGCGATTTCATTCTGATCGATGGAAAGGTTCAGGATGAGGGCGCCGCTGCCGACAAACTGACCTACAGCGGCATCGCGGTCCTGCATCCGGCACTGTTCGACGGTTGCACGGCGGGCGCATTCAGGCTGGCACCCCTGCTGCGCAAGGCCATGGCCGAGGGGCGCGTCAGTGGGGAGCGCCTGCAAGGGCATTGGGTCGATGTCGGTACTCACGAACGTTTGGCGCAGGTCGAAACCTTGATAGAAGCGAGCGGTTGATATGTGGTGGCCAGGGACTCTGATTGGAGCCGGGGCGGGCTTTGCCATAGCCAGCATTCCGGGGGCCATGCTCGGCGCGTTGCTGGGGCAGGCGCTGGACCGGCGCCTGAACCTGCACGACTGGGCGCAGGTGCGCGAGCGGTTGGGCGGACGTCCGGCGCTGCGCAACGATGAGCTGTTGTTTGTCTTGCTGGGCCGGTTGGCCAAAAGCGATGGACGCGTGGTCGATGGCCATATCCAGCAGGCTCGCCAGGAGATGCGCTCGCTGGATTTGAGTGAGCCGGCGCAGCGCCGGGCCATCGCGGCATTCAACCGTGGCAAGTCGCAAAACGTCCCGTTGCGCGGCTACCTGCGGCGCCTGGCTGTCCAGCCTCATGCGGCCGAGGGTGTGTTGCGCGCGTGCTGGCGGATGGTCTGGGCGGACGGTCGCGCGGGTGAAAGCGAGCGTGAACTGATTGACCGTTGGGGCAAGTGGCTAGGTTGGACGCCGCAGCAGGTCAAGGCGCTGGCGGCGGATTACGAGCCGCAGAAACTGTCGCTGCCCACAAGCGGCGTGACGTATCAGGAGGCGCTGCGCCTGCTGGGGGTTTCGGCCACCAGCGAACCGTCGCAGATCAAACGGGCCTACCGACGCCTGCTCAGTCGCCACCACCCGGACAAGATCGCCGGCAGCGGGGCCACGCCGTTGCAGGTGCGTGAAGCGACCGAGAAGACCCGGGAGCTGCACAACGCTTATCGGCTGATCCGAGAACGACGGGATTTTCGCTAGTTCCGCAGGATCGGTGACGGCCCCATGACGAGGGCGCTCGCTCCCTCGTCATGGACTAAAGGCTTCTATTGCCCCGCATTTTGCGGATTCAACCAACCGCGTACCCGACGAAACAGCTGCTCCTGGTCTGCCGAGAAATTGGGCAGCGCCTTGAGGGCCACCTGGCTGAAGGTCGAGTCTTTCAAGCGCTTGCTCGCCTGCAGACGCTCCAGCGCCGCGTTGCGGTCCAGCGGCTTATCCATGTAGAAGAGGTCGGCGGTCGCCAGTTTCAAGGTCGGTGTCAGTTCGGCCAGGCCAGGCTTGGCGGCGACTGGCGCCTGGGCGGCCACCATCACGAAGCGCTCGACTTGCGGCGGCTGCCGTTCATTCAGGTAACGCGCCGCCCAATAGGCCCCCGTGCCATGGCCCAGCAGCACGATGTGGCGTGCACTCTGCTGTTCGGCGAAGGCCAGGGCGGCATCGATGCGGGCGAAGATACGCTCGGCATCGGCCTTGGCGTGCTCTTCACCGGTTTCGGCGACGGCCGGATCCGCCGCGTCGGCTTCGCCCCCGGCCACTTGTTCGATCGGTGCCGCCGTGGTGGCATCCGGTGCTGCGGCGGCGGTATCCGCCGGTTTGATGTCCGGGGGCGTTTGCACCACGCGTGGAGCGATCACGTCGCTTTGCAGGTCGGGCAGGGTGATACTCAGGCTGCTCCAGGCTATATCGGGCAGTTTCTTGCGCAACGGGCCGATGACTTGCGGCCAGTCAGCCGTTTCTCCAGCGCCGGGGACCAAGATGACCGCGCCCTTCGGGTCGCTGCTGTTGGCCGGTTTCCAGAGGGCCAGGAAGGTGTCGCTGCCGGCTTGCAGTTGCTGCTGTTCCTGGGACGGTACCTTTCGTTCCAGGGCGCTGGCTTCTTCCTGACTACGCTCGAGCAGGGGTTGGCGCTCGGCGGGCTTCTCGGCCGGTTGCTCCGCAGCGGCGGGGGCCGGTTCGCTGGCCTGTGCAGAAAAGGACCCCGGCAGGATCAGCGACAGGCACAATGCTGGCAAGGCCAGGCGGTAAACAGAGGGCATCGGATATTCCATGACCAGAAGTAGTTCCGGCAGCCTAATGGGTTGGTCAGTATTTGTCAGTGCATGAGACTTCGATGATGCGTTTTTGCTGCCTGTGGGTTATCGGCTGTTTATGGCTTCCCTTGATGGCGTGGGCCGCGCCCGCGCCGCCCACGCACGGGGTCGCGCTCAACGCGCAGCAGCGCCAATGGCTGGCGCAACATCCGCAACTGCGGGTCGGCCTGGTGTTGCAGGCGCCCTATGCGCAATACGACCGGCGCCTGCAACGCTTGTCCGGCACCAACGTCGAGCTGATGCAGTGGCTGGGCAAGGCGTTGAACGTGGAACTCACCTGGCGCAACTTCCAGGACACCGCACAGCTGGAGGCGGCGCTGCGCGACGGCGAGGTGGATGTCGCGCCTGGCCTCACCCAGTCCCCGAGCGGGCTTCGGCTCTGGCAGTTTTCCGATCCTTACATGCGTGTGCCGCAACTGATCGTCGGTGAACAGAAAGGCGCCGAGGGCGTGGAGCTGGAAAAGCTCGACGCTCAGGTTCGCGTGGCGGTGCGCATGCCCAGTGCCACCGCGGATTACTTGCGCAGCACCTACCCGATGTTGAATCTTCAAGGCGTGCCGGTGGAGCGCGAGGCCCTGCAATTGTTGCTCAGCCAACAGGCCCGCTACGCCGTGGTCGACGAGGCGCAGTTGGGCCGGCTGATGGTGGAGCCGGAATTCGCCGGGTTGGTGGTGGTCGGCGACATCGGCTTGCCGCAGTTGCTGCGCGTGGCCACGCGCCGGGACTGGCCGGAACTGGCCGAGATCATCGACAGCGGCTTGCAGGCGATTCCGGCCAAGGAGCTGGAGCAACTGCACAGTCGCTGGCTCAAACCCAAGTACCCGCGCCTGACCGAGACGCCGGGCTTCTGGCAGAACCTCACCCTGCTGATGCTGGCCTTGTCATTGAGCTGCATCGCCATCGTCTTCTGGCAGCGCCGCCAGCAACGGGCGTTGGAGCGGCGACTGCGGGCCGCGCGCGAGGACATCGCCCAGAGAGCGGCCAGCGAGGAGGCCTTGCGCCTGACGCAGTTTTCCATTGACCAGAGCACGGTCGGCATCCTCTGGGTCAATTGGGACAGCCACGTGCGCTATGCCAACCGCGCCGCCGAAACCATGCTCGGCTATGCCCCCGGCGCCATCATCGACCGCCCCTTGATCGACTTCGAGCCGGGCCTGCACATGGATCGCTGGCTGAACCTGTGGAAGCGCGCCCGTGCCAGCGAGGACGGGCCGCAGAGTTTCGAGACCGAATGCGTGCGCGCCGACGGCAGTATCCTGCCGGCCGACGTGTCGTTGAGCTTTTTGCGCTTTCGCGACGCCGAATACCTGGTGGTCTACCTCAACGACGTGACCGAGCGTCGACGCGCGCTGGCGGCCTTGCGTGAAAGCGAGGCGCGCTTGCAAGGCATCGCCGCCAATGTACCGGGCCTGGTGTTTCGCCTGGAACGGGCGCCGGGCAGCGGCCAGATCGATTTTGCCTACATCAGCGAGGGCAGCGAGAGCCTGGTGGGGTATTCCCCCGCGACCCTTGCCCGCAGTGACACCGGGCTGCGCAGCCTGGTGCATCCGCAGGACAAGGCCAGTTACCACCGCACCCAGGACCAGGCGCTGGACAGCGACAGCGACTGGTCGTGGCAGGGCCGCATCCTGACCCGCGAAGGCCAGGAGCGCTGGGCCGAGATCAAGGCGATCACCCGGCGGCTGGAAGATGGCGCCTACGTCTGGGACGGCATTGTCTGGGACATCACCGACAGCAAACGCATCGAGTTGGAGCTGGCCAGCTCCCGGGAGCAGTTGCGCGAGTTGTCGGCGCACCTGGAAAGCGTGCGGGAAGAGGAAAAGGCCCGCATCGCCCGGGAAGTCCATGACGAGTTAGGCCAGATGTTGACGGTGTTGAAGCTGGAAACTTCCATGTGTGAACTGGCCTACGCGCAACTGGACCCAGGCCTTCAGGAACGACTCAACAGCATGAAGCGCCTGATCGCCCAGTTGTTCCAGCTGGTGCGGGACGTGGCGACGGCGTTGCGTCCGCCGATCCTCGACGCGGGCATCGCCTCGGCCATCGAATGGCAGGCCCGGCGCTTCGAGGCCCGTACGCAGATTCCGTGCCTGGTGCAGGTGCCGGACAATCTGCCGCCCCTGAGCGATGCCAAGGCCATTGGCCTGTTCCGGATTCTCCAGGAGGCGCTGACCAACGTGATGCGCCATGCCCAGGCGCATACCGTGGAACTGACGCTGGTGCGCGAGGGCGATGAATTGTGTCTGACCGTCAGCGACGACGGTGTAGGATTCATCGCAGCGGCAGGTCGGCCGACATCCTTTGGCCTGGTCGGCATGCGTGAACGGGTGCTGATCATGGGCGGGCGGTTGTCCCTGGAAAGCCACCCGGGGGAGGGGACTACACTGGCGGTATGGGTGCCGTTGGAGGAAAGCTGAAAGACTTGGGTGACTGGGCTGGTGCCTTCGCGAGCGGACTCGCTCCCACCGGGCGTCTCGATCAAGGCGGGGGCGAGCCGGCTCGCGAAAGATTCTGAACAGGAGAAAAACGTGATCCGTGTACTGGTAGCCGAAGACCACACCATCGTCCGTGAAGGCATCAAGCAGTTGATCGGCCTGGCGAAGGACCTGGTGGTGGTGGGTGAGGCGAGCAATGGCGAGCAACTGCTCGATATCCTGCGCCAGGTGCCTTGCGAGGTCGTGCTGCTGGATATTTCCATGCCGGGCGTCAATGGCCTGGAGGCGATCCCGCGGATCCGTGCGCTGAACAATCCACCCGCGATCCTGATGCTGTCGATGCACGACGAGGCGCAAATGGCCGCTCGCGCCCTGAAAGTCGGCGCCGCGGGCTACGCGACCAAGGACAGCGACCCGGCCTTGCTGCTCATGGCGATTCGCAAGGTGGCGGCCGGCGGCCGCTACATAGACCCGGAACTGGCGGACCGGATGGTTTTCGAAGTCGGCCTGACCGACACGCGCCCGTTGCACTCACTGCTGTCGGAGCGCGAATTTTCTGTGTTCGAGCGCCTGGCCCAAGGCGCAAACGTCAATGACATCGCCCAACAACTGGCCCTGAGCAGCAAGACCATCAGCACCCACAAGGCGCGGCTGATGCAGAAACTCAACATCACTTCCCTGGCCGAGCTGGTGAAGTACGCCATGGAACACAAACTCCTCTAATCTTCACCAGATTCCCCTGTGGGAGCGAGCTTGCTCGCGAAAGCGTCAGCCTGCTCGACACGGCTATCGACTGATGCACCGCCTTCGCGAGCAAGCCCGCTCCCACAGGGGTAATGCGTTGGCATATCCATTTGCGACACGCTCCAGCACGGCTGCTCGCCCTTGCTTGCCGCCTGCCGCTCGAAGCTCGTGGCTGCATTTATCCAATCCCGCCATCCGTGTAGGGCAATCCCTACCCCGCACTTCCATCCGTCTGAGGTGATTCTCTCCTGCGCCCCGATTTGCGCGGGGGCGAGGCTCCACTAGGCTTGATTCACAAGCAGTCATCAATACAAAAGGTGCGGGTATGAGCCAGGTCGATTCAAGCGCGGGGGCCAGCGATGTGCTGGTCAGCTTTCGTGGTGTGCAAAAGAGCTACGATGGCGAGAACCTGATCGTCAAGGACCTCAACCTGGACATTCGCAAAGGCGAATTCCTCACCCTGCTCGGGCCGTCCGGCTCGGGCAAGACCACCAGCCTGATGATGCTCGCCGGATTTGAAACCCCGACGGCCGGTGAAATCCAACTGGCCGGACGCGCCATCAACCATGTGCCGCCGCACAAGCGCGACATCGGCATGGTGTTCCAGAACTACGCGCTGTTCCCCCACATGACCGTCGCCGAGAACCTCGCGTTCCCGCTGACCGTGCGTGGCCTGAACAAGAGCGACGTGAGCGACCGGGTCAAGCGCGTGCTGAGCATGGTCCAGCTGGACAGCTTCGCCCAACGCTACCCGGCGCAGCTGTCCGGCGGTCAGCAGCAGCGTGTGGCGTTGGCCCGGGCCCTGGTGTTCGAGCCGCAACTGGTGCTGATGGACGAACCCCTCGGGGCGCTGGACAAGCAACTGCGCGAACACATGCAGATGGAAATCAAGCACCTGCACCAGCGCCTTGGCGTGACCGTGGTCTACGTGACCCACGACCAGGGCGAAGCCTTGACCATGTCCGACCGCGTGGCGGTGTTCCACCAGGGCGAGATCCAGCAGATCGCGCCACCGCGCACGCTTTATGAAGAGCCGAAAAACACCTTCGTTGCCAACTTCATCGGCGAGAACAATCGCCTCAGCGGCCGCCTGCACAGCCAGACCGGCGATCGCTGCCTGGTGGAGTTGGGGCGTGGCGAGAAGGTCGAGGCGCTGGCGGTCAACGTCGGCCAGCCCGGCGAGCCGGTGACCCTGTCGATCCGCCCGGAGCGGGTGAGCCTCAACGGCGCAAGCGAACAATGTGTCAACCGCTTCTCAGGGAGGGTGGCGGAATTCATCTATCTGGGCGACCACGTCCGGGTTCGCCTGGAAGTCTGCGGCAAGAACGACTTCTTCGTGAAACAGCCGATTGCCGAGCTCGATCCCGGGCTCGCCGTCGGGGACGTGGTTCCGCTTGGCTGGCAAGTCGAGCATGTGCGTGCGCTCGATCCCCTTCTAGAGGCGAATTGATCGCCCCCTGCTGTACCAACACCAACCCTGCACGTGGAGAGAACAATAAATGTTGAGATCCCTGAAGTTCACAGCCCTGACCCTGGGCATGATGGGTGCGGCAAGCGCGATGGCGGCGGGCCCGGACCTGACCGTGGTGTCTTTTGGCGGGGCGAACAAGGCGGCGCAGGTCAAGGCCTTCTACGCACCTTGGGAAGCGGCCGGCAACGGCAAGATCGTGGCGGGCGAGTACAACGGCGAAATGGCCAAGGTCAAGGCCATGGTCGACACCAAGAGCGTTTCCTGGGACCTGGTGGAAGTCGAGTCCCCGGAATTGTCCCGCGGTTGCGACGAGGACATGTTCGAGCAACTGGACCCGGCCCTGTTCGGCAAGACCGAAGACTACGTCAAGGGCGCCATCCAGCCGTGCGGCGTCGGCTTCTTCGTGTGGTCGACCGTCCTGGCCTACAACGCCGACAAACTGAAGACCGCGCCGACCAGTTGGGCCGACTTCTGGGACACCAAGCAATTCCCGGGCAAGCGTGGCCTGCGCAAGGGCGCCAAGTACACCCTGGAATTCGCCTTGATGGCCGATGGCGTCGCGCCCAAGGACGTGTACAAGGTGCTGGCCGGCAAGGATGGCCAGGACCGTGCGTTCAAGAAGCTCGACGAACTCAAGCCGAACATCCAGTGGTGGGAAGCGGGCGCCCAGCCGCCGCAGTACCTGGCCTCCGGTGACGTGGTCATGAGCTCGGCCTACAACGGCCGGATCGCCGCGGTACAGAAGGAAAGCAACCTGAAAGTGGTGTGGAACGGCGGCATCTACGACTTCGACGCCTGGGCCATCCCGCGCGGCCTGGACAAAACCCGCGCCGAAGCGGCGAAGAAGTTCATCGCCTTCTCGGTGGCACCGCAACAGCAGAAGACCTACTCGGAAAACATCGCCTACGGCCCTGCCAACACCCAGGCCGTACCGTTGCTGGCCAAGGATGTCCTGAAGGACATGCCGACCACCCCGGAAAACATCGCCAACCAGGTGCAGATCGACGTCAGCTTCTGGGCTGACAACGGCGAGCAACTGGAGCAGCGCTTCAACTCCTGGGCGGCGAAGTAACCCGACAGTCTGAAGCTGGATGAAATCCATGTGGGAGCGAGCTTGCTCGCGATAGCGGTTTGTCAGACACATCAATGTTGAATGTGCCGTAGCCATCGCGAGCAAGCTCGCTCCCACAGGTTCTTGCTCCAATCGGGTGTTTCAAAAGAACAGGGGCGCTCCCCCGCCCCTGTAACGATAAAAAGATTTGCGGAGTTCGCCATGGCCATCGCCGTTCCACTGAACGCGGGCACCAGCCCCAACCTGAAGCAGCGGCTCAAGCGCGCCGAGCGGGTCAACCGCTGGAAGGCCCAGGCCTTGATCGCGCCGCTGGTGCTGTTTCTGCTACTGGTGTTCCTCGTGCCCATCGTGGCGCTGTTGTTCAAAAGCGTCAGCAACCCCGAAGTGGTCGGCGCCATGCCGCGCACCGTGGCTGTGATCTCAACGTGGGACGGACGGGGGTTGCCGGGCGAACCGGTCTACAAGGCCGCCAGTGAAGACCTGGCCGAGGCCCGCAAGAACCAGACCCTGGGCGATCTGTCCAAGCGTCTGAACATGGAGTCGGCCGGCTACCGCAGCCTGTTGACCAAGACGGCCCGCGCGTTGCCGTTTGCCACCGAGCCGGCCTCTTATAAAGAAGCCCTGGAAAACCTCGACGAGCGTTGGGGCGACCCGGCCTACTGGCAGGTGATCCGCCGCAATACCAGTAACGTCACTCCTTATTACCTGCTGGCGGCTGTCGATCACCGTATCGACGACCTCGGCGAACTGGCCCCGGCCACCCCCGACCAGGCGATCTACCTGGACATCTTCGCCCGTACCTTCTGGATGGGCCTGATCATCACCGCGATCTGCCTGGTGCTGGCCTACCCGTTGGCCTACCTGCTGGCGAACCTGCCGTCGCGCCAGAGCAACCTGCTGATGATCCTGGTGCTGCTGCCGTTCTGGACATCGATCCTGGTACGGGTGGCAGCGTGGATCGTGCTGTTGCAATCGGGTGGCTTGATCAACAGCGCCCTGATGGCCATGGGCGTGATCGACAAGCCGCTGGAGCTGGTGTTCAACCGCACGGGTGTCTACATCTCGATGGTCCACATCCTGCTGCCGTTCATGATCCTGCCGATCTACAGCGTGATGAAAGGCATCTCGCCCACCTACATGCGTGCGGCCATTTCCCTGGGCTGCCATCCATTCGCCAGTTTCTGGCGGGTGTACTTCCCGCAGACCTATGCCGGCGTCGGCGCCGGTTGCCTGTTGGTGTTCATCCTCGCCATCGGCTACTACATCACCCCGGCATTGCTGGGCAGCCCGAACGACCAGATGGTCAGCTACTTCGTCGCCTTCTACACCAATACCAGCATCAACTGGGGCATGGCCACGGCACTCGGCGGGCTGCTGTTGCTGGCGACCATCGTGCTTTATCTGATTTACAGCTGGCTGGTGGGCGCCAGTCGCCTGCGCCTGAGCTAAGGGGAGATTGAAAATGGTGAGTCCTTACATGTCCCCCGTGGAACGGGTGTGGTTCTACTGCTTGCGCACGCTCTGCGGGCTGATCCTGTTGTTCCTGATCCTGCCGGTGCTGGTGATCGTTCCGCTGTCGTTCAACTCCGGCAGCTTCCTGGTGTACCCGCTGCAGGGCTTTTCGCTGCAGTGGTACCACGACTTCTTCGCCTCCGCTGAATGGATGCGCGCGCTGAAGAACAGCATCATCGTCGCCCCGGCGGCGACGTTGCTGGCGATGGTCTTCGGTACGCTGGCGGCCATCGGCCTGACCCGCGGCGACTTTCCGGGCAAGGCGCTGGTGATGGCCCTGGTGATTTCGCCCATGGTGGTGCCGGTGGTGATCATCGGGGTCGCCAGCTACCTGTTTTTCGCGCCGCTGGGGATGGGCAACAGCTTCATCTCGCTGATTGTGGTGCACGCGGTGCTGGGCGTACCGTTCGTCATCATCACCGTGTCGGCGACCTTGCAGGGGTTCAACCACAACCTGGTGCGGGCGGCCGCCAGCCTCGGCGCTTCGCCGCTGACTGCATTTCGTCGGGTGACCTTGCCGTTGATCGCCCCGGGCGTCATCTCCGGGGCGCTGTTCGCCTTCGCGACGTCGTTCGATGAAGTGGTGGTGACCCTGTTCCTCGCCGGACCCGAACAGGCCACGCTGCCTCGGCAGATGTTCAGCGGCATCCGTGAAAACCTCAGCCCGACCATCGCTGCGGCGGCGACGCTGTTGATCGCGTTCTCGGTGATCCTGCTGCTGACGCTGGAGTGGCTGCGCGGGCGCAGCGAGAAGTTGCGCACGGCCCAGGCCTGAAGGCTGCGTTGTCCAAATGTGGGAGCGAGCTTGCTCGCGATAGCGGTAGAGCATTCAACATTGATGCTGAATGTCAGTGCGCTATCGCGAGCAAGCTCGCTCCCACAGGGTTTCTCATTGCATTCATCAGCTGAATGGCAGAACAACCCCCGATACCGAGCTATCCTTGTGCCAGCCCATACTCGAACAAGAGGCCGCGCACATGAGTCTTTCCTCATTCAAGATCGCCCACAAACTGATCACCGGTGCCGCTGCCATCGAGCAACTGGCGGCCGAGTTGACGCGCCTGGACGTCGACAACCCGCTGATCGTGACCGATGCCGTGCTGGTCAAGTCCGGCACCGTGGAGCTGGCCCTGCAACATCTGGGTGGGCGTGACTACGAGATTTTCGACCGGGTCATGCCGGACCCGGAAATCGCCATCGTCGAAGATTGCATGCAGGCCTACCGTGACGGCGGCCATGACGGCCTGATCGGGCTGGGCGGTGGCAGTGCCATCGACATTGCCAAGTGCGTCGGCGTCTACGCCGGCTATCACGGTGAGTTGCAGGACATGTTCGGCGTCGACCAGGTGCCGCGCAAAGGCCCGCCGATGATCGCCATCCCCACCACTGCCGGAACGGGCTCGGAAGTCACCAACGTGGCGATCCTTTCCGACAAGGCGGCGCAACTGAAAAAAGGCATCGTCAGCGACTACCTGTTGCCGGACGTGGCGCTGGTTAGCCCGCAGATGACCCTGACGTGCCCGCGCAGCGTGACCGCGTCCAGTGGCGTCGATGCGCTGGTGCATGCCGTCGAGGCCTACCTGTCGCTCAATGCTTCGCCGATCACCGATGCCCTGGCCATCGGCGCGGTCAAGCTGATCACCCGCGCGTTGCCCAAGGCCTACGCCAACCCGGCCCACCTGCAAGCCCGCGAAGACATGGCCACCGCCAGCCTGATGGCCGGCATGGCCTTTGGCAACGCCGGGGTCGGGGCCGTGCATGCGCTGGCGTACCCGTTGGGCGGGCGTTTCCACATCTCCCATGGGGTGGCCAATGCGCTGTTGCTGCCCTACGTGATGGCCTGGAACAAAATGGCCTGTGTCGAGCGCATGCGCGACATCGCCGAGGCCATGGGCATCAAGACTGCTCACCTGAGCGATCTCGAGGCGGCCGATGAAGCTGTCGAGGCCATGGTTGCGTTGTGTGTCGCGGTAGAGATCCCTCGGGGCATGAGCGGCCTGGGCGTGACCGAAGATGTGATTCCGGCCATGGCCGTGGAAGCCGCCGGGATCGAGCGGCTGATGCGCAACAACCCGCGCAAGCTGAGTGCGGCGGATATCGAGAAGATCTACCGCGCGGCGTATTGATCGACTGTCACGGTGGGCGCGCCAAATCTTGCGGTATACAATGCGCGCCATCGTGATTTCGCTCAAAACAGGTGCGTCATGCAGCCCTTCGCTATTGCTCCGTCGATTCTCTCCGCCGACTTCGCCCGCCTGGGCGAGGAAGTGGACAACGTTCTGGCCGCCGGGGCCGACATCGTGCACTTCGATGTCATGGACAATCACTACGTGCCCAACCTGACCATCGGTCCGATGGTCTGCGCGGCGCTGCGCAAGTACGGCGTCACCGCGCCGATCGACGCACACCTGATGGTCAGCCCGGTAGACCGCATCGTCGGCGACTTCATCGAAGCCGGCGCGACCTACATCACCTTTCACCCCGAAGCCACCCAGCACATTGACCGTTCCCTGCAGTTGATCCGCGAGGGCGGTTGCAAGTCCGGCCTGGTGTTCAACCCGGCCACGCCCCTGGACGTGCTCAAGTACGTGATGGACAAGGTCGACATGGTCTTGCTCATGAGCGTCAACCCCGGCTTCGGTGGGCAGAAGTTCATTCCCGGCACCCTCGACAAACTGCGTGAAGCCCGTGCGCTGATCGATGCCTCGGGCCGTGACATCCGCCTGGAAATCGACGGTGGCGTGAATGTGAACAACATCCGCGAAATCGCCATGGCCGGCGCCGACACCTTTGTCGCCGGCTCGGCGATCTTCAATGCCCCGGACTACAAGGACGTCATCGACAAGATGCGCGCCGAACTGGCCCTGGCACGCCCATGAGCGGTTTCGAGCAGCTGTTCCCCGGCAGCTTGCCGCGTCTGGTGATGTTCGACCTCGATGGCACCCTGGTCGATTCGGTCCCGGACCTCGCGGCGGCCGTGGACAGCATGTTGCTCAAGCTCGGGCGTCCGCCGGCTGGCCTCGATGCGGTCCGGCATTGGGTCGGCAACGGCGCGCCGATGCTGGTGCGCCGGGCTTTGGCCAATGACATCGCAGCCGAGGGCGTGGATGACGCACTGGTCGAGCAGGCGCTGGAACTGTTCAATGAAGCCTATGAGGGCGATCATTCGCTGACGGTGGTCTACCCCGGCGTGCGCTCCACCCTCAAGTGGTTGCAAAAGCAGGGCGTGGAAATGGCGCTGATCACCAACAAGCCGGAGCGCTTCGTCGCGCCGTTGCTGGACCAGATGAAAATCGGCCGCTATTTCCGCTGGATCATCGGTGGCGACACCTTGCCGCAGAAGAAGCCTGATCCGGCGGCGCTGTTCTTCGTCATGAAAATGGCCAACATCCCGGCGTCCCAATCGCTGTTCGTCGGTGACTCGCGCAGCGATGTGCTGGCGGCGAAAGCGGCGGGGGTCAAGTGCGTGGCGCTCAGTTATGGCTACAACCATGGCCGGCCCATCGCCGAAGAGTTTCCCGCGTTGGTGATCGACGATTTGCGCCTGCTAATTCCCGGTTGCCTGGACCCTGCCGCTGAGATAACGTTGCCCGACGCTGTTCAATCCTCTTCTGGAAACGCCATCGTGGTGGTCACTCGCAAACTCTGGATGAAAGTCATCAAGGCCCTGGCCCGCTGGCGTTGGCGCGCCTGACGTGATCCTGCCGGTTGTCCGGCGCGTTTGCATTCCTGACTGTCAGCTCCTCTTGCCACGAGGCACCCCATGATCCGCGAAGAATTCCTGCGTCTAGCCGCTGCCGGCTACAACCGCATTCCGCTTGCCTGCGAAACCCTGGCCGACTTCGACACGCCGTTGTCGATCTACCTCAAGCTGGCCGACCAGCCCAATTCCTACCTGCTCGAATCGGTGCAGGGCGGCGAGAAGTGGGGGCGTTATTCCATCATCGGCCTGCCGTGCCGCACGGTGCTTCGGGTCCACGACCATCGCGTCAGCGTGACCCATGACGGTGTCGAGGTCGAAAGCCACGAGGTCGAAGACCCGCTGGCCTTCGTCGAAACCTTCAAGGCCCGCTACAACGTGCCGACCATTGCCGGGCTGCCGCGCTTCAACGGTGGCCTGGTGGGGTACTTCGGCTACGATTGCGTGCGCTACGTGGAAAAACGCCTCGGCACCTGCCCGAACCCCGATCCGCTGGGCGTGCCGGACATCCTGCTGATGGTGTCCGACGCGGTCGTCGTCTTCGACAACCTGGCCGGCAAGATGCACGCGATCGTCCTCGCCGATCCGTCGCACGAAGATGCCTACGAGCAAGGCCAACAAAGCCTGCAAGCGTTGTTGGAAAAGCTCCGCCAGCCGATCACGCCGCGCCCTGGCCTGGATTTCAGCAAACAGTCGGCGGCCGACCCGGTGTTCCGTTCAAGCTTCACCCAGGCTGATTACGAGCGGGCCGTCGACACCATCAAGGAATACATCCTGGCCGGTGACTGCATGCAGGTCGTGCCGTCGCAGCGAATGTCCATCGACTTCAAGGCGGCGCCCATCGACCTGTATCGGGCGCTGCGCTGCTTCAACCCGACGCCCTACATGTACTTCTTCAACTTCGGCGACTTCCATGTCGTGGGCAGTTCGCCGGAAGTGCTGGTTCGGGTCGAAGACAACCTGATCACCGTGCGGCCGATCGCCGGTACGCGCCCCCGCGGCGCCACCGAGGAAGCCGACCGGGCGCTGGAAGAAGACCTGCTGTCGGACGCCAAGGAAATCGCCGAGCACCTGATGCTGATCGACCTGGGGCGCAACGACACTGGACGGGTGTCGGAAGTCGGCTCGGTGAAGCTCACCGAGAAAATGGTCATCGAGCGCTATTCCAATGTGATGCACATCGTGTCCAACGTCACCGGCCAACTGAAGGCCGGACTGACGGCGATGGACGCCTTGCGGGCGATCCTGCCGGCGGGCACCTTGTCCGGCGCGCCGAAAATCCGCGCGATGGAAATCATCGACGAACTCGAGCCGGTCAAGCGTGGCGTGTATGGCGGGGCGGTGGGTTACTTCGCCTGGAACGGCAACATGGACACCGCCATTGCCATTCGCACGGCGGTGATCAAGAACGGTGAACTGCACGTGCAGGCCGGTGGTGGCATCGTCGCCGACTCGGTGCCAGCGCTGGAATGGGAAGAAACCCTGAACAAGCGCCGGGCGATGTTCCGTGCCGTGGCGCTGGCCGAACAGACTTCGAGCGATTGAACCCCTTCAACAACTCGATCAATGTGTGGGAGCGAGCTTGCTCGCGATGAGGCCGTCATATTCAACCAACCAGTTGACTGACAGTCCGCAATCGCGAGCAAGCTCGCTCCCATAGGTTCTCTCGATCAGAAGTCCAGACTGACGCCCACGCTCACCCCTTGCTGGGTCATGTCATCATCCTTGCGCAACGTATAGCCGCCCCGCAGTGCCAGGTCGTTGGTCAACTTGTGGCTGACCCCCAGGCTCAGGCGATTCAAGTGGCTCTGTGGCGTGTAGCCTTCAAGCGTGAAGTCGTTGGCCGGCAGGCTGTTGAGGGCGATGTTCACCTTCTGCGTGTCGTCTTCGTACTCGCGTTCGTGGGCGTATTCACCAAACACCTGGGTCTGGCGAGTGAGGTTGTATTTGCCTTGCAAGCCAATGCCCAGGCGCTTCGAGTCGCGAGTCTGGTCGTCGAAGGTCAGGGCAGTGGAACGGTTGCTCTTCTCGGAATAACCGTCGACTTCCACCTTCGCATAGTCGGCGCTGATGAACGGTGACAGGTGCCATTCGCTGCCCGGCTGGGCGATGTCATAGCCCACGCGGGTGCTGAATGCCCACAGGTGACCGTCGGTGTCGCCTTTTTCCTGCGCCTCGTTGACGCCCAGGTCGAACTTGCGCTCCAGGCTGTCGTAGTCGAGCTTGCCACCGGTCAGTGCCGCGTCGGCCCACCAGCGATTCTGCTGGAACTGGGCGAAAGCGGTCGCCAGATAACTGTTGAGCTTGTAGTTCGAATCGTTGTGGCCGGCGTCCATGTCCTGGCGGTAGAGGCCTGCCGCGACACCCACGCGCCAGGCTTCATTGAGGCGATAGCTGCCGCCGATGTTCAGGCTGTAGCCGCTGCCATCGGCGCTGGCGCCGCTGCTCTGACTGTCGACATCCAGATGCTGGCCGCCGCCTGCAACGATCGCTCGCCATTGGCCGACTGCCTGCCAGTTCTCCCAATCCGATTGCCACTGGCTGCGCAATTCATCCTGGTGGGCGCGCAGGGTCGAGTGGACCATTTCCGGCAGCAAGGTCAGCTCCCAGGGTGCTGCGAGCAGGGAATAGGCGTAGTCGGCGATCAGCTTTTGCCCGGTCTCGGTCGGGTGGACGGCGTCGTTGTAGATCAGCTTGGTGGGATCAGGCGTGGCACTGTTGATGCCGTAAGTGGGGTTTTCCGTGCAGTTATTGCCGCTGAAGCAGGTGGCGGTGAGGTTCTCGCCGGTGGCGAGGCCGAACCGTGCCGGGTCGGCGAAGCTTTCGCGCAACAGCAGCGGAATGTTCAGCGGAATGACTTCGGCGTCGATGCCCTGCAACCGTGTGACCAGTTGCTGGTTGAAGTCGTTGCCCAGTTGCGAGAAGACGTCCTGCAGCGGGCCGCCATTGAGTGCTGGGGTCAGGCCCAGGTCGGGCAGTAGCCAGACCATCACATAGCGGGCACCGGCCGTTTGCAGCACCTGGACGCTGTCGGCCAGGCGGTCGGCAGCGGCCTGCGCCTGCGCGGTGTTCAGGACCCGGCCCTGGAGAAAGTCGTTACCACCCCCGGAAAGGTAATACAGCGCATTCGGATCGGCCCGCAGGCCATTGGACTGCAAGTAGCCAGGGCGGCTGCGTTCGCCGGTATCGGACACACCGGTAATCGACTCCAGGATCTGGTCGGTGCGATAACCGCCCACCGCCCAGTTATTGCCATCGGCGAGCCCCTCGTTGGCGCGGACCGCCGAGGTGGAGGCGGCGGTTTCGTCGGCGGAATAACCCAGGCGCCCGCCGAGCAGTTGGGTCGAGTTGGCGGAATAGGCTTCGCCGCTGCCGTTCGTGTAGTTCGGGCCGGTTCGGTTGGTGTAGCGCTCGGTCGAGCCAGGTGGGCCATTGGGGTCGGCGAATTGGCCGGCATCATTGAGGCTGTCACCGAACACGATGAACTTGGAATAGGGGGTGGATGCGGCGCTCGCCTGGGCGCAGGCCATCGCCAGCAGACAACTGGCAATCGGTACGAACAGCGTCTTTTTGATCATGGGAAAATCCGTTTTTATCTTATTGTTGTTTGGCAAACGAAACGACAGTACCAAAAACTTCCGGCGTTTTGCCATCTGTCCGCGCTGCCGCGATTGTTTCAAGGACCTTCGGGATCGGTCATATTGCGTGCTCAGCCCAGCTAGGCTACTGTGCCGGGACGTATGAACGAGACTTCCCTTGTGTCGATTTTCAGCAAACTTCTGGATCAAATGATCAAGGCACACGCCCGCTGGCGTTGGCGCGCCTGAACATTCTCCGCCGGCCTCGCCGGACCTGTACCGATTTGCCTTCTTTACCCGCTTGAAAGCCGCTTTGCCGGGGTGCCACGTGCCCTGCCAAGCGCAACACCGCGCGGGTCACTCTCCGAAGGCTGTATTTAAAGTCAGTGAATTCAATAGGTTGCTTACGCCATGTTGCTGATGATCGATAACTACGACTCTTTTACCTACAACGTTGTGCAGTACCTTGGCGAGCTGGGCGCCGAGGTCAAGGTCGTGCGCAACGACGAATTGACCATCGCCGAAATCGAAGCCCTCAAGCCTGAGCGCATCGTTGTCTCCCCCGGCCCGTGCACGCCGACCGAAGCGGGCGTCTCCATCGAAGCCATCAAGTATTTCGCCGGCAAGCTGCCGATCCTGGGCGTCTGCCTGGGCCATCAGTCCATCGGCCAGGCGTTCGGCGGCGATGTGGTGCGCGCCCGGCAAGTCATGCACGGTAAGACTAGCCCGGTATTCCACGAGGACAAGGGCGTGTTCGAGGGCCTGAACCGGCCGCTGACCGTTACCCGCTACCACTCCCTGATCGTCAAGCGCGAAACCTTGCCCGATTGCCTGGAGTTGACGGCCTGGACCCAGCTCGACGACGGTTCTGTGGACGAAATCATGGGGCTGCGACACAAGACGTTAAACATCGAGGGTGTGCAATTTCATCCCGAGTCTATTCTCACCGAGCAGGGCCACGAGCTGTTCGCCAACTTCCTCAAACAAACCGGCGGCACGCGCTAAGGACTTTTCATGGATATCAAGACAGCCCTGAGCCGTATCGTCGGCCATCTCGACCTGAGCACCGATGAGATGCGCGACGTAATGCGCGAAATCATGACCGGGCAATGCACGGATGCGCAGATTGGCGCATTCATGATGGCCATGCGCATGAAGAGCGAGAGCATCGATGAAATCGTCGGCGCGGTCTCGGTCATGCGCGAGCTCGCCGACAAGGTCGAGCTCAAGACTCTGGACGGCGTCGTTGACGTCGTGGGCACCGGCGGCGATGGCGCCAATATCTTCAACGTTTCCACCGCGTCGGCGTTCGTCGTCGCAGCGGCCGGCTGCACCGTTGCCAAGCACGGCAATCGCGCGGTGTCGGGCAAGAGCGGTAGCGCCGATCTGCTTGAAGCGGCCGGGATCTACCTGAACCTGACGCCGGTCCAGGTGGCCCGTTGCATCGACAACGTCGGCATCGGCTTCATGTTCGCCCAGACCCACCACAGCGCCATGAAGCACGCCGCCGCGCCGCGCCGCGATCTGGGGCTGCGCACATTGTTCAACATGCTCGGCCCGCTTACGAATCCGGCCGGCGTGAAACATCAGGTGGTCGGGGTCTTCAGCCAGGCGCTGTGCCGGCCATTGGCTGAAGTCCTGCAGCGCCTGGGCAGCAAGCATGTCCTGGTGGTTCATTCGAAAGATGGCCTGGATGAGTTCAGCCTGGCGGCCCCCACCTTCGTGGCCGAACTAAAAAATGATCAGATCAGCGAGTATTGGGTCGAACCTGAAGACCTGGGCATGAAGAGCCAGAGCTTGCACGGCCTGGCGGTCGACGGCCCGGCCCAATCCCTGGAGCTGATCCGCGATGCCCTGGGCCGCCGCAAGACCGAGAATGGCCAGAAAGCCGCCGAGATGATCGTGCTCAATGCCGGCGCTGCGCTGTACGCGGCGGACCACGCCAGCAGCCTCAAACAAGGCGTCGAGCTGGCCCATGATGCGCTGCACACCGGCCTGGCGAGGGAAAAGCTCGAGGAACTGGGTGCATTTACCGCCGTATTCAAAGTGGAGAACGAAGGATGAGTGTGCCAACGGTTCTGGAAAACATCCTGGCTCGCAAGGCTGAAGAAGTGGCCGAGCGCCGTGCTCGGGTCAGCCTGGCCGAATTGGAAGGCCTGGCCCGCTCGGCGGATGCGCCCCGGGGGTTTGCCCAGGCACTGATCGATCAGGCCAAGAGAAAGCAACCGGCGGTCATCGCTGAAATCAAGAAAGCCTCTCCCAGCAAGGGCGTGATTCGCGAGGACTTTGTCCCGGCCGACATCGCCAAGAGCTACGAGAAGGGTGGGGCGACCTGCCTTTCGGTACTGACGGATGTCGACTTCTTTCAGGGCGCCGACGCGTATCTGCAGGAGGCGCGAGCGGCCTGCAAGTTGCCGGTGATTCGCAAGGACTTCATGATCGACCCGTATCAGATCGTCGAGGCGCGTGCCCTGGGCGCCGATTGCGTGCTGTTGATCGTCTCCGCCCTGGACGACGTCAAGATGGCCGAGCTGGCCGCCGTGGCCAAGGGCGTGGGCCTGGACGTGCTGGTGGAAGTCCATGATGGTGACGAGTTGGAGCGGGCGCTGAAAACCCTCGACACCAAGCTGGTGGGCGTGAACAACCGCAACCTGCACACCTTTGAGGTCAGCCTGGAGACCACCCTGGACCTGCTGCCGCGGATTCCGCGCGACCGCCTCGTCATCACGGAAAGTGGCATCCTCAACCGCGCCGATGTCGAGCTGATGGAAGTCAGCGACGTCTATTCGTTCCTGGTGGGTGAAGCGTTCATGCGGGCCGAGAACCCGGGCACCGAGCTGCAACGCCTGTTCTTTCCTGAGCGTGGCCTGCCGGTCAGCGGCTCGACGCTGGACTGAGGCCCATGTCGCCGGTGATTTCCCTGGCCGTCGAAGCGGGCCTGCAAGCCGAACAGGATCTGCTCGCCAGCATTTGCGCGGGCGATGCCGAGTTCGGCCTGTTGTTCTGGCAGCCCAGTGACCGCGCGCTGGTCATGCCGCGGCGCTTGAGTCGCCTGCCCGGCTTTGAACACGCCAGCGCGGTATCGGCGGCCCACGGCTGGCCGGTGCTTTTGCGTGAAACGGGGGGTGAGCCGGTGCCGCAGTCTTCTGCGACGGTCAATATCGCCCTGGTCTACGCGCCGCCGCGCAGCGAGGGGGATCACGGCCGCATCGAAACGGCCTACCGTCGGTTGTGCGAGCCCATCTGCCAGTTGCTGGATGAGTTGGGCGGCGTGGCTTCCCTGGGCGAGGTGGAGGGGGCGTTCTGCGACGGTCGATTCAACGTTAACCTCGATGGCCGCAAGATGGTCGGCACCGCCCAGCGCTGGCGCCAAAGCAAGGGCGGCCAGCGTCCGGTGGGTCTGGTCCATGGCGCACTTCTGCTTGAGAACGAGCGTGAGTCCATGGTTGCGGCGGTCAATCGCTTCAACCAGGCCTGTGGCCTGGAGCAGCGAGTGCGTGCCGAAAGCCACATCGCGCTGCATGAGAAATTCCCCGCGCCCGAGGCGTTGGAGCGGCTCGATGAGTTGTACCGGGCGTTGTTGACCGAACTGCTTGGCGGTTAACGCGTTCCGAACACCACCATGGTCTTGCCTTTGACGTCGACCAGGTTGCGCTCTTCCAGATCCTTCAGCACACGGCCGACCATTTCCCGAGAGCAGCCAACGATCCGGCCGATTTCCTGGCGAGTGACCTTGATTTGCATGCCGTCCGGGTGGGTCATGGCGTCGGGCTGCTTGCACAGGTCCAGCAGGCAGCGGGCCACGCGCCCCGTCACGTCGAAAAAGGCCAGGTCGCCGACCTTGCGAGTTGTGTTGCGCAGGCGCTGTGCGATTTGTCCGCTGAGGACGTAAAGAATGTCCGGGTCTTGCAGGGACAGTTCTCGGAATTTCGTGTAGCTGATTTCCGCGACTTCGCATTCGATCTTGGTTCGCACCCACGCACTGCGTTGCTGTTCCTTGCCTGCCTGCTCGAACAACCCCAGCTCACCGAAAAAGTCCCCGGAGTTGAGGTAGGCGATGATCATCTCCCGCCCGTCGTCATCCTCGATCAGGATGGTGACCGATCCCTTGATGATGAAAAACAACGTGTCCGAACGGTCCCCTGCGCAAATGATGTTGTGCTTGGCCGGATAGCGACGGCGCTGGCAATGCATCAAGAGCTTGTCGAGATTCTTGATCTTGAGCGTGGGAGTAATGGCAACCATGGTTGTGTCCCGAAAAACGGCGCGGTATGAGGTTTGGTTTTTTATGGGCGCGATGAAAATCGCTGAAAGCTGGCAATAAGCCAGCGAGTTGGCGCCAGCTTAACAGAGGCACTCAAAATTGATTCGAGAATTTACTCAGGGACGTAAGTGTCAGGCGACGTAAGGCAAAAGCAGCCACGACGGAGGGCTGTGCTAAGCTGGCGACCCTTTTTTAGACAGTGGAGTCTTGGCGATGAAGGCACGCATCCAATGGGCTGGCGAAGCCATGTTCCTCGGTGAGTCGGGCAGTGGTCACGTGGTCGTCATGGATGGCCCGCCCGATGCCGGTGGTCGGAACCTGGGTGTCCGGCCAATGGAAATGCTCCTGCTGGGCGTAGGCGGTTGCAGTAACTTCGACGTGGTCAGCATTCTCAAGAAGTCGCGCCAGGCCGTCGAAAGTTGTGAAGCGTTCCTGGAAGCGGAGCGCGCCACGGAAGATCCGAAAGTGTTTACCAAGATCCACATGCATTTCGTGGTGAAAGGGCGTGCGCTGAAGGAAGCCCAGGTCAAGCGGGCCATCGAGTTGTCTGCCGAGAAATACTGCTCGGCTTCGATCATGCTTGGCGCTGCGGGCGTTGAAATCACCCACGATTACGAAATCATCGAGCTGGGCTGATCGAGCTGAGTTCATCGTGGCAAGGGCGCACACGCCGTTGCCACATGAACATTGGCCTTGTCAGATCCGGTAGGTGCTCTTGGTCATGACCTTGGCCAGCAGGCTCATGCCGAACTTCACGGGAGCCGGGAAGCGGAAGCCGCCGGCCTCGAGCGCGCTTTCGGCGTGGTGTTCTTCGTCCTTGCGCATCTGCTCCAGAATCGCGCGGGATTTTTCATCCTCGGCGGGGAGTTGTTCCAGGTGTTCATTGAGGTGCTTGCACACCTGATGCTCGGTTGCGGCGACGAACCCCAGGCTGACCTTGTCGCTGATCAACCCGGCCACGGCGCCGATGCCGAATGACATGCCGTAGAACAGCGGATTCAGGACGCTGGTGTGGCTGCCCAGTTGGCGAATGCGTTGCTCGCACCAGACCAGATGGTCGATTTCTTCTTCGGCGGCATGCTCCATGGCCTCGCGCACCCGGGGCAATTTCGCGGTCAACGCCTGGCCTTGGTACAAGGCCTGGGCGCAGACTTCACCGGTGTGGTTGATTCGCATCAGGCCAGCCACGTGGCGGGTCTGCTCGTCACTGAGCTGGGCGTCCGGCTGCACGATAGCCGGCGATGGCCGATACGGTTGGCCACTGAAGGGCAATAGCGTGCGCATCGCGGTATCGGCTTGCAGCAGCAGGCGGTCAATCGGCGAGTAGTGACGTTGGGTAGTCATGCGTACCTCCGGGAAAAAACAGCGGCCAGTTTAACTCAATCGGCCGCCGGTGATTTGCGTTGGGTCAGGGTTATCAACCCGGCGGCCAGTTCATCTGGCGCTGTCCCAGCACGTGCATATGAATGTGATAGACGGTCTGTCCACCGAGTTCATTGCAGTTCATCACCACGCGAAAGCCTTCCTCGCAGCCCAGTTCAAGCGCCAGGCGCTGGGCGGTGAACAGAATGTGCCCGGCCAGGCCTTTGTCCGCTTCGGTCAGGTCATTGAGGGTGCGAATCGGTTTTTTCGGAATGACCAGAAAATGCACCGGCGCCTGGGGGGCGATGTCGTGGAAGGCCAGGACCTGGTCATCCTCGTAAATGATCTTCGCCGGGATTTCCCGGTTGATGATCTTGGTAAACAGAGTATCCACAGCTGTTTCTCCGTTGAGTGGGTCGAGGTCGAGTGTACTGAAGGCTCGGTCGGCGAGCCTGGGTTTTTAAACGTTCGGCAGATCAGCGCGGGCAGTAGGCCTTGTTGGTCCTGCCGGCGAGGGTCCGGACCAGCCACCGCGAGCCCAGGCGTGGCAAGGCGGCCAACCAGCGGTTGCGGCGTCCGGGAATGATGATGGCGGTGTTTTTGTCCAGCGCACGCACGGCGTACAGCGCGACTTCTTCCGGGCTCATCAGGTGCTTGTCGTGGGTGAGGTGTTGCTCGTGCATCTGCGCCCTGGCGAAAAAACCGGTACGGGTCGGGCCGGGGCAAAGCACCGAGACCTTGATCGCACACTTTTTCAGTTCGACCCGCAGGGCCTCGGAGAAGTGCAGCACGTAGGCCTTGCTGGCGTGATAGGTGCTCATCCATGGGCCGGGCTTGAACGCGGCCGTCGATGCCACGTTGAGGATCTGGCCGCCACCCTGCAAGGCCATGCTGTTGCCGACGGCGTGGCAAATGCGCGTCAGGGCGAGGATGTTCACTTCGATCAGGTCCTGTTCGGTCATCCAGTCCTGGCCCAGGAACGGGCCGCAGGTGCCGATGCCCGCACAATTGACCAGCAAGTCGATTTGCCGCTCGCCTTCCTCTAGCTCCAGGAGAAAACCTGAAAGCCTCAACGGTTCGCCCAGGTCGCAGGCCCGGAACAACACCTCTACGCCAAAGCGCTGGGTCAGTTCAATGGCAATACTTTCCAGCCGATCACGCTGTCGGGCCACCAGTATCAGGTCGCGACCGCGCCGGGCCAGCGCTTCGGCCATGGCCAGGCCTATGCCGCTGGAAGCGCCAGTGATCAGAGCGTAACGGGTCATGCAGTTCTCCATCGCAACAGCCCGCCGCCAGTGGACTGGGCTGTCACCGGTACGCAGCGCGCTTATTGTTCCTCTTGTTCCTCTTCATAGTCTACAGAAGGAGAGGCGGGCTCGGCTGCCTCGGCAGCGGGTTCTGCGCTGGTCTCGTCGCTGGATTCACTGCTTTCGTAGCTGCTCAGGGAACTGGTGTCGTAGTCCTCGGAGAGGCCGCTGAAGGCCCCGGCCACGGCGCCAACGATCATCAGGACGATCAGCACGACCCATAGCCACGACAGAACCTTGACCGCGGTGCTGTTAGGCGGTGGCGGTGGGCCGTAGCGGTTGGGGCCGTCGTTGCCTGGCGCGCAGATCATCACGAGCGGGAAGACGCTGCCTACGAACGGCACCAGGTTGAGCAGCCACAGCCAGCCGGACCAGCCAATGTCATGCAGGCGCTGGACGCTGAACTGGATGCTCACGAAGGCAAAGCCGAGGAAGATGGCCCCGCCGATCAACCCGCCGACGATCATGGCCGCCAGCGAATTCGAAGCGAGGACCCATGACAGGCTGTACCAGAAGGCGATGCCGATGACGGGCAACATGGCGAGTGTCAGGACCATGGTCCAGGCCAGGTAGCGCAGGCGCCCGATACGGCCTTCGAAACTGAAGGGTTTGAGGGTGCTGTAGGTGGCGAGGCTTTCGCCAACGTCGGCCCGAGGGGAGCGTAGGGGGAGACGGGATCAATGAGCGCGTCAGAGTGGCGTGCGCCTGGCTGCTGGGGCGAGTCCTGCACTTCGCCGAGGTCCAGTTGGAGAGATGGCTCTGCCTCGATCCGGGCATCGATTCCGCTTTTGTTCAGCGCTTCCAGGTATTTCTGGGCTTCGCTTTGGGACAGGTTGCTTTTGAGCGCAACCTTGCGGCCACTGAACAACCGCTCGATGGCGCTGACATCGCTCTTGAACAACTCGGCGAGGTTGAGTTTGGCTGTGGTGGTATCGACGCCCGGCATCAGGGCTCCGTCGAATACGATATTGAAACGGGTTTCACTCATGCCCGGCATCCTTGTCTCTAAATGGTTATGCAGCGGTTTTTGATCGGGGCAGTTCAGCGAGGCCATTGGCCGCCGAGCTGCGTCGCCCGGGCTTGCGCCTGGCGGTATTCTTTGTCCAGTCGGGCCACCAACTCATCGACGCTGGGCAGATCATGGATTTCCCCCACGCCCTGGCCGGCGGACCACACGGTTTTCCAGGCCTTGGCCTCATCGTTCAGCGGCTTGAGCTTCGAGCCAAAGTCGACTTCGCCTTTGCCCTGCAAGGCAGCGAGGTCGAAGCCGGCGTTTTCCAGGCTCTGGCGCATGAAGCTGGCCGGCACCCCGGATACCGCAGGAGTATGCACGATGTCTGCGGCTCTGGATGTGAGCAACATCTCTTTATAGGCGTCGGGCGCATGGCTTTCACGGGTGCCGATGAAGCGTGTCCCGAAATAGGCCAGGTCCGCGCCGAGCAACTGGGCGGCCAGTATCTGATGGCCGTGGTTCAGACAGCCCGCCAGCAGCAAGGTTTTATCGAAGAACTGGCGGATCTCGGCGACCAGCGAGAACGGGCTCCAGGTTCCGGCATGGCCCCCGGCGCCGGCCGCCACGGCGATCAGGCCATCAACGCCGGCTTCGGCTGCTTTCTCGGCGTGGCGCCGCGTGGTGACGTCGTGGAACACCAGGCCACCATAGCCATGCACGGCGTCCACCAGTTCCTTGACCGCGCCCAGGCTGGTGATGACGATCGGCACCTTGTGTTCGATGCAGATCGCCAGGTCGGCCTGAAGGCGCGGATTGCTGTGATGGACGATCAGGTTGACGGCGTAGGGGGCTGGATTCTCCAGCGCTGCCAGGCCTGCTTCGATTTCCTCCAGCCAGGCCTTGAAGCCACTGCTTTCGCGCTGGTTCAGTGCGGGAAAGCTGCCGACGATACCGTTTCGGCAGCAGGCCAGTACCAGCTGTGGATTGGAAATCAGGAACATCGGCGCAGCCACGACGGGCAAGCGCAGGCGTTGTTCGAGTAGAGCGGGCAGCGACATGAGAAGTACCCCGGATAAAGTAGTGCCGATTGGAAGGTTAGGCTTTGTCCTAGAACGGGCGAACCACGACCAGAATTACAATAGCCAGCAATATCAGAACCGGCACTTCATTGAACCAGCGATAAAAGACATGGCTGCGGGTGTTTTCGCCACGGGCGAAGCGTTTTACCTGGGCGCCGCACATGTGGTGATAACCGATCAGCAGCACCACCAGCGTCAGTTTGGCGTGCATCCAGCCACCCTGGGTGAAATACGCGCCGGCGTTCAGGCTCAGCAGCCCGATGCCGAACACCAGGGTGGCGATCATTGCCGGGCCCATGATGCCGCGATACAACTTGCGCTCCATCACGCTGAAGCGTTCCTGGCTGACGCTGTCCTCGCTTTGGGCGTGATAGACGAACAGGCGAGGCAGGTAGAACAGCCCTGCGAACCAGCAGACCATGCTGACGATGTGAAGTGCTTTGAGCCACAGATAGAGCATTTTGAGTTATTCCCAGATTCACGGTAGCCCGATAGTAGAGGTTAGAGCGGCCACACGTCACCTTGGCGGTTGTCGCGGCGCCGCGCGCCCCCTATCATCGACGGCTTTCCAGTGGGTTCGTTGAGGGCAGGTTTATGGTCAAGGTCGGTATCGTCGGCGGCACGGGTTACACCGGTGTCGAACTGCTGCGTCTATTGGCACAGCATCCGCAAGCTGAGGTAGTGGTCATTACCTCGCGATCCGAGGCTGGCCTGGCTGTCGCCGACCTGTATCCGAACCTGCGAGGCCACTACGATGGCCTGGCTTTCAGTGTTCCAGACATCGAGACCCTGGGCGCCTGCGACGTGGTGTTCTTCGCCACGCCTCACGGAGTTGCCCACGCCCTGGCGGGTGAGCTGCTGGCTGCGGGGACCAAGGTCATCGATCTGTCGGCGGACTTCCGCCTGCAGGATGCGGACGAGTGGGCCAAATGGTACGGCCAGCCCCACGGTGCGCCGCAGTTGCTCGAAGAAGCCGTCTACGGCCTGCCGGAAGTCAACCGCGAAAAAATAAAACAAGCGCGACTGATCGCGGTGCCGGGTTGCTATCCAACGGCAACACAGTTGGGCTTCCTGCCGCTGCTCGAAGCAGGCCTGGCCGATGCGTCGCGCTTGATCGCCGACTGTAAATCCGGTGTCAGCGGTGCCGGGCGTGGCGCCAGCGTAGGCTCGCTGTACTCCGAAACATCGGAGAGCATGAAGGCCTATGCCGTCAAAGGTCACCGGCATTTGCCGGAAATCCGCCAGGGCCTGCGCCGTGCCGCGGGCAAGGACGTCGGCCTGACCTTCGTCCCGCACCTGACGCCGATGATTCGCGGCATCCACTCCACTCTCTACGCAACCGTCGTCGATCGCTCGGTAGACTTGCAGGCGTTGTTCGAAAAACGCTATGCCAACGAACCGTTCGTGGACGTCATGCCGGCTGGCAGTCATCCGGAAACCCGCAGTGTGCGTGGCGCGAACGTTTGCCGTATCGCCGTGCACCGTCCGCAGGATGGTGACCTGGTGGTGGTGTTGTCGGTCATCGATAACCTGGTCAAGGGTGCATCGGGCCAGGCGGTGCAGAACATGAACATCCTGTTCGGGCTGGATGAGCGCCTGGGGTTGTCCCACGCGGGGATGTTGCCTTAAAGCCGTTTGAAAGCGGCAAGACTCCAGCCTGAAACCTGGAGCTTGCCACCGCGCTTCTAATAGTTGACCGATTTGGTAGGAGAAGCGGATAATGCCCGCCATCACGCATTATGGCGGCGTAAACGCCGGGAGATATTCAGCATGAGCGTCGAAACCTTCACCCCCACGGCTTTGCAATTTACCCACGGTGCTGCGCACAAGGTGAAGAGCCTGGTCGATGAAGAGGGCAATGATCGTTTGAAGCTGCGCGTATTTGTAACGGGCGGCGGTTGTTCCGGTTTCCAGTACGGGTTCACTTTTGATGAGGAAGTGGCCGAGGACGACACCATCGTGGAGCGCGAAGGCGTCAGCCTGGTGGTCGATCCAATGAGCTTCCAGTACCTGGCGGGTGCCGAGGTGGATTATCAGGAAGGCCTGGAAGGTTCGCGTTTCGTGATCAAGAACCCTAACGCTACCACGACGTGTGGGTGCGGCTCTTCGTTCTCGATCTGATTGCTTCAATCAAAAACGCCGCAGTGCCTTACGGCCCTGCGGCGTTTTGTTGTCTGCGATTCATAGGCTCAAGCGGGGTAGATGGCGCCGAGTACGCGAAGACCTCGTGCGCCGGTCACGCTTGGGCGGTTGCCGGGAATGCCATGAAGGCAGCAATGGGCCAGCCAAGCGAATGCCATGGCCTCCACCCAGTCCGGATCGACGCCGTATACCGCCGTACTGCTGACGCGGGTCTGCGGCAACAAGTCGGCCAAGCGCGTCATCAGCGCCTGGTTGTGCGCGCCGCCGCCGCAAACCAGCAGCTCTTCGGTATCTGACTGGGCCTGTCGCAAGGCGTCGACGATGGTCACCGCCGACAGTTCTAGCAGTGTGGCTTGCACGTTTTCGGGTGTGAAGGTCGGCAGGTGCGACAGGTGCCGGGCCAGCCAAGGCAGGTTGAATACCTCTCGCCCTGTACTCTTGGGGCCCGTGGTCACGAAGAAGGGGTCACCGAGCAGCGTTTTCAACAGGGTGGGTTCGACGTTGCCACTGGCGGCCCATTGGCCGTCGCGGTCAAAGTGTTCACCTTTCTGCTGATGTATCCAGGCATCGAGCAACACGTTGCCGGGGCCGCAATCGAAGCCGGCAACGGGTTTTCCTGGCTCGATCAGGCTGAGATTACTGAAGCCACCGACATTCAATACGGCCCGTTTGCCAGTTCGCTCTTCAAACAATGCTTCGTGAAACGCCGGTACCAGGGGCGCACCTTGCCCACCGGCGGCGACATCGCGGCTGCGAAAGTCGCTGACGATGCTGATTCCGGTCAACTCACTGAGCAGTGCCGGATTGCCGATCTGTACGGTAAAGCCCCGCGCCGGCTCATGGCGAATGGTCTGGCCATGGCTGCCAATCGCCGTAATGTCTTGTGGTTTGAGCTGCTGCTCGTTGAGCAAGGTGCGAACGCCCTGTGCGGCCAGCGTTACCCAGTTCTGCTGGGCGATGGCGGAGCGGGCGATCTCATCGGGCCCGCTGCTGCACAATTCGAGCAATTCGGCCCGCAGGGACGCGGGCATGGGGATGTAGTGCGTGGCGACCAGTTTGATCGCCGGAGCCAGTTCGACCAATGCGATATCCAGGCCGTCGAGGCTGGTCCCGGACATCACACCGATATAAAGCGCCATGGCCTAGCGCTTGCTCGAGGCGAGCAGGGTGGCTTTCTCTTGATCCATGCGCGCCATCAGCGGTTGGCTCTGAGCCAGGAAGCGGGCGCGCTCGGACTTGGCGATCGGATCGGCCATCGGCAGTTTCTGACCCAGTGGATCGACGTGGACGCCATTGACCTGGAATTCATAGTGCAGGTGCGGTCCGGTGGACAGGCCGGTGGTTCCGATATAGCCGATCACCTGGCCTTGCTTCACGGTACCGCCAGTCTTCACGCCTTTGGCAAAGCCCTGCATGTGGCCGTACAGCGTCCGGTAAGTGTTGCCGTGCTGGATGATCACCGTGTTGCCATAGCCGCCGCGGCGGCCGGCCAACAGGACCTTGCCATCGCCGGCAGCCTTGATCGGCGTGCCCCGTGGTGCGGCGTAGTCGACGCCTTTGTGGGCGCGAATCTTGTTCAGGATCGGGTGCTTGCGGCCAGCGGAAAACTTGGAGCTGATGCGGGCAAAATCAACCGGCGTACGGATGAATGCCTTGCGCATGCTGTTGCCGTCCGCCGTGTAGTAGCTGCTGTTACCCTGTTTATTGGTGTAGCGCACCGCAGTGTACGTCTTGCCACGGTTGGTGAAGCGTGCGGACAGGATCGGGCCGTTGCCGACGCTTTTGCCGTTGACCACCTTTTGCTCGTAGATGATGTCGAACTCGTCGCCCTGGCGAATATCCTGGGCGAAGTCGATGTCGTAGCCAAATACGTTGGCCATGTCCATGGTCAGGCTGTGGGACAGGCCGGCCCGGGCTGCCGATTGCGACAGCGAGCTGTTGATCACGCCATGTACATATGCCGAACGAACGGTGGGTTTGGCGATGACGCGGTTGAATACATAGCCCTTGTCATTCTTGGTCAGGGTGATGCTTTCCAGGTCGCTCAACTTGGTGTGCAGGTTGTTCAACTGGCCATCTGGATTGAGTTCGAATTCGAGCTTCTGGCCGCGCTGCAGTTGAGTGAACTGCTTGGCTTGCTTGTCGCTGGCCAGGATTTCGTGGACCGATGTCGAAGGCAGGCCCACTTTTTCAAAGAGCGTAGAGAGGGTGTCGCCTTTGGCGACAATCACTTCGCGATGGTCCGGTCCTTTCTTTTCCTCGACCGCAGGAGCAACGGCCTGAGCGGTCTCGGGGGCGTCGTCGGCGTTGTTTTCAATCTGCGCAAAAGGGAGGCTGCCGGTTCGTTTGTGGCTTGGACGGCTTCGGCAGCGTCTTGTTCTTGTGTCAGTTGTTCAGCAGGGCTTTCCAGTTCAAGGCTCAGCGTCGTCTTTTTGGCTTCCACGTCACTGGAGGGAATACCAGGAGCGCCAGGCTAAGGAGGGCGGCGATACCACTTGCGGCAAGCAGGTGGGTCTTCGGGTAAAGCGGTGGCGCTTTAGACGGTTCGGTGGTCATAGGTAATTTGACTTTTGAAAAGATGAATTGGAAAAGATGAATGACATGATGAAGATGAAATAACTGTATAAAATATAACCAAATCCCCTTCGAAGCAAGCCCGCGGACGCTCTGTCCGTGGATTGGCGTCCGCGTGCCGGGCAAGCCTTGTATTTGGTGCGCGATATTGTATGGTTGGGGCCCTTTGAATCTGAGCCTTGCGGGTCTGTTATGAAGTCGGTTGAAGAGCAGCTAGCGCTGATCAAACGTGGTGCGGAAGAACTGTTGGTCGAGTCCGAGCTGATCGAAAAACTCAAGCGTGGGCAGCCGCTGCGTATCAAGGCCGGTTTCGACCCGACGGCGCCCGATCTGCACTTGGGGCATACCGTACTTATTAATAAGCTGCGCCAGTTCCAGGACTTGGGGCACCAGGTCATCTTCCTGATCGGTGACTTCACCGGGATGATTGGTGATCCGAGTGGCAAGAGTGCGACTCGTCCACCGCTGACCCGTGAGCAGGTTCTCGAGAATGCCGAGACCTACAAGGCGCAGGTTTTCAAGATTCTTGATCCGGCCAAGACCGAGGTGGCGTTCAACTCCACTTGGATGGATAAGATGGGGCCGGCGGACTTCATTCGCCTGACCTCCCAGTACACCGTGGCTCGTATGCTCGAGCGCGATGACTTCGATAAGCGCTACACCACCAATCAGCCCATCGCTATCCATGAATTCCTCTATCCGCTGGTGCAGGGGTACGACTCGGTCGCATTGCGGGCCGACGTCGAGTTGGGCGGTACGGATCAGAAGTTCAACCTGCTGATGGGGCGTGAACTGCAGCGCGGTTATGGTCAGGAAGCTCAATGCATCTTGACCATGCCGTTGCTGGAAGGGCTGGATGGCGTGAAGAAGATGTCCAAGTCGCTGGGCAACTACGTCGGTATCCAGGAGGCGCCGGGCGTTATGTACGGAAAGTTGGTTTCCATTCCGGATGCTTTGATGTGGCGTTACTTCGAGCTGCTGAGTTTCCGCTCCATGGATGAGATCAACGCTTTCCGTGCCGATGTCGAGGCGGGGGCCAATCCGCGGGACATCAAGATCAAGCTGGCCGAGGAAATCGTTGCTCGTTTCCACGGTGAAGAAGCGGCGGCCAACGCCCATCGTGCGGCGGGTAACCGCATGAAGGATGGCGAGTTGCCGGATGATCTGCCGGAGATCGAACTGGCTGCGGCTGAAGATATGCCTATTGCGGCTGTTCTTAATAAGGCTGGCTTGGTCAAGAACGCCGCTGTGGCGCGTGATCTCCTGGGTTCGGGTGGCGTGCGTATCGATGGTGAGGTGGTTGATCGCACCTTCCTATATAAGCTGGGCGCTACTCACGTATGTCAGGCTGGTAAGAAGGCTTTCGCGCGTATCACGCTGAAATCCGAATAAAGCTGAAATTAAGTGTTGACGGCAGATTCCAGACGTCTATAATTCGCCCCACTTCCGGCGCAGTCGAAACGAAAAACTCCTTGAGTTTCAATGAGTTAAACGATTTTCGGCAGTGCAGGGCTTCAGTTCATCGAAGTCCGGAAGTCGTGGATAAGGCGCTGTAGTTTGGCTTTATCAACGGTTCGATCCTCTCGGTCGAAAGCGGTGAAAAAGAGGTGTTGACAGCAGCGAACAACGCTGTAGAATTCGCCTCCCGCTAACGAGAGATCGAAAGCGCAAGTGGTTGAAGTTGTTAGTGTTTCCCACGGGAAACTTTGAAAAACTTCTTAAATAACCGCTTGACAGCAACACCAGGCGCTGTAGAATGCGCGCCTCGGTTGAGACGAAAGAATCAACCACCGCTCTTTAACAGCTGAATCAAGCAATTCGTGTGGGTGCTTGTGGAGTCAGACTGCTAGTCAACAGATTATCAGCATCACAAGTTACTCCGCGAGAAATCAAAGATGTAACCAACGATTGCTGAGCCAAGTTTAGGGTTTTCTCAAAACCCAAAGATGTTTGAACTGAAGAGTTTGATCATGGCTCAGATTGAACGCTGGCGGCAGGCCTAACACATGCAAGTCGAGCGGTAGAGAGGTGCTTGCACCTCTTGAGAGCGGCGGACGGGTGAGTAATGCCTAGGAATCTGCCTGGTAGTGGGGGATAACGTTCGGAAACGAACGCTAATACCGCATACGTCCTACGGGAGAAAGCAGGGGACCTTCGGGCCTTGCGCTATCAGATGAGCCTAGGTCGGATTAGCTAGTTGGTGAGGTAATGGCTCACCAAGGCGACGATCCGTAACTGGTCTGAGAGGATGATCAGTCACACTGGAACTGAGACACGGTCCAGACTCCTACGGGAGGCAGCAGTGGGGAATATTGGACAATGGGCGAAAGCCTGATCCAGCCATGCCGCGTGTGTGAAGAAGGTCTTCGGATTGTAAAGCACTTTAAGTTGGGAGGAAGGGTTGTAGATTAATACTCTGCAATTTTGACGTTACCGACAGAATAAGCACCGGCTAACTCTGTGCCAGCAGCCGCGGTAATACAGAGGGTGCAAGCGTTAATCGGAATTACTGGGCGTAAAGCGCGCGTAGGTGGTTCGTTAAGTTGGATGTGAAAGCCCCGGGCTCAACCTGGGAACTGCATTCAAAACTGTCGAGCTAGAGTATGGTAGAGGGTGGTGGAATTTCCTGTGTAGCGGTGAAATGCGTAGATATAGGAAGGAACACCAGTGGCGAAGGCGACCACCTGGACTGATACTGACACTGAGGTGCGAAAGCGTGGGGAGCAAACAGGATTAGATACCCTGGTAGTCCACGCCGTAAACGATGTCAACTAGCCGTTGGGAGCCTTGAGCTCTTAGTGGCGCAGCTAACGCATTAAGTTGACCGCCTGGGGAGTACGGCCGCAAGGTTAAAACTCAAATGAATTGACGGGGGCCCGCACAAGCGGTGGAGCATGTGGTTTAATTCGAAGCAACGCGAAGAACCTTACCAGGCCTTGACATCCAATGAACTTTCCAGAGATGGATTGGTGCCTTCGGGAGCATTGAGACAGGTGCTGCATGGCTGTCGTCAGCTCGTGTCGTGAGATGTTGGGTTAAGTCCCGTAACGAGCGCAACCCTTGTCCTTAGTTACCAGCACGTTATGGTGGGCACTCTAAGGAGACTGCCGGTGACAAACCGGAGGAAGGTGGGGATGACGTCAAGTCATCATGGCCCTTACGGCCTGGGCTACACACGTGCTACAATGGTCGGTACAGAGGGTTGCCAAGCCGCGAGGTGGAGCTAATCCCATAAAACCGATCGTAGTCCGGATCGCAGTCTGCAACTCGACTGCGTGAAGTCGGAATCGCTAGTAATCGCGAATCAGAATGTCGCGGTGAATACGTTCCCGGGCCTTGTACACACCGCCCGTCACACCATGGGAGTGGGTTGCACCAGAAGTAGCTAGTCTAACCTTCGGGGGGACGGTTACCACGGTGTGATTCATGACTGGGGTGAAGTCGTAACAAGGTAGCCGTAGGGGAACCTGCGGCTGGATCACCTCCTTAATCGACGACAGCAGCGGCTCCATGAGCTCCCACACGAATTGCTTGATTCATTGAAGAAGACGATTAGAAGCAGCTTTAAGCTCCAAGCTGATAGCGCACGCTAACAGTTACAAGCTCGAAATTGGGTCTGTAGCTCAGTTGGTTAGAGCGCACCCCTGATAAGGGTGAGGTCGGCAGTTCGAATCTGCCCAGACCCACCAATTTTGTGTGGGAAACGCCTGTAGAAATACGGGGCCATAGCTCAGCTGGGAGAGCGCCTGCCTTGCACGCAGGAGGTCAGCGGTTCGATCCCGCTTGGCTCCACCACTACTGCTTCTGAGACTGAAAGCTTAGAAATGAGCATTCCATCGACGCGATGGTGAATGTTGATTTCTGGTCTTTTGACTGGATCGTTCTTTAAAAATTTGGGTATGTGATAGAAAGATAGACTGAACGTTACTTTCACTGGTAACGGATCAGGCTAAGGTAAAATTTGTGAGCGTTCTTAATTGAGCATGCAAATTTTCGGCGAATGTCGTCTTCACAGTATAACCAGATTGCTTGGGGTTATATGGTCAAGTGAAGAAGCGCATACGGTGGATGCCTTGGCAGTCAGAGGCGATGAAAGACGTGGTAGCCTGCGAAAAGCTTCGGGGAGTCGGCAAACAGACTGTGATCCGGAGATGTCTGAATGGGGGAACCCAGCCATCATAAGATGGTTATCTTGCACTGAATACATAGGTGCAAGAAGCGAACCAGGGGAACTGAAACATCTAAGTACCCTGAGGAAAAGAAATCAACCGAGATTCCCTTAGTAGTGGCGAGCGAACGGGGACTAGCCCTTAAGCTTCTTTGATTTTAGCGGAACGCTCTGGAAAGTGCGGCCATAGTGGGTGATAGCCCTGTACGCGAAAGGATCTTAGAAGTGAAATCGAGTAGGACGGAGCACGAGAAACTTTGTCTGAATATGGGGGACCATCCTCCAAGGCTAAATACTACTGACTGACCGATAGTGAACTAGTACCGTGAGGGAAAGGCGAAAAGAACCCCGGAGAGGGGAGTGAAATAGATCCTGAAACCGTATGCGTACAAGCAGTGGGAGCAGACTTTGTTCTGTGACTGCGTACCTTTTGTATAATGGGTCAGCGACTTATTTTCAGTGGCGAGCTTAACCGAATAGGGGAGGCGTAGCGAAAGCGAGTCTTAATAGGGCGTCTAGTCGCTGGGAATAGACCCGAAACCGGGCGATCTATCCATGGGCAGGTTGAAGGTTAGGTAACACTGACTGGAGGACCGAACCGACTACCGTTGAAAAGTTAGCGGATGACCTGTGGATCGGAGTGAAAGGCTAATCAAGCTCGGAGATAGCTGGTTCTCCTCGAAAGCTATTTAGGTAGCGCCTCATGTATCACTGTAGGGGTAGAGCACTGTTTCGGCTAGGGGGTCATCCCGACTTACCAAACCGATGCAAACTCCGAATACCTACAAGTGCCGAGCATGGGAGACACACGGCGGGTGCTAACGTCCGTCGTGAAAAGGGAAACAACCCAGACCGTCAGCTAAGGTCCCAAAGTTATGGTTAAGTGGGAAACGATGTGGGAAGGCTTAGACAGCTAGGAGGTTGGCTTAGAAGCAGCCACCCTTTAAAGAAAGCGTAATAGCTCACTAGTCGAGTCGGCCTGCGCGGAAGATGTAACGGGGCTCAAACCATACACCGAAGCTACGGGTATCACGTAAGTGATGCGGTAGAGGAGCGTTCTGTAAGCCTGTGAAGGTGAGTTGAGAAGCTTGCTGGAGGTATCAGAAGTGCGAATGCTGACATGAGTAACGACAATGGGTGTGAAAAACACCCACGCCGAAAGACCAAGGTTTCCTGCGCAACGTTAATCGACGCAGGGTTAGTCGGTCCCTAAGGCGAGGCTGAAAAGCGTAGTCGATGGAAAACAGGTTAATATTCCTGTACTTCTGGTTATTGCGATGGAGGGACGGAGAAGGCTAGGCCAGCTTGGCGTTGGTTGTCCAAGTTTAAGGTGGTAGGCTGAAATCTTAGGTAAATCCGGGGTTTCAAGGCCGAGAGCTGATGACGAGTTACCCTTTGGGTGACGAAGTGGTTGATGCCATGCTTCCAAGAAAAGCTTCTAAGCTTCAGGTAACCAGGAACCGTACCCCAAACCGACACAGGTGGTTGGGTAGAGAATACCAAGGCGCTTGAGAGAACTCGGGTGAAGGAACTAGGCAAAATGGCACCGTAACTTCGGGAGAAGGTGCGCCGGTGAGGGTGAAGCACTTGCTGCGTAAGCCCACGCCGGTCGAAGATACCAGGCCGCTGCGACTGTTTATTAAAAACACAGCACTCTGCAAACACGAAAGTGGACGTATAGGGTGTGACGCCTGCCCGGTGCCGGAAGGTTAATTGATGGGGTTAGCTAACGCGAAGCTCTTGATCGAAGCCCCGGTAAACGGCGGCCGTAACTATAACGGTCCTAAGGTAGCGAAATTCCTTGTCGGGTAAGTTCCGACCTGCACGAATGGCGTAACGATGGCGGCGCTGTCTCCACCCGAGACTCAGTGAAATTGAAATCGCTGTGAAGATGCAGTGTATCCGCGGCTAGACGGAAAGACCCCGTGAACCTTTACTATAGCTTTGCACTGGACTTTGAATTTGCTTGTGTAGGATAGGTGGGAGGCTTTGAAGCGTGGACGCCAGTCTGCGTGGAGCCATCCTTGAAATACCACCCTGGCAACTTTGAGGTTCTAACTCAGGTCCGTTATCCGGATCGAGGACAGTGTATGGTGGGTAGTTTGACTGGGGCGGTCTCCTCCTAAAGAGTAACGGAGGAGTACGAAGGTGCGCTCAGACCGGTCGGAAATCGGTCGTAGAGTATAAAGGCAAAAGCGCGCTTGACTGCGAGACAGACACGTCGAGCAGGTACGAAAGTAGGTCTTAGTGATCCGGTGGTTCTGTATGGAAGGGCCATCGCTCAACGGATAAAAGGTACTCCGGGGATAACAGGCTGATACCGCCCAAGAGTTCATATCGACGGCGGTGTTTGGCACCTCGATGTCGGCTCATCACATCCTGGGGCTGAAGCCGGTCCCAAGGGTATGGCTGTTCGCCATTTAAAGTGGTACGCGAGCTGGGTTTAGAACGTCGTGAGACAGTTCGGTCCCTATCTGCCGTGGACGTTTGAGATTTGAGAGGGGCTGCTCCTAGTACGAGAGGACCGGAGTGGACGAACCTCTGGTGTTCCGGTTGTCACGCCAGTGGCATTGCCGGGTAGCTATGTTCGGAAAAGATAACCGCTGAAAGCATCTAAGCGGGAAACTTGCCTCAAGATGAGATCTCACTGGGGCCTTGAGCTCCCTGAAGGGCCGTCGAAGACTACGACGTTGATAGGCAGGGTGTGTAAGCGCTGTGAGGCGTTGAGCTAACCTGTACTAATTGCCCGTGAGGCTTGACCATATAACACCCAAGCAATTTGCGCTTAGAAAGCCAGATTGCGGTGTGGTGAAGACGAAACAAACCGAAAGTTTGCGGCTCACACCCGATCACATACCCGATTTGCTGGAACGCTGAAAAGCGCGCTGGCTCAAGAATTTCTTGACGACCATAGAGCATTGGAACCACCTGATCCCATCCCGAACTCAGAAGTGAAACGATGCATCGCCGATGGTAGTGTGGGGTTTCCCCATGTGAGAGTAGGTCATCGTCAAGATTAAATTCCGAAACCCCAATTGCGAAAGCAGTTGGGGTTTTGTTTTGCCCGCAGGAAAGTCATTTTGTGTTTCTATGCAACCGTCTTGC
Organism: Pseudomonas sp. Cab53; assembly: GCF_018325965.1. Lineage (NCBI taxonomy): Bacteria > Pseudomonadati > Pseudomonadota > Gammaproteobacteria > Pseudomonadales > Pseudomonadaceae > Pseudomonas > Pseudomonas sp. Cab53. The sequence continues at coordinate 5,566,860 of NZ_AP021902.1, read as the reverse complement.
GCATGGCTATCATGCGGGCCTCATTGTCAGGGCGCAGTCCGCATGCTCACGTTGCTAAAACTTCTCAAGGACGGTCGCTTTCATTCGGGTCAGGCGCTGGGTGCTGCGCTGGGTATCAGTCGTAGTGCTGTCTGGAAGCAACTACAGCACTTGGAGGCAGACTTGGGTCTATCGGTTCATAAGGTCCGAGGTAAGGGGTACCAGTTGGCCAAGCCGCTGTTGCTTCTGGATGTGGCGCAAATCTGTGCAAATGGCCTCTGTGAGTGGTCTGTTCATGTATTCGATTCCATCGACTCCACCAACGCCGAGGCGCTGCGTTCCATCGAGCGTGGTGTCCAGGCGCCGTTCCTGGTTCTGGCTGAGAGGCAGATAGCCGGGCGCGGTCGTCGCGGTCGCAAGTGGGTCAGTCCGTTTGCAGACAATCTCTATCACAGCCTGGTGTTGCGCATTGACGGTGGCATGCGTCAGATAGAAGGGCTGAGCCTCGTTGTAGGGCTTGCTGTCATGCATGCGCTGCGCGACATGGGAATTGCGGAAGCGGCATTGAAATGGCCCAACGACGTCCTGGTGGGTGACAAGAAGATCGCTGGCATCCTGCTTGAGTTGGTGGGAGATCCGGCGGATGTTTGTCATGTGGTTCTGGGTGTAGGAATTAACGTGAATATGCGCTCGACTGACGAGGTCGATCAGCAGTGGACATCCATGAGTCTTGAGTCGGGTCGAGATTTTGATCGCAATGAGCTTGTGGCTCGCTTGGGTGCGAAGCTTCAGCAATATCTGGCGCTTCATCATGAGGCGGGGTTTGCTGCGATCCAATCGGAGTGGGAGAGGTTTCACTTGTGGCAGGGGCGGGCTGTGTCGCTAATCGCTGGAGTCAATCGAATCGACGGCGTTGTCATGGGGATCGATCACCAAGGTGCGCTGCGTTTGAAGGTGGATGGTGTGGAAAAAACATTTAGCGGCGGTGAGCTCAGCTTGAGGTTGCGTGATGATTCTTGAGCTCGATTGCGGCAATAGTTTTATCAAGTGGCGTGTACTTCGCTCAGATGCAGTAACGCCTATTGAAGGAGGTGTTGTCAGCTCTGATGGCGATCTGTTGGTGAGCTTGAAGGATGCCGAAAAATTCCAGTTGAAGAAGTGTCGGCTGGTGAGTGTTCGGACGCCGGAAGAAACTGATTCGCTGGTTGCCATGTTGGTTAACGCATTTGGTGTGTCCGTGGTTCGTGCCATACCTACTCGCGAGATGGCGGGCGTGCGAAACGGCTATGAAGACTTTGAACGGTTGGGTCTGGATCGATGGCTAGCCCTTCTCGGCGGATACCATCTTGCTGCAGGTGCATGCCTGGTGCTTGATTTCGGTACGGCGATCACCGCCGATTTCGTGGCGGCAGATGGTGAGCACCTCGGAGGGTTTATCTGTCCTGGTATGCCGTTGATGCGTAACCAATTGCGCACCCATACTCGGCGAATTCGCTACGACGATACTGCCGCTGAGCGGGCCCACGAGAGCCTCGCTCCTGGTCGCACGACCGTCGAGGCTGTGGAGCGTGGTTGTTTGCTGATGCTCAGGGGCTTCGTCCTGACTCAGCTTGAGCTCGCGCGGCAATATTGGGGGCAGGACTTCGTGGTGTTCCTCACCGGAGGCGATGCCAATCTTGTTTCCGGCGTTGTCCCTGGTGCCAGAGTGGTGCCTGACTTGGTTTTTGTCGGGCTGGCGATGGCCTGTCCTTTATCTTGAGGTTTCTATGCGCTGGCTGTTTCTGTTATTGCTGGTTTTGAATGTCTTTTATTACGTTTGGCACCAGCAAGAGGCGCCCCTCCGAGCCAAGGATGTCACTCCGCTGAGTTTGTATCGTGGCTCCCAGCAAGATATTCATCTCTTGAGCGAAACAGCAGATGCGCTTGCCCGGCGCGACTCTACAAGCGCTGAGGCGCAAAAAACTTCGTGCGTCTACCTGGGTGGTTTGGCGCGTCCGGAAATGGCCAGGCAATTGGAGCAGCGCCTGGCGGCATCGGGTGTCGTAGCTCGTCCCGTGACATTGGGCGTGCAAAACTCATCTGAGAATGCTGGTTTCTGGGTTCAGGTTTCGCCAGACAGCGGTGCGAAGGTGAATGAAACCCTGGTTCAAAACCTTTCTAAAGAATTCAATGAGTTAAAACATAAAATAATGCCTTGTGAGGGGGTTGCACCTGCTGGGTAGTTTGCATAGAATGGCGCCCGCTTCGCAGTGAAGACCTTTACCGGTTGGCACGTCGAAGCGTAGTCAACGCAGCTAACCTCAGGTTTTTAATGAGAAAATGCTTGACAGAAGGCTGGCATGATATAGAATGCCGGCTCGCTTAGGAGGGGTTCCCGAGCGGCCAAAGGGATCAGACTGTAAATCTGACGTCTACGACTTCGAAGGTTCGAATCCTTCCCCCTCCACCAGTTTCTAGCGTGAGCTGCAGGCTCCGCGGGTATAGTTTAGTGGTAGAACCTCAGCCTTCCAAGCTGATGATGCGGGTTCGATTCCCGCTACCCGCTCCAAACTTGCAGGTCGTGCAAAGTGTTTCGCTCTTGTAGCTCAGTTGGTAGAGCACACCCTTGGTAAGGGTGAGGTCAGCGGTTCAAATCCGCTCAAGAGCTCCATATAACAAGGCAGATATGAAAATATCTGCCTTTGTTTTAATGGCTTGTGTGACTCGCTAAATTTCTTCTCCTAAGGGTGATTTCGATGGCTAAGGAAAAGTTCGAACGTAATAAGCCGCACGTCAACGTGGGTACCATTGGTCACGTCGACCACGGTAAAACCACTCTGACCGCTGCTCTGACCCGTGTCTGCTCCGAAGTTTTCGGTTCGGCCAAGGTTGACTTCGACAAGATCGACAGCGCCCCGGAAGAGAAAGCTCGCGGTATCACCATCAACACCGCTCACGTTGAATACGATTCGTCCGTGCGTCACTACGCACACGTTGACTGCCCAGGTCACGCCGACTACGTAAAAAACATGATCACCGGTGCTGCCCAGATGGACGGCGCGATCCTGGTTTGCTCGGCCGCCGATGGTCCGATGCCACAAACCCGTGAGCACATCCTGCTGTCCCGTCAGGTAGGCGTTCCGTACATCGTTGTCTTCCTGAACAAGGCTGACATGGTTGACGACGCTGAGCTGCTGGAACTGGTTGAGATGGAAGTGCGCGACCTGCTGAGCACTTACGACTTCCCAGGTGATGACACTCCAATCATCATCGGTTCGGCTCTGATGGCCCTGAACGGCCAAGACGACAACGAAATGGGCACCAGCGCTGTGAAGAAGCTGGTTGAAACTCTGGACAGCTACATCCCAGAGCCAGAGCGTGCTATCGACAAGCCGTTCCTGATGCCAATCGAAGACGTCTTCTCGATCTCCGGTCGCGGTACTGTTGTGACTGGTCGTGTTGAGCGTGGCATCGTCCGCATCCAGGAAGAAGTTGAGATCGTCGGTCTGCGCGACACTCAGAAAACTACCTGCACCGGCGTTGAAATGTTCCGCAAGCTGCTCGACGAAGGTCGTGCTGGCGAGAACTGCGGTGTGCTGCTGCGCGGCACCAAGCGTGACGACGTTGAGCGTGGCCAGGTTCTGGTCAAGCCAGGCACCGTCAAGCCGCACACCAAGTTCACCGCAGAAGTTTACGTTCTGAGCAAGGAAGAAGGCGGTCGTCATACTCCGTTCTTCAAAGGCTACCGTCCACAGTTCTACTTCCGTACAACTGACGTGACTGGTAACTGCGAGCTGCCAGAAGGCGTTGAAATGGTAATGCCAGGTGACAACATCCAGATGACTGTCACTCTGATCAAGACTATCGCGATGGAAGACGGTCTGCGTTTCGCTATCCGTGAAGGCGGTCGTACCGTCGGCGCTGGCGTCGTAGCCAAAGTCATCGAGTAAACAGTTGTAATGTCTTTTTCGGGCCGGCATAATGGTCGGCCTGATTTTGTTTTAGGTCAGTAGCTCAATTGGCAGAGCGACGGTCTCCAAAACCGTAGGTTGGGGGTTCGATTCCCTCCTGACCTGCCAGATTCACTCGGTGTGTCTGGCTTTCTTTTCACAGGATCTGATAGATGACTCCTAAAGCTGAAGCTCAAGGCTCTCGCTTCGATCTGCTTAAGTGGCTAGTGGTAGTCGCTTTGGTGGTTGTTGGCGTTGTTGGCAATCAGTATTACTCTGCTTCGCCGATCCTGTACCGCGTACTTGCATTGCTCGCCATTGCTGCCGTTGCTGCCTTCGTTGGTCTGCAGACAGCCAAGGGCAAGTCTTTCTTTGTACTCGCTAAGGAAGCTCGCACCGAGATTCGTAAAGTCGTATGGCCGACTCGCCAAGAGACCACGCAGACCACGCTGATTGTCGTGGCTGTTGTCCTGGTCATGGCGTTGCTGTTGTGGGGTCTTGATTCCCTGCTCGGTTGGCTTGTTTCCTTGATTGTTGGCTAAGGGTGTCCCGTGGCTAAGCGTTGGTACGTTGTGCATGCTTACTCGGGTTACGAGAAGCATGTCATGCGCTCGCTGATTGAGCGCGTAAAGCTGGCTGGCATGGAAGACGGCTTTGGCGAGATTCTGGTCCCCACTGAAGAAGTGGTTGAGATGCGTAATGGCCAGAAGCGCAAAAGTGAACGCAAGTTCTTTCCAGGCTACGTGCTGGTACAGATGGATATGAACGAAGGGACTTGGCACTTGGTCAAGGATACCCCTCGGGTGATGGGTTTCATTGGCGGTACCGCTGATAAGCCTGCGCCAATTACTGACAAAGAGGCAGAAGCCATTCTGCGTCGTGTTGCTGATGGTAGCGACAAGCCTAAGCCGAAAACGCTGTTTGAGCCGGGTGAAGTGGTTCGCGTCACCGACGGTCCATTCGCCGACTTTAACGGTACGGTTGAAGAAGTTAACTACGAAAAGAGCCGGATCCAAGTGGCAGTGCTCATTTTCGGACGCTCTACTCCGGTAGAGCTCGAGTTCAGTCAGGTCGAAAAGGTCTGATTGAGCAGGCATCCCAACCCCGCAGCCCTAGGCTGTGGGGTTTTGTCGTCACTGGGATAAACGCGCAAGTAACCGGGGAGCCTTTCGAGGCGTTCGAACCCGTAATTGGAGTGCCTCATGGCCAAGAAGATTACCGCTTACATCAAGCTGCAAGTGAAGGCCGCTCAGGCTAACCCAAGCCCACCTGTTGGTCCTGCTCTGGGTCAGCACGGCGTGAACATCATGGAATTCTGCAAGGCTTTCAACGCCCGTACTCAGGGTCTTGAGCCAGGTCTGCCGACTCCAGTGATCATCACTGTCTACAGCGACCGTAGCTTCACTTTCGAAACAAAAAGCACCCCTGCTTCGGTTCTGCTGAAGAAGGCTGCAGGTTTGACCAGCGGTTCCGCTCGTCCAAACACCGTTAAGGTTGGCACCGTTACCCGTGCTCAGCTGGAAGAAATCGCGAAAACCAAAAACGCGGATCTGACTGCAGCTGATATGGATGCAGCCGTGCGTACTATCGCCGGTTCTGCTCGTAGCATGGGCCTTAACGTGGAGGGTGTGTAATGGCTAAGCTGACCAAGCGTCAAAAGGCTATCGCCGGCAAAATCGAAGCAGGCAAGGCCTACAACTTTGTAGACGCCGCCGCTCTGCTGGCTGAGCTGTCGACTGTCAAGTTCAGCGAGTCGTTCGACGTTGCTGTAAACCTGGGCGTTGACCCACGTAAATCCGACCAGGTCGTTCGTAGCGCTACCGTGCTGCCACACGGCACTGGCAAGACCGTTCGTGTTGCCGTGTTCACCCAGGGTCCAGCGGCTGAAGCTGCTCTGGCTGCTGGCGCTGACCGCGTAGGCATGGACGATCTGGCTGCTGAAATGAAGGGCGGCGACCTGAACTACGACGTAGTGATCGCATCCCCGGATGCCATGCGCGTTGTGGGTCAGTTGGGTCAGATCCTCGGTCCACGTGGTCTGATGCCTAACCCTAAAGTCGGCACCGTAACACCAGACGTAGCTACCGCGGTCAAGAACGCCAAGGCTGGTCAGGTTCGTTATCGCACCGACAAAAACGGCATCATCCACACTTCCGTTGGCAAGATCGGCTTCGACGCCGTCAAGCTGAAGGAAAACGTTGAAGCCCTGATCGCTGATCTGAAGCGTATCAAGCCAGCTTCCTCGAAAGGTATCTACGTCAAGCGCGTTACCCTGAGCACCACCATGGGCCCAGGTCTGGTCATCGATCAGAGCTCGCTCGACGCGTAAGACTTAAGGTTGGCGCAAGCAATTGCGTCAATCGAAAAATTGGGGTCCCTGCCTGGCGGGGGCTGTCCAAGACCGTAGGCGACGCAAGTCTTAAACCACAAGCCTACGCAGATGGTGCTCCCGGTTCCTTACCGAATCAGACACCAAAACGACATTCGGTTCCGACCGAATGAAACGGTAACAAGCAGGAGTTAAACCCGTGGCAATTAAACTCGAAGACAAGAAGGCCATCGTCGCTGAAGTCAACGAGGCTGCCAAAGCTGCTCTGTCCGCTGTCGTGGCTGATGCCCGTGGCGTAACAGTAGGCGCAATGACCGGACTCCGTAAAGAGGCTCGTGAAGCTGGCGTTTACGTACGTGTAGTACGTAACACCCTGCTCAAGCGCGCTGTTGCTGACACTGAATACAGTGTTCTCAACGACGTGTTCACCGGCCCGACCTTGATCGCGTTCTCCACCCAACATCCTGGCGCTGCTGCCCGTTTGTTCAAGGAATTCGCCAAAGGTCAGGACAAGTTCGAGATTAAGGCAGCTGCGTTCGAGGGCAAGTTCCTCGCAGCTAACCAGATCGACGTACTGGCAACTCTGCCGACCCGTGACGAAGCAATTTCTCAGCTGATGAGCGTGATTCAAGGCGCAACCAGCAAATTGGCTCGTACTCTGGCGGCATTGCGCGACCAGAAAGAAGCTGCCGCAGCCTAAGGCTCGACACTCCTTTCCGCGTTTTTTGTTTATTTCGATGGTCGCGTAGGCCGTCCCCCAATCCAGGAATTTAGATTCATGTCTATCTCTCAAAACGATATCCTCGAAGCCGTTGGCAACATGTCCGTAATGGAAGTTGTTGAGCTGATCAAAGCTTTCGAAGAAAAATTCGGCGTTACCGCTGCTGCTGCTTCTGCCGGCCCAGCTGTTGCTGTTGCTGCTGCTGAAGAGCAAACCGAGTTCAACGTTATCCTGACCGCCGCTGGCGAGAAGAAAGTTAACGTGATCAAGGCTGTTCGTGAGCTGACCGGTCTGGGCCTGAAAGAAGCCAAGGAGAAGGTTGACACCGCTCCTCAGGTCATCTCCGAAGGCGTTACCAAAGAAGTTGCTGAAGACGCCAAGAAGAAGCTGGAAGAAGCAGGCGCTGCTGTCGAAATCAAGTAATTTCGACCTTGCGTCTCCAGCCCGAGCGTTAAGCGACAGGCTGATGGCTGGTGGCTCTTGCCACCGGCCTTTTTCCGTTATTGGCAGCCGACTGGGTTGGTGCTGGTAACGAGCTGTAACCACCCGATGTGGTGGCGCAAACCATGGGGTTTGCACGATTTTCTGGCTGCTCCCGTCGGGAGAGGCCAAACAAGCAGGTGACCAAGCTGGGGAACGCTGATGGCTTACTCATATACTGAGAAAAAACGTATCCGCAAGGACTTTAGCAAGTTGCCGGACGTCATGGATGTGCCGTACCTCCTGGCCATCCAGCTGGATTCGTATCGTGAATTCTTGCAAGCGGGAGCGACTAAAGATCAGTTCCGCGACGTGGGCCTGCATGCGGCCTTCAAATCCGTTTTCCCGATCATCAGCTACTCCGGCAATGCTGCGCTGGAGTACGTCGGTTATCGCCTGGGCGAACCGGCATTTGATGTCAAAGAATGCGTATTGCGCGGTGTAACTTACGCCGTACCTTTGCGGGTAAAAGTGCGCCTGATCATTTTCGACAAAGAATCGTCGAACAAAGCGATCAAGGACATCAAAGAGCAAGAAGTCTACATGGGTGAAATCCCCCTGATGACTGAGAACGGTACCTTCGTAATCAACGGTACCGAGCGTGTAATCGTTTCCCAGCTGCACCGTTCTCCGGGCGTGTTCTTCGACCACGACCGTGGCAAGACGCACAGCTCCGGCAAACTGCTTTACTCCGCGCGCATCATTCCTTACCGCGGTTCGTGGTTGGACTTTGAGTTCGATCCGAAAGACTGCGTCTTCGTGCGTATCGACCGTCGTCGCAAGCTGCCGGCTTCGGTACTGCTGCGCGCGCTCGGCTATACCACCGAGGAAGTGCTGGACGCGTTCTACACCACCAACGTCTTCCACGTGCAGGGTGAAAACCTCAGCCTGGAACTGGTGCCTCAGCGCCTGCGCGGTGAAATCGCGGTCCTGGACATCCAGGACGACAAAGGCAAGGTTATTGTCGAGCAGGGTCGTCGTATCACCGCTCGCCACATCAACCAGCTGGAAAAAGCCGGGATCAAAGAGCTGCAGGTGCCGATGGACTACGTCCTGGGTCGCACCACGGCGAAGGCCATCGTGCATCCGGCTACTGGCGAAATCATTGCAGAGTGCAACACCGAGCTGTCCGTCGAAATCCTGGCGAAAATCGTCAAGGCTCAGGTCGTTCGTATCGAAACCCTGTACACCAACGATATCGACTGCGGTCCGTTCATCTCTGACACGCTGAAGATCGACTCCACCGGCAACCAGCTGGAAGCCCTGGTCGAGATCTATCGCATGATGCGTCCTGGCGAGCCGCCAACCAAGGATGCAGCCGAGACCCTGTTCAACAACCTGTTCTTCAGCCCTGAGCGCTATGATCTGTCTGCGGTCGGCCGGATGAAGTTCAACCGTCGTATCGGTCGTACCGAGATCGAAGGTTCGGGCGTGCTGAACAAGGATGACATCGTTGCGGTCCTCAAGACCCTGGTCGACATCCGTAACGGCAAAGGCATCGTCGATGACATCGACCACCTGGGTAACCGCCGTGTTCGCTGCGTAGGCGAAATGGCCGAGAACCAGTTCCGCGTTGGCCTGGTGCGTGTAGAGCGTGCGGTCAAGGAACGCCTGTCGATGGCTGAAAGCGAAGGCCTGATGCCGCAAGACCTGATCAACGCCAAGCCAGTGGCTGCGGCGGTGAAGGAGTTCTTCGGTTCGAGCCAGCTGTCCCAGTTCATGGACCAGAACAACCCGCTGTCCGAGATCACCCACAAGCGTCGTGTCTCCGCACTCGGCCCAGGTGGTCTGACCCGTGAGCGCGCAGGCTTCGAAGTTCGTGACGTACACCCGACCCACTACGGTCGTGTATGCCCGATCGAGACGCCGGAAGGTCCGAACATCGGTCTGATCAACTCCCTGGCAGCCTATGCGCGCACCAACCAGTACGGCTTCCTCGAGAGCCCGTACCGTGTGGTGAAAGACGCCCTGGTGACCGACGAGATCGTGTTCCTGTCCGCCATCGAAGAGGCCGATCACGTGATCGCCCAGGCTTCGGCCACGATGAACGACAAGAAAGTCCTGGTCGACGAGCTGGTTGCTGTTCGTCACCTGAACGAGTTCACCGTCAAGGCGCCGGAAGACGTCACCTTGATGGACGTGTCGCCCAAGCAGGTTGTTTCGGTGGCTGCGTCGCTGATCCCGTTCCTCGAGCACGACGACGCCAACCGTGCGTTGATGGGTTCGAACATGCAGCGTCAGGCTGTACCGACCCTGCGTGCCGACAAGCCGCTGGTGGGTACCGGCATGGAACGTAACGTTGCTCGCGACTCCGGCGTTTGCGTCGTGGCTCGTCGTGGCGGTGTGATCGATTCCGTCGATGCCAGCCGTATCGTGGTTCGTGTTGCCGATGACGAAGTTGAAACGGGCGAAGCCGGTGTCGACATCTACAACCTGACCAAATACACCCGCTCCAACCAGAACACCTGCATCAACCAGCGTCCGCTGGTCAGCAAGGGTGATCGGGTTCAGCGCAGCGACATCATGGCTGACGGTCCGTCCACCGACATGGGTGAACTGGCGCTGGGCCAGAACATGCGCATCGCGTTCATGGCGTGGAACGGCTTCAACTTCGAAGACTCCATCTGCCTGTCCGAGCGTGTGGTTCAGGAAGACCGCTTCACCACGATCCACATTCAGGAACTGACCTGTGTGGCTCGTGACACCAAGCTTGGCCCAGAAGAAATCACTGCGGACATCCCGAACGTGGGTGAGGCTGCACTGAACAAGCTGGACGAAGCCGGTATCGTTTATGTAGGTGCCGAAGTCGGCGCAGGCGACATCCTGGTGGGCAAGGTCACTCCGAAAGGCGAGACCCAGCTGACGCCGGAAGAAAAACTGCTGCGTGCCATCTTCGGTGAAAAAGCCAGCGACGTGAAGGACACCTCCCTGCGTGTGCCGACTGGCACCAAGGGTACCGTCATCGACGTACAGGTCTTCACTCGCGACGGCGTCGAGCGTGATGCTCGTGCACTGTCCATCGAGAAGACTCAGCTCGACGAGATCCGCAAGGACCTGAACGAAGAGTTCCGTATCGTTGAAGGCGCGACGTTCGAACGTCTGCGTGCTGCGCTGGTTGGCCACAAGGCCGAAGGCGGCGCCGGCCTGAAGAAAGGTCAGGAAATCACCGACGAAGTCCTCGACGGTCTTGAGCACGGCCAGTGGTTCAAACTGCGCATGGCTGAAGACGCTCTGAACGAGCAGCTCGAGAAGGCGCAGGCCTACATCGTTGATCGCCGCCGTCTGCTGGACGACAAGTTCGAAGACAAGAAGCGCAAACTGCAGCAGGGCGATGACCTGGCTCCAGGCGTGCTGAAAATCGTCAAGGTCTACCTGGCAATCCGTCGTCGCATTCAGCCGGGCGACAAGATGGCCGGTCGTCACGGTAACAAAGGTGTGGTCTCGGTGATCATGCCAGTTGAAGACATGCCGCACGATGCCAATGGCACCCCGGTCGATGTGGTCCTCAACCCGTTGGGCGTACCTTCGCGTATGAACGTTGGTCAGATCCTTGAAACCCACCTGGGCCTCGCGGCCAAGGGCCTGGGTGAGAAGATCAACCGTATGGTCGAAGAGCAGCGCAAGGTCGCGGACCTGCGTAAGTTCCTACACGAGATCTACAACGAGATCGGCGGTCGCAACGAAGAGCTGGACACCTTCTCCGACCAGGAAATCCTGGACCTGGCGAAGAACCTGCGCGGCGGCGTTCCAATGGCGACTCCGGTGTTCGACGGTGCCAAGGAAAGCGAAATCAAGGCCATGCTGAAGCTGGCAGACCTGCCGGAAAGCGGCCAGATGCAGCTGTTCGACGGCCGTACCGGCAACAAGTTCGAGCGTCCGGTTACCGTTGGCTACATGTACATGCTGAAGCTGAACCACTTGGTAGACGACAAGATGCACGCTCGTTCTACCGGTTCTTACAGCCTGGTTACCCAGCAGCCGCTGGGTGGTAAGGCGCAGTTCGGTGGTCAGCGTTTCGGGGAGATGGAGGTCTGGGCGCTGGAAGCGTACGGTGCTGCCTACACTCTGCAAGAAATGCTCACAGTGAAGTCGGACGATGTGAACGGCCGGACCAAGATGTACAAAAACATCGTGGACGGCGATCACCGTATGGAGCCGGGCATGCCCGAGTCCTTCAACGTGTTGATCAAGGAAATTCGTTCCCTCGGCATCGATATCGATCTGGAAACCGAATAACACGTGACGCGAATCGAGAGCGGGGCTGTCTGGCCCGCTCTCTGCTCCGCCAGGAGGAAAGGCCTTGAAAGACCTACTGAATTTGCTGAAAAACCAGGGTCAAGTCGAAGAGTTCGACGCCATCCGTATTGGATTGGCCTCGCCTGAGATGATCCGTTCGTGGTCGTTCGGTGAAGTTAAAAAACCGGAAACCATCAACTACCGTACGTTCAAGCCTGAGCGTGACGGCCTGTTCTGCGCCAAGATTTTTGGCCCGGTCAAGGATTACGAGTGCCTGTGCGGTAAGTACAAGCGCTTGAAACACCGTGGCGTGATCTGCGAGAAGTGCGGCGTTGAAGTCGCGCTGGCCAAGGTTCGTCGTGAGCGCATGGCGCACATCGAACTGGCTTCGCCGGTTGCCCACATCTGGTTCCTGAAATCGCTGCCGTCCCGTATCGGCTTGCTGATGGACATGACCCTGCGTGATATCGAACGTGTTCTCTACTTCGAGAGCTATGTCGTGATCGACCCGGGCATGACCACCCTTGAAAAGGGCCAGTTGCTCAACGACGAGCAATATTTCGAAGCGCTGGAAGAGTTCGGTGACGATTTCGATGCCCGCATGGGTGCCGAAGCTGTCCGTGAACTGCTGCACGCGATCGATCTGGAGCACGAGATTGGCCGTCTGCGTGAAGAAATTCCGCAAACCAACTCCGAAACCAAGATCAAGAAGCTGTCCAAGCGCCTGAAGTTGATGGAAGCCTTCCAGGGTTCCGGCAACCTGCCTGAGTGGATGGTGCTGACCGTTCTACCGGTTCTGCCGCCAGACCTGCGTCCGCTGGTTCCGCTCGATGGCGGTCGTTTCGCGACTTCCGACCTCAACGATCTGTATCGTCGAGTGATCAACCGTAACAACCGTTTGAAGCGCCTGCTGGATCTGTCCGCTCCTGACATCATCGTGCGCAACGAAAAGCGCATGCTGCAGGAAGCTGTGGATGCCTTGCTGGATAACGGTCGTCGCGGTCGCGCTATCACCGGTTCGAACAAGCGTCCTCTGAAATCCCTGGCCGACATGATCAAGGGTAAGCAAGGTCGTTTCCGTCAGAACCTGCTCGGTAAGCGTGTTGACTACTCCGGTCGTTCGGTAATTACCGTAGGCCCGACCCTGCGTCTGCACCAGTGCGGTCTGCCGAAGAAGATGGCTCTCGAGCTGTTCAAGCCGTTCATTTTTGGCAAGCTGGAAATGCGTGGTCTGGCGACCACCATCAAGGCCGCCAAGAAGATGGTCGAGCGCGAGCTGCCAGAGGTCTGGGACGTTCTCGCCGAAGTGATTCGCGAACACCCCGTGCTGCTCAACCGTGCACCTACCCTTCACCGTCTGGGCATCCAGGCGTTTGAACCAGTACTGATCGAAGGTAAGGCTATCCAGCTGCACCCGCTGGTCTGTGCTGCGTACAACGCCGACTTCGACGGTGACCAGATGGCCGTGCACGTACCGCTGACGCTGGAAGCCCAGCTTGAAGCGCGTGCGTTGATGATGTCGACCAACAACATCCTGTCGCCAGCCAACGGTGAGCCAATCATCGTGCCGTCGCAGGACGTTGTATTGGGTCTGTACTACATGACGCGTGAAGCGATCAACGCCAAGGGCGAAGGTCGTGTGTTCGCGGATCTGCAGGAAGTTGACCGTGTGTTCCGTGCCGGCGAAGCCGCACTGCATGCCAAGGTCAAGGTGCGGATCAACGAAACCGTGAACGATCGCGATGGCAACAGCGTGACCAACACCCGTATCGTCGACACCACCGTCGGCCGTGCGCTGTTGTTCCAGGTTGTGCCAAAAGGCCTGTCGTTCGATGTCGTCAACCTGCCGATGAAGAAAAAGGCGATCTCCAAGCTGATCAACCAGTGCTACCGCGTGGTTGGCTTGAAGGAAACCGTGATCTTCGCTGACCAGTTGATGTACACCGGTTTTGCCTATTCGACCATTTCCGGCGTTTCCATCGGTGTTAACGACTTCGTTATCCCGGATGAAAAAGCCCGCATCATCGGTACCGCTACCGAGGAAGTGAAAGAGATCGAAAGCCAGTATGCTTCCGGCCTGGTAACCCAGGGCGAGAAGTACAACAAGGTGATCGACCTCTGGTCCAAGGCGAACGACGAAGTTTCCAAGGCGATGATGGCCAACCTCTCGAAAGAGAAAGTCATCGACCGTCATGGCGACGAGGTCGAGCAGGAATCCTTCAACTCGATGTACATGATGGCCGACTCGGGCGCACGGGGTTCTGCTGCGCAGATCCGTCAGCTCGCCGGTATGCGTGGCCTGATGGCCAAGCCGGACGGCTCCATCATCGAGACCCCGATCACCGCGAACTTCCGTGAAGGCCTGAGCGTACTCCAGTACTTCATCTCCACGCACGGTGCTCGTAAGGGTCTTGCGGATACCGCGTTGAAAACGGCGAACTCCGGTTACCTGACACGTCGTCTGGTAGACGTAGCGCAAGACCTGGTGGTGACCGAGATCGATTGCGGCACCGAACATGGCCTGGTCATGACTCCGCACATCGAAGGCGGCGACGTGGTCGAGCCGTTGGGTGAGCGCGTATTGGGTCGTGTCATCGCCCGTGACGTATTCAAGCCAGGTACCGAGGACGTCATCGTTCCTGCCGGCACTCTGGTAGACGAGAAGTGGGTAGAGTTCATCGAGCTGAACAGCATCGATGAAGTGATCGTGCGTTCGCCGATCAGCTGCGAAACCCGCTACGGCATTTGCGCCAAGTGCTACGGCCGCGACCTGGCTCGTGGTCACCAGGTGAACATCGGTGAATCGGTCGGCGTTATCGCGGCCCAGTCCATCGGTGAGCCGGGTACCCAGCTGACCATGCGTACGTTCCACATCGGTGGTGCGGCCAGCCGGACCTCCGCGGCCGACAGCGTACAGGTGAAGAATGGCGGTACTGTCCGCCTGCACAACCTCAAGCACGTTGAGCGTGTGGACGGTCACCTGGTTGCCGTGTCCCGTTCCGGTGAACTGGCGATTGCCGACGACTTCGGTCGTGAGCGCGAGCGCTACAAGCTGCCGTATGGTGCGGTGATTTCGGTCAAGGAAGGTGACAAGGTCGACGCTGGCGCCATCGTGGCCAAGTGGGACCCGCACACTCACCCGATCGTTACCGAAATGAAAGGTACCGTGACCTACGTGGGCATGGAAGAAGGCATCACGATCAAACGTCAGACCGACGAATTGACCGGTATGACCAACATCGAAGTGCTCGATCCGAAAGATCGTCCAGCTGCTGGCAAGGACATCCGTCCTGCCGTGAAGATGGTCGACGACAACGGCAAGGATCTGTTGCTGCCAGGCACTGACGTTATCGCTCAGTACTTCCTGCCAGCCAACGCCCTGGTCGGTGTTGCGGACGGTGCGCGGATCGCGATCGGTGATGTTATCGCCCGTATCCCGCAGGAAACTTCGAAGACCCGCGACATCACCGGTGGTCTGCCGCGTGTTGCCGACTTGTTCGAAGCTCGTCGTCCGAAGGAAGCCTCGATTCTGGCTGAAGTCAGCGGCACCATCGCGTTCGGTAAGGAAACCAAGGGCAAGCGCCGTCTAGTCATTACCCCGAACGACGGCAGCGATCCGTACGAAGAGCTGATTCCGAAGTGGCGTCACCTGAACGTCTTCGAAGGCGAACAGGTCAACCGCGGCGAAGTGATCTCCGACGGTCCGAGCGATCCACACGACATCCTGCGTCTGCTGGGTGTGAGTGCGCTGGCCAAGTACATCGTGAACGAGATCCAGGACGTTTATCGCCTGCAAGGCGTGAAGATCAACGACAAACACATCGAGACCATCCTGCGTCAGATGCTGCGTAAAGTTGAGATCTCCGAGTCCGGCGATTCCAGTTTCATCAAGGGCGACCAGATGGAACTGACTCACGTACTGGTAGAGAACGAGCGTCTGAGCACGGAAGACAAGTTTGTCGCCAAGTTCACCCGCGTTCTGTTGGGTATCACCAAGGCGTCGTTGTCCACCGAATCGTTCATCTCGGCGGCTTCCTTCCAGGAAACCACTCGCGTACTGACCGAAGCGGCGGTAACCGGCAAGCGCGATTACCTGCGCGGCCTGAAAGAAAACGTGGTCGTGGGTCGTCTGATCCCGGCCGGTACCGGTTTGGCCTATCACAGCGAGCGTAAGCGTCGCCGTGATGCAGACAAGCCGTTGCGCGTAAGCGCCAGTGAAGTGGAAGCTGCACTGACCGAAGCGCTGAACTCGAGCGGTAACTGAGTTCTGCGGTAATTGAGTGCCGGGCCCTGGTCGCCCCGTTCGGCGGATCAAGACAAATTGTCGAGATCCGGCGGGCGGGGAGGTCGGGGCCTTGCCTTGACTGGGGACAAGATCCTCTTTAGACTCTTGATCCCCTAAATTTGGCGGGAATTCGTTCCTGCCATTTTGCTTTTCTTGCAAGACAATAGCGTCGCAAGACAACAGTGGAGCTAGTAGATGGCAACTATCAACCAGCTGGTACGTCAGCCGCGTAAGCGTATCGTCGAGAAATCCGACGTACCTGCGCTGCAGAACTGCCCGCAACGTCGTGGCGTATGCACCCGCGTGTATACCACTACGCCGAAAAAACCTAACTCGGCACTGCGTAAAGTATGCCGTGTGCGCCTGACCAACGGTTTCGAGGTTTCCTCGTACATCGGTGGTGAAGGCCACAACCTGCAAGAGCACAGCGTGGTACTGATCCGCGGCGGTCGTGTAAAAGACTTGCCAGGTGTTCGTTACCACACCGTTCGCGGTTCTTTGGATACTTCCGGCGTTAAAGGTCGTAACCAGGGTCGTTCGAAATACGGTACCAAGCGTCCGAAATAATCGGCCGTTTTTTGCAGTTTTTAATTTTATTGAGTCGATAAGAGTAAGGTCGGGCACGCGTCAGCTGTCCCGGGCTAACCTGAAGACCGTTTGAGGGCTTATCAATGCCAAGACGTCGCGTAGCAGCCAAGCGTGAGATTCTGGACGATCCGAAATACGGAAGCCAGATCCTCGCCAAGTTCATGAACCACGTAATGGAAAGCGGCAAGAAAGCCGTTGCCGAGCGTATCGTTTATGGCGCGCTGGAAAAAGTTAAAGAGCGTAAGAACTCCGATCCCCTGGAACTCTTCGAAAAAGCACTCGACGCCATCGCTCCGCTGGTCGAAGTGAAGTCGCGCCGCGTAGGCGGTGCTACCTACCAGGTTCCGGTTGAAGTTCGTCCGTCCCGTCGTAACGCTCTGGCCATGCGCTGGCTCGTAGACTTCGCCCGCAAGCGCGGCGAGAAGTCCATGGCTCTGCGTTTGGCTGGTGAACTGTTGGACGCTGCTGAAGGTAAAGGTGCTGCAGTTAAGAAGCGTGAAGACGTGCACCGTATGGCTGAAGCCAACAAGGCTTTCTCGCACTACCGCTTCTAATTTTAGCGTCACTCAATTTGCGAGGGCTTTATGGCTCGTACTACACCGATTAACCGCTACCGTAACATCGGTATCGTCGCTCACGTGGATGCTGGTAAAACCACCACCACCGAGCGCGTCCTTTTTTACACCGGCAAAAGTCACAAAATGGGCGAGGTGCATGACGGCGCCGCGACCACAGACTGGATGGTGCAGGAGCAGGAGCGTGGTATTACCATTACTTCTGCTGCCATCACCGCCTTCTGGAAAGGTTCCGAGAAGCAGTACCCACACGAGCATCGCTTCAACGTCATCGATACCCCGGGCCACGTAGACTTCACCATTGAAGTTGAGCGTTCCCTGCGTGTACTCGACGGCGCGGTCGTTGTGTTCTGCGGTACTTCGGGTGTTGAACCTCAGTCGGAAACCGTATGGCGTCAGGCCAACAAATACGGCGTTCCACGTCTTGTTTACGTAAACAAGATGGACCGTGCTGGTGCCAACTTCCTGCGCGTGATCGGTCAGATCAAGCAGCGTCTGGGTCACACTCCGGTGCCTATCCAGCTCGCTATCGGTTCGGAAGACAACTTCCAGGGCCAGATCGACCTGATCAATATGCAAGCGGTTTACTGGAATGACTCCGACAAGGGCATGGTCCCTGTTCGCAAGGACATCCCGGCCGAGCTGTTGGCAGAAGCCGAGCAGTGGCGCAGCAACATGGTCGAGGCTGCGGCCGAAGCCAATGAAGAGCTGATGAACAAGTACCTCGAGGGCGAAGAGCTCACCATCGAGGAAATCAAGGCCGCTCTGCGTCAGCGTACTATCGCTGGTGAGATCGTCCTGGCTGTTTGCGGTTCTTCCTTCAAGAACAAGGGCGTTCCCCTGGTTCTCGACGCTGTTATCGACTTCCTGCCTGCTCCAACCGACATTCCTGCTATCAAGGGCTCCAACCCTGATAACGAGGAAGAGGAAATGGAGCGTCACGCAAGCGACGACGAGCCGTTCGCGGCCCTGGCGTTCAAGATCGCTACCGACCCATTCGTGGGTACCTTGACCTTCGTTCGAGTTTACTCGGGCGTGTTGGCCTCCGGCGACGGCGTGATCAACTCTGTAAAAGGCAAGAAAGAGCGCGTGGGTCGTATGGTGCAAATGCACGCAAACGCCCGTGAAGAAATCAAGGAAGTACGCGCTGGCGACATCGCGGCCTTGATCGGCATGAAGGACGTCACCACTGGTGAGACTTTGTGCAACGCTGACAAGCCAATCATCCTGGTTCGCATGGACTTCCCGGAGCCGGTTATTTCGGTTGCCGTTGAGCCAAAAACCAAGGATGACCAGGAAAAAATGGGTATCGCTCTGGGCAAGCTTGCTCAGGAAGACCCGTCTTTCCGCGTCAAGACTGATGAAGAGACTGGTCAAACGATCATCTCCGGCATGGGCGAGCTGCACCTGGACATCCTGGTTGACCGGATGCGCCGTGAGTTCAACGTCGAAGCCAACATCGGTAAACCTCAGGTCTCCTATCGTGAGCGCATCACGAAGAGCTGTGAGATCGAAGGCAAGTTCGTTCGTCAGTCCGGCGGTCGTGGTCAGTTCGGCCACTGCTGGATCCGTTTTGCTCCTGCTGACGAAGGTCAGGAAGGTCTGCAATTCCTGAACGAAGTCGTGGGCGGTGTGGTTCCTAAGGAATACATCCCGGCGATCCAGAAGGGTATCGAAGAGCAGATGAAGAACGGCGTTGTTGCCGGCTATCCGCTGATCGGCCTGAAGGCGACCGTGTTCGACGGTTCTTACCACGACGTCGACTCCAACGAGATGGCGTTCAAGGTGGCTGCTTCCATGGCGACCAAGCAACTGGCCCAGAAGGGCGGTGGTGAGTTGCTCGAGCCGATCATGGCCGTTGAAGTCGTTACGCCTGAAGACTACATGGGTGATGTCATGGGCGACCTTAACCGTCGTCGCGGCATGATTCTGGGTATGGAAGATACGGTTTCCGGCAAGGTCATTCGCGCCGAGGTTCCGTTGGGTGAAATGTTCGGTTACGCAACCGACGTTCGTTCCATGTCTCAGGGTCGCGCAAGCTACTCCATGGAATTCAAAAAATACAATACAGCTCCGTCGCATATCGTCGAAACTGTTACCAAAAAGCAAGGCTGATTCAGCCCTTTAAGCTAGGAGTTAATTGTCGTGGCTAAAGAAAAATTTGAACGGAACAAACCGCACGTCAACGTTGGCACCATCGGCCACGTTGACCACGGTAAAACCACTCTGACCGCTGCTCTGACCCGTGTCTGCTCCGAAGTTTTCGGTTCGGCCAAGGTTGACTTCGACAAGATCGACAGCGCCCCGGAAGAGAAAGCTCGCGGTATCACCATCAACACCGCTCACGTTGAATACGATTCGTCCGTGCGTCACTACGCACACGTTGACTGCCCAGGTCACGCCGACTACGTAAAAAACATGATCACCGGTGCTGCCCAGATGGACGGCGCGATCCTGGTTTGCTCGGCCGCCGATGGTCCGATGCCACAAACCCGTGAGCACATCCTGCTGTCCCGTCAGGTAGGCGTTCCGTACATCGTTGTCTTCCTGAACAAGGCTGACATGGTTGACGACGCTGAGCTGCTGGAACTGGTTGAGATGGAAGTGCGCGACCTGCTGAGCACTTACGACTTCCCAGGTGATGACACTCCAATCATCATCGGTTCGGCTCTGATGGCCCTGAACGGCCAAGACGACAACGAAATGGGCACCAGCGCTGTGAAGAAGCTGGTTGAAACTCTGGACAGCTACATCCCAGAGCCAGAGCGTGCTATCGACAAGCCGTTCCTGATGCCAATCGAAGACGTCTTCTCGATCTCCGGTCGCGGTACTGTTGTGACTGGTCGTGTTGAGCGTGGCATCGTCCGTATCCAGGAAGAAGTTGAGATCGTCGGTCTGCGCGACACTCAGAAAACTACCTGCACCGGCGTTGAAATGTTCCGCAAGCTGCTCGACGAAGGTCGTGCTGGCGAGAACTGCGGCGTGCTGCTGCGCGGCACCAAGCGTGACGACGTTGAGCGTGGCCAGGTTCTGGTCAAGCCAGGCACCGTCAAGCCGCACACCAAGTTCACCGCAGAAGTTTACGTTCTGAGCAAGGAAGAAGGCGGTCGTCATACTCCGTTCTTCAAAGGCTACCGTCCACAGTTCTACTTCCGTACCACTGACGTGACTGGTAACTGCGAGCTGCCAGAAGGCGTTGAAATGGTAATGCCAGGTGACAACATCCAGATGACTGTCACTCTGATCAAGACCATCGCGATGGAAGACGGTCTGCGTTTCGCTATCCGTGAAGGCGGTCGTACCGTCGGCGCTGGCGTCGTAGCCAAAGTCATCGAATAAGTCTCTTTTATAGAGTCGACTCGATGAGTGAAAAAGCCCCCGCTTAGCGGGGGCTTTTTTATTGGGTTGACACCTATCAGGGGCGTCTATAGAATTGCGCCTCCTTTTAACGGGCGTATTGCGCCCGGTGGGAATAGCAGCCGGAGTCTGAAATCCAATGCAAAATCAGCAAATCCGTATCAGGTTGAAGGCTTTTGACCATCGCCTGATCGACCAATCCACCCAGGAAATCGTGGAAACCGCGAAACGTACTGGTGCTCAAGTGCGTGGTCCAATTCCACTGCCTACCCGTAAAGAGCGGTTCACCGTTCTGGTCTCCCCGCACGTCAACAAAGACGCGCGTGACCAGTACGAGATCCGTACTCATAAGCGCGTACTGGATATCGTCCAGCCAACGGATAAAACCGTTGATGCACTTATGAAGCTTGATCTTGCGGCCGGTGTGGAAGTGCAGATCAGCCTCGGCTAAGACTCGGTCTTGGTCGTGTAACGCTCTGAAATGGGCGGCCATAGCGGGTGAAAGCCCCGTACACTCATGAGGTTTACAACATGACTATTGGTGTAGTCGGTCGTAAATGCGGTATGACCCGTATTTTCACCGAAGAAGGTGTCTCCATTCCGGTCACGGTCATTGAGATCGAGCCGAATCGCGTCACCCAGTTCAAAACTGAAGAGACCGATGGCTATCGTGCAGTGCAAGTCACTGTCGGCGAGCGTCGTGCTTCGCGTGTAACAGCTGCTCAAGCTGGCCACTTCGCCAAGGCGAACGTTGCCGCTGGTCGTACCGTAATGGAATTCCGCCTTGAAGAAGGCGAGTACCAGGCCGGCGATCTGATCAACGCTGAAATCTTCGCTGCTGGTCAACTGGTTGATGTAACCGGTCAGTCCAAAGGTAAAGGCTTCCAGGGTACGATCAAGCGTTGGAACTTCCGCGGGCAAGATAACACCCACGGTAACTCCGTATCCCACCGCGTTCCAGGCTCTATCGGCCAGTGCCAGACTCCTGGTCGTGTATTCAAGGGCAAGAAAATGTCCGGTCATATGGGCGCCGAGCGCGTGACCGTGCAGTCCCTCGAAGTAGTGCGCGTGGACGCTGAACGCAATCTGTTGTTGGTCAAGGGCGCTGTTCCTGGCGCTACTGGCGGCAACTTGGTTGTACGTCCAGCAGCCAAGGCTCGCGGTTAAGGGGAAGCTGACATGCAATTAAATGTAAATGACGCTCAAGCGATCGAAGTTTCCGAACTGACATTTGGCGGCGAATTCAACGAGACGCTGGTTCACCAAGCAGTCGTGGCCTACATGGCTGGCGGCCGTCAAGGTAGCAAGCAGCAAAAGACCCGTTCCGACGTTTCCGGTGGCGGCAAGCGCCCATGGCGTCAGAAAGGCACTGGCCGTGCTCGTGCCGGTACTATCCGTAGCCCAATCTGGCGTGGCGGCGGTACCACTTTCGCAGCTCGTCCTCAGGATCACTCCCAGAAGCTGAACAAGAAGATGTATCGCGCAGCAATGCGTTCCATCCTTGCTGAGCTGGTGCGTACTGATCGTCTGGTCGTGGTTCAGGACTTCGCTGTTGAAGCACCGAAAACCAAAGATCTGCTGAACAAGCTGAACGGCATGGGCCTGACTGACGTCCTGATCGTGTCTGACTCTGTTGATCAGAACCTGTACCTGGCTGCTCGCAACCTGCCGCACGTCGATGTTCGTGACGTCCAAGGTTCCGATCCGGTCAGTCTGATCGCATACGACAAGGTGTTGATCACCGTGTCGGCCGTGAAGAAATTCGAGGAGCTGCTGGGATGAACCAGGAACGCGTATTTAAAGTTCTGCTTGGCCCGCACGTTTCCGAGAAGGCTACGGTTCTGGCAGACAAGAAAGGCCAGTTCGTTTTCAAGGTTGCTACCGACGCAACCAAGCTGGAAATCAAGAAGGCCGTCGAAAGCCTGTTCAGCGTGAAAGTAGAGCGCGTGACTACCCTGAATGTTCTGGGTAAGAGCAAGCGCACTGCTCGCGGTCTGGGCAAGCGTAATGACTGGAAGAAGGCAGTTATCTCCCTTCAGCCAGGCCAAGATCTCGATTTCAGCAGCAGTGCTGAGTAAGGAAGGGGTGCATCATGGCAATCGTTAAATGCAAACCGACTTCCCCTGGCCGCCGTTTTGTGGTCAAGGTGGTCAACCAGGAGCTGCATAAAGGCGCTCCTCACGCACCGCTGCTCGAGAAAAAATCGAAGTCTGGTGGTCGTAACAACAATGGCCGCATCACTACACGTCACGTGGGTGGCGGTCATAAGCAGCATTATCGTCTGGTCGACTTCCGTCGCAACGACAAGGATGGCATCGCTGCCACCGTCGAGCGCATCGAATACGATCCAAACCGTACTGCTCACATCGCTCTGCTGCTGTACGCAGATGGCGAGCGTCGCTACATCATCGCCCCTAAAGGCGTGAGCGCTGGCGACCAGCTGATCGCAGGTGCCCTGGCGCCGATCAAGCCGGGCAACGCTCTGCAACTGCGCAACATTCCAGTTGGTAGCACCGTACACGGCATCGAATTGAAGCCAGGTAAAGGCGCGCAAATCGCTCGTTCCGCTGGTGCTTCGGCTCAGCTGATCGCTCGTGAAGGTGTCTACGTGACCCTGCGTCTGCGTTCTGGTGAGATGCGTAAAGTCCTGGCTGAATGCCGTGCGACCCTGGGCGAAGTCTCGAACTCCGAGCACAGCCTGCGTTCGCTGGGTAAAGCTGGTGCCAAGCGCTGGCGTGGCGTTCGCCCAACCGTTCGTGGTGTTGCCATGAACCCGGTTGACCACCCACATGGTGGTGGTGAAGGTCGTACCTCTGGTGGTCGTCATCCGGTATCGCCGTGGGGCTTCCCGACTAAGGGCGCGAAGACTCGTGGTAATAAGCGTACCGACAAAATGATCGTCCGTCGTCGCAAGTAAATAGAGGGATACGACAGTGCCACGTTCTCTGAAAAAAGGTCCTTTTATTGATCTTCACCTACTGAAGAAGATCGAAGTGGCGGCGGAAAAGAACGATCGCAAACCAGTTAAGACCTGGTCGCGTCGCTCGATGATCCTGCCACAAATGGTCGGTCTGACCATCGCTGTACACAACGGTCGCCAGCACGTCCCAGTTCTCGTGAACGAAGACATGGTCGGCCACAAACTGGGCGAGTTCGCCGGTACCCGCACATACCGTGGGCACGTGGCTGACAAGAAAGCCAAGCGTTAAGGGGTAAGGAAATGGAAGTAGCCGCTAAGTTGTCGGGCGCTCGAATCTCCGCCCAGAAAGCCCGCTTGGTCGCCGACCAGATCCGCGGGAAGAAGGTGGGCGAAGCGCTCAACCTGTTGGCTTTCAGCAGTAAGAAAGCCGCCGAGATCATGAAAAAAGTGCTGGAGTCGGCCGTAGCCAACGCCGAGCATAACGAAGGCGCAGACGTTGATGACCTGAAGGTCAGCACCGTTTTCGTCAACGAAGGGCGTTCGCTGAAGCGCATCATGCCACGTGCCAAAGGCCGTGCTGATCGCATCGTCAAGCGGTCTTGCCATATCACTGTCAAGGTTGCTGACAAGTAACGGAGTCGAAGAGATGGGTCAGAAAGTACATCCCATTGGCATTCGCCTGGGAATCGTCAAGGAGCACACCTCCGTCTGGTACGCAGACGGTCGGACTTATGCGGACTACTTGTTCGCTGATCTGAAGGTGCGTGAGTATCTCCAAGACAAACTAAAAAGCGCGTCCGTAAGCCGTATCGATATCCATCGTCCGGCTCAGACTGCACGTATCACCATCCACACCGCTCGCCCAGGTATCGTTATCGGGAAGAAAGGTGAAGATGTTGAGAAACTGCGTCAGGACCTGACCAAGCAAATGGGTGTGCCTGTGCACATCAATATCGAAGAGATCCGCAAGCCGGAGCTCGACGGTATGCTGGTTGCGCAGAGCGTAGCTCAGCAGCTGGAGCGTCGCGTCATGTTCCGTCGCGCTATGAAGCGCGCTGTACAGAACGCCATGCGCATTGGTGCCAAAGGCATCAAAATCCAAGTGAGCGGTCGTCTCGGCGGTGCTGAAATCGCACGTACTGAATGGTATCGCGAAGGTCGTGTGCCACTGCACACCCTGCGTGCCGACATCGACTATGCCAACTACGAAGCTCACACCACCTACGGTGTGATCGGTGTAAAGGTTTGGATCTTCAAAGGCGAAGTAATCGGTGGTCGCCAAGAAGAACTGAAGCCACAAGCACCAGCGCCTCGTAAAAAAGCTGCTAAGTAAGGGGTACGCCAAATGTTGCAACCAAAGCGTACGAAGTTCCGCAAGCAAATGACCGGTCACAACCGTGGTCTGGCATTGCGCGGTAGCAAAGTCAGCTTCGGCGAGTTCGCGCTGAAGTCTGTTGCTCGTGGTCGTCTCACCGCTCGTCAGATCGAGTCAGCGCGTCGTGCTCTGACCCGTCACGTAAAACGTGGCGGCAAGATCTGGATCCGTGTGTTCCCGGACAAGCCTGTCACCAAGAAGCCACTCGAAGTTCGGATGGGTAAAGGTAAGGGTAACGTGGAATACTGGGTTGCCCAGATTCAGCCAGGCAAAGTCCTGTATGAAATCGAGGGTGTTTCTGAAGAGCTGGCGCGTGAGGCTTTCGCCCTGGCTGCTGCAAAGCTGCCGCTCGCCACCTCCTTTGTTAAACGGACGGTGATGTGATGAAAGCGAATGAACTTCGTGAAAAATCCGCACAGCAGCTGAACGAGCAACTGCTCGGCCTGCTGCGCGACCAGTTCAATCTGCGTATGCAGAAAGCAACTGGCCAGTTGGGGCAGTCTCATCTGCTCTCGCAAGTTAAGCGTGACATCGCTCGCGTGAAAACTGTGCTCAACCAGCAGGCAGGTAAGTGATCATGGCTGAAGCCGAAAAAACTGTCCGTACGCTGACTGGCCGTGTTGTCAGCGACAAGATGGACAAAACCATCACCGTTCTGATCGAGCGTCGCGTGAAGCACCCGATCTACGGTAAATACGTTAAGCGTTCGACTAAGCTGCACGCGCACGACGAAACCAATCAGTGCCACATCGGCGACAAGGTCACTATTCGTGAAACTCGTCCGATGGCCAAGACCAAGTCTTGGGCGCTGGTTGATGTTCTCGAACGCGCTGTGGAAGTCTAAGGGCTAGGGGTCGGAGAAATTATATGATTCAGACTCAATCCATGCTCGATGTGGCCGATAACAGCGGCGCTCGCCGCGTTATGTGCATCAAGGTGCTGGGTGGCTCCCATCGTCGTTACGCTGGTATCGGTGACATCATCAAAGTTACCGTCAAGGAAGCAATTCCTCGCGGTAAGGTGAAGAAAGGCCAAGTGATGACTGCTGTCGTAGTCCGCACTCGCCATGGCGTTCGTCGTGCTGACGGCTCCATCATCCGCTTTGATGGCAACGCTGCTGTTCTGTTGAACACCAAGCAAGAGCCGATCGGCACCCGTATCTTTGGGCCAGTGACCCGTGAACTTCGTACCGAGAAGTTCATGAAGATCGTCTCGCTCGCCCCAGAAGTGCTGTAAGGAGATCCGACATGCAAAAGATTCGTCGTGACGACGAGATCATCGTGATCGCCGGCAAAGACAAAGGTAAGCGCGGTAAGGTGCTGAAGGTTCTTGCTGACAACCGTCTGGTTGTAGGTGGTCTGAACCTGGTCAAGCGTCATACCAAGCCTAACCCGATGTCGGGCGTACAGGGCGGTATCGTCGAGAAAGAAGCGCCACTGCACGCTTCCAACGTCGCCATCTTCAACGGCGAAACCAACAAGGCTGACCGCGTTGGTTTCAAAGTAGAAGACGGTAAGAAAATTCGTGTCTTCAAGTCGACCCAAAAAGCGGTTGATGCTTGAACACTGCTAGGTAGAAGACCATGGCACGACTAAAAGAGATTTACCGGAAGGAAATCGCACCGAAACTTAAGGAAGAACTTAAGCTTTCGAACGTGATGGAAGTTCCGCGCGTTACCAAAATCACCCTGAACATGGGTCTGGGCGAAGCGATCGGCGACAAAAAAGTCATCGAGCACGCTGTTGCCGACCTGGAAAAGATCACCGGTCAGAAAGTCGTTGTGACTTACGCTCGGAAATCCATCGCTGGCTTCAAAGTCCGTGAAGGTTGGCCGATCGGCGTCAAAGTGACCCTGCGCCGTGAGCGTATGTACGAGTTCCTGGATCGTCTGCTGTCGATCTCCCTGCCTCGGGTTCGCGACTTCCGCGGCCTGAATGCCAAGTCCTTCGATGGTCGTGGCAACTACAGCATGGGCGTAAAAGAGCAGATCATTTTCCCGGAAATCGATTACGACAAGATCGACGCTCTCCGCGGTCTGGACATTACCCTGACCACCACTGCTCGGACGGATGACGAAGGTCGCGCACTGCTGCGCGCTTTCAAATTCCCGTTCCGCAACTGATTGGAGTAGGAAAATGGCCAAGAAGAGCATGAAGAACCGTGAGCTGAAGCGTCAGCTCACCGTTGCCAAGTACGCCACCAAGCGTGCAGCGCTGAAAGCGATCATCGTTGATCTGAACGCAAGTCCAGAAGCACGTTGGGAAGCTACCGTAGCCCTGCAGAAGCAGCCACGTGACGCCAGCGCCTCGCGCATGCGTAACCGCTGCCGCCTGACTGGTCGTCCGCACGGCGTGTACCGCAAGTTCGGCCTTGGCCGTAACATGCTGCGTCAAGCTGCAATGCGTGGTGACGTTCCAGGTCTGGTTAAAGCCAGCTGGTAAGCACTGTCAAAGTCTCGGTGTTCGGCGTCTCAGGATCCTGACCACCGGTGGCCTTGAATCTGGATCAAGCCCCTTTTGGGGCTTGATTCATTTCTGGGGTGTGTCTAGAATACCCGGCTCGCCTGAGCCCGTGTTTTTCATGCCCGGAGTTTCTCGGCGACAAGTAGTAGCCGCAAGGCTAATTTTTTTGCATTAGGAGCGTCTAGCCCATGAGTATGCAGGACCCGTTAGCGGACATGCTAACTCGAATCCGTAATGCCCAGATGGCTGAAAAGTCCGTCGTCAGCATGCCGTCTTCCACGTTGAAGGTGGCTGTAGCAAAAGTCCTGAAGGACGAAGGTTACATCGCGGGTTATCAGATCAGCAGCGAAATCAAGCCTCTGCTGTCCATCGAGCTGAAATACTTCGAAGGCCGTCCGGTCATCGAGGAAGTGAAGCGCGTTAGCCGTCCAGGCCTGCGTCAGTACAAGTCCGTTGAGGATCTGCCGAAAGTTCGCGGCGGCCTGGGCGTGTCTATCGTCTCCACCAACAAGGGTGTGATGACTGATCGTGCTGCGCGCGCTGCCGGTGTCGGCGGCGAAGTTCTTTGCACTGTGTTCTAAGGGGGGATAAGCATGTCTCGCGTCGCTAAGAACCCCGTTAAGCTGCCAGCCGGTGTCGAAGTCAAATTCGCAGGCCAACAGCTTTCGGTGAAGGGTGCCAAGGGCACTCTTGAACTGAACATCCATTCGTCCGTTGAGATCGTTGAAGAAGCCGGTGAGCTGCGTTTCGCTGCTCGCAATGGCGATCAACAGACTCGCGCAATGGCTGGTACCACTCGTGCGTTGGTAAACAACATGGTCCAAGGCGTAAGCCAAGGCTTCGAGCGCAAGCTCCAGCTGGTCGGTGTTGGTTACAAAGCGCAAGCAAAAGGCTCGGTTCTGAACCTGGCTCTTGGCTTCTCGCACCCAGTGGATTACGAACTGCCGGAAGGCATCACCGCTGAGACTCCTAGCCAGACCGATATCCTGATCAAGGGCATCGACAAGCAGCTGGTAGGTCAAGTGGCCGCCGAGATCCGCGACTTCCGTCCACCAGAGCCGTACAAAGGCAAAGGTGTGCGCTACGCGGACGAAGTCGTCCGTCGTAAAGAAGCCAAGAAGAAGTAGGGCATAGCAAATGACCGACAAAAAAGTTACTCGACTGCGTCGCGCTCGCAAAGCACGCCTGAAAATGCACGAACTCGAAGTCGTGCGTCTCTGCGTGTTCCGCTCTTCGCAGCACATCTACGCCCAGGTCATTTCGGCCGACGGCAACAAGGTCCTGGCAAGTGCCTCGACTTTGGATAAAGAACTGCGTGATGGCGCCACTGGCAACATCGACGCGGCCACTAAGGTTGGCCAGCTGGTCGCTACGCGTGCTAAAGCCGCTGGCGTCTCGCAGGTGGCTTTCGACCGCTCTGGCTTCAAGTACCACGGCCGCGTCAAGGCGCTGGCTGATGCTGCTCGTGAAGCTGGGCTGGAGTTCTAAGTTATGTCAAATAACGACCAAAAGCGCGACGAAGGCTACATCGAGAAGCTGGTTCAAGTTAACCGCGTAGCCAAAACCGTTAAAGGCGGCCGTATCTTCACCTTCACCGCGTTGACCGTGGTAGGTGATGGTAAAGGCCGTGTTGGCTTCGGCCGTGGCAAGTCGCGTGAAGTGCCTGCTGCGATCCAGAAGGCGATGGAAGCTGCTCGCCGCAACATGATCCAGGTTGATCTGAACGGCACCACCCTGCAGTACGCAATGAAGTCTGCCCATGGCGCTTCGAAGGTGTACATGCAGCCTGCTTCTGAAGGTACCGGTATCATCGCTGGCGGCGCTATGCGTGCTGTCCTCGAAGTTGCTGGCGTTCAGAACGTTCTGGCCAAGTGCTACGGCTCGACAAACCCAGTAAACGTGGTTCACGCCACTTTCAAGGGTCTGAAGGCTATGCAGTCTCCTGAATCCATTGCCGCCAAGCGTGGCAAAAGCGTCAAGGAGATCTTCTGATCATGGCTACCGTAAAAGTTACGCTGATCAAAAGCATGACCGGCCGCATCCCTAACCACAAACTGTGCGTTAAGGGTCTGGGTCTGCGTCGCATCGGTCACACTGTAGAAGTCCTGGATACTCCCGAGAATCGCGGGATGATCAACAAGGCCTACTACATGCTGCGTGTCGAGGGTTAATCGATGAAACTCAATGATCTGAGTCCAGCGCCGGGTTCCCGTCGCGAAAAGCATCGTCCGGGCCGTGGTATCGGTAGTGGTTTGGGCAAGACCGGTGGCCGTGGCCACAAAGGTCAGACCTCCCGCTCCGGTGGCACCATTGCTCCAGGCTTTGAAGGCGGTCAACAGCCGCTGCATCGTCGCCTGCCGAAGTTCGGTTTCGTTTCCCTGAAAGCCATGGACCGCGCTGAAGTGCGTCTGTCCGAGCTGGCCAAAGTGGACGGCGACGTCGTCACCGTGCAGTCCCTGAAGGATGCCAACGTGATCAACCAGAACGTTCAGCGTGTGAAAATCATGCTGTCGGGCGAGGTTGCTCGTGCTGTCACCATCGGAAAGGGAATCGGCGCCACCAAAGGTGCGCGTGCGGCTATCGAAGCAGCTGGCGG
Source organism: Pseudomonas sp. Cab53 (assembly GCF_018325965.1). NCBI lineage: Bacteria > Pseudomonadati > Pseudomonadota > Gammaproteobacteria > Pseudomonadales > Pseudomonadaceae > Pseudomonas > Pseudomonas sp. Cab53. Next base: position 5,537,028 of record NZ_AP021902.1, on the reverse strand, counting down.
CAAGTTCGAGGAATAAATGGCTAAGCAAGGTGCTCTCTCTGCGCTCGGCAAAGGCGGTATGTCTGAACTCTGGGCTCGTCTGCGTTTTCTGTTCCTGGCGATTATCGTCTACCGAATAGGCGCACACATCCCGGTTCCAGGTATCAACCCGGACCGACTCGCGGACCTGTTTCGACAGAATGAGGGGACCATTCTTAGCTTGTTCAACATGTTTTCCGGCGGCGCGCTGGAGCGGATGAGCATCTTTGCACTGGGGATCATGCCGTACATTTCGGCATCGATCATCATGCAGTTGATGAGCGCCGTCAGCCCGCAGCTGGAGCAGTTGAAGAAGGAAGGTGAAGCTGGCCGTCGCAAGATCAGCCAGTACACCCGCTACGGCACTGTCGTCCTCGCTCTCGTTCAAGCCATTGGCATGTCCATCGGCCTGGCGGGGCAGGGCGTTTCGTTCACTGCTGACTTCAGCTTTCATTTCGTTGCGGTAACCACTTTCGTGGCAGGCGCGATGTTCATGATGTGGCTGGGTGAGCAGATTACTGAGCGTGGTGTTGGCAACGGTATCTCGATGTTGATCTTCGCAGGTATCGTCGCCGGTCTTCCGAGAGCGATCGGGCAGTCTTTCGAGTCTGCGCGTCAGGGTGATATCAACATTTTTGCCCTGGTTGCCATCGGTCTGCTGGCAGTAGCGATTATCGGTTTCGTGGTGTTCATTGAGCGTGGTCAGCGTCGCATTGCTGTTCACTACGCCAAGCGTCAGCAAGGCCGCAAGGTGTTTGCTGCGCAGACCAGCCACTTGCCGTTGAAGGTGAACATGGCCGGCGTAATTCCGGCTATTTTCGCGAGCAGCATCCTGCTGTTCCCTGCTTCGTTGGGTGCCTGGTTCGGTCAGTCTGAAGGTATGGGCTGGTTGCAGGACATCTCGCAGTCGATCGCTCCTGGTCAGCCGTTGAATATTCTGCTGTTTAGTGCAGGGATTATTTTCTTCTGCTTCTTCTATACGGCGTTGATGTTCAATCCGAAAGACGTAGCGGAAAACCTGAAGAAGTCCGGTGCCTTTATTCCGGGCATCCGTCCAGGTGAGCAGTCTGCGCGCTACATTGATGGCGTTCTGACTCGCTTGACCATGTTCGGTGCTCTTTACATGACGGCCGTCTGCCTCCTGCCCCAGTTCCTGGTGGTGGCGGCAAACGTACCGTTCTACCTTGGCGGGACCTCGTTGCTGATCGTGGTCGTGGTTGTGATGGACTTCATGTCCCAAGTACAATCGCACCTCGTTTCGCACCAGTACGAATCCCTGATGAAGAAAGCCAACCTGAAGGGCTACGGCAGCGGCATGTTGCGCTGAGTAGCGTCCATAAGGTTCGAGGAGTTGGTGATGAAAGTTCGTGCATCGGTGAAAAAGCTGTGCCGTAACTGCAAGATTATTCGCCGCGAAGGTGTTGTTCGGGTAATTTGCAGCGCGGAACCGCGTCACAAACAGCGCCAAGGCTGAGTGTGATTGTGCTTTAAGCCCGGCAGCTAGTGCGCTGCCGGGTTGATTATTTGTTATTACAGCGATATTATCTCGCGCCCTATTTCTTGGCTTCCGGGGCGTAGGTAGCTGTCAATTGGAGTCCCACTGAATGGCCCGTATTGCAGGCGTCAACATTCCAGATAACAAGCATACTGTTATCTCGCTGACCTACATCTATGGTGTTGGTCGCACTACTGCACAGAAAATTTGTGCAGACGCTGGGGTCAACCCAGCTGCAAAGATCAAGGATCTGAGCGACGAGCAAATTGAACAGCTGCGTGGCGAAGTGGCGAAGTTCACCACTGAAGGTGACCTGCGTCGCGAAATCAACATGAAAATCAAGCGCTTGATGGACCTCGGTTGCTATCGCGGTCTGCGTCATCGTCGTGGTCTGCCAGTACGCGGTCAGCGTACCAAGACCAACGCGCGTACCCGTAAAGGTCCGCGTAAGCCGATCCGCAAGTAATCGCCCCAGCGAATCGACAGGAATTTAATCATGGCAAAACCTGCTGCTCGTCCTCGTAAAAAAGTTAAAAAGACAGTGGTTGATGGCATCGCCCACATCCATGCTTCTTTTAACAACACCATCGTGACCATTACCGACCGTCAAGGTAACGCTCTTTCCTGGGCTACCTCCGGTGGTTCGGGTTTCCGCGGTTCCCGCAAGTCCACCCCGTTCGCTGCTCAAGTAGCTGCTGAGCGTGCTGGTCAAGCTGCGCTGGAATACGGCCTGAAAAACCTCGACGTCAACGTCAAGGGTCCAGGTCCAGGTCGTGAATCCGCAGTCCGCGCTTTGAACGGCTGTGGCTACAAGATCGCCAGCATCACCGACGTGACGCCAATCCCGCACAACGGGTGCCGTCCGCCGAAGAAGCGCCGCGTGTAATCCAGGAGATTGTAAAGAATGGCTCGTTACATTGGTCCAAAATGCAAACTCGCTCGTCGCGAAGGCACCGATCTTTTTCTGAAGAGCGGCGTGCGCGCGATCGAATCGAAGTGCAACATTGAAGCAGCACCTGGTATCCACGGCCAACGCCGCGGTCGCCAGTCCGACTACGGCACCCAACTGCGTGAAAAGCAGAAGGTCCGTCGTATCTACGGCGTTCTCGAGCGTCAATTCAGCGGCTACTACAAAGAAGCTGCTGGCAAGAAAGGCGCAACCGGCGAAAACCTGTTGCAACTGCTCGAATGCCGTCTGGACAACGTCGTATACCGTATGGGCTTCGGTTCTACTCGTGCCGAATCCCGTCAGCTGGTATCGCACAAGTCGATCAGCGTTAACGGCAACACCGTAAACGTTCCGTCCTACCAGGTTCGTGCTGGTGACGTGGTTGCTGTTCGCGAGAAAGCAAAGAACCAACTTCGCATTGTCCAAGCTCTCGATCTGTGTGCCCAACGTGGCCGCGTAGAATGGGTAGAAGTAGACACTGAGAAGAAGTCGGGCGTTTTCAAGAACGTTCCTGCTCGCAGTGATCTGTCCGCCGACATCAACGAAAGCCTGATTGTCGAGCTCTACTCCAAGTAAGGGCTAGAAAATAGGTGCATCCATGCAGATTTCGGTAAATGAGTTCCTGACACCCCGCCATATTGATGTGCAGGTTGTCAGTCCAACCCGCGCCAAGATCACGCTCGAGCCTCTCGAGCGTGGTTTCGGCCACACCCTGGGCAACGCGCTGCGCCGCATCCTGTTGTCCTCAATGCCCGGCTGTGCAGTAGTCGAGGCCGAGATTGACGGTGTGCTCCACGAGTACAGCGCCATCGAAGGTGTACAGGAAGACGTAATTGAAATCCTGTTGAACCTTAAAGGTCTGGCTATCAAGCTGCACGGTCGTGACGAAGTTACGCTGACCTTGTCGAAGAAGGGTTCGGGGGTGGTTACCGCTGCCGATATTCAGCTGGATCATGATGTCGAGATCGTTAACCCCGATCACGTAATCGCTAACCTGGCGTCTAACGGCGCCCTGAACATGAAGCTCACTGTAGCTCGTGGTCGTGGTTATGAACCGGCCGACTCGCGTCAGAGCGATGAAGACGAAAGCCGCAGCATTGGTCGCTTGCAGCTTGACTCTTCGTTCAGCCCGGTTCGCCGTATCGCCTACGTGGTGGAAAACGCCCGTGTCGAGCAGCGTACCAACCTGGACAAGCTGGTTATTGATCTGGAAACCAACGGTACCCTGGATCCTGAAGAGGCCATTCGCCGCGCTGCAACCATCCTGCAACAGCAGTTGGCTGCGTTCGTCGACCTCAAAGGTGACAGTGAGCCAGTGGTTGTCGAGCAGGAAGACGAGATCGATCCGATCCTGCTTCGCCCGGTTGACGATCTGGAACTGACTGTACGTTCGGCTAACTGCCTTAAGGCGGAAAACATCTACTACATCGGCGACCTGATTCAGCGTACCGAAGTAGAGCTGTTGAAGACTCCGAACCTGGGCAAGAAATCCTTGACTGAAATCAAGGACGTTCTGGCCTCCCGCGGTCTGTCCCTCGGCATGCGCCTCGACAACTGGCCGCCTGCAAGTCTTAAGAAGGACGACAAGGCGACTGCCTGATCGTCGTAATCACCGAACGTTGTGTTTGGTAAGGAATGAACCATGCGTCATCGTAAAAGTGGTCGTCACCTGAGCCGCACCAGCTCGCACCGCAAGGCCATGTTCCAAAACATGGCGGTGTCGCTGTTCGAGCACGAGCTGATCAAAACTACACTGCCGAAAGCCAAAGAACTGCGCCGCGTTGCTGAGCCGCTGATCACTCTGGCCAAGACAGATAGCCTGGCTAACCGCCGCCTGGCTTTCGACCGTACTCGTTCGAAAGCTATCGTTGGTAAGCTCTTCAACGACCTGGGCAAGCGTTACGCTACCCGTGAGGGTGGCTACCTGCGCATCCTCAAGTGCGGTTTCCGCGCTGGCGACAACGCGCCTATGGCGTACGTCGAGTTGGTTGATCGTGCTACCAGCGGTGAAGCTGTATCCGCTGAGTAAGACGGCAACATACAAAAAACCGGGCCTTGTGCCCGGTTTTTTGTTGCCTGATGAAAGGTGAAGCACCGCTTCGACTGGCTTCGCTATGGGCAACGTAGTGGCGTTAGATAATAACTATCGATGCCCATGATTTAATGAATTTGGATACTGTCACTAACATGATCAATACTCCTCTCCAGCCGATTAGCCGGCAGTTCGAAGACCGACCTAGGAAGATTGAGCATGAGCCAGATCAAAACGCTTACGACCGCCAGCGGCGCTCCTGTCGCCGATAACCAGAACTCCCGTTCCGCCGGCCCCCGGGGCCCGCTGCTGCTCGACGACTTTCACCTGATCGAGAAGCTCGCTCACTTCAACCGCGAAAACATTCCTGAGCGCCGCGTGCACGCCAAAGGGTCGGGCGCCTACGGCACCTTCACCGTGACCCGCGACATTACCCAGTACACCAGCGCCAAGCTGTTTGAGTCGGTAGGCAAGCAAACCCCCACCTTCCTGCGCTTTTCTACCGTAGGCGGTGAGCGGGGTTCGGCTGACACCGAGCGCGACCCACGCGGCTTCGCCCTGAAGTTCTATACCGAAGAAGGTAACTGGGACATCGTGGGTAACAATACGCCGGTGTTCTTCATTCGTGATCCGCTGAAATTTCCGGATTTCATCCACACCCAGAAACGTCTGCCGCAAAGCAACCTGAAAAGCGCGCAGGCGATGTGGGATTTCTGGTCGCACTCGCCTGAGGCGCTGCACCAGGTCACCATTCTGTTTTCGGACCGTGGCATTCCGGATGGCTATCGGCACATGCACGGCTTCGGTAGTCATACCTACAGCCTGATCAATGCCCAAGGCGAGCGCCACTGGGTCAAGTGGCACTACAAGACTAAACAGGGGATCAAGAACCTCGCGCCGGCCGAAGCGGCACGCCTGGCGGGCACCGACCCGGATTACGCTCAGCGTGACCTGTTCGAGGCTATTGAGCGCGGCGACTTCCCGAAATGGAGTGTCTGCATCCAGATCATGACCGAGGCCCAGGCTGCGGCCCATTACGAGAATCCGTTCGACGTGACCAAGACCTGGTCGCAAAAAGAGTTCCCATTGCTCGAAGTGGGGGAGCTTGAGCTCAATCGCAACCCGCTGAACTACTTTGCTGAAGTCGAGCAAGCGGCGTTCGGGCCAAGCAATATGGTCCCAGGCGTAGGCCTTTCGCCGGATCGCATGCTGCAAGGTCGTGTGTTTGCCTATGCTGATGCGCACCGCTACCGCGTAGGGACCAATCACCAGCAACTGCCGGTGAATGCGCCGCGCAGCCCGGTCAATACTTACCAGCGCGATGGCGCCATGGCGTTTGGCAGCAATGGTGGCGCGGCACCGAACTACGAGCCCAACAGCTACGTGGAAGCGCCGAAGCAGGCTCCGCGTTATGCGGAACCGGCGCTGGCCCTCAGTGGCGCGGCCGATCGTTACGATCATCGCGAAGATACCGATTACTACAGCCACGCCGGGGCGTTGTTCCGCCTGATGAACGATGAGCAGAAAGCCCTGCTGATCAGCAATATCGCCGGTGCCATGGCGGGTGTGTCGGCAGATGTGGTCGATCGCCAGCTGCAGCATTTCTTCAAGGCGGATGCCGCTTATGGAGAAGGTATCGCAAAAGCGTTGGGTGTACAGCTTAACGAAGTCTAAACGAGAAGCAGAACCGCCCGCATTAGGGCGGTTTTTGCGTTATTTAGCCCGGTTTTCTCGGATTTTCTTCACTTTTATTGCGATAGAACCGTGACCTTGGAGTCAGCTTGGTTCAAACTACAGCCTTTAAAAGCTTGTGGAGATGTAGGGCGATGCAAGGTCACCCGGACGTAATCGATTACCTCAACACGCTGCTGACAGGTGAACTGGCAGCCCGTGATCAATATTTCATCCATTCGCGGATGTACGAGGATTGGGGTTTTACCGAGCTCTACGAACGTATCAACCATGAAATGGAAGAAGAAGCCCAGCACGCCGATGCGTTGATGCGTCGGATCCTGATGCTCGAAGGCACGCCGCGCATGCGTCCGGACGATCTGGACGTCGGCACCACGGTGCCCGACATGCTCGCAGCCGACCTGCGGCTCGAATACAAGGTTCGTGCGGCGCTGTGCAAGGGCATTGAGCTGTGCGAGCAGCACAACGACTACGTGACCCGCGAGATCCTGCGTGTCCAGCTCAATGACACAGAGGAAGACCATACCTACTGGCTTGAGAAGCAGTTGGGTTTGATCAAGTTGATCGGTTTGGAGAATTACCTGCAGTCGCAGTTCTGATTGCCGGGTACCGGAGGCAGAGCGTCACTGGATACATTCCCATGCGGAGCATGAAAAAGCCCCTGTCATCGGTGAGATGACAGGGGCTTTTTCATGCCCGGGCCTTGATCACTCCCGATCACGTTCCAGCAGAGGCTTGAGGTAGTAGCCGGTGTGGGACTGCTTCATCTCGGCCACTTGCTCAGGCGTACCCACCGCGATGATCTGGCCGCCCTTGGAGCCGCCCTCCGGCCCGAGGTCCACCAGCCAGTCCGCCGTCTTGATCACGTCCAGGTTGTGCTCGATCACCACCACGGTGTTGCCGTGGTCGCGGAGTCGATGCAGCACGTCGAGCAGTTGCTGGATATCGGCGAAGTGCAGCCCCGTGGTCGGCTCGTCGAGGATGTACAGGGTCTTGCCGGTGTCGCGCTTGGACAGCTCGCGAGACAGCTTGACCCGTTGGGCTTCACCGCCGGACAAGGTCGTCGCCGACTGCCCGAGCTTGATGTATGACAGACCGACGTCCATCAGCGTCTGGAGCTTGCGCGCCAGTGCCGGCACCGCGTCGAAGAACGCCCGGGCTTCCTCGATGGTCATTTCGAGGGTTTCGTGGATGTTCTTGCCCTTGTACTTGATCTCCAGGGTTTCGCGGTTGTAGCGCTTGCTCTTGCACACGTCGCAAGGCACGTAGATGTCCGGCAGGAAGTGCATTTCCACCTTGATCAGGCCATCGCCCTGGCAGGCTTCGCAGCGTCCACCCTTGACGTTGAACGAGAATCGCCCCGGGCCATAACCCCGCGAACGGGACTCCGGTACACCGGCGAACAGCTCGCGAATGGGCGTGAACAAGCCTGTGTAGGTCGCCGGGTTGGAGCGTGGCGTACGACCGATGGGGCTCTGGTCGATGTCGACGACCTTGTCCAGGTGCTCCAGCCCCTTGATGCTGTCGTGGGCCGCGGCTTCGAGGGTGGTGGCACCGTTCAGCGCCGTGGCACTGAGGGGGAACAGGGTGTTGTTGATCAGCGTCGATTTGCCGGAGCCGGACACCCCGGTCACGCAGGTCAGCAGGCCAATCGGGATTTCCAGGTCGACGTTGCGCAAGTTGTTGCCGCGCGCGCCCTTGAGGGTCAGCGACAGCTTCTTGTTACGTGGCGTGCGCTTGGCCGGGACCTTGATCTTCACCCGGCCCGAAAGGTACTTGCCGGTCAGGGAGTCGGGATGCGCCATGACCTCGGCAGCCGTGCCCTGGGCAACGATATGCCCGCCGTGCACGCCCGCGCCGGGACCAATGTCCACGACGTAGTCGGCCAGGCGAATGGCGTCTTCATCGTGTTCGACCACGATCACCGTGTTACCGATGTCCCGCAGGTGCTTGAGCGTGCCGAGCAGTCGGTCGTTGTCCCGCTGGTGCAGGCCAATGGACGGCTCGTCGAGGATGTACATGACCCCCACCAGGCCGGCGCCGATCTGGCTCGCCAGGCGGATACGCTGGGCTTCACCGCCGGACAGGGTGTCCGCGCTGCGATCGAGGGTCAGGTAGTCCAGCCCCACGTTCACCAGGAACTGCAGGCGTTCACTGATTTCCTTGAGGATCTTGTCGGCGATTTCGCCACGGCGGCCGGTGAGCTTCAAGCCTGCGAAGTAATCGGTGGCATCGCCGATCGGCAGGTTGGTGACCGCCGGCAAGGTTTTCTCACCGACCCACACGTGCCGCGCCTCGCGCCGCAAGCGGGTACCACGGCAGTCGGGGCAAGGCTGGGTGCTGAGGAACTTGGCCAGTTCCTCGCGCACGCTGGCCGACTCGGTTTCGCGGTAGCGCCGCTCCAGGTTAGGTACGATGCCTTCGAACGGGTGGGAGCGCTTGACGATATCGCCACGGTCGTTGAGGTACTTGAAGTCCACGCTTTGCGAGCCGCTGCCGTGCAGGATGTACTTCTGCTGGTCGGCGGGCAGTTCGTTGAACGGCTTGTCCAGACTGAACTTGTAGTGGGCCGCCAGCGAGCCGAGCATCTGGAAGTAATAGACGTTGCGCCTGTCCCAGCCGCGAATCGCCCCTTCGGCCAGGGTCAGCTCGCCATTGACCAGCCGCTTGGTGTCGAAGAACTGCTTGACCCCCAGGCCATCGCAGGTCGGGCAAGCGCCGGCCGGGTTGTTGAAGGAGAACAGCTTGGGTTCCAGCTCGCTGATGGCGTGGCCGCAGATCGGGCAGGCGAAGCGCGCGGAGAAGATGATTTCTTCACCGGGCTCGTCGTCCATCGGCGCCACCAGGGCGATCCCGTCGGCCAGCTTCAACGCGGTTTCGAAGGACTCGGCCAGGCGCTGTTGCAGGTCGGCTCGGACCTTGAAGCGGTCGACCACCACGTCGATCGAATGCTTCTTCTGTTTGTCCAGCTTGGGCAACTCGTCCAGTTCGCACAGCTTGCCGTTGACCCGGGCCCGCACGAAACCCTGGGCGCGCAGTTCTTCGAACACCAGCAGGTGTTCGCCCTTGCGCTCGCGCACCACCGGGGCCAGCAGCATCAGCTTGCTGCCTTCGGGCTGGGCCAGCACCAGGTCGACCATCTGGCTGACGGTCTGGGCCTCCAGGGGAATGTCGTGGTCCGGGCACCGGGGAATACCGACCCGCGCATACAGCAGGCGCAGGTAGTCGTAGATCTCGGTGATGGTACCGACCGTGGACCGCGGGTTATGGGAGGTGGATTTCTGCTCGATGGAAATCGCCGGCGACAGCCCTTCGATGGTGTCGACGTCGGGTTTTTCCATCATCGACAGGAACTGCCGGGCGTAGGCCGACAGGGATTCGACATAGCGTCGCTGGCCTTCGGCGTACAGGGTGTCGAAGGCCAGGGATGATTTGCCGGATCCGGACAGGCCGGTGATGACGATCAGCTTGTCCCGTGGCAGGGTCAGGTCGATGTTCTTCAGGTTGTGGGTACGGGCCCCACGAATCAGGATCTTGTCCAAAGTGGCCTCGCTCGGCGGGCGTCGAAAACGTAGGAGTATACGGGCAAATACTGGATGGATGCACACTATCGGAAGTGAGTTTTACACCATACATGAAGACTGCGCGGCAAACCGTCGCCATATACCCCCTCAATCGATGGGACTGGTAGAATCGCCGCCGGTTCACATGAGGTTTTTCCATGCACGATCCCCACAGCGAACGCATGAGTGGCGGCGAGACCCGCGCAGCAAGCGGCCTTGCCCTGGTGTTCGCCTTTCGCATGCTGGGCATGTTCATGGTGTTGCCGGTGCTGGCGACCTATGGCATGGACCTGGCGGGCGCGACCCCGGCCCTCATCGGGCTGGCGATTGGCGCCTATGGCCTGACCCAGGCGATTTTCCAGATCCCGTTCGGGATCATTTCCGACCGCATTGGCCGGCGTCCGGTGATTTACCTGGGGTTGATCGTCTTCGCCCTCGGCAGTGTGCTGGCGGCCGGCGCCGATTCGATCTGGGGCGTGATCGCCGGACGGATCCTGCAAGGCGCCGGGGCGATTTCGGCGGCCGTCATGGCATTGCTATCGGACCTGACCCGCGAACAGCATCGGACCAAGGCCATGGCCATGATCGGCATGACGATCGGCCTGTCGTTCGCCGTCGCGATGGTCGTGGGGCCGTTGCTGACCCGGGCGTTTGGCCTGTCGGGCCTGTTCCTGGCCACCGGCGGCATGGCGTTGTTGGGCATCCTGATCGTCGCCTTCATGGTGCCGCGAGCCACCGGGCCGTTGCAGCACCGTGAATCCGGGGTGGCGCGCCAGGCGCTGATCCCGACGCTCAAGCACCCGGACCTGCTGCGCCTGGACCTGGGTATTTTCGTGCTCCACGCCATGCTGATGTCCAGCTTCGTGGCCTTGCCGCTGGCGCTGGTCGAGAAGGCCGGCTTGCCCAAGGAACAGCATTGGTGGGTCTATCTCACGGCGCTGCTGATTTCGTTTTTCGCGATGATCCCGTTCATCATCTACGGCGAGAAGCGACGCAAAATGAAACGAGTTTTACTCGGTGCCGTCCTGACGCTGATGCTCACTGAGCTATTCTTCTGGCAGTTCGGCGACAGCCTGCGGGCGCTGGTGATCGGTACGGTGGTGTTCTTCACCGCGTTCAATCTGTTGGAAGCGTCGCTGCCGTCGCTGATCAGCAAGGTTTCACCGGCCGGTGGCAAAGGCACGGCCATGGGGGTCTATTCCACCAGCCAGTTCCTCGGTTCGGCGTTGGGCGGGATTCTCGGCGGTTGGCTGTTCCAGCACGGCGGTTTGTCGGTTGTCTTCCTGGGATGTGCCGCACTGGCTGCACTTTGGCTGGTCTTTGCTGTTACCATGCGCGAACCTCCGTATGTGACGAGCCTGCGCTTGCCGTTGTCGCCCGAAGCCATCCGCGAAGCAGGCCTGACCGAGCGCCTCAAGGCCGTCGTTGGAGTAACCGATGCAGTGGTGGTCGCCGACGAAGCGGCCGTTTACATCAAACTGGACACCGAATTATTGGATCGTGCGACGCTCGAGCGCCTGGTGAACAACCCGGCCCCGACCACGTGCGAAGCCTAGGAGAACGTTATGGCCCGTGGGGTTAACAAAGTCATATTGGTCGGTACTTGCGGCCAGGATCCCGAAGTTCGCTACCTGCCGAACGGCAACGCCGTGACCAACCTGAGTCTGGCGACCAGCGAACAGTGGACCGACAAGCAGACCGGCCAGAAGGTCGAGAAGACCGAATGGCACCGCGTGTCGATGTTCGGCAAAGTGGCGGAGATCGCCGGCGAATACCTGCGCAAGGGTTCGCAGGTGTACATCGAAGGCAAGCTGCAGACCCGCGAGTGGGAAAAAGACGGCATCAAGCGCTACACCACCGAAATCGTGGTGGACATGCAAGGCACCATGCAACTGCTGGGCGGCCGTCCACAGGGTGACCAGCAAGGTGGCAACAACTACCAGCAGTCGGCCCCCCGTCAGCAGGCACCTCGCCCACAGGCGGCGCCACAGCCACAACGCGAGCGTCCAGCCCCGCAACAGGCCGCGCCGCAACCGGCCCCGGATTTCGACAGCTTCGACGACGATATTCCGTTCTAAGCGGCTGTCCGCTAAAAACAAGACCGCGCTTCGGTTTCCCGAAGCGCGGTTTTTTATGACCGCAGGTTTTCAGGAGTGGCTACCCGTCAGGAAATGCTCCGTGCTCACCACGTTCGCATAGGCAAAGCCCAGCGCTGCCATGAACGCTGCGTGCACCTGGGCGGCGGGCACGACGACGCCGTTGAATTCCAGGTCCAGGGTCGCGCAGGCGTCGTGGATCACCGTAACGCCGTAGCCCAGGTCTGCCGCAGCCCGGGCGGCACCATCGATGCACATATGGCTCATGCTGCCGACGATGACCAGTTGTTCGATGCCGTCGCGTTCGAGGATGGCCTTCAGTTCGGTGTCGCGAAACGCGTTGACGAAATGCTTGAGCACCACCGGTTCATCGTCGCGATTGCGTACCTTGGGGTGCAGTTGAGCACCTTCGGAGCCCGGGGTGAAGAACGGCGCCTCCTCGGAGGTGAATTCGTGGCGGATGTGCACCACGCGGTCCCCGCTCCGGCGAAAGGCTTCGATCAGCCGTGCGGCTTTGTCGGCGGCGCTGTCGGCACCGACCAATGGCCATTTTCCCTGGGGGAAGTAGTCGTTCTGGATATCGACTACGACGAGCGCTTGCTTGGACATGAGGATTTCCTTGGATCAATGAGGGGTGAAGCCAGTATTGGCGTTTGCCGTCGATTCGAGGATTGGCCGCAACGACAATAAGCGAGGGAAAACTGACAATGACGCAGGAAAGGGTGGTCGCCGAGCTTGGGGTGCTGATTTACCCCGGCGCCCAACTGGCGGCGGTGCACGGTTTGACCGATCTGTTCGGCGTCGCGCAGCGGATTGCGGCCGAGCAGGGCGGCGCGCAGTTGCCACGGTTGCTGGTGAGCCATTGGCGGGCGGAGAGCGGCCAGGCACCGCTGCGGGTATTCGCCAGCGAAAGCGGCACGGCGCATAGGCTGGCCGCATTGCTGATTCCGCCCTCCATTGCCGGTTTCAGCGAAGGGCTCGTGTCCCCGGCGCTGATGGATTGGCTACGAACGCAGCACGCCGGTGGCACGGTGTTGGGCGGTGTGTGTGTCGGCTCGATCCTGCTCGCCGAAAGCGGCTTGCTCGATGGACGCAGCGCCACCACCCATTGGACATCGGCCAAGTCCTTCGCCGAGCGTTACCCGAAGATCAGGCTCGAGGCCGATAAACCGATTGTCGACGACGGCGACCTGATCACCACTGCCGGGCTGATGGCCTGGTCGGAGTTGGGCTTGCGCCTGGTGAACCGCTTGCTGGGCCCGAGTATCGCCACACGTACGGCGCAATTTCTGGTGATCGAACACAGCGACAGCGCCAGCGAGTGCGGCAGTAACTTTGCGCCCATCCTCGGGCATGGCGATGGAGCGATCCTCAAGGTCCAGCACTGGTTACAAGGCAGCGGCGCGGTGGATGTCTCCCTGGCGGCGATGGCGGAACAGGCCGGGCTGGAAGAACGCACGTTCCTGCGCCGGTTTCGCAGCGCTACCGGGCTCAAGCCTACGCAATACTGTCAGCACCTGAGGGTTGGCAAAGCCCGGGAGATGCTCGAGTTCACCAATGGCACCATTGAGCACATTGCCTGGACCGTCGGCTACCAGGACCCGGGGGCTTTCCGGGCGACGTTCAAGAAAATCACCGGGTTGGCGCCGAGTGATTATCGGGCGCGGTTCGGAGTGGGGCCGGCCGGCGTTTCAAAGCTGTAGCAAATTCATTGTGGCGAGGGGATTTATCCCCGTTGGGCTGCAAAGCAGCCCCAATCTGACATTGCGATATGCCTGGCAAGTCTGCACCAACTTCTTTGGGGCTGCTGCGCAGCCCAGCGGGGATAAATCCCCTCGCCACAAGGAGGCTGCGCCGATTCAGAGTATCGTGCAATTCGCCGGATCGTGGTGCCATGTCGTGCAGAATGAAACAGGCCAGGTGCCACCAGCGTTGCCGTAACCCCCCTGTTTTTCTTGCCGCCAGTCCCGCGCCAAGCGGTTGGCCTGATCTCTGCACCCCTGTTACCCACAGCCATCGAGCGCAGGTAAAAGGGCAACGCATGACGTCGGTCAATCGCAACAAAACGGTAGTGGCCCTGTCGGTCAATCCTCATGCACCGCTTCACGAGGTGCAAACCAATCGCGCGCTGGCCCGCTGGCTGGCGCAGATCCTCGGCGTCGAATACGGTGGCAGCTACGACGAGCAGCAGCCCGGCCAGCGAGGTTTGTACCTGCTGCCCACGCAGACCCTGATCGGCCGCGACGCCGCGCAGCGCCTGGGGGTCAATGGCCCGGATGACCTGTGGGGCGGCTTCGTCGAGCATGATTTCATTTGCACCAAGGCGATCGCCCATGGTCTGTTGAACAAGGAGGCGGTGGCGCCCCAAGGCTGGTCGCCGTTGTTCGCCAAGCTGACCCGAGGCGCCGTGTTGGATGGCGTGAGCGTGTTTTCCCTGCGGGATGCGCGTCCGGCGGCCGAGCAACTGCTGTACACCGGGCCGATCCGCCTCAAGCCGATCCATGCCTGTGCCGGACGTGATCAACGGGTCATCAAGAGCCTGGCGCAGTTCGATGAGGTGGTCGCCAGTCCCGAGGCCCAGGCGTTGTTTCGCGACGGCGTGGTACTGGAGCAGAACCTTAGCCAGGTCAAGACCCAGAGCGTCGGCCAGAGCTTCATCAACGGCAAGGTCATGAGTTATTGCGGTGTGCAACACCTGACCGAAGACAGTCAGGGGTTGGAGGTGTATGGCGGTTCGGACCTGCTGGTGGTGCAGGGCGGCTACATCGAGTTGCTCAAGCTGGAGTTGCCCGACGATGTGCGCGAGGCGGTGCGCCTGGCGCAGGTGTTTGACGATGCGGCCAACCAGGCCTATCCGAACTTCTTCGCTTCGCGCAGAAACTACGACATCGCCCAGGGCCTCGATGCCGCCGGCCAGCCGCGCGGCGGTGTGCTGGAGCAGTCCTGGCGCATGGGCGGGGCCAGCAGCGCCGAGTTGGCGGCGCTGGAGGTGTTCGTCAACGACCCCACGACCACCGTCGTGAACGTGTCTTCGGTCGAAACCTACATCGACCAGCCGCTGCCACAGGGCGCTCGGGAGGTGTACCGCGGCGCGGCACACAATGGCGACTTCCTTCTCAAATACGTGACGGTTCAATCCTATGACGGCTAGAAGCGAAACCATTCAGATCGAAATCGACGATGAGCGGATGAACGGGACGTTCCTGAGCCCCAAATCGAAAGTCCCCGGCGTGCTGTTCGTGCACGGCTGGGGCGGGAGCCAGGAGCGCGACCTGGAGCGGGCCAAGGGCATCGCTGGCCTTGGCTGCGTGTGCCTGACCTTCGATTTGCGTGGCCATACCGGCGGGGCGGGAATCCCGCTGTCGCGGGTCACCCGGGAAGATAACCTGCGGGACTTGCTCGCGGCCTATGACCGACTGCTGGCGCACCCGGCCCTTGATACCTCGGCGATTGCCGTGGTGGGCACCAGCTACGGCGGTTACCTGGCTTCGATCCTGACCTCGCTGCGACCGGTGCGCTGGCTGGCCCTGCGGGTGCCGGCGCTGTACCGCGACGAGCAATGGCACACGCCCAAGCGCGACCTGGACAAAGGCGACCTGCTGGATTATCGCAGCACCCTGGTGCACGCCAGCACCAACCGCGCCTTGCATGCGTGCTCGCAGTTCACCGGTGATGTGTTGCTGGTGGAGTCGGAGACCGATGACCACGTCCCCCACGCCACCATCATGAGTTACCGTGCGGCGTGCCAGCAGACCCATTCACTGACGCACCGCATCATCGACGGCGCCGACCATGCCTTGAGCGACCCCGTGTCACAACAGGCCTACACCTCGATCCTGGTGGACTGGATCACGGAAATGGTGGTGGGAGAGCGGTTGAGCATTATCCAGGCGCGGTAGTGGTGTGGTGTCTGTGCGGGCCCCTTCGCGAGCAAGCCCGCTCCCACACGGAGTCTTCACTGGCCCACAAATCAGCACTCACCACGAACCTCATGTGGGAGCGGGCTTGCTCGCGAAGGGGCCAGGCCAGACAACCTCCCAATCAAGGCTTCACTTCACCCCAGGCTTGACCCGCAATGCCTTGGCCTTTGCCTCGATCAGCAGGTACATCACCACGGTGATCAACAACGGCAGGATGAAGTAGATCGCCCGGTAGGCGATCAGGCCCGCCAGCAGGCTGCCCCGCGACACTTCATGTTGCAGCAGTGCGATGAACACCGCCTCCAGCACCCCGAGCCCCGCCGGAATGTGGGTGATGACACCGGCGATGCTGCTGATCAACAGCACGCCGAGCACCACCGGGTACTCCAGCTTGCTCGGCAACAGGGTGAAGATCACCGCCGCCATCAACGACCAGTTCAACGCGCCCAGCGCCAGTTGCAGCACGGCCATGCGCAGCGACGGCAGGTTGATTTCCATGCCGCGAATCGTCCAGGCCCGGCGCTTGGAGAACTGGCAGGCCAGCAGGTAACCGGCGCTCACCAGCAGCAACAGCACGCCGACGCCCTGCAAGGCCGTGCTGCTCAGCTTCCAGCCGGGCGGCATGGTTACCAGGCCACTGCTGAACACCACGCCGGCCAGGGTCATGTAGCCGAACCAGTTCGTCGCCAGGCTCAGCCCGAGGATTTTGGCGATGTTCCCTGTGCTGACGCCCAGCCGTGAGTACAACCGATAGCGCATGGCGATGCCGCCGACCCAGGCGCTGAGGTTGAGGTTGAAGGCGTAGCTGATCACCCCCACCGGCAGAATCTGCCGCCAGCCGAGCTTCTGGCGGATGTAGGTGCGTCCGATCAGGTCGAAGCAGGCGTAGGTGATGAAACTGGTGATCGTCAACGCGGCAGCGATGACCAGCGTCCGTACCTTGAAATCGGCCAGGGTGTCGAACACTTCGGACCAGTCGATGCGCCGGGCCAGGGCTGTGAACAGCACGATCAACAGCAGGAAGAACGCCAGGGTCAGCGGCCGTTTCCAGCGGCTCCAGCGCGACGCGGGCTTGTGCTCGTCCCGGACCTGGGCATCAGCTGGCGCGGTGTGCGCCTCAGAGTGGTTCATGGGGTTCGCTCCGAACCGCCGTCGGCGGCGAGAAAGGTTTCAGACGCGGTTTATGGGCCGGCAGCCAGCCGGCCCAGGACGGGAAGTGGCGTAGGAAGTGGAACACCATGAAACCGATGGTCATGCGCCACAGCAGGCCACGTGGGGCGTGGTCCTTGGGCATGACCGTGCAGTGGTTGCGGATCAGGTAGTCGAGGCGCTCGAACAGCTCGCGGTTGAACGCCCGGTCGCGGATCAACACATTGGCTTCCAGGTTCAGCGACAGGCTCAAGGGGTCGAGGTTGCTCGAGCCCACGGTGCTCCAGTCCTCGTCCACCAGCGCGACCTTGCCGTGCAGCGGTCGCTCGCAATATTCGCAGATCACCACGCCGGCCTTGAGCAGGTAGCTGTAGAGCATCCGCGCCGCGAGCTTGGCGATCATCATATCCGGCTGGCCCTGCAGGATCAGCCGCACCTCCACCCCGCGCCGTGCCGCGTTGCGGATCTCGCGCAGCAACCGGTAGCCGGGGAAGAAGTAGGCGTTGGCGATCACCACGCGCCGCTTGGCGCTGCGCAGCACTTGCAGGTAGACCTCTTCGATGTCGGTCTGGTGCTCATGGTTATCGCGATAGACCAGTCGCACCTGGCCGTCATGATCGCTGAAGGCCAACTCGTTGCGCCGGCTGCGGCGCCGTTGCCACCAGTATTTGGCCCGGGCCGGACGACCGCTCTGCATCAAGGCGAAGTGATGGATGTCGACCACCGCCGGGCCTTTGATTTCCACCGAATAGTCTTGCTTGGCCTCGGGGCCGAAATCGCCCAGGTGGTCGGCGGAAAAGTTGATCCCGCCGATGAACGCGATCACCCCGTCGATCACCACCACCTTGCGGTGCAGGCGGCGGAACCAGTTGGTGCGGATGCCCAAGTGAAGAGGCGCGGGGTCGAACATCTGCAGGCGCACGCCGGCATCGCTCAACGAGGCGAGGAAGTTGGGCGTCAGCTCGCCGCAGCCGAAGCCGTCCAGGCTCAGGGTGACACGCACACCGCGCTGGGCCGCATCCACCAGCAGGTCGCGCAACTCGTTGCCGACCTTGTCCTCGAACAGGATGAAGGTCTCGATGAGCACTTCCTTCTCGGCCCGGCGGATGGCCTCGAACACCCGGGGGAAATACGCCTCGCCGTTCTCCAGCAAGGTGACGCGGTTGTTGCCGTGCCAGCCGTATTCGACGTCCACCAGTGCCGGGTTGCGCTCGGTGGGCGGAGCCTCGACCTGCTCCACCGTCGCCTTGTTCATCGTCGCGCTCATAGTTCGATCTCCACCGACAACGGTGCGTGGTCTGAAAGGTGCGACCAGGGCCTGACATTCAGCACCTGGGCGTGACGGGCCTTGAGGTTGCGCACGTAGATGCGGTCCAGGCGCAACAGCGGCAGGCGCGCCGGGAAGCTGCGGGCCGGCTTGCCCCATTGTTCGGTGAACACTTCACGCAGGCCGGCGGGTTCGAGCAAGTCACTGGCCTTGCCACGCCAGTCGTTGAAGTCGCCGGCGACGATCACCGGGGCCTCGGGCGGCAGTTCGCTCAAGCGCTGGCAAAGCAGCTTCAACTGCGCGACCCGATGGCTTTCGCGCAGCCCCAGGTGAACGCAGATGGCATGGATCTGCGGCCCATCGCCGCTGGGCAGGCGCAACACGCTGTGGAGCATGCCGCGGTTTTCATGGCCGCTGATGGACACGTCGAGGTTTTCATGGTGCACGATCTGGAATTTCGACAGCAGCGCGTTGCCGTGGTCGCCCGCCGGGTACACCGCATTGCGCCCATAGGCGAACTGCGGCCAGAGGCTGTCGGCCAGGAATTCGTACTGGGGCATGCTCGGCCAGTTGGCGAAACGCTGGGGATGGTGTTCGTGGGTGCCGTGGACCTCCTGCAGGAACACCACGTCGGCGGAGACGCTGCGCACCGCTTCGCGCAGTTCCGGCAGGATGAAGCGGCGGTTCAGGGCCGTGAAGCCTTTGTGGGTGTTGACCGTCAGCACGGTGAAACGCTGGGTCGGGACCAGGTCCCGGCGGGTGTCCTGGTCGGGCTCGCGGGTCGCTTCGGTGGACTGGGTAATGTTCATGCCAGGACTCCCTCGGCCGGGCGCACGCCGGGTGCGGTGGCGAGGTCCTTGTCCAGGTCGAAGCGCTCCAGCAAGTGGCGCGCGTCATAGGGCGCGCGGACCTTGATGTCGTTGTCGAAGTAGCAGAACACCTCGCGGCTCTTGCGGGCTCGAGGTTGCTTCTGCGGGTCGATCAGGTGCGCGTCGTCCGGCTGCGTGCCGTGGCTCCAGGCTTGGATCCGGTCGCCCCAGCGCTTCAACGCTGCGTCGGTATAGCCGCTGGCGTACAGCTCTTCCGCGCCGTGCAGGCGCAGGTAGACGAAGTCGCTGGTGACGTCCTCGCGATAGGGCCATTTGCCGGCGGTGTCGGCGATCACCAGGGCGATGTCGTAACGCCGGAGCAGGGTGATGAAGTGCGGGTCGATGAAGCTGTCGTGGCGGATCTCGACAGCGTGGCGCAACCGGCGTTTTTTATCCGCCGTCGTGCTGGCGTGGCCGTCCAGGCGCGGTTCGTGCTCGCGGGCGAGGGTCGCGGCGCCTTCGGTGTCGTGGGGCAGCTGCTTGAGGAAGTCCTCGAACAGTTCGGGGTCGAATTTGAAGCTCGGTGGAAACTGCCAGAGGATCGGGCCGAGTTTCTCCTTGAGCTCCAGCACGCCGGAGGCGAGGAAGTTGGCCAGCGGTTTGTGCACCTCGCGCAAGCGCTTGATGTGGGTGATGAAGCGGGGCGCCTTGACGCTGAACACGAAGCCGGGCGGCGTCTCGGCATACCACTGGGCATAGCGTTCGGGGCGTTGCAGGGCGTAGAACGATCCATTGATTTCGATGCTGTTGACCGCTCGCGAGGCGAATTGCAATTCGCGTTTTTGAGTCAGCCCCTTCGGGTAGAAGTCCCCCCGCCAAGGCGTGTAGCGCCAACCGGAAATACCAATGTGGATCGCCGTCATGTGTCCCTCCCGTGCCATTGACCTCGTACCGCTGGTGTCTTGTTGATGACTGTCGGGCGAGGCAGAAAGTTTCGGGCAGGTGCCCGGTGGACGCGGCAAGGCTTTCTGTGGCCACAAGGTTGTGTATTGACCCGTGGAGCGAACTTGCTCGCCCGATAGGGATCAGTTCCTTACCGATTCCCATCAAGGAGCCTCGCGTGTTGTCTCGATTGAGCCGTGTATTGCTGTTGGTATTGCTGGCGCTGACCGGCAGCATCGCCTACGGCGCAGCCGCCATTCCCGGCACTGCCGCGCCCAGTGAAGCCCCAGCAGAGCCCGAACCCCTGGTCCAGGGCGGCCTGCTCGGCGCCATCAGTTCGAGCATCGATGACGTCCAGGACAAGCTCGACCTCAACCAGAGTCTGGTGGATGCCTGGCGCCTGCGGGCGGATCGGGCGGCGGATGAGGTGGACCGGCTGGTGGACCAGACGGCCCGTTCGTCCTGGCGAGTGACGGGGGATTTCCTGTTGCTGTCGGGTGTCTGGATCGGCGCGTTTGCCGTGCTCTGGTCGGGCGCGCGGCTACTGGTGCGGCGCCTTGGCGGGGGTCGCTGGCTGCGCACGCGCCAGCGGGTCCGGGATGTGCTCGGCTACGTGTTGCCCTACACCGTCCCGGCACTGCTTTGCCTGCCGTTGACCCTGTACGTCAGTCACTTCCTGCAGGTCTCGGTCGGCCGGGCCCTGGCCCTGTGCTTTGCCTACGCCACCAGCAGCGGCATTTTCTCCACCTCGGTGTTGCTGTGCGTCATCGTGATGTTCAACGCCGGGCACAAGCGCCGGGCGGTGGCGATCATCCGGCACCTGAGCCCCCGGCCGCTGTTCATGATCGGCTTTCTCGCCGCCCTCAGCGATGCCTTGACCAGCCCGCAGATCGCCCGGCAACTGGGCGGCAACATCACCAGCAGCGTCGCGGTGTTCACCGGCCTGCTGGCGTCGATGATCTTTGGCTGGCTGGTGATTCGCCTGCGGCGCCCGGTGGCCCACCTGATTCGCAACCGATCCCTGGCCCAGCGCTTGAAGCAACCGGCCTTGCAGGAGTCGCTGCGGATTTTTTCCGGGCTCTGGTACTGGCCGATCCTGCTGATGGTGCTGGTGTCGGCGGTGAGCCTGATCGGCGTCGGCGAGGACAACCAGAAAGCCCTGCGTTGTGCCTTGTTCACGACCATCCTGCTGATTGCGACGGTGTTTCTCAGCACGGTGTTCCAGCACGTCTTCAAGTCGCCCAAGGCCGAGGCCATCCAGCGCAGCAGCGCCTACAAGGGGCGGCTGCTGAGCCTGTTGCACGCGTTGCTGCGAATTGTCCTGGCCGTGGTGTTCATTGAAGTCCTCGGGCGGATCTGGGGGATCTCGCTGTTCGAGTTCGCCTCGCGCAACGCCGTGGGGCGGGCGATCAGCGATTCCCTGAGCCGCATCGGCCTGATCTTCCTGGTGACCTGGCTGATGTGGGTGGTGCTCGATACGGCGATCCAGGAAGCCTTGAAGCCGCCGCTGAACAAGCGTGGCGCCCGCCAGCCCAGCACGCGGATCAAGACCATCCTGCCGCTGTTGCGCAACGCGGCGAAAATCATCCTGGTGGTGATCTGCGCGATCACCACCATGGCCAACCTGGGGATCAACGTCGCGCCGTTGCTGGCCGGTGCCGGGGTCGTGGGGCTGGCGATCGGCTTCGGTTCACAGCAATTGGTACAGGACGTCATCACCGGGTTGTTCATCATCATCGAGGACACGCTGTCCATCGGCGACTGGGTGGTGCTCGACTCCGGTCACGCCGGCACCGTCGAGGGCCTGACCATTCGCACCCTGCGCCTGCGCGACGGCAAGGGCTTCGTGCATTCGGTGCCGTTCGGCCAGATCAAGGCCGTGACCAATCAATCGCGGCAATTCGCCTTTGCATTTTTCTCCGTGCAGTTCACCTACGACACCGATGTCGAGGAGGCCATCGAGCTGATTCGCGAAGCCGGGCGTTCGATCTCCGAGGACCCGTTCCTCAAGTTCAACCTGCAAGGGCCGCTGGATGTGTTCGGCGTCGACCGGATGGACCTCAACGGCGTGGTCCTCACCGCCCAGTTCCGTACGGTGTCCGGTGGGCAGTACGCGGTGAGCCGGGCGTTCAACCAACGCTTGAAGAAGCTTGTGGATAACCATCCGGCGGTGCACTTCGCGCAGACTTATCCACAGCAGGTGATGTTGCCGAAGCGCTTGGTGCAAGAGCCCGGGGAAGAGGAAGCGTTGCCCGAGCGACCTCGATAGTGGCATCGGCGTGGGGTGATGCTGATGGCCCCTTCGCGGGCAAGCCCGCTCCCACAGGGAAATGCATCTTCACAGGGAAATGCATTCTGACAGGGGAATACATTTCAACTGTGGGAGCGGGCTTGCCCGCGAAGAGGCCCGCCCAGACACCCTCAACCTTTCTGATCGTTCCCACGCTGCGCGTTCGATCCTCAACCTTTGTGAATGAGTTTGCTCCGGATATCAGCCATCGCCTGCGCCTCCAGTTCAACCCAGAACAGCACCTTCCCGGCCACCTGCGCCGCGACCGGCACGCCATCGCGATACACCAGCCGATTGCTCGCCAGCGCCGGCACCTTCGCCCCCGGCAGTAGGGTGCCGGCGAGGTTCAGCGGGTCCACGCCACACACGGCAACCACGCTGCTGTCGGCCGGGCGGCGGCGCACTTCGCGTAGCAGGGGGATCGCCTCGGGCAGGGCGAATTGTTCGCCGGCCAGGCCACTGACAAAACGTCCTCCGCGGATTTCCCCCCGCGCCTCCAGGCGATGGAAGGTGCGCAGCAACTCACGCCAGCTCGGCAGCCAGTCGGCCTCGCGCTCCAGCAACCGCCAGAACACCACGCCGTAGCGGCGCAGCAGGGTCATGGCAATGTGTTCCAGGGTTTCGGGCGGCGTGGGCGCGGGCCGTTTGCCTTCTGCGGGCGCCGGCGGGTTGCGGCGCAGCAGGGCCCAGCGCCCGGCGTCGTCCATGCCGCCGACAAACGCCCCGCGCCCGCGCCGGCTGCTGCGGGTCTGACGCTTGCTGGCGGGGGTGATCAACGCGCGCAAGCCGGCGAAGCTGTCGGCATTCACCAATCCGGCGCCCACCAGTTCCTGCAAGGCCATTTCCAGCTCGGTGCGCAACAGGTGGGCTTCGTGCAGCAACTCGTCGAAAAACAAAGCACCGTGGTCGCTGAGGGCCTGATGGACCTTTTGCGTCTTGGGCGACAGCTCGCTGACGGGCGTCTGCTCGGCCAGGCTGCTCCACAACGCCACCTGGCTGCGTGGCAACAGCACCACCGGCGTGCTGCGCAGGGCGCTGGCGGCGAGCTTCTGCCGCGCGCTCAAGCGTGTCCAGACCACCTTGCCGCTGCGGCACAGCTCATCGAGCCAGTTGGCTGAGTAGTCCTTGATGCGCGCGGGCAGCAGGTCGCTGTCCCAGGCCACAGCGGCCGCCGGATAACCTTCGAACTGGCTGACGATGGACGGCAGTACGGCGCTGCCACGGCCTTGGGTCGAGGGCGACAGGTGCTGCCAGTCGAACAGAAAACGCATGAAGTCCTGCAAGCTCACCGGTTCGATTTCCCGGCGCAGGCGTTTGACGGTGTAGCGGTGGATACGCGCCAGCAAATGCCGTTCGCACCATTCTTCCTGACCGGTCCCCGGCGTGAACCGCCCACGCAGCACATAGCCTTGCTGTTCCAGGTGCGCCAGGGCCAGGGTGACCTGTGGCGTCGACAGCCCCAGCGGGTAGGCGATGGCCGTCAGCGGCAGCGGGCCGAAGGCGCTGAGCCGGGCGCGGAGCATCTCCACCACGGCATCGTCGTGTTCCCAAGGCTCATCGAAACCGGTCAGGGGCGCCAGCGGTGGTTGCCAGCGGGCCTGTGGATAAACCGCCTGCGCGCACGTCAGCCGCTCCAGGGCCACCCAAAGGCCGCGTTCGGCGCTGATCTGCACGTGGCTGGCGCGTCCCTGTTCAGCCAGCGTCTGCAACCAGCCATGCCAGGCCGGGTGGGCGCTGGCTTCGCTGTCGGTAATGCCGGCCAGGCTCATCAGCGCTTCGTGCATTTCATCGAGATTGGCCGGGGTCGGCCAGGCTTCTTCGCGCACCGACTCGATGGCTTCGGCGTCCAGGGCACCGAGGTCATCGGTGGCGTGCGGATCGCTCCAGCGCCGGTTGATCACCGCCTGGGTGCGCCGTTCTTCCAGCGGCGCGTCGTCGAGAAAGGTGTAGGGCCGGGCGCTGAGGATTTCTGCCGCCAGGGGCGAAGGCGCGGGCAGGTCACGACTGATCAGCCGCACTTCACCGGCCTCCATGCGCCGCAGCAGCGCCAGCCAGCCTTCGCTGTCCATGGCTTCGTGCAGGCAGTCGTCGAGGGTCTGTTCCACCAGCGGGTGATGGGGGATTTCCCGCTCACCGGCCAGGTTTTCCAGGCACGCGATCTGGTCGGGGAAGACGCTGGCGATCAGGTCTTCGCTTTTCATTCGCTGGATCTGCGGCGCGACTTTGCGCCCGCCGGTGTAGCGCGGCAAGGCCAGGGCCACGCCGGCGTTCCAGCGCCAGCGCACGCCGAACAACGGCGCGTCGAGGACCGCCTGGACAAGGATCTGCTCGGCGCTGTGGCTGTTGAGGTAGCGCCAGACCTCGTCCAGCTCGAAGCTGTGGCTGGTGGACAGCGACAGCACGATGGCGTCTTCGCTGGCGGCGGCCTGCAGCTCGAAATTGAAGGTGCGGCAGAAGCGCTTGCGCAGGGCCAGCCCCCAGGCGCGGTTGATGCGGCTGCCGAACGGCGTGTGGATGATCAACTGCGTGCCGCCGGACTCGTCGAAGAAACGCTCCATCAACAGAGTGTCCTGGGACGGCAGCGCGCCGAAGGCCAGGCGCGCCGGAGCCAGGTAGTCCAGCAGTTGTTCGGCGCTGGCCAGGTTCAGGCCCAAGGTGTCGGTGAGCCAGTCGAGGGCCGGTTGCAGGTTGCCCGGCGTGGCGCTGAGCCGTTGATCCAGCTGTGCTTGCAGGCGAGCCACGGCCAGGGACAGTTCAGCGCTGCGCCCCGGCGCTTCGCCGAGCCAGAACGGGATGGTCGGCGGCTGGCCCTGGGCGTCCTCGACGCGCACGCGGCCGGCCTCGACACGAATGATGCGGTACGAGGTATTGCCCAACTGGAACACGTCGCCGGCGATGCTCTCCACCGCGAAGTCTTCGTTGACGCTGCCGATGTTCAGCCCCTGGGGTTCGAGCAGCACGCTGTAGTCGGCGTTGTCCGGGATGGTGCCGCCGCTGGTCACGGCGGTCAGCTTGCTGCCCCGGCGCCCGCGCAGGGTCCGGGTCACGGCGTCGCGGTGCAGGTAGGCGCTGCGCACGCCTTGGCGGCCATTGAGGCCTTCGGCGAGCATGTGCAGCAGCGCCTGGTAGTGTTCGTCGTCCAGCTGGGCGTAGGGCGAGGCGCGGCGGAATGTGTCAAGGAGCGCCTGTTCCGGCCATTCCTGGCAGCTGACCTCGGCGACGATCTGTTGGGCCAGCACGTCCAGCGGCGCCTCGGGAATGTGCAGGATGTCCAGTTCACCCCGGCGCACGCAGTCGAGCAGGGCGACGCATTCGATGAGGTCGTCGCGGGTGGTGGCAAACAGGCGGCCCTTGGGCGTGCCGCCGACGTGGTGCCCGGAGCGGCCGACCCGTTGCAGGAACGCCGAGATCGAGCGGGGCGAGGCGATCTGGCACACCAGGTCGACGTCGCCAATGTCGATGCCCAGTTCCAGGGACGCGGTGGCGATCAGCACCTGCAATTCGCCACGCTTGAGGCGTTGCTCGGCGTCGAGGCGAAACTCTTTCGCCAGGCTGCCGTGATGGGCGGCCACGGCGTCCTTGCCCAGGCGCTCGCTCAAGTGCCGGCTCAGGCGCTCGGCCAGGCGGCGGGTATTGACGAACACCAGGGTGGTGCGGTGCGCCCGCGCCAGTTCGGCGAGGCGGTTATAGACCAGTTCCCAGACGTCGTTGGCCATCACCGCCGACAGCGGCACGGGCGGTACTTCGATGTCCAGGTCCCGAGGGCGGGCGTGGCCGATGTCGACGATTTCACACGAACGGCCTTCACCCACCAGAAAGCGCGACACCGCTTCGATGGGTTTTTGCGTGGCGGACAGGCCGATGCGCACCAGCGGTTCGGCGCACAGGGCTTGCAGGCGTTCCAGGCTCAAGGCCAGGTGGCTGCCGCGTTTGCTGGCGGCGATGGCGTGGATTTCATCGACGATGACCGTGCGCGTGCTGCCGAGCATCTGCCGGCCGGAGTCGGAGCCGAGCAGGACGTAGAGCGATTCCGGGGTGGTCACCAGGATATGCGGCGCAGTCTTGCGCATCGCCGTGCGATCTTTCTGCGGCGTGTCGCCGGTGCGCACGGCGGTGGTGATGGGCAGGGGCGGCAAGCCCATCTGGCGCAGTTGTTCGGTGATGCCGGCCAGGGGATTTTGCAGGTTGATCTGGATGTCGTTGCTCAAGGC
This sequence comes from Pseudomonas sp. Cab53, assembly GCF_018325965.1. Lineage (NCBI taxonomy): Bacteria > Pseudomonadati > Pseudomonadota > Gammaproteobacteria > Pseudomonadales > Pseudomonadaceae > Pseudomonas > Pseudomonas sp. Cab53. Next base: position 5,510,595 of record NZ_AP021902.1, on the reverse strand, counting down.
CTTGAGCGGCGAGACGTAGACCACCAGGGTCTGGTCCGGCAAGCCACCCTGTTCGAGGCCGCGGTGCACCAGGTCGTCGAGCACCGCGAGAAACGCCGTCAGGGTCTTGCCCGAACCGGTGGGCGCGGCCACCAGGGTCGAGCGACGCTGGCTGATCAACGGCCACGCCTGGGCCTGGGCGGCCGTGACCGCCGGGAATGTCTGGCTGAACCAGGCGCGGACGGCGGGGTGAAAGCCCGCCATGGCGTGGTCGGCTGCAAGGGGCAGATTCATAGGAGCAGTTATGCGGGTGGGGTGGGGAAGATGCAAGTACCGGCTGAGATCTCTGTCGACAGAGAGGGCCCTTTCGCGGGCAAGCCCGCTCCCACAATTAATCGGGTTTCGTCAGACCAAATGCGGTCGACTGTAGGAGCGGGCTTGCCCAGGCGGCGATCCGACGAAGAGGGCCTGAAGGACAGCCCACCTCCAGGATCTGCACATTACGGATGACGGTTGCGCACTAAACCCGCAAAATGCAACGATTCCGGCAACGCCTGCGGGCGTTGTCGACCAAATTCTTGTGCCAACAGACTGGGCCTGCTGACTTTATGCGAATGCGCCTTATGTTACTGGGCGGCGGAAATGCCCTTGGGCAGGCGCTGATTCGCCTCGGTGCAGAAGAAGACATCGGTTTTCTTGCCCCCCGCCCACCTGAAGACGGTTGGGATGCCGCGAGCCTGACGCAGTTGCTCGACGACACCCGGCCGGACGCCTTGATCAACCTGGCGTACTACTTCGACTGGTTCCAGGCCGAGGCTGTCAGCGAGCAGCGCCTGACCAGCCAGGAGCGCGCCGTCGAGCGCCTGGCCGAACTGTGCCAGCACCACAACATCATCTTGCTGCAACCGTCGAGCTATCGGGTGTTCGACGGTTCCCGCGCAACGGCCTACAGCGAAAAGGACGAGCCGGTGCCCCTGGGCCTGCGCGGTCAGGCGTTGTGGCGGATCGAACAAAGCGTGCGCGCCACCTGCCCGCAACACGTGCTGCTGCGATTCGGCTGGTTGCTGGACGACAGCGCCGACGGCATCCTCGGACGCTTTCTGGCCCGGGCCGAACAGCCGGAAGAACTGTTGCTGGCCGACGACCGTCGGGGCAATCCGACGCCGGTGGACGATGCGGCGCGGGTGATCATTTCGGTGCTCAAGCAACTCGATTGCGCAGCGCCGCTGTGGGGCACCTATCATTACGCCGGGCATGAGGCGACCACGCCGCTGGCGCTGGGCCAGGCGATCCTGACCGAAGCCCGGGCCCTGCATCCGCTGGCGATCGAGTCGCCCACGGCCCAGGCCCACGCTGCACGCCCGGACGCCGCGCAAGAACCGCAACACGCGGTGCTGGCCTGCAAGAAAATTCTGCACACCTTCGGGATCAAGCCCCGCGCCTGGCGCGCGGCGCTCCCAGGCTTACTGGATAGGTTCTATCGCCATGGCTGACGGCCCTGTTTTAATCACCGGCGGTGCGGGTTTCATTGGTTCGCACCTGACCGACGCCTTGCTCGCCAAGGGACATTCGGTGCGCATCCTCGATGACCTGTCCACTGGCAAGCGCAGCAACCTGCCGCTGGATAACCCGGCCGTCGAGCTGATCGAAGGCGACGTCGCCGATGCCGCCCTGGTCGCGCGGGCCATGGTCGGTTGCAGCGCCGTGGCGCACCTGGCCGCGGTGGCCTCGGTGCAAGCCTCGGTGGACGACCCGGTGCGTACGCACCAGAGCAATTTCATCGGCACGCTGAATGTCTGTGAGGCCATGCGCCAGGCCGGCGTGAAGCGGGTGCTGTTCGCCTCCAGCGCGGCGGTCTATGGCAACAACGGCGAAGGCCAGTCCATCGACGAGGACACGCCCAAGGCGCCGCTGACGCCGTATGCCTCGGACAAACTGGCCAGCGAGTTCTACTTCGATTTCTATCGCCGCCAGCACGCGCTGGAGCCGGTGGTGTTCCGCTTCTTCAACATCTATGGCCCGCGCCAGGATCCGTCCTCGCCGTATTCCGGGGTCATCAGCATCTTCAGCGAACGGGCGCAGAAAGGCCTGCCGATCACCGTGTTCGGCGACGGCGAGCAGACCCGGGATTTTGTCTACGTCGAAGACCTGGTGGACTTGCTGGTGCAAGCCATCGAGAAACCGGACGTGGAAGTGGGCGCGGTGAACGTCGGCTGGAACCAGGCGACGACCCTCAAGCAGTTGCTCGAGGCGCTGGCGGCGGTGATCGGCAACTTGCCGCCGGTCAGCTACGGCCCGGTGCGTTCCGGTGACATTCGCCACTCGCGGGCCGACAACCAGCGGTTGTTGCAGCGCTTCAGCTTCCCACCGCAGACGCCGATGAGCGTAGGCCTGGCGCGGCTGTTGGGCCGCTGATCTGCGGCCAATAGAAACAACTGTGGGAGCGGGCTTGCTCGCGAAGGCGTTCCGTCAGTCACATTCAAGTGACTGACCCTCCGCCTTCGCGAGCAAGCCCGCTCCCACATTGTTTGTGTCGCTATCGAGTTTGGCTTAGAACTTGTAGCCCAACCCCACCATGTAGATCCATGGATCCACGTCGACATTCACCTTGGCCCGGGTGCCTCCGGCCACGGCGTTGTTGTCGACATACGCCGTGGTGTCGATGTCGATGTAGCGCACCTGGCCGTTGATCATGATGTTGTCGGTCAGCATGTAGTCGGCGCCCACTTGCCACGCCATGCCCCAGCTGTTGCTCGCGCGAAAGTTGCTGAAGCCGTTGGCGCTGGCTTCGCTGCCGACGTGTTCGTCATAGATCCAGGTGTAGTTGATGCCGGCGCCGACATAAGGTTGGAAAGCCGACTTGGCGTCAAGCGGGTAGTAGACCAGGCTCAAGGTCGGCGGCAGGTGCTTGAGCGTGCCGAGCTTGTTGTTGGCAGCGCCCAGGGCGGTGCCCTTGATCTTCACGTCGTGCTCGAACGGCGAGGCCGCCAGCAATTCGATACCCAGGTTGTCGGTGATCATGTAGGCGAAGTTCAGGCCCAGTTGCGTGTCGCTGCTCATGGTCGCCTTGCCGCCCAGGTCGGCACCGGCCAGCGGACCGCGGTCGACCTTGACGCTGCCGCTGTCGGCCTCTGGATTGACGGTAATGGCACCGGCGCGAACGATGATATCGCCGGCGGTATGGGCCTGGGCGAGTGGGGCTGCGAGCGCGAGGGCAAAGAGGGAAGCGCTGAGCAAGGACTTGTGCATGGGGGCTCCAGAGGACATTTCAAAAGGGATGTCCCATGGTACGGAGCCGCCTGGCCCGGTCTTTTGACACAGCTCAATGAGTCTTGGTCGATTAATTGACTCAGCTCAATGAAATGATGATGAGCAAGCCTTGACGGCCCCATCGCGAGCAAGCTCGCTCCCACACAGGTCGCATAGGCACTGAGCTCTCCTGTGGGAGCGAGCTTGCTCGCGATAGCTATCTGACGGACTGCCCATCAACACCCGATTCACTCTGGCAGTTCATACACATAGATCTTTTCGGCCTCCATCTGATACCCGGCATCGGCCAGTTCGCTGGTAGACGGCTTGACCTGCATCGGCCCTTCAACCCAGTAGGGCTGGTACAACTCGTCGAGTTTGACCCCGACTTCGCTCTTCACATGCACGATCTGGTTGGAGGGCGGTGGCGGTACATGGATGCAGGCGCCGAAGTACGGCACCAGCAGGAAGTCCGTGGTGCGACCTTCCTCGCTGACTTCCAGCGGCACGATGTAGCCCGGCAAGCGAATCCGCTGGCCGTCGAGTTCCTTGACCACCGGTGCGTTGGGCAAGTCCTGCCTGGCCGCGGGGGCGGACTCGGCGGCCAGGGCGTTGCCCATCTGCGACAGGTCGTGCAGCGGGGTCATGTTCGGCACTTCCGGCGGTGCGCCCGCCGGGATCATTTCGGTCCAGGCCAGGTCCCTCGGCTCGGCCGCCCACAGGGGCAGGGCGACCATCATCAACAGCGCAAACAGGGCGCGGGGCATCTTCACGGTCCTCATAAACGGATCGACAAGCCATCGGCCAGCGATTGGCGATAGGCGCGCCAGGCCGGCACGCTGCCCATCAGCAGGGCGGCGACCAGGATGCCAGCCATGAGCGTCCATTCATATTCGCTCGGCCAACCCAGCGGCAGATACAGGCCATAGGCCGACTGTACGTAACCCTGGGCGGCGCCGATGCCGATGTACAGCAGGGCCAGCCCGGCGGCCACCCCGGCCAGCGCCAGGGCGAAGGCTTCGAGCACCAGCAGGCTAGCGATGTGCCAGGGCCGCGCGCCCACCGAACGCAGGATGGCCATTTCCCGACGACGCTCGTTGAGGCTGGTGAGAATCGCCGTGAGCATGCCGATCAAACCGGTCAGGACCACGAACAGCGAGATCACGAACAAGGCTTCTTCCGCCGTGCCCATCAGGCTCCACAATTCCTGAAGGGCCACGCCGGGCAGGATCGCCAAGAGCGGTTCGCCGCGGAACTCATTGATCTCGCGCTGCAAGGCAAAGGTGGAAATCTTGCTGTTGAGGCCGAGCATGAACGCGGTGATGGCTTGCGGCGTGAGGTCCATGTTGCGCGCCTGGTCGGCGCTGATGCGACCATTGCCCTGGGCCGGCACGCCGTTTTTCCAATCGATGTGGATCGCTTCCATGCCGCCGAGGCTGATGTGCAGCGTGCGGTCCACCGGGGTGCCGGTGCGCTTGAGAATGCCCACCACGGTGAAGGGCTTGTCGTCGTGTTTGACCAGGCTGATCGCCGCGACCCCATGGGCCAGCACCAGTTTGTCACCGAGCTTGTAGTGCAGCGCCTCGGCCACTTCGGCGCCGAGCACCACTTCGAAAGGGTCGCTGGCGAAGGCCCGGCCATCGGCCAATTCCAGGTGTTGCTGGCGGCCGTACTGGTAATGCTCGAAATAGGCCTCGGTGGTGCCCATCACCCGGTAGCCGCGATGGGAGTCGCCGAGGGACATGGGGATGGCCCATTTCACTTTTGGGTTGCTGGCGAAGTGTTCGAAGCTGTCCCAGCGGATGTTGTTGGTGGCGTTGCCGATGCGAAACACCGAATACAGCAGCAGGTTCACCGAGCCGGAACGGGCGCCGACAATCAGGTCGGTGCCGCTGATGGTGCTGGCGAAACTGGCCCGCGCCTCGGTGCGCACCCGCTCCACCGCCAGCAGCAGGCAGACGGACAGGGCGATGGCGAACGCGGTGAGGATCGCGGTGAAACGGCGGTTCGCCAGGCTGGCCATGGCAAGACGGAACAAATACATCTCAGACCTCGACAGGCGTGGCGGCGCGATTGAGATCGGCCAGCGAGAGGTTGCGGTCGAACAGCGGCGCCAGGCTCTGGTCGTGGCTGACGAACAAGAGGCTGGCGCCGGCCTCGCGGCATTCGGCGAACAGCAGCCGCAGGAAGTTTTCCCGGGCGTCATAATCCAGGGCCGAGGTTGGCTCGTCGGCGATCACCAGCTCCGGCTGGCCGATCAACGCCCGGGCGGCGGCGACCCGTTGCTGCTGGCCGATGGACAGCGAATCGGCCCGGCGTTCCAACAAACTGGGGTCGGTCAGCCCCAGGTGGGTTAGCAGCGTGACTGCGGCCTGGTCGACACTGCCGTGACGGTGCCTGGCCCGTTGCGCCCGCAGCCTGGAAAAGTGGCAGGGCAGCTCGACGTTCTCGCGTACCGAGAGAAACGGCAGCAGGTTGAATTGCTGGAAGATGTAGCCGGTGTGGTCCACGCGAAACCGGTCCCGGCTGCCCGCGCCCAGTTTGCTGAGGTCCTGGCCAAGCAGGCGGATGCTGCCCCGGTCCGGTGTCTGCACGCCGCCGAGCAATCCCAGCAGGGTGGTCTTGCCGCTGCCGCTCGGGCCTTTGAGAAACACCGTCTCGCCGCTTTCCAGGCGAAACGCCGGGATGTCCAGCAGCAGCGGATGCCCGGGCCAACTGAAGCCCAGGTCGGACAGTTCGATGAGTGCTTGGGTCATGGTGGCCAACGTCAGGATTGTGGAGTAGCCCCTGTGGGAGCGGGCTTGCTCGCGAAAGCGGTGTGTCAGGCTGCATCTGTATTGGATGTGCCGGCCTCTTCGCGGGCAAGCCCGCTCCCACAGGGGGGATGCGCAATTCTTAAAATTTAAGGGCCGGTGCTTCGGGCGTCAGTTCCGCGCCTTGCTGGCCGTTCGGGCCGATCATCTGCACGAGGATCTTCCGGGTGGCCGGGAAGACCTTGAACAGCGACGTCAGGTCCAGGTGCGTCAAGGCGCTGGGTGCGACGCAACGGAACTGGTAGCGGGCGTGGATTTCGCTGTGCTCGTGGTGATGCTCGTCGCCATCGGCCTCTTCGTCATGGTCCTCGTGGTCCGGCTCATCGCCGAACAGCGGGCTTTCCAGTTCCTGCTGCTCCAGGGTGCATTTGGCATCGGCCAGGTTGACCAGCGTTGCCGGTTTCTCCAGCTTCGCCCGCACAGCGGCAACCTTGGCTTTGTCGGCGTCGCTGGTGGCGGGGTGTTCGAAACCCACCAGGTTCATCGCCGGGCTGTCCAGCTCCAGTTCCAGGGTCTGGCCGTCGAGCGAGGCGTTGAGCCGGCCGACGCCGTGTTCGTGGGCACCCAGGCTGCCGTGTTCATGCTCGTGGTCATGGTCGTGCTCCACCGCCGCGTGAGCGACGGCCAGGGGCAGCAGGGCGAACGGCAGGGCGAGAAGCAAACGGCGCATGACGGGTCTCCGAGAGGTCGATGATCTGTTATGTAATCTTATAACGTGAACAGAGTTTGACCGCCTGCTTGGCGTCGCGCAAGGGCCATGGGAGCATGCGTACATGAAATATTCAGGAGCACGGTGATGTTGCGGATACGCGGAACGGTCGGCGATTGGCCGGTGGACTTGTCGATCGACATGGACGAGGGCGATTGGGCGCAGCTGGGTGCGCAGTTGCAGGTGATCAAGCCCGCCGAGGCGGCGGCACCTGCGGCCAGACCGGCCAATCAGGACGATGCGCTGTGGCAGATCGCCAAGGAGCTGCTGCGCAAGGCCGGACAACTCAGTGGTCCGGACCTGCTGGAGCAACTGGAAGGATTGACGGGCAGCGCCTCGGCGGGCAAACGCTTGCTGGTGCGGTTGCGACACAGTGCCGAGGTCAAGGTATTGAGCGGCGGCGACACGCCGCTCTATAGCTGGGCCGGAGGGCAAGCTGCAAGCTAGAACCGTCTTGCCGCTTGAGGCTCGTCGCTCGCCACTGCTTTTTAGTACAACGCGGCAAACAGCTTGCGGCGGTAGGTCGTCACCAGCGGATGGTCGTTGCCCAGCAGCTCGAACACTTGCAGCAGCGTCTTGTGCGGCAGGCCTTCGCTGTAGCTGCGGTTGCGCATGAACACCTTGAGCAGGGCGTCGAGGGCCGGTTCGTATTGCTGGCGCGCCAGTTGCTGGATCGCCAGCTGGTACACCGCTTCGTCATCCTGCGGGTCTTTGGCCAGGCGGGCCTTGAGGTCGGCGGCGTCCGGCAGGTTTTTCGCCAGGTCAAGGAACTGGATCTGCGCCTTGGCACCGGCCAGGGCGGCCTTGTGTTCGTCGCTTTTCACCGCATCGAGCACCGTCTGGGCTTCACTCAGTTCACCCCGTTCAGTCAGGCAACGGGCATACAGGATCAGCGCCTTGGCGTTGGTGTTGTCTTCGCCCAGCAACACCGTGAGCAGGGCTTCGGCGTCGGCGAAACGGCCGTCGTCGAACAGCGCCTGGGCCTGCTCGAACGGGTCGGCGGCGGCTGGCGGCGGCATCTGCACGTGCGGCTCGAGCATTGCCCGCACCGCGGATTCCGGTTGGGCCCCGGCGAAGCCATCGACGGGCTGGCCGTCCTTGAACAGCACCACGGTTGGCAGGCTGCGGATGCCGAAGCGGGCGACGATGTCCTGTTCGATGTCGCAGTTGACCTTGGCCAGCAGCAGTTCACCCTGATAACTCTCGGCGATGCTTTGCAGCATCGGCATCAGGGCCTTGCACGGCGCGCACCACTCGGCCCAGAAATCCACCAGCACCGGTTTGTGGAAGGAGTTCGCGATCACCGACTGGTCGAAGTCGGCGGTGGTGGCGTCGAAGATGTAAGGCGTGTCCTGGCTCATGGGAATCTCGTAGAACGCTTGAATGGGGCAACTATACGGCTTGGTGGGGGTGGCTGAAAGCGGGGAGGTCTTTCGTCCCGTGGTATCGGGTAGGCCGCCTTCGCGAGCGAGCCCGCTCCCACAGGGCGCGCGCGAACACTTGAGATCCCTTGTGGGAGCGGGCTTGCTCGCGAAGCTTTTAGCTCTCGCGCCGCGCGTGATACAGGCTCACATGCCGAAATTCCTCAGGCTCAGCCAGGTCCGGCAAGGTCATCGCTTGCAGCCTTTCGATACACCGGTACAGCGGATGCTGGAAATCCCGCACCCTTGAATCGGCCACCAAGGCTTCGCGTCCGCGACTGAGAAACTGGTCAAGCAACGGCAGGTTGGTCCGATCATAGAGCACGTCGGCCACCAGGATCAGGTCGAAGCGGTCGGCCTCGGCGAAAAAATCCGCCGAATAACCCAGCTCCACGCCGTTGAGCGCGGCATTGGCTCGGCACGCCGCGATCGCCAGCGGATCGAGGTCGCAGGCCACCACTTCCAGCGCCCCAGCCTTGAGCGCGGCGATACCGGCCACGCCGGAGCCGGCGCCGAAGTCCAGCACGCGCTTGCCCTCGACCCACTGCGGTTGTTCGACCAGGTAGCGGGCCATGGCCAGGCCGCTGGCCCAGCAGAAACTCCAGTAGGGCGGTTCGTGAAGGATGCGCCGGGTTTCTTCCGGGCTGAAGGCGCGGTCCATGTTGTCGCCGTCGATCAGCCACAGCTTCAGGTCGGTGTCGGGCAGCGGGCAGGCCACCAGGCGCGCGTCTCCCAGCAATTGGCCCAAGGCCTCTTGCAGGTCGTGCGGGGCGTTCATGGCGCCTTGACGAATTGCAGGGCGCCCAGGGCCTGGGTGGTCGGTTGGGTGATGCGCTGTTCCGGCAGGTGCAGGATCAACTGGCCCGACTGGCTGGCCCGTCCACGCAGTTCCACGCGGGCGCCGACCGGAAACGCTTCCGGGTTGAACCGCAGGTGGAAGGGCAGGGCCTGGTTGGTGCCGATCAGGCTGGAACTGGCAAGCAGCTGTTGCGGACGGTCCTTGTCATCGATCACCAGCAGCGCCAGTTCGACTTCGGCCCCGGCCGGCACGCCTTGCAAGGTGCCGCTCAATTCGCGCTGGTAGGCGGGCAGCGGGCCCAGCTCGGCGGCCTGGCGGGCTTTTTCCTGGGCCTGTTTCGGTGCGGGTGCCGGTGCGGGTGCAGCGGGCTTGGGCGCATCGCTGCTGCACGCCATCAGCAGGCTGAAAAGACTGAGCAAAACGAGCGATCGTAGCGGCATGTGTGGCTCCAGCAAGGTAATTTCCATGAATCAGACGGTAAGCCCGTCTGTATACCGTAAACCCTATGGCTTGTCTTGCCAGTGGGATGCGCTACCATGGCCCTCCCTTTTTTTGTTGCCTGCCACCATGCACTGTCCCTTCTGCGGTGCCAACGACACCAAGGTCATCGACTCGCGACTGGTCGCCGAGGGCGAACAGGTCCGCCGCCGGCGTGAATGCCTGGCCTGCGGCGAACGCTTCACCACGTTCGAGACCGCTGAACTGGTGTTGCCGCGCCTGATCAAAACCGACGGCAGCCGCCAGCCGTTCGACGAAGAAAAACTGCGCGCCGGTATGCAGCGCGCCCTGGAAAAGCGTCCGGTGAGCGTCGAGCGCCTGGAAGCGGCGCTGGTGCACATCAAGCACAAGCTGCGGGCTACCGGCGAGCGCGAGGTCAAGTCCCTGGTGGTCGGTGAGCTGGTGATGGCCGAGTTGCAGAAGCTCGACGAAGTCGCCTACATCCGTTTCGCCTCGGTGTACCGACGCTTCCAGGACCTGAACGAGTTCCGCGAGGAAATCGACCGCCTGGCCCGTGAACCGGTGAAAGAATGACCGGCGCGTCGCAGCAGGCAGTCCTTGACGCCCACTACATGGCCCGTGCGCTGGAGCTGGCGCGGCGCGGTCGCTACACCACCCACCCCAATCCCCGGGTCGGTTGCGTGATCGTGCGTGACGGGCAGGTGGTCGGCGAGGGCTGGCACGTGCGCGCCGGCGAACCCCATGCCGAAGTCCATGCTTTGCGCGCCGCCGGTGAGCTGGCCCGGGGCGCCACCGCCTATGTGACCCTCGAACCGTGCAGCCACCACGGGCGCACGCCCCCGTGCGCCGATGCGTTGGTGAACGCCGGCGTGGCCCGGGTGGTCGCGGCGATGCAGGATCCGAACCCGGAAGTCGCCGGTCGCGGCCTGCAACGGCTGGCCCAGGCCGGTATCGCCTGTGAAAGCGGCGTGCTCGAAGGCGAGGCGCGGGCCCTCAACCCGGGCTTTCTCAAGCGCATGGAGCATGGCCTACCGTTCGTGCGGGTCAAGCTGGCGATGAGCCTCGATGGCCGCACGGCCATGGAAAGCGGCGAGAGCCAGTGGATCACCGGCCCGGCCGCACGTTCGGCGGTGCAACGCCTGCGGGCCCAGGCCAGCGTGGTGCTGACCGGCGCCGATACGGTGCTGGCGGACAATGCCCGGCTGACCGTGCGCGCCGATGAACTCGGGCTCGACGCGCAGCAGACCGCCCTGGCCATGAGCCGTCCGCCGCTGCGGGTACTGGTGGACGGTCGCCTGCGGGTCCCGCTGGACGCGGCGTTCTTCAAGGCCGGCCCGGCGCTGGTCGCGACCTGCATGGCGGTGGAGGAACAATACGCCAATGGCCCCGAATGCCTGCGGGTGCCGGGGGATGACGGGCAGGTCGATCTGCATCAATTACTGGTGGCGCTGGCCGCCCGCGGCGTCAACGAGGTGCTGGTGGAAGCCGGTCCGCGCCTGGCAGGGGCGTTCGCCCGGCAAGGGTTGGTGGACGAATTCCAGTTGTTCATCGCCGGCAAGTTCCTCGGCTCCTCGGCGCGTCCGTTGCTGGACTGGCCGCTGGCGCGGATGAAAGACGCCCCGGAACTGAAAATCACCGAAATCCGCGCCGTGGGCGATGACTGGCGAGTCATCGCCGTTCCCGTGTCCCCGGCCAGCGTATAATTCCCGGCTTTCGCGCAAGCGGCGGCCTGTTCTCGAGGAGGACTCCATGTTTACCGGCATCATCGAATCCATCGGCAGCATCCGTGCACTCACTCCCAAGGGCGGGGATGTGCGGGTCCACGTCGAAACCGGCAAGCTCGACCTGAGCGACGTCAAGCTGGGCGACAGCATTGCGGTCAATGGCGTGTGCCTGACGGCCGTCGAGCTGCCGGGCAATGGCTTTTTGGCAGACGTCAGCCGCGAAACCCTCGACTGCACCGCGATGAACGACCTCAAGAGCGGCAGCCCGGTCAACCTGGAAAAAGCCCTGACTCCCACTACCCGCCTGGGCGGCCACCTGGTCAGCGGCCACGTGGACGGCGTCGGCGAGGTGGTTTCGCGTACCGATAATGCACGGGCCGTGGAGTTTCGTATCCGCGCGCCGAAGGAGCTGGCCAAGTACATCGCCCATAAAGGCTCGATCACCGTCGATGGCACCAGCCTGACGGTCAATGCCGTGGACGGTGCCGAGTTCCTGCTGACGATCATTCCGCACACCTTGAGCGAAACCATCATGGCCTCGTATCGGCCGGGTCGCCGGGTCAACCTGGAGGTCGACCTGCTGGCCCGTTACCTGGAGCGCCTGCTGCTCGGTGACAAGGCCGCGGAGCCTGCATCCGGCGGCAATATCACCGAAAGTTTCCTGGCCGCCAACGGCTACCTCAAATCCTGACCCAAGGGGGTGCCGCGTGGCGCTCAATAGCATCGAAGAACTGGTCGAAGACATCCGCCAAGGCAAGATGGTCATCCTCATGGATGACGAAGACCGCGAGAACGAAGGCGACCTGATCATGGCCGCCGAGTGCTGCAAGGCCGAGCACATCAACTTCATGGCCAAGCACGCCCGCGGCCTGATCTGCATGCCAATGACCCGCGAGCGCTGCGAATTGCTGAAGCTGCCGCTGATGGCGCCGCGCAACGGTTCCGGCTTCGGCACCAAGTTCACCGTGTCCATCGAGGCCGCCGAGGGCGTGACCACCGGTATCTCCGCCGCGGACCGGGCGCGCACCGTGCAGGCGGCCGCCGCGAGAGACGCCAAGGCCGAAGACATCGTCAGCCCTGGCCACATCTTCCCGCTGATGGCCCAGGCCGGTGGCACCCTGGCCCGCGCCGGTCACACCGAGGCGGCTTGCGACCTGGCGCGCATGGCCGGTTTCGAGCCCAGCGGTGTGATCTGCGAAGTGATGAACGATGACGGCACCATGTCCCGTCGCGCGGAGCTGGAAGCGTTCGCCGCCGAACACGGCATCAAGATCGGCACCATCGCCGACCTGATCCACTACCGGATGATCCACGAACGTACCGTTCAGCGGATTGCCGAGCAGCCCCTGGACAGCGAGCTGGGCCAGTTCAACCTGGTGACCTACCGTGATTCGGTGGAAGGCGACGTGCACATGGCGCTGACCCTGGGCACCGTGTGCGCCGAGGAACCGACCCTGGTGCGGGTGCATAACATGGACCCGCTGCGCGACCTGCTGATGGTCAAGCAGCCCGGCCGCTGGAGCCTGCGGGCCGCCATGGCGGCGGTGGCCGAGGCCGGCAGTGGCGTGGTCCTGCTGCTCGGGCATCCGCTCGATGGCGATGTGTTGCTGGCGCACATCCGCGAGACCGGCGACCAGGCGGCGGTGAAAAAGCCGACCACCTACAGCATCGTCGGCGCCGGTTCGCAGATCCTTCGCGACCTGGGCGTGCGTAAAATGCGCCTGATGAGCGCACCGATGAAATTTAATGCGATATCCGGTTTCGATCTGGAAGTTGTAGAATACGTGCCCTCCGAATAATGGCCCTTGTTCAGTGAAGGGGGCCCTTGTGGGAGCGGGCTTGCCCGCGAAGGCGATGTGTCAGTCGACATCAATGTTGAAGGTTCCATCGCTTTCGCGGGCAAGCCCGCTCCCACAAAGGTTTACACTTCGCTGCGTTGAGGCTTTGTATTCGTGGCTAATATCACTGAAAGAGCGCGTAAAGAACGCGCTCTGGCTCTTTAAGAGATCTGACGAATGACCCTGAAGACCATCGAAGGTACCTTCATCGCCCCTAAAGGCCGCTATGCTCTGGTAGTCGGCCGTTTCAACAGTTTCGTGGTCGAGAGCCTGGTTGGCGGTGCGGTCGATGCCCTGGTTCGCCATGGCGTGAGCGAAAGCGACATCACCATCATCCGTGCGCCTGGCGCCTTCGAAATTCCGCTGGTTGCGCAAAAAGTCGCGCAAAAGGGCGAATACGCGGCGATCATCGCCCTGGGCGCGGTCATTCGTGGCGGTACCCCGCACTTCGAATACGTGGCCGGCGAATGCACCAAGGGCCTGGCCCAGGTGTCCATGGAGTTCGGCGTGCCCGTCGCCTTCGGTGTGCTGACCGTTGATTCCATCGAGCAAGCCATCGAGCGTTCCGGCACCAAGGCCGGTAACAAAGGTGCCGAAGCGGCCCTGTCCGCTCTGGAAATGGTCAGCCTGCTGGCGCAGTTGGAGGCCAAGTGATTAGCGACGAAAGCGATCGTTTCAACCCGCGCGATCCCAAGCCCGCCGATGCCGGCAAGCCGTCGAAAAGCGCCAAGCGTCGCGAAGCCCGTCAGCTCGCGACTCAGGCGCTGTATCAATGGCACATGGCCAAGCAATCGCTGAACGAGATCGAAGCGCAGTTCCGGGTCGATAACGATTTCAGTGATGTCGACGGCGCCTACTTCCGCGAAATCCTTCACGGGGTTCCGCAGTTCAAGACCGAAATCGACACCGCGCTTGCGCCGTGCCTGGACCTGACCATCGAAGAGCTGGACCCGGTTGAACTGGCGGTCTTGCGCCTGTCCACCTGGGAACTGCTCAAGCGCGTCGACGTTCCGTACCGCGTGGTGATCAACGAGGGTATCGAGCTGGCGAAGGTCTTCGGTTCCACCGACGGCCACAAGTTCGTCAACGGTGTCCTCGACAAGCTGGCCCCTCGCCTGCGTGAAGCTGAAGTGAAGGCGTTCAAGCGCTGAACGGCGCTTGCGGCGGCTATGGGCGAATTTGAGCTGATCCGTAATTACTTCGCCGCCGCGCCTTGTGCGCAGGGCGGCGAGGGCGTTGCGCTGGGGATCGGCGACGACTGCGCCTTGCTGGCTGTGCCTGCTGGGGAGCAACTGGCGGTGTCCACCGACACCCTCGTGGCCGGTGTGCACTTCCCTGATCCCTGCGATCCGTTCCTGCTCGGCCAGCGCTCGCTGGCCGTTGCGGTCAGCGACCTGGCCGCCATGGGCGCCACTCCGGTTGCCTTTACCCTTGCCCTGACCCTGCCGACGGTAACCGCCGATTGGCTGCTGGCCTATGCCCGCGGCTTGAACCAGATGGCCCAGGCCTGTGGCGTAACGCTGGTGGGCGGTGACACCACGCGAGGGCCGTTGAGCCTGACCCTGACGGTGTTTGGCCGAGTGCCTGCCGGCCAAGCCCTGACCCGTGGCGGCGCGCAACCTGGCGATCTGCTCTGCGTCGGCGGCGAGTTGGGCAACGCCGCTGGCGCCTTGCCGCTGGTGCTTGGCCAGCGCATCGCCGAAACCGCTGTCGCCGCCCCCCTGCTGGCACACTACTGGTCGCCCCGGCCGCAGATCGACTTGGGCCTGGCGCTGCGGGGCAAGGCCCGCGCGGCAATGGATATTTCCGATGGCCTGCTGGCCGATTGCGGGCATATTGCCCAGGCATCCGCCGTGGCCATTGAGGTTGAACGGGACCGCCTGCCGTTGTCCAAGGCTTTAGTGGCGTTCCTTGGCGTGCCGGGCGCGACGGATGCGGCCCTGAGTGGCGGCGACGATTACGTGTTGCTGTTTACCTTGCCGCCAGCCGGGTTGCCGGCGCTGCAAGCCGAAGGCTGGCCGATCCATGTGATCGGTCGCGTAGCGGCAGGCGAGGGCGTGACGCTGGTCGACCGCCATGGACAGGACATCACCCCGCACATCCGGGGCTACCAACATTTTCGGGAGACACCGTGACAGATCATCCCAACCAGGTCCCGGCGGAGTTCGTTCCGCCCTCGGTCTGGCGCAATCCCTGGCATTTCATGGCCTTCGGCTTCGGTTCGGGAACCTTGCCTAAAGCGCCGGGCACCTGGGGCTCGCTGGTTGCGCTACCCTTCATACCGTTGTGGCAGATGTTGCCGGACTGGGGCTACTGGCTGATGCTGGGCCTCACCATGCTGTTTGGCTTCTGGCTCTGTGGCAAAGTGGCGGATGACCTGCGGGTGCACGATCATGAAGGCATCGTCTGGGACGAAATGGTCGGCATGTGGATCACCCTCTGGCTGGTGCCGGAAGGCTGGTACTGGCTGGTAATGGGTTTCCTGGTGTTTCGCTTCTTCGATATCCTCAAGCCATGGCCGATCCGCTGGATCGACCGGCATGTTCACGGAGGCGTCGGTATCATGCTCGACGATGTCCTGGCCGGGGTCTTTGCCTGGCTGGCAATGCAAGGATTGGTGTGGTGTTTCACCTGAGGGAGCCAGGAATGGGCGTCAGCCGCGCACTACTGCTGTTGCTGTGTCTGGGGGCCTGCCTCGGCGTGCGGGCGGCCGACCCGGCGCCGCTGCCGGGCAAGATCCGCGCGGCCAGCGAGGAGTGGTCCAATTACACCCAGGCCGATGGCCAGGGCATGGCCTGGGACATCCTGCGCGAGGTGTTCGAGCCTGAAGGCGTCAAGCTGGAGATCCGCAGCGTGCCGTACACCCGCTCCATCGGGTTGGTGCAGCGCGGCGAAGTCGACGCACAGGTGGGCGCCTACCGCGATGAAACCGAAGGCCTGCTCTACCCTCACTGGCACTACGACGTCGATCACATCTATGCCCTGGGGCTGGCTTCCAAGCCGTCCCCGACGCTGACCACCGTCGGTAACTACCGGCTGGTGTGGATGCGTGGCTACGAATACAACAGCTACCTGCCCAACATCCGGCGTTACAACGAAATTCACCGGGCGGTGGGGATCTTGCCGATGCTTGCCCATGATCGTGCCGATTTCTATATCGATGCGCTGATGGAGATCCAGCAGGTGCTCGCCAAGGCCGACAATCCCCAGCAGTACAAGCTCTCGCCGTTGATCAACCTGCCGCTCTACCTGGGGTTTGCCAACAACGAGAACGGCCGGGCCTTGCGCGCGCTGTTCGACCGGCGCATGGAGGTATTGGTCAAGAGCGGCAAGTTGAAACCGATCTTCGAGCGTTGGAAACAACCCTATCCGTTCGACGAGAATGGCAATCCACCGAAGCCGTAATCAAACTTTTCGATGGTTATGGCCGACAATTCAGCCTAAGCGTCTGTCTTGACGTGCTGTTACAATGCCCGCCTCTGCGAAACTCCAGTACTAGATCAGGAGCACACCGGTGCCTGTCGTTTTTGTTGCCGCCTCCAAGCTGCCAACGCCCTTTGCGCAATTCACCATGCATGGTTTTCTCGATGAAGCCACCGGCCGCGAGCACGTCGTGCTGAGCCTGGGTGATTTCGCCGACGGCGCACCGGTGCTTGGCCGTCTGCATTCCGAATGCCTGACGGGCGATGCCTTGTTCAGCCAGCGCTGCGATTGCGGTTCGCAACTCGAGGCGGCCTTGCAGGCAATTGCCCGCGAAGGTCGGGGCGTATTGCTGTACCTGCGCCAGGAAGGGCGGGGCATTGGCCTGCTGAACAAGATTCGCGCCTATGAGTTGCAAGATGGCGGCGCGGACACCGTCGAGGCCAACGAGCGCCTCGGCTTTGCCGCCGACATGCGCGACTACAGCATCTGCCAGCCGATGCTCGAGCACCTGGGGGTCACGTCCTTGCGGTTGATGACCAACAACCCGCGCAAGGTCAAGGCGTTGACCGACATGGGCATCGTAGTGGCCGAGCGCGTGCCGCTGCACACCGGTCATAATCCCCACAACAAGCTCTACCTGGCGACCAAGGCCAGCAAGCTCGACCACATGATGGGCAACGAGCACCAGGGCGAGGTCGACCGGGCGTGACGCGTGGTCAGGTCCGGCGGCGGCTGTCCGTCACGTGGTGGCAGTACCTGGCGCTGGCCTTGCTGCCGCTGTTCGTGATCAACGCGGTGTTCGGCCAGGGCGAGGCGATCCTGCCGGTGCTGGCGATGCCGTTGTTCATCGCGGGCGTGGCGTCGATGTTTGTCAGCCTGCGTTTCTTCGGGCCCTACAAGAACGCCTTGATCGCCACCCAGAAAGCCCTCGACACGGCGGATGAGCCCCAAGCCTGGATTACCCTGGCCGCCCGTCGGCGTGCGGCGCTCCTGGTCGCCGCGCTGCCGGCCTGGGTCGGTGCGCTGGCGGTGTTCGTCGGCCTCGAAGCGGTGCCGTTGATGCTGCTGGCGTTGTCCACGGCCGTGTTGTTCTACCTGTACCGCATCCCGCGTCAACTCGGCTGATGCACCGCTGGCTGGCGGTTGTGCTGCTGGCCGTCAGTGCCTCGGCGGTTGCGGCCCCACGGGTGGTCAGCCTGGCGCCTTCGTTATCGGAAATCGTTGTCGAGCTCGATTGCGCCGACCTGCTGGTGGGCGTGCTGGACGGCGGTGAGCGTCCCGCCGTGCTGGAAAACCTGCCTTCGGTAGGGCGTTACGGGCAACTGGACATGGAGCGCTTGCTCAGCCTCAAGCCCGACCTGCTCCTGCTCTGGCCGGGCAGCGTCGGACCGGCCCAGCGCGAGCAGCTCAAGGGCCTGGGCATCGCCATCCATGTGGTCGACCCCCACGACCTCGACCAGTTGATCACGCAAATCGAAGCCATCGCCGCGCAGCTTGGCCGGCCGGAACGGGGCATGCAACGCGCGGCGCAGTTGCGCGAGCGCCTGGAGGGCCTGCGCCAACGCTACCGGCGCGAGCCACCGCTGCCGGTGTTCTATCAGGTGTGGGACCGGCCGCTCTATACCGTGGGCGGTGGCCAGATCATCAGCGATGCCCTGGCGGTGTGCGGCGCGCGCAATGTGTTCGCCGACCTGAGCCTGCCGGCGCCGCAAGTGAGCGTGGAGTCGGTGTTGCAGCGCAAGCCGCAGGCGATCCTGGCCACGGAACAGGCCCAGCTCGAAGCCTGGAAAGCCTGGCCGGTGGCGCAAGGGCGATTGCTGCGGGTGACCGACAAGGGGCTGGAGCGGCCCAGTGGGCAGATGATCGAGGCGACGGCCCGGCTGTGTGAATTGATTGCGCCGGACAAATAGACCGCGGCGCTTGCAATCGCGAGCCAGCTCGCTCCACAGCTGACCGCGTCTTGAGCGACAACATCGATCAACTGTGGGAGCGGGCTTGCCCGCGAAGAGGCCAGTCCAGGCACCACAAGCTCTGGATCAGAGTGACGGTGTCCAGGTCACCCCAAACAACCACGTCCGACCTTCCTCCCGATACCCATACTGGGCCCCATCATGGCTATACAGCGCCCGGCTGTAACCCTTGTCCAGCAGGTTATCCACCTTCATCTCCAGTTTCACTTCCCGGCTCAGCGCCCAACCGCTGCGCAAGCCCAGGAGGGCATAACCACCCAGCGCATGGCGGTTGTTCTCATCGTCGTAGCTGCTGCTCACCGCTTGCCAGGTCGCACCGAGGCTCAGTCGGTCGAATGAGCGGTCCAGATCCAGGCTCAGGGTCCGGCGGGCGCGGCGGGCCAGGGTGTGGCCGCTGTCCCTGTCCCGTGGATCGATCACGGCCACGGCCAGGTTGCCCTGCCAGCCGAACAGATCCTGCATCAAAACCATTTCGACGCCGTTGATCCGCGCCGAGGCGACGTTCTGCGGGCGTGACTGGCTGCCGAAAATGATCGCGTCCTTGAGGTCAGTGCGATACAGCGAGGTCTCCAGGCGGGTGTCCTCGCCCAATTGGCTGCGCCATTGCAGTTCGTAGCTCTTGGCGGTCTCGGGGGTGAGGTTCGGGTTGCTGTAGTCCGGGTAGTACAGGTCGTTGAAGGTCGGCGCGCGAAAACTTTCGCTGTAGGTCAGCAACAGGTCGTTGCCCGGCGAAACCGGCAGGGTGAGGGTGCCGCTCCAACTGTTCTGGCCGCCGAATTGCTGATTCTGGTCGCGTCGCAAGCCCAATTCGGTGGAAAACGCCTCGGCCTGATAGCGGTGCTGGATAAACGCAGCGCGGTTCCAGCGACTGTCCTCGTCGAACGATGTACTGCTGTTGACCCGATCCTCGTACCAATCGCCGCCCACGATCAGGCTGTTGTGCTCATCCAGCGTCACGTCGTTCTGCCAGGTCACGGAGTCGCGGTAGGTGTTGAACACCTCGCGGACATCGCTGAGCTTGTCGAAGGTCTTCTCGCGATTTTCGCTGTGGCCCACTTCGAGGCGGGATTTCCAGGTGTCGTTGATGCGTCCATCCACGTAGCTGCTGAAGCTGCTCACGGCAAACTCGCTGTACGGCTGCTGGGGCAGTGATTCGAACGTCGCCGGGTCAAAGCGGCCGAACGGGTTGTCGTATTCGCTCTTGCCGCAGTTATCCAGCAGATTCAGCCCGACCTCCAGGTCGTCTGCCAGCGCATGGCTCAGGCTCAGGCTCAGTGACTGGTTGCGGTTGGCGTCGTCGTCGCGGTCGCTGGCGTAGGAGGTGTGGGTCCGATTGGTGCCAGCGGATTCGTCCAGGCTGGCGCCGAGGTTGAAGCGCGTCTGTTCATCGCCGCCGGACAGCCCCAGGCTACGCTCCCAGGTCTGGTGACTGCCGACGCCCAGGTGCAGGCGCGGTTGCAGGCCCTGTTCATGGCCTCGACGGGTAAAGATCTGGATGACTCCGCCCACTGCATCGGCGCCATAGAGGACCGAGCGCGAGCCTCGCAGTACTTCCACCCGCTCGATCTGGTTGATGTTCAGCCGTTGCAGGTTGCTGTCGCCGGAGGTGGCGTTGCCGATGCGCTGGCCGTCCACCAATACCAGGCTCTGGGCCGACTTGGTGCCGCGGATGTAGATCCCCGGCAGGCTGCCGCGACCACCCAGCGGCGCGACCTGTACCCCCGGCACGCGACTGAGCAGGTCGCTGACGCTGGCCGGCTGCAAGCGCTCGATGTCGTCGCGGGTGAAGACTGTGTTGGCGGCACTGCTGTCATTGCGCGCCTCGACCTGGCGGTTGGCGCTGATCACGATGTCGGGCAGCTTCAGTGCCTGCTCGCGCTCGAACGTGTCGGCCAGCAGGTCGGGGGTTGGCAGTAGGGACAGGGTGAGGGCCAGGCGCAGTTTCATGGGTGTTCCGATCATGTGTGCTTCACGCAACCAATGTGGGAGCGGGCTTGCTCGCGAAGGCGGTGTGTCAGTCGAATTCGATATTGACTGATACACCGCCTTCGCGAGCAAGCCCGCTCCCACAGGGTTCGGTGGTGGTCTGAGTTACAACCCCAGCAACTGCAATCGCTGGCGCACCGAGGCTTCGATGCCGGCCTCGTCCAGGCCACACTCGGCCAGCATCTGGGCAGGCTTGGCGTGTTCGACGTAGATGTCCGGCAGGCCCAGGTGCAACACCGGCTTGAGCAGGTTTTCCCGGGCCAGGAACTCGCTGACCGCTGCCCCGGCGCCGCCCATGATGGCGTTTTCCTCGACGGTCACCAGCAGTTCATGGCCCGCAGCGATCTCGCGGACCAGTGCTTCGTCCAGGGGTTTGACGAAGCGCATGTCCACCACCGTGGCGTCCAGGGTCTGCGCGACCTTGAGGGCTTCGGCCAGTTGCACGCCGAACACCAGCAGCGCGGTTTGCCGGCCCTGGCGACGGATCACGCCCTTGCCGATCTCGATGGGGTCGAGGTTGGCTTCGATGGGCGCATTCGGGCCGGTGCCACGGGGGTAGCGCACCGCCGCCGGGCCATTGAACAGGTGGCCGGTGGTGAGCATTTTGCGCAGCTCGTTTTCATCACTCGGGGTCATCACCAGCATGCCGGGGATGCAGCGCAGGAATGACAGGTCGAAACTGCCGGCGTGGGTCGGACCGTCTTCGCCCACCAGGCCGGCACGGTCGATGGCGAACAACACGTCGAGGTTCTGCACCGCCACGTCATGCACCAATTGGTCATAGCCGCGTTGCAGGAAGGTCGAATAGATCGCCACCACCGGTTTCGCGCCTTCGCAGGCCATGCCGGCGGCGAGGGTCACGGCGTGCTGCTCGGCAATCGCCACGTCGAAGTAGCGCTGCGGGTAGCGTTCGCTGAACGCCACCAGGTCCGAGCCTTCCTTCATGGCCGGAGTGATGCCCACCAGGCGCGGATCGGCGGCGGCCATGTCGCACAACCACTGGCCGAACACGCCGGAATACTTCGGCCCGCCGGCTTTTTTCGGGGCGGCGGCCGGTGCGTCCAGGGGTTCGAGCTTGGTGATGGCGTGATAGCCGATCGGGTCGACTTCCGCCGGGGCGAAGCCTTTGCCCTTCTTGGTGACCACGTGCAGGAACTGCGGGCCCTTGAGGTCGCGCATGTTGCGTAGGGTGGCGATCAATGTGGGCAGGTCGTGGCCGTCGATGGGGCCGATGTAGTTCCAGCCCAGTTCTTCGAACAGCGTGCCGGGAACCAGCATGCCCTTGGCGTATTCCTCGGTGCGCCGGGCGATTTCCCAGGCACCGGGCAGGCGCGACAGGACCTTCTTGCTGCCTTCGCGCATGCTGGCGTAGGTGCGGCTGGAGAGGATCTTCGCCAGGTAGTTGGACAAGCCGCCGACGTTGCGCGAGATCGACATGTCGTTGTCGTTGAGGATCACCAGCATGTTGGCGTTGACTTCCGGCGCGTGGTTCAGCGCCTCGAACGCCATGCCGGCGGTCAGTGCGCCGTCGCCGATCACGGCAATGGCCTTGCGGTCGCTGTTCTGCAGGCGGGCGGCAATCGCCATGCCCAGGGCGGCGCTGATGGACGTGCTGGAGTGGCCGACGCCAAAGGTGTCGTATTCGCTCTCGGAGCGGCGCGGGAATGCCGCCACGCCGTCCTTCTGGCGCAACGTGCCCATGCGCTCGCGACGGCCGGTAAGGATCTTGTGCGGGTAGGCCTGGTGCCCCACGTCCCACACCAGCCGGTCGTCCGGGGTGTCGAACACGTAGTGCAAGGCGATCGTCAGCTCGATGACGCCCAGGCCGGCCCCGAAGTGCCCACCGGTCTGGCCGACCGTGTAGAGCAGTTCCAGGCGCAACTCATCGGCCAGGGTTTCCAGCTCGGCTTCACCCAACCGGCGCAGGCCGTCCGGCGTGTTGGCACGGTCCAGCAGGGGCGTGGTCGGGCGCTTGCGGGGAATCTCTTGAAACGTCGTGGGCATCAGGCGAATCGTTATAGGTATAGAAAGAGGCGGCAGTTTACCTTATGCATCGCAAGCTGCCCACGCGTTGGCCGGAACTTGGCCGATACGCAGTCTGAAGGGTTGACCCCGTATCAGCTGCGTCGTTCGACGATATAGCGGGCCAGCTCACGCAACGGCTCGGCCGCCGCGTCAAAGGGTCGCAGCGCGGCCAGGGCCTGGTCGCGCAGCTCCAGGGCGTAGGCCTTGGCGGCATCGAGGCCGAGCAGGGCCGGGTAAGTCGGCTTGTCGCGGGCGATGTCGGCACCCTGGCGTTTGCCGAGGGTCTGGGTATCGCTTTCGACGTCGAGGATGTCGTCCTGCACCTGGAACGCCAGGCCGATGGCTCGGGCGTAGGCTTGCAAGGCGTGCAACTGCTCCGGCGTGGCCCGACCGCTGGCGAGGGCGCCCAGCTTGACGCTGGCCTCGATCAGCGCACCGGTCTTGTGCCGATGCATGTATTCCAGCGCGTCCTGGTCCAGTTTCAGGCCCACCGAACCGAGGTCGATGGCCTGGCCGCCGACCATGCCGGCAGGGCCCGCCGCCAGCGCCAGGGCACTGACCATGTCCAGGCGGATCTGCGCCGGGCAATCGCTCAGGGCGGGGTCGAGCAGGGCGCTGAAGGCCAGGCTCTGCAACCCGTCGCCGGCGAGAATCGCGCAGGCTTCGTCGAATTGCTTGTGCGTGGTGGGCTGGCCGCGACGCAGGTCGTCGTCGTCCATGGCCGGCAGATCATCGTGGACCAGCGAGTAGGCGTGGATCAGCTCCACCGCGCACGCCGCGCCGTTGGCCTGCCGAGCCTCGCCGCCCAGCGCTTCGCAGGCGGCATAGGCCAGCAGCGGGCGGACACGCTTGCCGCCGTTCATCACGCTGTAGCGCATGGCTTCGTACAACCGCGCCAGCTCCGGGCTCGGAGCGCTGAACAAGGTGTCCAATGCAGCATTGACCCGGGCCTGGCTGCTGGCCTGATAGGCGGCGATCATTCAGGCTGTTCCGCGTCGAAAGGCTCTTCGGTCAACTCGCCGTCGCGTTCGAGCAGCAATTGCACTTTCTGTTCGGCCTGGGCCAGCGCCGCCTGGCAGTCGCGAGTCAAGCCGATACCCTGCTCGAAGGCGGTCAGCGAGTCTTCCAGCGACAATTCGCCGTTCTCCAGCCGCTCGACCAGCGTTTGCAGGTCGGCCAGAGATTGTTCGAAATCCAGTGCTGCTTTTTTACGGGCCATGGCGGCGCTTCCGGTTGACTGTTAAACCGGCGCGACACTAGCAGACATGGGGGGTTGGGGCAAATCAGGGGGTGCGTGCTTCGCGCTCCGGCGGGGATGGATTCCCTTGCCGCGAAGGCGATCTCACGGCTCTGGGTAATTGATGTTGTATCGAGTGCTGCGCCCACCTCCTGGCAGGCGCTGCAGGCAACCTTTCTCCAGCAACTCCGCCAGGTGTCGGGTTGCCGTCGCCTTCGATACCTTGGCCACGGCCTGGTACTGAGCGGCGCTGATTCCCTGCTCGAAACCCCTTTCACCCCCATCGAGTAATCGGTTCAGTACCTTGGTCTGTTCTGGGGTGATTGCTGACGAGCGATGAGCTTGCCAGAACCGTGCCTTGCCCAGCACTCGCTCGATCTGCGACATGGCTTTTTGCAGGCTGCGCAACAGGGTCTGCAGGAACCAGATGAGCCAATCGGTAATGTCCAACGTGGCTTTCTGGCAGTGTTCAAGGACACGGTAATAGCCCGCGCGGTTGTCCAGGATGCTCACGGACATGGCGTGGAAACGAATCGCCTGGGGTTCGCCTTGGGCCAGTGCAAGGTCAGTAAGGGCACGGGTAAGGCGACCATTGCCATCATCGAACGGGTGCAGGGTGACAAACCAGAAGTGGGCGATTCCGGCACGCAGCAGAGGGTCGAGCCCAGCCTGGTGACGACTGGCCTCGAACCAGTTGATGAACGTTTGCAGTTGCTGTTCCAGGCCTTGTTGAGGCGGCGCTTCGAAATGAACGGTGGGGCGGTCCAGCCTGCCCGAAACCACTTGCATCGGTTCCTCGCCGCGCAACGCGCCGACGCGGATCTGCCGGTGAGTAAAAGCGGCCTGCTCAGGAAACAAGCACTCATGCCACTCCAGTAATCGCTCGACCGTCAGGGGGTGATTGAAATGTCGGGTTGCGTCCAGCAGCAGTTGTGCCAGACCTTCGCTGCGCGGGCTGACCGGATTGTCGTCAGCCCATTCGAGCCCCAGGCGCCGGGCCAGGGACGAGCGTACCGACCCTACGTTCAGTTGTTCGCCTTCGATGGCCGACGAGGTCACGATGTTTTGCAGCAGCGCATCCAGCTCGTTCTGCGCGTTGAGCGAGGTCGTGACGGCACCGGTCATGCCCAGCAGTTGGCCTTGGGCTTGCACGCATTCACGTAGCAAGGGCGCCAATGCTTCGGGCTGCCAGCGAAAGTCGGGCCAATCGGGCTGTTGCCAAATCCAGTGAGGTGTCATGAGTCTGTCCAGGCAGTGATGAGCCGAATAGTAACGCTATTCGGCTCATTTTGTGAGCCGAATAGGACGGCTAATCGGCTCACGCATTGCTCAGTCCGTGATTTCCCACACAGAATCGCGCGTTCCCCGATTGTGAATCATTGGCCGAGTCGCTAACCTTCGCGCCATCTACAGCCCCCGTATGGCGGGCTTTCGGACGAAACCTGATAAATGATAAAAAATGCGCCGGGGAAGGGCGCCAGGTTGCGTTGTGCATGGCAGGAGGCATACATGCGTTTTCCTACACTGTTGATCGCGTTAGTGGTCGCACCCTTGGCGTGGGCGCAGCCTTCGGCGCAGATGTCCGAGCCGGTGGGCGGCTGGCGCTACAGTGGCCTGCTCGATCGCACGGAAAATCCCCAGGTTGCCTACCCCACGCCCCCCATCGACCGGGGCGTGCAGCGCAATCGCACGATGATCGAAGGCCAGATCAAGGCCATGGGCACGATGCGCCAACCCCACAGCCTGGCGGTCAACGGCAATCCACTGAACCTCTATACCGACGACGAAGGGCGTTTCGCCCGGCCGTATGCGTTTGGCGCCGGTTCCAACAGCGTCGAAGTGCGCAGTTCCGAGGGCCGGTCGCTCAAGCGGGTGCAGTTCTATGAAGCCAACAACCTGCGCACCCCGGCACAGATCCGGGTGGTGCTGGGTTGGGACGATCCCAAGGCCGAGCTGGATCTGCATATCGTCACACCGGACGGCCAACATGCATTCTTCGGCCAGCCTGCGCTGAGCAACGGCGGCGGCCTGGACCCGGATGGCGTCGATGGCCCCGGCCCGGAAATGTTCACCATGACCGCGCCGATGCACGGCACCTACCTGGTCTACGTGAACTATTGGGGCAACTACGGCAGCGGTGGCTACAACTTCGATGAAGGCAGCAACCAGAACGAGGTGATCACCTCGCAGATCAACCTGGTGCTCAACGAAAACACCGTCGACGAAAAACGCGAGACCTTTGTCGTGCCCCTGCGCGCCATTGGCGATCTGCTGCTGGTCAAGACTTTCAACTACTAATTCCGCTCCACGGATGAACAGGCCCTTGTGAATATGAGCGACAACACTGCTTCCCCGACCACTGCGACAGCTGTCGCTAAACCTGCGCGTCGCTGGCCGGCGTTGCTGATCGGGCTGTGCCTGGTGGCCGGTGTAGCCGCCGGGTTGGGCTGGTTCATGCACAAGCCCAAGGCGCCGCCCACGGCGCTGGCCCTGGAGAAACTCGGCCTGAGCCGCCCCGACGGCTTGCTCGAGGCCCATTCCCTGAGCCAGTTGCCCAAGGACCTGCTGGCGGTGCCGTTCCTCAAGGCCACGCTCACCGAAGACTTCGTCTTCTACTACGAAGCCCACGCCGACCGCCTCGGCCTGATCGGCAGCCTGCGCCGGATCATCTACGAGCATGACCTGAAGTTGCAGGACAGCCTGATCGAGGAACTGTTCGACCAGCCGGCCGATGTCGCGCTGTGGCGTGGGGCCGATGGTCGCCTCAAGGATTTCCTGCTGGTGATGGACCGCGGTGGCTTGGCCAAGGTGCTGGAGCCGCTGGCCAAGGTTGCCCTGGACGATACGCAACTGAGCAAACTCAGCGACCTGCGGGTCGGCGGCGACGATGTCGCGCTCTATCAACTGACCTACAACGCCAGCAAGTCCCTGGTCTTCGCCTCCCATGGCGACAAGCTGGTGGTGCTGTCCAACCCGACCAAGCTCTACGACCCGGCCAACGGCCCATCGGAGGAGCGCGGCAGTGTGTCGACCACCGCCCTGGCGGCCCTGCTCAACGGCGACAAACTCTTCCCCGAAGCCTTCGGTCTGCCGGCCAAGGCACCGGAGGTCAAGCAACGCATTTCGGTCAACGCCAGCGTACTCGCCATGGGTTACCAGCGGTTCATCCCGAATTTCGCCGGGCTGCGCTTCGACATGGACGACAAGGGCTGGCACAGCTTCCTGGCCATGGACGAACTGGAAAACCAGCCAGACTTCGACTTCAAGCCGATCTGGCAAGCCATGCCCATGGGCGCCAGCGCCTGCGTGACCTTGCCCCTGGCGGCTGCGCCCCAGAAGCCGCTGCTGGTAAAACTTGGCGCCGATGAAAAGGCCGCCCAGGCCATGATCGACCACGTGACCGGCGCGGCCGGCCTGTGCTGGTACGCCGATTCGCGTCTTTACACGCCGTTGCTGGTGGTGAGCCTGAACGAAGACGACGGCAAGCTCGACGCCGATCTGGGCCAGTTGTTCGGTTCGATGGTGGGCGCCTACGAAAACAATGTCGCTGAGCACGCCTTCCCGGTGGTCGAGAAGCAGGAAGGCGCGATGCACCAGTGGCAACGGCAGGTGAGTTCCAACTTCGGTCCTTACCTGGCCAAGGATTCGCTGCAACCGGACGCCATCACCGGCAAGGCGTTCATGCGGGTCAGCCTGGCGCGCCACGGTTCTACGCTGTTGTTTTCCCTGGACGACAAGCTGGTGGACAAGGCCCTCGGCACCCTCGACAAGCGCTTCCCGCCGATGGCTGACGTAGTGCCCAAGGACCTGCTGATGCCGATCTATTTCGGCCCGGACTCCATCGCGCAGTTGATGCAGCACGAAACCCTCGACAGCCTGCCCCAGGACATGGAGCCGGTGTTCTACAACGCCGCGCAAACCTATCTGATTCCGAAGCTGCGCACCCTCGGTGGCTACGGCAAGTACGCCCTGACGTTGCCGGCCGGCAGTGAGCCGGACGGTCACTGGCAATGGCTGCCGCTGGAATGGAAAGCGCTGTGACCGCACGGATGCGCAATCCCCGGTCATGGGTGTTGCTGCTGGCGCTGCTGCTGGCGGGGCAGGCGTTCGCGCTCGAGACGCCGGCGCTGGATGTGGAGCAGTCCAAGGTCTTTCGGGCCTGGTTCGTGCGCATCGCCCAGGAGCAACTGACCCGGGGCCCGAGCCCGCGCTGGTACCAGCAGGATTGTGCCGGGCTGGTGCGTTTTGCCGCCAACGAGGCGCTGAAGGTCCACGACGACAAATGGCTGCGCAGCAATGGCCTGTCCAACCGCTACCTGCCACCTGAGCTGCCGTTGAGCGATGCGCAGCGCCGCCTCGCCCAGCAATGGCAGCAGGGCGGCGGCAAGGTCGGCCCTTACGTCAACGCCATCAAGCTGATCCAGTTCAACAGTCGCCTGGTGGGGCGCGATGTCGCCCAGGCCCGCCCCGGCGACCTGATGTTCTTCGACCAGGGCGACGACCAGCACCTGATGATCTGGATGGGCCGCTACATCGCCTATCACACCGGCACCACCACCCCTACCGACAACGGCATGCGCTCCGCAAGCCTGCAACAACTCATGAACTGGAAGGACACCCGATGGATACCCGACGCAGCCAACCCCAACTTCATCGGCGTCTATCGACTCAACTTTCTCTCCCAATGACCGGTGCCCGCATGCTGCGCTTGTGTTCGAAACTACCCCTGTTGTTTGCCTTGTTGCTGGCACCTGTCGTCAACGCCGAAGACACGGTGGAGCCCAGCGGCTACACGCCCGTGTCCGGCGAGAGCTTCTTCCTGCTGGCCGACAGCAGTTTCGCCAGCGACGAACAGGCCATGGTTCGCCTCGAAGCGCCGGGCCGCGACTATCGCCGGTTCCGCATGGAGCCCTATGGCGGTGCCGACATCCGCGTCTATCGTATCGACAAGCCGCTGGATTTCCTCAAGCGCCAGAAAAACCTGCACCGCGTGGTCAGTGATGGTCAGTTCAAGGGCGAAGGCTTGTCGAACACCCTCGCGTACCTGTGGGACAACTGGTATCGCAAGTCTCGCCGGGTGATGCAGCGGGCGTTCTCCTACGAGTCTCGCCAGCAAGTGACCGAAGAAGTGCCGGAGCTGAAGATCGGCGACGCCCTGGTCGCGCCGACGCCGTACGACGCACCGGCCCAGTTTGCCTTGATCCCGGGACTGCCGGTGGTCAGCCAGTTCCGTTACCCGCTGTGGCAAGCCAAGCCGATCCAGCCGCCTGCCGGGGTCAACCTGGCAGGCTCGTCCAGTGAGTTCGTCAGCGTCGCCCCGGGCAACGTCTACGTGCCGCTGGGCCAATTGAAACCAGGCCTGTACCTGGTGGAAGCGCTGATCGGCAAGTACCGGGCCACCACCATGGTCTTCGTTTCCAACACCGTGGCGGTGAGCAAGATCGCCGGCGACGAACTGCTGGTCTGGGCCGCGCGCAAGCATGAAGGGCGCTCGGTGCCCAAGGTCAACGTGCTGTGGACCGACGGCCTGGGCGTGATGAGCAGCGGTGCCACCGACGAGGATGGCTTGCTGCGCCTCAAGCACGTGAGCCCGGAGCGTTCGTTCGTCATTGGCGAGGACGAGGAGGGCGGGGTCTTCGTTTCGGAAAACTTCTACTACGACAGCGAAATCTATGACACCAAGCTCTACGCCTTCACGGACCGGCCGCTGTACCGTCCGGGGGATTGGGTGTCGCTGAAGATCGTCGGTCGTGAGTTCAAGAACGCCCGTGATTCGGTGCAGCCGACGGCCGCCGACGTCAACGTCAGCGTGCTGGATGCCACCGGCACCGCCTTG
Source organism: Pseudomonas sp. Cab53 (assembly GCF_018325965.1). Classification (NCBI taxonomy): domain Bacteria; kingdom Pseudomonadati; phylum Pseudomonadota; class Gammaproteobacteria; order Pseudomonadales; family Pseudomonadaceae; genus Pseudomonas; species Pseudomonas sp. Cab53. Next base: position 5,481,127 of record NZ_AP021902.1, on the reverse strand, counting down.
CAGACCCTGGCCCTGAAGCTCGATTCCAAGGCCGGGACCCAAGGCCGCTTCCAACTGCCGGAAAACGCCGTCGCCGGTGGTTATGAGCTGCGCTTCAGCTACAAGGACCAGCTCTACAGCAGCGCCTTCCGTGTGGCCGAATACATCAAGCCGCACTTCGAGATCGCCCTGAACCTGGCCAAGCAGGACTACCGCACGGGCGAACCGGTCAAGGGCAACCTCGTGTTGCTGTACCCGGATGGCAAGCCGGTGGTCAATGCCAAGGTCAGCCTGAGCCTGCGCGCCCAGCAACTGTCGATGGTGGACAACGAGCTGCAATACCTGGGGCAATTCCCGGTAGAACTGACCAGCAGCGAAGTCACCACCGATGACAAGGGCAACGCGACCCTCGACCTGCCGGCCGCCGACAAGCCGAGCCGCTACACCCTCACCGTATTCGCCAGCGATGGCGCGGCGTATCGGGTCAAGACCACCAAGGAAATCCTGATCGACCGCGGCGCGGCGAACTTCAGCCTGGGCGCCCGCCAGCGTTTCAGTGCGGTCGGCGAGAAGGTCGCGTTCAGCTACGCCAACGTAGGTGGCAGCGAGCAAAGCAAAGCCGTGACACCGGGCAGCTACGCCTGGGTGCGCCTGGAAGACCAGAGCACCGGCGACGGCAAGCTGACGGCCAAGGACAAAGGCTTCAGCCTGACCTTCGACCGGCCCGGTACCTACAACCTGACCCTCAAGGACGAACACGGCCGGGTCATCGGCGCCACCGCCCATGCGGTGACGGGCGACGGCATCAAGGCCGTGCCGGGCACTGTCGAGATCGTCCTCGATAAAGCCGAGTACAAGACCGGCGACGAAGCCCTGGCATTGATCACGTTCCCTGAGCCGGTCAGCGATGCGCTGCTGTCCCTGGAGCGTGACAAGGTCGAGGCCACGGCGCTGCTGTCCAAGGGCGGCGACTGGCTGAAGATGGAAAAGCTCAGCGAGACCCAGTATCGCGCGCGCATCCCGGTCAAGGACGCCTTTGCGCCGAACATGACGTTCTCGGTGCTCTACACCAAGGGTGGCCAGTACAGCTTCCAGAACGCCGGTCTGAAGGTGGTCACGCCGCAGATCGACGTCGCCGTTGTCACCGACAAGGCCAGCTACCGGCCGGGCGACACGGTCACCGTGGACCTGAGCACCCAGTTCGCTGGCAAGGCGATCCCGGCGCACCTGACGGTCAGCGTGGTAGACGAAATGGTCTACGCCCTGCAGCCGGAAGTGGCGCCGACCATCGACCAGTTCTTCTACCACCCGCGGCGCAACAACGTGCGCACCAGCGCCAGCCTGTCGTTCATCAGCTACGACGTGGCATTGCCGGGCAGCCCAGGCGCACCGGGCAAGGCCAACCGCAGCGAGCGTGGCGTCAAGGTGCTGGAGCGCCCGCGTCGTGAAGACGTCGACACCGCAGCCTGGCAGCCGGAGCTGGTCACCGATGCCAGCGGCAAGGCCCGTTTCACCTTCAAGATGCCGGACTCCCTGACCCGCTGGCGCATCACTGCCCGGGCCATCGCCGACGATGGCCAGGTGGGCCAGAAGAAACAATTCATCGCTTCGGAAAAACCGCTGTACCTGAAGTGGAGCGGCCCGACCCGCTTCCGCGCGGGCGACAAGCCGCAATTGGGCCTGTTCGCCTTCAGCCAGTCGGAGAAACCGTTGAAGGCCGAGTTGTTGATCCGTTACGCCGGCGCTGAACAACGGCTGGTGGCGGAATTGAAGAAAGGCATCAACTACGTGGCGCTGCCGGCCATGGAACTGAGCAGCGGCGACCTGAGCGTCCAGCTGCAATTGAACGGCGAGACGCAGGACGCCCTGGCCGTGAACCTGAACGCCAGTGGCAGTGGTTGGCAAGTGACCCAGGGCCAGCGCGTCGATGTGGCGGGCGGCGATACCCCGCTGAACCTGCCGGCCGACGCCAGCGATATCCGCCTGCGCCTGGACGACAGTCCGCAAGCGCTGTTCCGGTCGGCCCTGGACGATCTGCTGGGCTACCCCTATGGCGGCGTCGAACAGACGGCCAGCCAATTGCTGCCGTTGAGCATCGCGTACCCGAGCCTGGCGTCGAGCCCCCAGACCCGTGACCGCTTGCGCCTGATCATGCAAAACAGTCGCCTGCGCCTGGTGCAGATGGCCGGGCCGTCGGCGAGCTTCACCTGGTGGGGCCAGGACGGTGAGCCGGATGCATTCCTGACCGCTTATGCCTATTACGCCGACTGGTACGCCAGCAAGGCCCTGGACATCAGCCTGCCGCCGGAACACTGGCAGCGCGTGCTGGAGGTCTACGCCAAGCAGGCCGGTGATACGCCGCTGTTGCAGCGGGCGCTGATCCTGTCGTTCGCCAAGCAGATGCAACTGCCGGTGAACACCTTGCTCAGCGGCCTGATGGACGACCTGGCCAAGGCCCGTGGCGCGGGTGCCGACAGCGTGATGGACGGCGGTGAAGACAGCCTGGTCATGAACGCGCCGGATTCGGCCCTGGGCCTGGCGAGCGCCCGCGTCTTGGCCGCGTCCCTGGCCAGGCAGCTGAAAATGCCGTTGCCAGAGGCGTTCAATCGCCAGGTGGACGCTGCGCAGCAGCAACTGGCGGTCAGTTCCGCACCGTTTGCCGAGGCACTGGTGCTGTCGCTGCAAGCCTTTGACCCTGCTCGCGCCAAGGCCTTGCTGGAGCGAGTACTGCCACAACAGTCGACCCTGGAGCGGGCCCTGGTTTTGAGCTGGCTGCAACGCAGCATCGAGCAGGCCGCGCCGGCGGTCACGCTGACGCCGGGTGACGGTTGGAAAGCCCGACAAAGCGCCACCGGTGAAACCTACTGGCAATGGCAAGGCGCGCAGGTTCCGACCTCGCTGGCCCTCAACGGTGCCCAGGAACGTCCGCTGCAAGCAGCCCTGAGCTTCCAGAGCCAGCAACCGCCCGTGGCATCGATGGCCGTCTCGATCACCCGTCGCCTGTCACGCCTGGTGCCGGGCGACGAAGCGTTCACCTTCAAGCTCGAACCGGTGGGCAACAAACCGTTGTCCAGCGACAGCCTGTACCTGGACGAAGTGATCATCAACAGCAAGGCGCCGACGCCGCTGCGCTACGGCATGCTCGAAGTGCCGCTGCCGCCGGGCGCCGATGTGGAGCGCACCACTTGGGGCATCCAATTGGTGGGCAAGGCCGACAGCGAACCGACGGCCCTGGAAAAGGCGCGCTTCGAGCCGGGCCAGATGGCCTACGCGGTGCCGGTGGATGCCCTCAGTGGCGAGTTGCGCTTGCGTCATCTGGTGCGCTTCTCCCAGAAGGGCCAGTTCAACCTGCCGCCGGTGCGCTTCACCCAGGTCTACGCGCCGCAGAATCAGGCGCGGGAACAGAAACCGGCGCTCGGTCAGGTCACGGTCAACTGACATGCGCAGGCGGCTGGCCTGGTGTCTGTTGTGCCTGATTCCTGCGCTGGCAACGGCGCAGGACGAGCCGCTGCGCCTGGCCTTCGACGGCCAACTGCTGCGGGTGAGCCCGGCGCAGGTGCTGGATCGCCAGCCGCTGCCCGACACCTTGCAGGCACCGTTGGGCAGCCTGTGGAAACTATTCGTCTACGCCTGGCTGGTGGACACCGATGCTCGCGAGCCGGCCTATGCCTGTCGCGGTGAATCGAAGGAAGAAGTCTATTGCTGCAATGCCGGGCAGAGCATCGGCCGCGACCAGGCCCTGGTGAAGTCTTGCGGCTTGTACTTCGAGCCGCAGCGGCTCGGGCTCTCGGCGGCCAGCTGGCGTGACTACTGGCAAACCCGCCAGGCACCGGCCTGGCTGCTGGACCTGCCGACCCTGCAACCCCAGACCCAAGTGCCGGTCGCCGAGCTGCTCAAGGCCCTGGCTTCCTTGCCGGCCCAGGATCAGGCGCGCCGGGTGCTGCTGGACGTGGTGCTCAATGCGGCGGACGGCCGGTTGGTGGGCGAGTTGGGCAGTCGCTTGCGGGTCAAGACCTGGAGCTGGCTGGGCGACCAGGGCCCTGCATCGCGCCAGGGCGGTTTCGCCGGTTGGCTGGTGGACGGCACGCCCGTCTGGGCCGGTGGGCGTGGCACCAGCCAGCAGGTCCTGAAGGTCTATGGCGGGGGTTTGGCGGCGGCGCTGCCGTCCCGCTGGCCGGCGGAAACCGGGCGCTGCGTGGAGGTGGGCTTGTTTGCCCGCTATCCATTGCAGCGGGTGCTGTCCGGCGACCGTCCGGCCACACCGGGGCAACTGCGAGGTGATTACCGGGTCGAGTTCGTCAACGGCAACCAACTGGATATCCACAGCGATGGCGAACTGTTCCTGACGCCCGGCAAGCTGGTCGCGCGACTGGATCGGGAGGAGTACGTCGCCCGGGTTCTGCAACGCGAAGCCAAGGCTGAACCCGCCGAGGCCGCCAAGGCGCTGGCCGTGGCGATCCGCACCTACCTGCTGCAGAACGCCCAGCGCCATGGCGACTGCCTGAGCATTGACGACAGCAGCCACCGCCAGCGTGTCGCGCCTCGCCCGGCCGCCCCTGAAACCCGGGCCATCGCAGCCTGGACCAGCGACCTGGTGCTGGCCGGCACCGACGTGACCTATCACTCCGACCAGGCCGGCCCGGACAAATTGTCCTGGCTGCAAGCGGTGGAGCAAGCCAACGCCGGCCAGCGCTACGACGCCATCCTGTTGCACGCCTACCCCCGCGCCAGCCTCAGCCGCTGGGACAATCCGGTGGCGTCCTGCGAGGCGCTGCCCGCGGCCCAGGACTGGCTGCTGAAACAGCGGCGGGGCTGGCGTTCGCGCCTGGAAAGCGAAGTCGGCTACAACGAGATCAGCACCTTCGCCGTCTGCCGCGTTGCCTTCGGCCGGCCTTATGTCGACCGCGAGCGCCAGCGCATCTACGTGCGCGGCGTGCTGTCGCTGCAAGATCGTCTCGACCTGACACATGAATACCTGCACCTGGCCTTTGAAGCACATCCCAACGGCCAGGACGAAGACTATATCGAAGGGCTCGCCCGTCACCTCTTGCTGGAATAGACCATGACACTCCGTTATCCACAGGTCTTGCTGTTGCTCTGCGCCCTGACCGCGTTGCCATCGACCTACGCCGCCGACCCCGTCAAGCTCGATACCCCGATCGGCGGCTGGCGCAGCGGCGCGCCGGGCGGTGACGGCGAAAACTATAGCCAGGTCGTCAACTACCCGGCCTCGTCGGTCAATACGCCCCAGGGGCAGGCCGCCACCGCGCGCATCACCGGCCAGATCGCCGCGGCGCCCAAGGGCGAGCGCGAGCCGGGCAAACTCATCGTCAACGGCGTGAGCATGCCGCTCAAGCTCGACCCTGAAGGCCGTTTCGACCGGCCGTTCTCCTTCCCCAATGGCAGCAACAGCGTCGAAGTGCGCAGCCCCGATGGCCAACATCGCCATCGCACGCAGTTTCTCCACACCAGCGGCGGCGCCAGCCCGGCCAAGCTGCGGGTGCTGTTGACCTGGGACAGCGACGGCACCGACCTGGACCTGCACCTCGTCACGCCCGACGGAGCGCACATCTGGTACGGCGACCGCGTGGCCCCCAATGGCGCGGCCCTCGACGTCGACGTCACCACCGGCTATGGCCCGGAAATCTTCTCGATGCCTGCACCGATCAAGGGCCAGTACCTGGTGTACGTGAACTACTACGGCGGCGGTTACCGTGATATCGCCGACGAGAACGAAGGTGAAGAGGGCGGGGAAAGCGGCGGCACCGAAGCGGTGCAAGCCCTGACCACCGCGCAGGTGACGGTGATCGCCGAGGAAGGCACGCCGAGCGAAAAAATCGAGACCTTCGTGGTGCCGATGAGGGCGGTGGGCGAGCTGACGTTGGTCAAGAGTTTCAGTTATCCGTAGGGCCTCCTTGTGGGAGCGGGCTTGCTCGCGAAAGCGGTGCAACAGCTGCCAAGGCGTTGGTTGGCCTGACGCCTTCGCGAGCAAGCTCGCTCCCACAGGGTGTTTCAATGGCTGTGCGCAGGTGTGAAAAATCTCACGCGTGAGCTATTGAGGGTTGTGAACGTTACCTGTAGTGTTTCTCACGCGTGAGTTTTTCACAGTGGGGTCAGCACCATGCCAAACAGCTCTCCAGCAGATTCGGCGAGCCTCGACGCAGAGCGCTCCAAGCCTGCCGCGAAAAAACCGTCGAGCTTCTACATGAAGCAGATGCGCGCGGGCCTGAGTGCCGCCGGGTATGTGAAACATGAAACTTGGGTGCTTCCGGAAAACCGGAGCCTGCTCAAGCAGATGGAGAAACAGCTACGCCAGCCGATTCTGGCGGGCTCAATCATGACGGAGGATTACATGAGCGCAGGTAACAACTGGAACATCGATCGCCTCTACAGCGCCTTGCAGGCACTGGATGAAGTGGTTGCCAATGAAATCACCCTCTCCCTCGTCCAAGGCTCCGAGTCCAGCATCAAGCTGGAGATGAACGACTTCGGGGGCCTGCCCATCTACATCGCGGTGGTGGGCGACCAGATCATCGTCGATACCGTCCTGGTGGACATCGAGTCGATCAACGACGTAACGGCCTTCAACGACGCCGTCCTGCGCAGTCGGGAAATGTTCCCGCTGTCCTCGATCGGCATCGAGACCATGCCCAACGGGCAAGTCGTCTACAACATGTTTGGTGCGCTGAGCGCAGGGTCCAACCTGACCAACGTCGTCACCGAGGTCAAGACCCTGGTCGACAACGTCCAGCGTGCCAGCGAAGCCTTCGAACGCTTCTTCATCTAATTCGCCGACAGGAACCTATCCAATGACTCAGTCCATCTGGAGCAAATTGTTCACCGCGCTGCGTGGCGGTGCCAGCGAAGTCGGCGAAGCGATCGTCGATCAACAGGCCCTGCGCATCCTCGATCAGGAAATCCGCGACGCCGACACCGCGCTGGCCAACGCCCGGCGCGAGCTGGTCACCATCATGGCCAAGCACAAGCTGGCGACCGACCGTGTCGGCGAATACAACGCCAAGATCAAGGACCTGGAGTCCAAGGCCCTGGCCGCGATCCAGGCCAACCGTGAAGACTTGGCGCTGGAAGTGGCCGAGGCCATTTCGACCCTGACCAACGAACTGGACGTCGAGCAGAAGCAGGCGGCCGAATTCGGTGGCTATGCCGAGAACATGCGCAAGGACATCACCAAGGCCGAAAGCCGGATCAAGAGCCTGCGCCAGCAAGTGGACATGGCCAAGGCCCGGGAAAGCGTGCAGAAGGCCCAGGTCAGTGCCTCCATCGCCAGCGGCGGTGCCAACGGCAAGCTGGAAACCGCCGTCGGCACGTTGAATCGCCTGCAAGCCAAGCAGCAGCAGCGTGCGGCTGAGCTGCAAGCCCAGGACGAACTGGCCGATGCCTCCACCGGCACCGACCTGGAGCGCAAGCTGCGCGAGGCCGGCATCACCCCGAACGAAGGCAGCGCCAATGCGATCCTGGAACGCCTGAAGAAAAAATCGGCGGAGTAATCTGTTCGGGCTGAACAACCAAGGCAGGCCGAGCACAAAACCTGTGGCGAGGGAGCTTGCTCCCGCTGGACTGCGCGGCAGTCCCATTCTTTGGGGCTGCTTCGCGCCCCAGCGGGAGCCAGCTCCCTCGCCACAATCGTGTCCGGCGCTCCTGGATGTAATTGTGACGCAGTACTTTTATCCACGCTTCGCAACAGGTTTAATGCTGTCCGGTCACTACGCTCAGGCATTCACCCGCCAGCGCGATGACGTCGCCAGGAATCAGCCCCACGGAGTCAGGGACACGATGTCTATTTTCCTTTTATTGCGTGCCTACGCATCGTCGTTCTTCCAGCGCTTCGGCTGGGCCGGCCTGGTCATGGCCGTGGGCGTGCACCTGGCCACGGCCTGGATCGGCCTGGTGTTGCTGGGCGAGCAGCACCTGATCGCCGCCGCCACGTTTATCTATTTCTATCTCACCACCACGCTCACCGTCGGCTACGGCGACCTGTCGCCACAGACCGCGGCGGGGCGGATTTTCGTTGCGACCTGGGTCATGCTCGGCGGCATCGCGCTGCTGACGGCGGCCATCGGCAAGACCACCAGCAGCGTCATCGATGTATGGAGAAAAGGCATGAAGGGCAAGGGCGATTTCACCGGCACCGTCGGACACACCGTTCTCATCGGCTGGGAAGGGGCCTCCAGCGAGCGGGTCATTGAGTTGCTGCTGCAGGACGAAACGTCCAACGACAACCTGATCGTCATTTGCGACTGCGACCTCGAAGAAAACCCCATGCCCGGCCAGGCGTCCTTCATCAAGGGCGATAGCCTGTCCTCCGTCGCACTGTTGCGGCGCGCCGGCGTGCCCGGTGCCGAGCGCGTCCTGGTCCGCACCCACTCCGACGACCTGACCCTCGCCACGGTGCTGGCGGTCAACCAGCTCGGCCCGGCCGGGCATGTGGTCGCCCACTTCAACGACAGCGAAATCGCCGCCCTCGCCAGCGCCTACGCGCCCAGCCTGGAATGCACGTCGAGCATGGCGATTGAAATGCTGGTGCGCGCCTCCCAGGACCCGGGCTCGTCCGTGATCATCAACGAGTTGCTGTGCGTGGGCCAGGGCGCCACCCAGTACCTGATGAAACTGCCCGAACGTTTCGAAACCACGTTCGGCGAGCTGTACACGCGGATGAAAGAGCAACATAACGCTACGCTGATCGGTTACCGCGCCATCGGTGCCCAGCACCCGTCGATCAACCCGCCCGGCGCCACGCGCGTCGAGGGTGGCGAACTCTTCTACATTGCTTCCACACGTCTCAAGGACATCTCCAATGGGATGGTTTAAACAGTTGATGGGGCTCGAAGCCCCGAACGCGAACAGCAACACCACAAGCGCGGCCCTGCCTGCCAACGGGCCGCTGGGGTTGGCCTGCGGCAAGGGCGTGATGTTCGACAGCACGCTGAAGTTGCTGCTCGACGGCAACAGCGCCGTGATCATCCCAGGCGCCCAGGAAATCTGGAGCATGGGCGTCGTCGACCTGGGTCAGTCGAACTGGCTGGCGCGTTTCTACATGAACGACGAAGACTACTGGCTGCAAGTGCACACCAGTGGCGCGGTGGATGGGCAGGTCGAATCGGTGATCCTGTTCAACTACGTAAGCTACGTCACGGTTAACAGCGAAGCCGAGCTGCGTCGGTTGGCCGGCCCCCAGAGCTTGATCGGCCTGCCGACCTACACCCATGACGGCGTCGAATACACCCGCGAATGGGGCACCGAGGACGGCCAGACCGAGCTGGTGGCGTTGAGCGAACGCGTGAGCAACCCGGATGAGTCCTACACCGTCGAGCACCGTTCGATGCTGTACGCCCGCGACACCGGCCTGACGGATCGTCGCGAGTTCCTGTTGTTCTCCGTCGAGGAAGACGCCGAAGGGACGATCAGCCTGAGTACTTCGCTGGGCATTTCGCTGTACACCACAGACCTGCACACCATTTGAATAAGGAAGACGTCCATGTTTGAAGCACTCTCCATTTCCCTGAACAAAGCCGCCGTGTTCGGCTTCGTTCTGTACATCCTCGGCGCCGCCGTGTTGTTCGCGCTGTTCCAGTTCATCTACATCCACGTCACGCCGCACAAGGAGTTCGAACTGATCCGCTCGGGTAACGTGGCCGCCGCCATCGCCCTGGGTGGCGCGCTCATCGGCTTCGCCATCCCGGCCAGTAATGTGATTGCCTACTCGGTCAGCCTGCTCGATTTCATCGTCTGGGCAGTGATAGCCGCGTTCGTCCAGTTGCTGGCCTTCCTGGTGACCAGCCTGGTGCTCAAGGGCGCTTCAGCGCGCATCAAGCAGGGCGAAATCGCCGCTGGTATTTACATCGCCGCGGTGGCCATCAGCGTCGGCCTGTTGAACGCCGCGTGCATGACGCCTTCCACGAACTGATTGCGCCAGGAGCCTGCGATGAAACGAAGCAAGTACGTTCAGCTTTCGCTGGCCGCATCGGTCGCCATGGCGATATCCGGTTGCGGGCCGACGGAAAAAACCTACCAGTTGCAGAAAAAATACAACTTCCAGTCCGTGCAACAGTGTGTCGATGAAAAGCTGCCGGTGGATGTCTGTTCCGACGCCTTCATGAACGCCATGGCCGAGCATCGCCGCATTGCGCCGGTGTACGACAACCGCGCCGATTGCGATGCCGACTTCGTCGCCGACTGGTGCCAGCTGGACTCGAACGGCAAGTTCATCCCCAAGCTGGGCGGTTTCGAGTTGAGCGCCGATGGCGAGGTCACCCAATCCCAGGTGGACGCGGCCAGGGCCCAACTGCCAGCCTCGGAAGCGAACACGGGCGGCTCGGGCTTCAGTAACCTGCTGACCGGGCTGTTGATCGGCAACATGCTGAGCAGCAACCGCAACAGCTATTACTCCGAGCCGGTCTACCGCTACCGCGATGATCGCGGTGACTACGGGTCCTCGACGCTGTCCCAGCGGGTTTCCAGGGGCTCGACCTTCACCAAGTCCAACCAGGCGCGCTACGGCGGCTACACCGATTCGATTCGCACCAGCAAGCCGATTTCCGTGGCGTCCTCCACCTCCCGTGGCGGCTTCGGCAGCAAGGCCAGCGCCCGCAGCGGGTGGGGCGGTTCGAGCTCCGGCGGCTGAGGAGCGAAGGTCATGAAGAAGATCCATTGCGTCGAGCGGCATGACTGGAAGCAGACGGCCGAGCGTCTCGGCTTTCTGTTCCACACCATCGACGGCGAACCCTACTGGGACGAAAGCGCGTACTACCAGTTCACGCTCAAACAGATCGAGGACGACCTCGAAGACCCCACCACCGAGCTCCATGACATGTGCATGGACCTTGTCGCCCGCGTGGTGCAGAGCGAGCAAATGCTGGAGCGCCTGAGCATTCCCCCGGCGTTTTTCGACATGGTCCGCACGTCATGGCTCGAAGGCCATCCGCACCTGTATGGGCGCATGGATTTCTCCTACAACGGCAATGGCCCCGCCAAGCTGCTGGAGCTCAACTACGACACGCCGACCAGCCTCTACGAGGCGGCGGCGTTCCAGTGGGGCTGGCTGGAGCAATGCATCGAGCGCGGCCTGCTGCCCCAGCATGTCGACCAGTTCAACAGCATCGACACCAAGCTGCACCAGGCGTTTGCCCAATTGCAGCTCACCCAGCCGTTCTACTTTGCCTCGATGAAGGATTCGGTCGAGGACAAGGGCACCACCGATTACTTGCGCCTCATTGCGGAGGCCGTCGGCATCGAGTCGCGGCACATCGACATCGAAGACATCGGCCTGAACAGTGAAGGCCGTTTCGTCGACTTGCAGGAGCGTTGGATTCCCCATCTGTTCAAGCTGCACGCCTGGGAATTCATCTTCCACGAGCCTTTTGGCGCGGCGATCGCCCAGAGCGACACGCAGTTTTTCGAACCGGCCTGGAAATCGATCATTTCCAACAAGGGCATCCTGCCGCTGTTGTGGGAGTTCAACAAAGGTCACCCGAACCTGCTCGAGTCCCACCTGGACCCCAACCCCGGCACCCCTGTGCCCAAGGGCTGGGTGCGCAAGCCGTTCTTTTCCCGGGAAGGCGCCAACATTGAACTGCAGACGGCCGATGGCCTGGTGGTCAAGGAAGACGGCCCCTACACCGACGCACCGTTCATCCTCCAGCAGCTCGCGCCCCTGCCGCGCTTCGGCGACAGCTACACGCTGATTGGCTCCTGGGTCATCGGCGACCAGGCGGCCGGCATTGGCGTGCGCGAAGACAACAGCCTGATCACCAAGGATTCCAGCCGGTTCTTGCCGCACCTGATTCTGGATTGATTGCCGCAGCGTGAAGTGCAACGGAGCTTTTGTGGGAGCGGGCTCGCTCGCGAAGACGATGTGACAAGCAACATCAATGTTGACTGTACCGCCGCCTTCGCGAGCAAGCCCGCTCTCACAGATTGCTCAAGTCCACCAGTACCGCACCAGGTGAAAGAAGATCGGCGCGGCAAAACACACCGAGTCCAACCGGTCGAGCATGCCGCCGTGGCCTTCGATCATGTGGCCCCAGTCCTTGACGCCGCGGTCGCGCTTGATCGCCGACATGACGATGCCGCCGGCAAAACCCAGCAGGTTGATCAGCAACGCGATCAGGAACGACTGCCAGGGATTGAACGGGGTGATCCACCACAGCGCGCCACCGATCAGCGAAGCCAGGAAGATCCCGCCGGCAAAGCCCTCGACGGTTTTCGACGGGGACAGGTTGGGGGCGATCTTGTGCTTGCCGAACAGCTTGCCGCACACGTACTGCAGCACGTCCGACAGTTGCACCACGATCACCAGGTACGCGATCAGTAACAGGTTGCGGCCTTCGAAACCGGCGATGTCCAGGGTCAGCAGCGCCGGCACGAACGAGATGCAGAACACCGCGATCATCAACCCCCACTGCACCTTGGAAGCGCGCTCCAGAAAGTGCGTGCTGTCGCCACCCAGGGACGCCAGGATCGGCAGCAGCAGGAACACGTAGACCGGGATGAAAATCGAAAACAGCCCGTACCAGTCGTAGTAGATCAACAGGTATTGCAGCGGCAGCGCCAGGTAGAACGCGGCCACCAGCGCCGGGTAGTCACTGCGCCGGGTCGGCGTCAGGGTGAGGAATTCGCGCAGGGCGTAGAACGACACGGCATAGAACAACAGGATCACCGCCGCATTGCCGAGCCAGAACGCGACGCCGATCACCAGCACCATGATCCACCAGGCGTTGATCCGCGCGTTGAGGTTGTCGATGACCGAGTTCGGCGTGCCGCGGGTCTTGAGCTTGAGAATGAAACCGATCAGCGAAGCCAGCACCAGGATGGCGCCAATCCCGCTGAACAACATCACGGTATATCGATCCATGTCAGACGTGCTCCGGGGCCAGTGCCAGCAGGGCGGCACGGCTGCGTTCAAGAAATTGCTCTTTGCTTTCACCCTCTTCGATGCTCAGTGGCGCACCGAAACTGGTGGTGCACAACAGCGGCAGCGGCAGCATTCGGCCCTTGGGCATGACGCGGTTGAGGTTGGCGATCCACACCGGGATCACCTCGACCTCGGGGTGGCTTTTCATCAGGTGGTAGATCCCGCTCTTGAAGGGCAGCAAGCCTTCTTCCGGGTTGCGCGTGCCCTCGGGGAAGATGATCAGCGAGTCGCCGTTTTCCAAGGCTTCGAGCATCGGTTGCAAGGGGTTGTAGGAAGGGTCCTTGCGTTCGCGGTCCACCAGCACACCGTTGAACACCCGGTTGATGATGTAGCGACGCAAGGGGCTCTTCTGCCAGTAGTCGGAGCCCGCCACGGGCCGGGTCAGCTTGCGCAGCGCCGGCGGCAGCGAGGCCCAGAGCAGCACGAAGTCGCCGTGGCTGCTGTGGTTGGCGAAGTAGATCCGCTGTACCGGTCGCGGCGAACTGCCGAGCCACAGGCTGCGGGCGCCGGTGACCATGCGGGCGGCGGAGGTGATGAGATTGGCAACCACGGGTTCGAACATGAGGATTCCTTATCCTGAAAAAGCTAACCAAGGGCTGGCCAGGATGAAGCCCAGCGTCCAGACAACTTGTGCCGCCAGCAGCAGCGACTGCCTGCGCAGCAGCCGCAGAGCGCCGAGGCTGCGTTCGGTCCAGGGGCGGCCGGCGCGTTCGGCCGGTTGCAGGCCGAGCGTATTGAGGGCCTGGTCCAGCGCCTGGGTGCGTTCGGCCAACGGTTGCTGATCGTCGGCCATGCGCTGGAACAGATCGGCATCGAACGCCACCCGCAGCGCCCAGTATTTTTGCAGCACGCCGAGGCTGAACAGCACGCCGCTGAACAGCAGCAGCCACGGATTGACGTTGCCCAGCAGCCATTGCCCCAGCCCCAGCAGCGCGGCCAACAGGGTCAGGCCGGTGGAGAACTGATCCAGGCAATGGCCCCGGCGCAGCAGGCTCGCCACGGTGTGCAGCTGCAGGTCACTCATGGGGCGCGCCTTGGCGTAGCGGTTCCAGTGCCTGGCGATGAGCCCGATGCAGGACGATGCGTGGGCGAACGCGCTGGATCTGCACGATCGCGGCGTCCACGTTCGCCGCCCGGCCGCTGTGCAGCAACCAGGCGATCACGGCCGTGGCGCTGCGCGAATAGCCCAAGGCGCAGCAGACCAGCACCGGCCCGTGTTGACGCAGGCTGTCGATGGCCTGCGCGGCTCCCAGGCATTGTTCGGTGGTGGGCGCCGTGAGGTCGAGCACCGGCAGCGAGCGATAGGCGATGGCGTGGCTGTCCATGGACAATTCGGCGCTGAGATCGAGCACCCCGGCAAACGCGCTGTCCTGCAGTTCCAGTGGCGTCGGGACGCGCCCCAGCCAGACGTTATCGGTCACGTGGTCCGGTTGCGGATGCTGGCGTGTCCACCAACGGGAATTGACCCAGGCCGCCGCCAGGTAGGGCGCCAGCAACCAGCGCACCGCCGGGCTCAACCGGCCATCGGCGCGCTTCTGAAAACCATCGGCGCCCAACAACAGATAATTCAGCGCCACCAGCAGCACCGCCACCGCCGGCCAGATCAACCACAGCCACGCGCCGCCCCAGGCGAACGCCGGGACGCACAACGCCGCCGCGCCCACGCCGTAACGCAAGGCCAGTTGCAAGCGGCTGCGGTCGGTGGTCAGGCGAGCGCTTTGCAGCGGGCTCGGCCGGTCCAGTGGCCACAGCCAGACACACAGCCAACCGGCCAGCGCGCCCGTCGGCACATCGACGAAGTGATGCTGGTAAGTGGTCAGCACCGACACCCCGATCAGCGCGAACCAGCCGTGCATCAGCCAGCGCCAGGCACCCTGCAAGTGCCGCTGGTAGCAGACCCAGAGAATCACCAGCAAGGCAATGTGCAGCGACGGCGCCTGGTTGAACGGCTTGTCGAAGCCGGCCAGCACGTCGAACAGCCAGCCGAATACGCCGTCCATTTCCGGCCGAGGGAAGGTGAAGCGCAACGGCCAGATCAGGAAGCAACTGACGGCGATTGCCTGCGCCGTGAGCAGGCGCAACGCGTGGCGCTTGAGTTCCGCGCGGCTGGTGGGCAGCAACAGCGACAGGCCGTAAAGCAGGTCGATCGACCAGTAAGGCACGATGGTCCAGGCCCAAAATGGCATGTGGCTTTCCCAGCCGAACACCAGGCTGCCGACGTCGTCACGCTGGGAGGTGACCCAGGTGGCGAAGCCGTAGGTGCTGAAGAACAGCGGGGCGAGCAGCAGTAGCCAGCACACCGCCGGTTTCAGCAGGCCGGGCTCGCGAGGCGGGGCGATGACAGCGCTCATCACTGCACGCGCTGCGCCAGCGAAACGCTGAAGATGCCCCACTCATCGACCCGCAGGGTGATCTTGCGGAAACCCGCCGCTTCCACCAGTTGGTCCATCTCGGCCTGGCTGCGTCGACGCATCACCCAGGCCTGGCCAGCGCGGTGGCTGGTGAGGGCGCGGGCGATCAGCTCCAGTTGCGGGTGCCACGGCTGGCCGGTGTAGACCAGGAAACCACCGGGCTCCACGGCTTCGGCCAGGCCGGCGAGAGAACCGCCGACCATCTGGTTGTCGGCAAACAACTCGTACAGGCCGGACACCACTGCGAGGGTCGGCTTGGGGTCCAGGGCCGCGAGGTCCTGGCGGTCGAAGGCATCGCCCTTGACGAAGCGCGCGATCTCGCCCAGGCCTTTTTCGACGATCAGCGCGCTGCCGTCGCGCACGTTGATGTCGCTGTAGTCACGCAGCAGGATCGACTCCGGCAGCGGGCTGACGCCTTGCAGTGCCTCGAGAATGTAGCGGCCATGACCGGCCGCGATGTCGACGATGCGTACCTCGCGATTCTCATCGCGCAACTTGCCCATCGCCAGGCGCAGCAACTCCTCGACGTTCAGCTTGCGCTGGCGAATGCCGCGCCAGCCGATGGAGTTCAGGTAGTTCTGGTCGATCATCCTGCCGATCGGCGAGGTGCCGGTGGGGCGGTTGCGGTATACGTAGTCCAGCGTGCTGCCGGAATCGAACCCGGTGTCGAACCCCAGCTTCACCCCGGCCGACAGTTTGCTGCCAAAGCGCATGCTGGCGCGGGTCATGCGCCAGTACAGGTCGCGCGGCGAATTGTGGGGCAGGGGGGTTGCCAGGGCTTCGGACTCGGCGCAGGTCGCGCCGATGCGGTCCGCATCCAGCAAGGAGGGGCGGTCCAGCGGGCGGGCAAAATTCTGCAGGATGAAGCGGCGGGCGCTGGCGACGGCCGGCGCGCGGTGCTTCTCGCCCAGGGTGTCGTGGAAGAACCCCGGCAGGATGTGTTTTTCCTTGTGCACGCTGCCCAGCCGTTCGAAGAACTGCTCCTGGGGTTTGCGATGCACGACGAAGTCGGAGCCGGAGATCAGCAACTGCGTCGGCACCTGGATCGCCTGGGCGTCGGCCACCACGCGATCGGCGGCTTCGTACAGGCCCAGCAGCACGTTCACCGAAATCGCCTTGGTGATCAGTGGGTCGTTGTCGTAGGACGCCACCCGCTCTGGATCATGGCTGAGGAACTTGGCCTTGACGTAACTGTTGACGAAGAAATTGCCGCGAAACTTGCGCATCAGCGCCAGCCCCGGACGGGCGAACGGCACGTAGAGCTTCACTTTGAATGCCGGCGAGGCCAGCACCAGCGAGCGAATGCGCGGCGCGTAGTCGTGGACCCAGGTGGAGGCGATCACCGCGCCGACGCTTTGCGCCACCACGGCGATGTTCTGTTCGTCGATCTGGTGCGTTGCGCCGATGTGGTCGCAGAAGGTCTGCACATCCCGCGCGCTGGTGGCGAAACTCGGGCTGTCGCCCCGTGCGCCGGGCGACTGGCCGTGGCCCCGTGCGTCCCAGGCGAAAAACTCGAAGCCGGGCAGATCCAGTTCATCCACCAGGTGCGCGATGCGCCCGGAGTGCTCATGACCCCGGTGAAACAACAGCACGGCCTTGCGGGGTTCACCCGGGTCCGCGGCCACGGCCGGCCAGTGCCGGTAGAACAACTCCACGCCGTCATGGGTGGTGAATGTCCGGTCTTGAGCTTCGCGCATTGCAAGTTCCTTTATGCTGAGGGAGCGTTTTCCTTCACTTGGCCCAGGCCACGACGGACCCGGTTGACCAAGGTATAAACCAGCAGGGCGGCAACCACCGCCATCACACCGTTGACCCACGCGGCGCCGAGCCAGCCTAACGCTATGCCGGTCGCCAGCACGCCAAGCGCAAAGGCCCGGTCACTTTTGCCCATGGGCCCGTCATAGCGCCGCGAAGCCCCGACCATCGCCCCCAGCACACCGGCGTATTCACTGAACAACGCCAGCAGCGTGACCCCCAACACCAACAGCAGGCTGGCATCGGGAAGCAGGGCGAAAGGCAGGATCAGGGCAGCGTCGGCGATGATATCGCATAGCTCATTGAGGTAGGCGCCCAGATGCGATTGCTGGCCAAACTCCCGCGCCAGCATGCCGTCCACGGCGTTCAGGGCCATGCGCAGGAACATCCACGCGGGGACCAGCGCAAACACCCACGGATGGCTGGCAAACCAGGCGACCACCACCCCCACCAGCACGGAAACCACACCGGCCAGCAGCGTGACCTGGTTCGCCGTGACGCCCTTGTCGTAGAGCCGTTGGACGGTAGGGCGCAGCAGGTTCTGGAAGGCGGGCTTGAGCTGGTAAATGGAAGGCATCGGGGCGGGATCTCGGGCCGGTGGCGGGCGTGAAGGATTCAGGTGCGAGATTACGATAGGTTGAGGGGTTGCTGGTGGGTATTTGTTGGGAATGCGTGCGGGTAGGCATCTAGGACGCAATGAGTCGCCAGATTTTAGTGGTGCATGAGAAGTCATCCAGTCGAGGTGGTTTGTTTGAATGCGTTGGCTCACCTAAGCTGAATTTTCCTGGACATGCGCCAAGTGCCTTAACGCACCATGCGGCCATCCGGCTTGCGGCACCGCTCAGCAGCCAGGGGGAGGAAAGGATGCCAAACGTGCTAGTGGTGATCTGGGACTTCGATACGCGCAGATTACGAATCCCGGTCAGGGATAGCCTTGTCCACATACACAACAGGATTGGAGCCCTGGAGCACATGGCGACAACAATATTCGCCGCTAATGTCGTTCAGCATCAATTGGATTACTGTCTGGCTGTCGCCCCCGAATACTTCTTTTCCAAGGAAAAACCTGTTTCGTTTCTTTCGGAAGAAGAAAAGGAAATCATCCGGGCTGCATGGGTTGATGTCTCAAATAGAAACCCGACGCTGATACTGGTCCCGGGTACGACACTGTGGTCCAAATCAATGGTACGACCCGATTCCAGGATGTTGAAAAGGGAGACGGGGGAGTTGAAATCCTTGGGGCAAGCCAGGGATATCAACAAGGTTAAATATGGTGCGGAAATGGACGCGGTGGTGGACGAAATACCGCAGAGGGATCGCCTGAACAAGGGGGTTTATGGCGATTACGCAAGGTCTACGAAAGCGGTCATCACCGATATGGGATCAAAAGGCGCGAGAACCGCACATGGAATCGTCAGGAATACCGGTTTCATCATCTGGCAAGGAAACGTTTTTTATCAGCATAAACGCTACCCCAACATAGGAAATGAAGGACTGGAAGAGTTGTATGGGGCGGAGTTATGGTTCGACAAGATATTCATGCCAGGCGGTTATCGAGAAACCCCTGCTGTTCATGGGCTGCAAATCGCTTTGGAAATATGTGCAGAACACTTTGTGGGCGCAACGATCCTGCATAAGAACAACGTACTGGATTTTCATGTCCTGGTCTCGGCCAGCATCGAGCTCGAAAAAAAACGCGTGGGTGTAAAACACGGAGGGTATGTCGTTCACGCTGATTCAAATGGCAGCTCAGTGTACCGACGTGAAGGCATGGAGTTGGTTCGACTCCAAGCCATCGATCAACGACCCGTAAACTTGATGGGCGTTGCAGCCGGGGGTGCCAGGAGTTTTGTTTGCCCTATTGCGTAGACCGAGCGGGACTGTCAGATTTTTTGTGTTCGGGCCGGTAGCGGCCTGCCGTCAGGCAGGCCTTGATTTCACCAGGTCGGCCTGATGAACCGATCTCCGTACAGAATCGCAAATTGATTCATTGCACTTTTCCAATCATGCGCCGCCGAGCCCCAGTTTGCTGTGATGTTGCGCAGCCCCAGCCAGATCAGTTTGGTTGCAGCGTCGTCGCTCGGAAAGTGACCACGGGTCTTGATGATCTTGCGTAGCTGAGCGTTGATGCTCTCGATGGCATTGGTGGTGTAGATCACCTTGCGGATCGCGGGCGGGAAAACAAAAAATGGAATCACTCGATCCCACGCCCGTCGCCAGGCCGCCACAACCGTTGGATATTGCTTGCCCCAGGGCCCGCGCTCAAATTCATCCAGAGCCTGTTCCGCCGCTTGTACATTGATGGCCTGATAGATCGGTTTGAGGGCCTTGGCCAGTTCTCGACGCTTGTCCCAGGCCGCATAATCAAGGCTGTTGCGGATCAGATGCACGATGCAGGTCTGCAATGTTGTTTCCGGAAATACCGCGCTGAGGGCCTCTGGCATGCCTTTTAGGCCATCGGTTACGGCAATCAGCACGTCCTCGACGCCGCGCGTCTTGAGGTCGTTGAATACCTTCATCCAGAACTTTGCCCCTTCGGTGTTCTCGATCCAGATACCCAGGATGTCGCGTGTCCCGTCGGGTAAAACGCCCAGCGCCAAGTAAATCGCTTTGTTGCGAACCAGACCTTCTTCGCGAATTTTGACCCGCAGAGCATCAAAGAAAATGACCGGATACATCGGCTCTAGGGGACGCTGTTGCCAAGCGCCAATCTCTTCCATCACCTCGTCGGTCACGGAGCTGATGAAGTCAGGCGAAACATCCGTCCCGTACTGCTCGGAAAGAAACGCCCGGATCTCTCTGACCGTCATCCCACGGGCATACATGGCGATGATCTTGTCGTCGAAACCGGTGTAACGGCGCTCATGCTTGGGAATAAGAATGGGCGAAAAACTGCCCTCTCGATCACGCGGGATATCCAGCCGGAGCGGGCCATCACCGGTCAGCACCGTCTTACCGCTCTTGCCATTGCGCTGGTTGGTTTCATCCTCTGGACGCTGCGCGCCCGGAGGATAGCCCAGGTGATGGCCCAGCTCAGCGCTCAGGGCACGCTCGATCAGCGCCTTCTTGAACGCCGCAGAGGCCTCTTCGATGGCCTCCGCGGTCATCAGCGGGGCGGCGGAAAACTGCTCAAGAAGCTCTTTCGGGACTTTCGGTAATTCTCGAAGCGGTTTCTTTTTGGTTGGCATACATGCACCTCTTACTCATGTTATGCCCGAACACAAAATTTCTGACACCCTCACCGAGCCGGATCAGGCACATCAAACCAACAGATTCACCGCCATAGCAGGCATCCGCGCCCCCACTGTGGGAGTGAGCCAGCTCGCGATAACGGCTCATCAGCCACATCCTGACCAGCTGTTTATCGTGATTCCACGAGGCTAGCCCCGACCGACATCGCCTTGCGCTATTGCCTACAACTACGCCAGAATCCGCCGGCTTGTGCACCTTGGAGGGCGTCGGTAGTTTGAGTCCTATCACTGAGCATCAGTGATCGGGTTTAGTCGCCCGTTTCAACCTAAGGCGTACCAAGTCCCGTCGGACAGGCTGTGCTGTTCCTGTATTGATGGTGGCTGTGCGTAGGGCGCCCCCGGGCGCGCCGGGATTCTTAGGTTCACCGGTCGACTAACCTGCGCACAGCTGCCGCCCTCTCGTTTAGTCGCGAGGTGGTAGCAGCATCACTTATAGGAACCTAAGTCGATGGCAAAAATTACACCCAACCCTCCGACCGCAGATGAGCATGTATCTCGCGCTCAGTCTGCTCGTAACAATAAGCTTGATGACGCTGCCAACCGGGCATTGGATTACCACCTGAAGCCTACGCCGAAGGACGAAACGCCTGACAAGCCCGGCACCATCTTCTGTATCGCACCGGATGTTGATTCGGAATGTCTGCTGGCTAATCTCAGTGAAAACCTGGCTTCGGCCAATGCCATGATCAGTGATTTGGCGTTTGGTCTTGAGGGATCACGACGGCATTTTGCGTTGGGGATTTTGCAGGTGATTGAGGTGAGTGAGCTGCTGGCGAATCGGGCTTTGGATATTGTTGAGGTGAGGTAACAAGGGCCGCGCTCACCCCAGGTATGAAAAAAGGTCTTGCTCGGCAAGACCTTTTTTGTAGGCGAAGGGTTGTCAAACGCTAACAGGGTAATTATGCAAGTACCCCTTGCACAAATCCGCAGCGTTACTCCAGGAAAGGCCAAGTCGACTATCAAAGAGCACATCAAGAACGTTTTCGAGCAAGGCGTGCTGGTGCCGGAGGCGGTGATGAGAAATCGGTATTTCCGAATTTTCTACCTTTTATGGCCGAGGACTTGGAACAGCCTTCATCACTCATCATCAAAATAATCACGATCCAATGCTGGAAGCTTCAGCAAGCGTGAAGTAACACCCACTTCATGATCCATCATCAGGTTCACCAGACGATTTCCATCTACTAACACAATGCCTTCTACCGACTTGGCGAAATCGATCGCATGAGCGGTAAACCCTGAAGTAGTAATAAACACGCCTCGCTTTGCTTTCTGTCCTGCGAGCGCTCCATAGAAGGCCTGTAGCTCAGGACGGCCAACGGTGTTCTGCCAGCGTTTCGCCTGAACGTAAACTTTCTCAAGCCCTAGCTTGTCGAGCGAAATGATTCCGTCGATCCCCGCATCGCCGGAGCCACCCACTCGTTGAAGATCATTGCGGCTCGCGCCATAGCCCAGACGGTGCAGCACATCCAGCACGATCACTTCAAAACGGTTAGAGGGAGGCAGCCAGAATCCACTTCACTGAATGTCATGCGGCTTCGGGTGAGACTTCCATGATCTGCTGCTTGCCGTTTCCGGTGCGTCAGAGCTGCCCTTAAGACGGAATGCTTCAAAACTATGGACAATCTACTGGCCCGGCGGGACTGAAATGGATGAGGTTCGCTAGTTAACCCAAGGTAAAACGTCCGCCTCGCAAAAAACAATTCTGAGTTTTCGTATGGCGCCGGCGCAATGGGCATTTCCCAAGCGCAGCAACAGGCGAGGCGACGGCTATGCGCTTTTTTCCTCCCAGCTAGGATTGCCAATGGCTATCAAAAAATCTGACCTTTACTCATCTCTCTGGGCCGCATGTGACGAGTTGCGCGGCGGGATGGATGCCAGCCAGTACAAGGACTACGTCCTGTTCATGCTGTTCATCAAATACATTTCAGATAAATACGGTAACTCGGATGACTTCGCTCCGCCGGTGACCATTCCATTTGGTGCCAGCTTCACGGACATGGTCGCCCTGAAGGGCAAGCCTGATATCGGCGACAAAATCAATACGCAGATCATCCAGCCGCTGATCGACGCCAACGCCCGGCTTGCCCGCAGTGATTTCTCTGATTTCAACGACCCGAGCAAACTCGGCGAGGGGAATGATTGAGGAACACTACCCGACCTGGCGTGAAGCCCGCGCTGAGCTGAATGATCTGCCGTTGACGGCTGAGGCCTGGAGGGAGTGAGGTAGCAATTTCATTACGAATCGTCCTCCATGGACTTGTCATCACTTGCCAGCTCCCGCTCGATCTGTTCAATGCTCGGTAGGCTGGTTTGCAGTTCCGCGGGCAGGGACTCCACTAATTGGTATTCAGCCACCCCGATGGGGCGGGCGTTATCACGCAGAGCGTATTCAGCCACTACCTTATTCTTGCTTTTGCACAGCAGAAGGCCAATGGTCGGGCCGTCCTGAGGGTGTTTGAGCTGGGCATCTACTGCGGTGAGGTAAAAGCTTAGCTGGCCCAGATGTTCGGGTTTGAACTTGCCTGCCTTGAGTTCGATCACGACATAGCAGCGTAGCTTGAGGTGATAGAACAGCAGGTCGATGAAAAACTCGTCGCCGCCTACATCCAGCAACACCTGTTGACCGACGAAGGCAAAGCCTGCGCCTAGTTCCAGCAGGAAATCGGTGACATGTTTGATCAGGGCGTTTTCGATCTCACGCTCCTGTGCTTCATAGGTCAGGCCGAGGAAGTCGAAGCGGTAAGGATCTTTCAGTGATTCGCGAGCCAGGTCGGACTGTGGTTTGGGCAGATGGCTCTCGAAGTTGCTGACTGCCTTGCCGCTGCGCTCTAGCAGGCGGGTCTCGATCTGCATCACTAAAATGTTACGTGACCAGTTGTGCTCGATTGCTTTGGCGGCATACCAGCAGCGGGTTTCAGGGTTTGGCAGTTTGTCCAGCAGCGCCAACTGGTGGTACCAAGGCAATTGTGCAAGCACCCCTTGCACAAATTCTGCGTCCGGCCAGGCCTCGGCAAAGGCGCGCATGTATTTGAGGTTACGTGGGGAAAAGCCTTTCATATCGGGAAAGGCCGCATGCAAGTCTTGAGACAAGCGGTCGATCACCTTGGCTCCCCAGCCCTGCTGTGTTTGCCGGATCAAAATATCGTGACCGATCTGCCAATAGAGCAAGACCAGTTCGCGATTCACTGCCAATGAGGCGCGCTGTTGCGCATGATGAATACGGCTCTTGAGGTCAGTCAGCCAGTCACCATAACCCTCTGGAGGCATGCTTAGGCTAGCAGGGGGTTCGCTCATGCTTTTCCCTCATGGTTTAGGGCAACAGACAGGGATCATAAGCGTCATGCGAATGAGGACGCTTGGCGTCTAATCAGTGGCGGGCTGTTAGGTCTGGTCATTGACTTGGCAGCGACGATCGAAGACTAAGCTGCGCGTTTGTCAGGCGCAAGCGGGTTGGATCCTCTCGGAGATTTCCCTCAATAAAAAATGAAACTGCTTACTTTAGGGGCTTTGTTGCTCGCTGCTAGGGGAAAGTGTCTGCGCCGCTGACGCGAATGTATAACTTTCCACCAGACATTAAAAAGCCGGCTTATGGCCGGCTTCTCGTTGACTGATTCAATTCGTTTTTGACAAACCTTACCAGCCTTCAAAACGTACATCCGGCTCTTGCGGCCGGCTGTGGGACTTGGTCAGAAAGTGATCTGCCTTGTCGGTGCGAGGCGTGGGCTCGCAAAGGTGGGGCGGAGGATACGCGGGTTTTGGTTGGAAGCCTAGGGGTAAGTGGTGTGGAATCATTGGGTTAGGGTGATTCAGAGGGAAAGCAGGGGCTGCTTTGCAGCCCAGCGGGAGCAAGCTCCCTCGCCACAAAAGCGCCTGTCACAGCCTTATGTCCACGGGCTCATTCGTACACCTGCGGTCGCTGCTTATTGAGGGTCGACCACCAGAATACCCAGCCCAGTACCCTGATGTTTTGCGCTTCGATCTGTTCGGCGCTGAAGACTTCGTCGGGGTAGGCGGCGCTGTTGTGGCTGCGTAGGCGCAGGCGGTTGCCGGGGACTCGGTGCAGGTATTTGATGCGCAGCATGCCGTCGTGCTCGAGGGCGTAGATCTGGCCGTCGACGACCTGGGTGAGGCCGCGGTCAATGGCGAGGGTGGAGCCGTCTTCGATGCGTTCGGCCATGCTGTCGCCGACCATGGTCGTGCAGATGGCGTCGCCGGGGTTTATTTCCAGGGATTCGAGGTGGCTGCGGGGCAGGCGGATGGTTTGGTCGGGGACTTCGATGATGTGGGTCTTGCTGCTGCCCGGGCTGACCGGGGCTTCGGTGTAGAAGGGCAGGTCGATGTCCTGGGTTTCCAGCACGCTGTAGACGCCTTGGACTTCAGCGGCTTCATAGGTGGTGCCGGGGCCGAGGCCCAGCGGGGTTTGCGGGCCTTCTCCGGTGGCGAGCCATTGCGGGCTGACGGTCAGCAGGCCCGCGATGGCGTGGATGCGACCGGGCGGAATGCCACGATTGAACCAGTTGTTCACGTGCTGGGATTTCACACCGTACAACTTCGCGAAGTCGGCGGAACGGATGTTGGCTTCTTTGAGAAGGGCTCTGAAGCGGTCGCCACTGGAGATAATTTTCATAAACGGAAAGTTTAGAGGCGACCGTGTTTTGAGCAATAAACATGTCGTGCAGATTTATAAGACAATCTTTCCGTTTGCAGGATTTGAAATAGATGGGCTAAACGCAGTTAAACGTTGTTAATACGTAGCTGTATTTTATTTAAATTCAAGCATAAAAAAACCCCGGTGCAAACCGGGGTTCTTCCACACATTCAGTATCAGCCCTTGTAGGCGGCAACCGACTTGGTGATGGCTTCGCGGGCGGCGTCTGCGCCGGCCCAGCCTTCGATCTTGACCCACTTGCCTTTTTCGAGATCTTTGTAGTTCGCGAAGAAGTGTTCGATCTGCTGGATCAGCAGCGGTGGCAGGTCGGTGTATTCCTTCACGTCGACATACAGTTGCGACAGTTTATCGTGTGGCACTGCGATGACTTTGGCATCGCCGCCGCCGTCGTCGGTCATGTTCAGGATGCCGACTGGACGGGCGCGGATGACCGAGCCTGGAGCAACCGGGTAGGGGGTCACGACCAGCACGTCGAGGGGGTCGCCGTCGTCGGCCAGGGTGTTGGGGATGTAACCGTAGTTGGCCGGGTAGAACATCGGGGTGGCCATGAAACGGTCAACGAACAGGCAATCGCTGTCTTTGTCGATTTCGTATTTGATCGGGGCGTGGTTGGCCGGGATTTCGATCGCGACGTAGATGTCGTTCGGCAGGTCTTTGCCAGCCGGAATCTTGCTGTAGCTCATTGGGCGGTGCCCCCGTTAATTGACCAGATGACTGGTCGGATTGACCAAAAAGTGGCGGCGATTATAGGCATATTCGGCCGCTGATGCCACGTACCCAGGGTCTTAGAGACTTTGGTATGACGCCTGATAGACCGGATCCTCGGCTTGAAGTTGCCGCAGCCGGGCGAACGGGTCCTGGCGGTAGAACGCCTTGAGCTGTTCATAGACTCGCGGGTAGGCCTGGAGCAGCAGGTCTGGGGCGCTGAAGAAGTATTCGCTGGTGACGGCGAAGAACTCCGCGGGGTTTTCCGCCGCGTACGGGTCAATGGCGGTTTCGACGTCCGGGTCCTGGTCCAGCTGGCGATTGAGGTCATCGTAGGCCTGTTGCATGGCCTCGGCCCAGTCGCTGACCCGCATGTCGGCGTGCAGGGGCGGCAGGCCGTTGGCGTCGCCGTTGAGCATGTCGAGTTTGTGCGCCAGCTCGTGGATCACCAGGTTGTAGCCCTCCCAGCCGCCGCTGGCGAGCACGCCGTCCCAGGCGAGGATGATCGGCCCTTGTGGCCAGGCTTCGCCGCTGTGTTCGCCGTCCCATTCATGTTCGATGCCGCTGGCGTCGCGGTAGCGCTGGGGGCTGAGGAAATCGTCGGGGTAGAGCACGATTTCGTGGAAACCCTGGTACCAGTTCAGCTCGCCCAGGTGCATCAACGGCAACTGGGCCTGGGCGGCGAGCAGCAGGCGCTGTTCCTGGTGCAGTTCGACGCCGGGCAGGGCGGTCAGGTGTTTGTCATGCAGGAACAACACGCAGGCTTCACGCAGCCACTGGTCCTCGGCGGCGCTGATACCGTCGAGGAAACTCAACTGATGGCGCACGCGTTGCCAGGTGTCTTCGGCCACGGGATGCTTGGCCAGGGTGCGTTGGCGGCGCCAGTTGCTGAGGGACCACATGGGCGATCAGGCTTTCGAAGCGCGCTGGCCCATTTTGCTGCGGACCAGGCTGATGACCATCGGCAACAGCGACACCAGGATGATGCCCACCACCAGCAACGACAGGTTCTGCTTGATGAAGGGCACGTTGCCGAAGAAGAAACCGAGGGTGACCAGGCCGCCGACCCACAGGACGGTGCCCAGGACGCTGAAGCCGAAGAAACGTGCATACGGCATTTTCCCCACGCCGGCGACGAAGGGGGCGAAGGTGCGGATGATCGGCAGGAAGCGCGCCAGGGTCACGGTTTTGCCGCCGTGCTTGTCGTAGAAGTCATGGGTTTGTTGCAGGTAGTCGCGGCGGAAGATTTTCGAGTTCGGGTTGCTGAACAGTTTTTCGCCCGCGGTGCGTCCGATGAGGTAGTTGGTGCTGTCGCCGAGGATCGCCGCCAGCATCAGCAGGCCACCCAGCAGGAGCGGGTCCATGGCCCCCCGGCGGCCACCGCGCCGGCGATGAACAGCAGCGAATCCCCCGGCAGGAAGGGCATCACCACCAGGCCGGTTTCACAGAAGATCACCAGGAACAGGATGGCGTAGACCCAAGTGCCGTAGTTGGTCACCAGCATGTCGAGGTACACGTCGAGATGCAGAATGAGGTCGAGGGGATTGAAATCCATGCAATACACCTGTGGTGACGGCCTGAGGGGCAGGCGTTTGGGTCTGGCTTTGAGTATGGCTACAGAGTATGTAGCTTTTGCTTACAAGCCGGGAAGACCGGGATTATACGGGCTGGAGGGCGGGGAGCGTGGTGAGTTTGTAGCTAGGGATTTCGGTGGTGTGCAATTGAGTGAAGGCTCTTGTGGCGAGGGAGCTTGCTCCCGCTGGGGCGCGGAGCGGCCCTGAAGCAGGCGACTCGGTCAGTCTGATACACAGCATGCACAGGTTTTGGGGCTGCTTCGCAGTCCAACGGGGATAAATCCCCTCGCCACAGAAGGTTTGGTGTTGTGGCGGGGGGACTCAGCTACAGGGGTCAGATGTCGTCGCTGATCGGCAACACGTAGTTCTTGAACTCGG
Organism: Pseudomonas sp. Cab53; assembly: GCF_018325965.1. Lineage (NCBI taxonomy): Bacteria > Pseudomonadati > Pseudomonadota > Gammaproteobacteria > Pseudomonadales > Pseudomonadaceae > Pseudomonas > Pseudomonas sp. Cab53. Next base: position 5,453,471 of record NZ_AP021902.1, on the reverse strand, counting down.
TGTCTTCCTTGAAACCGATGGATTCGTAGGTCTTCTGCGCCACTTCGTTGTTGCTGCTGGTGGAGACGCGCATGCGCACGGCATGGGTTTCCTTGGCCATTTTTTTCGCCGTGCGGATCAGGTGGTCGGCCACCAGTTGGCGGCGGGCGTCTTCGGCGACGTAGATGTCGTTGAGGATCCACACGCGCTTGAGGGACAGCGACGAGTAGCTCGGGTAGAGCTGGCAGAAGCCCAGCAGCTTGCTGTCGTCGTCATCGGGCAGGGCCAGGTAGATCACCGACTCCTTGCGACGCAGGCGCTTTTCGAGAAAGGCCCGGGACGAGTCCGGGTATGGCAGCGAGCCATAGAATTCCCGGTATTTGACGAACAATGGGGTCAGCAGGTCCAGGTGTTCCAGGGTCGCTTGAATAATCCGCATGGCAGGTCTCGTTTACAAAGGTCGACATGGAGTCTGACAACAACGGCGTTCTGCCGTGCTTTTGATGCTGCCTGAAATTGGATCAAAAACGCAATTGGCAGTACGGATCAGCTTCGGGGCGGCATCAGTAGGAAATTACCTTTCATATCGGCACCATTTTCCGATTCAAGCGTTTGGAGCTGGGCTTCGTCCTTCAGATTGACCCCTGAAAGCTGCCTGCGACAGGCCTCGCGCATCAGGTAGATCAAGCGATGGGCCGCCATGCCGTAGCTCAGGCCTTCGAGCCTGACGTTGGAAATGCAGTTGCGGTACGCGTCGGTCAGCCCCACCTTGGGGGCGTAGGTGAAATACAGCCCCAGGCTGTCCGGCGAGCTGAGGCCGGGGCGTTCGCCGATGAGAATCACCGACATTTTGGCGCCGAGCCGTTCGGCCACTTCATCGGCCACTGCGACCCGGCCCTGTTCCACCAGGACGATCGGCGACACCGACCAGCCGTCGTCGGCGAGCTGTTCCTCCAGGCGCGCCAGGAAGGGCAGGGTATGGCGATGCACCGCCAGCGCCGACAGGCCGTCGGCCACGACAATGGCCAGGTCCACGCCACCGGGATGGGCGGCCGCGTAGTCGTCCAGTGTCTGCGCCGAGGCCTCGTCCAGGCGGCGGCCCAGGTCCGGCCGTTGCAGGTAGCTGTTGCGGTCGCTGGCGGCGCTGTGGAGCAACAGGCTCTCGCGGCCGCGCTCGGCCAGTTGTGCGCGAAGGCCCTGGTGATCGAAGGCCAGGTGCACCGCGTCCCGTGCCTGGGCATGGGCGTACTGGAAGTCCAATTGTGCCTGGGTCGGCAGGCTGGTACCGGTGCGGCCCAGGGCGATGCGCGCCGGGGTCAGGCGGCGCAGTTCCAGCCAGGGGTTTTGCGAATCGACTGGTTTTTTGTCCATCGGCAGGTCACTCATCCCAGGTGAGCCAGGGCGTGACGAAACGCCGGTGGCAGGTTGTCGCCAAACCGCACCCGGCCGTCGGCCTGGGTGAAGATGCCCATGTTCGCCAACCATTGCTCGAACTCCGGCGCCGGCTTCAGGCCCAGGGTCTGGCGGGCGTAGAGGGCGTCGTGGAACGAGGTGGTCTGGTAGTTGAGCATGATGTCGTCGGAGCCGGGGATGCCCATGATGAAGTTGATCCCGGCCACGCCCAGCAGGGTCAGCAGGGTGTCCATGTCATCCTGGTCGGCTTCGGCGTGGTTGGTGTAGCAGATGTCGCAGCCCATCGGCACGCCCAGCAACTTGCCGCAGAAGTGGTCTTCGAGGCCGGCGCGGATGATCTGCTTGCCGTTGTACAGGTACTCGGGACCGATGAAGCCTACAACGGTATTGACCAGGAACGGGTTGAAATGCCGTGCCACGGCGTAGGCCCGTGTTTCGCAGGTCTGTTGATCCACGCCGTGGTGGGCGTTGGCCGACAGCGCGCTGCCCTGGCCGGTTTCGAAATACATCAGGTTGTTGCCGAGGGTGCCGCGGTTCAGGCTGAGGCCAGCGTCGTAGCCTTCTTTCAGCACGTTCAGGTTGATGCCGAAACTGGCGTTGGCCGCTTCGGTGCCGGCGATGGACTGGAACACCAGGTCCAGGGGCACGCCCCGGTTGGCCGCCTCGATGGAGGTGGTGACGTGGGTCAGCACACAGCCTTGGGTTGGGATGTCGTAGCGCTGGATGATGGCGTCGAGCATTTCCAGCATGGCGCAGATCGAGGCCGTGCTGTCGGTGGCCGGGTTGATGCCGATCATGGCGTCGCCGTTGCCGTAGAGCAGGCCGTCGAGGATGCTTGCGGCGATGCCGGCCGGTTCGTCGGTGGGGTGGTTGGGTTGCAGGCGTGTGGACAGGCGCCCGCGCAGGCCGAGGGTGCCGCGGAATTTCGTCACCACGCGGATTTTCTGCGCCACCAGCACCAGGTCTTGCACGCGCATGATTTTCGACACGGCGGCGACCATTTCCGGCGTCAGGCCGGGGGCCAGGGCGCGCAGGCTGTGCTCGTCGGCGGCGTCGCTGAGCAGCCAGTCGCGAAAACCGCCGACCGTGAGGTGGCTGACGGTGGCGAAGGCGTGTTTGTCGTGGGTGTCGACGATCAGCCGGGTGACTTCGTCGCTCTCGTAAGGAATCAGCATTTCTTGCAGGAAATGGCTGAGGGGCAGGTCAGCCAGGGCCATTTGCGCGGCCACCCGCTCGCCATCGTTGAGCGCCGCGACGCCAGCGAGCAAATCCCCGGAACGCGCCGGGCTGGCCTTGGCCATCAGGTCCTTGAGGCTGTCGAAGCGATAGGTCTGGGCGCCGACGGAATGGGCGAATTCGGCCATGGGCGGTGTCCTCCTGGTTTTCTAAATGACTCAAATACAACCCGTAACCCTGTGGGAGCGAGCTTGCTCGCGATAGCAGGGTGTTAGCAAAATACTTGTCGACTGATACACAGCTATCGCGAGCAAGCTCGCTCCCACAGGGGCAGTGTCCACTTTCAGATAGCAGGCACCTGGCCCTCGGCCCGGCGCCGATGCAACCTCATATACCTGTGAGCATAGCGTCCGCCGGGGCGCTGGAGCGTTGTTTGGCGGTCAGTTGGAAGTACAGGTAGCCGACCACCATGAAAGCCAGGAACACCAGGCCGATCACGGTGTTGAACCAGGCCATCGCCACCAGGCAGACCACGGCCAGGAACAGCGCAATGCCCGGCACGATCGGGTAGCCCGGTGCGCGGAAGGTGCGTTCCAGGTCTGGTTCGACCTTACGCAGCCGGAACAGGCTGAGCATGCTGATGATGTACATCACGATGGCGCCGAACACCGACATGGTGATCATCGCGGCCGTCAGGCTCATGCCCTGCAGGTTCACCAGGCCGTCGCTGTAGATCGCCGCGATGCCGATCACGCCGCCGGCCAGGATTGCCCGGTGCGGGGTCTGGAAGCGCGACAGTTTCGCCAGGCTCCGCGGCAGGTAGCCGGCCCGGGCCAGGGCGAAGAACTGCCGCGAGTAACCCAGGATGATCCCGTGGAAACTCGCCACCAGGCCGAACAGGCCGATCCACACCAGCATGTGCATCCAGGTCGAATTGTTGCCGACTACGGCTTTCATTGCCTGGGGCAGCGGGTCGTTGATGTTCGACAGTTGCCGCCAGTCGCCCACGCCGCCGGCCATGATCATCACGCCGATCGCCAGGAAGACCAGGGTCAGGATGCCGCTGACATAGGCGCGAGGAATCGTGCGTTTCGGGTCCTTGGCTTCTTCGGCGGCCATGGCCGCGCCTTCGATGGCGAGGAAGAACCAGATCGCGAACGGAATCGCCGCAAAAATGCCCGGTATTGAGGCAAGGCTGAACTCATTTGCACCGGACCAGCCGTTGAGCACGAAATTGCTGAAGCTGAAGCCAGGCGCAACCACGCCCATGAACACCAGCAATTCGGCCACCGCCAGCACGGTGACCACCAGCTCGAACGCCGCGGCGATGCTGACGCCGAGGATGTTCAGGGTCATGAACACCGCGTACGCGCCGACCGCCGCGACCTTGGGGTCCAGTTCCGGAAACTGCACATTGAGGTAGGCGCCAATGGCCATGGCAATGGCCGGTGGCGCAAAGACGAATTCGATCAACGTGGCGATCCCGGCGATCAGTCCGCCTTTTTCGCCAAACGCCCGCCGGCTGTAGGCGAACGGCCCGCCCGCATGGGGGATGGCGGTGGTCAGTTCGGTGAAGCTGAAGATGAAGCAGGTGTACATCAGCGCGACCATCAGCGCGGTGACGAGGAACCCGAGGGTCCCGGCGGTGCCCCAGCCATAGCTCCAGCCGAAGTACTCGCCGGAAATCACCAGGCCGACGGCGATGCCCCATAAATGCAGGGTGCCGAGTGTGGGTTTGAGTTGGGTGGAAGTTGTCATAAGTCCTCTCTGTTTTCTTATTGTTTGATCTGTTGGACTTTCGGGATTGCTGTGGAGCGGGCACGCAAGGCTCGTGCCAGAGCGTTGGGGCGGTAAATTGATGTTGTCAGTGAGGGCGCCATCGCGAGCAAGCTCGCTCCCACAGTGGAACTGTTGCCAACCCTGGAAAAAGAGTTATCCACAGATCCCTGTGGGAGCGAGCTTGCTCGCGATAGCTGTCGAAGGGGCAAAGCAGGAGAACCTGCCTTGCCCCAAGGGCTTAGAAGAACCCCAGCGGATTGATGTCGTAGCTCACCAGCAGGTTCTTGGTCTGCTGGTAGTGGTCGAGCATCATCTTGTGGGTTTCACGCCCGACGCCCGACTTCTTGTAGCCACCGAACGCGGCATGCGCCGGGTACAGGTGGTAGCAGTTGGTCCAGACGCGACCGGCCTTGATGGCCCGGCCCATGCGGTAGGCGCGGTTGATGTCGCGGGTCCACAGGCCGGCGCCGAGGCCGAACTCGGTGTCGTTGGCGATCGCCAGGGCTTCGGCTTCGTCCTTGAAGGTGGTGATACTTACCACCGGGCCGAAGATTTCTTCCTGGAACACGCGCATCTTGTTGGTGCCCTTGAGCAGGGTCGGCTGGATGTAGTAGCCGCTGGCGAGGTTGCCTTCGAGTTTTTCCACCTGTCCACCGGTCAGCAACTGGGCGCCTTCGCCCTTGGCGATTTCCAGGTACGAGAGAATTTTGTCGAACTGCTGCTCGGACGCCTGGGCGCCGACCATGGTGTCGGTGTCCAGCGGGTCGCCACGCTTGATCTGTTCGATCTTCTTCATCACCACTTGCATGAATTCGTCGTAGATCGACTCCTGGACCAGGGCGCGGGACGGACAGGTGCAGACTTCACCCTGGTTGAAGAACGCCAGCACCAGGCCTTCGGCGGCTTTTTCGATGAAGCTCGGCTCGGCCTGCATGATGTCTTCGAAGAAGATGTTCGGCGACTTGCCGCCCAGTTCCACGGTGGACGGGATGATGTTTTCGGCGGCGCATTTCATGATGTGCGAGCCCACCGGGGTGGAACCGGTGAAGGCGATCTTGGCGATGCGCTTGCTGGTGGCCAGGGCCTCGCCGGCCTCCTTGCCGAAGCCTTGCACCACGTTCAGCACGCCCGGCGGCAGCAGGTCGCCGATCAGTTCCATCAGCACGCAGATGCCCAGCGGGGTCTGCTCGGCGGGCTTGAGCACCACGCAGTTGCCGGCCGCCAGGGCCGGGGCGAGTTTCCAGGCGGCCATCAGCAGGGGGAAGTTCCACGGGATGATCTGCCCGACCACGCCCAGCGGTTCATGGATGTGGTAGGCCACGGTGTTGCCGTCGATCTCGGCGGCGGCGCCTTCCTGGGCCCGCAGGCAACCGGCGAAGTAACGGAAGTGGTCGGCGGCCAGGGGGATGTCGGCGTTGAGGGTTTCGCGCACAGCCTTGCCGTTGTCCCAGGATTCGGTGATAGCCAGGGTTTCGAGGTTCTGTTCGATGCGGTCGGCGATTTTCAGCAGGATCAGCGAACGGGCCTGGACCGAGGTGGCGCCCCAGGCATCCGCGGCGGCGTGGGCGGCGTCCAGGGCTTTTTCGATGTCTTCGGCCGTGGAGCGCGGGAATTCGGCAATGGGCTGGCCATTGACCGGGGAAGTATTGGTGAAGTACTGACCTTTGACAGGCGCGACGAACTCGCCGCCGATGTAGTTACCGTATTTGCTCTTGAACGAAACGATAGCGCCTTCAGTACCGGGGTGAGCGTAACGCATGATGAGTTCTCCTTGGCTTTTGTGCTTATACGGGAGGCCGCGCAAAATTGAGCGCCGGTAATCAAGCGTAGAGCAAAGGGCGGGCCATTGCCTTGCAGGGCCCGGAAATCAAGACTTTAGGAGGAGTTGCTCGGATAAACGGATGGGTTGTGTGGCGATAGCGGTACAGGCGGGGTGACAATTTGTGCCATCTCTGAGACAGCGAATGACTGAACGGTCGCGCCAGCATTGCATTGCCGGTTCAGCTGGAGGATGCTGGTTTTTTCACTCGATTGGCCTGCTAGACACCATTGTGGCGAGGGGATTTATCCCCGCTGGGGTGCGAAGCGCCCCCAAAGCAGCCAATTCGGTGAGTCTGACGCACGGTGCGTCCAGGTTTCAGGGCTGCTGCGCAGCCCAGCGGGGATAAATCCCCTCGCCACAGGTTAAGTGTTAAGCACAGGTTCGGTGTTCGACAGTTGCTCCAGCAGGAGAATAATAAGAGATGCACAGCAACCATCTGAGCCGCCATGCCCAGCAGGTCCTGACGGTCACCCAGGGCAAGGCCCATTTGCAGGGGCCTGGCAGCGATCCGTCGATTGCCCGTTCCTGGCTGCGCTGCCTTGAGGATTATCACCTCGACCCGGCCCAGAACCTTGCGCCGACGGTGCTTGAGCATGGCCGGGTGCTGGAAAGCCGCGAGCGCCTGCAACAGGTGCTGCACATCGCCGGCAACGAAATGACCAGCCTGCATCAGCAGCTCTCCGGCGCCGGCCATGCGGTGTTGCTGACCGACGCCCGCGGGGTGATCCTCAACTGCGTCACCGCCCCCAGCGAGCGCAAGATCTTCGAACGGGCCGGCCTCTGGCTCGGTGCCGACTGGAGCGAGGCTTGCGAGGGCACCAACGGCATCGGCACCTGCCTGGTGGAGCGCCAGGCCCTGACCATCCACCAGGAAGAACATTTTCGCGGTCGCCACACCGGCCTGACCTGCTCGGCCAGCCCGGTCTTCGACCCGCATGGCGAACTGCTGGCTGTGCTCGACGTGTCCTCGGCCCGGCCGGACGTGTCGCGCCAGAGCCAGTTCCACACCATGGCGCTGGTCAACCTCTCGGCCAAGATGATCGAGAGCTGCTATTTCCTGCGCTGCTTCGACAACCAATGGCTGCTGCGCTTTCATTTGCAGGCCGAGTCCGTGGGGCTGTTCAGCGAAGGGTTGCTGGCCTTCGACGGTGAAGGGCGGATTTGCGCCGTGAACCAGAGTGCGCTGAATTTGCTCGGGCACATTCGTGGCGGCTTGCTGGGCCAGCCGGTGGAAGCCTTTTTCGATTGTTCGCTGGACGAGTTGCTTGGACGGGCCAGCGCCCACGCCAGTGCCAGCTGGCCGTTGCGCACCCGTGACGGTCGGCACCTGTTTGCCGTGTTGCGAGGCCAGCCGCGTAGCGTGCCGGTTCCGCTGGCCCCGGCGCTCAAGCCCAGCGAGCCGGCGCGCCTGCCAGGGATCTGCCTGGGGGATGCGTCGTTGCAGGCGCATTTTCGCAAGGCGCTGCGGGTCTTCGAACGGGACGTTCCCTTGCTGATCAACGGTGAAACCGGGTCCGGCAAGGAAGCCTTCGCCAAGGCCGTGCACCACGCCAGCCAGCGTGCCGGGAAACACTTCGTCGCGCTCAACTGCGCGGCCATCCCGGAAAGCCTGATCGAGAGCGAGCTGTTCGGCTATCGCGGCGGCAGCTTTACCGGCGCCCGCAAGGAAGGCATGCGCGGCAAGCTGCAACAGGCGGACGGCGGCACTTTGTTCCTGGACGAGATCGGCGACATGCCCCTGGCCTTGCAGACCCGGTTGCTGCGGGTGCTGGAGGATCGGCAGGTGGTGCCGATCGGTGGTGAGCCGGAGGCGGTGAACGTGCGCATCATCAGCGCCACTCACCGGCAGTTGTTCGAACGGGTGCAGGATGGCAGTTTCCGCGAAGACCTGTATTACCGGCTCAACGGCTTGGAAATCCCCCTGCCGGCGCTGCGTGAGCGCGGTGACAAAGCGCAGTTGCTGGATTTTCTGCTGGCCGAAGAGCGCGGCGCCGAGACGGTCACCCTCGACGAGCCGGCGCGCCAGGCGCTGCTGGCGTTCGACTGGCCGGGCAATGTGCGCCAGTTGCGCAACGTGCTGCGCACCCTCGTCGCGCTGTGCGAGGACGGGCGGATTGGCGTGGAGGACTTGCCGGCGATGATCCGTCAGGCGCGGCCGCCAGTCGAACCGGCACCTGCCACCGAACACCCGCTGGAAGATGCCGAACGGTTGGCGTTGCTCAATGCGCTGGAGCAGACGCGCTGGCACATGACCAACACGGCGGAGCAGTTAGGCATCAGCCGTAATACGCTGTATAGAAAGCTGCGCAAACACGCCATCGCCCGCTGACCCCCGATCCCACGGCCACTGAAAATCCTTTTGTGGGAGCGGGCTTGCTCGCGAAAGCAGCGTGTCAGCCGATGCATCTATTGAATGACCCACCGCATTCGCGAGCAAGCCCGCTCCCACAGGGTTCAGTGGTGTTCATCGGCCTGAGCATCAGGCAATTCCAAACACAAGGTGCGATTTCCCCCTCCCTAGGCTAACCTGCGGCCATGTTTTACGAGGTCGACTATGCACATCCATATTCTCGGTATTTGCGGCACTTTCATGGGTTCGATGGCGGTCCTGGCCAAGGAGCTGGGCCATCACGTGACCGGTTCCGACGCCAACGTCTACCCGCCGATGAGCACCCAACTGCAAGCCCAGGGCATTGAATTGACCCAAGGCTACGACCCGGCACAACTGGAGCCGGCGCCGGATCTGGTGGTGATCGGCAACGCCATGTCCCGGGGCAATCCCGCGGTGGAGTACGTGCTCAATAAAGGCCTGCCGTACGTGTCCGGGCCGCAGTGGCTGGCCGATCACGTGTTGCAGGGCCGCTGGGTACTGGCCGTGGCCGGCACCCATGGCAAGACCACCACCAGCAGCATGCTCGCCTGGGTGCTGGAGCACGCGGGCATGAGCCCGGGCTTCCTGATCGGCGGCGTGCCGCAGAATTTCTCGGTGTCGGCGCGCCTGGGCGGTACACCGTTCTTCGTGATCGAGGCCGACGAATACGACAGCGCGTTCTTCGACAAACGCTCGAAGTTCGTCCACTACCGTCCACGCACCGCGATTCTCAATAACCTTGAGTTCGATCATGCGGACATCTTCCCCGATCTTCCAGCCATCGAACGGCAGTTCCATCACCTGGTACGGACCATTCCAAGCGAAGGCCTGGTCATTCACCCGACCACCGAGCCGGCCTTGCAGCGGGTGATCGAAATGGGCTGCTGGACCCCGGTGCAAACCACCGGTGCGGGTGGGCAGTGGCAGGTGAAGTTGCTCAAGGACGACGGTTCGCAGTTCGAGGTGATGTTCGAAGGCCAGTCCCAAGGCGTCGTGGAGTGGGACCTGACTGGCCAGCACAACGTTGCCAACGCCCTGGCGACCCTGGCCGCGGCCCGGCATGTCGGCGTGGTGCCGGCCATGGGCGTGGCCGCGCTGAGCGCATTCAAGAGCGTCAAGCGGCGCATGGAGAAGGTCGCCGAGGTGCGTGGCATTACGATTTATGACGACTTCGCCCACCACCCGACCGCCATCGCCACCACCCTCGACGGCTTGCGCAAGCGTATTGGCGACGCGCCATTGATTGCCATCATCGAACCGCGCTCCAATTCCATGAAACTGGGCGCGCACCGCGATGGCCTGCCGGAAAGCGTGGTCGATGCCGATCAGGTGATCTGGTATGCGCCGGCCAACCTCGGCTGGGACCTGGGTGCCACCGCCGCACTGTGCAGCGTGCCTTCGATTGTCAGCGATTCGTTGGAAGGCATCATCGAACGTGTGAAAAGCCAGGCCCAACCCGGTACCCACGTGGTGATCATGAGCAATGGTGGCTTCGGCGGCCTGCACGGCAAGCTGGCCGAGGCGCTGCGATGAACAACGGTCCGGAGCGCATCACCCTGGCGATGACCGGTGCTTCCGGTGCCCAGTACGGCTTGCGCCTGCTCGATTGCCTGGTGCGGGAAGACCGCGAGGTGCACTTTCTCATCTCGAAGGCGGCGCAACTGGTGATGGCCACCGAGACCGACGTGACCTTGCCGCCCAAGCCCCAGATGATGCAGGCCTTCCTCACCGAATACACCGGAGCAGCGGACGGACAGATTCGCGTGTACGGCAAGGAAGACTGGATGTCGCCGGTGGCGTCCGGTTCCGGCGCGCCGGCCGCCATGGTGGTGGTGCCGTGTTCCACAGGGACGTTGTCGGCGATTGCCACCGGGGCGTGCAACAACCTGATCGAACGGGCCGCGGACGTGACCCTCAAGGAGCGCCGCCAACTGATCCTGGTGCCGCGGGAAGCGCCGTATTCGAGCATTCACCTGGAGCACATGCTCAAGTTGTCGAACATGGGCGTGACCATCCTGCCGGCCTCGCCAGGCTTCTATCACCAGCCCCAGACCATCGACGACCTGATCGATTTCGTGGTGGCGCGGATCCTCAACCTGCTGAACATCCCTCAGGACATGCTGCCGCGCTGGGGCGAGCATCATTTGAGCAGCGATGAATAAGATCCTGATGGTACTGCTGGCGCTGCAACTGACCGGTTGCGCCACCGCTCGCACGCTGGACGCGGCCAAGCCCGGTGCGCCGGTGGTGTATGCGGGCACACGGCTGGACCTCTACGCCCTCAATGGCGGCTGCTGCGCCAAGGACCGTTTCGGCGCCGAGGCCCCGAGCTATCCCGGCGTCGATCTGCCGGCCAGTGCGTTGCTCGATACCGTGTTGTTGCCGTTGTCGCTGTTCACGGCGATGGGGGTGGGGTTCCGGGCGACTGGCGGGATGTGATTGAAAGACTTGGGGCTGCTGCGCAGCCCAGCGGGAGCAAGCTCCCTCGCTACGGGGGGACTGAGAGAGGAAGCCCATCGCGAGCAGGCTCGCGATGGTGTCTGGCCAGGCGATACCGAATTACTTACCCAACTTACGCAACTCATCCGACTCTACCACCCGCACCCCGTCCTGTTCCTCCAGCGCCAGGCGCCACATGGCGCGGGCCAGTTGGCAGGCTTCGATGCCGTGGTATTTGCCTGGGATCAGCTTCGACAACGGCCCGGCCAGTTGCTCGGCCAGGCGAGGTTCGACGCGGTCGCCCAGCAGCAGGGAAGGCCGGCAGAGTGTGAGCTGCGGCCAGTCCTGGGCCCTGAGGGCCTCTTCCATTTCGCCCTTGACCCGGTTGTAGAAAATCGATGACTTGGGGTCGGCCCCCAGCGCGCTGATCGCCACCAGGTGCCGGGCGCCCAGCTCCCGGGCGCGCTTGGCGAAGGCCACGACCAGCTCCAGGTCCACCGCGCGAAAGGCCTGTTCCGAACCGGCTTTCTTGATGGTGGTGCCAAGGCAGCAAAAGGCGATGTCGACCCGGCCGCTGAGGCGGGGCAGCACCTCGGCCGGTTCCCCAACCGGGTTTTCCAGGTGCGGATGCCCGGCCAGTGGTCGGCGGGAAGGTGCCAGGACCCGGCTGATGGTCGGCTCGTTGAGCAGCCGGTCCAGCAGGTGTTCTCCGGTCAACCCGGTGGCACCAGCGAGCAAAACATGCTGAGGTGTCAAGTACATAGTGTTTCCCCCTTGATACGGTTCAGCTTAGTTGCTCTTTGTGGCCTCGTCGTTCAATGCAGCACTTTGCAATGCTTTTCGCGCCTGTTGCTTGCGCAGCAGTTGCCAGTGGGAAAGGACAGTCCTGGGTGCCCAGATCTGCGGCTCGGAAGCTTCGAAATTGTCCGCCTGCTCGCGCTCGGCGACGGTGGCCTTGGCCTTCTTGAAGGCCTGCTCCAGGTCGTCGGTCTGGTTCAGCGCCTGGGCAAACAGTGCATCGCCGAAATAGGTGAAGTTGGCTTCCTCGGAGCAGCCGAAGGACACCCGGTCGGCCCGCGAGGCGGTCATGACCAGGGTACGTTCATCCTTGAGCGCCGGGATGAAACCGCCGGAGTAGCAGGCTGAGATCACCACGATCTTGTCGCGGTTCTTCAGCGGCGCCAGGACCGCGGCCAGTTCGTCGGCGGGCAGGTCGGCCAGCTCCATGCGGGGCTGGTCGAGCACCAGTTCATGCTCGCTGGTGCCGTGGCTGGTCAGGTAGATGAAAATCAGGTCTTCCGGGCCGCTGCGTTCGGCCAGGGTGGCGGCGGCGCGGCGCAGGCTTTCGCGGCTGGCCATGGGCCGGTCACCGAGGTGATCGCGGTGGTTCACCAGGCGGATCTGCCCGAAGGCGCCGAAACGGCTGGCGAGCATGTTGGCGACGTAGTCGGATTCGCGCAGGAACACGCTCTGCTTGCCATCGCCACCCAGGGTCAGGCTGTACAGCTCCACCGCCGGGGTGGAGGCGGGGATATTGGCGAGGGCGTCGTCCAGCAGGCGGCCCTGGGCCAGCAGGCCAAGTTCCAGCACGTCCGGCAGCAGCCGGCCATCGGCGTCGCGTACCCGTTGGCCCTTGGCCCAGGTGCCGCTTTGCACGGTGCCGTCAGTCAATGCCAGGGTGCCGCGCCCGTGGTAGCTGTCGTTCTCGAACTGGCCGACGTAGAAGCTGCCGTCGGGCAGGTTCAGGCGCCCCTGGCCGGTGAATCGCCACTCGTTGAATTGCCCGAGGTAATGGCTGCCATCGGCCCCGATCAATTCACCCTTGCCGGTCAGCGCGCCGTCCTTGAACTGGCCGATCCAGACGTCGCCGTCAGCGTTTTCGTAACGGCCGCGACCGTTGAGTTGGTTGTTCCTGAAACCGCCGACATAGACGTCGCCGTCGGCGCTGTTGAAGGTCCCCTTGCCTTGCAGTTGGCCGTCGACGAAGTGCCCGGTGAACTGGTTGCCGCTGGCATCGAAGCGCTGGCCTTCGCCGTTGGGCTTGCCATTGACGAAGGGGCCCTGGTACTGGCTGCCGTCGTCGAGCTCCAGGCGCCCGAGGCCTGAGTACCGGTCGGCCTTGAACTCGCCGCGGTAGGTCATGCCGTTTTCCTTGAGCGTGCCTTCGCCGTCGCGCCGGCCCTGCTTGAAGCCACCGGTGTAGCTGCTGGTGGGCGTGGTCAGGCTGCCCTGGCCGTGGAACAGGCCGTGCTGGAACTGGCCGCGGTAGACCTCGCCGTTGCTGCCGTGCCATTCCCCGGTGCCGTGCCACTGGCCCTTGTCGAACTGCCCGGCGTACCAGCTGCCGTTGGGGTAGTCGATACGCCCCTGGCCTTGCAGCAGGCCGTCCACCAGGTCGCCGCGATAGCGTCCGCCGTCGGGCAGGCGCGCGTCGGGAGGCAGCAGCGATTCGCCGTCGCCGCAGGCGGTGAGCAACAGGGTCAGGGTCAGCGGAACGAGTAAGCGCATAACGGGATCCAGGTCATCAGGCCACGAGTATGCCGCAGCTGCACCCTCTGGATACAGAGAAGCGATGCGAAACAGCCCTGGGCGGTTTCGCAACCGCGAAGGTCTACACGAAGCAGAGCGACAGTGGCTCGGCGATGTAGGCGGGTTTTTCCGAACCTTCGATTTCCAGCGTGGCGGTGGCCTTGAGCAGCCATTGACCGGGCTTCTTCTCGGTGACGTCCACCAGTTCGACCTTGAGCCGGACCTTGGAATCGACTTTCACCGGCTGGATGAAACGCACGCTGTCGAGCCCATAGTTGACGACCATCTTCACGCCCTCGGGCAGGATCAGGATGTCTTCCATCAGCTTGGGCATCAGCGACAACGACAGGAAACCGTGGGCGATGGTGCTGCCAAACGGGGTTTGCGCGGCCTTGACCGGGTCGACGTGGATGAACTGAAAGTCGCCAGTGGCTTCGGCGAACAGGTTGATGCGGTCCTGGTCGATGGTAAGCCAATCGGAACGTCCAAGTTCCTTGCCGACATAATCTTTGAGCGCTGCAACGGGGACGTAGGGCATTGAGACTCTCCTTGGGTTCATCGGTATTGTCTTTTTCTGGAGCGGGGACTTGCGCCCCCGGAGAACCACTGTAGATCAACATGGCACGCACGTAAGGTCACCGACCATGCTTTTTACGAATGCCGACCCATAGCGCGGGCATGCTTATAATGCGGGCGCATTCTTTGCGATTCCGTTCACTTGACGTGCGCGTTCGATTCCGTGGCGAGGGGGCTTGCTCCCGCTTGAGTGCGCAGCACTCATAAAATGGGGCCGCTGCGCAGCCCAGCGGGAGCAGGCTCCCTCGCCACACCGTCACGTCGTGAGCCGAGTTGGCGCGTTCATTGGATCTGTTGCAGGGGAGAGAGCGGATGTTGCTACGGGGCCTGACCTGGCTGGTGCTGTTCCAATTGCTGGGCACTGCGATCAATCATTTGTTCCTGCCGGTGTTGCCCGGGCCCATCGTGGGGTTGCTGCTGTTGTTGGGCTACCTGATCATGCGCGGCGAAGTCAGTGAGCCGCTGAGCCTGGCCGCCGGCAGCCTGTTGCGCTACTTGCCGTTGTTGCTGGTCCCGCCGGCAGTGGGGGTGATGGTCTATGCGCGGGCCATCGCGGCCGATTTCTGGGCCATCGTCGGTGCATTGACCTTGTCGTTGATCCTGTCCGTGGCCCTGACCGGGGTGCTGATGCAGCGCCTGGCACGGCGTCACGTCGCCGCGGCGGAGGAGAGCGAATGATCCTCGACTGGCAAGGCGCCTGGACCTCGGTGATCCATCATCCGCTGTTCGGCATCGGCATCACCCTGGGCGCCTATCAACTGGTATTGGCGGCGTTCGAAAAGACCCGTTGGGTGTTCCTGCAGCCGGTGCTGATGTCGATGGTGCTGCTGATCGGCGTGCTGGTCGGTTGCGGCATTGGTTACGCCGAATACCGCAAGAGCACTGAAATCCTCAGCATCCTGCTGGGGCCGGCCACGGTCGCCCTGGCGGTGCCGTTGTATTTGAACCTGCGGCGGATCCGCCAATTGTTCTGGCCGATTTTTACTACGCTGGTGATAGCCGGGGTGGTCGCCACCGGCTCTGCGGTGCTGCTGGGCTGGGTGTTCGGCGCCGAGCACATGATTCTGATGACCATGGCGCCCAAGTCCGTGACCTCGCCGATCGCCATGCTGGTGGCCGAGCAGATTGGCGGCATGGCGGCCATGGCGGCGGTGTTCGTCTTGATCACGGGCGTGCTTGGGGCGATTCTGGGCCCGAGCATCCTCAACGGGTTGAAGGTGCACAGCCCCGAGGCCCGCGGTATGGCCCTGGGATTGGCGGCCCATGCGGTGGGCACGTCCGTGGCCTTGCAGGAAAGCGAAGAGTCCGGCGCTTTTGCGGCGCTGGCGATGAGTCTGATGGGCGTAGCCACGGCGGTGTTGCTGCCGTTGGTGGTGTCGATGACAGTCTAAGGAACTGGTTATGAGCTTGCCGCTTTTCCCGTTGAACACTGTGTTGTTCCCCGGTTGCATCCTCGATTTGCAGATTTTCGAGGCGCGCTACCTCGACATGATCGGCCGCTGCATGAAAAAAGGCGAAGGGTTCGGAGTGGTGTGCATCCTCGATGGCGAGGAAGTGGGCTTTGCCCCGGAAGGTTATGCGCGGGTGGGCTGCGAGGCGCTGATCACCGACTTTTCCCAGCAGGACAACGGCCTGTTGGGCATCCGCGTGAAGGGCGGGCGGCGTTTTATTGTGCATGGCAGCAGCGTCCAGGCGGATCAGTTGACGGTCGCCGATGTCGAGTGGCTGGAGGACGAGCCGGAGCAACCGCTGCAGGACGAGGACGCTGACCTGGTGGCGTTGCTCAAGGCCCTGGCCGAGCACCCGATGGTCGAAGCCTTGAACATGGGCACCGAAGCGACCGGCCAGCAATCGCTGGCCAACCAGCTGGCCTATCTGTTGCCGTTCAACGAACTGGACAAGATCGACCTGCTGCAACTCGATGACCCACAGCAGCGCCTGGATGCGATCCAGGCCTTGCTCGATGAGTTGCAGGGCGAACTCTTCGCCTGACCCCACACGGATCTCCAGTGCTCATTGGTCCGCCGCTCAGTAGGCATACCGTAGCAGGCCATGGGGCAGGTGCCGGAAGCTGAAGAAGCTGAACGCGGCCACCATCGCCGGCAGGATCAGCCACCAGATTTTCGGCGGCATGGCCGGTAGCGGTGCCTGGCGCTGGCTCAGCCACAGGACGGCGGCGCAGACACAGGCGGCGAGCATGGCGCCGGCGATGATGTCGCTCGGCCAATGAGCACCGAGATAAACCCGCGACAAGGCAATCGCCAGCGCCGGCAGGCAGCCCAGCAGCAGCCAGGTCAGGCGCAGGCGGGGCGGTTGGCCGCGACCGGCCAGGACGGCCAGCGCTAGGAACAGCGCGAACGCACCAGAGGCATGGCCGCTGGGCATGCTGTAGCTGGTCAGTGGGTCGGTGAGAATTTCTGGGCGCACACGGGCGAAGAAGTGCTTGCTGCCGGTATTGGCCAGGGAGGTGAGCAGCATCGTGCCGCCGGCGAAGATTGCCTGCCGCCATTGGCGCGCCAATAACAGCAGGCCGGTCAGCAGGGAGCTGAAGATCAGCATGAAGTGGAATTCGCCGATCAGCGTGAAGGTCACGGCGATTTCGTCCAGCGTCGGGCTGCGGTGCTCCTGGACCAGCGTCATCAACCCCTGGTCGAAGGCTGTGAGGTAGCGAAAGCCGATGAACAGGCCGATCAGGATCACCAGGCCCAGGCCGGCAATCAGCGCGGTGGCATGCCGGTGACGGCGCATGCTGCTGTTGACGCTCAGGCCGATCATCACCGCGATGCTGCCGACCACCACCCCGGCCTGTGGCCAGAAACCTTCGGGCAGTGGCAGGCGGAACGCCGCGCCGGTGGCCCAGCCGGGCAGCAGGTACGCCACGGTCCAGCCGGAGGCGGCCAGCAGGCTGACGGCGGCGAAGCGCGGGAACGGCATGTCACACATCCCGGCCACCATCGGCAGCATCGGCCTGAGTGGGCCGATGAAGCGCCCCACCAGCAGGCTGGCGATGCCGTAGCGCTGGAAGTAGCTCTCGGCCGCGTTCATCCATTCCGGGTGGTGCCGCAGCCCTGGCAGACGCCGGATGTTCTGGTGGAAGTGGCGGCCGAGGAAATACGACACCAGGTCCCCCAGCAAGCCGCCGAGCAACCCCAGCAGCAGCGTCTCGCCCAGCGACAGCGCACCGCTGCCGGCCAGCACCGCGATCGCGAACAACAACACCGTGCCCGGCACGATCAACCCGGCAATCGCCAGGCATTCCACGCAGGCGACGATGAACACCGCCACCGCCAGCCATTGCGGATTGACACTCAGCCAGCCGGTGATGCTATCGAGCCATTGGCTCATAAGAACAACTCCATCGAAGATTGATCGGCATGCACCGAACCCCCTGTGGGATTCTGTTGTGAACACAAAACCTGCGGTCACTGAAGATCAACTGTGGGAGCGAGCTTGCTCGCGATTACGGTGTGTCAGTCAACATCCATTCAGTTGACTCGACGCTATCGCGAGCAAGCTCGCTCCCACATGGTTGTGCGGTGTGTTTATGAAAGCAAAAAATAATCGCGACCTTCGACCTGTCCGCGTCGCAGCGGGTTCCGGGTGCACCAGGGGCATAGGCCGCATCGACGAAGCGGTAGGGCAGGTGCTCGTCGCGCCCTTGCGGGATCCCCAGGCGGGTGGTCTGGATGACATTGACCGTCGGCACATCGACATCTTCCACCAGCAGGCGCTCGGGGTCGAAGCGTTTGGCGTCCCATTCCGGCACTTTCAGCCCGAGAGCCTTGCACAGCAGGGTCTGGCCGGCGCAGAGCTTCTGCGGCGTGCGCGGCTGGCCCTGGGCGTCGGGGTTGTTCAGCAGCATCTGCGCCAGGCTCGCCGGGCCGGAGACGGCATCGACCCACGGATAGGCCGACTTGATCAGCACGGCATTGCCTGGGCCCTGGGCGCTGAAGTTCAGCGAATCACCGCCCCGGGCGTAATACATATAGATGTGGCCGCCATCCAGAAACAAAGCCTTACGTTTTTCCGTGTAGCCGAGCGAGGCGTGGCTGCCTTTTTCGGCGAAGTAATACGCTTCGGTCTCGATGATCCGCGCGCTGAGCCACAGGTCCCCGACCTTGTGGCGGATGACCTTGCCCAGCAGGTCCCGGGCAAGCACTTGGGCGTCGCGATCGAAAAAGCCGTGGGGCAGGGCCTTGGGCTGGGGCGAAGGGGTTGGATCGGTCATGGCGATAGACGCAGTGAGGCCAAAGGAAGGGCGATGATAGCAATGCGAAGCTTAATCACCACTGAACACGCACGTGAACCGCGGCTGTCGGCGTCTTTTTGATCCTCCGCCGGTCACCGCTGTGAGTCCATGCTGTTAGTCGAGGGTTACGACAGCTATAATCTGCCGCTTTCCTCACCGCCAAGACCACACAGACCATGACTGAGTCCGTTCTTGACTACATGACCCGCCTGGGTCGCGCCGCTCGCGACGCGTCGCGCATCATCGGCCGTGCCAGCACCGCGCAGAAGAACCGCGCCCTGCAAGCCGCCGCCAATGCGCTGGACGCCGCTCGCGCCGAGTTGTCCGCCGCCAACGAACTGGACCTGGCCGCCGGCCGGGCCAATGGCCTGGAGCCGGCGATGCTCGAACGTCTGGCGCTGACCCCGGCCCGCATCGACGGCATGATCGTCGGCTTGCGTCAGGTCGCGGCATTGCCGGACCCGGTCGGCGCGATCCGCGACATGAGCTACCGGCCGTCGGGCATCCAGGTGGGCAAGATGCGCGTGCCGCTGGGTGTGGTCGGGATCATCTACGAGTCGCGGCCGAACGTGACCATCGACGCCGCGAGCCTGTGCCTGAAGTCGGGTAACGCGACCATCCTGCGCGGCGGTTCCGAGGCGATTCATTCCAACCGTGCCATCGCCGCCTGCATCCAGCGCGGTCTGGCCGAGGCCGATCTGCCGGCCGCCGTGGTGCAAGTGGTGGAGACCACCGACCGCGCCGCCGTCGGCGCGTTGATCAGCATGCCCGAGTTCGTCGACGTCATCGTCCCGCGCGGTGGCAAGGGCCTGATCGAGCGGATCAGCCGTGACGCCCGCGTGCCGGTGATCAAGCATCTGGACGGCATCTGCCACGTCTACGTCAGTGCCCACGCCGAGTTGCCGAAGGCCCAGCGCATTGCCTTCAATGCCAAGACCTACCGTTATGGCATCTGTGGCGCGATGGAAACCCTGCTGGTGGACCAGGCCGTGGCCCAGGCCTTCCTGCCGGCGATGGCGGCCCAGTTCCGCGAAAAAGGCGTCGAACTGCGTGGGTGCGAGCGCACCCGGGCGATCATCGAGGCGGTGGCCGCCACCGAGCAGGACTGGGACACCGAATACCTGGCGCCGATCCTGTCGATCCGCGTGGTCGACGGGCTGGACCAGGCCATCGAGCACATCAATCGCCACGGCTCCCATCACACCGACGCCATCGTCAGCGAGCACCAGGGCGAAGCCCGGCGCTTCGTCGCCGAGGTGGACTCGGCCTCGGTGATGATCAACACCCCGACCTGCTTCGCCGACGGTTTCGAATACGGATTGGGTGCCGAGATCGGCATTTCTACTGATAAGCTGCACGCCCGCGGCCCGGTGGGCCTCGAAGGCCTGACCTGCGAGAAGTACATCGTGGTGGGCGACGGCCAGTTGCGCGGGCAGGAGCCGGCCTGACTTGGGCGACCTTGACGCACTGGCCCCTATGACTAAGACCGCTGTGACGGCGACCACCGCGCCAAAGCGCATCGGCATCCTGGGCGGCACGTTCGACCCGGTGCACATCGGCCATTTGCGCGGTGCGCTGGAAGTGGCCGATGCCCTGGGCCTCGATGAGCTACGCCTGACGCCCAGCGCCAGGCCGCCTCATCGGGAGATGCCGAGGGTTTCGGCGCAAGACCGTTTGGCGATGGTCGAGTGCGCGGTGGCCGGTGTGGCGCCGTTGGTCGTGGACGCCCGTGAATTGCTGCGGGACAAGCCGTCCTACTCCATTGACACCCTGGAGCTGATGCGCGCCGAACTGGCCGCCGATGCCCAGGTTTTTCTGCTTCTGGGCTGGGACGCATTTTGCGGCCTGCCCACTTGGCACCGCTGGGAAGAGTTGCTCCAGCATTGCCACATCCTGGTGCTGCAACGCCCGGATGCCGACAGCGAGCCGCCGGATGCCTTGCGCAACCTGCTGGCGGCACGCTCGGTGAGCGACCCGCTGGCCCTGAAAGGGCCGAGCGGACAGATTGCATTCGTCTGGCAGACGCCGCTCGCGGTATCCGCCACCCAGATCCGTCAACTGCTGGCCAGCGGTAAGTCGGTACGTTTCCTGGTGCCCGACGCGGTCCTGGCCTACATCGATGCGCACGGGCTGTACCGTGCGTCGAACTGAAAGAGGCGCGCTTCAAGGCACGTGAATGCGTGTAGCGAAGCGCCCGAACACATGAGCAAAACGAGTTTTATATGACTGACAAAGACGTAAGCAAAGTTAAGCGCAAGGGCACGTTCAAGAGCGCCCCGCTGCCGGTAGAGGCCCACGTGGGCGCCGCATTGGCCGGCGAAGAGCTGGTCAAGGTGTCCGTTGCCGCCCTGGAAGACGTCAAGGCCCAGGACATCCAGGTGATCGACGTCCGTGACAAGCAGAGCATCACCGACTTCATGATCATCGCCACCGGTACCTCCAACCGCCAGATCGGCGCGATGCTGGACAAGGTCCGCGAAGCGGTCAAGGCCCAGGGCGTCAAGCCGCTGGGTGAAGAAGGCAAGGGCGACAGCGACTGGGTCCTGCTGGACATGGATGACGTCATCGTGCACATGATGACCGCCTCGGCCCGCCAGTTCTATGACCTGGAGCGCCTGTGGGCCGGTGCCGAGCAGAGCCGTGCGGCGGATGCCCGTCACCACAGCCCGGAAAACACCCATGAGCACTTCACCAAGCTCAACAAAGACCAGCAGTAAGGGTTCGCTGTGCGACTGCGCCTGATCGCCGTCGGTTCCCGCATGCCCAAGTGGGTGGAAGAAGGCTGGCATGAGTATGCCAAGCGTCTTCCGTCCGAACTGGCGCTGGAACTGGTGGAAATTCCGCTCAATACCCGTGGCAAGAACGCCGACGTGGCGCGCTTCATCCGCCAGGAAGGCGAAGCCATGCTGGCCAAGGTCGGGCCGAACGAGCGGATCGTCACCCTCGAAGTCCATGGCAAGCCCTGGAGCACCGAGCAACTGGCGGTGGAGCTCGATCGCTGGCGGCTGGATTCGCGCACGGTCAATTTCATGGTCGGCGGCCCCGAAGGGCTGGCGCCGGAAGTCTGTGCCCGGGCCGACCAACGCTGGTCGTTGTCGCCGTTGACGTTGCCGCATCCGCTGGTGCGGATCCTGATCGGCGAACAGTTGTACCGTGCCTGGACAGTCCTGTCCGGACACCCTTACCACAAGTAATCCTGCCCCATGCCTCAGCCGATCCGCATCAAGGACCACGAAAAAGACGCCCGCCTGGTACGGGGCCGCGTCGTGTTCGGCGCCATCACGGTGGTGACGCTGATCGGGGTGCTGATCGCGCGGTTGTACTTCCTCCAGGTGATCCAGTACGAGTACCACTCGACCCTGTCGGAAAACAACCGGGTGCACGTGCAGCCGATTCCGCCGACCCGTGGGCTGATCTTCGACCGCAATGGCGTGGTGGTGGCGGACAACCGTCCCAGCTTCAGCCTGAGCATGACCCGCGAGCGCTCCGGCGACTGGCAGCAGGTGCTCGACGTGATCGTCGAAGTGCTGCAACTGACCCCCGAGGACCGGGCGATCTTCGAGAAGCGCATGCGCCAGGGGCGCCGGCCGTTCGAGCCGGTGCCGATCCTGTTCGAGCTGACCGAGGAGCAGATCGCCCTGATCGCCGTGAACCAGTTCCGCCTGCCCGGCGTCGAGGTGGTGGCGCAACTGGTGCGGCATTATCCCCAGGGGCCGCACTTTGCCCACTCGGTCGGCTACATGGGGCGAATCAACGAGAAAGAGCTCAAGACCCTCGACCCGGTCAACTACAGCGGCACCCACCACATCGGCAAGACCGGTATCGAACGTTTCTACGAGCCCGAGCTGCACGGCCAGGTGGGTTACGAAGAAGTCGAGACCAATGCCCGTGGCCGGGTACTGCGGGTGCTCAAGCGCACCGACCCGATCCCCGGCAAGGACATCGTCCTGAGCCTGGACATCAAGCTGCAGGAGGCCGCCGAAGCGGCGCTGGGCGGGCGCCGGGGCGCCGTGGTGGCGCTGGATCCGAATACCGGCGAGGTCCTGGCGATGGTCAGCCAGCCGAGTTTCGACCCGAACCTGTTCGTGACCGGCATCAGCTTCAAGGCCTACGCCGAGCTGCGCGACTCCATCGACCGGCCGCTGTTCAACCGGGTGCTGCGCGGCCTCTATCCGCCGGGCTCGACCATCAAGCCGGCCGTGGCGATTGCCGGGCTGGATTCCGGCGTGGTGACGGCGTCGAGCCGCGTCTACGACCCGGGCTACTACATGCTGCCCAACTACGACCACAAGTACCGCAACTGGAACCGTACCGGCGACGGTTACGTGGACCTGGAAACGGCGATCATGCGGTCCAACGACACCTATTTCTATGACCTGGCCCACAAGCTGGGGATCGATCGGCTGTCGTCCTACATGAACAAGTTCGGCATCGGCCAGAAAGTCTCCCTGGACATGTTCGAAGAGTCCCCCGGCCTGATGCCGTCCCGGGAATGGAAGCGCGCCACCCGGCGCCAGGCCTGGTTCCCCGGCGAAACCCTGATCCTGGGGATCGGCCAGGGCTACATGCAGGCCACGCCTTTGCAACTGGCCCAGGCCACCGCGCTGGTGGCGAGCAAGGGCAAGTGGTATCGCCCGCACCTGGCCAAGACCATCGAAGGCCAGAAGCCGGTGGACCCGAACCCGATGCCGGACATCATCCTGCACAATCCGTCGGACTGGCAGAAGGTCAACAACGGCATGCAGCAGGTGATGCACGGGGCTCGCGGCACGGCGCGCAAGGCGGCCATCGGTTCGCCGTACCGCATCGCCGGCAAGAGTGGTACGGCCCAGGTGGTCGCGATCAAGCAGGGTGAGAAGTACGACCGCTCCAAGGTCCAGGAGCGCCACCGCGACCACGCCCTGTTCGTCGGCTTTGCCCCGGCCGACAACCCGAAAATCGTCGTGGCGGTGATGGTCGAGAACGGTGAGTCGGGCTCCGGTGTCGCCGCGCCCGTGGTGCGCCAGGTGATGGACGCCTGGTTGCTGGACGAGCACGGCCAGCTCAAGCCCGAGTACGCAAGCCCCATCACTGCGGAGGCTACGGCCCGTGAAGAATAATTTCGACCGCATCCTCTCCAGCGAAGATGTGATGCGCCGTCGTGCCACCCTGTTGCAGCGCATGCACATCGATGGCCCCCTGCTGATCCTGCTGCTGACCCTGGCCGCCGGCAGCCTGTTCGTGCTGTATTCGGCCAGCGGCAAAAGCTGGGACTTGCTGGCCAAGCAGGCCACCTCGTTCGGCATCGGCCTGGTGTCGATGATCGTCATTGCCCAGTTGGAGCCGCGTTTCATGGCGCGCTGGGTGCCGTTGGCCTACGTGATCGGCGTCAGCCTGCTGGTGGTGGTGGACGTGATGGGCCACAACGCCATGGGCGCGACCCGCTGGATCAACATCCCCGGGGTGATTCGCTTCCAGCCCTCGGAATTCCTGAAGATCATCATGCCGGCGACCATCGCCTGGTACCTGTCCAAGCGCACCTTGCCGCCCCAGCTCAAGCACGTGTGCATCAGCCTGTTGCTGATCGGGATCCCGTTCATCCTGATCGTGCGCCAGCCAGACCTCGGCACCTCGCTGCTGATCCTGGCCGGCGGCGCCTTCGTGCTGTTCATGGGCGGCTTGCGCTGGCGCTGGATCCTCAGCGTGGTCGCCGCGGCGGTGCCGGTGTCGGTGGCGATGTGGTACTTCGTCATGCACGACTACCAGAAGCAACGCGTCCTGACGTTCCTCGACCCCGAGAGCGACCCGCTGGGCACCGGCTGGAACATCATCCAGTCCAAGGCCGCCATCGGTTCCGGCGGGGTATTCGGCAAAGGCTGGCTCATGGGGACCCAGTCGCACCTGGACTTTTTGCCGGAGAGCCACACCGACTTCATCATCGCGGTGATGGGCGAGGAGTTCGGCCTGGTGGGCATTTGCGTGCTGCTGCTGATCTACCTGCTGCTGATCGGCCGAGGGCTGGTGATCACCGCCCAGGCCCAGACGCTGTTCGGCAAGTTGCTGGCGGGCAGCCTGACCATGACGTTTTTTGTGTATGTTTTCGTCAACATCGGTATGGTCAGTGGCCTGTTGCCGGTGGTAGGGGTGCCGTTGCCCTTCATTAGCTACGGAGGAACTTCGCTGGTGACACTACTGTCAGCGTTTGGGGTTTTGATGTCGATCCATACCCATCGCAAGTGGATCGCACAGGTTTGAATAAGGTGAAGAGTTCAATGCAAGCAATGCGTGGCTGGTCGACGCGATATGCGCCGTGGATCGGCCTGGTGGGCTTTCTCGGTGGCACGCCGCCGGTCCTGGCGGGCGAGTACGAAGGCTCGCCCCAAGTGGCCGAGTTCGTCGGCGAGATGACCCGCGACTACGGTTTCGCCGGGGAACAGCTGATGGGCGTGTTCCGCGAAGCCGAGCGCAAGCAGTCGATCCTGGATGCCATTTCCCGGCCTGCCGAACGGGTCAAGCAATGGAGCGAATACCGGCCGATGTTCATCACCGAGGCCCGTATCGCCCGGGGCGTGGACTTCTGGCGCCAGCACGAAGCCGCGCTGGCCCGTGCCGAGCAGGAGTACGGCGTGCCGGCCCAGATCATCGTCTCCATCATTGGTGTCGAGACCTTTTTTGGCCGCAATACCGGCAATTTCCGGGTGATCGACGCGCTGTCGACCCTGGGCTTCGA
The DNA here is from genome assembly GCF_018325965.1 of Pseudomonas sp. Cab53. Classification (NCBI taxonomy): domain Bacteria; kingdom Pseudomonadati; phylum Pseudomonadota; class Gammaproteobacteria; order Pseudomonadales; family Pseudomonadaceae; genus Pseudomonas; species Pseudomonas sp. Cab53. The sequence goes on along the minus strand of NZ_AP021902.1, from coordinate 5,428,429 downwards.
TTACCCACCACGCGCCGAGTTCTTCCGCAAGGAGCTGCGTGAGTTCCTGCTGCTGGCCCGCGAGGAACAGGTCGACCCGTTGACCCTCAAGGGTTCCTACGCCGGGGCGATGGGCCTGCCGCAATTCATGCCCAGCAGCTTCCGCGCCTACGCGGTGGACTTCGACGGCGACGGCCACATCAATATCTGGACCAACCCCACCGATGCCATCGGCAGTGTTGCCAGCTATTTCAAGCGTCACGGCTGGGAAGCCGGCCAGCCGGTGGTCAGTCGCGCCGACGTGCGTGGCGACCAGGTGGACGAAGGCCTGACCGAAGGCATCGAGCCGACGAAAACCGTCGGGGAGTTGCGGGCGTTGGGCTGGTCGAGTCATGATGCGCTGCGTGACGACATGCCGGTCACCGCGATGCGCCTGGAAGGCGAGCAGGGCCCCGAATACTGGATGGGCCTGAAGAATTTCTACGCGATTACGCGTTATAACCGCAGCGTGATGTACGCCATGGCCGTATATCAGCTGTCTGAAGAGCTGGTCAAAGCACGGGGCGTCAAATAATGCGGGCATTGCCTACCTATCAACCCCTGAAAGCCAAGCCCCTCAAGCTCGTGGCGTTGGCTGCGCTGTCGCTGCTGGTCGTCAGCTGTTCGACCAGCCGCGCGCCGGCGCAGAAAAACTCCACCGCCGTGCGCTCGGCACCGGGGCTGGATATCAACCGTGCCCACAAGGACGGTGCGCCATGGTGGGACGTCGATGTCTCGCGCATCCCCGACGCCACCCCGACCCTGCACACCGGCCCCTACAAGGCCAACCCCTACACCGTGCTGGGCAAGACCTATTTCCCGATGGCCGACTCCAAGCGCTACGTCGCCTCGGGCACGGCATCCTGGTATGGCACCAAGTTCCACGGCCAGAACACTGCCAATGGCGAGGTGTATGACCTGTACGGTATGAGCGCGGCCCACAAGACGCTGCCGCTGCCCAGCTACGTGCGGGTGACCAACCTGGACAACAACAAGAGCGTGATCCTGCGGGTCAATGACCGCGGGCCGTTCTATTCCGACCGCATCATCGACCTGTCGTATGCGGCGGCGAAAAAGCTCGGTTACGCTGAAATCGGCACCGCACGGGTCAAGGTCGAGGGCATCGACCCGCAGGAATGGTGGGCCCAACGTGGCCGTCCGGCGCCTTTGATGCTCAACGAGCCAAAAGTGGCGCAAAATGCCGCGCCGACCGTAACCGCTTCCACCGGTACGGTCGAACAGTGGACGCCACCGCCGCAGCAGCACGCGGCGGCCGTAGTGCCGGTGCAGTTGGAAGCAAAAAAAAACGCTTCTGCAACAGCGTCTGGCCAGTATCTGCAGGTGGGCGCGTTCGCCAACCCGGACGCTGCCGAACTGCTCCGGTCCAAGCTCAGCTCGATGGTGAGCGCCCCGGTGTTCATCAGCTCGATCGTGCGCAACCAGCAGACCCTGCATCGGGTGCGCCTGGGGCCGATCGGTTCTCCGGGTGAGGTCCAGCAGGTGCAGAACAGTGTGCGCCTGGCCAATCTCGGTTCGCCGAGCCTGGTCACCGCCGAGTGATTGATTGACGGCCCGCTTGCGGTTCGAGCGGGTCGGGTTGTTGGCTCCATGAATAACAAAAGCCCGGCAAGGGCTGTGAGTGAGCAACTTAAATACGCGGCAGCCCGTCAAGAAGGCTGCTTGTAAGTATTGCCTCCGGGCAGTTTCCATTAGCGACTTCGAGAGACGGATGAACATCACCACCTTTGCCAAACGCCTTTGCCTGCTAGTCCCGCTGCTGCTTTCACCTGCCGCGTTCGCGGTCGAGATGATGCCATCGCCGCCACAATTGGCCGCCAAGTCCTATGTGCTCATGGATGCCAGCAGCGGCAACGTGCTGGTGGAGAACAATGGTGACCAGCGCCTGCCACCGGCCAGCCTGACCAAGCTGATGACCGCCTACATCGCCACCCTGGAAATCCGTCGCGGCCAGATCGGTGAAAACGATCCGGTGACCGTCAGCGAGAACGCCTGGCGTACCGGCGGTTCGCGGATGTTCATCAAGGTGGGCTCGCAAGTGACCGTCAGCGACCTGCTGCACGGCATCATCATCCAATCCGGCAACGACGCCAGCGTCGCCCTGGCCGAGCACATTGCCGGCAGCGAAGATGCGTTCGCCGACATGATGAACAAGACCGTGGCCGATCTGGGCATGACCAACAGCCACTTCATGAACCCGACCGGCCTGCCGAACCCCGAGCACTACTCGTCGGCTCACGACATGGCCATCCTGGCACGGGCGATCATCCACGAAGACCCGGCGCACTACGCCATCTACTCCCAGAAGGAGTTCTTCTGGAACGGTATCAAGCAGCCTAACCGCAACCTGCTGCTGTGGCGCGACAAGACCGTCGATGGCCTGAAGACCGGTCACACCGACGAGGCCGGCTACTGCATGGTGTCCTCGGCCGTGCGTGACGGCATGCGCCTGATCGCGGTGGTCTTCGGCACCAGCAGCGAAGTGGCCCGTGCCGCCGAAACCCAGAAGCTTCTGACCTACGGTTTCCGCTTCTTCGAAACCCAGACCTTCTACCAGAAGGGCACCGAGCTGGCCCAGGCCCAGGTCTGGAAAGGCACCAGCAGCCAGGTGAAGGCCGGTCTGGCCCAGGACCTGACCATGACTCTGCCTAAAGGCCAGCTCAAGAAGCTCGCTGCCAGCATGACCATGAACCCGCAACTGACCGCACCTATCGCCAAGGGCGACGTGATCGGTAAAGTCGAAGTCAAACTGGACGACAAGGTGGTGCACAGCGCCGACCTGATCGCGCTGGACGCGGTCGAGGAAGGTGGTATCTTCCGCCGCATGTGGGATAGCATCCGTCTATTCTTCTACGGCTTGTTCAACTGATTCCAGCTGTTGACCTGCATGGCCCCGTTCCGATCCGGTGCGGGGCCATGTTCGTTACCCGGGCTTACGAGGCCGTTACGCCATGACAGACCCAGAAGTAAAGGCTCCAAAAATCGAATTCCCCTGCGCGGATTACCCGATCAAGGTGATCGGCGACACCGGCGTGGGCTTCAAGGACAAGATCATCGCGATCCTTGAGAAACATGCGACCGTTGACCTCAAGACCCTGGCCGAGCGCCAGAGCACCAACGGCAAGTACACGACGATCCAGTTGCACATCCTGGCCACCGGCCAGGAACAGCTCTACGACATCAACAGCGAACTGCGGGCGACCGGTTTCGTACACATGGTGTTGTGATGCCGGGCACGCTGGGTTTTCGCGAACTGGGCCAAATGGCCTATGAGCCGGTCTGGCACGCGATGCAACGCTTTACCAACGAACGGGGCAACACCGCCGACGATGAAGTCTGGCTGGTGGAGCATCCGCCGGTGTTCACCCAGGGCCAGGCCGGCAAGGCCGAGCACCTGTTGCTGCCGGGCGATATCCCGGTGGTGAAGGTCGACCGCGGCGGCCAGGTGACCTACCATGGTCCCGGCCAACTGGTCGCCTACCTGTTGCTGGATGTGCGCAAGCTGGGGTTCGGCGTGCGCGAGCTGGTCACCCGCATGGAGACCTGCCTCATCGAGCTGCTGGCCAGCTACGGCGTGATGGCCGCGGCCAAGCCGGATGCGCCGGGGGTCTACGTCGACGGGGCCAAGATCGCCTCCCTGGGGCTGCGGATCCGCCACGGTTGCTCGTTTCATGGCCTGGCCTTGAACGTGGACATGGACCTTGAACCGTTTCGACGGATTAATCCCTGTGGCTATGCGGGGCTGGCGATGACCCAGTTGCGCGATCACGCAGGATCGATTGAATTTGCCGAGGTAAGTGCCCGGCTGCGCGCGCAGCTCGTCAAACACCTCGACTACGCTGAGCAGACGACCCTCACGGGCGGAATCGACTGATATGACTACTGATGCAGTGCAAACCATAATCCCGACGCAGGATGTTACCGAGCGTCCGGCCCCGCGTGCCAAGGTCGAGGCCGGCGTCAAGCTGCGCGGCGCCGAGAAGGTTGCACGCATCCCGGTCAAGATTATCCCCACCACCGAACTGCCGAAGAAACCCGACTGGATTCGCGTGCGCATCCCGGTTTCCCCGGAGGTCGACCGTATCAAGGCGCTGCTGCGCAAGCACAAGCTGCACAGTGTCTGTGAAGAGGCGTCCTGCCCGAACCTGGGCGAGTGCTTCTCCGGTGGCACCGCCACGTTCATGATCATGGGTGACATCTGCACCCGTCGCTGCCCCTTCTGCGACGTCGGCCATGGCCGGCCGAAGCCACTGGACGCGAGCGAGCCGGAAAACCTGGCCGTGGCCATTGCCGATCTGAAACTCAAGTACGTGGTCATCACTTCGGTGGACCGCGACGACCTGCGTGACGGCGGCGCCCAGCACTTCGCCGACTGCATCCGCGAGATCCGCAAACTGTCGCCGAACGTGCAGCTCGAAACCCTGGTGCCCGACTACCGTGGCCGCATGGACATCGCCCTGGAGATCACCGCCGCCGAGCCGCCGGATGTGTTCAACCACAACCTGGAAACCGTACCGCGCCTGTACAAGGCTGCGCGTCCGGGCTCGGACTACCAGTGGTCGCTGACCTTGCTGCAACGCTTCAAGCAGATGATGCCGCACATTCCGACCAAGTCCGGGCTGATGCTGGGCCTGGGTGAGACCGACGATGAGGTCATCGAGGTCATGAAGCGCATGCGTGAGCATGACATCGACATGCTGACCCTGGGGCAGTACCTGCAGCCTTCGCGTAGTCACCTGCCGGTGCAGCGTTTTGTGCATCCGGATACCTTTGCCTGGTTTGCCGAGGAGGGGTACAAGATGGGGTTCAAGAATGTGGCTTCGGGGCCGTTGGTGCGGTCTTCGTATCATGCGGATGAGCAGGCGAAGTTGGTCAAGGCGGAGCTGTTGGGGAGCTGATTTAGCCGGTTTTGGTGGGGCTGTGTGTATATCCGTTTTTTGTGTAACGGCTACTTAGGGTTCCGCCCTTACGGCGGGTTACTTTTGGCAAACGCCCCAAAAGTAACCAAAAGGTCTTCGCCCCACCACTCGGTGCCTCGCCTAGGCTCGGCATGCCTGAACGAAGGCATTGCTCCGCGGGCCCGCCGCGAAGGGCCATCCATGGCCCAGCGCGGCTACCTCGGCATCCATGCCGAGGTGCCCACTGCGCAATACCTTCGTTCAGCCATCGTGGTTAATGGGGCGCAAGATCAAGATCAAGAGCAAAATCAAAAGCGAAGCAGTCTGGTGGCTGGTCTGTTTTGGGCGGTTCTGCATCCTTACAACGCTGTGGGTCTGGGCCGTGGAGCAAAGCTTGCTCGCGATGGCGGTGGATCAGCTACACACATGCTGAGCGTGCCCTCGCTTTGCTTTGCTTTGCTTTGCTTTGCTTTTGACTTTGATCTGAACGCCCCATCGACCACGCTGGCCGAACGCAGGCATTGCGCAGTGGGCAACCCGGCATGGATGCCGGGTTAGCCGCGCTGGGCCATGGATGGCCCTTCGCGGCGGGCTCACGGAGCAATGCCGGAGTGAGGGAACACCTCGCCTAGGCGAGGTGCCGAGTGGTGGGGCACAGCGTTTTTGGTTACTTTTTTGGCGTTTGAAAAAAGTGACCCGCCGTAAGGGCGGAACCATAAGTGGTCGTGACAAAAAAAAACGGATATACACACTAAGCAAGCCGACAAACCGGAAGCCCATGGACACCCTAACCCCTCATCACCCCGTCCCAGCCCTCCCCCCAAAGGCCTGATCGCCCTGATCGCCCCCGCCGGCCCCGCCCCCTGGACACGGAAAAAGCCATCCAATGGATGCGCGCAAGAGGGCACGAACTGCGAATATTCCCAGGCGTCTACGAAAAGCAAAACTACCTGGCCGGCAGTGACGAGGTACGGCTCAACGATCTGCATGCGGCCTTCGCCGACCCTGAAGTCAGCGCCATCATCTGCCTGCGCGGCGGCTACGGCACCCCACGCTTGCTCGATCGCATCGATTACGACCTGTTGCGGCGCAACCCCAAGCCTTTCGTTGGCTACAGCGACATCACCGCGCTGCACCTGGCCATCAACCGTTATGCCGGATTCGTGACCTTTCACGGACCGTTGCTCAATGCCGATCTGTTGGGCGACAAACAACCCCCGACCGTCACCTCGTTTTTCAGCCTGTTGCATGGGCAGTTGAAGGCGGGCAGTGTGCTGAGTCATCCCGAGGCCTATCCATTGACCACCGTCCAGCCCGGCATCGCCCATGGGCGTTTGCTGGGGGCAACCTTTCGATCATTGCCGCGACCATGGGCACGCCTTACCAGATCGACGCAGACGGTGTGATCCTGCTCATTGAGGACGTCAACGAGCCGCTGTATCGCATTGATCGGTTGCTGACCCAGTTGCGCCTGGCTGGCACGTTGGCCAAGTTGCGCGGCGTGCTGGTGGGGGATGTGGCCGGGGTGGAGGTCGAAGCGTTGAATCGCCTGCTCAAGCAGACCTTCGAGCCGTTGCGCATTCCGGTGCTGTCCGGTTGGCGCAGTGGGCATTGCGATCCGAACCTGACCTTGCCGATGGGCGCATTGGTGAGGCTGGATGCGGGGGAGAAGCGGTTGGTGCTGGAGCAGGATGTGGTGGTTACACGCTAATCCTGCGTCGTCTGCGACTCAGTCTTCGCGAGCAAGCCCGCTCCCACAGGTTGATCGTGTGTCCATGAAAGAACGCGGTCCCTGTGGGAGCGGGCTTGCTCGCGAAAGCGGCAGTGGCCATCAAGACAGTCTTCAGCGGTTACGCAACGCGTCCAGCAATTGATGCGTCGGATACCCATCCGCCGGCCAGCCGAGTGACTGCTGGGCGCTGCGGATTGCCTTGCGGGTGTTGGCGCCGATGATGCCGTCGGGGGTGCCGGCGTCGTATTGATGCGTGCTCAGCAAGGTCTGCAGTTCGATGCGTTCGCTGCGACTCAGCGGCAGGTCATCCTTGGGCCACTGGCCGTACACCAGCCCCGCACCGGTGAAACGCCCTGACAACAAGCCCACCGCCAGCGCGTACGACGAGGAGTTGTTGTACTTGAGGATGGCGCGGAAGTTGTCGAACACCAGGAACGCCGGGCCGCGATGGCCGGCGGGCAGCAGCAGGGCCGCCGGCAATTGCCGTTCACCCGGGGGAATCGGCATGCCGTCGTAGGTGGAAACCCCCAGGCGTACCCATTCGGAGAAGGGTTTGCGGGTCGTGCCGTCGGCCAGGGCGTAGTCGAACCCCTTTTCCAACTCTACCTCGTACCCCCACGGCTGGCCGCGTTGCCAACCGGAGCTTTGCAGGTAGTGGGCGGTGGAGGCCAGGGCGTCGGTGGAACTGCCCCAGATGTCCCGGCGTCCGTCGCCGTCGAAATCCACCGCGTGGGTGTTGTACGTGGTGGGAATGAACTGGGTCTGGCCCATGGCGCCGGCCCAGGAGCCGAGCATTTTTTCCGGTGCGATATCGCCCTGTTGCAGGATTTGCAGGGCGGCGATCAGTTGCGCATGGGCAAAGCCCGGGCGTCGGCCTTCGTAGGCCAGGGTCGCCAGGGAGTTGATCACGGACTTGGTGCCCTGGAACTGGCCGAAGTTGCTTTCCATGCCCCACACCGCCACCAGCGCCTCGCGATCGACGCCGTAGCGTTGCTCGATACTTTGCAGCACTTGGGCGTTCTGCTGGATCAGTGCCTTGCCTTTGTTGACCCGCAGCGGCGACAGGGCGCCATCGAGGTATTCCCACACGGGGCGGGTGAATTCCGGCTGGCTGCGATCGGCCTTGATCACGCTCATGTCGGGGCTGACGCCAATGAACGCGCGATCGAACAGGTCGGGACGGATCCCGGCGGCCAAGGCGTCCTTGCGAAACCCGGCCTGCCATTCAGCGAAGGTCTGGGTGGGGACGATGTCCAGGTTTTCACCAGTGGGCACGACAGGCGGCACCACGGCCGGGGCGGTCACGGCGGGGATGGTCTGGAGCGGTTGGGCGTCGGCGGCGGTGGGTTTTTCAGCGCAGGCGACCAGCAGGGCGATGCTGGTGGCGGCAATCAGCTGGCGCAGGGGCAAGCGACGGGAAAGACAAAAGGGCATGCACGGGTCCAGAAATACAAATCAGGTGCTGACCTTAACATGCGAAAGGGCTGTAGGGCTTGTCCAGGTGTTCAAGCGGCCAGAAAGCAAGAAGCCTCCCAGTTGTCAGACTGGAAGGCTTCGCGGCGGTAGCTGCCCTTGCCCTTGGCGGGTCGTTCCTGGCGGCTGCGAAACAGCGGCTGGGCGACGATGGACTTGGCCTTGTTGGGGCCATGCCTGGATGGCTTTTTGCTCATGGTGGGATCTCTCATGGGGGAGGGTTGTGCGGGGCGAATCATGGGCCAGAGTTGGAGGGCTGTCCAGTCCCGGCAGGCCGGCGGAATGTGTGCAGCGTTTGCGACCAGCGCGCTTGTGTGGCGAGGGAGCTTGCTCCCGCTTGAGTGCGTAGCGCTCATCGCTTTTTTGGGATCGCTTCGCGATCCAGCGGGAGCAAGCTACCTCGCCACAAAAGCATCTGGCAAGGCGGTGTTTATTCAGCTGGAAGCGTCAGTCGCTGCCCGGCCATCAACAGCGACAACCGACTCAGGCTCATCCACGGCGAGCCAGCGGCCTGGCCCTTGATCTGCGCGTCGATGCGCTGCGCTTCGAGCAGCAGTTGTGCCCAGCGCGGCGCCGAGTAACGTTGCAGGGCCTTGCTCATCAGCGGCTTGCGTTTGTCCCATACGGGCGGGCGGGCCTGGCTGAAGGCCTTGTCCAGCGGTACACCCTGGCTGTACTGCAACGACAGGTTGGCCAGCAGGCGCAATTCCCGGGACAGCGCCCAGAGGATCACCGGTGGCTCGACGCCTTCGCCTCGCAAGCCTTCAAGCATGCGCAGGGCGTGGGCAGCCTCGCCGTTGAGGATCGCATCGGTCAGCCCGAAGACATCGAAGCGAGCGCTGTCGGCCACGGCGGCCTGCACCGTTTCCACGGTGATTTGTCCGCCTTCGGCCATCAGCTTGAGCTTTTCGATTTCCTGGGCCGCGGCCAGCAGGTTGCCTTCGACGCGGGCGGCAATCAGCTCCACCGCGTCCTGGCTGGCCGAGAGGCCGGCCTGGGACAGGCGTTGGCGGATCCAGCTCGGCAGTTGGCTGACATCCACCGGCCAGATCTGCACGAACTGGGTTTGCTGACCCTCCACCAGGGCCTTGCCCCATTTGGTCTTCTGCGCACTGCCATCGAGTTTCGGCAGGTTGATGAGCAGGACCGTGTCCTCGGCAGGCCGCGAGCAATACTCGATCAGCGCGGCGGCGCCTTTGTCGCCAGGTTTACCGGACGGCAGGCGCAGCTCCAGCAGGCGCTTTTCTGCGAACAGGGACATGCTCGCCCCGGCCAGCAGCAGGCTGCCCCAATCGAAATTGGCGTCGGCGGCGAACACCTGGCGTTCGTCGAACCCTTGCTGGCGAGCGGCACTGCGGATGGCGTCGGCAGCTTCCTGGCACAGCAATGGGTCATCGCCACTGATGATGTAGACCGGCGCGAGGGCGCCTTGCAGGTGCTTGCCGAGTTGGGCGGGGGCCAGTTTCATGGAATGCAGCTCATGAGCGCAGATGGGCGGGGCGCCGGAGCACCCCGCACGGCTTATTCAGCCGGGACTTCCAGAGGCGACTGCTGCGGTGTTTCCGCCTCCGCCTTGCGTGCCGCTTCCAGCGCGTCGGCTTCGGCCTTGGCGCGGGCGTCGGCGGTCTGTTGCAATTGCTCCAACTGGGCCGGGCTCAGGCGTTGCAGGCGCAGCATCATGCGCTGTACCAGCTCGCGACGCATTTCGCCACGCACCTGGGTCGATTCCTGGTCGGAGCCGGTGATGTTGTTGCCGTCGTGCAGGTAGACCTTCTGCACCTGGAGCTTGTCGTCCAGCAGCGACAGGTTGTTCTGGCCACGGATTTCATAGCTCAGCACGTTGGTCAGCTCGTATTCGGCCGAACGCCCGGCGCCGGCGTAGCTCAGGCTGCGCTGACTTTGCTGTTCATTGGTCAGCACCAGCTTGTAGGGCGCGCCGTTGTAGACCTTCACGCCACTGTTCTGGAGCGTGTCGCGCAGCATTTTCACGGTTTCGCCGTAGGCGTCCCGCGCACTGAGGTCCAGCTCCTTGATAGCCAGCTCGGTGGTGCCGGTGCCACGCAGCTGGAAGCCGCAGGCGCTCAACAGGACCGCCAGGCCCACGACCAGCAGATTACGTTTGATCATCTTGTTGCTCCCCTTGAAACCCTATGGGCCGACAACGCGGCCCCCCAGGTCATATTCGGCGCCCGGCCCGCGGCCAGGCGCCCGATCCAATTAGCTTGCGACGATGTTGACCAGTTTGCCGGGCACGACGATCACTTTGCGAATCGTCAGGCCATCGACGAAGCGCAGCACGTTCTCGTTGGCCCGTGCGGCGGCTTCGACTTCTTCGCGCGTTGCGCTGGCCGGCATGTCGATCTGGCCGCGCAGCTTGCCGTTGACCTGGATGACCAGGGTCAGGCTGTCCTGCACCAGCGCGGTTTCGTCCACCACCGGCCAGCGGGCGTCGATCACCGGGTCGGCGTGACCCAGTCGATTCCACAGCTCGTGGCTGATGTGCGGGGTGATCGGCGCCAGCAGCAGCGTCACCGCTTCCAGGCCTTCGTGGAGCAAGGCGCGATCCTGTCCGGTGGCTTGCGCGGCTTTTTCCAGGACATTCATCAACGTCATCACCTGGGCGATGGCGGTGTTGAATTTGTGGTTCTGGCCGACGTCATGGCTGGCCTGCTTGATGGCCAGGTGGATCGAGCGGCGAACGGCTTTCTGTTCGTCGTTCAGGCCGTTGACGTCCAGCTTGCCCGGCAGGCCCTGGGCCACGTGGGCCTGGGCCAGGCGCCAGACGCGCTTGAGGAAACGGTGCGAGCCCTCGACGCCGGAGTCGGACCATTCGGCGCTCATGTCGGGCGGCGAGGCGAACATCATGAACAGGCGGCAGGTGTCCGCGCCGAACTGGTCGATCATCGACTGTGGGTCGACGCCGTTGTTCTTCGACTTGGCCATCTTCTCGGTGCCGCCGATTTCCACCGGCAGGCCGTCTGCGATCAGCTTGGCGCTGATGACCTTGGCCTTGCTGTCGCGTTCGAGCTCGACATCGGCGGGGTTGAACCAGGTGTAGGCGCCGTTGGCTTCGCGACGATAATACGTCTCGGCGACCACCATGCCCTGGGTCAGCAGGTTCTTGAAGGGCTCGTTGGAGCTCACCAGGCCTTCGTCGCGCATCAGCTTGTGGAAGAAGCGCGCATACAGCAGGTGGAGAATGGCGTGTTCGATACCGCCGATGTACTGGTCCACTGGCAGCCAGTGGTCGGCGGCGGATTTTTCCACCAGGCCGCCTTCATGGTGCGGCGAGGCGTAGCGGGCGTAGTACCACGAGGACTCGACGAAGGTGTCCATGGTGTCGGTTTCGCGCTTGGCCGGTGCGCCGCATTTCGGGCAGCTGCATTCGTAGAACTCGGGCATGCGGGCCAGTGGTGAGCCGGCGCCGTCGGGCACGACGTCTTCCGGCAGGACCACGGGCAGTTGGTCTTCCGGCACCGGTACGTCGCCGCAGGTGCCGCAATGCACGATCGGGATCGGGCAGCCCCAGTAGCGCTGGCGGCTGATGCCCCAGTCGCGCAGGCGGAACTGGGTGCGGGAGGCACCGAGGTTCTTCTTGATCAGGGCCACTTCGATGGCGTCGAACGCACCCGCGAAATCCAGGCCGTTGAATTCACCGGAGTTGATCAGCTCGCCGTGTTCGCCGTAGGCGTCCTGCCACGGGGCCGGGGTCTGGTCGCCGGCGCTGGTGCGGACCACGGGCTTGACCGGCAGGTTGTACTTGTGGGCGAACTCGAAATCGCGTTCGTCGTGGGCCGGCACCGCCATGACGGCGCCATCGCCGTAATGCATCAGCACGTAGTTGGCGACCCACACCGGGAGTTTCTCGCCGGTCAGCGGGTGCTCGACGAACAGCGAGGTCGGCAGGCCTTTCTTCTCCTGGGTGGCGACGTCGGCTTCGGCGACGCTGCCGCCCTTGCATTCGGCAATGAACGCCTGCAGCGCGGGATCGTTCTGGGCCGCCAGGGTCGCCAGCGGGTGCTCGGCGGCCACGGCCACATAGGTGGCGCCCATCAGGGTGTCCGGACGGGTGGTGAAGACCTTCAGGGTGCCGGCTTCGCCAATCGAGGCGACGTCGTAGGGGAACTGCACTTCCATGCCCCGGGACTTGCCGATCCAGTTGCGCTGCATGGTCTTGACCTGTTCGGGCCAGCCGGTCAGCTCGTCGAGACTCTCCAGCAGTTCATCCGCGTAGGCGGTGATCTTGAAGTAGTACATCGGGATCTCGCGCTTTTCGATCAGCGCGCCGGAGCGCCAGCCGCGACCGTCGATCACTTGCTCGTTGGCCAGTACGGTCTGGTCCACCGGGTCCCAGTTCACGGTGCCATTCTTGCGATAGATCACGCCTTTTTCGAACAGGCGGGTGAACAGCCACTGCTCCCAACGGTAGTAGTCGGGCTTGCAGGTGGTGACCTCGCGGGACCAGTCCACCGCCAGGCCCAGGCTGCGCAGCTGGGACTTCATGTAGGCGATGTTTTCGTAGGTCCACTTGGCGGGGGCCACGTTGTTCTTCATCGCGGCGTTTTCCGCCGGCATGCCGAAGGCGTCCCAACCCATGGGTTGCAGGACGTTCTTGCCTTGCATGCGCTGGTAGCGGGAGATCACGTCGCCAATGGTGTAGTTGCGCACGTGCCCCATGTGCAGCTTGCCGCTGGGGTAAGGGAACATCGACAGGCAGTAGTAGGTCTCCTTGCCTGGCTGTTCACTGACTTCAAAGGACTTTTGCTCGTCCCAGAACGACTGGGCGGCGGCTTCGATTTCACGGGGCTGGTAGTGTTCGTGCATGGCTACTTTTGTACTGAATGGGGTGGCCCAATCCTCTTCGTTGCCATGCTGGACGCAGACGACGCCGTATGCGGCGTTCTCGATGCCCAGCCAAGCTGGAAGTGGAGTTACAGGAAGCGCCGTAGCATACATGACCGCGCTCTGCCGAGGGAAACCCTGATTGCATGCCGGCCATTGCCGACCACCGCCCGTGTCGGGCGTTCAGGGCCGTTGGTCGCGGCGTCCTGCCGGTTTGCCAAGCGAAGCTAAGCTTCTCAATGGGGAGTGAGTCTTATCTTCAATGAGGTGAGGGATGGTTGAATCACAGCGAAAAGTAACGACACCTGAGTTGTACGAAAAACTGATCGATCGTCTCGGGGTGGCCCTGGACGCTGCAAGAACCGCCGGTCGTTTGCGCGACGAGCGTCCGACAGAGCTGGAACTGCGCGGCCTCAGCCCCGCAGAGTTCGAACTGGTCAAGGCTTACCTCGAACAGGTCGGACACCCGACCCGCCCGAGCGCAGCCCAGGTACCCCAGCGTCACGAGGCGCCCCGTTCGGCCAAGGTGGTATGGCTCAAGGACCGGACGCCGGACAAGGAAGCCGTCAGGCTCCGGTCAATGTAGTTGAACTAGAACCGGACCCACCCAGGTCGCTCTTTTGATTCAAGGTCCTTTCGAATCTGTTGTCGCTTTGCGTCAACCCACTTAGGCTTCGGGCATCTATGGAGATGCCCGATGCCGTTTCGCTATTTCATCAAACAACTTCTCTTGCCGCCGGGCATTCTCTTGCTGCTGCTGGCGCTTGCCTGGTGGTGGCGCAACTCCCGGCCGCGCCTGGCTCGCCTGTGCTTTATCGTGGGCCTGGGCGGCTTTTGGCTGATGAGCCTGCCCGTGGTGGTGCAGTGGAGCGCCAAGGCCCTGGAGCAGGAGCCGCCGCTGGCGCGCAGTGAATGGGCGAGCCTGGCCCAGCGCGCCGACGCCATCGTCGTGCTCGGCTCCGGCCGTGAGCGCGGCGACCTGGCCTGGGGCGCCGACCAGCCCACCGGTGTGGGGCTTGAGCGTCAGCGTTATGCCGCCCGACTGGCCAAGGCATCGGGGCTGCCGGTGCTGACGACCGGCGGCCTGCACTACGGTACTCCACCCAGCGAGGCGAAGCTCATGGCCGATTCGCTGCTGGATGATTTCGGGGTCACCGTACGCTGGCAGGAAGGGCGCAGCCGCACCACCTGGGAAAATGCCCGGATGAGCGCCGAGATCCTCCTGCCCGAGGGTGTCCGCCGCGTCGTGGTGGTGACCCAGTCCTGGCACATGCCGCGGGCGGTCATGAGTTTCGAACGCTCGGGTTTTGAAGTGGTGCCCGCGCCGGTGGGGTTCCTGGGGGCGGACAACGCCCGGCCGTTGGGCGGCTGGATGCCGGAGTTCAAGTCGATCTGGCAGTCCGGGCAGTTGATGAATGAGGCGGTGGGGTTGGTGGGGTACTGGTTGTTCTATCGCTGAATCGTCAAGGTGAACGCTTATTGTGGCGAGGGGGCTTGCTCCCGCTGGGGCGCGAAGCGGCCCCTAAAAACAGGGGCCTGCTGCCGCAGTCCAGCGGAAGCAAGCTCCCTCGCCACGGGGTTTTTCATTCAGATGGGGAACGGGTTATACCGTCCTGGCCATCCGGCCCGTCATCAGGGCCCAGCCCAGCAGTAGCACGCACAGGCCGATCAACGGCCACGAGCGCCATTGCAGGTAGGGCGTCAGGTCGTGCATTGGCACCACTTCGCCATACAGGATGCCGCGCTCGAACTGCGGGATCTGCGCGGTGATCTGGCCGAAGGGGTTGATCAGGCCGGTGACGCCGTTGTTGGTGGCGCGGATCATCCAGCGTCCGGCTTCGAGGGCGCGCATCTGGGCCATTTGCAGGTGCTGCAACGGGCCGATCGAGGTGCCGAACCAGGTGTCGTTGCTGATGGTCAGCAGCAGGTCGCTGCGCGCCGAGAGGCCGGCGGCGAACTCCGGGTAGACCACTTCATAGCAGATGAACGGCGCGATCTGGTAACCCTTGGCCTGCAGCAACGGCTGGTCGGCCGGGCCCCGGGCGAAGTCCGACATGGGCAGGTCGAAGAACGCGATCAGACCGCGCAGGAGGTCCTGCAGGGGCACGTATTCGCCGAACGGCACGAGTTTTTGCTTGAGGTAGGTGCCGTCGCCTTCGCCGGTCACGGTGATGCCGTTGAAGTAGCGCTTTTCGTGGCGCACCAGTTGGCGAATCGGCACGCCGGTGATCAGCGCCGAATGCCGCTCGGCGGCGAAGCTGCCCATCATGTCCAGGTAGCCCTGGGCCGACTCCTTGAGCACCGGGACCGCCGTCTCCGGCCAGACCAGCAGGTCAACGCGCTTGGAGGTAAAGCTCATGTCGCGGTACAGCGCCAATTGGGCGTTGAGCTGTTCCGGGTCCCACTTCAGGCTTTGTTCGATGTTGCCCTGGATCGCCGCGACGCTCAGCGGGTCGCCCGAAGGGCTGGTCCATGCATGCCCCTTGAGCGCCATGCCGGCCACCCACGGACCGACCAGCAACACCACGCCGGCGGCGATGAAGCCCTTGCGCCCGGTGCCGATCAACCGGCGCGCGTTGTACAGCAGCGCCGCCGTCAGTGCCAGGGTGAAGGAGATCAGCCACATCCCACCCACTGGCGCGAGGCCGGCCAGGGGACCATCGAGCTGGCTGTAGCCGGAATAGAGCCACGGGAACCCGGTGAGGAACCAGCCACGGAAGGCTTCCTGGCCCAACCACAGCGCGGCGAACGCCAGGGCATCGGCCAGCGGCGCTTCGTTGCGCCGCAGCCAGCGCGCCCACAGCCAGGCAGGCAGGGCAAAGAACCAGGCAATGGCGGCGATGAACAGCAGCATCAGCAACCCGGCCAGCAGCACCGAGGCACCACCGAAGTTGTGGATGCTGACGTAGATCCAGCTGGTGCCGGCGCCGAACAGACCAAAACCGAAGCACCAGCCTCGGCCGAGGGCCTGGCGTGGCGACAGCTCGCGCAAGCCGGCATAGAACAGCCCGACCGCCAGCAGTGCCAGCGGCCAGATGTCGAACGGTGCCAGGGCCAGGGTGGTGATCGCGCCGGCCGCCACGGCCAGCAGGTTACCGGGCCAGCCGGGGCGGTTTATCCAGCGCATGTGTGTCCTTAGCGGGTCTCGCAGGGTTTATCGGGCAATGGGCGACAGGCGCAGCAGGTGAATCCGACGGCTGTCGGCGTTCAGGATGCGGAAGCGCCAGGAGCCGATTTCCGTGGTTTCGTTGCGCTTGGGCAGGTGCCCGAAAGCGCTCATCACCAGGCCGCCGACCGTGTCGAACTCATCGTCGGAGAATTGGCTGTCGAAGAATTCGTTGAAGTTCTCGATCGGCGTCAGGGCCTTGATCAGGAAGTCGCCGCTGGGCAGGGGCTTGATGTAACTGTCTTCCTCGACATCGTGCTCGTCCTCGATGTCGCCGACGATCTGCTCGAGCACGTCCTCGATGGTGACCAGCCCGGCCACGCCGCCGTATTCGTCGATGACGATGGCCATGTGGTTGTGGTTGGCGCGGAATTCACGCAGCAGCACGTTCAGGCGCTTGGACTCGGGCACGAAGGTGGCCGGGCGCAGCAGGTCCTTGATGTTGAAGCTGTCGCCGTTTTCCTGAAGGATCAGCGGCAGCAGGTCCTTGGCCAGCAGCACACCCATGACGTCGTCATGGCTTTCGCCGACGACCGGGTAGCGCGAGTGAGCGGAGTCGACCACGGCGGGCAGGAACTCGCGGGGTGTCTGGGTCGCCTTGATGCTGACCATCTGCGAGCGCGGGACCATGATGTCGCGTACTTGCAGGTCAGCGACCTGGATGGCGCCTTCGACGATGGCCAGCGCTTCGCTGTCCAGCAGTTTGTTCTGGTGTGCATCGCGCAGCAGCTCCAGCAGCTCCTGGCGGTTTTTCGGCTCATGGGCAAAAGCCTGGGTGAGCTTGCCCAGCCAAGACTTCTGCCCGTTGCTCGATCGATCTTCGCTCATAGCGATTACTCTGAATCCTTTGTCGTTACAGGTTGATGTATCAGTGTTCGTCGCCGGCATAAGGGTCGGGATGACCCAGCTCTGCAAGCAACGTTCGTTCCAGTGCTTCCATTTCCTCGGCTTCGTCATCTTCTATATGGTCGTAACCGAGCAGATGCAAGCAGCCGTGAATCACCAGATGGGCCCAGTGGGCCTCGCCAGTCTTGCCTTGTTCGCGCGCTTCGCGCTCCACCACCGGGACGCAGATCACCAGGTCGCCCAGCAGCGGGATGTCGAGCAGTTCGTCGGGCACGTCGGCGGGAAATGACAACACGTTGGTGGCGTAGTCTTTCTGCCGCCAGGTGTGGTTCAGTTCGCGGCCTTCGGGCTCATCCACCAGGCGGATCGTCAGCTCCGAATCGGCGCTGCGCTGGCGCAAGGCCAGTTCACACCATTGGCGGAACTGGGTTTCGCTGGGGGCCGGGCATTCGCTGGCCAGTTGCAGGTCGAGTTCAAGCATTGTGGCGGCTGCCCTTGCCTTCGACCGTGTCTTCGTCGGTGCGGCTCTCGAAGCGCTCGTAGGCTTCGACGATACGCTGCACCAGCGGATGACGGACCACGTCCTTGGGCAAAAAGTGCGTGAAGCTGATACCTGGCACGTCCTTGAGCACCTGGATGACATGGTTCAGCCCGGACTTGGTGCCGCGAGGCAGGTCGACCTGGGTGATGTCGCCGGTGATGACCGCGGTGGAGCCGAAGCCGATCCGGGTCAGGAACATTTTCATCTGCTCGACCGTGGTGTTCTGGCTTTCGTCGAGGATGATGAAGCTGTTGTTCAGGGTGCGACCACGCATGTAGGCCAGCGGGGCGACCTCGATGACCTGGCGCTCGATCAGCTTGGCGACGTATTCGAAGCCCAGCATTTCATACAGCGCGTCGTAGAGCGGGCGCAGGTAGGGATCGATCTTCTGGGTCAGGTCGCCGGGCAGGAAGCCGAGTTTTTCCCCGGCTTCGACCGCCGGGCGCACCAGCAGGATGCGCCGTACCTGTTCGCGCTCCAGCGCGTCGACGGCGCAGGCCACGGCCAGGTAGGTCTTGCCGGTACCGGCCGGGCCGATGCCGAAATTGATGTCGTTACCCAGGATTTCCTTCACGTAGCGCTGCTGGTTCAGGCCGCGCGGGCGAATCATGCCTTTTTTCGTGCGCAGGGCGACGGCCGGTTCCGAAGGCGCGGGGTTGTCCAGCTCTTCGACCGCCGACTCCTGGAGGAACAGGTGCACGGTGTCTGGCGACAACTCGCTCCCCTTGGTTTCCCGGTAGAGGCGGCGCAGCAGGTTTTCCGCGGAGGTGGTGTGCTTGGGTTCGCCGATCAGCTCGAATTGGTTTCCGCGGTTGCGGATCTCGATGGCCAGGCGCTGTTCGATCAAGCGCAGGTGCTCGTCGAATTGCCCGCACAGATTGGCGAAGCGGCGAGCCTCAAATGGCTCGAGAATGAAACGATGAGGTTCGATGGGTGCGTTCAAGGTCGTTTTTAGCCGCCCAGGGGCAATTGAGATGAAACCAAGGATAGCGCCAGTAGGCTGGGTGCGAAAGCTCTTAAACAGGGCAATTCCATTCCTGCGACCGACGTGAACCTGTGGGGAGCAATCTGTGGGAGCGGGCTTGCTCGCGAAGGCGGTGGTTCAGGCCACTCAGTGTTGAGCGCGAAACCGCTTTCGCGAGCAAGCCCGCTCCCACAAGGCAATGATGTAGTTATTGGACCAGCGAGCCGCGCAGGGAGTGCGGTTGCGCGGCGTCGATGTGCACGTCGGCGAACTGGCCGATCAGGGCTGGGGTGTCGCAACGGAAGTTGACGATGCGGTTGTTTTCCGTGCGTCCCTGCAATTCGCCGGGGTCTTTCTTCGAGTAATCGGTCACCAGGATCCGCTGGATGGAGCCGACCATTTGTCGGCTGATCTCGAAACCTTGCTGGTTCAGGCGGTGTTGCAGGGCGTTGAGCCGTTCTTTTTTCAACTCTTCGGGGGTGTCGTCCGCCAGGTCGGCCGCCGGCGTGCCGGGGCGCTGGCTGTAGACGAAGGAATAGGAGAAGTCGAAGCCGACGTCTTCGATCAGCTTCATGGTCTGTTGGAAGTCCTTCTCGGTTTCGCCAGGGAAGCCGACGATGAAGTCCGAGCTGATGCAGATGCCCGGCACGGCGGCCCGCAACTTGCGCAGCTTGGATTTGTACTCCAGGGCCGTGTGGTTGCGTTTCATGGCAGCGAGGATCCGGTCGGAACCCGATTGCACCGGCAGGTGCAGGTGTTTGACCAGTTCCGGGACCTCGGCGTGGGCCTGGATCAGGCTGTCCGAGAACTCCAGCGGGTGCGAGGTGGTGTAGCGGATGCGGTCGATGCCGTCCACCGCGGCCACGACGCGGATCAGCTCGGCGAGATCCGCCAGGCGGCCATCGTGGGTCAGGCCGCGATAGCCGTTGACGTTCTGGCCCAGCAGCGTCACTTCGCGCACGCCGTTTTCCGCCAGGTGGATGATCTCGGCGATCACGTCGTCGAACGGCCGGCTGACCTCTTCGCCGCGGGTGTAGGGCACGACGCAGAAGGTGCAGTATTTGCTGCAACCTTCCATCACCGAGACATAGGCGCTCGGGCCGTCGATGCGTGGTTCGGGCAGGTGGTCGAACTTTTCGATCTCCGGGAACGAAACGTCCACCTGGGGCAGCCTGGTCACACGCGCGGCGTCGATCATCTCGGGCAGGCGGTGCAAGGTCTGCGGGCCGAAGACCACGTCCACGTACGGCGCGCGGTCGCGGATGGCGGCGCCTTCCTGGCTGGCCACGCAGCCGCCCACGGCGATGACCATGTCCGGGTTGGCCAGCTTCAGCTCGCGCCAGCGGCCGAGCTGGGAGTACACCCGGTCCTGGGCACGTTCGCGGATCGAGCAGGTGTTGAGCAGGATCACGTCCGCGTCTTCGGCGCGGGCAGTGACTTCCAGGGCCTGGTGGTCGCCCAGCAGATCGACCATGCGCGAGCTGTCGTACTCGTTCATCTGGCAACCGTGGGTTTCGATGTAAAGCTTCTTGGCCATGGACGGGTCATCACGTGATTCAAAGAACCGCGCATTATAGGGAACAAGTCAGCGGGTTCCTACCGCTGCCGGAGCAGTGGCTATGCTATAGTTTGCGCCCTCATTTTTACCCGCCGATGTGTTTCGCCAGCCATGACCAAACGTGAAGCTCCAATCTACAAGGTGATTTTCCTCAACCAGGGCCAGGTGTTCGAAATGTACGCCAAGCAGATCTACCAGAGCGATCTGTGGGGCTTCCTGGAAGTGGAAGAGTTCGTCTTTGGGGAGCGCACGCAAGTGGTCGTCGACCCGAGCGAGGAAAAGCTCAAGGCTCAGTTCGAGGGCGTGGTACGCAGTTTCGTGCCCATGCACTCGATCGTGCGCATCGACGAAGTCGAACGCCTGGGCACGCCGAAAATCAGCGAAGCCCGCGCTGGGGTGGGCAATGTGATGCCGTTTCCGATGCCGATGCCTGAGAAGTAACGGCTAGACAGTTGCACACAGTCCCTGTGGCGAGGGGATTTATCCCCGCTGGGGCGCGAAGCGGCCCTAAAACCTGACAGCTCGGTATTAGAGGTTGACTGAGTTGACTGCTTTTGGGGCTGCTGCGCAGCCCAGCGGGGATAAATCCCCTCGCCACAAGGGGCCATGGTGGTTTCAGGGCAGCGGCGAAAAAGGCGTACGCCCATCGGCGTTCTGCAGTTCCATCAGGTACTTGCGAAAGATCTGCCCGAGCACCTGGGTGGCCACTTCCAACTCGTCGCGGGGCATTTGCTCGGCGACTTCGTCGGCGGTGTCCAGGGCGTCTTCGGCGCCGTTGACCGCCGCCATCTTCAGGACGATGTAGGCCTGGACATTGTTGGCGGGTACGCCTTCACCATGAAAGAACATGCCGCCCAGCTTGAATTGCGCCTGGGCATGGCCTTGTAGCGAGGCTTTTTCGAAATAGTCGAGGGCTTGCTTGAGGTCGCGCGGCGCAGCCTTGCCTTCGTAGTAGAACTCGCCCAACTCGTA
Organism: Pseudomonas sp. Cab53; assembly: GCF_018325965.1. Lineage (NCBI taxonomy): Bacteria > Pseudomonadati > Pseudomonadota > Gammaproteobacteria > Pseudomonadales > Pseudomonadaceae > Pseudomonas > Pseudomonas sp. Cab53. Next base: position 5,407,401 of record NZ_AP021902.1, on the reverse strand, counting down.
CTGTGCCTGCGCATCGCCTGCATCCGCCGCTTTTTGACAGGCGTCGAGGGCCGGTGCGAGATCTTGTGGCTGGGTGTTGAGCGTGCAACGGCCCAGCGCCGGGATCAACAACGAGTTGCCGCCTGCCTGTGCATTCGCCAGCAGGGGCTGAAGGAGCAACAGGCAGCCCAAGGCAAGGGTGCGGCCGGTGCGGTTCATGGGAATCGACTTACCTCTGAGGGGCGCGCGGACCCTCCGGGGGATCCAATAAGCGCGCATTATGAAATAAGCGGGGCCATCCTTACAAAGTCTTTACTCGTTTTTCTGCTGCGAGGGAATGCCAACGGCTGCTTCGCGGCGAAATCCGTAGGAAAAGGATAGGAGGTTGTCGGCAATCACTGACGCCGGCATCAGCCAGCGTCAGTTATCCACAGGCTTATTTCAAGGCTGCGAACGCTCGCTCGGCTGCGTCGAGGGTGATTTTCAGCTCCGCCTCGCCATGGGCGATGGAGGTGAAGCCGGCTTCGAACGCGCTCGGCGCCAGGTATACGCCGCCTTCGAGCATCAGGTGGAAGAAACGCTTGAAGCGATCGGCGTCGCTGGCCATGACGTCTTCGAAGGTGACGATGTCATCGGCACCGCTGAAGTACAGGCCGAACATGCCGCCGGCCTGGGTGGTGACGAACGGGATGCCGGCCGCGTCGGCGCGAACCTGCAAGCCGTCGAGCAGGCGCGTGGTGTAGTCGGTCAGCTCGGCATGGAAGCCCGGGCGACTGATCAGGCGCAAGGTGGTCAGGCCAGCGGCCATGGCCAGTGGGTTGCCCGACAGCGTACCGGCCTGGTAGACCGGGCCCAGTGGGGCGATGCATTCCATGATGGCGCGCTTGCCGCCGAAGCAGCCCACCGGCATGCCGCCGCCGATGATCTTGCCGAAGGTGCTCAGGTCCGGCGTCACGCCATAGTGGGCCTGGGCGCCGCCGAGGGCCACGCGAAAACCGGTCATCACTTCGTCGAAGATCAGCACCACGCCATGCTGGTCGCAGAGGCGACGCAGGCCTTCGAGGAAGCCCGGTGCCGGTGGTACGCAGTTCATGTTGCCGGCCACCGGCTCGACGATGATGCAGGCCACTTCCTGGCCGACGTCGGCGAGCATCTTCTCGACTTCTTCGAGGTCGTTGAACGGCAGGGTCAGGGTGTGCTTGGCAAACGCCGCTGGCACGCCGGCCGAGCTCGGGACGCCTTGGGTCAGGGCTCCGGAACCGGCCTTGACCAGCAAGCTGTCGGAGTGGCCGTGGTAGCACCCTTCGAATTTGATGATGCTGTCGCGACCGGTGAACCCGCGTGCCAGGCGGATCGCGCTCATGGTCGCCTCGGTGCCGGAACTGACCATGCGCACCATCTCCATCGACGGCACGATCGAGCAGACCAAGTCGGCCATTTCGGTTTCCATCGCGGTGGGGGCGCCATAGGACAGGCCGTGGACCAGTTGCTGGCGCACGGCGTCGAGCACCTCCGGATGGCTGTGGCCGAGGATCATCGGACCCCACGAACCGACGTAGTCGACATAGCGCTTGTCGTCTTCGTCGGTCACATACGCGCCTTCGGCGTGCTTGAAGAACAGCGGGGTGCCGCCGACGCTCTTGAACGCCCGGACGGGAGAGTTCACGCCACCGGGAATGTGTTTCTGGGCATTGGCAAACAGGGTTTCGGAACGGGACATGGTTGGGCTCTCGAAATCGAAAAAAAAGATTATTGGGGCTGCAGCAGGGCGTTGAAGGCGCGGGCGCGGCGCGTCACTTCTGCGCTGCTGTCGGCGCCGAACAGGCCATGGACCACGGCCAGCAGGTCGACACCGTGGGCCACCAGCGGGGCGGCGTTGTCCAGGGTGATGCCGCCGATGGCGCAGACCGGAACGTGCAGCCTGGCATGGGCTTGTGCGAGTAACTCAAGCGGTGCGCCGGGGGCGCCGGGCTTGGTGGTGGAGCTGAAGAAGCGCCCGAATGCCACATAGCTGGCGCCTTCGGCGGCGGCCTGCTCGGCCAGCTCCAGGCTGGCGTGGCAGGTGGAGCCGATGATCGCCTTGCTTCCCAGCAGCGCCCGCACCGGGGCCAGCGGGCCGTCGGTCTGCCCCAGGTGCACGCCGACGCCCAGGCGCGCGGCCAGTTCGGCGTCGTCGTTGATGATCAACTGGGTGTTGTAGCGCTCGCACAGGTTGCGCAGGGCTTCGGCTTCGCGCAGGCGACGGGCCTCGTCGCTGCTCTTGTCGCGGTATTGCAGCAGGGCGACGCCACCTTCCAGCGCGGCCTCGACATACGCGAGGAATTTGCCGGCCAGCAGTTGGCCGTCGGTGATGGCGTAAAGGCCACGTAATTTCATTCCACAGGCCTCCGGAGCTAGGAGCAGAAATCCAGCGGCAGGCGACGCGGCACGAACTGGCCTTGGCCCAGCCGTTCGGCATCGCGCAGGGTGCGCCAGGTGTAATCCAGTGCGGTCTTGACGGCGCTGGCGAGCTGTTCGCCCTGGGCCAGGCGGCCGGCCAGGGCGCTGGCGAGGGTGCAGCCGGAACCGTGATAGCTGCCGGGCAGGCGCTGGCAGGTAAAGGTTTCGCGGTGGCCATCGCGGCTGTACAGGCGATTATGGACTTCATGTTCATCGCCGTGGCCACCGGTGATCAACAGGTGCTTGACGAAAGGCAGCAGTTTTTCGGCGCATTCATCGGCGCTGCCCTCGGGCAGTTCGGCGAGGATGCGTGCTTCCGGCAGGTTGGGCGTGGCGATGATCGCCAAGGGCAAGAGGCGTTCGCGCATGGCGTAGCCGACCTCGTCCTTGCCCAGCCGCCCGCCACCGCCGGCGCGCAGCACCGGGTCGCAAACCATGGGCAGGTGCGGGTGCGCCTGGAGCAGTTCGACCACGGTGTCGACCATTTCCAGTGAACCAAGCATGCCCAACTTGACCGCCGCCACCGTCGAATCGTTGAGCACGGCATTGGCTTGCGCCAACACCCAGGCCCGATCGAGCACGCGGAAATCACTGACGTTGACCGTGTCTTGCACGGTCAACGCGGTCACCGCCGGAGCGGCATGACAGCCCTGGGCGAGCAGGGCTTCGATATCTGCCTGCAAGCCGGCGCCACCACTGGGGTCGTGGCCGGAGAGACAGAGGACAACGGGGCGAGAGCTGTAGATATTCATGGTGCGCGAGCTTACCACCAAACCCTTCGATCGGCGCGCACCTGTGACGAGGCCCCGAGGCTTATCCGGTAATCTGACCGAAGCAACAGCTCTATCTCAATGCTTTCCCCTGGAACGCCCGTTCTAGAGCCTTCTGTGGGAAAAATTTCAATGGTGCAAATTGGCCATCAGCGGCTATGCTAGTGATGGATCCAACTCATAACAGGTAATGCCGGTTTTACGTCTACTCAGGGAATGGGGGACTTCCTGACTCAACCGGACAGGCCATGCTGGGGCTTAAATGCGCTATTTGTTGATGTTGTTACTGTGCTTGTCCCCTTGGCAAGTGCCCTCGAATTCGATGAGTTCACCCAAAACCTGCCCCTGGGCCAAGCCCTGCAAGTGTTCGAGGACGCGAGCGGCAATGCCAGCCTCGATGACGTCCTGGCCCAGGCCGCGGCCGGCGGCTTCAAGCCCCATGACAAAGCTACGCTGAACGCCGGTTATTCGCGTTCGGCGTTCTGGTTGAAAGTCGACCTGCAGTACCGCCCCGCGAACCCGGACGCCCAGCGCACCTGGCTGCTGGAGTTGGCGTATCCGCCGCTGGACCATCTCGACCTGTACCTGCCCGATGCTGCCGGGGTGTATCAGTTGGTGCGCCGCACCGGCGACGCGCTGCCTTTCGCGAGTCGTGAAATCCGCCAGAACAACTACCTGTTCAGCATCGATTTCAAGCCCGAACAGCAGCGCACCGTCTACCTGCGCCTGCAAAGCCAGGGGTCGATCCAGGCACCGCTGACGTTGTGGTCGAGCACTGCCTACCTGGAGCAGCAGCCGGTGCGCCTGTACGTGCTGGGGATCATTTATGGCGTGCTGTTGGGGATGCTGGTCTACAACCTGTTCATCTACTTGAGCGTGCGGGACACCAGCTACCTCTATTACATCGTTTACATCGCTTCGTTCGGTCTCTACCAGTTGTCGGTCAACGGCGCGGCCGTGGAGTATTTCTGGCCGGACGACCCCTGGTGGGCCAACGCTGCGACGCCCTTCTTCATCGGCTGCGCAGGCCTGTTTGGCAGCCAGTTCGCCCGCAGCTTCCTGCAAACCGCCCAACATAGCCGCTGGCTCGATCGGCTGCTGTTGGCCCTGATCGCCTACAGCGCCGTGGTGGTCGGCCTGTCGTTGATGACCAGCTATGCCCTGGCGTTGCGCCTGGCAACGGCACTGGCGCTGGTCTTCACCGTGGTGATCTTCGCCGCCGGGCTGTTTGCCTGGTGGCGTGGCTTGCGGGTGGCGCGGTATTTCATCATTGCCTGGTCGGCGTTTCTGCTGGGCGGCGTCGTCAATACGCTGATGGTGCTCGGCTACCTGCCAAACGTGTTCCTGACCATGTACGCCAGCCAGATCGGTTCGGCCATCGAAGTGGCGCTGCTGTCCCTGGCCCTGGCCGACCGTATCAATGCCATGCGCGAGCAGCAGGCTCAGATCCTGCTCGACGCCGGGCAAAAACTGGAAGTGCTCAACCAGCAACTGGCCCAGGGCAACAAGCTCAAGGATGAATTCCTCGCGACCCTGACCCATGAACTGCGCACGCCAATGAATGGGGTGATCGGTTCGTTGGAGTTGATGGAAACCGTCGAGATGGACGAGGAGATGACCCAGTATCAGCAGACCGCCGCCGGTTCGGCGCGGGACATGATGCGCATGGTCAACGGCATCCTCACGCTCACCGAGCTGCAGGCTGGCAAGCTCAAGGCCTGTCCGGTTCCGTTCAGCCTGCGTGAGGTAATCGCGGCATTGGAGGTGCAGTTCGGGGCCAATGCGGCGGCCAAGGGCCTGGATTTCAAGGTGGACGTGGCCCCGAGCCTGCCGGATCGGCTGCTGGGTGACCGTTGCAAGCTGGCCCAGTGCCTGGAGTGTCTTCTGGACAACGCCATCAAGTTCACCCGGGTCGGTGGCCTGGCGTTGCGCGTCAGCGGCCGGTCGACGCAGCTCGATGGGCTGGTGTTGTCATTCGCGGTGATCGACACCGGTATCGGCTTTACCGACCTGGGTGAAGCGACCCTGTACCAGCGGTTCTTCCAACTGGACGGCTCGATGACCCGCGAATACGGCGGCCTCGGCGTGGGCCTGGCCATCTGCCGGCAACTGGTGGAGTTGCTCGGCGGGCGCCTGACCCACACCTCGGAGCCGGGTCGCGGCAGTCGTTTCCAGCTGGACGTCGAGTTTGATGTCGCCTTGCCCGCGCCTGATCCGTCATCGCTCGCGTTCGGCGAACGCCAGGACGCGCGCTTGCCCCAGGACTGCACGGTGCTGCTGGCGGACGACAACAGCATCGATCAGTTGGTGATGCGCGGCATGCTGCTCAAGCTGGGTTACCGAGTGCGAACGGCCGACAGCGGCCGCGCGGCGCTGGAACTGTTGCAGGGCGAGAGTTTTGATGCCGTGTTGCTTGATTGCCAGTCGCCACCTTTCGACGGCGTGTCGGTCTGCTGCCAGATTCGCACGCTGCCCGGTTGCGAGGAGTTGCCGGTACTGGTGGTCAGCCCGACCCCGGGGCATGAGCGCTGCCCGTCGGGCGCCCTGGTGGATTACCTGGGCAAACCGGTGAAATTCGAGGCGTTGCAGGCCATGCTCCAGCGGCGGGTGCTGTGTCCGAAGCAGGGTGAACGCGCCGACATTTAGGCGCATATGACACTTTGTTCGGCCGGGAGGCGGTGCTTAACTGAACCTCTGCTGGCTGACCAAGGAGCCCTGTCATGAACCTGCACCAGTTCGCCGAAACCCACGACGTCACCAACCAGCCACCGTCCCTGGATGGTGCCAACCTGTATCGCATCGACCTGCCGCTGCAGCAGTGGGCCCTGCGTTTTGGGGCGGGCTGGGCGCGGGCGCGGATCGATGCGTACGGGGCGCTGGCCGGCGGGCCGCTGATGGAGGCAGGGTTCCTGGCCAACCAGAATAAACCGGTCTTTGCCAGCCATGACCGCTACGGCCACCGGATCGACCTGGTGGAGTTTCATCCGGCCTATCACCAGTTAATGCGCACCGCCGTCGAGCATGGCCTGCCCAGTTTGCCTTGGGCCCATCCGCAGCCTGGCGCCCACGTGGCCCGTGCGGCGATGACCTATTTGCACAGCCAGGCCGAGGCCGGTACCGGCTGCCCCCTGACCATGACGTTCGCCAGTGTCCCGGCGCTGCGCTTGCAGCCTGACCTGGCCGAGCGCTGGCTGCCGAAGGTGCTCGCCACCGAGTACGACCCGCGCAACGTCGGCATGGCCCACAAGGCTGGGGTCACCCTCGGCATGGCAATGACCGAGAAACAGGGCGGCACCGACGTTCGGGCCAACACCACCAAGGCTTTCCCGGTGGGCCCCAGCGGCCCCGGCCAGGCCTATGAGCTGGTGGGTCACAAGTGGTTCTGTTCGGCGCCGATGTGCGACGCCTTCCTGACCCTGGCCCAGACCGACAAGGGCCTGACCTGCTTTTTGCTGCCACGCCATCGCCCGGATGACACCCGTAACCAGTTCTACATCCAGCGCCTGAAGAACAAACTGGGCAACTGTTCCAATGCTTCCAGCGAAGTGGAGTTCCGCGGGGCGTTGGCCTGGATGATCGGCGAGGAAGGGCGCGGTGTGCCGACGATCATCGAGATGGTCGCCATGACCCGTTTCGATTGCATGGTTGGCTCCAGCGCCCTGATGCGCCAGGCGCTGACCCAGGCCAGCCATCACTGCGCGCATCGCAAGGTCGGTGGCAAGCTGTTGAGCGAGCAGCCACTGATGCAGAACGTACTGGCCGACCTGGCGCTGGAAAGCGAGGCCGCGCTGGCCTTGAGCCTGCGCATGGGCCGGGCGCTGGACCACTTGAGCGACGACCACGAGGCCCGGTTCGCCCGGCTGGTGACGGCCGTGGGCAAGTACTGGATCTGCAGGCGCGCTCCGGCGATGATCAACGAGGCCGCCGAGTGCATGGGCGGCGCCGGTTACGTCGAGGACAGCATCCTGCCGCGCCTGTACCGGGAGGCGCCGGTCAACTCGACGTGGGAAGGTTCCGGCAATGTGCAGTGCCTCGACGTGCTGCGAGCGTTGTCGAAGGAGCCAGGCGTGTTGGAGGTGCTGTTCAACGAACTGGGTGACGGACACGGCGATCGGCGCCTGGCGGACCATATCGGTCGGTTGCAGGCGGCGTTCAAGGACACCGACGACATTCAGTACCGCGCCCGGCAATTGACCGAAGACATCGCCGTTGGCCTGCAAGCCAGGCTGTTGCTCGAAGCGGGCAACAGCGACGTCAGCGATGCCTTCATCGCCAGCCGCCTGGGTGCCGCGGGCCGTGCCTACGGCACCTTGCCTCGGGGCTTGAATGTCGAAGCGATCGTGACGCGCTCCACCCCGCATGGCTTTTAGACACAACGCTTAACCCTGTGGGAGCGGGCTTGCTCGCGAAGACGGTGTGTCAGACAACATCGATACTGAATGTGCCGACGCTTTCGCGAGCAAGCCCGCTCCCACAGAGGGCGCAGTGATGCTCGGTCATTACGCCACTGTTCCCGTCGGGCGGCGATGCAGGCAAGATGAGGGCCTGCAAGTCAGAACACAGGAAGCTGATCGTGACCGAAGCGTTTATTGTCGTTCAAACCGCCGAACAAGCCGTGGATCGTCTGGCGGCCCTGCACGAGCGTGCGACCACCGCGCTGAACCAGGCGCTCATGCGTTATCTCAAGGACCGTATCGAGCCGGATGCCGAGCAACGTGCGCTGTTTCGCTACCCCGCCCTGCGCCTGACCTACCACTGCCACGGTGAAGTTCCGCAAACCACTCGCGCCTACGCCAAGGTCCAGCTGCCGGGCACCTACTGCGTGACCGTCACCCATCCGGCCGCGTTCCGTAAATACCTGCTGGAGCAACTGGTCCCGCTGATGCACGACTTCACCGTCACTGTCGAAGTGGGCGTCAGCGAGCAGAACATTCCCTATCCCTACGTGGTGGAACAGGGCGATGAGCTGGCCGGTTCCGGCGTGACCGCCGCGGTGCTGGCGCGGGTGTTCCCCAGCACCGACCTGTCGGCCGCCACCGATGGCATCGCCGACGGCCTCTACGACTGGGAAAACACCGATCCGCTGCCCCTGGCGCTGTTCGACGCCGCCCGGGTGGACTTTTCCCTGCGTCGGCTGGTGCATTACACCGGCAGCGACTGGCGCCATGTACAGCCCTGGATCCTGCTGACCAACTATCACCGCTATGTCGACCAGTTCATCGTCCATGGCCTTGAGCAACTGCGCAGCGACCCGCGCTTCGTGCGCATGGTGTTGCCGGGCAACGTGATCATCGACAAGCACATGGACCACAGCGAAGCCTCGGCCATCGCCGCCGGGGTGGTCTGGCACCGCTACCAGATGCCCGCCTATCACCTGCAGGCCAGCGATGGCCACGGCGTCACGCTGGTGAACATCGGCGTCGGCCCGTCCAATGCCAAGAACATCACCGACCACCTGGCGGTGCTGCGCCCGCATTGCTGGCTGATGATCGGCCACTGTGGCGGGTTGCGGCAGTCCCAGACCATCGGCGACTACGTGCTGGCCCACGCCTACATGCGCCGTGATGGCATCCTCGACCGAGTGGTGCCGCCGAACATCCCGATCCCGGCCCTGGCGGAGGTGCAACTGGCGCTCCAGCAGGCCGCGGCGAACATCACCGGGGAAAAGGGCGACGAGCTGAAGAAGCGCTTGCGCACCGGCACCGTGCTGACCTACGACGACCGCAACTGGGAACTGCGCTGGGCCCAGGAACGGCCCTTGATCAACCTGTCTCGCGCCGTGGCGGTGGACATGGAAAGCGGCACCATCGCCGCCCAGGGCTATCGTCTGCGGGTGCCGTACGGCACATTGTTGTGCGTTTCGGACAAGCCGCTGCACAGTGAGATCAAGCTGCCGGGGTCGGCCAACGCGTTCTACGAGCGAGCGGTCAACCAGCACTTGAAGATTGGTATCGCGGCGCTGGACCTGCTGCGCACCGAACTCAATTCGCTGCATTCGCGCAAGCTGCGCAGCTTCGACGAGCCGCCGTTCCGCTGATTCGACGGTGGTCATTTGACGGTCGGGCCACTAGCATGGGTGGCCCCGACCGTTAGATGTTGTATTCGCCATGCCCCGTCCGCCCCGTCCCGCTTCCCGTCGCCCTGGCGCGAAGCCTCAAGCCAATGCCCCGCGTCGTGTCGCCAAGGCACCGCCGGCCGAGCCGAAGCTGATCCTGTTCAACAAACCCTTCGACGTGCTGACGCAATTCAGCGACGGTGAAGGGCGGGCGACGCTCAAGGACTTTATCGACGTGCCTGGCATCTACCCGGCCGGGCGGCTGGATCGCGACAGCGAAGGGTTGCTGTTGTTGACCAACGATGGGCAACTGCAGGCGCGCATCGCCGACCCCCGGCATAAGCTGGCCAAGACCTATTGGGTGCAAGTAGAGGGTGAGCCGAGCGCCGAGCAATTGCAGCGTTTGCGCGAGGGGGTGGAGCTGAACGACGGCATGACCTTGCCGGCCGAGGCTCGTCAGTTGGATGAGCCGGCGTTGTGGCCGCGCAACCCGCCGGTGCGTTTTCGCCTCAGCGTGCCCACGAGCTGGCTGGAGCTGGTGATCCGTGAAGGGCGCAATCGCCAGGTGCGCCGCATGACGGCGGCGGTCGGCTTGCCGACCCTGCGGCTGGTGCGGGTCAGGATCGGTGACTGGACCCTCGAAGGGCTCGATCAGGGCCAGTGGAAGGAAGTGCCGGCGCGCTTATAACGCCCCGGTTTCGATCAGGCCGATCACCACGCTCTTGATGACGAACGCCGCGACGCCCAGACCCAGCACGAAAAACAGGATGAACGAGCCGAAACGCCCGGCCTTGGATTTTTTCGCCAGGTCCCAGACGATGAAACCCATGAAAATGATCAGGATGCTGACCAGGCCGGTCATCATCCACTCTTCGAAAACAGCAGGATCCATCAGGACACTCCGGCGTAAGCGGGCTTGAAAAGTCGCGGCGAGTATAAGGCATGAGGCGCGGGCGCGGGATTGGCCTGCGGCGGTGTGTCGCAGCTATCCATCGGCTGACGCGTTGTGGCGAGGGAGCAAGCTCCCCCGCCACAAAAGCGGTCAGCTGCGCAGGTGAGTCAACGGCAGCTCGGTGCTGTTGAGTACCTGGTTCAGCACGAAGCTTGACCGCACGCTGGTGACGCCATCGATCCGGGTCAGGTGCCCCAGCAGCAGTTTCTGGTAGTGGTCCATGTCCGGCACCACCACCTTGAGCTGGTAGTCCGCGTCCATGCCGGTCACTAGGCTGCATTCCAGCACCTGGGGCAGGTTGCGGATCGCCGCTTCGAAGTTTTCGAAACGTTCGGGGGTGTGGCGATCCATGCCGATCAGCACATAGGCCGTCAGGCTCAGACCGAGCATCTTGCGGTCGAGCAGGGCGACCTGGCGGGTGATGTAGCCGTCGTCTTCCAATTGCTTGACCCGCCGCGAGCAGGGCGAGGGCGACAGGCCGATGCGCTCGGCCAGTTCCTGATTGGAGATGCGTGCATCGCGCTGCAATTCCGCCAGAATACTCAGGTCGTATCGGTCGAGTTTGCTCATCGGTCGGGCCTTTATCTGGATAATTGCGGAATATTATCTATCCAGGGCTAAAAATTGCGCAAGCCATGTTTATTTGAGCAATATTCGCAATCATCTGTCGGCGCCCCAGGCCTATCCTTATCACCAAGATCACTGCTCGGACAAACAGTCCAGTGCAGCCCGCCCAATCCGGCCGGCTGCGGTCGCAGCACCCACCGGTGACTGGCAGACCCCCGAGCTGCACACTGTCCAGAAGACGGCGTGAGGTGAGCCGACGTCAAAAGCGTCGAGCACGGACTAGATTCTCAAGGGGAGGCCGACGGGCCTCCCTTTTTTATTGAGCGCAGATTCTGTTTTGGCTAGGGGGCGTCATAGCCGCAGGAGCGCAGGCGCTGGCGGGTCAGGCGTTTGTCCGGGTAATCGGCACCCCAATTGAGGTGCTGGTCATAGCGGGATTTGACGTGGGCGCAGGCGGCTTTGATTTTTTCCTCAGCCTCGGCCAGGGCGGCATCGGACAGGCGATTGATTTTCAGGCTCTGGAAGAATGGCAGGATAAAGGCCTGATCCAGGTCATAGCCCTTGGTGCCTTCGGGCAAGCGTTGGCCGGCGCTGACCGAGAACGGCTGTTTCAGGCCGCTCTGGTTTTCCCAGCACCAGTAGGTGACGTCCTCTTCCCAGGTATCCGTCGGGCTGTGCCATATGTCGTAGAAGCGCAGGCATCGCATGCCTTGCCGGGTGACCCACTCGATCTCTTCGGGGCGTGCCTTGCTTGGGGTAAGGTCCATCAGGGCGAGTTTGTTTTGCAGGAACTGTTCAGGAGCATAGAGCGCTCCTTCGTCCTTGCCATCGAGTAGGCCTTCAACGGTGATCCAGCGCGATGAGGCCAGCACGACGAGGTCGTTGGAGCGATAGCTGCCGCTGGCACTCGCCGACTGAATGTCGCGGACCTTGTCATAGTTGAAGCCGCTTTTGACCGTGCCGCACGGCGTGTGCCGCAATGGCCCTGGCAAGTCATAGGAGAAGCGTGGGCTCAAGGTGACCCTTTGCTCCCCGACTTCACACAGCATCCGGCTTAGCCGCCGATCATCTTCATGCACCAGCGGTGTGCGCCCGCAGCCCCACAAGGCCGTGAGTAACAGCGCCAAAGCAACAAACCTAATCTCCAACACGAAGGCCTGTATGACGGGGGCTCGTTCTCGTGCGGATGAAACTGACATACCTTCACTCCCTTGATAGTTCGCTGCGGCGGACGCCGGCTGGCGCTTTCGGCGAATAGAACCGTTCCTGTCGTCGACGAAATCGGCGGGTATCTTAAACCCCGGGGGCAGAGCGGCAAATGCCTGCTAAATAAAGCCTGTGGCTGATAACCTGTCGCAGAACCGGCCTGGGGTTTCCCAGTCTTATCATCAGGCCCTGAACCGTCGTGAGGAATAACATGAAGTCGCGCATCTGGCGTTTGGCAGGTGTTGGTCTGTTGTGGGCAAGTGTCAGTGCGCAGGGAATGGCCGATGATCAGCAAAACCGCGGAGGCCCGGACGGCGGCCGCGGCTACGATCCGCGCGGCGGCAACGACCAGGGCCACATTGAGCAACCCCGGCCCCGGAACAACGAGATCATCCGAGGCGACAACAGCCGGCAGTTCGAGCCGGGTGCCCAGCGCCAGGGCGGCCCCTCCTATGATCGAGGGCCCCGTGACCCCAATGGCTACGGCCGGCCGCCGTCGCCGCCGGGCAATAACTTACCGATCCAGGGGCGACCCGACAGCGTGAACCAGACCCGTGAACCGCAACCGGGGTATTACCGCGATATCCCGCGTCGCGGCGATGGCTATCCCAACGGCGGGCCACGTCCAAGCCATGACAATCGCCCTGAACAGCATTGGCCCGGTCGCCCGGACGGGCACGGCAATGGCTGGGGCCCAGGCCCGCAATATCGCCCGGGGTACGTGATCGACCGTTTCCCGGATCGCAACTACCGCGTGCCCTATCGCGGCCAGGATTACTTCTATTCGGGCGGCTATTGGTACCGTCCCCAGGGGCCACGCTACATCGTGGTCGAGCCGCCACGGGGCATCCGTACCCGTTACCTGCCTGACTACGCCAGGGAAGTGTGGATCGGCAGTTCGCTGTTCTTTCTCGCCGCTGGCGCCTATTACGTCTATGAGGCCAACACCCGGGATTACGTCGTGGTCGAGCCGCCGGTGGCCAACCCGCAGCCTCAACCCCAGGGCAACAGCTACGACGTGGTGGCGTATCCGGCCAACGGCCAGTCACCCGAGCAGGTCAACCAGGACGGCTACGACTGTTATCGCTGGGCGGTGCAGCAGAGTGGTTTCGACCCGCGCAACTACACCTATCCACCAGCGCCGGAGGTAGTGCAGACCTACCGGCAGGCCCAAGGCAGTTGCCTGAGCAGCCGTGGTTACCAGGTGAGTTACTGAAGCGTCAGCGCCCTTTGTGGCGAGGGAGTGTGCTCCCTCGCCACAGGCGGCGCATCAGGCCCTCGCGCCCTTGACCACTTCCGACGGGTCGGCGTGCACCAGCACTTCGGCCTTGGGGTAAGCGCGATGGATGGCGTCGGCGGCCTGGTCGCTGATTTCGTGGGCGATGGACAGGGTCAACTCGCCCGGCAGTTCCAGGTGCAACTGCACGAACCAGTGGTTGCCCGAGATCCGCGTGCGCAGGTCATGGGCGCCCAGCACGCCGGGTACGGCGCAGGCCAGCTCCAGCATGTGCTGGCTGACATCCGGCGGCAGTTCTTCATCCATCAGCACCGCAAAGCTTTCCCGGCCGATCTGGATGGCGCTCCACAAAATGTAGGCGGCAATGCCCAGGCCGAACCAGGCGTCGAGTTGGTACCAGCCGAACCCGGCGAGCACCAGGGCGATCAGGATGCTGCCGTTGAGCAACAGGTCGGAGCGATAGTGCAGCGAGTCGGCACGTACGGCGTTGGAGCCGGTGGCGCGAATGACCCGATGTTGCAGCGCCAGCAGTGCCACGGTCAGGGCCAGGGAAAACACGATTACGCCAACGCTTAGCCAGGGCGCGTCCACCGGGACAGGCTGCTTCAGGCGCTCGATGGCCTGCAATGCGATCAATACGGCACTGCCGCCGATGAACAGCGCCTGGGCCATGCCGGCCAGGGATTCGGCCTTGCCGTGTCCGTAGCGATGGTCATCGTCGGCGGGGCGCAGGGCGTAATGCACCGCCAGCAGATTGAGCAGCGAGGTGACGCCGTCCAGTGCCGAGTCGGTCAGGCCGGCGAGCATGCTCACTGAACCGCTCAGCCACCAGGCCAGCGCCTTGGCGATCACCAGGATCAGCGCCACGGCCACCGAGGCACGGGTGGCCAGGCGCAGCAGGCGCGCGTGTTCAGTCGCCGTGGTCATGGCGCGATCGCTCTTTCAACGGCGCCCTTCATGCGGCGGGCTTGAGACCGAGCGCGGCCAGTTGCTGTGCGCTGCCCTTGTGCTGGATCAGTCGCGGGTCGTCCAGTGGGAAGCTGCGGCCCAGTTCGCGTTCCAGGATCGCCTGCAACACGTGGTTATTGACTGTGCCATCGGGGTTGATGGCCGGCTTGAGTTTTTCTGGCTCGATCTGGACGCTTTTGCCCGGCTCGAAGTAAATGGCGCCGGTGGCGAAATCCACCGCGAACGCGATCAGGCCGGGAATGATGTAGAACAGCAGGCCGACGGCATCGAGCGCGGCAATCGCCGGGTCGATCTTGCCGTCGATCTGGCCACGGCGGTCGGGGTAGAAGATCGAGCCGCAGGCGCTGAGCTGGGTCAGCAGGGTGGCGACCAGGACGCCGCCGATCACGCGAAAGGGAATACGCATCACAATCTCCTGAGCAGATAAAGGCGTTGCTGGTTGGAGTCCAGACCACGCTAAACAGTTCGCCGTTATACTCGGCCCTCTGTTTTGGAGCCAGCATGATTTCTTTGCCGATCGATGAAGTTTTACCTGCCCTGCGCCAAGCCTTGGCGTCCCGCCATGAAGCCGTGCTCGAAGCGCCGCCCGGTGCCGGTAAAACCACCCGTGTTCCCTTGGCCTTGCTGGACGAGCCCTGGCTGGCCGGGCAGACCATCCTTATGCTCGAACCGCGGCGCCTGGCCGCCCGGGCAGCGGCCGAGCGCCTGGCCAGCGAGCTGGGGGAAAAGGTCGGCGAAACGGTCGGCTACCGGATCCGCCTGGACAGCAAGGTGGGCCCCAGGACCCGCATCGAAGTGGTTACCGAAGGCATCCTCACCCGGCGCTTGCAGGACGACCCGGCGTTGGAAGGCGTGGGGCTGCTGATTTTCGATGAGTTCCACGAACGCAGCCTCGACGCCGACCTGGCCCTGGCCTTGAGCCTCAATGGCCGGGAGCTGTTTCGCGACGACCAGCCGCTGAAGATCCTGCTGATGTCCGCCACCCTTGAAGGCGAGCGCCTGGCCGGGCTGCTGGGCGATGCACCGATCCTGCGCAGCGAAGGGCGCATGTTCCCGGTCACGGTGCGTTGGGGGCGTCCGTTCCAGCCGGGCGAGTACATCGAGCCACGCCTGGTGCAGACCGTGCTGGAAGCGCTGCACGATGAAACCGGCAGCGTGCTGGTGTTCCTGCCCGGGCAAGCGGAGATCCGCCGGGTTCACCAGCAGTTGGCCGACGCCCTGGGCGAGGGCGGCAATGTCTTGTTGTGTCCCTTGCACGGTGAACTGGATCTTGCGGCCCAACGCGCTGCCATCGACCCCGCGCCGCCGGGCCAGCGCAAAGTGGTGCTGGCGACCAACATTGCCGAGACCAGCCTGACCATCAATGGCGTGCGGGTGGTGGTCGATGCCGGCCTGGCTCGCGTCCCGCGTTTCGATCCGGGCAGCGGCATGACCCGGCTCGACACCCAGCGCATCTCCCGCGCCAGCGCCACCCAGCGGGCCGGCCGGGCGGGGCGCCTGGAGCCGGGGGCGTGCTATCGGTTGTGGTCCGAAGACCAGCACGAACAATTGGCCGCCTACGCCAGCGCGGAGATTCTCTCGGCGGACCTGGCCGGGTTGGCCCTGCAACTGGGCCGCTGGGGCATGGCGCCGCAGCAACTGGTGTGGCTCGACAGCCCGCCGGCCGCGGCTTATGCCCAGGCCCAGGACCTGCTGCAACGACTGGGCGCGCTGGAGGGCGAACAATTGACCCGCCACGGCCAAGCCATGGCCGAACTGCCTGCCCACCCGCGTATCGCCCATTTGCTGCTGCGCGGCCAGGCGCTGGGGCTGGCGGACATGGCCTGCAACGTCGCCGCGCTGTTGGGCGAGCGCGATATTCTCCGCGGCGCCGGCGCGGACTTGCATAGTCGCCTGGTGTTGCTCTCCGGCGAAGAACGAGCGACTCGCAGTGCCCAGGGCAACGTACAGCGGGCGCGGCAACTGGCCCGGCAATATCGCGGCTATTTACGGGGCAAGGCCGAACAAGCCGTCGCCGATCCCGATCACCCACGCTGGCTCGGCGCCTTGCTGGCGCTGGCCTATCCGGACCGCGTCGCGCAACAGCGGCGGCCCGGCGGCGCGGAATATCGCTTGGCCAACGGCCGCGCGGCACAGTTCGCCGAGGCCGACAGCCTGATGAAACACGCGTGGCTGGTGGTCGCCGACCTGGGCAGCCGCCAGGGCCAGCGCGAAGAACGGATCTACCTGGCGACGGATATTGACCCGGCGCTGTTTGACTCGGTGCTGGCCGAGCAGGTGCGCACCGTGGATCAACTGGACTGGGACGAGCGCGAAGGCGTGCTGCGTGCCGAGCGCCAGCGCAAGGTCGGCGAACTGGTGCTCAGTCGCGAGCCGCTGACCGGCCTGGACGAGGCGGCGCGCAGTCAGGCGTTGGTGAACCTGGTGCGGCGCAAGGGCCTGGAACTGTTGCCCTGGACCCCGGAACTGCGCCAGTGGCAGGCGCGGGTGGCGCTGTTGCGCCGGCTCGACCTGGAGGCCAAGGGCGAGAGCGAATGGCCGGACGTCAGCGACGGGGCATTGCTGGACAGCCTCGAAGACTGGCTGATGCCGTACCTGGGACGGGTGTCGCGCCTCAGTCATTTTGCCAACCTGGACCTCTCGAGTATCGTCCACAACCGGTTGCCCTGGCCGCTGCCGCAACGCTTGGATGAACTGGCACCGCACCATCTGAGCGTGCCTTCGGGGTCGTCGATCCGCCTGGACTACAGCGAGCACCCGCCGATCCTGGCGGTGCGCCTGCAGGAACTCTTCGGCCTGGCGGACACCCCGCGTATCGCCGGTGGCCGCCAGGTCGTCAAGCTGCACCTGCTGTCACCGGCGCGCCGGCCGGTGCAGGTCACCCAGGACCTGGCGAACTTCTGGCGCAGCACCTACGCCGAGGTGAAGAAAGACCTCAAGGGCCGTTACCCCAAGCATTACTGGCCTGACGATCCGCTGGTGGCGGAGGCGACGGCGCGGGCCAAGCCGCGCAAGGCCTGACGATGCGTCGGCGTTGGATTCAAGCAGGCTTCGCGGCAGGCGGCTGGCGCAGGTGCCTTTCCACGATGTCTGCAATCAAGAGGCCTATTTTCTCGGAGAAGGTCACCGAGAGTTGGCCGTTGGTGTATTGGAGCCTGGCCGGGGCGAGCGATTCGTCGCTTTCGGTCACCCCTTTTGCCACCGCATAGCCGTTGATCGAGACCGTCAGGCGCACTCTCTTGACGGACAAACCATCGCCAAAATCCTTTTGCAGGACGTCCGCCGGGACGGCTCCTGAAATCCTGGGGTCCGACAGCGGTGAACCGGCCTGCCTGTCGTAATGGTTGAAGAAGCGCTCGATGAGCACCCCGTCCGCCCGCTCGAAAGTGAATGTCAGGTTGTCGAACAGCCTCTGCGGGTCGAAGGCCTGGGTGCGCAGGCAGAACGTCAGAACCTTCAGGATGATCTGCGAGCCTTTGAAGAGAGGATCGCCGGCGGGCGGGTGAACGGTTTCGCAAAAATGCAGCCGGGTCAGGTACAGGCAATCGTCCTTGACGAGGATGTTCAGGTCGATTCTGGGCGGCATGGTTTTTATCCCGGCCGCTGCGATGCCATACCATTCGTAGAAGCCACCGAACCTGTCATGGATAGGGGTGTTGGGCCTGCGCCCGTTGTTGATGTCGGATTCGTAGTAGAGCATGTCGGAACACAAGGACTCCGCCAGTTCTTCAGTCGGCGAAATGTGTGCCCAGTCCCAATGCTGGATGGACGTGAAGCGTTGGTCTTCGGTTTGAATTTTGCTTTTGAGGTGGTGCGTCCCGGAGCCGGCCAGGTAGCAGGTGCCAAAGTGCTCGGTGGTCACCGTGGCTTCGGGGCGGTGGATATAGGCGCGCCGGCCGCCTTGTCCATCCAGCAGCACGCCCAGCATGTGGAAGGCGCTCGCGGTCGCGCCCATGCTCATCAGGACCTGATCGATCATGGCCGCCTCAATCAGCGCGTCGGGTTGATAGCCGAGCTTGATCTCGATGGATTGTGATAACGCCACCCAGAATTCATAGGCCGACCGGCAATCCCCGGCAAAGGCGAGCATGCCGCTGTGGTTCGGCAGGAGGTAGGTTTTACGCCCCATGCGGGCGATATGGAACGGCCCGTCCTGGTCATGCCAGTCAGTCGGTATCAGCCCCAGCGAAGGCACCCAGACAGACATTGATTGGCGCTTGTCCGGCCCGTCGGCGCTGATCAGGCAATCGGCGATCAAGTGGGGGTCGTGCTCAGGGTTGATCAGCGCGATGACGGTCATGGTGAGTTCTCCAGGTGAGTCCGATCAGTGGGGCGTGCATTCCATGGGCGGCTGTCAGGGCTGGCGGAGTGGCTAGGGGGCGGCCGGCAACAGAAACCGTGCAATCACCGGCAGATGGTCCGAGATCCGCAACGTGTCGTCCTGGCGTACCTGGGCTTCCACCCGCTTGATCCGCGGGCTGTAGAACAGGTAGTCGACGGTGCGGTCGGGGCCGTTGAGGCCCGGGTCGTTTGGGTAGTGGGTCAACCAGTGCTCGCGGTCGATGCCGCTGGCTTCGTTGTTGGTGGGGATCATCGGGTACTTGTCCCACAGCAGGTGCAGGGCGCTGTCGGCGGAGTAGGGCGTGCGCTGTTCTACCGGCAGGCGTCGGTACTGGCCGAGGGGCAGCAGGTTGAAATCGCCGCCGATCAGCCACGGCGTGCCGGATGATTCGAGTTTGTCCAAGGCCCTGGTCACGGCGGCCACTTGCCGGGGCAAGGTCTCGTCCGGTTCGGTGGCCCGTTCCAGATGGGTGTTGAGCACTGCCAGGCGACCGCCGTCCTTGAGCGCCAGGTAGCTCACCAGCAGGGCGTTCTTGGGTTGGAACTGGCGACTGATGAAGTTGGCATCGGCCACCGGCAGTTGCACCCGTTCGGCGTGGTCGATGCGATAGCGGCTCAGCGTCGCCAGTTGTCGACCGACACTGCCGAAGATATGCGGGTCGGGGATGAATTCGGCCTTCCAGTCGAAGGCGCTGGTGGCGCAGGGGTAGAGATCGGCCAGGCGTTCCTGCAACAGCTTGAGCTGATCCTGGTAGTCGCTGGCCTTGGCGCCATGGTCCAGTTCCTGGAGCAGGACGATGTCCGGTTGCTCGTCGCGAATGACCCGTGCCACTTCATCGAGGCTGAAGGCCATGTCTTCCAGGGTCGGGCTTTCGTCGTCGCCCTGGGCCAGGTCGTGCCAGAACACGTAGCGCTTGCCGGCCAGGAACTGCACGTTCCAGGTCATCACCTTCAAGGCCTGGCCGGGCATCAGTGGCGCTGCGTTGGCGGCGCAACTGACCGGCAGGGTTTCCCGGGGTGTGGGCGCCAGGTCGAACCGTAGATCGCCAGGGCGGCCAGGCACAGGATCGACAGCAGGCCCAGCAGGGTATAGCGCAGTAGACGGGTCATGGCTCAGCTTATGGGCGAACGCAAAAGTGAGCCCGAGCATAACCGAGAGCGGTTCCCAAGCCCAAGCCCGGGACTTGCGCCGCGTGGCTCAGCGGTTCTCGGGCCTTGCTTCGAGCAGCATGAAGATGCGGAACAACACCACGCTGGTGAACAGTTGCAGGAAGCTGTGGACGCTGTCGATCAACAGGCTGATAACCGGGTTCAGGGGGCCCGGATACGCCGAGACACTGGCGCCCTTGAGCAACCACAGCGGCGCCATCACACAGAGAATGCAGGTCAGGATCCGCCAGAAATTGCCGCGGCTCATGGCCAGGCTTTCCTTCATGGCGGCCAGCGGCGTGAGGCCCCTGAGTACCAGCAGGTATTCGCTGAAGGCCAGGGTCACCATCAGCCACAGGCCCGGCAGGAAGTACAAGGTAATGCCCACCAGGATCAGCAGCGTGTTGAGGGCGGTCAACAAGGCAAAGCGTGGCCACAGGGTCAGCGCCGTGGCGAGCAGGTCGCGCGTGCGTGGCGTCTCGCCGCGGCTGCGGGCGTCGAGAAACAGAATCAGCGCGGCGGTGTAGAGCGGGTACACCAGCAGCCCGACGATCACGCTGTAGCCGGGAAAGCCTTCCGGGCCGACGGCGCTGTCCACGCCTTGCTGCAGCAGGGCCTCGAGTATGACCAAGGGCAGGCAAAGCTGGGCGATCCGGCCCAGATGGCGCTTGAAGAAATACAGAGAGTCGCGCAGCACGTCAAACGGATTCATGGTCGCATCGCAGGTCTAAAAGCGGTCCGACACTTTAACCGATCAGGTGCCCGCACAAGCAAACGTAAACATCTGGTAAAGACCGTTGAAACCGTCCAGGCCAGCCCCATTACTGATGGGCACCGGTCGTGTGATCGGAATGGTTTTCTACCCGGCAATCTGATGAGGTCGCCATGAACAGCGAAGAACAAACCCTGATCGATGGACTGTTTTCACGGCTGCAACAGGCCGAAAAGGATTCAGCCCCGCGCGACGCCCAGGCCGAGGCGCGGATCAAGGAACACCTGGCGAGCCAGCCCGCCGCGGGCTATTTCATGGCCCAGGCGATTCTGGTGCAGGAGGCCGCGATCAAGCGTCTGGATGAGCAGAACCGGCAGCTCGCCCAGCAAGTCGAGCAATTGCAGGCCGAGCTGCAGCAGGCCCGGAGCCAGGCGCCGGCATCAAGCAGTGGCGGCGGTGGTTTTCTGTCGAGTATTTTTGGCGGCAGCAACCGGGACTCACGCCCTGCACCTGCTCCAAGCGCTCCGGTCTCCGGCGGCTGGCGTGAACCGGGGCGGCCTTCGTTCAATTCGGCCCCGCCCCAACAGGGCTTCAGCGCGCCGCCTTCGGGCTACGGTGCCCCGCAACAGCAGGCCCCGGCAGCCAGCAGTTTCCTCGGTGGCGCGCTGAAAACCGCTGCGGGCGTAGCCGGTGGCGTCATGCTGGCCCAAGGCATCAGCAGCTTGTTCCACAGCGGCCAGCAGCCGCAGGAAATCGTCGAGGTCATCAAGGAAGAGCCCGCTCAACCGGTCAATGACACCGGTGACAACGGCTGGGGCGATGACCAGCGCGTGGCCGATAACCAGGCCTATGGCAACGATTCGGATGGTTTCAGCGACGCCGACTACAGCGACGACGGATCCTTCTTCGGCGACGACGACTCCTTCGTCTGACCTGCCATTCGTCCGGGGCGCCCTGGCGCCTCGGGCCGATTATTCGCGGAACATTCCCCTTGGCTGGCATACTGGGGACTTTTCGGGCCAGATGGCCTGCGCTTGTGCAGCCAAGAGGAAACGCGGTGAAGAAAATTGCAGTGTTCGCCGATGTCCAGAACCTCTACTACACGGTGCGCCAGGCCTACGGTTGCCACTTCAACTACGCCGCGCTGTGGGCCGATGTCAGCAAGCAGGGGCAGATCGTCGAGGCCTATGCCTATGCGATCGACCGTGGCGACAGCAAGCAGCAGCAGTTCCAGCAGATCCTGCGCAACCTGGGTTTCACCGTGAAGCTCAAGCCCTACATCCAGCGCAGCGACGGCTCGGCCAAGGGCGATTGGGACGTGGGCATCACGCTGGACATCATGGACGCGGCCGACCATGTCGACGAAGTGGTGCTGGCCTCCGGTGATGGCGATTTCGACATGCTGCTCGAACGCATCATCAGCAAGCATGGTGTGCAGGCGGTGGCCTATGGCGTGCCGGGGCTGACCGCCAACTCGTTGATCCGCGCCGCCAGCCGTTACGTGCCCATCGAAGGCGCGTTGCTGCTCAAGAATTGATTTTTACGGAGTTCAGCAGGTTTGGAACGCATCGCAGTCATCGACTTTGAAACCACCGGCATCACCCCCAGCAGCAGTTGCCGGGCCACCGAGATTGCCGTGGTGATCCTCGAACAGGGCCGGATTGTCGACCGTTACCAGAGCCTGATGAATGCCGGTGTGCGCGTTCCGGCCTTCATCGAGCAACTGACCGGCATCAGCAACGCCATGCTGCGCAGCGCCCCGCCGGCCGAGAAGGTGATGAACGAGGTCAATGAGTTTGTCGGCATCACGCCGCTGCTGGCTCATAACGCCGCCTTCGACCAGAAGTTCTGGGACTTCGAACTGGGACGAATCAAGCGCACCCGCCTGCAGAACTTCGCCTGCTCACTGCTGCTGGCCCGGCGCCTGATGCCGGCCGCGCCGAACCACAAGCTCGGTACGCTCAACACCTTCGCCGGCCTACCCCACACCGGCCAGGCTCACCGAGCCATGGCCGATGCCGAAATGGCCGCCAACCTCACCGCGCACCTGGCCTCGGAGCTGCGGCAAAAGCATGGGTTGCAGACGTTGTCCCATGATCTGTTGTGCCGCTTGCAGAAAGTGCCGGCGGCCAAGATCAATGAGCATCTCAAGCGCCATCGCGGATTCTGAACACACCACAGAACCCTTGTGGGAGCGGGCTTGATCCTTATTTCCCGTTGCCTTCCAACTGCCCCAGTGGCACACGCTTTTCAATGGCGCTGGACAGCACGATCGAGGTCTTGCTGAAGCCGAACTTGGCGATGCGGTTGATCAGTGCTTCCAGCTCCGGCATCGAGCCCACTGCTGCCTGCATGATCACGCAGGGGTCGCCGGTTACCCGGTGGCATTCGGTCAGTTGGGGGATCTTGCACAAGTCGTCGTATGCCTTCTGGTTGCCGTGCTGGTTCATCCGCAGTTCGATCACGCACTGCACCGGCAGGCCGATCTTCGCCATGTCGACCTTGGCCTGATAGCCGGTGATCACCCCGCTGGCCTCCAGCTTGCTGACGCGCTCGGCCACGGCCGGCGCCGACAGGTTCACTTTGCGGGCCAGGTCGGCGTAGGAAGCCCGGCCGTTTTCCAACAGGGCGGCGAGCAACATGCGGTCGTATTTATCCACGGGGAGGGCGTCCAACTGAGATGACTTTCGAAAGCACGGTTTATAGCGTCGATCTCCTTGTTTTGAAAAGTGTATGGCTGCGATAAACAGGTTTTGTAGCTTATTTTCCGCTCGTCGCCTTTCTAGAATAGCGGCTCTCCTTGTCCTGACTTCGAGCTGACCATGCCGGGCCTACGCCGTTTTCCTCTGCCACTGATCGCTGCCTTTTTCGCCTTGTATGTCATCTGGGGGTCGACCTACCTGGTGATCCGCCTCGGCGTCGAGCATTGGCCGCCGCTACTCCTGGCAGGTATTCGCTTTGTGTTGGCCGGGTCGTTGATGTACGGCTTTTTGCGCTGGCGCGGGGCACCGGCGCCGACCTGGGCGCAGTGGAAGGCCGGGGCCCTCATCGGCGTGTTGCTGCTCAGCTTTGGCAACGGCGCGGTCAGCGTGGCCGAGCACTCGGGCGTGGCGTCCGGGGTAGCGGCCCTGGCCGTGGCCACGGTGCCGTTGTTCACCTTGCTCTGCGGATATTTCTGGGGCGCGCGTAATACTCGTCTGGAATGGGCCGGCATCGTGCTCGGCTTGATTGGCATCGCCATGCTCAACCTGGGTTCCAACCTGCAATCGAGTCCGTTGGGGGCGACCTTGCTGTTGTTCGCGGCCGCGTCCTGGGCCTTTGGCTCGGTGCTGAGCAAACACGTGCCGCTGCCGGCGGGAGCAATGGCCAGCGCCGTTGAAATGCTGGTGGGCGGCGTGGTGCTGCTGATCGGCAGCTTCGTCAGTGGTGAGCACCTGGAGCGCGTACCGCCGTTCGAAGGCTGGTTCGCGCTGGCCTACCTGACCTTCTTCGGTTCGATCATCGCCTTCAACGCCTACATGTACCTGCTCAAGCATGTCCGTCCGGCGGCGGCCACCAGCTACGCCTACGTCAACCCGGCGGTGGCGGTGTTACTGGGCATCGTGTTTGCCGGCGAGACCATCGGCATTGAAGAGGCCTTGGCGATGCTGGTGATCATCAGCGCCGTGGTGCTGATCGGGCTGCCCCAGTGGCGCAAGCCCAAGCCTGCGCCGGTCGAATCCTGAATTGAGGTAAACTGCCGCGTATTGCACACCATGCGCTGACTTTTCCTACGGTATTTCCATGACTTTCGCCTCCCTTGGCCTGATCGAACCCTTGCTGCGCGCCCTCGACACGCTCGGCTACCAGACCCCGACCCCGGTGCAGGCCCAGGCCATGCCGGCGGTGCTGGCCGGTCGTGACCTGATGGCCGCGGCCCAGACCGGCACCGGCAAGACCGCCGGTTTCGCCGTGCCGCTGTTGCAGTTGCTGACCACCGAAGGACCGAAAGTGGCGGCCAACTCGGTGCGGGCGCTGATCCTGGTGCCGACCCGCGAACTGGCCGAGCAGGTCCATGAAAGCGTGCGTGAGTACGCGCAGAACCTGCCGTTGAGCACCTACGCGGTGTACGGCGGCGTCAGCATCAACCCGCAGATGATGAAGCTGCGCAAAGGCGTCGACCTGCTGGTCGCCACGCCGGGGCGCCTGCTCGACCTGTTCCGCCAGAACGCGCTGAAGTTCAACCAGCTGCAAACCCTGGTGCTGGACGAAGCCGACCGCATGCTCGACCTGGGCTTCTCCGAGGAATTGGCGAATATCTACCGGGCGCTGCCGAAGAAGCGCCAGACGTTGCTGTTCTCGGCGACCTTTTCCGACGCGATCCGCTTGCTGGCCGGGCAGATGCTCAACGACCCGCTGAGCATCGAAGTGAGCCCGCGCAACGTGGCTGCCAACACCGTCAAGCAATGGGTGGTGACGGTGGACAAGAAGCGCAAGCCGGAACTGTTCGTGCACCTGATGCGCAAGGACAAGTGGAAGCAGGTGCTGGTGTTCGCCAAGACCCGTAACGGGGTCGATGCATTGGTGGAAAAACTCCAGGGCCTGGGCGTCAACGCCGATGGCATCCACGGCGACAAGCCCCAGGCCACGCGCCAGCGTGCACTGGACCGTTTCAAAGTGGGGGAGGTGCAGATCCTGGTGGCCACCGACGTCGCCGCCCGTGGCCTGGATATCGAGGATTTGCCGTTGGTGGTGAATTTCGACCTGCCGATCGTGGCCGAGGACTACATCCATCGCATTGGCCGTACCGGTCGGGCGGGCTCGACCGGGCAAGCGATTTCCCTGGTCTGCGCCGACGAAGTGAATCTGCTGTCAGCCATCGAAACCCTGACTCGTCAGACGCTGCCCCGGCAAACGGAGCATGATTTCGAGCCGGAACACCGGGTCCCGGAAACCGACGCCAGCGGCCAGGTCATCAAGAAACCGAAAAAGCCGAAGAAACCGAAAACCGCCGGCGGTGGCGGCAAGCGTAACCTGGGCAAATGGGTGGACAGCGGTGATGCGGCGCCGGTGGAGCCTTCGGTCAAACCTGTGCGTAAAGTGCCGGTGTTCAACACCGGGCCGCGCAAGAAAAAATAGCTGTGCGGGCGATTTGCGCCCCTCAGTGCAAAAACGGCCACCCTTTATTGCCGTTCGTCGCCCCGAAAACCTTTGATCCGCCGCCGTTCACCCGCGCATTGAGGGGCGAACCGCGGCGCTGATCGTGTGCGACCAGATCGTAGGAATTTTCCTGACTTTTGCAAAGATCGGGATTTGTCCTATGAGCAGGCGGCCACGCCTTGGTAACATGTCGTACATATGGAGTTCTTCATTTTGTTGGGAGTGGTTGGGTAGATGGGTGTGGTCGAAGCAAGTATTGCTAAATTCAAGAGTAAGGATGCGGTAATCGGGATCGTAGGCCTGGGTTACGTCGGATTGCCGTTGATGCTTCGCTACAACGCTATCGGTTTCCGCGTCCTGGGAATCGATATCGATACCGATAAAGTGGCCAAACTCAATGCGGGCCAGAGCTACATTGAGCACATTGCCAGCAGCCATATCGCCCAAGCACGGGCGACGGGCTTCATGGCGACGAGCGATTTCAGCAAGGTCAGCGAATGTGATGCGCTCATTCTGTGCGTGCCGACGCCGCTGAACAAATATCGCGAGCCGGACATGAGCTTCGTGATCAACACCACCGACGCCATCAAGCCTTATCTGCGCGCCGGTCAGGTGGTTTCGCTGGAAAGCACCACTTACCCGGGCACCACCGAGGAAGAGCTCCTGCCTCGCGTCGAGGAAGGCAACCTGGTCACTGGCGAAGACATCTTCCTGGTCTACTCCCCCGAACGAGAAGACCCGGGCAATCCCGATTTTGAAACCCGTACCATTCCCAAGGTCATCGGTGGCCACACACCTAACTGCCTTCAGGTCGGTATCGCCCTTTACGAGCAGGCCATCGACCAGGTCGTGACGGTCAGTTCCACCAAAGCCGCCGAGATGACCAAGCTGCTGGAGAATATCCATCGCGCGGTGAACATCGGTCTGGTGAACGAGATGAAGGTCGTGGCCGATCGCATGGGCATCGACATCTTCGAAGTGGTTGACGCCGCGGCCACCAAGCCCTTCGGTTTTACCGCGTATTATCCTGGGCCCGGGTTGGGCGGCCATTGCATCCCGATCGACCCGTTCTACCTGACGTGGAAGGCTCGCGAGTATGGCCTGCATACGCGCTTCATCGAGCTTTCCGGCGAAGTCAACCAGGCCATGCCGGAGTATGTGGTCGGCAAGTTGATGGACGGATTGAACAACGAAGGCAAGGCCCTCAAAGGCAGCCGAGTGCTGGTCCTGGGGATTGCCTACAAGAAGAACGTCGATGATATGCGCGAGTCGCCATCGGTCGAAATCATGGAGCTGCTCGAAGCCAAGGGCGCCGTCGTTGCCTACAGCGACCCGCACGTCCCGGTATTCCCCAAGATGCGTGAGCACCATTTCACGCTGTCGAGTGAGCCGCTCACGGCGGATAACCTGGCGTCGTTCGACGCAGTGATTCTCGCCACAGACCATGAGAAGTTCGACTACGAGCTGATCAAGGACGCCGCTCGCCTGATCGTTGACAGCCGTGGCAAGTACCGTACGCCCGCGGCACATATCATCAAGGCCTGACAGCCGGTCTACAGGGTCGGACCAGCAGAAAGCGGGCTTGCGCTTGCCCCGCCTGCCGGTCCCGCTTCGAGGCAATACCCCTTTTTTGAGGTCTTTCCATGAAACGTTTTGCTCTTATCGGTGCTGCCGGCTATATCGCCCCGCGCCATATGCGCGCTATCAAAGACACCGGTCACGAGTTGGTCTGCGCCTACGACATCAATGATTCGGTCGGGATCATCGATAGCCTGTCGCCACAAAGCGAGTTCTTCACAGAATTCGAGCGCTTTTATGACTACGCCTGGCGGCTCAAGCGCGATCCTGCCACGGCGCTGGATTTCGTTTCGATCTGCTCCCCCAACTACCTGCATCATCCGCATATCACCGCGGGGCTGCGCCTGGGCTGCGACGTGATCTGCGAAAAGCCGCTGGTGCCGACCACCGCCATGCTCGACGACCTGAGCCTGACCGAGCGGGAGACGGGCAAGCGCCTGTGGAACATCCTGCAACTGCGTCATCACCAGGCCATCATCGACCTGAAAAATCGGGTCCAGGTCGAAAAGCGCGCCCACAAGCATGAGGTCGACCTGACCTACATCACCAGCCGGGGCCGGTGGTACATGGAAAGCTGGAAAGGCGACCCTCGCAAGTCGTTCGGCGTTGCCACCAACATTGGCGTGCACTTCTACGACATGCTGCATTTCATCTTCGGCAAATTGCAGCGTAACGTCGTTCACTACGCCAACGATTTCAAGGCGGCTGGCTATCTGGAATACGAAAATGCCCGTGTGCGTTGGTTCCTTTCCATCGACGCCGATGACCTGCCGGCGTCCGTGAAGGGCAAGAAACCGACGTACCGCTCCATTACGTGTGATGGCGAGGAAATCGAGTTCTCCGAAGGCTTCACCGACCTGCACACGGTCAGCTACCAGGCGGTCCTGGATGGCAAAGGCTACGGCATCGAAGATGCGCGGCACTGTGTTGAAACGGTGGAGACCATTCGCACCTTGACCCCGACTCGCGCCCAAGAAGGCGAAGGTCACCCGTTCGTAGCAGGGCTGAAGTAAGCCCAGGGAACATGGTGGCAACATGAAACAGCAGGTTGCCAGCATTGCGGTAACCCGCTGTTTTTGTATATGCGTACCATGACGTACATCAGGACTCAAACGTGAACTACTACCAGCATCCCAGTGCGATCATCGATGATGGCGCCCAGATCGGCGAGCAATCCCGTATCTGGCACTTTGTCCACGTCTGCGGTGGCGCGCGCATCGGTCGCGGCGTTTCGCTTGGCCAGAATGTGTTTGTCGGAAACAAGGTGGTGATCGGCGACCACTGCAAGATCCAGAACAATGTTTCCGTCTACGATAACGTCACCCTTGAAGAGGGCGTTTTTTGTGGACCGAGCATGGTGTTCACCAACGTCTACAACCCCCGTTCGCTCATTGAGCGAAAAAACGAATACCGCGACACCCTGATCAAGAAGGGCGCGACGCTGGGAGCCAACTGCACGATTGTCTGCGGTGTGACCATTGGCGATTACGCTTTCGTGGGAGCCGGTGCGGTGATCAATCGTGATGTACCCGCCTATGCCCTGATGGTCGGTGTCCCTGCCCGGCAGATCGGTTGGATGAGCGAGTTCGGCGAGCAGCTGGACTTGCCGTTGAGCGGAGAAGGCTCTGCGCCGTGCGCCCATTCCGGGGCCACGTATGTGCTCAGTGGGAATGTGCTTAAAAAGGAGAACAAGCAGTGATCGAGTTCATTGACCTCAAGGCTCAGCAGGCGCTGATCAAGGTGCAAATCGACGCGGCTGTCCAGCGTGTCATGGCCCATGGGCAATACATCCTTGGCCCTGAAGTGAATGAGCTTGAAGAGCGCCTGGCAGCCTTTACCGGCGCCAAATACTGCATCAGCGTCGCCAATGGGACCGATGCCCTGCAGATCGCGCAGATGGCGCTCGGCATTGGCCCGGGCGATGAGGTCATCACTCCGGGATTTTCCTATATCGCCACGGCCGAGACCGTTGCCTTGCTCGGAGCGAAGCCGGTCTACGTCGATGTCGACGCCAAGACCTACAACCTGGATCCCGCGCTGCTGGAAGCGGCCATTACGCCGAAAACGAAAGCGATTATCCCGGTCTCGCTGTACGGCCAGTGCGCCGACTTCGACGCGATCAATGCCATCGCAGCCCGGCATGGCATCCCGGTGATCGAGGATGGCGCGCAAAGCTTCGGCGGGCTTTATAAAGGCAAGCGCTCCTGCAACCTGAGCACCATTGGCTGCACCAGTTTTTTCCCGAGCAAGCCCTTGGGCTGCTACGGCGATGGCGGTGCGATGTTCACCAACGATGAGAACCTGGCCAAGGTGCTGCGGCAGATCGCCCGGCATGGCCAGGACCGTCGCTACCACCATGTTCGCGTCGGCGTGAACAGCCGGTTGGACACGCTGCAGGCGGCGATCATGCTGCCCAAGCTGGACGTGTTCGAGACCGAGCTGCGTCAGCGCGAGGACGTCGCGCAACGTTATGCCCGATTGCTGGAGCAGGCCGACATCGCCGCTCCGTTCGTGGCGGCGACCAGCCAGAGTGCTTGGGCCCAGTACACGGTGCAAGTGGCTTCGCGCGATGCTGTCCAGAAACACCTGGCGAGTGCCGGCATCCCTACGGCCGTGCATTATCCCATCCCCCTGAATCGCCAACCCGCGGTCCGGGACGAGCAGGCACACCTGCCGGTCGGCGATGCGATCGCCGCCCGCGTCATGAGCCTGCCCATGCACCCCTACCTCGATGAGCCTTCCCAGCGCCTTATTGTCGACACCTTGAAAGAGAGCCTTCGCGTATGACCTGCAAGATCGTAACCATCGTTGGCGCTCGTCCACAATTCATCAAGGCCGCGGCGGTTTCCCGGGAAATCCTCAAGCATCCGGAACGCCTGGTGGAAGTCATGGTGCACACCGGGCAGCATTACGACCCGAACATGTCCCAGGTTTTCTTCGACGAACTGGAGATCCCGGCACCCAAGTACAACCTTGAAGTGTCCGGTGGGACCCATGGCGTGATGACGGGGCGGATGCTTGAAGGGATCGAGCAGATCCTCCTTGAGGAAAAACCGGATTGGGTGTTGATCTACGGTGATACCAACTCGACATTGGCGGGCGCGCTGGCGGCAGCGAAGCTGCACATTCCCGTCGCCCATGTCGAGGCAGGGTTGCGCTCGTTCAATATGCGCATGCCGGAAGAGGTCAACCGTATCCTGTCCGACCGGGTGTCGACGCTGCTGCTGTGCCCCACGGCCCTGGCCGTCGATAACCTGGCCAAGGAAGGGCTCCGCGAAGGGGTGCACAACGTCGGCGACGTCATGTACGACGTGGCGCTGTTCTACCGCGAGCGCGCCAAGGCGCAAAGCCAGGTCATGGCGCAGCTGGGCTTGAAGGAGGGGGCTTTTGCGCTGGCGACATGCCATCGTGCTGAAAACACCGACGATCCTCAGCGCCTGGGTGAAATCATGGCCGCTCTGGCCGACATTGCCGCGCAGATGCCGGTCGTTCTGCCGCTGCACCCACGTACGCGCAACCTGCTCAAGACCCATGCATTGGAACATCACCTGAGCACCATCAAGGTGGTAGACCCGTTGCCGTTCCTGGACATGGTTGCCCTTGAGCAGGCGGCCAACGTGATCCTGACCGACTCGGGCGGCGTGCAGAAAGAGGCCTATTTCTACCGGGTGCCGTGCATCACCCTGCGCGATGAAACGGAATGGGTCGAAACTGTCGAGCTGGGCTTCAACCAGTTGGTCGGTGCCAATCGCAATGCGATTAAAACGGCAATGGCCAACCGGTCTATCCCTGAAGGCCAGGCAGATGTCTACGGCGACGGTACCGCCGCCGCACGCATCGTCGCTATCCTGGAAAGCACCCGGCCATGAATCCGATTTCAATCATCTGGCGTCACATCCACGTGTTGTGGGCGACGACCTTGACCGATATACGCAGCCGCTTCATCGGCACGATCTTTGGTGTCGCGTGGATCTTCCTCTACCCGTTGCTGTTCCTCGGCCTGTATGCCGTGGTCTACACGATGATCTATCGTGTACGGGTCGCGGAGTTCGGCACCTTCGACTACGTGCTGCTGATATTTTGTGGCCTGGTGCCCTTTCTCGGTTTTTCCGAGGCACTGGGCAGCGGGGTGGGATCGGTACTTGGCAACAAGGGGCTGATCAAGAACACGCTGTTCCCGATCGACCTGATTCCCGTCAAGACCGTCCTGGCCAGCAGCGTGACGATGCTGGTGGGGCTGGTGATGTTGCTGATGGTGTTGTGGAGTCGTGGCATCGTCCATTCCACGCAGTTGGCGATCCCCTTGATATTGGTGCTGCAGATCATCTTCACGGTGGGCCTGATCTGGATACTCTCGGCGATCAATGTGTTCGTTCCCGACCTGAGTCAGATGGTCGCGGTGCTTATCCTGTTCCTGATGCTGGTATCGCCTATCGCCTATACGCAGGAAATGATCCCCAAGGAGCTCATTCCCTTCATGTACCCCAACCCGTTGTACTACCTGATCATGCTGTATCGGGATGCGGCGTTCATCGGGGTCATCAAGCCTGGGCTGCTGGCCATTTTCACCGTCATTTCGTTCTCCACTTTCTTCTTGGGTGGATTTGTCTTTTCGCGATTGAAGCCGTTATTTGCCGATTATGTCTGAGCCGATCATTGAACTAGCCTCCATCGCCAAGATGTACCGGATTTTCCGTTCGCCACGCCATCGTATGGTTGAGGCGCTGGGTTTTCCCGTGGCCCGGTCGACCTACGACGAGTTCTGGGCGGTGCGCAACCTGTCGTTGACGATCAAGCCCGGGGAACGCGTGGGGCTGGTGGGGCGCAACGGTGCCGGCAAGAGTACGATGCTCAAGCTGATCGCCGGGCTCATCCAGCCGACCGAAGGCACGGTCAAGGTACGTGGCAAAGTCCAGGCGTTGATGGAGCTGGGGACGGGGTTCCACCCCGAGTTCACCGGTCGCACCAACGTCATGTCGTCTTTCGCCTACCAGGGTGTGACGGGGGCTCGTGCCAGGAAACTGCTTGACGATGTGCTGGAGTTCGCTGAGCTCGAGGAATTCATCGATAAGCCGGTAAAGACTTATTCATCCGGCATGTACTCGCGACTGGCCTTTGCGGCAGCCACGGCCATACGCCCGGAAATCCTCATCATCGATGAGATTCTTGGCGCCGGTGACTCGTATTTTGCCGGCAAGTCCGCCAAGCGGATGCGTACCTTGACGGCGGAAGGTTCTACCGTCTTGTTCGTTTCCCACGATATGTCCGCCGTGCAGATGATCTGTGATCGCGCCATTTGGGTCGAACGCGGCAGGATTGTCGCCGATGGCGACCCGATCGAGATCGGCCGCTCCTATGCGGCGTCCATCCGCAAGCAGGAAGAGCTGCGCCTGAGGGCGATCAACCTGAAGCTCAGTCGTGGGGATGTCAGTGAATTGCTGACCGACACCGAAGTCGACCGCGTGTCGGTGCTGCGTTTCATCTCCGCTGCCGACGATGCGCCGACAACTCCCCTGGCGGTGTTCGAGATGACGCTCGAGCACAAGGGTGAAGTCATCGACAACGTGCTGGTTGGAGAAGCCCTGGACGATGACCGTAACCAACGGCTGCACCTGTTGACCGCCCATGGCTACATGAACTGGGGGGCGCCAAGCAAGACCTCCGAAGGGATCAGCTACCGGGAGTTCAAGGACTGTGGCGGGCAATACAAGCATGCCCCCGTCAGCATCAAGGTCCCGTTGGGGCTGGGCGAGTTGGGTGAGTTTGCCGTGACCATCCGGCACACCGGCACGGGGGCGGGCGAAACGGTCTACTGCCAGATATTCGATGGCTTGGAATACATCACCATCGGCACGTTGGAGCCGGCTGCCGAGAATGGGCAGATGATCAGCCAGCGTTTTGCTCTCAGCTCCTTCGTGCCTTCGGCAACCGACAATGCTCCGGCCGTGGCCGAGCGGTCCGATTTTGAATACGGCGAAGGCAGTGCCTGGATCGACGGCGTCGACTTTCTGGATCGGCATCAAGAGTCACGGCGCGTGTTCTCTTTCGGCGAGCCACTTTACGTCCACGTGAAATGGGGTGCCAAGGTCGATATCCCCTGTATGTCGTTCATCATTTGCATCTATGGCATGGACGGGCGCTGCGTGGCGCAGGTTGTGTCGCCGTTCATTTCGTCCACGCGGGACCGACGCACGGGGCTGGTCAAGGCGCAGTTCGACCCGCTGATGGTCGGCGTGGGGGACTACGTGATCTCCGTGGGTATTTTCGATGGCATGACCGAGAGCCAGGCGAGCGGCGAACACCCGCTGGACGTCCATGATCGTCAATACCGCATTCGTGTGACGGCGCCTTTGGATGTGCGCATGGAGCGCGGTTTGGTCGTGCACCCGGTGGAATGGGTCAATCTGGAATCCGTTGAATGAGTAAGCGTTCCGAGATCAGTTATTTTGCCCAGGCCGACCTGTGGAGCCGCAACGCGGTTTCCGAGCAGGTCGCCGTTGCCGAGGATCTGATCGAACTGATCCCCGATTCGGTAAACACCATTCTCGACGCCGGTTGTGGCAACGGTACCGTGACCAATCGACTGGTGCCACGCTGGGACGTAGTGGGCTGCGATATCAGTGAGGCTGCGGTCAAGCGCGTGCAAGCGCCCGCCTTGGTGGCCGACTTGTGTGCGATCCCGTTTGGCGACCGCAGTTTTGACCTGACGCTTTCCAGCGATGTGATCGAGCATTTGCCCGACTCCATCTATGCTCAGGCCCTGGCCGAGATTGCCCGGGTATCGGCACGCTATATCCTGGTGGCGGTTCCTTACCGCGAGCTGCTCGAGGCGGCCGAAATCACCTGCCCGGCGTGTGGCACGCGTTATCACGCCCATCTGCATCAGCGCAGCTATACGCTGGAGGACGCGATATCGCTGTTCGCCCCGGTATTCTCGGCGGTGGACGTACGGTTTTCCGGTGAGTCGTGGACGTTTGAAGACCCCAAGATAGTCGAGGCGTCGCGTGCCTTGTCGGGCCTGGATTACCCGTTCGAGGACGGTATCTGCCCTCATTGCTCCACCCGCCGCGGGCCCGTGGAGCGGTCGAGCTCCGCCCTGATGGTGCAGCGCCGTTTCGAGGCGTTGCAGGCGATGCAGTCGGCGCAAGGGCTGCGCAGGATGCCCGACACCAGTGAAATTCTGGTGTTGTTCGAGCGCGGCGCGGCGGCGACAAGCCACTGGGCCACGCCCGATAGTGACGCATCCTTCGATGAATCGGGTTTCGCATTGTCCAGTCTGGCCCTGCGGGACAATCCGTTCAATTATCCGCGCAGCGTCTACCGTATCCAGAGCGACGCCGATTACGGCATAGTCACGGTTCCCCGGCGTCCCGAATCGGTGCAGGTGGAAGTGGGCGAACTGGAATCCCTTGAGGTTTACGATCACGTTCGCGGGCGCTACGTCAGCTGCCCTCGGGACAATGAGACCGGGACCTATCAGCTGGCCCCGGTTCCGTTCGGTCCCCATGGCTGCATCCTGCGCATGCTTCACCCCAGCGCCGACTTGCAATTGCAGATGACGTTCGAGGAGGCCGATCAGCGCAAGATCATTGCCTGTTGCCTGGGCGATGATCCCAGCGTCGCTCAAATGCGTGAAGAGGCAAGCAGGTTCTCGGCCCTGACCGAGCAGTTGGAGATTACGCGCTCGGCCCTTGAGGACAAGCTTCAGGAAAAAGAACGAGCGCTGCTCGAGCAGACCCAGGCGATGGCCAGGGTCAACACACTGGCCAATGAACTCGAGGACAAGCGCGCCGAGTTGGAAGACCGTTACACCCAACTCAGCGAAAGGGCCTCGGCCCAGGAAGTACTGATCAGCAACGGCGAAGTTCGTGTCGAGGCGCTGGCGAGCGAGAACGAACGGCTTTGCTCGCAGATAGCGAACCTGCAGGCCGAGCTCGACGGGACTCGGCACCACGGTGAAGCCTATCGGTTCGAGATTCAGCAACTCACGCTCAAGGTTGAACAACTGAGCCACCTTGCCAATGAACTCGAAGCTCGGCGAGATGCCCTCGAGCGTGAGCTCCAGTCGCGTGATCAGCAGTTGAAGAGCCTGCAGGGCCTGTATGACTCGGCGCTGCTGCAAAAAGAACACTGGATCGAGAAAAACAGCGAACTCGAACTCAGGCAGCACGACCTGACCATGACGATCGAAGCGCTTGAGTCGCAAGTCAATCAGGCACAGATCATCGCGCTTGAATACCAGAACGCCGTTGAGCGGATCGAAGTTCTGGCGCTGGAAAAAACCACGTTGAGCCTGGAGTTGGAAAGTCTGAACATGGAAGTTTCGGCGCGTTCTCACGAATTGGCAGAAAAACACCGTGTTACGCAGCACTTGAATGACTTGTCCGAGCGCCTGGAAAGCCAGCGTGAAATGCTGGAGGCCAAGGTCAAGAGCCTGGGCATGACCATCAACGGCCTGGTGGAGGAGAAAACCGAATACCAGATGTTGGTCGATGCGTTGCATATCCGCCTGGGGGAAGGCCTGCACAGGGAGGTGAACCAGCCACGCAAGGTCCTGGTGCTGTCGCATATGTATCCTCGCGAATACAACATGGTTGGCGGGATTTTTGTCCATGAGCAGGTCAAGGCCCTCAGGGCCCAGGGCATCGACGCCCGCGTGGTCAGCGGCGAGCCGTTCTGGATCAACACCGTCAACCCCAAGGCGATCAGGCGTGCGCTGAATATCTACCGGGCCCAGAAAATCAGTGGCTGGGAGGAGCATGAAGGCGTGCCGCTGATCCGCTTCCCCTATATCGTCAGTTCACTGCTGCCTTTCCAGGCCCATGCCACGACTTACTCCCATGGGTTGCTACGCCAGGCCGAGTGGTTGCGGGCAGACTTCGATTTCGAACTGATCCATGCCCACACCGCCTACACCGACGGCACCGCTGGTCGCCGCCTGGCCAGCAAGCTGAACGTACCGTTGGTCATTACCGAACACACCGGACCTTTCACGACCTTGACCCGTACGCGCTACTTGCGCCGCATGACGCAAAAGGCCCTGAACGCGGCTGACAAGGTGATCGCGGTCAGTTCGGCGTTGCTCTCGGACATGCGTCGGGAGGTCAAGCTCAAGGCGGGTGTCCATACGCAAGTGATCGCCAACCTGGTCGATACCGAGCTGTTTGGCGAACAAGCGGTCACGCGCGACGAATTGATCCATTTGTTGTGGGTCGGTCACTTCGTGCCCGTCAAGCGAGTCCCGGTACTGCTGGAAGCCTTCGCCGTAGCGCTCCAGTCGGAACCGCGCCTGCGCCTGCGCCTGGCGGGCAGCGGGGAAGGACTCGAGGACGCCCAAGCCCTGGTGGACAGCTTTGGCATCGGGCACGCCGTGGAGTTCTCCGGACGCGCCAGCCGCACGCAATTGGTCGATTACTACCGTGAATGCGATTTCCTGGTGATCTCCAGTGAAAGCGAGACGTTTGGCGTGGTGGCGATCGAAGCCATGAGTTGCGGCAGGCCGGTGCTCACCACTCGCTGCGGCGGCCCTGCCGAGATCGTTTCGCATTCACAGCTGGGGCATGTCGTGGGGATGAGCGTTGATGAGTTGACCCAGGGGATGCTGACGATGGCTCGCCAACGGGAAACCTTCAACAGTCGGGTCATCCGGAAAGTGACGGAGCTGAAGTTCTCCAGCGCCAGCATTGCCCAGGAAATCGCGAACGTGTACTCGGCCTCGATGGAAAACCGCAAGCGCTAGATGTCCATCAGCGTGCTGACTTACAAATAATTCAACAGGGATGCTTTCGTTCAATGAATCAAGTCATAACAGGTTCGCCCGTGCGGGCGCATGATTCGAACCTGGATTTTGTGCGGGTGGTCGCTTGCCTGGCCGTAGTGCTGCTGCACGTTTCCGCGCGGCCGATCTACATGCAGGGCGAATTGAGCATGTGGGCCTGGTTTCTCGGTGACGCCGTCAGCTCGTTAACTCACTGGTGCGTGCCGGTGTTCGTGATGCTGAGCGCTGTGCTGATCCTCGGCAATGCCAAGACAACCTATCGCCATATTCTGACCTCCCGCGTGCCGCGCATGCTGGCTGTGCTGTTCATCTCTTCGGTGATCTATGCCCTATGGATGAAGTATTTCCAGCAGGCCTTTGTCTGGACCGCGTTCTTGAGAGCCATTGTCCTGGGGCAGCCGTATTACCACTTGCACTTCTTCTACCTGATCATCGGGCTTTACCTGATCGCGCCACCGCTGTCCCAGGCCGTGGTCAACATGCAAGAGAAAGACCTGCGCAACGCGGTCATCGCCACGTGCACCCTGACCATGGTGACCTTTGCCTGGAGCACGTTTTCCCGCACGTACACGCCCAATGGCGGTAGTTTCTCCTGGTCGTATATCAGTTACTTCCTGCTGGGGTATTACCTGTACAAGTTTCGACCCAACCTGCCTTACGCGATGATCGCCTGGTTGGGTTACCTGGTCACGGTGGTCGGGACCTTCGCGCTGGCCTACGGTTTTGGCAGTGCCTACACGTGGAAGCTGTACTTCTTCAGCTATTTCAGCCCGACGGTTTTCGCCATGTCCATCGGTGTCTGGGGGTTGAGCCTGCAAGTCGCGCAAAAAGTCAGGATTCCCGGGCTCAAGCGGCTGGCTCCGCTGACGCTGCTGGTCTACATCCTCCATCCGATTTTCATGGAATTGTTGCGCTCGCAATACGCCAAGGTCTCTCCCTCGTTGATGAGGCCATTGATAGAAGTGCCATTGACCTTCGTGCTGACGACCCTCTGTGCTTTTGCCACAGCCTGGTTGCTGTACAGGATTTCCTTTATTCGTCGTTTATTTTAAGGGTGTGCAAGTGAGTAACTCTAAGAGCCGTGCCGTGATACTTGCTTCGGCTGCCGTCGTGGCAGTAGCCGGTTTGGGGTATGCATGGAAAAACAACTTGCTGTTCGGTGGTGTCTTTAACTGGAGCAGCGAGCCGGTCGTGCGTGTCCAGCCGGGGTCGGAAGACTCCCTGCATGTCGAATACCCTTCGGTCTTCAAGGTCGGCGATGCGAACGCAATGCTGTACTCCGGGTATGGCGACGATCATCGCTGGAGGATCAAGCTGGCCACCGCGCAGAACGACACCGACTACGTCAAGCAGGGCAACATCTTCGACGAAAAGCTGCTTCCATTCAAAGGCGCCTACGCTTTTCCGTTTGTCAGGAAGAACCTGGTAAACGGTGCAACCCGCTATGAGCTGTTCTTTTCCGTGACCGAAGATGGTTCGGCCTCCTACTCGGCGATCTATCGTTCCACCAGCGCCAATGGCCTTCGTTGGGAGACCCCCAAGAAACTGTTGGGCGACAGTGCCCTTGACCCGGTTGTGTTCAAGCACAATGGGCGCGACACGATCGTCTACACCTCCACGGTCAACGGGAACAATACGATCAAGGCGGCCGAACTGAAGGCCGATGGCGGCGTGGGACCGAGCACTGTGGTGTTGAACCCGGACAGTGGGATCTACACATTGGGTGTTGTCCACGTCAATGACAAGCCTGTGCTCTTCGTGGAAACCCCGAACAGTTGGGATGCCTATTGCTTCAATGCATCGGACAAGCTCGTTGCGGCAAGCCAGGAGCCGGTGTTCACGTTCAAGGACAATACCGGGAAAGCGTGGGATGGCTTGAAGTACGGCATGTACTTCTTTGAAGAGGCCGACTCGCCAACCATCTATTACAACGGTATTGAAGCGCATGGCGTCGAGCAGGGCGGGCAAATTGGCGTTGCCAGTTACGATGCCGGCAACTTGACCAGCAAGTTGAACTTGACCCAGTGTCAATGAATCGGGATTGCAACGGCGCATGAATATTTTGATGACAAC
Source organism: Pseudomonas sp. Cab53 (assembly GCF_018325965.1). Lineage (NCBI taxonomy): Bacteria > Pseudomonadati > Pseudomonadota > Gammaproteobacteria > Pseudomonadales > Pseudomonadaceae > Pseudomonas > Pseudomonas sp. Cab53. The sequence goes on along the minus strand of NZ_AP021902.1, from coordinate 5,368,457 downwards.
AGCCGATCATTTGATGATCGATCGGCGGATTCTGCAGGAAGCCCAGACATTAGTTGAGCAGGGCCACCAAGTGACGTTGTTGGCGGGTTTCGAATGTCCGCAGCGCGAGTCTTACTCGCACAATGGCATAAAGATCGAGCGGTTCATGTTCGATTGGGGCGATTCGCGGTTTTCAGCCCTGGCACGTCGCTATAACCTGCAACCAGGCTCGAGCACTTATAACCGGGCCTGGCGCTTGTTCCGGGCCTGGGCCAACCGTGTGGCGAGCTTGAACAGCTTCGAGCAGTTCATTCTCGATCGAATGACGGAATACCAGGTCGATGTGCTGCACGTGCATGACTTTCCCATGCTGGCGCCGGCCGTCGAATTGGCGAAGATGCGCAAGGTTCCGCTGATCTACGATGCCCACGAACTGTACTACGCCCAGGTGCAACTGCCCGAGGCCACCCAGAGAAAGTACAAGAAAAAGGAATCGCGGCTGATCAAACAGGTCGATGCAGCGATTACCGTCAACCCGTACATTGCCAAGCTGATGGCCGAGCGCTACGCCGTCACGGCCCCGCACGTCATCATGAACGCGGCGCCCAAGGTGCCGGTGGCGTCGACGTCCTTGCTGCGCGAGCGCTTCGGTCTTGCGCCCGATGACAACATTCTGCTGTACCAGGGCTGGATCTCCGACAATCGGGGCATTGAGCGCATCGTCGAGGCGGCGGCCAACTTTGCCGCCAACACTTATCTCGTGCTTGTGGGATACGGTGCATTCGAGGACACCTTGAAAAAACTGGTCATGGAGCGAAACCTCGGAGATCGGGTGTTCTTTTATGGCGGGGTGCCGTCGGATGATCTGCACGAACTGACCTGCGACGCCGACCTGGGCATCATTCCCTACCATGGCGTCGACGAGAATAATTACTTCTGCAGCCCCAACAAGTTGTTCGAGTTTGCGGTCGCCGAGTTGCCTTTCATCAGTAACGACTTGCCATTCCTTCACGATATCGTCGCTACTTATGGCAACGGTTTGCTGGCGGACTTGAATTCTGCCGAGGCCATTGCAAGTGCGGTCAACCAATTGTTCGGCGACTCAGCGAAAATGGCGGCGCTGAAAGACGGGGCGAAGAAAGCCCGGGAAGCGATCAATTGGGACGTGGAAGGTGAAAAGTTGCTGAATATCTATCAACGGGTTACGGGCTGACTTCTTAGAAAATTTGAACGACGCGTCAGTTATTGTTTGTTTAGGGCAGGATGGTTTTTTATGTGTGGGATTGCAGGGATCGTAGCGGTTTCAGGAACGCCAGAGTCGATGCGTGGCTCCGTCATGAAGATGATGGACGCCATTCGTCACCGTGGCCCCGATGGCGAGGGCACCTGGCTTGATCCTGCTCGGCCTGTGGCGCTGGGACATCGGCGCCTGGCAATTATCGACCCGGAACACGGCAAGCAGCCGATGACCACCGAGGACGGTCGTTACACGATCGTTTTCAACGGCGCCATCTACAACTACCTGGAGTTGCGCCGCGAGCTCATCGGTCGAGGTCACCCGTTGCACAACTACTCGGACACGGAAGTGTTGCTGTACGCCTTCCGCGAGTGGGGCGAGCGTTGTGTCGATCGCCTGATCGGCATGTTTGCCTTTGCCATCTGGGACCGCCTCGAACAACGTCTTTTCTGCGCTCGGGATCGGATTGGCATCAAGCCGTTCTACTACCATTTCGATGGCCAGAAACTCGGGTTCGCCTCCGAGATCAAGGCACTCTTTGCCGATGGCTCCCTGAAGGCGGAGTCCAATTCGGACGGTTTGCAGGATTACCTGACGTTCCAGTTTTGCCTGAACGAGAAGACGCTGTTCAAAGGTGTCCAGAAGCTTGAGCCGGGTTATCACCTCAGCGCCTGGTATGAGGGCAGCCAGCTCAAGATCAAGACTTCCCAGTACTGGGATCTGCAATACAACATCGACGAGCGCCATGACGAGCGTTACTTCGTCGATAACCTCGCGGCCCTGATCGAAGACTCGGTGCGCATGCACTTGCGCTCCGATGTGCCGTTGGGCGCGCACTTGTCCGGCGGCCTGGATTCCAGCGCAGTCGTGTGCCTGGCGTCGAGGATGTTGGGTGGCGAGCAGCTCAAGACATTCACCGGGGCTTTCCATGAAGGCCCGCAGTTCGATGAGACGGGGCACGCCAAGGCTGTATCGGCGTTCGCCGGTACCGACTACAACGAGGTGTACATCCCGGGCAGCGAGCTGGCCGACCTGCTCCCCAAGCTGATGCACTTCATGGATGAGCCGCTTGCCGGCCCAGGCCTGATTCCACAGTATTACGTTTCGCGCCTGGCTGGCGAGCAGGTCAAGGTCGTACTGGGCGGGCAGGGCGGTGACGAGCTGTTCGTAGGGTATGCCCGCTACATGGCGGCCTACCTGGAGAAGTGCTTGTCCGGTGCGATCAATGAAACGGCGAACCAGCATCGCTATGCCGTTTCGCTGGAATCGATCATCCCCAACCTGTCGTTGCTCAAGACGTACCAGCCAATGTTGCAGGGGCTATGGCGCGAAGGGCTGTTCGCCTCGACCGACCAGCGCTATTTCCGCTTGATCGATCGCAGTGAAGGCATGTCGCACCTGTTCAACCCGGATGCCTTCGACAAGGGCTACTCGCCGTTCGAGTCCTATCAGAAAATCTTCAATCGCGAAGGCCTGCATTCCCTGGTCAACCAGATGACCTACTTCGACCTCAAGGGCTCCTTGCCGGCGTTGCTCCATGTGGAAGATCGCACCAGCATGGCGGCGTCCATCGAGTCGCGTGTGCCGCTGCTGGATCACCGCATCGTGGAGTTCATGGCGACCATTCCGCCGAACATCAAGTTTGCTGGCGGGCGCATGAAGCATCTGTTCAAGGAGTCCGTACGCAACGCGGTGCCGCAGAGCATTTTCGAGCGCAAGGACAAGATGGGCTTCCCGACGCCATTGACGCAATGGACCAAGGGCGTTGCCCGCGATTTCGTTCGCGACACGCTGCTGTCCGAGCGAGCCCGCTCGCGCGGGTTGTACAACGCGCAATCCGTCGAGAAGGCATTGAACAGCGAAAGCGAGTTCGGACGGGTCGTCTGGGGGTTGCTGTGCATGGAGCTCTGGCATCGCAACTTTATCGATGGAGACCTGCAACCGGGTGGTATCTGAAATCATGCCGAATGCCCCGCGGGTCTTGATGCTCTGTAACGACAGACAGATTGACCGAAGAATCCTTCTCCAAGCCGACAGCCTGGAAGAGGACGGTTGGGACGTCACGATCCTGGCCATGCCGGCGGATGAACTCATGGGGACGGATGACCGCCGCGTGCGGCGCATCGGTGCCCAGACCGAGTCGACTGCACGCAAGGAAAATCGGGTGCTCGAGGCCTATGGCCTGATGCGCCGGCATCTACCGATGAACGGTCGCCTGATGCGTGCCATGAAATCCCTTGCCTGGCGCTTCCTGGTCGATCATGAGCGTTTCTACCTGAACCTGTTCCTGGCCGATGGGCTTCAACACAAGGCTCAGGTGGTGGTGGCTCACGATCTGCCGATGCTGGCGGTGGGGCGCACGTTGTCCGAAGCGTTCGAGGCGCGCCTGGTCTACGACAGCCATGAGCTCTACAGCGAGCAGGAGTTCTCTCGGGGACAGCGCGCCAGTTGGGCCCAGGTCGAGCGTCGGCATATACAGGCCTGTGATCGCGTGATTACCGTCAACCCCTCCATCGCCCGCGAGCTGGAGGCGCGTTATGGGGTGGCTGAAGTGGCCGTTATCCACAATGCCGAGCGTATCCAGCCGCAAACCGAGCGTTCCTGGTACTTGCACGAGCGCTTTGGCATTCCCCGCGAGCATCGCGTGTTGTTGTTCCAGGGCGGTTTTTCCGCCGGGCGCAATCTGCCTGAACTGGTCGAGGCCATGGCATTGTTGCCCCGCGACGCAATCCATCTGGTCCTGCTGGGAGACGGTCAGCTTGCCACGGGCCTGCAGCGCCTGGTCGAGCGCAAAGGACTGGCGGCACGGGTGCACCTGCATCCGGCGGTGGCCCAAGCGGATCTGCTTGCAATAACGGCCTCGGCCGATGCGGGTGTCATCCCCTACCAGCCGATCTGCTTGAACAACTATTACTGCACGCCGAACAAACTGTTCGAATTCATGGCGGCGGGGCTGCCGATCCTGGCCAGCGACCTGCCCGAACTTCGCCGCCTGGTGGAGGGAAACCGGATCGGCTGCGTGGGCGATCTTTCGACGCCCCGGGCGATCGCCGGCATGATCGAGACTTTTTTTGCCGATGGACAAAGGCTGCAGCACTGGCGTGAGCAACTCACCGTGGTTCGCCAGGCGCTGAGCTGGCAGCAGGAAGGCGAGCGGCTCAAGCAACTGTACAAGGCGTTCAAATGAAAGTCGCAGTGGTTTATCAGTACTATCAGGGGCACTCGTCTCCGGGGCATTCGCTGGTGTACGAACTGACCCAGCATCTGGCGGCTGAGGGCCATAGCGTGACGGTGGTGTCCGGGCAAACCGGTTACATGCAGCGCGACACGCCGGTACTCCCTTGGTACCGGCGGCTGATCCTCAAGGAAAAAGAAGGCCTGGTTAAGATCATTCGTACCTACACCTACAGTGAATTGCATCGCAGTTATCTGGGGCGGTTGATCAGTTTCCTTTCATTCTCCGTGACAGCGCCCTTTGGTCTTCTGCGGGCCGAAAGACCGGATGTCGTGCTGGCCTCCTCACCCCCTATCTTCCCCATGCTTCCCGTGTGGGTGGTGTGCAAGCTGCGAGGTATACCGCTGGTATTCGAGGTCCGGGACCTGTGGCCGGAGTCTGCCGTGCAGATGGGGATCCTGCGCAATCGGTTGCTCATTTCCATCATGTCCTGGATGGAGCGGTTGCTCTATGACAAGGCGCAACGCATCGTCACCCTGACCCAGGGGATTCGCAATGACATCCATGCGCGCGGCTGGCCTGCGAGCAAGCTGGAAGTCATTACCTGTGGTGTCGACACCCAGATGCTCTATCCGGACGCCGAAGCTGGAAGCGTGGTGCGTCGCAACTTCGGTTGGGAGGGGCGCAATATCGTCCTGTACTTCGGCGCCATGGGCGAAGCCAATAACCTGGATGTGGTCATTGATGCCGCCGTGCAGTGCCAGGATGAAAACACGCTGTTCCTGTTGATCGGTGACGGCATGAAGCGGCCCTACCTTGAGCAGCGGATTGCCGAGCTGAACATCGATAACGTATTGATCCTGCCTCCGGTGTCCAAGCACGAAGGGCGGGGTTTCATCAACGCCGCCGATGTATGCCTCGTCACCTTGAAGGACATTCCGTTGTTCAGGGGCGCCATCCCTACGAAGCTGCTCGATTACATGGCCTGCGGTCGCCCCGTGTTGTGCGGTGTCGAAGGAGAGGCTGCCGAGATCGTCAAGGATGCGAAAGCCGGGATGGTGTTTGAGCCGAACAATGGCCATCAACTTTCAGTCATCATTGCCGACCTGATGCGCAATGAGCCTCTGCGCAACAAGATGGGGCAGAGTGGGGCGCAGTATGTAAAGAGCAACTTCGATGCGGTGCAAAGCCGAACGGCAATGACCGCGCTGCTCGAGGCTGTTTCAGTCGGCTAGGCTGCCAGGCCTGGCCTGCCCGGCGTGAACGAGTGGCTCAGGATGCCGTGCCCTTCCTGAGCCAATCCAGCACGCCCAGCCCCGCACGGTAGCCTGTCGCAAAGCATGCCGTGAGCAGGTAGCCGCCGGTCGGCGCTTCCCAATCGAGCATTTCCCCTGCAACGAAGACCCCTGGAACGGACCTCAGCATCAGGTTCTCGTCCAGACCGCTGAACACCACGCCGCCGGCACTGCTGATGGCTTCATCCAGCGGACGAGGCTTGACCAGGGTGATGGGCAGGGCCTTGATTGCCTGGGCGAGCCGTGCTGGGTCGGCGAAGGCGTCGGCGGGGGTGAGTTCGCGCAGCAGTGCGGCCTTGACCCCATCCAGGCCCAACTGGCTGTGCAGATGCTTGGCCATCGAGCGTGAGCCGCGTGGCTTGCCGAGGGCCTGGAGGACTTTGTCCACAGGCCGGCCGGGCAGCAGGTCCAGATGGAGTGTGGCGCTGCCGTGTTGGTTGATGGCCTCGCGAATCGACGCCGACAAGGCATAGACCAGGCTGCCCTCGATGCCGGTGGCGGTGATCACACATTCGCCGAGGCGCGGCACCTCGTCGTCCAGGCCCAGGGCGACGTTCTTCAGCGGCGCACCGGCGAACTTGCTGACCAGCAGTTCGCTCCAGGCCTGGACGTCGAAGCCGCAGTTGCTCGGTTGCAGCGGCGCCAGGGTGACGCCCCGTTGTTCCAGGGGCAGCATCCACGCGCCGTCGGAGCCCAGGCGCGACCAACTGCCGCCACCCAGCGCCAGCAGCGTCGCGGCGGGGCGCACGGCGTGTTCGCCTGCCGGCGAGGCGATCTTCAGGCTGCCGTCGGCGTTCCAGCCGAGCCAGCGATGGCGCGTGTGGATCGCCACGCCGCCGTCGCGCAGGCGCTTGAGCCAGGCCCGCAGCAGCGGGGCGGCTTTCATGTCGGTGGGAAAGACCCGGCCGGAACTGCCAACAAAGGTGTCGATGCCCAGCTCATGGATCCAGCGGCACAACTCATCGGCACCGAAGCTGCGCAGCAACGGTGCGAGGTTCGCCGCGCGCTCGCCGTAGCGGGCCAGGAACGCCGGAAAGGCTTCGGAGTGGGTGATGTTCATGCCGCCGACACCGGCCAGCAGGAATTTGCGACCCACGGAGGGCATGGCGTCGTACACATCGACCTGGATCCCGGCCTGGCTCAATACCTCGGCGGCCATCAGGCCGGCGGGGCCGCCGCCGATGATGGTGACGTTTGGAGGGGGGGATGGGCCGGTCGAGGTCATGATGGGCGCTGACAAAGAAGTGAGTAGGCGCGGCATTCTATCAGCACGCAAATCCTGTGGGAGCGGGAGATGCCGGTGCAGGTGCTCAAAAAACAGTCAGGGCTCTGCAGGCCATGTCCGGCATGGCCTGCAAGTCGTTTCGCTCAGGTTATCCACAGGCCGCTCCACAGGCATTGTGGGTAACGCGCCCTGGTTTCAATGACAACCTGATGACGTCCAGACCTTTTGTGCGCTGTGGTGCAGGATCCCGTGGCGGCGGGCCAGGGCCTGGCGATCCTTGCTGTAGCCGCCGCCGATCACGCCGACCACCGGAATGTCGCGCCCCAGGCAATGGCGCATGACCCGTTCGTCGCGGGCGGCGAGGCCTTCGTCTGTCAGCTTCAGGTAACCGAGGGCGTCGTCCTTGTGCACATCGACGCCGGCGTCGTACAGCACCAGGTCCGGCTGGTACAGGGGCAACAGGTAGTTGAGGGCGTCGTCCACCACCTCCAGGTAGGCGGCGTCGCCCATGCCCATGGGCAGTGGAATGTCCCAGTCGCTTTGTGCCTTGCGTGCCGGAAAATTCTTTTCGCAGTGCAGGGAAACTGTCACTGCGTCGGGAGTGTCATGAAGTATTCGCGCGGTGCCGTCGCCCTGGTGCACGTCGCAGTCGAAGATCAGCACCCGCGAGACCCGGCCGCTGGCCAGGAAATAGCGGCTGATCACGGCCAGGTCGTTGAAAATGCAGAAGCCGGCCGGGTGGTCGTAGTGGGCATGGTGGGTGCCGCCGGCCAGGTGACAGGCCAGGCCGTGCTCAAGGGCCTGTTCGGCGGCCAGCAGCGAGCCGCCCACGGCGCGAACCGTTCGGCGGGCCAGGGCGTCACTCCAGGGCAGGCCAAGGCGCCGTTGGTCCTCGCGGGACAACTCGCCCCCCATGTAGCGTTCGATATAGGCACGGTCATGGGCCAGGGCGAGGATGTCCGGCGGACACAGTGAAGGGCGCAGCAGGTCGGCGTCGCGGGTCAGCCCGCTGTCGACGAGGTGATCGCGCAACAGGCGAAACTTGTCCATGGGGAAACGGTGTTCCGCCGGGAATTCGGGGCTGTAGTCTTCGTGGTAGATCAGCGGCAACGGCATGGTGTTTTTCAAAGGTGATTTAAGTGACGGATCCTACCAGCGATGTAGACTCAGGGCATGGAGAGGGAGTGAAGATGGAGCCGATACTCGAATTGGAAAGCGCGCGGCTGGTCTTGCGCCAGTGGCGTGACGACGACTTGCCGGAATTTGCCGCCATGTGCGCGGACCCGCAGGTGATGCGTTATTTCCCTGCGCCGCTGAGCCGCCTGGAAAGCGCCGCGCTGATCGGGCGCGTGCGCGGGCATTTTGCCGAGCACGGTTTCGGTTTGTGGGCGTTGGAGCGCAAGGACACCGGCGCCTTCGTCGGCTTCACCGGCCTTGGCGTGGTCGGCTTCGACGCACCGTTCACCCCGGCGATCGAGATCGGCTGGCGCCTGGCCCGCGAGCACTGGGGCCTGGGGTATGCCAGCGAAGCCGCGTGGACCGCGCTGCGGTGTGCCTTCGATGCCTTGGGGCTGGAGGAAGTGGTGGCGTTCACCGCCGTCGACAACCTGCCGTCGCAGAAGGTCATGCAGGCCATCGGCATGCAGCATGACCCGGCGGACGACTTCGAACACCCAACACTCGCAGTCGGCCATCCGTTGCGTCACCATGTGCTCTATCGCATCAATCGTGAGCAGTGGTTGCAGACCCTTCACGGTTAGCCAACACGGACGTTTACAATGCCCGCCCAATGGCCCGGGCCAACAATCGATCCACCGCCGCAGCACAGACTGCGCGGTATTGCGCTGTGTGAGGAAAGTCTGAATGAGCCACGTGTTGGAAGATCTGGTCGACCTGCTGACCCTGGAACCGATCGAAGAAAACCTGTTTCGCGGTCGCAGCCAGGACCTGGGGTTTCGCCAGTTGTTCGGCGGCCAGGTGCTGGGCCAATCATTGTCGGCGGCCAGCCAGACCGTGGAAGAGGCCCGTCACGTCCATTCGATGCACGGCTATTTCCTGCGCCCCGGTGATGCGGCTTTGCCGGTGGTCTACCAGGTGGACCGGGTGCGTGACGGCGGCAGCTTCAGCACCCGTCGGGTCACGGCGATCCAGAAGGGCCATCCGATCTTCACCTGCAGCGCCTCGTTCCAGTACGACGAGCTGGGCTTCGAGCACCAGAGCAGCATGCCGCAGGTGGTCGGGCCGGAAAACCTGCCGTCCGAGTTGGAACTGACCCAGCAGCGCGCGCACCTGTTGCCTGAGCACATGCGCGAAAAGCTGTTGTGCCCCAAGCCGATCGAAGTGCGCCCGGTCACGGAAAAGGATCCTTACAACCCGCAGCCGGCCGACCCGATCAAGTACGTGTGGTTTCGCGCCGATGGCGCCCTGGCGGATTCGCCAGCCTTGCATAAGTACCTGCTGGCCTATGCCTCGGACTTCGGCCTCTTGACCACCTCGATGCTGCCCCATGGCAAGTCGGTCTGGCAGAAGGACATGCAGGTCGCCAGCCTCGACCATGCCTTGTGGTTCCACGCCGACCTGCGGGCCGACGATTGGTTGCTCTACGCCATGGACAGCCCGTGGGCCGGCAACTCCCGCGGGTTTTCCCGGGGCAGCGTGTTCAACCGCGCCGGGCAACTGGTGGCGTCGGTCACCCAGGAAGGGCTGATTCGCCATCGCAAGGACTGGGCATGAGCCTGGCCGATGTCCGTCACTGGGTCTTCGACATGGACGGCACGCTGACCATCGCCGTGCATGATTTCGCGGCGATCCGGGTGGCCCTGGCGATCCCGCCCGAAGACGACATCCTCACCCACCTGGCGGCCCTGCCGGCCGATGAGGCCGCGGCCAAGCACGCCTGGCTGCTGGAGCACGAGCGCGACCTGGCGCTGGGCTCCAGGCCGGCGCCGGGGGCGGTCGAGCTGGTGCGCGAGTTGGCAGGACGCGGTGACCGCCTGGGAATCCTGACCCGCAACGCCCGCGAGCTGGCCCACGTCACTTTGGAGGCCATCGGCTTGGCCGACTGTTTCGACGTGGCCGATGTACTGGGCCGCGACGAGGCGCCGCCCAAGCCGCATCCCGGTGGCCTGTTGAAGCTGGCGCAGGCCTGGGACGTGGCCCCCGAGGCAATGGTGATGGTCGGTGATTACCGCTTCGACCTGGACTGTGGTCGTGCGGCAGGGGCGCGGACGGTGCTGGTGAACCTACCGGACAACCCGTGGCCGGAACTGACCGACTGGCATGCGCGCGATTGTGACGAGCTGCGGCGGATGCTGTTGGCTTGAAGTGTTGAATCGAGTGTTCGCGATGAGGCCAAGTCAGGCAGGACGAGGCTTACTGCCCGAACAAGGCCTTCAGCCCCTCGGGCGAATTGAACATCCCACTGCCATCGTGCCCGATCCCGGGCACTTCGATCAGCCGTTGGGGCATCTCCCCTGGGTGCCTTCTGGTCAGGTAGTCGAAAAAGAAATGACCGCGCAATAACCGATACGGTCCCTGGGTTTGCGCTTCGCAGCTTTTGTCCAGGGCTGGATGCTCCGGGTCGACATCCTGTTGGCCGAGCAGGTAGACGATGTCGCGCTTGATGTAGTTGTCTTCCAGTTGGGCCGGTGTTTGCCCGGCGGCGTAGGCCGGCAAGTTTTTCAGCCCGTACTTCCAGTGATTGAAACCCGGACAACTGGCGGCATCGAAGGCCATCGGCCGTTGTTCATCGAAATAGGCGTAGGACGACGGGTTGGCGACGACGAAGCGCGGGTTGATCCTGAAGGGGCCGTGGGCGAGCAGGGCGTAGCGCTGCACGACCTGGGCACCACCGGAATGGCCGGCGATGACGATCTGTTGCACTTCGGGGAACTGCTGCCGGTCACTGACCCGCGCGACGATGTCGTCCAGAACCTGGAACGAGCTGACCGGATGCGGCCCCGTGGACAGGCCTCCGGCCATCCAGTCGTTGCCCTGCCAGCGGAGCAGGTCATTGGGCAACAGGTGGCGAGCAACGTCCTGCTCGTTGAGAAACTGCGGGGCGATGATCAGGGTGGTGCCCAGTTGCCCGGCCTGCCCGGCCGCTTTCTCGGCGCTGTGCAGGTAGGTGTCGGCATTGCGCAGCCGACCGTGGAGGATGATCAGCACGCGCTGGATGGACGCCGGGGCCGGGCTGACGTCCACGGCCATGGCGCCACCCTTGAGTTGCAGGCGCCCTTGCGCGACCACGTTGACGCCGTGCTCATTGGCCTGGGCCAAGGTGCTGCCCAGCACCAGCGCGAACCATGCGGCCCACTTCATCATCTACAAGCTTTTCGCCGCAAAAGTGTCGCACTGGCTGACCTGGCCCTGGGCGAACCCGGTCTTGAACCAGCGTACCCGCTGCGCCGAGGTGCCGTGGGTGAAGGAGTCGGGTACCACGCGGCCCTGGCCCTGCTGTTGCAAGCGGTCATCGCCGATGGCATTGGCGGCGTTCAGGGCTTCTTCGATGTCGCCCGGTTCCAGCCAGTTCAGGCGTTTCTGGGCATGGTTGGCCCAGACGCCGGCCAGGCAGTCGGCCTGCAACTCCTGGCGCACCAACAGGCCGCCGTCACCTTCCATCTGCCGGCCTTGCTGGCGGGCCTCCTGGATTTTCGCCGACACGCCCAGCAGCGTCTGCACGTGGTGCCCGACCTCGTGGGCAATGACGTAGGCCTGTGCGAAGTCCCCGGCCGCGGAGAAACGTTGGGCCATTTCCTTGAAGAAACTCATGTCGAGGTAGACCTGCCGGTCTGCCGGGCAATAGAACGGCCCGGTGGCCGATGACGCGAGGCCGCAGGCCGAGTTGACCCGACCGCTGAACAGCACCAGCTTCGGTTGCTGGTACTGGCGCCCAGCCTGCTGGAACACCTGGCCCCAGGTGTCTTCGGTATCGCCGAGGATCGAGCGCACGAACTCGGCCTGCTCGTCGTTGGCCGGCGGCGCCTGGCGGGTCTGCGACGAGGCGGGGGCGGACGTGTCCATCTGCCCGGCCAACTGCCCAAGGATCTGCATCGGGTCCTGGCCGGTGATCCAGCCGATGCCGACGATCAGGAGAATGGCCGTCAGGCTCAAGCCCTTGCCGCCGCCGAAGCGCAATCCGCCACCCCCGCCGCCATCGCCTCGGGCGTCCACCACGTTGTCACTGCGGCGACCTTTTTTCCATAGCATGTGGGCAGTCCTCTGATTGACCGGTGTGAACAGTGTTGCCGCTGAGTGGGATTGCCGCCAGTTCACTAACAGATTTTTGACTGTGGGAACGGATCGGCGCGCGAGTGCGCTGTATCCGTTGACCTTCTGCGTGGCGCGAAGTGCCGCTTCTCGCGCCGGCTCGCTGACACCGATATGGATTAAAATCCCATGTCGTTCCAGAATTTGCATTAAACTTCGCTTATTCTGGAATCAGCGTACTCATCTGGATCGTCCATGGCCGGCAGTCAAATCGAACGTGTCTTCAATGTGTTGGAAAATCTCGCCAGCGATCCCCGAGGCTGGCCGCTGCTAGGGCTGGCCGAGCAGTTGCAGATCCCCAAGAGCGCCACCCATCGCTTGCTCGCCGAGCTGATGCGCCTGGGCTATGTGCGCCAGAACCCTGATAACCTGCGGTATCACCTGTCCACCCGGTTGGTGGCCATGGGTTTTCGCTACCTGTCGCGAAGCGGCGCTGACATCGTGCAGCCCGTGCTGGATCGCCTGGCCCGGGAAACCGGCGAGCTGGTGCGCCTGGGCGTCATCGAAGGCGATTGCCAGACCTGGATCGCCAAATCCCAGGGCGCGCGGTCCGGGCTGCGCTACGACCCGGACATGGGCCGCGAGGCGCCGCTGTTCTATACCGCTTCGGGCCATGCCTGGCTGGCGTGCATGAGCGACGCCGAGGCGCTGTCGCGGGTGGAACGCCAGGCTGCCCAACTGCCGACAGAGGCGGGGCCCAACGCGCCGCGCAACTCGGTCGAACTGCTGGAATACCTGCGCCAGGCGCGCGAGCAAGGCTACGCCTGTGTCGAGGAAAGTTCGGCGATCGGTACGTCGGCCATTGCCGCCGTGGTGCGTCATCCGGTGGATGGGCGGGTCGTCGGTGTGCTCAGCGTGGCCGGTCCCAGCGCGCGGATGACACGGCCGCGCCTGCATGAGCTGGCACCGACCTTGCTGGCGTTTGCCGAAGAGCTGTCCCAGGCCAGCCAGGCTTCGGAGTTGTTCAACTGAACCGGTCGTCGCAGCGATTGAATGGGCGTGGGCGCGGTCTTATCCGTCACACGCCAGCCCTGGCCTCTTACTTCATGCATCGCGGGATTCCTACATGACCGTCAGCACTCCGCTTTCCGGCGTCAATCAGGCCTTCAAGGGCATCCTGCTGATTCTTTGCGCAACATTCCTGTTCTCCAGCCATGACGCCTTGTCGAAATACCTTTCGGGGTTCTACCCGATCATCATGGTGGTGTGGGCGCGCTACGTGGTGCACACCCTGTTGATGGCGGGCATCTTCCTGCCCCGTTCGGGATTGCCGGTGCTACGCACCAAGCGTCCCTTGTGGCAAGTGGCCCGGGCGTTGTGCCTGCTGGGCACCAGCTTGTTCTTCACCACGGCGTTGTTGTACATCCCGTTGGCGGAGGCGACGGCGGTCAACTTCCTGGCCCCCGTGCTAGTCACGGCGTTGTCGGTGCCGTTGCTGGGTGAGCGGGTGACGCGTGGCCAGTGGATCGCGGTGATCTTCGGTTTCATCGGGGTGTTGATCATCGTCCATCCCGGCGGGGATCTGTTTACGCCGGCGGTGTTGCTGCCGTTTTGTTCGGCGCTGTTCTTCTGTTTCTACCAACTGCTGACCCGCAAGCTCAGCGAGATCGACAGCCCGACCACCAGCAACTTCTTCGCCGGCCTGTGCAATACGTTGGTGATGAGTGCGTTGGTGCCATTCTTCTGGCAAGTGCCGAGCCTGGTGCATGGCTTGATGATGCTGGCGCTGGGGGCCTGCGGGATGACGGCACACCTGATGCTGACCCAGGCGTTCCGCTTTGCCGCCCCGGCGCTGCTCGCGCCGTTCGGGTACTGTCAGATCGTGTTCGCCGGCCTGCTGGGGTGGTTGTTGTTCAACCATACGCCGACGTTGACCACGGTGTTCGGTATCGTGCTGATCTGCCTGAGTGGCCTGGCGGCGGCGTGGCAGCAGCGACGCAAGTGACTGGCTGCCGCAACCCCTGTGGTGAGGGAAGAAGGTCTCTCGCCACAGGGGCTGCGGTCGTATCAGCTCTCCAGATTTGGAATCTTGCGCGGCGCCATGAAGTACAGCCAGGTCAGGGCGATGAAGTACATCGCCGGGATCAAGGTGAACAACACGGTGTAGTTGTTGTTTGTGACGGTCAGGATGTGGCCCACCAACTGGGTCATGAACATCCCGCCGATGGCCGCGCACATGCCGCCGAAGCCGAACACCGTGCTCATCATGTATTTGGGCGTGTAGTCCATGACCAGGCTCCAGATGTTGGCGGTCCAGGCCTGGTGCGCGCCGATGGCCAGGGAAATGGCGAACACCGCCATCCATAGGTTGCTTGCGCCGGCGGCCATGATCACACCGATGATGCAGCAGGCGAACAGCAACATGGAAAGCAGGCGCGCCTTGATCGGGTTGAGGCCGCGGCCAATCAGGAACGAAGACAGGATACCGCCGCCCACGCTGCCGAAGTCGGCGGTCAGGTAGATGATGATCAGCGGGATGCCCATCTGGGTGACGTTGATGCCCAGGTTGTATTGCTGGTTCAGGAACGGCGGCAGCCAGTAGAGGTAGAACCAGAACACCGGCGCGGTGATCGAGTAGGCGAGGGCGAACGCCCAGGTGCCGCGCATGCGCAGGATACGGGAGAAGGGCACGCGGGCCTGCTCCGGTTCGTCCTGGGCCTGGATGTAGGCCAGTTCCGACGCCTTGACGTTGGGATGGTCTTCCGGGTTGAAGTATTTCAGGCCCCAGAACAGCAACCAGACCCCGCCCAGCGCGGCCATGCACAGGAACGCCGCCTGCCAGCCCCACACGTGCAGGATCAATGGCAGCAGCATCGGCGTGAACATTGCGCCGACGTTGGTCCCGGCGTTGAAGATACCGGTGGCCACCGCCCGTTCGCCGGCCGGAAACCACAGCCGCGTGGTTTTCACGCAGGCCGGGTAGTTGGCCGCTTCGGTCAGGCCCAGGATGAAGCGGCAGACCATGAAGCCGACCGCCGAAGTGGCCAGGCCATGGGCACCGGTCGCCAGGCTCCAGAGCAGCACGGCGCAGAAGAACACGCGCTTGACGCCGATCCGGTCGATCAGCCGGCCCTGCAGGACAAAGCCCACGGCATAACCGACCTGGAACCAGAAGTTGATGTTGGCGTAGTCCATCGCCGTCCAGCTCATTTCCTTGGCCAGGATGGGCTGCATCACGCCGAGAGCGGCGCGGTCGATGTAGTTCAGGGTGGTGGCGAAAAACACCAGCGCGAGCATGCCCCAACGGGTCTTGCCCACGGCCAGGGCGCCGCGGATTTTGTCGCCGATGCCACCGGTCGTGACGCCCATGCCTGGGCTCAGGGGAGAACTTTGGGAAGGATTCATAGCGTGTACCCGTTTTTGAAATTCTTATGGGGTGATCGGGGTATTCCACGACGCCGGCCAATCCGGCTGCGTCAATGTGGGGCTGATGGTGCGCAGTGGACGAAAAATCGTCAATTCGCCCCAAGGCATTTTGTTCGATAATCGCCCAAAAAACTAACTGGGTGGTACATATTAAATTGCTGAAAGCCATCAGCGCCTCAATAATCGGTCCATTCCTTCAAAAGCGCTGCCAACAGCGCCGCAACTCTGTAGCCGATGCCTCCCGGGAGCCGAAGTCATGCAGCGTTCCATTGCCACCGTTTCCTTGAGCGGTACCCTGCCGGAAAAACTCGAAGCCATTGCCGCCGCCGGTTTCGATGGTGTGGAAATCTTCGAGAACGATCTTCTCTATTACGATGGCAGCCCGCGGGAAATCAGGCAGATGTGCGCCGACCTGGGCATCGCCATCACCTTGTTCCAGCCGTTTCGTGACTTCGAAGGCTGCCGTCGTGATCGCCTGGCGCGTAACCTGGATCGGGCCGAGCGCAAATTCGACCTGATGCAGGAGCTGGGCACCGACCTGGTGCTGGTGTGCAGCAATGCCTCGGCCGATAGCCTGGGCGATGAGCAATTGTTGGTCGATGACCTGCGGCTGCTGGCCGAACGGGCTGGCGCGCGCGGCCTGCGCATCGGCTATGAAGCGTTGGCCTGGGGCCGGCACGTCAATACTTATCAACAGGTCTGGAACATCGTGCGCCAGGCCGATCATCCAAGCCTTGGCGTGCTGCTCGACAGCTTCCACACCTTGTCCCTCAAGGGCGATCCGAGGGCGATTGCCGAGATCCCCGGCGAGAAGATTTTTTTCGTGCAGATGGCCGACGCGCCGATCCTGGCAATGGATGTTTTGGAGTGGAGCCGCCATTTTCGCTGCTTCCCCGGCCAGGGCGAGTTCGACTTGCCGGGTTTCCTGGCGCCGATCATCAAGAGTGGCTACCGCGGGCCGCTGTCGCTGGAGATCTTCAACGACGGCTTCCGCGCCGCGCCACCAAGGGCCAATGCCGCCGATGGCTTGCGCTCGCTGCTGTACCTGGAAGAGAAGACCCGCCAACGCCTGGCCGAAGAGGCCATGCCGGTCAGTAACGCCGATTGCCTGTTCGCGACGCCGTCGGCCAGCGAATACAACGGTATCGAGTTCCTCGAGTTTGCCGTGGACGACAACCTCGGCGCCAAGCTCTCCCACTGGCTGGAGCGGCTGGGCTTCGTCAAGGCCGGCCAGCATCGTTCCAAGAACGTCAGCCTGCTGCGCCAAGGCGATATCAACCTGATCCTCAACAGTGAACCGTACTCCTTCGCTCACAGCTTTTTCGAAGCTCACGGGCCGTCGTTGTGCGCCACCGCGTTGCGGGTCAAGGACAGTGCCAGCGCCCTGGCGCGGGCGGTGGCCTACAAGGGCCAGCCCTACCGCGGCTTGGTCGGGCCCAATGAGCTGGAGCTGGCGGCGGTGCGCGCACCGGACGGCAGCTTGATCTACCTGGTCGACCAGGACGCCGACGTCTATGGCACCGATTTCAATTTGCAACCGGGCGCGGTCATCGGGGCCGGGCTCAAGCGCATCGACCACATGGCCATGGCGTTGCCGGCCGACAGCCTCGACAGCTGGGTGTTGTTCTACAAGAGCCTGCTGGATTTCGAGGCCGACGACGAAGTGGTGCTGCCCGACCCCTATGGCCTGGTGAAAAGCCGCGCGCTGCGCAGCCGCTGCAGTTCGATCCGGTTGCCCCTGAACATTTCCGAAAACCGCAACACGGCAATCTCACACGCGCTGTCGAGTTATCGTGGCTCTGGCGTGCACCACATCGCCTTCGATTGCGATGACATCTTCGCCCAGGTCAGCCGCGCCAAGGAGGCCGGGGTGCCGCTGCTGGACATTCCGCTCAATTACTATGACGACCTGGCCGCGCGTTTCGATTTCGACGATGAGTTCCTCAGCGAGCTGGCCTATTTCAACGTGCTGTATGACCGCGACGCCCAGGGGGGCGAGTTGTTTCATGTCTACACCGAACCGTTCGAGGGGCGGTTTTTCTTCGAGATCATCCAGCGCAAGAACGGTTACGCCGGCTACGGCGCGGCCAACGTGGCGGTGCGGCTGGCGGCCATGGCGAAATCCCGCAGCGGTGGCTTGCGGCATGCCAAGTTGTAGGGAAATCGTAAAAGTGGCGGCAAAGGGCGGCCCCGTGACTTCCTTCACTGCACGGTGCGGCCCATAATCGCAAGCCTTGCAGTGATGGCCGTGAGCCCACAATGACTATGAATCCAGAGCTTCCCGCAGACCTCGACGAGCCCCTCGTCGCGCCACGCAAGAGTCGCAAGAACAACCCGGAGAAAACCCGGGAAAACATTCTTCAGGAAGCCATCGTCGAATTCGTCCAGCAGGGCCTGGCCGGCGCCCGGGTCGATGCCATCGCCGAACGCATCCATACCTCCAAGCGCATGATCTATTACTACTTCGGCAGCAAGGAGCAGCTGTACATCGAGGTGCTGGAGAAGCTCTACGGCGATATCCGCAGCACCGAGGGCCGGCTGCACCTGGCCGAGCTGGCGCCGGTCCACGCGATACGGCGCCTGGTGGAGTTCACGTTCGACCACCATGATCGCAATGTGGATTTCGTGCGGATCGTCGCCATCGAGAACATCCATAACGCCGAGTACGTCAAGCAGTCGCGGGTGATCAAGGCGATGAACAGCACCATCCTCGACTCCCTCGACCTGATCCTGCGGCGGGGCGCTGAAGAAGGCGTGTTCCGGGCGGGCCTGGCACCGCTGGATGTGCACTTGCTGATCAGTTCGTTCTGTTTTCACCGGGTGTCGAACCGCCACACCTTCGGCGAGATTTTTCAGATCGACCTATCGGACGAAGCGATCAAGCAGCGTCATCGCCAGATGATCTGCGAGTCGGTGCTGCGCTATTTGCAGGCCTGAACGCAACCCCTGTGGGGGCGGGCTTGCTCGCGAAAGGGCCCGCACAGTCGCCATGGAGGTTGACTGTCGGATCGCATTCGCGAGCAAGCCCGCTCCGACAGGTCTTCAGTGATTCATGCGCTGGAAGTGTTCCAGCATCCGCTGCGCATCCGGCACCACGCCACTGAACAATTCAAACGCCTTCACCGCCTGGAACACGGCCATGTTGCCGCCATCGAGTGTGCGGCAGCCCAAGGCGCGGGCGTTGCGCAGCAGTTCGGTTTCCAGGGGGAAGTAGACGATTTCCGCCACCCACAACGCGCCCCGCAACAGCTCGACCGGCACCGGCATGCCCGGCAACTTCGTCATGCCCATCGGGGTGGTGTTGACCAGGCCGTCGGCCTCGGCCATGGCGGCGGGCAAGTCATGCCCGGCCCGGGCGCGGCCGGCGCCGAAGTGTTGGTTCAGGTTGTGGGCCAAGGCCTCGGCGCGGCTGACTTCCACATCGAAAATACTCAGCGTCTGTACGCCTTCAGCCAATAGCGCGTGGGCAACGGCCGCACCGGCGCCGCCGGCGCCCATCTGGACCACGTGCCCGCGGGAAACATCCCCCAGGCCACGGCGAAACCCTTCGGCGAACCCCAGGCAATCGGTGTTGTGGCCGACGCGTTTGCCGTCCTTGAGCACCACGGTATTCACTGCGCCGATGCCGCGGGCTTCGGGCGACAGTTCGTCCAGCAGCGGGATGATCGCCTGCTTGCACGGAAAGGTGATGTTCAGGCCGGTAAAGCTCATGCGTTCGGCGGCGGCCAGCAGGTCGGGCAGAGCGCTGCTGTCGAGTGTCAGCGCATCGAGGTCGATCAACCGGTAGAGGTAGCGCATGCCTTGGGCGTCGCCTTCGTGCTCGTGCAGGGCAGGGGTGCGCGAGGCCTGGATACCGGCGCCGATCAGCCCGGCGAGCACAGTGATGTTCGACATGTGGATCAACCCTTCAACCGCTGACTGAAATGCTCCAGGGCCAGGCGATAGCCGTGGCTGCCAAACCCGCACATCACACCGATGGCGATGGAGGAGACGAAGGAGTGATGGCGGAAGGTTTCCCGCGCATGGACGTTGGACAAATGGACTTCGATCACCGGGATTTCACTGGCCACCAGGGCGTCGCGGATGGCCACCGAGGTGTGGGTCCAGGCGGCCGGGTTGATGACGATACCGGCACAGCGGCCACGGGCGCCGTGAATCCAGTCGAGCAGTTCACCTTCCTGGTTGGTCTGGCGAAACTCCACCGCCAGGCCGAACTCTTCAGCGGCGCGTGCGCACAACGCGGAAATGTCCGCCAGGGTTTCATGGCCATAGGTGGCCGGCTCGCGAGTGCCGAGCAGGTTCAGGTTCGGGCCGTTCAGCACCAGGACGATCGGAGGCATCAATTTTCTCCACACTTTTTATTGTTGGTGTTGGCCGGGTTCCAGCCGTTGGAGGTAAATTGTACTAGATGGTTAGTTTGGTCAAACGAAGCCGCTGTCGGCGCTCAATAAGTGTTCGATGATCGAACAGCACCTTTAAGCGGCAAGCGGGGTTGTAGGAGGAACTCGTTTGTGGCGAGGGGATTTATCCTCGTTGGGCTGCGAAGCAGCCCTGAAGTCGTGCACTGCCGTCACAGCGCAACCGTGTTGGTTGATTTGCGACTGCTGCGCAGTCGAACGGGGATAAATCCCCTCGCCACAGGAATCGCCTCAACGCCGGGTCAGCAACACCCCGGATTCCATGTGATGGGTCCAGGGGAATTGGTCGAACAACGCGCAGCGCGTGATGCGGTGGGTGTCGTTCAGTTGCGCGATGTTGGCGGCGAGGGTTTCCGGGTTGCAGGAGATGTACAGGATGTTGTCGAAGCGCCGGGTCAGTTCGCAGGTGTCCGGGTCCATGCCTGCGCGCGGCGGATCGACGAAGACGCTGCCGAACGCGTAGCTTTTCAGGTCGATGCCCTGCAAGCGGCGGAACGGCCGGACTTCGTTCAACGCTTCGGTCAATTCTTCCGCCGACAAGCGCACCAGCGTCACGTTAGCCACGGCGTTTTCGTCCAGGTTGCTCAGCGCCGCGTTCACCGAAGTCTTGCTGATTTCGGTGGCCAGCACGTTGCGTACGCGGGTTGCCAGGGGCAGGGTAAAGTTGCCGTTGCCGCAGTACAGTTCCAGCAGGTCGTCGTTGCGATCGCCCAGGGCGTCGTAGGCCCAATTGAGCATCTTCTGGTTCACCGTGCCGTTGGGCTGGGTGAAGGCGCCTTCGGGCTGGCGATAGCTGAAGGTGCGGCCGCCCACTTCAAGGCGCTCCACCACGTAGTCGTGGCCGATCACTTCTCGCTTGCCCTTGGAGCGGCCAATGATGCTGACGCCCAAGTCGTTGGCCAGTTGCGTGGCGGCGGCATGCCAATGCTCGTCCAGCGGACGGTGATAACACAGGGTGATCATCGCGTCGCCGGCCAGGGTGGTCAGGAACTCCACCTGGAACAGCTTGTGGCTCAGGGGCGCGCTGGCCTGCCAGGCGGCTTTGAGTTGCGGCATCAACTGGTTGATGCGCAGGCTGGCGATAGGGAACGTCTCGATGAGGATCGGCGTGCGTTTGTCTTCCTGGAAGAACATCGCGTAGTGCC
Organism: Pseudomonas sp. Cab53; assembly: GCF_018325965.1. Lineage (NCBI taxonomy): Bacteria > Pseudomonadati > Pseudomonadota > Gammaproteobacteria > Pseudomonadales > Pseudomonadaceae > Pseudomonas > Pseudomonas sp. Cab53. The sequence goes on along the minus strand of NZ_AP021902.1, from coordinate 5,347,349 downwards.
GCTCGCCGGCCTCGCGCCACAGGCGGAATTCGGCCCGCAGGCGGAAGTTCTGCAGTGGCGAGTCGAACACCTCGGGTTGCGGCGCATCGAAGGGGGCCAGCAGCTCACGCAAGCGGGTGACCTTGTCCTGGAGCTGCGTGGCGTACGCCTGGGAATCGAAAGTCATGCGTTGAACCAACCCAACTTGATCACGAACAGGATGGACAGGATGACCAGCGCCGGGTTCAGCTCACGGCCACGGCCCGACACCAGCTTGATGGCGGTCCAGGCGATGAAACCGAAGGCGATGCCGTTGGCGATGGAGTAGGTGAACGGCATGGCCAGCGCGGTCACCACCACCGGGGCGGCGACGGTGATGTCGTCCCAGTCGATTTCCGCCAGGCCCGAAGTCATCAGTACGGCGACGAACAGCAAGGCCGGCGCGGTGGCGAACGCCGGGACGCTGCCTGCCAGTGGCGAGAAGAACAACGCCAGCAGGAACAGGACCGCCACCACGATGGCGGTCAGGCCGGTGCGGCCGCCGGCACTGACGCCCGCCGCCGACTCGATGTAGCTGGTGGTGGTGGAGGTGCCCAGCAGCGAACCGGCCATGGCGGCGGTGCTGTCGGCGATCAGCGCACGGCCCATCTTCGGCATGTGGCCGTCCTTGCCCATCAGCCCGGCGCGCTTGGCGACGCCGATCAGGGTGCCGGAGTTGTCGAACAGGTCGACGAACAGGAAAGCGAAGATCACGCTGACCAGGCCGATGTCCAGGGCGCCCTTGATGTCCAGTTGCAGGAAGGTCGGGGCCAGGGAGGGCGGCATCGATATCACGCCGCCGAACGGGGTGAAGCCCATCAGGATCGAGACGATGGTCACCGCGAGGATGCCGATCAGCACGGCCCCGCGCACTTTCAGTGCTTCGAGCGCGACGATCAGGACAAAACCGAGCGTGGCGAGGATTGGCGCCGGTTGCTTCAGGTCGCCGAGGCCGACCATGGTCGCCGGGTTTTTCACCACGATGCCGGCGTTGTTCAGGGCGATCAGCGCCAGGAACAGGCCGATGCCGGCGGCGATGGCCGAGCGCAATGGCAGCGGGATGCTGTTGATGATCCACTCGCGGATGCGAAAGATCGACAGCAGGAAGAACAGCACCGCAGAGACGAACACCGCGCCCAGCGCCACTTGCCAGGTATGGCCCATGTGCAGGACCACGGTGTAGGTGAAGAAGGCGTTCAAGCCCATGCCCGGGGCCAGGGCGATCGGGTAGTTGGCGATCAGCCCCATGACCGTGGAGCCGATGGCTGCCGCCAGGCACGTGGCGACGAATACGGCGCCCTTGTCCATGCCGGTTTCGCCGAGGATGCTCGGGTTGACGAACAGGATGTAGGCCATGGCCAGGAAGGTCGTGACGCCCGCCAGGATCTCGGTCCGCACGTTGGTGTTGTGTGCCTTGAGTTGAAACAGCCTTTCCAGCATGTCTGCTCCCCGTGGCGCGCAGGGCGCCGTGAATGTATCGACCTCAACAGCAAAGCACAGACCGCCAGGGGCGCCTGAATTTTCTGCGGGTCGGAAAAAGCCGCGCATCATACCAGCAGCGTGGCCATGTGGCTGCGATCGTCGTCGATGTTTTACCGAAGCAAAAAGAGCGCCATACTGCGCGCGGTTCAGAAGCTCGATAGGTCTCACATGAACAGAAATCTGCTGGCCTTGGTTTGCGCGTTGGGCCTGTGGTTGCCCGGCCTGCCCGTCAATGCCGCTTCGGCACCGCCGTTGAGCGAGGTCAAGGTGCTCAAGGTCGAGTCGCCGGCCTGTGGCTTCGAGGACATCACCCCCGGGCAGGCACAGACCCGTTGTGACCACAGTGGTGCGAACATCAAGGTCTATGTGCTGGAAGTCGGCTATGGCCGCCAGCCCCATGTCACGCTGGACGGCTTCGAAGTCGACGGCACCCGCTCGCCGGTGTGCGCGTTCAGCAATGGCAATCTCAACGATTGTTCGAGCCGCACCAAGGTCGTCGGCTATCTGTACATCTTCGACCTGAAGGGCAAGCAGGAGGGCACCTTCAGCTACAGCAACGTCTCGATCAATGCGCCGGGCAATCGGATGTCGACCCAGTTGTATATCAAGTGACGGGCAGTTGGCAGGACGCAGTCCGGCAAACCTGACTAGTCTTCAGGAACACCCCTGCGGAGAACACCCATGATTGCTGGAACCGCGATTCCCCGAGCCCTGATCGCCGTTGCCGAAGGTGTCGACGACTTGCAGACCGTCACCCTGATCGACGTCCTGCGCCGGGCGCAGCTCGAAGTGGTGCTGGCGAGCATCGAAGGCCGGCGGATGCTGACCTGCGCCCGTGGCACCCGCCTGACCGCCGACGGCATGTTGGTGGACGTGCTGGTGCAGGACTTCGACCTGATCGTCCTGCCCGGCGGCCTCATCGGCGCCCAGCATCTGGCCGCCCATCAACCCCTGCAACAACTGCTCAAGGGCCAGGCCGCCGCCGGCCGCTTCTTCGCCGCCATCGCCGAAGCGCCTGCGCTGGCATTGCAACCTTGCGGCGTGCTGCGCCAACGGCGCATGACCTGCCTGCCCGCCGTCAGCCAGCAATTGTCCGGGTGTACCTTTGTCGACCAACCCGTGGTCGTGGATGGCAACTGCATCACCGCCCAGGGCTCGGCCGCCGCCCTGGCGTTTGCCCTGGCGTTGGTGGAACAACTCAGCGGCAAGGGCGTGCGCAATGTGGTGGCGGCGGAACTGCTGGCCTGACTGGCGTCAGGCGTGTTGTGGGAAAGCTGGAAGGCTTTAATCATGGCGCCGAGTGTAAGGCGATGTATTGCACAGGGTGCGGTATATAGAGACCGCACTTGAGCGACATAAAGGTGCGCTTTGCCGCGCCTGTTCGCCTTCACGAACGCCTTTGAACGCTCACCGCCCCCCGAAGTCGTACCCCTTATGACGGCGGTTTCCCAAAACGCCGCGAGTGTACGACCAACCGTGAGGTGTTTATGAGCGCGACCCTGTCCGAAGCGACGCAGGCGTCCTTCGTCCGTCATCCGATCCGCCTGACACTCAATGGCCAGGTGCGCGAGCTGCAGGTATTGCCCTGGACCACGCTGCTGGACCTGCTGCGTGAGCAACTGGACCTGGTGGGCAGCAAGAAAGGCTGTGACCACGGCCAGTGCGGCGCGTGCACGGTGTTACGCGATGGCAAACGCATCAATGCCTGCCTGACCCTGGCGGTGATGTGCGACGGCGTCGAATTGACCACCATCGAAGGCTTGGCCGGCGATGACGCGTTGCACCCCATGCAGCAAGCTTTCATCACCCATGATGCCTTCCAGTGCGGCTACTGCACGCCGGGGCAGATCTGTTCGGCCGTCGGCCTGGCCAACGAGGGCCGGGCGCGGACCGGCGCGCAGATCAGTGAACTGATGAGCGGTAACCTCTGCCGCTGCGGTGCCTATAACAACATCCGCGACGCCATCGAAGAAGCCTTGCCGCTTTGCCCACAACCCCAGGCACCGGAGGGCGAGCAATGAACCCCTTTCAATACAGCAAGCCTGAGACCGTGCAGGCTGCCATCGACCTGTCGAGCCCGGTGTCGCGCTTCATCGCCGGTGGCACCAACCTGCTGGACCTGATGAAGGAGAACCTCACCCGCCCGGCGCACCTGATCGACATCACCGGGCTGCCCCTGGCGGACCTCAGCGAAACCCCATCGGGTGGGGTGATGATCGGCGCCTTGGTGAGCAATGCCGACCTGGCCTGGCATCCGTGGATCGAGCGCCGCTACCCGCTGCTGTCCCAGGCGATCCTGGCGGGCGCCTCGCCGCAACTGCGCAACATGGCCAGCACCGGTGGCAACCTGTTGCAACGCACCCGCTGCTACTACTTCTACGACGCCAACGTGCCGTGCAACAAACGCCAGCCTGGCAGCGGCTGCCCGGCGCGCAGCGGGCTGAACCGGATCCACGCGATTTTCGGTGCCAGCGACCAGTGCGTCGCGACGCATCCGTCCGACATGTGCGTGGCCTTGGCGGCCCTGGAAGCGGTGGTCCATGTGCTGGGCCGGGGCGGAGCGCGGACCATCGAGTTCGCCGACTTCCACCGCCTGCCCGGCGATGCCCCGGAGCGGGATAACCAACTGGCCGACGATGAACTGATCACCGCCATCGAACTGCCGGCCGCTGGTTTTGCCGAGCACAGTCACTACCTGAAGGTCCGTGACCGAGCCTCCTACGCCTTTGCGCTGGTGTCGGTGGCGGCGGCGCTGGAACTCGACGGACCGGTGATCCGCCAGGCGCGCCTGGCCCTGGGAGGCGTAGCGCACAAGCCCTGGCGCGACCGGGCGGTGGAAAGCTGGCTGAGCGGCCAGACCGTCAGCCGCGAAACCTTCACCGCCGCTGCCGACGCGCTGCTGCAAAACGCTGAACCGCTGGAACACAACGGCTTCAAGGTCAGGTTGGCGCGCCGGGCGATCGTGCGCGCCTTGAGCGATGCCGCACTGGGAGGGCAAGCCAAATGAATGCTCCGAGCAAATCCATAGGGCAGCCACTGGACCGGGTCGATGGCCTGCTCAAGGTGACGGGCCAGGCCCGCTATGCCGGCGAATACCCCGAAGACGGCTTGCTGTACGGCAGTGTCGTGTCGGGCACCATCGCCCGCGGCCGGGTGCTGCGCATCGACGCCTCCAAAGCCTTGGCGCTGCCTGGCGTCGTCGCCGTCATCGACCATACCAACCGGCCCAAGGTCGCCAGCTACGATGAGCCCTACCAGGACGCCGACGCGGCGGATGGCTCGCCGTTCCGGCCGCTGTACAACGACGAGGTGCTCTACAGCGGCCAGCCGCTGGCCCTGGTGGTTGCGCAGAACCTCGAACTGGCCCGTTATGCCGGCTCGCTGGTCGAGATCAAATACGAGGTCCAGGACCACCAGACCGACCTGGCCCTCCTGCAAGGCGAGGCCTATCCGGCACCGGCCGAACTGCCCAAGCCCCGTGGGAATTTCCAGGGCGAGTACGCCAGTGCGGCGCTGAGTGTGGATGTGTCCTACAGCACACCGATCGAACACCACAACCCGATGGAGCTCCATGCCTGCACCGTGCTGTATCAGCCTGACGGCAGCCTGCACATCCATGACAAGACCCAAGGCACGCAGAACTGCCAGGCCTATGTGCAGAAGGTATTCGGTCTGGAGAAAGACCAGGTCCGCGTGTTTGCCGCGTTCGTCGGCGGTGCCTTCGGCTCAGGGCTGCGGCCGCAGTATCAATTGGCGTTGGGGGTGATGGCGGCGCTGGCCCTCAAGCGTTCGGTGCGGGTCAGCCTGACCCGCCAGCAGATGTTTACCTTCGGCTACCGGCCACGCACGTTCCAGCGTTTGCAACTGGGGGCCGCGGCCAATGGGCGGCTGCTGGCGGTGGCGCACAGTGCTGTCGGCCAGACCTCGCGTTTCGAGGATTTCACCGAACACGTGGTGGAGTGGAGCGGCATGCTCTATCACTGCGACAACGTCGAGCTGAGCTACAAACTGGTGCCGCTGGACGTCTACACGCCGCTGGACATGCGCGCCCCCGGTGCCGCTCTCGGGTTGATCGGCCTTGAGTGCGCCATGGATGAACTGGCCTGCGCCCTGGCGATCGATCCCGTCCAGTTGCGCTTGAACAACTACGCCGAGCGCAACGAAAACGAAGACAAGCCGTACTCCAGCAAGGAACTGCGCGAGTGCTACGCCCAGGGGGCTCGTCGCTTCGGGTGGGACAAGCGCAACCCCGAGCCGCGCAGTATGCGTGAAGGCCGGCAACTGGTGGGCTGGGGGATGGCCGGCGGCGTATGGGAAGCCATGCAGCAGAAGGCCAGCGCCCGGGCGTCCCTGGACGCGGACGGCAAACTCACGGTCAGCAGCGCCACCACGGACATCGGCACCGGCACCTACACGGTCATGACCCAGATCGCCGCCGAGGCGTCAGGCGTGCCCGTGGCAGACATCACCTTTGTCCTCGGCGACTCATCACTGCCGACCGCGCCGCTGCAAGGCGGCTCGTTCACCGTGTCATCGGTCGGCACGGCCGTGCAGCAGGCCTGCGAAGCGCTGAAGGAAAAACTGCTGGCCGTGGCCTGGCAGACCTGTCCGGACTTCAGCGGTGCGACCCTTGAGCAAGTCACCTTCGCCGATGGGCAACTGCGCTTTGGCGAGGCCCAGGTCGCCCTGGCGGCGCTGGCAGGACAAAGCGCCGAGATGCCCGTGCAAGCCCAAGTCACCGCCGAGCCGGATGAAAAGCGCAAGGCCTACGCCACCGCGACGCACTCGGCGGTGTTTGTCGAAGTCCGGGTGGATGAAGACCTGGGCACGGTGAAGGTCAGCCGGGTGGTCAGCGCCATCGCCGCCGGGCGGGTGGTCAACCCGAAAACCGCGCGCAGCCAGATCCTCGGTGGTGTGGTCTGGGGAATCGGCATGGCCCTGCACGAGGAAACCCTCACCGACCACGCCCTGGGCCGGCACATGAACCACAGCTTGGCCGAGTACCACCTGCCGGTAAACGCGGACATCGGCGACATCGAAGTGATCTTTGTCGACGAGCAGGACGAGATCGTCAACGCGCTCGGTTCCAAGGGCGTGGGAGAAATCGGCATCGTCGGCGTGGCGGCGGCCGTGGCGAATGCGATCTACCACGCCACCGGCAAGCGGGTGCGGGATTTCCCCATCACCCTCGACACGTTGCTCTAGGGTCTGTTTGAAAAGTCTTGAGACGAAGGTCAGGCAAGGCGAAAACCGGCGAGGAAGCGGAGTTTACTGGAGTAAATGAGCATTCCGAGCCGGTTTTCAACGCAGCATGAACGAGTATTAAGGCTTTTCAGACAGAGCCTAGGGTGTCGCCTCGGCGACCGGCTCGTGCATCCGGTCGCGCTGGGCCAGGGTCGGGAACAGCTTGATCCAGACCCCGGTCACCAGCAGCGTGCCGACACCGCCCATGACCACCGCCGGCACCGTGCCGAACCAGTGGGCAGTGAGGCCGGACTCGAACTCGCCCAACTGGTTCGAGGCGCCGATGAACAACCCGTTCACCGCGCTGACGCGGCCGCGCATTTCGTCCGGGGTTTCCAGTTGTACGAAGGAGGCGCGGATCACCATGCTGATCATGTCCGCCGCGCCGAGCACCACCAGCACCGCCAGGGAAAACCAGAACGACGTCGAAAGGCCGAAGGCAATGGTGGCGACACCGAACACGCCCACGGCGGTGAACATCACCCGGCCGACCTTGCGCTCCACGGCGAACCGCGCCAACCACAACGACATCAGCAAGGCCCCGACCGCGGGCGCCGAACGCAACAGGCCAAGGCCCCAGGGACCGGTGAGCAGGATGTCCTTGGCGAATACCGGCAGCAGCGCCGTCGCACCGCCGAGCAACACCGCGAACAGGTCCAGGGAGATCGCCCCGAGGATATCCGGGCGGCTGCGGATGAAGCGAATCCCGGCCAGCAACGAGTCCATCGTCGCCTTGCCTTTGTTCAACGGGGTTTGCCGGGCCGGGAGATTGAGCATCAGGCAGCAGGCGATGACGTAGAGCAACACGGTGGGCCCATAAACCCAGACGCTGCCGAAGGCATAAAGCAGGCCGCCGAGGGCCGGGGCGACGATGGTGGCCGACTGCTGGGCCGATTGCGCGGCGGCCACGGCCCGTGGAAACAGCGCGGCCGGCACGATGCTTGGCAGCAGTGCCTGGGTGGTCGGCATTTCGAACGAGCGCGCGGCGCCGAGCAGGAAGGCGAGGATGAAAATCATCTCCCGCGTGACGTTGTCGGTGGCGCTGCCGATCACCAGTGCCAGGGCGATCATCGCCTGCAACGACTGGCAGAGGGCCGCGACCTTGCGCCGGTCATAACGGTCGGCCACGTGCCCGGTGTGGAGCATGAACAGCACGCGCGGCGCGAATTCCACCAGGCCCACAAGCCCCAGGTCCAGGACATTGCCGGTCAGTTGATAGAGGTTCCAGCCGATGGCCACGGTCAGCATCTGGAAGCCGCTGGCGGTGAAGATCCGGGCCAGCCAGAAGGCAATGAAGGGACGATGGTGACGGAGCAGCAGCGGCGCTTGGCTGGGCATCTGGAAGAGGTCCGGTGATGAAGGCAATGAGATTATCACCGAGCTGTAACCGGAAGTTGCGGTGGTGGGAAAAATAGTTAGCCAAACATCGATTTTGACCAGAGCACCTCCCTCGCCACGGTTGGCTGATGGTGCCCCGGCCGGATGCTATCAATTGTCGCTGAGTCAACCTGTCACGCGACAAAAGACCACGCCGTCCATCGGCCATAATGCGACTACTCTTTGATCATTGCTTGATCCAGATCAATACCCTGCCGGGTGCTGGGCTGGCGGCCATCCGGCCAGAATCCTGCGTTGTGACGGTTTAAAAAGAACGATTTGAAAAGCATCGCACTCCATATCCCTGGAGGCGGTGATGCAAGCCCCGCCCGCAGCCGGTTTTACCTGACAGAGGAAGACTTATGTTCGGTTTGGAGGCGCTTGATCTCGCCCGAATCCAGTTCGCGTTCACCATCTCGTTCCATATCCTGTTTCCGGCGATCACCATCGGACTGGCGAGTTACCTCGCGGTGCTCGAAGGCCTGTGGCTCAAGACCCGAGACGACACCTACCGTGACCTGTACCACTTCTGGTCGAAGATCTTTGCCGTCAACTTCGGCATGGGCGTGGTGTCCGGGTTGGTCATGGCCTATCAGTTCGGCACCAACTGGAGCCGGTTCTCCGACTTCGCCGGGGCGGTGACCGGGCCGCTGCTGACCTACGAGGTGCTCACGGCGTTCTTCCTCGAAGCCGGCTTCCTCGGTGTGATGCTGTTCGGCTGGAACCGCGTCGGCCGTGGCCTGCACTTCTTTTCCACGGTCATGGTGGCGATCGGCACGCTGATCTCGACGTTCTGGATTCTGTCCTCCAACAGCTGGATGCAGACCCCGCAGGGCTACGAGATCGTCGACGGGCGAGTGATCCCGGTGGACTGGCTGGCGGTGGTGTTCAACCCTTCATTCCCTTATCGCCTGTTGCACATGTCGACCGCGGCGTTCGTCGCTACCGCGTTCTTCGTTGGCTCTTCGGCGGCCTGGCACCTGCTGCGCGGCCGTGACACCCCGGCGATCCGCCGGATGCTGTCGATGGCGATGTGGATGGCCTTGCTGGTGGCGCCGATACAGGCAGTGATCGGCGACTTCCACGGCCTCAACACCCTCAAGCACCAACCGGCGAAGATCGCGGCCATTGAAGGCCACTGGGAAAACGTCGGCAACGAGCCGACTCCGCTGATCCTGTTCGGCCTGCCCGACATGCAGGCGGAGAAAACCCGTTTTGCCGTGGAAATTCCCTACCTGGGCAGCTTGATCCTGACCCACAGCCTGGACAAACAGGTGCCGGCCCTCAAGGAGTTTCCACCCGAGGATCGTCCGAATTCGACCATCGTGTTCTGGTCGTTCCGGGTCATGGTGGGCCTGGGCCTGCTGATGATCTTCACCGGCCTGTGCAGCTTGTGGCTGCGCCGCAATGACCGGATCTACCAATCCCGGCCTTTCCTGCACATGGTGCTGTGGATGGGGCCGTCCGGGTTGATCGCGATCCTGGCGGGCTGGTTCACCACCGAAATCGGCCGCCAGCCGTGGGTCGTCTACGGCCTGATGCGCACGGCCGATGCTTCATCCGGCCACAGCGTCGCGCAGATGAGCATCACCCTGGTGCTGTTTGTCGTGGTGTATTTCGCGCTGTTCGGCGCTGGGCTGAGCTACATGATGCGCCTGGTGCGCAAGGGGCCGGAGGCCCACGAAGCCGAGCCGAGCGACGGTGGCCCAGGCCAGAAACGCACCCCGGCCCGACCCTTGTCGGCCGCCGACGAAGGCGACGACGACATGGACCACAACGACCGCGCGAACAAGGAGAATTGAACCATGGGTATTGATCTTCCGCTGATCTGGGCCGTGGTCATCATCTTCGGCATCATGATGTACGTGATCATGGACGGTTTCGACCTGGGGATCGGCATTCTCTTCCCCTTCATCAAGGGCGAGCGCGACCGTGACGTCATGATGAACACCGTTGCGCCGGTCTGGGACGGCAACGAGACCTGGCTGGTGCTGGGCGGCGCAGGGCTGTTCGGGGCGTTTCCGCTGGCTTATTCGGTGGTGTTGTCGGCCCTGTACCTGCCATTGATCCTGATGCTCATCGGCCTGATCTTCCGGGGCGTGGCCTTCGAGTTCCGCTTCAAGGCCAAGGCACATAAGCGGCACCTGTGGGACAAGGCCTTCATCGGCGGTTCGCTGACGGCGACCTTCTTCCAGGGCGTGGCGCTGGGGGCGTTCATCGACGGCTTCGAAGTGGTCAATCGCCAGTTCGCCGGCGGGTCCCTGGACTGGTTCACGCCGTTCACGGTGTTCTGCGGCCTGGCCTTGATCGCCGCCTACGCCTTGCTCGGTTGTACCTGGCTGATCATGAAGACCGAAGGCAAGTTGCAGGAGCAGATGCATGATCTGGCCAGGCCGCTGGCGTTCGTGGTGCTGGCGGTGATTGGCATTGTCAGCCTCTGGACACCGCTGGCCCATGCCGACATTGCCGCGCGCTGGTTCACCCTGCCGAACCTGTTCTGGTTCCTGCCGGTGCCGATCCTGGTGCTGGTGACCATGTACGGGCTGTTCCGCGCGGTGGCCCGCAACGCCCACTACACGCCGTTCATCCTGACGCTGGTGCTGATTTTCCTCGGCTACAGCGGGTTGGGCATCAGCTTGTGGCCGAACATCGTGCCACCGTCCATCTCGATCTGGGACGCCGCGTCACCGCCCCAGAGCCAGGGCTTCATGCTGGTCGGCACGTTGTTCATCATTCCGTTGATCCTGGTGTACACCTTCTGGAGCTACTACGTGTTCCGCGGCAAGGTGACCCATGACGACGGCTACCATTGACCGACCTGCGAGGCATGCACATGGCCAAACCTGACTTGAAGGACATCGAGGCGGCCGAGCGAAAGCCCTTGTGGCAGCGGCTGGGTTGGCTGGCGATGATCTGGGCCGGCAGCGTGCTGGCGCTGTTCATCGTGGCCAGCCTGATGCGGATGTTCATGAACGCCGCCGGCCTGACCACCCACTGAGTTCCCGTGGTGGTTACTTGCGGGCCTTGAGGATGACGAACTTCGGCGTCGCGGCCACTTGCTCGACGCCGCGGAACAGCCGGGCCAGCTTGCTGTGATAACCCAAATGTCGGTTGCCGACGATGTACAGGGCACCGCCGACGACCAAGGCTTCGCGCGCCTGCTGGAACATGCGCCAGGCGAGGAAATCCCCCACGACCTGCTGCTGGTGGAACGGCGGATTGCACAGCACCACGTCCAGCGACTGCGCCGGTTGCCCGGCAAGCCCGTCGCCGGAGCGCAGCCTTACCTCGCGCTCGCCCAGGGCGGCGGCCCAGTTTTCGGCCGCCGACTGCACGGCCATGTACGACTCATCCACCAGCGTGTAGCGGGCCTCAGGGTTTTGCAGGGCGCTGGCGATGGCCAGCACGCCGTTGCCGCAGCCCAGGTCCGCGACCTCGGCCGTGCCGAGATTTTTCGGCAGGTGCGGCAGGAAGGCGCGGGTGCCGATGTCCAGGCCTTCGCGGCAGAACACATTGGCGTGATTGCGCAGCTCGATGTGGGGTTCGTCGAGCCAGTAGCGGGTGGGGTAGGGGGACACGACCGGCGCCTTGGCTTCTGGCGTGGCGATCAACAGGCGGGCCTTTTTCACCGCCAGGGACGCTTGCACCGGGCCGATGTAGCGCTCCAGCAAGTCGCCGGCGGCGCGGGGCAGGTGCTTGATCATGGCCCCGGCAATCACCTGGGCGCCGGGCGCCAGTTGCCCTTGCAGACGGATCAATTGTTCTTCCAGCAGCGCCAGGGTTTTCGGCACCTTGATCAGCACACGGTCGAAGGGGCCGGTCAACGCTTCGCTGGCGGGCACTGTCGGCACCGCATCGAAGGGCCGGCCATTACGCACCAGGTTTTTCTCCAGCGCCTGCAGGGCCAGGAATGAGTCGCCGCTGCTGGTCACGGCCACCTTGCCGGCCAGGCTGGCGGCCAGTGCGCCGAAGCCGTCATTGAGCACCAGGACCCGGGTCTGCGCCGTGGGCTGTTGTTCGGCCAGGTGGGCGAGCAGGTATTCGTCGGCCGCGTCAAAAGCTTGCAGCGGTTCGTTCTGCTGTTCGGGCTGGCGGATCAGGTCGAGCTGGGCGAAGGGGCTGTCGAGCAGGGGCATGGCTGGGACTCTGGAGATCGGTGGATGTCCCGCTGCCTGGGGTAGGAGTCTGGGCGGGACCGCCTGAATGAACTACGTCGCGCAGATGGAGCGGCATCATTCAAGTGGAACCGTAAATGGTACGTTTTTTTGCCTCGTATTGCCCGCGGGTTTTTCCTGGCCGGTCAGGTCACACGGCATGTCAGATCACGTGAATGTGGGCGGCCTTGGCGACGGCGGAAATCTTGTTGCTGACATTCAGTTTGCGCATGCAACTGCACACGTGGAAATTCACGGTGCGTTCGGAAAGGCAAAGGATCCTGCCCACTTCCGATGCTGTCTTGCCTTCGGCGGACCACTTCAACACTTCGATCTCCCTGGGTGACAGGTGAACGCTCGGCTTGCTGGTGACAGTGTCGGATAACTTCTTGCTGGCCAGGGCGTGCAGCCGTTGGCTGGCGAAAATCGCATAACCGAGGTTGCCGTAATGCTCGTCGATATCGATGGGGTAATGAGACCTGGCCAGGCTGAACAGGCTGCAATGGGTGCCCTGTTCATCATGGACGGCCTGGGTCCAGCCGTACTTGAGTCCCTGTCGATTAAGTTCGCGCCATAACTTCGGCGCTTTGGCAAAGACTGTTTCACTCCAGAGAATGGGGATCATTGATTGATTGCAATGTGCTACTAACGGATCCTGCGAGGCATAGCCGTTTTGCTCATAGAACCGGTCCCAGCCATAAGGGTAGTTATTAAGGTTGACCTTGTTGGTGTGCTTATCGGGGCTGCCGTGATAGCTGGCGAACGCACAATATTCAAACCCCTGATTGTTAAAGAAATTCAGGACCAGACGATAGGCCGCCTGCAGGTCTTTTTCACAGGACAGTTTTCTCAGCTGCGAGTCCTTCCAATTGTCCATCGCTTTCTCCTGGGTTGATTCGTCCATGCGGATCCAATCCATGATGCGAAATTTCAGTGTAGGACTATTCCTGATTTGCAGTGGAATTTTTTTAGTTTACTGACAGTGTGAGGTGTTTAAAAAGTAAACTTCCTAGTCGGTTGTTTTTACAGCGTTTGTAACTTTGTACAAGTTTACGAAGTGTTCGCGGCTGGTGCGGCTACATAGCTATTAAATTGCCATTGCGTCGCGACGGTGGTGGCGATTGTCCATTTGCGGGACACTGTGCACTGGTTCCATTGGAGTGACGCATGAGCGACAGTGCAGAGAAGTTCACCCGCCAGACCCTGCTCGATGTCCAGACATTGACCCCTCATTTGTTTACCTTGCGTACGACGCGAGATCGCGGCTTTCGCTTCCGCGCCGGTCAGTTCGCCCGGTTGGGCGTGACCAAGGCGGACGGCAGTACCGTCTGGCGGGCCTACTCCATGGTGTCTTCGCCGTTCGATGAGTTCCTCGAATTCTTTTCCATCGTGGTGCCCAATGGCGAGTTCACCAGCGAGCTCAGCCGGTTGCAGCCGGGCGACACGTTGCTGGTGGATCGCCAGGCGTTTGGCTACCTGACCCTGGACCGCTTCGCCGATGGCCGCGACTTGTGGCTGCTGTCCACGGGGACGGGCGTGGCCCCGTTCATTTCGATCCTCCAGGATTTCGAGGCCTGGGAGAAATTCGAACGCATCATCTTGGTGTACAGCGTGCGTGAAGCGCGGGAGCTGGCGTATCAGGACCTGATCGAAGCGTTGCCCCGGCGTGAATACCTGGCCGAGTACGCGCACAAGTTTCGTTTCATCCCCACCGTCACCCGCGAGCAGCATCCGGGCGCGCTCAATGGGCGTATTACCACGTTGATCGAGAATGGCGAGCTGGAGCGGGCGGCGGAGGTGGCACTGACGCCGGAGCATTCGCGCGTGATGCTCTGCGGCAACCCACAGATGATCGACGACACGCGCCAGTTGCTCAAGGCCAGGGGCCTGCAGTTGAGCCTTACCCGCCGACCCGGCCAGGTGGCGGTGGAGAATTACTGGTAGAGGCCCGACATGAAACCCGTGGGAGCGGGCTTGCGCGACGACGTCGGCACAGTCGACATCACCGCAAACTGACCCACGCTTTCACGCGCAAGCCCGCTCCTATAGGAAAAAGACTGCTCAAGGCCTCTCGTTCTGCGCCTTGAGCAGGTCGCGAATCTCGCTCAGCAGCAGCTCTTCCTTGCTCGGGACAGAAGGCGCGCTCGGGGCCACGGCTTCTTCGCGCTTGAGGCGGTTGATGGCCTTGACGCCCATGAAGATGGCGAACGCGACAATGATGAAGTCGATGACACTCTGGATGAATTTGCCGTAGGCCAATACCACCGCCGGCGCGTCACCTTGGGCGGCCTTGAGGGTAATGGCCAGGTCGCTGAAATCCACCCCGCCGATCAGCATGCCGATGGGCGGCATGATCACATCGCCAACGAATGACGACACGATTTTGCCGAAGGCGGCACCGATGATGATCCCGACGGCCATGTCGACGACATTGCCTTTGACCGCGAAGGCCTTGAACTCGCTTAGCACGCCCATGTGTTATTCCTTGTGGCAGGTGAGGGGTGAGTGGCAGTGTAAATCAGCCTGGCGTGTCTTGCGCAAACGCCTGCTTAGAAGCTTAGTTATCGACCCGGCCCCAGGTCAAAAGTTTACAAAGTGCCACCAATCGCGCGTGATACGTGGTTTGAAACCGATTCCCCACAACGTTTTTTCTATCGAAGCGGTACGGGATTTCTATTTAGGTTTTGGTTTTTCGGGCACTAGCCTCTGACAGGCGCACCTGGATGCGCTCTACAACATCAGAGGAACACGCCTATGAATACCTCACTTGGCCGCGGGGCTTTTTCCCACCGTCGCGCGTTTTTTGCGCTGACCGCCAGCCTGCTGTCCTTGTCCGTCAATGCCGCCACCCTGACCCGTGATAATGGCGCGGCGGTCGGTGACAACCAGAACTCGCAAACCGCTGGCCCCAACGGGCCGACCCTGTTGCAAGACGTGCAGTTGATCCAGAAGCTCCAGCGCTTCGACCGCGAACGCATCCCGGAACGCGTGGTGCATGCCCGGGGCACCGGGGCCCATGGCACCTTCACGGTCTCCGATGACCTCAGCGACCTGACCAAGGCCAAGGTCTTTGCCGGCGGCCAGGTCACGCCGGTGTTCGTGCGTTTCTCGGCGGTGGTCCATGGCAATCATTCTCCGGAAACCCTGCGCGACCCCCGTGGTTTCGCCACCAAGTTCTACACGGCGGACGGTAACTGGGACCTGGTGGGCAACAACTTCCCGACCTTTTTCATTCGCGATGCCATCAAATTTCCCGACATGGTCCACGCGTTCAAGCCCGACCCACGGACCAACCTGGACGACGATTCACGTCGCTTCGATTTCTTCTCTCATGTTCCAGAATCCACCCGCACCCTGACCGAGTTGTATTCCAACTCCGGGACACCGGCCAGTTATCGTGAAATGGACGGTAATGGCGTGCACGCCTACAAACTGATCAATGCCAAAGGCGAAGTTCATTACGTCAAGTTTCATTGGAAAAGTTTGCAGGGGTTGAAAAATCTCGATCCGAAAGAAGTCGTGAAAGTTCAAGGTCAGGATTACAGCCATATGACCAATGACTTGGTCACTCACATCAATAAAGGCGATTTTCCAAAGTGGGACTTGTATGTCCAAGTGCTGAAGCCGGAAGACCTGGCCAAGTTTGACTTCGACCCACTGGACGCCACCAAGATCTGGCCCGGTGTGCCTGAGCGCAAGGTCGGGCAGATGGTCTTGAACCGCAACCCGGCGAACGTCTTCCAGGAAACCGAACAAGTGGCGATGGCGCCGGCCAACCTCGTCCCGGGCATCGAGCCTTCGGAAGACCGCCTGCTCCAGGGGCGGGTGTTCTCCTACGCCGATACACAGATGTACCGCATAGGCGCCAACGCCCTGCAATTGCCGATCAACGCACCCAAGGTGGCGGTGAACAACGGCAACCAGGACGGTGCCATGAACCCTGGTAGCACCAGCACCGGCGTGAACTACCAGCCGAGCCGCCTGACGCCTCGGGACGAACAACCTGCGGCGCGCTACAGCCAGACGGTGCTGACGGGCAGCACCCAGCAGGCGAAGATCCAGCGCGAGCAGAACTTCAAGCAGGCCGGTGACCTGTACCGCTCGTTCAACCAGAAGGAACGCAACGACCTGATCGAGAATTTCGGTGGGTCCCTGGCCACCACCGACGACGAGAGCAAGCACATCATCCTGTCGTTCCTCTACAAGGCAGACCCTGAGTACGGCACCGGCGTGGCCCGTGTCGCCAAAGGCGACCTGGCCCGGGTCAAGGCGCTGGCGGAAAAGCTGGCTGACTGATCAGGCACATGACGAGTGGGAGCAAGCCCGTGATGCAGCCACTGGCTCGCGAGCGGGCTTTGTTCCCACGCTCTTGTGTCAGAAGGAGACATGACGATGCGCTATTTCCTGTGTTCACTGCTCGCCACCTGCTCACTCGCCGCACTGGCCGATGAGCCCCTGCCCACCGACCCGGCGGCCGTGCAGGCCGAGTTGCAAACCTATTACTTCGACGCCGCCCGCCGGGGCGACGTGCCCATGCTCGATGCCTTCATCGACGCCGGCTACGCGCTCGATACCCAGGACGAAAAGGGCTACACCGCGCTGATCCTCGCGGCCTACCACGGCCAAGGGCCGGCGGTGGAGCGGCTGCTGGCCGCCGGGGCCGATGCCTGCGCCCAGGACAAGCGCGGCAACACCGCGCTGATGGGCGCCATCTTCAAGGGCGAAGTGCAGATCGCCCGGCGCCTGCTGTCCACCGATTGCAGCCCCGACCAACGCAATGGCGCGGGGCAGACCGCAGCGATGTACGCCGGCCTGTTCAAGCGCGATGAACTGTTGGAGGCCTTGAAGGCCAAGGGCGCCGACCTGCAAGCCCGGGACCCGCTGGGCAATAGCGCGACGGACCTGGCCCGCGGTGAAATCAGAATGCCGGCCCCGCGCTGATGCTCGCCTGAGCTATCATCGCGATTTTTACCCCGGAGTTCAGATGGCCAAGGCAAAGCGCATGTACGGCTGCACCGAGTGCGGTTCGACCTTTCCCAAATGGGCCGGCCAGTGCGGTGAGTGCGGAGCCTGGAACACCCTGACTGAAACCATGGTGGAGAGCGGCGGTGCGGCGGCGCCTGCCGGGCGTACGGGGTGGGCCGGCCAGCAGGCCCAGATCAAGACCCTGGCCGAAGTCAGTGTCGAAGAAATCCCGCGTTTCTCCACGGCCTCCGGGGAATTGGATCGGGTGCTGGGAGGCGGCCTGGTGGACGGCTCGGTGGTGCTGATCGGGGGCGACCCGGGCATCGGCAAGTCCACCATCCTGCTGCAGACCCTGTGCAACATCGCCACGCGCATGCCGGCGCTGTACGTCACCGGCGAGGAATCCCAGCAACAGGTCGCCATGCGTGCCCGGCGCCTGGGCTTGCCCCAGGATCAGTTGCGGGTCATGACCGAGACCTGCATCGAAACCATCATCGCCACGGCGCGCCTGGAAAAACCCAAGGTGATGGTGATCGACTCGATCCAGACGATCTTCACCGAACAACTGCAATCGGCGCCGGGCGGCGTGTCCCAGGTGCGCGAAAGCGCGGCGCTGCTGGTGCGCTACGCGAAACAGAGCGGCACGGCGATTTTCCTGGTGGGCCACGTCACCAAGGAAGGCGCGCTGGCGGGACCGCGAGTGCTGGAGCACATGGTCGATACCGTGCTGTATTTCGAAGGCGAGTCCGATGGCCGCCTGCGTTTGCTGCGGGCGGTGAAGAACCGTTTTGGCGCGGTCAATGAGCTGGGAGTGTTCGGCATGACCGACCGGGGCCTGAAGGAGGTCTCCAACCCGTCGGCCATCTTCCTGACCCGTGCTCAGGAAGAAGTGCCGGGCAGCGTGGTCATGGCGACCTGGGAGGGGACGCGCCCGATGTTGGTCGAAGTGCAGGCGCTGGTGGACGACAGCCACCTGGCCAATCCGCGCCGCGTGACTCTGGGCCTGGATCAGAACCGACTGGCCATGCTGCTGGCCGTGCTGCACCGGCACGGGGGGATCCCGACCCATGACCAGGATGTCTTCCTCAACGTGGTGGGCGGGGTAAAGGTGCTGGAAACCGCCTCCGACCTGGCCTTGATGGCGGCGGTCATGTCGAGCCTGCGCAATCGACCGCTGCCCCACGACCTGCTGGTATTCGGTGAAGTGGGGTTGTCGGGTGAAGTCCGGCCGGTGCCCAGCGGGCAGGAGCGACTCAAGGAGGCGGCCAAGCACGGCTTCAAGCGCGCCATCGTGCCCAAGGGCAACGCCCCGAAGGAAGCCCCGGCAGGGTTGCAGATTATTGCCGTGACACGCCTGGAGCAGGCGTTGGATTCGTTGTTCGAATAAGCCCAGGCTTTTGCAGTGCCCATTTGAGCAAATGAATCTGTGGCGCGGGCTCAGACCTGGATCAATGCCGCCAACTCCCGCTCCAGTTCGTCATGGTCGGCCAGGTTCAGCTCCACCAGGCGCCGCAGGTGGGCGATCGAATCCAGGTCGATGTGTTCGCAGACAAAACCCAGGTGGCCATGGTCGTCGTGGGCCAATCGAACTTCCATGCGCACCTCCACCTCATTGCTCAGGTGGACATCGGCCACGAAGGGTTCTTCCGGGTTGCCGAGCCAGGGCTCGGGTTTTTTGATCAGCAGGCCCTTGAGGGACAGGTCCAGCAACTCCACTGGCCAGATAAAGGGGCCCTGGCTCAGTTCCGTCCTGGCGTGAAACTCGATTCGTACGAAGCGGCGGCGTTCGCTCATGACCCATCCTCTTTGAAGATTCACTGACTATAGACCCAACCTGCGCGTCTTCATCACCGTTCGGCCGGCGGCAGACGAATGTCGGGTATGGCCTTTGTTCGGGTTAGCGCTAAACTCCGGTAGCTGTCTTCTTGTCCACCCCTGGCTGGAATATAAAAATGACAAACAATAATAGCCTGCTGCGCCATATCCCCTGGCTCCTGCTGGCCGTCGTCGGCGCGTGCGCGCTGGGCGTCGTCGCGTTACGCCGCGGCGAAGCCATCAACGCCCTCTGGATCGTCGTCGCAGCCGTGGCCATCTACCTGGTCGCCTACCGCTACTACAGCCTCTTCATCGCCAACAACGTGATGCAACTCGATGCGCGCCGGGCCACGCCTGCCGTGCTCAACAACGATGGCCTGGACTTCGTCCCGACCAACAAGCACATCCTCTTCGGTCACCACTTCGCCGCCATTGCCGGCGCGGGGCCGCTGGTCGGGCCGGTGCTGGCCGCGCAGATGGGCTACCTGCCCGGCACGCTCTGGCTGATCGCCGGCGTGGTGCTGGCCGGGGCCGTGCAGGACTTCATGGTCCTGTTCCTGTCCACCCGCCGCAACGGTCGTTCCCTGGGGGACATGGTCCGCGAGGAAATGGGCCGCATTCCCGGCACCATCGCGCTGTTCGGCTGCTTCCTGATCATGATCATCATCCTCGCGGTGCTGGCGCTGATCGTGGTCAAGGCCCTGGCCGAGAGCCCGTGGGGGATCTTCACGGTGATGGCGACCATCCCGATCGCGATGTTCATGGGCCTTTACATGCGCTACATCCGCCCGGGCCGCATCGGCGAAATCTCGCTGATCGGCGTGCTGTTGCTGCTGGGGTCGATCTGGCTCGGCGGGCAGATCGCCGCCGACCCAGTCTGGGCCAAGGCCTTCACCTTCACCGGGATCCAGATCACCTGGATGCTGATCGGCTACGGCTTTGTCGCCGCCGTGCTGCCGGTGTGGCTGATCCTGGCACCGCGGGACTACCTGTCGACTTTCCTCAAGATCGGCACCATCGTCGCCCTGGCGATCGGCATCCTGGTCACCATGCCCGAGCTGAAAATGCCGGCGCTGACCCAGTTCACCAATGGCCTGGGCCCGGTGTGGAAGGGCGGTCTGTTCCCGTTCCTGTTCATCACCATCGCCTGTGGCGCGGTTTCGGGTTTCCACGCGCTGATTTCCTCGGGCACCACGCCCAAGCTGCTGGATAACGAAACCAACGCCCGCTACATCGGCTACGGCGGCATGCTCATGGAGTCCTTCGTGGCGATCATGGCGATGGTTGCCGCGTCGGTGATCGAACCGGGCGTGTACTTCGCCATGAACAGCCCGGCGGCCATCGTCGGCGGCGACGTGGTGGCCGTGGCGCAGACCGTCAGCAGTTGGGGCTTTGCCATCACTCCGGACGCCCTGCAGGCCGTGGCCAAGGACATCGGCGAGACCACCATCCTGGCCCGTGCCGGCGGCGCGCCGACCCTGGCGGTGGGCATCGCGCAGATCCTGCACTCGGTGCTGCCGGGTGAGAACACCATGGCGTTCTGGTACCACTTCGCGATTCTGTTCGAAGCGCTGTTCATCCTCACCGCGGTGGACGCCGGCACCCGTGCCGGGCGCTTCATGCTGCAGGACCTGCTGGGCTCGTTCGTGCCGGCCCTCAAGCGCACCGAATCCTGGACCGCCAACCTGATCGCCACCGCCGGTTGCGTGGCGCTGTGGGGTTACCTGCTGTACCAGGGCGTGATCGATCCGCTGGGCGGCATCAACACCTTGTGGCCGCTGTTCGGCATCTCCAACCAGATGCTGGCCGGTATCGCGCTGATGCTCGCCACCGTGGTGCTGATCAAGATGAAGCGCCAGCGCTACGTCTGGGTCACGCTGCTGCCGGCGACCTGGCTGCTGATCTGCACCACCACCGCGGGCCTGATCAAGCTGTTCGACGCCAACCCGGCGATCGGCTTCCTGGCCCTGGCGCGCAAATACAACGAGGCGCTGGCCGCCGGGCAAGTCCTGGCCCCGGCCAAGAGCATCGAGCAGATGCAGCACGTGGTGTTCAATGCCTACACCAACGCGACGTTGACGGCACTGTTCCTGTTCGTGGTCTTCAGCATCCTGTTCTACGCGCTCAAGGTCGGCATCGCCGCCTGGGGTACGAAGGAGCGCACGGACAAGGAAGCGCCTTTCCAAGCGCTGCCGGACGCCTGAAACGAGGATTGCAACGATGTTCAATGACTTGAGTCGCCTGGGTAAATACCTCGGTCAGGCCGCCCGCCTGATGGTCGGCATGCCCGACTACGACAACTACGTCGAGCACATGCAGACCCAGCACCCGGACAAGCCGCTGATGGACTACGAGACGTTCTTCCGCGAACGCCAGGAAGCCCGTTACGGCGGCAAGGCCGGGCCCAAGTGCTGCTGACCCGGCAGCCCTGAGGTACCCGCCCTGTGGGAGCGGGCTTGCTCGCGAATGCAGTGGGTCAGTCGATGAAGAGGTTGGCTGACTGAGCTGGTCTAATAGCCCCGGACACCTCAATGGGTGAAACTACACTCATTGAGGAATATTCCATGACTAAGAAGTACAGAAAATTCGACGCCGAGTTCAAGCTGAAGGTCTGCAAGATGGTTGTTGATCAAGGTCTGAGCGTGAACTCGGTTTGTACCGATTTAGGCCTGAGCGATACCGCCGTGCGCCGCTGGGTTCAGCAGTATCAAACCGAGCAGTCGGGCGGTACGGGGATTGGCAAACCATTGACCAGCGACCAGCAGCGTATTCGCCAGCTTGAACAGCAAGTCCGCGAACTGAAGACGGATAATGACATATTAAAAAAAGCTACGGCCTTCTTTGCCCGCGAGTTGAAGTGATCCACCAGTTGGTTCACCAAGTCCAATGCAAGGCCTACCCGGTGGCGCGTATCTGCCGGGTGTTGCGGATCAGTCGTTCGGGGTTTTACGAAGCTCGTCAGCGGCGTTTGAAGCCAAAACCTGTGTGCTCGGTTTCCGCTCAGCTCAAGGCTGCCTTCGTGTCCAATGAACACTGTTATGGCAGCCGTCGTTTGGTGAAAGCGCTGCGTGACACTGGCGTCTCCGTTGGACGGAACAAGGTCCGCCGCCTGATGAAACAACAGGATTTGCGTCCGATTTGGAAGCGCAAGTTCGTTCATACCACTGACAGCAATCACAATTTTCCGGTGGCTGAGAACCTGCTCAATCGCCAGTTCAATCCCGAGCGCATCAACCAGTCGTGGGTCGCTGACATCACCTACATCCGTACCCGCAGCGGCTGGCTGTACCTGGCGGCCGTCATGGACCTGTACTCACGCAAAATCGTGGGCTGGGCCATGGCACCCCACATGCGAGCAGAGTTGGTATGCAGTGCGATGCAACTGGCCATCGCGCAGAGACAACCTGAACCGGGCTTGATCGCTCATTCGGATCGAGGCAGCCAGTATGCCGGTACGGATTACCAGAACTTGCTGACGCGACATGGAATGCGTTGCAGCATGAGTCGCAAGGGCAACTGCTGGGACAATGCGGTCATGGAGCGCTTCTTCTTGAATCTGAAGATGGAGCGTGTTTGGCGCAAGGATTACGCCAACCATGGCGAAGCGATCAAAGACATCACGGACTACATCGTGCGGTTCTATAACGGAAGGCGAATCCATTCATCCTTGGGCTATTTGCCGCCCAATCAGTATGAGCGGCAAGCAGCCTGAAAAACACCGATTGAGGTGTCCGGAAAAAATTGACCACCTCAGACCCACCGCTTTCGCGGGCAAGCCCGCTCCCACAGTGTTTTTTGGTGGACTCAAGAGGTGGGTGCGCCACAGATCCCTTGTGTGGGAGCGGGCTTGCTCGCGAATGCAGTGGGTCAGTCGATGAAGAGGTTGGCTGACCCACCGCTTTCGCGGGCAAGCCCGCTCCCACAGTGTTTTTTGGTGGGCTCAAGAGGTGGGTTCGCCACAGATCCCTTGTGTGGGAGCGGGCTTGCCCGCGATGGCGTACTATCAGCCGACATCGACAGTGACTGACCCTCTGCTGTCGTAAGCAGGCTCGCTCCCACAAAAATCCGCATCAAGGAGATTCTGTTTGTCCTCTCCCATCCCGGTCACCATCCTCAGTGGCTTCCTCGGCGCTGGCAAGACTACGCTGCTGCGTCATCTGCTCAAGGCCGAGCACGGCCTGAAAATTGCCGTGATCGAGAACGAATTCAGCGATGCTGGCATCGACACCCAACTGCTGGGCGACGAGCCGGTGCAGGTCATGACCCTGGCCAACGGCTGTGTGTGCTGCACCATTCACACCGACCTGACCAAGGCCCTGTACCTGCTGCTCGAACGGCTGGACAGCGGCGCGATCGCCTTCGATCGCCTGGTGATCGAGTGCACCGGCCTGGCCGATCCGGCGCCAGTGGCCCAGGCGTTTTTCATCGACGAAGACCTGCGCGAGCGCTACATCCTCGACGGCATCCTGACCCTGGTAGACGCCGCCCACGCCGACCTGCACCTGACCCAGGCCATCGCCCAGGCCCAGGTCGGGTTCGCCGATCGCTTGCTCCTGAGCAAGACCGACCTGGTGGACGTGGCCCAGGTCGAGGCCCTCGGCGAGCGTCTGGCGCGGATCAATCGGCGAGCGCCCATCCGGGTGGTGGAGCACGGCAAGATCGACCTGGCCGAGCTGCTCGACATCCGCGGCTTCAACCTCAATGCGGACCTGGGCGCCGGGTTCAGCCTGCGCCCGGTCGGCAAGGCGACCCCGGGCGATCGCATCAGCAGCCTGGTGCTGCGTACCGACAAGCCGCTGGATATCGACAAGCTCAGCGCGTTCATGAACCAGTTGCTGGAGGAGCACGGCAAGCAACTGCTGCGCTACAAGGGCGTGCTGAACATCGCCGGTGAACCTCGTCGGCTGGTGTTCCAGGGCGTGCTCAAGCTCTACGGTTTCGATTGGGACACCGAATGGGCCCCCGATGAGCCTCGCGAGAGCGTGATCGTGTTCATCGCCGATGAGCTGCCCGAAGAGAAGATCCGCGCAGGCTTCGACGCCGCGCTAAGTTGACGATCCGGCGCCGGCGGCCATCAGCAACTTCTGTTCGAGATGGTCCAGGTGCTCGTCCATCAGCCGCATGGCTTCATCGACGTCGCCGTTTTCCACGGCGTCCACGATGGCCAGGTGTTCTTGCCAGGCGCAGTGCCGGCGTGACTTGACCTCATGCCGGGCCAGGGCCAACGAGGTCAATGGCACCAGGCTGCCGAGGAACTGCGCCAAGGGTGCGTTGCCAGCCATGGCCGCCAGTTGCAGGTGAAACTCGCCGGACAGGCGTATCGCCGGGCCGCGTTCGCCGCGGTCCAGGCACTGGCGTTCGCGGTCCACCAGTTCGCGCAGGCCTTGCAGGTCCCTGGGGTGTGGCGCCTTGCAGGCCAGGCGCACCAGGGTATGTTCGGCCAGGCGGCGGGCATGGAGGATTTGCCGGGTCTGTTCGAGGTCCGGTGCCGCGACCTGGGGCCGGTGGTTGGGGCGCAGGATCACCACCTGCTGATGGGACAGGCGCGCCAGGACGCGACGAATGATGCTGCGGCTGACGCCGAACACATCCCCCAGGCTTTCCTCGGTGAAACGGCTGGCCGGGGCAATGCGCTGGTCGAGAATGGCGTCGAAGATCCGCGGGTAGATATCGTCCACCGACGGCTTGCCGACCCGGCCGGGCAAGGGCAGGGAGGCAAGTACGCTGCGCTGGTGCTGATGGGAAGCGAGGTTGTTCATGGCGATCTCCGCAGGCCGTGGCTCAAGTGCCGAGGTTGTCGTCCGGGATATTCAGTTCGATGCCCATGCGTTGGCCTTCCCGCAGGATGTGCCGCCGCATCTCGGCGCTGGCCTGGGCACTGTTCTTGGCGCGAATGGCGCGCACCACCGCTTCGTTCTCTTCCAGGCGCTCGGCCAGGTGTTCGGGCGAGTTGCGCAACACATCGGCGCTCTGCTTGAGGGCGTTGCTGGTCTGCTGCACCACGTTCTGGAAAATCGGGTTGGAGGTCAGGGCGAACAGTTCCTCGTGGAAGGCGATGTAGGCGTTGGCGCAGGCGTCGCTGTCATTGGCTTCCAGGGCTTCGCGCATGTCCATCAGGGTCAGGCGCAACTGGCCGACTTCCTTGCTGCTGATGGACTGGGCCACCAGGCCAACGATGAAGGGTTCAAGGGTGTAGCGCAGTTGCAGCAGGTCTTCGAGACTGGCGCCGGCCATGGCGCTGCTGTCACCGCCGGCATCGCTGAAATTGGCCTCCAGCACCACGACGCCCTTGCCGGGCATCGAGCGAACCAAGCCCAGGGTTTCCAGCACAATCACCGCTTCGCGCAGGCTGGGCCGGCTGATGCCCAGTTGCTCGGCCAGTTCGCGCTGGCCCGGGAGCATGTCGCCGGAGCGCCATTGGCCTCGGGCGAGGGCGGCGCGGAGTTTCTCCACGACCGAGTTGACGACGGTTGATGAACTGATCACATGGGGCTCCTTGGAAATCATCAGGCGGTGCCGGTTCGCGGGCCGGCGCCGCAGTCTTTCAGAATTGCTGGTGATGAGCACTGCCCACCGGTTTTCGGGCCTGGAAGGTATAGCCTTGCTGGCCGGACAACACCTTGCGGGCCCGCGGTACGTCGATGTCTTTTTCCCAGCGGGCGATGGCCACGGTGGCCACGCAGTTGCCGATCAGGTTGGTCAGGGCGCGCCCGATGCCCATGAACCAGTCCACCGCCAGCACCAGGACCAGGCCAACCACCGGGATGGCCGGGATCGCCGTCAACGTGGCCGCCAGGATAACCAGCGCCGAACCTGGAATCCCGTGGGCGCCCTTGGAGGTGATCAACGACACCAGCAGGATGGTCAGCAGGTCGCTCATGGCCAGCGGCGTGCCGGTCGCATTGGCGATGAAGACGATGGCCAGGGTCAGGTAGATCGAAAAGCCGTCCAGGTTGAACGAGTAGCCGGTTGGGATGACCAGGCCCACGGTCGAGCTGCCGATGCCGAGGTGTTCGAGCTTGCGCATGATTTGCGGCAGCACGGCGTCTGACGAAGCGGTGCCGAGCACGATCAGCAGTTCTTCACGCAGGTATTTGAGGAACGGCAGCATGGGCAGCCCCGACGCGCGCATCACCAGCCCGAGGATGACCGCGACGAAGGCGATGCAGGTCAGGTAGAACAAGCCGACGAGGCTGCCCAGGTGCTGCAGCGAATCCAGGCCGTATTTGCTGGTGGTGAAGGCGATGGCGCCAAAGACACCGATTGGCGCCAGGCGTACGATCATGCCCATGATGCGAAAAATCACGTGGCTGAGTTCGTTGATCAGGCGCGAAATACCCGAGGCGGCGTCCCCCACCAGGTTCAACGCACTGCCGAACAGCACCGCGAACAGCAGCACTTGCAGGATGTTGTTTTCCGCGAAGGCGCCGATCACCGACGTCGGGATCAGGTTCATCAGAAATTGGGTGGTGGTGACCATGTGCTGGCCGCGCTGGGCGATGTCACCCATGTCAGCGCTGGAGAGCTGCTCCAGGTGGATATTGGCGCCGCTGCCGATGCCGGTGGTGAAAGCGAACACCAGCCCGATCACCAGGGCGATGGTGGTGAGAACTTCGAAATAGATGACCGACTTGAGGCCGATGCGTCCGACCTTCTTGAGGTCGCCGGCACCGGAGATGCCGCTGACCACCACGCAGAACACGATCAGACCGATGAGCATCTTGATCAGCTTGATAAACCCGTCACCGAGGGGCTTGAGCTGTGCAGAGTATTCGGGAAGGGTAAGCCCGCAGACGATGCCAAGCACCAGTCCGAGGACAACTTGAAGGAAGATCGACCGCGAGCACCATTTGAGCATGGGAGGGATTCCTGGTTCGGTGTCCGTGTCCGCTGGGCTTTAGGGCCGTTGGCGTCAGGACTTCATTATTGTGGTCTTACCGGTTTGTCCAGTGCAGGCGCAGTCTAGGCGCGGTTTTGCCACGGCCGCAAGGCGATTTTTTAGGTTTTGGCTTTACCGGTCTTACCAGTTGCAAGGAAACCCTCGTGCTTGAGCCTTTTCCCTCCCATGAAAAAATGACCGGCGGCCCAGGCCTGGGGCAAAACCAGAAACGTGTGGGAGCGAGCCGGCTTGCGAAAGGAGCAGGTCAATCAAGGCCGATTGAACGGGCCCTTATCGCGAGCAGGCTTGCGCCCACACAGTCTATTCAAGTCAGGCTGAGTATGAACGTCAGCTTCGAGCGTACATCGGTTTCTGCCAGATAAAGATAAGGCGAACCGTGCATTCTTAATCCGCCCACATATTTGTTGTGCTTCGTCATGAGCGAGAGGGGCGAGTGTTGGGCCGTTATATCGTCCAAGGTGATTACGCGGTTCTTTGGATTAACAAGTCTAAAGGTACTTGGTTGGCCCGAGTCTTTTACGCCAAGGGCGTCGAACCAACTTTTGCCGATGAACTTGTCGTGGTGTTCGCCGGGCGTTTTTATCCACAGGGTGTAGCCATCGGCGCTGTGGCGAAAGTGCAGCATCAGCGGCGCGACGGCGCCGCCGCTGGCTTTGGCGTGCATGCCCAGCAGGCTTGAATGATCGACGGTTTGGGGTTTGCCGCTGAAAAATCCACCGCTGAATGAAGTAATGGTCGCCATGGCCGGTTTTCCGTGCAGCGTTTCAAGCAAGTGGATATGCATGTCTGGCGAGCGAAGTGTTGCGGAAAAAGAGCGTTTACTGTCCATGTAGGGATCGCATCCTTTATTGAAGACCTGAGGGGCCGTGAATAATGAGATTCGATGTTAGGAGTTTCTTGGTAAGTTGTGTGGGAGGCTATGTTTCAAGGCGTGAGGTATATAAAGTTATTACTGGCTTTACAGGGAAGAGCAGCCAATAAAAAAGCCCGCCTATTTCGAGGCGGGCTTTTTCAATGACAGCCTAGTGCTGCATCAAGCGCCGTACACCGGCAGCTTCTTGCAGATGGCCTTGACCTTTTCACGCACGGCGTCGATCACCGCTTCGTTGTTCAGGTCCGCCAGGATGTCGCAGATCCAGCCGGCCAGTTCCTTGCACTCGGCTTCCTTGAAGCCACGGGTGGTCACGGCTGGCGTGCCGAAGCGCAGGCCGGAAGTGACGAACGGGGAGCGAGGGTCGTTTGGCACCGAGTTCTTGTTCACAGTGATGAACGCCTTGCCCAGCGCTGCGTCGGCGTCTTTGCCCGAGATGTCCTGCTTGATCAGCGACAGCAGGAACAGGTGGTTCTGGGTGCCGCCGGACACGACGTCAAAGCCGCGCTCGATGAATACGTTGGCCATGGCTTGGGCGTTCTTCACCACTTGTTGCTGGTAGGCCTTGAACTCAGGTTGCAGCGCTTCCTTGAAGCAGATCGCCTTGGCCGCGATCACGTGCTCCAACGGGCCGCCCTGGGCGCCTGGGAACACGGCGGAGTTGAGCTTCTTCTCGATGTCGGCGTTGGCGCGTGCCAGGATCAGGCCGCCACGTGGACCGCGCAGGGTCTTGTGGGTGGTGGTGGTCACGACGTCGGCGAACGGCACCGGGTTCGGGTACACACCGGCGGCAACCAGGCCGGCGACGTGAGCCATGTCGACGAACAGGTAGGCACCGACCTTGTCGGCGATTTCACGGAAACGCGGGAAGTCGAGCACTTGCGAGTAGGCGGAGAAACCGGCCACGATCATTTTCGGCTTGTGCTCGAGTGCCAGGCGCTCGACTTCGTCGTAGTCGATCAGGCCGTTGCCGTCGATGCCGTACTGGATGGCGTTGTACAGCTTGCCGGAGGACGACACGCTGGCGCCGTGGGTCAGGTGGCCGCCGTGGGCCAGGCTCATGCCCAGGATGGTGTCACCGGCCGACAGCAGCGCCAGGTACACGGCGGCGTTGGCCTGGGAGCCGGCGTGCGGCTGGACGTTGGCGTAGTCGGCGCCGAACAGTTGCTTGGCGCGGTCGATGGCCAGTTGCTCGACCACGTCGACGTACTCGCAGCCACCGTAGTAACGCTTGCCCGGGTAGCCTTCGGCGTAC
This sequence comes from Pseudomonas sp. Cab53, assembly GCF_018325965.1. Taxonomy (NCBI): domain Bacteria; kingdom Pseudomonadati; phylum Pseudomonadota; class Gammaproteobacteria; order Pseudomonadales; family Pseudomonadaceae; genus Pseudomonas; species Pseudomonas sp. Cab53. Next base: position 5,318,268 of record NZ_AP021902.1, on the reverse strand, counting down.
TTGTTGGTCAGTACCGAGCCTTGAGCTTCCATCACCGCGGGGCTGGTGTAGTTTTCCGAAGCGATCAGCTCAATGTGCTCTTCCTGGCGCTGGGCTTCTTGCTCCATGGCGGCAAAGAGATCGGCGTCGTACTTGGCAATAGTCAAATCACGGCTGAACATGGCGGTCCTCAAGGATCGGGGCAGAAAAGGGGGGCATTCTAACCCAACCGGTTTTGGAAGGGGTATGAAAGGACGTCATGTCGTGGACGAATGGGATTCACGCACGTTCGCGTTGTTGTTTGGACAGACGTCTTCGCGGGCAAGCCCGCTCCCACATGAACCGCGTTCCCCTGTGGGAGCGGGCTTGCTCGCGAAGAGGCCCGCACAGGCAGTAGAGATTTCAGTCGAGCATGAACAGCGCATCATTGCTGAACTGCGCTTCGAAGCGATTGGCCGGCATTGGGCGGCCGAACAGGTAGCCCTGCACTTCGTCGCAACCGTGTTCGCGCAGGAAGTCCAGTTGTTCGTGGGTCTCGACCCCCTCGGCGATCACCGCGAGGTTGAGGCTGTGGGCCATGGCGATGATCGCACGGGCGATCTGCGCGTCCTGTTCGCCGGAGGGCAGGCCATCGACGAAGGTGCGGTCGATCTTCAACACGTCAATGGGGAACTGCTTGAGGTAGTTGAGCGACGAGTAGCCCGTGCCGAAGTCATCCACGGCGATACTCAGGCCGAGGTTTTTCAACCCGGCCAGGATCTGCATCGCTTCGCTGACTTCGCGCATCAGGATGCTCTCGGTCAATTCCAGCTCCAGGCACGCCGGCGGCAGGCCGGTGCTGCGCAGGATATTGGCGATGCGCGTCCCCAGTTGGCCATCGGAGAATTGCCGGGCCGAGATATTGACCGAAACCTTCGGCACCCGGACCTTGGCCTGGTGCCAGGTCCTGAGCTGTCGACAGGCCTCGGCGATGACCCAGTCGCCCACGTCCACCACCAGCCCGAGTTCTTCCAGGACCGGGATGAAATCCCCCGGCGGCACCAGCCCGCGGCGTGGATGGCGCCAGCGCAGCAGGGCCTCGGCGCCGGTCAGGCGCTTGCCGTCGCCGCTGAACTGCGGCTGGTAATACAGCACGAACTCGTTCTGCTCCAGGGCGTGGCGCAGGTCGCTTTCCAGCTCCAGGCGTTCCAAGGCGCTGGCGTTCATGTCGGCCTGGTAGAACTGGAAGTTATTCTTGCCGCGTTCCTTGGCGTGGTACATGGCCGTGTCGGCGTTTTTCATCAACTGGCTCAGTTCGTTGCCGTCCTGGGGGCTCAGGGCAATACCGATACTGGCGGTGACGAAGAACTCCCGGCCTTCGAGCACGAAGGGCCTGACCAGGCTGGCGAGGATCTGTTCGGCCACGGTAATGGCTCGGTTCAGCGCCATCTCGCGACTGGCGCGCGGTTGCAGCAGCAGGGTGAACTCGTCGCCGCCCATGCGCGCCACGGTGTCGTCGTCGGCGACGCAGCCGAGCAGCCGCGTGGCCATTTCCTTGAGCATCCGGTCGCCGGCGGCATGGCCCAGGGAGTCGTTGATCGGTTTGAAACGGTCGAGGTCGAGGAACATCAGCACGACCCAGCTCTTCTGCCGCTCGGCCGCTTGCAGCGCGGTGTGCAGGCGGTCCTGGAACAACGTGCGGTTCGGCAGGTGGGTCAGGGCGTCGTAGTAGGCCAGGCGATGGATGCGCTGTTCGCTGGCCTTGCGTTCGCTGATGTCGCTGAAGAAGCACACGTAGCTGGCCAGGTCGCCTTCGTCATCCAGCACCGCGGTGATGCCGACCCAGGCCGGGTAGTGCTCGCCATTGCGCCGCTTGAGCCACACTTCGCCTTCCCAGGTGCTGTGCTGTTGCAGCTGCTTGAGCACATAGCGCAGGTGCGCTTCCTGCTGTTCGTCCACGGTCAGCATGTTGGGCAACTGGTCCAGCACCTGCGACACCGCGTAGCCACTGACGCGGCTGAACGCTTCGTTGGCCTGGACGATGTAGCCCGCCGGGTCGGTGATCAGGATGGCCGAGGTCGAATGCTCGAATACCGTGGCGGCCATGCGCAGGTCTTTTTCGGCGCGGCGCTGCTGGCTGATGTCGCGGCCCACGCCCAGCACGCCTTCGAACGCGCCGTGATCGTCCCACACCAGCACCAGGCGCAACTCGATGGGGATCTTGCGCCCATCGGCCCGCAGGCAGTCGAACAGGAACAGCTGGGTCTGCATCTGGTTGCGTAGCTCGGCCAGTTGCTCGGGCTTGTCGAGGGCCTTGCTGACCCGCTCCATCAGGCTGTAGATGCCGGTCAGTTGCTGCGGGTTGGCGATGGTCGACTGCCAGCCGTTCTGGAAAATCCAGTCGACGTTGTAGCCCAGCACCGCCTGAACCGACGGGCTGACATAGTTGAGCGAAAGCTTGCTGTCGGTGGAGAAGATCACGTCGCTGATGCTTTCGGCGAGCATCCGGTAGCGTTGTTCGCTGTCGCGCAGCGATTCGCTGGCTTCGATCTGCTCGGTGATGTCCTTGGCCACGCCGATGATCCGCGTTACCTGGTCATGCCGGTCCCGGGCCAGGGCCTGTTCGCGGATATCGAAGCGCCGCCACTTGCCGTTGCGGTGACGAAAGCGCAGTTGGCATTGCAGCAGTTGCGTGTACCCGCCCCGACGCTGTTCCTGGCGCAGGCCGTGGTAATGGTCGGCATCTTCGCTGTGCAGCAGGATTTCCCAGAAGTACTCGCCCATCTGGTGCAGTTCGGTGCGGTCGTAGCCCAGGGTCTGGCCGAGGTGATGGTTGCTGAAGATCATCCGCTGGCTGATGACGTCCTGCACGTAGAGGTGATCCGGCACGGTGCGCACCACGTCGGACCAGAAGCCTTCGCGTTCGAGCAGCGAGAGTTCCACCAGCTTGCGGCTGGTGATGTCGCTGATGCTCAGGATGACAGCGTTATAGTCGTCCTGTTTTTCCGGCAGGCGCAGCACCAGCCACAGGTGCTGGTCGCGGCCATGGGCGTCCTGCAGGCGGATTTCCAGTTCCAGTTGCTTGTGCTGGTCGAGCAGGGCCTGGAGCAGTTTCGAGCCCACGGGGTTGTGGTCTTGCGGGCCGTTGCCCACCAGCAGTTGCCAGGCCTGTTCGCACGAGTCGACGTTAAGCAGCTTCAACGCCATCTGGTTGACCTCGGTCACCACCACTTCCCGTTGCAGTTGCTCGCGCTGATGGGGTGTTTCCAGCCAGGTGCGCAATTGATCGCCGGTGTGCAGGCCGACCTTCTGGAAGAAGGCCTTGAGCCCCGACAAATCGAGCACGCACAGGGCCACGCCGGTGCCTTCGAAAATATCCTGGTAACGCCGGCGACCTTCATGCAGTTGCCGTTGGCGTCGGCGCATGTTCAACAGCGCGATCACCGGCAGCAGCGAGATCGCCAGGCCCAGCAGGCATTTGCCGATGAAGGCCGGCAACAGTTGCTCGATCACCTGGCGCCGGTCGAACAACCCACGCAACTGCCAATCGCTGCTGCTCAGGGGCACGGTCAGCACGGTGTTTTCCAGATCGTCCGGGGAGAGCCGGGCGGCGCTTTCCGAAGGCAGGCCCTCGTCGCGGCTGATGATCTGCTGGTCGAGACGGTTTTCCACCAGCCACAACGGGCGCAGGCCCACATCGGCCTGCTTGGTCAGCGTGGCGAAGAAGTTCGGGGTCAGGCGCAAGGCCCAGTAGCCGCGGGTGCTGCCGCTGGCCTGGTGCAACAGCAGGTGCACCACGGAGCCGTCCGTGGAGTTGCTGAAATAGTGGGCCTGGGCCCGGCTGCGTCGCACCAGGTCGGCCAGATAGTCGGCGTCTTCGCTGGCGGCGTCGCTGTCGCTGAGGACCTTGCCCGAAGGGCTCAGCAACGCCAGGCTGCGCAGTTCGGGCAACGATTGCTGCAGCTTGCGCAACAGCGCCTGCTGTTCGTCGGCCGTTTGCGGTTGTTCGACGATCGGTAGCAGGTTGAGGGCGATTTGCGCGTTCAGCGCCATGTTCAGGCTGATTTGCGAGGCCAGGTCGGCGGTGTAGTCGATGGTGTACTGGCGCTGTTGCTGCTGGGTTTCACGCAGTTGGTCGAGCAACTGCCAGAAGAGCAGGCCGAGCAACAGCAGCACCAGTGTGGCCAGCGCGCCCTTCAATGTCCCGCGCAGGGGCGAGCCGGGCACCGTAGCGGGCGCGCGTGGGGACGAGGGCGGCGTGACTTTGGACAAGCTGTAATCCTGCGGTTTGCTGGACTGGCGCGACGTGCACTATAAGCCGGACGCCCGAAGGGCGGCTAGCATGCCTTGCCTTGTGGCAAAGTGCCAGTCCCTGGCGGCTGGACCTTGACCGACGGTTGAGGTAGCTTTGCCGGTCAAACAAGAGCGTTCCAGCTCCACATTCCCAGGCGCCATCGGCCCCCTGGCCTTGATCCCCTTCAAGCGCCGGCGCCGTGCATGGCCTGGCTCGTTCTTTTCACCTGTCACTGACGCTAGGTTCACCATGGCTCAATACGTCTTCACCATGCATCGGCTGAGCAAAGTTGTTCCGCCGAAGCGGGAAATCCTTAAAAACATTTCGCTGTCGTTCTTCCCCGGCGCCAAGATCGGTGTGCTGGGCCTCAACGGCTCGGGCAAGTCCACGCTGCTGAAAATCATGGCCGGTGTCGACAATGAATTCGACGGCGAAGCCCGTCCGATGCCGGACCTGAACATCGGCTACCTGCCGCAGGAACCGCAGCTCGATCCGACCAAGACCGTTCGCGAAGTGGTCGAGGAAGCGGTCAGCGTGATCAAGGATGCCCAGGCACGCCTGGACGAGGTCTATGCCGCCTACGCGGATCCCGATGCCGATTTCGACAAGCTGGCCGCCGAACAGGCCAAGCTCGAAGCCATTCTGCAAGCCAGCGACGGCCACAACCTGGAGCGTCAGCTGGAAGTGGCCGCCGATGCGCTGCGCCTGCCGGCCTGGGACGCGAAGGTCGAGCACCTGTCTGGTGGTGAAAAACGCCGCGTGGCCCTGTGCCGCCTGCTGCTGTCCGCCCCGGACATGCTGCTGCTCGACGAACCGACCAACCACCTGGACGCCGATTCCGTCGCCTGGCTCGAACACTTCCTGCACGATTTCCCGGGCACCGTGGTAGCGATCACGCACGACCGTTACTTCCTCGACAACGTCGCCGGCTGGATCCTGGAACTCGACCGTGGCGCCGGCATCCCGTACGAAGGCAACTATTCGGGCTGGCTGGAAGCCAAGTCTGAGCGTCTTGCCCAGGAATCCAAGCAGCAGTCGGCCCATGAAAAGGCCATGAAGGAAGAACTGGAGTGGGTGCGCAAAGGCGCCAAGGCCCGCCAGTCCAAATCCAAGGCTCGCCTGCAACGCTTCGAGGAAATGCAGTCGCAGGAATTCCAGAAGCGCAGCGAAACCAACGAGATCTACATCCCGGCCGGTCCACGCCTGGGCGACAAGGTCATCGAGTTCAAGAACGTCACCAAAGGCTACGGCGACCGTGTGCTGATCGACAACCTGTCGTTCTCCATGCCCAAGGGCGCCATCGTCGGTGTCATCGGTGGTAACGGCGCGGGTAAATCCACGCTGTTCCGCATGCTGATGGGCAAGGAAACACCGGACTCGGGCAGCATCGAGATCGGCGAAACCGTGCAACTGGCCTGCGTCGACCAGAGCCGCGAAGACCTGGACGGCAGCAAGACCGTGTTCCAGCAGATTTCCGACGGCTCCGACCAGATCCGCATCGGCAACTACGAAATCCCGTCGCGCACCTACGTGGGGCGTTTCAACTTCAAGGGCGGCGACCAGCAGAAGTTCGTCAAGGACCTGTCCGGCGGTGAGCGCGGCCGCTTGCACCTGGCGCTGACGCTGAAGGAGGGTGGCAACGTCCTGCTGCTCGACGAACCGTCCAACGACCTCGACGTCGAAACCCTGCGTTCCCTGGAAGAAGCCCTGCTGGACTTCCCGGGCGCCGCCATTGTGATCTCCCACGATCGGTGGTTCCTTGACCGCGTGGCAACTCACATCCTGGCGTACGAAGACGACTCCCAGGCGGTGTTCTTCGAAGGTAACTACACCGAGTACGAAGCCGATCGCAAGAAACGCCTCGGCGAGGCCGCTGCCCAGCCGCACCGTGTGCGGCACAAGAAGCTGGCTTGAGGGGCGTGCGACCGCAAGGTCGCTGAACCCATGGCGAGGGAGCGTGCTCCCTCGCCATGCAGGTCAGGCGCTAGGCCTGTGGCGCAAAATCGAGCGTGAGAATGTTGGGGATCGTCGGGTCCATCTCGTACAGCAAGGCATAGCCCACACCGGTGATGCCCGTCAGCAGGCTGACGTCGGGCACCCTGTCGTTGTCCAGCCAAGGTCCTGCAAAAAATTGCCGGGCGGCCTCGTCTAGGGCTGTCCTGACCCTGTTCATGCCATCGGCGTTGCCTGAATGCCGATACAGGTCATGCAAGCACAACAGATTGCCGAAATCGCCGTGGCACAGGTTGTAACCCTCACCCAACCCGTGCTCCCAGAGATTGCGCTCGCATCGCTGTATGTCGTCGAGCACGGTCTGTCGGGTCGCCGCGTCCAGCACATCCCCCATCGATTGCAGCAGCTGTCGCCTGGCAATGAGCACACCGCCGTCGCCATGGCACCACTTGGACGTATGGTCCGCTGGTCCGAGGTTCCTCAGGTCCAGCCAGAAACCGTCCCGGCTCAAGCGGTTCTCACCTTCGAGCACCTGGATGGCCAAAGGCACCAGCGTCGCATCCCCGGTCACGTCATAGGCCTTGCACAGGGCATGGATGACGCCCGAGAGACCGTGGGACAAGCCCGTCAGGATGACGGAGCGATCATCGCGCCGTAGAAGCCGACCCTCTTCGATCAGGACCTGCTCCCGTATGTAGTCGACCATCCGCCGGAGGGCCGGCAGTACCTCGTTCTGTGCCGACGACTCGTGGAGATTGGCCAGGAGCGTCACCGCGCCACAACAGCCTGCCAGGAAGTCGAAATCGTAGCGCTCAGGGGGGATTTCGATCAGTTGGGTAAGCAAGCCGGCAATCTTTTCATCATGGCGGGCATCCGCGGTGATCCGGCGGCGATTGATAAGCAAGTAAAGGTAGGCCCCCAGACCGTGATATGCGCTGACAGTCAGGTCGGTTCGGAAAAAGCCGAAGTGCTGGTCCAGGGCGTCCAGGATCCGATCCATGCGCGACAGCCAGTGCGACTGGCCACCGACTTTGAACGCGGCCAGGTAAAACAGGCCGATCCCGGCGATACCCGAATACAACCCATGGTCCATCGGCGCCGGGTATTTGCGCAGGCTCGTGGGGTGAGTATGAAAAGACAGCCAGCGGACGTCGGTTGCCGTGCCCCTCACGGCAAGTTCATCGAGACGGGCGCTGATGGCCAGGACCGCGTCGAGTCGCTCTGCTGGCGGTTCTTTTCCAGGGAGTAGGGGTGTTCGCGTTTCCGGTGAGGATGGCTCTGGGAACAGGCAGATGTCCAGGAGTGTGCGTTGCAGGGCCCAGTCCTCACGGGACAGGTGACTGATTTTTTGCAGGCAACTTTTTAATGGAGGTTCCAGGGTTGCCATCTCGACGGTTTCACCTTGTGCGCTCGTAAAGCAGCGTGCGTTCAGCGCCATGGTGAAACACGGAATACTGGACCTTTGCAGGTCGGCTATTTCATAGCGGGCAATACCTCTTTCCCGATAGGGTTCTTTTAGATCTTTCCACAGGGTTGCAAGCAGCAGTTCTCGGTCGAGCATGTTCTGCATGAAGCGTGGGTGGCGGATCAGTCCGATAAAGTCGGCGTAGCGCTGCGAATTCTTGAGCAATACGCGGGTGGTCAGTTCGCCGGCGGATTGTTCGAGCATCTCCATGATCGCGTGCCGATGAACCATCAGTGCGCCGTAAGCGTATTCGAAGCCTTTGAACAGCGCGGTCTTATAGGCCTGCGGCCCTATTCGCTCGCCTTGCAGCAGGGGCAGGTGTTTTTGCGCCAACTGATGCTCGAATTCGATTTTGCGCAGGTGGTAGAACCCACCCTCGAAAACCAGGGCGCGACGGGTGGAAATGAACAGGGCCTGGCGAGTCAGCCCGCTCTGGTCGTTATTGGTCTTTTGCGAAAAGGGCACGAAGCCGCTGGAACAGATGGATTGCTGGATCGCCTTGAAACTGCTGGACAGTGCGCAGCCCGCGGGCAACTCCGTCAGCAAGTCGCTGGTGGACGCCGTGAACAGGCATTCGAGGTCGATCATGACCGGGCTGCTGCCGCAGGCAATGATGTTCTCGTAATGAAAGTCGATGCCGTTCAAGGCATGAATGACGGCGATCTGGGCGCCCATTCTCTTGTAGAACAACTCGACATCCGTTGCCTGTTCGCAGGGCAGGTTGTCGATTTTTTCTATCCAGCTATGCCGCGGGCGGCTGAGAATCCTTGGCCCGCGCACAGAGAAGCAGTCCGCGCCCGTCCACTCGTGCAGGTGTTCAAGCAAGCGGTTGTAGAAAAGCGCTTCCCGGCTTGCCCGAGGTTTGTAGACCAGTGAAACGCTGCCGACGCTGACCAGACAGACCGTTTCGCCGCGCCCGTGGGGGTCACCGAGGCCCAGTTCAATTGCGCTGATTTGCCGAGCTGCGATTGAAAACGCGCCCTCCAATAATGCGAGGTCGGCTGCGAAATGGAGAATGACCGTATAAAGATAGTTGAGGGTGTCTTCCAATTGATCGAACAGCAGCGTTGCCAGTACCGGGTAGCACTCGAAGAGTGGCCGCAGTGGCGACGTGCGCAGTTGTTCATTGAAGGTGCCCAGGTCAATGTTTTCGCCTTGCGCAATTCGCGTATTCAAATGATGCACAAGACTTTGTTCTGAGGTGCGACTCACCCGGGCCAGAACATACTGTTCGAGGCTTGCGAGCAAGGCCGACTCGTCAATGTGCGGTGAAACTTGGGAGTAACGCTTGTCGGCCTTGAACGTGTCGATGAAATAAAGAAGAAACCGCTGGCCGAAGCCATGAAAGTTATCTTTTTTAGTTGCACTTGTTTTTGTTTCGACAGGAAGGCTGTCGAGGTGGGCCAGCTTCTGTTCCAAACTTTGCAGGCATGATTCGCTGCTGGGGGGCAGGCGGTGTTGGTGGTTGGGGGCGCTGACGTGTTTCAGCAGTTGTTCCCGGCCCAGACCAAAGTGATCCAGCAAAGCCTGGTCATCGGCGTGCAGGCGAGTCAGGTTGCTTTCGAACAGGGCGATGTCGAGTGTGGAAGCGCCTGTGTACTGCCCTCGCTGATCCCACTTCAAAGCGTTAACAAGCATGCCTAGGCTCCTGGCATGGATGGAGCAGGCGGTGCCTGCTCCATGTTTATCGGTGTTGCCTGTTGCGACGGTCAGTGGGCTGGATCAGCACCCGAGTGTCGAGCACTCGAGGTTGGTGCAGGTGCCGAACGTGTTGCATTCCATCGTCGTCGCCAGGATTGCGGCGATGTTGCTGGCCGGCGCTTGATAGGCGTCGAACTCGAGGTAGAAATCGCCGGACATGTTCAGGATCTGTTCGCTCATGATGTGTTCCTCATCAGGTTGATCAATTCAATACAGTGACCCACGGGCGAACGGGTGCCAGACAGCGCATCCGAACGGTGGGATGTCATGAAGTTATTAAGGGATAGGGTTAGGGAGTGTCGAAGTGCCCGCGGTGCGGATTGACTTCAAAGAGCAGGATTCAGCACAAGATAGCGGTGCAATGCACAGTGCCGCACTCGACAATGGTCCGCGCCGCCGATTCGATGCCGAGGTGGTTTACCTGTTGGTAGGCATTGAAGTCGCCGTCGAAGTCACCGGACATTGCCAAAATGTGTTCGCCCATCATGCATCTCCTTGTTTTTGTTTGCGCCGGTTTCGACGCGGGAAAAACAGTAGCATGGACTTCGATAAGCGCAAACTTGCGGTTATAACCTCATGTTGCAGTTACCTGTCGCTACAGGCAACTAAGCGAATGGCTGTTAGTTGTGAGTTAACCCAATAGCAAGATGCCGTCGCGCGCCGCTTCAGGGCAGTTCGATTGCAATCACTTCAATGCAAAGATCGCCCACCGGTCGCTGCCAGACCACCTCATCCCCCAACTTCGCTCCCAGCAACGCCCGGCCCAGGGGTGATCCCCAGTTGATCAGCCCGCTGGCCGCGTCGGCCTGGTCCTCGCCCACCAGTTGCACCCGTTGCTGCTGGTCCAGTTCGTCGGCGAAGGTCACCCAGTGTCCAATCCGGACCTGATCGGATGACGTCGGCGCCACGACCTGGGCGCTTTGCAGGCGCAGGTTGAAATAGCGCAGGTCACGTTCGATGTCCGCGATCCGCTGCTTATCGGCCTGATCGCCGCGGGCTGTCTGCTGGCTGTGCAACGCCTGCAACTGTGCGACCCGCGCCTGCAACTCGGCGAGCCCGCTGGGCGTGACGTAGTTCGGTTGTGCGCTGACCTGGCGTTCGACTGGCTGGTCGGCCTGGGCGGCGGCGTTGTCTTCGTTGACGAAAGCGCGACTCATGGTGTTCTCCTCTGTTGGAGTTTGGGCCATGGTCGCAGGCTTTTGGTTTCGACGAATGTCTGTGCGCGACTCACTGCGAGCGATAAGCCCGGCCGGCGTCCCGATCCTTTTCCTGTTGCCAGGCGCGTTCGCGCTCGTCCCAATGGCGTTCGCGATAGGCATCGCGCTCTTCGCTTTCGCGCATGGCCTGGCACTGCCGGAACCCGTCGCTCCAGCCTTCGGCGTAGCGGGGATCCTTCAGATAGCGCGGCACATCTTTGCGGAACTGACCGGTAATCACGCCGGCGGCTTGCCGGCCGCTGCTGCAACCGTCGTCGTAGCCGTCGGCGAAGGCCGGTGGGAAACCTCGGGCAATGAGGTCCTCGTGAGTGGTCTCGCAACCGCCAAGCAACATCAGTACCGCCAATACCACCACCGCCCGCCTCATTTTCTGCCTTCCTGCCGGATTCACCTGTACCTGAAGTCTAGAAGCGGATTCGTCAGGCCGATGTGAAAGCGTTGTGAGCAATCCGTTGGGCAGGTGACGAACGCCCTGGCGGGGGCGCTCGATTGACGGCCGTCGGCGTCAGTAGTGGTACCACTTCACCTCGAGCATCACTTCGTTCTCCGGCGAGGCGAGGTGGCTGAATTCACGTTGGGCACTCAGGCGCAGGCCGAGGTTGCGGGACAATTCCCATTGCTGGTTCAGGCTCAGGCTGCGGCGCACTTCGCCGTTGACGAAGTAGTCGCCCTTGGCTTCCAGGCTCAGGTTGCCCAGCGGGTTTTTCCACAGCACGCCGCTGTTGAAGCCGCCGGCCGGGGCGATGAACTCGGCGAAGTCGTTGTTGTGCTCGACCCGCACCGTGCCCAGGGCGAACCCCAGCACATCTTCGCCCAATGCCCAGGTCCCGCCGGCACCGCCGTTGACGTGGCTAACCAGGGTTTCATCGTCGTGCTTGCCCGGCACTCGCTCCAGGCCGCCGGTAACCTGCCAGGACCATGGCTGCAACAACTCGTTGCGCGGCGTCAGCGAGCGAATCGTCGCCAGGTCGAGTTGTTGCACCTGCCAGTCATTACCTTCGTACTGGCGCAGTTTGAGTTGCAGGATTTCAATCTGGGCCCCCAGCGGGAAGCTCTCGGCGTTGTCGTTGAGGTCGTGATAGGCCATGCGCAAGCCATACTCGCCGAACGCCCGGTCGCCCCGGGTGCCGAGGCCGGCCTGCCAGGTGCGGGATTCATGGCCGTCCTCGGGCAGGCCTGGCTGCGGGATGTCGAGTTCCGGCGCGGGATTCTGGTTGATCGCCCGCAACAATTCGAAGCTGCGCTGGGAGCGCTGTGGGTCGCGCTCCTGGCCGTTGGCGCGGTAGCGCTCCAGGCGGTAGGCCGCATCGACGATCAGCGCCTGGCGGTCCCGTGGCAGCGCCTTGAAGGCGTCGGCTTGCAGTTGTTGCTGGTCGGCGCTGACCTTCAGCACCCATTGTTGTTCGTCATCGCTGAGCGGTTCGGCACGGCTGAGCAGTTCCCGCTCCCGGGACGGTCGGTACTGGATGCTTTCCACCAGGCCGGCTTCCTTCACCGCCTTGACGGTGTCGGTGGGGATGGCGGTCAGCGGGAACTGTTCGGTCAGGCGCAGGCTGGGGCGCGCCACCTGCAGCAGTTCAAGCAGGCGATAGGAGCAGTTTTCGTCGAAGAAAAAGTAGTCGAACTGAATCTGCTTGAGTTCCCAGACGTGTTCGACCATGCGCTCGGTTTCGACCTGGCTCAGGTTGAGGCGATACTCCCACAGGTCGCGGTTCTCCAGGCTTCGGTACTCGGAAAGTTTTTCCTGGTAGGGCACCAGGGCGAACAGGCCGGGATAGCCCCCCATCAAGCCCTTCCAGGCGTAGAGGATGCTGTTGTCCGAGCCTTCGATGTAGGCGCCGAAATTGATCGCGTAGCTGAGCAAGGCGGTCTTGTCGCTTTGCACGTCGGCCTGGTCGATGCGCAGCAGGGTATGGCCGAACATCGAGGACGGGCTGTTGAGGTACGCGGCCGGGAAAATCATCACCGCACTGTGGGGCGAGACGTCCTTGAACCATTGGTTGAATTCGCTGCAGTCGACGGCGGGCAGGTCCGTCAGCTTGAGCTGCGCCTTGAGCCAGCGTGTGCGCGCCGGGTACACACATTGGGCGTGCTGCTGGCCGGCACTGGTCGGGCCGTACAGGGCTTGCAGCGTGGCGGTCAGTTCGCGGTCGGGATGCTGATTGCCGTCGGGCGCGAGGAAGAATTTCTTGTCGCTGATGTAGCTGCGCCAGCCACCGAGCTTGGCGGTTTCGTAGTGGCCCAGGGAAATCCAGAAGCGGTCATTGGCCAGTTGCTGCAAACGTTGAGGGTCGACATGAGGCGCTGCGGACAGCGGGGCGCACACACAGAGCGCCAGCCAGGCAAAGCGTTTGAGCATAGTCGGCTACTTGGAAAGTCGAAAAAAAAGAGCGCAAGGGGCCCCAGAAAGAAAACCCGCTCCCCGAGAGGAGCGAGTGCGGTCGAGCTTAAGCTTGAGTGGCGTATTTGGCCAGGCGAGGATCGTTCTTCAGGACGGCCAGGGTATTGGTATGCACGTCTTCGGCGGTCACGTCAGCCTTGCTGAAGATCTGCTGGAAGTGCTCGTGGGTAACGGCCGAGAAGTGTGCGCGATCTTCCGGCGCCACGCCCAGTACCACGGCGTAGGTGGTCAGCGCTTCGCCCTGACCCTTGGCCATGTCTTCGGACAGCTCGTTCATCATGCCATTCATGGCCAGCCAGGACTTGCCACCGTAGGTCAGTGCCGCGTTGGTCGAGCAGCCGTTGGTGCCGGAGGTCATGCCGAAGGTGGCGTTACCGGAGGTGCCGTTGGTGGTGGATGCCAGGAAGTGAGCCGGAGTGCCACGCTGACCTTCGAACAGCATGTTGCCCCAACCGCAATCCGGACCGCCTGGCGCCTGAGCCATGGCGTTGATGGATACAGCGGTGAAGAGAGTACCGAGAAGAATCCGTTTCATAGCTATGTTCTCTTTATGTGCATACCAATGGACAGGGTCTGGCGCCTTTGTGGCTTCAACCACGCGTGCCAGTGGGCCGGTTATTGTTCCAGCCGCGCAATTTGGAGTTTAGGCACGATCCTGGGGTTCCGTGACATTTTGCAAAAACAATCCTTTACATCATCAATGGACCGACCCCGGCCCGGGGCAGGCCACTGGACTATGCTTTGGCCTGAGGCGCTCCTTGCCAGTCAGGCATGGGCAGCGCCAGAATGCCGCTATCTGCCCCGCCTGATGTAAGGAAGCCCGATGCCTGATCCTGTTGCTGCCAGCTTGCGTCTAGCGCCTGAAGCGCTGACCCGTCCGTTTTCCGCTGAACAGTTCAGCTTCTCTACCACCAATGATCTGGAGCCCTTTCGCGGTGTGCTCGGCCAGGAGCGTGCGGTCGAAGCCTTGCAGTTCGGCGTGGCCATGCCGCGCCCCGGTTACAACGTATTCGTCATGGGCGAGCCCGGCACCGGTCGGTTCTCGTTCGTCAAGCGCTACCTCAAGGCCGAGGGCAAGCGCATGCAGACCCCGGCGGACTGGGTCTACGTCAACAATTTCGATGAGCCTCGCGAACCCCGTGCACTGGAGCTGCCGTCGGGCACCGCCGGCGCCTTCATCGCCGACATCAACGGCCTGATCGACAACCTGCTGGCGACCTTTCCCGCGGTGTTCGAGCACCCGTCCTACCAACAGAAGAAGAGCGCCATCGATCGCGCCTTCAATCAGCGCTACGACCGCGCCCTCGATGTGATCGAGCGCCTGGCGCTGGAAAAGGACGTCGCGCTGTACCGCGACAGCAGCAACATCGCCTTCACGCCGATGAGCGAGGGCAAGGCCCTGGACGAGGCGGAATTCGCCCAGTTGCCGGAAGCCGAGCGCGAGCGTTTCCACGAGGATATCTCCAGCCTGGAAGAGCGCCTGAACGAAGAACTCGCCAGCCTGCCGCAGTGGAAGCGCGAGTCCAACAACCAGTTGCGTCAGCTCAACGAAGAAACCATCACCCTGGCCCTGCAACCGCTGTTGGCGCCGTTGTCGGAAAAGTACGCCGAGAACGCCGCCGTCTGCGGTTATCTGCAAGCCATGCAGGTCAACCTGCTGCGCACGGTGGTCGAGCAATTGGTGGATGACAGCAAGACCGACGCCGTTGCCCGCAAGCTGCTGGAGGAACAATACGCCCCCAGCCTGGTGGTGGGGCATCCGTCCAGCGGCGGTGCGCCGGTGGTGTTCGAGCCGCACCCGACCTACGACAACCTCTTCGGCCGTATTGAATACAGCACCGACCAAGGCGCGCTCTACACCACGTACCGGCAACTGCGTCCGGGGGCCCTGCACCGGGCCAACGGTGGTTTCCTGATCCTCGAAGCGGAAAAAATGCTCGGCGAACCGTTCGTGTGGGATGCGCTCAAGCGTGCCCTGCAGTCGCGCAAGCTGAAAATGGAATCGCCGTTGGGTGAGCTGGGCCGACTGGCCACGGTGACCCTGACGCCGCAGCACATCCCGTTGCAGGTCAAGGTCGTGATCATTGGCGCCCGCCAGCTCTACTACGCCTTGCAGGACCTGGATTCGGACTTCCAGGAAATGTTTCGCGTGCTGGTGGACTTCGACGAAGACATCCCGATGGGCGACGAGAGCCTGGAGCAGTTCGCCCAGTTGCTCAAGACCCGCACCTCGGAGGAGGGCATGGCGCCGTTGACCGCCGATGCGGTGGCTCGCCTGGCGACCTACAGCGCTCGCCTGGCCGAGCACCAGGGGCGTCTGTCGGCGCGTATCGGCGACCTGTTCCAACTGGTCAGCGAAGCGGATTTCATTCGCCAGCTGGCCGGTGACGAAATGACCGATGCCGGCCATATCGAACGCGCACTGAAAGCCAAGGCCACCCGCACCGGACGCGTCTCGGCGCGGATCCTCGACGACATGCTGGCGGGGATCATCCTGATCGACACCGATGGCGCCGCCGTGGGCAAGTGCAACGGTCTGACGGTGCTGGAGGTCGGTGATTCGGCGTTTGGCGTGCCAGCGCGGATTTCCGCCACGGTGTACCCGGGTGGCAGCGGCATCGTCGACATCGAGCGCGAGGTCAACCTCGGCCAACCGATCCACTCCAAGGGCGTGATGATCCTCACCGGTTACCTGGGCAGCCGTTATGCCCAGGAATTCCCGCTGGCGATCTCGGCCAGTATCGCCCTGGAGCAATCCTACGGTTACGTGGACGGGGACAGCGCCTCGCTGGGTGAGGCGTGCACGCTGATTTCGGCCCTGTCGAAGACGCCGTTGAAGCAATGTTTCGCCATCACCGGTTCGATCAACCAGTTTGGCGAAGTGCAGGCGGTGGGCGGGGTCAACGAGAAGATCGAAGGCTTCTTCCGCCTCTGCGAAGCCCGCGGGCTGACGGGCGAGCAGGGGGCGATCATCCCCCAGGCCAACGTCGCGACGCTGATGCTCGATGAGCGGGTGCTGGCCGCCGTGCGCGCCGGGCAATTCCACGTCTATGCGGTCCGCCAGGCCGACGAGGCGTTGAGCCTGCTGGTGGGTGAGCCGGCCGGTGAGCCCGATGAGAACGGCGAGTTTCCGGAGGGCAGCGTCAACGCCCGGGTGGTGGAGCGCCTGCGGGTCATCGCCGAAATGATCAGCGAAGACGACATCAAGGAAGCGGAAAAGGAACTGGCCCAGCAGGCCCTGGCGGAGGCCAAGCCGGTTTGATGTTCTTGTAAACCCTGTGGGAGCGGGCTTGCTCGCGAAAGCGGTTTGCCAGCTGGCATAGTCGTCAGCTGACACATTGCTTTCGCGAGCAAGCCCGCTCCCACAATAGGTTTTGCAGTGATTTCCTGTTAGTAACGCCACCACTTTGGCGTCAATATTCACACTGTGACCGCTCGGCGTATTCTGGTCTCGAAACCCTTTGCGCCCGGAACTTTTCTTCTATCCTCAGCTCAAGGATAACGAGAGCCATCATTGGATCGAAACAGCCCCCTCCTGGGACTGAATACCGGATCTACCGAGGGGCGCCGCCATGTCGCGCAACCTTTGTCTCACTCGTCAATGCCTGGGCCTTGTGACCCGTATCGAATGCGCCATCCGCCCGCTGGCGGGAGATACCGGTATGTGGACCTTGCTCTTTGCCGCCGGAATGGCCGGTGAACAACCTTCCGCCATCAAGGCCCAGGGCCCATTTGCCGGCCCGAACGCCGCCGAAACCATCCTCGATACCATCGTCCAGAGCCTGACGTTGCACGGCTATGAGCTGGCCAACGACCCACAGATCTGGTGCCTGCACATGCAGGCCCAACTGCGTGAGATCAATGGCGGGCGGTGTCGCAACGTGGGCGGCTTCGAGTATCGCCCGCTGCATTGAGCGTTTCCACCACGCAGCTCTTGGCTGTTGCGCCGGGTCCAGGGATGTGGCCTGGCGTTTGTAGGGCCGCTCGTGGCTGATATACTCGCCGCGATTTTTCAGCCCTGGTGTGAGACTCAATGGAACGCTTTATCGAAAATGCAATGTACGCCTCCCGTTGGTTGCTGGCGCCGATCTACTTCGGGCTGTCCCTGGGCTTGCTGGCTCTGGCACTGAAATTCTTCCAGGAAGTCTTCCACGTTATCCCCAACGTGTTTTCCATGGCCGAGTCCGACCTGATCCTGGTGTTGCTGTCGCTGATCGACATGGCGCTGGTGGGCGGGCTGCTGGTGATGGTGATGATTTCCGGCTACGAAAACTTCGTCTCGCAACTGGACATCGACTCCGACAAGGAAAAGCTCAACTGGCTCGGCACCATGGACTCTTCCTCGCTGAAGATGAAAGTGGCTGCCTCGATCGTGGCGATTTCCTCCATCCACCTGCTGCGCATCTTCATGGACGCCAAGAACGTCGATCCCGAGCACCTGATGTGGTACGTGATCATCCACATGACCTTCGTGGTCTCGGCGTTTGCCATGGGTTACCTGGATAAACTGACCAAGCACTGAGGCGCGTCCCGCGTGCTGGTGCAACGCCCACCTGTTGAGAAGCCGGTGGGCGTTGTCGTTTCTGGCGGCGTGCTTTGGCGCGGGTGTTGGTCATCCGCCCCGGCATCTGTGCTAGTCTGCTCGCCCTTTTGGTTCCGGGCGCTCCGGGAAGCGCCGTGTCATCCATGGCCATTCCCGGGCCGTCCGCACAGCGGAGCAGCACCATGTCCGAAGTTAACCTGTCCACCGACGAAACCCGCGTCAGCTACGGCATTGGCCGTCAGTTGGGCGACCAACTGCGCGACAACCCGCCACCGGGCGTCAGCCTGGACGCGATCCTGGCTGGCCTGACCGACGCCTTCGCCGGCAAGCCAAGCCGCGTGGGCCAGGAAGAGATGTCCGCCAGCTTCAAGGTCATCCGCGAAATCATGCAAGCCGAAGCGGCTGCCAAGGCTGAAGCCGCGGCGGGCGAAGGACGTGCATTCCTGGCCGAAAACGCCAAGCGCGAAGGCATCACCACCCTGGCATCGGGCCTGCAGTTTGAAGTGTTGACCCAGGGCGAAGGCGCCAAGCCGACCCGTGAAGACCAGGTGCGTACCCACTATCACGGTACCCTGATCGATGGCACAGTGTTCGACAGCTCCTACGATCGTGGCCAGCCTGCCGAATTCCCGGTCGGCGGCGTGATCCCAGGCTGGACCGAAGCGTTGCAACTGATGAACGCCGGCAGCAAATGGCGCCTGTACGTGCCGAGCGAACTGGCTTACGGCGCTCAAGGCGTTGGCAGCATTCCGCCGCACAGCGTACTGGTGTTCGACGTCGAGTTGCTGGACGTCCTGTAAGACCCTGCCCGGTTTAACAGTGGGCAAAATGAGGGAGCGAGCTTGCTCGCGAAAGCGGACTTTCAGTCGACCTATCAGCTAACTGATGTACCGCCTTCGCAAGCAAGCCCGCTCCCACATTGTCTTCATGCTCATCCGTGAAACCTGCCATTGAAATCGCCAGTCGGGCGCAATGCCCTGGCGTAGCAGAACAGGAACAGGTTGCGCACCAGTTCCTTGAGCACCAGCGGCTCGCTGGAATTGAGGCTGTTGAGGTCCAGATCACCCTGGTCCTGCAGCTCGCTCAAGGCTTCTTCCTCAAGCACTGCGCAGACTTCCCCGGTTTCCCGATGCAGGATCCTGAGGTAGGGGTGCGGGCGATCCAGCCAGGCGTCGATCAAATAAGTCATGGTTCTCACCTCCGTGATGGGTTTCGATGAGAATAATTCTTATTCGCTAAATAGCAAGTCTCTATTGGTATTCCGATTTGTTTTCTGACGACGGGCGGTCGACGTTCAGGACCGCTGGCAATGGGCTGGTACGTGCAAGGCGGGGTGGGATCGGGGGAGGTGGGGGCGCCATCCCACGGCAGGCGCGGGATGGCGTACGGCAGATTCAGACTTTTCTGACGAACTCGGATTTGAGTTTCATTGGGCCGATGCCGTCGATCTTGCAGTCGATGTCATGGTCGCCTTCACACAGGCGGATGTTCTTGACCTTGGTGCCGACCTTGACCACCAGCGAGGTGCCCTTGACCTTGAGGTCTTTGATCACGGTGATGGTGTCGCCGTCCTGCAGGACGTTACCGACCGAATCCTTCTTCACCGTGGTGTCGGAGGCCGTCTCGACCTCGCCGCTGGCGGACCATTCGTGGGCACACTCAGGGCAGACCAGTTGAGTACCGTCTTCGTAGGTGTATTCGGAATTGCATTTCGGGCAGGGAGGCAACGTGCTCACTAGGGTTCCTTGGTATCAGGAGGACAAAAGGGCGCACATTGTATAGGGTTTTGCCGCTGGAAGGGCGATGCGGGGCTTTTGTGGTGAGGGAGCAGGCTTCCTCACCACAAAAGCTCTTTGCGATCTATGTGATCAGTGAGTACGCGCCACCGCAAACTCGCTCAGTTCCACCAGCGCATCGCGGTATTCGCTGGAGGGCAGGGCATCGAGGCACTTGATCGCGCGGGCGACGTAGTCACGGGCCAGTTTCGCGGTGTAGTCCAGCGAGCCGGAGGCTTCAACCGCTGCCCGAATGCTTTCCAGGTCTTCGATCCCGCCTTTCTGGATCGCCTGGCGCACCAGCGCCGCCTGTTCGGGTGTGCCTTCGCGCATGGTGTAGATCAGTGGCAGGGTCGGCTTGCCCTCGGCGAGATCGTCACCGACGTTCTTGCCCAGGGTTTCGGCGTCGCCCTTGTAGTCCAGCAGGTCGTCCACCAACTGGAATGCCACGCCCAGGTGGTCGCCAAAGGTGCGCAGCGCTTCGCTCTGTTCGGCGCTGGCGCCGGCCAGGGCGGCGGCACTGTGGGTCGAGGCCTCGAAGAGCATCGCGGTCTTGCCGCGGATGACCTCCATGTAGGTTTCTTCCGTGGTGCTGGCGTCGCGTACCTTGGACAGTTGCAGCACTTCGCCTTCGGCGATGATGCGCGTGGCCTGGGACAGGATCTTCATCACCGGCATCGAGCCCAGTTCGACCATCATTTCGAACGAGCGCGAGTACAGGAAGTCGCCTACCAGCACGCTGGGGGCGTTGCCCCACATGGCGTTGGCAGTCGAGCGGCCGCGGCGCATGCCGGACATGTCGACCACGTCGTCATGCAGCAGGGTGGCGGTGTGCAGGAATTCGATGGTGGCGGCCAGCAGGCGCATATCGTCGCCTTCGCGGCCCAGGGCCTTGCCACACAAAAGCACCAATAAAGGACGCAGGCGCTTGCCACCGGCTGAAGTGATGTAATCGCCGATTTTCGATACCAGAGGCACTCGGGAAGTCAGCTGCTTCTTGATGATGCCGTCGACGGCGCTAAAATCGTCCGCCACCGCGCGGTAGAAAGCTTGGGGTTGCATCAGCGACAGGTGCTCCAGAAGGGTTGCGCGGCATGCTAGGACCCACATCCGCAGGTGTCAAGGCGCGATGGACGGCTACTTGCAAGCCTGGAACAGCTTGCGTACAATCGCGCACCCTGAACTTCCTGGGCAGCACCTGCCTTACGCAATTGCATCCGGGCCTTCCAGCCCATGCAGCCATGCCAGCCAATACCTCTTCTTATAAAGCGCTGGGTGAGCAGGATTATCGGAGAAATACCATGTCGTATGCAGTAATCGTTACTGGTGGCAAGCAATACAAGGTCGCCCCAGGTGAATACCTGAAGATCGAAAAACTGGAAATCGCTACCGGCGAATCCGTGACTTTTGATCGCGTTCTGTTGGTCGCCAATGGCGATGACGTGAATATCGGTGCTCCAGTTGTTGCTGGCGCGACCGTTGTGGCTGAAGTGATCTCCCAAGGTCGTCACGATAAAGTCCGCATCATCAAGTTCCGTCGTCGTAAGCACCACATGAAGCGTATGGGCCACCGCCAGTGGTACACCGAGATCAAAATCACCGGTATTCAGGCTTAATTTCAGCCTAATTCCTCACTAGGAGAATTGAACTCATGGCACACAAAAAAGCTGGTGGTAGTACCCGTAACGGTCGCGACTCAGAAGCCAAACGCCTTGGCGTGAAGATGTATGGCGGCCAGGCTATCAAAGCAGGCAACATCATCGTGCGTCAGCGCGGCACCCAATTCCACGCTGGCTACGGCGTGGGCATGGGTAAAGATCACACCCTCTTCGCTAAAGTCGAAGGCGTGATCAAGTTTGAAGTAAAAGGCGCCTTCGGTCGTCGTTACGTAAGCGTTATCGCAGCTTAATTGCGAGACCGCTGGAGAAGCCCTGTCTTGCGACGGGGCTTTTTCGTTTGTGGGGTGAGTCTCTTGCAAAGCTGTTTGTGTGGGCTGGTGGCGCCGCAACCGGGCGCTTGATCGGGTCGCAGCGTGCATTTTTGCAAGAGTCTTATGTCTTGTTTTTTTCGGCTCGTCCGTATGGCGAGAGGCGTGTGTCATGAAGTTTGTTGATGAAGTATCGATTCGAGTAAAGGCCGGCGACGGCGGCAATGGCTGCATGAGTTTCCGTCGGGAAAAATTCATTGAAAACGGCGGCCCGAACGGTGGTGACGGCGGCGACGGCGGCTCGATCTTCATGCTCGCCGACGAAAACCTCAACACCCTGGTGGACTACCGCTACACCCGGCACTTCGATGCCGAGCGTGGCTCCAACGGCGGCAGCACCGACTGCACCGGCAAAAAGGGCGAAGACCTGATCCTGCGCGTTCCGGTCGGCACCACGGTGATCGACTCCGCGACTCAGGAAGTGATCGGCGACCTGACCAAGCCGGGCCAGCGACTGCTGGTGGCTCATGGCGGCTGGCACGGCCTTGGGAATACGCGTTTCAAATCCAGTACCAACCGCGCGCCGCGCCAGACCACGCCAGGCAAGCCGGGCGAGCAGCGTGACCTGAAGCTGGAAATGAAGGTGTTGGCCGATGTGGGCCTGCTGGGCCTGCCGAACGCTGGCAAAAGTACCTTCATTCGCTCCGTGTCGGCAGCCAAGCCGAAAGTCGCCGACTACCCGTTCACCACTCTGGTGCCGAACCTGGGCGTGGTCAGCGTCGATCGCTGGAAAAGCTTCGTGGTCGCGGACATTCCGGGCCTGATCGAAGGGGCTTCCGATGGCGCTGGCCTGGGCATTCGCTTCCTTAAGCACTTGTCTCGTACCCGTCTGCTGCTGCACCTCGTGGACATGGCGCCGCTGGATGAAACCAGTGCCGCCGATGCGGCCGAAGTCATTGTCAGTGAGCTGACCAAGTTCAGTCCGGCCCTGGCTGAGCGTGATCGTTGGCTGGTGCTGAACAAGTGCGACCAGATCCTCGAGGAAGAGCATGAAGAGCGGGTCAAGGAAATCGTCGAGCGCCTGGAGTGGGAAGGTCCGGTCTACGTGATCTCGGCCATTGCCAAAGAAGGCACAGAGCGCCTGTGTCACGACATCATGCGTTACCTGGAAGATCGCGCCGATCGCCTGGCCAACGACCCAGCCTACAAGGAAGAGCTGGCCGAGCTCGACCAGCGTATCGAAGACGAAGCTCGTGCCCAGTTGCAGGCCCTGGATGACCAGCGTGCCCTGCGTCGCAGTGGTGTCAAGTCGGTCCATGACATCGGTGACGACGATTGGGATGAGGAAGATGTGGATGACGAAGACGGTCCGGAAATCATCTACGTTCGCGACTGATCTTGTGCTGATATCACTCAACTGAAACCAGGGCCTGCAGGAGTCCTGTGGGAGCGAACTTGCTCGCTCCCACAGGTTCAAGTGTTTCAGTGCGGTGTTATCATCGCCGGCAAGCCGGTTTCCTAGGCGCCGCTCATTCGAGCGGCGTTTTGGTATCTGTAGAACGCAAATACGAATAATCCCATGGGCGGCGCTGGGTCGCGCCGTCCGCTGGCAAAGGTTGAAGATGATGCGGAGCAAGGTGACGGGTGCGCAGCGCTGGGTCGTGAAGATCGGCAGCGCACTGCTGACGGCGGATGGCAAGGGGCTGGATCGCCAGGCCATGGCGGTGTGGGTCGAGCAGATGGTGGCCCTGCATGAGGCTGGCGTCGAACTGGTGTTGGTTTCTTCCGGTGCCGTGGCGGCCGGCATGAGCCGTTTGGGCTGGACGTCGCGACCCAGTGCGATGCACGAATTGCAAGCCGCTGCCGCCATCGGCCAGATGGGCCTGGTGCAGGCTTGGGAGTCGAGCTTTGCCGAGCACGGTCGCCACACGGCGCAGATCCTGCTGACCCATGACGACCTGTCGGACCGCAAGCGCTACCTCAATGCCCGCAGCACCTTGCGCGCGCTGGTGGAGTTGAAGGTCATCCCGGTGATCAACGAGAACGACACAGTGGTCACCGACGAGATCCGTTTCGGCGACAACGACACCCTGGCCGCGCTGGTGGCGAACCTGGTGGAGGCGGACCTGCTGGTGATCCTCACCGACCGTGACGGCATGTTCGATGCCGACCCGCGCAACAATCCCGATGCCAAGCTGATCTACGAAGCTCGGGCCGATGATCCGGCGTTGGATGCGGTGGCGGGTGGTACGGGGGGCGCGCTGGGGCGCGGCGGCATGCAGACCAAGCTGCGTGCCGCGCGGCTGGCGGCGCGTTCCGGGGCTCATACAATCATCGTTGGTGGGCGGCTGGAGCGGGTGCTGGATCGCCTGAAAGCCGGCGAGCGTATCGGCACCTTGCTTTCCCCTGAGCGCGGCATGCTGGCGGCGCGCAAGCAGTGGCTGGCCGGGCACCTGCAGACCCGTGGCACCCTGGTGCTGGACGCGGGCGCCGTCGCGGCGCTGTCCCAGGGCAACAAAAGCTTGCTGCCAGTGGGTGTGAAGCTGGTCCAAGGCAGTTTCCGGCGTGGCGAAATGGTCGTGTGCGTGGCGCCGGACGGTCGCGAGATCGCCCGTGGCCTGGCCAACTACAGTGCGCTGGAAGCCCAGAAAATCATCGGCCAGTCGTCCGATGCAATCGTTGGTCTGTTGGGGTACATGGCGGAGCCTGAGCTGGTTCACCGTGACAACCTGATCCTCGTCTAAGGAAAAATCATGGGTTTGGCAAAAGGATTGATCGGCTTGCTGCTGGCGGTGCCGCTGTTGGCTTCGGCCGAGGAGATCGGCCAGGTATCCACCGTGTTCAAGTTTGTCGGGCCGAACGACCGGATCGTGGTCGAGGCGTTCGACGACCCCAAGGTCGAAGGCGTGACCTGCTACCTGTCGCGGGCCAAGACTGGTGGCGTGAAAGGTGGCCTGGGCCTGGCCGAAGACCGTGCCGAGGCCTCCATTGCTTGTCGCCAGGTGGGGCCGATCAGCTTCAAGGGCGAGCTCAAGGACGGCGATGAGGTGTTCAGGGAGCGCACTTCGCTGGTGTTCAAGACCATGCAGGTGGTGCGTTTCCTCGACAAGAAGCGCAACACGCTGGTGTATCTGGTCTACAGCGATCGCGTGATAGAGGGCAGCCCGCAGAACGCGGTGACGGCGATCCCGATCCTGCCGTGGGCTCGTACTCAATAATCGACACATAGCCCTGTGGGAGCGAGCTTGCTCGCGATGGCGGTGCGTCAGTAACAACGATTTGTCTGATGCTCCGCCATCGCGAGCAAGCTCGCTCCCACAATGTTCTGAATGAAGAGTTGCAGGCAATAAAAAACCGACCCTGAGGTCGGTTTTTTAATGAGCGCGTCGCTTAGGCAGCAGCGGCAACGTTCAGGGCCTTTACGTGGCCATTCAGGCGGCTCTTATGGCGAGCAGCCTTGTTCTTGTGGATGATGCCTTTATCGGCCATGCGGTCGATAACTGGCACAGCCAGAACGTAAGCAGCTTGAGCTTTTTCAGCGTCTTTTGCGTCGATGGCCTTAACTACATTCTTGATGTAGGTACGGACCATGGAACGCAGGCTGGCGTTGTGGCTGCGACGCTTCTCAGCCTGTTTTGCACGTTTTTTGGCGGAAGGTGAGTTGGCCACCGTCGAGCTCCTCGAAAGACTTTTTAGGAAATAGCAAACAAAATAGGCCGCGAATCATGCCGATGAGTTGAGGTCTTGTCAAGGGCGGGTGACACGTTCCGCTGAATGGCAGGTGCTACGCACCGGGTGATTTCTTTCCGGCGTGCGACCTGTAAACTCGCGGGCTTTGGCGCTGTGCTGTTTAGCGGCGCGGAGTATCGCACAAGTGGGCGCGTTGTTCGCCTGCTGTTTATCGACAGGCAAAACTCTTTTCATGAATCTGCTCAAATCGTTGGCTGCCGTCAGCTCTATCACGATGCTTTCCCGTGTCCTGGGGTTTGTTCGCGATACGCTGATCGCGCGCATTTTCGGGGCCGGAATGGCCACCGACGCCTTTTTCATCGCCTTCAAGCTGCCCAACCTGCTGCGGCGGATCTTCGCCGAGGGCGCGTTCTCCCAGGCCTTCGTGCCGATCCTGGCGGAATACAAGAGCCAGAAAGGCGACGAAGCGACCCGCACATTCATTGCCTATGTCACTGGCCTGCTGACCTTGGTGCTGGCGCTGGTCACCGCCGCCGGCATGCTCGCCGCCCCCTGGGTCATCTGGGCCACGGCGCCGGGGTTTGCCGACACCCCGGAGAAATTCCAGCTCACCTCCGACCTGTTGCGGGTGACCTTCCCTTATATATTGCTGATTTCCCTGTCGTCCCTGGCCGGCGCGATCCTCAATACCTGGAACCGTTTTTCCGTCCCGGCCTTCGTGCCGACCTTGCTCAACGTCAGCATGATCGTGTTCGCGCTGTTCCTGACACCGTATTTCGACCCGCCGGTGATGGCCCTTGGTTGGGCGGTGCTGGTGGGCGGCCTGGCGCAGTTGCTGTACCAACTGCCTCACCTGAAAAAGATCGGCATGTTGGTGCTGCCCCGGCTGAACCTGCGTGACAGCGGCGTGTGGCGGGTGATGAAACAGATGCTGCCGGCAATCCTCGGCGTGTCGGTGAGTCAGATTTCCCTGATCATCAACACGATTTTCGCCTCGTTTCTAGTGGCTGGTTCCGTGTCCTGGATGTACTACGCCGACCGTCTGATGGAGCTGCCGTCCGGTGTGCTGGGCGTGGCCTTGGGCACCATCCTGCTGCCGACCCTCGCCAAGACCTACGCCAACCAGGACCGCCAGGAGTATTCGCGCATCCTCGATTGGGGCCTGCGGCTGTGCTTCGTGCTGGTGCTGCCTTGTGCCCTGGCGCTGGGTATCCTCGCCGAGCCGTTGACGGTTTCGTTGTTCCAGTACGGCCAGTTCAATGCCTTCGACGCCGTCATGACCCAGCGGGCGCTGATCGCCTATTCGGTGGGCCTGCTCGGGATCATCGTGATCAAGGTGCTGGCGCCGGGGTTCTACGCTCAGCAGAACATTCGCACGCCGGTAAAGATCGCCGTGTTCACCCTGGTGATGACGCAGTTGTTCAACCTCCTGCTCATCGGTCCACTGGCCCACGCCGGGCTGGCCTTGGCGATCAGTGCCGGTGCCTGTCTCAATGCCGGGCTGCTGTTCTATCAGTTGCGCAAGCAGAAGATGTATCAGCCCCAGCCGGGCTGGGGCCGGTTTGGCCTCAAGTTGCTGGTCGCCGTGGCGGTGATGTCGGCGGTCCTGCTGGGGGCGCTGCACTTCATGCCGGCCTGGAGCGAAGGGCAGATGCTCGAACGTTTCCTGCGCCTGGGCGTGCTGGTTGTCGCGGGCGTGGTGGCGTATTTCGGCATGTTGCTGCTGATGGGATTCCGCCTGCGGGACTTCAATCGCAAGGCCTTGGGCTGAGGGCGGGGCCTCGATCAACCCGGACCGGGCAGTGGTTTTGTCGGTTCGAGCACTTTGGGTTACGGTGTTGCCTGTCGTCGGCCGCCGGGTGTGGTTATAATCGGCCACTTTATGAGCAAGAAGCGCGTTATGCAGCTGGTTCGAGGCCTCCACAACCTGCGCCCCCAGCATCGGGGCTGTGTCGCCACTATTGGCAACTTTGACGGTGTCCACCGTGGCCACCAGGCTATCCTGGCGCGGCTGCGTGAGCGTGCGCTGGAATTGGGCGTGCCCAGCTGCGTGGTCATCTTCGAGCCGCAGCCGCGGGAGTTTTTTGCCCCGGACACCGCGCCGGCCCGTCTGGCCCGGCTGCGGGACAAGTTGCAACTGCTTGCCAGCGAAGGCGTCGACCGGGTCTTGTGCCTGGCCTTCAACCAGCGCCTGAGCAAGCTCAGTGCCGCCGAGTTCGTCGAGACCATCCTGGTGGACGGTCTCGACGTGAAACACCTGGAAGTGGGTGATGATTTCCGCTTCGGCTGCGACCGTTCCGGGGATTTCGAATACCTGCAACAGTCCGGCAGCGTCCATGGTTTTACCGTCGAAGCCGCGCAGACCGTCGAACTGGACGGCTTGCGCGTGAGCAGTACCCAGGTCCGCAATGCCCTGGCCGCTGCCGACTTCGAACTGGCCGAGCGTCTGCTCGGCCGTCCGTACCGGATTGCCGGGCGGATCCTGCATGGGCAGAAACTGGCGCGTCAATTGGGCACGCCGACTGCCAACGTGCAACTCAAGCGCCGTCGCGTGCCGCTGACCGGGGTGTTCCTGGTCAGCGTCGAGATCGACGGCAAGGCCTGGCCCGGTGTCGCCAATATCGGCGTACGGCCCACGGTCCAGGGGATGGCAAAGCCCACCTCGAAGTACATGTTCTGGATTTTGCCGGCGATCTGTATGACCGGCGTTTGACGGTGGTTTTCCACCAGAAGCTGCGTGAAGAGCAGCGTTTTGCCTCCCTGGAGGCGCTCAAGACGGCGATCCATGCAGATATCGCCGCCGCCCGTGCCCTTGTCGCAACCAGCGCCAATCGCTAATGAAGAGCCTTAAATGACCGACTATAAAGCCACGCTAAACCTTCCGGACACCGCCTTCCCTATGAAGGCCGGCCTGCCTCAGCGCGAACCACAGATTCTGCAGCGTTGGGACAGCATTGGCCTGTACGGAAAGTTGCGCGAAATTGGCAAGGATCGTCCGAAGTTCGTCCTGCACGACGGCCCTCCGTATGCCAACGGCACGATCCATATCGGTCACGCACTGAACAAGATTCTCAAGGACATGATCGTGCGCTCCAAGACCCTGTCGGGTTTTGACGCACCGTATGTTCCGGGCTGGGATTGCCACGGCCTGCCGATCGAACACAAGGTGGAAGTGACCCACGGCAAGAACCTGGGCGCCGACAAGACCCGCGAGCTGTGCCGTGCCTACGCCACCGAGCAGATCGAAGGGCAGAAGTCGGAATTCATCCGCCTCGGCGTGCTGGGCGACTTCGCCAATCCGTACAAGACCATGGACTTCAAGAACGAAGCCGGTGAAATCCGTGCCTTGGCGAAAATCGTCGAGGGCGGTTTCGTGTTCAAGGGCCTCAAGCCGGTGAACTGGTGCTTCGATTGCGGTTCGGCCCTGGCCGAGGCGGAAGTCGAGTACGAGAACAAGAAGTCGTCGACCATCGACGTGGCGTTCCCGATCGCCGATGAAGACAAGCTGGCCGCCGCGTTCGGCCTGGGCCAGTTGGCCAAGCCGGCCGCGATCGTGATCTGGACCACCACCCCGTGGACCATCCCGGCCAACCAGGCGCTGAACGTCCATCCGGAATTCAACTACGCGCTGGTGGACGTCGGCGACAAGCTGCTGGTGCTGGCCGAGGAACTGGTCGAGTCCTGCCTGGGCCGCTACGGCCTCGAAGGCTCGGTGCTGGCCATCGCCCCGGGTTCGGCGCTGGAACTGATCAACTTCCGTCACCCGTTCTATGATCGCCTGTCGCCGGTGTACCTGGCCGACTACGTGGAACTGGGCGCCGGCACCGGTGTGGTTCACTCCGCACCGGCTTATGGCGTGGATGACTTCGTGACCTGCAAGAAGTACGGCATGGTCAACGACGACATCCTCAATCCGGTCCAGAGCAATGGCGTGTACGCGCCGTCGCTGGCGTTCTTTGGCGGCCAGTTCATCTGGAAAGCCAACCCAGCCATCGTCGACAAGCTGACCGAAGTCGGTGCGCTGCTGCACACCACCGTCATCGAGCACAGCTACATGCACTGCTGGCGCCACAAGACCCCGCTGATCTACCGCGCCACCGCGCAGTGGTTCATCGGCATGGACAAGCAGCCGGCCAGCGGCGACACACTGCGCCAGCGCTCGCTCAAGGCCATCGAAGACACTAAGTTCGTCCCGGCCTGGGGCCAGGCGCGCCTGCACTCGATGATCGCCAACCGTCCGGACTGGTGCATCTCCCGCCAGCGCAACTGGGGCGTGCCGATCCCGTTCTTCCTGAACAAGGAAAGCGGTGAGCTGCACCCGCGCACCGTCGAACTGATGGAAGAGGTGGCCAAGCGCGTCGAAGTCGAAGGCATCGAAGCCTGGTTCAAGATGGACGCCGCCGAGCTGCTGGGCGACGAAGCGCCGCTGTACGACAAGATCAGCGACACCCTGGACGTCTGGTTCGACTCCGGCACCACCCACTGGCATGTGCTGCGCGGTTCGCACCCGATGGGCCATGAGAGCGGCCCGCGTGCCGACCTCTACCTGGAAGGCTCGGACCAACACCGCGGCTGGTTCCACTCGTCCTTGCTGACCGGTTGCGCCATCGACAACCACGCACCGTATCGCGAGTTGCTGACCCACGGTTTCACCGTCGACGAAGCCGGCCGCAAGATGTCCAAGTCCTTGGGCAACGTGATCGCGCCGCAGAAGGTCAACGACACCCTGGGCGCCGACATCATGCGCCTGTGGGTGGCCTCCACCGACTATTCCGGCGAGATGGCGGTGTCCGACCAGATCCTGCAGCGCAGTGCGGACGCCTACCGGCGCATCCGTAATACCGCGCGCTTCCTGCTGTCGAACCTGACCGGCTTCAACCCGACCACCGACCTGCTGCCGGCTGAAGACATGCTGGCCCTGGACCGTTGGGCCGTGGACCGTACCCTGCTGCTGCAACGCGAATTGCAGGAGCACTACGGCGAATACCGCTTCTGGAACGTCTACTCGAAGATCCACAACTTCTGCGTGCAGGAGCTGGGCGGTTTCTACCTCGACATCATCAAGGACCGCCAGTACACCACCGGCGCCAACAGCAAGGCGCGTCGCTCGTGCCAGACCGCGCTGTTCCACATCAGCGAGGCGCTGGTGCGCTGGATCGCGCCGATCCTGGCGTTTACCGCCGACGAGCTGTGGCAATATCTGCCGGGCGAGCGTAACGAATCGGTGATGCTCAACACCTGGTACGAAGGCCTGACCGAACTGCCGCAAGGCTTCGAGCTGGACCGTGCCTATTGGGATCGCGTCATGGCGGTCAAGGCGGCGGTCAACAAGGAAATGGAAATCCAGCGTGCGGCCAAGGCCGTCGGTGGCAACCTGCAAGCCGAAGTGACCCTCTATGCCGAGGAGTCCCTGGGGGCTGACCTGGCCAAGCTGGGCAACGAACTGCGCTTCGTGCTGATCACCTCCACCGCCAGTGTCGCCCCGTTGGTGCAGGCCCCGGCCGATGCCGTGGTCACCGAAGTGGCGGGCCTGAAGCTCAAGGTGGTCAAGTCGAGCTTCGTCAAGTGCGCCCGTTGCTGGCACTGCCGCGAAGACGTCGGCGTGAACCCGGAGCATCCGGAAATCTGCGGTCGTTGTGTCGACAACATCAGCGGCACCGGTGAGGTTCGCCACTATGCCTAACGCAGCGGGCCGTTTCGGACGGCTGGGCTGGCTCTGGTTGAGCGTGCTGGTGCTGGTCATCGACCAGGCCAGCAAGTTCTACTTTGAAAGCTCGTTGACCATGTACCAGCAGATCGTGGTCATTCCCGACTACTTCAGCTGGACGCTGGCCTACAACACGGGGGCGGCATTCAGCTTCCTGGCCGACAGTTCGGGCTGGCAGCGCTGGCTGTTCGCCTTGATTGCCATCGTGGTCAGCGCGGTGCTGGTGGTCTGGCTCAAGCGCCTGGGCCGCGATGAAACCTGGCTGGCGGTGGCGCTGGCACTGGTTCTCGGCGGCGCCCTGGGCAATCTCTATGACCGCATCGCCCTGGGCCACGTGATCGATTTCATCCTGGTGCATTGGCAGAACCGCTGGTACTTCCCGGCGTTCAACTTTGCCGACAGCGCCATCACCGTGGGCGCGATCATGCTCGCCCTGGACATGTTCAAGAGCAAGAAAACCGGAGAAGCCGTCCATGACTGAGCAGCGTATCGCTCAAAACACCGAAGTGAAGCTGCACTTTGCCCTGCACCTGGAAAACGGCGACACCGTCGACAGCACTTTCGACAAGGCCCCGGCGGTGTTCAAGGTCGGTGATGGCAACCTGTTGCCAGGCTTCGAGGCGGCGATCTTCGGTTTCAAGGCCGGCGACAAGCGCACCGTGATCGTTGCCCCGGAAAACGCCTTTGGTCAGCCCAATCCACAGAACGTGCAGACCATGCCACGCTCCCAGTTCCAGGACATGGAGCTGTCGGAGGGGCTGCTGGTGATCTTCAATGACGCGGCCAACACCGAACTGCCGGGCGTGGTGAAGGCTTTCGACGACGCCCAGGTGACCGTGGATTTCAACCATCCCCTGGCGGGCAAGACCTTGAATTTCGAAGTGGAAATTCTTGAGGTCAAGGCGGTTTAGGATTTAACAGGGCAGTTCCTGCTGCCACCCGATTCACTGTGGGAGCGAGCTTGCTCGCGATGACGGAGTCACTTTCAATACAGGGGTGACAGACTCGCCGCCATCGCGAGCAAGCTCGCTCCCACAGGGGATCTCCTTGTTCTCGGGCCTTTTGCTCGATTAACAGGCAAGCATTCAATTTCTTGCGCGCAAGACACGAGGCACAGCATGCAAATCAAACTCGCCAACCCCCGTGGCTTCTGCGCCGGTGTGGACCGGGCGATCGAAATCGTCAACCGCGCCCTGGAAGTTTTCGGTCCGCCGATCTATGTGCGCCACGAAGTGGTCCACAACAAATTCGTCGTCGAAGACCTGCGCAGCCGCGGGGCCATCTTCGTCGAGGAACTGGACCAGGTGCCGGACGACGTCATCGTGATCTTCAGTGCCCACGGGGTTTCCCAGGCCGTACGCACCGAAGCCGCCGGCCGTGGCCTGAAGGTGTTCGACGCGACGTGCCCGTTGGTGACCAAGGTGCACATCGAAGTGGCGCGCTACAGCCGTGACGGTCGCGAATGCATCCTGATCGGCCACGAGGGCCACCCGGAAGTCGAAGGCACCATGGGTCAGTACGATGCCAGCAATGGCGGCGCGATCTACCTGGTCGAGGACGAGGACGACGTGGCTGCCCTGCAGGTCCGCAACCCCGAGAGCCTGGCCTTCGTCACCCAGACCACGCTGTCCATGGACGATACCAGCCGCGTGATCGACGCCCTGCGCTCGCGTTTCCCGGCCATCGGCGGGCCGCGCAAGGATGACATCTGCTACGCCACCCAGAATCGCCAGGACGCGGTCAAGCAATTGGCCAACGAGTGCGACGTGGTGTTGGTCGTCGGCAGTCCGAACAGCTCCAACTCCAACCGCTTGCGCGAGCTGGCCGAGCGCATGTCCACGCCGGCCTACCTGATCGACGGTGCCGAGGACCTGCAGCGCAGTTGGTTCGACGGTGTCGAGCGCATCGGTATCACCGCCGGTGCGTCGGCCCCCGAGGTGCTGGTGCGTGGGGTGATCCAGCAGTTGCAGGCCTGGGGCGCTACAGGTGCCGATGAACTGGCCGGCCGCGAGGAAAACATCACGTTCTCCATGCCCAAGGAACTACGCGTCCGCTCGCTGCTTTAAGCGCTTTTCGCACGCGGCCTGCTCGGCGACCTCGTTGCGCAGGCTCACGCGCCCTGAGGGCGCGAGCACCACTTGATGGTGGCTGATCGAGTCGTGTTTGCCACAGACGTATAGCGTTCCCGAATGAAAGGCCCCGCTGGGCCATACCGCCTGGCCATGGAAGGCGAACCTGACCGACCCTTTCATCGCCCAGTTACCCATGATGCGAGCCCCGTTGCTGCGCTGTGTCAGCAGCGCCTGGTCATCGCCGTCCAGAATGATTTGCCACCCTTTGCTCCAGTCATTGTCTATCCCTCTGATCGCCACCGTCCGGTTACGGGTGATGGCTTCGCTTCGCGCAGTGCGCAAGCCACTGGCCAGTAACCGGGCGGCGTCCTTGCGTTCGATGGATTCGATGAGCGCTTTGTAGCCGGAACTGGCCCACGGCAGAACAATCGCGGCAATTGCCAGTCCCATGAGCAGCTCGATCAGGCTGAACCCCTGTTGGTGCATGTTGCCTCCTCCCTGGAGTGCGTGAAAACGGTTCTGAGGCTGGTGAGTTGTGGCGAGGGGATTTATCCCCGTTGGGCTGCGTAGCAGCCCCAAACCAAACGCAGCCGTGCATCAGGTCGCAACGGTGATCAGCTTCATTGGGGCTGCTTCGCAGCCCAACGGGGATAAATCCCCTCGCCACAGTTGATCAGCGTTACGCATGCTGCGGCTGTTTGTTCTAGCTTTGTAAAAGCAGGTATAGCCGACGGCGGCAGAGGGCATCGATGGATCTTCGTACAAAAGGTTTCACGCTGATCGAGGTGCTGGTAACCCTTGGCGTCATGCTGATCCTCATCACCCTGGCGGTGCCGGCCTTCACCAGTTCAATGCAGGGCACCCGGGCCGATACCGAGATCGGCGACCTGCGTCGGGCGTTGAACTTCGCCCGGATGGAGGCCATCGACCGGGGTACCACCATCAGGATTCGCCCCACGGTGCTGGGCAGCGCCTGGAGCGGCGAACTGACGGTGTATGACAGTACGGGCACGCCGGCCAATGTATTGCGGGTTGTTCCAGCGATGGGCGGTGGCGCGACTCTGACGCTAACCTCAGACGTGACCGCGATTGATTTCAACAACCTGGGCGGATTATCGGCACCGGCCACGCCGGTGGGTTTCAATTATGTGCGGGGAACACAGAGCAGGACGCTGAATGTTTGCCTCAACGGAAGAATCGTATTGGGTGGAAGTTGCGGATGAAGGATTGCAGTAGACGCGCGCAGGAGGGCATGACCCTGATCGAGGTGCTGGTGGCGGTGTTGATTCTCGGCGTGGGCTTGTTGGGCGCCGCGATGATCCAGCTCAACGCCCTCAAGTACACCGACAGCTCGCGCATGACCAGCCAGGCCAGTTTCATCGCCTATGACCTGCTGGACCGCATACGCGCCAACTCCGGCGCGGACTACACCGTCACGCCGCCCAGCGCGCCAAACCTCAATGTGGCGCGGGACCAGGACCTCTACGACTTCAAGACCAACATCATCGCCTTCGGCGGCGCCACGGCCACCGGCACCGTCGCCCTGAACCAGCGCGTC
Organism: Pseudomonas sp. Cab53; assembly: GCF_018325965.1. Classification (NCBI taxonomy): domain Bacteria; kingdom Pseudomonadati; phylum Pseudomonadota; class Gammaproteobacteria; order Pseudomonadales; family Pseudomonadaceae; genus Pseudomonas; species Pseudomonas sp. Cab53. Next base: position 5,284,007 of record NZ_AP021902.1, on the reverse strand, counting down.
TACACCATCACCATTTCCTGGGACGATGCGAGGGCCGCCAACACCACCAACGCGGCCGACGCGCGGCGCAGCTTCGTGCTGACCAGCCGTGTCGCCGTCGACCCGATCGCGACGCCGACGCCATGAACGGGCGCAGCCGGGGTTTCGGCCTGATCGAGCTGATGATCGCGCTGGTGCTCAGCCTGATCGTCGTGCTGGGGGTCGTGCAGATTTTCATCGCCGCGAAGAACACCTACGTCAGCCAGGGGGCGGCGGCGGTGATTCAGGAGGATGCGCGGTTCGCCTTGAGCAAAATGGTCCAGGAGCTGCGCATGGTGGGGATGTTCGGTTGCCTGGGGAGCATCACCGACGCGTCCGCCGCCGGGGATTTCAACGCCAGCCAGATCACGCCGATCCGCTGGGACAACGCCAACCTGAAGTTGACCCTGGTGACGGCGGACGTGGGCAGTGGCGGCGGGGCGCCCACCTGGACCGTGGTTTCCGACTGTCGCACCTCGGCCACCGCCTACACGGGCGTGCGGGCGCCTGCGGCCGGGCAAATCGCGTTTCCGATCAGGCGATTGATCTACAGCTACAGCAACAACCAGCTGCTGATGGGCGTCCAGACAGCCGGCGGTCCTGCCAACCCGCCCATGGCGGTGCTGGTGGATAACGTGCGCACGTTCAGCGTGACCTTCGGCGTGGCCGGCAGTGCCTCGGACATCGCGGCGTCCAGCTACAGCAGCAACCCGGCCGACCCGGCACTGATCCGCAGCGTGCGCCTGAGCCTGACGCTTTTCGATCCGCGAAACGCGGTGCGCGAGCAAACCTTCAACGTGGTTGCCGCCTTGCGCAACCGGCTGTTGTAAAGGGCAAGCCCATGAAATCGATTCCAATCAAACATCGACAACGTGGCATGGCTTTGCTGGTCAGCCTGGTGTTTCTGCTGCTGTTGACCCTGATCGGGCTGTCGTCCATGCAGAGCGCCACGCTCCAGGAAAAAATGACCAGCAGCGTCATGCTGCGCAACCAGTCGTTCCAGATCGCCGAGGCGGCGCTGCGGATGGGCGAGAGCGCGGTGCAGGTCGACACTTATTCGCTGGCAGTGTGTACCACCGCGACCCAATGTGCGCCACCGGCCGAGTCGGCAACTGTGACGGCCGCCGGGCGCAATTCCACCTCGGGGGTGACCTGGGTCGCCGCCGGCGCAGGCTTCTATGGCGTACAGAACATCGGCACCACGCTCACGGCGGTCAACGTACCCAGCAATACTTCGGCGACGCTGTATCGGATCACGGCAGTGGCGGTGGTGGGGAACAACCAGCGCAGCGTGGTGGAGAGCATCTATGCGAAATACTGAGGGGCGTCGCGGCTGGCGGCAGGCCTTGTGGGGCGCGCTGCTCGGCCTTTACCTGGCGGCCCCGGCCTACGCTTTCACGCCGTCGGATTCGCCACTGTTGAGTGCGGGGGCGGTGACGCCGAACGTGATGCTGCTGATCGACGATTCGGGGAGCATGAACAGCATCATCTGGGCGTCGGGGTTCGATCCGGAGGTTTCACGGCCGCTTATCTACAACTGCAACTCGAGCAGCAGTTGCTTCGGCGGCCAGCAACTGGACCCCGATGACGGGAATGTCTTGCTGTCGAGCTTGTTGCGCGGTGGTTGCTCGAGCGGCTGGGTCGGTTTCTACCGCAACATCCTCAGCCGGGTCTGCCTGCGGTTGCCGGACCCGGTGGGTGGGGGCGATACCCGCTACACCACCAAATACCTGTCCTACCTGCTGACCCTCGCCAACGGCTCGAACCGTGATTTCACCACCGGCACCATCCCCATTGACTACCGCATCAACGTGGCCCGGAACGTCTCCACCGACCTGGTGGCCAGCAACCGCGCCCTGCGCATCGGCCTGGCCACCTTCAACCCGCCCAACAGCACCAACTCCGGTCCCGGCGGCTATATCGCCCGGGCGGTCAGCGACCTATCGCCGGTCAGCGGCAGTGTCACCCAGGCCCAGGCCAATACCAACTACACCGCGCTGACCAGCGCCATCAACGCCCTGGGCGCGGTGGCAAATACACCGTTGGCCGAGAGCTACTACGAGATCACCCGCTATTTCAGGGGCATGGCGCCGTACCACAACAGCACGCCGACCACCTACACCAGCCCGATCCAGTATCGGTGCCAGAAGAACTTCGGCGTGGTGATCACCGACGGCTTGCCCACCTATGACCGGACGTTCCCCACCAATGACCCGCAGGCTACGGCTACGGGTGGTCCCCGGCTGCCGAACTGGGACGGGATCAGCACCAACGACGGCGACAACCCCAACGGCGATGGCGAAGGCGACACCCTGTACCTGGATGACATTGCCAAGTTCGCCTTCGACATCGACATGCGCTCCACCGGCACCGACGCCACCGGCAAGAGCTGGAATGCCGCCGACTTCCCCGGCAATACCTCAACACCTACACGGTCGGTTTCACCGCGGCCAACCCGATGCTGTCGGATGCCGCCCGCTATGGCGCTGGCAAGTACTACCAGGCGACCGATAGCGAAGGCCTGAGCTCGGCGCTGTCCTCGGCCTTGAGCGACATTACCTCCAAGGCCGGTTCGGGCGGCGGTGGCGCCACCAACGGCGCCTCGTTGTCCAGCACCTCCAGCTTCTACCAGACCACCTACGACCCCAAGGATTGGCGCGGCACCATCCGCGCATTCGGCTTCACGTCGGCGGGCACGGTCGATTCGGCGGCGGTGCAGTGGACCACCGACACCGCCATCGTGCCCGGTGCCACGGCCCCGACCTATCAATCCTGGAACACCGCGACCAATGCGCCCGTGACCCTTTCCTACGCCAACTTTTCACCGGCCCAGCAAACCAGCCTCAACCAGAACCTGCCCACGGGCATCACCGGCAATGATCTGGTGGAGTGGAGCAAGGGCGTCAACAAGACCGGGCTCAAGGTGCGCAGCGTGTTGCTGGGGGACATCATCAACTCGCCGCTGGTGCTGGCCTCGCCCAATGACCAGACCGCCGCGGACCTGCTGAACGACACCAGCTACAGCACTTACCTGGCGACCAAGGCGACCAACATGAGCAGCAGCCTGGTGGTGAACGCCAACGACGGTTTCTTCAGCGTCATCAACAGTGCCAACGGCACGCGGCGCTATGCGTACATGCCGTCGAGTGTGCTGCCGTCGTTGCAGGGCATCGCGGACCCCAACTACATCAACGGTGTCAGCCACGACTTCCTGGTGGACGGGCAGATTGGCGTGTTCGATACGCAGTCGGGAACCGCCTGGAAGACCGTCGCCCTGGGCGGTACCGGGGCGGGTGGCAGGACGTTCTATGCGGTTCAATTGTTCGACGCGGCGGCGGGTAACGTGTATCGGGCCTTGTGGGAAATCAGTGCGCCGGCCGTGGCCAGCACGGCCAACGTCTTCAATGACCTGGGCTACGCCTATGCCCGTCCCGAAGTGGCGCGCCTGGCGGACGGGCGCTGGGCCGCGTTCATTTCCAACGGTTATGGCAGCAACAGCGGCGTGGCGGCGCTGTATGTGGTGGATATCCGCGACGGCTCGCTGATCAGGAAGATCGTCATCAACAGCAGCGAGACCGACAACGGCTTGTCGTCGGTCAAGCTTCGGGTCAACTCCCAGAACGTCGTGCAGGCTGCCTACGGTGGTGACCTGAAGGGGCGGATGTGGAAATTCGACCTCAGCGCCACCTCCCCGACGGCCTGGGGCCTGGCGTTTGCCGGCCAACCCTTGTTCACCGCACCGGGGGGCGCTACCCAGCCCATCACCGTGCAGCCGTTGCTGGCGGACAACCCCCAAGGCGGGACCCAGGTGTTCTTCGGCACCGGCAAGTTCAATGAGACGGCAGACAAGCTCAACAAGGATCTACAGGGCTTCTACTCGATCTGGGATGCTGTCGGCGGAGGGGGGCAGATCACCGTCTCGAACCTGCAGGCCCAGGCCATCACCGGGGTGTTTTCCGGCAGTACGGGGCAGTTCGTGACCACCAGCCAGAACGATGTGGCCTACCCCTCGAAAAAGGGTTGGTACTTGCCCCTGGTGTACAACAACGTCTTGACCGGGGAGCGGGTGATCAACTCGGCCAACCTGGTGCTCGGGCGCGTGGTCTTCACCACGGCCGCCGTGGACACCACCGACCCCTGCGCGAGCTTCGGGACCGGCAAACTGATCGAGTTGAGTGCGTTCAACGGTAAGATGCTCAACTATGCGGTGCTCGATACCAACAATGACGGCGCCCTCAGCAACCTCGATACGATTTCCGCCGGCGTCGTTTTCACCGGTGGCATCCCGACCTTGAGCGCCGTCGTCAGCGCCAGCGGGGCCACCAACATGGTTGTGAATGACTCCAGCGGTGGTATCACCAACCTGCTGGAAAAGACCGTCGGCGGCAGCCGTCGCATCATGTGGCGGCAAATACAGTGAGAGGCAAGGGCATGCGCAGTTCCAACCGGGGTTTCACCTTGATCGAAATCATGATCGTGATCGCGATCATCGGTATCGTGGTCACCATCGGCTATCCGAGCCTGACCGAGTACATGAAGAAGGGGCGGCGTACCGAAATCGCCGGGTTGTTGTCGGAGCAGGCACAGATTCTCGAGCGCTACTACTCGAAGAACAACGTCTACACCAACGCGACCGGCCTGAGCAGCGGTAACGATTTCTACACCATTACCCAGACGCTGGCGGACCAGAGCTTCACCCTGACGGCCGTGCGCAAAAGCGGCTCCTCCATGGCGACGGACAAGTGCGGCGATTTCACCCTCAACAACACGGGCGTACGGAGTATGCTCAACGCCGCCAGCGGGGTGACCACCAAGGATTGCTGGGGGCGTTAGGTTTTCCTTGTTTCGGGCGCGGTCTTGCGCCCTCTGTCTTATGAGTCGAATCAGAACATGACCATGCAACAGCAAGTGGTGATTGTCGGCGGGGGCGTCATCGGCCTGCTGACGGCGTTCAATCTGGCGTGCGAAGGGCAGCGCGTGGTGCTGCTTGACCGCAGTGGTGTTGGCCAGGAAGCCTCCTGGGCCGGTGGCGGTATCGTTTCGCCGCTATACCCCTGGCGCTATAGCCCGCGGTCACCGCCCTGGCCCATTGGTCGCAGGATTTTTATCCACAACTGGGGCAGCGTCTGTTCGCGTCCACCGGCGTCGATCCGCAAGTGCATGTCACCGGCTTGTATTGGCTGGACCTGGATGACCAGGACGAAGCGCTGGCCTGGGCGGATCGGGAAGGGCGCCCATTGCGGGCGGTGGATATCGGTGCCGTGCAGGATGCGGTGCCGGTGCTGGGTGCAGGGTTTTCCCGGGCGATCTACATGGCCGACGTCGCCAACGTGCGCAATCCCCGGTTGGTGAAGTCCCTCAAGGCCGCCTTGCTGGCGATGCCCGGTGTCACGCTGCATGAGCATTGTGAAGTCAGCGGCTTCATTCGCGAGGGTGAGCGTGTCGTGGGGGTGAACAGTTCCGCGGGGCCTATCCAGGGCGACCAGGTGGTGCTGGCCGCGGGTGCCTGGAGTGGCGAGTTGCTCGGCACGCTGGGGCTGAAGTTGCCAGTCGAGCCGGTCAAGGGCCAGATGATCCTGTACAAGTGCGCTGCGGATTTCCTGTCGAGCATGGTCCTGGCCAAGGGCCGTTACGCGATACCCCGTCGCGACGGGCACATCCTGGTGGGCAGCACACTGGAGCGCGAAGGCTTCGACAAGACCCCGACCGATGTGGCGCTGGAGAGCCTGAAGGCTTCGGCGCAGCAGCTGATTCCGGCGCTGGCCGATGCCGAGGTGGTCGGACATTGGGCAGGGTTGCGACCGGCGTCGCCGGAGGGGATTCCCTATATCGGTGAAGTGCCGGGGTTTGCGGGGTTGTGGTTGAACTGTGGGCATTATCGCAATGGGTTGGTGTTGGCGCCGGCGTCGTGTCGGTTGTTTGCGGATGTGATGCTGGGGCGCGAGCCGGTGATCGACCCTGCGCCGTACGCGCCGGCGGGGCGGATGTAGGGTTAATTGTGGGAGCGAGACTGCTCGCGATGGCGGTCTTGGGTCGAGCACATATCCGTTGCTGCGGTAACGGCGGCTTAGGGTTCCGCCCTGACGGCGGCTTACTTTTTTTCAGACGCCAAAAAAAGTAAGCAAAAAAGGCTTGGCCCCACCACTCGGTGCCTCGCCTGGGCTCGGCATACCCTCACTCCGGCATTGCTCCGTGGGCCCACCGCGAAGGGCCATCCATGGCCCAGCGCGGCTACCCCGGCATCCATGCCGGGGTGCCCACTACGCAATGCCTGCGTTCGGCCGTCGTGGTTAACGGGGCCCGAAGATCAAAAGCAAAAGCAAAAGTGAGGCGGCCTTACAGCCGGCCTGTTCTTGCGGCTGGCCTCGGTCTCCCTGTGGGAGCGGGCTTGCTCGCGAAGGCGTCGGCACATCCAATATTTATTCACTGTCATGGCTGGCTGTGCGTGGGATACCTTCGGGTATGCCGGGTACCAAGGTCTCGGTGCGCGAACCCGCGTACAGCTGCCACCTCCAATCGCGTCGCGGCGTGTATCAGGTAGATTTGTATTGACTGTCTTGGGGCTGCTACGCAGCCCCGCTGGGGATAAATCCCCTCGCCACAGGAGGGGAGAGCCCAGCCATTGGAGGCGGCTTCCCTCAATCCAGCCCCAGCTTCTTCAACCGATACCGCATCGAACGAAACGACAGTTTCAACCGCTGGGCCGCCGCCGTGCGGTTCCAGCGGGTTTCTTCCAGGGCCTGGAGGATGAGTTTGCGTTCGACGTCTTCCAGGTAGTCTTCCAGGTTGTCGACCTGCACCAGGTCAGCGCTGGTGGCGTCGGTGGCGTTATTGCTGTCGGCCAGGCGCAGGTCGTCGGCTTCGATCTGTTGGTGCTCGCAAAGGGTGTAGGCCCGTTCGAGCATGTTCTCCAGCTCCCGCACGTTTCCTGGGAAACGGTAGTTGCGAAGGGCCTCCAGGGCCTGGGGGTGGAGTTTGACGGCAGGGCTGGCGGTGTTGGCCGACAGGCGTTGGAGCATGTGGTTGGCCAGGGGCTCGATGTCTTCGCGGCGTTCGCGCAGGGGCGGGACGCGCAGTTCGATGACGTTCAGCCGATAGTACAGGTCCTGGCGAAAACGCCCGGCGGCGACTTCGGCGTCCAGGTCCTTGTGGGTGGCGCAAAGGATGCGTACGTCCACCACTTCTTCCTGTTGGCCGCCGACGGCGCGCACGGCTTTTTCCTGGATGGCCCGCAGCAGTTTGACTTGCATGGCCAGCGGCAGGTCAGCCACCTCGTCGAGGAACAGCGTGCCGCCATGGGCGGCCTGGAACAGCCCGGGTTTGTCTTCGATGGCGCCGCTGAAACTGCCTTTGCGGTGGCCGAAAAACTCGCTTTCCATCAGCTCCGTGGGAATTGCTCCACAGTTGACCGGCACAAAGCCGAGATTGGAACGGGGACCTTGTTCGTGGATCAGCCGGGCCACCAACTCCTTGCCACAGCCCGACTCGCCGCTGATGTACACCGGCGCCTGGCTGCGGGCGAGTTTTTCGATCTGTTTGCGCACGTTGCGCATGGGCGGTGATTCGCCCAGCAGGCAGCGCTCGATGGTTGTGCCGGGGGCGGCAACCGGTGGCAGGCGCAGGGCGCTGGCGACCAGTTCACGCAACCGGGTCAGGTCGACCGGCTTGGTCAGGAAGTCGAAGGCCCCGGCCTTGAGGGCGTCGATGGCGGTTTCCAGGCTGCCGTAGGCGGTGATCATCGCCACGGGCAGTTGGATGTAGCGTTGCTGGATGTGTTGCACCAGTTCCAGGCCGGTGCCATCGGGCAGGCGCATGTCGGTCAGGCACAGGTCGAAGGCCTCGTCCGCCAACAGGGCTTGGGCCTCGGCAAGGTTCTTGGCGCTGCGGGTGTCGAGTTTCATCCGGCCCAGGGTGATGTCCAGGAGTTCGCGGATGTCCGGTTCGTCGTCGACGATCAGGATTCGTTGCCGTGAGCGTGTATTCAAATCTGTTTCCGTCCGTGAGCAAAGGTGATGCGAAAGCAACCGCCGCCTTGGCGTGGTTTGAAGTCTAGGCGGGCCTGGTTGCTTTCGCACAGCTCACGGGACAGATAGAGGCCAAGGCCGGTGCCCTGGCTGCTGGTGGTGAAAAAGGGTTCGAACAGATGCGCCTGCTGGTCGGGTGTCACGCCGGGCCCGTTGTCGATGATGTCCAGCGTGGATAGCTGGCTCTGTGGGTCGACGGACAGCTTCAACCAGGCTTCGGCCTGCTCGTTGATCATCGCGCTGTGGCGCCAGGCGTTGCGCAGCAGGTTGTCGAGCACCTGGGTCAACTGGTCGGGGTCCATGAGGGTAATGTAGTCGCCTGGATCGATGCTCAGGTGCAAATGCTGGTGCTCGGTCGCGCTTTCGTGGGCTTGCTGGACGAATTGCTGCAGCCAGGTCCGCAGGTCGAGGCGTTGGGGCGTGGGTGGCTGGCGGCGTGACAGCTGCAGGACGTTTTCGATGACGCGGTTCATTCGTTGCGAGTGGTCTTGAATAATCTGCGTCAGACGCCGATCGGCGCTGTTCAGTTCCTCGGACTCGCGCAGCAATTGCGCGGCATGGCTGATCGCGCCCAAGGGGTTGCGGATTTCATGGGCGATGCCGGCGGTGAGGCGCCCGAGGGAGGCGAGTTTAAGTTGTTGGGCCTGTTGGGACACCTGGGCCAGGTCTTCGAGAAACACCAGGATCTGATGCTGTTCGTGATGCCCCAGGGCGATGAAGCTCGGCTGCAGCGTCAGGCCGGTGCCAGGGACGGTCAGGCTCTGTGGCCGCAGGCTGGGGTTGTTCAGCCAGCGTTGCAGGCGTTCGACCAGGGCGTTGGAGCAGTCGTCGATCGGCTGGCCGACCAGGTCGTGCATGCCCAGCAGGTTCAGCGCGCTTTCGTTGGCCAGTTGCACCCGGCGTTGGCGGTCGAGCACCAGGATGCCGGTGCGCATGCGTTGCAGGATCAGGGCGTTGAGCGCCTCCAGGCCGACCACTTCACTGGCCCGTTGCTCGGCCAGGGTTTCGCTGGCCTCCAGGCGTCGGGTCAGGCCTTGGACCAATAGCGCGGCGGCAAAGCACAGCGCGCCCAGGGTGCCGGCCTGCAGGTAGTTGCTGGGCCGGCTTGCGTCGCTCAGCCCGAGGAAGAAACTCGAGCCGACGATGCCGAGGGTGGCGACGGCGGCGATCAACAGGCCGATACGGCCTCGCAACAGCGTGTTGCCGATGGCCACGGAGACGATGAGCAGGTTACCAATGGCGCTGGGGGCGCCCCCGGCGACGAAAAACAGCCAGGAGAGCAACAGCACGTCGGCCAGGGCCAGGCCGAACAAGCGGGCCGGGCGGCGGGTGTTTTCCAGGAACACCACCAGCAGGATGTTCAAGACCAGGTACAACCAGCTGCCGCTGCGCAGCAAGTCGTCGTTGGCGGACTCCAGCAAACGGTTGTCCATGTTGCTGGAGATCAGCAGCACTAGGGTGATGCCGATACTCAGGCGGTACAGGTGATACAGACGCAGCAGGCGCTGCGCCTGCTTGACGCGCGGGCTGGCGGCCTCAGCGTTCACGGCTGCCCGGGCCTTGCTCGAGGTGAGCCTGGCTGCAATACCACTGTTGTTCGAGCACCAGTGCCCGGTCGCGAGGCAGGTGCACGCCGCACTGGGCGCAACGGACCATCGGCGGCGCATCCGGCTCCCGGGGAGCGTTCGGCGTGGCAGAGGCGGCCTTGAGCTTGCGCCAGAACCATACCGCGGCGGCAATCAGGGCGATCCAGAATAGTAGACGAAGCATGATGGGCGGCTTTTTGGCTAGAGATCAGGCAGTTTAGCCGGGCACGGGAGCGGCGCACAGGTCTGTGGATTCCAGGCACAAAAAAGGGAGACCGTCGGGTCTCCCTGTTTGCCTGGCAGCGTGGCCTTAGTCGAACAGGCCGAAGGTCATGTAGCTGAACCAGGAGCGGTCGCTGGATTCGTTTTCGGGGGTTTCTTCCTCGATCACGTCGCCATTCTCGTCCTTAGGCTTGAGCTCGTTCGGAATGGCTTCCTTGGCGTCCTGGAACTGGCGCTGTACGTCCTGGTTGGCGCGGGTTTCTCCCGGCGGCAGCGGTGGACGGGACTCGATCAGGCCCAGGGTGGCCTTGCTCAGCCACGAACGGTTGTCGACTTCGCCGACCCGCGGGGTGAACTGGCCATCCACCAGGGAAGGGTGGTCCGGGTAGTTCAGCTTCAGGGTTTCCAGGCTGGTGGCAGCCAGGTCGTCCAGGTGCAGGCGCTGGTACGCTTCGGTCATCACCGCCAGGCCGTCGCCCACCGAAGGGGTTTCCTGGAAGTTTTCCACCACGTAGCGGCCACGGTTGGCGGCGGCGACGTAGGCCTGACGGGTCAGGTAGTAATCGGCCACGTGGATTTCGTAGGAGGCCAGCAGGTTGCGCAGGTAGATCATGCGCTGCTTGGCGTCCGGCGAATAACGGCTGTTGGGGAAGCGGCTGGTCAGCTGGGCGAACTCATTGTAGGAGTCGCGAGCCGCGCCCGGGTCACGCTTGGTCATGTCCAGCGGCAGGAAGCGCGCCAGCAGGCCGACGTCCTGGTCGAAGGAGGTCAGGCCCTTGAGGTAATAGGCGTAATCGACGTTCGGATGCTGCGGATGTAGGCGAATGAAGCGCTCGGCGGCGGACTTCGCCGCTTCCGGCTCGGCGTTCTTGTAGTTGGCGTAGATCAGTTCCAGCTGGGCCTGGTCGGCGTAGCGACCGAACGGATACCTCGACTCCAGGGCCTTGAGCTTGGCTGTGGCGCTGGTGTAGCTGTTGTTGTCCAGGTCGTTCTGCGCCTGTTGGTACAGTTCGACTTCGCTCAGGTTTTCGTCTACGACTTCCTTCGACGAGCAAGCAGCAGTCAATGCGAGGATGGCGATCAGCAGCAGGTGTTTCACTTGCATGGCGGCTTGCGTCCCTATGACGGCCGCTGTCTTGGGCGGGGCCGTCCTGTTATGATGAGCGCCCCGTTGAAAAGCCTCGGGGCAAAAGACGCCGTATTTAACCACAAGCGCGCAGCCGAAACCAAAGGCTGTGCCGACGCCCAGTCCGAGCATGTCCGATAAAATAGAACTTCGCGCAGAGGTGCCGTCCGAATTGGGCGGCCAACGCCTCGATCAAGTCGCCGCCCAACTCTTTGCCGAGCACTCTCGCTCGCGCCTTTCCGCCTGGATCAAGGACGGCCGCCTGACCGTGGATGGGGCGGTCGTTCGCCCGCGCGACATCGTCCATGGTGGCGCCGTCCTCGAACTGACTGCCGAGCAGGAGGCCCAGGGAGAATGGGTCGCCCAGGACATCGCCCTGGACATCGTCTATGAAGACGACGAGATCCTGGTCATCAACAAGCCTGCGGGCCTGGTGGTGCACCCGGCGGCCGGGCATGCCGATGGCACCCTGCTCAACGCCTTGCTGCACCACGTGCCGGACATCATCAACGTGCCCCGTGCCGGCATCGTCCATCGCCTGGACAAGGACACCACCGGCCTGATGGTCGTGGCCAAGACCATCCAGGCCCAGACACAGCTGGTCGCACAGTTGCAAAGCCGCAGTGTCAGCCGTATCTATGAGTGCATCGTTATCGGCGTGGTCACCGCCGGTGGCAAGATCAACGCACCGATCGGCCGTCATGGCCAGCAGCGCCAGCGCATGGCGGTGATGGAGGGTGGCAAGCCGGCGGTCAGCCATTACCGCGTGCTGGAGCGTTTCCGTTCCCATACCCACGTGCGGGTCAAGCTCGAAACCGGCCGTACCCACCAGATTCGCGTGCACATGGCCCACATCAACTTCCCGTTGGTGGGCGACCCGGCCTATGGCGGACGTTTCCGCATTCCGCCGGCAGCCAGCGTGACGATGGTCGAGTCGCTGAAGAACTTCCCGCGCCAGGCGCTGCATGCGCGTTTCCTGGAGCTGGACCATCCGACCACCGGCAAGCGCATGAGCTGGGAGTCGCCGCTGCCGGATGACTTCGTCTGGCTGCTGACCTTGCTCAAGCAGGACCGCGAGGCGTTCATCGGATGAGTGACTGGCTGATCCCCGACTGGCCCGCGCCGGACCGGGTCAAGGCCTGTGTCACCACCCGTGCGGGCGGCGTCAGCCTGGCGCCGTTCGACAGCCTCAACCTCGGCGATCATGTGGAGGACGACCCTGCGGCCGTGGGCGAAAACCGTCGCCGTCTCACCGATCGATTCGCCATCCGTCCAGCCTGGCTACGGCAGGTCCATGGGATTGACGTGGTCGAGGCTGACCCCAGCCAAGTGGCCACCGCCGATGCCAGCTGGACGGCGACACCCGGTATCGCGTGTGCGGCGATGACCGCAGACTGCCTGCCCGTGCTGTTCTGCGACCATGCCGGCACCCGCGTCGCGGCCGCCCATGCCGGTTGGCGTGGGTTGGCGAACGGCGTGCTGGAAGCGACCTTGGACAGCCTTCAACTGCCCGCCGACCAGGTCCTTGCCTGGCTCGGCCCGGCCATTGGCCCGCAAGCCTTCGAGGTCGGGCCGGAAGTGCGTGACGCGTTCACCGCGCAACTGCCCAGTACGGCGCAAGCCTTCGTCCCCAGCCACAATGCCGGCAAGTTCCTCGCCGACATTTATGCGTTGGCGCGCCTGCGGCTGGCGGCGCGCGGCGTTACGGCGGTCTATGGTGGCGGCCTGTGTACCGTGACCGATCCTCGCTTTTTCTCCTACCGTCGCAATCCGCGTACCGGCCGCTTCGCCTCCCTGGTCTGGCTCGACCAATAAAAAGCCCCTTCGGCTGCCTCCTTGTAGCAGATCCCTTTGTGGGGACGAGCCTGCCCGCGACGGCGACGGGTCAGCTAACCTTTAATTGGCTGACAAGCCGCCTTCTTCGCGAGCAGGCTCGCGCCCACAAAGGCTTGGAAGGGGCTGCCATCTGACTGATCTGTGTCAATGAAGCCCGCTTGAATCTTCCAGAATCGTCCACATCTATAGCGGTATCTGGCAGGTTTCTTCATTCAGGATGTTTTTCGGTCCGGCCTGCTCAAAAGGAAGGTGACCCATGCGAATTGATCGTTTAACCAGCAAATTACAATTGGCCCTGTCCGATGCCCAGTCCCTGGCCGTCGGCCTGGACCATCCCGGTATCGAACCGGCGCACTTGATGCAAGCCATGCTCGAACAGCAAGGCGGCTCCATCAAGCCCCTGCTGATGCAGGTGGGCTTTGACGTCAACAGCCTGCGCAAGGAGTTGGCCAAGGAGCTCGACCAACTGCCCAAGATCCAGAATCCGACCGGTGACGTGAACATGTCCCAGGATTTGGCCCGGCTGCTCAACCAGGCCGATCGCCTGGCCCAGCAGAAGGGCGACCAGTTCATTTCCAGCGAACTGGTGCTGCTCGCCGCCATGGACGAGAACAGCAAACTGGGCAAATTGCTGCTCGGCCAGGGCGTGAGCAAGAAAGCCCTGGAAAACGCCATCAACAACCTGCGTGGCGGCGAAGCAGTCAATGACGCCAACCACGAGGAGTCCCGCCAGGCGCTGGACAAATACACCGTCGACCTGACCAAGCGCGCCGAGGAAGGCAAGCTCGACCCGGTGATCGGTCGCGACGACGAAATCCGCCGCACCGTGCAGGTGCTGCAACGCCGCACCAAGAACAACCCGGTGCTGATCGGTGAGCCCGGCGTGGGCAAGACCGCCATCGCCGAGGGCCTGGCCCAGCGCATCATCAATGGCGAAGTGCCCGATGGCCTCAAGGGCAAGCGTCTGCTGTCCTTGGACATGGGGGCGCTGATCGCCGGCGCCAAATACCGTGGCGAGTTTGAAGAGCGACTCAAGGCGCTGCTCAATGAACTGTCCAAACAGGAAGGCCAGATCATCCTGTTCATCGACGAGTTGCACACCATGGTCGGCGCCGGCAAGGGCGAGGGCTCGATGGATGCGGGCAACATGCTCAAGCCGGCACTGGCCCGTGGCGAGCTGCACTGCGTCGGCGCGACCACGCTCAATGAATACCGCCAATACATAGAGAAGGACGCGGCCCTCGAACGGCGTTTCCAGAAAGTGCTGGTGGAGGAGCCGAGCGAAGAAGACACCATCGCCATCCTGCGTGGCCTCAAGGAGCGGTACGAGGTTCACCACAAGGTGGCGATCACCGATGGCGCGATCATCGCGGCGGCCAAGCTCAGCCACCGCTACATCACCGACCGTCAATTGCCGGACAAGGCCATCGACCTGATCGACGAGGCGGCCAGCCGCATCCGCATGGAAATCGATTCCAAGCCCGAAGTGCTGGATCGCCTGGAGCGGCGCCTGATTCAACTCAAGGTCGAATCCCAGGCCCTGAAGAAAGAAAGCGACGAAGCGGCGAAGAAGCGGCTGGAAAGGTTGCAGGACGAAATCGTTCGCCATGAGCGCGAGTATTCCGATCTCGAGGAAATCTGGAACTCGGAGAAAGCCGAAGTCCAGGGTTCGGCGCAGATCCAGCAGAAGATCGAGCAATCCCGCCAGGAACTGGAGGCGGCCCGCCGCAAGGGCGACCTTAACCGCATGGCCGAGCTGCAGTACGGGGTGATCCCGGACCTGGAGCGCAGCCTGCAGATGGTCGACCAGCACGGCAAGAGCGAAAACCAGTTGCTGCGCAGCAAGGTCACTGAGGAAGAAATCGCCGAAGTGGTGTCCAAGTGGACCGGTATCCCGGTGTCGAAAATGCTCGAAGGCGAGCGCGACAAGCTGCTGAAGATGGAAAGCCTGTTGCACCAGCGTGTGATCGGCCAGGAAGAGGCGGTGGTGGCGGTGGCCAACGCCGTGCGTCGGTCCCGTGCCGGGTTGTCGGACCCGAACCGGCCGAGTGGTTCGTTCATGTTCCTCGGCCCGACCGGTGTCGGTAAAACCGAGCTGTGCAAGGCGCTGGCCGAGTTTCTCTTCGACACCGAAGAGGCGATGGTGCGCATCGATATGTCCGAGTTCATGGAGAAACATTCCGTGGCGCGGCTGATCGGTGCCCCACCGGGATACGTCGGCTATGAGGAAGGTGGTTACCTGACCGAAGCGGTACGGCGCAAGCCTTACTCGGTGATCCTGTTGGACGAGGTCGAGAAGGCGCATCCGGATGTGTTCAACATCCTTTTGCAAGTGCTGGAGGATGGGCGCCTGACCGACAGCCACGGGCGCACGGTGGACTTCCGTAACACCGTGATCGTGATGACCTCCAACCTGGGCTCGGCGCAGATCCAGGAATTGGTAGGTGACCGCGAGGCACAACGTGCGGCAGTGATGGATGCGATTTCCACCCACTTCCGGCCGGAGTTCATCAACCGGGTCGACGAGGTGGTGATTTTCGAGCCGTTGGCCCGTGACCAGATCGCCGGCATCACCGAGATCCAGCTGGGTCGCCTGCGCAGCCGCCTCACCGAGCGGGAGTTGAAGTTGCAATTGAGCGACGAGGCCTTGGACAAGTTGATTGCGGTGGGTTACGACCCGGTCTATGGCGCACGGCCACTCAAGCGTGCGATCCAGCGCTGGATCGAAAACCCGTTGGCGCAGTTGATCCTGTCCGGCCGCTTCATGCCAGGTGAAACTGTGACCGGTACAGTGCAGAACGACGAAATCGTCTTCAATTGAGGCGATTATCTGGGCTTTGTGGCGAGGGAGCTTGCTCCCGCTGGAGTGCGAGGCACTCCTCGCTTTTTGAGGGGCCGCTACGCGACCCAGTGGGAGCAAGCTCCCTCGCCACGGCTGGGGTTGTTTTTCCTGATTGATGGGATGGCTCGCTTCCAAGCACCATTTTTTTCATCAGGTCGTTGAACTCAAAGGAAAAGGCTTGTAAAGTGCGCCCCGCAGTACGTCACCCCAAGGGTTACTTCTCCCTGAGAAAGAATCCGAAATAAGTTGCAAATCATTGTCTTGAAAGCAATTTAAGGGGTTGACAGAGGTTTTGAAGATTGTAGAATAGCGCGCCTCAGACACACGAACGCAGCGATGCGAACAGGGTCGAAGAGGTTGAAGCTAGCTTCAACGTTGTAACTTGAAATATCAGTTCCGTGATAGCTCAGTCGGTAGAGCAAATGACTGTTAATCATTGGGTCCCAGGTTCGAGTCCTGGTCACGGAGCCATTTCAATCGGGGTATAGCGCAGTCCGGTAGCGCGCCTGCTTTGGGAGCAGGATGTCAGGAGTTCGAATCCCCTTACCCCGACCATATTTGGGTCGTTAGCTCAGTTGGTAGAGCAGTTGGCTTTTAACCAATTGGTCGTAGGTTCGAATCCCACACGACCCACCATTTTTGAGACCAGTTCGCTGGAATCGAATCTTAAGATCAGAGGCCAAAAGCACTGATCGAGGAAGGCGACTTGTTGAGGTCGCCTTTTTTTTACCGGGGTATAGCGCAGTCCGGTAGCGCGCCTGCTTTGGGAGCAGGATGTCAGGAGTTCGAATCCCCTTACCCCGACCATATTGAAAATCCCCGTATCGAAAGGTACGGGGATTTTTTTTGCCTGCGAAAAAGGCCCGGGGTGTCAAGTTGTCATACAACCTGCCGATAACGCCTGTGGGAGCGAGCCTGCTCGCGAAAGCGTCGGGCCCATTGCCCACCAACCGGGGCTTGGACTGATCGCCCCATTTCAGGCCAATAACAAAAAAGGCACCCCGTTATGTTTCTTCGTCAGCTGAATATTGCCCCCCGCGCCGCCTTGGGGTTTGCCTTGATCGCCTTGCTGGTGGCGTTGCTCGGGGTGTTTGCGCTGGGCCAGATGTCGAGCATCCGTGACAGCGAAGTCGCGGTGGAAACCCAGTGGTTGCCCAGCATTCGCGGTGGTGACGAGATTCGCGAACTGATGCTGCGCATCCGCACGATTTCCTTGCGCATGGCGCTGGACGAAGACCCGAAGAACATTTCGGTGTATCGCGGGCAAATGGACACCCGTGACAAGGAACTGAGCGAAAAAATCGCCACGTATGACAAGCTCGTCGTCACCCCTGAAGGCAAGGCGCTCTATGACCAGTTCAAGCAGACCTTCGCCGCTTACCGCGCCGGTATCGCCCAGTCCTTTACCCTGGCGGAGCAGGGTCGGCGCGAGGACCTGATCAAGTTGTTGCTGGTGGACATGAAGACCGTGGTGGACGGTTCCGGCAAACAGCTCAACGACCTGGCGCAGTTGTTCTCCCAGCAGGTGTCCCTCGAGAGCCAGAAATCCCAGGAGCACTACGCCAACTCCCGCATGATCGTCAGCCTGTTCATCGTGCTCGCGGCCCTGGCCACGGTGATCCTGGCGATGTTGCTCACCCGCAGTATCGTCAAACCCCTGGGCGAGGCGCTGAGCGCGGCGGAGCATGTCGCCCAAGGTGACCTGACCCGGCCCATCGAGACCCACGGCAACGACGAAGTGAGCCGCTTGCTCAAGGCGTTGGCGACCATGCAGTTGAACCTGCGTGAAACGCTGCAGAGCATCAGCGGTTCGGCGACGCAATTGGCCACCGCCGCCGATGAGCTGAACGCGGTGACCCTCGACAGCACCCAGAGCCTGCAACAGCAGAACAACGAAATCGAACAGGCGGCCACCGCGGTCACCGAAATGACCACCGCCGTGGAGGAGGTTGCCCGCAACGCCGTGTCCACCTCCGATGCCACGCGTCAGTCCAGTGAGTCGGCTTCCCTCGGACAGCAGCGGGTCAGTGACACGGTGGACGCCATTGGCGCCCTCGCCAGCGATGTGCAGGTCACGGGTGACCTGGTGCAGTCCTTGGCCAACCAGTCGCAGGATATCGGCAAGGTGCTGGATGTGATCCGGGCCATTGCCGAGCAGACCAACCTGCTGGCCCTCAACGCGGCCATCGAGGCGGCCCGGGCTGGGGAAAGCGGTCGCGGTTTTGCGGTGGTGGCCGACGAGGTCCGGGCGCTGGCGTATCGCACGCAGCAATCGACCCAGGAAATCGAGCAGATGGTCCAGGGCATGCGCAGCGGTGCCAGCCAGGCGCTGGGTTCCATGCAGGCCAGCTCCAGTCGCGCCGCCAGCACCCTGGCGATGGCGGAGCGCGCGGGAGAAGCGCTACAGACCATCACGACGTCGGTCAGCGAAATCCACGAACGCAACCTGGTCATCGCCAGCGCCGCCGAGGAGCAGGCGCAAGTGGCCCGTGAGGTTGATCGCAACCTGGTGAATATCCGGGACCTGTCCGTACGTTCGGCCACGGGGGCGGACCAGACCAGTGCGTCCAGCCATGAACTGTCGCAGTTGGCCAATTCGTTGCGCACGATGGTGCAGCGGTTTCAGGTTTGAGTGCAGGGCTGTAGATCAGCATCGATTGCACTGCCGTCTTCGCGAGCAAGCCCGCTCCCACAGTTGACCGCGTACACATCAGGTACTCGATCTCCTGTGGGAGCGGGCTTGCTCGCGAAGGCGGTGTTTCAAGCAACGACTCTCTTCAGTGCAACTTGAGCCGTGGCTCGGTTCCGCGGCCGATCTTGCTGCCCAGCATCAGCATCGCCGTGCGGAACGTGCCATACAGCGCCATCTGGTGCATGCGGTACAGCGACACGTAGAACATCCGCGCCAGCCAACCCTCGAGCATCACGCTGCCGGTGAGGTTGCCCATCAGATTACCCACCGCCGAGAACCGCGACAGCGAGATCAGCGAGCCGTAGTCGGTGTATTTGTAATGGGGCAGCGGCTTGCCTTCGATTTTCAACTTCAGCGATTTTGCCAACAGCGATGCCTGCTGGTGCGCCGCCTGGGCGCGGGGCGGCACGTTGCGGTCGCTGCCCGGTTGAGGGCAGGCGGCGCAGTCGCCGAAGGCAAAGATGTTCTCGTCGCGGGTGGTCTGCAGGGTCGGCAGCACTTGCAGCTGGTTGATCCGGTTGGTCTCCAGGCCATCGATGTCCTTGAGAAAAGCCGGTGCGCGGATCCCGGCGGCCCACACCTTCAGGCTCGCATCGATCACCTTGCCGTCGCCGGTGATCAGACTGTCGGCGGTCACCTGGCTGACGGCGGCATTGGTCATCACATTCACCCCGAGTTTCTCCAGGGTCTTGTGCACCGGGCCGCCGATACGTTCGGGCAGGGCTGGCAAGACCCGTGGCCCGGCTTCGATCAGGGTGATGTGCATGTTTTCCGGCTTGATCCGGTCCAGGCCGTAGGCCGCCAGCTCATGGGCGGCGTTGTGCAGCTCGGCCGCCAGTTCGACACCGGTGGCACCGGCGCCGACGATGGCGACGCTGATACGCTGCGCTGCATCGGCCTGGTCGGCGGCGTGGGCGCGCAGGTAGTGATTGAGCAGTTGTTGGTGGAAGCGCTCGGCCTGCTTGCGGGTGTCGAGGAACAGACAGTGCTGCGCTGCGCCTTCGGTGCCGAAATCGTTGGTGGTGCTGCCGACGGCGATCACCAGGGTGTCGTAGCCCAGCTCCCGGGCCGGCAACAACTCCACGCCCGCCTCGTCGTAGGTGGCTGCCAGTTGGATCTTCTTCTGCTCACGATCCAGTCCGCTCATGCGCCCCAATTGGAACTCGAAGTGGTTCCATTTGGCTTGGGCGACGTAGTTGAGTTCGTCTTCGGAGGAGTTCAGGGAGCCGGCGGCCACTTCGTGCAGCAGGGGTTTCCAGATGTGGGTCAGGTTGGCGTCGACCAGCATCACACTGGCGGTGCCGCGCTTGCCCAGAGTCTTACCCAGACGGGTAGCCAACTCCAGACCGCCGGCGCCGCCGCCAACAATGACAATACGATGAGTCATGGGGATATCTCGCAAGGCTAAAGGAAATCGGTGCCGTTACCCTCGCGAGTGTGGTGTCGTGCCTCACAAACACTGTTCCTTGAAATGAGGCACGACACCTGCTCATAGCGTCAGGTAACTGATCAAGCGGCTCAACAGGCCCAGGCCGATGGTCACGGCCAATACCACCACCAGGAGCATCCACGGCCGGAAAGGCCGGCGCTCGACTCGGTGCTGGGACAGTTGCAGGTACTCTTCGACATGCTTCTGGTCATCTGGGTTCAGGCGGCTGGTCATAAAGGCCTCGTCAGGTAGACGTTGCGAAATGGGCTGGCGTTACAGCGTCCGGCGATCCGGCATTCAATGCAGCGTAGCCGCTCGTCAGATGAGTGTGCGCCACGGGCTGCCTGGTGCGCGCTCACAGGCTGATTCCGACGTCGAAAACGATGCTGCGACCCAGGTTGCCCCGCAGGAAATCCGGCGCATCGGGATGGGCGAACAGCACCCGGGCAAACGTGGGCCCCACCAGCGACAGCGAGCGCCACCCCTGGCGCAGGTACTCGGTGGGCGGCGGAAAATGACTGTTGAGGTCCAGCACTTCGCGCTTGAGGCTGGCGAAGGCAATGATGTCCAGCTCGCCCAGGTCCATGCCGCGCTCGGTGTAGTTGTGGGCTTTCTTGCGCAAGGTGGGCGCCAGTCTGAGCAGGAACTCGTTGGCGGGGATACGCCGGGGCTTGGCTTCGCGGCGCACCAATTGGCTCAGGGAAAAGGCGCTGCGGCGCCGTTGCAGCTCGTCGCGCCACTCGTCATTGAGGCGCCGGCCCTCGTCGAGCACGAAGAACACTTCGAAATTGGCATCGCGAAACAGCACGTCCGGCGGCTCGCCAGCGGGGGCGAATTCGTCGGCGCGATAGGGCACGTTCAGGCCTTGCAGCAGGCGTTGGCAAACCCAACGCTCACGCTCCCATTTGCGGGCATTGGAAAGAAAGGCGTTGGCCTGCTCGGCCGCAATGGTCAGCAGGCGTAAATAATCGGAATCATCCATGGGCCCAAGCTTAGCGTTCAATTGCGACAAGCTGAAAGCGTTGCGTTGATTAATGGCGGTCCTTGGGGAGGTGTAGACTGCCGACTGGAAATGACGCTGGCGAGGGGACGGCTGCGCAGCCCGGTGCCGCCAGTGCCCCGGCCACAGGACATGAAAGGTGTAACGCGATGATCGGTGCCGAACTGCTCTCACCGCAGACCCTGGCGGTGGGGTGGCTGATGTATGTCCCGGTGCTGGCTTGCGCCGTTTGGCGTGCGCCGTGGGTGGAGCTGTTCACCGACAGTCGGCGCCAGCACCTGTTGTTCGGCACGGTGCTGGCGCTGTTCATGCTGTGGCTGGTGCGCCGGGATTTCGACACGGGCGTGTCGTATCACTTCATCGGCATGACCGCCGTGACGCTGTTGCTGGACTGGCCGCTGGCAATCCTCGGCGGCCTCTTTGCCCAGTCTGCACTGGTGCTGCTGGGGCGTCAGGACATGGCGGCGATGGGCGTCAACGGTGCGCTGCTGATCCTCTTGCCGGTGCTGGTCACCGAGTGTTGCGCGATCCTGGTGGAGCGCGCCCAGCCGCGCAACCTGTTCGTCTACATCTTCTGCTCGGGCTTTCTCGCCGCCGCGCTGTCGGCGTTGCTGTGCCTGCTGCTGGGGCTCGCGCTGCTGTGGTACGACGGCGTATTCGCCATGCCTTACTGGCTGGAAGACTTCATCGGTTACCTCTGGCTGATCATCTTTCCCGAGGCGTTCATCAACGGCATGGTGGTCAGTGCGCTGGTGGTGTTCAGCCCCGAATGGCTGGAGACCTTCAACCGCACGCGCTACCTGTCGGCACCCTGGAAGGATGAAGACAAATCTTGATGCATATCAAGGCCGTGCAGGCAGGCGCCGCTCATGCTCTGGAAAACTTCCAGGAGCACAGCAATGAGTGTTTATGAGTGGGCGAGACAAGAGATCAGGCGTAGCCACGATGCCGCGATGGAGATTGGTTTCGACCCGGGCTTGAGCCTGCGTGCCTTGCTCAGTGCAATCGTGCAACAGAGCAAGACAGTGCGCAGCGCCGAGGACCTGGCCGATGAGTTGAGCTTCCTCGCGGAAAACCTCGACGATCAACAGGACTACGGTTTCATGCGGCCTTAATGATGGGAGCGGGGGTTGAAGTCCTCGCTGAACAGCTCATCCTCGGCCTCCGGGCTGACCGGGATCTTGTGTTCCTCGGACGCCCATGCGCCCAGGTCGATCAGTTTGCAGCGATCGGAGCAGAACGGCCGGAACGTGCTCTGCGGGCTCCATTCGACGGGTGCGCCGCAGGTTGGGCAATCAACGGTTGGGGTTTGGCTCATGACTGGCCTCCACGCAAAGTAAGGTAAAAGTGGTGCAGCCGCTCGACCTCGCTGTGCAACCAGGCGAGGTCGCGGTCGTTGACCACCACGTCGTCGGCATGGCTCAGGCGGTCCTGGCGGCTGGATTGGGCCTTGAGGATCGCCTGGACCTGCTGTTCGCTGGTCTGGTCACGCTGCAGCGTGCGTTCGACCTGCAACTGTTCCGGCGCGTCGATCACCAGGATGCGCCGGGTCATGGCGTATTGTCCCGATTCGATCAACAACGGCGATACCAGAATCGCGTAGGGCGATTGTGCCTGTGCCAGATGGTGGGCGATTTCATCGGCGATCAACGGATGCAACAGCGCTTCGAGCCAGCGGCGTTCATCGGCATTTTCGAAGATCAACTTGCGCAGCGCCGCTCGATCCAGGGTGCCGTCGGCCTGCAACACGCCTGGGCCGAAGTGTTCGGCGATTCGGGCCAGCGCCGGGCGGCCGGGTTCGACCACCCAGCGCGCCGCGTGATCGGCGTCGATGACATGCACGCCCAGGTCGATGAAGTGCTGGGCCGCCGCGCTCTTGCCGCTGCCAATGCCACCGGTCAGGCCGAGAATCCAGGGTTTTTCCTTGAGGTTATTCATAGTGAATCGACATTAGAAACCGACAGCCTGCCAATAGAAGTCGGTTATTTGACCACCCCAGAGCAATGCAATCCAGCCGGCAATGGCCAGAAAAGGGCCAAAGGGGATCTGCGTCGACCCCGGGGCGTTGCGCAGGCGCAGCACGATGACCCCGATCACAGCCCCCACCAGCGACGACAGCAACAAGGTCAGTGGCAGGATCTGCCAGCCACCCCAGGCGCCTAGCATCGCCAACAGCTTGAAGTCACCGTAGCCCATGCCTTCCTTGCCCGTGAGCAACTTGAACACCCAATACACCGACCACAAGGCCAGGTAGCCCGCCACCGCTCCCCACATGGCCTGGTTCAAAGAGGCGAACAGGCCGAAGCTGTTGACGATCAGGCCCAGCCATAACAGCGGCAGGACCAGGGTATCGGGGAGCAGTTGGTGTTCGGCGTCGATCAGGCTCATGGCCAGGAGACCCCAGGTCAACACCATCACCCCTGCGGCTTGCCAGCCGAAGCCCAAATGCCAGGCGACGAACGCCGACAGCACACCGCAGGCCAGTTCCGTCAACGGGTAACGCCGGCCAATGGGAGCGGAGCAACTCGAACAGCGGCCGCGCAGCATCAGGTAGCTGAGCAGCGGGATGTTTTCCCAGGCCCGGATGCGATGGCCACAGTGGGGGCACTGGGAGTGGGGCAGCATCAGGTTGTAGACCGGGCCGGGGGCTTCGGCCGGCAGGCCCAGCAGGTCGTGGGCCTGCACGCGCCATTCGCGGCTGAGCATCTTCGGCAGACGCCACACCAGTACGTTGAGGAAGCTGCCGACGATCAGCCCTAGCAGCAACGCAGTGAGCACGAAGGCCAGGGGATAAAGCACGAAGAATTCGCTCAGGGGCATGTCAGATCGCAGAGCCGAGTTGAAAGATGGGCAGGTACATGGCAACCACCAAGCCACCGACGACCAACCCCAGGATCACCATGATGAAGGGTTCCATCAGGCTGGTGAGGTTGTCCACCAGATTGTCCACTTCGGCTTCGTAAAAGCTTGCCACCTTGTCGAGCATGTCATCCAGCGCGCCGGACTCTTCGCCGATGGCCGTCATCTGGACCGCCAGGTTTGGGAAGATGCCGGAAGCGCGCATGGAGAAATTCAATTGCATGCCGGTCGAGACGTCCTGCTTGATGCGTTGCACCGCTTGCTTGAACACCACGTTGCCGGTGGCGCCGGAAACCGAATCCAGGGCCTCCACCAACGGGACGCCCGCGGCGAAGGTGGTGGACAGCGTGCGGGCGTAGCGGGCCACGGCGGTCTTGTACATCAGCGTGCCGATCAGCGGCAGCTTCAGCATCCATTTATCGCGCCAGTCACGCAGCGCCGCGGAGCGCTTGAGGGCGTACTTCACACCAAAGAACAGGCCGACCAACAGGGCCAGTATCAGCCACCAATAGCGCTGCATGAACTCCGACAGGCCGATGACCATCAGCGTGAAGGCCGGCAATTGCGCGCCGAAGCCGGAGAACACCGACTCGAACTGGGGCACCACCTTGACCAGCAGGATGCCGGTGACCACGGCCGCGACGAGCACCACGGCCGCCGGGTAGGTCATGGCCTTCTTGATCTTGGCCTTGAGCGCCTCGGTCTTTTCCTTGTAGGTCGCGATCCGGTCCAGCAGCGTGTCCAGGGCGCCGGCCTGTTCGCCGGCATCCACCAGGTTGCAGTACAGCTCGTCGAAATACTGCGGGCATTTGCGCAGTGCCGCGGCGAAGCTGTTACCGGCAGCGACTTCCTGCTTCACCTCGTCCACCAGCTTGCGCATGTTGGGGTTGTCGAAGCCCTCGCCAATGATGTCGAACGCCTGCAACAGCGGCACGCCGGCCTTGAGCATCGTGGCCATCTGGCGGGTGAAGAGGGCGATGTCCAACGGCTTGATGCGCTTGCCCTTGCTGAAGATCGAAGAGGTCTTCTTGCGCACCTTCTGCGGGTTGATGCCTTGCTTGCGCAACTGGGCCTTGACCAGGGCGGTGCTCTGCCCCGTCAGCTCGCCGGTCATCCTCGTGCCTTTGCGGTCCTTGCCTTCCCAGGTGTAAACATCGGTTTTGACTGCCTTGACCGCCATGTTCAATCCTTGGTGACGCGGTTGATTTCTTCGAGGCTGGTGACGCCCTGCATCACTTTGAGCAGCCCCGAGGTGCGCAGGTCATTGAAGCCGTCCTTGCGCATTTGCAGGTCGATTTCCAACGAGTTGCCTTCGGCCATGATCAGGCGTTGCAACTGAGGTGTATTCCTGACCACTTCGTAGACCCCCACGCGCCCTTTGTAGCCACTGTTGCACTGCTGGCAACCGACCGGCTCATAGATCGTGAATGAGCCGATGCGTTCCCGGGGGAAGCCTTCCTTGAGCAGGGTTTCGTCGGGAATCTCGAGGGCTTTCTTGCAGTGGTTGCACAACTTGCGCGCCAGCCGCTGGGCGATGATCAAGTGCACGGCGGTGGCGATGTTGAAGCCGGGGATGCCCATGTTCTGCAAGCGGATCAGGGTTTCCGCCGCGCTGTTGGTGTGCAGCGTGGAGAGCACCAGGTGACCGGTCTGGGCGGCCTTGATGGCGATCTCGGCGGTTTCCAGGTCGCGGATCTCGCCGACCATGATCACGTCCGGGTCCTGGCGCAGGAACGAGCGCAGGGCCTGGGCGAAATCCAGCCCCTGGCGCGGGTTCACGTTGACCTGGTTGATGCCTTCCATGTTGATCTCCACCGGATCCTCGGCGGTGGAAATGTTGATGTCCACGGTGTTGAGGATGTTCAGCCCGGTGTAGAGCGATACAGTCTTGCCCGAGCCGGTGGGCCCGGTGACCAGGATCAGCCCCTGGGGTTGCTTGAGCGCCGCCATGTACAGCGCTTTCTGGTCAGGCTCGTAGCCCAGGGCGTCGATGCCCATTTGCGCGCTGGAAGGGTCGAGGATCCGGATGACCACTTTTTCGCCCCAGAGCGTGGGCAGGGTGTTGACCCGGAAATCGATCGACTTGTTTTTCGACAGGCGCATTTTCAGGCGTCCGTCCTGGGGCTTGCGGCGCTCGGAAATGTCCAGGCTGGCCATGACCTTCAGCCGTGCGGCGATACGGCCGGCCAGTTGGGTGGGCGGCTTGGCCACTTCACGTAGCATGCCGTCGGTGCGCACCCGCACCCGATAGGATTTTTCATACGGCTCGAAGTGCAGGTCGGAGGAACCGCCCTTGATCGCGTCCAGCAACATCTTGTTGACGAACCGCACCACCGGCGCGTCGTCGGCGTCCTGGCCAGCAAGGGTGTCCTGCTTGCGATCGTCGTCCGACTCGATGTCCAGGCCGTCGAGGTCGACATCACCCATGCCCTCCAGGCCGGTGCTGCTGGACTCGAAGAACTTTTCGATGGCGTCGCTGAGTTTGTCGTCCTCCACCAGGATGGCTTCGGTGGTCAGGCCGGTGCTGAACTGAATGTCATTGATGGCCTGGTGGTTGGTTGGATCGGAGATGCCCACGAACAACTTGTTGCCACGTCGCCAGAGCGGCAGGGCGTGGTGTTGGCGGACCAGTTTTTCGCTGACCAGGCCGGCGGGCTGGTTCTCCTTGTCGAGGCTGTTGAGATCCAGCAGGGCGACGCCGAAATGCTCCGAGGCAATTTCCGCAACCTGACGACTCTGGACCAGTTTGTTCTGTACCAGGTAGCTGACCAGGGGCATGCGATTGCGCTGGGCCTGCTGGTACGCCTGCTGGGCATTCTGCTCGGTGATCAGTTCAGCCAACACCAGTTGCTTGGTCAAGCCGCTGAGTGCGATGTCATTCATGGGCATGGGGATACCAGACGCGGACAGTTCATGACTTATAGCCTAGTCAAGCATCGACGCCAAACCAGCGAGGCGGGGTGACAAAAAGTGTCAGATAGTGCGGTTGTTGGGGTAGGACGCAAGGCTTCTGGCCGGCGAAGTCCTTTGTCAGTGGCGTCTTGAGGGTTGGCATGTGCCGTGCAATAGCCGCCTCAGGACATGAGATTCCGCCTCATGCGATGGAGAAGTCTATGAGCAAGCAAAAAGGTTTTACCCTGATCGAACTGCTGATCGTCGTGGCGATCATCGGCATCCTGGCGACGTTTGCGTTGCCGCAGTATTCCAGGTACCAGGCGCGGGCGAAGGCTACCGCCGGACTGGGGGAAATATCCGCGCTGAAGGTAGCGTACGAGGATCAGATGAATCAGGGGGTTACGCCAACGTTGGCCCTCATGAACGCCCCGTCCACAACCAATAATTGCGCCATCTCGCTAACAGGTACAGCCACGACGGCAGGCTCTATCATTTGTACCCTCCAGAACGCCCCTGCCGCCATAGCAGGTAAAACGATCACGCTTAGCCGTGATGTCAATGGCGCCTGGACATGCGCATCCACCGCACCCAAGGAATACCTGCCGACCGCTTGCCCTGGTACCTGATACTGCGCGGCGATGGGGCACTCCCTCGCCGTTTAAAACCTTCTTTGATTCATCAGCTTAGCGGCGAGGCAGAATCGGCAAGTTGCATGTTGAAAATGGGAGGCTCATGCAATTTGCATGATTATGAATTTTGCCGCTTCGCTTAACTATTTGATTTATAAGGAATTAATTGATTTATCAAAACTGGCACAGCCTTCGCACTACTCCTGGTAACCCTGCTGGATGCAAATCCGGCAGTTTCTGAGAAAAACAGGAGTTACTCGTATGAAGAAGTTCGCTATCACTGCCGCTGCTGCAACCGCTCTGACCCTGACCATGGCTAGCGCATTCGCCGAGACCACTCAAGCAACTCAGGCTCCAATGATGCTGGCTGCTGGCGAAGTGACCAAGGCGAAGGAAACCACTTCCGACACCTGGATCACCACCAAGGTCAAGGCTGACCTGCTGACCGAAAAAGGTATTCCAGGCTCCGACATCAAAGTTGAAACCAACAAAGGTGTTGTGTCGCTGTCCTCCACCGTGGCCGTGACTGATTCGCAAAAAGACATGGCCGTGGCCATTGCCAAGAAAATCAAAGGCGTCAAAGCCGTCTCAGCTGATGGCCTGAAAGCCGAGTAAGGCTGACGAGTTCTCGCCTGGACCGGGAGAAGGCGCGGCAAGCGGGCTGAGTCATACGCCTGCCGTTGCTTTTGAAGTTCATGCGAAGGCCACACGGACGTGGCCATTACAGGCCCCCGGCATACGTGCCGGGGGCCTGTTCTATTCAGGGGTGGAAAACTGGCGTGAGCGGGGGTGGTGGGTATTCGCGAGCAGGCCCGCTCCCACATGGGGTGGCCTGCACGATCCCTGTGGGAGCGAGCTTGCTCGCGAAGAGGGCGCCCTTTCAGCGCCCGCGCTTGCTGGTGATCTGCACCAACCGGTTTCCCTCAAAACGCAGGTACTGGTACATGCCGCTGTTGGGGCCGTAGGTCCATTCCTCAACCGGGTATTCTTCCCGGCGATTGACGCTGCGCTTGTAGCCCAGGTCGTCCCGCGCCGCAGGCTCGCCACACTTTTGCAGCACTTCGCTGGAGCGGTCGCCGACGCTGATCAACTGGCTGCCGCAACGCAGCGTATCGGCTGCCGATGCCGTGCCGGCGGCCAGCCATGCGCCCAGCCCGAGCAGGTACAAACACTTCATCATTCGGCATCCAGGTGCATGGGGGTAATGACGCGTCCGTCGCTCTCGGCCTGGCCGAGGCTGGCGTCGATGAAGTAGACGCGGTCGTCGGCCAGGCGCCCTTTGTCCACCAAAAAGTCCTTGATGCTACCGGCCCGCTCTTGCCCCAGTTGGCGCAGCAACACATCACTGCCGCTCCAGAACTTGATCACGCTTTCGCGCAGCTTGTCGGTGCGCGCTTTTTTGTCCAGCTGCGCCCATTCGGCCGGCGGCTGGGTCTTGAGGCGGGTGCGATAGATGCCTTCGAGCAACGGTGCCTTTTCATCTTCGGGCACCTGCAACAGCGAGGCCTGGGCCGGCACCTTGTCGCCGCGCCGCTGCAGCATCTTGTAGTAGTTGTACTGGTATTCACGTTCCAGGCGCTGGGCGGCGAGCAGCGGGCCGTCGCTGCTTTCGGCCGCCGTGCCTTCGATCTCCAGGCGCAGTTCCGGGCGCTTGCCCAAGGCTTCGGAAAGTTTGAGCAGCACGCCCTCGCTTTCTTTGCTCAAGTCGCTTGAACCTGGGGCGAATGCCACGCTGCCGAGGTCCTCCGAACCGCCACCGGACACCAGCCCGCCGATGAGCTTGAACGGCGCCTGCGCCGCGCGGACCACCAGGTTGCGCAAGGTCTGCCAGACAATCGGCATGACGCTGAATTGCGGGTCGTTGAGGTTGCCGGTCACCGGCAGTTCGATGGAGATCTTGCCTTCGGAGTCCTTCAGTAGTGCGATGGCCAGCTTCAATGGCAGGCTCACGGCGTCCGGGCTGTCGACTTTTTCCCCCAGTTGCAATTGCTCGACCACCACTTTGTTTTCAGCCTGGAGCTGACCCTTGGTGATCCGGTAATGCAGGTCCAGGTTGAGTCGGCCCTTGCGGATACGGTAGCCGGCGAACTTGCCGGAATAGGGGGTCAGGGTGGTCAGCTCGACCCGTTTGAAACTGGTGGCGATGTCGAGGCTGGCCATCGGGTCGAAGGGGTTGACTGCCCCCTTGATGGTGACCGGCGCATAGCGGTCGACCTTACCCTTGACGTCGACGCTGGCCGGCTTGGCCTCGCGGCTGTCGATGGTGCCGATCTGGCCGTTGAGCTGTTGGATGGCCGTGGCGAAATTCGGCGTCAGGCTGAAGTCGGCGAAGTTGGCCGAGCCGTCGTTGATGGCGATGCCACCGATGTGAATGCCCAGGGGTTTTTCCGCCGAGGCCGGTTTGGCCGCCGCGGTTTTCGGCGCGCCCTCGGCCGGTTGCGGGATCAACAGGTCATCGACGTTGGTGGTGCGGTCGTCGTTGATCATGAAGCGGGCATAAGGCTGGAACAGGTTGACCTTGTCGATGGAGAGGCGGTCACCGTGCTGGTAGTCGAGGCCTTCGAGGACCAGGCTCTGCCACTTGAGGAAGTCCCGGGTCTTGAGGGTGTCGAGGGTGTGCAATTGATCGACCTGGGCACGGCCGGTCACTGCAAAGGCCAGCGGCTCGGTGCTCTTGAGGTCTACCGCCAGGTCGCTGCCGAGCATCCCGGAGCGCAGTTCCAGGCGAATGAACGGGTTGATGTACGACTGGGCGACTCGCAGGTCGATGTCCTGGGTCTTGACCTTGAGCCGGGCGCTGATCGGGTTCAGGTTCACCTCGCCGTCGGCGAGGATCTTGCCCTGTTTGCCCAGCCCGGTGTCCAGCTTGAGGGTAAAGGGCGAACCGTTGAGCATGTCGTAGTTCTGCAGGTCCAGGTTCAGCGGGCCGACTTCCAGTGCCACGGCAGGTTGCGCCTGGCGGTCGGCCAGGTGCACCTGGTAATTGCGCAGTTGCACGTCTTTCAACAACACCTGCCAGGGTTTGCTGGGGGCGGCGGGTTCAGGTTTCGGTGAGTCGGCGGCGGCCGGGGCTGAAGCGGGTTCGGCCTTGGCCTGTGGCTTGGCCGGCTGGCTGGCGAAGAGCTTCTGCCAGTCGAGCTGCCCGTCCGCCTCGCGAGCGGCCCAGGTCTCGAGTTTCTGGCTGCGGATCTTGCCCACCACCACTTGTTGCTTGGCCAGGTCGACCGTGGTTTCGCTGACGTCCAGGCGTTCGAGCCTGGCCAATGGCCGGCCATCGGGCGCCTTGATGGCGAAGGGCGCGACGCTGGCGGCGACATTGTCCAGGCGCAGCTCGGTGCCCTTGGCCAGGTTGAGTGTGTAGTCGGTGCTGACGTTCAGCACGCCGTTCTCCAGCACCAGCGGTACGGCGTCGCGGACGTAGGGCCAGAAGGCTTTCATCTGGCCGTCGGTGATCTTGAGTTTACCTTCGGACGCGATGGGCGTAAGGCTGAAGTTACCGGTCCAGTCGACACGTCCGCCGCCAGGGCCGACGGCCACCAGGGTCATGTCGGCGCTGTCGTCGGGCAGGGTGCTGAGGTTATTCAGCTCGAAATCGAGGGCGTCGTAGAGAAACTCGATCGGCTCGCTGGGGCGCAAGTCCTGGAAGTGCACGTAGCCGCTGGCCAGCTTGATCCGGTCCACACGCAGTGGAAATGGCTTGGCCTCGGGGTCGGCCGGGGTCGGCTCGCTGGCCGGCAGCTTGAACAGGCCCAGCAGGTTCAACTGGCCATCCTTGGCGAACACCACCTCGGTCTTGGGTTTGTCCAGCTCGATGTCGGCCAGGTGCAGGGCGCCTGACCACAGGCTGTCGACCTGCAGGTTGGCGTACAACCGTTCGAAACCAATCTGCTCCTTGCCCGGTTCCCCGATGCTCAGGCCCCAGAGGGTCACTTCGAGGCTGAACGGATTGAGCTCGACCCGCTGGATCCTGGCGGGCACCGTGGCGTGTTCGGCCAACTGCTGATTGGCGATCCGCAAGGCGACACCGGGCAGGATCAGGAAACCCAACAGGCTGTAGAGGGCCAGTGCGGTCAACAGGGCGCCGAGAGCGCGGAGCAATCCTTTGGGCATGTGCGGCTTCATCTGATGTGAATTCGGAGTGCCTTGGAGTATGGCATGCGTTTGCGGTTCCGAAACCACTGTGATTTATGAGACTTGTCCGCTTCTGCAGTAGGATTGCGCCGGATTCAAAGCTGCAGGATCAACGTCTTGAGCGGCGGCTGATGGTCCATCGAAGGGAAATCGCTGCCGGGCGTCAGTACGCTCCACTCCCGAACCGGGCGGCCAGCCTTTTGCGCGCAGCGCAGCACCTGCTCGCGCCAGTCGTCCATGGGCACCTTCGCCAGGTTGTTGCAGCAGATCAGCACGCCGTCGTCGGCGGTGGTCAGCAGCGCCGGTTTGAGCAGGCTCTGGTAGTCGCGCAGCAGGTCGACGGTGCCGAACGCGCTCTTGGCCCAGGCCGGCGGGTCGAGCAGCACCAGATCGTACTGGCGCGGTTCCAGGCGCACATAACTGGGCAGCTTCTGGCCGCGCCGCTGGCTGATGGGCAGGCCGGCCAACTGACGGATCGCCGGGAAGTAGTCCGACTGCACGAACGTCATGGCCGGCAAGGTCGGGTTGAGCAAGCCATTCTCACGGCCGACCGCCAGGTTGCCTTCGGCGAAGTCGAGGTTGCAGACGTCCCGCGCCCCACCGGCGGCCGCGCTCAGGCCGACGCCACAGGTATAGGCGAACAGGTTCAGCACGCTCTTGCCGCGGCTGTGGGCCTTGACCCAGCCCCGAGCGTTGCGCAGGTCGAGGAACAGCAGCGGGTCCTGCCCGGCATGGCGCCCGCGCACGCGGTAGTTCAGGCCCCACTCATGGCCGACCAGGTCTTGCAGGGCGGCTTCGTCAGCCTGGTAGACCGTGTCCTGGCGATCAATGCGCGAGTTGCCCCCCGAGCGGTCGTTGTAGACCAGCAGGGTGTCCAGGCCCAGGTGTTCGTTGACGATGCCGTGCACTTGCAGCAGGGCATCGCGCTCCAGCGACTGGTGGAAGCTCTGCACCAACAGTTGCGGGCCGTAGCGGTCGACGGTCAGGCCGGGTGCGCCTTCCTGGCTGCCGTGGAAGAGGCGATAACAGTCGGTGCCTTGCTGGTGCAACTGGCCGAGCAGGTCCTGACGCTGGTCGAGGGCGGCGCGCAGCGCCTGATTCAAGGAAGACATGCCATGCGCGCCTTAGAGAAATGAGGCGCGGGAGTTTAGCAGCTATGGACAGTGTATGCGGTTCACAGCCGAGCACTGACCGTGGCGAGGGAGCTTGCTCCCGCTGGGGCGCGAAGCGGCCCTGTTTTTTTTGGGGCTGCTACGCAACCCAGCGGGAGCAAGCTCCCTCGCCACAGGGATTGCGGTGATATCAGCGATTCAGGCGCTTGTCGATCAGCCCTTCCACCACGCTCGGGTCGGCCAGGGTCGAGGTGTCGCCCAGGCTGTCCAGCTCGTTGCAGGCGATCTTGCGCAGGATGCGTCGCATGATCTTGCCCGAGCGAGTCTTGGGCAGCGCCGGTGCCCACTGGATCAGTTCCGGCTTGGCGAAGCTGCCGATCTCCTTGCTGACATGGGCCAGCAGCTCCTGCTGCAACGCTTCGTTGGCCTCGACGCCGTTCATCGGGGTGACGAAGGCATAGATGCCCTGGCCCTTGAGGTCATGGGGATAGCCGACCACCGCCGCTTCGGCAATGCTGTCGTGCAGCACCAGGGCGCTTTCCACTTCGGCGGTGCCGATGCGGTGGCCGGAGACGTTGATCACGTCGTCGATGCGCCCGGTGATCCAGTAATCGCCATCTTCATCGCGACGGGCCCCATCCCCGGTGAAGTAATAGCCGGGGTAAGGCTTGAAGTAGGTGTCGACCATGCGCTGATGGTCACCGTAGACGCTGCGGATCTGCCCGGGCCAACTGGATTTGATGGCCAGCACGCCGCTGCCGGCGCCGCTGATCTCCTTGCCCACTTCGTCCAGCAGCACCGGCTGTACGCCGAACATCGGCCGGGTGGCGCAGCCCGGCTTGAGCCGTGGGGCGCTGACCAGCGGGCTGAGCATGATGCCGCCGGTCTCGGTCTGCCACCAGGTATCGACAATCGGGCAGCGCTGTTCGCCGACCGCATTGAAATACCACTCCCACGCTTCGGGGTTGATCGGCTCACCAACGCTGCCGAGCAATCGCAGGCTCTGGCGAGAAGTGTCCTGCAGGGGACCGGGGCCTTCGCGCATCAGCGCTCGCAGGGCCGTCGGCGCGGTGTAGAAAATGTTGACCTGGTGCTTGTCGATCACCTGCCAGAAGCGTGAGCTGCTGGGATGGCTCGGTACGCCCTCGAAGATCAGCGTGGTGGCGCCGTTGGCCAGCGGTCCGTAGACGATGTAGCTGTGGCCGGTGACCCAGCCCACATCGGCGGTGCACCAGAAGACTTCGTTGTCGCGGTAGTCCAGCACGTACTTGAACGTCATCGCCGCTTGCAGCAGGTAGCCGCCGGTGGTGTGCAGGACACCCTTGGGTTTGCCGGTGCTGCCGGAGGTGTAGAGGATGAACAGCGGGTCCTCGGCGTCCATCGGCTCGGCCGGGCAGTCGTCGCTCGCCTCGTGCATGGCCTGGTGGTACCACAGGTCGCGGCCTTCGACCCAGCTCACCTCGCCCTGGGTGCGCTCGACCACCACCACGGTGCTGACATTCGGGCAGCTTTCCAGGGCCTTGTCGACGTTGCGCTTGAGCGGTATGAAGCGCCCGCCGCGCACGCCTTCGTCCGCGGTGATCACGGTGCGGCAATCGGCGTCGAGAATCCGATCGCGCAGCGAGTCCGGCGAGAAGCCGCCGAACACCACCGAGTGCACCGCACCGATGCGGGTGCAGGCGAGCATGGCGTAGGCCGCTTCCGGAATCATCGGCATGTAGATGCAGACCCGATCGCCTTTTTTCACTCCACGACTTTTCAGCACGTTGGCCAGGCGGCAGACATGGTGATGAAGTTTTTTGTAGGTGATTTGCGCCGATTCGGCGGGGTTGTCGCCTTCCCAGATGATCGCGACCTGGTCGCCACGGGTGTCCAGGTGACGGTCGATGCAGTTGGCGCTGACGTTCAACTTGCCGCCGGCGAACCAGGTCGCGTCGCCGTTCTTGAGGTCATAGCGCTGGACGGTTTGCCAGGGTGCCATCCAGTCGAGAAAGCGCGTGGCCTGCCCGGCCCAGAAGGCGCTGGGGTGTTCGATGGATTCCTTGTAGAGCCGCTGGTACTCGTCCTGACTCAATTGCGCAGCCCGGCGGACGGTGTCGGCTTGGGGGTACTGGCTGATCTCGAACATGACGGATCCTTATTCTTGTTTTTGCGACAAGCCTAAAGATGCGCCCAGCGAATATCGAGTTCAAGCTGTACATGAAGTCATTGTGGGAGCGGGCTTGCTCGCGAAGGCGGGGTGTCAGGCACATGAATGGCCACTGACACAACGTCTTCGCGAGCAAGCTCGCTCCCACAGGGGGATGCGAACCTCGGGGGTTAGCCGCGATGGCGTCCGCGGAAGTAGTTGATCAGGCCTTGGGTCGAAGCGTCTTCCGCCGGGCTTTCTTCGCTGCCCACCAGACGGTTGTACACGCCTTTGCCCAATTCCTTGCCCAGCTCCACGCCCCATTGATCGAAGGCGTTGATGCCCCAGACCACGCTTTGCACGAACACCTTGTGTTCATACAACGCCACCAGCGCACCCAGGCGCCGCGGGCTGATGCGTTCGACCACCAGGGTGTTGCTCGGACGGTTGCCCGGGATCACCTTGTGGGAAGCCAGTTTCTGTACCTCTTCTTCGCTCGCGCCCTTGTCCCGCAGCTCGGCTTCGGCTTCGGCGCGGGTCTTGCCCAGCATCAGTGCCTGGCTCTGGGACAGGCAGTTGGCGTACAGCCACTGGTGATGGTCGGCGACCGGGTTGAAGCTGACGATCGGCACGATGAAGTCGGCCGGGATCAGTTGCGTGCCCTGGTGCAACAACTGGTGATAGGCATGCTGGCCGTTGCAGCCGACGCCCCCCAGATCACCGGCCCGGTGTCGGTGGACACGGGGGTGCCGTCCTGGCGCACGCTCTTGCCGTTGGACTCCATGTCCAGCTGTTGCAAGTGCTTGGTGATGTTACGCAGGTAGTGGTCGTACGGCAGGATCGCGTGGCTCTGCGCGCCCCAGAAGTTGCCATACCACACGCCCAGCAGGGCCAGCAGCACCGGCATGTTCTGTTCGAACGGTGCGCTCTGGAAATGCTGGTCCATGGAATAGGCCCCGGAGAGCAATTCCTTGAAGTTGGACATGCCGATGGCCAGGGCGATCGGCAGGCCGATGGCCGACCACAGCGAGTAGCGCCCGCCGACCCAGTCCCACATCGGGAAGATGTTTTCTTCGCGGATACCAAAGGCCACGGCAGCGGCGTTGTTGCTCGACACCGCGATGAAGTGGCGATACAGCTCGGCCTCGGAACCGCCCTGGGCGAGGTACCAGGAACGAGCGGCCTGGGCGTTCTTCAAGGTTTCGAGGGTGTTGAAGGATTTCGACGAGACGATGAACAGCGTGGTCTCGGCGCGCAGCTTCATGGTCAGTTCGTGGAATTCGCTGCCGTCGATGTTTGCCAGGTAGTGGCAACGTACGCCTTTGTGCGTGTAGGACAACAGGGCTTCGGACACCAGTTGCGGGCCGAGGAACGAGCCACCGATGCCGATGTTCACCACGTCGGTGATCGGCTTCTCGGTGTAGCCACGCCACAGGCCGTCGTGGATGCGGCCTACCAGGTCGGTGATCTGGTTCAGCACCTTGTGGACTTCCGGCATCACGTTGACGCCGTTGACCGACAGCTTGTCGCCCACTGGGCGGCGCAGTGCGGTGTGCAGGGCCGGACGGCCTTCGGACGAGTTGACGATTTCGCCTTCGAACAATGCCTTGATCGCGCCCTGGAGGTCGACTTCGTTGGCCAGGCTGACCAGCAGGTCGCGGGTCTGGGCGTTGATCAGGTTTTTCGAGTAGTCGAGAAACAGGCCGCAGCTCGACAGGGTGAATTGGTTGAAACGCTGCGGGTCGGCATTGAACGCTTCGCGCATGCTGAAATCCTGCATGGCTTTGCGGTGGTCATTCAGCGCTTGCCAGGCGGGCAGAGCGGTCACGTCATGAGGGGTTCGGTAGTACGCCATCGCTGCGGGTTTCCTTTTTACTTGAACGACCTTTTGTACACTAAAAATGCCGGCGCGGCATGGGACGGGCGTCCGGACACTGCATCGGGACGATCGCCGGACGCAGGGCGACTACAGTAAACCTCGCGTTGCGATCTGTCTCGGCTTTGTCAGACCTCAGGGCGGTACTTTTTTATACATCGGGGCTGGGGAGGTGGCGACGAGCGGGTGCGGTGCCACGATCTTGCGTGAGAGCGAGCCTGGCGCGCGAAGGCGGTGGCTCAGTCAGCATTGAAGCCGATGGATCCACCGCTTTCGCGGGTAGGCTCTTTCCACAGCAGGGTAGGTCAGAGAGGCGCGTCGAGGTCCAGGTGCAGGTTGTCGATCAACCGGGTGGTCCCGAGGAAGGCGGCCACCAGAATCACCAGGTCGCGATCTTCCTGGGTGGCCGGGCGCAGGGTTCGGGCGTGGCGGACTTCCAGGTAGTCGGGGCGCAGGCCTGCCGCTTGGAGTTGCTGGATCTGCCCGGCGACCAACGCCGGGTAATCGCGCTGTCCCTGCCGGATGGCCTCGGCTATCTGGCTCAGGCCACGATAAACCACAGGGGCGACGGCGCGTTGCTCGGCGCTGAGGAAGCCATTGCGCGACGATAGCGCCAGGCCGTCGTCGGCACGCACGGTTGGTTCGCCGATGATCTGGATCGGCATGTTCAAGTCATGGACCAGCGCGCGGATCACCGCCAGTTGCTGGAAGTCTTTCTGGCCAAACACCGCGATGTCAGGCTGGACCATGTTGAACAGCTTGCTGACCACCGTTGCCACGCCCTCGAAGTGCCCGGGGCGGCTGGCGCCACACAGGCCTTCGGATAACTGCGGGACGCTGACCCGGGTCTGCCCGGTCATGCCGTCGGGGTACATCTCCTCGACGCTGGGGGCGAACAGCAGGTGGCAGCCGGCCTGGAGCAGTTTCTCCTGGTCGGCCGCCAGGGTACGAGGGTACTTGTCCAGGTCTTCGCCGGCGCCGAATTGCAGCGGGTTGACGAAAATGCTCGTCACGACGAAGTCGGCCCGTTGCCCCGCCTTGGTCACCAGCGCCACGTGGCCGCTGTGCAGGTTGCCCATGGTCGGCACGAAGGCGATGCGTTTGCCTTCGCTGCGGGCGCGAGCCACGGCGGCGCGCAGTTCGCGTACGGTTTTGACGGTGTTCATGCGGAGAATCCGTGTTCGACGCCCGGGAAAGTCGCGGCCTTCACTTCGGCTACGTAGGCGCCCAGGGCGGCCTGGATGCTGGTTTGCCCGGCCATGAAGTTCTTCACGAACTTGGGCGAGCGCCCGGTGAGCGACAAGCCGAGCATGTCGTGCAGCACCAGCACCTGGCCGTCGGTGGCGTTACCGGCACCGATCCCGATCACCGGGATCTTCACTGCCTGGGTGATTTCTTCCGCCAGTTCGCTGGGCACGCACTCGAGCAGCAGCATCGCCGCGCCGGCCTGTTCCAGGGCAATGGCATCGGCGCGCATCTGGCGTGCCTGGTTTTCATTGCGCCCCTGGACCTTGTAGCCGCCCAGGATGTTCACCGCCTGCGGCGTCAGGCCCAAGTGCGCGCAGACCGGAATGCCACGTTCGGCCAGCAGCCGGATCGAGTCGGCCAGCCACAAGGCCCCTTCGACCTTGACCATGTGCGCGCCGGCCTGCATCAGCTGGGCGCTGTTGGTCATGGTTTGTTCGAGGGTGGCGTAGGCCATGAATGGCAGGTCGGCGAGGATCAGTGCATCGGTGTTACCGCGTTTGACGGCGGCCACGTGATAAGCCATGTCGGCGGTGGTCACCGGCAGCGTGCTGTCGTGACCTTGCAGCACCATGCCGAGGGAATCGCCCACCAGCAACACTTCGACACCGGCTTCGTTGCAGGCGTGGGCGAAGGTGGCGTCATAGCAGGTCAGCATGGCGATTTTCTCGCCTTTTTGCTTGAGACCTTGCAGCGTGGTCAGGGTAATAGCTGGCATGAAAAAGTCCTCTTCA
This sequence comes from Pseudomonas sp. Cab53, assembly GCF_018325965.1. NCBI lineage: Bacteria > Pseudomonadati > Pseudomonadota > Gammaproteobacteria > Pseudomonadales > Pseudomonadaceae > Pseudomonas > Pseudomonas sp. Cab53. The sequence goes on along the minus strand of NZ_AP021902.1, from coordinate 5,245,623 downwards.
GGCGCTCGTGAACTACTGCGAGTAACGCGCATGATTCGTCATTTACACAGGCGCACCCTCTTATGCGTGGTGCTTGTAAGGCCTGGATTGCGCCCTTAAACGCCGCGTTGGCGGCTATGGGACGCCTATAGTCGTGAGGAGGACCCGGGAAGTCAATTGGATGTGTTACCGGCGGGTGTTACCGAGGTTACTGATGCGTTTCAGCGAGGAGGGGCGTTTCTGATGTGACTGTCCGGTCCCCACGCCTGAGGCGTAGCTGGCAGCAATGATCCTGAGTTGTGGGCGCGAGCAAGCTCGCTCCCACAAGGGGGTTACACAGGCTTTAGGCGTTCCAGGCCTTCGAACGGGCAAGCGGCAAGCAGGTCCTGGAGCAAGCGTCCATCGGCCAGGCGCAGCTCGGCGGGCGCCAGTTCCGCCAGTGGATACAGGACAAACGCCCGGGCCTGCATGTGGTAATGCGGGACTTTGAGGCGGGGCTCGTCGATCAGGCGGTCGCCGAACAGCAGGATGTCCAGGTCCAGGGTGCGCGGGCCCCAGCGTTCCAGGCGCTCGCGACCTTGGCCGGTTTCGATGGTCTGCAGGGCGTCGAGCAGGTCCAGCGGTGCCAGGCGACTGTCCAGCGCCGCCACCGCATTGGTGTAGCGCGGCTGCCCAGGCAACAGCGAGTCGCTTTGATAGAACGACGAGACGCCTGCCAGTTCGGTATCGGGCAGTTGCGCCAGGGCCTGGAGGGCACTGCGCAGTTGCTCGGCAGGTTCGGCCAGGTTGCTGCCCATGCCGATGTAGACGCGTTCCATCGATTACTCGCCCGACTCGCTCGAAGCACCGGCGCGCTTGCGCTTGGTACCACCCCCGCTGCGACGCCGCTTGCGCGGGCCGCTGCCGGCTTCATCCTTGCCGCTGAGGTCGCGGATCATCTCGCGGCGTTCGCTGTCGTTGGCATCCTGGTAGTCGGTCCACCATTCGCCGAGGCCGTCGGTCTGCTCGCCAGCGCTTTCGCGCAGCAACAGGAAGTCGTAGCCGGCACGGAACCGCGGGTTGTCCAGCAGCAGGTCGGCGCGTTTGCCGCTGCGTCGTGGCAGGCGCTCCTGCATGTCCCAGATCTCGCGGATCGGCATCGTGAAGCGTTTTGGAATCGCGATGCGTTGGCACTGTTCGGCAATCAGTTCGTGGGCGGCTTCCTGCATCGCCGGAATCGGCGGCATGCCACGGTCTTGCAGGCGCAATACCCGTGCTGGCAAGGCTGGCCAGAGCAGGGCGGCGAACAGGAACGCCGGGGTCACCGGTTTGTTCTGCTTGATGCGCAGGTCGGTGTTGATCAGGGCTTCGCTGATCAAGGTGTGGGTGTAGGTCGGGTTGTGCTCCAACGCCTCGGCGCTGGCCGGGAACAGCGGATCGAACAGTTGCAGGTCCACCAGCATCTCGAAGGTGTCCGCGGCGTTGCCCGACAGAAACAGCTTGAGCACTTCCTCGAACAACCGCGCCGAAGGGATCTCCCGCAGCATCGGCGCCAGGTCGCGAATCGGCGCGGCGCTGTGTTTTTCGATGCCGAAGTTCAGCTTGGCGGCGAAACGCACGGCCCGCAGCATGCGTACCGGGTCTTCCTGGTAACGCTGCCTGGGGTCGCCGATCAACCGGATCAGATGGTTGCGGATGTCGTGCACGCCATTGGCGTAGTCGAGGATGCGCTCGCTGACCGGGTCGTAGTAGAGGGCGTTGATGGTGAAGTCGCGGCGTTGCGCGTCTTCTTCCAGGGTGCCGTAGACGTTGTCGCGCAGGATGCGCCCGCTCTCGTTGCGAGAAGACTGGTTGCTGTCTTCTTCTTCGTCGTTTTGCGGGTGGTTGGCGCGGAACGTCGCCACTTCAATGATTTCGCGCCCGAAATGGATATGGACCAGCTTGAAGCGCCGGCCAATGATCCGTGCGTTGCGGAATTCGGCCCGGACCTGCTCCGGCGTGGCGCTGGTGGCGACGTCGAAATCCTTGGGCGTGATGTTGAGCAGCATGTCGCGCACACAGCCACCGACCAGGTAAGCCTGGTAGCCGGCGTTCTGCAAGCGTTCGACGATGTTCACCGCATAACGGCTGAACTGGGCCTTTTGCAGCGAATGCTGGCCGATGTTGAGCACTTCAGGCGTGCTGCGAATGTGTTGCGTACGACGCAAGGGAGAACGGAATGACTGGAACAGCTTCTTCAGCATGGGATGCACTGTTTGAAGGAATGTTCGGCCAAAATGAAGAATTGACCGCATGATGGGCGGGGATTCTAGCATTTAGTCGAGGGATGGTGTAGGACGCAGCAGATTTGGCTGCAAGCTTTGAACGATAAGCCCTGTAGGCTTGGGGGAGGGCGGAACGTCGGAAACCACAAGGGGAGCCTAAGCTCCCCCAGAATTAGTTTCGTGCTCTATTTTTATTATTGATTTCGGGCTTCTTGTTTTTGTTGAGTGCCCGTGTCACGAGGTTTCCCTTCGTGACGCTCCCAATCGGGAGTCAAGAGCAAACGGATTGCTTTGGTCGCTGTGTTGCAGTGATCAACCGATCCAACCAGTTCAGGCACCTGTCTTGAGACAGTTTTTATTGTTCTCGGCCTGGTTGTGGGGCAAGCCCCAAATACAACGCCTCTCCAAAAGAATCAGTTAGCTGCGCCTCTCGCCGTCTTGTTTTTATTGTGCGTGAGTCGATTCGTCTTATTTTTATTGTCTTTTGCATTGCTTGTTATTGTTCTTGTACCAAAGCTATAGCAGGGTGCGTGCCAACTTTTGCGTGGCCCAGTGAAACCGGGGGTTCTATGGTTATACCCATTTTTTCGGGACGAAAAAAAGCCGGGGTTTCGTTACCGTAAACCCCGGCTTTTGTTACGTGGAAAAACTGAGGTAACAGTTTTTTCACATGCACTGGTAGACAGTGATCTCTTGTGGGGGCGAGTTTCAGCTTTCGCTGGCCACGCCGGTCTTGCGCCGGGGGATGCCCAGGCGCTGGCGGCGTTCCCACAGGCATTTGCGGCTGACGCCCAGCTTGCGCGCCAGTTCGGTCTCGGTCATGTGGTCCTGGTGTTCCAGGACGAAATGCTGGAAGTAGTCTTCCAGGGACAGGTCCTCGGTAGGCTCGTGGCTGGTGTTGTTGGCGGCACCGCCGTGCTGCGGGGCCAGGCCGATGAACTCTTCGTCGTCCAGGTCGCCCAGCTCAATGTCGATGCCCAGCAAGTCGGCGGAAATTTCCGGGCTCTCACTCAGGATCACCGCGCGCTCGACGGCGTTTTCCAGCTCTCGGACGTTACCCGGCCAGGCGTAATGACGAATGGCCTGTTCGGCGTCCGGGGCGAACTTGAGGTCGGTGCGATTGATGCGCGCGCTCTGGCGGGCGAGGAAGGCCTGGGCGATTTCGTTGACGTCGGCGCCACGTTCGCGAAGGGGCGGCAGTTTCAGGGCGATCACGTGCAGGCGGTAATACAGGTCTTCACGGAACTGGCCGATCTTCGCCAGGCTCTTGAGGTCTCGGTGGGTCGCCGCGATCAGGCGTACGTCGACTTTCTGTGATTGCACCGAGCCCACCCGCCGAATCTCGCCTTCCTGGAGCACCCGCAGCAAGCGCGCCTGGGCTTCCAGTGGCAGCTCGCCGATTTCATCGAGGAACAATGTGCCGCCGTCCGCCGCCTCCACCAGCCCGGCGCGGCCGGCGCTGGCACCGGTGAACGCGCCTTTCTCGTGGCCGAAGAGTTCGGATTCGATCAGGCTTTCCGGGATCGCCGCGCAGTTCACCGAGATCATCGGTGCCTTGGCCCGGCGAGACAGGTTGTGCAGGGCGCGGGCAACCAGTTCCTTGCCGGTGCCGGACTCGCCCTGGATCAGCACATTGGAATCGGTCGGCGCGACTTTGCGGATTTTGCCGTACAGGTCCTGCATCGGTGGGCAGGAGCCGATGATGCCGATTTCGCCATTGCTGTTGCTGGCGCCACCTTTCACAGCGGTGCTGGCCTTGCCGGCAGGTTCCGACGAATGGCTGCTCGCTGCCTGTCGGTCGCGCAGGATGCGGGCCACGGCCTGGAGCATCTCGTCATGGTCGAACGGCTTGGCGATGTAGTCCACCGCGCCCATTTTCATGGAGTCCACCGCCGAGCGCAGGCTGGCGTAGCTGGTCATGATCAGAACCGGCGTGCCCTGGCCGAGCTTGATCAGCTCGGTGCCGGGAGCGCCGGGCAGGCGCAGGTCGCTGACGATCAGGTCAAACGTGGGAATGCTGAAACGTTCTTGTGCTTCCTGCACGGAACCGGCTTCGCTGACCTGGTACTGGTTGCGTTCCAGCAGGCGGCGCAAGGCGGAGCGGATAATTGTTTCGTCTTCGACGATCAAAATGTGCGGCATTGATTCGATTCTCTCGACGGTCTCAGTTCACAGCGGACGTCGCTTCGACATGACGCGGCAAGGTCACCCTGATACGGGTGCCGCGTTGGCTCTGTACATCGGCCGGGCTGTCGATGGTGATTTGTCCATAATGCTCTTCAACGATGGAATAGACCAGTGCGAGGCCCAGACCGGTGCCTTCGCCAGGATCCTTGGTGGTGAAGAAGGGTTCGAACAATCGGTCCATGATGTTCTGTGGGATACCGCTGCCCTCGTCTTCGACGATCAGGTCGATCGTGTGTTCGCTGGCTTCGCTCCTGACCCGCACCGCGCTTCCCGCCGGCGTGGCGTCGCGGGCGTTGGACAGCAGGTTGATCAGTACCTGGGCGAGTCGCTGGGGATCGCCGTCGACCCAGTGGTCCGGATCGCACAGGTTGAAGAATTGCACTTCGAAATTGCGCCGGTTAAGGGCCAACAGACCAATGGCATCCTGGGCCACTTCGGCCAGACAGACGGCCTCGTCGTTGTGCTGGTGGCCGCCGGCATGGGCAAAGCTCATCAGCGACTGGACGATGCGCGACACCCGCTTGGTCTGTTCAAGGATCTGCCCGCTGATTTCCGTCAGCTCGCTGTCGTCCTCGCGCTCTTCGCGCAGGTTCTGCGCCAGGCAGGCGATGCCGGTGATCGGGTTGCCGATCTCATGGGCCACCCCGGCTGCCAGCCGGCCGATGCTGGCCAGGCGTTCGGAGTGGACCAGCTTGTCTTCGAGCATCTGGGTGTCGGTCAGGTCTTCCACCAGCAGCACCAGGCCGCTGTTGCCGGGCGCCAGGGGTTCGTCGATCGCGGCCTTGTGCAGGTTCAGCCAGCGGGTCTGTCCGTCCAAGGCCAGGTGTTGCTTGTGCAAGTGTTCGTCCGGCAGGTCGATGAAGCCTTGCAGCAGACCTTTCCACGGCTCGCCGAGGGTGCTCAGGCGTGAGCCGACCACCCGTTGGGCGGCGATCCCGGTCAGTTCTTCCATGGCCTTGTTCCACATCAGGATCTCTTGGTCCTTGGCCAGGGAGCACACGCCCATCGGCAACTCTTGCAGGGTCTGGCGATGATAGCGGCGCAAGGCGTCCAGTTCGGCGGCCAGGCCGGTGAGGCGCGAGTGGTAGTCCTCAAGGCGGCTTTCGATGAAGTGGATGTCTTCGGTGACATAGTTTTCGCCACCGGCCTTGTAGGGCAGGAACGTCTCGACCATGTCCTGGGCCACGCTCGGGCCCATCAGGCCGGAGAGGTTGGCTTCGATCCGGTCGCGCAGGCGACGCAAGGCATACGGGCGCCGTTCGTCAAAGGGCAGGTAGAGGTCGCGCAGCGCCTGTTCGACTTCTTTTTGCGCGGCCTTGGCGCCCAGAGGCTTGGCCAGTTGCGTGGCGAACTCCTGGGGCGAGGCGGCGTGCAGCTCGCGCCGTTGCGGGCGACGGACGTTGTCCACGGCGCAGGCCTCGGCGGCGCTGGCTTCTTCGCTGCTGGCGTTGGTGAACAGCGAAATCAGCGTGAACATCAGCACGTTCGCCGCCAGGGAGGCGATGGCCGCCATGTGCCAACTGGTGTCGTCGAGCACGTAGATCATGTTCAGTAGCGGGATGTAGAAGCCTTGCAGGTTGCCCATCAGCGGCAACAGCATGGCCACCAGCCACACCAGGATGCCCGCCAGCAGCCCGGCAATGAAACCGCGACGGTTGGCGGTCGGCCAGTACAGCACCGACAGCACCCCGGGCAGGAACTGCAAGGTGGCCACGAACGCGACGATGCCCAGGTTGGCCAGGTCCTGGCCGTCACCCAGCATCAGGTAGAACCCGTAGCCGGCCATGATGATCGCCACGATCAGCGCCCGGCGCGTCCATTTCAGCCAGCGGTAGATGTTACCTTCGGCCGGTGGCTGGTAAAGCGGCAGCACCAGGTGATTGAGGGCCATCCCCGACAGTGCCAGCGTGGTGACGATGATCAGGCCGCTGGCCGCCGACAGGCCACCGACGTAGGCCAGCAGGGCCAGGGCCTTGCTGTTGGCGGCGATGCCGATGCCGAGGGTGAAGTATTCGGGGTTGGTGCTGGCCCCCAGTTTCAGCCCGGCCCACAGGATCAAAGGCACCGCGAGGCTCATCAGCAACAGGAACAGCGGCAGGCCCCAGCTCGCGCTCACCAGCGAGCGTGGGTTGAGGTTTTCGGTAAAGGTCATGTGGTACATGTGCGGCATGACGATCGCCGACGCGAAGAACACCAGCAGCAGCGTACGCCACGGGCCTTCCTGCAAGGGCGTGTGCAGGGCGGCGAGGGCGGTCTGGTTCTGCAGCAGCCAGATTTCCAGTTGCTGCGGGCCGTCGAATACGCCGTACAACGCGTAGAGGCCGACGCCGCCGATGGCGATCAGCTTGATCACCGATTCGAACGCGATCGCGAACACCAGACCTTCGTGTTTCTCACGAGTGGCGATGTGGCGGGAGCCGAAGAAGATCGTGAACAGGATAATCAGCCCGCAGAAGCTCAGGGCCACGCGGTGCTGTACCGGTTCGCCGGTGAGGATGCTGATGGAGTCGGCGACGGCCTGGACTTGCAGGGCCAGCAATGGCAATACCCCGACCAGCATGAAGATCGTGGTCAGCGCGCCCGCCCAGGTGCTGCGAAAGCGGAAGGCGAACAGGTCGGCCAATGATGACAGTTGGTAGGTGCGGGTGATTTTCAGGATCGGGTAAAGCAGCACCGGCGCCAGCAGGAACGCCCCCGACACGCCGAGGTAGCTGGACAGGAAGCCATAGCCGTACTGGTACGCCAGCCCGACCGTGCCGTAGAACGCCCAGGCGCTGGCATAGACGCCCAGCGACAAGGTGTAGGTCAGCGGGTGGCGGATGATCGCCCGGGGGATCATGCCCCGTTCGCTGACCCAGGCCACGCTGAACAGCACGGCCAGGTAGGCGGCGCTGATCAGGATCATCTGGGTCAGGCTAAAGCTCATCGGCATCTTTTTGGCTCTGCAGGATGAAGGTCACGACAATCAGGATCAGCCAGAGCAGATAGGGCCGATACCAGGCACCCGTGGCGTCGATCCACCAATCCATGATGGCCGGGGAGAACAGGTAAATCCCCACTACCAGAAGCAGGACCAAGCGATAGATGTACATCCCGGCCTCTCTATGTTGATGCGCGTGCCCGAAAACGTGCGGCGATGGTAACGGATGGGCGCCAGGCTGCAAGGGCCGTCAACGGATTTGCGCTTCCGGCAGGTTCAGCGTGCGCGGGATCCTCGCGGCATCCCAGTGGCGCATGCCCCAGGCCAGCAACTCCCGCGGGCTGGCGTCGGCCAGTTCGGGCCCCGGTTGCTGGCCCAGTGCGCGCAGTGCCCGCAACAGCAGCGGCGTGGCCTGGTCGGCCGAAAGCGGCGGTGAGCGATAGGACTTGCCCAGTTTGTGCCCGTCAGGCTGGGTGATCAATGGCACGTGCAGGTAACGCGGTTGGGGCAGCCCGAGCAGTTCTTGCAGGTACAACTGGCGCGGTGTCGAGTCCAGCAGGTCGGCGCCGCGCACGATATCGGTCACGCCTTGCCAGGCGTCGTCCAGCACCACGGCCAGTTGATAGGCGTAGAGCCCGTCGCGGCGGCGGATCACGAAGTCGCCCGCCTCGCGGCCCAGGTGTTGGCGGAACGGGCCCTGGACCCGGTCGGTGAAGTGGTATTCGAGCTCCGGGACACGCACGCGGATGGCAGCGTCCTCGGTGTCGTGCCCGGCATTGCGGCAAAGCCCTGGATAAATGCCCTGGTACGCTTCCAGTTGTTTGCGCGAGCAGGTGCAGGCGTACGCCAGCCCTTGGCTGAACAGCCGGTTGATCACGTGCTGGTAGGCCTCGTGGCGCTCGCTCTGGCGCACCATCTCGCCGTCCCATTCAAACCCGTAGCGCTCCAGTGCCCGCAGGATCGCCGTCTGGGCACCGGGCTCTTCACGGGGCGGGTCGAGGTCTTCCATGCGCAGTAACCAGCGCCCGCCCACGGCCCGGGCGTCCAGGTACGAGGCCAGCGCGGCGACCAGCGAACCGAAGTGCAGGTGGCCGCTGGGGGTGGGGGCGAAGCGGCCGATGTAGGGAGAGGTGGCAGTCATGGGAAGAATGTTGCTGGATCCGGTTGGCAGAGGCATATGTCTTTTAATCACGGACCGTCTGTGGGAGCGGGCTTGCTCGCGAAGGCGGTGTGTCAAGCGATATCAGTACTAACTATACAGCCCTCTTCGCGAGCAAGCCCGCTCCCACAGGACTTCGCCAGGTCCGAGAGGGCGTGTCGGTTTCAGAAACAAAAAACGGAGCGTATGAACGCTCCGTTTTTCTGTAACAGCCCGGGCAATTACTTGCCGACCTGTTTTTCCTTGATTTCAGCCAGGGTCTTGCAATCGATGCACAGGTCGGCGGTCGGTCGGGCTTCCAGGCGGCGAATGCCGATCTCGATGCCGCAGGACTCGCACCAACCGTATTCTTCGTCTTCGATCAGTTGCAGGGTCTTGTCGATTTTCTTGATGAGCTTGCGCTCACGGTCACGGGCGCGCAGTTCGAGGCTGAATTCTTCTTCCTGGCTGGCACGGTCGGCCGGGTCGGGGAAGTTGGCCGCTTCGTCTTTCATGTGATCCACGGTGCGATCGACTTCTTGCATCAAGTCCTGTTTCCACTTGTTCAGGATCTTGGTGAAGTGCGCGCGCATGGGGGCGCCCATGTACTCTTCGCCCGCTTGCGGGACGTACGGCTCAAACCCGCTGAGCGACTGGTTTTGATTCTGCTTTGCTTGGGTGGGCATGAATGGACCGCCTCTACTCTTGTAATCCACTACGCAGGATTGCTCCATCACCGACACCTGCCGGCCCTGCGGCTGCAAGCGGGCGAACTTACCAGATCGAATCGGGCCGCGCTACTCCCGGTTGTCGAGCCTGCGGCGGGCGGGCTTCGTAGCCCAGGGTCGGGTTCGGTTCGGTGTGGATGTAATCCTGCTCAATGCTTGATTCTAGGCTATGTACAGCCTAGTCAAGCCTGGGCCAATCGCCGGAGTCATTTCCTGCAATCCACGGCCTCAGACCGCTGCGGGTTCGCGTGCGTTCCGCAGTTGCTTCTGACTTGAGGGGAGAGTTGGGTAGAATCGGTTCTTTTTTACCTTGAAGGAAGGCTAATGCCTCAGCCCTACAGTGCGCGCAGCCGCGCCATCGAACCTTTCCATGTGATGGCGCTGCTGGCCCGCGCCAACGAGCTGCAGGCGGCGGGGCACGACGTCATTCACCTGGAGATCGGCGAGCCGGACTTCACCACCGCCGAGCCGATCATCCAGGCCGGCCAGGCGGCGTTGGCCGCGGGCAAGACCCGCTACACCGCGGCCCGTGGGATCCCCGAGTTGCGCGAGGCCATCGCCGGTTTCTATGGCCAGCGCTATGGCGTGCAGATCGACCCGCGGCGCATCCTGGTGACGCCGGGCGGCTCGGGCGCGTTGTTGCTCGCCAGTGCCCTGCTGGTGGACCCGGGCAAGCATTGGCTGCTGGCCGACCCCGGCTATCCGTGCAACCGTCACTTCCTGCGGCTGGTGGAGGGCGCGGCGCAGCTGGTGCCGGTGGGCCCGGAGGTGCGTTATCAATTGACCCCGGACCTGGTGGATCGCTACTGGGACCAGGACAGCGTCGGCGCGTTGGTGGCATCGCCGGCCAACCCGACCGGGACGATCCTTTCCCGGGATGAACTGGCGGGCTTGTCCAAGGCCATCAAGGCGCACAACGGCCACCTGGTGGTGGACGAGATCTATCACGGCCTGACCTACGGCACCGATGCCGCCAGCGTGCTGGAAGTGGATGACGACGCCTTTGTCCTGAATAGTTTTTCCAAGTATTTCGGCATGACCGGTTGGCGGCTCGGCTGGCTGGTGGCGCCCTCGGCGGCCGTCAGCGAGCTGGAAAAGCTCGCGCAGAACCTTTACATCAGCGCCCCGAGCATGGCCCAGCACGCGGCCCTGGCTTGCTTTGAACCGGCCACCATCGAGATCTTCGAGCAACGTCGGGCCGAGTTTGCGTTACGCCGCGATTTCCTCCTGCCGGCCTTGCGGGCGTTGGGCTTCGGCATTGCCGTGGAGCCGGAAGGGGCGTTCTACCTCTACGCCGATATCAGCGCCTTCGGCGGCGACGCGTTCGCGTTCTGCCAACACTTCCTGGAAACCGAACACGTGGCCTTCACCCCGGGTCTGGATTTTGGCCGCTATCAAGCCGGCCATCACGTGCGCTTCGCCTACACCCAGAGCCTGGGACGACTCCAGGAAGCGGTGGCGCGAATCGAACGTGGACTGCGGAGCTGGCAAGGCTGATGCGTTTCTCTCCTGCGTTAGAAGAAGGTCGCCTGATTCGACGTTACAAGCGTTTTCTCGCTGATATCGAGACCGTTCAGGGCGAACTGCTCACTATTCATTGTCCGAACACCGGCTCGATGCTCAATTGCATGGCGCCTGGTGCACGCGTTTGGTTCAGCCGCTCCAACGACCCCAAGCGCAAGTTGCCGGGCACCTGGGAACTAGGCGAGACCCCTCAGGGACGGCTCGCCTGCATTAATACGGCGCGGGCCAACACCCTGGTCGAGGAAGCCCTGCGCGCCGGGGTCATCAGTGAACTGAACGGGTTCATCGGGCTCAAGCGCGAAGTGGCCTATGGTCAGGAAAACAGCCGTATCGATTTTCGGCTGGACTACGAACAGGGCTCGGCCTGGGTCGAAGTCAAAAGTGTGACGTTGGGGTTCGACGACACCCCGGTGGCGGCGTTTCCCGATGCGGTGACCCAGCGTGGGGCCAAGCATCTGCGCGAGCTGGCCAGCCTGGCCCGGCAAGGTATACGGGCGGTGCAATTGTATTGCGTGAACCTGAGCGGGATCGAAGCGGTGCGTCCGGCGCACGAAATCGATCCGGCGTACGCCGCCGCGCTGCGTGAAGCGATTGCGGCGGGGGTGCAGGTGCTGGCCTACGGCGTCACGCTGACGCCTGAGCAGATGTGGGTGGACCGACCGTTGCCGGTGCTGTCGGCCCCGTTAGAGCTCGACCCAGAGACCTTGCTCGTCCTCCCGGCTGTCTAGCGCCGTCAGGAATTGGCCGGCACACGGACCGGCCACGCATTCGCCGTTCTCGATCAGGAACAAGGCGCCGTGGGTGGCGCAGTGGATCAGGCTGGCGCTGGGGTCGAGGAACTGGTCCGGTTGCCATTCCAGCGGCACGCCGCGGTGCGGGCAGCGATTGACGTAAACGTAGGCCTGGCCTGCGCGGCGCACGGCCATCACCTTGCGTCCATCGAGGTCGAAGCCGCGGCTGCCGTTGTCGGGCAGTTCGGCGCTGTAACATAGAAACTTCATGGGTGTCTCTACACATCGGTGGGAGAGCCCCGAGGCGGGCGCGAGCCTGCGAAGGGTTCAAGCTTGACGGTCAAATGAAAGCAATCATCAAATGGCGCCTTCTCGCGGATGGCTGAGGATACTTGCCCTGACCAGTTCATGCTCGGTCCCCTTTACAACTTCTTTGAGGAAGCCGCCTGATGCGTCTGAGTAACCGCGTGGCTGCGCTCTTCGCCAGCCCGGGCGCCGCAGTGCTCAAGCCGCGAAGCCTGTTCGTCGGCTTGGGCCTGTTGTGCCTGCTGGCGACCTGGCTGTCCCTGGCCTTGGGGTCGGTGAGCCTGCCACTGCTCGACACGGTGCGGGCGGCGTTGCGGTTATCGGGGCTGCCGGTGTCGGCCGATGGCCTGGAGCAGGCTGAGCTGATCCTCGGCCAGATTCGTTTGCCACGCACCTTGCTGGGCCTGACGGTGGGCGGGGTGTTGGCATTGTCTGGCGTGGCGATGCAGGGGTTGTTCCGCAATCCACTGGCCGATCCGGGGCTGGTGGGGGTCTCCAGTGGCGCTGCACTGGGCGCCGCGTTCGCCATTGTCGGCGGTTCGGCGCTGGGCGGAGTCCCGCAAGCGTTCAGCCCCTATGTACTGTCACTGTGTGCGTTCCTGGGTGGGCTCGGGGTCACGGCGCTGGTGTATCGCCTGGGGCGGCGCAACGGCCAGGCGCATGTGGCGACCATGCTGTTGGCAGGCATTGCCCTGACCGCGCTGTCGGGATCGGCCGTGGGCCTGTTCACCTACCTGGCGGACGATGCGACCCTGCGCACCCTGGCGTTCTGGAACCTGGGCAGTCTCAACGGCGCCAGCTACGCCAGGCTGTGGCCATTGCTCCTGGTCAGCACGGGCGTGGCGCTTTGGTTGCCGCGTCGGGCGCAGGCGCTCAATGCATTGTTGCTGGGAGAGTCCGAGGCCGCTCACCTGGGTGTTGACGTCGAACGGCTCAAGCGCGAACTGGTGTTCTGCACGGCCCTGGGTGTGGGCGCGGCGGTGGCGGCGGCCGGCCTGATCGGGTTCGTTGGATTGGTGGTGCCGCACCTGGTCCGATTGCTGGCGGGGCCCGACCATCGGGTGTTGCTGCCCGCCTCCGTGCTGGCGGGGGCGAGCCTGCTGCTGTTCGCCGACCTGGTGGCACGCCTGGTCCTGGCTCCGGCAGAGCTGCCGATAGGGATCGTCACTGCCTTTATCGGCGCGCCGTTCTTCCTTTATTTATTGCTGCGAGGGCGCGCCTGATGTTGCGAGCGCAGAACCTGCAGGTCCAGCGTGGCAAGCACACCGTGTTGACCGACATCGACCTGCGGCTAAACCCCGGCGAAGTGCTCGGTGTGCTCGGGCCCAACGGTGCCGGTAAAAGTAGCTTGCTGGCCGGCCTGTGTGGCGACTTGCGCCCGACCCAGGGACAGGTCTGGCTGGATGATCGACCGCTGGCCCAATGGGAGGGCCCCGAGCGCGCGCGACGCCTGGCGGTCTTGCCACAGTCCTCGACCCTGGATTTTGCCTTCCGGGTCGAAGAGGTGGTCGGTCTGGGTCGCCTGCCGCATCAAACGGGGCGCGTGCGGGACGGGCAGGTCGTCGCTGCGGCGCTGCAAGCGGCCGACGCCTCGCACCTGCACGGGCGCAGTTACCTGGCGTTGTCCGGCGGCGAGCGCCAGCGTGTGCACCTGGCGCGGGTACTGGCGCAGTTGTGGCCGGGTGAGGTGGGGCAGGTCCTGCTGCTGGACGAGCCAACGTCCATGCTCGATCCATTGCATCAGCACACCCTCCTGCAAGCGGTGCGCGGGTTTGCCGATCGCGGCGCCGCCGTACTGGTGATCCTGCATGACCTGAACCTGGCGGCGCGCTACTGTGATCGCCTGTTGCTGCTTGCGTCGGGGCAGTCGGTTGCCATGGGCATCCCCCAAGAGGTACTGCGCCCGGATTCGCTCAAGGCCGTGTTCGGCCTGGAAGTTCTCGTGCAACCCCATCCGGAGCGCGGGCACCCGTTGATCATTGCCCGTTGAGGGCCTGTCGAGGATATGGACATGCGCCTGATTCTGCTGCTTGCACTGAGCATCCTGGCGGCCTGCCAGAGTGTCGCACCGCCCCCGGTCAGTGGGCGAATCGTGGATTTGCACAGCGGCCAGGCCGTGACGCCCCAGAGGTTGGTCGAGCGCCTGGCAGTGGCGCCGCGGGTGGTGGTGGGCGAGCAGCACGACAACCGCGACCATCACACGCTGCAGCGCTGGTTGCTCCAGGCTTTGGGCGCAGAGCGGGCCCAAGGCAGTCTGTTGCTGGAAATGCTGACCCCGTCGCAGCAGCCACGGGTGGATGCGCTCCGCCAACGATCCACAATGCCCAACGACCTGCCCGCCGTCCTGGCTTGGTCGCCGGGTTGGGATTGGAGCCTGTATGGGCCCGTCGTCGAGTTTGCCCTGGCACAGCGCTACCCGTTGCTGGCCGCCAATCTGGATGCCACCGAAATCCAGCGATTCTATCGGCAGCCGCCGGCCTTGCAGGGCGATCGCAGCAATGCGGTTGCCGTGAAAGACGTGTTATTGGGGCAGATCCGCGAGTCCCATTGCGGCCTGCTGCCGGAATCGCAAATGCCGGCGATGCTGGCGGTGCAGCAACAGCGTGACCGGCGCATGGCCGAACGCCTGCTGCAAGCGCCGACGCCCGCATTGTTGTTGGCGGGTGCCTGGCACGGGCGAAAGGACCTCGGCGTACCGTTGCACATGCTGGACCTGGGCGCCGATGAAGCGCCGATCGTTCTGATGCTGGCCGAGGAGGGCAGCGACGTGACCCCGGCCATGGCCGATTACGTGTGGTACACCCCGGCCACTGCGTCACAGGATTACTGTGCGCAGATGCGTGAACAGTCCGAAAGGTGATTTTTGCGGGCAAAAAAAGACCCGGCAAAAGCCGGGTCAAATAACCGTGATTAGCCTGATGAGGAGATATCTGAGAGTCCGAACCAAGGGCTGTTCAAATATCGACCAGTCTCGCGACCGGATGTGGTAATCATAGCGATTCTCATTACCATGTCAAACATTGTTTCGTGATTCGCTGAAATTACCCTGCAACGAGGTGCGAAGAGGCCGTCAGGACTTGTGCCGTGTCGTCATGGCGTCCAGCTGTTTATTGAGGGCTTCCTTGCGTTCGGCGGGAACGTCATTCCAGTGCACGTCCAGCAACGCGCCCTCGATCGCATACAGCAATACCTTGGAAGCCCGGAAACCGCGGGTGCGCACGGCGCGATAAGCATCCACCGCACCGAGCCGGCGCAGATCCGAGGCACTGTGGATGCCCACGGCGTGCAGCCACTGGGCTGATGTCTTGCCCAGATTCTTCAGGTGTTGCAGTTCATCATTCATCGAGCCTCCTTGCGACGGCCGATCGGTGCGGTGGGCAAGCTTCTGAGCAGTGTAGCGGTCAGTAGGAAAAGCGTGATTCTTTGGTGGGATTAGTTGCGAAAGCTTCTAAGGCATTACGCACGATCGAGGCGGCAACAAGCCTGTTTCAGCGCAGGCGGGGGCGCTGGAAGGGGGGACCAGGGAACGAGCCTGCTCGCGAAGGCGCCAGCAACACTGACACCCCATCGGGAGCAGCCCTGTCGTCAACGGGTGCGGTAGCGCAATCGGGTGCCGAAGTTCATCGACATCAGGATCTCGTCCGCGGACAACTCGGGCGGGAAGTAGGCACCGGATATTTGCGCGTGGGCCAGGCTCGCGCCCTCCAGCGATGCCTTGCGGAAGTCGATCCCGCGCAGATCGGCAGATCGGAAGTAAGCGTCGGTGAAATCCACGTCGTCTGCGTTCAGTTCGCGCAGGTCAAGGCCACGAAAATCGCCGCCACGCATGTCGACCGGACCCTGCGGACGCTCGCTGTTGAAGCCGGCGATATCGTCTTTGCGCAGCAAGGCGTACAGCGGGGTATTGAGAAGCTTGGGAAGGCTCATGTCACATCACCTGTTGGTTTTATGACGCCAGTATAGTGCCACTATTTGGCGGCCGTGAAGCCGAGCGTCGCTTCACGGCCGAAATAGTTTTCTACAGACCTGGCAGGCGTTGGCGGATCTGCGCGACCACGACGTCGAGTGTCCCGCTTTCGTTGGTCTGGACCCGTTTGCTGCAAAGGATTTCCGCTGGAGTAAGGGCTTCCCGGTTGGCTTGCTGGGCAGCGATGACGGCCAGGTTCGCATCGGAAGGGTCGTTCTGGTCGGCCTGGCGCTGCGCCAGCCAGCTTTCGATCACTGCCTGCGGTGCATTGCAGTCAAGGATCAGGAACGGAGCGCCCGTGGCTTCGGCGATTTTCGCGGCGGCATCGCGCTGGTCACGCTTGAGGTAGGTCGCGTCGATCACCACGGGGAAGCCGGCGCGCAGGATGACGTCGGCGATTTCATGCAGGCGGCCGTAAGTGGCGCTGCTGGCGTCGCTGCTATAGATGCCGGCCTGTGGATCGTTGGGCACTTGCTGCTCGCCGAACAGGCGCTTGCGCTCTACGTCCGAGCGCAGGCGAATGGCGCCCAGGGCTTCGACCAGGCGCATGGCGACGTGGCTTTTGCCGACTGCCGAAACACCGTGGGTAATGGCCAGGAAGCGTGAAGGAATGGTGCTGTAGCTTTCGGCCAGGTTAGCGTAGTTGCGGTACTGGCGCAGGGTGGTGGCGCGCTGCACTGGATCGGCTTCGGCCGGCATGCTGAACAGTGCGATCTTGGCGCGCACCAGGGCGCGGTAGGCTTTATAGAAGTTCAGCAGTTCCAGCCCGCGGTAGTCGCCGGTCAGTTCCAGGTACTGGCTGATGAAGCGTCGCGCCAGCGACTTGAGGCCACGGTCCTCCAGGTCCATCGCCAGGAACGCGGTGTCGCCGTAGACGTCGGTGAAGCGGAACGGCTCGTTGAATTCGATGCAGTCGAAAATCACCACCTTGGCGTCGATCACCGTGGCGTTGCCCAGGTGGATGTCGCCATGGCATTCGCGGATGAACCCTTCGGCCTTGCGCTGGATGAACAGTGGCTTGAGGCGCTCGAAACTGCTGTCGGCCCACGCTTGCAGGGCTTCGAGTTGCAGCAGATCGGCCTTGTCGCTGAGGAACGGGCGAATCTGTTCGAAGTTCTGGCTCACCGGGGCCATCACGCTCTCCGGGGTGCCGGCGGCGTTATCGGCCGGGACTTTGGGTGTAGAGAGATGGAACTGGGCGATCTGCGCGGCCATTTCGTCGATGTGCGCGGTGGTCAGCTCGCCATTGGCTTGCAGCGTGCTGAGCAGTTGGCTCTGCGGGAACTGGCGCATTTTCAGCGCGTACTCGATGACCGGCCCGTCGCCACCCAGTTGAGGGGCTTCGGCGCTGCCGGTCACAGGCAGCACTTCCAGGTACAGGTCTTGGGTCAGGCGTTGGTTCAGCCGCAGTTCTTCGCCGCAAAAATGCTTGCGCGCCTCGAGGCTGGTGAAGTCGAGGAAACCGAAGTTGACCGGTTTCTTGAATTTGTAGGCGTAGGGCCCGGTGAGCAATACCCAGGAAATATGCGTCTCGATGACCTGAAACCCTTCGACGGGATGCGGGTAGAGGGCCGGGTTTTGCAGGGCAGCGATCAGGGACTGGCTCACGGGCGATCCTTCAGAGTCTGGGAAAATTCACGGCCGTCATTATGGCGGCAAGTGTCGTGAACGCAAACAGGCTGGCCTGGGTGCCAAGCGGGGCCATCGGGCTCATGTTGAACCGTAGCAAAGTGCGTATAATCCGCCGCCATGACTCGTACTCGATCCCCCCGAACCCCCAAGAAACCACCCGCCAGCCGCCTTCGGCCCTGGCTGGGCTGGGCCCTTAAACTCAGCCTGGTCGGCCTCGTCGTGCTCGCCGGTTTCGCGGTCTACCTCGATGCCGTGGTCCAGGAGAAGTTCTCCGGCAAGCGCTGGACCATCCCGGCCAAGGTCTACGCCAGGCCGCTGGAGCTGTTCGTCGGACAGAAGCTGAGCCGCGACGACTTCCTGACTGAACTCGATGCCCTGGGCTATCGTCGCGAAAGCGTCGCCAATGGCCCGGGCGCGGCCTCGGTCAATGGCAATACCGTCGACCTCAACACCCGTGGCTTCCAGTTCTATGAAGGCATGGAGCAACCGCAGCCGGTGCGGGTGCGTTTTTCCGGTGACTACGTCGCGGCGCTGACCGGCGCCAATAACGCCAGCCTGTCGGTGGTGCGTCTCGAACCGCTGCTGATCGGCGGCCTGTACCCCAAGAACCTGGAAGACCGGATCCTGATCAAGATCGACCAGGTGCCACCGTTCCTGCTCGATACGCTGATCGCCGTCGAAGACCGTGATTTCTACCATCACTTCGGCGTCTCGCCCAAGTCGATTGCCCGCGCCGTCTGGGTCAACACGTCCTCGGGCCATATGCGTCAGGGTGGCAGTACCTTGACCCAGCAGTTGGTCAAGAACTTCTACCTGACCAACGAACGCAGCCTCACCCGCAAGCTCACCGAAGCCATGATGGCGCTGCTGTTGGAGCTGCATTACGACAAGCAGGAGATTCTCGAGGCCTACCTCAACGAGGTCTTCATCGGCCAGGACGGTCAGCGCGCCGTGCACGGTTTTGGTCTCGCCAGCCAGTTCTTCTTCAGCCAGCCGTTGTCCGAGCTCAAGCTGCACCAGGTGGCGTTGCTGGTGGGCATGGTCAAGGGGCCGTCTTCCTACAACCCGCGGCGTTACCCGGAACGCGCCCTCGAGCGGCGCAACCTGGTGCTCGACCTGTTGCAGCAGCAAGGCGTGGCGACGGCCGAGCAAGTGGAGGCCGCGAAGAAGATGCCGCTGGGCGTGACCAAGCGTGGCAGCCTGGCGGACAGCTCGTTCCCCGGCTTCATGGACCTGGTCAAACGCCAGTTGCGTGAAGACTACCGAGACGAGGACTTGACCGAAGAAGGGCTGCGAATTTTCACCAGCTTCGACCCGATCCTGCAGATGAAGGCCGAGGCATCGGTGGATGACACCTTCAAGCGCCTCGGCGCGCGCAAGGGCGCCGATGAAGTCGAAGCCGCCATGGTCGTGACCAACCCGGAAACCGGTGAAGTCCAGGCCATGATCGGCAGTCGCCAGGCCAGTTTCGCCGGTTTTAACCGGGCACTGGATGCGGTCCGCCCGATTGGCTCGCTGATCAAGCCGGCGGTGTACCTCACCGCCCTGGAAAAACCCAGCCAGTACACGCTGACCAGTTGGCTGTCGGACGAGGCGTTTTCGGTCAAGGGCGCCGATGGCCAGGTCTGGAAGCCGCAGAACTACGACCGGCGTTCCCACGGCACGGTCTTCCTCTATCAGGGGCTGGCGCATTCCTACAACCTGTCAACCGCTCGCCTGGGCCTTGAAGTCGGCGTGCCGAACGTGCTCAAGACCGTCGCGCGCCTGGGAGTGAGCCGCGAATTGCCGGCCTTCCCATCGATGCTGCTGGGGGCGGGCGGCCTTACGCCGATTGAAGTGGCAGCGATGTACCAGACGCTGGCCAACGGCGGCTTCAACACGCCGATGCGCGGGATTCGCAGTGTGCTGACTGCCGATGGCGAACCGCTCAAGCGCTATCCGTTCCAGATCCAGCAACGGTTCGATCCGGCGTCCATCTACCTGATCCAGAGCGCGATGCAGCGGGTCATGCGCGAAGGCACCGGCAGCTCGGTCTATAACGTGTTGCCCCGGACCCTGACCCTGGCCGGCAAGACCGGTACCAGTAACGATTCGCGTGACAGTTGGTTCGCCGGTTTCAGCCAGGATCTGCTGGCGGTGGTCTGGCTCGGCCGCGACGACAATGGCAAGACCCCGTTTACCGGTGCCACCGGCGCGCTCCAGGTCTGGACCAGTTTCATGCGCAAGGCCGACCCGTTGCCGCTGGACATGCCGCAACCGGACAATATCGTCCAGGCCTGGGTGGATTCGCGTACGGGCCAAGGCTCCGACGCCAATTGCCCGGGTGCGGTACAGATGCCGTATATTCGCGGCAGCGAGCCTCCACCCGGTGCTGCTTGTGGTAGCCAGAATCCTGCCGAATCGGTGATGGATTGGGTCAAGGACTGGATGAATTAAGCAAAGAGGGTTTCAAGTGAACAAGTGGTTGATTCCAGCGGTAACGGCCGTGGCTTTGCTCAGTGGTTGCTCTACCGTACAGCGCGGTTCGATTCCGGTCGTTGATTCCGGCACGGCGGTGTCCAACAGCGAGCGCGTCTCGGCCAATGGCGGTTTCCGGCAGACGACGGTGAAACGTCCGACCCAGGGCCAGGCCCAGGCGATTCCCCAAGGCGACTCCGGTGTCGTCGTGATGATTCCAGGTGGCGGTGCCACGACCTCGGCTCCGATCAGCAGCACGCCGATCACGCCAGGACCGATCACGCCGGGGCCTATCGAGACGTCGCCGATCAACCAGGGCAGCTACAGCATGCCTTCGACGCCGAACAGTATCCCGTCGGCCAGCTCGGGTGGCTTGTCCGCCGATGAACAGCTGGACGGTCCGGTGCTGGCGCTGTTGACCACGGCGCAACAGCAACAGGCCGGTGGTGACCTCAACGGTGCATCGTCGAGCCTTGAGCGTGCCCAGCGTGTTGCGCCGCGTGAGCCACAGGTCCTGTATCGCCTGGCCCAGGTGCGCATGGCCCAAGGCGACGCGCCGCAAGCCGAGCAGCTTGCCCGTCGTGGCCTGACCTTCACCAGCGGTCGTCCGGCACTTCAGGCCAGTCTGTGGGAGTTGATCGCTCAGGCCCGTGAGAAACAAGGCGATCCAGCTGGCGCGGCCCTGGCTCGTCAGAAGGCCAAGGTCTCGCTCTGATGGATACGCGTTTTCCCCAAATCGCCGATCAGCTTCTGCTGATCGAGCGGGAGCTGCGGGTCCAGGGCTGGTGGAGCGAGCAGTCGCCCTCGGCCGAAGCACTGGCCAGTGTCGAGCCATTCGCGGTCGACACCCTGGACTTCGAGCAGTGGCTGCAATGGATCTTTCTGCCACGCATGAAAGCCATCCTGGAAAACGACCTGCCGCTGCCCAACGCCTCCGGCATTCTGGCGATGGCGGAGATGGTCTATGCCCAGCGCCCGGGGCAGGGCACCGAGTTGCAGCGGCTGCTGTCGCAGTTCGACCAGTTGATCAGCCGCGCCAGCTGACCTTCTTCACTGGCAGTTTTCCTCTATCTGCTTGCGGGTCTCATCGATCCGCTGGCGCCGCTGTTCGTCGCTGAGGCGGCGCATTTCACCTTCCACGTCCTCCCGTACCCTCGGGTTGTTCTGCAGTTGCGCCAGGTTGGTCCGGGCCTGCTCGCAGAACGCCTTGAGCTGGGCTTCCTGCTCGGCGACCTGTTTCTTGACCTGTTGATCGATCGCCTTCTGGTCGCCAACGACCCCACCTGACGGCGGCGACGCAGCCTTGGCGGGCGCAGGTGGGGTGGATTTGATCATGGTTGCGGCTTGCTCGCCTTCGGGCGGCTGGGCACTGAAATGGGTAACGCCCTGGGCGTCCACCCATTTATAGACCTGGCCGGCCACGCAGATTGGGCTCAGGCCAACCAGCAGGCTGGCCGTCAAGAAGAACATTCGCATGCTGTTTCCTTGTCATGGGTTGCGCAATTGAAGCTAACACAGTTGCCGTTTATAGGTTTTTTCTTGCGTTCTCATGCGCTTACTTCGAATAAAGCACATTGACGTCTTGACTTGCAGAGGGCGAAACAGAAGAATCCAAAGTCCGCTGTAGAGGGACTGCCAGAAGCAGGCCCACTCGGCAGATCATGAGGCGCACATCCGCGCCGACCTGTTACACCCGCAACGCGTTACCTCGCGCTGGGTGGGAAAGGCCCGCAACACTTGGGACGATCCCAATACTTGCTCAGTCAGTGCTGACGTAGTCGGCGACCACCGTCGCTCATGCTCTGCCGAGAAGTAAACCTATTAAGACCCGTCCCCTTTCGTGGGCCGGTATTCTGGCGTTTTAGAGGTGAACAACGTGGAGCTTTTATCTGGCGGTGAGATGCTCGTCCGCTTTTTGCGCGACGAAGGCGTCAAATATATCTATGGGTACCCGGGTGGTGCTCTTCTTCATGTCTATGATGCCCTGTTCAAAGAGCCGGAAGTGACCCACATCCTGGTTCGTCACGAGCAAGCGGCGACCCACATGGCTGACGGCTATGCCCGTGCCACCGGCAAGGCCGGCGTGGTGTTGGTGACTTCCGGTCCAGGCGCCACGAACGCCATCACCGGTATCGCCACCGCCTACATGGACTCCATCCCGATGGTGATCATCTCCGGTCAGGTGCCCAGCACCATGGTCGGCACCGATGCGTTCCAGGAAACCGACATGATCGGCATCTCCCGGCCGATCGTGAAGCACAGCTTCATGATCAAGCACGCGTCGGAAATCCCTGAGGTCATGAAGAAGGCCTTCTACCTGGCTGAATCCGGTCGTCCAGGCCCGGTCGTGGTCGACGTGCCGAAAGACATGACCAACCCGGCCGAGAAGTTCGAATACATCTTCCCGAAGAAAGCCAAGCTGCGCTCCTACAGCCCGGCCGTACGCGGTCACTCCGGGCAGATCCGCAAGGCAGCCGAAATGCTCCTGGCGGCCAAGCGTCCCGTTTTGTATTCGGGTGGCGGCGTGATCCTCGGTGGTGGCTCCGCGCCGCTGACCGAACTGGCGAAAATGCTCAACCTGCCGGTGACCAATACGCTGATGGGCCTGGGCGCGTTTCCGGGCACCGATCGCCAGTTCATCGGCATGCTCGGCATGCACGGCAGCTACACCGCCAACCTGGCGATGCACCATGCCGACGTGATCCTGGCTGTGGGTGCGCGCTTCGATGACCGTGTCATCAACGGTGCGTCGAAGTTCTGCCCGAACGCCAAGATCATCCATATCGACATCGACCCGGCTTCCATCTCCAAGACCATCAAGGCAGACGTGCCTATCGTCGGTCCCGTAGAGAGCGTGCTGACCGAAATGGTCGCCATCCTCAAGGAAATCGGCGAGACCCCGAACAAGGAAGCGCTGGCCAGTTGGTGGAAGCAGGTCGATGAATGGCGCGGCGATCGCGGACTGTTCCCTTACGACAAGGGCGACGGTAGCGTGATCAAGCCGCAGACCGTGATCGAAACCCTCTGCGAAGTCACCAAGGGCGATGCCTTCGTGACCTCCGACGTGGGCCAGCACCAGATGTTCGCTGCGCAGTACTACAAGTTCAACAAGCCCAACCGCTGGATCAACTCCGGCGGCCTGGGCACCATGGGCTTCGGTTTCCCGGCGGCCATGGGCATCCAGTTGAGCTTCCCGGATGCCGACGTCGCCTGCGTCACCGGCGAGGGCAGCATCCAGATGAACATCCAGGAACTGTCCACCTGCCTGCAATACGGCTTGCCGGTGAAGATCGTGATCCTGAACAACGGTGTACTGGGTATGGTTCGCCAGTGGCAGGACATGAGCTACGGCAGCCGTCACTCGCATTCCTACATGGAATCGCTGCCTGACTTCGTCAAGCTGGCAGAGGCCTATGGTCACGTCGGCGTACGCATTACCGAGTCGAAAGACTTGAAGACGAAAATGGAGGAAGCGTTCGCCATGAAGGATCGCCTGGTGGTGATCGATATTGCGGTCGACACCAGCGAGCACGTCTACCCGATGCAGATCAAAGACGGCTCCATGCGCGATATGTGGCTGAGCAAGACGGAGCGTACCTAATCATGCGACATATTATTTCCCTGCTTCTGGAAAACGAACCGGGTGCGCTGTCTCGTGTTGTGGGCCTGTTCTCACAGCGCAACTACAACATCGAAAGCCTGACCGTGGCGCCAACCGAGGACCCGACCCTGTCGCGTCTGACGCTGACCACTGTCGGGCACGATGAGATCATCGAGCAGATCACCAAGAACCTGAACAAGCTGATCGAGGTGGTCAAGCTGGTGGACCTGTCGGAAAGTGCTCACATCGAGCGCGAACTGATGCTGGTCAAGGTCAAGGCCACCGGCGCCCAGCGCGCCGAGATCAAACGCACTACCGATATTTATCGTGGGCAGATCGTCGATGTCAGCGCCAGCGTCTATACCGTTCAATTGACCGGTACCAGCGACAAGCTCGACAGCTTCATCCAGTCGATCGGCACTGCCTCGATTCTGGAAACCGTACGCAGTGGTGTCACCGGGATTGCCCGTGGCGACAAAGTACTGAGCATCTAAACCAAATTAGCGAATGGCCTGAACGGCCGGATAGAGAGGAAATTCATGAAAGTTTTCTACGATAAAGACTGCGACCTGTCGATCATCCAGGGCAAGAAAGTCGCCATCATCGGCTACGGTTCCCAGGGCCACGCGCAAGCTTGCAACCTGAAAGACTCCGGCGTTGACGTGACCGTCGGCCTGCGTAAAGGCTCGTCCACCGTTGCCAAGGCAGAAGCCCATGGCCTGAAAGTGGCTGACGTGGCTTCCGCCGTTGCCGCTGCCGACCTGGTAATGATCCTGACCCCGGACGAATTCCAGGGCGCGCTGTACCGCGACGAGATCGAGCCGAACATCAAGAAAGGCGCAACCCTGGCCTTCTCCCACGGCTTCTCGATCCACTACAACCAGGTCGTGCCGCGTGCCGACCTCGACGTGATCATGATCGCGCCGAAGGCACCGGGCCACACCGTGCGTTCCGAGTTCGTGAAGGGCGGCGGTATCCCTGACCTGATCGCGATCTACCAGGACGCTTCGGGCAACGCCAAGAATGTCGCTCTGTCCTACGCGGCAGGTGTGGGTGGCGGTCGTACCGGCATCATCGAAACCACCTTCAAGGACGAGACCGAAACCGACCTGTTCGGCGAACAAGCCGTTCTGTGCGGCGGTACCGTCGAACTGGTGAAAGCCGGTTTCGAAACCCTGGTCGAAGCGGGCTACGCGCCAGAAATGGCTTACTTCGAGTGCCTGCACGAACTGAAGCTGATCGTTGACCTCATGTACGAAGGCGGTATCGCCAACATGAACTACTCGATCTCCAACAACGCCGAATACGGCGAGTACGTGACCGGTCCGGAAGTGATCAACGCCGAATCCCGTCAGGCCATGCGCAACGCCCTGAAACGTATTCAGGACGGCGAATACGCCAAGATGTTCATCAGCGAAGGGGCTACCGGCTATCCTTCGATGACCGCCAAGCGTCGTAACAACGCTGCGCACGGTATCGAAATCATCGGTGAGCAACTGCGCTCGATGATGCCGTGGATCAGCGCCAACAAGATCGTCGACAAAGCCAAGAACTAAGTCGCGAGCTTGATCGAAAAAACGCGGCCTCGGCCGCGTTTTTTCGTTTGGGCGATGGCTTCTGGTATAAAGCTGCATCGTTTGCGGCCGAACCGTCGTCCCAGACGCCTGTCGAATTTTTTCACACCGTTGCAAGGTACTGTCCATGAGCGAACGCCCCGACGAGCCAAACCAGGCTCCTGACGCCGAAAGCCTGCTGCCCATCGATGAGCACATCGAAGAAGGCCATGACGCTGAAGGCCGTAAGGTCCGGCATCGTGGCATCTATCTGTTGCCGAATCTGTTTACCACTGCGAACCTCTTCGCCGGCTTCTATTCCATCATCAACTCCATGAGTGCCCAGGCGGCATTGAGTGCCGGCGACAGCGTGGGGGCGAGCCGCTATTTCGCTTTCGCCGCCATTGCTATCTTTGTCGCCATGGTGCTCGATGGCCTGGACGGGCGCGTGGCCCGCATGACCAACACCCAAAGCGCATTCGGCGCCGAATATGACTCCCTGTCCGACATGGTCGCCTTCGGCGTGGCGCCGGCCTTGCTGGCGTTTGGTTGGGCGTTGGGAGACATGGGCAAGGTCGGCTGGATGGTCGCCTTCATCTATGTGGCGGGTGCGGCGTTGCGCCTGGCGCGTTTCAATACCCAGGTAGGCAAGGCGGACAAGCGCTACTTCATCGGGCTCGCCAGCCCGGCCGCTGCGGGCGTGGTAGCGGGCGTCGTCTGGGCGTTCAGCGATTACGGCATACAGGGTTCGAAGATGTCGTTCCTCGTCGCGCTGCTGGTGGCGGCGGCCGGGATGCTGATGGTCAGCAACATCAAGTACAACAGCTTCAAGGAGCTGGACCTGAAGGGGCGCGTGCCATTCGTTGCGATTTTGGCGGTCGTGCTGGTGTTCGCGGTGGTCTTCAGTGATCCGCCACGCATCCTGCTGCTGATCTTCCTCGCCTACGCGGCCTCCGGTCCGGTTCAGTATTTGTTGCGTCTTCGCCGGCGCTAAACGTTGCCTTAATGTAATTTCCCCCATACTCCGCAGTCTATTGGTGCAACTGCCCTCCAATACTGCGGAGTTGTCATGCTGATCAAGATCCCCAAGTCGTCCGACTGCCGTGAATCGGACGTCACACCCGAATCCTTCTATCTTTCCCGTCGCCAGGTACTCGGTGCATCCATGGCCGGGCTGGCCGTAAGCAGCCTGCCACGCTGGGCGAGTGCTGCCGACGCCGCACGTTATGCCGAGGTCGAGCCCGGCAACGCGCCATCGTGGTTTACCGAGAAACTGCCGTCTATCCAATGGGGAGCGGTGACCGTCAACGAAACCATCACCCCGTTCAAGGACGCGACCCACTACAACAACTTCTACGAGTTCGGCACCGACAAGGGTGACCCGGCCGCCAATGCCGGTTCCTTGAAAACCGAACCCTGGAGCGTGGTAGTGGATGGCGAGGTCGGCAAGCCGGGGCGCTATGCGTTGGAAGACTTCATGAAGCCCTACCAGCTGGAGGAGCGGATCTATCGATTGCGCTGTGTCGAGGCGTGGTCAATGGTCATCCCGTGGATTGGCTTTCCCATCTCTGCGTTGCTCAAGCAGGTCGAGCCTACTTCCAAGGCTAAATACATCCGTTTCGAAACCTTGCAGGACCCTAAGGTGATGCCGGGGCAGCGTTCCGGTTTTGCCCTGATCGACTGGCCTTATGTGGAAGGGCTGCGACTGGACGAGGCGATGAATCCTCTGGCCATCCTGGCAGTCGGGATGTATGGCCGCGAACTGCCCAATCAGAATGGTGCGCCTCTGCGGTTGGTGGTGCCGTGGAAGTACGGCTTCAAGAGTGTGAAGTCGATCGTGCGCATCAGCCTGGTGAGTGAGCAGCCGAAGACCACCTGGCAGAGCATTGCGGCCGATGAGTACGGCTTCTATGCCAACGTCAACCCGACGGTCGACCATCCGCGCTGGACCCAGGCCCATGAGCGTCGGTTGCCGAGCGGGCTGTTCAGTCCCAATGTTCGCGATACCTTGATGTTCAATGGTTACCAGGACGAGGTGGCCTCCCTGTATGCAGGGATGGACTTGAGGAAGGACTACTGATGCGTTTTCCAGTGTGGCGGGTGGGTGTCTTCCTTGCGGCGGCGGTCTGGCCGTTGGCCTGGCTTTACCAGGCGTTGATGAATGCGCTGGGACCTGATCCCGGCAAGGTGCTGGTGGACAGGCTTGGGCTGGGCACGCTGATCCTCTTGTTGATCACCTTGAGCATGACTCCGCTGCAGAAGCTGACCGGCTGGGCGGGGTGGATGGCGGTCAGGCGCCAGTTGGGGTTGTGGTGTTTCACTTATGTCGTGCTGCACTTGAGCGGGTACGCCGCGTTCATCCTGGGCTTCGATTGGTCGCAGTTGGGTGTTGAGCTGAGCAAACGGCCCTACATTATTGTCGGCGTGCTCGGGTTTCTCGGCCTGCTGGCCCTGGCGGTTACCTCCAACCGCTACAGCCAGCGCCGGCTTGGGGGGCGCTGGAAAAAACTGCATCGTCTGGTTTACCTGATCCTGGGGCTTGGACTGCTGCACATGCTGTGGATCGTGCGAGCGGACCTGAAGGAGTGGTCGATCTATGCGTCTATAGGCGCTGTACTCTTGTTGCTCAGGGTGCCGCCGATTACGCGCCGGATCCCGCGTTTGCTGGGCAGGAAAGTACCTTCTGCAACAAAAGCTTAATTAAGTGTTGACGGCAGATTCCAGACGTCTATAATTCGCCCCACTTCCGGCGCAGCCGAAAAGAAAAACTCCTTGAGTTTCAATGAGTTAAACGATTTTAGGTCGCGCAGGGCTTCAGTTCATCGAAGTCCGGAAGCCGTGGATAAGGCGCTGTCGTTTGGCTTTATCAACGGTTCGATCCTCTCGGTCGAAAGCGGTGAAAAAGAGGTGTTGACAGCAGCGAACAACGCTGTAGAATTCGCCTCCCGCTAACGAGAGATCGAAAGCGCAAGTGGTTGAAGTTGTTAGTGTTTTCCACGGGAAACTTTGAAAAACTTCTTAAATAACCGCTTGACAGCAACACCGGGCGCTGTAGAATGCGCGCCTCGGTTGAGACGAAAGAATCAACCACCGCTCTTTAACAACTGAATCAAGCAATTCGTGTGGGTGCTTGTGGAGTCAGACTGCTAGTCAACAGATTATCAGCATCACAAGTTACTCCGCGAGAAATCAAAGATGTAACCAACGATTGCTGAGCCAAGTTTAGGGTTTTCTCAAAACCCAAAGATGTTTGAACTGAAGAGTTTGATCATGGCTCAGATTGAACGCTGGCGGCAGGCCTAACACATGCAAGTCGAGCGGTAGAGAGGTGCTTGCGCCTCTTGAGAGCGGCGGACGGGTGAGTAATGCCTAGGAATCTGCCTGGTAGTGGGGGATAACGTTCGGAAACGAACGCTAATACCGCATACGTCCTACGGGAGAAAGCAGGGGACCTTCGGGCCTTGCGCTATCAGATGAGCCTAGGTCGGATTAGCTAGTTGGTGAGGTAATGGCTCACCAAGGCGACGATCCGTAACTGGTCTGAGAGGATGATCAGTCACACTGGAACTGAGACACGGTCCAGACTCCTACGGGAGGCAGCAGTGGGGAATATTGGACAATGGGCGAAAGCCTGATCCAGCCATGCCGCGTGTGTGAAGAAGGTCTTCGGATTGTAAAGCACTTTAAGTTGGGAGGAAGGGTTGTAGATTAATACTCTGCAATTTTGACGTTACCGACAGAATAAGCACCGGCTAACTCTGTGCCAGCAGCCGCGGTAATACAGAGGGTGCAAGCGTTAATCGGAATTACTGGGCGTAAAGCGCGCGTAGGTGGTTCGTTAAGTTGGATGTGAAAGCCCCGGGCTCAACCTGGGAACTGCATTCAAAACTGTCGAGCTAGAGTATGGTAGAGGGTGGTGGAATTTCCTGTGTAGCGGTGAAATGCGTAGATATAGGAAGGAACACCAGTGGCGAAGGCGACCACCTGGACTGATACTGACACTGAGGTGCGAAAGCGTGGGGAGCAAACAGGATTAGATACCCTGGTAGTCCACGCCGTAAACGATGTCAACTAGCCGTTGGGAGCCTTGAGCTCTTAGTGGCGCAGCTAACGCATTAAGTTGACCGCCTGGGGAGTACGGCCGCAAGGTTAAAACTCAAATGAATTGACGGGGGCCCGCACAAGCGGTGGAGCATGTGGTTTAATTCGAAGCAACGCGAAGAACCTTACCAGGCCTTGACATCCAATGAACTTTCCAGAGATGGATTGGTGCCTTCGGGAGCATTGAGACAGGTGCTGCATGGCTGTCGTCAGCTCGTGTCGTGAGATGTTGGGTTAAGTCCCGTAACGAGCGCAACCCTTGTCCTTAGTTACCAGCACGTTATGGTGGGCACTCTAAGGAGACTGCCGGTGACAAACCGGAGGAAGGTGGGGATGACGTCAAGTCATCATGGCCCTTACGGCCTGGGCTACACACGTGCTACAATGGTCGGTACAGAGGGTTGCCAAGCCGCGAGGCGGAGCTAATCCCATAAAACCGATCGTAGTCCGGATCGCAGTCTGCAACTCGACTGCGTGAAGTCGGAATCGCTAGTAATCGCGAATCAGAATGTCGCGGTGAATACGTTCCCGGGCCTTGTACACACCGCCCGTCACACCATGGGAGTGGGTTGCACCAGAAGTAGCTAGTCTAACCTTCGGGGGGACGGTTACCACGGTGTGATTCATGACTGGGGTGAAGTCGTAACAAGGTAGCCGTAGGGGAACCTGCGGCTGGATCACCTCCTTAATCGACGACAGCAGCGGCTTCATGAGCTCCCACACGAATTGCTTGATTCATTGAAGAAGACGATTAGAAGCAGCCCGAAATTGGGTCTGTAGCTCAGTTGGTTAGAGCGCACCCCTGATAAGGGTGAGGTCGGCAGTTCGAATCTGCCCAGACCCACCAATTTTGTGTGGGAAACGCCTGTAGAAATACGGGGCCATAGCTCAGCTGGGAGAGCGCCTGCCTTGCACGCAGGAGGTCAGCGGTTCGATCCCGCTTGGCTCCACCACTACTGCTTCTGAGACTGAAAGCTTAGAAATGAGCATTCCATCGACGCGATGGTGAATGTTGATTTCTGGTCTTTTGACTGGATCGTTCTTTAAAAATTTGGGTATGTGATAGAAAGATAGACTGAACGTTACTTTCACTGGTAACGGATCAGGCTAAGGTAAAATTTGTGAGCGTTCTTAATTGAGCATGCAAATTTTCGGCGAATGTCGTCTTCACAGTATAACCAGATTGCTTGGGGTTATATGGTCAAGTGAAGAAGCGCATACGGTGGATGCCTTGGCAGTCAGAGGCGATGAAAGACGTGGTAGCCTGCGAAAAGCTTCGGGGAGTCGGCAAACAGACTGTGATCCGGAGATGTCTGAATGGGGGAACCCAGCCATCATAAGATGGTTATCTTGCACTGAATACATAGGTGCAAGAAGCGAACCAGGGGAACTGAAACATCTAAGTACCCTGAGGAAAAGAAATCAACCGAGATTCCCTTAGTAGTGGCGAGCGAACGGGGACTAGCCCTTAAGCTTCTTTGATTTTAGCGGAACGCTCTGGAAAGTGCGGCCATAGTGGGTGATAGCCCTGTACGCGAAAGGATCTTAGAAGTGAAATCGAGTAGGACGGAGCACGAGAAACTTTGTCTGAATATGGGGGGACCATCCTCCAAGGCTAAATACTACTGACTGACCGATAGTGAACTAGTACCGTGAGGGAAAGGCGAAAAGAACCCCGGAGAGGGGAGTGAAATAGATCCTGAAACCGTATGCGTACAAGCAGTGGGAGCAGACTTTGTTCTGTGACTGCGTACCTTTTGTATAATGGGTCAGCGACTTATTTTCAGTGGCGAGCTTAACCGAATAGGGGAGGCGTAGCGAAAGCGAGTCTTAATAGGGCGTCTAGTCGCTGGGAATAGACCCGAAACCGGGCGATCTATCCATGGGCAGGTTGAAGGTTAGGTAACACTGACTGGAGGACCGAACCGACTACCGTTGAAAAGTTAGCGGATGACCTGTGGATCGGAGTGAAAGGCTAATCAAGCTCGGAGATAGCTGGTTCTCCTCGAAAGCTATTTAGGTAGCGCCTCATGTATCACTGTAGGGGGTAGAGCACTGTTTCGGCTAGGGGGTCATCCCGACTTACCAAACCGATGCAAACTCCGAATACCTACAAGTGCCGAGCATGGGAGACACACGGCGGGTGCTAACGTCCGTCGTGAAAAGGGAAACAACCCAGACCGTCAGCTAAGGTCCCAAAGTTATGGTTAAGTGGGAAACGATGTGGGAAGGCTTAGACAGCTAGGAGGTTGGCTTAGAAGCAGCCACCCTTTAAAGAAAGCGTAATAGCTCACTAGTCGAGTCGGCCTGCGCGGAAGATGTAACGGGGCTCAAACCATACACCGAAGCTACGGGTATCACGTAAGTGATGCGGTAGAGGAGCGTTCTGTAAGCCTGTGAAGGTGAGTTGAGAAGCTTGCTGGAGGTATCAGAAGTGCGAATGCTGACATGAGTAACGACAATGGGTGTGAAAAACACCCACGCCGAAAGACCAAGGTTTCCTGCGCAACGTTAATCGACGCAGGGTTAGTCGGTCCCTAAGGCGAGGCTGAAAAGCGTAGTCGATGGAAAACAGGTTAATATTCCTGTACTTCTGGTTATTGCGATGGAGGGACGGAGAAGGCTAGGCCAGCTTGGCGTTGGTTGTCCAAGTTTAAGGTGGTAGGCTGAAATCTTAGGTAAATCCGGGGTTTCAAGGCCGAGAGCTGATGACGAGTTACCCTTTGGGTGACGAAGTGGTTGATGCCATGCTTCCAAGAAAAGCTTCTAAGCTTCAGGTAACCAGGAACCGTACCCCAAACCGACACAGGTGGTTGGGTAGAGAATACCAAGGCGCTTGAGAGAACTCGGGTGAAGGAACTAGGCAAAATGGCACCGTAACTTCGGGAGAAGGTGCGCCGGTGAGGGTGAAGCACTTGCTGCGTAAGCCCACGCCGGTCGAAGATACCAGGCCGCTGCGACTGTTTATTAAAAACACAGCACTCTGCAAACACGAAAGTGGACGTATAGGGTGTGACGCCTGCCCGGTGCCGGAAGGTTAATTGATGGGGTTAGCTAACGCGAAGCTCTTGATCGAAGCCCCGGTAAACGGCGGCCGTAACTATAACGGTCCTAAGGTAGCGAAATTCCTTGTCGGGTAAGTTCCGACCTGCACGAATGGCGTAACGATGGCGGCGCTGTCTCCACCCGAGACTCAGTGAAATTGAAATCGCTGTGAAGATGCAGTGTATCCGCGGCTAGACGGAAAGACCCCGTGAACCTTTACTATAGCTTTGCACTGGACTTTGAATTTGCTTGTGTAGGATAGGTGGGAGGCTTTGAAGCGTGGACGCCAGTCTGCGTGGAGCCATCCTTGAAATACCACCCTGGCAACTTTGAGGTTCTAACTCAGGTCCGTTATCCGGATCGAGGACAGTGTATGGTGGGTAGTTTGACTGGGGCGGTCTCCTCCTAAAGAGTAACGGAGGAGTACGAAGGTGCGCTCAGACCGGTCGGAAATCGGTCGTAGAGTATAAAGGCAAAAGCGCGCTTGACTGCGAGACAGACACGTCGAGCAGGTACGAAAGTAGGTCTTAGTGATCCGGTGGTTCTGTATGGAAGGGCCATCGCTCAACGGATAAAAGGTACTCCGGGGATAACAGGCTGATACCGCCCAAGAGTTCATATCGACGGCGGTGTTTGGCACCTCGATGTCGGCTCATCACATCCTGGGGCTGAAGCCGGTCCCAAGGGTATGGCTGTTCGCCATTTAAAGTGGTACGCGAGCTGGGTTTAGAACGTCGTGAGACAGTTCGGTCCCTATCTGCCGTGGACGTTTGAGATTTGAGAGGGGCTGCTCCTAGTACGAGAGGACCGGAGTGGACGAACCTCTGGTGTTCCGGTTGTCACGCCAGTGGCATTGCCGGGTAGCTATGTTCGGAAAAGATAACCGCTGAAAGCATCTAAGCGGGAAACTTGCCTCAAGATGAGATCTCACTGGAGCCTTGAGCTCCCTGAAGGGCCGTCGAAGACTACGACGTTGATAGGCAGGGTGTGTAAGCGCTGTGAGGCGTTGAGCTAACCTGTACTAATTGCCCGTGAGGCTTGACCATATAACACCCAAGCAATTTGCGCTTAGAAAGCCAGATTGCGGTGTGGTGAAGACGAAACGAACCGAAAGTTTGCGGCTCACACCTGATCACATACCCGATTTGCTGGAACGCTGAAAAGCGCGCTGGCTCAAGAATTTCTTGACGACCATAGAGCATTGGAACCACCTGATCCCATCCCGAACTCAGAAGTGAAACGATGCATCGCCGATGGTAGTGTGGGGTTTCCCCATGTGAGAGTAGGTCATCGTCAAGATTAAATTCCGAAACCCCAATTGCGAAAGCAGTTGGGGTTTTGTTTTGTCCGCCATAAAACACCAGTGGAAGCTCGTGATAAATTTGCACGGTTATTTACCAGCGAGGGCACTAGAATAGCCCTTCCTTAGCTGAGCCAGAGCGCTTTATGCCCGATCCGTCAGACACCAAGAGATTGTCAGATCTACCCCTGAACGATCTGGTGGCATGCCATGAATGCGACCTGTTGATGCGCAAGCCTCGGCTGGCCCATGGCGAAAAAGCCGAGTGTCCCCGTTGCGGATATGAGCTTTACGCACACCGGCACAATGTCGTCGAACGCAGTCTTGCCCTGGTTATCGCCGCGCTGCTGTTGTACGTGCCGGCCAACTTCCTACCCATCATGCAGCTCAACCTGCTCGGGCAGTCCTCCCAGGACACCGTCTGGAGCGGTGTAGTCGGCCTGTTCGATACGGGCATGCAGGGCATATCGGTGGTGGTGTTCCTGTGCAGCATGGGCATTCCGCTCCTCAAACTGCTTTGTCAATTGCTTGTGTTGTTGACCATTCGCCTGAATATCGGGCGTAGCTATGGGCTGTTGCTGTATCGCATTTATCACCATCTGCGCGACTGGGGATGCTCGAGGTCTATCTCATGGGCGTGCTGGTGGCCATCGTCAAGCTGGCGGACATGGCGGCCATCACCGTAGGGCTCGGCCTGGTGTGCTTTATCAGTTTGTTGCTGGTCCAGGTCTGGTTGGAAGTGGCGATGTCACCGCATCAGATCTGGCAAGCGTTATCAGGAGAGGATGACCATGCGGGCGATTGATGCAGGCATTCTGATCTGTACGGAATGCCATGAGTTGAATCGACAGGACCCCGAGACCGACAAGCAAACCTGCACCCGTTGCGGCGCACGGGTTCATCCCCGTCGTCCGGACAGCATGATGCGGACCTGGGCGTTGTTGATCACTGCCGCGATTCTTTATATTCCGGCCAACCTGCTGCCGATCATGACCATCAACTCGCTGGGCCAGGGTGCCCCGAGCACGATCATGGCCGGCGTTATCGAGCTGGTGCAGCACGGCATGATCCCCATCGCCGCAGTGGTGTTCATCGCCAGTATCGTTGTGCCCACGTTCAAGTTGGTGGGGATTGCCCTGTTGCTGTTTTCCGTACAACGGCACCAGCCGATGTCGGCGCGCCAGCGCATCCTCATGTACCGTTTCATCGAGTTCATCGGCCGCTGGTCGATGCTGGATATCTTTGTGATCGCCATCCTGGTGGCGGTGGTGAATTTCGGTCGCCTTGCCAGTGTCGAAGCCGGGCTGGGGGCCATCGCTTTTGCCAGCGTAGTGATTTTGACAATGATTGCCGCAGTAACCTTCGATCCCCGACTGATCTGGGATAACACGGAGTCGGATAACGACCATGACTGATTTGCCTACCGCAAAAACCCGACCGGCTTCGAACTGGTCGGCCATCTGGATCCTGCCGTTGATTGCCCTGATCATCGGCGGCTGGCTCGGCTGGCGGGCCTACAACGACACCGGGATCGAGATCAACGTACGCTTCGAAAGCGGCGAAGGCATCCAGGCCAACAAGACCGAAATCGTCTACAAGGGCATGTCGGTGGGCAAGGTGAAGACCCTGACGCTGGACGATGAAGGCAGCTCCAAAGGCGTGATCGCCACCGTTGAGATGAACAAGGACGTCGAGCAATACCTGAAGACCGGAACGCGTTTCTGGCTGGTCAAGCCGAGCGTCAGCCTGGCCGGTATCACCGGCCTGGAAACCCTGGTGTCGGGCAACTACGTGGCGATCAGCCCGGGTGAAGGGGAGTCGACCCGCAAGTTCAAGGCCTTGGCGGAGGAACCGCCGCTGTCGGATTCCAAGCCGGGGTTGCACTTGACCATCAAGGCCGACCGACTGGGTTCGCTGAACCGCGGCAGTCCGGTGTTCTACAAACAGATCCAGGTCGGCCAGGTGAAAAGCTACCTGCTGTCCGAGGATCAGAGCACCGTCGAGATCAAGGTGTTCATCGAGCCGACCTATGCCAGCCTGGTGCGCAAGCACACGCGTTTCTGGAACGCCAGCGGCATCAGCATCGACGCCAACCTGTCGGGCGTAAAGGTGCGTAGTGAGTCCCTGGCGAGCATCGTGGCCGGTGGTATTGCATTCGCCACGCCCGAAGGCCGCAAGGACAGTCCGCCGACAGACCCGAGCCTGCCGTTCAGGCTCTACGAAGACTTTGACGCCGCTGCCGCGGGCATCCGCGTGAAGGTCAAGCTCAGCGACTTCGAAGGCTTGCAGGCCGGCCGTACGCCGGTAATGTACAAAGGCATCCAGGTCGGCAGCCTGAAGAACCTCAAGGTCGATCCGGACCTGTCCAGCGCCACGGCCGAGTTGACCATGGATCCGCTGGCTGAAGATTACCTGGTCACCGGCACCCAGTTCTGGGTGGTCAAGCCATCGATCTCCCTGGCGGGGATCACCGGCCTGGAAGCGTTGGTCAAGGGTAACTACATTGCCGTGCGCCCCGGGGACAAGGGGGGCGCCCCGCAGCGTGAGT
This sequence comes from Pseudomonas sp. Cab53, assembly GCF_018325965.1. Classification (NCBI taxonomy): domain Bacteria; kingdom Pseudomonadati; phylum Pseudomonadota; class Gammaproteobacteria; order Pseudomonadales; family Pseudomonadaceae; genus Pseudomonas; species Pseudomonas sp. Cab53. The sequence goes on along the minus strand of NZ_AP021902.1, from coordinate 5,209,663 downwards.
TCGAGGCGCGGGCCAAGGCGCCGCCGCTGGACCTGCGTTCACCCGGGCTGCACCTGGTCCTGCTCACCGAGAACCTGGGATCGCTGGAGGTCGGCAGCCCGATCCTCTACAAACAGGTCAAGGTCGGTTCGGTGCAGAGCTACCAGTTCTCACGCAAGAAAAAGCAGTTGATCATCGGTGTGCACATCGAGAAGGAATACGAAGGACTGGTCAACGGCTCGACACGTTTCTGGAACGCCAGTGGCATCACCCTCACGGGCGGCTTGACGGGCGGTATCCAGGTCAAGAGCGAGTCCCTGCAAAGCCTGATGGCCGGCGGGATTTCCTTTGAGACTCCGGAGCCGAATGTGCCGCTGAAACGGCGGATCCCACGCTTCCGCCTGTTCGAAGACCGTGAAGCGGCACAACAGCGAGGCACCCTGGTGACGATCAAGGTCGATCGCGCCGATGGTTTGCGCAGCGGCACGCCGATCCGTTTCAAAGGGTTGGATGTGGGCAAGATCGAAACGGTGGATCTGAGCGCCGATATGCAATCGGTGCTGCTCAGCGCGCGGATCACCGAAGTGCCGGAGCGCATCGCCCGGGTCGGTTCGCAGTTCTGGGTGGTCAAGCCCGAGTTGGGCTTGATGAAGACCTCCAACCTGGAGACCTTGGTAAGCGGCCAGTACATCGAGGTGCAACCTTCGGCGAAGAACCTGGGGCCACAGAAGAACTTCGTGGCCCTTGCCAATCCACCGGAAACGGCCGTGCCAGAAGCCGGCCTGAGCCTGGTATTGAGTGCGGCTCGCCGTGGCTCGTTGAAGATCGGCGTGCCGGTGACCTACCGCGAAATCACGGTGGGCAAGGTCACGGGATATGAATTGGGCCAGACCGCGGATCGGGTATTGATCCATATCCTGATCGAACCCAAGTACGCGCCATTGGTGCGCAGCGGCACGCGATTCTGGAACAGCAGTGGCTTTGGCCTGGACTTCGGTTTGTTCAAAGGCGCAACGGTGCGCACCGAATCGCTGGAGACACTGCTCCAAGGCGGCATCGCCTTCGCCACGCCGGATGGCGAGCGGATGGGCAGCCCGGCACGACCGGAGCAGACCTTCGCGCTGTTCGATAAATTCGAAGATGAATGGCTGACCTGGGCACCCAAGATCAAGATCGATAAGTAGGGATTCGCGAGCAGGCTCGCTCCCTCAAGGGATCACCCGCTCGCCAAGGGGCCTGAACAAAAACACCGAGCAATAAAAAAGGCCGCGATCCATGGATCGCGGCCTTTTTCATGCCCGGCGATTCACCTCACACCGGGTCCAGCTCCGGCTCGTCGGCCTGTGCGTTCACCGTGGCTTTGACCGCATCGCGGCGACGGATGTACTTCCAGTCCGCCTCGTCGATGTAGATCCCGCTCGGGCCGCTGCCACCTTCCAGATCGATGGCGACACTGGCGCAGACCTGCGGCTTCACGCTCGCCAGGATCGGCACGAAGCCCAGTTGCAGGCTGGTTTCCAGCAATGCGGCCTGGTTCTTCTCGTCGATGTCCGCCGCTTCGTCCAGGTAGTACGGCAAGCGCACGCGACCGGCCTGTTCACGGTCCATCAGGTGCAGCAACAGGTACATGTTGGTCAGCGCCTTGATGGTCATGGTGGTGCCGTTGGACGCCGCACCGTCGATGTCGGTGTGGATGACGGGCTGGCCATTGACCTTGGTGATCTCGAAGGCCAGTTCGAACAGGTCCTTGAGGCCGAGTTGGTTGTGGTTCGCCGCCACCAGGCGCGCCAGGTATTCCTTGGCCTCTTCGTTCTTGTTGTCCTGTTCCGCGCTCTGGCTGAGGTCGAACACCGACAGGGTTTCGCCTTCCTCGTACTGGCCGGCGCTGTGGATGATCTGGTCGATGTGCTTGAGGGCTTCCTTGTTCGGCGCCAGGACGATACGGAAGCTCTGCAGGTTGGACACCTGGCGCTTGTTGATCTCGCGGTTGAACAGGGCCAGTTGGTGTTCGAGGCTGTCGTAGTCGCTGCGAATGTTGCGCAGGGTCCGGGCGATGTCGGTCACCGCCGCGCGCCGTGCCTTGCCCAGGGTCAGGGCTTCGTCGGTACGGTGGGCATAGGCGTTGATCAGCAGTTGCAGGCGCCGCTCCATGTCGTCTTCGCTGTCGAACTTGGCGACACCCTTGAGGCGTACCTGGGCGTACAGCGCTTCGATCTGGCCATCGACCCGCAGCAGGCCTTGCCAGCTGTCCTGGTAGTCATTGAGCAGCGGCAACAGGTTGTCCATGGAGTCGTCGACCGGGTCCATGAACGGCGTGCCGAACGGCAGGTCCGCCGGCAGCAACTGGCGGCGACGCAGGGCGTCGTCGAGAGTGCGCTGCTTGGCTTCCATGTCGGCGATCTGGCGGCCCACCAATTGCAGCTTGGCGGAGAGTTGCTGGACACGTTCGGTGAAGGCATCGCTGGAACGCTTGAGCTCGTCCTGGGCGGCTTCCATCTGCGCCAGTTGTTCCAGTTTCTCGCCTTCCTCGGCGCTCAGTGTCTGGGTGCGACGGAAGTCTTCCAGGGCTTTCTGCGCGTCCAGGACCTGCTGGTACAGCGCTTCGGTCTGGGTCTTGCTTGCCGCACGGTCGGCCGCGACGGCCTGCTGTGTCTTGAGCTGCTTGAGTTCTTTTTCCAGGCGTTCCTTCTGGTCGCGCAACGCGGCACGGTCGGCCAGTGCCTGCAAGGCGGGAGGTTCGATGTGAGACAGGTCGATGGCCAGGCCCGGTACTTCGAAGCGCTCACCCTTGAAGCCGTCGAGGATCAGTTCCAGGGATTTGACCCATTGGCCGTCCTCGTCCAGCGCGATGCCGTGTTCGCCCAGTGGCAGGCTGAACAGGGCGCTGTTGAACAGGCGCATCAGGCGTTCGACGTCCTGCTGGGAGAACTCCTCGCGCAGGCGCGCATAGCTGTTGTTGTCGGCGTGATCGAGTTGCTGCTTGACTGACTTCAGGCGCTTTTCCAGGTCCCGCAGACGCTCGTCCAGGTCCTCGGCGCTGAACTGCCGGGACTGGGCCAGGGCGCCGGCCAGTTCGTCGTGGGCGTCCTTGGCGGCGAGCAACTGCTGCTCCAGGAGCTTGACGTCATCGACCAGGGCAAACCGATGCTTGAGCACCGAGAGTTCGCCGAGCCAGCGCTGGATGCCGGTTATTTCCCGCTCCAGGCGCATCAGTTCCTGGGTGCCGCCGCGCTGGTCGTTTTGCAGCGCGTCCTGCTCGTTACGGTAGTGTTCGGCCTGGAGGGTCAACTCTTCCTTGCGCGCACTGGCGTAGTCCGACCAGGTGCCGAGCAGCGAGTCGAGCAGCGGCGACAGGCGATGCAGTTTGCCGCGCAGGATGTCGCGTTGCTTCACGCCATTGGCCAGGGCTTCCACCAATGGGCCGGCGGCCACCAGGGAGTTGTAGTCCTGCTCCATGCGTCGTACGTCACGGAACGCTTCTTCGCACGCGGCAATGTAGTCCACGCTGCCGGAGCGCAGGCTGTGTTCGAACGCGTCGAGGAACAGCTGCTTGAGCTTGGCCGCGGTGATTTCGCGCATGTGCAGCAGGTTGATGAACAGTGCGCGGAAGGTCTTGAGGCTCTGCTCGCTGGTGGAGCGCAGCGGGATCAGCGTCAGGTCCAGGGGAATCGAGGTGTGGCCACCCACCAGCAGGCGCCGCAGCTCATCCGGCTTGAGTTCATAGGCTTTCAGGCCTTCGCGCTCAAGGTTGGTGAACAGCTCCTTCTGGCGCAGGCAGGTGTCATCTTTCTGGTAGTGAGCCAGGTCCAGCTTGCCGGCGTAGGCAAAGAACTGGTGGCCGAAACCGCCGCCAGGGCCGCGACCGACCACGCCGATGACGTGCGGGCCATGGGGCAGGGCGACTTCCACGAGGATGTAGCTGGTGTCCGAGGCAAAGTAGAAACGCCGGGATTGTTCCAGGCTGTACTTGCCGAAGCTCATGTCCGACATGCGCGCCAGGATCGGGAACTGCAAGGCGTTGATCGAGGCGGATTTACCGAGGTTGTTCGCGCCATACACCGACAGCGGTTCTTCCAGCGGAAACAGGCCGAGGCTGTAGCCGGCGGTGTTCAAAAGGGCGAAGCGGCGGATGCCGTAGCGTTCCTGGCTCATGCGTCGGTCTCCTGTTCTTCGGCAATGGCGCGGGCCAGTGCATCTTCTTCGCTCTCGTCTTCAAAAGGGGCCAGGTCGAGCGGGTCGTCGGTCTGCAGCAGTTTCTCGTCGCTGTCTTCGTCGATCAGCACCGGCGCCGGCAACGGCAGCACGCTGTGCACGCTGGCGGCCAGGTCACGGTCCTGCTGGACCGACAGGCAGACGTCGAGGAAGCGGTGCATCGGCGGCAAGAAGCGGTACACGCCGTTATCTTCGCTGGCAAAACCCAGCTGGGTCATGCGGCGCATGATTTTTTCTTCCAGTTCTTCCTGGGTCTGGACTTCGGCCTGGATGAACAGGTCGCGGTACTTTTCCAGCAACGAAGGCAGCTCATCGCGGCCCAGGCTGCCGCCATCGAGCACGGCGATCGGGTCGCGGCCCTGGTCGGCCAGGTGTTCGACCAGGATGAACGTGAACAGGGCCAGGCGCTGGGCGGTCTTGTTCACCGCCGCGGCAGCCAGGTCCGGCACGAAGTAATAAAAGCCGCGGGTGTCGCACACCAGTTCGAAGCCCAAGGCCTTGAACAAGGTGCGGTACTGGTCCTGGAAGTTGGACAGTTGGGCGTACAACTCCGGGTCGCGCCGGCTGACGTGGTAGCCCTTGAACAGCTCGCGGAAGATCGGCGCCAGCTGGGACAGTTCGGATAGATCAAGATGCATGGGGGATGCTCGCAGAATCTTCGGCAGCGTTGTCGCGGGCCGAGAGCAGGGCGAAGGAGCGCAGGCTGACCTGATGCTCGTGAGTGTAGTATTCGCGGCGTTCCAGACGCTCGCGCTTGAAACGTTTTTCCCGCGACAGGCGCGAGAACCAGTACAGCAATTCGTCGGTGGCGCTGTCCGGTTCCTGCTCCAGCAGCCAGGTCATCAGGTCCGGCATCGGCAGCGCCTCTTCGCAGCGCTCGACCATCTCGCGTGCGGTGCGCGGCGCGCGTGGGGCGTCGCCACCCTTGTGGGTCTTGTGGGACTTGGGGAAGCGCGCCGGTTTCGGCTCGAAGCGGGCCAGGGCGTAGACATAGGCTTCCACCTGGCTGGCACTGCCGAGGAAGGTACTTTGCGGCCGGGTGAACAGCGGCATGGCCGCCTGGGGCACGGCATCGAGGCCTTTGCGGCGAATGGCGGCCAGGGCCAGCGCGGCGCCACGGGTCACGGCGTTGTGACGGCGGGCTTCTTCGCGCAGCGGCAGCAACAGTTCACGGGCATGACGCAGGGTCAACTGGGCGCTGGTCTGCATCTCGAGGATACGGGCGTGGGTGCGCAGCAGCATGTCGTCGTCCACCAGGTGGCCGAGGCGCTGTTGTTCGGTGAGCATGCGCAACAGAACGTTCTCGACCTTGCGCACGCCCTGCTCGAAGGCACCGTCGGCGTTCACCAGTTGGATCATCGGCTCGACGTACTCGTCCCAGGTCGCCAGGACTTCGGCATAACGCTGGCGCAGCGGGATCTGCCGGTCGCTGGTCTTGGCGCGTTCGGCCACGGCCACCAGGGCCTGTTCGTCATTGGCGAGTTTCTTCAGGACGTCGCGCACGCGCATGTCCAGCAGCCGCAGTTGGCGGGCGAGGTCATTGCCGTCGCGCACGTCGAAGGCGTCCTGGATATAGCCGGCCAGGCGTTCGAGGTGGCGCAGGTAGGCTTCGATCTCCAGGCACAGGCCCAGGCGGTGTTCACGACGCAGGTAGGCGAGGAAATCGTGGATCTGGGCGTTCAGTTCGAAGCGGTTCGGGCTTTTTGCCACCGGCACCAGGATGTCCAGGCGGATCCACACGTCCAGCAGGTTGGTGATGTCCTGAGGCGTGCTGTCCAGTTGTTGGGCGGCCAGTTGTGAACGCAGTTCGTTGAGGCTCAGGGTGCCCTGGTCGAAGTGCTCGCACAAAGGTTCCAGCAATGCCCAGTGTTCAGCGAGGGCGCGCAAGACGCGCTTGGGTTCGATCATCGCAATGGCCGTCGGGTTGGCAATTAAAAGCGGCGATTGTACTGCATCGGGCCGGTTGCGATTCACCCCTGAGACGGACTGTCGTGCGGATCGCCCAACTATTGGCTCAACAGGGAAGCGATCCGCGTCGAAGGGCGGTAGAATCCCTCCCACTTTCCGTTATCCACAAGTGGCCGACCCTTGCTTATCGAGTCTCGTCGCCGCGCCTATCTGACCGCCATGCAGGTGGTCAGTTGGCTGCCGCGTACCGAATTGCCCTTCGCCGCCCCGTCGCGGCCCGAGCTGCTGGACACGCCCGAGCCGCTGGACGTTGCGCCGGTGCCGGCGATGCCGGTGGCCCGGGCGCCCGCCGAACCGTCGGTGCCGATGCCCGAGCGGCCTAAACCCGAACGGCCGAAAATCGAAGTGCCGCGTCCGAGCCTGGCCTCGACTCGTACCAACGCCAAGCCGATGGAAGAGGCCGAAGAGGCCGCGGCCCCGGTCAAGGCCCCTCCGGTCGCGCCACCGCGGTTCGCCTTGCAACTGCTGCGCGCGGGACGTTGCCTGCTGCTGGTGGAGTTGCCCACCGGCGAGCCGTTCCAGAGCCGAGACCCGGCCTACCTGCTGCTCAAGGACATGCTGCGCGCCGCCGGCCTGCCGGACAGCCCGCAGATCATCGGCGAGCCGGTGCGCTGGCCGCTGTTGTCCCGTGGGGCACTGGACCAGGGGCCGGAGGCGGCGCGGGATTTCGTCCAGGGATTTGTCTCGGCCCGGCTCGAGGACGAGCCCTGCGTGTGCCTGTGGCTGATCGGCCTGCCGGCGGTGAAGTTCGCCGGCGAGGCAGACGCGCAGGCATTCAATCGCGAACTGCAGGTCGAAGGCCTGGGCTCGGCCTGGGCGTTGCCCGGGCTGGAACTGTTAATGGAAACGCCACAGCGCAAGGCTGACGTCTGGCAAGCCATGCGCCGGCTGATGGCGCGTTGGAAAGAATCGAATGAGTGACGCTGTATCGTTCCGCCCGATGACCGAGGCGGACCTCGACGCTGTGCTGAAAGTCGAATACGCCGCCTACAGCCACCCCTGGACCCGGGGCATCTTTCTCGACGGGCTGGGCAAGTACCAGATCTGGCTGATGTTCGAAGGCCAGCAGCAGGTGGGTCATGGCGTGGTCCAGATCATCCTGGATGAGGCGCACCTGCTCAACATCACCGTCAAGCCGGAAAACCAGGGCCGCGGCCTGGGCTTGCGCCTGCTGGAACACCTCATGTCCATCGCCTACAAGGCCGAGGCCCGGGAGTGCTTCCTGGAAGTGCGCGACAGCAACCGCACGGCGTTTCGGCTGTATGAGCGCTACGGTTTCAACGAAATCGGCCGGCGCCGCGATTACTACCCGGCGGTGGGCGGGCGTGAAGACGCAGTGGTCATGGCGTGCACGTTGGTGGATTGATGGTCCAACGGGCATGACGCATGCCCTTGTGGGAGCGGGCTTGCTCGCGAATGCGGTGTGTCAGCCGAAAGACTCGTTAACTGACACACCGCATTCGCGAGCAAGCCCGCTCCCACATGAGAGGTCTAGCGCTTACCATCCAGCGGATCGATGTCGGCCATTTCGGCCTCGTCCAGGCCATCGCCGCCACCGATGTCATCCTCATCCACCACGCTCAGGTCCCAATCCGCCTGGCCATCGTCGCCCGCTTCGAGGGCATCCCGGGCGCCGTCTTCGCGAATCAGGGTCTCGGGGCTCAGGTCGTCGTCGGTCGGCTGGTGATCATCCGTCGAGGCGCCGGTCAGGCCCGCTTCGCGCACCCGCTCACGGGGCATCAGGTGTTCGCGCTCGTTTTCCGGCAGCTCGTCGCCGATCTTCGCGCTGGGCTGTTCGTCGTCGAATGCCAGCTCGTGCATCGAGCCCATGCGGTCTTCGTTGTCGTCGATCGGTTCCGGCTGCGCTGCGTCGAAGGGACGTCGTGAATCATTCATGGCAATTCCTCATACTGTGTTACTGGGTGGACCCGCCGCGGTGCCGAGAATTCCAACGGCGTCACCGAAGTGACCTCTACAGCCCGTCGGCTGTCAAAGTTGCGCACTATTCTCGAGGGCAAGAAGCATGAACGAATTACAAGATCTGATTGATAACAACGCGCGCTGGGCCGATGCGATCAAGCAGGAGGATCCTGACTTCTTCGCCAAGCTGGCTCGTCAGCAGACCCCGGAGTACCTGTGGATCGGCTGTTCCGACGCGCGGGTGCCCGCCAACGAAATCGTCGGCATGTTGCCGGGCGACCTGTTCGTTCACCGCAACGTGGCCAACGTGGTGTTGCACACCGACCTCAATTGCCTGTCGGTGATCCAGTACGCGGTGGACGTGCTGAAGGTCAAGCACATCCTGGTGACCGGCCACTACGGCTGTGGTGGCGTGCGGGCCTCGATGCAGGACCGCCAGTTGGGCCTGATCGACGGTTGGCTGCGCTCGATCCGCGACCTGTACTACGAGCACCGTGAGACGCTGGCCCAATTGCCAACCGAAGAGGAGCGCGTGGATCGCCTGTGCGAGCTCAACGTGATCCAGCAGGTGGCCAACGTCGGCCATACCAGCATTGTCCAGAACGCCTGGCATCGCGGGCAGAAGCTGTCGATCCACGGTTGCATCTACGGCATCAAGGATGGGCGCTGGAAAAGCCTGGACACCACCATCAGTGGTTTCGAGCAGTTGCCGCCGCAGTATCGGTTGCGTCCCGTCGGCGCGCCGTGACCTCGGCGGGTCAATCGCGATGACACCGATGGCGCCAGTGCTGTAGGAACTCCATCCCCTGCTCGTTGGGCGGTTCGTCATAACCTGTGATCCAACCGTGACAGTTGGACGAACCGCACCGACAGGCAAACTGGCGATACAGCTTCTGTTCGGTGCTGGCGCGGTCGGTGGTCAGGCTGTCGCCCTGACGATGCGGGTCAGGGCCCACAGCCACAATTCGCTCATGTCGAGAAAGACGTTCGGATTGCAGGAATGCTCCAACAGGCCGGCGAAGTGCGGGTCGTACATGTGCACGTCCGGCAATATCTGCAGTGTATGCGGGCCTCGTCGGCCCACCAGTAGCCCCGAAACCCGGCAGATGCGTTCCATGGGGGCGAAGTTTCGCTGAGTGATGACGGCGAAACCGCGTCCGTCCGCTGTCCGCAGGACTTGAAAATCCCGGGCCGAGGGATACTGCAGTCGCGTACTGAGTGCCTTTTGGGGATAGATGCAATCCCCGATCCGCGAACGGGCTTGATATGGACTGGAAGTGGTCATGACTGTCCTTGTCTGCAAGGTAAGCTTTCAGCGCCGGCGATCCTGCCAACACTCGTCGTACTCCACAGCTTCCCCCAAGTCCTGCCTGATGGCTACTGTCAACTCTGACAGGCGCGCCGAGCGCTTGCCGCTGTCAGCGCGCGCTGACAGAGGCAAAGGGCTTTGGCTTATACCGGTTCGGCAGGCAACGGCATCGGTGCCTTGAGTTGCGGAAGTTGCGTCTTGATCGCCGGCGTATCGCAGGTTTTAGCCGCTTCTTCCGGAGTCAGCTTGCGAATCGTGGTGTAGAACAGCTCGCAGGTCTTCTCCTTTTGCGTGACTTGCCAGGTCTGCGTGCACTGGTTCAACTGCGTGGTCGGGTCGGTGCCCGGCTTGCTGCCCATGCCGGCTTGCCAGCAGGCCGCGCTCAGGTCCTGGCCCATGACCTTCAGGCCCGCCGCATCGGCCTTGGCTTCATCCCCGTCGTAGTTGTCCTTGTTGGCGGCATACCAGATATAGCTCGGATGATTGGAGCCCAGCACCGGGACCGGGGTGCCGCCAGCCGGCGTGATGGTTGCCAGGCCGAGCACGTTCACGGTTTGGCCGTACTGGGTCTTGATCCAGTTCCGCACGGGAGCGCCGAAGGCCACCATGGGCAGCGAGGCGCCGCCGGCGGTCTGTGTCAACTGCTTGACCATGGTGGTCTGGTAGGCGTTGAAGTAACCGTAGAGCCCTTCCAGGGTCTGACCGGCGTTGGACGGGGCCGCGATGGGGGCGATGTCGATGATGGTCTGGTAGCCCGGCGTCTGCGCGGCGGGGATGCCGTTGTCGGTCAGCAGCGAGGCCCAGCGGTCAGTGGTGGCCGACTCGAGGTAATCCTGGGCCTGGGTCAGGGAGTAATCCGGCGGGAAGTGCAGCAGCTCGATGCTCTTGCGGTTTTCCAGGGCCATGCCCAGAGGTAGGAACAGGTACCAGTTGTAGGCCCATTTCTTCTCGCTGTTGAGTTTCGTCGCGCCGGTGTAGGCCAGGTCTCCGGCATTGAGCAGCGCCGTCAACGGCTGGCCATAGCCCTTGGGCACGCCGCTGATGTGGGCGTAAACCTTGTCCTTGTCGCGTTTGACGCTGACCTTGGCCGTGCCATAGCCGTCGCGCTGCACGCTCTGGGTCAGGTAGTGCTCGACGGTCTGCTCCAGGGTCCAGTTGCGGAAGCAGATGACGTTGCAGTTGTTGGGGTAGGCGAAGAGGCGGGTAACGCGTTCGGTGCTGCCCAGCTGTACATCGATATCGGCCGCGTGGGCGGCGGCACTGAAGGCCAGGGCGGCAAGAGAACATACGGCGAGTTTTGACATGCTCAGATCCTTTTCAGCGTGGAGACCCCTCGATAGGGTGTCTCCATACTGAAACAGACCGAGCTGAAGAAACAGTGGGCCAAGGGAAATATCAGCGTTTTTTTATGGCTTTATGGCATCACTGGCGGCAAATAAGACAACGTCGTTCCCAGCGCCCACAACAGCGCCAGCACCAGGGGCGTGTGCACCAGCAATTGCACGAACGAGAACCCGATCAGGTCCCTGGCCTTGAGCCCCAGCACGCCCAGCAGTGGCAGCATGTAGAAGGGGTTGATGAGGTTCGGCAAGGCTTCGGCCGCGTTGTAGATCTGCACCGCCCAGCCCAGGTGGTAGTTCAGGTCATTCGCCACCTGCATGACGTAGGGCGCCTCGATGATCCACTTGCCACCGCCCGAGGGAATGAAGAATCCCAGCACCGCCGAGTAGACGCCCATCAGCAAAGCGTAGGTGTCATGGGACGCGACTTGTACGAAAAAGGTCGAGATGTGGTGGGCCAGCGTCTGGGCATCAGTACCCTTGACCGTGGTCAGCAACGCCGCAATCGAGCCGTACAGCGGAAACTGGATCAGCACGCCGGTGGTGGTCGGTACCGCGCGGGCCACGGCGTCCAGAAAACTGCGGGGCCGCCAGTGCAACAGCGCGCCCAGCATCAGGAACAGGAAGTTGTAGGTATTGAGCCCGGAGATGGCGCTGATCGCCGGCTTCGTCGAAAACTCATGGAACAGCCAGCCAGCGGCCAGCAGCACCAGGGCGATGGTCAGCAGCGGGCTGTGCTCCAGCCATTCGCCGGGCCGGGTGCGAGGTTGCAACGCCGGCATGCTGAAGCTCGGATCGATGCCGCACGCGGCGGCGTCGCGGGCGCTGTTCGGCCCTGGGGCGGTGGCGTAGGCGACGATCAACGAGATCACGATCAGCGCCAGCAGCATCACCCCGGACTGCCAGAGAAAAATGGTCTGGGTGAATGGAATCACCCCGGTGATCGACAGAATCGACGGCGGCAGGCTCGCCGGGTTGGCCTGCAACTGCGCGGCCGACGACGACAGTCCCAGGGCCCACACCGCCCCCAGTCCCAGATAGGCGGCGGCACCGGCGGCGCGATAATCCATCTTCAACTCGGTACGACGGGCGAGGGCACGTACCAGCAGGCCGCCGAATACCAGCGACAGCCCCAGTTGAGCAGCGAGGCGACCATCGAGATCAAGGCCACCCAGGCGACGGCGGAGCGTCCATTGCCCGGGATCCGCGCCAGGCGATCGATCAACCTCACGGCCGGCGGCGAGCTGGCGACCACATAGCCGCCGATGACCACGAAGGCCATCTGCATGGTGAACGGGATCAGGCTCCAGAACCCATCGCCGAAGGCCATGGCCGTCGCCGTGGGCGTGGCACCGATGAATTGCGTTGCCACGGCGACCACCAATACCGCCAGCGCGGCGAAGACCCAGGAGTCGGGGAACCAGCGCTCGGCGAAACTGGAACAGCGCAAGGCGAAGCGGGCGCTACGGCTGTCTTCGATGTCGGTGGTCACGGTCGTTACCTCGATTTTTATGATTGGTCTTGAGGGGGCTCTGGAGCGGTGAGGCTCCGACAACGGTAGAACAATCCACTGACCATGAAAGCGGGGCCGTGGTTCGCGAGCCGGCAGGAATATTCACCGCCGACCAACGGTACTCTTCAGAAAAAATTTGCCGGGCCGATGGCAAGGGAAAGGAACTGTCAACTCTCCTGCCTGGAGCATGCTCTATGTTCAACAATCGCCTGAAGCAGGAGCTGTTGGCTCTTCGCCAAGAACTGTCCAGTCTCATGCAGGTAAAGGAAAGCCTGGATCGAGAAATGCTGGCCATGACCCTGGATGTCGACGGACGCATCCAGACGGTCAATCAGAACTTTCTCGATCAAATGCAGTACCGGAGCCAGGACCTGATCGGCCGACCGGTCGAGGACCTGGTCCCGGCCTACCTGAGATCCAACGAGTTCCAGCTTCGCTTCAAGACGGCGCTGACCCGTGGCGAGCATTTTTCTGGTGCCGTACGTATTTTGCGTGGCAACGGTCAGGAAGCCTGGCTGCGTTCGATCCTGCAACCGGTACTCAATGCCGAGGGGCGGATCCGTTTTTTCTCGATGTACTCCAACGACCTGACCCGCACGATCGAGGGTTCGCGCGAGCATGAAAACCTGATCGGTGCACTGGTGCGTTCCACGGCAGTGATCGAGTTCGACCTGGAGGGCCACGTGCTGTCGGCCAACGACCGTTTCCTCAATGCCATGGGATACAACCTGGCGCAGATCAAGGGCAAGCATCACCGCATGTTCTGTGAGCCGGAGGAATACAACAGCCCGTCTTACCAGCATTTCTGGAAGCGCCTGAACAGTGGTGAGTTCGTCGCCGGTCGCTTCAAGCGCATTGACAGCAACGGTCGCGAAGTCTGGTTGGAGGCGTCCTACAACCCGGTGCTCGACGCCAACGAGCGGTTGTACAAGGTGGTCAAGTTCGCCACCAACATCACCGATCAGGTCAACCAGGAAAAAGCCGTCGCCGAGGCCGCCAACATCGCCTACAGCACCTCGTTGCAAACCGATAACAGCGCCCAGCGCGGCACCACGGTGGTGACCCAGGCGGTGGACGTGATGCGCGACCTGGCCCGGCACATGCAAACCGCCGGCGAAGGCATCGAAGCACTCAATGAGCAGTCCCTGGTGATCGGGACCATCGTCAAGACCATCAGCGGCATCGCCGAACAGACCAACCTGCTGGCGCTCAACGCCGCGATCGAGGCGGCCCGGGCCGGCGAGCAGGGCCGTGGCTTTGCGGTCGTGGCCGATGAGGTCCGGCAGTTGGCATCGCGTACCAGCCAGGCGACGGATGAGATTGTCGGCGTGGTTCGCCAGAACCAGGACATGGCGCGCAACGCCGTGGCGTTGATGACCGACGGCCAGCACCAGGCCGAGCAAGGCCTGGCCCTGGCCGCCGAAGCGGGGTCGGTGATCGTCGAGATCCAGGACGGGGCGAAGAAGGTGGTCGATGCGGTGAGCCAGTTCGCCAACCAGCTGTCCACCTGATGCCATGAAGTTATTGTTTTTTACATATTAATTATTGTTTTGCGATAATTTCGTGGCTATGTTTTGGGCTCCCTTTATTGATGGAGCCCTCACATGTCATCGAATCGTCTTGCCTCTTACAGCCAGCGCATGGCCGCCATCACGCTTGTCTTCATTGTCGTGATGATGGTCGTCAACACTGGCGCCTGGCTGTTTCCCGATGTGGCCGCACGCTATGGCCTGGGTTTCGCCCTCACTGAGCGTCAGCTGTCGAGCATGTCCGAAGACGCGATGCACTTGGCCGGTTGGCAACGCCTGGGCGCCATCCTCTTGTCGAGTATCCCGTTACTGGCCCTGGCGCTCGGGCTGGCCAACCTGCGCCAGCTGTTCAAGCGTTATGCCCAGGGCCTGTATTTTTCCAGCGAAGCCGCGGTGTATCTGGGCAGGGCCGGGCGTGCGGTGGCGTTGTGGGTACTGCTGGATTTCCTCTGCGAGCCGTTCCTCAGCCTGCTGGTGACGATCCACGCGCCGGTCGGCCAGCGCCTGCTGACCCTCAGCGTGACCGCGCCGTCGTTTGTCGCTTTGTTTCTCGCGGCCTGTATTGCGATCATTGCCCGGATACTGTCCCAGGCCAGTGAAGTCGATTCAGAAAACCGAACCTTCGTTTGAGATCCCCATGCCTATCGTGATTCAACTTGATGTGATGCTGGCGCTGCGCAAGGTCAAATCCAAGGACCTGGCCGCCGGTATCGGCATAACGGAAGCCAACCTTTCCTTGCTCAAACAAGGAAAGGTCAAGGGCATACGCCTGGCGACCCTCGAAGCCATTTGCAGCTACCTGGACTGCCAGCCTGGCGACCTGCTGGTCTACCAGCCGCCGGGCGAGGGCGATCAGTCTCCCAGCGCCTGACCCTCGCGGCGTGGATCCGCGCCGCCGGCCAACGCGGCTTTCCCTTGGGCATCACGCACCCGGACGATTGCCTGGGTGCCGCTGGTCATGTCGATTTCGCTGACCGCGTGGCCTTTGTCTTTCAGTGCCTGGATCAGCGTCGGGCTGAACTGGCCCTGCTCCAGTTCGGTAGGGCCGTTGCGGCTGCCGAAGTTGGGTAGGTTGATGGCGCTTTGCGGGTCAAGGTTCCAGTCCAGCAAGCCGATCACCGACTTGGCAACGTATTCGATGATTTGCGAGCCGCCCGGTGAGCCGACGGTGGCCATCCACTCACCGCTCTGGCGATCGAAGATCAGCGTCGGAGCCATGGAGGAACGCGGACGCTTGCCAGGCTCGACGCGGTTGGCAACTTTTTGCCCGTTCTCTTCGGGAATGAACGAGAAGTCGGTCATCTGGTTGTTGAGCATGAACCCCTGGACCATCAAGTGTGAGCCGAACGCTGACTCCACTGTGGTGGTCATGGACACGGCGCCCCCCTGATCGTCCACGGCCACCACTTGGGACGTGGAGATGCGCAGCGGCGAGCGGTCCGGCGCATAGGCCACCTGGATGCCCGGCGGTGTGCCCGGCTTGGCGACACCCATGCTGCGAGGGCCGATAAGGCTGGCACGGCTGGCCAGGTAGCCGGGATTCACCAGGCCTTTGACCGGTACGGGGACAAAGTCCGAGTCGGCGACATATTGCGCGCGATCGGCATAAGCCAGGCGTTCGGCCTCGGCGATCAGGTGCACCGCTTCGGGCGCGGGCTCGATACCGGCCGGCTTATCGGTCTTGTGGGGTTTGAGGGGCGCAAGGGCCAGGCGACTGTCGCGCTGCTCCAGGGCCTGCAAGGTGCCGAGGATTTGCGCCACGGCGATCCCGCCGGAGGACGGTGGCGCCATGCCGCAGACCTGCCAGCGCTTGTAGTCGGTGCACAGGGGCGCCCGCTCCTGGGCGGTGTAGCCTTTGAGGTCGTCCAGCGACAGGCTGCCGGGATTGGCATGGGCACGGACCTTGGCGACGATCTCTTCGGCCACGGGGCCTTGGTACAACGCGTCGGCACCTTCGTCGGCGATGCGCTTGAGCACACCGGCCAGTGCCGGATTTTTCAACAGGGTGCCAACCGCTTTCGGGCTGCCATCGGCATTCAGGAAATACTTCGCCATGTCCGGCGAGCCCGGCAAGGACGGATCGGCAGCGATCATTGAATGCAATCTCGGCGAGATCGTGAAACCCTGTTCCGCCAGGGCGATGGCCGGCTCGAACAGCGTCGCCCATTTCAGCCGGCCGTGTTTGCGATGGGCCAGTTCCAAGGCCCGTAGTACTCCCGGCGTCCCCACCGAGCGACCGCCGATCTGGGCGGCGGCAAACCCCATGGGCTTGCCGTCGGCTTGCAGGAAAAGCTTTTCCGTAGCGCCGGCCGGTGCCGTCTCGCGACCATCGTAAGTGCGCACGGCCTTGCCATCCCACAGCACGATAAACGCACCGCCGCCGATGCCCGAGGATTGCGGCTCCACCAGCGTCAGCACTGCTTGCATCGCAATCGCCGCATCGATGGCCGAACCGCCGCGCCGCAGCATTTCTCGCCCAGCCTCGGCCGCCAGCGGGTTGGCCGCGGCCGCCATGTGCCGGGTGGCATGTTGGGTTTGCAGGTCGGTGCGGTAGCCGGAAGCGATCTCCGGCGCGGTGGGCAATGCCGGTGTCGTCGAGGAGGGCGGGGCCTTGCAGGCGACGAGGGCCAGGGCCACAGCCAGCAGCGAAACGGCTGACAGGCGTTGAAGGTTCGATGGCTGATGTGTGGGCACGTGTCGCTCCATCCGTGGGCCAGGGGTAGGGAGATCGACTGTAGCGATGCGAGGCGTGTGGCGCAAATCAGCGGCTGTCGGAGCGGGTGTGTGACGAGTGGGCTCGTGGCTGCTGCAAAAGGGCTGGGGCCAATGCTTTTCTTGAGGCATAAAAAAACGGCTTATCTTTCGATAAGCCGTTTTTAGTACTTGGTGGCTACACAGGGACTTGAACCCCGGACCCCAGCATTATGAATGCTATGCTCTAACCAACTGAGCTATGTAGCCAAGTGGCGCGCATTATTCGCCGGTAACGAAGAAGTGTCAAGCGTAAATCTGAAATATTTCTCTGCGCTTTCAACTGCTTATCCATCCTCGCTGCAAATGCCTGTCAACCGAGTTGAAATCTCCCCGTGTTGGCACTCAAGGCCTGGCTTCCCTGGCTCAGGGTGTCTGCTGCCAGGTTCACCGCGCGGGCGCCTTCCAGGAGGCGCATCGCAGCTTGGTCGACTTGCTGGATATTACCGCTGACCTCGTCGGCAGTGCTGGCCTGTTCATCCACGGCGGTGGCGATTTGCGCCAGGGTATCGGTGACGCTCTGCACGGCGCTGGCAATTTCCCCCAGGCGTTCGCCCAGGCCGGTGACGGCTTGCGCATCGGTCTGGGCCTGGCCACAGGCCGCTTCCATCAGGCTGACCGCTTCGTCGACCGTGGCGCGCAGGCTGTCGACGGTGGCGGCAATCTGTTGCGTGGACGACTGGGTCCGTTGCGACAGGCTGCGGACCTCGTCGGCCACCACGGCGAAACCACGACCCTGTTCCCCGGCGCGAGCGGCCTCGATGGCGGCGTTGAGGGCCAGCAGGTTAGTTTGTTCGGCCACGCCGCGGATGGTGTCGACCACCAGCTGGATCTGTTGCCCCTGCTCGCTGACCCGGCCCAGCGCGGCGGCGGTGTCGTTCAGGCGCTGGTTGAGTTGCTGGATGCTCGTGGTGGTGCGCTGGCTGTCGCGGCTGCTGTCGGTGGCAATGCGTCGGGTTTGCTGGGCGCTGTCGGAGGCCTGCTCACAACTTTTCGCGACGCCTTGGGACGTCGCCGCCAGTTGTGTGGCCGCGGCTGCAATCTGGCTGATTTGCATCTGCTGGGCTTCGACTTCGCCCAAGGCGCCACTGGAGTGGGTGTTGAGGGTGCGCACGGCATTGCTCAACTGCAGCGTCTCGTGGTCCACCCCCAGCAGGCTGTTGCGCAACTGCACCACGGCGACGTTGAGCGCGGTGCTGATGGCCGCCAGTTCATCGCGTCCTTGCACCGGCACTTGCAGGCTGAGATTACCGTCACGCAGGGCTTCGGCCAGCAGGGTGATGCCGCTGGCGCTGCGCCGGATCGACGCTTGCAGGCAAACGAACAGGTAGAGCGCCGCCAACAGCAGGCAGCCCAGCACTGTTGCGACCAGGGCGAACTGGCGGACGGCCGAGCCGTGGTAGTGGTCCAGCCGCGTATCCAGGGCCACCAGCGATTGCTGGCGCAGGGTCGCCAGGTCGGCCAGCAGCGTGTCCATGTGTTTCTCGAAGGCGTCCGGCTTGAGCGTGATGGAGCCACCGAATACCCCGTCATCCAGCACTTTCAAGCCGGCATCCAGGTTCTTGAGGCTACCCTGGTACTGGCCGGCCCAGGTCTGCAAATCACTGGGCAGGCGCGTTTCCAGCAGCGCGCCGGTCTTGACCAGTTGGTCCCGGGCGTCGCCGATGCGGCTGCGCAGGTCTCGCAGTTGCAGGCGGCTCTGCAAGGAGAACTGACCCGATACCACCGAAGCCTGGCCGACGCTGGTCAGGCGACCGACCCGTTCGATCAGATCCGGGGTCTGCTGGGTGGAGATCTGGGTCAACAGATAGGTTTCCAGCCAGGAGGCGAGGTTCAGGCGGTTGTCCATCACCATCTGCTCACGCAACGCTTGCAGGGAACTGAGGGCGGCGGTGAAACGATCATAGCCGTCCGGCCACCAGCCCACGGCACCGAGGCTTTTCGAATCCAGGCCGTTGAGGCTGTTGTGCAGGGCCTGGAAGCGGGCGAGGGTGTCGGCCTCGGCACCTTCGGCTTGCAAGGTGGCGCCCAGGTCATTGGCGGCCTGGACGAGGGCCGGTTGCACGGCATCGAACGCCGCCATGGCCGCCAGCGTCGCCGGGGTCGGTTGACGATTGGTTTCCGTGGCGCGCCAACGCGCCGCACGGTTGCGCTGGGCGGTGAGCAGATTGTCCAGGTTGTCCAGGGCCAGCAATTGGCGTACCCCGGCGCGCTCCCCGGAAATCAGGCTGAGCTTGTCCCGATAGTCCTGGCCGATGAGCCACAGACTGCCCATGAGCGGCAGGATGAAAAGCAGGAAAAGCAGTTGGAATTTACGGGCGAAGCCGAAACGCCCCAACAATCTGATGCCCGGTGATAGAAAAGCCTGCATGCCCATACTCCCCTGAACACCTGCGCACTGTTTTTGTGCGTTTTTACACGCGTGCTGAAACAGGTGCCCTTTTAAAAGGCCTCGAAAGTTTGTCCAAATCGGCTCTGTAGGCCAGCTCTGTAGCGAAACTTCCCATTCTCGGTCCCCTTTGTAAGGGGCCGCGTTGTAGAGCATTTACAAGGCAAGATTCAGACCATGGCGTTGGGCTATCACCCTGTTTGCAGGGCATTTCTTTCCAGAGCTGTTGCACCTCGATGGGCCACCTCATCGCACTGAAAAATGGCACCTTGGGTGAGCGAGCCCGCTTGCCACGACATGACCCGCTGAACCAGCACCTCCAACCGGTACCGTCGCCTTATCGAGCAGGTCCACTTCCCTGTGCAATTGCGACCAAAGTACTGATTTATATAAGTCCTAAGTTGATGTTGTAGAAATAAGGCCCGTGTTAATTTGCCGCCGTGGTTATGGGTATGAATGGATTCTGCGGCCTTATTCAAAGGTGACTTGTGCTTACAGCAAAAGCAGGCGTTCACATTCTTGCCCCTGATCGCCCTTGTTCCTCGAGATAAGGCCCTCGGTTTGATTCGAATAGCGCGTCCAGCGCGCAAGCGCAAAGCTGGATTCGTGCCCCGACCTGCCACGTTGAAATGTTCCTGGATAGCTGTATTGCCGCGCTCTGCAAGGCATTCGCCTGGGCGTCGCACAAGCAGCAGCGATCGATTGTTATTTGCTACGTCGTGCACAAGTTGGAATGCCGCCGTCGTTGACGCTGGCCCTTTATAGAATCAGTAGGGGTTGATATGAAGTTCAAGTCATTGCAGGCACGTATTTGTGTCACGGCGGGCGTATGCCTGTTCATCTCGTCGATCAGTCTGGTTGTCTACGGGCTCTTTTCCGCTCGTTCCAATGAGCAGTATGTTTCTAACGAAGTGACTACGTTGATTGAAAAATCAACGATCCGGGAAATTCAGAACCTGGCCGGATCCCGGGCCAACGCCATCCAGGCCAAGTTGCAAAATGCCTTGGATGCGGCCCGCACCATGGCCAACACCTTTGCTGCCAGCAAGGCATCTCAGAGCCCGTTGGTGCTGGGGCGCGATCAGGTCAACAGCATCTTGCTCAGTGTTCTCAAGGACAACCCCGAGTTCAATGGCACCTATTCCTGCTGGGAGCCGGATGCGCTGGATGGACAGGATCTCGCGTTTCGTAATGAACGTGATGGCAACAACCCATTGACGGGACGTTTCACGCCTTACTGGACACGCAGCGCCGACGGCCATGTCGCGGTGCAACCCCTGGTGGAATACGACTCGGCAGACCGCCATCCCAACGGCGTACCGAAGGGAGGGTGGTACAGCGGCCCGCGCGACACCCTGAAGGAAAGCGTGTTGGACCCTATCCCTTACGTGGTCCAGGGCAAGAACGTCTGGCTGACCACCTTATCGGTGCCGATCGTGTCCGACGGCAAGTTCCGTGGCGTAGTGGGGGCGGACTTCGACATCGCTTTCATCCAGAAACTCAGCGAGCAGATGTCTGCCGATCTCTACGGCGGCAAGGGCTCCGTATCGATCATGAGCAACCAGGGGCTAGTGGTCGCCGACAGCCAGCGTACCGAACTGATCGGACAGCCCATCAAAACGCTGTTGCCCGACTCTTGGGAAAAAGTGTTACGCGATATCCAGAGTGGTCGTGGTGACGGCCAGCTCAATACGCAAACGCAGAACATCGAAGTGTTGATGCCCATTGAGCTGGGGCGCACAGGCAAGCCGTGGGCGGTGCTCATCCGGCTGCCCAAGGCGGTGGTCATGAGCCAGGCCATCGCCCTGGAGCAGGAGTTGCAGTCGCGCAGTATCAGCAACAGCATCTGGCAAGTGTCGGTGGGGTTGGGTATTTCCCTGTTGGCCCTGGCGGCCCTGTGGCTGGCCGCGGCCAAGATCGTCGGGCCGATTCGCGAGGCCGCGGCCCTGGCCGCCAACATCAGCCTGGGGGATTTCTCCCGGCGCCTGGTGCAGAAATCCGAAGACGAAGTCGGGCAACTGTCGATTGCCCTCAATGACATGTCCGAGAGCCTGCAGCGGCAGGTCAGGGTGGCCGAGCGCATCTCCGAAGGCGACCTGGATCTGGAGGTCCGACTGTCCTCGCCCCACGATACCCTTGGCAAATCGCTGGAGAAGATGGTCGGCAACCTCAACCAGTTGATCTGCGAAGTCCAGGCCAGCGCCACGCAAATCAGCGGCAGCTCGGCGCAGGTCACCGACCTGAGTCAATCCTTGTCCGAGGGGGCTTCCAATTCCGCTTCGTCGATCACCGAGATCAGCGCCGTGATGACGCAAATGGCTGCCCAGACCCGGGACAACGCCGCCAACGCCAAGAAAGCCGACGAGCAGTCCCAGGCGTCGCGCGCCGATGCCGGAGAAAGCGACAAGCTGATGAGCGAGTTGATTGCCGCGATGGCCGACATCGACAGTTCGGGCAAGGACATCACGGCGATCATCACCACCATCGACAACATTGCCGCGCAAACCAACCTGCTGGCGTTGAACGCTGCCATCGAGGCCGCCCGGGCTGGAGAGCTCGGGCGTGGTTTTGCCGTCGTGGCGGACGAGGTGCGCAGCCTGGCTGCCCGCAGTGCCGAAGCTGCACAGCAGACGGCGGCGCTGATTGCCGACTCCTCCGGCAAGACCCAACGCGGCATGGTCATTGCCGGCCGGACCGCCGAATCCCTCAAGAACATCGTCCATGGCACCAGTTCGGTCTCCAACCTCGTCTCGCTGATCTACCAGGCGTCCAGCGAGCAGGCCTCGGGCTTGCAGCAGGCCAGCGTCGGGTTGGAACAGATCGATGAAGTGACGCAGAAAAACCAGTCCAACTCACAGGAATGCGCAACGGCGGCCAAGGACCTGTCCGAGCGGGCCGGCGTGATGCAGCGGGTATTGAGTCGCTTCAAGGTCAAGCGCGCCTGAGGGCGCCAACGGCCTTCTGGCCCAGGCCCAGGGCCTTCGTCCAGGCATGACAAAGCCCCGCATCGGTGCGCGATGCAGGGCTTTGTCAGATCCTGTAATGATTCCTCTCGTATGACGTGTCCTGAAGTTATGTAGGATTTTTTTATCCCCAATTACTTTCAGGTCGATATGAACGCCCACGTGGAACCTCCCGGCAGCTTGCTCCATTTCATCCCCCGCCTTTTTGCGACGTCTTTTCGAGGGAGTGAATAATCCCCATGGAATGGATCGTCGACCCCACGGCCTGGCTTGGCCTGTTGACCCTGATCGTGCTGGAGCTGGTGCTCGGCATCGATAACCTCGTATTCATTGCCATCCTCGCGGACAAGTTGCCGCCCGAGCAGCGTGATCGTGCCCGGGTGATCGGCCTGTCGCTGGCGTTGTTGATGCGCCTGGGTCTGTTGGCCAGCATTTCCTGGATGGTGACCCTGACCGAACCGTTGTTCGAGGTGTTCGGCAAGACGTTCTCGGGCCGGGACCTGATCATGCTGTTCGGTGGCGTGTTCCTGTTGTTCAAGGCCACCATGGAGTTGCATGAGCGCCTTGAAGGCCATGTGGCGCAACGCTCCGGCAACGCGGCCTATGCGCTGTTCTGGCCGATCGTGGCGCAGATCGTGGTGCTCGATGCGGTCTTCTCGCTGGACGCGGTCATCACCGCCGTGGGTATGGTGGAGCACTTGTCGGTCATGATGATCGCGGTGATTTTCTCCATCGGCCTGATGATCGTTGCCAGCAAGCCGCTGACCCGTTTCGTCAACTCGCACCCCACGGTCATCATGCTCTGCCTGGGCTTCCTGATGATGATCGGTTTCAGCCTCACCGCAGAGGGCCTGGGCTTTCATATCCCGAAAGGCTACCTCTACGCCGCGATTGGCTTCTCGATCCTGATCGAGTTGTTCAACCAGCTGGCGCGGGCGCGTCGCAAGAAGAGCCTGCAAGGTCGCCGGCCGATGCGGGAGCGTACCGCCCATGCGGTGATGCGACTGCTCGGTGGGCAGAAGTTGAGTGCCGAAGAAGTGGGCGAGGAAATCGCCGACATGCTCGCCGGTGACGAGGTCGAGCAGGTGTTCGATCGGCGCGAGCGCGTCATGATCAGTGGGGTGCTGCAGTTGGCGGAGCGCCCGATCCGCACGGTGATGACAGCGCGTGCGGAGGTTGACCATATTGACCTGGACGACACGCCGCAAGCGATCCGCACGAAGCTGATGCATTCGTCGTATTCCCGACTGCCGTTGATTCGGGAAGGTCGCGTGGATGAGCCCTTGGGCTTCATCCACAAGAAGGAATTGCTCAAGGAAATGCTCGCCGGCAATGCGCCCAACCTGGAAGCCATGGCGCGCCAGGCCATCAACCTGCTGGACAGCTTCACGATCCTCAACGCGTTGGAGCAGATGCGCAAAGCGTCCACCCACATTGCGTTCGTGGTGAACGAGTTCGGCGACTTCATCGGCCTGCTCACCATGACCGACATCCTCGAATCCATCGCCGGCGAGCTGCCGGACGCCAGTGAAATCGAAGGGCCGAACATCGTCGCGCAGGAAGATGGCTACCTGGTCAGCGGCGCCCTGAACCTTAGCCAGATCCGCGAGCACGTCGGTTTCCAGGCGCAGGCGACCGATGATTACCAGACACTCGCCGGGTGGGTCATGAGCCTGCTGGATCGCTTGCCGGTCATCGGCGACCAATTGCATTGGGAGGGGTGGAACGTGACCGTCGTGGAGGTTCAGGAGCGTCGCGTTACGCGGGTCCTGATGCGCAGGGACGCGTAGGCGCAAGGGTTGACGGTCAGCCAGGTGCTTGGCGAAATGCTTGCCGAGGGTGCGACAGCGTGACACTTCTTGTTATCCTGACGGCCCTCTTTCAAGGACGATTGCGAGACAATCATGGCTAACGACTCTTCGTCACCCCTCGGGAAGATATTACTGGGCCTGCTGTTTGCCCTGATCGGTATCGGCCTGTTGGTCATCACGGTCAATCTCACCCTTGAGCGCCGCGAGTTTCTCGCGCGCGCACAGATCGCCGACGGTGTCGTCAGCCGCCTGAATGCCGGCGGCTCGCACCCTGAGATCGCCTTCACCAGCGCCAGTGGTGAAAAAATATCCTATCCCCAGGGCGGCTTTATCTTTGGCTACCAGCAGGATCAGGCTGTGCGCGTGCATTACCTGCCCGAGCAGCCGGCCGGCAGCGCCATCGTCGATGACCTGGGGGCGCTGTGGGGTACTTCGGCGGTCCTAGGCGCGATCGGCCTGGTGTTCTCCTTCGTCGGCCTGGCCAGCGTCTTGCGTCAGCGCGGCCGCGGTGCGGTTCATTCACATAAAGGATTTTGAACGTATGAGCTACAACATCCCAATCCCGGTCAATGAAAGTCGCTGGCAATACCAGACCGCCAGCGGTGGCGGCGTCACCGTGGCGATCGTGGCGGGCAGTGGCGGTTCGATCATCCTGCGTTCGCCAGAGGGCAAGGACGTCAGCTACTGCTACGGCGGTGTTGGCCTGGGCGTCGGGTTTGGTGCGCGGCTGCCACGCTTCGGCAAGGTCAATTTGCAGATCAAGGGCAAGAGCGTGGGCGCGGCCGGCGCGGCAGAGGCCTTTCCCAGCACTGGCAAGGTGTTTGTCAGCGATGCCTTGGCCAGCCGTGACCTGACCGACGACGACATCACCGGACCTTGCCTGTACACCGAGGTGGGCGCAGGCCTGGTGGTCGGTGGTTCGGCCACCGCCCTGTTGTTCGGGCTCGATCCCAAGCTGCTGGCCTTGTCAGTGGCGATGAGCTCCACTCCGGCCACCTCGCTGATCGCCCATAGCACAGTCAACCGCCAGCTGTTGCAGTCGGCCAAGGGCGCGTTGGTCATGGCGGGTATGAACGCCGGCGTACAGGCCGGTGGCGGCGCGGCCGTCTACATGGGCTATTTGTTCTAGCCCCGCGATTCAACGGGCATTACCCAGGGCAGGTTGATACCCGCCCACAAAAAAGCCGCGAATCAACGCGGCTTTTTTGTGGGCGACTACAGGGTACCGCATGCCAGGCCCGGCTCCTGAGCTCACCAGCGAAGCCAACCGGCCAGCACACGCCGCTCGTCGAGTGGGGCGCGTCGGCGCGTCGGGGCAGCGTGCAAATCCTGAACCCTTTACTAAAGTCACGGGTCCAGCTCCCCCTTAAAGGATTAAGCCATGGCAACCGCCGACAGTACGACGACAAGTACCCATACCGTGAGAACGGGTCCTGGCACTGTCCAGGTCGATCTCAACGGCCTGTTCGACGATAACCAGAGCATCATTATCCAACCGGACGGCAAGATACTGATTGGCGGCTATACCGAATACCTAGCCTGGGGATACCCCGGGGCGCCCGGCGAGGAAAGCTACGGTTACGAACAGAACCACTGCGTTGTTCGCCTGAACGCCGATGGCAGCCTGGACACCGGCTTCCATGACGCAGGCATCGACATTGTCCCTGCCGCGATAGCCCCAGCGTCGCGCTACGAGCTGACGGCGGTGCAGTCCGATGGCAAGGTGCTTGTTGCCGTGGCGCTGAATACCGGTATACAGGTGGAGCGCTACAACAGCGATGGGACGCGCGATGCAACCTTTGGCCAGGACGGTGTCATGACGGTCGGCATCAGCCATGACTTCAAGGATATCGATCTGACGGCCAATACCGATGGCACCTTCCAGGTCAGTGCCCGCGGGTTTGACCAGGCCACCGTGACGAGGATCGGCGACGATGGCACGTTCGTCGATGGCTTTGGCGACAAAGGCGTGCTGACAGTGAACATCCCCGCCGACCCGTACTACAACGGAGGGATTTCGACGGCGGTGCAGGCCGACGGCGGTGTCGTGGTCGCAGCGGCCTACAATGCGGCCGGCATGGGAGAACCGACGTACGCCCTGCAGCGCTTCACCCCTGATGGTCAGCGGGACAGCCATTTCGGTGACAACGGCGTCCTTTACCTGAGCCCCGCCATGGGCTTCGGCGAAGACTCGGTGGTTACCCTGCAGGCGGACGGCAAGATCATTGTCATGGGCCATGTCGCAGGCGACCCCTGGGCTACCGTGGCGCGGCTTAACGCTGACGGTTCCTTTGATACCGGCTTTGGTGCCCATGGCAAGGTAACCTTCGAGGCGGACACCCCGGTGGCCTTGGCGGTACAAGCCGATGGCAAGATCGTGGCTGCCGGCACGAGCAGCGGGGACTTCAGCGTCATTCGCTTGAACGCGGATGGCAGCGTAGATACCGGCTTCGGCAGCCAGGATGGCAATCTTCATGTGGAGGGGGGCGCCGGCGAGGAAATCCTGCAAGGCTCCGATGCCGCCGAGATCATCCACGGCCTGGCGGGCGACGATGTGCTCCAGGGCAATGGCGGGCGCGATCTTCTGCAAGGGGGCGCTGGCGCTGACATCTTCCGTTTTACCGAACTGAGCGACAGCTTCCGTACCGATACGCAAAACAGCAGCGACCGAATCCTGGACTTCGATGCCTTTCAGGATCGCATCGACCTTATAGGCCTGGGCTTCATCGGCATCGGCAATGGTCACGACGCAACCTTGGCCGTGGTGGCCAGCGCCGACGGCACGCGCACCTACCTCAAGAGCTTCGATGCCGACGCCGCTGGGCAGCGGTTTGAGTTGGCCCTGGACGGCAATTGGGTGGGGCAGTTGAACGGCACCCACCTGGTGTTCACCGCGCCCACTGTAGAAGGTTCGGCTACCCAGGACACGATCACCGGTTCTGCCTTGTCGGAAATCATCTATGGCCTGGACGGTAATGATCGCATCAACGGCGGTGCGGGCGCAGATGTCATCATCGGCGGCAGGGGCGCTGACCGCCTCAACGGCGGCGACAGAACCGACCTCTCTCTCTGGACCGATCATCAGCAGAACGCCGACATTTTCCGCTATACCTCCACCGAGGACAGCTATCGCACGGACAGCCAGAGCTTCACCGACCTTATCGAAGGCTTCACGGTCGACGACAGGATCGATGTATCGGCGCTGGGCTATACCGGCTTCGGAGAGGGGACGGGCACGACGCTGAAGGTGGTTTACAACCAAGCATCGGATCGCACCTACCTGAAGGATGTAGAGGCGGATGCACAGGGCCACTGGTTCCAGATCGGCCTTGCTGGAGACTGGCGGGAAAGCCTTGACGAGGACCGCATGATCTTCGCGCCTGATGCCGGGGTAGGGATGGTTGGCGTCGCGCCAGAGGTCGATCCAGGGCATCTGTTGACCTGATGCCTGCTCGAGACGGTCGCGTGGCGGTGGGTTGGCTGCCACGCGATGGCTTCATCCCTGTCGCCAGACAGCGAAAAGCCCCAATGAAGGGGCTTTTCAAACAGCAGCAGAGCTTTTTCCTACTTCCGATTACGCAAGCAGGCAGGCATTAGACGTTGAAGCGGAAGTGCATCACGTCGCCGTCCTTGACCACGTATTCCTTGCCTTCCAGGCGCCATTTGCCGGCTTCCTTGGCACCGGCCTCACCCTTGAACTGGATGAAGTCGTTGTAGGCGATGACTTCGGCGCGGATAAAGCCTTTTTCGAAGTCGGTGTGGATCACGCCAGCGGCTTGCGGAGCGGTGGCACCGACGCGGACGGTCCAGGCGCGGACTTCTTCGACACCAGCGGTGAAGTAGGTCTGCAGGTGAAGCATCTCGTAACCGGCACGGATCA
The DNA here is from genome assembly GCF_018325965.1 of Pseudomonas sp. Cab53. Lineage (NCBI taxonomy): Bacteria > Pseudomonadati > Pseudomonadota > Gammaproteobacteria > Pseudomonadales > Pseudomonadaceae > Pseudomonas > Pseudomonas sp. Cab53. The sequence continues at coordinate 5,182,099 of NZ_AP021902.1, read as the reverse complement.
CGCGGTTCAGGCCCGGCTCTTCCAGGCCGAGGGCTTCAAGGAACATGTCCTTCTCTTCGCCGTCGTCCAGCTCGGCGATTTCCGCTTCGATCTTGTTGCAGACCGGAACGACCACGGCGCCTTCTTCTTCGGCGATGGCCTTGACCACGTCCAGGTGCGGGTTGTTTTCGAAGCCGTCTTCAGCGACGTTGGCGATGTACATCACCGGCTTGGTGGTCAGCAGGTGGAAGCCCTTGATCACCTGCTTCTCGTCGGCGCCCATGTTTTTCATCAGGCTGCGCGCAGGCTTGCCTTCGGTGAAGTGGGCGATCAGTTGCTCCAGCAAGCCTTTCTGGACCACGGCGTCCTTGTCGCCACCCTTGGCATTGCGGGCGACTTTCTGCAGTTGCTTCTCGCAGCTGTCGAGGTCGGCGAAGATCAGTTCCAGGTCGATGATCTCAATGTCGCGCTTGGGGTCGACGCTGTTGGAGACGTGAATCACGTTCTCGTCTTCGAAGCAGCGCACCACGTGGGCGATGGCATCGGTTTCACGGATGTTGGCCAGGAACTTGTTGCCCAGGCCTTCGCCTTTCGAAGCACCGGCCACCAGGCCCGCGATGTCGACGAATTCCATGGTGGTCGGCAGGATGCGCTTGGGATTTACGATTGCCGCCAGGGCGTCCAGGCGCGCATCGGGCATCGGCACGATGCCGCTGTTCGGCTCAATGGTGCAGAAGGGGAAGTTCTCGGCCGCGATACCGGATTTGGTCAGGGCGTTGAACAGGGTGGACTTACCGACGTTAGGCAGGCCGACGATGCCGCAATTGAATCCCATGGTGTTTCCCCGAGGAGTGAGTGTCAGGCCTTCTGGCTGTGCAGGTTTTTCATCGCGCGGTTCCATTCACCGGCGAGGATATCCGGCAGCACGCCGAGGGCAAAGTCGATGCTGGCATCGAGTTTTTCCTGTTCGGCGCGAGGCGCACGACCCAGGACAAAGTTTGAAACCATGCTGGCAACGCCCGGGTGGCCAACGCCGAGCCGCAGGCGGTAAAAGGTATTCTGATTGCCCAGTTGCGCGATGATGTCGCGCAACCCGTTGTGACCGCCGTGGCCGCCGCCCTGCTTGAGCTTGGCAACGCCCGGAGGCAGGTCGAGTTCGTCGTGGGCCACCAGGATTTCTTCCGGCTTGATGCGAAAGAAACCAGCCAATGCCGCCACGGCCTGGCCGCTACGGTTCATGTAGGTGGTGGGAATCAACAGGCGAACATCCTGACCCTGATGCGAGAAGCGCCCGGTCAGGCCGAAATATTTGCGATCGGCTGCCAGGCTGACGCCTTGCGCGTGCGCGATGCGCTCAACAAAAAGGGCCCCTGCGTTATGCCGGGTCTGTTCGTATTCAGCGCCTGGATTTCCCAAGCCAACGATCAGTTTTATGGCAGTCACGATAGGGGCCCTTCCTGGAGTGTGGATAACGTCGCGGTCAGTTCGAAGCGACAGTGGATGAACAGTGCGGATCTACCGTTAAGTAAACTTCGCGTTCTCGCCCGCTGTCTCGCTACGTTCCAGTCCGCGATGGTTCCGGTCACTCCGGCGACAGAGTGAAATTACTCTGCAGCGCCTTCTTCGGTAGCTTCTGGAGCAACACGTGGAGCGTGGACGTTGGCAACAGCCTTGTCATCGCCGTGTGCCAGGGCAACAAACTCAACGCCTTTAGGAGCCTTGAGGTCGGACAGGTGAATGATCGTGCCGATTTCGGCGTCAGCCAGGTCGACTTCGATGAATTCAGGCAGGTCTTTCGGCAGGCAGGACACTTCGATTTCCGAAGTCACGTGCGAGATTTCGCCGCCTTTCTTGACCGGAGCAGCTTCGTTGATGAAGTGCACTGGAACAACAGCAGTCAGCTTCTGACCGGCAACAACGCGGACGAAGTCGGCGTGCAGCACGTGGCCTTTGGCTGGGTGGCGTTGCAGGGCCTTGATCACGACGTTCTGCTTGGAACCACCTACGTTCAGCTCGATGATGTGGCTGTAGGCCGCTTCGTTTTCGAGCAGTTTGGCAACGTCTTTGGCCAGCATGCTGATGGACTCAGGGGCTTTGTCGCCACCGTAGACTACAGCTGGAACCAGGCTTGCGAGACGACGCAGGCGGCGGCTCGCACCTTTCCCCAGGTCGGAACGCACTTCAGCATTCAGAGTAAAATCGTTCATGTTGTATCTCCAGGATAACCATACTCGCCCCAGCGTTTGCGACCAGCGCTAAAGGCGATATGGGCAAAAAAGCCCCGCCCCGACAGTGAATGCCGGGGCGGGGCGCTTTTCGTCAACGAGATGTCATCGCGAGGGCAGGGCCCTTAGCGGAACATCGCGCTGATCGATTCTTCATTGCTGATGCGGCGAACCGCTTCGGCAACAACCGGTGCGATATCCAGTTGACGGATACGTGCACAGGCTTGTGCTGCTGCGGACAACGGGATGGTGTTGGTCACCACCAGTTCGTCCAGCACGGAATTTTCAATGTTCTCGATCGCCCGACCCGACAGCACAGGGTGTGTGCAGTAGGCAAAGACCTTGGCTGCGCCGTGCTCTTTCAGGGCCTTGGCCGCGTGGCACAAGGTGCCGGCGGTATCGACCATGTCGTCGACCAGGATACAGGTACGTCCTTCGACGTCGCCGATGATGTGCATCACTTCGGAGTGATTGGCCTTCTCACGACGTTTGTCGATGATACCCAGGTCCACGCCCAGGGATTTGGCAACGGCACGTGCACGCACGACACCGCCAATGTCCGGGGAGACGATCATCAGGTTTTCGAAGCGCTGGTCTTCAATGTCATCCACCAGAACGGGGGAGCCGTAGATGTTGTCCACGGGAATATCGAAGAAACCCTGGATCTGGTCAGCGTGCAGGTCAACCGTGAGAACACGGTCGATGCCAACGACGGTGAGCATATCAGCCACGACTTTCGCGCTGATGGCCACACGTGCGGAACGCGGACGGCGATCCTGGCGGGCATAACCAAAGTAAGGAATAACAGCAGTGATACGAGTAGCCGAGGAACGGCGGAAGGCATCAGCCATCACGACGAGTTCCATCAGGTTATCGTTGGTCGGAGCGCAGGTCGGCTGAATAATGAAGACGTCTTTACCGCGAACGTTTTCATTGATCTCGGCAGTGATTTCGCCGTCGGAGAACTTACCGACAGAAATGTCACCGAGAGGGATATGCAGCTGACGTACGACACGCCGAGCCAGATCGGGGTTAGCGTTCCCCGTAAAGACCATCATCTTGGACACGCGCAGTACCTGAAGGCTGAGGGTATACCTGGATGAGTATAGGAAAATGGCAGGGGCGGCTGGATTCGAACCAACGCATGGCAGGATCAAAACCTGCTGCCTTACCGCTTGGCGACGCCCCTGTATCTGTTGCTGCGAGTGCCCAGCACTCGATTCCTTTTAGAGCAGACTTTGCAGCTTGCGGTGCAACATCGAAACGTTGCTTCCTTTTGCTACAAACCCTGTAAGGGTCTCTGTAAGAAGGGCCGAGACTTTATCAGCTTCAGCTTTGCTTGGGAAGCCCCCAAACACACAACTTCCAGTTCCGGTGAGTTTTGCTTCGGTAAATTTACCTAACAAATTCAAGGCGTTACGAACATCTGGATAACGCCTCGCTACCACCGGTAAGCAGTCATTTCGACTGTTTCCCTTGGGAACGGGGCGCACTTTAATGGGAGGAGAGTTACGTGTCAACAGTGGATCTGAAAAAATTTCTGCTGTACTTACAGAGACTTGCGGCACCAGTACCAGGTACCAGGGTTCTTCGGGCTCCACCGGCGTGAGTTTTTCCCCGACGCCCTCGGCAAAAGCGGCGTGCCCACGCACGAAAACCGGGACATCGGCCCCCAGTTCCAGGCCCAGCGCCGCCAGCCGATCGGCGTCCCAACCCAGTTGCCAGAGGTGGTTGAGCCCAAGCAAAGTCGTCGCCGCATTTGAACTGCCGCCGCCGATTCCGCCGCCCATGGGCAGGATTTTTTCGATCCAGATGTCGATGCCCAGCGCGCAGCCGGTTTGTTCCTGGAGTTTTTTCGCGGCCCTGACGATCAGGTTGCTGTCATGGGGCACGCCCTCGAACTCGGTGTGCAGGCGAATCACGCCGTCGTCGCGCACGGCAAAAGTGATCTCGTCACCGTAGTCGAGAAACTGGAAGATCGTTTGCAGTTCGTGATAACCGTCCGGGCGACGCCCGAGGATGTGCAGCATCAGGTTGAGTTTGGCCGGGGAGGGCAGGGTCAGGCGTGAAGCGGTCATGTCATTGCCCCAGCTTGCGCGGCTGCCATTGCTTGATCACCAGCGTCACGTCGAGGTTGCTGCCGTGCAGTTTGATGCGCTCGGGCAGCCAGTAGCCGTTCTGCTGGGCGTAGCTGAGGTATTCGATCTGCCAATCGTCCTGTTCCAGGTTGGACAGGCGGCTGTCGGCGTCAAGGGTCAGGCGACTCTTGCTGTCCGGCGCCGGCAAGCCGCGTACCCACCAGGTCAGGTGGGAAACCGGCAATTTCCAGCCCAGTTGCTCTTCCAGCAAGGCTTCGGGCGTCGGCGCCTCGTAGCGCCCCTGGTTGGCCACTTCCAGCGCCACCTGGCCCGGCCGGCCGGTCAGGCGGGCCGCGCCGCGACCCAGCGGGCCCGACAGGCGAATGTCGTAGTAGTCCTGGCGCTGCAGCCAGAACAGCGTGCCGCTACCAGAATCCTTCGGTGCGCGGATGCCGATCTTGCCGTCGATCTGCCAGCCGTCGAGGCCGCTCAGTTGGGTCTTGTGCTCGCGCCACTGGGCCGGGTTGCCATGGCCCTGGACTGATTCACGGGCACCGAAGCCCGCGCAACCGGCGAGCAGGGCGATGAAGCTGAAAACGATGAAGTGGCGCAAAAACATGGTCTTAGAGGGTCTCTGATCCGGTCAGGCGTTTGATGGTACCGCGCAAGATCGGGCTGTCGGGCTGCTCCTTGAGGAAGCGGCTCCAGATCTGCCGGGCTTCGCGTTGTTTGCCGTTGGCCCACAGGACTTCGCCCAGGTGCGCGGCGACTTCCTGGTCGGGGAAACGCTCCAGGGCCTGGCGCAACAGGCGTTCGGCTTCGTCGAGATTGCCCAGGCGAAAGTTCACCCAGCCCAGGCTGTCGAGCACGGCCGGGTCTTCCGGGTTGATCTGGTGGGCCTGTTCGATCAGCAACTTGGCTTCGTCGTAGCGGGTGGTGCGATCCGACAGGGTGTAGCCGAGGGCGTTCAGGGCCATGGCGTTGTCCGGGTCGCGCTGGATGATCAGGCGCAGGTCTTTCTCCATCTGGCCCAGGTCATTGCGTTTTTCCGCCTGCATGGCACGGGTGTACAGCAGGTTCAGGTCATCCGGGTACTGCTTCAAGGCTTGTTGCAGCACATTCCAGGCCTTGTCGCCCTGATTGTTGGCCGACAGGGTCTCGGCTTCGATCAGGTACAGCTGGATGCCGTAGTCCGGTTGGGCGTCGCGCTGCACGGCCAGGCGGCTCTGGGCCTCGCTGGTCTTGCCGTTGCCCATCAGGATATCGGCCTGGCGCAGCTGGGCTGGCAGGTAGTCGTTGCCTGGGCCGACCTGGGCGTATTCGATCAGTGCGCTTTCGGGGTCGTTGCGTTCCTCGGCGATGCGTCCCAGGTTCAGGTGGGCCGAATCGACGTGGCTTTCCCTGGCGATCAGGTCTTCCAGATAGCCCCTGGCCTCGTCCCAGGCCTTGGCTTCCAGGCACACCAGCGCCAGGGAATAACGCAAGTCGTCGTCTTCCGGGTATTGCTGGACCAGGCTGGAGAACTCCACCTTGGCGTCGTCCATGCGGTTGTTTTCCACCAGCATGCGGGCGTAGGTGAGGCGCAGGCGTTTGTCGTCCGGGTACTTCTTGATGCTTTTTTCCAGCAGCGGCAGCGCTTCGTCACCGCGACTCAAGCCTTGCAGCAGGCGGGCGCGCAGCAGGATAGGCGCCACTTCGCCGGCTTCCGGCGGGTTGTCTTCCAGCAGGCTGAGGGCACCCTGGGTGTCGCCATCCTGTTGCATCAGCAGGGCCTTGCCAAAAATCAGCTGGCCGTTGTTCGGATGACGCTGCAACAGCCGATCGAAGCTTTTCATCAGGCCGTTGCGGGTTTCCTGATCGGTGTCGGCTGCCGACAGCGCCAGGAAGTCGAAATGGGTGTCGCCCTTGCCCAGCAGGACTTTCTCCATGTACATCATGGAGTCGTCGTAGCGCCCGGCCCGCGCCAGTTGCACGGCGGCGGCGCGCTGCGCTTCCAGGTCGTCCGGGGCATTCTTGGCCCAGATCAGTGCGGTATCCAGCGCGGGCTGGTCGGCGCCCAGGTACTCGGCGATGCGAAACGCCCGCTCGGAGATGCCCGGATCCTGGGTATTGATGGCCTGGGTCACATAGTTGTCCAGCGCAATGTCGAAGCGATTGCGCTGGCCTGCCAGTTCGGCGCTCAACAGGCTGAAGATGGTTTCTTCGCTGAACGAGCCGTAGACCTTGGGCTTTTCAGGGGCTTGCGTGCTGTCTTCGACCGGTGGGGAACCGTCTGTCGACACGGGGGCCATGGACTGGCAGCCGCTGAGCAAGGCAAGAGCGAGGAACAACGCGGAAGATCTATTCATATAGGAAGAGGACGACTAACCTGCGGTCGGATCATCATGACACAAGCCTTCGGTCAAACATAACCGCCCCGTCGATTTACGCGCGGGTGTCGGGCGATAGAGATCGAGTGGTTGTTCTGAATCTGGCGAAGTAGGACAATTGCCGGCTTCACGTCACCATCAGCGACCTTGAATGGCCTTCCTTGCACTTGGTATTAACCACAAGACTGCTTCAGTAGACGTCCGCGAGCGCGTGGCCTTTACGCCTGAGCAGCTGGTTGAGGCCCTGCAGCAGCTCTGCCGACTGACCGACAGCCGCGAAGCCGCGATCCTCTCCACCTGCAACCGCAGCGAGCTTTATATAGAACAGGATCACGTTTCGGCCGATTCGGTACTGCGCTGGCTGGCCGGTTTTCACGACCTGAGTCTCGAAGAGCTGCGTGCCAGTGCCTATGTGCACGAAGACGATGCGGCCGTTCGTCACATGATGCGCGTGGCCTCGGGCCTCGATTCGCTGGTACTGGGCGAGCCGCAGATCCTCGGCCAGATGAAGTCGGCCTACGCCGTGGCCCGCGAGGCCGGAACCGTTGGCCCGCTGCTGGGGCGGCTGTTCCAGGCCACGTTCAACGCCGCCAAGCAGGTGCGCACCGACACCGCCATCGGCGAGAACCCGGTGTCCGTGGCGTTTGCCGCCGTCAGCCTGGCGAAACAGATTTTCAGCGACCTGCAACGCAGCCAGGCGCTGCTGATCGGCGCCGGCGAGACCATCACCCTGGTCGCCCGCCATCTTCACGACCTGGGGGTCAAGCGCATCGTCGTCGCCAACCGGACCCTGGAGCGCGCCAGTATCCTGGCCGAACAGTTCGGCGCCCACGCGGTGCTGCTGTCGGACATTCCCGCCGAGCTTGTGCACAGCGACATTGTCATCAGTTCCACCGCCAGCCAATTGCCGATCCTGGGCAAGGGCGCGGTGGAAAGCGCCCTGAAGCTGCGCAAGCACAGACCGATCTTCATGGTCGACATCGCCGTTCCACGGGACATCGAACCGGAAGTCGGCGAGCTGGACGACGTTTACCTCTACAGCGTCGACGACCTGCACGAGGTGGTGGCCGAGAACCTCAAGAGTCGGCAGGGCGCGGCCCAGGCGGCGGAAGAGATGATCACCGTCGGCGCCGAGGACTTCATGGTGCGCCTGCGCGAGCTGGCGGCGGTGGATGTGCTCAAGGCGTACCGTCAGCAGAGCGAACGCCTGCGCGACGAAGAACTGCAAAAGGCCCAGCGCCTGCTGGCCAACGGCGGCAGTGCCGAAGAGGTGTTGGTGCAACTGGCGCGCGGCCTGACCAACAAACTGCTCCACGCCCCCAGTGTCCAGCTCAAGAAGCTGACCGCCGAGGGCCGTCTCGATGCGCTGGCCATGGCCCAGGAACTGTTTGCCCTCGGTGAGGGTTCACCGGATAGCTTTTCGGATAAAAAAACGCAATGAAAGCGTCACTGCTCAACAAGCTGGACATTCTCCAGGACCGCTTCGAAGAACTGACCGCCTTGTTGGGCGACGGCGAAGTCATTTCCGACCAGAACAAATTCCGCGCCTATTCCAAGGAGTACGCGGAGGTCGAGCCGATTGTCGTGGCTTACAAGCAGTTGCTCAAGGTGCAGGGCGACCTTGAAAGCGCCCAGGCGCTGCTCAAGGACAGCGACCCGGACCTGCGGGAAATGGCGGTGGAGGAAGTCCGCGAGGCCAAGGAACAGTTGGTCGAGCTGGAAAGCCGCCTGCAACGCATGCTGTTGCCCAAGGACCCGAACGACGGGCGCAACGTGTTCCTGGAGATTCGCGCCGGCACCGGTGGTGACGAAGCGGCGATCTTTTCCGGCGACCTGTTCCGTATGTATTCGCGTTACGCCGAACGGCGCGGCTGGCGCGTGGAGATCCTCTCGGAAAACGAAGGCGAACACGGCGGCTATAAGGAAGTCATCGCCAGGGTCGAGGGCGACAACGTCTATGGCAAGCTCAAGTTCGAATCCGGCGCCCACCGCGTGCAACGCGTGCCGGCCACCGAATCCCAGGGCCGCATCCACACCTCGGCCTGTACCGTGGCGGTGTTGCCCGAGCCGGACGAGCAGGAAGCCATCGAGATCAACCCGGCGGACCTGCGGATCGACACCTACCGTTCTTCCGGGGCGGGCGGCCAGCACGTCAACAAGACCGACTCGGCGATCCGCATCACGCACTTGCCCTCGGGCATCGTGGTCGAGTGCCAGGAAGAGCGCTCCCAGCACAAGAACCGGGCGCGGGCCATGGCCTGGTTGTCGGCCAAACTCAATGACCAGCAGACCAGCGCCGCCGCCAACGCCATCGCCAGTGAGCGAAAATTGCTGGTGGGCTCCGGGGATCGTTCCGAGCGGATCCGCACCTACAACTTCGCCCAGGGCCGGGTCACCGACCATCGCGTCAACCTGACCCTGTATTCCCTCGACGACATTCTTGCCGGCGGGGTCGATGCGGTCATCGAGCCGTTGCTGGCCGAGTACCAGGCCGACCAGTTGGCGGCGATTGGCGATTAAGCACAGGTGAACACATGACCATCATCGCCAGTTTGTTACGCGCCGCCGAGTTGCCGGATTCACCCACGCCGCGCCTGGATACCGAGTTGTTGCTGGCGGCTGCGCTGGGCAAGTCCCGCAGCTTCCTGCACACCTGGCCCGAGCGGATCGTGCCGAGCGAAGCCGCGCTGCTGTTCTCCGAATACCTGCGCCGCCGCCGTTCCGGCGAGCCGGTGGCCTACATCCTGGGGCAACAGGGCTTCTGGAAACTCGACCTGGAAGTCGCCCCCCATACATTGATCCCGCGTCCCGACACCGAACTGCTGGTGGAAACCGCGCTGACCTTGTTGCCGGCCGCACCGGCGCGGGTCCTCGACCTCGGCACCGGCAGCGGCGCCATCGCCCTGGCATTGGCCAGCGAGCGCCCGGCCTGGCAGGTGACGGCGGTAGACCGGGTGCTGGAGGCCGTGGCCCTGGCCGAGCGCAATCGCCAGCGCCTGGACCTGCGCAACGTCATGGTGCTGAGCAGCCACTGGTTCAGTGCGCTGGAAGGCGAGCGGTTCGGGCTGATCATCAGCAACCCCCCTTACATTGCCGCCACCGATCCGCACCTGGCCGAAGGCGACGTGCGTTTCGAACCGGCCAGTGCGCTGGTGGCCGGCCAGGACGGGCTGGATGACCTGCGCGACATCATTGCCCAGGCACCGGCCCATCTCGAACCCGGCGGCTGGCTGATGCTCGAGCACGGGTACGACCAGGCCGCGGCGGTGCGAGACCTGTTGCAGGCCCAAGGCTTGCGCGAGGTCCACAGCCGCAAGGACCTGGGCGGCCATGAACGCATCAGCCTGGGGTGCCTGCCGTGCTGAACGATCAGGAATTATTGCGCTACAGCCGGCAGATCCTGCTGCAACACGTCGACATCGACGGTCAGTTGCGCCTCAAGCAGAGCCGTGTATTGATCGTCGGCCTTGGCGGTCTCGGCGCACCGGTGGCGCTGTACCTGGCGGCCGCCGGCGTTGGCGAACTGCACTTGGCGGATTTCGACACGGTTGACCTGACCAACCTGCAACGCCAGGTCATCCACGACACCGACAGCGTCGGTCTGGGCAAGGTCGACTCGGCGATGCGGCGCCTGGCGGCGATCAATCCCGAGGTTCGATTGGTGCCGCACCGGGCAGCGATGGATGCCGACAGCCTGGCCGCCGCGGTCGCGACCGTGGATCTGGTGCTCGACTGCTCCGACAATTTTTCCACCCGCGAAGCGGTGAACGCCGCCTGTGTCGCGGCAGGCAAGCCCCTGGTGAGCGGCGCGGCGATTCGCCTGGAAGGGCAGTTGTCGGTCTTCGACCCACGGCGCGCCGAAAGCCCTTGCTACCACTGCCTCTACGGCCACGGCAGCGAGGCCGAGCTGACGTGCAGCGAAGCCGGGGTGCTGGGGCCCCTGGTCGGGCTGGTCGGCAGCCTGCAGGCCCTTGAAGCCTTGAAGCTGCTGGTGGGCTTTGGCGAGCCGCTGGTGGGTCGCTTGCTGCTGATCGATGCCCTGGGCTCGCGGTTTCGCGAACTGCGGGTCAAGCGCGATCCCGGTTGCAGCGTCTGCGGTGGCCGTCATGAGTGAAGCGCCGGTCGGCGTGATGGACTCCGGTGTTGGCGGGCTCTCGGTGCTGGGGGAGATCCGGCGGCTGTTGCCCAATGAATCCCTGCTCTACGTTGGCGACTGTGGGCATATTCCCTACGGCGAGAAGAGCCCGGAATACATCCGCCAGCGCTGCGCGGTCATTGCGGACTTTCTCCTGGGCCAAGGCGCGAAGGCACTGGTGGTGGCCTGCAACACTGCAACGGTGGCGGCGGTGGCCGACCTGCGTCGCGACTTCCCGCAGTGGCCCATCGTTGGCATGGAGCCGGCGGTCAAGCCGGCGGCGGCCGCCACCCGCAGCGGCATCGTCGGTGTGCTGGCTACCACGGGCACCTTGCAGAGCGCCAAGTTCGCGGCGCTGCTCGACCGCTTTGCCGCCGATGTGCGGGTCATCACCCAGCCGTGCCCGGGGCTGGTGGAAATGATCGAGGCGGGGGACTTGCACAGCCCGGCCCTGCGTCAACTGTTGCAACACTACGTCGAGCCGTTGCTCGCCGCCGGATGCGACACATTGATCCTGGGCTGCACCCACTATCCATTCCTCAAGCCGCTGCTCCAGGAAATGATTGCGCCGCACATCAGCCTGATCGACACCGGTGCCGCCGTGGCCCGTCAGCTCCAGCGCCTGCTGGCGGATCGGGCGCTGCTGGCCGAAGGGCCGCCCAGCGAAACTCAATTCTGGAGTAGCGCAGACCCGACACATTTAGGAAAAATCCTACCAATGCTATGGCAATCGTCTGGCGTTGTGCGAAGCTTCGGCCTGTAAGAAAATGTGAAAATTCTGTAAAAAGTGCTGAACTTCTGCTTCAGCGCGGATTTCTATAGCTTTGTCTGTTTGTAACAAAAAACTAACTACTAAGTCTGTTCGGAAAAGGATGTTTCTAATGAAGCGCTTATTCTGCTTTGCCGCGCTTGCGGCTGCACTACTGGGGCACACCTACACCGCACAGGCGGCTGGCGTGGAGTTTGGCATTGGCCAGACCAGCGATTCGACCATGACGTATCGTTTGGGGATGCAGTTCGATTGGGATAAAAGCTGGTTGCAGAGCGATGTCGGCCGTCTGACCGGCTACTGGAGCGGTGCCTACACCTATTGGGAAGGTGACGAGACTTCCAGCAACCACAGCCTGTCGTTCTCGCCGGTATTCGTTTATGAGTTCGCCGGTGAGAATGTGAAGCCTTACATCGAGGCGGGTGTCGGCGTTGCGTTGTTTGCCAACACTGAAGTGGAGAGCAACAAGCTCGGCACGGCATTCCAGTTTGAAGACCGTATCGGCCTCGGCCTGCGCTTCAATGGCGGGCATGAAGTGGGCATTCGCGCCACGCATTACTCCAACGCTGGCATCAAGTCGACCAACGACGGTGTGGAAAGCTTCGCGCTTCACTACACAATGCCGCTGTAACGTCATACCGCAAGACCCTCACTGTGGACGCGAGCTTGCTCGCGAAGAGGTTGAATCAGGTACCGTCAGGGTGCCTGGCGAATCCTCTTCGGGGGCAGGCGCGCTGCCACAGGTTTATTGCAGATAAGTCTGTCCTAGCGATACGCCGTCGCAATTGCCTTGCGCTCTTCAATGCACTCCGGTGCGCCCATCTCGAACTCGCGGCAGATCAGTGGGCGTTTCTCGTAGATCGTGCACATCATGCTGTCGCGGTCCAGGGCTGCGCACCAGCCGTCGTCGAGCCGCCGCATGACTTCCCCGCCCCAATCATCGGTGTCGATGAAACGCTCCGGCACCCCGGTGTCAGTGATCAGCATCACTTCCAACTGGCAGCAGCATGCCGCACACGTCGAACACGTGACGGCGGGTGTGGCGATGTCATGGAGGGGGATGGTTTTCATGCGCGCAGTGTAAGGCAACCGGGGTGCTCAGGGTTGACCCTTGATCGGCGACCGGTTTGTCGAGTCCCCGGGGGCGGCCTGGGCCTGACGGCCGTTGGCGGCAGTCGATAGCGGCCAGAGTGACGACACGGACGAGACCGAGAGTGTCACTTCGGCCGGGCGTTCTGCCAATTGACCGAGCAGGTAGGTCGCGGCATCGCCTGCCGACCAATGGGCCGGCTTGGGGAAACAGTCGTCGACGCTCAGTGACGCACTGTCGACCCCTGGAGTGACCAGCGTCACGTCGGTCCCCTCGGCGACCAATGTCTGGCGAGCCGTCTCGAACAGTTCGCGCAACGAACTGCCACCGGCGGCTTGCAAGGACGTCAGGTAGGTCACGGGGCTGGTAAGGCCCACCAGGTGCGGATAGCTGCCAGCGCCCAGCAATGGCCGGGCCGTCTCGATGCAGAAGCTGGCGGCCAGCAGGTTGCTGCGCACGATGTGCTCGATCATCGTCTGTTCCAAGGGCTGCCCGTGGACGTATTCGGCGGTGCCGGCGTTTAGGATCACCCGGTCCAGGGCGCCCCATTGCCGGGCGATCGTCTCGCCGATCTCGCGCACGGTCTGGCTGTCACTGAGGTTGCCGGGCACGGCGAGGACTTGTCCTGGATAACGGGCCGAAAGGGCTTCGCACGCTTGTGCCGAGCAGGCACTGACTGCCACGCGGGCGCCGGTTTCGAGTATCGCTTCGGCCAATGCAGCGCCAATGCCGTTGCCGGCACCGGTCAACCAATACCGAGGGAGCGAACTTCGATCCATTCCATACTCCTTTTTTCGAAAGGCCGCGTGCTGGTTGATAGGGGTCTCGCGTGAAGTCCATGTGATTAGTAAGACTATAAGCCTGGGCCCTAAATAAACACTGTTTACGCCAATTATTTATGTTCGCTAATCGCACAGCGGCTAAACGGCAGTGTCCTGCCTTTTCGGCAGGTTCTTGAACGCTGCCAGGGCCCGCGCGCGGGACTGGCCAAGATCGACGATTGGCGCGGGATAGTCCACCGCGCTGAACAGATCGCCCCCGTTCCGGCGGTTTGGGTTATGGACCTGCTGGTTGTCCAGATCGTTCAGTTGCGGCAGCCAGTGCTTGATGAACCGCCCTTCAGAGTCGAACTTCTCCGACTGGCTCAACGGGTTGAAGATGCGGAACCAGGGGGACGCATCCGTGCCGGTGGACGCGCTCCACTGCCAGCCGCCGTTGTTGGCCGCCAAGTCGCCGTCGATCAGGTGCTGCATGAAGAAGCGCTCGCCTTCACGCCAGTCGATCAGCAGGTTCTTGGTCAGGAACATGGCGACGACCATGCGCAAGCGGTTGTGCATCCAGCCGGTTTCCAGCAATTGGCGCATGGCCGCGTCAATGATCGGCAGGCCGGTGCGGGCCTGCTTCCAGGCGGCCAGTTCCTGCGGGGCGTCGCGCCAGGCCAAGGCTTCGGTTTCCAGACGAAACGCGCGATGGCGGGAGACGCGTGGGTAGCCCACCAGGATATGTTTATAGAACTCGCGCCAGAGCAGTTCATTGATCCAGGTGACCGCGCCGGCGCTGCCGCTCTCGAACTCGCCCCGGTTGGCTTGCAACGCAGCGTGCAGGCACTGGCGCGGCGAAACCACGCCGGCCACCAGGTAGGCCGACAGTTGGCTGGTGCCGGATTTGGCGGGAAAGTCCCGCTCGCTTTGGTAATAGTCGATCTGCTGGTCGACGAACGTATCGAGGCGCCGCCGGGCTTCCTGCTCACCGGCGGGCCAGAGTGCCCTCAGCGCCTGGCCGGGACGCTCGAAGCCTTCGACGTGCGTCGGCACCGGGTCACTGGCAATGCTGGTGGGGGCCTGGCGGACCGGTGCAGGCACCAGGCCCGGCAGCGAAAAGTGCAGACGGCTGTAGCACACCTTGCGGAACTGGCTGAACACCTGGAAGTAATTGCCGGTCTTGGTCAGTACGCTGCCGGGCTTGAACAGCACCTGGTCGATGTGGCTGTGGAAGTCGATGCCTTCCCCGGCCAGGGCCTGGGCGACCTCGGCGTCGCGCCGGGTTTCGTTCAGGCCGTATTCCTCGTTGATGTGAACGGCGCTGATCTTCAATTCCCGGCACAGCGTGAGCAGCACCTGCGGCGCCTGGTCCCAGTGCGCAGCGGTGCGGATCAGCAGGGGAATGTTCAGGTTGCCCAGGCTTGCGCTCAGCGACGCGAGGTTGCGCAGCCAGAAATCGATCTTGCACGGGGCATCGTCATGGGCGCGCCATTGCTCTGGGCTCAGCAGGTACACCGCTACAACGGGGCCCTTGGCTGCGGCGGCCGCCAGGGCGGTGTTGTCGTGCAGACGCAGGTCACTGCGTAGCCAGATCAATTGCATGTTGTTTTCCATTCAAAGAAGTTCTCGGCGGCTCAGTTCGTGGTAGGCCGATAGCGGGTCTTCGGCCCAGGCCACGTCGATCGCCGACACACCGGTGGATAACCGCGCGTGGTGAATCGAAGCGGCCGGGCCGGCAATGATGATCGGGCAGGCGACACCGACCAGCAGCCGGGGCAGTTGCGACAGGTTGATGGCGTTGCTGGCGTACAGCAGCACGCCGCGAGCCCCGAGGCGCTCGACCGCCAGGGCCAGTTCGCCTGGCGGGATCGGACCGTCGAACACTTCCACCGGGCAATCGGCGCTGCTGACAAGCCAGGCGGTGAGCCACAGGTGCGGCTCCAGGACCTGGTCCGAATGGTTGACCAGCAGCAACGGCGCGCCGCGCAACTGGCGGTTGTTGTGATAGATACGGCTGCCGAATTTGCTGCGCAGCCACGAGTGCAGGAAGACCCGTTCCAACTGCGCCCCGAACTGGCCCTGCCAGCGCAACTGCAGGTCGGCCAACAACGGCAACAGCAATTGCTCGCACACGGTCCGGGGCGGGTAGAGGGCCATGGCCTGGTTGACCAGGTCGTCGATCTGCCGCTCGGCCAGTTGCGTCACCGCCTGCACCAGGGCGTGACGCTGGCGTTGCCAGTCGTTTTCCAACGGTTCGGCGGCCGGCTGCGGGGTGTCGAGCAAGGGCTTGATCTTGCTGACGGCCACGCCGCGGTTGATCCAGGTGAGGATGCTCTGGATCTGCTGGACATGCTCGGCGTTGAACAGTCGGTGGCCCTTGGGGGTGCGGTGCGGCACGATCAAGCCGTAGCGACGCTCCCAGGCACGCAACGTGACGGCGTTGACGCCGGTTTGCCGGGCGACTTCACGGATCGGCAGCCAGCCTTGCGCCAAGGCTTCGGCGAAATCCGTCCCGAGGTCTTCGCTGGCACTGGAATCGGTTGGGCGCTTCATCAGATGGCGTTTCGCAGGCTGAGGTTTTCCGGGTGCGGTTGCAGGTAGACCTGCTGCGCCAGGTACGGGTCGGGATGCAGGCGCAAGTGATGCTTGAGCAGGGTCAGCGGCACCACCAGGGGCACGATGCCGAGGCGATACTGCCCGATGAGGTGCTGCACCTCCTGTTTGTCCTCCGTGCCGATGGCCCGCTTGAGGTAACCGCTCAGGTGTTGCAGCACGTTGGTGTGGGTGCGGCGGGTGGCGCATTTTTTCAGGGCGCTCATCAGCGCGCTGAAGTAACGTCGGCCCAGTTCATCGGGGTCTTCCTTGCCCATGTTGCCCAGCCAATTGCCCAGGGCTTTGTATTGCGCCGGGTTGTGGGCCATCAGCAGGTATTTGTGGCGCGAATGGAAGTCGATCAGGTCGCGGCGGGTCAGGCCCCGGCGACGCAAGGGCTGCCAGGCGGCATAGGCGAACACCCGTGTGAGGAAGTTCTCCCGCAGCACGGGGTCGTTGAGGCGACCGTCTTCTTCCACCGGCAAGTCGGGATGGCGTTCGCAGAAGGCCTGGGCGTAGACACCGCGCCCGCCACCGTCCTGAGGCGCCCCGTTGGGGGCGTAGACCTTGACCCGTTCCAAGCCGCAGGATGGGGATTTCTGCATGAAGATGTAGCCGCAGATGTCATCCAGCTCCCCGGCCATCTGCCGCCCGTAATCGGCCAGCGGTTGCGTGACGTCGAGCTCGCGATTGACCGTGCCCACCGCATTTGGCGCTGTGGGGTTGCCTACCAGGCGGATAGGCTCACGGGGGATGCCCAGGCCGATGGCGACTTCGGGGCACACCGGCACGAAATCGAAGTAATCGACCAGGGTGCGACTGCACAACGACGATTGCTTGTGCCCGCCGTTGTAGCGCACTTCGGCGCCCATGAGGCAGGCACTGATGGCGATTTTTGGTTTGGCGACGGCTTCGTTGGGCATGGGCACCTCGGATGACATAATCTTGTACAGGTAATGAAATTTGTACAATATGTTTCATCATAGAGGTGAAGTTGTACAAGTCAAACGGTTTTGCCGACCTGAGGGCAGCCAGGCGTCTTCGTGCGTGTACGAGCGAGCTCGCGATAGCGGTGGACCTGCCAACAGCATTGTCGGCTTGAGAACCGCTTTCGCGAGCAGGCGGGCATGGGCGATGTTTTTTCAAAGAGGAGCTGCTGTCCGTTTCGACAGCAGCGAGCAGGGCGGGTGAGGCGGTTTACTGCAGGCTGGCGTGCAAGCGACGGGCTGCTTCCTGGCCGCTGAGCCAGGCACCTTCGACCCGGCCGGACAGGCACCAGTCGCCGCACACGTACAGGCCCAGGTCGGCATCGGCCAGGGCGCCCCATTCATGGCTGCCGGCGGGGCGGGCGTAGAGCCAGCGGTGGGCCACGCTGAAGTGCGGGGCGGGCATGGCGCTGTGCAACAGTTCGGCGAAGGCGCCGTGCAGGTGCTCGATCACCGCCTCCTTGGACAGGTCGATGTGCTGCCGGCTCCAGTCGCTGGTGGCGTGCAGCACCCAGGTGTCGAGCGTGCTGTCGCGCCCCGGTTTGCTGCGGTTGCGGGCCAGCCAGTCGAGGGGGCTGTCTTGTACGAAGCAACCTTCCATGGGGGTGTCCAGCGGCGTTTCGAAGGCCAGGGCCACCGCCCAGGTCGGGTCCATTTTCACGCCGGCCGCCACGCCGGCCAGCTTCGGTACGGCCGCTAGCAGTGCGGTGGCCTGGGGCGCCGGGGTGGCGATCACCACCTGGCCGAAGGGGCCGTGGGTGAAGCCTTCGGCGTCCTGCAGATGCCAATGTTCCTGGCCGCGATACACCTCGGTGATCCGGCAGGAGAACTGCACTTGCAGCGTGCCGAGCAGGGCCCGGGTAATGGCGCTCATACGGGGCGTGCCGACCCAGCGGGTCTGCTCGTCCGGCGAGGGGCTCAGTTGCCCGCCTTGGAAATTGTAGAGTTGCGGGTTCCATTCCGCGGCCCAGCCGTTGGCTTGCCAGCGCTGCACTTCCGTGACGAAGCGCCGGTCGCGGGCGGTGAAGTACTGGGCGCCCATGTCCAGCGCGCCGGCGTCGCTGCGCTTGCTGGACATGCGTCCGCCGCTGCCATGGCTTTTATCGAAGAGTTGAACGATGTGCCCGGCCTCCGTCAGGGCCTGGGCGGCTGAGAGTCCGGCGATGCCGGTGCCGATGATTGCGATAGGTACAGTCATGAGGGCCTCGTTTACCTTTTCTGTACAGACTACGCCGTCGTTTAAACCTGTACAATTCGGGTTTTTGGTATAAGTTTTACCGTTCGCGTTCGGATAGGTTGTCCTATTGTTAAACACAGACCCTGTCCGATACGAAAAATCCCTGCTTATAAAAATAGACTAGTGGGCTGGGTAAAACGCGATGCGAGGAACATCTCATGCACATATTGCTGACCGGCGGTACTGGTTTGATCGGGCGTCAGCTCTGCCGCCTGTGGTTGGGACAGGGGCATCGCTTGACGGTCTGGAGTCGTCGCCCCGAAGAGGTGGCGAAAATCTGCGGGGCGCAGGTCAAGGGCATCGCCCGGCTCGATGACATCGTCGAGCCCGTGGACGCCGTGGTGAACCTGGCCGGTGCGCCGATTGGCGACCGTCCCTGGACCCACAAGCGCAAGATGTTGCTGTGGAGCAGTCGCATCACCCTGACCGAAGTATTGCTGGCGTGGCTGGAACGTTGCGAGCAGAAACCGCGGGTGCTGGTGTCCGGTTCCGCCGTGGGCTGGTATGGCGATGGTGGCGAACGCGAGTTGACCGAGGCTTGCGGGCCGGTGAGCGAGGATTTCGCCAGCCAGTTGTGCATCGCCTGGGAAGAAACCGCGCAACGTGCCGAGGCCCTGGGCCTGCGCGTGGTGCTGGTGCGGACCGGCCTGGTGCTGTCCGCCGAGGGCGGCCTTTTGTCGCGGCTGTCGCTGCCGTTCAAACTGGCGCTGGGCGGGCGAATCGGCAATGGTAGGCAGTGGATGCCATGGATTCATATCGACGATCAAATCGCCCTGATTGATTTTCTTCTGCACCAGGACGACGCCAGCGGTCCTTATAATGCCTGCGCGCCGAACCCGGTGCGCAATCGCGATTTCGCCAAGGCCCTGGGTCGCGCGTTGCACCGGCCAGCCGTGGTGCCGATGCCGGAGCTTGCGTTGAAAGTCATGCTGGGGGAGTTGTCATTGCTGTTGCTGGGCGGGCAGCGCGCCACGCCGGCCCGATTGCAGGCGGCAGGTTTCACATTCCGCTTCACCGATTTACCCGCGGCCCTGGATGACTTGTCCAGCCGCCTTTGAAATAGGACGTTGCATGACCGATCACGCGTTGCTGCTGGTTAATCTGGGTTCGCCTGCTTCCACCTCGGTGGCCGATGTGCGCCGTTACCTCAATCAATTCCTGATGGACCCATATGTCATCGACCTGCCGTGGCCGGTGCGCCGCTTGCTGGTGTCGCTGATCCTGGTCAAGCGCCCCGAGCAGTCGGCGCACGCCTACGCATCGATCTGGTGGGACGAGGGCTCGCCGCTGGTGGTGCTCAGCCGCCGCCTGCAACGAGCCATGACCGCCCAGTGGACCCAAGGCCCGGTGGAACTGGCGATGCGGTACGGCGAGCCGTCCATCGAGTCGACGCTGGTGCGCCTGGCGAGCCAGGGGCACCAGAAGATCACGTTGGCGCCGTTGTATCCGCAGTTCGCCGACAGCACTGTCACCACGGTGGTCGAGGAAGCCAGGCGAGTGGTGCGGGAAAACAAGCTCAACGTGCAGTTCTCGGTCTTGCAGCCGTTCTACGACCAGCCGGAATACCTCGACGCCCTGGTCGCCAGCGCCAAGCCTTACCTGATGCAGGATCACGATCATCTGCTGTTGAGTTTCCACGGCTTGCCGGAGCGGCACCTGACCAAGCTCGACCCGACGGGGTTTCATTGCTTCAAGGACGCCGACTGCTGCAAGAACGCTCCACCGGAGGTCATTGCGACCTGCTACCGCGCCCAGTGCATCCGCACTGCCGAGCTGTTTGCCCAGCAGATGGGGCTCAAGCAAGGGCGGTGGTCCGTGTCGTTCCAGTCCCGCCTTGGCCGCGCCAAGTGGATCGAACCCTACACCGAAGCGCGCCTGGAAGAACTGGCCAAAAGTGGCGTGAAGAAAGTGCTGGTGATGTGCCCGGCGTTCGTGGCCGATTGCATCGAGACTTTGGAAGAGATCGGTGATCGTGGGCGCGAGCAATTCCGCGAGGCGGGTGGGGAGGAGTTGGTGCTGGTGCCCTGCCTCAATGACGATCCGCAGTGGGCGAAGGCATTGAGCACTCTGTGTGAACGGGCGCCGATGGCGCTATAAAATTCAAGGGCGCTTTCGCGAGCAAGCCCGCTCCCACAGTGGACCTCGGGTGTCACACATTCTGTGACCATCCAGCATCCACTGTGGGAGCGGGCTTGCTCGCGAAGAGGCCCGACCCGACAGCACATCTATCAGATCAGCGGCTCATCCGGTTTCTTGTGCTTCCAGCCGTCATTGCCCGGCAGCAGCAGGTTCAGCGCAATCGCCACCACCGCGCACAGCGCAATACCCTTGAGGCCGAAGTCGTCCGGGCCGGTGCCGGTGGCCACCAGCACGCCGCCGATGCCGAACACCAGGGTCACCGACACGATCACCAGGTTACGCGCTTCGCCCAAGTCGATCTTGTGGCGGATCAGCGTGTTCATGCCCACCGCCGCAATCGAACCGAACAACAGGCAGAGGATCCCGCCCATCACCGGCACCGGGATGCTTTGCAGCAGTGCGCCGAACTTGCCGATGAACGCCAGGCTGATGGCGAAGATGGCCGCCCAGGTCATGATCTTCGGGTTGTAGTTCTTGGTCAGCATCACCGCGCCGGTGACTTCGGCGTAGGTGGTGTTGGGCGGGCCGCCGAAGAGGCCGGCTGCGGTGGTGGCGATGCCGTCACCGAACAGGGTGCGATGCAGGCCTGGCTTTTTCAGGTAGTCGCGACCGGTCACGCTGCCCACGGCGATCACGCCGCCGATGTGCTCGATGGCCGGCGCCAGGGCCACCGGGACGATGAACAGGATCGCCTGCCAGTTGAACGCCGGTGCGGTGAAGTTCGGCAGGGCGAACCAAGGCGCGGCGGCGATTTTCGCGGTGTCCACGACACCAAAGAAAAAGGCCATGGCAAAGCCCACCAGCACGCCGGAAATGATCGGCACCAGGCGGAAGATGCCTTTGCCGAACACCGCGACGACCAGAGTGGTGAGCAGGGCGGGCATCGAAATCATCATCGCCGTCTGGTAGTGGATCAGTTCGGTGCCGTCGCCGGCCTTGCCCATCGCCATGTTCGCGGCAATCGGCGCCATCGCCAGGCCAATGGAAATGATCACCGGACCGATGACCACCGGCGGTAGCAGGCGGTCGATGAAGCCGGTGCCCT
Organism: Pseudomonas sp. Cab53; assembly: GCF_018325965.1. Classification (NCBI taxonomy): domain Bacteria; kingdom Pseudomonadati; phylum Pseudomonadota; class Gammaproteobacteria; order Pseudomonadales; family Pseudomonadaceae; genus Pseudomonas; species Pseudomonas sp. Cab53. Next base: position 5,160,694 of record NZ_AP021902.1, on the reverse strand, counting down.
TGATCTTCACCGCCAGGCCCAGGAAGGTGTAGACGAAGCCGGCCGCCATCACACCGCCCATGGTCGCCGCCAGGCCGAACTGGCCCTTGGCAAGGATGATCGGGGTGATGAAGGCAAAGCTCGACGCCAGGAACACCGGCACCTGGCGCCCGGTGACGACCTGGAACAGGATCGTGCCCAGGCCCGCGGTGAACAGCGCCACGTTCGGATCCAGCCCGGTGATCAATGGCATCAGCACCAGCGCGCCGAAGGCGACGAACAGCATCTGCGCGCCGGACAGTACCTGGCGCCAGAGCGGATCGTTGAACTCATCCTGCATGCTCAGGCGTCCTTCTGCTTGGTGCCGAAGATCTTGTCGCCGGCATCGCCCAGGCCCGGGATGATGTAGCCATGTTCATTGAGCTTGTGGTCGATGGACGCGGTGTAGATGGTCACGTCGGGGTGCGCATCCTGCACGGCCTGGATGCCTTCGGGCGCGGCCACCAGCACCATCGCGCGAATGTCCCGGCAACCGGCTTTTTTCAGCAGGTCGATGGTGGCGACCATGGAACTGCCGGTGGCGAGCATCGGGTCGATGATCATGGCCAGGCGTTCGTCGATTTCCGGTACCAGTTTTTCCAGGTAGGTGTGGGCCTGCAACGTTTCTTCATTGCGCGCCACGCCCACGGCGCTGACCTTGGCGCCCGGGATCAGGCTCAGCACGCCCTCGAGCATGCCGATGCCGGCGCGCAGGATCGGCACCACGGTGATTTTCTTGCCGGCGATTTTCTCGACCTGGACCTTGCCGGCCCAACCGTCGATTTCATAGGACTCCAGGGGCAGGTCCTTGGTGGCTTCGTAGGTGAGCAGGGCACCGACTTCTTGGGCAAGCTCCCGGAAGTTCTTCGTGCTAATGTCGGCGCGGCGCATCAGGCCGAGTTTGTGTCTGATCAGCGGATGGCGGATCTCGAGGATGGGCATGGGGAAGGCTCCGGCGGCGGGCAAAAAAACCGGCCTAGATTAATCTATCCGAGGGTGTTGTCCTATAGACAATACAGAACGTTAGTCCACAAACGCTTGATCTGGCCGGGCGGGATGCGTACCTTTGCCCGCTTTTCTGAACCTCCCGCCCCCTCAACCCCCTTGGAGAGCGCCATGTCCGCTGATCTCGAGCATATCCGTCAAATCATGCGAGAGGCTGACTGCCTATACACCGAAGCCGAAGTCGAAGCGGCGATCGCCCGTGTCGGCGCGCAGATCAACGAGCAACTGGCCGAGTCCAACCCGGTGGTGTTCTGCGTCATGAACGGCGGGCTGATTTTCTCCGGCAAGCTGCTGACCTACCTGAACTTCCCGCTGGAAGCGTCCTACCTGCACGCCACCCGTTATCGCAACGAGACCAGCGGCGGCGACCTGTTCTGGAAGGCCAAGCCGGAAGTCTCGTTCATCGACCGCGACGTGCTGATCATCGACGACATTCTCGACGAAGGTCACACCCTCGGCGCCATCATCGACTTCTGCAAGCATGCCGGCGCCCGTGCGGTGCACACCGCCGTGCTGATCGACAAGGACCACGACCGCAAGGCCCGTCCGGACCTGAAGGCCGATTTCGTCGGCCTGCCGTGCATCGACCGCTACATCTTCGGCTATGGCATGGACTACAAAGGCTACTGGCGCAACGCGAACGGTATTTTCGCGGTCAAGGGGATGTAATCGATGACTCGGCCGAGCTTCCTGGATCAAGCGTTGTTTGATGAAGTGGCCGGGAAAGCCGCCGCCAGCGTGCGTGGGCGACAGCACCACAACTTTCATCAGATGGACGAACCTTGCCATCGCATGGCGGTAGGCTTGCAGCCTTCGACGTACATCCCTCCGCACCGCCACTTGAGTGCCGACAAGGCGGAAACCCTGCTGGTGCTCAAAGGGCGGCTGGGGGTGTTGATCTTCGATGAAGACGGTGCGGTGGTGGACAAGCGCGTCCTGCAGGCCGGCGGCGATTGCCTGGGCGTCGACCTGCCGGTTGGCGTGTATCACGGCCTGGTGGTGCTGGAAGCCGACAGCCTGATGTTCGAATGCAAGGCCGGTCCCTACCGCCCGGTGGGCGACGGCGAACTGGCCCACTGGGCACCCCGCGAGGGCGAGCCTGGCGTGGCTGAGTACCAGGCATGGATGCGGGCGCAGTTCGACTGAGCACCGCATCGGCACCGGCTGCGGAGGTTCTGTGGCGAGGGAGCTTGCTCCCGCTGGGCTGCGAAGCGGCCCCCTGGAACTGAAGCCTGGGTGTGTCAGGCACACCGCATTGATCGTTTTGGGCCTGCTGCGCAGTCCAGCGGGAGCAAGCTCCCTCGCCACGGTTGTGTGGTTGCCCACTATCCAACAAGACAAAAGAGGGTCAGGGCGAGTGCTTTTGTGGCGAGGGGATTTATCCCCGCTGGGCTGCGAAGCGGCCCCCCTGGAGCAGGCGCCTGGGTGTGTCAGGCACACCGCATTGATCTTTTTTGGGCCTGCTGCGCAGTCCAACGGGGATAAATCCCCTCGCCACGGTTGTGTGGTTGCCCACTATCCAACAAGACAAAAGAGGGGGCTGTGGCGAGTGCTTTTGTGGCGAGGGGATTTATCCCCGCTGGGCTGCGAAGCGGCCCCCCTGGAGCAGGCGCCTGGGTGTGTCAGGCACACCGCATTGATCTTTTTTGGGCCTGCTACGCAGTCCAACGGGGATAAATCCCCTCGCCACAGGAGTTTTGTGTGAGCTTGCTTTCGTGGCGAGGGAGCTTGCTCCCGCTGGGCTGCGAAGCGGCCCCCCTGGAACTGACGCCTGGGTGTGTCAGGCACACCGCATTGATCTTTTTTGGGCCTGCTGCGCAGTCCAGCGGGAGCAAGCTCCCTCGCCACGGTGTGGTTGCCCATTATCCAACAAGGCAAAAGAGGGGGCTGCGGCGAGTGCTTTTGTGGCGAGGGGATTTATCCCCGCTGGGCTGCGAAGCGGCCCCCCCCTGGAGCAGGCGCCTGGGTGTGTCAGGCACACCGCATTGATCTTTTTGGGCCTGCTGCGCAGTCCAGCGGGAGCAAGCTCCCTCGCCACGGTGTGGTTGCCCACTATCCAACAAGACAAAAGAGGGTCAGGGCGAGTGCTTTTGTGGCGAGGGGATTTATCCCCGCTGGGCTGCGAAGCGGCCCCCCTCGCCACAGGTCAGGCGCAGTGGGCTTGCAGCCAGCGCTCACTCTTGATCCGCGCTTGCTCCAGCGTTTTCACATAAGCCAGTTGGCGCTGCTCGCGATGGATGCCGGCGCGGCGCAGTTTCAGGCGTACCCGCGGCGCGGTCGCCACCAGGATCAGGCCGATGCCTTGCTTGCGGTAATCCTTCAGGATGTTTTCAAACGCGGCCAGCGCGGTCATGTCCAGCATCGGCACGGCACTCATCTCCACGATCACCACCCGAACCCCCGGGTCGAAACGGCGTAGCACATCCAGGGCTTTTTCGGCGGCGCCGAAGAACAGCGGCCCGCGGATGCCATAGCAGCGCACATGCTCGGGCATGTCTTGCAACGCCTGGTGGAAGTGGCGGGGCAGTTCGGCGCTGTCGGTCAGTTCACTCATGCGCTTGATGAACAACCCGGCGGCCAGCAACAGACCGACCGCGACGGCCAGCACCATGTCGAACAGCACCGTCAGGCCCAGGCAGGTCAGCAGCACCAGCACGTCGCTGCGCGGGGCGATGCGCAGGGTGTGCAGCACATGCCCGGCTTCGCTCATGTTCCAGGCAACCATGACCAGCAATGCCGCCAGCGCGGCCATGGGCAAGTAGCTGAACAGCGGTGCCAGCAGCACCATCGCCAGCAGCACCACCAGGCTGTGGATGATCGCGGCCAACGGTGACGACGCGCCGCTGCGCACATTGGTGGCGCTGCGGGCAATCGCGGCGGTGGCGGTGATGCCGCCGAACAGCGGCGCCACCAGATTGCCCAGGCCTTGGCCTATCAGCTCGGCATTGGGGTCGTGCTTGCTGCCGGTCATGCCGTCCGCCACCACGGCGCACAGCAGTGACTCGATGGCGCCGAGCATGGCGATGGCGAAGGCGGGGCCCAGCAACTGGCGGATCAGGTCATAGGAAAGGTTCAGGGGGTGGCCCTGGCCGTCCGGCAGATGCCAGGGCCAGTCGAAGCTTGGCAGAAACGGTGGGATGCCCGGGTAGGTGACGCCTTCCACCACGTAACCGAAGCGTTCGCCCAGTGTCGCGACCGGCAAGCCCCAGCGCTCCATCGCCAGCCCCAGCAGTGCGCCCACCAGCAAAGCGACCAGATGCCCGGGGACTTTCGGCACCCAGCGCGGCCAGATGATCAATAGCGCCAGACAGGTGACGCCGATCAGGCTATCGCCCAGGCGGGCGCCGGGCAGGGCGATGAGCAGTTCGCCGAGCTGTTCCATGTAGTGCCTGGCCTGGCCGACGTTGCTCAGGCCCAGCAGGTCCTTGAGTTGCAACGTGGCGATGACCACGCCGATCCCGGCGGTAAAGCCCAGGATGACCGGGTAGGGAATGTACTGGATCAGCCGTCCGGCCCGCATCAGGCCCAGGGCGATCAGGATCAGGCCGGCCAGCATCGTGCACAACAGCAGGCCGCCCAGGCCGTATTGCTGGGTGATGGGCAACAGGATCACCACGAACGCCGCCGTCGGTCCGCTCACGTTGAAGCGCGAGCCACCGGTGAGGGCGATCAGCGGCGCCGCCACCAGCACGGTGTACAGGCCATGCTGCGGAGGCACGCCAACGGCGATCGCCAGGGCCATGGCCAGGGGAATGGCGATGATCCCGACGGTCAGCCCGGCCACCAGGTCGCCGCGCAGGCGCGCAAGGGTATAACCGGCCTGCCAGCTCTGGCGCCAGGCGGCAAACAATGGTGGGGCGGAGAAAGACATGAATACTCCTCGCAAGGGGGCTGGCACTGGCCCTCGCCACAAAGGCATGCACCGCTAGACCGGGGCTGATGGCTCTTTGAGTATGCCGTGCTCGTTGCGCGGATGTATTGATCTGGATCGTTATTTTTACCGTCCAGGCTCATGCTAGAGTGCCCGGCCAAGACCCCGGAGCTTGCCATGCCTGTCTCGATTCGCCGTTGCGCCGCTGTACTGCTGATATCCAGCCTGCCTTTGACGGCGATGGCCGCACCGATGCACAGCCAGTTCCTGCCCCCCGACGACCTCGTGGCGCGCCAGGAACAGCCCGAACAGCAGCAATTGCTGCAGGTCACCGACTATTCGGTGGTGCTGGGCAATCAGCGTCAATCCAATCAACAGCCGATCCCGGTCACTTCACCCTTGCTGGTGCGCCTCAAGGGCAAGCCACTGAACAAGGGCGCCAGCCTCAACCAGGTGATCCTCAACTTCGACGGCGAAAGCAAAAGCCTGAAGAAGCCGGTTTTCGACGAGGCCAGCAAGACCCTCACCCTGACTTATCCACAGGCCCAATACCGGGTGGTCATCGATCTGCTGCGCAACAACACCGTGTATGTGCAGTTCCTCACCTACGCCAATGGCCACATCTGGGCTGATCTGCACACCGGGGCCGAACGCTCGCGTTGAGCCTCGGGGCCTGCCGGGGGTAAACTGCCCGCCCCGTGAATCGTGCGAGTTGGAGCCGGCAATGCGTAAAGACAAGAAACAGGTGATTGGTGACGAGATTGGCGACGAACAGATCAAGCTGTTCCTCAATTTCGAACCGGTCGATGCCACTTCGCCGTCGCTGCACAAACTGATCAAGGGCTACCGTGGCCTGCGGGTCGATGATTTCGAGCGGTTCCTGACCTTCTTCGTCGAAGCCGGCTACGACCTCCATGGCAAGGATGAGCACGGCAACGACTTCGTGGCATTGGTCCAGGACCAGCGCAACGCCGAGGAATACATCGAATTGATCGAGAAGGCGCGTGGCTGATTGATCATGGGCCTGCTTCGCAGGCCAGCGGGAGCAAGCGCCCTCGCCACAAAACGTCACCCATAAAAAACGCCCCGCTCTCATGGAGAACGGGGCGTTTTTTATGGGGCGAGCCTCAAGCGTAGCTTTGGGTCTCGCTGCTTTGCTCGACCAGTTCCAGCGCGACATTGTTCTGCGCGTTGATCTTGCGATACAGCGCCGCGTCGGTTTCCAGCACTTTTTCCCGGGCCGGGAAGATTTCCGCGAGCTTGGTGGCCCACTCGCCCTTGGCCTTGTCCGGGAAGCAGCGCTCGATCAGTTCCAGCATGATCGAAACGGTCACCGAAGCACCTGGCGATGCGCCGAGCAGGGCGGCGAGGGTGCCGTCCTTGGCCGCCACCAGCTCGGTGCCGAACTGCAGGATGCCGCCTTTCTTCGGGTCTTTCTTGATGATCTGCACCCGCTGGCCGGCCACTTCCAGGCGCCAGTCCTCGGCTTTCGCCTCGGGGTAGAAGCGCCGCAGCGATTCCAGGCGTTGTTCCATGGATTGCATCACTTCGCTGATCAAGTACTTGGTCAGGTCCATGTTGTCGCGGGCCACGGCCAGCATCGGACCGATGTTGCCGGCCCGTACCGACAGCGGCAGGTCCATGATCGAACCGTGCTTGAGGAACTTGGTGGTGAAGCCGGCGTAGGGCCCGAACAGCAGGGATTTCTTGCCATCGACCACGCGGGTGTCCAGGTGCGGCACCGACATGGGTGGCGAGCCGACCGCGGCCTGGCTGTAGACCTTGGCCTGGTGGTGCTTGACCACGTCCGGGTTGTCGCAGCGCAGCCACTGGCCGCTGACCGGGAAGCCGCCGAAGCCCTTGCTTTCCTCGATGCCCGAGGCTTGCAGCAGCGGCAAGGCCGCGCCGCCGGCGCCGAGGAAGACGAACTTGGCGTCGACTTCGCGGGTGTTGCCGGAATTGACGTCCTTGATGCTCACGGTCCAGCCACTGCCCTTGCGCTTGAGGCCGGTGACGCGCTTGCAATACTTGACCTGGGTGTCCGGTGCGCTGGTCAGGTGCTTGAGCAACTGGTTGGTCAGGGCGCCGAAGTTGACGTCGGTGCCGTTCATGACGCGGGTGGCGGCGATGACCTCATCGGCTGGCCGGCCCGGCATCATCAGCGGCATCCACTCGGCCATCACGGCCTTGTCCTCGGTGTATTCCATGTCGGCGAAGGCATGGTGCTTGCTCAGCAGCTCGAAGCGCTTCTTGAGAAACGACACGCCTTTTTCACCCTGGACGAAGCTCAGGTGCGGTACCGGGGCGATGAACGACTTGGAAGAACCGAACGTGCCCTTTTTGGTCAGGTACGTCCAGAACTCCTTCGACACCTCGAACTGGGTGTTGATGTGCACGGCTTTCTTGATGTCGACACTGCCATCGGCTGCCTGGGGCGTGTAGTTGAGCTCACACAGCCCGGCGTGGCCGGTACCGGCGTTGTTCCAGGGGTTGGAACTCTCCGCGGCACCGGAATCCATCAGCTCGACGACTTCCAGCGAGATCGCGGGGTCGAGCTCCTTGAGCAGTACGGCCAGGGTGGCACTCATGATGCCGGCCCCTACCAGAACTACATCGACTGCTTCGTTATGCGCCATTTAACGCGTCTCCAAAATCTGCAGCACCAAATTGTCGGCATAGCGGCCAGGATTGGCGGGGCAGGTGGTGGTGCCCCAGGTACCCATGGCCAGGATCGCCATGTCCGAATCTTCGCAATTTTTCGCAACTACTGCGGATGCATGCAGCCTGGCCTTACAGAGTCACATGAACTCATTTAAGCGCCGGGCAGGCAATTCGACTTATGGCCGAGACATCCGTTAGCGCAACCAAATCCGTAGCGGACAGGCTTCAGGCAGCGGTTCTTGAGCGATATCCGGTCCTGTATCGTTGGGCTGTTTCAGACGCTAATGGTGCTTGTTCAGACGCAAAACTCTTCATTTGCTCGCCACACTCTTGTGAAGTTGTGAAAACCCGTTTTTTCACGCTCTTTTGAAGACGTGAACCTCAAAAAAGGGCTGTCCCAGCCTGGCACCGCGCCCGGTTTGGTTGCCCCCATGTATTACATGACAGGCAAAACGGGCAGACAGCTCAGTGACCGAGCGTAATGACAGCTCTGCAGATGCGCGAAAAGTGGTCAATAGCTTGAGAAACAGCAAGCGCGCCAGCTTCACTCGATCTGTGTGGGCGGCTCTCTGTGGGCGGTGCGGGGTGCCAATACCTGCGCATCAGCGGCGTTGCGGGGCCCGATCAGGAGACGTCCTTATAATCGGGGGGAGATTGTATCGAAGAAACGCAGGGAAATGGTCGTGATTAATGACTTTTATTAGCCGTCCGGTCAGATGGTCAACAGTTGTCGGTTGCGTGCGCGAGCGCGCACCGGTTGCACGCGGGCGCTGGCGGGCAGTGGCTGGTGCAGCCAGTTGAGGCGGATCTCTTCGATTTCCACCCAGCCTTCGCCCATGGGTTGCAGGCTGCATTGCTTGAACGCCTGGCAAAGACCGTTGCGGTCCAGCAGGGCGAAGCTGCGGTGATGAGGGCGCGGTGTGAACAGGGAAATGAGCAAGCGCATGATCGGATACCGGGTCAGGGAGCTTGGGGCTAGCCTGACAGCGGGCCATGACATGGCGGTGTAAGGACCGTGACAATGGGGTGACAGGAACCGCGGTTACCGGCCCGTGTCAGACATTTGAGTATTCATCGTGCGGTGCTAGTTCCGAGGCCGAGCGCACCGCTATACTGCCGGCCTGTTCGTGCCCGATTCTGGAGAGAAGCGCATGTTGCAACGCCTGTTGTTCGGTTTGATCGCCGTGGCCAGTCTGACCCTCGTCGGCTGCGCCCACAGCCCGCAACAACTCAACCCCGAGCCCAAGCTCAACGCCCAACTGGCGCCCGTAGGACGTGGCCAGCCGGTGGTGGTACGGGTAGTGGACGGTCGTCCGTCGCCGACCCTCGGCACCCGTGGCGGGCTGTACCCGGAAACCAGCGTGATCACGGTGCAGGGCGCGCAGATCCTGCCCAAGCTGCAGGCCCAGGCTGAAGCCGCTGTCCGCCTGCTCGGCTTCACCCCGACCGCGAACGCTTTGAACGCGCCGCAACTGACCGTGACCCTGGCCGAACTCAAGTACCAGTCGCCCAAGGAAGGCATGTACGTGACCGAAGCCACCATCGGCGCGACCTTCCGCTCCGACGTGCAGAATGCCAACCGCCGCTACAGCGGTCGCTACGGTGCGTCGCTGGACCAGCGCTTCGGCATGGCGCCCAACCAGGACACCAACACCAAGCTGGTCAGCGATGTGTTGAGCGATGCCCTGACGCGTCTGTTCAAGGACCCGACCATTGGCCAGGTGCTGGCTGAGTAAAAGTCAACCATCCCCAATGTGGGAGCGAGCTTGCTCGCGATAGCGGCCTGTCAGTCAACAGATGTGTTGGTGTGCGGACGCTATCGCGAGCAAGCTCGCTCCCACAGGTGTTTTTGCAGGAGCGATTTCATGCCGCCTGTGAATACAACTCCAGCACACTGATCCCGGTCAGCAGGTCGGTCTCGGGCAGGTCGGCGTGCTGGTGGCCGCCGAGGGCGCAATACACCAGCCAGTGTCGGTCCTGCACATTGAAGGACAGGCTGTCGACGAGGTTCTGCTGTTCGTCGCTGGGGCTGATGAGGTAGAGGCGGTCCTGGTTTTCGGCGTGAAGCATGATGGGGTCCGGGCTGGTTTGAAGGGCGACAGGGTGGCTTATCCAGATGACGAAACCGTGACGGGGCAAATTAATCGGTCGCCCGGACCTTGCCCCCACAGGTCGGAAAAAACCGCCCAGGGCGGCAGGCTTTCGGTAGAATCCGCGCCCTGTTCGTAGGTCCCGGACGTGTCCTGTCCGTATTTCCGCTTGAGGTTCGTGATGTCGCTGCATCTGTTTTCGCTGTTCGCTGCCCACCCCGCCAAACTGATCAACCTGCTCGCGTTGCTGTTCGCCTGCCCGGGCGGTTGGGTGCTGCATGCGACGCGCCGCCGTGAGCAGCGGGCCCGAGCCTGCCTGCAAGCACGCAGCGGAAACGGTGAGGAGCGCTTCGAGGCGCTGCTGGACCTGGCGACCCAGCGCATGAACCGGTTCTTCTACCGGTTCGGTTTCGGTTGCCTGGCGCTGGCGTTGCTGGTGTCGTGGATCAGCACGCAGATTCACTGATCAGGTTATTGATGTAGGCGTTGTCTGTGGCGAGGGGATTTATCCCCGTTCGAGTGCGGAGCACTCGCCAGGCTTGGATAAGCAAACAATCCTGGGGGCTGCTGCGCAGCCCAGCGGGGATAAATCCCCTCGCCACAGGTATGGCGCTTCTCCTGAGGTCGAGACACGCTCCGCCTTACAACGCCAACCCCGCCTTGACCCGATACTGATTGCGCACCGGCGTCGCGTATTGCAGCACCAGGAACGGTCGGTAATCCGCCGGGCAAGCGTCCAGTCGGCGTTGCCACTCTTGCTCGGCCTTGGCCAGTTCCTCGGCACCAAACACCTCGGCCGCCGTCGGCACCTGCAATTGCGGGTCGGCGTCAGCCCATTGGGCGTAGGCCAGGTAGTGCACCGGGAACAACCGATAGCCGCCGAGAATCTGCCGGTCCATTTCCACGGCCAATTGCTTGGTGTCCTCGAAATATTCGGTGATGGGCGTGGCAAAGTTCACATGCACCCGGCCCTTGTAGCCGGTGATGCCCTTGGCAATGCTCACGTCGTCCTCGCCGGGCGCCTTGGTGTAGGTGCCGGTGGTGGCGCGGATGTACAGCTCGCGGGCCTTGGCCTGGTCGCACGGGTCGTATTCGTAGCTGATGGACACCGGCGTGAGGTTCAGCGACTGGATTACTTCGCCGAACGGCTCGTCCTTGCGGCTCATGTGGAACATCTTGAGGATCGCCGACTCGGTGCGGTCGTCGCCGTCCTTGGCCCGGCCTTCGGCCTGGGCGATCCAGATCGAGGCGCAGTCGTTGCGGATCGAGTGGTTGATGTAGGCCGACAGCAACTGGTAGGCCGCCAGTTTTTCCCGGCGTCCGGTGAGGGAGCGGTGCACGATGAAGCTCTTGTTCAGGCGCATCAGGTCGCTGACGAACGGTTTTTGCAGCAGGTTGTCGCCAATGGCGATGCGCGGTGTCGGCAGGCCGGCGTGGTACACGGCGTAGTTGACGAAGGCCGGGTCCATCACGATGTCGCGGTGGTTGGCGATGAACAGGTAGGCGCTGCCGGACTTGAATTGCTCCACGCCGGTATAGGTCACGCCGTCGGTGGCGCGCTCGATGGTGTGGTCGACGTAGAACTCTACCTTGTCCTGCAAAGTGGCGACGGAGCTCACACCGGCGAACTCACGACGCAATCTTTGCGCTATAAGGGGTTTGAGCATCCAGCCTAATGCGCCGGCCAGGCGCGGGAAGCGGAAGTGGGTGAGGATATCTAGAAACGCCTTGTCGCCGAGCAGCCGTGCCAGCACCGCTGGGACTTCACTGTCGTCGTAAGGTCGGATGGCATCGAATTCGCCCATCATGCTCTCTTGTTGGAAACGGCTAGGGTAAGTAAAGGTTCGCTCAAAAAACGATGGGGCACGGCCTGGCAGACAAGCCAGGCGAAAATAGCCCTGCAAACAGACCGGCGATTATACGCACAAGTCACCTGGGAGACCCGCGATGCTGGAAACTGCTCTTTATGATTGCCCCTATTGTGGTGAAGAGATCGAGACGTCCGTGGACCTGTCGGGTGGGGACCAGAACTACATCGAGGACTGTCAGGTCTGTTGTCGGCCGGTCACCTTTGTCCTGCAGGTGCATGGCGAGGAATGGCATCTTGAGGTCCACGCCGAAAACGACTGAGGGGCGCGCCCATGCAACGCATCTACGAGCTGGAAAACCTGATGGAGGGCGAGCTGCTGCAAGGCATGCTCGCCAGCGAGGGCATCACCGCGCATCTGGTGGGCCGCGACCTGGTGGGCGGCGTCGGTGAGTTGCCGATGCAAGGCTTGCTGGGGCTGGCGGTGGAGGACGAGCAGGCGCAATACGCCCGTGAGTTGATCGTTGCGTACAATGCGGCGATGCCCGTGCCCGGCGATGAGCCGCAGAGCTACCCCGGCACGCTGGTCTGTTAGGCTGGCGGCCGTTTGATAAAGAGTTGTGTTGCCCCATGTGTGGACGTTATGCCCTGTTTCGCTGGAACCCCGCTTTCGCGGCCTTGCCCGGCTTTCCGGCCGACCAGAAGGCCCAATGGAATATATCGCCCAACGATTCGGTGCTGATGCTGCGTGTCGGCGCCGACGGCCAGCGGGAACTGGCCCGGGCACGCTGGGGGCTGACGCCGCCGTGGCTGACCGACCTGTCCCGCACCCCGGCCCATGCCCGGGCCGAAACCGTGGCCGAGCAACCGATGTTCCGCGAGGCCTTGCGCCTGCGGCGCTGCCTGCTGCCGGCCAACGGCTTTTATGAATGGCGCGGCGGCACGCGCAAGCGCCCGTACTGGTTGACCCCGGGCGAAGGGTCGTCGTTGTTCTTCGCCGCGATCTGGGAGGCGTATCCGGTGCAGGAACAGGTGTGGTTGAGCACGGCGGTCATTACCCAGCCGGCGGCGGGGCAGCGCCGGCCACTGATTCTGGACGAAGAAGGCCAGCGCCAGTGGCTAGACCCCGAGACGCCATTGCATGCCTTGCAAGGGCTGCTGGCCAGCGAACCGACCGCCTTGCGCGAGCGGGTGCTGGCCAACATGGTCAATGACCCGAAGCTCAATGGGCCGGAGTGCCTGACGCCGGCTTGAGGGCATTGGTGTATTGGCTGGCCTCTTCACAAGGGGTTGTGGCGAACGTTAATCCTGCGGCCAACCCGAATGACTGTGGGAGCGGGCTTGCCCGCGAAAGCGGTCTAACAGGCAAAGAAGTATCGCCTGACACCTCGCCTTCGCGGGCAAGCCCGCTCCCACAATGGTTTGTGGCGAACACTAATCCTGCGGCCAACCGAATGACTGTGGGAGCGGGCTTGCCCGCGAAGGGGCCGGTACATCCAACATCTTTGCAAGCTGAGCCAACGCATTCGCGGGCAAGCCCGCTCCCACAGGGGCTTTCTGTTAAACCCTGAACTGATTGATCAAGCGTCGCTGCTGCTCCGCCAGTTTGGTCAGCCCGGCGCTGGCGGCGCTGGACTCGTCCGCGCCGCTTGCGACTTCATTCGCCACCTGGCCGATGTTGATCACATTGCGGTTGATGTCATCGGCCACGGCGCTCTGTTCCTCCGCGGCGCTGGCGATCTGGGTGTTCATGTCGTTGATCACCGACACCGCCTGGGTGATCGTCTCCAGGGCCTGGGCCGCCTTCGCCGCGTGCTGCACGCTTTCATCGGTACGGTGCTGGCTGTCTTCCATCACCCGCACCACATCCCGGGTGCCTTGTTGCAACTGTTGGATCATCGCCTGGATTTCTTCGGTGGCCTGTTGCGTCTTCTGTGCCAGGTTACGCACCTCATCGGCCACCACGGCGAAGCCGCGTCCCTGTTCACCGGCACGGGCCGCCTCGATGGCCGCGTTGAGGGCGAGCAGGTTGGTCTGCTCGGCGATCCCGCGAATGGCGGTGAGGATCGCGTTGATGTTCTCGCTGTCCTTGGCCAGGGCCTGCACCACGCTTACGGCCTTGCCGATTTCCGTTGCCAGGGCCCCAATGGCCGTGGAGGTGTCCTGGACAATCTGCATGCCCTGGCTGGCGGCCTGGTCGGCGTGGCTGGCGGCCTGCGCGGCCTGGGTCGCATTGCGGGCCACGTCCTGGGCGGTGGCGGTCATTTCCTGTACGGCGGTGGCCACCTGGTCGATCTCCGACATTTGCTTGTGCACGCCCTGGTTGGTGCGGATGGCGATGTCGGCGGTGTGTTCCGACGAATCGCTGACGCTCTGCACCGAGGTCACCACCTGGGTGATCATCCCCTGCAACTTGCTCAGGAAGGTGTTGAAGCCCTTGGCGATCGAGCCCAGCTCATCGGCGCGGTCGCTCACCAGGCGACGGGTCAGGTCGCCTTCGCCCTGAGCGATGTCATCGAGCATCGCCACCATTTGCTTGAGCGGTCGGGCAATGCCATGGCCCACCAGCCAGATCACCAGCAAGCCGATCCCGGCGATCACCAGGCCCACCATCGCCATGCCGAAAATATCCGCCTGGCGCTGGTGGTCGAGGTCGTTCTGCAACGCTTGCAGGTCGGCCATCACCGCGTTCAGCGGCAGTTGCAGCATCAGCGTCCAACGCGCGTTGGTTTCGCCAATGCCGAATGGCATGTACACCTCGATATGCCCGTGTTCTTCATCGACGTCGTAGCGCACTTCGCCGTTGCCGAGCTTGCCCAGGTTGTCCAGTTCGCTGGCGTCGAGCAGGTCGCTGGCTTTCTCTCCGAGCTTGCTCGGGTCCTTGGTGAAGGCCACGAAGCGGTTGTTGCTCGAGAGCAGGGCCATTTCCCCGGCGCCGTCGTACAGCTTGCCGTCGGCGGCCACGAGCATGTCCTGGATGAAGTTCACCGACAGGTCGGCCCCGACAATGCCCTGGAACTTGCCGTCGATGAGAATCGGTTCGATGAACGAGGCGAGCATGGTCATGGTGTCGCCAACCCGGTAGGGCGCCGGGTCGATCACGCAGGCCTTGCGGCTGTCCTGGGAGCACAGGTAGTACTCACTGGCGCGGATGCCGGTGGAGAGCAGTTTCTGGTCGGTCACGTCGGCGAGTTTTTCCAGGCCGAGGGTGCCGTCCTGGTTGCGAAACCACCAGGGCAGGAAGCGCCCGTTGGTTTCCATGCCCACCACCTGGCTGTTCGCGTAGTTGGCGTCGTCGTGATCGATGGCGTTCGGTTCCCAGGCGATGTAGGCGCCCAAGACCTTGGGATTGCGCACCACGGTTTCGCGCAGCAGGCTGATCATCTGCTCGCGGGGCATCTTCAAGGACTGGTTACCGTCCGCGCCCTTCATGCCCATCAGTGCGTTGGTGGTGGCAAGGCCCTTGGCCAGTTGCAGCGGCGCCTCCAGTTCCCGTTGGATCAGACTGGCCTGGGTTCGGGCCAGGGCGCTGAGGCGCTGTTCGATGAGCTGTTCGAATTGCGCCTTGGTCCGCTGTTGCACCATCTCCTGGGTGCGGGCACCCGCAAACAACGCGTACAGCACCAGGGCGCCGACCACGCTGAGAACGATGGCACCCGCCAGGGCCGCCACGGAAAACTGGATCGATTTGAATTTCATAAAGGCTCCGGACGCAGGATGACGTCTGGAACCTGTATCGGCGTTTGGCCGCCCCGGCATAAGGCGCTGTTCGTCGGATGACTGTTTTGGAGGGGTGAGTGTCGCAAATGGACAGGGTGGGGTGCTGTGCGAAAAATTGTAATCCGTCGTGATGTATCTGGCGCCGATACAAATCACCGCCTAGGATACGCCCACGTTTCCAGGGAGCTTCTTATATGCACAAGACATTGATGGTGAGTGTACTGGGCGCGGGCCTTCTGCTCGCCGGTTGCCAATCGGTGAATACCACCAGCGGCGGAGCCGTGGGCGTGGAGCGCAAGCAGTACATGTTCAGCATGTTGTCGACCGACGAGGTCAACCAGATGTATGCCCAGTCCTACCAGAAGACAGTGGGCGAGGCGAGCACCCAGGGTGCGTTGGACAAGACCAGCAATGAAGCCAAGCGCGTGCAGGCCATTGCCAGCCGACTGATCGCCCAGGCGCCGGTGTTCCGTCCGGACTCGGCGCAATGGAAGTGGGAAGTGAACCTGATCAAGAGCGACGAGCTCAACGCCAACTGCGGGCCTGGCGGCAAGATCATCTTCTACACCGGGCTGATCGATTCGCTGCAACTGACCGACGATGAAATCGCTGCGGTCATGGGCCATGAAATCGCCCACGCCCTGCGCGAGCACGGTCGTGAGGCGATGTCCAAGGCCTACGGCATCGAGATGGCCAAGCAGGGCGCCGGTGCCTTGTTCGGCCTGGGCCAGGACAGCCTGGCGCTGGCCGACACCGTGGCCAACTATGGCATGACCTTGCCCAACAGTCGCGCCAACGAGAACGAAGCCGACCTGATCGGCCTTGAACTCGCCGCCCGCGCCGGTTACAACCCGAACGCCGCGATCACCTTGTGGAACAAGATGAGCAAGGCCTCGGAAGGCGCGCCGCCGGAGTTCATGAGCACGCACCCGGCATCTAGCAGCCGGATCGCTTCGTTGCAGGCGGCCATTCCGAAGGTGATGCCGCTTTACCAGCAGGCCAAGAAGTAACCCGCGCGATGCGCTGATGTGCTTTTGTGGCGAGGGAGCTTGCTCCCGCTGGACTGCGCAGCAGGCCCAACTGGCGACTGCTGCGCAGCCGATCGGGAGCAAGCTCCCTCGCCACAACGCCTCTTTAAACCCACCCGCTGCTCTGCATCGCCTTGTACACCGCGACAACCGCCAGGACGAAGAAGGCCGAGGCGGCCAGGCGGCGGATCAGGTTCAGGGGCAGTTTCTCGGCCGCGAAGTTGCCGGCCAGTACCACCGGCACGTTGGCAATCAGCATGCCCAGGGTGGTCCCGATGATCACCAGCCACAGCTCCGGGTACTGCGCAGCGAGCATTACCGTGGCGATCTGCGTCTTGTCACCGATTTCCGCCAGGAAGAACGCGATCAGCGTGGTCAGGAATGGGCCGAACGTGCGGGCGGTGGTGGTTTCCTCGTCGTCCAGCTTGTCCGGGACCAGGGTCCACAGCGCCGTGGCCGCGAAACTGGCCGCCAGGATCCAGTGCAAGACCGCATCCGAGAAGATACTGCCCACCCAGGCCCCCACGGCCCCGGCGGCCGCATGGTTGGCGAGCGTTGCCGCGATGATGCCGGCGATGATCGGCCAGGGTTTGCGAAAGCGTGCCGCGAGGATGAGCGCGAGCAATTGCGTCTTGTCGCCGATTTCGGCCAACGCAACGATGGCGGTAGGTACGAGAAATGAGTCCAGCATCAGGTAGTTCCTAAAGGGGCGGGTCGACACGGCTATGACACGTACAGCCTTCCCGCCCCGGGTAAGGTGTGCGTGTCATAGGTCTTGTCAAACCCAGCGACCATCTGCGTGGACGCTTGGGCCGCATACGCCATGGTCTGCTGACCAAGTGTGTTGACGTATGCCGGGCGAGCAGGGCGCTCGCGGGAGACTACTCCCCTAGGACGGAGCGGATTCTGCCTAGGCAAATCCGATAGGGCAAGCGTTGTTTTCCAAAAAGCCTCAGCCGCGCCTGGCCTGGTAGATGCGAAACCCTTGGCCCTCGGCCTTGATCGAGCAGGCACCCAAGTGCTCTTCGATCAGTGGCTGGTACTTGAGGAAACTGTTGGCGACCAGTCGCAGTTCGCCGCCGTTTTTCAGGTGTTTCGCGGCTTTTCGCAGCAGGTTTTCCGTGGCGAAGTAATCGGTGTGCACGCCGACATGGAATGGCGGGTTGCTCAGGATCGCGTTCAAGCCCATCGGTGCAGCGTCGATCCCGTCACCGGTCAGCACCTCGGCGTCCAGGCCGTTGGCCGCCAGGGTCAGGCGACTGCTGGCGGCGGCGAAGGCGTCCACGTCCAGCATTGTGACGGTGTTGTGCGGATAACGTCGTTTGACCACGGCTCCCAGCACGCCGGCGCCGCAGCCGAAGTCCAGCAAATGGCCGCCGGGCAGTTTGTCCAGGTGTTCGAGCAGTAGTGCACTGCCGCGATCCAGGCGACCGTGGCTGAACACGCCGGGCAGGCTGACGACGGTCAGCGGGCCTTCGGCCAGGGGCAATTCGTAGGTCTGGGCCAGGCTTTCCAGAGGCTTGGCCTCGGGGGCGTTGGCCACGGTGACCTGCCACAACTGGCAATGCCGCGCGCTGTCGAGCTTGCGCGGCTTGCCAAAGGGGTTGAGCTGCTTGGACGCGCCTTCGATGCCGCTGCGTTTTTCCCCGACCAGGTACACCTCGCGGCCGGCCAGGCGCGCCGCCACGGCGTTGAGGATGTAGTCGGTGAGGTCCTTGGCCTTGGGCAGGAACACCACGGCAGTGTCGAACCCGCGTTCGGGCACGGTGACGCCAAAGTGGCTGCGCTGTGGGAAACGCGCGTCCAGCGCTGCCTGATCGCCAGCGTGCCAGCACCAGCCGTGGGCGTCGGGCAGGCGGCCGAGCAGGTCGTCGGCGGGCAAGCCGGCCAGCAGCACCGAGCCCTGGAATAACTCGGCCTGACGAAGCAGTACTTCACTGCGCGGGTCCATGGTCTGCTCCTTGAAAAAAAGTGCGGCAGTTTATCAACTGACGACCCGTCGCGCTGTACCGCTGAAAAAGCCCTGGGCGTTTTCGCACATTTGCCCAACGATCCGCTGCCGCGCCTCGCGGCTGCCCCAGGCATTGTGCGGGGTGACAATCAAGCGCGGGATGTCGCTCGCCAGCAGGGGGTTGCCCTGGCTAGGCGGCTCCACGCTCAGCACGTCGGTAGCGGCACCGCCCAGGTGGCCGCTGCGCAGCGCCTCGGCCAGGGCCTGTTCGTCGATCAGGCCACCGCGGGCAGTGTTGATCACGAAGGCGCCGGGTTTGAGTTGGGCCAGTTCGCGGGCTCCGATAAGGTTTCGCGTGTGTTCGTTGAGCGGGCAGTGCAGGGTCAGGGCATCGACCTGCGGCAGCAACTGGTCAAGCGCCAGGCGGTCTGGACGGGCCGGGCGTCCGGGAATCTGCCCCAGCAGTACCCGCATGCCGAAAGCTTCGGCCAGCCGCCCGACGGCGCTGCCCAGTTCACCGTGGCCCAGCAGACCCAGGGTCTTGCCTTGCAGCTCGACGATCGGGTAGTCCAGCAGGCAGAACTGCGAAGCCTGCTGCCAGCGTCCTGCACCAACCGCTTTCTGGTAGTCGGCCAATCGTGTCGCCAGGTTCAGCAACAGCATGATCGTGTGTTGGGCCACCGACGGCGTGCCGTAGCCCTGGCAATTGCACACGGTGATGCCATGGTTGCGGGCAGCCATCAGGTCGACATTGTTGGTGCCGGTGGCGCTGATCAGGATCAGCTTCAATCCGGGGTTGGCGGCCATCGCGGCCGCGTCGATCACCACTTTGTTGGTGATCGCCACGGTGGCGCCCTTGAGCCGTTCGGCCACCTGCTCCGGCGAGGTGCGGGCGAACAACTGCAACGTGTCGAAGCAGTTGCGCAGCGGCTCCAGGTCCAGGTCGCCGAGGTCCAGGGACGGGTGATCGAGGAAAACGGCGCGGGCGGTGTTTGTCATCAGCTGTACCTTTTATGTCTGGAACCGAAGGCGTAATGTGGCGAGCCTATCAGATGTGGTGTGGCCGCGACCTCGCTCGGTGTAGGGCTCATGAAGTCCCTTTGTGGCGAGGGGATTTATCCCCGTTGGGCTGCGAAGCAGCCCTGAAACCTGAACGCTAGGTGTGTCAGACAAAAGTCATATCTGAAGCTTTTTTGGGACTGCTGCGCAGTCCAACGGGGATAAATCCCCTCGCCACGGATCACACTCGCCATAAAGTAGATGTTCATTTCGAGATTGAGTTAGCCAAGGAGCCCCCATGTACCTCACCGAGTTTCTCACCGTCGCCCTGATCCACCTGCTGGCCGTCGCCAGTCCCGGGCCGGACTTTGCCGTGGTGGTGCGCGAAAGCGTGACCCATGGCCGGCGTGCCGGGACCTGGACGGCCCTGGGCGTGGGCACGGCGATCTTCCTGCACGTGGGCTACTCGTTGCTGGGCATCGGCCTGATCGTGTCGCAATCGATCGTGCTGTTCAACGCGCTCAAATGGGCCGCCGCCGCGTACCTGCTGTACATCGGCTTCAAGGCGCTGCGGGCGAAACCGGCCAAGCCCACCGCAGAAAACCTGCACAAGGAAGTCGGCGAGCGCAGCGCTCGCGGGGCGTTTACCGCAGGCTTCATCACCAATGGCCTGAACCCCAAGGCCACGCTGTTCTTCCTGTCGCTGTTCACCGTGGTGATCAACCCGCACACGCCGCTGGCGGTCCAGGCCGGCTATGGCGTGTACCTGGCGGTCGCGACCGCGGTGTGGTTCTGTCTGGTGGCCATGTTGTTCAGCCAGCAACGGGTGCGTGCCGGTTTCGCGCGCATGGGCCACTGGTTCGACCGCACCATGGGCGCGGTGCTCGTTGCCATTGGCGTGAAACTGGCCTTCACCGAAATGCATTGAGCCGCTGAATGCCCCGGGTTCATGCCCGGGGTGATCTGCCCATCAGGCCTGGCGTCGGCGGGCGTAGTCCAGGAATGCTTCGAGGTCGTCGCTGCACAGCAAGGGCGAGATGGCCTTGACCTCCTCCAGTGGCCACTCCCACCAGGCTGACGCCAGCAGGGCCTGGCGCACCGGTTCCTCGAAGCGCCAGCGGATGAACCGACAAGGGTTGCCGCCGACAACGGCGTAGGGCTCGACATCACGCGTCACTACGGCACCGGCGGCCACGACAGCGCCGTGGCCGATGGTCACGCCGGAGAGAATCATCGTTTCGGCGCAGATCCAGCAGTCGCTGCCAATCACCACGTCGCCCTTGGTCGGGTTGCTGCCGGGAATGTGCCTGGCCTCGTCGATCATCAGTGGGAAAGGAAACGTACTGACCCAGTCCATGCGATGCCCACCCCCCAGAAGGATCTTCACACCGTTGGCGATGGAGGTGTAGGCGCCGATCTTGAGCACCGTGTCGTCGCCGAACTCGGTCACCTCGGGGATGCCATAAGTGCCGACGCCGACTTGATACCGGGGGTAGCGCAGGCGGATTTTCTCCGGGGCCCTTTCGAGCTTTTCCAGGCGCTTGAGGTACTTGCGGGTCCTGCGTTCCTTGAGCTTCTGCAAAAACTTCACGAACCGGACCTCACGGTCGAGCGTGACAGCAGCAGCCGCCGGAAACGCCGCAGGCTGGTCTTGTTCCAGTGACGCCATGGAATGCTGCGCAGCAGTTTCCAGGCGTCTTTCTTGTCTTCCACCACGGCGTACTTCAGTGCCTTGTGAATCAGCACGATGCGGGCTGATTCGTACTCGGGATGATCACGATAGGGGGCGATGGCCGCCAGGTCCGCTTCGAGCATCAACTTGTACTTTCGCGACAGGTTGTCGGGGTGGCGTCGATAACGCGTGACCGTGACGGGCAACTCGTGGACTTCATAGCCCTGGTGCGCGATGCGCAGGGTGATCTGGAAGTCCTGGACCCGCAGCAACGGGTCATAGAAGTCGGCGCTGCGCAGGGCGCTCATGCGGTACAGCGCCGTTGGCGCGCCAATCACCACGGCCTCGCGCAGGATGTCGTCGAAGGTGTAGACCCGGGTGGTGGTGCGGCGTTGTTCCTTGATGGCCTGGCCGTTGCTGTTCATGTAGATGATCAGCGCGCCGACACACCCCGTCTCGGGATGATGGTCGAGGTAGTCGGCGCGCACGCGCAACGAGTGCGGCAACATCACGTCATCGAGGTCCGGCGTCGACACATACGCGCCCCTGGCGTATTTCAGGCCATGGTTGAGTGCGGCGCTGACGCCTTGGTTCGCCTGGGAATAGAGCTGGAAGTCATAGGTCTGCTGCAACTGCCGGAGCATGGCAAGGCTGTTGTCGGTCGAGCCGTCGTCGACCACGATGACTTCGTAGTTCGGGTAATCCTGCGCGAAGATGCTGTGAATGGCCTCTTCCAGGTACTTCTCGGCGTTATAGCAAGGCGCCACGATTGAAACCAGCGGCAGCGTTTGCGACGCGGTGGCCTGGGGAGGCGCTAGTTCAGTGCTCATTGTTCTCCGTAATGGCCAGGCGGCAATCTTTATTCGTCCATGGGTTTTGTAACAAAGCGGATGACATATGCTCGCCTTTGAAGACCGTTCTGACAAGGTTTAGTACAAATGGCCCGGGAACCGAGTGCTAGCTGGCTCAAGGCTAGCATTCATGGCCCGATCAAATCATTCCTTTGGCTGATTTGGTCGGTGTATAAGCCCTCTAGAGTGCTTACCTCCAGCCAAGACCGTGCAGTCAGAAAAGGGACTCCCATGTTGCAGACTCGCGTTATTCCCCCAGCCGAAGGCGCTTATCAATATCCGTTGCTGATCAAACGACTGCTGATGTCCGGTGCCCGTTATGAGAAAACCCGCGAGATCATCTACCGTGACCAGTTGCGCTACAGCTACCCGACGCTGATCGAACGGGTCGCGCGCCTGGCCAATGTCCTGACCGAGGCCGGGGTCAAGGCGGGCGATACCGTGGCGGTGATGGACTGGGACAGCCATCGCTACCTGGAGTGCATGTTCGCCATCCCGATGATCGGGGCCGTGATCCACACCATCAACGTGCGTCTGTCGCCGGAGCAGATCCTCTACACCATGAACCACGCCGAGGACCGCTTCGTGCTGGTCAACAGCGAGTTCGTCGGCCTGTACCAGGCCATTGCCGGGCACCTGACCACGGTCGAGAAGACCCTGCTGCTCACCGACCTGCCGGAAAAAACCGCCGAGCTGCCGAACCTGGTGGGCGAGTACGAGCAGTTGCTGGCCGCCGCCAGCCCCACCCATGACTTCCAGGACTTCGACGAAAACTCCGTCGCCACCACGTTCTACACCACCGGCACCACCGGCAACCCCAAGGGGTGTACTTCACCCACCGGCAACTGGTGCTGCACACCATGGGCGTGGCGACCATCATGGGGTCCATCGACAGCGTGCGGTTGCTGGGCACCAATGACGTCTACATGCCGATCACGCCGATGTTCCATGTACATGCCTGGGGGCTGCCGTACGTGGCGACCATGCTCGGCCTCAAGCAGGTCTATCCGGGCCGCTACGACCCTGAACTCCTCGTGCAGCTGTGGCGCAAGGAAAAGGTCACCTTTTCCCATTGCGTGCCGACCATCCTGCAGATGCTCCTCAACGCCAAGGGCGCCCAGGGCACCGATTTCGGCGGTTGGAAAATCGTCATCGGTGGCAGCGCCCTGAACCGCAGCCTCTACGAAACGGCCAAGGCCAGGGGGATCCAGCTCACCGCCGCCTATGGCATGTCGGAAACCGGCCCGCTGGTTTCCTGCGCGCACCTCAACGCAGAATTGCTCGCGGGCAGCGAGGACGAGCGCACCACCTACCGGATCAAGGCCGGCGTGCCGGGGCCGCTGGTGGAGGCGGCGATTATCGATGCCGAGGGCCGCTTCCTGCCTGCCGACGGCGAGACCCAGGGCGAACTGGTGCTGCGTGCGCCGTGGCTCACCGAAGGCTACTTCAACGAGCCGCAGAAGGGCGCCGAGCTCTGGGCGGGCGGTTGGCTGCACACCGGTGACGTCGCCACGCTCGACAGCATGGGCGTGATCGACATCCGCGATCGGATCAAGGACGTGATCAAGACCGGTGGCGAATGGATCTCGTCCCTGGACCTGGAAGACCTCATCAGCCGTCACGTGGCGGTACGCGAAGTAGCAGTCGTCGGCGTCCCCGATCCACAGTGGGGCGAGCGTCCGTTTGCCTTGCTGGTGATTCGCGAAGGGCATCAGATCGGGGCGCGCGAGCTCAAGGAACACCTCAAGCCGTTCGTCGAACTGGGGCACTTGAGCAAGTGGGCGATCCCGAGCCAGATCGCTCTTGTTACTGAAATTCCCAAGACCAGCGTCGGCAAGCTCGACAAGAAGCGCATCCGCGTCGATATCACCGAATGGCAGAGCAACAACAGCACTTTCCTCTCGACGCTTTGAGCCTTTTTACCGTGCCCGGAAGGGCACGGCAGCCCCACCAAGCAAGCGCTTGCCTTGTCAAACCGCAAATTTCAGCCATCCTTGCCGTGCCGACACCTGTCGGCCTGGCGAAAGGACTGTTCCAGAGTGGTCGGGGCTGCAAATCACACTTTAGAGGGATCAAGCCGTACTACCTGCTGGCTATAGTCCGTTGACGGATTTTTCAGGAACGGGGCGCACGCACGAAAGGGTGATGCGACTTCGACGGATGTCGGGACGCTGCCGCTCCCAGTCGTTGGGGTGTTCCTGGATAACCACTGCCATAACAATAATGCAATGGAGTAGCGTCGATGACCTCAGCAACCACGTTCTGGCGCCGGGCAAAATTGCCTCTGGCGGTCAGTCTCGCCTCTTCGCTCGCCGGGCCAGCCTTCGGCGTCAGCTTCAACATCGGTGAAATCGAAGGCCAGTTCGACTCGTCCCTGTCGGTCGGCGCGAGCTGGTCCACGGCCAAGCCCAACAAGGACCTGATCGGCGTCAACAACGGCGGCAAGGGCCTGTCCCAGACCTCCGATGACGGCCACCTGAACTTCAAGCGTGGGGAAACCTTCTCGAAGATCTTCAAGGGCATCCATGACCTGGAGCTGAAATACGGCGATACCGGCGTGTTCGTACGTGGCAAGTACTGGTACGACTTCGAACTCAAGGACGAAAGCCGCCTGTACAAGGACATCAGCGACAACAACCGCAAGGAAGGCGCCAAGTCCTCCGGCGGGCAGATCCTCGACGCGTTCGTCTACCACAACTATGCGATCGCCGATCAGCCGGGCTCGGTCCGCCTGGGCAAGCAGGTCGTCAGTTGGGGCGAAAGCACCTTCATCCAGGGCGGCATCAACTCCATCAACCCGGTCGACGTGTCTGCGTTCCGTCGTCCTGGTGCCGAGATCAAGGAAGGCCTGATCCCGGTCAACATGTTCTACGTGTCCCAGAGCCTGACCGACAACCTCTCGGCCGAGGCGTTCTACCAGTTGGAATGGGACCAGACCGTGGTCGATAACTGCGGCACGTTCTTCTCTCAGCCGGATGTGATTGCCGATGGGTGCGACAACAACCTGCGGGTGTTGAACAAGCGTTCGAGCGTTCCGCTCCCGGGTCTTGTTCTACCGATATTGGAAGGCCAGGGCGTCGATATCAACGAAGAAGGCGTGCTGGTGCGCCGTGGCCCGGACCGCGACGCACGCGACAGCGGCCAATGGGGCGCATCGTTGAAGTACATGTTCGAACCGCTGGACACCGAGTTCGGTGCCTACTTCATGAACTACCACAGCCGTGCGCCGATTTTCAGCGCCCAGGGTGCTGCGCCACAGTTCTATACCGCGGGGCCCATCGCGGCACTGCGCCCGCTGATCGTGGCGGGTAATTCCAACTATTTCGTCGAGTACCCGGAAGACATCCGCTTGTACGGCTTGAGCTTCTCCACGACGCTGCCCACCGGCACGGCCTGGAGCGGTGAACTGAGCTACCGCCCGAATGCACCGGTGCAACTGAGCACCACCGACATTCTCTTCGCCGGCGTGACACCACTTCCCGGGTTTGGCAATGCATCGGTGCTCCAGGGCACGCCGGGCCAGGACCTGCATGGCTATAGCCGTAAAGAGATCACGCAATTCCAGACCACCTTCACCCACTTCCTCGATCAGGTCATGGGTGCCAGCCGCCTGACCCTGGTGGGCGAAATCGGTGTCACCCACGTGGGGGGCCTGGAAAGCAAATCCGACGCGCGCTACGGCCGTGACCCGGTGTTCGGTCCGGGCAAACTGCCCAATGACTTCTGTAACTCGCTCAACACCTCGACGGCAACAGGTGGCGGCCAGACCATTGGTAACGTGAACAGCAACTGCAACAACGACGGCTTCACCACCTCCACGTCCTGGGGCTACCGCGCGCGCGCCATCTGGGAATACCCGGACGTCTTCGCCGGGGTGAACCTCAAGCCCAACGTGGCCTGGTCCCACGACGTCAAAGGCTACTCGCCAGGCCCTGGCGGCAACTTCGAGGAAGGCCGCAAGGCCGTCAGCCTCGGGCTGGATGCCGAATACCAGAACACCTACAACGCGAGCCTGGCCTACACCAACTTCTTTGGTGGCGATTTCAGCACCGTGGACGATCGCGACTTCCTGGCGCTCAGCGTCGGCGTGACCTTCTAAGCACCGTATTTCAGGACGACACACTATGAAAAAAACAAAGAGTCTGTTGCAGGTCGGCGTTTTGGGACTGTCCCTGCTGGCCGCCAGCGTCATGGCGGCAGTGCCTGCCGCCGAAGCCGACAAACTGGGCAAGAGCCTGACGCCGATGGGCGCCGAGATGGCCGGCAATGCCGATGGTTCGATCTCGGCCTGGAAACCCATGGCCAAGAATGCCGGCGCCGTCGACAGCAAGGGTTTCCTCGCCGACCCGTACGCCAGTGAGAAACCCCTGTTCACTATCACCGCGCAGAACGTCGAGCAGTACAAGGACAAGCTCGCGCCGGGCCAGTACGCGATGTTCAAGCGCTACCCGGAAAGCTTCAAGATGCCGGTCTACCCGACCCATCGTGGTGCCACGGTGCCGGACGAGGTGTATGCCTCGATCAAGAAAAACGCTGTGAACACCAAGCTGGTGTCCGGCGGCAACGGCCTGGAAAACTTCGAGACGGCCATCCCGTTCCCGATCCCCAGAGCGGTGTGGAAGTGATCTGGAACCACATCACCCGCTATCGCGGCGGCAGCGTGACGCGCCTGGTGACCCAGGCCACGCCGCAACCCAACGGCTCCTACAGCCTGGTGTACTTCCGCGACCAGTTCGTGTTCCGCGACAAGATGAAGGATTTCGATCCGGCCAATCCTGGCAACATCCTGTTCTACTTCAAGCAGCAAGTGACCGCGCCGGCGCGCCTGGCCGGTGGCGTACTGCTGGTGCACGAAACCCTCGACCAGGTGAAGGAGCCGCGTTCGGCGTGGGTCTACAACGCCGGCCAACGCCGTGTGCGCCGTGCGCCGCAGGTGTCCTATGACGGTCCGGGTACTGCCGCCGACGGCCTGCGTACCTCCGACAACCTGGACATGTACAACGGCGCGCCGGATCGCTACGACTGGAAGCTGGAAGGCAAGAAAGAGCTGTATATCGCCGCCAACAGCTACAAGATCGATTCGCCGCAACTCAAGTACGCCGACATCCTCAAGGCTGGCCACATCAACCAGGACCTGACCCGCTACGAGCTGCGCCGTGTTTGGCACGTGACCGCGACCCTGAAGGAAGGCCAGCGCCACATCTACGCCAAGCGTGACTTCTTCATCGACGAAGACACCTGGCAAGCCGCGGTCATCGACCATTACGACGGTCGTGGCCAACTGTGGCGCGTGGCCGAGGCCCATGCCGAGAACTACTACGACAAGCAAGTGCCGTGGTATGCCCTGGAAACCCTCTACGACCTGCAGTCCGGCCGCTACCTGGCGCTGGGCATGAAGAACGAAGAGAAACAGGCCTACGACTTCGGCTTCACCGCCAGCACGGCCGACTTCACCCCGAACGCACTGCGTCAGGACGGCATTCGCTAAAAACCGCTTTACCCGAGGCCGCATCCTCGAAGAAACGCCCCGACCTGGTTCGGGGCGTTTTTTTTTCCGAACACAAAGTCCTGTGGCGAGGGAGCTGCTCCCGCTGGGTTGCGCAGCAACTCCAAGGCAACCGCCTTGTTTACCTGGCACCTGAGCACTTTGCTTCGCGGTCCAGCGGGAGCAAGCTCCCTCGCCACGGAAGGGATGTCTGGCGCGTTTTTCAGGGTGAATTGACTTGTAGTCTTTTTGTAGCCATTTGTAGCACTCCCTTCAATACCTCCTCGTTTACCGCTAGTCTGCGGACATCTGCAACGCCGCCATCCGCCTTTCAACAAGAGTCGGCCATGACTGATTTGTCTTCACTTCCGGATTCTGCCCGCGCAGCCATCGCGGTCCAGGACGGGCGTTTCTACCGCCCGCCCTTGCCCGATGGCCACGTCGTGCGGCCGCGGTTGTGCGAGCGTTTGAGTGCGGGGCTTGGCGGCCGGCTGTTGTTGGTGAGCGCCCCGGCGGGGTTCGGCAAAAGCTCCCTGGCGGTGGAGTTCTGCCAGAGCCTGCCGGCCCATTGGCAAAGCCTCTGGCTGGGGTTGAGCGCCCGGGATAACGACCCGGGGCGTTTCCTGGAGCGGCTGCTCGAAGGGCTCCAGGCATTCTTCCCGCAGTTGGGCCGTCGGGCGCTGGGGCTGTTGAAGATGCGCCAGCGGCATCAACCCTTTGCCTTTGAAGAGTGGCTCGATGGCCTGCTGGACGAGCTGTCCAGCCATCTTTCAGCGCGCGACCCATTGCTGCTTGTACTCGACGACTATCACCTGGCCCAAGGCCCGGTGCTGGATCGTTGCCTGCAATTTTTCCTCAACCATCTGCCCGAAGGCCTGTTGGTGCTGGTCACCAGCCGCCAGCGGCCGGACTGGCACCTGGCGCGCCTGCGCCTGTCGCGGCAACTGCTCGAACTGAGCGAACAGGACCTGCGCCTGACCCATGAAGAAGCCCAGACCCTGCTCCAGCATCACAGCAGTTCGTTGCGCGGCGAGGCGTTGGACAATCTCATCCAGCGCAGCGAAGGTTGGGTGGCCGGGTTGCGTTTCTGGCTGCTGGCCGCCGCCGAGGCCGGCACCGAAGGCCTGCTGCCGCAGTCCCTGCACGGCGGGGAAGGGCTGATCCGCGATTACCTCCTCGAAGAAGTCATCGACTGCCTGCCGGCCGAGGTGCAGGCATTTCTCTACGACACCGCCCCCCAGGAGCGCTTTTGCAGTGCGTTGTGCGACGCGGTGCGCGAAGCCCATGACAGCGCCGAGATCCTGCGCTATCTGGCGTCCCACCAAGTGTTCCTGGTGCCGCTGGACGAGCATGGTCATTGGTACCGCTATCACCACCTGTTTTCCGACCTGTTGCGTAGCCGTCCCAGTGCGCCGGCCATGGTCCCGGCCGCGACCCTGCACCTGCGCGCCTGTCGCTGGTTCAATGCCCAGGGCCTGATCGACGAAGCGGTGGAGCAGGCCCTGCGGGCCGGGCACCTGGACGTGGCGGCGAACCTGGTGCAGAACCTCTCGGAGGAGCAACTGCTGGCCGAGCAGAACGTCGGCATGTTGTTGCGCTGGAAAATGGACCTGCCCGACAGCCTGCTCATCAGCACCCCGCGACTGATCGTGCTCTACAGCTGGGCGCTGGGGCTGGCCTGCCAACTGGACGCCGCCGAAGAGTTGGCGGCGCACCTGAGCCGCTTCCTGCCGGCGCCTTCGGCCACCGCGCAAAAATCCATGCTCGCCCAATGGTTGGCCCTGAGCGGGATCGTTGCCCGCGGCCGCGGCGATCGCGAAGCCACTGTGCGCTATTGCAGCGAAGCGCTGGAAAGCCTGCCGCAAAAGCGCTATGGCCAACGCCTGATGTGCCTGTCCACCATGTCGAACCTGGCGATTGCCGACGGCGACCTGTGGCGCGCCCGTGGCCTGAATCGTGATTCCCTGGAGCTGGCGCAGCGGGTCGGCAATCCGCTGTTCGAGGCCCTGGCCCATTACGATCGCGCCAGGGTCCTGCAAGCCCGCGGCGAGATCCAGCGGGCGCTGGATGAAGTGCATCAAGGGTTGCAACGCTTGCACGCGCTGTCGCCGCAACGGCTTTACGCGGTGCGGGCGCGGCTGACCCTGTACGAAGGTTTCCTGCTGACCTTGCGCATGCAACCCCAGGCTGGGTTGACGCGGTTGCAGGCCGGCCTGACCGAAGCCCGGGCCTGTCGCGACATCAGCGTGCTGCTCGGTCATTGTGTGATCGCGCGGATCGAAGGCAACAACGGCGAGTTCGCCCGGGCCTTCGCCGAACTGGCCGAAGCCGAGCGCCTGATGCACATCTGGGACGTGCCCCCGATTTACTACCTGGCGATGATCACCCTGGTCAAATGCGAACTCTGGCTCGCCCAGGGCCGTACCGACCTGGCCGAGGCCTGGCTGTCGCGGCTGGGGCAGACTTACACCGGCGAACGGGCGGCCGCGCCACCGGAGTTCCATCCGCAACTGCCGCTGCATGTCGAGTTGCAACAGGCGCTGCTCGAATCCATCCGTGGCCAGCCGATGCTCGCCGAGGGACGGCTCAATGCCTTGCTCGAACAGGGTCAGCAGACCGGCCGGCAAATGCTCAGTGTGATGGCGCTCAACCAGAAAGTCGCCCTGTTGCTTGGGCTTGGCCGCGAACCCGAAGCGCGGCGGGCCCTGGCCCAGGCGTTCGAAGCGGCTGCCGGCGGTGTCTTGCAGCCCTTCGAATGGCTGCTGGGCGAGCACCGTGAATGGCTGCGTGAACAACTGCTGCACGCCGCCCCCGGCCCTGTGCGCGAACAATTGCTCGAACGCCTGCCGTCGGCGGTGGCCCTGCCGGCCGAGCCTTCGACACCGGTCGAGACCCTCAGCAGCCGCGAGCGCGCGGTGCTGCAATTGATCGCCCAGGGCTGCTCGAACCAGGAAATCAGCGAGCAATTGTTTATTTCGCTGCACACGGTGAAGACCCACGCCAGCCACATCAACAGTAAACTCGGCGTCGAACGCCGCACCCAGGCGGTGGCGCGGGCGAAGGCGTTGGGGTTGTTGGGGTGAATGAGGTCCACCGGTGGTGAGGGGCTTTTGTGGCGAGGGGATTTATCCCCGTTGGGGTGCGAAGCGCCCCCTCCCAATGAGCGTAATCTGTTTGACACAGCGAGTTAGCAGGCTTCAGGGCTGCTCCGCACCCCAACGGGGATAAATCCCCTCGCCACAGAAAGCCAGCCAGAGTCGTTAGGAATGACGCCAATGCCACCCCTCTACAAAACCATCCCATCCCCCGTCGGCCAACTGACCCTCGTCGCCCGTGAGCGCAAGCTGGCGGCCATCCTGTGGGAGAGCGAGCGGCTCAACCGGGTACGCCTGGGGCCGCTGGAAGAGGACAGCCAGCACCCGACCCTCAAGGAAACCGAGCGCCAACTGGCGGAGTATTTCGCCGGCCAGCGCAGCCGTTTCGAGCTGGAACTGGATTTTGCCGGCACCGACTTCCAGATCCGGGTCTGGCAGGCATTGCTGACCATCCCCTTCGGCCAGACCCGCAGCTACCGCGACATCGCCATCCAGATCGGCCAACCGACTGCGGTGCGGGCGGTGGGCGCGGCCAACGGGCGCAACCCGATCTCGATCATCGCCCCCTGCCACCGCGTCATCGGCAGCTCCGGCAGCCTGACCGGTTTCGCCGGCGGCCTGGCCGCCAAACAGTTCCTGCTCAGCCTCGAAGGCCAGCAAACCCTCCAGTTGGCATTCTGAAGACTGCGGGAGCGGGGTGGGCGCAGGATCAGCGTTTCGCCACCAACCCATTGTGGGAGCGGGCTTGCCCGCGAAAGCGGAGGGTCAGCTTGCAACGATGTTGGATGTACCGGCCCCTTCGCGGGCAAGCCCGCTCCCACAGTTATTCGGGTTGGCCGCAGGATTAGTGTTCGCCAACCCATTGTGGGAGCGGGCTTGCCCGCGAAAGCGGAGGGTCAGCTTGCGGCGATGTTGGATGTACCGGCCCCTTCGCGAGCAAGCCCGCTCCCACAGTTATTCGGGTTGGCCGCAGGATTAGTGTTCGCCACAAACCATTGTGGGAGCGGGCTTGCCCGCGAAAGCGGAGGGTCAGCTTGCAACGATGTTGGATGTACCGGCCCCTTCGCGAGCAAGCCCGCTCCCACAGTTATTCGGGTTGGCCGCAGGATTAGTGTTCGCCACAACCCATTGTGGGAGCGGGCTTGCCCGCGAAAGCGGAGGGTCAGCTTGCAACGATGTTGGATGTACCGGCCCCTTCGCGAGCAAGCCCGCTCCCACAGTTATTCGGGTTGGCCGCAGGATTAGTGTTCGCCACAACCCATTGTGGGAGCGGGCTTGCCCGCGAAAGCGGAGGGTCAGCTTGCAACGATGTTGGACGTACCGGCCCCTTCGCGGGCAAGCCCGCTCCCACAGTTATTCGGGTTGGCCGCAGGATTAGTGTTCGCCACAACCCATTGTGGGAGCGGGCTTGCCCGGGTAGAAACCGGGGACATCCTTTACGTTTTAAACCGGAGACATCGTTTACAGGTGCATAAATACGGTCAGGAGGTGCCTGACCATGCCCTGGAATCGAGAGTCCCCGATGGATCAACGAATCAAACTCATAGGCGACTGGCTGCAAGGCATCTACTCCAAGAGCGAGCTGGCCCGTCACTACGGGCTCAGCCGACCCACTTTGGACAAATGGCTTGCACGCTACGAGGCGCACGGCATTGATGGGCTAAAGGAGCTGTCACGGCGCCCGCATACGAGCCCTTTCAAAATCAGCGACGAGGTGCTTGAGCTGCTGATCGCGTACAAGCGCGAGCATCACAGCTGGGGGCCTGAGAAGTTGGTGCATAACCTTAAGATCGACCATCCAGACCTGTCTTGGCCCACAGTCAGCACGGCAGGCGAGTGGCTTAAGCGAGCAGGTCTGGTGCAAAAGCGCCGTTTCCTCAATCGACCGCCAGCAGGAAAAAATCCGCTGCGTGACGCCACTGGGCCTAATCAGACATGGGCCGCAGACTTCAAAGGTGACTTCGCGCTTCAGAACGGCCAACGTTGTTACCCTCTGACCATTACCGATCACGTCAGCCGATTTCTATTGCTGTGCAGAGCACAAGGCAGCGTTGCCGGTGCCCGCGAAGGATTTGACTGGGCGTTTCGGGAGTACGGTTTACCTGACGTAATCCGCACAGATAACGGCTCTCCTTTTGCCTCTACCGGCATTTCACGCATATCCAGTCTGGCCGCGTGGTGGATACGTTTAGGGATTCATCCGGAGCGAATCCAGCCGGGGCGGCCTGACCAGAATGGCCGTCACGAACGCATGCATCGAACACTCAAGGCTGCTTTGCTTCATGCACCTGAACGTAACCTGGTGGAGCAACAGCTGGCATTCGAACAGTTTCGACAGGAATTCAATTACGTGCGACCTCACAAGGCCCTAGAGATGAAAGTTCCTGCGGACCTCTATGAGCCATCAAAGCGGCAGTACGATGGGCGCGTGCCGGAGGCGGATTACGCGGCGGACATGACGATCCGTATGGTTAGGCAGAACGGGTCGATGAAATGGAAAGGCAAGATGATTTTCGTCAGCGAATCTCTGGCCGGTGAGGCGCTAGGACTCAAAGAAGTGGACGATGATGTGTGGGATGTTTACCTCTGCAGCTACCTTTTAGGTAGGCTGAAAAGCGGCGAAAGCCGCCTTTCAAGCCAACAGAAACGTAAAGGATGTCCCCGGTTTCAATTGTAAAGGATGTGTCCGTTTCTACACCGCGAAAGCGGAGGGTCAGCTTGCAACGATGTTGGACGTACCGGCCCCTTCGCGGGCAAGCCCGCTCCCACAGTTATTCGGGTTGGCCGCAGGATTAGTGTTCGCCACAACCCATTGTGGGAGCGGGCTTGCCCGCGAAAGCGGAGGGGCAGCTTGCAACGATGTTGGATGTACCGGCCCCTTCGCGGGCAAGTTCCCGCAGGGGGAGTGGCTTCAAGTCGGCGGCGATTTCGGCGCCTGCATGCGGGTTGGCGGTTTGCCGTTGGCGTTGTGTTGGTAGATCTGTGCCGGTTGTCCCTGTTCATTGAAGAACACCTGGCCAATCCCCGCTGAGTTCCACAGGCGCTCGCCGGCCTCGGCATGTTCCGGGGTATGGGGAACGATGCGCATGCTGCGGCGCTTGGTGAACCAGTTCAGGGGCGAGCGCGGAGCGTAGAGCCAGCGGTTCAGGCGGTCGAACCATTCCAGCAGCGCCGGCGGGAACTCATTCTTGATGCCGCTGCTGGTGATCTGCCAGATGCGCGGGCCGCCCTTGCGGTGTGGGATAAGCACCTCGTAGACGAAGGAATAATGCACATCGCCTGACAGCACCACGTAATTACCGGGTGTGCGCGAGTGTCGGAAAATGTTCAGGATCACTTGGGCCGCACCGCGATGGGCCATCCAGTTTTCCGCATCCACCAACAGCGGATAACCGCACCAACTGAACACCCGTTGCACGGTTTCGATCAGCTTCACCCCGAAGATCGGCGCCGGCGAGACGATGATCGCCGAAGGATGGTCCAGCAGTTCCTGTTGCAACTCGCTCAGGGCTTCCCAATCCAGCAGGCCGGACGGTTGCTTGAGGTTGTTCTCGCTGCGCCAGCGGCGGGTGCGGGTGTCGAGCACCACCAGGGCCGGCGTGCTCGGCATCACGTAGTGCCACTGCTGGAAGCCCAGCAGTGTGTCGATCAGTTTGTCCTGCGGCGCGCTGTCGAGGTAGCGGTCGCGAGCGGTGGCGGTCACGGCCAGGGTTTGCTGGAGCATGTCGGCAAAGGCGTCCGGGTTATTGCCCCAACCCTGGCAGAGCATGTAGGCGATCAGGGCGTTGCCGATGATGCGCTTGGAGAACGGATGGCCGTAGGCCGTTTCCTCCCACTGCGCGGACAGATTCCAGTCGTCGGTGATGTCGTGATCGTCGAAGATCATCAAGCACGACAGGTGCGCAAACACCCGCGCCACGCCACCCAGTCCGGCCTTGAAG
Organism: Pseudomonas sp. Cab53; assembly: GCF_018325965.1. NCBI lineage: Bacteria > Pseudomonadati > Pseudomonadota > Gammaproteobacteria > Pseudomonadales > Pseudomonadaceae > Pseudomonas > Pseudomonas sp. Cab53. The sequence continues at coordinate 5,126,500 of NZ_AP021902.1, read as the reverse complement.
GCGTCGATGCGTTGCTGTTCCAGGTCATAGCGCTGGCGCCGCTCCGGGGTCAGCTCGGGCGGCACCACGGTGATCAGCGTCCAGGGCACCGGCGACCACACCAGCAGGTACATCGCCATGACCTCGGCGAACGTCACCAGGTGATTGTCGGCGCTGCTGCTGGTGAAAATCGGTTTGCGCGCCCCGCCAAAGAAGCGCTCGCGCAGGGTTTCGTTGCTCTCCAGGGCCGGCAGTAAATCGGCGCGATGGTAATAACTGGCCGGGTGCCGGTAGAGCCTGGCGCTGTCTTGCACCACGGCACCGTCCAGGCATTCCTCGAACAGGCCCAGGCGCTCGATCAAGGCATGGATCGCCCGCAACATGGGGCCCGCGACGTCATCGGCGTAAACCTGGTCGCCGCTCATCATCAGCAACGCCGGCCGTTGTGCCGAGTCCTGTGCCAACAGCCGGTCGACACACAGCAGGCCGTCGTTGGCCGGGTAATGGGGCTTGCGGCACGAGCCGTGGACCAGTTGCTCGATGCGCGAATGCAGCATGAAGTTCGGGCACTGCGCCTCGCCATACAACAGGTGCGGCGCCCATTCGGCAATCGGGGCGCCATCCACCCGCAGGTCGTAATCGATCGGCACGTCCTGGGGCAGGGGGCTGTCGAGTGGCACGTCAATCAGATGGACGAACGCGTGCTGCCCCACCGGCACCACGGTGCAACGCGGCCCGTCGAGCTCAAGATCGCCCACTGCGTCGATGTGCAGCGTCAACGCCAGCGGTCGCGTGCCCACCAGCCACATCACCAGCCGCGTCGGTTCCAGGCGCCGCAACAGCGGACCGACCAGCACAGGGGGCAGGGAAGAGGCAATGTCAGCAGAAGACGGCAACATGGATGGCGCAGGCTCTGTTCAGGGCAAGGCCGGGATCATAGCGCACTGTGCCTTGCGGCTGGACAGGACAAGCATTGTTCCGTGGCGAAGGCGCTCGTTGCCGCTGGGGACGAAGGGCCTTCGCCATGGTGTTACTGCGGCTTATTGGACGCTTCGGCGGCCTTGATCAGGTCTGGCCCGATCGCCTTCTCGAACGTCGCCCACACCGGCTTCAACCGTTCGCGCCAGGCGTTGCGCTCTTCGGGGGTGAGGGTAATGATCTCGGTGGTCTTGGCGTCGAGCACATATTGCTTGTCCTGCTGATTCAGCCGGTCCGCTTCCTGGTTCACATGGGCCGTCACCTCCACCACGATCTTGTCCAGTTCGCTGCGAATGTCCGGCGGCAGGTTGTTCCAGAAGTCGGAGGTGGTGATCAACATGTAGTCGAGTACGCCGTGGTTGGTCTCGGTGACGTACTTCTGCACTTCATGGAGTTTCTGGTCGTAGAAGTTCGAATAAGGATTCTCCGTGCCGTTGACCAGGCCCGTGCGCAAGGCTTGGTAAACCACCGAAAAAATCATCTTCTGGGCCTTGGCACCCAATACCTTGAACTGTTCTTCCAGCACCGCCGAAACTTGCACCCGGAATATCAAGCCACGGGCATCGTCGGGGCTGCGCAAGGGCTTGTTGGCCGACAACTGCTTCATGCCGTTGTGCCAATAGGCCAAGCCGGTGACATTCTTGCTTTCCATGGACTTGAGCAACTTCTGGCCCTCGGGGCTCAGTTGAAAGTGGTCCACGGCGGCAATGTCGTCAAACAGGAACGGCAAGTCGAACAACTGCACGGTCCGGGTGTACTGCTCGAACTTCGCCAGTGACCGGGCAATGATCTGCACATCCCCCAACAGCAAGGCTTCCATCTCCTTGTCATCGCCATACAGCGTGGAATTGGGGTACACCTCGACCCGGACCTTGCCTGGCAATCGCTCCTCCACCAACTGCTTGAACAGCAGTGCGCCCTGGCCCTTGGGCGTTTGTTCGCCCACCACGTGGGAGAACTTGATGACAATCGGTTCGGCCGCCATGGCCGTGCCCAGCGCACTGACGGCCAGCATGCAGGCGAGTGTTTTGCACAGGCGTTTGAGCATTGCGAAGTTCCCTTTGCGTTGTGATGGGCGGCGCAGTGGTTCAAGAACGAGACACTGCAAGTCTAGGAGAAAAACCGTCGGCTGCCGGGCGACGCAGGGGGATCTTGAGTGGCGCCTTTTACGGCTCTTGAGCAGGGCCTTTCAATTCGATCTGGTTGCCATCCGGGTCGAGGCAGTAGATCGACGGGCCCTGGCCTTGCGCGCCGTATCGCACCTGCGCTTTCTCGGCCTCGACGCCGTTGGACGCCAGATGCGCGAGGATCGCGGCTTCATCGAAGGGCTCGATGCGCAGGCAGAAGTGGTCGACATTACGGCGCTGCTTATCGGCGGCCGGACCGCCCGGGCGCCCCAGCGGCCCTTCGACATCCACCAGATCGATCATCGAGACGCCTGTGCCGAGATGGAGCATGCCAAGGTCATCCCGACGCTTCCTGAGTTCGCAGCCGAGCACCGACGTATAGAACGCCAGGCTACGCTCCAAGTCCTTGACCCGCAGGACGATGTGATCGATGTGCTGAATCGTGAAGTTCCTCATGGCGGCCTCAGGGTCGTTGAATGGCAGGGCTCCTATCACCTTAGTGGAGAACAGGCAGAAACCAAGCCGTAAAGACTTGTGGGAATGGGCCATTGTGCAGACGATGGCGAGCCTGCTCGCGAAGCCATCAGCCCAACCACCCCGAACGCCTGGATGCGTACCCCATGATGAACTGGTTCAGAACCCTCACCCGTACAGATGCCATTGCCACACTGGCCTTGATCGTCTCCATCGCTTCAGCTTTCTTCACCTACCAGCAATACCGGGACAGCGTCGCCAGCCGCAAAACCCCGATCATCATCCGGGTCGGTGCCGAGCACACCAAGGTGTCCTTCTACAAACCCTATAAAGATGCCTCGGTCGTGCTCTTCAAACAGCGCTACAAGATCATCCTCACCAACAACAGCTTCAACCCCGAAAGCGTGATCGATTGGCGGATCTGGGAGCGCAGGGAAAACGGTGGGGGAGAATACCTCGGCATGAAATCCAAGCTGCTCGATTCCACAGGGGCGCCGATGAACCTGCCGTTCCTGATCGGCGCGAAAGAGAGCAAGGTGATCTTCCTGGACGTCGGCCAGAAGGTCACGCCAGGTGCCTGGGCGGCCGTCGGGCCCCATGTGGGCCTCGACAAGGAGATGGACTGGTTCGAGGCCGACCGGCTCTTTGCCGATGCCGGGTATCCGCTGTTCGGGCAACTCACCCCGGGTGAAAGCTCCAAGCACCAAGGCCTGCAGGTCGACCGCTGGCTGGCGGGCCCGGCTTACCAGGAGTTCCAGCTGAATTTCAGCAAGGCCGATGGGTATGAGGTGGCTGCTCAATTGTCATTGAATGTCAGCGATGTTTATCCACAGGGGGAGGCTGAGCGGTAGTCGCATTCGGGTAAAACAGGTGGCGAGGGCGCAGGCTCCCTCACCCCGCGGGCCTTTGTTTTCATTCAAACGCCAGGACATCAACGCCCTTGGCCTCGACCATCTGCGCAAACACCGGCAACCGCGCCACGAACGCTGTTTCAAACGCCAGGTACCGATCCTGCGCCGGCAGGTAGCGGATGTGCGGCTTGATGCGCCGGATGTCTCGGGTCGATAGTTTCAGCACCTCATGGGTGGCCTGGTTCCAGAACCACGCCAGGGTGTGTGAGCCGAAGGTGTGGGTCTGATAGTTCCACACCCACCAGTCGCCGTGTCCGCGGCCAACGTGCAACGTGCCGTGGAAGGTGCGCAGGGTGATGACCTGCTTGGGCTGGGTGACGAGCAGGCGCGTGTCCTGGCGCAGTTCGCTGCCAAAACCGTCGAGCAACGCGTGGGTCCTGGCGCCGGTCATGAAGTTGAAGCGCCACGCCAGCAGCACGGTTTCCTGGTAACCCGAGTGTTCGACATTCTGCCGCGTGCTTTCGCTGAACAGCAGAATCTCGTCGCCCCCGAGGTAGGCGGTCGCGGCGCGCAGTTTGCCGCCGTCGGCCGGCATCGGTTTAGCGGCGACGGCCTCGTGGGGCGCGTCCAGGTGCCAGATCCAGCACTGCGTACCGTGGTCCTGCATGAACAGCAAGCGGCGCGGGCCGATGGGCAGGATACTCAACTCATCCGAATGCTCGAAAATGACCTGGCTGCTGTCGGCGGTGATCCGCCAGATGCGCGTCAGGTGTTCGGGCTCGTACAGTCGCTGGCGTTCGAACACTTGGCCATCGACCACCACGCAGGGTTCTTCGAACGCGGGCCATTGTGTCTGCGCAGGGCCGAAGGGCTGTACGTCTTCGCCTTCGCGACGCTCGTAGATGTAGCGGTCGTCGGCGCTGTAGGCACCCCGTTCGACCTGACGGCGCCACAGGCTGTGCCGGTCGTCGGCATCGATCAACTGCAGGTCAGCGCCGTCGACTGGGTCGGTCCGGTGTTCGAGCATGTCCTGTTCGGCGGGCGGCCATGGGTTGTAGTCGATCAGGAAGCACAGCCACTGCTCGTCGTCCTGTTCGGTAATGCCGGCCCAGCCATTGCGGTAGTTGTATTCGTGCACATAGGTGGGCCCGGGATAGTCATGGACCTCAGGCAGCCAGTTCAACGGCTTGCGTTTGGTTGGCGTGGATTTGCGCGGGGTGGCGGCGCGAGCCTGCTCGATCCGTGTCGGGGTGAAGGGCGCACGGTCCTGCCAATGCCGGGCAAACGCTTCGCGCTGTTCGGTCGGGACGATGACGGGCCGGTAGTCATCAGCACCGTCGTCGAGGTTCCACAGGTCGTAGCCGTGGCGCGCCAGCGCCGTTGCCAGGGCCTGGAAACAGACCTCGGGCATTTCGTTGGACAGTTCGTCCAGCAACGCTTCGAATGGCGCTCCGGTAAACACCGCGATGTCGGGATAGTAATGCTGGAACAACCCCAGGCATTCAGCGCCCGGCGTTTTCCAGTCGAGATGAATCAGCGGATCGAAACCGAGTTGCATCGTGCCTGCCGTCCCTATGGTTTTCAGCAGCCCTATCTTAGGCTCTGTCTGAAAAGCCTTGATACTCGTTCATGCTGCGTTGAAAACCGGCTCGTGCGCGAGTCCGATCGGAATGCTCATTTACTCCAGTAAAGTCGAGCGCGACCCCGGCCGTTCCTCGCCGGTTTTCGCCTTGCCTGACCTTCGTCTCAAGACTTTTCAAACAGAGCCTAGCCGGACAGCGAAGCAAAAAGCGCTCGCCATGGCAGGGCGTCCAGTGCGCGTTTGCTGGGGATGAAACCGCCCGGCCATCAGCCCAGCAACGCCCTCAAGCGAGGCATCGTGTTGCCAAACCCCAGCCGCTGTCCGTCCTCCCACAGGCCCTTGGGCATGGTCTCGCCGCGTAACGCTCGCCCCGCGCCGTCAATCACCTGCACATGGTGACTGACCCAGGCGCACGACGAGGCCTGCGGCAGCGCGGCCATCTGTTCTGCCTGCCAGGTCGCCCGTTCAACATCGCCGGCCAGCAGGCAGGTTTCCGCCGCCGCCACGCGAAAGCGCAGGGCGTTGTGGGCCAGGCAGGCCTGGGTGAGCTGGGCTTCGCCCTTGAACAGCGCCTGCTCGCTCAGGGGCGAGTCGTCGACGATCATCGCCAGGCTGCCGTAGACCCACGGGCCGATGTAGCGTTGCAACTCGAAACGTTCGACCAGGCCGGCCGCGTCGATGATCAGGGCCTGTGCTCGCTCGCGATCGCCGTGGTGCAGCGCCACGCGCGCCAGGCCTTCGAGCAATATCGCTTCGAAACGGCTGGCGCCGAGGTTGCGGGCCAGTTCCAGTGCGCCGTTCAGTTGTTGCTCGGCCGCATGGGCCTGGCCGCTTGCGACCAGGCCCCAGGAGGCGGTCAGGCGGGAGAACACTTCGGCGCGGTGGTTGCCGATCTTGCGGCTGCATTCGATGGCGTCGGCGGCGTCGCGCAAGGCGGGTTCGGGTTGGCCCAGGTAAAGCTGCGCCGAGCCCCGGGCGCTGCGGTTGCTCGCTTCCACGTGGACCAGCCCATGACGTTCGCACAGGCGTACGCATTGGTCGAAGACTTCGTAGGCGGTTTGCATCCGGCCTTGTGCGTAGTAGGAATCGCCGATGCCACTCAGGGCCTTGGCTTCGCTTTCCAGGTGGCGACCGATGCGCGCATAGGACAAGGCTTCTTCGTGCAGCCGGCGGCATTCGGCGTAGTCGCCACGGGGGAAGTAGATGTTGCCGCGCAATTGATGCAACTGTGCGAGGGCGATGTGGGCGTGCAGCGTGCGGGCGATCGGCAGGGTGGCTTCGATCAGGCGTTCTTCTTCGTCCAGGCAATCCAGGGTGTTGAGGGCGGCCGCGAGGCCGAGGGCGGCGTCGATTCGGTCTTGGGGCTGTACCGCCAAGGCCAGCGCCTGCTGGAAATGCTCCCGCGCCTCGGCGGTCTGGCCGAGGCCGGCACAAGCCTGGCCGCACAACAGGGCGAACGGGAAGTGGTGGCGCGTGCGCGCGTCGAAGGCCGCGCATTGGCGGGCCAGCGCCAGGACGCTGTCGTACTGGCAGGCGAGGCGCTTTTCGTCCATGGCCGCCAGCAATGCGTCGAACGCCGCCGGGTCGTTGCCTCGTAGCAGGTGCTGGGCGTGGAGTGTCCGGTCGCGCTCGCGGTAGAGCCGTGCCACGTCGCGGTGCAGTTGTTCGCGCAGGGCGGTGGGCATGGCGTCGTAGAGGCAATGCATGACCAGGTCATGGACGAACACGAAGCTTCCCGGCTCGACCTCGCGCAACAGTCCCTGGCGCATGTCCGCCGTCGGCAGGTAAGTGGGCTGGCCCAGGGCTTCGCGCCAGAGCGTCAGTTCGAAACGGTTGCCCAGGACGGCGGCGTAGTGCAAGGCGCGGCGCTGGTCGGGGGCGAGTTTGTCGAAGCGGGTCTGGACCAGGTGCCGCAGGCTGTCGGGGAACACGCCTCCCTCACTCGACAACAGTTGTGTCAGGTACAGCGGGTTGCCCTGGGCGCGGGTGACACAGTCGGCCCGATAGCGCGGGTCGACGTCGGTGAACTGATCCGCCAGGGCGGTGGCTTCGCGGGCGCGGATCGGCGCGATGTCCAGTAGGCTCATGGGGTGGCTGGCGCCGGCGCGGATCTGGTTTTCCAGCGGGTCGCCTTCGGGGCGTGACGTCAGCAGCCAGACGATCGGCGCCTCGTCCGTGGCGTTGAGCAGCTTGGCCAGCATGGCAAACAGCGCGCTGTCGCCCCAGTGCAGGTCTTCAAGGCAGATCAGCAGGGGCTGGTGCACCGCAAGGCGCAGCACCACCTCACACATGGCCTGGAACAACCCCTGGGTGCGGGCCTGGTTGCTCATCGCCGCGTAGAGAGCGGGCGGTTCGGCCGCGCCAATGCCCGTCAACACGTGAAGAAACATCCGATGCTCGGCCGCGACTTTCAGGCGCGACAATGCCTCCTCCAACTGACCCGCGCCAACCGGCCCGAGGCCGAGCAGGCTGTGGAGCAACTGTCCCAGCGGCCAGAGGCTGTTGTTCATGCCGAAATCCAGCACATCGCCGCGGTGGCAGGCGAAGCCGCTCTGTCGGGCGATGTCGACAAACTCACTGACCAGGCGGGTCTTGCCGATGCCGGCCATTCCACGCACGTACACCACATGGCCGTCCTGGCATTCCTGGGTGGCCTCGACCACACCCTTGAACTGCAACACTTCAATCGCCCGGCCCACCAGCGGGCGGGGCGCGTTTTCGTCGAGGCTGCGCGGGCGCCGGCATTTTCGATAGGCGGGAAACACCTCGTCGGCGGCGTAGAACTCAAACCGTGAGGCCAGCTGTTCGAGCAGGTTCTGGGCGACGTACACCGGCGCATGCCCGTAGCGATCCTGCAGCGGCTGGTGGGCCAGCGAAAGCGCCTCGGTGTGCAGCTCCGGGCTTTCGGCACTCAAGCGCACCAGCCGCAGCAACAATGCGTGCCCCGGCTTGACGAACGCCTCCCGGCTCAGCGCCAGCGCGCAGAGCAAGCCGCGCTCGCTGTCACTGCGGTACGCCTGGGGGGAACCGAACTGGGCGATCACCACGCCTTGGGTCATCCCGAGCGGGACACCGCCGAACTGGCGCACCAACCGCTCGACCTCGTCGCTCAGCCCCTGGGTATCGAGACCGAAGGACAGCTCCAGCACATATCGGATGACGGTCTCGTCGGCCTGGTTCAATGCGTGTTGCGCAAAGGCCTGGTCGTGCAGTGCGAGCACGGCCTGTTCGATATCGACCAGCGCCGCCGAGGCGGATGGCCCGAGCAGCGCGCTGACATCGACATCGAACGCCGTGGCCAGGTGACGGGCCGTGCGGTAGAGCACCGGCTTACCGGTTTCGGCGCGCTTGATCGAGGCAATGGACACGCACAGGTGTCGGTTCAGACAGGCTTCGGCCAGGGTTTCCTGGCTCAGGCCGTGCTGTTTGCGCAGGCCTTTCAACGAGGCGGCGTCCAGCAATACGCGGCCGTCCGATACGGAGGCGTCGGGCTTGGGCAGGGCTGGAAACGAGCTTTGTCTGGAGTCCATGTCGATAGCCCTGGCCGGCCCCTTCGCTTCGGGCGGCGCGCCAATGAATGCACAATCCGATGTCGATCACCGGCACTTGCGAGGTCGAGCCTGGAAAACCGTTCGAGTCTACTCCACTGCATCGCCCGCGTTAACGGAAAGATGGCAATTGGCCTGATACCGAACTGATACCGGACTGATACCGGACTGACACCGTTCTGGACTGTCCGCCGATCCCGCCCGTTCCGATACTGAGCCCCATCAATTGGCACCAATTGATACAACCTGAGTGATGGGAGAACGGCAATGAACGATGGATTGATAGGCGGCTCAAGCAACGAACCACGGGACATCGGCGGTTCGCAATTACTGGGGCGCGGCCTGAACCGGCTCGACTGGGCCGGCGAAAGCAAGGAATGCCAGAAAGTGGGCGATACCGAGTCGGGCAAACGCGCCGTGCCGTACCGGCAAACCACTTACAACGTTGGCCAGAATGTCGCCATGAGCACGGCGGTCGCCAAGGATGACCACTTCGTCGAAACCTTCACTTCCCGCGACGAATACGAAAGCCATACCCAGTCCAAGGTCCAGGGCTCCGGTAAATACGGCGCGTTTTCCGCCGGCTTCCAAGTCACCTTCGGCAGCAATATCAAACAGCTCGAAGAGCGTGACGCCGTGCTCTACAGCCACACGGTGCGCCTGTGGAAACTGAACCTGGAGCTCAACCCCGACAGCGCGACCGCCAGCTTCAAGACGCGCGTCGGTGAGCTGCCCAAGGTCTTCGATCCGCGCGATGCGAAGCCGTTTTTCGATTTCTTCGTCGATTTCGGCGCCGACATCGTCAGCGAGGTCACCGTCGGCGGCGCGCTGAACTATGCGATGACGTCGCTCAAGTCCTTCCTCAGCAAAGACAACACCCTCAGCGCCATGGTCGAGGCGGAGTACGGCACCTTTGTCAAAGGCAGCGCTTCCACCGAGATCTCCGAGTCGGTGAAGAAAAACATCGCCCATCGGGTGGCCAACCTGACCACCCAGGGCGGCACGCACGCGATCGATTTCACCCCGGAAAAGCCGAGCAACTGCAACGCGGACTTCGGCAAATGGCGTGAGTCGTTGCCCGATGATCCCCAGATCGTGGAGTTGAAGCTTTCGCCGGTGTATCTCTTCGTCAAGAAAGGCGAAGTGCGCAACGCCCTGGAACAGGCTTACCTGTGGTACACCAGCTACAAGGCGGAAATCGAAGGCTCCTGGCAGGAATCGGTGATCACGCTCGGCCATTCCGGTGGTCAAACCGCAGCGCGCGGCACGGCGACAGGCCCGGCCTTGCGTGTGGTGTTCATCGATAACTACAGCAAGCAGGCCCAGGAAAACCTGCACTTCCCGCCGGCCGCGACGGCTACCCAGGCCGAGTTCGAACAGTTCTGGGATGCCCTGGCCCTGCTGCTCAAAGAGAAAAAGGGGCAGCGATTGCTGATGGTCACCGAACGCTGGCCCCGCGATGCGCGCTACTACCCCAGCAGCGCCATGCGTGAGGCGCTGCTGCTCAACGGCGCCAGCAGGGCGACACTCCAGCGCTGGGACGCCCTGACCCGCCACATGCAGCCCAACCCGATGGCCGGCCTGACCTATGTGCTGGCGGGCAATGAGCTGGAAGTGCCGGGGGTCGATGGCCTGATTGCCGGTTTTGGCCAGCCGGGCAAGGACCTCAACCCGACCGTGAAGGTCATGGCGCGCCTGTCTTACGACTCGTTCGGCAAGGCCAAGCTGGTACAAACGGAAAAGACCGAGGAAGACCCGTGCACGGTCTTGTACATCCTGCGCAACAACACCGGCGACAAACCGGCGCTGGCGACCGACCCGCAGGACAAGACCCGCATCGCCATGCAAACGCCGGACAGGCGCAACCCCGGGCAGTTCTGGTACATGCCCGAGCTGGAAAAACCCTACCCGGAAATCAACCATCCTGTGCTGCTGATCAACTACGAGACGGGCGCTTGCCTGCAAGGTCGGCACGACCAGGGCGACTGTCGGCTCAAGGCCATTGAACCGGGTCGCCAGCAGGATGACGTGATCTGGGATCGGCGCGGCGATGAAGTGTTCCACCTGTTGATGGTCTACTACTGGATGGACGCCTTGTGCCTCACCCAGGTGGAAAAACGTGCCGCCGTGCGCCCTTGGCGCGAACCCCACGGCATGGACTGGCTGCGCGAGCAGCATCGTCCGTATCGTTGATAGCGTGCAGGTTCAGCCGGTCCGTCGCTGACGGGGCGGCTGGGCGTTTTCTGTTGTCTTCTTGTATGAGTGGTCCATGACAATGCAACTCTTTAACAGCGTGCCCTTTCTCGGCGACGGTGTGGAAACGCCCCTCGACGCCCGGACATTCCCCTACCTGTTCAACGACCACGGCCTGGCGCAGCCGAGCGACCAGGTGCGCGGAGCGTTGATCACCCTCAGCCCCGAAAACCCCGACCTGCTGCTGGGTGCCCGCTATTCCGGCATCAGTTGGAAGGACCGCGAGGTGCCGACGAGCACCGGGTCCTACGTCATCAAGGCGTTCGACTTTCACGTCAAGCAAGTGCGCTATGAGCCGCTCTGGGCCACGAAGGAAACGGCACAGGCGTTCGGCATGACCTTGCTCGGAAACGGCGAATGCCTGCGGTTTGACTATGACCAGTTGATCCTTGGCCAATACACCTACGGCAAATGGGCCGGCCATCAATCGCCTTACCTCGGGCCGGCGCGCATGCGTGAGTTGCTGACCCACAACCCCACGGATCTCGAATACCACAACTTCCCCCACGCGTTTTTCTCGCGCTACGGTCGGTTGCCGTTGGTTATCAGTGTCGCCCGCTGGCGGCCCGCCGCGCGGGAAATCTACCTGGCCGACCTCTGGGTCCGACCTGGCGACGCCCTGGTTCTGCCGCCCAAGCACTATGGCGACATTCCCCCCAGCGACGCTCGCGGCCTGGAGAACTGGCCGGTGGTGGTCGACATGCACGGCAACCGCAATTCGGCGCTGGCCTGCTGGTTCAAGGACGGCGAAGACAGCCTGCTGACGGAAACCATCCTGGCGAACTCGACGCTCATGAACTCCACAACCGGCAAACCCCACTACCACGAAGAAAAGGCCCCGACCCAGCACGAGCTGCCACCGGGCTATCGACCCTGACTCCCCACGATGCCGCGGCGAGGGCGCTTGCTCTCGCCGGGTGACGCAGCAACCCCTCACATCTCGGGAAACTCCGCGAGGTAACACACTGGCGAACTCCCCTGCGCACGCTTCTCCACCTCATCCTCCAACCACTCGGCCAGCACCACGGCATTGTTCTCGGTGACGGACCTGGCCGCGTAAACCAGCGTCAGGGGGCCGTCCCGCGCCACATCCACCAATCGCCACCAACTTTGCGGCTGGGCGGCCAACTCCTTGCGATAAGCCACCTTGAATGCCTCGAACGAAACCGTCCCGGCCTTGAATGCCTTGCGCAGCCCATGGGAAGGCGCCACCTCCGGGCGCCATTCATCGATCACCAACGCCTGCTTGGGACAATTGCGCGGCCACAGCCGATCAACCAGGATGCGCACGCCATCCGTGGCGCTTGCGGCTTCATAGGCGCGTTTGCACTGGATCATCAACAGCCTGCCAGTCAGAGTAGGTCCCTTCAGCATAGGCCCTGAGCCGCACGAGCGGGTGGAACCTGCCGCCTTCAAGTCTTCGCTGGCGCGGCCGCTATCTATGACGAGTTTTAACCGAGCCATCGATTGGCTGTGCAATTTCGGCAATGATGCTGGCAAAGGCACGATAAAGAGAACGTAGCGAATGGACGACGGACGATACGAAAGGCGAGTGGCCGTGGCGGGCGACGCGACGGCGTCATCCGAGCCGCAGCCGCATATCCTGCTGATCGACGATGTTCCGGAAGACATCCGCGCAACGCTCGTCCTGCTCAAGGCGCAGCCCTGGCGCATTTCCCTGGCCAGCGATGCGCACCAGGGCTATCAACGGGCGCTGGCGCTGCGTCCCGATCTGATTGTCCTGGATGTGCACATGCCGCAGATGGACGGGTTCAGCCTGTGCCGGCTTCTGCGCGAGGCCCCGGCGACCCGGCAGACGCCCATCCTGTTCCTGTCGTCGGCCAACAGCTCGTTCGAGCGGCTGGAAGGACTGACCGTGGGCGGGGTCGATTACATCCCCAAATCCTGCGCCCCCGAGGAAGTGCTCGCGCGCATCAGGATCCACCTGCAACTGACCTGGCGCGTGCCGCCGCCCCGCGAAGCCAACCCGGCCGACCCGGAGCCGGAAGGCGATGAAATCGTCCTGCGTGCCGCGATGCGCTGGATTGAAGAGCACCTCGATGACATGCCTTCCCTGGTCCAGTTGGCCCACAAGGTGGGCACCCACGAGAAACGCCTCTCGCGGATTTTTCGCGAGCACCTGGGGCTGACCGTATTCGCCTACATTCGCGACGCGCGATTGCGGCGTGGCCAAGACCTGCTCGCTGAAAGCGCCATGAGCGTGCAGGACGTTGCCGAACTGGTGGGCTTTCGCAATGCCTGCAACTTCACCACGGCCTTTCGCCAGCGAATCGGCATGACGCCCAGCCAGTTTCGCGAGCAAACCCAGGGCCGTGCCGATGCCGAGTCGGCCGGGCGCGCCTGATGTGGCTGCTACGGTGCCTATGGCTGGCGATCGGGTTGTTATCCACAGGCTTGCTCCACGCCGCGCCTGTGGATATCTGCCAGGCTGACCACCTGGACCTGATGCCCACCGTGCAACTGTTCGAAGACCCCCCGGCACAGTTAAGCCTGGACGACGTCGCTCAACTGCCCGACGCCCGTTTCAGCCCCGTCACTCCGCGCTGGCCAACCCAAGGCTACAGCCGCTCTGCCTACTGGCTGAAATGGCAGTTCACCAACTCAAGCGCTGTGGCGTGTTCGCGCCTGCTGGTGATCGGGGCGCCGCGCCTGGAGGACATTCGCGTCTACCTGCCGGGGCGTGATGCCCACGGTGGCAGCGCTTATCCCTTGGCCGAATGGCCTCAGCCAGCGGCGCGCCAACCGGCGTTTGCGGTGTCGCTGGCGGCAGGGCAGAGCGTCACGGTGTTCGTCCGCGTGACCAGTCACTTCCAGATGTTGCTGGAGCCGGAGCTGTGGTCCGAACCGGCGTTGTTGCGCAGCCAGCAACAGACGTACCTCAGTGACGGACTCACCCTCGGCATTGTCCTGCTGGTCGTCCCGTTCGGTTTCATCGTTGGTTGGATCCTGCGCTCGCGACTGCTCACCGTGAACGCAGGGGCGGTCCTGAGCTATATCCTGCTCACCTGCATCCTCAATGGCTACCTGATCTACTGGCCGGCGGCGCTCGGCTGGACACGGGAGCTGCTCACCGGCGTCAGCGCAATCTCGTTCGTCCTGTTCCTCGCCTACATGCGCGTGCTGTTGCAGGTTGCCCGGCTGCCCAACGTCATTGCCTGGAGCTATTGGCTGCCGCTGTTGGGCTGTGTGCTCGGTCGACTCTGGTGGTTGATGGTCGACCCGGTCCAGGGCGCGCAACTCGTGCAGGTGTCCCTGTTGAGTTTCTACGGCGTGCTGCTCGCCACGTTGTTCATGGCCTGGCGCGCACGGCTGAGCTACAGCTGGATGGCCTGGCTGGTGCCGGGGCTCTTGTTTGCCCAACTGTTGATGCGCCTGTTCTTCCCCCAGGAGTACTTGCCCTGGCAGTCGCCGCAAAGCAAATACAGCCTGTCGTCGACCCTGCCGGGCGTGGCGTTGCTGGTGTGCACCTTGATCATGGAAGTCAGCCGCAGCCGACACCGGGAAAAGCACGCCCTGGCCACCCTCGAACAACAGCGTCAGGCCGAGCACGAACGCCTGGAAAGCACGGTGGCGCTGCGCACGGTGCAGTTGCGCGAATCGCTGGCGGCCCGCAGTGCCTTGATGGCCCGCATCAGCCACGATTTGCGCTCGCCGCTGGTGCGCATCATCGACTACGCGCGCCTGCTGCAGGGCGGGGCCCAACGCGACTACCCGACCAACATCGAGCGCAATGCCCGCCAGCAACTGGAACTGATCGACGAGATGCTCGAGTTCTCCCGGGGGGAAATGGAGCAGATGCAACTGGTTCTGGCGCCGGGTTATCTGTATGGCTTCCTCAACGAGATCGCAGACGAGGCGGGCTTTCTCGCCGCGCGCCAGGGCAATACGTTCGAAGCCGTGTTGGCCGATGACCTGCCGCCGCTGGTCGAGGCCGATTTCAAACGGCTGCGGCAGGTCCTCATGAACCTGTTGGCCAACGCCGCGAAATTCACCCACAACGGCCGGATCCGTTTCGAGGTGAGCGCGGCTGCGGGGGCGAGCGCCGACGGCGTGGAACTGCGCTTGAGCGTGATCGACACCGGCGTCGGCGTTGATCCACACGAATTCGAACAACTGCTGCAACCGTTCCGCCGGGGCCGCAATGCGCAACGCTACGAAGGCAGCGGGTTGGGCTTGTCCATCGTCACGCAACTGCTGGAGCGCATGGGCAGCCGGCTGGAACTGCACGCCACCGGGCAGGGCGGTAGCCACTTCAGTTTTCAGCTGCCGTTGAAATACGCCCAGGAACAGGACCTGGAAAACGGCATCGTCGACAACCATGTCGCACCGCTGGATGGCCAGGGCCTGCATGTGTTGCTGGTGGACGATGTCGAGCAGAACAGCGAATGGCTGTATGACCTGTTGGCCGGCTACGGGTTTGACGTGAGCATCGCGACCCAGGGTGAAGAGGCCCTGGCCTGCCTGGCCGAGCAGCCGGTGGATCTGCTGATCAGCGACCAGATGATGCCCGGCATGGACGGCTGGCAACTGTTGCAACGGGTGCGCGAGCGCTGGGCCGATCTTCCGGTGATGCTCTATTCGGCGGTGCCGCCACGCAGGCCGCAGGATTACCCACAGGACCTGGCCTTCGACGCGGTACTGCTCAAGCCCGCTGACAGTCGCGAGTTGCTGGCGTGCGTCAAGGCGCTGGCCTGCCCAGACACCGTGTATCGCGCGACGGCTCGGGAGCGATAACGTGGCGGGTTCGGATTATCGACTGCTCTTGCTCGCGGGTTTCTCGGTGTTGCCTTGGGCGTGGGCCACGGCTGCGCCCGCCGTGTCGACCCACACACTGGAACTCGACGAAACCACCGTGACGGCTCGCCGCCGCGAGGAAGACCCGCAACACGTGCCCATCCCCATCAACGTCCTCTACGGCGAGCAACTGGACGGAGCCGGCCTGCACCGCCTGCAAGACATCCAACAACTAGTGCCCGGCCTGGTGGTCTCCGGTCACGACGCCCGTTTTGCTGGTTTCGGCCTGCGCGGGTTCGGCGCGACGGCCTACAACGATGGCCTGGAAGGTAGCGTCGGCACCTACGTCGATGGCGTCTACCTGGCGCGTCAGGGCATGGCCTTCACCGAGTTGATGGACATCGAGCGCATCGAAGTGCTGCGCGGGCCCCAGGGCACCTTGTTCGGCAAGAACACCACCGCGGGCGCGCTGAACATCGTCACCCGCCAGCCGACCTTCCAGCCTGAGGCCAACCTTGAAGCCAGCTACGGGGAACGCGGCCTGCGGGAATATCGCGGGACGGTTTCCGGGCCGTTGCAGGACGACGTGCTGGCGGGGCGATTGAATATCTTCCACAGCACCACTGACGGCACCGTGCAAAACCTGCAAGACGGCGCGCGCCTCGGCGACGCCGACAGCCAGGGCCTGCGCGGGCAATTGCTGTGGACGCCGACCACCGACTTCAGCGCGCGCCTCATCGCCGACTATGCCGAGCAAAACGAAGCCGGCAACGTCCTGCTGGTCAATCACTACAGCCAGCAGACCCGCAAGCGCGCCCAGTTCCTCGGCTATCCATTGTCGGAGCCCGACCCTTACAAGCGCGAGGCACGCATCGACGCGCCGGGCCGTCCGCAAACCCTGCAGAACGGCGTTTCACTGGAATTGAACTGGGACCTGGATGAGGCCATGCGCCTGACCAGCATCACCGCCTACCGAGACTGGGATTACCGCGCAACGCGTGACGGCGACAGCACCGCGCTGTCGGTGGCCCAATCCGAAACCGAGCTGGGCCAGCGCCAGTTCAGCCAGGAGTGGCGCTTGTCCGGCACGGCCGGCTCGTCCATCGACTATGTCGCCGGGCTCTACTATCTGCGCCAGCACCTGGATCGGGACATCGATGTTCAATTCGGCCAGGACGCCGCGCCCTGGTTCGTCGGCGACCAACTGGAATCCTTGCAGAAACTCTACGGCATCACCTTCACCGATCCGAAGCAGGTGCCGGCGCTGCTGCTGGACGGCGCCCGGCAACGCTACGACGGAGAACAGAAGGGCGACAGCCGCGCCGTGTTCGGCCAGCTATCCTGGCGTCCGATCGACCCGCTGGAGCTCACCGGCGGCCTGCGCTACAGCCACGAGCGCAAGGACGGCTGGGTCTCGCGCGACGTCAGCAACCTGGCCCCGCTGACGGGGTTGCCACCGGTGTTCCAGGCCGGAGGGCAGTTGCTGCGCGACATCGCCCTGGGCGAGGGTTACTACCGCCAGGATTCGATCAAAGAGCACAACGTCTCCAGCCTGCTCAGCGCCAGCTACCGCTTCAGCGAGGCGGTGATGGGCTACGTCAGTTGGTCGCGGGGCTACAAGGCTGGCGGCATCAACTTCGACGTGGTCGGCCCGTTCACCGCGCCGACCTTCGAGCCGGAGCGCGCCACGTCCATGGAACTGGGCTTGAAGACGCGGTTCTGGGAGGAGCGCGCGTTGCTCGATCTCGCGCTCTACCAGACCGACGTCGACAACTACCAGGCGCTCACCTACAGCCCGCCCACCTCCCTGTTCGCGCCGCCGCTGCGGGACAACCTGATCAACGTCGGCAAGGTGCGCCTGCGCGGGGTCGAGCTGGACTCGGCCTGGCAACTGACGCCCCGACTCACCGGGCGCCTGGGCCTGGCCTGGAGCGACGCGCGCTACCGCAGCTTCCCCAACGCACCGTGCTCGCCGGCCTCGGGCCGGTGGACCTGCGACCTCAGCGGCGAGCGTCTCTACAACGCGCCGGAATGGACCCTCAGCAGCGGCCTGGACCACAGCCATCCGCTGTCGAACGGGCTGGAGGTCTACAGCGGCATCGACTACAGCTTGCGCACCGGTTACTACGGCACCCTCGAAGGCGGCGAGGGCAGCTACCAACCCAGCTACGGCCTCACCAACCTGCGCCTGGGCCTGCGCAGCCAGGACCGTGGGTGGGAAGTGGAAGGCTGGGTGCGCAACGTCTTCGACCGTCAGTACATCACCGCGGTCTATTCACTGCTCGGCGCCGGCGACTACGGCGTCATGACCGGCAGCGAAAGAACCCTCGGTACCACCGTCAGGCTTCGCTATTGACCGAAATGAACCGCGTCGGGCAGAACGCCAGGCGGTTGCCGCCGGCCTTTTTCGACAGGTACATCGCTTGGTCCGCCTTGCTGATCAGCGCATCGATTTCCTGACCGTGCTCGGGGAAAAATGCCACGCCGATGCTGGCGGCGATTTCCACCGTCTGCGCGCCGATCAGGATGGGTGCGTTGGCCGCTTGCAGCATGCGCTTGAGCAACGGCTCGCTGTCTTCCACCGCCTGTAGCCCGACCAGCCCGGCGACAAACTCATCGCCACCGAGCCGCGCCAGCGTGTCGCTCTCGCGCAGGGTCGCGTTGATCCGGGCCGCGACAATCTGCAACACCCGGTCGCCCCAGTCATGGCCGTAACTGTCGTTCAGGGCCTTGAAGCCGTCGAGGTCGATAAAGGCGATGGCCACCTTTTGCTGGTGCGCCCGCGCCTTGCCCAACGCCTGGCGCATCCGCTCAGCCAACAGCAACCGATTGGGCAGTTGCGTGAGCGCGTCATACCGGGCGTCGCGCTCCAGCAACTGGAGGCGCTGCTTGATTTGCGTCATGTCACTGAACAGCGCCACATAATGCTGAACATTGCCGTACCGATCATGCACGGCACTGATGCTGATGCGCGACGTCATCTCACGGCCGTCCTTGTGGCTGCTCTGGATTTCGCCGGACCAATGCCCGTGGAAATCCAGTGCGTTCTTCATCGGCGCGTAAAACGTCAGCAGCCGCCGCACCATGGGGTGGGCATTCAGCGCCCGACCCTGCACCTCGTCTTGCCCGTAACCGGTGAGGCGGGTGAACGCCTCGTTCACGGCAATGACTCGGCCGAATGGGTCCACCAGAATGGCTCCTTCGCGCGCGTGGCTGAACACGGTCGCAGCCAGCTCCGGGCAAATGGCCCCGGCCGACCTGTCCACGGCGCCCTCGTCACGGGCCACCGGCCACCGTTCGGAATCGAAGCCCAGCCGCGCCAGGTAACCGGCCATGAACGAAAACGTTCGATGCAGGCGGATCAGCACCGCGGTGGCGATCCTGGAGTGACGGATGAAGGTGTGTAGGTTCATGGTGGCGGGCAAGGGGTGTGCAAGCGAAGCGGGGATTATCGAAGGGCGCAAGACGCAGGGACTTTGCTGGAGCGGATGAAAGCTTTGCGGCAGGGGAAATATTGAAGTTTTTTTGCAGGCTGAGTGGGGGATTGCCGATCGGTTGTTCAGGAAGGGGGGAGTTGCCCGAGACCGAAAGGAAAACCCAATCCCCGTGGCGAGGGAGCTTGCTCCCGCTGGGCTGCGTAGCAGCCCCAAAACCGCCCGACGTAGCTCATCGAAAAAAGAATCATGCCCCCCGCTGCTAACTAATTGCTACTGGTCAGGAAAAGCAACAAGTTGCGAGGAAGCTCGATTGAGCACGCTTTTTCCAAGGCTTCAATTTGGGCTGCACTCAGCTCATAGTCGTACAAATGATCTTCTTTCTGGCTCCAGTTCATTATTTTTGCCAAGGCTTCGCCGTCGATGCCAAGCGTTGTTTCGTATGTGGCGAAATCATCTCCGTCAACGATGCCCATTATTTTGTATTTCATGGTTCTATCCACCTCGTCGGATTGGCTGGTTTGGTTTGGCTCCCAGTAACATGGTCGAACTCACCTAAGTGCTTGCCTCGCTTGTTATATTTTTCCAATGCGCCATGTTGAAAGTCCCACTCATATATAAATTTGTCACGGTCCTTCCAGCGTGGACGTAACCCCCCACCTTTCACGCGGGTCTTGGGTTGCGCCCATTTTGCATCTGGAAAGGCAGGGAGGAAGTCTGGTTTTGGGTGATAGTCATGATGAGCAGTACTCACCACTACATAAACCGGCCGAATCCCCGAATCCGCCGGAAACACCAGAATGAAGTCCCTGTATTCCGGCGGATAAATCGGGTCGACAATGATGCTGTCGGCCATCGGTGTCGGCGGGTAGATCCATACGGGAGGTGCCTGGGGCGCGGCCTCCAGAGCAGGGATGCCGAGGGTATCGGAAGGGTCGGTGGCCGGCGTCCAGATCAGTTCGACGCCATCACCCAGGTCGGCAACGAACTGGTCGGCCCGCGGCGTGAACTGGACAACGTCGACCATCTCCCAGCCGCCATTTTGACCCGTATAGAACCCATACCCCTTGAGACTGCCATCGGCCTGCTGCTCGATGTTCAGGCGCATGCGGCTGCGCGCCTGCTTGAGGTTGCGTAGCTGGTCCTCGCTGTAGAGTGCGCTGTCACCCAGGCTGGAAGGCCAGAGCAGGGCGATGATGCCCGTCAGCAGAGCTGCGCCGACGGTACTGCCGGCAGCAGCCGTAGACGCTGCCGAACCGCCCAACGCGAACCGGCCCAACGTCACGGGCACCGTGTTCGCGCCGATCCGCTTGAGGGGCACCGCGCCGGAAGGGTCGGCACTGCGGCCGCCGAGCCACATCAGGTCGCCGTACTGCTTGACCAGATCCGCCGGTACGTAGCCGTTGGGGTTGCTGTAATCAATGATGCCGTTGGGCAGCTTGCAGCTCTTGGCAAACACGCACCCAGTCACCTCGGGTAGCGGTTTGTTATCCACCGGAGCCCAGCGCGCCTGTTCATAGGCTGCTTGTCGGGCAAGCATGGCTTCATAATCCCGCTGTCGGGTTTCGCGCGCGGCCAGTTCGCTGGCAGTCATGTCTCTGTAAGTGATGTGATGCCCGTCACCGGCGGGCGGGTTTCGGACCTTGGGGATGTCTTGTTTGCGTGTCACTGCGCTGAACGTCTCGTCCGATAAAGGCAAGACAGACGCTAACGCGGGAGCCCAGGGGAAGGTTGTAGGAGGTTTCTGGAAATGGTTGGTCCGTTTTCGCTAATGCAGGAAAAGCCGGATGATCCGTGATCTGGTGTTCGATCTGAATGGATCGCACGTGTGGGTGTCAGCAGGTGATTTGGCTGAGGGCGTTTGAGATCGGGTGAGGAAAACACAGCCCGTGGCGAGGGGATTTATCCCCGTTGGGCTGCGCAGCGGCCAGACTCACGAATCGACGTCGCCTTGCGCTTTTATTTGCTCAAGCCTCCTCAGGCCAGTGGCGCTTCGGCGGGAAAAAGAATCGTGCCCTGCATCTGACGGCTGACCTTGTACTAGGGAAAAAAATTCCCTAGCATGCCTGCCATGGCTACCGTATACAGCGACCGTAACTGGAAAATAAAAATCTACCCGGACGATCACGCGCCGCCGCATTTTCATGTGCAAACGCCCGATGGTGAGTCGCTGGTGGAGATCGACGGGCTCCAGGTGCTTGGCAGAGGGGCAAACCCTAAGTCCCTGAAAGCCGCCTTGGCGTGGGCGGCAAAGCACACCGCTGACCTGCAGCGTGTGTGGAATGAACAGAATCGGAGGAGCTGACCCATGATCAGCAAAGCCAGAATCAGCAGCGTGAAGCCTGCCCCCGGCAAACATGCCTTGCAGGTGGAGTTTGCCAACGGTAAGCGCTACGACGTTGACCTGCGGGAACACATCCGACAATTCCCCGTACTCAAGCCCTTGGAGGATCTGTCGTTATTCGGCACCGCCCAAGTGGGCGAATGGGGCTTCGATGTGAGCTGGGGAGATGACTTGGAACTGGCGGCGGTCACCTTGTATCGGTTGGCGCTGGAGCAAGCCGGTGAGGTGATGCCGACCCAGGCATTCAAGCGCTGGATGACTGCCAACAAACTCTCGTTGACGACCGCCGCGCAGGAGTTGGGCTTTACCCGTCGCACTATCACCGCTTACAGCAGCGGGACTTCAATGATTCCCAAGCATGTGGCGCTGGCTTGTAAGGGATGGGAGTTTGAGCACAAAGGCAAGAGAGCGACAAAGGCCAAGGGCCAAAAGACGTCTCAAATAGCTTGATGAGACTAGACCCCTTTGACTGCGCAGCCCCATCGGATAGCTAGACCCTCTTATCTTTGACCAGCTAAGGTCCGAGCGGCGCAGCGGCGCTTCCTCGACCAAGGACTAGTCGGCACAAGTTCCGATGTAATATTCAAGCCCGGTAGGAAATTTTATATCTAGAATTTTTTCTATTTTTCTTAGCTGTTTTTCTGTTATCTCCAGCTCTCCTGGGCCAATTTCGTTGAATGGCTTGGCTTCAGTTATTTGGGCCAATGCCTCCTTTTGTTCGGCATCTTTTATGTGAGTTTCGAACTGTAATGAATCGTCCTTTTTGTCGTCTGGGTAGAAGCCTGTTATTGAGAAGAATGGCATGGTGTTCCTCTTTTATTGTCTTGGGGTTGTCCTGCCGGGTTTGGCAGGTTTTGTTTGACGGCCTGTCAAATGGTCGTACTCACCCAGATGGTTTCCTAGCTTGTCGTACTTTTCTACGGCATTACTTTTGGAATCCCATTCATAAATACGTCCCTTCTTATCCACCCAACGTCTTCTTTTTTTGCCCCCGCCTTGTACGGACGATTTTGATTTTACCCTGACGGCATCGGGGAAGGCCGGTAGCAGTATCGGAGCTTCGTAATACTTATGATCCCCGGAACACTCAAAACCACATAAACCGGCCGAACCCCCGAATCCGCCGGAAACACCAGAATGAAATCCCTGTACTCCGGCGGATAGATCGGATCGACGATAATGCTGTCGGCCACTGGCGTCGGGGGATAGATCCAGATGTGAGGAGCTTGGGGCGCAGCTTCCAGAGCAGGGATGCCAAGGGTGTCGGACGGGTTGATGGCCGGGGTCCAGATCAGCTCGATGTCATCACCCAAGTCGGCGACGAACTGATCGGCTCTCGGTGTGAACTGGACAACATCGACCATTTCCCAATCGCGGTTCTGGCCGGTGTAGAAGCCGTAGCCCTTGAGGCTGCCATCGGCCTGCTGCTCGATGCTCAGGCGCATGCGGCTGCGGGCCTGCTTGAGGTCGCGTAGCTGGTCTTCGCTGTACAGCGCGCTGTCGCCCAGGCTGGACGGCCAGAGCAAAGCGACGATGCCTGTCAGCAGAGCTGCCCCAACGGTGCCGCCGGCAGCGGCAGCCGTAGAAGTTGCCGAGCCGCCCAGCGCGAGCCTGCCCACGGTAACGGGTACCGTGCCAGCGCCGATCCGCTTGAGGGGGATCGTGCCGGACGGGTCGGCGCTCCGGCCCCCGAGCCACATGAGATCGCCGTACTGCTTGACCAGATCTGCCGGGACGTAGCCGTTGGGGTTGTTGTAATCGATGATGCCATCGGGGAGCTTGCAGCTTTTGGCAAACACGCTTCCGGTCACGCTGGACAACGGTTTGCTATCCACCGTGGCCCAGCGCGTTTGTTCGTAAGCTGCCTGGCGGGCAAGCATGGCTTCATAAGCCTGCTGTAGAGCGTCACGCTCGGCCAGTTCGCTGGCGCTCATGTCCCGATAAGTAAGGTGATGCCCGTCACCACCGGGCGGGTTGCGAACCCGGGGAATGTCTTTTTCGCGTGTCGCCACGTAGTGAGTCTCGTCCGCTAAATGCAGCGCAGACGCTAACGCGGGAAGAGAGGGGCGCGATGTAGGAGGTTTCTTGAAGTGGTTGTTCCGGTGTCCTCAATACAGGTAGGTCTTGCTCAGCAAGACCTTTTTTCAAATCAATCCGTGTATCTGACGTTAGACGTGCGCCGCGCGTTCAAACACCTCATCAGCCCACTGGTTCAGGCTTTTGCCAGCGGTTTGGGCTGCAATGGTAGCGGCAGCGTGCACTTCAGGACGAATGCGTAACATCACCTTGCCGGAGGCTGGCTTCTCAGGGCTGACGCCTTGCTCGGCACAGTCCGTCAAGTAATCCTCAACAGCACTGGCAAACTCCGCTCGTAGCGCCGTCACGGAATCGGCGTGAAAACTGATGATGTCACGCACACCCAGAATTCGACCGACGAAGATGTCGTCACGCTCATCGAACTCAATTCGGGCTGTGTAGCCCTTATAAGTCATGCTGTTCATAGCTCAACTCCTGCCCGCTGGAGAAATTCGCGAGCCTCTTCTACCTGATATTTTTTGGCTTCTTTCCCAGGGTGTGGCCGATGGCAGCGCCATTGGGCCTCTCCCAGCGTCAGCTTGACCCGAGAACCTTCGCGCTCCAGCACTTGGCCACCCAGATGAATGACCAAGGCTTCAATATCAGCAAACACTATCGCCGCACTCGTTGGCGTACGGTGGATCGCTTCAAGGGTTTTACGGTGCCTGTTTTTCATGCGTCTGATGCTATCAAAAGATGATAGCACTATCTAGCCCGTTCGGCGCGTTGCCACCCCCAGCATTTTGTCCCCGTTGCTCTTTAGTGCCGTGGTTTCTCGCTGCGCGCAAAGCAGGAAAATTCGCTGCTCGACCGGGAGTCATTTAATATCTCGACCCCGTCCAATACGTGGTCTCGTCCATGCAGTCTCTCGAAAATGCGCTGCTTTCCTACGCCACACAGCACTTGCCATCACTTCCCCATATCTACACCTGGAAGTTCGATACCGCCCTCGTCCACCGTTCATTCAAATGGGAGATCGATGGCTCGAACTGGTACGAAAAAGCGCGCGCCCTGAAGCGACATGTCGCCCAGGAATGGACCACGTCGCCCGAACAAAGAATGGCCCTCGCAGACTACGCGGTGCGCGTGTGGGGAGGTGTCAGGGGAAACGCGCTCGCAACGATGCAAGGCTACGTTCAGACCATGTCACAGGGGCGGGTGCCGGACAAGCACAAGGGCATCGCCTCATGGTCGAAGGTGGCGGCATTCTCGAATCCAACCGAACACGCCATCTTCGATGCGCGGGTTGCATTTTCCCTGAACGTTCTACAGATACTTCACAGCGATGAGCAACGCTGGTGGTTTCCGCATTTGGCGGGTCGAAACACCCACCTCAACGCCTGTTGGCCCCGCTTGAAAACCCAGGCGCGTGAACAGCGCTGGATTCGAATTGCGACGACCGATGTTTACTCGACCTACATCGAGTTGCTGGTGAACGTCTCCCGAAAACTGGATGTGGAGATCGGTGATGTGGAGATGCTGCTCTTTTCGAAGGCGGAAGATTTTGCCGGGGCGTTCAACGAGGCCTATCCCCCGACCTGACGACCAAAGCACGCCGGCACTTATCGAAAGGGGACGGCAGGCAGTTCCCCCGTGGCGAGGGAGCTTGCTCCCGCTGGGCTGCGCAGCAGCCCCAAAACCTCCCGCCCGGCAGACTCCGCTACGCCAGCACAACCCGACCAAACCGGGCGCTGTCATCCTGCGGCGTAATCGCCAGCAACTGATCGAGACGAATCTCCAGGCGACCTTCCGCAGTTTCCACGTCGAGAAACTCCTCCCGCGTGGGGGCGGTGCGCGTGGTGATCGCCCGGGCTGTCAGGCGTTGGCCGTCAATCAGCTCAATGTCCAACGTGTAGCCGTACAGGCAGGCAATCTCCAGGTAATCATGCAGGTCGCAGTTCAACGGTTGATAGGTCTTCATCTCAAGTGACCCCCAATGGAGCGACCGGACAGGTTGGGACGCCACCTGTCCGTCGCAAGATTAGAACTCAGCGCCCTTCGTGAATCAGAGCAATTGTTTCAACATCGCCTGCAGTTGCTCGTTACGGGCGTCATCCAGTGGAAAAACCGGCAGACGCGGATCGCCAACCTCCAGGCCAAGCGTACGCAAACCGGCCTTGATGGTGGCGGGCAAACCGCCCTTGAGGATGAAGTCCAGCAGTGGCAATTGACGATAGAACAACGCCCGGGCCTGGCTCAGGTCATTGGCCAGCACGGCAGCGTACAGGTCGAGGTTGAGCTGCGGGATCAGGTTCGGCGCGGCCGTGCACCAGCCCTTGGCGCCGGCGGCAAAGGCTTCCAGCGCCAGCGGATTGCAACCGTTATAGAACGGCACCTGGCCTTCGCCCAGCACTTGCAGCTTGTGCATGCGCTGGATGTCGCCAGTGCTCTCCTTGACCAGGGTGACGTTCTCCACCGCGTTGAAAATCCGCAGGATCAGTTCCACCGACATGTCGATGCCGCTGGTGGCCGGGTTGTTATAAAGCATGATGGGCAGGTCGATGCTGGCGCCGATGGTTTTGTAATGGGCGAGGATTTCCGCCTCGCTCAATTTCCAGTACGAAGCCGGCAACACCATCACCACATCGGCGCCCTTCGCCTGGGCAAAACGCGCGCGGCGCACCGCCTTGGCGGTGGTCAGGTCCGACACGCTGACCACCGTCGGCACCCGGCCGGCGACGCGGGCGATGCTGAACTCGGCGACCTGGTCCCACTCGGCGTCGCTCAGGTAGGCGCCTTCGCCCGTGCTGCCCAAGGGCGCGATGGCGTGGACGCCGCTGTCGATCAGGCGATCGATGGACTGGCCCAGCGCGTCCAGGTCCAAGCCCTGGCCGTCGGCGGAGAAGGGCGTGATGGTGTAACCGATGATGCCGTGGATATTGGGGGTAGACATGGCGAGGCTCCTAATAGGGTCAGTTCAGGCAATCGGCGTGTTGGCGCAGGTTCTGCCGGACGTAGTAGTCGAAGGCGGCCGCGTGGCGCTTCGGTCGGGCGATCCAGTCGTGGGCTTCGCGGCCCAGGTGCGGCAGGATCGGTTTCACTTCGCCGGCGGCCATGGCCAGCAATTGCAACTTCGCGGCGCGCTCGATCAACTGGGCGATGTTGCAGGCTTCCTCTACGGTGGCACCGGTGGACAACTGGCCGTGGTGGGAAAGCAGGATGGCGCGCTTGTCACCCAGGGCACCGGCGATCAATTCGCCTTCCTCATTGCCCACCGGCACGCCCGGCCAGCCTTCCAGGAACGCACAGTCTTCGTACAGCGGGCAGAGGTCCATGTGGGAAATCTGCAGCGGCACTTCCAGCATCGACAGCGCGGCGATGTGGGTCGGGTGGGTGTGGATGATGCAGTTCACGTCCGGCCGAGCACGGTAGACCCAGGTATGGAAGCGGTTGGCCGGGTTGGGCATGCCGTGGCCTTCCAGCACCTCCAGGTCTTCATTGATCAGCAGCAGGTTGCCGGCGGTGATTTCGTCGAAGCCCAAGCCCAGTTGTTGGGTGTAGTAGGTGCCCGGCTGCGGCCCGCGCGCGGTAATCTGCCCGGCCAGCCCTGAGTCGTGGCCGTTCTCGAACAGGATGCGGCAGGTCAGGGCCAGCTTTTGTCGTACAGTCCACGTATTATCCGGCAGTGATTTCTGCATCTGGTTAACAGCATGCTGGACCAACTGGTCCTTGGGCGTTGCCAGTGTCTTGCTCATATCCGTTCTCCTGATTCGTTCTTTGAGCGTTCTTGATCCGCGTCATGGAAGCTGTGAAGGGAAGGTGCTAATGACACTAAATAGACTATATGACACAAAGTGTCATTTGCAATCGCAGATTGTCCGTTTCTCTGGAAATGTTGGTTACCTATGTCCATTCGCTTGAAATTGCTCAGGAAAAAACTCGGCATGACACTGGACGTCCTGGCCGAAAAAACCGGGATGACCAAGAGCTACCTGTCCAAGGTGGAGCGAGGCTTGAGCACGCCCTCCATCGCCACCGCGCTCAAGCTCGCCAAGGCGCTGAGCGTGAAAGTCGAGGAGCTGTTCTCCGAAGAAAACGTCTCCCTCGACAGCTACAGCCTGGTGCGCAGCGAAGACCGCCAATCCCTCGCGGCGAGCAGCGGCAGCTCCGAATACGCGGTCTTGGCCCACCAGGTGTCCGAGCGCAGCCTGCTGCCCTTCATCCTCTACCCGGCGGCCGAGTTCACCGCGCATCACGCCTTCAAGGAGCACACAGGGGAAGAATTCCTGTTCGTGCACGAAGGCCAGGTGGAAGTGGATTTCATGAACGAGCGCGTGCTGCTGAACCGTGGGGATGCCCTGCATTTCAATGCGCAGAAGCCCCATCGGCTGCGTTCGGTGGGGGATGTTCAGGCACAGTTGCTGGTGGTGGTGCACAGCGATGAGTCGTCGGAGAAGGGCGAGGGCGCCTAGCGGCTTCGATTGCAATGTCATTGGTAAACAACGT
This sequence comes from Pseudomonas sp. Cab53, assembly GCF_018325965.1. Classification (NCBI taxonomy): domain Bacteria; kingdom Pseudomonadati; phylum Pseudomonadota; class Gammaproteobacteria; order Pseudomonadales; family Pseudomonadaceae; genus Pseudomonas; species Pseudomonas sp. Cab53. Next base: position 5,098,653 of record NZ_AP021902.1, on the reverse strand, counting down.
GGCGAGGGAGCTTGCTCCCGCTGGGCTGCGCAGCAGCCCCCTCCTATAAGCGCCGAACGGCATCGGGCACCTGCTCGGACCAGTCGAGTGGCGTCCTGTCAGTAAAGACCGACAGACACCCGCGACGAAAGCTCGCCAAGCCACAGCGTCTTGCGCCTTTGCCTACAACTACGCCAGAATCCGCCGGCTTGTGCGCCTGGGGTTGCGTCGGTAGTTTTGGGCCTGTCACTGATGGTCAGTGATCGGGTTTAGCAGCTCGCCGAGTTAAGTCGCACAACGCGTCATCAGTCAGGAGTCCCCACCCCTGCACTTGATGGTGGCTGTGCGCAGGGCGCCCTCGGGCGCGCCGATTTCTTAACTCGTCGGTCTGCTAACCTGCGTACAGCTGCCTCCCAATTCGTTTAGCAGCGAACGGGTCGTGGCCTCAATCAGAGAGTTAAGACCATGGTCAAAGTTACACCGAACCCTCCAGTTACAGATTCAAACGAACCCACATCCCGGGCACAGTCTGCCCGCAACAAAAAGCTCGACGACGCGGCCACGCGAGCGTTGGATTACTACCTGAAACCCAAGCCTAAGGGCGAAACGTCTGACAAGACCGACTCTATTTTTCGGATTGATCCGGGGGTTGATTCTGAGTGTTTGCTTGCGAATCTCAGTGAGAATTTGGCTTCGGCGAATGCGATGATCAGTGATTTGGCGTTTGATCTGGATGGATCGAGGCGGCGGGTTGCGTTGGGGATCTTGCAGGTGATTGAGGTGAGTGAGCTGTTGGCGAATCGGGCTTTGGATATTGTTGAGGTGAGGTAGGGCGGAGGAGCTGCGCCGCCCAGGTTGGAAAAAGGTCTTGCTTGGCAAGGCCTTTTTTGTGCCCGAGGGAGACTCGTGTATGCCATATAAGCCGTGCCTTGTAGACGGTTTTTACGTTTAGGGATACAGGTAGGGATACACGCTGACGTGCGCTGGCTAACCTTCTATCCCTTTGCGAGTTTACGAAAGTGCTCGAATAACCGAAACCCCACATAGTCTTGCCTGTGCCTATACAGGTGTCGGTAGTAGCAATCCCAGTAACTGATCATCCGATCCTGTAGGGCTTTGAAGTACTCTGGGTTGCCCCTGATGAATGCTCCGTACAGGTCCGGATCGAGCGCTTGCAGGTGAGCGTCGCAGGTATTGAGTATTTCGATTACGTACTCGCCGGTTAGCTGCACAACGAACGGGACAACCCAAGGCTGGGGCACAGAGAGAATTTGCCGTAGCTGACGTTGTCGGACATGACCATCGTGATGCCTAGTCAGGATGCAGGAGTACATGACGCTTTGAAGCCCATTCAGCTGTGAACATCCCCGCTCATTGCCCTCGTGATGAATTCGATAGGGAATGATTAAATCCTTGCCACCTACTCTGCTTCAATGCCTGGATGTGTGGCTTGGCTGGTGTTCCCTAATATTGGGCGCAGGCCCTCAGGTCTGAACGGAAGATCAGACGGGAAAGCGGTTGTGATTGAGCCTGTACGAAATGCAAGGTTTGATTCTGGGCTGGGTGGCATGTTCAGTCTCGGCAGCCAGGGACGATGTGCTGTGCATCTATCCTGACAGAAAGCGACGCGGTGCATTAGGTTGAAGGGATATCACAAAGGACCTTTCGCCTTCTGCCAATGTATGCGGCTCGTTGGAGAGGCACGGATCTGAAATGCTGCTGGGGACCCTGAGGCATTTCTCTCGGTACGGGGTCGGAAACCCGCGAGATCTAGGTAGCGACAGAGATTGCAGCTTACTGAAATTTCAACGTTGAAATTGAAAGGATCCTGACGAAAAAAGGGGATCGTCACCGCAACGATAAAGGTGAGCAGTTGTGTTGTTGATAGCGAACGGTTGAACCCGGTCAACCATGTCAACCTGTCAACCGACGTAGAAAACTCAGTCGCTAACAAGATGCTGCGGGTTCTTTGCCCCGTATTCCTCAGGATGCCTAGGGTCCCGGCAAATATCCAATAGCCTTGAGCAACCGCTCTGGTGAATCGTTGCTCGACGGGTGATCTGTTCACCAATTTGGACATTCCTACACTCGCGGTCCTGCGGATCTCCGATCCCAGCCCTCTCGGTATCGTCAAGGTTCCTGGCAGTTGCGATGATCGATGACCCTCCTCAAGAACACACAGAACTTCGCCCGCTGACGGCATCCCATGCTAGGGGATAGGGGAGGCCGCTAAAGCGGTGTTACGGAGGTTACACATGTAACAGGCGTCTCTAAGCTTATGTTTTTAAATGGCTTATTTTTCGTTACATCACGCGGGTCACGAAGGCGTATCGAGTGTTACAGAAGTTCTTAGTGTTACGCTTCGAGAGGAGTGTTCGATTGGCGATATCGTTAAAGCGGTGCGGCGTGAACTCACCTCTTCGATTAAAAACGGCCCTCCTTAACGGCTCGCTGTGACGGTCTAACTGCTCGGAGGGCAACCGATTAGGAGGGCACGGGTGTGATTACTCTGCTCTGAGTGGTAGCTATCAAATCTGCATGCGATACTGGTGCTATCAATGTAATGGCCCCGTGAGCTGTCGAAAACCTTGCCCTCATTCTACACAAGGACTAGTGATGGAAATTCAAAGCGTACAAATATCTGGCTATAGGAACTATCACAAGGCCACAATAAAATTTAACAAGAGCACCTTGATAATCGGAGGGAATGATAGTGGCAAAACTAATTTAATTAACGCAATTAGACTGCTCCTTGATAAAACTTTACCTGAGCTTGAGTTGGAGCCTCTTCCATCCGATTTTCATTTTGACGAAAATGGAAAACAAGCCAGCAAAATTTGCATTGACATTTTTTTTACAGGAATTGTGGAGGATGCGGTACTTTCTGTACTAAAAGGGAACGTTAGTGATGAGGGGGAATGTCTGCTGCGTTATGTTGCAGATAAGGCGGATCTAAGCTATGCGTTATATTGTGGGGGCTCGGCGGATTTACTAAATGAAGTTAACAGTAGGTTTTATTTAAAGTACCTTAATTTGCGGTATGTTAAGTCAAAGCGTGATCTAGATCGGTTTATTGCGCTTGAGAAAAAGCAGCTTTTAAAAATATCACAAGAGGAATTGGAGGCTGGTGACGCAGTAGAAGATCGAAAACAATTAAAGCTAATTGAGCGCGACTTAAATAAATTGAATGAAAAGGTTCGTAGTTTAAATTATGTAAAGTATGCCACGGCTGCGGTTAACGAGGAGTTGTTAAAGCTTTCCTATGATCTTTCTTCTTATACTGTTCATTTGGACTCGGGAGCAATCGAAACGCAGCAGTTTATCGATAATCTCAAACTTGGAGCTGCCACTTCTGGCTCTAAGGTGTCTCTTGGCGGAGATGGACGAAATAATCAAATTTTACTTGCTCTTTGGAAGGCAAAAAGTGAGAGAGAGTTTGATCCTGACAGTGAGGTAGTATTTTACTGTGTTGAAGAGCCTGAAGCGCACTTGCACCCCCACCAACAGCGCAAGCTTGCCGATTACCTGATTAACGAACTACCTGGGCAGGTACTGATTACAACGCACTCGCCTCAAATAGCTGCTCGATTCTCACCAGAGTCTATAGTGAATATTAAAGTGAAAAAGGGGAGAAGTGTTGCAGCTAGTGGAGGATGTTCAAAATGCGTTAGCGCAGCATGGGAGGACTTTGGGTACCGCATGAGTATTTTGCCGGCAGAAGCCTTTTTTGCAAAAAGCGTTCTGCTCGTCGAAGGTCCATCGGAACAATTGTTTTACCATAAGCTGGCAACAGCACTTGATCTTGATCTTGATTTTTTTAATATCTCAATCCTGTCAGTGGATGGCATAAGTTTCAAAGTGTATGCCAGGATCTTGGATGCTATGGAAATACCATGGACAGTTAGAACGGATAATGACGTCTCTGATATTAAAGTGAACAAAGTGCCTCAAAGGCGTTTGGATGGTTTAAATAGATCGTTGCGGTTGGCTGGCAAACCCAGTTTGCCTCACATGAAAGCCGGCACATCTCAACGTGACCTTATTACCTCAGGACTGTGGGCTAACATTAGTAAAATTACTAATGCCAAGGGTGTGTTCATTTCAAAGATTGATCTAGAAAATGATCTGGCTGATGAGATGCCCAGCGAAATGAAGGCGTATGCGAAAAAGAAAACAGTAGCCGAAGCTGTGACTTTTTTACAGGCTAAAAAAGCTATCAGAATGCGAGCATATCTCAAGGAGTACTCTTCGGCTTTGAAAAATATTGGCGGAGGCGATTTAGCTCGTCCATTGCTGTATTGCGTAGCTGAAGCAATGGATGCCTGACCATGAAACTAACAGATGAGCAACTTGCGGCAATTGAGTTTACAGGTAACTTGGTAATTACGGCCTGCCCAGGTAGCGGTAAAACAACCGTCATGGCTGAGAAAATCCGGAATGAGTTGGACGGACTAAAGCGATACCAAGGAGTCCTAGCAATCACCTTTACGCGCAAGGCAAGTAAAGAATTGGAGCAGCGTTGTAAACAGGGGGGTAAAGATGTTGCGGCAAGTTTTTTTGGAACAATTGACGCTTTCTGCCTTTCCGAAATTATATTCCCATTTGCAAGTCATGTGTTTCCTGTATCGTTGCCAAACCTGGAGCCCAAATTCAAGGGAGATCTTAGCTCTGAAGAACAGAAACTGATTGAATCAGTTGCTGAGGTTGAAGGAAGGCTGTGTTCCGGAAACTTTGAGTCCTACCTTCCTGCATTTGAGCAGCTTTTGGGGATGGGGTGTCTGTTTTTTGAATCAATCTCCTATCTAGCGAATTATATCTTGAACTCGTCTGAGGCCTGCCGGCGGTATATTAGGGCGCGATATGCAACTGTCTATATTGATGAATATCAAGACTCTTCTGCTATACAACACGAGTTGTTTGTTTCATTACTAGAGTGTGGGCTTCAAGGCGTATGTGTTGGTGATGTGCAGCAGTCAATTTATGGCTGGCGCGACGGTAGTCCTAAATTTATACGCGAGCTTATTGCGTCGCCCAATTTTAATCATATGACGGTTAGTAAGAATCATCGTTGTCATCCATCTATATCTAATTATGCCAACAGACTATATGACCCGACTTGTGCTTTGCTGGAAGCTGACGAGATAACTATCTATCGATGCGAAGTAGAGGGCGATGAATTCGACGCTGCATCAAAGCTAAACATTATCATACCGCAACTGGTTAAAAAGTTTGCGGTGATTAACTACTCCAAAGTGGCAGTGCTCGCCAGAAATAATAAAGGGCTAAAGCGTCTTCGTGAAAAGCTCACGTTGCCATGCATGATTTATTCTGATGATGCACTAGCTCTTATTGAGTCAAAAAACTCTCTGCTTTGGCGTGCATTGTTGTCGTATCGCTTTGATATGACACAGCAGGCGAACGACTTGATCGTCGCTTATGCATTGAACTTAGAAGGCAGTCGGGATCGACTAAAAAAGCTTCGATTAATGGTGCGTCGCATCCGAGAAGTGCCGCCTGAGGATCTTGTGCTAGACCTTCTTCAAGCAGCTAAAAGCTTCTACGGGAGTGATGGTAGTGAAGCTGAAAAAGCTGCATTGGCACATGTCATTGGGGACCCAGAGCTTTTATCTCAATACCATCCTTCTGGAGATCATCAGATTCAATGCATGACTCTTCATAAGTCTAAAGGACTGGAGTTTGACGTAGTTATTCACCTGGATCTGGTAGAGTGGAGCCTGCCCTATCAAGAGCTTATAGGGAACCCCAAGGAAGTCTATTATCCTGATATAGAACAGGACCTGAATCTTCATTATGTAGGTATTACACGTGCGAAGCTGGCCTGCGTGTTAATATCAACAAGTTTACGGATCAACGCAAAGGGTTTTGCATCAGTCGCCAAACAGTCGTGTTTTTTGAGATTGCCAGGATTGGAAAATCTTTATAAAGTCGTCAGGAGATGATTTTTTTCTAATGGATAGACACTTGAGAGATTAGATTTTGAAAGAGCCTAAAGTTTTTATTTCATATAGCTGGTCAAGTCCTTCTCATGAACGTTGGGTTCTGGATCTTGCAGAAAATCTTATGGCTTCAGGAGTAGAGGTTAAACTTGATAAATGGGATCTGAGACCTGGGGGAGATGCTGTTGCCTTTATGGAGTCAATGGTAACCGATAAGACTATTGATAAGGTTTTAATAATTTCAGATAAGAACTATTCGGAAAAGGCCGATGAGCGGCGAGGTGGGGTAGGGACAGAGACTCAAATTATTTCTAAGAAGGTGTATGAGCAAGTCGACCAAGAGAGATTTATCGCGGTTATCGCGGAAAAGGACGAAGAAGGTAAAGCGTATACGCCCATTTTCTATCATTCTCGACTGTACATTGATCTTAGCAGTCCAGAAACCTATTCTGAAGGATTCGAAGAGCTGATTCGATGTATCTATGGACAGCCTCAGTATCAGCGGCCGAAGTTAGGGAAAAAACCCGATTTTCTTAATAAAGAAGTTGCCATAAATTTAGGTACTGCTCCATTGGCTCGCAGAGCCATAACCTCAATTAAAGAGGGGAAAAATATCGCTGGTGCTGCGTTAGAAGAGTACCTGATGGTGTATTCGGAGAATTTGGAACGTATCCGAATTAAGCCGAATAGTGAAGTGCTGTTTGATGAACAAGTTGTTGAAAATATTACAGAGTTTGTTTCGTGTAGGAACGAATTGCTGCAAGTGATTACAAGTGCGGTACGTTATTTGGATCAACAAGGCGCTGCGGATTTTCTTCACAAGTTTTTAGAGAGTATTTTGAAATATCAAGAAGCGCCTGAGCACCTAAATGTTTGGAGGGAAACGGATTTTGATAACTATAAGTTCATTATTCATGAGATATTTTTGTATGCTATAACCATTTGTCTGAAATATGGTAAATTTTTTATAGTGGCTCAATTGTTGGATAGATCTTATTACGTTAACTCACGTCGCTCGGTAGCGTACCTTTCCGGCTACGAGTGCTTTTATAAGGATGTTGGCGCGTTAAATCAGAGGAATAGTCGTCTTAACCTTAACAGGTTATCGCTAAGCGCAGATCTTACTAAGGAGTTAAATAGTACTAGTGGCATAGACTTTTCCATTCTAATGCAAACGGATTTCCTTTTGTTTACACGATGTGAGATTCACCGTGGACATTGGTGGCCTAAAACTCTCGTGTACTTAGGCCACTTTCCAGGCGCTTTTGAAATTTTTATTAGGTCCGCTTCAGCGCCGTATTTTGAGAACCTGAAGCAAGTTCTCAAAGTGAATGGCAAAACTGAACTTGAACAGTTCGCGGTTGATGCTACACAGCGCGGAGGTCATTACTACGGTTTCGGTAGATTGGGAGTCGACTGGAAGAGACTTTTGAATCTTGATGATCTCGGAAGCTTACCCTGACGACCTTGACCTAACTATTGCCTCCGGCTGCATGGGGGCATTTGAGAGAGTAATGCTGCTAGGTCGAGAGCAATAGGCCCTTCGCTTGTAAGGTCCAGAGAGATATTACGGAACAAGGACGGATCGGTCGCAATGGTGATTACTATCCGATTCACAGAGAATGTAGCGCTATTGATTACCTAAAATCTTGTAGCTTGCGTTTGTAGCGTAATAATTTTTATTACCCCGTTTATTTAATTCAATTTTTCCACCATTGTCCAGTTGATGGCATTTTAGGGGGTATTTACTTCCTTTTCGGGTAGCCAGAAATAGTTTGTTTTTTTATTCATCTTCGATCCTCATGTGATGTCCTTTTGCGGTTTAAATGCAGTTCGAGGGTATAAAATTTGTCAATGTCTGGTGGTTTAACATTATCATTTGATCACTCGCAAGTGACTCTAAATATATTGGTGTAAAATTGAGACTTTGATTCCTTATCTCTGAGTTTGATAAAATTTGAGGGTTAAGAGCTGGGGTGGTCGTGTGTTTATGAGCTATTTATTTTGCTTTCGGCCGAAGCTGCTTTTCGGACCAGTTTAATAAGGGCAGCGGCATCGTTGAACCTGTCGGTTCAGTCGAATTGTTGGATAGGGAACAGCTATGGAAGCCAAGCGGCTTCAGTGGAAAAGGGGACGGAATTATTTTCTTTGGCCGTCCCATTTTTTCTGTGTCGCTGGTACGCTATTTACTGTTGTGCTAGCCGCCAAATCGAAGAGGTGTGAGATGGATATCAAAGAGTTTTGCCTCGCTCATGGATTTGATATGAGCAAATGTGCGGTAGCATCGGGAGGTGGTGATTTTGGAATGATGGAGCTCAAGACCTCACCAATCGAGTTTTTGACCTTAGCAGAGGATGATTTTGACCGGGGCGGTTTAGCGGCTCTTGTCAATGCCACGACTAATGTAAAACGTGCCATCGTCGGTCAGCTTGATCAGTTGCTGATCTCGTTTGGTTATCCCTCACTTAGATGGAACGTGCCGAAGAAAATCGAGCGACTCCGGGCGCTTGGCCTATTGGCACCGAGACTGCTGCGCAAAGTCGTCGATATGCGGAATATTCTTGAACACGAGTACGCAACGCCTGACCTTAAAGAGGTTGAGGAGGCGTTGGACATCGCAAGTCTTTTTGTGATGTCCGCCTCGGCTATGTTCATTCCGTTCGATGACGTTTTGGAGTTTTCACTTCCAGATCCCGCAGCTCCGGAGAACCTTGTAAATCGTATCACGGCAGGGCTGAATTGAGAGTCTGGCAGGGTTTTCTACACTATCTACGCATACGAGCCTGGCGAATATGCCGGGCGTTGTGTTGGGCAATGTGAAATCCAATCAGGGCACGTTCTATTCGAAGTGATGGTGAAGTTATCTGCATCGTTGATGCTTCAATACAAAGTAAGCCAAGCCCTCGATGATTTTTACACCACCTATGCTCAGTTATGAGTGCTTAAACTTGGTGGTAGGGCTATAGGGTGCTATCGACCCCAAGCGGCTTGTCGTATGCCTTTGAAGTCGATAGTCTTTTCAGCGTCGGATGGATTTTGTACATGCCGGAGTATCCAACCCAAGGATAAAAGGAACGCATCTACTTCTTTGTGGCTGAAAGTTAATTCGTCCCTTTTCCATACCTCTTCATATGTCCTCTTTTCATAAGGTCTGCGTCTATGGAGGCGCACGGTGCAGCGAACCGTGCGCGCGGTATATTTCAGGGTGATTTAGATTTAATCCTAGCTCGGCTATTGCCTCGCATCTAGGCGAGGCGAAGTTCCAAATCAGTCATCGTTCAATGCTGTCAGCTCTATGCTTGCAGGTTTGATGTATTGCTTGCCATTACCAGACTTTGAGATGGTGCCAAACACTAATATATGCGAGCCATCCAACTCGCCGATCGCAATTTTGTGACGGGTCAAGAAAGGTTGAACGGAGTCTGGATCAATCACAATGCTGACAACTTCACGATCGCCAGTATTTATCCATAAGGAGTCGTCATAGCCAGTGCCGGTATCATATATCACCCCCCAAAAACCATAGAGCGTCTGTGATCGGCATTTGCTGACGTCGGAAAAATTAACGAACAAATCACGCGCTGGCCAGGCACCTCGTCCTGGCAACTCTACATAAATATCTGAGGTGCGGAAGGCGACGGAGTAAATCAGATTTTTGAGCAAAGGACGAAGTCTACGATGCGAAACGGCGTTCTGACGAGAGCCTGTCCCAGTGAACCGTCCACCGCTGCTTCCTGCTCCCCCCTGCCGCCAGGCTCGCCATTAACAACCGGTCCGCCCCCCTGAGCCTCGTCGATGACGATCCGAGTGCCAGGGTTGTGCAATATATCCTGTTCGCCGCCACCACCAACGCCCCGGACAGACTCCGGTGTTGCCAGTGGGCAATTAGCGTGCGGCCTTGCCCCAAAACACGGACCTTGACCACTCTTGGCTTCCTTACGGAAATAGGCAGTGGTTTCACATTTGACACAAACGAGATAACGACGGTACTGGGCTCGTTGCGCATCGGGAAGCGCAGCAAATTGGGGGCCAGTGTATTCAGTTCTGTTTAAGGTGCAAAAAGCGGTATCCATGTAAGGCCTCCTAATTGGATCCAAATAGATACCAGAAACTCACTGCGTTGGCGATGGCTTTGTGCCACTCATCATGGTCATGTTGATTGTAAAGGTCACGATCTGCCTGGCGGGGTCCGCAGAGTCGGCAGTTTTGCCATCAGCCTTGATGCTTCCCTCGTTATGCTGGTTTCCGGACATTTCGGGCAATAGCAAAAAAAGGGGACAGCAAAACAAGGGGACGTATTTATTTCCCATGGCTATGGTTGAACTGGTCCGTCTCCTTGTTACCAAACCCACCCAGTGCAACTACACCCCCCAGGCCGATCCCTAAACGCAGAACTCTTCGCAAACACCTCAGCAATAAAATCCATAAAAACAACAGCCCTCCTGGGAAGAAGCCGGTCGGCAACGTAGATGATCTGAACAGGAACAGCTGGCGCTGCGTGCTCCTTCAGCAACACCCGCAGATTGCCATTGTTCAGCCCCTCCTCGTAAAGCCATTCAGGCCCCTGTGCGATCCCCAGCCCCGCGTTTACGCACTCGCGTATGGCCTCAGGTGAACTGACCCGGAGCCTGCCGGAGACGGGAACATCGATATCCCGGAAGCGCCATGTGGTGCCTGTCGACAGCAAGGTATAGATCAGGCACTCGTGCGTTCTCAGGTCATTGGGGGTTGTGGGGCTTCCGTGTTTGGCCAGGTACTCGTTGCTGGCGACGCACACGCGCTCGAACCAGCCCAGGGGCCGGGCGCGCATTGCGCTGTCTTCCAGGTGCCCGATGCGTATCGCCAGTTCAGCCCCTTCGTCGACCAGATTCACGTACCGATCACTGATCTGCAGGTCGAGCGTCAACTCGGGATAGCGAGCCAGGAAGCGGGCTACATGGGGCACCACGAATGCGTGGGCTAGCGCGGTCGGGCAGGCGACTCGCAACAATCCAGACGGGGTGGTGTTTTCCCTGAGGGACGATTCCGACTCTTCCACGGCGTCGAGAATGCGCCGGACATCTGCGTAGTAGCGTTCTCCCTCGGGGGTGAGGGCAAGCTTGCGTGTGGATCGGTGAAGCAGCCTGGTTTGCAGATGATCTTCCAGCGCCGCCACATAGCGGCTGACGTTGGGTTGCCCCAGCCCCAGGTCACGCCCCGCAGCCGAGAAGCTTCCTGTCTCGACAGCGCGAACAAAGCAGGTCATCAACAGCAGTCGATCCATTCAGGCCTCTCATTCATGCAATTTAGGCATGAAATGTATTCGAATAGGTCATCTTATCAATGCGCAGGTATGAATACATAGTTTCCCTCAGGCAGGTCAGTCCATCGGCTGACCGTGAAAAACCGTAAAGGAAACTGACATGTCCCGATTGCAAGGCAAGCGTACTCTCATCACCGGCGGCACCAGCGGCATTGGCCTGGAAACGGCCAAGCAGTTCCTCGCCGAAGGTGCCCGCGTGATTGTTACTGGCGTCAATCCGGTGTCCATTGCAAAGGCCCAGGCGGAACTGGGAAGCGAAGTATTGGTACTGCGTGCTGACTCAGCCAGCATCGATGCGCAGAAGGAACTGGCGCAGGCCGTTCAGGCTCACTATGGCCAACTCGATGTTGCCTTTCTCAATGCAGGCGTATCCGTTTGGCTGCCGATCGAAGAGTGGACGGAAGAAATGTTCGATCGCTCTTTCGACATTAACGTCAAAGGGCCGTACTTCCTGATCCAGGCATTGCTACCGATCTTCGCGAACCCTGCGTCGGTGGTGCTCAATACGTCGGTGAGTGCGCACCTCGGTGACGCGCGTTCATCGGTTTATGGCGCGACCAAGGCTGCATTCCTGAACATGTCGAAGACGCTTTCTAGCGAACTTCTCCCGCGTGGTATTCGTGTCAATGCGGTCAGCCCCGGCCCGATCGATACGCCGCTTTACGACAAACTCGGTATCCCCGATGCCTACCGTGAACAGGTCAACCAAGATATCGCCGCGACCATTCCATTTGGCCGGTTCGGTACGCCCGAGGAAGTGGCCAAGGCCGTGCTGTACCTGGCGTCGGACGAGTCGCGGTGGACGGTTGGCTCGGAACTCATCGTCGACGGTGGTCGTTCGCTCTAGTTGCCAACGCCTCCTGCCTTTTATTGAAAGCTGAATGCAACTCAGGCTTTCTCATCGGCGTGGCTTTCATACGGCCCGTCCTCTTTCGGGCGGCGGGCTTCTATTTTTTCGATGGGCCTATTCCAATGTCACCATTCACACTTGTCAGCCATCCTTTGTGCCCATTCGTCCAGCGAGTGGCCATCGTGTTACTGGAAAAAGGCCTTGCCTTTGAACGGATTGATATAGACCTTCGCGACAGGCCGGACTGGTTCTTGGCGATATCCCCAGCCGGTAAGGTTCCACTGCTCAAGGTTCCTGTCAGTAATGAAGGCGAATCCGTTCTATTCGAGAGCGTCGCCATCTGTGAATACCTGGAGGAGATCTACCCGGAACCCGCATTGCATCCATCAAGTGCGTGGGTCCGAGCACAACACCGTGCATGGGTCGAATTCGCCTCTGCTGCATTGGCGGACGCATGGGGATTTTTGAACGCCACCGACCAGCAGACAGCCCTTGGCAAATCTGCCGCGTTGAGAGCCAAGCTGGAACGATTCAACGGTGAAATATCCGGCGGACCTTATTTCGCCGGCGAGAGGTTCAGCCTGGTCGATATCGCCATGGCTCCCGTCTTTCGTTACTTCGACATATTGGGTTTCGAGCCCGAACATCAGTTGTTCGATGGATTGCATCGGATGGCTGACTGGCGTCGCGCGCTGGCCGGCCGTCCCAGCATTCAGGCGGCCGTTGCAGAGGACTATGCCATCCGGTTCCGCAAGCACTTACAGGAGCAGAGGGCACTTTTGGCTACTGGGATGGAAGCCTGAAAAGTGCCGATGCGCAGGGGATGCAGGAGGGGACGAAGCGTCGCTGGATGCATCCTCACGCTGAACGTGGGGGGTTTATAGAATATCTTTCAGATAGCCCTTAAGCGCACTGAGCGGTGCCCTAAGCTGTTCGGCTGTTTGTGCTGCGTGGAGTTCTGCAGTCAGCCGCTGCAGTTCGGTGCCGAGCACCGTATCGGCACCTCCAACGGCCTCCAGTGCCAACGCCAGGCTCTGCTGGATCTTCTCCTGGATCCCAGCCACATCCTCCCGCCGCACTAGCAACCCAAACACTTCCCGATCACACCCGCCCATCAATGGATCATCCCGCAAAATCGGACTATGCCCCTCCGTCTCATAAGCCAGCTTCAGCGAGTAAAGAGCGACCGTTTCCAGCAGCAGTTCCATGGGGTGGCGTCCTTTGTCAGCGGTGGGTTAACGGGGTGTCGCACGGCGGAGCATCAATGGGGGTGTGACATTGTTGTGAGCGCTTTGCGCTCAAGCGGGAGCAAGCTCCCTCGCCACAGGTTCCTACTGCCACAGATTCTTCCTTGCCAGAGGTTTGGTGGTTGGGGCCGCTTTGCGGCCCAGCGGGGATGAATCCCCTCGCCACAAAGGAGTGATTAGCCATGACCTAAGCACTTTCCTGCAGACGAAAAAAAAGACCTTGAATTTCAAGGTCTTTCTTTAAGATGGTGCCCCGAGGGAGACTCGAACTCCCACTCCTTTCGAAAACGGATTTTGAATCCGCCGCGTCTACCAATTCCGCCATCAGGGCTCAATGGCGGCGAAGTATAGAGAGGTGCCTACCGTTGGTCAATCACGTTTCATGGTCAATTTTCGATATTTCCGCTAGACTTTCCGGCCCTGCTAGACGAACCCCATCATGCGTGTTGCTGACTTTACCTTCGAACTCCCGGATTCGCTGATCGCTCGCCACCCCCTGGCCGAGCGTCGCGCCAGTCGACTGTTGACCCTGGATGGGGTCAGCGGAGCCATGGCTCACCGTCAATTCACTGATTTGCTTGAGCATTTGCGCCCAGGCGACTTGATGGTGTTCAACAATACCCGGGTGATTCCGGCACGGTTGTTTGGCCAGAAAGCCTCCGGCGGCAAGCTGGAGATTCTGGTGGAGCGGGTGCTCGACAGTCACCGGGTGCTGGCCCATGTGCGCTCCAGCAAGTCGCCCAAGCCGGGTTCGTCGATCCTGATCGACGGTGGCGGCGAGGCGGTGATGGTGGCGCGGCATGACGCGTTGTTCGAGCTGGCGTTCGCCGAAGAAGTGCTGCCGCTGCTCGACCGCGTCGGGCACATGCCGTTGCCTCCTTATATAGATCGCCCCGACGAAGGTTCGGACCGCGAGCGCTACCAGACCGTGTACGCCGAGCGCCTGGGGGCGGTGGCGGCGCCGACGGCGGGGCTGCATTTCGACCAGCCGTTGCTGGAGGCGATTGCCGCCAAGGGCGTCGAGACCACGTTCGTGACACTGCACGTCGGCGCCGGCACATTCCAGCCGGTGCGGGTGGAGCGCATCGAAGACCACCACATGCACAGCGAATGGCTCGAAGTGAGCCAGGATGTGGTCGACGCCGTGGCGGCCTGTCGCGCCCGCGGTGGCCGGGTGGTAGCGGTGGGCACCACCAGTGTGCGTTCCCTGGAAAGCGCCGCCCGCGATGGCGTGCTCAAGCCGTTCAGTGGCGACACCGACATCTTCATCTACCCGGGCCGGCCGTTCCATGTGGTCGATGCCTTGGTCACCAATTTTCATTTGCCCGAATCCACGCTGTTGATGCTGGTTTCGGCGTTCGCCGGTTATCCCGAAGCCATGGCCGCCTACAAGGCCGCCGTCGAGCAGGGTTACCGCTTTTTCAGCTACGGTGATGCGATGTTCATCACCCGTAACCCCGCGCCCCGCGGGCCCGAGGAAACCGTATGAGTCGCACCTGTCGCATGTCCTTCGAGTTGCTGGCCACCGATGGCAAGGCACGTCGCGGTCGTCTGACCTTCCCTCGTGGCACGGTGGAAACCCCGGCGTTCATGCCCGTGGGCACCTATGGCACGGTCAAGGGCATGCTGCCGCGCGACATCGAGGCGATTGGCGCTGAAATCATCCTCGGTAACACCTTCCACCTGTGGCTGCGCCCGGGCATGGAAGTGATCAAGGCCCACGGCGATCTGCACGATTTCATGCAGTGGAAAGGCCCGATCCTGACCGACTCCGGCGGCTTCCAGGTGTTCAGCCTGGGCGCCATGCGCAAGATCAAGGAGGAGGGCGTGACCTTCGCCTCGCCGGTGGACGGTTCCAAGGTGTTCATGGGCCCGGAAGAATCCATGCAGGTGCAGCGCGACCTGGGCTCGGACATCGTGATGATCTTCGACGAATGCACGCCGTACCCGGCCGATGAAGACGTTGCGCGGGTGTCCATGGAGCTGTCGTTGCGCTGGGCCCAGCGCTCCAAGAACGCCCATGGCGACAACACGGCGGCGCTGTTCGGCATCGTCCAGGGCGGCATGCACCAGGACCTGCGCATGCGTTCGCTCGAAGGCCTCGACAAGATCGGCTTCGACGGCCTGGCCATCGGCGGGCTGTCGGTGGGCGAACCCAAGCACGAAATGATCAAGGTGCTCGATTACCTGCCGGGCCAGATGCCCGCTGACAAACCTCGTTACCTTATGGGCGTTGGCAAACCGGAAGATCTGGTTGAGGGTGTGCGCCGCGGGGTGGACATGTTCGATTGCGTGATGCCAACCCGTAATGCCCGCAATGGGCATCTGTTCGTCGACACGGGTGTGCTGAAGATCCGTAACGCGTTTCATCGCCATGATGATTCGCCGCTGGATCCGACCTGCGACTGCTACACGTGCCAGAACTTCTCCCGCGCTTATCTGCATCATTTGGACAAGTGCGGCGAAATGCTCGGTAGCATGCTGAATACGATCCACAATTTGCGCCATTACCAGGTGCTTATGGCTGGTTTGCGCGAGGCTATTCAACAGGGTACATTGGCCGCCTTTGTCGAGGCCTTCTATGCCAAGCGCGGGTTGCCTGTTCCGCCCTTGGACTGAGTTTTCCGATCCTAAGATTCAATACTTGCAACTGGAGTGCTAAATGAGCTTTTTTATCTCTAACGCCATGGCTGATGCCGCTGCTCCCGCAGCCGCGCCTATGGGTGGCGGTTTCGAGTGGATTTTCCTGGTCGGCTTCCTGGTTATCTTCTACCTGATGATCTGGCGTCCACAGGCCAAGCGCGCCAAAGAGCAGAAGAACCTGCTCGGCAGCTTGCAGAAGGGCGACGAAGTGGTCACCACCGGCGGTATCGCTGGCAAGATCACCAAAGTGGCGGATGATTTCGTGGTACTGGAAGTGTCCGACACTGTTGAAATGAAGTTCCAGAAGGGCGCTATCGCGGCCACGCTGCCAAAAGGCACGCTGAAAGCGATCTAAGGTTTCAAACTTCTCTTCAATCGACGGGGCGCGCAAGGCGCCCCGCGTCATAAGCGGGCGGCGTGATGCTGAACAAATACCCTCTGTGGAAATATGTACTGATCCTGGCGGTGCTGGCGATCGGTCTGATTTATTCCGCTCCCAATCTCTACCCGGATGACCCGGCCATTCAGGTCAGTGGCGCAAGCACGGCCCTGCAGGTCACCCAGGCGGATCTGGATCGTGCGAGCGAAGCGCTCAAGGCTTCCGGTATCGAGGTCAAGGCTTCGTCGGTTGCCAGCGGTGGCAAGGGCGGCCTGTTGCGCCTGGTCAAGGCCGAAGATCAATTGCCGGCCAAGGACGTGGTGCGCAAGGCGCTCGGCGATGATTACGTCGTAGCCCTGAACCTGGCCCAGACCACCCCGCAATGGCTGCGCAAACTCGGCGCGCACCCCATGAAGCTGGGTCTGGACTTGTCCGGCGGTGTGCACTTCCTGCTGGAAGTGGACATGGAAAAAGCCCTCGACGCGCGGATGAAAGTCTACGAAGGCGACGTCAAGAGCCTGTTGCGTAAGGAGCGCGTGCGCTATCGCAGCCTGCCAGCGTTCAACGGTGCCATTCAGCTGGGCTTCAGCGATGAAGATACCCGCGAGCAGGCCCGTGCACTGATCCGCAAGACCTTCAACGATTTCGACATCGTACCGGCCGACCTCAATGGTCAGGCGGTGCTGCGTCTGGCGATGACCCCGGCCAAGCTGGCGGAAATCCGCGAATACTCCATCAAGCAGAACTTGACCACCGTGCGTAACCGGGTCAACGAGCTGGGTGTAGCCGAGCCGATCGTGCAGCGCCAGGGCGCCAACCGCATCGTGGTCGAGCTGCCGGGCGTGCAGGACACCGCCGAAGCCAAGCGTATCCTCGGCAAGACCGCCAACCTGGAATTCCGCCTCGGTGCCGAGCCGGGCGCGTCCAAGGCCACTTCCGAGAGCTTCGAGTTCCGCGAGGGCAACCGTCCACCGGCGCAGATCGAGCGTGGCCTGATCATCACCGGTGACCAGGTGACCGACGCCAAGGCGAGCTTCGACGAGCACGGTCGTCCGCAGGTGAACATCCACCTCGACGGCCACGGTGGCGAACTGATGAGCCGCGCCACGCGCAGCAACGTCGGCCGTAGCATGGCGGTGATCTTCATCGAGCAGAAGCCGATCACCACCTACACCAAGCAAGTGGTAAACGGCGTCGAGAAAGACGTCGCCGTGCAGGCCTTCAAGGAAGAGAAGAAGATCATCAGCCTGGCGACCATCCAGTCGCCGCTGGGCAGCCAATTCCGCATCACCGGCCTGAACGGCCAGGGTGAGGCCTCGGAACTGGCCCTGCTGCTGCGTGCCGGTGGCCTGGCCGCGCCGATGTACTTCGCTGAAGAGCGCACCATCGGCCCGAGCCTGGGTGCCGACAACATCACCAAGGGTATCGACGCCTCGCTGTGGGGCATGCTGTTCGTGTCGCTGTTCATCATCGCCATCTACCGCTTCTTCGGCATCATTGCCACGGTCGCGCTGGCGGTGAACATGGTGATGCTGTTGGCCCTGATGTCGCTGCTGGGGGCTACGCTGACCCTGCCGGGCATCGCCGGTATCGTATTGACCATGGGCATGGCGGTGGACGCCAACGTGCTGATCTTCTCGCGGATACGTGAAGAGATCGCCGCGGGCATGTCGATCCAGCGGGCAATCAACGAAGGCTTCGGCCGGGCATTCACCGCTATTCTCGACGCCAACCTGACCACGTTGCTGGTCGGCGGGATTCTCTTCGCCATGGGCACTGGCCCGGTCAAGGGCTTCGCAGTGACCATGTCCCTCGGGATCTTTACCTCGATGTTCACGGCCATCATGGTGACCCGCGCAATGGTCAACCTGATCTTTGGCGGTCGTGACTTCAAGAAGTTGTGGATTTAAGGGGCTGCCATGTTACGTACAATCAACTTCATGGGCGTTCGCAACGTTGCGTTCGGCGTCACATTGTTTCTTACCGTACTGGCGTTGTTCAGCTGGGCCACCAAGGGCCTGAACTACGGCCTGGACTTCACTGGCGGTACGCTCATCGAGCTGACCTACGAGCGTCCGGCCGACGTCACCAAGGTGCGTGAGCAACTGGCGACCTCGGGCTACGGCGAAGCCATCGTGCAGAGCTTCGGTGCGACCACCGACCTGCTGGTGCGCATGCCGGGCGAAGACCCGCAACTGGGTCATCAGGTTGCCGAAGCCTTGCAGAAGGCCGGTGGCGACAACCCGGCGCAGGTCAAGCGCGTCGAGTTCGTCGGCCCGCAGGTGGGTGAAGAGCTGCGCGACCAGGGCGGCCTCGGCATGCTGATGGCGCTGGGTGGCATCCTGATCTACCTGGCCTTCCGCTTTCAGTGGAAGTTCGCGGTGGGCGCCATCGTCTCGCTGATCCACGACGTGATCGTGACCGTGGGCATCCTGTCGTTCTTCCAGATCACCTTCGACCTGACGGTGCTGGCGGCGGTGCTGGCGATCATCGGTTACTCGCTCAACGACACCATCGTGGTGTTCGACCGGGTGCGTGAGAACTTCCGCGTGCTGCGCAAGGCCTCCTTGATCGAGAACATCAACATCTCGACCACCCAGACCCTGCTGCGGACCATGGCGACGTCGATCTCCACCTTGCTGGCGATTGCTGCGCTGTTGTTCTTTGGTGGCGATAACCTGTTTGGTTTCTCCATCGCGCTGTTCGTCGGTGTACTGGCGGGTACCTATTCGTCGATCTACATCGCCAACGTGGTGCTGATCTGGCTGAACCTGAGCACCGAGGACCTGATTCCTCCAGCGGCCACCGAAACGGAAGTGGACGACCGCCCATAAGGCTTGTCCCCGTCCGTCACGACCGAAAAGGCGCGAGTTGAACTCGCGCCTTTTTTTATGCTCCAAGGCTGGGAGAAGCGCGGATTATTCCGCTTGTGATGGTCAGGAGGTTCAAGTGAACAAATCGATGCTGGTTGGTGCGGTATTGGGTGCTGTCGGTGTGACTGCCGGTGGTGCGGTCGCGACCTACAGCTTGGTAAAAAGTGGCCCTGAGTATGCGCAAGTATTGGCCGTGGAACCGGTCAAGACCCAGATCAAGACCCCGCGTGAAGTGTGCAAGGACGTCACCGTGACCCGGCAGAAGCCGGTCCAGGACCAGCACCAGATCGCCGGCACCGTGATCGGCGCCCTGGCCGGTGGCCTGCTGGGCAACCAGGTGGGCGGCGGCACCGGCAAGAAAATCGCCACCGTGGCCGGCGCGGCCGGCGGCGGCTATGCCGGTAACAAGATTCAGGAAGGCATGCAGGAGCGTGACACGTACACCACGACGCAAACCCGCTGCAATACCGTCAACGACATCAGTGACAAGGTCGTCGGCTACGACGTGCGCTACATGCTCGACGGCAAGGAAGGCAAAGTCCGTATGGATCGCGACCCGGGCAACCAGATCCCGGTGAGCAAGGAAGGCCAACTGATCCTAGGCCAGAACGAACCGGCCCAGTAATTCGGAAGAATTGAAAAAGCACCCTTCGGGGTGCTTTTTTTATGCCCGTATTCCTGACCCACCCCAATCCCGTGTGGGAGCTGGCTTGCCCGCGAAGGCGGTGGAACAGCTTGCATCCATGTCCAATGAGACATTGTCTTCGCGGGCAAGCCCGCTCCCACAGGATTTGCCTCATCCATAAAACCGAGGCACAAAAAAAGCACCCCGAAGGGTGCTTTTCTGTGGCTGCGTCGCTTAGCGTTTCAGCGAAGCCGGCAGGTGTGGCTGGATAGCCGTCAGCACCGCCTTGAAGCATTTGGTGTTGCCCGCCACGATGTGGCCTTTTTCGAGGAAGTCGTGGCCGCCGGTGAAGTCGCTCACCAAGCCACCAGCTTCCTGGATCAGCAGGGCGCCTGCGGCCATGTCCCACTCGGACAGGCCCGACTCCCAGAATGCATCGAAACGGCCGGCGGCTACATAGGCCAGATCCAGGCTGGCGGCGCCAGCGCGGCGGATGCCGGCGGTCTGGCCGACCAGGGCGCGGAACATGCCCAGGTAGTTGTCCAGGTTGTCCATTTGGTCATCGCGGAACGGGAAGCCAGTGCCCAGCAGGGCGCCGTCCAGGCTGGTGCGACCACTGACGCGCAGGCGACGACCGTTCAACTGGGCGCCACGGCCACGGCTGGCGGTGAATTCTTCCTGGCGAACCGGGTCCAGCACGACAGCGTGTTCCAGGCGGCCACGGTATTTGCAGGCGATGCTGACAGCAAAGTGAGGAATGCCGCGCAGGAAGTTGGTGGTGCCGTCCAGTGGGTCGATGATCCACAGGTACTCTTCGCCTTCGATGCCGGTGCCGGCGTGCATGCCGGTCTCTTCACCCAGGATCGAGTGGTTCGGGTAAGCCTTGCGCAGGGCGTCGACGATCTTCTGTTCGGCGGCGCGATCCACCTCGGACACGTAGTCCTTGGCGTCTTTTTCGTCGACCTTGATGGTATCCAGGCGCTCGATGGAGCGGAAGATCAGTTCACTGGCGCTGCGGGCGGCGCGCAGCGCGATATTCAGCATGGGCTGCATGGATGTGTCACCTAAGGTTGTTAAAGAAAGCCGCGCATTCTATCAGAAAGTTTTCCGAGGAGAAGGTTGGTGTTCGCTTTCATAGCTTAACGGTAGGTGCTTATGTAAGATTTGCTCCCTTTATCGTGTTCGAGAGCGCCTCCCTTGTTGCAGAACATTCGTGTCGTCCTGGTCAATACCAGCCATCCGGGTAACATCGGCGGGGCTGCGCGGGCCATGAAGAACATGGGCCTGTCACGCCTGGTGCTGGTCGAGCCGCGGCTGTTCCCCCATCACGAAGCCGACGCCCGGGCGTCCGGCGCCGATGACATCCTTGCCGGTGCGCAAGTGGTCGCCACCCTGGAAGACGCCTTGGTCGGGTGCAACCTGGTGCTCGGCACCAGTGCCCGCGACCGGCGCATCCCCTGGCCGATGCTCGACCCCCGCGAGTGCGGGACCAAGGTCATCGAGGAAGCGGAGCAGGGCAGCGAGATCGCCCTGGTGTTCGGCCGTGAAGACTCCGGCCTGACCAATGAAGAGCTGCAGCGATGTCACTTTCACGTGCATATCCCTTCCGACCCGACGTTCAGTTCCCTGAACCTCGCGGCGGCGGTGCAGGTGTTGAGTTATGAAGTGCGCATGGCCTGGCTGGCCGCCGAAGGGCAGCCAAGCAAGGTCGAAAAAACCGAGGTCGGCTCGCCGCGCAGTGAGACACTGGCGACGATGGATGAGCTGGAACGATACTTTGAACACCTGGAGCAGACCCTGGTGGACATCGAGTTCCTCGACCCGGACAAGCCAAGGCACTTGATGGCGCGCCTGCGTCGGTTGTACGGACGAAGCTCGGTCAGCCGGGCGGAGATGAATATATTGCGCGGCATCCTCACGGAAACCCAGAAAGCGGCCCGTGGTGAGCTGATTAAGCGGAAGAAATAAAATGTTCGAACGTTTGCGTGAAGATATCCAAAGCGTTTTCCATCGTGACCCGGCGGCGCGCAATGCCTTTGAAGTGCTGACCTGCTACCCGGGAATGCACGCCATCTGGCTGCATCGGTTGTCTGGCGCGTTGTGGAATATGGGCTGGAAATGGCTGGCGCGGCTGGTCTCGAACTTCGGACGCTGGTTGACCGGGATCGAGATCCATCCTGGCGCCAAGGTCGGTCGGCGGTTTTTCATCGACCACGGCATGGGCATCGTCATCGGCGAAACCGCCGAGATCGGTGATGACGTGACCCTGTACCAGGGCGTGACCCTCGGCGGCACCAGTTGGAACAAAGGCAAGCGCCACCCGACGCTGGAAGACGGCGTGGTGGTGGGGGCGGGCGCCAAGGTGCTCGGGCCGTTCACAGTGGGCGCGGGGGCCAAAGTCGGCTCCAACGCCGTGGTGACCAAGGCTGTGCCGCCCGGGGCGACCGTGGTCGGTATTCCGGGGCGGATCATCGTCAAGTCCGATGACGAGCAGAATGCCCGGCGCAAAGCCATGGCCGAGAAGATCGGCTTCGATGCCTACGGTGTCGGCGAAGACATGCCCGACCCGGTGGCGCGCGCGATCAACCAGTTGCTCGATCACCTGCAGGCCGTCGATGGTCGCCTGGAGGGGATGTGCGGCGCCCTGAAGGAACTGGGCAGTAATTACTGTGCCAAGGACCTGCCTGAACTGCGCGAGGAAGACTTTGCGTGTGTGCAGGACAAGGATGAAAGCCAGGCCAGCTGAAACCCTGCTGGCCTCATCGCGAGCAAGCTCGCTCCCACAGGGATCTCTGTCGAGCACATCACTCATGTACGACGCAGACCCCCTGTGGGAGCGAGCTTGCTCGCGAAGAACGATAACGCGGTATCACTGGTCCTGCCCGCCAAGCCTTTGCTATCATGCGCGCGCTCTTTCGCGGGTAAATCCGAGTAACCCACTAGGTCTTATACTTGACTTAAATACTCGGGAATTGCATACTCGCCCCCATTCCGAACTCCGTGGTAATTGTCCATGCGACTGACTACAAAAGGCCGATACGCCGTGACCGCAATGCTGGATCTGGCATTGCACGCGCAGCACGGGCCGGTGTCCCTGGCCGATATCTCCGAGCGCCAAGGCATTTCCCTGTCTTATCTTGAGCAGCTGTTCGCCAAGCTGCGCCGCAGCAACCTGGTCTCCAGCGTGCGCGGCCCCGGCGGCGGCTACCAGCTGTCCCGTGAAATGCAAGGCATCCAGGTCGCCCAGGTGATCGATGCCGTGAACGAATCGGTCGATGCGACCAAATGCCAAGGGCTGGGCGACTGCCATGGCGGCGATACTTGCCTGACCCATCACCTGTGGTGCGACTTGAGCCTGCAGATCCACGAGTTTCTGAGCGGTATCAGCTTGGCCGACCTTGTCACCCGCCGTGAGGTGCAAGAAGTAGCCCAGCGTCAGGACCAGCGCCGTTGCAATGGCAGGGCGCCGCACCTGGACAAGATTGAAGCGTCCGCCGTCGAATGACCGCCGCAGAGCACGCGGAACGCCAGCCAGCCTGATTTAGGAGAGAGTCCATGAAATTGCCGATTTACCTTGATTACTCTGCGACCACCCCGGTTGATCCGCGTGTCGCGCAAAAAATGAGTGAATGCCTGCTGGTCGACGGAAACTTCGGTAACCCGGCGTCCCGTTCCCACGTGTTCGGCTGGAAAGCCGAAGAGTCGGTTGAAAACGCTCGTCGCCAGGTCGCCGACCTGGTCAATGCCGACCCACGTGAAATCGTCTGGACCTCCGGTGCCACCGAGTCCGACAACCTGGCAATCAAGGGTGTCGCGCATTTCTATCACACCAAGGGCAAGCACCTGATCACCTCCAAGGTCGAGCACAAGGCTGTCCTGGACACCATGCGCCAATTGGAGCGTGAAGGCTTCGAAGTCACCTACATCGAGCCGGGTGAAGACGGCCTGATCACCCCGGCCATGGTTGAAGCCGCACTGCGCGACGACACCATCCTGGTTTCGATCATGCACGTGAACAACGAAATCGGCACCATCAACGACATCGCCGCCATTGGCGAGCTGACCCGTTCCAAGGGTGTGCTGTTCCACGTCGACGCGGCGCAGTCCACCGGCAAGGTCGAGATCGACCTGTCGAAGCTCAAGGTCGACCTGATGTCCTTCTCGGCCCACAAGACCTATGGTCCCAAAGGCATCGGCGCGCTGTACGTCAGCCGCAAGCCGCGTGTGCGCATCGAAGCGACCATGCACGGTGGCGGTCACGAGCGTGGCATGCGTTCCGGCACCCTGGCGACCCACCAGATCGTCGGCATGGGCGAAGCCTTCCGCGTCGCCAAGGAAGACATGGCTGCCGAGAACGTGCGCATCAAGGCCCTGAGCGACCGTTTCTTCAAGCAGGTCGAGCACCTCGAAGAACTCTACGTCAACGGCAGCATGACCGCCCGCGTCCCGCACAACCTGAACCTGAGCTTCAACTACGTTGAAGGCGAGTCGCTGATCATGGCACTCAAGGACCTGGCTGTGTCGTCCGGTTCGGCTTGCACCTCGGCTTCGCTCGAGCCTTCGTACGTACTGCGCGCCCTGGGCCGCAACGACGAACTGGCCCATAGCTCGATTCGCTTCACCTTCGGCCGCTTCACCACCGAAGAGGAAATCGATTACGCCGC
Source organism: Pseudomonas sp. Cab53 (assembly GCF_018325965.1). Lineage (NCBI taxonomy): Bacteria > Pseudomonadati > Pseudomonadota > Gammaproteobacteria > Pseudomonadales > Pseudomonadaceae > Pseudomonas > Pseudomonas sp. Cab53. Next base: position 5,074,134 of record NZ_AP021902.1, on the reverse strand, counting down.
GCAGAAAGTCTGCGAGGCCGTCACCAAGCTGCGCGCCTTGTCGCCGCTGTGGGACATGTACAAAGACGGCGTCGACATCTCGAAAATCGAGTGGGCTGCGCACTGAAGAAGTCGCCACCAGAGCGGCTCACTGATGAGGATTGAAGCAAATGGCATATAGCGAAAAGGTCATCGACCACTACGAGAACCCGCGCAACGTCGGCAAGATGGACGCGCAGGATCCTGATGTCGGCACCGGCATGGTCGGCGCCCCGGCATGCGGCGACGTGATGCGCCTGCAGATCAAGGTCAACGAGCAAGGCATCATCGAAGATGCCAAGTTCAAGACCTATGGCTGCGGTTCGGCCATCGCGTCCAGCTCCCTGGCCACCGAGTGGATGAAGGGCAAGACCCTTGATGAAGCCGAAACCATCAAGAACACCCAGCTGGCCGAAGAACTGGCCCTGCCGCCAGTGAAGATCCACTGCTCGGTACTCGCTGAAGACGCCATCAAGGCCGCCGTTCGCGATTACAAGCAGAAGAAAGGCTTGATCTGATCCGCGCACCGCTAAGGAGTTTCCATGGCTATCCAGATGACAGAAGCGGCAGCTAAACATGTGCAGCGTTCCCTCGCGGGGCGTGGCAAGGGCGAGGGTATCCGCCTGGGTGTTCGCACCACGGGCTGCTCTGGCCTTGCCTACGTGCTCGAATTCGTCGACGAAGTGGGCGAAGACGACCAGGTGTTCGAGAGTCATGGTCAGAAAGTGATCATCGACCCGAAGAGCCTGACGTACCTGGACGGCACCGAGCTGGATTTCGTCAAGGAAGGGTTGAACGAAGGCTTCAAGTTCAACAACCCCAACGTACGCGGTGAGTGTGGCTGCGGCGAAAGCTTCAACATCTGAGGCGGCTCGTGGGAACTCCTTGTCATTTTGCCTTGTTCCAGATGCAGCCTGCGTTCCAGCTGGATCTCGATCAGTTGTCCGCGCGTTACCTGGAGCTGGCCCGGGGTGTCCACCCGGACCGGTTTGCCGATGCCTCCGAAGCCGAGCAGCGCCGGGCGCTGGAGCAGTCTGCCAACCTCAATGAGGCCTACCAGACGCTCAAGCATCCGGCCAAGCGCGCGCGCTACCTGCTCGCCATCAGCGGTCATGAGTTGCCCCTGGAAGTCACGGTGCACGACCCTGAGTTTCTTCTGCAGCAGATGCAGTGGCGCGAAGAGCTCGAAGACCTCCAGGAGAGCGCCGACCTGGCCGGTGTCGCGGCCTTCAAGCGCCGTCTCAAAGACGCCCAGCACACACTGAACGAAAGCTTCGCAGCCTGCTGGAACGATGCCGCGCAACGCGAACAGGCCGAACGCCTGATGCGGCGCATGCAGTTCCTCGACAAGCTCACCTACGAAGTGCGCCAGCTCGAAGAGCGCCTCGACGATTAACCCAGTGCCGCTCCGGTCGCACGCCTGATTACAGATAAGTCCTGATTACGATGGCCCTACTGCAGATCGCCGAACCCGGCCAAAGTCCACAACCCCACCAGCGTCGCCTGGCAGTGGGAATCGACTTGGGTACTACCAATTCCCTGGTCGCTGCCTTGCGCAGCGGTCTCTCCGAACCGCTGGCGGACGAGCAGGGGCAGGTGATCCTGCCATCCGCCGTTCGCTACCACGCCGACCGCGTCGAGGTGGGTGAATCGGCCAAGCTGGCCGCCTCCACTGACCCGCTGAACACCGTCGTGTCGGTCAAGCGCCTGATGGGGCGCGGCCTGGCCGACGTCAAGCAGCTGGGCGACCAACTGCCGTATCGTTTTGTTGGCGGCGAATCCCACATGCCGTTCATCGACACCGTGCAGGGGCCGAAAAGCCCGGTGCAGGTGTCGGCCGACATCCTCAAGGTTCTGCGCGTGCGTGCCGAAGCCGCATTGGGCGGCGAGCTGGTGGGGGCTGTGATCACCGTCCCGGCCTACTTCGACGACGCCCAGCGCCAAGCCACCAAGGATGCGGCCAAGCTGGCCGGCCTCAACGTGCTGCGCCTGCTCAATGAGCCGACTGCCGCGGCGGTGGCCTATGGGTTGGACCAGCACGCCGAAGGCTTGGTCGCGATCTACGACCTGGGCGGCGGTACATTCGATATTTCGATCCTGCGCCTGACCGGCGGTGTTTTCGAAGTCCTGGCCACTGGCGGCGACAGCGCCCTGGGCGGTGATGACTTCGACCACGCCATTGCCGGCTGGATCATCGAGCAGGCGGGCCTGTCCGCCGACCTCGATCCGGGTGCGCAGCGCCACCTGCTGCAAACCGCCTGCGCCGCCAAGGAAGCCCTGACCGACGCCGCCAGCGTTGAAGTGCACTACGAAGGCTGGAGTGCGGTGCTGAGCCGTGAAGCCTTCGATGCATTGATCGAACCCATGGTCGCCCGCAGCCTCAAGGCTTGCCGTCGCGCCGTGCGCGACTCGGGCGTCGAGCTCGAAGACGTCAAGGCCGTGGTCATGGTCGGTGGCTCGACCCGCGTGCCTCGCGTTCGCCAGGCCGTGGCCGAAGCCTTTGGCCGTCAGCCATTGACCGAAATCGACCCGGACCAGGTGGTGGCCATCGGCGCCGCGATCCAGGCCGACACCCTGGCCGGCAACAAGCGTGACGGCGGCGAACTGCTGCTGCTCGATGTGATTCCGCTGTCCCTGGGTCTTGAGACCATGGGTGGCCTGATGGAGAAGGTGATTCCGCGCAACACCACCATTCCCGTCGCCCGCGCCCAGGACTTCACCACTTACAAGGACGGCCAGTCGGCCATGATGGTTCACGTGCTGCAAGGCGAGCGTGAGCTGATCAGCGACTGTCGTTCCCTGGCGCGCTTCGAACTGCGTGGCATCCCGCCGATGGTGGCCGGTGCCGCGAAGATCCGCGTGACCTTCCAGGTCGATGCCGACGGCTTGCTCAACGTCACCGCCCGCGAACTGGGTTCGGGCGTCGAGGCAAGCATCCAGGTCAAGCCGTCCTATGGTCTGACCGACGGCGAAATCGCCCGGATGCTCAAGGACTCGTTCCAGTACGCCGGCGACGACAAGGTGGCCCGCGTGCTGCGCGAGCAACAAGTCGATGCCCAGCGCCTGATCGAAGCGGTGCAGGGTGCCCTCGAGGCCGATGGCGATCGCCTGTTGGATGCCGAAGAGCGCATGGTCATCGAATTGCAGATGCAGGAACTGTCCGAATTGATCAAGGGCACCGATGGCCATGCCATCGAGCAGCAGACCAAGCGTCTGTCGAGCGTCACCGATGCCTTTGCTGCCCGCCGCCTGGACTCGACGGTCAAGGCCGCCCTGGCGGGGCGCAACCTGAATGAAATCGAGGAATAACTGATGCCGCAGATCATTTTTCTGCCACACGCCGAGCACTGCCCGGACGGTATGGTGGTCGAGGCCGAAACCGGCAAATCCCTGCTGGAAGTGGCCCACGACAACCACATCGAGATCGAAAGCGCCTGCGGCGGCGTTTGTGCCTGCACCACGTGCCATTGCATCATTCGCGAAGGGTTTGACTCGCTGAACGAAGCCGATGAGCTCGAAGAAGACTACCTGGATCGCGCCTGGGGCCTGGAGCCGACGTCGCGCCTGACCTGCCAGGCCAAGGTCGGCACCGAGGACCTGGTGGTCGAGATCCCGAAATATTCGCTTAACCATGCGGCCGAAGCGCCGCACTGATGGTGACACTGTCATGAGCTATGGTTGGAATGATGTACGGCGCATCGCTGAGGAATTGGCCGAAGCGAAGCCAGACGTAGACCCGTTGACGGTCAACTTCGTCGATCTGCAGCGATGGATCATGGAGCTGCCCGACTTCGACAATGCTTCCGGCCGTTGCGGCGAGAAGGTCCTGGAGGCGGTTCAGACGCTCTGGATCGAAGAAATCGACTGATCGACCCGGCAGGTTAGGCAATACCCCTGAACCCGCGTATAATTCGCGGGTTTAATTTTTCACAAATTATCGTTTCTGGAGTTACACCATGGCTGTTCAACGTACTTTCTCCATCATCAAGCCTGACGCCGTTGCTAAAAACGTCATCGGCAAGATCGTTACCCGCTTCGAAGACGCTGGCCTGCGCGTTGTAGCTTCGAAAATGAAGCAACTGTCCAAGGCCGAGGCCGAAGGCTTCTACGCTGAGCACAGCGAGCGCGGTTTCTTCGGTGAACTGGTTGCCTTCATGACTTCCGGTCCGGTTGTCGTCCAGGTTCTGGAAGGCGAAAACGCCATCGCTCGCAACCGTGAGCTGATGGGCGCCACCAACCCTAAAGAAGCGGCTGCCGGCACCATCCGTGCTGACTTCGCCGAGTCCATCGACGCCAACGCCGTTCACGGTTCGGACTCCGAAGCCGCTGCTGCTCGCGAAATCGCTTACTTTTTCTCCGCTACTGAAGTAACCACTCGCTAAGCCCAGGCTTTTGAGTGAAGGTGAATCCATGACTACATCGAACGGCAAAACCAACCTGCTGGGCCTGACCCAGCCGGAAATGGAGAAATTTTTCGACTCGATCGGGGAGAAGCGTTTCCGTGCCGGCCAGGTGATGAAATGGATTCACCACTTCGGCGTCGACGACTTCGACGCCATGACGAATGTCGGCAAGGCCTTGCGCGAGAAGCTCAAGGCGGTTGCCGAGATTCGCGGCCCCGAAGTGGTCAGCGAGGACATCTCCAGCGACGGCACCCGCAAGTGGGTGGTGCGCGTGGCGTCCGGCAGCTGCGTCGAGACCGTCTACATTCCCCAGGGCAAACGCGGCACCTTGTGCGTTTCGTCCCAGGCAGGCTGTGCCCTGGATTGCAGTTTCTGCTCCACCGGCAAGCAAGGCTTCAACAGCAACCTCACCGCCGCCGAAGTGATCGGCCAGGTGTGGATTGCCAACAAATCCTTTGGCAGCGTCCCGGCGACCGTCGACCGTGCCATCACCAACGTGGTGATGATGGGCATGGGTGAGCCGCTGCTGAACTTCGACAATGTCGTGTCGGCCATGCACTTGATGATGGATGACCTGGGCTACGGCATTTCCAAGCGTCGGGTGACCCTGTCCACCTCCGGCGTGGTGCCGATGATCGATGAGCTGGCCAAGCACATCGACGTCTCCCTGGCGTTGTCGCTGCACGCACCCAATGACGCATTGCGTAACCAATTGGTGCCAATCAACAAGAAGTATCCGCTTAAGATGCTGCTCGAGTCATGCCAGCGCTACATGTCGGCCCTGGGCGAGAAGCGCGTGCTGACCATCGAGTACACCTTGCTCAAGGATGTGAACGACAAAGTCGAGCATGCGGTCGAGATGATCGAACTGCTCAAGAACATCCCGTGCAAGATCAACCTGATCCCGTTCAACCCGTTCCCGCATTCCGGTTACGAGCGTCCGAGCAACAATGCGATTCGTCGCTTCCAGGATCAGCTTCACCACGCTGGCTTCAACGTCACCGTGCGCACCACCCGCGGCGAAGACATCGACGCCGCGTGTGGCCAATTGGTAGGGCAGGTGCTGGATCGCACCCGTCGCAGCGAACGCTACATTGCCGTGCGCGAGTTGAACGCCTCCGACGATGTGGCGCAGAACGCTGCGAACAGTCACTAAGAGAGGAACTCTATGTCCCTGCGCTTCGCGCTCATCTTGCTGTTGGCCGGGCTGTGTTCCGGTTGTGTTCTGTCGGGTGACTACAACCCGATGAAAACCAGCAAGGGGCGCGATGAGGCGCGTGCGGCCTATGTGCAACTGGGCATTGGCTACTTGCAGCAGGGCATGACCGAACGGGCCAAGGTCCCGCTCAAGAAAGCCCTGGACCTGGACGACAACGACGCCGACGCCAACGCGGCCCTGGCCCTGGTGTTCCAGGCCGAACTGGAGTCGGAGCTGGCCGACCAGCATTTTCGCAAGGCGCTTTCGGCACGGCCCCAGGACGCACGGATCCTGAACAACTACGGCGGTTTTCTTTACGAGCAGAAGCGTTACAAGGAAGCCTACGAGCGCTTCGAGCAGGCCGCCGCCGACACCCTTTACCCAGAGCGCTCGCGGGTATTCGAGAACCTTGGCATGACGGCCGCGCAGTTGGGCCAGCGAGACCTGGCCCGCCAGCAGCTGGAAAAGGCCCTGCGCCTCAACCGCCAGCAACCGCGAGCCCTGCTGGAAATGGCTGAGTTGTCCTACGAAGACAGGCATTATGTGCCCGCGCGTGACTACTACGAGCGTTTTAGCCTGCTCAGCGAGCAAAATGCACGTAGTCTATTGCTCGGCGTTCGGCTGGCACATGTGTTTGAAGATCGCGACAAGGCTGCAAGTTATGGCCTGCAACTCAAAAGACTCTATCCCGGTACGCCGGAATATCAGCAATACCTGTCGGAGCAATGATGAAAGCGGCGCATCCCGAAGTTGTAGCAGCGACTCGCGTAAATCCCGGTGAGACCCTGCGTCAAGCCCGCGAAAGCAATGGTTGGTCGCTGGCCGAAGTGGCCCACAAGCTCAATCTCACCGTGACTTCCCTGAGCAACCTGGAAGCGGGCGCGTTCGACAAGCTGCCCGGGCACACTTTCGCCCGCGGCTACATCCGCGCCTATGCCAAGTTGCTCGGCATGGACCAGACCGTCCTGGTCCAGCAATTCGATCAATACACCGGTTCCGACGCCCAGGGCAGCAATGTGCACAGCCTGGGACGCATCGAAGAGCCGGTTCGTGTTTCCCACACGATCCTGCGCATTGTCAGCCTGCTGTTGCTGATCGCGGTGATCGGTGGCGGTTTCGTCTGGTGGCAGGACCAGACGTCCCAGCGCAACAAAGAGCCAGTGGCGATGAACCCCGAGCACGTCGAGGTCGAAGGCGCCGACGGTACGACCCAGATCCATCCGCTGGACGAGCCGGAAGACCAGGCCGTCGTGGAAGGCCAGGCCGAAGGCGAGACCAATCTGGCGCTGCCACAAAGCCCGGACGATGCCGACGCCCAGGCCGGCGCTGAGCCGGCTGTCCCGGCACCGACCACGCCTGCTGCCCCGAGCACGGGCGGCGCCCCGATTGCCACGGCACCCGCCGCGCCAGGCACGCCAGCGCCGACCGTGGCGGCGCCTGCCACCCATGCCACGCCAACCGCTCCCGTCGCCCCGGCAGCCCCGGCAGCCCCAGCCGCGCCAGCCGCTCCGGCGACCTCGGTCGCCCCGGCTGCCGGTGAAGGCCAGGTCCAGATTCAGTTCACCGCCGACTGCTGGACCCAGGTCACCGACGGCAACGGCAAGGTCCTGTTCAGTGGCCTCAAGCGCAAGGGCGACAGCACGTCCATCAATGGCAAGCCGCCTTTCGCCGTACGCCTGGGGTATGCCCGTGGCGCACAGGTCAGCTACAACGGCCAGCCGGTCGATGTGGCTCCGTTCACCAGTGGCGAGACCGCTCGCCTGAAGTTGGGTCAATAAGTCATGCACGGCGAATCTCCTATCAAGCGTCGCGAATCCCGAAAGATCTGGGTCGGCAACGTGCCCGTGGGCGGCGATGCCCCTATCGCTGTGCAGAGCATGACCAACAGCGACACTAATGACGTGGCCGCCACGGTCGCGCAGATCAACCGACTGGAAGCCGCCGGTGTCGACATCGTGCGGGTTTCGGTGCCGGACATGGACGCCGCCGAGGCATTCGGCAAGATCAAGCAACTGGTCAAGGTCCCCTTGGTGGCCGACATCCACTTCGACTACCGCATCGCCCTGCGCGTGGCCGAGTTGGGTGTGGATTGCCTGCGCATCAACCCCGGCAACATCGGTCGCGAAGACCGCGTGCGTGCCGTGGTGGATGCCGCCCGCGACCGTGGCATCCCGATTCGCATCGGGGTGAACGCCGGTTCCCTGGAAAAAGACCTGCAAAAGAAATACGGCGAGCCGACCCCGGCGGCGCTGGTCGAGTCGGCGCTGCGTCACGTCGAGCACCTCGAACGCCTGAACTTCCAGGACTTCAAGGTCAGCGTGAAGGCCTCCGATGTGTTCATGGCCGTTGAAGCCTACCGGCTGCTGGCCAAGGAAATCGTCCAGCCGCTGCACCTGGGCATCACCGAAGCGGGCGGGTTGCGTTCGGGCACGGTGAAATCCGCCGTCGGCCTCGGTATGCTGCTCGCCGAAGGGATTGGCGATACCATCCGCATCTCGTTGGCGGCGGACCCGGTCGAGGAAGTGAAGGTCGGCTACGACATCCTCAAGTCCCTGCACCTGCGGTCCCGTGGCATCAACTTCATCGCCTGCCCGAGCTGCTCGCGGCAGAACTTCGATGTGGTCAAGACCATGAATGAGCTGGAAGGGCGACTCGAAGACCTGCTGGTGCCGCTGGATGTCGCGGTGATTGGCTGCGTGGTCAACGGGCCGGGCGAAGCCAAGGAGGCCCATATCGGCCTCACCGGCGGTACGCCGAACCTGATTTACATCGACGGCAAGCCGTCGCAGAAATTGACGAATGACAATCTGGTGGATGAGCTGGAACGGCTGATCCGCGAGAAGGCGGCCGAGAAGGTCGAGGCCGACGCAGCGGTGATCGCGCGCGGCTGATCGAACGAATTTAAGGAAAATCTGTGAGCAAGTCCCTGCAAGCCATTCGTGGCATGAACGACATCCTGCCCGAGCAGACGCCCCTGTGGCGTTATTTCGAGGGCACCGTGGCGCGTTTGCTGGATAACTACGGTTACCGGCAGATCCGCATGCCGATCGTCGAGTTCACCGAGCTGTTCAAGCGCTCGATTGGTGAAGTGACCGACATCGTCGAAAAAGAGATGTACACCTTCGACGATCGCAACGGCGATTCCCTGACCCTGCGCCCCGAAGGCACGGCGGCGTGCGTACGTGCGGTGCTCGAGCACGGCATCACCGGTGGCGGCCAGGTGCAGAAGCTCTGGTACATCGGCCCGATGTTCCGTCACGAGCGTCCGCAGAAAGGCCGTTATCGCCAGTTTCACCAGATCGGCTGCGAAGTGTTCAACCTCGATGGCCCGGACATCGACGCCGAGCTGATCGTGCTGACCTGGCGCCTGTGGGGTGAGCTGGGCATCCGCGACGCGGTCAAGCTGGAGCTCAACAGCCTCGGCACCGCCGAAGCCCGTGCTCGCTACCGTGACGCGTTGGTGGAGTTCCTCTCGGCCCGCCTCGAGCACCTGGACGAAGACAGCCAGCGTCGGCTCAAGACCAACCCGCTACGGGTGCTGGATACCAAGAATCCGGACACCCAGGCCGTGCTGGTGGATGCGCCGAAGCTGGCCGACTACCTGGACGAAGAGTCCCGCGTGCACTTCGAAGGGCTCAAGGCTCGTCTCGACGCCGCCGGCATTCCCTACGTGATCAACCCGAAACTGGTCCGTGGCCTGGATTACTACAGCAAGACCGTATTCGAATGGGTCACCGACAAGCTCGGCGCCCAGGGCACCGTGTGTGCCGGCGGCCGCTACGACGGGCTGGTGGAGCAGATGGGCGGCAAGCCGACCCCGGGCGTGGGCTTTGCCATGGGCATCGAGCGCCTGGTGCTGATGCTCGAGGCCTTGGACAAGGTGCCGCAAGCGCTGTCCCGTCAGGTTGACGTCTACCTCTGCGCGTTCGGCGAAGCGGCCGAGCTGGCGGCATTGTCGCTGAGCGAGCGGGTCCGCGACCAGTTGCCCAACCTGCGCCTGCAGATCAACGCCGGTGCCGGCAGCTTCAAGAGCCAGTTCAAGAAGGCCGACAAGAGCGGTGCGCTGTATGCACTGATCCTTGGTGACGACGAACTGGCCCAACAAGTGGTAGGTTTCAAACCCCTGCGTGGCCAGGGCGAACAACAAAGCATTGCCTGGGATGCGCTTGCTGCACACCTGGCCACCTGCGTCGTGCAGGGTTGAAGCTGTCAAACAGCCGATTTAGCGATTAAGGAGTATTGGGGTGTCGAGTACCGAAGATGAACAGCTGGCGGATTTGAAGGACTGGTGGACGCGCAATGGCAAGCCGCTGGTCACTGGCGGCCTGTTGGCGCTGGTCATCGTGTTCGGCTGGCAGGCCTACCAGAAATACCAGAACAACCAGTCGCAAGGCGCCTCGGTGCTCTATCAGCAATTGCTGGAAACCACCCTGACGCCAGACGGCAAGCCTGACGCGGCACGTGTCGCGGATCTGGCCGGCAAGCTCAACAGCGAGTTCGGCGGCACCGCGTACGCGCAGTACGGTCGCCTGTTCGTGGCCAAGGTAGCGGTGGACAACGGCAAGCTGGACGACGCCGCCACCGAGCTCAAGGGCATTGTCGACAAGCCGGCCAACCCGACCCTGGGCGAAGTGGCGCGTCAGCGCCTGGCGCAGGTGCTGGCGGCACAGAACAAGACCGAAGACGCCCTGAAGTTGCTTGACGGCGATGCCGACAAGGCCTTCCTGGCGACCCGCGAAGAACTCAAGGGCGACCTGCTGGTACAGCTGGGGCGCACCGATGAGGCTCACGCGGCTTACCAAAAAGCCAAGGCTGCGCTGTCGGATGAAGCCGCAGTCGGTGGCCTGCAAATCAAGCTGGACGACCTGGCCAAAGGGGATGCGTGACGTGATCCAGTGGAAACATGCAGCATTGCTGACCCTGGCCATTCTGGCCGCGGGTTGCAGCAGCAACAGCAAGAAAGAACTGCCTCCGGCCGAGCTGACCGATTTCAAAGAAGAAGTCGTGCTGCAGAAGCAATGGAGCCGTTCCATCGGCGAAGGCCAGGGCGAAACCTACAACATGCTGGTGCCGGCCATCGATGGCGACACGATCTACGCCGGTGACGTCACCGGTGAAGTGTATGCATTGGATCGCATGAACGGCGACACCAAGTGGGAAAAGGATCTCGAACTGCCTGTGTCCGGTGCCGTGGGCGTGGGTTACGGTCTGGTCATGATCGGCACGCTCAAGGGGGAGATCGTCGCCCTCGATGCGAGCAGCGGTGAAGAGAAATGGCGCGCCCGCGTGTCCAGTGAAGTGCTCGCCCCGCCGGCCACCAACGGTGACGTGGTCGTGGTCCAGACCCAGGATGACCGTCTGATCGGCCTGGATGCCGCCACCGGCAACCAGCGCTGGGTCTATGACAGTACACCGGCGGTACTGACCCTGCGCGGCACCAGCGCGCCTGTCGTCACCAACCGCCTCGCGGTGGCTGGGTTGTCGACGGGTAAGGTGGTCGCCCTGGACATCTCCAACGGCGTGCCGGTGTGGGAGCAGCGCGTTGCTGTCCCGCAAGGTCGTTCGGAACTGGAGCGCGTGGTCGACATCGACGGCGGCCTGCTGTTGTCCGGCGGTACACTGTACGTCGCCAGCTACCAGGGCCGCGTGGCCGCACTGGACCTGGAAAGCGGTCGTCCGCTGTGGCAACGCGATGCGTCCAGCTACGCCGGTGTCGCCCAAGGGTTTGGCAGCGTCTACGTGAGCCTGTCCTCGGGCACGGTCGAAGGCGTCGACGAGCGTTCCACCACCGCGTTGTGGAGCAACGATTCCCTGGCCCGCCGCCAGTTGTCGGCCCCGGAAGTGTTCTCCAGCTACGTTGCAGTGGGTGACCTGGAAGGTTACCTGCACCTGCTCAGCCAGGTAGACGGCCGTTTCGTCGGCCGTGAGCGCATCGACAGCGACGGCCTGCGTGCCCGTCCGCTGGTGGTGGGCAACATGATTTATGTGTATGGCAACAGCGGCAAGCTGGAAGCCCTGACCATCAAGTAAGACTATGCTTGGGGCTAGACCTCAAGCGGCCTGTCCTTTGTGGGAGCGGGCTTGCTCGCGAATACGGCGTATCAGAAGACAAATTCTCGACTGACACACCGCTTTCGCGAGCAAGCCCGCTCCCACAGGACGGCCTCCGAGCACCAGCCGCTGCCTCGCAGCGGCTTTTGTATTTTCTGAAATAACGAAGTGGAGAGCCGCATGGTTCCCGTAATCGCCCTGGTGGGCCGACCGAACGTCGGCAAGTCCACCTTGTTCAATCGCCTGACCAGGACTCGCGACGCCATCGTCGGCGACTTGTCCGGTCTGACCCGTGATCGCCAATACGGTGAGGCCAAGTGGCAAGGGCGTACCTATATCCTGGTCGACACCGGCGGCATCTCCGGTGATGAACACGGCATGGACGAAAAAATGGCCGAGCAGTCGTTGCTCGCCATCGAAGAAGCCGATGTGGTGCTGTTCCTGGTAGACGCCAAGGCCGGTTTTACCGCCGCCGACCAGATGATCGCCGAGCATTTGCGCAAACGTAACAAGCGCTCCCACGTGGTGGCCAACAAGGTCGACAACATCGACCCGGACATGGCCCGCGCCGAATTCGCACCGTTGGGCATGGGCCAGGCGATCCCGATCGCCGGTGCCCACGGCCGTGGTATCAGCCAACTGCTGGAAATCGCCCTGGCGGACTTCCCGAAGGACGATGAAGACGAGCCGGAAGAGGGCGAAGAGGAAATCGTCGCCGAAGGCGAAGAAGCCAAGCGTATTCCGGGCCCGAGCGAAAAAGACGGTATCAAGATCGCCATCATCGGTCGTCCGAACGTGGGCAAGTCGACCCTGGTCAACCGCATGCTCGGTGAAGACCGGGTGATCGTGTATGACCAGCCCGGCACCACCCGCGACAGCATCTACATTCCCTTCGAACGCAACGAAGAGAAGTACACGCTGATCGACACCGCTGGTGTGCGCAAGCGCGGCAAGATCCACGAAGAAGTCGAAAAATTCTCCGTGGTCAAGACGTTGCAGGCGATCAAGGACGCCAACGTGGTGATCTTCGTGATGGACGCGCGCGAAGGCGTGGTCGATCACGACCTGAACCTGCTGGGCTTTGCCCTGGAGGCCGGTCGCGCATTGGTCATCGCGATCAACAAATGGGACGGCATGACGCCCAGCGAGCGGGATTTCGTGAAGGTTGAATTGCAGCGCCGGCTGTTCTTCGTCGACTTCGCCGACATCCACTTCATCTCGGCCCTGCACGGCACGGGCGTGGGCAACCTCTACGCCTCGGTGCAGAACTCGTTCAAGTCGGCGGTCACCCGCTGGCCGACCAACCGCCTGACCCAGATCCTCGAAGACGCCGTCGGCGAGCACGCGCCACCGATGGTCAACAACCGTCGGATCAAGCTGCGTTACGCCCACCTGGGTGGTGCCAACCCGCCGATCATCGTGATTCACGGTAACCAGATCGAGAAGGTGCCCAAGTCCTACGTCCGTTACCTGGAAAACACCTATCGCCGCGTCCTGAAGCTGGTCGGCACGCCGATCCGCATCGAGTTCAAGGGCGGCGAGAACCCGTACGAAGGCAACAAGAACACGCTCACCGACCGCCAGGTCAACAAGAAGCGCCGCTTGATGTCGCACCACAAGAAGGCCGACAAGAAGCGTCGCGATAAGCGCTGATTGACTGCTCAGAGGGGCGTTGCCCACAGAGACAGCATCCAGAACCTGTGGCGAGGGGATTTATCCCCGCTGGGCTGCGTAGCAGCCCTAAAACCCACAACTCGGTGTGTCAGGTAGATTGAATTCACTGCTTTGGGGTTGCTGCGCAACCCAGCGGGGATAAATCCCCTCGCCACAGGGTTCTGTGTCGGGATGGCTGTGATGTCATTGAGTGATATCGGGTGCCCCTGGGCACCCTTTTTCATGCCCGACGATTGGGCTATTCTCGGTCTCTCCCGCGCCGCGCCAGAGCCGGGGGCAGAGCAAAGGACCGTTGATGATCACCAGCAAGTTGCCAAACGTCGGCATCACCATTTTCACCCAGATGTCCCAGCTTGCCGCGCAGACCGGCGCGCTGAACCTGTCCCAGGGGTTTCCCGATTTCGATGGCCCGCAGGCCTTGCGCGATGCGGTCGGCCGGCATGTTGCCCAAGGCCATAACCAGTATTCGCCCATGACCGGCCTGCCGGCCTTGCGCCAGCAGATCGCCGCGAAAATCACCCGCAGCTACGGCGCCAGCGTCGATGCCGATCAGGAGATCACCGTGACGCCTGGTGCGACCCAGGGAATTTTCTGTGCCATTGCCGCCGTGGTCCACAGCGGTGACGAAGTGATCGTGTTCGACCCTTGCTATGACAGCTACGAGCCCGCCGTAACGTTGGCCGGTGGGCGTTGCGTGCACGTGCAACTGGGCCTGGAAGATTTCGCCATCGACTTCCAGAAGCTTGGCGAAGCCTTGAGCCCGCGTACCCGCATGATCATCCTCAACACCCCGCACAACCCCAGCGGCGCGCTGATCAGCCGCGCCGAGCTTGATCGGTTGGCGACGTTGATTCGCGACCGCGATATCTACCTCGTCAGCGACGAAGTCTATGAACACCTAGTGTTCGACGGTGTGTCCCATGCCAGCGTGCTGGCCCACGAAGAACTGTACCAGCGGGCCTTCGTGGTCAGTTCGTTCGGCAAGACTTACCACGTCACCGGCTGGAAGACCGGCTACGTCGTGGCACCGCCGGCTCTGAGCGCGGAGCTGCGCAAGGTCCATCAGTACGTCAGTTTCTGCGGTGTGACGCCGTTGCAGTACGCCCTGGCCGACTACATGGCCGAGCACCCCGAGCACGTCGATGAGCTGCCGGCCTTCTACCAGGCCAAGCGTGACCTGTTCTGCGATCTGCTGGCTCCGTCGTGGTTCAGCTTCAAGCGCGTGGCCGGGACTTACTTTCAGCTGGTGGATTACAGCCAGATCCGCCCGGACCTGAACGATGTCGACATGGCGGTCTGGCTGACCCGTGAACACGGCGTGGCGACGATTCCGGTGTCGGTGTTCTATCAGGACCCACCCCAAGGCCAGCGCCTGGTGCGCCTGTGCTTTGCCAAGCGCGAGGAGACGCTGCGTGAAGCGGCGGAAAAACTATGCGTGATTTGAGCGCGTTGCCGAACCTCGACATTGCCCTGATCCAGACCACGCTGGCCTGGCACGATCGCCAGGCCAACCTGGAGCATTTCGAAGGCCTGTTGGAACAGGCCCGCGGGGCGGACTTGATTATCCTCCCGGAAATGTTCACCACCGGGTTTTCCATGGCGTCGCACACCCTGGCGGAGCCGGAGCACGGCCCCACCAGCGTGTGGCTTCGCACCCAGGCGGCGCGGCTCGATGCGGTGATCACCGGCAGCCTGATTGTCCAGGCCGCCGACGGTAGCCACCGCAACCGCCTGCTCTGGGTGCGGCCGGACGGTGAAGTGCTGCATTACGACAAGCGTCATCTGTTTCGCATGGCGGGAGAACACAACCACTACACGCCGGGGGAGCGCCAGGTGCTGTTCGAGCTCAAGGGCTGGCGGGTTCGTCCGCTGATCTGCTACGACCTGCGCTTTCCGGTCTGGAGCCGCGACGCCGAGGACACCGACCTGCTGCTGTACACCGCCAACTGGCCAGGTGCGCGTCGCCAGCATTGGAACCGGCTCCTGCCGGCCCGGGCGATCGAGAACCTGTGTTATGTCGTCGCGGTGAACCGCATCGGTACCGATGGCAAGGGCTTCGCCTACACCGGCGACAGCCAGGTGCTGGATTTCCAGGGCGAGACCTTGCTCAGCGCCGGCGACGCCGACGGTGTGTTCACGGTGCGCTTGAACGCAGCCGACCTGGCCGCGTACCGCACGCGGTTTCCCGCGAACCTGGATGCAGATGACTTCGAATTCATCTAAATGTAACGATTCAGCCCTTTAGAAAGGGGGGCGCAGGCCGATAGAAGGTCATCCAAGGAGGCGTACCCATGACCACTATCAGCGCAACTACCGTAAACCCTTATCCGCTTTCGGCCCCCACCGTTCGGATCAAGGGCGCTGGCGAAGAAACGGCGACTACCACGACAGCGACCGAAGCTGGCGATGAGAAGGGGAAAACACTGAAAGTCGATACCAGCGGCGCCAACGTTGCCGGTGCGCCTTCCAGCGGCGGTATCGATGTCGTCGAGCAGTTGAAGAAGCAAATCGAGCAGGCCGAGAAGCTCCTGGCCCAGCAGCAAGCTGAGCTGACGCGAGTGCAGAAGAGCCAGGCCAGCGCCGAACAGAAGACCCAGCAGGCGATGGCCATCCAGACCCAGATCATGGGCACCCAGGCTGCCTTGCAAACCTTGCGGGCATCGTTGCTGCAGGCGATGGCCGGCCCTGTCGACACCCATGCTTGACATTGGGGGGCTGAGCCGCCGTCTTCGCGAGCAAGCGCGCTCCTACAAGAGCCGAACGCAGAACGTCCGTTAATGCCAGCCCACAAAAAAGCCCCGGGGTTCACACCCCGGGGCTTTTTTGTATTCAGCGGCGGATCAGGCCGCTTTGGCTTCTGTCTGGCTCAGCGAGCGGTTCAGCGCGCTGAAAAGTGCCTTGAAGCTGGCGGTGGTGATGTTTTCATCGATGCCCACACCGTGCACCGCGCGTTCACCGTTGACCCGCAGCTCGATGTAGGCCGCAGCCTTGGCGTTGGTCCCGGCGCCGATGGCGTGTTCGTTGTAGTCCATGATTTCCACCGGCACCGGCAGGCCGGCCACCAGGGCTTCCAGGGCGCCGTTGCCCTTGCCGCGCCAATGCAGGTTGGTCTCGCCCTGGCCCTTGCTGGCCACTTCGACTTCCACCGCGCTGTTGCCGTTTTCTTCCTGCAGGCGATGGCTGACCAGCGCATACGGGGTGTTGGCTTGCAGGTACTCGCTGTGGAGCAGGGCGTGGATCTGCTGGGCGGTCATCTCCAGGCCGAGGCGATCGGTTTCGCGCTGGACCACCTGGCTGAACTCGATCTGCATGCGCCGTGGCAGGCTGATGCCGTATTCCTGTTCCAGCAGGTAGGCGATGCCGCCCTTGCCGGATTGACTGTTCACCCGAATCACCGCCTCGTAGCTGCGACCGATGTCGGCCGGGTCGATCGGCAGGTACGGCACTTCCCACAGGGTGTCCGGTTTCTGCTGGGCGAAGCCCTTGCGGATGGCGTCCTGGTGCGAACCGGAGAACGCGGTGTGGACCAGGTCGCCCACGTACGGGTGACGCGGGTGCACCGGAATCTGGTTGCATTCCTCGACCACCTTGCGCACGCCGTCGATGTCGGAGAAGTCCAGCTCAGGGTCGATGCCTTGGGTGTAGAGGTTCAGTGCCACGGTCACCAGGTCGACGTTGCCGGTACGCTCGCCGTTGCCGAACAGGCAGCCTTCGACACGGTCGGCGCCGGCCATCAGGCCCAGCTCGGTGGCGGCTACGCCGGTGCCACGGTCGTTGTGGGTGTGCAGGCTGATGATCACGCTGTCACGGCGGTTGATGTGGCGGCCGAACCATTCGATCTGGTCGGCGTAGATGTTCGGGGTAGCGACTTCCACGGTGGCCGGCAGGTTGAGGATCACCTTGCGCTCGGGCGTCGGGTTCCAGACCTCGATCACCGCGTCGCAGACTTCCTTGGCGAACTCCAGCTCGGTGGCGCTAAAGGTTTCCGGCGAGTACTCGAACTGCCACTGGGTTTCGGGTTGCTGCGCGGCGTATTTGACGAACAGCTTGGCCGCGTTCACCGCGATTTCCTTCACGCCTTCCTTGTCCTGGTTGAACACGATGCGGCGGAACGACGGGCAGGTGGCGTTATACAGGTGGACGATGGCTTTCTTCGCCCCGCGCAGGGATTCGAAGGTCCGCGCAATAAGGTCTTCGCGAGCCTGGGTCAGCACCTGGATGGTGGTGTCGTCCGGGATGTGGCCTTCTTCGATGAGGGTGCGCACGAAGTCGAAGTCGGTCTGCGAAGCGGCCGGGAACGACGCTTCGATTTCCTTCACGCCGACGGCGACCAGGGTTTTCCAGAAGCGCAGCTTCTTCGCGGCGTCCATCGGCTCGATCAGCGACTGGTTGCCGTCACGCAGGTCGGAGCTGCACCAGATCGGCGCGGCGGTGATGGTCTTCGACGGCCAGGTGCGATCCGGCAGGTTGATGGTCGGGAAGGCGCGGTACTTGGAAGACGGGTCTTTGAGCATGCTCATCGGGGGAATCCTTTTGTTGTCGTGGCCGGAAAAAGGCGGCCTGCCGGTGGTTCGAACGGGGGTGGCTTCATAGCCTGGACGAGGTGCCGCGATTCAGCCCGGCAGTCGTGCGCTGACGAGGCACAGGCTGCGGTGCTGGCGAAGCTGGATGAGGGTGTGAGAGGTTTTCATGCCCTCAACCCTAACCGTGTGAGGGGAGGATCGCAAGCAGTCGGAAAAAATTGAGAGAAGTTCTGATTTTTGGCGGGTTTGCGAGATTTAATCGCGCATGTGTCAGGTATGGATATCAGGAATTGCGTCGATGTTTTGAGCTTGGCAATTTGCGGGAGGGTGGTGATGGGAGGCGTCACCGCGAGCAAGCTCGCTCCCACAGGGGATCTCTGTGGGTTGCAAATGTTGTGTTCGCAGGAGATCCCTATGTGGGAGCGGGCTTGCTCGCGAAGAGGCCAGGAGCCTCAGCACATTTCAGGGCTGAAACGCCCCGATAAAAATGGCCGGATCCACCCGTGCATCGTTCAGGCTGATGTTCCAGTGCATGTGCGGCCCGGTCGCCCGGCCCGTGGAGCCGACCTTGCCCACCACCGTGCCCCGTGCCAGTTGCTGGCCGACCTTCACGTCGATCTTCGACATGTGGCAGAACATGCTGATGAAGCCTTGTCCGTGGTCGACGAACACGGTGTTGCCATTGAAGAAGTAGTTGCCGGTGAGGATCACCTTGCCGGCGGCCGGGGTCTTGATGGGCGTGCCGGCGGGCACGGCGAAGTCGAGGCCCGCGTGGGGGTTGCGTTCTTCGCCGTTGAAGAAGCGGCGCACGCCGAACTTGCTCGACAGCGGGCCGTTGACGGGTTTGTCCAGCAGCAGGTTGCTGGGGATGTTCGGGCTGAAGCTGCGGTAGGCCTTCAATTGCACGGCCAGTTCGGCGTCGATGCGCTTGAGGTCCGCCGGGTTCGGGTTGACCTGGCGTTTGTTCGCCAGGGTGATGTGCTGTTCGGGGTATTTCTTGTAGCCGACCACGAACGGTTGGGTGGTCCCGCCGCTGCTGATCTGCTGGGTGCCGGGTTGGACGGTCAACGGGATGCCGACAATCGCCAGCCAGTTGTTCTGTTCCTTGACCACCAGCACCGGCTTGCCCTGGTAGCTGGCTTTCGGCGCCTGGGCTGCGCTGCCCAGGTCCACCACGGCCACGCCGCCGGGCACCGGTTTGTTCAACAGGCGGGTGATGTAGCTGTCGGCGTGGGCCTGGGCGGCCAGGCACAGCAACAGCAGCGGTGCCAGGGCGGAGAGGGAAAGTCGCGGCATGAGTCAATCCAGTAGAGAAAGGGTGACCGGTGTCAGGTGGTTGTCTTCGACCCGCACCAGCAGTTCGCCTTCGCCGAGCCTGGCGCTCAGGCGCTGGCCGGTGTGGGTTTGCCCGGCGCTGCGGATCGCATGGCCGCGTTCGTCGAGCAGGATGCTGTAGCCCCGGCCAAGGGTCGCCAGGGGGCTGACGATGTGCAGCGTCTGCATCTGGTTGTGCAACTGCACGCGTCGCGCTTTGAGGCCCTCGCGCATGGCCCGCGGCAGGCGTTCGGCGAGGCTGTCCAGGCGATGGCGCAGCAAGGCCAGGTGCCGGCCTGGATGTTGTCCGGCCAGGCGGGTTTCCAGACGGATGAGCCGTTCACGGCGAGTATTGAGGCTGCGTTCGAAGGCGCGGCGCAGGCGCATGTCCAGGTCGTCCAGGCGCTGGGCTTGCTGACGCAGGCGTTCGCCGGGGTGGCGCAGGCGCCGGGTGAGGCCTTCGAGGCGCAGTTGATCGCGCATCAGGCGGTCGCGCATGCGCATCACCAGCCGGCGATGCAGGCTTTCGACCCGGCGCACCAGGTCGCCGGCATCCGGCGCCAGCAGTTCGGCGGCGGCGGAGGGCGTCGGGGCGCGTACGTCGGCGACGAAATCGCTGATGGACACGTCGGTTTCATGGCCGACGGCGCTGACGATCGGTGTCACGCAGGCGTCCACGGCCCGGGCTACGGCTTCTTCGTTGAAACACCACAAGTCTTCCAGTGAACCGCCACCCCGGGCCAGGATCAGGGCATCGAACCCCCGGGCGTCCGCCAGCTTCAGGGCGCGGACGATCTGCGCGGTGGCTTCGCGGCCCTGCACGGCGGTGGGGATCAGCGTCAGGGAAATCTGCGGCGCACGGCGGCGGAAGACGCTGATGATGTCGCGGATCACGGCGCCAGTGGGCGAACTGATGATGCCGATGCGTTGTGGATGGGCCGGGAGCGGCACCTTGCGCTCGGCGCTGAACAGGCCTTCGGCGCTGAGCTTTTCCTTCAGGGCATCGAAGGCCAGGCGCAGGGCGCCATCGCCGGCCGGCTCGACGGTGTCGAGAATCAGTTGATAATCGCCACGCCCCTCGAACAGCGAGACCTTGCCGCGCACCTTCACCGCCAACCCGTCTTTCAAGGCCTGGCGAACCCGGGCGGCGTTCTGCCGGAACAGCGCGCAGCGCACCTGGGCGCCACTGTCCTTGAGGGTGAAGTACACATGGCCGGAGGCCGGACGGGCGAGGTTGGAGATTTCGCCCTCGACCCAGATGTTGCTGAACACGTCTTCGAGCAACACCCGCGCACGGCCGTTGAGCTGGCTGACAGTCAGGACCTCGCGGTCCAGGCCCAGGCGGGCAAAGGGATCTTTAATCATGGGCGGCATGATAAGGGGATTCGCCGATGGTGTGCAGACAATTAGACCGGGTTGCCTGCATCGCGAGCAAGCTCGCTCCCACAGGCGATCTATGTCGTACTGAAGATCAACTGTGGGAGCGGGCTCGCCCGCGAAAGCGGTAGGGCGGTCTCTACAAATACTGGATATGCCGCCCGGCACTTGGCTAAAGTCGCCTCTTCGCCATCAAGGAAGTTGTGCAATGGATCCTCTGTCGTGGTTGGGGCAATGGGCATTCGCCCCCGTCGAATGGTTGATCATCGGCCTGGCCATCGCCCTGGCCTACATCGTCTTCGGCATCGCCGGGTTCGGCACGGCGCTGGTGGCGGCGCCGATCCTGTTGCTGTTCATGCCCTTGTCAAAAATCGTACCGTTGCTGGTGTTGCTGGATTTTGTCGCGGCCTTCGGCAACCTGTTGCCCTCGCGACGGGACGTGTCGCGGCCCGAGCTGCTGCGGTTGCTGCCGTGCATGGCGGTGGGCTGCAGCCTGGGGGTGATGTTCCTGCTTAACCTCAAGTCCGACGTGCTGCTGTTGTTGATGGGCGTGTTCATCAGCGGCTATGCGATCTACAGCCTGTTGATCAAGGCCCGGCCGACTCAGTTGTCGGCGCTGTGGTCGGTGCCGATGGGCATAGTGGGCGGGATGTTCGGGGCGTTGTTCGGCAGCGGCGGCTTTCTGTATGCCATCTACCTGAACAGCCGCTTGCCCAAGGAGCCGGCCCGGGCGACCCAGAGTGCCTTGATCAGTTGCAGCACCGTGGTGCGCCTGAGCCTGTTCGCTGTCGCGGGCGTGTATGCCGAGCTACCCTTGCTGGTACTGGCGCTGTGTTTGTTGCCGGCCATGGCGCTGGGACTGTGGGTGGGGCGTCGCCTGACCATGAAAATGTCGCGTGAAGCGTTCGTGCGCCTGGTGACCTGGCTGGTGCTCGCCAGCGGCATTGCCTTGATCGGGCGTTACCTGAGTGCTTGACCTGGCTTGACCAGGGATTAAGCTGCCGGCCTTTTAATTGCTCCCGCCAGAGAAACCCCAGGCCTCGTCATGAACTCCCAAAGCATCATCGTTCCGAAAATCTCCACCTTGCCAGTCCACGAACCCCGGGCCAGGGCGATCGTGCGCTGGCTGGTGCGCAAGAACATCGTCGAGGAACAACTGACCACCTGCGGGCGCACCGGCAATCGCATGGCCCATGCCATTGCACCTGGCGCGAGCAACGTGGTGTTGCACCCCGATGCCTTGCCGTTCGGGGAAGCGGTCAACGGGTTGGAAATCATCACCAAGCGCTGCATCTACACGCCGGCCAAGGGCTTTCTCGAAGAAGCCGGCTGTGCCGAATGCCGCCAGGAGATCGGCGAGGCGCTGTTCGAAAGTCTGGAAGACTGGATGCCCGCCCGCACCGACAACTTCACCTGCCCTGAATGTGGCCATGAAGATGACATCAACGGCTTCCTGTTCCTGCAGCCTTGCGGTTTCTCCAACCTGGGGTTCATCTTCAACAACTGGCTGGAGGCGGGGTTCAAGCAGGACTTCCTCGACGAATTCGCCGATTGGCTGGATCAGCCGGTGAGTTGGGTGAAGGTGGAGTTGTAGAGAGGGGCACTGGAGATTGCTTTTGTGGCGAGGGGATTCATCCCCGCTGGGGCGCGAAGCGGCCCTAAACCCAGGCCATGCGGTACATCAGGCATATTGAGCCGACTGTTTTTGGGACTGCTATGCAGTCCAGCGGGGATAAATCCCCTCGCCACGCGGTTCGGAGTACAGCCGGGAGCAGTGTGTTTTCACCCATCAATCACCCCGGCAATAATAGACAGAGTTTTACATTGAGCCAGGCGGGGTGCATGAGTATAATGGCGCGCTTCCATTTTCCCGCTCGGGAGCCCCCGCGATGCTGCGTATCAGCCAAGAAGCCCTGACCTTCGACGACATTCTCCTAGTGCCTGGTTATTCCGAGGTGCTGCCTAACGAAGTCAGTCTCAAAACCCGTCTCACCCGTGGCATCGAACTGAATATCCCCCTGGTTTCCGCTGCCATGGACACCGTGACCGAAGCCCGTCTGGCCATTGCCATGGCCCAGGAAGGCGGTATCGGGATCATCCACAAGAACATGACCATCGAACAGCAGGCCGCCGAAGTGCGCAAGGTCAAGCGGTTCGAGGCTGGCGTGGTCAAGGACCCGATCACCATCGAGGCCGATGCCACGGTTCGTGATCTGTTCGAACTGACCCGCATGCACAACATCTCCGGCGTTCCGGTGCTGCACGATGGCGACCTGGTCGGCATCGTCACGTCCCGCGACGTGCGTTTCGAGAACCGCCTGGATGCCACCGTCCGCCAAGTGATGACGCCTAAAGAGCGCCTGGTCACGGTCAAGGAAGGCACCAGCAAGGACGAAGTTCGCGAGTTGCTGCACAAACACCGCATCGAGCGCGTGCTGATCGTCGACGACAAGTTCGCCCTCAAGGGCATGATGACTGTCAACGACATCGAAAAAGCCAAGGCCTACCCGCTGGCCAGCAAGGACGACCAGGGTCGTCTGCGCGTAGGCGCGGCAGTCGGCACCGGCAAGGACACCGGTGACCGTGTCGCCGCCCTGGTCAATGCCGGCGTCGACGTCGTTGTCGTCGACACCGCCCACGGCCATTCCAAAGGCGTGATCGACCGCGTTCGCTGGGTCAAGCAGAACTTCCCTGACGTGCAGGTGATCGGTGGCAACATCGCCACCGGCGAAGCCGCCAAGGCCCTGGCCGACGCTGGCGCCGACGCGGTCAAGGTCGGTATCGGCCCAGGCTCGATCTGCACCACCCGTATCGTTGCCGGTGTCGGCGTGCCGCAGATCAGCGCCATAGCCAACGTCGCCGCCGCCCTCGAAGGCACGGGCGTGCCGTTGATCGCCGACGGCGGTATCCGTTTCTCCGGTGACCTGTCCAAGGCCATCGTCGCCGGTGCTTACTGTGTGATGATGGGTTCGATGTTCGCCGGTACCGAAGAAGCGCCAGGCGAGATCGAACTGTTCCAGGGTCGTAGCTACAAGGCCTACCGCGGCATGGGTTCGCTGGGCGCCATGTCCCAGGCCCAGGGCTCTTCGGACCGTTACTTCCAGGACTCCTCCGCGGGTGCCGAGAAGTTGGTACCGGAAGGCATCGAAGGTCGTGTGCCGTACAAGGGCACCCTGAGCGCCATCATCCATCAACTGATGGGCGGCCTGCGGTCTTCCATGGGCTACACCGGCAGCGCCAACATCGAAGAGATGCGTACCCGGCCGGAGTTCGTGCGCATCACCGGCGCCGGCATGGCCGAGTCCCATGTCCACGACGTGCAGATCACCAAGGAAGCGCCGAACTACCGCGTAGGTTGAGGCTTCCAGCAAAACGTTAATCACCGGGGCTGTTCATTCAGCCCCGAGTTGTTTCTGATTCACTACATGAGAATGAGTCATGGCCCTCGACATTCACGCTCACCGCATCCTGATCCTCGACTTCGGTTCCCAGTACACCCAGCTGATTGCCCGCCGCGTGCGTGAAATCGGCGTGTACTGCGAATTGCACCCGTTCGACATGGATGACGAAGCGATTCGCGAGTTCGCTCCCAAAGGCGTCATCCTCGCCGGCGGTCCCGAGTCCGTGCACGAAGCCAACAGCCCGCGCTGCCCGCAGGCGGTGTTTGACCTGGGCGTGCCGGTCTTCGGCATCTGCTACGGCATGCAGACCATGGCCGAGCAACTCGGCGGCAAGGTCGAAGGTTCCGACCTGCGTGAGTTCGGTTATGCCCGCGTCGATGTGGTCGGCAAGAGCCGCCTGCTCGACGGTATCGAAGACCATGTCGACGCCGACGGCCTGTTCGGCCTGGACGTGTGGATGAGCCACGGTGACAAGGTCACCCGGATGCCGGAAGACTTCCACATCCTGGCCAGCACGCCGAGCTGCCCGATTGCCGGCATGTTCAGCGACGAACGCCGCTACTACGGCGTGCAGTTCCACCCGGAAGTGACCCACACCAAGCAGGGCGGTCGTATCCTGTCGCGCTTCATCCTCGACATCTGCGAGTGCGAAGCCCTGTGGACGCCGTCGAAGATCGCCGAAGACGCCATTGCCCAGGTGCGTGCCCAGGTCGGTACCGACAACGTGCTGCTGGGCCTGTCCGGCGGCGTGGACTCCTCGGTGGTCGCGGCGCTGCTGCACAAGGCCATCGGTGATCAACTGACCTGCGTCTTCGTCGACAACGGCCTGCTGCGCCTGCACGAAGGCGAGCAAGTGATGGCCATGTTCGCCGAGAACATGGGAGTCAAGGTGATCCGCGCCAATGCCGAAGAACAGTTCCTGACCAACCTGGCCGGTGAGTCCGATCCGGAGAAGAAGCGCAAGATCATCGGTCGCACCTTCATCGACGTGTTCGACGCCGAATCCTGCAAGTTGGACAACATCAAGTACCTGGCCCAGGGCACCATCTACCCCGACGTGATCGAGTCGGCCGGCGCCAAGAGCGGCAAGGCCCACGTGATCAAGTCCCACCACAACGTCGGTGGCCTGCCGGAAGAAATGAACCTCAAGCTGGTCGAGCCGCTGCGCGAGTTGTTCAAGGACGAGGTCCGTCGCCTCGGCCTGGAACTGGGCCTGCCTTACGACATGGTCTACCGCCACCCATTCCCGGGCCCGGGCCTGGGCGTGCGGATCCTTGGTGAAGTGAAGAAGGAATACGCCGACCTGCTGCGCCGCGCCGACCACATCTTCATCGAAGAACTGCGCAAGGCCGACTGGTACCACAAGGTCAGCCAGGCCTTCGTGGTGTTCCAGCCGGTGAAATCGGTGGGCGTGGTCGGCGATGGCCGTCGCTACGCCTGGGTCGTGGCCTTGCGCGCCGTGGAAACCATCGACTTCATGACCGCTCGCTGGGCACACCTGCCGTACGAGCTGCTGGAAACCGTGTCCGGACGCATCATCAACGAAATCGACGGCATCTCCCGCGTCACCTATGACGTGTCGAGCAAGCCGCCGGCGACGATTGAGTGGGAATGATCCCGCGTCCGGCACTGCCCGGCGTCAAGTGGTAGGAAACACACCGAAAGCCCGCGTAATTGCGGGCTTTCGACTAATTGCGCCTTGCCCTGGCGGCGGATTAAACCACTTGCACCTTGGTCATTTTTTCGCCTTCAAGCCAGGCGCTGATGTCGCTGGCGCGCATGGGTTTGGAGAATAGGTAGCCCTGGGCCCAGGCGCAGCCGAGGTTTTTCAGTACGTCGAGTTCTGCGGCGGTTTCCACGCCTTCGACGATGCATTCCAGCTGCATGTCCTGGCACATGGCGATCAGCGACTTGACGATCTTGAAGCTGGCCGGGTCGAGGTGGATGTTGGTGACGAAGGTGCGGTCCACCTTCAGTTTGGTCAGCGACAGCGCGTGGATCTGGCTCAGGCTGGAATAGCCGGTGCCGAAATCGTCGAGGGAGATGCCGCAGCCCAGTTCGCGAAAACGGCCGATCGCTCGCTGGGTCTGCGGTAGATCCTGGATGGCCGCGGTTTCGGTGATTTCCAAATCGAGACAGGCCGGGTCGAACCGGCTGCTCTTGATCAGCTCGACGATCTGCTGGGCGGCCTCCTCCGAACCACAGTCGTGGGCGGACAGGTTGAATGACAGGCGCATCCCCGCGGGCCAGCTTGCGGCCGCGTCCAGCGCCTTGCTCAGCAACGGCACCGTGAGGCGATTGACCATGCCGACGCGCTCGGCAATCGGGATGAACTCACTGGGCGGCACGTTACCCAACTCTGGGCTTTCCCAGCGTGCCAGTGCCTCGAACGCGGCGGTTTGCTCACTGCGAATATCCATGATGGGCTGGAATACCACGTTAAACTCACCCTCCAGATCGGCCCTGCGCAGGGCCTGTTCGGTCAGCCCTTCGCGATTGAGCTGCTGGCGATGAGCCGCGCTGAACAGGCAGACCGTGCCGGGGCGGTGGCGCTTGCTCTGATACAAGGCATAGTCGGCGTATTCATACACTTGGGTGGCGCTGGATGCCTGATCCGGGAAGGTGGCGATGCCCAGTGACGCGCTGATCTGAATAGGGATGTCCACCAGCAGAAACGGCTCGCGCATGCTGGCGCAGATTTTCTCGCCAAACGCCCTCAATTGGTCGTCGCTCATGGCCCGAGTGATGATCAGGCCGAACTCGTCACCCCCCAGCCGGGCCAGGTGTACATCTTCATCGAGCAGCCCGGTCAGGCGCTGACCCACCTGATAGAGCAGCTTGTCGCCAATGCTATGGCCATACAGATCGTTGACCGGCTTGAAACCATCCAGATCGATCAGCCCCACGGGCAGGCGAATCGCCTGCTCGCTGGCGCGGGACAGCAGCGTATCGAGGCGGGAAAAGAACTGCCGCCGATTGGCCAGGCCGGTCAGGCTGTCCTGATTGGCCAGTTGAAGGTTTTCCTCGCTGAGTTTTGCCGTATGCGCCTGCATGTTCACCAGTCGGGTGAAGTCGGCGTACTGTGCCTTGAGAATGATCAGCATGGCGATGGACACCAGCAGGACGTCAATCGCAGTGGCAATGAAGGTAATGATATTGGTGGAGGCGAAGAACACCACGAAGGCGGTGTTGACCACGGCTGTGGTGGCCAGGGCTGCTGGCAGCAGGTGCATCATGCAAAAAATGCAGCCGATGACGGTGATCGCCATGTAAAAGGCGACATGCGCCTGGGTATAGCTCGTGCCGTAGGGAAACAGCGCCAGTGACCAGGCAGTGAACGCCACGGCGACAAAGGGTGCGAGCATGTTGGTGCGCTTGAGCTCCGTGAGCATCTGCGCCGGGCTGCGCGTCTGCTTGCGTGTGCGTATCCATTCCACCGCACGAATCACGCCGAACAAACTCATGATCAACGGGCAATACACCACCAGCCAGCGCGGCGCGACCGCAAAGTGGGTGCCCGCCAGCATCAGGGTATTGGTCAGCAGGATGAAATACATCATGGGCAACTGGCGAGACAGCGCGATGTATTGCGCCTTGACCAGACC
Source organism: Pseudomonas sp. Cab53 (assembly GCF_018325965.1). Taxonomy (NCBI): domain Bacteria; kingdom Pseudomonadati; phylum Pseudomonadota; class Gammaproteobacteria; order Pseudomonadales; family Pseudomonadaceae; genus Pseudomonas; species Pseudomonas sp. Cab53. Next base: position 5,046,570 of record NZ_AP021902.1, on the reverse strand, counting down.
GGGATTGTCCTTGGGAACGGACATCAACGCTCGCATGCCGAGCAGGGTTTTTTTCATCAGGCGACGCTCTGAGAATACAACCAGATGAATAACCGAACGGGTTATCCTTTCCAGCCTGGGCCAAGCAGGGCTAAACACTGCTCTTATAGGATCGTGTCGGCTGATCCTCGGGTTTCTTCAGTCTCTATGAGTGATGGCACTTTGATTTCGTTCCGTAGCCGATAAACGGCAAATAAAAAGCCGTGTGAACCTGCATTCACGCGGCTTTTTTGTTTCAGCGACGCACTACAAACCAAGGGGCCTTCTATACTCAACCGCGTCCCGTTTCGGCGCCCGCTGCGCCGCAATAAGGAGAGCGCCATGAACGACACCCAAAAACTCGCCGCCTTGCGCATGGTTTTGATCGGGGTGGGCCTGATCTCCGTGTTTGCGATCTGGCCGCTGATGATCCTGTGGCCGTCCGGTTGGACGTGGCACAGCGGCTATTCCGACTATCCGCTGATGATCGTGGGCCTCTATGCCACGCTAGGTGTGTTCCTGCTCAGGGCTTCGCGTGATCCGATGAGGCACTTGAGCCTGATCTGGTTCACGGTGTGGTCGAGCATCGTGCATGGCGCGATCATGGCCGTGCAGTCCTTTGGCGTCGGCATGGACGGCATGAGCCATTACGGCCATCTGCTCGGCGACGTGCCCGCGCTGTTCGTCGTCGCGGCGGCGCTGGCGTTCTTCACACCCCGTGGGGAGAAGGCGCGGTTGTTGGCGGGGTGATCCTTGCGTCGCGGAGCATCTGAAAAGCCCTGTGGATAATCTCTGCAGGGCTTTTGTTTTGATGCCCTTGCCGTTTTTCCCTTGCGCTGTTTTGGCCCTCGACGCAGAAGCCGTCCGGCACTGTCACCTTTCGCTACGATTCGGCCCTCAGCGTTGCGCCGGGAATGCCTATCCTCCAAGGAAGGATAAGGTTGTCATTTGACAACCAGGCAGGCCATGCGAATACTGGTGAGCCTTGATGATTCGTCCCTCGCATCCGAAAAAAGAGGTTGAAGACGCGCTGAGGCATGCCGAAGCGTGGGGGTGGCGCATAGAGGTCGGCGGCAGTCATGCCTGGGGACGCGCTTATTGTCCGTATAACGACGAAGCGTGCCGTTGCGGTGAGTTCTGCATCACATCGATATGGAGCTCGCCGAGAAACCCTGGCAATCATGCGCGAGCGCTACAACGCGTTGTAGACAATTGCACGACCCATCGCAGTCGTTGCGAGGCTGATGACGATGCTGAGGAGTAAGACAGTGGAATATACCTTTACCCTGAAATATCAGCTTGCTGACGACGACCGTACCTCGGATGAACTGTTGGAGCGGCTGGGTGCGTCCGGTTGCGACGATGCCTTGGTAGGCATAGGACAGCCGGGACGGTTGGCTCTCGAATTCACGCGCGATGCCCCTGACGCGATTAAGGCCGTGCTCAGCGCTTTGGGCGACGTACGCCGTGCGGTACCAGCGGCCCGGCTGATCGAGGTTGCTCCTGATCTGGTCGGGCTCACCGATGTGGCCGAGATCGTCGGCGTGTCTCGGCAGAACATGCGCAAGTTGATGTTGGCCCACCCGAGCAGCTTCCCGACGCCCGTACACGAGGGCAGTGCGTCTATCTGGCACTTGGCGGACGTGCTGAGCTGGCTGCAGAGCAAGGGCAGCTATTCGCTTACCAAAAATGTGTTGGATGTTGCCCTGGCAGCCTTGCAGGTCAACGTTGCGAAGGAAGGCCGACGCTTACCAGGAATGATTTTCGAGGACTGGGAGGCTTTGGTTGGCTGATAACCTGGGGTGAGGGGCACCCCAGGCCCTCTCGTCGCCTCTGGCGGGCCTGCGCGACAATCCTTCACTTAATCTTTCTCAATTGCGGGTGTATCGTATTCGCCTTTTGCGGGCCTACCGGTTCGCGCGGATTCAATAGGTGGTTGCCTTCATGTCGTTTACCCGTCGCCAAATTCTCGGTGGCCTGGCCGGTCTTGTTGTCGTGGGCGTTGGCGCGGGAGGCGCATCGCGGTATTGGTTGGGCAAGCGGGCGGATGCCCAGGCTGGGCACGACTATGAATTGATCGCCGCGCCCCTGGACGTGGAACTGGTGGCCGGGCACAAGACCCAGGCTTGGGCCTTCGGCCCGTCGGCGCCGGGCACCGAGCTGCGGGTACGCCAGGGTGAATGGCTGCGGGTGCGGTTCATCAACCACCTGCCGGTCGCCACCACCATCCACTGGCACGGCATCCGCTTGCCGCTGGAGATGGATGGCGTGCCGTATGTCTCGCAGTTGCCGGTGCTGCCGGGCGAGTACTTCGATTACAAATTCCGTGTGCCGGACGCCGGCAGCTATTGGTATCACCCTCACGTCAACAGCAGCGAGGAGCTCGGTCGCGGCCTCGTGGGGCCGTTGATCGTCGAGGAGCGCGAGCCCACCGGATTCAAATACGAGCAGACCCTGAGCCTCAAGAGCTGGCACGTGGACGAGCAGGGCGAGTTCGTGGCCTTCAGCGTGCCCCGCGAAGCGGCCCGTGGCGGAACGGCGGGGCGGCTGTCGACCATCAACGGCGTGTCGCAGGCGGTCATCGACCTGCCGGCCGGGCAGATCACCCGGGTGCGCTTGCTCAACCTGGACAACACCCTGACCTACCGGATCAATATTCCGGGCGCCGAAGCGCAGATCTACGCACTGGACGGCAATCCCGTCGAGCCGCGCCCGCTGGGCAAGGAATACTGGCTGGGGCCGGGCATGCGCATCTGCCTGGCGATCAAGACGCCGCCGGCCGGGGAGGAACTGTCGTTGCGCAACGGCCCGGTGCGCCTGGGCACCTTGCGCTCGGTGGTCAACAACGATGCGCCCACCCAGTGGCCACCCGCGCTGCCCGCCAACCCGGTCGCCGAGCCGGACCTGGCCAATGCCGAGAAACTCAACTTCAATTTCGAATGGGTCGGTTCGGTGTCGGTCAATGTGGACAACGGCAAGCCGCCGAGCCTGTGGCAGATCAACGGCAAGGCCTGGGACATCACCGACAAGACCTGCGCCGACCGGCCGATTGCCACGCTGAAAAAAGGCCAGAGCTATATTTTCGAACTGAAGAACATGACCCAGTACCAGCATCCGATCCACTTGCACGGCATGAGCTTCAAGGTGATCGCGTCCAACCGGCACAAGGTTGTCCCATACTTCACTGACACCTACCTGCTGGGCAAGAACGAGCGGGCCCAGGTGGCGCTGGTGGCGGATAACCCGGGGGTATGGATGTTCCACTGCCATGTGATCGACCACATGGAAACCGGCCTGATGGCCGCCATCGAGGTGGCGTGATGCGCCAGATTCGTCCCGCGCGGATCATCGACCGCAGCCGTGACCAGGATTTCATGCGCGAAGCCCTGGCCCTCGCCGCCCAAGGCGCGGCCTTGGGCGAAGTGCCGGTGGGTGCGGTGCTGGTGCAGGACGGCGAGATCATCGGGCGCGGCTTCAACTGCCCGATCAGCGGCCACGACCCCAGCGCCCACGCGGAAATGGTCGCCATTCGTGCCGCGGCCCAGGCCGTGAGCAACTATCGCCTGCCGGGCAGCACCCTCTACGTCACGCTGGAGCCGTGCAGCATGTGCGCCGGCCTCATCGTCCACTCGCGCATCGCCCGGGTCGTCTACGGCGCCCTGGAACCCAAGGCTGGCATCGTCCAGAGTCAGGGGCAGTTTTTCAGCCAGGGCTTCCTGAACCATCGGGTGATGTTCGAGGGTGGGGTGCTGGCAGAGGAATGCAGCACGGTGTTGAGCGAGTTCTTCAAGGCGCGCAGGGCCAAATCGCAAGGTTGAATACATAGCCCCGTGGCGAGGGAGCTTGCTCCCGCTGGGCTGCGCAGCGGCCCCAAACCATTCAACACAGTGCCTCAGGAAAAACCAGTTGGCGGATTTTACGGCTGCTGTGCAGCCGAGCGGGAGCAAGCTCCCTCGCCACAATGATTGGCAGCCCTAAAGTGAACATGGACTGGCTCACATAGGGGGACAATCTATCTATTTACGCGCCACAATCACGGCCCGCATCGGCGCCGGCAGGCCTTCGATGGTTTTGCCGTGGTCCGCAGGATCGAGGAAGTCACTCAATGACTGGTACTTCATCCACTCGGTGCTGCGCTGTTCCTCGACGCTCGTCAGGCTCACGTCCACGCAGCGCACGTCGCTGAACCCGGCACGCCGCAGCCAGCGTTCCAGGGCCGGCACCGAGGGCAGGAACCACACGTTACGCATCTGCGCGTAGCGGTCCTCGGGCACCAGCACCTGATGTTCGTCGCCTTCGATCACCAGGGTTTCGAGCACCAGTTCACCGCCCTTGACCAGGCAGTCCTTGAGGGCCAGCAAGTGTTCGATCGGCGAGCGGCGGTGATAGAACACACCCATGGAAAACACCGTATCGAACCCTTCGAGGTCTGGCGGCAGGTCTTCGAACGGGAACGGCAGGTGCCAGGCATTGGGCTGCGACAGGTAGCGCTGCACCGCCTGGAACTGGCAGAAGAACAGCCAGTTGGGATCGACGCCGATCACGGTGTCGGCCCCGGCCCCGAGCATCCGCCACATGTAATAGCCATTGCCGCAGCCCACGTCGAGGATGCGCTTACCCTTGAGGTCAAGGTGCGGCGCGACCCGCGACCACTTCCAGTCCGAGCGCCATTCGGTGTCCACGTGCACGCCAAACAGGTCGAACGGGCCTTTGCGCCACGGCGACAGGCCCATCAGTGCCGTACGCATCTGCGCGCGGGTTTCGTCACTGCAATCGGTGTCCAGCGTCAGGCCGTTGAGCAAGTCGATTTTGCTTGGCTGCAGGACGGGCAAGGCATCGAGGGCGCTTTGCCAGCGTTCCAGGTCGCCGTGGCCCTTTTCCATTTTGCGGTCGAGTTGCGTCTGCAGCGTCGCGGCCCAGGCGGCCAAGGGGGTGCCGGCCAGATGGCGGGCGAGGGGGACAGGTCAATCATGGCAGGGCAATCAACGAGGCGAAGTTAAGGCATTGGAACCACGGCACGACTTTCGAGAACCCGGCCGCCAGCAGGCGCTCGCGGTGTTCTTCGAGGCTGTCGGGCTTCATGACGTTTTCGATGGCGCTGCGTTTCTGGGCGATTTCCAGTTCGCTGTAGCCGTTGGCGCGCTTGAACGCCACGTGCAGGTCGGTGAGCAGCGCGTGCTCCTGGACATCGTTGAAACGCAGTTTTTCCGACAGGATCAGCGCGCCACCGGGCAGCAGCGACTGACGGATGCGCCCCAATAAAGCGGTACGCTCTTGCGGGGCGATGAATTGCAGGGTGAAGTTCAGCGCCACCACCGAGGCCGGCTGGAAGTCCAGGGCGAGGATGTCGCCTTCGATCACCTCCACCGGGAGCAACTCCTGGAACATCGAGTCCTGGCCGTTCAGGTATTCACGGCAGCGCTCGACCATGGCCGCCGAGTTGTCCACGGCAATCACCCGGCAGCCGTCGGTGCGCACATGACGGCGCAGCGCCTGGGTCACCGCGCCCAGGGACGAACCCAGGTCGTAGAGCACGCTGCCCGGTTGGGCGAACTGCGCGGCGAGCACACCGAGGTTTTCGACAATGGTCGGGTAACCCGGCACCGAACGCTTGATCATGTCCGGAAACACCCGCACCACGTCCTCGTTGAAGGCGAAGTCAGGCACTTGGGCCAAGGGTTGGGCGAATAGGCGATCGGGCTCTTTGCTCACGGGGGTTCCAGGGGAATGGAGGGTGAAAAGGCCGGCATTTTAACCAAAAAACCGCTGGGCGCGAGCCTTTGTGGACGCTGGGCGCGCGCATCGATCCTGGCCTCAGACGGGCCGTCGGGTAAAGGCTGACGCCGTGATGCCCCACTGGCCCAGCCAATAGCTGAGGATGATCAGGTAAGGCGCGGCATGGAAGGGCGCGACGAAGCGGTTGATGCCGATCATGCTATCGGACACGACGAAGGCCAGCGCCCCCGCGGCGGCCAGCCAGGCCGAGCGCCGGGGAACCTGGCTGCCCAGGCGCGCCAGCGCTCGCCAGAGCATGGCGCTGATGACCAGGCCATACACGATCACCGGCACCAACAACGGCCCGAGTCCGCCGGACACGAGCAGGCCCAGCAACAGCGCGCCGATGCCCAGCGCCAGCGCCAACGGTAGCAGCGCCGGGCGACGAGTGTCGCTGAGATAGGCCTTCAGGTAGGCCAGGTGCGCCAGCAGAAACGCACCCAGGCCGAACACGAACAGGTCCCCAGGCCAGGCCAGCAATACGTCGCCCACCAGCGAGAACATCAACCCCAGGCTGATCCAGCGCCGGTATTCGCCAGGCGGCGCATCGTGCAACCAGCCCAACAGGGCCAGCACCGGCATGGGCTTGACCAGCAGGCACAGCAGCGTGGCGTGCATGGCCAGGCCATAGAGGTAGGTGGCCGCGCCCATCAACGCCAGGATCAGCCAACCCACGGTCAGTTCACCGAAATGGCGCAGTCAAAGGTTTCCACCGGCGGCACTTCCGGTGCCCAGGGTTGTTGGTACGTCAGGCGCAAGCGTCCGGTGCCCGCGGTGAACGCCTGGAAGCGCCAGGTGGACACACCGGCAGCGCCGACGATGCCCGCGTCTTCCGGGTTACGGTAAACCTCGGGGCCAAGGCTTTTCAGCACGCCGCCTGCCGAGTCCTGGATCGTCCAGCGGTACCCGGTGGTGGGGTTGCTGGGCAGACTCAGGATCAGGTTTTGCCCGCTATCGAGCCGCACCGGGCATTGGCTGAGTTTTTCCACGGTCACGTTGTGTTTCGATTGCGTGGCGCAGGCACTCAACAGCGCGAGGCTCAAAGGGACAAGCAGGCGAGTGGGGGACATAAGGGCTCCGGCATTCACGACGAATGGCGAGCATAACCGAAGATGCTACCGGGTGTGTCAGGTGGGGGCGTGTTGTTTCTGATGATCCATTCGCGAGCAAGCCCGCTCCCACACTGGATCAGGTCGTTCACAGATTCTGTGCACGACCTGGTCCAGTGTGGGAGCGGGCTTGCTCGCGAAGACAGCAGTGCAGGCGCTACAGGATCCTCAGAACAACACCTTCGCCACATCCGCGAACCGCTTGGCGAAATGCACCGTCATGCCGTCCTTGAGATAGTCCGGCAGTTCTTCGAAGTTGCCCCGGTTGGCGTCCGGCAGGATCAGTTCGTTGATTTTCTGCCGGCGTGCCGCGATCACCTTCTCGCGGACCCCGCCAATCGGCAGCACGTGCCCGGTCAGGGTCAGTTCGCCTGTCATCGCCACGCCTTTCTTCGGCGGTTGGTTGCGGGCCAGGGACAGCAGGGCGCTGGCCATGGTCACGCCGGCACTCGGCCCGTCCTTGGGCGTGGCGCCTTCCGGTACGTGCAAATGCACGAAGGCTTCGTCGAAGAACTTCGGGTCACCGCCGAATTGCTTGAGGTGCGAGCTGACGTAGCTGTAGGCAATTTCCGCCGACTCTTTCATCACCTCGCCCAGTTGCCCGGTCAGCTTGAAGCCGCGATTGAGGGTGTGGATGCGCGTCGCTTCGATCGGCAGGGTCGCGCCGCCCATGCTGGTCCAGGCCAGGCCGGTGATCACGCCGACACCGGACAGCACCTGTTCATTGCGAAACACCGGTTTGCCCAGGGATGCCTCGAGGTCTTTCGGACCGAGCTTGATCACCGCCTTCGGTTCATCGATCAACTTGATCACGGCCTTGCGCACCAGCTTGCCCAGTTGTTTCTCCAACTGGCGCACCCCGGCTTCACGGGCGTAACCGTCGATCAGGGCCTTGAGGGCGCTGTCGCTGATGCTCAGGCTGCCCTTGGCGACACCGGCCTTGGCCAGTTGCTTGGGCCACAGATGCCGCTTGGCGATGGCGACCTTTTCTTCGGTGATGTAGCCCGACAGGCGAATGACTTCCATCCGGTCCAGCAGCGGGCCGGGGATCGAGTCCAGGGTGTTGGCGGTGCAGACGAACAGCACCTTGGACAGGTCCAGGCGCATGTCCAGGTAGTGATCGAGAAATTCGACGTTCTGTTCCGGGTCGAGGGTTTCCAGCAAGGCGGACGCCGGGTCGCCCTGATAGCTCTGGCCCATCTTGTCGATTTCGTCGAGCATGATCACCGGGTTCATCACTTCGACATCCTTGAGCGCCTGCACCAGCTTGCCCGGCTGGGCGCCAATGTAGGTGCGCCGATGCCCCTTGATCTCGGCTTCGTCGCGCATGCCGCCGACGCTGAAGCGGTAGAACGGTCGCCCCAGGGATTCGGCAATGGACTTGCCAACGCTGGTCTTGCCCACGCCCGGCGGGCCTACCAGCAGGACGATGGAGCCACTGATCTCGCCCTTGTAGGCGCCGACCGCGAGGAACTCCAGGATGCGGTCCTTGATGTCGTCCAGCCCGGCGTGGTGCTGGTCGAGTACCTTGCGCGCATGTTTCAGGTCGAGTTTGTCCTGGCCGTACACGCCCCATGGCACCGACGTCGCCCAGTCCAGGTAATTGCGGGTGACGGCGTATTCCGGCGAACCGGTCTCCAGGATCGAGAGCTTGTTCATTTCCTCTTCGATGCGCTTCTGCGCCTGGATCGACAGCGTCTTGCCTTCCAGGCGCTGCTCGAACTGTTCGAGGTCGGCGCTGCGGTCGTCCTTGGTCAGGCCCAGCTCCTGCTGGATGACCTTGAGCTGTTCCTTGAGGAAGAACTGGCGCTGATGTTCGCCGATCTTATTGTTGACCTCGGCGGAAATCTCTTTCTGCAGCCGGGCCACCTCGACTTCCTTACGCAGCATCGGCAGGACTTTTTCCATGCGCTTGAGCATCGGCACGCAGTCGAGCACTTCCTGCAACTCGCTGCCGGTGGCGGAGGTGAGGGCGGCGGCAAAGTCGGTCAGCGGCGACGGGTCGTTGGGGCTGAAGCGGTTGAGATAGTTTTTCAGTTCTTCGCTGTACAGCGGGTTGAGCGGCAGCAATTCCTTGATGGCATTGATCAGCGCCATGCCGTAGGCCTTGACCTCGTCGGTCGGCTCGCTGGGCTGATGCGGATATTCGACTTCCACCAGGTAGGGCGGGCGATGATGCTTGAGCCAGGTGCGGATGCGCACGCGGGTCAGGCCCTGGGCGACGAACTGCAGTTTGCCGCCTTCGCGACTGGCGTGGTGGACCTTGACCAGGGTGCCGTACAGCGGCAGCGCCGAGGTATCGAAATGGCGCGGGTCTTCCTGGGGCGTGTCCATGAAGAACAGCGCCAGCGAGTGGTGCTCGGACTTGGCGACCAGTTCCAGGGTTTCGGCCCACGGTTCTTCATTGACGATGACCGGCAACACCTGGGCCGGGAAGAACGGACGATTGTGGATGGGGATGATGTAGACCTTGTCCGGCAGGTTCTGGCCGGGCAGGGCCAGGCCAGTGCCGGAGGCGGAATGTTCGATGTGTTCGGCGTCTGCGTAATCGTTCGCGGCTTCAGTAGAGTGCTGGTCGCTCATGGGGCACCTGCGCAATGGAGTATGGGTCTTAGATGGGGCAGGTGGGGGGTGGTTTCAATGGCCGGTGATTGTTAGCAGCTATTTCGTGGAAGCTGTTCAACGTTGTGACAGGTTGCTGTGGCGGGGGACTGCCCTCGCCACAGTGCGGGTGTGCGGGGTTCAGGCGACCCGGTTCAGGTCGTTATGGCGGGTTTCCTTCAGGCACAGCACCGCCATCACGCTGAGCACGGCAGCGGCCGATACGTAGCCGCCGACGTAGCTCAGGCCACCCATGGCTACCAGTTTCTGAGCGAAGAACGGCGCGGCCGAGGCCCCGACGATGCCGCCCAGGTTGTAGGCCGCCGAGGCGCCGGTGTAGCGCACGTGGGTGGGGAACAGCTCTGGCAGCAAGGCGCCCATGGGGGCGAAGGTCACGCCCATCAGGAACAGTTCGATGCACAGGAACAACGCCACGCCGGCGGTCGAGCCTTGGGTCAGCAGGGGTTCCATGAGAAAGCCCGAGGCAATGGCCAGCAGGCCGCCGCCGATCAGCACCGGCTTGCGCCCGAAGCGATCGCTGGCCCAGGCCGAGAGGGGCGTGGCAGCGGCCATGAACAGCACGGCAAAGCACAGCAGGCCGAGGAAGGTCTCGCGGCTGTAGCCGAGGGTGGACACCCCGTAGCTCAGGGAAAACACCGTCGAGATGTAGAACAGCGCGTAACACACCACCATTGCCGCGGCGCCCAGCAAGGTAGGCGCCCAGTACTGACTGAACAGCTCGACCAGCGGCACCTTTACCCGTTCCTGGCGGGCCACGGCGTTGGCGAACACCGGGGTTTCGTGCAGCTTCAGGCGCACGTAGAGGCCGACGATCACCAACACCGCGCTGAGCAGGAACGGAATGCGCCAGCCCCAGGCGCGAAATTGCTCGTCGTCCAGGGTCATGGCCAGGCTCAGGAACAGCCCGTTGGCCGCCAGGAAGCCGATGGACGGCCCCAATTGCGGGAACATGCCGAACCAGGCGCGCTTGCCTTTTGGCGCATTCTCGGTGGCGAGCAGCGCCGCGCCGCCCCATTCACCGCCCAGACCCAGGCCTTGGCCAAAACGCAGCAGGCACAAGAGGATCGGGGCCCAGGCGCCGATGCTGGCATAGCCGGGCAACACACCGATCAGGGTGGTGCACACGCCCATCAGCAGCAACGATGCCACTAGCGTGGACTTGCGCCCGATCCGGTCGCCGAAGTGGCCAAACAGCGCCGAGCCCAGCGGGCGGGCGAGAAAGGCGATGCCGAAGGTCAGGAACGACGACAGCATCTGCGCCGTGCCGGAGGTTTGCGGGAAGAACACCGGCCCGATCACCAGGGCGGCGGCGGTGGCGTAGACGTAGAAGTCGTAGAACTCGATGGCGGTGCCGATGAAACTCGCGGTGGCCACGCGTGTGGCGGAGTTCGTCGGCTGGGCAGGCACGGCGTCGTTGCAGGTCGTGGTGGTCATGCAGTTATCCCTGACAGTCATGTGCTCCGTGGGAGCGAATTATTATGGTCGAACACCCAGGGATGTGGGCGGGTATCCCGTCGCTGTTTCGGGTAGGAACAGTCCTGGGGCTGATGCGGATTTTGCCGATGATCTGGCCGGAACCTGCCGGGTGCTGGGTAGGCACGGGGTTCGGGCGAGGGCTGGATAAGCGGGTTGAGTATAGGAAGGAGGCTAACGAATCAACAATACCTATTGACGCCGAAACGAGCTTTTGTGGCGAGGGGATTTATCCCCGTTGGACTGCGAAGCGGTCCCCAAAAGACGTTGCGCCGAATCTTAAGCAACTGACTAACAGTTTGGGGTCGCTGCGCGACCCAACGGGGATAAATCCCCTCGCCACAACTGTATTTCACTTAGAGGTTATTGGGGGGTTAGAGCGCCGCAGGCACCGAACTGTTATGCCACGCCAGCACCTGGCTGACGCGGTTGTCCACGGTTTCGATGATTTCCAGCCGGTAGCGGCCGATCTTCAGGCACACCGGGCTTTCGGGAATGGTTTCCAGCGCTTCGGTCACCAGCCCGTTGAGGGTCTTGGGGCCGTCGCAAGGCAGGTGCCAGCCGAGGGTGCGGTTCAGCTCGCGGATCGACGCCGCGCCGTCGATCATCAGGCGGCCGTCGGGCTGGGGATGCACATGGGGGTTGTCGAGGCTGTGTTCGCTTTCGAATTCGCCGACGATTTCTTCGAGGATGTCTTCCAGGGTGACGATACCCAGCACTTCGCCGTATTCGTCCACCACCATGCCCAGGCGCCGTTGCTGCTTGTGGAAATTCAGCAGTTGCAATTGCAATGGCGTGCTTTCCGGTACGAAGTAGGGTTCGTGGGAGGCGGCCAGCAGGGCTTCCTGGGTCAGGCTGGCATCCGCTAGCAGATGACGGATCTGGCGGGTGTTGAGGACCGCCTCGACCTGGTTGATGTCGCTGTGGAACACCGGCAGGCGGGTGCGTCGGTTCAGGCGCAGTTGCTCGATGATCTCGCCGATCGGGTCGTCGAGGTTGATACCATCGACCTCGCTGCGTGGCACTAGGATGTCGTTGACGGTGATGTTGTCCAGGGCATGGATGCCGGAAATCGGGTGCAGCCGGCCGCCGCTGTGCTCGGGTTCGTGCTCGTTGCGCGGGGGCGTGGGCATTTCGTCGTCGCTCTGCACCACCACGCTGGCCTTGCGGGCAAACGGGCGCAGGAGCAACTGGCTGATGGCGTTGAGCAACCAGGCTAACGGGTAAACGATCTTCAATGGCACGCCCAGCAAGGCGTTGCCGACCCCCAGCACCGAATCGGGGTGGCGGCTGGCCAGTGAGCGCGGCAGGTAGTCGGCGAACACCAGCAGGGCTACGCTGGTGCCGAGCCAGGCGGCCCAGGGGCCGTTCTCCAGCCAGGCGAAAATCGCCAGCAAGGTGCCGATGACCACGGCCAGGGTGCGACAAAAGGTGTTGCACAGAACCAGGCTGATCAGCGCGAAGTTCAGCGTCGCGAGCGGTTTGTCAGTGGCCCGGGAGGCTTTGCGCTGGGCCAGCAGGTGTTGCTGGGCGGCTTCGATGGCGGTGAACAGGGCCGACCAGAGGATCAGCACGACCCACACGGCGAGCAGTGGCGCCACGGGCAACGTATCCATCAGGGCCGTCCGTCACACATGCAGGATGTATTCGCGGACCAGCTTGCTGCCGAAGTACGCGAGCATCAGCAGGCAGAAACCGGCGAGGGTCCAGCGAATGGCCTTGTGGCCGCGCCAGCCCAGGCGGTTGCGGCCCCACAGCAATACGCTGAACACCACCCACGCCAGGCAGGCCAGCAGGGTCTTGTGCACCAGGTGCTGGGCGAACAGGTTCTCGACGAACAGCCAACCGGAGATCAGCGACAGCGACAACAGCGTCCAGCCGGCCCAGAGGAAGCCGAACAGCAGGCTTTCCATGGTTTGCAGCGGCGGGAAGTTGCGGATCAGCCCGGACGGGTGCTTGTTCTTGAGCTGGTGGTCCTGCACCAGCAGCAGCAAGGCCTGGAAGACCGCGATGGTGAACAGGCCGTAGGCCAGGATCGACAGCAGGATGTGGGCCAGGATGCCGGGCTCCTCGTCGATGACCTGCACCGTGCCCGACGGCGCGAACTGCGCCAGCAGCACCGTCGTCAGTCCCAGCGGGAACAGCAGCACCAGCAGGTTTTCCACCGGGATGCGCGAGCAGGCCAGCAGCGTCAGGGCGATCACGGCCACGGCGATCAGGCTGGCGGCGTTGAAAAAGTCCAGGCCCAGGCCAATGGGCGTCATCAGGTGGGTATAAAGGCTGGCCGCGTGGCCGAGCACCGCCAGCACGCCAAGCGTGACCAGCAGGCGTTTGTTCGCCTTGGCGCCGGAGGCCAGGCGAGTGCCTTGATAGAGGGTCGCAGCGGCGTAGAGGCAGGCGGCGGCGAGTGTGGCAAGCAAGCTGGGTGGCAAGGGGAGCATAAATCCTGTTAAGCAGGCCCGAAAGTCGCTGAGTTTGGCATAGAACCCCCGCCACACGAAAGACCGGCAGGTGTACGTTGCACGCTTCTTCGCTATAATCCGCGACCTGCCCACGCCGCAGGCTCGCCGAGCACATTTTTCACGGTCTGGGCCGCCATTATCCCGGTCTCATCTGGGCCTGAAAGGATCGCGCATGTTTGAAAACCTAACCGACCGTCTCTCGCAGACGCTGCGCCATGTCACCGGCAAGGCGAAACTGACCGAGGACAACATCAAAGACACCCTGCGCGAAGTGCGCATGGCGTTGCTCGAAGCCGACGTCGCCCTGCCGGTGGTCAAGGACTTCGTCAACTCGGTCAAGGAACGCGCCGTCGGCACCGAAGTGTCGCGCAGCCTGACGCCGGGCCAGGCGTTCGTGAAGATCGTCCAGGCCGAACTCGAAAGCCTGATGGGCGCCGCCAACGAAGACCTGAACCTGAGCGCCGTCCCGCCTGCCGTGGTGTTGATGGCCGGCCTGCAGGGCGCGGGCAAGACCACCACCGCCGGCAAACTGGCGCGCCTGCTCAAGGAGCGCAAGAAGAAGTCGGTGATGGTGGTGTCCGCGGACATCTACCGCCCGGCGGCGATCAAGCAGCTGGAAACCCTGGCCAACGACATCGGCGTGACCTTCTTCCCGTCCGACCTGAGCCAGAAACCGGTGGACATCGCCCAGGCCGCTATAAAGGAAGCCAAGCTCAAGTTCATCGACGTGGTCATCGTCGACACCGCCGGTCGCCTGCACATCGATGACGAGATGATGGGCGAGATCAAGGCCTTGCATGCCGCGATCAACCCGGTGGAAACCCTGTTCGTGGTCGATGCCATGACCGGCCAGGACGCGGCCAACACCGCCAAGGCGTTCGGCGATGCGTTGCCGCTGACCGGCGTGATTCTGACCAAGGTCGACGGCGATGCCCGTGGCGGTGCCGCGCTGTCGGTCCGCGCCATCACCGGCAAACCGATCAAGTTCATCGGCATGGGCGAGAAGAGCGAAGCGCTCGAACCGTTCCACCCCGAGCGTATCGCTTCGCGCATCCTGGGCATGGGCGACGTGCTCAGCCTGATCGAGCAGGCCGAGCAGACCCTCGACAAGGAAAAGGCCGACAAGCTGGCCAAGAAGCTGAAGAAGGGCAAGGGCTTCGACCTCGAAGACTTCCGCGACCAGCTGCAACAAATGAAGAACATGGGCGGCCTGGGCGGCCTCATGGACAAACTGCCGAACATCGGTGGCGTGAACCTGGCGCAGATGGGCAATGCCCAGGGCGCGGCTGAAAAGCAGTTCAAGCAGATGGAAGCCATCATCAACTCCATGACCCCGGCCGAGCGCCGCGACCCCGAGCTGATCAGCGGTTCGCGCAAGCGCCGTATCGCCATGGGTTCGGGCACCCAGGTGCAGGACATCGGTCGCTTGATCAAGCAGCACAAGCAGATGCAGAAGATGATGAAGAAATTCTCCGCCAAGGGCGGGATGGCCAAGATGATGCGCGGCATGGGCGGTATGTTGCCCGGCGGCGGCATGCCCAAGCTCTAAGGATCCACGCGCCGGCGGTGATGCCGGCGCTGCCCACGGGGACGTGGGATCTCCAGCCAACCCGCCGCCGGCGGGCGCTGACCGCGGCAGATCTGAATGGCAGGCCGGCACTCGCCGGAAAAAGTCATTTGCAAAAGTCTGGATATTCCTTAGAATATGCGGCCTTTCGGGCACCCATGCCCGCTGTGCATTTAGATTTGCAGCACCGACTACAGGAACGATGTTCACATGCTAACAATCCGTCTTGCCCTTGGCGGCTCCAAAAAGCGCCCGTTTTACCACCTGACCGTAACCGACAGCCGCAACCCGCGCGACGGTTCCCACAAAGAGCAGGTTGGTTTCTTCAACCCTATCGCCCGTGGTCAGGAAGTTCGTCTGTCCGTGAACCAAGAGCGCGTAGCCTACTGGCTGAGCGTTGGTGCACAACCTTCTGAGCGTGTTGCTCAGTTGTTGAAGGAATCGGCTAAGGCTGCGGCCTGAGCAATATGAACGCGACGCCAAAAGCGGCTGATGACCTGATCGTTGTCGGCAAGATTTATTCTGTTCATGGCGTTCGCGGCGAAGTGAAGGTGTATTCCTTTACTGATCCGATCAAGAACCTGTTGGACTACAAAGCCTGGACGCTCAAGCGCGAAGGCAGCGTGAAACAGGTGGAGCTGGTCAGCGGACGTGGGAACGACAAGTTCCTGGTCGCGAAGCTCAAGGGTCTCGATGATCGTGAAGAAGCGCGTCTTCTGGCCGGTTATGAGATCTGCGTGCCACGCAACCTGTTCCCTGAACTGACCGACGGCGAGTACTACTGGTACCAGCTGGTGGGTCTGAAGGTTATCGATTCACTCGGGCAACTGCTCGGAAAGATCGATCACCTGCTCGAGACCGGTTCGAACGATGTACTGGTGGTCAAGCCTTGCGTCGGCAGCCTGGATGATCGCGAACGCCTGTTGCCCTATACCGAGCAATGCGTGTTGGCCGTCGACCTTGCAGCAGGCGAGATGAAGGTGGAATGGGATGCGGATTTCTGAACGTGGCTAACTTGCGCGTTGAAGTCATCACATTGTTTCCCGAGATGTTTTCCGCCATCAGCGAGTACGGCATAACCAGCCGCGCGGTGAAACAGGAGCTGTTGCAGCTCACTTGTTGGAATCCGCGGGACTACACCACGGATCGGCATCACACTGTGGACGATCGCCCGTTTGGCGGTGGTCCGGGCATGGTGATGAAGATCAAGCCCCTGGAAGATGCACTGGTTCAGGCCAGGGCGGCAGCCGGGGAAGGTGCGAAGGTGATCTACCTGTCGCCCCAAGGCCGCCAGCTGACTCAGTCGGCGGTACGCGAGCTGGCGAATTCGGATGCATTGATCCTGATTGCCGGCCGTTATGAAGGCATTGACGAGCGTTTCATTGAAGCTCATGTCGATGAAGAGTGGTCGATTGGCGACTATGTACTGTCTGGCGGCGAGCTGCCGGCGATGGTCCTGATCGATGCGGTTACACGACTGCTGCCTGGAGCTTTAGGGCATGTGGATTCCGCTGAGGAAGATTCCTTTACGGATGGTCTGCTGGATTGCCCGCACTACACCCGACCGGAGGTGTATGCGGATCAGCGTGTTCCCGACGTGTTGCTAAGTGGCAACCACGCGCACATCCGGCGTTGGCGTTTACAGCAGTCCCTTGGTCGGACCTATGAACGACGCGCCGATCTTCTGGAAAGCCGCTCGCTTTCTGGAGAAGAGAAGAAGCTGCTCGAGGAATACATCCGCGAGCGGGACGATAGTTAACAACGTATCGATGGTAAGTCCGAGACTTGCCTTAGGAGCACAGCATGACTAACAAAATCATCCTTGCACTCGAAGCAGAGCAGATGACCAAAGAGATCCCTACCTTTGCCCCGGGCGACACCATTGTCGTTCAGGTGAAAGTGAAGGAAGGTGATCGTTCCCGTCTGCAAGCGTTCGAAGGCGTCGTTATCGCCAAGCGTAACCGTGGCGTGAACAGTGCTTTCACCGTTCGTAAAATCTCCAACGGTGTTGGCGTAGAGCGTACTTTCCAGACCTACAGCCCGCAAATCGACAGCATGGCTGTCAAGCGTCGCGGTGACGTACGTAAAGCCAAGCTGTACTACCTGCGCGACCTGTCGGGTAAAGCAGCTCGCATCAAGGAAAAACTGGCTTAAGTCCAGCTTCCGATGCAAAAAAAGCAGCCTACGGGCTGCTTTTTTGTTGCCTGCGATTAGGTCTTTGAGCACCCTGCGTAAGCCTGCATTTTTCACGAGTCTTTATGCCAGCCATCGATCATCCCTTGATAGACCAGTTCCTCGACGCCTTGTGGTTGGAGAAGGGACTGTCCGACAACACCCGCCAGGCCTACCGCAGCGACCTGGCCCTATTCAACGGCTGGCTGCAGGAACAGAACCTGGAATTGATCAACGCCGGTCGGGAACTGATCCTCGATCACCTGGCGTGGCGCCTGGAGCAGGCCTATAAGCCACGCTCAACCGCACGATTTCTCTCCGGTTTGCGTGGGTTTTATCGCTATCTGTTGAGGGAAAAGCTGATCGCGGTGGACCCGACCCTGCGGGTGGAGATGCCGCAACTGGGGCGCCCGCTGCCCAAGTCCCTGTCGGAAGCCGACGTGGAAGCGTTGCTGGCGGCGCCTGACCTCAGTGAAGCCATCGGCCAGCGCGACCGGGCCATGCTGGAGGTCTTGTATGCCTGCGGCCTGCGCGTCACCGAGCTGATCAGCCTGACCCTGGAACAGGTGAACCTGCGCCAGGGCGTGTTGCGGGTGATGGGCAAGGGCAGCAAGGAACGCCTGGTGCCGATGGGCGAAGAAGCGATTGTCTGGGTCGAGCGCTACCTGCGCGAGGCCCGCCACGAACTGTTGGGCGGGCGTCCCAGCGACGTGCTGTTTCCGAGCCGCAATGGCGACCAGATGACCCGCCAGACCTTCTGGCACCGTATCAAGCACCAGGCCAAGGTCGCCGGCATCGGCAAATCCCTCTCGCCCCACACCTTGCGCCACGCCTTCGCCACGCACCTGCTCAACCACGGCGCTGACCTGCGGGTGGTGCAGATGTTGTTGGGCCACAGCGACCTGTCCACCACCCAAATCTACACTCACGTCGCTCGGGCACGGCTGCAAGACTTGCATGCCAAGCACCATCCGCGCGGCTGAAATCTGCCGCGATGTTGTCAGTGCTGCCGCCATCGCGAGCAAGCTCGCTCCCACAGGGATTGGTGGTGGATGCGTAATTGCGGGCCGGCACTGACCAAAGTGTGGGAGCGAGCTTGCTCGCGATGGCGGTGTGTCAGCCTGCATCAATCCTCTAAGCGTCTTGCATCACCGGCATTCGGCCACGCGGGCCTTATGTGGTAGGCTTTGCCGGTTTGCACAGTGGGCGGCTGGAACCCGAATCCAAGGTCGGCGTTTCCCCGTCCCATTTGTTCGCCTCAGGAGTCCTCATGCGCTTGATCCAGATGTTCACCGCCGCCGCCATCGCGCTGGCCAGTACCTTTGCCATCGCCGATGACGCGGCCGACAAGGCTATCCGCAAGAGCCTGGAAAACCTTCAGCTCGAAGTGCCGATCGAAGCCATTTCGGCCAGCCCGATGTCCGGCCTGTATGAAGTCAAGCTCAAGGGCAGCCGCGTGCTCTATGCCAGCGCCGACGGGCAGTACATCGTCCAGGGCAACCTGTTCGAGCTCAAGGACGGCAAGCCGGTCAATCTCACCGAGATCACCGAACGCCAGGGCATCTCCAAGCTGATCAACGGCATTCCGGTTGCGGAAACCGTGGTCTACCCGGCCGTTGGCGAAACCAAGTCCCATATCACCGTGTTCACCGACACCACCTGCCCGTATTGCCATAAGTTGCACGCCGAAGTGCCGGAGCTGAACAAGCGCGGCATCGAAGTGCGCTACGTGGCGTTCCCGCGCCAGGGCCTGGGTTCGCCGGGTGACGAGCAGTTGCAGGCGGTCTGGTGCTCCAAGGACAAGAAGGCGGCCATGGACAAGATGGTCGATGGCAAGGAAATCAAGGCCGCCAAGTGCGAGAACCCGGTTTCCAAACAGTTCGCCCTCGGCCAGTCCATCGGCGTGAACGGCACACCGGCCATCGTTTTGGCCGACGGCCAAGTGATTCCGGGCTACCAGCCGGCGCCACAAGTCGCCAAACTGGCCCTTGGTGCCAAATGATCATGAATGATCCGTTTTTGAAGGTCACGGCTCGGCGAAAACCTTCGTCGGGCCGTTAAACACAAAGCCGCGTTGCTGCGCGGCTGTATTCACGGCCGACCCTTGCGTCGGCCGTTTCATGGGGAGTCAAGAGTGAATCCGGTCAAAGTAGGCATCTGTGGGTTAGGTACCGTCGGTGGCGGCACCTTCAACGTACTTCAGCGCAACGCCGAGGAAATTGCTCGTCGTGCCGGGCGTGGAATCGAAGTGGCACAAATTGCCATGCGCACGCCAAAGCCTCAGTTCCAGACGACCGGTATTGCGATTACCAACGATGTCTTCGAAGTGGCCACGAACCCTGAGATCGACATCGTCGTAGAGCTGGTGGGCGGCTATACCGTTGCCCGCGAGTTGGTACTCAAGGCCATCGAGAATGGCAAGCATGTGGTCACCGCGAACAAGGCGCTCATCGCCGTTCACGGTAATGAAATTTTCGCCAAGGCCCGCGAGAAGGGTGTGATCGTGGCGTTCGAAGCCGCCGTGGCCGGTGGCATCCCGGTGATCAAGGCGATCCGTGAAGGCCTGTCGGCCAACCGTATCAACTGGGTGGCGGGGATCATCAACGGTACCGGCAACTTCATCCTCACCGAGATGCGCGAGAAGGGTCGCACCTTCGAAGACGTGCTGGCCGAGGCCCAGGCCCTGGGTTACGCCGAGGCCGATCCGACCTTCGACGTGGAAGGCATCGACGCCGCGCACAAGCTGACGATCCTGGCGTCCATCGCGTTCGGTATCCCGTTGCAGTTCGATAAGGCCTACACCGAAGGCATCACCAAGCTGACCACCGCTGACGTGAACTACGCCGAAGCGCTGGGCTACCGCATCAAGCACCTGGGCGTGGCACGCAGCACCGCCAGCGGCATCGAGCTGCGCGTGCACCCGACGCTGATCCCGGCCGATCGCCTGATCGCCAACGTCAACGGCGTGATGAACGCGGTGATGGTCAACGGCGACGCGTCCGGTTCGACGCTGTTCTACGGCGCCGGTGCCGGCATGGAGCCGACGGCTTCCTCGGTGGTCGCCGACCTGGTGGACGTGGTCCGCGCCATGACCTCCGACCCGGAAAACCGTGTACCGCACCTGGCCTTCCAGCCGGATTCGTTGTCGGCCCACCCGATTCTTCCGATCGAGGCGTGCGAAAGCTCCTACTACCTACGGATCCAGGCCAAGGACCACCCGGGCGTACTGGCCCAGGTGGCGAGTATCCTGTCCGAGCGGGGGATCAACATCGAGTCGATCATGCAGAAGGAAGTCGAGGAACACGACGGCCTGGTGCCGATGATCCTGCTGACCCACCGTGTGGTCGAGCAGCGCATCAACGACGCGATTGCCGCGCTCGAAGCGCTCCAGGGCGTGGTAGGCCCTGTTGTCCGGATCCGCGTTGAGCATCTGAATTAATCAAAGCTGCAAGCCGCAAGCTGCAAGCTCCAAGTAAAAGCCGATCCGCTGTCAACTTGTAGCTTGCAGCTCGAAGCTCGAAGCTCAAACCAAAGGTTTGCCCCCATGCGCTATATCAGCACCCGCGGCCAGGCACCGGCCCTGAATTTCGAAGATGTCCTGCTGGCCGGCCTGGCCACGGACGGCGGCCTCTATGTGCCGGAAAACCTGCCCCGTTTCACCCAGGAAGAAATCGCCTCCTGGGCCGGCCTGCCGTACCACGAGCTGGCGTTCCGGGTCATGCGCCCGTTCGTCACCGGCAGCATCCCGGACGCCGATTTCAAAAAGATTCTCGAAGAGACCTACGGGGTCTTTTCCCACAACGCTATCGCACCGCTGCGTCAGCTCAACGGTAACGAGTGGGTGATGGAGCTGTTCCACGGCCCGACCCTGGCGTTCAAGGACTTCGCCCTGCAATTGCTCGGCCGCCTGCTGGACTACGTGTTGCAAAAACGTGGCGAGCGCGTGGTGATCGTGGGCGCCACCTCCGGCGACACCGGCTCGGCCGCCATCGAAGGCTGCAAGCATTGCGAGAACGTCGACATCTTCATCCTGCACCCGCACAACCGTGTCTCGGAAGTGCAGCGTCGGCAGATGACGACCATCTTCGGCGATAACATCCACAACATCGCCATCGAAGGCAACTTCGACGACTGCCAGGAAATGGTCAAGGCCAGTTTCGCCGATCAGGGTTTCCTCAAGGGCACCCGGCTGGTGGCGGTGAATTCGATCAACTGGGCACGGATCATGGCCCAGATCGTTTATTACTTCCACGCAGCCCTGCAACTGGGCGGCCCGGCCCGTTCCGTGGCGTTCTCGGTACCCACCGGCAACTTTGGCGATATCTTCGCCGGCTACCTGGCGCGCAACATGGGCCTGCCGATCAACCAGTTGATCGTCGCCACCAACCGCAACGACATCCTGCACCGCTTCATGAGCGGCAACCAGTACGTCAAGGAAACCCTGCACGCCACGTTGTCGCCGTCGATGGACATCATGGTCTCGTCGAACTTCGAACGCTTGCTGTTCGACCTGCACGGTCGCAATGGCGCGGCCATCGCCGGCCTGATGGACAGCTTCAAGCAGGGCGGCGGCTTCAGCGTCGAGCCCGAGCGCTGGACCGAAGCCCGCAAGCTGTTCGATTCCCTGGCCGTGGATGACGCGCAAACCTGCGAAACCATCGCCGAGGTCTTCAGCCAATGCGGCGAGTTGCTCGACCCGCACACCGCCATCGGCGTCAAGGCCGCCCGTGAGTGCCGTCGCAGCCTGGACATCCCGATGGTGGTCCTGGGGACGGCCCATCCGGTCAAGTTCCCGGAAGCCGTGGAGCAAGCGGGTGTAGGAAAAGCGCTGGAACTGCCTGCACATCTTTCTGATTTGTTTGAGAGAGATGAGCGTTGCACCGTGTTGCCCAACGACCTGGCTGCCGTGCAGGCCTTTGTCAGTCAGCATGGCAACCGCGGAAAGCCACTCTGACCGCCTGAACCTGTCACATTTTGAAGCCCGTCTCCTGACGGGCTTTCTTGTTTCTGCATGCCAAACTGATCGGGTTTTCGGCCCTGGGAGGGACGAGCGAGTCATCTCGAAGGAAAGTGCAGATGTTGTTTTTTATCAAATCCGAACCCTTGCGCAGTTGGGTGGCAGGCCTGGCGTTGATGTACTGGGCGCCGTGGGGCGGGGCGACGCCGTTGACCACCGTCCAGGCGCCACCGCTCAACCCTGGCGAACGGCTGGTACTGGATGCCCGGGAATTGAAGTGGATCAGGGAAAACCCGCGGGTCGTGGTGGCCTCGATGCAGTTTCCGCTGTACCTGTTCAAGAATGAGCTGGGGCAGTGGGACGGCTTGAACCACGACATTCTCCAGCGCATTGCGCTGATGACCGGCCTTGAGTTCGTGCACCGGGAGTCGTTTTCCCCTGGCCAGTTATTGACCATGCTGGAGAATGGCGAGGCGGACATGACCGCCAATCTGGCGATGAATGACGAACGCCGGGACTTCCTCCATTTCAGCCATGCATTTGGCGGCTTCGGCTGGGTATTGGTTGGCCGGGCCGGGGAGACGGTGCTCCATTCGCTGGAGCAGCTCAAGGGCAAGGTCCTGGCGTTGCCCGCCCGGCATGCCCTGGAGGCGGAGATCCGGCGCGACTACCCGACCATCGAGTTGCGCACGGTCAAGACGTATGGGGAGGCGCGGGCGTTGGTGGAAAGCCGGGAGGCCTTCGCCACCATCGAGAACGAAACCAGCGTGCACCTCTACCCGGCGGGGCAGTTGCAGGTCGGCGCCAGCCTTGAGGGGCGCTGGGAACCGGACTACCTGGCGGTGCGCCAGGACCTCACCCCCTTGCTGGGGATCCTGAACAAGGCGCTGGAAGGGTTTCCGGCCGAGGACATGCGCGCACTGCGTGCCAAGTGGCTGGCGGGCACGCTCCCCAGCCCTGCGCCTTCGCTGTGGCAGCGCGTGTCGACGTGGGGGTACTGGTGCGTGATCACGGTCGCGCTGTTCGGCCTGTTGTCCGTGCTGTGGAACCGTCGGCTGCAGATCCAGGTCGATCAGCGCCTCAAGGCCGAGGCCGTGCTCAAGGACCAGTTGATGTTGCAGCGGGCCTTGATGGACGCGATTCCCGATCCGATCTTCATCCGCGACCTGGAAGGGCGCCTGATCATGTGCAACAAAAGTTACGAAGACCTGTTGGCGACGCGTTTCGAAAAGCTGCGGGGCACGCGATTGACGGATTCCAGCGTTTTCCCCCCGGCCACCGCCGAACAGCTGCATGGCGAAATGATGGAGCAGTTGCGCACCGGACAATCCCGATTTGCCGACCGGCAACTGCTGTTCAATGGCGGTTTGCGCAATATCTACCATTGGTCGGTGCCGTTCTACGGGGCCGATGGGCAGTTGCGCGGGCTGCTGGGCGGCTGGAAGGACGCAGGGCGCCGGTGGTGTCGTTCCGATGGCTTGCTGGCCTGATCCCGCAGCGTTCGCGATGCGCCGGCCTGTTGTTTGCCTGTCACATTGCACGCGCATGCTCGGTTGAACGAGGCTCAGGTGTGCCGCCTCGCTGCGCTGGCGAACTTTCTGTTGCGGCCCACGGTCATTTACTGGGTACACGCAGTTGTTTTCGGACTATTGAAGGGTGAGCGAATGGAAAGTATCAGCCTATTGCTGGGTGAGGCTTTGAGCCCGTATCAGGTCTCGCTGACTCCCTCTGGCGCCAAGGGCGAATGCCTGGTGACGCTGAAGAATGCCTCCGGGGCCATTATGGTCGAACGAGTGTTCAACCAAGCCCAATTGACCGACAAGCGTCAGCTGACGGACGTGGTCGACGGCCTGCATCGCGATGTACTGATTGCCGAGGGGCGCCTGGAGCCCTGTGTGATAGCGGCGCTGCGTAATCTGGCGGGCGACAAGGTCATGGTTGCCCCGAATTGACCCGAGTTCGTGGGAACCTTCCTACGCTTTGGTGAGTCAGACCTTTTACCAACAAGAGCGAGCATTGTGCTCCGGTGCTCGTCGCTTGTTGTACTAACCATGAATGGTTACGTTTAACCCCGAGTTGTCTCCCCACTGCTCGGGGTTTCTTTTTGCCTGGCGTTTGTGTTTTAGCGCGCAACCTTTGTGGGAGCAAGCTTGCTCCCACAACTTGATCTTCAGTGACGGCCCGCTGTGGTGTGTCAAATAGCGCCGTCGGTGCGCAGCTTGGCGATCTGCTGTGCATCGTAGCCAAGCTCGCCGAGCACTTGTGCGTTGTGTTCCCCAACGTCGGCCCGACCCAGTCGCAAGTGCCCGGCGTGTCCGACAGTTTCGGGACGATACCGGGCATCTTGAACCCCTTGCCGTCTGGCAACTTGGCCTGCAGGAACATTTCCCGGGCGAGGAATTGCGGGTCGTTGAACATGTCCTCGGCGCTGAATATCCGGCTGGCCGGCACGCCGGCCTGGTTCAACTGTTCGATGACGACATCGAGGGGCAGTGAATTGACCCAGCGGTCGATGACGCCATACAACTCGTCACGGCGGGCGTCACGGCCATCGTTGCTGGCCAGTTGCGGGTCATTGGCCAGGTCGTCGCGACCGATGAGCTGCATGAAGCGCTTGAAGATCGCGTCACCGTTGGCGCCGATCTGCACGTGCTTGCCGTCGGCGCTGGTGTGGATCGACGACGGTGTGATGCCGGGCATGATATTGCCGGTGCGCTCACGGATGAAACCGAACACGTCGAACTCCGGCACCATGCTTTCCATCATGGCGAAGATCGCCTCGTACAACGCCACGTCCACCACCTGGCCGGTGCCGCCGTTGACTTCGCGGTGGCGCAGGGCCATGAGCGCGCCGATCACGCCCCAGAGTGCGGCGATGGAGTCGCCGATGGAAATCCCGGTGCGCACGGGCGGACGGTCTTCGAAGCCGGTGATGTAGCGCAGGCCTCCCATGGATTCACCCACCGCGCCAAACCCTGGCTGGTCTTTCATCGGCCCGGTCTGGCCGAAACCCGACAGCCGCACCATCACCAGCCTGGGGTTGAGCGCGTGCAGGACGTCCCAGCCCAGGCCGAGTTTTTCCAGCACGCCGGGCCGGAAGTTCTCGATCAGGATGTCGGCTTCGCCGATCAGTTTTTTCAGGATCTGCAGGCCTTCGGGGTGTTTCAGGTTCAGGGTCAGGGATTGCTTGTTGCGCGCCTGGACGAACCACCACAGGGACGTGCCTTCATACAGCTTGCGCCACTTGCGCAGCGGATCGCCGCCGTCCGGCGATTCGACCTTGATCACCTCGGCGCCGAATTCACCGCAGATTCGCGAAGCGAAGGGCCCGGCGATCAGGGTGCCCAGTTCGATGACTTTGACGCCGGCAAGGGGTTTGGCAGTGAGCGACATGGCGGATCCTGTAGGACAAGGCAGAACGAATAGAGCGTTTTATCATAGGCCAGGGTCAGTCGCCGCAGGTTGATGGTCGGCAATTCGTGGATTGCCCGCGTCATCGGTTAGACTTGCCGCCTTTCCCCGTATCAAGAAGCCCTGTTCATGGCCCAGCCGTCCACGACCTACAAGTTTGAACTGAACCTCACCGACCTCGACCGTAATGTCTACGAGAACGTGAAGCAGACCATCGCCCGCCACCCTTCGGAGACCGAGGAACGCATGACCGTGCGTCTGCTGGCCTACGCGCTCTGGTACAACGAGCTGCTGTCTTTTGGACGTGGTCTGTCGGATGTCGATGAGCCAGCGTTGTGGGAAAAAAGCCTGGATGACCGTGTGCTGCACTGGATCGAAGTCGGTCAGCCCGATGCCGATCGCCTGACCTGGTGCTCGCGCCGCACCGAGCGCACCAGCCTGCTGGCCTACGGCAGCTTGCGCGTCTGGGAAGGCAAGGTGATTCCGGCGATCAAGAACCTGAAGAACGTCAACATCGCCGCGGTGCCCCAAGAAGTGCTCGAAACCCTGGCCCAGGACATGCCCCGGGTGATCAAGTGGGACGTGATGATAAGCGAGGGCACGGTGTTCGTGACCGATGACCGCGGTCAGCATGAAGTCCAGTTGCAATGGTTGCTGGGCGAGCGTGGTTGAGCCACCACGGCATCAAGCTCCCTCGCCACAAGTCATCAAAATTCCACAGCTTTATAGAGAAATGTCCGTCACTCCATGCGCATAGAACCCCGCCAGCTACCCGACACCCTGCCGTTTCTGGGGGACCTGCCGCCCTTGTTGACTCGCCTGTACGCCGCCCGTGGCGTGCAGTCCGAGGCCGAGCTGGACAAGAGCCTGGCGCGCCTGATTCCGTTCCAGCAGCTCAAGGGCATCGACGCGGCGGTTGACCTGTTGGTGGTGGCGCTGGAGCAGCGCCAGCGGATCCTGATCGTCGGCGACTTCGACGCCGATGGCGCGACCGCCAGCACCGTCGGCATGCTGGGGCTGCGCCTGCTTGGTGCGGCCCATGTCGACTACCTGGTGCCCAACCGCTTCGAGTATGGCTATGGCCTGACCCCGGAAATCGTCGAAGTCGCGCTGGCTCGCGAGCCGCAGTTGCTGATCACCGTCGACAACGGGATTTCCAGCGTGGAAGGCGTGGCGGCGGCGAAGGCCGCGGGGCTCAAGGTGCTGGTCACCGACCACCACTTGCCGGGCCTCGAACTGCCGGCGGCCGATGCCATCGTCAACCCGAACCAGCCTGGCTGTGAGTTTCCGAGCAAGGCGCTGGCCGGGGTCGGGGTGATCTTCTACGTGCTGATGGCGCTGCGGGCCCGCCTGCGCAGCCTGGGGTGGTACGCCAGCACGCCGCAACCGAACATTGGCGAGTTGCTCGACCTGGTGGCCCTGGGCAGCGTCGCCGACGTGGTGCCCCTGGACGCCAACAACCGCATCCTGGTGCACCAGGGGCTGGAGCGGATTCGTGCCGGGCGCGCCCGCCCAGGCATCAAGGCCATCCTGGAAGTGGCCAAGCGCGACCCTTCGCGCATCACCTCCACGGACCTCGGGTTTATCCTTGGGCCGCGCCTGAATGCGGCGGGGCGCCTGGATGACATGAGCCTGGGCATTGAATGCCTGCTCACCGACGACCCGGCCCTGGCGCGGGAAATGGCCGCGCAACTGGATGGCATGAACCAGGACCGCAAATCCATCGAGCAAGGCATGCAGCGCGAAGCCCTGGCCCAGCTCAAGGAGCTGCCTGTGGAGTCGATGCCGTTCGGCTTGTGCCTGTTCGACCCGCAGTGGCACCAAGGGGTGATCGGGATTCTCGCCTCGCGGATGAAAGAGCGCTATTTCCGACCGACCATCGCCTTTGCCGACGCCGGTGACGGCTTACTCAAGGGCTCGGGACGCTCGGTGCCGGGGTTCCACATTCGCGATGCGCTGAGCGTGGTGGCGGCGCAGCATCCGACCCTGATCAGCAAGTACGGCGGCCACGCCATGGCGGCGGGGCTGACGTTGCCGGAAGCGAATTTCCCGTTGTTTGCCGAGGCGTTCGACGCTGAAGTGCGCAGGCAACTGCGCGACGAAGACCTGACCGGGCGGCTGTTGTCGGACGGCACGTTGGCGGTCGAGGAGTTCCACCTGGAACTGGCCCGGGCGCTGCGTCATGCCGGGCCCTGGGGCCAGCATTTCCCCGAGCCGATGTTCCACGGCGTGTTTCAGTTGGTGGAACAGCGGGTGGTGGGCGAACGGCACTTGAAGGTGGTCCTCAAGAGCGAGTGCGGCTCGGTGAAGCTTGATGGCATCGCCTTTGGCATCGACCGCGAGATCTGGCCCAACCCTACCGTGCGCTGGGTGGAACTGGCCTATAAGCTCGACCTCAACGAGTTCCGCGGCCAGGAAACCGTGCAGTTGATGATTGCCCATATCGAGCCGCGGTAAACACACAGATTCCCAAGGCGATGATCTCCCTGTGGCGAGGGGATTTATCCCCGTTCGGCTGCACAGCAGCCGCAAATTGGCTGACGAGGTATGCCAGGTACACCTCGATGCCAGGTTTTGGGGCTGCTGCGCAGCCCAGCGGGGATAAATCCCCTCGCCACAGTAGCTTGTTTTAGATTCTGAACCCTGCCTTATCCCACGTTGTCGACTAGGCTCTAAGCACTGCTTGATAGCCCTTGTGACGTCTTGTCGATTTTCGTTGCCCGCGGGGGCGGGTGTTGCGCTTTTGTCACTCGTCGACTGTTCAAACAGAACCCTGGAGCCTGCCCACTGATTCGAGAGGTGCCCCATGAGTCTGCTGCTGGAACCCTATACCCTTCGTCAATTGACCCTGCCCAATCGCATCGCGGTCTCACCGATGTGCCAATATTCGAGCGTCGATGGCCTGGCCAACGACTGGCATTTGGTCCACCTGGGCAGCCGCGCCGTTGGTGGCGCCGGCCTGGTGTTCACCGAAGCCACCGCCGTCACGGCTGACGGCCGTATCACCGCCCAGGACCTGGGGCTGTGGAACGATGAACAGATCGAACCGCTGCAACGCATTACCCGTTTCATCACCGCCCAGGGGGCCGTGCCGGGTATCCAGTTGGCCCACGCCGGACGCAAGGCCAGTACCTGGCGCCCCTGGCTGGGCAACCACGGCAGCGTGAAGCCGGCGGATGGCGGCTGGGTGCCGGTCGGTCCGTCACCGATCGCCTTCGACCCGCAACACACCCAGCCGGTCCAGTTGGACGAGGGGCAGATCGCCGGCCTGATCCAGGCGTTCGTCGATTCGGCCAAGCGCGCCCTCACCGCCGGGTTCAAGGTGGTCGAAGTCCACGCCGCCCACGGTTACCTGCTGCATCAATTCCTGTCGCCCTTGAGCAATCAGCGCCGCGATCAATATGGCGGTTCGTTCGAAAACCGAATCCGCCTGGTGCTGCAAGTCACCGAAGCGATCCGGGCGGTCTGGCCTGAAGAGCTGCCGGTGTTCGTGCGCGTTTCCGCCACCGACTGGGTCGAGGACGGCTGGAACCCGGATGAAACCGTGGAGCTGGCACGGCGCCTCAGGGCGTTGGGGGTGGACCTGATCGACGTGTCCTCGGGTGGCACCGCCGCCAACGCCGAGATCCCCACCGGCCCTGGCTACCAGACCCGCTTTGCCGAACGGGTGCGCAAGGAATCGGAAATCGCCACCGGTACGGTGGGCATGATCACCGAACCGGCCCAGGCCGAACACATCCTGCGGACCTGCCAGGCAGACATCATCTTCCTGGCCCGCGAATTGTTGCGTGATCCGTACTGGGCCTTGCACGCCGACGATGACCTGGGCGGGCGCAAGGCCGTGTGGCCGGCGCAGTACCAGCGGGCGACGCATCGGGACCAGCCGATCCATGAATCGGATTTGCGCGATTGAGTGTTTGGTAAAACAAAAAAGCCCCGGTCGTCATTGGCCGGGGCTTTTTGCTTATCTGAAATCGTGAGTGTTGGTACTGCCGTCTTCGCGAGCAAGCTCGCTCCCACAGTGGATTCGTGTTGTTCACACGTAATCTATGGGAGCGGGCTTGCTCGCGAAGGCGTCATCCCTGACGCAGCAGGGCTCAGGGATACTTGCGCTTGTCCGGCGCTGGCGGGAAGTACTGGTACAGCCAGGTCTCGCTCAAGGTCCGGTCCTTGGTGCGGATGAACAGGCGCATCTGCACCGGGTCGACGCGGTCGTCGGTCGGGTACCAGTCGAAGGTGATGCGGTAGCCCTTGATCGCGTCCAGCACCAGTACGTTGAAATCCTTCACCTCGCCGTGGGAGCAGGTCACCACCGGTTCGATGCCAGTGCCCGGTGGCAACTGGTCGAGACCGCCGCCGCTGAAGTCCACGGCGAAGCGGCGGGCCCAGACGGTCGGGTAGTGTTCGCCCGGCGCCCAGCCTTCGATGAAGCCGCCCATGCCCGAACGGGTTGCATCGACATGGGCCAGGTCCGTGCTGACCGGGGGCAGGGCGCTCCAGTAGAGTTTGTAGCCGTAGTTCAGCGAGTCGCCGGCGGCCACCGGTTTCTTCGGTGTCCAGAACGCGACGATGTTATCCAGGGTTTCGCCGGTCGTAGGAATTTCCAGCAGGTCGACCGAGCCCTCGCCCCAGGCCGTCGTCGGCTCGACCCACAGGCTCGGGCGCTTGCTGTACCAGTCCACGGTGTCCTGGTAGCTGGCGAAGTCATGGTCGGTCTGTACCAGGCCGAAACCTTTCGGATTGTTGTCGGCAAAGGCGTTGAATTGCAGGGTGGCGGGGTTGTTCAACGGACGGCAGACCCACTCGCCGTTGCCGCGCCACATGGCCAGCCGGTCGGAGTCATGGATTTGCGGATGGATGGTGTCGCACATGCGCCGCTCGACGGTGCCGCAACTGAACATGCTGGTCATCGGCGCGATACCCAGTTGTTCGATGGCGGTGCGGGCGTTGATGTGCGCATCGATTTCCATCACCACACGGGTCGGTTGGCAATCGATGTCGAACCGATAGGCACCGGTGGCGCTGGGGGAGTCGAGCAAGGCGTAGACCACGAAGCGGGTGCTGTTCTTGTCCGGGGTTTCGAACCAGAACTTGGTGAAGTCCGGGAACTCCTCGCGCTTCTTGGCGTAGGTGTCGATGGCCAGGCCGCGAGCCGACAGCCCGTACTGGCCGCTGGCATCGACGGCGCGGAAATAACTGGCCCCCAGGAACGACACGATGTCGTGGCGGGCCAGCTCTGGCGCCTTGAACACGCGAAAGCCGGCGAAGCCCAGGTCACCCGTCAGTTGCGAGGTGTTGACCGTGGTTTTCTCGTAGTTGAACAGCTCCGGGCGGAAGTGCACCTCACGGGCCATGCGGGTCTTCGGGTCGAGGCTGTACA
Source organism: Pseudomonas sp. Cab53 (assembly GCF_018325965.1). NCBI lineage: Bacteria > Pseudomonadati > Pseudomonadota > Gammaproteobacteria > Pseudomonadales > Pseudomonadaceae > Pseudomonas > Pseudomonas sp. Cab53. Next base: position 5,015,624 of record NZ_AP021902.1, on the reverse strand, counting down.
TGCGCACCGGCTGCTTGAAGCCCATGCCGACGTGGAAGAACTGCGCGTCCAGTTGCCGACCTTCCAGCTCATTCCACAGGGAGTGATTGGCGTCGTACTGAATGGCGTTGAACTGCAAGGGCGACATCTGCGCCAGGGTCGGCGGCAAGACTTGCTTGGTGTCGACGTAGCGGCTGGCGGCCAGTTTGCGGGCCTGGTCTTTCAGCGAATCGAAATCGAAGGGACGGGCTTCGCCGTCGGCGGTCTGATCAGCAGCCCAGGCGCGCGCGGCCATGAGCCCTGAGGCTGACAGCCCGGTGTAGGCGGCAAAGGCCATGGAGGCCTTGAGCAGGTTCCTGCGGTGCATAAATACAACCTTTCTCGAAACAATCCCGTGCCCATCCTGGCAACAGAAGACTGATGAAGGAGTTCGGACATGCCTTTGGCCAAACGCGACGAACGTTAGAACAGATGCCTGAGAGCTGGATCGGTTCACCGAGGCGCAAAATCATAGGGGATGAGCGGGTGCCGGGAGAACGGAAAGCGGGGCTAAGTCAAAATTTCTTACAGTTATTTCTTTTTTTATAAGGATTGCGGCATTTTTTGACTAATTACTCTAAAACTCCCTTCTCCCGGTTGGAAACCTCCCTATTCTCTAGCGTGACAGGCGATCCACGCCGGGATCCACACGCGCTATCAGTTACATTCGACGTACAGAAGGACATACGCTCATGACGAAAATACAGGGCATCGCTGAAATACTGGGGATCTTTCCAAACCTGACTCATGGGCGCAGGTCGCGGCGCTTGAGCCTGGAAGAACTGAAACTGGTGGAGCGCTATCGGGAACTGTCGGAAAGCGACCGGATCGCCATGCGCTACCTGGTGGATGCAATGAGGAGTGTTTCGAGGTTCTAAGGGCAGGATCGACGGCCGGAGTGGACGGGCATCACCGATGTCATTCCGGCGACCAGTCCTGTGGACGCTCGTTGCGTTGGTGCAATATCCGCAGAATCTGCACTTGTGCATGCACCATACGGTAGGGGATAACGAACGGGTAGCGTGTCAGCACCAGCTCTCGGATATCGGGTGCGATCGAGGGGCGGCCCGAACCCGGAAAACGCTGCAGGCGTTGCAAGGTTTCCAGGATCGTGATGATGGCAGCAGCTGCGCCGTTCTTGCCGAGGGCAGCTTGGTAGTGTTCGTGAATCGAGTCGAGGTCACTCTGTGCTTTGTCGGTCAGTACGATGCTCGGCACGCTTTGCCCACTTAGCCTTAACGGCGTCCAGGTCGGTCAGGTTTCCAGCGTCGGCGTCTGCCACGCCTTCGCTGATGGCTTGCAGATGCCAGGATTCGGCCTCCACATATCGGACCAGTGCACGCTTGAGGTGGTATTGACGATCGCGGTCGGTGGCGATGGCCAACAAATCCAGCTGTTGGGCCAGACCTTCTTCCACGCGAAAGGATAAAACGGGCGAGGCCATGGCTGATCTCCTAGGGTGTATACGTTGTAGACACCCTAGGTTCTGCCAGGATTTCCGTCAACCGGCGAACGTGCATCGATCGACGAAAACCTTAGCAGGACCTCGACCCGGCAACCGTGGGCATGTGTTGCCAACGTTGTCTTGACTCAGTGCTTGAACATCACATGGCGCACCACCGTGTAATCCTCCAGCCCATACATGGACATGTCCTTGCCGTAGCCGGAGCGTTTCTGACCGCCATGGGGCATTTCGCTGACGAGCATGAAGTGGGTGTTGACCCAGGTGCAGCCGTATTGCAGGCGTGCCGCCAGGCGATGGGCGCGACCGACGTCGGCGGTCCATACCGAGGACGCCAGGCCGTAGTCCGAATCGTTGGCCCAGGCCAGCACTTGCGCTTCATCGAGGAACGGTGTGACGGAAACCACCGGCCCGAAGACTTCCCGGCGGACGATTTCGTCATCCTGCTGGGCATCGGCCAGCACGGTCGGCTCGAAGAAGAACCCGTTGCCCTCCACGGCCTTGCCGCCGGTGACCAGGCGAATATGCGCCTGGGCGATGGCGCGCTCGACGAACCCGGCCACGCGGTCGCGATGCTGGGCGGTGATCAGCGGGCCCATCTCGGTGTCGGCGGCGGTTTGCAGGCCGTACTTGATGCTGCTGACCGCCGCGCCGAGTTTTTCGACAAAAGTGTCATAGATGCCTTGCTGGGCATAGATACGGCAGGCGGCGGTGCAATCCTGGCCGGCGTTGTAGAAGCCGAAGGTGCGGATGCCTTCCACCGCGGCGTCGATGTCGGCGTCGTCGAAGATGATCACCGGGGCCTTGCCGCCCAGTTCCATGTGCGTGCGCTTGACGCTGTCGGCGGTGCTGGAAATGATGTTCGAGCCGGTGGCAATGGAGCCGGTCAACGAGACCATGCGCACTTTTGGGTGGGTCACCAGGGGCTGGCCAACGGTCGGCCCGCGACCGAACACCACGTTGAGCACGCCGGCCGGGAAGATCTCTGACGCCAGTTGCGCCAGGCGCAACGCCGTCAGCGGGGTCTGTTCCGATGGCTTGAGCACCACGGTATTGCCGGCGGCCAGGGCCGGGGCGATTTTCCAGGCGACCATCATCAGCGGGTAGTTCCACGGTGCGATGGAGGCGACGACGCCCACCGGGTCGCGACGGATCATCGAGGTGTGCCCCGGCAGGTACTCGCCGCCGGCCGAACCGTTCATGCAGCGGCTGGCGCCGGCAAAGAAGCGGAACACGTCGGCGATCGCCGGGATCTCATCGTTCAGCGCGGCGCTCAGGGGCTTGCCGCAATTGTCCGACTCCAGCTTTGCCAGTTCCTCGCCGTGGGCCTCGATGGCGTCGGCCAGCCGAAGCAGCAGCAAGGAGCGGTCCTTGGGGGCCACCTGGGACCAGCTGTCGAACGCACTGTCGGCGGCGCGCACGGCGGCGTCCACCTGGGCTTCGCTGGCCTCGTTGATTTCCACCAGCACCCGGCCCAGCGCAGGGTTGAACACGGCTTGACCAGGCCCTTCGCCGTCCACCAGGTGGCCGTTGATCAGTAGTTTGGTTTGCATCTCCCTGTCCTCCTCTCGCTGTTTTGTTTTTTGTGGCAGAGAGCCGCTCGCTCCCTCACTGGATAGTCGTCAGTGGCTGATTCATTTTCCCCCGCTGCCCGCCACGCTTTCGCCTCCTCGGGTCAGGTAATAGGCCCCCAGTATCGGCAGCATGGTCACCAGCATCACCAGCATCGCTACCACGTTGGTCACCGGCACGTCGCGGGGCCGGCTGAGTTGATTGAGCAGCCACAGCGGCAGCGTGCGTTCGTGGCCGGCGGTGAAGGTGGTGACGATAATTTCGTCGAACGACAGCGCAAATGCCAGCATCCCGCCGGCCAGCAACGCCGAGCCCAGGTTGGGCAGGATGATGTAGCGGAACGTCTGCCAGCCGTCGGCCCCCAGGTCCATCGACGCCTCGATCAGGCTGTAGGCGGTGCGGCGCAGGCGCGCGATGACATTGTTATAGACGATCACTACGCAAAAGGTTGCATGGCCAACGATGATGGTGAACATCCCCGGCTCGATCCCCAGGCTCTTGAACGTCGCCAGCAACGCGATGCCGGTGATGATCCCCGGCAGGGCGATCGGCAGGATCAGCATCAATGAAATGGCCTGCTTGCCGAAGAATTCACGCCGGTACAGCGCCGCCGAGGCCAACGTGCCAAGCACCATGGCGATCAGCGTGGCGATGGCCGCGACCTGCAGCGACAACTTGATCGCTTCCAGCACGTCGGGGCGTGCGAAGGCGACGCTGAACCACTTCAGGGTCAGGCCCTTGGGCGGAAAGCTGAACGCCGCGTCCTCGGTGTTGAACGCGTAGAGGACGATGATCAGGATCGGAAAGTGCAGGAATACCAGCCCGCCCCATGCCGCAAGACGCAGCCCCCAGGACGCTCGGGACAAGGAGTCAGAGTGCATCGAAAGCCCCCAGGCGTTTGACGATGGACAGGTACACGGCGATCAGCACGATGGGCACCAGCGTGAAGGCGGCCGCCATGGGCATGTTGCCGATGGCCCCTTGCTGGGCGTAGACCATGCTGCCGACGAAGTAGCCCGGCGGCCCCACCAGTTGGGGCACGATGAAATCCCCCAGGGTGAGTGAAAACGTGAAGATCGAGCCGGCGGCGATGCCTGGGATCGACAGCGGCACAATCACCTGCATGAACGTCTGGCGCGGTTTGGCGCCCAGGTCTGCCGAGGCTTGCAGCAGCGACGGCGGCAGGCGTTCGAGGGAGGCCTGGATCGGCAGGATCATGAAGGGCAGCCAGATGTAGACAAACACCAGGAAGCGCCCCAGGTGCGAGGTGGAAAGCGTGCTGCCCCCGACGCCGGGGACGCCAAGCACGAACTGCAGCGACGGTCCCAGGCCCAGTTGCTGGATGAACCACTGCGCCACGCCGCCCTTGGCCAGCAGGAGCGTCCAGGCATAGGCCTTGACGATGTAGCTGGCCCACATCGGCAGCATCACCGCGATGTAGAAAAACGCCTTGGTCTTGCCTCGGGTGTAGCGCGCCATGTAGTAGGCAATCGGGAACGCGACGATCGCGCTGGCGATGGACACGACGATGGCCATGCTCACGGTGCGCAGGATGATGTCGACATTCGAGGGTTGGAACAGGGCGACGAAGTTCGCCAGGGTCAGGTCCGGCGTGACGGCCATGGTGAAGTCGTCGAAGGTGTAGAACCCCTGCCACAACAGGGTCAGCAGCGAACCCAGGTAGACCGCGCCGAACCAGATCAGCGGCGGCACCAGTAACATCGACAGGTAGAGGTTGGGGCGTCGGTACAACAGGTTGGAGAACCGTCGCAGCGAGCCCGATGCGGTGGCGGAGCGCAAGGCCGGTGTGTTCATGTCACGCCTCGCCCGGGACGCTGTCGTGCAGGGGGATCATCGCCTCGCGGGCCCAGCGCACGGCCAGGTGCTGGCCGGCCTGGTGGCGGGTCCCCGGGTCGTCCCATTGGGTGTTGGCCTGGCTGAGGTTCAGGACCTGGCCGTTGGCAAGCTTCAACTCGTAGCGCGTGGCGCTGCCCTGGTACTGGATGTCGTGGAGCAGGCCGTGGACTTCGATCTCATGCGCGGCCAGCGGGCCGTCGGCAAACCGCAGGTGTTCGGGGCGGATCGAGAAGGGCTGTGGATAACCGCTCAGGGTTTGCGCCAGCTCGCCACGGATCACGTTGGAGGTGCCGACGAACTCGGCGACGAAGGTGGTCGCCGGCTTCATGTACAAATTGCGCGGGGTGTCGACCTGTTCGATGCGCCCCTTGTTGAACACCGCCACGCGGTCGGACATCGACAGCGCTTCGGTCTGGTCATGGGTGACGAAGATGAACGTGATGCCCAACTGGCGTTGCAGTTTTTTCAGCTCGCCCTGCATCTGTTCCCGCAGCTTCAGGTCCAGAGCCCCCAGGGGCTCGTCCAGCAGCAGCACCCGCGGGCGATTGACCAGCGCACGGGCCAGGGCCACGCGTTGGCGCTGGCCGCCGGAGAGCTGGGCCGGCTTGCGCTCGCCGTAGCCGCCCAGGGCGACCATCTCCAGGGCGTCTTCGGCGCGCTTGATGCGCTCGGCCTTGGCCACGCCCTTGACCTTCAAGCCGTAGGCCACGTTGTCGCGCACGTTCATGTGCGGGAAGAGGGCGTAGTCCTGGAACACCGTGTTGACGTCCCGCTGGTAGGGCGCCAGTCCCGTGGCTTCCTCGCCGTGGATGCGGATCGAGCCTTCACTGGGCTGCTCGAACCCGGCGATCAGGCGCAGGCAGGTGGTCTTGCCCGAACCGGAGGGGCCCAGCATGGAAAAGAACTCGCCGTCCTGGATATCGATTGAAACCCGGTCAACGGCTTTCACATCGCCGAACTGACGGGATACCTGGGTGAATTGGACTGCAAGCGTCATGGTGCGGGGCTCCAAAAAGCGGGGCGGGTATGAACCTTCAATGATTGGCACGCGACCCCGTGGCGAGGGAGCTTGCTCCCGCTGGGTGGCGCAGCCGCCCTAAAACCAGGCGATGCGGTGTGTCAGCTAATACCGCGTCGCTCGGTTTTGGGCGCGCTTCGCACGCCAGCGGGAGCAAGCTCCCTCGCCACAGGGGCTACTCCCATTTATGTGCCGGGCCTTACCGCCCACCCATGATCGCAATGTAGTCCTGGGTCCAGCGGCTGTAGGGCACGTACTTGCCCCCCTCGGCCTGCGGGGTTTTCCAGAAGGCGATCTTGTCGAACTGATCGAAGCCGTTGGTCTTGCAGCCTTCGGCGCCGAGCAGTTCGCTGCCTTTGCACGCCGCCGGCACCGCCGGCAGGGAGCCGAACCAGGCGGCCACGTCACCCTGGACTTTCGGTTGCAGCGACCAGTCCATCCATTTGTAGGCGCAGTTGGGGTGCTTGGCGTCGGCGTGGAGCATCGTGGTATCGGCCCAACCGGTGGCGCCTTCTTTCGGGACGGTCGAGGCGATCGGCTGTTTCTCGTTCATCAGGCCGTTGACCTGGTACGGCCAGGCCCCGGACGCCACGACACCCTCGTTCTTGAAGTCACTCATCTGCACGGTGGTGTCGTGCCAGTAACGATGGATCAACGGTTGCTGCGCTCGCAGCAATTGCAGCACGGCCTTGTATTGCGCCTCGTCGAGCTGATAAGGGTCCTTGATGCCCAGCTCAGGCTTGGCGGTCTTGAGGTAGAGCGCTGCGTCGGCGATGTAGATCGGACCGTCGTAGGCTTGCACGCGCCCCTTGTTCGGTTTGCCGTCGGGCAGGTCCTGGGCGTTGAACAACATGCCCCAGCTGGTCGGTGCCTGCTTGAACACCTCGGTGTTGTACATCAGTACGTTCGGGCCCCACTGGTACGGTGTGCCGTAGGTCTGCTGGTTGACCACGTACCACGGCGCATCCTTGAGGCGTGGGTCGAGGTTCTGCCAGTTGGGGATCAGCGCCGTGTTGATCGGCTGCACCCGCTTGCCGGCAATCAAGCGCAGCGAGGCATCGCCCGAGGCGGTGACCAGGTCGTAGCCACCCTTGGTCATCAGGCTGACCATTTCGTCGGAGGTCGCCGCGGTCTTCACGTTCACCTTGCAACCGGTTTCCTGCTCGAAACCGCTCACCCAATCGTAGGCCTTGTCGCTTTCGCCGCGTTCGATGTAGCCCGGCCAGGCCACGATATCCAGCTGGCCTTCGCCAGCGCCAATCGCCTTGGGCAGCTCGGCGGCCTGGAGGCTGACACCGGTCAGCAGCGCCGTGGTCATTGCGCTGAGCAATACGGTCTTGTGCGCGTACATGGGAATCCCTCTTGCTTTAATTGTGGTCGGGGCAGTGTCGGAACGGGGCGATACGCTATGGATGGCTAGCTATTAGCGTAGTCAGGCAACATCTGGAAGCAAACTTGCCGCTGTACAAGGGCACTTTCGATCTAGGCTGGTGGCCTTAATGATCCGGTTAACCCGAATGCGTGGAGGTGGTAAATGAACACCCGTGGATTGCTCGATCAACTCCTCAAGTCTGGCCAGGAGATGTTGCAGAACAAGGCCGGCGGCTCACAAGACAAGGCGTCCGGTGGCTTGGGCGGCTTGCTCGGGGGCTCCGGCAACCTGGGCGCAATGCTCTCCGGCAAGGGGGCCCTGGCCGCCGGGGCCATGGGGCTGCTGCTGGGAAACAAGAAAGCCCGCCAGTTCGGCGGCAAGGCCTTGGCCTATGGCGGCTTGGCCGCGCTGGGCGTGATCGCCTACAAGGCCTATGGCAACTGGCAGGCCCAGCAGGGCCGCGCCCCGCAAACCGAACCGCAGACCCTGGACCGCGTGCCCCCGGCGCAGGTCGAACAGCACAGCCAGGCGATCCTCAAGGCCCTGGTGGCGGCCGCCAAGGCCGACGGCCATGTGGATGAGCGTGAGCGCGAGCTGATCGAAGGCGAGTTCACCAAGCTCGACAACGACCAGGAACTGCAACACTGGCTGCACGCCGAACTCAACAAGCCCCTGGACCCCACCGATGTCGCCCGCGCCGCCGGCACCCCGGAAATCGCCGCGGAAATGTACGTCGCCAGTGTGATGCTGGTGGACGAGGAAAACTTCATGGAGAAGTCCTACCTCGACGAACTGGCCCGCCAGCTCAAGCTGGAGCCGGGATTGAAGGCCGAGCTGGAGAAACAGGTGCGCCAGGCCGCCTGATCCCCCACGCAAATACCCCTTCAGAAAACACCTCCTGTGGGAGCGAGCAGGCTCGCTCCCACAGTTTTTTGCAGGGCGCGCCCATACAGCCGTTCCCCGGCCCTCAGCTATACTCCCCAGCATTTTCAAAGTGCCTGAGGTTTTACTGTGAAGAACTGGACATTGCGCCAACGCATCCTGGCGAGTTTCGCGGTGATCATCGCCATCATGCTGCTCATGGTGGTTGTCTCGTACTCGCGGTTGCTGAAGATCCAGGACAGTGAAGAACGGGTGCGTGCCGATGCGGTGCCGGGGGTGTACTACAGCTCCATGATTCGCGGTGGCTGGGTCGACAACTACGTCCTGACCCAGCAGATCGTCGGCCTTTCCGGAAACCGCGAGCTCACCGCCGAGGACAAGGCCCGCTACCAGGGCTTCGAGCAGCACCTGCGCGAAGAAATAGAGAACTATGAAAAACTGATCCAGAACCCCGCCGACCAGGCGTCTTTCGACGAGTTCGAGGCCAACCACCAGGCGTTCAACCAAGCCATGGCCAAGGTCCTGGACTTGTACCAGCGCAAGGACTACGAAGGCGCGCGGCAGATCCTGGACAAGGAGCTGACGCCGGCCTGGATCGGCGGCCGCGGGCACCTGAACCGCATCATCGAACGCAATCGCGAGCTCGCGCAAAACGCCACCCAGACCATCGGCGATGCGGTGACGGCGGCCAAGGTGGCCATGGGCCTGTCATTTCTCGTCGCGCTCATCATCGCGCTGCTGTGCGGGCTGTTGCTGATGCGCGCGATCATGGCGCCGATGAACCGCATCGTGGAGATCCTCGACGTCATGCGCAGCGGCGACCTGAGCGGGCGCCTGAACCTGGCGCGCAAGGACGAATTCGGCGCGGTGGAAACCGGCTTCAACGACATGATGGCCGAACTGACATCGCTGGTGGCCCAGGCCCAGCGTTCGTCGGTTCAGGTCACCACGTCGGTGACCGAGATCGCCGCCACGTCACGGCAGCAACAGGCCACGGCCACTGAAACCGCCGCCACCACCACCGAGATCGGCGCGACGTCCCGGGAAATCGCCGCCACGTCCCGCGACCTGGTGCGCACCATGACCGAGGTTTCCACCGCTGCCGACCAGGCCTCGGTGGCCGCCGGCTCCGGCCAGCAAGGCCTGGCGCGCATGGAAGACACCATGCATTCGGTGATGGGCGCCGCCGACCTGGTGAACGCCAAGCTGGCGATCCTCAACGAGAAGGCCGGCAACATCAATCAGGTGGTGGTGACCATCGTCAAGGTGGCGGACCAGACCAACCTGTTGTCCCTCAACGCCGCCATCGAGGCCGAGAAGGCCGGTGAATACGGGCGCGGCTTCGCCGTGGTGGCCACCGAAGTGCGTCGCCTGGCCGACCAGACCGCCGTGGCGACCTACGACATCGAGCAAATGGTGCGCGAGATCCAGTCCGCCGTATCGGCCGGCGTGATGGGCATGGACAAGTTCTCCGAAGAAGTGCGTCGAGGCATGGCCGAGGTGCAGCAGGTCGGCGAGCAGCTGTCACAGATCATCCATCAGGTCCAGGCGCTGGCACCGCGGGTGTTGATGGTCAACGAAGGCATGCAGGCCCAGGCCACGGGGGCTGAGCAGATCAACCATGCCCTGGTGCAACTGGGCGACGCCAGTAGCCAGACCGTGGAGTCCTTGCGCCAGGCCAGTTCCGCGATCGATGAACTGAGCCAGGTGGCCGTAGGGCTGCGCAGTGGCGTCTCGCGTTTCAAAGTCTGATGGGCGAATTCGAGACCCGGCATGGCACCGTGCCGACGGCCCGCCAGGCGCTGTTCCTGGTGTTTCGCATCGGCAACGAACGTTATGCGTTGCAGGCCATCGATGTGGTGGAGGTACTGCCGCGCCTGCCCCTCAAGCCCATTGCGCGAGCGCCGGCCTGGGTGGCGGGCGTGTTTGCCTGGCGCGGTACGGTGGTGCCGGTGATCGACCTGTGCGCCCTGACATTCGGCCAGGACGCCGAGGCCCGCACCAGCACGCGCTTGGTGCTGGTCCATTACCGGCCCGACAGCGGCCAGGCGGGGCATGTGCTGGGGCTGATCCTGGAACAGGCCACCGACACCTTGCGTTGCGATCCGGCGGACTTCCAACCCTATGGCCTGGAGAACCGGCAGGCGCCGTACCTGGGCCCTGTGCGCGAAGACGCCCAGGGGTTGCTGCAATGGGTGCGGGTCAATGACCTGCTCGACGCGTCGGTTCACGCCATGTTGTTCCCCACTCCGCCGCTCAACCCGCATGATTTCGAGGCGCGGCCATGAGCAGTGACCAACGCTTTTTCGACTTCCTCAAGGCGCGCATCGGCCTCGACGTGACGTCTGTTGGCACCGCCATCATCGAGCGGGCGGTGCGCCAGCGCATCCTGGCCGTGGTAGGACGAACCGCCGATGAGTACTGGCAAACCCTGCAGCATTCGACCCAGGAACAGCAGGCGCTGATCGAAGCGGTCATCGTCCCGGAGACCTGGTTCTTTCGCTATCCGGAGTCGTTCGCGACCCTGGCCAGGCTGGCCATCAAACGCCTGGCCGAGATCAACCACCTGCGTGCGTTGCGCGTCCTCAGCCTGCCGTGCTCCACCGGCGAGGAACCCTATTCCATCGCCATGGCCTTGTTCGACGCGGGCCTCAAGCCCCATCAGTTCAAGGTCGATGGCCTGGACGTCAGCCCGCTGTCGGTGGAGCGGGCCAGGGAGGCGCGCTACTACAGGAACTCCTTCCGTGGGGCGGACCTGGGTTTTCGCGAGCGGTATTTCGTCGCTGAAGATGACGGCTATCGCCTCGACGAACGGGTGCGCGAGCAGGTGCGCCTGCAAGTGGGCAACCTGCTGGATCCGGCGTTGCTGGTGAACGAGGCGCCTTATGACTTTGTGTTTTGCCGCAATCTGCTGATCTATTTCGACCAACCGATCCAGCAGCGGGTGTTCGAGGTGCTCAAGCGCCTGACCCACCAGGACGGCGTGCTGTTTATCGGCCCGGCCGAAGGCAGCCTGCTGGGGCGGCTGGGCATGCGTTCAATCGGCGTGCCCCAATCGTTCGCCTTCAGCCGCCAGGGCGTCGCCGAGCCACAACCGTTGCCGGCCTTGGCGCCGACCCCGCCACCGCTGCGCCAGCCGCCCCCGCGGGTTGTCCCCCCGGTGGCGAGGCCCCGGCCGTTCGCCGCAACGGTGGCGCCGGTTGCCGAGCCAGGAAACCGCGAGGCTGACGCCTTGCTGGCGCAGATCGCGGCCCTGGCCAACGGTGGCAAAAGTGCCGAGGCCCGTGCGGCGTGCGAACAGTATCTGCGCAACCACGCGCCGGTGGCCCAGGTGTTCTATTGGCTGGGGTTGCTCAGCGACATGGCCGGCGACGCACTCCAGGCCCAGGGTTTCTACCGCAAGGCGCTTTATCTTGAACCGCAGCACGCCGAGGCCCTGGTGCACCTGGCGGCGCTGCTGGCTTCCCAGGGAGACGCGGCTGGCGCGCGTCGATTGCAGGAACGCGCCGCGCGCAGTGGGCGCGCGGCAGACAGTGAGCGTAAACAATGAGCGGTCCGGCTTCTTACCACGTCATCCATGACGAGGCCCAGGCAATCGACGATTGCTGGAACCGTATCGGGATCCATGGCGACAAGTCCTGCCCGCTATTGGTCGAGCACATCCACTGCCGCAATTGCTCGGTGTATTCGGCCGCCGCTACGCGGCTGCTCGACCGCTACGCCTTGCAGCAGGATGACCGGGCGCGGGTCCAGGCGCCGGTGGACAGCGACCTTGTCACCCGCTCGTTGCTGATGTTTCGCCTGGGTGAAGAGTGGCTGGGCCTGACCACCCGCAGCCTGGTGGAGGTCGCGCCGTTGCAGCCGATCCATTCGTTGCCGCACCAGCGTTCGCGGGCCTTGCTGGGCGTGGCGAACGTGCGCGGGGCGTTGGTGGCCTGCCTGTCGCTGGCGGAGCTGTTGGACCTGGAACCCGGCGGCACCGTGGCGTCCGGCGCCCGGAGCCAGCCGCGCATGCTCATCGTCGCCGCCAAGGGCGGGGCGGTGGTGGTACCGGTGGACGAGGTGGACGGCATCCATGCCATCGACGAACGCATCCTGGCGAACGCTTCGCCGTCCGCCGGCAAGTACACCCGTGGCGTGTTGCCCTACAAGGGGCGCAGCCTGCGCTGGCTGGACGAAGAACAGTTGTTGTCTGCCGTGACCCGGAGCCTGTCATGACCCCTGACCAGATGCGCGACGCGTCGCTGCTGGAGTTGTTCAGCCTGGAGGCCGAAGCCCAGACCCAGGTGCTGAGTGCCGGGCTGCTGGCCCTGGAACGTGACCCGACCCAGGCCGATCACCTGGAGTCATGCATGCGCGCCGCGCACTCGCTCAAGGGCGCGGCGCGGATCGTCGGGGTGGACGCCGGGGTCAGCGTGGCCCACGTGATGGAGGATTGCCTGGTCAGCGCCCAGGAACGGCGCCTGGTGCTGACGGCCGAGCACATCGACGCCTTGCTGCAAGGCACCGACCTGCTGACGCGCATCGCCACGCCGGGCAACGACGTGGGCGCCGCGGAGATCGAGGCCTATGTCAGCCTGATGGGGCGTTGGCTGGATCCCAGCGTCGTGCAGGACGCGTTGGTGACGCCGGCCAGGATCGAGGTGCCGGTGGCGCCGGTCCGCGTCGAGTTGCCCGAGCCGCAAGCCCCGCAGCCCGCGGAGCCGGCCACCAAGGGCAAGCGGGTCATCGAAGGTGGCGAGCGGGTCCTGCGGGTGACCGCCGAGCGTCTCAACGGCTTGCTCGACCTGTCGAGCAAGTCCCTGGTGGAAACCCAGCGCCTCAAGCCCTGGCTGGCGACCCTGCAACGGCTCAAGCGCCAACAGGGCAATGGCTTGCGTGCCCTTGAGGCGTTGAACGTGCACCTCAAGGAACACACCCTGAGCCTGCAAGCCCAAGAAGCCCTCGACGATGCGCGGCGCTTATTGGCCGAGACCCAGCAACTGTTGGCGCAGAAAACCGCCGAGCTGGACGAATTCGCCTGGCAGGCCGGTCAGCGGGCGCAAGTGCTGTATGACACGGCACTGGCCTGCCGCATGCGCCCGTTCGCCGATGTGCTCTCCGGCCAGGTGCGCATGGTGCGCGACCTGGGGCGCAGCCTGGGCAAGCAAGTGCGCCTGGAAATCGAAGGCGAGAAAACCCAGGTCGACCGCGATGTGCTGGAGAAGCTCGAGGCGCCGCTGACCCACCTCTTGCGCAACGCCGTGGACCATGGCATCGAAACCCCGGAGCAACGGCAACTGGCCGGCAAGCCCGCCGAAGGCCTGATTCGCCTGCGGGCCTCTCACCAGGCCGGGTTGCTGGTCCTGGAGCTGGCCGACGACGGTGCCGGCGTGGACCTGGAGCGGGTCCGTCGCAGCATCGTCGAGCGCGGCCTGTCCCTTGAGCAGACGGCCGCCAGCCTGAGCGAAGAGGAGCTGCTGACGTTCCTGTTCCTGCCCGGTTTCAGTCTGCGCGACAAAGTCACCGAAGTGTCCGGGCGCGGTGTCGGCCTGGACGCCGTCCAGCACATGGTCCGGCAGTTGCGCGGGTCGGTGGTGCTGGAGCAGACGGCGGGCGAGGGCAGCCGTTTCCACCTCGAAGTGCCGTTGACGCTGTCGGTGGTGCGCAGCCTGGTGGTGGATGTCGGCAACGAGGCCTATGCCTTTCCCCTGGCCCACATCGAGCGGATGTGCGACCTGGCGCCGGAAGACATCGTCCAGGTCGAAGGACGCCAGCATTTCTGGTACGAAGGTCGGCACGTCGGCTTGGTGGCGGCCACCCAATTGCTCAATCGCCCGGCGACGCAGAACAACCAACAGACCCTCAAAGTGGTGGTGATCCGCGAGCGTGAGGCGATCTATGGCGTGGCGGTGGAGCGTTTCATTGGCGAGCGGACCCTGGTGGTCCTGCCCCTGGACGAACGCCTGGGCAAGGTCCAGGACATTTCCGCCGGGGCCCTGCTGGACGACGGCTCGGTGGTGTTGATCGTCGACGTCGAAGACCTGTTGCGTTCGGTGGACAAGCTGCTCGACACCGGGCGCCTGGAGCGCATTGCCCGGCAGGACCAGGCCCAGGCCCCGCGCAAGCGCATCCTGGTGGTGGACGATTCGCTGACCGTGCGCGAGCTGCAACGCAAGCTGCTGCTGGGGCGCGGTTACGACGTGGCGGTGGCGGTGGACGGCATGGACGGCTGGAACGCCTTGCGTTCGGAAGACTTCGACCTGCTGATCACCGACATCGACATGCCGCGCATGGACGGCATCGAGCTGGTCTCCCTGCTGCGGCGCGACAACCGTCTGCAATCGCTGCCGGTGATGGTGGTGTCCTACAAGGACCGCGAAGAAGATCGCCGTCGTGGCCTGGACGCCGGCGCCGACTATTATCTAGCCAAGGCGAGCTTCCATGACGACGCCTTGCTCGACGCCGTGGTCGAATTGATCGGAGGAGCACGCGCTTGAAGGTCGCCATCGTCAATGACATGCCCCTGGCGGTCGAGGCCCTGCGCCGCGCCCTGGCGTTCGAACCGGCGCACCAGTTGGTCTGGGTGGCCGCCAATGGCGCCGAGGCGGTGCAGCGCTGCGCCGAATACACCCCGGACCTGATCCTGATGGACCTGTTCATGCCGATCATGGACGGCGTGGAGGCGACCCGGCGGATCATGGCCGACACGCCGTGCGCGATCGTGATCGTCACCGGTGACAGCCAGCAGAACGTCCACCGCGTGTTCGAGGCCATGGGTCACGGGGCGCTGGACGTGGTCGACACGCCGGCTCTGGGCGTCGGCAACCCGGCCGATGCGGCGGCGCCCTTGTTGCGCAAGATCGCCAACATCGGCTGGTTGATCGGTGAGCGCGGCAACCGCGAGCGCTCGGCGCCGGCGTCGCAGCGTGCGGCGGTATCGCGCAAGCGCCTGGTGGCCATCGGCTCGTCGGCCGGCGGCCCGGCGGCCCTGGAGATCCTGCTCAAGGGTTTGCCGCGCGACTTTGCCCCGGCCATCGTGCTGGTCCAGCACGTGGACGAGGTATTTGCCGCGGGCATGGCCGAGTGGCTGAGCAGTGCCTCGGGGCACACCGTTCGCCTGGCCCGGGAAGGCGAGACACCCCAGGGCGGCACGGTGCTGCTGGCCGGGACCAACCATCACCTGCGGCTGTTGAAGGACGGCACCCTGGCCTACACCGCCGAGCCGGTGCACGAGATCTACCGCCCTTCCATCGACGTGTTTTTCGAGAGCGTCGCGCACTTCTGGAGCGGTGACGCAGTGGGCGTACTGCTCACCGGCATGGGGCGCGATGGCGCGCAAGGGCTTAAACTGATGCGCCAGCAGGGTTGCGTGACCATCGCCCAGGACCAGAGCAGCAGCGCGGTCTACGGTATGCCAAAGGCCGCCGCCGCCATCGATGCTGCCGCCCATATACTTGCCCTGGACCGCATAGCGCCAAGGCTGTTGGAGATTTTTGCCCCATGATGACCCCCGGCCGTCTTGCCTCAGGCCGTATTCAGGTAAGCCCCCATGCATGATTTACAGCTCGACGAATTCAAGAGCGACGAGAACGCCGCGATGGTCCTGCTCGTCGACGACCAGGCGATGATCGGCGAGGCGGTGCGGCGCGGGCTATCGAATGAAGAAAACATCGACTTCCACTTCTGCTCGGACCCGCACCAGGCCATCGCCCATGCAATCCGCATCAAGCCGACGGTGATTCTCCAGGACCTGGTGATGCCTGGCCTCGATGGCCTGAGCCTGGTGCGCGAATACCGCAACCATCCGGCCACCCGCGATATCCCGATCATTGTCCTGTCCACCAAGGAAGACCCGCTGGTCAAGAGCGCGGCATTCGCCGCGGGGGCCAACGACTATCTGGTCAAGTTGCCCGACAACATCGAACTGGTGGCGCGCATCCGCTACCACTCGCGCTCCTACATGATGCTGTTGCAACGCGACGCGGCCTATCGCGCCCTGCGCATCAGCCAGCAGCAATTGCTCGACACCAACCTGGTGCTGCAACGGCTGATGAACTCCGACGGCCTGACCGGGCTGTCGAACCGGCGGCATTTCGACGAGTACCTGGAGCTGGAATGGCGCCGGGCGATGCGCGACCAGAGCCAGCTGTCGCTGCTGATGATCGATGTGGATTACTTCAAGTCCTACAACGATAACTTCGGCCACGTGGAGGGCGACGAAGCCCTGCGCAAGGTCGCCACGGCGATCCGCGATGCCTGCAGTCGCCCCTCCGACCTGCCGGCCCGCTACGGTGGCGAAGAATTCGCCCTGGTCCTGCCTGGCACTTCGCCTGGCGGCGCCCGGTTGATGGCCGAAAAGCTGCGCCAGAGCGTGGTCGCCCTGAACATTCCCCACAACACCCCCGACGGCGGCGCGAACCTGACCGTCAGCATCGGCGTCTCCACCGTCACTCCGCAGCAGGGCGGCGACAGCCGGCAACTGATCTCGGCGGCGGACAAGGGCCTGTACATGGCCAAGCACAATGGGCGCAACCGGGTGGGTATCGAATAACGCCCAAGGCAACAGGGGGATTTTTGTGGCGAGGGGATTTATCCCCGTCGGGCTGCGTAGCGGCCCTGTAAGAGCGACTAGCGGGTAAGTCAGGTGAGCCGACTTGGCTGCTTTGGGGCTGCTTCGCAACCCAGCGGGGATAAATCCCCTCGCCACAAGGGCCGGAGTCTGGCCCTTACTCTGAATCTCCTTCCCCCAAAGCCGCCAGGCGGGCTGCCGCTGGCGCGTGATTACGTTATACTCGCCGGCTTTCAAAAGTTCGCCAACGAGTGCTGCCCGCCATGGAAATCAACCCGATCCTGAACACCATCAAGGACCTGTCCGAGCGCTCCGAAACTATTCGGGGGTATCTTTGACTACGATCAAAAGCATGAGCGCCTGACCGAAGTCAATCGCGAGCTTGAAGATCCGAGTGTCTGGAACAAACCTGAATACGCCCAGGAACTGGGCCGCGAGCGTTCTGCGCTGGCGCAGATCGTCGAGACCCTGGACGAACTGGCCAGCGGCCTGAGCGATTGCCGCGACCTGCTGGACATGGCCGTCGAGGAAAACGACGAAGGCGCGGTCGGCGATGTCGTCGCCGAACTGGCCCGCCTGGAAGAATCCCTGGCCAAGCTGGAATTCCGCCGCATGTTCAGCGGCGAGATGGACATGAACAACGCCTACCTGGACATCCAGGCCGGTTCCGGCGGCACCGAAGCCCAGGACTGGGCCAACATCCTGCTGCGCATGTACCTGCGCTGGGCCGACAAGCGCGGTTTCGACGCGACGATCATGGAACTGTCGGCCGGCGAGGTCGCCGGGATCAAGGGCGCCACCGTGCACATCAAGGGTGAATACGCCTTTGGCTGGCTGCGCACCGAGATCGGCGTGCATCGCCTGGTGCGCAAGAGCCCGTTCGACTCCGGCAACCGTCGCCACACCTCGTTCTCGGCGGTGTTCGTGTCGCCCGAAATCGACGACAAGGTCGAGATCGAGATCAACCCGGCGGACCTGCGCATCGACACCTATCGCTCCTCGGGTGCCGGTGGCCAGCACGTCAACACCACCGACTCGGCCGTGCGGATTACCCACGTACCGACCAACACCGTGGTCAGCTGCCAGAACGAACGTTCCCAGCACGCCAACAAAGACACCGCGATGAAAATGCTCCGGGCCCGCCTGTACGAGCAGGAGATCCAGAAGCGCAACGCGGCGTCCCAGGCCCTGGAAGACAGCAAGTCGGACATCGGCTGGGGTCACCAGATCCGTTCGTACGTGCTCGATGCCTCGCGCATCAAGGACCTGCGCACCAACATCGAACGCAGCGACTGCGACAAGGTGCTCGACGGCGACATCGACGAATACCTGGAAGCGAGCCTCAAGCAAGGCCTGTAACGCGACACCCATGCGCCGGGCAGGCCCGCTCCCAAGAGAGGCGCGAGGCTTGCCCGCCCACTCCGGCCCGGCGCTGGAGGCAACGAACCTGTGATGGAAACCTTAAAGACATGAGCGACCTAGAACTCGACCCGCAAGCCCTGCAACAGGAAGAAAACGCCCTGATCGCCCTGCGCAAGGAAAAGCTGGCTGCCGAGCGCGCCAAGGGCCAGCCTTTCCCGAATGACTTCCGCCGCGACGCGTATTGCGACGTGCTGCAGAAGACATACGCGGACAAGACCAAGGAAGAACTGGCCGAGGCGGCGATTCCAGTCAAGGTGGCCGGTCGCATCATGCTCAACCGTGGGTCGTTCATGGTGATCCAGGACATGACCGGGCGCATCCAGGTCTACGTCAACCGCAAGACCCTGCCGGAAGAAACCCTGGCCGCCGTCAAGACCTGGGACCTGGGCGACATCATTGCCGCCGAAGGAACCCTGGCTCGCTCCGGCAAAGGCGACTTGTACGTTGAAATGACCCACGTGCGCCTGCTGACCAAGTCCCTGCGCCCGCTGCCGGACAAGCACCACGGCCTGACCGACACCGAACAGCGCTATCGCCAGCGCTACGTCGACCTGATCGTCAACGAAGAGGTGCGCCAGACGTTCCGCGTACGCTCGCAGGTCATCGCCCACATCCGCAGCTTCCTGATGAAGCGCGACTTCCTCGAAGTCGAGACGCCGATGTTGCAGACCATCCCTGGCGGTGCGGCGGCCAAGCCGTTCGAGACCCACCACAACGCCCTGGACATGGAAATGTTCCTGCGTATCGCCCCCGAGCTGTACCTCAAGCGCCTGGTGGTCGGTGGCTTCGAAAAAGTCTTCGAGATCAACCGCAACTTCCGTAACGAAGGCGTCTCGACCCGGCACAACCCCGAGTTCACCATGCTCGAGTTCTACCAGGCCTACGCCGATTACGAAGACAACATGGACCTGACCGAGGAACTGTTCCGTGAGCTGGCGCAGCTGGTGCTCGGCACCACCGACGTGCCGTACGGCGACAAGGTGTTCCACTTCGGCGAGCCATTCGTGCGCCTGTCGGTGTTCGACTCGATCCTCAAGTACAACCCGGACATCAGCGCTGACGACCTGCGGGACATCGACAAGGCCCGTGCCATCGCCAAGAAAGCCGGTGCCAAGGTGCTCGGCTTCGAAGGCCTGGGCAAGCTGCAGGTGATGATTTTCGAAGAGCTGGTCGAGCACAAGCTCGAGCAGCCGCACTTCATCACCCAGTACCCGTTCGAAGTGTCGCCGCTGGCCCGTCGCAACGACGAAGACCCAAGCGTGACCGACCGCTTCGAGCTGTTCATCGGTGGCCGCGAAATCGCCAACGCCTACTCCGAGCTCAATGACGCGCAAGACCAGGCCGAGCGCTTCATGGCCCAGGTGGCCGACAAGGACGCCGGCGACGACGAAGCCATGCACTACGACGCTGACTTCGTGCGTGCCCTGGAGTACGGCATGCCGCCGACCGCCGGTGAAGGCATCGGCATCGATCGCCTGGTGATGTTGCTGACCAACTCGCCGTCGATCCGGGATGTCATCCTCTTCCCGCACATGCGGCCGCAAGCGTAAGGGTTTCAAATAAAAAGCCGCCTGGAAGGGCGGCTTTTTATTGCCTGTCTGGTACAAACGTATCAATTGGTTACTTTTGAAAGAGCGAGGAAAGACCTGTCGTGAATCGTGCAATGGCTTCAGAAGGTGCCGCGGGCGTCGCCACGGCTGTCGCTGAAAGTGTTCAGTACCAGGGCCGCAAGGCCAGCCGACAGGGCAGTGAGCAGCGGCGCCAGGAGATTCTCGACGCAGCCATGCGCATTGTGGTGCGCGATGGCGTGCGTGCGGTTCGCCACCGCGCCGTGGCCGCCGAGGCGGGCGTGCCGCTGTCGGCCACGACGTATTATTTCAAGGACATCGATGATCTGCTCACCGATACCTTCGCCCAGTACGTGGAACGCAGCGCGGCGTTCATGGCCAAGCTGTGGACCAGCAACGAAGGCCTCTTGCGTGAAATGGTCGCCTACGGTGACGGCAGCGCCGAGTCCCGCTCGCAGTTGGCGGACGACATTGCCCGGATGACCGCCGACTACGTGCAACACCAACTGGACAGCCGTCGCGAGTACCTGATGGCCGAGCAGGCGTTTCGCCAGGAAGCACTGCTCAACCCGCGCCTGGCGCAACTGGTGCGTTCCCACCAGCAGATCCTGCTGCACGGCACCTGTCAGTTTTTCCAGGTATTGGGCTCCCGCGAACCGCAACAGGATGCCAAAGTGTTGACGGCGATTATCGGACGGATGGAATATCAGGGCTTGCTCAATGGCGCCGAGCCGGTCGCCGGTGAAGACATGCTCGGTATCCTGACCCGCTACATGCACCTGGTATTGGCGTCGGTGTAACCCTTTTTGGGTTACAGCAGCCCCTTGTGGCGAGGGGATTTATCCCCGTTGGGCTGCGAAGCGGCCCCAAAACCAGCCAACTTGGTACATCTGGCTAAGTGAGCTGACTGCAAGGGGGCTGCTCCGCAGCCCAACGGGGATAAATCCCCTCGCCACAGTTGCCATAGGGAGTTCCAATGAAAACCTGGCGTGCCGTTGTACTGGCCGTGTCGTTGCTGCTGCTAAGTGGCTGCCTGGTGTCGTTCAAGACGCCGCTGCCCGACGCCGAGGCGGCGCCCAAGGGCCTGCTCGGCCAGTGGACCAGCACCAATGCCTGGGGCGAGCCGCTGAACCTGGAACTGACGAAGGTCGGCAAGCACCGCTACCAGGCCATCAGCTACTTCAGGGCCAGGCCCCAGGAACGCGAAGCCATCCCGCTCACGGTCTCGCGCCATGGCAGCCGCTGGTACCTGTCGGCCAAGGTGCCGGCCCGTTATGGCGGTCATTTCGTGATCGCCGGCTTCGAACTCACCGACAAGCACGAGCTGGTGGTCTACAACCTGGACCTGGAGCAGGTCAACCAGGCCATCGACCAGAAGATTCTCAGCGGCCAGGTGAACCAGAGCGAGGCCGGTGACGGCGTGCTGGTGGACAGCGACATGGACAAGGTCTTCAGTTACCTCGACGATCCGGCCAATTCCGACGTGTTCTCGGAGGCCGTGCGCTACCAGCGGCAGGCCAGATCCCAATAATCGCAGCAGGCAGATGTCTTTTCACAGGAGTTACGGGTGGACGATTACCAGCAGACGATACGCACCTTGTCCGATCGCATTGTGCTGGCGCAAACGCCGATCCGCGTCCTCGATGCGGTGAAGTGGGACGAGAACATCCGCAAAGGGTTTCTCAAGGCCAAGGGCAAGGAAATGCCCGCCGTGGACCGCGACTATTACCTCAATCGACCGCTGTCCTTCGATTCCAGCAAGGTGAAGCTGGAGTTCCAGAACATCGAGCGCGACATCACCCGCCAGCTCGGGCAGTTCAACCCGGTGGGCCAGATCATGCGCCGCATGTGCAAGGAGTACCGCATGGTGGTGCGCATGCTCGAAGCCCGGGGCACCGAGGATTTCGGGCTGATTTCCCAGGAGCTCTACGGCGCGGCCTCCGACGCCTTCCACGCCGGCGACCCGACGCTGGCCGACCTGGGCCTGATGCTGTCCGACTACCTGAACAACATCGACGGCCGTGGCGACCTGAAGGACGAGCCGAAGATCCTCAGCGCCCAGGACGCCGTCAGCCTGCTGCAACACCGGCTCAACCGGGTGTTCGGCGAGGCCGAGGAAACCATCCGCGTGTTCGAGTCCGATGGGATCGTCGCCGACGCGGCGGCGGGCGCGGACTACATCAAGATCCGCACCGATGCGATGTTCAATGAGCGGGATGTGCGGGCGTTGGAGGTCCACGAAGGGCTGGTGCATGTCGGCACCACCCTCAACGGGCTGAACCAGCCGATCTGCACCTTCCTGTCCAAGGGCCCGCCCTCGTCCACGGTGACCCAGGAAGGCCTGGCGATCCTGATGGAGATCATCACCTTCGCTTCCTATCCGAGCCGGCTGCGCAAGCTCACCAACCGCACCCGCGCCATCCACATGGTGGAGGAGGGCGCCGACTTCCTGCAGGTCTTCGAATTCTTCCGCGAGCAGGGCTTTGAGATGGCGGAAAGCTACGGCAACGCCAGCCGAGTGTTCCGTGGCTCGGTGCCGACCGGCCTGCCATTCACCAAAGATTTGTCCTACCTCAAGGGCTTCATCATGGTTTACAACTACATTCAGCTGGCCGTGCGCAAAGGCAAGCTGGAGCAGGTGCCGCTGCTGTTCTGCGGCAAGACCACCCTGGAGGATATGCGCACCCTGCGGCAACTGGTGGACGAGGGCCTGGTCGTGCCGCCCAAGTACCTGCCCGAGCAGTTCCGCGACATGAATGCACTCTCGGCCTGGATGTGCTTTTCCAACTTCCTGAACCACCTGAGCCTGGATCGGATCGAAGCGGATTATTCCAATATCCTTTGAACACAACACCCAGCCCCTGTGGGAGCGGGCTTGCTCGCGAAAGCGGTGTATCAGTCGACATCATCGTTAGCTGACACACCGCTTTCGCGAGCAAGCCCGCTCCCACTGGGATGGCGTTCCAACTCTGATTTTTGCGAGGTTTCACCGGATGCGAACCCTCGGCATCTTTTGCCTGTTGCTGGCCTTGAGCGGTTGCAGTTCGCTGCTGTTCTACCCTGAGCGTGGCCTGCCATTCACCCCTGAGCGGGCCAAGCTAGCGTACCGCGACGTCACCCTGACCACCGCTGACGGCCTCAAGCTGCGCGGTTGGTGGCTGCCCGTCAAACCAGGCGTGGAGGTCAAGGGCACGGTGCTGCACCTGCACGGCAACGGCGGCAACCTGGCCTGGCACCTGGGTGGGAGCTGGTGGTTGCCGGAGCAGGGCTACCAGGTGTTGATGGTCGACTACCGGGGGTATGGCGTGTCCGAGGGCGAGCCGAGCCTGCCGGCGATCTACCAGGACATCGACGCCGCGTTCCAATGGCTCGACCAGTCCCCCGACGTGCAGGGCAAGCCGCTGGTGTTGCTCGGCCAGAGCCTGGGAGGCGCGTTGGCGGTGCATTACCTGGTGGAGCATCCGCAGCGCCAGCGACAGCTCAAGGCGCTGGTGCTCGACGGCGTGCCGGCCAGCTATCGCGATGTCGGGCGGTTTGCCCTGAGCACCTCGTGGTTGACCTGGCCGTTCCAGGTGCCGTTGTCCTGGCTGGTGCCGGACGGTGACAGCGCGATCAGCTCGATGGCGCAATTGACCGGCGTGCCGAAACTGATCTATCACAGCCTGGACGACCCGATCGTGCCCCTTTCCAACGGCATCCGCCTGTACCAAGCTGCGCCGCCGCCCAGGGTCCTGCAATTGACCCGTGGCGGGCATGTACAGACATTCGCCGACCCGACCTGGCGAACCGTGATGTTGCGCTACCTCGACGACCCCACGCATTTCGACGGCCTGCGTCGCCTGGGCGAAGTGCCGAATTATCCGAAATCACCCGATCAATCCCCAGAGAGTCCGCAATGAGCGAAGAACGTAACGCCATCCCCCTGATCATCACCGGTATCTGCAGCATCCTCGGCACTGTCGCGGTGTTGTGGTACTACGGTTACCTGCACTTCGCCAAGCCCGAGGACGCGTTGCTGCTCAACGAATTCACCATGCTCAAGACCGTGCCGGGCGAAGACTACAAAGTCTCCCTGGAGCCCGCGCCCCAAGTGGCCCAATGCATCGACGGTGTGTTGGTGCTGTTCGACACCGAGCAGAAAGGCCTGACCGGCGTGCTGGTCAACGAAAAGAAACGCGCCGTGCGCTGCATGGGCCAGGAGACGCCGCAGAAGCTGCAGCCTTGAAATAATCCATGACTTCCAGTGATCCCCTGTGGGAGCGGGCTTGCTCGCGAACACCATGTGTCAGTCGATGCACAGGTCACTGACACACCGCTTTCGCGAGCAAGCCCGCTCCCTCATGTGGGGAAGTGTTCAGCAATGAAAAAGCCCCGCCTGACCCAGTCAGGCGGGGCTTTGCTATTGCCGTCAACCGATCAGTTGGCGCTCATGCTCGAACGCGGGGCGACGGGTTGGTTGTCGTTGGAGATGGTCACCTCCACGCGACGGTTCATGGCACGGCCCGAAACGCTGTTGTTGTCGGCGACCGGGAATTCCTTGCCATAACCCTGGGTCACGATGCGGGCCGGATCGACGCCCATTTTCACCAGGGCAGTGCGCACGGAGCTGGCACGGCGCTCGGACAGCGATTGGTTGTAGGAGTCCGAACCGGTGCTGTCGGTGTAGCCTTCGACGATCACCTTGCGGTCCGGGTTTTCCTGGAGGAACTGTGCCAGTTTGTTCACGTTGACCAGGCCGCTGGAGCGCAGGTCGGACTTGTTGGTGGCGAACAGCACGTCACCGAAAGTCACCAGCGTACCGCGTTCGGTCTGCTTGGCGTTCAGGCTGTCCTGCAGTTGCTTGATCTGCGCATTGCGGGCATCGAGCAGCGCACGGGCGCGTTCGTCACCGGCGTTTTTCAGCGCGGCCTCGGCGTTGCGCAGGGCGATGGTCTGCTTGGCCACTTCAACACGCTGGTTGGTCAGGTAGGCCAGTTGGTCGACCTTGGCTTCGTCTTCCCGGTCCAGGTAAGCCTTGTCGGCCTTGGCCAGGAAATCGGCTGCGTCCTTGGTTTCCAGGGCTGCCACCTTGGTCGCCGCTGGGTCAGCCTGCAGGCCGTTGTAGTTGGTGCGGGCCTGTTCCAGGTTCGCGTTCGGGTCATGGGAGCAAGCGGCCAGGGCTACGCAGGCAGCGAGCAGGGCGGGCATCATCAAGTGTTTGTGCATCATAGTCTGTCGTCCTTTTATCAATGAGAAGTACGTCGTGGCCTGAACCGATTACTGAATCTTGTTCATGCCTTCCTGACGCAGTTCCTGAACCCCTTTCTGGGAATCCTTGAGTGCTTGTTCCGCTTTGGCGGCCTGGGCCTTGCGCTCGGCGACGCGAGCATCCCACTCGGCCTGTTCGGCCAGACGCTTGGCTTCGTCGTATTTCTTGTCGTGCATGGCCAGTTCGGCTTGCTTGAGCTTGTCCTGGGCCGATTTCATTTCCACCGCGGCGAATTCGGTACCACCGGCCGTCACGGCGCTGTTGACCGCCGATTGGGTCACCGCGTACTGCTCCGAAGGTGGGTTGCCCGCGCAACCGGCCAGGATGAAGCTGCTACCGATGGCCAGGGCAGCCAGCTTGAGGCCGCGCAGGCCCGCGGATGAGGGTTTCGCAGTGCAGGTATTCATAGGCTTCAACTCCATTGGAAAACTCCTGAAAAAAACTACAAATCCATGCTGGGACCGAAACCGTGACGTCTGTTTAGGCGCGGAGGCCAGGGCGCGTTTATTAAAACGGCCGTTCCAGTATGGTTATTCGGTGTGACCCGAAGCTTTTTTCAAAAGTTCAGCGGAGGTGGCCATTCGCCAAAAGAATTGCTGACTGATTGGTCAATGGCAAAAAAGCTGAACTTTCAAGGCGTGCAGCGGTATTCCCGGCGCCAGTCATGGCGTCCGGGAGACCACGAGCGGGAAGGGCGTCAGTGTTTCGGCTTGTCGTTCTGCGAGGAAAGCTCATGCAGATGCCTACGCGACAAGGCGAGGAATCTCGGCGTCGGGCCGACGTCTTCGTACAGCGGGTCACCTTCTTCATCGGTGGCGACCACCTGCTGCCCCTTGACGTACGGGAAGCTCGCTTCGAGTTCTTCCAGCGCGGCCCCGATCAGTTCGCCCAGCAGTTCCTCGGGCTGGCGCTTGGGGTACATGTCACAGATTGCCGCCAGTCGTGCCGCGGCTTCGACGTCCAGGTGAATCGTGTAGCCGGTCTGGGTCAGGCGACCCTTGGCGTTTTCTTCCCAATGCTGGGCAAGCTCACGGATTTTCATGATGGCCTCAATAAGTCTGCTTATGGCAGGCGTGGTGAGTGGCAAGCCGTTGTGTGGCCTATTCATCAGACTAGCTTTGTCCTACAAGGTTTAAAGACCCTTCGTCGCTTGTCATAAACGACCGGCATCGGCACTCTCTATGGCAACGCGTCTACCCCGTTCGCTGTCCGGACCTTTTGCTGGAGAACTGCTGATGACCGATATCGATGCCCGCTTGCGCGAGGACGTCCACCTGCTCGGCGAGCTGCTGGGCAATACCATTCGCGAGCAGTACGGCGACACGTTCCTCGACAAGATCGAGCAGATCCGCAAGGGCGCCAAGGCCGATCGGCGCGGCTCGGCGGATGCCGAACTCAGTGCCAGCCTCAACGCGTTGAGCGAAGACGAGCTGCTGCCCGTGGCGCGGGCATTCAACCAGTTTCTCAACCTTGCCAACATCGCCGAGCAGTACCAGCTCATCCACCGCCGCGAAGAGTCGCAGCCGGCTCCCTTCGAGGCCCGGGTGTTGCCCGAGCTGCTCGCCCGGTTGCGGGCCGAGGGCCACGGCGCCGAGGCCCTGGCGCGGCAATTGGGACGGCTGGAGATCGAGCTGGTGCTGACGGCCCACCCCACGGAAGTGGCCCGGCGTACGCTGATCCAGAAATACGACGCCATCGCCGCGCAACTGGCGGCCCAGGACCACCGCGACCTGACCAGCGCCGAGCGGGCGCAGATTCATGAGCGCCTGCAACGCTTGATCGCCGAGGCCTGGCATACCGAGGAAATCCGTCGCACCCGCCCGACCCCCGTGGACGAGGCCAAGTGGGGCTTCGCGGTGATCGAGCATTCGCTGTGGCAGGCCATCCCCAATTACCTGCGCAAGGCCGATCAGGCCCTGCACGCGGCCACCGGGCTGCACCTGCCGCTGGAGGCCGCGCCGATCCGTTTTGCTTCGTGGATGGGCGGCGACCGGGACGGCAACCCGAACGTCACGGCGGCGGTAACGCGCGAAGTGCTGTTGCTGGCGCGGTGGATGGCGGCGGACCTGTACTTGCGTGACGTCGATCACCTGGCCGCCGAGCTGTCCATGCAGAACGCCAGCGACGCCTTGCGTGCCCTGGCGGGTGACAGCGCCGAACCCTATCGCGCCGTGCTCAAGCAGTTGCGCGAGCGCCTGCGGGCCACCCGCAACTGGGCCCACGCGGCCTTGAAAGGTGCCACGCCAGCGTCCGCCGATGTGCTGCAGAGCAACCGCGAACTGCTGGACCCGCTGGAGCTGTGCTACCAGTCGCTGCATGAGTGCGGCATGGGCGTGATCGCCGACGGGCCGTTGCTCGATTGCCTGCGCCGGGCAGTCACCTTCGGCCTGTTCCTGGTGCGCCTGGACGTGCGCCAGGACTCGACCCGCCATTGCTCGGCCATGACTGAAATCACCGACTACCTGGGCCTGGGTCGCTACGAGGACTGGAACGAGGAACAGCGCATCAGTTTCCTGCTGGAAGAGCTGAACAACCGGCGCCCGCTGTTGCCTGCCCATTTCAAACCATCGGCTGACACGGCCGAAGTGTTGGCCACGTGCCGTGAAGTGGCGGCGGCACCTGCGGCGTCCCTGGGCTCCTACGTGATCTCCATGGCCGGCGCGGCTTCCGACGTGCTGGCGGTGCAACTGTTGTTGAAAGAGTCCGGCGTGCTGCGCCCGATGCGGGTGGTGCCGCTGTTCGAAACCCTGGCCGACCTGGACAACGCCGGGCCGGTGATCGAGCGGCTGCTGCGGTTGCCGGGCTATCGCTCTCGGCTGCAAGGCCCCCAGGAAGTGATGATCGGCTATTCCGACTCCGCCAAGGATGCCGGCACCACGGCGGCGGCGTGGGCACAGTACCGGGCCCAGGAGCGGCTGGTGGACATCTGTCGCGAGCAGCAGGTCGAACTGCTGTTGTTCCACGGTCGCGGCGGCACGGTCGGGCGTGGCGGCGGTCCGGCCCACGCGGCGATCCTGTCCCAGCCGCCGGGCTCGGTGGCCGGGCGTTTCCGCACCACCGAGCAGGGCGAAATGATTCGTTTCAAATTCGGCCTGCCGGACATCGCCGAGCAGAACCTCAACCTGTACCTCGCCGCCGTACTGGAAGCGACTCTGTTGCCGCCACCACCGCCGACCCCCGAGTGGCGGCACCTGATGGACGAACTGGCCGCCGACGGTGTCAACGCCTACCGCGCGGTGGTGCGGGAGAACCCGCAATTCGTCGAGTATTTCCGCCAGTCCACGCCCGAGCAGGAACTGGGTCGCCTGCCGTTGGGCAGTCGTCCGGCCAAGCGTCGGGCCGGCGGGATCGAAAGCCTGCGGGCGATCCCCTGGATCTTTGGCTGGACCCAGACCCGCCTGATGTTGCCGGCCTGGCTCGGTTGGGAAACCGCCCTGGGCAAGGCGCTGGAGCGGGGTGAAGGGCAATTGCTCGGCCAGATGCGCGAGCAGTGGCCATTCTTCCGTACCCGCATCGATATGCTGGAGATGGTGCTGGCCAAGGCCGACGCCGATATCGCGCGCTCCTACGACGAACGTCTGGTGGAACCTGAGTTGCTGCCTTTGGGTGCGCATTTACGCGACCTATTGTCGCAGGCCTGTTCGGTGGTGCTGGGGTTGACCGGTCAGTCGCAGCTGCTGGCACATAGCCCAGACACGCTGGAATTCATCCGCTTGCGCAACACCTACCTCGACCCACTGCACCTGTTGCAAGCCGAACTGCTGGCCCGCTCGCGGCAACCCGAGGTCGCCCAGGGCAGCCCCGTGGAACAGGCGTTGCTGGTGTCTGTGGCAGGGATTGCCGCCGGTTTGCGCAATACCGGCTAAGCTCCAGCAGCGCACCGAAACGGCCCGTCCGGGGTTCCCGGACGTCGGCCGCGGGGGAGGGAAGAGGTCGACCAGGCGACAGTTTGTTGTTCGGTTGCGACTCTCGCCACCTCCGCCAAAGGTCGCATCAGGCGCCGGTTCCTCCGACTTTTGGCGGCTTGTGTGGGTCGGGCCTGCTGTGTATCTTGATCAGCCTTTGGCCGTTTGGGCGGTCACGATTCCAGATTTTCCGAGATTGGCCCCACGAGGCGAATCCGAGCGTTTTACATAAAAAATTGAGGAGCACATCGATGCGCGTCATTCTGCTGGGAGCTCCCGGGGCCGGTAAAGGTACTCAGGCAAAGTTCATCACCGAGAAATTCGGTATCCCGCAAATCTCCACGGGCGACATGCTGCGTGCCGCGGTCAAGGCGGGCACCGAGCTGGGCATCAAGGCCAAGAGCATCATGGATGCCGGTGGCCTGGTGTCGGATGACCTGATCATCGCCCTGGTCAAGGATCGCATCGCTCAGGCCGATTGCGCCAAGGGCTTCCTGTTCGATGGTTTCCCACGCACCATTCCCCAGGCTGAAGCGCTGGTAGAAGCTGGCGTGGAACTCGATCACGTGGTCGAGATCGCTGTCGACGACGAAGAGATCGTCCAGCGCATCGCCGGTCGCCGCGTCCATGAGCCGTCCGGTCGTGTCTACCACACCGTCTACAACCCGCCGAAACTGGCCGGCAAGGACGACATCACCGGCGAAGAGCTGGTGCAGCGCAAGGACGACACCGAAGAAACCGTGCGTCATCGCCTGTCGGTCTACCATTCCCAGACCAAGCCGCTGGTGGCGTTCTACCAGAACCTGTCGGCCGCCAAGGGCAAGCCGAAGTACAGCCACATCCCGGGCGTTGGCTCGGTCGATGCGATCACCGGCAAGGTGCTCGAAGCGCTCAGCTGAAAAGTCTGATTCGCTGTGACAACTACGGCCCGCTTGCGGGCCGTAGTTGTTTATACTGGCGCCCTTTTTCCCCCACCTGATTCGGACACATCGATGAGCACCTTGCTGGCCCTGGACACCGCGACTGAAGCTTGCTCCGTTGCCTTGCTGCACGACGGCAAGGTCACGAGCCATTACGAGGTGATTCCGCGCCTGCATGCCCAGAAGCTGTTGCCGATGATCCAGCAGTTGCTCAGCGACGCCGGGACCACCTTGCAAGCGGTGGACGCCATTGCCTTCGGGCGTGGGCCCGGGGCATTCACCGGCGTGCGCATCGCCATCGGCGTGGTCCAGGGGCTGGCGTTCGCGCTGGAGCGTCCGGTGTTGCCGGTGTCCAATCTGGCGGTGCTGGCCCAGCGTGCGTTGCGCGAGCACGGTGCACGGCAGGTCGCTGCCGCCATCGACGCCCGCATGGACGAAGTGTACTGGGGCTGCTACCGCGAAACCGACGGCGAGATGCGCCTGGTGGGTGCAGAAGCCGTGTTGCCGCCGCAGGTCGCGGCTTTACCAAGCGAAGCCGCTGGCGAGTGGTTCGGAGCCGGGACCGGTTGGGGCTACGGCGAGCGGATCGCCGTCAAGCTCTGCGGCCAGGACGCGGCCATGTTGCCTCACGCCGAAGACCTGCTGACCCTGGCACGCTTCGCCTGGGCCCGGGGCGAAGCCGTCCCGGCGGACGACGCCCAGCCGGTGTATCTGCGCGACAAGGTGGCGGTACCGAAGGCAGAGCGCTAGATCCTCTCCCTCGCCACAGGCGTAGAGGTCGAAAGTCATTTCCCTACTCAAAAGTCACACCCTTTATTGCCAGTCGTCACTTTTTTCAGCGGTTTTTAAACCTTTTTGGCTTTATGTGTTCTAGTTATCACTTGCGCATTTGCGCGGCTACGAAAGTGCCGCTAAATTGCCATCATTGATACCGAGCATTCTGTCATGCGTATAGACGGCGTTTCCTCACAGTCCTATCCCATCAAGCGCAAGCCGCGTGCAGGCAAGGCTGTCGAGCCTGAGTCGCTCGATGATATCGATGGCGAACTGGACTCCCCGTCCGAAGAACAACTGGCTGCCCGCGCCGCCAAATCCGCCGCGCAGCGCCTGAGCAACCTTCCCGCCCGCCAGCAAGACATGCTGTATCACCGCGCCATGAAGCGCAGCGTCGCCACGGCCCTGGCCAGCTACCTGAGCACCGCCGGTTTCGTCGATTGGGATATGGAAGTGCTGGGCCTCGACCTCTACATCTGATGGGCTTGCCTTACTACCTGGGCTGCCCCTCCTGGAGCGAAAACGCCTGGCGTGATTACCTCTATCCGCAAGACGCCAAAAGCGCCGATTTCCTCAGCCTCTACTGCCAAGTGTTCAATGCCGTGGAAGGCAATACGACGTTCTACGCCAGCCCGTCTGCCGCCATCGTGCAGCGTTGGGCCGATGCCATGCCCGAACACTTTCGTTTTACCGCCAAGTTGCCCGGTGACATCAGCCACAATGGTGATTTGCGTGAGCAGTTAGCAGCCACCGAAACCTTCGTGCAGTTGCTCAGCCCCTTGGGTGAGCGGGTTTCGCCGTTCTGGTTGCAGTTGTCCAAGGCCTTCACCCCGCATCGGCTCGGCGAACTGGCGGCGTTCATCGACGCCTTCGAGCGGCCACTGGCCGTGGAAGTGCGCCACGATGAGTTCTTTGCCAAGGGTGACGCCGAGCGACAGCTCAATCGCCTGCTGCTCGACCGTGGTGTCGAGCGCATCTGCCTCGATCCGCGGGCCCTGTTCAGTTGCACCTCCACCGAACCTTCGGTGCTCCACGCGCAATCGAAAAAGCCTCGGGTGCCGCCTCGGCCAACAGCCTTTACCCAATGCCCACAAGTGCGCTTCATCGGTCATCCGGTACTGGAAGCCAACGAACCGTTCCTGACGCCTTGGGTGGAGAAAGTCGCCGGCTGGATCGAAGAGGGGCGCACGCCGTATGTCTTCCTGCACACCGCCGATAACCTGCTGGCGGCCAAACTCGCGCAGCACTTTCACCAGCGATTGATGCGTCGATTGCCTGGCTTGCCGGCCCTGCCTGAGCTATACAGAGAGCCCGCCGCCGAGCAACTGGGTTTGCTCTGAGGCCTACCCCTTTCTGCTCAGGAGCGAACTACATGGATGCGCAAACCCGTCGAGCCCAGGCGTTCAAGGCCTTGCACGCACGCGAAGGGGCTTTCGTCATTCCCAACCCGTGGGATGCCGGTTCCGCCAAGATGCTCGCCACCCTCGGCTTTGAAGCCTTGGCGACCACCAGTGCCGGTCACGCGTTTTCCCTGGCGCGGCCGGACGGAGGCCTGGGGCTGGAAGCCACGCTGGCCAACGTGCGGGCCATCGTCGCCGCCACCGACTTGCCGGTGGCGGTCGACCTGGAGAATGGGTTTGCCGATGATCCCCAAGCCTGCGCTCAAAACCTGCTTCGGGCCGCGGAGGCCGGGGCGGTGGGGGGATCGATCGAAGATGCCACGGGGCGTGAAGACAGCCCGATCTATTGTTTCGAACAGGCCGTGGCACGGGTCAAGGCGGCCGCCGAAGCGGTGGCCAGCTTGCCGTATCCCTTCCTGCTCACGGCCAGGGCGGAAAACTTCCTGCATGGCAATCCTGACCTGGATGACACGATTCGGCGCCTGAGGGCGTTCGCCGACGCCGGTGCCGATGTGCTCTACGCCCCTGGGCTCAATACGGCCGAGCAAGTGCTCGCGGTGGTCCGGGCCGTGGCGCCGAAACCCGTGAATGTGTTGATGTCCGGGGCGCTGGACCTGACCGTCGCGCAGGTGAGCGAGATGGGCGTCAAGCGCATCAGCGTCGGTTCGGCCCTGGCCCTGGCCGCGTATGGCGAGTTCTTCCGCGCCGCCGAGGAAATCCAGCAGCAGGGCACGTTCACCTTCACTCGGCGCTCGATGCCGTTCAAGCAGGCCAACGAATTGTTCAAGGGTTGATGGCCGAGGCAATGTCGTGCGGGTCCTGAAAGGTTTCCTGTGGCTGGGATTGATCGCCGGTGTGGCCGGGGTGGGGGTGTGGCGCGGTTGGCTGTCGCTGCCTCCCCAGTGGAATCCCTGGGCGCCGCTGGACGTCAACCTGGCGCCGAACCTGCTGACCCGCTACAAGCTCATGGCCCTGCGCAACGACCCGCAACTGTGCGACCAGGCCCTCGCCACGTCGGGGCTGCGGGTCGCTCGGCAGGCCGACAGCCCTGACAATGC
Source organism: Pseudomonas sp. Cab53 (assembly GCF_018325965.1). Lineage (NCBI taxonomy): Bacteria > Pseudomonadati > Pseudomonadota > Gammaproteobacteria > Pseudomonadales > Pseudomonadaceae > Pseudomonas > Pseudomonas sp. Cab53. The sequence continues at coordinate 4,982,597 of NZ_AP021902.1, read as the reverse complement.
CGATTGCCCGCTGACCAATGTGTTGCGGGTGCAGGGCGGCGAGGTTGGGTTGAGCAGCAGTTTTCTCGCCAGTTGCCCGTTGGCGGTGGCTTTCGCGCTGTTCGAGCGTCATGCGTTGCAGCCGGCGTCGGCGGCGGTCTATGGACAGAAGGTAACGCGGGTCGACCACCTCGGCAGTTTCGCCTGCCGGAACATGTACGGCCGTGAAAGTGGCGCACGCAGCCAGCATGCCACGGCCAGCGCCCTGGACATTGCCGGGTTTCGCCTGGCCGATGGCCGCGCGGTCAGCGTGCTCAAGGACTGGCCCCGGAACAACGCCGATGCGCAGTTCCTGCGACAGGTGCGCGACGGTGCCTGCGACATGTTCAGTGTGGTCCTGAGCCCGGACTACAACGCGGCGCACCGCAACCATTTCCATCTGGATGTGGGGCCCTGGTGGATCTGTCGCTGATCAGGCGGCGATGCGCAGGTTCTGCAGCACGATAGGGCGAGCCCAGCGCGTGTCGAAGTCCAATGCTTTCTGCTGGGCCACGATTTCGTCTTCCGGGAACGGCGGGAACGGCTTGTCCAGCAAGTCGAGTTCCAACTCGGCAATCGGCAGGTGCAAGGGCCGTGGTTGCGGTGCCGGGCCCGGTTCTGGCAGCGGTTGGCCGGCGGTAAGGACGAGCGGGCGAACCCAGTGGCTCTCGAAATCCTGCTGCTTTTGCTGGGCGACGATTTCGTCTTCCGGGAACGGCGGGAATGGCTTGTCCAGCAGGTCGAGCTCGAATTCGGCGATCGGCAGGAACAGCGGCTCCGGCGGTGCGATCGGGGTGTCTTTCACGTCACAGGTGCGCTGGCTGACGATGTGGTCCAGCAGTTCGGCGCCGAGGGTCGGTTCAACGGCCTCATCGAGGGCGACGGGCTGGTAGCTGCCCGGCGCCGGCGCGGCATCACCCAGTTGATCGGCCAGGGCCTGGGCAAAGAAATCCTGCCACAGGTGACTGACGCCGCTCAGTGCTTGGGTGTTGCGCAGGCGGTAATCCCCGTACGGGGAGATCACGCCTATCGATGTGGATTGAATGTCTGACATTTTTCTCGGTCGACGCTCAGCTCTGGCAAAATGCCGTTCACTGTTGTTATCGGCGGTTTTTGCCGATCCTTAATTTTTTGAGCGTGTTTTCATGATTGAGCAACCCGCGGCCTGCCGCATCCACGTCGAGGCCTTGGCCCCGGCCTTCGAGTCGCAAGCGCAAGCATGGGCCGAGCGCCTCGACCTGCCCCGGCAGGTGGACGACGGCGAGTTCGCCTTGCAGGTCGGCGAGCAAGGGCTGCAATTGCAGCAACTGGGCCCGGACGCGCCGGGCCCGGTGCGTGTCGACTTCGTCGAGGGTGGTGCGGCCCATCGCCGGTTGTACGGCGGCGGCAGCGGCCAGATGATCGCCAAGGCGGTCGGTATTGCCCAGGGCGTGCGTCCAAGGGTGCTGGATGCCACGGCCGGGTTGGGCAAGGATGCGTTCGTGCTGGCGAGCCTGGGTTGTGAAATGAGCCTGATCGAGCGCCAGCCGCTGATCGGCGCCTTGCTTGAGGATGGCCTGGCCCGTGGGGCGGAGGATTTCGACGTGGCGCCGATCGTCGCGCGGATGCGCCTGCTCAAGGGCAACTCCATCGAGGTGATGCGCAACTGGGAAGGCGAGCCGCCCCAGGTGATCTACCTGGACCCGATGTTCCCTCATCGGGAAAAAACCGCCCTGGTGAAGAAGGAAATGCGTCTGTTCCGGCCCTTGGTCGGCGACGATCCGGACGCGCCGGCGCTGCTGGCCGCGGCCTTGGCCCTGGCAACCCACCGGGTGGTGGTCAAGCGCCCGCGCAAGGCGCCGTGCATCGAGGGGCCGAAGCCGAGCCATGGGCTCGATGGCAAGTCCAGTCGGTACGATATCTACCCCAAGAAAGCGCTCAAGGCCTGAAACCGCGTCGGGCCCATCGCGGGCTTGCTCGCGATGGCGGTGGGTCAGTGGGTGCAGATGCTGAATGTTCCGACGTCTTCGCGGGCAAGCCCGCTCCCACAGGGGCCAGCGGCGGATGTGGATTTCGAGCACACCCACGATCCATTGTGGGAGCGGGCTTGCCCGCGAAGAGGCCCGCCCCGCCAGCGAAGCTCTGCCGGATGATCTAAGGCCGATAAGCCCGCACAAACAACCCCACCACCTCCCGCACATGGGCCTCGGCGGCTTCTGGCTCCAACGGCGCGCCGCAGCCATACAGCAGCCGGAAATTCGCCGCGCCCTTGATCAGGCAAAAGAAGTGTTCCGCCGCGTTGCGCGGTTTATCGATGCTCAAGGCGCCGCTCTGGTTGACCTTGCTCAACAGGCGTTCCATCCCTGACAACATCCGCTGCGGACCGGCCTCGAAGAAAATCGTCGAGAGCTTCGGGTCCTGGCTGCCCAGCGCCATGATCACTCGGTGCAGGTTCACCGATTCCTCACTGCTGACCAGTTGGTGAAAGCCGCGGGCTATGTTCAGCAATACTTCCTCGATCGCCACGCCTTCGGGCCATTCGAAGAACAGCGGCGGCACTTGCTCTTCGCACTTGGCGATCACCGCGGCGGAGAACAGCGTTTCCTTGTCGTTGAAGTGGCTGTAGACCGTCAGCTTGGAAACCCCGGCCTCGGTGGCCACGGTGTCCATGCTGGTATTGGCGTAGCCCATGTTCACGAACAGGCGTTTCGCGGCGTCGAGAATGGCCTGGCGCTTGGCCAGGTCCTTGGGACGGCCGGGGCCGCTGGGAGATGCAAGATTGTTCGACATTTTTCCGCTTTAATACTGGACTGGTGAGTTTGCTATTAATAACATACTGGCCAGTATAATTATTCCAAGCACCATTCGCGAAAGGTCAGCCGCCATGTTCCGCTCTGCCTTGCCCCTCGCCATGCCAGTCTGCCTGGCTTTTTTATTGTCTGCGTGTGGTCATGACGAGCCGGCGCCCGTCGCCGTGCGCCCGGCCATGGTGGTCAAGCCAGAGCCTTCGGCCCAGGCCATGGAAAGCTATCCTGGTGAGGTGCGAGCGCGTTTCGAGCCCGACCTGGCCTTTCGCATTGGCGGCAAGGTGAGCCGACGGCTGGTCGAAGAGGGGCAGCGGGTCAAGGCCAACCAGCCCCTGGCCGAGCTCGACCCCGAGGACGTACGTCTGCAACTGGAAGCGACCCGGGCCCAGGTGGCCGCCGCCGAGGCGAACCTGAACCTGGTGCGTGCCGAGCGTGACCGCTACAAGACGCTGATGGAGCGGCAGATGGTCAGCCGCTCCCAGTACGACAATGCCGAAAACCTCTATCGCTCCGGCGCCGCGCGGCTCAAGCAGATCAAGGCTGAGTTCGACGTGGCCAACAACCAGGCCAGCTATTCGGTGTTACGGGCACCCCAGGACGGCGTCGTTGCCAGGCGTGCGGTGGAAGTCGGGCAAGTGGTTTCGGCCGGACAGACGGTCTTCACCCTGGCCACCGACGGTGAGCGTGAAGTGCTGATCAGCTTGCCGGAACAGGGTTTTGGTCGCTTCAAGGTCGGCCAGCCGGTTTCGGTCGAGTTGTGGAGCCAGCCTGACCAGCGTTTCAGTGGCCGCATTCGCGAATTGTCGCCGGCCGCCGACCCCAGGTCCCGTACCTTCGCCGCTCGCGTGGCGTTCACCGCCGGCAGCGTTCCGGCCGAGTTGGGCCAAAGTGCCCGGGTGTTCATCCAGACGGCCGACAAGGTGTCGCTGGCGGTGCCTTTGTCGGCCCTGACGGCCGAGAACGGCGCGACCTACGTCTGGGTGGTCAACGCCAACAACACCCTGAAAAAGGTCCCGGTGCGGGTCGGCGCGTTCGGCGAGAAAGCCGTCCCGGTGCTGGAAGGCCTGAGCCCGGATGACTGGGTGGTGGCGGCCGGCGTCCATGTGCTCCTCGACGGCCAGCAGGTGCGGCCGGTGGATCGCTCCAACCGCGTGGTCAACCTGGCGGCCAAGGAGTAATCCCCGATGGGTTTCAATCTTTCCGAATGGGCGCTGCGTAATCGCCAGATCGTACTGTTCCTGATGCTCCTGCTGGCCATCGTCGGTGCGCTTTCCTACACCAAGCTGGGCCAGAGCGAAGACCCGCCGTTCACGTTCAAGGCCATGGTGATTCGCACCCTCTGGCCGGGCGCGACGGCCGAGGAGGTTTCGCGCCAGGTCACCGAACGCATCGAGAAGAAGCTGATGGAGACCGGCGATTACGAGCGTATCGTCTCGTTCTCCCGGCCGGGCGAGTCCCAGGTCACCTTCATGGCGCGCGACTCCCTGCATTCGGCGCAGATCCCCGAGCTGTGGTACCAGATCCGCAAGAAAGTCAGCGACATTCGCCATACCTTGCCGCCGGGCATCCAGGGACCGTTCTTCAACGACGAATTCGGCACCACCTTCGGCAACATTTACGCGTTGACCGGTGACGGTTTCGACTACGCCGTGCTCAAGGACTACGCCGATCGCATCCAGATCCAGTTGCAACGGGTCAAGGACGTGGGCAAGGTCGAGCTGCTCGGCTTGCAGGACGAGAAAATCTGGATCGAGCTGTCGAACGTCAAGCTGGCGACCCTCGGCCTGCCCTTGGCGGCGGTGCAGCAGGCCCTTGAGGAGCAGAACGCGGTATCGACCGCAGGCTTCTTCGAGACCGGCAGCGAGCGCTTGCAGTTGCGGGTGTCGGGCAATTTCCAGACGGTCGAAGAGATCCGCAACTTTCCGATCCGGGTGGCCGACCGAACCTTTCGCATCAGCGACCTGGCGGACGTGCGTCGTGGCTTCAACGACCCACCGGCGCCGCGCATGCGCTTCATGGGCGAAGATGCCATCGGCCTGGCCGTGGCGATGAAGGACGGTGGCGACATCCTGGTCCTGGGCAAGGCGCTGGAAGCCGAGTTCGCCCGGATCCAGAACAACCTGCCGGCCGGCATGCAACTGCGTAAGGTGTCGGACCAGCCGGCGGCGGTGAAGACGGGCGTCGGCGAGTTCGTCCAGGTGCTGGTGGAGGCCCTGGCGATCGTGTTGCTGGTGAGTTTCTTCTCCCTGGGACTGCGCACCGGGATGGTCGTGGCGCTGGCGATCCCGCTGGTGCTGGCGATGACCTTCGCCGCGATGTATTACCTGGGAATCGGCCTGCACAAGATCTCCCTTGGCGCGCTGGTGCTGGCATTGGGGCTGCTGGTGGACGACGCGATCATTGCGGTGGAGATGATGGCGATCAAGATGGAGCAGGGCTTCGACCGCATCAAGGCCGCCAGTTATGCCTGGACCAGCACCGCCTTCCCCATGCTCACCGGTACGCTGATCACGGCGGCGGGCTTCCTGCCGATCGCCACGGCGCAGTCGGGCACGGGTGAATACACCCGCTCGATCTTCCAGGTGGTGACCTTGGCATTGCTGGCGTCCTGGGTGGCCGCGGTGGTGTTCGTGCCGTATCTGGGGGAAAGACTCCTACCAGACCTGGCGAAAATTCATGCCGCCAAACACGGCACCGCCGACGGTGAATTCGACCCTTACGGCACGCCGTTCTATCAACGCGTGCGGCGGCTGGTGGGCTGGTGCGTGCGTCGGCGCAAAACCGTCATCGCGCTGACCGTGCTGCTGTTTATCGGCTCGGTGGTGTTGTTCCGTTTTGTGCCTCAGCAGTTCTTCCCAGCCTCCGGGCGGTTGGAGCTGATGGTCGACCTCAAACTGGAGGAAGGCGCCTCCCTGAGCAACACCGCCGAGCAGGTCAAGCGCCTTGAAGCGCTGCTCAAGGACCACGCCGGCATCGACAACTATGTGGCCTACGTCGGTACCGGATCGCCGCGTTTCTACCTGCCGCTGGATCAGCAACTGCCCGCGTCCAGCTTTGCTCAGTTCGTGGTGCTGGCCAAGACCATCGAAGACCGCGAACCGCTGCGCAGTTGGCTGATCAGCACCCTGAACGAACAGTTCCCGACCCTGCGTTCGCGGGTGACCCGCCTGGAAAACGGGCCGCCGGTGGGCTACCCGGTGCAGTTTCGCGTGACGGGTGAGCACATCGAGGAAGTCCGGGCCTTGGCGCGGAAAGTGGCGGCCAAGGTTCGGGAAAATCCCTACGTGGCCAACGTGCATCTGGATTGGGAAGAACCGAGCAAGGTGGTCTACCTCAATATCGACCAGGACCGCGCCCGGGCCCTGGGCGTCAGCACGGCGAACCTGTCCAGCGCCCTGCGCAGTTCCCTGACCGGGTCGAGTGTCAGCCAGTACCGCGAAGACAACGAGCTGATCGAGATCCTGCTACGGGGCACGGTGCACGAGCGCACCGAACTGTCGCTGCTGCCAAGCCTGGCCGTGCCGACCGACAGCGGTCAGAGTGTGGCGTTGTCGCAGATCGCCACCCTGGAATACGGCTTCGAAGAAGGTGTGATCTGGCACCGCAATCGCCTGCCGAGCGTGACCGTGCGGGCAGACATCTACGGCAAGGAGCAGCCGGCCACCCTGGTGCAGCAGATTTTCCCGACCCTGGAGCCGATCCGCGCGGAACTGCCGGACGGTTACCTGCTGGAAGTGGGCGGGACGGTGGAGGATTCGGCCCGTGGCCAGAAATCGGTGAATGCCGGCGTGCCGCTGTTCATCGTGGTGGTGCTGACGTTGCTGATGCTGCAACTGCGCAGTTTCTCGCGCACGGCGATGGTGTTCCTGACGGCGCCCCTGGGGTTGATCGGCGTCACGCTGTTCCTGCTGGTGTTCCGTCAGCCGTTCGGCTTCGTGGCGATGCTGGGGACCATCGCGCTGTCGGGGATGATCATGCGTAACTCGGTGATCCTGGTGGACCAGATCGAGCAGGACATCAAGGCCGGGCTCGCACCCTGGCAGGCAATCATCGAAGCCACCGTGCGCCGCTTCCGCCCGATTGTGCTGACCGCGCTGGCGGCGGTGCTGGCGATGATCCCGCTGTCGCGCAGCCTGTTCTTCGGCCCGATGGCCGTGGCGATCATGGGCGGGTTGATCGTGGCGACGGCGTTGACGCTGTTGTTCCTGCCGGCGTTGTATGCGGCGTGGTTCAGGGTCAAGAAAGCCTGATCAACAGGTGCACACTGGCCCTGTGGCGAGGGGATTTATCCCCGTTGGGCTGCGAAGCGGCCCTAAAGCAGTGAACTCAATCTTTCTGACACACCGAGTTTTCTGGTTTAGGGGCTGCTGTGCAGCCCAACGGGGATAAATCCCCTCGCCACAGGGTTTTGCGCTAAGTCTTAAAGCGCGCCGAACACCTTCTTCGCCAGGCTGGTCGCGGCGGCGGCCGGGTTCTGGCGAATGGTGGCTTCCTGCTTGGCGATCATCTCGAACAACCCGTCCAGCGCCTGCTCGGTCACGTAGTTCTCGATGTTGGCGCTTTTCGCATCCAGTACGCCGAGCGTCGCGGCCTGGCCGGCGAAGGCGTTGTATTTCTGGGCCAGGCCGACCTTGTCGGTGGCTTGCTTGACGATTGGCAGGAACTTGGCGCGGATCTGCTCGCGGCTGCTCTTGTTCAGGTACTGCGTGGCCGAGTCGTTACCGCCGCTCAGGATGCCCTTGGCGTCGTTCACGCTCATGTTCTTCACGGCATTGACCAGGATCGGCTGGGCCTGGACCACGGCGGCTTCGGCGGCCTGGTTCATGCTGGTTTCCAGCTGATCGACCTGGTCACCCATGCCGAAGGCCTTCATCTTGCCGGCGACCTTGCCGAGCTTGCCCGGCAACTCGATCTTCACCTCGGGGTTGTTGTTGAAACCGCCGGGCTTGCCCAGTTGCTGGACCGCCACCTGCGCGCCTTGGGTCAGGGCGTCCTTGAGACCGCCGGTGGCATCCTTTTGCGACAGGTCGCCCAAGGACAGGGCCATGGCATTGGCGCAGATCAGCAGGCCCGCGCAAAGGCCGGTGAAACGGAGAGGGAAACGGAGCATGACGGCATCCTTGAAAAAGTGGAAAACGGAATCAGCGCGCAGGGTTGACGCGGATCTTCAACGGCTGCGGGTCTTTGCCATCCAGGTGTACGGCGTGCTGTTGGGTGGTGATGAACAGCAACTGGCCGTCTACTTCGATGCGGGCGCTCACGGCATAACGATGACCGGGCTTGACCTGGGCTGGATCATAACTGAGGTGGAACGGCAGCGGGACCTGGCCTTTGACCGGCCCGCTGTGTTCATCGAGCACCACCGCCGGGGCATCGGCCAGGGAGACGTCCTGCAGGCTCACGCTCAAGGTGGCGCTGGGGGCAGGGCGATACGTTGCAAGTAGAAGACTTCGCCATCCAGGGACGCGGCGGATGGAGTGGGTGGGGTTGTGGCTTGGCACGCGGCCAGTAAAGCCATGGAGGCAAGCAAAACGAGTTTTTTCATCGGGAGCACCTGGTGCGTCGACGCCCGCGACACGGCGGGCGCCGACGAACATTCAGCGAAGTGGCGTCCAGGCAAGCCCTTGTAGCGTCACGGTTCAGGAACCGAACGCGGGTGCCTGGACCGTTTCAGCCAGCGATCCTGGCGTCAGGTTCAGGGGGATGTCAACGTGCTGGTTGCTGCCATCCCAGGTGAATGTCTGTTCGGCATCGAGGAACAGAGCGGTCTCGCCCAGGTACATTTGGACCTTGACCGAGAGCGCTTCTCCCACAGGCGTTACCTTGGGATCGAGCAGGAAGCGATATTGCCAAGGTTGCCTGGCCGCTGGCACCTGCGATGCCACGTTGGAACCCTGGCCACCGCTGGCGCTGATCTGCTCACCGGCTGCATTTCGCACACTGATTTCGGCGCGGCCGGCTTCCGGGAGTTGATAGCCATCGGGCAATTGCAGGGTCAATGTGATGATGTTCATGGTGAATTCCTTTTCAGTACGTCGTTATTGACGCGAGTCCATCCTAGAAGTCTGCTCCACGGTTTTCTGTAGGTTTTTTCTTCGTTTGATGTCGCCTCAGCCGCTCCAGGGTGTCGGAGACCGCTGTCGATTGCCCCGTCGACTCACCGCTAACGTCCCTGTTCACGGTGAGTGGGCCGAGCCTTGTCAAAGGTCCGGACTGAGGGCGACCTCGGCTGCGTCTTCGCTGCGATGCAGCGCCACCTGGCGGATCGACAGGCGAATTTCCGCCGGCAGTACCCGCTTGGCCGCGCCCTCGGCCAGTTCTCCCAGCAGCGGGTGGTAACTCAGCTTGCCAGCCTCGTCACGGCGCAGCACCTCAAGGTCCAGCAGGGTCTGGATGAAGTGGCGGAACAGGCTCTTGTCGAAGAACTCCGGAGCGTTCAGGCCATGCAGGATCGACAGGCGCTGAGCCATGACCGTGCAAAGGTCTTCCAGTTCTTCGGCGCTGACGGTGTTCTGGCCGCTGTTGAGCAGCAGTGAGACGGTCATGTAGAAGCGTTGCAGGGTCTGGGCGATGCTTTTGGACAGCAGGGTCAGCAGCACGAAGTGCCGCGAGCTTGGGGCCGGACGCAGGTACAGGTCTTTTTCGAAACGCAGCAGGCCTTGCTCGACGAACGCTTCGAGCCACTGGTCGACCACGTCGTCCAGTTCCTCCAGCGACCAGCGAATGAACAGCTCCGATTGCAGGTACGGGTACAGCGCGCGGGTGTAGCGCAGGATCTGCTCGCGGCTCATGCGCGAGGTGCTCTGGAAGAAGCTCGCCAGCAACGCCGGCAAGGCAAAGATGTGCAGCACGTTGTTGCGGTAGTAAGTCATCAGTACCGCGTTCTGTTCATCCAGGTACAGGATCTTGCCCAGGGCGTCGCTCTGTTCCGAGAGCAGGTCCATGCCCTTCACGTGCTCGATCAGCGCCCGTCCGTCGCCTTCGGGCAGGGTGGTGTGGGGCGAGTACGGGACTTTGCGCAGCAGCGCCAGGTACAGGTCGAGCACCCGGGCCATGGCGCGGTCGTCCAGGGCCAGGCGGCTGGTGGACAGCAGCGCCAGGGCCACGAGGTTGACCGGGTTGATGGCCGCCGCTTCGTTCAGGTGCCGGGCCACGCGCTCGCCGAGGCGGTGGGTGGTGGGGTTGAGCCAGGCCGGTTTGAACTGCGGCCCCAGTTCCTGCTCCCGCCAGCCGGGCTGTTCGCCGTCGAGGAAGTCGGCCAGTTTGATCGGTTCGCCGAAGTTCACCGCCACCTGCCCGAAGCGTTGCTTGAGGGCGCCGATGACCTTGAAGATGTCGAAGATCGATTCTTTCTTCTTGCTGGCCCCGCGCAGTTCCCCCAGGTAGGTGCGACCTTCCAGGACCCGCTCGTAGCCGATGTAGACCGGCACGAAGACGATGGGCGTGCGCGACGAACGCAGGAAGCTGCGCAGGGTGATGGCGAGCATGCCGGTCTTGGGCTGCAGCATGCGCCCGGTGCGCGAGCGTCCACCCTCGACGAAGTACTCCACCGGAAAGCCCTTGGTGAACAGCGTGTGCAGGTACTCATTGAACACGGCGGTGTAGAGCGGGTTGCCCTTGAAGGTACGGCGCATGAAAAATGCCCCGCCCCGGCGCAGCAGGCCGCCGATGACCGGCATGTTGAGGTTGATGCCGGCCGCGATGTGCGGTGGAGTCAGGCCGTTGCGAAACAGCAGGTACGACAGCAGCAGGTAGTCGATGTGGCTGCGGTGGCAGGGCACGTAGATGACTTCGTGGCCGGGGGCGATGGCCTGTACGCCTTCGATGTTGTTGACCTTGATGCCGTCGTAGATCTTGTTCCAGAACCAGCTCAGGACCACTTCCAGGAAACGGATCGCGGTGTAGGTGTAGTCCGAGGCGATTTCGTTGCCATAGCGCAGGGCCTGGGCCTTGGCTTTCTCCGCCGAGATCTTTTCCCGCTCGGCCTCGTCGGCAATCGCCTGCTTGACCAGCGGCTGGTTCAGCAGGCCCTTGACCAGGTTGCGCCGGTGGGAAATGTCCGGGCCGATGACCGCCGTCTTCAGGTTGCGCAAATGCACCCGCAGCACCCGTTGGGCCATGCGCACGGTGCGTTCGTGGCCTTTGTCGTGTTCGATCAGTTCGCGCAGGTGGATCGGTGGCGAGAACTGCACGCGGGTCTTGCGCCCCAGGATCATGATGCTCAGCAGGCGCCGCAGGCGCCCGGTGACTGCCCAACTGTCGGCGAACAGCAGCTTCCATGGGCTGGATTCACTGTCGGGCGATTGGCCCCAGAACACGCTGACCGGAATGATCTGGGCGTCTTCGGCGGCGTTGTGGGTCAGGGCGTCGACCAGCCGCGTCAGGGTCGGTGGCGCGCCGCGCTTGTCCTGGCGGCCAAGCCAGTCCGGGGCGGGCGTGAGGTAGAAGAACGCCGCCGGCTCCAGCAGGTTGCCCACCGACACCGGCAGCACCGGGCGGGGCAGGCCGGCCTTGGTGCACTCGGTGTCGAGCACCGCCAGGTCGGTCAGCGAAGGGTCTTGCAGAACGTAGAACACCGGACGGCTGCGGTCGAGGTTGAGGGTGAAGGACGACTGGTTGATGGTCTCGGAGCGAACCCAGAGATACAGCAGTCGGCGCAGGGTGCCAAACACTAGACGGCGGAACGGGGAACGGGTCATACGGCTTCTGCATGAGTGGATGGGGTTGAGCGGCAGGTAGTGTGCCGGATTCACCGAAAATCGGCAAAAAAGCACCGAAGTAAAGTCAGTTGAGAGTTTTTCCCGGTGTCATATACTCGGCGGGCTACTGCCCCGACGTTCACGTGGACGGCCAGGCGGCGGTGAGAGTCCGCAGGCTTTGTCTGCCTGCCGCTAGGCGGGACAAGCCGACTTAACAATAAGAAATGGGAGTGAGCATCATGGCTGCACGCGAGACCGGCAGTGTGAAGTGGTTCAACGACGCCAAAGGCTACGGCTTCATCCAGCGCGAAGGTGGGGCCGATGTGTTCGTGCACTACCGCGCGATCCGCGGTGAAGGCCACCGTTCACTGACCGAAGGCCAGCAGGTCGAATACGCGGTCGTGGAAGGACAGAAGGGCTTGCAGGCCGAGGATGTGGTGGGGTTGTAAGCCATTCTTTTTCAGCCACCGCCAATCCCCTGTGGGAGCGGGCTTGCTCGCGAATGCGTCAGTCCAGCCGGCATGGATGTCGACTGATGCACCGCTTTCGCGAGCAAGCCCGCTCCCACATTTGGGACTGTGGTGGGCCTTGGGCCGAATCAGGCCGTCTTCCAGGTGATCTCCTCTTCCCCATCGGCGCTGATGCGAATCCAGCGATCGGCCGATTCCTCGCCTTCTTCTTCCACCCACGAGCCGGGTGCGCAGCGCACTTCGACATTCAGTGCGGCGTAGGCGGCGCGGGCGCAAGCAATGTCGTCTTCCCACGGGGTCCGGTCGCTTTCCAGGTACAGGCTGTTCCATTTGCCGACGGCCTTGGGCAGCCAGGTCACCGGGACGTCGCCGGCCTTGCACTTGTAGGTCTGGCCTTTCTGGACCCATTCGCTGCACGGGCCCAGGGCCTGGCCGAGCCAGTGGGCGATGGCCTTGTGGTCGACGTCGGCGTCCTTGAGGTAAATCTCGATATCGGGTTGGCGCATGGATGTCCTCACTGCGGTCTTGAAAAATCCATTCGCGGATTTAACGGGCCCCGTACGGGTGTCCGGGGCCGATCATAAGGTTTATTGAAGAACGAAATAATCGTAGCGCATCGACACCGTGACCTCGAACGGTTCAGCCTGCTCGATCACGCTGGCCCGGCGTTCGGCACTGGCGCGCCAGCCGTGGGGCGTCATCGCCAGCAGGTTGGCGCGGTCCTGGCCGCTTTCGAGCACGAGCGTGAACTCCAGGGTTTCGCTGTGCTCCAGCGCCATCCCCGAAGGCACCAGGGCCAGGTGCTTGTCGTCGGTGTATTCGCGCACTTCGTCGTACAGGCGTTCACGCAATTGCATCAGGTGACCGCGGGTCGGGCCGACTTTCATCAAGCCGCCGCCGGGGCTGAGCAGGCGCTTGGCTTCCTGCCAGTCCAGTGGGCTGAACACGCTCGCCAGGAACTGGCAGCAGCCGTCCGCCAGCGGCACCCGGGCCATGCTGGCGATCAACCAGGTCAGTTGCGGGCTGCGTTTGCAGGCGCGTTTGACTGCCTCGCGGGAAATGTCCAGGGCATAGCCATCGGCGTCGGGCAGTGCGTCGGCGATCTGCGCGGTGTAGTAGCCCTCGCCACAGCCGATGTCCAGCCAGCGCCCCGGCGCGCGCTCAGCCGCCAGTTCGGCCAGGCGCCGGGCAACGGGGGCGTAGTGCCCGGCGTTGAGAAAGTCGCGACGGGCTTCGACCATGGCCTGGTTGTCCCCGGGGTCGCGGCTGTTCTTGTGCTGCACCGGCAACAGGTTCAGGTAGCCCTGGCGCGCGCGGTCGAACCGATGGCCGGCCGGGCAGGCCACGCCGTTGTCCACCGCGTTCAGCGGTTCACTGCAGATCGGGCAGGCGAGCATCAGGCGAGCAACTTGATCAGCGTCTGGTAGTAGATCTCGGTCAGTACGTCGAGATCGGCTGCCAATACCCGTTCGTTGACCTGGTGGATGGTCGCGTTGACCGGGCCCAGTTCCACCACTTGCGTGCCCATGGTCGCGATGAAGCGGCCGTCGGAGGTGCCGCCGCTGGTGGACGCCTGGGTCTCGCGGCCGGTGACGTCCTTGATGCTCGACGACACGGCGTCCAGCAGCGCACCCGGTTCGGTGAGGAACGGCAGCCCGGACAGGGCCCAGTCGATGTGCCAGTCCAACTGGTGCTTGTCGAGGATATCGGCGACGCGCTGTTGCAGGCCTTCGACAGTGGATTCGGTGGAGAAGCGGAAGTTGAACACCGCCACCAGGTCACCCGGGATCACGTTGGTCGCGCCGGTGCCGGCGTTGAGGTTGGAGATCTGGAAGCTGGTGGGCGGGAAGAAATCGTTGCCATGGTCCCAATGTTCGGCGGCCAACTCCGCCAGGGCTGGCGCGGCGAGGTGGATGGGGTTCCTCGCCAGGTGCGGGTAGGCCACGTGACCTTGCTTGCCGCGCACGGTCAGTGTGGCGCCAAGGGAGCCACGACGGCCGTTCTTGACCACGTCACCCACCAGGGTGGTGCTCGACGGCTCGCCGACGATGCACCAGTCCAGGCGCTCCTGCCGAGCCTTGAGGCGCTCGACCACAGCTTTGGTGCCGTGGTGCGCCGGGCCTTCTTCGTCGCTGGTGATCAGGAAGGTCACCGCACCCTTGTGGTCCGGGTAGTCGGCGACGAACCGCTCGGCCGCCACCACCATCGCTGCGAGGCTGCCTTTCATGTCGGCGGCGCCACGGCCGCAGAGCATGCCCTGTTCATCGATCACCGCATCGAACGGGTCGAGCTGCCAGGCCTGCACCGGGCCGGTCGGCACCACGTCGGTGTGCCCGGCGAAGCACAGCACCGGGCCGTCATGCTGGCCGTGGCGGGCCCAGAAGTTATCCACATCCTCGATGCGCATCGGCTCGAGCGCAAAGCCCGCGTTGCCCAGGCGCTGCATCATCAGTTTCTGGCAATCGGCGTCCACCGGTGTCACGGACGGACGGCGGATCAGGTCGCAGGCGAGTTGCAAGGTCGGCGAGAGGTCGGCGTGGGCCGTCATGGAAACTCCGGGAATATAGTGTGAACGCAAGGCTTGTGCAGGCGCGGGCTGGCTCGCGCAAAATGGCGATTATCTTATAGTAAAACGACCGTCATTGGCCCAAGTATGCCGACAGTGTGTGACACAGAACCTGTGGGAGCGAGCTTGCTCGCGATGGCGGTGGATCAGTCGATACTCTATTGACTGGACTGACGCCATCGCGAGCAAGCTCGCTCCCACAAGGGGGAATTGGTGGGATTCAATTCGCGAACGGCTCGAATTGCCACGGCGAAGCCCTATAATGCGCGCCGGTTTTTGGGGTAATGGTCATGAGTACAGAAGATCCACGGTTTGCCGGCATCGCCCGTTTGTATGGCATCGAGGGCCTGGAGCGCCTGCGGGCGGCCCATGTGGCGGTGGTCGGGGTGGGCGGGGTCGGTTCCTGGGCGGCGGAAGCGATCGCCCGGTGCGGCGTGGGCGAAATTTCGCTGTTCGACCTGGACGATGTCTGCGTCAGCAACGCCAACCGCCAGTTACACGCCCTGGACAGCACCGTCGGCAAGCCCAAGGTCGAGGTCATGGCCGAGCGGCTGCGGGGCATCAACCCCGATTGCACGGTGCACGCCGTGGCCGACTTCGTCACCCGCGACACCATGGCCGAATACATCACGCCCCACATCGATTGCGTGATCGACTGCATCGACAGCGTCAATGCCAAGGCGGCGCTGATCGCCTGGTGCAAGCGCCGCAAGATCCAGATCATCACCACCGGCGGCGCGGGCGGGCAGATTGACCCGACGCTGATCCAGGTGTGCGACCTGAACCGTACCTTCAACGATCCGCTGGCCTCCAAAGTGCGCTCGACCCTGCGTCGCGACTACGGCTTTTCCCGCACCGTGACCCGTCACTACAGCGTGCCGTGCGTGTTCTCCACCGAACAGCTGCGTTATCCGAAGCCGGACGGCAGTATTTGCTTGCAGAAGAGTTTTGTCGGCGACGGCGTGAAGCTCGACTGCGCCGGCGGGTTTGGCGCGGTGATGATGGTGACGGCGACATTTGGCATGGTCGCGGCGACCAAGGCGGTGGACAAGATCGTGGCGGGCGTGCGGCGGCCGGCTGACAGGACCAAGCCTCAGGATTGAGGGTTGAGGTGGTCAATTTTTTCCGGACACCTCAATCGGTGTTTTTCAGGCTGCTTGCCGCTCATACTGATTGGGCGGCAAATAGCCCAAAGATGAATGGATTCGCCTTCCGTTATAGAACCGCACGATGTAGTCCGTGATGTCTTTGATCGCTTCGCCATGGTTGGCGTAATCCTTGCGCCAAACACGCTCCATCTTCAGATTCAAGAAGAAGCGCTCCATGACCGCATTGTCCCAGCAGTTGCCCTTGCGACTCATGCTGCAACGCATTCCATGTCGCGTCAGCAAGTTCTGGTAATCCGTACCGGCATACTGGCTGCCTCGATCCGAATGAGCGATCAAGCCCGGTTCAGGTTGTCTCTGCGCGATGGCCAGTTGCATCGCACTGCATACCAACTCTGCTCGCATGTGGGGTGCCATGGCCCAGCCCACGATTTTGCGTGAGTACAGGTCCATGACGGCCGCCAGGTACAGCCAGCCGCTGCGGGTACGGATGTAGGTGATGTCAGCGACCCACGACTGGTTGATGCGCTCGGGATTGAACTGGCGATTGAGCAGGTTCTCAGCCACCGGAAAATTGTGATTGCTGTCAGTGGTATGAACGAACTTGCGCTTCCAAATCGGACGCAAATCCTGTTGTTTCATCAGGCGGCGGACCTTGTTCCGTCCAACGGAGACGCCAGTGTCACGCAGCGCTTTCACCAAACGACGGCTGCCATAACAGTGTTCATTGGACACGAAGGCAGCCTTGAGCTGAGCGGAAACCGAGCACACAGGTTTTGGCTTCAAACGCCGCTGACGAGCTTCGTAAAACCCCGAACGACTGATCCGCAACACCCGGCAGATACGCGCCACCGGGTAGGCCTTGCATTGGACTTGGTGAACCAACTGGTGGATCACTTCAACTCGCGGGCAAAGAAGGCCGTAGCTTTTTTTAATATGTCATTATCCGTCTTCAGTTCGCGGACTTGCTGTTCAAGCTGGCGAATACGCTGCTGGTCGCTGGTCAATGGTTTGCCAATCCCCGTACCGCCCGACTGCTCGGTTTGATACTGCTGAACCCAGCGGCGTACGGCGGTATCGCTCAGGCCTAAATCGGTACAAACCGAGTTCACGCTCAGACCTTGATCAACAACCATCTTGCAGACCTTCAGCTTGAACTCGGCGTCGAATTTTCTGTACTTCTTAGTCATGGAATATTCCTCAATGAGTGTAGTTTCACCCATTGAGGTGTCCGGGGCTATTAGACCAGCTCAGGTGGGCTGAGGGCCTCTTCGCGAGCAAGCCCGCTCCCACAGTGGATAGGGGGATCACAAGATTTGTGTTCAATGAGATCCCTTGTGGGAGCGGGCTTGCTCGCGAAGCTTTTAACGATCAGCGAGTCAGCGCAATCATCCGCTGCAACACCGCATTCAACCCATTACTGCGCGAAGGCGATAGCTGGCGCGACAATCCCAGTTCACCAAACCACCCCGGCAGATCGACCTCGCGCAACTCGTTCGCCGATAACCCATTGACCCGCGCCAGCAGCAACGCCACCAGCCCGCGAATCAACCGCGCTTCGCTGCTGGCGGCAAATTGCCAATGCCCGTCCTGCAACCGACCCATCAGCCACACCTGGCTTTCGCAGCCGTTGACCAGGTTGGCGTCGCATCGCTCGGCCTCGCTCAGCGGCGGCAGGCGCTCGCCCCATTGCATCAGCAGCCGGGCGCGCTGTTCCCAGCCCGAGGCCTGCTGAAAGGTCTGCAGCGCCGTGACAGCCTCGGCCGGCAGGTTCATCGGAGCATCTCCAGGGCCTGGTCCAGGGCCTCGAAGAAGCGTTCGAGGTCGGCCGAATCGTTGTACAACGCCAGCGACACCCGGATCGCGCCCGACAGGTTCAGGTGCTTGAACAGCGGCATGGCGCAGTGATGCCCGGCGCGTACGGCGATGCCTTGCTCGGTCAGCAGGTGAGCCAAATCGGCGTTATGCACACCGTCGACGCCGAAGCTGACCAGCGCCAGCCGGGGCTGGCCCACCAGGCGTATGCCCTTGCGTGCCTGCAAGCCATGGAGCAGGTAGTCGTGCAGCGCCGCCTCATGCTCGATGACCGCGGGCGTCTCGAGACCGGTCAGGTAATCCAGGGTCGCCCCCAGGCCGATCACGCTGGCGATCGGCGGCGTACCGGCTTCAAAGCCCAGCGGCGCCGGGCGGAACGTGGCGCTGTGGTAATCGGCCTGTTGCACCATTTCACCGCCAAACTGCCAGTGCCGCAGTTCGCTCAACGCTTCGTGACGGCCGTACAGCACGCCCAGCCCGTCGGGCCCGTAGAGCTTGTGGCTGGAGAACACATAGAAGTCGCAACCCAGGCCTTGTACGTCGTGCCGGCCATGAACCACGCCCTGGGCGCCATCGATCACCGTCAACGCGCCGTGGGCCTTGGCCAGGGCCAGCAGCGCCGGTAATGGTTGCCAGGCCCCTAGCACGTTGGACAACTGACTCACCGCCAGCAGGCGCGTACGCGGCCCGATCAACTGCGTGGCGGCGTCCACGTCGATGACCCCGTCGGGGTCCAGCGGCAGCACTACCAGCGTCAACGCACGGCGTTCAGCCAGTTGTTGCCACGGCAGCAGGTTGGCGTGGTGTTCGAGGGCGCTAACGACGATTTCATCGCCCGGCTTGAACAGGTGTTCCAGTCCGTAGGCCAGAAGATTCAGCGCGCAGGTCGCGCCGTGGGTAAAGACGATCTGCCCGCTGTCGCCTGCGTTGAGCCATTGCGCGACTTTAAGGCGACTGTCTTCGAAGGCCTGGGTGGCATGGGCGCCTGGCAGGTGTTGCGCGCGATGCACGTTGGCCGCGCCGTTGGCGTAGTAGTGCACCAGGGCATCGAGCAAGGCTTGGGGTTTTTGCGTGGTGGCGGCGCTGTCCAGGTAGGTCTGGCCTTGCCGGTGCAGGGCGGCGATGGCCGGGAAGTCGGCACGCCAGGGAGAGGGGATCAACATGCTTTCGGGCCCTGCTGGGTTACGCCGGACCCTGTGGGAGCTGTTCGCTCCCACAGGTGACTGTGTGAAGCGCCTTAGTTGTGCGCGTGCAGAGCTTCGTTCAGCTCGATGGCCGATTTGTGGGTCTTGCACTCCACCGCGCCGGTTTCGGAGTTGCGGCGGAACAGCAGGTCGGGTTGACCGGCCAGCTCGCGGGCCTTGACCACTTTGACCAGTTGGTTGTTCTCGTCCAGCAGTGCGACCTTGGTGCCGGCGGTCACGTACAGGCCCGACTCCACGGTGTTGCGGTCACCCAGTGGAATACCGATACCGGCGTTGGCGCCGATCAGGCAGCCTTCGCCGACCTTGATCACGATGTTGCCGCCACCCGACAGGGTGCCCATGGTGGAGCAGCCGCCGCCCAGGTCCGACCCCTTGCCGACGAACACGCCCGCCGATACGCGGCCTTCGATCATGCCCGGGCCTTCGGTGCCGGCGTTGAAGTTGACGAAGCCTTCGTGCATCACGGTAGTGCCTTCGCCCACGTAGGCGCCCAGGCGAATCCGCGCGGCGTCGGCGATACGCACGCCGGCCGGGACCACGTAGTCGGTCATTTTCGGGAACTTGTCCACCGAGAACACTTCCAGCAGTTCGCCACGCAGGCGGGCTTCGAGCTGGTGCTCGGCCAGTTCGGCCAGGTCGATCGCGCCCTGGCTGGTCCAGGCGACGTTCGGCAGCAACGGGAAAATCCCGGCCAGGTTCAGGCCATGGGGCTTGACCAGGCGATGGGACAGCAGGTGCAGCTTGAGGTAGGCCTCAGGCGTCGAGCTCAATTGGGCGTCTTCGGCCAGCAGGGTGGCAACCAGCGGCTTGTGGCTCTCGGCCAGGCGGGTTAGCAGGGCGGCTTGCGCGGCGTCGACGCCCTTGAGCGCTTCGGCCAGTTGCGAGGCCTGGGCGGTGGTGAAGGTGATCGCCTGGTTGCCTTCGCTGTAGCCAAGGATGGGTGCGATGGCGCTGACGATGGCCGCCGACGGGTTGAGCAGCGGTTGTGCGTAGAACACTTCCAGCCAGGCGCCTTGACGGTTTTGAGTGCCGACACCGAAGGCCAGGCTGAACAGGGTAGTGGACATGGACATTACCTCAACAAAATGGACTGGGCAGGTTTACTTGAGCGCTGCCGCATAAATATCTGGCTTGAAGCCAATCAGGGTTCGGTCGCCGAGATCGAGCACCGGGCGCTTGATCATCGAGGGTTGGGCGAGCATCAGTTCGATGGCTTTCGACTGGTCGAGATCGGCTTTGCGTTCGTCGTCGAGCTTGCGAAAGGTCGTACCGGCGCGATTCAACACCACTTGCCAGCCATGCTCGTCGCACCATTGGGTCAGGTGTTCACGGTCGATGCCGGCGCTCTTGTAGTCGTGGAAGTCGTAGCGTACAGCGTGTTCATCGAGCCAGGTGCGCGCTTTTTTCATCGTGTCACAGGCTTTGATGCCGAAAAGGTGCAACGTTTTGCTTGAATCGGTCAAGGAACTGCCCCCTTTGCAGGTGCTGGGAATAAAAGGTGACGGATTATGCCATGACCGGACGGTTTCGCGGCGGCCTGGGTTGATTTGCCCCAAAGCCTTGGAGAGGGTGCGACATAGGTGTAACGGTCAGCGCCATGCTAAGCGACTAATATGGCACTTCAACGGCAAGCTGTTGCCGGATGTGTGTCGCTGTCAATGGAACCCCCTATGCAAAGCGCTTATACCGTCCTGATCCTGCTGACACTGGTGGGTGTCTCGCGTTTGATCGGGCGGTTGATCCCCCTGCCGTTGCCGCTGGTGCAGATCGGCGCAGGGGCCGTGCTAGCCTGGCCGTCCTTGGGCCTGCACGTGGCCCTCGATCCCGAACTGTTCCTGTTTCTGTTCTTGCCCCCGCTGCTGTTCTCCGACGGTTGGCGCATGCCCAAGCGTGAGCTGTGGCGCCTGCGCGGGCCGATCCTGACACTGGCGGTGGGCCTGGTGCTGTTCACGGTGGTGGGCGCCGGGTATTTCATTCATTGGCTGTTGCCCAGCATCCCGTTGCCGGTGGCCTTCGCCCTGGCCGCGGTGCTGTCGCCCACTGACGCCGTGGCCGTGTCGGCGATTGCCCGGGACCGCTTGCCCAAGCCGCTGATGCACATGCTCCAGGGCGAAGCGCTGATGAACGACGCCTCTGGCCTGGTGACCTTCAAGTTCGCCCTGGCGGCGGCCATCACCGGGGTGTTCTCCCTGGCCAACGCCAGCCTGGCGTTTGTGTTGGTGGCCGTCGGAGGTCTGTTGGTGGGGGTGGCCCTGAGCTGGCTGGTCGGTCGTCTGCGGGCCTGGATGGTGGCACGCGGGTGGGATGATCCGGCCACCCACGTGGTGTTCATGCTATTGCTGCCATTCGCCGCCTATGTGGTGGCTGAGCGATTGGGCGTCTCGGGCATTCTCTCGGCGGTGGCGGCCGGGATGATGCAGAGCTGGCTGGATCTACTGCCGCGCCAGACCCATACGCGGCTGCTCAATCGCAGCGTCTGGTCGCTGTTGGAATTCGCCTTCAACGGCTTGATCTTCCTGCTGCTGGGCTTGCAGTTGCCGGACATCGTCAAGGCCGTCACCCGCCACGAGACCACGTTGTGGCCGACGTTGTTCTACCTCTGCCTGGAGGTGATGGCGATCTTTCTGGTGTTGCTGGTGCTGCGGTTTGTCTGGGTGCAAAGCATCTGGCGCCTGTCCGGGTGGTTGCGCCGCTGGCGTGGCAAGGGGGAGTTGACCTTGGTGCCGACGGCGCGCTCCTGCTGGCTGCTGACCTTCGGTGGGGTGAGAGGGGCCGTGACGTTGGCGGGCGTGTTATCGGTGCCGTTGCTGTTGGGCGCCGGGGAAGCGTTTCCCGAGCGCGATTTGCTGATCTTCATCGCCGCGGGGGTGATCCTGCTGTCGCTGATTGCGGCCTGCATTGCTTTGCCACTGTTGCTGCGGGGCATCGAGCAAAGTCCCGACGACAAGCGTCGCACCGAAGTGCGCGAGGCCTGGCGCAAGACCGCCGAGGCGGCGATCCGTGCGCTGGAAGTGGAAGAGCCCGCCGAGCCGGCCAGTGCGCCAGCGGCGGCCATGGCGACCGAGGTCAAGGCGCGATTGATGAGTGAGTATCGCCATCAGTTGGAGGTGTTCAACGACTCCGCCGAAGCCCAGGCCCTGGCGTTCGAAATGGACCTGCTGGAGCGCCGCCTGCGCCTCAAGGCCCTGAAAGCCCAGCGCCTGGAACTGTATCGCCTCAGCCGCCATCACCAGATCGGCGACGACGTGCTGCGTGAAGTGCTGGGGGAGTTGGATTTGGCGGAGGCGAATTTGGGGTTGGGTAAATAGTCGTTATGCGTAGGACACGTCGTGGCGAGGGGATTTATCCCCGCTGGGCTGCGAAGCAGCCCTGAAACCGGGTCGCGCGGCATCTCAGACAGATCGAGTTGACTTGTTTGGGCCCGCTGCGCAGCCCAGCGGGAGCAAGCTCCCTTGCCACAACAACGCTTATGCGTGGGCCTCTTCCTGCTCAGGCACCAACCGTACTTCCACCCTCTGACCCAGCGCACGCGCCGCGCTGGCAAGTGTTGCCAGCGTCATTCCCGCATCATTCTGATCGAGCGCACGATCAACCGCGGTACGGCTGGTATGCATTCGCTCTGCCAAAGCCTTCTTGGTCACTTTCTGAAGTCGCATGGCCTCGGCAATTTGCCAGGAAATAACGCGTTTGAGCGCGGCCGCAGACACTTCCTCGGCAATTCCTTGCTCGGCCAGGAAGTCGTCAAAATCAGATCCAATGTGTTTGTTCATTTGCGGTACCTCATAATCTTGCTTTGCGCTGCTTGGCGGTTGCCATGTCGACCGCTGGTGTTTTTTGACTTTTCTTGATGAAGCCATGGAGTAGAACCATGTCGGAACCGACCACGGTGAAAAGAACGCGGGCGGTAGAGTCTTCAAGATCAATCCTGACTTCCCATAGCCCTGTATCCAGCTTGCGCACCACAGGCATACCTATCGGCCAACCAAGCTGAACAGTCTTGATGTCAGTCCCTATCATCCGTCTGTGTTCGCGGGGCAGATCTGTCAGCCATTCCCGCACGGGTTCATTTCCGGCATCTGTGCAGAAGAAACGTACATTCAGTATGGGTGCGATTTCGGTCATGGGGGCAGTGTACCGAAATAGGTGCATTGCGCAACCTTGGCGTTGCTGGGATTTTGTACAGGCGCCCAGCCTCAAATGGAGTCCTGAATGCGGTAAGCGCCGGCGCCCAGTGTGGCGGCGAGCCTGCTCGCGATGAGGTAATGTCAGGCAGTGAAGATTTGATGCCGGTCAGAAAGCTCTTGTGGCGAGGGAGCTTGCTCCCGCTGGACTGCGCAGCAGTCCCAAAAAGCGAGGGGCGCTTGGCGCCCCAGCGGGAGCAAGCTCCCTCGCCACAGGTTCAGTGTTCAACCGAAACGGCCTATCACCCCCGGCGCTGGATGAACGCGCGGATCCGCTCGGCCGCTTCCACGCACTCGGCCAATGGGGCGACCAGGGCCATGCGCACACGGCCGGCGCCCGGGTTGACGCCGTCCACGTCGCGGGAGAGGTAGGAGCCTGGTACCACGGTCACGTGTTCCTGCTCGAACAGGTCCCGGCAGAACGCCGCGTCATCGCCTGCCACGTTGGGCCACAAGTAGAAACTGCCGTCGGGGCGTTGCACGTCCAGCACCGGGCTGAGGATCTGCAGCACGGCGTCGAATTTCTCCCGGTACAGCGCCCGGTTGGCGCGTACGTGCACTTCATCGTTCCAGGCGGCGACGCTCGCCAGCTGGGTCTGCACCGGCATCGCGCAGCCGTGGTAGGTGCGGTACAGCAAGAAGCCCTTGAGGATGTCCGCGTCGCCAGCCACGAAACCGGAGCGCAGGCCAGGCAGGTTGGAGCGCTTGGAGAGGCTGTGGAACACCACGCAACGCTTGAAATCCTTGCGTCCCAGCTCAACGCAGGCGCTGAGCAGGCCCGGTGGCGGCGTCTGCTCGTCGAAATACAGCTCGCTGTAGCACTCGTCGGCGGCGATCACGAAGTCGTGTTCGTCGGCCAGGGCGATGAGTTTTTTCAGCACATCCACCGGGATCAGTGCGCCGGTCGGGTTGCCGGGGGAGCACAGGAACAGGATCTGGCAGCGCTTCCAGATGTCCGCCGAGACGGCGTCGAAATCCGGGTTGAAGCCGTTTTCGTCCAGGCACGGCAGGTAGTGCGGCTTGGCCCCGGCCAGGAACGCGGCGCCTTCATAGATCTGGTAGAAGGGGTTCGGGCTCACGACCAGCGCATCGTCACCGCGGTTGACCACGGTCTGGGTGAAGGCGAAGAGGGCTTCGCGGGTGCCGTTGACCGGCAGCACGTGGCGCGCCGGGTCAAGCCAGCCGGTCGGCACACCAAAGCGTCGCTCGCACCAGCCGGTGATGGCTTCACGCAAGGCCGGGATGCCGAGCGTGGTCGGATAAACCGCCATCTGGTCCAGGTTGCTGGCCAGGGCCTCGGCGACAAAGCTGGGCGAGCGGTGCTTGGGTTCGCCGATGGACAGGGCAATCGGCCGCTTGTCCGGGTTGGGCGTGACGCTGCCGAGCAGGGCGCGAAGCTTCTCGAACGGGTAGGGCTGCAACTGGTTCAGGGCGTTGTTCATCGGGGGCCTCGTTCAATGTGGGGCGCTAGCCTTGTGGGAGCGGGCTTGCTCGCGAAAGCGGTGTGTCAGGTGATGGTCAGTTGACTGACACACCGCTTTCGCGAGCAAGCCCGCTCCCACAGGGGATATAGAGTGGGTCAGATACTGATACGCGTCAGGTTGATGTCCGGTTCCTGGTTGACGCTCAAGTGCCGGACCATCTCTTCCTGCAAGCGGCTGCACAACTGCGGGTCGGACAATGGCTGGTTGTGGGCGTCGGTGATGAAGAACACGTCTTCCACGCGTTCGCCGAGGGTGGCGATCTTGGCGTTCTGCAGCGACAGGTCGAACTCCAGGAAGATGTGC
Organism: Pseudomonas sp. Cab53; assembly: GCF_018325965.1. Taxonomy (NCBI): domain Bacteria; kingdom Pseudomonadati; phylum Pseudomonadota; class Gammaproteobacteria; order Pseudomonadales; family Pseudomonadaceae; genus Pseudomonas; species Pseudomonas sp. Cab53. The sequence continues at coordinate 4,957,964 of NZ_AP021902.1, read as the reverse complement.
CCGACCCGTGCCAGCAGGCCCGGACGATCCGGGGCGCTGAGTTCCAGCACGGTGACCTGGCGCAGGGCGTCGTTGTGGATCGTCACCTGCGGGGCAAACGCGAAATGCTTGAGCTGGCGCGGCACCCGGCGCTGGATGATGGTCGGGTAGTCCGCCGGGTTACGCAGCGCTTCGGTCAGGCCTTCGCGGATCTGCTTGATCCGCGCCGGGTTGTCGCCAATCGAGTCGCCGTCGGTGTCGAGCACGATGTAGGTGTCGAGGGTGAACTGGCTGCTGGAGGTGATGACCCGGGCGTCGTGGATGTTCAGGTTGAGCTGGTCCATCGCGGCCACGGTCACGGCGAAGAAGTCGTGCTGGTCCGGCGCGTAGATGAAGATCTGCGTGCCGCCCTCGAACTCGCGCTGAGTGGTTTCCTTGATCAGCACCAGGGGCCCGCCATCGGCCGGTTGTTGCAGGATCGCATCGCTGTGCCAGGCCACGTCGCCGGCGGTGTGGCGCAGGAAATAGTCATCGCCCAGTTGCGCCCAGAGCTGTTCGACGTCGTCCGGATCGGTGCCGCCGCGCACCAGGATGTCCAGGGCGGCGCTTTGTGTGCGACGGATCTGCTCTTCGCGGTCCACGGGGTTTTCCAGGCCGCGGCGCAAGGCCCGCTTGGTCTCGGTGTACAGCTGGCGCAACAGGCTGGCGCGCCAGGAGTTCCACAGGCTTGGGTTGGTGGCGTTGATGTCGGCCACGGTCAGCACGTAGAGGTAATCCAGGCGGGTTTCATCGCCGACGATCTGGGCGAAGTCGTGGATCACCTGCGGGTCGGACAAGTCCTTGCGCTGGGCGGTGGTCGACATCACCAGGTGGTTCTGCACCAGCCAGACGATCAACCGGCTGTCCCACACCGGCAGTTGGTGTCGCTGGCAGAACGCCTCGGCATCCACCGCGCCGACCTCGGAGTGATCGCCCTGGCGCCCCTTGCCGATGTCGTGGTACAGCCCGGCCATGTAGATCAGCTCGGGCTTGGGCAGCTTGCCCATGAGCTTGCTGGCCAGCGGGAATTTCTCGGACACCTGGGTGTACTGCAGCTTACGCAGGTGCTTGATCAGGTTCAGTGTGTGGGCATCGACCGTATAGATGTGGAACAGGTCATGCTGCATCTGCCCGACGATGAAGCCGAACTCCGGCAGGTAGCGCCCGAGGATCCCGTAGCGATTCATCCGCCGCAGGTTGCGGTGCACGCCGATCTTGCATTTGAACAGCTCGATGAACAGGCTGGTGTTGCGGATGTCATGACGGAAATCGTCATCGATCAGGTGCCGGTTTTCCCGCAGCAGGCGAATGGTGTCGGCGCGCACGCCCTTGATTTCCGGCTGCTGGGCCATGAGCACGAAGATTTCCAGCATGGCGAACGGCGTGCGGCGGAACACATTGGGGTGGCGGGCCTCGATGTAGCCGTCGTGCAGTTGGAAGCGCGAGTTGATCGGCAGCGGCGCTTCCTCGTCCTCGGGGGCCAGGATGACTTCCTCGAAGTGCTGGATGATCAGTTCGCTGAGCTGGGCGATGCTCATCACCACCCGATAGTACTGCTGCATGAAGTTTTCGATGGATTGCTTGGCGTCCTGCCCTTCGAAACCCAGCAGCCCGGCGATGGAGCGCTGGTGATCGAACAACAGGCGGTCTTCGGCGCGTCCGGCGAGCATGTGCAGGGCATAGCGAACCTTCCACAGGAATTCCTGGGAGGAGGCCAGCAAGGCGTTTTCGCTTTCCACCAGGAAACCTTCGCCGGCCAGTGCACGCAGGTTCAGCGTGCCGTACTGGCGGCGGGCGACCCAGAGGATCGTCTGGATGTCCCGCAGCCCACCGGGCGAGCCCTTGACGTTGGGCTCCAGGTTGTACTCGGTGTCGTTGTACTTGTGGTGACGGGCTTTCTGCTCGGCGTGCTTGGCGAGGAAGAAATCCTTGCTCGGCCACATGTGCGCGGTGCTGGTGACGTCGAGCATGCGTTGGCGCAGGTGCTCGGGGCCGGCAATGGTGCGGCTTTCCATCAGGTTGGTGATGACGGTCAGGTCGGCGCGGGCTTCGTCGGCGCATTCCTGCACCGAGCGCACGCTCTGGCCGACTTCCAGGCCGATGTCCCACAGCAGTGTCAGGAAACGCTCGATGGAATCGCGAAAGACCTCATGGTCGGCGTTGTCCAGCAGGATCAGCAAATCGATGTCGGAGTAGGGGTGCAGCTCGCCGCGCCCGTAGCCGCCGACGGCCACCAGGGCGATGTCGGCGTCCTGGCTCCAGTCGAACTGCTCCCAGGCCTTTTGCAGGATGTTGTCGACGAACCAGGCGCGGTCCTCGATCAGCCGGCGGATATCCCGGCCATTGCGAAAGCGCTGGTCCAGCACCTCGTGGGCCTGGCGGATCGCCTTCTTGAATGCCGAGATGGGGCTTGCCTTCAGGGCCAGTTCTGCCTGGAACTGGCCGCGGTCGAAGAGTTCGGGATCCACCTGCGGCATTAATGGCTTTCCTTTCTATATCTATGGAGCGATAGGCGAGTTGCGGATCAGGCGGAAACGCGGGCGATGGTGTCATCGCTGCGCAGGGTGAAGATCTCGTAACCGGTCTCGGTCACCAGCAAGGTGTGCTCCCACTGGGCCGACAGCTTGCGGTCCTTGGTGATGGCGGTCCAGCCGTCACCCAGCACCTTGGTGTCGGCGCGGCCCTGGTTGATCATCGGCTCGATGGTGAAGGTCATTCCGGCCTGCAGCTCCATGCCGGTACCGGCGCGGCCGTAGTGCAAGATCTGCGGCTCTTCGTGGAACACCTTGCCGATGCCGTGGCCGCAGAACTCGCGCACCACCGAAAAACCGTTCTTCTGCGCGTGCTTCTGGATCACTTCGCCGATGTCCCCGAGGCGGCAGCCCGGCTTCACCAGTTCGATGGCCATGTACATGCATTCCTGGGTGACCTTCGACAGGCGCTGGGCCCACTCCGGCACGTTGCCGACATGGAACATGCGGCTGGTGTCGCCGTGGTAGCCGTCCTTGATGACGGTGACGTCGATGTTCAGGGTGTCGCCGTCCTTCAACGGCTTTTCGTTGGGGATGCCATGGCAGACCACGTGGTTGATCGAGGTACAGATCGACTTCGGGAAGCCTTTATAGTTGAGCGGCGCCGGGATGGCCTTCTGCTCGTTGACGATGAAGTCGTGGCAGATGCGGTCCAGCTCTTCGGTGGTCACACCCGGCTTGACGTAGTCGGCGATCATTTCCAGCACGTCGGCGGCGAGTTTGCCGGCGACACGCATTTTCGCGATGTCCTCAGGCGTCTTGATGGTCACGGTCATACAGGCTCTCTTTGCGCCCGACGGCGCTGTTCAAAACGAAATGAGCGGCGGATATTGATCCGGGCAGCCCTTAAAGAGGCGATTCTAACAGACCATCCCGGCAATCCGCGCCTGTCAGCAATACCAGATCGGTCAGGCGCCATAAATAAACCGTGGCGAGGGAGCTTGCTCCCGCTGGGCTGCACAGCAGCCCCAATAAAGCGAGGGCCGCTACGCGCCCCAGCGGGAGCAAGCTCCCTCGCCACGGTTTTGTGCCCGGCTTGAGGTGTTTTGCCTACCTGCAGAATCCGTGTTCCGTTTTCGCCCTTGCTGTGGTATAAAATGCGCCGCTTTCCGGGGATGACCCCGTAAGCTTAAATCCACACACGTGTCGACACGATGACCTGGGTGCCTTTGGCTCATGAGCCGCTGGTTGGTCATTGGGATACGTGGAGGCCAAACCCGACTTATCAAGGAACTATCATGTCCCAAGTCAACATGCGCGATATGCTGAAGGCCGGTGTGCACTTCGGTCACCAGACCCGTTACTGGAACCCGAAAATGGGCAAGTACATTTTCGGCGCGCGCAACAAGATCCACATCATCAACCTTGAAAAAACCCTGCCAATGTTCAACGAGGCACTGACCTTCGTAGAACGCCTGGCCCAGGGCAAAAACAAGATTCTGTTCGTCGGCACCAAGCGTTCCGCTGGCAAGATCGTTGCTGAAGAAGCAGCACGTTGCGGTTCGCCGTACGTCGATCACCGCTGGTTGGGCGGCATGCTGACCAACTTCAAGACCATCCGCGCTTCCATCAAGCGTCTGCGTGATCTTGAAGTCCAGTCCGAAGACGGCACTTTCGCCAAGCTGACCAAGAAAGAAGCGCTGATGCGCTCCCGCGATCTTGAGAAGCTGGACCGCTCCCTGGGCGGTATCAAGGACATGGGCGGTCTGCCTGACGCACTGTTCGTGATCGACGTTGACCACGAGCGCATCGCGATCACCGAAGCCAACAAGCTGGGCATCCCGGTCATCGGCGTTGTCGATACCAACAGCAGCCCGGAAGGCGTTGACTACATCATCCCAGGCAACGATGACGCCATCCGCGCCATCCAGCTGTACATGGGTTCGATGGCTGACGCTGTTATCCGTGGTCGCAACAACGTGAATGGCGGCACCGAAGTCTTCGCTGAAGAAGCTCCGGCAGCAGCCGCTGAGTAATTGACGCCCTGGCGTTGACTCAGTAAGCAAAAAGGGGGCTTGGCCCCCTTTTTGCCACCTCGAAAACCATTTGTCGCCAGCGCAGCTACCTGTTTGTAACTTGCCGCGGTCTATAAACGATGGTTTTCCAGGAAGAATTGATCGCCCGTTCGATCGGGTGGAATGGTTGAAAACCTATCCAAGAGGATTTTGAAATGGCAGAGATTACTGCAGCGTTGGTCAAAGAACTGCGCGAGCGTACCGGCGAAGGCATGATGGACTGCAAGAAAGCCTTGACCAAGGCTGGCGGCGACATCGAGAAAGCCATTGATGACATGCGTGCTTCGGGCGCCATCAAGGCTGCCAAGAAAGCGGGCAACGTGGCCGCTGAAGGCGCCATCGCCATCAAGGACGACGGTAAAGCCGCCGTTCTGCTGGAAGTCAACTCCCAGACCGACTTCCTGGCCCTGCAGGATGACTTCAAGGCATTCGTTGCTGCCAGCGTCGAGAAAGCCTTCGCTGACAAACTGACCGACGCAGCCCCGCTGATCGAAGCTCAGGAGCAAGCGCGTCTGGTCCTGGTTGGCAAAACCGGCGAAAACGTCAACATCCGTCGCCTGGTTCGCGTTGAAGGTGACGTGGTCGGCACTTACCTGCACGGCAACAAGATCGGCGTAGCAGTTGTCCTCAAGGGCGGCGACACCGAGCTGGCGAAAGACATCGCCATGCACGTTGCAGCGACCAACCCTGAGTTCCTGCTGCCTTCGGACGTTTCGGCCGAAGCGATCGAGCGCGAAAAAGGCGTTTTCCTGCAGCTGAACGAAGAGAAACTTAAGGGCAAGCCTGCCGACATCGCCGAGAAGATGGTGGCCGGTCGTATCTCCAAGTTCCTGGCTGAAGCCAGCCTGGTCGAGCAAGCGTTCGTCAAGAACCCTGAAGTCAAGGTCGGCGACCTGGCCAAGAAAGCCGGTGCTGAAATCGTTTCCTTCACCTACTTCAAGGTTGGCGAAGGTATCGAGAAGCCGGTCGACAACTTCGCTGAAGAAGTTGCTGCCCAGGTAGCTGCTGCCAGCAAGCAATAAGACAGGTTTTTACAACTGTCGCCCAGAAGAGGCTGCCCGCTCACGCGCGCAGCCTCTTTTTGGATGAGGATGCCGATTTTTATTGGTTTCCTGTCGGAACTGGCTTACAAAGCCGTGTTCCGATGGCGCTGTGTCAGCGTCAAGCCAGGCTTTGAACGAAAAGTCCCGCAGGCATTTTTCGTTCAGCGCACTGAGTGAGTGCAGGCTGCAAACAATCTGCAAATTTTCGTAAATACGCCGCAGGAGAGATTCGCAATGGCTCAGCAGGGCAGTGGTTATCAGGCTCGCTATAAACGCATTCTACTCAAGCTTAGCGGCGAGGCCCTGATGGGCTCGGAAGAGTTCGGGATCGATCCGAAGGTACTGGATCGCATGGCCCTGGAAGTTGGCCAACTGGTTGGAATCGGCGTCCAGGTCGGCCTGGTCATCGGCGGCGGCAACCTGTTCCGTGGTGCGGCGCTGAGCGCGGCCGGCATGGATCGGGTCACGGGCGACCACATGGGCATGCTGGCCACTGTGATGAACGCCCTGGCTATGCGCGATGCCTTGGAGCGTGCCAATATCTCGGCCATCGTGATGTCGGCCATTTCCATGGTCGGCGTGACCGATCATTACGACCGCCGCAAAGCCATGCGCCACCTCAACTCCAAGGAAGTGGTGATTTTTGCCGCAGGTACCGGTAATCCGTTCTTCACCACGGATTCGGCTGCCTGCCTGCGAGCGATCGAGATCGATGCCGATGTCGTGCTCAAGGCAACCAAGGTCGATGGTGTCTACACCGCCGACCCGTTCAAGGACCCGCATGCCGAGAAGTTCGATCATCTGACCTACGATGAAGTACTGGATCGCAAGCTGGGGGTCATGGACCTGACGGCCATCTGTCTGTGCCGCGACCACAAGATGCCGCTGCGCGTCTTTAACATGAACAAGCCCGGCGCCCTGCTGAATATCGTACACGGCGGCGCGGAAGGGACTCTGATCGAGGAAGGCCAACAATGATCAACGAAATCAAGAAAGACGCCCAAGCGCGTATGCAAAAATCCCTGGAGTCTCTGAGCCACGCGTTTGGCCAGATTCGTACCGGCAAGGCGCACCCGAGCATCCTGGGCAGCGTGATGGTGCCTTACTATGGCGCCGACACGCCGATCAGCAGCGTTGCCAACATCACCGTCAAGGATTCGCGGACCCTGCAAGTCGTGGCCTTCGAGCGCAACATGCTCGCGGCGGTCGACAAGGCGATCCAGAGCGCCGGCCTGAACCTCAACCCGACCAACCTGGGCGAGTTGCTGCTGATTTCCATGCCTGCCCTGACCGAAGAAACCCGCAAGGGCTTCACCAAGCAGGCGCGCAGCGCGGCCGAAGATGCTCGGGTTGCCGTGCGCAACATCCGTCGCGATGCCCTGGGCGAGCTGAAGAAGCTGGTCAAGGACAAGGAAATCAGCGAAGACGAAGAGCGTCGCGCAGCGGCCGATATCCAGAAGCTGACCGATAAGGCCGAGGCTGACATCGATGCGGCCACCAAGCAAAAAGAAGCGGACCTGATGGCCGTATAAGGGTCCCGTTTTCATGGAAAAGACCAAGCAGGCCTTGCCGTTCGCGGTGCCGCGCCACGTGGCGATCATCATGGACGGCAATAACCGTTGGGCCAAGAAACGCTTCATGCCTGGCGTTGCCGGGCATAAGGCCGGGGTCGACGCGGTTCGCGCGGTCATCGAGGTGTGTGCCGAGGCCGGGGTCGAGGTGCTGACTCTGTTCGCGTTCTCCAGCGAGAACTGGCAGCGCCCGGCCGATGAAGTCAGTGCCTTGATGGACCTGTTCCTCAAGGCCCTGCGCCGCGAGGCCAAGCGCCTCAACGAGAACAAGATCAGCCTGCGCATCATTGGCGATCGCTCGCGCTTCCATCCGGAGCTGCAAGCCGCGATGCGCGAAGCCGAGGCCGCGACGGCGGGGGTTGATCGGTTTGTCTTGCAGATCGCCGCCAACTACGGTGGCCAGTGGGACATCGCCCAGGCTGCCCAGCGGCTGGCGCGGGAAGTCCAGGCCGGCCACCTGCGCCCGGAGGACATCACCCCGGACCTGCTGCAGACCTGCCTTGCGACCGGTGATCTGCCTTTGCCGGACCTGTGTATCCGTACCGGTGGCGAACACCGCATCAGCAACTTCCTGCTCTGGCAGTTGGCTTATGCCGAGCTGTACTTCTCCGACCTGTTCTGGCCGGACTTCAAACACGAAGCCATGCGCACCGCACTGGCCGATTTCGCTTCCCGTCAGCGTCGCTTCGGTAAAACGAGCGAGCAGATCGAAGCTGGAGCCCGGGTTTAATGCTTAAACAACGAATCATCACTGCCCTGATCCTGTTGCCTATCGCCTTGTGCGGGTTTTTCCTGCTCGAGGGGGCGAACTTTGCCCTGTTCATCGGGCTGGTCGTGACCTTGGGGGCGTGGGAATGGGCACGGCTGGCCGGTTTTCCCGCACAGTCGGCACGCATAGCCTACGCCGTGGCCGTGGCCGCCATGCTGTTCATCATGTACCTGGTGCCGGGGCTGGCGCCTTGGGTGTTGGGAGCATCGGTGTTGTGGTGGGCGACAGCCACCTTCCTGGTGTTGACCTACCCTCGCACCACCCATCACTGGGCCAACACGGCGACCAAGCTGGTGATCGGCCTGTTGATCCTCCTGCCGGCCTGGCAAGGCCTGATCTGGATCAAGCAGGGCGCACTGGGCAACTGGCAGATCATGGCCGTGATGGTGCTGGTCTGGGGCGCCGACGTCGGTGCCTATTTTTCCGGTCGGGCCTTTGGCAAGCGCAAGCTCGCGCCAAAAGTCAGCCCCGGCAAGAGTTGGGAAGGGGTCTATGGTGGCCTGGCCTTGAGCCTGGTGATCACCACCGTGGTCGGCTTCGTCCGCGACTGGACCGTGGCGCAACTGCTGATGGGGCTGTTTGGTGCCGCCCTTATCGTCTTTGTGTCCGTGGTTGGTGACCTGACTGAAAGCATGTTCAAGCGTCAATCCGGGATCAAGGACAGCAGCAACCTGTTGCCGGGTCACGGGGGGTGCTGGATCGTATCGACAGCCTGACCGCCGCGATCCCGATCTTCGCCGTGCTGCTGTGGATGGCGGCATCGTGAGTCGTCCCCAGCAAATCACTGTGCTGGGGGCGACCGGTTCGATCGGCCTCAGTACGCTTGATGTTATCGGCCGGCACCCGGAGCGCTACCAGGTCTTTGCTCTCAGCGGCTTCACGCGCCTGAGCGAGCTGTTGGCCCTGTGCGTTCGCCATGCGCCAAAGTTTGCGGTGGTGCCTGAGGTCGGTGCGGCGCAGGCGTTGCAGGATGACCTGCGCGCAGCGGGTTTGCCCACGCAGGTGTTGGTGGGGGAGGCCGGGCTGTGCCAGGTGGCGTCCGATCCGGATGTCGACGCGGTGATGGCGGCGATTGTCGGGGCGGCCGGCTTGCGTCCGACGCTGGCGGCGGTGGAGGCCGGCAAGAAGATCCTGCTGGCCAATAAAGAAGCGCTGGTGATGTCTGGCGCACTGTTCATGCAGGCCGTGCGCCAAAGCGGCTCGGTGCTGCTGCCCATCGACAGCGAACACAATGCGATCTTTCAGTGCATGCCGCGGGATTTTTCCCGCGGTCTGGAAGCCGTGGGAGTCCGGCGGATTCTTCTGACCGCCTCCGGTGGGCCGTTCCGTCAGACACCGCTGGAAGAGTTGCTGCATGTTTCGCCCGAGCAGGCCTGTGCCCACCCGAACTGGTCCATGGGGCGCAAGATTTCCGTGGATTCGGCGAGCATGATGAACAAGGGGCTGGAGTTGATCGAGGCCTGCTGGCTGTTCGACGCCAAGCCGGCCCAGGTCGAAGTGGTGATTCATCCGCAGAGCGTGATTCATTCGCTGGTGGACTATGTAGACGGTTCGGTGTTGGCCCAGTTGGGCAACCCGGACATGCGCACCCCGATCGCCAATGCCCTGGCCTGGCCGGAGCGAATCGACTCCGGCGTTGCACCGCTGGACCTGTTCGCCATCGCCCGTCTGGATTTCCAGGCGCCGGATGAGCAGCGCTTCCCCTGCCTGCGCCTGGCGCGGCAAGCGGCCGAGGCGGGCGGCAGTGCCCCGGCCATGTTGAACGCGGCCAACGAAGTGGCGGTCGCCGCGTTTCTCGATGGACGTGTTCGTTACCCCGAGATCGCGAGTATGATCGAGGAAGTCTTGAATCTCGAGGCGGTGGTTTCGGTCGATGACCTCGACGCGGTATTTACGGCGGATGCCAGGGCCCGTGAGTTGGCGGGGCAATGGCTGCAGCGCCACGGGCGTTGACGCTGCGATACGTTAGCCAGGGTTGCCCTGGGCAGGATTGCGGAGAAAACAGATGAGCGCGCTCTATATGATTGTCGGCACCCTGGTTGCACTGGGGGTGTTGGTCACCTTTCACGAATTCGGTCATTTCTGGGTCGCGCGTCGCTGTGGCGTCAAGGTGCTGCGTTTTTCCGTAGGCTTTGGCATGCCTTTGCTGCGCTGGCACGACAAGCAGGGCACCGAGTTCGTCGTGGCGGCGATCCCGCTGGGCGGCTACGTGAAGATGCTCGACGAGCGCGAGGGCGAGGTTCCCGCCGACCAGCTCGACCAATCCTTCAATCGCAAGAGTGTTCGCCAACGTATCGCCATCGTGGCGGCGGGGCCGATCGCCAACTTCCTGCTGGCCATGGTGTTTTTCTGGGCGTTGGCCATGCTTGGCAGCGACCAGGTGCGACCGGTCATCGGTTCTGTGGAGGCCGGTAGCGTTGCCGCCCGGGCCGGGCTTGGCGCGGGCCAGGAAATCGTTGCGATCGACGGTGAGCCGACGTCGGGCTGGGCGGCGGTCAATTTGCAGTTGGTGCGTCGGCTGGGTGAAAGCGGTTCGCTGCAGTTGAGGGTGCGCGAGCAGGGCTCCACCGTCGACTCGCCCCGTGAGCTGGTGCTGGACAACTGGCTCAAGGGCGCCGACGAGCCGGACCCGATCCGGTCCCTGGGCATCCGCCCATGGCGTCCGGCGCTGCCGCCGGTGCTTGCCGAACTTGATCCGAAAGGTCCGGCCCAGGCCGCAGGCCTGAAGACCGGCGACCGTTTGCTTGCCCTCGACGGCCAGTCGGTCAGCGACTGGCAACAGGTGGTCGATTCGGTTCGGGTACGTCCTGATACCAAAATTGTGCTGCGCGTGGAGCGCGACGGTGCTCCAATCGACGTCCCGGTCACCTTGGGTGCCCGTGGCGAAAGCAAGGCGCAGACCGGTTACCTGGGGGCGGGCGTCAAGGCCGTCGACTGGCCGCCGGAAATGATCCGCGAAGTCAGTTTCGGTCCGGTGGCGGCTATTGGCGAGGGTGCGCGTCGTACCTGGACCATGAGTGTCCTGACCCTCGACTCACTGAAGAAAATGTTGTTCGGCGAGCTCTCGGTAAAAAACTTGAGTGGACCGATAACCATTGCTAAAGTGGCGGGCGCTTCTGCCCAGTCGGGCGTTGCTGATTTCCTGAATTTCCTTGCTTATCTGAGCATTAGCCTGGGGGTTCTGAATTTGCTGCCCATTCCGGTACTGGATGGGGGGCATCTGCTGTTTTATCTGATCGAGTGGGCGCGTGGTCGTCCCTTGTCGGATCGGGTGCAAGGTTGGGGGATACAGATCGGTATCAGCTTGGTGGTCGGGGTCATGCTGCTTGCCCTCGTCAACGATCTGGGTCGTTTGTAACGCTTCGCCGAATTGCGAATCTGCCGCATTTTGCGGCAGTTTGTTTATTGCCAGTTGGAATAAGAAAGGACTTCATGAAACGTCTGCTGCTAACTGCGGTTCTCACCGTATTGATGATCGCCGAAGTTCACGCCGAGTCCTTCACTATCTCTGATATTCGCGTCAACGGCCTCCAGCGGGTCTCCGCGGGTAGCGTCTTTGGTGCCTTGCCGTTGAACGTCGGCGAGCAGGCGGATGATCGGCGCTTGGTGGAATCCACGCGTGCGCTGTTCAAGACCGGCTTCTTTCAAGATATCCAACTGGGCCGTGACGGCAACGTCCTGGTCATCACGGTAGTCGAGCGCCCGTCGGTTGCCAGTATCGAGATCGAAGGCAACAAGGCGATCTCCACCGAAGACCTCATGAAAGGCCTCAAGCAATCCGGCCTGGCCGAAGGCGAGATCTTCCAGCGTGCCACCCTCGAAGGCGTGCGTAACGAACTGCAACGCCAGTACGTCGCCCAGGGCCGCTACTCGGCCACCGTCGACACCGAAGTGGTGCCGCAACCGCGCAACCGCGTCGGCCTGAAGGTCAACATCAACGAAGGTACCGTGGCGGCCATCCAGCACATCAACGTGGTGGGCAACACGGTTTTCCCGGATGAAGACCTGATCGACCTGTTCGAACTCAAGACCACCAACTGGCTGTCGTTCTTCAAGAACGACGACAAGTACGCCCGTGAAAAACTCTCCGGTGACCTGGAGCGCCTGCGTTCCTACTACCTGGACCGTGGCTACATCAACATGGACATCGCTTCGACCCAGGTGTCCATCACCCCGGACAAGAAGCACGTCTACATCACCGTCAACGTCAACGAAGGCGAGAAATACACCGTTCGTGACGTCAAGCTCAGCGGTGACCTGAAGGTGCCGGAAGACCAGGTCAAGTCGCTGCTGCTGGTGCAGAAGGGTCAGGTGTTCTCGCGCAAGCTGATGACCACCACCTCCGAACTGATCACCCGTCGCCTGGGTAACGAGGGCTACACCTTCGCCAACGTCAACGGCGTGCCGCAGCCCCACGATGACGACCATACCGTCGACATCACCTTCGCCGTGGACCCGGGCAAGCGTGCCTACGTCAACCGCATCAACTTCCGTGGCAACACCAAGTCCGAGGACGAAGTGCTGCGCCGTGAAATGCGCCAGATGGAAGGTGGCTGGGCTTCGACCTACCTGATCGACCAGTCCAAGACCCGCCTCGAGCGCCTGGGCTTCTTCAAGGAAGTCAACGTCGAGACACCGGCCGTACCGGGTGTCGATGACCAGGTCGACGTGAACTACAGCGTCGAAGAGCAGGCGTCCGGCTCGATCACCGCCAGCGTCGGCTTCGCCCAGAGCGCCGGCCTGATCCTCGGTGGCTCGATCACCCAGAACAACTTCCTGGGTACCGGTAACAAGGTCAGCATTGGCCTGACCCGCAGTGAATACCAGACCCGCTATAACTTCGGTTTCGTGGACCCCTACTGGACGGCCGACGGTGTGAGCCTGGGCTATAACGCCTTCTATCGCACCACCGACTATGACGAGCTCGACTCGGACATCTCCAGCTATGCGGTGGACAGCTACGGTGTGGGTGCCAACATCGGCTACCCGATCAGTGAAACGTCGCGCCTGACCTTCGGCCTCACCGCCCAGCAGGACAAGATCAACACCGGTCGCTACACCGTCGACGAGATCTTCGACTTCGTTAACAAGGAAGGCGACAGCTACCTGAACTTCAAGGCGTCTGCCGGCTGGTCCGAGTCGACCCTGAACAAGGGCGTACTGGCGACCCGTGGTCATTCCCAGAGCCTGGTGCTGGAAAGCACCATTCCTGGCAGCGACCTGTCGTTCTTCAAGCTCGACTACCGTGGCCAGCTGTTCCAGCCGTTGACTGATACCTACACCATGCGCCTGCACACCGAGCTGGGCTATGGCGATGGCTACGGTTCGACCGACGGCCTGCCGTTCTACGAGAACTACTACGCCGGTGGTTTCAACTCGGTACGTGGCTTCAAGGACAGCACCCTTGGCCCGCGCAGTACGCCGAGCCGTGGCACGAACCCGGGTACCATCGAGGACCCGGACCAGGATCCGCTGCCGTTCGGTGGCAACGTATTGATCCAGGGTGGTGTCGAAGTCCTGTTCCCGATGCCGTTCGTCAAGGATCAGCGCTCGCTGCGTACCTCGGTATTCTGGGACGTGGGTAACGTATTCGACTCCAAGTGCGAAGACACTACCAATGCCAACGGCACCCGGTCCAACACCCAATGCAACGACATCAGCCTGAGCAACATGGCCAGTTCCGTCGGTCTGGGCGTGACCTGGGTGACCGCGCTGGGTCCTTTGAGCTTCGCGTTGGCGATGCCGATCAAGAAACCGGATGACGCTGAAACCCAAGTGTTCCAATTCTCCCTCGGCCAGACGTTCTAAGCGTCTGTCCCATGACAACGACAATGGATTTTGTAGGAGTGCATCGTGCGTAAGTTGACTCAATTGGTTCTCCTGGCGACCGTACTGGTCGCAGGCCCGGCGTTCGCCGACATGAAGATTGCCGTGCTGAACTATCAGATGGCCCTGCTGGAATCCGACGCGGCCAAGAAATACGCCGTGGATGCCGAGAAGAAGTTCGGCCCGCAACTGACCAAGCTCAAGGGCCTGGAAAGCAGCGCCAAGGGTATCCAGGATCGTCTGGTCGCCGGTGGCGACAAAATGGCCCAGGGCGAGCGTGAACGCCTGGAGCTGGAATTCAAGCAGAAGGCCCGTGACTTCCAGTTCCAGTCCAAGGAACTGAACGAAGCGAAAGCCGTTGCCGACCGTGAAATGCTCAAGCAGCTCAAGCCCAAGCTCGACAGCGCCGTGGAAGAAGTCATCAAGAAAGGTGGTTTTGACCTGGTGTTCGAGCGTGGCGCCGTGATCGATGTCAAGCCTCAGTACGACATCACGCGCCAGGTGATCGAGCGCATGAATCAGCTGAAGTAATCCATGACAGCGACTATCAAGCTCGGCCAGTTGGCCGAGTTCCTCGGCGCCACCCTGCGTGGCGACCCGGAGAGGGCAATTACTGGGCTAGCCACTTTGCAAGAGGCTGGCCCAGCTCAGTTGAGCTTTCTGGCAAATCCCCAATACCGCAAGTACCTGGCTGACAGCCGGGCTGCCGCGTTGTTGCTCAAGGCCGCCGATGCCGAAGGGTTTGCCGGCGACGCCTTGATCGTGCCCGACCCGTACCTGGCCTATGCGCGCATTTCCCACTTGTTCGATCCCAAGCCCAAGGCGGCTGCGGGTATTCATCCCAGTGCGGTGATCGCGGCGGATGCGGTGGTGGATCCCACGGCCAGCGTCGGTCCCTTCGTGGTGATCGAAAGCGGCGCCCGCATTGGTGCCGGTGTCACCCTGGGCGCTCATTGCGTCATTGGTGCGCGCAGCGAGGTCGGCGAAGGTGGCTGGCTGGCTCCGCGCGTGACCCTGTACCACGACGTGCGCATCGGCAAGCGGGTGGTGATTCAGTCCGGCGCGGTGCTGGGCGGTGAAGGCTTCGGTTTCGCCAACGAGAAGGGCGTCTGGCAAAAGATCGCCCAGATCGGTGGCGTCACCCTCGGCGATGACGTCGAGATCGGCGTCAACACCGCGATCGACCGGGGTGCCCTGGCCGATACGGTCATCGGCAATGGCGTCAAGCTCGACAACCAGATCCAGATCGCCCACAACGTCCAGGTCGGTGACCACACCGCCATGGCCGCCTGCGTGGGCATTTCCGGCAGCACCAAGATCGGCAAGCACTGCATGCTCGCCGGCGGCGTCGGCCTGGTGGGCCATATCGATATCTGTGACAACGTATTCCTGACCGGGATGACCATGGTGACCCACTCGATTACCGAGCCGGGCGCCTATTCTTCCGGTACGGCGATGCAACCGGCGGCCGAATGGCGCAAGAGCGCGGCCCGTATCCGTCAGCTCGACGACATCGCGCGACGTCTGCGCCAGGTGGAAAAGCGTGTAGGGGACGTGACCCCTGACGGTAATGCTTCATCAGATGGCTGATACCATTTCCATATCAAGTGTGCACAGCCGTTAGGGCTCCTTGATTTGCTAGCGGAGTGCGCGTTGCCCGTGCGCTCCCAATCTTTACATAGGCTTCCTCCCGAAATGATGGACATCAACGAGATTCGCGAATACCTGCCTCACCGTTACCCGTTCCTGCTGGTGGACCGGGTGGTGGACCTGGATGTTGAAGGCAAGCGCATTCGCGCCTACAAGAATGTCAGCATCAACGAGCCGTTCTTCAATGGTCACTTCCCCGCGCACCCAATCATGCCGGGCGTGCTGATCATCGAGGCGATGGCCCAGGCTGCCGGGATCCTTGGTTTCAAAATGCTCGACGTAAAGCCTGCCGACGGCACGCTCTACTACTTCGTGGGCTCCGACAAGCTGCGTTTCCGCCAGCCGGTCACTCCGGGCGATCAGTTGATCCTCGAAGCCAAGTTCATCAGTTGCAAGCGCCAGATCTGGAAGTTCGAATGCCAGGCTTCGGTCGACGGCAAGCCAGTCTGCTCCGCTGAAATCATCTGTGCGGAACGCAAGCTATGAGTTTGATTGACCCTCGCGCAATCATCGATCCGACGGCCGTCCTGGCCGCCGATGTCGAGGTCGGCCCGTGGTCGATCATCGGCGCAGGTGTGGAAATCGGCGAGGGTACGGTGATCGGCCCCCACGTAATTCTCAAGGGGCCGACCCGGATCGGCCGTCACAATCGCATCTACCAGTTTTCCTCGGTAGGCGAGGACACGCCCGATCTCAAGTACAAAGGTGAAGAAACCCGCTTGGTCATCGGCGATCACAACGTGATCCGTGAAGGCGTGACCATTCACCGCGGTACCATCCAGGATCGCTCCGAAACGACCCTGGGCGACCACAACCTGATCATGGCCTACGCCCACATCGGCCATGACAGCGTGATCGGCAACCATTGCATCCTGGTCAACAACACTGCGTTGGCCGGTCATGTGCACGTGGATGACTGGGCGATCCTCTCCGGTTTTACCCTGGTGCACCAGTACTGCCACATCGGCGCCCACAGCTTCTCCGGCATGGGCACCGCCATCGGCAAGGACGTTCCTGCCTATGTCACGGTGTTCGGCAACCCGGCCGAAGCCCGCAGCATGAACTTCGAGGGCATGCGCCGTCGGGGCTTCAGCGAAGAGGCGATCACCGCGTTGCGGCGTGCCTACAAGGTCGTGTATCGCCAGGGCCTGACCGTCGAGCAGGCACTTGCCGAACTGGCCGAAGCTTCGGCGCAGTACCCGGAAGTCGCGACGTTCCGCGACTCCATCCAGTCTTCGACTCGCGGCATCACCCGTTAACCATGGCTAATCTGCGTATTGCGCTGGTGGCCGGAGAGGCTTCCGGCGACATTCTGGGCGCCGGTCTGATGCGTGCGCTCAAGGCGCAGCATCCCGCGGTGGAGTTCATGGGGGTGGGTGGTCCGTTGATGCAGGCCGAAGGGCTGACCTCCTATTTCCCGATGGAGCGCCTGTCGGTGATGGGGTTGGTGGAGGTGCTCGGGCGCCTGCGCGAATTGCTGGCGCGGCGCAAGAAGCTGATCGAGACCCTGATCGACGAGAAACCGGATGTGTTCATCGGCATCGACGCGCCGGATTTCACCCTCAACATCGAGTTCAAGTTACGTCAGGCCGGGATCAAGACCGTGCATTACGTCAGCCCGTCGGTCTGGGCCTGGCGGCAGAAGCGGGTGCTCAAGATTCGCGAAGGCTGCGACCTGATGCTGACGCTGCTGCCGTTCGAAGCCCGTTTCTACGAAGAGAAAGGCGTGCCGGTGCGGTTTGTCGGGCATACCCTGGCCGACACCATTCCCCTGCAGGCCGATCGCGAGGCGGCTCGCCAGGCGCTGGGCCTGGCCGATGGGCCGCTGGTGGCGTTGATGCCGGGTAGTCGCGGCGGTGAAGTGAGTCGCCTGGGTGGCTTGTTTTTCGACGCCGCTGAACGCCTCCGGGTGATGCGCCCCGACGTGCGTTTTGTCCTGCCGTGCGCCAGCCCGCAGCGCCGGGAGCAGCTTGAAGCGCTGCTGGCGGGGCGCGATCTGCCGGTCACGCTGCTCGACGGTCGCTCCCATGACGCGCTGGCTGCCTGTGACGCCGTGTTGATTGCCTCCGGCACTGCTACCCTTGAGGCGTTGCTGTACAAACGCCCGATGGTGGTTGCCTATCGCCTGGCGCCGCTGACGTTCTGGATCCTCAAGCGCATGGTCAAGAGCCCCTACGTGTCCCTGCCGAACCTGTTGGCCCAGCGCCTGCTGGTGCCGGAGTTGCTGCAGGACGAGGCCACGGCCGACGCCCTGGCCAATACACTTGCGCCGTTGATCGACGGCGGCGAGGAGCAGACCCGCGGCTTCGACGAAATCCACCGGACCCTGCGCCGCGACGCCTCCAATCAGGCGGCTGACGCGGTGCTGACCCTGATCGGCGCACAATCATGAGCCACTCGAAACTGCAGATGGGCCTGGACTTCAACCTGGTCGCCGAAGTGGAAGAATTGGTCGCCGGTGTCGACGAGGTGGGCCGTGGCCCGTTGTGCGGCGCCGTGGTAACGGCCGCGGTCATTCTCGATCCGAACCGGCCGATCCTGGGCCTCAACGATTCCAAGAAACTCACCGAGGCCCGTCGCGAAAAGCTCTACGACGAGATTTGCGAGAAAGCCCTGAGCTGGTGCATTGCCCGGGCCGAGGTCGAAGAGATCGATGAGCTGAACATCCTCCACGCCACCATGTTGGCCATGCAGCGCGCGGTGCAGGGCCTGCACATCACGCCGAAGCTGGCGATGATCGACGGCAATCGCTGCCCGAAACTGTCGATGCGCGCCGAGGCGGTGGTCCAGGGCGACGCGAAGGTGCCCGCCATCGCGGCCGCATCGATTCTGGCCAAGGTCAGCCGCGATCGGGAAATGAGCGCCTTCGAACTGATTTATCCGGGCTACGGCATCGGCGGCCACAAGGGCTACCCGACCCCCGTGCACCTGGAAGCCTTGGCACGCCTCGGGCCAACGCCGATCCACCGGCGCTCGTTCGCTCCGGTGCGGCTGGCCTATGAGGCGCGTGAAGGGTTGATCATAAACAATCAGTGCTTTGTTTCTTAAGACAAACGCTGCTTTTGTGGCGAGGGGATTTATCCCCGTTGGACTGCGAAGCAGTCCCGAAGTCTGTCAGACGCAACGGGTTGTCAGGTTTAAGGGCCGCTTCGCGCCCCAGCGGGGATAAATCCCCTCGCCACAAAGGCCGTGTTCGTATGTTCAAGGTCGGACACTCATGGCTGATGTTTTACCCCAGGCCCGGTACAATCCGGGCCTTGTTGTTTTCATGACTTAACGCAGGATCACTATGCCGGCTTCATTCGTTCATCTACGCCTGCACACTGAATATTCCCTGGTCGACGGTCTGGTGCGGATCAAGCCACTGGTCAAGACCCTGGTGGGCATGAACATGCCTGCCGTGGCGGTCACCGACCAGAACAACATGTGTTCGCTGGTCAAGTTCTACAAGGCCTCCATGGGCGCCGGGATCAAGCCGATCTGCGGTGCCGACCTGTGGTTGTCGAACAAGGACCCGGATGCGCCGTTGAGCCGCATCAGCCTGCTGGTCATGAATGCGGTGGGGTATCGCAACCTCACCGAGCTGATTTCCCGGGGCTTCATCGATGGCCAGCGCAACGGTTCGATCATCATCGAACGCGAGTGGGTGGCCGAGGCCAGCGAAGGCCTGATCATGCTGTCGGCGGCCAAGGAGGGTGAGATCGGCTTGGCCCTGCTCAGCGGCAACCCCGAGGAGGCCGAGGCATTGGCCCGGGACTGGATGGCGGTGTTTCCCGACCGCTTCTACATCGAGGTGCAGCGCACCAATCGGCCCAATGACGAAGAGCACCTGCACGCCGCCGTGGCCCTGGCCGACAAGCTCGGCGCGCCGCTGGTGGCCACCAACGACGTGCGCTTTATCAAACCGGAGGATTTCGAGGCCCACGAAACCCGCGTCTGCATCGGCGAAGGCCGTGCCCTTGACGACCCGCGCCGCTCGAAGAACTACAGCGACCAGCAATACCTCAAGAGCGCCGAGGAAATGGCCGAGTTGTTCAGCGACCTGCCTGAGGCGCTGGAAAACACCGTCGAGATCGCCAAGCGTTGCAACATCGAGGTCAAGCTGGGCAAGCACTTCCTGCCCAACTTCCCGATCCCCGATGGCATGACCATCGACGAATATTTCCGCAAGGTGTCGTTTGATGGCCTGGAAGAGCGCCTCAGCGTCCTGTTGCCCAAGGACACCACCGAGGCTTACGAAGCCAAGCGCCAGGTCTACATCGACCGGCTGAATTTCGAGCTGGATATCATCATCCAGATGGGCTTCCCCGGTTACTTCCTGATCGTGATGGACTTCATCCAGTGGGCCAAGAACAACGGCGTGCCGGTCGGTCCGGGCCGGGGGTCGGGTGCCGGGTCGCTGGTGGCCTACGTGCAGAAGATCACCGACCTCGACCCGCTGGAATATGACCTGCTCTTCGAACGGTTCCTCAACCCGGAACGGGTTTCCATGCCCGACTTCGACGTCGACTTCTGCATGGATGGTCGCGACCGGGTGATCGACTACGTGGCCGAGAAGTACGGCCGCAATGCGGTGAGCCAGATCATCACCTTCGGTTCCATGGCCGCCAAGGCGGTGGTGCGGGACGTGGCGCGGGTGCAAGGCAAGTCCTACGGCCTGGCGGACCGCTTGTCGAAAATGATCCCGTTCGAAGTCGGCATGACCCTGGAAAAAGCCTACGAGCAGGAAGAAATCCTGCGGGACTTCATCAAGGTCGATGAAGAGGCCGCGGAAATCTGGGAGATGGCCCGCAAGCTCGAAGGCGTGGTGCGTAACGTCGGCAAGCACGCCGGTGGCGTGGTGATCGCCCCGACCAAGCTGACCGACTTCTCGCCGATCTATTGCGATGAAGAGGGCGACGGCCTGGTCACCCAGTTCGACAAGGATGACGTCGAGGCAGCGGGCCTGGTGAAGTTCGACTTCCTCGGCCTGCGGACCCTGACGATCATCGACTGGGCGCTGAAGACCATCAACCGCGACCGGGCCAAGCTCGGCGAAGAGCCACTGGACATCGCGTTCATCCCGCTGGACGACAAGCCGACCTACAGCCTGTTGCAGAAGGCCGAGACCACGGCGGTGTTCCAGCTTGAATCCCGGGGCATGAAGGAGCTGATCAAGAAGCTCAAGCCCGACTGCCTGGAAGACTTGATCGCACTGGTGGCCCTGTTCCGTCCGGGGCCGCTGCAATCGGGCATGGTGGACGACTTCATCAACCGTAAGCACGGTCGCGCCGAACTGGCCTACCCACACCCGGACTACCAGTACGACGGCCTCAAGCCGGTGCTGGCACCGACCTACGGCATCATCCTGTATCAGGAACAGGTGATGCAGATCGCCCAGGTGATGGCCGGCTACACCCTTGGCGGCGCGGACATGCTGCGTCGGGCGATGGGTAAGAAAAAGCCCGAGGAAATGGCCAAGCAGCGCGGCGGCTTCATCGAAGGCTGTGCGAACAACGGCATTGATGCGGACCTGGCCGGTAACATCTTCGACCTGGTGGAAAAATTCGCCGGTTACGGCTTCAACAAATCCCACTCCGCCGCGTACGGCCTGGTGTCGTACCAGACCGCCTGGCTGAAGGCGCATTACCCGGCGCCGTTCATGGCCGCCGTGCTCTCGGCGGATATGCACAACACCGACAAGGTCGTGACCTTGATCGAAGAAGTGCGGACCATGAAGCTGCGCCTCGACGCGCCGGACGTGAACGCCTCGGAGTTCAAGTTCACGGTGAACGAAGAGGGCCGCATCATCTACGGCCTTGGCGCGATCAAGGGCGTGGGCGAGGGGCCGGTGGAAGCGATCACCGAGGCGCGCCAGGACGGGCCGTTCAAGGACCTGTTCGACTTCTGCGCCCGGGTCGACCTCAAGCGCATCAACAAGCGCACCCTCGATGGCTTGATCCGCAGCGGCGCGCTGGACCGGCTCGGCCCCTATTTCCATGATGAACCCAAGGCCTACCAGGCCAACATCGACCGCAACCGCGCGGTGTTGCTGGCGGCCATGGAAGAAGCCATCAAGGCGGCCGAACAGACCGCCCGCACCCACGACAGTGGCCACGCCGACCTGTTTGGCGGGCTGTTTGTCGAGGAGGACGCCGACGTCTACGGCAATCATCGCAAGGCCAAGGAACTGACCCTCAAGGAACGCCTCAAGGGTGAAAAAGACACCCTGGGCCTGTACCTCACCGGGCACCCGATCGACGAGTACGAAGGCGAGATCCGCCGTTTTGCCCGTCAGCGCATCATCGACCTCAAGCCGGCCCGGGACACCCAGACCGTCGCCGGTATGATCATTGCCCTGCGGGTGATGAAGAACAAAAAGGGCGACAAGATGGGTTTCATCACCCTCGACGACCGCTCCGGGCGTATCGAGGCGTCCTTGTTCGCCGATGCGTTCCATTCGGCGCAGTCGCTGTTGCAGACCGACGCGATGGTGGTGGTCGAAGGCGAGGTCAGCAACGATGACTTCTCCGGTGGTCTGCGGCTGCGGGTCAAGCGGGTGATGAGCATGGAGGACGCCCGGACCAACCTGGCCGAGAGCCTGCGCCTGAAGCTGCAGACCCAGGACCTCAAGGGTGACCAGTTGCGCTGGCTGGGCGAATTGTTCAAGCGCCATCGCGGCGCCTGTCCGATCACCATGGAGTACATGCGGCCCGACGCCAAGGCGGTGTTGCAGTTCGGCGAGGGCTGGCGGATCGACCCGGCGGATGCGTTGATTCAAGCCTTGCGTGACCAGTTCGGCAAAGACAACGTCTTCCTCCAATACCGTTGACGGCCAGGGGCCACCTCGCAAACCCGAGTGCCCCCTGATCTCGACCCGGATTTTTAATCTCGACCTGAACGCGCCTCTCCCTTAAGGTAGGCGCGAATAGACAACCGGCCGGCCCAAGCTCTCTTGGACGTCGACCCAAGACGGACGCCTATGAACCCGAATTTTCTAGATTTCGAACAGCCGATCGCCGACCTGCAAGCCAAGATCGAAGAGTTGCGCTTGGTCGGTAATGACAATTCGCTGAATATCGGCGATGAAATCTCTCGTCTGCAGGACAAGAGCCGTACGCTGACCGAAGACATCTTCGGCAAGCTGACCAGCTGGCAGATCGCGCGCCTGGCGCGTCATCCGCGTCGTCCCTACACCCTGGACTACATCGAGCACATCTTCACCGAGTTCGACGAACTGCACGGCGACCGTCACTTCTCCGACGACGCCGCGATCGTGGGCGGTGTGGCTCGCCTGGAAGACCAGCCGGTGATGGTCATCGGCCATCAGAAGGGCCGTGAAGTGCGCGAGAAGGTACGTCGCAACTTCGGCATGCCGCGTCCTGAAGGCTACCGCAAGGCTTGCCGCCTGATGGAAATGGCCGAGCGCTTCAAGATGCCGATCCTGACCTTCATCGACACGCCGGGCGCCTACCCGGGCATCGACGCCGAGGAGCGCAACCAGAGCGAAGCGATCGCCTGGAACCTGCGGGTCATGGCACGCCTGAAAACCCCGATCATCGCCACCGTCATCGGCGAAGGCGGTTCCGGTGGTGCGCTGGCCATTGGTGTCTGCGACCAGCTGAACATGCTGCAATATTCCACCTACGCGGTGATCTCGCCGGAAGGCTGCGCCTCGATCCTGTGGAAAACCGCCGAGAAGGCCCCGGACGCCGCTGAAGCCATGGGCATCACCGCCGAGCGCCTCAAGGGCCTGGGCATCGTGGACAAGGTGATCAACGAGCCCGTGGGCGGCGCCCACCGCGACCCGGCCGCTGCCGCCGCGCTGATTCGTGCCGAACTGAGTTCGCAATTGTCGATGCTGAAGAAACTCGACCACGACACATTGCTGACCCGTCGCTACGATCGTCTGATGAGCTACGGTCTCTGATCTGACGGCAGTACCCTGTGGGAGCGGGCTTGCTCGCGATAGCGGTTTACCTTCAACAGATAAGTTGATTGATACACCGTCATCGCGAGCAAGCTCGCTCCCACATTGATTTGTGTGAAGGCCAATTCCTATGAATCAATCCAGGATTGATCTCCCCACCGGGCTCCTCACCCAACTGTCCCCCTGGCTCAACGCTACCGCCTGGCACATCGCCTTCTCCGGCGGCCTCGATTCCACTGTGCTGCTGCACCTGCTCGTTTCGCTGTCCAAACATCACACCCTGCCCCCGATCCGGGCGCTGCATGTCCATCACGGGCTCCAGGCTGCGGCCGATGCCTGGCCGGAACATTGCCGTCGGGTGTGTGAGGCACTGGGCGTGCCGTTGCAGGTGGTGAGCGTTGAAGTTTGCCCGGGTGCCAGCCTCGAACGCGCTGCCCGGGAGGCGCGCTACGCTGCCTTTGCCGCAACGCTCCAGGCCGACGAAGTGCTGCTCACCGCCCAGCACCAGGATGATCAGGCCGAAACCCTGCTGTTCCGCCTGCTGCGCGGGGCGGGCGTGCGCGGTTTGTCGGCGATGCCCCGGCAGCGTCCCCTCGGGCACGGGTACTTGTTGCGCCCGCTGCTCGAAGTATCCCGGGCAGCATTGGAGACCTACGCGACGCAGCAGGGCTTGAACTGGATCGAGGACCCCTCCAACGACGACCTGCGGTATTCGCGCAATTACTTGCGCCGGCGGGTGTTTCCGCTGCTGGCCGAGCACTGGCCTCGGGCGTCCATGAGCCTGGCTCGCAGCGCCGCACACATGAGCGAAGCCCAGGATTTGCTGAGCGACCTGGCGCGGCTCGACCTGGCCGCTGCCGCGAGCCCGGACGCGTTCGACTGGCTGGGTGTGCCGTCGCTTGAACTGGCGCCCTTGCAGGCCCTGTCTGCGGCGCGCCAGCGCAACGCATTGAGCCATTGGCTGGCGGCGCTGACCCTGTTGCCCGACAGCGATCACTGGTCCGGCTGGGACGCGTTGCGCGATGCGGCGCACGACGCCCGGCCGATCTGGCGCCTGGCCGGAGGTGAGTTACACCGTGGTGGCGGGCGAGCCTGGTGGTTATCCGACCACTGGCTGCGCCCGGTCGCCGGCGCTGTTCAATGGCCGGATCCCACGGCCGCGTTGTACTTGCCGGGCAATGGCCGAGTCACGCTCAACGGCCAGCGGCCGGCGGGGCCCCTGTGGATCCGCTATCGTCAAGGTGGCGAGGTGCTGCAATTGCCGGGCCGTGGGCATCGCGACCTCAAGCGTTTGCTCAATGAGCGCGCGGTGCCGGCCTTCGTTCGCGGCCGATTGCCGCTGCTGTACCAGGGCCAGCGATTGCTAGCGGTGGCTAATCTGGGCGGGCTCGACTGCGCGGCAGATGGCAGTTGGCAATTGGTCTGGCAGCCAGGAAGCCAAGATCGGGGTTTGAGCTGAAAGGGGCTTTCCGGTAGACTACGCTCCCTTCTTGATACAACTTCTGTGGATTCGCCTGAATTGCAGGAGTTGCCGATTACCAAGCAGTCTTTGCTGGGCGATTCCAAAAAATGTGTAGCGAGCAACGTACCGGTGATTTCACTTCCGGTCTGTCCCAACGCGGCGGTTTTTTTGAAAGGTGCACTGTGATTAATGCAGGTGATCGGGGGCTTCGGCCTTCCTTCGCTTTCCCCGGCGGCTCGGACCGCTTTAACGCAGACTTCTAGGGTTTTTCATGACGCGCTACATATTCGTCACGGGCGGTGTTGTTTCTTCATTGGGGAAAGGCATTGCCTCGGCTTCATTGGCGGCCATCCTGGAGGCGCGGGGACTTAAGGTCACCATGCTCAAGCTGGACCCGTACATCAACGTCGACCCGGGCACCATGAGCCCGTTCCAGCACGGTGAAGTGTTCGTCACCCATGACGGCGCCGAGACCGACCTGGACCTGGGCCACTACGAGCGGTTCATCCGCACGACCATGACCCAGAACAACAACTTCACCACCGGCCGTGTCTACGAGCACGTGCTGCGCAAGGAGCGTCGTGGTGACTACCTGGGCGCGACCATCCAGGTCATCCCGCACATCACCGACGAAATCAAGCGCCGCATCATCAAGGGTGCTGGCGACGCCGACGTGGCGATGGTCGAGATCGGCGGCACCGTGGGCGACATCGAGTCCCAGCCGTTCCTCGAGGCCATCCGCCAGTTGCGTTTCGAAATCGGCGCCAAGCGCGCGATGCTGATGCACCTGACCCTGGTCCCGTACATCGCCACCGCTGGCGAAACCAAGACCAAGCCAACCCAGCACTCGGTCAAGGAGCTGCGCTCCATCGGCCTGCAACCGGACGTGCTGATCTGCCGCTCCGATCACCCGATCGACCTGTCGTCGCGTCGCAAGATCGCCCAGTTCACCAACGTTGAAGAGCGTGCGGTGATCGGCCTGGAAGACGCCGACACCATCTACAAGATCCCCGGCATCCTGCACTCCCAGGGCCTGGACGATTTCGTCGTCGAGCGTTTCGGCCTGCAGTGCGCCGGTGCCGACCTGTCCGAGTGGGACGCCGTGGTCGATGCCAAGCTCAACCCTGAGCACGAAGTCACCATCGCCATGGTCGGCAAGTACATGGAGCTGCTGGACGCCTACAAGTCGCTGATCGAAGCGATGAGCCACGCCGGTATCAGCAACCGCACCAAGGTCAACCTGCGCTACATCGATTCCGAAGACATCGAGAACCAGGGCACTGGCCTGCTCGAAGGCGCCGACGCGATTCTCGTGCCGGGCGGCTTCGGCCTGCGGGGCGTAGAAGGCAAGATCACCGCCGTGCAATACGCTCGCGAAAACAAGGTGCCTTACCTGGGGATCTGCCTGGGCATGCAAGTGGCGGTCATCGAGTTCGCCCGTAACGTGCTGGGCTGGAAAGACGCCAACTCCACCGAATTCGATCGCGCCAGCGGCCACCCGGTCGTGGGCCTGATCACCGAGTGGGAAGACGCCACCGGCGCCGTTGAAGTGCGCACCGAATCTTCCGACCTGGGCGGCACCATGCGCCTCGGTGCCCAGGAATGCCTGCTCGAAGCCGGTTCCCTGGTGCACGAGTGCTACGCCAAGGACGTGATCGTCGAGCGTCACCGCCATCGCTACGAAGTGAACAACAACCTGCTGCCGCAACTGATCGAGGCTGGCCTGAAGATCTCCGGCCGCTCCGGTGACGGCGCGCTGGTCGAGGTGGTCGAGTCGCCGGATCACCCATGGTTCGTGGCTTGCCAGTTCCACCCCGAGTTCACCTCGACGCCACGGGACGGTCATCCGCTGTTCAGCGGTTTTGTGAAAGCCGCTTTGGCCCAACACCAGAAAAAGGCATAAGACGATGGCCCAGAAGATCATCCGCGTCGGTGACATCGAGATTGCCAACGACAAGCCCATGGTGCTGTTCGGCGGCATGAACGTGCTGGAAAGCCGTGATATGGCGATGCAGGTCTGCGAGGAGTACGTCAAGGTCACCCAGAAACTGGGGATCCCCTACGTCTTCAAGGCCAGCTTCGACAAGGCCAACCGTTCGTCCGTGACTTCCTACCGTGGCCCGGGCCTGGAAGAGGGCATGCGGATCTTCCAGGACATCAAGCAAGCCTTCGGCGTGCCGATCATCACCGACGTCCACGAGCCTGCCCAGGCGGCGGTCGTGGCCGAGGTCTGCGACATCATCCAACTGCCGGCCTTCCTGTCGCGCCAGACCGACCTGGTGGTCGCGATGGCCAAGACCGGCGCGGTGATCAACATCAAGAAGGCCCAGTTCCTTGCGCCCCAGGAAATGAAACACATCCTGAGCAAGTGCGAGGAGGCCGGCAATGACCAGTTGATCCTCTGCGAGCGCGGTTCGAGCTTCGGCTACAACAACCTGGTGGTGGACATGCTCGGCTTCGGCATCATGAAGCAGTTCGAATACCCGGTGTTCTTCGACGTGACGCACGCCTTGCAGATGCCTGGCGGCCGTTCCGACTCCGCCGGTGGTCGTCGTGCCCAGGTCACGGACCTGGCCAAGGCGGGCATGAGCCAGTCCCTGGCGGGCCTGTTCCTGGAAGCCCACCCGGATCCGGACAACGCCAAGTGCGACGGTCCTTGCGCCCTGCGCTTGAACAAGCTGGAACCTTTCCTGTCTCAGCTCAAGGCGTTGGACGAGCTGGTCAAGGGTTTTGCGACGATAGAAACCGCGTAAGGCGGTTTTCTCCGGTAAAGTACCGCTCGTTTATCGCTCTGGCCTGCGGGCCGCACTGCTCTTGTGGGAGCATGGTTTGCCAGCGATGGCGCCCTTGAGGCCCCCATCGCCGACAAGCCGTGCTCTTGTGGCGAGGGAGCTTGCTCCCGCTGGAGTGCGAAGCGCTCCCATTCGGTCTCTTTTGGCTGAATCGCAGCTGAGGGTGAGCAAGTTTTCTGCAACGTTCTAGTCAACTTTGGAGTGTTTACAACAATGGCAAAAATCGTCGACATCAAAGGTCGTGAGGTTCTCGACTCCCGTGGCAACCCCACTGTTGAAGCGGACGTGCTTCTCGACAACGGCATCATCGGCAGCGCCTGCGCGCCGTCCGGTGCTTCCACTGGCTCGCGCGAAGCGCTGGAGCTGCGTGATGGCGACAAGGGCCGTTACCTGGGCAAGGGCGTGCTGAAAGCCGTCGCCAACATCAACGGTCCGATCCGTGACCTGTTGCTGGGCAAGGACCCTGCCGACCAGAAAGCCCTCGATCAGGCGATGATCAAGCTCGACGGTACCGAGAACAAAGCTACCCTGGGCGCCAACGCGATCCTCGCCGTTTCCCTGGCTGCCGCCAAGGCTGCCGCCCAGGACCAGGACCTGCCACTGTACGCCCACATCGCCAACCTCAACGGTACGCCGGGCGTCTATTCGATGCCGGTGCCGATGATGAACATCATCAACGGCGGCGAACATGCCGACAACAACGTCGACATCCAGGAGTTCATGGTGCAGCCGGTGGGCGCCAAGTCCTTCTCCGAAGGCCTGCGCATGGGCACCGAGATTTTCCATCACCTCAAGGCTGTGCTGAAGGCCCGTGGCCTGAGCACCGCCGTTGGCGACGAAGGTGGTTTCGCCCCGAACCTGGCGTCCAACGAAGACGCGCTGAAAGTGATCTCCGAAGCCGTGGCCAACGCCGGCTACACGCTGGGCACCGACGTGACCCTGGCCCTGGACTGCGCCGCCAGTGAGTTCTTCGAAGACGGCAAGTACAACCTGTCCGGCGAAGGCCAGGTGTTCACCGCCGAAGGTTTCGCCGACTACCTCAAGGGCCTGACCGAGCGCTACCCGATCATCTCCATCGAAGACGGCCTGGACGAGTCCGATTGGGCGGGTTGGAAGATCCTCACCGACAAGATCGGCGAGAAGACCCAGCTGGTGGGTGACGACCTGTTCGTGACCAACACCAAGATCCTGAAGGAAGGCATCGACAAGAAGATCGCCAACTCGATCCTGATCAAGTTCAACCAGATCGGCACCCTGACCGAAACCCTGGAAGCCATCCAGATGGCCAAGGCCGCCGGCTACACCGCCGTGATCTCCCACCGTTCCGGTGAAACCGAAGATTCGACCATTGCCGACCTGGCCGTGGGCACCGCGGCAGGCCAGATCAAGACCGGTTCGCTGTGCCGTTCCGACCGCGTTTCCAAGTACAACCAACTGCTGCGTATCGAAGAGCAGTTGAACGGCAAGGCCAAGTACAACGGTCGCGCCGAGTTTCGCGGTTAAGCGGTAGATGGTAAAAAGACAGCGGGTTATGTCGGAAAAGTCGCCCATGCGGCGCTTTTCCCTCTAATCTGATGCCTTATCAAGCACAAGCCTGGGTTTTCCAGGCTTCGTGCTATCAGACGCTGCAAAGTTTGGCATGGCGGTCTTTTTTCACTGGATACTGATATTCGATGCGCAGTCCCAATTGGTTGTTTCTTGTCTTGCTCCTGTTGCTGGCCGGCTTGCAGTACCGCCTCTGGGTGGGTAATGGCAGCCTGGCGCAAGTGGCCGACCTGACTCAGCAGATTGCCGACCAGCATGCCGAAAACGAGGCGTTGCTGGAGCGTAATCGGGTAATGGACGCCGAAGTCACAGAGTTGAAAAAAGGCATGGAGACCGTCGAAGAGCGGGCTCGCCATGAATTGGGCATGGTCAAGGAGGGTGAAACCCTCTACCAGTTGGCCCAATGAGTATTCGTTTGCCGGCCTTCTGGGCCGTGATTCCTGCCGCGGGCGTGGGTGCCCGGATGGCCGCGGACCGACCCAAGCAGTACCTGCAACTGGGTGGACGCACAATTCTTGAACACAGCCTTGGCTGTTTCCTCGATCACCCCACCGTCAAGGGCGTGGTGGTGAGCATTGCCCATGATGATCCCTACTGGCCGAGCCTGGCTTGCGCCAGCGATCCGCGCATCCAGCGCGTGGACGGCGGCGAGCAGCGTGCGGACTCCGTGCTCAATGCCTTGTTGCATCTGCACGGGCAGGGCGCCGACGATCATGACTGGGTGCTGGTGCACGATGCGGCGCGGCCCAACCTGTCCCGCGATGACCTGGACACCTTGCTCGGCGAGTTGGTGAACGATCCGGTCGGGGGCCTGCTGGCGGTTCCGGCCCGGGACACCTTAAAGCGCGTCGACAAACACGGCCGCGTAGTGGAAACCGTGGATCGCAGCGTGATCTGGCAAGCCTACACGCCCCAGATGTTTCGCCTCGGCGCGCTGCACCGGGCCCTTGCCGACAGCCTGGTGGCGGATGCGCTCATTACCGATGAAGCTTCGGCCATGGAGTGGGCGGGGCAGGCCCCTCGCTTGATCGAGGGGCGTTCCGACAACATCAAGATCACCCGCCCTGAAGACCTGGAGTGGCTGCGCCAGCGTTGGGCGCATCGCCGCTAGTCCCGTACCCGTAAGGGCGTCACCGCTCCGTGGCGAGGGAGCTTGCTCCCGCTGGGCTGCGTAGCAGCCCTAAAAGCTTGGGACCGCTGCGCGTTCCAGCGGGAGCAAGCTCCCTCGCCACGATAAGTGATGAACCTCAAGTGAACAGCATTACGCCAGTACCGGGGATGTCCTGTTCCAGTTAACCCGCTTCGCGAGCAAGCTCGCTCCCACAGGAAGCTGTGTACACAGTCCAATGTGGGCGCGAGCTTGCTCGCGAAGGCGTCGGCCCAGTCGACCTGCCATCAGTTGTCTTGCAAAAACATTTCCCGGTTCAAACCATGGCGCTGCAGCTTTTCATTGAAGGTGCGGCGCGGCAGTTGCAACTCTTCGAGCACCGCTTTCACGTCGCCCTTGTGCCGTGTCAGGGCGGCGCGCAGGCATTGGGCTTCGAAGGCCTCCTGCTGGGCGGCCAGTGACTGCCCGGGCTCGCTGTCCAGGGTGTGCGGCTGGTCCAGCCCCAGTACCTGGCGTTCGGCGACGTTGGCCAGTTCACGCACGTTGCCCGGCCAGGCATGGCTGAGCAGGTGATTCAACTGCGGGCCGCTCAGGGGCGCGGCGGTGCGGCCCAGGCGCTCGGCGGCGCTGTGGGTGAAGTGTTCGAACAGCAGCGGGATGTCCTCGCGCCGTTCCCGTAGCGGTGGCAAGCGCAGCTCGGCGATGTTCAGGCGATAGGCAAGGTCTTCGCGAAAGCGCCCGGCCCGGGCCTCATCCAACAGGTCGGGCTTGGTCGCGGCGATGATCCGCAGGTCGACGTGGATGCTCTGGTTCGAGCCCAGCCGTTCGAGCTTCTGTTCCTGCAGCACCCGCAGCAGCTTGACCTGCTGGGCCAGGGGCATGCTCTCGATTTCATCGAGGAACAACGTGCCGCCGTGAGCGTATTCGAGCTTGCCGATACGCTTGCCCTGGGCGCCGGTGAACGCGCCGCTTTCATGGCCGAACAGCTCCGCCTCGAACAACGGTTCGGGAATGGCCGCGCAATTCAGTGCGACAAAAGGCTTGCTCGCCCTCGGGCCGAAGTCGTGCAGGCAACGGGCGACCAATTCCTTGCCGCTGCCGGTTTCGCCGCGGATCAGGACGTTGACCGGCAACGCGGCCAAGTCCAGCACCTGGCGGCGCAGGTTCTGCAAGGCGCGGGACACGCCCAGCAGCGTCCCGTCGAGGCGGGCCCTGGCGTCGGCCTGTTCGTGCAGGCGACGGTTCTCCAGGACCAGGGTGCGCTTGTCCAGGGCCCGGCGCAGGCTGCCGAGCAGGGCTTCGGGGCTGAAGGGCTTTTCCAGGAAGTCGTAGGCGCCGTCGCGCATGGCTTCCACGGCCATCGGCACGTCACCGTGGCCGGTCAACAGGATCACTGGCAGGTCCGGGTCGCGGCGGCGCACTTCGGCCAGCAGTTCCAGGCCGCTGAGGCCGGGCATGCGCACATCGCTGAGGATCACCCCGGGGTAGTGCTCCGGCAATTGCGCCAGGCAGTCTTCGGCGCGACTGAACAACTGCACCTGGAACCCCGACAGGCTCAACCATTGCTCGACGGCACTGCGGATGCTGCCTTCGTCATCCACGACCATGACTGAATCAAGCATGCAACTGCGCCTCCTGGTCGATGGGCAAGGTCACGCAGAATACCGCGCCGTGTTCATGGTTGTCCGCTGTCAGGCGCCCACCCGACTCATGAATGATCGCAAACGACACCGCCAGCCCCAGCCCCAGGCCGTCGCCCACTGCCTTGGTGGTGAAGAACGGGTCGAACACCTGGGCCAGGTGCTCCTCGGCGATCCCGCAGCCGCTGTCGCTCACGCACAGGCGCCACAGTTGTTCATCGGCCTCCAGGCGTACTTCCAGGCGCTTGAGGGGCTGCCCGGCCATGGCGTCGAGGGCGTTGCGCAGAAGGTTGATCAATACCTGTTCGAGGCGGATCGCATCGCCACGCACCCATGCCGGACGCGTCAGGTGCAGCACGGTGCTGACCTGTTCGTCCCGTAGACGGGTGTCCAGCAATTGCAGGGCCTGGTCCACCACCGCCGCCAGGTCGAGCCGTTCGCGCAGGCCGCTGGGGCTCTTGCGGGCGAAGGTTTTCAGGTGGCCGGTGAGGGCGGCCATGCGGGTCAGCATGTCGTCCACCGGCTTGAGGGCCTTATAGGCATCGTCGACCCGGCCGTGGTCCAGCAGCAGGCGCAAGGTGGCCAGTTGCATGCGCTGGGCGGTCAGTGGCTGGTTGATCTCGTGGGCCAGGGCCGCGGACATCTGCCCCAGGGCCGCCAGCTTGGCCGATTGCACCAGGCCGTCCTGGGCCGTGCGCAGGTCTCGGGTACGGACTTCCACCAGCCGCTCAAGCTCTTCGCGACTGCGCTGGCGAAGTTTGGCCAGGCGCCAGCGCTGGTTGAGAAACAGCAGCAGGAATACCAGCGCCAGCCATGATCCGGCGGCGGCAAGCCCGGCGTTGCGCAGGTCCTCGAAGGCGATCTGCGGGTGGCGCAGCAGGTGCAGCGTCCAGCCTTCGGCGCTCAACGGCAGGGATTCCCAAAGGTAGTCGGCAGTGCCGTTGGGGGCGGCGACACGGGCCAGGTGGCTGTTGTCGTCAAAGCGTCGCAGCGATTCGATGGCCAACGGTTGCAGCGGTTGCTTGTCGTACTGGCGGGTAGTCTTGAGTTCGGCGCGGTCGCTGTCGGTCAATGGCTGCAAGTGGCGATACCGCCAGCCCGGCCGATTGGCGATGAACACGATGCCCCGGGCATCACTGACCAGCAGGGTGTCGCTGCCCTGGCGCCATTCGCGTTCAAGCTCTGGAAACTCCAGTTTCACCACCATGGCGCCGAGGAATTCGCCGTGGTCGCCGGTCACCGCGCTGGAGAGGAAATAGCCCGGTATGCCGCTGGTGACGCCCACCGCATAGAAGCGCCCGGTGCCCTGGGTGCGGGTCTGGATGAAGTAGGGCCGGAACCCGTAGTTGTGTCCGACATAGCTGCTGGGCAGTTGCCAGTTGCTGGCCGCGACGGCCAGGCCGTTATGGTCGAGCAACTCCAGGGTGGACGATTGGGCGGCACCGTTGATCTGCTCCAGCTTGCGATTCAAGGCGTCCTGCTGCGCACCCTCGACCGGCCCCTTGAGGGCCGAGCGCAACTCGGGGTCCAGCGCCAGCACGGCGGGCAGGGCGCGGTAGCGTTCGATCAGGGTGTGCAGGGAGTTGGCGTACAGCGCCAATTGCTGGCTCGCTCGGTGAGCGTCCTCTTCCAGGGCGGCACGCTCGGCGTGGCGCATGGCGAGGGTGGCGGCGACTGCCGCGCCGGCAAGGATCAGCAAGGTGTACAGCGACAGGCGCAAGGTGCGGGTGGTTGGCAACATGCTGGCGTGAACAGATTGAAAGTCGGGCGGGCACCATAGCATGGCTTGAACACCGTTTTCGCAGACAACCAAAAACCCTTGTGGGAGTGGGCTTGCTCGCGAAGGCGGTGTAGCGGTTAACCACGATGTCCACTGATGCACCGCCTTCGCGAGCAAGCCCGCTCCCACAGGGTTCAAGGCGGTATCCGGGTACGAAAAAGGCCGGTGGGCATTGAGCTCACCGGCCTTTTTCAGCGCATCGAAGGGCGTGTTACTGCACTTCTACCGCCAGGCTGTCGCTGATTTTCTTTTGCCAGATGGCCGGGCCGGTGATGTGCACCGACTCACCCTGGCTGTCCACGGCGACCGTCACCGGCATGTCCTTGACCTCGAACTCGTAGATCGCTTCCATGCCCAGCTCGGCGAACGCCAGGACCTTGGATTTGCGGATCGCCTGGGCCACCAGGTAAGCGGCGCCGCCGACGGCCATCAGGTACACGGCCTTGTTGTCCTTGATCGCTTCGATGGCGGTCGGACCGCGCTCGGATTTGCCGATCATGCCCAGCAGGCCGGTCTGTTCGAGGATCTGGCGGGTGAACTTGTCCATCCGCGTGGCGGTGGTCGGGCCTGCCGGGCCCACGACTTCGTCACCCACCGGGTCGACCGGGCCGACGTAGTAGATGAAGCGGCCCTTGAGGTCCACCGGCAAGGTTTCACCCTTGTTCAGCATCTCGACCATGCGCTTGTGCGCCGCATCGCGACCGGTGAGCATCTTGCCGTTAAGCAGCACGGTTTCGCCCGGCTTCCAGCTCTGCACTTCTTCCGGGGTCAGGGTATCGAGGTTCACGCGGCGAGCCGAAGGGCCGGCTTCCCAGACGATTTCCGGGTAGGCGTCCAGCGGTGGCGCTTCCAGCTCCGCCGGGCCCGAGCCGTCGAGCACGAAGTGGGCGTGACGGGTGGCGGCGCAGTTGGGGATCATGCACACCGGCAGGGAGGCGGCGTGGGTCGGGTAGTCCATGATCTTCACGTCGAGCACGGTGGTCAGGCCACCCAGGCCCTGGGCGCCGATGCCCAGCTGGTTGACCTTCTCGAACAGCTCCAGGCGCATTTCTTCGATGCGATTCTGCGGGCCGCGCGCCTTCAGCTCGTGGATGTCGATGGATTCCATCAACACTTCCTTGGCCATGACGGCGGCTTTCTCGGCGGTACCGCCGATGCCGATGCCCAGCATGCCCGGCGGGCACCAGCCGGCACCCATGGTCGGAACGGTCTTGAGTACCCAGTCGACGATGGAGTCGGACGGGTTGAGCATGGCCATCTTGGACTTGTTCTCGGAGCCGCCGCCCTTGGCCGCCACGTCCACTTCCACGGTGTTGCCCGGGACGATGGAGTAGTGGATGACCGCTGGCGTGTTGTCCTTGGTGTTCTTGCGGGCGCCTGCCGGGTCGGCGAGGATCGATGCGCGCAGGACGTTTTCCGGCAGGTTGTAGGCGCGACGTACGCCCTCGTTGATCATGTCGTCCAGGCTCATGGTCGCGCCATCCCAACGCACGTCCATGCCCACGCGCACGAACACGGTCACGATGCCGGTGTCCTGGCAGATCGGCCGGTGGCCGGTGGCGCACATGCGCGAGTTGATCAGGATCTGCGCCATGGAGTCACGGGCCGCCGGCGATTCTTCGCGCAGGTAGGCCTCGTGCATCGCCTGGATGAAGTCCACGGGGTGGTAGTAGGAAATGAATTGCAGGGCGTCGGCAACGCTCTGAATCAGGTCGTCTTGCTTGATCACGGTCATGAGTCGCGCTCCTCTAAAAGACGGGAACATTCAATAAGGTGTCATCCGCTTGGGTGCATCGGTCGACGGACGACACCTCTTAAGGCACGCCGGGCATGCTGGCGCGACGCTAAAAAGGCGCGGCAGTATATCGCAGGCAGGCACCCTGTGGGGGAGGTTGCTCGCGATAGCGACGGATTGAACAGGTGCGTGGGTGAAAACCTGTGGCGAGGGAGCAAGCTCCCTCGCCACAGGGGGCATCAAACGCGTCAATCCAGGCCATTGCTTTGACGCCATTTTTCTGCTCCAGAATTGAATGGTCATTTGGCCTGCACGCCACTAAAGTGGCGTCTGGCCTGTAGCGTAGGACGCCTCCTGTCAGTTTCTCTTTCCCATGGTGAGTCAACGATTGACCCATAACGCCATCCAACGTCTTTTGCTGAAACGCTTCGCTCTGGCGGCTGCGACTTACGCGCTGGCACTGGTGTTGTTGTGGCTGGCATTTTTCAGTGGTCACTACCTCGATTCGTTGCGCGGTGTCGTCATCGGCAGCTTGCTCGTGGTGGTGTGCCAGGCAGGGTTGTTCGCGTTGTTCATCACCGGTCGCAACCTGCGCTTCGCGGACCCCAGCCTGACCGAAATACAAGTGTTGATCGGCCTCGGCTGGCAGACCTGGATGATGGCGCACCTGGACCAGGCCCGAGGCGTGTTCCTGGTGTTCTACGTGCTCATCCTGCTGTTCGGCCTGTTCCACCTGACACGCCGGGTCTTCGTGCGCTGCGCGATGCTGGTGTTCTTCAGCTTTACCGGCATTACCCTCTGGGATGGCTATTTCTTCCGGCTCCCCGACCCCACGCTGGCCGGGTTGCAGGTGTGCGTGCTGTTCATGGTGCTGGTGTGGCTGGTGTTCTACGCGCGCTACGTCCAGACCTCGCGCCAGCGCATGCGCCAGCGACGGTTTGCCTTGCAGGCGCACCAGGACACGTTGCGCGGCATGATGCGCCAGCTCGAAGACCTGGTGGCCACCGATGAGCTGACCGGGTTGTTCAACCGCCGGCATTTCCTGCGCCTGGCGTCCCGCGAGCTCAACACCCTGCGGCCCGGCGTTGCCCATGGCCTGGCGTTGATCGACCTCGACCATTTCAAGCGCATCAACGATCTGCACGGCCACGCCGCCGGCGACCAGGTGCTCCAGGCATTCGCCAGTGTCGCCACGGCCTGCCTGCGCGAAGGCGATGTGCTGGCCCGTTATGGCGGCGAGGAGTTCGTCATGCTCCTGCCTGCCTGCGACCCGTCGCGTCTGACGGCCTGCTGCGAGCGATTGCGCCTGGCGTTCACTGAGGTCGAGTTGGTCGGGCTGCAGGTCGGGGCGCTGAGCTTGTCGGCGGGCATGACGATGCTGGAAATGGGCGATGACCTGGACAACGCGTTGCAACGCGCCGACCAGGCCCTGTACCGTGCCAAGCGAGACGGCCGCAATCGTTGCGCTGCCGCTTGGGAGAGCGTCGATGCCTGAACTGACAGTCGCTGGCCGGCAATGGACGGTGGCGACGGGCAGTAACCTGTTGGACGCATTGAATGCGTCCGGTGTGGCGGTGCCCTACAGTTGCCGGGCGGGCAGTTGCCATGCGTGCCTGGTGCAATGCCTGAGCGGCGATGTGCGTGACAGCCGGCCCGATGCCCTGAGCCCGACCCAGCGTGATCAGGGCTGGCGGCTGGCCTGCCAGTGTCAGGTGGTCGAGGATGTGCAGGTCCACACCTTCGACCCGCAACGCGACGGTCGCGCGGCTCAGGTGGCGGCGGTGGATTGGCTGGGCGCCGATGTGTTGCGCCTGCGGATCACCCCCGAGCGACCATTGCGCTACCGTGCCGGCCAGCACCTGGTGCTGTGGGCCGGCGAGGTGGCACGGCCGTATTCCCTGGCGAGCCTGCCGGAGGAAGACCGTTTCCTGGAGTTTCACCTCGATTGTCGCGAGCCCGGCCAGTTCGTCGATGCGGCTCGACAGTTGAAGGTCGGCGACCCGATCCGCCTCGGCGAACTGCGTGGCGGCGCCCTGCACTATGACCCCGACTGGACCGACAAGCCGCTCTGGTTGCTCGCCGCCGGCACCGGGCTGGCGCCGCTGTTCGGCTTGCTTCGCGAGGCCTTGCGCCAGCATCACCAGGGCGCCATCCGCCTTATTCACGTGGCTCATGATGAGGCCGGGCACTATTTGGCCAAACCCTTGGCCGCACTGGCGTCCAAGCATGCAAACCTGGACGTGGAGCTTCTGACCGCGACCGAGGCGCCATCCGTGTTGGCGCAACTGCGGCTTGTTTCCCGGCAAACCCAAGCCTTACTCTGCGGCCATCCCGACCGGGTCGAGGCCTTTGCCAAGCGCCTGTACCTGGCCGGCCTGCCGCGCAATCAACTGCTGGCCGACGTCTTCCTGCCCCGTGGTTGAGCGCTGATTTCCAGACGCGAGACCGACCATGAGCGAAACCCTGTTACTTGACCGCGAGCGCGGCTTGCTGACGATGCGGCTGAACCGTGCGGACAAGAAAAACGCCCTGACCCGGGCCATGTACAGTCAATTGGCCCAGGCCCTGGCGACGGCCGACGCCGACCCGCAGATTCGCGCGGTCCTGCTGACCGGTTCCAGCGACTGCTTCACCGCCGGTAACGACATCGTCGACTTCCTCGAACAGCCGCCGGACGATCTCGATAACCCGGTGTTCCAGTTCATGCTCGCCCTGCTGGAGTGCCGCAAGCCGGTGATTGCCGCCGTCGCTGGGCCGGCGGTCGGCATCGGCACCACGCTGTTGCTGCATTGCGACCTGGTCTACGTCAGCCGGGATGCGCGGCTGCGGATGCCGTTCGTCAACCTGGGGCTGTGTCCGGAGTTCGGCTCCAGCCTGATCCTGCCGCGATTGCTGGGCCAGGCCAGGGCGGCGCAATTGTTGTTGCTGGGCGAGGGCTTCAGTGGTGAACAGGCGGTCGCCTGGGGCCTGGCCACCGAGGCGTTGGACACGGGGGACGCGGCCTTGGCCAAGGCGCGTGAGGTGGGGCTGAGGTTCGAGTCGCTGCCGCCTGAAGCCGTGCGCATCAGCAAGCAGTTGATGAAGGCACCGGGTCGCGAATCGTTGCGCCGGGCGATCGAGGAGGAGGGTGCCTTGTTCATCCAGCGACTGCGCTCGCCGGAAGCGATGGCGGCGTTGTCGGGGTTTATCGAGCGGCGTTGAGCTCTCCGGCGCCTGGGTCGACGCCTTCGCGAGCAAGCTCGCTCCCACAAAAGCCTGCGTATGCATAACCTTTGTGGGAGCGAGCTTGCTCGCGAAAACGCCAGTGGGAGCGACATATTTCCAAGGCCGAAAACCAAAAAGCCCCGCCATTCACATGGAAGGGCTTTTGTTTTTCAGCCGGTCACTCAGACCATCGGGTCGCCAACATGGAGGATTTTCATCCCGTTGGTGCCGCCGATGGTGTGGTAGCTGTCGCCTTTGGTCAGGATCACCCAATCGCCGGTCTGCACCACGCCGCGCTTGACCAGTTCATCCACCGCCGCCTGGCTGACTTCGCCCGGTTGCAGGGCGGCCGGGTCGAAGGGCACGGTGTAGACGCCACGGAACATGGCGGCACGGGCCTGGGTTTCGCGATGGGGGAGAACGCGTAGATCGGCACCGAGGAACGGATGCGCGACATGATCAGCGGGGTGTAGCCACTTTCGGTCAGGGCGATGATCGCCTTCACGCCCGGGAAGTGGTTGGCGGTGTACATCGTCGCCAGGGCGATGCTCTCGTCACACCGCTCGAAGGTCTTGCCGATGCGGTGGCTGGAGGTCTTGCTGGTCGGGTGCTTCTCGGCGCCCAGGCAGATACGGGCCATGGCCTGTACCGCTTCGAGCGGGTAGAGGCCGGCGGCGCTTTCGGCCGAGAGCATCACGGCGTCCGTGTAGTCGAGCACGGCGTTGGCTACGTCGGAGACTTCGGCGCGGGTCGGCATCGGGTTCTGGATCATCGACTCCATCATCTGGGTCGCCACGATCACCGCTTTGTTGTGGCGGCGTGCGTGCAGGATGATTTTCTTCTGGATGCCCACCAGCTCGGCGTCACCGATTTCCACGCCGAGGTCGCCACGGGCCACCATCACGGCGTCGGATGCCTTGATCAGGCCGTCGAGGGTGTCGTCGTCGGCCACGGCTTCGGCGCGTTCGATCTTCGCCACCAGCCAGGCGGTGCCGCCGGCCTCGTCGCGCAGTTGACGGGCGTATTCCATGTCGGCAGCGTCACGAGGGAAGGACACGGCGAGGTAGTCGACTTCCATTTCCGCGGCCAGCTTGATGTCGGCCTTGTCTTTTTCGGTCAGGGCCGGCGCCGTCAGGCCACCGCCGCGACGGTTGATGCCCTTGTGGTCCGACAGCGGGCCGCCGATGATCACGGTGCAGACCAGTTCGGTGGCCGTGGCGGTATCGACGCGCATCACCACGCGACCGTCGTCGAGCAGCAGCTCGTCGCCCACGCCGCAGTCCTTGACCAGGTCCGGATAGTCGATACCCACCACCTGCTGGTTGCCTTCGGTCAGCGGATGGCTGGTGGAGAAGGTGAAGGTGTCACCGATCTTCAGCTCGATGCGCTTGTTGGCGAATTTGGCGATACGGATCTTGGGGCCTTGCAGGTCACCCAGCAGGGCCACGAAGCGGCCGTGCTTGGCGGCGAGGTCGCGCACCAGCTTGGCACGAGCCTTGTGCTCGTCGGGGGTGCCGTGGGAAAAGTTCAGGCGGGCGACGTCCAGGCCAGCCAGAATCAGCTGTTCGAGAACTTCCGGCGAGTGACTGGCCGGGCCAAGGGTAGCGACGATTTTGGTGCGACGGACGGACATGCAAGACTCCTCAAGTTCAAGCGCCAGCGAAGGCTACTATGCTCTTTGGGTGTAGTCATTGTTCATATGCACTACTTATTCGTTTCTTTTTCGAAATGAACATTCCTGAAAATTTTTGCGCCTGCTAAGCACGAAGGCCGAACATTGCTGTTGTGGCGAGGGAGCAAGCTCCCTCGCCACGGGATTTGCATTTACCTAAGGTAGACGTTTTGAGGCTGAAGATTTTCTTGCCCAGGTCGATAAAGAACTCAAGACAGGAGAACCTCCCCATGCGATTCGTGCTTTTTATTGCCCTGGCCCTGGGTATCACGGGCTGCACCCGTTGGTCGATGAACCATCACATGAACCTGGCCTACAAGGCCTATGACCGTGGCAATTGCGAGCAGGTGATGCTCGAGCTGTCCCAGGTCGACCGCGCCAGCCGTGCCCGCCGCTACATGCAGCCGGAAGTCTCGATGCTGCGTGGCCAGTGCCTGGAGCGCCAGAAGCTGTTCATCGATGCGGCGCAAACGTATCAGTTCATCATTGCGCAGTACCCTTACAGCGAATATGCATTCCGCGCCCGCGCCCGTCTTGAAACCTTGCAGAGCCTGGGGCATTACCCGACGCGCAGTGCCGCGGCGATCCGTCCAGCGTCCTGATTCCTGCCCCCTGGCGCATGGTCGGTGAAATTCCCGGCCACTTGCGCGTTGTCGTGCTGTCCTACATTAAACATGGCGCGTGTACTGGCCGCGTCGAAACCTTCGGCTATAGTTACAAGTCGCATTAGAGCTAACCCTCTAAAACAAGGGGCACCTGTGACCGGCAATAACTAGGCTTAGGCGCTGGCGAGCGTCTGGCACCGGGATCGGGGAGAGCGAGCAGGTCCTTTGGCTCGTTCCGAAGTATCGGTAGCCCCTGCGCGGGGTCGTCCAAAAAGCGATACAAAACATGTACAAAAAGAGGCGTATCGAACGGCAACAGCTGCCGTACTTCCTGAAAGTGTTTAACGGCGTCAATGACAAGCCCCTCGGATTCCTGGGTAATGTCTCTCAGGATGGCCTGATGTTGATCAGCCATCTGCCGTTGATGGTGGGGGCCGACTTTGACTTGCTCCTCAAGCTGCCGGCCGATGAGGGGCCGTCGCTGAACATCAAGTTGAAAGCCACCTGCCTGTGGTGCCACGAAGACGTGACGCCGCAACACTTCGACGCCGGCTTCAGCCTGCATTGGGCGCCGCCGGAGTACAGCCAACTGGTCAATGCGTTGCGCCAGTATTTCAGTTTCCACACGTTGCCAGCGTCGGCCTGATCCATACCTGAGCCAACGAGGGAATCGTCATGGGTTTAGCGGTCACAGGCGAACCCTTGTGGGAGCGGGCTTGCTCGCGAAGGCGGTGGGGCAACTGCACATGTATTGCCTGGCACGCCGCCTTCGCGAGCAAGCCCGCTCCCACAGGTCCTTCATCGTTCTCCAGTTCTGCAAGTCAGCGCTGGACCTTCGCTTGGTGGGCTGCCACACACTCGCGACTAAACGAGGGGGGGCGGCTGAACGCAGGTTAGTCGACCGGTGGAAAAGCGAAAGCCCGGCGCGCCCGAGGGCACCCTGCGAACAGCCACCATCAAGTGCGGGGATAGGGGGACCCGACTGGATGAAGCCTGTGCGCATCACCTTTACCACCGGGCGACTAAACCCGATCGCTGGAAATCAGCGACGCGAATCAAGTTACGGGGCAAGGCCAAGGCGCACAAGTCGGCGGATTCTGGCGGGTCTGTAGTCCGTTGCGCACGGCGCAGTAGTCGCCCGGACCTTTCTTACAGATCCGGTCTAGGCGGTTCCGGCCTTCTTCCAGGCCAGGTACTGGGTAACCAGTTGTGCGCCCAGCTCACTGGGGCGGGCGTCCTGCGTGGGAATGGCGTGGGCGCTCAACTGCTGGTGCAATTGGGCCCGCGCATTCAAATAATCCACCGTGCCGCAATAGGCCAGGGCTTCGGGCAGGGTCTGCACCGGCGCCTGACGCAATCGGTCGAGGGCTTCTTCACGCAGGCTGGCCACCAGGACCCGATGCTGTTGGCCCAGCCGTTTCACCGCGGCCAGCAGTTCTTCGTCGTCTTCATCGCGCAGGTTGGTCACCAGCACCACCAGCGCCCGGCGCTTTTGCCGGGCCAGCAGTTGAGTGACGGCTGCCTGGTAGTCGGCGGGACGCTGACTGCTGTCGAGGTCGTATACGGCGTTGAGCAGAACATTGAGCTGGCCGCTGCCCTTGACTGGGGCGAGGTAGCGGGCCTGGTCGCTGGCGAAGGTGCTCAGGCCCACGGCGTCGCCCTGGCGCAGCGCGGTGTAGCTGAGCAGCAGGCAGGCGTTGAGTGCGTGATCGAAATGCGACAGTTCGCCGTCCTGGCTGCGCATGCGGCGGCCGCAATCGAGCATGAAGATGATCTGCTGGTCGCGCTCGTCCTCATACTCCCGGGCAATCGGCGTGCGATGGCGGGCGGTGGCTTTCCAGTCGATCTGCCGCAGGCTGTCGCCTTCGCGAAATTCCCGCAGTTGATGGAATTCCTGGCCCTGGCCCCGCCGCTGGCGTTGGCGTATGCCGAGCTGGCTGAGCCAGTTGTCCACCGCCAGTAACTGGCCGTCGTAGAGGCGGGCGAAATCGGGGTAGACGCGGGTGGCGTCGAGGGCGTCCAGCAGGCGCCGGTCAGACCACAGCCCCAGTGGGCTCGGCAGGCTGACCTCGCAGTGTTCGAAGCTGAAATGGCCGCGCTTGAGCGGGCGCAGGCGGTAGCCGATCTGACTGCGTTGGCCGGGTTGAAGCTCGACCGACAGCGGCAGGTTGTCGAAATCCAGGCCGTCCGGTACGTGGTCGAAAAGCTGAATCTGCAAGGGCGGGGCAAAATCATGGGTAATGTCCAACCGGACTTCACCCCAGCGTCCCAGCGCCAGACTGCCCGGCATCTGCCGTTGCACCCGCGGCGAGGGCAAGCGCTTGAGGCGCACGGCGTCGATCAGCGCCAGGGCCAACAGGGCCAGCATCAAGCCCCAGTCGATCGACAGCAGCGTCGCCGGCAGCGCCACGCCCAATGCCCGCAATGCACCCAGCAAGATGCTCACGGCCAGCAGGACGGCGAGCCAGGTCAGCAGCAGGCGGGAGGGTTTCATCGGAACGTTTCCTGCGAAAGAAATGCAGAGCGAGCTTTTGTGGCGAGGGGATTTATCCCCGCTGGCCGCGAAGCGGCCCTTTGCGGTGTATCAGTCGGAATCCGGGGGCCGCTTCGCAGCCCAACGGGGATAAATCCCCTCGCCACAAAGGTGTTCCTGATCATGTTGGTGTGACTCACAACCGCGGCGCCGGCACTTGGTCCAGCAGTTGCCCGAGCACCTGGTCCACCGAGAGCCCTTCGATGTCCAGCTCCGGTGCCAGCCGTACCCGATGACGCAACACGGCCAGGGCGCAGCCCTTGATGTCGTCCGGCACCACGAATTCGCCCCCACGCAACAATGCTCGGGCTCGGGCACAGCGCACCAGCGCGATCGAGGCGCGAGGTCCGGCACCAAGGGTCAGGCCCGGCCAGCTGCGGGTGGTGCGGGCCAGGCGCACGGCGTAGTCGAGCACCTGATCGTCCATCGGCAGGTCGCTGGCGATACGTTGCAGCACCTGCACGTCCTTGGCCTGCAACACCGTGCGCAGCGGCTGCACGTCGAGCATGTCGGCACGGGTCGAGCGGCTGACCTGGCGAACCATGTCCAACTCCCGCTCCGCGTCGGGGTAGTCCATCCGCACCTTGAGCATGAAGCGGTCGAGCTCGGCTTCCGGCAGCGGGTAGGTGCCTTCCTGTTCGATGGGGTTCTGGGTGGCGAGCACCATGAACGGCTGGGCGATGGGCAGGGCGCGGCCTTCGAGGGTGACCTGGCGTTCCTGCATGGCTTCGAGCAGCGCGGCCTGGGTCTTGGCCGGCGCGCGGTTGATCTCGTCGGCCAGCAGGAGGTTGGTGAACACCGGCCCCTTGCGCAGCTTGAATTGCTCGGTCTGCAAGTCGTACACCGCATGACCGGTGACATCGCTGGGCATCAGGTCGGGGGTGAACTGGATGCGCGCGAACTCGCCACCGAAACAGCGGGCCAGCGCGCGCACCAGCAAGGTCTTGCCAAGGCCCGGAACACCTTCGAGCAGGACATGACCGCCGGCGATCAACGCCGTGAGCACATCGTCGATCACCGCCGCCTGACCGACCACCGCCTTGTGCAGTTCGGTACGGATGGCCTGGGCCAACTGACTGGCGCGCTGGCGCTGTTGGACGGCGTGGGCCTGGCCGTCGACAGGTTCGTTCTGTTCAGTCATAGGGCATTCCTGAGGGTTTGCAAATGGGCGACCTGACGGCAGAACTCCGCGTTGGACAGGCGCTGTTTCGGCCGCGGGCTCAAGGCTTGGCTGATGGCTCGCGTGGGCTGGCGGGTCAAGCGGGCGAGCACCTG
The DNA here is from genome assembly GCF_018325965.1 of Pseudomonas sp. Cab53. Classification (NCBI taxonomy): domain Bacteria; kingdom Pseudomonadati; phylum Pseudomonadota; class Gammaproteobacteria; order Pseudomonadales; family Pseudomonadaceae; genus Pseudomonas; species Pseudomonas sp. Cab53. Next base: position 4,913,281 of record NZ_AP021902.1, on the reverse strand, counting down.
CCATTGGTCGGCAACCGCCAGTTGTTCGAAGCCCGGATGAAGATGCCGGGCGCGGCGCAACACATCCTGCTGCAAGGCCTGCAGCAAGTACTGCCGGCCATTGTGGCGCATGTGGAAGCCGGCGCTGGCCTGCAAGTGCTCTTCCAGCTGACGCCGGGCCTTGGACGCCGGCGGCTGGATCGGGCCCAGGCGTACCGCTGAGCGCCAGAGCCACAGCGCAACCAGTGCGAGCAGTGCCACCAGCGCCTGGGGGAAATAGCGCAGCAGCAAGGTCAGCAGGCTGTCGTGGTCCGTGTTGAACAGCAGCGTGACATCGGTGTCGGCAGTCAGATACCAGAGCAGCCAGGCGTTGTCGTACTGCTCGATCTGCCCGTTCTTCCACAACTCGGCGTCGGTGATCACCGTGATCGAACCCAGGCCATGGTTCAGTTGCATCATGTGGGTGGACTGTGCGCTGTTCGCCCAGGCCTGGGCCAGGTTGTGCGGGTCTTCGAGGTGGAAGTCGGTGTCGAAGCCGACATACGCCGGGGCCTCTTCGTCCTCCAGGTACAGCTTGGTCAGCTCGGGATAGCGGTCTTTGATGAGTTCGGGTGGCGCTTGCTTGAGGTCCTTGCTCAAGGACTGGCGCAGGCGCACGCGGTCCAGCAGCAGATCGCCGCTGCTGCCGGTGCTGTCATCCCACAGGGCCTCGGCGACAAACAACAGGCGGCCACCGGCCCGGGTCCAGTTCAGCAGTTGCTCGACCTGGCGGGGTGTCATGTTGGTGCGTTCGCCCAGCAACAGCAGGCTGTTCTGGCGCGGTTCCAGGGCCGGCAGCCCATCCAGGTTGTTGGCGTGCGCGACGTTGATGCCTTGCTGGCGCAAGAACTGTTCGGCGGCCAGGTAGGGGTTGGCCTGGGCTTCAGGGGACGGGCCGTGATCGACGGTTTCCTGGTACGGCACGGCCTTGGCGCTGAGGTAACTCACCAGCGTCGCGAGCAGCGCGGCCACCAGGGCCAGGGTCAGCCAAGCGGCGCGCCGGCTCATGGGGTGGCTCCCGGGCCGAACAGCCCACGCCAGTCGTCACACAGTTGCTGTTGCAGGTCGGGCGGTGGCGTCCGGTGCCCATAGGCGATGTTCTGCCAATGCAGGGTCAGGCGTTTGCTGAACCCCAGCAGGCGTTCATGCTCAAGCTGTTCGACCCGGTGCAGCACCTGGCCTTCGGTGTCGGCGGCTTTCAAGGGCACCTTGAAGTCATGGTGCAAGCGGCTGAGCAGCGCCCGGTAGAGCAAGCCCAGCGCTTCCCGGGGATGGGCCGACCACAGTTGCTCGGCGCTGGCCGCGACATCCACCGGCAGGCTTTCTTCGCGGATATCCAGGCCGAACATCTGCGTCGGAGCCGGTCGGTCCAAGTGGGGCTGTTTGGCCGGGCGGCGAACCATCAACAGGTTGAGTCGTTCCCGATAGCGCCAGACCAGCCAGACGATCGCGCTCGCCAGGCAGGCCCAGAGCAGGATCTGGATCAGCCCGGCGGCGAGGTCGAAACGCTGGCCGGCCATCCACTTGAACAACCCTTTGAGCCAGTCCGGATTGGCCTCGGCCTCGGGTGATTGGCTTTTCTCTTCGCCAAAGCGATAGCGGGTGATCGTTTCCGGGTTCTTGAACGGCGGTGCTTGCAGGATCGTCTTGATGCTGTCCCTGGAGGCTTCGCTGGTGAGAGGCTGGTTGAGCAGGCGTGGGCGCTCGGGAGCGTTGCTGTCTTCGTCGGCCCAGGCCGCAGGGGGCATGGGCGCGAGCGTCAAGGCCAGCAACAGCAGCAATGGCGCGACGCCGAGCAAGCGCTGGCGCAGGCGTCGGAACACCAGTTCGATGTCCCAGGCCTCGAGGATCGTGCGCCGGTTCAGGTAGAGGCTGAAGCCGCAGGCGACATAGATCGGCTCCCAGACGATCAGCAGCAGGGGATAAAGAACGTTGACCAGGTGCTCGAACCACAACCAGTCCTGTTCGGTCGCGGTTATCAGCTTCTGCCAGTCCCATTCCAGTTCGACCTGTTGCGGCACGAACAGATAGAACAGGACCATCAGGCCGAACCACAGGGCGGTCTCCAAATGCACGCCGATGACGGTCAACCATTGCGCGGCGCCGCCATTGCGTTGCAACAACACCCGCAAGCGCTGCTCCCGGGCCTCGCCGGCCAGGCCCTCCAATTGCACCACGGGCATCAGGAAGCTGCGGCTCAGGCTCAGCCGACGCCAGGTCAGGCTTGCCAGCAACTGTGGCTTGAGCAGCGCTGGCCATTGGCGCAAGGCCTGGCGCAATGTCGGGGTTTCGCCAAACAGCGCCTTGGACAGAATGTACAACGGCAGGCGGTCGAAGGCCGGCTTCAGCCACCAGAACAGGAACATCACCAGGTTTGGCGACTTCCACAACAACAGCGTCAGCAACGCATACACGGGCAGGGTGCTGATGGCCCAACTGGTCATCAGCAGCCGTCGATGCTGCTGGCTCATCAGCACGCCCAGGTCCATGGCTTCCCAGGTGGTGCGGGGGCGGATCACGACGGTGGCGTCACTCAGGCGCATGGCGGGCTCGTCCGGCAAGCGACAGGTAGCTGATCACCAGCAGCCACAGCAGTGCGCCGACCGTGTACTTGGTGGCGGGCGTCACGGCGCTGGAAGACCAATAGGCCTCGATGAACGCGGCGATGAGCAGGAACAGGATGACCCCGGCAATGATCTGCACGCTCTTGCCGGCGGCGAGCCGCAGCGCCTCGCCCCGGGTGAGGCGGCCCGGAGCGATCAACGCCCAGCCCAATTGCAGGCCGGCGGCGCCTGCCAGGGCGATGGCGGTCAGTTCGAACGCGCCGTGGCCGATCACGAAGGGCCAGAACGTCCCGCCGGAACCGATCTCGGTCAGGTGACCGGCGATTGCGCCGATGGTCAGTCCGTTGAAAAACAGGAAGAACGCGCTGCCCAAGCCAAACATCAAGCCACTGGCGAACGTCTGAAAGGCGATGCCGATGTTATGCATGATGTAGTAGCCGAACATGATCCAATCTTCGCTGGAGGCGCGCTCGACGGAGCGTCCCAGGTGCCCGGCGGCCGGATCGTACATGCCGCGCACCTGGCTGACTTCCTCGGCGCCCAGGATGCTGTAGACCAGGTCGGGAAACAGGTACACCAGCAGCCCGATGCCGATCAGGCTGCCAAGGAACATCACGCTCGCCGCCAGCACGAAGCGCCATTGCGCGCGGACCAGTCGCGGGAAACCGGCCAGGATAAAGTCCGAAAGGCTCGCCGACGGTCGGCTGCGGTCCCGGTAGAGTTGCTGGTGGCCGCGCAACGCCAATTGTTGCAGGGTATCCACCAGCAAGCTGCTGTAGCCCCGGGCCTGGGCCAGCGCCAGATGGTGGCAAAGCCGTCGGTAGGCGGGCGGGAAGTCGCTGTCCTGGGGCACGCGGCGGTTGCGTTCCAGTTGGTCGAGCTGCCGGGACAGGCGGTCCCATTCCTCTTGGTGACGGCTTTCGAAAAGACTTTGCTTCATGTAGGCCCCAGCAGGCCACGGGCAATGCCGTTGAGTTCGGCCACGGCCCGTGGCGGCTGGACATTCAAGGGCTCGGCCAGGATAGCGGCCAGCTCGCTGACCCGTGCCTTGGACAGTTCGGCCTGGCGTTCGGCGAAACCGAGCACGGTACGTTGCTCGTCGACACTCAGGGCAAAAGGCGGGCGGATCGGCGTTGCCATGGGCAGCGCCGGGCGCTTGACCGGTTGCTCGCGATACACCACCAGCGTGCCGGCTGCCAGGTCGCCCAGGCGTTTGAAGGTCGGATGCTGCAGGCAACTGATCGCGCCGAAGGTATAGCCGAAGGGCAGCATGTCGACAAAGCGCAACAGGTTGCGGATCAGCGACGCCGACCAGCCGATGGGCCGGCCGTCGTCCTGCACCACGCGCAGGCCCATGATCTGTTTGCCGGGGGAGCGGCCCTGGTGCAGCACTTCGAACAGCACCATGTACCACCAACTGATGACGAACAGCAGGATGGAGCCCAGGCCAATCCCCAGCTCACCGAAGAACGCCAGGATGATGAACAGCAGGCCCAGCACCAGGCCGCGTATCGCCAGGTCGATGGCAAACGCCAGTGAACGGGGCATCAACCCCGCCGGGCGCAATGGCAGGTCGATGCCTTCGGGCGTCTCGACCTGATACCGCGTGTCCAATGGCGGTGGCAGCGTCGCGGTCCTTTGCAGTGCTGGTGTCTCGAGCATGGGCAACCTGAGTGATGGGCCGGGTCGAACGGTCGATGTCGGCGTCGATGCTAGCAGAAAACGGTGGGCGCGAGCCTGCTCGCGAACGCGGTGAGGCGGGTGATGTCGAGGCGGATGGTGGCGCTGCCTTCGCGAGCAGGCTCGCTCCCCTCAGAAGTGTTTCCAAAACAGGCACAGTGCTGGCCGACGGTAGGGTCGAGCGCCTAGACTTCGCCCGTCTACAGTTCAGGAACAGCCCGTGACTTCCATCTTCTGGTACGACTACGAAACCACCGGCATCAACCCGCGTTGCGACCGGCCCTTGCAGGTGGCGGGGATCCGTACCGATTTCGAACTCAATGAAATCGACGCGCCGGTGAACCTGTATTGCCGGCCCAGCGACGACATCCTGCCTCATCCGGCGGCCTGTGCGATCACCGGGATCACCCCTGCCTGCCTGGCGGAAAACGGCTTGAGCGAAGCCGACTTCATGACCCGCGTCCACGCCCAACTGGCCGCGCCGGGTACCTGTGGCGCCGGTTACAACACCCTGCGCTTCGACGACGAGATGACCCGCTACAGCCTCTATCGCAATTTCTTCGACCCGTATGCCCGTGAGTGGCAGGGCGGCAACAGCCGCTGGGACCTGATCGACCTGGTGCGCGCCGCCTATGCCCTGCGCCCGGACGGCATCGTCTGGCCGGAGGAAGATGGCCGCGTCACCCTCAAGCTCGAGCGCCTGACCGCCGCCAATGGCATCGATCATGGCCAGGCCCATGATGCGTTGTCGGACGTGCGCGCCACCATCGCCCTGGCCCGCCTGATTCGCCAGCGGCAACCCCGGCTCTACGATTGGCTGTTCCAGCTGCGCAGCAAACAGAAGGTGATGGACCAGGTGCGCCTGTTACAGCCGATGGTGCACATATCCGGGCGCTTCTCGGCCGCGCGAAATTTTATCGGTGTGGTGCTGCCGCTGGCCTGGCATCCGAAAAACCGCAACGCGCTGATTGTCTGCGACTTGCACCTCGATCCCCAGGGGTTGCTGGACCACGACGCCGAAACCCTGCGCCAGCGTCTGTACACCCGCCGCGAAGCGCTGCTCGAAGGCGAGCTGCCGGTGCCGCTCAAGCTCATCCACATCAACAAATGCCCGGTGGTCGCGCCGCTCTCGGTGCTGCGGGCCGAGGACCAGCAGCGCTTGCAACTGGACATGGCCGGCTACCAGCAGCGGGCGTTACAACTGACGGACGCGCAGCAAGTTTGGCAGGACAAACTTCAGGCCATTTACGCACGGGAGGATTTCGCCGCCAGCGACGATCCCGAGCAACAGTTATACGCAGGCTTCATTGGCGATCGTGACCGGCGTTTATGTGAACAAGTCCGCCTGGCCGATCCGGCACAATTGGCACAAGAGCGCTGGCCGTTCGACGATGAGCGTTTACCGGAACTACTGTTCCGTTATCGTGCGCGCAACTTCCCGGACACATTGAATGCTGAAGAGCAGCAGCGTTGGAGAGTTTTCTGTCAACAACGCCTGTCTTCCCCGCAATGGGGCGCGCCTAATACCCTGGAAAGTTTTGATGTGGCAATGGCAGAGTGGCTGTCCCTGGCGACACCCTTACAGCGAGAAGTACTCATGCAATGGCAAGGCTACAGCCAGCAATTGCGTAAACGTTTAAGCCTTGATTTGCCGTGAAGTAAGCAAGATGACAGGCATAAAAAAACGCCAGCAATGCTGGCGTTTTTTTGTTCGCAAGGAACGGTGCGAGCCGGTGAGGCTTAACCCAGCAGGGTTGCCCAGCCTTCAACCACGTCACCGCCCCACTTGGCTTTCCACTCTTTCAGCGTCTTGTGGTTGCCACCTTTGGTTTCGATGACTTCGCCGTTGTGCGGGTTTTTGTATTGCTTAACTTTGCGAGCACGTTTGGTGCCGGTAGTTTTGACGGCGCCACGTGGAGCCTTGCTCGACTTGGCATCCGGATCCAGCAGGGCAATGATGTCGCGCAGGGACTTGGAGTATTCGCCCATCAACGTGCGCAGTTTGCCTTCGAATTCCAGCTCGGTCTGCAGCTTGTCGTCCTGGGACAGGTTTTTCAGACGGGCTTGCAGTTCTTTGATGGCTTCTTCGGTGGCACGGTATTCATTGATCAGGGACATGTGGACTACCTTATGTAGGGCTTGGGGTGACAAGGGCACAGTGCGGCAATAGTAATCAGACAGTTTCATCAAGTAAACATTTAACCGATGTTTTATTTAATTAATTAGTGCTGTGCCACAAAAATCGCTATTGCAGTTAAATACCGTCCTGCCGACTTCACGCCCGTTCACACATATAGCTAGCCGCCCTGAGCTGCGCCTTGCGCGGCTCAGGGGCGCGTGGGGCACCGATTGCTTGATCGATACTGCAGTTTTGCCGCGCAATGGCTAGAATAGCCGCCTTTGCGAAGTTCTGGAGTTCCCCTAATGCGCACTTTTCGGCTGGTGATTGCTTGCCCGGACCGCGTCGGTATCGTTGCTAAAGTCAGTAACTTTCTGGCGTCCCATAACGGCTGGATCACTGAAGCAAGCCATCACTCGGACAATCAGAGCGGCTGGTTTTTCATGCGTCACGAGATTCGTGCCGACTCGCTGCCCTTTGGCATCGAGGCTTTTCGCGAGGCTTTCGCGCCGATTGCCGAAGAGTTCTCGATGGACTGGCGCATCACCGACACCGCGCAGAAAAAACGCGTGGTGCTGATGGCCAGTCGCGAGTCCCACTGCCTGGCAGACTTGCTGCACCGCTGGCACAGCGATGAGCTCGATTGCGATATCGCCTGTGTGATTTCCAATCACGACGACCTGCGTAGCATGGTCGAGTGGCACGGCATCCCGTACTACCACGTACCGGTCAACCCGCAGGACAAGCAGCCGGCATTCGCCGAGGTTTCGCGCCTGGTCAAGCAGCACGATGCCGAGGTGGTGGTGCTGGCCCGCTACATGCAAATCCTGCCGCCGGCCCTGTGCAGCGAATACGCGCACAAGGTCATCAATATCCACCACAGCTTCCTGCCGTCCTTCGTCGGTGCCAAGCCGTACCACCAGGCCTCGATGCGCGGCGTGAAGCTGATTGGCGCCACTTGCCATTACGTCACCGAGGAGCTGGACGCCGGTCCGATCATCGAGCAGGACGTGGTCCGCGTCAGCCACAGCGATAGCATCGAAGACATGGTGCGTTTCGGGCGTGACGTGGAGAAAATGGTCCTGGCGCGGGGCTTGCGTTATCACCTGGAAGACCGGGTGCTGGTGCATGGCAACAAGACTGTGGTGTTCTGACCGAACGGCCATCGTGGTGGGGGATCAAGCGCCCTCACCACAGCATGCCCGCCAGATGTTTACCGAAGGTGCACCATGACCGATCCACTGGACAAAGCCACTTCGAAGGCGCCGGCCACCCTCGGTGAGGGTTGCCTGAGCCGCTACGATCCCGAGGAGCTGGGCCCGGAAGACGGTACGGAGTTTCCCGACGCCGCCGAACTGTGGAAACAGACCCATCCCGAAGATCATCCCGATCCCGAGCAGCCAGCTCTCACGCCTGACGCAGGCTGATCAGCTTCTTGATCAATGGTCGCCCGACCATCAGCAAGAACACCGGCCCACCGGCCACCAGATAGAAATAATAGGTGACCGCCCGCCAGATCAGGATGGCCGCGGCCGCGGTGGATTTGCCCACCATCGGCGCGAGCAGCGCCGCCGAGGTCAGTTCTGCCGCCCCCGCACCGCCCGGCAGCAGGCTGAATTGCCCGGCACTCAAGGACAGCATCTGGATCAGGAAACTCCAGGCCCATTGCAAGTCCGCCCCCAGCCCCTTCAAGGCCAGGTACAGCACGCTGTAACGCAACGCCCAATGCAGGCAAGTCAGGCCGAATACCTGGAACAGCGTCTGGCGTGGCAGTTTCAGGGTGTCGGTGAACGCTGCGAGAAAATGCAGGATCTTGCGTCCCCAGCGATGGCGGGTGGCGGTCTTCACTCGCAGATGCCGCAGCAGGCGCGCGCCCAGCAGGATCAACCGGCGGTGATAGCGCGCCACCAGCACGCAGCCGAACAGCCCGCCAAACAATGAAACAGCGCTCACGGCCAGCATCCATTCCATGCGCTGGCTGAGGTTCTGGAACAGCGCGTAGAACAGGATGCCCACCAGGGCGCAGAGAAAGAACAGCAGGTCGCTCAACTGGTCCATGGCGAATACGGCGCTGCTGTGGGCCGGCCGTACGCCATTGCGCGCCAGCAGGGCCATCAAGGTCAGTGGCCCGCCACTGCCGCCGGGTGTCGCGCACATGGCGAACTCGGTGGACATCACCACCCCCAGGCTCTTGAACCGGCCCAGGCGCCCCCGGTGCTCACCCAGCAACAGGCGCAGGCGCAGCGAGTTCAGGGCCCAGCACAGTATGATCATGCCGAGCATGATCAGCAGCAAGGACAAGGGAAAGCGCTGTACCCGTGCCCACATGTCCGTGCCGCCCACCAACAGCGGGACCAGCAAGGCCATGAGCAGCGCGGCGGCCAGCCAGAGCAGCCGCTTCATGCCGCGCTGCTGACCCGCAGGCCCTGGGTGGCCAGCCAGTCGACCTTGGTCATTGGCACGCGGCCTTCATTGAGCAGGCGTTCGAGGGTCTGCAGCCAGTAGTCTCGGGAAAACCGATGGCGCATGTCCACTGGGTGCAGGCCCAGGCGAATCACCGGTGCCTGGCGCCAGCGTTGTTCACACTGGTCGCTGAGGACTTTCGACAGCCCCCGGCGCCAGGCGCTGCGGGCGCTCCACACCAGCCCGGGAGCGTCGAGCGGAGTAAAGTCGGGCAGGCGATACAGGTGCTGGGTGTCGCTGGTGTAGCTCAGCGGTAACTGACGCAAGGCCCGGCGCGTGCCTTCGCTCATCAGCCAGGCCGGGGCGACGAAGCCTTCCAGCGGCCATTGGTAGCGTTCGAAGGTTTCGATGCCGGCGCGCAGGCGGGCGAGGGCGGCTTCTTCGCCCAGGCTGTAGAACTCGCCTTCATGGGTGTAGACCCGGCGCATGAACCAGTCCTTGGGGTGGCGAGCCGCCGGCCCATCATCGCAATGGTAATAGCCGTGCAACACCAGTTCGTCGCCGCGCTCCACGCGTCGGTCGAGCAGGCGTCGGAAGTCGGGGTGGTCCTGCAATGCATTGGTGTGGTGGAAATCCGGCACCACCAGCCAGGTCATCGGCACATCGCCCAGGGCGTCGACGGCTTCGACGAAGGGTTGGTAGTCGGGCCAGGTTTGCGGCGCTACGTCGTGCAGCACCAAAAGCACGCTGGGCGAGGTATTCATCGGCACGGTCCTCGCTTCAACCATTGGCCAGCAGTGGCATCTGCTCGCCGAGCACCGCGTAGTAATGCCCCAGCAGGTTGTTGACCACTGAATCCCAGGCGTAATAACGCTCCACGTGCCGGCGCGCCAGCACGCCACGGCGCTGGCAGCCCTCGGCGAACAGTTGCCGCACGGCGTTGGCCATGGCTTGTGGATTGTTCGGTGTGCACAGCAGGCCGCAGTTTTCATGGACGATTTCGGTGAAGGCGCCGGCTGCCACGGCCACCACGGGGATGCCGCTGGCCATCGCCTCGAGGATCACCAGGCCGAAGGTTTCCTGGTCGCCGGCATGCAACAGCGCGTCGGCGCTGGCCATGAGCCGCGCGACTTGCGGTGCCGGGCAGAACTCATCCACCACGGTGACGTTGTCCGGCACCAGCGCCGGCATCGATGAGCCCACCAGCAGCAGGTGATAGCGCTCGCCCAGGCGCTTCATGCACTTGAGCAGCACCGGCAGGTTTTTTTCCTTGGAGCCGCGACCGGCGAAGATCAGCAGGCGGGTGTCTTCGGCGATCCCCAGTTCCGCCCGCAGCTCCGGGTCACGGGCGGCGGGGGTGAAGGTTTGCAGATCCACGCCCAGGGGTTGCACGTGGACATTCCTGACCCCCAGCCCGGTCAGCTTGTCAGCCATGACCTGGCTGGGCGCCAGGACCCGGTCGAAGTTGCCATACAGCTTGCTGACATACGCTTCGATATTGGGGGTGAACCAGTTGCCCATGCGGTTGCTCACCAGCAGTGGCAGGTCGGAGTGATAGAAACCAATGACGGGCACGTCGAGCTGGCGGCGGGCATCCAGGGCGGCCCAGGCGGTGAGGTAGGGGTCGCCGACTTCGATCAGGTCCGGTTGCAGATCACGCAGGACATTGCGCCAGGGCGCCAGGCGCAGGGGGAAGCGGTAGCCCTTGCCGAAAGGCAGCGCCGGGGCCGGGACCTTGTAGACCCCGTCGTGCTCGCTCAAATGTGCGCCGGGAATCAGCAGGCTGTGGCGAATACCGGGCCGATCGCCCAGGCGCCGGTGCTTGGCATCCAGGTAAGTGCGCACGCCGCCGCTGGCAGGGGCGTAGAACATGGTTATGTCCGCTATATGCACGATGAACATCCCTCCGGTCTGTGTTCTCCTTTGTTGACCTTTATGAAGAATAGATGTTCGGTTGGGTTGCGGTGGGGCGGGGTGTCAGTGGAGTGCTGCTTGATTTGACAGGCCCTCATCGCGAGCGAGCTCCCACAGGGTTAGCGCAAATCCCCGTGGGAGCGAGCTTGCTCGCGATGAGGCCAGTTCAGGCGCTTTAGATCCTGAAACTGCCCACCAACTGCTTGAGCCGCGCCGCCTGCCGCTCCAGGTCGGCACAGGCGCGCAAGGTCGATTGCAGGTTCTCCACCCCTTCCTGGTTCAGCGTGTTGATCTCGGTGATGTCGACGTTGATCGATTCCACCACGGCCGTCTGCTCTTCCGTGGCGGTGGCCACGGACTGGTTCATGCCGTCGATTTCACCGATGCGCTGGGTCACGCTGTTCAGGCGCTCGCCGGCCAGGTTGGCGATCTCCACGCTTTCCTGGCTGTGGCGCTGGCTGTCGTTCATGGTCATGACCGAATCCCGGGCGCCGACCTGCAGTTCCTCGATCATGGTCTGCACTTGTTGTGCCGATTCCTGGGTGCGGTGGGCGAGGTTGCGCACCTCGTCCGCCACCACGGCAAACCCGCGTCCGGCTTCACCGGCCCGAGCGGCCTCGATCGCGGCGTTGAGGGCCAGCAGGTTGGTCTGCTGGGAAATGCTGGTGATCACCTCCAGGATCTGGCCAATGTTCACGGTTTTGCTGTTCAACGTCTCGACGTTGTTGCTCGACGTGCTCAGCAGCTCGGAAAGGCGATTCATCGCGGCAATGCTGCGGTCTACCACGTGCTGGCCGTCCTCGGCCAGGCCACGGGCGTCGCTGGCCTGATGGGACGCCTGGGCGGCATTGCGGGCGATCTCCTGGGCGGCGGCGCCCAGTTGGTTGATCGCGGCGGCCACGCTGTTGGTGCGGCTCGATTGTTCGTCGGAGTTGACCATTGACGAGTTCGACGCGCTCACCACGCGCAGGGCGACTTCATTGACGTGTTCGGTGGCGGAGGACACTTCGCGGATCGAACCGTGGATGCGCTCGACGAAACGGTTGAAGGCGATGCCCAGAATGCCGAATTCGTCCTGGTTCTGGATCGTCAGGCGCTTGGTCAGGTCGCCTTCACCGTCGGCGATGTCTTCCATGGCCCGGGTCATGGTGTGCAGCGGCTGGATCAGCAGGCGGATCAGCATGCTCAACAGCGCGATGATGAAGATCACGGCAATGATCGTCGCCACGACTGCCGAGGTACGGAAATCGCTCAGCATCGCGTAGGCCAGGTCTTTATCCACCGAGACCCCGACGTACCAGTTCACCGAAGGCAGGCCCTTGATCGGCACGAAAGTGACAATGCGCGAGTGGCCGTCCACCTCGACTTCGGTGATCTGTTCGCTGATTTTCGGCGTGTTGCCTGGGTAGGCTTCGGCCAGGGTTTTCATGACCAGGGCCTTGTCCGGGTGCACCAGGATCTTGCCATCGGCGCTGACCAGGTAAGCATAGCCCATGCCATCGAAGTCCACGGTCTTGAGGTTGTCGACAATGGCTTGCAGGCTCAGGTCGCCGCCCACGACGCCGACGGTCTGTGTGGCGTTCCGGGCAGCACTGGCAATGGAGATGATCAGCCCGCCACTGGCGGCGTCGATGTACGGTTCGGTCAGGGTCGAGGTGCTGCTGCTCTGCGCGCCCTTGTACCAGGGGCGTACGCGAGGGTCGAAGCCGTCGGGCATCTTCGCGTCGGGGCGAATGATGAAGCTGCCCTGGGCGTCGCCCAGGTAGGAAGCCATGAAGGTTGCGGTCAGTGCTTTCTGCTCCAGCAGCCGGGTGACGCTGGCGGAGTCCGGGCTGGCGGAAATGTTCTGGGCCAGGTTTTCGATGAGCAGGATCCGCCCGCTGAGCCAGGTCTGGATGTTGCTCGCGGTGACCTCGGCCATTTCATGCAGGTAGCCGTCGAGGTCGTCGCGGATGGCATTGCGTTGCAGGTAATCGTTGTATGACGTGAAGGAGGCGAAGGCGGCAACGACGATCAGGGCGGCGGCAAGGAGGATTTTATGGCTGAAACGCAGGTTTTTCTTCATGGTTCGAGGTTCCGCTGAATCTTATGGCTCTGGGCGTGCTTTTATATGGAAAGTTCGCTAAATATCGCCGTATTGAAAAAAGCTGATATTTCCATCTCCCTGGGAATTATCCGACCTTGTTTTCAGTAGGGTCTGTCATTTGGTATCGGCCAAGCAGGGCCACAGATTAACCACAGGTGACGAAATGCCTGACTCACTCAAGCTTGTTATCGGCGCCGACCCGACCGGCCAACCCCTCTCCCAGGCGATGCGCCTGGCGAACCGCCACGGCTTGGTGGCGGGCGCCACCGGCACCGGCAAGACCGTGACCTTGCAGCGCCTGGCCGAAGCGTTCAGCGATGCGGGTGTGGCGGTGTTCGCGGCGGACATCAAGGGCGACCTGTGCGGCCTCGGCGCTGCCGGCAACCCCCAGGGCAAAGTGGCCGAGCGGATCGCCGGCATGCCTTGGCTCGGCCACACGCCCCAGGCCTATCCGGTGACGTTGTGGGACATCCACGGCCAATCCGGTCATCCACTGCGCACCACCTTGAGTGAAATGGGCCCGTTGCTGATCGGCAGCCTGCTGGAGCTCACCGACAGCCAGCAGTCGGCGCTGTACGCCGCGTTCAAGGTGGCTGACCGTGAAGGGCTGTTGCTACTTGACCTCAAGGACCTCAAGGCGTTGCTCAACCACCTCAGGGACAACCCCGAGTTGCTGGGGGACGACGCGGCGCTGATGACCACCGGTTCCAGCCAGGCCTTGCTAAGACGCTTGTCCAGCCTGGAGCAGCAAGGTGCGGAAGCGTTGTTCGGCGAGCCGGCCTTGCAGCTCGAAGACATCTTGCAACCGGCCAGCGATGGCCGGGGACGCATCCACCTGCTGGACGCCAGTCGGCTGGTCCATGAGGCGCCGAAAGTCTACGCGACCTTCCTGCTGTGGCTGCTGGCCGAGTTGTTCGAACAGTTGCCCGAGCGCGGCGATGCGGACAAACCGCTATTGGCGCTGTTTTTCGACGAGGCGCACCTGTTGTTCGCCGGCACGCCCAAGGCCTTGCAGGAGCGCCTGGAACAAGTGGTGCGGCTGATCCGTTCCAAGGGTGTCGGGGTGTATTTCGTGACCCAGTCGCCGGGCGATTTACCAGACGATGTACTGGCGCAATTGGGCTTGCGTATCCAGCACGGCTTGCGGGCTTTCACCGCCAAGGAGCAGAAATCCCTGCGGGCGGTGGCGGACGGTTTTCGCCCGAACCCGCAGTTCGATGCCTTGGCGGTGCTGACCGAGCTGGGCATCGGCGAAGCCCTGGTGGGCACCCTGCAGGAAAAAGGTACGCCGGAAATGGTCCAGCGCGTGCTGGTGGCACCACCGCAATCGCGCATCGGGCCGTTGAGCGAGGCCGAGCGCGCCGCGTTGATCGCCCGCTCGCCACTGCAAGGGCGCTATGACAAGCCCATTGATCGCGAGTCGGCCTATGAAGTGTTGATGGGGCGTAAAGGGCTGGAACCTGAGGCCGAGGCCGCGCCGGACAAACCGGCGGCTGAACAGCCGAGCCTTGCCGACAGGGCCGGGGAGTTCCTCGGCACGGCAGCGGGGCAGGCGCTCAAGTCGGCAATGCGTCAGGCGGCCAACCAGTTGGGCCGTCAACTGGTGCGCGGGTTGATGGGCTCATTGCTGGGCGGCAGCAAGCGCCGCCGGTAGTCAGGACCGAGTCGCGCCCTTCGCCAGCAGGGGAATTTTGCCGACACAGGATTTCTGCTCGACGCAATCCCTGTGGGAGCGGGCTTGCTCGCGAAGGCGCTGGGTCAGCCACTTATTCTTAAATGACAGACCGCTTTCGCGGGCAAGCCCGCTCCCACAGAAGGGCCGAGGTGAGCACAATTTTTGTGGCCGCTGAAAAACGCTTGTGGGAGCGAGCTTGCTCGCGAAGGCGCTGGGTCAGCCACTTATTCTTAAATGACAGACCGCTATCGCGGGCAAGCCCGCTCCCACAGAAGGGCCGAGGTGAACACAATTTTTGTGGCTGCTGAAAAACGCTTGTGGGAGCGAGCTTGCTCGCGAAGGCGTTGGGTCAGCCACTTATTCTTAAATGACAGACCGCTATCGCGGGCAAGCCCGCTCCCACAGAAGGGCCGAGGTGAACACAATTTTTGTGGCCGCTGAAGAACGCTTGTGGGAGCGGGCTTGCTCGCGAAGGCGTTGGGTCAGCCACTTATTCTTAAATGACAGACCGCTATCGCGGGCAAGCCCACTCCCACAGAAGAGCCGAGGTGAACACAATTTTTGTGGCCGCTGAAAAACGCTTGTGGGAGCGAGCTTGCTCGCGAAGGCGTTGGGTCAGCCACTTATTCTTAAATGACAGACCGCTTTCGCGGGCAAGCCCACTCCCACAGAAGAGCCGAGGTGAACACAATTTTTGTGGCCGCTGAAAAACGCTTGTGGGAGCGAGCTTGCTCGCGAAGGCGATCGACTGGACGAAGCAACGTCTCAAGTCTTGGGGCGCGCGTGCGCCGCCAGGCGCTCCAGCGCCGCCCGCAGGTTGGGATCGCTGATGCCCTCGGCCGTGGACTGGATGGTCGCGGCGGCATCCTGGGACAGGTCCAGCGTGTGCCCCTTGGCACCGACCTGCACGGTAGGCGGCTGGACCTTGAACTGGATCCGCACCAGGCCGGCGAACTCTTCGAACGCCTGCAACTGGCGCAGCAGGCGTTTTTGCTGGTAGCGCAGGCGCGTGGCCCAGTGGCCGTCGGTGACAATCAGCAACAAACTGCCTTCGCGCCAGGACGCCACGTGACAATGCTCGCGAGCGGCAGGTTGCAGTTGGCTGTCCAGCAGCCGCTGCAGGTGGCCCAGGCGCCTGGCATGGCCGAAGATGGCTTTCAGCGGCTTGGCTTCGCGCAGCAGGATGGCGGGCGCCTTGGCGGTAAGGGGGCGAAAGGCCATGAATGAATACCGCAAGTGACAGAGGCGCCATGGTAACAGAAAGCATCGCAGGCGCCTGGGCCCTGTGGTCTGGGGCGTTTTGCCTGGGCAATCAACGCTTAACTTCTGCGTTTTGTGGGTTGAAGTTCGCGCAAAAGCCCTTATTTTAAGCAAGCCCCGTCACAGCGCTGTGCCAGCATCGTGGAATAACGCCACTTTCCTCTCCATCGTTTCCGGGTAGAATGCTCGTTCGCATGCGGCCATGAGGGCTGCACGGGCGACTCACGGGGCCGCCCTCCATCCCTTTAGTGTGGAAGATCCTGCCGATATGTTTGCGCCTTTGTTAAAGAAACTCTTTGGAAGCAAGAACGAGCGTGAAGTCAAGCGCATGCTCAAGACGGTACAGACTGTCAATGCCTTCGAAGAGCAAATGGTGGCCCTTTCGGACGATCAGTTACGCGCCAAGACTGCCGAATTCAAGGACCGCATCGCCAAGGGAGAAACCCTCGACCAGCTCCTGCCCGAAGCCTTTGCGGTTGCCCGCGAAGCCGGTAAGCGGGTCATGGGCATGCGTCACTTCGACGTCCAGTTGATCGGCGGCATGACCTTGCACGAAGGCAAGATCGCCGAAATGCGCACCGGTGAGGGCAAGACCCTCGTGGCAACCCTGGGCGTCTACCTCAACGCATTGTCCGGCAAGGGCGTGCACGTGGTGACGGTCAACGACTACCTGGCCCGCCGCGACGCCAACTGGATGCGTCCGCTCTATGAATTCCTCGGCCTGACCGTCGGCGTCGTCACGCCGTTCCAGCCGCCGGAAGAGAAGCGTGCCGCCTACGCCGCCGATATCACCTACGGCACCAACAACGAATTCGGTTTCGATTACCTGCGCGACAACATGGCGTTCAGCATGGAAGAAAAATTCCAGCGTGAACTCAATTTCGCCGTGATCGACGAAGTCGACTCCATCCTCATCGACGAAGCCCGTACCCCGCTGATCATTTCCGGTCAGGCCGAGGACAGCTCCAAGCTGTACACCGAGATCAACAAACTGATCCCGCAGCTCAAGTTGCACGTCGAGGAGGTCGAGGGCCAGGTCACCCAGGCCGGTCACTACACCATCGACGAGAAGACCCGCCAGGTCGAACTCAACGAAGCCGGTCACCAGTTCATCGAAGACATGCTGACCCGCGTCGGCTTGCTGGCCGAGGGCGAGAGCCTGTACTCGGCGCATAACCTGGGCCTGCTGACCCACGTCTATGCCGGCCTGCGCGCCCACAAGCTGTTCCATCGCAACGTCGAATACATCGTGCAGGACGGCCAGGTCGTGCTGGTGGACGAGCACACCGGCCGTACCATGCCGGGCCGTCGCCTGTCCGAGGGCCTGCACCAGGCCATCGAAGCCAAGGAAGGCCTGAACATCCAGGCCGAGAGCCAGACCCTGGCCTCGACCACCTTCCAGAACTACTTCCGCCTGTACAACAAGCTGTCCGGCATGACCGGTACCGCTGACACCGAAGCGTTCGAGTTCCACCAGATCTACGGCCTGCAAGTGGTGGTGATCCCGACCAACAAGCCGCTGGCCCGTAAGGACTACAACGACCTGGTGTTCCTGACCGCCGAAGAGAAGTACGCGGCGATCATCAACGACATCAAGGAAGGCATGGCCCAGGGCCGTCCTATCCTGGTGGGTACCGCCACCATCGAGACGTCCGAGCACATGTCCGCCTTGCTGAACAAGGAAGGCATCGAGCACAAGGTCCTCAACGCCAAGTTCCACGAGAAGGAAGCCGAGATCATTGCCCAGGCCGGTCGCCCAGGTGCATTGACCATCGCCACCAACATGGCCGGTCGGGGTACCGACATCCTGCTGGGCGGCAACTGGGAAGTGGAAGTCGCCTCCCTGGAAAACCCGACCCCGAGCAGATCGCGCAGATCAAGGCCGACTGGCAGAAGCGTCACCAGCAGGTGCTCGAGTCCGGTGGCTTGCAGGTGATCGCCTCCGAGCGTCACGAGTCGCGCCGTATCGACAACCAACTGCGTGGTCGTGCCGGTCGCCAGGGCGACGCCGGCTCCAGCCGTTTCTACCTGTCCCTGGAAGACAGCCTGATGCGCATCTTCGCCTCTGATCGGGTGAAGAACTTCATGAAGGCCCTGGGCATGCAGCCGGGCGAGGCGATCGAGCACCGCATGGTGACCAACGCCATCGAGAAGGCCCAGCGCAAGGTCGAAGGCCGCAACTTCGATATCCGCAAGCAATTGCTGGAGTTCGACGACGTCAACAACGAGCAGCGCAAAGTGATCTATCACATGCGTAACAGCTTGTTGGCCGCCGACAACATCGGTGACACCATCGCCGATTTCCGCCAGGAAGTGCTCAACGCGACCGTCAGCGCCCACATCCCGCCGCAATCGCTGCCGGAGCAGTGGGACATCGCTGGCCTGGAAGCGGCCTTGCGCAGTGACTTCGGCGTGTCGTTGCCGATCCAGCAGTGGCTCGACGAAGACGATCACCTGTACGAAGAGACCCTGCGCGAGAAGCTGCTCGCCGAACTGATCGCCGCGTACAACGAGAAGGAAGACCAGGCCGGTGCCGAAGCGCTGCGCTCCTTCGAGAAGCAGATCGTGCTGCGGGTCCTGGACGACTTGTGGAAAGACCACCTGTCGACCATGGACCACCTGCGCCACGGCATCCATTTGCGCGGTTACGCCCAGAAGAACCCGAAGCAGGAGTACAAGCGCGAGTCCTATACGCTGTTCTCCGACCTGCTGGATTCGATCAAGCGCGACTCGATCCGTGTGCTGTCCCACGTTCAAGTCCGCCGCGAAGACCCGGCCGAGGAAGAGGCGCGCCTGCGTCAGGAAGCCGAGGCCCTGGCCGCGCGCATGCAGTTCGAACACGCCGAAGCCCCTGGCCTGGACGTTGTCGCCGAAGAGGGCGTCGACGTGGATGTTGCCCTGGCGACCGCGCCAGTGCGCAACGAGCAGAAGCTGGGCCGTAACGAACTGTGCTACTGCGGTTCGGGCAAAAAATACAAGCATTGTCACGGGCAGATCCAGTAACACCCGTTTCCAACGCTGAACGACCTGCGCCGCGACCGGTTTCCGACCGTCGCGGCGTTTTGCCATTTGATTCAGACATACATTTTATTTAAGGAGCGCATTCATGGCTGTTGGTCTTGGTCCGTTGCCAACGTTGCACCCGGTTGCCGGTTTTGAACTCGGTATCGCTTCGGCGGGCATCAAGCGCCCCGGGCGCAAGGATGTCGTGGTGATGCGTTGCGCCGAGGGCTCGACGGTTGCCGGTGTCTTCACCCTCAACGCCTTCTGCGCCGCTCCGGTCATCCTGGCCAAGCAACGCGTGCAGGGGCCGGTGCGCTACCTGTTGACCAACACCGGCAATGCCAACGCCGGTACCGGCGCGCCAGGCCTGGCCGCCGCCGAGCGCACCTGCGCCAAGCTGGCGGAGTTGACGGGCGTGGACGCCAGCCAGGTGCTGCCGTATTCCACCGGTGTGATAGGCGAGCCGCTGCCGGTCGAGAAGATCGAAGGCGCGCTGCAGGCCGCCCTCGATGACCTGTCGGAAAACAACTGGGCCGCTGCCGCCACTGGCATCATGACCACCGACACCCTGCCCAAGGGCGCGAGCCGCCAGTTCGAGCATGACGGCGTGACCGTCACCGTGACGGGCATCAGCAAGGGCGCCGGCATGATTCGCCCGAACATGGCGACCATGCTCGGCTACATCGCCACCGACGCCAATGTCTCCCGGCAAGTGCTGCAAGACCTGATGCTCGACGGCGCCAACAAGTCGTTCAACCGCATCACCATCGACGGTGACACGTCCACCAACGATTGCTGCATGCTGATCGCCACCGGCAAGGCCAACCTGCCGCCGATCACTGAAGCCAGCGGCCCGCTGTTCGCCGCGCTCAAGCAAGCCGTGTTCGAGGTGTGCATGGAAGTGGCCCAGGCCATTGTCCGTGACGGCGAAGGCGCGACCAAGTTCGTGACCGTGCAGGTCAATGGCGGTGGCAATCACCAGGAGTGCCTGGATGTTGGCTACACCGTGGCCCACTCGCCGCTGATCAAGACCGCGCTGTTCGCGTCCGACCCGAACTGGGGCCGCATCCTCGCCGCCGTCGGCCGTGCCGGCGTGCCAGACCTGGATGTGAGCAAGATCGACGTGTTCCTCGGCGACGTCTGCATCGCCAGCCAGGGCGCTCGTGCCGCGAGCTACACCGAGGCCCAGGGGGCGGCGGTGATGCAGCAGGAAGAGATCACCATCCGCATCGAGTTGGGCCGTGGTGAGTGCAGCGAGACGATCTGGACCACCGACCTGTCCCACGAGTATGTGAAGATCAACGCCGAGTACCGGACTTAACATCGAGCCGTCCTCTTCGCGAGCGAGCCCGCGCCCACAGGCGTTTACGGGATGCCGTTGTGGGAGCGGGCTTGCTCGCGAAGGCGGCCCGATAGACAACAGCCAATTTCTGTACCCCTAAGAACGGATTCCAGACATGAGCCTGCACCTGATCATCGGCGACAAGAAAATCTCTTCCTGGTCCCTGCGTGCCTGGTTGGCGTTGACGCTGACTGGCGCGAAGTACACTGAAGAACTGGTCAGGCTCTATCAACCCGACACGCGGCAGAAGTTGCTCAAGTATTCGGCCACCGCCAAGGTCCCGCTGCTCAAGACCGAATCGGGCGTCATTGCCGATTCCCTGGCGATCGCCGAGTACCTGGCCGAGCAGTTCCCCGAGGCGGGCCTCTGGCCCAGGGATGTAGCGGCCCGGGCCCAGGCGCGGTCGGCGTGTGCGCAAATGCACAGCGGTTTCTTCGCCCTTCGCACCCACATGCCGTTTGACCTGGCCCATGATGCGCCGTTGTCGCCCATGCCGGCCGATGTCCAGGCGGAAATCGAACGGATGCTGGCGCTGTGGGCCGAATGCCGGGCTGCGGCGACCGACACCGGGCCTTACCTGTTCGGCACCTTGGGCCTGGCGGATGCGTTTTTCCTGCCGGTTGCCGTGCGCCTGCGCACCTACCAGGTGGAACTGCCGGCGATCGATGCGGCCTATGTTGAAACCCTTTACCAATGGCCGGCCTTCAAGACCTGGCAACAGACCGGCCTGGAGGAAGCAGCGCGGTGAAACGAGTACACGTAGCGGCGGCGGTCATTCGCGACGCCGACGGCAGGATCCTGATCGCCCGTCGGGCCGACACCCAGCA
The DNA here is from genome assembly GCF_018325965.1 of Pseudomonas sp. Cab53. Taxonomy (NCBI): domain Bacteria; kingdom Pseudomonadati; phylum Pseudomonadota; class Gammaproteobacteria; order Pseudomonadales; family Pseudomonadaceae; genus Pseudomonas; species Pseudomonas sp. Cab53. The sequence continues at coordinate 4,892,390 of NZ_AP021902.1, read as the reverse complement.
CCAGGGTGGCCTGTGGGAGTTTCCCGGCGGCAAGGTCGAGGCGGATGAGTCCGTCGAGGCGGCCCTTGCCCGTGAGCTTCATGAAGAGCTGGGCATTGTGGTCGGCGCCGCCCGGCCGCTGATCAAGGTGCGCCACGATTACCCGGACAAACAGGTGTTGCTGGACGTCTGGGAAGTCTCGGCGTTCACCGGCGAACCCCACGGTGCCGAAGGACAGCCATTGGCCTGGGTGACGGCTCGCGAGCTGACGGGCTATGAATTTCCGGCGGCCAATCAGCCGATCGTGGCCGCCGCCCGTTTGCCTGGCGAATACCTGATCACCCCCGACGGCCTGGAAACACCGGCCTTGTTGCGCGGCCTGCAGAAGGCGATTGCCGGTGGGATCAAGCTGGTCCAGCTGCGCGCGCCCAATGGCTACGACCCGCAATACCGCGACCTGGCGGTGGATGCGGTGGGGCTGTGCGCCGGCAAGGCGCAATTGATGCTCAAGGGCCCGTTCGAATGGCTGGGGGATTTCCCGTCCGCTGGCTGGCACATCACCGCCGCGCAGTTGCGCAAGCATGCGGCGGCCGGTCGTCCGTTCGGCAAGGATCGCTGGCTGGCGGCTTCCTGCCATAACGCCGAGGAGTTGTCCCTGGCGCAGCAGATGGACGTGGACTTCGTGACGCTCTCGCCTGTCCAGCCGACCCAGACCCACCCCGAGGCCCAGCCGTTGGGTTGGAAGGAGGCGGCCCGGCTGATCGAGGGCTTCAACAAGCCGGTCTATCTGTTGGGTGGGGTCGGCCCCGCTGAACGGCAGCAGGCCTGGGAAGCCGGGGCTCAGGGTGTGGCGGGGATTCGGGCGTTCTGGCCTGGGGCATGATTTTTGTGGTTTGGCTGCTGGCCCCTTCGCGGGCAAGCCCGCTCCCACATTGGATCTGCGTCAGACATAAAGTCAGAGGGCACAACCGATCACCTTGTGGGAGCGGGCTTGCCCGCGAAGGCGGCCTGACCGGCGATACATCTCTTTTGATCACCCTCCAGGCTTGGCCGCCGCCTCCCACAGCACCTCTGCTACCCCTTGCCGCCGGGCGATGATTCGCGCCGCCACGAACAACAGGTCCGACAACCGATTGATATAAGCCAGCCCCGGCCCCGCCAGCGGTTCCACGGCGTTCAACTGCTGGCAACGACGCTCGGCACCGCGGGCCAGGCTGCGGCAGATGTGGGCCTGGGCAATCAGCGTCGAGCCACCGGGCAGGATGAAGTTTTCCAACGGTCCCAATTCCTCGTTCCAGACATCGATCGCCGTTTCCAGTCGCTCGACTTCCGCCGCATTCAACGCCTGATAGGCCGGCATCGCCAGTTCGCCGCCCAGGTCGAACAGCCGGTGCTGACAGGGTGCCAGCACGTCACTGACTTCCTTCAGCGCCGGGTAGTGCGTGGTTTCGGCGGCAAGTCCAGCCAATAGCAACCCCAGTTGGCTGTTCAGGGTATCCACTTCGCCGATGGCCTCGACCCGTGGGTGGTCCTTCGCCACGCGGCGACCATCGCCCAACCCGGTTTCACCGGTGTCGCCGGTGCGGGTGTAAATCTTCGACAGGCGAAAGCCCATGCTCAGCGCTCCAGTTGTATGTTTTCCTGCTGGGTGAGGGACGTGCCGGCCAAGGGCAGGCGCAAGGTGAAGCAGGTGCCCTGGCCCGGTGCCGATTGCACTTCCATCTGGCCCTTGTGGTTGTTGGTGATGATGAAGTACGACACGGATAGCCCAAGGCCCGTGCCCTGGCCGATTTCCTTGGTGGTGAAGAACGGCTCGAAGGTGCGCTTGCGCACGTTCTCACTCATGCCGATGCCGTTGTCCTCGACCTGGATCTCGGCCCACGGCGGGTTCAGCCGCGTGCGCAGGATGATACGCCCCGGCTCGCTGTCGTCCTGGCGTTGGTGTATCGCCTGGGCGGCGTTTTTCAACAGGTTGAGCAGCACCTGTTCCAGCTCGTTGGCGGTGCCGGGGACAGGGCCCAGGTTCGGGTCGAACTGACGGATGATCGCCTGGCCCTTGAAGTCGAAACCGATCGCCAGGTCGAAGTCGTTGCCGGCGATTTCCACTGCCTGGTCGATCAGCGCGGGCAGGTCGCAAGGCGCCATCTGCCGCGTGCTGCGGCGGCTGAAACTGAGCATGTGGGTGACGATCTTCGCGGCCCGGGCGCCGGCCTGCTGGATGCCGTCCAGCAACTGCGGGATCTCCCGGCCTTCCAGGTAGCGATTGACCACCTGCAGCTCGATGCCCAGTTGCTCGGCCTGTTCGAGGTTCTTCGGCAGGTCCGGCGACAGGCGTCGGCGGATGTTCTGCACATTGTGCAGGATCGCCCCCAAGGGGTTGTTGATTTCGTGGGCCATGCCCGCCGCGAGGCCGCCGACCGAGAGCATCTTCTCCGATTGCACCATCATTTCCTCCAGCGACAGGCGCTGGGTGATGTCGTCGATGCGGATCACCACCCCGCGGCCGGCGCCGCCCATCAGCGGATAGAAGGTCAGGGCGTAGTGGCGAGCCTCGTCGTCCTTGGTCCAGGTGACGCGCTCGATCTTGGCCACGGTGTGCTGCTCGACGGTCTGCTTGAGTTGGGGCAGGTAGGGCTTGAGCGGTTCGAAGGCGAGGAAGATCGGTTGGTTCAGGGCTTCATCCAGGCGCGTGCCGGAAAGGGCGCTGGCCTCCTGGTTCCACTGGGTGACGTAGAGCTGTTCGTCGAGGGCGATCAGCGCCGACGGCATGGAGTCGATGATGCTGTTGAGGTAGTTCTGGAAGCCGGTGAGCTTCTTCTCGATCTTGCTGCGCACCTGGACTTCCAGCTCCAGCTTGCGGTTGGTGTGACGAGTTTCTTCCGCCAGGCCCTGGGCCTGGTCGTAGGCGGCCTGGGAATCGTCCCGGGCGCGCTTGAGTTGTTGCTCCCGGGCTTCGATCCGCGACAGCATGGTGTTGAACGCCTCGGCCAGGCTGCCGATTTCATCGTGGTTGCCCCGGGCGGCGCGCAGGGCATAGTTTTCCTCGCGGGTGACCTGGCGTGACAGCTCTTCGAGTTGGTGGATCGGCTGGGTAATCAGGCGCTTGATCTGCTGGGCGATGACCAGCCACAGCAGCACGCTGAAGATCAGGATGCCCAGGCTGGCGGTCAGCGTGCCGGTGTAGAACGCGGTCGGCAGTTCGCTGCTGGCCACCAGGAGCAGATGGCCGGGCTCCATGCCGGGACGGGGCAGGGTGATGACCTGGTTGCTGCGAAACTCACCGGCCTGCCAGGCCTGCATCTTGCGAAAGTGGTCCGGCAGCTTGAGCTTTTCGCCTTGTTGCAGTTGTGCCAGGCGTTCGCCCTGGCCGTCGTACAGGGCCGCCGCCCGAAGCGGTGCGTAGCTGTTGAGTTCGTCGAGCAGGCGCTTGGCGCTCTGCGGCGACTGCACGGCATCGGAGATCAGGCTCGGGTTTGCCACCAGCCGGCCAATGGTCTGCAAGGCCTGGGGCGCCATGCTTTCCTGGGAGATGTAGTAGGCGGCACTGATAAAGGTCAGGTTGGCCACCAGCAGGACAGTGGTCAACAACACCAACAGGGCGGCCAGTAGCTTCTGGCCGACCGGGAGGTTCTCAAGGCGCTGGCGCAATGGCATCAGACTGGTCGCTAAAAAGGAACACGAGGGCCAGCGTAGCCGCTGCTCAGTCGCTGGGCAATCCGAGGTTGTCCAAGTGGACAATCAGTCGCTGGCGCAGTTGTTCCAGGTGCGGTACCGCCAACCGGTGCCGCTGGGCCACCTTGCAGGCGTGGCCGAGCAGGTAGCTGATCTCGGTGCGGCGCCGGTTACTGACATCCTGGTACATCGAGGAGTAGTTGGCAGCGGTGGCCTGGATCACCCGCTCGACCTCCGGTTGCAGGTCTTCGGCGGCGGCGGGCTGGCCGCAGTGTTCGAGCAGATCGGTGAGTTCCGCGCACAGGGTGGCGACTTCGCAGTGGTGGCTTTGCAAGCCGCCGTTCTTGCAGTGGTGCAGCACCGTCAGTGGATTGATCGCACAGTTGAGCGCCAGTTTGCGCCAGAGGCGGGTGAGGATATCGGCGCTCCATTCGTGGGGAATGCCTGCGGCCACCAGGTCGTCCAGCCAGAACGGGGCCACCGGATGCGCCGGATCGCCGAGCCAGGTGTAGCCATGGCCGGCGAACACCACGCGCCAGTCACCGTCGCGAAACGCCCCTTCGGTACTGGAGGCACTGATGCAACGGGCCAGGGGCACGCGGTTGGCCACTGCGTCCTGGCTGCCGAGGCCGTTCTGCAGCAGGATCAGTTCCGAGTCGGCATCCAGGCGGTGGGCCACCGAGCTGACGGCGGCCTCGGCGTCATAGGCCTTGCAGGCCAGCAACAGGCGCTTGATCGGCTCGTGGTGGTCCGCCGTTTCGCCGGGGACCGGGTAACACTGCGCCTGGCCCTGTTCCACCAGCGTCAGCCCGCCGGCGGCTTGATAGGCTTGCAGGCGGTCTGCATTGCGCAGTACCAACCTCACTGACAGGCCGGCCCGGGCCAGGCGCGCGGCCCACAACGTGCCGAGGCTGCCGGCCCCCAGGACATGCCAGGTGGTGGGCATCAGTTTTTTACTCGGTTTGGCGCAGGCATCCGGGAGCTCGCAGTGTCAGTGGGGAAAGACCCGTTATAATGAGCCCGATTTTAACCACAAGCCAAGCGCGCGCCTTTGTTACCGGCGCGCCTTTTTATTGGAGAACACTACATGCCGTCATTCGACGTGGTATCCGAACTGGACAAACACGAAGTCACCAACGCCGTTGAAAACGCCGTCAAGGAACTCGACCGTCGCTATGACCTCAAGGGCAAGGGCAGTTTCGAGTTCAAGGAAAAGGACCTGACCGTCAACCTGACCGCCGAAGCCGATTTCCAGCTCGAGGCGATGATCGAGATCCTCAAGCTCGCGCTGGTCAAGCGCAAGATCGACGTACAGTGCCTCGAGGTCAAGGACGCTTTCGCCTCGGGCAAGCTGATGAAGCAAGAAGCGGTGCTCAAGGAAGGCATCGACAAGGAACTGGCGAAGAAGATCGTTGCCCACATCAAGGACGCCAAGCTCAAGGTACAGGCCGCCATCCAGGGCGAGCAGGTGCGGGTGACCGGCAAAAAGCGTGACGACTTGCAAGAGGCCATTGCGGCACTGCGCGGCAAGGAATTCGGCATGCCGTTGCAATTCAATAACTTCCGCGACTGATATTTCAGTTGCATGGAGACCCTGTGGCGAGGGAGCTCGCTCCCGCTGGCTGCGTAGCAGCCCCTTATCGGTGAGCGCTACGCACCCAAGCGCGAGCATCCTCTCTTACCACAATGCCGCGTGTAACAGGAAAAGGAGACAACGATGGACTTGAACGCTGAAGTGGACCACCTGGTCAAGGCTTCCCAGGCCTGGATCCCGATGATCATGGAGTACGGCAGCCGGGTGCTGCTGGCGATCATCACCCTGGCCATCGGCTGGTGGCTGATCAACAAGGTTACGCAGAAACTGGGCGCGCTGCTGGCCCTGCGCAACGCGGACCTGGCGCTGCAAGGGTTCATCAGTACCCTGGCGAACATCATTTTGAAAGTGCTGCTGATCGTCAGCGTCGCGTCGATGATCGGCGTGGAAACCACCTCGTTCGTCGCCGCCATCGGTGCGGCTGGCCTGGCGATTGGCCTGGCGTTGCAGGGCAGCCTGGCGAATTTCGCCGGTGGCGTGCTGATCCTGCTGTTCCGTCCGTTCCGCATCGGTGACTGGATCGAGGCCCAGGGCGTTGCCGGTACGGTCGATGCGATCCAGATCTTCCACACCGTACTGCGCACCGGCGACAACAAGACGGTCATCGTGCCCAACGGCAACCTGTCGAACGGCATCATCACCAACACCAACCGCCAGCCGACCCGCAAAGTGGTATTCGACGTGGGTGTGGATTACCAGGCGGATCTGCAGAAGGCCCGGCAGGTGTTGCTGGACCTGGCGAAGGATGAGCGCGTGTTGGCTGATCCGGCGCCTGAAGCAGTGATTTCCACCTTGGGTGACAGTTCGATCACAGTGTCGTTGCGGATCTGGGTGAAGACGGCCGATTACTGGAGCGTGATGTTCATGTTGAATGAACAGGCTCGGGACCGGTTGAAGGATGCGGGGATCGATATTCCGTTCCCACAGCGTGTGATTCGGGTGGTTCAGGAGTCTGTTTGACCTGTTGGTCAGACGTTCATGAATAGCCAACAATGAAAAAGGCCCATCCGAAGATGGGCCTTTTTTGATTACCGCGAACTAACTTTCGGCAATTACAGGACCGAGATCGGGTAGTCGACGATCAGGCGGAACTCGTTGATATCGCCCTCAGCCTGGTCGGTGTTGGCGCGGTGCCATGCTTGACGAACGCGGAACGACAGGTCCTTGGCAGGGCCGCTCTGAACCACGTACTTGGCTTCGACGTTGGTTTCGTGATGCTTGCCATCTTCACCATAGCCGTATTGGTTGTATGGGCTGGAGGCATCCATCTTGGTACCGTCGATATCCCAGCCTTTAACGTAACGGGCCATGAAGCTCAGGCCTGGTACGCCGTACTCAGCCATCTTCAGGTCGTAACGAACCTGAGCAGACTTCTCGTTAGGGGCGTTGAAGTCAGAGTACTGGATGGAGTTGGCGAGGAAGATCGAGTCGCCGCCACGGTTGTTGTCACCCACACCGACGTAGTCGAATGGAGTGTCGCCGTCCACTTTCTGGAAGGCCACGGTAACGGTGTGCGCTTTCAGGAACGAATACGCAGCTGCCAGCGAGAACGTGGTGTTGCTGATATCACCCGCTCTGGCGCTACCGGTATCGACGGTGCGGTAGATGTTACCATCCAGATTGAGCGACTGGTCGTTACCCATAGGGATGGTGTAGTTCACGTTGGCGTAGTACTGGTCCCAAATATCTTCGAATTTGGAGCCGTAGAGCGAAACGCTCAGATCGTCGGAGATGCCGTATTTGCCACCAACGTAATCCATGGTCTTGCCGGTAACGGCAATGCTGTCGCCGGATGCGTATGTAGCGTGCAGCTCACCGTCACTGTTCATCTCGTCCTGGCTGGAGGCCGAGTAGAAGTGACCTGCTTCCAGATCCAGGTTCTTGATTTCGCTGCTTTGCAGTTGGAAACCGGTAGCGGTTTGAGGCAACAGGCGGGAACCGCCGACAGCGAACACTGGGGAGGTGCTAGGCTGCATTTGACCGAATTTCAGTTCGGTTTTGGAGATACGCAGCTTGACGGCTGCACCGGCCTTACCAAAGTCGTCTTCGTTGTGGCCTTGGGAGTTGCGGCTCATGTTGCCCGAACCTGCCGTGCCGTCGCCGCCGTCCAGTTTGATGCCCAGATAACCGAATGCATCAACACCGACCCCTACCGTGCCTTGGGTGTAACCGGAGCTGAAGTTGCCCCAGAAACCCTGAGTCCAGTCTTTCTGGTCGTTTGAACCGTTTTTGCGGTCACGGTTGAAGTAATAGTTGCGCAGCAGCAAGTCGAACTTGGCGTCTTCGACAAAGCCCTTGGCTTCAGCTTGGTCACTTACGAAAGGTGCGGCCGTAGCCATTTGAGTACTGGCTGCTGCAGCAACGGCCAGTGCGATCATGCTCCACTTCATCACGCGCATCGTGATTTGCTCCTTTGGTTTTAGAAGAGTACTGCCGTCCCACCTGTTTTATTATCTGGGCGGCTCTTTCTTTTTGTGTCGGCGCAAACTTATATCACGCCGACCCTATTGGCGATACTTGCCCATACAACCTTTCAGCTTCTTTACGACCGTGTCGCCAATGGCTCGATCCATGTCGTATTTCGGCTGAACCAACGCAATCGGATTCACAACTTCTAAGGTTGTTTTTTCTCTCCGGCATTGGTGTAAAGAGTCCGTCATTACCGCGCTTGAAGCTCCTGAGGGCAGCCTTGCCACTTTAATTTATAGGTCTGCGGGTTTTCGCTTCCGGCGAAGCCCTTGGACGATGTGCGGATGAATGCAACAAGCATGCACAAACCCGAATTTCGTTTACATTTTTTTCACATTCTACCGGTTGACGCGGTGAAACCTCATGAAACCGGGCTCCAAAGGCCTTGTTTTAAATAGGGTTGACGGCTGCGCGGCCCTCGTGTTGAACGTCTTGAAACGGTGCGCGACAACCAAAAACGTTACCGGTTCACCCCATCGAGTGAGTAAATCCCGGATGCTTCGTGCACTGAGCGTAGACCCACTGTGCTGTTTTGGTGCAAAAAATTTTCAAGCTGTACGAAAATCTGACAGCTCCGGTGCATTTGCCAGGCCCTGGGACGCTGCTGTCGGACTGCACCCTGGACCCTGCGCCGTGTTGGTGCAACGCCCGCCCTCGTTCATACCGGTTCTTGAAAGAGCGGTGAACAAGAAGGCGATGCAGGCGTGTCGAACGAGTGCCCCGTGAACCCTCCGGCATTCGCAGGTATGCTGCCGGTCTGTGTCCGGCGCGGCCTGTGCCCGGAAACCGGACCGATCAACCATCAGGAGTGCGCGCGGTGTTTGCCTTAGATCCACGACTGCAACAAGACACATTGCCGATCGGCGATTTCCCGCTGTGTCGGTTGCTCTTGTCCAATGATTCCAACTATCCGTGGTTCATACTCGTACCGCGGCGGGAAAATATCAGCGAATTATTTCAATTGGATGACATGGACCAGCAGCAACTGTGGAAAGAAACCACGGCCCTGGCCGAAACGCTCAAGGACTCGTTCGACGCCGATAAGCTGAACGTCGCGACGCTGGGTAACGTTGTCAGTCAATTGCACATGCATGTCATCGTACGCAAACGCGATGATGCCGCGTGGCCGGCACCGGTCTGGGGCAAACACCCGGCACAGCCTTATAATGACGTGCAAGTGAAGGCCATTCGCGAACGCTTGCGCGTGGCATTGACCGATGATTTCAAGTTTCTGGAGGGCTGAAACCATGAACCTTGAAGACCGTGTAACCGATCTGGAAAGTCGCCTGGCGTTTCAGGATGACACCATCCAGGCATTGAATGATGTGTTGGTGGAGCAGCAGCGCGTGGTCGAGCGGCTGCAGTTGCAGATGGCGGCGTTGCTCAAGCGCCAGGAAGAGATGGCTGGGCAGTTCGAATCCTTCGAAGAAGAGGCCCCGCCTCCTCATTACTGACCGGCACCGAGTGCCAGGCCCAAAAAAACCGCGAGCAGCCAGGCTGCATCGCGGTTTTTTTACGGCATGATCAGCGGCGCGGCAGCGCGGCGATCACGTCTTCGGCCTGCAGGCCCTTGTCGCGGTTCATCACGGAAAACTCTACGCGCTGGCCTTCCACCAGGACGCGATGGCCTTCGCCACGGATGGCCCGGAAATGCACGAAAATGTCATCGCCGGAATCGCGGGAGATAAAGCCGAAGCCTTTGGAAGTGTTGAACCACTTCACGGTGCCGGTATCGCGGTTGGACATGTCGTAGTTCTGCGAGGCTGCAGCGGGCGACGACTTCTTGTAGAAGCTGACGCCCAGGTGCACGGCCACGGCCAGCAACGCACAGCCAAGGCTGAACGCAATGGCCGGTTGGCCGGCGATTTCCGGCATGGGGGCCAGCAACGCCAGGGTTTGCAGGGCGACGGCCAGTACCAGCAGGACGCTGACGAGGTTTTGCAGTTGATGACGGGGGCCTTTATTCCAGTAAGGAATGACGGGCGCGAGGGTCAGGTTGAGCAGGCCGAAAAAGGCCAGGTACAGTGCATCGGGATGTTGCAGGTAAGGTGTGGCTTCGGAACCCAGGCTAGGGATGAAGGACAGCAGCAAGGCAGCTGCGCCCATTAGCAAGTGGACGATTTTCAACATTTTAATTGGCTCACGGTTAAGACAGATCACAAGGAAGAGCGGGTCGAGGACGGTTCGCTTCGGAAAAATGGAGAGGCGTTGGACACGTATTCGAACCAGCCTATGCGCCACGTCCTGGAAAATAGGCGTAGCGACACACTGCCTATTTAACAGTAAAGCCTTGGCCTTCTCAAACGCGTCGCGGACCCATACCGCGCTGTTCGTCGGCCAGCCACCCGGTGGACGCTTGCAGGGGCCAGGCGAGCGCCGTTGAAGGGGCCCGTGTGTCGGAACCGCCCGGCGTCCCGGCTTGTCGGTTCAGGAGGGCCGGCGATCTGTCGCAGGCTGCCGGCGGCAAAAACCACTACAGTGGAGGAGCCGCTGTCTCATTCATCACCGTCAGGAGATCAATCAACATGGCCATTGATATCGGTATCAGTGAAGAAGACCGCAAGTCCATCGTCGACGGGCTTTCACGCCTGCTTTCGGACACTTATGTGCTCTACCTCAAGACCCACAATTTCCACTGGAACGTCACCGGGCCGATGTTTCGCACCCTGCACCTGATGTTCGAGGAGCAATACAATGAACTGGCGCTGGCGGTGGACCTGATCGCCGAGCGCATCCGGGCCCTCGGTTTCCCGGCGCCGGGTGCCTACTCGGTGTACGCGCGCTTGTCTTCCATCAAGGAAGAAGAGGGCGTGCCCGGTGCCGAGGATATGATCCGGCAACTGGTGGAAGGGCAGGAAGCGGTGACGCGTACCGCCCGTGGCATCTTTCCCCTCCTGGACAAGGTCAGCGACGAGCCCACCGCCGATCTGCTGACCCAGCGCATGCAGGTTCATGAAAAGACCGCATGGATGCTGCGCTCGCTGTTGGAAGATAAATAAGCCTGGCAGGGCTGCCGAGCCCTTGCTCTCCGGGAGCAGGGCGCCGGGATTTGTAGGCAGCGGGTAGGACGGCGTAATTCGTCGCCTGCCGGCTGTCGGCTTGTCCTACGTCGATGGCCATAAAGTCGTCTGGATCTGCCGATGCCGTTGAGCTTCCAATAAGCGCCACAGGTGGAGTGTTCCACCTGAAAGGTTCGTCTGGCAAAGGAGTGTCAACGGTATGATTCAAGGAAAAGAACCCGGCGAGGGCGCGCGCGGGCGCTGTCAGCCCATCCACGTCGATCCGTTCGTCAGGGGCTTCGACATGCAATTGGCTCGGCCCTGGGCCCGGTCCATCCGCCTGAATGGCTTTGCCACGTGTCTGCGTCTGGAGCAGGTCTATTGGGATATCCTCGCCGACATGGCCCGGCTCAACCGCTGTTCCATCAGCACCTTGCTGTCCCATGTGGACCGGGAGGTGCACTTGCGCCATGGTGGCGTGCGCAATTTCAGTGGCCTGGTGCGCGTGGTCTGCGTTGTGCACAGTCTGAAGGAAACCGGGCTGGAGGTCGTCGGACGGCACTGAGGCCCAGGCCAGTGCTTGAAACGGGCCGGGAGCGGCCTGTGCGGTCTTACGGCTGCACAGGCTGCATTTAATGGATATAATCTCGCCCTTTGCCGCAAAGCCCGCCTTTGCGCGAGTAACCTGATCGCCGAGACAACCCCATGCCGATGTACGACTATCAATGTGCTTCCTGTGGTCATCAGATGGAAGTCATTCAAAAGATCAGCGAGGCACCGCTGGTCGACTGCCCTGCCTGCCAGGCGCCAGAACTGAAAAAGATGCTGTCCATGCCTGGTTTCCGCCTCGGCGGTACGGGCTGGTATGAAACCGACTTCAAAACCGGCGCCAAGAAGAACCTGGCCGGTGGCGACAAAGCAGACTGAGTTGAATACGCGCGAGTTCTTGCATGGGCAGGGCCTCCAACCGAATGTCGAATTACGAGAAGTGAAACCACTACCATGATGCGCAGCCATTATTGCGGCCAACTGAACGAAAGCCTGGAAGGTCAGGAAGTTACTCTTTGCGGATGGGTTCATCGTCGCCGTGACCATGGCGGGGTGATTTTCCTCGATATCCGTGATCGTGAAGGCCTGGCCCAGGTGGTGTTCGATCCGGACCGCGCTGAAACCTTCGCCACCGCCGACCGCGTGCGCAGCGAATACGTGGTCAAGATCACCGGCAAGGTGCGCCTGCGTCCGGCCGGTGCTGGCAACGCCAACATGGCGTCCGGCATGATCGAAGTGCTGGGCCACGAGCTGGAAGTGCTCAACGAAGCGGAAACCCCACCGTTCCCGCTCAACGAATTTTCCGATGTGGGCGAAGAAACCCGCCTGCGCTACCGCTTCATCGACCTGCGCCGTCCGGAAATGGCCGAGAAGCTGCGCCTGCGTTCGCGCATGACCACCAGCATCCGTCGCTACCTGGACGAGAACGGTTTCCTCGACGTCGAGACGCCGATCCTGACCCGCGCCACGCCGGAAGGCGCCCGCGATTACCTGGTGCCGAGCCGCACCCACCCCGGCAGCTTCTTTGCCCTGCCGCAATCGCCGCAGTTGTTCAAGCAACTGCTGATGGTGGCCGGCTTCGACCGCTACTACCAGATCGCCAAGTGCTTCCGCGACGAAGACCTGCGTGCCGACCGTCAGCCTGAGTTCACTCAGATCGACATCGAGACCAGCTTCCTCGACGAAAAAGACATCATGGGCCTGACCGAAGGCATGATCCGCAACCTGTTCAAGGAAGTGCTGGGTCTGGAATTCGGCGACTTCCCGCACATGACCTGGGACGAGGCCATGCGCCGCTACGGTTCCGATAAGCCGGACCTGCGTATCCCGCTGGAACTGGTGGACGTGGCCGACCAGCTCAAGGACGTCGAATTCAAGGTCTTCAGCGGGCCGGCCAACGATCCGAAGTGCCGCGTTGCCGCCCTGCGCGTGCCGGGCGCCGCGAGCATGCCGCGCAGCAAGATCGACGACTACACCAAGTTCGTCGGCATCTACGGTGCCAAGGGCCTGGCGTACATCAAGGTCAACGAGCGCGCCAAGGGCGTCGAAGGCCTGCAATCGCCGATCGTCAAGAACATCCCTGAGGCCAACCTGAACGTGATCCTCGATCGCGTTGGCGCGGTCGATGGCGACATCGTGTTCTTCGGCGCCGACAAGGCCAAGATCGTCAGCGAAGCCCTGGGCGCATTGCGCATCAAGGTCGGTCACGATCTTGAGCTGCTGACCAGCGAGTGGGCGCCGCTGTGGGTCGTTGACTTCCCGATGTTCGAAGAAAACGAAGATGGCAGCTTCACCGCGCTGCATCACCCGTTCACCGCGCCGAAATGCACCCCGCAGGAGTTGGAGGCCAACCCGGCTACCGCGCTGTCGCGTGCCTACGACATGGTCCTGAACGGCACCGAGCTGGGTGGCGGTTCGATCCGTATCCACCGCAAGGAAATGCAACAGGCGGTGTTCCGCCTGCTGGGCATCGACGAAGCGGAACAGGAAGAGAAGTTCGGCTTCCTGCTCGACGCCCTGAAGTTCGGCGCACCGCCTCACGGTGGCCTGGCCTTCGGCCTGGATCGCCTGGTGATGCTGATGACCGGCGCCCAGTCGATCCGTGAAGTGATCGCTTTCCCGAAAACCCAGAGCGCGGCCGATGTCATGACCCAGGCTCCGGGTGTGGTGGATGCCAAGGCACTGCGCGAGCTGCACATCCGTCTGCGTGAACAGCCCAAGGCTGAGTAAGGCTGACACCTGAAGGCGCATCTTCGGATGCGCCTTTTCGTTGGTGTCGATATTTCTGCTTGCCTGCCGCTGCATCGGTGCAGGGCGGGCAACGTTTCAAGAAAAACCGGAGCGAGTTATGGCAGGTCATTCCAAGTGGGCGAACATCAAGCACCGCAAAGAACGTCAGGATGCCAAGAGGGGCAAGATCTTCACCAAGTGGATCCGTGAGCTGACGGTCGCGGCCCGCCAGGGTGGCGGCGATCCGGGTTCCAATCCGCGCCTGCGCCTGGCCCTGGACAAGGCACTGGGTGCCAACATGAGCCGCGACATCATCGACCGGGCCATCGCCCGTGGCGCCGGTGCGACCGAGGCCGACAACGTTGAAGAACTGACCTACGAAGGTTATGGCCCAGGCGGCGTGGCGGTCATGGTCGAATGCATGACCGACAACCGTAACCGTACCGCGGCGGCCGTGCGTCACGCCTTCAGCAAATGCGGTGGCAACCTGGGCACCGACGGTTCGGTGGCATACCTGTTCGAGCGCAAGGGGCAGATCAGCTTCGCGCCGGGCCTGGATGAAGACGCCTTGACCGAAGCCGCCCTGGAAGCCGACGCCGACGACGTGGTCAGCCATGAAGACGGATCGTTCGACGTGTTCACCTCGTTCGCCAGCTTCTATGCCGTGCGCAATGCCCTGGAAGCGGCCGGGTTCAAGCCGGCCGACGCGGAAATCGTCATGCAGCCGACCACCAGCGCCGAGCTGGACCTGGACGGCGCCGAGAAAGTGCTCAAGCTGATCGACATGCTCGAAGACCTGGATGACGTGCAGAATGTCTATTCCAATGCTGACATTCCAGAGTCGGTGGCAGAGCAACTGGGCTGACAGGTGTAATGCTGCTCACTTAAGGTTTGTTTGAAACCATTGTGGCGAGGGAGCTTGCTCCCGCTGGAGTGCGAAGCGCTCCCAAAAAAGGTCTGCTACGCAGCCCAGCGGGAGTAAGCTCCCTCGCCACGGGTTCACTGCAGGCCTTTGATGAGTTGTACCTTCTTGCCATCGCACTTTTTTTCGCAGGCGTTATGACTTTAATCCTTGGCATCGACCCCGGTTCACGCATCACCGGCTACGGCGTGGTTCGTGATACCGGGCGTGGCTGCGTGTACGTGGCTTCCGGTTGTATCCGCACGGGGGCGGGCGAGTTGCACGAGCGCCTGCAGATTGTTTATCGCGGCGTGCGGGAGGTCATCCAGACCTACGGGCCGGTCACCATGGGCATCGAAAAAGTGTTCATGGCCCGTAACGCCGATTCGGCCCTGAAGCTGGGCCAGGCCCGGGGCGCGGCCATTGTTGCCGGTGCCGAGGAAAGCCTGGAAATCGCCGAATACACCGCTACCCAGGTCAAGCAGGCGGTCGTCGGAACGGGCGCGGCGAACAAGGAACAGGTGCAAATGATGGTGATGCACCTGTTGAAACTGGTCAGCAAGCCGCAGATCGACGCCTCCGACGCCCTGGCCATCGCCATTTGCCATGCGCATACCCGCTCCAGCCTGCTGCCGCACGGCTTGGGCACTGCACGCAGTCGTGGCGGGCGCCTGCGTCTCTGATAGCATCAGCGCACTCATTCGTGAACCCGGGTAGGGTGCGCCGCGTCGTCGGCCCTTATGCCGGGCCGTTATTCGCCAGCCCACGGCTGGCCAACGCCCAAGGATCTGAAACGTGATTGGACGCTTGCGCGGCACCCTGGCTGAAAAACAGCCGCCGCACCTGATTCTGGATGTGAACGGGCTCGGTTATGAGCTCGAAGTGCCCATGACCACGCTGTATCGCCTGCCGTCGGTCGGCGAGCCGCTGACACTGCACACCCATTTGGTCGTGCGCGAGGATGCGCAGTTACTCTATGGCTTCATTGGCAAGCGCGAACGGGATTTCTTCCGTGAGCTGATCCGCCTCAATGGCGTCGGCCCGAAGTTGGCCCTGGCCTTGATGTCGAGCCTGGAGGTCGATGAACTGGTGCGCTGCGTGCAGTCCCAGGACACCTCGGCACTGACCAAGGTGCCCGGGGTTGGCAAGAAGACCGCCGAGCGCCTGCTGGTGGAACTCAAGGACCGCTTCAAGGCCTGGGAAACGGTGCCGGCCATGTTCGCCCTGGTGCCAAACCAGCCGGACGCGCCGGCCCCGGCGGTCAGCGCCGAGAACGATGCGGTTACCGCGCTGATTTCCCTGGGTTACAAGCCGCAGGAAGCCAGCAAGGCGATTTCCGCCATCAAGGAAAAAGGCCTGAGCACTGAAGACATGATCCGCCGTGCCCTGAAGGGAATGATCTAAGTGATTGAAGCTGACCGTCTGATCGCCGCCACGGGTGCGCCCCGTGACCGCGAGGAAATCCAGGACCGCGCGATTCGCCCCGTCAGCCTGGCCGACTACATTGGCCAACCGACCGTGCGCGAGCAGATGGAGTTGTTCATCCAGGCGGCCCGTGGGCGCAGCGAGTCGCTGGACCACACCTTGATCTTCGGCCCGCCGGGCCTGGGCAAGACCACCCTGGCCAACATCATTGCCCAGGAAATGGGGGTGTCGATCAAGAGTACCTCGGGGCCGGTCCTCGAGCGGCCGGGCGACCTGGCGGCGTTGCTGACCAATCTCGAACCCCATGACGTATTGTTCATCGACGAAATCCACCGTCTGTCGCCGATCGTCGAAGAAGTGCTGTACCCGGCCATGGAAGATTTCCAGCTCGACATCATGATCGGCGAAGGTCCGGCGGCGCGTTCCATCAAGCTGGATTTGCCGCCGTTCACCCTGGTGGGGGCGACCACCCGGGCCGGCATGCTGACCAACCCGCTGCGGGACCGTTTCGGCATCGTCCAGCGCCTGGAGTTCTACAGCAATGCCGACCTGGCGACGATTGTCAGCCGCTCGGCGGGCATCCTCGGATTGCCGCTGGACCCGGACGGCGCGTACGAAGTCGCCCGTCGGGCGCGAGGCACGCCGCGGATCGCCAATCGACTGCTGAGGCGGGTCCGGGACTTTGCCGAGGTCCGTGCCAAGGGCCACATCACCAAGCCGATTGCCGACCTGGCGTTGAACCTGCTGGACATTGACGAGCGTGGCTTCGACCATCAGGACCGGCGCTTGCTCCTGACCATGATCGAGAAGTTCGACGGTGGCCCGGTGGGCGTCGACAGCCTGGCCGCCGCCATCAGCGAAGAGCGTCACACCATCGAGGATGTGCTGGAGCCGTACCTGATCCAGCAGGGCTACATCATGCGTACCCCCGCGGGCGCGTGGTAACCCGCCATGCTTACCTGCACTTTGGCTTAAACATCCCGACACGAATGGGCGAGATGCCGGTAGTAGACGAATTCCTCGATGCCGTGGACGATTGAACGCGCTCGATAGGCTGACTTTTTTCCGGCTCGTGCTGTCCCAGACGACGTCTGGAGCGTCAATGCATTCGAGAATGAAAAAACAGTTGCCTGGCCGATTGGCAACCTGAGGAGTAAGCACTAGAGTATGCGCGCGCAAAACGGGCTGGAGTCGTTCGCACATCGCTGTCGCGTTTATTACGAGGACACCGATGCCGGCGGCATCGTTTACTACGTCAATTACCTCAAGTTTATGGAACGGGCTCGAACCGAACGGCTGCGGGAACTGGGTTTCGCCCAATCCGCGCTGGCAGGGGAGGACCTGTTATTCGTCGTGCATTCCAGCGAAGCGCGCTACCACGCGCCGGCGCGACTGGACGACGAGCTGGTGGTAAGTGCCGATGTCATCGAGTTGAACCGTGTCAGCCTGCGCTTCAAGCAGCAGGTCAGGCGGGCTACGGATAATGTGCTGCTCTGTGAAGGGCAGTTCCTGGTGGCCTGTGTGCGCACCCATAGTTTGAAACCCCGGGCCATTCCCGAAGCTCTACGTGCGGCCTTTGCCGGCGTGAGCGGCGCGGGTACACACTCAGAGCAGGAGATAAAGCGTGGAAGCTAACGTCGTCGACCATACCTCCATGTGGAGCCTGGTCAGCAATGCCAGCGTCGTGGTGCAACTGGTAATGCTGACCCTGGTAGCCGCATCGGTGACCTCATGGATCATGATTTTTCAGCGCAGCAACCTGCTGCGCGCCGGTCGCCGAGCCCTGGAGAGCTTTGAAGAGCGCTTCTGGTCGGGCATCGACCTGTCCAAGCTGTACCGCCAGGCGGGCAGCAACCCGGACCCGGACTCGGGCGTCGAGCAGATCTTTCGCGCCGGCTTCAAGGAGTTCTCCCGCTTGCGCCAGCAGCCGGGCGTCGACCCTGAAGCGGTGATGGAAGGCGTGGCCCGTGCCATGCGCGTGGCCATTTCCCGCGAGGAAGAGAAGCTCGAGCAGAGCCTGCCGTTCCTCGCCACCGTCGGTTCGGTCAGCCCGTACATCGGTCTGTTCGGCACCGTGTGGGGGATCATGAACTCCTTCCGAGGCCTGGCATCGGCCCAGCAAGCGACCCTGGCCACCGTGGCCCCGGGCATCGCCGAGGCCCTGGTTGCCACCGCCATCGGCCTGTTCGCGGCCATCCCGGCCGTCATTGCCTATAACCGCTTCGCTGCCCGCAGCGAAACGCTGATCGGCCGTTACTACACCTTCGCCGATGAGTTCCAGGCGATCCTGCACCGCAAAGTGCACACCAGCGAAGAATAAGCAGGTATTTCCCGATGGCTTTAATCGCTCGAGCCCGAAACAAGCGCAAGCCGGTTGCCGAGATGAACGTGGTGCCCTACATCGACGTGATGCTGGTGCTGCTGGTCATCTTCATGGTGACCGCGCCGATGCTCAACCAGGGCGTGAAGGTTGATCTGCCCAAGGTTTCCAGCGAAGCCTTGCCGCAGGACAACAACACCCAGGTCCTGACCATTTCGATCAAGGCTGACAAGACCTACTACTGGAACCTTGGCAGCGAAGTCGACACCGAGAAGCAGCAGGACCGGGCCATGACCCTGCCGCAGATGACCGATGCGGTGACCAAGATCATTCGTGTCGGCAATGACGCCGGCAAGCGTACGCAGGTCTTCATTCGCGGCGACAAGACCGTCGACTACGGTGCCGTGATGGGCGCCATGGGCGGTCTGCAGAAAGCCGGGGTCGGTAATGTTGGCTTGATCACCGAGGCCCCCTGATGCAGCAACAGCGAGAGCCGTCCGCCTCGGAAAGCTACTTCTGGCCCACTGTCCTGGCCGTCGGCCTGCACGTGCTGGTGTTCGGCATGCTGTTCGTCAGTTTTGCCATGACACCGGAGCTGCCACCGGCCAAGCCGATCGTGCAGGCGACGTTGTACCAGCTCAAGTCCAAAAGCCAGGCCACCACCCAGACCAACCAGAAGCTTGCGGGCGAGGCGAAGAAATCCGCCGCGCGCCAGACCGAAGTCGAGCAGATGGAGCAGAAAAAGGTCGAGCAGGAAGCGATCAAGGCCGCGGAACAAAAGAAAGAGGAAGCGGCTCAAAAGGCCGAGGAAGCCAAGAAGGCCGATGAGGCGAAGAAAGCGGACGAGGCGAAAAAGGCTGATGAAGCCAAGAAAGCCGACGACGCGAAGAAGGCGGCCGAGGCCAAGAAGGCAGAAGAGAAACAATTGGCTGATATAGCCAAGAAGAAGGCCGAGGAAGAAGCCAAGAAAGCCGCCGAAGAAGAGGCCAAGAAAGCGGCCGCTGAAGAAGCGAAGAAAAAGATTGTCGAGGACGCGAAGAAGAAAGCGGCCGAAGACGCCAAGAAGAAAGCCGAAGCTGAAGAGGCGAAGAAAAAGGTCGCCGAAGAAGCGAAGAAGAAAGCCGCCGCCGACGCCGCCAAGAAAAAGGCCCAGGACGCAGCGCGTAAATCTGCCGAAGACAAGAAGGCCCAGGCCTTGGCAGACCTGCTTTCCGACAAGCCGGAGCGCCAGCAGGCCTTGGCCGACGAGCAGGGCGATGAAGTCGCCGGCAGTTTCGATGATCTGATTCGTGCCCGGGCGGCAGAAGGTTGGGCCCGTCCACCTTCGGCGCGCAAAGGCATGACGGTAGTATTGCAAATCGGCATGTTGCCCGACGGTACGGTTACCTCGGTCAGCGTCGCCAAGTCCAGCGGTGACGGTCCGTTCGACGCTTCGGCGGTCGCGGCGGTCAAGAACATTGGACGACTGACGGAAATGCAAGGAATGAAACCGAGCGACTTTGCTCCCTATCGTTCGTTCAAGATGACATTCACACCTGAGGATCTAGCCTTGTGAGAAACATTCTTCGATCAATGCTTGTCGTTATCTGCTGCCTGGCAGGGATGGCGGTAGCAGAGGAAAAGAACATTCTGGTCACCAGCGGCAGCGACCGGGCGACCCCGATCGCCGTCGTACCGTTCGGCTGGCAGGGCGGTAGCGTCCTGCCGGACGACATGGCGGAGATCATCGGCAACGACCTGCGCAACTCGGGTTACTACGCGCCGATTCCGAAACAGAACATGATCAGCCTGCCGACCCAGGCCAGCGAAGTCATCTACCGTGACTGGAAGGCCCTGGGCGCCCAGTACATCATGGTGGGCAGCATTGTCCCGGCCGGCGGTCGCCTGCAGGTGCAGTACGCCCTGTTCAACGTCGCCACCGAGCAGCAAGTGCTGACCGGCAGCGTGTCGGGCGGCGTCGATCAATTGCGCGACATGGCGCACTACATCGCCGACCAGTCCTTCGAGAAACTCACCGGCATCAAGGGTGCGTTCTCCACGCGCATGCTCTACGTGACCGCCGAGCGCTTCTCCGAGAACAACACCCGTTACACCCTGCAGCGCTCCGACTATGACGGCGCCCGCGCGGTGACCCTGCTGCAATCGCGCGAGCCGATCCTGTCGCCGCGTTTTGCCCCCGATGGCAAGCGCATCGCCTATGTTTCGTTCGAGCAGAAGCGTCCTCGGATCTTCGTGCAGCACATCGACACCGGTCGTCGTGAGCAGATCACCAACTTCGAAGGCCTCAATGGCGCGCCGTCGTGGTCGCCGGACGGTTCGCGCCTGGCGTTCGTGCTGTCCAAGGACGGCAACCCTGACATCTACGTGATGAACCTGGCCTCGCGCTCGATCTCCCGCGTCACCAATGGCCCGGGCATCAACACCGAACCGTTCTGGGGCAAGGATGGCTCGACCATCTACTTCACCTCCGACCGCGGTGGCAAGCCTCAGATCTACAAGACCAGTGCTGGTGGCGGCGGTGCTGAACGCGTGACGTTCGTGGGTAACTACAACGCCAACCCTAAACTGTCGGCAGATGAAAAGACCCTGGTGATGATCCATCGCCAGGACGGTTTCACCAATTTCAAGGTGGCGGCCCAGGATTTGCAGCGCGGTAGCGTAAAAATCCTCACTGATAGCACTCTGGACGAGTCACCTACTGTTGCGCCCAACGGCACCATGGTAATCTACGCCACCCGCCAGCAGGGCCGGGGAGTCTTGATGCTCGTGTCCATTAATGGACGCGTGA
Source organism: Pseudomonas sp. Cab53 (assembly GCF_018325965.1). NCBI lineage: Bacteria > Pseudomonadati > Pseudomonadota > Gammaproteobacteria > Pseudomonadales > Pseudomonadaceae > Pseudomonas > Pseudomonas sp. Cab53. The sequence continues at coordinate 4,871,465 of NZ_AP021902.1, read as the reverse complement.
GGCTCCCGCTTCCTACCGCACAAGGCGAAGTCAGAGAACCGTCCTGGTCCCCTTACCTGAACTGACGCGGCGCAATACGTTTTACTTAACACACTGGGGTTCATTAGGAGTTTCACGATGGAAATGCTGAAGTTTGGTAAATTTGCTGCGCTGGCTCTGGCCATGGCTGTAGCTGTAGGTTGCTCGTCCAAAGGCGGCGACAACGCCGGTGAAGGCGCTGTTGATCCAAACGCTGGTTACGGCGCTAACACTGGTGCAGTTGATGGCTCCCTGAGCGAAGAAGCTGCTCTGCGCGCAATCACCACCTTCTACTTCGAATACGACAGCTCGGACCTGAAGCCAGAAGCCATGCGCGCTCTGGACGTTCACGCCAAAGACCTGAAAGCAAACGGCGCTCGCGTTGTTCTGGAAGGCAACACCGACGAACGTGGTACTCGTGAGTACAACATGGCACTGGGCGAGCGTCGTGCGAAAGCCGTTCAACGCTACCTGGTACTGCAAGGTGTTTCCCCAGCTCAGCTGGAACTGGTTTCCTACGGCGAAGAGCGTCCAGTTGCTACCGGCAACGACGAGCAGTCCTGGGCTCAAAACCGTCGCGTCGAACTGCGTAAGTAATTCGTCATGCGAACGTGCCGTCGTGCTGTAACTGTTCTGGCTCTCAGTCTCGCGCCGCTTGCGGCGTGGGCTGCGGTTCCTGTGGTCGATAACGATGCCGGCTATAGCAATAGCGGGAGCAGTAATCCGCCTGCAGGTTACGGTACGAACGGCGCCTATGCCGGGGGAGGGGTTTCGGCCCCTGTCTCGGCACAGGGCGAGCTGTTCAACCAGCTCCAGCAAATGCAGGATCAACTGTCGCGCCAGCAAGGCGTGATCGAAGTTCTGCAGAATGATATTTCGCGCATGAAGCAGGAAAACCTGGAGCGATACCAGGATCTTGATCGGCGCATAGGAACCGGCGTTGCACCTGCCGCCACTCCTGAGAATTCTGGTACCGGTGGCGACTTGAACGCCCCCGGTGCAGCACCTGCCGCAGGCGCTGGGGCAGCCGCTCCGGCACCTGCCGCCAGCGGTGAACCGGCTGACCCGGCGAAGGAAAAGCTCTACTACGATGCCGCCTTCGACCTGATCAAGGCCAAGGATTTCGACAAGGCCAGCCAGGCCTTCGCCGCTTTCCTGCGCAAGTACCCCAACAGCCAGTACGCGGGCAATGCTCAATACTGGCTGGGCGAAGTGAACCTGGCCAAAGGCGACCTGCAAGGCGCTGGACAGGCGTTCGCCAAGGTCTCCCAGCTGTATCCCAAGCACGCCAAGGTGCCGGATTCGCTGTACAAGCTGGCTGACGTAGAGCGCCGCCTCGGTCACACCGACAAGGTCAAGGGCATCTTGCAGCAAGTGGTGGCCCAGTACCCGGGCACCTCCGCCGCCCAATTGGCTCAGCGCGATCTGCAGCGCATGTAAGCCGGTTTGAGCCCGTATTGAAGAAACCCGCGCCTGTCGCGGGTTTTTTCGTTAGAATTCACGCCCTTTTTCTGAAACACGCTTCCTGGGATCTACGCGTTGGCGGGGTTTCTTGAAGTGCCTGACGGAGGCGGACAGCCTGTTTAGCTGTTACGCCCGTGGCGACTATGCAAGACACATTGAGAATCACCGAAGTTTTTTACTCGTTACAGGGTGAAACGCGAACGGCCGGGCTGCCCACGGTATTTGTGCGCCTCACCGGTTGTCCGTTGCGTTGCCAATACTGTGACAGCGCCTACGCCTTCAGTGGCGGCACCTTGCGCACCCTCGACGACATCCTTGAGCAAGTCGCCGGCTACCGCCCGCGCTATGTCTGTGTCACGGGTGGCGAACCACTGGCACAACCCAATGCCATTCCTTTGCTCAAGCAATTGTGCGATGCCGGCTATGAAGTCTCGTTGGAGACCAGTGGCGCCCTGGATATCTCGGCCGTCGACCCGCGTGTCAGCCGCGTCGTGGATTTGAAAACCCCAGGTTCAAAGGAAGCGCATCGCAACCGTTATGAGAACATCGAACTGCTGACGCCCAACGACCAAGTCAAGTTCGTCATTTGCTCGCGGGAAGATTACGACTGGGCCGTGTCCAAGTTGATCCAGTATCGGCTTGACGAGCGGGCCGGGGAGGTTTTGGTGTCGCCCAGCCATCATGACTTGAATGCCCGTGACCTGGCGGATTGGGTGGTGGCGGATAACCTGCCGGTGCGCCTGCAATTGCAGTTGCACAAATATCTTTGGAACGACGAGCCGGGGCGCTGAGATGACTGAACAGACGAACATTACAGAAAAACGCGCGGTCATCCTGTTGTCCGGTGGCCTGGACTCGGCGACGGTCGTGGCCATGGCCCGGGCCGAAGGCTACCGCTGCTACACCATGAGCTTCGATTACGGCCAGCGTCACCGCGCCGAGCTTCAGGCCGCCGAGCGGGTTGCCCGGGACCTGGGGGTGGTAGAGCACAAGGTGATCGGCCTGAACCTCAACGGGATCGGCGGTTCGGCCCTGACCGACAGTTCCATCGACGTGCCCGAAGCGCCGAGCGAAGGGATCCCGGTGACGTATGTACCGGCCCGCAACACGGTGTTCCTGTCTCTCGCCCTGGGTTGGGCCGAGGTGCTGGGCGCCCGTGACATCTTCATCGGCGTCAATGCGGTGGATTATTCCGGCTACCCGGATTGTCGTCCGGAGTTCGTCGAAGCGTTCGAGCGCATGGCTAACCTGGCGACCAAGGCCGGCGTGGAAGGGCAGGGGTTCCGCATCCAGGCGCCTTTGCAGAACCTGAGCAAGGCCGACATCGTCAAGGCCGGCGTAAAGCTCGGCGTGGACTATGGACTGACCGTTTCCTGCTACCAGGCCGACGATCAGGGCCGTGCCTGCGGCAAATGCGACAGCTGCCGCCTGCGTGCCGAAGGCTTCGCGGCGGCGGGCGTGAGCGACCCAACACCTTATTTTTGATTTATTTCAAATTAGGTGTTGAATAGTCCTTAGAAATCAGTATTATACGCGCCACCACACAGCGGGTCGTTAGCTCAGTTGGTAGAGCAGTTGGCTTTTAACCAATTGGTCGTAGGTTCGAATCCCACACGACCCACCATTTTTAGCAGTTTTAAAAGTCTGGAAGGCCCACGAAAGTGAGGATTTCCAGATTTTTTTTTGCCTGAAATTAAGTGTCCCCCCCGCCCAAGGGCAGGGAGTCAGCCGTTCTGTCGTGGCGCAGTCGCCATGCTCACGACTGCCAGGGCCTTCAGCCCTTTTTCTCGCCCGACGCGGAGCGGTAAACGCCTGGAACCAGCGCTTCCCAAGCGAGCCAGCGTCCTGCCTGGATCTGCCATGAGGGCACCCGGCAAGCCCAATCTTTCTGTAATTTCCTGGCGAATACCGGTAACGGCGGTTTGCGCACAACCTTGCTATTGAGCGTGCTGATACAGAACTTCGAGTAGTTTTTCAGTTCTTTGAGTTCAAGTGACAGCATGTCTTTTGGGCACAGTAACAATACGTCCCCAAAGGAATACAACTGGAAGGCCTCGACTTCTATTTTTTGCGCAGCAACCTGACGTGTTTTCCACAGGGTCGCGCTCAGGTCTTGCAGTTTTATCTCTTCTGGCAAGGCGTATCGCTCCGCCGTTTGTTGGCGAACGGATAAGCCTTGTGCTGCGATGTAGGTGATCTGGCTCAGACTGCCCGGCGAGAGCATTGTGAAGGCGCAGAAGGCCAGGATCATTGCGATCAGGCCATTGAAGGTCCGCCGGTAGATATCCCCCTTGAAACAATAAAATACGACGACCGGTAACAGGGTGAAGATGAGTGTCAGCCAGGACAGGCCCGCCACGTAGGGGACGGTGTCAGGGGTTTCTTTCTCCATGTATGAACGTATCGTCAGCAGGATTGGAAAGGCGGCGAAGATCACGGTGACAAATATGAAGATCGAGACCAGGGTGACGAGCCAGAACGCTTTGCGAGCCCTTACCCACGACTGTAGCCGCTGCCATTTTTCTTTTAGCTGCAGCCACGTTGGCGTCGTCTTGTCTTTGAACGCCTGCCAATAGGTGAGCCATTTTTGCAGGCAGGCCTTCCTGGGGCGGGCAGGCTTATTTTTCTGCAGCTTTTTCTGCTTTATTTGTTGATGGGCTGCCAGGCGTTTCAAGCGGGCTCGCTCCAGCCTGGCTTGGACCAGTGTGCTTTTCCTGATGATTCTTTTGAACGGCGTGAGCGCGTACATGAGAAAGCACGCAACGAAGACGATCAGGAGTAACGCCACGAATATCATCCAGGTGTTCAATGTGGACAGAAAGAAAGTGGCGCCGATGAACGCGCTAAATCCCACAACCGTGGGGAACACCAGATAGAAAACAATCTTCGGTTGGTTGTCCTTCATGTTTGAAAAAAGCGAAACCGACCAGCCGAACATCCACGTTGTTGCCCCCAGGATGAACAGATACGACAGCATCAGCAGCAGGACGAGCACGACCCAGACCAACAGTGCAGACTTCACATCGATGGACGGCATGAACAGATCGATTCGTCCAATCGTCCGGGTATACAGGTACAACGTGATGAACCCTAGCCCTGTCGCGAGCAGGCCTAACGTGACGGTGATCTGGGTCCAATAGGAAAGAATGCGTTTGACGGTGTGCTTGAGCACTTCAGCGAAGGTTCTGTCAGGAATGACGGACAAGGCGTAGCTCCCTTACGAGGTAAAAATCCTGGCAGGTATAGTAACGTCAAGTCGCACCCGCTAAATCTTCAACCTATCAAGTCCTCCTACTGGAAACTCAGCGGATGTGCTGTCCGTAATGTTTCGGGTCCAGGCGCAATCCCATCACCATCATCAACGCCATGACCGCCGTGAGCGACCACCAGGCCCACTCAAAACTCCCCAGTTGGTCGCGGATCATCCCGGCAATCAATGGCGAGAGGCCGGCGATGAGATAGCCGACACCTTGCACGAACGCAGTAAGGCCACCGGCCCGGCGTGGGTTGTCCAGGTGGTCGAGGGATACGATCAGGCTCATGGGGAACAGGCCGCCGATACCCAGCCCCAGCAGGCAGGCCCAGAGCAGGCTGAAGCGTTCCGGACTGAGGATCAGGCCACAGAAGCCGCCGATGATCAGGGCCAGCAGGACGCTCAGGACCAAGCGTTTATCCCGGCTGCGGTTGGCAATCGCCGGGGTGACCAGGCCGGATAACACTTCCATTGCCGTGAGGAACCCCAGCAGCAGGCCAGCGTGCTGTTCGCTCCAGCCCTTTTCCACGTAGTACGGTGCCAGCCAGGCCAGCACGCAGGTGTAGGAAGCGGTGCCCAGGCCAAAGAAAATCGCCAGGAGCCAGGCCCGGGCGTTGCTGGAGAACGCTTCGTGATGCCGGGGCGCTGTTTCGGACAAGGGCGTGATGTTCGATCCCTGGGCGTACCAGCAGCCCAAGGCGACCAGCGCCAACAATGCCCAGATCGCCAGGCCGATGCGCCAACTGCCCGTTTGCGTCAGGACAAAGGGTGAAAACGATGCAGCAATCGCCGCCCCGCCCATGATGGCGGTGACGTACAAGCCCATGAACAGAGAGACGTTGTCGGCGAAGCGTGACTTGATCAGTGCCGGCATCACAGCCTGGATCAACGCGATCCCAAGCCCGGCCACGATCGCACTGGCGATCAACCCGGCGGCGCTGTCCAGATACAAGCGCGAGGCCGTGGCGATGCCAATGATCAACAGCGACAGCACGATGGTGCGGTGTTCACCAATGCGCAGGGCGATGCGCATGCCCAGGAACATCGCCAGGCCCATCGCCATGACGGGCAACATGGTCAGCAGCGAGGCGGTACTGAAACTCAAGGGAACCTCGCCGCGAATGGCCGATAACAACGGCCCGACCGCTGCCATCGAAGGCCTCAGGTTCAGCGCTACCAAAACGATGCTGACCATCAGCCAGATGGCGTGGGTGGTTGAGGTTCGAATGCTTTCCATAACAGGGCCTTGGCTGGATAAAGCCCCATTTAGGCCAGGGCACCTTGCGATGGGCAAACTGAAAACTGGTGAGGCTTATTTAATAATTAAATGCTGCTCGCTTTTGTGACGAGGGAGCAAGTTCTCTCGCCACGGATTCAGTAGGGCGCTAGTCGGTTATTCCATCTCCGGGCTCAGCGTCCCCAGCCACGCCACCAATCCCAGAATGATCACCGCCACAGCGAACTCCAGGACCATGCTGCGCCGTAGGGCATTCACCGCGACTTTGTGCTCGCCGCTCTGTCGAGCCCGCTCCAGCAGTGGGCTCAGGTGAAAGCGGTTCAACGCGGCGAACACCAGCATGGCGGCGAACAAGATGAGCTTGAGCGCCAGCAACTGACCGTAGGTACTGTCCAGCAGCCCTTCGACGCTTGGGCCGGCGATGAACAGATAATTCACCACCCCCGTCACGCTGATGACCGCCACGATCACCGCCCCGGCGGTTTCAAACCCGGTCAACGTCCGGGCCAGTACCGCCAGCTGCGGTTCGGCCTGGCGAAGCAGCAGGGCAAACGCGGCCAAGGCCCCGACCCAGCCTCCCGCCGCCCACAAGTGCAGGAAGTCGGTGCTGAAGTGCCAGTTGCGGCGTGTGCCTTCGTCCATTGCGCCGTGCCCCGCCCAGGCCAGCGTCGCCAAGGCCACGGCCCCACCGAGCATGACCAGGCCCAGGCTGGCAGTCGGCCAACGTTTATTGAGCGTCACGGCGACCCCGGCCAGCAGCAGCGCCGCTATCCGCAGTGTCCAACTCGAGCCGAAGTCGGTCTCCAACACCATCATTTCAATGTGCGGCCACAGTTCGGCCCAGTCTGAAACTCCGCTCATGGCCCAGGCCATGCACGCCATGGCGGCGAAGGAGAGCAGCACGCCCAACACCGCCGTGGTCACTAGCAGTGGTGTGAACGGCAACTGCGTGCCCGACACCCGCTCCTGGCCTCGCAGGCTATAGAGCCCGAACGCGGCCAGGCCGAACAGCAACATCAGATCCAAATACAGGGCAAAACGCAGGGCGATGTTGATCGAGTCGCTCATCAACTCACTTCACTTTGAACGTGACGTTACCGGTGATCGGGTGAGTGTCGGACGACACCGCGCGCCACTGGACCTGATAGGTGCCGGCGGTGAGAGGGCCATTTGGGACAATGACCATGGTTTTCGGGTCATCGCTGCCGGAGACCTTGGCTGGCATGGGCATGGGCGAATGCGCCGCCATGCCGGGCATCTCGGTCATCATTAGCTTGGCTCCGGAAAACTGGGTCATCAGGTTTTCGGAAAAGTGCAGCTCGATCCTTGGCGGTGCCGCACCTTCGGCGCCCTCGGCGGGGGTAGAGGACAGCAGTTTCGGGTGCGCCTGGGCCAGGCCACTGACCAACAGGCCGGTGGACAAGGCGACAGCAACAACAGCAGTTTTGATGAGTGACATGCAAGGACTCCTACAGCTCGGTTTTTTAGTTTTTTTGTGAAACAGGTCAATGGCTCAGAACCACATGCGCACGCCCAACACCAGACGGGCTTCGCTGTGGTCTTCGCCCTCTTCGCGAGCGTAGTCGGCGGTGTTGCCATAGACCCGATTCCAGGTAACACCCATGTAGGGCGCGAACTCGCGGCGTATTTCATAACGCAGCCGTACGCCGAGTTCGGTGTCCGACAGCCCTGAGCCGACACCGCGGGCGGGGTCGTTCTTGCCATAGAAGTTGACCTCGGCGGTGGGCTGCAGGATCAACCGATTGGTCAGCAAGATGTCGTAGTCACCTTCCAGTCGCGCCGCGCTCTGGCCACCTTCGCCGATGAACGCGGTGGCTTGGGCTTCGAAGTTGTACAACGCCATGCCTTGCACGCCGAAGGCGGCCCAGGTTTGCGCATCGCCCGGCTTGAAGTCCTGGCGTACGCCGGCCACCACGTCCCACCAAGGACTGATGGCGTGGCCCCACAGGGCCTGAAGTTCCGCCTCTTCGGTCTTGCCGTTGAGGCGTTCACCTTCGGAGCGCAGCCACAAACGGTCGATGTCGCCACCGATCCAGCCGGAGGCATCCCAGCTCAGGGCGCTGCCGTCATCGGCGTCTTGCCACTCCAGTTGGTCAATGAGGAAAAACGAATTGATTGCACTGTCATGCACCGCGTGTCCGCCGTGATCCTCGTAGACGGCGGCGCGATCGGCGGCTGTCAGTTCCGGGATCGGCGTGCGGCTGGTGGTCGGCGCTGATTGCATGGGTTCCATGCCCTGCATCGAGTCCATGCCTTGCATCGAATCCATACCTTGCATCTGGCTATGGTCCATCCCGTGCATCTGGCTGTGATCCATGCCTTGCATGTCGTTGCCCGCCGCCCAGGCCGAGGTGGCGCCGAGGGTCAGGCTGGCCATGAGTGCCAGGGGGTATTGAAAAACAGTGGTCATGCTCGGCTCCTCATTCCTGCACCCGAACTTCACGGAACATCCCCATCTCCATGTGGTACAGCAGGTGGCAGTGATACGCCCAACGCCCGAGGGCATCGGCGGTGACGCGGTAGCTGCGCCTGGCGCCCGGTGGTACGTCGAGGGTGTGCTTGCGCACCATGAACTGGCCGTTCTCGTCCTCCAGATCGCTCCACATGCCGTGCAGGTGGATGGGGTGGGTCATCATGGTGTCGTTGATCAGCACGATGCGCAGTCGCTCGCCGTACTTGAGCAGCAGCGGCGCGGCGTCGGAAAATTTCACGCCGTTGAATGACCAGGCGAATTTTTCCATGTGCCCGGTCAGGTGCAGCTCGATCGTACGGCCCGGTTCGCGGCCGTCGGGGTCGGGGAAGGTGCTGCGCAGGTCTGAGTAGGTCAGCACTTTGCGGCCGTTGTCGCGCAGCCCCATGCCGGGATCGTCGAGCTTGGGCTTGACGCTCATGGCCTGCATGTCTACCAGGGGTTGTCTTTCTCGGTGTCGGGGTGCGACAGCATGCCGTCCGTGCCTTGCATGGCACCGTGATCCATACCGGACATGTCGCCCATGCCCTGCATCTGGCTATGATCCATGCCCTGCATCTGGCTGTGGTCCATCCCGGCCATGCCCTGCATCGAGCCGTGGTCCATGCCGCCCATGCCCATATCGTCCATGGTCACCAATGGCCGCGGGTCCAGGGGCGGCACCGGTGCCGACAACCCGGCCCTGGCCGCGAGGGTGCCGCGGGCATAGCCGGTGCGGTCCATGGACTGGGCGAACAGGGTGTAGGCCTCTTGGGTCGGTTCGACGATGACGTCATAGGTTTCGGCCACGGCGATCCGAAACTCATCGACACTCACCGGTTTGACGTATTGGCCGTCGGACGCCACCACCGTCATCTTCAAGCCGGGAATGCGCACGTCGAAATAGCTCATGGCCGAGCCGTTGATAAAGCGCAGGCGAAGACGTTCGCCAGGCTTGAACAGGCCGGTCCAGTTCATGTCCGGCGCCTGGCCGTTCATGAGGTAGGTGTAGGTGGCACCGCTGACGTCGGCCAGGTCCGTGGGGTTCATCTTCATCTCGGCCCACATCTTGCGATCGGCCACAGTGCTGGCCCAGCCGTTCTTGCCCACATCGTCAATGAAGTCGCCGACGGTGCGTTTGTTGTAGTTGTAGTAGTCCGACTGTTTCTTGAGCTTGCGAAGGATGTTGCCGGGGTCTTCATCGGTCCAGTCGGTGAGCATCACCACATAGTCCCGTTCGTATTGGAAGGGCTCCGGTTCCCTGGCGTCGATCACCAGCGGGCCGTAGACCCCGGATTGCTCCTGGAAGCCTGAATGGCTGTGGTACCAGTAGGTGCCGTTTTGCCGGACCTTGAACTGATACACATACATGCCGTCGGGTTCGATACCCTTGAAACTCAACCCCGGAACGCCGTCCATGTTGGCTGGCAGCAGGATGCCGTGCCAGTGGATGGAGGTTGTATCCTTCAAGCGATTGCGCACCCGCAGGGTGACGGTGTCGCCTTCACGCCAGCGCAGCAGCGGGCCGGGAATGCCGCCGTTGATGGTCTGGGCGGTACGTGGGGTGCCGGTGAAGTTGACCGGGCTTTCGCCAATGAACAGATCGAACTCGGTGCCGCTCAGGACGTTGGGCTGGCCCGGGCCGGTGAGCGCCCAGACAGGCGCGCGCCACAAGCCCAAGCCGCCGAGGATGCCGCCGGCAGTCAGACCCTTTACGAAGGTGCGCCGGGAAGTTTTGGTTTGCATACGATGGAGGTCCGTCAGTCGATTCGCCACGTGCCCGGAGCAATCTCCTTGGCAGGTTTGAACGAAAAGATGACACAGGCGAGTGGGGCGAGTGATTACATTTCAGTCAGCTTGAGGGGAACACAAGTTGGCGGTCGATTTGAGCCGGCCATGTTTGGGGCTGCTTCGCAGCCCAGCGGGAGTAAGCTCCCTCGCCACGGTGGATCGCGTTCGGGGCTGGGGTTGGGCACAGGTCAGAATGATCTTTTGCATCGCCGGGATATTCTGTAGCCTTGCCGGCTTCACGCTGTCCCGTGCCTGATTGATACCCACTTTCCCGGCGGTACCCGAGTGGTCCGGAGCCGGGTGTATACTCGACTTTCGCGCTAAACGCGCTTGCAGGTCTTGCGAACATGACGCAAATTTCTGAACGCCTTCTGGTCCAGGCCCACCTTGACGCCAAGCAGCCCAAGCCGCTGTCCGCCGAACAGGAAGCCTGGTACCGCGCCGCCATCGCCGCCGAGCTCAAGGCTCAGGACGCGGTACTGGTCGCGCATTTCTACTGTGATCCGATCATCCAGGCCCTGGCCGAGGAAACCGGCGGCTGCGTGTCCGACTCCCTGGAGATGGCCCGCTTTGGCAATGCCCACCCGGCCAAGACCGTGGTCGTTGCCGGGGTCAAGTTCATGGGCGAGACCGCCAAGATCCTCAACCCGGAAAAACGCGTGTTGATGCCGACCCTGGAAGCCACCTGCTCCCTGGACCTGGGTTGCCCGGTGGACGAGTTCTCGGCGTTCTGCGACCAGCACCCGGAGCGCACGGTGGTGGTGTATGCCAACACCTCGGCGGCGGTCAAGGCCCGAGCTGACTGGGTGGTGACATCCAGCTGCGCGCTGGAGATCGTCGAGAGTCTGATGGACAACGGCGAGACGATCATCTGGGGCCCGGACAAGCACCTGGGGACCTACATCCAGCGCAAGACCGGAGCCGACATGCTGCTCTGGGACGGTGCCTGCATCGTCCACGAGGAGTTCAAGTCCAAGCAGTTGGAGGACATGAAGGCGCTGTATCCGGACGCTGCGATCCTGGTGCACCCGGAGTCGCCGACATCGGTGATCGAGCTGGCGGACGCAGTGGGTTCCACCAGTCAGTTGATCGCTGCGGCCCAGAGCCTGCCGAACAAGACGCTGATCGTCGCCACCGACCGCGGCATCTTCTACAAGATGCAGCAGCTGTGCCCGGACAAGGTCTTCATCGAGGCCCCAACCGCCGGTAACGGCGCGGCGTGCCGCAGTTGCGCGCATTGCCCGTGGATGGCGATGAACACCCTGGAGCGCACGCTCAAGAGCTTACAGGAAGGTGCCAACGAGATCTTCGTCGACCCGGCCCTGATTCCCCAGGCCATTCGCCCGCTCAAGCGCATGCTGGACTTTACTCAGGCCGCACGGATGAAATTGGCGGGGAACGCCTGAGCGGAGCTGTCTCCTATGGCGAGGGGGTTATCTGTGGCGAGGGGATTTATCTGTGGCGAGGGGATTTATCCCCGTTGGGGCGCGAAGCGCCCCTAAAGCCAGCCGATTCGGTACGCCAGGACAATCGAGTTGACTGTTTGGGGCTGCTTCGCAGCCCAGCGGGGATAAATCCCCTCGCCACAATGGGGCTCCCCTGACAAAGCGCCGCTGTTACCGGGTCTTCTTCGGAATCCGAACCAGTTGCGTGTCCGAGTAGATGTCATGCCAGCTGCGCTTGCGCTTGTCGAACAGCGCCCAGATGAAGCCCAGCCCCAGCGGCAGCCATGACGCAATCGACACCACGAAGCGCAACAGTGCCTGCCACAGGCTGATGGCCGTGCCATCGGCGTTCTGCACGCGAATGCACCATACCTGCATGCCCAGGGTCTGGCCGTTGTGGGTCCAGAACTTGGCGAAGAAACCGAACAATACGAACAGCAGCACGGTGGATAGCAACGGGTCACCGTCCAGCGTGCCGGCTTCGGTCAGGGCGCGCATCTTCTCTTCGCCGATGATTGCCATCTGGATCATCTTGTAGGCGCCACTGGTGACGATCAACAGCGCCGTGCACAGCAGGAAGTCATAGAACATCGCCGCCAGGCGACGGCCCAGGCCGACGGGAGGGAAGTCGCCCTGGGGATTGAGCAGGTGCTTGGGCATGGTGGCCTCGGAAAAAAAGAAGGCATTCTACGGAATTGCGCCCATAAAAAAGCCCCTGATATCAATCAGGGGCTTTTTCATTTCAGAAAATTAGCTTTCTGCTTGTACTTCGTCAGCCTGCATGCCTTTCTGGCCTTGCACCGCAACGAAAGTGACCTTCTGGCCTTCTTTCAGGGTCTTGAAGCCGTTGCCCTGGATCGCGCGAAAGTGCACGAACAGATCCGGACCGCTTTCAGGGGTGATAAAACCAAAACCCTTTTCGTCGTTGAACCACTTGACGGTACCGCTCTGACGATTCGACATTTTCTTATTTCCTTGACGCTAAAATTGATGACAGCCTCTTTCACATGAAAGAGTACTGGGGCTGGGTTGCAGGAAAGTAAGAGACGTCGAGCGGGATGTAGCGAACTTCATAAGCTACTGCCCAGGTCACGATTCCAAGCGACCCATGCAAACACAGTGGCCAAACTCTACGCCAACCACCAACAAAAAAACAACCCCCCCTGAGGGGCCCGTATTTGCTCACGTTGCTGGCATTTAAGCGCTTCGCTGGCGTGGGCTTATTCGAAAGGCGAGTTGGGTACTTCTTGACTGTTATAAGCAAGATGCCCGCGACAATTAGATGCACCTTTTTATGGCGATTGCGTTACACATTAGTGCACGTATAACGCAATCGCGTTACTTATAGAAACAGTCAATCATCCGCGATAGTAGCGTTGTGCAACAAATGGCATTTTGCTTACAAGCAAAGGCACCTTTTTCCCACGAACAATGGCCCAGACAGGCGTCTCCAGCGCGACATAGGCACTGTCCAGGTAACCCATGGCCAACGGGCCGCCCAAGGTCGGGCCGAAACCGCCGCTGCATACGGTTCCGATCGTCTCGCCCGCCTCGTTGACGATCTCAGCGCCTTCGCGCACCGGTGTGCGTTCCTGGGGCAGCAGGCCCACGCGTTTACGCTTCACTGTGCCCTGTTGTTGGGCAAACACGGTCTCAGCGCCGGGGAAGCCACCGGCACGGGCGCCATCGGCACGTCGAACCTTGGAAATGGCCCACAGCAGGCTCGCCTCGATCGGGGTGGTCTCGGTGTTCATGTCATGGCCGTAAAGGCACAGGCCGGCTTCCAGGCGCAGGGAGTCACGGGCGCCGAGGCCGATGGCGGCGACTTCCGGCTCGGCCAGCAGGGCGCGGGCCAGGGTTTCCACGTCGGCGGCGGGTACGGAGATCTCGAAGCCGTCTTCACCGGTGTAGCCGGAACGGCTGACGAAGCACTCCACGCCCAGCAACGTGACACGCTGAAATTGCATGAAGGTCATCTTCGCCACGTCTGGCGCCAGGCGTGCGAGCACGGTGACGGCGGCGGGGCCTTGCAGAGCGAGCAAGGCGCGCGCTTCGAACAAAGGCTCGATGGTGCATTGGTTGCCGATATGGTTGCGCAGGTGGGCCAGGTCCTGGTCCTTGCAGGCCGCGTTGACCACCAGGAACAGTTCGTCGTTGCCCAGGTTGGCCACCATCAGGTCGTCGAGGATCCCACCTTGCTCGTTGGTGAACATGGCGTAGCGCTGCATGCCCACCGGCAGGTCGATGATGTCCACCGGCACCAGGGTCTCCAGGGCCTTGGCGGCACCCGCGCCGCTCAGGCGGATCTGGCCCATGTGGGACACGTCGAACAACCCGGCCTGGTCGCGGGTGTGCTGGTGTTCTTTCATCACGCCCAACGGGTACTGGACCGGCATGTCGTAGCCGGCGAACGGCACCATACGGGCGCCGAGTTCGAGGTGCAGCGCGTGCAGCGGGGTCTTGCGCAGTGGTTCGGTGGACATATCAGCTCCTGGAAGAGGTAGAGGGCAGGGAAGCACGCGTCAGCATTCGATGATGTTGACCGCCAGACCGCCGCGGGCGGTCTCCTTGTATTTGCTTTTCATGTCGGCGCCGGTCTGGCGCATGGTGCGGATGACCTTGTCGAGGGAGACGAAGTGGTGCCCGTCGCCGCGCATCGCCATGCGCACCGCGTTGATGGCTTTCACCGAGCCCATGGCGTTGCGCTCGATGCACGGCACCTGCACCAGGCCACCGATGGGGTCGCAGGTCAGGCCGAGGTTGTGTTCCATGCCGATTTCGGCGGCGTTTTCCACCTGCTGCACGGTGCCGCCCAGCACTTCGCAGAGCGCCCCGGCGGCCATGGAGCAGGCGACGCCGACTTCACCCTGGCAACCGACTTCGGCCCCGGAGATGGATGCGTTTTCCTTGTACAGGATGCCGATGGCGGCGGCGGTCAGCAGGAATCGCACCACGCCGTCTTCGTTGGCACCCGGAATGAAGCGCATGTAGTAATGCAGCACGGCCGGGATGATCCCCGCCGCACCGTTGGTGGGTGCAGTGACCACGCGTCCGCCGTAGGCGTTTTCTTCGTTGACCGCCAGGGCGTACAGGTTGACCCAGTCCAGCACCGACAGTGGGTCGCGCAGGGACGCTTCCGGGTTCTTGCACAGTTGACGGTGCAACGCCGCTGCCCGCCGCTTGACCTTCAACCCGCCGGGCAGGATCCCTTCGTTGCGACAACCGGCCGCCACGCAATCCTGCATCACTTGCCAGATCTTCAGCAGGCCGGCGCGGGTTTCGGCTTCGGGGCGCCAGGCACTTTCGTTGGTCAACATGACCTGGCTGATGGACAGGCCATAGGTGCTGCAATGGCCCAGCAGGTCCTTGGCACTCTTGAACGGGAAGGTCAGGGGCGTGGCGTCCTCGACGATCCGGTCGGCGCCGGCGGCGCCTTCGTCGACGACAAAACCGCCGCCGATCGAATAGTACTCGCGGCTGCGCACTTGCAACCCGGCGGCGTCGAACGCGCGGAAGATCATGCCGTTGGGGTGGAAGGCCAGCGGCTTGCGAATCATTGCCAGGTGCAGCTTTTCATTGAATTCGATGGGGTGTTGGCCGAGCAGATTCAGGCGTCCGTTGCTGCGGATGTCCTGCAGGCGGGCGGTGACGGTCTCGGTGTCCACGGTGTCCGGGTGCTCACCTTCCAGGCCCAGCAGCACGGCCTTGTCGCTGCCGTGGCCCTTGCCGGTGGCGCCGAGGGAACCATAGAGCTCGACCTTGACGCTGGTGATGTTTTCAAGCAAATCATCACGGCGCAGCCCCTCGACAAAACGGGCAGCGGCACGCATGGGGCCGACCGTATGGGAGCTCGAAGGGCCGATACCGATCTTGAACAGGTCGAACACGCTTAACGACATAGGGGGCTCCTGGGGGAGCAGCTACGAGCTTCAAGCTACAGGCTGCAAGTTAAAAGCCGAGTGGCTCTTACTTGCAGCTTGCGGCTTGTCACTTGTCGCTGCTTCTTAAGCGTAGCTTTCGATCGACGGGCAAGCGCACACCAGGTTGCGGTCGCCGAACACGTTGTCGACCCGGCCCACGGGCGGCCAGTATTTGCCTTCGATCAACGAGGCCACCGGGTACACCGCTTGCTCGCGGCTGTAGGGGTGGGTCCACTCGCCGACGAGCTCCGCCGCGGTGTGCGGGGCGTTCTTCAGCGGGTTGTCGTCCTTGTCCAGGCTGCCATTTTCCACGGCGCGGATTTCTTCGCGGATGCAGATCATGGCGTCGCAGAAGCGGTCCAGCTCTTCCTTGGATTCGCTTTCGGTCGGTTCGATCATCAGCGTGCCGGCCACCGGGAACGACATGGTCGGGGCGTGGAAGCCGAAGTCGATCAGGCGCTTGGCCACGTCATCGACGCTGATGCCGCTGCTGTCCTTGAGCGGGCGCAGGTCGAGGATGCATTCGTGGGCCACCAGGCCGTTGCTGCCGGTGTAGAGCACCGGGTAGTGTTCTTCCAGGCGGCGGGCAATGTAGTTGGCGTTGAGGATCGCCAGCTGCGAAGCGCGCTTGAGGCCGGCGCCACCCATCATGCGAATGTACATCCAGGTGATCGGCAGGATGCTCGCGCTGCCGAACGGCGCCGCGCACACCGCGCCTTCCTTGCGGTCCATGTTCGCGTGGCCCGGCAGGAACGGCGCCAGGTGCGACTTGACGCCGATCGGGCCGACACCTGGGCCGCCACCGCCGTGAGGAATACAGAAGGTCTTGTGCAGGTTGAGGTGCGACACGTCGCCACCGAACTTGCCCGGTGCACAAAGGCCGACCATGGCGTTCATGTTGGCGCCGTCGATGTACACCTGGCCGCCGTTGTCATGGATGATGCCGCAGATTTCGCGGATGCCTTCCTCGAACACGCCGTGGGTGGACGGGTACGTGATCATCAGCGCGGCCAGGTGTTCGCGGTGTTCGATGGCCTTGGCGCGCAGGTCTTCGATGTCGACGTTGCCACGGGCATCGCACGCGGTGACCACCACGCGCATGCCCGCCATGTTGGCAGTGGCCGGGTTGGTGCCGTGGGCCGAGGATGGGATCAGGCAGATGTCGCGGCGCTCTTCGCCACGGCTCTGGTGATAGGCCCGGATCGCCAGCAGGCCGGCGTACTCACCCTGGGAACCGGCGTTGGGTTGCAGCGACACCGCGTCGTAACCGGTGGCGGCGCACAGCATGGCTTCCAGTTCATCGGTCAGTTGCTGGTAACCGGCACTCTGCTCGGCCGGGGCGAACGGATGCAGGGCGCCGAACTCGGCCCAGGTCACCGGGATCATCTCGCTGGCGGCGTTGAGTTTCATGGTGCAGGAACCCAGGGGGATCATGGTGCGATCCAGGGCCAGGTCCCTGTCGGCGAGCTTGCGCAGGTAGCGCATCAGCTCGGTTTCGGAATGGTAGCGGTTGAACACTGGGTGGCTGAGGATCGGCGACTGGCGCACCAGCTCGGCCGGGATGCGGCTTTGCACCGAGGCGGCCAGGGCGGCGAAGTCCGGCAGGGCCTTGCCGTCGGCCAACAGGTTCCACAGTGCTTCGACGTCCGCCTGGCTGGTGGTTTCGTCCAGGGACAGGCCCAGGCGCTGCGCGTCGACCACACGCAGGTTGATGCGCTGTGCGCGGGCCTTGTCGTGCAGGGCTGCGGTTTGCACGCCGGTGCGCAAGGTCAGGGTGTCGAAGAAGCTCTCTTGCTCGACGCTCAGCCCTAGCGCGCCCAGGCCTTTGGCGAGGATTGCGGTCAGGTGGTGGATGCGATTGGCAATTTGCACCAGGCCCTTGGGACCGTGGTACACGGCGTACATGCTGGCGATGTTGGCCAGCAGCACCTGGGCGGTGCAGATGTTGCTCGTGGCTTTCTCGCGGCGGATGTGTTGTTCGCGAGTCTGCATCGCCAGGCGCAGGGCCGGCTTGCCGAAACGGTCCACGGAAACGCCGACCAGACGGCCCGGCATGTCGCGCTTGAAAGCGTCCTTGGTGGAGAAATAGGCCGCGTGTGGGCCACCGAAGCCCAGTGGCACGCCAAAGCGCTGGGCGCTGCCGATGGCGACGTCGGCGCCGAATTCACCCGGCGGGGTCAGCAAGGTCAGGGCCAGCAGGTCGGCCGCGACGGCGACCAAGGCGTTGCTGGCGTGGAAACGCTCGGTCAGGGCGCGGTAGTCGAACACGTCACCGTTGCTGGCCGGGTATTGCAACAGCGCGCCGAAGAATTGGCTGGTGTCGCTCAGTTCGCGTTCGTCGCCGACCACCACGTCGATGCCCAGGGGCTCGGCACGGGTGCGCAACACGTCGAGGGTTTGCGGATGGCTGTGTACGGAAGCGAAGAAGGCGTTGCTGCCCTTGTTCTTGCTCAGGCGCTTGCAGAAGGTCATCGCTTCGGCGGCGGCAGTGGCTTCGTCCAGCAGGGAAGCGTTGGCGATCGGCAGGCCGGTGAGGTCGCTGATCAGGGTCTGGAAGTTCAGCAGTGCTTCGAGGCGGCCCTGGGAGATTTCTGGCTGGTACGGGGTGTAGGCGGTGTACCAGGCCGGGTTTTCCAGCAGGTTGCGCAGGATCGGTGCCGGCGTGTGGCAGTTGTAGTAGCCCTGGCCGATGTAGGTCTTGAACAGTTGGTTCTTGCTGGCGATGGCCTTGATCGACGCCAGTGCGTCGGCTTCGCTCTGGCCGTCCCCCATGTCCAGCACGCTGGTGCCCTTGATGCTTTCAGGGATCACGCTGGCGCTCAGGGCTTGCAGGGAGTCGTAGCCCAGGCGCTCTAGCATGGCTTGCTCGTCGCTGGCCCGTGGGCCGATGTGACGGGCGATGAATTCGTTGGCGGTGCCCAGATTAACGGTCATGTGGCGCTCCTCAGGCTTGGGCGTTGGCTTTGATCAGGCGGTCGTAGGCATCCTGATCCAACAGTTGGCCAACTTCAGCGGGATTGGCCGGCGTGAAGCGGAAAAACCAGCCTTCGCCCAGCGGATCTTCGTTGACCAGTTCCGGATTGCTTTCCAGGGCCGGGTTGACTTCCAGCACGTCACCGTCCAATGGCATGTAGACACCGCTGGCGGCCTTCACCGATTCCACGGTCGAGGCTTCAGCCCCCTTGGCGTAGGTTTGCAGTTCCGGTAACTGAACATAGACCACATCGCCCAAGGCGTTCTGGGCAAACGCGGTGATGCCGACTGTAACGCTGCCGTCGGCTTCGGTGCGCAGCCATTCGTGATCTTCAGTGAAACGCAACTCGCTCATGGAAACTCCTGGGGCCAGATTCGTCTGGTGGACGCGAAGAAAGGCGCGGGACTTGGCCCGGCCGAATGGCTATACCCATAGCAAGAATGCGGCCAATGTTTAAAAGGGCTTATGGATCAATGATTTGAGGGGGATTGAGGCGGCGTTGAGCGGTGACGCTGTAGCGAAATCGCTACAGCTGCATGCCTGGATAAAATCATTGCCGGATCAAAGCCTTATCCAGCGCAGCTTACCGCTTGATGTAGCGATATCGTTCCACTGTAGCGCTTTCAGTACAGGTAGAGGTCGCTTTTGGCGCAATTTCGACCACGACTCAGAACCCTGTGGGAGCGGGCTTGTTCGCGAAGACGGTGTGCCAGCCAGGTTGACGTCGACTGACACACCGCTTTCGCGGGCAAGCCCGCTCCCACAGGGACCGAGTCAAGCTAGGGCTTGTTGGAAATCCCGTACTTGCGCAACCGGTGGGCGATCGCGGTGTGGGAGGTTTGCAAGCGGCTGGCGAGCTGGCGGGTCGAAGGGTAGTTGATGTAGAGGCTTTCGAGCAGGTGTTTCTCGAAGGCTTCCATGGCTTGTTCCAGGCTCTCGACCTCCACGTCGCCCTGGCGCGCGACAGAGGTGCCGGCGATGTCCAGGTCGCCAATGTCCACCAGGCTGCTTTCGCAGATGGCGGCGGCGCGGAAGATCACGTTCTGCAATTGCCGCACGTTGCCCGGCCAGCGATTGCCCAGCAGCGCCGGGTACGTGCCGGGGGCGAGGCGGCAGACCGGGCGTTGGATCTGGGCACAGGCCTGCTGCATGAAGTAACGGGCCAGCAGCAGGATGTCCTGGCCGCGCTCTCGCAGCGGCGGGACTTCGACGTTGAGCACGTTGAGGCGATAGAACAGGTCCTCGCGGAACGAGCCTTCACTGACCATTTTTTCCAGGTTGCGGTGAGTGGCGCTGAGGATCCGCACGTTGACCTTGATCTCGCGATCGCCCCCCACCCGGCGAAAGCTGCCATCGTTGAGGAACCGCAGCAACTTGGCTTGCAGGTACGGTGACATCTCGCCGATTTCGTCGAGAAACACCGTGCCCTGGTTCGCCAGTTCCATCAGCCCCGGCTTGCCGCCCCGTTGCGCCCCGGTGAAGGCTCCGGGGGCATAGCCGAACAGTTCGCTCTCGGCCAGGTTCTCCGGCAACGCGGCGCAGTTCAGGGCCAGGAATGGAGCACTGTGACGGGCGCTGATGGCGTGGCAGGCGCGGGCCACCAGTTCCTTGCCGGTTCCGGTTTCGCCCTGGATCAGCAACGGTGCGTCGAGGGCCGCGACCCGTTGGGCCCGGGCCTTGAGGGTGCGGATTGCCGGGGATTCGCCGAGCAATGCGTCGAAACCTTCGGCGTGGTCGTGATGCAGCGCCGACAAGCGTTCGCCGATGCGGTTCGGCGGATAGAGCGTCAGCAGGGCGCCGGCGTCGGTGATAGGGGTGGCGTCCAACAGCAGGGTCTGGCCATTGAGGGTGATTTCCCGCAGTGGCAGGCGAAAACCGTTCTCCAGCAACGTGCTGAGCAGCGCCTCGTCGCCGAACAGCTCGGTCACGCTTTCCCCCGCCGGCTCCCGACCGTACAGGGCAATCAGCGCGGGGTTGGCCAGCAGCACATTGCCGGCGCTGTCCAGGGCCAGCACCGGGTCGGTCATGGCCGCCAGCAGGGCATCGAGCTGCAAGTGCCGGCGCTGGCCCGGCAGGATGTCCACCACCGTCACCGCCTGCACGCCCCGCACGCTGAACAAGGCGTCACGCAATTCGTCCAGCACTTGCGGGCTGAGGGTCGGTGCGTCGATGTAGACGTTGGGCGGCACCATCTCCACGGCATCCAGGTTGAGATTGCGCCCACCGAGCAAGGCCAGGACTTCCTGGGTGATGCCGACGCGGTCGATGAAACTGACGTGGATACGCATGGGGCGGCTTAGGGTTCTGGCGTATGGAGGGTGGCAAGTATGCCTTGGGGCGGGCGGTTGGTGGAATCCTGCCGCGGCACTTGAGGCGTACCGGGCCCCTGTGGGAGCGGGCTTGCTCGCGAAAGCGGCGTATCAGTCAACCTATGTTTTGCGGATACGACGCCTTCGCGAGCAAGCCCGCTCCCACAACGTGTTCGGTGAGGCTGACACGGCTTACAACCCCACATCCCACTCCGGCGTCTCGGGAAATTTCTGCACCAGGAAATCCAGCAGGCTGCGCAGTGCCGAGGGCATGTGCTTGCGTGAGGCGTAGACCGCGTACATGTTCATTTGCCGCGGCTCGGCATGGGGCACCAGGCGTACCAGCTCGCCGCGCCTGATGTGGGGGCCGGCCTGATAGCTGGGCAGCATGGCCACGCCGGCGCCTGCCATGGCCGCCTGCAACAGGGTGGTGGCTTCGTTGCTGCTGATATTGCCCTGCACCGGCACCGAGACCTGCTCGCCGTCCTGCTCGAAATGCCAGAGGCTCTTGCCCACGTAGGCGTGGGTCAGGCAGTTGTGCTGGCTCAGGTCCTCGACCCGCTGGGGTGTCGGGTGTTCCTGCAAGTAACCGGGCGAGGCGCAGATCACCGAGCGGCACACCGTAAGGCGGCGGGCGATCAGGTTCGGGTCCAGGTCGTTGCTCATGCGGATCGCCAGGTCGATGCGCTCGTCCACCAGGTTCACGGTGCGATCGAGCATCTGCAGGTCGACGCTCACCCCGGGGTAGCGCTTGACGTACTCGGCCATGGCCTTGGTCAGTTGGGCCTGGCCAAAGGAGGTGCTGGTGCTGATGCGCAGCAGGCCCCGTGGTGCGTCGTCCGGCTTGCTGACAGCCGCTTGCAGGTCGCCGGACAGCTCCAGCATCTGCCGGCAGCGCGGCAGGATTTCCGTGCCGGCGGCTGTCAGGCTCAGCTTGCGGGTGGTGCGGTGCATCAGTCGGGCGCCGACCCAGTCTTCCAGCTCCGCCAGATACCGCGACACCACCGGTCGCGACAGGTCCAGGTGCTCGGCCGCCGCCGACTGGCTGCCCAGGTCCACCACGGTGACGAACACCTGCATTGCTTGAAGACGATCCATGATTTGCCCGTTTTCAGAAACAAACTATGTTGAATCATCGCATTTTTTAGGACGAGTCAGACTACTAAGCTTCGTCTCAATGCCTACGGGCTTTTGGACAACGGAGTACAGCATGACCGGATTCACCCCACTCAAGCGCCTGTTGCTGGCGACCGCATCCCTGGCGTTCGCGGCCCATAGCTGGGCGGCCGACTTGACACTCGATGTCTACAACCCTGGCGCCGCGGCGGTCTTTCCGGTGTCCTCGGTGTTGGTCAGTGGCGAGCACGACGCCATCCTGGTCGACGCCCAGTTCGGTAAATCCCAGGCCGAGCAGGTCGTGGAAAAAATCCGCGCCAGCGGAAAGCGACTGACCACGATTTACATCAGCCACGGCGATCCCGACTACTATTTTGGTTTGCAGACCCTGACGGCCGCTTTCCCCGAGGCCAAGGTGCTGGCCACCCAGCCGACCGTCGAACACATCAAGCACACGATGGACGGCAAGCTGAAATATTGGGGGCCGATCCTGAAGGCTGATGCACCCGACAACGCCATCGTGCCCCAGGTGCTCAAGGGCGACAGCCTGACCCTGGAGGGCAAGCGCTTGCAGGTCATCGGCCTGGATGGCCCGCAACCGGAGCGCAGTTTCGTCTGGATTCCATCGATCAAGGCCGTGGTCGGGGGCGTGGTGGTGGCCGAGAACATCCATGTCTGGATGGCCGACACCCAGACGCCGCAGTCCCATCAGGATTGGCTGGCGACCCTGGACAGCATCGAGAAGCTGCAGCCGCGCAGCGTGATCCCCGGCCATTACCTGGGCGAGAGCACCCGCTCCGTGGCGTCGGTCAAGTTCACCGCCGGCTACATCAAGGCTTTCGACGAAGAAACCGCTCGCGCCAAAGACGCCGCCGCCCTGATCGCCGCCATGAAACAACGCTACCCGGACCTGGGCGAAGACAGCTCGCTCGAGCTCAGTGCCAAGGTGGCCAAGGGGGAAATGAAGTGGTGAGTGCCTGACGGCCGATGACACCTTTGCCGCAATCAATCAGCTTGGCTGCCTCGCCACAAGGGGTTGCATGCCCGGTATCTATGAGTAATCACTGGAGAACATCATGAGCAAGATCGCAATCATCGGCGCCACCGGTCGTGCTGGCAGCCAACTGTTGGAAGAAGCCTTGCGCCGTGGCCACAGCGTGACAGCCATTGCCCGCAACACGGCAAGCATCGGTGACAGGCCTGGCGTGGTCAGCCAATCCCTGGATGTGTTGGACAGCGAAGCGCTGACCGCCGCCGTTGCCGGTCACGATGCCGTGATCAGTGCCGCGCACTTTGCCACCGTACCGGCCGACAAGATCATCGCGCCGTTGAAAGCGGCGGGGGTCAAGCGCCTGCTGGTGGTGGGTGGGGCCGGCTCGCTGCTGCTGCCGGACAACAGCCGGGTGATCGACAGCGATGGTTTCCCCGAGGAATACCTCGCCGAAGCCACGGCCGGAGCCTTGTTCCTGGACGTGCTGCGCCAAGAGCAGGACCTGGACTGGACGTTCCTTTCGCCTTCGGCGGAGTTCGTCGAGACCGAGCGCACCGGGCACTTTCGCCTTGGCAAGGATCACTTGCTGTTCGACGAGGCAGGCCGCAGTTGGATCAGTTTCGCCGACTACGCCATCGCGATGATCGACGAAGTGCAGACGCCGCAGTTTTCGCGGACGCGGTTCACCGTCGGTTATTGATTCGCCGCTCCCACAAGGGATCTATGGTGAACACACATCCTGTGCTCGCCAACGATCAATGTGTGGGAGCGGGCTTGCCCGCGAAGAGGCCGGGCCTGTCCAACAGATGCGTCGACTGATCCCCCGGCTTTCGCGAGCAAGCTCGCTCCCACAGGGGAGATAAGGCACGCTTGTGCCCTCAGCCGTGAACCCTTACCCAGACGCTGACCAGCACCGTGGCGGCCATCAGCCACGCCACCGCCGCCACCGCCAGGGATGCTTCCAGGCGCATCCGGTCGACCATGACATACAGGGTCGCCAGGTACACGAAATACGGAATGATCGACCACATGCCAAACACGATGGTGGTCTTCAGGTCGTCCACCGAGCGGCCCTTGCCGACGATGTAGTGGGCGATCAAGGCAAAGGTGGGAAACAGCGGCACCAGCCCGGCGATGTAGTAATTGCGGGTCTTGGCGAGCATCGCCAGGATCACCACCACGGCAGCCCCCAGCGCCGCCTTGAAAATCAGGTCCACAGGTCATTGCCCCGTTGTTAATGGCTCAGGCCATATTTTTTGACTTTGTCGAACAGGGTGGTCTTGGCCATCCCCAGTTCCTGGCTGGCCTGGGTCAGGTTGCCGCCGCTGCGTTGCAGGGCGTCCACCAACAGGTTGCGTTCGAACGCTTCCACCGCTTCGGCGAAGGCCAGGCTCTGGCCGCCGCTACTGGCACCGGTTTTCTTGAAGGCAGGCAGGCCGAGGGCATAGCGCTCGGCGACGTTGCGCAATTCGCGCACGTTGCCCGGCCAATCATGGCTCATCAGGTTCGACAGGGTCTGGTTATCCAGCTGCGGCACCGTGCGGTCGAAACGCAGGGACGATTGCTGGAGGAAATGTTCGAACAGTTGCAGGATGTCTTCGCGCCGCTCGCGCAGGGGCGGCAGTTCCAGCGTCACCACGTTGAGGCGGTAATACAGGTCGCTGCGAAACTGGCCGGCACGGCCCATTTCGTCCAGGTCGGACTTGGTCGCGGCAATCACCCGGCAGTCCACCGCCACGCTCTGGTTCGAGCCCAGCCGTTCGAGGGTGCGTTCCTGCAACACCCGCAGCAACTTGATTTGCAGGGGCAGGGGCATGCTTTCCACTTCATCGAGAAACAGCGTACCGCCATCGGCATGCTCGATCTTGCCGATCCGGCGCTTGCCGGCGCCAGTGAAGGCATTGGCTTCATGGCCGAAAATCTCGCTTTCGAACAGGTTCTCCGGCAGGCCCCCGCAGTTGAGCGCGACGAACTGTTTGCCGTGGCGCCGGCTGAAATCATGCAGGCAGCGGGCGACCAGTTCCTTGCCGGTGCCGGTCTCGCCTTCGATCAGCACGTTGGCCGAGGTGTCGGCGACATTGGCGATCAGTTCGCGCAGGTGCTGCATGGCCGGCGAGCGGCCGATGATACGGCCTTCCAGGGAGTCGCGCTCGGCCAACTGGCGGCGCAGCGATGACACTTCGCGGGCCAGGCTGCGCTGTTCCAGGGCGCGCCGGGCGACGTCCACCAGGCGTTCGGGGGAGAAGGGTTTCTCCATGAAGTCATAGGCGCCTTTCTGCATGGCGCCGACGGCCATGGAAATGTCGCCGTGGCCGGTGATCAACACCACCGGCAAGCGACTGTCCCGAGCCTTGAGACGGGTCAGCAGTTCCAGGCCGTCGATGCCCGGCAGGCGAATGTCGCTGATGACGATGCCGGCAAAATCATCGCCCACCTGTTCCAAGGCTTCTTCGGCGCTGCCCACGCCGATGCACGGGATGTCTTCCAGGCTCAGGGCCTGCTGGCAACCCAGCAGGACGTGGGGGTCGTCTTCGACGATCAGTACGCTCAGGTCGTTGTTCATGGTTGCTCGGCTGGGGGAAGGCTTACCAACGGTAAACTGAGGACGAAGGTGGTGCCACGTTCGACCGGGAATTCGACGCCCAGGTGCCCGCCCGCGGCGGCGGCCAGGCTCGCCGAGAGCGTCAGTCCCAGGCCCAGGCCCTGTTCGCCGGGCTTGGTGGTGAAGAAGGGTTCGAACAAATGCTTGCGGGCTTCGGGGTCGATGCCATGGCCGTTGTCCCGCACCCGCAGGCGGTACTTGCCGTGGCTGCTTTCACCGTCGAGCCATAGTTGTGGCTCGGGCTGCGTCTGCATGGCATCCAGGGCGTTGCCGATCAGGTTCACCAGGATCTGCTCCAGGCGCGTCTGGTCGATTTGCAACTGGACGTCGGCGTAGCCGTTGTGGATCTGGATGTTGCGGTTTTCCAGGCGCCCGCCCAGCAATTGCAGCGCGGCCTCGACGGCCTTGCCCAGGCTCGCCCGGCCCTGATCGTCGCCCCGTCGGGCAAAGGCGCGCAGGCTGGCGGTGATGCGCCCCATGCGGTCGATCAATTCGTTGATGGTCTTGAGGTTGGTGCTGGCGATGTCCAGTTGCCCGCGTTCGAGAAAGCGCACGGTATTGCCAGACAACGTGCGCAAGGCCGCCAGCGGCTGGTTGAGTTCATGGGCGATGCTGGTGGACATCTGGCCGATGGCCGCCAGCTTACCGGCCTGGACCAGTTCGTCCTGGGCCCGGCGCAGGGTCTCTTCGGCCTGTCGACGCTCACGGATCTGGCTCTTGAGCCGTTCGTTGCTGGCGCGCAGGTCGGTGGTGCGTTCGGTAATCCGACGTTCGAGCTGGCTGTTGGCTTCCTGCAAGGCTTCCCGGGCCGCGAGGCGGGTGGCGATGACCTTGCGCCGTTCGTTCCAGGCGATCAGCAGGAACGCCACCAGGGCGAAGGCCACGGCCACCAGGATGCCCTGGTTGATCGCCTGGCGGCGCAGGTCTTCCAGCGGCGTCAACAGGGTGAAG
The DNA here is from genome assembly GCF_018325965.1 of Pseudomonas sp. Cab53. Lineage (NCBI taxonomy): Bacteria > Pseudomonadati > Pseudomonadota > Gammaproteobacteria > Pseudomonadales > Pseudomonadaceae > Pseudomonas > Pseudomonas sp. Cab53. Next base: position 4,844,924 of record NZ_AP021902.1, on the reverse strand, counting down.
TTCCACGGCGTGTCGCTCAGCGGCCGGGTCTGCGACAAATAGCTGATGGCGCGTTCGTCGGACACCAGTTCGGTGTTGGCCGGGAAGGTCAGTTTCTCCATGCCTTCGGCCAGGCGCTCCCGGGCCAGAGGCACCAGTTCGTTCAGTGGGAACCAGTAGTATTGCAGGCTGCGGGCCAGGCGTTCCTTGGTCTCGTCGCTCAAGGGACGCACGGACTTGAGCCGCCGCGCCGGGTCGCTGGACAAGATGATGATGCCGTTCTCATCGCTGACGAACGCTTCCAGGCGTGCCCGCTGCCAGCGTTCCTCCATGGCTTCGAGGCGCACCTTGACCACGGCGACGCCGATGATCTTGCCCTGTTCTTCCAGGCCGTGGGCCAGGTAGTAGCCAGGTTCGCCGTTGGTGCTGCCAATGCCATAGAAGCGACCCGGCTGGCCGCGCACGGCGTTCTGGAAATAGGCGCGAAAGGACAGGTCTTCACCCAGGTAACTGTCGACGTCGCGCCAGTTGCTGGTGGCCATGACGCGGCCGGTCGTGTCCATCACGTAGATGGCCCGGCTGCGGCTGCGCCGGTTCAGGCCTTCGAGGTATTCGTTGACGGTCTTGCGGTGCTCGGGTGTCGGGTCGTCGAGCAGCGTCGAGACACTCGATTCAAGCTCCAGCAGGCTCGGCAAGTAGGTGTACTTGCTGATTTCACTCTCCACCGCCCGGGCATGCAGCTCCAGCTGGCGCTCGCCGTTCTCGGCAAGGCCACGCACGCCATAGTGTTCGCTGATCCAGAAGCCGAGATAGCCTAGGCCGATCATCAACGCGATGATCAGCGGCGGTAGGAACAGGTGGCGGATCAGGCGAGGTTTCACGGCAAGTGATGGCGGCGCGGCGCGATAGAGGGTGGGGTCGCATTTCATCACAGAAGCCTTGGGTCAACCAGTGTGCTGCGGTCGTCCTTCGACGCGGCTCTGTGGCGAGGGAGCTTGCTCCCGCTCGGCTGCGAAGCAGTCGCAAAACGGTTCGTGCGGTGTGCCAGATGCAATGCATTTACCGGTTTGGGGTCGCTGCGCGACCCAGCGGGAGCAAGCTCCCTCGCCACAAGAGCAAGCGCGTCTAAAAGAAGGCGACGCTTAGTGCTGCAGGATTTTCTCAAGGAAGTGCTGCGCACGTTCGGAGCGGGCGCTGATGTCGCCGAAGAACTCTTCTTTCTTGCAGTCTTCGATGATCTGGCCCTGGTCCATGAAGATCACCCGGTTCGCCACTTTGCGGGCGAAGCCCATTTCGTGGGTCACGCACATCATGGTCATGCCTTCGTGGGCCAGTTGCACCATCACGTCGAGCACTTCGTTGACCATTTCCGGGTCGAGGGCCGAGGTGGGTTCGTCAAACAGCATCACCACCGGGTCCATCGCCAGGGCCCGGGCAATCGCCACGCGCTGCTGTTGGCCGCCGGAGAGCTGGCCCGGGTGCTTATGGGCATGGGCCGACAGGCCGACGCGCTCGAGCAGTTGCAGGCCTTTCTTGGTGGCTTCTTCCTTGCTGCGGCCCAACACTTTGATCTGCGCGATGGTCAGGTTTTCGGTGATGGTCAGGTGCGGGAACAGCTCGAAGTGCTGGAACACCATGCCCACCCGCGAACGCAATTTCGGCAGGTTGGTCTTCGGGTCGGCGATGGAGGTGCCGTCGACCACGATGTCGCCTTTCTGGAATGGCTCCAAGGCGTTCACGCACTTGATCAGCGTGGACTTGCCCGAACCCGAAGGGCCGCACACCACCACGACCTCACCCTTGCTGACCTCGGTGCTGCAATTGGTCAGTACCTGGAAGTCCCCATACCACTTGTTGATGTTCTTGATAGAGATCATACGGCGAACCTTTTTTGCAGACGCTTGACCAGCAGCGAGGCGGCAAAGCTGATTGTGAAGTACACGAGACCTGCGACGATCAGGAACTCATTGGAGCGGCCGATGATGTCGCCATTGGCCCGCGAAGCATTGAGGAAGTCCACCAGGCCGACCGTGTAGACCAGCGAGGTGTCCTGAAACAGGATGATGCTCTGCTGCAGCAGCAGCGGGGTCATCTTGCGGAACGCCTGGGGCAGGATGATCAGGCGCATGGTCTGGCCATAGTTCATGCCCAGGGCCTGGGCCGCACCCATCTGGCCCTTGGGGATCGACTGCACGCCGGCGCGCACGATTTCGCAGAAGTACGCCGCCTCGAACATCATGAAGGCCACGACGCAGGAGCCGAAGGCCCCGATCGGCGTGTCTTCGCCGGTGATCCAGCGCAGCACGAACGGCACCGCCAGGTAGAACCAGGTGATGACCAGCAGCAGCGGGATCGAGCGGAAGTAGTTGACGTACGCGCCGGCGATGTTGGAGATCAGTTTGTTGTGGGACAGGCGCATCAACGCCAGGATCGTCCCCAGGATGATCCCGCCGACGACACCCAGGGCCATCAGTTTCAAGGTCATCACCATGCCATTCCACAGGCCGGGAATGGCCGGGACGACACCGCTGAAATCGAATTCCATCATTTACCCCCCACGGAGATCAGGCCGGGCACCGCGACTTTCTTCTCGACCATGCGCATGAGCAGCATCAGGCTCATGTTCAAGGTGAAGTAGATCAGCGTCGCCAGGGTAAAGGCTTCGAACAGGTTGGCGGAGAACTCGGCGGTCTGCTTGGTCTGCGCGAGCAGTTCCATCAGGCCGATCAGCGAGGCCACGGAGGAGTTCTTGAAGACGTTGAGAAATTCCGAGGTCAGCGGCGGAATGATGATCCGATACGCCTGAGGCAGCAGCACGTTCCAGTAGATCTGCGGCAGCTTGAAGCCCATGGCGCGGGCAGCGGATTCCTGGCCGCGCGGCAGCGCCTGGATACCGGTGCGCACCTGTTCGCAGACCCGGGCGGCGGTAAACAGCCCCAGGCACACGACGACGCTCAGGTAGGCCGAGGTGGTCGGGTTCAGGTCCTGCTTGTACCACTCCTGCAGGTTTTCGGGCAGCAGGTCGGGCACCAGGAAGTACCAGATGAACAGCTGAACCAGCAGCGGCACGTTGCGGAAAAGCTCCACGTAGCAGGTGGCGATGCCCGACACCAGCCGGTTCGGCACGGTGCGCATCACGCCCAGGATAGAGCCCAGCATCAGGGCGATGATCCAGGCGACGACGGCGATGGCGATGGTCCAGCCCAGGCCGGCGATGTACCAGTCGAGATAAGTCTCGCTGCCCACGCCGGTGGACTTGAAGAACACGCCCCAGTCCCAGTTGTAATTCATTAGGGTCTCCCCTCAGATCGTTCGATGTGCAAATGCCCGCCTGGGGAAGCTCCGTTCCCGTCCTGGCCTGTAAAGGCCAGGCACACGCGATCGGCTCGACAACCACCGCCTCGAGTGTTTCCAGATATGCCAGCAGGGAGTGACCATCCCCTGAAAGGGCGGGGCCCCTTCAGGAGATAAGGTTAGTCAGAAAAATCAGGACTTCTTGTCGTCAGCCGCTTTGTCGGTCGGATTGGCGATCAATGCCTTGAGCTCGTCGCTCATCGGGAAGTTCAGGTTCAGGTTTTTCGGTGGGATGGGCTGGGTGAACCACTTGTCGTAGATCTTGTTGATCTCGCCCGAGGCATAGGTCGCCTTGATGGCGTCGTCGACCGCTTTCTTGAACGGCTCGTCGCCCTTGCGCATCATGCAGCCGTAGATCTCGTAGGACTGTGGTGTACCGGTGACGGCCCAGTCGTCGGCCTTCTTGGCCTTGGCCGCTTCGCCGGCCAGCAGGGCGTCATCCATCATGAACGCGACGGCCCGGCCCGATTCCAGCATCTGGAAGGACTCGCCGTGGTCCTTGGCAGAGATGACGTTCATGCCCATCTGCTTGTCGGCGTTCATTGCCTTGAGCAGGCGCTCGGAGGTGGTGCCGGCGGTGGTCACGACGTTCTTGCCCTTCAGATCGTCGAAATCCTTGTACTTGGAGTCTTTCTTGGAGAGCAGGCGGGTGCCGATCTCGAAGATGCCGACGGAGAAATCAACCTGTTGCTGACGCTCGACGTTGTTGGTGGTGGAGCCGCACTCCAGGTCCACGGTGCCGTTCTGCACCAGCGGGATGCGGGTTTGCGAGGTCACCAGGTTGTACTTGACCTGCAGGTTCGGCAGGTCCAGGTCTTTTTTCAGTGCTTCGACGACTTTCAGCTGGATATCGTGGGAGTAGCCCACCGGCTTGCCGGAAGCGTCTGCGATGTAGGAGAACGGAATGGAAGCGTCGCGATGCCCAAGCGTGATGACGCCGGACTCTTTGATCTTTTTCAGCGTGCCGGTCAGTTCGGCGGCGAAAACCGGGGTGCTGATCAGAGCGGCAGCAATGGCTGCGCCCAGAAGATGGGGAACGATGCGCATCGATGTTTCCTCGACATTGTTTTTTTTATTTCAGCCGGTACGTCGGCCCTGAGTGCTTCGAAACGCCTGGCAGCTCCTGTTGTGTTGGCATGCAGGCATTCGTCTCGAAGGAGTGTAGAGCATGACTCGTGCCAGGCCAGTCGATACAGGTTAACTATATGTTTTATAAAGTAATTAATGTTTTGTTTCAGGTTTATTTGCCGGTTGTTTATCCGGCTGGCCGAACTGACTGATGGGTCTTGTTCGGAAAACCGAATGCCCTGAGGTCGCATTAATCCATTGTGGGAGCGAGCTTGCTCGCGAATGCGGTGTGCCAGTCATATAGATGTTGAATGTGCAGGCGTCATCGCGAGCAAGCTCGCTCCCACAGGGGCATTGGTGGACGCCAGATAGCAAAAAGCCCCTGAATCGCATGATTCAGGGGCTTGGGTCATTGCAGTCTTGCCTTCAGGCCGCTTCGATCTTGCGGCGGTTGTGCTCGACCTTTTCCAGGTACTGCTGAAGCTTTTGCTGTTCGGCCGCAGTGGTGAACAGGCCCAGCTTGCTACGACGCCAGAGGATGTCCTGGGCGTCGACGGCCCACTCATCGCTGCACAGATAGTCGACTTCGCGGGTATAGAGGCCGCCGCCGAGGTGTTCGCCCAGGTCGGCGAGCGTCTGTACGCCTTCCAGCATGCGCCAGGTGCGGCTGCCATAGGTGGTGGCCCAGCGCCGGGCGATGTCGGTGGGCAGCCAGTCGAACTTGTCGCGGATGGCCGAGCACAGCGCTTGCGGGGTGGTCATGTTTTCGCCGCCAGGAAGCGTGGCGACGGCGGTCCAGCTCGGGCGCATCTGGGTGAAGTACGGAGCCAGTTGCGCCATGGCCGACTCGGCCAGCTTGCGGTAGGTGGTCAGCTTGCCACCGAACACCGAGAGCAAGGGGGCTTCTTCGCCACCGCCGGAGAGCGCCAGGGTGTAGTCCCGGGTCACGGCCGACGGGTTGTCGGATTCGTCGTTGCACAGCGGACGCACGCCGGAATAGCTGTGCAGGATGTCGTCGCGGCTGAGCTGTTTCTTGAAGTGGGCGTTGACCACTTTCAGCAGGTAATCGGTTTCGCCTTCAGTGATGGCCACGTTGGCCGGATCGCCGGTGTATTCGCGATCGGTGGTGCCGATCAGGGTGAACTGGTTCAGGTACGGAATGGTGAACACGATGCGTTGGTCTTCGTTTTGAAGAATGTGCGCATGTTCGCCTTCATAGAGTTTCGGCACGATCAGGTGGCTGCCCTGGATCAGGCGGATGCCGTAGGGCGATTCCATCTTCAGGTCATCGCGAATGAACTTGGCCACCCACGGGCCAGCGGCATTCACCAGTGCCTTGGCGCGAATCGAAAACAGGCTGCCGTCGGCACGTTCCAGGTGCAGGTGCCACAGGCCTTTGCTGCGACGGGCGTTCACGCAACGGGTGCGGGTGTGGATATGGGCGCCTTTTTCCCGGGCGGCCATGGCGTTGAGCACGACCAATCGAGCGTCGTCGACCCAGCAGTCGGAGTATTCGAAGCCTTTGGTGATCTCGCTTTTCAGTGCGCTGTCGGCACCGAATTTCAAGCTCTTGGAGCCGGCGAGCTGTTCACGCTTGCCGAGGTGATCGTAGAGGAACAGGCCGGCGCGAATCATCCACGCCGGACGCAAGTGCGGGCGGTGGGGCAGCACGAAGCGCATTTGCTTGACGATGTGCGGCGCCTTGGCCAGCAACACCTCGCGTTCGGCCAGTGCCTCGCGCACCAGGCGGAACTCGTAATGTTCGAGGTAGCGCAGGCCGCCATGAATCAATTTACTGCTGGCCGACGACGTGTGGCTGGCCAGATCGTCCTTTTCGCAAAGGAACACCGAAAGACCGCGACCGGCAGCGTCCGCGGCAATCCCCACGCCGTTGATACCGCCGCCAATCACGGCGACATCGTAAACCTCGGCGAGAGGGGGCGTAGGCAAGGTAGAAGTGGGCATCGGCTGGCCTCGGGCTTTTTTTCGTAATATTTGAATTCGAACATTAATGTTCATTTGCGAAAATACTAGCCCATAAGGACAGCAACGGCCAGTCGATTTCGATTGAAAAAACTGATCAAGGGAAGCTGAAAGGAAAATTTTCGAACATAAAAATAACGCTCAAGGCGCGGCGTGCACTTGTGGCGAGGGGATTTATCCCCGCTGGCTCGCGAATCAGGCCTAAACCCGGCGATTCGGTATCTCAGACAAGCTGAATGACTGAAGGGGGCTGCTGCGCAGCCCAACGGGGATAAATCCCCTCGCCACAGGGTATTGGGGGAGGGGTTAAACCACTTCCAGTCGAATCTTGTGCTGGCTCAGCAACTGCACCAGGGCTGGCACCGGTTGCTGGTCGGTCACCAGGCAGTCGATGAGGCTGATCGGGCCCAGGCGAACCATGGCATTGCGCCCGAACTTGCTGGAGTCGGCCGCCAGCAGCACTTGCCGGGCGTTGGCGATGATCGCCTGGGACACCCGCACTTCCTGGTAATCGAAATCCAGCAGGCTGCCATCCTCATCGATGCCGCTGATGCCCACCAAGGCGAAATCGACCTTGAACTGGTTGATGAAATCGACGCTGGCCTGGCCCACTACGCCACCGTCTCGTCGCACGTTGCCGCCGGCGACCAGGACTTCGAAATCGTCCTTGGCACTGAGGATCGATGCCACGTGCAGGTTGTTGGTGATGACCTTCAAGTGGTTGTGATTGAGCAGGGCCCGGGCGATGGATTCGGTGGTGGTGCCGATGTTGATGAACAGCGAGGCGTGATCGGGGATCTGGGCGGCAATGGCTTCGGCGATGCGCTGCTTCTCGTCGCGCATCTGGTCGGCGCGCATGGCGTAGGCGGTGTTTTCCACGCTGGAATCGTAGGCGGCGCCGCCGTGGTAGCGGCGCAACAGGTTGGCTTCCGCCAGTTGATTGATGTCTCGGCGGATGGTTTGCGGGGTTACAACGAACAACTGCGCCATTTCCTCGATGCTGACGTAGCCGCGTTCGCGGACCAGTTCGAGGATTTGCTGCTGACGGGGAGGCAGATTCATGGGCGTCCTTTGGGCTGCCGAAATATGCCCATGATGCCGCAGGAATCTGCTCCCGACCAGTTCAGACCCAGGTGTTGCTCAGGGTCGGCTTATTCGGCGTCTTCGTGGGGTTCCCAGTCGCGGGTGCGGCTGACCGCTTTCTGCCAGCCGGCGTAGAGCTTTTCCTTCGCCGGTTCGTCCAGTTGCGGTTCGAATTCGCGCTCGATCACTGCCTTGCCGCGCAGCTCTTCCAGGCTGCCCCAGAAACCGCACGCCAGGCCGGCCAGGTAGGCCGCGCCCAAGGCGGTGGTTTCGCGCATTTTCGGACGCTCGACCCGTGTGCCCAGGATGTCGGCCTGGAACTGCATCAGGAAGTTGTTCGCCACCGCGCCGCCGTCCACACGCAGGGCCTTGAGGCGCTCACCGGAGTCCTGTTGCATGGCATCGAGCACGTCGCGCGTCTGGTAGGCGATGGACTCCAGCGCCGCACGGATGATGTGATCGACCCGCACGCCCCGGGTCAGGCCAAACAACGCGCCCCGGGCATAGGGGTCCCAGTACGGCGCGCCCAGGCCGGTGAAGGCCGGCACCAGGTACACACCGTTGCTGTCCTTGACCTTGTTGGCAAAGTATTCGGTGTCCAGGGCGTCGTTGATGATTTTCAGCTCATCGCGCAACCACTGCACCGTGGAGCCGCCATTGAACACCGCGCCTTCGAGGGCGTAGGCGACCTCGCCGCGTGGGCCGCAACCGATGGTGGTGAGCATGCCGTGATTGGACTTGACCGCCTTGTTCCCGGTGTTCATCAGCAAGAAGCAGCCGGTGCCGTAGGTGTTTTTCGCCTGGCCCGGCTCCACGCACATCTGGCCGAAGAGGGCGGCCTGCTGGTCGCCGGCGATACCGCCGATGGCGATGCCACTCTTGGTGCGGCCGTAGATCTCTGAGGACGACTTCACTTCCGGGAGCATTTCCCGGGGGATGTCGAGGATCTCGAGCATCTTCGCATCCCACTCCAGCGTATGGATGTTGAAGAGCATGGTGCGCGAGGCGTTGGTGTAGTCGGTGACGTGGACCTTGCCGCCGGTGAATTTCCAGATGAGCCAGCTGTCGACGGTGCCGAACAGCAACTCGCCGTTGCGGGCACGCTCGCGGCTGCCTTCGACGTTGTCCAGGATCCACTTGAGTTTGGTGCCGGAGAAGTACGGGTCGGTCACCAGGCCGGTGGTGTCGCTGATGTATTGCTCGTGGCCGTCGCGCTTGAGCTGCTGGCAGATTTCAGTGCTGCGACGGCATTGCCAGACGACGGCGTTGTAGATCGGCCGGCCGGTGGTCTTGTCCCAGACCACTGTCGTCTCGCGCTGGTTGGTGATGCCGATGGCAGCTACCTGGTCATGGTGCAGGCCGGCCTGGGCCAGGGCTTCGACCATCACGCCGCTCTGGGTGGCGAAGATTTCCATCGGGTCGTGTTCGACCCAGCCGGCCTGGGGGTAGTGCTGGGCGAATTCGCGCTGGGCGATGCAGACCACGTTGGCGTCACGGTCGAAAATGATCGCGCGCGAGCTGGTCGTACCCTGGTCGAGGGCAATGATGTAGTTCTTGTTCTGGAGGTCGGTCATGTCGATTGCCTTGGGACGAAAATAAGGGCTGAGGCCATGGCGCACGCTCGAACGGGCAGGAGCGTGCGCCGACTGTTTTCAGGATGTTCTGGGCTTGCCGTCAATGGCCGGTTCTGCATCCTTTATAGCTGTCGTGGTGCTGGGCAGATGGCGGGCAATCAGCCCGCGATAGGCCGCAGCACCCAGGCATGCACCCAACAGCGGTGCAAAAATCGGAACCAGGAAGTATGGGATGTCGCGCCCACCGGTGAGGGAAATTTCACCCCAGCCTGTGACGAAAGTCATCAGTTTAGGGCCGAAGTCCCGAGCCGGGTTCATCGCGAAGCCGGTCAACGGCCCCATCGAACTACCGATCACCGCAATCAACAGGCCGATCAACAACGGCGCCAGCGGGCCGCGGGGCAAGCCATTGTTATCATCGGTGAGGGACATAATCACCCCCATCAGGATGGCGGTGATGATCATTTCCACCACGAAGGCCTGGCCAGTGGAGAGGGCCGGATGTGGATAAGTGGAGAATACCGACGCCAGCTCGAGGCTCGCCTCGGTGCCACGGATCATGTGTCGCGACTGTTCGAAATCGAAGAACAGGTTGCTGTACAGCGTGTACACCAGCAACGCGCCGCAGAAGGCGCCGGCGACCTGGCAGATGATATAGAAGGGCAGCTTGCGCTTTTCGAAGTCAGTGAAGAGGCACAGGGCGACGCTGACGGCAGGGTTCAGGTGCGCGCCGGAGATGCCTGCGCTGAGGTAGATCGCCATGCTGACGCCGACGCCCCAGATGATGCTGATTTCCCACAAGCCGAAACTCGCACCCGCGACCTTGAGCGCTGCAACGCAACCGGTCCCGAAGAAGATCAATAGCGCTGTCCCCAGGAATTCGGCCAGGCATTGGCTGGAAAGGGACGGCTGTTGTGAAGCAATGGTCATTCGAACCTCGGTTTTTGTTTTTTTCCGGGCGCGTTCGAGCAAGCTCTACAGCGCGATTTCCGCCGAGGCAGGATGCAGTCCTTGGCCTCGGGTTGTTGCTTGAGACATGCGTTATGGCTTTCAGTTTCGAAAAAATATAGACAAGAAACGCTGGTGTCAAAGGTCGAAAGTGAACCGTCGGTCACATTTCAACTATTCGTGGCGTGAATGTCTGCTTCTTTGCCAAGCCCTCATCGACAGCGACACTGCGGCCCACAGCCTTTTGGCCAGTGATGGCTTAGAATCCATCCACTCTTTTTGATTTCCCTGTCAGGAGCGGTCATGACCCCCGCGTTGGATCTGTTGAAGAAAGTGCGCGCCGAACATCGTATCCACAGTTATGAACACGACCCCAAGGCAGCGTCCTACGGCCTGGAAGCGGCGGAAAAACTTGGACTGGAGCCGGCCCAGGTGTTCAAGACATTGCTGGCCGCCAGTGAAAAAGGTGAGCTGCTGGTGGCGGTTGTGCCGGTGGCAGGCAGCCTGGACCTGAAAGGCCTGGCCCACGCGGCAGGCGTGAAGAAAGTGGAGATGGCCGACCCGGCGGCGGCACAGCGTTCGACCGGGTATTTGCTCGGCGGCATCAGCCCGCTGGGGCAGAAGAAGCGCCTGCGCACGTTCATCGATACGTCTGCTGAACAGTTCGACAGCATCTTCGTCAGTGCCGGCAGGCGCGGGCTGGAAGTGGAGCTGGCGCCTTCGGTACTGGCAGAACACACCGGGGCGAAGTTCGCCGAGATCGGCCGCGCCTGATTCCAGGATGAGCACAGCGTCCAAGCGGAGGCTAGCCTGCTTGTCAGGGGCGCATGCGGTGTAGGGTGAAAATTCTGCTGATCTGTCACTGGATACCACCGTTGCCGCCCTTCATGCTGGCGCATCAATAAAAAGGAGAAGGGCCATGCAGCTTGCGTTTCATCAGGTCGATGCGTTCAGTGATCGCCCGTTTGGCGGCAACCCGGCGATGGTCTATCGGCTCGACGCCTGGCTCGCCGATGATTTGATGCAGAAGATCGCCGCCGAGCACAACCTGGCGGAAACCGCGTTTGTGGTGCGTGAAGGCCAGCAGTGGCATATCCGCTGGTTCACGCCCACCACGGAAGTCCCACTGTGCGGGCACGCGACGCTGGCCAGTGCCCATGTGCTGTTCGAGGTCTACCACGAAACCGCAGAGCGCCTGGAGTTCACTTGCCGGTCCGGTCCATTGAGTGTCACCCGCGACCAGGGCCGCTTATGGCTGGACTTCCCGGCCATCGTGCCTACCGAGCTGGGTGTGTCCCTGGCGGTCCAGAGCGCGCTGAACGTCGAAGCGGTGGACGTGCTGAGCTCCAATGAGCTGTTCGTGGTGCTGGAGTCGGAGCAGGCGGTGCTCGATTGCAAGCCGGACATGGCCGCTCTGGCAAAACTGCCTTGGCCGGGCGCGATCGTGACCGCGCCGGGCAGCAAGCATGATTTCGTCTCGCGCTATTTCGCCCCGGCGATTGGCATCAACGAAGACCCGGTGACCGGTTCGACCCATTGCAGCCTGATTCCCTACTGGTCCAAGCGCCTGGGCAAGCGAGGGCTGACGGCCTACCAGTGTTCGGCCCGGGGCGGGGCCCTGTTCTGCCGGCTGGAAGGGGAGCGGGTGCGGATTGGCGGCGACGCGAGGTTGGTGGCCAGCGGGACCCTTTCACTGGGCTGATCAGTGCGAAAGCGCTTGCGTGGCGAGGGAGCAAGCTCGCGCTCGAGTGCGCAGTGCTCGCATGTTTTTTGGGGCCACTACGCGCCCCAGCGGGAGCAAGCTCCCTCGCCACAAAGCCATCCAAACAATCGATGATCAGTGGGTTGCGCTGTACCGCCGCACGCCGCTTTCCACCGCAGGCAGATGCGCCGCCGTGCTGCCCGAGGCCTGGAACAGCACCAGGTGCTCTGCCGCCACGCGGATACCGACACGGGCGCCGACCTGGTGGTCGGCATGGCTCGGGAAGATCGACTCCAGTTGGGCGCCCGTCGGTAATTGCAGGCGATACAAGGTCGATGCGCCCAGGAATGTCTTGTCGACGATCTGGGCGGTGAGCGGGCTGTCCGGGGCGTAGACGATGTCGTCCGGTCGCAGCAATGCGTCCACCGCGGCGCCAATCGGCCAGGTGTAGGCCCGGTTACCGCGCAGGATGCCCAGCTCGGTCTGCACCGACTCGGGGCTTTCGAGGCGGCCACGGATGAAATAACCCTGTCCGATGAAGCTGGCCACGAAGGGCGTCAGGGGTTCGTGATAGAGGTTGTAGGGCGTGTCCCACTGTTCCAGTCGACCTTCCTTGAACACCCCGACATGGTCGCTCACGGCAAACGCTTCTTCCTGATCGTGGGTGACCAGGATCGCGCTGGTGCCGCGGGCCTTGAGGATGGCCCGGACCTCATGGCTGAGTTTGCGTCGCAACTCGCCGTCGAGGTTGGAGAACGGTTCGTCGAGCAACAGCAGCTGTGGCTCGGGTGCCAGCGCGCGGGCCAGGGCGACGCGCTGTTGCTGGCCGCCGGAGAGCTCATGGGGAAAACGCCCGCCAAGGTTCTTCAGGTTCACCAACTCCAGCAGTTCCTCCACTACCCGCGCCTTGCTCGGATGCTTGCGAATGCCAAAGGCAATGTTCTCGCTCACACTCAGGTGGGGGAACAACGCATAGTCCTGGAACACCATGCCGATGCGGCGTTTTTCCGGGGCGAGGGTGAAACCGGCGCGGGAGAGGGTTTGCCCGGCCAGTTGGATCTCGCCTTCGTGCACCGGCTCGAAACCGGCAATGGCCCGCAACGTGGTGGTCTTGCCGCAGCCAGACGAACCGAGCAGGCAACCGATGTCACCGGCATTGAGGTGCAGGTTGAGGTTCTGCACAACCCGTTGGTCCTGGTAACCACACGCCAGGTTGTGCAGATTCAGTAGCAGGGGCTGGCTCATGCGTGGCGGTACGCCGGCTCGACCAGGAACTCCAGCAGGGCCTTCTGTGCATGAAGGCGGTTCTCTGCCTGGTCCCAGGCCACCGAGCGCGGGTCGTCCAGCAGGTCGACGCTGATTTCTTCGCCACGGTGGGCCGGCAGGCAATGCATAAACAGCACGTCGGCATCCGCCAGGTCGAGCAGGGCGCGGTTGACCTGCAGCGGCGCGAACAGCTCCAGGCGCTTGGCGGTTTCTTCTTCCTGGCCCATGGAGGTCCAGACGTCGGTGCTCACCAGGTGCGCGCCGGCCACGGCCAGTTTCGGATCGCGGACAATTGTCACCCGGTCCCCGGCCTTGGCGACCAGCCTGGCGTCGGGATCGTAGCCTTCGGGGCAGGCAATGCGCAGTTGGAAGTCGAATTGCAGCGCCGCTTCTATATAGCTGTTGCACATGTTGTTGCCATCGCCGATCCAGGCCACGGTCTTGCCCTGGATCGAGCCACGGTGCTCGAGGAAGGTCTGCATGTCGGCCAGCAGTTGGCAGGGGTGCAGGTCATCGGACAGACCGTTGATCACCGGCACGCGGGAATGGGCCGCGAACTCGGTCAGGGTGCTGTGGGCAAAGGTGCGGATCATCACCGCATCCAGCATGCTCGACATGACGATGGCGCAATCGCTGATGGGTTCGCCACGGCCCAGTTGAGTGTCACGCGGCGACAGGAAGATCGCCTGGCCGCCGAGTTGGATCATGCCAGCTTCGAAAGAGATGCGGGTGCGGGTCGATGATTTCTCGAAGATCATCCCCAGCACGCGGTTTTTCAAGGGCTCGAACAGTACGCCGCGGTTACGCAGGTCCTTGAGCTCCACGCCTCGACGGATCACGCCGAGCAACTCGTCGGGCGTGAAATCCATCAGGGAGAGAAAGTGCCTTGCGCTCATGATTGACTACCTTTTTGTTACTGACCGCAGATGCTCAAAGCCTTGTTTAGGGAAAAACGGGCGAGACCTGCGGCAAAAGCCGCACGGGGCGACGAAAATAGGGGAAGGCGCGATATTGACATTAAATGTCGCGTCTTACCAATAGGGCTACGGTTTTTGGGGATTCAGCGAGGCCATCGCCGGGGTTGCGATGGCGGGTTGGGGGCCGTTTTCCTGACAGCAGCGCCTCTTTGTACACTGCCGTCGCGTCGCTTGGCAATCAAGCGGGACGGGGCTTGGGCGACCCGGAAGAGCGTTTCGCCGCCCCGGGCAGGCGCCCACCCGCCCACCGGTGGCTGTGAAACATTTCCTAATGCAAGGGCCTGGGTTATAAATGAACCCCGCGTGACACAGGAGCCCCGAAATGGATTCGAAAGAGCAGCAACTGATGGAATTGCTAGGGCTGACGGCACGCACGCTGACGCACCTGACCGCTTCGGTGACGTCCATGTCATTCGAGTTGCTGCGCAGCGAGGATGAGGTAACCAAGGCGGCGGCCCGTCGAATGATCGATCGCATGGCCACCATCAGCGGCGGCATCGATGAACACTGGCGGCTGATTGGCGAGTTGACCGGCGACCCGATCACTCAGGAACTGGTGGAAACCGTCGAGGAGATCCAGTTGCTGGCACCGCCGCCCGACCGGTCTTGACGGCACTTCATCGGCGGGCCTGATGCCCGCCAATTCACAGGACGAACGTCGCTGGCGCCGCCGGGGATCACGCGCCATAGTTTTGTTCCCGCGGCCGACAGTGCCCGCTACGAATAAAACAGAGGCTGGCCATGACCAAGACTCTTCACCACCGTGCGTGCCATCTGTGCGAAGCCATTTGTGGCTTGACCCTCGAAACCACCGAAACCGAAGGCCAGGGCCTGGCGATCACCTCGATCAAGGGGGATGCGCTGGACAGCTTCAGCCGGGGCCATATCTGCCCCAAGGCGGTGGCCCTGCAGGATATCCAGAATGATCCGGACCGCTTGCGCCAGCCCATGCAGCGGGTCGGCAACCAATGGCAGCCCATTGCCTGGGACGCGGCCTTCGCCCTGGTCGCCGAGCGCCTGGCGGACATCCAGGCACGTCATGGCCAGAACGCGGTGGCGGTCTACCAGGGCAACCCCAGCGTGCACAATTACGGGCTGATGACCCACAGCAACTATTTCCTCGGCCTGTTGAAGACCCGCAGCCGTTTCTCGGCGACGTCGGTAGACCAGTTGCCCCATCACTTGACCAGCCATCTGATGTACGGCCATGGCTTGCTGATCCCGATCCCGGACATCGACCACACCGATTTCATGTTGATCCTGGGCGGCAACCCGCTGGCGTCCAACGGCAGCATCATGACCGTGCCGGACGTGGAAAAACGCCTCAAGGCCATCCAGGCCCGTGGCGGCAAGGTGGTGGTGGTCGATCCACGCCGCAGCGAGACGGCCGCCATTGCCGACCAGCATGTCTTCGTACGCCCCGGTGGCGACGCTGCGTTACTGCTGGGCTTGCTCAATACCTTGTTCGATGAAGGCCTGACCCGCGACAGCCATCTGCCGGTAGACGACCTTCATCGGGTGCGTGAAGCCGTCGAGCGGTTCACGGCGCAAGCGATGAGCCCGCTCTGCGCGGTGCCGGCGGCGCAGATCCGGCAGTTGGCCCGGGACTTCGCCGCCGCGCCATCAGCGGTCTGCTACGGGCGGATGGGCGTTTCGACCCAGGCCTTCGGTACGCTGTGCCAGTGGCTGATCCAGGTGATCAACCTGGTCACCGGCAACCTTGACCGCGTGGGCGGGGCCTTGTGCACCGAGCCTGCGGTGGATCTGGTGGCGACCACGTCGGGCGGGCATTTCAACCGCTGGCAGAGCCGGGTGTCCGGGCGCCCCGAGTACGCCGGGGAGTTGCCGGTGTCGGCCCTGGCCGAAGAGATGCTCACCGAAGGAGAGGGCCAGGTGCGTGCGCTGGTCACCGTGGCCGGCAACCCGGTGCTGTCCACGCCGAACGGGCGTCAATTGGAGCAGGCGCTCGACGGCCTGGAGTTCATGGTCAGCGTCGACTTGTACATCAACGAAACCACGCGGTACGCCGACCTGATCCTGCCCTCGACGTCGGCGCTGGAAAACGACCATTACGACACCACGTTCAATGTGTTCGCGGTGCGCAACGTGACCCGTTTCAACCGGGCGATCCTGCCCAAGCCCGAAGGCGCGTTGCACGATTGGGAAATTTTCGTCGGCCTGGCCAAGGCCTTCGCCGCCAGGACTGGCAAGGAACTCAAGCCCACCCTGCCGCCGGCGCAAATGATCGATTTCGGCTTGCGGGCGGGGGCGTATGGCGATGCGTCGCCACACAAGCTGTCCCTGGCAACGCTGTTTGATCATCCCCATGGCATCGACCTGGGTGCGCTCAAGCCCAACCTGGCGGGGCGGCTGAAGACCGAAAACCAGCGCGTGCAGGCCGCGCCGGCCGTGATCCTGGCCGATATCGAGCGCTTTGCCGCCGTGCAGGCGCCCGCACCGGACGAGTTGCTGATGATTGGCCGTCGTCATGTGCGCAGCAATAATTCGTGGATGCACAACTTCCATCGGCTGGTGAAAGGCAAACCACGTCATCAACTGCTGATGCACCCGGATGACCTGGCCAGCCGCAGCCTGGTCGATGGCCAGCGGGTGAAAGTCAGCTCCCGGGTGGGCACCATCGAAGTGGAAGTCCAGGGCAGCGCGGACATGATGAAAGGCGTGGTCAGCCTGCCACACGGTTGGGGTCATGCCCGGCCAGGCGTGCAGATGAGCATCGCCAGCGGCCAGCCGGGCTCCAGTGCCAACGACCTGACGGATGAGTGCCAGTTGGATGAGTTGTCCGGCAACGCGGCACTCAATGGCGTACCGGTGAAGGTCGCGGCTGCGTGAATTTGTCCCTGGGACAGCGTGCTCGGCTTTCCGTTACAATGCGTCACCGTGTCGACGACTTAAGTCGCAGAAGTTCAAGCCGAGGTGCTCCATGGATATCATCGAAACGATCAAAGACCAGATTGCCAACAACACCGTCCTGCTCTACATGAAAGGCGCGCCGAATGCTCCGCAATGCGGCTTCTCGGCCAAGGCTGCCCAGGCGGTGATGGCATGTGGCGAGAAGTTCGCCTACGTAGACATCCTGCAGAACCCGGAAATTCGTGCCAACCTGCCGAAGTACGCCAACTGGCCTACCTTCCCGCAACTGTGGGTGGGTGGCGAGTTGATTGGCGGCAGCGACATCATGACCGAGATGGCGGCTGACGGTTCGCTGCAGGATGTGATCAAGGCAGCTGTCCAAGCCGCTGCGGAGAAGAAGACCGAAGCCTGATTTACGATGGTCCATGTTTGCCGCACCTATTGTGGTTGGACAAGGACCATGTGGGAGCGGGCTCGCCCGCGAAGGGGCCGGTACATCCAACATCTGTGCAAGCTGACCCAGCGCTTTCGCGAGCAAGCCCGCTCCCACATTGGATTTGGCATGCCTGGAAGTCCAGGCAATAAAAAGCCCCGCCTCTCACAAGAGGGCGGGGCTTTTTAGTGGCAGGCGGGGGAAGTTACTCTTCGCCCATCTGCGATTGCAGGTAGTTCTCAAGACCCACTTTATCGATCAGGCCCAATTGGGTTTCCAGCCAGTCGATGTGCTCTTCCTCGGATTCGAGGATGTCTTCCAAAAGTTCGCGGCTACCGAAGTCGCCAACGCTTTCACAATGGGCGATGGCGGCTTTCAGATCGGCGTGGCCGGTGCGCTCGATGCGCAGGTCGCACTCCAGCATTTCCTGGGTGTGTTCACCGATGTGCAGCTTGCCCAGGTCCTGGACGTTCGGCAGGCCTTCGAGAAACAGGATGCGCTTGATCAGCTTGTCCGCGTGCTTCATCTCGTCGATGGATTCGTGGTACTCGTGCTTGCCCAGCTTGTTCAGGCCCCAATCTTCGTACATGCGCGCATGCAGGAAGTATTGGTTGATCGCGACCAGTTCATTGGCAAGGATCTTGTTGAGATGCTGGATGACTGTGATGTCGCCTTTCATGATGAGGCCTGCCCTGTAATAGCTGTGTATGGGGCAGAGTTTGAGCCGCGTATTGACCAGTGTCAAACCTAAGTTATTGAATAATAAATGAAAATTAATCGGAATAAGAATGTTTGTGTTCCGCGTCTTGACGCTAACCAATTGATTTACAGGCATAAAAAAACCGGACATGGTGTCCGGTTCCTTGAAGTGCTGTTTATTACGCGGCGGTAAATTCTACCGGGTAGGGAATGGCGGCTTGTGCCGTCTGCACCTTGGCGAGGGTTTCACGTACCACTTCCTTGGCCAGGCAGGCACATTTGCCGCATTGGCTGGCTACGCCGGTGGCCTGGCGGACTTCGCGATAGCTGCAGCAACCTTCGTAGATTGCTTCGCGGATTTGTCCGTCGGTGACGCCAGTGCAGAGGCATACATACATAAGTGAGAACCGTCGCTGGTTGTGACTCAATTGAGACGGATCTTAATGTTAACGAGAATGATTGTCAAAGTGGTTTCTGAAACCCTCGGGCCAGAGCGGTGCCTGCCTGACGAACGGTTCTGCGCGAGGATCATTGCACGATCATGAGGCGAAACATTGATTTTTCAATGTCGCGGAAAAACCGTTGAAGACAGTCCAAATGCCCGGTGTATGATGGTCGGTCCTTGCAAAGCGGGTTCGTGTCACAGGGCTGTCGCCTGAGGGTGACAGGCTGGCCCGGACCTTGTTTTCACGTTACTACACCAGGAGATATCCAATGAGCGTACTCGTAGGCAAACAAGCCCCTGACTTCACCGTTCCAGCCGTCCTCGGCAACGGCGAAATCGTCGACAGCTTCACCCTGTCCTCGGCCATCAAAGGCAAATACGGCCTGGTGTTCTTTTACCCACTGGACTTCACCTTCGTCTGCCCGTCCGAGCTGATCGCACTGGATCACCGCATGGACGACTTCAAGGCGCGCAACGTCGAAGTGATCGCTGTCTCGATCGACTCGCACTTCACCCACAACGCCTGGCGCAACACCCCGATCAACAATGGCGGTATCGGCCAGGTGAAATACACCATGGCTGCCGACATGAAGCACGAGATCGCCAAGGCCTACGACGTTGAGTCCGAAGGTGGCGTGGCTTTCCGTGGTGCGTTCCTGATCGACGACAAAGGCGTGGTTCGTTCGCAGATCATCAACGACCTGCCACTGGGCCGTAACATGGAAGAGCTGATCCGTCTGGTCGACGCTCTGCAATTCCACGAAGAGCACGGCGAAGTCTGCCCAGCCAACTGGAAAAAAGGCGACAAGGGCATGACCGCATCGCCTGAAGGCGTTGCCGCTTACCTGGGCGAGCACAGCGACAAGCTGTAAGCGAACCTGGCATAAAAAACCGGCCCTTGATGGGCCGGTTTTTTTTGGGGGGTGTTCTAAAGCAGAGCACAATCCTGTGGCGAGGGGATTTATCCCCGATGGGCCGCGAAGCGGCCCCCAAACCTGCCAATTGAGTTTGCCTGGCTCATCCTTCTGGGACTGCTGCGCAGTCCAACGGGGATAAATCCCCTCGCCACAAGAGAGCCAAGCCAGGCGGATGTCAGTCGTCGAAATCCTGCCAGCCACCCATCTCTTTCCACCGATTGACGATGCCGCAGAACAGCTCGGCGGTCTTCTCGGTGTCGTAGCGGGCCGAGTGGGCCTCGCGGCCATCGAAGTCGATGTCGGCGGCCTGGCAGGCTTTCGCCAGGACGGTCTGGCCGTACGCCAGGCCGGCGAGGGTGGCCGTGTCGAAACTGGAGAACGGGTGGAACGGGTTGCGCTTCATGTCCAGGCGCGCGACGGCGGCATTGAGGAAGCCCAGGTCGAAGCTGCTGTTATGCCCGACCAGGATCGCGCGCTTGCAGCCGTTGGCCTTCAACGCCTTGCGCACGCCGCGGAAGATGTCGGTCAGGGCCGTCTCTTCGCTGACGGCCATGCGCAACGGGTGGTCAAGCTTGATCCCGGTGAACTCCAGGGCCGCGGCTTCGACGTTGGCACCTTCGAACGGTTCGACGCGGAAGAAATAGGTGTGATCCGGGAACACGAAGCCTTTTTCATCCATGCCGATGGTCGTCGCGGCGATTTCCAGCAGGGCATCGGTGGCGGAGTTGAAGCCGCCGGTTTCTACGTCGACGACAACCGGCAGGTAGCCGCGGAACCGGGCTGCCATCGGGTGACGGGCACCGCCCGAACCGCCATTGCCGTCCAGTTCGTCGTCGAAATGATCTTCACTCACGCGTTTTCCTCCAGCAGGCGCCAGCGCAGTTTTTCACCGGCGCGCAGCGGGATGACGGTCTGCTCGCCGAACGGCAGGCTGACGGGGGCGGTCCATTCGTCGCGGACCAGGGTAATGCGATCGGTGTTCACCGGCAGGCCGTAGAAGCGCGGACCGTGCAGGCTGGCGAAGCCTTCGAGCTTGTCCAGCGCATTGCGCTGCTCGAATGCCTCGGCATACATCTCGATGGCGGCGTACGCGGTGTAGCAGCCGGCGCAACCGCAGGCGGCTTCCTTGGCGTGGCGGGCGTGGGGCGCCGAGTCCGTGCCGAGGAAGAACTTGGCGCTGCCGCTGGTGGCGGCGTCGAGCAAGGCTTGCTGATGAGTGTTGCGCTTGAGGATCGGCAGGCAATAGAAGTGCGGCCGGATCCCGCCCACCAGCATGTGGTTGCGGTTGTACAGCAGGTGATGCGCGGTAATGGTCGCGCCCACGTTGGCCGGGGCTTCGTTGACGAACTGCACGGCGTCGCCGGTGGTGATGTGTTCGAACACCACCTTGAGGGTCGGGAAGCGTTCCACGACGCGGCGCATGTGCTCGTCGATGAAGATTTTCTCGCGGTCGAAGACGTCGATGTCGCCGCGGGTCACTTCGCCGTGGATCAGCAGCGGCATGCCGACTTCGGCCATGGCCTCCAGCGCCGGGAAGATCGTGTCGATGCGGGTGACGCCGGAGTCCGAGTTGGTGGTCGCGCCGGCCGGGTACAGCTTGGCGGCGTGGACAAAGCCACTGGCCTTGGCGTCACGGATCTCTTCGGGCTGGGTGCGGTCGGTGAGGTACAGCACCATCAGCGGTTCGAAGCGGCTGCCAGCCGGGCGCGCTGCGAGGATGCGCTGGCGATAGCCATCGGCCTCGGCGGCGTTGCGCACCGGCGGAACCAGGTTAGGCATGATGATTGCGCGCCCGAAGGTGCGCGCGACATCGGCGACGGTATGGGTCAACACAGCACCATCGCGAAGATGAATATGCCAGTCGTCGGGACGCAGCAGGGTCAGGCGGTCGGACATTGGGGGGCTTCCAGGCGGGTCAAACTCTGGGGAATGCTACCGGAAAAGACCGATTCAGGCACCCGCTATCAAGTTCTGGCGCCGGCGACCGATAGCCCCTACAGGTGTGCCACGAATCCGTGGGGTGCCTGGGACCTGCGTCAGACTCTCAGTAGGTGTCGAACTTTGTAATAAAGCCAGTGGAGCCTCCCGTGCGCCAGCGTTATCTAGCCTTGCTCAGTGTGTTTGCCAGCCTTCCCGCGATGGCGCTCACTTTCCAGACCCGTCTGGAGAGCATTGAGTGGACGGTCGAAGGCGACAAGTTCGAGTGCCGGCTGAGCCAGCCGATCACCGATTTCGGCAGCGGCGAATTCGTGCGCCGGGCGGGCGAGCAGGCCACGTTCCGTCTCAAGGCCTACAACCCAATGCTGGGCGGCGGTTCCGCCACCTTGCTGGCGGCGGCCTCACCCTGGCAGCCGGGGCGCGGCGACATCAACCTGGGTTCGGTGAGGATCGGCAGCGGCGACGTGCTGTTCAACAGTTCCCAGGTCCAGGCCGGGCGACTGATCAGCGGGCTGATGGAAGGTCGCAGCCCGGTGGTGCGCCGCAACAGCGAGGACGGGCGCGTCTCGGAAGTCCGCTTGCTGCCGGTGCGCTTCAACAAGGCCTTCAATGATTACCAGGGCTGCGTGGCCAAACTGTTGCCAAAGAACTTCGAACAGATCAAGCAGACCCAGATCGCATTTCCCGGCGAGTCCATCGAGCTCGATGCCCGTGCCAAGGCGCAACTGCAGGTGATGCTCGACTTCATCAAGGCCGACCCGAGCGTCAATCATGTCGAGCTTGACGGTCACTCCGACAACAGCGGCAACCGCCTGACCAACCGTGAGCTGTCGCGCCGCCGGGCCCTGGCCGTGCAGGAATTCTTCAAGGCCAACGGTTTCCAGGAATCGCAGATCACCGTGCGTTTCCACGGTGAGCGTTACCCTCTGGCGCCCAACACCACCGCCGCCAACCGGGCCAAGAACCGTCGCGTGGTCGTGCAACTGGCGCGTGTGGAGCCTGCCCAGGCACCGACACCAGCACCGGTGCCGGCTGCGCAACCGGCCCCTGCGCCACCCGCACCGGCCGCCGCGCCTGCCAAGGTTCCGGCCCCCGCCGCTGCGCCGGCCAAGGCGCCTGCCGGGGCCACTGCGCGCACGTCCTGATCCCGCGTGGTCGTCGCGCGTTCGACATAATCTGTCGCTTCGTCGTCATAAGCTGTCGCGCCCCTGTAAATTATCCGCGTTGGACGTTAGACTTCACGGCTTTCCGTAGAACCCGTGGAGTGATGGCATGGCGGACGTAAACAAGGTCGTTCTGGCGTATTCCGGCGGCCTGGACACTTCGGTGATCCTCAAGTGGCTGCAGGACACTTATAACTGCGAAGTGGTGACCTTCACCGCTGACCTGGGGCAGGGCGAAGAAGTCGAGCCTGCGCGCGCCAAGGCTCAGGCCATGGGCGTCAAAGAGATCTACATCGATGACCTGCGCGAAGAGTTCGTCCGCGACTTCGTGTTCCCGATGTTCCGCGCCAACACCGTCTACGAAGGCGAGTACCTGCTGGGGACTTCCATCGCCCGTCCGCTGATCGCCAAGCGCCTGATCGAAATCGCCAACGAAACCGGCGCCGATGCCATTTCCCACGGCGCCACCGGCAAAGGCAACGACCAGGTTCGTTTCGAACTGGGTGCCTACGCCCTCAAGCCAGGCGTTAAAGTCATCGCCCCGTGGCGCGAATGGGACCTGCTGTCCCGCGAAAAACTGATGGACTACGCCGAGAAGCACGCGATCCCGATCGAGCGTCACGGCAAGAAGAAGTCGCCGTACTCGATGGACGCCAACCTGCTGCACATCTCCTATGAAGGTGGCGTGCTGGAAGACACCTGGACCGAGCACGAAGAAGACATGTGGCGCTGGACCGTCTCCCCGGAGAAGGCCCCGGATACCCCGCAGTACCTGGAACTGACCTACCGCAATGGCGATATCGTCGCCCTGGACGGCGTGGAAATGAGCCCGGCCACCGTGCTGGCGACCCTCAACCGCATCGGTGGCGAGCACGGCATCGGCCGTCTGGACATCGTCGAGAACCGCTACGTCGGCATGAAGTCCCGTGGTTGCTACGAAACCCCGGGCGGCACCATCATGCTGCGCGCCCACCGCGCCATCGAATCGATCACCCTGGACCGTGAAGTCGCTCACCTCAAGGATGAGCTGATGCCCAAGTACGCCAGCCTGATCTACACCGGCTACTGGTGGAGCCCTGAGCGTCTGATGCTGCAACAGATGATCGATGCTTCCCAGGTCAACGTGAACGGTGTCGTGCGCCTGAAGCTGTACAAGGGCAACGTGATCGTGACCGGGCGCAAGTCCGACGACTCGCTGTTCGATGCCAACATCGCGACCTTCGAAGAAGACGGCGGTGCCTACAACCAGGCCGACGCGGCCGGTTTCATCAAGCTCAACGCCCTGCGCATGCGCATTGCGGCGAACAAGGGTCGCAAGCTGTTCTGACCCTGCCTGTGTAAAAAACGGCCTGCCCTGCGCAGGCCGTTTTTTTTGGGGGCTCCCTTTTCTGTGCAGGGATTATCCATCCTGCCTGGCCGTGGCCTCGCCTGCGCCCCGGTAAATGACGTAGACGATGATGCGGGTGGCTTGTCTGTCGCGTTTGGACCGTGGGCGTTGCGATTGCCCGCACACCACGCACCCGGGGCGCCGCCGCTTGCGTCCGGGGCGATGACATTGCGTCGGCAACACCTGGTGTTTGTTTGTCCGGCGCAACGTCCGTTTACGCCGGCCGAGCGAATCATCCAGGGTCTTGAGGAAATGTTTGCCCTTGGGAAAGTCGGAAGGTGAATACAGCGAGCGGTAGTTGAAGTTCAGGGTGGTAAAAAACAGCAATAACAGATAAAACGGAAAACTGATCAAAAACCAAAGATAGTATTCGCGATCGTCATCGTCCAGAAACGGCAGGGAGATGGCCGCGGAAGTTTCCGATAGCGTGGCAAATACAGCGATGAGGGTCATGGGGTTGGTAATGGTCTTCAAGGGTTTGTTCATATGGGTTGCTCATACAATATGCTCGGTGAGTCAGTTGATGGATAGGGTTATTAATAACTAGTCCAATACCGCGGCGCTGGCAAGGCGTGAATGGACGCTGCCTTGATTTCTGTTTTTTTATATTGAACGCGCCTGGCACTTCGATGCGAGGCTATTTAACCAAGGCTTTAACGATCCTATTAGCCACATGCCTTGAACCACCGGCCTCGGGGTGGAAGCGTGGCGTAATACGATTTGTCCAGAGGTTACCGGGAGGTTAAGAAAGGTCGCTTGCGGGCCGTCGAAAAATTCATGACACATTTTTTTCGGGTGAATTTGTAGGATTTTTCTGTATAGCTTGTAGGTTTCGTCTTTCGCTGCGAGCGGCCAGGGGGGGGCGGCATGCCAAGGTAGAAATGACTAGGCTATTGTGCGTGCTCTAAAAATTCGAACAGCGAAGTTGGATTTGCCCATGAATAAAGTGCTGATCGTGGATGATCACCCCGTCATTCGTCTTGCTGTACGTCTGCTGATGGAGCGTCATGGTTATGAAGTTGTGGCCGAAACGGATAACGGCGTCGATGCGTTGCAACTTGCGCGGGAACTTATGCCCGATATCGTCATTCTCGATATCGGTATTCCGAAGTTGGATGGCCTGGAGGTTATTGCCCGCCTGAGCGCCATTCCCTCGGCAATGAAAGTCTTGGTGCTGACGTCCCAGTCGCCCGGGCATTTCTCCATGCGTTGCATGCAGACGGGAGCGGCCGGGTACGTGTGCAAGCAACAGGACTTGACCGAGTTGTTGAGCGCGATCAAGGCCGTATTGTCCGGCTACAGTTATTTCCCCAACCAGGCGCTGCATACCGTGCGCTCCAGCCTGGGTAACGCCAGCGAGTCGGACATGGTCGATCGTTTGTCCGGACGGGAAATGATGGTGCTGCAACAACTGGCGCGCGGAAAAACCAATAAGGAAATTGCCGATGGGATGTTTCTGAGCAACAAGACGGTCAGTACCTACAAGACGCGTTTATTGTTGAAGCTCAACGCGCGTTCGCTGGTCGATCTGATCGAGCTGGCACAACGCAATGGGTTGGTGTGAGTCAGGCGGTCACCCATAGCCAATAAAAAAGCCTCCATCGGGGAGGCTTTTAGGTGTTTGGGGGCAAGCGGTCAAAGGTCAAAGTCGTAATCGGCCAACTGCTTCTGCAAGCGGCGTTCTTCCAGCAGATTATCAATGGTGCGGCGTTTGCTCAGGTTGGTTTTCGCCACTTCCACGACCACGGGTTCCGCGTCGTCGGACTCAACGGCGATGAATTCGTCTTCTACATCCAGTTGTTCTTTGCCAGTACTCATGGGTTCGACTCCAGGCTAAGACTGCCATTGGCGCTCCTTATATCGATAAACCACGGGCGGGTAAAAAAGATTTTTTCAATCGACAGATCAATAAAACCAATAGCGCCTCAATCGTCGGAGGTCTTGTGCTTGTATTCACATAAATCTTCGATCCGACAGCTGCCGCACCGGGGCTTGCGTGCCAGACACACGTAGCGCCCGTGAAGAATGAGCCAGTGGTGGGAATCCAGGAGGAACGCCTTGGGCACGAACTTCATCAGCTTGTTCTCCACTTCCACCACGTTCTTGCCGGGCGCCAACCCGGTGCGGTTGCTGACGCGGAAGATGTGCGTGTCGACCGCCATGGTCAGTTGCCGGAACGCGGTATTGAGCACCACGTTGGCGGTCTTGCGGCCGACGCCCGGAAGCGCTTCCAGGGCTTCGCGGGTCTGCGGGACCTCGCTGTCATGGCGCTCGATCAGCAGGCGACAGGTTTCGATGACGTTCTTGGCCTTGCTGTTGTACAGCCCGATGGTCTTGATGTACTCGGACAGCCCTTCGACGCCCAGGGCGTAGATCGCCTCCGGCGTATTGGCCACCGGAAACAGCTTGGCCGTGGCCTTGTTGACGCCGACGTCGGTGGACTGGGCCGACAGAATCACCGCGATCAACAGCTCGAACGGCGAGGAGTAGGCCAGTTCGGTTTTCGGTTCCGGGTTGTCTTCGTGAAGGCGACGAAATATTTCCAGGCGTTTGGCGGCGTTCATGGGCGCGGCGTGTCCTTGGTAGGTGAATGAGGGCTGGCGGCCGTCCAGGCCTGGCGGGCCGCCAGCAGCAAGCCGAGCAGGATGAACCCGCCCGGGGCCAGCGCGGCCAGGGGCAGGGCGCTGGCGATCAGCTCGCGCAGGGCGCCCAGGCCAAGCATCCAGAGGCCGAACAGGCCAGCAAGCCTGAGGCGAGCGGACAGACGCCGCTCAACGAGGGCGTCTTGTTGTTCCAGCACCACGCCGCTCAAGGCGATCCAGCCCAGGTAAAGGCTCGACACCCGGAACGGCTCCGGCGCCCAGGCCTGGAGCACGAAGCCTGTGCAAGCGGCCAGGGTCGCCGCCAGCACGGCACAGGCGAGCACGCGTTGATACGCGCTCAGGCGATGTCGGACACTTCCCATCGCCGCGTCTTGCGCAACGACGATCAACGCCCAGGCCAACCATACCCCCAGCGCACCGGCCATCGAGTCGCTCGCGCCGACCAATGGGACGAGCAACAGCCCGCGCGTCAGGGCCCATGGCTTATTCATCCGCGACCACTCCGGTCAGTTGAGCCTGGTGCTCGTCGAAGTAACGCAGCGTATCGTGAACCGCCTCCAGGACGGCTCGGGAGGTCACGGTCGCGCCGGCCAATTGGTCGAATTGCCCGCCGTCCTTTTTCAGGGCCCAGGCGCTGTCGTCAGTCTGCTGGCGTGATTGGCCGGTGAAGGTTTGCAGCCAGGCATTTGGCCAACCGGCAATCGCCGCGCCCAGTCCGGGGGTTTCGGACTGATGCAGGGTTTTCACGCCCAGCAGGCGGCCTTGCACGTCGATCGCGATCAGCAGTTCGATGCTGCCTTCATACCCCGTTGTCTGGCTGCGTAGCAGCACCGCGCTGGGTTGGCCGGCGCGGGTGGCCCGGTAGGCCTGTAGCAACGAGCTATGGGCCAGGGACACGGCGGTCGTCATCACCGGCTGCGCCAATGGCTGATTGTCGTAGCGCTCGACGGGCAATACGTCGAGCAGGGCGCGGGTTTGCTGCGCTTGTCGTTGCGCCTCGATGCGCCCGGCCGTGCTCAGGTGCGTGAGGTAAGTGGCACCGCTGCCGAGGGCAACCAGTGCGATCAGGAGGGCCACGCCGCCGGGATTGTTCATGCCGGTTGCCGCCGTTGCCGTGCAGCGGCCAGGCGCTCCAGTGCGGGGACGCCAAGGTTCATCAGCAACACCGCAAATGCCACGCCGTCGGGGTAACCGCCCCAGGTGCGTATGGTGTAAGTCAGCAGTCCCACGCCGACCCCGAACAGCAGTCGAGCGAGTGGCGCCTTGGCGCCCGAAACCGGTTCGGTCACGATGAAGAACGCCCCGAGCATGGTTGCGCCGGTGAGCAGATGAAACAGCGGAGAGCCATGGGAATCGGAGCCTGAGCCGTTCCAGCCGATCAGGCTGATGAGGAACAGGCTGGCCAGCATGCCCACCGGTGCGTGCCAACTGAACACCCGTTGTTGCAGCAGAAACAGGCCGCCGGCCAGGAACGCCAGGTTGACCCATTCAGCGCCCCGACCACCGAAATGGCCAAACGCCGGGTTGTGGGCGAACAATTCGTCGATGGTCAGGCTTCGGTTGAGCCGCAGGCTGTCCAGCGCGGTCGCCCCGGCCCAGGCGTCGGGTGCTGGCGGTGTGCCGAACACGTGTTGCAGGCCTTCCAGCAAGCCCACGGCGTGGGGCGCAGGCCATTGACTCATGTGGGCAGGAAACGCCACCAGGGCCAGGGCATAGCCGAGCATGGCCGGGTTGAATGGGTTGCTGCCGACGCCCCCCCACAGGTGTTTGCCAAAGAGCAGGGCGCAGGCCACCGCCGTGACGGTCAGCCACCAGGGACCGTACGCTGGCAAGGCCAGGGCCAGCAGGGTGGCGCTGACCAGCGCACTGCCATCGAACAGCTCGGGGGCGAGTGATCGGCGGCGCAGGCGCAGCACCGCGGCTTCGATCGCCAGTGCGGTGAGCCCCGCCAGCGCCAGGTTCAGCAAAATGCCCCAGCCCTGGAACCACAGCAGCGCCACCGCGCCCGGCAGCGTCGCCAGCAGCACGCGCTGCATGGCCTGGCGCAGTCGTTCGTCCATGGGCTCAGGGCGTGACATGGGCGTCCACCTGGCGCTCGGCGTCCTTCACCGCTTGCTCCAATGCCAACACCTGGTCGTCCGGGGCCGCCGCCGCGCGGGCCTTGCTGAGCTCGGCGCGGCGCATGGCCAATTGGATCTTGGCCCGTTTCAGCTCGGCGTTCGGCGCGGGTGCCGGGGCTGGCGCTGGCGCGGTTTGCGGTGCGGCGCTTTCCAGTTGTATCAGGGCTTGCTCGGCCGCTTCGAACTGGCGTTGCAGCACGATCAGTTGCGATTGTTGCTCGAAGGTCGGCGGATGACCGAAGGCCTTCAAGGATTTGTTCAATTGCGCCCGGCTCATGGCCAGGTCGACCTTGGCCTTTTTCAGGGCGGCATCGGCGTTGGCGGCTTTCTGCGCGCGCACCCGTTCCAGCGCGGCTTGAACCGGGTCGAGCGCCTGGGGTTGAGCCGGGGCCTGGGCGGCGCGTTGGGTGCGGGCCAGGCGTTCGGCCTGGCGCTGCTCTTCTTCACGCCGCAAACGGGCGTTGCGTTGCTCGAAGCGCCGTCGGGCATGGTTGCGTTTGGCCGCGCGCGCTTGTTGCTCCTCAAGGCTTGAGGTCAGGCCGCCGATAATCGGCAGCACGCTGGCTGTCGGCAGGGGTCGCATCTCGATGCAATCGACGGGGCAAGGCGCTACACACAGGTCGCAACCGGTGCATTCGTCGATGAGGACGGTGTGCATCAGCTTTGCCGCGCCGACTATCGCGTCCACCGGGCAGGCCTGGATGCACTTGGTGCAGCCGATGCATTCGGCTTCACGGATAAAGGCGATTTGCGCCGGGGCCGCGCCGCGGCTGGTGTCCAATTCCAGCACCGGTACTTTCATCAGCTCGGCCAGGGCCGCGATGGTTTCCTGGCCGCCGGGTGGGCACTTGTTGATCGGCTCGCCCTGGGCAATGCCCTCGGCGTAAGGCTTGCACCCCGGGTGCCCGCATTTGCCGCATTGGGTTTGCGGCAGCAGCGCGTCGATACGTTGAATCAGGCTCATGTCTTGACCAGCCCGCGCAATCCAAGAAAGGCCACCGCCATCAGTCCGGCGCTGATCAACTGAATCGGCAGCCCGCGGAAGGGCAGGGCAATAGCGTGAGTGAAGGTGCGCTGGCGCAGGTCCTCGAACAGGCCCAGCACCAGCCAGAAGCCCAGCCCGGCGCCCAGGCTCAGGGCGACGGCGTGGCCCAGGCCCTGGTCGTCCTCGCCATTGAGCAGCGTCACGCCGAGGACGCCGGCATTGCCCAGCAGCAGTGGCCACAAGCCGTCGAACGGCCATGTCGGCCGCCAACGTGCCAGCCCGCGCAGCAGGGGGGCGATGAGCAATACGCTTAAGGGCAGCCAGACCAGCAGGCGCAACGCCGTCAGTTGGGCCGGCGCCAGCAACCAGTGATCGAGCAGATAGCCCAGGGTGCCGACCACCAGCATCAGGCACGTCGTCGCCAGCCCCAGGGCGTGCACCCGCCGCCTGCCATCGGTCGTCAGCAGCGGATCGACGCCCAGCGGCCAATGCAACACCAGGTTGTTGATCAGGGCCGCGCTGAACAATGTAAGAAGGAGGTCGGTCATGGGCGTATGGGTGAAAGGGCCTGTTACACGATGAGGCATTATCCGCCACGCGGGCAGGGCGGGCCAGATATGAAAATCCCACAGCCGCCTGCAAAGCGACTGTGGGATCGGTGCAGCGTGCGGTCGCGTTACTTGATCCGCTGGCCTGGCTTGGCGCCGCTGTCGGGGCTCAGCAGGTAGATTTCCTCGCCACCAGGGCCCGCCGCCATCACCATGCCTTCGGACACGCCGAAGCGCATTTTGCGCGGCTTGAGGTTGGCGATCATCATCGTCAGCCGGCCTTCGAGCTTGGCAGGGTCCGGATAGGCACTCTTGATGCCGGAGAACACGTTGCGCTGTTCATCGCCGATGTCCAAGGTCAGGCGCAGCAGTTTGTCGGCACCCTCGACGGCTTCGGCCTTGACGATCAGCGCGACGCGCAGGTCCACGGCGGCAAAGGCGTCGAACTCGATTTCCGGCGACAGCGGATCCTTGGCCAATTCGCCATTGCCGGTCGGGGCGCCGGTGTCGGTCTGGCTGGCGGCCAGGTCTTCCTTGGAGGCGTCGGTCATGGCTTGCACTTTGGCGGCGTCGATGCGGGTCATCAACGGCTTGAACTCGTTCAGTTGATGGTTGCTCAGCAGGGTCTGGTGATCGTTCCAGGTCAGCGGCGCGACATTGAGGAACGCCTCGGCGTCGGCGGCCAGCAACGGCAGCACCGGCTTGAGGAAAATCACCAGTTGGCGGAACAGATTCACACCCAGGGCGCAGATCGCCTGGACTTCTTCCTGCTTGCCTTCCTGTTTGTTCAGCGACCACGGCGCCTTGTCGGCGATCCAGGCGTTGGCGCGGTCGGCCAGGGCCATGATCTCGCGCATGGCCCGGGCGAAATCGCGGGCCTCATAGGCTTCGGCGATGCTCGGCGCGGCGGCCAGGAACGCTTCGGTCAGCTCCGGTGCCGCATTGCCTGCCACCAGCACGCCGGCATTGCCCTTGTGGATGAAACCGGCGCAGCGGCTGGCGATGTTGACGACTTTGCCCACCAGGTCGGAATTGACCTTCTGCACGAAGTCGTCGAGGTTCAGGTCCAGGTCATCGACGCCACGGCCCAGCTTGGCCGCGTAGTAGTAGCGCAGGTATTCCGGGGACAGGTGGTCCAGGTATGTCCGGGCCTTGATGAAGGTGCCGCGGGACTTGGACATTTTCTGGCCGTTGACGGTCAGGTAGCCATGGACGTTGATGCCGGTCGGCTTGCGAAAACCCGCGCCTTCGAGCATTGCGGGCCAGAACAGGGCGTGGAAGTTGACGATGTCCTTGCCGATGAAGTGGTACAGCTCGGCGGTGGAGTCCTTGCCCCAGAACGCGTCGAAGTCCAGCTCCGGCGTGCGGTTGCACAGGTTCTTGAAGCTGGCCATGTAGCCGATTGGCGCATCCAGCCAGACGTAGAAGTACTTGCCGGGCTCATCCGGGATCTCGAAGCCGAAATACGGCGCATCGCGGGAGATGTCCCACTGTTGCAGGCCGGCGTCGAGCCATTCGGCGATCTTGTTGGCGACGGCGTCCTGCAGGGTGCCGCTGCGGGTCCAGGCTTGCAGCATCTGCTGGAAATCCGGCAGCTTGAAGAAGAAGTGCTGGGAATCCTTGAGCACCGGCGTGGCCCCGGAAATCGCCGACTTCGGGTCTTTCAGGTCAGTGGGTGCATAGGTGGCGCCGCACTTTTCGCAGTTGTCGCCGTACTGGTCCTCGGTGCCGCATTTCGGGCAGGTGCCCTTGATGAAGCGGTCGGCCAGGAACATTTTCTTTTCCGGGTCGAAATACTGGGTGATCGAGCGGGTCGCGATGTGCCCGGCATCACGCAGCTTGAGGTAGACCTGACTCGACAGCTCGCGGTTTTCCTCGGCGTGCGTGGAGTGGAAGTTGTCGAAGTCCACCAGGAACTCGGCAAAGTCGGCGCTGTGTTCGGCCTGGACGTTGGCGATCAGTTGTTCCGGGGTGATGCCTTCCTTTTCCGCGCGCAGCATGATGGCCGAGCCGTGGGCGTCGTCGGCGCAGACATAGATGCATTGGTTGCCGCGATGCTTCTGGAAGCGCACCCACATATCGGTCTGGATGTATTCCAGCATATGGCCGAGGTGAATCGAACCATTGGCATAGGGCAGGGCGCTGGTGACGAGGATCTTGCGTGGCTCGGACATGGGGCTCGGCTACTTGATGAAACGGAGGTCGGCCACTATAAAGCGCCGGCGGCTTTTTTTCACCCTATGAGCCTGTTTCCGGATGCTGGCAGGGCCTGTGTGGCGAGGGAGCTTGCTCCCGCTGGGTGGCGAAGCCGCCCTTAAAAAGGTTGTGTACCCTGACAACGTCAGCCTTGGTGCGACTGCTGCGCAGTCGAGCGGGAGCGAGCTCCCTCGCCAGAGGGACATTCACACAGCAGTGTTTGGGTCGCCACAAAAGAATGGGCGGCGTAGGATAGCCGCCTGTTTTTCCAGTCTTGCTATCGGAGTTGCCCATGAGCGCCGTCAATCGCGCAGCGGTGGAAGCCGTCCTTCGCCAGTACACCGACCCCTACCTGAACCAGGACCCGGTCAGCGCCGGATGCGTGCGTGCCATCGATGTCCAGGGCGATCGCGTCCACGTCCAGTTGGAAATCGGCTACGCCGCCGACCTGTTCAAGAAGGGCTGGGCGCAAATGCTGCAGATGGCGATCGAAGGCCTGGATGGCGTGGCGGCCGCCCAAGTCGACATCACCAGCGTGATCGCCGCCCACAAGGCCCAGGCCCAGGTGCCGGGGCTGGCGAACGTCAAGAACGTGATCGCCGTGGCCTCCGGCAAGGGCGGCGTGGGCAAATCCACCACCGCCGCCAACCTGGCCTTGGCGCTGGCCCGTGAAGGGGCCAGGGTGGGGATCCTCGACGCCGATATCTATGGCCCGAGCCAGGGCATCATGTTCGGTATCGCCGAAGGCACCCGGCCGCAGGTCAAGGACCAGAAATGGTTCGTGCCGCTCAAGTCCCATTGCGTGGAAGTCATGTCCATGGCGTTCCTGACCGATGACAACACGCCGATGGTCTGGCGCGGGCCGATGGTGTCCGGCGCCTTGCTGCAACTGGTGACGCAGACCGCCTGGGGCGACCTGGATTACCTGGTGATCGACATGCCGCCAGGCACCGGCGATATCCAGCTGACCCTGGCGCAGAAAGTCCCGGTGGCCGGCGCGGTGATCGTCACCACGCCCCAGGACCTGGCCCTGCTGGATGCGCGCAAGGGCGTGGAGATGTTCCGCAAGGTCAACATCCCGGTGCTGGGGGTGGTGGAGAACATGGCCGTGCACATCTGCTCGAACTGCGGGCACGCCGAGCATCTGTTCGGCGAAGGCGGCGGGGAAAAACTGGCGACCCAGTACGGCGTCGAACTGCTAGCCTCGCTGCCGCTGTCGATGCTGATCCGTGAGCAGGCCGACGGCGGCAAGCCCACCGTGAGCGCCGAGCCGGACAGCCAGATCGCCATGGTCTACCAGGAACTGGCTCGCCACGTAGGCGCGCGGATCGTGTTGCAGGAAGCCGCCATGCCGGCGATGCCGAACATCACCATCAGCGACGACTGATAGAGTGAAACCCTACCCACTGTGGGAGCGAGCTTGCTCGCGATAGCGGCGTATCAGTCGCATCAAGGCTGACTGAACTGACGCTATCGCGAGCAAGCTCGCTCCCACATTTGGGTTGCGGTGACCTTAGATCCGCAACCCGCCATCCATTTCCAGGATCCGGCCGGTGTAGTAGTCGTTCTCGAAGATGTACGCCGCCGAATGAGCGATCTCCTCGGGCCTGCCCATGCGTTTAAGCGGGATGCCCGAGGTCATTTTTTCCAGGGCCTCGGGTTTCATGCCCAGGGTCATTTCAGTCTCGATGAAGCCCGGGGCGATGCCGGCGACACGAATGCCGTAGCGCGCCAGTTCCTTGGCCCAGGTCACGGTGGCGGCGGCCACGCCGGCCTTGGCGGCGGAGTAGTTGGTCTGGCCGACGTTGCCGGCGCGGGAAATCGAGGAAATGTTAATGATCGCGCCGCTGTTCTTCAGCTCGACCATTTTCGCCGCCACTTCGCGGGTGCACAGGAACACGCCGGTGAGGTTGACGTCGATCACGGCTTGCCATTGGGCCAGGCTCATCTTGCTCATTTCGCCGTCCTTGACCTTGAGCAGCAGGCCGTCGCGCAGGATCCCGGCATTGTTGATCAGGCCGTGGATCGCGCCGAAATCCTCGGCCACTCGGGCGACCATGTCGCTCACCTGTTCTTCATTGGCCACGTTGCACAGGTACGCCCGGGCCTCGACGCCCTTGGCCACGCACGCGGCCACGGCCTGGTCGAGCTTCTCCTGATTGAGGTCGACCAGGGCAAGCTTCGCGCCCCTGCCCGCCAGGTACTCGGCCATGGAGCGCCCCAGGCCCTGGCAACCGCCAGTGATAATGATTACTTTGTCAGTGAGTTGCATGTGCGTGTCCCGGGATGGCAGAGCGGTTGAGGGAGTTCGGTTGCGGGCCTCTCTTCTGTAGCGGCTGGAGCGCGGCGTAGAGTTGCCCGATGGCACCTGGAAACATAGTCCAGCTGCCTGATCGTATTCAAGACGAATTTAGTCGAAGGAGTCATAAATTGAGCGTTGAAGCTGCCAAGCTTGCCCGAGAGCTGCTGCTCAAGGAATACCGTGGAGTGTTATCCACCCATTCCAAATCCATGCCCGGCTTCCCGTTCGGCTCCGTCGTGCCGTATTGCCTGGATGCGCAGGGCCAGCCGCTGATCCTGATCAGCCGCATCGCCCAGCACACCCACAATCTGCAGAAAGACCCCAAGTGTTCGATGCTGGTGGGCGAGCGGGGGGCGCAAGACGTGCAAGCCGTGGGGCGCCTGACATGCGTGGCACAGGCACGCAAACTCCAGGACAGCGCCGCCATCGAGGCCGCTGCCGAGCGCTATTACCGTTATTTCCCCGAATCGCAGAACTACCACAAGGCCCACGATTTCGACTTCTGGGTGCTCGACCCGGTGCGTCATCGCTACATAGGCGGCTTCGGTGCGATTCATTGGATCGACCAGGTCACCCTGGCCAATCCCTTTGCCGGCCAGGCCGAGGCGAGCATGATCGAACACATGAACGCCGATCACGCCAAGGCCATCGCCCATTACGTGACACTGGCCGGACTGCCGGACTGCGAGCCGGCACAGATGGTCGGCATCGACAGCGAAGGCATGCACCTGCGCATTGGCCAGGGGCTGTACTGGCTGGCGTTTCCCAGTCCTTGCAACACGCCGACACAAGTGCGCGAAGCCTTGGTTTACCTGGCTCACGCCGAGCAATGGCCGAAAAATGCAGAGGCGAACGCTTGAATTCACGAAAGGACGACGTCATTTAGGGTTTGATAGCAAGGCATTCTTGCGTTGAGGAACCTTTTGATGCGCCCTTTTTTGTTGCTCTTTCTGCTGTTCCCGGTGTTGGAGCTGTTCGTATTCGTCAAGGTCAGCGGTGCGGTCGGGTTTTTCCCGGCGCTGCTGCTGGTCATTCTCGGCTCGATGCTCGGCGTGTTCGTGCTGCGCATCGCCGGCCTCGCCACGGCATTGCGTGCCCGTGAAAGCCTGAACCGCGGCGAACTGCCGGCCCAGACCATGCTCGAAGGCCTGATGCTGGCCCTGGGTGGCGGCCTGTTGATCCTGCCAGGCTTCATCAGCGACGTGCTGGGCCTGGTCCTGCTGCTGCCGTTTACCCGGCGCATGCTCGCCAACAAGATGCGCCAGCGCGCCGAGGAGCAGGCGATGCGTCAGCGCGCGTTCGCCGATGACCTCCAGCCCCGTGGCGGCCCGACCCCACGAGAGCCGGTGGGCCGCGAGCCGACGGTGATCGAAGGTGAATTCGAACACCGCGACTCCAAGTAAACCCTTCAGCACGGCGCCTTCGGGCGCCGTGTTCGTTCAGGCGTGGACGTAAAAATTTTTCCACCCGGCCCTTGTAATCGCCTTGCGCGCCCCTATGTATGGGTCACCGCAAGGTTTCCGGTGGCAACACCGGACAGACTTCCGCGGTTCGACTGACGAACCGCAACCGGCTTCGCCGGCTTTGTTAAACCCGCCGGGACTACACCGGCCGATGAAAACCCAAAATTAGGAGAGATCGACAATGAAGCTTCGTCCTCTGCATGACCGCGTCGTCATCCGTCGCAGCGAAGAAGAGAAGAAAACCGCTGGCGGTATCGTCCTGCCAGGTTCGGCTGCTGAAAAAGCCAACCACGGTGAAGTTCTCGCTGTAGGTACCGGCCGCGTGCTGGACAGCGGTGAAGTGCGTGCGCTGGCCGTGAAAGTGGGTGACAAGGTTGTGTTCGGCCCTTACTCCGGCAGCAACACCGTGAAAGTCGACGGCGAAGACCTGTTGGTAATGAGCGAGAACGAGATCCTCGCTGTTATCGAAGGCTGATTTCCCCGCTCATTTTCCCGCTACTACACAGTATTTAAGGAATATCGATCATGGCTGCTAAAGAAGTTAAATTCGGCGATTCCGCCCGCAAGAAAATGCTCACCGGTGTCAACGTCCTGGCTGACGCAGTAAAAGCGACCCTGGGCCCGAAAGGCCGCAACGTGATCATCGAGAAGAGCTTCGGCGCTCCGACCATCACCAAGGACGGCGTTTCCGTAGCCAAGGAAATCGAACTGGAAGACCGTTTCGAGAACATGGGCGCGCAGCTGGTCAAAGACGTTGCCTCCCGTGCCAACGATGACGCCGGCGACGGCACCACCACCGCCACCGTCCTGGCCCAGTCGATCGTCAACGAAGGCCTGAAAGCCGTCGCTGCCGGCATGAACCCGATGGACCTCAAGCGCGGCATCGACAAGGCGACCATCGCCATCGTCAAGGAGCTCAAGGGCCTGTCCAAGCCTTGCGCTGACTTCAAGGCCATCGCTCAGGTAGGCACCATCTCCGCCAACTCCGACAACTCCATCGGCGACATCATTGCCGAAGCCATGGAAAAAGTCGGTAAAGAAGGCGTGATCACCGTTGAAGAAGGCTCGGGCCTGGAAAACGAACTGTCGGTCGTCGAAGGCATGCAGTTCGACCGCGGCTACCTGTCGCCGTACTTCGTCAACAAGCCGGACACCATGGTGGCCGAGCTGGACGGCCCGCTGATCCTGCTGGTCGACAAGAAGATCTCCAACATCCGCGAAATGCTGCCGGTGCTGGAAGCGGTTGCCAAGGCTGGCCGTCCTCTGCTGATCGTGGCCGAAGACGTTGAAGGCGAAGCCCTGGCGACCCTGGTCGTGAACAACATGCGTGGCATCGTCAAGGTTGCCGCGGTCAAGGCCCCTGGCTTCGGCGACCGCCGCAAGGCCATGCTGCAGGACATCGCCGTCCTGACCGGCGGTACCGTGATCTCCGAAGAGATCGGCCTGAGCCTGGAAAGCACCACCCTGGAGCACCTGGGTAACGCCAAGCGCGTCACCCTGTCCAAGGAAAACACCATCATCGTCGACGGTGCTGGCGTTCAAGGCGACATCGAAGCGCGCATCAGCCAGATCCGTGCCCAGGTTGCCGAAACTTCCTCGGACTACGACCGTGAAAAACTGCAAGAGCGCCTGGCCAAGCTGTCCGGCGGCGTTGCGGTGATCAAGGTTGGCGCCGGTTCCGAAGTTGAAATGAAAGAGAAGAAAGCCCGCGTTGAAGACGCCCTGCACGCTACCCGTGCAGCCGTTGAAGAAGGCGTGGTACCTGGCGGTGGCGTTGCGCTGATCCGCGCACTGGAAGCCCTGACCGAACTCAAGGGCGACAACGCTGACCAGAACGTGGGCATCGCTGTTCTGCGTCGCGCTGTTGAAGCGCCGCTGCGTCAGATCGTTGCCAACTCCGGCGACGAGCCAAGCGTCGTGGTCGACAAGGTCAAGAACGGCCAAGGCAGCTTCGGCTACAACGCTGCGTCGGGCGAGTACGGCGACATGATCGAAATGGGTATCCTGGACCCAACCAAGGTCACCCGTTCGGCCCTGCAGGCAGCGGCTTCCATCGGCGGTCTGATCCTGACCACCGAAGCAGCCGTGGCTGACGCACCGAAGAAAGAAGGTGCAGCTGGCGGCGGTATGCCAGACATGGGCGGCATGGGTGGCATGGGCGGCATGATGTAAGCCAGCCTTACCCTGTAGCGAAAAACCCCGCCTGCGAAAGCAGGCGGGGTTTTTTATTGCCGCTTATTGGGGAGCGAGCGTTACGCCGCTTTCGCGAGCAAGCTCGCTCCCACAGGTGATCTTGGGCGATCACCGGATTTGCGCCCACCCTGGTCCCCTGTGGAAGCGGGCTTGCTCGCGAAAGGCCAGCAGCCCCAGCATCGTTATCGCAGGCTCGCCCCCCTCTGAAAGATCCTCAGCCCCGGGCGGGGGCGGGCAGGGCTACGCGATCCGTCGTGGTGGCGGGTCGGTAAAGAATGAAGTAGTAGCAACCCAGGCAAATCAGCCAGCAGAACACTGCGGTCCAGACGTTGTGGGAAAAGAAGTGCGCCCCCTGCATCATCCTGCCGATGGAAAACACCGTGCCCAGGCCGAGGGCCAGGACGAACGCGCGTCGGGCCAGGCGTGGCCGGCGGTCACGCAGGACGAAGAACAGGGCAAACAGGGTGAAGCCGGTCGCGGCATGGCCGCCGGGCCAGCATCGGCCAGGCTT
The DNA here is from genome assembly GCF_018325965.1 of Pseudomonas sp. Cab53. NCBI lineage: Bacteria > Pseudomonadati > Pseudomonadota > Gammaproteobacteria > Pseudomonadales > Pseudomonadaceae > Pseudomonas > Pseudomonas sp. Cab53. The sequence goes on along the minus strand of NZ_AP021902.1, from coordinate 4,806,216 downwards.
GTCGGTGGCCGGTCGCGGGCTCAGCAATTCGCTGTAGGTTTCCTTGCCGCCGAACTCCTTGAGGCTCCAGGGGCATTGCACGGCCGTCACGGCCTTCATCGGTGTGACGAACGACGTGGCCAGCGCCAGGGACAGGACCAGGCAGCCGAGTTCGCGTTTGAGTGGCTTGAGCCGGTCGACGAAAAAAGCGCTCAGGAAGCCGAGGATGGCCAACACCGAAAAGGCGATGACCGCCTGCTTGGCGCGGTCGTGAAGGATGTTCTCCAGGAAATAACTGTGGCGACCGATGAAGTTACCTACGCTCGGATCGTAGAACATACGGGCCAGATCCATGTCCAGATCGGTCCATTCCAGCAAAATCAGAATAACCGCTGTAACAGCGGGAATCCCCAGGTATAGCCAAAGGTTCAGTGGACGAGGAGCAGAGCGTGGAACGCTTGATGACATGACAGATCCTGCACAAAGAAAAGCGCCCCGGAACTTCAGTCCGGGGCAGTTCGGTTAACGTTCGCTGACTTGCTCGTCACCCTCCCTGGGTGCTTTCCAGCCAAGCAGCTGTTGCTTGAAGCCATAACTGGCGGTTTGGTAATAGGTCATCGCACGGCTGATCAACGGGTCGTCACCGGTCACCCGGGATTCACGACTCTCGGTCAGCGCATCGTCATGTCGGCGCAGGCCCTGGCGCGGACTGAGGATCGCCAGGTCCTTGCCGTCGAACAGGCCCAGATGCTGGTAATTGCCCAGGACGACGCGCGGTGGCAGCGGGTTGTCCTGGAGCAGGTTACGCCCGAAGAACGTCGACTGGTAATCCAGGTTCAGCAACCCGAGCAGGGTCGGCGCAAGATCGATCTGACTGGCGAGCTGGTTGCTTTCCCGTGGTTCGATGAGCTTGGGTGCATAGATGAACAGCGGGATCTGGTAGTTACTGATCGGCAGGTCTTCCTTGCCGGCGCTGCCGGCCGTGTGGTCGGCGACGAAGACGAAGATCGTGTTATCGAACCACGGTTTTTGCCGGGCCTGTTCCAGGAACTGGCCGATGGCGTAATCGGTGTACTTGACCGCCCCGTCACGACCGTTGCCGGACTTGATGTCGATGCGGTTGTCCGGATAGGTATAGGGACGGTGGTTAGAGGTGGTCATCAACTGCAACAGAAAGGGCTGGCGCCGGGCGTAATTGGCATCTGCCAGTTTCAAGGTTTGTGTGTACAGATCCTCATCGGCCATGCCCCAAGCATTCTTGAAGTGGATCTCGGACTCATCGACGCTGGTTTGATCGACGACACGATAGCCGTTGCCGCTGAAAAAGGCATTCATGTTATCGAAGTAGCCACGCCCACCGTAGACGAAGACGCTGTCGTAGCCGACCGCGCTCAGTTGCTGGCCCAGGCTGGCAAAGCCGCTTTCGCGGCCGATGCGCTTGACGATCGAACGCCCTGGGGTGGGTGGAATCGCCAGGGTGATGGCCTCTAGGCCGCGGTCGGTGCGGGTGCCGGTGGCGTAGAAGTTGTTGAAGTACAGGCTGTGCTTGCGCAGGGCATCCAGATTCGGTGTGAGGTTGCGGTTATCGCCATTGCTGCCCAGGTATTTGGCGCTAAGGCTTTCGATGGTCACCAGCACGATGTTCGGTGTGCGGGGCTGACCGGGGTTGTCGATGATTCGCCGGATATCCAGAGGGTCTTGTGCGATGAACTGTGAACCGGGTTCGTTCAGTTCCGCGCGAATCTGCTGGGCCGCAGTCGCCGCAGGCAGGTGGCTGTAGAACTGTTCGTAGTCCAGTTCGTTGTTGCGAAACGCCGCGAAAAACTGGTAGGGGCCATTGCTTGCCAACTCGTTTCGATAGGCATTGCCACCCTGGGCACGCGGTGTGTCCTGGCTGAGCCCTTGCAAGCTCAAGCCGGCGATCACCAGCAGGGCCAATGCGTTGAACAATCGCCCGCGCAAGGGCGGCAAGGGGGCGTCCAACGCGGCCTTGAGCGATTTGCGCAAGACCAGGCTCAAGCCCAGGGCGAGCACGGCGAGTACCGACAGCAACGTGCCGATCGGGTACGACTCCAGCACGTTGTTGAGCACCTCATCGGAATAGACCAGGTAATCCACGGCGATAAAGTTGAAGCGCACGCCGAACTCATCCCAGAACAGCCATTCGGCCACCGAGGTGAACAACATGACGAATATGCTGACCGTCAGCAGTCCCTGGAGAAACCAGTGATGAGCGCGACGGCGCCACAGGGAGGGCGGGCAGAGCAAAAGGTACAAGCCCATCGGTAGGATCGCATAGGCGAGAAAACCCAGGTCATACAGCAGGCCAACGCCGAATATGGAAAACGCACCACCTCCGGCCTCATCCAGGTGGGTCAGCAACAAAACGATTCGGGTCAGGAGAAACACCACCAGCCATGTACTGGCGATCAGCAGCAGATAGCGCATGGGCGCCATTTTAATAAAGTCCATTTACTACATTCCTTATATATCAATCCGATAGCGCGAGAGTCTTGCTCCTTCACTGTAGTCAGGTTGTGAATCGATAGTGAAAAACTCATTATTAATTTCATTGCGCCAAGAGCGTTGACTTACACCGCGTCCAGCCCTAGCCCTGAGTGGCTATTGGCCGTAAGCTGCGCGGGCCAAGACGGCCGTTCCCCGTATACGCAGAGGTGCCCATGCGAATTCTATTGGTCGAAGACAACCGCGACATCCTGGCCAACCTGGCCGACTACCTGGGGCTCAAGGGCTACACCGTCGATTGTGCCCAGGACGGTCTGTCGGGGTTGCACCTGGCGGCGACCGAGCACTACGACCTGATCGTGCTCGACATCATGCTGCCGGGCATCGACGGCTACACCTTGTGCAAGCGCCTGCGTGAAGACGCCCGCCGTGACACGCCGGTGATCATGCTCACCGCCCGGGACCAGTTGGACGATCGCCTGCAAGGCTTCAAGTCCGGGGCCGACGATTACCTGATCAAGCCTTTTGCCCTGTCGGAACTGGCGGCGCGGATCGAGGCGGTCATGCGCCGGGCCCAGGGTGGCGGAAGGCGGGCGTTGCAGGTCGGTGACCTGAGCTACGACCTCGACACCCTGGAAGTGACCCGCGAAGGCAAGCTGCTCAAGCTCAACCCGGTCGGCCTGAAGCTGCTGGCGGTGCTGATGCAGAAAAGCCCCCATGTGTTGCGCCGGGAAATCCTCGAAGAAGCGCTCTGGGGCGATGATTGTCCGGACAGCGACAGCCTGCGCAGTCATGTCCATCAACTGCGCCAGGTGATCGACAAACCGTTCGAAAAACCCTTGCTGCACACTGTGCACGGCGTCGGTTATCGCTTGGCCGAGGGCCGCGATGGAGTTTAAGCAAAGCCTTGCCCAGCGGATCATCATCGCCTTTGCGTTGATGAGCGCATTGGTGGCAGGGGCGTTCGCCATGGGGATCGTGGCGACGGTCCACCTGGTTGAAGAAAAACTGATTTCCGCCGGGCTCGGTGGCGACCTGCAGCGCCTGTTGTTGATGGACAGCGTCTCGGACTGGAACCATCGCCCGGAACCCGACCAGTTGTTCTATTTCAGCGGCGGCCCCGGGGATTTCGAGCTGCCCAAGGACCTGCGCCATCTGGAGCGCGGGTTCCACGAAGTGTTTCGCGAACAGCTGTCCTATCACGCCATGGTCGAGATCGTGGACGGCCGCCACTACGTCCTGCTCCAGGACCAGAGCGACTTCGAAGAGCGCGAACGGGTGCTGTTCGCCGTGGTGCTGGTGGGCTTTGTGCTCAGCCTGGCGCTGGCGGTGTTCCTGGGGTGGGTCCTGGCCCGTCGGGTGATGGCGCCCGTGGTGCGCCTGGCCCGGCAAGTGCGGCACCGCGACCAGTTGCTTGGTCTGGCCCCACCGCTGGCGCCGGATTACGCGGCCGATGAAGTGGGCGAACTGGCCGTGGCGTTCGACGCCACGCTGGGCCAGCTGCGCCAGGCCCTGACCCGCGAGCGTTTGTTCACCAGTGATGTGAGCCACGAGTTGCGTACGCCGTTGATGGTCCTGGCGACCTCGTGCGAACTGTTGCTGGAAAACCCGGCGCTGGATCAGCGCGGTCGCACCCAGGTCGAGCGGATCAACCGCGCCAGTGAGGAAATGCGAGAGTTGGTCCAGACCTTCCTGATGCTCGCCAGGGCTCGGCGCGAAGACAACGGCATGTCACCTCGGGCGACCCTCGCGCAGGTGGCCGAGAACCTTCTCGGGGTGTGGCGCGCGCCCATCGAATCCAAGGGCCTGACGCTGATCTTCGAACCGGGGCAGACCCTTGAGACGCTCTACAACGCCACCTTCCTGACCGCCGTGATGGGAAATCTGCTGCGCAATGCCCTGCACTACACCGACCAGGGGTTTATCCGTCTTTCGCTGACCGCCACCGGTTTCGTGGTGGAAGACAGCGGCGTGGGCATCCCCGAAGAGAAGCGCGAAGCGATGTTCGAGCCGTTCGTGCGCGGTAACGAGCAGCGCGGCGAGGGCCTGGGGCTGGGGCTGTCGCTGGTGCAGCGGATCTGCGAAAACCAGGGCTGGACCGTGAGCCTCAGCACGATGGAGCCTAACGGCTGCCGTTTTGAAGTGCAGTTGAACCCGACGGGATAAGTGGGCTTGTGGACAAATCTTGTAACTATTGGTGGCATCAACATGACTTTGTTTTCACAAAGAGATGACATGCCGATTCATAAGGTGGGGCCCATCTGTAATGGAGGCCCCCTCAATGTCCAAACCCATCAAGCTGGATTTTTCCGAGAAATACGACGAGCAGCATGCTCGCAAATATTTCCATAAGCATCGCAGCGGCATAAGTCGTCGCCTGTCCAACCAGCGGGATCAACAGCTGGCTCGCCGAGCGTTGGCGCTTGTCGGCGATCCGGGGCTGGTGTTGGACCTGCCTTGCGGTGCCGGGCGTTTCTGGCCTTTGCTGGCCGAAAAACCGAACCGGGTGATCATTGGCGCCGACAATTCCGAGGCCATGCTCAAGACGGCCATGACATCTCAACCGGCCGATGTGGTGAAACGGGTACAACCCTTGCACACATCTGCGTTCGACATTGCCTTGCCTGATAACGCCGTCGACAGCATTTTTTGCATGCGGCTGCTGCACCACATCGGTGAATCCGCGCACCGCCTGGCGATCCTCAAGGAATTCGAGCGGGTCAGCCGCGACAGCGTGATTGTTTCATTGTGGGTCGACGGTAATTTCAAGGCCTGGAAACGCAAGCGCCAGGAACGCACCCGTGGGCAGAAAGACTACCAAAATCGATTTGTGTTACCGGTTGCTACAGTAGAAGAGGAATTTCGCCAGGCCGGGTTCCGTATTCAGGAACGACTGGATTTCCTACCGCTCTATGCCATGTGGCGAGTTTACGTATTACGCAAGAGGTAAAAGCATGGTTGTGCAGGTAGCAGAGGCATCAGGTATCCCCCGCGACAGCTTCGATTATTTTTGGAGCTTGCAGGGTGAGTGGGTGGAGGAGCCCAACGTACGACGCGGCGGCGAAAGCGGCGTACAACGGATCACCAGCAAGGACGGCGAGTTGCTGTATGCCAAGCGCCAGACCGGGCACATCTATCGCAGTTGGCTGCACCCGTTCGGGCGTCCGACGGTATTGCGCGAGCAGGACGCGCTCCTGGCGTTGCCTCGACTCAATGTCCGGGTGCCCGAGCTGGTGTTCTGTGGAGCCCAGCCGGACCCCGAGCATAAATGGCGGGCGTTATTGGTGACCCGTGCGCTCGAAGGTTTCGAGGAGATCGAACACTGGTATGCCGGTGGCGGTCGCGAGCGTCATGGCGAAGCGGTGCATGACCAGATCCTCCAGGAACTGGCCGGGAACCTGGCCCGCATGCACAGGGGGCGTTGGCAACACAGCTGCATCTACATCAAGCATGTCTTCGTGCGCGTGACTGGGGAGGGCGAGGCGGCCAAACCTGAAGTGGCGCTGCTGGATCTGGAGAAGTGCCGCCGGCGCATGACGGCCCGGCAGGCGGCCTCCCATGACATGAAGCAGTTGCGGCGCCATTCGTCGTTCAGCGACGCCGACTGGAAAAAACTCGTCTACTTTTACGAGACGGCGTTTGGCAGCGCTATCAAAGGTTTATAGCGATGAAACTAGAAATTGCTAGAGGTGTGTTTTTAGTTGGAGCCTTGGCAGTTGCGTCGATGGCGGTGGCTGTGTGGGAGCAGCCACGCTCGCAGATCCTCAACGTTTCCAAGGTGGATGCGCAGTGCCCTTTGCCACGGGTGGCAAAGGTCAGCGAAGTGACCCGGCCGGACAATGATCTGCTGCTGTTCATGTTCAGTCTTTCCCAAGGGATGAGGCCGCAGAGTTGAGGATGATGACGTCTAGATAAAGGCCTCGCATATGCGAGGCCTTTATCTTTGGGCGTTTGATTTTCAACCGTGACGGCTGGATCTGTGGCGAGGGAGCTTGCTCCCGTTCGGCTGCGAAGCCGTTGCCGTGGGGAGACCGTTGGTCGGAGGGGACCGCTTCGCGCTCCAGCGGGAGCAAGCTCCCTCGCCACAAGAGCCAAAGCCAAAGCCAAAGCCAAAGCCAAAGCCAAAGCCAAGAGCTAGAGGCCCCAGCGCAAAAGATCAGAGACTGGCGTGTTCTCGGTTCTTGTCCGGTTTGGCCAGCAGCGTGTAGACGCAGGGCAGCACGAACAGGGTGAACAAGGTGCCAATCGACATCCCGGTGGCGATGACCGTGCCGATGTCGAAGCGGCTCACCGCCCCGGCGCCTGTCGCGAGGATGAGCGGTACCATGCCGAATACCATTGCCGCGGTGGTCATCAACACCGGCCGTAGACGGATCGAGGCGGCCTGTTCCACGGCTTCCCTTGGGCTCAGGCCCTGTTCCTTGCGCAACTGGTTGGCGAACTCGACGATCAGGATGCCGTGCTTGCTGATCAGGCCGATCAGCGTCACCAGGCCCACCTGGGTGTAGATGTTCATGCTTGACCAGCCCAGGAAGAGCGGAATCAAGGCGCCGCAAATCGACAGAGGCACCGTCACCAGGATCACCAGCGGGTCGCGGAAGCTTTCGAACTGGGCGGCCAGCACCAGGAAGATGATCGCCAGGGCCAGGCCAAAGGTGACCCACAGGGCGCTGCCTTCCTGTACGAACTGTCGCGAAGCCCCGGCGTAATCGAAGGCGAACCCTGCCGGCGCTTCTTCCCGGGCGATCTGGCGGACCGTCTCGATGGCTTCACCCATGCTCACGACGGGAAAGCCCGAGATCGTGACCGCATTGAGCTGCTGGAACTGGTTCAACTGCCGTGGCCGTGCCCGGTCGCTGACCTTGATCAGGGTCGACAGCGGCAGCAGTTCGCCCTGGGTGTTCTTCACGTAGTAGTTGTTCAGCCAGTCGGGGTTGTCGCGAAACGGCCGTTCAACCTGGGCGATGACCTTGTAGCTGCGTCCTTCGAGGGTGAAGCGGTTGATCTCGGCTTCCCCCAGCAGGGTCGCGAGGGTGCCGCCCAGGTCCTGCATCGAGACGCCCATCTGGGCCGCCTTGGCGCGATCGATATCGACCACGACTTCAGGTTTGTCGAACGCCAGGTCGATGTCCATGAAGGCGAACTTGCCGGACGCCATCGCGCGGTTCTTCACCCGTTCGGCGATTTGCAGCAGGGTGGCGTAATCCTTCGGAGAGTTGATGACGAAGGCGAATGGCAGGCCTTCGCCGGTGCCCGGCAGCGATGGCAGGTTGAAGCCGAAGATCTGCAAGCCGGGGATGCTTTCGAGCTTGGCCTGGACCTCGGGCAGGATTTCCATCTGGGTGCGGCTGCGCTCGTTCCAGGGCTTGAGCAGGAAGCCGCCGATGCCGGATTGCACGCCGTTGTAGCCGTTGATCTGGAACGAGGAGTAGTACTCGGGGAATTCCTTGAAGATCGTGATGAAGTGATCGGTGTAGGCGTTCAGGTAGTCGAGGTTGGTCGTCTTCGGGGAGTTGGCCATCATGAAGATGATGCCCTGGTCCTCGTCGGGGGCCAGTTCGGACTTGGTGAACATGATCAGCACCGGGATCAGGAGCAGGATGATCACGGCGAACACCAGCACCACCGGGCGCGCATCGAGGGTGCCATGGAGCATGCGCTGGTAGCGGCCCTTCAGGCGTTCGAAGACCATGTCGAGGCGGTGGGCCAACCCCGTGGGGTTTTCGTCGTGGCGCAGCAGCATGGCGCACATCATGGGCGACAGCGTCAGGGCGACGATCCCGGAAATCACCACCGCCCCGGCCAGGGTGAGGGCGAACTCCTTGAACAAGGCCCCCGTCAGCCCTTCGAGCAGGCCGATCGGCGCATACACCGCCGCCAGGGTGATGGTCATCGAGACCACCGGCATGGCGATTTCCCGTGCACCTTCCAATGCGGCGTCGAAGGGGCTCTTGCCTTCCTCGATGTGCCGGTGGATGTTTTCCACCACCACAATGGCATCGTCCACCACCAGGCCGATGGCAAGCACCATGGCCAGCAGCGTCAGCAGGTTCATCGAGTAGCCCATCAACTGCATGAAGAACATCACGCCGATCATCGACAGCGGGATGGTCACCACCGGGATCAGCACCGAGCGCAGGGCGCCCAGGAACAGGAACACCACGACGATGACGATCAGCACCGCCTCGAACAGGGTCTTCACCACTTCGTCGATGGAGGCCTGGATGAACAGGGTGGCGTCGTAGGCGATCTCGGCCTTGAGGTTGGTCGGTAGCTGGGCCTCCAGCTCCGGCATGAGCTTGCGCACCTCCTTGATCACGTCCAGCGGGTTCGCGCCAGGCGTGGCCTTGATCCCGATGTACACCGACGGCGTACCGCCGAAGGAGCTGATGGTGTCGTAGTTCTCGGCGCCCATTTCCACCCGCGCCACATCCCGCAGCAACACGCGGCTGTCGCCCTCGGTCTTGAGTGGGATCGCGGCGAAGGCCTCGGCGGACTTGAGTTCGGTGTTGGCGTTGATGCTGGTGACCACGTACTCGCCTTTTACCTCGCCGGCGGCGGAGAGGAAGTTCTGCTGGCGCACGGCATTGGTCACGTCGGTGGCGGTCAGGCCGAAACCGGCGAGCTTGACGGGATCGAGCCACAGGCGCATGGCGAAGACCTGGTTGCCGAGGATCTCGGCTTCGGCCATGCCCGGCAACGTCGCCAGCTTGGGCTGGATCACCCGTGACAGGTAGTCGGTGATCTGCGGGTTGTTCAGTTCCTTGCTGAAGAAGCTGATGTACATCAGCGCGGAGGCGTCGGCGGCCTCACGGCTGAGTACCGGGTCCTCAGCGTCCTGGGGTAACTGGTTCTTGACCTCGTTGGCCTTGGCCAGCAGTTCGGTGAAGAGCCGGTCGCTGTTGGAACCGATGCGGGCGTAGACCGAGATCACCGAGAAGTTCTGGCGACTGACCGAGGTCATGTAGTCGATGCCTTCGGCACTGGCCAGGCTTTGCTGCATCGGCTGGGTGATGTAGCCCTGGATGGTCTCGGCGTTGGCCCCGGGGTAGGCGGTGGTCACCGTGATCAGGGCGTTTTCCATCTGCGGGTACTGGCGCAAGGGCAACTTGCTCCAGGCCTGGAAGCCCAGCAGCACGATCAACAGGCTGACCACGGTGGCGAGCACCGGGCGGCGGATGAACGGATCGGTAAAAGCCATGGGAATTCCTTGATCAGTCCGCGCGCGGCGGGCTGTTCTGTTCGGTCAGGGTCTTGTCGTCGCCGATGGCGATGGTCGTACCGTTGTCGAGCTTGATCTGGCCGGCGATCACGACCTGTTCACCGCTCTGCACGCCCTTGGAAACCAGGACCTTTCCATCACGGCGCTCACCGGTCTCGACGAAGCGCCGCTCGGCGATCAGCACCGGCTGGTCCTTGTCATCCTTCTCGACGCTGCCGTCGGCGGCCTTCTTTTGCGTGACCACGTACATGGAGTTGCCATAGAGGGTGTAGGTCACGGCGCTTTCCGGCACGACGACAGCATTGGCCACCTCCGGCAGGATCACCTGCAGGTCGGCGAACATGCCCGGCAGCAGCTTGCCATCGGGGTTGGCCAGGGTCGCGCGCACCAGCACATTGCGGGTGCTGTCCTCGACCTTGGGGTTGATCGCGCTGATGGCGCCGACGAAGGTTTGCCCGGGATAGGCCGCTACGGTGACATTGACCGGCTGGGCAACGGCAAGCCTGGGCACCGTTTGCTCGGGCACGTAGAAATCCACATACAGGCTGCTGAGGTCTTGCAGGGTGGCGATGACCGTGCCGCTGGCCAGATAGTCGCCGACGTCCACCCGGCGAATGCCGATGGTGCCGTTGAAGGGCGCGAGGATCTGTTTCTTGGCCAGCGAGGCCTTGAGTTGATTGACCGTGGCCTGGTTCTTTTTCATTTGCGCCGAGAGTCGGTCGAACTCGCCCTTGGAAATCGCCTGGCTGCCGACCAGTTGTCGGCCGCGTCCGAAGTCCAGTTGCGACAGGCCTAGATCGGCCTCGGCGGTTTGCAGCAAGGCACTTTCGACGTCGCTGTCGAGTTGCAGGAGCGGTTGGCCGACCTTGACCTTCTGCCCGGACTGGAACAGCACCTTCTGCACGGTCCCGGAATTTTCCAGGCTCAGGTCGACGCCTTGCAAGGCCTTTAGGCTGCCGACGGCGGGCAGGCGGGCCTGCCAGGGCTGCTCGGTAGCCGTGGCCACGGCCACGCTGACCGGTGGTTTCGGCGCAGAAAACATCTGGATCTGCTGGTAGACGGAGAAGGCCTTGTAGCCGGCCAGCAACAGCACCACCAGCAGGACAACACCCAACATGATCAGCATGCGGCGTCGCAGCATGTTCCACTTCCTTGGAAAGAACCGAGAGAAAAGATAATCAGGCGGGCACATTACTCCGAGTGCGGCGGGGTTTCCAGACGGACATGGGCGCTGTGTCGTGTGGGATTATTCCTGGATTTACGGGCGCTTGGCGCCCGTAAGCTGCACATTGGCTTCAGACCAGATGCAAATGGTTGTCCCAGAGCCCTGCGGGCAGATCCAATGGCTTTGCAACCAGTTGTGTCTGCCGACAATCGTAGTAGCGGCAACGCCCCTGACCCGACGTGACGACGAAACCGTCGGCCACGGCGCCCACGCCCGCGCAGTCTGGCAGGGGGGCATCCAGGCGCGCTTCACCGGTGTCCAGGTCCCAGATGAAGAAGCGGTTGCCACGGGGTGCGGTCAGGGCTACCAGGCGCAGCTCGCTGTGCACGGCGACACTGGCGGTGTAGTGCCCCATCGCCTGCAATTGCTGCTCGGGCACCGGGAAGGCCTGGAACGGCTCGCCCGGTCGCTTGATCGCCACCAGTTGCGAAGACTCGTGGGCATCGCCCATGAACTGCTGGCCGGAAACGATGGTGCCGTCGCTGGCGATGCCCAGGTGCCTCACGCTGTTCATCGACTGGGGCAGGGTTTCCTTGCTTAGCAGCGTGCCGTCACGCTGCATCAGCACCAGGCTCGGTTCCATGGCATCGAGGTTCATCTCGACCCGGCTCTCGGCTTCGGTCCGGATGCCACCGTTCGCCACCACCAGGGTCTCGCCGTCGGGCATCCAGGACACCTGGTGCGGGCCGATGCCGTGGGTGGAGATTTCGCCGCTGTGGACCAGCCGTTCGCCTTCGAATCGGTACACGCCCAACAGGCCGCGCCCCGGATCGCGGGTATCGTTCTCGGTGGCGTACAACCACTCGCCGCCGCGGTGGATCACTGCGTGACCATAGAAATGCCGGTCGGGCAGCGAGGTGACGGTTTGCAGCAGCGTACCGTCGCGCAGGTCGATCAGGTAGCTTTCGGTGCCTGGGCGACGGGCGACGAACAAGGCGATCGGCCGGGTGGGGTGGTTGATGATGTCGTGGCAGCGCTGGCCGACCTGGGTGGCGAACGCCCGACTGCCGTCCAGTCGATAGCCCACGGCGTAATGCCGGCCATCACCATCGTCCCGCGCCGAAAGCAGCAGCGGTTGCTTGTCCTTTTGCTTGAACAGCGTCCAGCCACCCAGGGTAACGGCGCCGAGCAGCAAGCTGCCCAGGGCCAGGGCCTGACGTCGAAGCATGATCAGTCACCGTCGTTGGCGTTGAAGCCCAGTTGAACGCCCAACGCCTTGGCCAGTTCGCCTTCGTGCAGGCGGTGGACGACGTTGAGGCTGTCGTACAAATCGTTGAGTTGCTGGCGCCCGGCGTCGTCGTTGAGCATTTCGGTCAGCGAACGCTGGCTGCTGGCGAACAGTTTCAGTGAGGCATCGTAGGCGGCATCGATCTTGTCGGCCAGTGGCTTCTGTTCGCTGGGCAGCAGCCCGCGCAGGCCCTTGTTATCTACACCCGCCCAGACAGTCCGGGCCGCGCTCAAGCTCGCTTCCAGGCCTTGCAACGACGACTGGCTGCGCCAGGCGTCAGCCTGGAACGGTTGCGGCACGCCTTTGCTCTGGCGGCCCATCGGCGTGCCGAGTTTTTTCTTCAGGGTGTCGAGGGCGGTGACCTGGACCCGCAGCAGATCGGCGATGGCTTCATGGGAGTCGGCGTAGCGCTGGTTCGGGAACTTGCTCATCTGGGCGAGCATGCCGTCGTTGGTGTTCCAGCGTGACAGGATCTCTTCGGCCAGCTGTTTCTGGCGTTCGCCGATGGCGATCAGCAAGGGGCAGTACTTGGCCTTTTGCGCGGCGTCGGCCATGTCGATCTTGGCGTCGAACAGCAGGTACTCGTAGGCCGACAGGCCCTGGACCACGACGCTGGACTTGGCCAGGCCGGCGGCGTCGATCTGCGGTTCGCTGTTGATCAGTTGCTCGACCTGACGGCCCACCAGGTTTTTCTTGTCCGGCCAGAACTGGACCTGCCAGGCACGGTTGCCTTCGGCCAGCGGGCCGATCAGCAGCGGTTGCAACTCGGCCCAGGCTTTCTGGGCCTTGAGGAAGTCGGCGCGGGCGGTTTCCAGAGTTTCCTTGCCTTGGCAAAACGCCAGGGCACTGCTCGCCAACTGCCGGTCGGCGTCGACCCAGCGGCTGTAGGTCGGCAGGATCACTTGCTTGGCGATGGCCGCCGAGGTGACCGCTTGCGGGTCCTGGGGCGAGCAGGCGCCGAGGGCCAGGGCGGCGAGGCTGGTGAACAACAGCTTGGGACGGAACATGTCGGGCTCCCGTGGTCGGAGAATACGTTTAAAGGGAATTCAGGAAGGCCAGCAACGCGGCGCGTTGCCCGGCATCGAACGATAGAACCTGGCGCTGCGCCGCTTGTGCTTCGCCGCCATGCCACAGCACGGCTTCGAGCAGGTTGCGGGCGCGCCCGTCATGCAGGAACTGGGTATGGCCGTTGACGGTTTCGGTCAGGCCGATTCCCCACAACGGCGGGGTGCGCCAGTCGCGGCCACCGGCCTTGAATTCGCTTCGGTTGTCAGCCAGGCCCTCACCCATGTCGTGCAACAGCAAGTCGGTGTAGGGGCGGATGACCTGGTTGGCCAGCTCCGGCTCGGCCGCATTGGCGGACGTGGTGTATTTGGGCGTGTGGCAGGACTGGCAGCCGGCCTGGAAAAACAGATTCTTGCCCGCCAGCACGTCGGGCGAATTCACCTCGCGGCGGGCCGGAACGGCAAGATTGCGGCTGTAGAACAGCACCAGCCGAAGGATGTTGTCGCTGACCTCCGGCTCGCCGTCCGGGCCGTTGCCATTGGGCGCGCGCCGGCAGTCGACCTGGGTTTCGGTGCAGTCGTCGAAGGGACGCAGGCGGGTGGTCAGGCCCATGTCGCCCGAGAAGGCGTGGACATTCTGCTGGTTGAGGTTGGGTTGCCCGGCCTTCCAGCCGAATCGCCCCAGAACGGTTTTCTGCTGGGCATCGTCCCAGACCTGGTTGGGGCGGCCCGCGATGCCGTTCTTCGCCTGCGCTTGGGCCTGGGCGTTCGCCAGGATGGCTTGCTCGGGGATGGCCTCCAGCAACCCAAGGCCGATCATCGGCGGTGCGACGCGGGCGGAGAAACGCGTGTCCGGGTGCATCGGCCCGTAGCCGAGCTGGGTGATCTGCAGGGTGGGCTTGCGCAGTTCGACCAGGGTGCCGTCCTTGAAGCGTACCGGGACGGGGCTGTAGTCGACCCGCACCTTGCCTTCGGGCACCACGCCGGGCACGGACATGTCCTGCAACTGGCCGCCATAGACCGGTTCGGGCACCACCCCCAACTGTTCGATGACCTTGGCGTAGGGCGGCGCGTCGGGAATCGACAGGCGCACCAGCATGGACACCGCCGTGGTGGCGTCCGGCGCGGGTGGATGACCGCGACCGTCCTTGATGTGGCAGTTCTGGCAGGCGTTGGTGTTGAACAACGGCCCGAGGCCATCGCGGGCGGTGGTGGTCGACGGGGCGATCACCCAGGGGCTACGGAAGAAGCTGTTGCCGACGCTGAAATCCACGCGCCTCGACGGCGGCAGGTTGGCCGAGGGCAGGGAGAAGGCGTTCTGGTCGGTCTTGCGGACCGTCGCTGCGCCACCGGACCGCGCTTCACCGGGCTCGGCCTGGGTAAAACGCGGGGCATCGTCGCAGGCACTCAGGCCCAGGGCCATGAACAGTGCGCATAGACGAAGAGGCAACGACGGCATCGGGCAACCTGGGAGATGAATGAAACGAGGGCGCAGAGTCTAACAGGGCGGGGCAGTTTGAATAAGAGGGATTATCGTTTGGTTCAGTGCGACGGACACGGTTTCATGTGGGAGCGGGCTTGCTCGCGAAATCGGTGGGTCAGGTTGCGTGGATGCTGGCTGCGCTGGTGTCTTCGCGAGCGAGCCCGCTCCCACAGGGCGCCGCGTTCGCCGCAGGCCCTGTGTGGAGCAGCGTAGCCAATCGCTTAAGGCTGAACGACCGCGCCGGGCACCAATGGCAGCTCCAGGCTGGCGATGAAGCCGCCCCCAGGATGATTGGCCAGCACCAGCGCGCCACCGTGACGCTCGGCGGCGCGGCGGGCGATGGCCAGGCCCAGGCCGTGGCCGGCGGCGGTCTGCCCGGGCGCGCGGTAGAACGGTTCGCCCAACTGGCCCAGGTGTTCGGCTTCCACCCCCGGCCCATGGTCACGCACGCTGATGATGATCCGCTCCCCCTGGCGCAGCGCGCGCATTTCGATCGGCTGGCCGACGGGGTTGAAGCGCTGGGCGTTGCGCAGCAGGTTGTCCACGGCCCGTTCGATCATGGTCGGCCAGCCCTTGAGGTTCAGGTTCGGCTCAGCGTTCAACTGCACGCTTTGTTCTGTCGACGCCAACTGCGCATCTTTTTGCAGGTTGACCAACAGGCTGTTCAGCTCGATGTCCTCGGCGCTGGCGTTGTCGGCATCGACCCGGGCCAGGACCAGGATTTCACTGATCAGCGCTTCCAGGCGGTCGCATTCGCGGGTCAGGCGCGGCCAGAGTTTTTCGCGCTCCTCGGGGCTTGCCCGTTCCGCCAGCGCCAGGGCAATGCGCAGTCGCGCCAGGGGCGAACGCAACTCGTGGGATACGTCGCGCAACAGTTGCCGCTGGCTGCCGATCAGGCTTTGCAAGCGGGCCCCCATGCGGTTGAAGTCGGTGGCCAGCACGCCGAACTCGTCTCGCCGGGCGGCCAGCTTGGCCAGGCTGTTCTGTTGGTAGGTGGCCTGGCCGAGGTCGTGCACTGCGCCCCGCAGGCGGCTCAATGGGCGAGTGATGGAGAGCGTCACCAGCAGGCTGAACAAGGTCAGCACCACCAGCGCGATTCCCAGGGCACTGAGGGGCCAGAGCAGGCTTCCACGGTGCCAGGCATCCAGTTCGGGGTGGGGAATGCGATAGATGAACAGGTACGTGTCGCCGCTCTTGGCGCTGGTGAATTCGTCGGTCAGCCGCCGCCAGGGCAGGCGCCGGTCGTCGTTGTTCTGCCGGGCCTCGAACGCCGCGGCGCGACGCGGGAAGGTGCCGCGCACCACCGGGTCGCCGCTTTCGTTGAGCACCTGGACGTCGATGTGGTACTGGCGCTTGCGCTGTTGCAGGATCTCCTGCGCGGCGTCCTCGCCCTGGCTTTCATAGGTTTGCGTCCATTCTTCGGCCAGGGTGTTGAGCCCCGGGTGGCGACTGAGGATCCATGCGTCCTGGTTCAGCATGTGGCCCATGAGAATAGACAGCCCGGCAACCAGGGCGATGGCCAGCCAGAAACTGGCCAGGATGCGCCAGAACAATGAACGCACGGTAAATCCTCGAAAACAAAGAAAGCCCAACGGCGGTTTGCCGTTGGGCTGGATGACTTCAGCGCATTATTGCGCTTTTTGCGGCTGTTGCGCTTTCCAGGCCTTGAATTCGGCCCATTCGGCGCGACGCTCGGCCTGTTTCTTCTGGATCGCGTCGAACTCTTTCTGTTGTTCAGGCTTGAGCAGCCCGCGGATCTGGGCGTCGACTTTTTCATGCCGGGCCGCCATTTCGTCCTGCATGGCCTTCTGATCGGCGGGCGACAACTTGGCCAGGTACTTTTCTACCAGCTCGCGGCGTTCGTGGCGTTGTTCGTCCATGATCTTGCGGATCTGCTGGCGCTGTTCGCGGCTCAGGTCCAGTTGGCTGTACGGGCCTTTGTCGTGCATCTGGCCACCGTGACGCGGGCCGTCCATCGGGCCCATCGGGCCGGGGCCTTCAGGCATGGCCATGGCAACGGTGGGCAGGGCAGCTGCGAACATCAGAGCGGTAAGGGTCTTGCGCATGGTGTTTCTCCTTGTCTCGTTCCCGGTCAGTTCCGGATGTGTGCAGATTACGCAGAGCAAGGTCAGCGGCGGTCAGGGGGGCGTAAAGCTTGGGTAAAGACGGTTGGGTGCGAGCCTGACAAAACAGGCGATACAAATCCCTGTGGCGAGGGGATTTATCCCCCGCTGGGCTGCGCAGCGGCCCCCTGAGGTCTGCCGGATGTAACCGGGAGTCAGAAAGACTTTGGGGGCGCTTCGCACCCCAGCGGGGATAAATCCCCTCGCCACAAGGGGATCGGTTCAGAGGCTGTAGTAATAGCCTCGGCTGCGCAGCGCCACGATGCGCGGGCGGCCGTCGGGGTGGGGGCCGATTTTCTTGCGCAGGTTGCTGACATGCATGTCGAGGCTGCGATCGTAGAGGGTGAGCTTGCGGCCCAGGGCGATCTGCGCCAGTTCCTGCTTGTCCAGCGGCTCGCCCGGTTGCTTGAGCAAGGCTTCGAGCAGGCGGCTTTCGGAAACGGTGAGGGTCTGTTCCTGTTCGTCGATGCTGACCACGCCGCGTACCGGGCTGAAGGTCAGGTCGCCCAGTTCGATCTGGCTGGACACTGCCGTCGGGTGGCTGCGGCGCAACACGGCGCGCAGGCGGGCGGTGAGTTCACGTGGGTCGCAGGGCTTGGCTAGGTAATCGTCGGCGCCCAGCTCCAGGCCCAGGATGCGGTCCAGCGGTTCGCCCCGGGCCGAGAGCATCACCACCGGCAATTCCGGGTGGTCGTTGCGCAATTGCTTGAGCAGTTCCAGGCCGCTGCCATCGGGCAGCATCACATCCAGCACGACCGCCGCGGGGGAGGCCTCGGCCAGCGCCTTGCGGGCACTCTGGCCATCGTGGCAGGCCCGGACCTGAAAACCTTCCTGGCCCAGCCAGCTCACCAGGAGCTCACACAGCTCCTGGTCATCATCTATCAGTAACAGCTCGCTCATGACTCACTCAATTTAGCCATTGCCGACGTCGTCTGCGTCCACCGCTGGCAAAGATACCGCAGAGCAGGGCCAATAGCGCTACCCCGGCACCAATCACGAACCATTGTTGCTGATCGGTCAGCAGCCGTGGCAGCGGGCTTGCCTGGGCTTCCTTGAGTTGCAGTTTCAGGCGCTGGTTTTCCTGGCGCAACCGGCCCAGCAAGGCACTTTCGCGCTCGCCGTCGGCGTTTTGCAGTTGTTTGCTCAGTTCTTCACGCTGGCGCTCGCTGTCTTTCAAGCGCTGTTGCAGCTCGGCGATCTGGCTACCGGCGCTCAGGGACAAGGGCGCCGAATGACTGCCCTCGGTGCTTTCCTCGCCATGGGCGGGGGCCCCGATCGCCAACGTGACCAACAACAGGCACAACGGACCTTTGCGCATTGCAACTCCTGGATTCCAATCGAGATTAGACAGGTTGTCGGCAGGCAAACGAGAACAATGAGCAATTGAGCGCAATGAGCCGTGCAGGCTCATTGCACCTGGGGGATTTACGGCAGGACTTGCTTGAACGGCTTGACCACGACGCTGGCGTAGACACCGGCCTTCACGAACGGGTCGGCCTCGGCCCAGGCTTGCGCGTCGGCGAGGGAGTCGAACTCGGCCACGGTCAGGCTGCCGGTGAAACCGGCGGCGCCCGGGTCATTGCTGTCTACGGCCGGATGCGGGCCGGCCAGCACGACGCGGCCTTCGGCGGTGAGCTGTTGCAGGCGCTCAAGGTGCGCGGGGCGAGTGGCCAGGCGTTTTTCCAGGGAGTTGGCGACGTCGGTGGCAATGATTGCGTAGAGCATGTCAGTCCTCGGTGTTTGGCGTGGTGGTGTCGGTATCGTGCAAGTGACGGGACAGGTAGATGCCCTGGCCAATCAGGAACAATAGCGTCATGCCCAGGCTGCCGAAGACCTTGAAGTCGACCCAGTAGTCCTGGAATGTGAACGCCACGAACAGGTTGGCGGCCCCGCAGAACAGGAAGAAGGCGATCCAGGCGATGTTCAGCCGGGTCCAGATCACGTCCGGCAGGCTCAGGGCGTGGCCCATGATGCGCTTGATCAGCAGGCGGTCGCCGATGAAGTGGCTGCCGATGAAGGCCAGGGCGAACAGCCAGTTGACCACCGGGGCTTTCCATTTGAGGAAGGTTTCGCTGTGGAAGGCCAGGGTCAGGCTGCCGAACACCAGGCAGGCGATCAGGGTCAGCCACTGGCTCTTTTCCAGCTTGCGCTGGGAGATGAACAGCGCGCCGTAGACCACCAGGGAACTGATGATCAGCACCGCGGTGGCGCTGTAGATACCGCCTACGGTCAAGGATTGACCAGCGATGTCGACGCTGCGCGGATCAAGTTTGTAGACGACGAAAAACAGCAGCAGCGGGATGAAATCGATGAATTGTTTCACAGTGGCAGCCAGGAGCGGGATGTGGCGGCATAATAACAAACATCCTTGGCCGCGATAGGGCCAGCTGATTTGAGGTAACAAACTCTCGTGAATGTTGATTTGCACTGCCATAGCACGGCCTCCGATGGCGCCCTGGCGCCTGCGGTTCTGGTGGCGCGGGCGTTCGAGCACGGCGTGCGAGTCCTGGCCCTAACCGACCACGACACCCTCGAAGGCCTCGATGAGGCCCGCGACGCCGCCACGGCGTTGGGCATGCAACTGGTCAACGGGGTCGAGCTGTCCTGCACCTGGGGCGGGGCGACCATTCACGTGCTGGGCTATGGTTTCGATGTGAATGCGCCAGCGCTGGTCGAGGCCCTTGCGCAACTGCGCGACGGCCGCTGGCTGCGGGCGCAGGAGATCAGCCGCAAGCTCGAGCTCAAGGGCATGCCCGGTGCGCTGGAGGGCGCCCGGCAGATCCAGCAGGAACTGGGCGACAGCGGTAACGCGCCGGCCCGGCCGCACTTTGCCGACTGGATGGTGCGCGAGGGGTTCGTCAAGGATCGCGCCGAGGCGTTTCGCAAATGGCTGGGGGCCGGCAAGCTGGGAGACGTCAAGCAGCATTGGCCGACCCTGGAAGAGACCGTCCAGACCCTGCGAGCGGCGGGTGCCTGGGTCAGCCTGGCGCATCCGTGGCACTATGATTTCACCCGTAGCAAGCGTCGCCGCCTGGTTGCCGACTATATTCAAGCAGGGGGCCATGCCATCGAGGTGGTCAATGGTCACCAACCGGCCGAGCAGGTCGGCAGCCTGGCGATCCTGGCCCGTGAATTCGGTTTGCTGGTGAGCGCCGGAAGTGATTTCCATGGCCCTGGGGGCTGGTCCGAGATCGGCGAATATCGCCCGTTGCCGGAAGATCTGCCACCACTATGGTGTAGATTCAAACATGATCCCGTTACCGCCGCCGTCTGAACAGGTAGAACACGTGAGTCAATTTTTCCAGATTCATCCGGAAAACCCGCAACCGCGCCTGATCAAACAGGCCGTCGAGATCATCCGTAGCGGTGGCGTGGTGGTCTATCCCACCGACTCGGCCTACGCCATCGGTTGCCAGATCGGTGACAAGAACGCCGTCGAACGGGTTCGACGCCTGCGCCAGCTCGACGACAAGCACAACTTTGCGTTGATCTGCAGCGACCTGTCCCAGCTGGGCCTGTTCGCCAAGATCGACACTGGCACCTTCCGCCTGCTCAAGGCCCACCTGCCGGGGCCGTACACCTTCATTCTCAACGCCACGCGGGAAGTGCCGCGGCTGTTGCTGCACCCGAAGAAACGCACCATCGGCCTGCGGGTGCCGAGCCACCCCATTGCCCTGGCGCTGTTGGCCGAGCTGGGCGAGCCGCTGATGAGCGTGACGCTGATCATGCCCGGTGACACCGAGCCGATGACCGACCCCTACGAGATTCGCCAGTTGCTCGAGCACCAGGTCGAGCTGATCATCGACGGTGGCTTCGGCGGCATGAAGGCGTCCACCGTGATCAACCTGGCCGACGGCGAGCCGCAGGTGGTGCGGGTCGGCTGCGGCGATCCGGCCCCGTTCATGGCCGAGGCCTGAATGTCGGCTGTGCAAACCCCTGTGGACAGCGCGGACAGCCAGGCCGGTGCGCAACAGGAGCTGCCGTTCGCCATGGTCTACGGCCAGGCGGTCCTGGAAATGCCCCTGGACCTGTACATTCCGCCGGACGCGCTGGAAGTGTTCCTCGAAGCCTTCGAGGGCCCGCTCGACCTGCTGCTGTACCTGATTCGCAAGCAGAACATCAACATCCTCGACATCCCGGTGGCGGAAATCACCCGCCAGTACATGGGGTATGTCGAGCTGATGCAGTCGGTGCGCCTGGAGTTGGCGGCCGAGTACCTGGTGATGGCGGCCATGCTCGCCGAGATCAAGTCGCGGATGCTGTTGCCGCGTTCGGCCGAGGTCGAGGAAGAAGAGGACGACCCGCGCGCCGAATTGATCCGCCGCTTGCAGGAGTACGAGCGCTTCAAGGTGGCGGCGGAAGGCATCGACGGCTTGAGCCGTGTCGGCCGCGACGTGCTGGTGCCCAAGCTGGATGCCCCTGAGGCCCGGGCGCGCAAGTTGTTGCCGGATGTCAGCCTGGAAGAGCTGCTGATGTCCATGGCCGAGGTCCTGCGCCGAGGCGATATGTTTGAAAGTCACCAGGTCAGCCGCGAAGCGCTGTCCACCCGCGAGCGCATGAGCGACGTGCTGGAGCGGCTTAAAGGCGGCGGCTTCGTGCCGTTCGTCGAGCTGTTCACCGCCGAGGAAGGGCGGCTGGGCGTGGTGGTGACGTTCATGGCGGTGTTGGAATTGGTCAAGGAATCCTTGGTCGAGCTGGTGCAGAATGAGCCGTTCGCAGCGATCCACGTGCGGGCACGAGCCGAATAACGAGCAAATCAATGAATCTGACTGAACCCCGCGAGCTGGCCCCCTTGCTTGAAGCTTTCCTGTTGGCTTCGGGAAAGCCGCAATCGATGGAGCGCCTGTTCGAGCTTTTCGAGGAAGGCGAGCGGCCAGAGCCGGCCGTGTTCAAGAAGGCCCTGGCGCTGCTGGGTAAATCCTGCGAGGGACGGGCCTTCGAGCTCAAGGAAGTGGCGTCCGGCTATCGCCTGCAGATCCGCGAGAAGTTCGCCCCTTGGGTCGGGCGCCTGTGGGAAGAGCGGCCGCAGCGCTATTCCCGGGCCATGCTCGAAACCATGGCGCTGATTGCCTATCGCCAGCCCATCACCCGCGGTGAGATCGAGGATGTGCGGGGGGTGGCGGTCAACAGCCACATCGTCAAGACGCTGCTGGAGCGGGAGTGGATCCGCGTGGTCGGCTATCGCGACGTGCCGGGCAAACCGGCGATGTTCGCCACCACCAAGGCCTTCCTCGATCATTTCAACCTGAAGAACCTGGATGACTTGCCGCCCTTGGCCGAGCTTCGGGAAATCGAGCCTGAGCCGGTGTTGGAGTTCGACGATGCACCTGTGCCCCAGGGCCTGCAGGACCTGGCCGATGCCAGCGCCGAGCCGGAGGAGCCCAAGGAGGAGACCAGTTTCCACTCATTGCTGCTGGAACTGGACACCATGGAGGAGGGCCTGAAGACCGATTTCGACGACCTGCTGCGCGAGGGCCCGGGGCCTGAAGGCGAGACGGATGAGTTGCCTGAGCCTGACAGCGAGTCGGAACCTGAGCCAGAGCCAGAGCCGGAAGAAGACATCCTCGGCGTGGCCGAAGCCCGGGAAAAACTGCTGGCCGCCGTCGCCGCCCTTCAACCGCCGGAACTCGAATTGAGCGACGAAGAAGCCGAAGCCCGCGCCCTGGCTGAAGCGATCGAAAACGAACGGCGCGAGTTCGACGACTGATCCGATTTTTTGGTGATTAGACCTCCGCCATCGCGAGCAAGCTCGCTCCCACAATTGATCTTCAGTGTTCATGGGGTCCGAATACCCACAGAACCCTTGTGGGAGCGAGCTTGCTCGCGATAGCGGTGGGTCAGTCAACGAAGAGGGTGAGGGTAATGACGCTATCGCGAGCAAGCCCGCTCCCACATTGGAGGGTGCGGCGTTATCACCGATCGGCGGAAAACGCGCCGGGCCTGCATTGATCAGCTAGTCTCTGATGCGCAAACGTCTCAACGAGCGTATGATTCGCGACCCTTTGGCGATCCCTTCGCCATGGACCTGTTTTCAACGCGTCAGGCCACGCCTGGCCGACCACACCGGGAGGTGCCCAGAATGAAAGACCAAGACCAGAACGACAGCCAGGAAATCCGTCCAGCCGGCGAGAAACTGCAGAAAGTCCTCGCCCGTATCGGCGTCGGTTCGCGCCGTGACGTGGAAACCTGGATCACTCAGGGCCGCATCAAGGTCAACGGCAAAGACGCCACCTTGGGCCTGCGTGTCGACATGCATGACGCCATCACCATCGATGGCAAGGTGATCAAGCGCGAAGAGGCCGCCGAAACGGTGCGCCGCGTGATCATGTACAACAAGCCCGACGGTGAGATCTGCACCCGTGACGACCCGGAAGGCCGTCCGACCGTGTTCGACAAGATGCCGCGTCCCAAGGAAGGTCGCTGGATCAACATCGGTCGCCTCGACATCAACACCACCGGCTTGCTGATGTTCACCACCGACGGCGAGCTGGCCAACCGCTTGATGCACCCGTCCTACGAAATGGACCGCGAATACGCCGTGCGTGTACGGGGCGAAGTCGATGACGAGATGATCGAGCGCCTGAAGGCCGGCGTCGTGCTGGAAGACGGCCCGGCGCGTTTCACCGACATCAAGCAGGCGCCCGGCGGTGAAGGTTTCAACCATTGGTACCACTGCGTGGTGATGGAAGGCCGTAACCGTGAAGTGCGCCGCTTGTGGGAATCCCAGGGGTTGGTGGTCAGTCGCCTGAAGCGCGTGCGTTTTGGCCCGGTGTTCCTCAACTCCGACCTGCCGATGGGCCGCTGGCGTGAAATGAGCCAGTACGAAGTCGACATCCTGGCCGCCGAAGTGGGCCTCACGCCCGTGGCAATGCCGCAGATGACCGCCAAGAGCAAGGACAAGCTGGAGCGGATGCAGCGCAAGTCCTCGCGGCCGATGGCCAAGACCGAACGCGTGCGCACCCTGCGTCCGCCAGTCGAAGGTGCGGCGCCTGGCCCGCGTCCTTCGCGCGAGCCGCAGATCGAAGGCGAGCGTCCGGCCCGCAAACCGGCGCCTCGCCAGGATGGCGAGCGCGGCCCACGCAGCCCGCGTCCGGCTAACGGTCGGGCCGAGCGCGGCGAAGGCCGCAGTGCTCCGGCAGGTCGTGGCACCCCAGTTGCCGATCGCCCGGCCGACACCAAGCGTCCAGCCAAGCCGGCGCCGAAGAAGCGCCCTGGCATCGCGCTGGTGGACCGTGACGCGCCTTCGGGCAAGCGTCGTGGGGCACCGGCCGGTTCGGGACAGCGTCCAGGCTTCGGGCGCCGCAAGCCCGAGTGAGGCCGCGTTGAGGTTCTAGCTGCAAGCGGCAAGAAAAAACGCCAACCGTTGGGTTGGCGTTTTTTTTGGGTTCGGCTTAAGGGGTGGGGTGCTGATGAAACCGCTTTCGCGGGCAAGCCCGCTCCCACATTGGGGCGGCGGCGTTCAAAGATCTTCCATTCACTGAGATCAACTGTGGGAGCGGGCTTGCCCGCGAAGGGGCCAGCCGCCTCAACCACTCTTTGCCAGACCTCCCTCGCTTGCCGCTCGAAGCTGCCCTTAAAGCGGCTTCTAAAGCACAAACCGCCCATCGAACATCGCTTCATTGTCCAGCGCCAGCACACCACTTTCGAAAATCAGGTCCAGGTGATGGCTGCCCTTGGCCCCGCCGCCTAGCCCCAGGTGCAGGCCGCAATGACGTTCCTCGAAGCCGGCGTTGCGCGCGTACAGGCTTTTGATCCCTTCATTGGTGCCGATTCCCAGTTCCTCGATGCGACGGTTGGACGGATTGGCGTCCAGGTATTTGTTGAAGTCGTGTTCCAGGCCCGGCACGTCGGTGGCGATTTTCTGAATGGTGGAGTCTTCGATCCACAGCTCCAGCGGCGATTGCAGCACACCGTACTTGCGCGCAAACGGGATGGTGCTGAGGAACGTGCCGACGAATTTGACCCGGCCGTTGATGGTGTCGCTGTGAGTGGCGATTTCACCGGGGGCCAGGTCGTAGTTGCCCACGCCGTTGATGTCGGTCCACTTCTTCACGCTGTCCAGGGCCGTGTCGAAATACGAGCCGTGCTCATCCTGGAAGCTCAACGTCGTGGCTTGGGACATGCGCCGGATCAGGTGACTGTTGAGCCCGGCGATCCGCTGGGGGATGACGCTGAAGGTGTCGTAGAAATAATCGCCGTAGTCCTTGAACAGCAGCGATTTCCTCCAGTTGTCCGCCATCACGCCTTGCAGCGCGCGAACAAAGTCCGGGCCGTCCGGGCGGGGGTTGGGCAGGGTGGAGGAGTCGTAGAAGAAAATGTACAGATCGCTGTCGGCAATGGCCTTGGACAGGCGCTCCGTGGATTCGAGGTCCAGGCGCATGGCACTGAACTGCAAAGGTGAACCGCTGCCCGCCTGTTCGACGATGGCGCCGGTCAGTGCCTCGTAGTCGGCGGTGTGGCCGAGCAAGACCTTGGCGGGCTGGATGCCGGCCAGGGCTGGATGGTGATCGAGGTAGTAAAGGAAATGTGAGATGGCTCGTTGTGTGTCCATGCTTGTTCTTCCCTGACAAATCTATTTGGCTTCCCTGACAACGGCAAAAAGTGGCGGAGTCGACCGGCCGGACCGCCTCCGCCGGGCTGTGCCTACAGAGGCCACATCGCCGTGCCGAACGGAACGACCGCGTCGGCTTGCATCATTTCAACAGCGGCTTCATGGGTTGGCGCTTCAAACCATTCGTCCAGTTGCAGTTCGGTTTCCAAGTCTTTGTCCAGTGTTTGCATAGTGAATCTCCTAGAGGACTTTTACGGAAATGAGCGGGCCGATCGGCGAGTGGAAACTGGCCGCAGGGGGCACCGCAAAACTTGTCGGCACGATGCCTTGGCAAGTCGGTGAAAACCTAGTCGAGGGTTTTTTGGAATGCAAAAAATAATTTTTATTTTTTCAGATGAACTTTTTGTTCCATTTTCGGCGGGTTTTTTTGCTGAGGTAAAACAATTGGCTGTGAGGTTTATTCATTAGCTAGCTTCCTACCGTCAATTTCCAGACGGATGACAGAAATTTCCTACATGGAAAAAATGCGTTACGCCTTGTAAAGAAAAGCTGACGAAAAGCCAGTGCCGCGTCGATCCCAAACACCTGTACCGACGAATGTAAGAAAAAGCTTCCATCAAGCCCTTCAAACGGAGTTTTCCAGGGAATGGGGCGCCTTGTTTCCGCTCCTGGGGCAGGGTCAGATGCGTGCCATGCCTTGTGAGGGTGTCTGGCGGCAAAAGGTCGGCGGTGTACAATGCGCCGCGTTTTACTGTGACCCTTCGCGTACCCACGCACCTTCAAGGTTATCCGCCTTGCTCATTCCGCCACGTCACAAGCGTGTCGGGTTCGATTTCGTCACAGATAAAAACAAACAGGTGACGCATGACCGTTGTAAATACGCTGAATTCCTGGTGCCTGCGCTGGGGTTTGATGGGCGCTGCTTGAAATCCATTTGAGCGGCAACGTCCTACGAACATCATCAAACCTTGCGTGAGACCCTTTTCATGAGTGGACAAAACTCGCATTCAGGCGAGCTGAAACGCGGCCTGAAAAATCGCCATATCCAATTGATCGCCCTCGGCGGCGCCATCGGTACCGGTCTGTTCCTGGGTTCGGCCGGGGTGCTGAAGTCGGCCGGTCCGTCGATGATCCTCGGCTACGCCATCTGCGGCTTCATCGCCTTCATGATCATGCGCCAGTTGGGCGAAATGATCGTCGAAGAGCCGGTGGCCGGTTCCTTCAGTCACTTTGCCCACAAGTATTGGGGCGGTTTCGCCGGCTTCCTGTCGGGTTGGAACTGCTGGATCCTCTACATCCTGGTGGGCATGTCCGAGCTGACCGCGGTGGGCAAGTACATCCACTACTGGGCGCCGGACATTCCGACCTGGGCTTCGGCGGCCGCGTTCTTCATCCTGATCAACGCCATCAACCTGGCCAACGTCAAGGTGTTCGGCGAGGCCGAGTTCTGGTTCGCCATCATCAAGGTGGTGGCGATTGTCGGCATGATTGCCCTGGGCAGCTATCTGCTGGTCAGCGGCCATGGTGGGCCGCAAGCGTCGGTGACCAACCTGTGGTCGCACGGCGGGTTCTTCCCCAACGGCGTCAGCGGCCTGGTGATGGCCATGGCAATCATCATGTTCTCCTTCGGTGGCCTGGAAATGCTCGGCTTCACCGCCGCCGAGGCCGACAAGCCGAAAACCGTGATCCCCAAGGCCATCAACCAGGTGATCTACCGGATCCTGATTTTCTACATCGGCGCCCTGGTGGTGCTGTTGTCCCTGACGCCTTGGGACAGCCTGCTGAGCACCCTCAACGCTTCCGGCGACGCCTACAGCGGCAGCCCGTTCGTGCAGGTGTTCTCGATGCTGGGCAGCAACACGGCGGCGCACATCCTCAACTTCGTGGTCCTGACCGCTGCGCTGTCGGTGTACAACAGCGGCACCTACTGCAACAGCCGCATGCTGCTGGGCATGGCCGAGCAGGGCGATGCTCCACGGGCCCTGGCCAAGATCGACAAGCGCGGCGTGCCGGTGCGCTCGATCCTGGCGTCGGCGGCGATCACGCTGGTGGCGGTGCTGTTGAACTACCTGATCCCGCAACACGCGCTGGAGCTGCTGATGTCGCTGGTGGTCGCGACCCTGGTGATCAACTGGGCGATGATCAGCTACTCACACTTCAAGTTTCGCCAGCACATGAACCAGACCGGCCAGGTGCCGCTGTTCAAGGCGCTGTGGTATCCCTACGGCAACTACATCTGCCTGGCGTTCGTGGTGTTCATCCTTGGCGTGATGTTGCTGATCCCCGGCATCCAGGTCTCGGTGTACGCGATTCCGGTGTGGCTGGCGTTCATGGGGGTGTGCTACGTGATCAAGAACAAGCGCAGTGCCCGTCAGGAACTGGCTGTGGCAGCGGCCAAGTAGGCGCCCCGAAACACACCAGACCCGGCCGCGTGCCGGGTCTGGTTTTTCTGGCTCACGCGATCCTTTGTGGGAGCGGGCTTGCCCGCGAAAGCGTCGTTACATTCAATGCTTCGTCGACTGACACAGCGCTGTCGCCAGCAAGCCCGATGCCACAGCAGGATGGGTGTTGCGCTGGCGATTCGGGGTATTCTTGGCGGCCTGAATACCGGACCTTTTCCCAATGCTGGCGATTTCCAACACCGTGCACATTCCCGACGCCGAGATCGAGCTGACGGCCATCCGCGCCCAGGGCGCCGGGGGCAGAACGTCAACAAGGTGTCCAGCGCCGTGCACCTGCGCTTCGACATCCCGGCTTCGTCCTTGCCCGAGTTCTACAAGGAACGGTTGCTGGCCCTGCGCGACAGCCGCATCACCAGCGACGGTGTGTTGATCATCAAGGCCCAGCAATACCGCACCCAGGAACAGAACCGGGCCGATGCGCTGGAGCGCCTGGTCGAACTGATCCTCGGGGCCACCAAGGTCGAGAAGAAGCGGCGTCCCACCAAACCGACGCTGGGCTCGAAGAAACGTCGGCTGGAATCCAAGACCAAGCGCGGCTCGATCAAGGCCGGACGCGGCAAGGTGGATTTCTAGTTGCGCGTCCGTGCCTCGCGCTGCCTTGGCGCTTGCCGGTACAAGTACACGCTCAGGGCCAACCCGCCCAAGGCGGCCAGCGCCGCGAACAGGAAGATCGACGCGAAGCCAAAGCCTGCGGCAATGGCACCGGCCAAGGGACCGGTGATCCCCAGTGACAGGTCGATGAACAACGAATAGGCACCCACCGCCGCGCCGCGACTGGACGCCGGCACCAGGTTGACCGCCTCCACGCCCAACGCCGGGAACACCAGGGAAAAACCGAAACCGCTCAACGCCGCCCCCGCCAACGCCCAGTGGGCATCGGGCGCCAGCCATAGCAGCAACAGCCCCAGGACCTCCACCGACAGGCAGGCAATCGCCACGCGAAAGCCACCGAGGCGGTTGATCAGGTTGCCGAACAACAGCCGCGCACCGATGAAGCTGGCGCCGAACAGGCTCAGGCAGAGCACGGCGTTTTCCCAATGCTGGGTGGCGTAGTACAGGGTGATGAAGGTGGCGATGGTGCCAAATCCGATGGAGCCCAGGGCCAGGCCGCAGCCGTGGGGCAGGACGCGACCCAGCACGTGCATGAAGGGCAGGCGTTCACCGGCGACGATGGGCGCGGCCAGTTTCGGCCAGGCCAATGCCAGGCCCAACGAGGCCAGCAGGATAATGCTGACGCCCATGCTCCACAGTCCCAGGGTATTGACCAGCCACACCCCCAGCGGCGCGCCGATCGCCAGCGCACCGTAGCTGGCAATGCCGTTCCAGGAGATGACCTTGGCGGTATTCGCCGCGCCGACCCGGCCAATGCCCCAGCCGATGGAGCCCGAGCCCACCAGGCTTTCGGCGCTGCCCAGCACCAGGCGGCCGATGAACAGGCTGGCCAGGCTGAGCATCGGCAGGCTCGGCGTCCAGGCCGACACCAGCATGAACACCCCGCTCAGTCCGCAACCGGCCAGACCGATCATGACTGCGCGCTTGCTTCCCAGGTTATCGATGATCCGGCCGGCGTAAGGGCGGCTGAGCAGGGTGGCGAGGTACTGGACGCTGATCACCAGCCCGGCAATGACCGCACCGAAACCCAACTCGCCATGGACGTACCCGGGCAGCACGGCGAGCGGGATACCGACGTTCAGGTAACCAATGAAGGTGAATAGGACGATGGAAACAACTTGCAGCGTGACCGCCAGGGGGCGCTGGGAATCTGACATGGGGAAAGGGTCCACGGAGCAGCAACAATAGATAGGCTGCTTATGATAACGGCGACCGTGGGGGCAGGGTGCGGAAAAGTAAAACTATTTGCCCGGCGGCTTGTTCAGTCAGTGCCTTGTTCGCTGACCAGGTGACTGGTGACCAGGGCGGCCAGGGCGTTTTCCTCGGTGCCGAAACGGGCCAGCAGCGCGGCTTGTTTTTCAGGCGACAAGCGCGTCCAGATCTCGACCATTTTCTCGGCGGTGCCGATCAGTACGCTGGCCTGGGCTTCGCTGAAGGGGGAGGTGTCATTGGTCATCGCAGGGCTCGGATTCAGGCAGTGTGGAAAGCGCATCTTAGCGCTTTCCACACGGTCTGGTTACGCGGTGGATCAGTCTTGGCTGTCGGCCTGGCGGCGTTCAGTGGCTTCTTTGGGTTCGGGTTGCTGGGCGTCTGCCGGCCCCCCGGCTTGTAGCGTGGTCGTCTGCTCAGTGTCGTGCAGGCTTGGGAAGGGGAGATTAGGGATCTCGTGCATATCGCGCTCCTCGCAAAGTCTGTGGATAGATCTGGTAGATCCGCGCTTTTAAAAAAGCCTGGGCAGGATACAGCAGGAGAAATGACAAAAAGACGTTTAAATCCTGTTGCACCGACAGATGGGATTGTCTGGACAGGTCAAGGCAAGCTTGTCGACAGGCTTGCAAAGGCCGCCGACAATCGGATGAAGCCATTCGAGGAACGCCAGCACGACGTCCAGGGCATCCTGGGTGAGTTGATCGCGCGTGAACAAGGCGTCCCGGCGAACATCAAGAGGCGCATCGAGCAGCCAACGCCCGCGCCACCGGCTCAATAGTCGCGTCGCTTGCGAAACGCCCAGCGACCGGCGATCAGGGTGAAGGTCGCCACCAGTGCCACGAGGATCCAGAAACCTTCGGGATCGGTGGCCAATGGCACGCCGCCGACGTTCATGCCGAAGAAACCGGCAATGATGTTGATGGGCAAGGCCAGCACCGTGACCACCGTCAGGGTGAACAGGGTACGGTTGCTCTGTTCATTGAGGTTGGCGGCGATCTCTTCCTGCAACAGTTTGATCCGCTCGCCCAGCGCGGTCAGGTCGTTGATGATCAGGGCGAATTCCTCGGTGGATTTGCGCAGCTCCTTGACGTCTTCTTTCTGCAACCATTGCGGCGGGCGGTTGAGCAGGCGCAACAACGAACCGGGCTCCAGCGCCAGCAGGCGTTGCAGGCGTACCAGCACCCGGCGCTGGCTGCCCAGCTCGGCGCGATTGGTGGACAGGCGCGAAGACAGCAACTGATCTTCGATCTGGTCGACGCCTAGGCTGGTCTTGCGCACGATCTGGGTCAGTACTTCACCCTGGTCGCGCAGCAGGTGCACGAGCAACTCCAGCGGTGAGCGAAAGCATTCGCCGGCCTTGACCGAGGAGCGCAGCTTGTCGACCGAGTGCAGGGGTTGCAGGCGGGCGCTGACGATCAAACGGCTGTGAACGCACACCCACAACGTGGAGACGTCCGAAGACACCAGGTTGCTGAGGTTAAACACCACGTCGTTCACCACCGCCAGCAACGCCGAATCCACGTGTTCGATGCGGGTCGAGCGCGAGCCTTCATGCAGGGCTTCGAAGAATTCCTGTGGCAAGGCCAGGTGACTTTTCATCCAGCGCTCGCACGCGGCATGGGCCAGGTTCAGGTGCAGCCAGAGGAACTCATCGGCGTCCTGGGGGTGTTGCAGGCTTCGCAGGGCTTGGGCCGAGTCGATTTCCTGTCCACGCTGGCCGGGACGGAAACGAAACCCGTAGAGCAGGCCGAACAGGTCCGGATCGCGGTGGCTTTGATCGATGCTGTGATTCATGAAGGCTCGCTGGCGGGAAGTGCCTGTCGCGGCTACAGGTTCACTTGAGTGGCATCATCGCAAGCTTTCTTGATGGTTTTGTGACAGTTGTGAGGGGCCCGACAGGTTTAATCCAGGCAAAAAAAGAGCCGCGCAACGGGAAGTTGCGCGGCTCTTTTTGCAGGTCAATCAAGTGTCTTGTTTGTTGCTCAGGACTTCGCCAGTGGTGGCGTCGAAGTCGACGTCGAACTCTTTGCCGTCAGCGGCCTTCAGTTCAACTTCATATTCATAACCGTTGAAGTGATTGTCCAGGTCGGTGTCGGTGATGGTCGCGCCCGGGTGCAACTTCAGGGCTTCTGCGTTCATCGACTCAAGGGACTTGATTTTGCCTTCCTTGACCAACTGGGGAATCTGGTCGATCCGGACGTCGGCTTGGGCCAGGCCGGCGGTGAGGGTCAGGGCAGCGGCGGTAAAGAGGGCAGTCAACGTTTTCATAAGTGCTTTCCTTGTGTCATTAAAGGGGTGATTCGTTTAAGTGGGTTCAGGCTAACGCTGGCAACTTAATTCACCCTTAATTTGCAATAACTTGGAATGCACCCAGAGGCCTGTGGTTCCCCACAGGCCTCTTCGGTTTCAATACCCGTTCTTTTTCAGCAGTTGTGCCACGCTGCCAGTCTCGGGACGCTTGAAGTACTTGAGCAGTTCACTGGCGCGGTTGGTAAAGATGCCATCGACGCCGGCATCCAGCACTTTCTTGAAGTCCACTGCCTCATCCATGGTGTAGACGTGCACCAGCAGGCCCTGGTCATGGGTGTACTGGTTCATCCAGGGTTTGACCAGGTCCGCGTAACTCTGGCTACCGCCATGGGTCAGTGCGGCGGACGGCCCGGTGCCGATGGCGCCCTGGGACTTGGCGTACTGGACCCATTTCTCGAACTCGGCCTTGTCCTTGGGTTCCTGCTTGGCGTAGTAGGCCGCCTTGTCGGTTTCCCCGGACTCGGCAAACGGCACCTTGGACTTGGGCTCGATGTTGCCTTCGCCGACCCACAGCAAGAGGATCTTCGGCACCTTCGGCATCTCTTTTTGCAACAGTTCGAGGCTGCTCTTCTCGAAGGTCTGCAAGACCACCTTGCCCTTGCCTTGGCCGACGCCGGTGGCGCTCTTGGCGAGCTTGGACCCGGACGGACTCAGCCAGCCACGGTCCTGCAACTTGTCCTTGAGGTCACGCTCGATGCCGGGGAACAGCTTCGGCTCCTTGGTTTCGATGTACAGCCCCGGTTTGTGCTGCGGGTTGCCTTCGGCAATGTCGATCACTTCATCGAGGGTCAGGATCTTCAGGCCGGCGAACGAGGGGCGCGCGCGGTCCGGGTAGGTCGTGTTGAACCAGCTGCCGGCGTCCAGGGTCTTGAGCTCTGCCATGGTGAAGGCGTTGGCGGTGCTGTCCTTGCGCTCGGGAAATTTGCTCGCGACGTCCGTGGTGCGCAGCAGGCTGTCGTCATGCAGCACGAACAACACGCCATCCTTGCTGCGTTGCAGGTCCAGTTCCAGGTAGTCCGCCCCCAGGTCGCGAGCCAGCGTGTAGGAAGCCGCGGTGGATTCCGGCGCGTCGAACGAGGCGCCACGGTGGGCGATGACCGCTGGGTGAGGGATGCCCTGGCGAGCTGCCAGGGCCTTGGGGCTCAACGCTTCGGCGGCGTGGGCCTGGCCGAAGCCGAGCACCAGGCTCAGCATCAAGACGCTGCGGGTGAAGGTGACAGGCATGCTCGAGTTCCTTTCGTGGGTGTGCAAAAACCTATCTTTTAACAACTGAACGCCGTCGGCGCTATCGCCATACCGACATAAATGCGTGCGAAGCAGATTTTTCCCACACATTGACGTACCGCTTTGCAGTACCCTTGGTCGCACCAGTTTCCCCGGCAGAGGGAGACCTTGAATCAGCATTCGCCGCCCTGCGTGTAAACCATCGATCAGCCGTCCCCAGGGGACGCATCCATGAGGTTTACCATGCGCACCACTTCGACACTCATCTGCCAGGCCGCCGACCAGCTCAAGGGTTTTGTCGGCCTGAACCGCAAGACCGGCCAGTACATCGTGCGTTTCAGCGAAGACGCCTTCGGCATGGACGTGGCCGACGACGGCATCATTCCCACCTGTGAATTTGTCTGGGGGCCGGCGGCAGACGGCACCATGGCCCTCAAACGCGAGCGGATCCAGCTGCTGCTGGACCAGCATGTCGACGACCGGATCAACCTCACTGATCCGCTGCGGGTCTACATGGCCCGCACCGACCTGCCTGAAATCGTAGCGGTGCGGCAGTTGGTCGTGGAGGGCTGATCCCCACGGATCAGTTGATCGATACCCGGTGACACTCAGGCGCGGGTCTTGGCGCATGCCTCGACAAATGCCTTCGCCAGCGGCGGCGTGCGGCCTTCCAGCGCGGCTCGTTCGGGCTGAAACAATGTCGCGACAAAGAACGGATGATCGCGCAGTTCCACCGCGCGCAAGTCACCGGTCGAGTCCCGGGCGACGGCGTGCAGGCGCTGGCCGAGCAGGTCTTTTTCGAAGGCCGGGTTGAGCCCGAAGCGGCAGCGATAGCTTTCGAACGCTGTCTGGCGTCCATAGGCCCGGGCAATCAGTGACCCCGCGTCGAACTGAAGGCTGTCGAGGGTTTCGATCAAGGCGCAGCTCAGCGGCGTCACTACGAGCCGTTCAGCCTCGGGGGAGTTCTCGCCGTGGGCGGCATCGGTCCAGCCCATCACGTGGCGCGCGTATTCCAACACCGCATGCTGGAAACCGCCGCAGGTGCCGAGGAACGGACGACGTTGTTCACGGGCAAACCGAATGGCGTGCAAAGCGCCGTCTTCGTTTCGGTAAGGGCTGCCCGGTACGCACCAGATGCCGTCGAAGTCGTTCATCAGCGTGCTGTGGTCGATCAGGTCGGTGGCCAGCCACTGGAAACGAAGCCCGTGGCCTGTTTGCTGGCTGGCCTGTTCAAGGGCCAGGGGGATCGCCCGGTGGGCCGTGATTTGTGGGTCAT
This sequence comes from Pseudomonas sp. Cab53, assembly GCF_018325965.1. Lineage (NCBI taxonomy): Bacteria > Pseudomonadati > Pseudomonadota > Gammaproteobacteria > Pseudomonadales > Pseudomonadaceae > Pseudomonas > Pseudomonas sp. Cab53. Next base: position 4,771,842 of record NZ_AP021902.1, on the reverse strand, counting down.
GATCGCCGACCAGGGCGATGTGCAAAGGACGCTGGTTTTCCATGGAAATCTCGCCGCTTGTTGATTGCTGGCGGCCACTATAGATTGGCGTTCACGCAATCAATATTGGCGTTTACCCAAGTGTTCAATGCATCCACGCACTATCGACTGGACTATCCCGACCTCTCCCTGATCCTGGCGTTGGTGCGTGGAGGCTCGCTGGCTCGGGCGGCGCGGTTGCTGGACGTAGACGTGTCCACCGTGTTTCGTTCGGTGCGCCGACTCGAGGCGGCCCTGGGCCAACCCCTGTTCGAAAAAAGCCGTGCCGGGTATCTGCCCACGAGCCTGGCCCAGACGCTGTCCGAGCAGGCTGAGCGCGCCGAACAGGCCCTGGAGGCGGCACGCATCGGCGTGGAGCAGGGCGGCGAGGTCGTCAGCGGCACGGTGCGCCTGACGTGCTCCGACTCGGTCCTGCAGGTGCTGTTGTTGCCGGCGCTGGCGCGGTTCATGCCCGCGTATCCGGCGTTGAACCTGGAGCTGAGTACGTCGAACGACTTCGCTAACCTGAGCCGTCGCGATGCTGACATCGCCTTGCGCCTGACCCGCACGCCGCCGGAACATCTGGTGGGGCGGCACCTTGGTGGTGTCGTCTACCGAGTCTGCGGGAGTCCGGTCTTCCTGTGCGGCGCGAATCTGGATGACTTGGCGTCCCTGACCTGGATCGCGCCGGACGACTTCCTCCCCGATCACCCCACCGTGGCCTGGCGCCGACAACATCTGCCCGCCGTGATGCCAGCCTATCGCTGCAACAGCATGCTCTCGGTCGCCGAGTTGGCGCGGGCCGGCCTGGGTGTCGCCGCCTTGCCGGATTTTCTGATCGGTGAAGGCCAGGGCTTGATCCCCTTCGGCGAACCGTTGGCGGGGTATGACACGTCGCTCTGGCTGCTGACACGACCAGACTGCCGCGCCTTGCGTTCGGTGGTGACATTGTTCGACGAGTTGGGGCGTAATTTGCGGCAGCGCTGATGTTTCATGAGCCAAGCGTGCCGGGATAGATGATGATCGCCCAGCGGTTATAGTGCCTTCAGCACCAGCCCCAGGCGGAGAACATCATGGCGACCCCTTACCCATCCACCCCCGCGGCCCCCGTGGATCACTTGCGTTTTCATCGGCCTCACGCGCATCTGGCACCCACCTTCGGGAATGATCGCTTTGCGTTGCGAGCGGAGGCGTTCGCGCGTTTTTTCGGCACGCCGATGTTCCTCGGCGCACAAACCCTGATCGTGCTGATCTGGGTAGGCTTGAACCTGTCGGGCATCGTGCATTTCGACGCTTATCCGTTCATCTTGCTCAATCTGGCGTTCAGTCTGCAGTCGGCCTACGCCGCCCCGCTGATCCTGCTGGCGCAAACTCGCCAGGCCGCTCGCGACAAAGCCCAGGCGGAAGCCGATGCGCAACATCGCGAAGCCCTGGCCATTGCCAACACTGAGCGCCAAGCCCAGGCCGCGCACAATACGGCGCAGTTACTCGAGTTGTTGGAGCAGAACACCCGCCTGACGGAAATGACCAAGGCACTGACCGAGCGCATCGACAGCCTGACCACCGAAATGCATCAGAAATTCGTGAACACTTCCTCGGCGCAATGACCCTCGTGACGCGACTCCCGGTGGTGGGCACTCAAGCCTGATAGCGAACCAGGAACATGTCGAGGGCTGACTCGATCACCTGCACTTGCTCCTCATGGGTCAGGCTTGGTTGCCCCATGGAAATCTGTGGCCAGAAGGCGAAGGTCTTGATCAAACCGTGCATTTGCTGGGCAGCGAATTCCGGCTCCACCGGCTTTAGCCGGCCATCGACCTGGGCTTGGCGAATCCAGGTGGTGAGGCCTTCTTCACGCTGGCCCATGCGCGACACCATGTCTTGGGCACGTTCGGGTGAGTGAATGGTTGCGGCAATGGCGATACGCGCCAGATCGAGGAAGTTCTCCTCCGACAACAGTTGCAGCTTAGCTTGCAGCAACCGACGTAGCTGCTCACGCAAAGGCTCCAACGGGTCATAGGCCATCTCCTGTTCAGCGGTGATGCTCTCCCATAGCCGACTCAGGATTTCGGCAAACAGCTCTTCCTTGCTCGGAAAGTGGTTGTACACCGTGCGCTTCGACACGCCTGCCGTCGCCGCGATCTTGTCCATGCTGGTGATCTCGAAACCGTTGATGCGGAATTCGGCAATCGCGGCCTGGAGGATGGCTTCGCGTTTTCGTTCGGTGAGGCGCTGCGGTACGGTCATGGGCATTCGTCGGTTGAGAAGGGCAAATTACACTCGGCAGTTTACTTGCTCCCGGGATTCATGCAATCTAGAAACTACACCGAGTGGTGTAGTTTTGTCGCGAACGGCTGAGCGTGCACGTCGCAGCCATCAAACGTCCCCACAAAGACGAAGCGTAATTCGACGACGTTCCTGGAGTTATCGCACCATGAGTATTCCTTCTTCCACGACCGATAACGCGGCTGCCAACCCGGCCTCCCGACACGAACAAGGGAAGTATCACAATCACGCCCATACACCGCGAGAAGGGTTTGGCCAGATGCTGCGCATCATCTGGAACATGCTCCTCCACAAGCCCCGTACCACCCGTCCGGCAGGGGCCATCGCCGTCCAGCCGCTGACCCGCGCCGAGCTGCTGGCAGCACCGAACCAGAGTGTGTTCCGTCTCGGCCACTCCACGGTTCTGCTCAAACTGCGCGACAAGTTCTGGATCACCGACCCGGTGTTCTCCGACCGTGCATCGCCCGTGCAATGGGCCGGCCCCAAGCGTTTCCACCAGCCGCCCATCAGCCTGGAGGATCTGCCGCCGATCGAGGCGGTGATCCTGTCTCATGACCATTACGACCACCTCGACCATCAGGCCATCCTCAAGCTTGCCGCCAAGACCCGGCACTTCCTCACGCCCCTTGGCGTGGGTGACATCCTGGTCAAATGGGGTATCGAGGCCAGCAAGGTGCGTCAGCTGGATTGGTGGCAAAGTACCGAAGTGGACGGTATCGAGTTCATCGCCACACCATCGCAGCATTTTTCCGGTCGCGGGCTGTTCAACGGCAACAGCACGTTGTGGGCTTCCTGGGTGATGATCGATGGCGGCGCGCGGATTTTCTTTAGCGGCGACACCGGTTACTTCGACGGTTTCAAGCGCATCGGCGAGCGATACGGCCCCTTTGACCTGACCCTGATGGAAACCGGCGCCTATAACGTCGACTGGCCTCACGTGCACATGCAGCCCGAGCAGACATTGCAGGCTCATATCGACCTGCGTGGGCGTTGGCTGCTGCCGATCCACAACGGTACATTCGACCTGGCGATGCATGCCTGGTTTGAACCCTTCGACCGCATCCTGGCGCTGGCCTGGGAGCGCAACGTGCTTATCACTACGCCACAGATGGGCGGAGCCTTCACCCTGACCCATCCGCACCGTGGCCGGGCCTGGTGGCTGGAGGTAGAGGCGTCGGCCTATCAGAACCAGACTGGCGCGGCCTGACGCCCATCGCAGCGGCCCGGCTATTCGATCATCGCGTAGTCGGGCCGCCCCGCCGGGTCCGGTGTGGAGCCCTTGATGTTCATGCCACGCCCCGGTGCAAAGCCAGGGAAGAACACCAGGCCTTCGGCTTCAAAGCGAAACGCCAGCGCCAGTCGGGTTACATCGAGCAGTTCACCCCCGGCTTCGAAGCGTTGGATGGCGGGTACCGAGACGCCCGACCGACGGGACAACTCCTCGACACTCCACCCCAGCATGGCGCGGGCTTGCGCGCTGTGGGCAGGGGTGAATTGATAGACAGCGATGCGTTCCAGGGTGGTTTTGAGTGCGAGAGAGGCCATGGGATGCTCCAAAGCAGTGGATTCAAAATACTGTGTTTTTGTACAGTTGTTTTGAAACCGGATCAATCTCATTTTTTTGATGGGTGACCAGTGGTCGGCTTCAGCCAAGCGCTCGGTGTACCCTGGCGTCTAACGGAGGAGGGGTGGTATGTCTATTTCCGATAGTGACTGGAAAAGTTACAACGAGCTCTACGAACTGGCGCTGGACCGCTTCTGCAAAGGGGTTCTTGCTGATGCCCAGACGATCGCTCAGAACGAAACTTTATCGGCCCACGCTCGATACGCAACGCTGTATGGTCTCATACGCAATCGAGACAAAGACCTGTCGATGGCCTTCAACGGACGTCGACGCAAAGAAGTTTCCCTATCTTTGAGGCTGATGGTCGCCTATGACCTGCTGAGCGATCAGGAGCTGATGGTTCTGAGCGACGAGTTACGAGAACGGATTTCCGACGCTGTTCGTCAGCCCTATGAAATAGAATGGGCCACAGACGCATAGTCCTTTTCAAGCAGAGCGCACCATGTTGATCTTCAATTGCACCGAAGCGGCTTGTAACTTCTTTAGCCGCGTGCACAAAGGCAAGAAAATCACTCCAGTGGAGAAGCCTCCGTCACCCGTTATCGAGGACGATGAGGTGGATGGATTCGCAGAACAGTGGTTGGTCCATGCCATTACTGTCCAACGTAAACATGTGTTGTTCGTCATCCATGTGCAAACCCGTTATTGCATGATCTTCGCTGACGCCAAAAAAGCTGACGTGGAAGGTTTTATTCATCGGTTTTCCGAGCGTTGGATCAACGGCTTGATGCGCCACGCCGGGCAATATGACCTTTTGCACTGGGTCGATGACGAGCCAATGATGGCCCGCTTCCAGGAAAGTTGTCATGAGTCCGTTTTTTACAAGCGCGGCCATCGCGGTGCGCAAAAGCACATCAATGAAATCTCCTGGGTTTTCGAGGATTGCGCCGCTGAGTGGGGAACGTTGCCTTCTGATGAATTCTCCGCAGGCCGCTTTGATGGTGATATGAACAACACCCCGAGAGGCAGCAAGGGGCACAAGGACTATTACTTCCCAGATGAGGAAATGATCATTTACTGGTTGCGGCGTTATGGTGGCCTGGATGAGCCCTGCGTTCAGAAAGCCCGTGAACGACGCATGGAAGTGAAACGGGAGATGCGGGCGTTTGAGCGGCAGCTTGTCCAAGATGGACTATGAACTGAAACACCGGCGCGTGTAGGGTTGCTGTCAGCCCAAGCCGAGATCAGTTATCGGCCAACCCCGGCGCTTCACGAATCATGAAGTGGTCTAGATTCTCAATCTGAGCACTGAACACCCCGAACGTCTGTTCGGGGTTTTTCTTGCTCGGCACCTGTTTCAGCTCCGGTGTCACGCCATAGAAGAAGCAATACAGATCCCGTTCGCTCTCGGCGGCATGCTTGATTTCTTCCAGAAACGCCTTGCGCTTGCGGTAGCTGTCGATCAGCTTCTTGCTCAGGTAAACGTTGACCGAATAAGGCTTCTTCTTCACCTCGCCCGGTAGCTGGGTCCAGACCTTTTGCTCGAAATCGACGCGAAAACTGGCGCTGTGATAATCCTCGATCTTCTTGATCTTGCCCCAGTAGATCAGCCCCTTGTTATCCAGCAAATATTCGATCTTCTTGAAGAACGATGCATAGGGCGCCGTGTGCTCGCCAATCTTCAACGGCATGCGCTTGAGCAGATTCTTGTCGGCGAAGTTCGACACAAAACATTCCACTGGATGGGCGAACACATGGGTCTTGTCCGGCGCTGAATCACGGCTCGGGTGCTCGACTTTATTGCCGGCTGAAGGCACTTGCTCCTCGCGCATGACGTCTGCCGCCACTGCCGGGCTGGACGGCTTACGCAGATACTCACGCCGAGTCAGCAACAACTCCGAAGGGAAGTGTTCCTCCCGACCGTCATCCAATTGCGCAGCATCCGCCTCCAGGCCGGTAGTCGGAGTTTTCAGGCTCGCATAAGGACAACCCTCGACATGCCGCGTGCTGGGAATGTTCTTGAAGTGCGGCGTGCGCACGTAGTTCACATTCTTGGCGTTGAACGTCCCCAACACATTCGCCGCATCGAACGCCGCCCGACAGGCGTCGTTGGGGCACTGGAACTGTTCCTTCGCGGAATCGAAGCCCACCGTCTCGTCGAAATTCAAATCGCGCACGTCATAGATCGACAGCTTGTCGTCGAGGCTGCGGCAGTAGGCGAGGTCGAATTTCATGAGGGGCTCGGGTCCTTGAGTGGGGGGAGGGTATTAATAGCGGGTGGTGGGGGAGTACTGAATGATTTGGCTATCGAGCTTAGGTGAGTCGGTATCAAAATGCCGATTAACTCCACATGCATGTCGTTAGTCGGAATTATATTGCTGAAAAAGCCTGTATGAGTCACATTAGTCGGCATCATAATTCCGATTGTATGGCGCGCTATGGTAGGACAGCTCACGATCCAGGCCTATATCAAAGGCCATTGGCACGACGCAATGGTGCTCTCTGTATCGGACGCTCAAAAGGTCGATGAGTCGCGTTGCGCCGCATCTTACGCTCAGAGTTACCTGGTCGAATTCATCGATAAATTCGAGACGCTCTTCGAGCCTGCCGTCAGCGTCAACCTTCCGTTGAGCTGGAATCCTGTCGATAGCGAAGGGTACCCCCCGTTTGTGTACGACATCATACCGGCCGGCGCCGCCCGTAAATCGTTGCAGCGGCGATTTGGTGGAGAAAGACCGGTTGGGATGGACATGGGCTTTTTCCTTTTGAGCCGCTGCACCCCTTCGCCCATAGGGCACTTGCGCGTGAAGGAGTCTTTCGAGCAAATCGATCAGACCCGCAAGGAGGCCTTTGCCCGCAAAGAGGTCGTAGAGAGGACAAGTGATTTTCTCGAATACGCTTATGAGTCCGGCGCTGCCCTAGGCGGTGCCACTGGCGCCCAGGGCGAAGCGCCGAAGCTGATTATGGTCGAAGGAGAGGATGGCGACCTATATGCCGACGCCATGCTTTGCGACGAGCATGCGCGCCGTCATTGGCTGGTAAAGTTTGCTCGCAACCAGGGCACTGAACGCGACAAGAACATCCTGCGAACGGAATACCATTATTACAAAGCGATCTCTCAGCTTGGTTTGAACACGATAGCCACAGATGGGCTGGTGCTTGAGGAAGCCGACAAGCCGAGCCTGTGGATGCCACGTTTTGATCGGCGGGTCGCTGACGGCGAGGTAGAAAGGATTCCAGTCGAGTCGATTTATTCGGTGTGCGGGAACACCGAACCGGGCTCGAGGATGAACCATGAGGACGTGCTCCGCCGTCTGGTGAATCTGTGGCGCATGAACGGGCAGGACGCAGAGCTTGAGGATTTGGTGTTCGAGTATCTGCGCCGTGACGTGCTTAACCGCATCCTTGGGAACTCGGACAATCATGGACGCAACATGGCCATTTTCAGATATCGAGGCAGATTCGATCTGGCGCCGATCTACGACCTCGCGCCGATGGTGCTCGACCCGGAGGGCGTTACGCGAGCCACTAAATGGGAGTCCGAGCACATGGGAAGTCCCGACTGGAAAACGATCTGCGGATACTTTCAGGACCTGGTAAGCACAGACGTGCTCTTCGAACGTCTGCGCGGAGCGGCTGAGACGTTTCGGGCGTTGCCGGATCTGCTGGTCGATCTTCCAGACGAAGTGAGGCGCGCTCAGTCTATTCCGATGAACAATCTGGACAAGCGCCTGGCCGAGTGGGGGCTTCGATGACAGATAACACCCCCGAACGGCGCAAGGAAATTATCGAAGACATCGCGATGCAGCATGCGCTGGGGAATGAAACCCTCGGAACCGCTGTTCGCCGGTTAAGGCTCGAGGTAACCGGTCTGGATCAGGACACCTTCGCGCTGATGTGCAAGATGTCGACCAAAGCCCTGTACCAGATCGAGAAGGACAAGGGCAATCCGACCCTCAGCACCATCGAATCCATCTTGCGGAAATTCGGTCTTCGCCTGGGGCTGACCACAGCGCTCCAGCCCATTTATGCGCCGCAGCCTGAGCCGCACAAACCGGCCACTTACACGCTGACTCGTGGGGCTAAGCCTCGGCGCAAGTAGACGGGTTGAGCTCCGCGGATCGGTTGCTCTGCGAGCCAATTGAGTGGAAGGGCCCAACCGGATGAGTAAAAGCCCCTTCCTCATCTACTAGCCAGATTTACTCAATCTGAGCAGGCGGGATTTCAGCAGGCGCCTCGCCAATGCAGGCCTCGTCGAACTCGCCCATGGCGGCCTCGTCGATAGCGCCAATTTTCAGCAGTGCTTCTGCCGAACTGTGAATCGACTCGAAGGCCTCACTTTTAAACGCGTTAGCCATTCAATATCTCCAGTAGAAGTTGGACTGAAGCCTTGCTCCATCACCGTGGCGAGGGAGCTTGCTCCCGCTGGGCTGCGCAGCAGACCCTCTTTAACTAAATGTAGTCACTCAACAACCAGCCGCCCAACCCTCTCATACAGCGACAAGGTAAACGCCTCCCGAACACTGGCAAGATGACGCCGCCGATGGCAGTTAAATGCAAAAAACCCCGCTTTCACGGGGTTTTTAGTCGAGCGTCAAATGACAGGGTCCAACTTAGGATTTATCAATCCCAGCTCAACGCCCCACCCGTCTGATACTCAATCACCCGAGTCTCAAAGAAGTTCTTCTCTTTCTTCAAGTCCATGATCTCGCTCATCCAAGGGAACGGGTTCGTCGTGCCTGGATACTCTTCTTTCAGGCCAATCTGCGACAGACGACGGTTGGCGATGAACTTCAGATAGTCCTCCATCATCGCCGCGTTCATACCCAATACGCCGCGAGGCATGGTGTCACGGGCGTATTCGATCTCCAGCTGAGTGCCTTGCAGGATCATCTGGGTCGCTTCTTCCTTCATCTCGGCATCCCACAGGTGCGGGTTTTCGATCTTGATCTGGTTGATCACGTCGATGCCGAAGTTCAGGTGCATGGATTCGTCGCGCAGGATGTACTGGAACTGCTCGGCGACGCCGGTCATCTTGTTGCGGCGGCCCATGGAGAGGATCTGGGTGAAGCCGCAGTAGAAGAAGATGCCTTCCAGGACGCAGTAGTAGGCGATCAGGTTGCGCAGCAACTCCTTGTCGGTTTCCGGGGTGCCGGTTTCGAACTTCGGATCGGAGATCGAGCGGGTGTACTTCAGGCCCCAGGCGGCTTTTTTCGCGACCGATGGGATCTCGTGGTACATGTTGAAGATCTCGCCTTCATCCATGGCCAGCGATTCGATGCAGTACTGGTAGGCGTGGGTGTGGATCGCCTCTTCGAACGCCTGGCGCAGGATGTACTGGCGGCACTCCGGGTTGGTGATCAGGCGATACACGGCCAGGACCAGGTTGTTGGCCACCAGGGAGTCGGCGGTGGAGAAGAAGCCCAGGTTGCGCATTACGATGCGGCGCTCGTCGTCGGTCAGGCCTTCCGGGTTTTTCCAGAGGGCGATGTCGGCGGTCATGTTGACTTCTTGCGGCATCCAGTGGTTTGCGCAGCCGTCCAGGTACTTCTGCCAGGCCCAGTCGTATTTGAAGGGCACGAGCTGGTTGAGGTCGGCGCGGCAGTTGATCATGCGCTTTTCATCGACGGCGACACGGGCGGAGGCGCCTTCGAGTTCGGCGAGGCCTTCGGCGATGTCGAGTTTGTCGAGGGCGGCCTTGGCGCGAATGATCGCGGCCGAGTCGCTGGCCGTCACGGCGCGGGCTTCGAGCGCGGCGGCACCGCCGGCGCTGTCGAGGCGGTCCATGTTGGCTTCAGAAGCGTGGCCGGCATTGGCGCTTTTTACAGCGACTTCGCCGTCTTCTTTGTCGAATTCGTCCCAGCTCAGCATGACGTGTCGTCTCCTGCGTGAGGGCCAGCAACCCGGGGGAGGTCGGCTGGCGGCGGTGGATCTTGGAAAAATCGTTTGTTGCAGCTGACGCAGGCAATAAACAGAAAAATGTACGGGTCGTGCTGAAGCGGCGGTGAACGCGAAGAGGTCATGGGTCTTGGCGTGGGCTTCAGGCTGGCTTGATCCCCTGTAAGGGAATATTGCAGGCCCGTTTAAGGCGGCATTATAAGGACTTTTTTGCCTACGTGGTGCGGCGAAATCGCCCACGGAGGAGCTGACGGACGGCTCATCCGCGTTGGAGCGAGGGTTTACAAGGCTTTGGCCGGATCCGGCTGCCGAAGATTTTTTTTGCCTGGGTCGGATGGCAGGCTTTTTTGCTCAAAAAATGAGCTGTTTTTGCCTTTTTACACTACATGTTGTGTTTGAAAAGGGTTTTCGACGGCTCCAGACACAACCGGGCCCGATCGAAATCGGGCCCTGGAAAATACCGGTAGTGATCAGCCGTTGGAGCAACCGTTGCCCATCACGCTGTAGCGCAGGATGTGGCGCTGGCCCTTGGAATCGTCGTAGACCATCTTCGCCGGGACTACTTCGCAGACATTCGGGATCTCGCTCATGGAAATGACTTTGGCGATGTCCAGGTGAGTGGAGTAGGTGTACTCCTCAACGGCGGGTTTTTGCTGGGCGACATCGCTCGGGGCCTCGTCTGCCATCGCGGTGGCGCACAGGCTGCCGAGGACCAGAACCCATAAAGCTTTCATCTGATTTCACCTTTTTTGAGGTCGAGTGGGGTCACGCAACCTTTTTGGGGTTGCGTGTGGAGCAAGTATTGGAAATTTGATCAACGGCCTTCGTGGGGGCTGTGTTGCGTCAATCGTGTTTGCCGGTTGGCGGGGCTGATTCTAGAGGGGCAGGGTGGATGCAAACAGACTGGGTTTTGATAAAGACTTTTGGTTGATTTGGTAATAATCGGCTGATGTTGGAGGCTGGCTGTTGGATCTGTTCTGGCTGTGCTGTTGTCTTCGCGAGCAAGCTCGCTCCCACAGGAATGGGCTGTGAAAGTGGTCTTGCACGTTAGTACCGACATTTTGTAGGGACTTGTTACTACCATCGTCGAATGGTTCTATAGGCCCGCCCCAGGCTACAACGGGACCATACAAAAACAACTATGTCACCGAGGTAAGAAACATGAGTGCGGCTTCTCTGTATCCCGTTCGCCCCGAGGTTGCGGCCAGTACGTTGACTGACGAGGCGACCTACAAGGCGATGTACCAGCAGTCAGTCGTCAACCCGGATGGCTTCTGGCGCGAGCAGGCCAAGCGCCTGGACTGGATCAAGCCCTTCACCACGGTGAAGCAGACGTCCTTTGACGATCACCATGTCGACATCAAGTGGTTTGCCGATGGCACCTTGAACGTTTCCTACAACTGCCTCGACCGTCACCTGGCCGAGCGTGGCGACCAGGTCGCGATCATCTGGGAGGGCGATGACCCGTCCGAGAGTCGCAACATCACGTATCGCGAGCTGCATGAAGAAGTCTGCAAGTTCGCCAACGCCCTGCGCGGCCAGGACGTGCACCGCGGCGACGTGGTGACCATCTACATGCCGATGATCCCGGAAGCCGTGGTCGCCATGCTGGCCTGTGCCCGGATCGGCGCGATCCACTCGGTGGTGTTCGGTGGCTTCTCCCCCGAGGCCCTGGCCGGCCGGATTATCGACTGCAAATCCAAAGTGGTGATCACCGCCGACGAAGGCATTCGCGCCGGTAAGAAGATCCCGCTCAAGGCCAACGTCGACGACGCGCTGACCAACCCGGAAACCAGCAGCATCCAGAAAGTCATCGTGTGCAAGCGCACCGCGGGCAACATCAAGTGGAACCAGCACCGGGATATCTGGTACGAAGACCTGATGAAAGTCGCCGGCACCGTTTGCGCGCCGAAGGAAATGGGCGCCGAAGAAGCGCTGTTCATCCTCTACACCTCCGGCTCCACCGGCAAGCCCAAGGGCGTGCAACACACCACGGCCGGCTACCTGCTCTACGCGGCCCTGACCCACGAGCGCGTGTTCGACTACAAGCCGGGCGAAGTCTACTGGTGCACCGCCGACGTCGGTTGGGTCACCGGCCACAGCTACATCGTCTATGGCCCGTTGGCCAATGGCGCGACCACGGTGCTGTTCGAAGGTGTGCCGAACTACCCGGACATCACTCGGGTGGCCAAGGTCATCGACAAGCATAAGGTCAGTATCCTCTACACCGCGCCGACCGCGATCCGCGCGATGATGGCGTCGGGCACCGCCGCCGTCGAAGGCGCCGATGGCAGCAGCCTGCGCCTGTTGGGGTCGGTGGGTGAGCCGATCAACCCGGAAGCGTGGGACTGGTACTACAAGAATGTCGGCAAGGAACGTTGCCCGATCGTCGACACCTGGTGGCAAACCGAGACCGGTGGCGTGTTGATCAGTCCATTGCCGGGCGCCACGGCGTTGAAACCGGGCTCGGCCACTCGTCCATTCTTCGGCGTGGTGCCGGCGCTGGTGGACAACCTCGGCAACCTGATCGAAGGCGCCGCCGAAGGCAACCTGGTGATCCTCGATTCGTGGCCAGGCCAGGCGCGCACGCTGTACGGCGACCACGACCGCTTCGTCGACACCTACTTCAAGACCTTCAGTGGCATGTACTTCACCGGTGACGGTGCGCGTCGCGACGAGGACGGCTACTACTGGATCACCGGTCGCGTGGACGACGTGCTCAACGTGTCCGGCCACCGCATGGGCACCGCCGAGATCGAAAGCGCCATGGTCGCCCACCCGAAAGTCGCCGAAGCGGCGGTGGTGGGTGTGCCGCACGACATCAAGGGGCAGGGCATCTACGTCTACGTGACCCTCAATGCGGGCGAGGAAAGCAGCGAGGCCCTGCGCCTGGAGTTGAAGAACTGGGTGCGCAAGGAAATCGGTCCGATCGCCTCGCCAGATGTCATCCAGTGGGCACCGGGCCTGCCGAAAACCCGCTCCGGCAAGATCATGCGCCGCATTCTGCGCAAGATCGCCACGGCGGAATACGACGCGCTGGGTGACATTTCCACCCTGGCCGACCCAGGCGTGGTGGCGCACCTGATCGAGACGCACAAGACCATGAACGTCGCCTGACGGCGGATTTGTGATCCCTGAAAGCCCGGAACGGTGTGAGCTGTTCCGGGCTTTTTTTGTATGTGCGCATTCCCGTGTGGTGAGGATGCTTTTGTGACGAGAGGATTTATCCCCGCTGGGCTGCGAAGCGGCCCTAAACCCTGACACCTCGGTCTGCCCGACAGATTGAGCCGCCTGTCTTGGGGCTGCTGTGCAGCCCAGCGGGGATAAATCCCCTCGCCACAGGGTTCGGTGTCCGAAAGACTCTGGCATCTGGCTTTGGGGCTGCTTCGCCGCCCAGCGGGAGCAAGCTCCCTCGCCACAGGAGGAATGAATAAATATCGATCTTCAACGTCAGACGCTTGCAGGCGTTACCGATGTTTCGAAATGTGTAACCAAACGCGCCCGTCCGAGGCGATGGGAAACGCCGAGCCCTGTTCCAGGGCATTTTCAGCCCGTGGACAAAATTAGCCGACACGCTGTGCTTGCCGGATTAGAAGGGTTTGCGAATAATGGGCCCGCAATTTGCAACATAGATCGGTTTCCCTTCTTTTGCTCTTGCATGAATTTGCGGGGCTGTCAATGTCCTTGAAAGGCTTTCTCGGTGCTTCTGTAATTTGTTGTCGCATTGAAGAAATATCGGCCTCGGGCCTGTCGTTAGAATGCCGATCACTCGCTCGTCGTGGCGTGCGTTGAATAAAACGTTCGCTTCCTAGGACGCAGCACCGGAATTCGTTTCACTCATTCGCATATTGGGCTGTTGCTCACTCTGCCGTTTTTGCCCTTTACCGATGGAGTTCCAAGATGAAGAAACTCGTGCTGCTTGGCGCCCTGGCACTGTCCGTGCTGTCCCTGCCGACATTCGCTGATGAAAAGCCCCTGAAGATCGGTATCGAGGCGGCGTACCCTCCGTTCGCCTCGAAAGCCCCGGACGGCAGCATCGTCGGTTTCGACTACGACATCGGCAATGCGCTGTGCGAAGAGATGAAGGTCAAGTGCGTGTGGGTCGAGCAAGAGTTCGACGGCCTGATCCCGGCGCTCAAGGTCCGCAAGATCGACGCGATCCTGTCGTCCATGTCGATCACCGAAGACCGCAAGAAATCCGTTGATTTCACCAACAAGTACTACAACACCCCGGCCCGCCTGGTCATGAAGGCCGGCACCCAGGTCAGCGAAGGCCTGACCGAGCTCAAGGGCAAGAACATCGGCGTGCAGCGCGGTTCGATCCACGAGCGTTTCGCCCGTGAAGTCCTGGCCCCGCTGGGTGCCGAGATCAAACCGTACGGCTCGCAGAACGAAATCTACCTGGATGTCGCTGCCGGTCGTCTCGACGGCACCGTGGCCGACGCAACGCTGCTGGATGACGGCTTCCTGAAGACCGACGCCGGCAAGGGCTTCGCGTTCGTTGGTCCGGCCTTCACCGATGAGAAGTATTTCGGTGACGGTATCGGTATCGCGGTGCGCAAGGGCGACGCCCTGAAAGACAAGATCAACAGTGCGATTGCCGCCATTCGCGAGAACGGCAAGTACAAGCAGATCCAGGACAAGTACTTCACCTTCGACATCTACGGCAAGTAACACCGTCCCGCCACTCGTGAGAAATGGCGCAAGCACCAGGCTCCCTGCGGTTTGCGCCATTTTTTCATCCCATTTTCGAGGACCTGAATCATGTTGAAAGGCTACGGGGCTGTCATCCTCGATGGCGCATGGTTGACGCTTCAGCTCGCCTTGTCGTCCATGGCCCTGGCCATCGTCCTGGGGCTGATCGGTGTCGCGTTGCGTCTTTCGCCGGTGCGCTGGCTGGCGTGGCTGGGCGACCTGTATTCCACGGTCATTCGCGGCATTCCCGACCTGGTGCTGATTCTGCTGATTTTCTACGGCGGCCAGGACCTGCTCAATCGCTTGGCGCCGATGCTCGGTTATGACGATTACATCGACCTCAATCCGCTGGCGGCCGGTATCGGCACCCTGGGGTTCATCTTCGGTGCGTACCTGTCGGAAACCTTTCGCGGCGCGTTCATGGCCATCCCCAAGGGGCAGGCTGAGGCGGGCATGGCATATGGCATGAGCGGCTTGCAGGTGTTCTTCCGGGTGATGGTGCCGCAGATGATTCGCCTGGCCATTCCCGGCTTCACCAACAACTGGCTGGTGTTGACCAAGGCGACCGCGCTGATTTCGGTGGTGGGCCTGCAAGACATGATGTTCAAGGCCAAGCAGGCGGCGGATGCCACTCGCGAGCCTTTCACCTTCTTCCTGGCGGTGGCGGCGATGTACCTGGTGATCACCAGCGTCTCGTTGCTGGCACTGCGTCACCTTGAGAAGCGCTACTCGGTAGGCGTAAGGGCGGCTGATCTATGATCTTCGACTACAACGTCATCTATGAAGCCTTGCCGCTGTATTTCAGTGGCTTGCTGACCACCCTCAAGCTGCTGGCGCTGTCGCTGTTCTTCGGCCTGCTGGCGGCGCTGCCCCTGGGGCTGATGCGGGTGTCCAAGCAGCCGGTCGTGAACATGAGCGCCTGGCTCTACACCTACGTGATTCGCGGCACGCCGATGCTGGTGCAGTTGTTCCTGATCTACTACGGCCTGGCACAGTTCGAGTTCGTGCGCGAGAGCTTCCTCTGGCCTTGGCTGTCCAGTGCGACCTTCTGCGCGTGCCTGGCGTTCGCCATCAACACCAGTGCCTACACCGCCGAGATCATCGCCGGCAGCCTGCGGGCCACGCCCAACGGTGAAATCGAGGCGGCCAAGGCCATGGGCATGTCGCGCTTCACGCTGTATCGCCGGATCCTGCTGCCGTCGGCCCTGCGCCGGGCGCTGCCGCAATACAGCAACGAAGTGATCATGATGCTGCAGACCACCAGCCTGGCGTCCATCGTGACCCTGATCGACATCACGGGTGCCGCGCGCACGGTCAATGCGCAGTATTACCTGCCGTTCGAGGCCTACATCACGGCCGGTGTCTTCTACCTGTGCCTGACCTTCATCCTGGTGCGCCTGTTCAAACTGGCCGAACGCCGCTGGCTGGTTTACCTGGCCCCGCGCAAGCACTGATAACGCATCGATCCGATCGACTGCTCAACGAATGACGTTTTGTGAGAACCGACCGCATGTACAAGCTTGAAGTCCAAGACCTGCATAAACGCTATGGCAGTCACGAAGTGCTCAAGGGCGTGTCCCTGAAGGCTGCCGCTGGCGATGTGATCAGCATCATCGGCTCCAGTGGCTCCGGCAAGAGCACGTTCCTGCGTTGCATCAACCTGCTTGAGCAACCCCATGCCGGCAAGATCCTGCTCAACAACGAAGAGTTGAAGCTGGTGGCGGGCAAGGATGGCGCGATGAAGGCCGCGGACCCCAAGCAACTGCAACGCATGCGTTCGCGGCTGTCGATGGTGTTCCAGCATTTCAACCTGTGGTCGCACATGACCGCCCTGGAAAACATCATGGAAGCGCCGGTGCATGTGCTGGGCGTTGCCAAGGCCGAGGCCCGCGAGAAGGCCGAGCACTACCTGAACAAAGTGGGCGTGGCTCATCGCAAGGACGCCTACCCGGGCCACATGTCCGGCGGCGAGCAACAGCGCGTGGCGATTGCCCGGGCGCTGGCGATGGAGCCGGAAGTGATGTTGTTCGATGAGCCGACATCGGCCCTCGACCCGGAGCTGGTGGGTGATGTGCTCAAGGTGATGCAGGCCCTGGCCCAGGAAGGGCGGACGATGGTGGTGGTGACCCACGAAATGGGCTTTGCCCGCGAAGTGTCGAACCAGTTGGTGTTCCTGCACAAGGGTATCGTCGAAGAGCGCGGTAACCCGCGTGAAGTGCTGGTCAATCCGCAATCGGAGCGCCTGCAGCAATTTCTTTCGGGCAGCCTCAAGTAATCGCTCCCGTTTCGCACCCGATTTAGGTCATGCTGCGCACCGCGCGCCAGATGGTCTAACTTGGTTGCAGCCGCTTCTGGCTTTAACACTGTTTTCGCTTTGGATTGCCCGCCATGACCGCCCATCGAATTGGTTTCCTGATTTGGCCCAGCACGAAAGCCTTGACGCTGGCGCTGGCCGAGGAGGCCTTGCGTGTTGCCCAGCGGGTGCATCCAGAGGTGGTCTACGAGCTCTCGTTCCTGCAAGCCGAGCCGGCGGTCGAAGGCGCCTGGCAATTGCCCGGCGAACCCTGGGCCGGCAAGCTCGAAGGCTTCCAGAAGCTGTTCCTGCTGGCCGATGAGCCGCCGACCGTGCTCGCCTCTTCCCTGGGCAGCGCCCTCAAGCAGTTGGTGCGGGCCGGGTGCGTGATCGGGGGCTTGTCCGCCGGTGTCTATCCCCTGGCCCAATTGGGGCTGCTCGACGGTTACCGCGCTGCCGTGCACTGGCGCTGGCAGGATGATTTCTCCGAACGCTTTCCCAAGGTCATTGCCACCAGCCATCTGTTCGATTGGGACCGCGATCGCCTGACCGCCTGCGGCGGCATGTCGGTGCTCGACCTGCTGTTGGCGGTGCTGGCCCGGGACCACGGCGCGGAACTGGCCGGTGCGGTGTCGGAAGAGCTGGTGGTCGAGCGCATCCGCGAGGGCGGCGAGCGCCAGCGCATCCCGTTGCAGAACCGCCTCGGCTCCAGTCACCCGAAGCTCACCCAGGCGGTGTTGCTGATGGAAGCGAACATCGAAGAGCCGCTGACCACCGACGAAATCGCCCAGCATGTGTGCGTGTCCCGCCGGCAACTGGAGCGGATCTTCAAGCAGTACCTCAACCGCGTACCCAGCCAGTATTACCTGGAGCTGCGCCTGAACAAGGCCCGGCAGATGCTGATGCAAACCAGCAAATCCATCATCCAGATCGGCTTGTCCTGCGGGTTCTCCTCGGGCCCGCATTTCTCCAGCGCCTACCGCAACTTCTTCGGCGCGACCCCCCGCGAAGACCGCAACCAGCGACGCAGCAGCAGCCCGTTCGAATTGTCGTCGGTGCCGTCCGAGCGCGGCTAGCACTGGCGCGGTCCTCGTGGTGGCAGCTTACTCTGTGGCGAGGGGATTTATCCCCGCTGGGGCGCGAAGCGCCCCCAAAACCCGGCACCTCGGTGTGCCAGACAGATTAGATTGACTGTTTCAGGGCTGCTTCGCAGCCCAGCGGGGATAAATCCCCTCGCCACAGATAAGCCCCTCCCAAGCTACAGTTGCGCCCGACAAGGGAAATGTGGAAGCGAGTGCCTCAAACCCCCTGGCAACGTTTAAACTGCGCCTTTGCGACGCAATTTGTCGCATTGCCGTAAACCCGCTGAAAACGTGGGTTGGCGCTATAAGAAGTTGTCGCTTGGCGACAAGGCCGGGCTGAAAACTGTCCTTACAATCCCTTCATCGCTCGCCATTCCAGGCGAGTGTTTCTCTTCAGGAGACTCCGATGTCCGTTGAGCAAGCCGCGGTACAACGCGCCGATTTTGACCAGGTCATGGTGCCCAACTATGCCCCTGCTGCCTTCATACCTGTGCGTGGCGCCGGTTCGCGCGTGTGGGACCAGTCTGGTCGCGAGCTGATCGACTTTGCCGGCGGTATCGCAGTCAACGTGCTGGGGCATGCCCACCCGGCGCTGGTCGGTGCACTGACCGAGCAGGCCAACAAGCTGTGGCACGTGTCCAACGTATTCACCAATGAGCCGGCCCTGCGCCTGGCCCACAAGTTGATCGACGCGACCTTCGCCGAGCGCGCTTTTTTCTGCAACTCCGGCGCCGAAGCCAACGAGGCCGCCTTCAAGCTGGCCCGTCGCGTGGCGTTCGATCGCTATGGCAGCGAGAAGTACGAAATCATCGCCGCACTCAACAGTTTCCATGGCCGCACGCTGTTTACCGTCAACGTCGGCGGACAGTCGAAGTACTCCGACGGTTTCGGGCCTAAAATCACCGGCATCACCCACGTTCCCTATAATGACCTGGCCGCGTTGAAAGCGGCTGTTTCGGACAAGACCTGCGCCGTGGTGCTGGAGCCGATCCAGGGCGAGGGCGGTGTGCTGCCGGCCGAGCTGGCCTACCTGCAAGGCGCCCGCGAGCTGTGCGATGCGCACAATGCACTGCTGGTGTTCGACGAAGTGCAGACCGGCATGGGCCGCAGCGGCGAGCTGTTCGCCTACATGCACTACGGCGTGATCCCGGACATCCTCACCAGCGCCAAGAGCCTGGGCGGTGGTTTCCCGATCGCGGCGATGCTCACCACCGAGGCGCTGGCCAAGCACCTGGTGGTTGGCACCCACGGCACCACCTACGGCGGCAACCCGTTGGCGTGCGCGGTGGCCGAAGCGGTGATCGACGTGGTCAATACCCCGCAGGTGCTCGGCGGCGTCAAGGCCAAGCATGACAAGTTCAAGACCCGCCTGGAGCAGATCGGCCAGAAGTACGGCCTGTTCACCGAGGTGCGCGGTCTGGGCCTGTTGATCGGCTGCGTGCTGAACGATGCCTGGAAAGGCAAGGCCAAGGACATCTTCAACGCCGCCGAACAGGAAGGCCTGATGATCCTGCAAGCCGGCCCGGACGTGATTCGTTTCGCCCCGAGCCTGGTGGTGGAAGACGCCGACATCGACGCCGGCCTGGACCGTTTCGAGAAGGCTGCGGCGAAGCTGACCCAGGCTTGATCCATTTCAGCTGAACCGGGTCCACTGTGGGAGCGAGCGTGCTCGCGAAAGCGGTGGTCCTGCTTGCATCAATGTTGAATGTGCCACCGCCATCGCGAGCAAGCTCGCTCCCACAGAGGGCGGTGGTCACAGACGGGCAGTAAACCCGGTATTTTTTCTTGTGTATCGATCCTTTCGGTCGAACCCTTTATTTCAAGTTAAGGAGTGACACCATGCTGGTGATGCGCCCCGCGCAAATGGCTGATCTGGGCGAGGTACAGCGTCTGGCTGCGGACAGTCCGATCGGTGTCACTTCCTTGCCGGATGACGTGGAACGCTTGAGCGACAAGATCGCCGCGAGCGAAGCCTCGTTTGCCGCCGAAGTCAGTTTCAACGGCGAGGAGAGCTATTTCTTTGTTCTTGAAGACACCGCCACCGGCAAGTTGGCGGGCTGTTCGGCGATCGTCGCGTCGGCGGGCTATTCCGAACCGTTCTACAGCTTTCGCAATGAAACCTTCGTCCACGCCTCCCGTGAGCTGAAGATCCACAACAAGATCCACGTGCTCTCCCAGTGCCACGACCTGACCGGCAACAGCCTGCTGACCAGCTTCTACGTGGTCCCGGAACTGGTCGGCTCGCCGTGGTCGGAACTCAACTCCCGTGGACGCCTGCTGTTCGTCGCCAGCCACCCGGAGCGCTTCGCCGATTCGGTGGTGACCGAGATCGTCGGCTACAGCGACGAGAACGGTGATTCGCCATTCTGGGACGCCATCGGGCGCAATTTCTTCGACCTCAACTACGCCGCCGCCGAGCGTCTGTGCGGGCTGAAAAGCCGCACCTTCCTCGCCGAGCTGATGCCCCATTACCCGATCTACGTGCCGCTGTTGCCGGACGCCGCCCAGGAAGCCATGGGCCAGGTCCACCCGCGCGCGCAGATCACCTTCGACATCCTGATGCGCGAGGGTTTCGAGACCGATCACTACATCGACATCTTCGATGGCGGCCCGACCCTGCATGCCCGTGTCTCGGGGATCCGCTCGATTGCCCAGAGCCGCGTGGTGCCGGTCAAGATCGGCGAACCGGTCAAGGGCGCCGGCCGGCAATACCTGGTGGCCAATGCCCTGTTGCAGGATTACCGCGCTGTGCTGCTGGAGCTGGATTACGCGCCGGGCAAGCCTGTGACGCTGGACATGGAAGCGGCCGAGGCCCTGGGTGTCGGCGAAGGTGCCAGCGTACGCCTGGTGGCGGTTTAATGAGTTTCGCGGGTGGCGTGAGCGGCCCGTCTGAGGAGATAGCATGATCGTTCGTCCCGTACGCAGCAGCGATTTACCCGCTCTGATCGCCCTGGCCCGTAGCACCGGCACCGGCCTGACCACCTTGCCGGCCAACGAAGAGCGCCTGGCCCATCGGGTCGGCTGGGCCGAGAAGACCTTTCGCGGTGAAGCGGGGCGCGGTGACGCGGACTATCTGTTCGTGCTCGAAGACGACGACGGTCGGGTGGTGGGGATCTCCGCCATCGCCGGTGCCGTGGGGCTGCGTGAGCCCTGGTACAACTTCCGGGTCGGCCTGACGGTCAGCGCTTCCCAGGAGTTGAACATCTACCGGGAGATCCCGACGCTGTTCCTGGCCAACGACCTGACCGGTAATTCCGAACTCTGCTCGTTGTTCCTGCACGCCGACTACCGCAATGGCCTCAACGGCCGCCTGCTGGCCAAGGCACGGATGCTGTTCATCGCCGAATTCGCGCATCTGTTCGGCAACAAGATCATCGCCGAAATGCGCGGCATGTCCGACGACCACGGCCGCTCGCCGTTCTGGGAAAGCCTGGGCCGGCACTTCTTCAAGATGGAATTCAGCCAGGCCGACTACCTGACCGGGGTGGGCAACAAGGCGTTCATCGCCGAACTGATGCCCAAGTTCCCGCTCTACACCTGCTTCCTGTCCGAAGACGCCCGGGCCGTGATTGGCCAGGTGCATCCGGACACGGAGCCGGCGCTGTCGATGCTCAAGAGCGAAGGCTTCAGTTACCAGGGCTACGTCGACATTTTCGACGCCGGCCCGGCCGTGGAATGCGAGACCGGCAAGATCCGCGCGATTCGCGACAGCCAGGCGCTGGTGCTCGCCATCGGCACCCCGGGCGATGACGCCACGCCGTTCCTCATCCATAACCGCAAGCGCGAAGACTGCCGCATCACGGCAGCCCCGGCGCGCTTCGCCGCGGGCACCCTGGTGGTCGATCCGCTGACCGCCAAACGCCTTCAACTCAACGCCGGCGACCAGGTACGTGCCGTTGCGTTGTCCGCTGCTCGGGAGTCGAAATAATGAATTCGCTGTACATCGCAGGCAGTTGGCTGGAAGGCCAGGGTGACGTCTTCGAGTCGTTGAACCCGGTGACCCAGCAGGTGTTGTGGGCAGGCAAGGGCGCCACGGCGGCGCAAGTGGAGTCAGCCGTGCAGGCGGCGCGCCAGGCGTTCCCGGAGTGGGCCCGGCGTTCGCTGGATGAGCGCATCCAGGTACTGGAAGCCTTTGCCGCGACCCTGAAAAATCGCGCCGACGAACTGGCCCGCTGCATCGGTGAAGAAACGGGCAAGCCGTTGTGGGAAGCGGCCACCGAAGTCACCAGCATGGTCAACAAGGTGGCGATCTCGATCCAGAGCTACCGTGAGCGCACCGGGGAAAAGAGCGCCCCCCTGGGCGATGCCACGGCCGTGCTGCGGCACAAGCCTCACGGCGTGGTGGCGGTGTTCGGCCCGTACAATTTCCCCGGTCACCTGCCGAACGGGCACATCGTGCCGGCACTGCTGGCGGGCAACAGCGTGCTGTTCAAGCCCAGTGAGCTGACGCCGAAAGTCGCCGAGCTGACGGTCCAGTGCTGGGTCGAGGCCGGCCTGCCGGCGGGCGTGCTGAACCTGCTGCAAGGTGCGCGGGAAACCGGCATCGCCCTGGCGGCGAACCCGGGCATCGACGGGTTGTTTTTCACCGGTTCGAGCCGCACTGGCAATCTGCTGCATCAACAATTCTCCGGGCGCCCGGACAAGATCCTGGCGCTGGAAATGGGCGGTAACAACCCGCTGGTGGTGGACGAGGTGGCGGACGTCGAGGCGGCGGTCTACACCATCATCCAGTCGGCCTTCATTTCTGCCGGGCAGCGCTGCACCTGCGCGCGCCGCCTGCTGGTGCCGGAAGGCGCCTGGGGCGATGCGTTGCTGGCGCGCCTGGTGGCGGTCAGCGCGGCCCTGCAGGTGGGGGCCTTCGACCAGCAACCGGCGCCGTTCATGGGCTCGGTGATTTCCCTCGGCGCCGCGAAAGCGCTGATGGATGCGCAGAACCACCTGCTGGGCAAGGGCGCCGTGCCGCTGCTGGCCATGACCCAGCCCCAGGCCCAGGCGGCCTTGCTGACCCCAGGCATCCTCGACGTGACGGCCGTGGCCGAGCGTCCGGACGAAGAGCTGTTCGGGCCGTTGCTGCAAGTGATTCGCTACGCGGATTTCCCCGCGGCGATCGCCGAGGCCAACAACACGCAATATGGCCTGGCCGCCGGGTTGCTGTCGGACTCGGAGGCACGTTACCAGCAGTTCTGGCTGCAAAGCCGTGCCGGTATCGTCAACTGGAACAAACAACTGACCGGCGCCGCCAGCAGCGCGCCGTTCGGCGGTGTGGGTGCTTCGGGCAACCATCGCGCCAGTGCTTACTACGCGGCCGATTATTGCGCATACCCGGTGGCATCCCTGGAAACGCCGAGCCTCGTCATGCCGGCTGCCCTGACCCCCGGCGTGAGAATGGTGTGAACCCCGATCGCGAGCAAGCTCGCTCCCACAAGGACAGTGCAAGGCCCTGTGGGAGCGAGCTTGCTCGCGATAGCCGCGCCGCGGTTGTTATTTGATGCCTATAAAAACAGATTCTCGTGGAGCCTCGCTGATGAAATCCTATGAAGTCAACTTTGACGGTCTAGTGGGGCCGACCCATAACTACGGCGGGCTCTCGTACGGCAACGTCGCGTCCCAGAGCAACAGCCAGCAGTCCTCCAACCCCAAGGAAGCGGCGTTGCAGGGCCTTTCGAAGATGAAGGCGCTGATGGACATGGGCTTTACGCAAGGCGTGCTGGCGCCGCAAGAACGTCCAGACGTGGCTGCCCTGCGTCGGTTGGGCTTTGCTGGCAGCGATGCCCAGGTCATCCAGCAGGCGGCGAAGGAAGCGATGCCCCTGTTGGTCGCCAGTTGCTCGGCTTCCAGCATGTGGGTGGCCAACGCCGCCACCGTCAGCCCGAGTGCCGACACTGCTGACGGGCGCGTGCATTTCACCGCCGCCAACCTGAACTGCAAGTACCACCGCAGCATCGAGCACCCCACCACCAGTCGCGTGCTGGGCGCGATGTTCGCCGACCAGAAACACTTCGCCCATCACGCCGCCTTACCGGCGGTGGCGCAGTTCGGCGATGAAGGCGCCGCCAACCACACGCGTTTCTGCCGCGCCTACGGCGAAGCCGGCGTGGAGTTCTTCGTGTTCGGCCGCAGCGCCTTCGACATGCGTTACCCGGCCCCGCAGAAGTACCCGGCGCGCCAGACACTCGAAGCGTCCCGCGCCGTCGCGCGCCTGCACGGGCTGAGCGAGGACGGTGTGGTGTATGCACAACAGAACCCGTCGGTGATCGACCAGGGCGTGTTTCACAACGACGTGATCGCGGTCGGCAACGGCGAAGTGCTGTTCTACCACGAGGATGCCTTCCTTGAGACTGACAAGCTGCTGGCCGAGCTGGGCGACAAGCTCGCCAAGGTCGGCGGGAAGTTCCAGGCCGTGTGCGTGCCGCGTTCGGCGGTGACGGTCGATGATGCGGTCCGTTCCTACTTGTTCAACAGCCAACTGCTGTCGCGTGCCGATGGCTCGATGCTGTTGATCGTGCCGGAAGAATGCCGTAGCAACGAGCGCGTCTGGCAGTACCTGCAAGGCTTGCTGGCCTCGGGCGGGGTGATTCGCGAAGTGAAGGTCTTCGACCTCAAGCAAAGCATGCAGAACGGCGGTGGCCCGGCGTGCCTGAGGTTGCGTGTGGCGCTCAATGAAACCGAGCTGGCGGCCGTCAACCCAGGAGTTATCATGACCGCGCCGTTGTACGAGTCGCTGACCCAATGGGTCGAACGGCACTACCGCGACCGCATGACCGAAAACGACCTGGCAGACCCGCAGTTGCTGCTCGAATGCCGTGCGGCACTGGATGAACTGACACAAATCCTTAAACTTGGCGCGGTTTATCCTTTCCAGATCAATTGAAAGCGCGCGCGACCTGACTACAGTCAAAGCAGGGCGCGTTGCCTTATCCCCAGACGAGAACGTAAAAACATGAGCGATGGCCTGCAGCTGATTCTTGAAGACACCGATGGCACCCAACTGGAAACCTCCTGCACCCGCGTCGCGGTGATGTGGCAAGGCAAGGAGCTGTGGATCCAGCAGGACGGCCGCGGCCAGTTGCTGATCGGCGTGGACGTCGAGGAAGGGGACGAGGAATACGCCAACCTGTTGTTGCGTCCATTGGCGACCAACCTGGTCAGCCTGCAACTGGAAATGGAACCGGCGGACGTCGGCGACGATGACCATGTCCATGGCCCGGATTGCGGCCACGACCATTAAGGAAACCGCGCTATGCTCGCCCTCGGCAAACTGCTTGAACTGACCCTCGCCGGCCGTGAACCGGCGGAGAAGACTCAACTGACAGTCGAAGGCGTACGGATGCGCTGGTTGAGCGAGGGCGCGCTGGAGGTCAAGCCGCCCGAAGCCCGGGATAACGGCCTGGACCTGCTGCTGTCGGCCGGTATCCATGGCAACGAGACCGCGCCGATCGAGTTGCTCGATCGCTTGCTGCATGACATCGCCCGTGGAGTCCTCAAGCCCCGGGCACGCATTCTGTTCCTGTTCGGCAACCCCGAGGCCATTCGGCGGGGCGAGCGTTTCGTCGAGCAGGACGTCAACCGGCTGTTCAACGGGCGTCACGAACTGAGCGGCGGCCCCGAGGCGTTGCGCGCCTGCGAACTGGAGCGACTGGCCGCCAGTTTCTTCAATCGCCCGGAACGCAGTCGCTTGCATTATGACCTGCACACCGCCATCCGCGGCTCGAAAATCGAGCAGTTTGCCCTGTACCCGTGGAAGGAAGGTCGCCCGCACTCACGCCGTGAACTGGCGCGCCTGCGGGCGGCGGGGATGGAGGCGGTGCTGTTGCAGAACAAACCGTCCATCGTCTTCAGCGCCTACACCTACGAACAGCTGGGTGCCGAGTCCTTCACCCTGGAGCTGGGCAAGGCGCGGCCATTCGGGCAGAACGACGGTGTCAACGTCAGCCTGCTGGAAACCCGCCTGCAACAGATCATCGAAGGCAACGAACCAGAGCTGGATGACGGGCTCGACGGCTTGCAACTGTTCAATGTGGCGCGGGAAATCATCAAGCACAGCGACAATTTCCGCCTGAATCTGCCGGCGGACATCGAGAACTTCTCGGAACTGGAAAAAGGCTATGTGCTGGCCGAAGACATCGCCCAGACCCGCTGGGTGATCGAGGAAGAGGGCGCCCGCATCATCTTCCCCAACCCCAAGGTCAAGAACGGCTTGCGGGCCGGGATCCTGATCGTGCCGGCGACTGACGAGAACCTGGCCTGAAGGGCGGCGGATTCCAACTGTGGGAGCGGGCTCGCTTGCGAAAGCGGTATGACAGCAACATTTTAGTTGGCTGACACAACGCCTTCGCGGGCAAGCCCGCTCCCACACTTACTTTTGCGGTAGCTGCGATATCTGCGGCAAGCAGAAAACCTGTGGGAGCGGGCTTGCCCGCGAAGGCGTCAGGTCAGCCACCTATGCGACGGCTGACACACCGTTTTCGCGAGCAAGCCCGCTCCCACAGGGAAGGGGTCGTCAGACCGCTACCGCACGCGGCTCGGTACGGCGCAATGCCCGGGTCTTGTGCAGGGTGTCGGCGCAGGTCTTCGCGGCTTCCTGGCCCTTGTGCACGAAATGTTCGAAGAAGAACTTCTGGTGCTCTTCCCCGGCGTGGAAGTGATGGGGCGTCAGCACCACCGAGAACACCGGCACTTCGGTTTCCAGTTGAACCTGCATCAGGCCGCTGATCACCGATTGGGCAACGAACTCGTGGCGATAGATACCGCCATCCACCACCAGGCCGGCGGCGACGATGCCGGCGTAGCGGCCCGACTTGGCCAGCAGCTTGGCGTGCAGCGGGATTTCAAAGGCGCCGCCGACTTCGAAGAAGTCGATATCACTTTCCTGATAGCCCTGGTTGATCATTTCAGCGACGAAGCCGTTGCGGCTCTGGTCGACGATTTCCTTGTGCCAGCAGGCCTGGATGAACGCGACGCGCTCGCCCGAGTGTTTGGTTTTGCTATCGATTGCAGTGGGTTGCATGTTCTGGTTCCTGTTTGTGTGAAAAACAGGGCGTCATGAATCGAAGGGGATTCGAGGGTACGTCGCGAACAGACGGTCGCAAGCGGCCCTTGGGTGTCAATCCCGTTCTCTCTTCATCCGGACTATGACCGTCGGCCCCGGAATCACACCGGGTCTGCTGACCTTGCCGCCACACCGCAGAAGCCGTGTATCGCCAAGCGCTCGCGGGCTATGCACCTTGCGTGCAATTACCGCCGGTGGGGAATTACACCCCGCCCTGAGAACGTTTTGCCGCCATGGTTTTTGGCTGCCGAGGATTTTTAACACATAACCTACTGTGGGAGCGAGCTTGCTCGCGATAGCGGTAGTTCAGCTTGCGTTGATGCTGGATGCACTACCGCTATCGCGAGCAAGCTCGCTCCCACAGGAGTGTTTTGATTAATCTTCAGGTACAGGTGGTGTTTTCCTGGGGTCAGGCTTGATTATTCCTGCCCATGACCGCAGTAATTGCCCTTCGAAAGGGAATTCCCGCCACCAGAACCCGAGGCCAGATTCATGAGTGTTATCGATCTTCGCAGTGACACGGTCACCCAACCTTCCGCCGGCATGCTCGATGCCATGGCCAGCGCACCGACCGGCGACGATGTGTACGGCGAAGACCCGACCGTCAATCGCCTCGAAGCCGAACTTGCCGGGCGCTTGGGCTTTGCGGCGGCATTGTTCGTGCCCAGCGGCACCATGAGCAACCTGCTGGGATTGATGGCCCACTGCGAACGCGGCGATGAGTACATCGTCGGCCAACAGGCCCACACCTATAAATACGAAGGCGGCGGGGCGGCGGTACTCGGGTCGATCCAGCCGCAGCCGCTTGAAGTGCAAGTCGATGGCTCCCTGGACCTGGCCCAGGTGGCTGCCGCCATCAAGCCTGACGACTTCCACTTCGCCCGGACCCGCCTGCTGGCCCTGGAAAACACCATGCAGGGCAAAGTGCTGCCGCTGGACTACCTGGCCCAGGCCCGGCGTTTCACCCGCGAGCACGGCCTGGCGCTGCACCTGGACGGCGCACGGTTGTACAACGCGGCGGTCAAGCTTGGGGTCGATGCGCGGGACATCACCCAGTATTTCGATTCGGTCTCGGTGTGCCTCTCCAAGGGCCTGGGCGCGCCCGTTGGCTCGGTCCTGTGCGGCAGTGTCGAGTTGATCGGCAAGGCGCGCCGGTTGCGCAAGATGGTTGGCGGCGCCATGCGCCAAGCCGGGATCCTGGCAGCGGCGGGGCTGTATGCCCTGGACCATCAGGTCCAGCGCCTGGCCGATGACCACGCCAACGCCCTGCGACTCGCCGAGGGCTTGCGCGCGGCGAGCTATGAGGTCGAGCCGGTGCAGACCAACATGGTCTACGTGCAAATGGGCGAGCGCGCCGAGGCGCTCAAGGCGTTTACCGCCGAGCGGGGCATCAAGCTCAGTGCTGCGCCACGTCTGCGGATGGTGACTCACCTGGATGTCAGTCGCGCGCAAATCGACCAGGTGATCGCCACTTTCGTCGAATTTTCCGGCAACTGATCGCCCAAGCGAGCCAATTGACAGTTTCTATCGCATAACACGCTGTACCCCAGGCGAAGGGCCGATATAATGCGGCCCTTTGCCGTTGCTTCGTCTGTCGACGTTTTGCACAGGCCTTTGGCCGCAGCCTCCGTGGAAGAACCTAATGAAAAGCGCAGAAATCCGTGAAGCCTTCCTTCGCTTCTTCGAAGAGCAAGGCCATACCCGAGTAGCCTCCAGCTCTTTGATTCCGGGCAATGACCCGACCCTGCTGTTCACCAACGCGGGGATGAACCAGTTCAAGGACTGCTTCCTGGGCCAGGAAAAACGTGCCTACACCCGTGCGGTAAGCAGCCAGAAATGCGTGCGCGCCGGCGGCAAGCACAACGACCTGGAAAACGTCGGCTATACCGCCCGTCACCACACGTTCTTCGAAATGCTGGGTAACTTCAGCTTCGGTGACTACTTCAAGCGCGACGCCATCACGTTCGCCTGGACCTTCCTGACCTCCGACAAGTGGCTGAACCTGCCCAAGGACAAGCTGTGGGTCACGGTCTACGCCACCGATGACGAAGCCTATGACATCTGGACCAAAGAGGTCGGTGTCCCGGCCGAGCGCATGGTGCGCATCGGCGACAACAAAGGCGCGCCTTACGCCTCCGACAACTTCTGGACCATGGGCGACACCGGCCCGTGCGGCCCTTGCACCGAGATCTTCTACGATCACGGTGCCGACATCTGGGGCGGCCCACCCGGCTCGCCGGAAGAAGACGGCGACCGCTACATCGAGATCTGGAACAACGTGTTCATGCAGTTCAACCGCACCGCCGACGGCGTGTTGCATCCGCTGCCTGCGCCGTCGGTCGACACCGGCATGGGCCTGGAGCGGATCAGTGCGGTGTTGCAGCACGTTCACTCCAACTATGAAATCGACCTGTTCCAGAGCCTGCTGGACGCTTCGGCCAAGGCCATTGGTTGCACCAACGACAACCAGGCTTCGCTGAAAGTGGTCGCCGACCACATCCGCTCCTGCGGCTTCCTGATTGCCGACGGCGTGCTGCCGTCCAACGAAGGTCGTGGCTATGTGCTGCGCCGGATCATCCGTCGTGCCTGCCGTCACGGCAACAAGCTGGGTGCCAAGGGCAGCTTCTTCTACCAGATCGTGGCGGCCCTGGCTGCCGAGATGGGCGATGCCTTCCCGGAACTCAAATCCCAGCAGGCACACATCGAACGCGTGCTCAAGGCCGAGGAAGAGCAGTTCGCCAAGACCCTGGAACAAGGCCTGAAGATCCTCGAACAGGACCTGGCCGAGCTCAAGGGCACCGTGGTGCCGGGCGATGTGGTGTTCAAGCTGTACGACACCTACGGTTTCCCGATGGACCTGACGGGCGACATCGCCCGCGAGCGCAACCTGACCCTCGACGAGGAAGGTTTCGAGCGCGAGATGGAAGCCCAGCGGGTACGTGCGCGTTCGGCCAGCGCCTTCGGCATGGACTACAACAGCCTGGTCAAGGTCGACGTGGCCACCGAATTCACCGGTTATGCCGGTACCACCGGTTCGGCCAAGATCGTGGCCATCTACAAGGACGGGCAATCGGTCGACATCCTGAGCGAAGGCCAGGAAGGCGTGATCGTGCTGGACAAGACACCGTTCTACGCTGAGTCCGGCGGCCAGATCGGCGACAGCGGCTACCTGCAGGCCGGCAATTCGCGCTTCGACGTGCGTGACACCACCAAGACCGGCGGCGCGTTCCTGCACCACGGCGTGCTGGCTTCCGGCAGCCTGATGGTCGCGGCTCCGGTGGCAGCCCATGTCGACGCCGAGGTGCGCCATGCCACCTCGCTGAACCACTCCGCCACCCACTTGCTGCACGCGGCGCTGCGCCAGGTACTGGGCGAGCACGTCCAGCAGAAAGGCTCGCTGGTGGACAGCCAGCGTCTGCGCTTTGACTTCAGCCACTTCGAAGCCATCAAGCCGGAGCAGCTCAAGGCGCTGGAAGACATCGTCAATGCCGAGATCCGCAAGAACTCCCCGGTAGAGACCGAAGAAACCGACATCGAAACCGCCAAACAGAAGGGCGCGATGGCGCTGTTCGGCGAGAAGTACGGCGAGAGCGTGCGCGTGCTGAGCATGGGGGATTTCTCCGTGGAGCTGTGCGGCGGTATCCACGCCAACCGGACCGGCGACATCGGCCTGCTGAAGATCGTCAGCGAAGGCGGCGTGGCCTCCGGCGTGCGCCGTATCGAGGCGGTCACCGGCGCTGCGGCCCTGGCGTACCTCAACGCGGCCGAAGAACAACTCAAGGAAGCGGCAAGCCTGATCAAGGGCAGCCGCGACAACCTGATCGACAAGCTGTCGGCTGTGCTGGAGCGCAACCGCTTGCTGGAAAAGCAACTGGAGCAGTTGCAGGCCAAGGCCGCCAGCGCCGCGGGCGACGATCTGTCGGCCCAGGCCGTGGACGTCAAGGGCGTGAAAGTGCTGGCCGTGCGTCTCGACGGCCAGGACGGCAAGGGCCTGCTGGCGCTGGTCGATCAACTGAAAAACAAACTCGGCCGCGCAGTGATCCTGCTCGGCAGTGTCCATGAGGAAAAGGTCGTTCTCGTCGCAGGCGTGACCAAGGACCTGACTGGCCAACTCAAGGCCGGTGATTTGATGAAGCAGGCCGCTGCGGCAGTGGGCGGTAAGGGCGGTGGTCGTCCGGACATGGCGCAAGGCGGCGGTACCGACGTCGGCGCACTGGACGCGGCACTGGCCCAGACCGTTGCATTTGTAGAGCAGGGTATTTAAGGCAGCGCCCCGGGTTCGCGGTCTAGTGGCGGGCCCGGTCGCTGTTGTGATTATTGGGCGCCCTTCATGGGCAGAGGCGGCTTTGAAATGGCTTTGATCGTACAGAAATTTGGCGGCACTTCGGTCGGCACTGTCGAACGAATCGAACAGGTCGCCGACAAGGTTAAGAAATTCCGTGATGCGGGCGATGACCTGGTGGTTGTGCTGTCGGCAATGAGCGGCGAGACCAACCGTCTGATCGATCTGGCCAAGCAAATCAGCGGCGACCAGCAACCGGTTCCCCGCGAGCTGGACGTGATCGTTTCCACCGGCGAGCAGGTGACCATCGCCTTGCTGGCCATGGCGCTGATCAAGCGTGGCGTGCCGGCGGTGTCCTACACCGGCAACCAGGTTCGTATCCTGACGGACAGCGCGCACAACAAGGCGCGTATCCTGCAGATCGATGACCAGAAGATTCGCGGCGACCTGAAGGCGGGCCGCGTGGTCGTGGTCGCCGGGTTCCAGGGCGTGGACGAGCACGGCAACATCACCACCCTCGGCCGTGGCGGTTCGGACACGACCGGCGTGGCGCTGGCAGCGGCCCTCAAGGCTGACGAATGCCAGATCTACACCGATGTGGATGGCGTCTACACGACCGACCCACGCGTGGTGCCTGTGGCCCAGCGCCTGGACAAGATCACCTTCGAAGAGATGCTGGAAATGGCCAGCCTCGGCTCGAAAGTGTTGCAGATCCGGGCGGTCGAATTCGCCGGCAAGTACAACGTTCCGCTGCGCGTCCTGCACAGCTTCAAAGAGGGTCCGGGCACCCTCATTACTATCGATGAAGAGGAATCCATGGAACAGCCGATCATTTCCGGCATCGCCTTCAACCGCGATGAAGCCAAGCTGACCATCCGTGGCGTGCCAGACACCCCCGGCGTGGCGTTCAAGATTCTCGGCCCGATCAGTGCCGCGAACATCGAAGTCGACATGATCGTGCAGAACGTCTCGCACGATAACACCACCGACTTCACCTTCACCGTGCACCGCAACGACTACCCGGCTGCCGAAGCGGTCCTGAAGAAAACCGCAGGCGAGATCGGTGCCCGGGAAGTGGTCGGCGATACCAAGATCGCCAAGGTCTCGATCGTCGGTGTCGGCATGCGCTCGCACGCGGGCGTGGCCAGCCGTATGTTCGAAGCCCTGGCCAAGGAAACCATCAACATCCAGATGATCTCCACTTCGGAAATCAAGGTGTCCGTGGTGATCGAAGAGAAGTACCTGGAACTGGCCGTGCGCGCCCTGCATACGGCTTTCGAACTCGACGCCGCTGCCCGACAGGGCGAGTAAGCGTTGTCCTTGAGGGCGCGGCTGGGCCGCGCCCTTTGTTTTTTTGAATGGCGCGTCCCAAAACTGTTCTTTTGCCCGCGCTGGTCAATACTAGGCTTGGAGGCTTCGACCGTTTCGGTTGCAGGTCCAATGCCTTTTTTTGCCGACTGTTGTCCCTGAACTGAATTGCGTGAGGAGAAAGGTATGCTGATTCTGACTCGTCGGTGTGCAGAAAGCCTGATTATTGGCGATGGCGAAATCACCGTGACCGTGCTCGGCGTCAAAGGAAACCAAGTGCGTATCGGCGTCAACGCCCCGAAAGAGGTCGCTGTGCACCGGGAGGAAATTTACCTGCGTATCAAGAAAGAGAAGGACGACGAACCAAGCCATTAATTTTTATCGATTTTTATGTTTGCAAACGGGGAGGAAGGTGGTTAATATACGCCCCGTGTTGCGGAGAGCTGGCCGAGTGGCCGAAGGCGCTCCCCTGCTAAGGGAGTACACCTCAAAAGGGTGTCGGGGGTTCGAATCCCCCGTTCTCCGCCATTATTCGTTTAGTGCGTCAAACCTGGCTTGTTCAGTAAGTGCTTGAAATTACTGAAAAAAGCGCTTTACAAAAGGATTTGACGACCTATAATGCGCGGCAACAAATGCACTCGTAGCTCAGCTGGATAGAGTACTCGGCTACGAACCGAGCGGTCACAGGTTCGAATCCTGTCGAGTGCACCATTTAAGAGTTTTTTGCAGCGATGCAAAAAACTTGGCTTCAACCAGTTGTGATCTGGTATAAAACCACAACTTGCACTCGTAGCTCAGCTGGATAGAGTACTCGGCTACGAACCGAGCGGTCACAGGTTCGAATCCTGTCGAGTGCACCAAACACCAAAAAGCCCGCTTTTAACGCGGGCTTTTTGCTGTCTACGATTTGCCTTTCACGCATCCTTTCTCATCGAACACGATCTCGGCGCTGCGGCCTTTCTTCGTTGCGTAGGTGTACCGCGTGCTCGAATTCCTGACCTTGATCGAGTGCGGCTTGCCCAAGGCGCTCTCCACATCCTGCTGGCTCATGCCGGCGAGAATCCTTCGGCCTATGATGGCTTCGCGGCGTTGCCGGGCGGTGATGAGGTTGGCGCAGCGGTCTTCGAACTGGCCGACCACGGTCGGTTCCTTGCGCGGCGTTTTGTTGCCGGATAGTTGCCGGTGCTCGGCTTCCGGCAGCATCGATTCG
This sequence comes from Pseudomonas sp. Cab53, assembly GCF_018325965.1. Lineage (NCBI taxonomy): Bacteria > Pseudomonadati > Pseudomonadota > Gammaproteobacteria > Pseudomonadales > Pseudomonadaceae > Pseudomonas > Pseudomonas sp. Cab53. Next base: position 4,738,157 of record NZ_AP021902.1, on the reverse strand, counting down.
GTCGTCGGCGAGACCGTGCCAGGGTGATACGGATTGATCCGTTGCAGCGAAAGGTTTTCTCCCGGCCCGCAGCTCAGGGTTGTGTACGTCACCTGCCCGGCGCTGTTCTCGCAGCGATGCACCGTTTGCCCGGCCGCCCACAGGGGCAGGCAGGGCAGGCTGGCGAGCAGAAGCAGGTAGTGGCTGACAGGCATCCGGGCGGCCTCCTTGGCGCTGAAAAAAACAAGGGTAGCCGCTACATTTACCGCAGGGCGCGTGTTTTCTTTTCAGGATAAGTCGTCGTAACGGGACAGGTTCAGCCAGGGTTCAGGTTTGTGTCGCAAGCGCTTGTTCTTGCCATGATTTTTTAACGTTTTAAAGCGTCAAGCGGTGTATGATTGCGCCCGTCAGCCCCGCCGGGGCTTTGGAATATCTCCATGGACTTACCCAGTAGTTACTCAATATCCCGTTTTGCCAATCATGAATTGACTGATTGATCCTTCCGGCGTGCTCCACTGCTGGGAGTGGAGTTCGCCTATGACCCAAGTAGAAGTAAAGAAAACACAAGAAAGCCTTCAGGACCGCCTCGCTCAAGTCGTCGAGCTGCTGCAGCGCCAGCGGGTCGTCGAAGACCTGACGCATCGCCAGGAAGGTCCGCACCATGACCGGGTCGAGAACCTGGTCCACCGGCAGAACCTCGTCGAGCTGCAACGCAAGCTCGATGACCTGCACTCCGCCGACGTCGCCTACATCCTTGAAGCCTTGCCGCTGGAAGAGCGCCTGACGGTCTGGCAGCTGGTCAAGGCCGACCGCGACGGTGACATCCTGCTCGAAGTGTCCGACTCGGTCCGGGAAACCCTGATCGCCGACATGGATGATCACGAGTTGCTCGCGGCGGCCAAGGAGATGGACGCCGACGAACTCGCCGACCTGGCGCCCGAGCTGCCTCGGGACGTTATCCACGAACTGATGGAAACCCTCGACGGCCAGCAACGCGAGCGCGTGCGCTCGGCGCTGTCCTATGACGAGGAGCAGGTCGGTGCGCTGATGGACTTCGAGATGGTGACGATCCGCGAGGACGTCAGCCTTGAAGTGGTCTTGCGTTATCTGCGTCGCCTCAAGGAACTGCCAGGGCACACCGACAAACTCTTCGTGGTCGATTACGACGGCGTGTTGAAGGGCGTGCTGCCCATCAAGCGCCTGCTCGTCAACGATCCGGAAAAACAGGTGGCCGAGGTCATGGCCAGCGATCCGGTGAGTTTTCACCCGGACGAAGACGCCTATGACGCCGCCCAGGCGTTCGAGCGTTATGACTTGATTTCTGCGCCGGTGGTCGACAAGAACGGCAAGCTGATCGGCCGTCTGACCATCGATGAAATGGTTGACCTGATTCGTGAGGAAAGCGAAAGCGAAGTCCTCAGCATGGCTGGTCTGCGCGAAGAAGAAGACATCTTTGCCTCGGTCTGGAAATCCCTGCGTAACCGTTGGGCCTGGCTGGCAATCAATCTGATCACGGCGTTTGTCGCCTCACGGGTCATCGGCCTGTTCGAAGGTTCCATCGAGAGGCTGGTGGCGCTTGCGGCATTGATGCCCATTGTTGCCGGGATTGGCGGCAACTCTGGCAACCAGACCATCACCATGATCGTCCGCGCCATGGCGCTGGATCAGGTCAGCACCGGCAACACGTCGCGCTTGATGCGCAAGGAGTTGGCGGTGGCCTTGATCAATGGCGTGATCTGGGGCGGCGTGATCGGTGTGGTGGCTTATCTGCTCTATGGCAGTTGGTCGCTGGGGGTGGTGATGACCGCCGCGATGACGCTTAACCTGCTGCTCGCAGCCTTGATGGGGGTCTTGATTCCCATGACCCTGGCGCGGATGGGACGCGACCCGGCCATGGGGGCCAGCGTGATGATTACCGCGATGACCGACAGTGGCGGGTTCTTCATCTTCCTGGGGTTGGCGACGATCTTCCTGCTCTGACATTCGCCTGATTCACGGTGGCGAGGGCGTTCGCTCCCTCGCCACCGTTGCATTCATCCCTTGCACGCGCTGGGCAAATTCCGGGCAAAAAAAAGCCAGCGCAAGGCTGGCTTTTGATTCATGCGTTCGATCAGGACGCGTCTGCGGCCATCTCTGCGTCATGGGCAATCAGCGAAACGAGGGCGTTTTGCTGGCGGTGAGAGAGTTGTCGGAAGCGTTGAAGCAACTCGCGCTCATGCAACGACAGCTCCGGGCTGTCCAGGCGCATGCTCAACTCTTCACCCAACGCGCCTTCCTGGATCAGGCTTTGCTCAAGGCGCGCGATGATTTCAGAGTTCATGCTGCGGTGATGATTGCGAGCCACCTCGGCAATGCGTTCCCGCATTCCGTCTGGCAGACGTACGACGAACTTGTCAGCCGTACGGCTGGAATAAATTGCCTGTTTCAATGGGCGCATATATTTAACCGGTTAGTTCAGGGGAGCGGTTCTCGGGATTGGCCGCAGGATGTCGATAGGACAAGCTCCAAAGCCAAATGTTCAACCTGAATCGTTAAGAGGCCCGCATCATGCCTCAAAATTGCCAGATCATTGGCGCCAATTCTGTGACAAATTCTGATCCGCGTAAAGGCGTTATGCCAGTACCCTTCGTCAAAAAATGCGGACTGGTTGGAAAAATCAACAGGTCAGGATGTGTGACCGCCGTATCGTGTCGTTGTGCCATACCGTCTGGCGGATAACCCGCCTGGTACAAAAAACACGCACTGTCCTTGTCTTGTATAGGATAGTGGCAATTGGCCGATTTACTAGGTTAAACCGCTCAAGGACGGATGAATGGCGACTGCCATTCAACGCTTGGAATCATCGAAGCGGGCCCGCCGCACCATTTGCCTACACTTAAAAACAGCGACGACATGACAAACGCAGGGCAGGTCGCTAACATGCACGCCGTTCCGCGCACCGCGTTTCTCGCGGTCGACTCGTGTCTCAGTAGCTCAATTGGATAGAGCATCCCCCTCCTAAGGGGAAGGTTGGCAGTTCGAACCTGCCCTGGGACACCATTACTTCAGCCGGCCTCCTGCCGCATACCCCTCCTTATATTCACATGATCGATTGGCGTGACGTCGCCCCAGCACGGCCTTCCTGCGGCCCGGTGCTGTGAACCAGTGCCCATTTTTTCGACTGTGTAACAAACGTGTGTGCCTGGTGCGAAACTTTCTCACCTGATGGCAATCTGACCGTCTCGGTACGTTGTAGGAAACTTCCTAATTACGCGCCTTTTTGAGGGGCATCAGTGCCGATGCTCACCGTATTCCTGGACTCAAGCCACAAGGATGTGTCATGCGCGCAGCCGCACCCTGCCGAACGCGTCAATCACGCACTGCTCGTCGCCCTGTCGACGGCGCTCGTTCTTCTTCACCCAACGCCCAGCGGCTTGCGCTGCTGTTGCTGGCCGCCTGGACGGTGGGGGCGGGGAGCCTTGCGCAGGCGGCTGGGCCGGAGGAAGAGTTGCTGCGTCAGCGTGAGCGTGAGCGGGTGCTGCGTGATCAGTTGGAGTCCCGGCCGGATGTGCGCCTGCAAGCGGCACCCGTCGCGGAAGGTGCCGATCGCCTGCCCGCCAAGGAAAGCCCCTGCTTCGCCATCGATGACATCCGGCTGATTGGCGAGGCGTCGGAAAAATTCCAATGGGCCTTGCGCGCCGCCAACCCCAAGCATGACCCGGCCATCGGGCGTTGCCTGGGGGGCGCCGGGATCAACCTGACGATGAAGCGCATGCAGAATGCGATCATCGAGGCTGGCTATGTCACCACTCGGGTGCTTGCCGAAGCCCAGGACTTGAACAGTGGCGTCCTGGTGTTGACCTTGGTGCCGGGGCGCATCCGCGAGATTCGCTTCCAGGAGGGCACCAGTTCCCGGGCCAATGCCTGGAATGCGATGCCGGCCAGTCCCGGCGACTTGCTCAACCTGCGGGACATCGAGCAGGCGCTGGAAAACTTCAAGCGCGTGCCGACCGCCGAAGCCGATATCCAGATCGCACCGGCCCGTGCCGCCGACGCCAAGCCCGGTGAGAGCGACGTGGTGATTGCCTGGACCCAGCGGTTCCCGGCCCGCGTCAGCCTGTCGGTGGACAATTCGGGCAGCAAGACCACCGGCAAGTACCAGGGCAATGTGTCGCTGTCCCTGGACAACCTGCTGTCGCTCAACGACCTGTTCTACGCCAGCGTCAACCACGACTTGGGTGGCGGTGAGTCCGGCCATCGCGGTTCCGATGGCAACACCCTGCATTATTCGCTGCCGTTCGGTTACTGGCAGTTGGGTTTCACCACCAGTGAATACAACTACGAACAGTCCGTCGCCGGCGCCAACCAGACCTACCAGTACCGTGGCGAGAGTCGTAACAACGAACTGCGCCTGTCACGCCTGCTGTACCGCGACGCCGTTCGCAAGACCACCGCGTGGGGCAGCCTGTGGACGCGCTCTTCGGAGAACTTCATCGATGACACCGAGATCGGCAACCAGAAACGGCGCATGGCCGGCTGGCAACTGGGGCTGAACCATCGCGAGTTCATCGGCGCCTCGATTCTCGATCTGGGCGCTGCCTACCGCCGCGGCACCGGGGCCCATGACGCGCTCAGGGCACCCGAAGAAGATTTCGACGCAGGCACTTCACGCTCGCAGATCATCACTGCCGATGCCCAGTTGCAGGTGCCGTTCCAGGTCAGCGACCAGCGCCTGCGCTACATCGGCGGCTGGCGCGCGCAATGGAACCGGACGCCGCTGGTGCCCCAGGACCGCTTCTCGATTGGCGGGCGCTACAGCGTGCGGGGCTTCGACGGGGAAAACATTCTGTCCGCCGACCGTGGCTGGACCCTGCGCAACGAAGTCGGCCTGTTTTTGGGACAGACCGGCCAGGAGCTCTACACCGGCATCGACTATGGCGAAGTCAGTGGTCCTTCCAGCGAGTTCCTGATCGGCAAGCGCCTGGCGGGGGCCGTGGTGGGTCTGCGGGGCGGCTACAAGGGCTTGTCCTATGACTGGTCGTTTGGCACGCCATTGAAGAAGCCCGATGGCTTCGAAACGGCCAACGTGACCAGCGCGTTCACCGTCATCTGGTCATTCTGAGGTGATCCCATGCAGTTCGAGACGCTAGACATCATTGCCCCCGGCTTGATCGATGAGCCCTGGAACGAGGCTGCCGTGTTCGGCTCGGCCACCTGGCTGTGGATGCATTCCAAGGCTCACCGCGATGCGCCGTTGCACAGCTTGCCGACGTTGTTGTTGCCGGCCCTCAAGCATCGCCAGTTCGTGCTCGCCAGCGAACAGGGAAAACCGGTGTTCTACCTGTCCTGGCTCAACCTCGACGCGGCCACCGAGCAACGCTACCTAAGGCAATCGCCACTGACCCTGACAGAAGCCGACTGGAACAGCGGCGAGCGTCTCTGGCTCAACGACTGGGTGGCGCCGTTCGGCCACACCGGCGTGGTCACCCGCCTGCTGCATCGACAGTTGTTCGCCAACCGGTGTGGGCGTGCGCTCTATCACCGAGGCGAGGAACGCGGCCTGCGGGTCAAGACATTCCAAGGGATCGGTGTCATCCCTGAACAGGCCAAGGCCTGGTTTGCCGCTCACCCGCTGGCAGTCGCACCGTAACGCTAACCCCGAGTTAATTGCGGGCCAGAACCGCAAATGGAATTGCCATGAACAAGCACCTGTACCGAATCGTTTTCAACAAGGCTCGCGGACTGCTGATGGTGGTGGCCGAGAATGTCACCAGTCAGGTCAAGGCTCCGGGGACCCGTAGCGGCCCGACGCCGGGACCGGTGGCCTGCGCGGCGACGCTCGGGCCGTTGCGCTTTGCCGTGATGGCGGCGATCGGATTGGTGTCCTTGAACGTGGCGCCTGCCTGGGCCGCGACCATCGTGGCGGATCCCGGCGCGCCGGCCGGCCAGCGTCCCGGTGTGATCGAAAGCGCCAACGGTACACCCCAGGTGAATATCCAGGCCCCCAGCGCGGGGGGCGTTTCGCGCAATACCTACAGCCAGTTCGACGTCGACAACCGTGGCGTGATCCTCAACAACGCCACGACCAACAGCCAGACCAAACTGGGCGGCTGGATCGAAGGTAACCCGATGCTGGGCAATGGCAGCGCGCGGGTCATCCTCAACGAAGTCAATTCCGCCAACCCCAGCCAACTGCGTGGCTATGTCGAAGTCGCGGGCCAGCGCGCCGAAGTGGTGATTGCCAACCCGTCCGGCATTACTTGCAACGGCTGCGGCTTCATCAATGCCGACCGGGCGACCCTCAGCACCGGTCGGGCGCAGTTGGAGAACGGACGCATCAGCGGCTACACCGTACAGGGCGGGACGATCAACATCGAAGGCAAGGGCCTGGATGCCCGCGAGACCGACTACACGGACCTGATCGCTCGTAGCGTGCAGGTCAACGCCGGGGTCTGGGCCAACGACCTGAAGGTCACGACCGGACGCAACCAGGTCAACGCCGATAACACCCAGGCCACGCCACTGCCGGGTGACGACGGGGAAAAGCCCAGCGTGGCCATCGACGTCGCCAAGCTGGGCGGCATGTACGCCGGCAAAATCATGCTGGTGGGCACCGAGTCCGGCGTGGGTGTGCGCAACGCCGGGCAGATTGGCGCCATGGCCGGTGAAGTGGTCGTCAGCGCCGACGGCAAGTTGCAGAACCAGGGCGCGATCAGCAGCGCCACCGCGACCCGTATCAAGGCCACCGAGGTCGACAACAGTGGCACGCTCTACGCCAAGGGCGACTTGACGCTCGACAGCACCGGCGACATCGACAACAGCGGCACCGTTGCCAGCCTGAACCACACGACGCTGACCGCCCGCAACATCCGCAGCACCCAGGCGTCCAGCGTGGCGGCGGGTGTCGGCGCGGACGGCAAGCTGGCCGGCGCGGGCAACCTCGCGCTGCGGGCCGGCACGGTCAAGGCACAAGGGCAGAACCTGGCGTCCGGGGACGTCAGCGTCGCCGCCGCGGACCTGGACCTGAGCGGCAGCCAGACCCAGGGGCGCAATGTCACCCTGACCGCCAGCACGGGCGACGCCAATCTCGCCGGCAGCCAGGTCGATGCCATCCAGGTGCTGAGCGCAACGGCGGCCAAGACCCTGCGCACCGGCGCGGCCAAGGTCAACGCCGGCAACCTGCAATTGAGCGCCCGGGACATTGCCAACACCGGCGGTGAGTTGATCCAGACCGGCACCGCAGACACCTTGATCAAGGCCAGTGCGACCCTCGACAACCGCGACGGGCGCATCGCCTCCAATGCCGACAACCTGAAGCTGGGCGCCAGTCGTCTGGACAACGGCAAGGGCAAGGTCGAGCACGCCGGCAAAGGCACCCTGGATATCCAGGCCAACCAGTTGGCCGGTGGCAAAGGCAGCGTGGCCAGCAACGGCAAGGTGACGATCAAGGCCACCGACGTGGTGGTGGACGATGGCCTGACCCAGGGCCAGCAGATCACGTTCGACACCCAGACCCTGTCCAACCAGCGCGGACAGATTGTGCAGACCGGCGCGCAGCCCTTGCAGGTGACCGCCCGTGAGCGCTTCGACAACCAGGACGGGCGCGTCAGCAGCCCCGGCGCGGTGAACCTTGATGTCGGCACGCTGAACAACCAGGGCGGCAAAGTCGTCGCCACCGACGGCGGGGCGCTGACGGTGACCGCCGGCCAACGGATCGACAACAGTTCAGGCACCCTGGCCGCCAGCGGCAACGCCCAGGTGAAGGGAGCCCGCCTGGACAACAGCCAGGGCACCGTGAGTGCCGGGGGTGAGTTGCGGGCGACGTTCGATCAGTTGAACAACATCGGCGGCACGATGGCCGCCACCCAGCGCATGGAGATCATCGCCGGGCAATTCAATAACACCAATGGCGTGCTGGGCTCGGTGCAGTCCGGGCTGCGGGTCAGCGTCTCCGGCGATGGGCTGAACAACAGCGGTGGGCGTCTTGAAGCGCTGGGTGACATCACGCTGTCGGCCCTGGGCCTGAACAACCAGGGCGGGGTGATCAGCGGCGGCGCTCTGGACCTGGACAGCCACGGCAACCGGGTGGACAACAGCCAGGGCACGCTGAACGCCACCGCAACCCTCGACCTGCGCAGCGGCCAATTGCATAACGCCGCCGGCTTGATCCAGGCCAAGGGCAAGCTGCTCATCGACACCGGCAACCAGGCGCTGAACAACCTGCAGTCGGGCACCACCCAAGGGATCAGCGGCCAGGACAGCGTCGAAATCCGCACGGCCAGCCTCGACAACAGTGCGGGTTTCCTGGGAGCCAAGGGCTCCCTGTTGCTCAAGGCCACCGACCTGGGCAATGGCAGCGGCGGCCAGATCATCGGCGAGAAAACCGTACGGGTCGAAAGCGCCCGGGTGGACAATCGCGGCGGTCAGTTGCAAGGCCTCGGCGATGTCCAGATGGTGCTGGGGGAGACGCTCAATAACCAGGGCGGGTTGATCCGCAGTGCAGGAACGCTGGACGTGAGCGCCGACGTGCTCGACAACGGCGCCACCCGAGGCACCCAGCAAGGCCTCGAAGGCCGCGCCATGAGCCTGGCGGTCAATACGCTTTCCAACCAGTCCGGTGCGATTCGCGCCGACCAGGGGCTGAGCCTGGGGATCAGCCAGGCGTTGAACAACGAAGGCGGGCTGATTTCCTCTGGCGCCGGGTTGAGCATCAGCGACCGTGACCCGGCGCAACGGCGCCAGGCCGTGCACAACCAGGGCGGCACCTTGCTCGCGGGCAGCCTGCTGTCGCTCAATGCGGCCTACTACGGTGGCACCGGCAGGGCCCTGAGCCTGGGCGACCTGACCTTCAGGCTGCAAGGCGGCCTGGACTTGAGCGGCCAGATCCAGGCCAACGGTCAGGTCGACCTGAGTACCGAGGGCGCCTTCAACAACAGCGGGCAATTGCTGGCCGGCAACCTGCTGACGGTCCGCGCGCAGACGCTGGACAATGCCGGCACCGGCGAGATCAGCGCCGGCCAGGTTCGCCTGACCGTCAACGACAGCCTGACCAACCGTGGCCTGATCGACGGCCAGCAAGTGCGGGTGCAGGCCCTCTCGCTCAACAACCTGGGCACGGGCCGGCTCTACGGCGACCGTCTGGCGATCAGCGCTTCGACGCTGAACAACCGGGACGAAAACGGCATCGGCGCGACCATCGCCGCCCGCGAGTCGCTGGACATCGGCGCCGGTAGCCTGGACAACCGCGAGCAGGCCCTGATCTTCAGCGCTGGCGACCTCGCCATCGGCGGCGCGTTGAGCGCGGCTGACAAGGCCCAGGACCGCGCCCAGTTGCTGACCAACGCCAGCGCGACCATCGAGGCCCTCGGCAACCTGTCACTGAACGTGCAAAGCGTGCGCAACACCAACGAGCATTTCAGCACCCGGCAGGTGGAGGTCAGTCGTACCGCCTTGCAGGAATTCCAACTCACCGGTTCGACGAACCGCTACCAGGGCAACCAGGTTTCGGTCAGCAGCGACGAAGTGCTCTACCTGGCCACCCCCGAAGGCCGCGAGGACAACTGGAACCGCTACGACTACACCCGGGTGGTGGCGGAGACCCAGATCGCCACCTCGGCACCGGCGCAGATCCTCTCCGGTGGGACGATGCAGATCAGCGCCGGCGACGTGCTCAACGACAAGAGCCGGATCATTGCCGGCGGACTGCTGCAGGCCGACATCGGCAGCCTGACCAACACTGAACTGACGGGCCAGCGCACCACCACCGACAGCGGCACCGCCACCCACTTCTATCGCATCCAGCGCAAGGGGCGCGACCGCCAGGGCACGGCCGTCACAGACTACACGCCGGCGCCGATGATCCAGGACATCACCCTGCAACCAACCGTGTTCGCCGAGAACACCGCGGGCAATGGCACCGGCACCCAGATCGCCGCGCGCGCCACCCAGGGCGTCACCGAGCAGGTCGCCGCCACAGGCGCGGTCAACGCCACGGGCAGCCGCACCCACCAGGTCGCGCCGATCGTCCAGGTCGCCGCCCAGACCACCCTGAACAGCCAAGGCGTGGCTGAGCAGATCCGCAGCGGCGGGCCGTCCCTGGCGTTGCCGAACAACAGCCTGTTCAACACCAACCCGCAGAACACCGGCGGCTATCTGATCGAAACCGACCCGCGCTTTGCCAGCTACCGCACCTGGCTGTCCTCGGACTACATGCTGCAACGCCTGCAAGTCGACCCGGCCCTGACCCAACAGCGCCTGGGCGACGGTTTCTACGAACAGAAGCTGATTCGCGAACAAGTGGCGCAACTCACCGGCCGACGTTTCCTCGATGGCTACGCCAATGATGAACTGCAATACCGTGCCCTGATCGACAACGCCGTCACCGTCGCCAACCAATGGCAATTGGTGCCCGGCGTGGCGTTGACGTCCGAGCAGATGGCCCAGCTGACCAGTGACATCGTCTGGCTGGTGCAAAAGCAAGTGACCCTCCCTAACGGCGACACCCGCAACGTGCTGGTGCCGCAGGTCTACGTGCGGGTCCAGGAAGGCGACCTCAACGGCTCCGGTGCGCTGATCGCCGGGCAGCGCCTGAACCTGAACATCGCCGGCGACCTGGTCAATAGCGGCAGCCTGGCCGGGCGCAGTGTCATGGCGATCACCGCGCAGAACATTCAGAACCTGGGTGGGCGTATCCAGGCCGACAACGCCTCGGTCACCGCCAGGGACAACCTCAACAACCTCGGTGGCCTGATCGGCGCCGTGGACAACCTGTCGGTGAAGGCTGGGCAGGACATCAACGTCATTTCCAGTAGTCGCGACAGCAGCAGCGCCCAAGGCACCCGGACGCAGTTGTCACGGGTGGCCGGGCTGTTCGTCAGCGGTGCCCAGGGCACGATGAATGTCAGCGCCGGCAAGGACTTGAATCTCACCGGGGCCCAGGTCGTCAATGCAGGCCAGGGCGGCAGCACGTCTCTGGAGGCCGGCAACAACCTCAACCTCGGCACCGTGGGCGAGGCGCATCAGCAAGCGTTGACCTGGAACAGCAGCAACTGGCGCAACGACGCCAGCCAGACCGAAGTCGGCTCGCTGATCCAGGGCCAGGGCGATGTCCGCCTGAGCGCGGGCCAGGACCTCAACGCCCGCGCCGCCCACGTGACCAGCGAGCAGGGCGCGGTGTTTGCCGAGGCCAAGCGTGACGTCAACCTCACCACGGCCCAGAACTACCAGTTCGCCGACGAAGCGCACAAGGTCAAAGGCAAGAGTGGGTGGTTCTCCAGCAAGACCACCACCACCCGCGACACCGTCAGCCAGACCCAGGCCGAAGGCTCCACCCTGAGTGGCGAGCAGACGTATGTGCAGGCCGGGCGCGACATCAACCTGAGTGGCAGCAACGTGGTCTCCACCACCAAGACCATCCTGGTGGCGGACAACAACGTCAACATCGAAGCGGCCACCGCCAGCAGCAGCGAACGCCACGACAAGACCGTCAAGAAAAGCGGCCTGTTCAGCGGCGGCGGCATCGCCGTGACCCTCGGTACTCAGAAACAGAGCGTCAAGGACCTCGCCACGGAGCACACGGCCGTGGCAAGCACCGTGGGCTCGACCACCGGCGATGTGCTGATCGAAGCGGGCAAGGGTTACCGTCAGGTGGGCAGCCAGGTGTCGGCGCCCCAAGGCAACATCGACGTCACGGCGCAGACCATTGATGTCGTCGAAGCCCGTAACACCCGTGAACGCGAGCGTGAAACCCTGTTCAAGCAAACCGGGTTCACCCTCACCGTGACCAACCCGGTGATCAGCGCGATTCAAACCAACCAGCAGATGAAACGGGCCTCGGAGAAAACCGACGACGGACGCATGAAGGCCCTGGCCGCCGCGACCGCCGTGCTGGCGACCAACAACGCCGCTACCGCCGTGGCGATGGACCCAGGCTCGGCCGGCGGGATCAACATCAGCCTGTCGCTGGGCACCAAGAAAAACGAAAGCACCACTACCTACACCAGCGACAGCGCGGCCGGCTCGACCATGACCGCCGGCAACGACATCCGCCTGCGTGCCACTGGCGCGGGGGCGGCCAGCGACATCACCGTGCAAGGCAGCGATATCAAGGCCGGACGCAACGCCAGCCTGCTGGCGGACGGCGACATCAACTTGCTCGCCGCCCGCAATGTCGACAAGCAGGAGACCGACAGCAAAGGCAGCAGCGCGAGCATCGGCATCGGCTTTTCCCTCGGTGCTCGCAACGGTTTCACCCTGGACCTGGGAGCGTCCGGCAGCCGTGGCCAGGCAGACGGCGATGGCCTCACCCACACCAATACCCATGTCCAGGCGGGCAACCAGTTGCTGCTGTCCTCGGGCGGTGACACAAACCTCAAGGGCGCGGTGGCCAGTGGCAAACAGGTACTGGCCGACGTTGGCGGCAACCTGAACATCGAAAGCCTGCAAGACACCAACACCTACGTCGTCGATGAGAAGAGCCTGGGTGTTGGCATCAGCTTGTGTGTCCCGCCGTTCTGCTACGGCATGAGTTCGGTCAACGGCATGAGTGGCAGCTTCGGGGCCACGGACATCGACTCCAACTACGCCAGCGTGATCGAGCAATCCGGGATCAAGGCCGGCGACGAGGGCTTCGACATTCGCGTGGGCGGCAACACCGACCTGGTCGGCGGGGTGATCGCCAGCAGCGACAAGGCCGTGCAGGACGGCAAGAATCGCCTGGTCACCGCCAGTCTCACCAGCCGCGACATCAAGAACAAGGCCGAGTACGACGCCAGCTCCGTCAGCGTCGGGGGCGGCTATCGCGAAGTCGGCAAGGACCAACAGGGCAATGCCACCAGCGGCGGCACGCAAACCCCGGGCACCGGGCTGCCGCAGAACGGCAATGAGCTCAGCGCCACCATGCCGATTGCCATCAGTGCCAGCGACGACGCCAGCAGCGTCACCCGCAGCGGCATCAGTGGCGGCACGGTCGTCATCACCGACGATGCCGAGCAGCAGAAGCGCACCGGCAAAAATGGCGAGCAAACCGTCGCCAGCCTCAATCGCGACGTCTCCAGCGACCGCGATACCAGCAACACGCTCAAGCCGATCTTCGACGAAGATGAGATCCGGGCCGGTTTCGAGATTGTCGGCGCGTTCGCCAACGAAGCCAGCACTTTGCTCGCCAACAAGGCCAAGGAGGTCGATGCCAAGCGCAACCAGGCCGAGAAAGACAGGGCCAAGGCCCTCGATCCGAATGCGAACCTGACCGATGCCGAGCGGTTGGCGTTGCTCAACAACTCCCAGCGACTGACTGTCGAAGCCCGCGGTATCGCCGACAAGTGGGGCGCGGGCGGCACCTACCGCCAGATCACCACCGCCCTGGTGGGCGCGGCCAGCGGCAACATCAGCGGCAGCAACGGCGCATTCGTCCAGAGCCTGGTGGTCAACTACGTGCAACAGCAAGGCGCGGGCTACATCGGCGACCTGGTGGCGGACGGCAAACTCACCGAAGGCTCGCCGCTGCATGCCGCGCTGCATGGCATCGTTGCCTGCGCGGGCGCCGCGGCCAGCAGTCAGAGCTGCGGCAGTGGCGCAGCGGGCGCGGCGGCGTCGAGCCTGCTCACCGGCCTGTTTTCCGAAGCCAGCCCCAACGAAAGCGAAGCCCAGCGCGAAGCCAAGCGAAACCTGATCGTCAGCCTGGTCACCGGGCTGGCCGCGAGCAGCGCCTCGCTCGACCCGGCCACCGCCAACAGCGCGGCTGGCGCGGCGGTGGACAACAACTGGCTGGCGACCCAGCAACTGGTCCAGGCCGAGAAGGAATACAGCGCAGCCGATGGGCTGGCGGCCAAGGCGCAGGTGATCGCCAAATGGGCGTACATCAACCAGAAGCAAGACGTACTGACCCGCTTCGGCGTGGGCAAAGGCCTGGTGCAGGCGGGATGGAGCGACGTCGAAGGCCTGGCGCAGTTCCTTCTTCATCCAATTGACGGAATCAACGGCCTCAAGGCCCTGATCAACGACCCCGAGGCCCGCAAGCAGTTCGGCGATGGCGTGGTCAATGAGCTCAACGCCAAACTCGATCGCGTCAAGGATGCCCTGGAAAATGGCGGCGACGACCGCGCTGTGCAGTTGGGCCAGGACCTTGGCGAACTGGTTTGGCAGGTGGGTAGTATTGCGACGGGTGTCGGCGGCGCCGCCAAAGGTGGCGTGGCGCTGGCGAAGGCCGGGATCAGGGTCGGGGCCGAAGGGCTTGAGGCGATGGCTGGCCTGGCCAAGTTCGACAAGCTGGTCGCCCGTGGCGGGCAGTTCAACCCCAATGGCACGCCGCTGATGGATTTCCGGGCGTTGACCAACGCGCAGAAGAGCATCATCGGTGATGTCATGGGCGGCGAGCGGATCAAATCCCTGGTGCCGGGTGCCGAGAAAATCGGCCGAGCGCCGGACATCGGGCAGACTGGTATTGATGACCTGTACAAGGTCAACAAGCCGGGTGTGGATTACCTGATCGTGGAGTACAAGTTTGGTTCGTCTGCGTTGAAACCGACCAAGGATGGTTTGCAGATGAGCGATAGCTGGTTGCAGGGGACTGCCACAAATTATGATCGTATTCTGGAGTCGGTCAGTGGTAACGGTGGAATGGCGCAAAGTATTGAAAACGCCTTGCAGGCTGGGCGGGTGGAAAAATGGTTAGTACATACCGACCCTTTTGGTAATGTCACAGTGGGTGTACTGGATGCCCGCGGAAAGTTTTTCGCTGACCCAGTTGCAGCGTCCAAGCTTCTAGGAAACAAGTAGATGATCCGTGCTCCTCTTGGCAATGTCAGTTATTGGAATCAGGTCGTCGAGGACAATGACGGCTATCTCCTGGAATCTCAAAGAATCATGAGGGAACCTGCGGGTAACCCGGATTACGCGCCGCAATACGCCTTCAACACTGCAAAGAAACATTGGCACCAGATCCTGCGTCGCTACAGCGCTGGCAATCCTATAGCTGATTTGTCGCGCTACTTTCCGGGCTTGCTTGATGCCTGGGAAGAGGCCGAACGCCTGGGTGCATCGGTCTGGACACCTGAGCAGCAATTCACCCGCCACAGCTGGCGCGTCAACTATGACCATTACATCGTCTGCTTCTGGCTGGTGGGCCTGGGGTTGGCGCTGGAGATTCCCGATGATCAATGGCGAAGGCTGCTGGCCCTTATCGGCAACGAAGGCGAGGACGTGTTGCTCGACCGGGTCATCGCGAGTCGCAGTCCCGAGCGCAAAGTGGGGGCCGTTCTCCTTTATCCCAAACCCTATGGACGACTGCTGGCGGCAGTGGATGCGCCGGTGGAGACGCAGGCTTCCAAGTTGGAAGCGTTCGTCAGTCATTGGTATCAGGAAGTCCGAACAGGGGCGAAATCCGGCTCCGATCCCCAGGCAGTCAGTTACAAGCATCCCTACTGGTACACCTATGGCGACGAGAATTTTGAAGGTGGCGCATATTTCGGTCGCTGGTGCGTGGAAGCCGTGGCGGCGGTGAAGGCTTTTGGGCTGGATGATTCACAGTGCCTGGGGCTTGAGCATTATCCCGGGGATTTACTCCGACCCGACGGCCCGAGTACACACCCGCTCAGGCAGGACGCTGAAGCGCCTATTGCGGTGGTTGTTGAGAATAAGGTTGGTTTTTGGTCGAAGTTGTTGGGGCGTCGTTAGCGGTTTCGAGCAGGTTTACAGGCCCCTTTTTCAGTTAAGCAACGACATGCGATGAGCTGAAATGAAGTATTACTTGTTGCGGGAAGATGTGCAGTTTCCTGAACGCTGGTATTTGGGAGATATAAAGCACTGCAACAACTGGCTCTTCATCGACCCCCCTTCTGAGTACATGGAGCCGTGTACCTACACCCTTGAGGTTCTTGAGGAAGGTGGGAGTCTGGATTTTTCCTTGGCTGGCTATGCCTCTGTGCCGGTTTTGAGTGAAAAAGCCAGGGATGCATTGTTGGGCTTTCCCGATGTTGATGAACCGTATATGAATGTCGTGCTCGAGCCTGTGTCGGTTGCAGGCGAGCAAGCTCATGGTCGTTACTATGTGATGATTGTCGAGACCCAATTGGATTGCGTAGACGAATCACGCTCCGCTTTCAAAAAATATGAGGTCAATGATCCCGTACGACCTGATCGAGCTGGCGAATACAGCGTTTTTCTGAATCTTGTCATTGATCCTGCCAAGGCCCAGGGAAAACATATTTTTCGTATCAAGAAACACTTGGGAGCATTGATCGTTAGCGAGGATGTGAAGCTTCGGCTGGAGCGTGCGGGTCTCAGAGGCATGCTATTGGAGGGGGTGAATGGTGAGGGTGAAGTTATTTGCTGATGGGATGAAGCTTGACACCATCCTTTTGTGCGAGGGAGCAAGTGGACTTGCCCCTACCAAACCGGACACCAACTCCCCGTTAATTGATGCTGCCGCCAAGCGCCTGAACTTAGGCAATCACCTGAAAGTGTGAGCGGAAATTTGATCGGCGTTGATTTGAAGGGAGAAGTACTAAGAGTTTTCCTTGGGCACGCAAGACGTTTTTGAGTTACATGGGAACCGCACTGAAATGGAAAAAATCAATACTCTGCTTGAACAGCATCGACGTTGGCTATCCCAGTCGGGAGACATGACGGCTCAAGAGCTTGCCTACATTGATGAGGATCTGGCTAGCGACTCGTTAGGTGGATTGGACAACGTGGCTGATTCGTTGGGGATGCTGGCGACCTACTACGGTGTTCAGGGAGAAGTTGCTATTAGTGATCGAGATCCCGCTGGCTGGGAGCACGTCTCGCGTTCGATGATGTACCGTTATTGGGCCCTGATGCTCAAAGCGAAGGCTTTCTCCAAGACGAGTTTTCTGCAAGGCGTCAAAACTGTCCCCAATTTGACTAATCAATTGAGCCTCGCTGGATGCCTATTGGCAGGATTGATAGTGGCTGATCGTCGAGACCTGGCCGCCTCCGTAGCCGATGTTTTGGCCGGGATGCTGGCTATCAATGGCGCTGTCGATGCTAGCTATCTTGAACAGCGTCGATTCGAACCTTTCATGCTCTGGCTTTATTCAGTCTATTCGCAAGGAGAGACGCTTCCAGAAATTAAGTCGATGAATTTAGGTGTTTATCAAGAGGTGATAAACGAATGGAGTAATGAGCAAGGGCTCGCTCAAGCGCTGGAAAAACTATGTAAGTATCATCTCTCCAATTTTGAGGACAGCGGTGGGGCGTGGGACCCTGAATTCAAATATGCGCCTTTCGATCTGCTACCTTTAGAGATTCACGCAATTTTTCGTGTGCGACAACAATTAGGTTTGACTACGCCAGTTGTGTCGAGTCCTTTGTTATTCGCCGAAGCTGCCGAGTTAGAGAGCGTGGGCATCATTTCTGATCAGCTTGTTGAGCGGGTGGAGGCAGCCTACGAGGGTTTCTTCGTACTTTAGCAGCGAGAGTGGTTACTGGTTCCTAATTTAAATGCCAGAAATTTCCACGATATTGGGTTGTGAAGGAAACTTAAATGGTTCGGGCACCACTGGGAGATTCCCGCTACTGGTCTGAATGGGTTGCGTATGGTGACGAACGCATTGCCCGAGCGCTGGAGAACGCGCGGGCCCCGGCACGCGATCCCGACTACGCGCCGCAGTACGTCTATACCATTGCCCAAGACCACTGGCACCAGATGCTAAGTCGCTACTCTGCCGGATGCCCTGTCGCCGACTTGCCTCCTTATTTCCCTGGGCTACTCGATGCCTGGGAAGAGGCCGAACGCCTAGGTGCATCGGTCTGGACCCCTGAGCAACAGTTCACCCGCCACAGCTGGCGCGTCAACTATGACCATTACATCGTCTGCTTCTGGCTGGTGGGCCTGGGGTTGGCTCTGGAGATTCCCGATGATCAATGGCGAAGGCTGCTGGCCCTTATCGGCAATGAAGGCGAGGACGTGTTGCTCGACCGGGTCATCGCGAGTCGCAGTCCCGAGCGCAAAGTGGGGGCCGCTCTCCTTTATCCCAAACCTTATGGACGACTGTTGGCGGCGGTGGATGCGCCGGTGGAGACGCAGGCTTCCAAGTTGGAAGCCTTTGTCAGTCACTGGTATCAGGAAGTCCGAACAGGGGCGAAATCCGGCTCCGATCCCCAGGCAGTCAGTTACAAGCATCCCTACTGGTACACCTATGGCGACGAGAATTTTGAAGGTGGCGCATATTTCGGTCGCTGGTGCGTGGAAGCTGTGGCGGCGGTGAAGGCTTTTGGGCTGGATGATTCACAGTGCCTGGGGCTTGAGCATTATCCAGGGGATCTACTCCGGCCCGATGGTCCGAGTACGCATCCGGTAAGGCAAGAGATCGTGCCACCTGCGCCAGTGGTCGCGGAGACTAAAGTGGGATTTTGGGGAAGGCTGTTGGGACGTCGCTAAGTGACGATCTGACGAGCAAAGCCGGGCATGGCACTGCCGTTTCAGCGAATCCAAAGTGGGCACGCTGTGGCGAGGGAGCTTGCTCCCGCTGGGCTGCGCAGCGGCCCGACAAGGCAAGGGCCGCTTCGCGCCCCAGCGGGAGCAAGCTCCCTCGCCACGGATTCCACTGGGGGCTGCCAGTTCCTTCTGGCGGACTGGCATTGGCGCCTTTCTCGCACTAAACCTCTCCCATACGATCGGTTAACGGAACGCCACTTGCGGCCGATAAGCTGATGAGCACCCGTTTGGGCGCATCTTTTTTACTTGCCTGGACATCCTCGATGCTGGCGTACCACCAAAAAAGTTTTCTGATCGTCGATGATTTCTCGGATTTCCGCAGTTCGATCCGCTCCATGTTGCGTGAGCTGGGCGTCAAGGACGTGGATACCGCCGACACCGGTGAAGTGGCGTTGCGCATGTGCTCGCAGAAGCGCTATGACTTCATCCTGCAGGACTATCACCTCGGCGACGGGCGCAAGAACGGTCAGCAGGTGCTTGAAGACCTGATGGTCGAGAAGCTGATCAGCCATGAAAGCGTGTTCCTCATGGTGACCGCCGAGACCAGTCAGGCGATGGTGCTCAGCGCTTTGGAGCATGAGCCCGACGCGTACCTGACCAAGCCGTTCAACCGCTCCGGCCTGGCCCAGCGGCTGGAACGGCTGGAGCAGCGCAAGACTTTGCTCAAGCCGATCCTCCAGGCGCTGGATCGCGAAAAACCGTTGGAAGTGCTCAATGCCTGCATCGCCCTGTGCAAGCAGGATCCGCGCTACGGGCCGCTGTGCCTGCGCTATCGGGCCGACGCGTTGCGCGACCTGAATCAGAACGAAGCCCTGGAGCGCCTGTACAACACCATCCTGGCCGACCGTCCGCTGCCCTGGGCCTATGCGGGCCTGGGCAAGTTGCTGTTCAAGCGCGGCCAGGTGGCGCAGGCCAAGGAGGTCTACGAAAAGGCACTGAAAACCTTTCCGATGATGCCGGCCTTGTACGACGGCATGGCCGATGTGCTGGTGGCCGAAGGCGACACGAAACAGGCGCAGCGGGTGCTGGAAGAGGCGGTTCGCCTGTCGCCCCTGGCGGTGCGTCGACAAGCGCTGCTGGGCAAGCTGGCGATGACCAACGAAGACTACGACACCGCGTCCAGGGCCTATCGCCAGGCGGTCGGGCAGGGCGCGCAGTCGCGCTTCAAGGATCCGGAGACCAACCTGGGCCTGGCTCATGCGTTGATCAGCAAGGGCAGCGAAAAGGGCCTCGATACGCGCACGCGGCTGGAGATCAACACGACCCTCAGCGCCGTGGCGAAGGAAAACCTCAACGACCCGGGCCTGCAGGTCCGGGCGCGCCTGATGAAAGCCACGAGCCTGCTGCTCAACGATGCCGAAACCGCCGAGAAGCTCACCGAGCAGGCCTTGCAGCGCCTCGACGGCATGGAGCAGTTCATGAGCGCGGAGGCGGCCTTGTTGGTGGCCAAGCAACTGCAAATGCTTGGTCAGGCCAGCGCCGGCGAGTCGATGCTCAAAAACTGCGCGGAAATCTACGGCGATGACCCGACGGTGATGCAAGGCATCGCCAAGCTCACCGACGACCCGAACATCCTCAACCAGGGCAATGCGGCGGCCGAGCTGAACCGCGAAGGCGTGCGCGTCTACAAGACCGGCGCCTTGCCGGAGGCGCGGGAGCTGTTCCGCCGCGCCCTGAAGATGCAGCCGAAGAACATCAGTATTGCCCTGAACATGGCGCAGTCCCTGCTGCACGGCACCGATACCAGCGTGGAATCGGAACTGCTGCAGGAGTGCCGCGCTTGTCTGAAGCTGGTGGGCATGATGCCCGACACCGACGCGCGGTTTGCGCGTTACCAGAAACTGCGAAGCAAGGCGTTTGGCGATGAATGACAGCGAACAGGCACTCGATTTTTCCACGGTGATCGCGTCGACCGTGCATGACATGAAGAACTCCCTGACCCTGCTCATGCAGGCGCATGCGCAGTGGCTCGAGCGCTTGCCCGACGCCGAGCGCCAGACCCCGGAGCAGGGCGTCATGGACTTCGAATTCGCCCACCTCAATGGGTTGCTGGTGCAACTGCTGGGGCTGTACAAGCTCGGCGTCAACCAGTTGCCCCTGCATCCGGCCTACCACGAGTTGGACGATTTCATCGAGGCGCAACTGGCCGGCCATGAGGACGTGTTCCGCAGCCGCGGGATCATGGCCACCTATGAAGTCGACCCCCTCAGCCCGCTGGGCTTTTTCGACCGCGAGTTGATTGCGTCGGTGCTCGACAATTGCATCACCAACGCCATTCGCCATGGGCGCCAGGCCTTGTTGATCAGCGCGAGCGATGAGGCCGGGCAGTTGGTGCTGACCATCAACGATGACGGCGAGGGCTATCCGGCCGAGATGATCGAACGCCAGGCTGAGTACGTGCAAGGCATCAACCACAGCAGCGGCAGCACCGGGCTGGGCCTGTACTTCGCGGCGCGTATCGCCGGGCTGCACCAGCGCGGCGGCGTGAGCGGGCGAACCGAGATCGCCAATGGCGGTGTGCTGGGCGGCGCGGTGTTCCGGATCTACCTGCCCTGAGGTATTCCTTGCGCATAACCCCTCTGTGGGAGCGAGCTTGCTCGCGAAGGCGGTGCATCAGTCGCTACGCAAAGGCTGACAGACTGCCTTCGTGAGCAGGTTCGCTCCTACGGTGTAGGCTGTGTATTTTCTGACGGTTTTTATTCGTCCAGCCTGCTTGATATTCCGAACAGCCGAAGCCTATTTTGTACGGGTTGCCGTTCGCGGCTCGCATATAACAAGGATTGCGTCATGACGACCGATGGCCAGTGTTCACTCGCGCAGCGATTGACGGGCATTGATGAGATTGAATGCGTTACGCCGGATTTGAACGGCGTGCCGCGAGGCAAGGTGATGACCGCCGAAGGGTTCCTCGAGGGCCGACGGTTGCAGCTGGCGCGGGGGGTGCTGCTGCAATGCATCATGGGCGGTTACCCGGCGGCGCGATTCTACGGCAGCGACGACGGCGACCTGGCCCTGGTGGCCGACCCGCAACAGATCCACCGCCTGCCCTGGAGCCAACAGCCCCGCGCCCTGGCGATTTGCGATGCCGATGAACTGACCGGTGAAAGCTCAAGGCTTTCCACGCGCGGCCAACTCAAGGCCGTGATCGCGCGTTATGCCGCCCGTGGCCTGGCGCCGGTCGTGGCGACCGAGCTGGAGTTTTTCGTGTTCGCGCCCAACCCGGACCCGACCCAGCCGTTCCAGCCGCCGCTGGGCCTGGATGGGCGACGCGAGGACGGGCATTCGGCGTTCAGTGTCAGTTCCAACAATGGCCTGCGACCTTTCTTCAATGAGGTGTACGCCTGCATGGCGGCACTGGGCCTGCCCCGCGATACGTTCATGCACGAAATGGGCGTGAGCCAGTTCGAGATCAACCTGCTCCATGGCGACCCGCTGCTGCTGGCCGACCAGACTTTCCTGTTCAAGCACCTGCTCAAGGAAGTGGCCCTCAAGCATGGGCTGATCGTGGTCTGCATGGCCAAGCCCCTGGCGAATACGCCGGGCAGTTCGATGCACATCCACCAGAGCGTCGTGGAACTGGGCAGCGGTCGCAACGTCTTCAGTGACGAGGCTGGCGAGCCGACGGCCACTTTCCGGCATTTCATCGGTGGGCAACAGGCCGGCCTGGCCGACTTCACCGCCCTGTTTGCGCCGAACGTGAACTCCTACCAGCGCCTCTACCAGCCGTGCGCCTCGCCGAACAATGCCTGCTGGTCCCATGACAACCGTTCGGCCGGGCTGCGGATCCCCGCCAGTTCACCGGTCGCCCGTCGGGTCGAGAATCGCTTGCCCGGGGCGGATGCCAACCCGTACCTGGCGATCGCCGCGAGCCTGGCCGCCGGGCTGCATGGCATTGAAAATCGCCTGGAGCCCAGCGAGGCGATCCAGGGTGAATTCGACGTGCCGGATAATCTCTCGCTGCCATGTACCTTGCATGCCGCGTTGGAGCGTCTGAAACGTAGTCATCTGGCGAAGGAACTGTTCAGTGAGGAGTTCATCGAAGGCTACGTTGCTTCGAAGACCCTTGAGCTGGCCAGCTTCTTCGATGAGATCACACCCTGGGAACGCCGCATTCTGGCGGCCCAGGCATAACGAATCGTTGTATCCGGGCTATCTTCAAGGGTAGCCCTTACCCCACCTCAAGGAGCCGCTCGGAACGCCGATGCGCCAAGTCTGGAAACCTTTTCGAGCGCTTTATTTCGCCTCGCTGATGATGTTGATCGGCTCGGGCCTCTTGAGTACCTACCTGGCCTTGCGCCTGGCCGCCGACCACGTGGACAGCCTGTGGGTCGGTGCGCTGATGGCGGCCAACTATTTCGGCCTGGTGCTGGGCGGCAAGATCGGCCATCGGCTGATTGCCCGCGTCGGGCATATCCGCGCCTACTCGGCCTGCGCCGGGATCGTCGGGGCGGCAGTCCTGGGCCACGGGCTGGTGAACTGGCTGCCGGCCTGGATCGTGCTGCGGATGATTGTCGGCCTCGGCATGATGTGCCAGTACATGGTCATCGAGAGCTGGCTCAACGAGCAGGCCGACGCCAAGCAGCGCGGGGTGGTGTTCAGCGGTTACATGATCGCCTCGTACCTGGGGATGGTGCTGGGCCAGTTGATCCTGGTGATCCATCCGGCCCTGGGCCTGGAATTGCTGATGCTGGTGGCGCTGTGCTTCACCTTGTGCCTGGTGCCGGTGGCGCTGACCCGACGGATTCACCCGGCGCCGCTGCGTCCGGCGCCGATGGAGCCGCGGTTCTTCATCAAGCGCGTCCCGCAGTCGCTCAGCACGGTGTTGGGCTCGGGGTTGATCGTCGGTTCCTTCTATGGCCTGGCGCCGTTGTATGCCTCCCAGCAGGGCCTGTCGACCGAGCAGGTCGGCCTGTTCATGGGGAGCTGCATCTTCGCCGGCCTGCTGGTGCAGTGGCCTTTGGGCTGGCTGTCCGATCGCTACGACCGGGCGTTGCTGATCCGCTGCTTTGCATTGGCCCTGGCAATCTGTGCGATGCCATTGGCGATCCTGTCGAGTGTGCCGCTGGAAGTGCTGTTCATCGCCGGGTTCTTCTGCTCGCTGGTCCAGTTCTGCCTGTATCCGCTGGCAGTGGCGTTCTCCAATGACCACGTCGAGGCGGATCGGCGAGTGTCGCTGACGGCGATGCTGTTGGTGACCTATGGCGTCGGTGCCAGTATCGGGCCGTTGGTGGCCGGGGTACTGATGAAGCTGTTCGGCAGCCACATGCTGTATGCGTTTTCCGCCTTCTTCGCCTTGATACTGGTGTGGCGGATTCGGCCGAAAGCGGTCACCAACCTGCACCAGGTCGACGACGCTCCGCTGCACCACGTGGCCATGCCCGACAGCATGTCGAGCTCGCCGCTGGTAGCGTGCCTTGACCCTCGGGTGGATGAGCAGGTGGTGCAGGAGCAGATGCAGGCGCCGGCCGCATCGGACGTTGAGCCCGAGCCTGAGCCCGAGCCTGAACCGGTTGCAGAAGCCGAAGCGGCCGATGACGAGCCGCAGGCCCCCAGCTTTACTCAAGCCAGGCCGTAATTGCGCATAAAAAAACGGGCAGTCACCGCAAGGGGCTGCCCGTTTTTTTAATGCGGCGGATCAGAGATCATCTTTGTCGAAACGACGGGCTTCGCGCTGGAGCTGGTAGACGAACCGCTCGACCTGGCGCTGCACCAGGCCGCTGATGTTGTGGAAGCGCACGCCAGCGAAGGTGGTGTTGATCCTTTCTTCGAAATGCAGGTAGCGCAATTCGACCGGGGCCGTCATGTTGCCGAAGGGCAGGGCAGCGATGAAGCGCTCGTAGACCTGGCCCAGTTGCAGGCGTTCGGTGATGTCGCCGTCAAAGCGCAGCTTGCAGCCGGTGGCGGAAATGTCCAGCAACTTGCCGTTTACTGCCGCCTTGAGCTTTTCGCCGCCCAGTTCGACGTCCACCAGTTGTGCCAGCTTCAGGGCGGCACGAAAGGCGTTGCGACGTTGATGATAGACCACTTCGTCAGGCAGGGCGCCGCGGTAGCAGCGGCCGTCGCTGGTGTCGCTGATGGTCAGCGGGCCGTTGCTTTCCCAGGCGATGCGCACGCCGTCGTGGAAGCCCTCGACGCGAAATGGCTCGCCCGCCAGCAGGAACCGTTCACCGTCCCGGGGGATCATTTCGTCGAGGGCGAGGGAGTTGTTCTCGCGGTTCACGTCCACCAGGTAGCTCTGGAAGCGTTGGGTGCGTTCGTGGAAGGTGATGATCAGCGGGTCATGGCTATCTTGCAGCATCCGCAGGTTGCCGGAGATTTCCAGGGGCGTGGTAAGGACCTTGGGCGGTTGCGGAGCATCATCCGCGTTTGAGGCATTGAACACGGTGGGTCAATCTCCAGGCAAAATACGACTACAAAGAGCCAGCATTTTGCCAGCATGTATCGCGCGTTGATAGAGCGCCGGCATGGTTCGTTTCATGCCTGGCTGAGCGGGCGGTGCTTGACCATCTTGGCGGTCGAACCGCGAGCGTCATACAGCGTCGGGATTTCACCGCCATTGAGGATGCGCAACTGATTGGCGGTGGCGGCCTGCTGGACCTGGATCGACTGGCCATTGCGCGCGTTGGCGGCCTGGCATTGGGCGAGCAGGTCAGTCAGGACAGCGCTCTGGGCGAGGAGCTGGTCGCCGATCGACGACTGGCTGGCCAACTGCTCGAGGCCGTCGGGGCTGGCGGGCAGGTTGAGGCTGGCGAGGATTTCGCTGCGCTTGCGGCCATGCTGGTCGAGCAAAATGATCAATGCCTGCTTCTGTGCCAGGATGTTTTCCAGCAAGGGCATGTCGCGACCGTGCAGCGCCAGTGATTCGGTCTGCAGCAGTTCCAGCAATTGTTGCGCTGGGACAAAGTCGTCGATGATCAGTTGCAATAAAGTCGTGTCGTGCATGGCTGGCCTTAGGTCTTAAGCGTCCAAAAGCCTGGCGCAGGCGGCGGCCTAGCGCTGGGCTTCGAAGTTGAGCAGTTTGCTGGCTACGCGGTTGCTGTCGACTTTATAGCTGCCATCGGCGATGGCTGCTTTCAACTCGGCCACGCGGGCGTTGTCGACGACAGGTTGATCGCGCAGCTTGTCAGTGACCTTCTGCAACTGCTGAGCCTCATTGCTGAGGTGAACCGACTCTCCATTGCTGACTTGTTCGGCCGGCGTAGACAACGGCGCGGATTTGTCGGCTTCCTTGCTGGCGCTGGTACGCGTAGTGCCTGTCAACGGTGAAGAGCTGTTTAAACGATTGAAGTCGATGACCATGGTAGAAAACCTCTGGATATTTGGACGCTTGCCATGTTTTCGGCCATCCCTAAAAAAACTTTAGGCTCATTTATCCAATGAACGTGCGCACGTCTGCGCTTGCCTTTGCGTAAGGCACAGTCTAGGGAACAGCGAGGTCAAGCGCCAGCTTTCTACCTGCCTGCGTAAAGTACTACATGGCCACTTCCACCTGGCCGGGGGCGATGACCTGAGCCTTGATCACCCGTTGGGAGTTGAGGTTCTTCACTCGGATCTGCTCGCGCATGCCGCCGTTGGACAGGGCCTCGCCGGGCATTCGCACGGCCAGGGTGCCGCTGCGGGCGGTGATGACCACCTGGTCGCCCTTGCGGACCACTTCGGCCTGTTCCAGGTGCACCTGGGTGATGACCTGGTCGGCGACCATTGGTCGGACAAGTTTCTGCCCGATGGCCTCATCCACCGACGTCAGGAAGCCCTGGCTGATCTGGCTGACGTCACGTTCGCGCAGCACCACGTCCTGCGGCTCGACGATCCCGGCCCGCTTGAGCGGACGAGTGGTCGTGACGATTTCACGAAACAGGCGCACCTGGGCGGGCACGAACACCGTCCAGGGCGCGGCGCTGTCGCAGCGCACCTTCACCGTGACGCGGCCCAGCGGGCGGGCCGGGCTTTCCAGCGAGGCAGTCAATTCCTTGTCGCACATCGGCATGCGCAGGCGTGGGTCGAGCTGGTTGACTTCGATTTCGTAGCGACCTTCGGTTTGACTGGTTGCCAGATAGTCTTCTACGGTGAATTCAAGAAAGCCTTGAGTGACGCCGATAAGGAGATCAGGCAAGGTAACCGGAGCCTCCGCGAGAGCCGGGTTGCCCCAGGTGAACAGGCAGGCAGCCAACAGTGCACCGAGCCAGTGGCGGCAGTGAGTGGTCAGGCGTCGAGAAAATGTCGTTTGTGCGTTCATGCCGGTTGAATAGCAAGCCCCGTGCCGTTTAGTGATGAATGCGCGTCGGACCCATTAGCGTTAGGTAGGAGTCAGGGCATGGCGGGAGTAATGGACTCGGTAAACCAGCGGACACAGCTGGTCGGTCAGAATCGCCTGGAGCTGTTGCTGTTCCGTCTCGACGGCCAGCAGTTGTACGGGATCAACGTATTCAAGGTGCGCGAGGTGCTGCAATGCCCCAAGCTGACCCTGATGCCCAAGTCCAGTCCCGTGGTGTGCGGTGTGGCAAACATTCGGGGAGCGACCATCCCCATCCTCGACCTGGCGATGGCGACCGGTTCGGGGCGGTTGATGGACCAGAGCAATCCGTTCGTGATCATCACCGAGTACAACACCAAGACCCAGGGTTTCCTGGTGCGCTCGGTGGAACGCATCGTCAACATGAACTGGGAGGAGATCCATCCGCCGCCCAAGGGCACCGGTCGCGATCACTACCTGACGGCGGTGACCCGGGTCGATAGCCAGTTGGTGGAAATCATCGACGTGGAGAAAATCCTCGCCGAAGTGGCGCCGACCACGGAAACGATTTCCCAGGGTGTGGTGGATGCCGAAACCCAGCACAAGGCGATTTCGCTGCGGGTGCTGACCGTGGATGATTCGTCGGTGGCGCGCAAGCAGGTGACCCGTTGCCTGCAAACTATCGGCGTCGAGGTGATTGCATTGAACGACGGTCGGCAGGCGCTGGATTACCTGCGCACGCTGGTCGACGAGGGCAAGAAGCCGGAAGAGGAGTTCCTGATGATGATCTCCGACATCGAGATGCCGGAGATGGACGGGTACACCCTCACTTCGGAGATCCGCAGCGACCCGCGTATGCAGAAACTGCATATCATCTTGCACACGTCGTTGTCCGGGGTGTTCAACCAGGCGATGGTCAAGAAGGTCGGTGCCGACGATTTCCTGGCAAAATTCCGGCCCGATGACCTGGCGTCCCGGGTGGTCGATCGAATCAAGTCAGTAGAATAAAAGGTCGGGCGCATTGTGCGCCCGGCACATCAATACAATGAAAGAGGCGGTATCTTGTCTACGGGTAATTTGGATTTCGAACAGTTCCGGGTCTTCCTGGAAAAAGCCTGTGGCATATTGCTTGGTGAAAACAAGCAATACCTGGTGTCGAGCCGTCTCAACAAATTGATGGAGCAACAGGGCCTCAAGACGTTGGGCGAGCTGGTGCAGCGCATCCAGACCCAGCCGCGCAGTGGCTTGCGCGAGATGGTGGTGGACGCCATGACCACCAACGAAACCTTGTGGTTTCGCGACACCTATCCGTTCGAGGTGTTGAAGAACAAAGTGCTGCCGGCGGCCATCAAGGCCAGTCCGGGCCAGCGCCTGCGGATCTGGTCGGCGGCCTGCTCGTCGGGACAGGAGCCGTATTCGCTGTCGATGTCCATCGACGAGTTCGAGCGGACCAACATCGGCCAGTTGAAGGGGGGCGTGCAGATCGTCGCCACCGACCTGTCCGGGACCATGCTCAACAACTGCAAGACCGGCGAGTACGACAGCCTGGCCATCGGTCGCGGCCTGTCGCCCGATCGCTTGCAGCGCTACTTCGATCCGAAGGGGCCGGGGCGTTGGGTGGTCAAGGCACCGATCAAGAACCGGGTGGAGTTCCGCTCGTTCAACCTACTGGACAGCTATGCCAGCCTGGGCAAGTTCGACATCGTGTTCTGCCGCAACGTGCTGATCTACTTCTCGGCCGAAGTGAAGAAGGACATCCTGATGCGTATCCACGGCACCCTGAAGCCCGGTGGCTACCTGTTCCTCGGGGCTTCCGAGGCGTTGAACGGCTTGCCGGATCATTACCAGATGGTCCAGTGCAGCCCGGGGATCATCTACCAGGCGAAGTGATTGGCCGGTGTGTCAAAAAACGGGAGCCCTTTAAGGCTCCCTTTTTTTTTGCCTGCCACCTTTCATCAAATCCCCCCAATCTCCTGTGGGAGCGGCTTGCCCGCGAAGGCGATCCAATAGAGACATTGATGCCGACTGATACACCGCTTTCGCGGCAAGCCCGCTCCCACCATTAATCGCCGTTGACGCTGAGAGCGGCAGAAAAGCGGCAGCCAAGCGGAAACCCATTGCCGCTTTTCTGGCATTGCCGCCTTGCCGCTGCCCGCAAAGCCCCGGTTTATGGGCTTTTGGAAAGTGGCACGACGCTTGCTATAGCCATCGTACGTACATTGGTCACCCAAAGGTTTGTGCCATGAGCATCAGCTTCGATAAAGCGCTCGGTATCCATGAAAAGGCCCTGGGCTTCCGCGCCCAGCGTGCCGAAGTCCTGGCCAACAACATCGCCAACGCCGATACCCCGAACTACAAGGCCCGGGATCTGGACTTCTCCAAAGTGCTCGCCGAGCAGAACGAGAAGACCAAGAACGGCAGCTTCGCCCTGAACATGACCAACAGCCGTCATATCGAGGCCGAGGGCCTGGGCAATGGCGACGAGTCGCTGATGTATCGCACGCCGATGCAACCGTCCATCGACCAGAACACCGTGGACGCTCAACTGGAACAGTCCAACTACGCGGAGAACTCCGTGAACTTCCAGGCCAGCTTCACGCTGCTCAACAGCAAATTCAAAGGGCTGGTATCGGCCCTGCGCGGAGAGTAATCCATGTCGATCGCGAGCGTATTCAACATCGCCGGCAGTGCCATGAGTGCCCAGACCACTCGCCTGAACACCGTCGCCAGTAACATCGCCAACGCCGAAACCGTGTCGTCGAGCATCGACCAGACCTACCGTGCTCGTCACCCGGTGTTCGCCACCATGTTCCAGGCTGGCCAGAACGGCGGCAGCGACTCGCTGTTCCAGGAGCAGGACGCGGCCGGGCAGGGCGTGCAGGTGTTGGGCGTGGTCGAAGACCAGAGCAACCTCGAAGCACGTTACGAGCCTAACCATCCGGCTGCCGACGCCAAGGGGTACGTCTACTACCCGAACGTCAACGTCGTCGAGGAAATGGCCGACATGATTTCCGCCAGTCGTTCGTTCCAGACCAACGCCGAAATGATGAACACCGCCAAAACCATGATGCAGAAGGTCCTGACCCTCGGTCAGTGATAAGGGGCGAGTCACATGAGTGTTACCAACACCACCGGTGGTCTGAGTCTCAACGAGATCCTGGCGAACTCGTCGGTCAAGACCACTAGCGCCAGCGACAGCCTGACCTCGGCCACCAGCGCGGCGACCGGCAAGAAGGAGCTGGGCAAGGATGCGTTCCTGCAACTGCTCGTTACCCAACTGAAGAACCAGAACCCGCTGGAGCCCCAGGACAACGGCGAGTTCGTGGCCCAACTGGCGCAGTTCAGCAGCCTGGAAGGCATCACCACCCTCAACCAGACGGTGAGCGGTATCGCCGGCAACTACAACTCGTCCCAGGCCTTGCAGGCGTCGTCGCTGGTCGGGCGCTCGGTCATTGCCCCGGGCGACAAGGCCGTGGTCGATACCTCCAAGAGCCTCAACGGCACGGTGGTGGTCCCGGCATCGGTTTCCTCCGTCGCGGTCAAGATCGTCGACAAGGACGGCAAGACCGTGCGCACCATCGACCTGGGCAGCCAGAAGGCCGGCAATTCCGCCTTCATCTGGGATGGCAAGAACGACGCGGGCACGACGGTCGAATCGGGCACTTATACCTTCGCGGCCTCGACGACTATCGACGGCCAGGCCACGTCGCTGATCACCAACCTGCCGGCAACGGTCAGCAGCGTGACGATCAGCCAGACGGGCGGTGAGTTGATGCTCAACCTCGCCGGGCTGGGCAGCATCGCCCTGTCCAAAGTACAAACTATTGGTATGTAAGAGCCGACTAACCCGGCAAAGGAGTGGAAAATGTCTTTCAACATCGGCCTTAGCGGTCTCTATGCAGCCAACAAGCAGCTGGACGTTACCGGCAACAACATCGCCAACGTGGCGACCACCGGTTTCAAATCGTCTCGCGCGGAATTCGAAGATGTCTACTCGGCCACCAAGCTGGGTTCGGGCAGCAAGACCGTCGGCAACGGCGTGCGCCTGGCCAACGTTTCCCAACAGTTCGGCCAGGGTGACGTCAACAACACCGGCAACGTGCTGGACATGGGCATCCAGGGCCAGGGCTTCTTCGTCCTGAGCAACGACGGTTCGCTGAGCTACACCCGTGCCGGTACCTTCAAGACCGACAAGGAAGGCTTCATCACCAACACCGATGGCACTTCGCGCCTGCAAGGCTACGGTGTGGACGCCAACGGCAAGATCCAGAACGGCATCCTGACCGACCTGCGCATCGACACCTCCAACCTGCCGCCGCAAGCGACCAGCCTGGTGTCGTCGACCATCAACCTGAACTCGACGGCGCCGGCGATCACCGCGGCGTTCAACCCGAGCGACACGGCGACCTTCACCAAGCAGTTCACCACCCCGGTCTATGACACCCAGGGCAACCAGCACTCCATGGACCAGTACATGGTCAAGACGGCTGGCAACACCTGGAACGTCTATACGCTGATCGACGGTCGTAACCTCAACGGCAGCTTGCCGACCACGACGGGGGCGACCGCACCGGTGCCTTCGACCATGACCTTCGATTCGAGCGGCAAGCTGACCCAGGTGAGCACGCCTCCTGCGACCATCAACAACGACCTGGTGCTGACGGGCTGGGTGCCGGGCACCGTGACCAACGGCGTGTGGGCGGCCAACGGGGCTGCGAGTGCGCCAAGCATCACGATCTCGATGACCAACACCACCCAGTTCAACGCCGACACTGCGCGTTCGATCCCGACCCAGAACGGCTACGCCACCGGCCAGATCACCAACCTGACCATCGACGGCAGCGGCGTATTGCTGGCCAACTTCAGCAACAACCAGACCAAGCCGATCGGCCAGCTCGCCCTTGCCAGCTTCACCAACGAGCAGGGCCTGCAACCGGTAGGTGGCACCAGTTGGAAGGAAACCTTCGACTCGGGTATCCCGGGCTACGACGCTCCAACCACAGGCACCCTGGGTTCGATCGTCTCCAACTCCCTGGAAGAGTCCAACGTCAACCTGACCAACGAACTGGTCGAGCTGATCAAGGCGCAGAGCAACTACCAGGCGAACGCCAAGACCATCTCCACCCAAAGCACCATCATGCAGACCATCATTCAGATGACCTGATGCCTCAGGTGGCTTGAAGGCTGCACAAGGAGCCCCTCGCAAGAGGGGCTTTTTTCTGCTCCGCTTGTTCTGGCCGTATCGCGAATAGACCTGTGTTCATTCAGATCCCTGTGGGAGCGGGCTTGCTCGCGAAAGCGGTGGTTCAGTCAATGACAATTGTTGGATGTACCGACGCCATCGCGAGCAAGCCCGCTCCCACATTGGAATGCGTTCCCTTGTGGGAGCGAGCTTGCTCGCGATGGGGCCAGGTCAGGCGCTACTTTCCTCCACCCAAAAGAAAACCCCCGATAAACCAGCGGTCTATCGGGGGCTTCTTTCAGCGGGCGCTTTGCAACGCCCGCCGGCTCAGCTTATTGGCAAGCTTCGCAATCCGGCTCGTCGATCGCGCAGGCCTTTGGCACTGGCGCCGGGCCGGCGGGAGCGGCCAGGACCGAATCGTCACCGTGGTTGCCGCCGCTGGAAACAGCGTTCAGCTTGCCGGTGTTGATGGTCGACTTCTCGGTGCTGGTAGCGGCCAGGGCACGGAGGTAGTAGGTGGTCTTCAGGCCACGGTACCAGGCCATGCGGTAGGTCACGTCCAGCTTCTTGCCCGAGGCGCCGGCGATGTACAGGTTCAGCGACTGAGCCTGGTCGATCCACTTCTGGCGACGGCTGGCGGCGTCGACGATCCACTTGGTGTCCACTTCGAACGCGGTGGCGTAGAGCGCCTTGAGCTCCTGCGGGATGCGCTCGATCTGCTGCACCGAACCGTCGTAGTACTTCAGGTCGTTGATCATGACCGAGTCCCACAGGCCACGGGCCTTGAGGTCGCGGACCAGGTACGGGTTGATCACGGTGAACTCGCCCGACAGGTTCGATTTCACGTACAGGTTCTGGTAGGTCGGTTCGATCGACTGCGACACGCCGGTGATGTTGGCGATGGTGGCGGTCGGTGCGATGGCCATGATGTTGGAGTTACGGATGCCTTTCTGCACACGGGCGCGAACCGGTGCCCAGTCCAGGGATTCGTTCAGGTCAACGTCGATGTACTTCTCGCCACGGGACGCGATCAGGATCTGTTGCGAGTCCAGCGGCAGGATGCCCTTGGACCACAGCGAACCCTGGAACGTCTCGTAGGCACCGCGCTCGTCGGCCAGGTCGCAGGACGCCTGGATCGCGTAGTAGCTGACCGCTTCCATGGACTTGTCGGCGAACTCGACCGCGGCATCGGAACCGTACGGGATGTGTTGCAGGTACAGCGCATCCTGGAAGCCCATGATGCCCAGTCCGACCGGACGGTGCTTGAAGTTGGAGTTCTTCGCCTGTGGGACCGAGTAGTAGTTGATGTCGATCACGTTGTCGAGCATGCGCACGGCGGTGTTCACGGTGCGTTGCAGCTTGGCGGTGTCCAGCTTGCCGTCGACGATGTGGTTCGGCAGGTTGATCGAGCCCAGGTTGCAGACGGCGATCTCGTCTTTGTTGGTGTTCAGGGTGATCTCGGTGCACAGGTTCGAGCTGTGGACCACGCCCACGTGTTGCTGCGGGCTGCGCAGGTTGCACGGATCCTTGAAGGTCAGCCATGGGTGGCCGGTCTCGAACAGCATCGAGAGCATCTTGCGCCACAGGTCCTTGGCCTGGACGACCTTGAACAACTTGATCTTGTTGTACTCGGTCAGGGCTTCGTAGTACTCGTAGCGCTCTTCGAAGGCCTTGCCGGTCAGGTCGTGCAGGTCCGGTACTTCGGACGGCGAGAACAAGGTCCACTTGCCGTCGTCGAAGACGCGCTTCATGAACAGGTCGGGGATCCAGTTGGCGGTGTTCATGTCGTGGGTACGACGGCGATCGTCACCGGTGTTCTTGCGCAGCTCGATGAACTCTTCGATGTCCATGTGCCAGGTTTCCAGGTACGCACAGACCGCGCCTTTGCGCTTGCCGCCCTGGTTGACCGCAACGGCGGTGTCGTTGACTACCTTGAGGAACGGCACGACACCCTGGGATTTGCCGTTGGTGCCCTTGATGTACGAGCCCAATGCGCGCACCGGGGTCCAGTCGTTGCCCAGGCCGCCGGCGAATTTCGACAACATGGCGTTGTCGTGGATCGCGCCGTAGATGCCCGACAGGTCGTCCGGAACGGTGGTCAGGTAGCAGCTGGACAGCTGTGGACGCAGGGTGCCGGCGTTGAACAGGGTCGGGGTCGACGCCATGTAGTCGAAGGACGACAACAGGTTGTAGAACTCGATGGCACGGTCTTCTTTCTGCTTCTCTTCGATGGCCAGGCCCATGGCCACGCGCATGAAGAAGATCTGCGGCAGTTCGAAGCGGATACCGTCCTTGTGGATGAAGTAACGGTCGTACAGGGTTTGCAGGCCCAGGTAGGTGAACTGCTGGTCACGCTCGTGGTTGATCGCCTTGCCGAGTTTTTCCAGGTCGAAGGACGCCAGGACCGGGTTCAGCAATTCGAACTCAATGCCCTTGGCCACATAGGCCGGCAGCGCCTTGGCGTACAGGTCGGCCATCTCGTGGTGGGTGGCGCTCTCGGCGACGTCCAGGAAGCTCAGGCCTTCGGCACGCAGGGTGTCCATCAGCAGGCGGGCGGTGACGAAGGAGTAGTTCGGCTCGCGCTCCACCAGGGTCCGCGCGGTCATGACCAGGGCGGTGTTGACGTCCTTGAGGGCGACGCCATCGTAGAGGTTCTTCAGGGTTTCGCGCTGGATCAGGTCGCCGTCGACTTCTTCCAGGCCTTCGCAGGCTTCGGTGACGATGGTGTTCAGGCGGCCCATGTCCAGCGGCGCCAGGCTGCCATCGGCGCGGGCGATGCGGATCGACGGGTGGGCTTGTACCGGGGCTTCGCTGGGGCGCGGGTGGCGCGTTCCTTGGCGCGGGAGTCGCGGTAGATCACGTAGTCGCGGGCCACTTTCTGCTCGCCGGCACGCATCAGGGCCAGTTCGACCTGGTCCTGGATTTCCTCGATGTGGATGGTGCCGCCCGATGGCATGCGACGCTTGAAGGTCGCGGTGACCTGTTCGGTCAGGCGGGCCACGGTGTCGTGGATTCGCGACGAAGCGGCGGCGGTGCCACCTTCAACTGCGAGGAAGGCCTTGGTGATGGCGACGGTGATCTTGTCATCGGTGTAAGCGACGACAGTGCCGTTACGCTTGATCACACGCAGTTGGCCCGGTGCGGTGGCGGACAGATCCGGGCTCGAATCGGCGGCCAGCGGCGCGGTGCCCTGCGGGTTCTCGCGAGTTGTGTCGGTGTGCATGGGTGTCTCCACAGTCTCTATGTTTGTTTGGGCACCATCACGGTGCCCACCGTTCCGTCCTGAAGCACTACAACCGGCTGGGGCGCCGGGTATAACAACTTCGGGACAGTAGGAAACAGGCGTATGGCGCTGTTTCCATCCGAAGTTCTCGGGTTGCGAGCCGGGGCTCGGAACCGGATTTGCGGGTGGCAGCAATGGACTGCAACACCCGTACCGTTGCGGTCGTTTTCGACCTCGAAACGGTCGCCATCCGCAGGGGCGGTCTGGGCTTGGGGAAACGCGGTACTTCAGTTGGACAGAAGCAAGAAAAGCGCTTGAAATCTCTGTCCAACTAGTGTTTGGTTTTTGGCCTGAACCCCTACATGTAGGGTTTTTTGCGCGGCGGGCTACAAGATAATGCGTTTTGGGGGGTGATGCAACGTACTACCTGTGGATAAGCCTGTGCGTAATTTGTGTGCGAAACATGGAACTACGCTGTAGGCCGCGACCTAGCTGGAGCGAGGCTTTTTTCATCGTTTTCAACCAGTCGAAAACAGTCCGGTGGTTTTTGCGGGCGCGGACGTTACCACACAAAACCCGGCTGACCGCACGCATTTAATGGCTTGTTTTCTCCGGGGGTGGCGTTTATACAATCGGCCGGTGTGCTGGCATGTTTATCCTCCTTTGATATGACAAAAAGAGGGGGCTGTATTCGAACCTCTGGAGCGAGCACTGTTGTGGCGAGGGAGCTTGCTCCCGCTGGGCTGCGAAGCGGCCCGGCTTTTTGCGATTGCTGCGCAATCGAGCGGGAGCAAGCTCCCTCGCCACAGGTAAGTGCTGATCCTTCTTTTTTATACTCACAGCAAGACGAGGCCCCCAGTGGAACAAGAAGCCTGGCAGGTATTGATCGTCGAGGATGACCAGCGTCTGGCCGAGCTGACCCGTGAGTACCTCGAAAGCAACGGCTTGCGCGTCGCCATCGAGGGCGATGGGGCGGTGGCGGCGGCGCGGATCATTGCCGAACAACCGGACCTGGTGATCCTCGACCTGATGCTGCCCGGCGAAGACGGCCTGAGCATCTGCCGCAAGGTGCGTGAGCAGTATGACGGACCGATCCTGATGCTCACGGCCCGCACTGACGACACCGACCAGATCCAGGGCCTGGACCTGGGCGCCGACGATTACGTCTGCAAGCCTGTGCGCCCGCGCCTGCTGCTGGCGCGGATCCAGGCCCTGCTGCGACGCAGTGAGCCGGAACCGTCCGCCACGCAAAAGCCGCGCCGCCTGGAGTTCGGCCCGCTGGTGGTGGACAATGCCCTGCGCGAAGCCTGGTTGCAGGGCAATGGCATCGAATTGACCAGCGCCGAGTTCGACCTGCTGTGGCTGCTGGTGTCGAACGCCGGGCGCATCCTGTCCCGGGAAGAAATCTTCACCGCGCTGCGCGGCATCGGCTATGACGGCCAGGACCGGTCTATCGACGTACGCATTTCGCGCATCCGTCCCAAGATCGGCGACGACCCGGACCATCCACGACTGATCAAGACCGTGCGCAGCAAAGGTTACCTGTTCGTGCCCGAAGCCTGTGTAGACGCGGCGCCGTGAACTCGATCTTCCTGCGTATCTATGGCGGCATGTGCGCGGCCCTGGTGCTGGTGGCGGTGCTGGGCGTGCTGGCCCTGCACCTGCTCAACCAGGCCCGCAGCGAGCAATACCGCGAGCGCCTGGCCCACGGCACGTTTTCGTTGATGGCCGACAACCTGCGGCCGATGAACGACACCGAACGGCACCGGGCGCTGTTGGTCTGGGAGCGCCTGCTGGGCATTCCCCTGACGGTGCAGACGTTCAACCAGACCCACCTGGACCTCAGTCAACGCACCCGCGTGCTGCGGGGCCAGGCGTTGGTCGAGCAGACCGGGCCCCACGCGGCGAAGGTCTACCGCCTGGTCAGCGATGGCGAGCAATTGGTGCTGGTGGGGGAAGTCCAGCAGATCAGCGAGCAACTGGCGCGGGCGACCATCTACCTGTTGGCCGACGAACTGGTGCGCTACCCGGTGGCCGAGCAACCCCGGAGGCTCGCCCAACTCAAGGAGGAAAAAGGCTTTGGTTTCGATTTGCGCCTCATGACCGCCGAGCAGGCGGACATGGACGAAGACCAGCGCCGCCGCGTGTCCGAGGGCGATACGGTGATGGCCTTGGGCAAGGGCGGCGATTCGATCCGCGTGTTCGCCGGCATGGTCGGCACGCCGTGGGTCCTGGAGATCGGGCCGCTGTACCAGATGAACCCTTATCCGCCGCAATGGCTGGTGCTGATCGCGGCGTTGGGGTTGAGCCTCATCGGCCTGATCGTCTACCTGCTGGTGCGCCAACTGGAGCGGCGCCTGCGTGGCCTGGAGTCGGCCGCTACGCAAATCGCCCAGGGCAGCCTGGAAACCCGGGTGCCGGCTCGCGGCGCCGACTCGGTCGGGCGCCTGGCCGCTGCGTTCAACGGCATGGCCGAGCACTTGCAACAACTGTTGGCGATCCAGCGCGAACTGGTGCGAGCGGTGTCCCACGAACTGCGCACCCCGGTGGCCCGCCTGCGTTTCGGCCTGGAAATGCTCGGCACGGCCTCCACGCCCCAGGCCCGGGACAAATACCTGGCGGGCATGGACCACGACATCGAAGACCTCGACCGGCTGGTGGACGAGATGCTGACCTACGCCCGGTTGGAGCAGGGTTCGCCGGCGTTGAATTTCCAGCGGGTGGACCTGGACGCGCTGGTCAATCAGGTGATCGATGAACTGGGCCCGTTGCGCGCTGGTATCACCGTCGAGCGCGGGCTATGCCTGTCGGCCGCCGATTGTGACGGCGCCTGGGTCGAGGCCGAGCCACGGTTCCTGCACCGGGCCTTGCAGAACCTGGTGGGCAACGCCATGCGCCACGCCAGCTCGCGGGTGACCGTCAGCTACCAGGTGGGCCAGTTGCGTTGTCGGGTAGACGTGGAGGATGACGGGCCAGGCGTGCCGGAGGCGGCCTGGGAGCGCATCTTCAAGCCCTTCCTGCGCCTGGACGACAGCCGCGCCCGCGCTTCGGGCGGGCATGGTCTGGGCCTGTCGATCGTGCGGCGGATCATCCACTGGCACGACGGCCGGGCGTTGATCGGCAAGAGCAAGAGCCTGGGCGGGGCATGTTTCAGCTTGAGCTGGCCGCGGCATCAGGATCGGTCTTGATAGGTGGGGTGTCTGTACTGGCCTCATCGCGAGCAAGCTCGCTCCCACAAGTCGAGCGCGCGCCAATGTGGGAGCGAGCTTGCTCGCGATGAGGCCTTCCCAAACCCAACAACCTCAGGCCTTGATCGCCACCAGGCTCAATAGCTGCTCATCCCGCACCCCAAACTGCGCCTGCAGCTCACTGCCATGGCGCCATTCGGTCGACAGGTCCGTCAGCAGGCGCAGGTGCACTTGTCCATCGCGCGTCCAATCCAGCACCTCGGCATGCTCGAAATAAAAGCGTTGCCCAACGAGGGGGTACAGCGCCTTGAACAGGCTTTCCTTCACGGAAAAGGTCAGGGTCACGAGCAGGGCCCGGTCATCGCGGCTTAGGGTGGCCATGCGCAGCAGCTCGGGTGGGGTGAGGATTTCACCGCACAGGCGCTCGGCGCGCTCGGGTTCCAGCAGGTTTTCCAGGTCCATGCCGAGTCCTCGCCAGTGGGTTTTCCTGGCGACGATGGCGGCCGCGTGGCCGTTGCTGTGGGTGATCGAGCCGCTGACATGGGCCGGCCACACCGGGGCCCGGTCTTCGCCAATGGCCGGCACGCAAGGCTGGCCATCGAGCCGTTGCAAAGCGGCCCGGGCACAGATGCGCCCGGCGAGGAATTCGGCCTGGCGCTTGGCCACCGAACGCTGGATGCTCGCCGGCGGCTCGATGGCGCTGTTCAGGAAGTCATCCGCGCCCAGCCGTGCTGGATCGAAGCGGGTGCTCAGCAGCACCGTACCGGGCAGGGTTTCGGGTAACGGCCAGTGTTCATCCAGGGGCGAGCAGCAGGCGGGTAGGGTGGGGAGTGCGTTCATGGCGGGCATTTTGCCGGGTTGCCCGGGAGCTGGGTAGTGGGAGCCATGATGTCCTGAGTGAACAAGGCTTTTGTGGCGAGGGAGCTTGCTCCCGCTGGGCTGCGCAGCGGCCCCCGAAATTTGCGGGCGCTGCGCACCCGAGCGGGAGCAAGCTCCCTCGCCACGGATCTACAGGATCAATCGAAGATTTTCTTGAAGAACGCCTGCATGTCCGCCCACGATTTTTCGTCGGC
Source organism: Pseudomonas sp. Cab53 (assembly GCF_018325965.1). Taxonomy (NCBI): domain Bacteria; kingdom Pseudomonadati; phylum Pseudomonadota; class Gammaproteobacteria; order Pseudomonadales; family Pseudomonadaceae; genus Pseudomonas; species Pseudomonas sp. Cab53. The sequence goes on along the minus strand of NZ_AP021902.1, from coordinate 4,698,843 downwards.
CGACTTGTTGTAGCCAATGTCCGGCCCGCCGTGCTCGCCGTGGCTCAGGCGGTCGGCGTCAGGGTTGCTGAAGCCGTGCTTGGCACCGTCGAGGCTGACGAACTTATAGTCGGCGCCGGCCTTGTCCATCTCGCTCTTGAACGCCTTCACGTTCTCTTCAGTGACCATGCTGTCCAGCGCGCCGTGCTCAACCAGCACCTTGGCCTTGACGCTGCCGGGCGTGGCCGGGGTGTTGGTCACCAGGGCACCGTGGAAACTCACCACGCCGGCCAGCGGCACGCCCTGGCGCGCGGCGTCCAGCACCACCTTGCCGCCGAAGCAGTAACCAATGGCGGCGAGTTTGTCCGGGTCGGTCTGGGGCTGCTTCTTCAGCAGGTCGAGCCCGGCCTGGAAGCGCGCACTGGCGGCCTTGCCATCCTTGAGCGCGGCCTGCATGAACGCCATGGCGTCCTTCGGATGCTCGGTGTTCTTGCCGTCGCCGTACATGTCGATGGCCAGGGCACTGTAGCCCAGGCCGGCGAGGTCACGGGCGCGACGCTTGGCGTAATCGTTCAGCCCCCACCACTCGTGCACCACCACCACGCCCGGGCGCGGTCCTTTGACGGCGTCGTCGAAAGCGTAATAGCCGATCAGCTTCGTGCCGTCGGCACTGGTGTAGGGAATCTCCTGGGTCTGGACAGCGGCGTGGCTCATGCCACTGAGGGCCAGAAGTGCAACGGCAAGCAACCTGCGCATGGTGGATCTCCTTGAGAGGGGGCGTATGGGACAAGACACTCTAGCCGATTCATTCAGCCAAGGTTCAGAGAACGTTCAAGGGGTGTTCAGGGACCGCTGGTTAACGTGACTGCGACTTCACCCACCACCCACGCTTGAAAGGAATTTGATCATGACTGCGATGAAGAAACTGCTGCTGGCTTTCACCGTGCTGGGCGCCAGCGCCATGGCCCACGCCGATGACAATTTCGCCAGCCTGACCCTGGGCCAGACCAGCGACAAGGTCAAGAAGTCCGATGCCTTGAACGACAACCTGAACCACCCGAACGCCGACGGCATCATCGGTAAAGACACCACCTATGGCATTCGCCTGGGCAAGCAGAACGATCAGGGTCGCTACTACGCCACCTATGACAATGTCTCGGGTACTCACAACGGCATCAAGCTGCGCCAGGAAAACCTGCTGGGCAGCTACGACGTGTTCTATCCGGTCACCAGCACCACCAAGCTGTTCGGCGGTGGCACGGCGGGCCTGACCAAGCTGACCCAGGATTCCCCGGCTACAGCCGCGACAGCGACATCGGTTACGCCGTGGGCTTGCAGGGCGGCGTCCTGCAACAAATTTCGCAGAACACCTCGGTAGAACTGGGTTACCGTTACCTGCGCAGCAACGCCAGCACCGAGATGAGCCCCCACGGTGGCGACAAGGTCGGCTCGCTGGACCTGACCAGCAGCGCCCAGACCTACCTGTCGGCCAACTACACGTTCTAAGCGGCGTGGGGTGAGCGTATCCCGCCGGATCGGTCCAAAACGATCCGGCGCCTTTCGTTGTGGTACACAGCACTGGATCGTTTGATTTGCCTGGGGAGAGGCTTCATGAAATTACTGGTCGTCGAAGACGAGGCTCTGCTGCGTCATCACCTGCAAACCCGTCTCACCGACAGCGGCCACGTGGTGCAGGCCGTCGCCAACGCTGAAGAGGCCTTGTACCAGGTCGCGGAATTCAACCACGACTTGGCCGTCGTCGACCTGGGCCTGCCGGGCATCAGCGGCCTGGAGCTGATCCGCCGGCTGCGTTCCCAGGACAAGACGTTTCCGATCCTGATCCTGACCGCCCGCGGCAACTGGCAGGACAAGGTCGAGGGCCTGGCCGCCGGGGCCGACGACTATGTGGTCAAGCCCTTCCAGTTCGAAGAGCTGGAAGCCCGCCTGAATGCGCTGTTGCGGCGCTCCAGCGGCTTCACCCAGTCGACCATCGTCGCCGGACCATTGCTGCTGGACCTCAACCGCAAGCAGGCGTCCCTCGACGAAGAACCCCTGGCCCTGACCGCCTACGAGTACCGCATCCTCGAGTACCTGATGCGTCATCACCAGCAGGTGGTCGCCAAGGACCGCTTGATGGAACAGCTGTATCCCGATGACGACGAGCGCGATCCGAATGTCATCGAAGTGCTGGTCGGGCGCCTGCGCCGCAAGCTGGAGGCCCCCGGTGGCTTCAAGCCGATCGACACCGTGCGAGGACTGGGCTACCTGTTCAACGAGCGCTGCCAGTGATTCGTTCGCTACGCCTGCGCTTGATGCTGGCCGCCATGACCCTGGCGGTGTTGTTCATGCTGGCGCTGCTGCCGGCGATGCAAGGTGCGTTCAGCCTGGCGTTGCAGGAGTCCATCGAGCAGCGCCTGGCGTCGGACGTGACCACGCTGATTTCCGCCGCCCGGGTGGAAAACAACCGCTTGAAGATGCCGACGCAACTGCCCGACGAGCGCTTCAACCTCGCCGATGCCCGGTTGCTGGGCTACATCTATGACCGCGACGGGCGATTGGTGTGGCGCTCGAAGGCCACGCGGGAAGAAAACATCAACTACACGCCGCGCTACGACGGCCAGGGCAACCAGTTCGCGCGAATCCGCGAGAACGATGGCCAGGAGTTTTTCGTCTATGACGTCGAGATCCAACTGCTCGGCGGGCAGAACGCGGCCTTCAGTATCGTCACCCTGCAACCGGTCCGCGACTACGAGGTGACCCTGCAAGGCCTGCGGGACAATCTCTACCTGGGTTTTGGCGCGGCCCTGCTGGTATTGCTGGCGCTGTTGTGGATCGGCCTGACCTGGGGCCTGCGGGCCTTGCGGCGCTTGAGCCAGGAGTTGGACGAGATCGAAAGCGGGGCCCGGGACAGCCTCAGCACCGAGCACCCCCGCGAGCTGTTGCGCCTGACCGGCTCCCTCAACCGCCTGCTGTACAGCGAGCGCGAGCAGCGCAGCCGCTACCGTGACTCCCTCGATGACCTGGCCCACAGCCTGAAAACCCCGCTGGCGGTGCTGCAGGGCGTCAGCGAAGACATGGCCCGGCGCCCCGCGGACCGGGACCAGGCCTGGGTCCTGCAATCCCAGATCGAACGCATGAGTCAGCAGATCGGCTACCAGTTGCAGCGTGCCAGCCTGCGCAAGAGCGGGCTGGTGCGCCACCAGGTGCCCTTGCGCCCGGTGTTGCAAAGCCTGTGCGACACCCTGGACAAGGTCTATCGCGATAAACGGGTCGATGTCGGTTTCGACCTGCCAGAGCACTGCCAGGTGCCGATCGAGCAGGGCGCCTTGCTGGAAATGCTCGGCAACCTGTTGGAAAACGCCTATCGACTCTGCCTGGGGCAGGTGCGCGTCAGCGTCCACCAGACCCTCGGCGGCATGGAGCTGTGCGTCGAGGACGATGGGCCGGGCGTACCGCCGGATCAGCGGGCGCGGATTCTCCAGCGTGGCGAACGGCTCGACCGCCAGCACCCGGGGCAGGGGATTGGCCTGGCGGTGGTCAAGGACATCATCGAAAGCTACGGCGCCACGTTGACCCTGGGGGATTCGGAACTGGGCGGCGCGGCGTTCCGGATTCATTTTCCGGTGGTATGACTGGGTTTTTTTTCGGTGTGGCTATTGGCCTCTTCGCGGGCAAGCCCGCTCCCACAGGGGATTTGCGGTGCTCACGGGAGCGGGCTTGCCCGCGAAGAGGCCTACCAAAACCGGATGCTGCCACTCAGTTCTCCTGCTCCCGATAAGCCCCCGGTGTCACCCCCGTCCACTTCTTGAACGCCCGATGAAACGCCGACGGTTCCGAGAACCCCAACTGCTCGGCAATCTCCTGCAACGACAGCTGCGCATGCCCCAGGTGATAGATGGCGATATCCCGCCGCAATTGGTCCTTGAGCGCCTGGAAACTGGTGCCTTCCTCGCGCAGGTGCCGGCGCAGCGTCTGGGGGCTGATGTGCAGGTGGCTCGCCACGGTGTCCAGGTCGGGCCAACGTGCCGTGTCGCGGCTGAGCAGGCGCCGCAGCTGGCTGCTCAGGCTGTGGCCATCGTCGGGGCGCGACAGCAGGTCGGCGGGGGAGCGTTCGAGAAAATGCTTGAGGGTGCGTTCGTCCTGCAGCAGCGGCATGTCCAGGTAGCGGCTGTGGAACAACAGGCTGCTGCTGGGAGCCCCGAACACCAACGGACAGGGGAACAGCAAGTCGTACTCGGCCGCGTGGGCGGGCCTCGCGTAGCCGAACGTCGCCTGTTCCAGACCGATCCGCTGGCCAATCAACCAACTGCCGAGGCGATGCCAGATCACCAGCAGGCTTTCGCTCAGGAAGTGATCCGGGTCCCACAGCGTCGAGTCGTCCAGCACCAGCCGGACCCGCTCGCCTTCGGCTTCCAGCGACAGGCGGGGGGCGTCGGGGAACAGGCCGTAGAACAACAGGCCGCGCTGGAGCGCCTTGCCCAGGGTTCGGCAGTGGATCAACGCGTGGCACATCATTGCAAACGTCCCGGGTTTACTCGGCGCCCGGCCGAACCCCAGGTATTCATCGTCCAGTTGTTGCCACAGCGACTGCAGCAGGCGCGCGAACTGTTCCGGCGCGATGCGCGCCCGTGATTCCTCCAGCAATTGGGGGCTGATGCCCAACTGTTGCAGCAGGGGAAGGTAATCGAAGCCTTGCCGGCGCGCGCCACCCAGGGCTGCGCGGGCGAAATGGCTGGCGATCGTGCGTTGGCGCATGGCAAGAAATCCGTCCGTTAAGCCGGCGATGGTAGCAGCGGGACGGACCTGGACAAGGCGGATATCCGCCAAATTCCGGAGCGGGAAGCGGCCAGCAGGCGGAAATCCGCCACCTTACACGCCCTGTTTAAACCCTTGTGGAATGCGCCAACCCGTCTGCTATACCGGATGTAGGAGGTTTCGCAAAAATGGCACGCGCTTTGCGATGCGTTAGGTAGGTCTGCCGCGTGCAGCCGACAAAACAAATCCCTCCAGTGCAGGAGGGTTCGCAATTGAGGTTTCGTGGACGACAGGTGGATGTTGTCGCACGGGACGCTTGAGGAAGGTTTGCCATGACGACTCGTCAGCCCCTGTACAAATCCCTGTATTTCCAGGTGATCGTAGCCATTGCCATCGGTATTTTGCTCGGCCACTTCTACCCGCAGACCGGTGTTGCCCTCAAGCCGTTCGGTGACGGGTTCATCAAACTGATCAAAATGGTCATCGCCCCGATCATCTTCTGTACCGTCGTCAGCGGTATCGCCGGCATGCAGAACATGAAGTCGGTCGGCAAAACTGGCGGCTATGCGCTGCTGTACTTCGAGATCGTCTCCACCATCGCCCTGCTGATCGGCCTGGTCGTGGTCAACGTCGTGCAACCGGGTAACGGCATGCACATCGACGTGTCGACCCTGGACACCAGCAAGATCGCCGGCTTCATCTCCGCCGGTAAAGACCAGAGCATCGTTGCCTTCATCCTCAACGTGATCCCGAACACCATCGTCGGCGCGTTCGCCAACGGCGACATCCTGCAAGTGCTGATGTTCTCGGTGATCTTCGGTTTCGCCCTGCATCGCCTGGGCGCCTACGGCAAGCCGGTCCTGGACTTCATCGACCGCTTCGCCCACGTCATGTTCATCATCATCAACATGATCATGAAACTGGCGCCCCTGGGTGCATTTGGTGCCATGGCCTTCACCATCGGCGCCTACGGTGTCGGTTCGCTGGTGCAACTGGGCCAGCTGATGATCTGCTTCTACATCACCTGCGTGGTGTTCGTGCTGGTCGTGCTGGGTGCCATCTGCCGCATCCACGGCTTCAGCGTGATCAAGCTGGTTCGCTACATCCGTGAAGAGCTGCTGATCGTGCTGGGCACCTCCTCGTCGGAATCGGCCCTGCCACGCATGCTGATCAAGATGGAACGCCTGGGCGCCAAGAAGTCTGTCGTTGGCCTGGTCATCCCGACCGGCTACTCGTTCAACCTGGACGGTACTTCGATCTACCTGACCATGGCCGCGGTGTTCATCGCCCAGGCCACCGATACCCACATGGACATCACCCACCAGATCACCCTGCTGCTGGTGTTGCTGCTGTCGTCCAAGGGGGCTGCCGGCGTGACCGGTAGCGGCTTCATCGTACTGGCCGCCACCCTGTCGGCCGTGGGTCACCTGCCGGTGGCCGGCCTGGCGCTGATCCTGGGTATCGACCGCTTCATGTCCGAAGCCCGCGCCCTGACCAACCTGGTGGGCAACGCCGTTGCCACGGTAGTGGTTGCTAAGTGGGTCAAGGAACTGGACGAAGACCAACTGCACGCCGAACTGGCTTCCGGTGGTCGCGGCATCTCCGACGTTCGCGAAGAGGACGAGCAGATTGCGGCAGCCGAAGCACCGGGCGCTGTGAAGTAAGCGTCAGCCTGCACTGAAAAGACCCGCCTCGGCGGGTTTTTTCATGACTGACGAAAAGGCCACTGCACCCCCTGTGGCGAGGGAGCTTGCTCCCGCTGGCCTGCGCAGCGGGCCCCTTGTGTTATCTGATGCATTGCAGTGTGGGGCTGCTGCGCAACCCAGCGGGAGCAAGCTCCCTCGCCACGGCTCGCTTCTTGAGCGCATTGGTCACCCCAAACAACACCCGCGGTAATTGCCCCGTCTCTCATCCCTGCCTAGGCTTGAGCCATCACCCCTCGGAGATCGCTCATGCAAGGCCCACTGGCATCGCTCAAGGTTCTGGACTTTTCGACCCTGCTGCCCGGCCCGTTCGCCTCGTTGCTGCTGGCCGACATGGGCGCTGAGGTGCTGCGCATCGAGTCGCCGAACCGTGCGGATCTGTTGCGGATGCTGCCGCCCCATGACCACGGGGTGTCTGCCAGCCACGCGTACCTCAACCGCAACAAGCGCAGCCTCGCCCTGGACCTCAAGCAACCAGAGGCGCTGGCGGTGATCGAGGCCTTGCTCGCCGACCACGACATCCTGCTGGAGCAGTTCCGGCCCGGGGTCATGGAGCGACTGGGCCTGGGATACGAAGCGCTGAAGGCCATCAATCCGCGGCTGATCTACGTGTCGATCACCGGCTACGGCCAGACCGGGCCGTACAAGGAACGTGCCGGCCACGACATCAACTACCTGGCCGTGGCAGGCTTGGCCAGCCACACCGGTCGCGCCGACAGCGGGCCGCTGCCGCTGGGGATCCAGGCAGCCGATATCGCCGGTGGCTCGCTGCATGGAGTGATCGGGCTGTTGGCGGCGGTGATTGCCCGACAGCAGACCGGGCGGGGCCAGCACCTGGACGTCAGCATGACCGACTGTGTCTTCAGCCTGAACGCCCTGGCCGGTGCCGGGTACCTGGCCTGCGGTCAGGTGCCAGGGTTTGAAAGCCAGATGCTCAATGGCGGCAGTTTCTATGACTATTACCGCACGCGGGAGGGCCGCTGGATGTCGGTGGGCAGCCTGGAGCCGGGCTTCATGCAGGCCCTGTGCGAGGCCTTGGGGCGACCGGAACTGGCGACCCAGGGCCTCTCGCCCGATCCCGCGCAACAGCGGGCGCTCAAGCAGGCGTTGCAGGTCGAGTTCGAAAAACATGACTTCGCCGAGTTGTGCCGGTTGTTCGCGGGCATCGATGCCTGTGTCGAGCCGGTGCTGGGGTTGGACGAAGCGTTGCAACACCCGCAGTTGCAGGCGCGCGAGGTGGTGACCCAGGTGCCTCGGGGCGATGGTTCGCGCCAGGCGCAGATGGCGTGTCCGCTGAAGTTTTCGGATGGGCTGCCCGCGCCCCGGCACATTGGCGCGAAGGTTGGGGAGCATACGGACCAGGTGTTGGGGGAGCTGGGGTTTAGTGCGCAGCAGATTGCCCAATTGCGCGGTGACAAGGTGATTTTGTAGTGCTTTTTAGGGCCCCTTCGCGAGCAAGCCCGCTCCCACATCGGACCTACGGTGTACACAAGTCCCCTGTGGGAGCGGGCTTGCTCGCGAAGAGGTCAGTCCAGGCACCGCAAAATCAGGCTATTCCACCCGCGTCTCCCCACTGAACACCAACGTCCCCCGGCAACTGCGACACAAGTACCTGCGTCCCTGGCGTACCAGGCTGTGGCGCTGGGCCGAGAACGGGAAGTCGCTGCCGTCGCACGGGCATTTGTAGATGTAGCGGGTCACGCTGCGGCGTTTGATGGCGTAGGTGTGACAGCGATTGGGCGGCAGTTCGTACACCCCGCGCATGATCAGTTGCCACTCTTCGCCATGGGGCTGGATGCGCTCGCCAAACAGTTGGTGGGCGATCAGGTGTGCGACTTCGTGGGCGACGGTCTGCTTGAGGAAGTCATCGGCGTTTTCCCGGTACAACTGTGGGTTGAAGCGCAGCAGGTTCTCATGCAGGTGAGCGACCCCGGCTTTCTGGCCACGCAATTTGAAGCTGACCACCGGGCGTTTGAAAGGACGTTTGAAAAAGGTTTCGGCTTGTTGGTAACACTCTTCGACGCGGGTATTGAGTTGCTCGAGCATGCTGTACGGATCTCCAGAAACCCGAGTATGCCGCAAGCATCGACCGTTGCGAATCGCCGGGGCGCCCAGCGGTCGTTTTCGCCATTGCCAACACAGGAAGGCCGCCTTGCGGCGGCCTGTGTTGGCAGGATTGCTTGTTATCGGAGGGGCTTCTTGCGGTTAATTGGTATACACCGGGCCAACGCCCAGGCCCCAGACGATCACCGTGAACGCCATGATGGCGACCAGCACCACCAGGCCGACGGCAAGCACCGAGCTGGAGAAGAGGAAGCCTTCGTCCTGGGGAATGTTCATGAAGGTCGGCAGGCCCACGTACAGCAGGTAGACCGTGTAGCAGATGGCCGCCGTGCCGACGATCATCCCCAGCCACATGTGCGGGTAGAGCGCCGCCAGGCCACCGATGAACAAAGGGGTTGCCGTGTAGGTGGCAAACGCGACACAACGGGCCAGGCTCGGGTTGGCGTCGTAGGTGCGGGCCATCCAGTGGATGAAGGCGCCCATCACCGCCACGCCGCCCAGCATCGCCAGGTATGACATGACCGTCATCCACAGCGCGCTTTCCTGCGTCAGCATCACCGGAGGGCGGTTGCCGATGACCCAGCCCACCTGCGTGGTACCGATGAACGCCGATATGGCGGGGATGGCCGCCAGGATCAGCGTGTGGGTCAGGTACATGTGGCTGATGCTTTCCTCCTGATCGCCACGGATCTCCTTCCATTCTTGATCAGGGTGGGTAAAGAGTCCCACGACATGATGGATCATAGTCAGTCACTCCTTTGTTATTGCCATCGCCCCCAACGGAGCGCCTACGGGCCAAATGGCCAAGTAAGTAAAGGTCTGTATGTGTGTGCGACCTTATGCCGCAGTATAGAAAGGAGTTATCGCCAGCGGGATGGGAGGCTTAGAGCAAATTGCGCTGTCGGTTGGCGGGTTAATCGCCGATGGGTCTGTGCACCGCTCCGGCTGGAAGAATCCGCCTGTGGCGAGGGGATTTATCCCCGCTGGGGTGCGAAGCGCCCCCCATCCATTGGCTCCCCCAGTAACCCAGTCGTTAATGAGGGGCTGCTGCGCAGCCCAACGGGGATGAATCCCCTCGCCACAATAGCGCCCGTCATGAGCCTTCGCCGAAAGTGGATTTTTTGCGTAAAATGCCGGCCTTTCGTCACACCTCACGGATTTCGCGTCATGGGCACTCTTACGGTCAACCAGAACAAACTGCAAAAGCGCCTGCGCCGCCTGGCCGGTGAGGCGGTCGCCGATTTCAACATGATCGAGGACGGTGACAAGGTCATGGTCTGCCTGTCCGGCGGCAAGGACAGCTACACCTTGCTCGATGTGCTGATGCACTTGCAGAAGGTTGCCCCGATCAAGTTCGACATCGTCGCCGTGAACATGGACCAGAAGCAGCCCGGTTTTCCCGAGCACGTGCTGCCGGCCTACCTCGAGTCGCTGGGCGTGGAATACCACATCGTCGAGAAAGACACCTATTCGGTGGTCAAGGAACTGATTCCCGAAGGCAAGACCACCTGCTCGTTGTGTTCACGCCTGCGGCGCGGGACGCTCTACACCTTTGCCGACGAGATCGGCGCGACCAAGATGGCCCTGGGGCACCACCGCGACGACATCGTCGAGACGTTCTTCCTGAACATGTTCTACAACGGCACCCTCAAGGCCATGCCGCCCAAGCTGCGGGCCGATGACGGGCGCAACGTGGTGATCCGGCCGCTGGCCTATTGCAACGAGAAGGACATCCAGGCCTATTCGGACTTCAAGCAGTTCCCGATCATCCCCTGCAACCTCTGCGGTTCCCAGGAGAACCTGCAGCGCCAGGTGGTCAAGGAAATGCTCCAGGAGTGGGAGCGCAAGACCCCTGGGCGTACCGAGAGCATCTTCCGTGGCCTGCAGAACGTTGTCCCATCGCAACTGGCGGATCGCAACCTGTTCGACTTCACCAACCTGCGCATCGACGAAAACGCCACGCCGCGCTTCGTCAACGTGGTGAACCTCTGACCCGGCCAAGGCCTCTATTTCACGGCGCTCGCGAGCGCCGTTTTCATTTCTGACCCCAGGAGAGGGCATGCGCGATTACAAGTGGCTGCACGAGTATTGTCTGAACCGCTTCGGTTCGGCGGCTGAACTGGAAGCCCACCTGCCTGTTCCCAAGACCCCGGCGCAATTGCGCAAGATCAGTGACGACCGCTACCTCTCGACCATGGCGCTGCGGGTCTTTCGCGCGGGCCTCAAGCACAGCCTGGTGGATGCCAAGTGGCCGGCGTTCGAAGAGGTGTTCTTCAAGTTCGACCCGGAAAAAGTCGTGCTCATGAGTGCCGAGCACCTGGAGCGACTGATGCAGGACGCACGGATCATTCGCCACCTGGGCAAGCTCAAGAGCGTGCCGCGCAACGCCCAATTGATCCTGGATGTGGCCCACGAAAAAGGCAGCTTCGGCGCGCTGATCGCCGACTGGCCGGTGACCGACATCGTCGGCCTGTGGACCTACCTGAAGAAACACGGCCATCAACTGGGCGGCCTGTCGGCGCCGCGCTTCCTGCGGATGATGGGCAAGGACACCTTTGTGCCGAGCTATGACGTGGTGGCCGCGCTCAATGCCCAGGAGATCATCGACAAAGTCCCCACCAGCCTGCGGGACCTGGCGACGGTGCAGAATGCTTTCAACCGCTGGCATGAAGAGAGCGGCGGGCGGCCGATGTCGCAGATTTCGATGATGCTGGCCTACACCGTCAATCATTGAGACCGCGTCGCGCCCATCGCGAGCAAGCTCGCTCCCACAGGGGATTTGTGAACACCACAGACCTCATGTGGGAGCGAGCTTGCTCGCGATGGCGGCCTCTCAGGCGACAGGGACCTCGCCTTCCCCCGCCAACCGCCGGTTCAACTGAAACCGCCACCGCACATACAACAACGCCGAGCAGAACACCGCCAGGCTCGCCGCCATTTCCAGCAGGCCGAACAGTTGCCGGTTCGGGTCATAGGCCGCCAGCGCGCCCTTGATGAAGTACAGGTTCACCACGAAGCACATCCACGAGTGGCCGCGGGCGCTGCCGGTGAGCATGCCGGGGGCGAGGATCAGCAGCGGCACCAGCTCGATCAGCAGGATGACCCAGGGCCGCGCACCGTGCAGGTCAGCGATCAGCAGGTAATAGGCGCTGAGTAACCCCACCAGGCCAAAGAAGCACAGCAGGCTGAGGAGGCGGGCGATGCGCACCCGCGGTTCCAGCCACGCAATGGGCGGCAGGATCTTGGGCTTCTTAGCCACGGCCTTTCTCCAGCAACTGTGCCGTCTTCGCCAGGCGCGAACCCAGGGCCCGGCACAGCGCGACTTCGTGTTCGTTCAGGCCGCGCTTGCCGTCGCTTCCCGCGTGATGGCTCGGCCCATAGGGCGTGCCGCCGCCTTCGGTGTCGATCAGCGCCGACTCGCTGTAGGGCAGGCCGGTAATCAGCATGCCGTGGTGCAACAGCGGCAGCATCATCGACAGCAGGGTGGTTTCCTGGCCGCCATGCAGGCTGGCCGTGGACGTGAACACCCCGGCCGGCTTGCCCACCAGGGCGCCGGTCAGCCACAGGTTGCTGGTGCCGTCGAGGAAATACTTCAACGGCGCGGCCATGTTGCCGAAACGGGTCGGGCTGCCCAAGGCCAGGCCGGCGCAGTGCTTGAGGTCATCGAGAGTGGCGTAAAGCGGGCCTTGCTCGGGGATGTCCGGCGACACCGCTTCACATTCGGTGGAAATCGCCGGCACCGTGCGCAGCCTGGCTTCCAGCCCGGCCTGCTCGATGCCACGGGCAATCTGCCGGGCCATCTCATGGGTCGAGCCGCTGCGGCTGTAATACAACACCAGGATGTACGGCGTGCTCACGGCAGGATCTCCAGGATCTTCTCCGGCGGACGACCGATCACGGCCTTGTCGGCGGTTTCCAGGATGGGCCGTTCCATGAGTTTCGGGTGGGCGGCGATGGCGGCGATCAACTGCGCCTGGCTCAGGCTTTCGTCGGCCAGGTTCAGGTCTGTGTAGGCCTCTTCACCGGTGCGCAGCAGTTGCCGGGCGGTAATGCCGAGCTTGCCCAGCAGGCGTTCCAGTTGCGCGGCGTCCAGTGGGGTTTCCAGGTAGCGGACCACGGTGGGCGTCAGGCCGCGGGCCTCCAACAGTTCCAGCGCACCGCGGGATTTCGAGCAGCGCGGGTTGTGATAAAGCGTCAGATCGGTCATGAGCGGGTCGCATCTTGCGTAAGGTGGCGGCTATTCTACTGTGCCGCGAGGCCCCAAGCACCCAACAGAGGCAACGGGTCGCGGCAGCTCACATTCAGACAAGGATCGGCACATGGTAAGGCGACTGACGGCGGCAATGACATTCATGGGCATTTTGTTGCTCGCCGGCTGCGGCAACGACTACGGGGTAGACCAGAACGGCCAGGCCGTCGCCTCGCAGCGGCTGGACAAGCAATGGCTGGTGCTCAACTACTGGGCGGAGTGGTGCGCGCCGTGCCGCACCGAAATTCCCGAGTTCAATGCCCTGGCCGACCAGCTCAAGGGCCGCAACGTCGGCGTGTTCGGGGTCAATTTCGACCAGGTGCAGGGCGAGGAGCTCAAGAGCGCCAGCGACAAGATGGGCATCCGCTTCACCGTATTGGCTCGCGACCCGGCCGAGATCTTCGACCTGCCACGCAGTGAAGGGCTGCCGGTGACCTACATCATCGACAACCAGGGCAAGCTGCGCGAGCAGTTGCTCGGGGAGCAGACGGCGGCGGGGGTGATGGCGAAGCTGGAGGCGTTGCAGGCGCTCAAATAAGACCTGTTGCAAGGTGGATACCTTGTGGCGAGGGGATTCATCCCCGTTGGGCTGCGAAGCGGCCCCCATATATCAATGCCACCGCGATATATCAGACCAAACGCAAGGGGGCTGCTACGCAGCCCAGCGGGGATGAATCCCCTCGCCACAATCATCGCATCTACATCAGCTCATTAGTGTTGCTAGCCACAGGGGGGCGGTCTCAGCCTTCTTCCAGCCACCAGCGCAGCGGCTTGCCCTGGGCGGGCCAGAAGCGCATCTGCTCGTTGGGCGCGATGTCCCAGCGCTCGACCTTTTCCAGCGCCTGCAAGAAGCGGCCTTCCTGCTCCATCACGGCCGGGGCGCAGAGCTTGCGGGTGCTGCCGATCTTGCCGAAGCTCAAGCGGTGGCCTTCCAGGGTGTAGGCGGCAAACCAGTGGTTGCAGCCGCCGTTGCCATAGGCGCGACCATCGTCGCCGAGGGTGATGGTCAGGTGGCTGTAGTCCATCAACGGCCGTTCGCCGATCCACTCCAGGATGTAGCTGCGATTGTGCTGCAGTTGCACAGGTTCAGCGGCGCAACCCATCAGGCTCATGCCGATCAACGCGGCCAGGGCCGTGTGTTTCATCAGGCTGCTTCCTGGCATTTCGGGCACAGGTGTTTTTCACCGACCGTGGTCCAGCCCAGCTCGGCGATACGCGCGTTGGCGGCTGGCTTCTGGGCCTTGACGCCCAGCTGGGCATCGACGGCGAACTCGAAGCTCAGTGCCTTGGCGCAGCCGTCGCAGTTGACCTGCCAGGTGTGGATCGCCAGTTCGCCGAACACTGGGCCGGTGGTCATGGCAGTCCATTGGCCCATGGGCTTGAGCAGGTGCCGGACGGTGTCCACGGTCAGTCGCATGGACAGGTCCTTGCTGCCCTTGAGGGTGACCAGCAAGACATCGTTGGCCTGGATCGAACCGCCGTTGCCGGTGACCTGATAGCGGCCCGGCGCCAAGGCGCGGACTTCGGTCAGGGTGTGCTGCGGGTTCATCAGGGTGTAGCGGAAATCGTGTTCGGCCATGGGTCCTCCAAATAGGCGCGACATGCTAGCACGGGGGCATGGCTGGGGATGGGCAACCACGAGTCTTGCCGACGAAACTCCATCCTGTGGGAGTTATGTGTTGGCTGATAGAGCAGGTCAGCCATCTACCACGTTCTGTGGCGTGCCAGCCGCCCAGGCGGCGATGTTGTCCAGAGTGGTGGTGGCGATCGCCGCCAGCGCTTCATGGGTCAGGAAGGCCTGGTGGGCGGTGACGATCACGTTGGGAAAGGTCAGTAGCCGGGCCAGGACATCGTCCTGCAGGGGCTGGTCGGAGCGGTCCTTGAAGAACAGTTGGGCCTCTTCTTCATAGACATCCAGCCCCAGGTAGCCCAACTGACCGCTCTTCAGCGCTTCGATCAGCGCCGGCGTATCCACCAGCCCGCCGCGCCCGGTGTTGATCAGCATGGCGCCGCGTTGCATCGCGGCCAGGGACTGGGCGTTGATCAAGTGGCGGCTCTGTTCGTTGAGCGGGCAGTGCAGGCTGATGATCTGCGCCTGTTCCAACAGTTGCGGCAGCGGCAAGTAATGGGCGCCCAGCGCTTCGAGCTGGGCATTGGGGTAGGGGTCGTAAGCCAGTAACCGGCAACCGAAGCCGGCCATGATTCGCGCGAACGTCGCGCCGATCTGCCCGGTGCCGATCACCCCGACGGTCTTGCCCACCAGATCGAAGCCGGTGAGGCCATGCAGGCTGAAGTTACCGTCGCGGGTACGGTTGTAGGCGCGGTGCAGGCAGCGATTGAGGGCCATGATCAGCGCCACCGCATGTTCGGCGACGGCGTGGGGCGAGTAGGCAGGCACCCGGACGATGGCCAGCCCCAGGCGCTGGGCGGCCATCAGGTCGACATGGTTGTAGCCGGCCGAGCGCAGGGCGATCAGCCGGGTCCCGCCGCTTGCCAGCCGCTCCAGCACCGGGGCGCTGAGGTCGTCGTTGATGAAGGCGCAGACCACTTCGTGGTGTTCGGCCAGGGCGACGGTGTCCAGGTTCAAGCGCGCCGGCTGGAACTGCAGTTCAAGGCCGGCGGGGGCTACAGCCTTGCTGAAACTGTCGCGGTCGTAAGTCTGGCTGCTGAAAAGAATCACACGCATGGCGGCCTCCTGAGGCTTGGATGGCATCAGCTTAGCCGTGATGGCCCCGACGGTTATTGCGCTGGGTCAGGCGCTGATACGGGCCTCGCTCGCCAGCCGATTGATGGCGCGCTCCAGTTCTTCCAGGGCGGCGGCGGCTTTGGGGTCCTGTTGCTTGAGCAGGGTTTCGCTGCGCTGGCAGGCGGCGCGCAGTTGCGGAACCCCGCAGTAGCGCGTCGCCCCGTGCAGGCGATGGACTCGTTCGATCAAGGCGTTGTGATCGTTGGCCTCGCTGGCCTGGCGGATCGCTTCGCGGTCGGCTTCCAGGGACGCCAACAACATCGCCAGCATGTCCGCCGCCAGGTCGGCCTTGCCGGCGGCCAGGCGCAGGCCCTCTTCGTGGTCGAGCACCAGCAGTTCACCGCCGGCCTGGGCGTCGCCGTGGCGCTCCGGCGACTGATTGCGCAAGGCCAGGCCGGTCCATTTGAGCACCACCTGGGCCAGTTGCCGTTCGCTGATGGGTTTGGTCAGGTAGTCGTCCATGCCGCTTTGCAGCAGAGCGCGCTTTTCGTTGGCCATGGCATGGGCGGTGAGGGCGACGATCGGCAGCGGCGTGCAGTGGCGCTCGCTTTCCCACTGGCGGATCGCCTCGGTGCTCTGGCGCCCGTCCATGCCGGGCATCTGCACATCCATCAGCACCAGGTCGTAGGTTTCCTTTTGCACGGCCTTGACCGCGGCATAGCCGCTTTCCACCGCCAGCACCTTGGCCCCCATGTCTTCGAGCAGGGTCTGCACCAGCAACAGGTTGGCCGGGTTGTCATCCACGCACAGCACTTTGGGCGCGCGGCTGGCCACCGGCTCGTTCGGCTCGCTGCGGGTTGGCCGTGGGTTCACCAGGTCGGACAGCGAGCGGCGCAACTTGCGGGTGCAGGCGGGCTTGGCCTGCAACTGGCTGTGGGGGTTGGGCACCGAGAGGTGGTAGAGCGTCTGTTCGGTGGTGGGGCACAGCACCAGCACCTTGCAGCCCAGGTGTTCGAGGTCCCAGATGTGCTGGTTGAGGCGTTCCGGCGGCATGTCGTTGCTGGTGATGCCCAGCACGGCCAGGTCGAACGCCTGGTCGGTCGGGTGGGCGACGGTGACGCCGTTGGTCAGGCTTTCCAGGGTGTTGAAGGGCGTGACGTGCAGGCCGCAGTCCTCGAGCTGGTGTTGCAAGGCCTGGCGCGCCAGCTCGTGGTTTTCCAGCAGCGCCACGCGTCGGCCCAGCAACGGCGGGCCGGGCAGGTCCTCGGCGTCGTCGCGGGTCTTGGGCAGGCGCAGGCTGATCCAGAACTCCGAGCCTTCGCCCGGCGTGCTGTCCACACCGATCTCGCCGCCCATCTGTTCCACCAGGCGCTTGGAAATCACCAGGCCCAGCCCGGTGCCGCCCGGCTGGCGCGACAGTGAATTGTCGGCCTGGCTGAACGCCTGGAACAGCGCCCGCACGTCCTGGGCGGACAGGCCGATGCCGGTGTCCTGGATGCTGATGCGCAACTGCACGCTGTCTTCGTGTTCGTCTTCGAGCATGGCCCGGGCGACGATGGTGCCCTCGCGGGTGAACTTGATGGCGTTGCTCACCAGGTTGGTGAGGATCTGCTTGAGGCGCAACGGATCGCCCACCAGCGACAACGGCGTGTCGCGGTACACCAGGCTCACCAGCTCCAGCTGCTTGGCATGGGCGGCGGGGGCGAGGATGGTCAGGGTGTCTTGCAGCAGGTCCCGCAGGTTGAACGGGATGTTGTCGAGCACCAGCTTGCCGGCCTCGATCTTCGAGAAGTCGAGGATCTCGTTGATGATGCCCAGCAGGCTGTCGGCGGATTTTTCGATGGTGCCCAGGTAGTCGAGCTGGCGTGGGGTCAGCTCGCTTTTCTGCAAGAGATGTGTGAAGCCGAGGATGCCGTTGAGCGGGGTGCGGATCTCATGGCTCATGTTCGCCAGGAATTCGGATTTGATCCGGCTCGCTTCCAGGGCTTCCTTGCGCGCCAGGTCCAGCTCGATGTTCTGGATCTCGATGGTTTCCAGGTTCTGGCGCACGTCCTCGGTGGCCTGGTCGATGCTGTGCTGCAGTTCTTCCTGGGCGTTCTGCAAGGTGCCGGCCATGCGGTTGATGCCCGACGCCAGTTCGTCCAGCTCCTGGCTGCCCAAGGGCGGCAGGCGGGTTTCCAGGTGACCGTCCTTGAGCTGGGCCACGGCTTGCTTGATCTGGCTCAACGGGCGGTTGATCGTGCGGCCCATGCGCAGGGCCAGCAGCGCGGTCAGGCCCAGGCCGGCGGCAATCAGCAACAGGCTGGCGAAGAGGCTGCGATAACCGCGCAACAACATGCCGCTGTGGGACAGCTCCAGCTCGACCCAGCCCAGCAGGCGGTCGGCTTCTTCGGGAATCAATTCGCCCGCCAGGTTGCGGTGCTTGCCGAAGACCGGCAGCAGGTAGCGCGTGGCGTCGTTACCGGTGCGTTGCAGCAATTGCGTGCTGTTGCCCTCAGGCGCCCGGTTGAGCATGGTCGGGCCGGCGTGGGCCAGCGGCGAGCGGTCGGGGGCGAGGAAGGTCACGGCGCGTACGTCGGTTTGTTCCAACGACTGGGTGGCGATGCGCTCCAGCAGCTCGGTGTCTTGCCGGCTCATGGCGGGGGCGACCAGCGGGGCCAGTTGTTCAGCGATCATTTCGCCACGTTGCAGCAACTGGGCGTGCAGGTCAGATTGCTGCATCCAGGTGAAATAGCCGCCCAAAACCAGCGCCATCAGGCTGGTCGGCAACAGGGTCAGCAACAGCACGCGGCCTTTGATTCCCAGTTTCTTGAGCACACTTGTCTCCTGCATCCAGCGGTTCGATTAAGCGTTGCGCGCATCCGGCACGCAGTACCTGCGCAGTGTAGCGATTTGCAGGCGGGCAATCTTCGTAAAATTCAAGTCGCCGCGCATCGCGGCCGCCGGGCGAAGGGCGTAGGCGATGGTTGCCTCTTTGGGGGTGATCTTGAATAATCGCCAACTGAGAATTATTTGCAGATAGTCATGACTCCCACTTCCGCCGTTCACCCGCGCATCCTGTCCATCGAAGACGATCCCGTGCTGGGCGCCTACGTGCATGAGCACCTGGGCCGCAGCGGGTTCGACGTGACCTGGTGCCAGAATGGCCAGGAAGGCCTGGACATCGCCTGCCAGCAGGTTTTCGACGTGGTGCTGATGGACATCCTGTTGCCGGGCCTGGATGGCCTCGCGGCGCTGACCCGCCTGCGCCAGAGCCACTCGACCCCGGTGCTGTTGATGTCGGCGCTGGGGGCCGAGGCCGATCGCATCAGTGGCTTTCGCCTGGGCGCCGACGATTACTTGCCCAAGCCCTTCAGCATGGCAGAGCTGCACGTGCGTATCGAAGCCATCCTGCGGCGGGTGGCGCTGGACCGACGGCCGGCGCTGGCGGCGAGCGGTCGCCAGGCCCGGGACCTGGCCTTCGACGAAGAGCGTGGCGATGTACACGTCGGCGGGCAATGGGCCGGCCTGACCCGCAGCGAATATCGCCTGCTCGATGTCCTGCAGCGCAGCGGCGATGAAGTGTTGAGCAAGGCCTTCCTTTATCAGCATGTGTTGCAACGCGGCTACGCCCCCCACGATCGCAGCCTGGACATGCACGTCAGCCAGATCCGGCGCAAGCTCAAGGCGATCGACTACGGCGCGCGCCAGGTGCGCACGGTGTGGGGCAAGGGCTACGTGTTGAGTGCCGACGATGAAATGGTCTGACCTGCCGGGCCGGCACTCGCTGTTCTGGAAACTGGCGTGCCTGCTGGTGGCGTTCTGTCTGCTGATGATCTGGCTGAGTTGGTCCTGGGGCCGCTACATGGAGGTGCGCAACCAGTTCCTCTCTGACGAAGCCCGCCACACACTGAGCCATTATGCCGCCGAGGCCGAGCAAGCCTGGTCTGCCGGCCAGCAGGCGGGCGTCGAGCAATGGCTGCAAGGCATGCAGCAGCGGGAAGCGAGTTGGGTCGGGGTCATTGGCGGTGACTTGCAATCGCTCGGCGACCGCCCGCTGACCGACAGTGAAACCCAACGCCTGACGTTCCTGCGCGGGCTCGACTGGCCGATTCACAAGAAGGGCCGTCCGTGGCTGCGGGTGCCGTTTCCCGGTGACCCGTCCGTCGGTAGCCTGGTGATCGAACTGCCCGAGCGTTTCCTGCCAGGGCAGTACCGGGTGTTCTGGCGCGTGATCACCAACGGCGTGATTCCGGGCTTGTTCACCCTGCTGCTGTGTGTGGGCCTGTATCGCCTGCTGGTGGTGCCGCTCAACCAACTGCGCGAACAGGCCAACGCCTGGCGGGCCGACCAATTGAACGTGCGCCTGTCCAGCCACACGACCAACCGGACCGATGAGCTGGGCGAGCTGGGACGCGCCTTCGATCACATGTCCGAGCGCCTGCAATCCACGGTTGCCCTGCAACAACAGCTGTTGCGCGACCTGTCCCATGAACTGCGCACGCCGCTCAGCCGTTTACAGGTGGCCAGCGAAAGCGAGCAGGCGCTGCCGCAACTGCGCGAACGCGTTGCGCGGGAAGTCGCCGGCATGCAGCGGCTGGTGGACGACACGTTGCAACTGGCCTGGCTCGACACCGAGCGCGCGCCGTTGCCAGGCGAGGCGATCCAGGTCCAGGCGCTGTGGGAAATGCTCAGCGAAAATGCCTGCTACGAAAGCGGCTGGCCCGCTGACCAACTGCATTGCAGCGTGCCTGCCGATTGCTGGGTCCAGGGCAACCTCAACACCCTGGCCCAGGCCCTGGAAAACGTCTTGCGCAACGCCATCCGCCACTCACCGCCCGGCGGCGTCGTGCGGTTGGCCGGCCAACGCGACGGCGCCCACTGGCATCTGTGGCTGGAGGACGAGGGCGGCGGAGTGGCCGAGCAGGATCTTTCACGCATCTTCGACCCCTTCATCCGCCTCGACGGCTCTCGTCCGGGGGACGGTGGTTTCGGGTTGGGCCTGAGCATCGCGCGCAATGCGGTGCTGCGTCAGGGCGGGGGGATGTGGGCCGAGAACGCGAGAAAGGGATTACGCCTTAACCTGCTGCTAATCGCCAGTGAGCCCTGCACGGCCCCTGTGGCGAGGGGATTTAGCGAAACGTCGCACCGCCCCGCTGGGCTGCGAAGCAGCCCTCAGGCCTGAGTCCTCGGTGTGTCAGATCGGTTATCGGGGGCCGCTTCGCGCCCCAACGGGGATAAATCCCCTCGCCACAAAAAAATGTGTGCATTGCGCTCCTTGCTTGCAGCTTGCAGCTTGCAGCTTGCAGCTTATGCGCTTATTCCCATAAGCCATAACCACCTCACTTTGCGTGATATGGCCTCGCCGGGTTTGCCGGTATGATAGGCGCCCCCGCAGCCCGGATTGCGAATACGCCATGACTTTGCAGTACCCCACCATCGCCGATTGCGTCGGCAACACTCCGCTGGTCCGTTTGCAGCGCTTGCCCGGCGCCACCAGCAATACGCTTTTGCTCAAGCTCGAAGGCAACAACCCGGCGGGTTCGGTCAAGGACCGGCCGGCATTGTCGATGATCACCCGTGGTGAATTGCGCGGGCAGATCCGGCCGGGTGACACGCTGATCGAGGCGACCTCCGGCAACACCGGCATCGCCCTGGCCATGGCGGCCGCGATCAAGGGCTACAAGATGATCCTGATCATGCCCGACAACTCCAGCGCCGAGCGCAAGGCGGCCATGACCGCCTACGGTGCGGAGCTGATCCTGGTCACCCAGGAGCAAGGCATGGAAGGTGCCCGGGACCTGGCCGAGCGCATGCAGGCCGAGGGCCGTGGCAAGGTGCTCGACCAGTTCGCCAACGGCGATAACCCCGAGGCCCACTACACCACCACCGGCCCCGAGATCTGGCGCCAGACCGGCGGCAGCATCACTCATTTCGTCAGCTCGATGGGCACCACCGGCACCATCATGGGCACCTCGCGCTATTTGAAGGAACAGAACCCGAACGTGCAGATCATCGGCCTGCAGCCGATGGAAGGCGCGGCCATCCCCGGCATCCGTCGCTGGCCCGAGGAATACCTGCCGAAGATCTACCAGGCCGATCGTGTGGACCGCATCATCGACATGGCCCAGGCCGAAGCCGAAGACGTGACTCGTCGCCTGGCGCGCGAGGAGGGCATTTTCTGCGGCGTCTCTTCGGGCGGTGCCGTGGCAGGCATGCTGCGCTTGTCGAAGGAGGTTGAAAACGCGGTGATCGTCGCGATCATCTGCGACCGCGGCGACCGCTACCTGTCGACCGGCATTTTCGACGCGCCCAACTGATGGCCAAGCAAGAAAGAGGCCTGCGCTTCCAGCCCAGCGGTGGAAGCCGGGCCCCGCAAGTGCCCACCGGTAAAAAGCAGCGCCTGACCATCGAGCGCCTGGCCAACGATGGCCGGGGCATCGCCTTTGTCGACGGGCGCACCTGGTTCGTCATCGGCGCGCTGGCCGGCGAAGAGGTCGAGGCGCGGGTGCTGGGGGCCCACGGCAAAGTGGTCGAGGCCCGTACCGAGCGGGTGTTCCTGCCCAGTGAACTGCGGCGCCCGGCGCCTTGCGTGCACGCCGGTCGCTGTGGCGGTTGCAGCGTCCAGCATCTGCCCCACGCCGAACAGCTTGCCCTGAAACAGCGCATGCTCGCCGAGCAATTGTCGCGGGTGGCCGGTGTGGAACCGGAGCAATGGGCCGCGCCACTGAGTGGCGCCGAATTCGCTTATCGGCGCCGTGCCCGCGTGGCCGTGCGCTGGGATCAGAAGGCGAAACGACTCGAGGTGGGGTTTCGCGCCGCTGGCAGCCAGGACATCGTCGCCATTGATGATTGCCCGGTGCTGGTACAGCCCTTGCAGCCGATCATGAGCCGCTTGCCGGACATGCTCAGGCGCTTGAGCAAACCCCAGGCGCTGGGACATGTGGAGTTGTTCGCCGGTTCGTCCCTGGCAGTGCTGCTGCGGCACATGGCGCCGCTGTCCGAGGCCGACCTGACGATCCTCAAGGATTTTTGCGACTTCCATCAGGCCCAGCTGTGGCTGCACGGCGAGGGCGAGCCGCAACCGGTGGCGCCGGGCCAGGCCCTGGGTTACCGCCTGGACACCTGGGCGCTGGAGCTGGCCTACCGGCCGGGGGATTTCATCCAGGTGAACGCCCAGGTCAATGAGGCGATGATCGTTCAGGCCTTGCAATGGCTGGCGCCGCAGCCCGATGAGCGGGTGCTGGACCTGTTCTGCGGCCTGGGCAATTTCGCCTTGCCGCTGGCCCGGACGGTGCGTGAAGTGGTAGCCGTGGAAGGCGTGCAGACCATGGTGGACCGTGCGGCGGCCAACGCTGTCAGCAACAATTTGAATAACACTGCCTTTTTTCAGGCCGATTTATCCCAGCCCCTGACGGCTGCGCAGTGGATCGGCGAAGGCTTTTCTGCGGTACTCTTGGACCCACCCCGTGACGGCGCTTTCGAGGTGGTACGCAAGCTGGCGTCCCTGGGCGCCAAACGGTTGGTTTATGTATCGTGCAACCCGGCAACTTTGGCCCGGGACACGGTCGAACTGATCAAGCAGGGCTACCGGTTAAAACGTGCCGGGATTCTCGATATGTTTCCTCAGACGGCGCATGTCGAGGCCATGGCGTTATTTGAAGCGAGCCAGGATGGCTTGTCCGACTGACCCGTTCGTGCCACCCCGCCACGGTCCTGGGCGGACACACGGGCAATGAAGGTCAGCGATGTTGACGCATTGAATCTGCGTCGTAGGGAAGGTAAGCAAAGATGGTACAGGTGAGAGCGCACCAGCCGATCAACACCGACGGCAGTATCAATCTCGAGGCTTGGCTCGATCACACGGTCAGTATCGACATGGTGCTCGATCGTGAAGCCTTGAAAGAGGCCTGCGAGTTCGCTCGTGAGGCCGAGCAACAACACAATGCGGCGAAGAACCTCTGGTCCGAGGGCACCTCGAGTTTCCAGACGGGGCTTGAGATCGCCGAGATCCTTGCCGACCTCAAGCTCGACCAGGATTCGCTGGTGGCGGCGGTCTTGTACCGTGGCGTGCGCGAAGGCCAGATCCAGCTCTCGGTGGTCAGCCAGCGCTTCGGCCCGGTGGTCGCCAAGCTGATCGACGGCGTGTTGCGCATGGCCGCTATCAGCGCCAGTCTCAGCCCGCGCCACTCCATGGTCCTGGGCACCCAGGGCCAGGTGGAGAACCTGCGCAAGATGCTTGTGGCGATGGTCGATGACG
Source organism: Pseudomonas sp. Cab53 (assembly GCF_018325965.1). Classification (NCBI taxonomy): domain Bacteria; kingdom Pseudomonadati; phylum Pseudomonadota; class Gammaproteobacteria; order Pseudomonadales; family Pseudomonadaceae; genus Pseudomonas; species Pseudomonas sp. Cab53. Next base: position 4,675,168 of record NZ_AP021902.1, on the reverse strand, counting down.
TGCGCGTCGCGCTGATCAAGCTGGCCGAGCGCACGTGCGCCATCCGCGCCGTCAAGGCGGCGGACGATGAAAAGCGCAACCGGGTCGCCCGGGAGGTGTTCGACATCTATGCGCCCCTGGCCCACCGCCTAGGCATCGGTCATATCAAGTGGGAGCTGGAAGACCTGTCTTTCCGCTACCTGGAGCCGGATCAGTACAAGCAGATCGCCAAGCTGTTGCATGAGCGGCGCCTGGACCGCGAGCGCTTCATCACCGACGTGATGACCCAGTTGCGCGAAGAGCTGCAGGCCACCGGCGTGGAAGCCGACATCAGCGGCCGGGCCAAGCACATCTATTCGATCTGGCGCAAAATGCAGCGCAAGGGCCTGGAATTCAGCCAGATCTACGACGTTCGCGCCGTTCGGGTGCTGGTCCCGGAAATGCGCGATTGCTACACCGCGCTGGGGATCGTCCACACCTTGTGGCGGCACATCCCCAAGGAATTCGACGACTACATCGCCAACCCCAAGGAAAACGGCTATCGCTCGCTGCACACCGCGGTGATCGGCCCCGAGGGCAAGGTGCTGGAAGTGCAGATCCGCACCCACGCCATGCACGAGGAAGCCGAGCTGGGTGTTTGCGCGCACTGGAAATACAAGGGCACCGACGTCAAGTCCGGGTCCAACCACTACGAAGAGAAAATCTCCTGGCTGCGCCAGGTCCTTGAGTGGCATGAGGAACTGGGCGACATCGGTGGCCTGGCGGAACAACTGCGCGTGGACATCGAGCCGGACCGGGTCTACATCTTCACCCCCGACGGCCACGCCATCGACCTGCCCAAGGGCGCGACGCCGCTGGACTTTGCCTACCGGGTCCACACCGAGATCGGCCACAACTGCCGTGGCGCCAAGATCAACGGGCGGATCGTGCCGCTCAACTACAGCCTGCAGACCGGCGAGCAGGTCGAGATCATCACCAGCAAGCACGGTACGCCGAGCCGCGACTGGCTGAACCCGAACCTGGGCTACATCACGACTTCGCGGGCACGGGCGAAGATCGTCCACTGGTTCAAGTTGCAGGCCCGCGACCAGAACGTCGCCGCCGGCAAGACCCTGATCGAGCGCGAACTCAGTCGCCTGGGCCTGCCCCAGGTGGATTTCGACAAGCTGGCCGAAAAGGCCAACATGAAAACCGCCGAAGACATGTTCGCCGCCCTCGGTGCTGGCGACCTGCGCCTGGCGCAACTGGTCAACCTGGCCCAGCAACTGGTGGAGCCGGAACGCGGCAACGAGCAACTGGAGCTGATCCCGCGCAAGGCCACCGGCTACAAGCCCGGCAAGCGCGGCGACATCCAGATCCAGGGCGTGGGCAACCTGATGACCCAGATGGCCGGCTGCTGCCAGCCGTTGCCGGGGGACGCGATCGTGGGCTACATCACCCAGGGCCGTGGCGTCAGCATCCACCGCCAGGATTGCGCCTCGGTGCTGCAACTGGCCGGCCGCGAGCCGGAGCGGATCATCCAGGTCAGTTGGGGACCGGTGCCGGTGCTCACCTACCCGGTGGACATCGTCATCCGCGCCTACGACCGCTCCGGTCTGCTGCGTGACGTGTCCCAGGTGTTGCTCAATGAGCGGATCAACGTGCTGGCGGTCAACACCCGCTCGAACAAGGAGGACAACACCGCGCTGATGTCCCTGACCATCGAGATTCCGGGGCTGGATGCGCTGGGGCGGTTGTTGGGGCGGATTTCCCAGTTGCCGAACATCATCGAGACCCGGCGTAATCGGACGCCGGGTTGAGCCCCTCACTGATTGTGGGAGCGGGCTTGCTCGCGAAGGCGGTATGTCAGAAACACTAATGTTGACTGACCCACCGCCTTCGCGAGCAAGCCCGCTCCCACAGGGTTACTTATGTACAGCCTTGAAGACCTGCTCCACCTGATGAACCGCCTGCGGGATCCGCAATACGGCTGCCCGTGGGACGTCAAGCAAACCTACGCAACCATCGTCCCCCACACCCTGGAAGAAGCCTATGAAGTGGCCGATGCCATCGAGCGCGGGGACTTCGATCATTTGCAGGGAGAGTTGGGCGACCTGCTGTTCCAGGTGGTGTATTACAGCCAGTTGGCGCGGGAAGAAAACCGTTTCGAATTCGCTGGCGTTGTCGACAGCATCACCCGCAAGCTGATTCGTCGCCATCCCCATGTGTTTCCCACTGGCGACCTATACGCGCCGCTGGATGTGCCGCGCCTGAATGAAGAACAGGTCAAGCAGCGTTGGGAAGCGATCAAGGCAGAGGAGCGGGCCGAGAAAGCCTCGGCGCCCGAGCAATTGTCGTTGCTCGACGATGTGCCCGGTGCCTTGCCGGCGCTGTCGCGCTCGGCGAAATTGCAGAAGCGTGCCGCCCAGGTCGGTTTCGACTGGCCCGGCCCGTTGCCGGTGCTCGACAAGGTCCGGGAGGAGCTGGACGAAGTGCTTGAAGCCATGGCCGACAACGACGCGGCGGCCATCAGCGACGAGATCGGCGACCTGCTGTTCAGCGTGGTGAACCTGGCCCGCCACCTCAAGGTGGACCCGGAAACAGCCTTGCGCGGCGCCATTGGCAAGTTCGAGCGGCGGTTCCGATTTATCGAACAGGCATTGCGCGACACCCGCCGTCCCATGGAAGATTGCACCCTCGAAGAGTTGGACGCCTTGTGGGGCGAAGCCAAACGTCAGGAAAAGAATTTGCCCAGCTGTGGCTGAGGCCGTTGCCTAAGTGAGTAAGCACCATGAGCCTTTCCCTTCGCGACCAGTTGCTCAAAGCAGGGCTGGTCAACCAAAAGCAGGCCAAGCAGGTCGGCAAAGAGAAACAGAAGCAGCAGCGCCTGGCCCACAAAGGCCAGATCGAACTCGATGACTCCCAGCAGCGTGCCGCCCAGGAAGCCATGGCCGAGAAGGTCAAGCGCGACCAGGAGCTTAATCGCCAGCAGCAGGAAAAAGCCGAGCAGAAGGCCCGGGCCGCGCAGATCAAGCAATTGATCGAGGTCTCGCGCCTGCCGAAGCTGAACACCGAGGATTACTACAACTTCGTCGACGACAAGAAGGTCAAGCGCCTCTCGGTCAACGCCCTGATGCGCAACAAGCTGAGCAGCGGCTCGCTGGCGATCGTCCATCATGCCGGCGGCTACGAAGTGATTCCGCGCGAGGCGGCCCTGAAGATTCAGGAGCGCGACCCCAAGCGCATCGTCCAGCTCAACACCCAGACCGAAGAAGTGGACGCGGACGATCCGTACGCGGCGTATCAGATTCCTGATGATTTGATGTGGTAAGCCGGACGGCGAGGTAAACGCGGAACCTGTGGGAGCGGGCTTGCCCGCGAAGACGGTGTGTCAGGCAACGATTGTGTCGACTGACCCACTGCTATCGCGAGCAAGCCCGCTCCCACAAGTGTTCAGCGCTGATCTCAGGATTCAGCCGTCTCCCGCGAGCGCGTCATTTCCTGGTATTCCAGCTCGGCCTTGTAACGGTTCGCCTCGGTCTCCGAGTGGAACATCCCCACCAGCAAATCCTGTTGATGCACATCCCAGATCCGGATACCCGCCGCAATGGCTTCGTGGGACATGTGGGCATCATCGCGTTCATTTACTTTCACAGTCATCTTGCAAGCTCCAATCTCTGTCATCTGCAGCAAGGCGTGTGCAGGACTTTGTTATAGATTTGGATAGCCAGCTAAGTAAATGCCTGGAAGCGTTAAGAAGTTTTCATGAAAAGTGCAGCAGTCCTGCAGGCCAGGCAGGGCGTGGCATTCGGTCGCAGGTGGTTTTTCATGAAGAAGTTTTCATGTTGCGGCGGTAAACCTTGAGTGAAAGCGCAACCCTGTGGGAGCGGGCTTGCTCGCGAAGGCGGAGTGTCAGTCGGCCTCAATGTTGTTTGACACACTGCTTTCGCGAGCAAGCCCGCTCCCACAGGGTCATTGGGTGGTCATGAAATCCAGGCAACAAAAAGCCCCGCGTTGGCGGGGCTCTTGATCGCGGTGTGGATCAGCTGCCTTTCACAGCCTTCCCGTTGACCGTACCGTCCTGGAGCATGATGTTGTACTCCTTGCCGTCGGTCTCGACCTGTTGCAGGCGCACCAGCAGGTAGTCCCAGTCCTTGGCGAACCAGAGCACGGTGATGCGCTTGCTTTGCGTCGGGTCGCGCACGCGCTCGACCTTGATGGCGTCGATCTGGCCGGCCTTGGTCTCGACTTTTTCCGAACCCAGCACGCGGAAGTCATAGGTGTCGACTTCGCCATCGTCGACCACCTGATAACTCATGCTTTTCTTGCCGGCCGCGACGTCGTGCTGCAAGGCCAGTTGATAGGTGGACTTGTCGACCATGCCCCGGTTGAGCGGCAGCTTGACCGCATCGCCACGGTCGGTGCCGGTGACCATCTTGGTGTTCCAGTCGAAGTCCAGGTCGGCCTTCTTGGCCTTGCCCAGGCCACCGCGTTCGAAGTGGTAGGACTGGGGCAGCAGGGTGTCCTTGTCCAGGGTCAGGGTGCTTTCTTCGGTCAGGCTGGCGATCATCATCGAAGCCTTGAAGCTCAGCTTCCAGGTGCCGTTGGCTTCCTTGGTCAGGCTGCGTTCGGCGGTGCCGCTCATGGGCAGCTGTTTCCAGTCGGCGGTGTAGCTGGCGGAGAACGGTTGAAGTTCCGAAGCCTGTGCCAGGGGCAGGGCAAGCAGAGCGCAAGCGAAGAGCAGGGCGCGACGCATAAAATCTCCTAGTGTCGAATCAAATGGCCGCTGGCGGCGAGCAACTGGCCGTCCAGTGAGGCCCCACGATCGTCGAGGGTAAGCCGTCCTTCGGCAAACCAACGCACGGCCATCGGGTAGATCTGGTGCTCCCGGGCGTGAACCCGTTGCGCCAGGCTTTGCGGCGTGTCGTGCAACTCTACCGGTATTACTGCCTGTACGACCAGTGGTCCGCCATCGAGTTCCTCGGTGACGAAGTGCACGGAGCAGCCGTGTTCCGTGTCTCCGGCCTCCAGGGCACGCTGGTGAGTGTGTAACCCTTTGTATTTGGGCAGCAGCGAGGGATGGATGTTGAACAAGCGGCCCTGGTAGTGCCGCACGAAGCCCGCGCTGAGGATGCGCATGAAGCCGGCCAGCACCACCAGTTGCGGATTGAAGGTGTCGATCTGTTCGATCAGCGCGGCGTCGAAGGCTTCGCGGCCTTCGAAGGCCTTGTGATCGAGGACGCAGGTGTCGATACCCGCGTCCCGGGCGCGTTGCAGGCCGTAGGCGTCGGCGCGGTTGGAAATCACCGCGCGGATACGGACCGGGCTGTCGCCGGTCCGCGTGCTGTCGATCAGGGCCTGCAGGTTACTGCCGGTGCCGGACAGCAGCACCACGACGTTACAGGTTGCAGGCATCCGTTCGTGCATCAGTGCGCCTTGAGGTTTTGCAGCTCGACCTGGGCAGCGCCTTCGGCGGCGGTGGCGATCTGGCCGATCACCCAAGGCTGTTCGCCGGCTTCACGCAGCACGTTCAGGGCGGTTTCGACGTGCTCCTGGGCCACGCAGATGACCATGCCCACGCCGCAGTTCAGCACGCGGTGCATCTCGGTTTCGTCGACGTTGCCTTTTTCCTGCAGCCAGTCGAACACCGCCGGGCGGGTCCAGCTCGCCACGTCGACCACGGCCTGGGCGCCTTTTGGCAGCACGCGCGGGATGTTGTCCAGCAGGCCGCCACCGGTGATGTGGGCCATGGCCTTGACGGCGCCCGTGTCCTTGATCAGCTTGAGCAGAGGCTTGACGTAGATGCGGGTCGGGGCCATCAGCAGGTCGGTCAGCGGCTTGCCGTCGAGCTGGGTGTTCTCGATGTCGGCACCCGAGACTTCGATGATCTTGCGGATCAGCGAGTAGCCGTTGGAGTGCGGGCCGGAAGACGGCAGGGCGAGCAGGGCGTCGCCGGCGGCGACTTTCGAGCCGTCGATGATCTCGGCTTTCTCGACCACGCCGACGCAGAAGCCGGCCAGGTCGTAGTCTTCGCCTTCGTACATGCCAGGCATTTCAGCCGTTTCGCCGCCCACCAGGGAGCAACCCGACAGTTCGCAGCCGGCACCGATGCCGGTCACGACCTGGGCGGCGGTGTCGACGTTCAGCTTGCCGGTGGCATAGTAATCGAGGAAGAACAGTGGCTCGGCGCCGCAGACCACCAGGTCGTTCACGCACATGGCGACCAGGTCGATGCCGATGCTGTCGTGCTTGTTCAGGTTCAAGGCCAGGCGCAGCTTGGTGCCGACGCCGTCGGTGCCCGACACCAGCACCGGTTGCTTGTAGCCGGCCGGGATCTCGCAGAGGGCGCCGAAACCGCCCAGGCCGCCCATGACTTCCGGGCGCGCAGTGCGCTTGGCGACGCTCTTGATGCGTTCGACCAATGCTTCACCGGCGTCGATGTCTACACCGGCGTCCTTGTAGCTCAGGGAGGGTTGCTTGCTCATGATCCAGGCCTTTAGGGGGGATTTCTGGGTAACGACCGACTGCCGGGGCCATTGAATAACCGTTGTACGAATTATTCCGGATGCCCGACGGTTGCCGGTCTGCGAAGGCGCGCGATTTTATCAGGCTTGTGGGGCAGCGGCCATCCTCGCGCCGACGGGCAGGGACATATCCACGGAAAAAAACCGATATTTCTTATTTTGGTACTGCGCGACGCGGCTGTATAAGGTGGAGCGGTAACCGGCTATGGTGATGACAGTGCGAAACTTCCATCGGGTGGGTGAATGTTTTGCCCGATGCCGTGGTCACAGCCATGCTCAATCTTCTCCACACGGCCTGTTCCAGCCGTTATGTCCGGGAATCTTCCATGCGTTTGTTCAAATTCTTGTCCGTGGGTTGCCTGTCGCTGATCAGCCTGGCGAGCCATGCCGAAACCGTCAATGGCCTCTATCAAGTATTCGAGCCGGTCAGCAACCAGACGCCGGAGGAGCGCAACCAGGCGACGCTGCGCGCCCTGGACACGCTGGTGCTGCGCCTGACCGGCGACGCCAAGGCCGCACAGAACCCCGGCCTGGCGGCGGTCCGCAAGGACCCGCAGCAAATCATTCTCCAGTACGGCTACGACGCGGGCCCTCCGGAAAGCCTGAAGGTCGACTTCGACCCGGCGAGCACCGACCGTGCGCTGCGCTCGGCGGGGTTGTCGCTGTGGAGCGCGAACCGGCCGTCGATCCTGGGCTGGTGGCTGAACGATTCGGTCGAGGGCTCCAGCCTGGTGGGTGATGGCCAGGCCAGCGCGGCGCCACTACGGCGTGCCGCGCAACATCGGGGCCTGGCATTGCACCTGCCGCTGGCGGACCTGAGCGAGCAGATCGTCGCCACCGCGCCGAACCTGGAAGGCACCGACCCGGCGCCGTTGCAGGCAGCGTCGGAGCGTTACGCGGCGGATGCGTTGCTGGCAGTCCATGCCAAGGAAGAGGGCGGGCAGTGGCACGGCACCTGGCGCCTGTGGCTGGGCGACCAGCGCGAGCAAGGCACGGCCCAAGGGGCCGATCCGGCGGCGCTGGCCGACGCGGTCATGCTGGCGGTGAGCCAACGCCTGGCGCCGCGCTTCGTCGCCAAGCCGGGCCTGGCCAGCGAGCAACTGCTGGAAGTGCAGGGCATGAACCTTGAGCGCTACGCGGCGCTGTCGCGCCTGCTCGAACCGTTCGCTGGGCAGTTGCAGCGGGTCGACGCTGACCGGGTCCTCTATCGGGTCAACGGCAGTGCCGACCAGTTGAAGGCGCAATTGGCCCTGGCGAAACTGCAAGAGATCCCGGTGGGTGACGCCCCGGCACCCGCACCACAGACGCCACCCGCCGTCGATGGCGCGGCCCCGGTAGCGGCGCCTGCGCCGGCGCCAACCGCCAATCTGCGTTTCCGCTGGTAGGTTTTCTTTCTTTATATAGCTAGGAGTGGTTCATGGGTGATACGCGGCGTTGGTTCTGGTTGGGTGGGGTCGCCCTGCTGTTTGCATTCATCTATCTGCTGCACCCGATCCTCACGCCGTTCCTGGTTGCGTTGCTGCTGGCCTATCTGTTCGATCCGGTGGTCGATCGCCTGGAAAAATTCGGCCTGTCGCGAACCTGGGGCGTGGTGGCGGTGTTCGCCCTGTTCACCTTGATTGTCAGCGCCTTGTTGTTGGTGCTGGTCCCGATGCTCGCCAAGCAGTTGGTGCGCCTGTATGAGTTGGCCCCGCAGATGCTGGACTGGTTGCAGCACACCGCGATGCCTTGGGTGCAGTCGAAGCTGGGGCTGGCGGACGGCTTCTGGAAGTTCGACAAGGTCAAGGCGGCGATCAGCGAGCACATGGGCCAGACCACCGACATCGTCGGCGTGGTGCTGAGCCAGGCCACGGCCTCGAGCCTGGCGCTGATCGGCTGGCTGGCGAACGTGGTGCTGATTCCGGTGGTGGCCTTCTACCTGTTGCGGGACTGGGACCTGATGATGGCGAAGATCCGCAGCCTGCTGCCTCGTCATCGCGAAGAACACATCATGGCCCTGACCGGCGAATGCCACGAGGTGCTGGGGGCGTTCGTGCGTGGGCAACTGCTGGTGATGGTCGCGCTGGGCTTCATCTATGCGGCCGGGTTGATGCTGGTAGGGCTGGAACTGGGCCTGTTGATCGGCATGATCGCCGGGTTGGCGGCCATCGTGCCGTACATGGGCTTCGTGATCGGTATCGGCGCGGCATTGATTGCCGGGTTGTTCCAGTTCGGCGGCGACCTGTACCCCATGGTGGGCATTGTGGCGGTGTTCATGGTGGGCCAGGCGCTGGAAGGCATGGTGCTGACACCGTTGCTGGTGGGCGACCGGATCGGCCTGCATCCGGTGGCGGTGATCTTCGCGATCCTGGCGGGCGGCGAGTTGTTCGGCTTCACCGGAATCCTGCTGGCGCTACCGGTGGCGGCGGTGATCATGGTGCTGGTGCGACACATGCACGACCTGTACAAGGATTCGGACATCTACAGCGGCACCGAAGACCCCGAGCTGTAGGAGCAACGTCAGGAAAACCGTCGATCCCTGGTGCTGTCGCTGCAAACCTTTGATTTTGCTCGTGGTCCGGCGCATTGTGCGGTCCGCGCCACGGGTATAAACTTTGCCAACTTTACACAGAGGCCACTCGCGGCTCCCCGCAGCCGTTCAGTCAGCATGAAACCGATTCAGCTGCCCCTAGGTGTGCGTCTGCGTGATGACGCCACCTTTATCAACTACTACCCAGGCGCCAATGCCGCTGCACTCGGCTATGTCGAGCGGCTTTGCGAAGCCGACGCTGGCTGGACCGAGAGTCTGATTTATCTGTGGGGCAAGGACGGAGTAGGGCGCACGCACCTGTTGCAGGCCGCTTGCCTGCGGTTCGAGCAGTTGGGCGAGCCGGCGGTGTACCTGCCGCTGGCCGAGTTGCTGGACCGCGGTGTGGAAATCCTCGACAACCTTGAGCAGTACGAACTGGTCTGTCTGGACGATCTCCAGGCCGTTGCCGGCAAGGCCGACTGGGAAGAAGCCCTGTTCCATCTGTTCAACCGCTTGCGCGACAGCGGTCGGCGCTTGCTGATCGCCGCCTCGACGTCGCCACGGGAGCTGCCGGTGAAGCTGGCGGATCTCAAGTCCCGGCTCACCCTGGCACTGATTTTCCAGATGCGCGCGCTGTCCGATGAAGACAAGCTGCGTGCCTTGCAACTGCGTGCTTCCCGTCGTGGCCTGCACCTGACCGACGAAGTCGGGCATTTCATCCTCACCCGTGGCACCCGCAGCATGAGCGCGCTGTTCGAATTGCTCGAACGTCTCGACCAGGCTTCCCTCCAGGCTCAGCGCAAGCTGACTATTCCTTTTTTGAAAGAAACTTTGGGCTGGTAGAACCGTTGTCTGTAGTGGCCCTTGGCCGTGTCCGGACGCGACGAAACCCGCGTTCCTGCTGGGTTGCAGGCTACGTGACATTCAAAATGGGCTTAAGTGCTTAGATGTAAACGCAAAACCGGGAAGTCACATTTTCATCGATTGAATTTGCAAATGAGGTTGATAGAGGGCATAGTCTCGCCATCTTTACTACTTCAGCCACGGTCGTGCCCATGCTAAATCGCTTCGCACCCCTCGTGCCTCTCGCACTCGTTACCCTGTTGTTCGGTTGCGCTGCCCACACTCCAGTGTCTCAGCAAGTACAACAACCACAGGTTCAGAACACCGTTACCGCCCAGTCTTCCTCCGTGTCCTTCCAGGAAGAGATGGCCAACGACAAAGAGCTGGCAGCGTTCGCCGGCAACAAGCCTTACCAGCTTCCGGTGCTGGCCGACAGCATCCTGGAACGCGGCATGTCGTTGATCGGCACCCGTTACCGCTTTGGCGGCACCTCCGAAGCCGGCTTCGATTGCAGCGGTTTCATCGGCTACCTGTTCCGCGAAGAGGCCGGCATGAGCCTGCCACGTTCGACGCGGGAAATGATCAACGTGAACGCCCCGCTGGTAGCGCGCAATCAACTGGAACCTGGTGACCTGCTGTTCTTCAGCACCAGCGGCCGTCGCGGGCGCGTCAGCCACGCCGGTATCTACCTGGGCGACAACCAGTTCATCCATTCCAGCAGCCGCCGCAGCGGCGGCGTGCGAATCGACAGCCTGGGCGACAGCTACTGGAGCAAGACCTTCATCGAAGCCAAGCGCGCCCTCGCCATGGCTCCGACTGTGGTCACCGCTCGCAAGTAAGCGCACAGTTTGTAAGGCAAACTTAAAGTCTTACTTGAAGTTTGCCTCATAGCCGCTAGAATCCATGATCATTGATTGATGGCAATCCGCCTGCGTACCTCGCAGGCGGATTTGTTTTCATGCCCACGGCAGAAAAGCCGCATCCAGATCAGGATTGTTCTGCATATGTCGACGTCGGCCCGCCTTGCTCTCATGTGTCTCGCCGCGCTGCTCAGCGCTTGCGCCAGCCGTACACCGCCACCCGCGCCGGTACGGGCTCCGGTGGTCTTTGCCCCCTCACAAACCTTTTCCCCGGCCGCTGAAGACGTGCTCTTCCGGGCGTTGGGCCTGGTGGGCACGCCGTATCGCTGGGGCGGCAATACGCCGGATTCGGGGTTTGATTGCAGTGGCCTGATCGGCTACGTCTACCGCGACGCCGCCGGTATCTCGTTGCCGCGCTCCACGCGCGAAATGATCGGCATGCGCGCGCCGGACGTCGGCAAGGAGGCGTTGCAGACCGGTGACCTGGTTTTCTTCGCCACCAATGGCGGCTCACAGGTCAGCCATGCGGGGATCTATGTGGGGGAGGGGCGTTTCGTGCATGCGCCGGCCACAGGCGGGACGGTCAAGCTCGACAGCCTGTCCAAGGCCTATTGGCAGAAAGCCTACCTGGGTGCCAAGCGGGTATTGCAGCCGGAGCATCTGGCGCGTAATCCCTGAGTGGTTGCGCTGACCTTTGTGGCGAGGGGATTTATCCCCGTTGGGCTGCGAAGCAGCCCTAAAAATAGCTGCCTAACCGCGAGAACCCGACACAACGGGGTTTCCGGCTTTAGGACTGCTTCGCAGCCCAACGGGGATAAATCCCCTCGCCACAAAGGTGAGCGGCGTTACTTACCCGACACCCGCCAGATCTTGTTCCCCACGTCGTCAGCCACCAACAGCCCGCCCTGTTTATCGATTACCACGCCTACCGGCCGGCCCTGGGCTTTTTCGTCGGCATTGAGGAACCCGGTCAGCACATCCACCGGTTGTCCTACCGGCTTGCCGCCGCTGAACGGTACGAAAATCACTTTATAGCCACTGTGAGGCTTGCGGTTCCAGGAACCGTGCTGGCCGATGAAGGCACCTTCGGTGAAGGGCGCGGGCAAGCGGCTGCCTTCGGCGAAGGTCAGGCCCAGTGACGCCGTGTGGGGGCCGACGGCGTAGTCCGGGGCGATGGCCTTGGCCACCAGCGCCGGGTTCTGCGGTTCGACGCGCACATCGACGTTCTGCCCGTAGTAGCTGTAGGGCCAGCCATAGAAGGCGCCGTCCTTGACCGAGGTGATGTAGTCCGGCACCAGGTCGCTGCCGATCTCATCCCGCTCGTTCACCGCCGTCCACAGCGCGCCGCTGCTCGGCTCCCAGGCCAGGCCGTTGGGGTTGCGCAGGCCCGAAGCGAAGATGCGGTGGCTGCCGCTGGCCCGATCGACTTCCCAGATCGCCGCCCGGCCTTCTTCGGCCTCCATGCCGTTCTCCGCCACGTTGCTGTTCGAGCCCGTGGTGACGTACAGCTTGCTGCCGTCGCGACTGGCGATGACGTTCTTGGTCCAGTGATGGTTGAGGGTGCCGCCGGGCAGGTCGACGACCTTGGTCGGCTGAGCGGTGATTTGCGTGTCGCCTTCCTTGTAGGGGAAGCGAATCAGCCGGTCCGTGTCGGCCACGTACAGGTCGTTGCCCACCAGGGTCATGCCGAACGGCGAGTTGAGGTTCTCCAGGAAGACGGTGCGGGTCTCGGCGACGCCATCGTGATTGGCGTCGCGCAGCAGCGTGATGCGGTTGGGGCTGGGCACCCCGGCACCGGCGCGGCCCATGACCTTCTTCATCACCCAGCCACGGATGCCCTTGGCGTCATCCGGTTTGGGCGGGGCGTTGGTCTCGGCCACCAGCACATCGCCATTGGGCAGGACGTAGAGCCAGCGCGGATGGTCCAGCCCTTGGGCGAATGCGCCCACTTGCAGGCCCGGGGCCGCGGTCGGCTTGGCACCCTGTGGCCAGCCGATGGCTTCGGCGATGTTGACGGTGGGAATCAGGGTCTTGTTCGGCTCGGGCAGTTTCGGCGCCGGGCCGGTGCCGTCGGACACCTGCAAGGTAGAAGACTCGCCACAGGCGGCGAGCCCGACGGCAAGGGCGAGGATCAGTAAATGGGGTGGCTTGAGCATGCTGGCTTCCCTATGAATGCATGTGGTTATTCATAGAGAAGCGTAGATGCCCGTATGGTTCAACCCATCAGCCGTGGGCCTGCTTGAACAGCACGGCAATGCCCGGATGGTAATGGCCGCTCTCGTTGCGCAACTTGCGATAGGCGTAGGGGAAGTACCAGGCCACGGCGCAGGTGTTTTCCTTCTGCAGGTCGTCGAGCATGTCCTGCAATTCTTCCGGCGTGGCGCTCTGCTGGGCTTTTTGCGGCGCCACGAACAGGCAGCCGAGCTTCAAGTCGCTGGCATAGCTGATGCGCTTGGCATCGCTGGTGATTTCGGCCAGAGGCTGGGTCAGGTTCAGGTGGCTGACCTTGGGCCAGCGCTGGGTGGCCTGGATGAAGGCGCGCTCCTCGCTGCTGGCAATGAACAGATCGGCGCTGGCGTTGCGTTCGCCTTCTTCGTTCTGCTTGCGGGTGGGGGTGTCTTGCAGCGTGACCATCTCGGCCATCCAAGCCGCGGCCGACAGCAATCCGAGGTTGGCCTTTTCATCGTGCCAGTAGGGCGTGTCGTTATCGCCGCGCAGGGCGTTGTAGCGGTCGATGCAGTCAAACCAGCGCTCCAGCATCGGGCGCAGGAATTCCAGCTTCGGATTGCTGATGATCATGCCTTGCATACATTTTGCCCTCTTATTCTTGTGATATCGGGGTAATGTCTATTTGATATCACTTGCTGCAGCCTGACACAAGATTGGCGTCACTTTATTGATCCGGGCCAATGGCCGGTGAACCAGCTTTAATTGACGCTCCACCCCCAACCCTCTAACCTTCGCCGCTTGTTTCAGGTGCTTTGTGGCCATGGCCGACAGAGTGAAACAGGGAAGCCGGTGAGTGCACACGAACCCGGCGCTGCCCCCGCAACGGTAAATGAGTCAAGGTTGCCCACAAGCCACTGTGTCCTAGGATGTGTACGAAATAGTTACATAGCCTAGCCATGGGAAGGCGCGCAGCCCGGCACACGCCACTCATGAGCCCGGAGACCGGCCTGATTCATCCAACGGCGTCACGGTGGGCGATGCCAGGCTTTGTTGCCGTCCTTTTTCGTGCCTGCCCGCCGTTATTCCATCCCAACGGAGGCTTCCCCCATGTCCGGTTCCCCCCACATTGACGCGCCCGATCGCGACGAGCGCCACCTGGCGCGCATGCTGCGCAAGAAGGCGGTGATCGACGAACGCATCGCCAACTCGCCGAATGAATGCGGCCTGCTGCTGGTGCTGACCGGCAACGGCAAGGGCAAGAGCAGCTCGGCGTTCGGCATGCTGGCCCGGGCCATGGGCCACGGCATGCAATGCGGCGTGGTGCAGTTCATCAAGGGGCGCAACAGCACCGGCGAGGAACTGTTTTTCCGCCGTTGCCCCGAGCAGGTGCGCTTTCACGTCATGGGCGAAGGCTTCACCTGGGAAACCCAGGACCGCCAGCGCGACATCGCCGCCGCCGAAGCGGCCTGGGCCGTCTCGCGGCAATTGCTCAGCGATCCGGCCATCGGCCTGGTGGTGCTCGACGAGTTGAACATCGCCCTCAAGCACGGTTACCTCGACCTCGATCAGGTGCTCAGTGATTTGCAGGCGCGTCCGCCGATGCAGCATGTCGTAGTGACCGGACGCGGCGCCAAGCCTGAGATGATCGAGCTGGCCGATACCGTGACCGAGATGGGCATGATCAAGCATGCGTTCCAGGCCGGGATCAAGGCGCAGAAGGGCGTCGAACTGTGAGTGATGTCGCCCTGAGCCGCCATTGTCCGGCGGTGCTGATCGCGGCCCCCGCTTCGGGCCAAGGCAAGACCACCGTCACCGCCGCCCTGGCGCGCCTGCATCGCAATCGAGGGCGCAAGGTGCGCGTCTTCAAGTGCGGCCCGGACTTCCTCGACCCGATGATCCTCGAGCGTGCCAGCGGCGCGCCGGTCTACCAGTTGGATATGTGGATGGTCGGCGAGCAGGAAAGCCGGCGACTGCTATGGGAAGCCGCCGCCGAGGCGGACCTGATTCTGATCGAAGGGGTGATGGGTTTGTTCGACGGCACCCCGTCCAGTGCCGACCTGGCGCGGCATTTCGGCGTGCCGGTGCTGGCGGTCATCGACGGCACGGCCATGGCCCAGACGTTCGGCGCCCTGGCCCTGGGCTTGGCGCGCTACCAGCCGGACCTGCCATTCGCCGGAGTGCTGGCCAACCGTGTCGGCACCTTGCGCCACGCGCAGTTGCTCGAAGGCAGCTTGACCGAAGGCCTGCGTTGGTACGGGGCGCTCTCGCGGGAAACCGGCATCGAGTTACCCAGCCGCCACCTCGGTCTGGTCCAGGCCAGCGAATTGAATGACCTCGACCTGCGCCTCGATGCCGCCGCCGATGCCCTGGCCGGCAGTTGCGAGGTCGCGTTGCCGCCCGCCGTCGAGTTCGCCGCGCCTGAAGTCATCAACCCCGAGCCCTGGCTCGACGGCGTGCGCATCGCTGTGGCCCGGGACGAAGCGTTTGCGTTCACCTACGGCGCGAGCCTGGACCTGTTGCGGGCCATGGGCGCGAAACTGCACTTCTTTTCGCCGATTCATGACACCGAGCTGCCTGAGGCTGACAGCCTTTACTTGCCCGGCGGTTACCCCGAGCTGCACCACGTTGCGTTGGCTGAAAATGCCGCGATGCTGGCGGCGATCCGGGCTCATCATTCAGCCGGCAAGCCATTGCTCGCGGAGTGCGGTGGCATGCTGTATCTGCTGGATTGCTTGACCGACGTCGACGGCACCCGCGCTGAACTGCTGGGCTTGCTGGCCGGCGAAGCGCAGATGCAAAAACGCCTGGCGGCCCTGGCGCTGCAATCGGTGGAGCTGCCGGAAGGCACCTTGCGCGGGCACACTTATCATCATTCGTTGACCAGCACCGAGCTTGCGCCGATTGCCCGGGGGCACAGTCCCAATGGCGGGCGTGGCGCGGAAGCGGTTTTCCGGCAAGGACGGATGACGGCTTCCTATGTGCATTTTTATTTTCCGTCCAATCCGCGGGCGATTGCCGCGTTGTTTGCGCCTGATCTTGAGGCCGCCTTCGCGAGCAAGCCCGCTCCCACATTTGAACACCTGACCCCTGTGGGAGCGGGCTTGCTCGCGAAGAGCCCATGACCGACACCGCTTTCTCCCAGGCCGAACGCGACGCTGTCTACCGCGCCATCGCCGAGCGCCGCGACATGCGCCATTTCAGCGGCGGCACGGTCGAGCCGGCCTTGTTGCGCCGCTTGCTGGAGGCTGCGCACCAGGCGCCCAGCGTCGGCCTGATGCAACCCTGGCGCTTCATCCGCATCAGCGACCGCGCCTTGCGCCGCGACATCCATCGGCTGGTGGAGCAGGAGCGCGTGCGCACCGCCGAGGCCCTGGGCGAGCGCAGCGATGCATTCATGAAACTCAAGGTCGAAGGCATCAACGATTGCGCCGAAGTGTTGGTGGCAGCGTTGATGGACGACCGCGAGCGGCACATCTTCGGTCGCCGGACCTTGCCGGAAATGGACCTGGCCTCGCTGTCCTGCGCGATCCAGAATCTGTGGTTGGCCTCCCGCGCCGAAGGGCTGGGGATGGGCTGGGTGTCGCTGTTTGAGCCCCAGGCCCTGGCCGATCTGCTGGGCTTGCCCGCCGGCGCCAAGCCGCTGGCGATCCTCTGCCTGGGCCCGGTCGAGGGGTTTTATCCGGCGCCGATGCTCGCCCTCGAAGGCTGGGCGCAGCCGCGTCCGCTGAATGAACTGCTGTATGAAAACCGTTGGGGAGTGAGCCCATGAGCGTGGCGTTGCTCAGTGCCGCCGCGGTGGCCCTGGATGCGCTGCTGGGCGAGCCCCGGCGCGGCCATCCACTGGTGGCATTCGGCGGTTTCGCCGAGCGTATCGAACGGCGTTTCAATGCTGGAGGGCGTGGCTGGCGCAGCCATGGGGTGACGGCCTGGATCATCGCCGTGGTGCCGCTGACATTGCTTGCCACGGCACTGTCCTGGGCACCGATGGTGGGGTGGCTGGTGGAGATCCTGACGTTGTACTGCGCCCTTGGCCTGCGCAGCCTCGGTGAGCACGTCGAACCGGTGGCCCAGGCGTTGCGCAGCGGCGATCTCGAAAAGGCGCGCCAGCGCGTCGGCTACCTGGTCAGCCGCGAAACCCGCGAGCTGGACGAAACCGCCGTGGCCCGCGCCGCCACCGAATCGGTCCTGGAAAACGGCAGCGACGCAGTGTTCGCCGCGCTGTTCTGGTTCGCCGTGGCCGGCGCGCCTGGCGTGGTGTTGTACCGGTTGAGCAACACCCTCGACGCCATGTGGGGCTACCGCAACGAACGCTTCGAGCGCTTCGGTTGGGCGGCGGCAAAAATCGATGACTTGCTCAACTACATCCCGGCGCGTTTGGTGGCGCTGACCTACGCGCTGCTCGGCAAGACCCGCCTGGCCCTCACGTGCTGGCGCCGCCAGGGCCCGACCTGGGACAGCCCGAATGCCGGGCCGGTGATGGCCGCCGGTGCCGGTGCCCTGGGGGTCGAGCTGGGCGGGGCGGCGGTGTATCACGGCGAACTGCACCAGCGCCCGCCGCTGGGCGAGGGCGTGCCGGCGAGTGCCGACTCCATCGATCGCGGCTGGCAATTGGTCCAGCGGGGGGTATGGTTGTGGTTGCTGATTCTTTGCCTGGGAGCTGAGTTCTATGCTTGAGCACGGTGGGCGCCTGCGCAACGCGGCCCTGCACTATGGCATCGCCGAGGCTGACTGGCTCGACTTGTCCAGTGGCCTTGCGCCGTGGCCATTCGACATTCCGCCGATACCGCCGCGCGCCTGGGCTCGTTTGCCGGAGACCGACGACGGCCTGGAGCAGGCAGCCTGCGACTACTATGGTGCGGCGCAGGTGTTGCCGGTGGCCGGTTCGCAGATGGCGATCCAACTGCTGCCGCGCTTGCGCCGGGCCGGCAAGGTCGGCGTGTTATCACCGTGCTATGCCGAGCACGCTGAAGCTTGGCGTCGCAGCGGCTACATCGTGCGCGAAGTGCTCGAAGCCGAAGTGGATTTCTTCCTCGACAGCCTCGACGTGTTGGTGGTGGTCAACCCGAACAACCCCACCGGCGTGAGCCTGGACCCCGAGCGCCTGCTGGACTGGCACGCCCGGCTGGCCCAGCGCGGTGGCTGGCTGGTGGTGGACGAAGCCTTCATGGACGTCACCCCGCAACACAGCCTGGCCAGGCACAGCCATCAGGTCGGGCTGATCGTGCTGCGTTCCTTCGGCAAGTTTTTTGGCCTGGCCGGGGTGCGCCTGGGGTTTGTCCTGGCCGAGCGGCATTTGCTCAGGCTGCTCTCTGAACAAGTCGGGCCGTGGGCCGTCAGCGGGCCGACCCGGGTGCTGGGCCAGACGTGCCTGCTGGACACCGCCGCCCAACTGCGCCAGCGCCAACGCTGCGAGCACACCAGCCAGCGCCTGGCCTCCACGCTGGAGCGGCATGGCTTCAAGCCCCAGGGCGGTTGCGGATTGTTCCAATGGCTGGTGACCGAACACGCCCAACCGCTTCACGGGTTCATGGCCCGGCGCGGCATTCTCCTGCGCGTGTTCGTGAACACCAGCAGCCTGCGCTTCGGGCTCCCGGCCGATGACCGCGAATTCCTGCGCCTCGAACAGGCTTTAGAGGCCTACGCCAAGGACACTCCATGACCACCCTGATGGTGCAAGGCACCACCTCCGATGCCGGCAAAAGTACCCTGGTCACGGCGCTGTGCCGCTGGGTTCGGCGCCAAGGCATCAGCGTGGTGCCGTTCAAGCCGCAGAACATGGCCCTCAACAGCGCGGTGACGGCCGACGGCGGCGAGATCGGCCGCGCCCAGGCGGTGCAGGCCCAGGCTGCCGGCCTTGAGCCGCACACCGACATGAACCCGGTGCTGCTCAAGCCCAACAGCGACACCGGCGCCCAGGTGATCATCCATGGCCGCGCCGTCACCAGCATGAACGCCGTGGCCTACCACGATTACAAGGCCATCGCGATGCAGGCGGTGCTGGCTTCCCACGCGCGCTTGAGCGCGGCCTACCCGGTGGTGATGGTGGAGGGTGCCGGGTCGCCGGCGGAGATCAACCTGCGCGCCGGCGACATCGCCAACATGGGCTTTGCCGAGGCGGTGGACTGCCCCGTGCTGCTGATCGCCGATATCAATCGCGGCGGGGTGTTCGCCCATCTGGTGGGCACCCTGGAGTTGCTGTCGCCCAGCGAACAGGCGCGGGTCAAGGGCTTCGTCATCAACCGCTTTCGTGGCGACATCGCCTTGTTGCAACCGGGGCTGGACTGGCTCGAAGCGCGTACCGGTAAACCGGTGGTGGGCGTGTTGCCCTACGTGATGGACCTGCACCTGGAAGCCGAGGACGGTCTCGACCAGCGCCAGGCCGACAAGGCCGAACAGGTGCTCAAAGTGGTGGTGCCGGTGCTGCCGCGCATCAGCAATCACACCGACTTCGATCCGCTGCGCCTGCACCCGCAGGTCGACCTGCAATTCATTGGCCCCGGCCAGGCGATCCCGCCGGCCGACCTGATCATCCTGCCGGGCTCCAAAAGCGTGCGCAGCGACTTGGCCTACCTGCGCACCAACGGCTGGGAAGCCGCGTTGCAGCGGCACCTGCGTTACGGCGGCAAGCTGTTGGGCATTTGCGGCGGCTTGCAGATGCTCGGCGAGCAGGTCCACGACCCGTTGGGCCTGGAAGGTGCGGCGGGCTCCAGTGCCGGCCTGGGTTTGCTGGACTTTGAAACGACGCTGGAATGCGAGAAGCAACTGCGCAATGTGCGAGGACGGTTGACTCTGGAAGACGCCGAGGTCCGCGGCTATGAGATCCACGCGGGCGTCACCACAGGCCCAGCCTTGGAACACCCAGCGGTGCAACTGGATGATGGCCGTTGCGATGGCGCCCAGAGCCTCGACGGGCAGATTTTCGGCACCTACCTGCATGGATTGTTCGAATCGCCTGCGGCCAGTAGCGCCTTGTTGCGTTGGGCGGGGTTGCTGGATGTACAGGCGGTGGACTACCACGGGTTGCGCGAGCGGGACATCGAGCGGTTGGCGGACCTGGTGGAGCAGCATCTGGATGTTGGGGTGTTGCGTGAACTCTGTGGGATCTAGGGTGATTGTGAGGCCCTCATCGCGAGCAAGCTCGCTCCCACAATGGGACGGTGTTCACAATCTCCTGTGGGAGCGAGCTTGCTCGCGATGAGGCCAGCCGCCACGGCGCCAATTTTGAAGGTAATGCACCATGCTCCAACTGATCCTGGGCGGCGCCCGCTCCGGCAAAAGCCGCCTGGCAGAAAAACTCGCCACCGACAGCCAATTGCCCGTGACCTACATCGCCACCAGCCAACCCCTGGACGGCGAGATGAACGCTCGCGTCGCCCAGCACCGTGCCCGGCGCCCGGCCGAATGGGCGCTGGTGGAGGAACCGCTGGCCCTGGCCCGAGTGCTGCGAGAACACGCCGCGCCTGGTCGCTGCCTGCTGGTGGACTGCCTGACCCTGTGGCTGACCAACCTGCTGATGCTCGACGACCCGCAGACCCTGAGTGCCGAGCGCGAAGCCTTGCTCGATGGTGTGGCCGCGCTGCCCGGTGAAATCATTTTTGTCAGCAACGAAACCGGCATGGGTGTCGTGCCGCTGGGCGAGCTGACTCGCCGTTATGTCGATGAAGCCGGTTGGCTGCATCAAGCCCTGGCCGAACGTTGTCAGCGCGTCGTGCTGACCGTCGCCGGCCTGCCCCTGACTCTCAAAGGTAGTGCGTTATGAATCACCGCTGGTGGCTGGACCCGTGCAAGCCCCTCGACACCCAGGCCCTGGAACAGGCCGCGGCCCGTCAGCAACAATTGACCAAGCCGGCCGGCTCCCTCGGGCAACTGGAAACGGTCGCGGTGCAGCTGGCGGGGCTGCAAGGACAGGTCAAGCCGAGGCTGGAGGCCGTGTCGATTGCGATTTTCGCCGGTGACCATGGCGTGGTGGCCGAAGGTGTGTCGGCGTTTCCCCAGGAAGTCACCGGGCAGATGCTGCTCAACTTCGTCAGCGGCGGGGCGGCGATCAGCGTCCTGGCGCGACAGTTGGGAGCCACGCTGGAGGTGGTGGACCTGGGTACGGTGACGCCGGCGCTGGACCTGCCCGGTGTACGCCATCTGCGCGTCGGGCCTGGCACGGCGAACTTCGCCCTGGGCCCGGCCATGACCGTGGCCCAGGGTGAGCAGGCATTGCAGGCCGGAGGCGACAGTGTGTTGCGGGCTGTCGCCGCCGGCAGCCAGTTGTTCATCGGCGGCGAGATGGGCATCGGCAACACCACGGCCGCCAGCGCCTTGGCCTGCGCCTTGCTCGATTGCCCGGTGGCGCATCTGGTCGGGCCCGGCACCGGATTGGACGCAGCCGGTGTCAATCGCAAGGCCCAGGTGATCGAACGTGCCCTGGCGTTGCACGCGGCCCAGCGCCACGACCCGTTGCAGACGCTGTTCAACCTCGGCGGGTTTGAAATCGCCGCGTTGGCCGGGGCTTACCTGGCCTGCGCCCAGCAGGGTGTCGCGGCGCTGGTGGACGGCTTCATTTGCAGCGTCGCCGCGTTGCTGGCGGTGCGTCTGAACCCCGAATGCCGGCCATGGCTGCTGTTCAGCCATCGCGGCGCCGAGCCCGGCCATCGCCATGTGCTGGAAACCCTCGGCGCCGAACCGCTGCTCGACCTCGGCCTGCGCCTGGGCGAGGGCAGTGGCGCGGCGCTGGCGGTGCCGTTGTTGCGACTGGCCTGTGACCTGCACGGGCAGATGGCGACGTTTGCCGAAGCGGCCGTGGCGGACCGCCCGGCATGACCTTGCACCTGGACCTGCTGCGCCACGGCGAAACCGAGTTGGGTGGCGGCTTGCGCGGCAGCCTCGACGACGCGCTGACCGCCAAGGGCTGGGAACAGATGCACGCGGCAGTCGCCCAAGGCGGCCCGTGGGATCGGCTGGTGAGTTCGCCACTGCAACGTTGCGCCCGTTTCGCCGAGCAGCTCGGTGCCCGCCTCGGCGTGCCGGTGCAGGTGGACAAGGACCTGCAGGAACTGCATTTTGGCGCCTGGGAAGGGCGCAGCGCGGCGGCGTTGATGGACACCGATGCCGACGCCCTGGGCCGCTTCTGGGCCGACCCCTACGGTTTCACGCCCCCCGACGGCGAGCCGGTGCTGGCGTTTTCCAGGCGGGTGCTGGCGGCCATCGAACGCTTGCACTGCGCCTATGCCGGACAGCGGGTCCTGCTGGTCAGCCACGGTGGCGTGATGCGCTTGCTGCTGGCCCAGGCCCGGGGCCTGCCGCGCGAACAACTGCTCAATGTCGAGGTCGGCCACGGCGCGTTGTTCGCCCTGCGGGTGACGTCCGGCCCGACCTTGACGGAAGAGGCCTGAGCCGATGCTGCCGTTCTGGATCGCCCTGCAATTTCTCAGCAGTCTGCCAGTGCGCTTGCCGGGCATGCCCGAGCCCGAACAACTGGGCCGCTCATTGCTGTTCTATCCGTTGGTAGGGTTGTTGTTCGGCGGCCTGCTCTGGTTGCTCGATGCGCTGCTGGGTGGGTCGCCGCCACCGCTTCACGCCGCATTGCTGTTGAGCGCCTGGGTCCTGCTCAGCGGCGGCCTGCACCTCGACGGCCTGGCCGACAGCGCCGATGCCTGGCTCGGCGGCTTCGGCGACCGTGAACGCACCTTGCTCATCATGAAAGACCCACGCAGCGGACCGATCGCCGTCATCACGCTGGTGCTGGTACTGCTGCTCAAATTCACCGCGCTGCTGGCGCTGATCGAGCAAGGCCAGTCCCTGGCGCTGCTCATCGTCCCGGTATTGGGGCGCGGCGCGTTGCTCGCTTTGTTTCTGACCACGCCTTACGTGCGCGCCGGTGGGTTGGGGCAGGCATTGGCCGATCATCTCCCACGGCGCGCCGGTTGGCAGGTGTTGCTAGGCGCTGCGCTGGGCTGCGTGTGGCTGGCGGGATGGTTGGGTGTGCTGGCCCTGCTGGTGGTCGCGGCGGTGTTCATCGGCGTGCGCCGGATGATGGTGAACCGGCTGGGGGGCTGCACCGGGG
The DNA here is from genome assembly GCF_018325965.1 of Pseudomonas sp. Cab53. Taxonomy (NCBI): domain Bacteria; kingdom Pseudomonadati; phylum Pseudomonadota; class Gammaproteobacteria; order Pseudomonadales; family Pseudomonadaceae; genus Pseudomonas; species Pseudomonas sp. Cab53. The sequence continues at coordinate 4,652,251 of NZ_AP021902.1, read as the reverse complement.
ATACGGCGGGGGCGTTGTTGGAGTTGCTGGAGGTGGCGGTGTTGGTGGGGGTGGTGTTGGGTTGAACCGGGCTGGGTGACCTGTCAACTCTGACAGTATCGTGCTTCGAAAAATCGGCGCTTAATTTTGCTCAGGCTTCTAGAGCCGGGCGGAGCGACAGGGCTGGTGTTTCCTTTGGGCCGTGAGTCGAACCGCCGAACGCGTTTTGACAGGCCATGAAATCCCTTCATGGCTAAACCCAAACGGTTTTGGAGCGGCGAGCATGGCAGGTTCAAGCACACGTCCAACGGCGGAACAGGTACGGGCCAACTATCGCAAACAACTCTTCAAAGGAGGCGAGACGCTGGAGTTCAGAGCGCCCATCGTGGTGGATGCCATCCCCGGCGACGCCGACGGTTTGATACCCATCAGCAAAATCGACGCGCCCTTGCAGATCAAGATTCCTGAATGGCCAAATCGTCCGGATCCGGGACTTCCGTTCTTCAATAAGCTGTACTTGGATTGGAAACCTGCCAGTTCGTCGGAGTTTTTGGAGTTTCACAGTGAAGATGTTCCCGACAGCGGTGCGCTGCCCTCTGATCAATTTCCTCTGGACCGGCAAATTCCGCTGACGATCTTTGAAAGCTATGAAGGGACGTTTCAGCTCCGGTACCGAGTGAAGGAGTGGAACTCGTCCACAGAAACGCTATCTTTCACGGCGCCGATTACGATCGATAGGACGGGGCCCATCAGGCCCGACGTACCGGAGCGCATCATCATCCTGCCCCAACAGCCGATCACGACGGCCATCCTGGATCAGGATGGTGGCGTCAGATGCGAGATTCCTGATTTCACTGAAGACAAGAAAGAGTTTGTCACTGTTGCCGTAGCCTGGCTGGATAAGCCACCGACTTCGGACATGGATCCTGCGGACTTGGCGTATCTGGGATTGCTCCCTCCGACTCGGCAGATACTGGTGCCTAAAGATATCGTGACGCGCCTGGGCTCGAAACTTCACTATGTCGTGTATTTCCTGTTCGACAAGGCGGGTAACCGCAGCGATATGCCGTTCCCGGTTGAAGTCGTGGTCGCCTTGGGCAATCTACCGACCAATTTACGTGCTCCCAGCGTCCCGTTGGCTGCCGACAACCTCATTGATTGGGTCGATGCGGGTTTTCCAACCAAGGTGGAGATTGGCGAATACACGAACTGGGACGCCTACGACGGAATTGTCATCCGATGGGGAACCACCAAGCTTGCTGAGACGCCGGTTGGCTCGCACCTTCCGTTCCCGCTGCAAATCACCGTGCCCTGGACGCATATAAGGGATGAATATGACTTTAACGGCACTAATGTGCAGGTGACGGAAGTGGATTATGAGGTGCTGCGAGGTCCGTACCCGACTGCGTCTCCGGGCAAAATCGACGTCAACGTGGACTTGGCAATCCCTGGCCCGGGAACCGGGGATCCGGGGCCCATTAACCCAGCGTTGGAGTTGATCAGGTTCAAGAGCCACTCGAACAGCGATACCGAGTTGATCGAGGCTGATATTGGTGAACCCGCCTCGGCTTTCATAACGCTATACGATGATCCGCAGGTGGGCGACACGTTGACGCTTTACTGGAACGGCGTGGCGGTGTCCTCCCCTTATATCGTCGATGGCAGTGAAACGCCTAACCAGGAAGTTGAAAGAATCATTCCCTGGAGCGTCATACAACAGACGCCCGTGATGTCCCAATTGCCGATGTACTACACCCTGACTCGGACGGGTTTCACGAACAAACCGGAGTCGCGTCGTACCTTCGTCGATGTCAATGTCGAAGTTATTGATCTCGAAGAGCCTACCTTCCCGGATCAAGACGTTCCTTATCCGTTGAATTGCGAGGCGCTGGTTGAGCAAAACGGCGTATGGGGGATCCGGGTTCTTATTCCACCCTCCGTCCATGTGAAGAAGGATGTAGAGGTCAAGGCCGAATGGAAAACCTACGATAAGAGCGGCAGTGTAGAGTTGCCGAACACCGATCTTAAAGAAGACATCACCGTGACGGAGGACCAGGAAAGAGACGGCATTCATTGGTTCATTGAGTATGACAAGTATCTGAAACCGACCTATGACACCGGCGATCAGTACGGCTATGGAAAAGTGAAGTACACGATCAACATCCGCGGTCAGGACGTCAGTTCTGATCTGGTGACCGTGATGATCGCCGTATTCGAAAACGGGGGGCACTGTGTGATTCCCAGGCCGTGACGTGTTGCCTCGTTCGGTAGCAGGAGGGCGGTTGTCCTCCTGTTGCTGATGACAGGGTAATTCTTCCTGGTTGAATTCGGATTATTCCTACATACCCTGAGGAGCTGTCTCTCTATTATTCGCCGCCTTTGCAAGTTCAAGCACAGATCGTCGGTCACGGCGAACCTACTCTTTGACAGTTTACTTTTGCGGTGTCTGATGAAAGCTAAGAACTCCTTCGTATTGAGCCCATTATCGATATCTTTGAAGTGGGTAGCCCTCCTGCCATTGTTGATGGGCAGCACGCCTTTGCTGGCGCGGATCATCGACAACGACACGTTGGCGATCGACGGCAGCGTCGCCACCGATAACTACCTGCTCAGAAACAATGCCAGCCTGACGGCCAACGGTGCGACGACGAATCAGATTCGGGCTGAGCGCGGATCGTCCCTGACGCTCAACGGCTCGGTCGTGACCTCGGGTACCAGCAGCATCGGCATCGACTTGCTCGACAGCAACGCAACCATCCAAGGCAGCAACATCACCGGCACTGGCACCGGGCTGTCGTTGGGCAACGCGACGGGCAGTCTGCAAGGGTCCGCAGCCACCGTCACGGGCAGCACTATTTCCGGCGGTAATGTGGGGGCATTGGTCGGTGGGTTGAGTCAGTTGGACCTGAACCAAACCGTGCTGACGGGCACCAACGCGAACAGTTTTGGGCTGCAACTGGCCAATGGCCGGGTATCGGCCACCGCCAGTACGATTCGTGGTGGGCTCAATGGCATTGTGATGACCACGGACCAGAACGTATCGACCCCCGGGCGGCTGGTGCTCGATGGCACGACGGTCCAGGGCCAGACCGGTTCAGCGATCGTTGTCAATGATTTTGGCCTGCCGGCCACGACGGCCGACATTCATGTCGGCAACGGTTCGACCCTGATCGGTGGCAACGGCAGAATCCTGGAAGTCAAAGGCTCCTCGACCGCCAACATGACCGTCGACAACAGTCAGTTGGTCGGTGATGTCGTCGCTGACGGCGGGGCCACGGCCAATGTCACTCTGCAAAACCAGGCAACCCTGACCGGCCGGCTGGAGAATGTCGCTAACCTGGCAATCAATAGCCAGGCCCAATGGAACATGGTTGATAACGGCGCCGTGGGCAATCTGTCCATGGATGGCGGGTCGATCAAGTTCGGCAGCCCGACCGAGTTCTATAAACTGTCGGTCGGTGATCTGTCGGGCAACGGCACGTTCATCATGGATGCCAACTTCGCCACCGGCCAGGTCGATACGCTTGAGGTCACCGGTACGGCCACCGGCAACCACACGGTGCTAATGGGCAGCAGTGGCGCCGACCCGACCGGAGCGGGCGCCATACCGGTTATCCATATTGCCGCCGGTGATGCCCAGTTCTCCATGCTGAACGGGCCGGTGGATCTGGGCGCCTATTCCTACGACCTGATCAAACAGGGCGACAATGACTGGTACCTGGACATTGCCTCGCGGATCATCAGCCCTGGCACTCGGTCGGTGCTGGCGCTGTTCAACACCGCGCCGACGGTCTGGTATGGCGAGCTCAGCACGTTGCGCAGTCGCATGGGTGAAGTACGCAGGGATGCCAACAAGGCGGGTGGCTGGGTGCGTGCCTATGGCAACAAGTTCGATGTCAGCGCCAGCTCCGGCGTGGGCTATCAGCAGACCCAACAGGGGCTGTCGTTCGGTGCAGATGCGCCGTTGCCGATGGGGGACGGACAGTGGCTGGTCGGCTTGTTGGGCGGCTACAGCAAATCCGACCTGGATTTGAGCCGTGGCACCAGCGGTACGGTCGATAGTTATTACCTGGGCGCCTACACCACCTGGCTGGATGACGAAAGCGGCTACTACTTTGACGGCGTGATCAAGTTCAACCGCTTCCAGAATGAGTCCAAGGTGCAGCTGAGCGACGGCAAGAAAACCAAGGGCAACTATGACAACCATGGCGTCGGTGGGTCCCTGGAGTTCGGCCGGCACATTGCCCTGGCCGACGATTATTTCGTCGAACCTTATACCCAACTCTCGGGCGTGATTATCCAGGGCAAGGATTATGACCTGGATAACGGTCTGTCCGCTGAAGGTGACCGCGCTCATTCGCTGCTCGGCAAATTGGGGGCAACAGCCGGACGCAATTTCAATCTGGGCGAAGGCAAGGTGGTGCAGCCGTATGTGCGTGTCGCCTATGCCCATGAGTTCGCCAACAACAACGAAGTCAGGGTCAACGATAACAAGTTCAACAACGACTTGTCGGGATCTCGGGGCGAGCTGGGCGCGGGCGTGTCCATGACGCTGACCGACAAGGTCTCGATGCACGCGGATCTGGACTACAGCAACGGTGACAAGATCGAACAGCCGTGGGGTGTCAATTTTGGTGTTCGTTACAACTGGTGATCTGAGCGCTCACGAGGGGAGGGCCTCAGGGGCCGCCCGCGTGGTTTATAAGTGCGGTCATGAGGGCCAGACGTGAATGGGTGAGAACTGAATTTCATATTTCAACGCCCGCCGGCCAGGCCGACCACGCTAATGAGCCGGCTCGCTTTTTAGTGAGGCAACAGCCATGTCGAGTTCCAGAGACCAGCAGCGTTTCAATGAACCTAAAGTGGACCTCTCTCCGCCCGATATCATCGGAGTGCTCGACCCGGCTCCCGGTGGTGAAGAGAACCTGCTGCGCAAGGACGCCTGGCTGTTGCCGCTACGGGTTGAGTTCGACCTATGGAGTGACGCCGCTCAAGAACCCGGGATGACCGATACCGTTCGGTTGTTTTGGAGAGGGGCTAAGGTCGACGAAAAATTCCTGCAGGGCCCGGTCCAGGAGGCGGACCTCTGGTTGAGGGTGCCTGTCACCGAGCTGGATGAGGGCGTCCATTCCTTGTACTACCAAGTGTTGCCCTGGAATGGTTCGGTACCTCGTGAATGCGTCCCGGTGAACGTCACCATCGATAAAACCCCTCCCATACTGGCTGCCGACAGCGAACTGGTTTTCCCCTCTGAAGTCCTGCCTCCCAACAAGCTCACCGCCCATTACCTCGAATTGAACAACGACGAGGTGCGGGTCGATCTGCCAGCCTACACAATCCCGCGACCCTGGGACCGGATCACCTGGTACTGGGGCACCACCCCGGGCACCCAGGATCAGGCCGGCGTCATCGAGCTGGATGACCGGAATTTTTCCGACCCGGTGGTCGTCACGATCCCGGGCGACTTGATCCGGGACAGGGGAGAGGGCTGGCGCTACGTGTGGTATCAGGTGCAGGACCGTGCGGGTAACCTGAGCTTGCGTTCCGAGCCGGTCGAGTTGGATGTTTCCGCGACGCCTGTGCCGCGAGTGTTGCCGTGGCCTGCCGTCGAAGGTGCCGTGGGGGCCGGGCAGCAACAGACACTGGACCCGTTGGTGCCGCTTAACGGCGTGGTCATTGTGCAGGTCCCGCCAGAGGCGGTGATCTACCCTGGCGAAAAAGTCTGGGTGCAGTGGGGCGAACCGGGGACCCTGGGCGCGACCCGGGTGGAGCAGCCTGTCAGTTCCGGTTCACGTCGTTATCAGGTCGACATGCCGTACCTGGCCGCCCATATCGGCAGGGCGTTACCGGTGTCCTATGGGGTGATTGACGCCAGGGAGCAGGAACACCTGTCCGCAATACGTCAGTTGCAAGTGCAAACCCTTCCCAGCCAGCGACTCGAGGCCGTCCAGTGCGACGGCCTTTCCGGTGGCAACCTGAGCTACACCTCAGTGGCGCCTGAAGGCGCTCGATTGACACTGAAGAAATGGCCGCTTATCACCACGGATCATTGGGTCCTGATCACGATGACCGGCGTCAGCACGACAGGCCAGGACTCGTCGTTCGAAGCGGTGAGAAAACGCCCGGTGACGACGCAGGAGCTGGTTGCCGGGATTGGTTTCAGCACGGATGTCAGGGTGTCCAAGGTCTTCTTGAACACCCTGCAGCGCAACAGGCCGTTAACCGGAAAGGTTTATGTGAGTTTCGATGGCGGGCAGACATGGCCGCCGTTGGCGGCGCCTAATTTTCCGTTGTTGCAGTTGACGTTGGTGGGGTGAGGATGATCAAGTTTTTAGATTTTTAACGTGAATGTTGTGAGTGTTGTAAAGAGTAATTTGTGCCGAGGGATCTAGAGGAAAAGCCACAGAGTATGTGATTTTAGGGAACACATGCTCTGTGGCTTTTTTGATTCCTGATTATTAGTAGCCTGACGCTCCGTTGGTTGTTTTTACAACTAGTCCTCGCATAAGTCTAGCTTTCTTTCTTAGAGTTCCGGCGAGATCGTTGGATTCCTGTGCTGCTTTAGATAGTACCGGCGCGGCCGGCACCAAAACTCGAGAGTCGGTTGAGCTTGCACTTCTATCGCTAGTAGTGCTGCTACGGTGGCTGTTACTGCGGCTGCCAATACTATAGTCGATCTCTGGATCATCGCCTGGATAGGCTTGGACATCGCCTAACCCAAACTCGCGCGTCTGGTTGGAGTTTCGAGCAACGGGCTCGATATTACGAATGGCATTACTTGGCTGAGCCTTGGCGTTGCTCATAGACACATTGACACGAGGGAGTTTCATTGCACTTGTATTACCCATACTCCCTTTGCTTAAAGAAGCAGCAGCCCCAATCCCAACCCCAACCCCAACCCCAGTTGTAGCTGTAGCCCCCGCCCCGGCCCCCGCTCCGGCTCCCGCTGCCGCCGCTCTACTAAAAGTAGACCAGACACCTAGACTTACTAGACTGCCTATCGCAAGCAGGATGCCACCAATCGATATCATCGTAACGTTGTTCGTTGCCGCTCCTACTGACATCACTACAGCCCCAACACCCACTAGCGCTAAACCGACAAGGGCCGTGGCCGCCCCCCCGGTCGCCACCGCGGCCGCGACCGCAAAAACCAACGCCACAGCGGCACCCACCCAAACGCCCATCTTCTCCCAGAAGGACATCTTCTGCTTCGGCTGCTGGATCGGGTCGATGTAGTCCGGGTTGTCCGGGCGCGGTCCCCTGGCCCGATGCCCGGTCGGATCGCGAAGCGCAATCGGATTGCCCAGGCAATAGGCATAGGGGTTGGTCCCGCCCGCGTCGAACGGGCTGTCGGAATCCGGGCTGTGAAAGCGCATCAGGTTGGGGTTGTACACGCGGTAGCCGCGCCCCAGCAGGTACCAGTTGTCGTCGTCTTCACACACCTCACTGTTGAAAGCCAGCAGGCTTTGCAATTCATCATCGCTGCTGCGCATGCCGTAGGCGCTGTAGACGGCCGTGCGCACCTGCGATTGCGAGCATTCTCCGATGACGTTGGGGCTGGCATCGGTCATCAGCAAGACGGCCTGTTCATGGCCATCGATGGGCTGCTGGCCCAGGGGGCGCTCATCGTGGAACAGGTATTGGGTGCCGGTGCCGTTTTGCAGGGTGTGGCTCAGGGTATAGCCTTGGTAGAACCGCAGGGTTTCCTGTTCGTTACCGCGGCGAACACCCACCAGATGATTATGTCCGTCATAGCGATAGCTCAGTAGGGTCTGCCCCTGGGCATCCTTGACCGCCACCAGGCGTCCATGGTTGTCGTAGACCAATTGCCGGTTCTGGTCATCATTGAGCATCTGGCCGTTGGCGTCGTAGCTGAATTCCAGGAGGGCAGGGTAACCGCCGCTGGTGTAGGTGTGGGTGATGCGCTCCAACCGGCAAGGATCATCGGCGGCATAGGTGAACGCCGCGACGTCGGTAAGGTTGTCAGCGAATTGGGTGGTCACCCGTAGCAGGTTATCCAGATCATCGAACCGGAACACCTGGCTGGCGATGGCATTGCCATAGGCATCTTTGGGCAGGGTGCTGCCCGTGCATTTATGCTGGATGAGCCGGCTGCGCGCGTCATAGGCAAACTCCTCGTGGAGCAGGCTCTGGCCTTCCAGGAAGACGTGCCGCTCCTTGAGTTGATTGTCGTCCTGCCAGGCCTGGGTAATGACCCGCGGCGGTTGATTGTCGAAGGCCAACGTCCGTTCAATCTCACGACCCAGGGTGTCGTATGTGACGTCGGCGGTCAGGGTCGATTGCGGGCTGCGGGTCGTGGTGCGGTGCAGGCGGCCGAGTGTGTCGTAGGCGAATTCGGCCTGCAGCGCACCCTGGATGACCGTTTCGGCGCGTCCGGCAGCGTCATAGGTGTACCGGGTATCCAGGCCGTCGGTATGACTGCGCAACATCTGCCGCCCATGCAGGGAGGTCCGGTAAGTGGTTGCCATCCGCGTGCCGTCGGTGTCGGTCCAGCTTTCGTATTCCAGTTCACCGGTATCGGCGTAGCGATATTCACGCTGGCCATGCGTGTTTTGCGCGTGGGTGATCGCCCCGGTCTTGAGGTCATAGACATACGTCGCTGATTCATCCTTGGAGGTGGTGATCGCCAACGGCTGCTGGGTCAGTTCGGGTTTGTATTGGTAGTCGAAGACGTCGTTCGCCGGTGTAATCCGCTGGCTGGGCTGCATCTGGCCGCCGATGTAGCGAAACGCCTCGATGCGTGGGTTGGCCGTCGGACCGACACGGCGCTCCGTCAGACGCTGGAGGCTGTCAAACGACTGGGTGCCCAATTCCACTTCCGGCTTGGCGTTTCCCGTTACGGCGAGGCGGGTGATCTGCTCGTCAATGCAATGTGCGGCAAATGTCCGGCTGATGAGCGTGTTGTCGGGCAGCGTCGTGGTTTTCATGCGGTCATGGGCGTCGTAGGCAAAGTGCGTCGTGCGCTCCTGGCCATCGGCCAGCTCTTTTTGCTGGACGCAGTTGCTCTTGCCGTCATAGGTGTATTCGACCGCGCCGACGATGGGCAGCCCGCTTGTTTCAAGCAACTCGCGCAGATGTTCCGCGACCGGACGTTCAGGGTGTCCGTGGCATCGATCGATCAGCGGCTGCGCATCGAAGCGCTGGCTGCGCTCGAGCTTGCCGAATGCGTTGTACTCGGCTGCGCTCAGGTTGCTGATGAGCATCGTCGTTTCTGTGGCCGGCGTTTCCAGCCAGCGGTGCTCGGTCGGCCCGTTGCGGCCGAACGGTGACCACAGGTAGCGACTCACGACGCCATCGGCCTGGGTTACACGGTGGGCAAACCCCCAGGCATCGTATTCAAAGCCCTGGCGCAGGGGCATGGCGTTGTCGTCCAGCCAGTCGTAGTGGACTTCTTCAATCAGGTTGTCCAGCTTGTCGTACGCGGCGGTCAGCACCCGACGGGGCGCCTTGGCCTTCTCGGCCCGTTCCTGATAGACCACGCGTCCCAGGCCATCGAAGTGGCTGTAAGTCGTGACGCCCTTGACGTCCGTCATGCTCTGCGAGGCTTTCTGTCCGTCCGCGTTGGCCAACGTATAGGTGAAAATGCGTTCAGCCTGGGCGTCGGGCGACTCAGGTGAAACTGTTTCCTTGACGACCCGGCCCAGCGCGTCGTATTGGCGAAGCAACTGCACGCCATCGAGATCGTTGGACAGCACGGTTTCGCCGGTGATCAGCGAGTCTTGGCGGGACATGGTTTGCTCGATGCCGTCAAAACCGGTGAACAGCTCGCGAGTCTCCAGCACCGTCTCCCCGGCCAGCACGCTGACGAGCTTGGCGTACTCGTACCGATACGTACTGGTGGTGCCATTGAGCATGACTCGCTGGTTGAGCAGGCGGCCATGCAGGAAGGCGTCCCCAGGCAGTTCGTGGTATTCGAGCAGGGTTTGTTGCAGGGTCGTTTCCTGGGTGCCTTCCACCTGTACCAGGGTTTCGCTGTCGACTGCCAGCCAGGTGTCCACCCCACTGTTGATCAGCGGCGGATGCTCCGTATAACGCCGGCGGGTGCGCAAGGTCGGTGCCCCAGGCTCGCCCTGGGGCGAGGGAAACACGGTGGTGTCCTTGAGACGGCGGGTGAAGCGATCTGGCGGGCAACCGTCTTCCCCATGCTTGGAATAATAGTCATAGACGGTCCTGAGGCCGTCGGGCTCGACCCGCTCGGTCTGGTTACCGTTTTCATCGTAGGCGCTGCGCTCGGTTTCGGCGCGGTATTGGCTCGCGTCATTGTCCAGCTCCCAGCTGGTGGTGACCGCCTTGGGCATCTGGAACTGCGGAACCTGGCGCTCGAACGCCACGTCCTCGGCGTAATACTGGGTCGCAACACGCATGACGCAATGTTCCTGCGTGGTTTTTTCTTCGGTCAGCAAATGGAATCGGTTGTAGCGGCGCTCCACCTGGCGTACCGCGTTGCCACCGATCATCAGGCTGGCGGTACTGCCGTATTCGTAGCTGGCGCTCAGTTTGTACAGCGGGTCCATCCCTTCTTCCCAACTGACGGTTGCGCCGGCACCGAGGAAGTTGTGGGCGGTGTAGCTGAAGACTATCTCGACCATCGTGTCGTCGGCGGTGTCCAGGCCGAAATCGGGATAACTGCGATGGCGGGTCACCCGTGGCAGGTTGGGGCGCGTAACGCCACCGGGGTAGGGATGCCCGCTGTCGGTGTACTCGATGGTTTCACGACCACCGACCGGGGTCTTGACCTCGTGCAGGCAGAGTATGTTGCGAATCGGCCCGTTGCCGTAGCCAAAGCGCCAGGAGCCCTTGTCGGGGGTGGGCAGGATAATTTCGGTGACCCAACCGCTGGCGTTGAGCTTCATTTCATAGCGCGCCAACGCCGCGCCGCCGGGGCCGGCGTCGGGGCGCACGAGGATCTCCACCCATTCATCACCGCCGTGACGATTGATGCGCAGCAGTTCGCCCTGGGCGTCGCTGATGCTTTGCAGGCGCTGGCCACCACGGAACAACACGTAGGCCAGGGTCAGGCTGTGGCCGGTGGGCGCGGTGATGCTCACGGGCAAGGCCACCCGGTCGTTCTGGCTGCCACCGACCTGCAGGTGTTCGACCATGCCCGACTTGTGCAGGATGCGATAGCGTTCGTTGCCGAGGTTTTCGAAGTGGAAGGTGTCGAGTTTCTTCTCGCGAATGTCGGGAGTCGTCCCGCTGCCGGTGACCTTGAAGGTTTCGCCGGTGCTCAGGGCGAGGATGCCGTCATGGGGCGTGAATTGGGTCAGGTTGAGGTTCCAGCCGACCCCAAAGCCGGAGTCCAGGGTGTTGATCGGGTTGAAGGCCAGGCTCAATGGAAAGGCCGGGCCATTTAGCCAATTGTTCTTGACCTCGGGCAAGTCGATGGACACGGTGTACTGGCCGGTGCGCGGGTCAACGCCGCCCTGTACAAAACTCATGAAACCGAACGCCTGGGAGTTCACGGCTTTTGATGTGGTCATGGTCCGTTTCTCAACTATTAAGAGTCAATGCTTGAACATGATTTAAGATTTAAGGTGAAGGAGGTGCGGCCGATGTTTTGACTTGGACACAAGAAACTTTATCGCGGAATTCGGTTTTTATATTCAGGTCGACCATTTGCAGGGCGGGTTCGATGATCTCGCTTTTTTGAAAGGTGGTCAGGTATTCAATGGCAATAATGGTAGTGTTAGACTGCTTTTTTTTGGTTTTCAATAATACCCAGGAAGAGTTATCCAATAGTGCACATGAGACGTTGTCTGTCAGAAGAATAGTGGTGGCCGACGGTACTTCTGCCAGTTCGATTGTACGCGCCCTATCGCTCCAATCCTTGCACGGCTGTCCACTAAGAAAGCTGTAGGTCTTGGTTTCGCCAGGCCCCGGTACGGGTAAGGAACAAATCGCATTGTCCTTGTCCCTCAATATGATTTCTGAAAAGGCCGCGGTCGAATAGATCAGTTGACTGCCTAATAATAAACCGGCAGCCATTATTTTGATGTGGTTCATGATTGACATGTCCATATCGATAGAGAAGGAAAGTGCACAAGCAACATTAGCCTCAACGGTATCACCTCGAAGTTGATCTGAAACCTAACAGTTCTGTTAGTGGACAGTGTCGCGCCTGGAAATCTAGAGTGTGGTCTCCAATGTCCTGGAGGTTGAGCCGCCGCCAAGGGCCGCATAAAGCGTCCGGTTACCCAGTCCAATCAAGGCGAGGGCGGTGTGGCCGAGGTGGTGATATGGATGCAGGAAACCTTGTCCCTGAATTCGTTTTTTATTTGCAGGTCGATCATCTGCAAGCCTGGTTCTATGATCTGGTTCTTTTGAAAGGTCGTCAGGTATTCAATGGCAATGATGGTCGAGTTGGTCTGCTTTTTTGTGGTTTTCATGACCAGCCATGAATTGCTGGAGTATCGCCCGCAATCGCCTGATTCACTCATGATAATGGTCGTGGCAGAAGGGACGTTCGTCAGTTGAATGGAGCGGGCTCTATCGTTCCATCTCTCGCATTGCAGTGGCGCGTTGACAAAACTGTAGGCTTTAGTGTTACCAGGTTCCGGCACGGGTAAAGAGCAAATAGCGTTTTCGTTATCCCTCAATATAATTGTGCCCGTCGTTGAAAAGGCGGCGGCTGAATAAAGCAGTTGGCTGCCTAGCAATAAGCCGACAGCGATCGCTTTGATAGAAGGCATAGCACGTTCCATATCAATCATGAAAGAAGGCGGCACAACAGTAATTAGCCTCACGTTAACACTTTCATGGTGATCTGGAACCTAGCAGTTCTGTTAGTGGACAGTGTCTCGCCTGGAAACCTAGAGTGTGATCTCCGATGTCCTGTTGCACTCGAATTTTCGAGGACTATCAAATGGCGGATGTGAACCCTCGCCCGGAAATACCGGCGTTACAACCGGGTGATTGGATCGATCTGGAGCACATGCGCGGCGCTCCGCTGCTCAGCTATATCAAGTTTCCCGGCATGGGCATCGGCGACACGCTTTGGCTGAACTGGCAAGGGTGCGGCGCCCAGGGCGAAGCGGTCGATCTCATTGATTTTCGAGTGCAGGTGAGTAGCGAGGGTGGGTACACCCCGGAGCGGGGCATGCCGGTGAATCTGCCCAATGAGCTGCTTCAACGCCTGGACCAGGGATGGGGGCTCTATTCCTATGCCGTGGGTTCGCTGGATGCCCCCAACGACCCCAATGCAAAGGGGCCGGAATCGCTTCGCGTATTCTGCTACGTGGGAAGGCACCCTGAAGCCGTCAACAAGCTTCCCGTCCCGCACATAAAGGAATCTCATGACCGTTCGATAGACGCTGCGACCATCGGTTCGTCAGGTGCCATCGCGGTGATACCGCCTTACCAGGCCATGAGTGTCGGGGATACCGTGACCTTCCGTTGGCAAGGCTACTTTGCAGACAGCCCGGAACCCGTGCACGAGGACACCAGGGCAATCAGGGCCGAGCACGTGCGCCAGCCATTGACGTTTACCGTGCCCTTTATCGAAATTATCGGCATCGCGGGTGACTACGCCGATGTCAGTTACCGCGTCGAGTACGCTGGGCAGTCTGCGCCTGCCCGGTACAGCGAGTCGCAACAGCAGCGAATCGATATCGTGGCGCCCGGCTCCGCCTTGTTGCCCGCCATTACCGTCAAGGACTACACCGGTGGCCCGATCAACCCCGGGCACTATCCCGACGGTCTGACGCTGCTGGTCGAACCGGTCTATCCGGACATCCAGGAAGACGACTGGGTGGTGCTGTACTGGACGGGAAGCGAATCGGCCAAGAGTGTCACTCAAGCGCTACGGGTCGATCCCTCGATCGTGGACAGCACACGCATCGAATTTCACATCGAGCCTCAATGGCTGGCAGCCAACAGCAATGGCCAGGTGAAGGTGCTTTACCAGTACGCGCGAGCCGGCACGGCCCAAACGGCCGAACCCCTGGTGCTGGAGATCAGCAAGCCTCTGCATTTGCCGGCTCCGAGTGTCGAGGGCGCCACCGCGAATGGGGAAAACCAGGGCACATGGCCGGCAAGCACCAACGGCACTTTCGTCACCGTGCCCGACACGGCGGAAATCGGCTCGGGCACGGTGGAAGTGCATTGGCAGGGGCATCCCAATGGGGGGCGGTACATTACGACGACGCCAGTCTCGGGCAGGCGTTTTCAGATTCCTGCCACCGCTATTGCGGCCAACATGTCGACGGTCGCGCAAGGTCGCTATTTTCCGGTGTTCTATCGAGTGAACGGCGAGGACTCCGTCCATTTCAACCTGCTCGTCACGCCGCTGGACGCCAACCGCTACCCCTCGACGAGCTCCGTGCATATTACGGGCAACCAGATGTCTCGGAGCAACGTCCCCTTCAGCGGGGCCGATCTGGTCATTGAGTCCTCGGGCTACGACGCCTGGCCCTTCATGGCCGAGGGGCAACTGTTGACGATGGAAGCCGCGGGTATCAGCGATGCCGGCCCGGTCGTATTGCCGGTGCGTAACGCCCTGCCTGTGTCAGAGGCCGAATTCAGAAACAAGAAAATTACGGAAAAGTTACCGAAAAGCTTTTTGGAAATCTTACAGCTCAATGAACAGTTTTCATTAAAAGCACGTGTCAGTTTTGACGGCGGTGAAACGTTCACGGTCTTTAGAGATACCACGGCGACGCTGGTTAGATAAATCGAACTGCCGTTGCCGATCCGCTTTAGTGAGAGAGGGACTTATCATGGACAACAATTCCGTCGATACCTTGTTGGACTGGCTCAAGGAAAAACCCCGGACATTAGGTTGGGGGGCAATTCTGGCGTATGGGCGTAGTGAAACCAACAAGGTGTTGTTGCAGGAATACATCACCCGGTTCAGTTCCGGCGACTTCATGCAGCCCATCACTGAAGAGATTCGCGACAATATGACGCCGACCCATAAGGATTTTCTGCATAACTATCAAATGGACGCACCGCGACTTTCATTTGCCGGTTCCAAACTGCAGAAGTCTTCGGCCAAGTTGACGATGAAAGAAGTCGGCGGCACCCACTTGTCTTTCAGCAAGCAGGAGGGCGCACAGCAATGGTCGCTTACCCGGGTGTCCGAAAAGGATGTACTGGATGGGCCGGGGTTGAAGTTCGACATCGATCTCATGACGAGCACCGGCTCGGTCACTTCGGCGGGGCGGGTGGAACTGGACATTTCGAATGGCAGCGATTATCGCTTGATCGATATGCCGTCCGAGCATTTGCAGCGGGTAGCGGGGGAACGCTTCCAAGACCATTTCAAGGGGTTGCCGCAAGCGCAGAGAGTATTCGTGTTGAACGATTTGAGGTTCGAACCGGATCAGTTTTTGAAACCTTCGAAGTTTCATATTCGCACCCGTAGCAAGAAGGAATCGGGGGTCAGGTTGTTGGCTGACGAAGACGAAGGCGAGGGCGAGGTATTGCTGTTCGTCGCCATGGAGGGCGATGGGAATGGCACCGTGCCTATCGATAATGCGGACCTGAGGTATTTGTTGCCGGAGGGGCACTCGGCTACGGTGCTTTTGGGAAGCGAAATGTTGTTTAAAAGAATTATCGCTGAAGGCGTCAGGCGGACGCACACGTTGGAAGACGCCTTTCGTGCAGAGTTTGAAACCGTGAACGGCTTCACTGAGATGATCGGCTTTGGGGGGAAAGGGAAATACGCTGAACATTTTTACGACGGTACGCCTACAGCTGATCGCTATATTAAATTTATCCAGGTGGTGTCCTTGATTACCAATTTCTCCGATCACGGGGGAGGGCCGCAGCCAGGTCTTGCTTCGTTTCGTGTCCGTCGTGAGGCTGGAGAAATTGTATTGGATTGGCGAGGGACCAAAGAGCAATCATGCATTATTTTCTATAGTACCTTTCCACCCACTATCAGTGGGAATCTGGGGTCTGCATGGGAGTGTGTTTGGCGATTTAAATATAAGCTGGAGCCGCAAACCGGAAGGATAATGTTGGCGGTTGATGAAAGCAATGAGCTGTTTAAGGTCGATGTAAGTGTTGGGACCTATCAAGATCAGCCGCTTTTAATCCAAGACTTTCCGCGGATCAAGGCAAGTTTCGAGGGGATGATTGCTCCGTTTCTACGGCAGACGATTGAAACGTTTATAAGCCCGACGACAGAAATTAATGTCTTCACGCTTAATAGCTTGTTGTTCCGCAACGAAGACGCCGTCCGGTTCGACAGTGTTCATTGCCCTGGCGACATGGCAGCTTTCGGCCACGTCGGCCCCAGACAATCGGCCTTCAGCATCACTGAGCTGGAGCCCATCATCCCTCATACGGTTGCACACACGTTCACCACTGAGCCGCGTCGAAACGATTTGACGTGGTCGGTGCGCAACATTCTCGGTGAGACTGTTCCCAAGGGAACGATCACCAACACGGGTGTGTACACCCCCCCTACCGATGCTCAAATCCAGCGCAGTTCCGTCCGGGTGGTCATCACCGCCACCGACGGCACCCACACCAGCTCGGCGCTGGTGAGCGTGACGAAACGCAGCCTGTCGGTGAACCCGCTGATCATGATCGCCACGGCCGGTGACTCCCTGGGCCACGACGTCTCGGCCGGCGCCGTGGATGGCGGGCGGTTGGACTGGAGCATCCAGGATCCGGCCTCGGGGGCCGAGGTGCGGCCTAACCCCGCCGAGGGCAAGGACCATAGCTATGTACCGGGACCTGCCATCTCTAAATCCTCGCCCACCGTCGATACCATTGTGGTCACCAACCCACGGACTGGGGTGAGCGAAACCACCAGCGTGCTGGTGCTGCACCGTCAGGCAATCCTCCATGTGGTGATCAATGAAGCGGTCACCTTGCCGGAGAACCAACTCCAGTTGTCGATCATAGGGGACGATGGCCCGATCAATCCCGGTGACTGGAACGAGCAATGGCAGGTATTGCTGGGTGGCGGTTCTGCGCAAATCAATGCCACTACCGGTTTGCTGACGCTGAACCCTGCGGGGCCGGACAAGTTTGTGGTCATCACCGTCCTGGCCCCCCCTGCGAGGCCAGGTGGGGCTTCGGATGACGGCTACATCATTTTGCCGTTACCACTGTTCAGCGTCCCAGAAACAGTCCGGATGCTGTGCGATAACCCATAAATAGCTGGTCGATGCTCAACGAGAGGATTCAGTCATGGACATCAATTCCGTCGACACCTTGCTGGACTGGCTCAAAGAAAAACCCCGGACATTAGGCTGGGGCGCGATTCTGGCGTATGGGCGCAGCGAAACCAACAAGGTGTTGTTGCAGGAGTACATAACGCGGTTCAGTACCGGCGACTTCATGCAGCCCATCACCGAAGAGGTACGCGACAGTACCACGCCGACCCAGAAGAACTTTCTGCACAATTATCAAATGGACGCACCGCGGCTGTCATTTGCCGGTTCCAACCTGCAAAAGTCTGCAGCCAAGTTGACAATGAAAGAAGTGGGCGGCACCCACCTGTCTTTCACCAAGCAAGAAGGTGCCCAACAATGGTCGCTCACCCGGGTGTCCGAAAAAGATGTACTGGATGGGCCTGGGTTGAAGTTCGACATTGATCTCACGGCAAGCGCTGGCTCGGTCACCACGGCGGGGCGGGTGGAACTGGACATATCCAATGGCAGCAATTATCGCTTGATCGATATGCCCTCCGAGCATTTACAGCGGGTGGCGGGCGAACGCTTCAAGAACCATTTCAAGGGGTTGCCGGAAACGCAGAGAGTATTCGTGTTGAACGAGCTGAGATTTGAATCGGATCAGTTCTTGAAACCTTCCAAGTTTCATATTCGCACCCATAACAAAAAGGACTCGGGCGTCAGGCTGTTGGCCGATGAAGACGAGGGGGAAGGTGCCGTAGTCGTGTTTGTCGCCATGGAGGGGGATGAGAATGGCTATGTGCCTATCGATAATGCGGACCTGAAGTATCTCTTACCAGAAGGCCATTCTGTGACGGTGTTGCTTGCTTGCGACATGGTCAAAGAAAAAATTATGGCCAACGGCTTGAGAAAGGTTAATCAGCTTCCTGAGTTTGAGTATGATGACATTATTCGTAATGATGTTTTTTATGGCATTCGTGGAATGAAAGGTGGAATAAAAGAGCCTTGGGGTATGGTAAGTAATTCCAGGTTTGATATTGAAATTCCTAATCTTGAAATAAAGTTTTATAACGTGTATGAGGACTTTCCATCCTATTTTTCCTTTGTTACGCCAGGTTATCCGTCTTGGTTGGAGGAGGGCGCAGAGATAAAGTATTGCGGTTTGGCTGTCGTCGGTGTTCAAGTTCAGCCGAACGTTGTTTTGCGTAAATACAAAGGTGTGGAATATAACGTGCCGGCGCAAATATTACTTGTCTATGGCGGTGGTCTGAGTTTTGAGCTGCTAATAAAAAATGGGAATTTGGTTTTTGAAAGACGGACCGAGATGGTCGGTGCGCACCGATACGTGGCGAGTTCGAATGAGTTGAGTCAGTACCTGACGGCCGAGGATTGGGACGTGCTCGGAGAAATTTACCAGGATAAGTTGGTCGCGACTTTGGAGCCCGCCTATGAGCGTTTTATCTCTACCTTGCCAATCCTCAACGTTTTCACGCTGAACAGCCTGCTTTTTCGTGGTGAAAACTCGATCAGTCTTCAAAGTGCGCATACACCGACCGATTGGGCCTTGTTTGGCCATGTCGGCCCCAATCAATCCGCCTTCAGCATCACCGAGCTGGAGCCCATCATCCCCCATACCGTTCCACTGCAATTTCGGACCGAGCCGCCGCGCAACGACCTGACCTGGTCAGTGCGAAACATCCTCGGTGAGAACGTGCCCAAGGGCGTCATTACGTCCAGCGGCCTCTATACCCCGCCCACCGCCGCTGAAATCCAGCGCAGTTCGGTTCGGGTGGTGATCACCGCCACCGACGGCACCCACACCAGTTCGGCGCTGGTGAGCGTCACGAAACGCAGCCTGTCGGTGAACCCGCTGATCATGATCGCCACGGCCGGCGATTCCCTGGGCCACGACGTCTCGGCCGGTGCCGTGGATGGCGGGCAGTTGGACTGGAGCATCCAGGATCCGAGCTCGGGGGCCGAGGTGCGGCCGAACCCTGCCGAGGGCAAGGACCACAGCTATGTGCCTGGTCCTGCCATTGGCCAGTCATCACCTACCGTCGATACGATCGTGGTCACCAACCCACGGACCCGGGTGAGCGAGACGACCAGCGTGCTGGTGCTGCACCGGCCGACATTTCTTCAGGTGATGATCAATGAGGCGGTCAACTTGCCGGAGAACCAACTCCAACTGTCGATCATGGGCATGGACGGCCCGATCAATCCCGGTGACTGGAATGAGCAATGGCAGGTGCTGCTGGGCGGCGGTTCCGCGCAAATCAACGCTGCTACCGGTTTGCTGACACTGAACCCTGCCGGGCCGGACAGGTTTGTGGTTATCACCGTCCTGGCCCCCCCTGCGAGGCCAGGTGGGGCTTCGGATGATGGCTACATCATCCTACCGCTGCCGTTATTCACCGTGCCCGAGACGATCCGGATGCTCCGCGCCGATGGCTGAGCCAGTCACCGGCCGTTCCTGTTAATTGCTGGAGAATGATGATGTCGAACTCATTGGAAAGTTTGTTGACTCGCATGACGGGGCGCTCCATCACGAATGGATGGGGGGCGATCGTCGCGTTTGGTCGCGAGCAACTCAATCGTTTGCTGGAAACGCAATACCTGACCTGGTTGCACGAGGGGCGTTTCATCCCGCCCATCAGCGGCGTGGCGTACATCGATGATCGAACGGAGTCGATGACGCTGGACGGTTTGCTTCTGGGCAAGCCGGTGCTGTCATTTGCATCGGCATCGTTGAACCAGTCCATGGTGACATTGACCATGAACATCGTCAGCGGCACCTATACCGCCAAGAGTCATCCGGTCGGTGGCGGTGCGGTGCGCTTGTTGTCCAGTTTCACCATCACTGAAGCGATGGGCTACCACATCCAGATGAAGCTCAGCCTCAACCCCATCGTGGGGGAAGTGGATAAGCGCGGGCGGGTGACGCTGGATGTGGCCAGCGACCTGCAAATGACCTGTAACCTGGGCGGCATGACCGGGGTCGATAAGCACCTGGCGGCCTTGATCCAAAGTCGCCTGGCCGTGCTGCCCGAGGACCAGCGAATTTTTGAACTGGGGCTGTTCGATTTCAGTGGGTATAACCCCTTGAGCCCAACCGGCTTCTACATTCGCACACAAAAAGCCCCGGCGTCCGCCAACCCGGAAGATGGCGCGGTCCTGCTGTTCGTTCGGCTGAAGATCCATGACGAAAACGGCGACGGGCTGCCCGTTGAAGGCAGCGATTTCCCTTACCTGATCCCGGACGACAAAGCCGCAGGGAAGCCGCTGTACTCGGCTTCGCTGGTGCTCAACAGTGAGTGGATCGAACTGCTCGACGATGTGCAGCTGGACGTGCTGAAGAACCTGCTTTTTCCAAACGACAATGTGTTCGTCGAAAGTACCAATGGCCGCCATACGCCCCATGATCTCTTGGTGTTGGGCAATATCGAGTCGACCTCCGAAACGGTGACCGTCGAGCCGGCGTTCGTCAGCCTGAAAAGTGGTAGCGGCCCGCAGACGTTTGTCGCGCGTAAGAGCAACGGGTCCAGCGTCAGCGCCCAATGGAGTGTCAGCAATCCCTTGAGCCCATTGTCGGTGGGCGATATCACATCGAGTGGGGTTTATACGCCGCCAAGCCAGACACGCATGGGCAAGGAGCAGCAACCGGTCGTCGTGACCGCGCAATACATGAAAGAGGGCAGGCCGCAAAAGAGTTCAGCCCTGGTACTCAGTGTTTTTGAAAGCATGAACATTTCGCCACGGGTGTCCGTGCGTGGCGTAGGGAGCAACCCAACGCCTGTTGCGCTGACTGTGACGACCCTGGGCACTGGGAGTTTGCGCTGGCCTTCGCTTTCGCCGGACCAAGGCAGGCTGGAGGTCATTGATAACAACCACGCCACCTACACTCCGCCCGCCAGCCAGACCGACCCGTTGGCCATCCAGCGAATCCTGGTGACCGATACACAGACCGGCGAAACGATTGAAGCAAGCATCGTGTTGCTCAGGGCCGTGCACACACTGCCGGTCGAACCGGCCTATGTCGCCGCGATCACCGCCAGCGATCCGATTCAATTGTATGCCGACGTGCACCCTGAGGATGATGTTTTATGGGAGGTGGTCGGTGAGGGGAGTGTGGACGGCAATGGCGTATTCACCCCCCCGGCCCAACCCCGATTCCGGGTCAGTGTGGTGAGGTGTTCCTACCTGGTCAACGGCGTGGCCAGGGCGGCCGGCTTCAGCATCATCCAGCTGTCCCAACAGGTGCAACCGGAACCGCGCTGGCTGGAACTTGCGGAATTTTCAGTTGCGGTCAACAACGGCCTGGACCGTTGTTTCAGCAACGGCTTTCAACAGATACCTGTCATCGTCACCATTGCAACCAGTTCAGTCACCATCGGCGGCCAGGAAGTCTACATTCCAGTGAGCGATGCCGAGCTGGCGACGCTCAGGCTGGTCGATAAATTGACCAACAACACCGTGCCGTTCATTCCGGTAGGCCAGGAAGGCATTGAATATGGCAGCGACATCCCCTGGGCGGTCAGCAAGGCCAGGAATCGTTTCAGGTTCTTTTCGGCCACCGCCGCCAGAACGCAGGCGCTGGCGCCTCCTACACCCAAGAATAATGGCGTGCGTTATCGCGAGCTTTATATCCATGTTGCACGAGAAGGCAGTCATACCTTCTTTGCGCGATTCGATTCGCCCTATGGCACCCATAACTCCACGGACGATAGGGGGGAAAACCATGAGGTGACGGTGCAGGGCATCAGGCCCGCGACTCCCGCGCTGTCGAATTATGAGTTTAAACGTGAGCGCAGGTGGCAGGATAGCGACGGGCATGATGAACCGCCCAGTCAGACAAATCCGGAATGGGATTACTTCGGCTATTACCGTCAATCCGTTGATTACTGGTACCTCAGTTATTTGCGGCGCGGAATCGATCCGATTCTCTTCAGCACGCTGCAGATTGAAAACAATATTTCAACGATACAGTGGGAAAGTGAATTGATCGATGAGACTTACTTTAGCTACACCGGTTACGCCTTCAATCCCGCCAACTTCGAGAATAGCGACAGCCCGGCGCCCGACGGGTTGTCTTTCGATCCTTACTTGTGGGGGATGATGAGGGGCTTGCAGAAGAACCTGAAGACCGCATTCGACGGGGAACGGCCGGCCCAAGGCGAACTGGTGATCAGCCTGCACCGCACGGATGACGTGGAATATTGGTATGACGGACGGGCGGGCGGCGATAAGCGAAAACTGTATCGCCACAAACTGGACCCCGGCCTCCATCTTGTCCTGCTCGATGAAGAAGGCAATCGACATTCGCTGGCGGTTTCGTTCGAATCACCGACTAATGAAGACAGCCGTAACAAGTTGGTGCTGACACGAAGATGATCGGCCCGAATGGCTTGTGGGTGTTTGATGCAAGTCGGTTTGCCATTCAAGACAGGCCGGCTATCGCCTTTCTTTTTCGTGTGAATAAAGCATGTCGGTAGTTGCCTTTAATGAGGAAGATAAACCATGACCACTTCCAGTGCCGTGCACTCCCAGGCATTCAGTTTCATGAGTTATGTACAAGGTGGCGTTGACCCGCGCACCGGCCAGTACACCGTGTCCATCGACTTGCCCGAGGTCAAGAGCAATTGGCTGAACGGCCCGGCCTTTCCATTGAGCCTGGCCTTCAACCCGATCAACACCCTGGACTCCGGCTTTGGGGTCGGCTGGAACCTCAACCTGACCCAATTCACGCCCCATGACGGCATCCTCGCCCTGAGCACCGGCGAAACCTTCAAGGTCACCGGCAGCGGGACGACTCCCGACATTCGCGAGAAGAAACTCGACACCTTCCACTTCGAAAACCTCGGCAACGAACGCTATCGCGTGCTGCACAAGTCGGGCATGGTCGAACACCTGCAGGTCGGTGGCAGCCAGAACGACCGGGTGGCCTTGCCCGTGAGTATCACCGCGCCCACCGGCCACAGCCTGACCCTGGCCTACGTGTTGTTCCGCGGTGGCCAGCGCCTGCAGAGCATCAGCGACGCCCAGGGCGAACTGTTGCGCATCAATCGTCATGGCGGCGATGAATGGGTGGAGATCCTCGTGCGCCCCGACGCCGGCCCCGGCGGCGCGGCGTTGGCACGCTATGAAATGAAGCTCAACGCCAGCGGTTGGGTCACCGAAATTATCCTGCCCACCCCCGACAAGGGCTCCTGGCGCTTTGGCTACGGCAACGGGCCGATTCGCAATATCCTCTGCCTGCACGAGGTCAAGACCCCGGTCGGCGGCCGTGAAACCATCGAGTACGCCGACAGCGGGCATCCCTACCCCGGTGGCGTTACGCGCCCCAACCTGCCACGGGTCACCCGCCATCGCAGTTACCCCGATTTTGGCCAAGGGCACGCCGATGACACGCGGATCGAAACGGTTTACAGCTACACCGCCCACAACTTCCTGGGTGCCGGCGAAACCGTCAGTTGGGAAGAAGGAATGGACCCGCTGTACAAACTGAGCGCCAGCTACGAATACGGCAGTACCGCCAGCCTGATGATCGGTGGCAACGCGGTACGCCAGGTGGAGCGCCGCTACAACCGGTTCCATTTGCTGACCGAAGAAAAAACCACGCAGGAACATTGCGTCATGCGTGTTGCGACCCAGTATTACGCTGAGAACGTGGCGTTCGAGCGCCAGGTGCCGCAGTTCCAGATGCCCAAGGCGGTCACCACCAGTTGGGAACTGGACAATGACCCGAGTCAGTACCGCGCCGAAACCGCACTCAGTGCCTATGATGAAAACGGTAACCAGACCGAGCAGGTCGAGCCCAATGGCATCAAGACCGTCTACACCTACTACTTGAAAAATGGGGAAGACGGTTGTCCGCCGGACCGTTTTACCCGCAACCTCAAAGACACCACCGTGTTCCCTTCGTCCCAGGGCGAGCCTGGGGCACCGACCTTGCGCACTCGCCTGCGCTACACGGGCCATCCGCCGCTGATCAACAGTGGGATGGACGCCTGGCTGGCGGTCGACAGCGAAACCCTGGTACAGGTGGAAGGCGCCCAGGAAACGACCTTGCAGCAGACCCTGCTTGAATACCACGAGCTGCCGGGCGATGCCTTCCTGCATGGCCGCCTGCTCAACCAGCGAGTCATGCTCAATGGCACCACCCGTATGCAACGATACGAGTACGCGACCCTCACCAGCGTGATGGCCGGTGAGACGGTGCTGGAGACCACCGAAACCTTTATTGGACACGATGATGCGCCCGGTTTCGAAGTTCGTAAAAAGGTTGTCAGCGAAGACTCGTTGCTTCACGGGCAGCCTCTGCTGACCCGCGACGACAATGGCGTGAAGATCCGCTACACGTACGATGCGCTGAATCGTGTCGAAACTGAAACCGTTGCACCGGATGAACCGGCGTTCGAAGCCACGCGCCGTTACTCGTACCTGCTGACGGCGATGGATGGGCAACGGGCCGAGCAAGTGGTGACCGACGTCAAGGGCGTCAGGACCCGGACCCTCGTCGACGGGCTCAACCGCCCGGTACATGAAGAGCGTGATGACGCCGACAATCCGCTGCGTGCCCAGGAGTACCGGCAGACGTACTCGGCCAAGTATGACCCGTTGGGGAACCTGATCGAGGAAACGCAATACGATTGGCGGGGGGCGCTACAGGTGGCGCTGACCTCCACGTACGAGTACGACGGGTGGGCCATGCAACGCAGTGTCACCGGGCCGGACGGGGTCACGGTCCATGAAGAAACCAACCCTATGGGATCTGCGCAATGGTCAGGCCCCATCCAGACCCAATGGCGCGAGGGTCGTGGCACCGATGCCAAAGTCAGTGGCAGGACGGTGACCTACCTGAACCTGCTGGAAAAACCTGATCGCATAGAGCGCTTCGAGACCGATGGAACGCTGATCAGTCGGCACCGATACGGTTACGACGGTCTCGGGCGAACCGTCAAGGAGACCGATGCCCGTGATGCAACGACCGAGTACTCCTACGATGCCTTCGATCGCATGCTGACCACCGTCCTGCCCGGCGGCCCGACCGTCCGACGCGGTTACGCACTGCACAGTACAGATGACCTGCCGACCGAAATAAGTGTCGACGGTATCGAATTGGGCCAACAGGTTTTCGATGGATTGGGGCGCATGGTCGAATCGACCACGGGTGGCCGCACGCAGCGTTTTACCTACGAGCCCGGGCAGTCCCAACCGGCGACCCTGACCACTGCCAGCAATCAATTGATCCATTATGTCTATCAACCTCAGTTGGGCGAGGAGCCCAGCCAGCGGCGCTTGCCCGGCGATGTCACGGCCGAATACATACGCGATGGAAAAAACGCTCGACTCGTCAGTTGCAAGGAAAGTGGGCTGGAACTCTCCCGCGAGTACTTTTCGACCGGCGATTTGAAAGCCGAGACGCGCGTGCAAGAGGGCAATACTTATGCGATGAACTATGAATACAGCCGACTGGGCCTGCTGTTGAATTACACCGATGTACTGGCACAAACCCAGTCATACACCTATGACAGGACAACGAACCTGCTTGAGCGGACGCGTCTGGGCACGACATCCTCGGACTTTACCTTCGATAGCCTGGCGCAGCTCAGTTCGATCCGCACCGAGGACAGTAGCAGCGGGCAAAGCGTGACCATCCGCCTGGAGTACGACGGGATGGGGCGAGAAATACAGCGCACGTTTGACCTTGATGGCGTCGAGCAGCAACTGACCCAGGTGTACAACGAAGTGGATGCGTTGACCGAGCGAACCTTGCGCCAGGGACAGGTGTTATTGCGCAAGGAAGTTTACGAGTACGATCCGCGGGGGCGTTTGGTGCTCTACACCTGTGAAGGCAGTGAACCGCCTGTCGATCCTTACGGCAAAATCATTCTCTCGCAGGTATTCGGCTTCGATGCGATCGACAACCTGACCCGTGTGATTACGACGTCCCCCGAAGGTATCAATACGGCCCGCTATACCTACGACACCCAGAACCCGGCGGGGGACCCCGCGCAATTGCGCAAGGTGACCAATACCGGTGTTCCCGGGTATCCACCCGAAATACTGCTCGAATACGACGCAGACGGGCATATGATTCAGGACGAGGAAGGTCGTCATCTGGAGTACGACGCCTTGGGGCGCCTGACGCAAATCAGCGTCGCCGGATGAGCAACCATGGATCGCCCGTCCACCAACGATCCTTGCCAGCGTGCTGTCGTCGCCACGGCAGCACCGACCAGGATCTGCGCGCCAGGTCTTGTCAGGCACACGCAGGCACCGACCGCTGTCACGCTGAGCTGGGATGAGCCTTATGCCACGTGCCCTTTGTGCCCCAATGCAATTGGGTATGAAGTGGCCGTAGAAGGTTTTCCTGTAAAAACGGTGGCGCGCTCGCCCTGTGTAATGACGGGATTGATTGCGGATGTTTCCTACATCGTTCACATCCGGGCCATTGCAGCCGGGAATATTGTTTCCGAGCCTAGTGCGCACTTTATGCGCATAAGGCCTGCGCCTCCCAGCCAACCGGAAGATCTCAGGGTCACTGAAGTGTCGTTTGGGTCGGCGAAGCTTGATTGGGTGCCGTCCGGTAGCAACGTCGATACCGCTCGTTACCGGGTTTATCTGAATGATTTCATTGTCGGGCAGGTTGCTCGACCCACTTTCAACCTGCAGCACCTGCGCAGTGGCGTGCTCTATCGCGTGAAGGTCGTGGCTTTCAATGCAGCCGGTTCATCAGAGCCTGCTTTTGTCACGTTTAAAACCCAGCTCAAGCCGCCCTCGAATCTGAAACTGAAACACCGCGCCGGTGTGTGCAGGCTGTCCTGGGATCCCATGTTCGGTGCCTGGCCGACCCACGAGGTTTCGATTAACGGCAGGCATTTTTCAGCGGGGGCGCTCGGGTTGAATTTCGATCTCGATGAACTGTCTCCCGGTGCTCCGCCGCATGCCTTCAGATTCGAGGTGTATGCCAAGCTTGAAGAGCAGGTGTCGCAAACCACGACGTTCGAAACGATCCTCAATGATGTCGAGCCGCCTACCCAGCCTGGAAAGCCCGTGGCTATCAACATCACGGATCATTCGGTGGACCTGCAATGGCCACCGTCCAGCGACAATGTCGGGGTGACCGGCTACAGGGTTTTCGTGAATGGTTTTCCTTATATCTTCCCAAGTCCTGTTGCCAGCCAGCGAATCCTCGGATTGATCAACGGTGCCTATTACTGGGTGTTTGTGCGCGCGCTGGATGCCGATGGAAATCTTTCGACGCCAGGGCCGGTGACGGTATTCAAGACCGCCGGCGAGGCACCGGTCCCGCCACCCTTTGCGCCGACAGCGGTCAGCATCGCCCCGCTGACGTCGACTTCAGCCCAGTTGCAGTGGACGCAGGGCGAGGGTGAAATGGTGACGGGAACCAGGATCAGCATCAATGAAGAGTACAGAAATATAGGGTTTTCCAGGGAGTGCAGATTGGATGACCTGACCCCCGACATCGAGTATTCGATAACACTGCAAACGTTCGACTATTTCGGGCAGTTGTCCGAACCCTTTACATTGACCTACACACCCAGGGACACAACACCGCCCAGCGTCCCGGCAAATCTGCGAGAAACGGCTTCGACCGGCGACTCGGTGACATTGTCTTGGGATGCGTCAACGGACGACATCGGTGTGTGCGGCTATGTCATCTACAACGATCGCGAGTATTTCGATACCACCCCGCTCACTCACTACACTGTTGTCGACCTGCTTCCCGGTTCCTATACGTTTGGCGTCTGTGCGTTGGACACTTCCGGGAATGCTTCGGAGCCTGCTTCGAGAGTGTTTGAAGTCGGGGGCTAATGGTTCTAGGCGATGTTCGGGTGGGAAGAGGCCTGTGCGACACTTGCGTATCGTCACAGGTGTCCGGACCTGCATGGAAAATGGCAGCAGGGCACTTAGATCAACCCCTGCTCACGCGCAATCTTCCCCGCGAGATGACGGGAGCTGACGCCGAATTTGCGGCGAATGTTGTTGAAATGATAGTTCACGTTGGCTTCGCTGCAGGCGAAGATCACCGCAATCTCCCAGGAGGATTTGCCCACCTCGCTCCATTGCAGGAACTCCTTCTCCCGGTTGGTGAGTCGGACGACTTGGGATGGCTTGCTTTCGGTGGCTGCGAAGGGGGTCTGATACGACGAAGAATGTCCAGAATGCGCAGTGGTGTGGTACATGACTGCAACTCCCAATCATCATTAATGACGTGGGCCGGCGAAGTCTTCCTGCCGTTTGATGGCTGGGTTCGCACGACCTTTCTCCAGGCCCCTGGCCAGGGCTGAGGCACGGGTTTGTTATATCCCGATTCAAGCCCCCTGAAACCTGTCAGACATGACAGGTCGTGGTGTTCGGTCAGATGATTGCTGTCGTTAAAATTTGCATTCCGTCCAACGCGGGTATATACACGCACCCATGCTTGCTTCCCAATGCTTGTGCATCAACCTGCGTCGCGCCGCCCGTGGCGTCAGCAGGTATTACGACGGCGCCCTCGATGGCTTCGGGATCAACGTTGCCCAGTATTCTTTACTGGGCAACCTGGCCCGCCTGGATCAACCGAGTATTTCTTCCCTGGCCGAGGCCATGGGTCTGGACCGCAGCACCTTGGGGCGTAACCTACGGGTGCTGGAGGGCGAGGGGTTGGTGGCGCTGGCCGAGGGCGAGGACCTGCGTAACCGTATTGTCGTGCTGACCGACGCCGGGCATGCCCGGTTGGCGGCGGCGCTGCCGGCCTGGGAGGCGGCGCAACAACGCTTGATCGATAAGCTGGGCGCCGAGAAGCGCACGGCGTTGCTGGCCTTGCTGGACGAACTGGCGTAACGCCGGTTCGTTCGAATACAAGCGGGTATATACCCGCGAGCGGAGAATAATAATGACATCGATGTGGCGTACCTGTGGTTGGGTCCTCGTGGGCAGCGCGCTGATCCTGGCGTTGTCCCTGGGCGTGCGGCATGGCTTCGGCCTGTTCCTCTCACCCATGAGCGCCGAGTTCGGCTGGGGGCGTGGGGTGTTCGCCTTTGCCATCGCCTTGCAGAACCTGATCTGGGGCATGGCGCAGCCCTTCACCGGGGCGTTGGCCGACCGTTTCGGCGCGGCGAAAGTGGTGCTGGTCGGGGGCGTCCTGTATGCCCTCGGCCTGGTGTTCATGGGGCTGTCGGATTCGGCCTGGTCGTTGTCGTTGAGCGCGGGATTGTTGATCGGCATCGGCCTGTCCGGCACCTCGTTCTCGGTGATCCTGGGCGTGGTCGGCCGGGCCGTACCGCCGGAGAAACGCAGCCTGGGCATGGGCATCGCCAGTGCCGCCGGTTCCTTCGGCCAGTTCGCCATGTTGCCGGGCACGTTGGGGCTGATCGGTTGGCTGGGGTGGTCGGCTGCCTTGTTGGTGCTGGGCCTGCTGGTGGCATTGATCGTGCCGTTGGTGAGCATGCTCAAGGACGCGCCGTTGCCGGTGACCGGCCCCGAGCAAACCTTGTCCGAAGCGCTGCGCGAGGCGTGCAGTCATTCGGGGTTCTGGCTGCTGGCCCTGGGGTTTTTCGTCTGTGGTTTCCAGGTGGTGTTCATCGGCGTGCATTTGCCGGCCTACCTGGTGGACCAGCATTTGGCCGCCAGCGTTGGCACGACGGTGCTGGCCTTGGTGGGCCTGTTCAACATCTTCGGCACCTACACCGCCGGTTGGCTGGGCGGGCGCATGTCCAAGCCGCGCTTGTTGACCGGGTTGTACCTGTTGCGGGCCGTGGTGATCGGCCTGTTCCTGTGGCTGCCGGTGACCACCACCACGGCCTATCTGTTCGGCATGGCGATGGGCTTGCTGTGGCTGTCCACGGTGCCGTTGACCAACGGCACCGTCGCCACCTTGTTCGGTGTGCGAAATCTCTCGATGTTGGGTGGGATCGTGTTCCTGTTCCACCAGTTGGGTTCGTTCCTCGGCGGCTGGCTGGGTGGGGTGGTATACGACCGCACCGGCAGCTATGACTTGATCTGGCAGGTGTCGATCCTCCTCAGCCTGCTGGCGGCGGCATTGAACTGGCCTGTGCGTGAACGTCCGGTGGCGCGCCTGCAAGTTCAGGCCGGTGCCGCATGAGCCGCGTCGGCCCGTGGTTGGTGGCGCTCGGCGCCGGCTTGCTGCTGACCTTCGCCTGGTGGGGCTGGCAGCAGGGCGGCCTGGCGTTGATGCAATTGGGCATGGGAACCTGTTGAACGATGGACGAGGTCGGGCTCGGCGAGTAACGTCGTAGGCTGAATGCCTATAAGGAAATGCCGACATGCTGATGCGCTGGCTTGCTGTTCCGACGCTCCTACTGGCCGTAGCCGGCCCCCTATGGGCCGCCGATTGCCCACCGTTGCTGGAGGGCTCCTTGCCCAAGCTGCGGGCCAAGGAAACCATCGACCTTTGCCAGCGCTTCGCCGGCAAGCCGCTGGTGGTGGTCAACACCGCCAGCTTCTGCGGTTTCGCCCCACAGTTCAAAGGCCTCGAGGCGCTGAACCAGCGCTACAAGGACCAAGGGCTGCAAGTGCTGGGCGTGCCCTCCAATGACTTCAAGCAGGAGTCCAAGGACGGCGCTGAAACGGCCAAGGTGTGCTACGTCAATTACGGCGTGACCTTCACCATGACCGAGCCGCAACCGGTGCGCGGCGCCGACGCCATCCCGTTGTTCAGGCACCTGGCGGAACAGTCTGGCGCGCCGAAATGGAATTTCTACAAGTACGTCGTCGACCGCCAGGGCAAGGTCGTCGCCAGTTTCTCCAGCCGCATCAAGCCCGATGACCCCGAGTTCATCAAGGCCGTGGAAGCCGCCATCGCCTCCAAGCCCTGATCGCCGGCCACGAAAAAGCCCCGCGTCTTTGCAGAGTGCGGGGCTTTTTTTGCTTCAGTCGGCGGAGGGTTCAGCTTCGCCGTGAACCATCAGAAGCGGTAGGTTGCACCGACACCGAAGCCGTTGGCGCTGTTTTTGTATTCAGCGCTGTAGGATTGGCCCAGGGCGTTGGTTTGATTGATGCTGACTTTTTCCTCCTTGAGGTAGGAATACGCCACATCGATGGTCAGGTCGTCAGTCGGGCTCCAGCCAGCACCCAGGCTGAAGATGGTCCGGTCGCCGGTTGGGATGCGTGGCGAGCGGTCTTCATTGTTGGTAGGCGACTGGTCGAAGGACAGGCCGGTACGCAGGACCCACTGTTTGTTCAACTGGTAGGAGGTACCGATGGCGTAGGCCCAGGTGTCGTGCCAGTTCTGTTCTTCGGTGATGCTGCCCAGGAACGCAGGGGCCAGGGCGCCGCCAGCTGCCGTTACGCCTTCGTTGTTCACGGTGATTTCTTTCAGGCGGCTCCAACGGGTCCAGGTGCTGCCGGCATAGACCTTCCAGGCATCGTTGATCTCCTGGGTCACCGAGAAGTCCACCGATTCCGGGGTGGTGATATCCAGCGATGCGTCGTAGCGGCCGTTGTTGAGCAGGAAGGCAGGGGTACCGGCGCCTGGGTTCACTTCAGTGTGACCTTCGAGCTTGTACTTGACCTTGGAGTGGTAGGTCAGGCCGACGCGCGTGGTGTCGGTCGCCTGGACCAGCAAGCCGATGTTGTAGCCGTAGCCGATGTCGTCGCCCTTGATTTTCACATCACCGTCATTCGGCGACAGTGGGGTGGTCAGGGTCGATTCCAGCGCGCCGGAAATACGGTTGACGGTCGGACCGAAGCCGATCGAGACCTTGTCGTTGAAGGCATAGCTGACGGTAGGCTGGAAGGTCACGACCTTCACTTCGCTCTTGCTGCCGAAGTTGCCGCCCTGGAAGCCGTTTTCATAATCGGTGATGAGGCCGAACGGTGCGTACACACCGAGGCCGAAGGCCCATTGGTCATCGATCGGTTTGACGTAGAAGCCCATCGGAACGCCGGTGAGCGGGACCATGTCGCCCTTGTTGGTGCCGGCGTGAGTGCCGCTGGCATCGTCGATATCGGTGGAGGCATCAATAGCCGCGAAGCCGCCGGTCACTTGCTGGCGCTTGAGGCGCGACATGCCAGCAGGGTTGCCGAACACGGTGCTCGCATCATCGGCAGCAGAAGAACGACCGGCGAAACCAGTGCCCATGCCACTGATGCTTTGTTCGTTCAAGGCAAAGCCACTGGCGAAAAGTTGAGTGGATGCCAAGGTAACGGCAAGGCCAAGGGTGGTTTTGAGCATGATTTTTTTCATTGTTAGAACTCCTGATGGTCACCGGGGCGAAAATTACCAACATTTTCGTCCAAGCGCTATAGCCTGTATGGCTTGATTTAGAGCGGTTTTGTAGGACAATCCGACCAGATTTACGTCCGTTGTAGGAAGTTTCCAAATTCCCCATCAGCAAGCGACCGGATTCATGGATGAAACGCAGTTTTGCCAAGCGAAGGTGAAGTCTCGCAGGCGCCCCTGCGGGTGAAAGGTCTGGCGCCAGATGCGGGCCATGCCGAGCAGATCGTCGGCGTCGGGCAGGGCGGTGTTCTGTTCTTCCACCAGCAGCCAGGCGATGGCGGTGGCGTAGCGCAGGTTGACGGTCAGTTCCAGGTGCGGGCCGCTGAGAAAGGCGTGCTGGCTGGCCAGGCCACGGACCAGGCTGGCGCGTTCCGGGTCCAGCGCCAGGTAATGGTCCCACAGCGCCCGGTGGCGGGGTTCGGTGATGCGATACAGGCCGTGCCCGCGCCGGTCGTGCAGTGCAGAACCGAGGCCCGATTGGCTGGCGGCAATGCCCAGTAACAAGGATTCCGCCGTTGCGCTGTGGCGCTCCAGGTAAAGGAGCGTCGGGCGGATCACATATCGACACAGTTCGCTGGCAGCGATACCCATAAGACCCTCGAAGCGTGAAAAGGGCGGAGCCTGAAGGGTGTGGGCTTGGCAGCGGTGGATCGGTTCAGGCTCCGCCGGAAGCGGATCATGCCGCTTGAGTTGAAGTCTAGTGTCATATTTGCGCTGTAAAGGACTGTTTTTAAAACATCTTCGGCCAACGGTTATAACCCTTATATCCCTTGGTGCTTACGCCGTTTCGCTTTTCCCGGCCTTGCACGGCCGAATGTTGGGCATTGGCCGAGGCGTTTGCGCGCCCAGCGTGGGAATGATGAGGCAATAAAAAGCCCCGCTTTCTGGGCGGGGCCTTTGGGGTGTCAGCCTTGGCGGCGAATCAGGCAACCAGTGCCTGACGAGTACGCTCGATCACGGCCTGCAGCGGTTCTGCGCTGGAGTACTGATCGGGATACAGGCGTTCGCTGTGACGGGCGATGCCGTGTTCGTTGACTACGGTGAAGCTGAAGCAGCCTTTGCGAGCGGCCATGATCAGGCAGTTCATTGGGGCAAAAGCGTTGGTTAGGGTGCGGATGGCATCCTGGGTCTGGTTTTGAGTCGACATGTTATGGGTGTTCCTACAAATGACACGGTTAAGAACCGTGCAACGTTAAAACGTTCCAGTAACGTCGACCACCATTGGTCGAACGAAGAACCCGACTGGAACAAAGCAGCCAGTTTGAGCGCTATAGACAGTGCGCGCTTGGGCTGGCAGGTAGGTACTTAGGAGGGCAGGCAACACATCAGGGGCAAAGGTTCTGGGCCGGGGTGAAGATCCTGATCAATTTGCAGGTTGGTTCGGTCAGAGCAGTGAGCCTGGCAACACCCTTCGCATTCGATCAAAGGCTGTGTTGGCGCAAGCGTTACCTGGAAACCATCGAGGGGGCCGGTCTCTTTTTTTCGGTCAGGCGTCCGTGTTGGGATGGCTGACCGCAGAGAAGTGTTCGACCCGGAATTGACTTTCAGCTTGGTACTAACGCCGCGGATAGTAACGGATCGAATGACCGAAGGAAAGGAAATTGGTTAAAAAATATTCAAATGCCCGCAGAGACAGGGCGAAGGGGCACTAACTCTAGCACAAACGGCGCAGTGTTCGCTGATGGCTCGAGGCCATGCCCGCCGTGGGTTACACCAGGGTTATCCCCAGCTTCCACTGCGCGATGACACAAAAAAGCAGGCGCTTATAACCGCTTCGGGTGTTACTTGTGCACACTTGCTGCACCACTTGTCACCGTACTGTCATGTCGAAACAAACCCTTGCCAGTGCCTGCATCGAAAATTTAAGTCAATGAAAAACATCGCTTTTTTTTACTGGTGAAAAAATCGTCAGTTTGAGCGCAGGCCCCGTTCCACAGGGCTTTCGGCGAGTTCGAGGGGGGTTGTCCACTGAGTTATCCACAGCTTCTGTGGATTGTCCCAAGCGCTTGCTCTAGCACGGGCGTGCCGGTTTTTTTCGACTTTACCCGTGGGAAAAAAGGAGTAGAGTGGCGCGCCTTTCGATCTGTCCCGCAGTGCTTTATGAAGTTTCGCTCCGTATCAAATCCTGTTACCGGTACCCCTCCCAGTGTTACCCCAACCAAGCGCATTTCGATGCGGGTCGCCGAATGGCTGCTCGACAGCCCGCGCCTGGGAGAAAACCCCAGCGTCAAGCACTTGGCCGGTCGTTTGCTCAAGCAACCGGCCCGTGAAGGTGTGGTCGCCGCGCAAAGTCGTCTTGGACAGTTGATGTGCCGTGAATGCGGAAACGCCCGGGATCGGCGGATCGGGCATGACCTGTTGCGCCAGGCTGCCCGGGCCGGCGATTCCCGCGCCCGTCAGGCCCTCGGTGAAATCGACGACTGAAATCCAAGACCGCGCTGGGCAACGCCCCGCCAGCTTGGGTAACCTTCGGGCTTTATCTCTTACGCGGGAATTGTCATGGCGATGGATTTGACCAGCCTGTTGTTCGGCCTGGCGGGCGCGGCGGTGCCGTTGCTGGGTCTGGCCTGGCACCTGCAACGCCAGGCGAGCGCCGCGCAGGCCGAACAGGCCTTGCTGGAAGAGCGCCTGGCCACCGCGCACATGGCCCACGACGGCCTCAATGCCCAGCTTGATGCCTGCCGCGATGAGATCAGCGACCTCAGCCAGGCCAACGCCGCCAAGCAGGCCGAGCTTGCCGCCGCGTCCCGGGAAGTCGAGCTGTTGCAGATCGAGCGGGACAACGCTCGCGACGCAGCCCACGCCTGGAACCTGGAACGTGCCAACAAGGAAGCGGAACTGCGCCGCCTCGATGCCCAGGCGGCGTCGCTGCAAGCCGAGCTGCGTGAGCAACAGGAAAGCCATCAGCAACGCCTGGATGACCTGCAAGGTTCGCGGGACGCACTGCGGGCACAATTTGCCGAGCTGGCCGGGAAAATCTTCGACGAGCGTGAACAGCGCTTCGCCGAAACCAGCCAGCAACGCCTGGGCCAATTGCTCGACCCCTTGAAGGAGCGCATCCAGTCCTTCGAAAAACGCGTCGAGGAGAGTTACCAGGCCGAGGCGCGGGAGCGGTTCTCGCTGGGCAAGGAGCTGGAGCGGCTGCAACAGCTGAACCTGCGCCTGAGCGACGAGGCCACCAACCTCACGCGCGCGCTCAAGGGCCAGAAAACCCAAGGCAACTGGGGCGAGCTGATCCTGGAACGGGTACTCGAACACGCCGGCCTGGAGAAAGGTCGTGAGTACCAGACCCAGGTCAGCCTCAAGGGCCCGGATGGCGAGCGCTTCCAGCCTGATGTGCTGATTTATCTGCCTGGCGACAAGCAAGTGGTGGTCGATTCCAAGGTCAGCCTCACGGCTTACCAGCAGTATGTGGCCGCCGAGGATGACGCCATTGGCCTGCTCGCCCTCAAGCAACACGTGGGGTCGTTGCGGGCCCACGTCAAAGGCCTGGCCGGCAAGGACTACAAGCGCCTGGACGGTTTGCACAGCCTGGATTTCGTGTTGTTGTTCGTGCCGATCGAGGCGGCGTTTTCCGCTGCCCTGCAAGCCGAGCCGAACCTGTTCCAGGAGGCCTTCGACCGCAACATCGTGATCGTCAGCCCGACCACTTTGCTGGCGACGCTGCGGGTGATCGACAGCTTGTGGAAACAGGAACGCCAGAGCCAGAACGCCCGGGAAATCGCCGAACGGGCCGGGTGGCTGTACGACAAGTTCGTGTTGTTCATCCAGGACCTGGACGAGATCGGCAGTCGTCTGCAGCAGTTGGACAAGGCCTACAGCGCGGCACGCAACAAGCTGACGCAAGGGCGCGGCAACCTGATCAGCCGCAGCGAACAACTCAAGCTCCTCGGCGCCCGGGCCAGCAAGAACCTGCCGGCCGATTTGCTGGAGCGGGCGATGACGGATGGGGATGGGTTGCCGGAGTTGCCGGAAGAAACCCAGGGTTGATGAACTCCTTGAGTTTGGTGCAAAACCTGTGGCGAGGGGATTTATCCCCGTTCGGCTGCGCAGCAGTCGTAAACCGGCTTGTATGGTTCATCTGCTGCATCGCAGTGCCCAGGACTGGGGTCGCTGCGCAACCCAACGGGGATAAATCCCCTCGCCACAGGCTCAGTGCTCGGCTGGAGAACTCCAGTACCTACAACGGCAAATGCCGACTCAACAACGCCCTCAATGCCGCCGGTTTCACCGGCTTGGCCAGGTAATCCAGGCCTGCGGCGTGCACCTGGGCCACCGTTTCCGGCCGACCGTCGGCGCTGATCACCACCCCAGGCACCGGTTCACCCAGGCGCGTGCGCAACCAGGCCATCAGCTCGGTGCCGGTCTCACCGCCGTCCAGGTGAAAATCCACCAGCGCCAGTTGCGGCCGGCCTCCCTGGGCCAGCCAATGCTCGCATTCGTCACGGTTGCGCGCGGTCCACACCTGGCAACCCCAGCGCGTCAGCAGGCTGTTCATGCCGATCAGGATGCTGTCTTCGTTATCGACGCACAGCACCCGCGCGCCGCTGGGCAGATGGCCGTTGGGTTCGACCACCGCGCCAGGTGCGCTGGCCTGGGCCGCGGCCAGGGGCACGCTGACGCTGAATACGCTGCCTTGGCCGGGCCAGGAGCGCACGCGCAGGGTGTGGCCGAGCACGCGACATAGCCCGTCGGCGATCGCCAAGCCCAGCCCCAGGCCTTTTTCGGCGCGGGTCTGGTGGCTGTCCAGGCGTTTGAATTCTTCGAAGATGACTTGCTGTTTATCCTCGGCGATACCCGGCCCGCGGTCCCAGACTTCCAGGCACAGTTCGCCATTGCGTCGCCGGGCGCCCAGCAACACCGGCCCCTTGGCGTAGCGGAAGGCGTTGGTGAGGAAGTTTTGCAGGATGCGCCGCAGCAGCTTGATGTCGCTGTCGATGCGCAGTCGCGAGCCGCGCACCCGGAACTTCAGGCCCTGTTCCTGGGCCAGGACGGTGAACTCCGCGCCGAGGGTGTCGAACAGGTCATTGAGGACGAACGGCTTGCGCTCGGGATTGATCTTGCCGTTCTCCAGGCGGGAAATGTCCAGCAGGTCGGTGATCAGGTCTTCGGCCGAGCGCAGCGAACTGTCCAGGTGTTGCACCAGTTGCCGGGCTTCGCTCGGCAGGCCGTCGTGCTGGTGGGACAGCGCGGCGGAGAACAGGCGTGCGGCGTTGAGCGGCTGCATCAGGTCATGGCTGACGGCGGCGAGGAAGCGGGTCTTCGATTGGTTGGCCGCTTCAGCGGTGCTTTTCGCGTCGGTCAGCGCCAGGTTCAGTTGCGACAGTTCCCAGGTGCGCTCGGCCACCCGCTGCTCCAGGCCTTCGTTGGCTTCGGTCAACGCTTGTTCGGCCTCGCGGAACGCGGTGATGTCGGTGAAGCTCATGACGAAGCCGCCGCCAGGCATCGGGTTGCCGATCAGCTCGATGACCCGCCCGTTGGGGAACATCCGTTCGGACGTGTGGGCGCGACCCTGGCGCATCCAGTGCAAACGCCGGGCGACGTGCACCTCCGCCTCGCCGGGGCCGCAAAGGCCGCGTTCGGCGTTGTAGCGGATGATGTCGGCAATGGGCCGACCGACGCTGATCAAGCCGTCCGGGTAGTTGAACAGTTCCAGGTAGCGGCGGTTCCACGCCACCAACCGCAGCGACTGATCGACCACGCTGATGCCCTGGGTGATGTTCTCGATGGCGCCTTGCAAGAGTGCGCGGTTGAATTGCAGCACTTCCGAGGCTTCGTCGGCGATGCGCACGACGTCTTCGAGTTGCATCTCGCGGCCTTCGATCGCGGCCTTGACCACCGCCCGCGTCGACGAGGCACCGAGGACACCGGCCAGCAGGCGTTCGGTGTGGGCGATCCATTCGTTGTCGGCATTCTGGTTCGGGTTGAAGCCCTTGCCCTGGCGGTAGGCGAAGCGGATGAAGCTCTGCCGGGCCCGTTCCTCGCCCACGAAGCGGGCGGCCAGTTGCAACAGGTCTTCGATGCGCACCGCCAGCATCGAGCGGGCGTTGGGGCGGGCGCTGATTTCCTGGCCGATAAAGCGTCCGGCTTGCCAGTGTTCCGACACGCGGGTGCGCGACAGCACCGAGACCCAGGCAAACAGGGTGAAGTTGCCGGCCAGGGACAGCACCACGCCCTGGGTCAACGGGCTGATCGGCAGGTTCAACGGGTTGCCGTGCAGCCAGGCCAGGCCCGGGAAACTGTCCAGGGACCAGCCGAGGCTGTGGGCGGCGATCGGCAGCACCAGGGTGTAGAACCACAGGAAAATCCCGCTGGCGAGGCCGGCGAACACCCCGCGCCGGTTGGCCTGTTTCCAGTACAGCGCGCCCAGCATGGCGGGGGCCAGTTGCGTGACGGCGGCGAAGGCAATCTGGCCGATGGTCGCCAGGCTCGCGGTCGAGCCCAGCAACCGGTAGCTGACATAGGCCAGCAACAGGATCACCACGATGCTCACGCGGCGCACCGACAGCATCCACTGGCGGAACACCTCGAAGGGCCGCTCGGCGTTGTTGCGGCGCAGCAGCCAGGGCAGCAGCATGTCGTTGGAGACCATGGTGGAGAGCGCCACGCTGGCGACAATCACCATGCCGGTGGCTGCCGAGGCGCCGCCGATGAACGCCAGCAACGCCAGCGCCGGGTGGGCCTGCGCCAAGGGCAGGCTGATGACGAACGAGTCCGGCAGCACCGATCGCGGCAGCATCATTTGCCCGGCCAGGGCGATGGGCACCACGAACAGCGCGGCGAGGGCCAGGTAGGCGGGGAACACCCATTTGGCCAGGCGCAGATCCTGGGGCTCGATGTTTTCCACCACGGTCACGTGGAATTGTCGCGGCAGGCAGATGATCGCCATCATCGCCACGCCGGTCTGTACCACCATGGACGGCCAGTTGATGGTTTCCTTCCAGTATTGCTCCAGCCGTGGTGCGAGCATCGCCTGGTCGAACAGGTCGTCGAAGCCGTCGTAGAGGCCGTACGTCACGAACGCGCCGACCGCCAGGAAGGCGAACAACTTCACCAGGGATTCGAAGGCAATCGCCAGCACCATGCCGCGGTGGTGTTCGGTGGCGTCCAGGTTGCGGGTCCCGAACACGATGGTGAACAGCGCCAGGATCAGCGAGACGATCAGCGCGGTGTCCTGTGCGCGGGTGCCCATGGCGTCGGCGCCGGCACCTATCAACAGGTTCACGCCCAGGACGATGCCCTTGAGCTGCAAGGCAATGTACGGCAGCACGCCCACCAGGCAGATCAGCGCCACCACCACCGCCAGGGATTGGGACTTGCCGTAGCGGGCGGCGATGAAGTCGGCGATGGAGGTGATGTTCTCCTGTTTGCTGATCATCACCATCTTTTGCAAGACCCACGGCGCCAGCACCAGCAGCAGGATCGGCCCGAGGTAGATCGGCAGGAACGACCAGAGCTGTTCGGCGGCCTGGCCCACGGCGCCGAAGAACGTCCAACTGGTGCAGTACACCGCCAGCGACAGGCTGTAGACCCAGGCGCGCACCCGCGGCGGCAGCGGCGTGCTGCGGCGGTCGCCGTAGAAGGCGATGGCGAACATGATGGCCATATAGGCCAGGGCGACAACGGCGATCAGCCCGCTGGACAACGACATGGAGACTCCCGGACAAAGACACCGGGACTCGGGCCCGGCAGGACAGTCTCGCATGCCCGCTCGGGTTCGTCAGTGTCGACCAAGGTCGAGGCGTGGCGGGCTGTCGCGGGCGGGGGGACTCTTAGGTTATGCAGGGGAGGGCCTCATCGCGAGCAAGCTCGCTCCCACATTGCGTCCTGGGCGAACATAGATTTTGCGTTCGCGGCAGATCAAATGTGGGAGCGAGCTTGCTCGCGATGGCGGTCTTACTGAGCCAAAGCCATATCCACTAACCGATACAACTCCCCAACCTCAAGTGGCGCGGTAGCAAAGAGGATGCGGAACACTGTCGGTGCCACCACCAGGTTGATCCACCGTTCGACACCCGGGTTGGGTTCGTCGGGGTAGCGGTCGAAGATGACCTGCAACTGAGCGCCGATGATGCCCACGCAGTGCCCCGGCGTGGCGCAGGCCTGGATGTCGCGCATCATGTTGCGACCCGGTTCGGAGCTCATTTCGTCCAGGTACTGTTCGGCCCAGGCGCGTAGGTCGCCGCGCAGGCTGCCGGTATTGGCCGGCTCACTGTCGGGCCGCATGCGGGCGATGGCAACGTCGGCCAGCAGCGCCGCCAGGTCTCCCCAGCGCCGGTAGATGGTAGACGGCGTCACCCCCGCGCGCGCAGCAATTTGCGGCACGGTCAGGGTGGCGCGGTCCTGCGTTTGCAGCAAGTCGCGGACCGCCGAATGAATCGATTCCTGTACCCGGGCGCTTCTGCCGCCGGGGCGTAAACCTTCTTTGATAGCCATGAGGCGGACCTTAACACAAAGAATTTGCTTTAAGCAGGGGGCGAGTGCAGACTCCACAAAAGCAAATTATTAGCTTTTGTGGATTTGATGGAGCGTGCCCATGTCCCGTCCAGCTTCAACGCGAGCGAGCCTGATGTTCCTGGCGCTTACCTTGCTCGGTTTTCTCGCCGCGTCCAGCGCGCCGACGCCGCTGTATCACCTCTATCAAGAACAATTGCAGTTTTCTGCGGCGGTGCTGACGCTGATCTTCGGGGTCTACGCGTTCAGTCTGCTGGCGGCCCTGCTGACCGTAGGGTCGCTGTCGGATTACCTGGGGCGCAAGCCGGTGATCTTCGCGGCCCTGCTGCTCAACATCGTGGCCATGTTGTTGTTCATCAATGCCGGCAGCATCGGCTGGCTGATCGGCGCCCGGTTGATCCAGGGTTTCGCCACGGGCATGGCCACCAGCGTGCTGGGCGCTGCGTTGCTGGACTTCGACCGTCGCCAGGGGCCGCTGATCACCAGTGTCGCGCCCTTGCTGGGCATGGCGTGCGGGGCATTGGGCTGCGGCCTGCTCGCGGAGTTCGCGCCGCTGCCGCTGCAATTGACGTACTGGCTGCTGCTGGGGCTGTTCCTGGGCCAGGCGATCTATCTCTGGCGCCTGGTCGAAAGTGTCAGCCCACAACCGGGCGCCTGGCGTTCCCTGCGCCCGAGCTTGCATGTGCCGGTGCAAGCGCGTCGAGCCCTCTGGTTGACGCTGCCCTTGAACCTGTCGGCCTGGGCGGTGGGCGGGTTCTACCTGTCCTTGGCGCCGTCCCTGGTGCGGGCCGCGACGGGATCGACCTCCAACCTGATCGGTGGTGCACTGGTGGCCGTCCTGACACTCAGCGGCGCGCTGTCCATCTTCACGCTGCGTAACCAGGCGGCCGAGAGAATCCTGCGCCTGTCGGCCGGTTTGCTGGTGATCGGCCTGACCTTGGTATTACTCGCGGCTCACAGCGCCAGCCTGGCGCTGTTCTTCATCGGCACGCTAGTGACCGGCAGCGGTTTTGGCGGGGGCTTTCTCGGCGCGCTGCGCAGCCTCATGCCACTGGCCTTGCCCCATGAACGCGCCGGCTTGATGTCGGCGTTCTATGTCCTCAGTTACCTGGCATTCAGCCTACCTTCGCTGCTGGCCGGAAACCTGGTGCGCGTGTTCGGACTGATCCCGACCACCGATGGCTATGGCGCTGTGTTGATCGTGCTGGCGGTCGCTGCACTGTGGGGTTTGCTGCGCCAATCGCAAACCGTGGCCATAAAGACTGGAAGCAGTGCCTGAAGGTATTTGCAAAATCGATAACAGATAGAGAAATTACCCGTTATATAGATATTCGAGTCGGCTATAGCATGGCCTCACCTCAACCGAGGACAGGAGTTCTGCCATGCCATGCTGTGCCGCCAAGACCCGCTTGCGTCCCCTGAGCCATTTGCCCAGGCCACTGGAAGCCATTCGCCAATTCACCCCCAACTGGTTCGCCGTCACCATGGGCACCGGCGTGCTGGCGCTGGCCTTGGCGCAATGGCCGGGGAGCGTGCCGGCCTTGCGTGTGGTGGGTGAAGGGTTGTGGGTGTTCAATACGCTGCTGTTCATCCTGTTCGCCGGGCTGTATGCGGCCCGTTGGCTGTTGTTCTTCGATGAAGCGCGAAGGATTTTCGGCCACTCAACGGTCTCGATGTTCTTCGGTACCATTCCCATGGGGCTGGCGACCCTCATCAACGGCTTGCTGGTGTTCGGGCTGCCACGCTGGGGTGACGCCGTGGTGCCGTTGGCGCAAGCGCTGTGGTGGGTTGACGTAGCCATGTCCCTGGCCTGCGGTGTGCTGATTCCCTTCCTGATGTTCACTCGCCAGGAACACCGGATCGACCAGATGACCGCGGTATGGCTGCTGCCGGTGGTGGCCGCTGAAGTCGCCGCCGCCAGCGGCGGGCTGTTGGCGCCGCACTTGGCCGACGCCCACGCGCAACTGATCATGTTGATCACCAGCTACGTGCTCTGGGCCTTTTCCCTGCCGGTGGCGTTCAGCATCCTGACGATCCTGCTGCTGCGCATGGCCTTGCACAAAC
This sequence comes from Pseudomonas sp. Cab53, assembly GCF_018325965.1. Classification (NCBI taxonomy): domain Bacteria; kingdom Pseudomonadati; phylum Pseudomonadota; class Gammaproteobacteria; order Pseudomonadales; family Pseudomonadaceae; genus Pseudomonas; species Pseudomonas sp. Cab53. Next base: position 4,609,396 of record NZ_AP021902.1, on the reverse strand, counting down.
TGCCTCACGAGAACATGGCGGCGTCGAGCTGGCTGGCCCTTGGCCCGATCGGCACCGGTGCCTTGGGCATGTTGCTGCTGGGGGGCGAGGCTCCGTTGATCTTCACCGCCAATGGCCTGTCGGGTGTGGGTGAAATCGCTGCCGGGCTGGGCCTGGTGGCCGGCATCACCCTGTGGGGGCTGGGGTTCTGGTGGATGTTGATGGCCCTGCTGATCACCGCGCGATACCTGCGTGAGGGCATCCCGTTCAATCTCGGTTGGTGGGGCTTTACCTTTCCCTTGGGGGTGTATGCGCTGACCACCCTGAAACTGGCGGACCTGTTGGGGTTGGGTTTCTTCGACGTGTTCGGCAGCGTGCTGGTGGTGTTGCTGGCGCTGATGTGGCTGATTGTCGGCCGGCGCACGGTGATGGGGGCCTGGCACGGCGAGCTGTTTGTGTCACCGTGCATTGCCGGATTGGCAAAATAATCGCCGCGCCTCTCCAAGCCATGCATGGCGTGGGGTAATGTGTGGCCTGGATCGAAAAACGTTATTCCAATAAGCGTCCAGGCCACTCAGGAACACGGAAGATGAGTCACCCCTCGCAGTTCACCTTGCTACGCACGCGGCGTTTCCTGCCGTTCTTCATCACCCAGTCCCTGGGTGCGTTCAACGACAACGTGTTCAAGCAGTCGCTGATTCTCGCGATCCTTTATCGGCTGACCATCGAGGGCGACCGTTCGATTTGGGTCAACCTGTGTGCGTTGCTGTTCATCCTGCCGTTCTTCCTGTTCTCGGCTCTGGCTGGGCAGTTTGGGGAAAAATTCGCCAAGGATGCGTTGATCCGCCTGATCAAGCTGGGCGAGATCGTCATCATGGCGGTCGGCGCGGTGGGTTTTCTGTTCGATCACCTGTCGCTGATGCTGGTGGCGCTGTTCGCCATGGGCACCCATTCGGCGCTGTTCGGCCCGGTGAAATATTCGATCCTGCCGCAAGCCTTGCGTGAGGATGAGCTGGTCGGCGGCAATGGCCTGGTGGAAATGGGCACCTTCCTGGCGATCCTCGCCGGCACCATCGGCGCGGGGATCATGATGTCCTCGGCGCATTACGCGCCGGTGGTGTCGAGCGCCATCGTCGGCATCGCCGTGCTCGGCTACCTGGCCAGCCGCAGCATCCCGCGCGCGGCGGCGGCCTCGCCGCAGATGCGCCTGAACTGGAACATCTTCAGCCAATCCTGGGCCACCCTGAAACTGGGCCTGGGGCAAACCCCGGCGGTGTCCCGTTCGATTGTCGGCAACTCGTGGTTTTGGTTCGTCGGGGCGATCTACCTGACGCAAATCCCGGCCTACGCCAAAGAGTGGATGCACGGTGATGAAACCGTGGTCACCCTGATCCTGACGGTGTTCTCGGTGGGGATCGCGCTGGGGTCGATGCTCTGTGAGCGGCTCTCCGGGCGCAAGGTCGAGATCGGCCTGGTGCCGTTCGGTTCGTTCGGGTTGACGGTGTTCGGGCTGTTGCTGTGGTGGCACTCCGGCGGGATTCCCGACAGCGTCCAGGGGCATGGCTGGCTCGAGGTGCTCGGCTTCGGTCATGCCTGGCTGGTGCTGATCGACATCCTCGGCCTCGGTGTCTTCGGTGGCTTCTACATCGTGCCGTTGTACGCGCTGATCCAGTCCCGCACCGCCGAAAACGAGCGGGCCCGGGTGATCGCCGCCAACAACATTCTCAATGCCTTGTTCATGGTGGTGTCGGCCATCGTGTCCATCGTGTTGCTGAGCGTCGCCAAGCTGTCGATCCCGCAGCTGTTCCTGGTGGTGTCGCTGCTCAACGTCGGCGTAAACGCCTACATCTTCAAAATCGTGCCCGAGTTCAGCATGCGCTTCATGATCTGGCTGCTGAGCCATTCGATGTACCGCGTGGAGCATCGCAACCTGGACGCGATTCCCGATGAAGGCGCGGCGTTGCTGGTCTGCAACCACGTGTCGTTCGTCGATGCCTTGCTGATTGGCGGCGCGGTGCGTCGGCCGATTCGCTTCGTGATGTACTACAAGATCTACAACCTGCCGGTGCTGAACTTCATCTTCCGCACGGCCGGGACGATTCCGATTGCCGGGCGCCAGGAAGACATCCACATCTACGAAAAGGCCTTCAAGCGCATCGCCCAGTACCTCGCGGAGGGCGAATTGGTGTGCATCTTCCCGGAAGGCAAACTGACCGCCGATGGTGAGATCAATGAGTTCAAGAGCGGCCTGACCCGCATTCTCCAGGAAACCCCGGTGCCGGTGATTCCGCTGGCATTGCAGGGCCTGTGGGGCAGCTTCTTCAGTCGTGACCCGGCCAAGGGGCTGTTTCGCCGGTTGTGGTCGCGTGTGACCCTGGTGGCAGGGCCGGCAGTGGCGGTGGAGCTGGCGGAGCCGGCCAAGTTGCAGGCGTTGGTAGGCGAGTTGCGCGGGAGTGTCAGGTAGCACAGAGCTCCTGTGGGAGCGAGCTTGCTCGCGATAGCGATGTATCAGTCGACATAATGGTTAACTGATACACCGCGTTCGCGAGCAAGCTCGCTCCCACAACGATTATGCGCTGACCTTCAGCCCGATCAGCCCCGCCACGATCAGCGCCACGCTGGCCAACCGAACCAGCGCCATCGACTCACCAAACAGTATGATCCCGGCGATGACCGTGCCCACGGCGCCGACCCCGGTCCAGATCGCATAGGCCGTGCCCAGGGGCAGTTCCTTCATGGCCAGGCCGAGCAGGCCGAGGCTGATTACCATGGCGGCAATCGTCAGTGCAGTGGGGAGCGGGCGGCTGAAACCGTCGGTGTACTTCAGGCCGACTGCCCAGCCAACTTCGGCCAGGCCGGCAAAAAACAGAATGATCCAGGACATCGCAAACCTCCATCGAAGATGGGGTCGTCCCCGGATTGAGACTTGATCGACGGACGATTCAAGTGGCGGGGTCGTCCCCGCGCTCAAGGGGTAGAGTGCCCATTCTCGAGCACTCGATCAAGCCTGCGTTCAATCCACCGCCTGCTTCGCGGCGAGCGCCTCGCGGTCCTGCTTTTCGCTCATGCGCCGGAAATAAGTGGAGAGCAAGGCCCCGGAGATGTTGTGCCAGACGCTGAACAACGCACTGGGCACCGCCGCCAACGGCGAGAAATGCGCGCTGGCCAGGGCTGCTCCCAACCCGGAGTTCTGCATGCCCACTTCCAGCGCCAGGGATTTACGCTGGGCCAGCGGTAGCTTGAACAGGTGGCCGGTGAAATAGCCCAGCAGGAAGCCGAAGCTGTTGTGCAGCATCACCACCGCCATGATCAGCAGGCCCGATTCGGCTATTTTCGCCTGGCTGGCGGCAACGACCGCAGTGACGATGATGACGATGCTCACCACCGACACCAGGGGCAACACTTCCACCGCGTGGCGAACCTTGTCCCCCAGCAGGCGTTGTGCGACCACGCCCAGGACGATCGGCAGCAACACCACTTGCAGGATCGACCAGAACAGCTCCATGAACGACACCGGCAGCCAGGCCGAAGCCAGCAGCCAGATCAGTGCCGGCGTCAGCAGCGGCGCGAGCAGGGTGGTGACGGCGGCGATGGCGACCGACAGGGCCAGGTCGCCACGGGCCAGCCAGGTCATGACATTGGACGAGGTGCCGCTCGGGCAGCACCCCACCAGGATGACGCCGACGGCGATTTCCGGCGGCAGGTGGAACACCTGGCAGAGCAACCACGCCACGCCGGGCATGATCACGAAATGCGCCACCACGCCCAGGGCCACGCGCCAGGGATGACGGGCGACCTCGGCGAAGTCTTCGAGTTTGAGGGTCAGGCCCATGCCGAACATCACCAGCCCCAGCAGCGGCACGATGGCGCCTTTCAGGCCGATGAACCAGGCCGGTAGCAGGAACGCCACCACCGCGAAAATCAGTACCCAATAAGCGAAGGTATTGCCGACGAAGCGGCTCAATGCTGCCAATGCGCGCATGGCCAGATCCTTGTTATCAAATGAAACCCACAAACAATTGTGGGAGCGGGCCTGCTCGCGAACGCGGTGTATCAGTTAACCATTATGTCGACTGATACACCGCGTTCGCGAGCAAGCCCACTCCCACCGTTGAGATCACCCGCCGTTAGATTCCCTGCGGAATCTCTTCCCCGCCCAGCGCCTCGACCAACGCCGGCAGGAACTCGCCGAAAGTCAACATCATCAGCGTGAAGCTGGCGTCCAATTGGCCGAGGGCTTCGTCGCCGCCATCCTGCTCGGCCTGGTCCTGCAACAGGTCTTCGAACTTCAGGCGCTTGACCACCATCTTGTCGTCGAGCACGAAGGACAGTTTGTCCTGCCAGGCCAGGGACAGTTGCGTGACCACCTTGCCGGTGTTCAGGTGCAACTGGATCTCGTCGCTGGTCAGGTCCTGGCGCTTGCAACGCACGATCCCGCCGTCTTCGTGGGTGTCGCGCAGTTCGCATTCGTCCAGCACGAAGAAATCGTCGGCAGCCTTCTGGGTCTTGACCCAGTCGGTCATGATGGCGGTCGGGGCCATTTTGACCGTCAGCGGGCGCACGGGCAGGGTGCCGATGACTTCACGCAGGGTCGACAGCAGGTCTTCGGCGCGTTTCGGGCTGGCGGAGTTCACCAGGATCAGCCCTTGCTTCGGCGCGATGGCGGCGAAGGTGGACGAGCGGCGAATGAAGGCACGTGGCAGGAACGCCTGGATGATTTCATCCTTGAGTTGGTCACGCTCCTTCTTATAGACCTTGCGCATTTGCTCGGCCTCGATTTCCTCGACCTTTTCCTTCAGGGCATCGCGTACGACGCTGCCCGGCAGAATGCGTTCTTCCTTGCGAGCGGCAATCAGCAGGAAGTCCTGGCTGACATGCACCAGCGGCGCGTCTTCGCCTTTGCCAAACGGCGCGACGAAACCGTACGTGGTCAACTCCTGGCTTGCACATGGACGCGCCAGTTTGCTGGCCAGTGCAGTTTCCAACGCCTCGGCATCAACAGGCAGATCTTGGGTCAGGCGATAGATAAGCAGGTTCTTGAACCACATGGGGTGAGTCTCTCCTTTATACAAAGGGGGGCATTATTCTCTGCGCGGCGCCATAGGCCAACCCTTCGCTAAGCCTTTGGAAGGCCTGAAAAAATTAATTTAAAAAGTGCTTGCCAGCTTGAAGAGTGCTCCGTAGAATGCGCGCCACACCGAAAGCGAAGGGTGATTAGCTCAGCCGGGAGAGCGTCTGCCTTACAAGCAGAATGTCGGCGGTTCGATCCCGTCATCACCCACCATTCGTTTCAAGTGTTACGCGCAGCGGTAGTTCAGTCGGTTAGAATACCGGCCTGTCACGCCGGGGGTCGCGGGTTCGAGTCCCGTCCGCTGCGCCATATTTGGTTACCTGGAACACTGAACGCCAGGTCACCCCGAAAAGCCCGCTAACGCGGGCTTTTTGCTGTCTGTGGTTTACGCGGTGCGTGTTCTTCAGTTTTTTTGCTGAATTTTGCAATTAAATCAGCACGTTACAAAAAACTGTGAGAGAATGCGCCCCGCATCGAAAGTGCAGGGTGATTAGCTCAGCCGGGAGAGCGTCTGCCTTACAAGCAGAATGTCGGCGGTTCGATCCCGTCATCACCCACCAACTTTCAATGTTACGCGCAGCGGTAGTTCAGTCGGTTAGAATACCGGCCTGTCACGCCGGGGGTCGCGGGTTCGAGTCCCGTCCGCTGCGCCATATTCGGTCACCTGGAGCACTGAACGCCAGGTCACCCACAAAAAGCCCGCTCATTGAGCGGGCTTTTTGTTGCCTAGCGTTTATCAAGAGGGCGTTCCCACGCCCAGCGCGGGAGCGCCTCGACAGAATGCTTTGCGTGTCTACTGCTCGGCATTGCGACTGTGCCGGTAATCGCTGACGGCTTCATACACCGCTTTGCGCAGACGGTTGATACCACCGATGGGGCGGTGCGCCTCCAGGCCGAACCACGGATTGAACGACTGGTTATCACAGGCCAGGTTCAGCTTGGGGGTGTCGAAGTCCTGGGCGGGCACCTTGATGCGCGCAACGGTCTCGAACGGGGCATCACTTTCGCGCCATTCAATGCTGGTGTCTTCGATCGGCATGTACTTGCGCGGGTCCTGGCGCTGGACCTGCAAGACAAAGCACGCCGGCACGCGGTCTGTGGATAACTGCTGATTGAGGGCGCTGCGCAGGAAGTTGGGCAATGCCTGGTTCTGTGCGGGCAGGGTATAGGTCGGGCAACTGTCCGGGTCTGGCGCCACGCGAAACTTCGCATTGGCCGCGCCGAACTTGTAGGGCGATACCGAAAAGTACGTGGTCTGAGTCGGGCTGGCCGGTGGTGGTGAAAGGGTCGCCAGGGCGATGAACAGATGGCGAATCTGCCAACTGCGCGGGTCCACGCTCGGAAAGAAGGCCATGGCTTTCTTTCCATCGGCCTGGGCAGCCACATTCTGACGGTACTCGGCGACATCGCTGACGAAGAAGTTCGGATGGTTGAACATCACGAAATCCTGTTCGCCGTGTGATTGGCGGTCATCCAGCAGTTGCTTGCCGGGCACGTCCAGCAGCTTGATCGCCATCCCGCGCGCATCCCGCAGGCTGTCGAATTGAGGGTAAGCGTTGCCATTGGACAGGCGCATCGTCGCTTGCCAGACCTTGCCCGGCTCGGCGAACACACCCTGGCGCAACACGGCCGGCAGATCGTTCGGCACCTGCACCTCGGCCATGACGCAGCCGTGGGCCTTGGCGTGGGCGTCGCGCAGGTAGCGCGTGCCTTCGCGGTGTTGATCGACGATGCGGATCGCCGTCTGGATGATTTCCTGGGTCATGGCGGCTTCGCCGGGCGGTACCTGCTCCTGGTCAGGCACCGGGCCGCTGTGGTGCCAGGCGTACCAGGCCGTCGCCAGTGCCCAGCCGAGCAGCCCCAGGCCCAGCAGCCACAGGAGCGTCTTGCCCAAGAAGGCGCCGAGGCGCAGCCAGAGCGTGGTCAACATGGAGAAATCCTTTTGCGGGTGAGGTTCATCATTACAGTTGCGACTCCAGCGGTCCGCCCAGCACTTTCAGGTATTCCAGCAAAGCCCAGCGTTCCTGCGGTTGCAACAGCCGGCCAATGACGCCGTTGCCCTTTTCACCGGCGCGGAACTCATGACCGCTGTTGTGATTGCCGGTTATGCGGGTGTCGAAGAGAAAACCGTTGGTGAAGGCTTCGGTGCGATAACCGAGGTGTCGCGGGTCGTACTCGAAGTTGCCTTTATAAAAGGTGGTGGCCCGCTCGTCCTGGGGCGACAGCAGTTGGTAGATCGTCGGCACCGAGCCGTTGTGCAGGAACGGTGGCGTGGCCCAGACGCCCGCCAGTGGCCGGGCCTTGTAAGCGCGCAGCTCGCGCACGCCGATGGGCAGGCCGAAACCGTCCAGGGCCGGACGCTCGGCGGGGGTGACGCCGGCGTCGCGGTAGGCGCGGTTCTCGACGAACGCGGTGACATAAGCCAAGCCCTTGGCGACCGAGAGCTGGCTCAGGTCCAGCGGCTCTTTCGGGGTCGGGTGCAGTTGCACCTCCAGCTTCGCCAGCTCGGCCGGATCCCACTGCAGGCTGGTCAGGTCGAAGCGGTGGTCGGCGATGTTATTGGCGGTGCCCGGGTCGGTGCCGATCACCTGCACGGGCAGCATGTGCAGTTGTTGCACCGGCCGGTCGGGCCCCTGGATCACCTGGGGCACATGGCAGCCTGCACAATTTTCGTTGAACAGGGCGCGGCCCTTGGCGGCCAGGGGTTTGTCGATCGCGCCCAGCAGCGACTCCGGCCACGCGGGTGGCTTGAGCAGTTGCAAGGTCTCTTCGATCTTGTTCAGGTCGCGTACGCGTACGCTGGAAGGGTAGCGCGCGTCGCCTTGCAGCGGTTTGCCCTGGGCGTCGAAGAAACTCAACGTGGCGCCAACGCCCAGCGCCTCGCCGACGTTGCGGGCCATCGGTTGCTGGGCCGAGCCATTCCATTGCACCCAGTCGAACGTCCACATTTCCCACAACTGCGGGTAATCCACCGGGGCGTTGGCCACCCGGTAGTTGGCCGGCGAAATGGCGTCGCCGAAGCTGGCGTTGGCAATGCGGCCAAAGGCGTCGGTACGGCCGGGACCTTCTTCGGTCGGGTAGAGGCCGCGATGGGTGTCATTCCAGGCCACCCGCAAGAAGGTGTCGAGGGAGGCCTTGAACGCCTTGCGCAGGTCTTCATGACCGGCGTCGTAGTCGTTACCCAGGACCTGGCGGGCGAAACGTTCGAATTTCCACGGGTTGTAATAAGTAGAAACAAGACTGGCGACCAGTGCCTGTCCGAAACTGCCGCCGCGCAACGTCGGCACGCTGGAGGGCAGGACGTGTTGTGCCGAACCGCCATCGATCCGTATCGCCTGGCCCTTGAAGCGCAGTTCACCGGTGTGGCAGGCCGCGCAAGTGATGTCCAGGTATTCGTCGGTACCGCCCAGGTTCTGATGCCGGGCGAAACCCACTGGCAGGTTGCCGGGGTTATCGGGCGAGGCTTTCTGCGCCGGGTCCACCAGGAAGCCGAAACGCGCCAGGTACTCAGGCGAAGCGAACCGCTGTTGCGAAAACGGCAGTTCGAGGGCGGTGAACCAGTTGTAGCGCAGGCCTTTCACCTGGGTGCCTTGGGGGGTGAAGTAGTAGGTCTGACGCTCGGCGGCGCTCCATTGATCCAGGTAGTGCACCTTTTCGACGGGCGTGTAGAACGGCAGGCGAGGGTTGGCAACGTAGTACAGCACCACGGCCACGGCAATGACCAGCAGCGCGAGGAGCAGCCAGAGAAGACGAGAGAGAAGGCGCACGATAACGTCCTTGTTTTTTTGATATGCCCTTATGCCTCAGTGCCGCTTTACGGGCAAGTGGCCATTATCCTTTGCGTTGCGGCGAGGTGCTCATTTGTCTGTGTAGGTAACAGATGACAGAGCCTTCATCTGCCGAGGATTAAAAAGCGTTTGCCGACCTGAACTTATCCTCGCTTTGTGGCTCACATGCCGGTAGCCATTGGTCGTGGCCGCCTGATAAGCTCGCGGCTTTACTCGATTGCCCTTTAGGCGCATGAACAAGGAAATAGCATGAAACAGCATCGGTTGGCGGCGGCGGTGGCCCTGGTTGGCCTGGTACTCGCGGGTTGCGATTCGCAGACCAGCGTAGAGCTGAAAACCCCGGCGCAGAAAGCTTCCTACGGGATCGGCCTGAACATGGGCAAGAGCCTGGCTCAGGAAGGTATGGATGACCTGGACTCCAAAGCGGTTGCCCAGGGCATTGAAGATGCCGTCGGCAAGAAAGAACAGAAGCTGAAAGACGAAGAACTGGTCGAGGCTTTTGCCGCACTGCAAAAACGTGCCGAAGAGCGCATGGCCAAGATGAGCGAGGAGTCGGCAGCGGCCGGCAAGAAATTCCTCGAGGAAAACGGCAAGAAAGCTGGCGTGACCACCACCGCTTCCGGCCTGCAGTATGAAGTGGTCAAGAAAGCCGATGGCCCGCAGCCTAAGCCGACTGACGTGGTGACAGTGCACTACACCGGCAAGCTGACCAATGGCACCGTGTTCGACAGTTCCGTCGAGCGTGGCAGCCCGATCGATCTGCCGGTCAGCGGCGTGATCCCAGGTTGGGTCGAAGGCCTGCAACTGATGCACGTCGGCGAGAAGTACAAGCTGTACATCCCAAGTGACCTGGCCTACGGTGCCCAGAGCCCGAGCCCGGCGATCCCGGCCAACTCGGTCCTGGTGTTCGACCTGGAGCTGCTGGCGATCAAGGATCCGGCCAAGGAAGACGCTGCCAAGTAATCGCGTCTGCGCCAAGACAACGCCTCGCTCATGCGGGGCGTTGTTGCATCCGGGCATTGGAAATGTAAAAAAACCGAACGCACCTCGCAGGCTACAGTCATAGGCAATACGGGCGCTGTGCTAGCCGTAGACAGCCGGCCAAGTCAATGAAATATTGGGTTTTTTTTAGTGAGTAAAAAACGCCCGATCTGAGCCGGGGCCTTATGATACGGGGGCTTCAGCGGCGAAATGCAGCTCTGTTCACAAGGTTATCCACAATTTGTGTGGATAACATTTCAGTGGGAGAAAAAATGAAGGCGCCGTGGAATTTTGCGCGATTTCTACCGCTGGCCGGGCGTCTGCTGGCCCGTGGTCGTTTGCCCACCTTGTTGTTCGCCGTCGCCAGCAAAGGCGCCCGGGAGGGTGGCCGGCTAGGCAAGCTCAAAGAGGACCTGCGCCTGTTGCAGGCCTTGTGCCTGGCCTATTGGCGGGGCGAGTACCGGGCCGTCAGCGCCAAGTCGATGTTGTCGGTGGTGGCGGGGCTCATGTATTTCCTCAGCCCGCTGGACGCCATCCCGGACATCCTGCCGATGTTTGGCATGTTCGACGATATCGCCGTGCTGGCCTGGGTCATGAAAACCCTCGACACCGAACTCGAAGCGTTCCGGGCCTGGCGTTACCGACAATCCCCCGAGAAGCTGGCCCGGGTCGAAAGGCTGCCCGATACGCCGGAGCAACTCCAGCTCCAGCGCCACGAAAAATCCTGATCCCGCGCCGCTTGCCCCAGAGAATTCATCGCCCCGCGACCTCAGCCGTCATTTAGGATTACACTTCCAAGGAAAAAGGCTGACTCGCTAAGTGTTGTTGTCCTACGGGGTAGACATGGATATTCAAATAATCACCCGCGACGGAGAGCCCGAGTACGCGGTTTTGCCGTGGGATCAGTATCAGTCGTTGTTGAAGGCCGCCGGCCTCGATCAAGCACCGTCGCGCGAAGCTTCTGTCCGGCACGCGGCGGCACCCGACCAGGTTCTCCCTGGCCTGGATCAATTACGCAGTTTGCGCGAAGGGAAGGGCATCGCCATCGAGGCGCTGGCCCGCACGGTAGGTATCAGCCCGTCTTATCTGGCCTTGATCGAGAGCGGCGAGCGTCAGCCCGATGCCGCGATTCGGCGCAGTCTGGCCTGGGAGTTGACGGTGCCGGGTTGGAGGGACGAGTCGTGAGTGTACGCATCAGTCGGCAGCATTGGGATGGGTTGTTGGGGGAGTTGGACCAGGCGCGCCGCCAGCGCCATTTGTTGACGTACCGCGCCTTGCTGGAGCGCTTGCAATTGCCCAGCCCGGCAATGCAGACCTTGACCGCCGCCCTGGAGCACCTGGCGGCACTGGACGCCCGGGCGGAACAACCGCTGCGCAGCTCGCTGGTGATCAGCCAGGGCGCCAGCCGGTTGCCGCGCACCGGTTTCTTCGAGTGCGTCGAGCGCCTGGGCCGGTTTTCCGGGCCTTCCGATGGTGTGGCCGCCGCGTCCTGGCACGCCTCGGAAGTGGTCCGAGTGTTTGAATACGAATACCCCGAATCGGCGGAGGCCTGAGTGCTCTGGCGACTCAAGGCGCGGGCCGGCTATTGGCTGGCGCGACGCTTGTTTCACTGGTCATGGTTCGTCCGCCAGCCGCGTGGCTGGGCTTGGCTCGAAGGCCAGTTCGCGCGCATGGCGAACCTGGGTGACGCAGGGGCGCAAAGTTTCTACGGGCATATCCTGACGTTCCGTGGCCAGGGGCTTGGCGCACGTGAGGAAGGCCTGCGCCTGCTGCGGCTGGCGGCCCTGGCGGGGGATGGCAAGGCGGCCTATCAGGTTGGCGTGATCAGCCTGGCCGGCAGCGCCAGCAAGGCGCCGGATCCGGCTGAAGCCGCCCGCTGGTGGGCCTTGGCAGCCAAGGCCGGGCACCCGTTGGCCGAGGACAAGCTCAAAGCGCTCGAAGCCGGCGACCGTTAGGTTATCCACAGCTTGCCGGGCGCTCGCCGTTTGCGCGAGCGCCCCACTGCGGGTTGTTCTGGATGCATGTATTTAGAGAATCGGCCTACAGTCCCTGCTGTATTTCCTGACTTATTTCCCTTTTTATCCCCGGCAAAGTCTCGCGCTCCCTGAGCGCTGCGAGACGTCTGCCCATGTTCGACTGTTTTTGTCTGCTGATCCTTGAACGAGCGATGGCCTGATGGACCAGGTGAGTCGCGTCGAGCAGGCGCTCGACAGCTTCAAGGACACCCTGACGGTCTACCGCGAACAGCTCGAACGCTGGTACAGCCGGGCTGCGGACCGGGCCAGTCATGCCGCCGACGTGCCCTCGCTGATGGGCATGGAGCGACTGATCCGCTTCGGCGACAGCCTCACCGCGGTGAGCACCGGCGACGAAGATTTTCTCTCCACGGTCACCCAATGCCCACAGGGCGGGGTGATGACCATCGAGAGCAAGCTGGAGTCGGTGTACGACATTCCGTTGGGCGACATCGTGGTGCACGTGGTAGCGGTGGACACCGGCGAGGTCACGCCGGTCACCCTGGATGCCCAGGGCCTGGGCACCTTCAACGGCGAGGCGGGCAAGCGCTATCGGGTGCATGTCCAGGACGAGGTTTCACCGGCGCAGCTCCAGGCCCTGTTTTCTTCCTACGATGGCCTGAGCAAGGAGCTCACGGACTGGCTGCGCGGCGAGTGGCAGGGGTTCAAGCCTCAGTGGGCGCAGCAGTCTGCGGCCAACTCGGCGGCGGCGGTCGGCAATGGCCTGCTTGCCGGCAGTTGGGCAGCGATTGAAAGCGTGTGGGACAGTATCACCCTGCTCAGCGACATCCTCAAGGATCCCGCCCGGTTCCCTGACCGCCTGGGCGCCAGTGCCGCGCAGTTGCAAGACCTGGCGCAGGACGCGCCGCAGGTGATGGCCAAGCTGCAAATGCTGGCCAGCGACGAAGCGGCGCTGTTTCTGCTGGTGCGCACCGCCAGCCTCTGGCTGGAGATGTTGCCGCCCAGCGAAGTCGCCGGCGCAACCGCCGAGGCCATGGCGATGGGGGCGGTGCAACTGGTGATTGACCTGCTGATCGGGGTCGTCCTGACCTTTGCCGGCGCGGGTGCCGCAATCGCTTACCTGTCGCTGCGCCTGGTTCGCGTGGGGGAACGTGTGCTGGCAGCCGCCCAGCGCTTCGTCAGCGCGATGTTCGCCGTGGTCAACGGCTTCATCGTCTATGTGGACCGCTACAAGACCGTCGCGGCCCGAGGCGTTGCCAGCGCGGTGAAAAAGGGCCGGATGCAACTGCGTTGGGACGCCCAGCGCAACACCACGCTGAAAAAAAACGAAGTCCACGACGATGTCCCCGCCCAATCGAAGAACCCCAACGGTGACAGCGCCGACAGCGCGGCCCTGACCCGTACCAGCGGGTGCCCGGTGTCGATGGTCACTGGCGAAGAGCTGTTGACCCTGGAGGACGGCACGCTCGAGGGGCGCTTGCCGTTTATCTTCACCCGCCTGTACCGCACCAGCGCCGTTGAACTGGACATCGGCCTGGGGCGCGGCTGGAGCCATGCCCTGGCGCATCGCCTGCAACTGGAGGATGAGCAGGTCACCTGGATCGATCAGGAAAATCGCCGCACCACGTTCCCACGGCCCAATGCCCGGCGCCCGGCCATCCATAACAGCCTGGCGCGGGCGGCCATCTACCTGGGCAGCGAGCCCGACGAACTGATCATCGCCCAACCGGGCGAACGGGCGCCTTTCCTGCATTTTCGCGACGGTCACCTGGCCGCCCTCAGCGACCGCTACGACAACCGCCTGACGATCCAGCGCAACATTTACGGCGACATCTGCCGCCTGGACAACGGCGCCGGCCGCGCGCTGCGCCTGCGTTATCAACAGCGGCACCTGATGGCCGTCGATTACCAGTCTTTTCAGCCGGCCACCACCCTGGATGACCCTTGGCGAACTGAGCAGACATTGGCGTCCTACCGCTATGACGGACGTTTCCGACTGATCGAGGCGACCAATGCAGCAGGTGAAAGCGAACGCTACGACTACGACGACCAGCACATCATCCTCCAGCGGCAACTGGCCGGTGGCGCGAGTTTCTACTGGGAGTGGCAGGGCGTCGGGCAAGCGGCCCGCTGCGTACGGCACTGGGCTTCGTTCGCACAGATGGACAGCCGCTACACCTGGGGCGACGACGGCAGCGTCACGGTCCGGCACCTCGACGGCAGTGAAGAAGTGTACGTCCACGATGACCGCGCGCGGTTGGTGCGCAAGGTCGAGCCCGATGGTGGCGAACATCTCAAGGCCTATGACGAACAAGGCCGATTGGTGGCCGAGCAGGATCCGCTAGGGGCCGTCACCGAATACCGCTACGACGAAGTCGGTCAACTGGTGGCGCTGATTCCGCCTGTGGATGAGCCCACCTCCTACGAGTACCGCAACGGTTTCCTGCACGCCCGCACCCAAGGCACAGGCCGCGACAGGTCTGTCTGGACTTACCGGCGTAACGCCCAGGGCGACGTGGTCAGGTCCATCGACCCCGAAGGAAACAGCACTTTCTACAAATACGATGCCCGCGGCTGCCTGGTGGAGATCAGCCACCCTGACGGCAGTTTTCATGACTTCGCCTGGAACCCGCTCGGCCAACTGACGGAAGAGGTCATGCCCGACGGCAGTCGCCGGCGTTTTTCCTACGATGTGCTGGGGCGCTTACTGACCCGCCAGGACGAACACGGCGCCCTCACGCATTACCAGTGGGACCCCGTGGGCCGTCTGCTCAAGACGACCCTGCCCAACGGCGCCAACCGGGCCTGGACCTACAACGCCTACGGCAAGGTTACCTCCGAGCGCGACGAACTGGGGCGTGTCACCCGTTACGAATACGCCGATGACCTGCACCTGGTCAGCCGCCGGCGCAATCCCGATGGCAGCGAACTGAAGTACCGCTACGACTCGGCGCGGCTGTTGCTGACGGAAATCGAAAACGAATCCGGCGAAAAATATCAGCTGGACTACACGCCCAACGGTTTGATCCGACAACAAGTCGGTTTCGACGGGCAGCGTACTGCCTACGTCTATGACCTCAACGGCCACCTGCTGGAGAAAACCGAGCACGGCGAGGACGGCACGCAACGGGTCACCGCTTACCAGCGCGATGCGACCGGGCGATTGCTGGTCAAGACCTTGGCCGACGGCCAGGCGATTCGCTATCGCTACGACGGCCGGGGTCGGCTGGTGGAGGTCGATGACGGCACCGACCATCCGCTGGCCTTCGAATACGACGCCCAGGAACGGCTGGTCGCCGAACACCAGGGCTGGGGCACCCTGCGCTATCGCTACGACCTCTGCGGGCGCCTCAACCACCTGCGCCTGCCGGATCACAGCCAGCTCGACTTCCACCACGCCAAGGGCGGTGCGCTGACCGCCATCGACCTCAATGGCAAGCGACTCACCGAGCATCGATTCCAGGGCGGCCGGGAAGTGCAACGCCAACAGGGCCTGTTGCTCAGCGAATACGGTTACGACGAGCAAGGTCGCCTCAAGGCCCAGACCGTGTGGCAACACCAGCAGCAGCTGTTCTGGCGCGATTATGCCTACAACGCCAAAGGCAACCTTGAAAGCCTGGCCAACCACCGCAATCGCCGCCACTACCAGTACGACCCGATGGATCGCCTGGTCAGCATCCAGTATTCCCACACCGACCCGCCGGAACGCTTTGCCCACGACCCGGCCGGCAACGTGCTGCTGCACGACCGTCCGGGCCCGACCACCCTCAAGGGCAACCGCCTGCTGACGGAGGGGGACCGCCACTACGACTACGACGCTTTTGGAAACCTGATCCGCGAGCGCCGTGGCAACGTCCCCAGCCTTGTCGCCGACTATCGCTACGACTGCCAGCACCGCCTGATCGGTGTTACCACGGCGGACGGTCGCGAAACGTCCTACCGCTACGACGCCTTCGGCCGACGCATCAGCAAGACCGTGGACGGCCTGACCACGGAGTTTTTCTGGCAAGGCGACCAGATCGTCGCCGAAAGCAGCCCGCGCCACCACCGCAGCTACCTCTACGAACCCGGCACCTTCCGCCCTCTGGCGATGCTCGACGGCAAGGGCCTGAACGCCTGCCCGTTCTACTACCACCTCGACCACCTGGGCACCCCCCAGGAACTGACCAACCACGCCGGCGAAGTGGTCTGGTCGGCGCGCTACACCGGCTACGGCAAACTCATCGCACTCGAGCACGGCGGCGGCCAACAACTCGAGCAGCCCCTGCGTTTCCAGGGTCAATACTTCGACCCGGAAAGCGGCCTGCACTACAACCGGCATCGCTACTACAATCCCGAGACCGGCCGCTACCTGACACCCGACCCGAGTAAGTTGGCGGGCGGGCTCAATGGGTATCGATACACCCTGAACCCGACGGGGTGGGTGGATCCGTTGGGGCTGGTGGATTGTCCGGGGAAGGGCGGGTGCAGACCGGCGGTTGGGGAGCAGGATCCGGCGGATAAGGTCTGGGTAGATGAGGGTGAGCCGCGGTTGCCAAAGCCAACCGCTGCTGAGTTGGCTGAGAAAGAGGTCAGACGTTTAGACAGGGAACAAGGCATGCACATGGTTGGTAAGCATAGTCCAGCGGTTCCAGACCAGAAGTGGAAGCGGCGAGCAATTGATGGTACGGATCCCATTACCGGCAAGACTCCTTGGCATAGGAAAGGGAATCCAAGTTCGAGATTTTACAGTTGGGAGTTACAGTTAAAAGCTTATGAGTTAGCAATGTCAAAGAAAAATAGCGGTCATGTGCTACTAATGGATAAGAGCGGAAGCAAATATCTACGAGCGGATTTTCCGGGTGCAGGAGAGGGGTATATTCCAAATCCTAAGGATCCAACCAATCCGAAGCTGGTAAAAATGAATCGTATAGAAATGAAGTTTGATCGGGATACCGAAGCCCCATTTACGCTGTACCCAATTAAATAGGAGATGTAAATTGGTTGATCCTAGTACTGGCCGGCCTTACATGCCAACACCTGCATATTTTTTAGGTTGTTTCGATATATACGATCGGGAGGAAACGTTAGGTGAAGAGCTTGAGAAGTTTGATCCAAATAATCCGCTGGATCGAGAGGTTTTAATTCTAAACTATTCGCTAACCAAGAGTTGGCGAATTACCTATAGACAAAAATTTCTCCTTTATAAAAGCTTAGAAGATGCGCTGCGAGATAGCAGTTATGACTTTCAGGCCCTATTGGAACATGATGATCAGGCCTGCTCATCGCTCCCTAACGGGTGGGATACAATGAACAATCCTAGGGTTTTTTTTGAAGATATATATAAGTTCGCAAGTAAAGTATGGGCAGACGATCTCCGCAAAGCTGAAGCTGAAGATAGATCTACTTGGGACTATGTGTAGGTAATGAGAATATTTGATGGGGGTAAGCAAGAAATAGGAGGAAATTCAGAAGATTCAGCGGCAGGCCAGGATCAAGAGACTAGCTTTGCCAATCAACTCTTAGTCGTGGTTTGTCCCTGATATGGTTCTAGATATCAATTGAACGCAATATAGGGTGATGCTCGTTTTTAGGCGTAATGATTTGTTTGAAAGTACTAAGCCAGTCGATTTTGGGTGACCGATTGGAGAGGAAATATAACCGAGACGGTTTATAATACAATACATGCGATCATGCGATAGCTATATTGAATGAAAATGGTGATCCAATAACAGCTTATACAGGGCCGAAAAAATGAAACCCAAACCAAGCATGATGCCGCTGATCGGGTTGTTGTTTGTATTTAATATTGAGAATGTTTGTGACGAAAAGCGGGAGGCGCTGATAGTTTCAAAAAACATAAATGTCGATTCCGAGCTCTGTGAGTTGTTTGATATTTTGCTTAAGCCGGAGTTTTTGCGTTATCCATCCGGCGCGCAGAGTAAGTATATTGAAACAATCAGCTATTATCTGGAGATTGGCGATAGTTTTGATGATTTGTTTGAAGATGTGGATACATATTTTGATCAAGAAATTCATGAGCGGCGACACTTTATGGAAGTATTGCTGAGCTGCCTCAAGCGCTATCACTCAGAGAATGCTCCATAAGCCTAAAGTCATAGAGAAATTGAAGTTGAGAAAGTTTAGAAAATATGGTTCGTATACACCTAATGAAAGTTCAACAGAAAGCCGCGCCGGAAATGTAAAATCCCCCAAGCCAAGGCAGTGGTACGCTAACTGTAGTACCAAGTTCAATAGTTTTCGAATACAGCATCAAGCCATAAATGAGGCACTGAGCCGAGAGGAAAGAGGGCTTCCACGTTTTACGGGGGAAGACAAGAGAGGGAATCCAGTAGTGCGTATGTATTTGCCCAAGGTTGGGCAGGGGTATATACCCAATATAAATGATAGAGAGAATCCAATATTTCAAAGTGAAATTAATGTATTTGAAGTCAGGTTCGATTACGAAACACTACGTCCGATCACTGCTTATCCTGTAGGAGGTTTTAATGTTGATGCATCCGTTTCTTGATCGGCCCTATGATCCTCAGATAAGTCATTTTCTCGGCGGCTTCGAAATATATGATTGCGAAGAGTCTTTGGGGAGGAGCTGTCGCAGTATAATGTCGATTGTGCCAGAGATCGGAAAGAGCTGATTTATAAATACGTGGTTCATCGTTTTAGGAAGCTGAGTTATCGTCACAAGTTTTTGTTTTTTGGTGTACTTGCAATTGCACTCGACGATCCGGCATATGACTTTGGTGAAGCGTTCGAACACGAAGTGGTTTCACATTCAGCCCTTCCACCGGGATGGGATGAAATGGAGGATTCCAGAGTTTTCTTTGAGGATATCTATAAATATCTAGCAGAAGAGTGGAGCGAAGAGCTTGATAAAGCCAGCCAAGAAGACCCTGCAAACTGGTAGTTCAGATAAGGAAAATGGCTGATGCTGGTAGTTTAGAGGAAGAAGTTGAGTTTTTCTATTGTTTAACTAACATGCGCCACCAATCCACTTTGTGGCGAGGGAGCTTCCTCCCGCTGGGCTGCGAAGCGGCCCCAAAATAGCCTACTCGATCTACCAGACACACCGAGGTGTTGTTCAGAAGGGGCTGCTACGCAGCCCAGCGGGAGCAAGCTCCCTCGCCACAAGGTTAGTGTCAGGCGTTCGGGCCGAGGGCGGCAGTGGGGAATCCGCTCAAACCGATAACCCCAACTCCACTACAGCCTCCCGCTCAACCAAACCATCAACCAAATACACACTCCCCCCCAAAATCTCCTTGGCATGATGCTTCGCCTGCGAAGCCAGTTCCGCCAGTTGGCTGGCATCCAACGCCTCGCAGGCGTCCGAGCGCAGGTGCACGACGCCGATGGACAACGACAGCAGTGCAAACTCCTGGCGTACGCCCTGTCGATTCAACGCCGTGAAACAGCCGGCTTCCAGGTGTTCCGGGCGGTAGAAGCGGCGGCAGTGGGTCTGGAAGTCGGTCAGGAGTTGGTCCAGGCGCTTGCGCCAGTCTTCCGGGCCGAGGACCAGGAGGAAGTCGTCGCCGCCGATGTGGCCGACGAAGTCGCGACTGGGGTCGATGCGTTCGTTCAGGCATTGGGCCAGGCACAGCAGCACTTCGTCGCCGCGGCCGTAGCCGTAGATGTCGTTGAAGGGTTTGAAGCTGTCGATGTCCACGTAGCAGATCACCGACTCTTGGCGCTGCTGGAGCAGGCGCGTGAGGCATTGCTGGATCGGTACGTTGCCCGGCAGCAGGGTTAGCGGGTTGGCGTAGCGAGCCTGTTGGATCTTCAGTTCGGTGATCAGCTTAAGCACGTCGATCACCCGGCCCAGGCCCATGTAGCCGCCATTGAGGGTGATGATGAAGTCTTCTTCGATGCGCTGTCGGGCCCGGCTGGTGATGAGGCGGCTGACTTGCTGCAGCGACTGGCTCAACTCCACCGCGAGAAAATCATCGCTCATCAGCCGACTGATGGGCTTGCGGGCGAACAGGTCGGTGGCGAAGGGCTTGAGCAGGGCGTCCGAGAGTGAATGGCGATGAACGATGCCGCAGGGCTGGCCCTGGTCGTCCAGCACGGCCAGGGAATTGAGATTGGCCTGGCGCCGGAACGCGTCCAGCACGATGGCCGTCGGTGTGTTGTGAGCCACGGCCGGTTGTTCGTTGAGCAACGCGCCGAGGTCGTTGACTTCATCGGTCAGCGTCACCGCGCCGCCGTCCTGGCGGGGCATCAACGCCCGGGCATCGCGCGAAGGCTGTTCATGGGGACGGGCGAGCAGGTAACCCTGGACCAGGTCGACGCCCATTTCGATCAGCACCGCCAGTTCTTCCGGCAGTTCTATCCCTTCGGCAATCACCTGGGCCCGCGAGGTGCGGGCGATCTTCAGGATCGAGCCGACGAACTCGCGCTTGAGCGCATCCTGGTGAATGCCGTCGATGAAATGCCGGTCGATCTTCACATAGTCGGGGCGCAATTCGGACCACAGCCGCAGGCTCGAATAGCCGGCGCCCAGGTCGTCCAGGGCAATGGAAAACCCCATTGCCCGGTAGTGATGCAGGGCGGTCTGCAGCAGTTGGAAATCATCGATGGGGGTTTGTTCGGTCAGTTCGATCACCACCTGGCTGGGCGGGATGCCGAAATCCTGTAGCAGTTGCAACGTGCGCCCGGTCTCATGGGCCGATTCCAGCAGGGATTCGGGCGAGACGTTGAGAAACAGCTTGCCCGGCAGCTTTTGCTCGTTGAAGCGCTGGCAGGCGCTGCGGCGGCAGGCCAGTTCCAGTTCGCTGAGACGCCCGGCCTGGCGGGCGACGGAGAGCAGGGCGATGGGGGAGTGCAGCGGGCTGTTCGAGGGGCCGCGCGTCAGGGCTTCATAGCCGATGATGCGTCGTTCAGAGAGGCAGATGATGGGTTGGAACAGGCTGTGCAAACCGCTTTGAGCCAGAATTGAACTCAAGGCACTCAGCTGTTCTGTCGTGGTCATGGCGATCTCTGGCGATAAAAAAAGGACCGGGCGACCCCTGCCGGGGCGCCCCGTCCTGTATTTCACGACAGACTGATGTCATTTTGATGACAGCTCGGCGAGTGTCACCATTAAATGGCCATCATCTTCAGTGTTTGGCGATCGCCGTGTTGAGTTTCAGGTAATCCAGCAGGATCCGCCCGGTCTCGCTCAGGTAGGCATCGTCTTCCGGCTTGGTTTTTTCCGGCTCGGTGATCAGGTCCTCGTCTTCTTTCTTCAGTTCCTTGAGCGGCTCTTCGCCCTTGGCCTTGCGACGCAGGTTTTCCATGGCCAGTTGCTTGGCCTCGATATCGGCGTGTTGTGCGCGACGGTCGGCTTCGTTGAGGGAGACGGTTTTCTCCAGCATCAATTTCTGCGCCAGGGCCAGCTTGTCACGGATGAACACGAACTCCGCGTCCTGGGCCGTGCGGCTGTCATGCTCGGCCTTGAGCTGGGCCAGGAACGGCTTGAACGGGTCAAGCTCGGGCTTGATCGCCGGCTTGATGGTGTCCCACGGCATCGCCTCGGGCAGGGCGCTTTCACCGATTTCCTTGGTGTCGATGATCGACGGGTAATCGATGTCAGGCAGCACGCCCTGATGCTGGGTGCTCTGGCCGGAAACCCGGTAGAACTTCGCCAGGGTCAGTTTCAGCTCGCCATGGTTGAGCGGCTGGATGGTCTGCACCGTGCCCTTGCCGAAGGTCTGGCCGCCGATGATCAATGCGCGGTGGTAGTCCTGCATGGCGCCGGCGAAAATCTCCGAGGCCGAGGCGGACAGGCGATTGACCAGCAACGCCATCGGGCCTTTGTAGAACGCACCTGGGTTTTCATCTTCCAGCACATCCACCCGGCCGTCGGCGTTACGCACCAGTACGGTCGGGCCCTTGTCGATGAACAGGCTGGTCAACTCGGTGGCTTCCTGCAAGGAGCCGCCGCCGTTGTTGCGCAGGTCGATGACCACGCCGTCGACCTTGTCCTTCTGCAGCTCGGTCAGCAGCTTCTTGACGTCGCGGGTGGTGCTCTTGTAGTTCGGGTCGCCGGCGCGGAACGCCTTGAAGTCCAGGTAGAAGGCCGGGATCTCGATGACGCCGAGCTTGTAGTCCTTGCCGTCCTGCTTGAGGTTGAGGATCGACTTCTTCGCCGCCTGCTCTTCCAGCTTCACCGCTTCACGGGTGATGGACACGATCTTGCTGGTCTGATCGTTCGGCGCATTGCTCGCCGGGATGACTTCCAGGCGCACCACCGAGCCTTTCGGGCCACGGATCAGCTTGACCACTTCGTCCAGGCGCCAGCCGACCACGTCGACCATTTCCTTGTTGCCCTGGGCCACGCCGATGATCTTGTCCGCCGGGGCGACCTGTTTGGTCTTGTCCGCCGGACCGGCTGGTACCAGGCGCACGATCTTGACCTGGTCGTTGTCGCTTTGCAGCACGGCGCCGATGCCTTCCAGGGACAGGCTCATGTTGATGTCAAAGTTTTCCGCGTTATCCGGCGACAGATAATTGGTGTGCGGGTCGTAGGACATGGCGAAGGTGTTGATGTACGCCTGGAAGATGTCTTCGGCACGGGTCTGGTCCAGGCGGGCCAACTGGTTCTTGTAGCGCTTGGTCAGGGTTTCCTGGATCTGCTTGGGCTCCTTGCCGGCGATCTTCATGCGCAGCACCTCGTCCTTGACGCGTTTGCGCCACAGGTCATCGAGTTCGGCGGTGCTCTTGAGCCAAGGGGCGTCCTTGCGGTCCACCAGCAAGGTTTCCTTGGCATTGAAGTCGATCTTGTCGACGCCCTTGTTCAGCTCGGCCAAGGCGTAGTCCAGGCGCGACTTCACGCGGTCCAGGTAACGCTTGTAGATGATGAACCCGGCGTTCAGGTCGCCGCTCTTGAGGAAGTCGTCGAACTGGGTTTTCCACTTGTCGAATTCGGCGATATCGCTGGCCAGGAAATAACTGCGCGAGGGATCAAGCAGCTTCAGGTAGCTGTCATAGATGATGACCGAGCGCGCGTCATCGAGCGGCGGTTTGCTGTAGTGATGACGCTTGAGCAATTCGACGACGTTAAGGCTGGCGATCACCTCGTCGCGATCAGGCTGAAGCTTGTCCCAGCTGTTGGCTGCGAACGTATCGCTCGACAGTGGCAACAGGCCGAGGCCAATGACAAGCGCGAGGGCGGTGCTGGGGAACAGTTGCTTCATGCTGATTCGACGCAGGGACAATTGATAACGCATATTAGGCCGTCTTTGAAGTCGCCGGTTCCATGTGGCCCGGGCGCATAATGCAAGAAAGCCCGGCGTTACAGCAGCGGGCCCAGTCGAGACTCACTATGGAGGCACCGTGAAAGCATTGCAAGGCGTTGAAGGCCAAGTGGTATGGGCGGATGAGCCAAGTCCCGTGTGCGATGTAGGACAAGTGCGCATTCGTGTGGCGGCGGCTGGCTTGAATCGAGCCGATTTGTTGCAAAAAGCCGGGCATTATCCGCCGCCGCCCGGTGCCAGCCAGGTGTTGGGGCTGGAATGTTCCGGGGTGATCAGCGAGGTCGGCCCGGGCGCCTCCTGGCAGGTGGGCGACCGCGTCTGCGCGTTGCTGGCCGGCGGCGGCATGGCCGAGGAAGTGGTGGTCGACGGTCGCCATGTGTTGCCGGTGCCCGAAGGCCTGTCTTTGGCTGAAGCCGCCGCGCTGCCTGAGGTCTACAGCACCGCGTGGCTGAATCTGTTTCAACTGGCGGCGCTCAAGCCGGGTGAAAAAGTGCTGTTGCACGCGGGCGCCAGCGGCGTTGGTTCGGCCGCGATCCAGCTGTGCAAGGCGTTCGGCAACCCGTGCTGGGTCAGTGTCGGCTCGGCTGATCGACTGGCCTATTGCCAAGCGTTGGGCGCCCAGGGCGGCGTGGTGCGCACCGATGATATCGAGCGGCTGAACGACCTTGGCCCCTTCAACGTGATCCTCGATCCGGTGGGGGCGAGCTATGCCCAGCTCAACGTGAAACTTTTGTCAGTTGACGGGCGCTGGGTCATGATCGGGCTCATGGGCGGTCGCACGGCCGAGTTCGACCTGGGCCAGGTGTTGGGCAAGCGCATCCAGTTGCTCGGCTCGACCCTGCGCAGCCGCGACGATCAGTTCAAGGCCGACCTGATCAGCGAGTTGGGCCAGCAGGTCTGGCCGTTGTTCGCCGAGGGTCGCTTGAGTCCGCAGTTGGCCAAGACCTTTGCCATCCAGGATGCGGAGGCGGCGTTTGCGGAGTTGGCGACCAACCAAGTGTCCGGGAAGGTGGTGTTGGTGGTTGATGCGAGCTTGAGTTGAGTTTGGCGCCTGTGGGAGCGGGCTTGCTCGCGAAGACGGCGGTCCATCCGAAATCGATTCAGGCTGACCCACCGCTTTCGCGAGCAAGCCCGCTCCCACAGGGCGATTCAGGTTGTATTGCGTTCACTGCTCCCAACGTGGGCCGGGTTATTTCCAGGTGTGAATCGGCCATCCGGCGGCTTCGGCATGGGCCTTCAGGACCGGGTCCGGGTTGACCACATGGGGATGGTCCACCCGCTGCAACAACGGCAGGTCGTTGCGTGAGTCGGAGTAGAAGCTGGCGCCTTCGAGGTTTTCTTCCTCGGCGTCCAGCCAGTCCAGCAGCCGGGTGATCTTGCCTTCGCGGTAGGTCAGGGTGCCCACGGTCTTGCCGCTGTAGACCCCATGGGCCACTTCAAGCTCGATCGCCAGGACCTCGTCGATGCCCAGGCGTTCGGCAATCGGCTTGACCAGGTGCGTGCCCGAGGCCGAGATCACCAGGATCCGGTCGCCAGCCTTGCGGTGTTCGGCGATGGTGCGGGTGGCGTCGCTGAAGATGATCGGCTCGATGACGTCCTCCACCCACGGCGCCACCAGGTGTTCGATTTCCTCCGGCGTGCGGCCGATCATCGGTTCCAGGCTGAAGTCCATGTACGCTTCCATGCGCAGCTTGCCGTGGCTGTAGGCGTCCATCAGTTCGTTGTTGCGCCGCATGAACGACTCGGGATCGACCCAGCCCAGGCGTCCCATCTGTTCGCTCCAGAGGGTGGCGCAGTCGCCGTGGATCAGGGTTTCGTCCAGATCAAAAATTGCCAGGGCCATCAGCGCGCTTCTCTCTTCAGAATCAACAAGGCCATCAGGCTACCTCACACAGGGCCGACGGATCGATGGAAAGCGCCAGGCGGGCGCCATCAGGGTGCAGGTCGGCGGCCGAGCGATTGAGCACGTCCACCACCAGTTCCACGCCACGGGCCTCGACCCGATAGCGGATCACGTTGCCGAGCAGGCTGTGGCTACGGATCAGTGCGTTCGGTTCGCCGTTGCGATTCAGCTCGATGGCTTCCGGGCGAATGGCGATGCGCCCGTTCACTGGCCGCTGCAACAGGCGGCTGGCGCTGTCGGCGTCCAACAGGTTGTAGTTGCCGATGAAGCCGGCGGCGAACACATCGACGGGCGCCGTATACAGGGTTTCGGCATCGCCGCTCTGTACGATCTTTCCCTGGTTCATCAGGAAAATCCGATCAGACATGGTCAGTGCTTCTTCCTGGTCGTGTGTGACGAAGATCGTGGTCAGGCCGAGTTCGCGCTGGATCTGACGGATCTGTTCGCGCAGGTGCTTGCGAATCCGCGCATCCAGGGCCGACAGCGGTTCGTCCAGCAGCAACAGGCGCGGGCGGGTCACCAGGGAGCGGGCCAGGGCGACACGCTGGCATTGGCCACCGGACAACTGATGGGGATAGCGCGCGGCGAAATCGTGCAGCTCCACCAGGCGCAGGATCTCCAGCACCCGCTGGCGGCTGTCCTGGGCCTCGACCTTTTGCATGCGCAGGCCGAAGGCGACGTTCTGTTCGACGGTCATGTTGGGGAACAGGGCGTAGCTCTGGAACACCATGCCGATCCCGCGCTTCTGCGGGCTCAGTGGGACGATGTCCTGGCCGTCCAGCAGGATCTGGCCGGCGTCCACGGCGGTCAGGCCGGCGATGCAGCGTAACAGCGTGGACTTGCCGCAGCCGGACGGGCCGAGCAGGGTGACGAACTCGCCCTGGCCGATCTGGCAGTTGATGTCGCTGAACACCGGCGTGCCGGCGTAGGTCTTTTGCAGGTGTTGGACGCTGACGTAGCTCATTGGCTTTTGTCCTTGTTCAAGATGTTGGCCGCCCAGGTCAGGACCAGTACGAAGAAGAAGTAGGAAATCACCAGCGCGCTGGTGAAGTGTCCGCTGCTGTTGCGCATGTTGTTGAGGTAAACCTGCAAGGTTTCATAGCGGGTGCCAACGAGGATGTTGGCAAACACGAACTCGCCGAAGAGGAACGAGAACGACAGCAGCAGCGCTACCATCAAGCCCTTGCGCAGGTTTGGCAGCACCACCAGCACGGCCGCCTGGAACGTGCTGGCGCCGAGCAGTTGGGCGGCGTCCATCAGGTCACGCAGGTTGATGGCTTGCAGGTTGTTGGTGATCGCCCGGTACATGAACGGCAGGGCCACGGTGAAGTAGCAGCCGATCAGGATCCAGGGCGTGCCGACCATCGCCAGCGGTCCGGAGCCGTAGAGTTGCAGCAGCCCTACCGACGACACCACCGGCGGCACCGCGAAGGGCAGCAGGATGAGGATGTTCATCAGCGCATCGAGTTTCGGGAAGTGGTAATGCACCACGAACAGCAGCGGCAGGATCAGCACCACCGACAGCACCAGCGCGCCCACGCAGACGATCAGCGACTGGCCGAAGGCGCTGAGAAAGCGCGGGTCGCTCCACAGCTGCACGTACCACTTGAAGGTGAAGCCCGCCGGCAGCACGGTGGCCGACCAACTGCTGGCGATGGAGTACACCAGCGTGCCGGCCAGGGGCAGCAGCAGGACGGCGAACAGCAGGTACACCACCGCCCGATGATAAAGCCCGGCGGGGCTCGATTCAGCGCGAGACATGGTAGCTCCTCTTGAGTAGCAACTGATGGACGATGGTCACCAGGGTCATCAGCGCCACCAGCACCACGGCCAGGGCGCTGGCCAGGTTCGGGTCCAGGGAGATGTCGCCGGAAACCATCGCGGCGATGCGGATTGGCAGGACGTTGAAGTTACCGGTGGTCAGCGCATAGACCGTGGCGTAGGCGCCCAGGGCGTTGGCCAGCAGGATCACGAACGTGCCCAGCAACGCCGGGGTCAGCACCGGCAAGCCGATGTGCCGCCAGAACTGCCAGCCGTTGGCGCCCAGCAGTTCGGCGGACTCGCGCCAGTCTTCGCGCAACGCGTCGAAGGCCGGATAGAGCAGCAGCACGCCCAGGGGGATCTGGAAGTAGGTGTAGAGGATGATCAGCCCGGTTTTCGAATACAGGTTGAAGTCCTCGATAATCCCCGCCTGCTTGAGCATGAGGGTGATGCTGCCGTTGAAGCCGAGCAGGATGATGAAGGCGAAGGCCAGGGGCACGCCGGCGAAGTTGCTGGTCATGTTGGCGAAGGCGTTGACGAAGTTGCGCAGCCGCGAATCGACCCGGCGCAGGGAGTAGCTGCCGAGCACGGCGATGATGATGCCGAATACGCTGGACCAGAAACTGATCTCCAGGCTGTGCTGGATCGCCTGCAGGTAGAACTTGGAACTGAAGATCTTGCTGAAGTTGGCCAGGCCCCAGCCGAACTCTTCCGATTCCAGGCTGTTGACCAGCACCCAGAGCAGCGGGGCGATCTGGAACACGATGAAAAAAATCGCGAAGGGCACCAGGCACAACGCTGCCAGCCATTTGCCGCGCGTCATGGCGTTCACTTGAGTAATTCCTGGCAATAGGGTTTGTCGTGGTCGATGCCGAGCAACTGGCACACGGTGCCGCACAGTTCGAGCTGCCGGGGCGTCGCGGCGGGGTCGAGGCTGAAGCCGTCACCGAGGACGAACAGCGGCACTTCCCGTTCTTCGGCCAGCAGGCCGTTGTGGGAGCGGTCATTGTTCATGCCGTGGTCGGCGGTCACCAGCACCTGGTAGCCGGCGTCGAGCCAGGCTTGCAGGTAGACCGCCAGGTTGATGTCGGCCGAGCGGGCGCTGTTGCGGTACTGCGGCGTGTCGAGGCCATGCTGGTGGCCGGCGTCGTCGATGTTCATCGGGTGCACCAGCAGGAAGTTCGGCTGGTGGCGTTGGCGCAGGTGTTCGGCGTCGGCGAACAGGTGCGAGTCGGGGTAGTGGTCATTCCAGTAGAAATGCCCGTATTGAATGGGCAGCCCGGGGTTCTCGACATGCCGATCCCGACCGGCTGCGAACGGTGAGGCGTTGTAGAGCTCGCTGATCCAGTGGTAGGCCGCGGCCGCCGTGCTCAGGCCCGCGTCGGTGGCGTAGTGGAAGATGCTGCGCTGGTTGGACAGGCGCGAGACGTTGTTGTGCACGATACCGCTGTCGATGGGCGCGACGCCGGTGAGGATGCATTCGTAGAGTGGGCGGGACAGGGCCGGCAGTTCACATTCCAGTTTGTACAGCGCCGCGCGTCCTGCGCCGACATAAGCCTGCAAATGTCCCATGGCGTGCCGGGCGACTTCGTAATTGAGGCCGTCGAGCAGCACCAGGATGACGTTGTGCTTCATGGATACCAAAACTCCGGATGGACACCAGAAAACTCGGATTCACCGCAGGTCCAATGTGGGAGCGAGCTTGCTCGCGATGAGGGCGTGTCAGTCGACATCAATGCTGGCTGATACACCGCTATCGCGAGCAAGCTCGCTCCCACAATTGGATCTTCGTTGGATATCCGAGCGGGGCTGACTAGCGCCTCACTGCATATTGATGATCACTTCTTCCTGCCATTTCTGTGGCAGGGCCTTGGAGGTTTTCTCCCAGGCGTCGGCGTCCTTGATCGGCGTGACGTGCTTGTACTGCTCGTTCGGCAGCAGCTTGGCCTTGACCTCTTCCGGCAGGGTCAGGTGCTCGGCGCGGATCGGCCGGGCGTTGCCCTTGGCCAGGTTGATCTGGCCGGCGTCGCTGAAGATGTATTCGCGGGTCAGCTTGGCGGCGTTCGGGTGCTTGGCGTATTTGTTGATGATGGTGGTGTAGCCGGAGATGACCGAACCATCGGACGGGATCAGCACGACGTAGTCATCCGGGTTGGCCATCTTGGCCTTGTAGCTCAGGCCGTTGAAGTCCCAGACCACGCCGACTTCCACTTCACCCTTTTCCATCGTGGCGATGGTCGGGTTGGCCATGGACAGGCGACCTTGCTTGGCAATCTCGGCAAACATCAGCAGGGCCGGTTGCAGGTTCTTCTCGTCGCCACCGTTGGCCAGTGCGGCGGCCAGCACGCCGTTGGCGGCCTGGGCGGCGGTGCTCACGTCACCAATGGAGACCTTGTACTTGCCGCCCTTCAGGTCAGCCCACTTGGTCGGTACGTCGGAGCCGTGCAGCAGTTTCTTGTTGACGATGAATGCGATGGTGCCGGTGTAGGCCAGCGCCCAGTTGCCATCCTGGTCCTTGGCCCAGGCCGGGACCTGGTCCCAGGTGCTTGGCTTGTAGGGTTGGACCACACCCTGCTTGACCGCGATAGGGCCGAAGGCGGCACCGACGTCGCCGATGTCGGCGCTGGCGTTGTCTTTCTCGGCGGCGAACTTGGCGATTTCCTGGGCCGAGCTCATGTCGGTGTCAACGTGCTTGAGGCCGTATTGTTTCGCCAGGTCTTCCCAGGTGCCTTTCCAGTTCGCCCAGTCATCGGGCATGCCGACGCTGTTGACGGCGCCTTCCGCTTTCGCAGCGGCTTCCAACGTTTTCAGATCGGTATCAGCGGCCATGGCGGCGGTGCACATGGCAATGGTCGAGCCTAACAGTGATGCCAGGAAAAGCTGTTTCATCCGAAGCTCCTATGGGCGTTTTCAACGCTGCGATTGCGGTTGTGTTGGTCTAGGTCAGCAATACCTGAGCCAATGTAGGCGAGCCCTGTGACATTTTGATGTCGGCGCCGCGGGGGCCGGCAAATCCCAGGTGCGTGCGGGTTGGCCACCGAGTAAGCGTAGACCATGGTTAAACAGCTGATTTGAAAGGACTTGGCCGGTTGTTTGCACAGTGCAAGGCCTACCGTTCGGCGCCTTTGTCATCTGCCAGTCATGTGCAATGCCTAGGCTTGCTGGAAGAAGCAGCGGGGTCGCCAGGTGGGCGATCGCGCCCCGGAACAGTGCTGGTCTAGTCCAGATAGGTAACGTTGATGCGCATCGATGCAACCAAGGCGGTGACAGCCATCGGACAGGTCCTGCAAGAGCAGCTCGACCATGGGTTGCTGGCGCCGGGTAGCAAGCTACCGGCCGAGCGCAAGCTCAGTGAGTTGTTTGGCACCACGCGCATTACCGTGCGTGAAGCCTTGCTACAGCTGGAAGCCCAGGGGCAGATTTATCGGGAAGAGCGCCGGGGCTGGTTCGTCTCGCCCCCTCGGCTGGCCTACAACCTGATGCAGCGCAGCCATTTCCACGCCATGGTCACGGCGCAAGGGCGGGTGCCTTCCACCCAGGTGATCTCGGCGCGCCTGCAACCGGCCTCGGCGGCGGTGTGTGCCTGGTTGCAGTTGCCGGCGCTGTCGAGCGTGATCCAGATCTGCCGGGCGCGGCGTATCGATGAGCGCCTGGTGTTGTACGTCGAGCATTACCTGAACCCGCAGTACTTTCCGGGCATCCTCGAATTCGACCTCAACCAGTCCATGACCGAGCTGTACGCCCGGCACTACGACCTGCACTACGGTCGGGTGAAGTTCGAAATCGTGCCCACCTCACTGCAACCGGAAGCCGCGGCGGCGCTGAAGGTGTCGGTGGGCAGCCCCGGGTTGCGCATTGCTCGGGTCAACTACGACCAGCATCAGCGGCTGATCGACTGCGACCTGGAGTTCTGGCGACACGATGCGATCCATGTCGGCGTCGACGTGCCGGAGCAACCGGCGCAGACCTGAGGGCAAGGTCAGAGCGACTCGTTGAGCTTGGTCAGGATCTTGAACACCACCGTGGCGAGGATCAGCAGCATGCCGATCCACATGGCAAACACGCCGACGTTCTTGTCACGGAAGTTGAAACCGATGGCCAGCAGGATCATGCCGGCGATGATCGGCACCAGCATGGCATTGAAAGCAGACATCGAGATCATGGCGACGGCCTTGTCGGAGAGGGCGATAAGGTCAGTCTAGTTGGGGTTTGGCTGGGGTGTGATGATCCCAGTCAGTGCCTTGGGTCGAACGCTGTTGTGGCGAGGGGATAAATCCCCTCGCCACAGGGAATCGTTCTGATCAGGGCAATTCGCGAGACGCATAGAACGCGCTCAACACCTTCACCAGGTGCGCCAGGTCATGGCTGCCGCACAGTTCGCGGATCGAGTGCATGGCGAAGGTCGGCAGGCCGATGTCCACGGTGCGCACGCCCAGCTGGCTGGCGGTGATCGGGCCGATGGTCGAGCCGCAGCCCATGTCGCTGCGCACCACGAAGCTTTGCACCGGGACTTCTTCGGCCATGCACAGGTGGCGGAAGAACCCGGCGGTTTCGCTGTTGGTGGCGTAGCGCTGGTTGCTGTTGACCTTGATCACCGGCCCGGCGTTGAGCTTGGGGCCGTGGTTGGCGTCGTGCTTGTCGGCATAGTTGGGGTGTACGCCGTGGGCGTTGTCGGCCGACACCAGCAGGGATTTCTGAATGGTGCGTACGAACTCTTCACCTTCCGGCAGCAAGCGACGCAGGGTCTGTTCCAGCATCGGCCCGTCGGCGCCACACGCCGAGCAAGAGCCGACTTCCTCGTGGTCGTTGCACACCAGCACGCAGGTTTCTTCGGTGTCGGCATTGAGCAAGGCTTGCAGCCCCGCATAGCACGACAGCAGGTTGTCCAGGCGCGCGCCGGCAATGAAATCGCCGTGCAGACCAATGACCGCGGCACTTTGGGTGTCGTAGAAACTCAACTCGTAATCGAGCACCACGTCGGCGTTCAGGCCGTGTTCGCGGGCCAGTTGATCGGTGAGCACGGCGCGGAAGTCGACGCGTTCGTCGCCGGCGAACTGGGCGAGGATCGGCGGTAGCTCGTTCTGCGGGTTGATGGCCCAGCCCTGGTTGGCTTCGCGATTGAGGTGGATGGCCAGGTTCGGAATCGTCGCGATCGGTGCCTTGAAGTCGATCAGCTGGCTCTCGACCTTGCCATCGCGGCGGAAGGTCACGCGCCCGGCCAGGGACAGGTCGCGGTCGAACCACGGCGCCAGCAACGCGCCGCCGTAGACTTCCACACCCAGTTGCCAGAACCCATGGCGTTGCAGTTCCGGTTGCGGCTTGACCCGCAGGCACGGGCTGTCGGTGTGGGCGCCGACCAGGCGAATGCCGTCATGCAGCGGGGCGTTGCGACCCAGCTTGAAGGCGATGATCGAGGAGTCGTTGCGCGTGACGTAGTAGCGACCGTTGGCCTCGGTGGTCCAGGTGTCGCGTTCGTCCAGGCGCTGGTAACCCGCCGCCTCCAGGCGTTGGGCAAGGCTGGCGGTGGCATGGAAAGGGGTGGGGGAGGCCTTGAGGAAGTCGATCAGGCCCTGGTTCAACTCTGCGCGCATAAGTAACTCCAGACAGCAATGGGCGGCAGTTTACCCCATCGACCGTCTGCATTGCAGGCACAATCCCGGCGATGCGAGCCTCGCCGGGGTCTTGCTCGCCATCAGCCCGAAGTGGCGACTCGCTCGCGCAGGTGAGCCATGATCAGGGCCTTGTCCTGTGGCCTGGACGGTTCCGGCAGGTCCCGTGGCCAGCGTTCCAATTGGCCAAACAGCCGCTGCTGGCGCTGTGGGTCCAGGCGCTGAATTTCCCGTGCGGCCGAATCCCACCAGTGATGCCGGCAGAGGTCGTAGTACGGATGGCTCGGCGCCGCGCTGCCATACAACAGGTCGCGGCCGATCTTGCGCGCCGCGCCGCGCTGGTTGCGCAACTTCCACTTGATTGTCAGGCGCCGCCAGGCCGTCGGGAACGGCTTGCTGCGCGGTACTTCATGGCAACGCTCCACCAGCGCTGGCCTGAAGGCTTCGCCGTGCTGGGCGAAGAAGTGTGCCTGCATGGTGTGGAAGAAGCGCTTCTCGGCGAAGTAGTGATACACCTGCCGCCTGGTTTCGCGCACGGTCGCGTGTCGCAAGCCGAACGAAATGGCGATCTGCTCGATGGTGTGGATGTCGAAGCCGCCTTCGGTCCACTGATCGATCCGTTCGATGGCCTGGGCCAGCAGGCCTGCATCGTTGTCGGTCACGCCGCACAAACCGCTGTTGTAGAGCTTGAAGCCGTTGCCCCGGTTCACGCCGTGGGCGGCCAGGTGCGTGCCCAGTCGACGGTAATCCTCGCGCTCGCAGACGTAGTCCCAGTCGTACTCGAAGCTGTCCATCAGGTACTGCCCCGGCTGGATCTGCTGGAACAACAGGTCGGGGTCGTCGAGGAACAGCGTATCGGTGTCGACGAACAGGGTCTTTTGCGCCAGCGTCAGGCCCGCTGCGATGGCGCAAGCCTTACGACGGTGAATGTAGCCATGCTCGCCCTGCCATTGCGCCAGCCGTTCGGCGCCCAGGGCAAGGGTCTCGACCGGCCAGCCCTGGAAGTCCTCGGGGCGGTCAGTGAGAACCCGGATGCGCGGCAGGGTCGACGGCTTGCCGTGGGCCAGGGCGGTCAGGATGCTGAACTTGGCCTCGTGGCGGTAGACGTCCTGGTCGCCGTAGACCAGGTAGAGCAACTGGTGGGGGACTTTGTCGACAGGGGTTTCGTGTAGAGCCATAACCGGATTGCCAAACCTTAAATCGAGGGGAGCCATCTGTTGTGTACCGCGGTGCTCAGAAGGGTGCCGGGCATTCGAAGCGCAGGCGTTCGCCGCTCAGTGGATGGGTGAAGCTCAGCATGCTGGCGTGCAGGCACAGGCGTGGCCAGGCGGCCAGGGCTTGCGGGTGGGCGTAGAGCCCGTCGCCCAGCAACGGATGACCGATGGAGAGCATGTGCACGCGCAACTGGTGCGAGCGCCCGGTGATGGGGGTCAGTTCGACCCGGCACCAGTCGCCGCAGCGCTCCAGCACGCGCCAGAACGTCAGGGCGTGCTTGCCGTGTTCGTGGTCCACCACGTGGCGAGGCTTGGTCGGCGGGTCGTAGCGCAGCGGCAGGTCGATGCTGCCACTGTCCAGCGCCGGTTGGCCCCAGCACAGGGCGGTGTAGGCTTTTTCGGTTTCGCGGTCATGAAACTGCCGGGACAGTTCGCGATGGCTGTCCGGGTCGCGGGCCAGCAGGATGATGCCGGAGGTTTCCCAGTCCAGTCGGTGCACGATTCGCGCTTCCGGATAGCCGTTTTCCTGCAGGCGGGTGATCAGGCAGTCCTTGTTGTCGTCGGCCCGACCGGGCACGGACAGCAGCAGGGTCGGCTTGTCGACCACCAGCACGGCGGCGTCCTGGTGGATGATGCGAATGTTGGACAGGGGCATTGCAGACAGTCTCTTTACAAACGCCAACGGCGGCTCGGGCCCGGCCCTCGTGGGAGCGAGCTTGCTCGCGAAGGCGGTGGCACATTCAAGATCAATGTGTCTGGAAAACCGCGTTCGCGAGCAAGCTCGCTCCCACAAAAAAGGCTGTGGGGACCCGAGCCGCCGTGGCTCCCGCAGGATCTATCAGCGATCCGGCAGGGTGATATTGAGTTCCAGAATCGAGCAACTGCCCTGGCTTTCAAGTGCCACGTGCACGTCATCGCTACCGATGTTGACGTACTTGCGGATCACTTCCACCAGTTCCTTCTGCAAGGCCGGCAGGTAGTCAGGGGTGCTGCGTTGGCCGCGTTCGTGCGCCACGATGATCTGTAGACGCTCTTTCGCGACCGAGGCGGTACTGGGCTTTTTGTTGGCACGAAAGAAGTCAAAAAGATTCATTACCTACCTCCAAACAGGCGCTCGAAGAAACCTTTCTTCGTTACATCGAGGAATCGATGCTCCACGGTCTTGCCCAGCAGGCGATCGACGGCATCGCTGTACGCCTGGCCGGCGTCGCTCTGGTCGTCAAGAATCACGGGCACGCCCGAGTTGGAAGCCTTGAGTACGGCCTGGGATTCGGGAATCACACCCAGCAGGGTCACGGCGAGGATTTCCTTGACGTCTTCGACGCCGAGCATTTCGCCGTCGCTGACCCGTTGCGGGTTGTAGCGGGTCAGCAGCAGGTGTTCCTTGATCGGCTCTTCGCCGTTTTCGGCGCGGCGCGATTTGCTCGCCAGCAGGCCCAGCATGCGGTCGGAGTCACGTACCGACGACACTTCCGGGTTGGTCACCACGATCGCCTCGTCGGCGAAGTACATGGCCAGGTGGGCGCCTTTCTCGATACCGGCCGGGGAGTCGCAGACCACGAACTCGAAGTCTTCCTTGAGTTGCATCAGGACTTTTTCCACGCCTTCCTGGGTCAGCGCGTCCTTGTCACGGGTCTGGCTGGCGGCCAGCACGTAGAGGTTCTCAAGGCGCTTGTCCTTGATCAGGGCCTGTTGCAGGTTCGCTTCGCCGTTGACCACGTTGACGAAGTCATAGACCACGCGACGCTCGCAACCCATGATCAGGTCGAGGTTACGCAGGCCGACGTCGAAGTCGACGATGACTGTCTTGTGCCCGCGCAGAGCGAGGCCGGTACCGATAGCGGCGCTGGTGGTGGTCTTACCCACACCACCCTTGCCGGATGTAACCACGAGAATCTTGGCCAAGGTGTTTCACCCCTAAGGAAAAAGGACTTTGTCAGCCCCTGAAAAACATCTCTGGAAAACTGCTGCAAGTGGACAGGCCTGGCGGGAATCGGACTGGGGGCGGGATTTACCTCCGGTAAATACTGCCTGGTCCTGTTTCCTGCGTCGTTTAAGCCGTTTTCGCTACGTTTTAGAGATGCTTGGAAAATGCGGCAGTATCCGTTAAAGCCGAATGATGTTCAACACGTCGCCCGACAGGCTGATCTGTACGCCGGCGCCCCACAGCGGGTCGCGGCGCAGGTCTTCGGAGACCTTGTATTGTCCGGCGATGGAAACCAGTTCAGCGCTCAATTGCTGACAGAAGATCCTGGCCTTGGTATCGCCCTTGACGCCGGCCAGTGCGCGACCGCGCATCGGGCCGTATACATGGATGTTGCCATCGGCCAGAAGTTCCGCACCCGGGCTGACCGACGAGACGATGACCAGATCGCCACCCTGGGCATAAATCTGTTGCCCGCCGCGTACGGGCGAGGTGATGACCCGTGTCGGCTTGACGGTTGGCTCGGGTGGTTTTTCCGGGGTTTTCCTGGTGTCGACCGGGCTCAGTTCCAGCACCCGCTCGCGGGCACCGGACGGCGGCAGCACCGGAATGTCCACGGCGATGGCGGCGGCGATGTCCTCGATGCGGCTGGCGCGGATGGCCAGGGTGCGCAGGCCGTGATGGCGGCACACGCGCATCAGGCCTGGCAGGTCCACCGCGCCTTCGCCGGGCGGCAGTTTGTCCAGGGCCAGCACCAGTGGGGCGTTGCTGAAGAAATTCGGTGCCTGGGCGACTTTTGCCGCCAACTGCCGGTCAAGGCTCTCCAGGTCGTTGCGGGCCAGCTCCAGCACCGTAATGGCGAGCATGCTGCCCTTCAACTGGAACACGGGATCTTGGTCTAGCGGTTCGGTTTGGCTCATGGTCGGTGTACAACGACTTGTCGCTAAAAGTGCCGAGACTTATAACGAGATCGTCCGCGAGCCGCAAGCCGGGTCGAACGATGTAGAATGCGCGGCCCATGTCTTTGTGGAAGCTGTAATGGATCGCCCGCGTTTTCGAGCTGCTTTTTTTCATCCGCGTTTCTGGCTGCTGTGGTGCGGCCTGGGGCTGTTGTGGCTGGTCGTCCAGCTGCCGTATCCGTTGCTGCTGCGGGTCGGTCGTGCATTGGGTGCACTGATGTACCGGGCCGCCGGCGACAGACGGCGCATTGCCCGCCGCAACCTGGAGCTGTGTTTCCCGGAAAAGTCCGCTGCTGAGCGCAAGCGCCTGCTCAAGGAAAACTTCGCGTCCACCGGCATTGCCTTCTTCGAAATGGCCATGAGCTGGTGGTGGTCGCGTTCGCGCCTGGCCAGGCTGGCCCATGTCGAGGGGCTGGAGCACCTCAAGCAGGCCCAGCGCGAAGGCAAGGGCGTGATCCTGATGGCGCTGCACTTCACCACGCTTGAAATCGGCGCAGCCTTGCTCGGCCAGCAGCACACCATCGATGGCATGTACCGCGAACACAAGAACCCGCTGTTCGACTTCATTCAGCGCCGAGGCCGCGAGCGGCACAACCTCGATTCCCTGGCGGTGGAGCGTGACGACGTGCGCGGCATGCTCAAGCTGCTGCGTGCCGGCCGGGCGATCTGGTACGCGCCGGATCAGGATTACGGCGCCAAGCAAAGCGTGTTTGTGCCACTCTTTGGTATCCAGGCGGCAACGGTCACCGCGACCACCAAGTTCGCTCGCCTGGGCAAGGCGCTGGTCGTGCCGTTCACCCAGGAGCGCCTGGCCGATGGCAGCGGTTATCGCCTGGTGATCCAGGCGCCGCTGGCGGATTTCCCAGGGGAGAGCGAGGAAGCCGATTGCATCCGCATCAATCAATGGGTCGAGCAATCGGTGCGCGATTGTCCCGAGCAGTACCTCTGGGCCCACCGGCGCTTCAAGAGCCGCCCACCGGGCGAGCCCAAGCTGTACGACAAACGCGGCTGAGTTTTTTTTGATATCCCTTGAGCACGGAGCATGGCGATGACCCCAGCTGAACCCGTTACAGGTTTGATTCTTTCCGGTGGCGGGGCTCGGGCAGCGTATCAAGTGGGGGTGTTGGCGGCGATTGCCGAGTTGCTGCCCGAGGGCGGGCAAAATCCCTTTCCGGTGATCGTCGGCACGTCGGCGGGGGCGATCAACGCCGTCAGCCTGGCGAGCGGGGCGATGGACTTCAAGAGCGCCATCGAACGGCTGACAGCATTCTGGCGAACGGTGCGCAGCCACCAGGTCATGCGCAGCGACTGGCGCGGCGTGCTGGGCCAGGCGACACGCTTCATCACCCACAGCTTGCTGGGCCTGGGGGCCAAGTTGCCGGTGGCGCTGATCGACAGTTCGCCCTTGCGGGCGCTGCTGGAGGCACAGTTCCACGCCTCGGGCATCGAGCAGGCCATCGCCGAGCAACAACTGCGGGCGGTGGCGGTGACGGCCTTCGGCTATGAATCCGGCCAGGCCGTGACGTTCTACCAGGGCCGCGGCACCATCGATGCCTGGCTGCGGCATCGGCGCATTGGCGTGCCGGCGCTGTTGTCGGTGGAGCACCTGCTGGCCAGCTCGGCGATCCCGCTGTTGTTCGCGCCGGTCAAGATCGGCCCGCAGTATTTCGGCGACGGTGCGGTGCGGCAATCGGCGCCGATCAGCCCGGCCCTGCACCTGGGCGCCAACCGCGTGCTGGTCATCGGCGTCAGCGGCAACCCTCGGGGCGCTGGCGGGCAAACCCCCTCGGAGCGAAGCTACACCGGCCTGCAACCGACCCTGGCGCAGATCGGTGGGCACATGCTCAACAGTACCTTCATCGACAGCCTGGAAAGCGACATCGAGTTGCTTCAACGTTTGAACGGCTTCAGCCACCTGTTGCCCGACGACGTCCCGGCTCATGCCCTGGGGGCGGCACCCGTGGACGTGCTGGTGATTTCCCCGAGCCAGCCCATCGACGAAATCGCCGCGCGCCATCGCCAGGAGCTGCCTCGTGCGCTGCGGGTATTCCTGCGCGGCCCGGGCGCGACCAAGACCAGCGGCGCGGGCGTGCTGAGCTACCTGTTGTTCGAGGCGGGGTATTGCAGCGAACTGATCGAGCTGGGCCGCCAGGATGCGCTGGCCCAACGCGAGGCGTTGAGTCGGTTTTTGCGGTTGGCTCAGGAATGACAAAGAAGGTCAGTCAACTCAGAATCCCTGTGGGAGCGGGCTTGCTCGCGAAAGCGTCGGGTCAGCTTGCATCCAGGCCGGATGTGCTGCCGTCTTCGCGAGCAAGCCCGCTCCCACAGGGGGATTAGCTGCGGGCTGAATATCAGAAGTGATACTTCAGCAAAAAGCTGGTGTTGCTCTGGTTGGTCTTGAACCCTTCGCTGTCTTCGATCCCGTACTTGTTCTTCCAGTAGTCATATTCCACCCCCACGTACAGCTGCTTGTCGCCCAGCTTCAGGGCCTTGCCCAGGTCGTACTTGATCTGCGGGTTGATGTGCAGGTTGGCGTGGTAGGTGCCTTTGGAATTACGGTCGTTGTCCACCACCCAGTCGATGAAACCGTCGATCAGGATGTCGGACGAGCCCACGGGAAGGGTGTAGGCCCAGACCGGGGTGATTTGCCAGACGTTGTCGCCGGCGCGTGGGCCTTCGGTCTGGCGGTTGTAGAAGTTCAGCTGGAAGTAATCGAAGCCGGGAATCGCCAGGTCGAAGCCCGGGCCGATCAGGTAGGACTCGTTGTCGCCTTCGCCGAACTCATACGTCATCGCCAGCAGCACGTCCTTGATCGGGCCCAGTTCCAGTTTCTGGTCGAAGATCTTGCCGAACGACAGGCGTGGGCTGAACTCGCCGTAGTAGGTGTTCGGTCCCGCCTGGCCGTCTTCCTTGCCGTTGTAGAAGATCCGGTCGAGGAAGAAGAAGTTGTCCCCGTATTTCCAGGCATCGGCGTGCTCGAAGGTCACGGTCTGCTGGATGCGCGGGTTGACCTGGAAATCCTTGCCGTACAGGTAGGTCAGGCTGTTGTTCTGCCACTGGAACAGGTCGTCGGCCATGGCCTGGCCGCCGGCCAACAAGGATCCTGCGACGATCAGGCTGGTGCACGTGCGTTTCATTCGGTTTGCTCCCAAAGGTAAGTTGGTACCGCTTTTTTCAGTCAGCGCTCTGGTGTGGCGCCTTTTTTCACGGAGTTAAAACATCCGTTCGGTCAGCTTTTTGCTCGTGACAAGCGCTGACAGCGAGCGTCGTGCCTGTTCCGCCATGGCGGCGAAGGCTCGATCAGCCGTGTTGCAACAGTCGAAAAGGGATTTCAGGACGCCTGCGCGCAGCGTTGGAACACGCGGGCGTGTGGGTCAGGGTCTGAGTATTGTTATGAGGCGTTCGGGGTCGAACGGGCGCGCAGGATACGGGCTTGTCTCGACGGGCTCAAGTGCCGTGCGGCGGCGCCTGGACGACGGGCCTGGGGCAGGGAGGCAGGGTTGGATCATCCGGTGCTTTCCTCTTGTTTTTATTGTTGAGGCAGGCCGTCGCTGGCGGGCGGCCGGTCGTGTGCCGGCTGCCCGTCAGCGGTATCGTGTGGCGCGGTTCTCAGTGGGTCTGCGCGCCCTGGTTGATCCAGGCGCCGATCAGGTCACGTTCCTGCTGGGTCATCTGGGTGATGTTGCCCAGGGGCATGATCTGGTTGGTCACGGCCTGGGCCTGGATGCGCGCGGCCTGTTCCTTGATCTGCTGCGGCGTGTCGAACATCACCCCGGCCGGCGCCGCGCTGAACAGCGGGCTGGTGGGCTTGGCCGAGTGGCAGACCGAGCAGCGTTCCTGGATCACGTTGTGGACCTTCTCGAACGACGGGCCCTGGACGTTGGAGGCCTGGGCAGGTTGTGCCGCCGGCTTGGCACCCCCGCCCACGGCGGTTTCCGGCAGTGGCTGATACTCGATGGTCGCCGGGGCCTTGGCGACCTCCGGGGCGCTCGATGGAGGCTTGGGCCCGGTGACATACGCCAGGCAAATCATCGCCAGGGCGCCGACCGGCAATGTCCAGGCAAACCGGTTGCTGTCGTGGCGGGTGTTGAAGTAATGACGCACCAACACCGCGGCCACGGCGATACCGGCCAGGATCAGCCAGTTGTATGGGCTGCCGTAGGTGCTCGGGAAGTGGTTGCTGATCATGATGAACAGCACCGGCAGGGTGAAGTAGTTGTTATGGCGCGAGCGCAGCAACCCCTTGGCCGGCAGGGCCGGATCGGGCGTGCGGTTCTCGGCGATGGCGGCCACCAGGGCGCGCTGGGCCGGCATGATGATGCGGAACACGTTGCCGACCATGATCGTGCCGATCACCGCGCCGACGTGCAGGTAGGCACCACGACCACTGAACACCTTGCTGAAGCCATAGGCCGCCGCGATCAGCAGCACGAACAGGATCCCGCCGAGTAGGGCAGGGCGCTTGCCCAGGGCCGAGTCGCAGAGAAACGAATAGATGAACCAGCCGGCGAACAACGAGCCGAGGCCCAGGGCCACGCCTTGCGGGCCGCTCAGTCCGCTGCCGGGTGCCAGCAGGTAGACGGTCGGGTTCCAGTAGAACACCACGCACAGCAGCGCAATGCCCGACATCCAGGTGAAGTAGGCTTCCCACTTGAACCAGTGCAGGTTGTCCGGCATGGCCGGTGGCGCGAGTTTGTATTTTTCCAGGTGATAGATGCCGCCACCGTGGATGGCCCACAGGTCGCCGGCCAGGCCGCTCCTGGGGTTGACGCGGTTGAGGTTGTTTTCCAGCCAGACGAAGTAGAACGACGCGCCGATCCAGGCCACGCCAGTGATCATATGAACCCAGCGAACGCTCAGGTTCAGCCATTCCAGCATATGTGCTTCCACAGTCTTTACCTCTCGCCCGTCACGCTTGTTTTCGCGTGATCGGACGCTTCTCTTATTGGTGGGGATCGAGGATCAAACACTCATCCTCTATGAAGAAATGCTCATCGCAGTTATTGCCTGTGCCACTGCGATCAACCACCAGGAAGTCATCCCGCTTTTCGATCGTCAGCACCGGGTGGTGCCAGACGCCGCGATGGTAATTGATGCCCTGCCTGCCGTTGGTGACGAAGGCACGGGCCAAGCCTGATACAGGTGCATCGCCAAGTGGCGCGACCACGATCAGAAAGGGGTTGCCGAGCAGCGGAATGAAGGCCTGGCTGCCCAGCGGATGACGCTCCAGCATGCGCACGGTCAACGGCATCTGCAGCGCGTCGGCGCGGAAGATGCTGATGATCGCCTTGTCGTCCGGCAGCGCGGTTTCAACCGTCGCCAGGCGATGGAAGCGCATGGTCGAACCATTGTTGATCATGAAGTGATCGCTGCCGTCGGTTTCGATCACGTCACCGAACGGGGCGAAGGCTTCTTTGGTCAAGGGTTCGATCTTGAGTGTGCGCATGCTGGTCTTCTTATCTTGAATTCTGTGTTGTTTGTTGTGCCGCCATCGCGAGCAAGCTCGCTCCCACAGGGGAATGCATTTCAAATGTGGGAGCGAGCTTGCTCGCGATTTGGGTTCACCCCTTATTTCGATACCTTGCCAAGCACGCGCAGGCGGCTCACCCCACCATCCGGGAACACATTCAGGCGGATGTGGGTGATCGGCCCCAGGGCCTTGATCTGCTCGGCGAAGGTGTGTTCGGCGTGCATTTCCAGTTTCTGGCTCGGCAGCAGTTCACGCCAGAACAGCGACTGGGTTTCGATCTGGCTGTCGGTGCCGCCCTTGACGAACGCGCCCTGGATCGAGCAGCTGTCCGGGTAGTTGCCCTTGAAGTGCAGGGTGTCGACGATCACTTTCTCGACGATGCCGGCATGGCCCAGGGCGACGATCACCCAGTCATTGCCTGGGGTGCGACGCCGGGCGGTTTCCCAGCCGTCGCCCATGTTGACGCCACGGCCTGGGTTGAGGATGTTGCTCATGCGGCCGAAGTGTTCGTCGGAGCAGGCCAGGGCGCGACCGCCGTTGAGGGCGGCGGCCAGGTCGATCTGTTCGTTGTTGCCCACCGCCGACCAGTCGCGATGCGGAATGCCGTAGACCCGCAGCCGGGCCACGCCGCCATCGGGGTAGATGTTGAAGCGCAGGTGGCTGAACGCCTGGTCGTTACTGATCTCGTGGTAGTGGTGGCTGTTGCCTTGCAGTTCGAC
The DNA here is from genome assembly GCF_018325965.1 of Pseudomonas sp. Cab53. NCBI lineage: Bacteria > Pseudomonadati > Pseudomonadota > Gammaproteobacteria > Pseudomonadales > Pseudomonadaceae > Pseudomonas > Pseudomonas sp. Cab53. Next base: position 4,566,814 of record NZ_AP021902.1, on the reverse strand, counting down.
GGCCGACAGCACTTCAGTCCACTGGGTGTTGTCGTCCGGCTCGCCTTCGGCCAGGAAACAGGCTTCCAGGGACGCCGACGGCGGGTAGTTGCCGGTGAAGAATGAAGTGTCGATGTCCACGCCCTTGATGGTGCCGGCCACGCCCAGGCGGATCACGGCGCTGTCGTAGCCTTCGAAGCGCTTGCGACGCGATTCCCAGCCGTCCATCCATTTGCCATTGTCATCGAACACGCCCTCTTTCCAGACGGCCGGGGTCGGTTGGAACAGGCGATTGGCGTCGGCGAACCAGTCGTCGGTGACCGAGATGATCTTGGTGCCGAGACGGGCGTCGGCCAGGTTGACGAACTTCTCGAAAGGTACGGCGTAAGCTTTCATTCTTCTTGTCTGCCTTTGAATAAGTTGGCTGGGGATGCTTGCAAGCCCTGGAGGCGGCTGCTCGCTAAAGGGTCAGTAATCGGAACAACGCGATCTTGTTGATCTCCGCCAGCGCGCATTTGAACTCGGTGTCTACCGGGTTGTGGATGCGCGTTTCGAATGCCGCGAGGATCTGGTGCCGGTCGCTGCCTTTTACCGCCATGATGAAGGGAAACCTGAACTTGGCCTTGTAGGCGTCGTTCAGCTCGGTGAAGCGCTGGAACTCTTCGCTGGTGCATTGGTGGATACCGGCGCCGGCCTGTTCATGCGTGCTGGCTTCGGTCAGTTGGCCCTGGACGGCCGCTTTGCCGGCCAGGTCCGGGTGAGCGTTGATCAGGGCCAGTTGGCTGGCGTGATCGGCGCTCAAAAGGATGTCGCTCATGCGCTGGTGCAGGGTTTCGATCTGGTCGATCGACGGATCCTGGCCCAGGTCGAACGCCTTCTCGGCCACCCATGGCGAATGTTCATAGATGTCGGCGAAGGCCTCGATGAAGGCTTCGCGGCTCAGGGTGGATGGCTTGAGGGTCTGGAACGCGGTCATTTCGACGCTCCTGGCTTCGATGCGCCGGGGCAGGGATGGACCTGTTGCCAGTGACGGGCGATGTCGACGCGGCGGCTGAACCAGACCTGCTCGTGGCGCTTGGCGTATTCGAGGAAACGCTTGAGCGAGGCAAGGCGGGCGGGGCGGCCGATCAGGCGGCAGTGCAGGCCGATGGAGAGCATCTTCGGCGCTTCGGCGCCTTCGGCATACAACACGTCGAAGGCGTCCTTGAGGTACTGGAAGAAGTCGTCGCCGTTGTTGAACCCCTGCACCTGGGTGAAGCGCATGTCATTGGTGTCGAGGGTGTACGGGATCACCAGATGCGGCTTGCCGTTGGGGGTGTTGGGTTCCCAGTAGGGCAGGTCATCGTCGTAGGTGTCGCTGTCATAGAGGAAACCGCCTTCTTCCATCACCAGCCGACGGGTGTTGGGACCGGTGCGCCCGGTGTACCAGCCCAATGGACGTTCGCCGGTGATTTCGGTGAGGATGCGGATCGCTTCGAGCATGTGCTCGCGTTCCTGGGCTTCGTTCATGTACTGGTAGTCGATCCAGCGGTAGCCATGGCTGCAGATCTCGTGACCGGCGGCGACCATGGCGCGGATCACGTCCGGATGGCGCTGGGCGGCCATGGCCACGGCGAAAATGGTCAGCGGGATGTCGAATGACTTGAACAGCTTGAGGATCCGCCAGACACCGGCACGGCTGCCATACTCGTACAGCGACTCCATGCTCATGTTGCGCTCGCCCTGCAGCGGTTGCGCCGCGACCATCTCCGACAGGAACGCTTCGGATTCCTTGTCGCCATGCAGGATGTTGCGCTCGCCACCTTCCTCGTAGTTGAGGACGAAGGACAGGGCGATACGGGCATTGCCCGGCCACTGGGGATGGGGAGGGTTACTGCCGTAACCGATCAGGTCGCGTGGGTAGTCAGCGCTCACTGCAGTCTTCCTTCTTGTTCGAACCATGTAGGTGGCGCCCCGGTGATGGATCTTGGGCTGGCGTCACGACGATGGAGTGATTGTATACAACTTTATGTGCAGTTTGTAAGCCTGAATTTTCGCAATTTTCGCACTTGCCCGGTATAGGCCTACGCTGCAAGAAATCTGCCCGTTTGGTCAATTAACCGATAGAAGCTTAGCGTATCTGCTGGTTTGGCGGCAGATTGGCGCGGACCCAGGGACGATGGAGTCGGCGGAAAAGTTTCTGTTTTTTATTGTGTACAATTTTCTTTTAAAGTGTCTTAATTCGCTCATCGCCGCGCCCGTTCGTGCTCCGAAACGGTGCGGCCTGTCTTTCAACCGATCAGGAGGCGTCGGGCCGGACTGCCCTGCAGCGAGGCGCGCACAATCAATGGGACGTTTGACTACTCACGTTTTGGATGCTGCACATGGCTGCCCGGGCAGTTCGATCAAGATTGAACTGTACCGCGTGGAAGGCTCGCACCTGCAGCAGGTCGCCAGCGCGCTGACCAACAGCGATGGCCGTTGCGACGCGCCGCTGCTGCAAGGGGATGACTACCGTTCGGGGGTCTATCAGTTGCAGTTCCACGCCGGTGACTACTACCGCGCCCGGGGGTGCAACTGCCCGATCCGGCTTTCCTCGACGTGGTGGTGTTGCGCTTCGGCATTTCAGCCGAGCAGGAGCACTACCACGTGCCCCTGCTGATTTCGCCGTATGCCTATTCAACTTATCGAGGCAGCTGACCCCAAGCAGCAGCCTGGTCCTGGAAGCCATTGCGCATGTAGCTTCCCTGGTTTTTCGCCCGCCCACACTGCGGGCTTTTTTTTGCTTGCAGGTTTACAGCCGGGCGTTGTCATCGCGGATGATGAAGACGGTGTCGGCGACGCCTGGCAGGATCTGCGAACCACCCTTGAGCCAGACGATCCTGTTGGCCTCGTGGGCGTCCTTGACGGCTTGCGCGGCGGCGTCGCCGACCTGGGTTTCCAGGTTCATGCCGGTTGTGTTGGGGTTGTTGTGCGTGGGCAAGGACAGCTTCGGGATCCGGGTGCGGTGCAGGCTCATGAAAAACAGATAGTCGTGCCCCGTGCGTCGAAAGACCAATGCCGGAAAACTGTTGAAGTTGTTGGGCTCCATGACCGTGTAACCATTGCGGGTCAACAGGCCGGCCATGAAGCGCTTGAAGTCTATGGTCGAGTAGGTCGAGAGAAAGTATTCCCACTGCTGCCTGAACCGCATGGGGTCGAAGTCCAGCCGGTTTAATGCACCTGTCGAGGACGGGGCGGGCAGGTCGATGGCGCGGGAGGTGTTGGTGATTCCTGCCGTGGTGGGAAGCGTCGACAGCATCAGCAACGGATCGCTCCATTGCGGGTGAGGGGAAGGAGTGGCGTGTTTCCAGCTGTGGAAAATCTGCCGCAGAGCGGTCAGTCCTGCGGCGTCGGCATACGGGGAGCTGTTGGCCAGTTCGAACTGCCTCCTGGCGATGTTTTCCAGGGTAACGGTGGTGACCTCCGGAAAAATGTCCCTGACGTGAGCCGTCAATGTTTTTTCGAACGGCAGCCGGGCGTCGATTTCCCAGTGATCGTGCGGCGGAACACGTATCACGGCCCTGGGCTGTTCTTCGGGCGTGTGCCTGAGAATGGCCTCCAGCACATCGAAATCATAGGCCGGATGCAGGGGCGGCTGGATGTACAGGATCGGGAATTCCCGCGCGTCCATGCGGCTCATCACCTTGTAGTGGACACCGCTCACGGTGATGAACTGGGGCAGTGCGAGCGTTGGCTTGAACGCCCACTCCGGCCTGAACACTGGCGGGGGTTCTACGCTGGCTTCGTTTTGCGGTGTCGGTGCCGGAGTCGTGCGCTGGCGCTTGGGCGCCGTCGCTTCGTATGAATCATCGTCCGACAGGCTGTGCAAGGTCATGGTCAGCGAGGCGTCGCTGCTGTCCGACTCGACCGCAACGGCAACCCGCCGCCACAGCAGGCTGCCTGCCACTTGTTCCAGGCGTGGCCCGGAGGCGACCAGCTCGGCGCTGGAGCGGGCCCTGTGGTGGCCTTCGGCATCGTGGCCCAGCAGCACCGTCCCGCCTTCTTCCAGTTCGACGTACGTGCGTGTCCTGAATGTGCGGATGCCCGAGGTGGCGTCGGGCGCTGATAACAGGGGCACCAGTTCCGGCGAAAGGTAGTAGGGGGCCAGCGAAAGGGCGCCGGGCAGCGTGTCGACGGGCGCCGGTGAACTGATGTCGGAGAGATGGACAGGGCTGTGCAGAGGCTCTGGCGCCTGGGTGTCGCTTCCCGATGACGAACTGGAGGTCGTCTCAACGCCATCTCCCCTGACGGGGTTCCTGGGCAATGTTTGTGCCTGCGTGTCGCGCTGGCTGTGGGGCGCTTCGGGCGGTTGGCCTGGCACCGTGGGCCGGATAGGGCGTTTTGGACTCATGGAATGTGTCTGCTCTTGAGTTGAACAAAATGGTCGAGCCTGCGGCCTGTCGCGCTGACAGGCTGGGGCCTTGAAGATGTTCAGTGAAAAAGAGCAGGCGGGTGCACTACATAGATATGGCGCTCGAACGAACCTTCGGCAGAATCCGCATCAAGACGGCGATTGCTCGGGTAGCACCGCATCGAGCGTGCGAACCCAGGTGGAATAGGGGAGTTCTGCGCCGAACGTCGGGCTCAGGCTGACGGCGTAGGCCAGCATCAGCGACCTGCTCAACGTGAAGCCCTCCATCAGTTTCACGCACTGTTCCCGCAACAGGCGCAGGGCGTTGTCGCCCAGGGGTGGGTGCTGGCTGAGGCCTTCGCGGACGAGGTCCTGATAGACCTGGAGATGGTGGTCGCACAGCTCGGTCTTTTTCAGCTGATGCGCCGTGATGACCCGCGAGGGGTCCGTATCAAGGCGCCATCGACGAGCCTGAAGGTGATAACTCAAGGTGCCGGGTGAATCGTCCTTGAGGGCCATGTGGGACACCTTCAAGGACTCGGACGACAGCTTGGCCAGTTCGCTAGGCAACGGCGCGTCGGCATCGATCATGGGCGCCAGGTAGCGGCCATCCAGCGATTCGACGTAAACCCGCTCGAACAGGCTGTCGACGCCATAGACGACACCCGGCGCGGTAATCACCCGTATCCGGTCGACCAGGTCTTGCGCTTCATGGGCAGGTAGATGGATGACCGTTGCGCCGATGTGCAACCGGTTGGACGCGAGGGTGATCTCGACCTGGCCGAGGGCCGTGGCATCGAGCTCCCAGGTGGAGGCATGGGGTAAGCGGGGGTTGGCATTGGCCAGTGCGCCCGGCGTGGACAGGCGCAGCGTCACGTTCGGGCTCAGGTGAACCAGGTACGTCGCGCCCTGGCCGATCAGGACTTCGACACCGCTTTGGTGCGCAGAGGCCGTGAGCTTGGCGCAGGTCGCCCGGTGGCCCATGTAATGGGGCGTTTTATCCAGGGGTTGGAGGTACGCGTAACGCTTTCGGGTGGGCGTGAGCGCCTGGGGCGTTTCGGCTTTCCAGCTCACGGGGGCTTTGTGGATGAAGCGCTTGTCCAGCAACAGGCCGTAGTCGGGAGTGGGTTGGGCCAGGCGGTATGACGCGCCGTCATTCATGACCAGGATGAACACGTGCTGCGACACCAGGGCGGAAAAGGCCCGGCGCCCGGTTGGCTTGTCGCGCGCGGTGTAGCGCTCGTCGGAACTGGCCAGATTGTTCAGCACGACCCGGCTTTTGCCAAAGTGCAGCGTCAGGCCACATTCGCCGTACCTGACGCTGTCCCCTTCGTCGTCCTGGGTGACATGGGCGTTGTAGTGGGCCTCGATCCGGGTCAACGCCGCGTGGCTGTAGTCCAGGTGAAGCGTGGTGGAGCAGTCACTTTTGTGCCTGACGTTAAGGGTGGTGAGCTCCACTCGCCGGGACACGTAATGGCTGGTGTCTCTGTCGTGGGCGATCGACAGCTCGCTGTGATCATTCAGGATGCTCGGGTTTCGCGGTGTGCCTTGCTGCACCATGATGGCTTCGACGGCGAGCCGGTTGCCATCCTCGAGGGTGTCGGGCAGGTCGGGCACCCAATGGAAGCCGTCCTGGGTGACGAAGGTCAGCCGGCTGTTTTGCAGTGCCCTTGGGTAGGCCGTGTCGCTGTAGACATTGTTGACGGTCACAGTGCGAACGTCCCAGTCGTTTGCATCGAAGCAGGCCGTCATCACCAGGTTGCCGGCTTCGATGGCCCAGCTTTCGATCAGGTCCGCGCGCCAGTCCAGGGCGATGATGCTGTGGTCCACGCCGTCTTCGCTGATCCAGACATGGCCGGAGCGATGGGCGATGGCATAGACGTCGGTCCCCGGGCCGCCATCTGCGTTGCGGTTGCTGGCGCCGAGGATGAAAATCCGGTCATCCCCGGCGCCGGCCTCGATTGAATCGTGGCCGCGGGACTTGAGAGTGTTCGAGCCGGCCGTTCCCTTGATGACGCTGGTGCCGCCCTCACGGATCTCGACGTGTTCGATGCCTTCCAGGACGGTCGCGCGGTAGGCGCCGCTCGCCGCTCCGGCGATGACGCTGACTTGCCCGGCCTCCAGGTCGACGTGATAACCCAGTCGCGGCGCCGGGGAGTTGCTGTTTCGGCCGGCCAGGATCAGCGTGTCGCTGCCCGCGCCGCCCACCAGGCGATTGGGCGAAGGCGCCGGTTCCTGCGCGAGGATCTGCGGCGAGCCCTCGAAAATGAACACGTCATCTTTCGTCCCGCCGGTCAGCGTTTTCAGACCGCTGGCGTAATGGAACACGTTGGGTTTGTTTTCTGCGCCCAGGAGGGTGTCGTTGCCACCGCCGATGTACCAATGAATGCCTTTGTGATCCTCCGCTGCTTCAATGACGGCACCGGGCGTCTCGGCGGTGACGCCGTCGCGTGCATCGATCGTGTCATCGCTGTCCTGGATCCGCGGGCGCACGGTCGTCGCCGGCTGGCGCTTGCCGGTCCACCAGTTCCAGGTGTTGTAGGTCACCGGTTCGAGTTCCACGGTGAACGTGCCGTTCACGATTGCCTCGGTACTGTCCTTCAACGGCCCCCTGAGCAGCTTCAAGGCGTTGGCCTGGAGTCGTTGGGTGTGCTCGGCGGTGGCCTTGGCGACCAGGTAGCGATCACGGATTTCGTCATCCGGGCTGATCATCCAGAAGGCGAACCAGCCCGTACGCAAGCGTTCATGGACGGTGAGCTGCAGGTAGTCGTCGATTTCATCGACTTGACGGATGGCGCCCCAGATTTGTGAGCCAACCACCAGAATCAGCCCTGCGGCCAGGCCCGCGGGTCCGGCCGAGGTGAACCCGGCCAGCGCGGCGACACCCAGGGTCACGGCCATGGCGGCGCTGGTGACGCTCAACGCGGCGCTGACGTAGTGATCGGTGGCCTCGCTGCCGGTGGCGGAGGCGGCGGTCTTGAAGGCGTCGACGGCGGCGATGATGTCGAAAGGCAGGGTCAGTACGCTGGCAATCAGGCCACTTCCACGGGCCAGGCGGATGGCGAACATGGTCTTGCCGAAGTCCTCCAGAGAGCGTTGGCCGGCCTTGATCATCTGGGTGGCTTGTCGGGTCACCAGTGCCTCGACGCCGATGGACGCCACCTCGGCGCTCACGCTGGCACCGTTGAACAGCGTCTGGTAGGCGTCCTGGTCGCGGATGGCGTCTTGCAGGCCTCGCAGGCCGCTATAGATACCGAAAGCCTGGAGGCCCAGGCCGGTAGGAATGAGCACATGGCTCTTGGTCTGGCTCAACCAGCTCAGCGACTGTTGCGCCAGGCCACGGCTGTCGAGGTTCTGGGCCAGTTTCAAGAGCCGCTCCAGCGTACTCCGGTTGCTGCCCGGCTCAACCTGGATTTGCCAGGGTTGCCCCAGCAATGGGCGCGCGGCCCGGGACCGCAGGCTGGCCATTTCGAAGAGTAGGGTGGGCAGGCGATAGTCGTTGGCATCGGCGGTGAGTGTCAGGCGGGTTTCGAGGGCATCCGGGTCGAGCTGCAGTGAATCCAGGAAAAAGCGGCTGGGGATGCGAAAGAACGTGTTGTCACCGTTCAGCGGCTGCCCATCGGTCGTCGCACCCAGTGCGTCCAGGGCTGAACGGGTGATGGTTACGGAGCCGATGTGGAGCGGGCCGTAAAGTTGATCGACGACCTTGAGCTGGGCGTGTCTGTGGGCGTCTTCGGGGCTGGGCGGCGCCGCATTGGCCGCCCGAAAATCGAGTGTCTGGGGGCTGTGTTCATTCGTGTGCAGACCCAGGTCCGTGACAACGACACCGTGGTCGTCAGGGGCGGAGTGGGGCGGGGTAACCTCGGCCATGGTGAACTTCCTTGTTCAACGGTACGTGAATGGCCTTCTATGTAAGGTGTTTTCCCTGGGGTGTATATCGATGGGTTGTTGCCATGTTTTGCCAAGGTCTGGGCTCGAAGGGCGCAGGCCATCCGTGGTGAAAGACGCTCAGTGGGCGGACATCAGCGATGCCGCGCCCGCGCCACCGAACAGGCCGGCACTGATGCGGTTGAACCAGCTCTGGCCCTTGCCCGTGCGCAGGTACCGCGCCGCACCGTGGGCGCCGAGCCCGTAGGCCAGCTTGCACAGCAGGTCGAGGACGGTCCAGGTGGCGATCATGATCAACAGTTGGGGCAGGAACGGCTGTTCGGTGCTCAGAAACTGCGGCAGGAAGGCGGCGAAGAACAGGATGTCCTTCGGGTTGCTGGCGCCCAACACGAAGGCCCGGCCGAACAGTGCGCGAAAGCGCGGCACGGCGGCGGCCTGGGGCACCTCGGCGCCCTGGGAGGGCTGGCGCGATTGCTGCCAGCTCTGCCAGGCCAGGTAGAACAGGTACAGCGCGCCGGCGATTTTCAGGCCGCTGAAGAGTTTTTCCGAGGCCAGCAGCAATGCGCCGAGCCCCAGCGCCGAAGCGCTCAGCAGGCAGATCGAGGCAATCACCCCGCCAAGGAATGCCGGGTACGAGCGTCGCAGGCCGTAGTTCAGGCTGTTGCCGATCATCAATAGCGACAGGGGCCCGGGATGAGGATCACCACCAGCGCGGCGCCACTGAACAACAGCCAGGTTTCCAGATTCATTGCTTTGCTCCTGATGTACAAAAGCCTCACCCAAGGGTGAGGCGGTGGATAGGGGGGCCGCTTACAAGAAGATGAACTTGGCGATGAAGATCGCGCAGAGCACCCACAGGCTGACGGAAATGTCCTTGTGCTTGCCGGTGCCGGCCTTGAGCACCACATAGGTGATGAAGCCCAGTGCGATGCCGTCGGCCACCGAGAATGTCAGAGGCATCATGATGGCCGTGACAATGGCCGGGATGCTGTCGGTCGGTTCGTCCCATTCGATGTGCGCCATGCCGCCCATCATCAGCATGGCGACGTAGATCAGCGCGCCGGCGGTGGCGTAGGCCGGGATCATCCCCGCCAGTGGCGCGAAGAACATCGCGGCAATAAATAGCACACCGACGGTCACGGCGGTAAGCCCCGTGCGACCACCCGCGGCCACACCGGCGGCGCTTTCTACGTAGCTGGTCACGGGCGGCACGCCGACCATGGCGCCGAAGACACTGGAGGCGCTGTCGGCCTTCAGGGCGCGGGACAGGTTTTCGATCTTGCCGTCGGCCTTCACCAGCCCGGCGCGCTGGGCAACGCCCATCAAGGTGCCGGCGGTGTCGAACATGTGCACGAACAGGAAGGCCAGCACCACGCTGATCATGCTGATGTTGAACACGCCGGCCACGTCCATGGCCATCCAGGTCGGCGCCAGGCTCGGCGGCGTCGACATCACGCCGTTGTAGTGCACCAGCCCCAGGCCCCAGCCGGCCAGAGTCACGGCAATGATGCTGATCAGGATCGCGCCGAACACCCGATGGTAACTGAGCACCGCGATCATCAGGAAGCACACGGCGGCCAGCAGCGGGCCGGGTTCACGCAGCGAGCCGAGCTTGATCAGGGTCGCCGGGCTGTCGACGACGATCCCGGCGGTTTTCAGGCCGATCAACCCAAGGAACAAGCCGACCCCGGCGCCCATGGCGAACCGCAGGCTTACCGGAATGCTGTTGAGCAGCCACTCGCGCACCCGCGACAGGGTCAGGAACATGAACAACACGCCGGAAATGAACACCGCGCCCAACGCGGTTTCCCAGTTGTAGCCCATGGTGCCGACCACGGTGTAGGTGAAGAATGCGTTCAGACCCATGCCTGGCGCCAGGCCCACCGGCCAGTTGGCGTACAGCCCCATCAACAGGCACCCCAGCGCGGCGGCGATGCAGGTGGCGACAAACGCGGCGCCGTGATCGATGCCGGCGTCGGCCATGATGTTGGGGTTGACGAAAATGATGTAGGCCATGGTGATGAAGGTCGTCAGGCCGGCAATCAATTCGGTCTTCACCGTGGTGCCGTGCACGCTGAGTTTGAAGATGCGCTCCAGCCAGCCACTGCGTGATGGCGGCGAGAGGTCCAGCGTCTGGGCTTCGGGTTTGCGGCTTTCCACAGCGAGTACTCCTCAACAGTTTTATTGTTATTTCCAGCACCGCAGACCCTGAGGAGGGCTGCGAGGCTTTGAGGCAGGTAAGGCTGGCGACGTTTTGTTGACCTATTGGTCAGGAACTCGCACGAAGCGAATTATGCTTTTGTATACAAATAAAGCAAATAATGTTTTTTGTGTTGTGGACTAAAAAACGGGGGGAGAAGGATATATCGGCGTTCGCGAGCAGGCTCGCGAAAGCGTCAGCCCGGAAAACTGCGGGCCGGAATCAGTCCGCAGGCCCCTTGCCGAGCGCCTGGTTAACCGCGAGCCAGCCATTGACCGCGGTCTCCCCGGCCTCGGCGAACACCCGCTCCAGCAATTTCACCTGCTCACGTCGCAGCGCCTGCTCGAACCGCTCGCCCTCGGACGTCAATTCCAGCAGCCGCTTACGCTTGTCGGTCTCGGAGGCGAGGCTGTTGACCAGATGCATTTCCATCAACTGGCGCAACGGCATGTTCAACGCCTGCTTGCTGACGCCGAGTAGCGCCAGCAGTTCTTTCACGCTCAACGACGGGTAGCGGGCGATGAAGAAAACGATGCGCTGATGGACCCGGCTCAATCCGCGGCGCTCAAGCATTTCATCGGCCTTGGCGGTGAACGCCTGGTAACCGAAGAAGAACGCTTCCATGGCCATTTGCTGTGAAGTTGGGTTTTTAAGGTCAAGCATATTGACGTATCCAGAAAGAGCGAGGTAATTTCGGTCAACCAGTTTGACTCATTTTCCCAGCGACCGGCTACAGGTGACCCCATGGCTTTTTCCGAACGTGTCTCGCGCCTCAAAAGCTCCTTGATCCGAGAAATCCTCGCCGCGGCGCAGCGCCCTGAAGTGATGTCGTTCGCCGGTGGCCTGCCGGCCGAAGCCATGTTGCCGAAGGTGGAGTGGGCAGCCATGCCGCTGTCCATGGGCCAATACGGCATGAGCGAAGGTGAGCCGGCGCTGCGCGAAGCCCTGGCAGCGCAGGCGCGTTCGCTGGGCCTGGCCTGTGAAGCGAGCCAGGTGCTGGTGGTCAGCGGCTCCCAGCAAACCCTCGACCTGGCGGCCAAGTTGCACATCGACGTGGGCACCGAAGTGCTGCTGGAAGCGCCGACGTACCTGGCGGCGCTGCAGATTTTCCAGTTGTTCGGTGCCGCTTGCATCACCGTGCCCCTGGAGGCCGATGGCCCCGACCTGCACGCGCTGCGCGCCCGACTGGAGCGGCATCGGCCCGCGTTCATCTACCTGATCCCGACGTTCCAGAATCCGTCGGCGGTACGCTACAGCGAGGCCAAGCGCGATGCCGTGGCGGCACTGCTGGACGAGTTCGGGGTCACCCTGGTGGAAGACGAGCCGTACCGTGAACTGACCTTCGACGGTGCCAGTGCTACGCCGATTGCCAGTCGCCTGAAGAAGGCCAGTTGGATCTACACCGGCACCGTGTCGAAAACCCTGCTGCCGGGGCTACGGGTGGGGTACCTGATCGCCAGTCCGGATCTGTTCCCGCACCTGCTGCGGCTCAAGCAGTCGGCTGACCTGCACACCAATCGCATCGGCCAGTGGCAGGCGCTGCAATGGATCGGCACCGAGCAGTACCGTCATCATTTGAGTGAGTTGAGGGATTTTTACCGGGACCGGCGTGATCGGTTCCAGGCGGCGCTGCAAACGCACTTTTGCGACATCGCCGATTGGAACGTGCCCCAGGGCGGGCTGTTTTTCTGGCTGACCCTCAAGCAACCGCTGGACACCCGCACGTTGCTCGCCACCGCGCTGGCGGCCGACGTCGCGTTCATGCCCGGGGAGCCGTTCTTCCCCGAGCCGGACCAGCATCCGGGGCACCTGCGCCTGAACTTCAGCCACATTGACCCGGCGCGACTGGATGAAGGGTTGCGTCGATTGGCGGGGGTGGTGCGGGCGGCGCTGGCTGCGCAGGCGGCTTGATAACGCGCAGTTTTGCGGGGGCTGTGCGGGCCTCTTCGCGGGCAAGCCCGCTCCCACAGGAATGGATGTGAATAAAATCCTGCATTCACACTGAACCGTTGTGGGAGCGGGCTTGCCCGCGAAGAGGCCCAGCATTCACTGCAAAATCATCAGACTGCCGAAAACCGCTTATCCAGATACTCGATGATCACCTTGGATTCATACATCCAGGTGGTCTGGCCATCTTCTTCAATACGCAGGCACGGCACTTTGATCTTGCCGCCTTGCTCCAGCAGCGTCTGGCGATCCTGTGCGTTGTTCTTCGCATCGCGCAACGCCACCGGCACGTTCAGGCGGCGCAGGGTGCGGCGGGTCTTCACGCAGAACGGGCAGGCGTGGAACTGGAACAGCGTCAAGCCGCGGGCAGCCTGGTCGACCTGCGCCTGGGCTTGCGCCGGGCGTTGTTTCTTGCCGGGACGGGTGATGAAGTTGATGAAGATGATCAGTTGGCCCAGGCCAACTCGAAGCGCTTTGACGATCACGGTATAAGTCTCGTGGCACGGGAAGAGGGCGCGCAGCTTACCTGATTTTCACGGGCGAAAAAAAACCGGCCATCGATGCCGGTTTTCTTCGCGAAACGGTTTACTTGATGAGGCTGAGGAATTCCATGCGCGTCGCGGCATTTTCGCGGAACTCGCCAAGCATCACCGAGGTGATCATCGAGGAATTCTGCTTTTCCACGCCGCGCATCATCATGCACATGTGCTTGGCCTCGATCACCACCGCCACGCCCAGGGCGCCGGTCACCTGCTGGATCGCATCGGCGATCTGGCGGCTGAGGTTTTCCTGGATCTGCAGGCGACGTGCGTACATGTCGACGATGCGCGCGACCTTCGACAGCCCCAGCACCTTGCCGCTCGGGATGTAGGCGACATGGGCCTTGCCGATGAAAGGCAACAGGTGGTGTTCGCACAGCGAGTACAACTCGATGTCCTTGACCAGCACCATTTCGCTGTTGTCAGAGCTGAACAAGGCACCGTTGGTGACTTCTTCCAGGGTCTGTTCGTAGCCGCGGCAGAGGTACTGCATGGCCTTCGCAGCGCGCTTGGGCGTATCGAGCAGGCCCTCGCGGGAGACGTCCTCGCCCAGTTGGCCGAGAATCGCGGTGTAATTCTGTTCCAGAGACATGAAACTACCTGTGGGATTTTACGCAAAGGGCAAGGGTACGGTGGCGGACACGGCGCTGCAAGCTCGGCAATCGAGGGCTACTCGTCGCGACCTTCCATCATGGTGCGCTTGAGCATCACGTAGACCGCCCCGGCACCGCCATGTTTCGCCTGGCAGGAGGTGAAACCCAGCACTTGCGGGTGCTGGCGCAGCCAGGTGTTGACGTGACTCTTGATCATCGGCCGCTTGCCGTCCAGGCGCACGGCCTTGCCGTGGGTGACGCGCACGCAGCGGATTTCGAACCGGGTGGCTTCGGCCAGGAAGGCCCAGAGGGTTTCCCGGGCCTTTTCGACGCTCATGCCGTGCAGGTCGAGGCTGCCCTCGAAAGGGATCTGGCCGACCTTCAGCTTGCGCATCTGGCTTTCCTGGACGCCGTCGCGCGCCCACATCAGTTCGTCTTCGGGGCCGACGTCGATCACGAACTGATCGGACAGGCCGTCCACGGTCGTGGCATCGGTGCGCACGGTGGCGGCTTGGCGCAGCTTGGCGATCTGGGCGCGATCGGCCTTGGGCTTGCCGGTCTCGGCACGGTCGTGTTTGATCGGTTTTACGCCCTGGATCGCACTTTTGAACAGGGAAAAGTCGTCGTCTTGCATGTCAGCCTCCGCGAAGCCGGCCAGTTTACCCAACTCTGGCGGGATCAGGCGCGACAAAACGTCGGATGGCGGCTCAGTCGTGTTTTTTCATCAGGTGCGGAGCCATGGCCAGCTCCAGGGATTGACGGGCGCGACGGCGGCAGCGGCGCCAGAGCCAGACGCCCAGCCACAGAACGAGCAGGCCGACCGCCAGGATGATGGCCGAACCGAGCGGGGTGGCGTTCAAGTCGCCCAGCGCGGGCGGACGGCCCAGCAGGCTGGCGGCACCGGCCATGGCCAGCAGGACACCAAGTGTTGCCAGCAGCGCAGCGATTGCCGCGCCAATACGAAATCGCCAGTTGCTCGGGCCTTTGGGCCGCAAGCGACGTGCGTCAAAACCATCGGATAACTTCATTCCGATCTTCCTCAATGGGTATCGGCCCTTCGACCGGAAGATGTTCGGGTTGTTCCTGACACCAGGGCAATTGCGGCAAATGAGAGGCTTTTACGGATGAGCGGCGAAAGTGGCCGCTCATCGAAGGATCGATCAGATGAAGTCCCGGGTCAGGGCCAGGGTGGCGAAGTTGTCCGCCATGATCGCCATTTCGGTCTGGTGCACATGCTCGGCGCTGAGCACGCCGCCCTTGTGCGGCAGGTCGCGGGTGGCGCAAGCATCTTCCACCAGGGTGCAGCGAAAGCCCAGGTTCTTGGCCGCGCGCACGGTGGTACTGACGCTGGAGTGGCTCATGAAGCCGCAGACGATCAGGTCCAGGGGGCCGAACTCTTCCAGGCGCTTCTTCAGTTCGGTGCCGTGGAAGGCGCTGGGCAGCAGCTTGCCGATGATGGTTTCGTCGTCCTGGGGTTCGAGGCCCGGAATGAACTCGCCGCGTTCGCCTTGTGGATCGAACAGCCCGCCATGGGTGCCCAGGTGGCGCACATGCACGATCGGCCGACCGGCTGCCCGGGCCGCGCCGAGTAGCTGCTTGATGTTCGCGACTGCTTCATCCATGCCGCTCAGGGCCAAGGGGCCGGCGAGGTATTCCTTCTGGGCATCGATGATGATCAGGGTCGCTTGACTCAGGTTGGCTGCTGCGTAGCCGCGGCCGCTGAGTTGAAACATCGTTTTTGGAACGGACATTCTGGGGCTCCTTCGGGTGGGGCTTTTGCGACATTGTCCTCTGGCTGAGCGGTTCTGTGAATCGCTTCGATTGCAAGCGGCGCCGTTGCTGGCCTACAGCCTTGTCAAGATGCTCGTCTTGTTCAATAGGTTGCGCAAAAAACGGATAGATCCTACGAATGCCTCGGAGTTTTTCTTTCGTCCTTGAGGCGTGTTTGGGTGGGGCGCGTTTGACTGGTAGACTCGCCCGTCGATTTTTCTGGAGTTTGCCGCCGTGATCACTTCCCGCCTTCGCACCCTGCGCGACCATATCCGTTGGGCCGTCAGCCGTTTCCATGGGGAGGATCTGTTTTTCGGCCATGGCACCGACAACGCCTGGGATGAAGCCCGCCAACTGGTGTTGGGCGCACTCCACCTGCCGTGGGAAATTGCCGATAGCTACCTGGATTGCCGCCTCGAAGACGAGGAACTGGTCCACGTGCAGCGCCTGCTGCGCCGGCGTATCGACGAGCGCATCCCGGCGGCCTACCTGCTGGGCGAGGCCTGGTTCTGCGGGATGTCGTTCATTGTCGACGAGCGCGTACTCGTCCCGCGCTCGCCGATTGGCGAGCTGATCGAAAAACGTTTCGAGCCCTGGTTGGGCCAGGCGCCTGCGCGAATCCTCGACCTGTGCACCGGCTCCGGCTGCATCGGGATCGCCTGCGCCTACGAGTTTCCGGAAGCCGAAGTGGTGCTGGCCGACCTGTCGTTCGAAGCGCTGGAGGTGGCGAACCAGAACATCGAGCGCCATGGCGTCGACGAGCGGGTGTTCACGGTCCAGGGCGATGGCTTCGACGGCCTGCCGGGGCAACGTTTCGACCTGATCGTGTCGAATCCGCCTTACGTCGACGCGCAGGATTTCGCCGACATGCCCCAGGAATACCAGCACGAGCCGGCGCTGGGCCTGGCCTGTGGCGAGGATGGCTTGAACCTGGTCCGGCGGATGCTGGCCGAGGCGGCTGATCACCTGACCGAGAAGGGCTTGCTGATTGTCGAGGTGGGCAACAGCCAGGTCCACGTCGAGGCGCTGTACCCTGAGGTCGATTTTGCCTGGCTGGACTTCGAGCGGGGCGGCCATGGCGTGTTCATGCTCAGCGCCGAGCAGTGCCGCCAGCACCAGGGGCTGTTCGCTTCACGGGTTTGATCTTCTGGATTGCCGATCGCTTTTTGTGGCGAGGGAGCTTGCCAGCCCCCTCCCAGCCGGTCATCAATGCCGCGTCGCAATCCAAATCAATAATCCCGCCTGGAACATGGCAAATGCCACCAGGCAGGTGATGGTGAAGCGCAGGCCGGTGTCTTCGCGCTTGAACTTGTTGACCTTCTCTTCCTGCTGCTTGAGCCGGACTTCCTGTTCCGCCAAGTTCTGCTCGGCTTGTTGCAACATCTGCGCGGCTTCGAGAATCTCCACGAACTGCAGCTTCTCGGTATTCCAGTCTCCCACCAGGTCGCCGACGTGGGTCGCCTTGACGCTGCCCTTGAGGTGCTGGGCGTCGGCGTAGACCACTTCGAAACCCTGGGCCTTGAGAAAACGGTCACGGCGCAGGCGGGTGTCTTCGTTCAGCGCGTCCTTGTTGTTCAGGTCGCTGCCTTCGACCCGGTAGCCCGACCAGCGTTTCTTCGCCCAGGTGATGCCCTGGGCGGCGAGGAAGCGGCCGATGCCACGGTTCATCGGCTCGATCTGCAGGTTGTCCGGGGAAAAGGTCAGGCGCTTTTCGACGTGATCGGCCCAGACATCTAGGTGATTCTGTTCCTTGCGCACGCGCTGGCCGGGCAACTTGATGCTCAAGCGCAACAGGCTGCGCTCCTTGCTGTGGCGTTCGGCATAGCTGAATTCGACGAAGCGCAGCGGGCGCGCACCGGTGGCGCGGTCGGTCTTGAGCGGGGCCAGCCGGAGCATTTTGTGATGCTCGGCTTGCACGTCCGCCCAAGGCAACTGCTCCGCAGGCGTGGCGGTCGCTTCGGTAGGGGCTTCGGTATCGGGTGAAGTGGGTGTTTCAGTCATAACGGCAAATCCTGTCCTGGCCGGCGGGTCGGCAGCGATTGCGCTGCCCGACACCGGTTTATCGGCCGTTTTCGCCGGGACTGGAGGGCTAAAAGCGTTTAACGGGTAGCGATCGAGCGAATGAACGCCGGGATGCGCGTGCCCAGTTCAGCGGCCAGGGGACGGTTGGGGTCCTTGTAGGAAGCCAGTTGTTGTTTCACGTCCTTGGGCACGATGCGCAGGACATGATTCATGCCCTCGACCAGCGCCAGTTCGGCGTCGGGCTTGGCGGCTTTCAACTGCCGGGCATCGTCGACACTGACCTGAATGTCATGGCTGCCCTGGATGATCAGGGCGGGCACCTTCAGCGCCGCGAACGCCTGGGCCGGGTCCTGGCGGAACAGCGAGATCAGGTACGGCTGCACGCTGGGGCGGAAAATCACTTGCAACGCAGGCGGCACGTTCGCGTCGGGCTGGCCGGCCTTGAGGCTGTCGAGCAACTCGTTGCTGCGCAACATCAAAGGTGCCGGCAGGCGGCTGGCCAGTTGTTGGCGCAGGAGCTGGTCGATGGGCCGGGCGCTGCCGGACAACGAAATCACGCCCGCGGCGTTGGCCTGGGGCGCGGCGAGGCTGGCGATCAAGGCGCCTTCGCTGTGACCTAGCAGAATCACCGGGCCCATTCGCGGATCGGCGGCCAGCTTGCGGCTCCAGGCCAAGGCATCGGCCACGTAGGCTTCGACGCTCAGGTTACGCTCGTCCGGCGTTGCGGCCAGGCTGGCGGCCACCCCCCGCTTGTCGTAGCGCACGCTGGCAATGTCGTGCCTGGCCAGGAGCCAGGCCAGGCGCTTGAGGCTGTCGTTGCGCCCGCCCTCCGGGTTGTTGCCGTCGCGATCGGTCGGGCCGGACCCGGAAATGATCAGGACCACCGGCACCGGCGTGTCGGACTTGGGCAGCAGCAGCGAGCCGAACAGTTCGCCGTTGCCCGTATCGATGCTGATCGGACGTTGCAGCACCGTGGCCTGGGCCAGGCCGGAAAACAGGCCGATGAACAGGGTAACGCTCAAGACAAGCAGGTTTAACATCATCACGCCATTAGTTGCGAAGGTGCCGGTTGGACTGGCGCCGACCGAGAAGGTTCGAGGATGAACTACGCGGGGAGCCTGCGTATACTGGCGTCCACTACGAATCCAAGGTTGAGTTTCTCAGCGATTTCACGGAGCACCCTGCATGTCCGGCAATACCTACGGCAAGCTGTTCACCGTCACCACCGCGGGCGAAAGCCATGGCCCGGCGTTGGTCGCCATTGTCGACGGCTGCCCGCCGGGCCTGGAGATTGCCCTGGAGGACCTGCAGCGTGACCTCGACCGCCGCAAGCCCGGCACCAGCCGCCACACCACCCAGCGCCAGGAAGCCGATGAGGTCGAAATCTTGTCTGGCGTCTTCGAAGGGCGCACCACCGGCTGCGCCATCGGCCTGCTGATCCGCAACACCGACCAGAAGTCCAAGGACTACTCGGCCATCAAGGACCTGTTTCGCCCGGCCCATGCCGACTACACCTACCATCACAAGTACGGTGAGCGCGACTACCGTGGCGGCGGCCGCAGTTCGGCCCGGGAAACCGCCATGCGTGTGGCGGCCGGGGCCATCGCCAAGAAATACCTGGCCAGCCAGGGCATCGTCATCCGCGGCTACATGAGCCAGTTGGGCCCGATCGAAATCCCGTTCAAGACCTGGGACTCGGTGGAGCAGAACGCGTTCTTCTGCCCCGACCCGGACAAGGTGCCGGAACTGGAGGCCTACATGGACCAACTGCGTCGTGACCAGGATTCGGTGGGCGCGAAGATCACCGTGGTGGCCGAAGGGGTCATGCCCGGCCTCGGCGAGCCGATCTTCGACCGCCTCGACGCCGAGTTGGCCCACGCGCTGATGAGCATCAACGCGGTGAAAGGCGTAGAGATCGGCGCCGGTTTCGCCTGCGTCGCCCAACGGGGCACGGAGCACCGCGATGAGCTGACCCCGCAGGGCTTCCTCAGCAACAACGCCGGCGGGATCCTCGGCGGCATTTCCTCGGGCCAGCCGATCGTCGCGCACCTGGCGTTGAAGCCCACGTCCAGCATCACCACGCCGGGCCGCTCCATCGACACCCAGGGCAACCCCGTGGACGTCATCACCAAGGGCCGTCATGACCCCTGTGTCGGCATCCGTGCCACGCCGATCGCCGAGGCCATGATGGCGATCGTGCTGATGGATCACCTGCTGCGCCATCGTGGCCAGAACGCCGATGTACGGGTGAGCACCCCGGTGCTGGGTCAGCTTTGATGGCTGACCTGCCGGCCGCCGTGGCCTGACGACCATGGCGGCAGTGCCGTACTGGCGGCTCTCCAGTTTCTACCTGTTCTATTTCGCGTTGCTCGGTTCGACGGCGCCGTTCCTGGCGCTGTACTTCGATCACCTGGGGTTCAACGCGGCGCGCATTGGCGAACTGGTGGCGATCCCCATGCTGATGCGCTGCGTGGCGCCGAATATCTGGGGTTGGCTGGGAGATTACACCGGCCGACGCCTGGCCATCGTGCGCTTTGGCGCCCTCTGCACGTTGTTGGCCTTTTCGCTGATCTTCATCGACAAAAGCTACGCCTGGCTGGCGATGGTGATGGCGTTGCATGCGTTCTTCTGGCACGCGGTGCTGCCGCAGTTCGAAGTCATCACCCTTGCGCACTTGAGCGGGCAGGCTTCGCGCTATAGCCAGATCCGCCTGTGGGGTTCCATCGGCTTCATCATCACGGTGGTGTTGCTGGGGCGGTTGTTTCAATGGCTGAGCCTGGACATCTACCCGGTGGCGCTGGTGCTGATCATGGCCGGTATCGTGCTCGCCAGCTTCTGGGTCCCCAACGCCCAGCCGTTGCAGGGGCCGCGGGTGGCGGGGGAGGGCTTCGTGCGGCAATTGCGCAACCCCGGCGTGCTGGCGTTCTACGTCTGCGTGGGCCTGATGCAGGTCAGCCATGGGCCGTATTACACCTTCCTGACATTGCACCTGGAGCAGTTGGGCTACAGCCGTGGGCTGATTGGCCTGCTCTGGGCGGTCGGCGTGGTGGCGGAAGTGCTGGTGTTCCTGCTGATGAGCCGGATCCTGGCGCGATTTTCGGTGCGCCGTGTGCTGCTGGCCAGTTTCCTGTTGGCGGCGTTGCGCTGGTTGCTGCTGGGTTCGTTGGCGGAGTTTCTCTGGGTGCTGTTGTTCGCCCAGGTGCTGCACGCGGCGACCTTCGGCAGTTTCCACGCCGCGGCCATCCATTTCGTGCAACGCAGTTTCGGCCCTCGCCAGCAGGGCCAGGGCCAGGCGCTGTATGCGGCGTTGGCCGGCACCGGCGGGGCATTGGGCGCCCTGTATTCCGGCTACAGCTGGAACGCCCTGGGCGCCAGTTGGACATTCAGCCTGGCCAGCCTAGCTGCCCTTGCTGCTGCCGTTATCATTGCGACACGCATGCAAGAGCACCGGCCATGAGCCTTCGAACCATTATTTTCCTGGAGCCATTGTCATGAGCAGCCTGTCCGTCTACCACGTCTCGACCCCCGATCTGCCGAACAAGGTGCTGACTCACTTCGAAGACATCGTCGCGACCCTGGCCGAACAGGGCGTTCGCTTCGATCGGTGGCAGCCTGCGGCGAGCATTCCCCCCGGCGCTCGCCAGGAAGACATCATCGCGGCCTACAGCCACTCGATCGATGCCCTGATGACCGAGCGCGGCTACGCCTCGGTGCAGGTCATGCGCGTGACCCGTGAGGATCGGCAAAACGCCGAGCTGCACGCCCGCTTCCTTGAAGAGCACAGCCAGGCTGAAGAGGAAGTACGATTTTTCGTCGCGGGTCGTGGGCTGTTCGCTCTGCACATCGACGATTACGTCTACGCCGTGCTGTGCGAAAAGAATGACCTGATTACCTTGCCGGCTGGAATGCCGCGCTGGTTCGACATGGGCGAGCAACCGCATTTCATTACGCTTCGCCTGGCGAACGCCGAGTGCGCCGATGCGCAATTCACCGGCAACGACATTGCCGGCCGGTTCCCGCGCCTGGAAGACTAAAAAACCGTGGGAGCGAGCCTGCTCGAAAGCGGTGGGTCAGTCGGCGGAAAGGCTGGCTGATGTTCCGTCTTCGCGAGCGGGATCGCTCCCACAAAGGGGTGTTTCTGCTGGTTCCTGAGGGGCCAGGATCAGGCGCTGTGATAGGTCGGCAGGGCGAAACGGTGCTGGCTTTGCAGCATGGCAATCTGTGGCAACTCGCTGGCTTGTTCGGCCAGGTCGCGGCGGATTGCGCTGATGGCCCAAGACAGCTGGTCGCCGGCATGCAGCTGGGCATAGGAAATCGTGCGCTTGAACAGTTTGCCTTCGCTGTTGCGCAAGGTCAGCAGGATGCCGCCATCCGGGCGGGCTTGGGTGGTCACTTCATAGTTGGAAAACAGGGACGCGAACTTCTCTTGAATCATGTTCATATTTGACTGCTCCATGGTCTTGTTAGCAAACCGTGGAGGGGTAGTTGCAGTGTCTGTGCCAGCCTCGCTTGATTTAAAAAATACTTTAAAAACAACAGCTTAAAAAAATATACGATTTTTGGTTTCGTGCATCTTGCATGAATGGCCATCGTGCATCCTGCATTTTGCGGGGTGGAACCAACTTTTTGGGAACCAATTGCCCTCCCGGCGCTCCCGCTTCGCCTGCGGCTGTTTGCGGATACAAAACATTGCAAAAACCGCATGTACAGCGTCGCTAGCCCAGGCGTACTTTCGAGCGCAATCGAGCTGCAGTCCCCGCCAACACAAAAACAGGCCCACAGGGTCGGACAGGGAAGAACACCATGAGTCGGACAACCGGCGATGCCATCACCTGGGGCATGATGTTGCGCAAGTTGCCCGCCATTGCCAGGGTCGTGCCGCGAATCGTCAAGGGCATGAAGCTGGCCAACGTCCAGGACCCGACCCAGCCTTGCGGCCTGGGCTGGTGCTTCGAACAGGCCGCCCAACGCAACCCCCGGGGCGCGGCGCTGCTGTATGGCGATACCGTGTTGAGTTATGCACAGGTCAATGAGCAGGCCAATCGCATCGCTCACTACCTGTTGGCGCAGGGCATCGGGAAGGGCGACTGCGTGGCGGTGTTCATCGAGAACCGGCCCCAGTTGTTGATCACCGTGCTGGCGGTGGCGAAGGTCGGCGCGGTCAGCGCCATGGTCAATACCGCCCAGGTGGGAGACGCCCTGGTGCACAGCCTGGCCCTCGTTGCGCCCGTCGCCATCGTGGTGGGCGAGGAACGGGTCGCGGCGTTCGACGACGTGCGCCGCCGTGTCGGGCTGCCGCAGGCTCGAACCTGGTGGGTGGCGGACGAGGACAGCGCCGGTGTTGCGCCCGGGTTCGTCGACCTGATGACTGGCAGCAATGAAGCGTGCGCCGAAAACCCGGCGTGCAGCCGACAGGTGTTCTTCAACGACCCTTGCTTCTATCTCTACACCTCGGGCACCACGGGCTTGCCGAAGGCCGGGGTGTTTCGCCATGGGCGCTGGATGCGCACCTCCACCAGCTTCGGTTTGATTGCCCTGGACATGCAGCCCGACGATGTCCTGTATTGCACCTTGCCGCTGTACCACGCCACGGGCCTGTGCGTGTGCTGGGGCGCGGCGATCTGCGGAGCCTCGGCCCTGGCGATCCGGCGCAAGTTCAGCGCCAGCCAGTTCTGGAACGATGTGCGTCGTTACCGGGCGACCACCCTGGGCTATGTCGGCGAGCTGTGCCGTTACCTGATCGACCAGCCTGCCGGCAGCGAGGACCGCCGGCACGGGGTGAAGAAAATGGTCGGCAACGGCTTGCGACCGGGAGCCTGGTCAACCTTCAAGTCGCGCTTTGGTGTCGAACACGTCTGCGAGCTGTACGCGGCCAGCGACGGCAACATCGGCTTCACCAATGTCCTGAATTTCGACAACACCGTCGGCTTCTCGCTGATGGGCTGGGAGCTGGTGCAATACGACCACGACAGCGGCCTGCCTTTGCGCAACCTGCAAGGGCGCATGCAGAAAGTGCCCAAGGGCCAACCGGGCCTGTTACTGGCACGGATCGACGACAAGGCACCGCTGGACGGCTACACCGACCCGGCCAAGACCGAGAAGATCATCTACCGGGATGTCTTCGCGCCTGGCGATCGTTACTTCAACACCGGCGACCTGCTGCGCAACATCGGCTTCGGCCATGGGCAATTCGTCGATCGCCTCGGCGATACGTACCGCTGGAAGGGCGAAAATGTCTCCACCACGGAGGTGGAAAACGTGCTGCTGCAACATCCGCAAGTGGCCGAGGCGGTGGCCTATGGCGTGGAGATCCAGGGCACCAACGGCCGGGCCGGCATGGCGGCGATTACCCCGTCCGAATCCCTGGCGACCCTGGATTTCAGTGAGCTGCTGCAATTCCTGCACGGCAAGTTGCCGGCGTACGCGGTGCCACTGTTCCTGCGCATCAAGGTGAAAATGGACACCACCTGCACCTTCAAGTACCAGAAGACCCGCCTCAAGGCCGAAGCGTTCGACCCTTGCGTCACCGGTGACGAGCCGGTCTATGCGTGGCTGCCCGGCACCACGACCTACGTGCGGGTGGACCGGTCGCTGGCCGACCAGATCCAGGGCGGGCAATGGCGCTATTGATCCTGGCTATCGGCGGTACAGAGAAAAAAGGGATGACAGGGTCCGGGTCCGTCGGGAAACTAGCCGCTTTGCGAATGCCCAAAGGGAGTGACCCATGTCCGATACAAGCCGCCAGATGACCCCGGAAGAGGCTGCGGAGTTTGCCGAGCAGGTGTTCAACGTCGCCCGCCAGGGTGACGCCGCCATGATGGCTGCGTTGCTGAGCAAGGGCCTGCCGCCCAACCTGCGCAACCACAAGGGTGACACCTTGCTGATGCTGGCCGCCTACCACGGGCATGTGGAAACGGTAAAAGTCTTGCTGGAACACAAGGCCGACCCGGAAGTGCGCAACGACAACGGCCAGAGCCCGATTGCCGGCGCGGCGTTCAAGGGCGACCTGGCCGTGGTGTCGGCGCTGGTGGACGGCGGCGCGCAGGTGGAGGGCTCATCCTTCGACGGTCGCACCGCGTTGATGATGGCGGCGATGTTCAATCGAGTGGAAATCGTCGACTACCTGATCAGCAAGGGGGCCGATCCGCGAGCCAAGGACGCCAACGGCGCCTCGGCCCTGGACGCCGCCCGGACCATGGGCGCGGTGGACACGACGGCGCAGTTGGAGAAGTTGTTGGGCTGATCTCTACTGGTGAGGCTTGAGCCCTTGCACGACTTTGTGGCGAGGGGATTTATCCCCGTTGGGGCGCGAAGCGGCCCTAACCTGATAACTCGGTGCATCAGAACTATTTTGGGGCTGCTTCGCAGCCCAGCGGGGATAAATCCCCTCGCCACAAAAAGCGTGATGCAGCAGCTCCATTTCAATCCTGGACAGATGGAGTATCCTGCGCGCCCTCGCATCCCCTTATCCACAGGATCCACCCCATGAAAGCCGCCCTCGTCGAACTCATCAGCAAAATCAGCTCTGGCTGCCTCGGCGAGGCTGACATTGCGCGAATCGCCGACGAAGCGGCCCAGGCCTACGCCGATCCGGCGGCTTTCCTGGCGGCCAATCCGGACGTCAACTACGACGACACCTTCCCGATTCCGCTGGGTGAGTGGGTCGTGGTGGGCAGCCTGCCGGATACCGTGCTGTTCCAGGCCGACACCTACGTCGAACTGTTCGAACAGATCGTCGCCTCGTTCGGCCCTGGCGTGGCGTTCAACCTCAAGCCCAAGCAACTGGCGAAAACCGAGGCGCTGACCGCCCTCAACCGCATCCAGATCCAGATGAGCAGCCTGAGCAAGGAAAGCGGCGGCTATGTGCTGATGAACTTCAGCCAACTGCTGGACGATGAGTTGCAGATGGTGCTGGTGTTCGGCGACGACGTGCCGCGGGTGCTGCAATTGTGCGCGCAAGTGGGCATCGCCGCTGCGCCGGCCCTGGAAGCCCTCAAGGTCGCGGTCCACGTCTGAGGCAATAAACGGAACCCTTGGCGCGGCCCAGCTATCCTAAGTGTGGCTATCACTATTAGGGAGCGACACCATGGGTTCCACCTTCAATGGCCTGATCGGCCTGATTATCCTGGCGCTCGATATCTGGGCGATCATCAATGTGCTCAAGAGCGGTGCTGAAGTGGGGATGAAAGTCCTGTGGGTGCTGCTGATCCTGCTGTTGCCAGTGCTGGGCCTGATCATCTGGGCGATCGCCGGGCCGCGTGGCAATGTACGGGTCTGACCCTCGATGAAAAATGCCCGGTCGCGATGGCGCCCGGGCATTTTTTTTGCCGCTCGATCCTCAAGCCGTCGCCAGGGATGCCTTGCGCGAAGCACTCAAGAAGCTCAGCAGCACCAGCAGCGGGAATGCACTGCCGACAATCACCACCCACAGCCAGCCACCGTGTTCGTACACCGCGCTGGCAATCGATGAACCGAACGCGCCACCGACGAAGATGCTGGTCATGTACAGCGCATTCAGACGGCTGCGGCTTTTGGCATCGAGGGTGTAGATGGTGCGTTGGCCCAGCACCATGTTCATTTGCACGCAGAAATCCAGGACCACGCCGGTGACGGCCAGGCCGATGACGCTGTAGAGCGGATGGATGAACGCCGGCAGGAAGCTCAGGCTGGCGAACAGCATCGCCAGCAGCGAAGCCACGCGGGTATGGCCGGCATCCGCCAGGCGACCGGCAATGGGCGCAGCGATGGCACCCAGGGCACCGACGAGGGCGAACAAGGCGATTTCGGACTGGGACAAGCCATGGTTGCGTGCCAGCTCCAACGGCGCGGCGGTCCAGAACAGGCTGAAGGTGGCGAACATGCCGGCCTGGTAAAGCGCACGCTGGCGCAACAGCGGTTGCTGGCGCAGCAGGGTGCCGAGCGAGCGCAGCAACTGACCATAGGAGGCACGATGGTCGGGCTGGCGCTTGGGCACGGTCAGCGCCAGGACGATGCTGATGGCTGCCATCAAGGCAGCCGCGATCATGAACATCGCGCGCCAGCCGAAGTGGTCGGCCACCACGCTCGCCACCGGCCGCGCCAGCAGGATCCCCAGCAGCAAGCCGCCCATGATGCCGCCCACGACACGCCCGCGGGTTTGCTCCGGGGCCAGGTGCGCCGCCAGGGGGATCAGCACCTGCACCGACACCGAGCTGAAGCCCACCAGCAGCGAGACCAGCAGGAACACGTTGGGCTGATCGGTGAACGCCGCGCCCAGCAGGCTGGCAATCGATACAAAGGTGGTGACGATCATCAGGCGGCGGTTTTCCAGCAAGTCACCCAATGGCACCAGGAAAAACAACCCCAGGGCATAACCGATCTGGGTCAGCGAGACGATCAGGCTGGCCATGGTGCTGCTCAGGCCCACGTCGGGGGCGATCAGTTCGATGATGGGTTGGGCGTAGTAGAGGTTGGCGACGATAGCGCCACAGCAGAAGGCAAAGAGCAGGACCATGCCTCGCGTCAGGCTGGCGCCGGCGTGCAGGGTGGGGGAATGGGCACTCATGGCAAACTCGTCAGTCAACAGGTGGGATGGCGAGAGGCTAAAGCGTTATGGCGCTCGAGGACAGGCTTTAGGGCTGATAACAGACATGCTTGCGCTTGATGATGAGCTCATCGAGAGAGCGCTTGCGCTGTCTTTGTGGCGAGGGGATTTATCCCCGTTGGGCTGCGAAGCAGCCCCCAAAATGCAGCCGACGCGTTTTGTCTGAAACACAGCGGTGTCCGATTCCAGGACTGCTGCGCAGCCCAGCGGGGATAAATCCCCTCGCCACAGGACCGCGCATGACTCATTTTTTTCTTACTGGCCGCTGTAGATCTGGTCGAAAATCCCGCCGTCATTGAAGTGGGTCTTCTGCACGGTGCGCCAGTCGCCGAAGGTCTTTTCCACCGACAGGAAATCCACTTTCGGGAAGCGGTCGGTGTACTTGGCCAACACGGCCGGGTCCCGTGGGCGCAGGTAGTTGGCGGCGGCGATTTCCTGGCCTTCTGGTGACCAGAGGTACTTGAGGTAGGCCTCGGCCGCGGCGCGGGAGCCTTTCTTCTCGACCACTTTGTCCACCACGCTCACCGGTGGCTCGGCTTCGGCGGAGACGCTGGGGTAGACCACTTCGAACTGGTCGCGGCCGAACTCCCGGGCGATCATTTCCGCTTCGTTTTCAAAGGTCACCAGCACATCGCCGATCTGGTTGGTCATGAACGTGGTGGTGGCGGCGCGGCCGCCGGTATCCAGCACCGGTGCCTGCTTGAACAGCTTGCCGACGAAGTCCTTGGCCTTGTTCTCGTCACCGCCGTTCTTGAGGACATAGCCCCAGGCCGACAGGTAGGTGTAGCGGCCGTTGCCGGAGGTTTTCGGGTTGGGCACGATCACCTGCACGCCGTCCTTGAGCAGGTCGGGCCAGTCTTTCAGCGCCTTGGGGTTGCCCTTGCGCACGATGAACACCGTGGCCGAGGTGAACGGGGCGCTGTTGTTCGGCAGGCGGGTGACCCAGTTGTCCGGGACCAGCTTGCCGTTGTCCGCCAGGGCGTTGATGTCGGTGGCCATGTTCATGGTGATGACATCCGCCGGCAACCCGTCGATCACTGAGCGCGCCTGCTTGCTGGAGCCGCCGAAGGACATCTGCACGGCGATGTTTTCGTTGTGCTCGGCTTGCCAGTGTTTCTGGAAGGCCGCGTTGTAGTCCTTGTAGAAATCGCGCATCACGTCGTAGGAAACGTTGAGCAGGGTCGGGGCGGCATGGGCCAGGTTGCCGAAGGCCAGGCCGGCGGCGAGAAGGGAGGCGCCAAAGAAGTTCTTCACTGCGAATTCCTTTTTATTGGGACGGGGAGTGCCGGGCAAACTAGCCGCAAGCGCATAGGTCTTCAAGCATTTAAAAGTACTTTGCTTATTCCAATTTCTTGAACAGCGCGTTGCCACAACGGGCACAAAAGGCCGCCGCCTGTTCATGGCTGTTCTTGTTGCACACCGGGCAGTCATGCTTGAGCTGATCGCCGCGCATGGCGGTGGCCAGTTCGGCGGTGAAAATGCCGGTGGGCACGGCGATGATCGAGTAACCGGTGATCATCACCATGGAGGACACCACCTGGCCCAGCGGCGTCTTGGGCACGATGTCGCCGAAGCCCACGGTGGTCAGTGTCACGATAGCCCAATAGATGCCCTTGGGAATGCTGGTGAAGCCGTGCTCGGGGCCTTCGATGACATACATCAAGGTGCCGAACACCGTCACCAGGGTCGAGACGCTGACCAAAAAGACGATGATCTTCTGCTTGCTGCCCCGCAATGCCGCCATCAGGTAGTTGGCCTGCTTGAGGTAGGGGCTGAGCTTGAGCACGCGGAAGATCCGCAGCATGCGGATGATACGAATGATCAGCAGGTACTGGGCATCGCTGTAGTACAGCGCCAGGATCCCCGGCACGATCGCCAGCAGATCCACCAGCCCATAGAAACTGAAGGCATAGCGCAACGGCTTGGGCGAGCAGTACAGGCGCAAGCCGTATTCGACGATGAAGATGAAGGTAAAGCCCCATTCGATGCCGGCCAGCACGGACGCATAGTCCTGATGCACGCTGTCGATGCTGTCGAGCATCACGATCACCAGGCTGGCGAGGATGATCAACAACAAGGTGCTGTCGAAACGCCGGCCGGCCACGGTGTCGGTCTGGAAAATCATGATGTAGAGGCGTTCACGCCAATTGTTGTTGCTGTCCATACCCATCGCCTGATCTCGGAATCAGCGAAGCCTAGGGTGATTGCCCCGCAGAGCGCAAGGCGCAGCATCGAGACGGGCCTGGTGCCAGGTGCGACGGCTGGCCTGGACCAGCCAGCAGGCCAGGATGAAGGGGGCCGTCAGCGGCGCCAGGCCGAGGGCGCCGAAGCCCGGCGTGAGCAGGATCGCCAGCAGGATGCCCGTCAACGGCAGCCACGGCCGGCGGCGGTGCGGGCTGAGGGCCAAAGCCACCAGCGCCGGGTTGTAGCCGGCCAGGCCGGACAGGGCGGCGGCGTGGTCAGTGTGCAGCAGGGCGACGCCCAGGCCGGCGACCGAACCGAACAGGGCCCAGCCTGCGGCGCGTCGGTTGGCGAGCAACAGGCCCAGGGCAATCAGTGCCCCGGCCCATGGGCCGTCGAGCAGCATGACCTGGCTCAATCCGTTCAACGGCGCGGCCAGCAGGTTGGGCAACGTCAGGGCCGCCGGGGGTGGCGACGCTGGCGGCGTGGCGAACGCCAGCAGCAGCCAGCCCAGTCCCACGAACGGCGCTGTGTAGGCGGGCAGGCTGCGGGGGCTGCGGGTTCGCTTGAGCCATTGCTGGGTCAGCATCGCGCCGAGACCACCGCCGGCGATGACCAACGGCGGCAACAGGATGGACCCGGGCAAGGTGAGGCCCAACAACAACCCCAGCAGGATGCCGTTGTAGCTGAACAGCCCGGCCTGGCGATCCGCCTTGGGGTAGCCGCGCCGCTGGGCCGTGAGCAACCCGGCCACGCCGCCGAGCAATGCCCCTGCGAACAGGGCCGGGGCGCCAAGCAGGATCGCCAGCAGGCACAACAGGCCGCACAGCGGATGGCGCTGGAGGAAAATCTGGCTGAAGCCGTTGAGCAGGGCGGTGGCCCAGTCGGGGCAGTGGGTGTTGGGCATGGTTGTGTGTCTGATAAACCAGGGTGATCCCTTCGCGAGCAAGCCCGCCGCAGCGTTCACCAAGCCCCTATCGGAGCGTAACGCTGTTTACTCAAGGTCCATCACTTACCACGGGGCGGTGACGTCCTTGTGGGAGCGGGCTTGCTCGCGAAGAGGCCAGTACAGGCGCTAGATCAATGTCTCGATACGCAACGAATTGGTCGACCCGGTTGCCCGAACGGCACGCCTGCGGTGATCAGCAGGGTGTCGCCACGCTGGGCCATGCCTTGGGCCTGGGCGATTTCCAGGGCGGTGGAGCACACCTCGTCCACTTGCCGCAACCGGTCGTTGACCACCGAGTGCACGCCCCAGGCCACCGTCAGGCGGCGCGCGGCGGCGAGATTCGGCGTGAGGTTGAGGATCGGCACCGTTGGCCGCTCCCGCGCCGCCCGCAGGCTGGAGGCGCCCGACTCGCTGTAGTTCACCAGCACCGCCACCGGCAGGATGCTGCTGATGCGGCGGATGGCACAACTGATGGCGTCCGACACCGTGGCCTCGGCTTTCGGCCGGCTGACGTCCAGTTGCGCCGGGTAGTCGGGGCCGTTTTCCACCTGGCGGATGATCTTGCTCATCATCTGCACCGCCTCGAGGGGGTAGTCGCCCGACGCGGTTTCCGCCGAGAGCATCACCGCGTCGGCCCCTTCGGCCACGGCGTTGGCCACATCGGTGACCTCGGCGCGGGTCGGCGCCGGCGAGAACCGCATCGACTCGAGCATCTGCGTGGCGACCACCACCGGTTTGCCGAGGGCGCGGCAAGTGCCGATGATGCTTTTCTGGATCTGCGGCACGCTTTCGGCCGGCACTTCGACGCCCAGGTCACCGCGGGCAACCATGATCGCGTCGCACAGTTCAGCGATTTCCCGCAGTTGGTTCACCGCCGATGGTTTCTCGATCTTCGCCATCAGGAACGCCTTGTCCCCGATCAGGGCCCGGGCTTCGCGGATGTCGTCGGGACGCTGGACGAACGACAGTGCCACCCAGTCCACGCCCAGCTCCAGGCCGAAGCTCAAGTCGCGCCGGTCCTTTTGGGTCAGCGGACTCAGGTCGAGCACGGCCTGGGGCACGTTCACGCCCTTGCGGTCGGACAGCTCGCCGCCGTTGAGCACCTCGGTGTCGATGGCGTCGCTGTGCCGTGCCGTCACCCGCAGGCGCAACTTGCCGTCGTCCAGCAGCAGGTCCATGCCGGGCTCCAGGGCCGCGATGATTTCCGGGTGGGGCAGGTTGACCCGGCGTTGATCGCCCGGCGTCGGGTCCAGGTCCAGGCGCAGGGCCTGGCCGCGTTGCAGCAGCACCTTGCCGTCGGCAAACCGGCCGACCCGCAGTTTCGGGCCTTGCAGGTCCATCAGGATACCCAGCGGGTAGTTCAACTGCTGTTCGACGTCACGAATCCAGCGGTAGCGCTGGGCGTGATCGGCGTGGTCGCCGTGGCTGAAGTTCAGGCGGAAGATGTTCACGCCGGCCTGCACCAGGTCGCGGATGTCATCGATGCCACGGGTCGCGGGGCCGAGTGTGGCGAGGATCTTGACCTTCTTGTCAGGCGTCATGTTTGGGGGCCTCGAGAATCAGGATGGCGCGAAAGTCGTTGACGTTGGTGCGGGTCGGCTCGGTGATGATCAGCCCGTCCAGTGCGGCGAAGTAGCCGTAGCCGTTGTTGTCGTCCAATTCATCGCTGGCGTTCAGGCCCAGTTCGGCGGCGCGGCGATAGCTGTCCGGGGTCATGAGGGCGCCGGCGTTGTCCTCGGAGCCGTCGATGCCGTCGGTGTCGCCGGCCAGGGCATAGATGCCGGGATACCCCTTGAGGCTGTCGGTCAGGCTCAGGAGGAATTCGGCATTGCGGCCCCCCGGCCATGGCCGCGCACGGTGACCGTGGTTTCGCCGCCGGACAGGATCACGCACGGGGCCGGCAAGGGCTGGCCGTGCAGGGCGATCTGCCGGGCGATACCGGCATGGACCTTCGCCACCTCCCGGGATTCGCCTTCCAGGTCGCCGAGGATCAACGGGCTGAAGCCGGCCTGACGGGCTTTCACGGCAGCCGCTTCGAGGGACTGCTGGGGCCGGGCGATCAGCTGGAAATGGCTGCGGGCCAGGCTCGGGTCGCCAGGCTTGACGGTTTCCGATTCCGGGCTTTGCAGCCAGGCGCGCACGGAGGCGGGGACCTCGATGTGGTAACGCTTGAGGATCGCTAGGGCCTCGGCGGAGGTGCTCGGATCGGCCACGGTAGGGCCGGAGGCGATGACCGTGGCGAGGTCCCCGGGCACATCGGAAATCGCATAGGTGTAGACCGTTGCCGGCCAGCAGGCCTTGCCCAGGCGCCCGCCCTTGATCGCCGAGAGGTGCTTGCGGACGCAGTTCATCTCGCCGATGGTGGCGCCGGACTTGAGCAGGGCTTTGTTAATCGATTGCTTGTCGGCCAGGGTGATGCCGGCCGCGGGCAGTGCCAGCAATGCCGAGCCTCCACCGGACAGCAGGAAAATCACCCGGTCGTCCTCGGTCAGGTGACTGACCAGTTCCAGCACTCGCCGGGCAACCGCCAGGCCGGCTGCATCGGGTACCGGGTGGGCGGCTTCCACCACTTCGATTTTCTCGCAGGGCGCGCCATGGCCGTAGCGGGTTACCACCAGGCCCGAGACCTCGCCCTCCCAGCAGCGCTCGACCACCTGGGCCATGGCGGCGGCAGCCTTGCCGGCACCGATGACGATCACCCGGCCGCTGCGGTCGCGGGGCAGGTATTGTTCAAGGACGTGCTGCGGATGCGCCGCGTCGATGGCCGTGGCAAACAGCTCGCGCAGCAATTGTTGCGGATCGACCGACATGGCGGGCTCCCGGGTTCTTATTGTTTTGAAGTTGATGCAGGCCTTGTGGGAGCGAGCTTGCTCGCGATAGCGGTAATTCAGACAACATCATTGTTGAATGTGAAATAGCCATCGCGAGCAAGCTCGCTCCCACAGGGTTTTGTGGTGGATCAGTTATCGCGGATCGAGAAATTCGCCATGTGCTCCAGGCCCTTGATCAGCGCCGAGTGATCCCAGTTGCCGCCGCCGAGGGCCGCGCAGGTGCTGAACACTTGCTGGGCGTTGGCGGTGTTGGGCAGGTTGATGTTCAACTCCCGGGCGCCTTGCAGGGCCAGGTTCAGGTCCTTCTGGTGCAGGCTGATGCGGAAGCCTGGGTCGAAGGTGCCCTTGATCATGCGTTCGCCGTGGACTTCCAGGATCTTCGACGAGGCGAAGCCGCCCATCAGGGCCTCGCGCACCTTGGCCGGGTCCGCGCCGTTCTTCGCGGCGAACAGCAGCGCCTCGGCCACGGCCTGGATGTTCAGGGCGACGATGATCTGGTTCGCCACCTTGGCGGTCTGGCCATCGCCATTGCCGCCCACCAGGGTGATGTTCTTGCCCATGGCCTGGAACAGCGGCAAGGCGCGTTCGAACGCCGCGCTGTCGCCGCCGACCATGATGCTCAGGGTGGCCGCCTTGGCGCCGACTTCGCCGCCAGACACCGGCGCATCGAGGTACTGCGCGCCTTGTTCATTGATCTTCGCCGCGAACGCCTTGGTGGCGGTGGGGGAGATCGAGCTCATGTCGATCACCACCTTGCCCGCGCCGACGCCAGCCGCCACGCCATCGGCGCGGAACAGCACGTCCTCGACCTGAGGGGTGTCCGGGACCATCACGATGATGAACTCGGCTTCCTGGGCCACTTCCCGTGGGTTGGCCAGCGCCACCGCGCCGCCGGCCAGCAGGTCAGCCGGGGCCGCGTCGTGGTGCTGGGACAGCAACAGACTGTGACCGGCCTTTTGCAGGTTCAATGCCATGGGGTGGCCCATGATGCCGGTGCCGATGAATCCGATTTTAGCCATGGGGGAAATCCTCTTGTTGTCTAGGGCCCGGTGTTTCTGTGGCGAGGGAGCTTGCTCCCGCTGGGTCGCGAAGCGGCCCCAGAAATCGTGCCGGGTAAAATCATGCGTCTGCTTCGCAGCCGAGCGGGAGCAAGCTCCCTCGCCACAAAAGCTCGCGCGGCATCAGATCGCGTTATGGTTTTTCAGCCAGCCCAGTCCCGCTTCGGTGGTGGTCAGGGGCTTGTATTCGCAGCCGACCCAACCGGCATAACCGATGCTGTCCAGGTGTTCGAACAGGAAGCGATAGTTGATCTCGCCGGTGCCCGGCTCATGGCGTCCGGGGTTGTCCGCCAGTTGCACGTGGTTGATCTCGCCCAGGTGCGCGGCCAGGGTCCGGGCCAGGTCGCCTTCCATGATTTGCATGTGATAGATGTCGTATTGCAGGAACAGGTTGGCGCTGCCCACCTGCTCGCGGATCGACAGGGCCTGGGCGGTGTTGTTCAGGTAGAAGCCGGGGATGTCGCGGGTGTTGATGGCTTCCATCACCAGTTTGATGCCCTTGGCTTGCAGCTTCTCGGCCGCGTACTTGAGGTTGGCGACGAAGGTTTTCTGCACCAGGGCCTCGTCACAGTTCTGCGGGCGGATCCCGGCCAGGCAATTGACCTGGGTGTTGCCCAGCACCTGAGCATAGGCAATCGCCAGGTCGACACCGGCGCGGAACTCCTCGACCCGGTCCGGCAGGCAGGCAATACCGCGTTCGCCCTTGGCCCAGTCACCGGCCGGCAGGTTGAACAGCACTTGGGTCAGGCCATGGGCGTCAAGCTGCGCCTTGAGTTCGGCGCTGCTGTAGTCGTAGGGGAACAGGTACTCGACCCCGCTGAAACCGGCCTTGGCGGCCGCTTCGAAACGGGCGAGGAAATCCTGCTCGGTGAACAGCATGGACAGGTTGGCGGCGAAACGCGGCATGACAATCTCCTGTAGAGGTGTAGGGACCCTTGTGGCGAGGGAGCTTGCTCCCGCTTGAGTGCAAAGCACTCACAAAATGGGCTGCTGCGCAGCCAGCGGGAGCAAGCGCCCTCGCCACAGGTCCGGTGATGTCCTTCATGAACAGCAGTGCCTGTGGAGGCGTCAGTGTCAGTCAAGCAACGAAATGGCCGTCGGCGCATCGTTGCCCACCAGCGCCAGGTCTTCGAATTCGTTGACGGCGTTGATCTCGGTGCCCATGGAAATGTTGGTCACCCGCTCCAGGATAACCTCGACAATCACCGGCACCTTGAACTCCTCGATCATGGCCTGGGCCTGGCGCAGCGCCGGCTGGATGCCGGACGGCTCGAACACCCGCAACGCCTTGCACCCCAGGCCCTCGGCCACGGCGATGTGGTCCACGCCATAACCGTTGAGCTCTGGCGCGTTGAGGTTATCGAAGGACAGCTGCACGCAGTAGTCCATGTCGAACCCGCGTTGCGCCTGGCGAATCAGGCCCAGGTAAGAGTTGTTCACCACCACATGGATGTACGGCAGCTTGAACTGCGCGCCCACCGCCAGCTCTTCGATCATGAACTGGAAATCATAGTCGCCCGACAGCGCCACGACCTTGCGGCTCGGATCAGCCTTGACCACCCCCAGCGCGGCCGGAATGGTCCAGCCCAAGGGGCCTGCCTGGCCGCAGTTGATCCAGTGGCGCGGCTTGTAGACGTGCAGGAATTGCGCGCCGGCGATCTGCGACAGGCCGATGGTGCTGACGTAGCAGGTGTCCTTGCCGAACACCTGGTTCATTTCCTCGTACACGCGCTGGGGCTTGACCGGCACGTTGTCGAAGTGGGTCTTGCGCTGCAGGCTCGCCTTGCGTTGCTGGCAGTCCTGCACCCAGGCGCTGCGGTCCTTCAACTTGCCGGCGGCTTGCCACTGGCGGGCGACTTCGATGAACAAGGTCAGGGCCGAGGCTGCGTCGGAAACGATGCCTAGGTCAGGTGTGAACACCCGGCCGATCTGCGTGGGCTCGATGTCCACGTGAATGAAGGTGCGGCCCTCGGTGTAGACATCCACCGAGCCGGTGTGACGGTTGGCCCAGCGGTTGCCGACGCCCAGCACCACATCGGACTTGAGCAGCGTCGCGTTGCCGTAGCGGTGGGATGTCTGCAGGCCGACCATGCCGACCATCAGCGGGTGATCGTCGGGGATCGTGCCCCAGCCCATCAAGGTCGGGATGACCGGGATGCCGGTCAGCTCGGCGAACTCCACCAGCAGCTCACTGGCATCGGCGTTGATGATGCCGCCGCCCGCTACCAGTAATGGCCGCTCGGCCTGGTTCAGCAGGCTCAGCGCCTTCTCGATCTGCACGCGGTTGGCGGCAGGCTTGGCCAGGGGCAGTGGTTGGTAGGCGTCGATGTCGAATTCGATCTCGGCCATCTGCACGTCGAAGGGCAGGTCGATCAGCACCGGGCCCGGGCGACCGGAACGCATTTCATAGAAGGCTTTCTGGAACGCGTAGGGCACCTGGCCAGGCTCCAGGACGGTGGTCGCCCACTTGGTCACCGGCTTGACGATGCTGGTGATGTCCACGGCCTGGAAGTCTTCCTTGTGCAGGCGGGCGCGGGGGCCTGGCCGGTGATGCACAGGATCGGGATGGAGTCGGCGCTGGCGCTGTAGAGACCGGTGACCATGTCGGTACCGGCCGGGCCCGAGGTGCCGATGCACACGCCGATGTTGCCCGCTTTGGTGCGGGTGTAGCCCTCGGCCATGTGCGAGGCACCTTCCACATGGCGAGCGAGGACGTGATCGATGCCGCCCACTTTTTGCAGGGCAGAGTACAGCGGGTTGATCGCCGCACCCGGGATGCCGAAGGCGGTGTCCACGCCTTCGCGGCGCATCACCAGGACGGCGGCTTCGATTGCTCTCATTTTGCTCATGCTTTTGTGCCTCTTACGTTTTGTAATTGTATACAAGCTGCTGTGCGTCGAGTGTATTCACGCTAAGCGGCGCAGGTCAATCCATTTTCTCAAGCGCCTGTTTTATTCGTCGAAAGCCCACGGGGAAGGGTGTTTTTCGTCAGTGTAGGGGCTTTGTGATAATTATTGTATACAAAAATATATTTTGTTGTGTTCTATTTGTGGTGTTCGGTTTTGCTTGAAGTGAAACCCGAAAGGCTCTCCCATCACAAAAAAAGGACAGCACCCATGAGCGCTCTAACCTTGAACGTCGCCGTCAACCTGGCCGGCCAAGCCCTTGCCGCCGGCCGCGAAATCAGTGCCGCCCCCCTGACCGTCGCCATCCTCGACAGCGGCGGCCACCTGATCGCCCTGCAACGCGAAGACGGCGCGAGCCTGCTTCGTCCCCACATCGCCATCGGCAAGGCCTGGGGCGCCATCGCCCTGGGCAAGGGCTCGCGCCTGCTGGCCCAGGACGCCCAACAACGCCCGGCCTTCATTGCCGCGCTGAACAGCCTGGGGCAGGGCAGCGTGGTACCGGTTCCGGGTGGGGTGTTGATCAGGGATCAGGACGGGAGGGTGTTAGGGGCGATTGGTGTGAGTGGTGATGTTTCGGATGTGGATGAGCAGGTGGCGGTCAGGGCGGTGGAGGCGTTGCAGTTGAGGGCGGATGCGGGGGTGGTCGCTTGATTTCGTTGTGAATGGACTGGCGCCTTCGCGAGCAAGCCCGCTCCCACAGGTTAGTGGACACAAAATGTATGAACACCAGAAACCCCCTGTGGGAGCGGGCTTGCTCGCGAAGGCGATCGACCAGACACATCCGGCTAAAGGTTGGCCCCAGGATTCTCCAATTCCAAAGCTAGCCTTTCAGGACTTCATCCAGGAAAGGACTCGATGGAATGCCTGCACGTTCAGCTTCGCATCGCCTGCGCATCGGTCGATGGGCAGAGCCAAATCGCATCTATCTGCTGACAGCCAACACGTTGGAGCGCGAACCTGTTTTCGGGGACTACGGTCTGGGCAGAATAGTTATCCACCAGTTCAGGGCAATAGAGAAATGTGGCATTGCAGACTCGTTGGCTTTCGTCGTAATGCCTGACCATTTTCATTGGTTGATCCAACTGCATCGCGGCTCTTTAGGGCAGTTGATGTGTCAGGTGAAATCTTTAAGTGTCAGGGGCGTCAACGAGAAGTCTGGGAGAACGGGGAGTCTCTGGCAGCAGGGCTACCATGACCGGGCGCTGCGACGGGAAGAAAATCTGGTCAAGCTTGCCCGGTATGTCGTGGCCAACCCATTGCGGGCCGGTTTGGTCAAACGGTTTGGCGACTATCCTTTGTGGGATGCGATCTGGGTTTGAGCTTAAATCGAGTCGGCCCATTCGCGAGCAAGCCCGCTCCCACAGGGGGTTGCGGTGTCCATATCTTTCGTATCAACCATCAGCACCTGTGGGAGCGGGCTTGCTCGCGAATAGGCAGCGACTCGGTGTATCAGCCTGTCTCACACCCTTTCAACACCAACCGGGTAATCGTCTGCGCCGCCGCTTCGTAATCGGCTTCATCCAGCTTCGCCTTGCCGGTGATGGCGGTGATCTGCCAGTCGAAATCAGCGTAGGTCTGGGTGGCGGCCCAGATGCTGAACATCAGGTGGTTGGGGTCGATGGGGGCGATCTGGCCGCGGTTGATCCAGGTCTGGATGCAGTCGATGTTGTGCCGGGCCTGGGCGTTGAGTTGTTCCACCAGGTCGGGGCTCAGGTGGGGGGCGCCGTGCATGATTTCGCTGGCGAAGACCTTCGAGGCGAAGGGCAGGTCGCGGGAGATGCGGATCTTGGAGCGAATGTAGTGGCTGAGCACTTCACTCGGTACGCCGTCGGCATTGAAAGGGGTGGACGCCTGGAGGATCGGTTCGATGATGCTTTCCAGGACCTCGCGGTAGAGGTTTTCCTTGGATTTGAAGTAGTAGTAGACGTTGGGTTTGGGCAGGCCGGCCTTGGCCGCGATGTCGCTGGTCTTGGTCGCGGCGAATCCCTTGTCGGCAAATTCCTCGCTGGCGGCACGCAGGATCAGTTCTTTGTTGCGCTCGCGGATAGTGCTCATAAACCCAGGGGTTCCTTGCCTGTTCTGGCGGTGGCGCATGGTAGCACCGGCCTCGCGCGGCGCTCAAGAATGCCCCGAGGGCCGCGGCTCGCGGTATGCTGCGCGGCATTATTGTTCAAGGAGCCCCTCCATGGCTGGAAGCAGTTTGCTGGTACTGATCGACGACATCGCCACCGTGCTCGACGACGTAGCGTTGATGACCAAGATGGCCGCCAAGAAAACCGCCGGTGTGCTGGGCGACGACCTGGCGCTCAACGCCCAGCAAGTCTCTGGCGTGCGTGCCGAGCGGGAACTGCCGGTGGTCTGGGCCGTGGCCAGGGGCTCGTTCATCAACAAGTTGATCCTGGTGCCCTCGGCGTTGGCGATCAGTGCCTTCGTGCCCTGGCTGGTGACGCCGCTGCTGATGGTGGGCGGTGCCTACCTGTGCTTCGAGGGCTTTGAAAAGTTGGCCCACAAGTTTCTTCACAGCCCGGCCGAGGACCAGGCCGGACACGCGCAGTTGGCCCAGGCAGTGGCTGACCCGGCGGTCGACCTGGTGGCTTTCGAAAAGGACAAGATCAAGGGCGCGGTGCGCACCGATTTCATCCTCTCGGCGGAAATCATCGCCATCACCCTGGGTACGGTGGTCGATGCCACGCTGACCCAGCAGGTGATCGTGCTTTCCGGCATCGCCATTGTCATGACCGCCGGCGTCTATGGCCTGGTGGCGGGGATCGTCAAGCTCGACGACCTGGGGCTCTGGCTGACACAAAAGCCGGGGCAGGCCGCCCAGCGTATCGGCGGCGCCATCCTGCGCGCCGCGCCCTACATGATGAAAAGCCTGTCGGTGATCGGCACGGCGGCGATGTTCTTGGTGGGCGGCGGCATCCTCACCCACGGTGTGCCGGTGGTGCACCACTGGATCGAAGGTGTGGCGGCCAGCGCCGGCGGCGCGGGGTTCATCGTGCCGATGTTGCTCAATGCGGTGGCGGGGATCGTGGCGGGTGCGGTGGTGTTGGCGGGGGTGATGGCAGTGGGCAAGATCTGGAAAGCGTTGAAGGGCTAGACCTGGCAACGCAAAACAACTGTGGGAGCGGGCTTGCTCGCGAAGGCGGTGTGTCAGTTAGCACATAGGTTACCTGACACACCGCCTTCGCGAGCAAGCCCGCTCCCACACTGGTTTTGGGGGCGCCCAAACTACTCGGCAATCTGCAACTTGCGCGACTCCGTGTACACGTAGCGGACTTTTTCATACTCGAACGGCGAGTTCAGCTGGCCGTAGCGGAAGCTGGTCTGGTAACGCTTGTCCACGCCTCGCAGGAGCAGCAGTTCCGGGTGGTTGGCGCTGACTTCGGCGACGTTCAGGAAGTTGATCGCCGATTCGGCGGTGTAGTCCACCAGCAAGCCCGAGGTGTCGCGCAGGTTCGACGGGCCGAAGATCGGCAGCACGAAATACGCGCCGGCCGGTACGCCGTAGAAGCCCAGGGTCTGGCCGAAGTCTTCGCTCTGGCGCGGCAGGCCCATGGCGGTGGCGGGGTCCCACAGGCCGGCGATGCCGACGGTGGTGTTGAGCAAAAGCCGCGCCGTGGTCTCCATCGAACGCTTGCCCTTGAACTGCAACAGGCTGTTCATCAGGTTCGGCACATCGCCCAGGTTGTTGAAGAAGTTGCTGACCCCGGTGCGCACGAAGCTGGGGGTGATGTAGCGGTAGCCATCGACGACGGGCAGGAACACCCATTGGTCGAAGCGGTAGTTGAAGTGATAGACCCGGCGGTTCCAGGATTCCAAAGGGTCGTACACGTTCAGGGCGTTGAGGGTCGAGCGCTCGAATTCGCGCTGGTCCAGCCCCGGGTTGAACTTGAGCTTGGTCAGTGGTTCCTTGAAGCCATCCGGGTCCACCACCGCTGGCGCAGCGGTCTTGCCGTCGTCGGCGTGCACCATGCCCGCCCCCAGGAGCGCCGCAATAAGCAGGAGATATTTAGCCACGGAAGAACTCCAGCATGGCGTCGCTGTTGACGCGGTAGTTAAGGTTGCCGCAGTGGCCGCCCAGTGGATAAACCGTCAGGCGATCGCCAAAGGTCTTGCGCAGGAAGCCCAGGTCGCCCGGGCCAAGGATGACGTCGTCGGCGTTGTGCATGACAGCGATCTTCGAACTGGCCTGCAGGTAATCCTTCAATGCATACAGGCTGACCTGGTCGACCAGTTGCAACAGGCTGCCGCCGTCGGTGCGCGCGCGCCACATCGGGATCACCTGCTCGGTGAGGTAGCAGTCGAAGTCGCATTGCAGTGCGCGCTTGAGGAACGGCGTCAGGCTGGTGCTTTCGGTGATCGGGAACTTGGGCGGGATGATCAGGCCGCGACGGTTGATCAGGTCCGACGTGAACGCGATGTCGGCCGCCGAGAAGCGGAAGGACGTGCCGATCAGCATCGCCATCTGCTCGTTGCTCAGGTGTTGCTTGGATTGCTGGAAGTCGTAGAGCAGGGCGTCGTTGAGGTCGATGTAGCCTTTTTGCTGGAAGTAGCGGGTCAGCTTGTTCAGCACCAGCTCATAAAAGGTGGTGGTGCTGTTGATGCCCTTGACCTGGGTCTGCACCAGCTTGTCCAGGTTGGTGATCGAGGTGTAGAGGTTCACCGGC
Source organism: Pseudomonas sp. Cab53 (assembly GCF_018325965.1). Classification (NCBI taxonomy): domain Bacteria; kingdom Pseudomonadati; phylum Pseudomonadota; class Gammaproteobacteria; order Pseudomonadales; family Pseudomonadaceae; genus Pseudomonas; species Pseudomonas sp. Cab53. The sequence goes on along the minus strand of NZ_AP021902.1, from coordinate 4,525,326 downwards.
GGGTTGAGCAACAGGACTTTCTTGAAGTTGAAGCTGCGCCGGGTTTCGTCCAGGTGCGCGACGAAGGCCGCATCCAGTGCGCCCAGGCTATAACCGGTGAGGTAATACTCGGTCACCGGCAGCTTGGGGTTTTGCGCACGCACGGCCTGCATCACCCGGTACATGTCCTCGGCGTCTTCCTTGGAAATGCCCGGTGTGGCGAAGCGTGAAGCCGCGCTCATGAAGTCGAAGCTGGTGGGCGATGACAGCTGCACCACGTGGTAGCCGGCCTTGTAGTAGAGGCGCTTGAGGTATTCGTTGAGGCTGCTGTCGTAGCGCGCGCCGGTGCCGGCGATCAGGAAGATCAGCGGTGCCGGCTTGTCCTGGGTGGCCAGGCGGTAGGTGAGGCTTTTCACCGGCCAGAAGTTGTCCGGCAGGATGAACTCGCGTTCCGGGCGCAGTTTCAGGCTGTGGTCGGACTGATTGATGTCCTCGATCAGCGGCAACTCCGGGCGCAGGTCCGGCGGGGTGGTGGCAATGGTCGCCTCGAACGGGTTGGTCAAGGGGTAGCCATAACTGGCGGCGTCAATATCTGCCGCCAGCGCGGACGCACTCAGGATAAGGCCGCCGAAGAGGGCAGCGAAGCGCAAGGAACGGAGCATGACGAGATCCCTAAGAGGAAGGTGCCGAATGAGGTTCGCAGCCTATGACCACCGAAGCGAAGCCAAGTGCCATGATCGGCACGAAACAGGCACGCAGTGGGTGCAATAGTAGCGGGACGATACACGTTCGGCCCCGGTGATGGCTAGTTGGGCGCTGCGTGTCGCAGCTGGCGTTCTGATGTCGTTTCTCGGTTTATCGAGGTCGCTGACAGAGCAGGATACGGATCGGCGCAGGTTGATGATCGACGCGTCAGTACTCCACTGGCGTTCGAACCGGTTTGGGTGAGCGAGCGTGATGGGGGCGCTGTGACCATAACAACACGTTGACGCTGCTCGGCATCCGTCGGGCGCAGCACTTTCGGGGAAGTAACGATGAAGATGCGACGACTCTTGGGCGCAGGTGCCGCACTGGTACTGGCGATCAGCTCCACACTGGCCAGTGCCGAAACCAAAACCCTGAGCATCGGCTACGTTGACGGCTGGTCCGACAGCGTCGCGACCACGCACGTCGCGGCCGAAGTCATCAAGCAGAAGCTGGGCTACGACGTGAAGCTGCAAGCGGTGGCGACCGGGATCATGTGGCAAGGCGTGGCTACCGGCAAGCTCGACGCCATGCTCTCGGCCTGGCTGCCGGTGACGCACGGCGACTACTGGGCCAAGAACAAGGACCAGGTGGTCGACTACGGTCCCAACTTCAAGGACGCCAAGATCGGCCTGATCGTGCCTGAATACGTCAAGGCCAAGTCCCTCGAGGACCTGAAGACCGACGACTCCTTCAAGAAACGCATCGTCGGCATCGACGCCGGTTCAGGCGTGATGCTCAAGACCGAACAGGCCATCAAGGACTACGACCTGACCGGCTACCAACTCAAGGCCAGTTCCGGCGCCGGCATGATCGCCGAGCTGACCCGTGCCGAGAAGAAGAACGAATCCATCGCCGTGACCGGCTGGGTACCGCACTGGATGTTCGCCAAGTGGAAACTGCGCTTCCTGGAAGACCCGAAAGGCGTCTACGGCGCGGCTGAGACCGTGAACAGCATCGGTAGCAAGGAACTGGACACCAAAGCGCCGGAAGTGGCTGCCTTCCTGAAGAAATTCCAATGGGCTTCGAAAGACGAAATCGGCGAAGTCATGCTGGCCATCCAGGAGGGTGCCAAGCCTGAAGCCGCTGCCAAGGACTGGGTCGCCAAGCACCCGGACCGCGTCAAGGATTGGACTGGCAAGTAATCCGCCTGATCCAGTGATCCCGAAAGCCGCATGACGTCGTGTCATGCGGTTTTTTTATGCCCGCCTATTTTGAACATTGTCCATAACCTTGTAGGAGCGGGCTTGCTCGCGAAAGCGGCCTGCCTGCAAATCAGGTATTGCCTGGCGCACCGCCTTCGCGAGCCAGCCCGCTCCTACATGAATCCGTGAAAAATGTCGGGAAACTGGCAAAACCGTCATGTCGTTCTAATACTAAGGTCGTCTGGAACCTGGCCTTGGGCCGCATAGAGTAGAGTCGTTCCAACTTAAATTGTGCTGCGAGGATAAAAACAATGAACGACAGCATTTACCTCTCGATTCAAAACAGCCCGCGCTTCAAGGAGCTGGTGAGAAAAAGGGAAAGGTTCGCCTGGATTCTCTCGGCGATCATGCTAGGGCTGTACGCCGGATTCATCCTACTGATTGCCTACGGGCCACACGTGCTCGGGGCCAAGATCGCGCCCGAGTCGACGATCACCTGGGGCATTCCCATCGGTGTCGGCCTGATTATCTCGGCTTTCATCCTGACCGGTATCTACGTGCGACGTGCCAATGGCGAGTTCGACGACCTGAACAATGCGATTCTCAAGGAGGCTCAGCAATGATCCGGCGTCTACTGGCTCTCTCGAGCATTGCAGCGTTCGCCCCGGGTGCCTGGGCGGCTGAGGCCCTGACCGGGGCCGTGCAGAAACAACCGCTCAACGTCTCGGCCATCATCATGTTCGTGGCCTTCGTCGGCCTGACCCTGTGCATCACTTACTGGGCGTCCAAGCGCAGCAAGTCGGCCAGTGACTACTACGCCGCTGGCGGCCGGATCACCGGTTTCCAGAACGGCCTGGCGATTGCCGGTGACTACATGTCGGCGGCGTCCTTCCTGGGGATTTCCGCCCTGGTATTCGCTTCCGGCTACGACGGTCTGATCTACTCGATCGGCTTCCTGGTGGGCTGGCCGATCATTCTGTTCCTGATCGCCGAGCGCCTGCGTAACCTGGGTAAATACACCTTCGCCGACGTGGCGTCCTATCGCCTGGGGCAGAAGCAGATCCGGACCCTGTCGGCCAGCGGCTCGCTGGTGGTCGTGGCGTTCTACCTGATCGCGCAGATGGTGGGCGCCGGCAAGCTGATCCAGCTGCTGTTCGGCCTGGACTACCACGTCGCGGTGATCCTGGTGGGCATCCTGATGTGCCTCTATGTGCTGTTCGGCGGCATGCTGGCCACCACCTGGGTACAGATCATCAAGGCAGTGCTGTTGCTGTCGGGTGCTTCGTTCATGGCTTTGATGGTCATGAAGCACGTGAACTTCGACTTCAACATGCTGTTCTCCGAAGCGGTCAAGGTTCACCCTAAAGGTGAAGCGATCATGAGCCCGGGTGGCCTGGTGAAGGATCCGGTTTCGGCCTTCTCCCTGGGTCTGGCGCTGATGTTCGGTACTGCTGGCCTGCCGCATATCCTGATGCGCTTCTTCACCGTGAGTGACGCCAAGGAAGCGCGCAAGAGCGTGCTGTACGCCACAGGCTTCATCGGCTACTTCTACATCCTGACCTTCATCATCGGCTTCGGCGCGATCCTGCTGGTCAGCACCAACCCGGCCTTCAAGGACGCGGCAGGTGCCTTGCTCGGTGGCAACAACATGGCGGCGGTGCACCTGGCCGACGCGGTGGGTGGCAGTATTTTCCTCGGCTTTATCTCGGCGGTCGCCTTCGCGACCATCCTGGCGGTGGTGGCCGGCTTGACGCTGGCAGGCGCTTCGGCGGTGTCCCACGACCTGTACGCCAGCGTGATCAAGAAAGGCAAGGCCAACGAAAAGGACGAGATTCGCGTCTCGAAGATCACCACCATCGCCCTGGCGGTGCTGGCAATCGCCCTGGGCATCCTGTTCGAGAAGCAGAACATCGCGTTCATGGTGGGCCTGGCGTTCTCCATCGCGGCGAGCTGCAACTTCCCGGTGCTGCTGCTTTCGATGTACTGGAAGAAGCTGACCACCCGTGGCGCCATGATCGGCGGCTGGCTGGGCCTGGTCAGTGCCGTGGGCCTGATGATCCTGGGCCCGACCATCTGGGTGCAGATCATGGGTCACGAGAAGCCGATCTACCCGTACGAGTACCCGGCGCTGTTCTCGATGGCCATTGCCTTCGTGGGCATCTGGTTCTTCTCCATCACCGACAAGTCGGCTGAAGCGGCCAACGAGCGGGCGCTGTTCTTCCCGCAGTTCGTGCGTTCGCAGACGGGCCTGGGGGCGAGTGGGGCGGTTAACCATTAATAGAACAGTGGCGAGTTGCAAGCTTCAAGCTGCAAGTTAGAAGCGGTGCAGCATAGGAAAATACCCCTGTCGAGAGACAGGGGTATTTTTTTGTGCCTGGACTAAAGAGGTGATCAGGTCTGCCGCCATCGCGAGCATGCTCGCTCCCACACTGGAATGCGGTCGCCTGTGGGAGCGAGCCTGCTCGCGATAGCGGCAGCCCCCCTCACCACAGATCAAAGCGCTTACAAACAAAACGGCCCCTGCTCTTATATAAGAAGCAGGGGCCGTTCCGGTGCAGCTTGAGACCTTAATGCAAGGCCCGGGTCTTACTTGCGATCTTGCAGCTCGGTGATGTCACGCGACTCGTAGCCGGTGTACAGCTGGCGCGGGCGGCCGATCTTGTACGGGCTGGAGAGCATTTCCTTCCAGTGGGAGATCCAGCCGACGGTCCGCGCCAGGGCGAAGATCACGGTGAACATGCTGGTTGGAATGCCGATCGCCTTGAGGATGATCCCCGAGTAGAAGTCGACGTTCGGGTACAGCGAGCGCTCGATGAAGTACGGGTCGGTCAGGGCGATCTCTTCCAGGCGCATGGCCAGTTCGAGTTGCGGATCGTTCTTGATCCCCAGTTCCTTGAGCACTTCGTCGCAGGTCTGCTTCATGACGGTGGCGCGCGGGTCGCGGTTCTTGTAGACCCGGTGACCGAAGCCCATCAGCTTGAACGGATCGTTCTTGTCCTTGGCCTTGGCGATGAACTTGTCGATGTTCGAGACATCGCCGATTTCATCGAGCATGGTCAGTACCGCTTCGTTGGCACCGCCGTGGGCCGGGCCCCAGAGTGCCGCGATACCGGCGGCGATACAGGCGAACGGGTTGGCACCCGACGAGCCGGCCAGGCGTACGGTGGACGTGGAGGCGTTCTGCTCGTGGTCGGCGTGGAGGATGAAGATCCGGTCCATGGCCTTGGCGAGCACCGGGCTGATCGGTTTGATCTCGCACGGGGTGTTGAACATCATGTGCAGGAAGTTTTCTGCATAGTTCAGGTCGTTGCGCGGGTACATCATGGGCTGGCCCATGGAGTACTTGTAGACCATGGCTGCCAGGGTCGGCATCTTGGCCACCAGGCGGATCGCAGAGATTTCGCGATGCTGGGGGTTATTGATGTCCAGGGAGTCGTGGTAGAAGGCCGAGAGGGCGCCGACAACGCCGCACATGACGGCCATCGGGTGGGCATCGCGACGGAAGCCGTTGAAGAAGGTCTTCAGCTGCTCGTGAACCATGGTGTGGTTCTTCACGGTGCTGACGAACTGGGCCTTTTGCTCTGCGGTTGGCAGCTCGCCGTTGAGCAGCAGGTAGCAGGTTTCCAGGTAGTCCGATTTTTCAGCCAGTTGCTCGATCGGGTAGCCGCGGTGCAGCAGGATGCCGTTGTCGCCGTCGATGTAGGTGATTTTCGACTCGCACGAGGCGGTCGACATGAAACCTGGGTCAAAGGTGAAACGGCCCGTGGCCGTCAGGCCCCGTACGTCGATTACATCGGGACCAACGGTGCCGGTTAAAATGGGCAGCTCGACGGGGGCTGCGCCCTCGATGATCAACTGCGCTTTTTTGTCAGCCATGTGGCCTCCTATTAATGCTTGGAATCATCAGACAGACCCCCCACGCAGGGCCCGCACCACTATAGTGAGATAAATCCGAAAGTCAATTTGCCTAAAGTCTTGCTCCAGAAGGCTTTAACCGGACTTTTTCCGCGAAATTACCTGCCGTTTACGCCTTTTGTCTGGTATGTGCAATGCGCTATTAGGGGAAGGTGAACGCGTTGTCATTAGTAGCCTAACTGTCTATACTCGGCCACCGACCGCCAGGGGCTTTTGGGCCTGCTTTCTTGGGGGTCGTCACTCCCTGGGTGGTGAGTACCTGACCAGTGCGCGCCGCAACAACTTTGCCCTGATTGTTAGGGGCTCTTCAGTGTGAAAAAAAAGCCGTGAAAAGCCAACGACCTGTAAACCTAGACCTAAGGACCATCAAACTCCCAGTCACTGCTTACACGTCCATTCTTCACCGTATCTCCGGTGTCATCCTCTTCGTCAGCCTGGCCATCATGCTTTACGCATTGGACAAGTCGCTCGACTCGGAAGAAGGCTTCGGTCAGGTGAAAGCGTGTCTGACCAGTCCGCTAGCCAAGCTAGTGATTTGGGGCATCCTGTCCGCCTTGCTGTATCACCTGGTTGCCGGTGTGCGCCACTTGATCATGGATATGGGCATCGGTGAAACGCTGGAAGGCGGCAAGCTGGGCTCGAAAATCGTTATCGCCGTTTCCGTGGTGGTGATTGTTCTGGCAGGAGTCTGGATATGGTAACCAACGTTACGAACCTCTCGCGTTCGGGCCTTTATGACTGGATGGCGCAGCGTGTGTCTGCGGTCGTTCTCGCGGCTTACTTCATTTTCCTGATCGGATATGTCGTGGCAAACCCTGGCCTTGGCTATGCCCAATGGCACGAACTGTTTGCAAACAACTGGATGCGTATCTTCAGTCTGCTGGCCCTTGTCGCACTGGGCGCTCACGCCTGGGTCGGCATGTGGACCATCGCCACCGACTACCTGACGCAAATGGCGTTCGGCAAGTCGGCGACTGCCATACGTTTCCTTTTCCAGGCGGTATGCGGCGTCGCGATGTTCGCGTACTTCGTCTGGGGTGTGCAGATTCTTTGGGGTATCTGATTCATGGCTAACATTCCTACGATTTCTTTCGACGCCATCATCATTGGTGGCGGCGGTGCCGGCATGCGCGCAGCGCTGCAACTGGCGCAGGGCGGTCACAAGACTGCCGTGATCACCAAGGTTTTCCCGACTCGTTCGCACACTGTTTCCGCCCAGGGCGGCATCACCTGCGCCATCGCTTCGGCCGACCCGAACGATGACTGGCGCTGGCACATGTACGATACCGTCAAGGGTTCCGACTACATCGGTGACCAGGACGCTATCGAATACATGTGTCAGGAAGGCCCGGCCGCGGTGTTCGAGCTGGACCACATGGGCCTGCCGTTCTCCCGTACCGAAACCGGCCGCATCTACCAGCGTCCGTTCGGTGGCCAGTCCAAGGACTACGGCAAGGGCGGGCAGGCTGCCCGTACTTGCGCGGCCTCCGACCGTACCGGTCACGCGCTGCTGCACACCCTTTATCAGGGCAACCTGAAGGCCGGCACCACGTTCCTGAACGAGTACTACGCCGTTGACCTGGTGAAAAACCAGGACGGCGCCTTCGTCGGCGTGATCGCGATCTGCATCGAAACCGGCGAAACCACCTACATCCGTTCCAAGGCCACCGTGCTGGCGACCGGCGGTGCAGGCCGTATCTACGCCTCCACCACCAACGCCCTGATCAACACCGGTGACGGCGTTGGCATGGCCCTGCGTGCTGGCGTGCCGGTACAAGACATCGAAATGTGGCAGTTCCACCCGACCGGCATCGCCGGCGCCGGTGTACTGGTCACCGAAGGCTGCCGTGGTGAAGGCGGCTACCTGATCAACAAGCACGGCGAGCGTTTCATGGAGCGTTATGCTCCGAACGCCAAGGACCTGGCCGGTCGTGACGTGGTTGCCCGTTCGATGGTCAAGGAAATCATCGCCGGCAACGGTTGCGGCCCGAATGGCGACCACGTGATGCTCAAGCTCGACCACCTGGGCGAGGAAGTGCTGCACAGCCGCCTGCCAGGCATCTGCGAGCTGTCCAAGACCTTCGCCCACGTCGACCCGGTCGTCGCGCCGGTGCCGGTCGTTCCAACCTGCCACTATATGATGGGCGGCGTTGCCACCAACATCCATGGCCAGGCAATCACCCAGAACGCCGAAGGCGTCGACCAGATCATCCCTGGCCTGTTCGCAGTGGGTGAAGTGGCGTGCGTATCGGTTCACGGTGCCAACCGCCTGGGCGGCAACTCGCTGCTCGACCTGGTGGTCTTCGGTCGTGCCGCCGGCCTGCACCTGGAGAAGGCGCTGAGCGACGGTATCGAATACGACGACGCCACCGACGCCGACATCAACGCGGCCCTGGCCCGTCTGTCCGCCCTGAACGAGCGCACCGATGGCGAAGACGTCGCCACCCTGCGTCGCGAGCTGCAAAGCTGCATGCAGAACTACTTCGGTGTATTCCGTACCGGCGAATACATGCAGAAGGGTATTGCCCAGCTGGCGCAATTGCGTGAACGAATCGCCAACGTGAAGATCAACGATAAATCGCAGGCGTTCAACACCGCCCGTATCGAAGCGCTGGAGTTGCAGAACCTGCTGGAAGTGGCCGAAGCCACCGCCATCGCCGCAGAAGTGCGTAAAGAGTCCCGTGGCGCCCACGCCCGCGAAGACTACGAAGACCGAGACGACGAAAACTGGCTGTGCCACACCTTGTACTTCCCGGGTGAAAAACGCGTCGCCAAGCGTGCCGTGAACTTCTCGCCGAAGACTGTTCCGACTTTCGAACCAAAAGTCCGGACTTATTAAGGGTGACCGCTATGTTGCAAGTCAGTGTTTATCGCTACAACCCTGATCAGGACGCTGCGCCGTTCATGCAGGATTTCCAGGTCGATACCGGTGGTAAGGACCTGATGGTGCTGGACGTGCTGGCCCTGATCAAGGAACAGGACGAGGGCTTCTCCTACCGTCGCTCCTGCCGCGAGGGCGTTTGTGGCTCCGACGGCATGAACATCAACGGCAAGAACGGCCTGGCCTGCATCACGCCGTTGTCGGCCGTTGTGAAGGGCAACAAGCTGATCGTTCGTCCGCTGCCAGGTTTGCCGGTGATCCGTGACCTGGTCGTCGATATGAGCATCTTCTACAAGCAATACGAGAAGGTGAAGCCATTCCTGCAGAACGACACGCCGGCTCCGGCCATCGAGCGTCTGCAGTCCCCGGAAGAGCGTGAGAAGCTCGACGGTCTGTACGAGTGCATCCTGTGCGCCTGCTGCTCGACCTCGTGCCCATCCTTCTGGTGGAACCCGGACAAATTCCTGGGCCCGGCCGCCCTGCTGCAAGCGTACCGCTTCCTGGCAGACAGCCGTGACACCAAGACGTCCGAGCGTCTGGCCGCACTGGATGACCCGTTCAGCGTATTCCGCTGCCGCGGGATCATGAACTGCGTCAACGTCTGCCCGAAAGGCCTGAACCCGACTAAGGCCATCGGTCACGTACGTAACATGCTGCTGCAAAACGGCGTGTGATTCAGCTGCTGTACCCGTAGAACCGCTGTACCCGTAGAGGCTAGGGCGCGGGCTTCAACCCGCGTCGTAGCATAACCAGAACAGCCGCTCACAAAGCGGCGGTTCTTATTTTGAAGAAATGAGACAAGCAGGGGCATCCGGGCTGGTACCCGGACTATCAGCGTGATCCTAAGTGGCTTGTTTTAGTCGCTGCACTCGGACTTCTGCAAGTTTGCTCGGTGTTTTCGCCGGTGGTGTTCCCCTAATCGAGGGTGACCAAGCATGCAAGAAAGCGTGATGCAGCGCATGTGGAACAGTGCCCACCTCTCCGGTGGTAACGCTGCCTATGTGGAAGAGCTCTACGAGCTCTACCTGCACGACCCTAACGCTGTGCCAGAAGAATGGCGCACCTACTTTCAGAAGTTGCCGGCTGACGGTAACTCTGCCACTGATGTTTCGCACTCGACGATTCGCGATCATTTCGTGCTGCTGGCGAAGAACCAGCGCCGCGCCCAACCGGTATCTGCCGGTAGCGTGAGCAGTGAGCACGAGAAGAAGCAAGTCGAAGTGCTGCGACTGATCCAGGCCTACCGGATGCGCGGCCACCAGGCAGCCCAGCTGGACCCGCTGGGGCTGTGGCAGCGTCCTGCACCTGCAGACCTGTCGATCACTCATTACGGCTTGACCAATGCCGATCTTGATACGACCTTCCGTGCCGGCGACCTGTTCATCGGCAAAGAGGAAGCGAGCCTACGCGAAATTCACGAAGCGTTGCAGCAGACATATTGCCGCACCATCGGCGCTGAGTTCACGCACATCACCGACTCCGAGCAGCGCCAGTGGTTCCAGCAGCGTCTGGAAAGCGTTCGTGGCCGTCCGACCTACTCCGCCGACATCAAGAGCCACCTGCTCGAGCGCGTCACGGCCGGTGAAGGCCTGGAGAAATACCTGGGCACCAAGTATCCAGGTACCAAGCGTTTCGGCCTGGAAGGCGGTGAAAGCCTGATCCCGATGCTCGACGAGCTGATCCAGCGTTCCGGTTCCTACGGCACCAAGGAAGTCGTCATCGGCATGGCCCACCGTGGTCGCCTGAACGTACTGGTCAACACCTTCGGCAAGAACCCGCGCGAGCTGTTCGACGAGTTCGAAGGCAAGAAGAAGGTCGAGCTGGGTTCCGGTGACGTGAAGTACCACCAGGGCTTCTCGTCCAACGTGATGACCACCGGTGGCGAAGTCCACCTGGCGATGGCGTTCAACCCGTCCCACCTGGAAATCGTTTCCCCGGTGGTCGAGGGTTCGGTTCGCGCCCGCCAGGATCGTCGCAACGATCCGACCGGCGAGAAGGTGTTGCCGATTTCCATCCACGGTGACGCGGCATTCGCCGGTCAGGGCGTGGTCATGGAAACCTTCCAGATGTCGCAGACCCGCGGTTTCAAGACCGGCGGCACCGTGCACATCGTGATCAACAACCAGGTCGGTTTCACCATCAGCAACCCGCTGGACTCGCGTTCCACCGAGTACGCCACCGACGTCGCGAAAATGATCCAGGCGCCGATCCTCCATGTGAATGGTGATGATCCGGAAGCCGTGCTGTTCGTGACCCAGCTGGCCATCGACTACCGCATGCAGTACAAGCGCGACGTGGTGATCGACCTGGTCTGCTACCGTCGTCGTGGCCACAACGAGGCCGACGAGCCAAGTGGCACCCAGCCGCTGATGTACCAACAGATCGCCAAGCAGCGCACCACCCGTGAACTGTATGCCGAGCGCCTGACCCAGGCCGGTGTGCTGAACGCCGAGCGCGTCCAGGAAAAAGTCGATGAATATCGCAACGCCCTGGACAACGGCCTGCACGTGGTGAAAAGCCTGGTCAAGGAACCGAACAAAGAGTTGTTCGTGGACTGGCGTCCTTACCTGGGCCACGCCTGGACCGCTCGTCACGACACGCGTTTCGACCTCAAGACCTTGCAGGAACTGTCCGCCAAGCTGCTGGAAATCCCGGAAGGCTTCGTGGTCCAGCGCCAGGTCGCCAAGATCTACGAAGACCGTCAGAAGATGCAAGCCGGCGGCCTGCCGATCAACTGGGGCTATGCCGAAACCATGGCGTACGCGACCCTGGCATTCGAAGGTCACCCGATCCGCATCACCGGCCAGGACGTAGGCCGCGGTACTTTCTCGCACCGCCATGCGGCGCTGCACAACCAGAAAGACGCCAGCACCTACATTCCGCTGCAACACCTGTACAAGGGCCAGCCACGTTTCGACCTGTACGATTCGCTGCTGTCCGAGGAAGCCGTCCTGGCGTTCGAATACGGTTATTCCACCACCGAGCCGAATGCGCTGGTGATCTGGGAAGCCCAGTTCGGCGACTTCGCCAACGGTGCCCAGGTGGTTGTCGACCAGTTCATCACCAGCGGCGAGCACAAGTGGGGTCGTCTCTGCGGCCTGACCATGCTGTTGCCACACGGTTATGAAGGGCAGGGGCCGGAGCACTCCTCGGCACGTCTGGAGCGTTACCTGCAACTGTGCGCCGAGCACAACGTGCAAGTGTGCGTACCGACGACCCCGGCGCAGATCTACCACCTGCTGCGTCGCCAGGTCATCCGTCCGCTGCGCAAGCCGCTGATCGTGCTGACGCCCAAGTCGCTGTTGCGCCACAAACTGGCGATCTCCACGCTCGAGGACCTGGCCGAAGGCTCGTTCCAGACCGTTATTTCAGAAATCGACACGCTGGACGCGGCCAAGGTGACTCGCCTGATCCTGTGCAGCGGCAAGGTCTACTATGACCTTCTGGAAAAACGTCGTGCCGAAGGCCGCGAAGACATCGCCATCGTGCGTATCGAGCAGCTCTATCCGTTCCCGGAAGAAGACCTGATGGAGGCCATCGCGCCTTACACCAACCTCACCCACGTGGTGTGGTGCCAGGAAGAACCGATGAACCAGGGCGCGTGGTACAGCAGCCAGCATCACCTGCGTCGCAGCATCGGCAACCATAACAAGGCCCTGGGCCTGGAATATGCCGGCCGTGATGCTTCTGCTGCACCTGCGTGTGGTTATGCGTCGATGCACGCCGAGCAGCAGGAAAAACTGCTGCAAGATGCCTTCACTGTTTAATGCCTTCGCGCACCTGAAACCGAATTTAAGGAACCACAGATAATGGCTATCGAGATCAAAGCCCCCACTTTCCCGGAATCGGTTGCCGATGGCACCGTTGCCACCTGGCACAAAAAACCGGGCGAGGCCATCAAGCGTGACGAACTGATCGTCGACATCGAGACCGACAAGGTCGTGCTGGAAGTCCTGGCGACCGCCGACGGCGTGCTGGGCGAGATCGTCAAGAACGAAGGCGACACCGTTCTGTCCGACGAAGTGCTGGGCTCGATCGTTGAAGGTGGCGCTGCCGCCGCTGCTCCGGCCGCTGCTGCCGCGCCGGCCGCCGCCCAGGCTGCTGCTCCGGCTGCCGACGGCGAAGACGATCCAGTCGCTGCGCCGGCTGCCCGCAAGATCGCTGAAGAAAACGGCATCAACATCGCTTCCGTTGCCGGCACCGGCAAAGGCGGTCGCGTGACCAAGGAAGACGTCGTGGCTGCCGTTGCCGCGAAGAAAGCCGCTCCAGCGGCTGCTGCTCCGGCCAAGGCTGCCGCTCCGGCCGCCGCTGCGCCTGTCTTCGCCGCCGGCGACCGCACCGAGAAGCGTGTACCGATGACCCGCGTTCGCGCCACCGTGGCCAAGCGCCTGGTCGAAGCCCAGTCGAACATGGCCATGCTGACCACCTTCAACGAAGTCGACATGACCGAAGTCATGGCCCTGCGTTCGAAGTACAAGGACCTGTTCGAGAAGTCCCACAACGGCGTGCGCCTGGGCTTCATGTCGTTCTTCGTCAAGGCAGCCACCGAAGCGCTGAAACGCTTCCCTGCCGTCAACGCGTCGATCGACGGTTCCGACATCGTCTACCACGGCTATGCCGACATCGGTGTCGCGGTCTCCAGCGACCGTGGCCTGGTGGTTCCGGTGCTGCGTAACGCCGAGCTGATGAGCCTGGCCGAAATCGAAGGCGGCATCGCCACCTTCGGCAAGAAGGCCCGTGACGGCAAGCTGTCCATCGACGAGATGACCGGCGGTACATTCACCATCACCAACGGTGGTACATTCGGTTCGATGATGTCGACCCCGATCGTCAACCCACCGCAAGCGGCGATCCTGGGTATGCACAACATCATCCAGCGTCCGATGGCGGTCAATGGCCAGGTTGTGATTCGTCCGATGATGTACCTGGCGCTGTCCTACGATCACCGCCTGATCGACGGTAAAGAAGCCGTGACTTTCCTGGTAACCATCAAGAACCTGCTTGAAGATCCGGCTCGTCTGCTGCTGGACATCTGATCTCGCCGCGAGGGCCGGTCTGTCGACCGGCCTCTTGCTGAAACAATCGGTCTCGTCCCACGACGGTCGCCACAAGCGGCCGTCCGGTTTGATTCGAAAAGGAATGACTCATGACTCAGAAATTCGACGTGGTAGTGATTGGTGCGGGCCCTGGCGGCTATGTAGCGGCCATCAAGGCTGCACAACTTGGCCTTAGCACTGCCTGCATCGAGAAATACACCGACGCGGAGGGCAAACAGGCCCTCGGCGGTACTTGCCTGAACGTCGGCTGCATTCCTTCCAAGGCGCTGCTGGACAGTTCCTGGAAATACAAGGAAGCGAAAGAAAGCTTCAACGTCCACGGCATCTCCACCGGCGAAGTCAAGATGGACGTCGCCGCGATGGTTGGCCGCAAGGCTGGCATCGTCAAGAACCTGACCAGCGGTGTTGCCACCCTGTTCAAGGCCAACGGCGTAACCTCGATCCAGGGCCACGGCAAGCTGCTGCTGGGCAAGAAGGTCGAAGTGACCAAGCCAGACGGTTCGGTTGAAGTCATCGAAGCCGAGAACGTCATCCTGGCACCGGGCTCGCGCCCGATCGACATCCCGCCAGCCCCGGTCGATCAGAACGTGATCGTCGATTCCACCGGCGCCCTGGAGTTCCAGTCCGTGCCTAAGCGCCTGGGCGTCATCGGTGCCGGCGTGATCGGCCTCGAGCTGGGTTCGGTATGGTCGCGCCTGGGCGCGCAAGTGACCGTGCTGGAAGCCCTCGACACCTTCCTGATGGCTGCCGACACCGCAGTCTCCAAGGAAGCGCTGAAGACCCTGACCAAGCAAGGCCTGGACATCAAGCTGGGCGCTCGCGTGACCGGTTCGAAAGTCAACGGCGAAGAAGTCGTTGTCAACTACACCGACGCCAATGGCGAACAGACCATCACTTTCGACAAACTGATCGTTGCGGTCGGCCGTCGTCCGGTGACCACCGATCTGCTGGCTGCCGATAGCGGCGTTGAAATCGATGAGCGTGGTTTCATCCAGGTTGACGATTTCTGCGCCACTACCGTACCGGGCGTCTACGCCATCGGTGACGTGGTTCGCGGCATGATGCTGGCGCACAAGGCGTCCGAGGAAGGCATCATGGTTGTCGAGCGCATCAAGGGCCACAAGGCCCAGATGAACTACGACCTGATCCCGTCGGTTATCTACACCCACCCGGAAATCGCATGGGTCGGTAAAACCGAGCAGGCCTTGAAAGCCGAAGGCGTTGAAGTTAACGTCGGCACCTTCCCGTTCGCCGCCAGTGGCCGTGCCATGGCTGCCAACGACACCGGCGGTTTCGTGAAAGTCATCGCCGATGCCAAGACGGACCGCGTATTGGGCGTTCACGTCATTGGCCCAAGCGCTGCCGAGCTGGTACAGCAAGGCGCGATCGGTATGGAATTCGGCACCAGCGCTGAAGACCTGGGCATGATGGTCTTCTCCCATCCGACCCTGTCCGAAGCCTTGCACGAAGCGGCCCTGGCCGTGAATGGCGGCGCCATCCACGTGGCCAACCGCAAGAAGCGTTAATAAACAATAAGAAACCACGGCGGTTCGGCCCGTCGTGAGCCTTGCGAGCAA
Source organism: Pseudomonas sp. Cab53 (assembly GCF_018325965.1). Taxonomy (NCBI): domain Bacteria; kingdom Pseudomonadati; phylum Pseudomonadota; class Gammaproteobacteria; order Pseudomonadales; family Pseudomonadaceae; genus Pseudomonas; species Pseudomonas sp. Cab53. Next base: position 4,510,028 of record NZ_AP021902.1, on the reverse strand, counting down.
GACTCACCGCGGAATGTCCGCTGGACGCAGTCTTGCGTAGCCGAACCGGGCGACCGGAACGCTACGCAAGCAGCAGTCACAGGTGGTGCGGCACTCAATGGTGCAGCACCGAATGCGCAGTACCTAACGAAGACGGTAATAAGCATGAATCTTCACGAGTATCAGGGTAAGCAGCTGTTCGCTGAGTACGGCCTGCCAGTATCCACAGGCTACGCGGTAGACACCCCGGAAGCGGCAGCAGAAGCTTGCGACAAAATCGGCGGCAGCGAATGGGTTGTCAAAGCCCAGGTTCACGCCGGTGGTCGCGGTAAAGCGGGCGGCGTCAAGCTGGTTCGCAGCAAAGAAGACGCCAAAGCCTTCGCACAGCAGTGGCTGGGCAAGCGTCTGGTGACTTACCAGACTGACGCCAACGGTCAGCCAGTCACCAAGATCCTGGTCGAGTCGTGCACTGATATCGCTAAAGAGCTGTACCTGGGCGCTGTCGTTGACCGTTCGAGCCGTCGCATCGTGTTCATGGCCTCCACCGAAGGTGGCGTGGACATCGAGAAGATCGCGCACGACACCCCTGAGAAAATCCTCAAGGCCACCATCGATCCACTGGTTGGCGCACAGCCATTCCAGGGTCGCGAGCTGGCTTTCCAGCTGGGCCTGGAAGGCAAGCAAGTCACTCAGTTCGCCAAGATCTTCGTTGGCCTGGCCAAGCTGTTCCAGGACCACGACCTGGCGCTGCTGGAAGTGAACCCGCTGGTGATCAAGGCTGACGGCGACCTGCATTGCCTCGATGCCAAGATCAACATCGACGCCAACGCCATGTACCGTCAGCCTAAGCTGAAGACTTTCCACGATCCGTCCCAGGACGATCCGCGCGAAGCGCACGCTGCCAAGTTCGAACTGAACTACGTGGCCCTGGAAGGTAACATCGGCTGCATGGTCAACGGTGCCGGCCTGGCCATGGGTACCATGGACATCGTCAACCTGCATGGCGGCAAGCCAGCCAACTTCCTCGACGTAGGCGGTGGTGCTACCAAGGAACGCGTAACCGAAGCGTTCAAGATCATCCTGTCCGACACCAACGTCGCTGCAGTACTGGTCAACATCTTCGGCGGCATCGTTCGTTGCGACATGATTGCCGAAGGCATCATCGGCGCCGTGAAGGAAGTGGGCGTGAAAATCCCGGTTGTTGTTCGCCTCGAAGGCAACAACGCTGAGCTGGGCGCTAAAGTACTGGCAGAAAGCGGTTTGAACATCATCGCTGCTACCAGCCTGACCGACGCTGCTCAACAAGTTGTCAAAGCTGCGGAGGGCAAATAATGAGCGTCCTGATCAATAAAGACACCAAGGTTATCTGCCAGGGTATTACCGGTTCGCAAGGTAGTTTCCACACCCAGCAAGCCATCGAATACGGCACCAAGATGGTTGGCGGCGTAACGCCAGGCAAAGGCGGCACCGAGCACCTGGGCCTGCCAGTGTTCAACACCGTGAAGGACGCTGTAGCCGCGACTGGCGCCACCGCCAGCGTGATCTACGTTCCAGCTCCTTTCTGCAAGGACTCCATCCTTGAAGCAGCGTTCGGCGGCATCAAGCTGATCGTTTGCATCACCGAAGGCATCCCGACCATCGACATGCTGGAAGCCAAGGTCAAGTGCGACGAGCTGGGTATCACCCTGATCGGCCCTAACTGCCCAGGCGTGATCACTCCAGGCGAATGCAAGATCGGCATCATGCCAGGTCACATTCACTTGCCAGGCAAGGTCGGTATCGTTTCCCGTTCCGGCACCCTGACCTACGAAGCGGTCAAGCAGACCACTGACGCCGGTTTCGGTCAGTCGACTTGCGTCGGCATCGGCGGTGACCCGATCCCAGGCTCGAACTTCATCGACATCCTGAAGCTGTTCCAGGAAGACCCGAAGACCGAAGCGATCGTCATGATCGGTGAGATCGGCGGCTCGGCCGAAGAAGAAGCGGCTGCCTACATCAAGGCAAACGTGACCAAGCCGGTTGTTTCCTACATCGCTGGTGTGACTGCTCCTCCGGGCAAGCGCATGGGCCATGCTGGCGCAATCATCTCTGGCGGCAAAGGCACTGCAGACGAGAAATTCGCTGCGCTGCAAGACGCAGGCGTGAAAACCGTGCGTTCGCTGGCAGACATCGGCAAGGCCCTGGCCGAGCTGACTGGCTGGGAAATGAAGAAGTAAGCTTCGGCTGACTGATTCGTTCCAGCAACAAAGGCCACCTTCGGGTGGCCTTTGTCGTTTTCGGCCGTCGTATTTGTGGCTGTAGGGCTTCTTGTGGCGAGGGGATTTATCCCCGTTGGGCTGCGAAGCAGCCCCAAAATAATTGACCGCAATTTGTCTGGAGGGACGCGGTTGCCTGGTTGGGGCTGCTTCGCAGCCCAGCGGGGATAAATCCCCTCGCCACAGGTCATCTGCTTTCCAGAGAGGCAGTGTGGGATAAATAGATACGTAAACGCGACACAAAAATGTCGTGTATCGGATACTTCGCCCCGTAACAGTGCGTTTGTCAGGCAAATTCGTTAGGCTAGCAGCCATTTTTGCGCTCGCGGCCCACAAGGCAGCGACGCGCTAAACGGGTCGGTCTGATGCGGATCGGCAGCATTTCCCTCTACCCCTAAGGGAAATCCCTCTCTAAATTCCGATTCAGTAGTGTGGTTTCCTTAAATGAAAGTGTTGAAAGGCCAGGATATCCTGGCGCTTGGTTTCATGACATTTGCCCTGTTCGTCGGGGCTGGCAATATCATCTTCCCACCTATCGTCGGTTTGCAGTCCGGGCCTCATGTCTGGATGGCGGCGCTGGGCTTTCTGATCACGGCAGTCGGCTTGCCGGTCATCACCGTCGTTGCCCTGGCCAAGGTCGGTGGCGCGATGGATGCCTTGAGCAGCCCCATCGGCAAGATCGCCGGAGGCTTGCTGGCAGCGGTGTGCTACCTGGCCGTCGGTCCGCTGTTCGCCACGCCGCGTACCGCCACCGTTTCGTTCGAAGTCGGCCTGGCGCCGCTGACCGGCGAAAGCCCATTGGCGTTGTTCCTCTACAGCGCCGTGTATTTCCTGCTGGTGTTCTTCATCTCGCTCTACCCGGGCCGCCTGCTGGACACCGTCGGGCGCTTTCTCGCGCCGCTGAAGATCATTGCCCTGGCCGTGCTGGGCATCGCCGCGTTCGCCTTGCCGGCGGGCGACATCGGCGTGGCGACTCCCGAGTACGTCGCGGCGCCGTTTTCCCAAGGTTTCATCAATGGCTACCTGACCATGGATACCCTGGGTGCGCTGGTGTTCGGCATCGTCATCGTCAACGCGATCCGTTCCCGGGGCGTCGAGTCCCCGGCCCTGATCACCCGCTATGCCATCATTGCCGGGTTGATCGCCGGGGTGGGCCTGGCGCTGGTCTACGTCAGCCTGTTCCGCCTGGGTTCGGGCAGCCATGAGGTGGCGGCGGGGGCGACCAACGGTGCGGCGGTGCTGCATGCCTACGTGCAACATACGTTCGGCAGCCTGGGCAGCGGTTTCCTCGCGGTGCTGATCTCCCTGGCATGCCTGGTGACGGCGGTTGGCCTGACCTGCGCTTGTGCCGAGTATTTCAGCCGCGTCCTGCCACTGTCCTACAAGACCCTGGTGGTGATCCTGGCGGCGTTTTCGCTGCTGGTGTCCAACTTGGGCCTGACCAAGCTGATCGCATTCTCGATCCCGGTGCTCACGGCGATCTACCCGCCGTGCATCGCGCTGGTGGCGCTGAGCTTCTGCAAGGACTTCTGGCACGAGCAAGGGCGCATCGTTGGCCCGGTGATGCTGGTGTCGTTCCTGTTTGGCCTGATCGACGCCCTCAAGGGCGCCGGGCTGGCGGACTGGATGCCGGCCCAACTGGCCCACCTGCCGCTGAGCGAGCAGGGCCTGGCCTGGCTGGTGCCGTCGGTGATGACCCTGGCGGTGGCCGTGGTCTGCGACCGGCTGCTGGGCAAGCGCAGCGAAGCGCTGGCCTGACCCGGCTCTTGCGCCAATGACGAAATGCCCCGTATCAATCGATACGGGGCATTTTTTTTGTGTGCGGTGTCTTTTTTCGTGGGCTAACGTCGAAGCAGTGTCTCGAAAGGCTTGCACACAACCTTGTGGGAGCGAGCTTGCTCGCGATAGCGCCAGATCAGCCAACATCAATGTGTCTGATGGACCGCAATCGCGAGCAAGCTCGCTCCCACAAGGTCGGCATTTCAAGATACGTCTGGCTTTAGACGTCATGTTTTTGGACACACAGGAAATCGAATGTCATTCATCCAAGCCAACCTGATCCATCTGCTTGCCGCCGCCTGGTTCATCATCTGCTGGGCCGGCTATACCCGCTATGCCACCTGGAAGGCCCGCGACACCGCGTGCCTGGCCAGTGTGATGCACTTGTACCGCGAGGACTGGATGCGCCGCATGCTGCTGCGCGAGAACCGCATCGCCGATGCCAGCGTGATCGGCAACCTGGAGCGCAACGCGTCCTTCTTCGCCTCCAGCACGTTGATCATCCTCGCCGGCATCCTGACTGTCCTGGGGGCGTCTGACCGAGCGGTGTCGTTGCTGGCGGACCTGCCGATGGTGCAGCAGGCGTCCCAGGGCATGGCGGAAGTCAAGTTGCTGTGCCTGGCGCTGGTGTTCGTGTATGCGTTCTTCACGTTCAGCTGGTGCATGCGCCAATACAACTTCGCGGCGGTTTTGGTAGGGTCGGCGCCGATGATCGGCGAGCGCCATGTGTCGGAGCAGGAGCGCAAGGCCTTCGCCCTTCGGGCTGCGCGGGTTATTTCGATGGCCGCCAACCAGTTCAACTTCGGCCTGCGCTCTTATTATTTCGGCATGACCATGTTGGCCTGGTTCGTCAGCCCCTGGTTATTCATGTTGATGAGTGCGGGCGTGGTGTTTGTGCTGTATCAGCGTGAGTTTCACTCCGATGTACTGGATGTCATGGTCTATACGCCGACTGAAGTCCCGGCCCCGGAAGTCCTCAAGGACGTGGCATAACGGTTTCGTTCGCTGAATGGCAGGCAAAGAAAAACCCGCACCAGGCGGGTTTTCTTTTGCCGCTAAAACCGGATCAGTTGGTTTTAGGCGCTGTAGCGGGGGCTTGTTCCTGCGCGGCGGCTTTGTTCGCTTCGGCCTGATCTTTGGCAGCTTCGGCGTTTTCTTTCGCGGCGTCGTTCACTTTATCCTGTGCTTTGTTCATGTCTTGCTGAGCTTGCTCAGCGTGTTGGTTGGCATCTTGAGCTTTGTCCTCGGATTTTTTATCGCAGGCAGCGAGACCCAGGGAGGCGGCCAACATCAAGGCAATAGCTAAAGTCTTACGCATGGGGTGTTTCTCCTTATGGAAATAACTACTGGCCTTTTGAGCACAGCCCCGGAGATTAAGTTCCAGCGTTGTCACAGATATATAACGTTGCCGTGCAATGGAACTTTATCGGTCACGGCTGATATCAGCTTTCGTCACTTATCCGAGCATTAATCACATGGCCGAAGACCCCGTTTTTGAGCGTGCGACACGTTTTTTGTCGGCGCTGCGGCATTGCCAGGTATTGGGTTTGAAACTCCACAGTGCCAGCCCTGAAGGTTTGACGGTGATCCTGCCGTTCAGCCCCCGAATCGTCGGAAATCCCCTGACCGGCATCATCCACGGTGGCGCATTGACGTCTCTGATGGACACCGCGTGCGGCATGTCGACCCTGTGCGTGCTCCCGCAATTCGAGGTTTGCCCGACCCTGGACCTGCGCATCGACTATATGCACGCCGCCGAACCCCACAAGGACGTCTACGGTTTTGCCCAATGCTATCGGGTGACGCCGGATGTGATCTTCACCCGTGGAATCGCCTACCAGGACGATCCCGAGCAACCCATCGCCCATGTGGTGGGCACGTTCATGCGCCTGGGCCAGCATGCCAGGGGCATCCCCCCGCGCAGCCCGTCCGTCGCGGTGGGCACGCCATGAGCGAGATCACCCGCGAACACCTGCGCCAGGCCTGCGAGCAGGGCGACTACGCGCTGCTGCTGGCCTCGATCCCTTACGCACAGCTGATTGGCGTCGAATGCTCGCGCGAGGGCGACGGGTTGCTGTTTCGCCTGCCAGCCAACCAGGACAACATTGGTAACCCTTTACTCCCGGCGATCCATGGTGGGGTCATCGCCGGCTTCATGGAGCTGGCGGCGGCCGTTCATCTGCTGATCGCCACCGGCGTGCCGAGCGTGCCGAAGATCATCGATTTTTCCCTGGATTACCTGCGCGCCGGCCAGTTTCGCGACACGTACGCCCGGTGCCAGGTCTGGCGCCAGGGGCGCCGGGTTGCCAACGTCGCGATCACGGCCTGGCAGGACGTCGAGGCCGAACCGATCGCCACCGCTCGGGCGCATTTCAAGATCCAGGAGCCCGGGAAAGCCGATCGCCCTTGAAATCATCCGGGTTGCCCCCACCTTGTGGACATCCCGCCGCCAATCTCAGCGAGGCGGACACCACCATCCACTTGGAGTTTGATGACCATGAGCGTGGAAACTCAAAAGGAAACCCTGGGCTTCCAGACCGAGGTGAAGCAACTGCTGCACCTGATGATTCACTCGCTGTATTCGAATAAGGAAATTTTCCTTCGCGAGCTGATCTCGAACGCCTCTGACGCCGTCGACAAGTTACGTTTCGAAGCCCTGTCCAAGCCTGAGCTGCTTGAAGGTGGCGCCGAACTGAAAATCCGTGTGAGCTTCGACAAGGACACCAAGACCGTCACCCTCGAAGACAACGGCATCGGCATGAGCCGCGAAGAGGTGATCACGCACCTGGGCACCATCGCCAAGTCCGGCACCGCCGACTTCATGAAGAACCTGTCGGGCGACCAGAAGAAGGATTCCCACCTGATCGGCCAGTTCGGCGTCGGTTTCTACTCGGCGTTCATCGTTGCCGATCGCGTGGAAGTGTTCAGCCGCCGTGCCGGCCTCGCCGCGAGCGAAGGCGTGCACTGGTCGTCCAAGGGCGAGGGCGAGTTCGAAGTCGCCACCGTCGACAAGGCTGATCGCGGCACCCGCATCGTGCTGCACCTCAAGTCCGGCGAAGACGAATTCGCCGATGGCTGGCGCCTGCGCAACATCATCAAGAAGTACTCCGACCATATCGCGCTGCCCATCGAGCTGCCGAAGGAAGTCACCGCCGCCGAGGGCGAAGAGAAGCCTGAAGTGGAGTGGGAAACCGTCAACCGCGCCAGTGCCCTGTGGACCCGTCCACGCACCGAGGTGAAGGATGAGGAATACCAGGAGTTCTACAAGCACATCGCCCACGACTACGAAAACCCGCTGAGCTGGAGCCATAACAAGGTCGAAGGCAAGTTGGAATACAACTCGCTGCTGTACGTGCCGGCCCGCGCGCCGTTCGACCTGTACCAGCGCGAAGCGCCACGCGGCCTGAAGCTGTACGTGCAGCGTGTGTTCGTGATGGACCAGGCCGAATCGTTCCTGCCGCTGTACCTGCGCTTCATCAAGGGCGTGGTGGATTCCAACGACCTGTCGCTGAACGTCTCGCGGGAAATCCTGCAGAAAGATCCGATCATCGACTCGATGAAGTCGGCGCTGACCAAGCGTGTCCTGGACATGCTGGAGAAGCTGGCGAAGAACGAGCCGGAGCAGTACAAGAGCTTCTGGAAGAACTTCGGCCAGGTGATGAAGGAAGGCCCGGCCGAGGACTTCGCCAACAAGGAAAAAATCGCCGGCCTGCTGCGCTTTGCCTCGACCCAGGGTGACGACGGCGAGCAGATCGTGGGCCTGGCCGATTACCTGGCTCGCGCCAAGGAAGGGCAGGACAAGATCTACTACCTGACCGGCGAGACTTATGCACAGGTCAAGAACAGCCCGCATCTGGAAGTCTTCCGCAAGAAAGGCATCGAAGTGCTGCTGCTGACCGACCGCATCGACGAATGGCTGATGAGCTACCTCAGCGAGTTCGACGGCAAGAGCTTCGTGGACGTGGCGCGGGGCGACCTGGACCTCGGCAACCTGGATTCGGAAGAAGACAAGAAAGCCGCCGAGGAAGTCGCCAAGAGCAAGGAGGGCCTAGTCGAGCGGATCAAGACCGCCCTGGGCGATGCCGTCAGCGAAGTGCGAGTCTCGCACCGCCTGACCGACTCCCCGGCGATCCTGGCCATCGGCGAGCAGGACCTCGGCCTGCAGATGCGCCAGATCCTCGAAGCCAGCGGCCAGAAAGTCCCGGACTCCAAGCCGATCTTCGAATTCAACCCGGCGCACCCGCTGGTGGAGAAGCTCGACAACGAACAGAGCGAAGAGCGCTTCGGCGACCTTTCCCACATCCTGTTCGACCAGGCCGCCCTGGCGGCGGGCGACAGTCTGAAGGACCCGGCGGCCTATGTGCGCCGCCTGAACAAGCTGTTGGTTGAGTTGTCAGCTTAAGCAGTGCAGGAAAAACCCGCTTCGGCGGGTTTTTTCATTTCTGGTGTTCCATTTAGAAAGGAGTGGATCATGAGTCAGGTAACGGTTCGTCCGCTGGTCTATCAGATCGAAGGCCAAACCTATGAAGGTCGCCTGGCCTTCGACGTCAGCCAACAGGGTTCGCGTCCGGGGTTGTTGATGGCGCCCAATTGGATGGGCGTGGGGGCAGGGGCCGAAGAGATCGCCCAGTCGGTGGCGGCCAATGGCTACGTGGTATTGATTGCCGACCTGTATGGGCAGACGGTGCGCCCGGGCAATGCCGACGAGGCCGGGGCGGCGATGATGCCCCTCAAGAATGATCGCGCCCTGCTGCGCAAGCGCATGCAAGCGGCGTTCGAGCAACTGCAAAGCCAGGGCGAGGCGCAGGTCGACACGTCCAGGCTGGCTGCGTTCGGCTTCTGCTTCGGTGGCTGCTGCGCCCTGGAACTGGCCCGCAGCGGTGCACCGCTCAAGGCCGCCGTCTCGTTCCATGGCTCATTGGATACGCCTAACCCGGCGGATGCGCACAATATCAAGGGCGCGGTCCTGGTGATGCACGGCGCGGCCGATCCGTTGGTGCCGAAAGAGCAACTGCCGGCCTTCGAAGACGAAATGACCGCTGCCGGTGTGGATTGGCAACTGCTGAGCTACGGCGGCGCGGTGCATTCGTTCACCGACCCTCACGCCAACGTCCCGGGTAAGATGATGTACAACGCCAAGGTTGCCGCTCGCGCGTTCAGATCGATGCATAACCTGCTGGACGAAGTGTTCAAGGGCTGATGTTGTGCCCGGCTTGGCACGTTTTTAGTGTCAAGGCTGGCCCCTTCGCGAGCAAGCCCGCTCCCACATTGGATCTGTGCTTACCCACACGGTATGGGTAGCTCGATCATTGTGGGAGCGGGCTTGCTCGCGAAGGGGGCCTGACATCCAACATGGGATTCAGGGCAACTCGATCCGCTCGTTTTCCCCTGGCACTGTCGGCCAGTCCCCGGCCGCCCAGCGCCGGCGGGCTTCATCGATGCGGGCCGGGTCGCTGGAGACGAAATTCCAGTTCATCCGTCGCGGCCCGTCCAGCGGCGTGCCGCCGAACAGCACGGCATGGCAGTCGCTGTCGGCGAACAGGGTCATTGTTTGCCCGGCCGGCAGGATCACCAGCGCATGGGGCTCCAGCGGCTCGCCGTCCAGCAGCGCCTCGCCGCTCAACACATACAGTGCCCGCTCCTCATGTTCGGTGGGGATCAGCAGGGTCGTCGCGGTTTGCAGGTTCAGTTCGGCATACAGCGTCGGTGACAGCACCGGCACTGGCGACTCCAGGCAGAAACCCGAGCCGGCGATCATGCGGATGCGCACACCCAGGTTGTCGCTGACCGGCAGGCTGTGCGCCGGATGATGGCTGTAGTGCCCGGGGCCCTGTTCGTGGGCCTTGGGCGAAGCCAGCCAGACTTGCAGGCCGTGGAGGCTGAAACCACTGGCCAGCAACGGGGCGGGAGTGCGTTCGACATGGGCGATGGCGCTGCCGGCGGTCATCCAGCTGACATCCCCGGCGTTCACCACCTGGTCGGAGCCAAGGCTGTCCTTGTGCTGTAACTGGCCCTCGAACAGGTAGGTGAGGGTGGACAGGCCGATGTGGGGATGCTGGCGAATGTTCATGCCTGTACCAGCCGGGTAGCGGGTCTGCAGCATGTGGTCGAAAAACACGAAGGGCCCGACGCTGCGGCATTGGGCGGACGGCAGCGGACGCAGGATCGGCTGGCCTTCGACATCTTCGGCGCGGGGGCGAACGATCAGGGGGGCGGTCATGGGGCTTCCAGGTTGAGCAATGGAGGCTCGCAGCATAACCCGCCATCGCCTTCCACGGCACAGGCGGCTGAACCCGAGCGGGACGAGAGGGGTCTATGCTGTTCATGGCCTTTGGAGTCTGCCTGTGTCCTTGTCCCGCCTGATGGTTGCCGGGTTGCTGGCGGTGTCCAGCAACGCCGTCTTGGCCCGCGAATACGCCTACAGCGATGCGCACCTGCACTATGTCGATTTTTTCCAGGAAACCGCCGGGATGCCCAAGCTGCTCCAGGCGATGGCCGACAATCGCATCGAACATGTGATGATCTCCGGCATTCCGGTGGCCAAGAAATGGCACGAAGACGAGCCCAAGCGCCCGCGCTACTACGCCGGTGACGATGCGGACGCCTACTGGTACAGCGCCACCGATGTGATCGTGGCCGCGGCGGTGAGCAAGCTGACCGCCGAGCAACGCCCGCATTTCCATCCGTTCCTGTCGGGCTTCAACCCCAACGACAAGAATTCCGACGCCCACATCCAACGCATGCTCGACCTGTACCCGGGGCTGTGGCAGGGCATCGGCGAAGTGTTCACCCGCCATGACGACCTCACGGCATTGACCTCGGGCGACACGCCGCGCGCCAACAACGAGGCCATGACACGGATCTATCATCTGGCGGCCGAGAACGACCTGCCGGTGATGCTGCATTCGAACATCACCTCCAAGCGTGAGAAAAATCCGCTTTACCTGGCCGAAATCGAAGAGCCGCTGCGCAATCACCCGCACACGCGCTTCATCTGGGCCCACGCCGGCACCAGCAAGGAAATCCATCGACACCAGAAGCAGTTGGATTTTCTCCTGCCGACCCTGACCCGGCTGCTGGAATCCTACCCGAACCTGTACATCGACCTGTCCTGGAGCCTGCTCACGCCGTATCTGCTGGACGAGGCAGGCAAGCCCCGTCAGGCTTGGGTGGAGCTGGTAGAGCGTTTTCCAGAGCGGTTCATGGTGGGGTCGGACGTGGTGGGCCGTTTCAACAAGGTGGGCAAGGAGCTGCGCAGTTTCGACCCGTTCCTGGATGCCTTGCCGGAAGACGTGGCCAGGAAGGTGGCGCGGGATAATTTCCTGGCGGTGTTGCCGCGTTCCGTCCCCAAATGAGCAAGCGTTGTAGCAATGGAGAATGACTTTTTGTCATCAGTCTGTCACCACGGCGTCATACCCTCGCGCTCATCTCAATCAAGGAGCGCACTATGCACCTCACCCGTTCAAGCGCACTGGTCGCGCTGTTGTTGACCTGCGGCCTGGCGCAGGCCGAAGTCCGTGTCGAAGGCCCGGTGGAATACGGCGTGTTCGAAGGGCCCAAGGCCGAACTGCAATCGGGGGAGCGGGTCCTGCGTCGCAGCAACGAGCAGATCCGCCAGACCGAGAGCGTACCGGCCAAGCTGGGCACCAAGTTCGGCATGCGTTACCAGTTGGCGGGCAAGGTCGCGGATGACCAGCCATTGACGCTCCTGTACTTCACTCCGGGGATCCGCACCCCCGATGGCGTGCGTCACGACAAATTCGAAGTCGTGCAGAAGCTGGTGCCTGGTGCGCCACAGGATGTCATGGCCTATGAGTTCACCGAAAGCCATGAGGTGGTGCCGGGGGAGTGGCGGTTCATGGTGTTCCAAGGGGATCGCTTGTTGACGCAGCAGCGGTTCGTGGTGCGCTGATACCCATTCATCTATTGGAGTGTGGGAGCGGGCTTGCTCGCGAAGGCGGAGTGTCAGCCAGCCTGTCTGTAGCTGATGCACCGCTTTCGCGAGCAAGCCCGCTCCCACAGGGAATCGCTGTGAATGCACCCTTCCCACAGCGGGACTGCGCTGCGTTCAGCTGGCATAAAAAAACGCCCCGAACCAGTCGGGGCGTTTTCCTGTGTGATGTAGCGGTGGGGCTTACTTGCCCTGCCAGCGCTTGAGGACCAGGGTGGCGTTGGTGCCGCCGAAGCCGAAGCTGTTGCTCATCACGGTGTCGATGGTGGCGTCTTCGCGCGTCTTGGTCAGGATTGGCATGTCGGCCACTTCCGGATCCAGTTCGTCGATGTTGGCCGAGCCGGCCATGAATTTGCCTTCCATCATCAGCAGGCAGTAGATCGCTTCGTGAACGCCAGCGGCGCCCAGGGAGTGACCCGACAGGCTCTTGGTGGAGCTGATGGCCGGGGCCTTGTCGCCGAACACTTCGCGCACACCTTTCATTTCCGCGACGTCGCCGACCGGGGTCGAGGTGCCGTGGGTGTTCAGGTAGTCGATTGGCGTGTCTACGGTGGACATGGCCATCTGCATGCAGCGGATGGCGCCTTCACCGCTTGGCGCGACCATGTCGTAGCCGTCGGACGTGGCGCCGTAGCCCACGATTTCGGCGTAGATCTTCGCGCCACGGGCCAGGGCGTGTTCCAGCTCCTCGACCACCACCATGCCGCCACCGCCGGCGATGACGAAACCGTCACGCTTGGCGTCGTAGGCGCGGGAGGCTTTGTCCGGCGTGTCGTTGTACTGGCTGGACAGGGCGCCCATGGCGTCGAACAGGAACGACTGGCTCCAATGTTCTTCTTCACCGCCGCCGGCGAACACGATGTCCTGCTTGCCCATCTGGATCTGCTCCATGGCGGTGCCGATGCAGTGGGCACTGGTGGCGCAGGCCGAGGAGATCGAGTAGTTCAGGCCCTTGATCTTGAACGGGGTGGCCAGGCACGCCGAAACGGTGCTGCCCATGGTGCGGGTGACGCGGTACGGGCCCACGCGCTTGACGCCTTTTTCGCGCAGGATGTCCAGCGCTTCCATCTGGTTCAGGGTCGATGCACCGCCGGAGCCGGCGATCAGGCCGGTACGCACGTTGGAAACCTGCTCGTCGGTCAGTCCGGAGTCAGCGATGGCGTCCTTCATGGCCAGGTAGGCGTAGGCCGCCGCGTGGCCGACGAAACGGTAGATCTTGCGATCGATCAGTTCTTCGAGATTGAGGTCAATGGAGCCGGAAACCTGGCTACGCAGACCCATTTCGGCGTATTCCGGGTTGAACCGGATGCCAGGGCGACTTGCACGCAGGTTAGCGGTGACGGTCTCTTTGTCATTGCCCAGGCACGAAACGATGCCCAGACCAGTGATAACGACGCGGCGCATGCGGATAACCCTTAGAAGTTGTCAGTGGAGGTGAAAACGCCAACCCGGAGGCCTTCGGCGGTGTAGATCTCGCGCCCGTCCACGGCCACCGAACCATCGGCAATGGCCATGTTCAGCTTGCCCTTGAGGACGCGTTTGATATGAATGTTATAGGTGATTTTCTTCGCGGTCGGCAGGACCTGACCAAAGAACTTCACTTCGCCCGAACCCAGGGCGCGACCACGGCCCGGCAGACCCTGCCAGCCGAGGAAGAAACCGACCAGTTGCCACATGGCATCGAGGCCCAGGCAGCCCGGCATCACCGGATCGCCTTCGAAATGGCAGGCGAAGAACCACAGGTCCGGAGTGATATCCAGCTCGGCGACCAATTCACCTTTGCCGTACTTGCCACCCTCTTCGCTGATATGGGTGATGCGATCCACCATCAGCATGTTCGGGGCGGGCAGTTGCGCGTTACCTGGGCCGAACAGCTCACCGCGACTGCAGCGCAGCAGATCTTCCCGGGTAAAGGCGTTTTGTTTGGTCATGCGAGCTCCTCAATAGTCCCCTGCGGCAGGGTGGGGCAAATCTTCCCGGTCGATCGAAGCGGTCATGCCTCGAATCGACAGCCTACTCATAGACTATTGCGTTGTAGTGAAAGTCACAGCACACGGGAAATGAATGTACACCTGTGCACTGAAATTTTTATTCAAGCCCCAATCGAGGCATGTTCGGGTGCCTAAGACTGCCGCACTTTCGCCTTTCACGCCAGTCGCAGATGGTCCTAGCCCACCCAGCGCTGCAGAATCTGCTGCAGGTCAATCCGTTTGAACGGCTTGGCCAGGTAGTCGTTCATGCCGGCGGCCAGGCAGGCTTCGCGGTCGCCCTGCAAGGCGTTGGCGGTCAGGGCGATGATCGGTACTGCGTCGCGCCCCGGCAACCGGCGGATCTGGCGCGTGGCCTCGTAGCCATCGATGATCGGCAGCCGGCAATCCATGAGAATCGCCTCGAATGCCTGGCTTTCGGCACTGCGCACGGCCTGGGCGCCGTCGGTGGCGACACTGACGGTGAAGCCCAGGCTGCGCAGCATGGCCTGGGTGACGGTCTGGTTCACCGGGTTGTCTTCCACCAGCAGGATGTTGCGGCCCGCGCCGTCGCCTTTGTCGGCCGGCTGCTGCGCCGCCAGCACCGGCGGCGTCTGCCGCGACAGCGCCAGCGGGATCTCCAGGGTGAACACCGAGCCGTGGCCTTCCTCGCTCTGGGCGCGCAGCGTCCCGCCCATGCGTTCGGCCAGGGTGCGGGCGATCGGCAGACCGAGGCCGGTGCCGCCGTAGCGCCGGGAAATCGAGCTGTCGGCCTGCTGGAAGGCGTCGAACATGCGCTCCAGGGTCTCGGCGGCAATCCCGATGCCGCTGTCGCGCACGGTGCAGGTGAACCACAGCAGCTCGTGGTCGAGGGCCTGCCACTGGCATTGCACGGTCACTTGGCCTTGCTCGGTGAACTTCAGGGCATTGCCGATCAGGTTCACCAGGATCTGGCGTATGCGCGTCGGATCGCCCTGGACCTGCAAGGCCTGCATGTCCTCGGGAATCAGCAACTCCAGGCCCAGCTGGCGTTGTGCGGCGCTGTGCTGGAACGACTGGGCGCAACTGCCCACCAGTTCCGCCAGGTTGAACGCAATGTGTTCCAGTTCCAGGGCCGAGCGTTCGATGCGCGAGAAGTCGAGGATGTCGTTGATCACCTTGAGTAGGTGCTCGGTAGACTCCGACGCCAGGGTCGTGTACTCGTGCTGCTCGTCGCTCAGGCGGGTGGTTTCCAACAGTTGCAGCATGCCCAGCACGCCGTTCATGGGCGTGCGCAATTCATGGCTCATCATCGCCAGGAACTCGGACTTGGCGCTGTTGGCTTTTTCCGCTTCCTCACGGGTCTGGATCAGTTGCGCGATGGTCTGGTGCTGTTCCCGGCTGGCTTGCTCCAGGCCGTCGGCCAGGTTGTTGATGTGCCGTGACAAGGCCCCCAGCTCCGCATCGTCGACGATGGGCAGCGGGGTGCTGTAGTCCCCTTGCTGGATGGCCTTGACCGCGTTGCCGATGTCGCGGATCGGCTGCGACAGGTCGGTCGCCAGGCGGCGTGCCACCAGGAAGGTGAACAGCAGGGCGAACAGCGCCAGGATCGCCGCCTTGAACAGGATCTCCTGTTGCCGCTGGCTGAAGGCGTCGCTGGACATGCCGACGATCACTCGGCCCAGGTAATCCTCCACCGGCGCCTCGACGGATGTGCTGTTGCCCTGCAGGAAGTCATTGTTCAGGGTGATGCGTTGCAGGCGCACCGGGGACTGGAAGACCTCGATCTGCTGGGAGTGGCTGCGAGCCTGCTCGGGCTGTTCGACGTACACCAGCACCTTGCCGGTGCTGTCCTGCACTTCGAGAAAGCGCACGTGGGGCGTCGCCAGGGTCGCCGTGAGCAAGCTTTCGAGGACATCGTTGTTACCGGAAATGACGCCATACTCCGTGGCCGGCGCCAGTTGGTTGGCGATCAGTTGCCCGGTGTGATTGAGTTCCTGGCGCAAGTCCTGGATCCGCACGAAGGTGAAGAAGCTGATCAACAGGACGGTCAGCAGCAACGCCGGGCCGAGGGCGATGAGCTGGGTGCGGGTGTTGATGTCCCAACGGCGACGCAAGGTCATGGGCGGTGTTCTCCTTCGGCCAACGTTGCAGCGACGGATTCGGCATCAATCGGTTCGATCCCCAGCGAGCGGGTGACCTGGCGGTTGCCCAGGACTTTGAAACGGGCCGGGTACAACGTGCGCGGCCAAGTCGTGGCGGGGCGATCGAGCAGTTCGTCGAGGATCGCCAGCCAGTCGTCCTGGTCGCTGTAGGTGCTCGCCAGGCTGCCGGCCTTGACGAAGGCGGCGCTGGGGCCGATTAACGGTCGTTGCCGGGCGTAGCTGCTGAGCAACAGGTTTTTCACGGTCTTGGGGTTGTACAGGTCGGGGTCGTCGAGGCCCAGCAGCACGTCGCTCTGGCCCAGCAGGTTTTGCAGGGGGCGGCTGTCAGCGGTGTCGTCCCAGCGTTCGGTGACGATTTCCAGGCCCAGCGGCGCGGCGGCCTGGCGGATGTCGTTGAGCAAAAACTCGCTGTGCCCGTCGTACAGCACGCCGACCCGACGCAACTGCGGCAGGATCGCGCGGATCAGGCGCAACTGCCGCACCACCGGCGGGTCGCTCCATAGCAGGCTCAGGTGATTGGGCGTTGCCTCGCCCAGGCGGTCGCGGGCTTGCAGCCGGCTGATGCGCAGAACCAGTGTGGCCGGCCCGCGGGTGTCTTGCAGGCGCCAGTCCAGGCTGGGCAGGTCGAGCAGGACCAGGCGGACATTGGCGGGCAGCTTATCGGGCGTCGGCAGGCTGGCCAGCGGCGTGAATCGCACACTGTCTTCCGGACGCAGGGCTTTCAGGGCCTGGGTAAAGGACTGCACGCCGGGGCTGTCCTCGGCGCCGGTGAGCACGATCTCGGCGGCCCGGGCCTGGATCGCCGTCAGCCCGACCATGAGCAGCAGCCCCAGCGCCAGCCTTCGGCAGCCACGCAATGGCGTCCTTCGTGCAGGGGCCCGGCACATTTAGAAGGACAACTCTGCGCTGAAATACAGCACATGGCGGGAATCGTAGCGGTTGTCGACGAACGTGGTCGGTTCGTCGTCCAGGCGCTGTTGCAGGGTGCCCGCCAATTCCAGGCTGGCCTTGCCCAGGGGAATGCGCCGGGCGACCCGCGTGTCGACCCGTTCGAAGCGGTAGCCGTCCAGGGCGTTGGCGGCGTAATAGAACACCGCGCTGTTCCAGCCCTGGCCCCAGTCCCGCAGCCAGCCGGCCGAACCGCTGTTGCGGGCGGTCAGTTGCTCGTCGAGGGGGTTGCTCGCCTGGGCGTCGACGTAGGCGTAGGTCAGGCGCAGGCGGTCGGCGCCGGTCATGCGCCAGTCGAACTGGGTTTCAGCCCCGGAGAACTGTGACTGGTTGCTGTTGCTGGCGATGTATTGGTTGTTGCGCAGCGGTTCGCTGATCATGCCGGTGATTTCGTCGTGGAACAGCTTGACATCGACAGTCAGGCCCAGGTCCATGAAATAGCCGTTGTAGCCCAGCTCCCGGGAACGCATGTGTTCCTGTTCCAGGTTGCCCGGGCCACGGGTCACGACGAAATAGCGGGCGCTGCGCTGGCCGAAGGCGGACGGCTGCAGATTGGTGACCTGGTAGCTCCAGTTGACGTTGTTCTCGAACATGTCCGGCGAGCGCACGGCTTCGGAGTACACCGCGCGCAGGCCATGGCGCGGGGTGATCAGGTAGTTGACGGCCACCCGGGGCGTCAGCGAGCTGCCGGTCAGGCGCGCGTCCTCGAACATGGCGCCACCCTGCAGCAGCCAGTGTTCGCTGGCCCGCCATTCGAGTTGGCCGAACAGGCGCCAGGTGGTGTCGTCCAGCGTGCCGTTGAAGTACGTCTCGGAGTCGGCCCGGTCGTAGCGGTAATTCGCCCCGGTCACCAGTCGCAGGCTGTCGGACAGGCTCAGGGTGTCCTGGATTTCCAGGTCGTAGCGCGATTCACGGGTGCTCTGGTCGATGTCCCCGCACAGGGTTTGCGAGGCGCCGTTGCGCCACTGGTCGATCACCTGGTTGGCCAGTGCCTGTTCCTGCGGCGTGCCGCCGGGTGGCGCGCCGGTGCGGGTGAAGGACGGCATGTTGCGCGCCAGCTTCTCGGCGTAGTTGGGGTTGAGCTGCCACAGGTCGGTCAGTTGCGGGCTGAAGGAGACTTCGGCGTCACAGGCCCGCCAGGTCTGCTGGCGATCCCAGTGCTGGATCGAGCCTTGTACATAAAGGCTGTGGTCGGGGTCCAGGTCGAGGTTCCAGCGCAGCGAACCGGCGTAGTCCTTGGCGATGACGTCGGAGTTATCCCCAGCGGCGGTGATCCCGGCAAACACCGGGTGGTAGGTGTAGGGCCGCTGGTTGGTGCCGTCCTTGGCGTTCAATTGCCAGTCGATGCTCTGTCGTTCGTCCAGGGTCTGGCTGACCGACAGGTTGAAGCGCTCCAGGCGACGGCTGTCGCGGTAGTCCGCCCCGTTGCGGTCACTGTCGAAGCCGTCGTCTTCCTGGCCGGACAACGACAGGCGCAGGTCGCCGCCTTCCCAACCGCTGCCCTGGCTGGCGTACCAGTCGCTGATGCCGCGCTGGCCGCGCGTGATCTTCAGGCGGGTGCCGTGGCTGTCGGCCGGGGCGCGGGTGATGATGTTGACCACGGCCATCAGCGCGTTTGCGCCGTAGCTGACGGTGTTGGGCCCCCGGAAGACTTCGATCCGCTCGATGTCTTCCATGGCCACCGGAATGTCGCTCCAGTCCACGGTGGCCAGGCCGGCGCGGTACACCGAGCGGCCGTCGATCAGCACCTGCATGCGCCGGGCTTCGCTGGCGTTGGTGCCGTGGTAGTTCACGGCGGCCTGGTTGCCGCTGATGTTGCCGACCATCATGCCCGGCACCAGCCGCAGCAGCTCGCTGATATCGCGGGCGCCGCTGGCCTTGATCAATTCGCTGTCGAGCACGGTCATGCTGCCGGGCACGGCCGCCGGCGATTGCTTGAGCCGGGTGGCCGTCAGCACCTGGGGCAGGGGCTGGCTGTCCACGAACAGGTCGTCGCCCAGCACTGGCGGGCTGATGATCAGCGCCAATAGCAGGGTCGAACCGGAGCGGGAAGGGCCAACGGGCACGGTGCAGCCTTTGATAATAGGAGAATGGCGCGCATGGTAACTGAGCTGAACGACTTTTCCATTCACGTTGACAGCATTTTCCTAGGAATTGATGGTCAGCTTCCTACAGTCGTCGGTAATTGTTGCCGGGGCTGGTCGCGCTGCGGCCGCTCCGTATAATGCCCCGCATTGCCACTTGGTATGGATGAACGGATTGCATATGACTGATCAGCGCCCGATTGCGGTCCTGGGAGGCGGGAGCTTCGGAACCGCCGTGGCCAACCTGCTGGCCGAGAATGGCCACCCGGTGCGCCAA
The DNA here is from genome assembly GCF_018325965.1 of Pseudomonas sp. Cab53. NCBI lineage: Bacteria > Pseudomonadati > Pseudomonadota > Gammaproteobacteria > Pseudomonadales > Pseudomonadaceae > Pseudomonas > Pseudomonas sp. Cab53. Next base: position 4,490,644 of record NZ_AP021902.1, on the reverse strand, counting down.
TGGATGCGTGACCCGGAGCAGGCCGAGGCCATCCGGGTCAACCGCGAGAACCCGCGTTACCTCAAGGGCATCAAGATCCGCCCGGAAGTGGAACCGGTCACCGACTTGCAGGCGACCCTCGACGACAGCGAGCTGTTTTTCGTCGCCTTGCCGTCCAGCGCCTTGCGCGCGGTCCTGGCGCCCCACGCTGAACGCCTGAGCGGCAAGTCGTTGGTGAGCCTGACCAAGGGCATCGAGGCGCAGACGTTCAAGCTGATGAGCGAGATTCTCGAAGACATCGCCCCCAAGGCCCGCATCGGGGTGATTTCCGGGCCGAACCTGGCGCGCGAGATCGCCGAACACGCGCTCACCGCGACGGTGGTGGCCAGTGAAGACGAAGCGCTGTGCCAGCAGGTCCAGGCTGCGCTCCATGGCCGCACCTTTCGCGTCTATGCCAGTGCCGATCGCTTTGGCGTGGAGCTGGGCGGGGCGCTGAAGAACGTCTATGCGATCATCGCCGGCATGGCGGTGGCGCTGGGCATGGGCGAGAACACCAAGAGCATGCTGATCACCCGGGCGCTGGCGGAAATGACCCGCTTTGCCGTCAGCCAGGGCGCCAACCCGATGACGTTTTTGGGCTTGGCCGGGGTCGGCGATCTGATCGTCACCTGTTCGTCACCCAAGAGCCGCAACTATCAGGTCGGGTTTGCCCTTGGCCAGGGCCTGAGCCTTGAAGAAGCCGTCTCGCGCCTGGGCGAAGTGGCCGAGGGGGTCAACACCCTCAAGGTGCTCAAGGCCAAGGCCCAGGAGGCCGGGGTGTACATGCCGCTGGTGGCCGGGTTGCATGCAATTCTGTTCGAGGGGCGTACGCTGGAACAGGTGATCGAATTGCTGATGCGCGGCGAGCCGAAGACCGACGTCGATTTCATTTCCACCAGCGGTTTCAACTGAGTCTTTTGACCGCAAGCAGGAGCGAGCCATGAACGATCCGAAAGGACAACCCCAATACGAATCCATCCTGCTGCGTGTGCTGTGGATGGTGATCTACCTGCTGGTCTGGCAGGTGGCGCAGTTCATCCTGGGCGCCGTGGTGCTGGTGCAGTTGATCTATCGGCTGATCTACGGCGCGCCCAGCGCCAGCCTGATGAATTTCGGTGACAGCCTGAGCCAGTTCCTGGCGCAGATCGGCCGTTTTGGCACTTTCCACAGCGACCAGAAGCCATGGCCGTTCGCCGATTGGCCCACTCCGCGCACGCCCGAAGGTGAAGCGCCGCACGTCGTGGCGCCGGCCGCGCATCCGGTCCGGGACGAAGAGCCCAAGCTATGAAACTCTGGGTATTGCGTCATGGCGAGGCCGAGCCCTACGGCAACTGTCCCGATCCCGAGCGGGCCCTGACCGAACACGGGCGCGAGCAAGTGCTGCACAGTGCCGCGCACCTGATCGGCCAGCCGTTGGCGGCCATTTACGTCAGCCCGTACCGGCGTGCCCAGCAGACCGCGCAACTGGTGCGCCAAGCGCTGGGGTTCGAGCCGCAGCTGATCACGGTCAACTGGCTCACGCCGGAGACACGGCCGCAAAAGGTTTTGGAACACCTGGCGGACCAGGCCCCGGTGCTGCTGGTCAGCCACAACCCGCTGGTGGGCAGCCTGCTGGGCCTGCTGCAACACGGCCACCTGCAACAACCCGAACAGGTGCAGACCGCCGGCCTGGCCGAACTGGAAGGCGACCTGCCGCTGGCCGGGGCGATGACGCTCAAGGCCCTGCGGCACCCCTAGGCTCTGTTTGAAAAGTCTTGAGACGAAGGTCAGGCAAGGCGAAAACCGGCGAGGAACGGCCGGGGTCGCGCTCGACTTTACTGGAGTAAATGAGCATTCCGAGCCGGTTTTCAACGCAGCATGAACGAGTATCAAGGCTTTTCAGACAGAGCCTAGGCTGTGTACGAAATGCAAGCGGCCACAATAACAACGATAAAGGAATGAACACGATGAGTCTGTGGCGCAACACCCCCAACCTCGAACAACTCAACGCCGCCGGTAAAAACACCATCAGCGAAGTGCTCGACATTCGTTTCGAGTCGTTCGACGACGAGTCCCTGACCGCGAGCATGGTGGTCGATCACCGCACCCACCAACCCTTCGGCCTGTTGCATGGCGGCGCGTCGGTGGTGTTGGCCGAGACGGTCGGGTCCATGGCCGCTTACCTGTGCGTGGACACCAGCAAGTTCTACTGCGTGGGCCTGGAGATCAACGCCAACCACCTGCGTGGCGTGCGCAGCGGACGGGTCACCGCCACGGCACGGATGGTCCACCTGGGCCGCACCACGCAGGTCTGGGACATCCGCTTGACCAACGACGACGGCAAGCTCAACTGCGTATCGCGCCTGACCATGGCGGTGGTGCCGCTCGGCGAGCAACCGCCGGCGCGGTGAAGCGCTGGGAGCTGCAAGCTATCAACTTGAGGCTTGCAGCTTCTGTCTATAGCCCAAGCTCGACTGTCATCATTCCTGGCAGTTACGGTCATTGCCGCGTCGGTGGCTTGTGCGCAGAATCGGTGCCAGTTCCCCCAATGGATCGGCTGTCATGTCGCAACAGGTATTTTTCGCCCACGCCAACGGTTTCCCCTCGGCCACCTACGGCAAGCTGTTCGCCGCGCTGGCGCCGCAGTACGAGGTCGCGCACCTGGAACTGCACGGCCACGATCCGCGCTTTCCGGTGGACGACAACTGGCACAACCTGGTGGACGAATTGATCCATCACCTGGAACGCCAGCCGGCGCCGGTATGGGGTGTCGGCCATTCCCTGGGTGGTGTGCTGCACCTGCACGCGGCGTTGCGATGCCCGCACTTGTACCGAGGCGTGGTCATGCTCGATTCGCCGGTGCTGACCCGCACCGACCGGTGGGTGATCCTGGCCGCCAAGCGCCTGGGCTTCATTGATCGCCTGACCCCGGCCGGCCGGACCCTGGGCCGGCGCGAGGAGTTCGCCGATCTGGCCTCGGCGCGGCAGTATTTCGCCGGCAAGACGCTGTTCCGCGGCTTCGACCCGGATTGCTTTGACGCTTACCTGCAACACGGCCTGCAGCCGGTGGGCGACCGCTTGCGGTTGCGCTTCGACCCGGCCACGGAAATCAGCATCTATCGCGGCGTGCCGCACACCAGCCCGGGCCGGCCCCGCACGCTCCAGGTGCCGCTGGCAGTGGTGCGTGGCCGGCAGAGTCGCGTGGTGATGCGCCATCACACTCGATCGGTGCGGCGCATGCCCCATGGCGAAGCCCTGAGCATGCCCGGCGGCCATATGTTCCCCCTGGAGCGGCCGCAAGACACGGCCAACCTGCTCAAGGACCTGTTCCAGCGTTGGCAGGGGCATCGCCCATGAGCACGGTCGAAGAGGTCCGCCTGAGCCTGCCGCATATCGAGTTGGCAGCCCACCTGTTCGGCCCGGAAGAGGGCCGTCCGGTGATCGCCCTGCACGGCTGGCTGGACAACGCCAACAGTTTCGCCCGGCTGGCCCCGCGGCTGGCGGGCTTGCGGGTCATCGCCCTGGACATGGCCGGCCATGGTCATTCCGGGCATCGGCCGGCCGGTGCCGGTTACGCGCTCTGGGACTATGCCCATGACGTGCTGCACGTCGCCGAACAACTGGGCTTGAAACGTTTCGCCCTGTTGGGGCACTCCATGGGCGCCATTGTTTCGCTGGTGCTGGCCGGCGCCTTGCCGGAGCGGGTGACGCACCTGGGGCTGATCGACGGCGTCATCCCGCCCACCGCCCAGGGCGATGGCGCGGCCGAACGCATGGGCATGGCCCTGCAAGCGCAAATGGATTTGCAGCACAAACGCAAACCGGTCTACAAAACCCTCGACCGGGCCATCGAGGCACGCATGAAAGGCCTGGTGGCGGTCAGTCGCGAGGCGGCCGAGCTGCTGGCCCAGCGCGGACTGATGCCGGTGCCTGGTGGCTACACGTGGCGCACCGACAACCGCCTGACCTTGCCATCGCCGCTGCGCCTGACCGACGAGCAGGCCATGGCGTTCGTGGCACGGGTCGCCTGTCCCGCGCACCTGGTGGTGGCGGCCGACGGCATGCTGGCGCGGCACCCGGAGTTGCTGGAGCGTCTACCCTTCAGTCATGAGCAGTTGCCGGGCGGCCATCATTTGCACCTGAATGACGAAGGCGGCGCCGCGCTTGTAGCAGACTGTTTCAATCGGTTCTTCAGCGTTTCTTGACTTGCGCCGGGCAACTGTCGAGGCTGGGCGGGTTGAAAGGGAGACAACCATGACAGACCGCTGCTTACCCGCCCCGTGGTGCACCGACGACGCTTGTCGCGTCCGGGCGCTCCAGGCCACGTCGATCCGATGAAATCATCCGTCCATTCACTCGTCCTGCTGGCGCTGGCCTGCTTGGGCCCGGCATCGTTCGCTGCCGATGTGCCGGGCAGTCGCGACCTGGAGGGCGTGCCACGCATGCCCGATGCCCAGATCGTCGATTACCGGCAAACCAATGACCTGGAACGCGTCTATCCCATGGGCTCGATCCGCCGAATCAGTGGCCAGCTGCGTTTCGACGGCCAGGTCGACGCCCGGGCAACGTGACCTCGGTCACCTACGAACTGCCGCCCGAACATTCCGCGACCCAGGCCTTCACGGCGGCGCGCGAAGCGTTGCAGAAGCAGGGTGCCGAGCTGTTGTTCTGGTGCCAGGCCCGCGATTGCGGCGAAAGCAGCCTGTGGGCCAACGAGGTCTTCGGCAACGCCAAGCTCTACGGTGCCGACAACGGCCAGGCCTACCTGCTGTTGCGCCTGGCGCCCCCGGCGGACAACACCTTGATTGCGCTCTATGGCATCACCCGCGGCAATCGCAAGGCCTACCTGCACGTCGAACAGTTTGCGGCGAATGCCGCGCTGGGGATTTGCTGCCCACTTCGGCGACCCTGCTGCGCCAGCTCAAGGACACCGGGGTGCTCGACTTGCCGCGCCTTGGCGGTGAGCCGGACGATACCTGGCTGCGCCTGTTGTCCCGGGCATTGAACCTGGATACGGGGCTGCGGGTCAGTATTGCCGGCCCTCGGGCCGAAGCGTGGCGGCAGGCGCTGGCGGGCCAGGGGGTGCGGGCCGCGCGCCTGGAAGCCGCCAGTGGCGACGCGCCGGGCCTGCATCTGGAACTGCTGCGATAAGCTGTGGCGGGTCGCGGGCCTCACGCCGTGGCCCGCCCTGGACATTTTTCGAGACCTTACATGCTCAATAACGATCGGCTGTTGGTGCAGATTCTGCTCCTGGTGTTGTTCGGCGCAAGCCTCTGGGTGATGGCGCCGTTCTGGTCGGCGCTGTTCTGGGGGCGGTGCTGGCGTTTGCCAGTTGGCCGTTGATGCGCCTGCTGACCCGCTGGGTCAATGGTCGCGAGTCCCTCGCGGCGGGGCTGTTGACGGTGGGGTGGATGCTGTTGGTGGCGGGGCCGCTGGTGTGGCTGGGGTTCAACCTGGCCGATCATGTGCGCGATGCCACGGCGTTCATCCGCGATGTGCAGGTCGATGGCCTGCCCGACGCACCGGCCTGGCTGGGCGGCTTGCCGCTGGTGGGTGGGCGGCTGGTGGCGATCTGGAACAGCATCGACCAGCAGGGCGCGGCGATGATGGTCACCCTCAAGCCGTACCTGGGACAGGTCGGCAACTGGTTGTTGGCCCGCAGCAAGCAGATTGGTGGCGGCATGCTCGAACTGACCCTGAGCATCGTGTTCGTATTTTTCTTCTATCGCGATGGCCCGCGCCTTGCGGCGTTCGTCCATGGATTGCTGGAGCGCCTGATCGGCGACCGCGCCGGTTACTACATCGAGTTGGTGGCCGGGACGGTACAACGGGTGGTCAATGGCGTGATCGGCACTGCGGCGGCCCAGGCCCTGCTGGCCTTGATCGGCTTCCTGATCGCTGGCGTGCCGGGCGCGCTGGTGCTGGGGATCGTCACGTTCCTGCTGAGCCTGATCCCCATGGGCCCGCCGCTGGTCTGGATTCCGGCCACGGCCTGGCTGGCGTGGAAAGGCGAGTACGGGATGGCGGTGTTCCTCGGCATCTGGGGCACGTTCATCATCAGCGGCGTGGACAACGTGCTCAAGCCCTACCTGATCAGCCGGGGCGGGAACCTGCCGTTGGTCATCGTGCTGCTGGGCGTGTTCGGCGGGTTGATTGCCTTCGGCTTCATCGGCCTGTTCATCGGCCCGACCTTGCTGGCGGTGGCGTACAGCCTGTTGACGGACTGGAGCAAAAGCCAGGCACGCTAGCTTGAACAGCACCTTCCGGAACCCAAAACCGTGGCGAATCGGGCGGCCCAGCGGGCGCCGGCGCCCTCGCCACGGAGTCTTCTAAGCCCTGAGGTCGACGCGTAGCCTGACGCCCTCGCCGCCAGGTTCGCCGTCGTCTCAGGTCGCCACGTTCAGGTGCTTGCCCACGGTCGCGACGCTGTCCAGCGAGTACTGCCGGCTGAGGTTGGCGATCATCCTGCCCAAGGCCTCGCTGGCACTGTCCTGGTCGGTGGTGCTGTCGCTGTCGCGGTTCGCCTGCAAGGCGCTGGTCAGTTCGCTGGCGGTGATGCTGCCGTCGTCATCGGCATCGAGCTGGCTGAACAGCTCGTCGCTGGAGGCCTGTTGAGGGGCGGCGGTGGGGCGAGGCTGGCGGCGAGTTCGTCGGCGCTGACGGTGCCGTCCTCATTCTTGTCCAGGGCCGAGAACACCTGTTGGCTGTCGGCATTGCTGCCGGCACTGGCCAGACCGCTGCTCAATTCGTCGCTGCTGACCACGCCGTCACCGTCGGTGTCCAGGGCGCTGAGCAACGCATCGGCCAGTTCGGTATCGGGCGCCTGGCTCCGCGGTGGCGGTGGTGGCGGGGCCATCGCCGCCATTTCCTCGCTGCTCAAGTCACCGCTGCCGTCACTGTCCAGGTCGTCGAAGTTGTCGCTCAGGCTGACCAGGATACCGTCGTCGCTTTTTTGCGACAGGGCGCTGCTCAGTTCATCCTGGTCGATCGAACCGTCGTCGTTGCTGTCGAGCCGGCCAAGCAGTTCCTTCTGGAATGACTGGCCGTGGGCACTGTGGGTCGAGGTATTGCTGGTGCTGGTGTATGACGCGTAATTGCTGGCGCTGACGCTGCCGATCATGGGCACTCTCCTTGGGCTGGTGTTGCCGGCGGGTGCACCGGCTCAAGCAGCGTCGGCGGGCCAGTTGTCGTGGGTGTGTGGCGTTTGTATCGCAGGCCATACACAGCCCCGGCTCACCCTTGAACCCTGTGGGAGCTGGGGGCTCAGGTGCGTGGCAGGTGGATGACGGCCGTCAATCCGCCGCCCGGTGTTTCTTCCAGGTTCAACTGCCCGCCGAGGCGTTCGGCGGCTTCCCGGGCGATGGTCATGCCCAGGCCGACGCCGCCGGAGTTGCGGTTGCGCGAGCCTTCCAGGCGATAGAAGGGTTCGAACACCGCTTCACGCTTGTCTGGGGCAATGCCGGGGCCGTGGTCGATGACCCGGATCAGCACCCGGTCGCCCTGGTCGTCCAGGGTGATCAAGGCGTGGCCCGCATAGCGCAGGGCATTGTCCATCAGGTTGTTGACGCACGAGCGCAGCGCCATCGGCTGCACGTGCAGCGGCGCGCACGCGCCACTGGCCTGTACGTCGGCGCTCTGGTCCTGAGCGTTTTCGCTCAGCGATTCCACCAGGGCCTGCACGTCCATCCATTGCAAGGCTTCGCTGGTGCGCTGTTCATGCAGGTAGGTGAGGGTGGCATCGAGCATGCCGATCATGTCGTCCAGGTCCTGGCGCATCTGGCCTTGCAGCTTTACGTCGTCGATCTGCTCCAGGCGCAGCTTGAGCCGCGACAGCGGCGTGCGCAGGTCGTGGGACACCGCGCCGAGCATGCGTGAACGCTGCTGCACCTGCTCGCGAATCCGTTGCTGCATCAGGTTGAACGTATGGGCTGCCTGGCGCGCCTCGCGTGGGCCGTCCTCGGCCAGCGGCGGGCTGTCGAGGTCTTCGCTCAGGCGTTCGGCGGCGTTGCTCAGGCGCTGGATCGGCCGGGTCAACAGCTTGGCGCCATACCAGGCGGCCACGATCAGGAACACGAACTGCAACGTCAGCGGCACCACCGGCCCGCCGAACCACGGACGCTCGGCATGCTCGGGCGGAGGGCCGAAGGGCGGAGGGCCGTCGCCATGCTGGGTAAACTCGGGTGGCGGTCCGGGCGGCGGCTTGTCGTAGACGGAAAACCAGGCAAAGGCCAACAGGTGCGCCAGGACAATCGCCAGCAGCAGGACGCCAAACAGCCGGCCGAACAGGGAGTCGAGGCGCAGCCGCATCAACCGATGTCCCGGGCGTCGAACAGATAGCCCTCGCCACGCACGGTCTTGATCAATTGCGGGGCCTTCGGGTCGTCGCCCAGTTTCTGGCGCAGGCGCGAGACCAGCAGGTCGATGCTGCGGTCGAACGCCTCGATGGAGCGTCCACGGGCGGCGTCCAGCAGTTGTTCGCGGCTGAGCACCCGGCGCGGTCGTTCGATGAACACCCACAGCAGGCGGAACTCGGCGTTGGACAGCGGCACCACCAGCCCGTCGAGGGAAATCAGTTGGCGCAGCACGCTGTTGAGCCGCCAGTTATCGAAGCGGATGTTGGCCCGTTGTTCGCTGCGGTCGTCGCGTACCCGGCGCAGGATGGTCTGGATACGGGCCACCAACTCCCTGGGCTCGAACGGTTTTGCCATGTAGTCATCGGCACCCAGTTCCAGGCCGATGATGCGGTCGGTGGGTTCGCAGCGGGCGGTGAGCATCAGGATCGGGATGTCCGATTCGGCCCGCAGCCAGCGGCACAATTGCAGGCCGTCTTCACCAGGCAGCATCAGGTCGAGCACGACCACGTCGAAGTGCTCGGCCTGCAACGCCTGGCGCATGGCCGCGCCATCGGTCACACCGCTGGCGCGTATGCCGAAGCGGGCCAGGTAATCGATCAGCAGTTCGCGGATCGGCACATCGTCGTCGACGATCAGCGCCCGGGTGTTCCAGCGCTTGTCGTCGTCGCACGCTTTGTGATCATCGGCATTTGCAACAGGGGTGTTCTGCATGGATGCATCATCTGCCAGGTAAGCTGCCAATCGCAAAGGAGGCGGCAAGGTTGAGGCTTCAGCATAGGCTTCGGACCGCGAGGCGTGAAGCGCTGAAAGGACGGGGTGCGGCGGCAGACGGTAGCGTGCCGGCGTATTGGGGGCGTGTCAGCCCTGTATCGACTTCGACACAAAGGCCGGGATCGTCCATGCTCGGGGTGGACGCGGTGAGATTTACCGATCATCGGGTCCCCCAGTGGCGCTGGTTCCGCTACAATGCGCGCCGATTTCGACTTGCCTGAGAGCCCGCTCATGTCCGCCTGCCAGACGCCCATCATCGTCGCCCTGGATTTCCCTACCCGTGACGCCGCCCTGAAGCTGGCCGACCAGTTGGACCCCAAGCTCTGCCGGGTCAAAGTCGGCAAGGAACTGTTCACCAGTTGCGCGTCTGAAATCGTCGGCACCCTGCGTGACAAGGGGTTCGAGGTGTTCCTGGACCTGAAATTCCACGACATCCCCAACACCACCGCCATGGCCGTGAAGGCCGCGGCCGAGATGGGCGTCTGGATGGTCAACGTGCACTGTTCCGGCGGCCTGCGCATGATGGCGGCCTGCCGCGAAGTGCTGGACCAGCGCAGTGGCCCGCAACCGCTGTTGATCGGCGTAACCGTGCTGACCAGCATGGAGCGCGAGGACCTGGCCGGGATCGGCCTGGACATCGAGCCTCAGGAACAAGTGCTGCGCCTGGCAGCGCTGGCCCAGAAAGCGGGTCTGGACGGTTTGGTCTGCTCGGCCCTGGAAGCCAATGCACTGAAGACCGCGCACCCGTCGCTGCAACTGGTGACCCCGGGGATTCGCCCGGCGGGCAGCGCCCAGGACGACCAGCGCCGTATCCTGACCCCGCGCCAGGCGCTGGACGCCGGTTCCGACTACCTGGTGATCGGCCGTCCGATCAGCCAGGCCGTCGATCCGGCCCAGGCGCTGGCGGCGGTCGTGGCCGAACTGGCCTGACCTGATACCGAAGATCCCTGATGTGGGAGCGAGCTTGCTCGCGATAGCGGTATGTCAGTCAATATCAATGTTGACTGACAGGGCCCCTTCGCGAGCAAGCCCGCTCCCACATCAGGTGTTTTGTGTCAGACCTTGAGTACCAACTTTCCGAAGTTCTCCCCGCTGAACAGTTTGGTCAGGGTTTCGGGAAACGTCTCCAGGCCTTCGACGATATCTTCCTTGCTCTTGAGTTGCCCCTTGGCCATCCAGCCCGCCATTTCCTGGCCGGCGGCGGCGAACTGCGCGGCATGGTCCATGACCACGAAGCCCTCCATGCGCGCCCGGTTGACCAGCAGCGACAGGTAGTTGGCAGGGCCCTTGACCGCTTCCTTGTTGTTGTACTGGCTGATGGCGCCGCAGATCACCACGCGGGCCTTGAGGTTCAAGCGGCTGAGCACGGCATCGAGGATGTCGCCGCCGACGTTGTCGAAATACACGTCCACGCCCTTGGGGCATTCGCGCTTGAGGCCAGCCTGGACGTCTTCGCTCTTGTAGTCGATGGCCCCGTCGAAGCCCAGTTCATCGATCAGGAACCTGCATTTGTCGGCCCCGCCGGCGATCCCCACCACGCGGCAGCCCTTGAGCTTGGCGATCTGCCCGGCAATGCTGCCTACCGCACCGGCGGCGCCCGACAGCACGACCGTCTCGCCGGCCTTTGGCGCGCCCACATCCAGCAGGGCGAAATAGGCCGTCATGCCGGTCATGCCCAGCGCTGACAGGTAGCGCGGCAGCGGGGCCAGTTTCGGATCGACTTTGTAGAAACCCCGTGGCTCGCCGAGGAAGTAATCCTGCACCCCCAGCGCGCCGTTGACGTAGTCCCCCACCGCAAACCCCGGGTTGTTCGACGCAATCACCTGGCCAACCCCCAGGGCTCGCATCACTTCGCCAATGCCCACTGGCGCGATGTACGACTTGCCCTCGTTCATCCAGCCGCGCATGGCCGGGTCCAGGGACAGGTATTCGTTTTTCACCAGGATCTGGCCGGCGGCCGGTTCGCCGACCGGTACTTGCTGATAAGTGAACGTCTCGCGGGTCGCCGCGCCCACCGGGCGCTTGGCGAGCAGGAATTGGCGATTGGTCTGGGCAGTCATGGCTGGCACTCACGATGAATGAAGCCTTGTTGATAGCCCTTCGAGACAATTGCCGCAAGGTTTGCCGGCCCAGCGAATGCACTTCGATCCAACGCAGTGATAGTGGCGCCGGGCTCGTTATCACTGGCGCCCATGAGCCACCCACCGGCGCCTGGATAGTGCTGCCGCGCTGCACGGGGCCGTGGCTACACTGGCGAAACATCGCATTCTTCGAGGAACTGACAATGAGCATGACGTTTTCCGGGCAGGTCGCCGTGGTCACGGGCGCTGCCGCAGGCATTGGCCGGGCGACCGCCCAGGCCTTCGCCGCGCAAGGCTTGAAGGTGGTGGCGGCCGACCTGGATGTGGCGGGCGGCGAGGGCACGGTGCAGGCGATTCGCGAGGCGGGCGGCGAGGCGGTGTTCGTGCGTTGTGACGTGACGCAGGAAAGCGATGTGCAGAACCTGATGAATGAGGTGATCCACGCCTACGGTCGTCTCGACTACGCCTTCAACAACGCCGGGATCGAGATCGAGAAGGGCAAGCTGGCCGACGGCACCGTCGATGAGTTCGAGGCCATCATGGGGGTCAACGTGAAGGGCGTCTGGCTGTGCATGAAATACCAGTTGCCGTTGCTGCTGGCCCAGGGCGGCGGGGCCATCGTCAATACGGCCTCGGTGGCGGGCCTGGGTGCGGCACCGAAAATGAGCATCTATGCGGCCTCCAAGCATGCGGTGATCGGCCTGACCAAATCGGCGGCCATCGAGTACGCCAAGAAAAAAATCCGCGTGAATGCGGTGTGCCCGGCCGTGATCGACACCGACATGTTCCGGCGAGCCTATGAAGCGGACCCGAAGAAAGCTGACTTCGCTAATGCCATGCACCCGGTGGGACGGATCGGCAAAGTCGAAGAGATTGCCAGCGCCGTGCTGTACCTGTGCAGCGATGGCGCGGCCTTTACCACCGGCCATTCCCTGGCGGTGGACGGCGGTGTCACGGCGTTCTGAGGACGTGTCACCTGGCTTGTAGGAAAAAGCCCGCACTGGTTGCGGGCTTTTTCTTGGTTGGTCGAAAAAGCACCGACGCGGTCCATCAAAGTATTTCAAAGGGTGTGAAACGGCTGCTTTGGCGGGTTTGTCGTACATCGCCGCAGGGCCGCCTGTGCTTAACTGTTTCCGGAAATAAAACAAACGCTTAGGAGTCTGGTCACTCATGGAATTGAGAATCGACCGACAGGCCCTGGTGCCTGTCGTGCAGCAAATTGTCGACGCGCTGACCGGCTGGATCCGCCAGGACGCCGTGCAGCCGGGCACGCGCTTGCCGTCTATCCGGCAACTGGCACGGCAGAACCTGCTCAGCCAGTCGAGTGTCAACGAGGCCTGTGAGCGTCTGGTCGCCCAAGGGGTGTTGGCGTCCCGGCATGGCTCAAGCTTCTTCGTCGCGCCACCGCCTTCCCTCGGCCTCGCATCCAACGACGGAACCTGCCCGGAACACCCGCCGCTGGCACGCGGCGGCCTTGCCGACAACTCGGCGTGGGCGCTGAAGCTGGGGGCCGGCGGGCTGCCTGAGCGCTGGCGCGAAAGCGACGACCTGGGCTATGCGATCCGCCAGGTCACCCGCACCGACATGGCGGGGCTGTTCAGCTACAGCACGTCGTTGGGCTTGCCCGCCCTGCGTGAGCAACTGTCCCGGCGCTTGAAGCAACTCAATATCGTGGCCGCGCAAGACCTTATCCTGACCACCCACGGCGCTACCCAGGCGTTGGACCTGATCGTGCGGACACAGCTGGCGCCGGGCAGTTGCGTGGTGGTGGAGAGCCCCGGCTACCCGAAACTGTTCGAGCTGCTGAGGCTGCACGGCATCGACATGCTCGAACTGCCCAGGACCCCGCGAGGCCCGGACGTCGAGGCTTTGCAGACTCTGCTGGCGACGCATCGACCCCATGCGCTGTTCGTCAACAGCGCCTGCCATAACCCGACCGGCAGTAGCCTGTCCCTGGGGGTGGCGCAACGCTTGTTGGCGCTGGCCCGGGAACACGGGATGCTGGTGATCGAAGACGATGTCTACGCCGATTTCCAGGGTTCGACACGCACCCGCCTGGCGGCCCTGGACGCCGATGTGATCTATGTAGGCAGTTTTTCGAAAACCCTGAGCAGTTCGTTGCGAGTCGGGTTCGTGGTGGCGCCTGCGCCCATCATCGCCCGGCTCAGTGAGGTCAAGGAGGTCACGAGCCTGGGCGTTTCACGGTTCAGCGAAGCGGTGCTGGCCAATCTCCTGGCCAACGGTGCCTATCGCAAGCTGGTGCAGCGCCAGCGGCAGCGTTTGGGGGGCGACATGGCGGCTGTGTTGCAGGTGCTGGAGGAGGCCGACTGGGAGGTGTTCGGCAAGCCGACCGGGGGGCTGTTCATCTGGGCACGCCCACCGTTATGCGACTACGCTGGAGTGCAGCGTCTGGCCAAACGGTTCGGTGTGCAGCTGTCTTCGCCCACGGCCTTCAGCCCTTCAGGCGCCGACAGCCAGTGGCTGCGGATCAATGTGGCTTATGCCTGTGATCCGAGGGCGTTGGCGTTTTTCCGGGGCGCGGCCCTGGATCGACCTCGAGTGTCCTGAAAACGACGCGGCTGTAGCTTTTTGCCATTATTCCGACGCCAGCATCTTGTGTTGCAGGGCGTCTCGTTGCGAATCTGCGAACAACACACACTGGCAGAGGACTGAGCGCAATGATTTCGGCCGTGCAAGGACGTTTTGCCAACCTGGGTATGGCAAAGAAACTGGGTATCGGGTTTGTCCTGGTATTGTTGCTCACGGCCGTGGTCGCGGCCATTGGCGTGTGGTCCTTGCGCACCATCAGCCTGCGTTTCGACGGACTCAAGCAGATGTCCTCCCTCAACAGCGAACTGCTGAAGGTGCGCTTGCTCGAGCAGGAATACGCCTTGCGCTCCGACCCCAAGACGGCCGACACCCTGCGCAAGGGGGTCGACGGCCTGGTGGCCCAGGCCGATGCGCTCAAGGCCCAGACACCTGAAAACCTGTCGGTGATGAACGATGTGCAACAGGCGCTGGCGGATTACCGCAAGGCGTTCGATGAATTCGTCGGGTTGAGCCAGAGCAAGGACCTGGCGCTGGAAATGGCCAGTTGGTCGGTGTCCAGTGTCGCCAACAACCTGGACGTGTTGCAGGCCGGTCTGGCGGACGACGGCGCCTACACCCTGAAGGATTCCGAGGGCAAGGAGGGCGCCGAGTTCATCGAGCAGGCCAACCAGGTCAGCGAAGTGTCACGGTTGATGCTGCAGGCCATGAACGAAGCGCGCGTACGCCTGGACCAGAGCCGCAAAGGCAGCGAGGACGCCGGGCAAGGCCCGATCGAGCAGGCCGAGCAAGCCATGAAGCAGGCCGAGGCGCTCAAGACCCAGGTCAAGGATCCGGGCTACCAGACCGTGCTCAACGAGGTGGCCGGGCACATTGCCGGTTTCAACACGCAACTGGCCGAGTACACCGGCCTGTTGGCGAAGGAAAAAGGCGTCTACCAGGAACTTCACGAGCGTGCCGGCCAAGTGGTGGAGCGGGTCAACCAGGCCTACGCCGCCGAAGACCATGCCATGCAGGCGGAGTTGAAAAAGAACTCGCTGTTGATCATCGGCTCGTCGGCCCTTGCCCTGCTGGTGGGGTTGATTGCCGCCTGGGTCATTACCCGGCTGATCGTTGCGCCGCTGCGCAGCGTCATCCGCGTGGCCCAGCAGATCGCGGCGGGGGACCTGAGCGCCACGGTGCAGGTGACGCGCCGGGATGAGATCGGCCAGTTGATGCTCGCCATGCAGCAGATGGGCGCGGGGCTGAGCGGCATCGTCAGCGGCTTGCAGGCGGGTATCGAACAGCTCGCCAACTCCGCGCAATCGCTGTCGGCCGTGACCGAACAGACCAACCTGGAAGTCAGCAGCCAGAAAGAGGAGACCGAGCAGGTTGCCACGGCCATGAACCAGATGACCGCCACGGTGCATGACGTGGCCCGCAATGCCGAGGAAGCGGCCCTGGCGGCGCAGACGGCCGATGACAAGGTCGAGAGCGGTCAGCAGGTGGTGCGCCAGAGCATGGTGCGTATCGAGCAGTTGGCCGACTCGGCCACGTCGGCCAGTTCCAGTATCGAAAGCCTCAGTGCCGAGATCCAGAACATCGGCACGGTGCTGAGCGTGATCAAGAGCGTCGCCGAACAAACCAACCTGCTGGCGCTCAACGCTGCCATCGAGGCCGCACGCGCTGGCGAGCAGGGTAGGGGGTTTGCGGTGGTGGCTGACGAGGTGCGGGCCCTGGCCAGACGCACGCAGCAGTCCACCGAAGAGATCGAGCGGTTGGTGAGCGCATTGCGTTCAGCGGCCCAGGCTTCCGTGCAGCAGATCCAGAGCAGCGGCGAGCTGGTGAAGATGGCTGTCAGCGATGCGCTGCAAACCGAAAGTGCCTTGGGCAGTATTGCCGCGGCGGTGTCGTTGATTCAGCAGATGAACCAGCAGATCGCGGCGGCCGCCGAACAGCAGAGTTCGGTGGCCGAAGAGATCAACCGCAGCGTCACCAGTATCCGTGCCAGCGCCGATCAATCGTCCCTGGCGATGCAAGGCAATGCCGCTTCCAGCATCGAGCTGGCGCAGTTGGGGGTTGAGTTGAAGGGGATGGTGGGGCATTTCAGGCTGTGAGCCGCCATAGCTGGCTCACCGATGGAGGAGCGCGTAGCGAGGAGGGGATCCACTGTCGAGCACGCAGCGCTCGTACATTCCAGGGCTGCCGCGCAGCCCTGCGGGTATAAATCCCCTCGTCACCCTGAGGTTCGACGAGGTCTCAGTCGTAGACCTTCTTCTTCTTCCACTCGTCGTTCATTTCGTCTTCCTTCAAGCCTTCGGTCAACTGGTTGACCTCGCCTTCGACCGGCTTGGTGCTGGCCAGGACCATTGCGTTGGCGCGGGCCAGGAGCTTTTCGAGGTAGTCGAGCTGTTCGGCGTAGACCTGGGGCTCCTGCTGTTTGCGCAGATACTGCACGCCGCGTTCGAACGCCAGGCGGGCCTGGCCCGGTTGTTCCTGTTGCAAGGCTTGCTGGCCGAGGTTGTTGAAGAACTCGATGTGCAGCAGGACCAGGATATGCCGCACTTCGCGGACCCAGCGCTTGGCTTCGTTGGGCGGCAGGAAGCCGTCCTGGGCGGCACGGGTGATCTGGCCGTGGAGGGCTTCGAGCAGGAAGCGAACGTCCTTGGCCTTGGCTTCGGTCAGGATCGGTGCCGGCGGATTGCCCACCGGGATCGATTCACCTTGTGCTGCCAATGCGGTCAGTTCGTCCAGGCGTGCCTTGACCGCGGTATTGGTCTTGTCCAGGTTCAGCAGGCGCTGGCAGACGTTCATCTCAAGGCGCGTCAGCAGCAGTTTCAAGGCCGGCGTCATCAATTGCCCGGGGAAGGTTTCGGTGAGCTCGCCACAGCGCCGCATCCGGTCGTTGAGTTCAACCTTGGTGCGGACCTTTTCCAGCTTGTTGTTTTCCACCACATGGTTCATGTAGCCAATGGCGATCAACAGTGCGATCCCGGCTACGACGAGCAGGGTGATCATGAGTGGTGTCACCGGTAAGACCTCTTTATTGGGGTACGCATGTCATGAGTGTAGTGGCTTGGCTTTTAAGCGCATAGGCCTGAGCGGCGCGATTAGACGGGCGTCGTGCTGTTTATAGGGAATGCGGCTCAATGGCTGCACATTGCCACTATTTGCCGGATGCGACTATAGCGCCTTGGCGGGCGACAGAATATAGGCGTCAGAGACCGGGCGAGCAAAATCGGCGAATCGCCCTCAAACCCTGGGAAGTCATTGATTTAAATAAATTTATATCTGGGGGTTGACGACCTCCCAATCCATCCATAGAATGCGCGCCACTTACAGCGTAAAGCACTCAGCGAAACGCGATAAGCAGTGAATGTTGTACGTGTGTCCCCTTCGTCTAGTGGCCTAGGACACCGCCCTTTCACGGCGGTAACAGGGGTTCGAGTCCCCTAGGGGACGCCAATGCGGGAATAGCTCAGTTGGTAGAGCACGACCTTGCCAAGGTCGGGGTCGCGAGTTCGAGTCTCGTTTCCCGCTCCAATTTTAAACAGCGTTGCTTTCGGGCAGGGCTGAGTGAAACCAGAAACGTCATCTTCGGATGCGGGTCTGGGCACTGGAACACACACCATGTGTTCCGGGCAGCGTGTCCCCTTCGTCTAGTGGCCTAGGACACCGCCCTTTCACGGCGGTAACAGGGGTTCGAGTCCCCTAGGGGACGCCATTTGCGGGAATAGCTCAGTTGGTAGAGCACGACCTTGCCAAGGTCGGGGTCGCGAGTTCGAGTCTCGTTTCCCGCTCCAAATTCAAGAAAACGCCGCTCATTGAGCGGCGTTTTTTTATGCCTGGAGAAAAGTCATCGAGCCGACTGTGGATAACCCAATGAGCCCTGGGGCGTGCCGGGGTCATCCCTCCAGGCTCTGCACCAAGCTGTCGAGCGCCGCTGTGCTGGCCTCGTCGGGCACTGCTTGCGATGGGCTCGCGACGCGCAGTTGCTGTGCCGAGCGATATTCGCTGGGGGTGCAACTGGCGTATTGCTTGAACGCCCGGGCGAAATAGGACGGGTCCTTGAAACCGGCCTCGTAGCCGATGCTGGTGATCGGCATCTGGCTGTTGTCGAGCAGTTCCTTGGCGAAACTCATGCGTTTGTTCAGCACGTAATCGGTGAAGCCCAGCCCGTTGGCCTCCTTGAACAGGCGGCTGAAGCGAAAGGTGGTCATGCCACAACGCTTGGCAAGATCGCGCTGGTCGATGCTTTCGCGAAAATGCTGGTCGATGTACAGCATGATGTGGCTCAGGGCCTGGTGCTTCTGGTGTCCGGAGGTCAGGCGAATGCTGTCGGGCAGGGTGGGGGCGTGGTCGATCTGCGAGGTCTTGCCCCGGCCATTGGCAGTACGGCGCAATTCGCACAATTGCACCACGGCCGTCAGGTAGCGCTTGCGCTCGTTGGCGGGCAGGGGCAGCACCATGTATTCCCAGACGCTGGAGCGCATCGCCCAGACCGCAAGCTCTTCGGAGTGCTGCACGGTGAACATGGTGATGGGAATCGTGGGCGCGGTGCGCTTGATCTCCAGCAGCCGGCGCAGCCCCGGCGTGTCGGGCCGGTCGAAATGGATGCAGATCATGTCGACCTGTTCGCCACTGGGCAACATGGCGCTCTTGGCCAGCGTGCAGTCGCAAGCGTCCTCGAACTGGGCGACCAGTTCCCGGGTGGAGCGATCGTGCGTCAGATCGAACCACAACAGCTTTGGCTTTCCAGTCAGATGTGGCGCCATAGGACGACTACCCAGCGGTTCTTGCTGCCCTTTAGCTAGCAGTATTGCCAATGTGCTATCACTTCGCCGAATAAATTTTCATAAGCCCGCCCCCCTTGGCGCCAGGCCGCGGACCGCCTGCGCCCCCGCCGACCCACACCTGGCCTGGGGCGCAAAATAATCCTAGGGATGTGCAAAATCCTCCTAACGACCCTCCACCCCTCATGACTAGGGTTGCATCAGGCAGTTCGCAATGTGCTGCCCCCTTGCGAAAACAACCCGATGAGGTGCGCGAAATGACTCTTCAAACAATCAAGGCTTCGGTACTGAAGTTCGCCAAAGATGAAGACGGCCTGACCATTGTGGAATACGCCGTGGCCGGTGGGTTGATCACGGTGGCCGTGGCCGCGATGTTCATCCTGCTGGGCAGCGCCGTGAACACCAAGATCACCGCCCTGTGTGCGGCGGTCAAAGGCGCTGCGTGCTAACGGCCACCCCGGTCGGGAAGCGCGGTGAAGCCCATCGAGGCGCTGGTTTCGTCGAGGGTTGAAGCTTCGATGACGTCTTGCTGGGTTTTACGCCGCTCCTTCCCGCGATGTGTTGCGATTGATGTGAGGTAACTGACATGACCCTTCAAACAATCAGAACTTCGATCAGTAAGTTCGCCAGGGATGAAGATGGCCTGACCATCGTCGAGTACGCCGTCGCCGGCGGGCTGATCACCGTGGCGGTGGCCGCCATGTTCGTCCTGCTGGGCGGAGCCGTGAATGACCGGATCACTGCACTGTGTGCCGCCGTGAAAGGTGCGGCCTGCTGACCGTCATTGCTACCAAGCGTGCAGTGAAGCCTATCGAGGCCACCGGTTTTCGTTTTCGCCGACCCACGCGGCGGATGACCGCTTGATAGGTTTCCTCAGGTGCAGTGTCGCCTGCCAATGATCATTAGATGAGGGAGACGCATCATGTCCATGGAGTTGCTGGTGTCGACGTTACTGCTGCTGGGGTTGCTGGGTTTGGCGGTGGTGAGCGACCTGCGTCGCCATCGCATCCCCAACGCGCTGGTCCTGGCAGGGTTGGCCCTGGGTTTGGCGAGCCAGGCCAATGCAGGCGGGCTCGGTGCAGTGGGCGACAGTGTGCTGGGCATGTTGATCTGCTTCGCGCTGTTCCTGCCCATGTATGCCGTCGGCGGCATGGCGGCCGGCGACGTCAAGCTGATGACCATGGTCGGCAGTTTCCTGCCCTTTCATTACGCCCTGTGGGCCGCGCTGTTCAGCCTGATTGCCGGTGGCGTGTGTGGCTTGCTGATGGTGCTGGCCCGCGGTCAGTTGTTGCAGACCCTCGGGCGCTACTGGTTGATCCTGCGGGCCCAGGCGTACCTGGCGCCTGGCTCGGATGAGGTGGCCGGCAAGCCGTTTCCCTACTCGATCGCGATCCTGATCGGCACCTTGAACAGCGTTTACTGGCAGTTGGTCGCCGGCGGCTGGGGAGTGTAGTCATGCACGTCATCAATGATAGTGATGCCTACCCCAGCGAGCGGGAGGCGGTGCAACGCCTGGCACCCCAGCCGTGCACCATCCGCGACACCGGCCTGAGCGACAGTTTCCTGGGTGAGTTGGTGTGCAAGCACCTGCATGACGCCGGCGTGCTGGACCTGCCTCGGCTGGTAGAGCGCCTGGCCCTGACGGGCGCCGTGCTGGAAGAAGTCCTGGCGTTCCTGCGCAAGGACGGTCGTGTCGAAGTCCTCGGCCAGGTCGGCCAGGCCAGTGTGCAGTCGTTGCGTTACGGCCTGACCGAGCGCGGTCGCAATTTTGCCCGTGACGCCCTGGCGCGCAGCGGCTACATCGGGGCGGCGCCGTTTCCGGTGAGCACCTATCGTTCGCTGATCAAGATCCAGACCATTCACCACGGCCGCATCACCGCCACTGACATGAATCGCGCCCTGGCAGGCGTGGTGCTGACCCAGGGGATGCTCGACCAGTTGGGCGTGGCGCTCAATTCCGGCCGGGCGATCATGATCTATGGCCCGGCGGGCACCGGCAAGACCTATGTCAGCAGCCGGCTGATCCGTCTGTTTGCCGAAGCGATCTGGGTGCCCCACGCCATCGTCATCAACGAGTCGGTGATCGAGATCTACGACCCGCAAGTGCACCAGCGCCTGGATGACAATCGTCAATCGAACAACCTGATGCTCAATGAGGGCATCGACCGCCGGTTGCTCTGCTGCAAACGCCCGATCGTCATCACCGGCGGCGAGTTGAGCATGGAACAGCTGGACGTGCGCTATGACCCCTTTACCCGCCAGTACCAGGCGGCCTTGCAGCTCAAGGCCAGCAATGGGTTGTTCATCATCGATGACATGGGCCGCCAGCGCATGGCGCCGGCCGAGCTGCTCAATCGCTGGATCGTGCCCATGGAAGAGAAGCGCGACTTCATCAACCTGGGCGGTGGCCGGCACTGTGAGCTGCCGTTCGACCTGGTCCTGGTGTTTTCCACCAACCTCAATCCCTTGGAACTGGCCGACGAGGCCTTCCTGCGGCGCATTGGCTACAAGGTGCAGTTCGGCTACCTCAGGCCCGAGGAGTACGAGCGCATCTGGCGCCAGGAATGCGAGCGCCTGGGCATCGCCCATGACCCGTTGCTGGTGCGCTATGTGCTGCAGCGTTTGTACGCCGGTGAAGGCATGCCGCTGGTGCCTTGCCATCCTCGCGATCTGCTGAACATGGCGCTCGATCGCCAGCGTTACCTGGGCGGTTCCGGACCGCTGTTGCCGCAGGAGTTGGAATGGGCCTGGCACAACTATTTTGTCCAGCTCGACTTTCTTTGATTCGGAGATACCGACATGAGCTCCCGTACGCTTTCGCTGATAGGCGTTTCTCTGGTAATGGGCCTTGGTGCCGCATGGATGGCCGATTCCTGGCTGAGCGCACGACTCAATGCCACCCCGATGACCATTTGCGCAGCGTGGTGGTGGCCACGGTGGAAATCCCCTTCGGGCAGATGGTCGAGGCCCAGCAGGTCACGACCGTGCGAATGCCCATGGACACGATTCCGGACGACGCCTTCGACTCCAGCGAGCAGGCCATAGGCAAGATCGCCACGTTCGACATCCTGCGCGGCGACATTGTGCGCAGTGCCCGTTTGAGCGAGCACCTGGGCGGCAGCACCCTGGCCTCGCTGATCGCCCCCGACAAGCGTGCCATCTCGGTACGGGTGGATGATGTGGTCGGCGTGGGCGGTTTCCTGTTGCCGGGTAACCGGGTCGACGTTCTGGCGACGAAAAACACCGCGGCCGGCAGCAACAACGCCGTGTCCCGCACGCTCCTGGAAAATCTGCGGGTACTGGCGGTGGACCAGACGGCCGGCACCGACAAGACCCAGCCGGTGGTGGTGCGGGCGGTGACGCTGGAGATGACGACCACTGAAGCCGAGGCATTGGTGACCGCGCAGACCGAAGGCAAGCTGCAACTGGCCCTGCGCAACCCGTTGAACCTGGAGAAAAAAGCCGTGGCCGTGGCGCCGACACCGGTCGCACCGGTCGTGGCGGTGGCCGCACCGGCTCCAAGGCCTGTGGTGCAACGCATCGCCAAGGCGCAGGACAGTTCGATCACGGTGATCCGTGGGGTCGAGCGCAGCGTCATCAACCTTCGCTAGCAGGCCCCGGCGCCATCGGGCTGGCCAGGCGATGGCAATGCCGATCCTCTCCCTCAGTCAGCGAGGATGCGACGATGAAACACAGTATCCGGCAGCCTTTCACGGTGCCTCGGCGCCAGGGAGGGGCGGTGAGTGTGTTGATGGTGATCGCGTTGGTGGCGATTTCCATGATGGCGGCACTGGCCCTGGACGGCGGACACATGTTGCTGAACAAGACGCGCCTGCAAAATGCGGTGGACGCCGCCGCCCTGAGCGGCGCCAAGACCCTGAGCCAGGTCAGCGGCGGCCTCAACATGGCCAGCACGACCCGGACAGCGGCCCTGGACACCTTGAACAAGAACGCCCAGGCCTCGGGCAACGCTGAACTGGCCACCGCTGTTGCCGGTAATCCGGGTGCCTTTGCCGTGGTGGAGCTGGCCAGCAGTGTCTACGGACCGTTTTCCTATCCTGGCCCGGCGAATGCCAAGTACGTGCGGGTGTCGGTGTCCAGCTATCAGTTGAATGGTTTTTTCTGGAATTTCGTGCAGTCGATGGGCAGCGCCGGCCTGGGCGCTAAAAGCGTGGCCGCCATCGCCACTGCCGGCCCCAGTCCCACCGCGCCCTGCGACCTGGCCCCGCTGATGGTTTGCGGCGACCCCACGCAGTACAACCCGGGGGCGGGCAATTTCTGGGGGTATCACTTCGGTGACCTGGAAGTCTTGAAGACGGCCGCAGGCAACACGTCGCCCATCGGCCCCGGCAATTTCCAGTTGCTCGATTTTGGCTCAGGCGGCAGCGCGGTGCGCGAAGACCTGGCGGGCGGTGGTTCGGTCTGCCGCAGCGTCGGGGACAACGTCCAGACCGCGCCCGGTAACAAGGCCGGCCCGACGTCCCAAGGCATGAATACACGTTTTGGGATCTACAACGGCCCGGTCAGTGCGTCGGACTATCCACCGGACCTGGTCACCGCCTCGAGCACCCCGGCGATGACCTACAACGACACGCTCTCCCAGGCGCAATACAAAGGCAAGCCTGTGACGTCGAGCAACGGCGATCTCTCGGCCGGCGGCGAGGCGATCCAGGACTACAACGACTGGCGGACCAAGGTTGCCGCCTGTGTGGCCGGTGGCGCGAGCGGTTGCCAGAGCAACGGCGTGTTCGAGCGCCGGATGCTGAAGATCGTGGTCGGCAACTGCACCGGCAAGCAGGGTGGTTCGACGTCGATCCCGGTGTTGGGGTTCGGTTGCTATTTCGTCGTGCAGCCGGTGGATGGCGGCGGCTCGGACTCGCTGGTGTTCGGTCAATTCGTCCGGGAGTGCGAAGGCGACGGCGTACCGGGCCCCACGCCTTCGAGCGATGCCGGGCCGCAGATCATCCAGCTCTACAAGACCTATCTCAACGGCAGCGGCACGCCGAGCACCGACTCGTAGGAGGCGCCATGGGACTTGCCCGATTTCAATCACCCCGCGCCCAGCAAGGGGTGGCGCTGGTGGAGTTCACCCTGGTGCTGCCGGTGTTGCTGTTGTTGCTGTTGGCCTTCGGCGAGTTCGGCCGGATGCTCTACCAGTACAACGTGCTGCTGCAGGCCAGCCGCGATGCTGATCGTTTCGTCGCCAGCCAGGCCTGGAATGGCACCCTTGGTGGCGTCGCCCTGAGCAACACGCTCCAGACCCAGACCCGGAACGTGGCGGTGTATGGCGTGCCCAGCCAGGCCGGCAGCGCCGTGCTGTCGGGGTTGACCACGGCCAACGTGCAGGTCGCCGCCGTCGGCACCGACCACGTGCGCGTCACCATCACCTACACCTTCTGCCCGGTGATTGGCGCGGGCAACTGCACCGGGTCGATCCCGGGGTTGTTCGGCGCCGCCATCCCGCTGGGTATCCCGCTGGTGGCGACCACTGTCATGAGGGCGTTGTGATGAACGGCAAGCACATGGGCGGTACATACATCGTGGAGTTTTCCTTCGTCGGCCTGCTGGTGTTCGTCCTGCTGTTCGGCGTGGTGGAGATGGGCCGGCTGTACTTCACCGCCAATGCCCTGGACGAGGCCGCGCGACGCGGTGCGCGCCTGGCAGCGGTGTGCAACATCAGCGACCCGGTGGTGCTGCGCCGGGCGATCTTCAATGCCGCGACCGACGCCGGCACCAGCCAACTGATCAGCAGCCTGGCGACCTCGAACCTGGCGCTGACCTACCTGGATGTCAACGGCGCCGTGGTGGCGAACCCCGCCGACACGGTCAGCGCCACCGGCTTCCGGGCCATTCGCTACGTCCGGTTGAGCGTGCAGAACTACGTTTTCAATCTGTTCATTCCCGGGCTGGGCGTGCCCATTACCTTGCCTGCGTTCCAGGCAACCTTGCCACGCGAAAGCCTTGGGCGTCATTCCGACTCCGCGGAGATCACACCATGCTGAGTACCAGGGAAAACCCACTTGCGACCGTTACCGGCAAAGCCGGGCTGCGGTTACTGATCAGCAGCCGCGACGCCACGTCTCTGCGCGACCTGCAGTGTGTCTGCCAACGCATGCCCTGCCTGGAAGTCAGCACGCGGCTGGTGAGCAACGGGCATGTCGACCCACTCTACGGCCTGGACCGGATGCCCGACTTGTTGCTGTTGCGGGTCAGCCACCTGTGGCGCGAGGAGTTGGCGGCCTTGCTGCAACGCCCGGCCCATGAACGCCCACCGATGCTGGTGTGCGGGCCGCTGGGCGAACAGGACGGCATGCGCCTGGCGATGCAGGCCGGTGCCCGGGATGTGCTGCCTGAACCGGTCGCCGAAACGGAGTTGGTGGCCGCCTTGAATCGCCTGGTGGCGGAGGTGCGCCTGGGCAACGGCGCCGAGGGCAAGCTGGTCGCCGTGATCAGTGCCAAGGGCGGTTCCGGCGCAACGCTGGTGGCGTGCAACCTGGCCCAGCAACTCAGCGCCCGGGCGGGCAATACCCTGTTGCTGGACATGGACCTGCAGTTCGGCAGCGTGACCCATTACCTGGACGTGGCACAGACCCATAGCCACCTGGAAGTGCTGCAACAGGTCGAAGACCTGGACAGCCTTGCCCTGCGGGGTTTCTGCAGTCATTTCAGCCCGACCTTGCACGTGCTCGGTGGCCGGGCCGGCGAATTGTGCCTGCCCCAGGACGCCCAACCCGAACAACTCGATGCCTTGCTGCAATTGGCCCGCGCCAGCTACGACTGGATCGTGGTGGACCTGCCGCGCCAGATCGACTCGCTCACCGGCTCTGTGCTGGAGCAGGTGGACCGGGTCTACGTGGTGGTGCAGCAGAGCGTCAGCCACCTGCGCGATGCCAGCGCCCTGGTGCGGATACTTCGCGAGGACCTGGGCGTGCGCGGCGACCAGTTGCAGATCGTGGTCAACCGCTACGACAAGTCGACGACGATCAGCCTCAAGGACATCGGCGAGGCCCTGCGCTGCGCGAACCTGTCGAAATTACCCAATGACTTCAACCTGGTCAGCCAGAGTCAGAACACTGGCGTGCCGTTGGGGCTGCATGCGCCGAAAGCTGCGATCACCGCCGCCTTGCGCGATTTGACCGAAGACCTGGTCGGTCACCAGATGGCCACGAACAAAGGCCTGTTCAAACGCGCCTTCAACCGTTTCTTCGGGGGATGACCCATGATCAGCGACTTCCGCACCCGCTTGCGCAAACAGCCCGCCAAACCCGGCCCTTCCAGCGTCCACGGCGACAGCCTCGCGGAGCCGGCCGAAGCCTTGATGGCCTGGGAACAGGCCGTCCCGGACGTGCTCTACGAAACCCGCACCCAGGTGACACCGGTGGAAGCCGAGTGGCGGGAAAAAATCTACCAACAGTTGCTCAAGGTGATGGACCTGTCACTGCTCGATGCCCTCGAGCAGGTCGAGGCCACGCGGCAGATTCGCGACATCTGCCAGCGCCTGCTGGACGAACATTCGGCGCCGGTGAGTTCCGCCAGCCGGCAACTGATCATCAAGCAGATCACCGACGAGGTGCTGGGCCTTGGCCCGCTGGAACCGCTGTTGGCCGACCACAGCGTGTCCGACATCCTGGTCAATGGCTTTGCCTCGGTGTACGTCGAGCGCTTCGGCAAATTGCAACGCACCGATGTGCGCTTTCGCGATGACCAGCATCTGCTGAACATCATCGACCGGATCGTCTCCAGCCTCGGCCGGCGCATCGACGAATCCTCGCCGCTGGTGGACGCCCGGCTCAAGGATGGCTCGCGGGTCAACGCGATCATCCCGCCGTTGGCCATCGACGGGCCGAGCATGTCGATCCGGCGTTTCGCGGTGGACCTGCTCAACACCGACAGCCTGATCCAGGTGGGCACCATGACCCCGGCCATTGCCTTGCTGCTCAAGGCCATCGTCCGTGGACGCCTGAACGTGCTGATCTCCGGCGGAACCGGCAGTGGCAAGACCACCATGCTCAACGTGCTGTCCAGTTTCATTCCCCACAACGAACGGATCGTCACCATTGAGGACTCCGCCGAACTGCAACTGCAGCAACCCCACGTGGTCCGCCTGGAAACCCGGCCTTCGAACATCGAGGGGCGGGGTGAGGTGAGCCAGCGTGAACTGGTGCGCAACAGCCTGCGGATGCGCCCCGATCGCATCGTGATCGGTGAAGTGCGCGGCGCCGAGGCGCTGGACATGCTCACGGCCATGAACACCGGTCACGACGGCTCCCTGACCACCATCCACGCCAATACGGCTCGCGATGCCCTGGGGCGCATCGAGAACATGGTGTCGATGACCGGGGCTACGTTTCCGATCAAGGCAATGCGTCAACAAATTGCCTCGGCCATCGACGTGGTGATCCAACTGGAGCGTCAAGAAGATGGCAAGCGACGGGTGGTCAGCATGCAGGAGATCAACGGCATGGAAGGGGAGGTCATCACCATGACCGAGATTTTCTCTTTCGTGCGCCAGGGCATCGGTGAACACGGCGAAGTGCTCGGCGATTATCGACCCAGCGGCATGATCCCGGCGTTCCGCGAGGTGTTGGCCAAGCGCGGCATCGAGTTGCCACTGAGCCTGTTCCGCCCTGAATGGATGGAGGCGCGGCAGTCATGAACGGTATTCCCGGCGAATTCATCCTGATTTTCCTTGGCATGGTCTTCATCGCGGTCTTTCTGCTGTCCCAGGGCGTGGTGGTGCCGGTGTTCGGCGAGGCCGGCAAGATGCGCAAACGCATTCGTGGGCGCTTGCACGTGCTGGAGAAGGCCAACCATTTGCCCAATATGCAGACCGTGTTGCGGCACAAGTACCTGACACGCCTGTCGCCCCTGGAAGCTCGACTCGAGCAGTTGCCGTTCATGGCCAGCCTGACGCAGTTGATCGAGCAGGCCGGCCACGAGTACCGCGCCTACCGGGTGATGCTGCTGGGCCTGGTCCTGGGTGCGGTGGCGGGAGCGTCGGTGCTGATGGTGACGCCGCTCTGGTGGGTGGCGCTGCTGACCACGCTGGCCGTCACCTGGTTGCCGGTGCTGAAGATCCTGCGTGACCGCAGCAAGCGCTTCAACGCGTTCGAGGAAGGCCTGCCGGACGCGCTGGACGCCATGTGCCGGGCCCTGCGCGCCGGCCATCCGTTCAACGAAACCTTGCGCCTGGTTGCCGACGAGCACAAAGGGCCGGTCGCCCAGGAGTTCGGCTTGACCTTCGCCGACATCAACTATGGCAACGACGTACGCCGGGCGATGCTGGGCCTGCTGGAGCGCATGCCGAGCATGACGGTGATGATGCTGGTGACGTCGATCCTCATCCACCGCGAGACCGGCGGCAACCTCACCGAAGTGCTGGAACGCCTGAGTCGGTTGATTCGCGGGCGCTTCCGCTTCCAGCGCAAGATCCGCACGTTGTCGGCCGAAGGTCGCATGTCGGCCTGGGTGCTGGTGGCGATTCCCTTTGTGCTGGCGATCGCCATCGTGCTCACCAGCCCCAGCTACATGCCGGTGCTGCTCAATGATCCGATCGGCCACAAGCTGATCATCGGCGCCTTCTGCGCCATGCTGGTCGGGATTTTCTGGATCCGCAAAATCATCCGGATCCAGGTCTGATCGCTGCCCTGACACGAGGTATCAGTCATGGATTATTTGCTCGGGTTGTTCAGTCGGTTTACCGGGAGCGAGGAACTGGCGCGCCTGTTGTTCATTACTGCGATTGGCGTGAGTACCGTGCTGGCGGCGGTGGCCGTGCTCCTGCTGCTGGTGGGCCTGCAAGACCCGGTGCAGCGGCGCCTGGCGCTGATCAAGCGGGGTTATTCGGGCAGTTCGGCGGCGCAGGAGGCACCGGGTAACCTGCAACTGCTGCTGGAGCGGGTGGGCCAGCGCTTCGCTTCGGCCGACCCGGCCCGTACCTCGGCGACCCAGACCCTGCTGACCCATGCCGGTTACCGCTCTGCATCGGCGGTGCAGGTCTACTGGGCCGTGCGCCTGATGATGCCGCTGGCGCTGCTCGGCCTGGCGGTACTGGTGATGCCGTTGATCAAGGTGTCCGGGGTGGTCGTGCTGCTGGCGGTGACGACGGTGACCGGTCTCGGCTGGCTGCTGCCGTCGCTGTATGTCGGCAAGCGCAAGCAGGCGCGCCAGGGCCGGCTGCGTGCCGCGTTCCCGGATGCACTGGACCTGATGGTGGTGTGCGTCGAATCAGGCCTGGCCTTGCCGACGACCATCGAGCGAGTGGCCGAAGAAATGGCGGTCAGCCAGGCCGAACTGGCCGAAGAACTGGCCTTGGTCAACGCGCAGATCCGCGCCGGCATCACCAGCACCGAGGCCCTCCGGCAACTGGCCATGCGCACTGGGCTTGAAGACATCCAGGGGTTGGTCAGCCTGTTGGCGCAGAGCATTCGCTTCGGCACCAGCGTGGCCGATACCTTGCGCATCTATGCCGACGAATTCCGCGACCGGCGCACCCAGGCCGCCGAGGAAATGGGGGCGAAAATTGGCACCAAGCTGATCTTTCCACTGATTTTCTGCCTGTGGCCCAGCTTCTTCCTGGTCGCCATCGGCCCTGCGATGATTGGCGTGTTCAGGGCGTTCGGGAACATGTAGGCGGGTGATCCTTCATTAGCCGAACAGTTGTGGCGAGGGCGCTTGCTCCCGCCGGGCAGCGCAGCGGCCCTCGCTCCTTGGCGGCGGCTGCGCACCCGAGGGGCAAGCGCCCTCGCCACGGCGTACCTCCTGTTTCCAGGACTCAGCATGCCCCCGTGGCGAGGGGGTTCATCCCCGCTGGGGTGCGCAGCCACCCCTCGATGCCAATCCCCTTCGAACAGATACCCCGAGCGCCCAGGTTCAGGGCCGCTGCGCGCCCAACGGGGATGAATCCCCTCGCTACAAAGTAGAGTGACAACAGACCTATCCCGGCTAAACACAACATGTGGCGAGGGCGCTTGCTCCCGCTCGGGCGGCGCAGCGGCCCTTGCTTTTGGCAGCTGCTGCGCACCCGAGCGGGAGCAAGCGCCCTCGCCACGGTACGGTTTAAAACCTTTGTTCAACCCACCTCGTACTTCATTTGCTGCCGCTGCTGATGTCCCCGCCCGTGTCCTGGTCAAAGAATTCCGGAATGGGATAGTTGAAGCTATTGAGCCAGCGCTGCATGGCCAGTTCGCGCTCGGCGGCCGAGGCGGTCTGCAAGTGGGTGGACGCCACCACGCCGCGGATCTGCAGTTGCATCCAGCTTTCGGTACCTTGCTGGGCTGTCGAGGAGGGGCCCGGGTCGATCGCCCAGGCCGGGGTGGACAGGCACAGCGTGCACACGATCATCAGTTGTTGGGTTTTCATCTCATGGACTCCTCGTCACGCTCTACTTGACCGCGCCGGATGAGGCATCGACGACCTCTTCCAGGCGGTTCGCTTGCGACGTTGCTGCGTTGGGGGCCGAGCCTCTGATTCTTTCGGCGCGGGCCTGGGCGTCCGCGATCTGCTGGGGACTGAGCTTGGCCATGCTTGCCAGTTCGGCCGCCTGCTTCCAGTTGTCCTGGTAGATCAACAGGGTCACCATGTTGAGCGCCGCCAGGGCGTCGGATTGCTGGAGCTCCATGGCGGTCATGAACTCGAAGCGCGCTTGGGGAATGCGTTTCTGATTGAGGTAGACGACCCCCAGGTCATTGCGGATCTTGCCTTCGGTCGGGGCCATTTTCGCGGCCCGTTCCAGGTGCTCCGTGGCGCTCGCGTTGTCGTTCTTGACGGCGGCCAGTTGGCCCAGGCCATGTTCGCCGTCGGCGGCCAGGCAGGTTCCGAGCAGGCTTCTATACAAGGGCTCCGCCTCGCTGCGCCCCATCAGGCGCAATACCCGGGCCTTGCGCAGGCGCACCTGGACCAGGTCCTCGGGCAGGCGTTCCAGGTTCGCCAGGCTGGCGTACAAGCGCCCCTCGTTGGCCATGTCGTCGGCCATGTTGAGGGCCAGCTCCTGATCGGCGCTGGGCTTGGCGCAATGGGACGGGTCCGACGCCACCACGCCATGGCTGGAACAGCCGGCCAGCATCAATGTTGCGGCTACCGCGATTGCTGCTTTCATGGAATATCCCCTCGCAATGGGTTGGACGCCAGGCGCCAGGTACTTAGGGCGCCGGCTCATTGGGAAAGCCCGCTGCGGTTATCGAACTCGCCATGTTCGAGGAAATACATGCGATAGAAATTCGGGTCGTAGTTGCGCAGTTGCTCGCCCGGTAATGTCGGCAGTTGTGCATTGGCGGCCAAGGGCTGGACCAGGTGCGGCGTGACGATCATCAACAGCTCGCGTTCCTCGCGGTCGATGGAGTGGTCGCGGAAGAACGCGCCCAGCACAGGGATATCACCCAGCCCCGGAAGCTTGTTCACCTGTGAGCTGTTGCGCGTGCTGATCAGGCCGCTGATGACAAAGCTTTCGCCGTCGGCCAGGGCAATGCTGGTATCGGTACGGCGCACGGTGAGCGCTGGCACCAGGGTCCCGGCGATGTTCACGGCATTGGTGAAATCCAGCTCGCTGACTTCCGGCGCGACCTTCAGGGCGATGCGGTTCTGGCCGATGACAGTGGGGGTCAGGGTCAGGCGAATACCGAACTCCTTGTACTCGATGGACACGTTATCGCTGCCGGAACTGGGCACCGGGATCGGCACTTCGCCGCCGGCCAGGAAACTGGCGCTCTGTCCGCTGAGGGCCACCAGGCTCGGCCGTGCCAGGGTGTAGGCAAAACCGCTGCCCTCCAAGGCATTGATCATCAGCAGGGTTTTACCG
This sequence comes from Pseudomonas sp. Cab53, assembly GCF_018325965.1. NCBI lineage: Bacteria > Pseudomonadati > Pseudomonadota > Gammaproteobacteria > Pseudomonadales > Pseudomonadaceae > Pseudomonas > Pseudomonas sp. Cab53. The sequence continues at coordinate 4,459,326 of NZ_AP021902.1, read as the reverse complement.
GTGGCGAACGACAAGTTGAACATGTCGTTGTTGACCGGCAGGGAAGGGCGCACCACCCCGCCGATGGTGGGCAGGGTCCTCGGCGAGCCGAACAGGAAGTTGCCACGGGTGCCGAACAGCGACGTCGAGGCTTCCTTGAGCTTGGTCCGGCTGACCTCGACGAAACGGATGTCGGTCTGGACCTGGGCAAGCAGCATCGGGTCTTCGGAGGGCACGCTCGCCACGCTGGTCAGCGCGGCCGTGGCCCGACCCTTGACGAAAACCATGCTCTGGCGGGGTATTTTCGAGCAATCCGTCCAGACCATCAGGCTGGTGGCGCCCGGTGCCAGGCCGGTGAGAATGAAAGCGTCACTGCCACTGGGTTGTACATCGGCAATTTTCGGGTCACCCACCGCCAACTTCGTCACGGGGGCGAGGATGCGCAGTTCGTTCTGCAAACCCTGGCCGACCTCGAAGGTCGCTGGCAGACTGTCTAACTGGGAACAATCGGCGGCAACGGCCTGCGCCGTTTCCAGGCCGAAGCCCATCCAGAACAGACCATGGATAACGTGTTTCAAAGCAAGCGCGGTACGCTGGTTCATAGGATGATCCTCGACAGACTGGCCGTCCCTAGGCTTAACCAATTGCCTCGGATCATCGATGGGCCCGGGCTGCCCCCTATCGCATCACCCGGGACAAGGCCGGGTGGACGAGCGGACGGCTGCAATGGACGGCTCCCTTGAAGGGCAATTTGCCAGCCACCGTGCTCGGTTCTGTTGACGGTAGTTCACCTATGGCAAAGCGCCACGTCAAAAATGAAAAAAACGTCTGAAAAGTGGCGGTGGTGAAATTCATGACAGATTGCGCGTCAATAAACTGTCTTTTTGGTGAGATGGGGATCTTTGGGAGCGCTTCGCGAGCAGGGGGCGAGTGGTTATGGGAGCGATCCTGCTCGCCAGCGGGCCCATGACCATCGCCGCCGACAAGCCATAAAAAAAGGCCCGCTGAGTGATCCAGGCGGGCCTTTGTGTGTCACGGCGCAATCAATGCTTGCTGTCCTGGTCGGACATTGCCAGCAACTGCTTTTCCTGGTTCCAGTCGAACGGCTCGTCGTTTTGTTCGGCTTCGAAACGACGCTCCTCCAGGGCCTGGTACAGGTCGATTTCTTCATCGGGCATGTAGTGCAGGCAATCACCGCCGAAGTACCAGAGCAGGTCGCGTGGCACCAGGTGGGCGATCTGTGGATAGCGCACGATCACCTGGCACAAGAGGTCCTGGCCCAGGTACTGGCTTTCGATCGGGTCGACTGGCAACTGGGCACGCAGTTCGTCGAAGCGCTCCAGGAACAGGGCATGGCTTTCTTCGGGAACCTGTTCGGCCTCACCTACGGCGACCAGGATGCTGCGCAAGTGGTCGAGCAGGACAAGATGATCGGCAACGACATTGGACACGAGATAAGTCCTCAAGAGCAAAACGGGCGCAGGAGTATAAAGCCCCCGCGCCGGCTTTTACATGGCCGCGGATCAGTGGGACATCGCGGCGAGGGCGCCTGCTCCCGCGGGACGGTGCAGCAGGCCCCTCGTCACGGACTCAGCGGACCTTGGCTTCGGCCAGTGTCAGCGCCTCCTTGTCGAAGTCATCCACGTCGATGACCTTGCGCCGCGCCGCTTCGGCCACGCGCAGGGCCTCGGCTTCGCCGGCTTGCAGCACCCCGGCTTGGAGGGCGGCATCGATGAGGGGTTCGCCCGGCGCCGGGTCGAGCTGACCTTGCTTGAGCGCGACGTGGAGTTTTTTCTGCGCCGGATGCGCGGCGCCCAGCAGGTCGGCGGCGTGCTGCAGGGCACCCACCGGATCGTCCGCCGATTGTGGACGGTAGCAACCCTGCAGCAGTTCTTCGAGGGTCGGATCACCCTTGGCCCGGCCTATCACCGCGGCCACCTCGGCATCCAACCTGTCGCTCGGGCCCTTGTGGCGACGGCCGAACGGGAACACCACTCCACGCAACAGACAACCCAATACCCGATTCGGGAAGTTGGCCAGCAGTTCGTCCAGCGCACGTTCCGACTGGCCGAGGCTTTCCTCCATGGCCCAGGTGAACAGCGGCGCCATGTGGTCCGGCGAATCCAGGTCGTGGTAGCGCTTGAGTGCCGCGGACGCCAGGTAAAGATTGCTCAACACATCCCCCAGGCGTGCCGACAGTCGTTCACGACGCTTGAGCTCGCCTCCCAGCAGCATCATGCTCAGGTCCGCCAGCAGGGCGAATGCCGCCGCCTGCCGGTTGAGGGCGCGGAAGTAGCCCTGGCTCAAGGCATTGCCCGGTGCGTGTTCAAAGCGGCCGAGGCCCAGGTTCAACACCAGCGTGCTGGCGGCATTGCTGATGGCGAAGCCAATGTGCTTGAGCAACAGGCCGTCGAATTCCACCAGGGCTTGGTCCTTGTCCTCACGGGTGGCCAGGGCCATTTCCTTGAGCACGAACGGATGGCAGCGGATGGCGCCCTGGCCGAAGATCATCAGGTTGCGCGAGAGGATGTTCGCGCCTTCGACCGTAATGAAGATCGGCGCCCCTTGCCAGCTGCGGCCCAGGTAGTTGTTCGGGCCCATGATAATGCCCTTGCCACCGTGCACGTCCATGGCGTGGCTGATGCATTCACGACCGCGCTCGGTCAGGTGGTATTTGAGGATCGCCGACAGTACCGAGGGTTTCTCCCCCAGGTCCACGGCGTTGGCGGTCAGCATGCGGGCCGCGTCCATCAGCCAGGCGTTGCCGCCGATGCGCGCCATGGCTTCCTGGATGCCTTCGAACGCTGACAGCGGGACGTTGAACTGCTCGCGCACCTGGGTGTACTGGCCCGTCACCAGGCTGGTGAACTTGGCCGCGCCGGTGCCCACCGCGGGCAGGGAAATCGAACGCCCGACCGACAGGCAGTTCATCAGCATCATCCAGCCTTTGCCGAGCATCGGTTGGCCGCCAATGAGGAAGTCCAGCGGGATGAACACGTCCTTGCCCCAGTTCGGCCCGTTCATGAACGCCGCGCCGAGTGGCAGGTGGCGGCGGCCGATGTGTACGCCCGGGGTGTCGGTGGGGATCAGTGCAAGGCTGATGCCCAGGTCTTCTTCGTCACCCAGCAGGTGGTCGGGGTCGTACGCCTTGAAGGCCAGGCCGAGGAGGGTGGCCACCGGGCCGAGGGTGATGTAGCGCTTTTCCCAGTTCAGGCGCAGGCCCAGGGTTTCCCGGCCTTGCCATTCGCCCTTGCAGATAATGCCTGTGTCGGGCATCGCCCCGGCGTCGGAGCCGGCCAGCGGCCCGGTCAGGGCAAAGCAGGGGATATCGTCGCCCCGGGCCAGCCGTGGCAGGTAGTGGTCGCGTTGTTCATCGGTGCCGTAGTGCAGCAGCAGTTCCGCCGGGCCGAGGGAGTTGGGGACCATCACCGTGGACGCCAGGTCGCCGCTGCGGGTCGCCAGCTTCATCGCCACCTGGGAGTGGGCGTAGGCGGAGAAGCCCTTGCCGCCGTATTCCTTGGGAATGATGAGGGCGAAGAAACCGTGCGTCTTGATATGGGCCCAGGCTTCGGGCGGCAGGTCCATGGCCTGGCCGATCTGCCAGTCACTGACCATCGCGCAGAGTTCTTCCGTCGGGCCGTCGAGGAATGCCTGTTCTTCCTCGGTCAACTGCACCTTGGGGTAGGACAGCAGCAGGTCCCAGTCCGGGCGACCGCTGAACAGTTCGCCATCCCACCACACCGTGCCGGCGTCGATGGCGTCGCGTTCGGTCTGGGACATGGGCGGCAGGGTTTTCTGGAACCAGTCGAACATCGGCGCGCTGAAATACCGGCGACGCAGGTCTGGCAGCAGCAGGGGAGCCGCGACGGCGGCGAGCATCACCCACAGAACCAGCATCAGCCACCCGGGGGCGTGGCTGAAAATGCCCATGGCCAGCAGGTAGACCGCGACGATGCCCAGTGCGGGCAACGGGGCGGTGCGCCGATGGGCCAGCCAGGCGATCCCGATGACCAGGACCAGTATCCACAACAACAGCATAGGTAATCCTCCGTGAACCAGGGCAAAACCGACCCACAGAGCTTAGACGGCCTCTGCAAAACCGGCGGTCGGCGCGATGTGATTGATTTCGTGGGAAACCCTGGATGCAGTGCGCCAGTCTGGTTGGCAACAGCCGTGGGAAATCGTTCGTTATCCAGGTGAGAAAACGCCATTGTTTGGCCGAAACGTCGTTATCGCTGCAACGGGGCTGTGGATAGACTCGGGTTTTGCCGATGCCAGCCACGATGGCCGGCGTTTCCCGGAGGCCTTCCTGCATGCAGTCCTACCTGACGCCCAGCCGCTTCATCGACAGCGATCATCCACAGGTCATCGCCTTTGCCGAGGCGCATCGCGGTGCCGACCGCGACCCTGTGGCGCAGGCGGTCTACCTTTACTACGCCGTGCGCGAGGCGGTGCGGTACAACCCGTATACCTTCAGTCGCGATCCGGCGACCCTGCGTGCCAGCCATGCGCTGAGCCACGGGGAAAGCTACTGCGTGCCCAAGGCCACGCTGCTCGCCGGCTGTGCCCGGCATTGCGGTATCCCGGCACGCATCGGCCTGGCGGATGTGCGCAACCACCTGTCCACGCCCCGTTTGCTGGCGTTGCTGCGCAGCGACGTGTTCGCCATGCACGGCTACACCGAGCTGTACCTGGACGGCCGCTGGGTCAAGGCCACGCCGGCGTTCAACCAGGGCTTGTGCGAGCTGTTCGACGTCGCGCCGCTGGAGTTCGACGGCCGCCACGACAGCGTTTTCCACCCGTTCAATCGCCAAGGCGCGAAGCTGATGGAATACATCACCGACCATGGGCAGTTCGCCGATGTCCCCGAAGCGTTCTTTTTCGGGCACCTGGAGAAATGTTATCCACACCTGTTCGGCGATCAGGCGCCGTCCTTGCTCGGCGATATGCGGGACGATTTGAGTCGCGGCTGATCCGGCGTATGCTGCTGCGGCACTTTGTCCATTGAAGGAAACCGTGATGCTGAAGATCTGGGGTCGCAAGAATTCGTCGAACGTGCGCAAGGCGCTCTGGTGTGCCGAAGAGCTGGGGCTGGCCTACGAGGCCATCGATGCGGGCGGCGCTTTTGGCGTGGTGGACACGCCTGAGTACCGGGCGAAGAACCCCAACGGCCGCGTGCCCATGATCGAGGATGACGGTTTCGTGCTGTGGGAATCCAACACCATTGTGCGCTACCTGCTGGCCCGCCACGCGCCGGATTCGGCCTGGTACCCGGCCGATGCCCAGGCACGGGCCGCCGCCGAGAAATGGATGGACTGGACCACTTCGTCTTTTGCCGCACCGTTTCGGACGGTGTTCTGGGGCGTGCTGCGCACCCCGGCCGAGCAACAGGACTGGCCTGCCATCCATGCGGCTATCAAGGAATGCAACGCTTTGCTGGCGATGGCCGACCGTGCATTGGGCGAGCAGCCTTATTTGAGCGGCGCGCAGATCGGCATGGGCGACATTCCCTTGGGCAGCTTCATTTATGCCTGGTTCGAAATGCCCATCGAGCGGGCTGCCTGGCCGAATCTGGAAGCCTGGTACCAGCAGTTGAAACAGCGTCCGGCCTACCGCAAGGCGGTCATGACCGCGTTGACTTAATACTTACTATCGACACGCGTGACTGTACTTGTGCGGCGACGCCCAGCACCATGGCCATCGTGCGCCGTGGTTGTTTTGCTCGCCGCGCGCCCTCATGTACTTCTTTCTTCCCTTCTTGGTGCGTAATCCGATATGAGTTCCGCTCTGTCCATCCGGCAGCTAACCAAAACCTACGGCAACGGTTTCCAGGCCCTGAGTGGTATCGATCTGGACGTCGCCGAAGGCGATTTCTTTGCCTTGCTCGGTCCTAACGGCGCCGGCAAATCCACCACCATCGGCATTCTTTCCACGTTGGTGAACAAGACCAGCGGCACGGTGAATGTCTTCGGCCATGACCTGGACCGCGAGCCCGCCGCCCTCAAGCGTTGCATTGGCGTGGTGCCCCAGGAGTTCAACTTCAACCAGTTCGAGAAGACCTTCGACATCGTCGTGACCCAGGCCGGTTACTACGGCATCCCGCCGAAGATCGCCAACGAGCGCGCCGAGCAGTACCTGACCCAGCTGGGGTTGTGGGACAAGCGCGACGTGCCGTCCCGTTCGTTGTCCGGCGGCATGAAGCGCCGCCTGATGATTGCCCGCGCGCTGGTGCATGAGCCACGCCTGCTGATCCTCGACGAACCGACGGCGGGGGTGGACATCGAGCTGCGTCGTTCGATGTGGACCTTCCTGACCGAGCTGAACCAGAAAGGCATCACCATCATCCTGACCACCCATTACCTGGAAGAGGCCGAGCAGTTGTGCCGCAACATCGGCATCATCGACCACGGCACCATCGTCGAGAACACCAGCATGCGGCAGTTGCTCGGCCAACTGCATGTGGAAACCTTTGTGCTGGACCTCAAGCACGACCTGAAGGCCGCGCCCCAGCTCACTGGTTACCCTGCGCGCCTGGTCGACAGCCATACCCTGGAGGTCCAGGTGGACAAGGCCGTCGGCATCACCGGGCTGTTCGGCCAGTTGGCCTTGCAGAACATCGAAGTGCAGAGCCTGCGCAACAAGACCAATCGCCTCGAGGAGTTGTTCGTGTCCCTGGTGGAGAAAAACCTGGCGAAGGTGGCGGTATGAGTTCCGAACTGCGCCCCAACCTGATTGCCCTCAATACCATCGTCTACCGTGAAGTGCGGCGCTTCATGCGCATCTGGCCGCAGACCCTGCTGCCGCCGGCGATCACCATGGTTCTGTACTTCGTGATCTTCGGCAACCTGATCGGCCGGCAGATCGGCGACATGGGTGGCTTCACCTACATGGACTACATCGTGCCGGGGCTGATCATGATGTCGGTGATCACCAACTCCTACGGCAACGTGGTGTCGAGCTTCTTCGGCAGCAAGTTCCAGCGTTCGATCGAAGAGCTGATGGTCTCGCCGGTCTCCCCCCACACGATCCTTATCGGCTACACCTTGGGCGGCGTCCTGCGTGGCCTGGCAGTGGGGTTGATCGTGACGCTGCTGTCGCTGTTCTTTACCCATCTGCAGGTGCATCATCTGGGGGTGACGGTCCTGGTGGTGGTGCTCACGGCGACGATCTTTTCGCTGCTGGGCTTCATCAACGCGGTGTTCGCGCGCAACTTCGATGACATCTCCATCATCCCGACGTTCGTGCTCACGCCGTTGACCTACCTGGGCGGGGTGTTCTATTCGATTTCCCTGTTGCCGCCGTTCTGGCAGACCGTTTCCCTGGCCAACCCGGTGCTGCACATGGTCAACGCCTTCCGCTACGGCATCCTGGGGGTTTCCGACATCAAGATCAGCATTGCGATCACCTTCATGCTGGTGGCCACTGTGGTGCTGTACATCGGTTGCTCGCGGTTGCTGGTCAGCGGGCGCGGCATGCGCACCTGACGTTCCCCTTGGGGAGCCAGCCTGCTCGCGAAGGCGTCAGCCAGCACGCCCCAAAAAAAGGGCCTCCAGCAATGGAGGCCCTTTTTTTGCCGGTCACATCCGGCTTTTCTTGCGCCGTTTCCACTGCCGGGTCACCCACCAGCGCCAGTAACTCATGGTGACGAAGTAGGCCAGGGCACCGAGCACCAGGCCGGTGACCACCGAACCGAGCAGGAACGGCTGCCACAACGTCGACAACTGGCCACTGATCCATTCCCAGGTCAGTTCTTCCGGCAGCGTCCGGGCAGGTACGTCCATCAGCCAGGCGCCGGTCTGGTAGGTGCAGAAGAACACCGCCGGCATGGTGATCGGATTGGTCAGCCACACCAGGCTTACGGCAATCGGCATGTTGCCGCGTACCGCGACGGCCAGTGCGGCAGCCAGCAGCATTTGCAAGGGAATGGGCAGGAATGCGGCGAACAGGCCGACGGCCATGGCGCGCGCGACGGAGTGACGGTTGAGGTGCCAGAGGTTGGGGTCATGCAGCAAGGTGCCGAGAAAGCGTAAGGATTTGTGTTCCCGGATGCTCTGCGGGTCAGGCATGTAACGTTTGAATAGGCGCCGGGGCATAAGGCTTCTCGGTCGGTTCAAAGCAGTAAGGCGGCAAGTATGTCCGGATTCTACGGTTGGCAGATTCAGACTTTGTGACAATTGATAACGCCCGGGGTGCCGCACAACGGCTAAGCCTTGAGAGGGCACTCTCAAGGACGGGTCATGCGCACAGGATTGGTCGCGCTTGCGCTGGGGCTGGTGGCCCCGGTTTTTTTCCCGGCGTTGCCGCCGCCGTGGCTGATGGTGGCGCTGCCGGTGCTGGCACTGATGGCCGTGCCGTTTCGAACCTACCCGCTGGGCTTCTTCCTGGGCGGATTGGCCTGGGCCTGTCTGTCGGCGCAGTGTGCGCTGGACGATCGGTTGCCTGCCGCGCTGGAGGGAGAAACCCGTTGGGTCGAAGGGCGTGTCGTCGGCTTGCCGCAATACAGCGACGGCGTGGTGCGCTTCGAACTGGCCGATGCCCATGGTCGTCGCGACCGGTTGCCGGCGTTGATGCGCCTCGCCTGGTTCGGTGGGCCGCCGGTCAGCAGTGGCGAGCGTTGGCGATTGGCGGTCAAGCTCAAGCGGCCCGCCGGGCTGCTGAACCCTCACGGTTTCGACTATCAGGCCTGGCTGTTGAGCCGGGGCATCGGCGCCACCGGAACCATCAAGGACGGTCGCCTGCTGCAGCCAGCTCAGGGCGCTTGGCGTGACGGGGTGCGCCAGGCGCTGGCGCGGGTCGATGCCCAGGGCCGCTCCGGTGCGCTGATGGCCTTGGTGCTGGGGGATGGTGCCGGGTTGAGCCGCGAAGACTGGCGGGTGTTGCAAGACACCGGCACGGTTCATCTGCTGGTGATCTCCGGGCAACACATTGGCCTGCTCGCCGGCCTGGTGTACCTGATGGTGGCGGGTGCGGCGCGCCATGGCCTGTGGCCGGCAAGGCTGCCATGGTTGCCTTGGGCCTGCGGCCTGGCCTTCATGGCGGCGCTGAGCTACGGCTTGCTGGCCGGGTTCGAGGTGCCGGTGCGGCGGGCCTGCGCGATGATCGGCCTGGTGTTGCTGTGGCGCTTGCGCTTCAAGCCTGCGGCCTCCTGGTGGGCCTGGTTGCTGGCGTTCGACGGGGTGCTGTTGTTCGATCCGCTGGCCTGCCTGCGGCCCGGATTCTGGCTGTCGTTCGCCGCCGTCGCGATCCTGATGTTCACCTTTGGCGGCCGCCTGGGGCCCTGGCGCTGGTGGCAGACCTGGACTCGCGCCCAATGGCTGGTTGCGCTCGGCCTGTGTCCGTTGCTGTTGATCCTGGGGCTGCCGGTGAGCCTCAGCGGGCCGCTGGCGAACCTGCTGGCGGTGCCCTGGATCAGCCTGCTGGTGCTGCCGCCGGCATTGCTCGGCACGCTGTTGTTGCCGGTGCCGTTCGTGGGCGAGGGCCTGCTATGGATCGCTGGCGGGCTGCTCGACGTATGGTTCAGGGGGCTGGCGTGGGTGGCCGGGCAACTGCCCGCCTGGACCCCGGCGGCGGTTCCGCCCTGGGCCTTGGGCATCGCCGCCCTCGGTGCGTTTGTGCTGCTGTTGCCCAAGGGCGTGCCGCTGCGTCTTTTGGGTTGGCCAATGTTGAGCTTGATGGTCTTTGCACCGCGGGAAAACCTGCCGCACGGGCAGGCCGAAATCTGGCAACTGGACGTGGGCCAGGGGCTGGCGGTGCTGGTGCGTACCCATGGCCATGCCCTGCTTTATGACGCCGGGCCACGCTGGGGCGACGCCGATGCGGGCGAGCGTGTCGTGCTGCCCACCTTGCGCAAGCTGGGGGTGCGCGAATTGGACCTGATGCTGCTCAGCCATGCCGATGCCGATCATGCCGGTGGTGCCCTGGCGGTGCGCAACGGGCTGCCCACCCGGCAACTGATCAGCGGCGATCCCGACGCGCTGCCCGAGGCGTTGCACGCCGGGCCTTGTGACAGTGGCCAGCGCTGGGAGTGGGACGGGGTCGGTTTCGCGCTGTGGCAATGGTCATCGGCCGAGGACAGCAACCAGAAGTCCTGCGTGTTGCGGGTGGAGGCGGGCGGCGAGCGCTTGCTGTTGACCGGCGACATCGACCGCCATGCCGAGCGCGCCTTGCTCGATGGCCCCCTGGCGGTGCCGATCCACTGGCTGGCCGCCCCTCATCATGGCAGCCGCAGCTCATCGTCGATGGCGCTGCTGGCACGTCTCAAGCCTCACTCGGTGCTGATTTCCCGCGGACAGGGCAATGCCTTCGGCCATCCACATCCCCAGGTGATGGCCCGTTACCGCCGGGCGGGGATGACGATCTACGACAGTGCCGAACAGGGTGCCATTCGTCTGCAACTGGGGGCCTTCGCACGGCCGCGTACCGAGGCCGGGCATCGCCGCTACTGGCGTGATCCACTGCCCGCCGGCCCCCCGGGCCGACATTGATCCAGCGCAAACGGGCAAGCGCCTATCGGCGAGTCGGGTCTTCCAAGGCGAGTCTGTGTGATAAAGTGGCGCACTTTTTCGAGGGGGCAGTCACTGTGTGGGAATTGGTCAAATCCGGCGGCTGGATGATGTTGCCGATCATTCTGAGTTCCATCGCGGCACTGGGTATCGTTGCCGAACGCCTGTGGACCCTGCGGGCCAGCCGTGTGACCCCGGAGCATCTGCTCGGGCAGGTCTGGGTCTGGATCAAGGACAAGCAACTGAACAAGGACAAGCTCAAGGAACTGCGCGCCAGTTCGCCCTTGGGGGAAATCCTCGCCGCCGGCCTGGCGAACTCCAAGCATGGTCGCGAGATCATGAAGGAGTGCATCGAGGAAGCCGCCGCCCGGGTCATCCATGAGCTGGAGCGCTACATCAATGCCCTGGGCACCATTGCCGCCATGTCCCCGTTGCTGGGCTTGCTGGGTACGGTGCTGGGCATGATCGATATCTTCAGCGCCTTCACCGGCTCCGGCATGACCACCAACGCCGCCGTGCTGGCGGGGGGCATCTCCAAGGCGCTGATCACCACCGCTGCCGGCCTGATGGTGGGTATTCCGTCAGTGTTTTTCCATCGCTTCCTGCAACGGCGCGTCGACGAGCTCGTGGTGGGCATGGAGCAGGAGGCCATCAAGCTGGTCGAGGTGGTGCAGGGCGACCGTGATGTAGACCTGGCCGGGGACAAGAAGTGAAATTCCGCCGCAAACCCCGGGAAAACATCGAGATCAACCTGGCGTCGCTGATCGACGTGGTGTTCATCCTGCTGCTGTTTTTCGTCGTGACCACCACCTTCACCCGGGAAACCCAGCTCAAGGTCGAATTGCCGCAGGCCGTCAGTGGCTCGCCGGCCGAGGACCAGCAGCTGAAGAACCTGGAAGTCACCATCAGCGCCGAAGGCGCGTTCTCGGTGAACAACCAGTTGCTGCCCAAGAGTGATTTGGCGAGCCTGATCGACGCCTTGCAGAAGGAGTCCGGCGGCGACACCAACCTGCCGCTGTCCATCAGCGCCGACGGCAAGACCCCGCATCAATCGGTGATCACCGCGATGGATGCGGCCGGCAAGCTCGGCTTCAGTCATCTGCGCATGACCACCGTCGAGGCGGCGCCCGCACCCTGATGGCCATGTCCGATCGTTTGCTTGCCGCCTGGTACCAGGGGCATCCGGCCCTGGCGCTGCTGCGGCCGTTGGAGTGGTTGTACCGGCGAGTGGTGGTGCGCAAGCGCGAGCGCTTCCTGGCCGGTGACGGCCCGATCTACCAGCCGCCCGTGCCGCTGGTGATGGTCGGCAATATCACGGTCGGCGGCACCGGCAAGACGCCCATGATCCTGTGGCTGATCCAGCATTGCCAGCGCAGCGGCCTGCGGGTTGGCGTGGTGAGCCGGGGCTACGGCGCCCAGCCGCCGCAATTGCCCTGGCGGGTCGAAGCCAGCCAGGGCGCCGACGTGGCCGGCGATGAGCCGCTGTTGATCGTCCAGCGCACCGGCGTGCCACTGATGATCGACCCGCAGCGCAGCCGCGCGGTCCAGGCGCTGTTGGAAACCGAACCGCTGGACCTGATCCTGTCCGACGACGGCATGCAGCATTACCGGATGGCCCGGGACCTCGAACTGGTGCTGATCGACAACGCCCGCGGCCTGGGCAACCGCCGGTGCCTGCCTGCCGGGCCGTTGCGCGAACCGGTCGAGCGCCTGCAATCGGTCGACGCCGTGCTGTACAACGGCGCTAGTGCGGATCGCGACGACGGCTTCGCCTTTGAACTGCGGCCCACCGCCCTGGTGAACCTGGCCAACGGCGAGCGGCGCGACCTCGACCATTTCCCGCCCGGCCAGGCGGTGCACGCAGTGGCCGGCATCGGCAATCCCCAGCGTTTCTTCAAGACCCTCGAAACGCTACACTGGCGACCCATACCGCACGGGTTTGCCGACCATGCCCAGTACAGTGCCCAGGCCCTGGACTTCTCGCCTGCGCTGCCATTGGTCATGACGGAAAAGGACGCGGTCAAATGCCGCGCCTTCGCCGGCCCGCACTGGTGGTACCTGGCGGTGGATGCTGCGCCGTCGCCGGCCTTCGCGGCCTGGTTCGACACCCAGCTGATGCGCCTGTTGCCGGATCGCCTTTTGCCTTAAACACCTTTTACCCAAGGGAATTTCCATGGACACCAAACTGCTCGATATCCTGGCCTGCCCGGTCTGCAAGGGTCCGCTCAAGCTCAGCGCCGACAAGACCGAACTGATCAGCAAGGGTGCTGGCCTGGCCTATCCGATTCGTGATGGCATCCCGGTGATGCTCGAAAGCGAAGCCCGCACCCTGAGCACCGACGAGCGCCTGGATAAATGACCACCGCCTTCACCGTTGTCATCCCATCGCGCTTCGCCTCGACGCGCCTGCCCGGCAAACCGTTGCTGGCGATCGCCGGCAAGCCGATGATCCAGCATGTCTGGGAACAGGCTTGCAAAAGCAGCGCCCAGCGCGTGGTGGTGGCGACTGACGATGCACGCATCGTCGAGGCCTGCAAGGGGTTTGGCGCCGAGGTCGTGCTGACGCGCGAGGACCACAACTCCGGCACCGATCGCCTGGCGGAAGTCGCGGTGAAGCTGGGTCTGGAACCGGAAGCCATCGTGGTCAACGTGCAGGGTGACGAGCCTTTGATCCCGCCCAGCGTGATCGATCAGGTCGCCGCCAACCTCGCGGCCCACACCGAGGCGCGCATGGCGACCCTGGCCGAGCCGATTGAGGATGTGCAAGCCCTGTTCAACCCCAACGTGGTCAAGGTGGTCAGCGACCTCAACGGCCTGGCCCTGACCTTCAGCCGCGCGACATTGCCATGGGCCCGCGATGCATTCGCCCAGAGCCGCGATGTGATGCCCGAAGGCGTCCCGTACCGTCGCCACATCGGCATCTATGCCTACCGCGCCGGCTTCCTCCAGGACTTCGTCGCCTGGGGCCCATGCTGGCTGGAAAATACCGAGGCGCTGGAGCAATTGCGTGCCTTGTGGCATGGCGTGCGGATCCATGTCGCCGATGCGCTGATCGCCCCGCCGACCGGTGTCGACACCCCGCAAGACCTCGAACGCGTTCGTCGCCTGCTGGAGGTCTGATGCGGGTCCTGTTCGTCTGTCTCGGCAATATCTGTCGTTCGCCCACCGCCGAAGGCATCCTGCGGCACAAGTTGCGCGAGGCCGGGCTGGCCGGCCAGGTCGAAGTCGCCTCTGCCGGTACCGGCGACTGGCATGTCGGCAAGGCCCCGGACAAACGCAGCCAGGCCGCTGCCTTGCGCCGGGGTTACGACTTGTCGGCCCAGCGGGCCCAGCAGGTGACTCGCGCCGACTTCGCCGCCTATGACCTGATCCTGGCCATGGACAACAGCAACCTGCGCAACCTCAAGGCCCTGCAACCGGCCAACGGCAGGGCCGAGCTGGACCTGTTCCTGCGCCGCTACGAAGCGGAACTGGACGAGGTGCCGGACCCGTACTACGACGGCGAACAGGGCTTCGAGCAGGTGCTGGACTTGATCGAGCAGGCCACCGATCGCCTGGTGATCGAATTGAAGGGACGGTTATGACCTTGCAGATACAGGCCGGCGTCAGCCTCAAACCGTTCAACAGTTTCGGCGTCGATGTGACGGCGCGCCTGTTCGCCGAGGCCCACGACGATGGCGATGTCCGCGAGGCCCTGGCCTATGCCCGTGAGCACGAGGTGCCGCTGCTGGTGATTGGCGGCGGCAGCAACCTGCTGCTGACCGGTGACATTGACGCCCTGGTGCTGCGCATGGCCAGCCAGGGGGTTCGCTTGCTCAGCGATGACGGCGAGCGGGTGGTGGTCGAAGCCGAAGCCGGGGAGCCCTGGCATCCCTTCGTCCAGTACACGCTGGCGCAGGGCTGGTCGGGCCTGGAAAACCTCAGCCTGATCCCCGGCACCGTTGGCGCGGCCCCGATGCAGAACATCGGCGCCTATGGCGTGGAGATCAAGGACGTGTTTGCCGGCCTCACGGCGCTCGACCGCCATACCGGCCAGCAACGCGAGTTCAGCCTCGAAGAGTGTCGTTTCGCCTACCGCGACAGCCTGTTCAAGCAACAGGCCGGGCGCTGGTTGATCCTGCGGGTGCGTTTTGCCCTCAGTCGCGCCGCCCACCTGCACCTGGAATACGGTCCGGTCCGCCAGCGGTTGACCGAGCAAGGCATCGACCAGGCAACGCCCATGGATGTGAGCCGGGCGATTTGCAGTATCCGCAGCGAAAAACTCCCGGACCCGGCGGTGCTGGGGAACGCCGGCAGTTTCTTCAAGAACCCGCTGGTGCCGGCCGAGCACGTTGCGCAACTCAAGGTGCAGTACCCGGACCTGGTGGCTTATCCACAGCCCGAAGGGCAGATGAAAATCGCCGCCGGGTGGCTGATCGAGCGGGCCGGCTGGAAAGGTTTTCGCGAGGGCGACGCCGGAGTGCATGCGTTGCAGGCGCTGGTGCTGGTCAACTATGGCGCCGCCACGGGGCCGCAACTGCTGGACTTGGCCCTGCGTATCCAGAAGGACATCGCCGAGCGGTTCCAGGTCGAGCTGGAAATGGAACCCAACCGGTACTGAACCTGTCATTTGTAATCATCTGAAAACGCCCTGTCCCATCGCGCACATGGATCATTTGTGCAGGATTGTGCAGGGCGTTTTGCGTGATCCTGGGTTAATTTAGCCTCCAACCGATGCGACCATTGCATCTGCAAGGCCCCGTGCAGACGCCTGTGTGCGTGTGCATAAGAGAGCCCAATAGCCTGAGCCAGTCTGCGGTACCCGAACCGTTCCCCACGCGGCAGATTGCTCGACCCCATAACCCGACCACTATGCGGGCGTGCCCATGATTACCCTGAAACTCAATGGAAAAGACCATCAACTGGATGTGACCGAGGACATGCCGCTGCTCTGGGCGATCCGCGATGTCGCTGGCTACAACGGCACCAAGTTCGGCTGCGGCATGGGCCTGTGCGGCGCGTGCACCATCCACATCGACGGCGCCCCGGCGCGCAGTTGCATCACCCCCATCGGCTCGGTGCAGGGGCAGGCCATCAGCACCATCGATGCGCTGCACGCCGACCCGGTCGGGCAGGTCGTCCAGCAGGCCTGGCTCGATACCGCCGTGGCCCAGTGTGGTTACTGCCAGGGTGGGCAGATCATGTCCGCGACGGCCTTGCTCAAGAGCAACCCCAACCCCAGCGATGAGCAGATCGAGGAGGCTATGGTCGGCAACATCTGCCGGTGCGGCACCTACAACCGGATCAAGACCGCCATTCGCCAAGCCTCCACCCACCTGAAGGAGGCCAAGGCATGAGCCGCTTGCCCAAGGATTTTGTGCTGAGCAATCTCAGCCGTCGCGGTTTCCTCAAGGGCGCGAGCGCCACTGGTGTACTTGTGCTGGCCGCCAGTTGGGGCTTGCCGGATGCCTTTGCCGAGGACAAGAAGTTCGGTGCCGAAGGCATGCCCCATGGCGTGATCGACGACCCGAAGGTGTACGTGAGCATTGCCGCCGACGGCAGCGTGACGGTGATCTGCAATCGTTCGGAAATGGGCCAGGGTGTGCGCACCAGCCTCAGCATGGTGGTGGCCGATGAACTGGACGCCGACTGGGCCTTGGTGAAGGTGCAACAGGCGCCGGCCGATGAAGCGCGTTTCGGCAACCAGGACACCGATGGCTCGCGCAGCATGCGGCATTGGTACGAGCCGATGCGTCGCTGCGGAGCCGCCGCGCGAACCATGCTGGAGCAGGCCGCTGCCGCGCAGTGGGGCGTTGCGGTGACTGAATGCCGGGCGCAACTGCATAAAGTGTTGCACCAGCCGTCCGGTCGGGAGTTGGGTTATGGCGCGCTGGCCGCTGCCGCCAGCGCCTTGCCGGTGCCGGCCCGGGACAGCTTGCGCCTCAAGCAGGCGTCGGAGTTTCGCTACATCGGCAAACAAGCGAGCCGGGCTATCGATGGTGCGGACATCGTCAATGGTCGCGCGGTGTTCGGTGCCGATGTGCATTTTGAGGGCATGCTCTACGCCGTCGTGGCCCGTCCGCCGGTCTATGGCGGCAAGGTCAGGACCGTGGACAGCAGCGCGGCGCTGAAAGTACCCGGCGTGGTCAAGGTGGTGGCCATCGAAGGGCGCCCGTTGCCCTCGGAATTCCAGCCCCTGGGCGGCGTGGCGGTGGTGGCGAAGAACACTTGGGCGGCGATCAAGGGCCGTGAAGCGCTGAAAATCGAGTGGGACGATGGGCCGAACGCCGGCTATGACTCCATTGCCTATCGCAAGGAGCTGGAAGCGGCGGCGCTCAAGCCCGGCAAGGTCGTGCGCAGCAGCGGCAACCTCGACGACGCGCTGGCCAAGGCCGACTCGACCCTGGAAGCGGCGTATTACCTGCCGCACCTGTCCCAGTCACCGATGGAGCCGATGGTCGCGGTCGCTCGCTTCAAGGACGGCCAGTGCGAAGCCTGGGCGCCGAGCCAGGCCCCGCAGGTGACGCGCGAGCGCATCGCCGAGCGCCTGGGCATTGGGTTCGACAAGGTCACGGTGAACATCACGTTGCTGGGCGGCGGTTTCGGCCGCAAGTCCAAGCCGGATTTCGTCGTTGAGGCCGCGGTGCTGGCCAAGGAGTTTCCCGGCCAGGCGATCCGGGTGCAATGGACCCGCGAGGACGACATCCATCATTCGTATTTCCACACCGTATCGGCCGAGTACCTCAAGGCCGGCCTGAACCAGGACGGCCTGCCGTCCGGCTGGCTGCACCGCACCGTGGCGCCGAGCATCACCGCGTTGTTCGCGCCGGGAATGACCCACGAAGCACCGTTCGAGATAGGCATGGGCGTGACCAACATGGCCTACGCCGTGCCGAACATGCGCATGGAAAATCCCGAGGCGACGGCCTACGCCCGGGTGGGCTGGTACCGCTCGGTGTCGAACATCCCCCACGGGTTCGCGATCCAGAGTTTCATCGACGAGCTGGCCCACAAGGCGGGCCAGGATCCGCTGAAGTACCAGCTCAAGCTGCTCGGCCCGGACCGCAAGATCGACCCGCGCACCGTGAGTGATGAGTGGAACTACGGCGAATCGCCCGACCGTTATCCCATCGACACGGCGCGGATCCGCACCGTGCTGGAAACCGCGGCGAAGGCCGCCGGTTGGGGCCGCAAACTGCCCAAGGGTCGGGGTCTTGGCCTGGCGGTGCACTACAGCTTTGTCACCTATGTCGCCGCGGTGATCGAGGTAGAGGTCAAGGACGACGGTACGGTGATCGTGCACAAGGCGGATATCGCGGTGGACTGCGGCCCGCAGATCAACCCCGAGCGGATTCGTTCGCAGTTCGAAGGGGCCTGCGTCATGGGCCTGGGGAACGCGATGGTGGGGGAGATCAGCTTCAAGGACGGCAAGGTCCAGCAGGACAACTTCCACATGTACGAGGTGGCGCGCATGTCCCTGGCGCCCAAGGAGGTGGCAGTGCACCTGGTGACACCGCCAGGCGAGGTGCCGCTGGGTGGCGTCGGTGAACCGGGTGTGCCGCCGATTGCGCCGGCGCTGTGCAATGCGCTCTTTGCTGCTACCGGCAAGCGCATTCGCAGCTTGCCCGTGCGTTATCAGTTGCAGGGTTGGCAGCAGGCCAGTGCCTGATGGACAGCGTTGATCTGAATGTCCTGCGCAGCGTGCTCCAATGGCGCCGCGCCGGGCAGCGAGTGGTGTTGTTCACGGTGGTCCAGACCTGGGGCACCGCGCCGAGGCCGCCGGGGGCGATGCTGGCCCTGCGCGAAGATGGCGTGGTGATCGGCTCGGTGTCGGGCGGTTGTGTCGAAGATGACTTGATCGCTCGGCTGCACGACGGTCGCATACCGGCGGACGGTCCGCCGGTGCAGATGATCACGTATGGCGTCACGCGTGAAGAAGCGGCGCGCTTTGGCCTGCCGTGCGGAGGCACCCTGCGCTTGACCGAGGAACGGGTCGGCGACCCTGAATGGGTCGCCGAATTGCTGCGACGTTGCGATGCCCACGAAATTGTCGCCCGCCAGTTGAATATCGCCGACGGCCAGGTGACGTTGACGCCGGCCGATAAGACTGACGCGCTGGTTTTCGACGGCCAGGTGCTGCGGGCCATTTATGGTCCGCGCTGGCGTCTGCTGTTGATCGGTGCCGGACAACTGTCGCGCTACGTGGCGGAAATGGCCCGCTTGCTGGATTTTGAAGTGCTGATCTGCGACCCGCGCAAGGAATTCGTCTACGGTTGGGAAGAGCAGCATGGACGCTTCGTCCCGGGGATGCCCGACGAAGCCGTGTTGAATATCCGGACCGACGAGCGCACGGCCATTGTCGCCCTGACTCATGACCCGCGCCTGGACGACATGGCTTTGCTCACGGCACTGGATTCCAGGGCGTTTTATGTCGGTGCCCTGGGGTCGCGCGTCAACAGTCAGAAGCGCCGGGATAACCTGGCTCAGCTAGGCTTGTCTGAGGAGGCCATCGAGCGGCTGCATGGGCCGATCGGCTTACACATCGGCAGCCACACCCCGGCGGAAATCGCCGTGTCGCTGTTGGCTGAAATCGTGGCGATCAAGAATGGCGTCGAACTGCGTCAGAAAAAATCGCTGTAGGTCGCAGGCAAGGAGGGCGTATGCAGGAGTCCATTGGGGTGATCATTCTCGCCGCCGGGGCGGGCAGTCGGTTCCGCCAGGTGGCGGGCCCGGACAAGGACAAGCTGCTGGCTGACTGTACAGGGCGGGACGGCGGCATGCGCTCGGTGATCGAGCAGGTGCTGGTGAATCTGCCGGCCCATCTGGACACGCGCGTGCTGGTGACCCGCGAAGACCGTCACCAGACCGTGCGCATGGCCCAGGCCTACGGGTGCGATTGCGTGGAACTGGATTCCCCGGCCTCGGTGACAGCATTGCCGCCGGTGTCCAGGCCTGCCCGGACCTTGGCGGGTGGCTGATGGTGCTGGGGGACATGCCGTTCATCCTGCCAGCGAGTATCGAACAGGTGGCGGCCGGGATCCGCGAGGATGGCATCAGCGTGCCGGTTTTTGCAGGAGGGTATGGACACCCGGTAGGGTTCGGCCGGGCGTTCGCTTCAAAGCTGATGGCATTGACCGGAGACCGTGGCGCCAAGGCCTTGTTTGCCGGGGCGCGAGTGGTTGAAGTGCCGGTGGATGATCCGGGCGTGACCTGGGATATCGACGTACCCGAAGCGCTGGTTTTCAAGTAACAGTCGACATACATCAATCCACAAGGGCCTTTGTGCCGAACGCAGATTTTATGCTTCCTAAGATCCAAGGTAGGAGCGAGCTTGCTCGCGAAGGCGGCGTTACAGCCAACCACCCTGCACGCTGACCCATCGGCTGTTCAAATCCGGCAGCGTCTGATTGGGGCGCGACAAGGCATAAAAAAGCCCCGCCGGGCATGACCGGGCGGGGCTTTTTACTGGGCGCTGGAATCAAGCGTGAGGTTTAGGCTCGTGCTCTTTTTCCAGGGCTTCAGTGTGACGCGGGGCGACTTCTTCAGCGCTGTGAGGCGCTTCGTCGATCACTGGAGTCGATTCAGCCGGGGCCGATTCAGCGACGGTTTCAGCGGCCGGGGCTGGTGCCTCGACGGCTTCCACGACCGGCGCAGGCTCGGCGGCAGGCGCTTGAGCAGCGGCAGCGGCAGCTTGTTCGGCTTCCTTCTGCAGACGCTCGGCTTCACGCTTGCGGCGACGCACTTCACGTGGATCGTTCGGTGCACGGCCGTTTTCAGTCAAGGCGCTGGCAGGTGCCGGCTCTTGCACGGGGGCGGGCGCCGGGGCGACCACGGGTGCTTCGACCACTGGCGCTGCCTCGACCACGGCAGGCTCGATCGCCTTCACTGGCTCTGGCGTCGGTTCTGGCTCGACCACCGGCGCCGGTGCGGCTGGCTCGGCGTTCCAGTTGAAGGCGGTTTGCTCTTCGCGCACCGGCTCCGCTGCTTGTTCGACAGCGGGGGCTTCAACGACCGGTTCAGCGGCAACCGCAGGCTGCTCGACGACCGGTGCAGGCTCGGCGGCGACTGGCGTTTCTGGTTGGGATTCAACCGCCGGGGCGACTTCCACTTCCGGTGCAGCGACTGCTTCTACCGGCGTGGTGGCTTCAACCACGGGCGCTTCAGCAACCGAGGCGCTTTCCACGGCAGCGGTGGCGCGTTCGGCCTGCTGGTGAGCCTCGGCTTCGGCGTTGGCACTGATGGCGCTGCTGGCAACGGCCGCGGTCACGGCCAGGCCGGCAGCCAGGTCGGCAGCGCTTGGGGCCGGGGCGTTCTCGGTGGATTCGGACTCTTCCGAACCTTCGATCACGTTGCCGTTGGCGTCGCGCTGACGCTCACGACGGTTGCTGCGACGACGCTGGCCACGGGAACGGCGGCGTGGACGATCGCCTTCGGCGGTGTCCTGGCCATCTTCCTGCAGTTGCTCTTCGGCGTTCAGCACTTCTTCTTCGCTGGCCGCGGCGGCGGCCTGCTCGGCACGTGGCTGACGCTCTTCGCGTGGAGGACGCGGTGCGCGCTCTTCGCGAGGCTGGCGGGCCGGACGCTCTTCAGTCGGGGTAGCGGCAGCCGGGGCGGCATCCAGGGGCTCACGCAGCTCGCGCACGCGTTCTTCACGCTCGCCACGTGGCTTGCGGTCTTCACGAGGTGCGCGCGGCTGGCGCTCTTCACGCGGCGGACGCGGTGCGCGTTCTTCGCGGGCTACGGCGGGTGCGTCCTCACGCAGTTCGCGCGGCTGGCGCTCTTCACGTGGGGCGCGCTCCTCACGCGGTGCACGCTCTTCGCGTGGGGCGCGTTCCTCACGAGGGGCACGTTCTTCACGCGGCTTGCGCTCTTCGTCGCGACGACCGTTGCGGTTGCGGGTCTGCTGGCGACCGTTGCGGCGTTCCTCGTTGCGGGCAGGGCGCTCAGGTGCGGCGGGCTTGGCAACGACGGCCGGTGCGGCGGGCTCTTCCTTGGTGGCGAACAGGCTGACCAGCGACTTCACCAGGCCTTTGAACAGGCTTGGCTCCGGCGCGGCGGCCGGTGCGGCAACCGGGGCAACCACTTCGGTCGGCACCGGAGCGTTGGCGCGAGCCGGTGCAGTCTTGACCGCGGCTTCCTGGCGAACCAGGGTGCGGGTGGCGGCGGCCGGCTGGACGTCTTCCACTTCGGCAGCGGCAGCGGCGATTTCGTAGCTGGACTGGTTGGTGTGGGCTTCCGGGCTGTCATCGCGCAGGCGCTGCACTTCGAAGTGCGGCGTCTCGAGGTGATCGTTCGGCAGGATGACGATACGGGCGCGGGTGCGCAGTTCGATCTTGGTGATCGAGTTGCGTTTTTCGTTGAGCAGGAACGCGGCCACCGGGATCGGCACCTGGGCACGCACTTCGGCGGTGCGGTCCTTCAGGGCTTCTTCTTCGATCAGGCGCAGGATTGCCAGGGACAGCGACTCGACGTCACGGATGATGCCGGTGCCATTGCAGCGTGGGCAGACGATGCCGCTGCTTTCGCCCAGGGATGGACGCAGGCGCTGACGAGACATTTCCAGCAGGCCGAAGCGCGAGATGCGACCGACCTGGACGCGGGCGCGGTCGGCTTCCAGGCACTCACGGACTTTTTCTTCCACGGCGCGTTGGTTCTTGGCCGGGGTCATGTCGATGAAGTCGATGACGATCAGGCCGCCGATGTCGCGCAGGCGCAATTGACGGGCGATTTCCTCGGCCGCTTCAAGGTTGGTCTGCAGGGCGGTTTCTTCGATGTCGCTGCCCTTGGTGGCGCGGGCCGAGTTGATGTCGATGGACACCAGGGCTTCGGTCGGGTCGATGACGATGGAGCCGCCGGACGGCAGTTCGACGACGCGCTGGAAGGCGGTCTCGATCTGGCTTTCGATCTGGAAACGGTTGAACAGCGGTACGCTGTCTTCGTAGAGCTTGATCTTGCTGGCGTACTGCGGCATCACCTGGCGAATGAAGGTCAGGGCTTCGTCCTGGGCTTCGACGCTGTCGATCAGCACTTCGCCGATGTCCTGGCGCAGGTAATCGCGGATGGCGCGGATGATCACGTTGCTTTCCTGGTAGATCAGGAACGGCGCGGAGCGATCCAGCGAGGCTTCTTTGATGGCGGTCCACAGTTGCAGCAGGTAGTCGAGGTCCCACTGCATCTCTTCGCTGCTGCGGCCCAGGCCGGCAGTGCGCACGATCAGGCCCATGTCGGCGGGGGCGACCAGGCCGTTGAGGGCTTCACGCAGTTCGTTGCGCTCTTCGCCTTCGATGCGACGCGAGATGCCGCCGGCGCGCGGGTTGTTCGGCATCAGGACCAGGTAACGGCCGGCCAGGCTGATGAAGGTGGTCAGGGCGGCGCCCTTGTTGCCACGCTCTTCTTTCTCGACCTGGACGATGACTTCCTGGCCTTCGCTCAGGACGTCCTTGATGTTGACGCGGCCTTCAGGGGCCTTCTTGAAGTATTCGCGGGAGATTTCTTTGAGGGGCAGGAAGCCGTGGCGCTCGGAGCCGAAATCGACAAAGGCAGCCTCAAGGCTTGGTTCGATGCGAGTGATCCGGCCTTTATAGATGTTGGCCTTCTTCTGCTCGCGTGCACCGGATTCGATATCCAGGTCGTAGAGGCGCTGGCCGTCTACCAGTGCAACACGCAACTCTTCGGGTTGAGTTGCGTTAATCAGCATTCTTTTCATGTAGTACCGTCGGTTTCCGGGCTGCCGGAAACGGCGTTCGGCACACACGACTTCTCACGGTCGGTGTCAGGTGCGTCCTGGAAGTGGCAGTGCCACCCCAGTGTCCAGCGAGTTCGACCCAATGATGGCGAAGTCGCGACGGACGCGTCCTGCTTGCTGGTACTCAAGCACTCAGTCAGGAGGAGGAATCAACCGACGCCTGTGGACGAGATGAAGCGTCTAAATATAAGCCTAGTGCTACACAGTCCGACGGTTGTACATCTCCACCCTACACGTATCCCTGATAATTCGGGTGCTGCCGCGCGCAGAATCCGCAGCGGGTTGGCATTTACCGTGAGCTCCGAAAGGGGAGGTCACGCATCATGGCTAATTTAGGCGTTGTTTCCGAAGCTCTCGCTCGGGGTCGTTCGTAGCTGACTGCACTTTGTGAACTGGCCGTGAATGTGGCGCGCAAGGCGAGTCAGAACTCTGCTTTGCGGCGTATTTCAGGCCTCATGTCACCTGCGCTCGTTACACCTGCAAACTCTACCGTTCGTAGCGAAAGCCCCGTAGGACGGCCTCTCGTCCTCGTGAATTGCGTTGGTCAGGGCCGGTTTTTGACCGTTAGTCCGCTGTCCAGCCACTTTTGGCGGCGTTCGCGACTATAGCAGCAATGATTAAGTGCTTCAATTCCATAAAAAATTGTTATGATCGCCGCCATGACAACGACTGCCCCCTCGACCCCTGGCGTTCAACTGCTTGAGGTCTCGCCGGAATATGCCGGCCAACGAATCGATAATTTCCTGCTGGCCCGGCTCAAAGGCGTGCCCAAGACCTTGATCTACCGCATTTTGCGTAAAGGCGAAGTGCGGGTGAACAAGGGACGGATCAAGCCCGAATACAAGCTCCAGGCCGGTGATGTCGTGCGCGTGCCGCCCGTCCGGGTGCCCGAGCGCGATGAGCCGGTGCCCCTGGCCCAAGGCCTCTTGCAGCGCCTCGAAGCCTCGATTGTCCATGAAGACAAGGCCCTGATCGTGATCAACAAGCCCGCGGGCATTGCGGTTCACGGTGGCAGTGGGCTGAACTTCGGTGTGATCGAAGCCTTTCGTCAGTTGCGTCCGGATGCCAAGGAGTTGGAGCTGGTCCATCGCCTCGACCGCGACACCTCCGGTCTGCTGATGATCGCCAAGAAACGCAGCATGTTGCGGCATTTGCACGAGCAACTGCGCGGCGATGGCGTCGATAAACGCTACATGGCCCTGGTGCGCGGGCGTTGGGAGACGTCCGTCAAGCAAGTGCGTGCACCGTTGCTCAAGAGCAACCTGCGGTCCGGCGAACGCATGGTCGAGGTCAATGAAGAGGGTAAGGAGGCCTTGACCGTGTTCAAGGTGCTGCGCCGCTTCGGTGACTTCGCCACGATGGTCGAGGCCAAGCCAGTGACCGGTCGCACCCACCAGATTCGTGTCCACACCCTCCATGCCGGGCATAGCATCGCCGGTGACAGCAAGTACGGAGATGAGGATTTCACCAAGGAAATCCGCGAACTGGGCGGCAAGCGCCTGTTCCTTCACGCCTACATGCTCACTGTGCCGTTGCCCGATGGCAGTGAGCTGAAATTGCAGGCCCCTGTGGATGAGATGTGGGCCAAAACCGTGGAGCGGTTGAGTGCATCCTGATTACAAGCTACTGATCTTCGATTGGGATGGCACGCTGGCGAACTCCATCGATCGGATCGTGGAGGCGATGCATGCCGCCTCGGATCGCATGGGGTTCGTGCGGTGCGACGACAGTGCCGTCAAGGGCATCATCGGTCTGGGATTGCCGGAAGCCATCCGCAGCCTTTATCCGGAGATCGACGACGCTGCGTTGCCGGTTTTTCGTCAGCACTATGCCGACCACTATATAGCGCTGGAGGCCGAGCCTTCGCCGTTGTTCGATGGCGTGGCGGATACCCTGCATGCCCTGCGCGCCGAAGGTTATCGCCTGGCCGTGGCGACCGGCAAGGCTCGTCGCGGGCTGGACCGGGTGCTCAAGTCCCATGGCTGGGACGATTATTTCGATATCACCCGCGCCGCCGATGAAACTGCCAGCAAGCCGCACCCTCTGATGCTTGAGCAGATCCTGGCGCATTGCAACATGCGCCCGGAGCAAGCGCTGATGGTGGGCGACTCGTCGTTCGACCTGCAAATGGCGCGCAATGCCGGCATGGGCTCGGTGGCGGTCAGCTACGGGGCTCAGTCGATCGAGGCGCTGAGGGCATTCGAACCACGGTTGGCCATTGATCATTTTCCTGAGTTGCACGCCTGGCTGAGCCGGCGGGCCCATTAAAGTTTGCTGGGGATCCACGCATGACCGATGAATGGAAGGCACCTGCCAAGACGAGCGTCGAGGGCGGGGATGACAAAAGCTGGAAGCTGTTGGAAAAGACCCTGTTGGCCAGCGTGCAGGAACAGCGTCGCTCCCGTCGCTGGGGCATTTTCTTCAAGTTACTGACGTTTACCTATCTCTTTGTGGCATTGGCGCTGTTCACGCCGCTGATGGACATGGAGAAAAGCGCTGTCAGCGGCTCGGCCTATACCGCGCTGATCGACATCGAAGGCATGATCGCCGACAAGGAGCCCGCCAGCGCGGACAATATCGTCGGCAGTCTGCGAGCCGCGTTCGAGGATCCGAAGGTCAAGGGCGTGGTGCTGCGCATCAACAGCCCTGGCGGCAGCCCGGTGCAGTCGGGCTACGTTTATGACGAGATCGTGCGGTTGCGCGGGTTGCACCCGGATATCAAGGTGTACGCGGTCATTTCCGATCTCGGGGCATCCGGCGCCTACTACATCGCCAGTGCGGCGGACCAGATCTACGCCGACAAGGCCAGTCTGGTGGGCTCCATTGGTGTGACGGCGGCCGGCTATGGCTTTGTCGGGACCATGGAAAAGCTGGGCGTGGAGCGTCGGGTGTACACCTCCGGCGAGCATAAATCGTTCCTTGACCCGTTTCAGCCGCAAAAGCCGGAAGAAACCGCTTTCTGGCAGGGCGTGCTCGACACCACTCACAAGCAATTCATCGCCAGCGTCAAGAAAGGCCGGGGCGAGCGCCTGAAGGACAAGGAGCATCCCGAACTGTTCTCCGGGCTGGTCTGGTCGGGGGAGCAAGCGCTGCCACTGGGCCTGATCGATGGCCTGGGCAGTGCCAGCTCGGTAGCACGTGATGTCATCGGTCAGAAAGACCTGGTGGACTTCACTGTCGAAGAGTCGCCGTTCGACCGCTTCTCGAAAAAGCTGGGGGCCAGCGTCGCCGAGCACTTGGCGATGTGGATGGGCTTTCAAGGGCCGACGCTGCGCTGATTGGCGTGCGCTGTCTCATGGGGTGAGGGGATAAACCCCCTCGCCACAGGTTCAGTGTCTGCCGGGGGCTGATGAATCAGGGGATTTGCACACCCTCGGCCAGCAGCATGTCCACCAGGCGAATCAGCGGCAGGCCGACCAGGCTGGTGGCATCAGGGCCTTCGGTGCTCTGGAACAGGCTGACGCCAAGCCCTTCCGCCTTGAAGCTGCCGGCGCAATCATAAGGTTGTTCGATCCGCAGGTAGCGTTCGACGCGCGCCGCGTCCAGCGTGCGCATATTGACGGTGAACGGAACACAATCGGCTTGGCAGGCTCCGGTCTGGCTGTTGAGCAGCGCTAGTCCCGTCAGGAAGGTGACCCGGGTGCCGCTGGCGGCGAGCAGTTGTTCGCGGGCGTTTTCGAAGGTGTGCGGTTTGCCGAGAATGCGTTCGCCGAGCACTGCCACCTGGTCTGAGCCGATGATCAGGTGCGCCGGATAGCTGCCGGCCAGTGCCAGGGCTTTTTCCCTGGCCAGGCGCTTGACCAGCTCCTCGGCGGGCTCGCCAGGGCGGTGGCTTTCGTCGATGTCTGGCGAGCTGCAGACGAATGGCAGTCCGAGGCGGGCCAGCAATTCCCTGCGATAGACTGAGCTGGAGGCAAGTAATAAAGGCAGCATGGGCATCTCCAAGAGGCAGGGGGGCATTCTAGCGAGGCGTGCAAGTGGCGGACAGGGCTGAATTTCCTTTGACATGGCAGGGTGTATCCCTATAATGCTGCGCCTATGTTGAATGACCCGATTCCACCTCACGTTGACCCGCGCAAATTGGCTGACCGTGGCACCACCCTCCAGGGTGAACTGCTGCTGGCCGATTTGAAGAGACTCTGCGACCCGCTTTCCGACGACGTCGGGACGGTCCAGGCTAAATTCGTTTTTGAACGAGATGAACGTAAATCTGTGGTGATCCACAGCTTTATCGACACTGAAGTCAAAATGGTTTGCCAGCGTTGTCTTGAGCTGGTCACCCTGCCGATCCACAGCGAATGCAGTTACGCCGTGGTGAAGGAGGGTGCGAATACCCAGTCGTTGCCGAAAGGTTATGACGTGCTGGAACTGGGCGAAGATCCATTGGATCTGCAGTCACTGATCGAGGAGGAGCTTCTGCTCGCCTTGCCCATTGTGCCTGCTCATCATCCGGAAGAATGCCAGCAGCCGGCGGGAGCAGATGAGCCCGAACCGAGCGAGGACGAGGTAACGCGGTCCAACCCGTTCAGTGTATTGGCGCAGTTAAAGCGTGACCCAAACGTTTAGGAGTTAATCAATTATGGCTGTTCAGCAGAACAAAAAATCCCGCTCTGCCCGTGACATGCGCCGTTCGCACGACGCTCTCGAGGCTAGCACCCTGTCTGTAGAAAAAACCACCGGTGAAGTTCACCTGCGTCACCACGTATCGCCAGAAGGCGTATACCGTGGTCGTAAAGTGATCGACAAGGGCGCTGACGAGTAATCCTTGTCCGCTCAAGTCATCGCGATTGACGCAATGGGCGGGGACTTCGGTCCCCGCAGCATTGTTCAGGCCAGCCTTGCTTGTCTGAATGCTACGCCCTCGCTGCACCTGACCCTCGTCGGTCAACCCTCCCTCCTGGAAGACATGCTCAACGGCCAATCGGCTGTCGATCGCGCGCGCCTGACGATTACCCCGGCGTCCGAAGTCATCACCATGGACGAAAAGCCGGCGCAAGCCTTGCGCGGCAAGCCCGACGCCTCGATGCGGGTGGCCCTTGAGCTGCTGCGCGATGGCAAGGTTCAGGCCTGTGTCAGTGCAGGAAATACCGGTGCACTGATGGCGCTGTCACGTTATGTGCTCAAGACCCTTCCTGGTATCGACCGGCCGGCGATGGTGGCGGCGATCCCGACCCAGCGCGGTTTCTGTCAACTGCTCGACTTGGGTGCCAACGTCGATTGCAGTGCCGAGCATCTGCTGCAGTTTGCCGTGATGGGCTCGGTCGCGGCGCAGACCCTGGGCATCGCGCGCCCACGGGTGGCGCTGCTGAACATTGGCACCGAAGACATCAAGGGCAACCAGCAGGTCAAGCTGGCGGCCACCCTGCTGCAAAACGCCCGGGGCATCAACTACATCGGTTTCGTCGAAGGCGATGGCGTGTACCGCGGCGAGGCGGACGTGGTGGTTTGTGACGGCTTTGTCGGCAACATCCTGCTTAAATCCAGCGAAGGCCTGGCAACGATGATCAGCGAGCGCATCGAAGCACTGTTCAGGCAAAGCCTGGCCTCGCGCGTGGTGGGCGCCCTGGCGTTGCCCCTGATGCGCCGGTTGCAGGCCGACCTGGCGCCGGCTCGGCATAACGGCGCCAGCTTTCTCGGATTGCAGGGCATTGTGATCAAGAGCCACGGCTCGGCGGGCGTGCAGGGGTTTCAGAGTGCGATCAATCGCGCGGTGATCGAGATCCAGGAGAACCTTCCCGAGCGCCTGCATGGTCGCCTCGAAGATTTGTTAACTTAGGCGTTTTCTTCCGACAATGCTTAAATGTGACCGGCTGGTTCAACCGGCCATCCAACTGTCAGTTTCCTAGCGCCTCCAGGGGCGTCACTTTCTGACGACAAGATCATTAGGGGCTTTGTTTTCATGTCTGCTTCCCTCGCATTCGTCTTTCCAGGACAAGGTTCGCAGTCCCTCGGCATGCTGGCCGAGTTGGGCGCGCAATACCCGCTGATCCTTGAAACATTCAAAGAAGCTTCCGATTCCCTTGGCTATGACCTGTGGGCGCTGACCCAGCAGGGACCGGAAGAACAGCTCAATCAAACCGATAAGACCCAGCCGGCCATCCTTACCGCCTCGATCGCGCTTTGGCGCCTGTGGCTGGCTGAAGGCGGTGCGCGCCCGGCATTCGTCGCGGGTCACAGCCTGGGCGAATACAGCGCCTTGGTAGCCGCCGGCAGCCTGAGCCTTGGCGAGGCCGTCAAGCTGGTGGAGCGTCGTGGTCAACTGATGCAGGAGGCCGTTCCGGCCGGACAGGGCGGCATGGCCGCGATCCTGGGCCTGGAAGATGCCGATGTGCTGGCTGCCTGTGCCGAAGCGGCGCAAGGTGATGTGGTCAGCGCGGTGAACTTCAACTCGCCGGGCCAGGTGGTGATCGCCGGTGCAAAGGCGGCAGTCGAGCGCGCCATCGAAGGTTGCAAGGCCCGTGGTGCCAAGCGCGCCATGCCGTTGCCGGTCAGCGTGCCATCGCATTGCGAGCTGATGCGTCCGGCCGCCGAGCGCTTTGCCGAGTCTATCGCGGCCATCGATTGGCAGGCGCCGCAGATTCCCGTGGTGCAGAACGTCAGCGCCGGCGTGGCGGCGGACCTCGAGACGCTCAAGCGTGACCTGCTGGAACAGCTCTACAAGCCGGTTCGCTGGGTCGAGTCGGTACAGACCCTGGCCGCCAAGGGCGCCACTGAACTGGTTGAATGCGGCCCTGGCAAAGTGCTTGCTGGCCTGAATAAACGCTGCGCCGAAGGCGTGTCGACTTCCAACCTCAACACCCCAGACGCTTTCGCTGCCGCCCGCGCAGCGCAGGCCTGAACAGGAGAAGCTTGCATGAGTCTGCAAGGTAAAGTTGCACTGGTGACCGGTGCAAGCCGTGGCATCGGCCAGGCCATCGCCCTGGAACTGGGTCGCCAAGGCGCCATCGTCGTGGGCACCGCGACCTCCGCCGCGGGCGCCGAGCGCATCGCCGCGACCCTGAAGGAACATGACATCCAAGGTACCGGCCTTGAGCTGAACGTCACCAGTGACGAATCCGTTGCGGCCGTGCTGGCCAGCATTCAGGAGCAGTTCGGTGCACCGGCGATCCTGGTCAATAATGCCGGCATCACCCGCGATAACCTGATGATGCGCATGAAAGATGACGAATGGTTCGACGTTGTCGATACCAACCTGAACAGTCTGTACCGGCTGTCCAAGGGCGTGTTGCGTGGCATGACCAAGGCTCGTTGGGGCCGAATTATCAGTATCGGTTCGGTTGTGGGTGCCATGGGCAACGCAGGCCAAGTAAACTATGCTGCGGCGAAAGCCGGCCTGGAAGGCTTCAGCCGTGCACTGGCGCGTGAAGTGGGTTCGCGGTCGATTACGGTAAACTCGGTGACTCCGGGTTTCATCGACACCGACATGACCCGCGAACTGCCGCAAGCGCAACGTGAAGCCCTGCAGACGCAGATTCCGCTGGGTCGTCTGGGGCAAGCTCAAGAAATCGCGTCCGTGGTCGCTTTTCTTGCGTCGGACGGTGCGGCATACGTGACCGGGGCTACAATCCCGGTGAACGGCGGGATGTACATGAGTTAAATGTGACGGATTGCTTCAAAAAAATGTCATACGAGCTGTCTAAAATCCGTTATAAAGCTGCAATCAATTTATAGACAGCGGGCCACAGGGTTTGAGGAGTGAAGCTTTCGGTTGAAAAACCGAAAAGTTCTTCTATACACTTACCCACTGGCCAGCTGCCTGAATTTGTCCATTAGGAGTGAAAACAAGGTATGAGCACCATCGAAGAGCGCGTCAAGAAAATCGTTGCCGAGCAACTGGGCGTTAAAGAAGAAGAAGTTGTGAACACCGCTTCCTTCGTTGAAGACCTGGGTGCCGACTCCCTTGACACCGTTGAGCTGGTGATGGCTCTGGAAGAGGAATTCGAGACCGAGATTCCTGACGAAGAAGCTGAGAAGATCACTACTGTACAAGCTGCTATCGACTACGTTACCAGCCACCAGGCGTAATCGTTTTTAGTCGTTGCTCGCTGTCATGGAAAAACCGCACTGCCATAACGGCGTGCGGTTTTTTCTTTAGGCCTGATGCAAAGTCGTCATTAGAAAAAGGAGAGTGCTGTGTCGCGTAGACGCGTCGTAGTCACCGGTATGGGTATGTTGTCCCCACTGGGCACGGATGTGCCGGGCAGTTGGCAGGGCATTCTGGCTGGCCGCAGTGGCATTGGTCTGATCGAACACACCGACCTTTCTGCCTATTCCACCCGTTTTGGCGGCTCGGTAAAGGGTTTCAATGTCGAGGAATACCTGTCGGTCAAGGAAGCTCGCAAGCTTGACCTGTTCATTCAATACGGCCTGGCAGCCGGTTTCCAGGCAGTGCGCAACGCCGGCCTGGAGGTCACCGACGCCAACCGTGAACGCATCGGCGTGGCCATGGGCTCGGGTATTGGCGGCTTGACCAATATCGAAGAAACCAGCCGCACGCTGCACGATTCGGGGCCGCGACGGATTTCTCCGTTCTTCGTGCCGGGCTCGATCATCAATATGATTTCCGGTTTCCTGTCGATCCACCTCGGCGCACAGGGACCCAACTACGCCATCGCCACGGCGTGCACCACCGGTACTCACTGCATCGGCATGGCCGCGCGCAACATCATGTACGACGAAGCCGATGTGATGATTGCCGGCGGCGCCGAGATGGCGGCCTGTGGCCTGGGCATGGGCGGCTTCGGCGCATCCCGTGCCTTGTCGACCCGCAACGACGAGCCGACCCGCGCGAGCCGGCCATGGGACAAGGGCCGCGATGGTTTCGTGTTGTCCGACGGTGCTGGAGCACTGGTGCTTGAGGAACTGGAGCACGCCAAGGCGCGCGGCGCGACCATCTATGCCGAATTGATCGGCTTTGGCACCAGCGGCGACGCCTACCACATGACCTCGCCACCCGCCGATGGCGCCGGTGCGGCCCGCTGCATCGCCAACGCCCTGCGTGACGCTAAGATCAATGGCGACCAGGTGCAGTACATCAACGCCCACGGCACCTCGACCCCGGCCGGCGACCTGGCCGAGGCGCAGGCGATCAAGACGGTGTTCGGCGATCACGCCTACAAGCTGGCGGTCAGTTCGACCAAGTCCATGACCGGTCACCTGCTGGGTGCGGCAGGGGCGGTTGAAGCGATCTTCAGCGTGCTGGCGATCAACAGCCAGGTGGCGCCGCCGACCATCAACCTGGACGAGCCGGACGAAGGCTGCGACCTGGACTTCGTGCCGCACACGGCCCGCGGCATGGACATCGACGTGGTGTTGTCCAACTCCTTCGGCTTCGGTGGGACCAACGGCTCGCTGGTGTTCCGCCGGTTCGCCGGTTGATGGAGAGCTGGGTCGACGGTCTGCCGGCCGACGTCCTGTCGCTGAAAGATCGCGGCCTGGCTTATGGCGATGGGGTGTTTGAAACCATCGCCGTGCGCGGCGGCCGACCGCTGCTGCTGGCGCGCCACCTGCAACGCCTGGAAAATGGCTGCCGGCGGCTGGTGCTGAAGGTTGACCCGGTGGCGCTGAGCATCGAGCTGGAGGCCTACGCCCTAAGGCTGGGTGACGGCGTGCTGAAGTTGATCGTGACCCGCGGCGACAGCCTGCGCGGTTATGCGACGGACCCATCCGCCCCGGTACGACGCATCCTGCAGGGTAACCCGCCGCCGGCTTATCCTGCCGCCCATGCCGAACAAGGCGTGCATCTGTTTCCCTGTACCGTACGCTTGTCCGAGCAGCCCTTGCTCGCAGGCCTCAAGCACCTCAATCGCCTGGAGCAGGTGCTGGCCCGGGCCGAATGGACCGATGCACAGTACACCGAAGGCCTCATGCTGGATGCGTCCGGGCGAGTGATCGAAGGGGTGTTCAGCAACCTGTTCCTGGTGCGCGATGGCGCATTGATCACCGCGGACCTGAGCCGCTGCGGCGTGGCCGGGGTGATGCGCGCGGAATTATTGTTTCAAGCCGAGTCCCTGGGTATCGCCACCGACATCACCGATATTCCCCTCGAACAACTGCACCAGGCCGATGAAGTCTTCGTCTGCAACAGCGTCTATGGCGTGTGGCCCGTGCGCGCATGTGGTTCGGCACGCTGGTCGGTTGGGCCGCTCACCCGTAAACTGCAGACCCTTGCCCGCGCGTTATTGGATGCCTGATTCGTGAGACGTAAATTCTTGCTGCTGCTGGAGACCGGACTGGTTCTGGCAGGGCTGCTGATGGGCGTTTCTGCCTGGAAGATTCATTCGGCGCTGCAACAGCCGCTGAACATCACCCAGGAAGAAATGCTGGACGTACCCAACGGGACCACCCCGACCGGGACCCTCAAGCGCCTGGAGGCCGACGGCCTGATCAGGGACGCTTTCTGGCTGCGCATCTACTGGCGCTTCAATCTGGCCGACCAGCCGTTGCACTCCGGTGAGTACCGGATGGTGCCGGGCATGACCATGGAAGGCCTGATCAGTGTCTGGAAGCGCGGCGAAGTGGTGCAGTACGGCGTGACCTTCGTGGAAGGCTGGAATTTCCGCCAGGTGCGTGCAGCGCTGGCCAAGACCGACAAGCTGCAGCAGACCCTTGCCGGTCTGAGCGACAGCCAGGTCATGGAGCGTCTCGGGCATCCCGGGGTGTTCCCCGAGGGGCGGTTCTTCCCCGACACCTATCGCTTCGTGCGCGGCACATCGGATGTCGAGCTGTTGGCAAAAGCCTATGACCGCTTGGAAGACGTACTGGCCAAGGAATGGGCCCAGCGCGCCGCCGATGTGCCTTACACCCAGCCCTATCAGGCGCTGATCATGGCGTCGCTGGTGGAGAAGGAAACCGGGGTGCCCCAGGAGCGCGGCCAGATCGCCGGCGTATTCGTACGGCGCATGCGCCTGGGCATGTTGCTGCAAACCGATCCCACGGTCATCTACGGCTTGGGCGAGCGCTACACCGGCAAGCTCACCCGTGCCCACCTCAAGGAAGAAAACCCGTACAACACCTATCTGATTCCGGGCTTGCCGCCCACGCCGATTGCGATGGTGGGCCGCGAAGCGATTCATGCAGCGTTGAACCCGACACCGGGCGACAGCCTCTACTTCGTCGCCCGAGGCGACGGCAGCCATGTGTTCTCCGACGACCTGGAGTCGCATAACAACGCTGTGCGCGAGTTCCAGCTCAAGCGCCGTGCCGATTACCGTTCCAGCCCGGCCCCGACCGCGCCGGACGGGCAGGCCCCGATTCCGGCGGCCTCGCCCGACACGCAACCCGAAGCCGTGCCCCAGGTACCGGCGCAGCAACCGGCCCCCGAGCCGGACGCCAGCGAGCCGCCGAGCCCGCAATGACTCTGATTAAGGACTGCCCGTGACTGGCTTGTTTATTACGCTGGAAGGCCCGGAAGGCGCCGGCAAGAGTACCAACCGCGACTACCTGGCCGAGCGCCTGCGGGCCGCCGGCATCGAAGTGGTGTTGACCCGTGAGCCGGGCGGCACGCCTTTGGCCGAGCGGATTCGCGAGGTGCTGTTGGCGCCGATCGAAGAAGTCATGAACCCGGACACCGAGCTGTTGCTGGTGTTTGCCGCACGCGCGCAACACCTGGCCGAAGTGATACGCCCGGCGCTGGCCCGTGGCGCGGTGGTGCTGTGCGACCGCTTCACCGATTCGACCTATGCCTACCAGGGCGGCGGCCGGGGGCTGTCCCTGGAGCGTATTGGTGCACTGGAAACCTTCGTCCAGGGCGACCTGCGGCCGGACCTGACCCTGGTGTTCGACCTGCCGGTGGAAATTGGCCTGGCCCGCGCCAGCGCCCGTGGCCGACTGGATCGCTTCGAGCTGGAAGGCCAGGCCTTCTTCAATGCGGTGCGCAACGCCTTCCTGGGCCGTGCCAAGGCCGATCCGGCGCGCTACCTGTTGATCGACGCCGCTCAGCCGCTGGCCCAGGTCCAGCAGTCCCTGGACGCGTTGTTGCCAGGTTTGCTGGAGCGCGCCCGTGGCTGAAGCCTATCCCTGGCAAGACGGGCTCTGGCAGCAATTGGCCGGTCGTGCCCAGCATGCCCACGCCTATCTGTTGCACGGCCCGGTCGGGATCGGCAAGCGGGCATTGGCCGAGCGCCTGATGGCGAGCTTGCTGTGCCAGCGCCCGACGGCCTCGAACGCGTGTGGCGAGTGCAAATCCTGCCTGTTGCTCAAGGCCGGCAGCCATCCGGACAATTACGTGCTGGAGCCGGAAGAGGCGGACAAGGCGATCAAGGTCGACCAGGTTCGCGATCTGGTCAGCTTCGTGGTCCAGACCTCGCAGATGGGCGGGCGCAAGGTGGTGTTGATCGAGCCGGTGGAGGCGATGAACATCAATGCCGCCAACGCCTTGCTCAAGAGCCTTGAAGAGCCTTCCGGGGACACCGTGCTGTTGCTGGTCAGCCACCAGCCGAGCCGCCTGTTGCCCACCATCAAGAGCCGTTGTGTGCAGCAGGCCTGCCCGTTGCCGAGCGAGGCGATGAGCCTGCAATGGCTGGCCCAGGCCCTGCCCGACAACACCGACGAGGAGCGTGCCGAGTTGCTGACCCTCGCGGCCGGCTCGCCCCTGGCGGCGGCCAGCCTCCAGGCCCAGGGCGTGCGCGAGCAGCGAGCGCTGGTGGTGGACGGGGTCAAGAAACTGCTCAAGCAACAGCAATCGCCCACGCAGTTGGCCGAAGGCTGGAACGCCATACCG
The DNA here is from genome assembly GCF_018325965.1 of Pseudomonas sp. Cab53. NCBI lineage: Bacteria > Pseudomonadati > Pseudomonadota > Gammaproteobacteria > Pseudomonadales > Pseudomonadaceae > Pseudomonas > Pseudomonas sp. Cab53. The sequence goes on along the minus strand of NZ_AP021902.1, from coordinate 4,423,400 downwards.
TTGCTCCTGCTGTTCGACTGGTTCTGCGACTGGTCGAGCCTGGTCCTGCGCTACCAGCTCACCGAAGACGAGGCCGGCCTTGGGCTGGCGGACATGCGCAAGGTGATCCAGTACCTGGCGCAAAAAAGCAGCCAGGACAAAATCTTGAACATTCAGGACTGGATACTTGCCCAACGTCAGAAGGTGCTGAGCAAAGCGAACCTCAATCGGGTACTGTTGCTCGAAGCGCTGTTGGTGCAGTGGGCGAGTTTGCCTGGTCGCAACTGACAGACACCGCCTAGACTGAGCTCAATCGCAGCGGAGATCAGCATGAACGAACCTGTCAGTCCCGGCCCACGCAATGGCATCCTGTCCCTCACCATCAAGGACAAGTCGGTGCTCTACGCTGCCTACATGCCCTTCATCAAGAACGGCGGCCTGTTCATTCCCACGAACAAGCATTATCGCTTGGGCGACGAGGTGTTCATGCTGCTGAGCCTGATGGATGAAGCGGAAAAAATCCCGGTCGCCGGCAAGGTGATCTGGATGACGCCCAAGGGCGCCCAGGGCAACCGCGCCGCCGGTGTTGGCGTGCAGTTCAGCGATGGCGACAATAGCGCCCGCAACCAGATCGAAACCCACTTGGCCGGCTCCCTGAAGTCCGACCGTCCTACCCATACGATGTAGCCCAGCCCTTTATGCTTGTAGATTCCCATTGTCACCTCGACCGCCTCGACCTCGCCGCCCATGATGGCTCCCTGGATGCCGCCCTGGACGCCGCCCGCCAGCGAGGTGTCGGCCATTTCCTGTGCATCGGCGTCAGCGCCGACAACGCCGCCGACGTTAAGGCGCTGGCCGAGCGTTATGCCGATGTCGATTGTTCGGTCGGTGTCCACCCGCTGGATGTCCAACCTGACGCCGCCCCTGCGCTCGACTGGCTGCTGCGTGAGCTCGATCATCCACGGGTGGTGGCCATTGGCGAGACCGGCCTGGACTACCACTACGAGCCCGAAGCCGCCGACGTCCAGCAGGCATCGTTCCGCCTGCACCTGGAAGCGGCTCGGCAGACCGGCAAGCCGGTGATCATTCACACCCGAGGTGCCCGGGCCGATACCCTGGCCTTGCTGCGCGAGGCTGCGCTGCCTCAGGCCGGAGTGCTGCACTGTTTCACCGAAGACTGGGACATGGCCAAGGCTGCGCTGGACATGGGTTATTACATCTCCTTGTCCGGGATCGTCACGTTTCGCAATGCCGATGCCCTGCGAGACGTGGCCAGCAAGGTGCCGGCCGACCGCCTGCTGGTGGAAACCGATGCGCCTTACTTGGCGCCGATTCCCTATCGCGGCAAGCCCAACCTGCCGCAATACGTGCGGGAAGTGGCGGAGTTCCTGGCGATGCTGCGCGGCGAGTCGTACGAGCGTTTCGCCGAGCAGACCACGGAGAATTTTAAGAAATTGTTTCCACTGGCCCACGTCCGCGCGGCGCAGGCCTGAATTTCATGCAAAAAAAACCCGGGTTCTGGGGGGTGAATCCGGGTTAAGACCATTAGGAGTAAAACAAAGGCACGCGGTCCTTTGGTACCTTTATCAGCGCGTCACTTGGGGGAGATGTCGCGCCGACAGTTGAAGTATTGATCACTATGCCGACGCGTCCAGTCGGGCCCGGACGGTTTTTAAACAAATTTGGAATACGGTCGCTTCGGATAGGTTCTCACTGTGGCTGCGGCCAGGGAGGTAGAGCGTATCGAGGTGAATCCTGGGAAGCCTGGCATGCACGGTTTTCTGAAGAACTGCGGTCGAGAACGGATGATCCGTGCATTTTTGCGTAAGTTAGGCATAATACCCGGCTTCGAATTTTGACCCTTCAGACCTTTTTCTTATGCACAAAGAACCCCGTAAGGTCCGTGAGTTTCGCCGCCGCGAGCAGGAAATTCTCGACACCGCGCTCAAGTTGTTCCTCGACCAGGGTGAAGACAGTGTCACCGTCGAGATGATTGCGGATGCCGTGGGTATCGGCAAAGGCACGATCTATAAACATTTCAAATCCAAGGCGGAGATCTACCTGCGCCTGATGCTCGACTACGAGCGCGATTTGAACGAGCTGCTGCATTCGGCCGATGTGGACAAGGACAAGGAGGCGCTGTCGCGGGCCTACTTCGAGTTCCGCATGCGCGACCCGCAGCGCTACCGCCTGTTTGATCGCCTGGAAGAGAAGGTGGTCAAGGGCAACCAGGTGCCGGAAATGGTCGAGGAGCTGCACAAGATCCGTGCCTCGAACTTCGAGCGCCTGACGTTGTTGATCAAGGGTCGGATCACTGAAGGCAAGCTCGAAGACGTGCCGCCTTATTTCCACTACTGCGCGGCCTGGGCGCTGGTGCATGGCGCGGTGGCGTTGTATCACTCGCCGTTCTGGAGCAACGTGCTGGAAGATCAGGAAGGCTTCTTCCAGTTCCTGATGGACATCGGCGTGCGCATGGGCAACAAGCGCAAGCGCGATACGGACGTGCCGAGCAACTGACATTCAGCTGCCTGATTGCGCCATGTCCGCTTACATGGCGCAGTGCCCCAGGAATATACTCAGGCATGGGCCTTGCGCAGACTTGATTTCTAGGTCAAGTTTTATCAGCCCCATTATCCTTTCGCCGGAGTGATCCATGATCGTTGACCGTCAAGGCAGGCGTTTCCGCAATTTGCGGATCAGCCTGACTTCAGCCTGCAATTACGCCTGTACCTACTGCGTGCCCGACGGCAAGCGGCTGGTGGCTGCGCAGGATGAACTGTCGGCCGACGCGATGGCGCGGGGCGTGGCCTACCTGATCGAGGCGGCCGGCATCGAGCGGCTGCGCATTACCGGTGGCGAGCCGTTGGTCAGTCCGAAGCTTGAGCGATTCATGGCCGCGGTGGGGCAGATGGGCCTGGAAGACATCAGCCTGACCACCAATGGCCAGTTGCTGGCGAAAAAGCTGCCCTTACTGGTTGACGCCGGGATTCGCCGCATCAACGTTTCCCTCGATACCCTGGATCCCGCGGCGTTTCGCAGTATCGCCCGGGGCGGTGACCTGGCGACCGTGCTCGATGGCATGGAGCAGGCCCGGGCCGCCGGGATGAAGATCAAAGTCAACATGGTGCCGTTGCGCGGGCAGAACCTGGACCAGGTGATGCCGTTGCTCGAATACTGCCTGGCGCGCGGCTATGAACTGCGGTTCATCGAGCTGATGCGCATGGGGCACCTGGCCAGCGACTCGAATGCATTCTTGCAGCAGTTCGTCAGCCTCCAGCAACTGCTCAGCCTGATCGGCGACCAATACGAATACCTGCAGGCCAACGCGCCCGTGGACGCCACGGCGGTGCGCTACGAGATCCCGGGGCTGGGGTATTTCGGCGTGATTGCCAACGAAAGCGTGCCGTTTTGCCGGACCTGTTCGCGGCTGCGGTTGTCGTCCACGGGTTGGCTGCACGGCTGCCTGTCGTCGAGCAATCGGCACTTTGTCGGCGACCTGCTCGACAAACCCCGTCACCAGGCGTTGCCTGCCCTTCAACGATTGTTGGTCAAGGCGCTGGGGGATAAGCAGGAAGTCGCGTTTTCCGGCGGTGCAACCATCATGAAAATCATCGGCGGCTGACGGCCGTTGTGGCGAGGGCGCTTGCTCCCTCGCCACGGATATCCGAGGCTGAAATTCCGACAAGTTCCTGAGCTGGCGCAAAAGCTGCATCCCACGGCCATTCGCCGGTTTTCCGACACCGGTTCTTGGAGGGTAGGATGCGTAGCCTGGTTTTGCTGCTGGCCGTTTTGGCGCTTGGCGGCTGCATGAATGTCAGCGACATGGGAGAGGGCGTTCGTTACCACATGAGTGATGCCGGCCTGCTGGACCACAGCGACAGCCGTCGGGTGAACAACCTGCGTATTCAGCCGGACTCGTTCATCTTCATCGCCCAGGGAGCCTTCGCCCCGCCAGGTGGCGCTTATCCGCGGCCCAACGTGGTGGCCGAGGAGGCCTTCAACGGCTTCATCGAATACTTCCCCATGGTTCGTCGCGCCCGCGCCCCCGAAGGCCTCGATCAGGCCATGGGCGAAGCCCGCGCCGCCGGCGCTCATTACCTGCTGTACACCCGTTTCGCCAAGGCGGATAACCGCATCGGCAACACCGACGAATGGGCGGACGAGGAAGCGGTGGATCGCCTGGGGGTCGACACCAGTGTGATTCAGATCATGTTGATCGAGACCAGCACCCAGTATTTGATTGATACTGCACGCATCAAGAGTCGTGGCGGTTTACTGACGTTGCACGACAAACACCCCCAAGACCTCATCGCCACGCCGTTGCGTGAGTATGCCCGCAGCCTGCTGGGGATGAGCGACGAGTAACCACGAGGAGTCACCATGAGCGGACCGCAAAAAGCCAATGACTTGCTGGGGCAGATCCCCAAGACCAAAGGCCTGCCGCCGGTCCACTTGTGGAACCCCGACTTCTGCGGCGACATCGATATGCGCATCGCCCGGGACGGCACCTGGTACTACCTGGGCACGCCCATCGGGCGTAAGCCGATGGTCAAGCTGTTCTCTACCATCATCCGCCGCGACGGCGATGATTATTTCCTGATCACCCCTGTGGAAAAAGTCGGCATTCAGGTCGACGACGCGCCGTTCGTGGCCGTGACTCTGGACGTCGAAGGCGAGGGGGAGGGGCAGCTCCTGCGTTTTACCACCAATGTCGAGGAAACCACCGAAGCCGGCCCCGAGCACCCGATGCGGGTGGTGATCGATCCTCAAACCCAGGAACCTGCGCCCTACGTCCATGTGCGCAGTAATCTCGAAGCGCTGATCCACCGCAATGTGTTTTACCAACTGGTGGAATTGGCGGTCAGTCGTGAGATGGATGGGCAGCGCTGGCTGGGTGTGTGGAGTGGTGGCGAGTTCTACCCGATAGGCCTGGAGCCTTAGATCCTGTGGGAGCGGGCTTGCTCGCGAAGGCGATAAGTCAGTCAAATCAATGTTTGCCGATCTACCGCCTTCGCGGGCAAGCCCGCTCCCACATTGTTTTGTGCAAGATTCGGATTGACACCCAATCGTATGATGATTAGCGTGGGCCACCACAAGAACAGCCCACGGGGTCTCCATGTCCAGCAGTTTTCATGCATCGACCGTCGATTGGTTGGGTGGCTGGATAGCCGCCGGCCAGGTCAAGCCTGGGCAAACCATCAAGGTCGAAGCGGACCTGGGCGAACAGCTGGGCGTCAGCCGCACGGTGATTCGCGAGGCGATCAAGACCCTGGTGGCCAAAGGCATGCTGGAGGTCGGGCCGAAAGTCGGCACCCGGGTATTGCCCGTGCGTCGTTGGAATCTGTTCGACCCGCAGGTGGTCGGCTGGTTGTCGCGCAGCGGCCTGCCGGAGAACTTTGTCGATGACTTGCTGGACCTGCGTCGTACCATCGAGCCAATGGCGGTCCGCTGGGCCTGCGAGCGTGCCACGGCCGACCAGGTGACGGCGATTCGCCTGGCCTACCATGCCTTGGAACGGGCGGTGGACAGCGGCACCGATTACAACCGTGCCGACCAGTTCTTCCACGAGTGCATCCTCGCCGCCAGCCATAATCAGTTCATCGAACAGATGGTCCCGGCCCTCGGGGCGTTGCTGGCCGTGTCGTTCGAGGTGTCGGCCGCCGACCCGGATGAACTGCGGCGCACATTACCCATCCATAAGGACATCGCCGAAGCCATCGCTGCCCGTGACGCGGCGCGAGGCGTGTGGGCCTGCATGACCCTGATCGATAACGCCGACCTGGCGATCAAACGCTTTTACCCCAATGTCATGGCCGGTCGCACGGAGACCGCCGGACCCATCGGGAACAGGAGATTTCAATGAAGTACAAGGCTGTGACGGAACACCGTGCGCAATTGGGCGAAGGGCCCTTCTGGGATGAACCGACCCAGGCGTTGTACTGGGTCGACATCGCCGGCAAGCAGGCGCTGCGGTTGATCGGCGCCAATGTGCAGATCTGGCAGATGCCCGAGCATGTCTCGGCCTTTATCCCAACCCAGAATGGCGACGCGCTGGTGACCCTGAGCAGCGGTGTCTATCGGCTGGACCTCGACTCGCCTGGGCTGCAACCGCGCCTGACGCTGCTGTGCATGGCCGATCCCCAGCCCGGCAACCGCCCCAACGAGGCCCGCTGCGATGCCCAGGGCCAGCTCTGGCTCGGCACCATGCAGAACAACATCGGCGATGCCGGCGAAGACTTGCCCATCGAACGACGTTCCGGCGGGTTGTTTCGCGTCGGTAGCGACGGCCGGGTGATGCCGCTGTTACGTGGGCTGGGCATTCCCAATACGTTGCTGTGGAGCCCCGACGGCACCACGGTGTACTTCGGCGACAGCCTCGACGGCACGCTGTATCGGCACTTTATCTACCCCGAAGGCCACTTGGCGCCGCCCGAGGTCTGGTTCGGCCCCCACCCGCGCGGCGGGCCCGATGGTTCGGCAATGGACGCCCGTGGCTACATCTGGAACGCGCGCTGGGATGGCAGTTGCCTGCTGCGCTTGCACCCGGACGGCCATGTCGACCAAGTGATCGAGTTGCCTGTCAGCCGCCCGACCAGCTGTGTGTTTGGCGGCGAAGACCTCAAGACGCTGTACATCACCAGCGCGGCGAGCCCGCTGGGCCACCCGCTGGACGGTGCCGTGCTGTCGATGCGGGTCGATGTGCCAGGGATAGCGTGTACGAGGTTTGCTGGTTAAATCCCAGAATATGGGATGTAAATATATATATTGAGATTGTTGGCCGGCCGGGTTTATAGTCGGCTCCATCAGCAAGACGCACTCACACTAAAAAAACAAGACAGGTGAAGTGATGCAACGATCCTCCCCCGTGTGCCCCGGTGGCGTACGCGAGCCAGTGTTTTTCCAAGTGCCTCTGGACCGGTCATCCGTGGATGCCCGGTTTTCGTCATGCCTGGAAACAGGAGATTTGATCCATGGCTGATGCGCTTCGCCTGCCGCCCGTGCCGGAGCCGCCCAAGGGCGAGCGCCTGAAGGGCAAGGTCGTGTTGCTCACCGGGGCGGCCCAGGGGATTGGCGAGGCGATCGTCGCCGCGTTCGCGTCGCAGGCGGCGCGATTGGTGATCAGCGACATCCAGGCGCAGAAGGTCGAGCAAGTGGCCGCGCTCTGGCGTGAGCGCGGGGCGGACGTCCACGCCATGCGGGCTGACGTGTCGAACCCGCAGGACCTGGACGCCATGGCCCGCCGGGCTGTCGAATTGCATGGTCGCATCGACGTGCTGGTGAACTGCGCCGGCGTCAACGTCTTCCGCGACCCGTTGGAAATGACCGAGCAAGACTGGCGGCGCTGTTTCGCCATCGACCTGGATGGTGCCTGGTACGGTTGCAAGGCGGTGTTGCCGCAGATGATCGAGCAGGGCGTTGGCAGCATCATCAACATCGCCTCGACCCATTCGTCCCACATTATTCCCGGCTGTTTCCCATACCCGGTGGCCAAGCACGGCCTGTTGGGCCTGACCCGCGCCCTGGGCATCGAATACGCACCCAAGGGGGTTCGTGTGAACGCCATCGCCCCGGGGTATATCGAAACCCAGCTGAACGTCGACTACTGGAACGGCTTTGCCGATCCCCATGCCGAACGCCAGCGAGCATTGGACCTGCACCCGCCGCGGCGTATCGGTCAACCGATCGAAGTGGCCATGACGGCGGTGTTCCTGGCCAGCGATGAAGCACCTTTTATCAATGCCTCATGCATCACCATCGATGGTGGGCGTTCGGTCATGTACCACGACTGAACGAACCTGGATGGCCAGGTGAAACTTCGCCTGTCATCCAATCATCATACGATATGACTATTTAGGCCTATGCTGTGTAGCAACGTGCTGTAACCGCCCAGCCTGCGTTTTTTCACCGACGGTGGAGCAGGGCCCTGGACGTCTGGCTTTCAATAAAAAAAACAAGGAGTCAACTATGAAGCATCGTCGTGGGATCCGTTCCCTGTGCCGCGCCGCCCTGGCGGTTACCGCGGTCAGCCTCAGCAGCAGCTTGCTGGCGGCTGATCCCGTGAAAATCGGTTTCCTGGTCAAGCAGGCCGAGGAGCCTTGGTTCCAGACCGAATGGGCGTTCGCCGAGAAGGCGAGCAAGGATAAAGGCTTCGAACTGATCAAGATCGCCGTGCCCGATGGCGAGAAAACCCTTTCGGCCATCGACAGCCTGGCCGCCAACGGCGCCAAGGGTTTCGTGATCTGCCCGCCGGACGTGTCCCTCGGCCCGGCCATCATGGCCAAGGCCAAGCTCAACGACCTCAAGGTCATTGCCGTCGACGACCGTTTCGTCGACGCCAGCGGCAAGTTCATGGAAGACGTCCCGTACCTGGGCATGGCCGCGTTCGAAGTAGGCCAGAAGCAGGGCGCCGCCATGGCTGCCGAAGCGAAAAAACGTAACTGGGACTGGAAGGACACCTACGCGGTGATCAACACCTTCAACGAGCTGGACACCGGTAAGAAGCGCACCGACGGTTCGGTCGATGCGTTGAAGAAGGCCGGGATGCCGCAAGACCATATCCTCTTTTCGGCGCTCAAGACCCTCGACGTACCAGGCAGCATGGACTCCACCAACTCCGCCCTGGTGAAACTGCCCAGCGGCGCGAAGAACCTGATCATCGGCGGCATGAACGACAACACCGTGCTGGGCGGCGTGCGCGCCACCGAAAGCGCCGGCTTCAAGGCGGCGAACGTGATCGGGATCGGTATCAACGGCACCGACGCCATTGGCGAGCTGAAGAAACCCGACAGCGGCTTCTTTGGGTCGATGCTGCCAAGCCCGCACATCGAAGGCTACAAGACCGCCGAGATGATGTACGAGTGGATCACCACCGGCAAGGAACCGCCGAAGTACACCGCAATGGACGAGGTGACGCTGATCACCCGCGAGAACTTCAAGCAGGAGCTGGAAAAAATCGGCCTGTGGAACTGACGGTCGGTTGATTCAAGAGTGGCCCTGGTAACGGGGCCGCTTGATCTCTGTGAGTTCGAGGTGGTTATGCAAGCGCAAACAGCGACACAACAACACAACATCGGCGGCAGCTTGCGGTTCAACGGGATCGGCAAATCCTTTCCCGGCGTGCAGGCGCTGGCCAACATCAGTTTCGTCGCGCATCCGGGTCAGGTCCATGCCTTGATGGGCGAGAACGGCGCGGGCAAGTCCACGTTGCTGAAGATCCTCGGCGGCGCCTACATCCCGAGCAGCGGCGAGCTGCAGATCGGCGAGCAGACGATGGCCTTCAAATCCACCGCCGACAGCATCGCCAGCGGCGTGGCGGTGATTCACCAGGAGTTGCACCTGGTGCCGGAAATGACCGTCGCCGAGAACCTGTTCCTCGGCCATCTGCCGGCTCGCTTCGGCCTGGTCAACCGTGGGTTGTTGCGCCAGCAGGCGCTGAACCTGCTCAAGGGCCTGGCCGACGAAATCGACCCGCACGAAAAGGTCGGCCGCCTGTCCCTCGGCCAGCGCCAATTGGTGGAAATCGCCAAGGCGCTGTCCCGTGGCGCCCATGTCATCGCCTTCGACGAACCCACCAGCAGCCTGTCGGCGCGGGAGATCGACCGGTTGATGGCGATCATCGCGCGCCTGCGGGATGAGGGCAAAGTGGTGCTGTATGTCAGCCACCGCATGGAAGAGGTGTTCCGTATCTGCAACGCGGTGACGGTGTTCAAGGACGGTCGCTACGTGCGCACCTTCGAGAACATGGGCGAGCTGACCCATGACCAGTTGGTCACCTGCATGGTCGGCCGCGATATCCAGGACATCTACGATTACCGTGCGCGCGAGCGCGGCGAAGTGGCGTTGCAGGTCGAGCGCCTGCTCGGGCCGGGGCTGCGCGAGCCGGTGAGTTTCCAGGTGCACAAGGGTGAAATCCTCGGCCTGTTCGGGTTGGTGGGGGCCGGTCGCACCGAGCTCCTGCGCTTGCTGAGCGGTCTGGAGCGCCAGACCGAAGGGCGCCTGGTCCTGCATGGCCAGGAACTGACACTGCGTTCGCCCCGGGACGCCATCGGTGCCGGCGTGCTGCTTTGCCCGGAAGACCGCAAGAAGGAAGGCATCATGCCCCTGGCGAGCGTGGGCGAGAACATCAACATCAGCGCCCGTAGCGCCCATTCCACCCTGGGGTGCCTGTTGCGCGGCGATTGGGAGCGGGGCAACGCCGACAAACAGATCAAGGCGTTGAAAGTGAAGACCCCGACGGCGGGGCAGAAAATCATGTACCTGTCCGGCGGCAACCAGCAGAAGGCGATTCTCGGTCGCTGGCTGTCGATGCCGATGAAGGTGTTGTTGCTGGACGAGCCGACCCGCGGCATCGACATCGGCGCCAAGGCCGAGATCTACCAGATTATCCACAACCTGGCGGCCGACGGCATCGCGGTGATCGTGGTGTCCAGCGACCTGATGGAAGTGATGGGTATTTCCGACCGGATCCTGGTGCTCTGCGAAGGGGCCATGCGTGGCGAGCTGCCGCGCGACCAGGCCAATGAATCCAACCTGCTGCAACTGGCGCTGCCACGCCAACGCGTTGCCGACGCGGCGAACTGAGAGGTAATCATGACCATTCAAAACAATGCACTGCCAACGGCGCGCAAACCCCTGGATATGCGACGTTTCCTCGACGATTGGGCCATGTTGCTGGCGGCCATCGGGGTCTTCGTGCTCTGCACGCTGTTGATCGACAACTTCCTGTCGCCCTTGAACATGCGCGGCCTGGGCCTGGCGATTTCAACCACCGGCATCGCCGCTTGCACCATGTTGTATTGCCTGGCCTCCGGGCACTTCGACCTGTCGGTCGGCTCGGTGATCGCCTGTGCCGGCGTGGTCGCGGCCGTGGTGATGCGCGACACCGACAGCGTGTTGCTGGGCGTCGGCGCGGCGCTGGTGATGGGGCTGATCGTCGGCCTGATCAACGGCATCGTCATCGCCAAGCTGCGGGTCAATGCGTTGATCACCACGCTGGCGACGATGCAGATCGTCCGCGGCCTGGCCTACATCTTCGCCAACGGTAAAGCGGTGGGCGTGTCCCAGGAAGCGTTCTTCGTGTACGGCAACGGCCAGTTGTTCGGCGTGCCGGTGCCGATCCTGATCACCATTGCCTGTTTCCTGTTTTTTGGCTGGCTGCTGAACTACACCACCTATGGGCGCAACACCATGGCCATCGGCGGCAACCAGGAAGCGGCGTTGCTGGCGGGGGTGAACGTTGATCGCACCAAGATCATCATTTTCGCCGTGCACGGTGTGATCGGCGCCCTGGCCGGGGTGATCCTGGCCTCGCGCATGACCTCGGGGCAACCGATGATCGGCCAGGGCTTCGAGCTGACCGTGATTTCGGCCTGCGTCCTGGGTGGAGTGTCGCTCAGCGGTGGTATCGGCATGATCCGCCACGTGATTGCCGGCGTGCTGATCCTGGCGATCATCGAAAACGCGATGAACCTGAAGAACATCGACACCTTCTACCAATACGTCATCCGCGGCTCGATCCTGTTGCTGGCGGTGGTGATCGACCGCCTGAAACAGCGCTGAACCCTGCGGCGGCCGGGCGGGCCCCTTCGCGGGCAAGCCCGGCTCCCACAGTGGCTGCGGTGGTGGGTGATTTTGTGGTGGGTGCGAATCTTGTGCCGGCCTGGGCTTTGTGGGAGCGAGCTTGCTCGCGAAGGCGTCATCCCTGACGCTCAACCATCACCCAGCCTTGCGCAACGCCTCGACCAGTTCCTGCTTGCGCATCTTCGAACGCCCGGGGATGTTTTTCGCCCGGGCTTCCTTCATCAGGCTGTCCACCGTTTGCGTCTGGTGGGAGGCCTTGCTGCTGCGCGGATGGCCTTCGCGGGTCTTGGCGGCGCGGCGGGCGGACGCCTTGCGATCGGTTTTCTTCTGCGCCACCGGCTTGTCCTTCCCCGAGCCGCCGGCGCGCTCACCTCCGCCCGATTGCTTGTTCACCGTCGCCCAGGCCCGGGCCTCGGCCTTCTCTTCGGACAAGCCTTTCTTCTCGTAGCTTTCCTCGATGTGCTCGGCCTTGCGCTTTTGCTCGGCGGTGTACTTGTCTTTGCTTCCACGAGGCATGGGACCTTCCTCCTCCGGTGTGTGAGCCGCGCTTACTGGCTGGCGCCGCCGCCTTCGGAACCCGAACCCCCGGTGGTGGTTTTTGAGCCCACGCCGGTCCCGGCGTTGTCGGGGGCGGTGGCGTCCGGGGTATTCATCCCGCCCTGACGCCCCATGTCATTGCCCTGCACGCGCGGGTCGGTGCCGGTGGCCGGAGGCTGACCATTGTTCAAGGTGCCGCCGCCGGTTCCGTCGGTGTTCAACTTGGGCAGCCCTTGGGTGGCCGGGGAGTTGGGCGCCTGCACGGGGTCGGTCGGCCCGGTGCCGGAAGTGGTCGCCGCGAACGCCGCCGAGGACAGCAGCGTGGCGAGGGTAAATGCAGTCAGCCTTGAAGTGATCATGGTGTCGCCTCCATTTTTTTGAATGCTTGCCTGATCTTGGGCCTTGGCGGTTCGAGGTTGGTGCCTGGAGGGCGACGAATGGCGCATTGGAAAACCGCCTGTCTATCTGCCAGAAGCTGGACGCTGCCCGTGACGAGCGCGACGTAGCGGCTTAGTATGGCGTTTTCAATTGGCTACAAGGCCTGTCCATGTCGATCGAGATCCGTCCCGCGCAACCCAGCGATGCGCCGCAAATCCTTGCCTTCATCACCGAATTGGCCGATTACGAAAAGGCTCGTCACGAAGTCATCGCCAGTGTGGCCGACATCGAGCGCAGCCTGTTCAGCGAAGGCGCGACCGCCCACGGTTTGATCTGTCTGCGCGATGGCGTGCCGATCGGTTTCGCAGTGTTTTTCTTCAGCTACTCCACCTGGCTGGGCAGCAATTGCCTGTACCTGGAGGACCTGTACATCACCCCGACCAGCGCGGCGGCGGGGCGGGCAAGACGCTGTTGCGGCATCTGGCGAAGATCGCCTGTGACAACGATTGCGGCCGTTTCGAATGGAGTGTCCTGGACTGGAACACGCCGGCCATCGAGTTCTACAAGTCCCTGGGTGCGCAGCCTCAGGAAGAATGGGTGCGCTACCGCATGGACGGCAAGGTGCTACGGGATTTCGCCCAGGGCCATTGAACGGCTCACGAGTGGTCGTTGGACGCCCACTGGGCAAATCCCGGTCGCTGCTCCAGGCGCTTGCAATACGCGGCAACGGCCGGGTAGTGCGGGCGCTCCATGGGCGCCTGGCGCCAGCGGTGCACGGATAGGCCGATGAGCACGTCGGCCAGGGAAAAATCGGCACCCGCCACGTACGCGCCGGTGCGGTTCAACTGCTGCTCCAACAGGCCCATCTTCTCATTCCAGCCCTTGATGCCTGCGGCAATGGCCGACGGGTCTTGCATCGCCGGGTTCTTGCGCACCAGCGCGTGAAACGCGTAGCCCCATGACGGGTTGAGCTCCGTCGCCTGCCAGTCCATCCACTGTTCGATCCGCGCCCGCGCAGCCGGTTCGACGGGCAGCAGATCGCTGCGTCCATGCTTGCCCACCAGGTAGCGGCAGACGGTGTTCGATTCCCAGAGCACACCATTCTCGTCAATGATCACCGGCACCTGGGCGTTGGGGTTCAGCGCCAGGAATTCCGGGTTCTGGGTCGAATTGAAGCCGATGCCCCAGTCTTCCCGGTCGTAGTCGATGGCCAGTTCCTGGCAGGTCCACAGCACCTTCCTGACGTTGATCGAAGAGGTCCGACCGAGAATTTTCAACAGTTGTCCCATTACGTTTTCCCTGAGAGTAGAGGCATCCGACGCAGAACGTAGCAGGGTCGCGGGCGGATGGCGATGGGTTTGGCGGAGGGTGGTTTTAATCCCAATATATGGGAGTGTTATTTATATATTGAGATTTTTCTGTGCTCAGGTTTATAGTCCGCCTCACTCACTGCCAAAAAACAGAACAGGTGAAGCGGATGCAGGCGCAATTGATCGCGCTCGATTGGGGGACCACCTCATTACGGGCTTACAAACTCGCTGCCGGCGGCGAGGTGCTGGAACAGCGCGCGCTGTCGTCGGGGATCATGCAATTGCCCGCCGGGCCGCGCACCGTGGCCGGTCGGCTATGCAGCGATGGTTTCGAGCTGGCGTTCGACGAGGCCTGTGGCGACTGGCTCGATGCACAGCCAGGCTTGCCAGTGATTGCCTGCGGCATGGTGGGCAGCGCCCAAGGCTGGCGCGAAGCGCCTTACTGCGACACGCCGGCCAACGTGGCCAATCTCGGACATTCCCTACAAACCGTTCGCAGTCTTCGCGGTGTCGACGTGCACATCGTGCCCGGCGTGATCCAACGTTCCCGCTTGCCCAATGTGATGCGGGGTGAAGAGACCCAGGTACTTGGTGCCCTGCACAGCCTGCCGGACGAAGCCGTGTTGATCGGCCTGCCCGGCAGCCACTCGAAATGGGTAGAAGTGGCTGCCGGCTGCATCGTGCATTTCGATACCTTCATGACCGGTGAGATCTTCGCCGTGCTCAGTGATCACAGCATTCTCGGTCGGACCCAGCAGCGGGGCGCGATGTTCGACGGCGAGGCCTTCGATCGCGGCGTGCAGGTGGCGTTGTCCACGGACGGTCAGATCGGCCCGCTGTCGACGGTGTTCAGCGCCCGTAGCCTCGGCCTGACCGGTGCACTCGGCGCCGCAGCCCAAGCGGACTACCTTTCCGGCCTGTTGATCGGCCACGAATTGACGGCGCTGGCCGCCGTGCAACGCCAGCGGCGCAACAGCGTCCACCTGCCAACGGTGGTGCTGATCGGCAATTCCCAACTCTGCGCCCGTTATCAACGAGCGCTCGACGCCTGCGGTTTTACCCGGGTGACCCTGGCCGAACAGGCCACCGAACGTGGTTTGTGGCAACTGGCCGTGGCGGCCGGGCTGCTCGATTCCACCGCATCGCGTTAACCCTGACTGGAGGTCTGACATGCTCACTCAAGCACTGGCGCACAACGGGCTGATCGCGATCCTGCGTGGTCTGCGTCCCGAAGAGGCGGCAGCCATCGGCGAAGTCCTGTACAGCGCCGGATTTCGCGTCATCGAGGTACCGCTCAATTCCCCCGAGCCGTACGAAAGTATCCGCATTCTGCGCAGTACCTTGCCCGCCGATTGCCTGATCGGGGCCGGCACCGTGCTTACGCCGGAGCAAGTGGAACAGGTCAAGGCAGCCGGCGGCCAGGTGATCGTCATGCCCCACAGCGACCCGAAAGTCTTGCGTGCGGCGAAAGTAGCAGGGTTGTACCTGTCGCCGGGGGTCGCCACGCCCACCGAAGCCTTCGCCGCACTGGCCGAAGGCGCCCATGTCCTGAAGTTGTTTCCCGCCGAGCAAATGGGCCCGGCAGTGGTCAAGGCCTGGCTTGCGGTGCTGCCGGCCGGGACCGTGCTGGTGCCGGTGGGCGGGATCACGCCGGACAACATGGCGGTGTTCGTCGAGGCCGGCGTCAAGGGCTTCGGCCTCGGTTCCGGGCTGTTCAAGCCGGGCCTGACGGCCGAGGAGGTCGCGGTGCGCGCCAAGGCCTATGTGGCCGCGTGGAATGCCCTGAACTGAAGATTTTTCCGGCGCTGCAGGCGCTGCATCCGATAAGAGAGACAACAAGATGAAAATCACCAAACTGACCACCTTCATCGTTCCGCCGCGCTGGTGCTTCCTCAAGGTCGAGACCGACGAGGGTGTCACCGGTTGGGGCGAGCCCGTGGTCGAGGGCCGTGCCCACACTGTGGCGGCAGCCGTTGAAGAATTGTCCGACTACCTGATCGGCAAAGACCCACGCAACATCGAAGACATCTGGACCGTGCTCTATCGCGGCGGCTTCTACCGCGGCGGCGCCGTGCATATGAGCGCCTTGGCCGGCATCGACCAGGCGTTGTGGGACATCAAGGGCAAGGCCCTGGGCGTGTCGGTCAGCGATTTGCTCGGAGGCCAGGTGCGCGACAAGATCCGCGTGTATTCGTGGATCGGCGGTGACCGGCCGGCGGACACCGCCCGCGCCGCCAAAGAGGCCGTGGGCCGTGGCTTCACGGCGGTGAAGATGAATGGCACCGAAGAGCTGCAATTCCTCGACACCTTCGAGAAGGTCGACCTGGCCTTGGCCAACGTCGCCGCCGTGCGCGATGCGGTCGGGCCGAACGTCGGCATCGGCGTGGATTTCCATGGTCGGGTGCACAAGCCGATGGCCAAGGTGCTGATGAAGGAACTTGACCCGTACAAGCTGATGTTCATCGAAGAGCCGGTGCTCAGTGAAAACTACGAAGCGCTCAAGGAACTGGCGCCGCTGACCAGCACGCCGATTGCCCTGGGCGAGCGGCTGTTTTCCCGTTGGGACTTCAAGCGGGTGCTCAGCGAAGGCTACGTCGACATCATCCAACCGGACGCCTCCCACGCCGGCGGCATCACCGAAACCCGCAAGATCGCCAACATGGCCGAGGCCTACGACGTGGCGCTGGCGCTGCACTGCCCGCTGGGGCCGATCGCCCTGGCGGCGTGCCTGCAACTGGACGCCGCGTGCTACAACGCGTTCATCCAGGAGCAGAGCCTGGGCATCCACTACAACGAGAGCAACGACCTGCTGGACTACATCAAGGACCCGCAGGTGTTCGACTATGACCAGGGTTTTGTGAAGATCCCCAATGGCCCGGGCCTGGGCATCGAGATCAACGAGGAGTACGTCATCGAGCGCGCGGCCATCGGCCACCGTTGGCGCAATCCGATCTGGCGGCATGCCGATGGGAGTTTTGCTGAGTGGTAACTGCCTGACACTCCGCCAATCCCTGTGGGAGCGGGCTTGCTCGCGAAGGCGGTGTGTCAGCCGCACATTCGTCAGCTGACACTCCCTCTTCGCGAGCAAGCCCGCTCCCACAGTTTGATCTCCGTAGGTCAGGAGATCGCTCATCAAGCGTCCGCCCCCTCAATAACCATAAGAAGAGGCACCTCACATGCAAGCGCACACCCTGAGCGCGCAGGCGTCGTTGGTGACGCCCAGCCGCAAGCGTTTTTTCATCATGGTCCTGCTGTTCATCACCGTGGTGATCAACTACCTGGACCGCAGCAACCTGTCGATCGCCGCTCCCGCACTGACCAGTGAACTGGGCATCGACCCGATTCATGTCGGGCTGATTTTCTCGGCATTCGGCTGGACCTACGCCGCCATGCAGATTCCTGGCGGTTGGCTGGTGGACCGCGTGCCGCCGCGCATCCTGTACAGCGTGGCGCTGTTGTTATGGTCGGCGGCCACGGTGATGCTCGGTTTCGCCGCCAGCTTCATCGCGCTGTTCGTGTTGCGCATGGCGGTCGGTGCCCTGGAAGCGCCGGCGTATCCGATCAACAGCCGCGTGGTGACCACCTGGTTTCCCGAGCGCGAGCGGGCCACGGCCATCGGTTTCTACACCTCCGGGCAGTTCGTCGGGCTGGCCTTCCTGACGCCGGTGCTGGCGTGGCTGCAACACGCTTTCGGCTGGCACATGGTGTTCGTGGTGACCGGTGCCGTGGGCATTATCTGGGCGGCGATCTGGTACGCGGTGTATCGCGAGCCACGGGACTTCAAAGGCGCCAACGCCGCCGAAATCGAGTTGATCCGCGAGGGCGGCGGGCTGGTGGACATCCAGGCCGAAACCACCCGGGCCAAGGCGAAGTTCAGTTGGGCCGACCTCGGCATCGTCCTGACCCAGCGCAAGCTGTGGGGCATCTACCTGGGGCAGTTCTGCCTGAACTCCACGTTGTGGTTCTTCCTGACCTGGTTCCCGACCTACCTGGTGAAATACCGCGGGATGGACTTCATCAAGTCTGGCTTGTTGGCGTCGTTGCCGTTCCTGGCGGCGTTTGTTGGCGTGTTGTGCTCGGGGTTTTTCTCCGACTGGCTGATCCGGCGCGGTGCCACCGTGGGGTTCGCGCGCAAGCTGCCGATCATTGGCGGGTTGCTGATCTCCACCGCGATCATCGGGGCCAACTTCGTCGAGTCGACACCGCTGGTCATCGCCTTCCTGGCCCTGGCGTTCTTCGGCAATGGCCTGGCGTCGATCACCTGGTCGTTGGTTTCCACCCTGGCGCCGGCACGCCTGCTCGGGCTGACGGGTGGGGTGTTCAACTTCATCGGCAACCTGGCGGCCATCGCCACGCCCATCGTCATCGGCTTCCTGGCCAGTGGCGATTCGTTCGCCCCGGCCATTACCTACATCGCCGTTCTGGCACTGGTTGGCGCGCTGTCCTACATTCTGCTGGTCGGGAAGGTCGAGCGCATCGAGTTGTAGTCCGACGGGGCGGGCGACCATAATGCCGCCCGTTCCCCGCTCACTGTTGAAGGCCGGTTATGCAGCAAGACGAACCAAAAACCACCAAGGACGCAGCGCCTACGGGCACCCAGACATTGCTGCGCGGCCTGGGGGTGGTCCAGGCAGTCGCCAGCGGCGCCCGTGACCTGAAGGAAATCGCCCGGCTGATCGGCACTACCCGCAGCACCACCCATCGCCTCGCCAGTTGCCTGGTGGAGGAACGTTACCTGCGCGTGGTGCCACAAGTGGGTTACCTGCTGGGGCCGAAGTTGATCGAGCTGGGTTTCCAGGCCCGGGAAGAACTGCCGCTGGTGAACCTGGCGGGGCCGTACCTGGACGAATTGTCGGCGCTCACCGGGGACACCGTGCACCTGGCGATCCGCGAAGGCGACGAGGTTTTGTACCTGCTGAAGAACCCAGGGCGCAACGGCCCGGAAATGCGCTCACGAGTGGGCCATCGCATGCCCTTGGCGCGCACCGGGATCGGCAAGGCGTTGATGCTCGATGATTCTCCGCAGATGTGGCAGCGGTTGTATGAAATCAGCCTGCCGGCCGGCGGCAAGCATCAATTCTGGCCCCAGCATCAGGAGCAATCCTGGGAGCAGTTCCAGCAACGGATGCTGGAGTACGTGGCGGGGGGCTATGCGTTCGACCTGGAAGACAACGAACCGTCGATTCGCTGCGTGGCGGCGCCGATTCGTGACGCCGGCAAACGGATTGTCGCCGGTATCAGCATCGCCAGCACCGTGCCGTACATGCCGCTGGAAAAAATGGCCGAGCTGATTCCCCTGGTCAAAGGGGTCACAGCCCGGCTTTCGGCGGAGTTGGGCGCCAAGGTCTGATGAGTGGCCGGTGTGGCTAATTCGAGTATTCGAATTAACCGTACAGGCCACTGCGTCAGGCCTTGAGCGTGGCCATGTCGATGACGAAGCGATACTTCACGTCACCGGCGATCATGCGGCTGTAGGCCTCGTTGATCTGGCGGATGTCGAGCATCTCGATGTCGCAACTGATGTTGTGTTCGGCGCAGAAGTCCAGCACTTCCTGGGTTTCAGCGATGCCACCGATCAGCGAGCCGGCCAGGGCCCGGCGACCCATGATCAAGTTGGCCGCATGCACCGGCGGATCGATCGGCTCGACCAGGCCCACCAGGATGTGCACGCCGTCGAAGCGCAGGGTACTGAGGTAGGGGTTGAGGTCGTGCTGTACCGGAATGGTGTCCAGCAGGAAGTGGAAGCGTCCGGCTGCGGCGGCCATCTGCTCGGCGTCGGTGGACACGATCACATGATCGGCACCCTGGCGACGGGCTTCTTCGGCCTTGCTGGCCGAGCGGGTGAACAACGTGACTTCCGCACCCATGGCCTTGGCGAACTTGATGCCCATGTGGCCGAGGCCGCCCATGCCCAACACGCCGACCTTGTCGCCGGCTTTCACGCCGTGGTGTTTGAGCGGGGAGTAGGTCGTGAT
This sequence comes from Pseudomonas sp. Cab53, assembly GCF_018325965.1. NCBI lineage: Bacteria > Pseudomonadati > Pseudomonadota > Gammaproteobacteria > Pseudomonadales > Pseudomonadaceae > Pseudomonas > Pseudomonas sp. Cab53. The sequence goes on along the minus strand of NZ_AP021902.1, from coordinate 4,403,641 downwards.
GCCTGCGCAGAGGATCGGTGCGGCGCTGGCCAGGTCCAGCCCAGCCGGGATGCGCAGCACGAAGTGCTCCTGGACCACGATGCTGTTGGAGTAGCCACCCATGGTATGGCCGCCACTCACGCGGTCCGGGCTGGCGTAGGTCTGGGTCATACCCTGATAGCAGTATTGCTCCAGGTCGGCATGACAGGCTTCGCACTCGCGGCAGGAGTCGACCATGCAGCCTACGCCCACCACGTCGCCGACCTTATGGCGGGTCACATTCGCACCGACGGCGGTAACCTTGCCGACGATCTCGTGGCCAGGCATCAGCGGGTAGACGGCGATGCCCCACTCGTTGCGCGCCTGGTGGATGTCGGAGTGGCAGACGCCGCAGTAGAGGATTTCGATCGCCACGTCGTCGGCCCGTGGGCTGCGGCGTTCGAACTTCATAGGGGCGAGGGGCGCGGTGGGTGATTGAGCGGCGTATCCGATGGCGGTGTACATGATGGACCTCGCTAAGCAGTGAACAGTGAGGTGATCTATTCTGGGAGCCGTGGCGGCCTGCGGCGATGGCGATTCCTACGGGTGTCATGCCTAATCCTCCGACCTTGGCCGTGGATTGCTCCTATGGGGCGCCAGACCTGCGATGATGTCCTCATCCCTTTTTCCGTGAAGTTTTCCCCATGTTGCTGACTCGTCATCTCGATGCCAACGCGGCGCTGGTTTCGCTGATCGAACCCTTGGCGACCCGTGACGGCTTTATCCCTACACGTCTTGCGGGCGTGCAAGTGCTGCGGTGCAGCCAGGACATTGCCCGTGGCCCGCAGCTCTACGAACCGAGCCTGGTGATCATCGCCCAAGGCAGCAAATTGGCTTATCTGGGCCCGCGCACGCTGGAGTACGGCGCCGGGCATTACCTGATCCAGGCACTGCCGGTGCCGTTCGAGTGCGAAACCTATGCCATGCCCGATGCTCCGTTGCTCGGGATATCCGTGGCGATCGATCGGGCGCTGTTGGGCGAGTTGGTGCTGGCCATGGGGTTGATGCCGGGGCGAAGCCTCGCGGCCCAGACGCCGGAGTCCATGACCAGTGCCGTGCTCGATGGCGCCATGCGCGGCTGCGTCGAACGTCTGCTGCAATGCTTGCATGATCCGCTGGAGTGCAAGGTCATGGGCCAGGCGCGACTGCGCGAATTACTCTTCGCCGCCTTGCGCGGGCCCCAGGCCGATGTGCTCAGGGCGCTGGTGGAACAGCACGGCCAGTTCGCCCGGATTGCCGCGGCCCTGAGCCATCTGCACGCGCACTTCACCGAGCCGCTGAACGTCGAGACCCTCGCCAACTGCGCCAACATGAGTGCTTCGACGTTTCATGAGCATTTCAAGCGCAGCACGCTGCTCTCGCCGGTGCAGTACCTCAAGCGCTTGCGTTTGCTCAAGGCCCAGCGGCTGTTGCTCATCGATGGCATGGGGGTGGCGCAGGTGGCGCATCAGGTGGGGTATCAGAGCTCGTCGCAGTTCAGCCGGGAGTACAAGCGTTATTTCGAGCGCAGTCCCGGGGAAGAACGCGCCGCCTGATCCTGTGATGTTCACCTGTGGGAGCGAGCTTGCTCGCGATAGCGGCGGTTCAGCTTGCATCAATGTTGAATGGGCTGCCGTCATCGCGAGCAAGCTCGCTCCCACACGTTGGTCTGCGATGTTCTTGGATGGGCACGCAACAAAAAGGCCCCCATTGCGGGAGCCTTGATGTTCAGCGGGTCGGCTTACATGTTCGGGTAGGTCGGTCCGCCAGCGCCTTCCGGGGTCACCCAGGTGATGTTCTGGGCCGGATCTTTAATGTCGCAAGTCTTGCAGTGCACGCAGTTCTGGGCGTTGATCTGGAAGCGTTTCTCGCCGTCTTCCTTGGTTACCACCTCATACACGCCGGCCGGGCAGTAGCGCTGGGCCGGTTCGTCGTACAGCGGCAGGTTCTTGGCCAGCGGGATGCTTGGATCGGTCAGCTTCAGGTGGCAGGGCTGTTCTTCTTCATGGTTGGTACCGGAGATGAACACCGAGCTGAGTTTGTCGAAGCTGATCTTGCCGTCCGGTTTCGGGTAGTCGATCTTCTTGCAGTCGGCCGCCAGCTTCAGGCAGGCGTAGTCAGGCTTGTTGTCGTGCAGGGTGAACGGCAGCTTGCCACCGAAGATGTTCTGGTCGAGCCAGTTGAAGCCGCCGCCGATGATCGCGCCGTACTTGTGGATCGCCGCGCCGAAGTTACGGCTGGCGAACAGTTCTTCATACAGCCAGCTGTTCTTGAAGCCGTCGACGTAAGCGGTCAGTTCATCACCGCCTTCGGACTCGGCGAACAGGCGATCGGCCACCGCCTCGGCGGCGAGCATGCCGGACTTCATGGCGGTGTGGCTGCCTTTGATCTTGGCGAAGTTCAACGTGCCGAGGTCGCAGCCGATCAGGGCGCCGCCCTTGAAGACCATTTTAGGCAGCGAGTTCAGGCCGCCCTTGCAGATGGCGCGGGCGCCGTAGCTGACGCGCTTGCCGCCTTCCAGGTACTGCTTGAGCACCGGGTGGTGCTTGAGGCGCTGGAACTCGTCGAAGGGCGACAGGTAGGTATTGCTGTAGGACAGGTCGACGATCAGGCCGACCACCACCTGGTTGTTTTCCAGGTGATAAAGGAACGAACCGCCGGTGTTCTCGGTGCCCATGATGTCCAGCGGCCAGCCGGCGGTGTGCACCACCAGGCCCGGTTGATGCTTGGCCGGGTCGATTTCCCAGATTTCCTTCAAGCCGATGCCGTAGTGCTGGGCGTCGGCGTCGCTGTCGAGGTTGAAGCGCTTGATCAGTTGCTTGCCGATATGGCCACGGCAGCCTTCGGCAAACAGCGTGTACTTGCCGCGCAGTTCCATGCCGGGGGTGTACAGGCCTTCTTTCGGGTGGCCTTCGCGGTCGACACCCAAATCGCCGGTGATGATCCCGCGGACCACGCCATTTTCGTCGAACAGCGCTTCCTGGGCGGCGAAGCCTGGGTAGATTTCCACGCCCAGGTTCTCGGCCTGCTGGGCCAGCCAGCGGCACAGGTTGCCCAGGGAAATAATATAGTTGCCTTCGTTGTGCATGGTCTTGGGCACGAAGAAGTCAGGGACTTTGCTCGCACTGTCGGCGTTCTTCAGGACATAAATGTCATCGCGCTTGACCGGGGTATTGAGCGGCGCGCCCAGTTCCTTCCAGTCGGGGAACAGTTCGTTCAGGGCACGGGGTTCGAACACCGCACCGGAGAGAACGTGCGCACCGACTTCGGAGCCTTTTTCGACCACGCAGACGCTGATTTCCTTACCGGCTTCGGCGGCCTTCTGTTTCAGTCGGCAAGCGGCAGACAGGCCAGCGGGGCCGGCACCGACGATGACCACGTCGAATTCCATGTATTCGCGTTCCACAGGCTATCTCCTACTCAAGGCTCACAGTTTTTTTCTAATTGGAGGTTGGGCGTTGCATCCGTTGTTGACTCGCAAAACTGACGAAAGTGACAACGGATCAGACGCGGGTCTCTCTGGGTGGCGCATTATATCTACACCACTCTCAGGGTCCAATACAAACGTTTGTTTGAAATTGCCGCAGCCCAGATAAATCACTGACGTACGGCTTATGACTGGCCATTTTGCCGTATTGACCGGAATAGGCGTTCCGGTCAAGATACGGGCGGTTTTGCGCTCGCCGTAGGCTGACTGTTGGTTTCAAGAGCACCTCTAAAGACAGGGCGAAGGCAGCACAAAGTGACGTATTGCGTGGCTCGGATGCGCAGTTTACACGCCGCGATATTGAATGACTCATCGGTCTCGCCGACCAATGGTCTTCACTCCCGTGAGCAGGGTCATGTGTGGTTCATGCCGGCGTTTTTAGAGGTGCCCTTGCGCCCATGAGCATCAACCGCCAGGTTCGCCTAGGCGACTTTCTTTTCACCGGAGAGTAACGAGGAATCCATGAAGGTTCTTGTAGCTGTCAAACGAGTGGTCGACTATAACGTCAAGGTTCGCGTCAAGGCGGACAACTCCGGCGTCGACCTCGCCAATGTCAAGATGTCGATGAACCCTTTCTGCGAAATCGCCGTAGAAGAAGCCGTACGCCTGAAAGAGAAGGGCGTGGCGACTGAGATCGTCGTTGTCTCCATCGGCCCGACCACCGCCCAGGAGCAACTGCGCACTGCGCTGGCGCTGGGTGCCGATCGCGCCATCCTCGTCGAATCCGCCGAAGACCTGACCTCCCTGGCCGTGGCCAAGCTGCTCAAGGCCGTTGTCGACAAGGAACAGCCACAGCTGGTGATCCTCGGCAAACAAGCCATCGACAGCGACAACAACCAGACCGGCCAGATGCTCGCTGCATTGAGCGGCTACGGTCAGGGCACGTTCGCGTCCAAGGTCGAAGTCAGCGGCGACAGCGTTGCCGTGACCCGTGAAATCGACGGCGGCGCGCAGACCGTTTCCTTGAAGCTGCCAGCCATCGTCACCACCGACCTGCGTTTGAACGAGCCGCGCTATGCGTCCCTGCCAAACATCATGAAGGCGAAGAAGAAGCCGCTTGAAGTGCTGACGCCTGACGCTTTGGGCGTTTCCACCGCCTCCACCAACAAGACCGTGAAAGTCGAAGCGCCGGCGGCACGCAGCGCGGGCATCAAGGTCAAGTCGGTGGCTGAACTGGTCGAGAAACTGAAAAACGAAGCGAAGGTAATCTAACTATGACTATCTTGGTAATCGCCGAACACGATAACAAGGCGCTGGCTCCGGCCACGCTGAACACCGTTGCTGCCGCGGCCAAAATCGGCGGCGACGTTCACGTACTGGTCGCCGGGCAGGGCGCTGGCGCCGTAGCCGAAGCCGCCGCGAAAATTGCCGGCGTGGCAAAAGTACTGTCGGCCGACAACGCCGCCTACGCAAACCAGCTGCCGGAAAACGTTGCGCCACTGGTCACCGAGCTGGGCAAGGGCTACAGCCACATCCTGGCTGCCGCCACGTCCAACGGCAAGAACATCCTGCCGCGCGTTGCCGCTGCCCTGGATGTCGACCAGATCTCCGAGATCATCTCGGTAGAAAGCGCCGACACCTTCAAGCGTCCGATCTACGCCGGTAACGCCATTGCCACCGTGCAATCGACTGCCGCGATCAAGGTCATCACCGTGCGCGCCACCGGTTTCGACCCGGTTGCCGCCGAAGGTGGCTCGGCTGCCGTCGAAGCCGTAGGCGCTGCCCACGACGCCGGCATTTCCAGCTTCGTCAACGAAGAACTGGCCAAGTCCGACCGTCCTGAGCTGACCGCTGCCAAGATCGTCGTTTCCGGCGGCCGCGGCATGCAGAACGGTGACAACTTCAAGCACCTGTACGCCCTGGCCGACAAGCTGGGCGCTGCCGTGGGGGCTTCCCGCGCCGCGGTCGACGCCGGTTTTGTTCCGAACGATATGCAGGTCGGTCAGACCGGCAAGATCGTTGCGCCACAGCTGTACATCGCCGTCGGTATCTCCGGCGCGATCCAGCACCTGGCCGGTATGAAAGACTCCAAAGTGATCGTTGCGATCAACAAGGACGAAGAAGCGCCGATCTTCCAGGTGGCCGATTACGGCCTGGTCGCTGACCTGTTCGAAGCAGTCCCCGAGTTGGAGAAGCTGGTCTAATCCGGCGTCTTCACTTATAAAGAGCCCGGCTTTGGCGGTAGCAGTGTTCATTTGAGGGTTGTCTGGATCATCGTGGCGAGGGAGCAAGCTTGCTCGCCACAGATCCATTGCCTTGATGACAACGCTACGGCCTGGCCGGGCTTTTTATCGTCTGCATTTTGAAGGGGAGCGTATCGCCATGGATCTTCGCCGTTTGGCCGGCTGGCCGTTGTTGGGCCTGTTGATGGTCGGGCCTGGGTTGGCGCTCGCTGCCGGCAAGTGTGAACGACTGATCGCCACCGGCAGCCCGGATGCGCCGCCTTATCTCTGGCAAGACCCCCAGGACCCCAAGCATCTGATTGGCGCCGGTGCCGACCTGCTGACGCAAGTGGCGGCGCAACTGGGCATCAAGATTGAGCTGCTCTATGCCGGCAAGCGTGCCCAGGCGCTGGACGAAGTGCGCAGCGGGCGCATGGACTTGCTCACCGATGCACCGCTGACCACGACCGGGCTCGAAGCCCTGGACTACGTGCATCCGCCGCTGCTGGAAAACGATTACCTGGTCTGGACCCGCAAGGACTCCACGCTGGTCATCAACCGCCCCGAAGACCTTCATGGACATACCGGCGCCTTGTCGGAAAAGTCACGTATGACTGCAGGATTCGGCGTTTTTGCAGAGCAGCAATTGTCCCTCACCCGTACGCCAAACCTGACCCAGGCCTTTCAGAAATTGCTGTTGGGGGAGGTGGAATATGTCCTGGCGGGACGCTACTCGGGCCTGGCCATGGCGCAGACACTGGGGATGGCGAATGACCTGCAGGCCGCGCCGCAACCGGTGGATAAGCCTGGCCTGTTCCTCGCGGTTTCCCATAACTCGGCCTGCAATGACCCATGGTTACGCGGACAGCTGGCGCAAAAGATGACAGAATTGTCCGCGTCCGGCCTGGCAGAGGCTGTGTTGCAACGCAATCTAGAGCGCTGGAACACACAGTTGCAGTCTCCTGTCGGTGCCCCAAAACAGTAGGGAACATTAGTGACTATTCGACCTCTTTTCGCTGCCCTGGCCGTTCTGGCTCTGGCGGGTTGCGCAGCCGATCCGGCGCCGAATGAACAGATCCGCCTGACCGAACAGGCCTTGGAGCAGGCCCGGGCCGTGGGCGCCAACGCCGACGAAGTGCCCGAGTTGAAACTGGCTGAAGAAAAGTTCGCCCGGGCCAAATCCAACATGGCCGACGAGTCCTACAAGAAGGCGCGCATGCGCGCCGAGCAGGCTGAACTGGATGCACGCCTGGCGGAAGCGAAGGTGTTGACCCTCAAGAGCCAGGAACAACTGAACGTGCTCGACACGCGTATCAAGCGCTTGCGCAAACAACTGAGGGAGGACGCCCAATGAAGTCGTCCCAAGTCCTCGGCGGCCTGGTTATTGCCGGCCTGGCGAGTCTGTATGGCTGTGCGGGCCAGCGTAGCGAAGCCGCGCTCGACCAGGCCAGTGCCGATTTCCAGAAGGTCAAGGAAGACGCCAATGTATTGCGCGCCGCGCCCCGGGATGTGATCCGCGCCGGCGAATCCCTGGCCCGTGCCGATCGCTTGTCCACCTACTGGGGCAGCGGGGAAGACGTGCAGCATTACGCTTACTTGAGCCAGCGCTACAGCGCGATCGCCCGTGAACACAGCAACCAGGTGCTCAACGAAGAGCGTGCGGCGAAGCTCGAACTGGAGCGCCAGCGCCTGCAACTGGCCTTGCGCGAATCCAAGCTGCTCAGCGTGCAACAGCAGGGCAAGTGGCTGGAGGAACAGATCATGGCCATGGCCACCACCCAGACCGATCGCGGCCTGGTGATGACCCTGGGCGATGTGCTGTTCGACACCGGCGAAGCGGAGTTGAAGAATTCGGCCAATCGGGTCGTGCTCAAGATCGTCCAGTTCCTGCAGCTCAACCCCAAGCGCGTGGTGCGCATCGAGGGGTACACCGACAGCACCGGCGGTCGCCAGGAAAACCTCAAGCTGTCCCGCGACCGCGCACAGGCGGTGGCGGATGTGCTGGTGGACCTGGGCATTGATGAGAAGCGCATCGAAGTCCAGGGCTACGGTGACGACTACCCGGTGGACGTCAACGCCACCGAGCGTGGCCGGGCCCAGAACCGCCGCGTCGAGATCGTGTTCTCCGACGAGAAAGGCCAGCTTGGCGCCGCCCGCTGAGGGCGGCGTCACTGGAAAGCCCGGCGCCTTTGAAGGTGCCGGGTTTTTTTTGCCAGTGAATCGGGGCCATGAGTACAGTTGGGGCTGTCACTGCACTGTACGGTCGAGTAATCTGGCAACTGTCCCAGTACACTTCTAAACTGTTCCGGTATCGTTTCCGACAAGAATAAAATGCCCGTGAAATCGAGTGCTGCGTCATGACCAACCTTCTGCTCTATCAACGTATTGCTCAACAGCTGGCTGAAGACATCCGGCGCGGTGTGTACCAGCCCGGGGAGCGCGTGCCGTCGGTGCGCAAGATGAGCTCGCAGCTCAATGTCAGCCATGCCACGGTATTGCAGGCCTACGCGAACCTTGAAGACCAGGGGTTGATTCGCGCGCGGCCGCAATCGGGTTACTACGTGCACCAGACGCCGGCCCTGACGGCGCCGACGCCGGACATCGCCCGAGTAGAGCGGCCGGGGCTGGTGACGCGCAGCAGCATCATCCAGCAGGTACTGGTCGAATCGCGCCGCGAGGGGGTGTTTCCCTTGGGAGCGGCGGTGCCGAGCGTCGACTACTTGCCGGTGCGGGCGTTGCATCAGCAATTGGCGAAGGTCACGCGTTTCCACAGCCCACGGGCCTTCAGCTACATGTTCAGTCCGGGCTTCGAGCCGTTGCGACGCCAGGTGGCGATTCGCATGCGCGATGCCGGCGTGGTGGTGGACCCCTCCGAAGTAGTGATCACCCACGGTTGCGTCGATGCCTTGCAGATGTCCTTGCGGGTACTGACCCGACCGGGGGACCTGATCGCCGCCGAGTCGCCGACCTACTACGGCCTGTTGCAACTGGCCGACCTGCTGGGCCTCAAGGTCATCGAGATCCCCAGCGACCCGGTCACCGGCATGAGCCTTGAAGCCCTGCAACTGGCGGCCAACCAATGGTCGATCAAGGCGCTGGTGCTTACCACGCGCCTGAGCAACCCGTTGGGCGGCACCATGCCCGAGGAGCGGCAGAAACAATTGTTGCGCCTGGCATCGGACTTCGACATTCAGATCGTCGAAGACGATATCTACGGCGAACTGATGTTCGAGCAGGGACGGACCAAGGCGCTCAAGGCCTACGACCGGCTGGACCGGGTCATCTATTGTTCGAGTTTTTCCAAGACGTTGTCGCCGGGCGTGCGCATCGGTTGGATGATCGCCGGCAAGTTCCAGCAGGAAATCCAGCGCTTGCAGACCTTCAGCACTCATTCGGCGTGCAGCGTCACGCAGATGGGGATCGCGGCGTACCTGGAAAATGGCGGCTATGACCGACACCTGCGCTATATCCGTCAGGAGTACCGAAAGAACCTCAGTGCTTTCCAGTTGGCGGTGCAGCAGTACTTCCCCGAAGGCACTCAGATGAGCCGTCCCACCGGCGGTTTCATCCTGTGGGTCAGCCTGCCGGGCCGGGTCAACACCCAGGAGCTGCACGTCCGGGCATTGCAGCAGGGCATCAGTATTGCGCCGGGGCTGATCTTCAGTAACACCGAGCAGTTCAACCATTGTATTCGCCTGAACTGTGGTACGCCGTGGAACCGCGAGGCAGAGCGGGCCTTGATGACACTGGGGCTATTGGCCACCCAACTGTGCCAAGAGACCGCCAACGGGTTTTTATAGGAATCAGCACCTTAGCCTGATGTGCTTGTCAGCGCCTCATTATCAGGCGAGCATGGTGGCCTCTGCCGTTATTGCCGTTGTGTGTTATGAAAGCCATTGCTCCTGCTGCCTGGGTTTTGATCGGCCTGCTCACCGCGTTTCAGGCGGGAGGTGTCATGGCGGCTTCGGCGCAGGATAAACCAGCCGCCAGCGCCACCCGCGATGCCTCGAAGAAACCCGCCGTGGCCAAGAAAGCCCCGGTGAAGAAATCCGCCGCGACGAAGAAAAAACGCGCGCCCATCGCGTCCAAGAGCAAATCCGCCCGTGAGGTCGCCAAGACCCCGTTGCCCCCGCGAAGCTGGACTTGAGCCTGCCCCACGACATGGTCGAGGCGTTGCAGCCGCCGGGCAAGGTGGTGACGCCCAAGCATGAGCCGCTGTTGCCGTCCATGTTCGGCCAGAAGCCCGGTCCCTTCCAACTCAATGGCCGTTTGCTGAGCAACGAGATGCAACTGCCCCTGCGCAACCCCGAGCGCAGTGAATTGGAGGGCGCGGCACTGGACTTCGAATTCAAGCAATAAACCGGTGCCATCATGCAGTTCGTCGCTGACCGATCGGTCATGCGTGCCGTGGTCAAAAAAACACGCAGCCAGTAATTTAAAACAGGTGTTTTAGCCGTTACTCTGTGTTTGTTACCAACCATTACCGCCGTGAGGATGTCGTCGCATGAAATGCCGTGAAGGCTGTGGCGCCTGCTGCATCGCCCCTTCCATCAGTTCACCCATCCCTGGCATGCCCGACGGCAAGCCGGCGGGAGAACGTTGCGTGCAGTTGTCGGTCGATAATCTGTGCCTGATTTTCGGTCAGCCGCAACGTCCGGCCGTGTGCTCGGGGTTCCAGGCAGACATCGAGGTGTGCGGCAGCAGCCGTGAAGAAGCCATCCGCCTGATCGACTGGTGGGAGCAAGTCACGGCGGCGTAATGGGGCACTGTGCGCAATTCAAATGAACGAACAATAAGGAAAAAAACCATGGGTTCGCTGCATCGTATGGCCATGTTGTGTGGGTTGACCGTGTTGATGGCAACCGCAACCGCTCAGGCGGAAGACTGGCAGGTCGCCAAGGAGCAGGACGGCATCAAGGTTTCGCTCAGCGAAGTGGCCGGCTCCAAGTACAAGGCCTATCGCGGCGTGACCGTGATGAAAACCACCATGGCCAAGCTGCGCGCCCTGCAGGAAGACGTGCCGGGTGCCTGTGCGTGGATTCATGAATGCAAGAGCCAGAAGCTGCTCAAGCACGAAGGCAATCAGAGCTGGACCTACACCCAGTTCAACACGCCATGGCCGGTGACCTCCCGGGACTCGGTGTTGGAAGTCACCACCGAAGAAGGCGCCGATGGCAGCCTGACCCGCAAGCTCAAGGGCGTGCCGACCTACCTGCCGGAAGAAAAGGGTTTCGTGCGCGTCACCCAGGTCGACGGCTATTGGAAGTTCGCGCCCAAGGGCGCCGACCAGATCGAGGTGACCTATCAGGTCCACACCGAACCAGGAGGCGATGTACCGTCCTGGCTGGCGAACAAGTTCGTGGTGGATGCGCCGTTCAACACCTTGAAAGCCCTGAGGGACCGCGCCGAAAAATAATCGCCGCATGAGCCTCGCGAGACCGCCCACGTGGCGGTCTTTTCATGTGTGCCGTCCACCGGCCTGGTGGAACGATTGTTCAGCCCTCAATGTCGAGATAAAGGTAATCCCGGCCCTGAATTGATCAAGGAGACACCGATGCAAAAGTGGGAAATCACTTTCGTGGATGATCATGGCGAAGCCATCGCCGAGCAGTTCGACTATGAACAGGAGCCCACGATGGAGCAGGCGGCGCAATTGATTCGCGAAAAGCTGCTGCCGGTGCCCGCAAAGCTGGACCTCAACGATCTGGAAGGGCGCACCGAGGACCCAACGGTCAAGAATCTCAAGTCCCAGCACAGTATTGAAATCATCAGCATTAAATCGATTTCATGAAATCGTTGGCTGGCCTCGCTTGGCAGTGGCCATCACTTGAAGCTACTCTGCAATTGAGATCAGCGAAAGGATCGCCAAGGTCCGGTCTTGTCAGCTACATGCTTGTGTCCCGACGGCAATTTGATGCCGTATCGCCTGCAACCTCCGGGTGGCACGCACGGGAAGACGGAAAGTCTATCCATCTGTTAGGAGGACGTTTCATGAGCACAGCCTATCAAGAAGACATCAGCACCCACGTGTTGCGCCGCATGAAAGAAGGCGGTTTCGATTTTTCCCGATTCCATCCCATCGAGTTCTACGCCATTTTCCCGGACGAGGAGCGGGCGCGCAGGGCGGCAGGTCAATTTCGGGGCGAGTCGTTGAACGCGCAGGTCAGTGCCCGGGACGACGGGGCATGGTCGTTGGAATTGAGCCGGGTGATGTACGCGACCTACGATGACATTGGAGACTTCGAGCAAGATTTCGAGGCCGTCGTCGAACCCTTGGGCGGCGTCATCGAGGGGTGGGGAGTCAAGCAGGAGATCCGACGCCTGCAGGGCTGATTGCCCACCTGCGTAACCCGAACAACGGCTGACCTTGGGGTCGGCCGTTTTCATGTGTGGCCCGGGCTGGCCCCGCAACCGCTGTCGAGCACGGCCCGCCCGCGCCAGGGTCATTGGGGTTGCTTGCGCCCCGCCATGTGCTTGAGGTAGCCCACCAGCAGGTCCAGTTCTGAATCTGGCAGCACCGCCGCCGAAAACCCCGGCATCTTGCCCTGGGGCCAGCGGCGCAGGCCTTGCGGGTCACGGATGTAGCGCTTGAGGAAATCGCCGGAGAAGTACTCGGTCGGATTGAAAGGGATGTTCAGGTCCGGCCCGAATTGCGCGTCGCCTGCGCCGTTGAGTCGATGGCACGCCAGGCAATGCTTCTGGAACAGTTCGAAACCTTTGTTGACCGGGTCGTCCTTGGCCAGGCTGGCGGCCGGCAGCAGGGCAGGGAAGCGTTCAGCCACCGCCGGCAAGCGCTTGATGGTGGCGACTGCGTAGGGCCATTGCTCGGGGCTGATGGGGCCCGCCTGGGGATCCGTCCAGACCAGGTAGAAAGGTCCGGCGCTGGACTTGCCTTCACTCAGCGGCGGCCATGGGCTGGCCGGGTCTTCGATCGCGAGCCAGGCTCGCGCACCGTGGCGTTCGAGCAGCGGCGCGGCGGGCATTTCTGCCGCGAAGCCATCCAGGGCAACGGCCTGCAGATGATCGCTTGGCTGCACCCCCGTCAACAGCGCCGCCAGCGGCACGGCGCGATATGTCATCGGCTTCTTGTAGGAAACGTCCTCAGCGATCTGGATCGTCCGGGCTTCGGGGTGCTTGAGCAAGGCCTCGGTTTGCCAGGTGCGCGCATTCGCGCCGAGGTCCAGCACCAACTGCGCGGCATACAAGGGCGTGCTGAGCAGCAGCGCCCCGATCATGAGGAGAGCTTTCAAGGGGGTCGCCTTCCGTGTCGAGGGGAGCGCAAAGATTGGCACAGCCACCCCGACCCGAACAACGAGCCCCGCTACTTTTTTGGTGATGCAGATGTCTGGATGCAGGCGGCGCGCGTACGACTCAGCCGATCACCTTGGTGATGTTCGGCAAGATCAACAGCAGCGTCGTGGCAAAGAGAATGAGCCCGGCTTGACGAACTTTCGAATGTTTGAACATGGCTGACCCGCCTTTATTGTTATTTCCTGAGGCCAGCCTGCATCTCCATGACGGCTGGCGTTGCACTTCCTGTTTGACAAGTGCCTCGGCAAAACCCGACGACTTTCTTGTACAAGGATTACATTAGGGGCCGCAGCCGGCTTGGCTTAGATCCAATTCGTATCAATGGCTGTATTTTCTCTATTAAAACGGCATGAGGCCTATTGCCACCTTCTTGAAGGCCCTTTGGCTAGACAGCTCGCTCTCCTGAAACGGTTAACCCGATAGCTCGCTACCGTTCGTCTGAGCGTGGCCGTCAACGTCATTGAGCGCTGCGGTCATTGAATCCGACGCCGTTGGGCTTATGGTGAAGACCTCGCATTACGCCCCGAGGACGTCATGACCCAAGCTTTGATTTTCGATGCCGTGCGCACGCCCCGTGGCAAGGGCAAGGCCGACGGTGCCTTGCACAGCGTCAAGCCGGTGAACCTGATGGGCGGCTTGCTCGGCGCCTTGCAGCAACGCATGGACCTGGACACCAGCCAGGTCGACGACATCGTGCTCGGATGCGTGACGCCGGTGGGCGAACAGGGCGCCGACATCGCCAAGACCGCCGCGCTGGTGGCCGACTGGGATGTCAGCGTTGCGGGTGTACAGCTCAACCGGTTCTGCGCCTCCGGCCTGGAAGCGGTGAACCTGGCGGCCATGAAGGTGCGCTCCGGGTTCGAGGACCTGGTGGTGGCGGGCGGCGTCGAATCGATGTCCCGGGTGCCCATGGGCAGCGATGGCGGCGCGTGGGCATTGGACCCGCAATCCAACCTGCACGGTCATTTCATTCCCCAGGGGATTGGCGCCGACCTGATCGCCACGCTCGAAGGTTTCAGCCGCGAGGCAGTCGATGCCTATGCGCTGCATTCCCAGCAAAAGGCGGCGCGAGCCCGGGCTGAGGGAGCGTTCGATAAGTCCCTGGTGGCGGTACGGGACCAGAATGGCATTGTGCTGCTGGACCATGATGAATTCATTCGTGCCGACTCCACGCTCGAAGGCCTGGGCCAGCTCAAGCCGAGTTTCGAAGCCATGGGCCAGATGGGGTTCGACGGCACCGCGCTGCGGGTCTACAGCCATGTCGAGTGCATCCACCATGTGCACACGCCGGGCAACAGTTCCGGCATCGTCGACGGTGCGGCGGCGATGTTGATCGGCTCCGAAGCCAAGGGGCGGGCAATGGGCCTGCAACCGCGGGCGCGCATCGTCGCCACGGCCGTCACCAGCACCGACCCGACCATCATGCTCACCGGCCCGGCCCCGGCCACTCGCAAGGCCTTGGTCAAGGCCGGGTTGCGGGTGGAGGACATCGACCTGTTCGAAGTCAACGAAGCCTTCGCCTCGGTGGTGCTCAAGTTCATCAAGGACATGGCCATTGACCCCGCCAAGGTCAACGTCAATGGCGGCTCCATTGCCTTGGGGCATCCGTTGGGCGCCACCGGGTGCGCGATCCTCGGCACCTTGCTCGATGAATTGGAGGCACGGCGCCTGCGTTATGGCCTGGCGACCCTGTGTGTCGGCGGCGGGATGGGCATTGCCACCGTCATCGAACGCCTCTGAGCCCGACTTCAAGGAACACTTTTCATGACCGAAGCCATCCGTTACGAAACCGGCGCCGACCGGATCGTCGTCCTGACCCTCGACCTGCCGGGCCAGAGCGCCAACACCATGAATGCGGCGTACCGGGAGGCCATGGCGGCCTGCCTGTCCCGTCTGATCGCCGAGAAGGCGTCAATTGCCGGCGTGATCATCACCTCGGCCAAGAAAACCTTTTTTGCTGGCGGCGACCTCAACGAGCTGGTCAAGGTCGGCAAGCCCGAGGCCCAGGCGTTCTACGCCGGCGTCCTGGATCTCAAGGCGCAATTGCGCACCCTGGAAACCCTCGGCAAACCGGTAGTGGCGGCGATCAACGGCGCGGCGCTGGGGGGTGGTTGGGAGATCTGCCTAGCTTGCCATCATCGGGTGGTGCTGGATCATCCGTCGGTGCAGATCGGCCTGCCGGAAGTCACCCTCGGCCTGTTGCCGGGCGGCGGCGGGGTGGTGCGCATGGTCCGCCTGCTCGGCCTGGAGCAGGCGTTGCCGTATCTGCTGGAAGGTAAGAAGGTTCGTCCGCAACAGGCGTTGCAGGCAGGATTGATCGACGCCCTGGCGGCAGACCGTGACGAGCTGTTGGCCAAGGCCCGGGCCTGGATCCTGGCCAACCCCGGCGTGGCCCAGCCATGGGACGTGAAGGGCTACCGGATCCCAGGTGGCACGCCGACCGAGCCAAAAATGGCGCAGATGCTGGCGATCATGCCTTCGATCCTGCGCAACAAGACCCAAGGCTGCCTGCCCGCGCCGGAGAAGATCCTCTGCGCGGCTGTGGAGGGGGCCCAGGTGGATTTCAACACCGCTCACCTGATCGAAACCCGCTATTTCACTGAATTGGTCACCGGCCAGGTGGCCAAGAACCTGATTGGGACCTTCTGGTTCCAGCTCAACGAGATCAAGGCTGGCGGCTCTCGCCCACACGGTTTTGCGCAGTCTCTGACGAAGAAAGTTGGCGTCCTGGGGGCCGGCATGATGGGCGCCGGCATTGCCTACGTCAGCGCCGTGGCCGGTATCGACGTGGTGCTCAAGGATGTCGACCTGGCCGCAGCGCAAAAGGGCAAGGCCCGTTCGGCGGCGCTGCTGGACAAGAAGATCGCCCGCGGCCAGCTCACTGTCGAGCAGCGCGACGCTACGCTGGCGCGGATCCACGCCACCGGCAGCGACGCGGACCTGGCCGGTTGCGACCTGATCATCGAGGCGGTGTTCGAGGACCGCGCCTTGAAGGCTCAGGTGTCGGCGGCCGCCCAGGCCGTGGCGGGGCCTGAGGCGGTGATCGCTTCCAACACCTCGACCTTGCCCATCACCGGCCTGGCCACGGCGGTGCCTGACCCGAGCCGGTTCATCGGCCTGCATTTCTTCAGCCCGGTGGAGAAAATGCCCTTGGTGGAGATCATCAAGGGGGCACGCACCGGCGATGAAACCTTGGCGCAGGCCTTCGACTTTGTCCTGCAGATCAACAAGACGCCGATCGTGGTCAACGACAGCCGCGGCTTCTTTACCTCCCGGGTGTTCGGCACCTATACCAGCGAGGGCATCGCCATGCTCGGCGAAGGTGTGAGCGCGCCGATGATCGAGACCGAGGCGCGCAAGGCCGGGATGCCGGTCGGTCCCCTGGCGGTCTCTGACGAAGTGTCCCTCAGCCTGATGAGCCATATCCGCGTGCAAACCGCCAAGGACCTGCAGGCCGAAGGGACAGCACCGAGCGAACACCCGGCCTTCGCCGTGATCGACGTGCTGCTCAACGAATACAAGCGACCGGGCAAGGCCGCGGGCGGTGGTTTCTATGATTACCCGACCACCGGGTCGAAGCATCTCTGGCCGGGTCTCAAGAGCCGCTTCGAGCAAGCCGACGGGCAGATTTCACCGCAGGATGTCCGCGATCGCCTGCTGTTTATCCAAGCCTTGGAAACCGTGCGTTGCGTGGAGGAAGGTGTGCTCACGTCGACCGCCGATGCCAACGTCGGCTCGATCTTCGGCATCGGCTTTGCGGCCTGGACCGGTGGCGCCTTGCAGTTCATCAATCAGTACGGCTTGCCGGATTTCGTCGCTCGCGCCCAATACCTCGCCGAGCAGTACGGTGAACGCTTCTCGCCGCCGGCCCTGCTGTTGGAAAAAGTCGCTCGCCAGGAACTGTTCTGAGACGCCGTGAGGGGCTTGCCTTGGGACCGTGTTTCAGGGCAGGCTCTGGGGTGTGCAATATTCCCATCACGTGTCAGGTATTTTTTATGTCGTTACGCATCTGCATTCTGGAAACCGATATCCTGCGTCCGGAACTTGTCGACCAATATCAGGGGTACGGGCAGATGTTCCAGCGGCTGTTTTCACAGCAGCCCATCGCGGCGCAATTTATCGTGTACAACGTGATGGAGGGGCATTACCCCGACGATAGCGAACAGTTCGACGCTTATTTGGTGACCGGCAGCAAGGCCGACTCCTTTGGCACCGACCCTTGGATTCAAACCCTCAAGACCTACCTGCTGGACCGCTACCAGCGGGGCGACAAGCTGCTCGGCGTGTGCTTTGGTCATCAATTGCTGGCCTTGCTGCTGGGCGGCAAGACCGAGCGCGCCACCCAGGGCTGGGGTGTCGGCACCCATCGCTACAAACTCGCCGCCAAGGCGCCGTGGATGAGCCCGGTGAAAGAAGAACTGACGCTGCTGATCAGCCACCAGGACCAGGTCACCGAATTGCCCGAAAACGCCACGGTGATCGCTTCGAGCGATTTCTGCCCGTACGCCGCCTACCACATCAACGACCAGGTGCTGTGCTTCCAGGGGCATCCGGAATTCATCCACGATTACTCCCGCGCCTTGCTGGAGCTTCGGCAGCAGCACCTGGGCGAGCAGGTCTACAGCCAGGGCGTGGCCAGCCTCGACCAGGAGCACCATGGCACGACCGTGGCGGAGTGGATGATGCGCTTCGTTGCCCACAAGCCCGAGGCCGCGACCCAGGGTTGATGCCATTGGGCTGACCCAAGTGCCACAGTGACCCCCAGTCACTGTGGCAGTGAGCCTGCTCGCGAAGAGGTCGGCCCAATCCCCGCGCCGCGGGCTGAACCGCTACAGCCAACCCGAGCGCTTGAAGCTGGCCCACAATGCCGTGCACCCAATGGTAATCACCCCCAGCACCGTGAAGTAGCCGTAGTGCCAGCTCAACTCCGGCATGTCCTGGAAATTCATCCCGTAGATCCCGGCCACCGCCGTCGGAAACGCCAGGATCGCCGCCCACGCCGCGAACTTGCGCTGGACCACGCTCTGGCGTGAGGCCTCGAGCAGTACACCGACTTCGATGGTCTGGCTGGCGATGTCCGCCAGGGTCGTCAGGTCCTCCATCTGCCGCGTGACGTGAATCTGCACGTCGCGGAAGTATGGGCGCATGTTCTTGTCGATGAACGGGAAGTTGAGCTTCTGCAACTCTTCGCTGATCTCCACCATCGGCGCCGCATAACGACGCAGGCGCAACACGTCACGGCGCAGGCTGTGCAGATTCTGGATGTCCCGCTCGTTCAAGGCGCTGCACAGCACGTGGTGCTCCAGTTCATCGATCTCGGCATGAATGGCTTCGCCCATCGGCTGGTAGTTTTCAATCACGAAATCGAGGATGGCGTAGAGCACGAAATCTTCCCCGTGCTCCAGCAGAAGTGGACGCGCCTCACAGCGTTGTCGGACGTGGGCGTAGGATGCCGAGTGGCCGTTGCGGGCGGTGATGATGTAGCCCTTGCCGGCAAAGATATGCGTCTCGATGAACTGCAACTTGCCGTCCTTGCGAATCGGCGAATAGGTCACGATGAACAGGGCATCGCCGAAGGTTTCCAGCTTGGGGCGGCTGTGCTTTTCCATCGCATCTTCAATGGCCAGTTCGTGCAGGTTGAACTGGCGTTGCAAGTTGTTCAGCTCCTGGGCGCTGGGTTCTTCCAGACCGATCCAGACAAAATGGCCAGGTTTCGCAGCCCAGGCGCTGCCTTCGTCGAGGGTGATATTGGTGACTTTCTTACCGGCGCTGTATACCGCAGCAGCAACGACTCTACCCATGGTGATGGTTCACTTCTTGGAAAATGGCAGTGGCACGCAACGTCCAGCTTAGCGTGCGCTGTCATTTGAGAGTCAGCAAAATCTGCCGAGTTTCCGCGGGCAAAAGAAAACCCGCCATCAGGCGGGTTTGCACTCAAGCGGTTTGCGCTTGCCGGTCCAGCGAGGCGATGCACTCGCGCATCTGTTCACGGCACTGGGCGATGAGCTGAGGCATGTCATCCATGCTCAGCCCGGCTGTAGGAATTGCCGGTAATGAGCGTATGAAGATATCACCGCTGCGCCACCGATTGAGGTGCATGTGCTTGACGTAGTTGCTCACGCACACCGGGATAATCGGCACCCCGGCCGCGATGGCCATCTGAAAGGCGCCTTTCTTGAACGGCAGCAGGTCGGCCCCGAGGTTGCGTGTGCCTTCCGGGAACACCCAGATCGAGGTGTCCTCATGTTGCAGCGTATGGGTGGTGGTCAGCATCGCCCGGCGTGCCCTGATGGCATTGCCACGGTCGATCAACACGTTGCCGGCCAACCAGAACAACTGCCCGAACAGCGGCACCCACTTCAGGCTCTTCTTGCCAATGCACACGGTACGGTACGGCACCACGTTGCCGAACACGAACAGGTCATAGTTGGATTGATGATTGGCTATGATCACGCAGCTCGGGGGTTTATCCATCAACGAGGTGACGTCGGCCCTGACCCGCAGGCGCAGGATCCACATCGCCGGCAGCGCGTACAGCCGGGCGCACAGACGGCTGTTGTCCGGGTTGAACGGCCGGCAGATACCAAGGATCAACCCCAGCACACCTGCCAGGACAAAATGCAGTCCCATCAACAACATACGCAGTAAAAACAGCATCTACAGGCCCTGTTGGGACAAAAGTGGGCGCAGTGTACGGTTGTGCACTGTTTTCGGCAATTGTCCCTATAGAGGTAGGAGATGGACGACGTTCACGGGGAACGCTCCCCGAAGGCATGGCGGAAACAGGCTAAGCCGGTCGCTGATTTTTAAACAGGGCAGGTGGGAAAAGTCGACAGAGGACCGTGGCGAAGGCGCATGATCCTTCGCCAAGGGGTTGATCCAGCCATGTTGGCTGGTGGAAGGGGTTAACCCAAGTGTTCCTGATCCTGCAGGATCGCACTGTCCAGTGTCTCCAACAGCGCCTTGCGCACCTTCAACTTGGTGTTCTTGTGGGCGGTCATGTTGAGTTTCTTCAACTGACGCGCCGCCTCCAGCGCGGCTTCTTGCAGTTCCTGCGCCGACACCACCTTGTCGAGGAAGCCCGCACCCACCGCGTCCTGCGGGTTGAACATCTCGGCGTTGATCACCGAGCGGTGAAAGGCCGACTTGCGCAAGCGGTCACGGGCCAGCTCGATACCGGCGTGGTGCATGGTCATGCCGATCTGCACTTCATTCAGGCCGATGCTGAACGGTCCGTCCACGCCAATGCGGTAGTCCGCCGACAACAGCAGGAACGCGCCCTTGGCCACGGCATGCCCCGGGCACGCGACGACGACAGGGAAGGGGTGCGACAACAGGCGACGGGCCAGCGTCGAGCCGGCCGTGACCAGGCTCACCGCTTGCTGGGGGCCGGCCGTCATGACCTTCAGGTCATAGCCACCGGACAGGATCCCCGGTTGCCCGGTGATGATCACCACCGCCCGATCCGCCGTCGCCTGGTCCAGCGCAGCGTTGAGCGCGACAATCACATCGGGCGAGATGGCATTCACCTTGCCGTTGTTCAAGGTCAGGGTCGCGATACCGTCTTCGAGATGGTAGCCAATCAGGTCGCTCATCACGCTATTCCTTGTAAGAGAAGTGAGGCAGACGTTACCCACCGCCGCAGGCCAGGTAAAGCGCCGTGACTGACTCACCGGTCAGCCCTGGCATCGACAAACTCTCTGGCTTGCCCATCCGGCCTTACCTTCATCCCTGGTCTCATCCCCACGCACACCCGGAGATTGGCCGGTTTGCCATGTTCCGACGCGTTTGAAATGCCCGAACACCTTAACCGCATGAAAATTCTGAAAAAAACCTTTGCCATCGGAAAGCCTTTCGACTACATTAGCGCGCCTCGACAGACTGAACAGTTTGCCGAGACACGGTGAAGTGTCCGAGTGGCTTAAGGAGCACGCCTGGAAAGTGTGTATACAGGAAACTGTATCGAGAGTTCGAATCTCTCCTTCACCGCCAAATTCTACAAACACAAACCCCCGATTTTCCTAGAGAAAGTCGGGGGTTTGTGGTTTTTGGCGTCTGGAAAAGGGCGATATGGGGAAATATGAGGGTGTTTTCGTCCCTAGGAGTGCCGAAGCGTGTGCGCTAGCTTCACTTTTTGGAGAGATAGTCCGATCTGGATGAGGGCGTTTGACTTTGGGGAGAAGCGGTAGACCTCGGCCAACAAGTGCAATCGACTCTCATGCGGTCGTGTCAGCACCCGCAGGCGTTTCGTCGAGGCTTTGGTGATTATTAGCAAATAAAGGGTCCCACCTATACTCAGGGTGAGGCCTTTCCTATTTCTGACAAGCCGCCTCGATTGCTGGGCCAAATGGGCTTCGTATTGCGGTAAGACCACATGCGGCAGCCTACGACAACAAAACGCTGGGAGTAGAAAAAAGACGCGGTAGGCGTCTTTTTTCGTTTTCGGAAAGCAGGTTCGGGCACCGCTCGCGAATCGCCTTGCGCGGTTACGGTTTTCGCCGCAGGGAAGCGCTCAACCTCATCTGGTCAGTCTCTTCGATAGGGTCGATGTCGGAAAAATTTTCACGTTCGTCGACTGATCCCCTCGAGTCCGCCTAGAAATTAGGCCATGAGATAAACGATCTCAAGCTGGGTTGTATATTCGGCATTAGTCTAATTTTTATTGTTCGGGTTTGTTTTTGTCCTCGATTTCCTTGGAGAGTTCCTCGGCTTTCGCCTTAATGGCGTCGTTAACAATAGCGAGAGCTTTATCTGTAGGAACCTTGTCAGGTCCTTCGATTACTGTAACGCTCACGACGTTAACAGTCGCGCTTTTGCTGCCTTCAACCAATGAAAACCGAGATGCAAAATCGCTCCCTTTATACATAAACCCGGCAGGAAATCCATCTAGGGGAGAAATGGATTTAACATCTGCAAACGCTACTTCTACGCTGAGATCGCGTTTGGCCCGTTGAAATACCCCTTTGTGCAATGAGTGTGGGTACCACAAAAAGGTAGGAGTAACTTTATACAAGTATTTGGAGGAGGAAGGATCAGATCCCGTCACTACGTAGGCTTTCATTTCTACCATAAATACCGGATTGCCTATTAGGCTGTCGACAGGGTTTTCTGAGTTTACTCCGGCCATCTCATACTCTTTGAGGTCTTCTATAAAAACGTTGTCTCGTTCATCAATTTTATTTTGGATTTGGATTTTTTTAAAGGTCTGTATTGTCTTGTTTTTGTCATCTGATGTAGGGGTCGTTTTGAATGTTCCATATATTGCAAGCATGCATAATTTTGGCGAAGGAGTCGGTGCTGGCGCAGGGGTCATATTTGCGTTGCTTAAAAGCGATTTTCCGGATATTTTGACGTCGCCTTGTAGGTATTTTATCGCGATATCAACTTGCTCTTTTCCGTAAGCCGCAATTTGTTTTATGGCTGAACCAAGGACTACCGCCCCCAAGGGAAGGACTGTCTCTTTGCCTAGGGTTTCTGTAGCGCATTTTTCCCCGATCTTGGTAAAAACCCTAAGTTCTTCTATTGATTCATTACGATGTATATCGGAGATATCGTAACTTTTAGTGCTCACGGTTTTAGGGCCCCAGCTGCAGGAAGCCAGCAGAGCTGAGGAAAGTATCAGTAAGCCATTTTTCATTTTAGCATCCCCGCGAAAATGTCAGTAGTTACTGCTAGGTTTACGGTATGGTTGGTACAACTACCACCAAGCTCGACGCCAGAGTGCACGCCAACAAGCTTGGGATAATCCGCGCTTATGGAGTAAACAGGTGATCCAGAAAAGCCAGTCAGCGTGCTGCATGTGTAGGCTATGCATCCATGTTTTACTTCATAGGGAATGCAAGCGTTTTTAATTTTGCTCCACATCACAACCTGTGACACTCCTTGAAGGTTGTTGCCCGGAATTTTTGTTCCTATTTCTATGCCCGGTATGAATAAAGGTGTTTCTTCTGATACTGAGCTTAAATCACCAATGATGGGGGCAGGAGGGGTTTCAGAAAGTTTGCTCCCAATCGCTTCTACTGTTGCTATGTCACAATTAAGTGGGCCGCAGTTGGTGACTTTGATGGAGTAGGCTTTGTCTAGAAGGATTTTGTAGTTTTCATAGGGCTCTGTTTTGCCGGAAAAACAATGTCCTGCAGTAACCCATTTTCCATTTCCAGCATAGGAGGCCATGCAGAAATGGCTGTTGTCAAAGGTGATTGATGTAATCCCATCTTTGAGTTTGTTGTATATTATTGTTGTTTTTTTATCCTCGCCATTATTTTTTTGAAAACAGCTTAGCACTGCGTGTGGCTTGTTCGTTTGCGTTGAAAGTCCATCTCCTCCTCTGCATCCCAATTGTGTAGCCTCTGCAATTATCTGAGTGTATTTTTGAGGGTCGAATTTGGTGGAGGCTGAAGGGTTGTATTCGTTGGTGAATGTATGGCCGAACAAAACCGGCAGGTTGTTTTTTCCCATTGTTTTATAAGGTACATAAGCGATTTTCATAATCGCTAGTGTTGATCCAGTAAAGGCAAGCAAGAGGCAGGCTGTATAAACCGATTGTTTTCTCATTTAACACCTCTCTGGTTGAGATTGATTAAAGCTGGAATCAGAGAAGTGTCAAATTATTGATGGGAAATAATGTAATGTTTTTTATTTTATGTAAGTTATTGAAATTTATGAAAAATTAAAATTTGACTGCCGTGGTCTGACTAAAAGTCCGCTACGCATCTGCTGCAGACCAAATATTTTTGATACGTCAATTCCTCATCAGCTCCCGCCCAACCCACTCCGCAACCTGCGTAAAACGGCGTTTCCGGCACTGAAAACCTCTTCAAGGTTGGCCGCATCCAGTCCGATGCAAACCCCATCATTTCAGACGCTCGTTGCCGCTCAACTATCTGATCCCACCCGTTCGGGTGAGCGACGAAAGTGGTACAGCCCTAAGCGATTTGGTATCCGGCCTTGTTTGCCAATAGAGTATTGGCAGCCCAGGCGTCCGCGGGGCATGGCCATCGTCTCGAGCGAGACGCTGGAGGTATTGCGTCCACTGGCGCGGCGTCAGCTAGGAACTCGAAGAAGGCATGCGTCGATAACCGGCGACCAGGAATATTCGACGACGTTGCAGGGGGACTCCGAAATATTGAGCATTAAGCACTCGGCAAAATCCCACATGCCCCAGTCCGCAAGGGCCCGAATGACTGTCTCAAAGTCTTCGCTATCGTCGACAGCGAGCAAGTTAACGACGTTTTCAAGGACCACCCAGCCAGGTTGTATCTCTTTGAGGATTCCCAAAACAGGCCGCTGCGTAGCCCTCGGGTGGCCTGATTGCTTCCCTTCATCCGGCGATGCTGATGTGCTGGCAGGAGAAACCGGCGGTGAGGATATCCACCGGGGTGAGGTTATGGGTGCCGCATTGACGCATGTCTTCGAACTGGCGTGCATGGGTAAATCGATCGGCAAGCACAGCCCGGGCTGTGACCACCTTCAACTACTCGCCCGAGGTTAAAACCCGCTTGGTGTTGAAGGCCTACGAGGTGATCCATAAGGGAAGGCTGGAGTTCGATGCCGGCTGGAACGACATGGCCCAGTCGCTCATGGCAATCCGCAAGACCATTACCCAGGCGGCCGCCAGTTCACCTACTTCCACGCATTGCAGAACGAACCGCTCGAAGGGCAGACCGCTGCCAATACCGTTGAGACTTAAACGGTTATTTCTGCTCTCAAGGCTTTCTGGATGTTCATAAAAACACGAGTGAGTTACTAAAGTTACCCACTGCCGACGCTGCTCCCCAAAAACGCAATAGTCTGCTTACGCGACCGTGCCCCTTGGTGCCGAACAGATTCCATGGGACTGCCATGGGAATACTTGCGCGCAAACTATCGCCCTGAAACCCTTATAAATCGGGGGGCGACATCGCGAAAATCCCAATCGGGTGCTTTCAACTCTCTCCTTCACCGCCAAATTCTATAAACACAACCCCCGATTTTCCTAGAGAAAGTCGGGGGTTTGTGGTTTTTGGCGTCTGAAAAAAGCGATCCGGAACCGAGCGACCCTGTTCGCGCCAAGCCGAGGCGGTCCATATCCGTGCTTTCCCCTCGGAACTAAAGGCGCCAGCGGGCCTTACACAATGTCTCCATCATCCTGGGCGGCGGGGCGTGTGGGCGCTGAGGACGTTGCTGGGGTCTGCGCAGCGGTGAGCGGCTGCAGGAGTATGTTCTGACCTTGAACGGCTGGGCCTTGGGAGGAGGCCACCGTGCGTTGCCTCAGCGCTCCAATGCTTTTGTCCCAAGCCGATTGGGAGGTGGAGCCAATGACGCCAGCGGCGCTGATGACTCCATCCCCTGCCGCTTGAACTGCACTTTTGGTGTGGCTGGCCCCTGAAACAGCGACCTCTTTGGCAAACTTGGCGCCGCTGAGCGATGTCTTGAGTGCAAGCTCACCGCCTTTGACGGCCACTCTGCCCACGGCATCTGCGCTCCCTTCTACTGCTTTGGGTACATGGGCATCGACAGCCTCGGTGGCTTTTTTCGGTAATGAGCCACCTAGCGAGGCGCCGGCTGCCCACAGCCCGAAAGCCAGAGTACCCAATACGTTTTTTACCCCCTCCGAGGCAGCGGTAGCGGCCATTGCTCCCAGTTGCCTGGACTTGGCCAAGTTGGCCGTGGCGGTTGTAGCCGCGCCCATCGCAGAAAATCCCCCAGTCAGGAGGCCATTTCCCAGGACACTGACCGGGTCCAGGATCTCTTTCAGGGCATCGCCGCTGATGATCGCATTCAGAGCTGTAGCCGAGCCTTCACCAAGCCGCGCGGAGACCATCTTGACCAGGGCAGTGGCATCGAGATCCTTTAAAGTCTCGAAGTCATCCAGCCATTCGGTCTCTTGATCAAGAGGCTTATGAGGCTGCCCCTGCGGTACAGCATCTCGCCGACCATAAAGCATTGCTGGCTCGGCCAAGTGGTTCGTGCGATCGCGGCTCACAGCGTAATGCTCAATTGCGATGCCCACGAGGATAGCCGTGACGGGGCGTAGGGCGGGCTGCAGGATGGCATCCAGCTCCTCTCGGCCGGCAGCCGTCATGGCCAGCGTCGATGCGTACATCGCAGTATTACGGACGGCAAACCCGACAAGCCACTTATTGGCTTCGTCGAAGGCGTTGCGCAATGGGCCTTTGTCCAAGGCCAGCAGCTTTTGCGCCACTGACGCTTGAAGCGCCGGGTGCAGTGCTTGGCTATCGGGCTTAAGGTAGTAACCCGGCTTGAGGCCTGCAATCATCTTGTTGCCGGCAGCATCAGCCATACCGGCATACAAGCATGACATAGCGTTCTCTATCGCCGCTTGGCGTACGGTATTGGCATGCTGGCCCCCTACCTGAAGGATGGACGGACTGAAATTACCTGCCTCGGTAAGCGCTGCAAAGGGCGTCCCCCCCATCCCCGACTTTATTGATGCAAACAGTCTGTCGGCTCTGGCCGCGTTTTTTTCCACCTTCTCCATGTCATGGACGTTATAGCCCTTCGCCTCTAACCGTTGGGCACGGTCATCGCGAATCGCGTTCAGCTCCCTGTTGTGGGGGCTTGCGGTCGCGGCAAGGGGGTGGCCGGAGTCGGCATCTCTCTCCAGGTGAGCCTCGAAATGGTCTTGAAGCCGGCTGCTCATCGCCAGCCCGGTAGGGCCGAGGTTGGGAGAGTGGGAGACCTGTGGCGCTGCATCGGGCTGTAGCTCATCAGGTACACGCGTCATCTCGCGGTTTGCACTCACATTAATCGTATCCATGGCATTACCCTCTGGTGATCGGCAGATAGAAGCATGCAAATGAATTCGGTGGCCTACGCGCCCACCCGCCATCATTTCCCCCGCCCCGACACATCTCGATCTGGACGCTATGAGCGGCGATATCCTTGCCCTGAGTGGCGATGACGGAAGAAACGTTCCAAAGGAGAGCGGTTTTATTCCACTTGAACGGTTTGGCTGAGAAACCCCTTGCGGGCTTGGATGAATCGGCGATAGCTGGCTTTAGGTCGGCAACGTTGTGTCCGGTTTCCAATCGCGCCAGCACTCCTCTCCAGGCAGCATCAGGCAAATACGCAACAGTATCGAGCTACAGGGGCCCGGCGCATGCCGTTAAGGTTTTCCTGCGACTTCCTATCAACGGCATTGTTGGGAGAACAACATGACCACTCGGATGAGTTCGGCTTTGCGCCCTCTAGCTATCGCACTATCGCTGGCTCTTTCAATGAGCTCAGCCTGGGCGTCGGAAAACGCCAATGCAGATCGACTGCGCCAGGCATTCACGAACTGGCAGCAAGGCAAAGGCACCGTGTTCGATCTATTGGCGCCCAATGCCACATGGACGGTCGCCGGATCCAGTCCTGTGTCGGGCGTGTACAAGAGCAAGGCCGATTTAATGGAACAAGCCGTACGGCCGATCAGTGCTCGGTTGGCGACGCCTATTTCGCCCACCGTTCAAAGCATTGTTGCCGAAGACGACGTTGTGGTCGTGCTGTGGAGCGGCCAGGCAACCGCACTGGATCGTAAACCCTATAACAACACGTACCTATGGCACATGACATTCACGCAGGGGCAGATCACCGAGGTAAAGGCTTTTCTCGACACGTATGCGCTGAACGATCTTATGCGTCGCGTGGAACCTGCACAGCAATAAGCCAGTGTCAGGTGTCCGGCACTCCAGGCACGTCCATGTTGATCTTGCGCCAGGCGGCTTCGGAAAAGCTGTAGACCGAAAAAGCGATCAAGCCCAAGGCCATCACCATCAGGGCTACACCGCCGGCCGGCAGGTTCTGAAGCGCATTGAGGGCCTCTTTCATCCCCGGTGGGTCCATGGCCTTGTAGGCCGAGCCGCTGACCATCAACAACAGGGCGATCTCGATGAAGACCACGCCACGCGCGACCAGGCCGAAGCGCGACACGGGGCGCACATAACGCATGACGTCTTCGTCAACTTCAAAGTACTTTTCGAACGATGCTTTCCAGCCCTTGATGATGTGCGCGATGCCTACACCCAGCGGCACCAGGGCGATCAGGTAAATCAGCAGGTTCGAGTGGTCCCAGGACAGCAGGCGGGCGAGCAGGTCGGGGGTGTGATCACCGCCGGAGCCGCTCGACCGCCTGAGGCCGCTGATGAGCAGGCTCAATGCGAAGAATGCCAGCGCACCGTTGACCAGGCCTCCTGCGAACAAGCCTGCACGAATGACCCAGCCCTTGAGATCGTGGCCGTGGTGGTCGACATCGCGGGTGGCTTGCAACACGCGCCAGCCGGCGAAAGCGAGCAACCCTGCCACCACCAGTCCCACCAGCGCGTGGCCGAAAGGTTGGCTCAGCAACGCTTCCAGGCTCTTGTGACTGTCTTTCGGGTTGCTTGAGTCTTTGGCGGCGAGCAGGGCGAACAGGCCGATGATCAGGTAGATGACGCCACGAGCGGCATAGCCACCGCGGGCCAGCAAAACCAGGCTCTGGTGTGGGGACATGGGTTGCGATTCCGTAGACGTGATACAGGAGCAGACCCATGGTGTTGCGAGGGGTTCGATTGGCGTTGCGGGCGAAACCCCAGCGCCGCTCACCCGGGTCGATGGCGCCCGCTCCCGCAGGGTTGCCCTGGGCTCCAGCGCCGGGTGCCTCAGGCGCTACCCGGCGCTGTTTTCCCCGACGTTCGGCCTGGCCTCACAGATGATCGGCATCGATCACGGCCTTGGCGAAGGCCTGCGGGTCTTCCTGCGGCAGGTTGTGGCCGATGCCGCCGTTGATCAACCGGAACTCGTATTTGCCGGTGAAGCGCTTGGCATAGTCCTCGGGCGCCGGGTGCGGTGCGCCGTTGGCATCGCCCTCCAGGGTGATGGTCGGCACGCTAATGGCCGGCGCCGTGGCCAGTTTCTGCTCCAGTGCCTCGTAGCGGGCTTCACCCTTGACCAGCCCGAGGCGCCAGCGGTAGTTGAAGACGGTGATGTCGACATGGTCGGGGTTTTCCAAGGCCTTGGCGCTGCGGTCGAACGTGGCGTCGTCGAACGTCCACTTCGGCGAAGCGGTTTGCCAGATCAACTTGGCGAAATCGTGGGTGTTCTTCGCATACCCGGCGCGGCCGCGATCGGTGGCGAAATAGAACTGATACCACCATTGCAACTCGGCCTTGGGCGGCAGCGGGTTCTGGCCGGCCGCCTGGTTGCCGATCAGGTAGCCGCTGACCGACACCAGGGCCTTGACCCGTTCCGGCCACAGCGCCGAAACGATGTCCGCCGAGCGTGCGCCCCAATCGTAGCCGCCCAGCACGGCGTGCGGGATCTTCAGTGCATCCATGAAATCGATGACGTCGCTGGCCAGCGCGGCCGGCTGGCCGTTGCGCAGCGTGGTGGCGGACAGGAAATGTGTATCGCCATAGCCTCGGGCATACGGCATCAACACCCGATAGCCCTTGGCGGCCAGCAGGGGAGCGACCTGGTCATAACTGTGGATATCGTAGGGCCAGCCGTGCAGGAGGATCACCACCGGCCCATCCGCCGGACCTGTCTCGGCATACGCCACGTTCAGCAAGCCGGCCTTTAAATGCTTCAGCGGGCCGAAGGGCGAGGGCGTTGCCTGGGGAGCGCTCGCTTCGGTCGAGGCGGGCTGCGCCGCGGTTACCGATTGCGCGTTGGCTGCGCCGAAAGCGCCGAACAGGGCGAGCGCCAGAATCGATGAGCCGAGCAGGTGACGCTGGGGTGTGCTGTGCTGCAATGCCTTGTTCATGGTGATGCCTCCGTCGCGTGTCGTGGCCAGGGGTGCTGGTCGAACCCCTTCAAACCGTGGAGACATTTGAACGCGACGAGGTATCCGGGCTGTGTCGGGCCAGGGGGCTGGGTGAAAGGTTATGTACCGGGAAGCCTGCCTGATACAAAGCGATACATGCACGCAGCCCGCTCGCCGCGTATCAGGTGTTCAACGGCAACTGAGGCGTGTCCGGATTCAACTGCTGTTTCCTGAACTGTCCCGGCGGCTGCCCGTGGATCTGGCGAAAGCGCCGGGAGAAATAGGCCTCATCGGCAAACCCGCACAGGCGCGCCACCTCGCCCACCGGGCGCGTTCCGTTGAGCAGGTAATTGCGGGCGGCGTGCATCCGTCGCTCAAGCACCAGCTCAGTGAACGTCTTGCCGATTTCCTTGCGCAGCCAGTGGGTCAGGTACGTGGGGGACAGGTAGGTCGCGGCGGCCACCTTGATCAGGTTGAGGTCCGGATCGGCGATGTTCTTGCGCAGGTATTCGGACATGCGGCCCAACGCATCGCGGCGGCTGACTTCAGCGGCATTTTCCTCGGCCAAGCGCTTGAGCGGTTCGGCGTACAGCGCACAGACGCTGCCGATCAGTTGCAACAGCAAACCCTTGAGCATTTCGCGGGTGCCGAACTGGCGGTGTTCATCGAGCACGCGCATCTGCTCGATCAGGCCGCAGACCCGGGCGAAATCCTCGTCGGCCAGGATGAAGTCCAAGTGCTCCTGAAAGCGGAACGGCGACAGCTCCGGTGCCAGGAGGATCGAGACTTCCTCCAGGTCCATCGGGTCGCACTGCAGGTGCGGCAACAGGAAGGTCTGGGAAAAATTGATCACCATGAAGTTGCTGTTGGCCGGATGCGGGATCACATGCACGCGGTGGGGCAGGATGAAGGCCAGGGTGTTGCGCGGGAACGGACGCTCGACGTTGCCGATGTGCTGCACCGTATCGCCGCCCAGGTTGATCTGGATCTGGAAATACTCGTGCCGATGGGGGCTTGTTTCAGCGCGCCGGCCTTTCTTGTCACGTATGTAGAAGTCCGTCAGTTCGCTGCGTTGCTGCATGACATAAGTGGGGACTCGGCTCGGTGCTGGCATCTCCTGGGAATCCTCTGCGGGGCATGGCGATGACGGTGATTGTGACGGTGCATCTGGCGAGTTTTCAAGAAGTTATACGATGAGATGCGCAGGGCGGTGATTTTCTGCCCTGCTTGGACGCAAGGCGAGTGTCCAAAACCAGAAAGGCCAGTCTCTTAATATTTTTCTTTATAAAACAGTTGGTTAACTTTGATCGTAAAAGATCATGGAAAAACCGGCGGTTTTGCATTTTCTTGGACAGGGCCCATCGTCAGGGCTTTCTTCGAAAAAAACGATCTAACGCCTCGGTTGATTTTGCAAGGTTGTACGACCACTGTAGGTGCCACGCAACCCGACCTTTATCCAAAAACAATCCAGAGGTGCGCTCATCATGACGTGGTTCCCATCGTTGGCAGATTCTCCTGCCGTTTCCCCCGGCAACCCCTGGCGCCAGGCATCTTCGCCCGCCTGACACAGGCTGTTCGCATTTCCTTATTCCAGTAGCGATTGTGCTGCCCCGACATCGAGGGCAATGGCTTCGGCTGCTCGTAGATATTTCGACGCTTCTAACAATAACGAGGTCCACCCATGTCGAATTCCCACACCTCCCAGACCGCCTCGGCGCCGGTGATCGCCGCCGCCCGGGACGCCGCAGTGCCTGGGCGACTGCCGTCACGGCGACGCTGGTTCATGTTGTCGTTGCTGTTGATCGCGACCATTATCAACTACATCGACCGGGTCAACATCTCGATTGCCGCGCCTTTCCTGGCCAAGGACCTGGGCCTGGACAAGATCGAGATGGGCCTGATTTTTTCCGCCTTCGCCTGGACCTATGCGCTCGCCCTGGTTCCCGCCGGGTTCATTGCCGATCGCTTCGGCTCACGGTTCACCTACGGGGTGTCGTTGATCAGTTGGTCGACGGTCACCGTGTGCCAGGGCTTTGCCACCGGGTTCGCCTCGTTGTTCGGCTTGCGCCTGGCGGTCGGTGCGATGGAGGCGCCAGCGTTTCCAGCCAACAGCCGGGCCGTCACGGTGTGGTTCCCGGCGCGGGAGCGGGGCATGGCCAGCAGCATCTATGTCTGTGGCCAATACCTGGGCACGGCGTTGTTCACCGGTGCGCTGCTGTGGCTGGCCACCACCTACGACTGGCGGCATGTGTTCTACAGCACCGGCGCCCTCGGTATCGTCTTCGGGGTGGCCTGGTTGTACCTCTATCGCGACCCGATGAACTGCAAGAAAGTCAGCCCGCAGGAACTCAAGTACATCGAAGCCGGCGGTGGGCTGGTCAAGAGCAGCCAGGAACGCACCCGTTTCAACTGGCGGCAGATTGCCGAGCTGTTCAGCTATCGGCAGGTCTGGGCAATTTGCATTGGCAAGTTCGCCAGCACCTCGGCGCTGTACTTCTTCCTTACCTGGTTCCCGACGTACCTGATCGAAGAACGCCAACTGACCATGATCAAGGCCGGAATCTTCGCCGTGCTGCCGTTCGTGGGCGCGACCGTCGGCATCCTGCTGGCCGGGATCATCTCCGACCTGTTGATCCGTCGCGGCTATTCGCTGTCCTTTGCACGCAAGTTGCCGCTGGTGGTCGGGTCGATGCTGGGCATGTCCATCGTGCTGGTCAATTTCACCGATTCGAACGTGATCTGCATTGCCATCCTGACCGTCGCCTTCTTCGCCCAGGGCATTGCCTCGTCCTCGTGGGCGGCGGTGTCGGAGGTGGCGCCCAAGGAACTGATCGGGCTGACCGGAGGCATCACCAGCCTGGCGGCGAACATCGGCGGCATCGTCACGCCCATCGTGATCGGCGCGATCGTCCACAGCACCGGCTCGTTTGCCCTGGCGTTCTGGTTCATTGGCGGCGTGGCACTGATGGGCACGTTGTCCTATTCGCTGCTGCTCGGCCGCTTGTACCGCATCGAACTGCGGACGCGCTGAGCCAAGAAAACCGTTTTTCTCCAAGACAAGGCGGCATTCCTCCAACTTCGCCACGGATTGCCGCCGTACGCTGACGCAACCAAGAGGACTTTTATCAGGATGAACATGCCCGAGTACGTCTTTACCCCGGACTTGCCAGTGACCTTGCCGGTGGTCGGCACTGCGCAACGCTTTCCCGTCGGCCGGGTGTTTTGTGTCGGTCGCAACTACCCGTGGCCCGACACCCAGGGCCAGAACCGCCAGCCACCGGTGTTCTTCATGAAGCCGGCCAGCAGTGTGGTGGATGCGGTCGGTGAAGTGCCGTACCCGCCGGTGACGGAGGAATTCGTTCACGAAATCGAACTGGTCGTGGCCATCGGCGAAGGTGGCGCGAATATTCCCGAGGACCAGGCGCTGGCCTATGTCTGGGGCTACGCCGTCGGGCTCGACCTGACCCGGCGTGATGTCCAGCGCCGGGCCAAGCGCAACGGCCTGCCCTGGGAAGGCGCCAAGGTATTCGAGGCCGCAGCGCCGATGACCGCCATCGTGCCGGTCTCGCGGGCGGGGCACCCCGAAGGTGAATTGTGGCTCAGCGTGAACGGCCAGGAGCGCCAGCGCGACAGCCTCGACAGCCAGATCTGGTCGGTCAGTGAAGTGATCAGCCGGATCTCGCAGTCGGTGGCGCTGCGGGCCGGCGACCTGATCATGACCGGGAGCCCGGCAGGCGTGGACCTGTTGGAGCCGGGCGATGTCATCAACGCCGGCATCGATGGCCTCGGCCAACTGGAAATGCGCGTCGGCCAGCGGCCTTGAGCCCTGCGCGCGTCAACTGATTCGAGAAAGGAAGGAACACTATGTCCCACCCATTGAAAGTGGCTTTGGTCACCGGTGCCGGTAGCGGAATTGGTCGTGCGGTGGCCCTGGGGCTGTTGGCTGACGGCTACACCCTGGTACTGGCCGGTCGGCGGCCGGAGCCTTTGCAGGCGCTGGTCGAATCGGCGGCGAGCGAGGGGCACCAGGCCCTGGCCGTGCCCACCGACGTGCGTGACCCGGCCAGTGTCGATGCACTGTTCGCCACCATCGCCGAGGTCTACGGACGCCTGGACGTCGTCTTCAACAATGCCGGGGTCAACGCGCCGGCGGTGCCACTGGATGAATTGACGTTCGAGCAATGGCGCAACGTGATCGACACCAACCTCAACGGGGTTTTCCTCTGCGCCCGTGGCGCCTTCGGCCTGATGCGCCGGCAACAGCCCCAGGGCGGGCGGATCATCAACAACGGCTCGATTTCGGCCCACACCCCGCGGCCGTTCAGCAGTGCCTACACCGCCAGCAAGCATGCGGTGCTGGGCTTGACCAAATCCCTGGCGCTGGACGGGCGCGAGTACAACATCGCTTGCAGTCAGATCGACATCGGCAACGCCCTCACCGAGATGTCGGTGCGCATGACCAAGGGCGTGCGCCAGGCCAACGGCACCATCGCGGTCGAGCCGATGGTGGACGTCAAGCACGTGGCCGACGCAGTGCGCTACATCGCCGGCCTGCCGTTGTCGGCCAACGTCCTGAACATGACCGTCATGGCCACGGCCATGCCGTTTGCCGGTCGCGGTTGAGCCGTAACGCTGCTCATGAATGGCATCCAGCACGCCGTACGCGAGCAGCAAGGTGCTCGATCGATTTTTTTATTTAGCGACACGAGGTCCACATGAAGCCAGAAGTCTTGCAGCTCAGCCCGATCCTGATCCCTGAAATCAACACCCGGCTCAGCGAGCTGTTCACGGTGCGGCGCTATTTCGAACAGGCCGATAAACCGGCGTATCTGCAGGCGCATGGCGCCAACATCCGCGGGGTCATCACCGGCGGGCACACCGGCATCAGCCGGGCTGTCATGGAGCAACTGCCCAAGTTGGAAGTGGTGGCCGTCAACGGCGTGGGCACCGACGCGGTAGACCTGGCCTACGCCAGGGATCGCGGCATCCGCGTGACCGCCACCATCGGCGCGTTGACCGAGGACGTCGCCGACCTGGCCATGGGCCTGTTGATCGGCGTGTGCCGTGGCCTGTGCACCGGTGACCGCTACGTGCGCTCGGGTCAATGGCCGCAGAGCCCGACGCCCTTGGCCCCGTTGCCACTGGCGCGCCAGGTCTCCGGCATGCGCATCGGCATCGTCGGCATGGGGCGGGTCGGTCGCGCCGTGGCGAGCCGGGCAGCGGCGTTCGGGTGCCCGATCAGCTACACCGATCTACAGCCGATGAGCGACGTGCCCTATACCTTCGTTGCCGATCTCAAGGCTTTGGCGGCCGACAGCGACGCGTTGATCCTGGCGGCCGCCGCCGACAACGCCCACGCCATCATTGACGCACGCGTGCTGCAAGCGTTGGGCAAGGGCGGCTACCTGATCAACGTGGCCCGGGGCAAACTGGTCAACGAGGCCGACCTGGTGGCGGCGCTGGCTGCCGGTGACATCGCCGGTGCCGGGCTGGATGTGTTCGTCGATGAGCCCAACGTGCCCGAGGCGTTGTTCGCCCATGAAAACGTGGTGCTGCAGCCTCATCGGGCCAGCGCGACGCTGCAAACGCGCACGCGCATGGGCGAAATGGTGGTGGCCAGCCTGGTGGACAGTTTTGCCGGGAAGGTGCCGCAGGGCTGTGTGACGGGCTGAATGTCGGGCGACCTCAGGGAGCACAGGCTTCCCGAGGTCGTCACGCACGCTATTGGAACTGATCCACCAGCCACGCCTTCAAGCGTTTGCACGCCGGATCATCCACCTTGTCTTCGTTGATCATCAGGTACTGGATCGACTCCCTGAGCGCCAGCTCTTGCGGGACGGGTCGGACCAGGCGGCCCTGTTGCACCAGGTGCCGGACCAAATGGTCCCAGCCCAGCGCGACGCCCTGGTCATCCAGGGCCATTTGCACCAGCAGGCTGTAGTCGTTGCTGCTGAACGATTGCGGGCTGTCCGACACCGACAGTTGCAGGTCGTGGGATTGGTAGGCGAACCACACGTTCCAGTCGATCAGCTCCGAGAGTTGCGAACGGCCATGGGGGTTGAGGTCCAGCAACGTGTTGCTGCGCAGGCCGGCAAGTGTTCCCAGTTCCGGGTGGGCCTGGAGATAGCGTGGGGTGCACACCGGATAGACGACTTCGTGCAGCAACGGCACCCGCAGGTAGCCGGGGCAGTGGTCGTTGAACTTGGCGATGAACAGGTCCGGGTTGATGCCCGACTCCATGGCCAGGAAATGTTGGGTGGTGATGACCTTCAGGTCGATGTCGGGGTTGGCGCTGAAAAAGTCCTTCAGCCGGTGGGCCAGCCAAAGCGTCGACAATGCGGGGGTACAGCACAGGGTCAGGACGTGCTTGTCGCTTTTCTCCCGGCGGATCCGTTCCGTGGCCTGGAAGATATTGAGCAGCGATAACTGCGCTGCATCGAAGAGCGCGGCGCCCGACGGCGTCAGCTTGAGTTCTCTGCCGTTGCGGATGAGCAACTCGGTGCCCAGGTAGGTTTCCAGGTCACGGATCTGTCGGCTGATGGCCGCCTGGGTGACGCACAACGCCTCGGCCGCACGGGTGAAGTTGCGGTACCGGGCGGCCGCCACGAAGGATCTCATGGCCTTGAACGAAGGCATTTTCATCAGCGCCTGGTCTGGCGGATCGTTTCTGGCCATAACAAAAACTACCTGCTTTCTCGGAAAAAAAGTTGGTTCTGCCGGTCGGTCCCGCATGCCTACACTCTACCTCACGATGCTCAGGGCAACGCCAGTGGCCTGTGTCCGAACGAACCCCGCACGAGGAAACCAGATGCCGTACCGCAGTGGCGCACACGCCTTCATGCAAGGGGCCCGGGCGCTCCTTCCGTTGACGCCGGGCGTCATTCCGTTCGGGTTGGTGACCGGGGTCATGGCGATCGAAATGGGCCTGTCGCCGGGCATGGCCATGGGCATGACGATACTGTTCTACTCCGGCTCTGCCCAGATGGTCGCGCTGCAGTTGCTGCACAACGGCGTGCTGCCCGTGGCGATCGTGGTCACGGCCCTGATCATCAACCTGCGTTTCATCATGTACAGCGCGTCCCTGGCGCCTCACCTGCACCATTTGCCCCGACGCTGGACGTGGCCGCTGTCCTACCTGCTTTCCGATCAGTCCTACGCCCTCTGTACTTTGAAGC
This sequence comes from Pseudomonas sp. Cab53, assembly GCF_018325965.1. NCBI lineage: Bacteria > Pseudomonadati > Pseudomonadota > Gammaproteobacteria > Pseudomonadales > Pseudomonadaceae > Pseudomonas > Pseudomonas sp. Cab53. The sequence goes on along the minus strand of NZ_AP021902.1, from coordinate 4,366,786 downwards.
TGTCGTCCGGGGAGCTGGGGCCCTTTGCTCATTATTTCTATGCCGGTACCGCGGTGACCATGTGGCTGGTCTGGCAAGTTTCGGTCCTGGCCGGGGTGTACCTGGGCGCGAGCATTCCCCAGGACTGGTCATTGAGCTTTGCCATACCGCTCTCGTTCCTGGCGTTGCTGATTCCCGGCCTGCAAAGCCGCGCCAGTTGGTGCGCGGCGGCGGTGGGCGGGACGCTTGCCGTGCTGGCGATCAAGCTGCCCTATAACCTTGGCCTGGTCACCGCCTCCCTCGGGGGCGTGCTGGCCGGGCTGGTGGTGGAGCGTCTTCAGGCCTCGTCAAACAGCGCGAGTGTCGAGGGCGCCGAAGGAGAAGCCCAATGAGCGACCTGGCCCTGTGGGGGTTGTGCCTGGCGGCCGGCCTGGGCACCTTCGCCATGCGCTTGTCTTTTGTCGAGCTCTATGGCCGCTGGCGCATCCCGCCGCTGATGCGCCGGGCATTGATGTACGTACCGGCCAGCGTCTTGGCGGCCCTGGTGCTGCCTGCCGTGGTGTACCCGACCGGGCAGGCTGAATGGGTGCTTAACAATCCCCAGGTACCGGCGGCGATGGTTGCTGCGTGGGTGGCCTGGCGCTGGCGCAATACGCTGTTGACCCTGGCGGTGGGGATGGCGGCGTTGTGGGGGTTCAAGTTCCTGGTCGCGTGAATATCACTGCCCGACCGGCTGTGTGTAGCGCTGCTTGATACGCGCCAGCTCACCAGATTGGCGCAACTGTTCCAAGGCGGCGGCCCAGGCAGCGACGACCTTGTCCTCGGAGTCGGGGCTGAAGGCGATGTACAGCGATGAGCGGTAGATCTCGACGGGGATCTGTCGCAGCAGGCCGGGAGCGATGGCCAACTGGCGGCTGTAGTAGGCCACCCCGGCATCGGTGTCGCCGACGATGATGGTCGTGCGTCCGGCGAGCAGCATGCGGTAGAGCTGCAGGCTCGACGTCGCACTTTTGTCGAGGTTGCCGAAGCCCATCGATTGCAGCCTGGCGGGCACCGAGCCGGCGTGCCGCGTGGTGATCTGCGGGACGTGCCGCAGTTGTTCGAGGCTGTTCACCGGCGGCGTGCTGCTCAACTGGTAGGGGTGGATGGACTCTTCCACGATCGGCCCGACCCACTTGTACAACGCCTCGCGTTCCGGGGTGCGGAACAGCGAGTACATGATGGTCTTGTCCCGGGTGTTCAGCGCCTGGGTGGCGCGCATGCTGGGCACCATCGACACCTCGAAAGCGTCTCCGGTGCGCGCCATGATGGCCCGGACAATTTCCGTGGTCATGCCGGTAAGCTGGTCGTTTTCCCGATAGTTGTAGGGTGCCCACTCTTCGGTCACGACCTGGTACTGCTCGGCCCGGGCCTGCGTGCCGAGCAACAGACAAAGCAGCACTGCAGTCGGTGCCGAATGTTTCACGTATTCACCTGGGGGCCTTTCGCCGTTGAGGGCGGTTTTGAGAAGGGGGCCAAGATAAGCATAGACGCAAAAAACCGTTCAATGCCGGTTGGCACTGAGTGGGGTAGTCCGTCCTAGGCTATGTACGAAATAGCCTAAGCCACCGCCTTCAACTTCGAATACACCCACGCCGCCGTCGCCGCCACTGCCAGCACGGCCAGGACGCCTTCGCGCTTGAGCAGGTGCCAGGGCAACCGTCCGATTTTCAACTTGATGGCTCGCGTTGCCCGATCCCAGATCGAGACCCGACCGCCGCTCAGGGCCAATTGGGTGAAATACAACGTGCCGAAGAACACCACCGCCGGGCTGACCCAGCGTAGCCACGGCGCACCGTCGGACCAGGCGCAGGCCAGGGCCGCGGGCACCGCAGCAGGGACAACGTGACGCAACACCAGCAGGCCGGCGCCTTGCCGGTACCAGCGGCGGGGGACCAGCCTTTGGCTCAGCCACACATCGAACTGTGCGGCGGCCACGGCCACGTAGGTCCAGACGTGGTAGAGCTTGACGCCCAGCCACAGCAATATCGGCATCAGGAACGGCATCAGCAGCACCGCCAGCGGTTCATCCCGGTTGACCGGCACGGTGAACAACGTTGCCACGAGTAACGCGGACAACGCGAACCAGAGAAACAGGCTGACCCCTCGATAGCTGGTGGCCGGCAGCCAGTCCCGCCAGTTGTCCAAGGGTTGCAGTTCCAGGCGTTCGGGAACCTCGGGGTACTGGTACTCGATGGTTTCAGCGAGCTGGGTGAAGCGTTGCCAGTCGAGGCCGGTAAAGTGGTCGGCCATTGCACGACGGCGGGCGTCGCTCATGGGTTTGAGCAGCAGGGCGGCGGCCTGTCCATGGAGTTTATCGGCGTCGAAACGGTCGAGGTCACTGCGCAGGGTTTCCTCGAAGGCTTGTACTTCGCAGTGCCGGATCAGTCGATCCCAACGCCAGTAGGCGCAGGGCAGGTTGCCCTGGTCTTCGTTCCAGCCCATGGCCTGGCACACGCCCTCGAAGAAGGCCGGCGACCAACTCGGGGCGGACTCGAACCAGTCCAGCACGCATTGCTCGAACTGCTGGCGGTGCTCGAACGGCACCAGCCACTCACTGCTCAGCCAGTGACGCAGGGCCTCCATGAGCTGGCGCTCCTTGCCTTCGACCAACCATTGCGCCATCTGCCCCAATGATGGCTCCGGAGGGCTGACAACCGTGGGGATTTCGATCCGCTCCACGTGCATGTCCCGCACGGGTATCTCCACTTCCTCGGGGGCGGGCGGCAGGGGCTCGGCCAACGGTGTCTCAAGGGTTTCTTCATCGGCCTGCGCGCGCCAGCGGGCCTCGGCCAGCGACGTTTCATAGGCTTCACGCAGGCGCTGGAATGCGTCGGGGTTTTCGTCCGGGCGGTGGACCTTGAGCAGCCGCGCATAAGCGCGCTTGATGCTGCGCTCGTCCGCGTCCGGGGTCAGGCTAAGCAGCTGCCAGTGGCTCATGGCTCAAATCTCCCGCTCGAAGTGCACAAGGCGCTGGGTAATGTCGCTGCGGGCTTCGCGTATCTGGTGTTCATCCTGGGTGTCGAGCATTTGCTGGAAATGGTTCGCCAGGCTGGCGATGTACTCGCGGCCCTCCCCGAGGCTTTCCTGGTACAGCCGGTCGAGCCGGGCGAGCAGCAGGGTGTTGATCTGCTGGTCGCGTGGGTGCACTTTCAGCGCTTCGAGGGCGGCCAGCCGCTGGGCGATTTCTTCGGGGGCCAGCACCCCGGGTTGTTCTCGATCACCAGTCGCCGGGTTTCGCCATTGATCGGCAGGTGGACCTGGGCTTCGAGCAAGCCGTTGTTGTCGTAGGTGAAGCGCACATCCAGGGTCACTTCACCGGCCTTGCGCGGCGGTACGGGGATCTCCAGCTCACCCAGGAAAATGTTGTTGCTCACCAGGCGGCTTTCGCCCTGGTAGATGCCCAGCCGCACCACTTTCTGGTTATCGCTGAGGGTGGACACGTTGCGGGAACGGCTTACCGGCACCACGGTGTTGCGCTCGATGATCGGCAGGTAATGGCCGCTCTGGAAACCGCCGCCCACCTGCATGGACGTCTCGATGCCCAGGGTGTAGGGGCAGACGTCGGTCAGGACGACCTCCTCCAGGGACGCATGCCGTGCCTGCAGCGCCGCCTGGATGGCCGCCCCTTGGGCAACCACTTCGTCCGGGTTGAGCTGCATGGCCGGGATCCGCCCGAACAGCGTGGCGACCAGCTTGCGCACCAGTGGCATGCGCGTTGTACCGCCTACCAGGAGGATTTCATCCAGGTCCGCGACCTTGATCCGGGCATCGCGCAGCGCCCGTTCGATCGGCGCGCGCAAGCGGTCCAGCAAGGGTTGGACGACCGTCGTGAGATCGCCCTGGGTCAGTTCCAGGTGCCATTCACGGGACTGTTCGCGAAGGGTGAAGCGCGCAGCCTGGGCCTGGCCCAAGGCATGGCGGACCCGCTGCGCTTCGCGCCGCAAACGCTGGGTGATGGCCGGCTGGTTGAGGTCGGGCAGGTCGGCGGCGCCGATCTTGGCGATGAAGTGCTCCACCAGCAAGTCATCGAAATCCTCGCCGCCCAGGAAGTTGTCGCCGGCGCTGGCGCGAACCTCCATCACGCCTTCGAACAGTTCCAGGATCGACACGTCAAACGTGCCGCCGCCCAGGTCGAACACCAGGAACGTGGCTTCGTCCCGCTGTTCGAGGCCGTAGGCCAAGGCGGCAGCGGTGGGTTCGTTGATCAGCTTCTCGATCTTCAGCCCCGCCAGCTCGCCGGCGATACGCGTCGCCTTGCGCTGGGCATCGCTGAAATACGCCGGCACGCTGATCACCGCTTCGTGCACCGGCTCGCCCAAGGCGCGCTCGGCATCGGCCTTGAGGCTGCGCAGCAGCATCGCCGAGAGTTCTTCAGCGCGATAGACGCGGGCGCCGAGTCGCGTTTCACGGGCGCTGCCCATGTAGCGCTTGAACAGGGACGCGGTGAGGTGGGGGTGGGTGTGCAACCGCTCGCGGGCGATGTCCCCGACGACCAACTGGCCCTCATCGTCGAGGCCCACGACGCTCGGCGTCAGGAAGTTGCCCAAGGCGTTGGGGAGGATCCGGGCATGTTCGCCATCCCACGCCGCCACGAGGCTGTTGGTGGTGCCCAGGTCGATACCAATGATCACAGTCACTTTTCCTTAAATGACGCGCCGGGCCATGCAGCGCCCTGGTCGCGGGTCAGTCATTACAGTTACGCCGGAGGGCGCAGCACCCTGGCTGGGGTTATCGGCAGCGCCGGCCAGGCGCTTTAATTCACCCACCGCTTCACACCGATTTGGTCCGCGCGCCATTATCCAGAGGTTGGAGAACAAGCTCCAGTCGTTCGTCGTGGCGAGGGGCGGCGGTGGCATGGTCAACCGAGCCCCATCAGGTGGGCGCGAGGACCTGCGTCGCTGCGAAACGGTCTGCCCAGCGGTTGTCCTGGCGAAACTGCCCGATGGTGGTGCGGTCACTGGGGCAGGCAAGTGCCTGGAGGGCGGTTTGACGCAAGTCGGTGCCTTCATCCACCAACCAGACCCCCGGCGCTTCGCCGCGCAGGGCCATCTCACCGAATCGGGTGGATATCACGGGCAGGCCGAGGGCCCGGTACTCATAGTATTTGATCGGGTCCACCGAGGCGGTCAGCTGGTTGAGCTTGAAGGGAATCAGCCCTACCGAGAACGTCGCCATGGCGGCAATGGCCTCGGCATGGGCGCGCTCGGGAATCAGCTCGATGTTGGCCGGCAACGCGCCGGGCGGCGGGGTGAACACGGGGCCGATCAGGCGAACCGGGTTGGCCGGGTTGGCGCGGGCCAGTGCAATGACCAGGTCCCAGTCGAACCAGTGCCCCATCGTGCCGACATAACCGAGCACCTGTTGTTTGGGACCCAGGTCCAGTTGCTCCACCGGTGCCAGATGCTGCAGGTCGCAAGCGTTGAGGGCCAGTTCGACGTGCTTTGCCACAGCCTGGTGCCGGTCGCGCAGGGCCGTGGAGGACACCAGCAGGTGAGGCACCCGTCGAATCAACTGCGCCTGGCGCCGTGCCATCGACCGTCGGGACAGGCCTTGGTAGAAGGCCGGGAAATCATCCATGGCGTCATACACCGCCGGGCTGTCCGGCAGGCGCGCGAGCAACTGCAGCGCCAGTTCCGAAGGCTTCGCGACACAGATCATGCTCGGCCCTTCGGCGCAGAACTGTGCGACGCGCCTGAACGTCTTGCGCCATAACGGCTTGAGGACCAGCGCCGCGCCGGGGATAGGTTCGATGGGCAGCGCCGGGGGCTGGCAAAGGCGCAACCAGGGCGGTACGGCGATGTGTTGTGGGCCGGCTGATGGAGGCTTGCGCCTGAAGTCGTTCAGCGAGGGCAGGCGGGTCGGATACGGGTCGATCCACAGCACCGGTTCTCCGGTCTGCTCGTGATACCAGTGGACGAAATGATGCGGGCGCTGGCTGAAGCTGGCCCATGGCACCGGCGACAGATAGATCAGGCGCATGGCGACAGGTGCTGCCTCAGCACATCGACGATCCGCCCGGCGGCCTGGCCATCGCCGTAGGGGGAAATCCCCCGGGCCATGCTCCGGTACGCCTGAGGGTCATCGAGCAAGCGTTGGGCCTGTTCGAGGATCGCCCGTGGGTTGGCGCCCACCAGCTTGACCACCCCCAGGTCCACCGCTTCCGGGCGCTCGGTTTCCTCACGCAGCACCAGGACCGGCTTGCCCAGCGCCGGTGCTTCTTCCTGGACGCCACCGGAGTCGCTGATGATCAGGTAGGCGCGTTTCATGGCCGCGATGAACGGGGCGTAGTCCAGGGGCGCGCACAGCAGGATGTTGGGGACCTGGCCGAGCACCTGGTGGGCCACTGCCTTGACGTTGGGGTTGGGGTGTACGGGGTACAGGATCTGAATGTCTGGGTTGCGTTCGGCCAGGCAGCGGAGCGCCTGGCAGATATGCAGGAAAGGGGCGCCGAAGTTTTCCCGCCGATGGGCCGTGACCAGCACCAGGCGCTTGCTGGCGTCCAGTTCGATATCCAGGGGCACGGGGTGTGCCGCGGTCATCAACAAAGCATCGATCACGGTGTTGCCTGTCAGGATGACATCGGCGGGGGCGACGCCTTCACGCAGCAGATTGTCCACCGCGCCCTGGGTCGGCGCGAAATGCCAGCGGGTCAGCTTGCCGGCGATCACCCTATTGGCTTCTTCAGGGAATGGGTTGTGGATATCCCCGGTACGCAGGCCAGCCTCGACATGGCCGAAGGGAATCTGCAAGTAGAAGCATGCCAGGGCCGCGCTCATCACGGTGGTCGTGTCGCCCTGGGCCAGGACGACATCCGGTTTTTCGGCCTTCAGCACATCGTCGAGTGCCAGCAGCAATCGTGCGGTCAACGTCGCCAGCGACTGGTCGGGCTGCATGAGGTCCAGGTCCAGGTCCGGGGTGATTGCGAAAAACGCCAGCACCTGGTCGAGCATGCCTCGGTGTTGGGCGGTGGCCAGCACCCGGCAGTCGATGCCGTCCTGTGCCTGGAGTGCCTTGATCACCGGGGCCATCTTGATGGCTTCCGGGCGGGTGCCGACGATGCAAAGTACCTTGCGGGTCATGCCTGTTGATGTCCTATCGTTGTGTTGCAAGGGCGCGTCCGATCCGGTCCGCGTTGGCCATGAGGGTCAGGGTGTGGGATTTCTCGGAGAGACCAGGCAGGCAAGCACCGTCGACAACGTGCACGCCGGGCAGCCCGGCGACCTCTCCCAGGCTGTCGGTCTCTCCGACGTCGGGCCGTGCCCGCATGGGCAGGGTGCCCGCGTAATGGATGTCCGCCCCCGGCTGGGCCAGGGTGAAACTCATCGGCATCAGCAGCGCACCCATTTTCCAGTAGATCCGACGCAGCCTGGCCTCGGCGTTCTTCATGAGCCCTGGCGCCTCGGGTTGCAGGCCGCCGGTAACGCTCAACGAGCCATCGGGGCGTAACCTCGCCGTGTTGTTGGACAGATGGCCAGGCAGGAAGATATTGCCGACCAGGCAGGCACTGAGCAGGTTGTTCGACAGCTCGATGGCCAAGCGTTTGCTCATCGGGATCCGGCTGACGAATTCGCTCATCGGCAAGCCCGTGGTGCTGAACGTCGAGCCGAAGGCACAGGTGCCGGCCGCCAGCTCCAGGGCGAACGATAGCTGACCCAGGCCAAATGTCGAAACCCTCGGCGTGCCGAGCATGCTCGGCAGCCAGAGCAGGAAGGCGGCCGTGAGCGAGGACAGCAGTCGCACCGCCGCGGTGTGGTTCAACTGTTTGAGCACGAGCCGGGTAGTGGCCAGCGTGCCAGCCGCCAGCAGCAGGCGCCGTGCGCCCACGCGTCGGGAGGCATGACGGTCGCTGATCACCCACGAGCCGTCCGGTTGACGCGAAAGATCATCCACCAGCACACCCTGGATGTGCTGGAAGCCTGGGTACTGCTTGAGCGTTGCCAGTTCCTGCGATGCGCTGTACAGCGCCTGGTTCTGGCACCCCCACAGGCAATTGCCGGACAGATCGCACGCCTTGCGTTCCCCCAGCGGTTGGCTCAACGCCGCCACCCGCGAACGGCCCAGGCGAAACCCCAGGGCGGGAAAACTCGGTTGACGGCGTGTGTAGCGATCAAGCAGCCGTTGATGCAAAGGGTCCATCGGCAAGGGCGGTTGGGACCACTCATCGAGGCCGAAGTAGCTGGAAAGATCATCGTCGGCTTGGCCGCTGATCCCGATTCGCCGCGACACCGCTGCATAGGATCGTTCCAGTTCGGCGTAATCGAAGGGCAGCGCGGGCAAGTCGCTGGTGTCCAGGCGCGCCACGCCACAGCCCCAGGCATTCGACAGCCCGCCGGTGGCCAATGAGCCGACCCCGATGAAGTGTCGGGTGTCGATGCGGTTGCCTTCGTTGAACCCGCGAAACACATGCGCGTGGGTGGGCGTCTTCAGCTTGGGGGAGACCGCTTCCTGTTGGTTCAGGCCGTGGAAGTCTTCGCCAATCAACCATTTCCACTGGGCTTCGTCCCGGGTGCGGCTCGTGAGGTACGGGGCCAGCGGCGCCGCTGAGGTGCCGCCGTCGACCTGGGCATCGACCATGAGCACGGTCAGGCCTGCCTTGACCAAGGGGTAGGCGGCCGAGGTGCCGGCAGGGCCACTGCCGACGATGATCACATCGAATTCAGGCGTCACGCGGGGCTCCAGCGTCAAGGATCAAGCGGCGCGCCAGTGGACGACACAGCGGGGTCACGGCCCGCCATGCGAGGGCCTTGGCCGCGATCCATACCAGTGCCATCGACGTCAGGACGAAGCCACGGGGCTGATGCGTGCCGAGAAACCGCCTGGCGCCGACGGGGCTGGCTTCGGCCAGGGCGAGCGCGGCCTGCAGGCGCCAGGAAAGGTCCTGGCCACCGGTCGCCGCGAGGACGCCGGGGTTGTCCAGCAGGCTCACCAGGACCGGCCAGCGTTTCAACAAGGGCGAGCGAATGGCCGGTCGGGTTTTGCCAGCCTGTTCCAGGGCCTTGACGTAGCGGCTGACCAAACTGCTCGGCGGTGTGCTGCCGAGCAGGTAGCCCAACAGCACTTTGCCTTCTTCGAGGCACTGCCGACGTTGTCCCCGGCCGGAGCGGTGCAGGCCGTCCGCCAGGGGCCGCAACACGATGCCGAGTTTTTGCAGGCTGTGGGCGGTGTCCAGGGTGGGCAGGTGGATCAGCGAAAAGATCCGCTCCAGCCCCAGCTTCGTGCCCAGCGATTGGCCGAGGCACCGGCGCAGCAGGGCGAGCAGTGCTACCGGCACGGGAACGGGCAGGCGCATCGTGTGGACCCTGTGTGTCGCGATCGCCATGAGAAAGCGGCCAAAGGAAATCGGCTGCACCGCACCCAGGCTCAGCACCTCGGCGCGAATGTCCTCACGCTCGACCACGGCCAGGATCGAGGCGGCCAGGTCATCGACATGAATCGGCTGTACGCAAGGCGCCGGCACCAGCATCGGGATGACCGGGAAGCGGCGCACCAGCCTGCACAACAGGCCAAAGAGCCCACGCTCGGGACCGCCATACACCTGGCCCGGGCGAATCACCACGCCTCCGGCCGCCAGCACCGCTTGTTCGATCCGCCATTTGACCTGGCCGTAGACCGTTGGCGCGCTGGCCTGGGCCGTCTGGCTGGACATGAAAATGAACCTGGCCGAGGCTTGTCGGGCGCACTGGATCAGCGCCTCGGCGGCCTGGACCTCGGCGTCCGCGCCCATGCCGGACTCGGGCGCGGTATTGGCCGCCAGGTGGATAAACGCCTGGACACCGGCCGGGCATTGCGGGGCGGGGTCCCGCAGGTCGTAGGGGAGCCAGGCATGGGCGCGAGCGCACGGCGTGCGCGTGGCGCAGATCACCTCATGGCCGTCCGCTGCCGCGCGGTCGGCCAGTGGTAGGCCGATGTAACCCGTTGCACCGGTAATCAGCAGCTTCATGATCAGGCGCCTTCCACGCGGTCGGGCCGCTCGGACGCAGGCGTCTTGGCGGTGAACACGAACCACTTGCTGATCCAGTACGTCACGAAGACGCAGGCCACGTCGGCAACGAATTTCACCGTGCTGGGATGGTCGACGACATACAGGCCGGCGCTGAGCAGGGCCGAGGCGAGCGGAATGTTGACCGCCAGCAACGCGAAGTAGCTCAGTGCCTGGGCCTTGCCGTTGCCCTGGTTCGACTTGAACGTGAAGTGGCGATGCAGGAAGAACGCGAACAGCCCGGCGACGACCTTGCCGGCGATATTGGCCAGCACCGGCTCATCCCGGAAAAAAACCAGGAGCAGCAGGAACGTGCCCATGTCCAGGGCATAGGCCAGCAGTTGGATGGCGCCATACCGAACGAAGGTCAAGGCTTGCTCCTGATGACGACAATGTGATGCAGGCCCAGCACCCGTCGCAGGGGATAAAGCAGTTTTTCAACGACTTTCATCAAGGGGATCAGCGCGTCGGGCAGCAACTGACGGAAATTCAAGCCGCCCGAGATCAGGTACCGAGGATAGTTGCCGCAGATTTCCTGGTGGAGGATTTCCAGGCCAGGGTACTTGCGTTCGAAGGCTTCGCGGTCCCGCACGAAAACGATGTAGCTGAGCGCCTGGTTGGCACCGTTCATGGGGCCGGTAGAGGGTGTTTCCCACGATGGGAAGTGCCTGTCGAAGCCCTCGGACTTGAACAGGCGCTTGTACAGGAACGCGGCAAGCGGGCCGTGAAAGGGCTCGATCAGGATGGCCCCGCCACCGGGCACGAGGGTGCGTTCAAGCTCGCTGAAAAACCTGTCAGGGTGAGGAAAATGGTGGAAGCAGTTCTGGCCGTAGAACGCCCTGACCGAGTGATCGCCCAGGCTCATCGATTCTGCATTCAGGGCCATGTCCAGGTGCTCGGTGGCGACGATGTCGGTGGCCAACACGCCAGGGTAGGTGTCGCGCATTGGCGCGATCCCGGCGCCGATTTCCACTTGCAGGCCTTCGACCTCGAAGTGACGCTCGGCCAGGCGATGAAAGGCATGGTGGAACTCGACGAACACGTCCTTGAGCATCCGCTTGCGTTCGAGAATTCGCTTATGCAGCTCAAGGCGCTCGACGCCGTCGACATCCAATGTCTTGAGCGAAGGGTCGGCCAGAAAATCCCTGAGCGCCTTCACGGCTGCTTTTTCCGCAACGAGGTGGCATGGCGGCGTCTCGAATGCCTTGGCCGGTTGGGCACCGAGGCGATGTCGTAGCCGAGGAAGGCCATGACCAGTTGCAGCCCCAGCAGCAGCGGCAGCGCACTGAGCATCACTGTCCCGGCGGGGGTCTGGACGCCATTTTGCGCCGATTCGTACCAGTGGTAGCTGCCGAACACGGTGCCGAACAGGAGCATGAGTAGCCCGATGGGCAATTCGATCGAGGCCAGGGACATGTCCCGCAGGTAGTAGTTATAGAACACACGCTTGCTGAAATTGCGCAGGTGCTTGAACAGGAACTCGCCAATGATTTTCGAGACCGCCAGGTGACTGGTTTCGTCGCCATAGCGCGCCTCCATCGGAATATCGACCACCACGGCGCGCACGGTATTGAGGCGGAACAGGATGTCGGTCTCGAAGAAGTAGCGTTCGCTGACCTTGTCCAGGGGTAGGAGCCGGGCGACGTCACGATGGATCGCGGTGTACCCGTTGGTGGGGTCGAACAGGTCCCAGTAACCCGTCGACAGCTTGGCCATCAGTGACAACACGGCGTTGCCGAACAGCCGGACCCGTGGCATCGACTGGACTTGCTCCAGGTTGAAAAAGCGATTGCCCTTGGTGTAGTCGGCCTCGCCGGCCAGGATCGGCTCGATGAACAGCGGGATCAGGGCCGGGTCCATCTGACCATCGCCATCGATCTTGACGATGATGCTTGCGTTGTCCGCGATGGCTTCCCGGTACCCGGTCATCACGGCCCCTCCGACACCTTTGTTGACGGCATGGGGCAGGACCCTGACCCTGGGGTCGGTGCAGGCCTGCAGCACATGCTGGCCGGAGCCGTCCGGGCAGGCATCGTCGATCACGTAGATGCGCCACACCTGCGGGCCGATGGCCTCGATGACATCGATGATGTGCGCCGTCACCCGGTAGCAGGGGATGACGACCGCGACTCGAGGTTCTTCCGTGAAAAGCTCTGTTTTTGAGTTCATCGATATCGCTGGCTATTGTCTGAATGAAAGGGACTTGAACGCCACGGGCGTATCGGTATGCCCGGAGGCATAGACGATCGCGACGACGGCTTCCTCAGGTGCCACCACGGTCATTTCATGGGTCGCCCATTGCGGCGTGCAATCGAACGTTTCGATGCTGGCGGAAATGAACCGGCCTTGGGCATCCATCCAGTTGGTCTGGATTCTTCCGGACGTGGGCTGCGTCGCACAGCGTGCCGACACTGCGCTGGTGAAGCTCTGCCCTGGCGCCACCTCGACACGTTGGGTGGCCGGCGTGTTGACCGTGACCGTAAGGGTTTTGCGCGATGCGTCATAGGACGAGGGCTCGGTCAGGTGCCAGCCTTCGAGGTCGGACAGGTCGGGGTTGAGCAACCGTTCGAGAGGGACCTGATGGACTTTGCGCAGCTCCAGCCCGCCCATTTTTGCATACGGCTCGGACACGGCCAGCAGACGCTCGCGTTGCGCGGTGGGTGTGCTGGCATGGTCGATGATCAACCAGTCCACCTGGCGCTGTCGCAACCGCTGCAGCAGGGCCGGCGGCGTGGTTGCCTGGTCGACTTCACGGGTCCATTTCACGTTGTACCAGGAGGCGTATAACGCATCGCTTTTCAGGCCCGCCATCGAAGGTGGCGCAAAGACTGCCACGGGCCGATTGGCCACGTTCAGCGCGTTGACGACGTCGACCATTTTGCGGATCGGCAGGTTCTGCGCCAGGTAGGCATCCCGCCCGGCCGCACTGAACAGTGCGGCCGGCTTGATCTGGCCATAGTAGGTGGCCGCCTGGATGAACAGCACATTGGCCAGCACCAGCACGGCGCCCACGATCATCCCCAGTGTCCTCGGGAAGTGCCTGTGGTCGGAAAAGGGCAGGGCGAGGACTACGGCAAACAGGGCAAAGGAAGGGAATATGTAGCGCAGGTAGGCTGTCGAGTGGAACGACAGGACAATCGCACCGGCGCCGAGCAGGAGGATGCACCAGGCCTTGCGGTTGGCCCCCAGCAGCAGGGCGACGGCCGCGGTGGGCACCAGCAGCCATTGGAAGCCGGCGGCACCGTCCTTCCCCTCGATGAACCGGGGGGCCTTGAAGACCATGCGATAGAGGGTGTCCCACGTGACCCCCTTGTCGAAAATGGCCGGCGCCTCGAAGTTGACGCTTGGCCAGAGTGGCGATTGAAAAATCGCGTTGAAAAACGGGAACACGGGATTGCCGGTCAGGAACCACGCCGAGAGGTACGGTGTGAGCCCCGCCACCAGCAGGCCGAGGCTGCCCAACAGCAGCGCCCGGATGACGCCGGGGCGGATCCAGGCCCGGTACTGCACCAGCAGGAGCACCAGCAGGACCGGCAGAATGCTCAGGGTCACCGCTTTGGTCGCCAGGGCAAACCCCAGCAGCAGCCCGGCCAGGATCAACTGTGAATGACGCTGCGCAACTTGCGAGGTGAACCGTGAGGTGTTCAGGATGGCCAATGACCCGGCCAGGACGAACGCGGTCCACGCTGACTCGATAAACAGGCTGCTGCTTTCGGCGAAGGCCAGGGGCGTGGACAGGAAGAACAGGCTCGCCCATCGGGCACTGATGGCCGTACCGCCGGCCCAGATCGTCAGGTTTCGGACCTGCCACGCCACCAGCAGCGTGAACGCGCAGTTGGTCAGGCGCGAAGCGGTTTCGCCGGCCAGCATGTAGACGATGCTGTAGACCCAGTCGGCCAGCATGGGCATGACCGCCCACACGTAGGTGCTGGCGTCGAAACCCCATTGGTGCCGCTGGGCCAGTTGAGACGGGACGAACAGGTGCATCGCCAGGGCGTCGTAGCCGACCTCCGGCATGAAGGCGACCGCTGCGTGCAGGCAGGCGATGGCGACCAACAGGCTATCCAGCAGGGTCGCCAGCGGTGCCTGCGGCGCGCGTTCGGTGCGGACCTGCGCCAGGATTCGGCGAACACTCGCCGCGGCGTCGGCATGTCCGAACACGAGGGGCAGCGACAGCAGCGCGGCATACAGCCCGGGGTAATTGATCGGGAAGTAGGCGGCCAGGCCCGTCAGCGTACCGAACGTGCCCATCCCGACCAGCAACGGGACCGTCCAGTCGGTGGGGGTTCGCTGGCCCAGTATCCATTTGCCGAGGGTGTGGGCGGACAGCGCCAGCACGGCGACCACGATCATCGGCCAGGCCTGGCCACCGGCGATGGACAAGCCCGCGATCAGGCCCAGGCCGAGCACAAACGGCGGTTTGCGGGTGAGGGCGGTGAGCGCGCCAATCGCCAGTGAGGCCAACAGGATTGTCCGGGTGGCGCTGTTCATCGACGGCCATGGCAGCGTCGAGAAACCGTACAGGCTGACCACCGTGCTGGCCAACAGCACCAACACCACCGTCGCGTACTTCAAGCTGTCTGTGTGCAAGGTATCGTCTCTGCGGTTCAACACGTCAGTGGCTTGGGAAGGACCATGGGCGGCCTATACGTCCCGGTACACATGCGGGACCCAGGGCCCCCATTTGCTTTCGTAGAGGGCTTTGTTCTTCTCGAAAAGCACGCGTTTCTTCTGCGCGCCCAACTGGTTGAACGAGGCGGACAAATGATGGTGGACGAACACGTCCTCGGCACAGAAGGCGCGCAGGCCAAGCTGCTGGACGCGGCGACAGTAGTCATCATCTTCGAAAAAGCCCAGGCCATACTCTTCGCAAAGGCCGCCGATCCGTGCGTAGGTGGTGCGCGGGAACATCACGCAGAAAAAAGCCAGGGTGTTGATCTCGAAGCTCTCGCCCATGCGCCCATAGGTCAGCTCTGCCGACTCGACGTGCATGTCCTCGATCAGGTTGTAGCGGGTGCTGACCTTGGCTTCATTGCCGATGTTGTTGGTGATCGGGCCGATGATCCCGATGTTCTGGTTGTCCCGCAGGTGCCGGAGCAGGCCCTTGACCCAGCCGGCCGTGACCACGGTGTCGTTGTTGAGGATCACCAGGTAGTCGCCGCTGGCTGCGGCGAGGCCCACGTTGTTGCCCGCCGCGAACCCCTTGTTGTCGGGGTTGAGGATGACGATCCGGTCTGGGTGTCCCTTCGCCCAGTCGGTGAGGAAGGCAGGGGTTTCGTCGCTGGAGTGGTTGTCGACGACGATGATCTCCAGGTTCGGGTAGTGACTGTGGGTCACCAGGCTGTCGAGGCAGGCCTGGGTGAGCGCGAGGTTGTTATAGGTCAGCACCACGACGCTGACCTTGGGTTGAGGCAAGGTGTCGATGGCCTGGCGCAGGCTCGCGGCGCGATGTCGCCAGGTCTGCTGCTGGGCGAACGAGCGACGCGCCTGCAGCGTGGATTGCGCCTCTGGCAGGGCCTGCAGAACCTCGCGTATGGCCGCGACGAAGTCCGTCGGGTTTTCGGCCGCCCGCACCCGATCGCCGAACTTGCTCAGTTCCGGCAGTTTCACCGAGACCACCGGTTTGCCCGCGCTCAGGTATTCATAGACCTTGACCGGATTGGTGGCGAGGGTCAGCGGAATGACCTTGAACGGCAGCAGGCACACGTCCATCGCATGCAGGTAGTAAGGCAGCGAGGCGTAGGGGACCTCGCCTTCGAAGACCACGTTCGGACAGGCCTTGAGGGCTTTTTTCGCCTGGGTCGTGTCATTGCCGATCAGCAGTATCAGGTGCTGTGAAAAAGTCTGGGCGACGTGCTGAATCAGGTCCAGGTCGAACCATTCGGCGATAGCGCCGTAATAACCAATGATCTTGCGGCCTTTGGCGTCCTGGTAAATCTGCTCGGGACGCTGGCTGAAGAAAGAGTATTCACTGGCATTGCGGATCACCGCGACGTTGGCGTTTTCGCGCCGGGCGTGTTGTTCGATCCAATCGGAGGTGGCGACCAGCAGGTCTGCCCGGCGCATCAGGGCGATTTCCAGGTCGAGCAGTTCCTGCGCCACGTTGCCAAAGCCTTCGTGGTGGTCCATGCAGTCATAGATCAGCGTGGAGTTGGGGATACGCCTGGCCAACGGAAACCAGTAGGCATGCTGGACAATGCAGTCCACCGCGCCGACTTTCGCCCAGCGCAGCAGCATGGCGATGCTCTGGCACAACTGGCCGATTGCGGCGGCCGAAGGCGGGGCGTGATAAATGGCCGGCGCGCCGCAGACTTTGAGGCGAATCTGGAACAACCGCCTGGAGGCATCCAGCGCCTCGACCTCGAAGCCGGGCGCCTGATCGTCGATAAAATTGTTCGAGATGTAGAAGGTCGTCTGGCCGGCCTTGGCCAGTTCCTTGGCCAGGTTCTGCGGACGCTGGATGCGGAAGTGCCAATCGATGACGCCGAACATCACCACGCAGGGTTGCGTAGTGAGAGGCGGCGGAGGGAGGTTCACCAACAGGGCTGGCAGCGGCTGGGACGCCTGCTCCGGTGATGCCGCTGACTGGCCGGGCACGGGTTGGCGTCGCTTGAGCCAGCGTCGAAGTTGGCTCGCCAGCCGGCTTTTGCGTTGGGCATCGAGCGGCAGCAAGGCGAAGACCCGCCGGGACCATCCATACAGGAATTTGCGGATCGAATAGCGCAGCGGAGCGCGCTCGATGGCGTGGCTCCAGTCCGACAGCTTGAGGAGTTCGGCATGCTTGCCGGCCAGGCGATCCTGCAGGTCCGTGGCCTGGTCGGCGAGAGCGGCCGCTTCATCGATTTTTGCCTGTAGCGACGTCGTTGCCGCAGCCAACTGCTGTTGCTGTTCGCGCAACTGCGCGTGCAGCCGCCCGGTCTCGCGCTCCTGGGATGCCGTACGGGCAGTGACCTCTTTCAGTTCCCGACGCAACTGAGCGATAAGCTGGTCGCGGTTCTCTATTTCCTTGACCAGTTGGACGGCTTCCACGGACCGGGTTTCTGTCGAGCGCCTCAGTTGGTCGATGCAATCAGCCAGGCGGTTGAGCTGTTCCATGCGGTTTAAAATCCCTTGGTTAATGCTGTTGGCTCAGTGTTGGCGGGCGACATTTTCATATGACATCGGCAAAGCCTTTGCGTGTCCTCTGGAACCAGGTAAATCCGGCCCATGCGATCAGTACAGACGCCGCCGCGTAAATTGCCAAGCTGCTCCATTGCGGCATCCTGCCCCAGAACAGCAGGTCGCGGACGACTTCCACCGGCAGGGTCAGCGGGTTCGCCTGCAAGGCCGCCTGGTAGTTTTGCGGGAGCGTTGAGCGTGGGTAGAAAATCGGTGAGAGGAACAGCATGGCCGTGGTGACGATGCCAGTGAACTGGCCCACGTCCCGCAGGTAGACGCTGATGGCGGCGAGAAACCAGGAAACACCGAGTGTCAGCAACACCAGGGGCAGTACCACCACGGGCAGCAGGAATAGGGTCGCGGGCGGCATGCCAAACAGCAGGACGTAGAAGATCAGCCACGCCAGCAGGCTGACCGCTGCATGGAACAGCGCCGCGCCCAGTGACACCAGGGGGAGGATCTCCAGGGGAAAGACAATTTTCTTGACGTAGTTGGTGTTCGCCAGCACCAGCCCCGGCGCACGGTTCACGCATTCGGAAAACAGGTTGAACACCAGCAGGCCCGCGAACAGGATCAGGGCGAACTCGCTCTTGGATTCGCCGCCACCGGCCCAGCGGGCCTTGAACACGACGCTAAAGACGAAGGTGTAGACCACCAGCATGAGCGCGGGCGTGAAGAACGACCAGAATATGCCCAGCACCGAGCCCTTGTAGCGACCGCTGACTTCTCTGCCAATCAAGGTCCTGATCAGGTTTCGATGGGTGAACGCACTCTTGATCATGGCGATGGGCGAAGCGTTGAACGGCTGCATCAGTGGCGGGGTCCTTAAGACAATATCGATCACAGGCGCCCTGACGAACATCGTCATGCACAGGTGAATCGACGGATCGAATCACCTCAAAGGCAGGGGGCCGGCGTTCCTGTCCAGACGGCGGGTTCTAGTGGTTATTCGTGGCCCCAAGGCCACTGTCGTACAGCCTGCAAGAGGGCTACACCTTACGTCCGTTGGGGCCTGTCGACAATAAAAACTCCCGGTTGCAGACGTCTTTCTGGATAGGAGGCGCGTGAGCGCAATGGGCGCGGGCAGGGCGGTTAATTGACGCCAGATCCTTGTGCCGGATCGACCTAGACGAGCCCGCCGCGGCGAACGTGAATTAATTGTCGGCGCCACGCACGCAAGGCTTTTTTTTCGTGGCGTCTGTGCTTAACTGCCCGCAACGTCCTGTTACAGCGCATGTTCCTGCACGCCGGTACAAACGGCAGTGATTCACGGATGGGTCTTTTTGCCGATGTCGAATGAAGTGGCGATCAACGCCGAAAACCTGAGCAAGTGCTACCAGATCTACGATGCACCCAAGGACCGCCTGTTGCAGATGGTGATGCGTGGCAAGAAGCGCTTCTATCGCGAGTTCTGGGCGCTCAACGATGTCTCCCTGAGCGTCGCCAGGGGAGAGACCGTCGGCATCATCGGCCGCAACGGCAGTGGCAAGTCGACGTTGCTCCAACTGATCTGCGGGACACTGATGCCGACCCACGGCAGTGTCCGGGGCAACGGCCGGATCGCGGCATTGCTGGAGCTGGGAGCCGGTTTCAATCCGGAGTTCACCGGGCGCGACAACGTCTACATGAACGCCGCCGTGCTGGGTTTGAGCCGCGCGGAAATTGACGCGCGCTTCGAGGACATCCTGGCCTTCGCCAACATCGGCGACTTTATCGACCAGCCGACCAAGATCTATTCCAGCGGCATGCTGGTGCGCCTGGCCTTCGCCGTTTCCGTCGGCGTGGAGCCCGATATCCTGATCGTCGACGAGGCCCTGGCCGTCGGTGATGCGTCCTTCCAGTTCAAGTGCCTGAGCCGCCTGGAAGAGCTGACCGCCAAGGGCACCACGTTGCTGTTCGTCTCCCATGACATGAGCATGGTGAAGCGGTTCTGCCACCGGGTCATCTACCTGCGCGAAGGCCAGGTGGTCGCCAGCGGCGCGCCGGACGAAATGGCCGAGCTGTACCTGCTCGACATGCGTGACGAGCAGCGTCGCTGGGCCAGCGGCGGGGTCATACCGGTGACCCGCAAGCCCTTCATGGGCGGCCTGGACGGCATCGCGTTCGGCACCGAGGAAGGGCGCATCACGACGGCCTGCTTCACCGATACCCAGGAGCTTACCTCCAGCTACTTGTATGGGAACGACATCGAGATTCGCGTGGAGGCAGTGCTGCATGAGTCGATTCGCCAGCCCAACATCAGCTTCACCATCCAGGAGGCGCGGTTGCTGGTCATCGGTGGGGCGAACTTTGCCTTGCCGATGGGCCCCGTCGAAAATGGCTGGCGACGGGCGGCGATCAACGTGCGCTTCCCGGCCAATCTCGCCGCGGGGCGCTACCATGTGACCCTGAAGCTGTTGCACGGGGTGACCGAAGACACCTCGCAATTGATCGAAAAACAGGTCGCGCCGCTGGCGTTCGACGTGTTGCCCAGCGCCCGCCATTTCCTCGGCATGGTCGACCTGGGCCTGCACAGCGTTGGCCCCGGTGCGCAAGCGTGCCTGGCCGAGGACAAACTCAAGGAGCGTGACGCGTTGACCGAGCCCACCCGCAAGCCCGACTGGCAGGTCGCGATATTCGGCACCTTCGATGTCGAGAATTACGGTGACCTGCTGTTCCCCATCCTCGCCGAGGCCGAGTTGGCACGGCGCTTGGGCAACGTCCACCTGCATCGGTTTTCCTATCACGCCAAGACCCCGGCCGAGTGGCCCTATGCGGTGACCTCGCTGACCGAACTGCCCCGTGTCGCCGAGGACCTGGACGGCGTGCTGATCGGCGGCGGGTTCCTGATCCGCTTTGACAAGGTCGTCGCCCCGGGCTATGGCCCGACGACCCCGGACATCCATCACCCCACGGGGTACTGGCTCACGCCGGCGCTGGTCGGGTTGCAGCATGGGATCCCGGTCCTGTGGAATGCCCCAGGGATGCATTGCAATCATGTTCCCGACTGGGCCAGGCCGCTGTTGACCATGGCCCTGGAGCAAAGTCGGTACGTGCGCGTGCGCGATGTACCGACCCGCGATGCCCTGGCCGCCTTGACCTCGCGGGCCGAGATCGACGTGCTGCCGGACACCGCCTTCGGCCTGCCGCGCCTGATCGATGAGCAGCAGCCTTCCCCAGCGTTCGTGCAACTGCGCGAACAGGCAGGGCTGGACCGGCCGTACATCGTGATCCACGCCATTCATGTGGTCGAGTCGTTCGTCCGGTTGTTCGAAGAGCATCCCCAGGCATTCGAGGCTTATCGCTTCCTGGTCGTCCCCATCGGCCCGGTGCTGGGCGACGACCCGTCGGTCATTGCCGCACGCCTGCCGGGGGCCGTCACCTTGCCGTTCTGGCCGCAACCGCTGTTGATGGCCGAGATACTCAGCCAGGCGCAAGCGGTGATCGGGCACAGTTATCACCTGGCGATCAGCGCGTTGGCGTTCGGGGTCCCGGTGTTTTGCTCGGCGGACCTGACCACGGGCAAGTACACGGCCCTGGCTGAGTTCGACTCGCTCCATGCGTTGCCCGACGTGGCGACGATCGATCCCCAGTGGTTTCTCTCGCGCGTTGGCAAAACGGCCCCGTCGCCGGCGGCGCGCGCAGCGGCGGACACCCTGGTGGCGCATTGGGACCGGGTGGCCGACATCATTCGCCAGGGCCGCACGGCGTCCAGGCCGGCGCTGGGCGCGTTTTTGCAGCACCTGCCCAATCTGCTCGAAGGAGCCGCCGAGCGCGGCGCTGCCCCGCATGCCCAGTGCGCGCCGGAGCCGATCACGCCTCGGGTCGTCGCTCCAGTCCCCGGCCCGTCGGCCCAGGAAGTTGCCCAGCAGGCGCTTATTTCCCAGCTCAGCCAGCAACTGGCGTCGAGTAATGCTAGGGTTCTGCAACTAGAAGGTTCCAGTTCGTTCCGAATGACCGCACCACTGCGCTCCATTGGCCGTGGTATCCGAAAACTGACAGCGACCCAGAATAAATAATGCTAGAACTTTTTCGCCTCGAATCGACTGCACTGAAGTCCTATCCATTCTCCTGGGCTGAAATCGCGAATCTGTATTCGGCCAAGGACGCCGCGGCGTTGGCCGAGACCTTTCCCCATGATCACTTCAAGACCGTGAGTGGCTATGGCGGCGAGAAAAACTATGACTACGAGGCGCGGGCATTGGTGGAGATGGGCACCCAGACCATCGCCTTTGCCGAGTCACTGAGCGATGTCTGGCTGAAACTGGCCCGGGACCTGGGTTCGGCGCCTTATCGCGAAGCCATGTCGCGATTGACCGGGATCGACCTGCGCAGCGTACCGATGGAGGTCAATGTCTTTCACTATGGCCTGGGTGCCAGCCTCGGGGCGCACCCGGATCTTCCGGACAAACTGGTGACCCATATCCTCTATTTCAACGAGTCCTGGAACCGTGACGACGGCGGTTGCCTGCAAATCCTGAGCAGCAACGACCCCACCGCCGTGGTGGCCGAGATCGAGCCCCTGGTGGGCAACTCGGCGGTCCTGGTGCGCTCGGCCAACTCCTGGCATGCGGTGTCGCAGGTGGTGGGCAACTGCAACGCCTCGCGCCGTAGCCTGACCGCAACGTTCTACCGTCCTGGCTCCGTCAGTTCCATGTGGCCGCAAGGTGAGACGCCGGCGTTGCATGGCTACCCACGTGCATAAGCCCGACAGCAAGTTGGCCGAGCGCGAGGGTGTCGTGGCCCAACGGGATGCCGCCCTTCATGAACGCGATATCGCCCTGGCGAAAGTCGACTTCCTGCAGAAGACCAGTTCCTGGCGTTTTACCCAACCGCTGCGCACGCTTGCCCAATTGCTGCGCTATGGCTTTGCCGCCCGGCGAGACCCGCCCAAGCTGATGGAGGCCATCGTGCGCCCGGCCGGGCAGGAACTGTGGCCGATACCCGAGGTTGAACCGGACTTCGAGGCCTCGGGGCGCCTGGACATCCTCTGTTTCGCCAACATCGCCTGGGCGGCGCGATTCCAGCGGCCGCAGCAGTTGATGAGCCAGTTCGCGCAGCAGGGCTACCGGGTGTTCTATGTCGTGCCGTCCAGCGTGCCCGAACAGGGCCAGCCCTATCTGCTGACCGCCGTCGCGCCGAATATCTATGAGGTCGCGCTGCAACGCGACACCCAGGACAAGTACTACGAAACCACGCTCTCGCCCCAGGGCGTCGAGCTTTATCGGCAGGCCCTGGCCGCGCTGGCGGCCGATTGGCAGATAAAGACGGCGCTCTCGGTGATCCACCTGCCTTACTGGAGCCCGTTGGCACTGGCATTGCGCGCCGAGCGTGGCTGGCGGATCCAGTACGACTGCATGGACGACTGGGACGGTTTTCCGAACATCGGCGAGCCGCTGCTCAGAGAAGAGCAGACCCTGGTGGCCGAGGCCGACCTGGTGACGGTGTCTTCCGCCTTGCTGCACGAAAAATGGTGCGCCAGTACCGCCCAATGCGTCTTGGTCAGGAACGCCGTGGATTTCAACTTTTTCCATCAGCATTGTTTCGCCAATGACGTGCTGGAAGGGCTCGTCGGCCCTGTCATTGGCTACTATGGCGCCTTGGCGCAGTGGCTAGATTTTCCCCTGCTGGCGGCCTTGGCGGACCGGCGACCGGAGTGGAATTTCGTGTTTCTGGGCGATGTGTTCGTCGACGACATGGCAGGTCTGGAGCACAAGCCCAACGTGCATCTGCTGGGCATCAGGCCCTACACCCAAATGCC
Source organism: Pseudomonas sp. Cab53 (assembly GCF_018325965.1). Classification (NCBI taxonomy): domain Bacteria; kingdom Pseudomonadati; phylum Pseudomonadota; class Gammaproteobacteria; order Pseudomonadales; family Pseudomonadaceae; genus Pseudomonas; species Pseudomonas sp. Cab53. The sequence goes on along the minus strand of NZ_AP021902.1, from coordinate 4,343,888 downwards.
TTTGTACCTGCATCATTTCGATGCCTGCCTGATCCCTTTCCGGCTCTATAACGTGACGCATGCGGTAGATCCGGTGAAGTTCTACGAGTACATCAGTGCCGGCAAACCGGTGGTTTCCACGCCGCTCAAGGAAATGAGCCTCTATGAGGGCGTTTTGTATTTCGCCACCGGTGTCGATGAGTTCGTCGCCCAGCTCGAGCGGGCGCTGGCCGAGCGCGATCTGGCCACCTACAAGAAACGCCTCGAGCTGGCCCGGGCCAATGATTGGAAGGATCGATTCGCCGCCACGCAACAGGCGATGGTGGCGCTGCACGAAAAAGTCTCCATCGTGGTGGTCACCTACCACAACCTCGCGCTGACGGTTCAATGCATCAACAGCCTCTTGCGCAACACCACCTGGCCCCACTACGAACTGGTGGTGGTCGATAACGGTTCTGACGATGGCACCCGTGACTACCTGGAGCGCCTGCACCAGCACGTGCCGTGGGTGAAGATCATCCTCAACGACGAGAACCGCGGCTTTGCGGCGGCCAACAATCAGGGTTTGAGGCAAGCCGACGGCGACATTCTCGTGCTGCTCAACAATGACACCGTGGTTCCCAAGGGATGGCTGGACCCGCTGGTCGGTCATTTACGCGATCCCGCTGTCGGCCTGGTCGGCCCTGTCACGAATGCCGTGGGCAACGAAGCGAAGGTCCCGGTGAGCTATACCGACATGGCGCGGATGCAGCGTTTCGCCGATGAGTACACGGCCGCCCATGCGGGGCAGTGTTTCGACATCGCGATGCTTGCCATGTTTTGCGTCGCCTTGCGCAGGGACGTCCTCGAGGCCGTGGGGTGGCTGGACGAAGCTTTCGGCATCGGCATGTTCGAGGACGATGACTACAGTCGCCGTGTCCAGGAAAAGGGCTACCGCACCGTCTGCGCCGAAGATGCGTTCATCCATCATTACGGGCAGGCTTCGTTTCGAAAACTGATCGCCAGTGGCGAGTACCAGGCCCTCTGGGATAAGAATCAGGCGTACTTCGAAAGCAAATGGGGACGCTGGCAGGCCCACGTGCAGCGCTGAAATGGCGTCAGCGCCCGGGCAGGTCCTTGTGGGTCAAGTGGAACGGCCTGGGTGAAAAGCCCAGTCGATCGCGGGCGAGCGAGTGGTCAAACACCAGGTCCTGGTTCATGCGCTGCACCAGCGCGCTTGAAAGGTGCCGGTAACGCGGCAGGCAGCGCATCAGCGAAACCGCCATGCCCAACGCCGGGGCGGGCAGGGGCAGGGTGCGTTCCGGGCGCTCCAGGGCCTGGAAGATCCGGCTGACCATGGCGTGGTAGGGCAGCGTTTCGCCTCCCGAGAGGTTGTAGCCGCCACTGGGCAGGTCGTCGATACTCATCGCGGCCAGGCACGCCTGGACCACGTCGTCGCCGTGCACCGGCTGGCGCAACCCGACACTGCCACCGACGAGCGGGAAGCAGCCGAAGCGCTGGATGAACCGCGCCACTTGCGCAACGCTCTTGTCACGGCCCAGCCCATAGACCAGCGTCGGTCGTAGAACGACCCACTCGATCCCTCGTGCCGTTGCCCATCGTTCAAGGTGCGTTTCGGCATCGACCAGACGTTGCGCTATGTCCCTTTCCCTGGGATCCGGTGACATCGCCTTGGCGAAGCGGCTCGTGGAGGACAAGACAACGATGCGCTTGAGCTGGGTGTCGGCCAGGCGCTGCAGATAATCCGGTAGAACCCAGAGGGGCGCAAAGGACAGGCATGCATCCAGCACCAGCCCTTGCCAGTCATCGGTGTGTCGCCAGCCGGCGCCAGGCAGCGGTGTGTTGGGCAGCGCTCGGGTAAAGGGGGTCACGGCATGACCCGCGTGGCCCAGCAGCGCCATGGCACGCTCACCCCATACGCTGGAAGCTCCCAACAGGCCGACGCGCAACTTCAGGCGCCTGCCAGTCGCTTCAAAGCCTTAACCAGTCGGCCGACAGCGTGACGGCAGACCATCAGGCCGAATCGGAACCAGACGCCAACGACCACGCTGACCCACAGAAACGCCGAGTACTTCTGGCGAAAAAACTTGCCATAGAACCGCAGGATGCCCTGGTGCTTGTGCCACTCGACGAAATACGGACGATGCCGGCTGCAGCCGCCGAACACATGCATGACCCGGGCATCCGGTACGAACAGGACGTTCCAGCCGGCCTGGCGAAAACGCATGCACCAGTCCAGGTCCTCGCAATGCAGGAAGTACTGCTCATCCCATGGCCCGACGCTCTCGATGGCCTCGCGCCTGACCAGCATGCACGCGCCGGAGATGGCTTCGACGACGACGGGGGCGGCCGGTAGCGGCTCTTTATGGAGCAGGAAGTCGGAACAGGCCGAGGGAAAGATTGTGGCCATACGTGAGAGCCCGAAGGCCCGCATGAACGCCCGTCGTGGGGTGGGGAATACCCGACGGCCACCGGGTTGTTCACTGCCGTCCGGATTACACAGAAAGCCGCCAACCATCCCGATCCCCGGTGAGCTGTGCAGCGCCAGCAGCAGGCGGTCTATGGCGTCGACGGCCAGCACCGTGTCCGGGTTCAGGAAAAACACATTGGGTGCCGTCGTCAGGCGTGCACCCTGGTTGCACGCGACGGCGAAGCCGAGGTTGGCGGTGTTCTTCACGATCTGGAGCGAGCGGCCGCTGCCGTGGGCGCTTTGCAGCCTGGCCAGGCTGTCGTCGCGGGAGTCGTTGTCCACCACGATGACCCGGGCTGCACCCGCGGCTAATACGGAACCGACACACTCAACCAACAGTTTTCCCGCGTTGTAATTGACGATGACCACATCACACTCATCGCGTCGAGGTGTCTTGTGCCGCTCATCCGTGGCGGCCAGTTGCACTGCTTCCAACTTCATCACTCCGTTTGCCGGGCTGCGGCACTGATAGGGAAGCTACGTCCAGGTAGCGCGCAGGAACAGGGGCCAATAGGGGTTGGATCTCCGGGATCTGCGAAAGGTGCCATCGTATCAACACCTGTCTTTTTCTGTTGCGAAATAAGACGTTGCACGGACGGCTGATGGGACGGCAGGTTTGCTCCCTGGGTTCATTGGGCAGAATGTTTCCACTGAACGTGTAGGACTTGGCTGTAGGTTTGTGCGCCGTTTCACCCAGGAATCGCGAAGGGTGGCGCGTTGTATTCCACAATACAATCGCGCATTCGAACCCGGCACGGGATAATACGGGCCGGTATGGAGTCTCAAGCGCTCCCTGATGGCAATTGCAGTACGCAAGGATCGAACGCAATGACAGATTGGCTGCAGAGCTACGGAGAGATGGCCGAACGGGTGCGCCGCCATGATTGGGACAACACGTCGCTCGGACCACCGAAACAGTGGCCCGATGTGTTGAAGACGACCGTTGCGCTGAGCCTTGCCTCGCATTTTCCCCAGGCCATTATCTGGGGCCCAGACCTGATCACGCTGTACAACGATGCCTTCCTGCCCATCCTGGGAAACAAGCCCGAGGCCTTGGGGCGGGGGTTCGATGAGGTGTGGCGGGAAGTCTGGAGCGATATCAGCCCCATTGTGCGGGCCGCCTTCGAGGGGCAGGCCACCTACATCGAGAACTTTCCCCTGGTCATCGAGCGCGGGGGCGGCCCGGAACAGGCCTACTTCACCTTCTGCTACAGCCCTATTCGCGACCAGTTCGGCAAGGTCGTGGGCATGGTCGACACCGTCACCGAGACCACCTCCACGGTGTTCATGACCCAGCGCCTGGCCGTGCTGGATGCCATTGGTAACGCGGTGGCCAATGCCACCGACCCGCAGGTCATCATGGCCACCACCACGCGCATCCTGGCGGCGCACCTGAACCTGTCCAACTGCGCCTATGCCGACGTGGACGAGGACGAGGACGGTTTCACGATCCGCGGTGACTGGGCCCGTGCGGGATCGCCGCATATTCTGGGACATTATCGCCTGGCCGATTTCGGTCGGCTGGCGGTCGGCAACCTGCGCGCCGGCAAGCCGTTGGTGATCAACGACAACCAGGTGGAGCTGGCACCGGAAGAAGCGGCGACCTTCCAGGCGATTGGCATTGCCGCGACCATCTGCGTCCCGTTGATCAAGAACGGGCGTTTGACGGCGCTCATGGCGATCCACGATAACAACCCGCGCGTCTGGTCCTCCAACGACCTGGCGCTGTTGATGGAAGTCACCGAGCGATCCTGGGCCCACATCGAGCGCTCTCGGGCGGACGCCGCGGTGCGTGAAGGCCTGGCCGCACTGGCTGAGCTCAATGCAACGCTGGAACAGCGGGTCGAAGAGCGCACCACACGGCTGAAACAGACCGAGGCGGCGCTGCGCCAGTCCCAGAAGCTCGAGGCCATTGGTCAGCTCACCGGCGGCGTGGCCCACGACTTCAACAACCTGCTGACGATCATTCGCTCTTCGGTCGATTTCCTGCGCATGCCCAACCTGTCCGAAGAGCGTCGGCAACGGTACATGACCGCGGTCTCCGAGACGGTGGAGCGCGCCGCGAAACTGACCAGCCAGTTGCTCGCGTTTGCCCGGCGCCAGCCGCTGAAGCCGGAAGTCTTCGAGGTGGGCAAGCAGGTGCAGAGCCTGGGTGACATGCTGGAAACCGTCACCGGCGCGCGAATTCAGGTCAAGGTCGAGCTGTGCGGGCGTCCTTGCTACATTCGCGCCGACCTGAGCCAGTTCGAAACGGCCCTGATCAACATGGCGCTCAATGCCCGGGACGCCATGGACGGGCAGGGCACGCTGTGCCTCAGGCTTCATTGCGGCAACGGCATGCCCCCCATCCGCGGTCACGCCGGGGCCCGGCAAGCGTTTGCCGCCATCGCCCTGGCGGACACCGGCACCGGCATCGCGACGCACGTGCTCGAACACATCTTCGAGCCGTTCTTCACCACCAAGGAAGTGGGCAAGGGCACCGGGTTGGGGTTGTCCCAGGTGTTCGGTTTCGCCAAGCAGTCCGGTGGTAACGTCGATGTCTCCACCGTCGTCGGCGGCGGCACGGTGTTTACCTTGTACCTGCCGGAAGTGGAGGCCGAGGACGTTCAAGAGCCTGGCCGGGAAGAGGTCACCCAGTTGGTGCTGGAAAAAGGCACTCGGCGCGTGCTGGTCGTGGAAGACAACCTCGAAGTGGGGCGTTTTGCCAACCAGATCCTCCAGGACCTGGGTTATGAAACGGCGTGGGCCACCAACGCCGAGCAGGCGCTGGAAATGGTGGGGCCGGATGCGATGGCCTTCGATGCGATCTTTTCGGATGTGGTCATGCCGGGCATCAGCGGGATCACCTTGGCCAAGGAGCTGCGCGCGCGCCGTCCGGACTTGCCGGTGGTCCTGACGTCCGGCTACAGCGAAGAGCTGGCGCTGAAGGGGCATGAAGGCTTCGAGTTCTTGCCCAAACCCTACTCGGCCGATCAGGTTTCGCGGATTTTACATCGGACCCTGCTGGGCTCCGAATGACCGTTTCCTTTCTGAAACAGTGAGTTCCATTCGTCGGTGAAGGGCGTTATCGGACTGTCAGTCTGTTGCTGACCGACTAGTCTGAAGCGCGTAGGGCCGATATTTTCCAGGCAATGGTTGTTGCCGGTATGGGCCTCGATGAAAGGGGAATGGCAATGGGAGCAGCGTACAGCGAGGACAATGCAGCCGTGTATCCGATCAACGAAGGGCTGCAGTGTGGTCAGTCGGCCTATCGGTCGGACTTTGGCGATGAACCGATCAAGTCCATCAGAACCAAGGTGTCGAAGGTGCAGCGAGGCGAAAAAGCCAAGTTCCTGCCCAGGATTCCGGTCAAGAAGTAATCGCGCAGCCCCGTTATCGAACGGTAATGCTGTTCACTTGAGGTTTATCACTTGTCGTGGCGAGGGAGCTTGCTCCCGCTGCGAGCGCGCAGCGGTCCCAAGCTTTTGGGGCTGCTGCGCAGCGCAGCGGGAGCAAGCTCCCTCGCCACGGGCCGGTGACGTCCTTACCTTAAGTGAAGGGTATTACGTTATCGAACGGGGCTTTTTGTTGAGTTTGCCGAAAAATATTTTTCATCTTTTTTCAACAGGCCGTTTCTTTCACGTTTCTTTCACAAGCAGGTCCGTAGGCTGAACTCATCCGTTAGAAAGCAGTACCTGCCCGTTTCCCCAGCGGGCTTTTTTTTGCCTGTCATAAAATAAAATGCCGATTCGCTGTCCAACCGTCATGGCTGACGCTGTTTGGCGTAGACTCGCGCCCGCGCGCACCGGCCATCCCCCTGATGCGGCATTTTCGAGGTTTTATCATGCGTTTGACTTTGTCCTCCTTGGTGCTTGGGCTCGTGGTAGCCCAGGGCGCAATGGCTGCCGGCGACGGGACTGCTGCGGTTGGCGGTGGCCTGGGTGGTGTGTTGGGTAATGTGGTCGGCCAACAGATGGGCGGCAGTACCGGCGCCGCGATCGGCGCGGGTGTCGGCGGCGCAGCCGGCAGTGCGGTAGGGGCTCGCAAGGGCAGCCGCACGGAAGCGGCCATCGGTGGCGGCCTGGGATCGGCCGGCGGCTCGATTGTCGGTAATCGTTTGGGCGGCTCCACGGGCTCCACCGTCGGCGCGGGCATTGGCGGCGCGGCGGGTGGTGCATTGGGCAGCAACCTGTCCGATGACCGCGACAGCCATTCCGGTGGCAAGAAGCACAAGCACAAGAGAAAACACCGCTAGGTTACAAGGCCCGTGGGAGCCTGGCTCGCTCTCACAGGTCTGTATCTGGACGTGCTTGAGGTATTTATCCGGAACGTTTACCGCGGCTTCGCCTCAAATTGTTACATCCATCAACCATTGCGAGGTGTGCCATGACCCCGGAAACCGAAGGCAAGGAAGAAAAAGGCCCGTCGGGCCTTCCTTTCGTCAATGACCCGGGCAATGAAGACCCCGGTTCGCTGATGGACGACGCCCAGGTCCCGCTGATCGACGACGAAGACGCCGAGCTTGAGGATGAGTCCTACGATTGAGGCGGGTTCGATCCGCCTCTGGAGGCTGTCATGACTGCCGATTCGCCCGCGCCCGATGACGAAACCCCGGAATACCCGCTGCCATCACCCACCAATCCGCTGAGTCGCGACCAGCTTCCGCCCGATGATGACGCGGCGGCAGAACAGACGCCTCCCGAGGACGATGATGACGGCGAGGCCGGGCCGGGCTGATCAGCCCGGTCCACCGCCTGTCGATCCGGCGGCACCATCGGCGTGCTGCCCTTGCCACACATCAGGTAAGTACCTCGAAAAGGAGACTCACCATGATGAAGTCCAATCTCACCGCGCTGACACTCGCCGGGATTCTTTCGGCCAGCTCCCTGAGCGTTTTCGCCCAGTCCTCAAGCGACAACCCGCCCGTGGACAAGGGTGGCATGCCACCTTCCACCCAGATGAATGCCGACGCCAACGGCAATGCCTTGCCACCGGGCTCCGTGAGCGGCGGCAATGGCGGCGACGCCAGTGGCAGCAGCACCAGCCCTGGCACCGGCGGCGGTTCGACCAGCGGCAGCAGCACCATGGGCGGTGATTCGGCCGGCGCCAGCACCAGTGGCGGCACGGGCACCAGCGACAGCGGGGGCAGCGGTGGCGGCTCGGGCGGTGGCTCGGGCGGTTCCGGCCAGTAACCGTTAACACCCTTCAACTGCGAGACCGCCCGTAGGAGCCAGCTCCCAGGGGCGGTATCGTCGATTACCCGTTGCCTGCTCCAAGCCCCCCTCGTTATGCTGCTGAATCCTTTAAGGCGAATACCTTCCCTGGCCGCACCTGAGCCATCCCTGGAATGTTGTGTTGATAACGGATCAGATGCGATGAATGCACCGCTGAAAGAGTTTGGCCCGATCAAGGCTGTGATTTTCGACATGGACGGGTTGTTGCTGGACACCGAGGGTATCTACACCGAGGTCACGTCCATCATCGCCGAGCGCTACGGGCGTACGTTCGACTGGAGCGTCAAGCAGAACATCATCGGCCGCGGCGCCGGCGACCTGGCCCGCTATGTGGTCCAGGCCCTGGAGTTGCCGATCACCCCCGAAGAGTTCCTGGTGATTCGCGAGCCGCTGATGCGCGAGCGTTTCCCCCATGCCCTGGCAATGCCGGGGGCCGAGGAACTGGTGCGGCATCTGAAGGCCAGCGGCGTGCCCATCGCGGTGGGCACCAGCTCCTCGCGGCACACCTTCGCCTTGAAAACCACCCTGCACCGGGACTGGTTCGCGTTGTTCGACTTCATTGTCACGGCGGACGACCCGGAAGTGGGCGCCGCGAAACCGGCCCCCGATATTTTCCTCGTCGCGGCCCGTCGCCTGGGCGTCGCCCCGGCGGATTGCCTGGTGTTCGAGGATTCTCCATTTGGCGTGACGGCTGCGAAGGCGGCCGGCATGACCGCCATCGCGATCCCGGACCCGGCCATGGCGGATGAAAAATACGCCCATGCCGACGGGATCATTCGCTCGTTGAAGATGTTCCAGCCAGGCCTTTGCGGTTTGCCCGAGCTGGAATGGGCCTGACGGGACAGCGCGAGACAGCAGAACGCCGGTCAGGGTCGAGAACCCTGGCCGGCGTTTTTGCGTGCCTCGATCAAGCCCCGAAGCCGCCGTCGATGGTCAGGCTGGCCCCGGTGATATAGGCCGCTTCCGGGCCCGCCAGATAGGCCACGAAGCTGGCGATTTCATCCACGTTGCCGTAGCGCCCGATCGCCATCAGCGACAGCAGGCTGGAGGCGAAGTCGCTGTCGGCCGGGTTCATGTCGGTGTCCACCGGGCCGGGCTGCACGTTGTTGACCGTGATACCACGAGGCCCGAGGTCGCGTGCCAGGCCTTTGGTCAGGCCCACCAGGGCGGATTTGCTCATGGCGTAGGCGGCGCCGCCGGCAAAGGGCATGCGATCGGCGTTGGTGCTGCCGATGTTGATCACCCGGCCACCCTCGCTCATGTGGCGGGCGGCCGCTTGCGTGGCGACGAACACGCTGCGCACGTTGATGGCCAGGGTCCGGTCGAAATCCTCGAGGTTGAATTCTTCCACCGGTCCCATGGCCAGGACGCCGGCGTTATTGACCAGGATGTCCAGCCCGCCGAAGGCCTCGGCGGTGGCCGCGACGGCATTGCGGATGGCCTCGGCGTCGGCGCTGTCGGCCTTGATGGCCAGGGCCTTGCCGCCCGCTGCGGTGATGCTGTGCTGCAGCTCTTCAGCCTTGGCGGCCGAGCTGACGTAGGTGAACGCCACGGCGGCGCCCTCGGCGGCCAGGCGTTTGACGATGGCGGCGCCGATGCCGCGGGAACCGCCCTGGACCAGGGCCACTTTACCGTTCAGTGCTTGCGTGTTCATGGTGTTCTCCAAAAGGTGCCGGGGCGAGATGCCGCGGTGATGGGAGGAGTATCGACATCGCGTCGTGGGTTGTGTAGACCGCCCTTGCTATAGTCTGTGTAAACCAAAAGTTTGGAATGGCGCCCATGGAAACATTTAGTAGTATCGAATGCTTCGTCCGCAGCGCCGAGGTCGGCAGCTTCGCCGAAGCAGCCCGCCGCTTGAGCCTGACCCCGGCGGCGGTGGGCAAGAGCGTGGCCAAGCTTGAAGCGCGGCTGGGCGTGCGGCTGTTCCAGCGTAGCACTCGTCGACTGACCCTGACGGAAGCCGGCCAGTTGTTCCTGAGCGAAGTGAGCGGCAGCCTGCACACCATCCAGAACGCCGTCGCCAACCTCGCCAGTGCGGGCGGACAACCGGCGGGTACGCTGAAGGTGAGCATGGGTACGGCGTTCGGCCGTTTGTACGTGTTGCCGTTGCTGGGCAGTTTTCTACGGCGCTACCCGGCGATCAATCCCGATTGGCATTTCGATAATCGGCAAGTGGACTTGATCGGCCAGGGCTTCGATGCGGCCATCGGCGGTGGTTTCGAGCTGCCCCAAGGGGTGGTGGCGCGCAAGCTGGCGGTGGCGCATCGAGTGCTGGTGGCTTCCAGGGATTATCTGCAGGACCATGCCGCGGTGATCGAGCCGGACGATCTGGCGCACCATCAGGGCATCCTGATCCGTTCACCGCAGACCGGGCGCGTCCGTTCCTGGCAACTGACCCATCGCAGCGGACAGCACAGCCCGCTCGAGCTCAAGGCGCGCATGACCATGAGCGACTCGGAGGCCGACTGCGCCGCCGCGGCCCAAGGGTTGGGCATTGGTCTGGTGAGCATGCCGGTTGCAGTGCCTTACCTTGATTCCGGTGCGTTGCTGCGGGTGCTGCCGGACTGGTACGTCGACGATGGCAACATTTCCATTTACTACGCCGAGCACAAGTTGCTGCCGGGCAAGACCCGGGCGTTCGTGGACTTCATCATCGAACAGTTCGCGCAGCAGGGGTTGGCGGCGCGGTTCAGCGCGGTTTGAGCCTGGCTTCAGGCCGACGTGCGCCTATCGCGAGCAAGCTCGCTCCCACAGGGTTATGGTGTTTGGAAAAATCTTCTAATCACCCAAAACAACTGTGGGAGCGGGCTTGCTCGCGAAGAGCTCAACTCGGTTCAAGGCTGGGGCTCACCGCCCAAACCGCCCCGGCCAGCCAATGATGGTCTTGGGCCGGGGTGTTGCATAGGTGCGTACTTTCGACGTCGACAGCCCCAGTCGTACCAGGGACTCGGCGATGGTCACGGCGGCGGTGACGCCATCGACCACCGGCACCCCGGTGCGCTGGCGGATCTGTTCGTCGAGCCCGGCCATGCCACCGCAACCCAGGCAGATGACCTCGGCCTTGTCCTGGCTGACGGCCAGTTCCGCCTGCTGCACGATGGCCTCCACCGCCCGTTGCGGATCCTGTTCGAGTTCCAGCACCGCCAGGCCGCTGGCCCGCACCGAGGCGCAGCGGTCGAACAGGCCGGATAGCTTGAGGCGGTCCTCGATCAGCGGCACGGTGCGGTCCAGGGTGGTGACCACCGAATAGGCATGGCCGAGGAACATCGCGGTGCTGGCGCCGGCGTCGGTGATGTCCACCACGGGCACGTTCAGCAACTCCTGCAAGCCTTCGCGGCCATGCTCGCCGTAACCGGCCTGGATCACCGCGTCGAACGGCTGGTCGTAGGACATCACCCGGTCCATCACCGCGATCGCGGCCAGGTAGCTTTCAAAGTTACCTTCGACCGAGTCGGCGCCAAAGTGCGGCGTCAGCCCGATGATCTCGGTGCCCGGCGCCGCCACGGCCTGGGCCTGCTGCGCGATGGCCTGGGTGATGGACTCGGTGGTGTTGACGTTGACCACAAGAATTCGCATGAGCAGTTTCCTTAACGCAGAAAAGACGGCGACCCGCGCTGGGGCCGCCTTATGGATCAATGGCTGACGTTATCCACAGCGATGGATTCACCGCTGACGTCTTCGTAGTAGGGCTGGCGCTTGGCGATGATCAGGTACAGCAGGCCGGCAATCGACGCGCCGATCAGCCAGGAAAACGGTGAGACGCTGTCGAAGCCGGGCACCAGTGCCAGGACGATCGCGATCAGCGCCGCCGGAATGAACGCCGCCACGGCCCGCAGGTTGACGCCGTTGCTGTAGAAATACGCGCCGTTCGGGTCTTCGCTGTACAGCTGCGGCACGTTGATACGGCCTTTTCGCAGCAACCAGTAATCGACCATGATCACGCCGTACAGCGGGCCGAGCAGGGCGCCCAGGCCCGACAGGAAATACACGATCACCAGTGGGCTGTTGTACAGGTTCCACGGCAGGATCAGCACGGCAATGGCGGCGCTGATCAGCCCGGCGCGGCGGAAGTTCAAGTACTTGGGCGCCAGGTTGCTGAGCACGAACGCCGGGGCGACGAAGTTGGCCATGATGTTCACCGCCACGGTGACAATCAGGAACGCCAGGCAACCGAGCACCAGGAAAAACGTGTTGGGAATCGAGGCGATGACCTGCGTCGGGCTTTCGATGACCTGGCCGTTGATCTGGAACTGCGCACCGCACAGCAGGATGGTGATCGCGGCGAACACCAGGATGTTCACCGGCAGGCCCCAGAAATTGCCGACCACGATGGTCCGCCGGCACGGCGAAGAGCGGGAGAAATCGCAGAAGTTGAGGATCAACGTGCCGTAGATCGCCAGCCACAGCGCGCCGCCGGCAAAGATGTTGCGCCACATCTCACCGCCGGTGAGGGGCTCGCGGATCGACCAGGCGATGGTTGCGCCGGCCTGGGTGTACATCCAGCCGGCCAGGGCGGCGACGGTGACCAGGATCACCGGGCCGGCAAAGCCTTCGTAGCGGCGCACCGTTTCCATGCCGTAGGCCAGGATCACCAGTTGCACGAACCAGATCGCCACGAAGCACACCCAGCCCAGACTCGACAGGCCGAGGATCGAATTCTGGTCGTATTCGGCGAAGCCTGGATGGATCGCGGTCAGCAGCACACGGAACACCACCGACGCCAGGTAGGTCTGGATGCCGAACCAGGCAATGGCGATGACCGCCCTGATCAAGGCCGGGATCTGCGCCCCGTGGATACCGAAGCTGATCCGGCTGATGACCGGAAACGGCACCCCGGTCTTCTGCCCCATGTACCCGGACAGATTCATGAAACCGTACACCAGCGCCGCCCCGATCCCCAGGGACAGCAGGATCTGCCAGCCCCCCAGGCCTAGCGCATAGAGGCCGATGGCGAACGAATAATTGGCGATGTTGTGAACGTCGTTGGTCCACAGGGCAAAGATGCTGTAGCGGCCCCAGCGCCGACCTTCGGCCTTGGTCGGGGCCAGATCCTTGTTATGCAGCCGGGGGCTCAGGGCCAGGGAGGCCGCCTGTTTGTCAGTATGGGCGGTAGTGGAGGAGGGCAGATCCAGCGCGATGTTATTGGAGAGACTTGTACGCATTCCGGCAGGCTCCTGATTCTCGGCGCAGCGATGACTGGGCATGAGCGCAAGGCTCGGCAATCTTAGTCGCGGCGCGGCGAGCATCTTGGTTATGGGGCATCTGCAGCCTGTACGGGATAGGGCGCTTCAGGCTTGCGGATCTAAAAGTGTGTGTAGGTTTTATTTGGGTTGTATACAAAACACTTGTCGACTCAAGCCAGATCTATGCCAGCCGCGGATCTAAACGACGCGCCTGTCATTTCTTTTGGTTATTGATTTTGAATAAGTAGCTGAAAAATAGACGGTATAAATTGACCATTTGAACAGGTATTTATTTTTTTAGTGGGCGTGGCAGGGTGCAGAAGGGAGGCGGGGTAGGGAGATAGGTGTAACTTTTCAGGGCATTGATGGATAAAGTGCACACAAAAATGGCACCTGTGGTGACATTTCTGTGTACAAGGTCGAGGCGGGCGTCGGTCTGTGCGGTATCAGGCCTTGGATTTGCTGATGATATTGCCGGCGTGCAGCCCGCATTCCTTCTGGGTCGCTTCTTCCCACCACCAGCGCCCCTCGCGCTCGTGCTGGTTGGGCAGTACCGGGCGGGTGCAGGGTTCACAGCCGATGCTGATGAAGCCGCGTTCATGCAGGCTGTTATAAGGCAGCTCCAGCATGCGGATGTAACCCCAGACTTCCTCGCTGGTCATTTGCGAGAGCGGGTTGAACTTGTACAGGGTGCGCTCCGGGGTGGAGAACGCCGTGTCGATTTCCAGCACGGCCACCTGGCTGCGGGTGCCGGGGCTCTGGTCGCGGCGCTGGCCGGTGGCCCAGGCGCGCACACCGGTGAGTTTGCGGCGCAGCGGCTCGATCTTGCGAATGCCACAGCACTCGCCATGACCGTCCTTGTAGAAGCTGAACAGGCCTTTTTCCTTCACGAAGGGTTCAAGCTTGGCGTGGTCCGGCGAGATCAGCTCGATGTCGATCTTGTAATGGTCGCGCACCTGGTCGATGAACCGATAGGTTTCCGGGTGCAGGCGACCGGTGTCGAGGCTGAACACCTTGACGTTCTTGTTCAGTTTCCAGGCCATGTCCACCAGCACCACGTCTTCGGCGCCACTGAAGGATATCCACAGCTCGTCACCGAACTCGGCGAAGGCCAGCTTGAGAATGTCCTGCGGGGACTTGTTGGCATAAGTCGTGGCGAGTTCCACGACGTCAAACGATGGGCTCATCAGGGCGGTTTCCTACAGGTCGGTGGCGCTGAGCGCTCTATAGGGGGCTGATGGTAACAAAAGCTGTCGGTACTGGCGCGCCCTGTGCGTTGCGCCGGCACCGGTGAATGGCTAGAGTCGGCAGGCCTTTTGTTCCCTCAACCGATAAACATCAATAAATGGGAGTGTCCTGTGGAAATCGCCTGTCTCGACCTGGAAGGTGTGCTGGTCCCGGAGATCTGGATCGCCTTCGCCGAAAAAACCGGGATTGAATCCCTCAGGGCAACCACTCGGGACATTCCCGACTACGACGTGCTGATGAAGCAGCGGTTGCGCATCCTCGACGAACACGGCCTCAAGCTGTCGGACATCCAGGAGGTGATTGCCACGCTCAAGCCGCTGGACGGTGCCATCGAGTTCGTCGATTGGCTGCGCGAGCGCTTCCAGGTGGTGATTCTTTCGGACACGTTCTATGAATTCTCCCAACCCCTGATGCGTCAGTTGGGTTTCCCCACCTTGCTCTGCCATCGTTTGATTACCGATGACAGCGGGCGAGTGACGGGCTACCAACTGCGTCAGAAAGATCCCAAGCGGCAGTCGGTCCTGGCCTTCAAGAGCCTGTACTACCGAGTGATTGCGGCCGGAGATTCCTACAACGACACCACAATGCTCGGTGAAGCCGACGCCGGCATCCTGTTCCATGCGCCGGACAATGTGATCCGGGAGTTCCCGCAGTTCCCGGCGGTGCACAGCTTTGCCGAGTTGAAGCAGGAATTCCTCAAGGCTTCGAACCGCAACCTCAACCTGTAACCCCAATCCCTTGTGGGAGCGGGCTTGCTCGCGAATGCGGTGTGTCAGAAATGATGATGGTGACTGACACACTGCATTCGCGAGCAAGCCCGCTCCCACAGAAGATGTGTGGTCACTAAAGGTTCTGCAGGGTATCGAGCAGCACCTTTACCTTGGTAATCGACTCCTGATACTCCGCCTGCCAGTCCGAATCCGCGACAATCCCGCCGCCGCCCCAGCAGCACACCTGCCCATCCTTGACCAGCAGGCTGCGGATCGCGATGGAACTGTCCATTTCCCCGCGCACGTCCAGGTACAGCAGCGAGCCGCAATACAGGCCACGTCGGGTCGGTTCGAGTTCATCGATGATCTGCATGGCGCGGATCTTCGGCGCGCCGGTGATCGAGCCGCCGGGGAAGCTACCGGCGATCAGGTCCAGGGCATCCTTGTCGGCGGCCAGCTCGCCGGTCACGCTGCTGACCAGATGGTGCACGTTCGGGTAGCTTTCCAAGCTGAACAGCTCCGGCACCTGCACCGTGCCGATGCGGCAGGTGCGGCCCAGGTCGTTGCGCAGCAGGTCGACGATCATCAGGTTCTCCGCGCGATCCTTGGGGCTGGCCAGCAGGTCGGCGGCGTGGGCGGCGTCCTCGGCGGGCGTCGTGCCCCGGGGGCGGGTGCCCTTGATCGGCCGGGTTTCCACGTGGCCCTGGCTGACCCTGACGAAGCGTTCGGGTGACAGGCTCAGCACGGCGCCGCCCTCCGGCAGGCTCTGGAACCCGGAAAAAGGCGTCGGGCACGCAGCCCGCAGTGCCACGTAGGCCGCCCAGGCATCGCCCTGGCAAGGTGCGCGAAAGCGCTGGGCAAAATTCACCTGATAGCAATCGCCGGCCTGGATGTACGCGTGGATCTGTGCGAGCGCCTGGCGATAGGCGTCGGCGCTCAGGTCGGGTGTCATCGGCCCGGCCAGGCTGAAGTTGTCCACAGGCCGTGGGGCCGCCTGGCTGAACAGTGCAATCAGGCGCTGACGTTCGGCTTCGGCGCAATGGGGGTGGAACACCAGTTGGCTGGTGCCGGCCTGATGGTCGCTGACCAGCGCCCAGTCGTACACGCCGAAACGCGCGTCGGGCAGGTGCAGGTCGTCCTTCGCATGGGACGGCAGGGTTTCGAGGTGTCGGCCGAAGTCGTAGCTCAGGTAGCCGATCAGGCCACCGGCGAAGGGCAATTGCACCGTGGCCGGCAGGACAGCATGCCCCAACCGGGTCAGTTGGGTGCGCAAACGTTGCAGGAAATCGCGACCACTCTCGTCCGGCAGCACCGCCAGTTGCGCCAGTGGCCAGGCGCTGAGCACATCATAACGCCCGCGTTCAGCACTCGGCCGGCCGCTGTCGAGCAGCACGCTGCCAGGGGCATGACGGATGGCCGCGAAGTACTCGGCGGGGTTGGCGCGGTAGGGCAGTGGGTGTACGGAACAGGTCGGCATGGGCGGGGCGGATCAGCCATTGAGGCGGGGGAGCGATTGTAATCCCTGTGTAGGATTTGCACCTAGAGGGATGTCGGAGATGGGTAAGTTTGGCGACCGAAATAGCAAGGTTGTGGACAAATGTTGTGGCGAGGGGATTTATCCCCGTTGGGTCGCGAAGCGGCCCCATAGCGGCTGAACGTGATCAAGCGGATGTACAGAAATGGTAGGTTTTGGGGCTGCTCCGCACCCCAGCGGGGATAAATCCCCTCGCCACAGATCTTGCATAGAGCATTCTAAAAAGGATCAACCTTCAACCGGCGGAATATGCCCAAACAACTCTTGGGCAAAGGCCACCCGTTCTTCCACGGTCTCAACCACGCCACGGGCCTTGAGTGCTTCCAGGTGCGCTTCCACGGCGTGGGTGCGCAGGGTCAGGCCGCAGTCGTTGGCGATCTGGATGTTCAGCCCCGGCCGGGCATTGAGTTCCAGGATCAGCGGGCCTTTTTCCTGGTCCAGCACCATGTCCACGCCGATGTAGCCCAGCCCGCACAGTTCGTGACAACCGGCGGCCAGCTTCATGAAACCGTCCCAGTAGGGCAGTTGCACGCCGTCCACCGCGTTGGTGGTGTCGGGGTGCTTGGTGATGATGTTGTTCAGCCAGGTGCCGCGCAGGGTCAAGCCCGTGGCGAGGTCGACGCCCACGCCGATGGCGCCCTGGTGCAGGTTGGCCTTGCCGCCGGACTGGCGGGTCGGCAGACGCAGCATGGCCATTACCGGATAACCCATCAACACAATGATGCGGATGTCCGGCACGCCTTCGTAGCTGATGCTCTTGAAGATCTGGTCCGGCACCACCCGGTATTCGATCAGCGCCCGGTCCCGGTGCCCGCCCAGGGAATACAGGCCGGTGAGAATGCTGGAGATGTGGTGCTCGATTTCCTCATGGCTGACGATCTTGCCAGAGACCGTGCGATAGCGGCCCTCGAAGCGGTCGGCGATGACGATGATGCCGTCGCCGCCAGCGCCCTGGGCCGGCTTGATCACGAAGTCGGTGCGCCCGCCGATGATCCCGTCGAGCTTGTCGATTTCCTTCTCGGTGGAAATGATCCCGTACAACTCCGGCACATGGATGCCGGCCTCGATCGCCCGTTCCTTGGTGATGATCTTGTCATCGACGATGGGGTACAGGCTGCGCTTGTTGTACTTGAGCACGTAGTCGGCGTTACGCCGGTTGATGCCCATGATGCCCCGCGCTTCCAAGGCCTTCCAGGTCTTCCAGAAACCGAACATTACGAGTCAGCCTTGAGGAAGGCCTTGAACCGTACCAGCTCGGTCAGGCGGTAGCCGCGATAGCGCCCCATGGCCAGCATGAAGCCCACCAGGATCAGCAGGATCGCCGGGAACGTGAACACGAAATACACCAGCTCCGGCACGCTCATGATCAGGTGCGCCAGGGAGGCGGCGAACAGGGTGCCGATGGCGACCTTCATCGCATGGCCGGCGCCGCGTTCTTCCCAGGTAATGGACAGGCGTTCGATGGTCATGGTCAGGATCACCATCGGGAACAGCGCCACCGACAAGCCGCGCTCCAGGCCCAGCTTATGGCTGAACAGGCTGATGGCGGCGATCAGCACCACCACGAAGGTCAACACCACCGAGAGCCTGGGCAGCATCTGCAACTTGAGGTGTTCCAGGTACGAGCGCAGCGACAGCCCCAGCGCCGTGATCACCGTGAACAGGATGATCCCGAAGCCCAGTTGGGTTTCCCGGAAGGCCAGGGCAATCAGCACCGGGGTGAACGTTCCCAGGGTCTGCAGGCCGATCAGGTTGCGCAGCACCAGGATCACCAGCACGCCGATCGGGATCATCACCATGATCATGAACGTCTGCTGGGTCTGCAGGGGCAGGCCGTAGAGCGAGTATTCGAGGAAGTTGGCGTCGGTGTTCTCGTCCGTCAGCTTGGCCAGGCGGATTGCGTTCATCTCGCTGTTGTTCATGCTGAAGGTCACGGTGGCTTTCTTGCCGCCATCGACGGTGATCAGGTTTTCATCGCCGGTCCACCACAACAGCCGGTCGGTGGGCAGGCCCTGCTCGCCGGTGTCAGGGCTGAAATACAGCCAATCGGTGCCGTTGAAGCTGCGCAGCCACAGTTCCGGCGTCTGCGGCTGGTCGGCCACCAGGCGGATGGTGTGGACTTTTTCCACCGGGACGTGGGCAATCGACAGCACCAGTTCGACGATGCGCGCTTTGTTGCTCGACGACGGATCGCCGGCCAGCAGCAGCTTGACGTTGTCGTCGTTGAGGTTGTTGACCCGCTTGATGGCCTCGCTGATGAAGGTCTCGACGTCGGCCGAATGCTGGCGGATTGGGGCGAGCAGGGCTTCGGCGGCGAGTTTTTCCGGGCCCTCGACGGCGATGCTGTCACGGAAGGTCGGGCCCTTGACCTTGGTTTTTTCGGCGCTGTAACGCTTGGTCAGCACCAGGCGGTAGTAGAGCGTCTGGTTACCCTTGGCACGACGGGCCGACCACGTCACCTTGCGGTTACCGTCGACCCGGTTCACCGCCACACCGTAATTGTTGGAAATGAAGCTCTCGTTGAGGCTCACGTAGTCGCGGCTCAGGGGCGGCACGAACATCTGGACCTTGACCGGATCCTTGGCGTTGGGCACGAACTCGACCTTGGCGTCGATGTTCCACAAGTCGTCGGTGGCGTCTTCGGTCACCGGGATGCCGAGCACGAAAATCTGATAGGCCGTCACCGACAGGCCCAGCACCACCAGGATGGCGATCAGCATTTTCAAATGGAGGGTCAGGGAGCGCATTGGAATTACTCTGCGGTTTGAGCGGCATTGGCGCAGGCGGGTTTGCCGGCAGCGTATTTGAGACTGGGGTCGACCAGCGCGTCGAAGCGCTTGAGCGCTTCGGAGCCAATCAGCAACGGGTATTGGAAAGCGCTGCGGTCGGTCAGGTTCACTTCAATACTGCGCAGGGCCGAACCCATGCAGATGTCCAGTTCGATGACCGGCCGAGCCGTGTACTTCTTACCTTCTTCCGGGTCGTAGTCACCGGCGCGGCGCTTGATCTTGCTGACCCTGGCCAGCGGACGTTCGATGGGGTGCGAGTGGGCCGCGTCGATGGCCAGGTAGAAACGCACCCAGGATTCGCCGTTGCGCTTGAAGCGCTTGATGTCGCGGGCACTGAGGGACGCTGTCTTGGCCCCGGTGTCGAGCTTGGCGGCCACTTCCAGGTCGATGCCCTGCAAGGCCGCGTATTCGTTGAGGCCGTACACGGTTTTTTCGCCCGCCGCGGCAAGCCCCGGCAGGCACATGAGATAGAGAGCAGCAGATAAGGGCTTGAGTGTCATAGATCCTGGTGCGCAGCATTCCGTTCATCGGTTCAGGCCCTGGCATTACTGCGCAAGCTCCTTCAGGCGCTTTCCCTATATAGAGGAGAGCGGCAAACAGCGGCGGCATTCTAGCACGGTGGTTTTCTGACGCCACCGCTGGCCGGAGGCTACGATTGAACCATGCGAGCGGTTATGGAGAAGGTCGTTATTAGACGATTGTCGACAATATGGATTTTTACTTTGACGAATAGTTCTTTATTGGTTAGTTTTTGGCACATTGCTTTTAAAGGTGTCGACAATATGCTCGGTCAGCTCGAAACCCCGGTGATGGCCCAGGACGACTCGGAAACCCTCTCCGAGAACGTGTTCCGGCGTATCCAGGCGGCCATTGTCCAGGGCGACATCGCCCCCGGCAGCAAGATCTCCGAGCCGGAGCTGGCCCGCACCTACGGCATCAGCCGCGGGCCGTTGCGCGAGGCCATCCATCGCCTGGAGGGCCAGCGCCTGCTGGTGCGAGTGCCCCATGTCGGCGCGCGGGTGGTGTCCCTGAGCCATGCCGAGCTGTTGGAGCTCTATGAAATCCGCGAATCCCTCGAAGGCATGGCCTGCCGCTTGGCAGCCGAGCGCATGACCCTGGAAGAAATCGACGAACTGCGCCGGGTCCTGGAAACCCACGAGCGCGATGCGGCGTTCCAGGCCGGTGTCGGCTACTACCAGCAGGAAGGCGATTTCGACTTCCACTACCGGATTATCCAGGGCAGCGGCAACCGCACCCTGACGCAAATGCTCTGCGGCGAGTTGTATCAACTGGTGCGCATGTACCGCATCCAGTTCTCCACCACGCCCAACCGTCCGCGCCAGGCCTTTGCCGAGCACCACCGGATTCTCGATGCCATCGCCGACCGTGACGGCGAATTGGCTGAATTACTGATGCGCCGGCACATCGGCGCCTCCAAACGCAACATCGCGCGTCATTTCCAGGACAGCGCCGCCACTGAACGAGGTGAGTCATGAGTTCCAGCAAGAGCACGCCAGGCCAGCGATTCCGCGACGCGGTCGCCCAGGAGCATCCGCTGCAGGTGGTGGGCACGATCAACGCCAACCACGCGTTGTTGGCCAAGCGCGCCGGCTTCAAGGCGATCTATCTCTCGGGCGGCGGCGTGGCGGCCGGCTCCCTCGGTGTGCCGGACCTGGGCATTACCGGCCTGGACGACGTGCTGACGGATGTGCGTCGCATCACCGACGTGTGCGAC
Organism: Pseudomonas sp. Cab53; assembly: GCF_018325965.1. NCBI lineage: Bacteria > Pseudomonadati > Pseudomonadota > Gammaproteobacteria > Pseudomonadales > Pseudomonadaceae > Pseudomonas > Pseudomonas sp. Cab53. Next base: position 4,323,027 of record NZ_AP021902.1, on the reverse strand, counting down.
TTGCCGCTGCTGGTGGACGTGGACACCGGTTTTGGTTCCTCGGCGTTCAACGTGGCGCGCACGGTCAAGTCGATGATCAAGTTCGGCGCGGCGGCGGTGCATATCGAGGACCAGGTCGGCGCCAAGCGCTGCGGTCATCGGCCGAACAAGGAAATCGTCTCGCAACAGGAAATGGTCGACCGCATCAAGGCGGCGGTGGACGCTCGCACCGACGACAGTTTCGTGATCATGGCCCGTACCGATGCCCTGGCCGTGGAAGGGCTGGAGTCGGCCCTCGACCGTGCCGCCGCGTGCATCGAGGCCGGTGCCGACATGATTTTCCCCGAAGCGATCACCGAGCTTGAGATGTACAAGCTGTTCGCCAGCCGGGTGAAGGCGCCGATCCTGGCCAACATCACCGAGTTCGGCGCGACCCCGCTGTACACCACCGAGCAGTTGGCCGGTGCCGACGTGTCCCTGGTGCTGTACCCGCTGTCGGCCTTCCGTGCCATGAACAAGGCGGCCGAGAACGTCTACATCGCGATTCGTCGCGACGGCACGCAGCAGAATGTCATCGACACCATGCAGACCCGCATGGAGCTTTACGATCGTATCGACTACCACACCTTCGAGCAGAAGCTCGATGCGTTGTTCGCGGCGAAGAAATAAGGCCCGCTCCCGAAACTTGCCGATTCCCTACAAATTCAACAATTGGAGACAGCAAATGGCCGAAGCAAAAGTACTCAGTGGCGCCGGGCTCCGTGGCCAGGTGGCCGGGCAAACCGCTTTGTCCACCGTGGGCCAGTCCGGTGCCGGCCTGACCTACCGTGGCTACGATGTTCGCGACCTGGCGGCAGAGGCGCAATTTGAAGAAGTGGCGTACCTGCTGCTGTACGGCGAGCTGCCGACCCAGGCGCAACTGGACGCCTACACCCGCAAGCTGCGTCAGCTGCGGGACCTGCCCCAGGCCCTGAAGGAAGTGCTCGAGCGCATCCCCGCCGACGCCCATCCAATGGACGTGATGCGCACCGGCTGCTCGTTCCTGGGCAACCTGGAACCCGAGCGCGATTTCACCGAGCAGCAGGACAAGACCGACCGCCTGTTGGGCGCATTCCCCGCGATCATGTGCTACTGGTATCGCTTCAGCCACCAGGGCCAGCGCATTGAGTGCGTCACCGACGAAGCCTCCATCGGTGGCCACTTCCTGCACTTGTTGCACGGCAAGAAGCCGAGCGAGCTGCACGTCAAGGTGATGAACGTGTCGCTGATCCTCTACGCCGAGCATGAGTTCAACGCCTCGACCTTCACCGCCCGGGTCTGCGCCTCGACCCTTTCGGACCTGTTCTCCTGCATCACCGCGGCCATCGGCTCGCTGCGCGGCCCGCTGCATGGCGGGGCCAACGAGGCGGCGATGGAAATGATCGAGCGCTTCGACTCGCCGGAAGCGGCGATCAAGGGCACGCTGGCGATGCTTGAGCGCAAGGACAAGATCATGGGCTTCGGCCACGCGATCTATAAGGACAACGACCCGCGTAACGAGGTGATCAAGGGCTGGTCGAAAAAGCTTGCCGACGAAGTGGGCGATACGGTGCTGTTCCCGGTCTCCGAAGCCATCGACAAGACCATGTGGGAGCAGAAGAAACTGTTCCCCAACGCCGATTTCTACCACGCCTCGGCTTACCACTTCATGGGCATCCCGACCAAGCTGTTCACACCGATCTTCGTGTGCTCGCGTTTGACCGGCTGGGCCGCCCACGTGTTCGAACAACGCGCCAACAACCGCATCATCCGCCCGAGCGCCGAATACACCGGCGTCGAACAGCGCAAGTTCGTGCCAATCGAACAACGCTGAGCTGGAGGGCGCTGGCGCTGTAACTGAAGGAACCGCCTCCTCTTGTGGGAGCGGGCTTGCTCGCGAAGACGGACTGACATTCAAGATTGATGTCGACTGACACACCGCATTCGCGAGCAAGCCCGCTCCCACAGTTGACCGGGTTCACTTCAATAGCTGCGCCGGCCCCTCTGAAACCACCGTGACCCGAGTCCTGATGATGAACACAGAATTTCGCAAACCGCTGCCCGGCACTTCGCTGGATTATTTCGACGTTCGTGGGGCCGTCGAGGCCATCCGTCCCGGCGCCTATGACGGCCTGCCGTACACCTCCCGCGTGCTGGCCGAGAACCTCGTGCGCCGCTGCGACCCGGCGACGCTGGGCGAATCGCTGCTGCAACTGATCGAGCGCAAGCGTGACCTGGACTTCCCCTGGTTCCCGGCCCGCGTGGTGTGCCATGACATCCTCGGCCAGACCGCCTTGGTGGACCTGGCCGGTCTGCGTGATGCCATCGCCCAGCAGGGCGGGGACCCGGCGCAGGTCAATCCGGTGGTGCCGACGCAACTGATCGTCGACCATTCCCTGGCCGTGGAAAGCGGCGGCTATGATCCCCAGGCGTTCGCCAAGAACCGCGCCATCGAAGACCGGCGCAACGAGGACCGGTTCCACTTCATCAACTGGACCAAAAAGGCCTTCAAGAACGTCGACGTGATCCCGCCCGGCAACGGGATCATGCACCAGATCAACCTGGAAAAAATGTCCCCGGTGATCCAGCAGCGTGACGGCGTGGCATTCCCCGACACCTGCGTGGGCACCGACAGCCACACGCCTCACGTCGATGCCCTGGGGGTGATCGCCATCGGTGTTGGCGGCCTGGAAGCGGAAAGCGTCATGCTCGGCCGTGCCTCGTGGATGCGCCTGCCGGAAATCATCGGCGTCGAACTGACCGGCAAGTTGCAACCGGGCATCACCGCCACCGACATGGTGCTGGCACTGACCGAGTTCCTGCGCAAGCAAAAGGTCGTCGGCGCCTGGCTGGAGTTTTTCGGTGAAGGTGCCCAGGCCCTGACCCTGGGCGACCGCGCGACCATCTCCAACATGGCCCCGGAATACGGCGCCACGGCGGCGATGTTCTACATCGACCAGCAGACCATCGATTACCTGAAGCTCACCGGTCGTGAAGACCAGCAGGTGCAACTGGTCGAGACATACGCCAGACAAGTTGGCTTGTGGGCCGATCACCTCAAGGGTGCGCAGTACGAGCGCGGCCTGAGTTTCGACCTGTCGTCGGTGGTGCGCAACATGGCAGGGCCGAGCAACCCCCACGCCCGCGTGGCTACCACGGACCTGGCGGCCAATGGCATTGCCGGGCAATGGACCGAAGTGCCGGGGCAGATGCCCGACGGCGCGGTGATCATCGCCGCCATCACCAGTTGCACCAACACCAGCAACCCGCGCAACGTGATCGCCGCCGGCCTCTTGGCGCGCAACGCCAACCGCCTGGGCCTGGTGCGCAAGCCGTGGGTCAAGTCCTCCCTGGCGCCCGGTTCGAAAACCGTGGCGTTGTACCTGGATGAGGCAGGCCTGACCAAAGAACTGGAGCAACTGGGCTTTGGTGTCGTGGCCTTTGCCTGCACCACCTGCAACGGCATGTCGGGTGCATTGGACCCGGTGATCCAGCAGGAAATCATCGACCGCGACCTGTACGCCACCGCCGTGTTGTCGGGCAACCGCAACTTCGACGGCCGCATTCATCCGTACGCCAAGCAGGCGTTCCTCGCGTCGCCGCCGCTGGTGGTGGCCTATGCCATCGCCGGGACCATCCGTTTCGACATCGAGAAGGACGTGCTGGGCGTGGTGGACGGTCGGGAAATCCGCCTCAAGGACATCTGGCCGAGCGACGAAGAAATCGAAGCGGTGGTCAAGGCCTCGGTCAAGCCGGAACAGTTTCGCCAGGTCTACATCCCGATGTTCGCTATCCAGGAAGACACCGGGCCGAAAGTCACGCCGCTGTACGACTGGCGTCCGCAAAGCACCTACATTCGTCGTCCACCTTATTGGGAAGGCGCGCTGGCCGGTGCGCGGCCGCTCAAGGGCATGCGCCCGCTGGCGGTGCTGCCGGACAACATCACCACCGATCACCTGTCGCCGTCCAACGCGATCATGCTCGACAGCGCCGCCGGTGAATACCTGGCCAAAATGGGCCTGCCGGAAGAGGACTTCAACTCCTACGCGACCCACCGGGGCGACCACCTGACCGCGCAGCGCGCCACCTTCGCCAACCCGAAACTGTTCAACGAAATGGTCCAGGAAAACGGCAAGGTCAAGCAGGGCTCCCTGGCCCGGGTCGAGCCGGAAGGCCAGGTCATGCGCATGTGGGAAGCCATCGAAACCTACATGCAGCGCAAGCAGCCGCTGATCATCGTCGCCGGTGCCGACTACGGCCAGGGTTCCTCCCGGGATTGGGCGGCCAAGGGCGTGCGCCTGGCCGGTGTCGAGGCGATTGTGGCCGAGGGCTTCGAGCGCATCCATCGCACCAACCTGGTGGGCATGGGCGTGTTGCCATTGGAATTCAAGCCCGGCACCGACCGCAAGACCCTGGGTATCGACGGCAGCGAGGTCTATGACGTGATCGGCGAGCGTACGCCGCGGGCGACGCTGACGCTGGTGATCACGCGCAAGAACGGCGAGCGCGTCGAGGTGCCGGTGACCTGCCGTCTCGACACCGCCGAAGAGGTGTCGATTTATGAAGCCGGGGGCGTGTTGCAACGCTTCGCCCAGGACTTTCTTGAATCGGCGGTCGCCGTTTAAATCTCACGATAGGGAGTAGGAGCGTCCATGGCTCACGCACCACAAGTCAGAATCCCCGCCACCTACATGCGTGGCGGCACCAGCAAAGGCGTGTTCTTCAGCCTGCAAGACCTGCCCGAGGCCGCCCGCGTCCCGGGGCCGGCGCGCGATGCCCTGTTGTTGCGAGTCATCGGCAGCCCCGACCCGTACGAGAAACAGATCGATGGCATGGGCGGTGCGACGTCCAGCACCAGCAAGACGGTGATCCTGTCCAAGAGCTCACGCGCCGATCACGATGTCGATTACCTGTTCGGCCAGGTCTCCATCGACAAGCCGTTCGTGGATTGGAGCGGCAACTGCGGCAATCTGTCGGCGGCGGTGGGCTCGTTCGCCATCAGCAGCGGCCTGGTGGAGGCGGCGCGCATTCCGTACAACGGCGTGGCCGTGGTGCGGATCTGGCAGGCCAATATCGGCAAGACCATCATCGCCCATGTGCCGATCACCGACGGCGCGGTGCAGGAAACCGGCGACTTCGAACTCGATGGCGTGACCTTTCCGGCGGCTGAAGTGCAGTTGGAGTTCCTGGACCCGGCGGCTGACGAGGAGGGCGGTGGCGGTTCGATGTTCCCCACCGGCAACCTGGTGGACGACCTTGAGGTGCCGGGTGTCGGTACGTTCAAGGCGACCTTGATCAACGCCGGGATCCCGACGATTTTCATCAATGCCCGAGACGTCGGTTATACCGGCACGGAATTGCAAGGCGCGATCAATGGCGACGCCAAGGCACTGGCGATGTTCGAAACCATTCGGGCCCACGGCGCCTTGCGCATGGGCTTGATCAAGCACCTGGACGAAGCTGCCCAGCGCCAGCACACGCCGAAGGTGGCTTTCGTCGCACCGCCGGCGGACTACGTCTCGTCGAGTGGCAAGACGGTGGCTGCCGGCGACGTTGATTTGCTGGTCCGGGCGTTGTCCATGGGCAAGCTGCACCATGCCATGATGGGCACCGCGGCCGTGGCCATCGGCACCGCGGCCGCCATTTCCGGCACCCTGGTCAACCTCGCCGCCGGCGGCACCGAACGCAGCGCCGTACGTTTCGGCCACCCCTCCGGCACCTTACGCGTCGGCGCCGAAGCCAGCCAGGTCAACGGCGAATGGACCGTGACCAAGGCCATCATGAGCCGCAGCGCGCGGGTATTGATGGAAGGGTTCGTGCGTGTGCCGGGGGATGCCCTGAACTAAGTTGAAAGCCTGTGGGATCGGGCTTGCCCGCGAAGCGGTGTATCAGCCAGCACAAAGGTTGGAGGCGCTGGTTTTTTCGCGAGCAAGCCCGCTCCCACAGGGGCGCTGTCAGTCTGCTGCCAGTGCCGCGATGACCTGTCCAATATTGCCCTCCAGCTCCGCCACCGGGTCGGCGGCGTCGGTGCTCAGCACCAGCAATTGGCTACCGCCTTCGCGGATGGCCGCTTTCACGGCCTCCGACGGTTGGCGATGGTGCAGCACCAGCGCCACTTCGTTGTCTTTCAATTGGGCGGTCAGTTGAGCGAGGGCCTCGGGTGTCCATTCGGCGTCGGGGCGGGCGTCGGTGTCGATTGTGTCCAGGTTCAGCCCACTGATCAGGTAGCCGAAATGCTCGCTCAGGCTGACCACGCTCAGGTTGTCGGCACTGGCGAGGCGTTTTTCGCTGTCGGCGCTGAGCTTGAGTAGACGTTGCTTGAGGGTCGCCAGGTTGCTGTCGATGTTGGTCTTGGCCGAGGGCGCCAGGCGTACCAGGTCGGCGGCGATCACATCGGCCATCCGCCCGAGGTTATGACTGGCCATCCACGGCTGGCTCGCCAGGCCATCGGCCGTGCCCGGTTGCACGGCGATCCCCGGCAAGGCACCGTCCACCGGGCGGGCGGCATCGACTTCGACAATGCGGATGTTGCTGCGCCGGGCCATGGGGTACAGCGGATCGTCTGGCCACAGTGAGCGCAGGCCGATCACCGCGTCGGCGTCACGGGCCAGTGTGTTCAGTGCTGGAGCGCCCCGGCCACTGAAATAGGCGCTCTGCCGGGTGCCGGGCAAGTTGGCCGGGGCCGCTCGGTCCAGCTTGACGTCAGTGCCCTTGAGCAAGGTCTCGCTCAACCCGTAGGTGACAGGCAGCGAGGCCAGCAGGTGCACGGGCCGGCTGCTTTCGGCGGCGAATGCGGGGAGGGTGATCAGGCCGCCTAGCGCCACGGCCAGGCTCAAGCGTCGAAGCATCATCATTTATCCAAGGTTCCCTTTGAGGCTGGGGACGACACCGCGGGCGATGGCGCTCAAGGCGAAGGCGATGCCGGCCACCAGGATGATCGCGGCACCGGAGGGGATCGGCAGGTCGAAAACGATCGGTGCGAGGATTCCGCACAAGGTACTGACGGTGGCGATCAGCACCGAGCAGCCGAAAAAGCCTTTCAATGACTGGCTGAGCAAGCGCGCCGCCGCAGCCGGGATCACCAGCAAGGCGCCGACCAGGATCGCGCCGATGACCTTCACCGCCGCCACCGTGATCAACGTCACCAGGACCACGAACAGATAATCCAGGGTCTTGACCGCCACGCCTCGCACCGCCGCCAGTTGCGGGTTGAAACTGGCCAGCATGATGCGGTTGTACAGCGGCAACGCCAGGGCCATCACCAGCGAGCCGACCACCGCCAGCACCAGCAGGTCGTTGCCGTTGACCGTCAGCACCGAGCCAAACAGCACGTTTTCGAGGATGTGCACGTTGATCTTGCCCGCCAGGATCAGCAGCAGGCTGGCGCCCAGGGCCAGGGACACGGAAAGGAAGACGCCGATCAAGGTGTCCGGTGCCAGGCCGGTACGGTTGCGCAGGTAGTTGAGCAGGATGCCGAACAACAGGCAGTAACCGAACAGGCTGCCGTACGGCCCGGTGTAGGGCTCGCCCAGCAGGATGCCAATGGCGACGCCGGTCAGCGCCGCGTGGCCCACCGCCTCGGAGAAAAACGCGAAGCGCTTGACCACCACCAGTGTGCCCAGGCCGCCCAGCACCGGGCCGATCAACAGCCCGGCCAGCAGCGCATTGACCACGAACCCGTAGGCCAGCGCCTCGGGCAGGTAGCCGGACGAGGCCCAGCCCTGGACCATCAAGCGAAAGGCTTCATAGCTCATCAGGCGGCGCTCCCGTTCGTCCGTGGATGGGTGGAAAACAGCGACAGCAAGCGTTCGGGGGTGAGGGTCTGGTGCGGTGGACCGTCGAACAGCACCCGGCGGTTCAGGCCGGTGACCCGGTCGGCCAGGCGCGCGACGGCTTCCAGGTCATGCTCGATCCAGAGCACGGTGATCCCGGCTTCGCGCCAGTCCCGCAGCAACCGTTCGAAGACCTGGATCCCGGCCTCGTCCAGCGCCGACATCGGTTCATCCAGCACCAGCAATTGCGGCGGTGGGATCAAACCCTGGGCGAGCAGTACTCGCTGGCGTTCGCCGCCAGACAGCGCGCCCATGCGTCGCTTGCGTTTGTCCTGCATGCCGACCCGTTCCAGGGCCGCGCCGATGGCACCGGCGTAATGCCGGCTCAGGCCGAGAAAGGCGGGCCGTCGCTGACACATCGCCGCCATGAAATCATCCACGGTCATGGGCAGGCCCCGGTCGAACTCCAGCGCCTGGGGCACGTAGCCAATCACGCCGGGTTCGCCCGGCCATTGCAGGCTCAAGCGGCCCTGGTGTGGCATCTGCCCGAGCAATGTCTTGATCAGTGAGCTCTTGCCGCCACCGTTGGGCCCCACCAGGGCGTGGATGCTGCCGGGCGCCACCTGGAACGCCACCTCATCGAGGATGGTGGTGCGACCGAGGTCCAGGCGGATGCCGGCGAATTCAATCAACGGCCCGGTGTGAGGCCGGGTGAGGGTTTGCTGGGCGGTCATGCGCCGGACTCCTGGATGGCCCGGACCACCGTGTCGAGGTTGCCGGTCATTTCCTTCTCGTACTTCTCGGCGCTGTAGTCGCCGTAGGAAATGTGCGAGAGCGGGTACAGCTTCACGCCGGACTCACGTTGGATGGTGTCGACGTAGGTGGACGGAAAATCCATCTCGGAGAAGATCACCTTCACGTCCAGCTCGCGCAGTTGATCGATGGTCTTCTTCAGTTGGCTGGGGCTCGGCTCGATGCCATGGGCGGGCTCGACCACCGCGGTCACTTCCAGGCCGAATTCACGCAGCAGGTAGTCGTAGGCGGCATGCACCGTGGCCACCCGCAGCTCGGCGTTGGGCGCCTGGGTCAGTTTCGCCAGGGCGGCGGCGCGCATCTGCCGCAGGCGCTTGCCGTAGGCACGGGCGTTCTGGGTGTAGGTCTTGGCGTTGTCCGGGTCGAGCTTGCCCAGTTCCCGAGCGATGTTGTTGACCTGGGCAATGGAGGCGCTGATGGACAGGAACGTGTGCGGGTTCACCACTTTGCCCGCGCCGCGGGCCGCGGTACCGGTGGCCGCCAGCAGAGGCACGTTCTCGTTGGCTTCGATCACCTTCACGTCCGGGGTTTCGCTGGCGGCGATCATGCGGTCGGCGAAATCGTCATGGCCCACGCCGTTGAGCACGATCACGTCGAGGCCGCCGATGCGTTTGATGTCTTCGGAGCGAGGCTCGTAGGCGTGGGGGTTGAAACCGGCCGGGATCAGCGGGACGACCTCGGCCTTGTCGCCGACGATGTTCGCCACGTAGCTGTAATAAGGGTGCAGGGTAATGCCGATGCGCAGGCGCTTGGCTGTTTCGGCGCTGGCCGGCGCGGTGAACAGGCAGGCCAGCAGGCTGATCAGCAGCAGGCGCAGCAAGGAGCGGCGTTGAGGGGCGATAGGCATGGGCGAAGGGTCTTCTCTCGAATCAGGGGCGTGGGTCAGTGCCGATGCTGGCGGGTCACGCCGGCGTCGAATTGCGCGACGATCTGCTGCCAGCCGGCGGCGGACAGCGCGGCATCGTCCAGTGCAGTAGGCGCCGTGGGGCGATTGCCACGGTTGAGCCAGATGTCCGGTGCAGCGTCGGAAGCTTCGCCGATGCGCATCAGAAACGAACCGGCGACGGCGGGATTGCCGCTCGTACCGAAGTAGGCCCGATCCCCCAGTAACTGCCAGGCGTGGCCGCCGCGGCTGACGGAACTGGCGTCCTGGGCGAACGGGGCAAAGCCTTCATCCGCCAATGCCTGCGGGGTGGGCAGCGAGGGGTGTTCTTCGCGCAACAGGCGAATTTCATCCAGGGTCACTCGCAGGTCCGCATAGAGGCCTTGTTCCGCGGCGCTGAGGTCGCGGCGGGCGTCGAGCTGGTTCGAGGCCAGGACGTGCGTGTCTTCGGCCTTGCGGTGCCAGGTCACGACCGACCCGGCCACCAGCACGATGACCAGGCACAACAGCGCGACGTAGAGGGTTTCATGGCCCGCGCCGGCAGGCCGGACGACTTGAGTCGTGGACGGGTTCATGGGGCCTCGATGTCCGCTTGGTCGATTTCCACCACGTGGCCGGGGCCGGCGTCGAAGAGCACGTAGAATTCAGCGTTCGGTTTCTTGAAGGTCAGCGTTGAATCCGCCCCCAGCTTGCCCGGAACCAGGATGGTTTCGTCGTAGCCAATGACGTCCAGGGTCACCCCTGGCGCGCCGCTGCCGTCGGAAAAGCCACCGGTGCACTGGATCTGCTCGGCGTCGATGGCCTTGCATTCGCACATCGGGTTGTGGGCCAGGACACTGGAGCTGAAGCCAGCGCAGAACAGCAGCGCCAGGCGCTTGAAACAGGCGCGGGAAGTCATCGTTGGGTTCCTTGGGTGTTCAGCCAGGCGACGGTGGCCGGTGACGCCTGGCTCAGGGGAATGGAAGCCTGGTGCATCGAGCCATCCCAACCTTCGAGGGTTATCCACAGCTCGGCGTTCGGCTGAGTCTTGGACGGCACCGGCAGCAAGGCGCCCATGCGATAGGGCGAGCCGAAGAAAATCACCCCGGCGGCCCGCAGGCTGCGAGGCTTGCCGATGCGCAGGTAGGTGGCCTTGACCTGGCCGATGCAACGTTGGCACAGGGCCGCGTTGAAATGCTTCATGGGCCCGGCCGGGCCTTCCTGGCGTGGCGCTTCATTGCGAAACTCGGCCAGGCGCAGGCTCCAGGGCCCGACCTGGATTTCACCGACGTCCCGTTGACCCAGCCCCTCGTCGCCACGGAACAACGCCGCTTCGGAGAAATACTTGGGCATGAATCCCAGGGGAATCAGCAACAGCAGGACGTTGAGGTGAAAGCGCCATTTACGCCAGATCAGGTTCAGGCGTGACGGTGTCGATGGGTGGGTAGTGGACTGGCTCACAGGCTGCCCTCCGATGATTCACTGCCCATGGACGGCTGCAGTGACCGTGCAGCCCGTGCTCCTCGGCTGGGCTTCTGGCTGCGCTTGAAGGCGTTGGCGGTGGCGAGGGCCGTGCGCTTGGTCCAGATCAGCAACCCACTGAGCACCATCATGCTCAGGATCAGGCCGAAGAAGAACCAGATCAGCTTGATCCACAGCCCGCCGAAATCCCCTGTATGCAACGGCCGCATGGATTCGGTGACGAACTCCAGGGTGGTGCGGTCCGACAGCAGCCGCAAGGCCGCCACGTCACCGTCGTAGGGGTTGAGCGTGGCGGTCTGGAACATCAGCGGGTACCAGCCGCGTCCACTGATTTCCAGATGGCTGTAGGCATTGCCGGGCAGGTTGATGAAGCTCGCTTCCAAGCCGGGGATTCGCTGCTGGGCAATTTCAAGGGCCCGGTCCAGGTTCAACAGGGGCGGTGCCGTGCCGTCGGCCGACAGAGGCACGCTTTCCCGGGCGACCACCGGCAGCACGGGCTCGCTGGAAATGGAAATCTGGTTGTCGAACAGCAAGGCCTGGATCAGGAACCAGGTACCGGTGATGGAAATGACCGCGATGAACCAGATCGACCAGATGCCACTGAGGCGGTGGAAGTCGCCCCAGAAAATCCGCGCGCCGTGGCGAATGCGCAGGGTTGGACGAAAAAAGCCTTTCCAGAAGCGCTTGTAGACCACCAGCCCGGTGACCAGGGACGCCAGCAGCGGCAGGCCGAGGAACGACACCAGGTACCAGCCCCAGCTGAAACCGTTGGTGAACGGGACCAGCCACCAGCCGTGCAGGGCGCGGGTGAACGCCTGGAAGTTGAACGTCGGCGCCGAGCCCTGGATGACGCCGCTGTAGGGGTTGACGTAGACCGTGTCGGGACGGCCATCAGGGTAGGTGACCCGGACCTCCAGGGCGAAATGCGATTCATCCGGGCGGGTGATGCTCTGCACCTGGGTAAGCGGTTGGGCTTGCCTGATCGCCGCGACCACCTGCTCGTAGCCGAGCAGCGGTGCATCGTCTGTCGGCTTGCTGGCGCGCATCTCCGGGTTGGCCAGCCAGACGATCTCCTGGCTGACCACGGCAAGAGTGCCGGTGACACACACGATGAGGACGAAAAACCAGATGGGCAATGCCAGCCAGCTATGGACCAGGAACCAGAGTTTGGAGCGGGACTTCTTGGACATGATTGAACGTCTTGATTCGATGAAAGGCTCTGTATTACGGGCTTCGCAAAACGGTGAACCCTGGACGGGCGGGCCGTGGCTTTTGCCGACGCGGCCCGCTGCATCTAATTAAGACGAACGAGAAACTGAAATCCCGAAGGGAAAGATGAAAGAAAATGTTTCGCAATCAGTTTTAGTCCTGTCCGTGGGGAGCGAGCAGGTTTGCTCCCACAGCGGGATAGGGCTTCAGGTCAGCCTGATTGGAACATCTCCCGGGCCCGTTGCTCGATCTGTTCCTGGGTCAGGTCCTCCTTGTGCGTTGCCAGGAACCACACATGCCCATAGGGATCCTTCAGGCTGCCGGTGCGATCCCCATAAAACTGGTCTTTCACCTCCGAGATCACCGTACCGCCCGCGTCGATGGCCTGGGCAAATGCACTGTCCACGTCCTCGACGTACAGGTGCAGGCCCACCGAGGGCGATGCGTCCGGATTGCGCAGCGGGCCCTGGTCGCAAGGCGTACCGAGCATGATCGGGAAGTCGTTGATCCGCAGTTCGGCGTGTCCGACGCTGCCATCGGGCATCGGCAGGCGCATGACCTCGGTGGCGTTGAAGGCCTTTTTATAGAACTCGATGGCTTCGGCCGCTTTTTGAATGCCCAGGTAGGGCGTGATGCAATGGAAACCTTCAGGAATGGTTTTGGCACCCATGACGTTTCTCCTTGTGGGGTAGGGCGAAGAGCACCTTCGCTGACTGGCGCCCATCCACTATAGGACAGCGTTCTGGCACCTGGTCGCGCGCCGACGAACGTCTCACGGCGCGTCCAGCAGATGAGCGCCCGGCCCGCGCTTGCCCAGCACATCGCCCTGGTTGCGCAGGGGGCAATGCTCCATCGACAGGCAGCCGCAGCCGATGCAGCCGTTGAGCCGGTCGCGCAGTGCCACCAACTGGTTGATGCGCTCATCCAGCGCCTGGCCCCATTGCGCCGAGAGGCGTTGCCAGTCAGTCGCCGTGGGCGCGCGGCTATCCGGGAGGTTTTTCAAGGCCTCGCCAATTTCCGCCAAGGGAATGCCCAGGCTCTGGGCAACCTTGATCAGCGCCACGCGGCGCAACACTTCGCGCGGGTAACGCCGTTGGTTGCCCGAATTGCGCGTGCTGTTGATCAAGCCCTTGGCTTCATAGAAGTGCAGGGCGGTGACCGCCACGCCGCTGCGGGCGGCGACTTGGCCGACGGTGAGTTCCTTGTGGACATCGATCGGTTTCATTGGCCTGAATTTCTCGCTTGACCTTGACTTAACTAGAGGTTTTACCCTGCAGGCCTTCGGATCTCAAGATCCGCCTTACACACATCGGGAACCTTTCATGCAGATGCCAAGGAACAATCGCAGTTTCACCCAGCTGATGGAGTTCAACATCGAACCTCAATGGCAGCAGGCCTTGGTCTCGGCGCTGTCGGAGCAGACCGAGCGCCTGGCCCGTGACCATCAGGGATTGCTGAGCGCCAGCATCCAGGCCAGCGAAGACGGTCGGCGAGTACTCAACTATTTGCAGTGGCAAACCCGTGAGGCGGGCGAAGCAGCGCTTCGTAGTGTCGAAGCCGGCGAGCAGGACTTCTGGCGGTTGGTGCACCGGGCCAAGGCCGTCACGTTCGGCTCATTCGAGGTGCTGTGCAACATCGAGCGCAGCCTCGATAACGCCTTGCATTGCCAGTTGGTCGATTAAGCGCAACGGTCGATTCGAGGACGCGATACCCACTATCGAGAGGGTTGATTTCTGCCCGGCAGGGCCCGCGAGTAGCCTTTGTTCATCGCCCAACTCCAGAACACCGGACACTTGCCATGAACCGTACCCTTGCCGTTTTGCTGCTGTTGACTGCCACCGTATTGAGCGGTTGCGCCACCTCGTCGCCGGAGCTGCGTCCCTACAGTGCCGATGAAACCCGCGAGCTGGCCCTTGAGGCCTTGAATCGCCGCGGCCTTTCGTTCGAGGAATACCACGCGAAGAAAACCGAGTTGCTCGGCACCGCGCAAAAGAATGTCGGCTTCGACGACCAGGGCGAGATGAGCGCCGAACTGGGTGTGCAGACACCTGGCCGCTCAAGCTGAGGGACTGTACTGCTCGAAGTTTTGCCCAACTGTCCATGGGTTTGCGCCAGGACGTGGGGTAGGGTCATGGCTTGACTGACCGCCCCGATGGACTGACTTCACATGACCCTCTCGCTCGACCTCTTGCTGGGCTTCGCCCTGTTTGCCCTGGTGACCTCGATCACGCCGGGTCCCAACAACACCATGCTGTTGGCCTCGGGTGTCAATTTCGGTTTCAACCGCACTATTCCTCACATGCTAGGCATCACCTGCGGCTTCTTTTCCCTGGTGCTGGCGGTAGGCCTTGGCCTGGGCGCGGTGTTCCAGGCATACCCGTTGCTCTATACCGCATTGCGCTACATCGGGGCGGCGTACCTGTTGTACCTGGCGTGGAAAATCGCCCACTCCGGCCCGGTATCGGACAGCCAGCCGGGAGCGCACACGCCCATCAGCTACTGGGGGGCGGCGGCCTTCCAGTGGGTCAACCCGAAGGCCTGGATCATGGCCATCGGTGCCATCAGCACGTACACCCCTTTGCAGGGCTATTTCTTCAATGTGGTGGTGATCGCCGCGGTGTTTGCCCTGATCAACCTGCCGAGCGTGAGCCTCTGGGTGGTTTGCGGCAGCCTGTTGCGCAACCTCTTGCGTGATCGTCGCTGGCTGCGCCTGTTCAACTGGGGCATGGCGCTGTTGCTGGTCGCTTCGTTGTATCCGCTGTTGCTCGAAAGCATCAGTTGAGGGCTGAGCTTCGACGCGATGCCTGCTAAGCTCGCTGTTCAGGAGCGTTCCTACGCACTTTTAAACGAAGTCCGACTTCTTTAAGGTCTTTGATCAGGTATTGCTAGTCTCGAACCCCAACGAGGGCGCCTGATCCCGGAGCAGGCTCTGCGAGTTTCCCATGAAAAAACGTCCGCTATATTTCGATTACGCCGCCACCACGCCGGTGGATGAGCGGGTCATACAGGTCATGGTCCAGTGCCTTGGCTTTGACGGCAACTTCGGCAACCCGGCTTCCAGTTCCCATGCTTTCGGCCAGGAGGCCCGTCTCTCGGTCGATCGGGCCCGCCAGCAAGTGGCGCATCTGGTGGGCGCCCAGCCCGAGCAGATCGTCTGGACTTCCGGCGCTACCGAATCCAACAACCTGGCCCTCAAGGGCGTTGCCCAGGCCCGCGCCGGGGGCGGTGGCCATGTCATCACCAGCCTGATCGAGCACAAGGCGATCCTCGACACGGCAAGACAGCTCGAGGAAAGCGGCGTCGAGGTCACATGGCTGGCGCCGGACGCCGAGGGGCTGATCAGCCCCCAGGCGGTTCGCGACGCTCTGCGTGAAGACACGTTCCTGGTGTCGCTGATGCTGGTGAACAACGAGTTGGGCACCGTCAATGATGTCGTGGCCACGGGCGAGATCGTGCGTGAGCACGGTGCGCTGTTTCATGTCGACGCCGCCCAGGGCGCCGGCAAGGTGAAGATCGACCTGGCCCGCTGGCCGGTGGACCTGATGTCGTTTTCCGCCCATAAAATCTATGGCCCCAAGGGGATTGGTGCGCTGTACGTCGGCGACCGTGCCCGGCCGCGGCTGGCGGCGCAGATTCACGGTGGCGGGCACGAGGGCGGCCTGCGTTCCGGGACCCTGGCGACCCATCAGATCGCTGCCATGGGCGCCGCGTTCGAACTGGCCGCCCAGGCGTTTGATGAAGAGCTGGCCAAGATCGCCCGGTTGCGCAATCGTTTGCTGGAGCCGCTGCTGGCCTTGCCCGGGGTTTGTATCAACGGCAGCGCGACCCGGCGAATTCCCCACACATTAAGCCTCACGTTCAATGAAGGGACGTTCGACCCAGCGACCCTGGGTGCGTCGATTGCCTTTTCCGCGACCTCGGCCTGCAACTCGGCGCATAACACGCCGTCCCACGTGCTGCTGGCCTTGGGGCATGATGCACGCGCGGCGGGACGCACCGTCCGTCTGAGCCTGGGGCGTTATACCACCGAGCAGGACATCGATGAAGCGGTACGGCTGATCAAGGCTGCATGTGCGACGGCGCCGGCGTTTTGGGCCACCACCCCATGAGCCGAGCGTCTTCGGCAGCGAACAACAACATGAATGAGCAGGAGAAACGATGAGCACCGAGCCTTTGACCCACGGACTGGTTCCCCAGCGCCTGGCCCGACTTCGCCAACGGATGAATCAGCAGGGTATCCATGCGCTGTTGGTGCCATCGGCCGACCCGCATCTGTCGGAATACCTGCCGGGTTACTGGCAGGGGCGGCAGTGGTTGTCGGGGTTCCATGGCTCGGTGGGCACATTGATCGTGACCGCCGGTTTTGCCGGCGTCTGGGCCGACAGTCGGTACTGGGAACAGGCCACTCATGAGCTGGAAGGCAGCGGTATCGAGCTGGTCAAGCTGATCCCGGGCCAGCCCGGTCCCCTGGATTGGCTCGCCGAGCAAACGCCCAAGGGTGGGGTCGTGGCGGTGGACGGTGCGGTGATGGCCGTGGCTTCGGCCCGGACCCTGAGCGGCAAGTTGGCGGAACGAGGTGCGCGGTTGCGTACGGACATCGACCTGCTTGACGAAATCTGGACCGATCGCCCGAGCCTGCCCAATCAACCGGTCTACGCGCATTTGCCTCCCCAGGCGACGGTCAGCCGGGTCGAGAAACTCGCCAAGTTGCGCGAGGCCCTCAAGGAACGTGGGGCCGACTGGCATTTCATCGCCACGCTGGACGACATCGCCTGGCTGTTCAACCTGCGCGGCGCCGATGTGTCGTTCAACCCGGTGTTCGTCTCGTTTGCCTTGATCAATCAGCAGCAGGCCACGTTGTTCGTGGCCCTGGACAAAGTGGATGCAGCGCTGCGTGCCGTGCTTGAACAGGACGGGGTGTGCCTGCGTGACTACAACGAAGCGGCCCCTGCATTGCGTGAAGTGCCAGGCGGGGCGAGCCTGCTGGTCGATCCGGCGCGGGTCACGGTCGGGCTTTTGGATAACCTGGGCAGCGATGTAACGCTGGTCGAAGGTCTCAACCCAACGACGTTGGCCAAGTCCCGCAAGAGCCTGGCTGACGCCGAGCACATCCGCAAGGCCATGGAGCAGGACGGCGCGGCGCTCTGCGAGTTCTTTGCCTGGCTGGAAACGGCGTGGGGCCGCGAGCGCATTACCGAGCTGACCATCGATGAACACCTGACTGCCGCCCGCACACGCCGGCCGGATTATGTGTCGCTGAGCTTCAATACCATCGCCGCGTTCAATGCCAACGGCGCGATGCCGCATTACCACGCCACACCAGAGGCTCATGCGGTCATCGAAGGTGATGGCCTGTTGCTGATTGACTCCGGCGGACAGTACCTCGGCGGCACCACGGACATCACGCGCATGGTGCCGGTCGGAACACCCACCGCCGAACAGAAGCGCGATTGCACGCGTGTGCTCAAGGGCGTGATCGCCTTGTCCCGGGCCAGGTTTCCGCGGGGCATCCTGTCGCCGTTGCTGGATGCCATCGCCCGCGCGCCGATCTGGGCCGAACAGGTGGATTACGGTCACGGCACCGGTCACGGGGTAGGGTACTTCCTCAACGTCCACGAAGGTCCGCAGGTGATTGCCTACCAGGCCGCGGCCACGCCGCAAACGGCGATGCAGCCGGGCATGATCACTTCCATCGAACCGGGAACCTATCGTCCCGGTCGTTGGGGCGTGCGCATCGAGAACCTGGCGTTGAACCGCGAGGCGGGCAGCAGCGAGTTCGGAGAGTTCCTCGAATTCGAAACCCTGACCCTGTGCCCGATCGACACTCGCTGCCTGGAACCATCGTTGCTGACCCAGGAAGAAAAGGACTGGTTCAACGCTTACCACGCCGAGGTTCAGCGTCGGTTGAGCCCATTGCTGGACGGGGCGGCGCTGCAATGGCTGAACGAGCGGACGGTGGCCATCTGACCGGCAGGATCAGGCCAGGGCTTCACGGACGAAGTCCAGCCGATCCTGGCCGAAGTAGAGCTCGTCGTCGACAAACATGCTTGGGGCGCCAAACACGCCCCGTTCAATGGCGGCTTCGGTGGCCGTCTTGAGCGCCTGCTTGACCTGATCGTTGGCGGTCAGGGCCAGCACGTACTCAGGATCGAAACCGCCTTCTTCCAACACCGCCGCCACCGTCGCCTGGTCGTTGAGGTTGCGCGCCTCCACCCACAAGGCGCGGAACAGGCAATCGAGGAAGGCTTCGAAGCGCTCGGGCCGGTGCAATTGCATGCCGGTGACGGCGCGCATCAGCAGCAACGTATTGATCGGGAAGTAGGGGTTGAGCCTGAAGGGGACGCCGTAACGGTCGGCGAAGCGTTTCAAATCCTTGAACAGGTAAGGGCCCTTGGCCGGTATGGTCACCGGGGACGCGTTGCCAGTGGCCTTGAACACCCCACCCAATAGCATCGGGCGATAGATCAACTGGCTACCGGTCTCTGCACACAGCGTTGGCAGTTGGGTATAGGCCAGGTACGTGGTCGGGCTGCCGAGATCGAAGTAGAACTCCACCGATTTGCTCATGGCGCTGCTCTCTTGTTATTTGTACGGGAGGGTTTACCAGCGTTCGTTCCAGGGGCGAAGGTCCAGTTCGAAGGTCCAGGCGTCACGGGGTTGGCTGTGCAAATACCAATAGTTGTCGGCAATGTGCTCGGGGTCCAGGATGCCGTCCTGATCCTTGGTCGCGTATTTCTCCGGAAAGTTATCGCGAATGAAGTCGGTGTCGATGGCACCGTCCACCACCACATGGGCCACATGGATGTTCATCGGACCCAGCTCACGCGCCATGCTCTGGGCCAGCGCCCGAATGCCATGCTTGGCCCCGGCGAACGCGGCAAACCCTGAAGCGCCGCGCAGCCCTGCCGTTGCGCCGGTGAACAGAATCGTTCCGCGCTGACGCGTGACCATACGCTTGGCCACTTCCCGTGCATTGAGGAAGCCTGAAAAGCAGGCCATTTCCCAGATCTTAAAGTACTTGCGGGCGGTCTCTTCGAGGATGCTGCAAGGGACGTTGGCGCCGATGTTGAACACGAAGGCTTCGATCGGGCCGATCTGCTGCTCGATCTGTTCGACCAGCGCGATGACATCGTCTTCTTTGCGTGCATCACAGGCGAAGCCATGGGCTTCACCGCCCAGGGCGCGGATCCCTTCCACCAACGGTTCGAGCTTGTCGGCGCTGCGGCGGGTGACGCAGGCGATAAAACCTTCCTGCGCGAAACGCCGGGCAATCGCTCCACCCGTTGCATCGCCCGCGCCCACGACCAGTACGACCTTGTTGTTATTCATGATTAGCCTCATTGGTAAACGATCGTTAGCTAAACGGACGTTATGCTAAGATCCGGCAAGCGTCAAGACAGGCAATCAGGGGCAGGACCATGCGTTATTCAGCCAATCACAAGATGGAAACCCGAGAGAAGCTGCTCGCCAGCAGCGCCGCGTCCGCCAAGACATTGGGGTTCTCCACGGTGGGGGTCGATGGCCTGATGAAAGCGATCGGCTTGAGCGGCGGGGCGTTCTACAGCCACTTCTCATCCAAGGATGAGCTTTTCAAGGCCATCGTCGAGCGTGAGCTGGCCCAGAGCCTGGATCGCCTGAGTGGCGAAGGGGCCATGGACCAGGCGAAGCTGGCGCGCTGTCTCAAGCAGTACCTGAGCATGAGCCACGTCGAACAACCCGAGGTGGGCTGTGCGTTACCCGTGCTGGGCGCCGAGATTGCGCGATCGGATGAGCAGGTGAGAGACGTGGCGCAAACGTGGGTTTGTCGCTTGCATGAAAGCTGGGCGCGGGTGTTGGGCAGTGAAGCCCTGGCCTGGGCCATCCTGTCCCAATGCGTGGGGGCGATGGTTGTTGCGCGGATGATGGCTGCACCTGAGGTCCAGCAGGAGGTCCTCGAGTCCAGCCGTGCCGAAATTACTCTTCGGCTGGCCGGGCTCGACTGACGTGCTTACTTGCAGATCACGATCATGCTACGGCTGGTGTAGCCGGCGGGGTTGAGCCCGAAGGGATAGTCACCGGGTTCTTCCACGGCATCACCCGACTTGGCAATGACCTTGTAGCCCTTGGGGGCACAGGAATTGGCAGCACTGGCAGCGCATTGATCCCAGGAAGAGGAAAGGCCGGAGCAATTGATATGCAGGCCTTTTTTACCGCGCTTGACTTCGGTTTTCGTCGTCGCCGCGCAGCCAGCAACGGCCAATACGGCGATCAGTATCAAAATTCGTTTCATTCCCGTCCTTAACACCGTCGTGGGTCTTATGCCTGCGTACGGTTGCGTTCGCTTGCGCTTGAAGCGTTCATGACGTCCTGTATGAAAAATCCATGTCTGACATTGGGTTACGGACCTAAACATGGCCTAAATGCGCGGCAAATGCCAGACCTTCGTTAAATCCTGCTTCAATCCGCCGCGACGGCTGGCGTTGCCTTGCTGTCCATGGTCAGTGTTGCGCCGACCGACGCCAGAATGATGCAGGCAATGGCGGACCATTGTGCCAAGGACAAGAACTCCTGGAGAAAAAGGAAACCGGACATGGCTGCGATCGCGGGTTCAATGCTCATCAGGGTGCCGAAGGTACGGGCCGGCATGCGGGTCATTGCGACCATCTCGAGGGTGTAGGGTAGGGCGGTGGACAGTACGGCCACACCGATGGCGACGGGGATCAGGCTCGGTGTCAGCAATGCAGCGCCCGCATGGACGATGCCGATCGGCGCGACGAACAGAGCGGCGATCACCACACCGAGTGCGGCGGTTTGCACGCCATGGTCGGCACCGGCCTTCTGGCCGAACAGAATGTACAGCGCCCAGCAGACGCCCGCGCCCAATGCGTAACCGGCACCAACCAGGTCGATGCCGGCGCTGGAGGCGCCTGTAGGTATCAACAGCAGCAGGCCGATCACTGCCAGGGCAATCCAGAGGAAGTCGATTGCCCGGCGCGACGCGTAGATCGCCACGGCCAGGGGGCCGGTGAACTCCAGCGCCACGGCGATTCCCAGGGGAACCGTACGCACCGACATATAAAACAGAAAATTCATGCCGCCCAGTGCCATCCCGTAGACGATCACCGTGCGCAGGGACTGCACGGTGAGCTTGGCGCGCCAGGGGCGCAGCAATATAAGCATGATGATGCTGGCGAAGATGAGGCGCAGTGTCGTGGTTCCTTGTGCACCCACGATCGGGAACATGCTTTTGGCCAGGGAGGCGCCGGACTGGATGGAGGCCATGGCTACTAATAGAAGGGCAACCGGGAACAAGGTGGTTACCAGGCTGCGAGAAGGGGGAGTCATTACTAACGGTCGTCCAGAGATAAAGGCAGGAAGGCAGATTTGAGCAGTATATTGCGCATTCGAAAGCCTTCCGTCTATATACGGACGTGAATTTAGAAGAACGGCTTGCGTGTTGATAGAAAAGTTAAATTAAGTGTTGACGGCAGATTCCAGACGTCTATAATTCGCCCCACTTCCGGCGCAGTCGAAACGAAAAATTCCTTGATTTTCAATGAGATAAGCGATTTTAGGCAGTGCAGGGCTTCAGTTCATCGAGGTCCGGAAGTCGTGGATAAGGCGCTGTCGTTTGGCTTTATCAACGGTTCGATCCTCTCGATCGAAAGCGGTGAAAAAGAGGTGTTGACAGCAGCGAACAACGCTGTAGAATTCGCCTCCCGCTAACGAGAGATCGAAAGCGCAAGTGGTTGAAGTTGTTAGTGTTTCCCACGGGAAACTTTGAAAAACTTCTTAAATAACCGCTTGACAGCAACACCAGGCGCTGTAGAATGCGCGCCTCGGTTGAGACGAAAGAATCAACCACCGCTCTTTAACAACTGAATCAAGCAATTCGTGTGGGTGCTTGTGGAGTCAGACTGCTAGTCAACAGATTATCAGCATCACAAGTTACTCCGCGAGAAATCAAAGATGTAACCAACGATTGCTGAGCCAAGTTTAGGGTTTTCTCAAAACCCAAAGATGTTTGAACTGAAGAGTTTGATCATGGCTCAGATTGAACGCTGGCGGCAGGCCTAACACATGCAAGTCGAGCGGTAGAGAGGTGCTTGCACCTCTTGAGAGCGGCGGACGGGTGAGTAATGCCTAGGAATCTGCCTGGTAGTGGGGGATAACGTTCGGAAACGAACGCTAATACCGCATACGTCCTACGGGAGAAAGCAGGGGACCTTCGGGCCTTGCGCTATCAGATGAGCCTAGGTCGGATTAGCTAGTTGGTGAGGTAATGGCTCACCAAGGCGACGATCCGTAACTGGTCTGAGAGGATGATCAGTCACACTGGAACTGAGACACGGTCCAGACTCCTACGGGAGGCAGCAGTGGGGAATATTGGACAATGGGCGAAAGCCTGATCCAGCCATGCCGCGTGTGTGAAGAAGGTCTTCGGATTGTAAAGCACTTTAAGTTGGGAGGAAGGGTTGTAGATTAATACTCTGCAATTTTGACGTTACCGACAGAATAAGCACCGGCTAACTCTGTGCCAGCAGCCGCGGTAATACAGAGGGTGCAAGCGTTAATCGGAATTACTGGGCGTAAAGCGCGCGTAGGTGGTTCGTTAAGTTGGATGTGAAAGCCCCGGGCTCAACCTGGGAACTGCATTCAAAACTGTCGAGCTAGAGTATGGTAGAGGGTGGTGGAATTTCCTGTGTAGCGGTGAAATGCGTAGATATAGGAAGGAACACCAGTGGCGAAGGCGACCACCTGGACTGATACTGACACTGAGGTGCGAAAGCGTGGGGAGCAAACAGGATTAGATACCCTGGTAGTCCACGCCGTAAACGATGTCAACTAGCCGTTGGGAGCCTTGAGCTCTTAGTGGCGCAGCTAACGCATTAAGTTGACCGCCTGGGGAGTACGGCCGCAAGGTTAAAACTCAAATGAATTGACGGGGGCCCGCACAAGCGGTGGAGCATGTGGTTTAATTCGAAGCAACGCGAAGAACCTTACCAGGCCTTGACATCCAATGAACTTTCCAGAGATGGATTGGTGCCTTCGGGAGCATTGAGACAGGTGCTGCATGGCTGTCGTCAGCTCGTGTCGTGAGATGTTGGGTTAAGTCCCGTAACGAGCGCAACCCTTGTCCTTAGTTACCAGCACGTTATGGTGGGCACTCTAAGGAGACTGCCGGTGACAAACCGGAGGAAGGTGGGGATGACGTCAAGTCATCATGGCCCTTACGGCCTGGGCTACACACGTGCTACAATGGTCGGTACAGAGGGTTGCCAAGCCGCGAGGTGGAGCTAATCCCATAAAACCGATCGTAGTCCGGATCGCAGTCTGCAACTCGACTGCGTGAAGTCGGAATCGCTAGTAATCGCGAATCAGAATGTCGCGGTGAATACGTTCCCGGGCCTTGTACACACCGCCCGTCACACCATGGGAGTGGGTTGCACCAGAAGTAGCTAGTCTAACCTTCGGGGGACGGTTACCACGGTGTGATTCATGACTGGGGTGAAGTCGTAACAAGGTAGCCGTAGGGGAACCTGCGGCTGGATCACCTCCTTAATCGACGACAGCAGCGGCTTCATGAGCTCCCACACGAATTGCTTGATTCATTGAAGAAGACGATTAGAAGCAGCCCGAAATTGGGTCTGTAGCTCAGTTGGTTAGAGCGCACCCCTGATAAGGGTGAGGTCGGCAGTTCGAATCTGCCCAGACCCACCAATTTTGTGTGGGAAACGCCTGTAGAAATACGGGGCCATAGCTCAGCTGGGAGAGCGCCTGCCTTGCACGCAGGAGGTCAGCGGTTCGATCCCGCTTGGCTCCACCACTACTGCTTCTGAGACTGAAAGCTTAGAAATGAGCATTCCATCGACGCGATGGTGAATGTTGATTTCTGGTCTTTTGACTGGATCGTTCTTTAAAAATTTGGGTATGTGATAGAAAGATAGACTGAACGTTACTTTCACTGGTAACGGATCAGGCTAAGGTAAAATTTGTGAGCGTTCTTAATTGAGCATGCAAATTTTCGGCGAATGTCGTCTTCACAGTATAACCAGATTGCTTGGGGTTATATGGTCAAGTGAAGAAGCGCATACGGTGGATGCCTTGGCAGTCAGAGGCGATGAAAGACGTGGTAGCCTGCGAAAAGCTTCGGGGAGTCGGCAAACAGACTGTGATCCGGAGATGTCTGAATGGGGGAACCCAGCCATCATAAGATGGTTATCTTGCACTGAATACATAGGTGCAAGAAGCGAACCAGGGGAACTGAAACATCTAAGTACCCTGAGGAAAAGAAATCAACCGAGATTCCCTTAGTAGTGGCGAGCGAACGGGGACTAGCCCTTAAGCTTCTTTGATTTTAGCGGAACGCTCTGGAAAGTGCGGCCATAGTGGGTGATAGCCCTGTACGCGAAAGGATCTTAGAAGTGAAATCGAGTAGGACGGAGCACGAGAAACTTTGTCTGAATATGGGGGGACCATCCTCCAAGGCTAAATACTACTGACTGACCGATAGTGAACTAGTACCGTGAGGGAAAGGCGAAAAGAACCCCGGAGAGGGGAGTGAAATAGATCCTGAAACCGTATGCGTACAAGCAGTGGGAGCAGACTTTGTTCTGTGACTGCGTACCTTTTGTATAATGGGTCAGCGACTTATTTTCAGTGGCGAGCTTAACCGAATAGGGGAGGCGTAGCGAAAGCGAGTCTTAATAGGGCGTCTAGTCGCTGGGAATAGACCCGAAACCGGGCGATCTATCCATGGGCAGGTTGAAGGTTAGGTAACACTGACTGGAGGACCGAACCGACTACCGTTGAAAAGTTAGCGGATGACCTGTGGATCGGAGTGAAAGGCTAATCAAGCTCGGAGATAGCTGGTTCTCCTCGAAAGCTATTTAGGTAGCGCCTCATGTATCACTGTAGGGGGTAGAGCACTGTTTCGGCTAGGGGGTCATCCCGACTTACCAAACCGATGCAAACTCCGAATACCTACAAGTGCCGAGCATGGGAGACACACGGCGGGTGCTAACGTCCGTCGTGAAAAGGGAAACAACCCAGACCGTCAGCTAAGGTCCCAAAGTTATGGTTAAGTGGGAAACGATGTGGGAAGGCTTAGACAGCTAGGAGGTTGGCTTAGAAGCAGCCACCCTTTAAAGAAAGCGTAATAGCTCACTAGTCGAGTCGGCCTGCGCGGAAGATGTAACGGGGCTCAAACCATACACCGAAGCTACGGGTATCACGTAAGTGATGCGGTAGAGGAGCGTTCTGTAAGCCTGTGAAGGTGAGTTGAGAAGCTTGCTGGAGGTATCAGAAGTGCGAATGCTGACATGAGTAACGACAATGGGTGTGAAAAACACCCACGCCGAAAGACCAAGGTTTCCTGCGCAACGTTAATCGACGCAGGGTTAGTCGGTCCCTAAGGCGAGGCTGAAAAGCGTAGTCGATGGAAAACAGGTTAATATTCCTGTACTTCTGGTTATTGCGATGGAGGGACGGAGAAGGCTAGGCCAGCTTGGCGTTGGTTGTCCAAGTTTAAGGTGGTAGGCTGAAATCTTAGGTAAATCCGGGGTTTCAAGGCCGAGAGCTGATGACGAGTTACCCTTTGGGTGACGAAGTGGTTGATGCCATGCTTCCAAGAAAAGCTTCTAAGCTTCAGGTAACCAGGAACCGTACCCCAAACCGACACAGGTGGTTGGGTAGAGAATACCAAGGCGCTTGAGAGAACTCGGGTGAAGGAACTAGGCAAAATGGCACCGTAACTTCGGGAGAAGGTGCGCCGGTGAGGGTGAAGCACTTGCTGCGTAAGCCCACGCCGGTCGAAGATACCAGGCCGCTGCGACTGTTTATTAAAAACACAGCACTCTGCAAACACGAAAGTGGACGTATAGGGTGTGACGCCTGCCCGGTGCCGGAAGGTTAATTGATGGGGTTAGCTAACGCGAAGCTCTTGATCGAAGCCCCGGTAAACGGCGGCCGTAACTATAACGGTCCTAAGGTAGCGAAATTCCTTGTCGGGTAAGTTCCGACCTGCACGAATGGCGTAACGATGGCGGCGCTGTCTCCACCCGAGACTCAGTGAAATTGAAATCGCTGTGAAGATGCAGTGTATCCGCGGCTAGACGGAAAGACCCCGTGAACCTTTACTATAGCTTTGCACTGGACTTTGAATTTGCTTGTGTAGGATAGGTGGGAGGCTTTGAAGCGTGGACGCCAGTCTGCGTGGAGCCATCCTTGAAATACCACCCTGGCAACTTTGAGGTTCTAACTCAGGTCCGTTATCCGGATCGAGGACAGTGTATGGTGGGTAGTTTGACTGGGGCGGTCTCCTCCTAAAGAGTAACGGAGGAGTACGAAGGTGCGCTCAGACCGGTCGGAAATCGGTCGTAGAGTATAAAGGCAAAAGCGCGCTTGACTGCGAGACAGACACGTCGAGCAGGTACGAAAGTAGGTCTTAGTGATCCGGTGGTTCTGTATGGAAGGGCCATCGCTCAACGGATAAAAGGTACTCCGGGGATAACAGGCTGATACCGCCCAAGAGTTCATATCGACGGCGGTGTTTGGCACCTCGATGTCGGCTCATCACATCCTGGGGCTGAAGCCGGTCCCAAGGGTATGGCTGTTCGCCATTTAAAGTGGTACGCGAGCTGGGTTTAGAACGTCGTGAGACAGTTCGGTCCCTATCTGCCGTGGACGTTTGAGATTTGAGAGGGGCTGCTCCTAGTACGAGAGGACCGGAGTGGACGAACCTCTGGTGTTCCGGTTGTCACGCCAGTGGCATTGCCGGGTAGCTATGTTCGGAAAAGATAACCGCTGAAAGCATCTAAGCGGGAAACTTGCCTCAAGATGAGATCTCACTGGAGCCTTGAGCTCCCTGAAGGGCCGTCGAAGACTACGACGTTGATAGGCAGGGTGTGTAAGCGCTGTGAGGCGTTGAGCTAACCTGTACTAATTGCCCGTGAGGCTTGACCATATAACACCCAAGCAATTTGCGCTTAGAAAGCCAGATTGCGGTGTGGTGAAGACGAAACGAACCGAAAGTTTGCGGCTCACACCTGATCACATACCCGATTTGCTGGAACGCTGAAAAGCGCGCTGGCTCAAGAATTTCTTGACGACCATAGAGCATTGGAACCACCTGATCCCATCCCGAACTCAGCAGTGAAACGATGCATCGCCGATGGTAGTGTGGGGTTTCCCCATGTGAGAGTAGGTCATCGTCAAGATTAAATTCCGAAACCCCAATTGCGAAAGCAGTTGGGGTTTTGTTTTTGCGCTGAAAAAAGTCAGCCCCAAAAAAGGATGACCTAGAAGAGGCCATCCTTTTTGTTGGCAGGGCGCTTAAGCCTCGGGCACTGGACAGCTCAAGTCGCCTTCCTTGCAGTTGAGGTAGGCCTTGAATGCTTCAACCCGTGTCTTGGTCTGCGTGGTCATGCAGGTACTGTAGATCAGTGGATAAACGCTGCCGCCTTCGACCCCGGAGGTGGAGAAGTCGCATTCGGCGTCACGGAAAGCGATCCAGGCGCGCTGTGCCTTGACCAGCATCTGCTTGGCCTCGGGATTGTCCTTCAGGCGTCCCGTGATCTGCTTGTAAAGGTCATTCAGCTCTTTGTCGGCCGCCTTGTACTCTTGGGCCGAGCATTGGTTCATATCGCCTTGAGTCATGGCATTGGCGCAGTCGTCGGCTTGGGCAGGGCTGATGAAAAGCAGAGGTGTCAGGGCCAGAAGCAGGCGTGGGGACATACCGGGTCTCTCCTTGAGGGATGAAAAATGGCTGGGGAAGTTTACATCGGTCAGGGGCACCGGGCTGGAAACAACGACCTGATACAACTTTCCGGTTGGCCTTGTGGTCTTACAAGCCTACTGTTGCACACAGGAGGTGACCCATGCATTCATCCGATCGCATTGAAAGAAAGATCCTGCTCAAGGTCCCGCGGGCTCAAGTCTGGCGAGCCTTGGCCAATGCCGAAGCTTTTGGGCAGTGGTTCGGTGTCGCGCTTGAGGGGAAGCGGTTCGTGGCGGGTGAGCGTACCCAGGGGCAAATCACTTATCCAGGTTACCAACACCTCATCTGGGACGTGGCGGTGGAGCGGGTGGAGCCCGAGCGGGTGTTCTCGTTTCGTTGGCATCCCTACGCTATCGAGCCCGACGTGGATTACTCCCAGGAGCCCGAGACACGGGTGCAATTCGAACTCGAAGACATGAACGGCGGCACCTTGCTGAAGGTGGTGGAGTCCGGCTTCAACGCCATTCCCGAGGCGCGTCGGCTCAAGGCTTTTCGTATGGACAGCCGTGGCTGGGACGAGCAAATGGCCAATATCGAGGCGTTCCTGAGCAAGTCCTGAGCTGGCTTGGCTGTCATACCTGAGCATATGCAAGGTTTTGGAGGGTACCGGTATAGCGAATGTCTTACACGCAATAGTAGCTATGTCGTCTATTGCACTTTGGATCCGAAGCGTAATCTGGCCCCATCCACTGATGCACAGGATGTGCTCAGGATCAGGGACGATCGACCTTGCAAGGATAGCTATCGACAGGGAGTCGTAATGGTCTTGGAAAAACCCGCTTCGGCGGGTTTTTTTTCGTCCATCAAAAAGTCAGAAAGAGCGGTATAGCGAATTGCTTACACGCCGCTGCTGCTTTCTCGTCTTTTTTCGAATCACCGGTGGGCCTAATCTGTGTCCATCCACTGAGTACAGGGAGTGCTTGGGGTCATGGATGATGGGACCAGGCAAGGAATGCCAGACAGGAAGTCAAATTGGTCCTCAAAAAACCCGCTTCGGCGGGTTTTTTTTCGCCTGTGGAAAAATGCCGATCCGTCGGCCTGGCTTCAAGCGCTGTCGACCTGCAACGCCTGGGCCCGCAGCCGGGCAATGTCCTTGCTCGGAGAAGCACCGAACAGGCGGCTGTACTCCCGGCTGAACTGCGACGGGCTCTCATACCCCATCTTGTAGCCAATTGACGAGACGTCGCTGTTATCTGCCAGCAGCAATCGCCGGGCCTCCTGCAAGCGCAGCTGCTTCTGGTATTGCAGCGGGCTCATGGCTGTTACGGCTTTGAAGCGGTGATGCAATGCCGAAGGGCTGAGGTTGATCATTTGCGCGAGGCTGTCGATGCTCAACGGTTCGGCGTAATGGGTGTTGAGCCATTCGATGGCACGGCTGATGCGGTGAGTCTGGGTATCGGGGATGGCAATTTCTTGTAGGCGCTGGCCTTGGGTGCCACGCAGCAGCCGGTAGAAAATCTCCTGCTGGGCCAGGGGCGCCAGAGTGGCGATATCGTCCGGGCTGTCCAGCAGCCGCAACAGACGCAATACGGCGTCGAGCAAGGGCGAGTCGATGCGGTCGAGGAACAGGCCGCGCCCGGTTTTCGGAGGCGGTACGCCGATAGCACTGGCGTCGGCAATCAGGCGACAGATCTGCGCCGGGTCGATGTCGAGGCGAACGCACAAGTAAGGGCGCTCAGGAGAGGCTTCGACCACCTGGCCGGCCAGCGGTAGGGTGACGGAGACCACTAGGTAATTGAGCGGGTCATACACGTAGCGTTCGTCCGCCAGGCGCACTTCCTTGCGGCCCTCGACGATCACGCACAAGCCCGGCTTGTGCACCACGTGCAAGGCATCGGTGGGCTGGTCGCAGCGAACAATGTTCAAGGTGTCGATGGCGGTGGCGTAGACACCGTCTTGAGGAGCGAAGCGCTTCATCAACTCCGCCAGTTCAGCGCGGCGCTGGTTGACGCCATCGTCTGGCGCACTGTGCATGGGCGATACCGACATGCTGATCAATCTCCCTGACCCAATGAGTGAACTGCGCTAGTAAAACCGATTGCGCGGCGGGCGGCCAGGGGTGGTGTGATCGCTACAGGATCGTGCAAGTGCACAGGAGGATTCGGCTAACCCCAACCCTTGTCGTTTCCCTAATCTGGATTTGTCAGAGCGCTCCTACCGGGAGCCAACACACCCAGACGAGGAAACCATCATGTCCGATATTCAAAACAAAGTAGTGGTGATCACCGGTGCCAGCAGCGGGATTGGTGAAGCCGCCGCACGACTGTTGGCCGCCCGTGGCGCCCGTGTGGTGCTTGGCGCCCGGCGTATCGACCGCTTGCAGGCGTTGGTGCAGGAACTCGAAGCCGCCGACCAGCAAGCCGCTTGCAAGACCGTGGACGTGACCCGCCGTGAAGAGGTCCAGGACCTGATCGATTTCGCCGTCGAACGTTTCGGCACGGTTGACGTGATCATCAACAACGCTGGCGTCATGCCGCTCTCCAAGCTCGAAGCACTGAAAGTCGAGGAGTGGGATCGCATGATCGACGTCAACATTCGCGGCGTACTCCACGGCATCGCTGCCGGCTTGCCGCTGATGCAGCGTCAGCGCAGTGGCCAGTTCATCAACATCGCTTCGATTGGTGCCTACACGGTCAGCCCGACCGCCGCTGTTTACTGCGCCACCAAGTACGCGGTGCGGGCGATTTCCGAAGGCTTGCGCCAGGAAGTGGGCGGCGATGTGCGGGTGACGGTGATTTCTCCCGGCGTAACGGAGTCGGAACTGGCCGAGAGCATTTCCGATGAAGGGGGACGCGCCGAAATGCGCGAATTCCGGCGGATTGCCATCCCCGCCGAAGCCATCGCGCGGGCGATTGCCTATGCTATCGAGCAACCGGCGGATGTGGACGTCAGCGAGTTGATCGTGCGGCCTACCGCCAGCCCTTACTGAGCGTGGCCTTCGGTGGCGAGCGGACTGCTCCGCTCGCCACGGGTCACTAGGCGGTGATGGACAATCGTGCGGCGGCGCGTTGGGTAATCTGCGAGCGTACCCGGAACGATTCCGCCGTACGCCGGTGCGCTTCCTCCAGGATTGACACCGGTGCGGTCTCGGGGCTGCCGGCATCGAACGGCGGCGCCGGAGCGTATTCCAATTGCAACTGGACCAACTCGGCCGTGGGCTGGTCGAACAGCTCGGCTGCCAGGGTCAACGCGAAGTCGATGCCCGCCGTGATGCCACCGCCGGTGATCAGGTTGCCGTCACGCACCACGCGCTCCTTGACCGGGGTCGCACCCAGGGTTTGCAGCAAGCTGTGATAGGCCCAGTGGGTGGTGGCTCGTTTCCCTTGCAGCAAGCCAGCGGCACCGAGCACCAGCGAACCGGTGCACACCGAGGTGATGTACCGCGCATGGCTAGCCTGTTGCCTGATGAAGTCCAGGACCTGCTCATCCTCCATTAATGCTCCGACACCGGTGCCACCCGGGACGCAGATCGCGTCGAGCCTCGGGCAGTCTTGGAATGTGGTCGTTGGCAGCAGCACCAGGCCGGTGCTGGAGGTGACTGGCGCCAAGTCTTTCCAGATCAGGTGCACTTTCACGTCCGGCAGCGAGGCCAGCACGTCATACGGTCCGGTCAGGTCCAACTGCTGGACTTGGGGAAACAGCAGTAAACCGATGTGCAGCGTCATGATGCTTTTCTCCTTGAGTAATGCCCGGGGGCTGGACGATTTCACTTTAGGCCCTTAGGCTCTGGCGAATACGCCAATAACCCCACGAATCACGCCAATATGCCCAACACCCCTAAATCCGTTCATGTCCTGGCCTTCGCCAACGTGCAAGTGCTCGATGTCACCGGGCCGTTGCAGGTGTTCGCATCGGCCAATGACCTGGCTCGCCAGCAAGGCCTGCCGTTGCCTTATGCGCCGACGGTGGTCGCCGCAGGCGGCGGAGCGGTGATGTCTTCTGCCGGGTTGGCGCTGATGGCCGAACCGCTGCCGACCGAGCGCAGCGACACGCTGCTGATTGCCGGTGGCTGGGGCGTGTACGAGGCGGCGAAGGATCCGGCGCTGGTGGCTTGGGTCAAGGATCACGGCACGCGTTCGCGGCGGGTGGCGTCCGTGTGCACAGGCGCGTTCCTGCTGGCCGCCAGCGGATGGCTGGACGGGCGGCGCGTGGTCACCCACTGGACCCGCTGCGAACAGTTGGCCGAACAGCACCCGCAACTCAAAGTCGAACCCAACCCGATCTTCATCAACGATGGCCCGGTCTGGACCTCGGCGGGTGTCACGGCCGGTATCGACCTGGCCCTGGCCCTGGTTGAGGATGACCTGGGGCGCGCCGTGGCCCTGGAGGTCGCCCGGCATCTGGTGGTGTTCCTCAAGCGGCCGGGCGGGCAGTCGCAGTTCAGCGTGACCCTGTCACTGCAGAAAAACGGCGGCCGGTTTGATGAACTGCATGCCTGGATCGCCGAGCATCTGACCTGTGACCTGGGCTTGCCGAGCCTGGCCGCCGAGGTGGGCATGAGCGAGCGCAGTTTCGTGCGTCACTACCGCGCCGACACCGGCCAGACCCCGGCGCGGGCCGTCGAATTGATTCGTGTGGAAACCGCGCGCCGCCTGCTCGCCGATACTGTGGTGCCGATCAAGCGGGTGGCGATGCAGTGCGGCTTTGGCAGCGAAGAAACCCTGCGCCGCAGCTTCCTGCGGGCCATGGGGGTGACGCCCCAGGCGTATCGCGAGCGGTTTTCGGTCAGCCTTCAAGCAGATCCAGCAATGCCTTGAGCGTGGCTTCGGGTGCTTCCTGGGGGATGTTGTGGCCCACGCCGGCCAGCACCCGCCGTTCATAAGCACCGCTGAAATGTGCCGCGTCCTCATCTTGTTCAGGGGCGGGGCCCACGCCGTCGTCGGCGCCGCAGAGGGAAATGCTCGGCACGCTGATTAACGGTTGTGCCGCGAGCCGTTCCTCCATCCATTCCAGGGTCGGGTCCCCCGGCGCATACATGAAGCGATGGCGGTAGGAATGAATCACCACCTCGACGAAGTCCGGGTTGTCGAACGACGGGGCGCTGAGGGGATAGCATTGCGCGCCCCGGGCCCAGGTGGGTGACCACAGGCGCCAGAGCAATTCGCACAACTCACGGCGATTTTTCGTCAGCCCTTCGACGCCCCGTGCGGTGTGGAAATAATACTGGTACCACAGGCGATATTCGGTTTCCGGGGCCAGCGGTTGCGTCGAGTGGGGGATGTCCTGCAGGTTGTAGCCATCGCCGGTCACTAGGCCGCGCACGCGCTCCGGCCACAACGCGGCGACGATGCACGCCGCCCGGCCGCCCCAGTCATAACCGCACAACGTCGCCTGGCCGATGCCCAGCACGTCCATCAGGTCCAGCAGGTCCTGGGCCAGCGCCGCCTGTTGGCCGGAACGCATGATCGCCGGGTTGTTGAACCGGGTCGGGCCATAGCCGCGCAGGTAGGGCACGAGGACTCGATAGCCGCGCTGGGCCAACGCCGGGGCGACGTCATCGAA
Organism: Pseudomonas sp. Cab53; assembly: GCF_018325965.1. NCBI lineage: Bacteria > Pseudomonadati > Pseudomonadota > Gammaproteobacteria > Pseudomonadales > Pseudomonadaceae > Pseudomonas > Pseudomonas sp. Cab53. The sequence continues at coordinate 4,289,633 of NZ_AP021902.1, read as the reverse complement.
GGCCCTGGGGTCGTAGGGGAAGCCGTGCAGCAGGATCACTGGCTCGCCGCTGGCCGGCCCGTGTTCCTCGTAGGCGATGCGCAGCAGCGGTGTCACCGCGTAGCTGACGGTTGGCGCTAGGTTCATATCGGTCTCCGGCAGCGCCTGGCGGTGCTCAGGCGGGTTCCTGGTTCACGTATTTGGTCCGATCCGGCGTGAATGTCACGATCATGTTCGTGCTGGAGCACGTCAGCGTACGCTCCTGGGACAAGTCGATGTCCAGGTCTTCGCCCCGCAGGCCTTGCCATTGGGCGAGGTACTTGAGGCAGCCGAATTTTTCGTTCTTCTTCAGGCTGCGGCTCACGCCGCCTTTCCAACCCAGCACCGGCAACTCGCCGGCCAGGCAGCGTTGGGCCAGCTCGGGAAACCGCGTCGCGCGCTCGCGACCGATTTCCCAGCATTTGATCAGCCCCCGGTCCTGGCCTTCCCAGAGGTCTTCGCGAGTCAGGCCTGTTCGGGGCGCAGTGGTGATGGGGCGTTGTATACGGGACATGTCGGATCCTTGAGTCGGGTTGTCGGGCAGCTCCGCTGCACCCATGGGTGCATCGATCTTAGGAGGGGTTTGGGGGGCTCGCAACCTAGTCGCAGATAAAGGGACCCGCACAACCGAGGTACTGCACCTGTGGCGAGGGCGCTTGTTCCCGCTCAGGTTGCGCAGCGCCCCCAGGCATCTTGCGCCTGCTGCGCAGTCGAGCGGGAGCAAGCTCCCTCGCCACGGGTGGGTGTCCTACAAAAAATTGGGTGGAAAGGAATTTTCTGACGAGTCGTGGCGGTTGTCGGTTAGGAAACACCGGGGATAGGCTTTGATGGTCGCTGCAAAATCAGCGACCGGGTTTGGTCGCCCGGGTTTAGAATGGCGCACGATGCCGCGTGAGCGGTTGTCTGCTTTATGGCTGACTGTGCGTGGGAGGGCTTGGGACTGTCAGATTTTTTGTGTTCGGGCCGGTAGCGGCCTGCCGTCAGGCAGGCCTTGATTTCACCAGGTCGGCCTGATGAACCGATCTCCGTACAGAATCGCAAATTGATTCATTGCACTTTTCCAATCATGCGCCGCCGAGCCCCAGTTTGCTGTGATGTTGCGCAGCCCCAGCCAGATCAGTTTGGTTGCAGCGTCGTCGCTCGGAAAGTGACCACGGGTCTTGATGATCTTGCGTAGCTGAGCGTTGATGCTCTCGATGGCATTGGTGGTGTAGATCACCTTGCGGATCGCGGGCGGGAAAACAAAAAATGGAATCACTCGATCCCACGCCCGTCGCCAGGCCGCCACAACCGTTGGATATTGCTTGCCCCAGGGCCCGCGCTCAAATTCATCCAGAGCCTGTTCCGCCGCTTGTACATTGATGGCCTGATAGATCGGTTTGAGGGCCTTGGCCAGTTCTCGACGCTTGTCCCAGGCCGCATAATCAAGGCTGTTGCGGATCAGATGCACGATGCAGGTCTGCAATGTTGTTTCCGGAAATACCGCGCTGAGGGCCTCTGGCATGCCTTTTAGGCCATCGGTTACGGCAATCAGCACGTCCTCGACGCCGCGCGTCTTGAGGTCGTTGAATACCTTCATCCAGAACTTTGCCCCTTCGGTGTTCTCGATCCAGATACCCAGGATGTCGCGTGTCCCGTCGGGTAAAACGCCCAGCGCCAAGTAAATCGCTTTGTTGCGAACCAGACCTTCTTCGCGAATTTTGACCCGCAGAGCATCAAAGAAAATGACCGGATACATCGGCTCTAGGGGACGCTGTTGCCAAGCGCCAATCTCTTCCATCACCTCGTCGGTCACGGAGCTGATGAAGTCAGGCGAAACATCCGTCCCGTACTGCTCGGAAAGAAACGCCCGGATCTCTCTGACCGTCATCCCACGGGCATACATGGCGATGATCTTGTCGTCGAAACCGGTGTAACGGCGCTCATGCTTGGGAATAAGAATGGGCGAAAAACTGCCCTCTCGATCACGCGGGATATCCAGCCGGAGCGGGCCATCACCGGTCAGCACCGTCTTACCGCTCTTGCCATTGCGCTGGTTGGTTTCATCCTCTGGACGCTGCGCGCCCGGAGGATAGCCCAGGTGATGGCCCAGCTCAGCGCTCAGGGCACGCTCGATCAGCGCCTTCTTGAACGCCGCAGAGGCCTCTTCGATGGCCTCCGCGGTCATCAGCGGGGCGGCGGAAAACTGCTCAAGAAGCTCTTTCGGGACTTTCGGTAATTCTCGAAGCGGTTTCTTTTTGGTTGGCATACATGCACCTCTTACTCATGTTATGCCCGAACACAAAATTTCTGACACCCTCGAGGGCTTTGGGCCCTGCCGGGTTTCCATTCCCTGGTCGACCAACCTGCGTACAGTTCGCCACCCTCTGCTTGGTCGCGGAATGGCGAACTCCACCGTTGAATGGAGATTCATGTCATGGTCAAGATCACCCCCAACCCTCCAAAAGCCGAAAACCTTTCCGCCTACACCACCTTCAATACCCAAAAACTCCGCGAAGCCGCCGACCGGGCGTTGGACGCGCATTTGTCTGCCGCGACCCCGGCCAAGCCCGACACCCAGGATGGGCAGGTATTTTCAGTGGTCCCGGGCCTCAATACCGAATCGGTGCTGACCAGCCTCAGCGAAACCTTGGCCTCGGCCAACGCCATGGTCAGTGACCTGGCATTCGAACTGGAGGGCTCGCGACGGCATGTGGCACTGGGGATTTTGCAGTTGATCGAGTTGGGTGCGTTGCTGGCTGACCGGGCGCTGGATGATGTGGAGCTGCCCCGTTAACTGACCCGCCGTCCCGTGGCGAGGGAGCTTGCTCCCGTTGGGCTGCGCAGCGGCCCCAGGCATCTTGCGCCTGCTGCGCAGTCGAGCGGGAGCAAGCTCCCTCGCCACAAGGTATCTATTTGGGCGCGTGGTTATGCAGCTCACGGCTGCCAATGATTTTTCTCCCCACTCAACTTGCGATCCAGGAAACTTGCCGCGCTGATCAGTGCCAGGTGAGTCAGGGCCTGGGGGGTGTTGCCCAGGTGATAGCCGTGGCTGTCGAATTCTTCGGCGTACAGCCCCAGGGGGTTGGCGTAGCGCAGCAGTTGTTCGAACTCCAGTTGGGCTTTTTCCACGCGGCCGGCGCGGGCGAGGCATTCGACGTACCAGAACGAGCAGGCGGCGAAGGAGCCTTCGGTGCCGCTGAGGCCGTCGATGGGGCTGTCGTCGTTGCGGTAGCGGTACACCATGCCGTCGCGCACCAGGCTCTGTTCAATGGCGTCCAGGGTGGAGAGCCAGCGCGGGTCGCGGGCGCTGACGAAGCGGACCAAAGGCATCAGCAACATCGAGCCGTCGAGGGCGGTGCTGCCCAGGCGCTGGACGAAATGCTGGTGTTCGTCGTTCCAGAAGTTTGTCCAGATGTCTTCGTAGATCGCCTGACGGGTCCCATCCCAGCGGGCGAACGGTGCGGGCAGGGAGCGTTTTTCGGCGAGGCGGATGGCGCGGTCGACGGCGACCCAGCACATCAGTCGCGAATGCAGGAAATGCTGTTTCTCGCCGCGCATTTCCCAGATGCCGACGTCGGCGTCCTGCCAGACCTCGCACACCTGGTCGATCACCTCGACCGTGTGTTTCCAGCCTTGGTGCGAAATGGCCTCGCCGTACTTGTTGACCAGGTAAACCGCGTCCATCAGTTCGCCGAAGATATCCAACTGGATCTGCTGGTAGGCCAGGTTGCCGATGCGCACCGGCTGCGCATTGCCGAAACCGCTCAGGTGCGGCAATTCGCTTTCGGGCAGCTCCAGCCGGCCGTCCAGGCCATACAGGATGTTGAGTTTGGTCGGCTGTTCGCAACAGTCGCTGACCCGGCCCCGTAACCAGCGCATGTAGGCGTTGGCTTCTTCGACGAAGCCCAGGCGCATGAACGCATAGACGGTAAAGGACGCGTCGCGGATCCAGGTGTAGCGGTAATCCCAGTTGCGTTCGCCGCCGCGGGTTTCCGGCAGGCCGAAGGTGGCGGCGGCGAGGATGGCGCCGTGTTTGCGCGAGGTCAGCAGCTTCAAGGCCAGGGCGGAGCGGTTGACCATTTCCCGCCAGCGCCCGCGATAGTTGGACTGGCCGATCCAGCCACGCCAGAACGCCAGGGTCCGTTCCAGGCAGATGCCGCTGACGTCGTCCTGAAGCCGCGGGTCGTCGATGCCGCCCAAGAGGAACTCGGCGCTCTGGCCTTGTTCGAGGGTAAATTCGGCCACTGCCGCATCGCCGTCCAGGGTCATGGCCTGATCGGAACACAAGCGCAGGCTCGGTTGCCCCGGCGCCTCGAAGCAGACATGGGCCTGGTCTTGGCGCGCTTGGGTGGCGGCGCGGGCATAGTCGTGGCGCACCGCGCAGCGCATGCGAAACGTCGCGCTGCCCACGGTCATGTGCACCTTGCGCATCAGTACGGGCAGGTCATCCTCGGTGTCGCCGATGGGCAGCAGGTCGGTGATTTCCACCACGGCGCCGTCACTCAGCCAACGGGTTTGCAGCACGTTGGTGTCGGGCAGGTAGATCTGCTGGCGACGCGCGTCCGGCAGGTCTGGCGCGAGTTGGAAAATACCCGCCGCCGGAGTGTCCAGCAGCGAACAGAAGATCGACGGACTGTCGAATTCCGGCCAGCAGAAAAAATCGACACTGCCGCGGTCGTTGACCAGGGCGGCGGTGCGCATGTCGCCGATGATGCCGTGGTTCTCGATAGGGCTTTGCGGTTCGTCATGATCAGCCATTGCCGCGAAACCCCGGATAAAGGCTCATCCCGCCGTCGATGAACAAGGTGGTGCCCACCACATAGTCGGACAGATCCGACGCCAGCCACACCACTGCGTTGGCAACGTCCTCCACATCCCCGACGCGGCCGTAGGGGATCAGGTCCAACAGCTTCTGCCGCTGTTCACCTTCGACGACGTCGCGGTTGATGGCCGTGCTGATGGCGCCGGGGGCGATGCTGTTGATGCGGATGCGCTGGTGGCTGGTTTCCTGGGCCAGGCTCTGCATCAGCAGGTCGACACCGCCCTTGGAGGCCGCGTAGTTGACGTGGCCGGCCCAGGGAATGCGCTGGTGCACCGAGCTCATGTGGATAATTTTGCCCGCTGCCCGGGACACGCCCTGGCGAATGCCCTGGCGAGTGAAGATGCGCAGGGCGGCGCGGGCGCAGAGGAACTGGCCGGTGAGGTTGGTGCCGATCACGGTGTTCCAGTCTTGCAGGCTCATGTCGACGGCGGCCGCATCTTTTTGCAGGCCGGAGTTGGCCACCAGGATATCCAGCGTGCCAAAGGCCTCCAGGGTCTTGGCGAACAGCCGTTCGACGTCCTCTTCCCGGGAGACATCGGCCCCCACGGCCAGGGCGCGCCCGCCGTTGTCATTGATCTCGCGAGCCAGGTCTTCGGCCGGGCCGGCGCTGGAATGGTAGTTGAGCACCACGGCGGCACCGGCTTCCGCCAACGCCCTGGCGGCACCGGCGCCAATGCCGGAACTGGCGCCGGTGACGAGGGCGACTTGTTGGGCGAGGGAAATCTGCATGAATGGGCACCTTCACTGGACGGCTTTATAGGCTGACTGGCGTGAGGCCTGGAGAGTTCACTCGTGCCAGACAGTCTTCACATTCTCACCACATTTGGGCGCTTCCCCCGTGGTCGTCCTTTGTGGCAAGTTGCAGGCCCCCTGTTAAGGCCCGTAGCCCATGGCAAACCCCTATCGCGAACTGTTCAACGCCCCCGGCAGCCTGGGGTTCGTGCTGGCCGGCATGGTGGCGCGCATGCCGATTTCCATGACGGGCATCGGCCTGATCACCATGCTCTCGCAATTGCAGGGCGGCTATGGCCTGGCCGGTGCAGTGGCGGCGACGTTTGCCTTGGCGACCGCGTTCTGTGCACCGCAGGTGTCGCGCCTGGTCGACCGTTTCGGCCAAGGACGTGTCTTGCCGATCGCCGCGCTACTCGGTGGCGGGGCGCTGGCGCTGCTGTTGCTGTGCACGCACTTGCAGGCGCCTCAATGGACGCTGTTCGTGTTCGCCGCCCTGGCCGGTTGCATGCCGAGCATGTCGGCCATGGTGCGGGCGCGCTGGACCGAGTTGTACCGCGGCCAGCCGCAATTGCGCACCGCCTATGCGCTGGAGTCGGTGCTCGATGAAGTGTGTTTCATCGTCGGGCCGCCGCTGTCGGTGGGTCTGTGCGTGGTGGCGTTTCCGGAGGCGGGGCCGCTGGCGTCGGTGCTGGCGCTGGCGCTTGGGGTGACGGCGTTTGTCTTGCAGCGCGGCACCGAGCCACCGGTGCACCCGCATCAGGCCCAGCACCAAGGTTCGATCATCGCTTCGGGTGACGTGCTGTTGTTGCTTCTGTTGATGATAGCCATGGGCATCATCGTCGGCGTGGTGGATGTGGTCAGCGTGGCGTTCGCCCAGCAACAGGGGCAACCGGCGGCGGCGAGTATCGTGCTGTCGGTGTATGCCTTCGGTTCGTGCCTGGCGGGATTGGCCTTCGGTGCGCTTCGTTCAAAGCTGCCCTTGCCGCTGCTGTTTTTGTACGGTGGGGCAGGTACGGGGTTGACGACGCTGCCGTTGTTGCTGGCGTCCAATATCACCGGGTTGTCGGCGGCGATGTTCGTCGCTGGGCTGTCCTTTGCGCCGACGCTGATCGTCGCCATGGCCCTGGTGGAGCGCCTCGTGCCGCCGGCCAGGCTGACCGAAGGCCTGACCTGGCTGGTGACCGGCCTGAGCATCGGCGTGGCAATCGGTGCGGCCGGCTCCGGCTGGCTGGTGGACACCTTTGGCGCGCGCAGTGGGTTCTGGCTGGCGATAGTGGCCGGCGCGGTGGTGTTGGGCGCGGCGGTGCAGAGTTATCGGCGGTTGAAAGAGTGATCAGCCACAAGAGCATTGTGCCAAGGTATCTGCCGCTACCAACCCCGCCCCGAATTCACCCAGAAATTCACCGACAACGAAGTCGACACCGACGCTACCTGGTGGAACCAGCCTTCAGGCAGGAACAGCAAGTCCCCGGCCTCCAGTGTCACCCGCATGAATGTGACGTCCCGGGCGTGGGGGAAGCGCTGGTAGTCCGGCGCGTCGGGGTTGAAGTCGCAACCGTCGAGCCCGCCCTGGGGCGCGGTGGACCAGGTGCCGAGGGCTTCGCGGTGATGGGGCGCGGCGAGGGTGAAGGTTTTCTGGCCCCAGACCTGGGCGAACAGGTTGTCGGTATCGTCGCGGTGCAGCGGTGTCAGCGTGCCCTTGGGGCCGATCCAGATGCGTGGCGGGATGAACAGCGCCGGGTCGAAGTAGGGCGGGTACTTGATCTGCTCCAGCAATTGCGCGGGCAGGATGTTGTTGCCCATGTACGCCGGTGGCTCACCGTCGGCGCTCTTGGCCGCGGGGCTGTCGAGGGAGGCGATGAAGTCGGCCATGGAGGTGGAGCGGAAATCCCGTTCGGTAGAGAAGGTTTTCTTTACGTAGTCGCCATGGCGGGTGATGCCTTGCAGTTGCGCAAAGTGCACCAGGGACTCCTCGCGGCTGAGCTTGAACAACGGCCAGTCCTGCAGCGCATCGCTGATGACCACCGGGATGCCGTGGGGCAGATAGCGAGCGCGAAACTCCTGCACCGACAAACCGCTGCGCGGTCGACGCTCCACGCTGCGCTGGACCGGCAGGCTGGCGGTGAGTTTTTCGCTGAAGCGCGACGGGGTCGGGTAGCGCTTGTTCATGTCGACTTTTTCTACCACGCCACCCCCATGCCGGGCATGGTCGATGATCTGCGGCAGCAACGTCGCCAGGCCCATGTTGCCGCCGATCTTCAGGCGCCCGCTGGCGAACAATTCTTCGACGTTGGCCATGCCGCCCATGATTGCGAGAAAGTCCTTCTCTGCCACGTCGATGGTCACGTCGGGGCTGGTGTGCCGACCGGCCTGGGTGCGGCTGCCGGCCTTGACCTCGGACCAGTACGCCTGGTGCGGGCCGAACACGAATTGGAAGACGCCCTCGATACCGACGGCGCCGGCATTGGCGAACAGTTTGCCCAGGATGGTTTGCAGGTCCACGGCGCTCACTCTTGTGGGTTTGGGTCCTAGCAGAGGACGAGCGCCTGGTTCAGGAATTTAGTCCCGCGCCGGCCTTTGCTTCAACGCGTCGCCACCATGAACACGCGGGGGAACGGCAGCAACACCGAGCCATCGTCCAGGGTCGGGTAAGCCTGTTCGACGGCTTTGAGGTACTGGGCCAGGTACTGCTCGCGCTGCGGCTCATCCAGAGGGGCGAGAAACGGCCGCAGGCCGCTGCCCTTGAACCACTCCACCACGCCCGCCGCGCCGTCGGCCAGCGGGTGATGGTAGACCGTGCGCCAGACGTCGACGCGGGCGCAGTGGGGCTTGAGGATCGAATAATAGGTGCTGGGGTCTTCGACCTCGGTGCGGCTCTGCGCGGCCTGCGCCAGTTGGCTGGCCCAGGGACCGTTCGCCGCGATATCGCGCATCAGGCGATGGGAGGGCTGGTGCAGGGTGTCGGGCATCTGGATCGCCAGGCTGCCGCCGGGGGCGAGTTTGTTCACCAGGGCGGGCAGCAGCGTGGCATGGTCGGGCAGCCATTGCAGCGCGGCGTTGGCGAAGATCACGTCGAACGGTCCGGGCTCATGCCATTGGCCGATGTCGGCGATATCAAAGGTCACGGCGGGCAAGCGGCGGCGAGCGGCCTCGATCATGTCACCGGAGCTGTCCAGGCCGCGCACCGTTGCGCCGGGGAAGTGTTCCACCAGCAGTTCGGTGGAGTTGCCGGGGCCGCAGCCTAGGTCGATCACCGAGCGTGCCTCGCGGGTCGCAATGGCGGCCAGCAGGTCCCGGGCGGGGCGGGTGCGTTCCTGTTCAAACGTGACGTACTGTCTGGCGGACCAGCTCATGGCGTTCTCCTTCAAGGTCGGCGTGAGTCCAGGGTCGTCAGTATAAGGGGGTGCGAAGGCGATAGCGCGAGCGCTTGGCGGGTGACTAATTTTTTGTCATGTTGCTTCGTTATCTTCTACACACGACCGATCGGAGAAAACCGCAGTGACTCAACTGACCCTGCTGTGCCTGCCTTATTCCGGCGCCAGCGCGATGGTTTACAGCCGCTGGCGGCGCAAGTTGCCGCAATGGCTGGGCGTGCAGCCGGTGGAGTTGCCGGGGCGCGGGGCGCGTTTCGGTGAGCCGCTGCACACCGAGATGGGGCCGTTGGCGATGCAACTGGCGCGGGAGCTGCGCCCGACCCTCCAGGCGCCTTATGCCTTGTTCGGCCACAGCCTGGGGGCGCTGCTGGCCTGTGAGATGGCCCATGCCTTGCGCGAACTCGGTTGCCCGGAGCCGGTGGCCTTGTTTGCCTCGGGCACCGCGGCGCCAACGATGCGAGCCGACTACGACCGGGGTTTCGCCGAGCCGAAAACCGACGCCGAACTGATCGACCAGTTGCGCACCCTCAACGGCACCAGCGAGGAGGTGCTGGCCAACGAAGAGTTGATGGCCCTGACCCTGCCGGTGCTGCGCGCAGACTTCCTGCTGTGCGGGCGTTTCCAGCCGCGGGTGCGCCCACCGCTCACTTGCCCGGTGCACGTGCTCGGCGGCACCACCGACCGGGCCAGCACCGAACAACTGATCGGCTGGAGCCGCGAGACGTCCGGCAGTTTCTCGGTGGACATGCTGGCCGGCGGGCACTTCTTTATCCATGAGCACGAGGCCAGGGTGCTGCGGCTGATCAAGGATCAACTGAGCGTGCATCATCGCCGCCACGGGCTGGCAATCAGCGCCTGATCATTATTCCCGGCATCCTCCCCGGTGAGAGCGAGCTTGCTCGCGAAAGCATCTCTGAGTCACCGCCTCCCTGGCTGACCCAGCGCTTTCGCGAGCAGGCTGGTTCCCATTTCTCTATCAATCCGTGCCCCTCGTTTTAAGCCCTTCCTGATACCTATTCTCAAACGCTAATTTTTCCGGTCTGCATTCGTTTTATAGGGACGACTTGCCTCTGTGCCTTGTGCCCACTGATTCCGGATACCCCTCAAATGAATGCTGAAGACGCCTTGAAACTTGCTCGCCGGTTTATCGGGTTGCCCCTGGAAAAGCGCCGTACGTTCCTGGCGGCGCTGGACAAGGAGGGCGTGGCGTTCAGCGGCTTTCCCATCCCTCGGGGCGTCGAGGCCGAAGACCGCCAGGCCCTGTCCTATGCCCAGCAGCGCATGTGGTTTCTCTGGCAACTGGAGCCGGCGAGTGGCGCCTATAACCTGCCTGGCGCGGTGCGCCTCAAGGGCGCGTTGAGCCTGTCGGCGCTGGAGCAGGCGTTCGCCAGCCTGGTGGCGCGCCATGAAACCCTGCGCACGGTGTTCCAGCGCCAGGCCGACGACAGCCTGGTGCAAGTGCCCGCCAGCGCTGCCCTGGAGATCGAGCGGCAGGACCTGCGAGCCTTGCCAGCCGCCGAGCGCGAGCACGCGGTGCGCCGTGCGGCCGAGGCGCAATCGATGCGTCCCTTCGACTTGTCCACAGGGCCTTTGCTACGCGTCGAACTGCTCGCGCTCCAAGACCAGGAGCACGTGCTGCTGCTGACCTTGCATCACATCGTCTCCGATGGCTGGTCGATGAACGTGCTGATCGACGAATTCATCCGCTGCTACGACGCCTTCGAGGCAGGCACCACGCCGCAACTGGCCGAGTTGCCGATCCAGTACAGCGACTACGCCCTCTGGCAGCGGCGCTGGCTGGAGGCGGGCGAGCAGGCGCGACAACTGGCGTATTGGCAGGCCCAGTTGGGCGACGAGCAGCCCGTGCTGGCGTTGCCCCTCGATCATCCGCGCCCGGCGATGCCCAGCTACCGTGGCACCCGTTACACGTTCGACGTGGAACCGGCCCTGGCCGAGCAATTGCGCGCCACCGCCCAGCAGCACAACATCACTTTGTTCATGCTCCTGCTCGGCGCATTCAACGTGCTGTTGCATCGGTACACCGGCCACACCGACATCCGCGTCGGCGTGCCCATCGCCAACCGTAACCGGGCCGAGACCGAAGGGCTGATCGGCTTCTTCGTCAACACCCAGGTGTTGCGCACCGAGCTGGGCGGCCAGACCCGTGTCGATGAGCTGCTGCGCGCGGTCAAGGACACGGCGCTGGGCGCCCAGGCCCATCAGGACCTGCCCTTCGAGCGGCTGGTGGAAGCGCTCAACGTGGAGCGCAGCCTCAGCCATACGCCGCTGTTCCAGGTGATGTACAACCACCAGCCGCAAGTGGCCGACATCGCCAGCCTGCACACCGCGTCGGGCCTGGAGCTGTCGATGCTGGCGTGGCAGAGCCGCACCACCCAGTTCGACTTGACCCTCGACACCTGGGAAAAGGCCGGCAAGCTGCACGCGGCGCTGACCTACGCCGATGACCTGTTCGACGCCGCCACCATCGCCCGCATGGCACGCCACTGGACGCGCTTGCTGCAAGGCATGGTGGCCGACAGCCGTGCGCTCATCGGTGAACTGCCGCTGCTCGAAGCCGACGAGTACCAACGCCTGATCCACGACTGGAACCCGGTCGATGGGTCGTTCGAGCACAGCCTGTGCATTCACCAGGTGATCGCCCGCCAGGCGGCAGCCACGCCGGATGCCTTGGCCGTGACCTTCGCCCACACGTCACTGAGCTACAGCGAGCTGGATGGCCGTGCCAATCGCCTGGCCCACAAGCTCATCGAATTGGGCGTTGGCCCGGAAGTCCGCGTCGGCGTGGCGATGCCGCGCTCCGAGCAGTTGCTGATCGCCTTGCTGGCGGTGCTCAAGGCCGGCGGTGCTTATGTGCCTCTCGATCCGGATTATCCGGCCGAGCGGGTGGCCTACATGCTCGACGACAGTCGTGCGCGGGTGCTGCTGACCGAACAGGCAGTGGCGGCGACTTTGTCGGTGCCTGAGGCCACGGCGGTGCTGATGCTCGATCGTCTCGACCTGGACGGTTATTCCCTCGCTGCCCCCCGCACCGGCGTGACCCCGGACAACCTGGCCTACGTGATCTACACCAGCGGTTCCACCGGCCTGCCCAAAGGCGTGGCGATTGCCCATCGCAACGTGCTGGCGCTGATCGATTGGTCGCGCGCGGTGTACCGTCGCGAAGATATCCAGGGCGTGCTGGCGTCCACCTCGGTGTGCTTCGACTTGTCGGTGTGGGAGCTGTTCGTGACCCTGGCCAACGGCGGTTCGCTGATCATCGCCCGCAATGCGCTGGAGCTGCCGCAACTGCCGGCCCGGGATCAGGTGCGCCTGATCAACACGGTGCCGTCGGCCATCGCCGCGTTGCAGCGCAGCGGCGGGATTCCGGCCAGTGTGCGGATCATCAACCTGGCGGGAGAGCCGCTGAAGCAAAGCCTGGTGGAGGCGCTGTATGAGTCGCCGACCCTTGAGCATGTCTACGACCTGTACGGCCCTTCCGAAGACACCACCTATTCCACCTGGACCCGGCGCACCGTCGGTGGCACGGCGAACATCGGCCGACCGCTCAAGCACACCGCCAGTTACCTGCTGGATGCCGACCTGCAAGCGGTGCCCCAAGGTGTTTCGGCGGAACTGTACCTCAGCGGTGCAGGCATCACCCGGGGTTACCTGGGTCGGGCGGCGCTGACCGCCGAGAAGTACGTGCCCCATCCGTTTTCCACCACGGGCGAGCGGCTGTACCGCACCGGCGACCTGTGCCGTTATCGCGTCGATGGCGTGCTCCAATACCAGGGCCGTATCGACCATCAGGTGAAGATCCGCGGGTTCCGCATCGAGCTGGGGGAAATCGAAGCGCGGCTGTTGCAGCAGCCCCAGGTGCGCGAGCTGGCGGTGCTGGCCCAGGACAGCGAGCAGGGCCAGCAACTGGCGGCGTTCATCGTGCCGAGCGACGCTGCCGTGCTGACCCAGGCCGAAGCCCAGGTGCACCTGCGCGAAACCCTCAAGGTTGCCTTGCGCGAACACTTGCCGGACTACATGGTGCCGACGTACCTGGTGTTCCTGGAACGCCTGCCCCTGACCCCCAACGGCAAACTCGACCGCAAGGCGCTGCCAGCCGTGGACGGCAGCGACCAGCAGCGCGCGTTCGTGGCGCCGCGCAGCCCCGTTGAGAAAACCCTGGCGGCGATCTGGCAGTCGGTGCTGAACCTCGCCGAGATCGGCCTGGACGACAACTTCTTCGAGTTGGGCGGCGACTCCATCGTCTCCATGCAAGTGGTCAGCCGCGCGCGGCAGGCCGGAATCACGCTCAACCCCAAGGCGCTGTTTCAACATCAGACCCTGCGTAGCCTGGCGCAGGTGGCAGGCGCGGGCGACCCGCAAGTGGTCGAGCAGGGCCCGGCCACGGGCGTGGTGCCGTTGACCCCGGTGCAGCATTGGTTCTTCGAGCGTGACATCCCCGAACGCCAACACTGGAACCAGTCGCTGTTGCTGGTGCCGAGCCAATGGCTCGACGCACCTGCACTGGACATGGCCCTGACTCACCTGACCGGGCATCACGACGCCTTGCGCCTGCGTTTCACCCAGGTGAATGGCCAGTGGCAGCAGGCCTATGTCGAACCGTCGGCGGCCAGCCTATTGTGGCAACGCCAGGCGAGCTCGGTGGAACAGCTCAACGCCCTGTGTGATGACGCCCAGCGCAGCCTGGACCTGGAAGACGGGCCATTGATGCGGGCGTTGCTGGTGGACATGGCCGACGGCAGCCAGCGCCTGTTGCTAGCAATTCATCACCTGGTGGTGGACGGTGTTTCCTGGCGCGTGCTGTTGGACGACCTGCAACGTTTCTACGGCCAGCTACATGCCGGCCAGCCGCTCCAGGCGCCCGCGAGGACCAGCGCCTACGGGGCGTGGTCGAGCCGGCTGCACGGCGACCTCGACCGGTTCATGCACAGCCTCGACTACTGGCGTGCCCAGGCGGGCACCGGCAATGACTTGCCGTGTGACTACCCGCAGGTGGCCCTGCAGGCTCGCGACGAGCGCAAGGTCCAGGTGAAGCTGGACGCCGAACAGACGCGCCAACTGCTGCAACAGGCCCCCAAGGCCTACCGTACTCAGGTCAACGACCTGTTGCTGACCGCCCTGGCGCGCACTCTGTGCCGTTGGACCGGTCAGGACCACGCGCTGATCCAACTGGAAGGGCATGGCCGCGAAGACCTGTTCGACGGCGTTGACCTGACCCGCACCGTCGGCTGGTTCACCAGCCTGTTCCCGGTCAGCCTGCGACCGGCCGCCGAACTGGGCGCCTCGCTCAAGGCCATCAAGGAGCAACTGCGCGCCGTGCCGGACAAGGGCCTGGGTTATGGCGTGCTGCGCTATCTGGGCGAACCGGCGGTACGCGCCGAGCTGGCGGCCCTGGCGTCGCCGCGCATCACGTTCAACTACCTGGGCCAGTTCGACCGTCAGTTCGACGACGGCGCGCTGTTCGTGCCGTCCAGCGAAGGCAGCGGTGCCGCCCAGCATGCCCGGGCGCCGCTGGCAAACTGGTTGACGGTCGAAGGCCAGGTCTACGGCGGCGAGCTGACGCTGAACTGGGGCTTCAGCGAGCGAATGTTCAAGCACCAGACCATCGAAACCCTTGCGGCGGCGTATCGCGCCGAGCTGAGCGCGCTGATCGAGCATTGCTGTGGCCTGCAAGCGCCGCAAGCGACCCCGTCGGACTTCCCCCTGGCGCGCCTCACCCAGGCGCAGCTCGACAGCCTGCCGGTGGACGCCGGGCAACTGGACGATCTCTACCCGCTCTCGCCGATGCAGCAGGGCTTGTTATTCCACAGCCTGTACGAGCAGACGGCGGGGGCGTACATCAACCAGTTGCGGGTGGACGTGCACGGCATCGATCCGCAACGGTTTCGCCAGGCCTGGCAGGCCACGCTCCAGGCCCACGACATCCTGCGCAGCGGCTTTGCCTGGCAGGGTGACCTCGAACAGCCGGTGCAGATCGTCCTGCGCCAGGTCCAATTGCCGTTCACGCACCTCGACTGGCGCGGGCACGAGCGGCTGGCCGATGCCCTGGATGAACGCGCCGAAGCCGAACGCCGGGAGGGTTTCGACCTGGCCCAGGCGCCGTTGCTGCGCCTGGTGCTGGTGCAGACCGCTGCCGATCGTTGGCACCTGATCTACACCCATCACCACATCCTGATGGACGGCTGGAGCAACGCCCAATTGCTGGGTGAAGTGCTCCAGCGCTACAGCGCTCGCCCAGTCGTGGCCAGTGGCGGACGCTATCGCGACTACATCGCCTGGCTGCAACGCCAGGACGCGCACCAGAGTGAAGCGTTCTGGACGGCGCAACTGGCCACCTTGCAAGAGCCGACGCGGTTGGCGCGGGTGCTGCCCGGCGCTGAAGCCGAGAGTGGTCATGGCGATCATTACCTGACCCTGGATGCCCCGCGAACCCAGGCCCTGGAACAATTCGCCCGCGCGCAGAAAGTCACCCTCAACACCCTGGTGCAGGCGGCGTGGCTGTTGCTGCTGCAGCGCTACACCGGCCATGCCAGCGTGGCCTTCGGCGCCACCGTGGCCGGACGTCCGATGGAACTGCCGGGCATCGAGCAGCAGGTCGGCCTGTTCATCAACACTTTGCCGGTGATCGCCGCGCCGCGCCCGGACCAGTCGGTCGCGGCCTGGTTGCAAGCCGTGCAGGCGCAGAACCTGAGCCTGCGTGAATACGAGCACACGCCCCTGGCCGATCTCCAGCGCTGGGCCGGGCAGGGCGGCGAGGCACTGTTCGACAACATCCTGGTGTTCGAGAACTACCCGATTGCCCAGGCCCTGCAACAAAGTGCCGAAGACGGTGTGGTGTTCGGCGAGGTCAGCCACCTGGAGCAGACCCATTATCCGTTGAGCGTGGCCGTGACCCTCGGCCAGACGCTGGCGTTGCACCTGTGTTTCGACCGCATGCAGTTCAGCCTGGCCGCCATCGAGGGCATCGCCGCCCAACTGGTGCATCTGCTGGAGCGCTTCGCCGAGTCAGCCGTGCGCCAACTGGGGGACATTGCCCTGGTCAGCGCCGAAGAGCAGGCCCGACAATTGGCGGCCAATGCGCCACAGCCGTACCCGACCGACGTCGCCGTGCACCAGCGCATCGCCCAGTGGGCCGCGTTGAGCCCGCAGCGTACGGCGGTGAAGTTCGACGGCGAATCGTTCAGCTACGGCGACATCGATCGCCGGGCGAACCAATTGGCCCATGCCTTGATGGCTCGTGGCGTCGGCCCGGAAAGCCGGGTCGGCGTTGCCTTGCCGCGCAGCGAAGGGGTGATCGTCGCACTGCTGGCGGTGCTCAAGGCCGGTGCTGCCTATGTGCCGCTGGACACCGGTTATCCCCGTGAGCGCCTGGCCTACCTGATCGAGGATTGCGGGCTGGCGCTGTTGCTCACCGATTCCCGGGTGTCGGCGCAACTGCCCCTCGAAGGCGTCGCCCAGGTGCTGGAACTCGATGGCCTCGACCTGAGCCGGCAACCGATGGACGCCCCTGTCGTGTCCATCGATCCGCAAAGCCTTGCCTACGTGATCTACACCTCCGGTTCCACCGGCAACCCCAAAGGGGTGAGCGTGGCCCATGGTCCGCTGGCGATGCACTGCCAGGCCATCGGCGAGCGCTATGAGATGCTGGCCAGCGATTGCGAGTTCCACTTCATGTCCTTCGCCTTCGACGGCGCCCATGAACGCTGGCTCACCAGCCTGACCCACGGCGCTTCGCTGCTGGTTCGCGACGACAGCCTGTGGACCCCGGAGCAGACCTACAACGCCATGCGTGAACACGGCGTGACGGTGGTGGCGTTCCCGCCGGTGTACCTGCAACAGTTGGCCGAACACGCTGAGCGCGAAGGCAACCCACCGAAGGTGCGCATCTACTGCTTCGGCGGCGACGCGGTGCCCAACGCCAGTTTCGAGCGGGTCAAGCGCGCCCTGGACCCGGACTGCATCATCAACGGCTACGGCCCGACCGAAACCGTGGTCACGCCGCTGATCTGGAAGGCCGGCCGCGAGGTGAGCTGTGGCGCCGCTTACGCGCCCATCGGCAGCCGCATCGGCGATCGCAGCGCCTACGTGCTGGACGCCGACCTGAACCTGTTGCCCCAAGGCCTGGCCGGTGAGCTGTACCTGGGCGGCAGCGGGCTGGCCCGGGGTTACCTGAACCGTCCGGGCCTGACCGCCGAGCGCTTTGTCGCCGATCCGTTTGGTGGCCGCGGCGGCCTGCTGTACCGCACCGGTGACCTGGTGCGCCAGCGCGCCGACGGGACCTTCGATTACCTGGATCGTATCGACAACCAGGTGAAGATCCGCGGCTTCCGTATCGAGCTGGGCGAGGTCGAAGCCCGCCTGCAAGCGTTGGCCGGCGTGCGCGAGGCGGTCGTGGTGGCCCAGGAAGGCACCGCCGGCAGCGGCAAACGCCTGGTTGCCTACGTGGTCGCCGACGCGCCAGCCCCTCGGGACGAAGCGTTCGCCGAACACCTGCGCGCGCAGCTCAAGGCGAGCCTGCCGGCGCACATGGTCCCGGCCTATCTGCTGGTGCTCGAACGCCTGCCGCTGACCCCCAACGGCAAGCTCGATCGCAAGAACCTGCCCAAGCCCGACGTCAGCCAACTGCAACACGCCTACGTGGCGCCGCGCAGCCTGCTGGAACAGCAATTGGCGTCCATCTGGCAGGACGTGCTCAAGCTGGGGCAGGTGGGCCTGCGGGACAATTTCTTCGAGCTGGGTGGCGATTCCATCGTTTCGATCCAGGTGGTCAGCCGCGCCCGCCAGCTCGGGATTCACTTCACGCCCAAGGATTTGTTCCAGCACCAGACCATCGAAGCGTTGGCCGCGATGGCGCGCCAGGGCGAAACCGCGCAAGGGGTCGACCAGGGACCGGTGACCGGCGAGCTGACGCTGCTGCCGGTGCAGCGGCTGTTTTTCCAGGAGGCGATCCCCGAGCGCCAGCACTGGAACCAGTCGGTGTTGCTCAAGCCGACCCAGCTTCTGGACGCCCGTGCGCTGGAGCAGGCCCTGGACGCCCTGGTGGTGCATCACGACGGCCTGCGCTTGAGCTTTGTCGATGACGGCAAAGGTTGGCAGGCCAGCTATCGGTCGCTGGCCCAGCAGCCCGAGGGTCTGCTGTGGGTGGCGGAGGTGGCCGATGCCGCGGCGTTGGAACACCTGGCCAACGAAGTGCAACGCAGCCTGGACCTGCAAGCCGGGCCGTTGTTGCGGGCCGCGCTGGCGACCCTCGCCGATGGCAGCCAGCGCGTGCTGCTGGCGATCCATCACCTGGTGGTGGACGGTGTGTCGTGGCGGATTGTGCTGGAAGACCTGCAGAGCACCTACCGCCAATTGTCTGCCGGCCAGGCGCTGCAACTGCCGGCAAAAACCACCTCGGCACAAGCCTGGGCCGACCGTTTGCAAGGCTACGCCCGCAGTGCCGCATTACAGGAGGAACTGGCGTTCTGGCAGGCGCACCTCGACGGTGCTGACGGCCGGTTGCCGCTGGACAACCCCCAGGGCGGACGGCAGAACCGCCTTGCCCTCACCGTGCGTACCCGCCTCGATGCGGCGCTGACCCGCCAATTGCTGCAGGACGCGCCCAAGGCGTATCGCACCCAGGTCAACGATCTGCTGCTGACCGCGTTGGCCCGGGTGATGGTGCGCTGGACCGGCACCGACAGCGCATTGATCCAGCTCGAAGGCCATGGCCGCGAAGCGGTGTTCGCCGACGTCGACCTGACCCGTACCGTCGGCTGGTTCACCAGCCTGTACCCGGCCCGACTGACGCCGACGGCGGACCTGGGGGATTCACTGAAACAGGTCAAGGAGCAACTGCGCTCGATCCCGAACAAGGGCCTGGGCTTCGGGGCCCTGGCTCAACTAGGGGATGCCACGGCGCAAGCCTGCCTGGCCGGGCTGCCCACGCCGGGCCTGACCTTCAATTACTTGGGCCAGTTCGACGCCAGTTTCGATGAGGCGCACGGGGCCTTGTTCGTGCCGGCCAGCGAAGGCGCCGGCGACGAGTTGCACGCCGATGCGCCGTTGTCCAACACCCTTGCCCTCAACGGCCAGGTGTTCGGCGGCGAACTGAACCTGGGCTGGACCTTCAGCCGCGAGCAGTTCGACGCGGCCACCGTGCAGGCCCTGGCCGATGACTACGCCCGGGAGCTGCAAGGGCTGATCGAGCATTGCTGTGACGGCACCCATGGCGGCGTCACGCCGTCGGACTTCCCGCTGGCTCGCCTGGACCAGCGACAACTGGACGGCCTGCCGATGGCGGCGGCGCAGATCGCCGACCTCTATCCGTTGTCGCCGATGCAACAGGGCATGCTGTTCCACAGCGTCTATGGCCAGGCCAGCGGCGCCTACATCAACCAGTTGCGCCTGGACGTCGAAGGCCTGGACCCGGACCGCTTCCACCAGGCATGGCAGGCGGCAGTGGACGCCCATGACATCCTGCGCACGCGTTTCGTCTGGCAAGGCGACCTGCCTGATCCGGTGCAGGTGGTCAGCAAACACCTGGCATTGCCTTACTGCCTGCACGACTTGCGCAACGATCCGCAGCGCGATGAAACCGTGGCGGCCCTGGCCGAGGCCGAACGCCGGCAACTGGACCTGGGCGCGCCGGCGCTGCTGCGGCTGGCGATCGTGCGCCTCGACGCACAGCGCTATCACCTGATCTACAGCCATCACCACATCCTCATGGACGGCTGGAGCAACTCGCAATTGCTCGGCGAAGTGCTGCAACGCTACAGCGGCCAGGACGTGCCCGTGCCGGTCAGCCGCTACCGCGATTACATCGCCTGGCTGCAACGCCAGGCCGTGACGGCCAGCGAGGCGTTCTGGACGCCGGCCCTGCGCCGCCTGGAGACGCCGACCCGGCTGGCCGAGGTGCTGGCAAAACCGGCGATGGATGAGACGGGGTATGGCGATCACGTGCATGGCCTGGACGAAGCGCTGACCCGGCGCCTGGAGGCCTTTGCCCGCGCCTCGAAAGTCACCGTCAATACACTGGTGCAGGCCGCCTGGCTGCTGCTGTTGCAGCGTTACACCGGCAAGGACACCGTGGCCTTCGGCGCCACCGTGGCCGGGCGTGCGGCGCAGTTGCCCGGCATCGAGCAGCAGATCGGCCTGTTTATCAACACCCTGCCGGTGATCGCCAGCCCACGGGCCGAGCAGACCCTGGACAGTTGGCTGCACGCGGTGCAAGAGCAGAACCTGGCCCTGCGCGAATTCGAGCACACGGCGTTGCTGGACATCCAGCGCTGGGCCGGGCAGGGCGGTGAGGCGTTGTTCGACAGCCTGCTGGTGTTCGAGAATTACCCGATTGCCCAGGCCCTGGAACAGGGCGCCCCGGACGGCTTGCGCTTCGGCCCGGCGGCCACCCGGGAGCAAACCAGCTACCCGTTGACGCTGTTGGTGAGCCTGGAGCGGCAACTGTCGGTGCACCTGAGTTACCAGCGCTCGAGTTTCGAGCCGGCCGCCGTCACGCGACTGGCCGCGCACCTGGCGCAACTGTTGGCGCAGATGGTCGATGGCGGCGAGCGCCGGCTGGCTGAGCTGACACTGCTCGAAGCCGACGAGTACCAGCGCCTGATCCACGACTGGAACCCGGTCGACGGGTCGTTCGAGCACAGCCTGTGCATTCACCAGGTGATCGCCCGTCAAGCGGCAGCCACGCCGGATGCCTTGGCCGTGACCTTCGCCCACACAACACTGAGCTACAGCGAGCTGGATGGTCGCGCCAATCGCCTGGCCCACAAGCTCATCGAATTGGGCGTTGGCCCGGAAGTCCGGGTCGGCGTGGCGATGCCGCGTTCCGAGCAGTTGCTGATCGCCTTGCTGGCGGTGCTCAAGGCCGGCGGTGCTTACGTGCCTCTCGATCCGGATTACCCGGCCGAGCGGGTGGCCTACATGCTCGACGACAGCCGTGCGCGGGTGCTGCTGACCGAACAGGCGGTGGCGGCGACCTTATCGGTGCCTGAGGCGACGGCGGTGTTGATGCTCGATCGTCTCGACCTGGACAGTTATTCACTTGCTGCCCCCTGCACCGGCGTGACCCCGGACAACCTGGCCTACGTGATCTACACCAGCGGTTCCACCGGCCTGCCCAAAGGCGTGGCGATCGCCCATCGCAACGTGTTGGCGCTGATCGATTGGTCGCGCGCGGTGTACCGCCGCGAAGATATCCAGGGCGTGCTGGCGTCCACCTCGGTGTGCTTCGACTTGTCGGTGTGGGAGCTGTTCGTGACCCTCGCCAACGGCGGTTCGCTGATCATCGCCCGCAATGCGCTGGAGCTGCCGCAACTGCCGGCCCGGGATCAGGTACGCCTGATCAACACGGTGCCGTCGGCCATCGCCGCGTTGCAGCGCAGCGGCGGGATTCCGGCCGGTGTGCGGATCATCAACCTGGCGGGAGAGCCGCTGAAGCAAAACCTGGTGGAGGCGCTGTATGAGTCGCCGACCCTTGAGCATGTCTACGACCTCTACGGCCCCTCTGAGGACACCACCTATTCCACCTGGACCCGGCGCACTGTCGGTGGCACGGCGAACATCGGCCGACCGCTCAAGCACACCGCCAGTTACCTGCTGGATGCCGACCTGCAAGCGGTGCCCCAAGGTGTTTCGGCGGAACTGTACCTCAGCGGTGCCGGCATCACCCGGGGTTACCTGGGTCGGGCGGCGCTGACCGCAGAGAAGTACGTGCCCCATCCGTTTTCCACTGCGGGCGAGCGGTTGTATCGCACCGGCGACCTGTGCCGTTATCGCGTCGATGGCGTGCTTGAATACCAGGGTCGTATCGACCATCAGGTGAAGATCCGCGGGTTCCGCATCGAGCTGGGGGAAATCGAAGCGCGGCTGTTGCAGCAACCCCAGGTGCGCGAAGTGGCGGTGTTGGCCCAGGACGCTCCGGGCGGCCCGCAACTGGTGGCCTACGTGGTCGTCCCGGCACTCGACCGGGACGCCAGCGAGCAGGCGCGCAGCTTGCGCGATCAACTCAAGGCCGGCCTCAAGGCGCATTTGCCCGACTACATGATCCCGGCCCACCTGCTGTTCCTCGACCAACTGCCCCTGACCCCCAACGGCAAGCTCGACCGCAAGGCGCTGCCGGCGGTGGACGCTGGCCTGTCCCAGGCCGGTTATGTCGCGCCGGCCAGCGCACTCGAACAGCAGGTGGCCGCGATCTGGGCCCAGGTGCTCACGGTGGAGCGTGTCGGCCGCGACGACCACTTCTTCGAGCTGGGCGGCCATTCGCTACTGGCGGTCAATGCCGTCTCGCGCATGGCCCTCGAACTGGGGCTGAGCCTGACCCCCCAACTGATTTTCCAGCACCCCGTCCTCAAGGCGTTTGTCGCGCAACTGGACACCGCGGACGGGCCAATCAATGAACAGAAACTGAACAAGCTGGAAGCCCTGCTTGATGAAATGGAGGAAGTCTGATGGACAAGAGTGTTGCTTTGAGGATTGCCAAGCGCTTTATCACTCTGCCGCTGGACAAACGCAGGCTGTACCTGGAGAAGATGCTCGAAGAGGGCGTCTCGCCGGCCAACCTGCCGATTCCCGAGGTGCGTTCCGGGTTCGAGCACATCGCGCTGTCCTACGCCCAGGAGCGCCAGTGGTTCCTGTGGCAGATGGACCCCCACAGCCCGGCGTATCACATCCCCACGGCCTTGCGCCTCAAGGGCCGCCTCGACGTGCCGGCCCTGGAGCGCAGCTTCAACGCCGTGGTCGAGCGCCACGAGAGCCTGCGCACCACCTTCATCGAACACGGCGAGCAGACCGTGCAGGTGATCCACCCGCACCTGTCGCTGCGCATTGCGATCGAGTCATTGGCGGGCGGTGCGCCGGCCAGCGAGGACGAGCGCATCAAGGCGTTCGTCGAAGATGAAACCGCGCGTCCCTTCGATCTGCGCCAGGGGCCGTTGCTGCGGGTGTCGCTGTTGGAAGTCGGCGAGGATGACCATGTGCTGGTGTTGATCCAGCATCACATCATCTCCGATGGCTGGTCGATGCAGGTGCTGGTGGATGAACTGGTGCGCCACTATGCGTTCCTCACGGCCGCCGACGGTGCCGATGCGGCCCTGGCGTTGCCGGAACTGCCGGTGCAATACGCCGACTACGCGATCTGGCAGCGGCACTGGCTCGAGGCCGGTGAGCGTGAGCGGCAACTGGCCTACTGGGTCGAGACCCTGGGTGGTGAACAACCTGTACTGGAGCTGCCCCTCGATCGGCCGCGCCCGCCCGTGCAAAGCTTTCGCGGCGCCCGCCTGGACCTGAACCTGCCACCCGCGCTGGGCGCGGCCCTCAAGCAGTTGGCCCAGCGCGAAGGGGCCAGCCTGTTCATGGTGCTGCTGGCCTCGTTCCAGGCACTGCTGCACCGCTACAGCGGCCAGTCGCAGATTCGCGTCGGCGTGCCGGTGGCCAACCGCAACCGGGTCGAGACCGAAGGCCTGATCGGTTTCTTCGTCAACACCCAGGTGCTCAGTGCCGAGGTCGACGGGCAGTTGCCGTTCGACCGGCTGCTCGACCAGGTCAAGCAGTCGGCCCTGGCCGCCCAGGCGCACCAGGACCTGCCGTTCGAGCAATTGATCGAAGCCCTGCAACCGGAGCGCAGCCTCAGCCACAGCCCGATCTTCCAGGTCATGTTCAACCACCAGAGCGCCAGCGCAGAACAGGCCCGGCAACGACAACTGCCGCAACTGAGCATCGAGGACCTGGTGTGGGAAGGGCGCACCGCTCAGTTCGACCTGACCCTGGGCACCTATGAAACCGAGCAAGGCGTTGCCGCTGAACTGACCTATGCCACCGACCTGTTCGACGCCCGGACCATCGAGCGTCTGGCCGGGCACTGGCTGAACCTGTTGCGCGGCATCGTCGAGACGCCGCAGCAACGCATCGGCGAACTGCCGCTGCTCGATGCGGCCCAGCAGCAAGTGGCCCGGCAGGACTGGTTGCGCACGGTCGAGCATGGCGACGCGGTCTGCGTGCACCAGCGCATCGCCGAACAGGCACGCCGCACGCCGGAGGCGGTCGCCTTGATCGTCGAAGAGCAGGTCCTGACCTACGGCCAACTGGAGGCGCGCGCCAACCAGCTCGCCCATCGGCTGATTGCGCTGGGCGTGACGCCCGACCAGCCGGTGGGCATCGCGGTGGAGCGCAGCGCCGAGATGATTGTCGGCCTGCTGGCGATCCTCAAGGCCGGGGGCGCCTACGTGCCCCTGGACCCGGCGTACCCCGAGGATCGCCTGGCCTACATGATCGAGGACAGTGGCTTGCGGTTGCTGTTGACCCAGGCCCGCCTGCAAGGCGTGCTGCCGATTCCGGCTGGCTTGCCGACGTTGTTGCTCGACCAGCCCGACGCGGCGTTGCAGCAGGCTCCGCACACCTGTCCGGTAGTGTCGCTGAATGCCGAGCACCTGGCCTACGTGATCTACACCTCCGGCTCCACCGGCAAGCCCAAGGGCGTGATGGTGCGCCATGGCGCGCTGGGCAACTTCATCAGCAGCATGATCGCCCGGCCGGGCCTGGACGCCAGCGACCGCATGCTGTCGCTGACGACGTTTTCGTTCGATATCTTTGGCCTGGAAATCTACGGGCCGTTGTCCGCCGGGGCCTGCGTCGTGTTGACCGGGCAGCATGTTCACCAGGACCCGCAAGCGGTGCTGGCGCTGGTCGAGCGCCACGCTGTGACGGTGCTGCAAGCCACGCCATCGAGCTGGCGCATGTTGCTGGACCATGAACACGCGGCACGACTGGCCGGACGCACCTTGCTGTGCGGCGGCGAAGCCTTGCCGCTGGCGTTGGCGCAACGGCTGCTGGCCCTGTCGCCGAAGGTCTGGAACCTCTACGGCCCGACCGAGACCACGATCTGGTCGGCCGTGCATCCGCTGAGCCTGGACAACAGCCGGCCGTTCCTCGGCACCCCCCTGGACAACACCGCGCTGTACGTCGTCGGCAGCGATCTGGCGCTCAACCCGCCCGGCGCTCCCGGTGAGTTGCTGATCGGCGGCGACGGCCTGGCCCGCGGCTATTTCCAGCGCCCGGCCCTGACGGCGGAGCGCTTCGTGCCGGACCCATTCTCCCGCACCGGCGCGCGCCTGTACCGCACCGGTGACCTGACCCGGTATCGGGCCGAAGGCGTGGTCGAGTACATCGGCCGCATCGACCATCAGGTGAAGATCCGTGGCCTGCGCATCGAACTGGGCGAAATCGAGGCGGCGCTGCTGGCCCTCGCCCAGGTGCGTGAAAGCGTGGTGGTGGCCCACGAAGGGGCGACCGGTGCGCAACTGGTGGGCTATGTGGTGCCCCGTGACCAGGCCATGCCGGATGCGCAAAACCAACAGGCGCTGCGCAACGACATCAAGGCCGCGTTGAAGGCGCAGTTGCCGGAATACATGGTTCCGGCGCACCTGGTGTTCCTCGCGAACCTGCCGCTGACCCCCAACGGCAAGGTCGATCGCAAGGCGCTGCCGGCCCCGCAAGCCAGCCCGTCGCAAGGCACTTACGCGGCCCCCCGCAGCGCCACCCAGCACATCGTGGCCGGCATCTGGCAAGACGTGCTCAAGCTTGAGCGGGTGGGCTTGGACGACCACTTCTTCGAACTCGGTGGCCACTCGTTGCTGGTCACCCAGGTGATGACCCGGGTGCGCCAGGCGTTGAAGGTCCAGGTGCCGCTGCGCACCTTGTTCGAACACAGCGTGCTCAGGGATTTCGTCGCGGCCCTGGGCGTGGAGCAAGCGCATCGGGAGCCGCCGCTGGTGGCGTTGCCGCGACAGCCGTTGATGCCGTTGTCGTATGCCCAGGAGCGCCAATGGTTTCTCTGGCAACTGGAGCCCACTAGCACCGCCTATCACATCCCGGCGGCGTTGCGCCTGCGCGGGGCGCTGGACCTGCCGGCGTTGCAGCGCAGTTTCGATGCGCTGCTGGCCCGTCACGAATCCTTGCGCACGCGCTTCGTCGAGCACGATGGGCAGGCGTGGCAGACCGTCGACCCTGTTGCTTCGCTGGACATCACTGTGCAGACGTTGCCCGCCGACCTCGACGACGCGGCGCTCTTGATGCGGGTGGCGGAAGAAACCCGCGGCCTGTTCGATCTGCACCAGGGCCCGCTGATGCGGGTCACGCTGATGCGTCTGGCGGCTGAGGACCACGTGCTGGTGCTGACCCAGCACCACATCGTCTCCGATGGCTGGTCGATGCAGGTCATGGTCGATGAGCTGATGGACACCTACGCTGCCTTCAGCACCGGCCAGGCACCGGCTTCGGCAGCGCTGGCGGTGCAGTACGCCGACTATGCCGCGTGGCAGCGACATTGGATGGACGCCGGTGAGCGCGAGCGTCAGTTGAGCTACTGGACCCAACGCCTGGGTGATAACCCACCGTTGCTGGAATTGCCCACCGACCGGCCGCGACCGGCCGAACAAAGCCATCGCGGCGCACGCTTGCAAGTGCCCTTGAGTGCCTCCCTGGCCGCCGACCTCAAGCAACTGGCCCAGCGGGAAAACGTCACCTTGTTCGTGGTGTTGCTGGCGGCGTTCCAGACCCTGTTGCATCGCTACAGCGGCCAGGCCGACATTCGCGTTGGCGTGCCCGTGGCCAACCGTAACCGGGTCGAAACCGAAGGGCTGATCGGCTTCTTCGTCAACACCCAGGTGCTCAAGGCCGACATCGACAGCCAGCAAAGCCTGCGTAGCCTGTTGCAGCAGGTGCGCGACAACGTGCTCGGGGCCCAGGCCCACCAGGACTTGCCGTTCGAACAACTGGTGGACGCGCTGCAACCGGAGCGCAGCCTCAGCCACAGTCCGCTGTTCCAGGTGTTGCACAACCACCAGGCGCGCCAGCCCCGCGGTTCGGTGGCGCAATTGGCGCACGTCGATGTCCAGGCCCTGACCTGGGACAGCGACACCGCCAAGTTCGACCTGACCCTGGACACCTACGAATCGGCGGACCAGCTCTGGGCCGAACTGACTTACGCCACCGACCTGTTCGAGGCCGCGACCATCGAACGCATGGGCCGGCACTGGACGAACCTGCTCCAGGCGCTGGTCGCCGACTGTGGACAACGCATCAGCCAGGTGCCGCTGCTCGATGCTGCCGAACAGCAGGCCATGTTGGGCCTGTGGAACCCGCAACGGGCGGATTTCCCGAGCCATGAATGCCTGCACCAGCGGATCGAGGCCCAGGCCCTGCGAGCCCCCGACGCCATTGCGTTGAGTCATTTGGACCAGCACCTGAGCTATCACCAGCTCAACGCCCGGGCCAATCGCCTGGCCCATCGGCTGATCGAGGCCGGTGTCGGGCCGGACGTGCGCGTCGGGCTGGGCATGGCGCGCGGCCTGGAACTGGTGGTGGGGCTGTTGGCCATCCTCAAGGCCGGCGGCGCCTATGTGCCGCTGGACCCCAGCTACCCCGAGGAACGCCTGGCCTACATGATCGCCGACAGCGGGATCGGGCTGCTGGTGACCCAGGCCCAGGTGCTCGACCGTTTGCCGGTGCCCGACAGCGTGCGCTGCCTGCGGGTGGATGAGGACCCGCTCGGCTACAGCGACGCCAACCCGGGCGTGGCCATGTCTGCGGACAACCTGGCCTACGTGATCTACACCTCCGGTTCCACCGGGCAGCCGAAGGGCACGTTGCTGGCTCATCACAATGTGCTGCGGTTGTTCGAGGCCACCGCGCAGTGGTTCGAGTTTGGCGCACATGACGTCTGGACCCTGTTCCATTCCTTTGCGTTCGACTTCTCGGTCTGGGAAATCTTCGGTGCGTTGCTGTACGGCGGCCGGTTGGTGGTGGTGCCGTACGACACCAGCCGTTCGCCGGAAGAGTTTCATGCCTTGCTCTGCCGCGAAGGCGTCACCGTGCTGAACCAGACCCCGTCGGCGTTCAAGCCGCTGATGCAGGTGGCTTGCGCCTCAGCCACGGATGCGCAAGCCCTGGCGCTGCGTTATGTGGTGTTCGGCGGCGA
Source organism: Pseudomonas sp. Cab53 (assembly GCF_018325965.1). Classification (NCBI taxonomy): domain Bacteria; kingdom Pseudomonadati; phylum Pseudomonadota; class Gammaproteobacteria; order Pseudomonadales; family Pseudomonadaceae; genus Pseudomonas; species Pseudomonas sp. Cab53. The sequence goes on along the minus strand of NZ_AP021902.1, from coordinate 4,261,720 downwards.
GGCGCTGGACGTCAAGCACCTGCGGCCATGGTTCGAGCGCTTCGGCGACCGCGCGCCGCGACTGATCAACATGTACGGCATCACCGAGACCACGGTCCACGTGACCTACCGTCCGCTGGGCGAAGCCGATTTGCAGCGCGACGTCAGCAGCCCGATCGGCGAGCCGATTGGCGACCTGTCGTGGTACTTGCTCGACGGCGACCTGAACCCGGTGGCCGCCGGGTGCATCGGCGAGTTGTACATCGGCCGCGCGGGCCTGGCGCGGGGCTACCTGAACCGTGCCGACCTGACCTGCCTGCGCTTTGTCCCCGACCCGTTCGGCGGCGAGGGTGGCCGGCTGTATCGCACCGGCGACCTGGCGCGCTGCCGCGCCGATGGCATGATCGAATACGTCGGGCGTATCGACCATCAGGTGAAGATCCGCGGCTTCCGCATCGAACTGGGGGAAATCGAAGCCCGGCTCCTGGCATTGGCGTCGATCCGTGCCGCGGCCGTGCTGGCGGTACCCGGCCTGAGCGGGCCGCAGTTGGTGGCCTACCTAGTGCCGACCGACGCCACCTTGGCGGGCGACCCGTCGCGCCAAGGCCAGTGGCGCGATGCAGTGCGCGCCGAACTCCGGGCGACCTTGCCCGAGCACATGCTGCCGGCGCACCTGGTGCTGCTGGAGCAACTGCCGCTGACCGCCAACGGCAAGCTCAACCGCAATGCATTGCCGTCGCCGGACACCGGCACCGTGACGCAGGCTTACCAGGCCCCGCAAAGCGAGCTGGAGCAGCGTCTGGCAAGCCTCTGGCAAGAGGTGTTGAAACGGCCGCAAGTGGGCCTGGACGACAACTTCTTCGAGCTGGGCGGCGACTCGATCATCTCGATCCAGGTGGTCAGCCGTGCCCGCCAGGCCGGTATTCGCCTCAGCCCCAAAGACCTGTTCCAGCACCAGAGCGTGCGGCGCCTGGCCCTGGTGGCGACGCTGGAGGACGATCAGGCCGGGATTGACCAGCAACCGGTCGAGGGGCCGGCGTTGCTGCTGCCGATCCAGCAGCAATTCTTCGACGAGGCGATCCCCACGCGTCATCACTGGAACCAGTCGGTGCTGCTCAAGCCTCGCATCGCCCTGGAGGCGGACAAGCTCGAACAGGTGCTGCGTGCCCTGGTCAATCACCACGACGCGCTGCGCCTGGGCTTTACCCAGCAGCCATCCGGCTGGGTGGCGGTGTATCGACCCCTTGAGCAGCCATCCGACGATTGGCTGTGGCAGGCCGACGTGGCCGACAGCGCGGAACTGGAAACGTTGGGCAACCGGGCCCAGCGCAGCCTTGACCTGCAAGACGGCCCGCTGCTGCGGGCGGTGCTGGCCAACCTTGCCGACGGCAGCCAGCGTCTGTTGCTGGTGATTCATCACCTGGTGGTGGACGGCGTGTCCTGGCGCATTCTGCTGGAAGACCTGCAAAACGCTTATCAACAGGTGCACCAGGGCCAAGCCTTGAAACTGCCGGTCAAGACCCATGCCTTCAAGGACTGGAGCGAACGGTTGCAGCGCTACGCCGCCAGCCCGGCGTTGCAGCAGGAGCGGGCGTACTGGCTGGACGGCCTGGGTGCCTGCGGCAACGACCTGCCGTGCGAGCGTCTCGACGCCGGCCAGCAGAACCGGCTGCAAGCCACGGTCATGACTCGCCTCGATGCGAACCTGACCCGCCAACTGCTGCAAGAGGCGCCGAGCGCCTACCGCACCCAGGTCAACGACCTGCTGTTGACCGCGCTGGCGCGGGTGATCGGGCGCTGGACCGGGCAACCTTCGGTGCTGATCCAACTGGAGGGCCACGGCCGAGAAGCGCTGTTCGACGACATCGACCTGACGCGCACAGTGGGCTGGTTCACCAGCCTGTTCCCGGTGTGCCTGACCCCGCTGGATGGGCCGGGCGAATCGATCAAGCAGATCAAGGAACAGTTGCGCTCGATCCCGAACAAGGGCATCGGCTTTGGCGTGCTGCGCCACTTCGGCGATGCGTCCACCCGGCAAGCTTTTGCCAACCTGCCCACGCCGCGCATCACCTTCAACTACCTCGGCCAGTTCGACGGCAGTTTCGCCGGCGATGACGGCGCGTTGTTCACCCCGGCCCAGGAAAACGCCGGCCTCGACCAGAGCGCCGATGCGCCGATGGGCAACTGGCTGACCCTCAACGGCCAAGTCTATGGCGGTGAACTGAGCATTGCCTGGAACTTCAGTCGCGAGCGCTTCCACCCTGCGACCCTCGAACGCCTGGCGGACGAGTACGCCCAGGAGCTGGCGCTGTTGATCGGCCATTGCGTGGAGCCTGGCAGCGTCGGCCTGACGCCGTCGGACTTCCCCCTGGCCGGCCTGACCCAGGCGCAGCTCGACGGGTTGCCGATGCCGGCGCGGCAGGTGGTCGATGTCTACCCGCTGTCGGCGATGCAGCAGGGCATGCTGTTCCACAGCCTCTATGAACACGCCGCCGGCGACTACATCAACCAGGTGCGCCTCGACGTCGAAGGCCTGGACCCGCAACGCTTCCAGCAGGCCTGGCAGGCCGCCGTGGAGGGCCACGACATCCTGCGCACCAGCTTCGTCTGGCAAGGGCTGGAGCGGGCCGTGCAAGTGGTGCACAAGCAACTGGCGATGCCGTTCACCGTGCTCGACTGGCGTGAGCGCAGCGACACCCACGCCGGCCTCGACGCACTGGCCGAGGCCGAACAGGCCCGGGGCTTCGACCTGACCCAGGGACCGCTGCTGCGCATGACGGTGGTGCAACTGGATGAGCGGCGTTGCCACCTGATCTACACCAACCACCACATCCTGATGGACGGTTGGAGCAACTCCCAACTGCTGGGCGAAGTGTTGCAGCGCTACGCCGGCCAGCCGGTGCCAGCCACGGCGGGGCGCTATCGCGACTACATCGACTGGTTGCAGCGCCAGGATCCGCAGCTCAGCCAGGCCTGGTGGTCCAGCCAACTGGCCGATCTGCAAGAGCCGACACGCCTGGCCCACGCGATCCAGCGGCCCGCCGACGATCAGCCGCGTGAGGGCCATGGCGAGCGTCATCAACTGATCGATGCGCTGCAGACGCGCCTGTTGAGTGAGTTCGCCCGCCAGCAGAAGGTCACCCTCAACACCTTGGTCCAGGCCGCGTGGCTGTTGTTGCTGCAACGCCTGACCGGGCAGCAGACCGTGGCGTTCGGTGCCACCGTGGCCGGCCGTCCGACCGAACTGGCCGGGGTCGAGCAGCAGATTGGCCTGTTCATCAACACCTTGCCGGTGATCGCCAGCCCGCTGCCGGCGCAGACCGTGGGCCAGTGGTTGCAGAGTGTCCAGGCGCAGAACCTGGCGCTGCGTGAACATGAGCACACGCCGTTGTTCGACATCCAGCGCTGGGCCGGCCAGAACGGTGAGGCGTTGTTCGACAACATCCTGGTGTTCGAGAACTACCCGGTGTCCCAGGCGCTGGAGCAGGGCGCCCCCGGGCAACTGCGCTTCAGCCACATCCAGAATCACGAACAGACCAACTACCCGCTGACCGTGGTGGTCAACGCCGGTGAGACCCTGGCGTTGCAGTACAGCTATCGACGCGAAGCGTTCGCCGAGGGCGTGGTCGAGCAGTTGAGCAGCCTGTTGGGCAACCTGCTGCGGCAAATGACCCAGTCGGCCGAGACGACCCTGGGCGAACTGGCGTTGCTGGACAGTGCGCAGGTGCAAGTGATCGAACAGTGGAACGCCACTGCCCAGCCGTTCGCCCTGGACCAGGGCGTGCACCGTCTGATCGAGGCCCAGGCCCTGCGCACGCCCGACGCCATTGCCCTGGTGTTCGGCGACCAGGCACTGGACTACCGCCAGCTCAACGAACGGGCCAACCAACTGGCCCACGCGCTGATCGAGCGTCAGGTCGGGCCGGACACGCTGGTCGGCATCGCGATGGAGCGCAGCCTGGAAATGGTGGTCGGCCTGCTGGGGATCCTCAAGGCCGGCGGCGCCTATGTGCCGCTGGACCCGGAGTACCCGCGTGAGCGGCTCGGCTACATGATCCAGGACAGCGGCATCGGCCTGCTGCTGACCCAGCCGCAGGTGCTCGGCGCCTTGCCGCTGCCCCAGGGCTTGCCAAGCCTGTGCCTGACACCCGCGGGCGAGGCCTTCGACGCCTACCCGAGGGCGAACCCCGAGGTGGCGGTGCAGCCGGAGAACCTGGCCTACGTGATCTACACCTCCGGTTCCACCGGCCAGCCCAAGGGCGCCGGCAATGCCCACCGGGCGCTGGTCAATCGGTTGGTGTGGATGCAACAGGCCTACGGGCTGACGCCGGCGGACACGGTCTTGCAGAAGACCCCGTTCAGTTTCGACGTCTCGGTGTGGGAGTTCTTCTGGCCGCTGATGGTCGGTGCGCGGCTGGTGGTCGCGGCGCCCGGCGCTCATCGGGATCCGGCGCGGCTGATCGAGTTGATCGAGCGCGAGCAGGTCAGCACGCTGCACTTCGTGCCGTCGATGCTCCAGGCGTTCTTGCAGGCTGCCGACGTCCAGCGTTGCACCAGCCTGACCCGCATCGTTTGCAGCGGTGAGGCACTGCCGGTGCAGGTGCAGGTGCAGGTGTTCGCCAAGCTGCCGGGGGCCGGGTTGTACAACCTGTACGGCCCGACCGAGGCGGCCATCGACGTCACCCATTGGACCTGCCGCGAAGAAGGCCGCGACAGCGTGCCCATCGGCCAGCCGATTGCCAACCTGTCGACCCATATCCTCGACAGCGGCCTGAACCCGTTGCCGGTCGGCGTGGCCGGCGAGTTGTACCTGGGCGGCGTGGGCCTGGCCAGGGGTTACCACCGTCGCCCGGGCCTGAGCGCCGAGCGTTTTGTCGCCAGCCCGTTGGGCGGCGGCCAGCGTCTGTACCGCACCGGTGACCTGGCGCGGTATCGCGCCGACGGGGTGATAGAGTACGTCGGTCGCATCGACCATCAGGTCAAGTTGCGCGGCCTGCGCATTGAGCTGGGGGAAATCGAGGCGCGGCTGATGGCCCATGCGGCAGTGCGTGAAGCGGTCGTCGTGGCGTGTGACGTAGCGGGCAGCCAGCAACTGGTGGCCTACCTGGTGGCCGTCGATCCGGCCGAGCCGGCACGCCATCCCCCACTCAATGGGCAACTCGACGCCTGGCTGGGGGAAAGCCTGCCGGACTACATGGTCCCGGCACACCGCGTATGGCTGGCGCAGATGCCGCTGAGCCCCAACGGCAAGCTCGACCGCAAGCGCCTGCCGGCCCTGGAGCCGGCCGCCGCAGAGCACGTGGCGCCAGCCAATGCCACCGAGCGCACGCTGGTGCAGATCTGGCAGGGCGTGTTGGGCGTCGAATCCGTTGGCGTCACGGATAATTTCTTCAATCTGGGCGCCGACTCGATCATCTCGATCCAGGTGGTCAGCCGCGCCCGTGAACAGGGCATCGACCTGAGCCCGAAAGACATCTTCCAGCACCCCACCGTCCGCCAACTGGCCGAGCGGGTCATGTCGGCGGAACCTGTCACTTCGGCGGCCAGCGCCCTGGTGGACATGCCGCTGCACGGCCTGACCGAGCAGCAGGTGCGCCAGTTGCCGCTGCCGCGAGGGCAGTTGGACGGGTTGTACCGTCTGTCCCCGATGCAACAGGGCATGTTGTTCCTCGGCTTGAATTCGCCGGAAGCCGACCTGTATATCAACCAGTTGAGCATCCCGGTCCAAGGCCTGGAACCGGCGCGTTTCCAGGCTGCCTGGGAGGCGGTGAGCCGGCGTCATGACATCCTGCGCAGCGGTTTTCTCTGGCAGGACATGGCCGAGCCGTTGCAGTTCGTCCTCGCCGATGCGCCGTTGCCCATCAGCCTGCTGGACTGGCGCGAGCAGGACGTTTCGGCCCAAGCCCTGCAACACCTGGCCGACCGTGAACGGGCCCGGGGCTTCGACCTGGATCGCCCACCGTTGCAGCGCCTGCTGCTGGTGCGGATCGGTGCGGACAGCTATCAACTGATCTGGACCTATCACCACATCCTGATCGACGGCTGGAGCAGTTCGCAGTTGATCGGTGAGGTGCTCAGCCTCTACTCGGGGCGCGATCTGCCCGAGGCGGTGCCGTACCGTCACTACATCAACTGGCTCGCCCAGCAGGATGCCAGCGGCGGGGAACGTTTCTGGCGCCGGCACCTGGCCGAGCTCGACGAACCGACCTACCTGGCCGACGCCGTGCCGCGCAAAGAAGAAGGGCAGGGCAGGGGGCATGAAGCGCTCTACAGCCGCCTGGGCGAAGCCCGGACCGAACAGCTCAAAGCGTTTGCCAGGGACCAGCAAGTCACCCTCAATACCCTGGTGCAAGGCGCCTGGCTGGTGCTGCTCAGTCGCTACAGCGGCCAGCGTTGCGTGGCGTTCGGTGCCACGGTGGCCGGCCGTCCCGCCAGCCTGCCGGCGTCGGAATCGATCCTGGGGTTGTTCATCAACACCCTGCCGGTGATCAAGCAGGTGTGCGCCGAGCAACCGGTGGGGCCGTGGTTGCGGGACCTGCAGGACTACAACCTGGACATGCGCGAGCGCGAATACACGCCGCTGACCGACGTCCAGCGCTGGGCCGGGCGCGCCGGGCAATCGCTGTTCGACAGCATCATCGTGTTCGAGAACCACCCCATCGACCAGGCGCTACGCGAGTGGCGCGATGACTCGTTGAAGTTTGGCGAGAGCAGCGCTGCCGGCCTGACCAACTTCCCGATGGACCTGATGGTCACCCTCGAAGACGGGCTGGTGATCGAATACATGTTCCTGCGCGAGCATTTCGACCGGGCCACGGTGGAAGGCATCCGCGCCAACATGGAAGGGCTGTTGGCGGCGCTGTGCGAGGACGCCGCACGGCCCCTGGGCCGTCTCGGCCTGGACACCGGGCAGGCACTGGCGGCCCCGGCGGCCGAGCCATCGCTGGTGCCAGTGCCAGTGCCGGTGCACGTGCGCATCGGCCAATGGGCTGCCCGCGACAGTGAGCAGACGGCGGTCATCTTCGACGGCCAGCGGTTCAGCTACGGCCAGATCGAGGCCCGGGCCAATCGCCTGGCCCACGCCCTGATAGCCGAAGGGGTCGGGCCGGACGTGCGGGTCGGCGTGGCCTTACCCCGCAGCGAGCAGATGATTGTCGCCTTGCTGGCGGTGCTCAAGGCGGGCGGTGCCTACGTGCCGCTGGACGCCACTTATCCACGGGAGCGCCTGAGTTACCTGATGGACGATTCGGGCATTGCCCTGTTGCTCAGCGACTCGCGCCTGGACGCCGTATTGCCGACTCGGGCCAATCTTCATGTGCTGGCGCTGGACCGTCTGAACCTCGACGACCTGCCGGGCACGGCGCCCCAGGTGACGGTGCAGCCGGAAAACCTTGCCTACGTGATCTACACCTCCGGCTCCACCGGTTTGCCCAAGGGCGTGGGCGTGGGCCATGGTGCCCTGGCGATGCACTGCCAGGCCATCGGCCAGCGTTATGAAATGAGCACGGCCGATTGCGAGTTGCACTTCATGTCGTTCGCCTTCGACGGTGCCCATGAGCGCTGGCTGACCCCGTTGACCCATGGTGCGCGGTTGCTGATTCGCGATGACAGCCTCTGGACTGCCGAGCAGACCTTCAACGCCTTGCATGAGCATGGCGTGACGGTGGCGGCGTTCCCGCCGGTGTATTTGCAGCAACTGGCCGAGCACGCCGAGCAACAGGGCAACCCGCCGCCGGTGCGGGTCTACTGCTTCGGCGGCGATGCCGTGCCGCAAGCGAGTTTCGAGCTGGCCAGGCGGGCCCTCAAGCCGCGCTACATCATCAACGGCTACGGTCCGACCGAAACCGTGGTCACGCCGCTGATCTGGAAGGCGGGCGCCGAGCAGACGTGCGGCGCGGCGTATGCGCCCATCGGCACGCTCGTCGGCCAGCGTTGTGGCTACGTGCTGGACCACGACCTCAATCGCCTGCCGGTCGGCGTGGCGGGCGAGCTGTACCTGGGCGGGGCGTTGGCCCGAGGTTACCTGGGGCGCGCCGGCGGCACGGCCGAACGCTTTGTCGCCGATCCATTCGGCGGCGCCGGTGCCCGCCTGTATCGCACCGGCGACCTGGTGCGACAACGCGAGGATGGCACCCTTGACTACCTGGGCCGTATCGACCAGCAAGTGAAGATCCGGGGCTTCCGTATCGAACCGGGGGAAATCGAGGCCCGCCTCAAGCAACTGCCAGGGGTGCGTGACGCGGCGGTGGTGGCGCGTGACGGCGCCAGCGGCAAGCAATTGGTCGGCTACGTGCTGCCCGTCGATTCGACATCGGCCGGGGAGTGGTGCGAGGGCCTGCGCGAACAGCTCAAGGCGAGCCTGCCGGACTACATGGTGCCGGCCCACCTGATGCTGCTCGAACGCCTGCCGCTGACACCCAACGGCAAGCTCGACCGCAAGGCACTGCCGGCGCCGGGTGCCGATCCGGCGCGCCAGGGCTACGTGGCACCGGACAGCGCGCTTGAAAAAGCCCTGGTGGACATCTGGCAGGACGTGCTGAAAGTCGAGCGGGTCGGGGTGACCGATCACTTCTTCGAACTGGGCGGTGACTCGATCCTCAGCCTGCAAGTGGTGGCCCGCAGTCGGGGGCTCAAGGCCCAGGGCTTGAACCTTAAGCTGCGCGACCTGATGCAGAAACCGACCATCGCCCAGTTGGTGGCGGGTTTGCAGGGCCAAGCCTCGACGCCTTCCACTGTGTTGGCGATGAACGCCGAGGTGCGGGGCACGGCACCGCTGTTCTGCATCCATGCCGGGTTTGGCACGGTGTTCGACTATGAACCGCTGGCGCGGCGCTTGAGCGGTGTGCGCCAGGTGCTGGCGGTGCAGTCGGCGATGCTGCTGGATCCGGCGTGGCGCGACGCATCGCTGCCGGCGATGGCCAGCGCCTACGTGGCCCAGATCCGCGCACGGCAACCGCAAGGGCCGTATTCGCTGCTGGGTTGGTCCCTGGGTGGCACCCTGGCCTTGTTGATGGCCGCGCAACTGGAGCGCGAAGGGCAGCAGGTCGAGTTCGTCGGCCTGGTCGACAGCTTCGTGCCTTCGGCCGCGGTGGATCGCCACGCAGTGGATGACTGGCGCGCCGACCTGCGGGATTTCGTGCGGGTGACGTTGCCCGACGCCAGGTTGCCGCAGTTGATCGAGGGCGAGGAAACGGCGACGAATCTGCGCGCGTTGCTGGCGACGGCGATGGCCGGCGAGGGCGTTGCCTCCACCTACCTGGCCTTGGGTGCCGATGAGCTGGCCCATGTCTTTTGCGTCGCCCGCCACCTCAAGCACCTGTCGCTGCAACTGGACCGGTGCCCGACGGTGGCGGTGGAGCCGACGTGCTGGTGGACGCCGGGGCGCGAAGCCGAAGGGCTGGAACTGGCTGCGCAGGTGGGGCAGCCGGTGCAGGGTGAGCGGATCGACTGCGGTCACTTCCAGATTCCCCGGGATGAACGATTCCTGGCCAGGGCTGAAGAAATCCTTGCCGAGATCGTTGAATCAGAAGTCTTGTCCTGAACCTGTGGCCGGCCGGGCGTTGTGCCCGGTCGGCGTGGAGAGTGTGCTCAATGTCGTTGAACCCTGATATCGCTGCATTCCTGGAACTGGTGGGCAATGGCCGCGCCAGTGGCAAACGCGTGCCCATGCACCAGATGAGCCCGGACCAGGCCCGTGAACAATTCGATCAGTCGTCGCAGTTGATGGATGCCGGTGGCGAGGCACTGGAGGTGGTCGAGCCCCTGCACATTGCAACCCGCGACGGTGCCCGGCTGGCAGCCCGGCTGTACAGCCGGCGCCCGCTGGAGCAAGGGCTGGTCCGACCGGCGCTGCTGTATTTCCATGGGGGCGGCTATGTGGTCGGCAGCCTCGATTCCCATGATTCACTGTGCCGCAACCTGGCGGCGATGGCCGACTGCGTGGTGGTGTCGGTGGCTTATCGACGGGCGCCGGAGTTTCGTTTTCCCACCGCCGTCGAGGATGCCCTGGACGCCTGGACGTGGCTGGTGGCCGAATCGGACAGGCTCGGCATCGATACCCGGCGCCTGGCCGTGGGCGGCGACAGCGTCGGCGGCAGCCTGGCCACGGTGCTGGCGACGCAGCCGCTGGACACCGCGCCGCTGTTGCAGGTGCTGATCTATCCGGTGACGGATGCCAGCCGCAGCAGGCCGTCCATCGAGCGCTACGGTGAAGGTCATTTGCTGGAAAAGGCATCGTTGGAATGGTTCTACAACCATTACCAACGCGACGCCACCGACCGCCACGACCCGCGCTTCTCACCGCTGCTGGGCGAGATCCCGCCGAACCTGCCGCCGGTGCTGCTGATCCTCGCCGAATGCGACCCTCTGCATGACGAAGGCGTGGCGTATGCGCAGCACCTGCAACAGGCCGGGGTGGCAGTTGAGCTCAAGGTGTATGCCGGCATGACCCATGACTTCATCCGCATGGGCGCCATCGTCGACGACGCCGAAGAGGCTCAGCAACACATCGCCCAACGATTGAGGGCAGTGTTTGCTCACTGATAAACATCACCTGAACAGACAGACCGCTTTCGCGAGCAAGCCCGCTCCCACCATTAAATGGGGGATGTCCATAAAATCTGCGCCTGGCAAAGGTCCCTGTGGGAGCGGGCTTGCCCGCGAAGGCGCCCGCCCAGCCAACATCACCGGTCCAGGCAGACCGTTTTCGCGAGCAAGCCCGCTCCCACCATTAAATGGGGGATGTCCATAAAACCTGCGCCTGGCAAAGGTCCCTGTGGGAGCGGGCTTGCCCGCGAAGGCGCCGGCCCAGCCAACATCACCGGTCCAGACAGACCGCTTTCGCGAGCAAGCCCGCTCCCACCATTAAATGGGGGATGTCCATAAAACCTGCGCCTGGCAAAGATCCCCGTGGGAGCGGGCTTGCCCGCGAAGGCGCCCGCCCAGCCAACATCACCGGTCCAGACAGGCCGCTTTCGCGAGCAAGCTCGGTCCCACCATTGGATTGGGGTGAGTTCCGAGTTTTGTTGCCCCCGGCTACCCATTGGGAACCGGGGGCGGTCCCCGGTCAGAGTACCGAGGCGGTCTGTGGCAGTTTCGGTTGGCGGTACAGGTCCAGCAGGACCTGGTCCAGTACGGACGAAGCGCCCCAGGGTTTGGGGTCGTTAAGGATGGCTACCACGGCCCAGGTGTTGCCGTTGATGTCACGGCTGAAGCCGGCAATGGCGCGGACGGTGTTCAGGGTGCCGGTCTTGACGTGGGCTTCGCCGGCCATGGCGGTGGTCTTGAGGCGCTTGCGCATGGTGCCGTCGGTGCCGGCGATTGGCATCGAGCTGATGTACTCGGCGGCATAAGGGCTGCGCCAGGCGGCTTGCAGCATCGCCGCCATTTCCCGGGCGCTGACACGTTCGGCGCGGGACAGGCCGGAGCCGTTCTCCATCACCAGGTGTGGCGCGGTGATGCCTTTCTTGGCCAGCCACTGGCGCACGACCCGCTGCGCGGCCTTGGCGTCGTCACCGTCGGCTTCGTTGCGAAACTGCGCGCCGAGGCTCAGGAACAACTGCTGGGCCATGGTGTTGTTACTGTATTTGTTGATGTCACGGATGATTTCCGCGAGGTCCGGCGAGAAGGCCCGGGCCAGCAGCTTTGCACCGCCCGGAGTCGCGGCGAGGCGATCCTTGCCCTGGATGCTGCCGCCCAGTTCCTTCCAGATGGCTCGCACGGCGCCAGCGGTGTAGGTGGCGTGGTCCAGCAGCGACAGGTAGGTCTGGGAGCTGCACCCCTCGCCGAGCTGGCCGCCGACAGTCACGGTCACGCTGCCGTCCGCCTGGGGCACCGGGTTGTAGCGCACGCCGCCGGTGCATTGCTTGCCGTTGACGGCCTTGACCTGGTTGTCGATGCGAATGCTGGCGATCGGCGGTTCCACCGACACCAGCACCCGGCCGGCGTCATTGCGGGCGACGAAACGCAGGGCCTTGAGGTTGACCAGCAGGGCGTCGGGCTTGACCAGGAACGGTTTGTTCTCGTCGTTGCCGTCGTCGTTGAACTCCGGCAGTTGCGGCTGGATGAAGAAACCGCGGTCCAGCACCAGGTCGCCGGTGACCTGCTGTACGCCATTGGCCCGCAGGTCGCGCATCAGCAGCCAGAGTTTTTCCATGTTCAGCTTGGGGTCGCCGCCGCCCTTGAGGTACAGGTTGCCGTTGAGGATCCCGCTGTTGAGGGTGCCGTCGGTGTAGAACTCGGTTTTCCACTGATGATTGGGGCCGAGCATCTCCAGGGCCGCGTAGGTGGTCACCAGTTTCATGGTGGACGCCGGGTTGACCGAGACGTCGGCGTTATAGACGGTCGGGGTGCCGGGGCCGTTGAGCGGCACCATCACCAGGGACAAGGCGTTGTCTTGCAGTTTGCTGGTCTTGAGGGCCTTCTGCACGTTGGGTGACAAGGCGGTGTTGATCGTGGCGGCGCTGGTGGAAACAGGGAGGGCCAGGGGAAGAAGAAGGCTGGCCAGAAGCAATGGACGCAAAGATTTGATCATTTGAAATAAAACCCTACAGGCGAGGGGGAAAAGACGAGGACATGAAAATGAACGCCCTCAACGGTCATGAAAGTGTCGGCATTATGCCCCAAGCTGCAACGGCTTGGCCCGTACCCTGGCCCTTCGCGACGCTATTTTTTACCGACGGTAGGTCGATCCCCCCGAACAGTCGGGCAATTGATGCACCAAACTGGTAAAGTGCCGGCCGTTATTACTTAAGAGGATTGTTCCAATGGCGACTAACCGTTCCCAGCGTCTGCGCAAAAAACTGTGCGTGGATGAATTTCAAGAGCTGGGTTTCGAATTGAACCTGGATTTCAAAGAAGATCTGGCCGACGAGGCTATTGACGCTTTCCTCGACGCTTTCTTGAAACAAGCCATGGAAGCCAATGGCCTGGGCTACGTGGGCGGCGACGACTACGGTCTGGTTTGCCTGCAGAAGCGTGGCTCGGTTTCCGAAGAGCAGCGTGCGGCCGTCGAGGCCTGGCTCAAGGCGCGTCCTGAGCTGACCAGCGTTGAAGTCAGCCCGCTGATGGACGTGTGGTACCCGGAAAAGCCGATCAACGCCAAGGCGTGATGATCTGAGCCGGCAACCCTTCGGGGTGCCGGCTTTTTTGTGCCTGCTTATCGGGTGATTGCCAGGCCGCCTTCGCGAGCAAACCCGCGCCCACAGGGGCATGCGAACGACACAAATCCAATGTGGGAGCGAGCTTGCTCGCGAAGCTTTCAGAGGCAATCAGGCCTTGCGCCAATTGAGGATCAGCAAGGTCAACACCCCCGCCACGATCCCCCAGAACGCCGACCCGATGGAAAACAGCGTCAACCCCGACGCGGTGACCATGAACGTCACCAGCGCCGCTTCCCGTTCCCGGGCTTCGCTCATGGCGATGGTCAAGCCATTGATGATCGAGCCGAACAATGCCAGGGCCGCGATGGACAGCACCAGTTCCTTGGGCAACGCCGCGAACAACGCCGCCAGCGTGGCGCCGAACACCCCGGCAATGCCGTAGAAAATCCCGCACCAGAGCGCCGCCGTGTAGCGCTTGTCGCGATCCTCGTGGGCGTGCGGGCCGGTGCAGATGGCGGCGCTGATGGCTGCCAGGTTGATGCCGTGGGAGCCGAACGGTGCCAACAGCAGCGAGGCAATGCCGGTGCTGGTGATCAGCGGCGAGGCTGGAACGTTGTAGCCGTCGGCCCGCAGCACGGCGATGCCGGGCATGTTCTGCGAGGTCATCGCCACGACGAACAGGGGGATGCCGATGCTGATGGTGGCGGCCAGGGAGAAGTGCGGCGTGGTCCAGACCGGTGTCGCGACTTCCAGGGCAAACCCGCTGAAATCCAGCAGCCCGAGCAGGCCGGACAAGGCCGTGCCCACCAGCAGCGCGGCCAGCACCGCGTAGCGCGGCGACAGGCGCTTGACGATCAGGTAAGTGAAGAACATCCCCAGGACCAGGCCGGTGCGATGCTGGGTGGCGACGAAGATCTCGCTGCCGATCTTGAACAGGATGCCTGCGAGCAGGGCTGCCGCCAGGGACGCCGGGATGCGCTTGACCAGGCGCTCGAAACTGCCGGTCAGGCCGCAGATCGTCACCAGCACCGCGCAGGTGATGTAGGCACCGATGGCCTCGCCGTAGCTCACGCCGCCCAGGCTGGTGATCAACAGCGCCGCGCCGGGTGTCGACCAGGCAATGGTGATCGGCGTGCGATAGCGCAGCGAAAGGCCGATGGTGCACACGGCCATGCCGATGGAAATCGCCCAGATCCACGATGAAATCTGCCCGCTGGTCAACCCTGCTGCCTGCCCGGCCTGGAACATCAGCACCAGGGAGCTGGTGTAGCCGGTCATCATGGCAATGAACCCGGCGACGACGGCCGATGGCGATGTGTCGGCGAGCGGACGAAGTGGCGTAGTCGTGACTTCGGTCATAGCGGGCGATGATCCTTGTTATAAATTTGGCAAAGCCTGGAACAACCCTGTGGCGAAGGAGCAAGCGCCCTCGCCACAGGGTTGCGGTTTAAGCCTAAACTCAACCCCGTGAGCGATTGCAATACAGCCAGGCCCGCAAACAGCCGTACAGTCGTGTTGCCATCAGAGGTTGTGTACAATCGAGGTGTTTTTTACGCGATACTTGCCAGCGACCGGCTGTGCCGTATTACAGTCACGGTCAATTCGCCGCAGTTCTCCCGACTCGAGTGCCCATGAACGAACAGTTGCAGCCCCTCAAGAAACAACCGCGAGCCGGTAAGGCCGGTCGCAGCGGTACCCAGGACGATATCGTCTATGCGCATATCTTCGAGGCCATTCTCGAACAACGCTTGGCGCCCGGTACAAAGCTGAGCGAAGAGGCACTGGGGGAGATTTTCGGGGTCAGCCGCACGATCATTCGTCGGGCGTTGTCGCGCCTGGCCCATGAAGGGGTGGTGCTGCTGCGGCCCAACCGCGGCGCCGTGGTCGCCAGCCCGAGTGTCGAGGAGGCTCGCCAGGTGTTCATGGCCCGGCGCCTGGTGGAGCGGGCTATCACCGAACTGGCGGTGCAGCATGCCACCGCCGAGCAGCTTGCCGAGCTGCGGCAGATGGTCAACGACGAGCGCGACAGTTTTTCCCGGGGCGACCGTGGCGCCGGCATCCGCCTGTCGGGCGAATTCCACCTCAAGCTGGCCGAAGCGGCAAAGAATGCGCCGTTGATCAGCTTCCAGCGCAGCCTGGTGTCCCAGACCTCGCTGATCATTGCCCAGTACGAAAGCGGCAACCGTTCCCACTGCTCCTATGACGAGCACACCCAGTTGATCGACGCCATCGAGGCGCGCGACGCGACGCTGGCGGTGGACCTGATGATGCACCACATGGACCACATCGACAGCAAGCTCAACCTCGACGAAGAAAGCGCCTCGGACGACCTGCACGCGGTGTTCTCGCACCTGTTGCAGAGCAAGAAGCCAGGACGGTCGACGGCCAAGCTCTGATTGAGTTGAGTCAGCGGCACCGAGTTCCCCCCTTCGCGAGCAAGCCCGCTCCCGCATTCGACCGTGTTGTCATGACATACGCGGATCAAATGTGGGAGCGGGCTTGCTCGCGAAAGCGGTGTAACAGGCGAAGGAAATCTACCGCTGATGCACCAATTTACCGGCCGCGTAAGTCTGCATCACCGTCCGGTCATCCCCCAGGGTCATCAGCACGAACAACCGCTCGGCAATGTCGTTGGCCTGTTTCAGGCGATAGCCCAGCAGTGGCGTCGCGTTGTAGTCCAGTACCAGGAAATCCGCATCGGTGCCCGGCTGCAAGGTCCCGATCCGCTCTTCCAGGCGCAGTGCCCTGGCGCCGCCGAGTGTCGCCAGGTACAGCGACTTGAACGGGCTCAACCGCGCACCCTGCAACTGCATCACCTTGTAAGCTTCGTTCAGCGTGTGCAGCAGTGAAAAACTGGTGCCACCCCCCACGTCGGTGCCCAGGCCGACGTTCACCTTGTGCTTCTCGGCCATGGGCAGGTTGAACAGGCCGCTGCCCAGGAAGAAGTTCGACGTCGGGCAGAAGGCGATGGCCGAACCGGTTTCGGCCAGGCGTGCGCATTCGTCGTCGCACAGATGCACGCCGTGGGCGAACACCGAGCGCTCGCCCAGCAGTTGGTAGTGGTCGTAGACGTCCAGGTAACCCTTGCGCTCGGGAAACAGCGCCTTGACCCATTGCACTTCCTGCAGGTTTTCACTGATGTGGGTCTGCATGTACAGGTCGGGGTACTCGCTCAGCAACTGCCCGGCCAGCGTCAATTGTTCCGGGGTGCTGGTGGGGGCGAAGCGGGGCGTCACGGCGTAGTGCAGGCGGCCCTTGCCGTGCCAGCGCTCGATCAACGCCTTGCTCTCGGTGTAGCTGGATTCGGCGGTGTCGGTCAGGTAATCCGGGGCGTTGCGGTCCATCATCACTTTGCCGGCGATCATCCGCAGGTCCAGCTTCTGGGCCACTTCGAAGAAGGCATTCACCGACTGTGGGTGCACGCTGCCGAACACCAGCGCCGTAGTGGTGCCATTGCGCAGCAGTTCCTTGACGAAAAGATCGGCCACGGCCGCGGCATGGGCCGGGTCGGCGAACTGGCTTTCGCAGGGGAAGGTGTAGGTGTTGAGCCAGTCCAGCAATTGCTCGCCATAGGCGCCCACCATGCCGGTTTGCGGCAGGTGGATGTGGGTGTCGATGAAGCCGGGGGTGATCAGCGCGTCGGGGTAATGGTTGATCTCGATGTCCGCGGCCAGGGTCGGCAACAGGTCATGGGCGTGGCCGATGGCGCTGATCTGGCCGTTTTCCACCACCAGCAGGCCGTCTTCGAAATACTCATAGGAGGCTTCGATCCCTACTTCGGCCGGGTCGGCGAGGCTGTGGAGCAGGGCGGCGCGGTAGGCTTTGCGTGTCAGGGGCATGAAAGGTTTCTCAATGAAGAATCAACGGTTGGCCTGGCTGCGGCGCGAGGCCGGCAGCAGCTTGGCGATCGGTTCGGCGCGCGCGGTGTGCTGGCCGAAGTCGGCGTTATAGGTGGCGATGATTTCGCCGGCGATGGAGATGGCGATTTCCACAGGCAGCTTGCCTTTGACTTCGCCGATGCCCATCGGGCAACGTAGGCGTTGCAAGGTGCCGCTGTCGAAGCCGCGATCGCGCAGGCGATGTTCGAACTTGACCCGCTTGGTCTTCGAACCGATCAGGCCGAAGTAGGCGAAGTCGTTGCGCTTGAGGATCGCGGCGCTCAGTTCCAGGTCGAGCGCGTGGTTGTGGGTCATGACGATGCAGTAGCTGCCGGCGGGCAGTTCGTCGACTTCATCCAGTGGCTCTTCGGTGACGATCTTGCGTACGCCGTGGGGCAAGTGTTCGGGGAATTCCGCCTCCCGCGAATCGATCCAGCGCACCTTGCAGGGCAGGCTCGCCAGCAACGGCACCAGGGCGCGGCCGACATGGCCGGCACCGAACACGGCAATCTGCGCCTGCACCTGGCCCATGGGTTCGAACAGCAGCACCGTTACGCCACCGCAGCACTGGCCGAGGCTGGCGCCGAGGCTGAAGCGTTCCAGGTGGGTAGCCTGCTGGCCGCTGGCAAGCATCTGCCGGGCGATTTCCATGGCCTTGTATTCCAGGTGCCCGCCGCCAATGGTGTCGAACGTCTGGCTGGCGCTGATGACCATCTTCGAACCGGCGTTGCGCGGCGTGGAGCCGAGCTCTTCGATGATGGTCACCAGCACGCAGGGTTCGCCGCGGGTTTGCAGGTCGGCGAGGGCGCTGATCCAGTTGTACATGTTCACCTCGACATCTTTGTTGTCTGTTCGGCGGCCTTCGCGAGCAAGCCCGCTCCCACACTTTGGAATACGTTTCCCTGTGGGAGCGGGCTTGCTCGCGAAGGCGGCGCTGCGGTCTACAGCGAAGCCAACTCGGTTTCAGCGGGTTCAGTCGCAACGACCTTCAACCCACGCATCTGCTCGCAACCCCACAACACCCGTTCCGGTGTCGCCGGCGCGTCGATCTTCGGCTGGTGCCGGTAATCCCCCAGGCTCGCCACGGCGTCCTTGATGGCGCACCAGGCGGCGATGCCGAGCATGAACGGCGGCTCGCCCACGGCCTTGGAGTGGAATACAGTGTCTTCGGGGTTCTTGCGGTTTTCTACCAGCTTGACCCGCAAATCGAGCGGCATGTCGGCCACGGCGGGGATCTTGTAGCTGGCCGGACCGTTGGTCATCAGCTTGCCCTTGTCGTTCCACACCAGCTCTTCCATGGTCAGCCAACCCATGCCCTGGATGAAGCCGCCTTCGACCTGGCCAATGTCGATGGCCGGGTTCAGCGAGGCACCGACGTCGTGGAGGATGTCGGTGCGCAGCATCTTGTATTCGCCGGTGAGGGTGTCGACGATCACCTCGGCGCACGCCGCGCCATAGGCGTAGTAGTAGAACGGCCGGCCACGGGCCTGGCTGCGGTCGTAGTAGATTTTCGGGGTCTTGTAGAAGCCGGTGCTCGACAGCGAGACCTGGGCGAAATAGGCCTGTTGGACCAACGCCTCGAAGGTCAGGATGTGATCGCGCACCCGCACATGGCCGTTGTGGAAGACCACGTCTTCCTCGCTGACCTTGTACTGCCGCGCGGCGAACTCCACCAGGCACCGCTTGATGATCTCGGCGGCATTCTGCGCCGCCTTGCCGTTGAGGTCGGCACCACTGGAGGCGGCGGTGGGCGAGGTGTTGGGGACCTTGTCGGTGTTGGTCGCGGTGATCTGTACCCGGTCCATTTCCACCTGGAACACTTCGGCCACCACTTGCGCGACCTTGGTGTTCAGGCCCTGGCCCATTTCGGTGCCGCCGTGGTTCAGGTGGATGCTGCCGTCGGTGTAGACGTGGATCAGGGCACCGGCCTGGTTGAGGAAGCTGGCGGTGAACGAAATACCGAACTTCACCGGCGTCAACGCCAGGCCCTTTTTCAGGATCGGGCTGTTGGCGTTGTAGCGCCGCACCGCTTCGCGGCGTTCGGCGTACTGGCTGCTTTCTTCCAGTTCGCGGGTCATTTCCTCGAGCATGTTGTGCTCGACGGTCTGGTAGTAGTGGGTGACGTTGCGCTCGGTCTTGCCGTAGTAGTTGGCCTTGCGCACGGCCAGTGGGTCGAGCGCCAGGTGCCGGGCGATGGCGTCCATGACTTCTTCGATGGCCACCATGCCTTGGGGACCGCCGAAGCCGCGGTAGGCGGTGTTCGAGGCGGTGTTGGTCTTGCAGCGATGGCCGTTGATGGTCGCGTCGCCCAGGTAATAGGCGTTGTCGGCATGGAACATCGCCCGGTCGACAATCGAGGCCGACAGGTCCGGCGAGCAGCCGCAGTTGCCGGCCAGTTCCAGGGCGATGCCGTGCAGGCGCCCGGTGCTGTCGAAGCCCACGTCGTATTCGATGTAGAACGGGTGGCGCTTGCCGGTCATCAGCATGTCTTCGACCCGCGGCAGGCGCATCTTGGTCGGCTGCCCGGTGAGGTGGGCGATCACCGCGCACAGGCAGGCCGGGCTGGCGGCCTGGGTTTCCTTGCCGCCGAAGCCGCCGCCCATGCGGCGCATGTCCACCACCACCTTGTTCATCGACACGCCCAGCACTTCGGCCACCAGCTTCTGCACTTCGGTGGGGTTCTGGGTGGAGCAGTAGACGATCATGCCGCCGTCTTCGGTGGGCATCACCGAGGAGATCTGGGTTTCCAGGTAGAAGTGTTCTTGCCCGCCGATGTGCAACGAGCCCTGGATGCGATGTTCGGCGCTCGCCAGTGCGCCGGCCGAGTCACCGCGCTGATGGGTGTGGCTGTCGAGCACGAAGTGGCGCTTGCGCAATGCTTGGACCACGTCCAGCACCGGTTCCAGGTCTTCATATTCGACGATGGCCGCCATGGCTGCCTTGCGTGCGGTTTCCAGGTCCCGGGCAGCGACGGCCAGCACCGGCTGGCCGACGAATTGCACATCGTCGATCGCCAGCAGCGGGTCGCCGGGCAGCAACGGGCCGATGTCCTTGAGGCCCGGGATGTCTTCGTGGGTGATGGCGATGCGCACGCCTTCGAAGGCATAGCAAGGCGTGGTGTCGATGCGCAGGATCCGTGCATGGGCACGGTCCGAGAGGCGCGCGTAGACGTGCAACTGGTTGGGGAATTCGAGGCGGTCGTCGATGTACTGCGCCTCGCCGGACACATGCTTGGCGGCGCTGTCGTGCTTGACGCTGCGGCCTACACCGGTGCTCAGGTCGCGGGCGAACAGCTCGGCCAGTTCGGCTTGGGTCTTCTCTACGGCGTGATGGTTAGACATAAGCGGTCACCCGAGTCTCGATGTGCGGCGTTTGCAGTTCGATGAAGTACTTGCGCAGTAGGTTGCGGGCGCTGAGCAGGCGGTATTCCTTGCTGGCGCGAAAGTCCGACAGAGGCGTGAAGTCCTCAGCCAGGGCCGCGCAGGCGCGTTCGACGGTGCTGTCGTTCCACGGCGCACCGATCAGCACGGCTTCGCAATGGGTGGCGCGCTTGGGGGTCGCGGCCATGCCGCCGAAGGCCACGCGGGCATCGCGGACCACGCCGTTGTCGATGCGCAGGTTGAACGCCGCGCAAACGGCGGAAATATCGTCGTCCAGGCGCTTGGACACCTTGTAGGCGCGGAACGCCTGCTCGGCGCTGGCCCGGGGCACGATGATCTTCTCGATGAACTCGCTTTCCTGGCGGGCGGTCACTCGGTAGTCGATGAAGTAGTCTTCCAGCGCCAGGGTGCGGCGGGTCTGGCCCTTGCACAGGACGATCTGCGCGCCGAGGGCGATCAGCAGGGGCGGCGAGTCGCCGATCGGCGAAGCGTTGCCAATGTTGCCGCCCAAGGTGCCCTGGTTGCGGATCTGCAAGGAGGCGAAGCGTTGCAGCAGGTCGCCAAAGTCCGGGTATTCGGCCTTCAGGGCTTCGTAGCAGTCGGACAGCGCGGTGGCGGCGCCGATCTCCAGGCGATCGTCGAACCGCTCGACGCGCTTGAGTTCGGCGACGTTGCCGACGTAGATCATCACCGGCAGGGTGCGGTGGAACTGGGTGACTTCCAACGCCAGGTCCGTGCCGCCCGCCAGCAGGCGCGCCTGGGGGTAGGCGTCATAGAGGTCGGCCAGGTCGGCCACGGTCAGGGGCACCAGGCAGCGCTTGTCGCCGCTGTTGAGTTCGCCGGTTTCGGTGGGGGCGATGGCTTTGAGGCGGGCGATGGTCTGGTCTTGGCGAGCGTCGAACTGATCCGGCTGGCTGGCGCAGCAGGCCTGTTCGGCGGCGGCCAGAATCGGCCGGTAGCCGGTGCAGCGACACAGGTTGCCGGCGAGGGCTTCATGGGCCTTGTGGGCGTCGGGTTGGGCGCTGTTCTTCTGCAGGGCGAACAGCGACATGACAAAGCCCGGCGTGCAGAAGCCGCATTGCGAGCCATGGCAATCGACCATCGCTTGCTGGACGCTGTGCAACTGGCCCTGGTGCTTGAGGTCTTCGACGCTGATCAGCTGTTTGCCATGCAGGGACGAGACGAACGTCAGGCATGAGTTGAGGCTGCGATAGCGCAGGCCTTCGCGGCCGTTGCCGTCGGTGTGCAGTTCGCCCACCACCACGGTGCACGCGCCACAGTCGCCGCTGGCGCAGCCTTCCTTGGTACCGGATTTGCCGAGGTGCTCGCGCAGGTAATTGAGCACGGTCAGGTTCGGGTCCAGGGCATGCTCGCTACGGAGCTCCTGGTTGAGTAAAAACTGGATCACGGAAGGCCTCGCAGACTCATTATTGTTGTATCGACGTGGGCCGAATTTAGCAGGTCTGACTTTTCGGTCAATGATTTTCTGACTTAAAGGTCAGGAAAATTCGGTTTGTCGATTTACAACGGGTGAATTGAGTATTGACCCTCGGGCCATACCCTGCTTTTTTTGCTTATATCGTGCCAAAACCCGGTACAGGCCCTGCGCCATGACGTAGTGAGTGCGCTACACTGCGCCGCTTGTGCAAATCGAAGAGTTTGAAGGAAAACCATGACGTTCAAGGCCCCGGACAGCCTCGCCGAGCAAATCGCCCACCATCTCGCCGAGCGCATCATTCGCGGTGAAATGAAGCCGGGAGAGCGCATCCAGGAGCAGAAGGTCACCCTGGCGCTCAATGTCAGCCGTGGGTCGGTCCGCGAGGCCTTGTTGATCCTGGAGCGGCGCCACCTGGTGGCGATCCTGCCGCGCCGTGGCGCCCACGTCACCGAACTCACTGAACACAAGGTGCGCAGCCTGTGCACGCTGATGAGCGAGCTGTACATCCTGCTGGGCAATGCCGTGGCCCATGGCTGGCAGCAACCGGCCGACATGGCGCCGTTCGTGGCGATCCAGCAGCGCCTGACGGACGCCTTCCAGCGCCAGGACATCCGCACCTTCGTCGATGAAAGCTTCAGCGTGATGCGCGCGGCGTACCCCTTTGCCAACAACCCGTACCTACAGGAAACCGTCGAGAACCTGCAACCGGCCATGAGCCGTGCCTATTTCCTGGCGCTGGACCAGCGCAAGGCCGAAATGAGCGAGTTCCTCGATTTGTTCCAGCGCCTGCTCGTCGCCGTGCTGGCCCGTGATTTGCCGCAGATCCGCATCGTGCTGACGGCCTACGCCCAGCGCAGTTGCGACCTGGTGGTTTCTGCCCTGACGGCGGCCTGACGTGCGACTCAAGTGCATCAAGCTGGCGGGGTTCAAGTCCTTCGTCGACCCGACGACGGTGAACTTCCCCAGTAACATGGCGGCGGTGGTCGGGCCCAATGGTTGCGGCAAGTCGAACATCATCGACGCCGTGCGCTGGGTGATGGGCGAGAGCTCGGCCAAGAACCTGCGCGGCGAGTCGATGACCGACGTCATCTTCAACGGCTCCACCAGCCGCAAGCCGGTCAGCCAGGCCAGCATCGAACTGGTGTTCGATAACTCCGACAGCACCCTGGTGGGCGAGTATGCGGCCTATGCGGAGATTTCCATTCGCCGCAAGGTCACGCGCGACAGCCAGAACAGTTACTTCCTGAACGGTGCCAAGTGTCGGCGCCGGGACATCACTGACATTTTCCTGGGGACCGGCTTGGGCCCGCGCAGCTACTCGATCATCGAGCAGGGCATGATCTCCAAGCTGATCGAGGCCAAGCCTGAAGACCTGCGCAACTTCATCGAAGAAGCCGCCGGTATTTCCAAATACAAGGAACGACGCCGGGAAACGGAAAACCGTATCCGCCGCACCCATGAAAACCTCGCCCGCCTGACCGACCTGCGCGAAGAGCTCGAACGGCAGCTCGAACGCTTGCACCGTCAGGCCGAGGCGGCCAAGAAGTACCAGGAATACAAGGGCGAGGAGCGTCAGCTCAAGGCCCAGCTCTCGGCCCTGCGCTGGCAGGCGTTGAACGAACAGGTCGGCCAGCGTGAGGCGGTCATCGGCAACCAGGAGGTCAGCTTCGAAGCGCTGGTGGCCGAGCAGCGCAACGCCGACGCGGCCATCGAACGGCTGCGGGACGGGCACCATGACCTGTCCGAGCGCTTCAATCTGGTGCAAGGACGCTTCTATTCCGTGGGCGGCGACATCGCTCGGGTCGAACAGAGCATCCAGCATGGCCAGCAGCGGCTGCGCCAGTTGCAGGATGACTTGAAGGAAGCCGAACGCGCGCGCCTGGAAACCGAGTCCCACCTGGGCCATGACCGCACGCTGCTGCTGACCCTTGGCGAAGAGCTGGAACGGCTCACGCCGGAGCAGGAAATCACCAGTGCCGCCGCCGAAGAAGCCGCCGCGGCCCTGGAAGAAGCCGAAGTGACCATGCACGGCTGGCAGGAACAGTGGGACAGCTTCAACCTGACTTCGGCCGAGCCACGCCGCCAGGCCGAGGTCCAGCAGTCACGCATCCAACAGTTGGAAACCAGCATGGAGCGCCTGGCCGAGCGCCAGCGCCGTTTGGCCGAAGAGCGCGCGTTGCTGGCGGCGGACCCGGAAGACGCGGCGATCCTGGACCTGAGCGAGCAACTGGCGACCAGTGAAGCCACCCTCGAAGACTTGCAGGCCAGCGAGGACGCCCAGGTCGAGCGCCTGGAGCAGTTGCGCCAGGCCTTGCAGGCGGCTTTGCACAACCAGCAGCAGGCCCAGGGCGAATTGCAGCGGCTCAATGGCCGTCTTGCCTCGCTGGAAGCCTTGCAGCAGGCCGCGCTGGACCCGGGCACGGGCACAGCCGAATGGCTGCGCGACCAGCACCTGGCCGAGCGGCCGCGCCTGGCCGAGGGCCTGAAGGTCGATGCCGGTTGGGAACTGGCGGTGGAGACCGTGCTGGGTGCCGATTTGCAAGCGGTGTTGGTGGACGATTTCGGCGGCTTCGACCTGTCGGGCTTCAGCCAGGGCGATTTGCGCCTGCTCAGCCCGGCGGGCGACGGGGTGCGCGTGCCCGGCAGCTTGCTGGACAAAGTCGAGGCCCAGGTCGACCTGTCGCCCTGGCTGGGCCAGGTCAAGCCGGTGGAGAGCCTCGAACAGGCGTTGGCGCTGCGAGGGCAACTGGCGCCGGGCGAGAGCCTGATCAGCCGCGACGGGTACTGGGTTGGCCGGCACTTTCTACGGGTGCGCCGGGCCAGCGAAGCCGAGAGCGGGATGCTCGCCCGTGGCCAGGAAATCCAGCGCCTGGGTGCCGAGCGTGAAGAGCGCGAGGCCAGCGTCGAAGCCCTGGAAAGCGAATTGCAGAACCTGCGGGCGCAACAGCGTCAGCAGGAGAACGGCCGCGAACACCTGCGACGGCTGTTGCAGGACGAAGCTCGCCAGCAGGGCGAACTGAAGGCTCAGTTGTCAGCGGGCAAGGCCAAGGTCGAACAACTGGCGCTGCGCCGCACGCGGCTTGAGGAAGAGATCGCCGAGCTGGGTGAGCAGCGGGCGCTGGAGCATGAACAGATCGGCGAGGCGCGCCTGCAATTGCAGGAAGCCCTCGATGCCATGGCCCAGGACACCGAGCAGCGCGAGTTGCTGCTGGCCCAGCGCGACAGCCTGCGTGAGCGCCTGGACCGGGTGCGCCAAGAGGCGCGGCAGCACAAGGATCACGCCCATCAACTGGCCGTGCGCCTGGGCTCGCTCAAGGCGCAGTACGATTCCACGCGCCAGGCGCTGGAACGCCTGGAAATGCAGTCCGAGCGCCTGACCGAAAAACGCGAGCAGTTGAGTCTCAACCTGGAGGAGGGCGAGGCGCCGCTGGAAGAGTTGCGCCTCAAGCTCGAAGAGTTGCTCGACAAGCGCATGACCGTCGACGAAGAACTCAAGACCGCGCAGATCGCCCTGGAAGACGCCGACCGCGAGCTGCGTGACGCCGAGAAGCGCCGCAGCCAGGCTGAGCAGCAATCCCAGTTGATCCGCACCCAGATGGAACAGCAACGCCTGGAATGGCAAGCCCTGACCGTGCGCCGCAAGGCCCTGCAGGACCAGTTGCTGGAGGATGGCTACGACCTCGACGGCGTGCTCGCTACCCTGGTGGCCGGCGCGAACGAGAAGGACGCCGAGGAAGAGCTCGAACGCATCGCCCAGCGCATCCAGCGCCTGGGCGCCATCAACCTGGCGGCCATCGACGAATACCAGCAGCAGTCCGAACGCAAACGCTACCTCGATGCGCAGAATGATGACCTGGTGGAAGCGCTGGAGACCCTGGAAAACGTCATTCGCAAGATCGACAAGGAAACCCGCAACCGCTTCAAGGATACCTTTGATCAGATCAACGGCGGTTTGCAGGCCCTTTTCCCAAAAGTTTTCGGTGGCGGCAGCGCGTACTTGGAACTGACGGGCGAAGATTTACTCGATACAGGGGTGACAATCATGGCGCGTCCTCCTGGCAAGAAGAACAGCACCATCCATTTGCTCTCCGGCGGCGAGAAGGCGTTGACCGCCCTGGCCCTGGTTTTTGCCATTTTCAAACTGAATCCGGCGCCGTTCTGCATGCTCGACGAAGTCGATGCACCCCTGGATGACGCTAACGTGGGCCGTTACGCACGGCTGGTGAAGGAAATGTCCGAAACGGTGCAGTTCATCTACATCACCCACAACAAGATCGCCATGGAAATGGCCGACCAGTTGATGGGCGTGACCATGCACGAGCCAGGTTGCTCGCGGCTGGTGGCAGTGGATGTGGAGGAGGCCATGGCAATGGTGGATGCGTGAAGGGTGGGCCTGTAGGGCATCTACTTGGAGCGCTGTAGGTATTTTTTACCCTGACGCCTTCACAGATTGGCACAAGGCCATGCGACAGACGGTGTAAAGTTATCTTTGGTCGTGCTAGTTTAATGTCAATTTTTCGTATGCGTGGGCAAAAGGCCATTCAGAACATAGAGTTGGCGCCACGTTTTAAAGCGGTTTGCAAATAGCTAAGCCCCTTATTTTTCAGCATTTTTATAGAGGCACGGGATTACATGGAAATCGGTCTGCGCGAGTGGCTGATCGTCATCGGCATCATTGTCATTGCCGGTATTCTTTTCGACGGCTGGCGCCGCATGCGCGGTGGCAAGGGGAAACTGAAGTTTCGCCTGGACCGCAGCCTGTCGAACCTGCCGGATGACGATGGCAACGCCGAACTGCTGGGCCCGCCCCGAGTGCTCGACACGCATAAAGAGCCACAGCTCGATGAGCACGACCTGCCGTCGATGAGCGCCCCGGTGCGCGA
Organism: Pseudomonas sp. Cab53; assembly: GCF_018325965.1. NCBI lineage: Bacteria > Pseudomonadati > Pseudomonadota > Gammaproteobacteria > Pseudomonadales > Pseudomonadaceae > Pseudomonas > Pseudomonas sp. Cab53. The sequence goes on along the minus strand of NZ_AP021902.1, from coordinate 4,235,062 downwards.
GCCCCGGGAGTCTGGCTCCAAGCGCGGCAAGCGCAACAGCGAGCCATCCCAGGGCGACCTGAACCTCAACCTGGACCTGGACGGCGGCCCGAGCCTGAACAGCCGTGACGACGACTTCCCGGACGAGAACAGGACATCGAACGCCGACAAGGATCAGGCCCAGGCCGAGGAAGTGCTGGTGATCAGCGTGATCTGCCGCGACCCGGCCGGCTTCAAGGGCCCGGCGCTGTTGCAGAACATCCTGGAAAGCGGCCTGCGTTTTGGCGAGATGGACATTTTCCATCGGCACGAGAGCATGGCCGGCAACGGCGAGGTGCTGTTCTCCATGGCCAACGCCGTCAAGCCGGGTGTATTCGACCTGGACGACATCGACCATTTCAGCACGCCGGCGGTGAGTTTCTTCCTCGGCCTGCCGGGCCCGCGTCATCCCAAGCAGGCCTTCGATGTGATGGTGGCCGCAGCCCGCAAGCTGTCCCAGGAGCTCAATGGCGAACTGAAGGATGACCAGCGCAGCGTGCTGACCGCCCAGACCATCGAGCACTACCGCCAGCGCATCGTCGAGTTCGAGCGTCGGGCGTTGACCCAGAAGCGCTGAAGTCATCAGAGACGTGTAGCTGAGGGACTTTTGTGGCGAGGGGATAGATCCCCTCGCCACAGGTTCTGTATGGGTAGGTTCGGGTGCGAACTGCCGACGATTTTAAAAGATTGAGCAGCCTAGGCTGCTCTTTTGCTTTATGAGAGAACACTATGAAAGCCGCTGAAACCCGCATCCTAGAGCTGCGCACCGAACTGGATCAGCACAATTACCGCTACCACGTCCTCGATGAGCCGAGTATTCCGGACGCCGAGTACGACCGCCTGTTCCACGAGCTCAAGGCCCTGGAAGAGCAACACCCGGAGCTGGTGACCAGCGACTCCCCGACCCAGCGGGTGGGCAGCGTGGCGCTGTCGGCGTTCAGCCAGGTGCGGCACGAGATCCCGATGCTCAGCCTGGGCAACGCCTTCGACGAAACCACGATGCGCGAATTCGACCGCCGGGTGACCGAAGGCCTCGATTTGCCGATGGGCGATCTGCTGGGTAGCGGGGCGGCGGTGGAGTACAGCTGCGAACCCAAGCTCGATGGTCTGGCGGTCAGTCTGTTGTACCAGGATGGCGTGCTGGTGCGCGGTGCCACGCGCGGTGATGGCACCACCGGCGAAGACATCAGCGTCAATGTGCGCACCGTGCGCAACATCCCGCTCAAGTTGCAGGGCAGCGGCTGGCCGCCGGTGCTGGAGGTGCGTGGCGAGGTGTACATGTCCAAGGCCGGCTTCGAGCGCCTCAATGCCTCGCAGCTGGAGGTGGGTGGCAAGACCTTCGCCAACCCGCGCAACGCGGCGGCGGGCAGCTTGCGACAACTGGACTCGAAGATCACTGCCAACCGTCCCCTGGAATTCTGCTGCTACGGCATTGGCCAGGTCAGTCGCGACATCGCCGACACGCACATCGGCAATCTCAAGCAGCTCAAGGCCTGGGGCATGCCCATCAGTCGCGAGCTGAAGCTGGCCCATGGCATCGATGAGTGCCTGGACTACTACCGCGACATCGGCGAGCGGCGCAACGCACTGCCCTACGAGATCGACGGCGTGGTGTTCAAGGTCAACAGCATCGCCTCCCAGCGCGAACTCGGTTTTCGCGCCCGTGAGCCACGTTGGGCGATCGCCCATAAATTCCCGGCCAGTGAAGAGCTCACCGAACTGCTGGACGTCGAGTTCCAGGTCGGTCGCACCGGCGCGGTCACGCCCGTGGCCCGGCTCAAACCGGTGAAAGTGGCTGGCGTGACCGTGGCCAACGCCACGCTGCACAACATGGACGAAGTGGCGCGGCTGGGCCTGATGATCGGCGACACGGTGATCATCCGTCGCGCCGGTGACGTGATCCCGCAGGTGGTGCAAGTCGTCACCGAGCGGCGTCCGGAACATGCCCGCCCGGTGGAAATCCCCCAGCAGTGTCCGGTGTGCGGTTCCCATGTGGAGCGCACGCAACTGATCAAGCGCAGCAAAGGCCGTGAGACCATCAGCGAAGGCGCGGTGTACCGCTGCGTGGGTCGCCTGGCGTGCGGGGCGCAGCTCAAGCAGGCGATCATCCATTTCGTCTCGCGCCGGGCCATGGACATCGAAGGCCTGGGCGAGAAGAGCGTCGAGCAGTTGGTGGATGAAGGCCTGGTGGGGTCGCCGGCGGATTTGTATGCGCTGACGTTCGAGCAGGTGGTCGATCTGGAAGGCTTCGCCGAGCTGTCGAGCAAGAACCTGCTGGCGGCGATTGCCGACAGCAAGAAACCGAGCCTGGCGCGTTTCGTCTACGCGCTGGGCATCCCGGACGTGGGCGAGGAAACCGCCAAGGTCCTGGCGCGCTCCCTCGGCTCCCTGGAGCGCGTCCAGGCGGCCCTGCCGCAAGTGCTCACCTACCTGCCGGATATCGGCCTGGAAGTGGCCCACGAGATCCACAGCTTCTTCGAAGACCCGCATAACCGCCAGGTGATCAAGGACCTGCTGCGCCATGGCCTGGACATTCAGGATCAGGGCGAGCTGGGCGCCGAGTTCTCTGCCAGTACCACCCTCGGTGGCTTCCTCGACAAGTTGCACGTGCCGTCGGTCGGGCCGGGCGGGGCGCAGAAACTGGCGGATAAGTTCGGTTCGCTCGAAGCAGTCATGGACGCCGACTGGCTGGACATGCGCCAGGCGTTGCCGGAAAAACAGGCCAACGCCGTGCGCGAGTTTTTCGCCATCGCCGAGAATCGCCAGCAAGCGCAGGCCGCCGAGCAGCAGTTGCGCGATTTCGGCATGCATTGGCAGAGCGAGAAGAAAGTCGTCGAAGGGTTGCCCGAGGCGGGTCACACCTGGGTGTTGACCGGTTCGCTGGAACTGATGAGTCGCGACGTCGCCAAGGAGAAGCTGGAGGGGCTGGGGGCCAAGGTCGCCGGTTCCGTGTCGGCGAAGACCCATTGTGTCGTGGCCGGGCCGGGCGCGGGTTCGAAGTTGACCAAGGCCAATGAGCTGGGGCTCAAGGTGCTGGATGAAGAAGCGTTTGTTGCGTTTCTTGGCCAGCATGGCATCACGGTCTAGCTGGCAGCGACCGGGGTGGCTGTGCCGCCCAGCGGGAGCGAGCTTCCTCGCCACGGGAACGATCGGGGGATGTGGATGATCTAGTCTTGCAGACTCCCGGGAGAGATCGCCATGTACCGCTTCTTCGAACAACTGAGCTCACGCATCGCCGCGCCGTTCCTGGGGGACCGTTCGCGTAACAGCAAGGTCTGGCCGTGTCGGTGCGGGCAGTCATTGTTTTTTCGCAACAGCCAATGCCTGGCGTGCCTGGCGGTGCTGGGGTATCAACCGGAGCAGAGTCGTCTTTCGTCATTGCAACCAGGCGAACAACCCGACACCTGGACCCTGGATGCCGACCCGCAAGCCGGGTTGTTCCGTCGTTGCGCCAATCTGGACACCCCGGCCGGGTGCAATTGGTTGCTGCCAGCCAACGACCACGACACCTTGTGTATCGCCTGCCGCCTGAACCGCACCATCCCCGACCTGTCGATCCCGGAGAACCCCGAGCGCTGGCGCAAGGTCGAGATCGCCAAGCGTCGCCTGGTAGCGCAGTTGATCACCCTCGGCTTGCCGGTCGTCGCGAAAACCGTCGACGAAAAGGCCGGCCTGGCTTTCGATTTCATCGGTGTCGACCCGGACGGCAAACCGCCGATGACCGGCCACGCCAGTGGGCTGATCACCCTCGACATCAAAGAGGCGGACGACGCCCATCGCGAATACGTGCGCCAGCAAATGCGCGAACCCTATCGCACCTTGCTCGGGCATTTCCGTCACGAGGTGGGTCACTATTACTGGGATCGGTTGATCGCCAACAGCCATTGGCTCGAAGCGTTCCGGGCGCTGTTCGGCGACGAGCGCGCCAGCTATGCCGAAGCCCTGGATCGCCACTACCAGCAGGGCGCGCCGCTGGACTGGCAAACGCACTACGTCAGCGCTTACGCGACCATGCACCCTTGGGAAGACTGGGCCGAGACCTGGGCGCACTACCTGCACATGATGGACGCCGTGGACACCGCGCTAGGCTTCGGCATGAGCGCCCGGGAAATGGATTTCGACTACCAACCGTTCCCGCCCGAGACCTTGTACGACCCGGGGCATGCCGGGGGCGCGGCCTTTCTCTCGTTCGTCAACGCCTGGATCGAACTGGCTGGCATGCTCAACGAACTTTCGCGCAGCATGGGCCAGCCGGACTTCTACCCCTTTGTCGTACCGGCTGCGGTCATCACCAAGTTGCATTTCATTCATCTGGTGATTCAGGAGGAGGGTGGTCGAGCGGATGAGGTGTTGTTGTAGCCTGCGAACTTTTTGGGTGTAACAAACTTTGTAATAAAGACGCAGAATATAACCTGTCGGTGTTGCGACTGCTGGCAATTGTTACTATCTGTTCTGATAGTATCTCGCTCACAAAATTTCCCTTACTCTGAGACGAGTCGTGAATGGCGGTTTTAGATATTTGGGAGAGTGTTATGAAAGATAAGGCAACAGATAAGCCCGCTACACCCGGTAAACGTGCAACCATCCCCAACGCACCTCGCAACCTTGCTCAAGCCGGAGCAGGTCGATACACCATCATGTTGAGCTGGCTGATTTCGGACAACGTCAGGCCCGATGAAATTGCCAGTCACACGTTTAAAGTGACCAAGACAGAAAATGGCCAGGAACAATTCGTACCTGCCGCCAGAATACAACCGGACAGTAATGGCCAGTATGCGCATACGATCGAAGTCAGTGGAGGTGCGCAACCTGTTAAGTTCAATGTTCAAGTCAGGGCTCAGGCGCTTAATGCGGAGTATGGTCCTTACTGTCCGGTATTAATCTGTTCCACTGCAGTTTAGGGTGTGTGCGAAATAGCTTAGAACGCCAACCTAAGCGTGCGTATTGAATAGCTGATGGATTCTTCAGGTGTTTGTCCCATTGCCTTGGGGGAGCAAAGCTTGCTCGCGACAGCGAGGGGCCTTTTTCCTTCAAGGTCGAATATGCCTGAGCCATCGTGAGCAGGCTCGCTCCCGTTCCGGGCTTGTAGGCCCCGAGCCCCATGAGAGCGAGCCCCCGCTTGCGAAAGCCCCTATCAGGCGACCCCGATGCCGAACCCGCCTCCACCCTCCCAAGCGCCAACCGCTCCCCCAGCAAGTGCTTGAGCCCCTTCGATTTTTAATCCATGGCGAACGGTTGTAACTTCTCGCCAGATAGGTACAATGGCGCGGCTCGCCGTCAGGCAGCGTCGTTATGGTGACCCCATCGGTCCCCCCGCAACGATTACCCGTGAACCTGGTCAGATCCGGAAGGAAGCAGCCACAGCGGGAACATTGTGTGCCGGGGTGTGGCTGGTGGGGTTGCCTCCATAACGCCCTCAAGCCTTCGTTCGCAAGGTTCGTGAAATTCCCTTTTTTAGTTGCCCGATCAACAGGTCGCTGCTTTCTGCTGCCCGGACATCGGCTGGCAGGGCAACCGATTGCCCACGCAAAAGCCTGGCTGCCGTCTCGCCGGCAAACCAGGCTTTTTTGTGTTTCACAACTGCATCAAGGCTTGGACATGGCCTGGTCAACCGCTGCGATCAGCTTTCCCAGATCCTTCGGGGTGGCTTTGTGTATGACACCGAACAGATACGCTCGCTGTTCTTCTTCATCGGCCATGTCGCTAAAAAAGGCCTTCAACTGCACATCCAGTACGTCGGCAAGCATGAACAAGGCTTCGACGCTGGGGGTGTAGGTGCCGGTTTCGAAACGGCTGATGGTTTTGGGGTCAAAACCGGTTTTTTCGCCAAGTTCAGCCTGAGTTAGCCCCGCTACTTTGCGATAGCGTCTGATGGCTGGACCCAAACTTGAAATTTGCATCGCTTAATTCCCATTTAGAATCAAGAACTTAACGATAGATTTTTGCATTAGGCAACCGCATGATTCATCACCTTGCTTTGCAAAATGTGATGTGTTTCGTAGAATCGGCCTTTGGTATGGGCATTTGGTGACCTGCTGCAGAGGTCGGCATGCGCGAAAAGAATGCGCCATGCACGTCAGCTCGTGACCAACGGCATGGGGGTTGGTCCCCCGGATCGTGCTGCCAGGGCCCGGATCCAGCTTACCTCAAGGTCTTTGAGCCTAGTTGATTTTCGCCTCTGCGAGGGCGGCAACCGCGCGCGCCAAATGAGCCTGACTCATGGATGACTGCTTCGATGGATAAGAAGTACCGCAGAGCCGTTGACGCTGCCGCGATTTTCTCCGAAACCGATTTGAGCGGGCGCATTACCTACGTCAACGAGCCGTTCTGCCAACTGTTCGGCTATTCGCGTGACGAGCTGCTGGGGGCGAACCATCGCCTGCTCAATTCCGGCCAGCACCCTGACGAGTTCTTCAGTGCCATGTGGCGCACCATTACCTTGGGGCAGGTCTGGAAAGGCGAGATCTGCAACCGGGCCAAGGACGGTACGTTGCATTGGGTCGATACCACCCTGGTGCCGGTGATCGACGACGATACCGGGCAGATCGAGCGCTACCTGGCGATTCGCTTTGACGTCAGCGAAAAGCGCCGGCTGCTGCACTCGTTGCAATGGCGAGTCGGCCATGACGTGCTGACGGGCTTGCCCAATCGCACCTACCTTTCCGAACTGCTGGACCAGGCCCTGGCGTTTTCCCGGGCCGAAAACCTGCCCCTGGCGGTCTGCATGCTCGATCTTGATGGATTCAAGGCCGTCAACGACGGGCATGGCCATGCCAGTGGCGATCAATTGTTGGTGGAGGTCGCCCGGCGCCTGCGTAGCATTGTGCGTGGCGAGGACGTGGTCGCGCGGCTGGCTGGGGATGAATTTGTGCTGGTGTTGCGCCATGTGCGCGGCATCGATGAACTGAACGCGGCGTTGAACCGGGTGTTGATCGCCGTTTCCATGCCGTATGCCATTGATGGCAAGAGCGTCAAGGTCTTCGCCAGCATCGGCGTCACGCTGTTCCCGTGGGATGACGAAGACGCCGAGACCTTGTTGCGCCACGCCGACCAGGCGATGTACGTGGCCAAGCAAAGCGGCCGCAACCGTTTCCACCTGTTCGATGTATCCCGCGACAAGGAAGTGCGCGCCACCTATCAAACGGTCGAGCGGGTACGGCAGGCACTGGTGAACGATGAGTTGCGCCTGCATTTCCAGCCCAAGGTCAACATGCGCAGTGGCACCGTGGTCGGCCTGGAGGCGTTGCTGCGCTGGAAGCATCCGCAACGGGGCCTGGTGCCGCCTGGGGAGTTCCTGCCGCTGGTGGAGGAAACCGACCTGATCGTCGAGATCGGCGAGTGGGTCATGGGGCAGGTCCTGACCCAACTGCAACAGTGGCAGCAAGCGGGGCAGGGGTGGCCGGTGAGCATCAATATCTCGGCCCGGCATTTCCAGCGGGCGGACTTCGTCGAGCGGCTGCGGCAGGTGCTGGAGCGGCATCCGGCGGTATCGCCGCGCTTGCTGGACCTGCAGATCGTCGAGTCCGTCGCCGTGGAAAACCTCGTCAATGTCAGCGCCTGCCTCCAGGCCTGCCAGGCGCTGGGTGTAAGGTTTTCACTGGGCGGCTTCGGCACCGGTTTTTGTTCGCTCAATGACCTCAAGCACTTGCGCACGCAAACCATCAAGATCGACAAGGCGTTCGTCCGTGACATCCTGCATGATCAGGATGATCTGGCGCTGACCGAAGCGGTAATTGGCCTGGCCCGGGCGTTTGGCCGCGAGGTCGTGGCCGAGGGGCTGGACAGCCTCGAACATGGGCAACTGCTGTTGCGCCTGGGCTGCGAGGTCGCCCAGGGGTACTTCATTGCCCGGCCCATGCCGGCCGAACGGGTGCCGGGCTGGGTGTCGGGCTTCAGTCCACCGACGCAATGGCGGCAGCGACCGGACGGTCAAGGCGATCGGGTGTCGCTCGCCGACTCCACGTCGCGACCGGTGTAGAGCTGGATGATCGCGTCGATTTCCCCTGACAGTTTCATTTTCAACAGGGTACGCAGGATGCGTTGGGCGGGGATTGTCGGATCGTTGCGCACATAACAGCTCAGTTCCCGCTCCTGGAGCACCGCTACCTCCTGTAATTGCCGTTCTGCGGCGTGCCGTTGATTGAACCAGTCCAGCGCCCATTGGTTGCTCACCGCATAGCGATACCGCCCGGCCAGCAGTTTCGCCAGCACCTGGTCCTGGCTACGGGCGTCGTCCCGCCGTAGCTGGCCGCTGTCGAACAGCGGTTGCAAGGTTGGGTAGGAATAACTGAGCACGGTGCCGATGGGTTGCGGTTCCAGTCGCGCCGGTACCACGCGCTCGGTGCCGCCCGGGGGCCGACGAGCAGGTCGCGCTGGAAGAACAACGGGATGCTCCAGAGGTAATTGCGACTGTCGTCATGCACCCATTCCGGGGTGACATAACAGCGCAAGTCGGTTTCACCGTTTTTCATGGCGCCGTCAAGGCGGGCGCGGGACAGCACGTGGAATTCGGCCGGCATGCCGACCTGGGTGGCCAGGCTGATCATGATGTCGGGCAATATGCCCTGGGTCGGACGGCCGCGTTCTATCTGCACCATGGGCATGGCCCAGCCGTCGGTGATGGCGATACGCAAGGGTACTTCTTCTGCCAGACAACTGGTCCCCAGCAACAGCAAAGCCCCCATGGCTGTGCGCATAAACTCTCCTGACCAAGCCAAACCGTGTCGACAACCGAGCCCCAGACCCAAGCTTAGACATATTAGACGAGCGCACCGGATGCAATTTCGCCCCTGCTCCGCTAGCATTAGCCGCTTATGTTCCTTCGTTGCGACGGTTTTCGATGAGTTATCAGGTTCTTGCACGTAAATGGCGTCCGCGCTCGTTCCGCGAAATGGTCGGCCAGACCCATGTGCTCAAGGCTCTGATCAATGCCTTGGACAGCCAGCGGCTGCACCACGCCTACCTGTTTACCGGAACCCGTGGCGTGGGCAAGACCACGATCGCGCGGATCATCGCCAAATGCCTGAACTGTGAAGCCGGTATCACTTCGACCCCGTGTGGCGAGTGTTCGGTCTGCCGGGAAATCGACGAAGGCCGTTTCGTCGACCTGATCGAGATCGACGCCGCCAGTCGCACCAAGGTCGAGGACACCCGCGAGCTGCTCGATAACGTGCAATACGCCCCGAGCCGTGGGCGCTTCAAGGTCTACCTGATCGACGAAGTGCACATGCTCTCCAGTCATTCCTTCAACGCGTTGCTCAAGACCCTCGAAGAGCCGCCGCCCTACGTCAAGTTCATCCTGGCGACCACCGACCCGCAGAAACTTCCTGCGACGATCCTGTCCCGCTGCCTGCAGTTCTCCTTGAAGAACATGACCCCGGAGCGGGTGGTCGAGCACCTGACCCACGTCCTGGGCGTGGAGAACGTGCCTTTCGAGGACGATGCATTGTGGCTGCTCGGTCGCGCCGCCGATGGCTCGATGCGCGATGCCATGAGCCTGACCGACCAGGCCATCGCGTTCGGCGAAGGCAAGGTCATGGCGGCCGATGTGCGGGCCATGCTCGGCACCCTCGATCATGGCCAGGTCTATGACGTGTTGCAGGCGCTGATCGAAGGCGATGCCAAGGCTCTGCTCGAAGCCGTGCGTCACTTGGCCGAGCAAGGCCCGGACTGGAGTGGCGTGCTTTCGGAAATCCTCAACGTGCTGCACCGGGTCGCCATCGCCCAGGCCTTGCCCGAGGGCGTCGACAATGGCCACGGCGACCGTGACCGGGTGCTGGCCCTGGCTCAGGCACTGCCGGCCGAAGACGTACAGTTCTACTACCAGATGGGCCTGATCGGCCGACGCGACCTGCCCCTGGCGCCGGACCCGCGCGGTGGCTTCGAAATGGTCCTGCTGCGGATGCTCGCGTTCCGCCCGGCCGACACGGCGGACGCCCCGAGGCAACCGCTAAAGCCAGTGGGGATCAGCCAGGCCACAGCTGATTCCGCCAAGCCAGTGGCTGCCGCGCCCGTCGTTGCGCCGGCAGTGGCTTCTGCTCCGCCAGCGCCGGCCCCGGTCCCGACGCCGGTCGTCGCACCTGCCGCGCCCGAGCCTGAGACAGTGCTCGAGGCCGAACCTGAGCCTGAACCCGAGCCAGTCGCCGAAGCGGTGATCGATTTGCCCTGGAACGACCCGGTCGAGCCGCCCATCGTCCAGCAGCCAGCGGTGGAGCCCGTACTGGAAACCGTCGCCGAGCAGCCCGAGTTGCCGCCGATGCCCTTGCCGACACCCGACAGCGTGGTGCCCGAGGCGCCCGAGTGGGTCGCCGCCCCGGTGCCGGAGCCGACAGTGGCCGACGTCGCGATCGCCACGCCGGGCATGGACCTGGATGACGAACCGCCGCTGGACGAAGACTACATCGAGCCGGACCTGGACTCGGCCTACAGCTACCTGGACGAGCTGGCCAGCGAGCATGCCGCCGAGCCGGCTCCCGAGCCTGAACCGGAACCGGCGGCAATGCCGGCCACCGGGCTGGCCTTGCAATGGCTGGAGCTGTTCCCGAAACTGCCGATCACCGGCATGACCGGTAGCATCGCCGCCAACTGCACATTGATTTCCGTGGAAGGGGACCACTGGTTGCTGCACCTGGACCCGGCCCACAGCGCATTGTTCAACGCCACCCAACAGCGTCGCCTGAACGAGGCGTTGAACCAGTACCACCAGCGCACCCTGACGCTGAGCATCGAGCTGATCAAACCTGAGCAGGAAACCCCGGCCCAGGCCGCGTCCCGTCGCCGTGCCGACCGTCAGCGCGAGGCCGAGGAGTCGATCCACGGTGATCCGTTCATCCAGCAGATGATGCAACAGTTCGGCGCGGTGGTGCGTCACGATACTATCGAACCTGTCGAGGCCCCGGTCACCCAGGGCTCATAACTGAGGGCGCCGGCCGAACGGGCCGGCGTTTTGTTTACCCAAGTACTTTCGAGGTGATTCCCATGATGAAAGGTGGCATGGCCGGCCTGATGAAGCAGGCGCAGCAGATGCAGGAAAAAATGGCCAAGATGCAGGAAGAGCTGGCCAACGCCGAAGTCACCGGCAAGTCCGGCGGCGACATGGTGACCGTGGTCATGACCGGCCGCCATGACATCAAGCGCGTCAGCATCGACCCGAGCGTGGTCGAAGGCCTGAGCGAAGATGACAAGGAAATGCTCGAAGCGCTGTTCGCCGCTGCCGTGAACGACGCGGTGCGCAAGATCGAAGCCAACAGCCAGGACAAGATGTCCGGCATGACCGCTGGCATGCAACTGCCACCGGGCATGAAACTGCCGTTCTGATTCGCCATCCCGCTCGGGATGGGCTACACACAATGCCAGGCATCGCGCCTGGCATTTTTGTTTCTGCTGCGCAGCGGGCATCGTTGTGGGAGCGAGCCTGCTCGCGAAGGGGTCCCTGCGAACAAACATCGAACGCCACACCCCCGGCAATGGTCTGCTCCCTATAGCGGTTCACTCAACGATCAAGGAGACGCTTCCATGTCACAAGCATCGACCTCCAACCAGCGCATCGTCCTCGCGTCCCGTCCCAAGGGGGCTCCCACCGCGGAGAACTTTCGCATCGAGCAAGTGACGTTGCCTGACCTGGCGGACGGACAAATCTTGCTCAAGACCCTGTTCCTGTCCCTGGACCCCTACATGCGTGGGCGAATGAGCGATGCGCCTTCCTACGCGGCGCCGGTGCAAATCGACGAGGTGATGACGGGTGGGGCGGTCAGTCGCGTGGAGCGTTCGCGGCATCCGAAATTCCAGGAGGGCGACCTGGTGGTCGGGGGCACGGGCTGGCAGAGCCACAGCATCAGCGACGGACGCAACGTGATCCCTGTCCCGTCCGGGCTGCCCAGTCCGTCGATGGCCCTGGGCGTGTTGGGCATGCCAGGCATGACCGCCTACATGGGACTGATGGACATCGGCCAACCCAAGGCCGGGGAAACCCTGGTGGTGGCGGCAGCCTCGGGTGCCGTTGGTTCGGTGGTCGGCCAGGTGGCGAAGATCAAGGGCCTGCGTGTGGTCGGCGTGGCCGGCGGCGATGAGAAATGCAAGTACGTGGTCGACGAGCTCGGGTTCGACGCCTGTATCGATCACCGCAGCGAACATTTTGCCGAAGAGCTGGCCCAGGCCTGTGACAAGGGCATCGACATTTATTACGAGAACGTCGGCGGCAAGGTTTTCGATGCCGTGGTGCCACTGCTCAACGCCAAGGCACGGATTCCACTCTGTGGCCTGATCGCCTCCTACAACGAACATCAGCCCCCCAGTGGCCCGGATCGCTTGCCGCAATTGCAGCGGACGTTGCTGACCAAGCGCGTGCGGATACAGGGCTTCATCGTGTTCGACGACTACGGTGACCGGCAGCCGGAGTTCATCAGCGCCATGGCGCCCTGGGTCCGGGACGGCAAGGTCAAGTTCCGCGAAGACGTGGTCGATGGCCTGGAAAATGCGCCGCAAGCCTTCATCGGCCTGCTGGAAGGACGCAACTTCGGCAAGTTGGTGGTACGGGTCGCTCAGGATTGAGTATTTGACGCTAATCGGAGGCGCGGGTATAAACCGCGTCTCGTTGTCATGTCGGACATTTCCTCGATGAGCTTCAGCCCTTTGATTCGCCAACTGATCGATGCCCTGCGAACCTTGCCGGGTGTAGGTCAGAAAACTGCCCAGCGCATGGCGTTGCAATTGCTCGAGCGTGATCGCAGTGGCGGTTTGCGTTTGGCCCAGGCCCTGAGCCAGGCCATGGAGGGGGTCGGGCATTGCCGTTTGTGCCGCACCCTCACCGAAGATGACCTGTGCCCTCAATGCGCCGATTCGCGCCGGGACGACAGCCTGTTATGCGTCGTGGAAGGGCCGATGGATGTGTACGCGGTGGAGCAGACCGGGTTCCGCGGGCGCTATTTCGTGCTCAAGGGGCATTTGTCGCCCCTCGATGGCCTGGGACCGGAAGCCATCGGCATCCCTCAATTGATTGCGCGCATCGACGAGGCGGGCACGTTCACCGAAGTCATCCTCGCCACCAACCCCACGGTCGAAGGTGAGGCCACCGCCCATTACATCGCCCAACTGCTGAACAACAAGGGCCTCATCGCCTCTCGCATCGCCCATGGCGTGCCGCTGGGCGGGGAGCTTGAGTTGGTGGACGGCGGGACGCTGGCGCACTCGTTTGCCGGGCGCAAGCCGATTACCCTCTGACAAACACCCGAAAACTCCTGTGGGAGCGGGCTTGCCCGCGAAAGCGGTGGATCAGCCACATTTATCTGGCAGACACACCACTTTCGCGAGCAAGCCCGCTCCCACAGTCGATTAGCGTTCGCTCAGGGAAAACTGCGTCAGGCAATACGTAGGGATGCCCATGTCTTCCAGGCGCTGGGAGCCCAGCAGTTCCGGCAGGTCAATGATCGCTGCCGCCTCGTGGATCTTGGCGCCCATGCGGCGGATCAGGTTGGCGGCGGCGATCAGCGTGCCGCCGGTGGCGATCAGGTCATCGAACATCACCACCGAGTCCCCTTCGCACAGGCTGTCGGCGTGCACTTCCAGGAAGGCTTCGCCGTATTCGGTCTGGTAACCCTCGGCCAGCACGTCCGCTGGCAGCTTGCCTTGCTTGCGAAACAGCACCAGCGGTTTGTTCAGTTGATAGGCCAGGATCGAGCCGATCAGGAAGCCGCGCGCGTCCATCGCACCGATGTGGGTGAACTCGGCCTCGACATAGCGGTGGGCGAAGCTGTCCATCACCAGGCGCAGGGCGGTCGGGGACTGGAACAGCGGGGTAATGTCGCGAAAGATCACGCCCGGCTTGGGGAAGTCGATCACGGGGCGGATCAGGGATTTGATGTCGAAGGAATCGAAGACCATCGTCGAAGTGTCCTGGCAGGGCTGCAAACGCGGCAGTATAGCGCGGCTGGGGCAATCCCTCAGCCGCGCTCGTCCATCAACCGTCGATCGAGCCGCCGGCCAGGGCGCAGAGCTGGATTGGGTCGAGGATGTGAATTTCCTTGCCTTCGGCGGCAATCAATTCGTTCTGCTGGAAGCGGGTGAAGACCCGGGACACGGTTTCCACCGCCAGGCCCAGGTAGTTGCCGATTTCGTTGCGCGACATGCTCAGGCGGAACTGGTTGGCCGAAAAGCCCCGGGCGCGAAACCGTGCGGAGAGGTTCACCAGGAACGTGGCGATGCGCTCGTCGGCGGTTTTTTTCGAGAGCAGCAGCATCATCTGCTGGTCGTCGCGGATTTCCCGGCTCATCACCCGCATCAACTGGCGACGCAACTGCGGCAATTGCAGCGCCAGTTCGTCGAGGCGTTCGAACGGGATTTCGCACACCGAAGTGGTTTCCAGCGCCTGGGCCGAAACCGGGTGGCTCTCGGTGTCCATGCCTGACAGGCCGACCAGCTCGCTGGGCAGGTGGAAACCGGTGAGCTGTTCTTCGCCGCCATCGCTCAGGTTGAAGGTTTTCAAGGCGCCCGAGCGCACGGCGTAGACGGAATCGAAGGTGTCGCCCTGGCGGAACAGGAATTCTCCTTTTTTCAACGGGCGTCCCCGTTTAACGATCTCGTCCAGCGCGTCCATGTCCTCCAGGTTCAACGAAAGTGGCAGGCAGAGGGGGGCCAGGCTGCAATCCTTGCAATGAGCCTGGTTGTGGGCGCGCAGTTTGACTGGCTCGGACATTTCTTAAATCCTTGTGGGAAAACACACATAGGCCGTAAGGGTACCCCAGCACAGGGGGTTGGGCCAGTGTGGTTTTACCGTCAAATTGTCGCGCTTAGATGACGCGGGAGAATCTTTGTCGGGTGTGCTGCTCCAGATAGGCGTCAAAAACCATGCACACGGCGCGCACCAGCAGGCGTCCGGCGGGCAGCACGGCGATGTGGTGGTTGTCGAGTTCGATCAGGCCGTCCTGCGCCATGCTGAGCAATTGCGGCCACAGCGGTGCGAAGTAGGCGCGAAAATCGATGCCGAAGGCGTGCTCGATGTCGGCGAAGGTCAGGTCGAAATGGCAGATCAACTGCTGGATCACCGCGCGCCGCAGGCGGTCGTCGGCGTTGCAGATCAACCCGCGGCTGGTCGCCAGTTGGCCGTCGGCGAGGGTGTTCTGGTAATGGGCCAGGTCGCTGCTGTTCTGGCAATACACGTCGCCGATCTGGCTGATGGCCGATACGCCGAGGCCGATCAGGTCGCAATGGCCGTGGGTGGTGTAGCCCTGGAAGTTGCGTTGCAGGGTGGCTTCTTCCTGGGCGATCGCCAGGTCGTCGTCGGGCAGGGCGAAGTGGTCCATGCCGATGTAGCGGTAGCCGGCGGCGGTGAGTTGTTCGATGGTGCCTTGCAGCATCGCCAGTTTCTGCTCCGGGTTGGGCAGGTCCTGGCCGTTGATGCGCCGTTGGGGCATGAAGCGTTCCGGCAGGTGGGCGTAGTTGAACACCGACAGACGGTCCGGTTGCAGGTGGATGACTTCTTCGACGGTGCGGGCGAAGTTTTCCGGGGTCTGCTTGGGCAGGCCGTAGATCAGGTCGATGTTGATCGAACGGAACTGCAAGGTGCGCGCGGCTTCGATCACGGCGCGGGTTTCGTCCAGGCTTTGCAGGCGGTTGACCGCGCGTTGCACGGCGGGGTCGAGGTCTTGCAGGCCGACGCTGACCCGGTTGAAACCCAGCTCCCGCAACAGCCCCATGGTCGACCAGTCGGCTTCCCGGGGATCGATTTCGATGCCGTAGTCGCCCGAATCGTCGTCCAGCAGGTTCAGGTGCTTGCGCAGCTTGCCCATCAGTTGGCGCAGTTCGTCGTGACTGAGGAAGGTCGGGGTGCCACCGCCCAAGTGCAACTGCTCCACCCGCTGGGCCGGGTCCAGGTGACAGCCGATCAGTTGGATTTCCTGCTCCAGGCGTTGCAGGTAGGCGTGGGCACGGCCCCGGTCCTTGGTGATGACTTTGTTGCAGGCGCAGTAGTAGCAAATGTTCGCGCAGAACGGCACATGCACATACAGCGACAGTGGTCGCAGTGCCTTGCGGCTGTCACGCAGGGCGTGGAGCAGGTCGAAGGTGCCCACCTGGCTGCCGAACTGCGCCGCAGTCGGGTACGAGGTGTAGCGCGGTCCCGCCAGGTCGTAGCGGCGGATCAGGTCTGAGTCCCAACGAATGGCGTCGAGCATGCGGGCGTTCCCCGGATAGGCTGGCATGGGCGGAGTCTAGGGGGCGGACGGCGGGGCGTGTTGATTTGCATCAACGGGGGCGACCGGCAAGGACCGCTGCACGTCCTCTGTGGGAGCGGGCTTGCTCGCGAAGGCGGCGGTACATCCAACATTACCGAAACAGATAGACCGCTTTCGCGAGCAAGCCCGCTCCCACAGGGGTGGGGCGGGGAATCCTGTCAGTGCCCCATGAGCCAATGCTGGTGCGGCCCTGGCAGTGTCCAGAGGCCGAAGAGCATCACCAGCAAGCCGCCGGCCATGCGCACGCTGCGTTTGCGCAGCAGGGCAGTGATGCGTTCGGCGGCCAGGCCGGTGGCGAGCAGCACCGGCCAGGTCCCAAGACCGAAAGCCAGCATCAGCAGGGCGCTGTCCAGCGCATTGCCCTGGCTGGCGGACCACAGCAGGGTGCTGTAGACCAGCCCGCAAGGCAGCCAGCCCCACAGCGCGCCGAGCAACAAGGCCCGGGCAGGCTCGACACCGGCAGCAGGCGGTTGGCCACGGGTTGGATGTACCGCCATAAGCCGCGGCCCAGGCCTTCGATGCGGGTCAGGCCGCTCCACCAGCCCGCCAGGTACAGGCCCATGGCGATCAACAGCAGGCCGGCCAGTATCCGCATGAACATCGCCGCCGGGCTGTTGGCCACGGCCCAGCCGGCCAGCCCGATCAACAGGCCGGCGCAGGCATAGCTCAGGATCCGTCCCAGGTTGTAGGCCAGCAGCAGCCGCAAGCGCCGGCTGCGCTGTTCCTTGGGGATCGCCAGGGTCAGGGCGCCCATCAGGCCGCCGCACATGCCCAGGCAATGGCCGCCACCCAGCAGGCCGAGGATCACCGCCGAAACCAGCAAGGGTGCCAGGTCAAGCATGAGGCGGGGCCTTGTCGTCCGGCCCGCGGGCCTGGCCGTCGGCTTCGTCCACCGCGGCCTGGTGATTAGGATCCTGGTCGTCGAACAGGATGCTGTGGGCCGGACCGTCGAGGTCGTCGTACTGCCCGCTGTCCACGGCCCAGAAGAAAATGTACACGGCGATGGCCACGATCAGCAGCGCGGCCGGGATCATCACGTAGAGAGCTGGCATCTGGGAACTCCATGCCCGCGCGGCTCAGGCCGGCAGCGGGCGGGTATCGGGCGTGGTGTCGAACACTGGCGTGCGGGGCTGACGGGTCAGCCTGAGCGCGTTCAACACCACGGTCAACGAACTGATGGACATGCCGACCGCCGCCCACACCGGCGTAATCCAGCCGAGGGCGGCGAACGGCAACATGAGGCCATTGTACAGGCCTGCCCACACCAGGTTCTCGATGATTACCCGGCGGGTGCGTCGGGCCAGGTTGAAGGCGTGGACCAGGGCGTCGAGGCGGTTGGACAGCAGCACGGCGTCGGCGCTCGTCTTGGCCAGGTCGGTGGCCGAACCCATGGCGACGCTGATGTCCGCCGCCGCCAGTACCGGCACGTCGTTGACGCCGTCGCCGAGCATCAGCACCTTGCGGCCCTGTTGGTGCAACTGCTGCAACACCGCCAGCTTGTCGTCCGGACGCAGGCCGCCCCGCGCCTCGTCGATGCCCAGGTCGGCGGCGACACTGGCCACCATCGGCGAACTGTCGCCCGACAACAGCAGTGTCCGCCAACCCCTGGCCTGGCAGGCGGCCAGCAGGGCCGGGGCATCGGCGCGCAGGCGGTCGTCCAGGACGAACCAGGCCAGCGGCCCGCCGGCATCGCCCAGCAACAGCCATTGTCCGGGTTCGTCCGGCATCGTCGGTACGGTTGCGCCGCTCAATTGGCAGACGAAACCGGGTTGGCCGATGCGCAGGCGTTGCTCTTCCACCAGGCCTTCCAGGCCCAGCCCGGGGGTGCTTTGTACGTGCTCGGCGGCCACGGGGGCGCGGCCGAAGGCGCGGGCGATGGGGTGCTCGGAGCGATTTTCCAGGGCAGCGGCCAGGGCAAGGCATTGGTCGCTGTCGAGGGCGGCCAGCGGTCGGATGGCACGCAACGCCAGGCGACCTTCGGTGAGCGTGCCGGTCTTGTCGAAAATCACCGTGTCGATCTGGTTCAGGCCCTCCAGCACATGGCCGCGGGTCAACAGCAAGCCGAGCTTGTGCAGGGTGCCGGTGGCGGCGGTGAGCGCCGTCGGCGTGGCAAGGGACAGCGCGCAAGGGCAGGTGGCGACCAGCATCGCCAGCACGATCCAGAAGGCCCGGGACGCGTCCAGTTGCCACCACAGCAAGCCGATGGCCGCTGCGGCGACCAGGGAGAACAGCAAGAACCACTGGGCGGCGTGGTCGGCGATCTCCGCCAGTCGCGGTTTCTCGGCCTGGGCTCGCTCCAGCAAGCGCACGATGGCCGACAGGCGAGTGTCCTGGCCGAGCGCGAGCACCTCCACCGTCAGGGCGCCTTCGACGTTGAGCGTGCCTGCCGTGACCGCATCGCCCGCCTGGCGTGGCTGGGGCAGGTATTCGCCGGTCAGCAGTGACTCATCGATGCTGGATTGGCCCTCCAGGATCCTGCCGTCGGCCGGCAGCACCGACCCTGGATGCACCAGCACTCGGTCGCCGTTGCGCAGTTCACTGAGCAGGATCCGCTCGCTCTGGCCGTCATCCGCCAGACGCAGGCATGAGGCCGGCAACAGGTTGACCAGTTGCGCGGTGGCCGCGGCCGTGCGTTCCCGGGCCCGGCGCTCCAGGTAACGGCCGGCCAGCAGGAACAGGGCGAACATGCCCACGGCATCGAAATACAGCTCGCCGGCGCCGGTGATCGATGTCCAGATCCCGGCGATGTAGGCACTGCCGATGGCCAGGGACACCGAAACGTCCATGGTCAGGTGCCGGGTGCGCAGGTCGCGCATCGCGCCCTTGAAAAAGGGCGCACAGCTATAGAAGACGATGGGCGTGGTGAGGAACAGGGCCACCCAGCGCAGGATGGTGTGCATCTCCGGGCTCAGGTCGATGTTGAATTCCGGCCAGGTGGCCATGGTTGCCATCATCGCCTGGAACCACAGCAGCCCGGCCACGCCCAACTGGCGCAGGGCCAGGCGATTCTGGGCCGCCAGTTGCTCGCTGGCCTGGTCGGCCTGGTACGGATGAGCGACGTAGCCGATCTGGCGCAACTGGGCCAGCAGCGTGCTCAGCGGCAATTGAGCGTCGGCCCAGCGCACATGCAGGCGATGATTGGACAGGTTCAGCCGCGCCTCGGCCACCGCCGGCAAGCTGCGCAGTTGCTTTTCGATCAACCAGCCGCAGGCGGCGCAACTGATGCCTTCCATCAACAGGGTGGTTTCGGCCAGCTCGCCTTCATGGTGCACGAACGACTGCTGCACGTCCGGGCGATCGTACAGCGCCAGCTCATCGGTCAACTGTACCGGCAGGGTTTCGGGGTTGGCCGACGCTTCGCTACGGTGCTGGTAATAGCTCTCCAGGCCGCCTGCGACAATCGCCTCGGCCACCGCCTGGCAACCCGGGCAGCACATCTCGCGGGTTTCACCCAGGACAACGGCGGTGAAGCGGCTGCCGGGAGGGACGGGCAGGGCGCAGTGGTAGCAGGGCTGGGGAGTGGTCATGGTTGTCGCATGAAGGCCTTTATGGCTGGGGCGTTTGCGGGTTTATGGGCGCTGTTGTGGCGAGGGTCTTGTTCCCGCTCGGCTGCGCAGCAGTCGTAGTCGGATGAGCCGGTCAGACGAAGAACGGGGCCGCTTCGCGACCCCGCCACCCAGAAGCGATTTACTTCTTCAGGTCTTCGGCGCCTTGCAGCGGTTCATCGCCCAGCAGGATGTCCTGGCCATGGTTGACCTGTTCTTCTTCGAACAACCGCCAGGTCTTGTCGTTCTCCACCCCCAGCAATTCGACAAAGCGTCGGCCCTCGATCTTGTCCGCCAGTTGGCCGACGTAGCGACCGGGTTCGCTGTCATTGCGGGTCAGGACGATCTTGCGGTCTTTCTCCGGTTGGGTCGGGGAGATCAGGCTCAATGCCAGCGTCTGCGGGCGGCTGTTGCCGTTCAGGTGCAGGTTCACTTCGCCGGTGACGTCGTCCAGTTGCACGTTGGCATGCAGTTGCAGGGTCTGGGCCAGCAATTCGCGCTCCAGCGAACGGTTGATACCCTTGCCAGCCTCGTAATAGTTGTCGTTGACCAGGTTGTCCGGGTTTTTCACCGCAATGGTCACCATCGTCAGGCTCAGTGTCACCGAACAGGTCAGGATCCCGATAATGATCCACGGCCAGAGGTGCTTGTACCAAGGGCTGGTGGCGGTTGCTGCAGGCATGTTCAGTTCTCTCAACGAGTTTGTGGGCCGATGAATCGGCTCTTGGCTTCAACGTGAACGCTTTCGTCATCGGCACCCTTGAGGATGAAGGTCACCTCGTTGGTGCTCGATGGCAATTGCTCCGGTGCGCTGGACAATTCGACCGGCTGGCTGAAGATCTCGCCGGCCGCGACCTTGATTTCCCTCCGGCCTTGCAGCTTCAGGTCGGGCAGGCCGGCAGCTTCCAGGATGTAGGTGTGGTCGCGCTGGTCCTTGTTCATGATCTTCAGGCTGTAGACGTTCTCGATCCGCCCCTCGGCGTTTTCGCGGTACAGCACGCGGTCCTTGCTGACGTCGAACCCCACCAGCGAGCGCATGAAGAACGCCGCCACCAGCAAGCTGATCATGGCCAGCAGCACCAGGGCGTAGCCGATCAGGCGCGGACGCAGTTTATGGGTTTTTTGCCCGGACAGGTTGTGTTCGGTGGTGTAGCTGATCAGGCCGCGGGGGTAATCCATCTTGTCCATGATGTTGTCGCAGGCGTCGATGCAGGCCGCGCAGCCGATGCACTCGATCTGCAGGCCGTCGCGGATGTCGATCCCGGTCGGGCAGACCTGGACGCACATGGTGCAGTCGATGCAATCGCCCAGGCCCAGGGCCTTGTAGTCGACGCCTTTCTTGCGCGGGCCACGGCTTTCGCCGCGACGCGGGTCGTAGGAAACGATCAGGGTGTCCTTGTCGAACATCACGCTCTGGAAACGAGCGTAAGGACACATGTAGATACACACTTGTTCGCGCAGCCAGCCGGCGTTGCCGTAGGTGGCGAGGGTGAAGAAACCGACCCAGAAGTACGACCAGCCGTCGGCCTGGCCGGTGAAAAACTCGAACACCAGCTCGCGGATCGGTGTGAAGTAACCGACGAAGGTCATGCCGGTGACGAAGCCGATCAGCAGCCAGAGGCTGTGCTTGGCGAACTTGCGCAGGAACTTGTTGGCCCCCATGGGCGCCTTATCGAGCTTGATACGTTGGTTGCGGTCACCCTCGGTGACCTTCTCGCACCACATGAAGATCCAGGTCCACACGCTTTGCGGACAGGTATAGCCGCACCAGACTCGTCCGGCATAGACGGTGATGAAAAACAGCCCGAAGGCGGCAATGATCAGCAGCCCGGACAGCAGGATGAAGTCCTGGGGCCAGAAGGTCGCGCCAAAAATAAAGAATTTGCGTTCAGGCAAGTTCCACCAGACGGCCTGGTGGCCGCCCCAGTTCAACCAGACCGTACCGAAGTACAGCAGGAACAGGACCGCTCCACCCACCATCCGCAGGTTGCGGAACAGGCCGGTGAAGGCACGGGTGTAAATTTTTTCCCGAGAGGCGTACAGGTCGACGCTTTTGTTCGCGTCCTTGGCAGGCGGGGTGACGTCATGTACCGGAATCTGATTACTCATCAAAATGCATCCCACGGCAGTGGAAAAGTGCCAAGGCCAGTACGTGCCGACCACGGTCACAAAGGGGTGTTGCAGTGGCGCAATGATACGCCTGTCGCTCTAGCTCAAGGGTGCGACCTTTGGTCGCGTTGGGCGCAAGGGTCGAATGGTGTAGCGGATGTAACAAGTCATGATCCAGATCAATTGACTTGTCGAGTATAGCCGTCCAGCCGCGGCGGACGGCGCCAATGGGAACCCCTTTGACGCCGCTTGAAAGGCTACCGGACCTCAACGGTGTGACTGGCGACAGGATTGCGCCAGTCGTTGTCGGCAATGATGTGCACGGTCAGGTGTTTCCTGTCGTCGGAGAGCTTGGCATGCAGCCAGGTTTTCCGGACAGCCGAGCCGCTGGTGAACAAAGGCACGTCGCCGTAGGTGTAGTTGGGCAGATGGGCCCCGGGCTTGTTGTTCCCATCGACGGAAAATACAGCGGTCACGCCATGATCCTCGATCAATTGCTTGAAACGGGTGATCTCAGCCACCGGGACTGGCCAGCGGAACGGCTGGTTCAGGCTCAACAGAATGATTTTTCCCTGAGAGCGCGCCTGTTGCAGGTCGCGCTCCAGCCAATCGAGGGACGCGGTAATTTCGTAGGCGGTGGTATTGAACACGGCGTGGGTGGAAAAATTCACCGAATACGTGGGTTGGTTATGCAATTGAACCAGGTGCACATCGCCAAAATCCCTGGCATAGGCCAGGCTCCCATACCAGGTTTTCGTCAGGCCTGAAGCCCTGGCCGACAAGTCCATGTTCCGGGTTTTTCCCCAGTAGCGTTCTTTGAAGTCGTCGACACTTCCGGCCGCACAACTGGCGCAACTTTCGACATTGAAGTCGTAGTCATGATTGCCCAGGCCGTAGTCGTAGATATTGTTCAGTTTGTTCTGCAAAACCGTCTTGATATAAGAACGCTCGCTGGCCTGACCTGACCGGGTCAAGTTGCCGTTGATCATGACAGGCACCGCGGCGGGTCCTCCTGATTGCGCACGGAACTCGGCGATGCTGGTGTACTGCGCGTCGATCAGCCAGCGGGAGCGGGACGCCGTATCGCTGGCCGATTCGGCCTCACCGTTTTCGGATTTTTCGCTGGAGGGGTACTTCGGGCTGGCGGCAAATACGATAGCACTGGGTGCTACATCCGCCGCCAATGAATGAGCGGCCGGCACGCCGTAGAGCACTAACAAAGCGGATAGAAGTTTCAAGTCAGTCAGTTTTTTCATGGAAATCCTTTTCTATGAATAATGGATATTTGTTCCAGGGGCGACTTTAGCGAGATGAACTTACGCGTGCCAGAGTGGAGGGCGGTGGCATTGATAGTGTTTGTGTCAGTGAGATAACAGGACAATTTCGGTGGCGTACATCCGGAAGATCTTCGCTGAGCCACGAAGATGCTTCGCTTGGGGAAGTACAGCCTGCCCTGGCTAAATTCGCCGCAATTTTACTGCCTGTACAGGATGTTGTAGAACGAAGCGGGGTCGTCATTTAGCAAAGACAGGTCATGACCCGTGGGGATTTTTTCGAACAGCGCTTTGGTGACGCTCATGCGACGTAGGATGATGGCCTCCAGCAGCTTACCAAACAGCACCTCATCATTGACGTATTTCTTCAGTTTCAGGAGTTCACGGGGTCGGTTTTTCAGGATGTGAAAGGAGTAGTTCATCAGAATCATGTTCGAGACGAACAGGTTTTCCGTTGATTGGAGCGGGTTGATTGTATCAATCAACGCGTTGAGTACCCGCTGCCTGTCCTGAGCATAAGTGTTCAGGAAAAGGTCGGGATACATGAGCTCGCTGTGACGGTCATTGAGCTTGAAGCGATAAGTGTCTGCGTCAGGTTCGGTCAGTAACCGGATAACGGCTGTCTGATAGTTTTTCAAATGGCTCAACAGCTCATGCTCTTTCCTGGCATCCGCCTTGATCGTTCTGTAGACCAGGTCGATGATCTCCAGAAAAGGCACAGGCCCCAAGGCATCGGTCGTCATCATCAATTGATGACCCTCGATGCTGAACCGACGATACACCTCGTCGTCGATGCTCAACTCGAAGAGCAGGAACCTGAACATGTGGTTTCTGAGTTGCGCATTGGAATCGATCGTGCTGTTCTTCAAGCTGATCAACTGGATCAAGTAGAAGAAAATAAAATAGTCCTTGTTGGTTCGTTGGCGGTTGTCGATCTCAAGTAGGTAACCAAGGCGTGAGAGAACCAGAAGCAGGGCATAGCAATCCAATTCCGTGAAACCGATTTTCGCCATGGATTTTTCGAAAGCGCTTACTGAAAACAAATCGTGCCAACGGCTCACGCTGAAGGCTGAGCCGTTGCGTTTCCTGGCCACGACTCGGAGTAATGAGGGCTCGTCTTCTTCATAGAAAATGGCGCCCAGCGCCTTAGGGTAGGGGCGGGCGTTCAGGAAATTTTCAAGCTTATAGGAGAGGAGGTTGAATATGTCCATTTAGCCTTACCCACATGTCTTCCACTTTCCATTCGGGCCTTTTTTCTCGACACGAAATGACGTGATGGTTTTATTGAATTTATCCAACAACCGGAAACCGATTCCTCTGGCCTTGGGTTCATTCGTTTTGGAAAGCACGCCATCTTTCAACCCGGTCTCCTTATAGTCAACAGTAGAGATATCTTTGTGGTTATTGAGCATGCTGACCCCTTCATTGTTGACGGTAGCGACGACTCGATATTTTTCATTGCCTGGGTTGAATCCTGGGTTGCTGTCTTGATTGACCCAAACCGCCTTCTCTCCCCGGATATTCGGTACCAAGCCCCCTTTACCGCCATTGGCGGCCTTTGAGGAAACCGTTTCGCTTTCGCCCATGTAGCGGATAATCTCGTTTTCTTTCAACCCCAATGGGTCGATCCAGGTAAACGGATTCGGTGAGTAGCGATAGAGATTAAGGCTACCGGTCAGGCCCAGAGGGTCGGGCGTAGTAAAGCGTCCGATGTCGGGGTCGTAAAAGCGAAAGGTGTTGTAGTGCAGGCCAGTTTCCCGATCCAGATATTGCCCTTGGAATCGAAGGTTCTGTTCTTCGACGTAATACGGTTCACGCACCTCCTCAAAAGTGTTGCCCCATACTTGATAGCGGGCATGCCACAGCGGATGCCCGTCATTTTCCGTCAAGGCGTATGGCTGGCCATTGGGATCGTTGTGGTAATGGCGAATGCGTTGATTCTCTTCGATGCCATCGACCCTTGCCAAGGGCTCGTGACCGTTATCAGCGTAGAGGTACAGGCTGGTCAGGCCACTTTTTTGCTCTTTTAGTAATTGCAGACCATCCCAGTCGAAGCGCGTGGAAGCGATGAGTTGACCTTTGCTGTCATGTTCAGTTTTCCCAATCCTTCGGCCCAAGGGGTCATAGCGCATCCTGACGACGCTTTCTCCCTCCACTTTCTGCGTTCGAACCTCAATCAGACGATGATCCGAGTCATATCTGAATCGTTGCAACCCGTGCCGTTGGCTGCGTTTTTCTATTATTCGTCCGAAGCCGTCGTATCGATAACGCTTATCCTGATAAGTCAGCAATTGGTTGTGCATAACCCGTCCGGCTGCGCCCCGGGAGCCGTCGAGGAGATTGGCAGCCGCATCGAAGGAGAACGTTTCATTCTGTCCTTGGCGGCTTCCCTGGCTCGCCATGATTCGTCCCGTCGCGTCGTAGTGCAGCAGTTGACGTTGCTGACCTTGTGGCATTCGTTCGAGGCGTCCTACAAGATGATCGCTGGGGTCGAATTCAAAATGGATCTGTTCGGCATTGGCCATCGGCGAAGAAGGGCTTGCGAGGCGGCGTTGGCGACTGCGTAGGCGTCCGCTACGGTCGTAGTCGCTACGCGTGTGGATTTGGCCTTGCGTGCGCATCACCTCACGATGCAGCCGGTCACGTTCGAAATCGCTGATGACTTGACCGTCAAGATTGATCTGATGCAGGTGGCCACTGCCGTAGTAGAGGCGGTTAATCCAGCGACCGTCAGGGAGTCGGGTCCGGATGAGATTGCCGAGTTCGTCGTAATGGTGCTGCAAAAGCCCTGTCGAACTCTGTTCTTCAATCAAATATCCCAACGCGTCATAAGCGAAGCCCAATCGCTGTTCATCGCCATCTTTATTGGCAGTGACGGCTTCGATCAATTGGTTTAGCGGGCTATAGCTGTACCGAGACTGTCCGTCAGGCGTGAGTCGAGTGATTAGTCGGCCTACCGCATCGCGTTCCAAATGCTGGACGATGGGTTCTTCGAGGGGTTGATGATCATTTCGCAGCGCTGCGACGGTCTCGACTCTTGTTACGTGGTCAAGAGCGTCGTAGGTGTAACGTTTGACGCTGCCATCGAGATTGCGCTGTTCAGCCAGCCGATCCCCGGCATCCCAGGCAAACCGATAGCTTTCCCCATTCTCATTGACCAGGGCCTGCAATCGTCCATAGCTGTCGTACGCAAACTGCACCTGTCGGCCCTGGGCATCGGTGCGTTGGCGCACTTGGCCGCGGCGGTTGTGTTGGTAGAACGTGGTGTGTCCGGCCGGGTCGGTGTAGCCGGTGAGCTGGCCGGCGGCGTCGCGCTGGTACTGCTCGGTGCGCCCGTCCGGCAACTGGCTGCTGAGCAGGCGGCCCTGAGCGTCATAGCTGAACTGGGTGCGTTCGCCGAGGGCATCGGTGATGGTTTGCAGATAGCCGCGCGAGTCGTAGCTGAAGCGCGTCGGGTAGCCTGAGCAATCGATGTGCTCGACGAGTTGCCCGAACGGGTTCCAACGCAGCTTCTTACGCTTGCCGGTGGCGTCGATGATCTCGATGACCTGGCCGTGGGCGTCGTAGCGGTAGCGGGTGACGTGGCCCAACGGGTCGGTCTCGGCGATGCAGTTGCCCCGCGGGTCGTAACGATACTGCCAGCCGTTGCCGGCGGCGTCGGTGTCCACCAGCGGCAAGGCCCAGTGTTCGAGCCACAGGGTGGAATCGCTGCGGCCCAAGGGGTCGGTTTCGCTGATCAGGTTGCCGGCTTCGTCGTAGCTGAAGGCATAGCCGCCGCCCTGCGGGTCGGTGGCGCTGAGTAACTGGCGTTCGTCGTTCCACTCGAACAGCCAGGTCTGGCCGAGGTTGTCGGATGAGCAGATGATCTGGTGCTGGCTGTTCCAGTGGCGGGTGCTGGTGCGTTGCAAGCTGTCGGTGATGCGCGTGGTACCGGCCGCCAGGTCATAGTCGAACTGATAGGTGTCGCCTTCGTCGGTCCAATGCCGGATTACGCGCCATTCCTGATTCTCGATCAGCGCCCATTCGTAGAAGCAGCGCAGGCCGGTGGGCAGTTGGTGCTCCACCATCCGCCGCCCGGCGTCGTAGCGGAAGCGCCGTTGCACCTGGCCGGTGGCGTCGCGTACTTCGGCAAGGTTGTTCGCCGCGTCGTAGGCGTAGCTGACCAGCACGTCCCGCGACTGGTCGGGGTAGAGGCGCTCGATGCGGGTGACACGCTCGCCTTCGCGGATCAGTTCGACCTGCACCAGGTCGAAGGTGTCGCGCAGTCGCACCAGGCGTCCGGCGTCGTCATAGTCGAGGTGGATGCGGTTGTCGTTGCGGTCGCCCAGTTGGCTCAGGCGCAGAAGCGCGGCCCGGCCCGGGGTCGGCTCGAACAGGCGGTACAGGCCGTCGTCGCTTTCGATCAACAACTGGCCGTTGACGTGCCGGCGCACGGCGAGGCCTTCGCCGGCGCTGAACACCGCGCCGCCCGAGGGGATCGCGCCCATGTCGATAGGGCGGGCCTGTTCGTCGGTGTAGATCAGGGTTTCGCCGCCGTCCGGGTGCGGGAGAATCTCCACGCAGACTTCATAGGCCACACTCCAACCGGCGCCGAACAACGTATCACGGCGCTCGTCGCGGCTGTTGTAGAAACGTTGCCAGTCGATCGGCAGGATGCCGGGCAGGGCGAAGTCCAGCTCTTCATCGCGCCCCAGCACCTTGGCCCCGGTGGCGGCGTGCACCGGATTCGACGAACCCATGGCCGCGTTGGCTGCCGCGCCCATTGCGCTGCTAACCGCCATCGACGCCGCTGCACCGGCCAGCATGCACGGCAGCTTGCTGAAAAACTTGCCCTTGCCGCCCTTGAGCATCAGCAGCGCCGTGACCGCCAGCCCCACGCCCGAGGTCTTGCCGCTGCGGATCTCGCGCACCACCACGGTACCGCCGCCGATGGTCACGTCAGGGGAAATCAGCCCCGATGACACAACCTTGGCGTCGCAAGTGCTGCGGTCACCGCTGCGCACGGCGGGCTGGCCGTTGATGGTGACCTTGTCCGAGCCTTCGGCCAAAAACTGCGGCGGCATCGGCGGGTGCTTCAGGCAGGTGATCATGTCCAGCGGCTTGGGCACGGCACCGGGCGCGGGCGTGGCGACGGTGGGGCGCCACATCTGCGAGAAGAAGCTCTCGGCCATGTCCAGGTAGCTGGGCTCGGGCTGCGGCTCCTCGAGTTCGGTGCCGGCGGGCGCGACATGGGACTCGATGGCCCCGGCGGCGCGGGCGGCGGGGATGTTGTTGGTCAGGGTGTTGGTGGCGCCAGTGAGGATGTTGGCCTGCACCGTGGGCGGAAAGAGCGCGTTGCCAATGCCCTCGCATAAATGGCTCAAGCCTTTGTCGGCCCCGGTTTTGCTCATGGCGATGCCGACCACTGCACCGACCACCGCGCCAAGCAGGAAGCAACCGAGCCCACCGGTGGCCACGGTGATGCCCGTGGCGGCCACCACGGCGGCGGTGGCCAGGGCCGTGATGGCGATGTTCGCGGCTACTTCGAGCACACCACCGAGGATGTCGGCCATCATCGAGGTGTGTTCCAGCGCATCGCCCAGGCGGGCAGCCCAAAGTGCGTCAGACATGCCGGAGCCCAGGATGTTTGACGGCCATTTGCTTGAAGGGGTCTATACCTATCACTACGCCTGTCTCCTTGGCGATGAGTTGAGGATCCGTTGTAACGTTATTTCAGCTTGACCACGGATTGAGCAACGCCACGCCGCTGCCCTGGAAATCGTTCACGTTGCGGGTGACCACGGTCAGCCCGTGGACCAGCGCGGTTGCGGCGATCAGCGCGTCGCATTCATTGCAGCGGTCCGGTACATGCAGCCGGGCGCAGCGCAGCGCGACGGCGCGATCGATCGTCAGGACTCTACCTGCAAACGCAGGCATCACATGGTTATCCAGCCATTCACGCAAGCGGCTGCCTTGAGCGGGGTCTTTGCGTTCGAAGCGCGATACGCCGGTTTCCAGTTCCAGTACGGTAATCGCCGAGACGTACAGGCTGGGGGCAGGAACGCTGCGCGCCCAGGCTTGGACGTTTCTATTTGCTTGAGGTTTGCGCAGTTCCGAAATGACGTGGGTATCGAGTAAGAACATTCAGGACAGGTCTACCGAGCGGGGAGTGATGACGGCACGCTCGGTCTCGAAATCGATATCCGGCGCATCGGGCATGACCAGCAACTCGACAATGCTGGCGTTGACGCCGGTCAGTTTCTGGTACTCCTCAATGCTTAGCAGCACGTGGGCCGGCTTGCCACGGTCGGTGATGATAACCGGCCCGTCGCGGGTGGCTTTTTTGGCACCACTTGTGTCGTGGTTGAATTCACGGCTGGAGAGTGTGGTGATGGACATGGCGGTGCCCCTCATTGAGCTTGAATGTAGGCACGTTACTACTTGCGCCGATGGCCGACAAGCGCAGCAGGACAGGTTTCGCGACACCGAGAACGAAAAGGCCCCGTCAATGTGCATTGACGGGGCCTTTTGGTGTTTCAGGCGAAAGCCTTACTGGGCGTCAGCGGCTGGAGCCTTTTCGCCGTGGGACAGGCTGTAGACATAGGCGGCCAGCAAGTGGACCTTGTCGTTGCCTTGCAGGTCGGCCTGGGCAGGCATCTGGCCCTGGCGACCGTAGCGGATGGTCTGTTGCAGTTGCGCGAAGCTCGAACCGTAGATGAACGCGCCAGGGTGGGTCAGGTCAGGGGCGCCCATGGCCGGCGTGCCTTTGCCGGCCGGACCGTGGCACGCCACGCAGTTGGCCGCGAACAGCTTCTGGCCGTTGGCCGGGTCGGCCTTGGCGCCTTCCGGCAGTTTGCGACCGTGCAGGCTGGTGACCAGGTAGGCGGCCACGTCGGCAACCCCTTGTTCACCGACCACGGCAGCCCAGCCCGGCATGACGGCGTGACGACCGCCCATGATGGTGGTCTTGATGGTTTCCGGCTCACCGCCCCAGCGCCAGTCAGCGTCGGTCAGGTTGGGGAAGCCGTAGGCACCCTTGGCGTCGGAACCGTGGCAGACCGAGCAGTTGGAGGCGAACAGGCGGCCACCCATCTTCAAGGCTTGCGGGTCCTTGGCGACTTCTTCGATCGGCATGGACGCGAACTTGGCGAAGATCGGACCGAACTTGGCATCCGAACGAGCCATTTCCTTTTCCCACTCGTGAACGCCCGTCCAGCCGGTCTGGCCGTTGGCGAAAGCGGTCTGTTTCTCGGTGTCCAGGTAGTTATAGCCTGGCAGCAGGCCTTTCCAGTTGCCCAGGCCCGGGTAGAGCACCAGGTAGCCGAGGGCGAACACGATGGTGCCCACGAACAGCATGAACCACCATTTGGGCAGTGGGTTGTCGTACTCCTCGATCCCGTCGAAGGAGTGGCCGACCGTCTCTTCGGTGGCTTCGCTGCGCTGGCCCTTGCGGGTCGACAGCAGCAGCCAGGTCAGGGAGAAGATCGTTCCCAGGCTGAGGACTGTGACGTACAGACTCCAGAACGTAGTCATTCTTTGTTACTCCTAGAAGCTTGCTCGACGTGCTTGATGGCTTCGGGATCATCCGCGAACGGCAGCAAGGTCGCGTCGTCAAACTCCGACTTGCGCTTGGGGCTGAACACCCACAGGGCCAGGCCGATAAAAGCCACCATCACGACGACGGTGCCCAGGCCGCGAATCATCCCGATATCCATTAAGAATCACCGTTTGCTTTTGATGATGGTGCCCAGGCCTTGCAGATAGGCCACCAGCGCGTCCATTTCAGTCTTGCCCTTGACGGCATCCTTGGCACCGGCGATGTCTTCGTCGGTGTAAGGCACGCCCAGGGTGCGCAGGACTTCCATTTTTTTCGCGGTGTCTTTGCCGTCGAGCTTGTTTTCTACGAGGAACGGGTAGGCCGGCATCTTCGATTCCGGCACGACGTTGCGCGGGTTGTACAAGTGCGCACGGTGCCAGTCGTCGGAGTAGCGGCCGCCAACGCGGGCCAGGTCCGGACCGGTACGCTTGGAACCCCACAGGAACGGGTGATCCCAGACGCTTTCGCCGGCGACCGAGTAGTGGCCGTAGCGTTCGGTTTCGGCGCGGAACGGACGGATCATCTGCGAGTGGCAGCCGACACAGCCGTTGGCGATGTAGATGTCGCGGCCTTCCAGTTCAAGGGCGGTGCGCGGCTTCATGCCTTCGACCGGCTTGTTGGTGACGTCCTGGAAGAACAGCGGAACGATCTGGGTCAGGCCGCCGATGCTCACGGCGATGACCATGAAGAAGGCCAGCAGGCCGATATTCTTCTCTACTGCTTCGTGCTTCATCAGTGAGCTCCAACTACGGCGATCTTGGCGGCGGCTTCAGCTTCAGCCGGGTCAGAGGCACGAACGGTGCGGTACACGTTGTAGGCCATCAACAGCATGCCGCTGGCGAAGAACGCGCCGCCCAGGGCACGCACGATGTAGCCAGGATGGCTGGCCTGCAGCGCTTCGACGAACGAGTAGGTCAGGGTGCCGTCGTCGTTGATCGCACGCCACATCAGGCCCTGAGTGATGCCGTTGACCCACATCGAGGCGATGTAGAGCACGGTACCGATGGTGGCGAGCCAGAAGTGCGCGTTGATCAGGCCGGTGCTGTGCATCTGCGCGCGACCGAACAGTTTCGGGATCATGTGGTAGATGGCACCGATGGAAATCATCGCCACCCAGCCGAGCGCACCGGCGTGTACGTGGCCGATGGTCCAGTCGGTGTAGTGGGACAGGGAGTTGACGGTCTTGATGGCCATCATCGGGCCTTCGAAGGTCGACATGCCGTAGAACGCCAGGGACACCACCAGGAACCGCAGGATCGGGTCGGTGCGCAATTTATGCCAGGCGCCCGACAGGGTCATCATGCCGTTGATCATGCCGCCCCAGCTGGGTGCCAGCAGGATGATCGACATCGCCATGCCCAGGGACTGCGCCCAGTCCGGCAGCGCGGTGTAGTGCAGGTGGTGCGGACCGGCCCAGATGTACAGGGTGATCAGCGCCCAGAAGTGGACGATGGACAGGCGATAGGAATAGATCGGACGCTCGGCCTGTTTCGGCACGAAGTAGTACATCATCCCCAAAAAGCCGGTGGTCAGGAAGAAGCCCACGGCGTTGTGGCCGTACCACCACTGGATCATCGCGTCGGTCGCGCCCGAGTAGGCCGAGTACGACTTGAACAGGCTGACCGGCAACGACATGTGGTTGACGATGTGCAGCATGGCCGTCACGACGATGAAGGCACCGTAGAACCAGTTACCGACATAGATGTGCTTGGTCTTGCGCTTGACGATGGTGCCGAAGAACACCAGACCGTAGGTCACCCAGACAATGGCCAGCAGAATAGCCAGGGGCCATTCCAGTTCCGCGTATTCCTTGGTGGTGGTGAAACCCATTGGCAAGGTCACGATCGCGCCGACGATGACCGCTTGCCAACCCCAGAAGGTGAAGGCGGCGAGGCTGTCGGAGATCAGTCGCGTTTGGCAGGTTCGCTGCACGACGTAGTAAGAAGTGGCAAACAACGCACAACCACCGAAGGCGAAGATCACCAGGTTGGTGTGCAGCGGGCGCAGGCGTCCAAATGTCGTCCATGGCAGATCGAAGTTCAACTCCGGCCAGACCAGTTGCGAGGCGATGAAGACACCGAGCCCCATGCCAAGGATCCCCCAGACCACCGTCATGATGGCGAACTGGCGGACTACCTTATAGTTATAAGCAGTCGGACTGATTGCTGTGCTCATTCTAAGGTTC
Organism: Pseudomonas sp. Cab53; assembly: GCF_018325965.1. Lineage (NCBI taxonomy): Bacteria > Pseudomonadati > Pseudomonadota > Gammaproteobacteria > Pseudomonadales > Pseudomonadaceae > Pseudomonas > Pseudomonas sp. Cab53. Next base: position 4,202,129 of record NZ_AP021902.1, on the reverse strand, counting down.
CACGGTTTGGGTGTTTTATTAGGATAAAAATCGGTCGCAAGTATGGAGAAAGCGGGGGGTCATTGCAACGCGCCATGACCTGGGTCAATGCTTTCCGACGCTGATTCTGCGGCCTTTCCATGTTCCGTGTAGGGACAAAATCGGCCCACGGAAAAATGTCGCGACAGAGGAAAGCGGCGAGGGGTTCAGGTCGGTTGTAACGGGGTGTGTTCAAACGCTGCGTTCGAGGGATGCCGGGCAATTGTCGCAACAGCCGGTATTCCCTGCCTTTGCGGCTTTTCTTGTCGAACGATTGTCGGACACATCGGGTCGGGTCGACCTGAAACAGGCAGTCGCCAATGCACGCAGAGGCAAGCTTAGACCCGATTCGCAGGAACCGAAAGAAAGACCTTGGGAGGGTGCGACAAATAGAAGCAGCTACGCGTTTCGAGCTGCAAGCTGCAAGCGAGCACGCGTCGCTTGCAGCTTTTGCTTTTGCTGTTACTTGAGGCTTGCAGCCTGCGGCTTGCCGCTCAACTGCGTATCACTTTTGGAAAGGCTGTAAACGTAAGCGGCAAGCAGTTGCACCTTGTCATTGCCGAGCATTTCATTCTGCGCCGGCATATGGCCCTGGCGACCATGGCGAATGGTCTGTTGCAACTGGGCCAGGCTGGTGCCGTAGATGAAACCGGCCGGTTGCGTCAGGTTAGGCGCGCCCATGGCTTCGGTGCCCTGGCCGTTGGCGCCGTGGCAGGCGACGCAGGTGGTGTTGAAGGCCTGCTGGCCGGCTTGCAGGTCGGCGCCGCTGTCCGCTGGCAACGGCAGGCCGGCCAGGTCATGGCGCACGTACGCCGCGACGTTCTTGACCCCGGCGTCCCCAAGCACCTCGCCCCAGGCCGGCATCGCCGCCATGCGGCCACCCATGATGGTGGTCTTGATGGTGTCGGCCGCGCCGCCCCAGCGCCAGTTGTTGTCGGCCAGGTTCGGGAAGCCGAAGGCGCCCTTGGCGTCCGAGCCGTGGCAGACCGAGCAGTTGGAGGCGAACAGGCGGGCGCCCATTTTCAGGGCTTGTGGGTCCTTGGCGACTTCTTCCACGGGCATCGCGGCGAACTTGGCGAAGATCGGCCCGAACTTGGCGTCGGCCTTGGCCATTTCCTTTTCCCATTCGTGGGCACCGGTCCAGCCATTCTCGTAGCCGGGCAGGATGCCTTTCCAGTTGCCCAGGCCCGGATACAGGACCAGGTAGCCGACGGAAAACACCAGGGTGCCGGCGAACAACAGGAACCACCATTGCGGCAGCGGGTTGTCGTACTCCTCGATGCCGTCGAAGCTGTGGCCCATGGTCTGGTCGACGCTGCCCTTGGTCTCGCCCTTGCGGGTACCGATCAGCAGCCAGGTCAGGCCGATCAGGCTGCCGAGGGTCAGTACGCAGATCCACGTACTCCAGAAGGTGGTCATGGCCGGGTACTCCTTGTTGCAGGGTCTTGGGGATTGGCGGTATCGGCGGGTGGCTCGTCGGCGAACGGCAGCAGGCGCGCCTGGGCGAATTCCGGGCCGCGCTTGCTGCTGAACGCCCACAGGAGCAGGCCGATGAAGGCGACGAAGACCACGATCGTGCCCAGGCCGCGGATCATTCCAGTGCTCATTTCAAGAAACATGGGGCTCACCTCTTGCTCTTGATGGCAGTGCCGAGCACTTGCAGGTAGGCCACCAGGGCGTCCATTTCGGTCTTGCCCTTGAGCGAGGCCACGGCGCCTGTGATGTCATCGTCGGTGTACGGCACACCCAGGGTGCGCATGGCCCGCAGCTTGGTCTCGGTGTGGCTGCTGTCCACGGCCTGGGTCACCAGCCATGGGTAGGCCGGCATCTTCGACTCGGGCACCACGTTGCGCGGGTTGTACAGGTGCGCACGGTGCCAGTCGTCGGAGTAGCGTGCGCCGACGCGGGCCAGGTCCGGGCCGGTACGCTTGGAACCCCACAGGAACGGGTGGTCCCAGACGCTTTCACCGGCGACCGAGTAGTGGCCGTAGCGCTCGGTTTCGGCGCGGAACGGACGGATCATCTGCGAATGGCAGCCGACGCAGCCTTCGCGGATATAGATGTCACGGCCTTCCAGTTGTAGGGCGGTGTAGGGCTTCATGCCATCCACCGGCTTGTTGGTGACGTCCTGGAAGAACAGCGGCACGATCTGGGTCAGGCCGCCGATGCTCACGGCCAGCACCATCAGCAGCATCAGCAGGCCGACGTTTTTTTCGATTGTTTCGTGTTTCATGGCGGACTCCTCAGGCCATCTGCGCGGCAGCGGCGGCTTCGGCAGGCTGGTAAGCCCGCACGGTGCGCCAGGTGTTGTAGGCCATCAGCAGCATGCCGGTGAGGAAGACTGCCCCGCCCACCAGCCGTACGATGAAGCCCGGGTGGCTGGCCACCAGCGTCTCGACGAAGGAGTAGGTGAGCGTGCCGTCCTCGTTCACCGCGCGCCACATCAGGCCCTGGGCGATGCCGTTGACCCACATCGAGGCGATGTAGAGCACGGTGCCGATGGTCGCGAGCCAGAAGTGCGCGTTGATCAGGCCGATGCTGTGCATCTGTGGCCGGCCGAAGACTTTCGGGATCATGTGATACAGCGCGCCGATGGAAATCATCGCCACCCAGCCGAGTGCGCCGGCGTGTACGTGGCCGATGGTCCAGTCGGTGTAGTGGGAGAGGGCGTTGACGGTCTTGATGGCCATCATCGGGCCTTCGAAGGTCGACATGCCGTAGAACGCCAGGGACACCACCAGGAACCGCAGGATCGGGTCGCTGCGCAACTTATGCCAGGCGCCCGAGAGGGTCATCATGCCGTTGATCATGCCGCCCCAGCTCGGTGCCAGCAGGATCAGCGACATCACCATGCCCAGCGACTGCGCCCAGTCCGGCAGCGCGGTGTAGTGCAGGTGGTGAGGACCCGCCCAGATGTACAGGGTGATCAGCGCCCAGAAGTGAACGATGGACAGGCGATAGGAATACACCGGACGCTCGGCCTGTTTCGGCACGAAGTAGTACATCATCCCCAGGAACCCGGCCGTGAGGAAGAAGCCTACGGCGTTGTGCCCGTACCACCATTGCACCATCGCGTCCGTCGCCCCGGCGTACACCGAGTAGGACTTGGTGAAGCTCACCGGCAGTTCCAGGTTGTTGACGATGTGCAGGATCGCCACGGTCAGGATGAACCCGCCGAAGAACCAGTTGCCGACGTAGATGTGCTTGGTGTTGCGCTTGGCCACGGTGCCGAAGAAGACGATGGCGTAGGCGACCCAGACAATGGTGATCAGGATGTCGATCGGCCATTCCAGCTCGGCGTATTCCTTGGAACTGGTGTAGCCCAGCGGCAGGCTGATGGCCGCCAGCAGAATCACCAGTTGCCAGCCCCAGAAGCAGAAAGCGGCGATTTTCGGCGCAAACAGCTGGGTCTGGCAGGTGCGCTGCACCGAATAGAACGAACTGGCGAACAGCGCGCAGCCACCGAAGGCGAAGATCACCGCGTTGGTGTGCAGCGGACGCAGGCGACCGAAGCTGGTCCAGGGCAAATCGAAGTTGAGCTGTGGCCAGACCAATTGGGCGGCGAGAAAAACCCCGAGCCCCATGCCGACGATGCCCCACACCACCGTCATAATGGCGAATTGGCGGACCACCTTGTAGTTGTAGGCGGTACTGATAGAAGTGTTCATGGTTCCCCATCCACGGTTCAGCCGAAGTGAGCGCCTGCGCAAGGCAGGGCGGCGTGCTTCGCCTGGAGTTATAGGCAGACTAAAAGCGAGGCAAGCATGGACAAACAGCACAAGGCCAGTATTGACGGGGATCAATGGGCGCGGTGCGTGGCCCAACACGGTTGGCTGTGGACGCCGGCACAACCGGTGGACGACGGCGAGCCGCCGACCCTGATCCTGGCCCATGGTGCGGGTGCGCCGATGGACAGCGGTTTCATGGACGACATGGCCGCACGTCTTGCTGCGCAGGGCGTCAACGTGTTGCGCTTCGAGTTTCCCTACATGGCCCAACGACGCCTGGACGGCGGCAAGCGCCCCCCAACCCGGCACCGAAATTGTTGGAATGCTGGCGCGAGGTGTACGCCACCGTGCGGCCTTATGTCGCGGGTCGACTGGCGATTGGCGGCAAATCCATGGGCGGGCGGATGGCGAGCCTGTTGGCTGACGAACTGGGGTGCGACGCGCTGGTGTGCCTCGGGTATCCGTTCTATGCGCCGGGCAAACCGGAGAAGCCGCGGGTCGAGCATCTGGCCGAATTGAAGGCCCCAACGCTGATCATCCAGGGCGAGCGCGACGCGTTGGGCAATCGCGAGGCGGTGGCGGGGTATGCGTTGTCAGCCAGTATCGAGGTGGTGTGGCTGGAGGCGGGGGATCATGACCTCAAGCCGTTGAAGGCTTCGGGGTTCAGTCATGGGCAGCATTTGGAGACGGCGGCGCAGGCGGTTGCTGGGTTTCTTCTTCGCCATTGAGCGTGTCCGGCGGGGCCTCTTCGCGGGCAAGCCCGCTCCCACAGAGGAATGCGGCGTTCATGCGAGCGCATTGCAAATGTGGGAGCGGGCGTGTTCGCGAAGGTTTGTAACGCTGCAACTCTTTTAAATGGGCAAAAAAAACCGGGAAGCACTGTCTTCCCGGTTTTTTATCCCGCTAAGCCCTGTCAGCGGTTGAACCGTTCCACCAGCGAGTACTGGGTATTGGCCGTGCGGGTCAGTTCTTCGCTCAGCAGCGCCGAGCTGTGAGCCTGCCCCGAAGTCTGGTCGGCCAGTTCCGAGATGTTGCTGATGTTGCGGCTGATCTCCTCGGCCACCGAGCTTTGCTCCTCGGTCGCTGCGGCGATCTGGGTGGTCATGTCGGTGATGTTGGCCACCGCTTCGCTGATGCCCACCAATGCCTGGTCCGCTTCCATGACCCGCGCCACACCCTCTTCGGCTTGGCGATGGCCGGCGTCCATGGTTTGCACGGCGTTGGTGGCGGTCTGCTGGAGCTTGGCGATCAGGGCGTGGATCTGCCCGGTGGATTCGCTGGTGCGCTGCGCCAGTTGCCGCACTTCGTCGGCCACCACGGCAAATCCGCGGCCCATCTCACCGGCACGGGCCGCTTCGATGGCGGCGTTCAGCGCCAGCAGGTTGGTCTGGTCGGCGATGCCTTTGATCACGTCCACCACGCCGCCGATCTCGTCGCTGTCCTTGGCCAGTTGGGTCACGGTCTGGCCCGTTTCACCCACGACAACCGACAGTCGCTCGATGGCCTCGCGGGTTTCCCCGGCAATGTCGCGGCCGCGACCGGTCAGGCGATTGGCCTCCTGGGTCGCATCGGCGGTGCGCTGTACATGGCTGGCGACTTCCTGGGTGGTCGCCGCCATCTGGTTCACCGCCGTGGCCACCTGCTCGGTTTCCACTCGCTGGCGCTCCAGGCCACTGGAGCTGTCGTGGGCCAGGGAGTTGGACTGGCGAGCCTGATCGTTGAGGTGCTCGGCGGTGTCCTGCAAGCGGGTCAGGCAGGTTTTCAGGCGCGCTTCCTGGCTGAGGATCGACATCTCCAGGCGTGCCTGGGCGCCACGGCTGTCGGTGTACATCTGGGCGATCAGCGGGTCGGAAGTGGTCTGTTCGGCCAGGCGCAGCAGGCGCTTGATCCCGCGTTGCTGCCATTGCAGCCCCATCAGGCCCAACGGCACCGACAGCACCGCCGCGAGGGCGAAGCCCCAGTGGGAGTTGAGGAACGCGCCGACGACGAAGCTCAACTGGCTGACCAGGATGAACGGCAGCCAGTCCTGCAGCATGGGCAGCCACTTGTCGCTGCGTGGAACCGCGGGCTTGCCCTGGTTGATGCGGCGATACAGCGCCTCGGCCCGGGTGATCTGCTCGGCGGTCGGCTTGACCCGTACCGACTCGTAGCCGATCACCTGGTTGCCTTCGAATATAGGCGTGACGTAGGCGTTGACCCAGTAATGGTCGCCGCTTTTGCAGCGATTCTTGACGATGCCCATCCATGGCAAGCCTTGTTTCAGCGTGCCCCACATATGGGCGAACACGGCGGAAGGAACGTCGGGATGGCGTACCAGGTTGTGCGGTGAACGAATCAGTTCCTCCTTGGAAAACCCGCTGATTTCGACGAATGCGTCGTTGCAGTAGGTGATCACACCTTTGGCGTCGGTGGTGGAAATCAATCGTTGCTGGGCCGGGAAGGTCCTTTCGCGTTGTGTAATGGGTTGGTTATTACGCATGGTGTGTAGATCCGCAAGGCTTTGAAAGGTTGTCGGCGTCGTCAGGTTTAAGTTGAAGTTATTTTTGCCTGTCGCTATCACGCCAGCATCGGGTAGGTAAATAGGGCGAAATGAAGCAGGTTGAGGGCAAAATGCGTGGCGATTGCCGCGCCCAGGCCACCGAAACGGTACGCCAGGCCATAACCGATCCCCGCCAGGCCCGACAGCAACACCCATTGCCAGCCAGCGCCGGCATGCACCAGGCCGAATACCAGCGAGGCCAGGAGCAAGGCCAGGTTGTCGCCATAGGCCAGATGTTTGAAACGCCGGCTCAGGCCTCCCTGAATGTAGCCACGAAACAGCGCTTCCTCCACCAATGTCACCAGTAAAAGATTATTGGCCAGCCAGATCCACGCCTGGTCCGGCCATTTCGGCGCCCAGTGGATCATGCCCAGCAGCAGTGCCCCGCCCAATGCAAGGACTGCGCTCAGACCCAGGCCCAGGGCCGTGGCGAAGACCGACAGGCGCAGCGAGCGCCGGCCGACGACCCACGGGCAGGCCAGTAGCAGCCAAAAGCCTATCAGGGGTTTGTCCTGGTTCAAGTACAGCGCGAATCGCGCGGCGTCGTCAGTCAGGCGCTGTGGAGGGATCACCCGGCCATTGAAAAAACCAGGCATCCAATGCATCGCCAACGCGAGGGCCATCACCAGGAACAGGACGTGCCCGAGAAACCGGCCGACCGGCATCGCTTGCTGGCGAACGGCATAACCGGCGAACAGTAGCAATACCAGCGTAATGGCGGCCGTCCACGCCAAATGCCCGTAGACCAGGGCCAAGGCATAGCCAAGAGAAAGAAGGGCCAGGTAAGGCCAGGGGAGAGCAGGCATATAACATCCTTTTAGGCGGTGGCGCTTTGGGCGAACGTGGTCGCCGCGTCTACGACGCTGCCATGTCACGCAAAGAGCACAAAGGGTGTCCACGCCGACTCATGGACGCGCGCGGGCACCTCGCGGCTGACACCGTTCCGTGAGCGTCAGTGGGGAGGGGATTATAAGCAGGTCGATACAAAAACGGCGATTGAACCGTTCATCCGGGGGAAAGCCTTGTGGGAGCGAGCTTGCTCGCTCCCACAAGAGATTGCGTTCAACTGGCGATCAACTGCCGCAGCACGTAGTGCAGGATCCCGCCGGCCTTGAAGTACTCCACTTCATTGAGTGTATCGATCCGGCACAACACCTCGATCCGCTCCTGGCGACCGTCCTCGCGGGTGATCACCAGGGGCAGGTTCATCCGCGGGGTCAGCTCGACGCCATCCAGGCCAAGGATGTCCAGGGTTTCCTTGCCCGTGAGGTTCAGGCGCTTGCGGTTCTGGTCGAGCTTGAACTGCAACGGCAGCACGCCCATGCCCACCAGATTGGAGCGGTGGATGCGCTCGAAGCTTTCGGCGATCACCGCCTTGACCCCCAGCAGGTTGGTGCCCTTGGCCGCCCAGTCCCGGCTCGAACCGGTGCCGTACTCCTGGCCGGCGATCACCACCAGTGGCGTGCCCGTGGCCTGGTACAGCATGGCGGCGTCGTAGATCGGCATTTTTTCGCCGCTGGGTATATAGATCGTGTTGCCGCCTTCTTCGCCGTCGAGCATTTCATTGCGTATGCGGATATTGGCGAAGGTGCCGCGCATCATCACCTGGTGGTTGCCGCGCCTTGAGCCGTAGGAGTTGAAGTCCCGCGGTTCCACGCCCTGTTCGCGCAGGTAGCGACCGGCGGGGCTGTCGGTCTTGATGTTGCCGGCCGGGGAGATGTGGTCGGTGGTGACCGAGTCCCCGAGCAGCGCCAGGACCCGGGCGCCTTCGACGTTCCTGATGGCCGGTGGTGGCCCGCCAATACCGTCGAAGAACGGTGGGTGCTGGATGTAGGTCGAGTCGTCCTGCCAGACGTAGGTTGCCGCCTGTGGCACCTCGATGGCCTGCCACTGCTCGTCACCGGCAAACACGGCGGCGTATTCCTTGTGGAACATGCTGGTGTTGACCTTGGCCACGGCCTCGGCCACTTCCTGGCTGCTGGGCCAGATGTCCCGCAGGTACACCGGCTTGCCGTGCTGGTCGTTCCCCAGCGGCTCGCTGCTGATGTCGATGCGCACGGTGCCCGCCAGGGCGTAGGCGACCACCAGGGGCGGCGAGGCCAGCCAGTTGGTCTTCACCAGTGGATGCACCCGGCCTTCGAAGTTGCGGTTGCCCGACAAGACCGACGCCACGGTCAGGTCGGCTTTTTGGATGGCTTTCTCGATCGGGTCCGGCAGCGGCCCGGAGTTGCCGATGCAGGTGGTGCAACCGTAGCCCACCAGGGCAAAGCCGAGCTGGTCCAGGTACTCGGTCAGGCCGGCGGCCTTGTAGTAGTCGGTGACGACCTTGGAGCCGGGCGCCAGGGAGCTCTTGACCCAGGGTTTGCGCGTCAGGCCTTTTTCAACGGCTTTCTTGGCCAGCAGCCCGGCGGCCATCATCACGCTGGGGTTGGACGTATTGGTGCAGGACGTGATGGCGGCGATCACCACCGCGCCGTTTTTCAGCCGATGGGTATGGCCTTCGAACTCATACTCGGCTTCGCCGACCTGATCGGCGTTGCCCACCGCGACACCGCCACCGCCCTCACTTTCCAGGCGACCTTCTTCCTTGCTGGTGGGTTTGACCTGCAGGCCCAGGAAGTCGCTGAAGGCCTGGCCGACGTTAGGCAGCGAGACCCGGTCCTGGGGGCGTTTCGGCCCGGCGAGGCTGGCCTCGACGCTGCCCATGTCCAGGGCCAGGGTGTCGGTGAATACCGGCTCCAGGCCGGGCAGGCGCCACAGGCCCTGGGCCTTGCAGTAGGCTTCCACCAGTTTCACGGTTTCCGTCGGCCGGCCGGACAGGCGCAAATAATCCAGGGTGACGTCGTCCACCGGGAAGAAACCGCACGTGGCACCGTATTCCGGGGCCATGTTGGCGATGGTGGCGCGGTCGGCCAGGGGCAGGTCGGCGAGGCCGTCGCCATAGAATTCGACGAACTTGCCCACCACCCCTTTCTTGCGCAGCATCTGCGTGACCGTCAGCACCAGGTCGGTGGCGGTGATGCCTTCGCGCAGCTTGCCGGTGAGTTTGAAGCCGATCACTTCGGGGATCAGCATCGACACCGGTTGGCCCAGCATCGCCGCCTCGGCCTCGATTCCGCCGACGCCCCAGCCCAGTACACCGAGGCCATTGATCATGGTGGTGTGGGAGTCGGTGCCCACCAGGGTGTCTGGAAAGGCATAGGTGCGGCCGTCTTCTTCGCGGGTCCACACGGTGCGGCCCAGGTACTCGAGGTTGACCTGGTGGCAAATGCCGGTGCCCGGCGGCACCACGCTGAAATTATCGAAGGCGCTCTGGCCCCAACGCAGGAAGGCGTAGCGTTCGCCGTTGCGCTGCATCTCGATGTCGACGTTCTGTTCGAATGCGTCGCGGCTGGCGAAGCGATCGACCATCACCGAGTGGTCGATCACCAGGTCCACCGGTGACAGCGGGTTGATCCGCTGCGGGTCGCCGCCGGCCTGTTCGACGGCGGCGCGCATGGCCGCCAGGTCAACCACCGCCGGGACGCCGGTGAAGTCTTGCATCAACACCCGTGCGGGGCGGTACTGGATCTCGCGGTCGGAACGACGATCCTTGAGCCACCCGGCCAGGGCCTTGAGGTCGGCGCCGGTGACGGTTTTTTCATCTTCCCAGCGCAGCAGGTTTTCCAGCAGCACCTTCAGGGACATGGGCAGCTTGTCCAGGTCGCCGAGGCTGCGGGCAGCGTCCGGGAGACTGAAATAGTGGTAAGTCCTGGCGTCGACTTGCAATGTTTTAAGGGTTTTCAGGCTATCGAGGGACGGCATTGAAATCACTCCTTTGAGTCCGCACGGCTACGGACTGACGGGGACGGACAGAGCCTTTAACCTAGCCCTGTTTCGAGCGTATGACTAATCACTGGACTCTATGGACAGGTTCGGGGTTCCGAAGTCCGCTATCATGCGGCGGTTTTCGTGACAGGCTTTGCTACGGAGTTTCAATGAACACGCTTTTCATGCACTGCCGGCCCGGCTTCGAGGGCGAGGTCTGCTCCGAGATCGCCGAACACGCGGCCCGGCTCAACGTGGCCGGCTACGCCAAGGCCAAGCCGGCCAGTGCCTGTGTCGAATTTGTCTGCACCGAGGAGGACGGCGCCGAGCGCCTGATGCGCGGCCTGCGTTTCGCCGAGCTGATTTTTCCGCGTCAGTGGGCCCGCGGCACCTTTATCGAGCTGCCGGAAACCGATCGCATCAGCGTGATCCTGGCGCACATGGCGCAGTTCCCCGTCTGTGGCAGCTTGTGGCTGGAGGTGGTCGACACCAATGATGGCAAGGAACTGTCGAACTTCTGCAAGAAATTCGAAGGCCCGCTGCGCAAGGCGCTGACCGCCGCCGGCAAGCTGGCGGACGACCCGCACAAGCCTCGCCTGTTACTGACCTTCAAGAGTGGCCGCGAAGTGTTCCTGGGGCAGGCGCCGGCCGATAATTCGGCGATGTGGCCGATGGGCATCCCGCGCCTGAAGTTTCCCCGGGAGGCGCCGAGTCGTTCCACCCTCAAGCTCGAAGAGGCCTGGCACCATTTCATTCCTCGCCAGGAGTGGGACGAGCGCCTGCACAGCGACATGACCGGGGTGGACCTGGGCGCGGCGCCGGGCGGTTGGACCTGGCAGTTGGTCAACCGCGGCATGCTGGTCACGGCCATCGACAATGGCCCGATGGCCGAGAGCCTGATGGAGACTGGCCTGGTGCAGCACCTGATGGCGGATGGCTTCACCTTCAAGCCCAAGCAGCCGGTGGACTGGATGGTCTGCGACATCGTCGAGAAACCGGCGCGCAACGCGGCGATGCTGGAAGAGTGGATTGGCGACGGGCACTGTCGCGAGGCGGTGGTCAACCTCAAGTTGCCGATGAAACAGCGCTATGCCGAAGTCAAGCGCCTGCTCGAACGCATCGCCGAGGGCTTCAAGGCCCGGGGTATCAAGGTCGAGATCGGCTGCAAGCAGCTGTACCACGACCGCGAGGAAGTGACCTGTCATTTGCGGCGGTTGGACACCGGCAAGCCCAAGTCCCGCTAGGACGGGTCTGTGGCTAGGCGCATTTGTTAAGAGCCCCGGCATTGCGCGACAATGCCGGTCAGTATCTGGAGTAGAACATGAGTGAAATGAACGACACACCGGTCGACGGCACGCTGGATGCCACCGGCCTCAATTGCCCCGAGCCGGTGATGATGCTGCACCAACACATCCGCGACCTGGTGCCTGGCGGGCTGCTGAAAGTGATCGCCACCGATCCCTCGACGCGTCGCGACATCCCCAAGTTCTGTGTGTTTCTCGACCACGAACTGGTGGGCCAGGACGAAGTGGATGGCACCTACCGCTACTGGATCCGCAAGAAACTCGCCTAGCCTCGCGTACGGCTGATGCGAATCTGCTGGCGTGCGCTGCGTGCCAGGCGGATCGACAGCATCAGCGCCGCGCAGCTCAAGCCTACGATCAAACCCTGCCACAACCCGCTCGGGCCGCTGGCCGCGCCGAGCCAGTCGGTGAGGCCGAGGGCATAGCCCACCGGCAGGCCGATGCCCCAATAGGCAAACAACGTCAGGATCATCGTCACCCGCGTGTCCTGATAGCCACGCAGCGCGCCCGCCGCCGTCACCTGGATCGCGTCGGAAAACTGGAACAGGGCCGCGTAGACGATCAGCATCGACGCGACCTCGATCACCACCGGGTCGGCGGTATAGATCGCGGCGATGGGGCCGCGCAGGGCGAACATCAGGCTCGCCGACAGGCATGCATACGCCAGCGCGGTGCCCATGCCCACGCCCGCGGCGAAGCGCGCTTCACGGGGCTGGGCGCGTCCCAGTGCCTGACCGACCCGAACCGTCACGGCCATGCCCAAGGAGTAGGGGATCATGAACACCAGGGAGCTGAAGTTCAGGGCAATCTGGTGCCCGGCGACCACGGTGGCGCCAAGGCTGCCGATCAACAATGCAATCACCGCGAAAATACTCGACTCGGCGAATACTGCGATACCAATCGGCAGGCCGATGCCGAGCAGGCGCTGGATGACGGCCCACTGCGGCCAGTCGAAACGGCTGAACAGATGGCTCGATTGATAGGCCGGCGCCCATCGGGCCCAACCGGCCATGCCCAGGGCCATGACCCACATCACGATGGCCGTGGCCCAGCCGCAACCGACGCCGCCCATGGCCGGCACGCCCAGGTGCCCATAAATGAAGATGTAGTTGAGCGGAATGTTCAGTGCCAGCCCGCACAACCCCAGCACCATCGCTGGCCGGGTGCGTCCCAGGCCATCGCTGAAGCAGCGCAGTACGTGATACAGCGCCACCGCCGGAAGGCCGGTGCCGATGCCGCGCAGGTACTCCATGCACGGGCCGATCAGTTCGGGATCGACCTTCATGATGTGCAAGATCGGCTCGGCGCTGAACAACGCCAGCGTGGCGATCAGCCCCACCACCAGCGCCAGCCACAGTGCCTGGCGCACCAGCGGGCCGATGTCGCCAAACGCGCCGGCGCCAAAGCGCTGGGCGACTTTCGGGGTGGTGGCCAGCAACGTACCGGTCATCAACAGGAACACCGGCACCCAGATCGAATTGCCCAGCGCCACCGCCGCCAGGTCCCGCGGGCCGACACGGCCGGCCATCACCGCATCGACGAAGCCCATGGCGGTGGTCGCCAGTTGCGCCACCATGATCGGCAATGCCAGGGCTAGCAGTGTCTTGAACTCCAGGCGGACCCGGGCCGGGCGGGAGAGGAGGGCGGGTGTGTCGATCACAGGTTTCACAGGCGAAGCGTCCGAAAGAATAAGCGCAAGGCGGCGAATTCTACGCGTTGACGCAGTGGTCAGGAAAAAACCTGTGTTAGGGATTTGTAATCATGCACTCGGCGCGTGAGTTTTTGTGGCGAGGGGATTTATCCCCGTTGGGTGCGTAGCACCCCTTGCTATCATTGCGACTGCTTTGCAGTCGAGCGGGGATAAATCCCCTCGCCACAACATCATTCGCTCTTGGTAATGCGCAGACCTACCGGAGCGCCTACACTGCCCACCCCGCCACAGGAGCTTCGCCATGCTGATCGTCGCCGACGAAAACATCCCCCTGCTCGATGCATTTTTCCAAGGTTTCGGTGAAATCCGCCGAGTGGCCGGGCGGGGGATCGATCGGGCGATGGTCGAGCAGGCCGATGTGCTGCTGGTGCGCTCGGTCAGCCAGGTCAATCGAGCGCTGCTGGAAGGCAGCCGGGTACGCTTCGTGGGCACGTGCACCATCGGCACCGATCACCTGGACCTGGAGTATTTCGCCGAAGCCGGGATCCGTTGGGCCAGTGCTCCGGGCTGCAATGCCCGGGGCGTGGTGGACTACGTGCTGGGCAGCCTCATGGCCCTGGCTGAAATCGAGGGCGCGAACCTTGAGCAACGGACTTTCGGCGTGGTCGGCGCGGGCCAGGTGGGCGGGCGCTTGATCAAGGTGCTCCAGGGGCTGGGCTGGACCGTGAAGGTCTGCGACCCACCGCGCCAGGCCGCCGAGGGCGGTGACTATGTCAGCCTGGAGCAGATCATCGAGCAGTGCGATGTCATCAGCCTGCACACACCGCTGACCCGTGACGGCGAGCAACCGACCTGGCACCTGTTCGACGAAGCGCGTTTGAACCGGCTCAAGCCCGGGACCTGGCTCATCAATGCCGCCCGTGGCCCGGTGATCGACAATGCGGCGTTGCGCGAGGTGCTGCTGGAGCGCGAAGACCTGCAAGCGGTGCTGGACGTCTGGGAGCAGGAGCCGACCGTGGACGTGGACCTGGCCGACCTGTGCGTCATCGCCACCCCGCACATTGCCGGCTACAGTCTCGATGGCCGCCAGCGCGGCACGGCGCAGATCTACCAGGCCTTGTGCGATTTCCTGCAACAACCGGTGGCTGTCAGCCTGAGCGACCTGCTGCCCCGGCCCTGGCTTGGCGGTGTCACCCTGGATGCCGACACCGACCCCGCCTGGGCCCTGGCCGCGCTGTGCCGCGGTGTGTACGACCCGCGCCGCGACGATGCGGATTTTCGCCGCAGCCTGGTGGGCACGGTCAGTGAGCAGCGCAGCGCCTTTGATGCGTTGCGCAAGCACTATCCGCCGCGCCGGGAGATCGACAGCTTGAACGTGGCTATCGAAGGGCAGTCGCCGGCCTTGCAACAGATCGTGACCGCGCTGGGCGCCACCCTGTTGTAATCAGGCACAAAAAACCCGACACCAAGGTCGGGTTCAGGCGAAGACGGGCTGTATCACTTTTGTTCGGCAGGTTTGACCAGTCGTTTTTCCAGTTCACTGCAAGCCTTCTGGATCATGTCCTCGGTGATCGGTACTTCGCGCCCTTGGGCATCGATGAACGAACAGCCCAGGGACTGGTCCGGTTGCGTGCGGATTACTTGGATCTTGTCGTCGCTGCTGTGTTGCAAGGACATGGCCTGTCTCCTCATCAGGTTGTGTGCCTACTGTAATGTCGCCAGGTGACCGAGCCATGACACTCCTTGTGGGTTCATGGCGACACCTGTACTCAACCAGAAACACAGTCGCGTTTCCAGCCAGACTTTAGACCGATAACATCTAGCCGCTAGTCGTTGCGGTCATATTCAACCGGACTCATTCTGATTCAACTTGGTTCCCTTGTTTTTCGATGCCGTTGGCGGCCTTTTTCCCTTTATCGGACGTTTCTGATGCTTTCTTCCCAACATCGCCGTGCCATACGCCTGGCCAGCGGCTTCATCGCGCCGTATCGCAAGCAAGTGGCTGGCGCATTGTTGGCACTCGTTGTCACTGCCGGCATCACCCTGTCCATGGGGCAAGGCATCCGATTGCTGGTGGACCAGGGCTTCATGACCCGATCACCGCACCTGCTCAATCAGTCCATCGGCCTGTTCATGGTGTTGGTGATCGCGCTGGCGATGGGCACCTTTGCCCGTTTCTATCTGGTGTCGTGGATCGGCGAGCGGGTGGTGGCCGACATCCGCCGGCAGGTCTTCAACCATTTGGTATACCTGCACCCGGGCTTCTACGAAAACAACCGCAGTTCGGAAATCCAGTCGCGCCTGACCGCCGACACCACGTTGCTGCAGTCGGTGATCGGCTCGTCGCTGTCCTTGTTCCTGCGCAACGCCTTGATGGTGGTGGGCGGCATCGTGCTGCTGTTCGTCACCAACCCCAAGCTGACCAGCATCGTGGTGATCGCGCTGCCGTTGGTGCTGGCGCCGATCCTGCTGTTCGGTCGCCGGGTGCGCAGCCTCTCGCGCCAGAGCCAGGACCGCATCGCCGACGTTGGCAGCTATGTTTCCGAAACCCTTGGCCAGATCAAGACCGTGCAGGCCTACAACCACCAGGTCCAGGATGAGCAACGTTTTTCCGTCACAGTGGAGCAGGCTTTCGATACCGCACGCAAACGTATCGTCCAGCGGTCCTGGCTGATCACCCTGGTGATCGTACTGGTCCTGGGGGCAGTGGGTGTGATGTTGTGGGTGGGCGGCATGGACGTGATCGCCGGGCGTATCTCTGGTGGCGAACTGGCGGCCTTCGTGTTCTACAGCCTGATCGTCGGCAGTGCCTTCGGAACCCTGAGCGAGGTGATCGGCGAGTTGCAACGGGCGGCTGGCGCGGCGGAGCGTATCGCCGAGTTGCTGCGTTCGGAGAACATCATCCAGCCGCCGAGCACCGGTCTGGTGACGCTGCCGGAACGGGTCCGAGGCGATCTGTGCCTGGAGGGCGTGCGTTTTTCCTATCCGTCCCGACCGGACAGCTACGCGGTCGATGGCCTCGACCTGACCGTCCAGGCTGGCGAGACACTGGCCCTGGTCGGGCCTTCCGGGGCGGGCAAGTCGACGGTGTATGACCTGTTGCTGCGCTTCTACGACCCGGCGCAGGGGCAGATTCTCATCGACAATGTGCCGCTGACCCGACTCGACCCCTTGGACCTGCGTCGCCATTTCGCCCTGGTTTCGCAAAACCCGGCGCTGTTTTTTGGCACGGTTGAAGAAAATATCCGTTACGGCAATCCACAGGCGACGTCCGAGCAGGTGCGCGAAGCCGCGCAGATCGCCCACGCCCACGACTTTATCGAGAAAATGCCCGACGGCTATCAAACCCACTTGGGCGACGGTGGCCTGGGGTTATCCGGCGGTCAGCGCCAGCGCCTGGCGATCGCCCGGGCGCTGTTGGTGGACGCGCCGATCCTGCTGCTGGACGAAGCCACCAGCGCCCTCGATGCGCAAAGTGAACACCTGATCCAGCAAGCCCTGCCGAGCCTGATGAAAAACCGCACCACCCTGGTCATCGCCCACCGCCTGGCCACGGTCAAGAACGCCGACCGGATCGCAGTGATGGATCAGGGCAAGGTCGTTGCCGTGGGAACCCACCAGGAACTGGTCGCCAGCAACGCGCTGTATGCGCGGTTGGCGGCGTTGCAGTTCAATGTGGGGGTAGAAGCGGCGACCGACTAAGCACAGCAGGCTCCTGAGTGTTCGCGGATTCAGGTTCACCAAAGGACTCCTGTGGGAGCGAGCTTGCTCGCGAAAGCGGTGTGTCAGTCGATGGAGATGTTGGACAGGCCGGGCCTCTTCGCGGGCAAGCCCGCTCCCACAGGTTGATCCTTGGCGGGCACAGGATGTGTGTTCACCGTAGATCCCTTGTGGGAGCGAGCTTGCTCGCGAAAGCGGTGTGTCAGTCGATGGAGATGTTGGACAGGCCGGGCCTCTTCGCGGGCAAGCCCGCTCCCACAGGTTGATCGTGGGTGGGCACAGGATGTGTGTTCACCGTAGATCCCTTGTGGGAGCGAGCTTGCTCGCGAAAGCGGTGTGTCAGTCGATGGAGATGTTTGACAGGCCGGGCCTCTTCGCGGGCAAGCCCGCTCCCACAGGTTGATCGTTGGCGGGCACAGGATGTGTGTTCACCATACATCCCTTGTGGGAGCGGGCTTGCCCGCGAAGGCGGTGGGTCAGTCGATGGAGATGCTGGATAGGCCAGGCTTCTTCGCGGGCAAGCCCGCTCCCACAGGGTCCAGCAAGCGAGCAAAAAGAAATGCCCGCATCTTTCGATGCGGGCATTTTTCTTCTCAGCAACAGCTTCCGCTAATAATCACTGATCATCAAAATACCGCTCATGCCAGTCCACCAACGGCTGCGGTGAGTTGAGTTTTTGGCCGTAGATCACCGAGTACGACAAGACGTTCTGCACGTATTGGCGCGTTTCGTCGAAGGGGATGCTTTCGACCCAGACGTCGAAGCTCAGGTGGTCGGCGCCGCGCAGCCACTGGCGCACGCGGCCTGGGCCGGCGTTGTAGGCCGCCGAGGCCAGGACGCGGTTGCCGTTGAACTGGCTGTGGACCTGGCTCAGGTAGGCCGCGCCAAGCTGGATGTTCTTGTCCGGGTTCAGCACTTGCTGCGGCGAGGCCAGCGGAATGCTGAACTTGCGTGCGGTTTCCTTGGCCGTGCCGGGCATCAGTTGCATCAGGCCGGCAGCACCGACGCCGGAGCGGGCGTCGTCCATGAAGGCACTTTCCTGGCGGGTGATCGCGAACACCCAGCTTGAATGCAGGCCGCGGACCTTGGCTTCGCGCACCAGCGTGTCGCGGTGGGCCATCGGGAAGCGGATGTCCAGGTCGTCCCAGTACTTGGCCTGGCTGATGGTACGGATGGCCGGGAAATACCACTTCAGGTCGTAGGCCAGTTTGGCCTGGGCGACCATTTCGTCCCGATTGAAATGCCGGCTGACGTGGTACCACTCGCGGCGTCCATCGACGATGTCGCCGCGGGCGTGGAATTCCAGTGCACGGCGCACGCCAGGGGTGTTGCGTACTTTGTTGATCAGCGCCTGGCTCATCACCAGTGGCTTGTTGACGAGCGAGTAGGGCGACTGGGAGCGGTCAGCGGCCAGGAAACCGTAGAAGTCGCGCTCGCGGGCCAAGTGCTTGTAGAGCGTCAGTGCCTCGGGGTTCTGGGGTTGGGCCAGTTCGAGGGTGCGGGCCTGCCAGTAGCGCCAGCGGTTGGTGCTGGCCAGCGACTCGGGCAGGCGGCGGGTCAATTGATAGGCGTCGTCCCAGCGAGCCAGGCGCAGCAGCAGGCGCAGGCGCCATTCGGAAACAGTATCGTCCCGCAGTTCCGGGTCGTACTGGGTCATCACGGCCAGGGCGCGACTGTCGAAACGCTTGGCCAGGGTCAGGCCGATTTCCCGGGCGATCGCGACTTTCTCATCCCGGGAAAAACGCATGGTGCTGGCATAGCCGTCCAGCAGGGCCATGGCTTTGTCCGGGTCCTGGCGTGCCAGGCGACGCAGGCCCAGGCTGACGATATCGGACATCGGTTCGTCGGCCGGCAGGAAGCGCGACGGCTGGTTGAGCAATTCGGGTTTCTGCGCCACGTCCACCAGCAACCTGCCACGGGGGGCGAGGGTGGTCATGGCATTGACCAGGCTGTTGGCCAATGGGTAATTACGCGCCTGGGCGGCGAGTTTGGCGCGCTCCCAGCGCTTCTGTTCGGTCAACTGGCCCTGGGCTGCCCACACGCCGAACAGGGTGTCGCAGGCGTCGGGCTGGGACTTGCCGGTGAGCCAGAGTTTTTCGGTATTGGCATAACCTTCGGCCTTCAAGCCATGGTTGAGCTGGTACTGCGCGTTGAGGCAGTCCAGTTCGGTGAAATTGAGCTTGGGGTCGTAGTACTTGACGAAGGTGTCCCAGTCGCCGCGTTCGGCCAGCCAGCGCAACCAGCGCAATTTCATCCAGTTGGCCTGGGGCAGGTCGCCGTGTTCGGCGAGGAATTTCTCGATCTCGGCGTTGCTGGCGCTCTTGAGGCGAGCGGTCAGTTCGTCGTAGGCCAGGTACGGTTCCAGCGGATAGTCACGCAGGGCCTGGCTGTAGCGCAAGTAGGGGCCCGAATCGCCCTTGGCCAAGGCCCGCTTGGCCTCATCGTAATACTGGCGCTGGGTAGAAATATCCACGGCCTGGGCGGATTGAACGGCAGTGGCACAGACAAATAGACACGATAGAACACTGAAAAGGCGACTGCGCATGAGACATCCGGGCAGAAAAAACATGACAAGCCCAGGGGGAACCTGGGGTAACTGTCTGTAGCTTAGCCTTTTGCCAGCAACCGGCGAAAGCTTTGCGGGGCCGTTGGTATCAGTTCGCAACATTTGTGCGGCATAACCGCTAAAGGGCGCATTGGCGACGAAATTGGCGGCCCTGGCCGGGCGCTTCTCAGGTAGAATGCGCGCCCGGTTTTTGGAGAAGCTCATGACCCTGCTCAAATTCAGCGATGTGTCCCTTGCTTTCGGCGCGATGCCGTTGTTGGACAAGGTGTCCTGGCAGATCGCCCGTGGTGAGCGGGTGTGCATCATCGGCCGCAATGGCACTGGCAAGTCCAGCATGATGAAGCTGGTCAAGGGCGATCAGAAGCCCGATGACGGCTCGGTCTGGCGTGCGCCAGGCCTGAAAATCGGCGAACTGCCTCAGGAACTGCCGGTAGCCGACGAGCGGACCGTGTTCGACGTGGTTGCCGAGGGCCTCGACGGTGTCGGCGCGCTGCTGGCCGAATATCACCACCTGAGCCAGAACATCGTCACCGACGCGGACCTGGACAAGCTGATGCACGTCCAGCAGGACCTCGAAGCCCGTGATGGCTGGCGTCTGCAGCAACTGGTCGACAGCACCCTGAGCCGCCTGCAACTGCCGGCCGACAAGACCCTCGCCGAATTGTCCGGCGGCTGGCGTCGTCGCGTTTTGCTGGCCCAGGCCCTGGTGTCCGAGCCGGACCTGCTGCTGCTCGACGAACCGACCAACCACCTGGACATCGGTGCGATTGCCTGGCTTGAAGAAGCCTTGAAGGACTTCCAGGGTGCGGTGTTGTTCATCACCCACGACCGTTCCTTTCTGCAAAACCTGGCCACCCGCATCCTTGAGCTGGACCGTGGCGGCCTGATCGACTGGAACGGCGACTACGCCAGCTTCCTGGTGCACAAGGAAGCCGTGCTGGCGGCGGAAGAGACCGCCAACGCCCTGTTCGACAAGCGCCTGGCCCAGGAAGAAGTCTGGATCCGCCAGGGTATCAAGGCCCGTCGTACCCGTAACGAAGGCCGGGTACGTGCCCTCAAGGCGCTGCGCGTGGAGCGCAGCGAACGCCGTGAGCGCACCGGCAAGGCCAATATCCAACTGGAAACGGCCGAAAAATCCGGCAAACAGGTCATGGTGCTGGAGAACGTCAGCTTCGCCCATCCCGGCGGGCCGTTCCTGGTCAAGGATTTTTCCATGGTCCTGCAGCGTGGCGACCGCATCGGCCTGCTGGGTGCCAACGGCACCGGCAAGACCACTCTGCTCAAGCTGATGCTCGGTGGCCTGGTCCCGAGCAGTGGCAAGGTGGAAGAGGGCACGAAGATCGACGTGGCCTACTTCGACCAGTTGCGCCATCAGTTGGATCTGGAAAAAACCGTGATCGACAACGTGGCCGAAGGCCGCGATTTCATCGAGATCGATGGCCAGAGCCGCCATGTATTGAGCTATCTGGGCGACTTCCTGTTCAGCCCGCAGCGGGCCCGCACGCCGGTCAAGGCGCTGTCGGGTGGCGAGCGCGCGCGCTTGCTGCTGGCCAAGCTGTTCAGCAAGCCGGCGAACCTGCTGGTGCTCGACGAACCGACCAACGACCTGGACGTGGAAACCCTGGAACTGCTGGAAGAAGTGCTGCTGACCTTCAATGGCACGGTGCTGATGGTCAGTCACGACCGGGCATTCCTCGACAACGTGGTCACCAGCACCCTGGTGTTCGAAGGCGAAGGCCGGGTTCGCGAATACGTTGGCGGTTACCAGGACTGGCTGCGCCAGGGCGGTTCGCCGCGTCTTCTGGGCGTGACCGAGAGCAAGTCCGGCAAGGCCGACCTGAACTCGGCCGTGGTCAAGGCCGAGCCGGCCCCGGTGCCCGCTGCCGCCGCTCCGGCCCCGGTGAAGAAGAAACTCAGCTACAAGCTGCAGCGTGAGCTGGAAGCCTTGCCCGGTGATATCGATGCGAAGGAGCAGCAGATCGCAGCGGTGGAAGCCGAGATGGCCGACACCGGGTTCTACCAGCGACCTGCTGCTGAAACCGCCAAAGTGATTGCGCACCTGGAGCAACTGCAGGCCGAGCTGGATGCATTGGTCGAGCGTTGGGCCGAGCTGGACGCTTGAGCCCGCACGCTCAATGACCGTGGCGAGGGGATTTGCTGCCGCCTGAGGGCGAGGCACTCACCGCCAGGGGCTGCTACGCAGCCCAGCGGGAGCAAGCTCCCTCGCCACGGTCATTGAGCTGAGTTCCTTGGTGAATCAGCTGCGCTTGATCAGGTGCACCGCCAGCACATCGCACGGTGCGCCATGCAGCACGTCGTTGGCGGTGGAGCCCAGCAGAAGTGCCAGGCCGTGGCGGCCATGGCTGCCGACGACGATCAGGTCGCAACCCTGTTCCTTGGCCAGGTGATGGATTTCCTGGCGCGGTTGGCCGTAGGTCAAGTGACTGAATTCCTTTTTCAGCGCCGGGTACTTCACGATCAGCCGGTCAAGACGCTCCTTGGCCTGGTCGAATTGCTGTTGCTGCAATTGGGACAGGTCCATGGGAACGTCGCCGCCAAAGGCCATGGCCATCGGCTCGACGATGTGCACCAGCGACAGCTTGGTCTCCCGGCCTTCGCAAAGGGCGAGGGCGCGCTTGACGACGGGATCGCATTCTTCAGTGAGGTCGACGGCGACCAGAACGTGTTCGTAGTACATGGAAGGCACTCCAGAGAATTGCGATACGGTAAGTATGGCTGGTTTCAAGCGCATTGACGGCGACGCAGGTCAATGGCTCCTCAAAATTCGGGAGTACGAATATGACGGTCTGGATAGTGGTGTCAATCCTGTTGGTGGTGTTAAGTCCTCTGGCATGGTTGCGGCCCTCCCGTGTTCAGAGTGGTCGGATGGCCCTGCGCATGGAGGCACGGCGCCTTGGCCTGGCCATGCAGCTGGCGCCGCAGGAATGGCCTCACTGGCTCGGCCAGCAGCCGCCAAACCCTTGTGCCCAGTACCATCGGCCGCGGCGCGGCAAGCAGCCGGACAGCTGGAGTTACTGGCAGTCCGCGCCCGGCGTGTGGGTCAACCAGTGGCGAGAGGTTTGCCAGGATGAGGCGTTGCTCGTGCATTTCGAAAAGTTGCCGGCCAACGTCTACAAGGTCGAGGCTGATCGTCAAATGATCGCCTTGTATTGGGGCGAAAAGGGCGAAACCAGTGTTTTGCAGCATATTGCCGAGGTGCTCAAGGCCCTGGCCTGAGTCGTAAAAAAGCCCGACAGACTCATCGGGCGGGTTGGCCAGGCAGGCCGGTAATCAAATGTCATTTCCGGGCGTTCGTTCGTAACGCCCTTGCTCGAACAATTGCAGCGTGTTTGCGACAGCGTAGTCGGTTGTGCCGGCTTTGCCCGGGATTAGGGCGACTTTTCTAATAATTGATCTTATGAATGGCTGCTCATGCGGCCGGGTGTTGCGGATCCGTACGGTACGAAAATGACCGTAAAGTCGTGTTCGCGCCCTCTGTTTAGGGCGATTGACAATTGTCGGAAATTCCGTGAAGGTGACGTACCCAAATCAAACGGGCGTATGAATTGAGCGTTTGTATTTTCAGAACGTTCCTACAGAACCCGACTATCGCGTTGACGGGTGTGCCTGGCGGATTGGCGTAGCATCGACGGTAACGTCAATGCCCAACCAGCGGTCAGCGTTCAACGTGTACTGTTCAGCTTCCATATCGTGGAGATCAGTTGATGATTTACGAAGGTAAAGCCATCACGGTTAAGGCTCTTGAAAGTGGCATCGTCGAACTGAAGTTCGATCTCAAGGGTGAGTCCGTCAACAAGTTCAACCGTCTTACCCTGAATGAACTGCGTCAGGCCGTGGACACTATCAAGGCAGATGCTTCGATCAAGGGTGTGATCGTCAGCAGCGGCAAGGACGTGTTCATCGTCGGCGCCGACATCACCGAATTCGTCGACAACTTCAAGCTGCCCGATGCCGAGCTGATCGCTGGCAACCTCGAAGCCAACCGCATTTTCAGCGATTTCGAAGACCTCAACGTACCGACCGTCGTGGCCATCAACGGCATCGCCCTGGGTGGCGGCCTCGAAATGTGCCTGGCGGCGGACTACCGCGTCATGTCCACCACCGCCAAGATCGGCCTGCCGGAAGTCAAGCTGGGCATCTACCCAGGCTTCGGCGGGACCGTGCGCCTGCCGCGCCTGATCGGTGCCGACAACGCCATCGAGTGGATTGCCGCCGGCAAGGAAAACCGTGCCGAAGACGCGCTGAAAGTCGGCGCCGTGGACGCCGTGGTTGAACCTGGCAAGCTCCAGGCTGCGGCCCTTGAGACGATCAAGCGCGCCATCAGCGGCGAGTTCGACTACAAGGCCAAGCGCCAGCCGAAGCTGGAAAAACTCAAGCTCAACGCCATCGAGCAGATGATGGCCTTCGAAACCGCCAAGGGCTTCGTTGCCGGCCAGGCTGGCCCGAACTACCCAGCCCCGGTCGAAGCGATCAAGACCATCCAGAAAGCCGCGAACTTCGGTCGCGACAAGGCCCTGGAAGTCGAAGCCGCCGGCTTCGTCAAACTGGCCAAGACCTCGGCTGCACAGAGCCTGATCGGCCTGTTCCTCAATGATCAGGAACTGAAGAAAAAGGCCAAGGCCTACGACGAGATCGCCCGTGACGTGAAGCAGGCAGCCGTACTCGGTGCCGGCATCATGGGTGGTGGTATCGCCTACCAGTCGGCGTCCAAGGGCACGCCGATCCTGATGAAGGACATCAACGAGCACGGGATCGAGCAGGGCCTGGCCGAAGCAGCCAAGCTGCTGGTGGGTCGCGTCGATAAAGGTCGCATGACCGCTGCGAAGATGGCCGAAGTGCTCAACGGCATTCGTCCGACCCTGTCCTACGGCGATTTCGGCCATGTCGACCTGGTGGTCGAGGCGGTCGTGGAAAACCCGAAGGTCAAGCAGGCGGTACTGGCTGAAGTCGAAGACAAGGTCAAAGAGGACACCATCCTCGCGTCGAACACCTCGACCATCTCCATTTCGCTGCTGGCCAAGGCCCTCAAGCGCCCGGAAAACTTCGTCGGCATGCACTTCTTCAACCCGGTGCACATGATGCCGCTGGTGGAAGTGATCCGTGGCGAGAAGTCCAGCGAGCAGGCGATTGCCACCACCGTGGCCTACGCCAAGAAAATGGGCAAGAACCCGATCGTCGTCAACGATTGCCCGGGCTTCCTGGTCAACCGCGTGCTGTTCCCGTACTTTGGCGGTTTCGCCAAGCTGGTCAGCGCGGGCGTGGACTTCGTGCGCATCGACAAGATCATGGAAAAATTCGGCTGGCCGATGGGCCCGGCGTACCTGATGGACGTGGTCGGCATCGACACTGGCCACCACGGTCGCGACGTCATGGCCGAAGGCTTCCCGGACCGCATGAAAGACGACCGTCGTTCGGCTGTCGACGTGCTTTATGAAGCCAAGCGCCTGGGCCAGAAGAACGGCAAGGGCTTCTATGCCTACGAGACCGACAAGCGCGGCAAGCAGAAGAAAGTCGCCGATCCGTCGGTGCTGGAAGTGCTCAAGCCGATCGTCTACGAGCAGCGCGAGGTCACTGACGAGGACATCATCAACTGGATGATGATCCCGCTGTGCCTGGAAACCGTGCGTTGCCTGGAAGACGGCATCGTCGAAACGGCTGCCGAAGCCGACATGGGCCTGGTCTACGGTATCGGCTTCCCTCCATTCCGTGGCGGTGCGCTGCGCTACATCGATTCGATCGGTGTGGCCGAGTTCGTTGCCCTGGCTGACCAGTACGCTGATCTGGGCGCGCTGTACCACCCGACCGCGAAGCTGCGTGAAATGGCCAAGAACGGCCAGAGCTTCTTCGGTTAAGCGCCCAACGACTAGAGCGAGAGAACATTTATGAGCTTGAATCCTAGAGACGTCGTGATTGTCGACTTCGGTCGTACGCCGATGGGCCGCTCCAAGGGCGGCATGCACCGCAACACCCGCGCCGAAGACATGTCGGCGCACCTGATCAGCAAACTGCTGGAACGCAACGTCAAGGTCGACCCCAATGAAGTCGAGGACGTGATCTGGGGCTGCGTGAACCAGACCCTGGAGCAGGGCTGGAACATCGCCCGCATGGCGTCGCTGATGACCCAGATTCCTCACACGGCAGCCGGCCAGACGGTCAGCCGCCTGTGCGGTTCGTCCATGAGCGCGCTGCACACCGCCGCCCAGGCGATCATGACCGGCAACGGCGACGTGTTCGTCGTCGGCGGTGTCGAGCACATGGGCCACGTGAGCATGATGCACGGCGTCGATCCGAACCCGCACATGTCGCTGTACGCGGCGAAAGCCTCGGGCATGATGGGCCTGACCGCGGAAATGCTCGGCAAGATGCACGGCATCACCCGTGAGCAGCAGGACGCCTTCGGCGTGCGCTCCCACCAGCTCGCCCACAAGGCGACCGTGGAAGGCAAGTTCAAGGACGAAATCATCCCGATGCAGGGCTATGACGAGAACGGCTTCCTGAAGCTGTTCGACTACGACGAAACCATTCGTCCGGAAACCACCCTGGAAAGCCTGGCGACCCTCAAGCCGGCGTTCAACCCGAAGGGTGGCACCGTGACTGCCGGTACGTCGTCGCAGATCACCGACGGTGCCTCGTGCATGATCGTGATGTCGGCCCAGCGTGCCCAAGACCTGGGCATCCAGCCGATGGCGGTAATTCGCTCCATGGCCGTGGCGGGTGTGGACCCGGCGATCATGGGTTATGGTCCGGTACCGGCCACGCAGAAAGCCTTGAAGCGTGCCGGCCTGAGCATCTCCGATATCGACTTCTTCGAGCTCAACGAAGCGTTCGCCGCACAGGCCCTGCCGGTGCTGAAAGATCTGAAAGTGCTCGACAAGATGAACGAGAAGGTTAACCTGCACGGCGGCGCGATCGCCCTGGGCCACCCATTCGGTTGCTCCGGTGCGCGTATCTCCGGCACGTTGCTCAACGTGATGAAACAGAACGGCGGCACGTTTGGCGTGTCCACCATGTGCATTGGTCTCGGCCAGGGCATCGCCACTGTCTTCGAACGCGTCTAAGCGTTGCGTCGATGGAAGCCGGGGCCAAGTGCCCCGGTTTTTGTTTTTCCGGGTTTAGTAGAAAGAAATTTTGTTTTTATTTTGAAAAAAATTCAGTGAGGGCCAAAGCATGCCGATACAACCTGGGCTCTACCAACATTACAAGGGTCCGCAGTACCGCGTATTCAGTATTGCGCGGCATTCCGAGACCGAGGAAGAAGTGGTCTTCTATCAAGCCCTGTATGGCGATTACGGCTTCTGGGTGCGTCCCTTGAGCATGTTCCAGGAGTCCGTCGAGGTTGACGGCGAACAGGTGCCACGCTTTGCTTTGGTGCAGGCCGAGGAAAGCATTTTTCCCAAGCGTTGAGGCCAACCTGCGGGCAACCCTGCGCTTGACCTCACCTTGCAGCCACTATATATAGCGGTGCCGCGTCAGGCGCCAACCGCCTTTCACTTTTTAGCATTCAGGAATTTTCTGATCCATGGGCAAATCGCTGGTCATTGTGGAATCCCCGGCTAAGGCCAAGACCATCAACAAGTATCTGGGCAACCAATACGTGGTGAAGTCGAGTATCGGCCATATCCGAGACCTGCCCACCAGCGGTTCGGCTAGCGCCAGCAAGGAGCCAGCCGCCAAGCGCGGCAAGGCGGCTGCCGGTGAAGCGCCGGCGCTGTCGCCGAAAGACAAGGCGCGCAAGCAGCTGGTCTCGCGCATGGGGGTTGATCCGGAACACGGCTGGAAAGCCAAGTACGAGATCCTCCCAGGCAAGGAAAAGGTCATCGAAGAACTGCGTCGGCTCGCCAAGGACGCCGACACCATCTATCTCGCGACGGACTTGGACCGCGAAGGGGAAGCCATTGCCTGGCACCTGCGCGAAGCCATCGGTGGGGATGACAGCCGCTACAAGCGCGTGGTGTTCAACGAAATCACCAAGAAGGCGATCCAGGAAGCCTTCTCCCAGCCGGGCGAGCTGGATATCCACCGGGTCAACGCCCAGCAGGCACGGCGCTTTCTCGATCGCGTAGTGGGCTACATGGTCTCGCCGCTGCTGTGGGCCAAGATCGCCCGCGGCTTGTCGGCCGGGCGCGTACAGTCCGTGGCGGTCAAGCTGGTGGTGGAGCGCGAGCGGGAAATCCGTGCGTTCATCCCCGAGGAATACTGGGAAGTCCACGCCGACCTCGGCACCGCCAAGGGCGCTACCGTGCGCTTCGAAGTGGCCCGCGAGAAGGGCGAGGCCTTCAAGCCGCTCAATGAAGCCCAGGCCATGGCCGCGCTGGAGAAGCTCAAGGCATCCAGCTACAGCATCGTCAAGCGCGAGGACAAGCCGACCAGCAGCAAGCCGTCGGCGCCGTTCATTACCTCCACGCTGCAACAGGCCGCGAGCAACCGCCTGGGCTTTGGCGTGAAGAAAACCATGATGATGGCCCAGCGTCTGTACGAAGCCGGCTACATCACCTATATGCGTACCGACTCGACCAACCTCTCGGCCGATGCCGTGGCGATGGCGCGCACTTATATAGAAAGCGAGTTCGGCAAGAAATACCTGCCGGACACGCCCAACGTCTACAGCAGCAAGGAAGGCGCACAAGAGGCTCACGAAGCGATTCGTCCGTCCGACGCCAATACCGAGCCAAGCAAGCTGTCTGGCATGGAGCGCGATGCCGAGCGTCTCTACGAGCTGATCTGGCGCCAGTTCCTGGCCTGCCAGATGCTGCCGGCGCAATACCTGTCGACGACGGTCAGCGTGGGTGCTGGCGATTTCGAGCTGCGCGCCAAGGGCCGCATCCTCAAGTTCGACGGCTACACCCGCGTCATGCCGCAAATCACCAAGCCTGGGGATGACGACGTCCTGCCGGACATGGCCCAGGGCGACGTGATGAAGCTGATCAAGCTTGATCCGACCCAGCATTTCACCAAGCCGCCGGCTCGCTATTCGGAAGCCAGCCTGGTCAAGGAAATGGAAAAACGTGGTATCGGTCGTCCTTCGACCTATGCGGCGATCATTTCCACCATCCAGGATCGTGGCTATGTGGCGCTGCACAACCGTCGGTTCTATTCGGAAAAGATGGGTGACATCGTTACCGAGCGCCTGTCCGAGAGCTTCTCGAACCTGATGGACTACGGCTTCACCGCCGGCATGGAAGAGAACCTCGACGACGTGGCCCAGGGCGAGCGCGACTGGAAAAATGTGCTTGACGAGTTCTACGGCGACTTCAAGAAAAAACTCGAAGTGGCCGAAAGCCCGGAAAGTGGCATGCGGGCGAACCAGCCGGTCATGACCGACATTCCATGCCTGACCTGCGGTCGTCCGATGCAGATCCGCACAGCGTCCACCGGCGTGTTCCTCGGTTGCTCGGGCTACAGCCTGCCGCCCAAGGAGCGCTGCAAGGCGACCGTCAACCTGGTACCTGGCGATGAAATCGCCGCGGACGACGAGGGGGAGTCCGAATCCTTGGTGCTGCGTGGCAAGCATCGCTGCCCGATCTGCAGCACGGCGATGGACGCCTACCTGCTGGATGAAAAGCGCAAGTTGCACATCTGCGGCAACAACCCGGACTGTGCCGGCTACGAGATCGAAGAGGGCTCCTATCGCATCAAGGGCTACGAAGGCCCTAGCTTGGAGTGCGACAAGTGCGGCAGCGAGATGCAGCTCAAGACCGGTCGTTTCGGCAAGTTCTTCGGTTGCACCAACCCAACCTGCAAGAACACCCGCAAGCTGCTCAAGAGCGGCGATGCGGCGCCACCGAAGATGGACCCGGTGAAGATGCCCGAACTCCAGTGCGAGAAGGTCAACGACACCTACATCCTGCGTGATGGTGCTTCCGGTCTGTTCCTGGCGGCCAGCCAGTTCCCGAAAAACCGCGAGACCCGTGCGCCACTGGTGATGGAGATCGTGCCGCACAAGGACGAGATCGATCCGAAGTACCATTTCCTCTGCGAAGCCCCGCAGAAGGACCCGGAGGGTCGTCCGGCGGTCATCCGCTACAGCCGCAAGACCAAGGAGCAGTACGTGCAGACCGAGGTCGATGGCAAGCCAACCGGCTGGAAGGCGTTCTACGACGGTGGCAAGTGGACCGTTGAAGACAAGCGCTGACCGATAGGGCGGCTGCTTGTCGGGTGAGAACCCTCTTGTAAGCCCCAGTGAACAGGAAGGCCGCATGACAACCCCGGGGTTTTCATGCGGCCTTCCTGTTTTTGGCTTGCGGGCCTTCGGTCGATCCACGACACTGTCGCCCTTGCGTGACGCTTTTATTTTGTTGGAGAGGTGCCGCCATGGCCCACGAACTCTATACCCGCACCAATCAAAAGATTTATTTCGCCGGCCTGTCGCTCGAAGCGCTCGCCAGGGCCGAGGATGGGCGCGCGATGAATTCCCCGGCGCTGCTGCAGGCGGGGCGTGAGTCCGTGCTGTTCCACCTTTACGGTGCTCTATTGGGGTTGTGCCATGAAATTGCGGGGTTCTATCGCCTGCCGCAAGCGAATGCGTCCCGGGCCGAACAACTGCTGACCCGCGAAGTGCTGGAAACCCTCGCCATCCCGGAATTGGCCGAAATGGTCGAGCTGGCCCACAACCCGGAAACCTGGCTGGCGAAACTGTTGGCTGCCCATGCGGCGCTCTTCCAGCCGCCACGGGCCCCTCGCAAGCCCAAGGGGGACGTGACCCAGCCGTTGATCGTGGCGGTCAACCTGGACGAAGAAGAGCCTGAGCAGGTGTTGAGCCGGGAGGAGCTGGAAAGCTGGCGGCAGAACCTCAAGAGCCTGGCACTACGCTTTCGCGAAGGGCTGAATGAGTGCTGAGTTACGGCTCGGCCCAAGACATTCGCTGACAACGCTTGGTCAAGATCCCGAGCGAAGCGGTTCCGATGACTATATAATCCTCGCCTTTCGTGGAGAACAGACTTTTATGCCTACGTCCTTTCTAGAAATTGTCGAACTTCCTGATGGCCGCATCGAGCTGCGCAGGGCCGAGGATGAGGGTTCCCTGGTGACGCTGAACTTCTCCGAAGACGCCAAGGCATTCCTTCAGGGCCAGCACGTCGAGGTCGCCAAGGCGATGCTGAGCGTGGGTGTCCAGATGGCGGGGCGCCTGGTTGAAGGCGACCTCAACAAGGAAGAGGGCCCTCGGGTTCTTCATTGATCCCGTCCGTCGGCTTTTTAGAAGCACTGTACTGACCGGCTTCTCTGTTCTGGAGAAGCCCTGCGCTTGCCTTAGCCCAATCGAATATTCAAGCTTTGTGCGTCCCCGGTGCGAGCGGCGCTGATCAATTGTTGCCGCGCGGTCGCGGTCAACGGATTGATCCAGCTGACGACGGTATGGCTACGGCCCAGGCGCAACGCTTCGCAGGTCAATTGTTGCGCGCTTTGGGTCCCGCGTGGTTGAAGCAGCAGGATCCGTTCGCGATTCAGGCCGGCATCGCGCAACCAGGCTTGGGTGACGCTGGCCGGTGGGGCGATCAGCGTCAACCAGCGAGCATCCTGGTCCTGGCTCAACTCTCGCAGGATCGGCGCGAGCAGGTTCAGGCAATTCCCGGCTGCACCCCGTAACGACAGTTCGCTGAAAGCCTCGGGTTCGACGCCCCAGGGCGATTCGATGACCTCTTTCAGGACTGGAACCAGCGGTTGGGCCATGAATGCCTCGAACAGCGGCAGTTGTGTGTGTTGTGGGGTGTGAGGGAATTGCATAAAGCCTCCTTTAGCGGCGGATCACGCCGACGCTCAAGCCTTCGATGACCAGGTCCTGATCTTTCAGGTTTACTTCGATAGGCGCGAACTCGGGGTTCTCGGCAATCAACCAGACCTTGCTGCCGTCGCGCTTGAAGCGCTTGACGGTCACCTCGTCGCCGATGCGCGCCACCACGATCTGGCCATTACGGGCTTCGCGAGTGGTATGAACGGCCAGCAGGTCGCCGTCGAAGATGCCGATGTCCTTCATGCTCATGCCGTGTACCCGAAGCAGGTAATCAGCTCGCGGGTGGAAGAACGAAGGATTGATGTTGCAGGATTCCTCGACGTGTTGCTCGGCGAGGATGGGAGCACCGGCGGCCACGCGACCAATGATCGGCAGGGTAGTGTCGTCGGCCTTGGCTTCGAAGCCCGGGATACGAATGCCGCGGGAGGCCCCCGGGTCATTTCGATTGCACCCTTGCGGGCCAGCGCCTTGAGGTGTTCTTCAGCCGCATTAGGCGACTTGAACCCCAGTTCCTGGGCGATTTCCGCACGGGTCGGCGGGTAGCCGTTGTCTTCGAGGCAACGTTTGATGAAGGCCAGAATCTCTGCTTGGCGTGGCGTCAGCTTTAGCATATTGATCGCTCTGTCTTTTTATACAGTGACTGGGATTATATACAGTGGGCGACGCTTGGCAATCCTCCTTTTTTCACCAGGCGCTGGACGGTCGCCCGCGCCATGGCTACAGCCCGTTCAAAGGTGTGGTTAAATAGCTGACCGGGCGTTCGCAAAACGCCCCGGCAGACTTGACAACCCACAGGCTGAAACGTATGTTTCAAACAAGTGTTTGTCAGGCGGAGTAGTCATGGCCCAGTCGGAAACCGTTGAACGCATCCTCGATGCTGCCGAGCAGTTGTTCGCGGAAAAAGGTTTCGCCGAAACCTCGTTGCGCCTGATCACCAGCAAGGCCGGGGTCAACCTGGCGGCGGTGAACTATCACTTCGGTTCGAAAAAGGCCTTGATCCAGGCCGTGTTCTCGCGCTTCCTCGGGCCGTTCTGCCTGAGCCTCGACCGCGAGCTGGAGCGTCGCCAGGCCAAGCCCGAGGTCAAGCCGACCCTGGAAGAGCTGTTGGAAATCCTGGTCGAGCAAGCCCTTGTCGTGCAACCTCGCAGCGGCAACGACCTGTCCATCTTCATGCGCCTGTTGGGCCTGGCGTTCAGCCAGAGCCAGGGGCACTTGCGGCGTTACCTGGAAGACATGTACGGCAAGGTGTTCCGCCGTTACATGTTGCTGGTCAATGAGGCGGCGCCGCGTATCCCGCCGATCGAGTTGTTCTGGCGCGTGCACTTCATGCTCGGCGCCGCCGCGTTCAGCATGTCCGGTATCAAGGCGCTGCGAGCCATCGCGGAAACCGATTTCGGCGTGAACACCTCGATTGAGCAGGTGATGCGGCTGATGGTGCCGTTTTTGGCTGCCGGCATGCGCGCCGAAACCGGCGTGACCGATGAAGCCATGGCGGCCGCGCAATTGCGCCCGCGCAGCAAATCCGCCCCGGCGCTCGCCAAGGCGTAAGGGCATGGGTGGGCGCAGCGGCCTACATCCGCTAAGCTAGCCGCCCATGCCGACTCTCGTTTCGAATCCGTCCTATCTTCCATTGCGTCACCGCGACCTGCCGGGCCTGGCTCCTGGCAGTGTTGTTGCGTGTGTGTTGCCGCGCGGGTTCATCTTTATCAAGGAAATCCTATGACTGCTGGCCTGCAAGGCTCGTTGATGGTGGACGTCGCCGGTACCTGGCTGACGGCCGAAGATCGCCACTTGTTGCGTCAGCCCGAAGTGGGTGGCCTGATCATTTTTGCCCGCAACATCGAGCACCCGCGTCAGGTGCGGGAGTTGAGCGCGTCGATCCGTGCCATCCGGCCCGACCTCCTGCTGGCGGTGGATCAGGAAGGCGGCCGCGTCCAGCGCCTGCGCCAGGGCTTCGTACGCTTGCCGGCGATGCGGGCCATCGCCGATAACCCGAATGCCGAATACCTGGCCGAGCAGTGCGGCTGGATCATGGCGACCGAGGTGCTGGCGGTTGGCCTGGACCTGAGCTTCGCGCCGGTGCTGGACCTCGATTACCAGCGCAGCGCGGTCGTCGGCAGTCGCGCCTTCGAAGGTGATCCCGAGCGCGCAGCCCTATTGGCCGGGGCCTTCATCCGTGGCATGAGCGCCGCCGGAATGGCCGCCACCGGCAAGCATTTCCCCGGGCACGGTTGGGCCGAGGCGGATTCCCATGTGGCGATCCCCAACGACGAACGTAGCCTGGAACAGATCCGCGCCAACGATCTGGTACCCTTTGCCAGGCTCAGCCAGCAACTGGCGGCGGTCATGCCGGCCCATGTGATCTATCCTCAGGTCGATCCCAACCCGGCCGGATTTTCCCGGCGCTGGCTGCAGGATATCCTGCGCGGCGAGCTGGGTTTTGACGGGGTGATTTTCAGCGATGACCTGTCGATGGCCGGCGCCCATGTGGTGGGCGATGCTGCCAGTCGTATCGAAGCCGCCTTGACGGCCGGTTGCGACATGGGCCTGGTGTGCAACGATCGCGCGGCCGCCGAGTTGGCCTTGAGTGCCGCCCAGCGCTTGAAGGTCACGCCTTCGGCGCGGATCGCCCGGATGCGCGGCCGCGCCTTTGCCTCCACCGAGTACCGCCAGGACCCTCGCTGGCTGACCGCGGTCGGGGCGTTGAAAGCGGCGCAATTGATCGATTGAGGGGCGCTGGGCTGGGGCAGGTTGCCCGCAAGGATTGAGGTCAGTCAGTACCGTGGCGACTGACCTCCCGAATTCGCGAGCAGGCGCCATCAAGGCCAACGCAACACTGCGCTGCCTCAGCGCTTTTCCAGCTTGTCCGGCAACGGCGCAAACAGCGCTTCGATATCGTCGCTCTGCAACTTCCAGTCGCCGGCCACGCGTCCATCCAGGACGCCGGCGGCGAGGTCGGATTTTTCCTTTTGCAGCAGCTGAATCTTTTCTTCTACCGTGCCCCGGGCAATCAATTTGTAGACGAACACCGGTTTTTCCTGGCCGATACGGTAAGCGCGGTCGGTCGCCTGGTTTTCGGTGGCCGGGTTCCACCATGGGTCGTAGTGAATCACCGTGTCGGCTTCGGTCAGGTTCAGGCCTACGCCGCCGGCCTTCAGGCTGATCAGGAAAATCTGACGCTTGCCGCTCTGGAATTCCTTGACGGGGGTGCGTCGGTCGCGGGTCTGTCCGGTCAGGATGGCGTAGTCGACGCCGCGTTTCTTCAGCTCATCTTCGATCAGCGCCAGCATCGAGGTGAACTGGGAAAACAGCAGCACCCGCCGGCCTTCTTCGAACAGTTCCTCCAGCATGCCCATCAGGCTGTCGAGCTTGCCCGAAGTGCTGCCTCGGGTGGGGAGGGCGGCATCGTTGATCAGGCGCAGATCGCAGCACACCTGGCGGAGCTTGAGCAACGCTTCGAGGATGATGATCTGACTGCGGGCGACGCCTTTGCGGGTGATTTCGTCGCGCACTTTCTTGTCCATGGCCAGGCGCATGGTTTCGTAGACGTCCCGCTGGGCGTCGCTGAGTTCCACCCAATGGATGATCTCGGTCTTGGGTGGCAACTCGGTCGCCACTTGCTCCTTGGTCCGGCGCAGCAGGAAAGGTTTTATCCGACCGTTGAGGTGCTGCAATCTGACGTCGCTGCCGCGCTTTTCAATGGGGGTCCGGTAATCGCGGTTGAAGCTCTTGACGTCCCCGAGCCAGCCCGGCAACAGGAAGTGGAACAGCGACCAGAGTTCACCCAGGTGGTTTTCCAGCGGTGTGCCGGACAGGCACAGCCGTTGCCGCGCATTGAGCTCACGGGCGGCCTGGGCGGCCTTGCTGGTGGGATTCTTGATGTATTGGGCCTCATCGAGGATCAGCACATGCAGCGGCTGTGCAGCCAGGCGCTCGACGTCCTTGGGCAGCAGCGCATAGGTGGTGAGGACCAGGTCGTAGTCGGCCAGTCGCTCGAAGTGTTTCTTGCGCCCGGCGCCATACAGGGCCAGCACCTTGAGCTGCGGCGTGAAATGGGCCGCTTCGTCGAGCCAGTTGGGAATCAGGCTGGTGGGCATCACCACCATGCACGGCCGGTCTAGGCGCCCGGCATTTTTTTCGCTGAGAATGTGCGCCAGGGTCTGTAGGGTTTTGCCCAGGCCCATGTCATCCGCCAGGATGCCGCCGACCTCCAGCTGGCGCAGCGACTGCATCCAGCTCAGGCCTTCGAGCTGGTAGGGCCGCAGCGTCGCGTTCAGGCCTTCGGGCGCGGCGGCGGTGTAGTCCTTGATGTCGCGCAGGCGTTGGGCGAGGCCACGAATGTATTCGCCGCCTTCCCAACTCAGCGGCATGTCTTGCAGCGGGTTCAGGCGCAAGGCGTCCGCGCTGTTCAAGCGCAGCTTGGTGGTGCCGGGCTCTTGCAGGTAGAACTCGCCCAGGGTCGCCAGTACCGGTTTCAGCCGACCGTAGGGCAGGGCCACTTGTTGCGGGCCGAACTCGGCGTTCGGGCGAGAGGGCAGGTTGACCAGGATAAGCTCGTCGTCGCGGCGCCTGGCCAGGCGTTCCGGGTTGAACAGCTCGATGTGCGAGCGCATCAGGTTCAACAGGATTGGCAGCAGGCTCAGGCGTTCGCCGTTGACGATGATCCCCAGCTCGAGGTCGAACCAGTCCCGCTCCGGCGTTTCCTCCACCGTGGCATACCAGTCATCCACGGCGGTCAGGTCGAAGCCGAATTCCTCGTCGATCTGCAACTCCCAGCCTTGCTCACGAAGCTTGGGCAGGTCATTGAGGGTGAAGGTCAACCAGGCGCTGTCGTTGACCATCTCATACAGCTCGCCGGCGCTTTCCGGCAACGCCTTGCTCTGTCGGGTCGCGACCTTGAATCCGAGGATTCGCAGTTGTTCGCGGTAGGACTGTTCCACATCGGTATGGCGCTTTATCCGCAGCGTCTGGGTTTCCTGGCGCAGCAGCACGTCGCTGTTGCGTTGGCCGCTGACATACTCGCCCAAGTAGCTGAAGGACAGCGCCGCACGGTGCTGGATGTAGCGTTGCATCTTACCGTTGCGCGGCTCGAAGGCGCTGAATTCGATGCTTGCCAGCCACAGGCGTGGCAGTGGTTGCACGTTGTCCACCAGCACCTGGGGCGGTGCCTTGGGGCTGCGGTTGTCCAGCACCGACTGGAGTTTTTCCAGCAACTGCGCGTCTTTTTCGGCAGCCGGGTAGGCCAGGGTTTCCTGCACTTGCAGAAGAACCGCCGCGCAATGCTTGCAGTTGATGCGCACCGGGCAGGAGCACGCGGCGTCAAGCAGGATCAGCGTGCCTTTGGCCGACTCCTTGAGGCGAATGGTCTGACGGTAGACGCTACTGCCAGAGCCTTCGCAACTGGCGGTGATGGTGCTGTCGCCGGCCTCGACGATCCTGACCCGGTTTTCCAGCGCATAGCGGCGCCCACGCTCCAGGCTCTGTTCCTTGAATCGATTGACCCAGGAAGGGGCCAGGGGTTTGCTCAGGGGCGAGGGCATAGGTGCGCCACTCAGTCCGGAATGACGTCAGGGGACTGGCGGGGTGCAGGCGCGGTCAGCGAGGTGAGCTTGATCAGCAGGCCAAGGTGGCCATTGTCGAGGAAGTTCAGCTGGCCATTCTTGGTGTGACTCTGCTGTTTCAGGCGTTCGCTGGCGGTGACCAGCCCATTGGCGTCGATCTGGTTGATCCAGAAGTCGGCGTCGACGTCGGTGAAGCGGCCCAGTTTCAGTTCCAGGGTGCCCTCGATGGGGAATTGCCCGAACTGTTCGGTGCCCTCGCTGATGGCAATCTTGCTGCCCTGTTCGCCGACGTTCTGCTGCCAGGCCTTGTGCATCAATACCGTGTATTGGCCGCTGGCGTTGAGTTTTTCCACGATGGCGCCCAGTGCCGGTGTGCGTTGGGCATTGGCGTCCAGGCGTCGCGCGCCGGCGTCCCAGTCTTCCGGCGCGGCGCGGCTGATGATTGCCGGCTCCGCGTTCTGCCGCACCAGGATCATTTCAACCTGATACAGGTCGTCGGCAAACGCCAGGGGAGCGACCAGGGTCATCAACAAGGTCAGTGAGCGAAACAGGCGCATGTGGCGTCCTTCAAGCAGTGGTCGGGGTTAGGCGCTCGAACAGCGCTTCTACGGTATTGAAACGCTCTTCCGGGCGTTCCATGGGCACCATGAACTTGAACATCGTGGCGCCTTCGAACTTGTAGCGCTTGGGCTGGCCCTGGATCAGCTTGATCAGCACCAGTGGGTCGACCGGTGTCTGGGCCTCGAACTCAATGCGCCCGCCATTGGGGCCGCCATCGACTTTCTTGATCCCCAGTTGCTCGGCCTTGAGCTTGAGCAGCGTGGTGCGGACCAGGTGCTTGGTCGGTTCCGGCAGCAGGCCGAAGCGGTCGATCATCTCCACTTGCAAGTCTTTGAGGCCTTCCTCGTCGCTGGCCGAGGCGATGCGTTTGTAGAGGATCAGCCGCGCGTGGACGTCCGGCAGGTAGTCTTCGGGTATCAGCGCCGGCACCCGCAGGTTGATTTCCGGTCCGCCGCCCAGCGGTTGGTCGAGGTTCGGCTGTTCGCCCTTGCGGATCGACTTGACCGCCCGTTCGAGCATTTCCATGTACAGGGTGAAGCCGACGGCCTGGATCTGGCCGCTCTGGCCATCGCCCAGCAGTTCGCCGGCGCCGCGGATTTCCAGGTCGTTGGTGGCCAGCACGAAGCCGGCGCCCAGGTCCTGGGTATTGGCGATGGCCTCCAGGCGCTTTTCCGCGTCCGGAGTGATCTGCTGGCGCGGCGGTGTCAACAGGTAGGCGTAGGCCTGGTGGTGGCTACGCCCGACCCGGCCGCGCAGTTGGTGCAGTTGGGCCAGGCCGAACTTGTCGGCCCGCTCGATGATGATGGTGTTGGCGCTCGGCACGTCGATGCCGGTCTCGATGATGGTCGAGGCGATCAGCACGTTGAAGCGCTTGTGGTAGAAGTCGCTCATCACCTGTTCGAGTTCGCGTTCGCGCATCTGCCCGTGGCCGATGCCGATGCGGGCTTCCGGCACCAGTTCGGCCAGGTCGGCGGCGCATTTCTCGATGGTCTTCACGTCGTTGTGCAGGTAATAGACCTGGCCGCCACGCAGCAACTCGCGCAGCAGGGCTTCCTTGACCGTGCTCTTGTTCTGCTCCATGACGAACGTACGCACCGACAGGCGCCGGGCCGGTGGCGTGGCGATGATCGACAGGTCGCGCATGCCCGACACCGCCATGTTCAGCGTGCGCGGGATTGGCGTGGCGGTCAGGGTGAGGATGTCGACTTCGCTGCGCAAAGCCTTGAGCTGTTCTTTCTGGCGCACCCCGAAGCGGTGTTCTTCGTCGATGATCACCAGCCCGAGGTTCTTGATCTTCACATCGTCCTGCAGCAGCTTGTGCGTGCCGATGACGATGTCGATCTTGCCTTCGGCCAGGTCCGCGACGGCGGCGTTCACTTCCTTGGCGGACTTGAAGCGGCTCATCACTTCCACGGTCACCGGCCAGTCGGCGAAACGGTCGCGGAAACTGTTGTAATGCTGTTGGGCGAGCAGGGTGGTGGGCACCAGGATCGCTACCTGCTTGCCGGCGTGCACAGCGATGAACGCGGCGCGCATGGCCACTTCGGTCTTGCCGAAGCCCACGTCGCCACACACCAGGCGGTCCATCGGCTTGGGTGCGAGCATGTCGGCGCGCACGGCTTCGATGGTGGTCTGCTGGTCGACGGTTTCCTCGAACGGGAAGCCGGCGCTGAAGGTTTCGTAGTCGGCCTTCGGGTCGGCGAATGCATACCCTTCGCGGGCGGCGCGGCGGGCGTAGATGTCGAGCAATTCGGCGGCCACGTCGCGCACCTGTTCGGCGGCTTTGCGCTTGGCTTTCTGCCAGGTTTCCGAGCCCAGGCGATGCAGGGGGGCGAGGGCATCGTCGCTGCCGGTGTAGCGCGCGATCAGGTGCAGGTTCGCCACGGGAACGTAGAGCTTGGCGCCTTCGGCGTATTCGAGGGTCAGAAATTCGGCGGCCTGGCCGTCGATTTCCAGCGTCGCCAGGCCCAGGTAGCGGCCCACGCCGTGGTCGATGTGCACCACCGGGGCGCCTTCGCGCAACTCGGTGAGGTTCTTGATGACGGCGTCGTTGGCGGCGTCGGCGCGTTTCTCGCGGCGCCGACGCTGCATGACACGTTGGCCGAACAGTGGGCTCTCGGCCACCAGGGCCAACGCCGGGTCGTCGAGTACCAGGCCTTCATCCAGCGGCGCGATGGTGATCGCCAGGCGATCCTTGCTGGTGATGAAGTCCGGCCAGCTTTCGACCGTCCTGGGTCGCAGCTTCAGGCGTTCCAGCAATTCCAGCAGCACTTCGCGGCGCCCTGCGGTTTCGGCGGTGAACAGCACGCGGCCAGGAAAACCGTCGAGAAAACCCGCCAGCGCCGCCAACGGTTGCGAGGCCTTGGCTTCGATCGCCAGGTCGGGCAACGGCCTGGCCGGAAAGCGCTCACGACCAACGCCGGTTTCCACGTCCTGCTGGCTCGCCACCACGCGTGGCCAGTGCTTGAGGCGGGCGAAACAGTCTTCGACCGGCAGGAACAGCTCGGCCGGCGGCAATAGAGGCCGGGAAGGGTCGACGCGGCGCTCTTCGTAGCGGTTGCGCACGTCGTTCCAGAAGTTCTCCGCCGCCTGTTCGATACCGGGCAAGGAGAACACCTGGGTGTCCTGAGGCAGGTAGTCGAACAGGGTCGAGGTTTCTTCGAAGAACAGCGGCAGGTAGTACTCGATGCCGGCGGGAGTGATCCCGCTGCTCAGGTCCTGGAAGATCGGGCAACGCCGGAAGTCCACGTCGAAGCGTTCGCGAAAGCGCGCCTTGAAGCGCGTCACGGCCTCTTTCTGCAGCGGGAACTCTTTGGCCGGCAACAGGCGGATCGACTGGACCTTGTCGATGGAACGCTGGTTTTCCGGGTCGAAGGTGCGCAGGGTCTCGATTTCGTCATCGAACAGGTCGATGCGATACGGCAGCTTGCTGCCCATCGGGAACAGGTCGATCAGCGCGCCGCGTACCGCGAACTCGCCGTGCTCGTACACCGTGTCGACGCAGCGATAGCCGCTGGCCTCCAGGCGGGTGCGCATCTGCTCGACGTCGAGCTTCTGGCCGATGTCCAGCACCAGGCTGCTGCCGAGCAGAAATTGGGTCGGTGCCAGGCGATGTAGGGCCGTGGTGATTGGCACTACCAAAACGCCATGACTGAGCTCCGGCAGCCGATAGAGGCTGGCGATTCGCTGGGAAATGATGTCCTGGTGGGGCGAAAAAAGATCGTAGGGCAGGGTTTCCCAGTCCGGGAAATGCAGCACGGGCAAGTCCGGCGCGAAGAACCCCAGCGCCTGCTCCAGCCGTTCGGCACTTTGGCTGTCGGCGGTCAGCAGCAGGGTAAAGCGCTTGGCAGCGCTGGCAGCCTCGGCGATGGCCAGGCTCAGGGCGGCACCGGGCAGGTTGCCCCAGTGCTGTTTACCTGCCGCGGCAGGGAGATGCGGAAGACGCAGAACGGGCACGGAAGATTGAGCTCCAGCGTTGCGACAAAGTCGACAAGTGTAGCGGGGGAAGGGGGCTGCTGTCAGTCGCAGACTGGCCTGGCAGGCAGGAAAACCATGGTGCGACAGGCGCGCATTGCTCCGCCGTGGACTCGGCGGCATAATGTAGCCCCTTTTTTCAGCCCCTACATGTGGAAGGTTCCCGTGACTCAGAAGCCCGACCAGTGTCTTGGTGAATGGATTGATCGTGAAGCGCTCGCCGAAGCGATGATCCCTCTCATCGGTCAGCTCTACCGCAATAACAACGTGGTGAGCTCGATCTATGGCCGCAGCCTGATCAACCAGTCTGTCATCGCGATTCTCAAAGCCCACCGCTTTGCTCGCCACCGTCAGTCCGACGACAGCGAATTGTCCGTCCACGAAACTTTCCCCCTGCTCAAGGCGATGAGCGAGCTCAAGCTCGGCGCCGCCTCGGTGGACCTGGGCAAGCTGGCCGTCAAGTTCAAGACCCAGGCCAACGGCCGTACTGCCGAGCAGTTCGTGCGCGAGGAAATGGCCGACGTGGTTGGCCAGCAGAACGCTTCGGCGCGTAAAGGCACCGACGTGGTCCTGTACGGCTTCGGCCGCATCGGCCGCCTGCTGGCGCGCATCCTGATCGAGAAGACCGGTGGCGGCGACGGCCTGCGCCTGCGGGCCATCGTGGTGCGCAAGGGCGCCGAGAACGACCTGACCAAACGTGCCAGCCTGCTGCGCCGTGATTCGGTCCATGGTTCGTTCAATGGCACCATTACCATCGACGAAGAAAACAACACCATCTGCGCCAACGGCAACCTGATCCAGGTGATCTACGCGAAGAACCCGACCGAGGTGGACTACACCCAGTACGGCATCAAGGATGCACTGCTGGTGGACAACACTGGCGTATGGCGTGACGCCGACGGCCTGGGCCAGCACCTGGCCTGCCCGGGTATCGACCGCGTGGTCCTGACCGCGCCTGGCAAAGGCAAGCTGAAGAACATCGTCCACGGTATCAACCATGGCGATATCACCGCTGACGACAAGATCGTTTCCGCCGCTTCCTGCACCACCAACGCCATCGTGCCGGTGCTCAAGGCCGTGAACGACAAGTTCGGCATCGTCAACGGTCACGTTGAGACGGTTCACTCGTACACCAACGATCAGAACCTGATCGACAACTTCCACAAGGGCGATCGCCGTGGCCGCAGCGCCGCGCTGAACATGGTCATCACCGAGACCGGTGCGGCCACCGCCGCTGCCAAGGCCCTGCCTGAGCTGGCCGGCAAGCTGACCGGCAACGCGATCCGCGTTCCGACGCCAAACGTGTCGATGGCCATTCTCAACCTGAACCTTGAGAAAGCCACCAGCCGCGAAGAGATGAACGAGTACCTGCGCTACATGGCGCTGCACTCCGACCTGCACAAGCAGATCGACTTCGTCAATTCGCAGGAAGTGGTGTCCACCGACTTCGTGGGCTCGCGCCACGCCGGTGTGGTCGATGCTGAAGCCACCATCTGCAACGACAACCGCGTTGTGCTGTACGTCTGGTACGACAACGAGTTCGGTTACAGCTGCCAAGTGGTTCGCGTGATGGAAGACATGGCCGGTGTGAACCCGCCAGCGTTCCCGCGCTAAGCTCTCGCCGCACATGAAAACGCCCCGACTTGTCGGGGCGTTTTTTTTGTCTGGGTTTTTTGCAGTGACGGGTAGGCCGTCTTCGCGGGCAAGCCCGCTCCCACAGAATAAGCGGACAAATTGTAGGAGCGGGCTTGCCCGCGAAGGCGATCGATCAGGCGCCTCCGACTACCGAAGCCTGCGCAGTGCGCAACGCATGACGATTGCCCTTGAACAGCACCAGGGTTGCAATCAGCCCCAGCACCGCCGCACCACTGAGCCATATCCCCGGCGCCGCCTTGTTGTCGAGCACATGGATCAGATAAGTACAGGCCGCCGGCGTAAACCCGCCGAACGTTGCGGTCGCCAGGCTGTAGGCCAGGGAAAAACCGGTGGTGCGCACTTCCACCGGCATGATTTCCGTCAAGGCCACCACCATGGCGCCGTTGTACGATCCGTACAGGAACGACAGCCACAATTCGACGATCAGCAAATGGCTGAAACTGGGGTTCGCCACCAGCCAGGACAGCGCCGGGTAGGCGGTCAGGATGGCCAGGATCGTCGCGGCAAGCAGCAAGGGCTTGCGTCCGATCTTGTCCGAAAGTGCCCCCATCACCGGCAGCCAGAAGAAGTTCGACAGGCCAATGCACACGGTGACCAGCAATGCATCCAGGTCCGACAGGTTCAACTCGGCTTTGCCGAAGGTCGGCGTGTAGGCGGTGATCAGGTAGAACGACACCGTGGTCATCACCACCAGTGCCATGCCGGCCAGGACGATACCGAAGTTCTGACCGATGGAGCGGATGATTTCCGACAGGGTAGGGCGATGTTTTCTCGCCTGGAACTCAGGTGTTTCTTCCAGGGAGCGACGGATCACGAAAATCGCCGGGACGATCATGCAACCCACCAGGAACGGCACGCGCCAACCCCATTCACCCATCTCCTGTGGGCTGAGCCAGTGATTGAGGCCCACCCCCAGCAGGCCGGCGAAGACCACGGCCGCTTGTTGGCTGGCCGATTGCCAACTGACGAAGAAGCCCTTGCGCCCCGGCGTGGAGATTTCCGCCAGGTACACCGATACGCCACCCAGTTCGACCCCGGCGG
This sequence comes from Pseudomonas sp. Cab53, assembly GCF_018325965.1. Lineage (NCBI taxonomy): Bacteria > Pseudomonadati > Pseudomonadota > Gammaproteobacteria > Pseudomonadales > Pseudomonadaceae > Pseudomonas > Pseudomonas sp. Cab53. The sequence goes on along the minus strand of NZ_AP021902.1, from coordinate 4,158,754 downwards.
AGAAGCCTTGCAGCAGGCGGCCCAGCAGCACCAGCAAGGGAGCCGCCACGCCCAGGGTGGCGTAGCCGGGCACGCAGGCGATCAGAATCGTGCCGGCGGCCATCATTGCCAGGGTAATGATCAGGCCTTTGCGTCGGCCGTGGCGGTCAATGTACGCACCGAGGAAAATCGCCCCCAGGGGGCGCATCAGGAACCCGGCACCGAACGTGGCCAGGGACAGCATCAGCGAGGCGAACGCGCTGTCGGTCGGGAAGAACGTCTTGGCGATGGCCGTGGCGTAGAAGCCATAGACCATGAAGTCGAACATCTCCAGGAAGTTGCCGCTGACAACGCGGAAAATCGCCTTGCCGTTGCTTGTGTTGGAAGACATGAAGGGGTACTCACTCTGGCAAATCTTGTAGGGGGTCGTATCTCTCTGTGGGAGCAGGCTTGCTCGCGAAGAGGACGGCACATCCAAGAGAGATGCCGCCCGCGCAATCGCGTTCGCGCGCAAGTCCGCTCCCACAGGTTTTGCGTCTGGACTGACTGGCGCTCAAGCCCATAATGGCGGGCGTGGTTTTGAGGGGAGATGAAGATTTGTTAACTGGACGCTGGCGCAAGCTTGTGTTTTTCGTGGGCATCCTGTCCGGCTGTGGCAACGGCGACACTCTGGAGCGTTTCGACGGTCCGACCATGGGCAGTCGCTATTCCATTCAATACGTCAGCCATCGGGCCACGCCTCGTCCGAAAGCGGTGCAGGCCGAGGTGGAAAGTATCCTCGTCGATGTGGATCGGCAGTTTTCGACCTACCGCAGCGACTCGGACATCGAGCGCTTCAACGCGCTGCCGGCCAACAGTTGCCAGGTGATGCCGGCTGCGGTGCTGGAGTTGGTGCGGGTGGGCGAGCAGTTGTCCGTCCAGAGCGACGGCGCCTTTGACCTGACGGTGGAACCGTTGCTGAACCTGTGGGGGTTCGGCCCGCAGTCCCGGGGCGAGCAAGTGCCCAGCGCCGAGGCCTTGGCCCAGGCCCGCCAGCGCGTCGGTCATGGTCATTTGCGCATCGAGGGCGACCGGTTGTGCAAGGACGCCGCGGTGGAAGTCGACTTCAACAGTATCGCCGCCGGCTACGCGGTCGACCGGATCGCTGCCCGGCTCAAGGCCCTGGGCATCGACAGTTACCTGGCCGAAGCCACTGGCGAACTCAAGGCGGTTGGACGCAAGCCCGATGGCTCGCCCTGGCGCGTCGCCCTGGAAGAGCCCCGGGATGACCGGCAGGTGGCTGAACGCGTTATCGAAGTCGATGGCTACGGGGTTTCAACATCTGGCGATTACCGCCGATATTTCGAACAGGACGGCGCGCGCTATTCCCACACCTTCGATGCACACACCGGTGCACCGGTCCTGCACAACCTGGCGTCGGTCACGGTGATTCATCCTTCGGCGCTGATGGCCGATGGACTGTCGACGCTGTTGCTGATCCTCGGGCCTGAACGGGGGTGGGACTATGCCGAGAAACACGGCATCGGGGTATTTTTCGTGATGCGTGACGGCGAGCGTTTTGTCACGCGTACCAATGATGCGTTTGAACGGATCAGTAGCGGGAAAACCCAGTGATGACAGCTTGACGAAAGGCTACCTGTGGCGAAATAGCGCAGGCAAAACTAGCCTCTGACGCGACCAAGGGGTAATGTGCGCGGCGTTGACGCTTCTATAGACTGTGGCCGGGCTCGTGAACCGGCCTGAAAATTGTTCCTTCATGCCGCGACCCGGCATGATTTAGCCGCAGGTACCATACCGGGTGCCGCGGCCTGTTCTGAGGAGTACGCATGGCTGTCTACAACTACGACGTGGTGGTACTGGGTTCCGGCCCGGCGGGGGAAGGCGCGGCAATGAACGCCGCCAAGGCAGGGCGCAAGGTGGCGATGGTCGACAGCCGTCGGCAGGTCGGCGGCAACTGCACCCACTTGGGCACCATCCCGTCCAAGGCCTTGCGTCACTCGGTCCGGCAGATCATGCAGTTCAACACCAACCCGATGTTCCGGGCCATCGGTGAGCCGCGCTGGTTCTCCTTCCCGGACGTGCTCAAGAGCGCCGAGAAGGTCATCTCCAAGCAAGTGGCCTCGCGTACCGGCTACTACGCCCGTAACCGGGTCGACGTGTTCTTCGGCACCGGCAGCTTCGCCGACGAGCAGACGGTGGAAGTGGTCTGCGGCAATGGCGTGGTCGAAAAACTGGTGGCCAAGCACATCATCATCGCCACCGGTTCGCGCCCGTACCGTCCGGCCGACATCGATTTCAACCACGCGCGTATCTACGACAGCGACACCATCCTGAGCCTGGGCCATACCCCGCGTAAGCTGATCGTCTACGGCGCCGGCGTGATCGGTTGCGAATATGCCTCGATCTTCAGCGGCCTGGGGGTGCTGGTGGAACTGGTGGACAACCGCGGCCAGTTGCTGAGCTTCCTGGACTCGGAAATCTCCCAGGCCCTGAGCTATCACTTCAGCAACAACAACATCACGGTGCGTCATAACGAAGACTACGACCGCGTCGAAGGTGTCGACAATGGTGTGATCCTGCACCTCAAGTCCGGCAAGAAGATCAAGGCCGACGCCTTGCTCTGGTGTAACGGGCGTACCGGCAACACCGACACCCTGGGTCTGGAAAACATCGGCGTGAAGGTCAACAGTCGCGGCCAGATCGAAGTCGACGAAAACTACCGCACCTGTGTGCCGAACATCTATGGCGCCGGTGACGTGATCGGCTGGCCAAGCCTGGCCAGTGCCGCCCACGACCAGGGTCGCTCGGCCGCCGGCAGCATCGTCGACAACGGCAGCTGGCGCTTCGTCAACGACGTGCCGACCGGCATCTACACCATTCCGGAAATCAGCTCGATCGGCAAGAACGAGCAGGAACTGACCCAGGCCAAGGTGCCGTATGAAGTGGGCAAGGCCTTCTTCAAGAGCATGGCGCGGGCGCAGATCGCCGGCGAGCCGCAAGGCATGCTCAAGATCCTGTTCCATCGCGAGACCCTGGAAGTGCTCGGCGTGCACTGCTTCGGCTACCAGGCCTCCGAGATCGTGCACATCGGCCAGGCGATCATGAACCAGCCGGGTGAGCTGAACACGCTCAAGTACTTCGTTAACACCACCTTCAACTACCCGACCATGGCCGAAGCCTATCGGGTAGCGGCCTACGACGGGCTCAACCGGCTTTTTTGAGCGGCTCCGGCCGGTGGCCTGAGCCGGCCGGGGAGACCGATTTCAGCCATTCCCGAGCGTGGCGGTGGCCAAACCGGGAAAGTCTGTAATCAGGCTGTCAGCGCCAAAGTCGGCGAGCCTGCGCATCAGCGCGGGCTCGTTGACGGTCCACACCGACACATGCAAACCCTGGCGCTGGGCCTTGATCAGGCGCTCGGGGGTGCACAAGGTCCAGTTCAACGCCAGAATCTCGCAGCCATAGCCCTGGGCAACCTTCAGCGGGTCGAGCCAGGCGTATTCGGCCACCAGGCCGCGGGAAATGTCCGGGGTCAGCTCCAGGGCCGCCTTGAGCACCTCTCGGGAGCTGGAGGTGATGGTGACCTTGTCCAGCAGGCCGAAGCGCTGGGCCATTTCGCGGATGCCCAGCACCGTGGCCGCCGCCCGGGTGCGCGAGGCGCTCTTGACCTCCAGTTGCCAGTGCTCGAAATCACATTGCTCGAACAGCTCTTCCAGGCGTGGGATCGGGCATGGCTTGATCCAGCCCGGGCCACCCTTGCGCGCATCGTAGGTCACCAGCTCGGCAGCGGAATGCTCCACCACCTTGCCCCGACGATCCGTGGTGCGCTTGAGGGTCGGGTCGTGGATCACCATCAACTCGCCGTCCATGGATAAATGCAGGTCCAGTTCGCAACGGCGCACGCCGTGCTTGAGGCATTCCTGAAAACCGGTCAGGGTGTTTTCCGGTGCTTCGCCCTTGGCGCCGCGGTGGCCATAGATGAGGGTCACGGTTCTTCCTTATTGATACCTGATTCGTTCAGTTCCCGCGCCAGGCGCCGCTCTTGCGCCTGTTTCTGCAGGATGTAGCGGGCCAGCAACTGGCGCTGGGCGTCGGTCGGGCGTTCAAATTCGGTGCCGACGTCATAGCCATCGCCCTTGGGATCGCAATGGGTCACCCGAGCGCGCAGCAACAGGCCCAGGGCCTGGGGCATCAGCACCAGCTTGATCGACAGGTGGGCGCCGACGGCGACGGGCGTGGGGTATTGGAAATCGATGCCGCCTTCGGAAATGATCACCGGCTGCGGTTCGCCGATCTCGCCGAGCACGGTCAGGGCCACGACCTGGCTGAGCAGGTCGATGCGGCGGTTCATGGCCTTGAGGTACGCCGCGATGCTGCGTTCGCGCTCGCTGATCTGGCGCAGCAGATGCTGGGACTCGAATTCGCTCAGGTGCAGTTCGCTGAGCAAGTTGAACAATGGAGACGCATCCTGCAACACTTCCTGGCCGGCAGCTTCAGGAATGGACAGGGGCCGAATTTCCAGTGCGATCATGTCCTCGATACGGTAGTATTCGCGGCGATCTTCTTCATCTAATGTCGACATGGCGAACCCATGGTAGCGGCGGTGGTCTGAGTGTAAAGCTGGTTTGTGACCCCCGCCACAAGGACGTTCCTTTTCCCTCCGAACAAGCCCCGACATGTTCAGACCTCTCTTCGTATTTATCGGCACGCGTTATACCCGTGCAAAGCGCCGCAACCATTTCGTATCGTTCATTTCCCTGACCTCCATCATCGGCCTGGCCCTTGGCGTGGTCGTGATGATCGTCGTGCTGTCGGTGATGAACGGCTTCGATCATGAAATGCGCACCCGTGTGCTGGGCATGGTCCCGCACGCGACCCTCGAATCCGGCGAAGCCATCAGCGACTGGCCGAGCCTGGCCGCCAAGGTCAAGCAGAACCCGCAGGTGCTGGCCGTTGCGCCGTTCACCCAGATGCAGGGGTTGCTGACCAACAATGGCAAGGTCTCCAAGGTGTTGCTCAACGGTATCGACCCCGGGCTGGAGCGACAGGTGTCGATCATCGACAACTTCATGAAGCAGGGCAAACTCGATGACCTGGCGCCCGGCAGCTTCGGCATCGTCATCGGCGACAAGGCCGCGGCCAAGCTCGGCGCCGCCATCGGCGACAAGCTGACGTTCGTCGCACCGGAAGTCACCGTGACGCCGGGGGCATGTTCCCGCGCATGAAACGCTTTACCGTGGTCGGCATCTTCCACGTCGGCGCCGGCGAGCTGGACGGTTACCTGGGCGTGACCAACCTCCAGGACCTGGCGCGCCTGCATCGCTGGAAAACGGACCAGGTCCAGGGCCTGCGGTTGAAGTTCGACGATCTGTTCCAGGCGCCGCGTGCCGCCTGGAACATCGCCCAGCAGCTCGGCGAAGACCGCTATTACGCCCGTGACTGGACTCGCACCCACGGCAACCTGTACCAGGCGATCCGCATGGAAAAAGCCATGATCGGCCTGCTGTTGCTGCTGATCGTCGCCGTGGCGGCGTTCAACATCATTTCCACGCTGGTGATGGTGGTCAACGACAAGAAGGGCGACATCGCCATCCTGCGGACCCTCGGCGCCACACCGGGGCAGATCATGCGGATCTTCATGGTCCAGGGTACGGTCATCGGCGTGATCGGCACGGTCGTCGGCGCTCTGGTCGGCATGTTCGCCGCACTGAACGTCAGCGCCGCGATCGCAGCCCTCGAAGGCCTGATCGGGCACAAGTTTCTCAACGCCGACGTGTACTTCATCGACTACCTGCCGTCGCAGTTGCAGGCCGATGACGTGTTGATGGTCTGCGGCGCCGCGTTGGTCCTGAGTTTCCTCGCCACCCTGTATCCAGCCTGGCGTGCCGCACGCACCCAGCCGGCAGAGGCGTTACGTTATGAGTGAGTCGGGCATGAGTGAAAAAGCGATCTTGAGTTGCCGCAACCTGGGCAAATCCTACGAGGAAGGCCCGGAGTCGGTGGTGGTGTTGTCGGGCCTGCAGTTGGAGTTGCACCCTGGTGAGCGCGTGGCGATCGTCGGCACCTCCGGGTCTGGCAAAAGTACCTTGCTCAATCTGTTGGGCGGTCTCGATACGCCGACCTCCGGCAGCGTCTGGCTGGCGGGCGAAGAGCTCTCGGCACTGAACGAGAAGGCCCGTGGCCTGCTGCGTAACCGCGCCCTGGGTTTCGTCTACCAATTCCACCATTTGCTGCCTGAATTCACCGCCCTGGAAAACGTCTGCATGCCGCTGCTGATTGGCCGCACCGCGATTCCTGAAGCCCGCCAACGGGCCACGGCATTGCTGGAGCGGGTAGGGCTGGGGCATCGCCTGGAGCACAAGCCGGCCGAACTGTCCGGTGGCGAGCGCCAGCGCGTGGCGATTGCCCGGGCCCTGGTCAACAAGCCTGGGCTGGTGATGCTCGACGAGCCGACCGGCAACCTCGACTCCCACACCGCCCAAGGCATCCAGGACCTGATGCTGGAGCTGAGCACCTCGATGCGCACTGCGTTTCTGGTGGTGACCCACGACATGAACCTGGCCCGGCAGATGGACCGCGTCCTGCACTTGCAGGAAGGCTGCCTGACGCCCATCTGACCGACCGCAACCCGGCACGCGATGCACGTGCCGGGTCATTTATTTTCATACGGTGCCCCGCGAATGTTCAGACCGTTATCGATCTTTATCGGCACGCGCTATACCCGCGCCAAGCGCCGCAATCGCTTTGTCTCGTTCATCTCCATGACCTCGATGATCGGCCTCGCCCTGGGGGTGCTGGCGATGATCGTGGTGTTGTCGGTGATGAACGGTTTCCAGCGTGAAATGAGCTCGCGCATCCTCGGCATGGTGCCCCACGCTACCCTTGTCGGCGTCAATCCGATCGACGACTGGCAACCGGTCGCCGCGGCCGCGCTGAAAAATCCCGAAGTGACCGCCGCCGTGCCGTTCACTGAGCTGGAGGGCATGTTGAGCTACAAGGGTTCGATGCAGCCGATCCAGATCAGCGGTGTCGACCCGGCCCAGGAAGGCAAGGTGTCCATCGTTGCCCAGCATATCGTCCAAGGCCGCCTCGACGCCTTGAAACCGGGCGAGTTTGGCGTGGTGATCGGTGAAATCACCGCCCGGCGTTTTCGCCTGAACGTCGGCGACAAGCTGACCCTGATCGTGCCGGAAGTCAGCACCGCGCCCGGCGGCATCACCCCGCGCATGCAGCGCTTGAACGTGGTTGGCGTGTTCAAGGTGGGCGCCGAGCTGGACGGTTCCATGGCCCTGATCCACCTGGCCGACGCCGCGCAGATGCAGCATTGGCAGCCGAACCAGGTGCAGAGCGTGCGCCTGGCGGTGAAGGATCTGTACGCGGCACCGAAGGTTTCCGGTGACATCGCCGCGAGCCTGGGTTCCGGCTACAAGGCCGACGACTGGACCCATACCCAGGGCAGCCTGTTCAGTGCCATGAAAATGGAAAAGACCATGATTGGCCTGCTGTTGTTGATGATTGTCGCGGTGGCGGCATTCAACATCATCGCCACCCTGATCATGGTGGTGAACGACAAGGGCGCGGACATCGCGATCCTGCGTACCATCGGCGCCACGCCACGACAGATCATGGCGATCTTCATGGTCCAGGGCACGGTGATCGGCATCGTCGGTACGCTGATTGGCGGCGCGCTGGGGGTGATCGCAGCGCTGAATGTCAGTGCGCTGGTGGGCTGGCTGGAGCGGGTCAGCGGCCAGCACATCTTCAGTTCCGATGTGTACTTCGTCAGCAACCTGCCGTCGGAGCTTCAACGCGGCGACGTGGTGTTGATCTGCTCGGCCGGGTTCATCCTGAGTTTCCTCGCCACCGTCTACCCGGCCTGGCGTGCGGCGAAGATCGAGCCGGCGCAGGCGTTGCGGTATTCGTAAGGCCGGCGCAGCCCCCTGTGGCGAGGGAGCTTGCTCCCGCTGGGCTGCGTAGCGGCCCCAAAGATGGCGAGCGCTGCGCACTGGAGCGCCAGCCCGGTCAAGCGGGAGCAAGCTCCCTCGCCACAGAAGGGGATGTGTCAGGCTTGATGGAGCTTTGGCAACTCAATCAGAAAGCAGGTCCAGCCATCGGCTGATTCACAGCGGATCTCTCCGCCGTGGGCGCGGATGATCGAGCGGGTGATGGCCAGGCCGAGGCCGGCGTGTTCGCTGCGGCTTTCCTGGCGGGCAGGGTCGGCGCGGTAGAAACGGTCGAACAGGCGTGGCAGACGATCTGCCGGGATTTCCTCGCCGCTGTTCTCCACGCTGACGCGGACCCTTTGGACCTCATCGACAATGCGCACCCGCACGTCGCCCCCTTCGGGGGTGAAGCGCAGCGCATTGTCCAGCAGGTTGGAAAGGGCCCGGCGCAACATGTTGCGGTCGCCGTCGAGGCCGCCATCGCCCTCGCGACTCAAGCGCACGTTGGCGTCCTCGGCCAGGGGCGCGAAGAATTCCAGCAACACGTCCACTTCCTCGGCCAACGCCAGCGGCTCGCGATTCGGCGCCAGCAGGCCATGGTCGGCCTTGGCCAGGTACAACATGTCGTTGACCAGTTGCGCCATCCACTGCAGTTCTTCGAGGTTGCTGTGCAATGCCTCGCGGTAATCCTCCAGAGAACGCTCGCGGGTGAGGGTGACTTGGGTATGGGTCAGCAGGTTCGACAGCGGGGTGCGTAGTTCATGGGCAATGTCGGCGGAGAACGCCGAGAGCCGTTGGAAGGCGTCATCCAGGCGTCCGAGCATGGCGTTGATGCTATGGGCCAGTTCCGCCAGCTCGGCGGGCATTTGCGCTTCGGGTAGACGGGCGTTGAGGGAGTGGGCCGAAACGCCGCCGGTGATCACCCCCATACGCCGCAAGGGTCGCAGGGCGCGCCGGGCGGTCCAGGCGCCGAGCAGGGCGGTGGCCAGGGCCGAGAGGCCGACCGTCAGCCAGATCAGCCGTTGCATGCGCTGGAGAAAATGCTGGTGGTGGGTGATGTCCAGCAGCAGGGTCAGTTGCGGCGAGTCTGCGCGCTCGGGGTACAGCGGCGCGTTCAGCACGCGGTAGTCACTGTCGGCTTCGCTGACGGTCGACAGGCCGGGACGCTCCGGCAGCCGGGCCGGAATCCGGATCGAACTGTCGTACCAGCGCACACCGTCGCTGCCCTTGGTGCGCAGGGCCAGGTCGGCCTGGCGGCTCAGTTCATCTTCCAGGCGGCGTTGGGCCTGCTCGGCGTTGAGATCTTGCAAGGCGCGGCGCAGGCCGATCAGCTTGCCCTCCAGCAGTTGCTGGTCGAGTTCGATGAAGTGCGCTTCGCTGGCCCGGCTGAACAGCACCCCGGCCAACAGCGACACCACGGCGGTACAGGCGGCGAACAGCAAGGCCAGGCGACTGCTCAGCGACCATGGCCCCCTCACAGGCCACGCTCTTCAAGCACATAGCCCATGCCGCGCACGGTGTGGATGAGTTTGCTGGGGAATTCGTCGTCGATCTTGAGGCGCAGGCGCCGGATCGCCACTTCGATGACGTTGGTGTCGCTGTCGAAATTCATGTCCCAGACCTGCGAAGCGATCAGCGACTTGGGTAGCACCTCGCCTTGGCGGCGCAGGAGCATTTCCAGCAAGGCGAATTCCTTGGCGGTGAGATCGATGCGTCGGCCGGCGCGCTCGACGCGGCGGCGGATCAGGTCCAGGCGCAGGTCCGCCAGTTGCAGGCTGGTTTCCTGGGGTGTCGAGCCGCCACGACGCAACAGGCTGCGGACCCGCGCCAGCAACTCGGAAAAGGCAAAAGGCTTGACCAGGTAATCATCGGCGCCCAGTTCCAGGCCGTGCACCCGGTCTTGTATGGCGTCCCGGGCCGTGAGGAACAGCACCGGCGTGTCCAGGCCGGCCCCGCGGACGGCTTGCAGAATCTGCCAGCCATCGCGGCCGGGCAGCATCACGTCGAGGATCAACACGGCGTATTCGCCACTCAGGGCCAACTGCTGGCCGGTGATGCCATCGGCCGCCAGGTCGGCGTTGAAGCCGGCTTCGCTCAGGCCTTGGCGCAGGTATTGGCCGGTTTTCGTTTGGTCTTCGACGATCAGCAGTTTCATGGGCAGCTCAAGACAGGTTGGGACGGGGGCGTTATACCGTGGCAGGCGGGGCGGTGGCGCAACCTGACAAAGTTGTAATCATGCCGTCAGCCGGCTGGCAGGCGCGGCGAGCTAGAGTTTCCCACAAGCTGAATCCGAATGGAGTTTGAAACATGTTGAGGGGAAGTCGCCTGGCCCTGGCCGCCTGCACGCTGATGTTCGGTGTACCGTCATGGGCGTCGCCTGGGCATCTTGATTTTGGCCAGCCTGCGCCGGCGGCCACGGCCGGCCGCAGTATCGAAGTGGTGATGGGGGACATGTCGTTCGACCCCGGCGCGCTCCAGATCAAGGCCGGTGAAACCGTGCGGTTCGTGCTTATCAATAAAGGTCGGTTGCTACACGAGTTCAACCTCGGCGATGCCGCCATGCACGCCGAACACCAGCAGGAAATGCTCAAGATGCAGCAGAGCGGCCAGTTGACGCCGACCGCCATGACGCACGGGATGGCCCATGGCAACATGGGCCAAGGCTCGCCCGGCATGCGTCACGATGACCCGAACAGCGTGTTGGTGGAGCCGGGCAAGACCGCCGAGCTGACCTGGACGTTCAACAAGGCCACGCGCCTTGAATTTGCCTGCAACATCCCCGGGCATTACCAGGCCGGAATGAAGGGAGACCTGACAGTCAGTCAGTAAGCACTCAAAGGCTGCGGCAAAGGCTGATAGAATCGGCTGATTCTTCAGTCAGGTTTCCGTCATGCATCCCGCAGCCGAACATTCGCCGCTGGGCAAATCCAGTGAATACATCGCCACGTACACGCCGTCATTGCTGTTCCCGATCCCGCGCACCGCGAAATGGGCGGAACTGGGCCTGACGGCCGAGACCCTTCCCTACAAGGGCGTGGATTTCTGGAACTGTTTCGAGCTGTCATGGCTGTTGCCGTCCGGCAAGCCGGTGGTGGCTATCGGGGAATTCGCGATCCCGGCGGACTCACCGAATATCATCGAGTCCAAATCCTTCAAGCTGTACCTCAATTCCTTGAACCAGACGCCGTTCGACACCACTCAGAGTCTGGAGGCAACACTGCGCCAGGACCTCTCGGCCGCCGCTGGCAAGCCGGTGGGCGTGCGGATTCGCAGTCTCAAGGACGTGGAGGACGAAGGCGTCGTCGCGTTGCCGGGGGTGTGCATCGATGACCTGGACATCCGTGTCGATTCGTACGAACACCCACGCCCGGAACTGCTGCGGTGCGATGAATCGCGCATCATCGAGGAAAGCCTGCACAGCCACCTGCTCAAGTCCAACTGCCCGGTCACCAGTCAGCCGGACTGGGGCAGCGTGGCGGTGGAGTATCGTGGCGCGGCACTGGATCATGCGAGCCTGCTGGCCTACCTCGTCAGCTTCCGCCAGCATTCGGATTTCCACGAGCAATGCGTGGAGCGGATCTTCCTTGACCTGCAGCGACTGCTCAAGCCGCAGAAGTTGACGGTGTACGCGCGGTATGTGCGCCGTGGCGGCCTGGACATCAACCCGTATCGCAGCACTGAAGCGGTGCAACTGCCCAACCAGCGCCTGGTTCGCCAATAACCCACGGTAATAGCGAATCCTCCCACAGCAAATGGCATTTCAGGTGGCAGGAAATAGAAAAGCCCCGCCATGGCGCGTAATACCGTTCACTTAAGCACGTTACCGCCTGGCGAGGGAGCTTGCTCCCGCTGGGCTGCGTAGCGGCCCCAAAAGCGTGGGACCGCTGCGCGCTCCAGCGGGAGCAAGCTCCCTCGCCACGACCAGTGATAAATCTTAAGTGAACAGCGTTACGCCGTGGCGCGGGGCTTTTTTGTCCGAGAGGTTCAGATCCCGATGTTGCCCAGGGTCTGCACAATGTTGCGCAATGTCCCGGCGATGGTCGGGTGTTCCAGTTCGAAGCGTTCCACGGCAAGGTTCACGCCGTCGACCAGGTTGCTGTCCTGAAGCTGATTTTCCAGTTGGATCTCAGCCTCGATCTGAGCCATCAGTTGATGCAGATTCTCGCGCTCTGGCTCGGACAGCGGCGGGTTCTGGTCCAATTGCTCGCGCAGGGTATCGAGTTGAGCTTGCAGTTCGCGGCGGGCAGGCATTGGCGTACTCCCTTTATTGATAGGCACAGCCATGGACCGCGACGGTGCGTCAAAAGTCCGTGGCCTGCCTTAAGAGTAATCCACCCTCACGCACCCTGCATGATCCCGGTCATGGCTTCTCGCCTTTGAGCCGGCGCAGGCTGATGTCGGCCAGGCAGGTGTCAAGCTCGCCCAGGTGATCGATCACCGAATGCACGCCCAGGCTGAACAATTGCACGGTGGCCCTGGCGCGCCTGGACTCGCGTTCCTGCTGCCCCAGCGCCTGCCACTCGCCCGGTGCCAGGCCACACAGCGAGCCACAGGACGCCAGGCCGATGGTCCACAGTCCGGCGTTGAGCCCCGATTGCAGCAACCCCGGTTCGCCACTGACCAGTACGCAACCGTCCAATTGCTGGACGTTCAGCGCCATGAGTGCCTGCCAGCAGGCGTGCGGGGCGGGCCAAGGATTATTTGTTGCAGGAAGTTGCGGGGGTTTGACCCAAGTCGGCAGGGCCGCCGCCAGGCCATGGCTGGTGGCCGGCGGCAAGTCGTCGAGCCAGGCGCAGGGAATACCCAGTTGCTGCAAGTGATGCAGGCTTTCCAGCGCCCCCGGCGTCGGTTGCGCGTGCTCGGTCGGCTTGGCGCCCGGCTGACGAACCCTGGCGCCGAAGTCCACCAGGCAACCACTCAGGCCGAACAGGACCGCAGTCAGGCCGGGAACAGGGAAGGGCAGGGCTTCGGCGCGAGGCATGGGAACGTCCTTGAAATAACCTGCAGCCTAACGGGCCTCAATGACAGTCCGGTGACAGAGTTGTGAAGGTGCTCGGCAGCAGAAACGTCCTACAGCCGCCTTCTCTTTTCCATGCTGCCTATCCTCGCTTTCCGTCTTATACTAGCGACCTTACCGCCTGGGCTCGGCGCCCTTGCCTGAATAAACCGAGGAGTTTTCCCCTATGCGCTGGAGCCATCGTCTAGCTCAGCTGAGTCTGTCCGCCAGCGTCCTGCTGGTTCCGTTTGCAGCCCAGGCCGCCACGGAAGAAGATCCTTGGGAAAGCATCAACCGTCCGATCTTTACCTTCAACGACACCCTCGACACCTATGCGCTCAAGCCGCTGGCCCAGGGGTATCAGTACGTGACGCCGCAGTTCCTGGAAGACGGTATCCACAACATGTTCCGCAACATCGGGGACGTGGGCAACCTGGCCAACAACGTGCTGCAGGCCAAACCGGCCGCTGCCGGGGTCGACACCGCCCGGTTGATCTTCAACACCACTTTCGGCCTGCTGGGCTTCTTCGACGTGGGCACCCAGATGGGCCTGCAACGCAGCGACGAGGATTTCGGCCAGACCCTGGGCTATTGGGGCGTGAGCAGCGGTCCTTATGTGGTGCTTCCACTCTTGGGGCCAAGCACCCTGCGTGATGCGCCGGCCAAGTATGTCGACAGCTACGCCGCGCCTTATCGCTATATCGACAATGTCTCGGTGCGTAACTCGATCTTCGGCCTGAACATCGTCGACACGCGCGCCAGCCTGCTGTCGGCCGAGAAGCTGGTGAGCGGCGACAAATACGTCTTCATTCGCAACGCCTATCTGCAAAACCGCGAATTCAAGGTCAAGGATGGCCAGGTCGAAGACGATTTTTGATATCGGCTCCCGACTGAGCGAAAGGCGGCCCTGGCATGAATGCCCAGGGGCCGCCTTTTGTGTTTTTGTGGTGCGTTCAAAGGGGGGTGATCCTTCCATTGGGTTACGCTTCGCTCGGTTCTTATAACTCTCTGTACTTTGACAAATAAAGACGGCAAGCGGCGATCCGCCTGAGCTTGAAACGCCCCGCGGATGGGAGTACCGTCTGCGCCTTAGAAGGGCACCTCTGATGAATCCGCGTGCAGGGCAGCGACCTGAAACCGGTACGACAGAGAGGCTAGAAAGCGAATCCAGTAGTGCGTGCAAAGGCCTGACGGTCCAGCCCGCTACGCCAACCTAATTCTGGCGCCGTTTGCCCACATGCCAAAAACCAGTGCCACGCTGCTGATAATCGATGATGACGAAGTGGTGCGAGCGAGCCTCGCGGCCTACTTGGAAGACAGTGGTTTCAGCGTCCTGCAGGCCAGCAATGGCCAACAGGGTCTTCAGGTATTCGAGCAAGACAAGCCCGACCTGGTCATCTGCGACCTGCGCATGCCGCAGATGGGCGGACTCGAACTCATTCGCCAGGTCAGCGGGATCTCCTCGCAGACCCCGGTGATCGTGGTTTCGGGCGCGGGCGTGATGAACGACGCGGTCGAGGCATTGCGCCTGGGCGCGGCCGACTACCTGATCAAGCCCCTTGAAGACCTTGCGGTGCTCGAGCACTCCGTGCGCCGGGCCCTGGACCGTTCTCGCCTGCTGGTGGAGAACCAGCGCTACCGCGAGAAGCTGGAGACCGCCAACCGCGAGCTGGAAGCCAGCCTGAACCTGCTGCAGGAAGACCAGAACGCCGGCCGCCAGGTGCAGATGAACATGCTGCCGGTCAGCCCCTGGACCGTCGATGGCTTCCGGTTTGCCCACCAGATCATCCCGTCGTTGTACCTGTCGGGGGATTTCGTCGACTATTTCCGAGTCGATGAGCGACGCGTGGCATTCTACCTGGCGGACGTTTCCGGCCACGGCGCGTCGTCGGCGTTCGTCACGGTGCTGCTGAAGTTCATGACCACGCGCTTGCTGTTCGAGTCCAAGCGCAATGGCTCGTTGCCGGAGTTCAAGCCTTCTGAGGTCCTTGGGCATATCAACCGAGGCCTGATCAGTTGTAAGCTGGGCAAACACGTCACAATGGTCGGTGGAGTCATCGACGAGGAGACTGGTTTGTTGACCTATAGCATCGGCGGTCACCTGCCGTTGCCTGTGTTGTATACGCCAGACAGTGTTCGTTACCTGGAAGGGCGTGGCTTGCCGGTGGGCCTGTTCAACGAGGCCACCTACGAAGACCACGTACTGGAACTGCCGCCGACGTTCAGCCTGACGCTGATGTCTGATGGCATTTTGGATCTTTTGACAGAGCCTACACTCAAAGAGAAAGAAGCGGCCTTGCCTGAGCGGGTGAGTGCAGCGGGCGGCAGCCTGGAAGGCTTGCGCCAAGTGTTTGGATTAGCCACGCTCGGGGAGATGCCGGATGATATCGCCCTGTTAGTGTTGAGCAGGAACCTTTGATGAGTACCGGTAGAATCCAGTTCGCCGAGCAGGACGGCACCTTTGTCCTGAAGTTTGTCGGTGAAGTGCGCCTGACCCTGTGTTCGGCGCTGGATGCGACTATTGAGCGGATCTTCACGGCGCTGAACTTCAGCGCCATCGTGATTGACCTGACCGAAACCCGCAGCATCGACAGCACCACCCTGGGCCTGCTGGCCAAGCTGTCGATCCTGTCGCGGCAGAAGGTCGGCCTGTTGCCAACGGTCGTCACCACCCATAACGACATCACCCGCCTCTTGCAATCAATGGGCTTCGACCAGGTCTTCAACATCGTTGGCGACCCCGTGCCGTGCCCGGAATGCCTGGACGACCTGCCTGACCAGGACCAGTCCGAGGAAGAAGTGCGAATCAAGGTGCTCGAAGCCCACAAGATTTTGATGGGCCTGAACGATTCCAATCGTGAAGCTTTCCATGACCTGGTGAACGCCTTGGAGCGCCCAGGCGGCTGAAGCCCCTCGACCCTGTGGGAGCGGGCTTGCTCGCGAAGAGGGGAGAACAGGCGACATCAATGCTGGAGTGCTGGTCTCTTCGCGAGTAAACCCGTTTCCACAAACGCAAAAGGGGCGAACCTATCAAGGTTCGCCCCTTTTTCTGGCTAGTGCCTCACCTCAAAGCTTGGCTTGCAGCAGCGCTTCCAGTTTTTCCTGGTCCCGCGCAAACTGACGAATACCTTCGGCCAGTTTCTCGGTCGCCATGGCGTCCTCGTTGGACAACCAGCGGAATTGCGCTTCATTGAGATTCAGGCGTGCTTCCCCAGCCTGCCCTGGCGCCAGCTTGCGTTCCAGCTTGCCTTCGTCGGCGGCCAGTTTCTCCAGCAGTTCCGGGCTGACGGTCAAGCGGTCGCAACCGGCCAGTTGTTCGATCTGGTTGAGGTTGCGGAAGCTGGCACCCATGACCACGGTCTTGTAGTCATTGGCCTTGTAGTAGTTGTAGATGCGTGTCACCGACTGAACGCCCGGATCATCGGCGCCGGTGTAGTCGTTGCCATTGGCTTTCTTGTACCAGTCGTAGATACGGCCCACGAACGGCGAGATCAGGAAGACCCCGGCGTCGGCGCAAGCGGCGGCCTGGGCGAAGGAGAACAGCAGGGTCAGGTTGCATTGGATGCCTTCTCGCTCCAACTGCTCGGCGGCACGAATGCCTTCCCAGGTGGATGCGATCTTGATCAGCACGCGATCACGGCCAATGCCGGCCTTTTCATACAGGTCGATCAGGCGATGTGCACGCTTGAGCATGGCGTCGGTGTCGAACGAAAGACGTGCGTCCACTTCGGTGGAAATGCGCCCCGGAATCACCTTCAGGATTTCCCCGCCCACTGCCACGCCAAAACGGTCGCTGGCCAGGCCGACATCGCCCTTGCAGTCTGCCACGCAGGCATTGAGCAGCTCGGCATAGCCGCTCATGGCCGAGGCCTTGAGCAGCAGGGAAGGGTTGGTGGTGGCGTCCACGGGTTTGATGCGGGCGATGGCTTCGAAGTCGCCGGTATCGGCGACGACGGTGGTGAATTGCTTGAGTTGTTCCAGCTTGGAAGTCATGAGCGTGCTCTGTCCTATGGGTCTGTTGACATTACCCGAGGGCCGGCAGCCACTCAAGGGCGTGTAGAGGTATCGAAAGGCCCCAGCGGCAGCAACCTGAAAACGGCTGTTTGAAAGGCCGGGGCGGTATCGGTAGATACGATGCCAAAAGCGGACGCAGGTTCAAAGCAAGTGACGGTTAGCGTCCTTCCAACAACTGCCCGGCCTGGTCCAGCAGGGCCAACGGATCCTGGGTCTTGTGGATGTCCACCGACAACAACTGCCGAAACCGCCGCGCCCCCGGAAAGCCGGTGCCCAGGCCGAGCACATGGCGAGTGATGTGGTGCATCGCGCCACCGGCGGCCAGGTGACTGGCGATATAAGGTCGCAGCTGCGCCAACGCCTCGGCCCGGCTGATGACCGGCGCGGTGCTGCCGAACAACTGTTGGTCCACCTCGGCCAGCAGGTACGGGTTGTGATACGCCTCGCGGCCCAGCATCACCCCGTCGAAGGTCTGCAAGTGCTCATGGCAGGCCGCCAGTGTCTTGATCCCGCCGTTGAGCACGATTTCCAGCTCTGGAAAATCCGCCTTCAACCGCGCCACCACGTCATAACGCAGCGGCGGGATATCCCGATTCTCCTTCGGCGACAGACCTTCCAGGATGGCGATCCGCGCGTGCACGGTAAAACTGGTACAGCCAGCGTCACGCACAGTCCCCACGAACTCGCACAACTGCTCGTAACTGTCACGCCCGTTGATCCCGATCCGATGCTTGACCGTCACCGGAATCGACACCGCATCACGCATGGCCTTCACACAATCGGCCACCAACCCCGGATGCCCCATCAGGCACGCGCCGATCATATTGTTCTGCACCCGGTCGCTGGGGCAGCCGACGTTGAGATTGACCTCGTCATAACCGTGCTCCTGGGCCATGCGCGAACAAGCGGCTAGATCGGCCGGAACACTGCCACCCAACTGCAACGCCAGGGGATGTTCGGCTTCGTGATGCCGCAGGAAACGCTCGTGGTCCCCGTTGAGCAAGGCACCGGTGGTCACCATCTCGGTGTAGAGCAGGGCGTGCTTGGACAGGATGCGCAGGAAGTAGCGGCAGTGGGGGTCGGTCCAATCCATCATGGGGGCCACGCTGAAGCGCCGGGACAAGGATTGCTGGGGTGCTGGGTATAAAGGCATCGGGGATCTGGGTGGGAAGGCGGAGGGGCGCAGTTTATCAGGAAAGGGGTCGGTGAGGTTTGGATAGGAGGCGAGTGGCCGGGGCTTCGTTTGTTGGTAATCTTTTTCTCTGTGATCCGTGTAGGTACGAGGTCGAGGCTAAATAAATCTGTCCCCTTTTTTTGCGGTCCCCTTTTTTGCGCATTTTTTGCGTGGGAAGCTTATGTTCGATTCTGGCTCACTGTAGGCAAAGAGGAAGAATGCAATGCAATCCCCCTCTTAGGTGCAGTATGTTAAAGGAGTTTTTTGTATGGTGGCTAGTCAATAGAATATTTCACAACTTCAAATAGCTCGGGTGAGTCTATTACTGCCCATCTTAAAAAGGCCGAATATTCTTGGCTTTTTTTCATTAGGTTTTCAATTCTAAGGACGGCATCTTTTTTTTCTGAGTCCAAAGAATCTTCATCAATGTATACGTTGATGTGTGATAAAAGTAAGGCGTACCGTTTATATACTCGCTTTCGTAAATAAGTACCAGTTATATCTTTGTTGCCCGTGTTGTCATCGGTGAAAACTTTTCTTATGAGCGTAGCAGTCTCAATTGTTCTGGCGTCATCGTTTGTTGCCTCAATTGTTAAAGTTTTCGCAAAAGGTGTAACTGGTGGTGCGTGTCTTACTAGGCGTAATGCATCTACGCTGTTATCTGTGCAGTTTATGAGGTTGTTGAATAAGTGTCGTTTAAAGTTATTGCACCGGGCGCAAGAAAGAAACAGGTTGTTCCAGTCATACATTTTGTCGACGTCATCCATGTGGGCGTCAAAATGCTCAACGTTAAGACTGAGTGGGTCTTTTGTTTCACATATATAACATTTATCATAAAATGCTTGTCTCAATGAATGAAGTACGTCGCTGCCGGTCCAGCTTTTTTTTTCAATTAAAGAAGGTGGGGCGAGCTTTGGTCGTTCCACATTAAACATTTATTTACTCTCCGCCTTCATCTTGATTATTTTGTTTGCGGCAATTTGGTAGAACATTTCTGATTCGGCGTCTAGTACATCTGTGTGGGGTGCAATCGTGTTCAATAAATCTTCTGCCAGCTCAATGTCGAAAAATTCAGCGCTTGTGATTTTTGTCAGTTTTTTTATTGTATCCTCAAATATTTTTGAGATTGGAGGCACGCCTAGTAGCCCCTCAACAACAGACTCATAAGAGTACATTGATAAGTCGAGTACAGTTTGGCATGTGGATATATCAAATATTACTGCGTCATCAACTGATGTCAGAACGAAAGGGGAGTGAGTAGTTACAATAAACTGTATCGCGGGGAATGAGGAAGTAAGGAAAGGTAGTATTTTACGTTGTAGCGAGACATGAAGATGAGCATCAATCTCATCGATTAACACGATGCCTGTGAGCTCAGATGGTTTAATCTGTGCGTATTCGGTATGCATGAGTAGGTCAGCATATATATCAAAAATGGCCAGGTATCCAGAGGACAAACTTTGGAAGGTGTATCGTGGTCTGCCACTTTGCGAAATATAAAATCTCAACTGGTCGGGCGAAAATTGAAGTTCTATTGATTGGTCTTCAAATAAATATTTGAGGTTTTCGGTAAAGGAGGCTATCCACTCTTCAGCATGAACAGGTCGTTTGCCCAACTCGCCAGCTTGCATTGCTAAAGCACTTCTTACTTTTAAGTTTACAAGATGCTGTTCAAGGTTGCCTCCTAGCCAGGCGTTTATATTTATCGACTGTATATCTGGTTGAGATGCGGACGCTGAGGATACGCTGGAAATGTCAGCCTTACGGTCCGCAGCAAAAAAACGAATGGATGCTTTTTTTTGGCTGAGTATATCGAGAAATGAATATGGTTCATTGTTATATGTTATTTCTATAGGGCCGTTTACAGCGTCCAACTGTTGCTGGAACTGCAGAAGGTTTTGCTCATGGCTTACTCGCGATGCAGGCTCTGTGTCGGGTTGGGCTAATGCATTTTTAAAAACTTTAATGTTTTTTTCAAGGTTTGGAATGTTTTGGTATTGTTGTTGGATTAACTGAATTGTAAGTGTTTGATGTATTGCGTTGACTAGTGAGGTTTTACCTGAGCCATTACCGCCGGCAATAATTAGGTTTTTTCCGTTAAGTTCGATGTTTACATCTTTGTTTGAGTTTTTTATTTTTCCGGAAATGCTTTTGATTAATTTCATTTTTTTCTGCTTATGCATGTTTGATTTTTAGGTTTGTTTGTTGTTGAGGTGGCGATTTTTAAAAGGCTAATTTTATTTTGGTTTTTTCAAGCTAGCTTAACACTCGTCAACTGTCCGCTCCCTGCTCCAGTATGGAGTATACCATTAGGTTGGGGTAGATCTCGTTTTCAAGGTTTTTGCTATTATTCGCTATAACTCAACATCGAAAAGCTGATAATTGTTGGTTTTCAGGAGCTTCAATCAATGGTGGTTGAATTGCTCCTGATTGTATAGAGCAATGAATAGCTGCTTTTGGCCGATAAATGACATTTAGGTGAGGTCTGCCTTCCCAGTCGAGCCAAAGCCTTGTTTGATATGGTCCGAGTTTCCAGCAATCGTATGAAGTGCCCCCGAACATTCTCAACCACTTCTAAAGCGCTTTGCTACTCAGCCCAAAGAGTCAGCTCCATCACAGTCGCTTCCAGGGCCAGTTGATTTAGATAAAAGCGTTCGAGCAGATCCGTCAGTGAGTACTCGCTGACCATGGTTTGCGACTCGTTTAGAATGAAATCAAGCATAGCAGTGGCGACTCTCGGATTTGCGAAAGCCAGCGGAAAAAAAGGAGCAGGGGATAAGTGCGCGGGAGTAGTGCTGGTACGAAGTGGTACAGATTGGCGGTGCGGGGTATAGAGGCATCGGGGAAAGAGAAACGTAGGACCCGTCTATGTGCGGCTTGGAAATGAGTCGCTCTACCCACTGGATGGGGGCAGAGATTTTTTAGTGCAAAGTACCAAAGTCGTCGGACGACGCCACATCGTCGATGCTTTGTAGGGGGTAGTGCTTGGTTCAGAGGGGGTAGTGAAAAGTAGCCTCATCCCTAAGTGTGTGCAGCCTCTGCGAAGCAAAAACCGCTCCTGCAACTGTCTTCTACCATTTATCCGCAGAGGATACTTGTTAGCTTCAAGAAGCAAGTAAAGCGCCAACCAAAAAACGGAAGACGCGGAGAGTATATTGGCTACTTCCCACGAACCAAAGGCTACCACGGTTAATAAACCTGTCTCAACTCCTTTCTTTCTAGAGCGTTCAATAGGTCGACCTCATCCCAGTTTACAAACCAGAAATTTTTAGCAGCGCCATCAATGAAGTCGTCAGTTTGCTGCTTGGTAGGCCTCGGAGCGCTAGACGCCTGGTAGAAACGTTGAATCCACCTTATTCGCCGTTTTCGATCTATGTAGGGGCAGGAGACGGAGTCGAGAAACAAGCAGGCCTGTTCGGCGTCTATTTGAATTGAATTGAGATCTGAGAGGCGCCGCTCTATGGTTGCAACTATATGGGATTGAATTGGCGCATACTCAGTCCTGTCTTTTATGTAAAACATGCATGAAACTAAATCGTAATATGATTCTTTGCCAAGAAAGATTTTTGAAATCAATTCTGGAGAGAGAAGGTATCCGTCGCCTAAGTCGCTAATCGCAAGAATAACATTTAAAGCTTCTAAGAATATAAAGTTTTCAACGTCGGAATCTACTGCGCCTAAATCACCTTCGAGCAATTCCACCGCTAGTTCATATGTTCTTTGTTTTACTGTTTGTTCATAAGGGCCTAGGTGCCTTTCAGAAAATCTACAGAGCAGGATCACAGATGCGCATAATTTATAAGATGCACTAACGGAAGGTGCGACAGAGTAAAAGAAAAAAATCAGCTCAAGAAAGACAATGACAGCATCTCGGTATTTCTCAATCTCACCATCTTCTTGCTCAATCGAGTTTATATTGATTAGTCTTTTAACGCGCTCAAAAAAGGCGGAGATGAGGTAAGATGATACTTCGTCATAACCAACTTCGTTGGTAGAGCAGGTAGCTTTGATAGAGTCAATGAAGCTGTGGATAAGGCGGTTGACTCGAAGGATTTCTTTTGGGATGAGTATGGAGTTCCCATTTTTGCTATCCAAGAATTTATCAGTAAATTCATTTACTTTTAAGTTTACCTCCCTTACTACTTTGGATTTTGCAGTGAAGAATGGCCTTGCATATGTTGAAGATTTGGATGAATTGACGTGGAGATTGTACGAATTTAAGCAGTCGGCATAGACCTCGTAGATTTTGCGAGCAATTTTTTCTTCTCTAGCGAAAATGAAAACGTCATCTACATATCGCTTAATAGAGTAGTGTTTTTCGTGCTCATAG
Source organism: Pseudomonas sp. Cab53 (assembly GCF_018325965.1). Lineage (NCBI taxonomy): Bacteria > Pseudomonadati > Pseudomonadota > Gammaproteobacteria > Pseudomonadales > Pseudomonadaceae > Pseudomonas > Pseudomonas sp. Cab53. Next base: position 4,136,321 of record NZ_AP021902.1, on the reverse strand, counting down.
CAAAACATGCTGCTGGCAAGCCGTGTTTGAACCTTTTGATCAATTTCTTGGAAAATAATCTCTGCAAAAATTCGACTGATCTCTGGGCCAATTACAATTCCGTTAGTTTCATTGTAGTTAGCTCTCTGCATCAGGGAGTCAAAGGCGGAACCGAATGTCAAAACCCCTAATTTTGATTTTACATATTGTTTTTCTTTTGTGGCCCAGGCTAAAGAATGGGTGTATATGCTGTCAAAACACTTCGATACGTCTAGTGTTTTAAGCGAAGCAAAGTCTTTCTCTAATGATATAAATTCACTGGAGTTAAAGAACTTATAAAGTCGATCATACCCTTTATAAGAAAAGAACGAAGAGCTGTGTTTGCGCCGTTTGTCTGAGCCTGCTTCCTCTACTGCTCCTCGCTTATATTTTGCGACATTTTCCCAAGAATTTTTGTAGTAGAAAACGCTTGCTGTTTTTTGTGGTGCTCTTATTGAAAATTTGCTGGGGGTGCAATAGTGGCAAATTAAAGATTCATATGTTTCATAGAATTCTCTCATTTCCCATTGTGAGATTGGGTGGATTACAGATAAGCGTCTATAATCCAAAAGACTTTTTCTTATCTTGTATTGATAGGGAATGGTAAAGTATTTTTTTCGACCTTTCCCTAATGCGAGCCGCTCAAATAGTAGGTTTAGTACCGAATTTTCATTTTTCGGTGTTTTGCAGATGTTGTAGAAGCCATCATTCGAAAAAATTAAAGGGGTTTCGTAAGGGACTGTTTCAGTCACCAGGACTCTATTGTAGTCACTCTTTTTAATGGGTTTTGCATTTGGGTCAGGCATATAGCCAGCACTCCTGGATAAGCTTTAAGTTATTGCGAGAGAAGTGCATAAATATTTTCTCTCTGAAGCCACGGCCAAAGCTGAGTTTCAGGAGCCGGCGTCTTTGTGCTACGGTGGTTTTGCAAAAAAAATCATCGAACACAACACCGTATCCAGATAGTGTCGCTTTTCTGATGTATGCATCAAGTTTTAGGAGCGCTTTGGACTTTTCTGGATCTATACGGTGATAGTTGTAATATATTCCTGCAAGACGTTTTCTCTCTCGATTTGCGTCGAGAACACTGAAATTTGATGATAGGAATTTAAGTCGAGTTTCCAATAACTCGAAATTTCTATCTTTGCAATAACTGATCATGGATCGGGTTATTCTTGTTTTTATTTTATTAACTTTGCTTTCTGCTATGTCTAGATGCACGTCCCTGAATTGCGAATGATCCTTGGTTTTTAGAGGTTCGCAGACGGTAATTTGATATCCTAAAAATTCAAAGGTAAGTATGTCGTCCGGGACTGGAGTATTTTGTTTGTACGGCTTTATATCTTGGCTGGCCCGACGAACCTTTGTCTTTTGCTCGTTTAGTTGTAAACCCTTGGGTAGCAGTTTTGAAATTAATTTTATGAATTTTGCACTGTCTTCAATTCCGCTTGAGATGATAATGATGTCATCTACGTACCGTGAGTAAAAAAATACTCCAGGTTGGGCGCAAACTTCCTTGTCAAACGGAAGCATCATTATTTCCGAAAGTGTTGCACTTAATGCGAGCCCTCGTGGCACCCCTAGACCGCCATTATTTGTGTGGTGGTTGAGTATGTCCTTGACCATTTTTTTTGTTGTAGGGCTTAGTCTTTGAATCTTGGAGATGACGGAAATTACATCTTCAGTTAGGAATGACTCATAAAAACTTTTAACGTCCAGTCGATAGATTTTGTATGATACGCCTTCGGACAGAATGTTCTTTATATTTGCGATAATTGAATCGCGACTTGTGTTTGGTAGTTTTATATTTTTTTGTATATTTTTATTTATTTTTCTTAGTATAAGCTCGTCACTAAAATTCTGTATTCTGTAAATGGTTTTGTTTTTGACTTTTGTGCCGGATAAAAAATTATATCCATCAAAGCCTAATCCTGCTCTGTCGAGAGCGCTGGCGATGATTTGCGATTTTGTAATGGGGTTTCTTAATCGAGGCGTAATCAGGAAATCACTTTTCCTAAGAGTGCGTGAGATAGATACCTGGTTGAAGGACTGATCGAACATTCTCTTTCCTTGAAAAGTTTTTTGCCAGTCGAACCACTCTAGCGAGCCTAACACCCTAATCCTGAGGGGCTCAATACGGAATTACTATCTGTTTTTGCCTTGTGTAGTCAAGGGATCAGTCGGAGGCCGCAGCCCGCGCAGCGAGGAACGAGCGAGCAGGAACGGGGGACGGTTGAGGCGAAGCGCACCCTTGACTTCAATTGGGTCGTATCCTTGACCGAGGGGTGGGGAATGATCACCCGATCTCTTGAACCCACTCAGCCACCCATTCCAGCAAGGACGAATGCTCCACGTCCCGGTTTTCCCAGTCGTGCCAATAAGCGATGAGCTCCCCGCTACCGGTTGGCGAGGCATCAACCACCACGTAATCGCCCGAGTCATTGGTCAAAAACGGCACCCAATAGCGCCCCCATGGCTCGAGAAATTCCTCCTCTGGATCGAGGAAAAACGTCATCACCTCGACAATTTCATGGGCTGCAAGGAGGCGGCGATTGTCGCTGTCGCGCAGTGGCGCGTTCCATTCTTGTCCGTCATGCCAAAGCAATAGCTGAGCAAGGCTCGGCGGCAGTGGCGCGCCCAGGGTTTGTTCGATCCGGGTGATATCTGCGTGAGTGGCGGGTGGACGAAACGTGGCTGCCACTTGCGGCGCTACACGCAGGCCGACGAGGGTCAGCAGTTCGTGAATGCGGTGGGTTTCAGGCTGCTCATGCATGGCGTTCTCCTGTTCACGGCGGCGCGAGTTGAATATCGTTGATTCAAAGCCGATTGAATGGGCACGGAGCCCTGTGTGGCGCAGCGGTCATGGGCTCATGCGCAGGTGGGTGACGGTTTCGCTGTTGAGCTCGATCAGGCTCAAGGCACCGTCGCCAAAGGAGCAGCCGGTGTCGATGTAGACGACGTTGCCCAGGCGCTTCACGCTCGGTACGGTCGAGTGGCCGACGTAGAGCTGGTGTATTCCCTTGATCGGTTCACTGTTTTGCTCCTCGATCCTTTCCCTGGCATACAGCGCCATGCTTAGCGCGCGCAGGCGGCAAATTTCTCCCAGTTGCCCTTGCAGGGCTGCTTTGGCTGTCTGCCAGTCGTCACCTTTCTGCGTCTGTGGCGCTTCGGCATGCACGATGCCGACGGTGTTGCCGTCCGGCAAGTCGACTTCAATGATCCATGGCAGCGCCTGGAGCGCCTTGGAAAGTTCATGCTGGACGGGGGGCGGCAGTTCATAGAGCCAGGCACCGCCGTTGCGGGTATGCCTGGGAATGTCGCCGTTGCCGCCGATGCAGTCGATCAGCATCTGTTCATGATTGCCCCGCACAGCATGAAACCAGGGCTGCGAAAGCCAGTCGAGCACTTCCAGGGAGTCGGGGCCGCGGTCGATCAGGTCGCCGACGGAGAAAAGACGGTCCCGTTCCACATCGAACTTCGAGCGTTCCAGCAGGATGCTTAAAAGTTTGAAGTGGCCGTGAACGTCCCCCACGACAAAGTCGCGGCCTTCTGGGTTGGAGGGGAATGTGCTTATCGTATTCATGCCGGTGTTCTAGGGGGGAAGTCGCAAGACTGTGGAAAACGCGTTTCAGATGACCGGTGCTATCTTACGGGCGAATCGGGCTGCCAATACATTTTTCAAACACGTGCTGCATGGGCTCGAGCATGCAGTGATAAGCCGCGATGTTGGCGTCGATCCACTGTTCTTTCTCAATGCCCCACCAACTGATCTCAAAACCGGCGTTCATGATGAGGTGTTCGAAGAGAATCCTTTGAGCGCGGCCATTGCCTTCGCGAAAAGGATGGATGACGTTGATCTCTGAATAGGCCTCTGCCACGGCGTTGATCAGGTCTGCGCGACCCATGCCTTCAAACCAGTTCTGTGCAGCCATGCCCTTGAAGATTTTCCCGGCTTGCGCCTCCATGAATGACGGCTGGCAGAAACGGGTGTCCTGCTTGGCCATTCCAACGGTTCGCAATTGTCCGGCCCATTCATACAGGTCGCAGAAGAGCACCTGATGAATGCCCTGAAGATAACCCAGGCTATAAGGGGGAGGGCTGAATTCGACGTTGTCCGCGGCGATGGCCGAGAGCTGTTGTTCGGCTTCGCTCAAGGTCGATTCGTCACGGATATCGAGTTTATTACGCAGGATTGTAGAGCCGGGGTAGCAATAGGCGTCTTCGCCGACACCATATTTGTCCGGCATCAGGCTCGGGTCTTGGTGAAGGTTTTCAACACTTCTTCGCGCGTTGGCATTTTGCAATCGCTCTCGGAGAAGCTCACTTTGAAACCTTCCAGGCGCAGGCTGGCGGCATAGTTGGAACGACGTGTCCTGGCCGCGTAGGCTTTTTTCGCTTCAAGGCTGACAGTGCCCATGGGCTTGATCTCAATGGCGAACGTAAGCCGATTATAGCCCATCTCGCGAGGTCGGACCTATGACGCAGCCGCTATGGGCCTTCCTGGGGAAGTGAGCTGATCAATGGCCCTTGCAATGCCATGCATCTCAAAATACTGTGTTTATAACCAGTATCGAGAGGCCTTCATGCAACTTATCGCCAAGCTCGGCATTCTCGCCGACGCTGCCAAGTATGACGCGTCCTGCGCCAGCAGTGGTGCCCCCAAGCGCAGCTCCCGGGGGCGCGATGGCTTGGGCGCTACGGATGGCATGGGTATTTGTCATAGCTATACGCCGGATGGGCGTTGTGTGTCGCTGTTGAAGGTGCTGCTGACCAATTTCTGCCTGTATGACTGCCAGTATTGCGTCAACCGTCGTTCCAGCAACGTGCCGAGAGCGCGCTTCACGCCAGAGGAAGTGGTGCGCTTGACCCTAGATTTCTATCGCCGCAATTGCATCAGTGGCCTGTTCCTGAGCTCCGGCATCATTCGCTCGGCTGACTACACCATGGAGCAATTGGTGCGGGTGGCACGGTTGCTGCGCGAGGACCATCAGTTTCGTGGCTATATCCACCTCAAGACCATTCCCGACGCCGACCCGCTGTTGATCGAAGAGGCCGGGCGGCTGGCCGATCGCTTGAGCGTGAATATCGAGCTGTCCAGCGAGGCGAGCCTCAAGCGCCTGGCACCGGAAAAGCAGCTGACCACGATTCGCCAGGCCATGGGCACCATCCATGACGGACAGCAGGCGGTGGCCGGGGAGGCGAGGGCGCCGCGGTTCGCGCCAGCCGGGCAAAGCACCCAGGTCATCGTCGGCGCCGATGCCACCGATGACCATGCCATCTTGCAGAATGCCGAATCGCTGTACCAAGGCTATGGTTTGCGCCGGGTCTATTACTCGGCGTTCAGCCCTATTCCCGATAGCCCCGCCAGCGTGCCGTTGGCAGCGCCGCCCTTGTTGCGCGAACACAGGCTCTACCAGGCTGACTTTCTCATGCGCGGCTACGGCTACAAGGCCGGCGAACTCTTGGGTAACGCCGGCAACCTCGACCTGGACATCGACCCCAAGCTCGCCTGGGCGCTGGCCAACCGGGAGGTTTTCCCGCTGGATGTGAACCGCGCCGAGCCTGCGTTGCTGGCGCGTATTCCCGGGATCGGCCTGCGCAGCGTGCAACGACTGGTGGTGCTACGGCGGGAGCGTCGGGTCCGCTATGACGACCTGGTGCAGTTGCGTTGCGTACTGGAAAAGGCGCGGCCGTTCATCATCACCAGCGACTACCGGCCCGCTGAAGCCCAGGTGCGCAGCGGCCTTTTGCGGGCGCGTCTGCGCGATCCCCAGCGACCTGTGCAGATGGGGCTATGGGGATGATCGCGCTGGATTGCGATGACGACTTCTCGACCTGGCGCGACCAGGCCCGGACGCTGCTTGGGCATGGCATCGACCCCAGTGACGTGACGTGGGCCCAAGGTCCCATCACCGACCTGTTGGCCGTGCCGACGCCGCTGCCATCAGGCCCAGGCCCGTTCCGCACGCGGGTGCCGGCGGCCTTGTTGGCGCAACTCGAACAGGCGGGCCGTTACCTCGGCGAACAACGCTGGAACCTGCTGTATGAAGTGCTCTGGCGCGTGGCCCATGGCGACCGCACCGCCATGCTCGCCGGCGATCGCCTGGGCAGTGAACTGCAGCGACGGATCAAACAGGTCAGTCGCGAAGCTCATCACCTGCACGCCTTCGTGCGCTTCGTTCCTTTGCCACCCGCGTTGGCCGAGCGACTGCAACTGGACCTTGTGTCGTTCCATGAGCCCGCCCATGACATCCTCGAGAGCGCCAGTGGTCATTTTGCCGAACGACTGGGACGGCAACGCTGGCTGATCGCAACGCCCCGCGACGGTATCCGCTTCGACGGCCAGTCGCTTGACTACCGGCGCCAGTGCCCTGAGCAGTGGCGACAGTGGGCACGTCACGCCGACGATCCGGGCGCCGAGCTGTGGCGCACCTATTACCGACACATCTTCAACCCGGCGCGGCTCAATCCCCAGGCGCTGCGCCAGCACATGCCCGGGCGCTTCTGGCAGCACCTGCCGGAGGGCGGATTGATTCCCCAATTGGTCGGGCAGGCGCGCCAGGGTAAGCAGCGCGATGGGCAGGCGATAGAGGTGAAGGAGCAGGCCGGCAAGCGGATTGTGGTGGCCGCGAGAAATGATGGCACCTCGTTGGGCGTGTGCCTCACGCCTGATTGATTGGGCTTTTCAGCTCACATCCAGGCCTGGGCTCTGAATTGGCCAGGCTTGGGCGTTGCCAACATTCTATGCAACTCCTTCGTCAGGGCTGCTAGCTGCTTTTCAATCCCTCCCATCCGCACCATGGGTAGGGTTTTGTGAGCGTAACGGTTCGCGCTTTAGCCCTTCATCGCCAACTGACTGGCCTGTTGCACCTGGGTAGCGGACAAGTTGCCGTTCTTGGTGAGTTTGTCCAGGGAGGCGGTCGCCGTCAGCAAGCTGGCGGTCAGGGTGGAAAGCGTTGCCTGGAGCGCGCCCATCCTGGTCTGCTTGGTCTCTGGAGTCATGCTCTGGTCGGCCATCAGCGCCTGCATTTCCGATTGCTTCTCTGCGATCTTCTGCTTCAGTTCCCGGATCATTTTCAGGACCTTCTGCACGGTGTCAGGCAGCCCGCTTTCTTCAATGTCCTTGTTGGCATTGGCTGCGCGTTCATCTGCGGATTTTTGCAGGCCGACACCCGACAGCGAGACCTTCACGCCCGCCACTGGCGCGCCGGTGGTGGGGGCGATCGCCGATGTCTGCGATTCATCTTCGGACTTCTTGGGCTCCAGTTTGATCAGCGATTGTTGGAGGCTGCTGGAGATTTGTGCGTTGATGTTGATCATGCTCACGCCTGAATGTGTAGGTGTTCGAGGCTATCGGCTCGCTAACGAGGGGCTTTAGGCGCCAGCAGTGATTAAATTGTTAAAGAGTGTATTCATAACCAATGCCCGCCGGCCTACGAAGGCGCTCCCGCGCGGCGAAAGGCGACGACCGTTGAGCGCCTGTGGTTGGTGGCATATTGATATGCTGGTAAACTTCGTGCTCGTGATCTTCCGAGTTTTTCGTTGTGACCACCGAGCGTATTTCCCATTTAGAACAAGCCCTTATGGCCGTGATCGCTGCTGCGGGAAAGATGGGTCTCAGCAGTGACGAATTGTGCGCACAGGCGGTCGGCGGGCTGGTGTCCGAACGCTACTGGAGCTGGGCGAACGCCCATTACGCGCAAGGCGCGGCGGACGAAATCGACAACGCCTTGAACCTGCTAATGGGCAGGTCGACGACGCGCGTGACACCGTCGTCGATCGACATCCTGCCCGATGTGCTCGTCGCCACCGCCACGCCAACCGGCGGCTGATCGGTTCTGTTCAATGAAAAGGGGCGACCTGTGAAGGTCCCCCCTTTTCACTGAAGGCCCAGGCCTTTTTCCACCACCGAAAGCATCGCCTCTTCGTCCATGGCAATGGGGTCAGGCTGCGACTGCGCGGCTTGATCCACGGTTTTTATGTGCCACACCGATTCGCCATGTTCACCCAGGCTGCGAAGCAGGCAGCTTTGCTGGCCGGTCATGTGAATGTCGATGCGCCCGGCGCCGCCTGGGGTGAAGCGGGCAACGGGATCGAAGGTCAGGCGCCGGGCATTGCCCTCGATGACCAGTTGATCGATCGCATAGTTGTATGTCGACCCGCTGAAATGACTTTCAAAGACGTGGGTAGGGTTACGCCGAATGTCGAGGCCGGCCTCGCAGACCGGGGCCAGCCAGGCTTCGATCTGGCGGTACAGCTCGTTGACCTGGGCGGGCCAGTGTTCGATTGCCAGGTCGGCGCAGTGGTCGTTGTCGGCCTGGGTCTGCTGGGCTTGCCTCAGTTTGGCGGCCAGCTCGTCTGCCTTGCTCATGTCGATTGTCCCTGTCGTGATGATGGGGTTGAGCTTAGCTTAAGGACACCGACGTCCGTCTTGCGCTGCGTCATGAGCGCTGCTGGGCGGTTGCGATGGCCGAGGCGGTAGCCGACGTTATCCTGGATAAAACTAACGCAACAGATGCACCGCCAACCCGGTCAGCCCGCACGCCAGCAACACCTGGATCACTCCGCGCCTGTAGCGGAACAGGGCCACGGTCGCGGCGCAGGCGATGATTGCCGAGGGCCAGTCCAAGGCACCGGAGAAGCCTTGGGGCCAGAGTACGTGGTAGCCGAAGAAGCAGGCCAGGTTGAGGATCACCCCGACCACGGCGGCGGTGATCGCGGTGAGCGGTGCGGTGAATGTCAGCGCGTTGTGGGTCGATTCCACCAGGGGGCCACCCGCCAGGATGAACAGGAACGACGGCAGGAAGGTGAACCAGGTCACCAGCGCGGCGGCCACGGCGCCGGCGAGGAAAGCCTGGTCGGGGCCGAACACTTGCGTCACGTAGCCGCCGACGAAACCGACGAATGCCACCACCATGATCAACGGGCCAGGAGTGGTTTCGCCCAGGGCCAGGCCGTCGATCATTTGGGTCGGCGTCAGCCAGCCGAAGTGTTCGACGGCGCCCTGGTACACGTAGGGCAAGACCGCGTAGGCGCCACCAAAGGTCAGCAGCGCGGCCTTGGTGAAGAACCAGGCCATTTGCGTCAGGGTGCCGTCCCAGCCGAACACAGCGGTAAGCAGCCCCATTGGCAAGATCCAGAGCAGGGCGCCGACGATCGCCAACCGAGCGAGCCTGAAGGCGCTGAACCGGGCATGGTCCGGGGGCGGGGTGTCGTCATCGATCAGCGCCGGGCCGAAGGATGAGTGCCTGGCATCCTGGCCGCCCAGGCTGAATTTTTCCGGCGCCCAGCGGCCGCCCAGGTAACCGACGGCAGCGGCGCCCAGCACGATCAGCGGGAAGGGCACGTTGAAGGCGAATAGGGCGGTGAACGAGGCGGCGGCGATCGCCCACAGCCAGCTGTTCTTCAGCGCGCGGGCACCAATCCGGTGGGCGGCATGCACCACGATGGCCGTCACGGCTGGCTTGATCCCGTAGAAGAGGCCCGCCACCACCGGCACTTCGCCAAAGGCGATGTACAGCCACGACAAGGTGATGAGAATGAACAACGAGGGCAGCACGAACAGCGCTCCGGCGATGACGCCGCCCCAACTGCGATGCATCAGCCAGCCCAGGTAGGTCGCCAGTTGCTGGGCTTCCGGCCCGGGCAACAGCATGCAGTAGTTGAGCGCGTGCAGAAAGCGTCGCTCGGAGATCCAGCGCCGGCGCTCCACCAGTTCCTGGTGCATGATCGAGATCTGTCCGGCGGGGCCGCCGAAGCTGATGAAACCCAGTTTGAGCCAGAACCAGAAGGCTTCACGCAGGCCGACGGCAGAAGGGCGGGACAAGGCTTCGTCGACGGTTCGGGTCGGTGTGTTCATGGTCGGCGAGGGCACTTGGCAGTCGAGGACGAGTTGCGCCGGCAGGCGCGGGTTGACCTAGATAGCCGGGCTGATGTCGGGCAGTCAAGCAAGACCATGCGCTTTTTTTGCCCGTAACGTGTCGCGACCCACGGGCGGATTTTGGATCCATTACGCCACCTATCGGCTGGCAAATACAGGCAAATTGCTGCTCCACAAGCGGTAGGCTAAGCTCTTGCGCATTGGGGGCTTTGAGCGGTTTGCCCAGGGTTTTGCCCCCCTCAGGAATTCGCTTGCCTATCCCCATTATCGACCCGTTCCATCCCCCCGGCGGTGCCCTCAAACGCCTACCCTTGCTCAAGGCCGCAGTCATTTTCATTGCGGCGGTGTGCCTGTGCCTGTGTGGTCTGCTTTACCTGCAAGTGGAGCAGTCCCGCCGTCACGACCTGGAGACGGCGCGGATCGCCTCGGCCAACCTGACCCGGGCCATGGCCCAACAGGCCCAGGACACGTTCCTGCAGGCCGATGTGGTCCTCGACAGCCTGGCGGACTGGATCCAGGTCGATGGGTTCGGCCCGGCCTTGCAGTCGCGCCTGCAAAACAACTTCGCACGCCGGGTGCAATCGCTCGAGCAGTTGCATGGTCTGTTTCTGTTCGACAAGCACGGCCACTGGGTCGTGACCTCCTTTGACAATCTGCAAAGGGGGCAGGGGTGGCAGACCGGGAGTACTTCCTTTTCCACCAACAGAATGCGTCCCTGATCGCCCACATCGGGCCGGCGATTCACAGCCGCCAGAACGGTGAATGGATCATTCCGATCTCCCGGCGCCTGAACGATGCGAACGGTGACTTCCAGGGCGTCCTGATGGCCGGCATCAAGATGTCCTACTTCGAGAAGTTCTTCAGAAGCTTCAGCCTGGACGATAAAGGCGAGATGGCCCTGGCCTTGTCCGACGGGACGCTGTTGGCCCGTCGCCCCTTCGATGAGGCGCGGATCGGCCGGCCACTGTCCGAGGAGAACCTGTTCAATCACGACCTGCCGGGCGCGATGTCGGGCGACTCGATCATCCGTTCCACCGTCGATGGCGTGGTCAGGCTTTACGGGCACGATCACTTGCGCAGCTACCCGCTGATGGTCACCGCCGCAATGTCTGAAGATGCGATCCTGGCCGGATGGCACGACAGGGCATTCCAGTCCAGCCTGATCGTGGCCCTGGTGGTCGTGGGGATCTGCCTGTTCGGCTGGGTCTTCGTGCGCCAGGTGCGCAACAGCGAGCGGATCGAGGCGGACTTGCGCAAGGCCCAGAAAACCCTGGAAATGATCGCCACCCACGACAGCTTGACCGGGCTGGCGAACCGTCGGCTGTTCGAGCGGGCGCTGGATGTCGAGTTCGGCCGCGGTGCCCGCCAGCGCAGCCCGCTGAGCCTGATCATGCTCGATATCGACTTCTTCAAGCGCTACAACGATACCTACGGGCACGTTGCCGGGGACCATTGCCTGGCGGAGGTGGCCAAGGTGCTCAAGGACTGCTGCCACCGCAAGGCCGACCTCGCGGTGCGCTATGGCGGCGAGGAGTTCGGGGTGCTGCTGCCCGATACCAACCTGCAGGGCGCCCTGGCGTTGGCCGAGCAGATCCGTTGCCGGGTGATCGACAAGCACATCACCCATTCCGGTTCCCCCACCGGCTACCTGACCGTGAGCCTGGGCTGCTATGCCTTCGTCCCCAGCAGCCTGGACAGCATCGAGGTGTTCATTCAGCGGGCCGATGCGGCGCTCTATCAAGCCAAGCACAATGGGCGCAATCGCGTGGCGGCCTTGTCCACGGAAGGCGGCCTCGACGCGCTGGAGCGCTCGGACCGCTGAGATTGGTTGGAATCATCGAGGCCTGGCCAGGGTCCATTGTTCAGACACGGCGCTTCTTGACATCGAAGCCGGTGTCGACAGGACAGGAGCAGGCCAATGGATTTTGCAGCCACGACTACGCGTTCGAACACCCCTCGTCACACCCCGATTACCCGTCGCCTGGTGGCGGCCGTCGGTGGGCTGTTTGTACTGGGGGTGCTGGTGGCCGTCGTCGCGCTGTTCAACATTGCACGGCAACTCGACGCGCAAGATGTGCGCAAGAATTTTTTCTACACCGAACGCGCGGTGGAAAACCGAATCACGGCGTCGAAGAACTACATCACCAGCTACACCTACTGGACCACGGCCTACGAGCACCTCAACGGCGAGGTCGACGTGCAATGGGCCTATGCCGACCAGAACATGGGCAAGACCCTGTTCACCAATGACGGCTATGAAGGCGTGTTCGTCATCGACCGTGAGCGCACCAAGTACGCCGTGGTACGTGGGCAGCACCAGCAGACTGACGCGCGCGCCCACATGGACATGCCGTTGGAGCCGCTGGTGGATCAGTTACAGGCGCAGGCCGACCTGACCGCCCCGGCGGTCCGCTACACCCTGTTCGAGGGCTGGCCGGCCATCGTCACGGCCTCGGTGATCCTGCCCAATGACGAGCGCCCTCGGGTCGCGCCCCAAGGTACATCGGTGCTGGTGTTCGTCGACCAACTGACCCATGTCAAGCTGCGCGCGCTGGGCCAGAACTACGGGCTGACCGACCTGCACCTGGTCAAGGATTCCGAGTTGGCGCCCGGCCAGCCCGCCGTGCCGCTGGACAGCACCGGTTACAGCCTGGTCTCGCGCCTGGAGCGTCCGGGCCAGCATCTGCTGTGGTCGCTGTTGCCGCCGTTGGGCGGCGCGCTGCTGATCCTGGCGCTGCTGACGGCTTATTTCTTCCGCTATGCCCTGCGCACGGCGCGCCAGGTGGATGCCAGCTACGACAGCCTGGAGCGCTCGACGCAGGCCCTGGAAGCCAGCGAGGAACGCTTTCGCGCCGTGGCGGAAGCGGCCTCCGACTGGATCTGGGAAATCGACGGCGAAGGGCATATCACCTACTTGTCCGGACGCTTCGGCACCGTTACCGGGTTCTCCGATCGACAATGGCTGGGGCAGGACATCGAACAACTGCTGTACTGCGACACGACGCCGATCGCCCTCTGGTTGGGCACGCTCACCCAGGAGCAGAGCGCCAGCAACCTGCGTTGCTCCTACCGCGATCATTCCGGGCAATTGCGCTTCTGCCGGGTGTCGGCGCGGCCGATTATCGACAAGGCCGCGGTGGTGGGCTACCGCGGCACCGCCAGTGACATCACCGACGAGGTGGCGGCCCACGCCCAGGTCCAGCATCTGTCGTTGCACGATGCGCTGACGGGCCTGCCGAACCGCAACAAGCTGGCACGTTACCTGGACGACGCGCTGCTGGCCAAGGAGCATGCCCCACCCTTGACGTTGCTCATGGTGGACCTGGACAACTTCAAGCCGATCAACGACTCCCTCGGTCACCCGGCCGGTGACGCGGTATTGCTGGAAGTGGCCCAGCGCCTGCGCGACTGTACCCGCGAGCAGGACCTGGTGGCGCGGCTGGGCGGCGATGAGTTCGTGGTGGTGCTCAGTGGCATGGAGCACACCACCGAGATCGACCGATTCTGCGAGCGCTTGATCGGGAGCCTGCAGCAACCGATTCATTACGAAACCCATTCGCTGCACATCGGTGCCAGCATCGGCATCGCCGTGAGTCGTCGCCAGGGCCACGTGCCCGGTGAGCTGATCCGTTGCGCCGACATTGCCTTGTATCAGGCCAAGTCCGAAGGCAAGCGAACCTGGTGCTATTTCGCCTCGCAGATGAACGACCAGATCCAGCACCGTCGGCAACTGGAAAGCGACCTGCGCCAAGCCGTGCGCCAACACGAATTCGTCTTGCATTTCCAGCCGCGCTACACCGTCGATGGGCGTGACATCGTCGCCGTCGAGGCGCTGGTGCGTTGGCAGCACCCGACCCAGGGGCTACTGGGCCCCGATGCGTTCATTCCGCTGGCCGAACAGACTGACCTGATTGTGCCGCTGTCCCACTGGGTATTGCGCGAAGCCTGTGAAACCGCGCTGAGCTGGCCCGGCGAACTGATGGTGTCGGTCAACCTGTCGCCAGCGCAGTTCGAGCGCAGCGACGTGGTGGAAGACGTGCGCCGGGTGTTGATCGAGACGCGGTTTCCGGCCAGCCGCCTGGAACTGGAAATCACCGAGAACGTGATGCTCAACGACGTGGACGGCGCGCTGCACACCATGAACGCCCTGAAGGAACTGGGTGTGCGCTTGAACATGGACGATTTCGGCACCGGTTATTCGTCCCTCGGCTACCTGCGCACGTACCCGTTCGACGGCATCAAGATCGATAAACGCTTCATCGCCTCCATGAGCAACAGCAGCAATGACCGGGCGGTGGTGCAGGCGATCATCAACCTCGGCAAGGCCATGGGCCTGACGGTGACGGCCGAAGGCGTCGAGACCCTGGCCCAACTGGGCTCGTTGGGCTCGGACCAGTGCCATGAAGTGCAGGGTTACTTCCTCAGCCGCCCGATCGACAAACAGGCCTTCGCGCACCTGCTGCAAGACCGTCAGGCGTTGTCGAAAACCGGTTCCTGAGGACGCGTTGCAACCACCGGGCGTTGTCGCCGGTCACAGCCAGTGTCCCGGTCTTTCGAGTGTTGGCCCATGAAAAACCTGCGTATCGCGACCTTCAATATCAATGGCATCCGGGCGCGGCTGCCGAACCTGTTGCAATGGCTGGAGCGAGAGAAGCCGGATGTCGTCTGCCTGCAGGAACTCAAGGCGCTCGACAAGGACTTTCCGGCGGCGGAGATCGAGTCGGTGGGCTATGGATCGATCTGGCACGGTCAGGCGTCGTGGAACGGCGTGGCGATTCTCGCCCGTGATGCGCAGCCGCTGGAGAGCCGTCGCGGCCTGCCCGGTGGCGAAGGCGACAGCCACAGCCGCTACCTGGAGGCCGCGGTGCACGGCGTGCTGGTGGGGTGTCTCTACCTGCCCAACGGCAACCCGCAGCCAGGGCCGAAGTTCGAGTACAAGCTGGCCTGGTTCGAGCGGCTGATCGAGTACGCCCAAGGGCTTCAAGCCAGCGATCACCCGGTGGTGCTGGCCGGCGACTACAATGTGGTGCCCACCGACCTGGACATCTACAACCCGCGCTCTTGGTTCAAGGACGCGTTGTTGCAACCGCAGAGCCGCGAGTGCTACCAGCGTCTGCTGGACCAGGGGTGGACCGATTCGTTGCGCCACCTGTACCCGGACGAGCGGATCTACACCTTCTGGGATTATTTCCGCCAGCACTGGCAGAAAAACTCCGGACTGCGCATCGATCACTTGCTGCTCAACCCGGTGGCCAGCCCTTACCTGAGCGAGGCGGGCGTGGATGCCTGGGTCCGGAACGAGGAACACCCCAGCGACCATGCGCCCACCTGGATCCGCCTGGCTTCGCGCAAGCGGCGCTGAGCAGCGAAGCGTTGTCACCCGACGGGTAATGGCTTATACCTGGCGCCATCCGCAGCGCGCGGTCTGGTAGCGCTGCGCCAGACCGGTAAAGGACACCGTCATGAGTCGTGCACAACTGAGCGATACGGCCCGCTATCTGCGGCGCCTGGGTTTCGACACGCCGCCCGCCCCAACGCTCGAGACGCTGGGGCAACTTCAAAGACGCCACACCGCCCAATTCCCTTTCGAAACGATCTCGACATTGCTGCGCCAGCCGGTGGCCATCGACCTCGAATCGGTTGAGCGAAAGGTCTTCGAGCAAGGCCGTGGTGGCTATTGCTACGAGCTCAACCAACTGTTCCTGGCCTTGTTACAGGCATTGGGCTTTGAAGCCCGGAGCATCACCGGACGGGTGGTGATGAACGCTCCGGAGGGTGCCTGGCCTGCGCGCACCCATCGTCTGAGCCTGGTGACGTTCGACGGTGTGCGCTACATCACCGACGTCGGCTTTGGCGGCATGGTGCCCACCGCGCCGCTGCTGCTGGACAGCCGGGACAGCCAATTCACCCCCCATGAACCGTACCGCATCGACGTGCACGAGGACGGCTACCTGTTGCGTGCCAAGGTCGGTGACGAATGGCGACCGATGTACCTGTTCGACCTGCAACGCCAGGAAGACATCGACTACACCGTCGGCAACTGGTACGTGTGCAGTCACCCTGACTCGCCGTTCATGGGGCGCCTGATGGTGGCCCGCACCGGTGACGGTTTGCGCAAGACCCTGAACGGCAATAGCTATGCCGTGCACCGGATAGGGCAGGAGAGCGAGCGACGCGTGATCGCCGATGCCGATGAATTGATGGCGCTGCTGGAAACCGAGTTCGACCTGCGACTGCCGCCCCGGGACCTCTTGCGTCCGGCTGTGATGGGGTTGCTCTGAGCAGGGCAGTGGGGAGCGCCTGATCCTGGCGCTGACTCTCTGTCCATGATGCGACTGGTAAGTTGTATACAACTCTATGGACATTTGTCCTAAGTTTTGAATACAGTGTGCGCATAACAAAAAACAGGGAACCCCCGAACCATGAAAACGCCCCATGTTTCACTTCCACGGCCCGAGGACGAGAACCTTGGTGTCGGCGCGAATATGGCCTACGGCCTGCAACATGTGTTGACCATGTACGGTGGCATCGTCGCCGTGCCGTTGATCATCGGCCAGGCGGCCGGGCTGTCGCCGGCGGACATCGGCCTGCTGATTGCCGCGTCGTTGTTCGCGGGGGCTTGGCGACGCTGTTGCAGACCCTCGGCCTGCCGTTCTTCGGTTGCCAGTTGCCGCTGGTGCAAGGCGTGTCGTTCTCGGGGGTCGCGACCATGGTGGCGATTGTCGGCAGCGGCGGTGAGGGCGGCTTTCAAGCCATTCTCGGCGCGGTGATCGCCGCCTCGCTGATCGGTTTACTGATTACGCCGGTGTTTTCGCGCATCACCCGGTTCTTTCCGCCGCTGGTCACCGGCATCGTGATCACCACCATCGGCCTGACCCTGATGCCGGTGGCGGCGCGTTGGGCGATGGGGGGCAACAGCCACGCCGCCGATTTCGGCAGCCTGGCCAACATCGGCCTGGCGGCGGTGACCCTGGTGCTGGTGTTGCTGCTGAGCAAAATGGGCAGCGCCACCATCTCGCGCCTGTCGATTCTGTTGGCGATGGTCATCGGCACCGTGATTGCGGTGTTCCTCGGCATGGCGGACTTTTCCGCGGTCAGCCAGGGCCCGATGTTCGGCTTCCCGACTCCGTTCCACTTTGGCATGCCGACCTTCCACATCGCTGCGATCCTGTCGATGTGCATCGTGATCATGGTAACCCTGGTGGAAACCTCCGCCGACATCCTGGCGGTGGGTGAGATCATCGACACAAAGGTCGACTCCCGACGCCTGGGTAACGGCTTGCGGGCAGACATGCTGTCGAGCATGATCGCGCCGATTTTCGGCTCTTTCACCCAGAGTGCCTTCGCCCAGAACGTCGGGCTGGTGGCGGTGACCGGGATCAAGAGCCGCTTCGTCGTCGCGACCGGCGGGGTGTTCCTGGTGGTGCTTGGCCTGCTGCCGTTCATGGGGCGGGTCATCGCAGCGGTGCCGACCTCGGTCCTCGGCGGTGCCGGTATCGTGCTGTTCGGCACCGTGGCGGCCAGTGGCATTCGTACGCTGTCGAAAGTCGACTATCGCAACAACGTCAACCTGATCATCGTTGCCACCTCCATCGGCTTCGGCATGATTCCCATCGCGGCCCCGAACTTCTACGATCATTTCCCGAGCTGGTTCGCGACCATCTTCCATTCGGGCATCAGTTCCTCGGCCATCATGGCGATCATGCTGAACCTGGCGTTCAACCACTTCACCACGGGCAACTCCGACCAGCAGTCGGTCTTCGCCGCGGGTACCGAGCGGGTGTTGCGTTACCAGGACCTGGCGGCGCTGCGCGAAGGTGATTACTTCAGCGATGGCAAACTGCACGACTGCGATGGCAACGAAATCCCGGTGGTGGCCGAACCGTCCCACCCAGTCGAACAGGCTCCGGTGCGCCAGAAAAGCAGCGAGCACGTCTGACCCATAAACGGCACTGACCTGTGGGAGCGAGCTTGCTCGCGAAGGCGGCTTGTCTGGTGATGAAGATGTGACAGGCCCACTGCATTCGCGAGCAAGCTCGCTCCCACATCGCGCTGCTTTTTTGCGCCATAACTGAAAAACCAGCCTGTGACGCGCGGTCACAGGCTGGTTTTTTTGTCACAACAATTGGGTTACCAGCGGCCGTAATGACCGCGAGGTGGGCCGTAGTAATAGCCACGTGGTGGCCCGTAATACACCGGCGCTGGGCGATAGTAGATGGGTTGCTCTACATACACCGGCTGAGGTTGGTAGTAGACGGGGGGTGGCTGCTGCACATAGACCGGCTGCGGTTGGACATAGACCGGTTGCTGCACATACACCGGCCGGTCACGGTTGATGATGGCCGAGCCAACGATGGCCGAACCGACGATTGCGCCGAACACTGCGGGCCCCTCCCAACCACCACGACCATGTGCGCTAGCCTGGCCGGTGACCGCGAGTGCCCCCACGAGCAGGGCGATGATGGGAAGTTTACGTTTCATGGCTGTTCCTCGTTCCGGCCCCGTCGCCTGTGGTCTGTAGCAGACCCGATGAGGGTCGCGGGGTTACTGGCTATGACAGCGATTTTCTCAGGATTCACAACGCCGTTGGGTAAATATTGTGTAAGGTCGGCCGGGGCGGTGATCCCGTCTGTCTGAAAGTGAATGCAAGGAGAACCGCATGCAGATCAATCCCAACAAAGACACCCAGTTGTGCATGTCCCTGTCGGGGCGGCCCGGCAACTTCGGCCTGCGCTTCCACAACCATCTCTATGAGCAACTGGGCCTGAACTTCTATTACAAGGCGTTCAGCAGCCAGGACTTGCCTGGCGCGGTGGGCGGGATTCGCGCGCTGGGTATTCGCGGCTGTGGAGTGTCGATGCCGTTCAAGGAAGCCTGCATCGCCTTGGTCGATGAGCTGGACCCTTCTGCGGCGGCGATCCAGTCCATCAACACCATCGTTAACACCAATGGCCATTTGAAGGCCTATAACACCGATTACATCGCCGTTGAGCAATTGCTTCAGACCCACGCCGTACCCAAGGATTCGACCTTCGCCCTGCGCGGCAGCGGCGGCATGGCCAAGGCTGTGGCCAGTGCCTTGCGCGACGGCGGCTACAAGAAGGGGTTGATCGTGGCCCGTAATGAAACCGCCGGCAGGGCGCTGGCCGAATCCCTGGGCTACGAATGGCAGGCCGAGCTGGGTGGCCTGCGGCCGCAAATGCTGGTCAACGTCACGCCGATCGGCATGACCGGCGGCCCGGAGGCCGACCAGTTGGCGTTCGACCCCGAGGCCATCGCCGCCGCCGAGACCGTGTTCGATGTGGTGGCAATCCCCTCGGAAACGCCGCTGATCGTGCGCGCCCGGGCCGAAGGCAAGCGGGTCATCACCGGGCTGGAAGTGATTGCGCTCCAGGCCCTGGAGCAATTCGTGCTGTATACCGGGGTGCGGCCCAACCTTGAGCAGTTTGAAAAAGCCGTGGCCTTCGCCCGGTCCTGATCACTCCAGCCTTGCCAGGCGCTCTTCCAGTGCCGCGATCCGCGCCTCGAGCTCTTCGATGCGTTCCAGCGACACCCCGCCCGCCGTATGACGCTCGGTGGGTTGGTGGCGGGCGGCGAGAATCGCTTCGATGTCCGCCGGGTCGCCCATGGCGTGTACGTAGCGGTCTTCGCGCTGGCCGGCCTGACGTGGCACCAGCAGCGCCAGGCCACGGGCAATCAGGCGCTCCAGTTGATGCACCACTTGTTCGGTGTCTTCGAAGTCGTGCATGCGAGCGCTGCGGGTCAGCAGCTCGTTGACCGTTTGCGGGCCGCGCAGAAACAGCAGGCCCATCAGGATCACCTGGGCCGGGACCAGCTCCAGGGCCTTGTCGATCCGGTGCTCCCAGCGGTCGGCGCGGCTGCCCATGACCAGCCTGGTGAAACCGCGGCCTTCCAGTGCCCGCAGGCTTTGGCCGACCTGGCCCGGGTTGAGGTTCATCACCGGTTCACGGCTGGTCTTCTGGTTGCAGGCCAGGACCAGGGCATTGAGGGTCAGCGGGTACGTCTCGGGGTTGGTCGCCTGTTTCTCGACCAGCGCGCCGAGGATGCGGATTTCCGTGCTGGTGAGCCGTGGTTCTTCGGCCTGGTTTTGTTCTTCGATGCTCATCGCGCGCTCCCTATGCTGTGGAAGCCGCCTAGCCTAATCCTTGCGCAATAAAAGACAAGCGATGCAACAAGCCGTGGCTATAATCGCCTCCGTTTGATTCGCTCCATTCCAGCCACCTGCAAGAGATCGCCATGACCATTTCCCTGTACGCCGCTTCCATCCCGGTTTTCAAGCAGATGCTCAACGCCTTGAGCGACGTCCTGAACAAGGCTGAAGCCCACGCCACCGCAAAGAACATCGACCCTCAAGCCTTCCTGCAGGCGCGCCTGTACCCGGACATGTTTCCCCTGGTGCGCCAGGTTCAGATCGCAGTGGACTTCGCCAAGGGCGTTTCCGCGCGCCTGGCCGAGATCGAAGTGCCGAAGTATGACGACAGCGAAACCACCTTCGCCGAGCTGCAAGCCCTGATCGCCAAGGTCCTGGCCTTTGTCGACGGCATCAGCCCTGCGCAGATCGATGGCAAGGAAGGCATCGAGATTGTCACTCGCCCAGGCACCCCGAAGGAAAAGCGCTTCAGCGGCCAGAACTACTTGCTGACCTACGGCCTGCCGCAGTTCTTCTTCCACGTCACCACCGCCTACGCCTTGCTGCGCCATAACGGTGTGGAAGTGGGCAAGCGCGACTACATGGGCGCGTTCTAAACTCGCGGCCATGAAAAAGCCCGGAACGGTGTGAGCCGTTCCGGGCTTTTTTGTGCTGGCTTGTTACGTCGGGGAGGCTCCATCCCTACCTAAGCGCGCGCGAGCTTCTCTTCCTCACCCAGGCAAGCCGCTGCGGTGAACAGCACATCGGTGGACGAATTCAACGCCGTCTCGGCCGAATCCTGCAGCACGCCGATGATGAACCCCACCGCAACCACTTGCATGGCGATTTCGCTGGGAATGCCGAACAGGCTGCACGCCAGGGGAATCAGCAGCAGCGAACCGCCCGCCACGCCGGAAGCACCGCAGGCGCAAATGGCCGCGACGACGCTCAACAGCACGGCGGTCGGCACATCCACCGCAATGCCCAGGGTGTGTACGGCGGCGAGGGTCAGTACGGTGATGGTGATGGCAGCACCGGCCATGTTGATGGTCGCACCCAGCGGGATCGACACCGAATAGGTGTCCTCGTGCAGGCCCAGGCGCTTGCTCAACTCCAGGTTCACCGGGATGTTCGCCGCCGAACTGCGGGTGAAGAACGCCGTGATGCCGCTCTCGCGCAGGCAGGTGAACACCAGCGGGAACGGATTGCGACGCAGCTTCCAGAAGACGATGAGCGGGTTCACCACCAGGGCCACGAACAGCATGCAGCCGATCAGCACGGTCAGCAGGTGCAGGTAGCCGAGCAGGGCGCCGAAGCCGGACGTGGCCAGGGTCGAAGCCACCAGTCCGAAAATCCCCAGCGGGGCGAAGCGAATCACCAGGCGCACGATCACTGTTACGCCGTTGGACAGGTCGTCGAGCACGGTGCGCGTGGTTTCGCCGGCATGACGAATGGCGATGCCCATGCCGATGGCCCAGGCGAGGATGCCGATGAAGTTACCGTCCATCAGTGCCCGGACCGGGTTGTCTACCACGCTGAGCGCCAGGCTCTGCAATACTTCGGCGATGCCGCCGGGGCGGTGACGGCAACGTCCTGGCTCGACAGCACCAGGCTGGACGGAAACAGCGTGCTGGCCACCACGGCGACCACGGCCGCGGCGAACGTGCCCAGCAAATAGAGGAACAGGATCGGCCGTATATGGGTTTCCTGGCCGTGCTTGTGGTTGGCGATCGACGCCATGACCAGCACGAACACCAGGATCGGCGCCACGGCCTTGAGCGCGGAGACGAAGACCTTGCCAATGAAGGCGGTGGATTTCGCCAGCTCGGGCGCCAGCCATGCCAGGACGATACCGGCGATCAGGCCGATGATGATTTGCGTCACCAGGCTGGTGCGCGTGAGGCGTTGGAAAACGGACGGGGACGAAGCAGTCATAGCGGCATCTCTGATTTTATTGTGTGCGACGGTCGACGCGTCAGGGCAACAAGCGGGCAGGCCACATGAGCGGACCGGGGGAACGACGGCGTTTGCAGGCCGCGGACTTTATCACAGCCCGCCGAAAAGTCTGACGGACCTGTGACGATCCGTCACTGCGCGGTTCAACTGCGTTTTTCTCTCGGGCGCATTCTGTTAGGCTGTGCCCCTCTCACTTTCTATCTCCGCCAGCGAGCCCTTGGGCTACCGCTGGTGTCGTCGTTTTGCTGGAGTTTGCATGTTGTTACCGATTTTCCTGTTGTCGGCCGCCGGGTTCACCGTGCTGACCACGGAGTTCGTCATCGTTGGCCTGTTGCCATCCATTGCCCGTGATCTGGAGGTGAGCATCCCCCAGGCCGGGCTGCTGGTGACGTTGTTTGCGTTCACCGTGGCGGCGTTCGGGCCGTTCCTGACCGCCTGGTTCGCTCGTTTCGAGCGGCGCAAGCTGTTTATCAGCGTGCTGATAATGTTCGGCCTGGCCAACCTGTTGGCGACGTTTGCCCCCAACATCTGGGTGATGGCCGTTGCCCGGTTGCTGCCGGCCCTGGGTCTGCCAGTGTTCTGGGCGCTGGCCAGTGAAACGGCGGTGGACATCGTCGGGCCGGAGCACGCCGGGCGTGCCATCGCCCGGATCGGTTTCGGCATCGTCTGCGCCACGGTGTTCGGCATTCCGGTGGGTACGCTGATTTCTGATG
Organism: Pseudomonas sp. Cab53; assembly: GCF_018325965.1. Classification (NCBI taxonomy): domain Bacteria; kingdom Pseudomonadati; phylum Pseudomonadota; class Gammaproteobacteria; order Pseudomonadales; family Pseudomonadaceae; genus Pseudomonas; species Pseudomonas sp. Cab53. The sequence continues at coordinate 4,113,604 of NZ_AP021902.1, read as the reverse complement.
CATTCGGCTGGCGCAGCGCCTTCGCGATCCTGTCGGTGATTGCCTTTGCCAAGGCCTTGCTGCTGTTCATCTATCTGCCGAAAACCAACCTGCACCAGCATCAGGTGAGCTTTCGCTCGCAATTCAAGATCCTGCGCAGCCCATTGATGCAAGGGCATGTGCTGCTGTCGATCCTGGTCTTCAGCGGCATGTTCACCGCCTACACCTACCTGGCGGACATCCTCGAACGCCTCGCCGGCTTCGATGGCACGCTGGTGGGCTGGTGCCTGATGGGCTTCGGTGCGGTGGGCCTGGTGGGCAACTCCCTGGGCGGACGGGCGGTAGACCGGCACCCGTTGATCGCCTCGATGGTGTTCTGCCTGTTCATGATCGGCGGCATGGTGGCGCTGGTGCCGAGCATCCACTCGACCCTCGGCCTGGCGGCGGCGATGGGCATCTGGGGCGTGACCCAGGCGGCGCTGTTCTTGGTCAGCCATGTCCGGTTGATGAAGGCCGCGCCGCAAGCCCCGGCCTTTGCAGCATCGTTGAACATCGCCGGGGCCAACTTGGGGATTGGCCTGGGGGCAATGGTCGGTGGCCGGGTCATCGATACCCTCGGCCTGGGCAAGGTGGGTTTTGCCGCGGCCGGGTTCATCCTGGTCTCGATTCTGCTGGCCATGCTGCTGATGACCTTCAAGCCCCGCGCCGTGTGCTCCAACGGCTAGGCGCTGAACAGTTCGCGCCGCGCGCCTTCGGCGATCGCGACGATGCCCGGGTGGCTGACTTTGCGCTCCACCGAAATGGCGTAGAAGGATTCGCTGACCGCATCGGTCTGGCCGATCACCTCGACGCCGTACTGGCGCTTGACCTCTTCGGCGATCACGCTCGGGCCGATGAAAATCCCGCTGCCTGATTGACCGAAGGCCTGCATCAGGGCGCTGTCGTCGAACTCGCCGACGATGCGCGGCTGGATCTGTTGTTCGGCGAACCAACGTTGCAGGCGGCTGCGCACCACGGTTTCCGGCCCGGGAATCAGCAGCGGGGCGTCATGCAGGCCGTGGGGGAAATCCTGCCCGTAGCGTTCGGTCAGCGCGGCGGTGGCGAAGAAACTGATGCCGCACTCGCCCAGCTTCTGGCTGTAGCCCTTGATGTCCAGGTGGGTTGGCATCGGGCTGTCGGAAATCACCAGGTCCAAGCGCTGGATCGCCAGGTCCGCCAGCAAGCGTTCGAGCTTGTCTTCGCGGCAGGTGATACGCAGCGCTTCGGCAAGCTCCATGGTCGGTGCCAGCAGGCGATAGACGATGGACTTGGGCACCACGTCCGCCACGCCCACCCGAAACAGCGTCTGCTGTTCGTTGGGCTGGGCCCGCAGCATCAACTCCAATTCCCCGCCAATCTGGAACATGTGTTCGGCATAGGGGAGCGTCTGGCGGCCGGCTTCGGTCAGTTCCAACTGCCGCCCGACACGACGAAACAACTTGAGGTTATAGGTCTGTTCGAACAGGGCGATCTGGCCGCTGATGGTTTGCGGTGTCAGGTTCAACTGTTCACAGGCGCGCACGATGCTGCCGGTTTTTGCCACGACCCAGAAGTAATGCAATTGTCGGTAATTGAGCATGGGGTCACACAGTTCGTAAAAAACGAAGTATAACCGCTAAAAATACGAATTTTCCTGAAGTGTTGTCGTCTCTAGAATGCCCTGCCATTGGAGGGCCACCTTTCGTGCGCTTGGTATTTCTAAAGAGGCATTCATTCATGAGCTATAAATCCTTGGGTCTTGCCGCGATGCTCGTTACAGCTTCCATGGCGCTGGCAGGTTGCGAGCAAGCCGAAAAAAGCGCCCAGCAACTGATGGGGCAGGCCGCAGAAACGGCCAAGCAGGCCATCGACGATACCCACAAGGCCGCCGAACAGGCCCTCAGCGAAGCCAGCGGAGGGTTGATCAACCCCGGCAAAAAGCCGGCGGACGACGCCGAAGAACCCGAAACCTCGACCAAGACCCTTTAACCCGCACATCAGCCAGGACTGACTCATGGATTATCTTTTACAGCTCGCCGCCAGCCCCACCGCGTGGATCGCCTTGGCAACATTGGTCGTGATGGAGATCGTGCTCGGCATCGATAACCTGATCTTCATTTCGATCCTGACCAACAAGCTGCCTGTGCAGCACCGTACCAAGGCACGGCGAATCGGTATCGGCATGGCGCTGATCCTGCGCCTGGGCCTGTTGAGCACCATCGCCTTCATTGTGCAATTGACCGAACCTGTCATTGAGATCCTGGGCCAGGCGTTCTCCTGGAAAGACATGATCCTGATCGCCGGTGGCCTGTTCCTGTTGTGGAAAGCCACCACCGAAATCCATCACAGCATGGACCCGGCGCCCCATGATCCCAAGACCGCGTCGTCCGGTGTGACCCTGGGTTTTGCTGCCGCGATCGGTCAGATCCTGATGCTGGACTTGGTGTTTTCCATCGACAGCATCATCACTGCCGTGGGCATGACCGAGCATCTGCCGATCATGATCATCGCCGTCGTGGTTTCGGTGCTGGTGATGCTGCTGGCGGCTGAACCGCTCGCCAAGTTCATCAATGACAACCCGACGGTGGTCATGTTGGCCCTGGGCTTCCTGATCATGATCGGCATGACGCTGATCGCCGAAGGTTTTGGTGCCCATGTGCCTAAAGGCTACATCTACGCCGCCATGGCTTTCTCGGCCGCCATCGAAGTGTTGAACATGATGTCCCGCCGCGCCAAGCAGAGGGCGCATAAGACCTTGACCGACAACGCCTGATTCCAGGCGCATGCAAACCGCCCGGACTCAGGTCCGGGCGGCTCGTTTCCACCTCTGCGTGGGCGTGATCGCGATGTATGGGAAAGAAACGTCAGTGTGCCGCAGCGTGGCGCCGGGCGGGTCTTGCGGTTTTTTTCGGTTGGACGGACGGCGCGTGATGGTGGCGTCGAGCGATGCGAAGCACACCCCACAACATGGCGGTCGCCACACTCAGCCAGCCAAATATCAGCATCAGAATTGTCGTCGTCAGGCTCATCTGTGCCTCCTTTTATCCCGTTCCGGGACAACGCACTCAGTTCAATGGACAGTCTAGTCCATGCAGTGTTTCAGGCAGTCGATGGGTGGCGGCCAGAACGGACCGGTTCGTTCTATCCAGCCATAGGGACTGCTGTTTAAGGCTATACCCTGGCCCATGGGCGCTTTATGATCGACAGCCCCAGCCCGGCTCTAACGTCGGGTGCCTGAACAAGAGAGTCTTCATGTTGCCGCTCATTCCCTCTTTTCGATCACTGGTCCTGGCGACGGTATGCCTGGCTACCCTGGCGGGTTGCGCGAGCGATGTGTCGCCAAGGATCCGGAGCCTGCCTGAGCGGGTGGAGCTCAACAGCGTGCCGTTTTACCGAGGCGAGATGTATCAGGGCGCGCCGCAATCCCTGGCGGCGCTGTTGACGTTCCAAGGCACGGTGATCACGCCTGGGTTGCTGGAAAAACCCTTGCACCTGCCGGGCGGCGAGGCTGATTTGCAGCAGAACATGCAAACCCTGGCGCGCCAGTACGGATTCGTGGTGTATCCACTGCGTGCCCAGTTGCCTGCGTTGCTGGAACAGGTCGCCGCCGGCTACCCGGTCCTGGTGCGCTATAACGCGGGTACACCGTTCTGGCCTGAGCTACGTTATGGGATCCTGGCCGGCTACAACCGTCAGAAGCAGACGGTCCTGTTGCGATCCGGCATGAATCGCCGTGAAACGATGAGCTTCGGCGCTTTCGAATCGGACTACCAGAACGCAGGCGCCTGGGCGGTGCTGGTGCAGCGGCCGACCCAGCTTCCGGCCAATGTCGACGCCCAGCGCTGGTTGAAGGCCGCGCAGGAGTTGGCCGGGGCGGGGCAGGAACAAGCCGCTGCGCGGGCCACGCAGACGCTGAATGCCGCACATTGATGGCGGCCCCGTTCGTCACTTGCCGGGCACGACCCGGCACGCCTGAGGCTCTTACCGTCAGGGTCGGGACGTTCCCGGCCATGATTTGAGGAGGCAGCGATGGCACAGTCGAAAACACCTACGGGCCCACATTCGTCAGATCATTCGTCCGGTGATGACCTGGGTTTCGACCCGGATTCGCCAGACCTCGATGATCCTCAGGTCGATCCGGTCGGCCCGGCCAAGGCGCCGCTGGATAAGGAAAAGCAGGATAAGGCGCAATCCCGGGCCTACGACCCATTGGGCGATCTGAAACCCTGAACCGGCAGGTCGTGGCAAGGGTTGGCTTGCGCCGGGCTGTTTGAAGCCTCCCTCGCCACGGGTCCAGGCTGGCGTGGACAGATTACTTGGACGCTTCTACCACGCCGGTCTGGCGGCTCTTTAGGTTCTTGGCGGCCTTGTATTGAAGCGCCACCGCCGGCACGCTCGCACTTTTGCCGGTTTCCACCCAACTGCGAATCCGACTGGCGTCGGCGAAGTGCGTGTACTTGCCAAACGCATCGAGGATCACCAGCGCCATTGGCCGATTACCCATTTTCGTGACCAGCACCAGGCAATGGCCGGCTTCGTTGGTGAAGCCTGTCTTGGTCAGTTGAATATCCCAGTTGGCCTTGTGGACCAAATGGTCGGTGTTGCGAAAACCGAGGCTATAGACGGGCTTGCGGAAGGTAACGGTCTTTTCCTTGGTGGTGCTCAGTTCACTCAACAGCGGGTACTTGCGCGCGGCGATCAGCAACTTGGTCAGGTCGCGCGCGGTGGAAACGTTGTGGATCGACAGGCCCGTGGGTTCCACGTAGTGGGTGCTGGTCATGCCTAGGGCCTTCGCCTTGGCGTTCATGGCGGCGATGAACGCGGCGTAGCCGCCCGGGTAATGGTGGGCGAGGCTGGCGGCGGCGCGGTTTTCCGATGACATCAGGGCGATCAGCAGGACGTCCCGGCGCGACAGTTCGCTGTTGAGCTTGACCCGGGAAAACACCCCTTTCATTTCCGGGGTGTTGGCGATGGTGATGGAAATGTATTCGTCGAGGTTCTGTTTGGCGTCCAGCACGATCAGGCCGGTCATCAACTTGGTCACCGATGCGATGGGGACCACCACGTCCGGGTTATTCGAATAGACCACCTTGTCCGTCTGCAGGTCCAGCAGCAGCGCGCTGCCCGAGGCAACTTGCAGCTTGGTGGTGTCCCGTGGGGCCGCGATCGTTTCCTGTGCGCTGGCAGTGTGCGTGATAAAGGTGCCTGTGAAAGCGAAGAGCAGGCTGAGGATCGAAAGACGGATTTTCACGCGAGTAGACTCGATGGAGTTGAAGGTGCCGTTGAGTAACGGCTTTAAAAAAACCGTCGCATTTTAGGAGTATGGGCGACAGCAGCGCTACATGCCTGTATCGCCGAGGCTTGTGAATAAATAAAGTTTCATGGAGGGGGATTTTGGCGAAACGAATCTGAAAAATATGTAATTTGGCGGCAAAATCCGTCGCCAGAAACATCTGTGGGAGCGAGCTTGCTCGCGATAACGATGAACCAGCCAACATCCAGTTGACTGACACACCGCTATCGCGAGCAAGCTCGCTCCCACAGGTTTTTTTAACGTGTATCAGCTGTGCAGCGTTTCTGCTGCGTACAACGTGTTTTCCAACAGGCAGGCGCGGGTCATCGGGCCAACACCGCCGGGCACTGGCGTGATCCAGCCGGCGCGGGGCAGGGCGGTCTCGTAGACCACGTCGCCTACCAGTTTGCCGTCTTCCTGGCGGTTGATGCCCACGTCGATGACGATGGCCCCTTCCTTGATCCACTCTCCCTTCACCAGGCCAGGCTTGCCGGCGGCGACCACTACCAGGTCGGCACGGCCGACGTGGCCGGCCAGGTCCTTGGTGAAGCGATGGGTCACGGTGACGGTGCAGCCGGCCAGCAGCAGTTCCATGGCCATCGGCCGGCCAACGATGTTGGAGGCGCCCACCACCACGGCGTCGAGGCCGTAGAGATCCACGCCGGTGCTTTCCAGCAACGTCATGATGCCCTTGGGGGTGCAGGGGCGCAGCAGTGGGATGCGTTGGGCCAGGCGGCCGACGTTATAAGGATGGAAGCCGTCGACGTCCTTGTCCGGACGGATGCGTTCCAGCAGCCGGGAGGCGTCGAGGTGTTCAGGCAGTGGCAACTGGAGCAGCACGCCGTCGATGTTCGGGTCTTCGTTCAAGCGGTCGATCAAATCGGCCAACGCTTGCTGAGTGGTTTCGGAAGGCAGGTCGTAGGCCTGGGAAAGGAAGCCGACCTCTTCACAGTCTTTACGCTTGTGCGAGACATAAACCTGAGAGGCAGGATCGCTGCCGACCAGGATCACCGCAAGGCCGGGCGTGCGCAGGCCTTGCTGGCGGCGCTCGGTGACTCGTTGGGCGATCTGCTGGCGCAGGCTGGCGGCGATCGATTTGCCGTCGATAAGTTGTGCAGTCATTGCGCGTGGTTAACCATCGAGAGGGGAAAAAAAGAGAACGCATTCTCGCATGCCGGGACGTGAGGGCAAAGGCGCTTGGTCTGCAAATTCCCCTAACCCCTTTAATTAAATGAATTTTTTTTAAAAAAGAGTTGACGACCTATCAGGCCGTCTATAACATTCGTCGCACTTGTCGGGCACAGCCTAGCACTGGTTAAGAAGGCGGCGCAGAGTTGGTTGTTTCAACTCGGTAAAGCTGAAAGCACTTAGTTTGTAATCGTCCAAGAATACAGATTAAAAAGGCGCCCGTAGCTCAGCTGGATAGAGCATCCGCCTTCTAAGCGGATGGTCGCAGGTTCGAGTCCTGCCGGGTGCGCCATTTAGGCAGCTTTGGCACAAGTAACGCAACAAGGCAATATGGTGGGCGTAGCTCAGTTGGTAGAGCACGGGATTGTGACTCCCGTTGTCGTGGGTTCGATCCCCATCGTCCACCCCATATTCTAGAAAGGCGCCAGATGTAATCATCTGGCGCCTTTGCTTTAAAAGCTTGATACGCGGATGTGGTGGAATTGGTAGACACACTGGATTTAGGTTCCAGCGCCGCAAGGTGTGAGAGTTCGAGTCTCTCCGTCCGCACCATACAAGTCGCTATTTAATAGCAGAAAACGGCGCAGTACCTGAAAAGGGCTGCGCCGTTTTTGTTTTCGGGGCTTCTGTGCCTGTCCGCTGGCGCCGTTTTCGGGTGGTGTGCAGGGGGAGGTTGGTCACGATTGTGTTTCGTGATGATGCGCAGGATGCCCGTTGGTCTCCTCGTGGGGCTGGGTGTCGCGTGTGTCGAGCCTGCGCTTCTATATAAAGGAAGCGTTGGTGCAGAGCCTTTGGCTGATCAGCTGTATTTGTAATTCGTGCGAGGCATCACCGTTTGCCCCGCTCCTAAATTCGGCGCCTGTTTCCTACCCGTTTTCAGTAGGGTGACTTCTTGAGTTTGACCTACTAGAATGCATGCCCTTGATTCTGGGGTCGGAAACGCCCGGCCAACGTCTGTGCAACGAGGAATATCCATGCAAGTTTCTGTTGAAAATACTTCTGCTCTTGAGCGCCGCATGAGCATCACCGTGCCGGCTGAGCGCATCGAGACTCAGGTCAACAAGCGTCTGCAGCAGACTGCCCAAAAGGCCAAAATCCCAGGTTTCCGCCCAGGCAAAGTGCCGATGAGCGTGATCCGTCAGCGTTACGAAGCTGATGCACGCCAGGAAGCCGTGGGCGACGTGATCCAGTCTTCTTTCTACGAAGCGGTGGTCGAGCAGAAGCTGAATCCGGCCGGCGCGCCGTCCGTCGAGCCTAAAGTGCTGGAAAAGGGCAAGGACCTGGAGTTCGTTGCAACGTTCGAAGTGTTCCCGGAGTTCACCGTTGCCGGTTTCGACTCCATTGCCGTCGAGCGTCTGAGCGCCGATGTGTCGGATGCTGACCTGGACAAGATGCTGGACATCCTGCGCAAGCAGAACACCCGTTTCGAAGTGGCCGATCGCGCTGCCCAGAACGAAGACCAGCTGAACATCGATTTCGTTGGCAAGGTCGACGGTGAAGTCTTCGCCGGCGGCTCCGCCAAGGCCACCCAGCTGGTGCTGGGCTCCGGTCGCATGATCCCAGGCTTCGAAGATGGCCTGGTCGGTGCGAAGGCGGGTGAAGAGCGCGTGCTGAACGTGACCTTCCCAGAGGACTACCAGAACCTGGACCTGGCCGGCAAGGCCGCCGAGTTCACCGTGACCGTCAACAGCGTTTCCGAGCCGAAGCTGCCTGAGCTGAACGAAGAGTTCTTCGCCCAGTTCGGTATCAAGGAAACCGGCCTTGACGGTTTCCGCGCCGAAGTTCGCAAGAACATGGAGCGTGAGCTGCGCCAGGCCATCAAGTCCAAGGTCAAGAACCAGGTCATGGACGGTCTGCTGGCCTCCAACCCGATCGAAGTGCCAAAGGCTCTGCTGGACAACGAAGTGAACCGTCTGCGCGTGCAAGCCGTCCAGCAGTTCGGCGGCAACATCAAGCCGGACCAACTGCCGGCCGAGCTGTTCGAAGAGCAGGCCAAGCGCCGCGTCGTGCTGGGCCTGATCGTTGCCGAAGTGGTCAAGCAGTTCGAACTCAAGCCTGACGAAACCCGCGTTCGCGAGCTGATCCAGGAAATGGCCTCGGCTTATCAGGAGCCTGAGCAAGTCGTGTCCTGGTACTACAAGAACGAGCAGCAACTGAACGAAGTCCGTTCGGTTGTGCTGGAAGAACAAGTTGTGGATACTGTTCTGCAGAAAGCTAGCGTGACCGATAAAGCGGTCTCTTACGAAGAAGCGGTCAAGCCGGTGGAAGCTCCACAAGCCGATTGATTGTTTTGCGGTAGGAAATACACACCATAAGCCAGCCTTCGTGCTGGCTTATGCGTATTCAAGACATAACTATTTGGGAGTGACTGCGAGACATGTCCCGCAATTCTTTTTATCAGCAGAGCTCTGACATCCAAGCCGCAGGCGGCCTGGTCCCGATGGTTATCGAGCAGTCCGCCCGTGGCGAACGTGCCTATGACATCTACTCGCGCCTGCTCAAGGAACGCGTCATTTTCCTGATCGGCCCCGTTGAAGACTACATGGCCAACCTGGTCGCGGCGCAACTGCTGTTCCTTGAAGCGGAAAACCCGGACAAGGATATCCATCTCTACATCAACTCGCCTGGCGGGTCGGTGACGGCGGGTATGTCGATCTACGACACCATGCAGTTCATCAAGCCGGACGTTTCCACCATCTGCATCGGCCAGGCCTGCAGCATGGGCGCGTTCCTGCTCGCCGGTGGCGCAGCGGGCAAGCGTCACTGCCTGCCGAACTCGCGCATGATGATTCACCAGCCATTGGGCGGTTTCCAGGGCCAGGCGTCGGACATCGACATCCATGCCAAGGAAATCCTCCACATCCGTTCGCGCCTGAATTCGCTGCTGGCCCATCACACCGGCCAAAGCCTCGAAACCATTGAGCGTGACACCGAGCGTGACAACTTCATGAGCGCCGAGCGTGCCGCCGAATACGGCCTGATCGACTCGGTGATCAACAAGCGTCAAATGCCTGCCTAAGCCGCTCAAAATGCAGGTGGTTGGGATGACCGGCCGCCTGCGGGCTTGAAAAAGCCCGCAATTGCCTTCATCTTGTGTTGCAAGCCTATCGGATTTGGATCGATCGAATGACTGACACCCGCAACGGCGAGGACAACGGCAAACTGCTTTATTGCTCCTTCTGTGGCAAAAGCCAGCATGAAGTACGCAAATTGATTGCCGGCCCCTCGGTCTTCATTTGCGACGAGTGCGTCGACCTGTGCAATGACATCATCCGCGAGGAGGTGCAGGAAGCCCAGGCCGAAAGCAGCGCGCATAAATTGCCTTCGCCTAAAGAAATCAGCGGCATCCTTGATCAGTATGTGATTGGTCAGGAACGTGCCAAAAAGGTACTGGCCGTAGCGGTGTACAACCACTACAAGCGCCTGAACCAGCGTGACAAGAAGAATGACGAGGTCGAACTCGGCAAGAGCAACATCCTGCTGATCGGCCCGACAGGCTCGGGTAAGACCCTGCTTGCCGAAACCCTGGCCCGCTTGCTGAACGTTCCGTTCACCATTGCTGACGCAACCACGCTGACCGAAGCGGGTTATGTTGGCGAGGATGTCGAGAACATCATTCAGAAGTTGCTGCAAAAGTGTGACTACGATGTGGAAAAGGCCCAGATGGGCATCGTCTACATCGATGAAATCGACAAGATTTCCCGCAAGTCCGACAACCCGTCCATCACCCGGGATGTTTCCGGCGAGGGCGTGCAACAGGCCTTGCTCAAGTTGATCGAAGGCACGGTCGCTTCCGTACCGCCCCAAGGTGGTCGCAAGCATCCGCAGCAGGAATTCCTGCAGGTCGACACCCGTAACATCCTGTTCATCTGCGGCGGCGCGTTCTCTGGGCTGGAAAAGGTCATCCAGAACCGCTCCACCCGCGGCGGCATCGGTTTCAACGCCGAAGTGCGCAGCAAGGAAGAGGGCAAGAAAGTCGGTGAATCCCTGCGTGAAGTCGAGCCTGACGATTTGGTCAAATTCGGCCTGATCCCGGAATTCGTCGGTCGTCTGCCGGTCCTGGCGACACTGGACGAGTTGGATGAAGCGGCGTTGATGCAGATTCTGACCGAGCCGAAGAATGCCCTGACCAAGCAATACGCCAAGCTGTTCGAAATGGAAGGTGTAGACCTGGAGTTCCGTTCCGACGCGCTGAAATCGGTCGCCCGACGTGCCCTGGAACGCAAGACCGGTGCCCGTGGGTTGCGTTCGATCCTCGAGGGTGTCTTGCTCGACACGATGTATGAAATCCCCTCGCAGTCTGAGGTGAGTAAAGTCGTGATCGATGAAAGCGTCATAGAAGGCAAGTCCAAGCCACTGTATATCTACGAAAACAGTGAGCCGGCTGCCAAGGCCGCGCCGGACGCCTAAGCGTCCCGCTGCCGGAACAAAGAAGGGGCCTTCGGGCCCCTTTGCTTTTATGTGGCGAGAGGATTTATCCCCTCGCCACATAGGGTTGTGCATGACTTTTATTTCTTTTAACCGTCAGGCATCAGCCTTAGCGCTTGTTTTTTTTCAAGGCTGCCCCCATCTTGGTTTCAAGCTTACTTCCATCTGTTTCCGGCCCTAGGGCCGCCGTAGAGGCGAAATCATGAAGACAACCATCGAATTGCCTCTCCTGCCATTGCGCGATGTCGTGGTGTATCCGCACATGGTTATCCCGCTGTTCGTGGGGCGCGAGAAGTCTATCGAAGCCCTCGAGGCTGCGATGACGGGCGACAAGCAGATTCTCCTGCTGGCTCAGAGAAACCCTGCCGACGATGATCCCGGCGAAGACGCACTCTATCGCGTAGGTACGATCGCCACGGTTCTGCAACTGCTCAAGCTGCCTGATGGCACTGTCAAGGTCTTGGTCGAGGGCGAGCAGCGCGGTACGGTCGAGCGCTTCAGCGAAGTGGACGGTCACTGCCGTGCCGAAGTGTCGCTGATCGAAGAGGTCGATGCGCCCGAGCGTGAATCGGAGGTGTTTGTCCGCAGCCTGCTGTCCCAGTTCGAACAGTATGTGCAATTGGGCAAGAAGGTGCCTGCCGAGGTCCTGTCTTCGCTGAACAGCATCGACGAACCTGGACGCCTGGTCGACACGATGGCGGCCCACATGGCCCTCAAGATCGAGCAGAAGCAGGAAATCCTCGAGATCATCGACCTGTCGGCCCGTGTCGAACACGTGCTGGCATTGCTCGACGGCGAAATCGACCTGTTGCAGGTCGAGAAACGCATCCGCGGGCGCGTCAAGAAGCAAATGGAGCGCAGCCAGCGCGAGTACTACCTGAATGAGCAGATGAAGGCCATTCAGAAGGAGCTGGGCGATGGCGACGAAGGCCACAACGAAATCGAAGAGCTGAAAAAGCGCATCGATGCCGCGGGGCTGCCAAAAGATGCCCTGGCCAAGGCCCAGGCCGAGCTGAACAAGCTCAAGCAGATGTCGCCGATGTCTGCCGAAGCCACCGTGGTGCGTTCCTACATCGACTGGCTGGTCCAGGTGCCGTGGAAGGCCCAGAGCAAGGTGCGGCTGGACCTGGCGCGTGCCGAGGACATCCTCGACGCCGACCATTACGGCCTCGAAGAGGTCAAGGAACGTATCCTCGAATACCTCGCCGTGCAAAAACGCGTGAAAAAGATTCGTGGCCCGGTGCTGTGCCTGGTCGGTCCTCCCGGGGTGGGTAAGACGTCCCTGGCGGAATCGATTGCCCACGCCACCAACCGTAAATTCGTCCGCATGGCCCTCGGCGGCGTGCGCGATGAAGCGGAAATCCGTGGTCATCGCCGTACTTACATCGGTTCGATGCCAGGAAGATTGATTCAAAAGATGACGAAGGTGGGTGTACGCAACCCTCTGTTCCTTTTGGATGAAATCGACAAGATGGGCAGCGACATGCGCGGCGATCCGGCCTCTGCGTTGCTCGAAGTGCTCGATCCGGAGCAGAACCATAACTTCAACGATCACTACCTGGAGGTCGACTACGACCTGTCGGACGTGATGTTCCTCTGCACCTCCAACTCCATGAATATCCCGCCAGCCTTGCTGGACCGGATGGAGGTGATTCGTCTGCCGGGCTACACCGAGGACGAGAAGATCAACATCGCCGTGAAGTACCTTTCGCCCAAGCAGATCCAGGCCAACGGCCTGAAGAAAGGCGAGCTGGAGTTCGACGAAGAGGCGATCCGCGACATCATTCGCTACTACACCCGCGAAGCCGGTGTGCGGGGCCTGGAGCGCCAGATTGCCAAGGTCTGCCGCAAGGCGGTCAAGGAGCATGCGCTGGAAAAACGCTTCGCGGTCAAGGTCACTTCCGACCTGCTGGAGCACTTCCTGGGTGTGCGCAAATTCAAGTACGGCCTGGCCGAGCAGCAGGACCAGATCGGCCAGGTGACCGGCCTGGCCTGGACTCAGGTCGGTGGCGAATTGCTGACCATCGAGGCAGCCGTGGTACCGGGCAAGGGTCAGCTGATCAAGACCGGTTCCTTGGGCGACGTGATGGTCGAGTCGATCACCGCGGCGCTGACGGTGGTGCGCAGCCGTGCCCGCAGCCTGGGCATTCCCCTGGATTTCCACGAGAAGCGCGACACCCATATCCACATGCCTGAAGGGGCGACCCCCAAGGACGGCCCGAGCGCCGGCGTGGGCATGTGCACGGCGCTGGTGTCGGCCTTGACCGGGATTCCGGTGCGCGCCGACGTGGCCATGACGGGTGAAATCACGTTGCGTGGCCAGGTACTGGCGATCGGTGGCTTGAAAGAAAAACTGCTGGCGGCACACCGTGGCGGGATCAAGATCGTGATCATTCCGGAAGAGAATGTCCGTGATCTGAAGGAAATTCCTGACAACATTAAGCAAGATCTTCAGATCAAACCGGTTAAATGGATTGACGAGGTCCTGCAAATTGCGCTGCAATACGCGCCGGAGCCCTTGCCGGATGTGGCTCCGGAGATAGTCGCGAAGGACGAAAAGCGCGAGTCTGACTCTAAGGAAAGAATTAGCACGCATTAATACGCATTTGCCTGGGGGGCTTCCTTGACAGTTTTTTAGAGCCCTTGTTATAAAGCGGCTCTTAAGTGTCTGCAGGCCATTCAGCACTCGTTTTTGCTTTCACCAAAAAAACTTAGAATCATCTCAAATAGATATAAGGGGACTTAGAGTGAACAAGTCGGAACTGATTGATGCTATCGCTGCATCCGCTGATATCCCGAAAGCTGCTGCTGGCCGTGCGCTGGACGCTGTAATCGAATCCGTCACTGGCGCTCTGAAGGCTGGCGACTCCGTTGTTCTGGTAGGTTTCGGTACTTTCTCCGTGACTGACCGTCCAGCTCGTATCGGTCGCAACCCGCAGACCGGCAAGACACTGGAAATCGCCGCTGCCAAGAAGCCAGGCTTCAAAGCCGGTAAAGCGCTGAAAGAAGCCGTTAACTAAGGTTTCGTTGAGTTTATCCGGGTCGGGGTCATGCCTGGCTTGGCAGCGGAGCGGTAATACGGCCGGTTACGACCGGCCTGGCACGCCAGGGCTTGCAGGTTCGAGTCTGGTCCGCTCCGCCAGTTACGAGAAGGCGCATCCTCGGATGCGCCTTTCTTCTATCCGGATTCTACCCACGCTCCACGGTTGCCTAAATTTGAAGTTCAACCGTTTCTGGGGGACGCATGCTGCAGAATATCAGGGACAATTCACAAGGCTGGATTGCCAAAACCATCATCGGGGTCATCGTCGCGTTGATGGCGTTGACCGGTTTCGATGCCATTTTCCAAGCCTCTTCCAACCGCAATGAAGCGGCCAAGGTCAACGGCGAGAACATCAGCCAGAACGAGCTGAGTCAGGCTGTCGACATGCAGCGCCGCCAGCTCATGCAACAGCTGGGCAAGGATTTCGACGCCTCCCTGCTGGACGAAAAGATGCTGCGTGATTCGGCGCTCAAGGGCCTGATCGATCGCAAGCTGCTGCTGCAAGGCGCACACGATGCGAAATTCGCCTTCTCCGAAGCCGCGCTGGATCAAGTGATCCTGCAAACGCCTGAGTTCCAGGTCGATGGCAAGTTCAGCGCCGAACGTTTCGACCAGGTGATCCGCCAACTGGGTTACAACCGGATGCAGTTCCGCCAGATGCTGGCCCAGGAAATGCTGATCGGTCAGTTGCGCGCAGGCCTGGCAGGTAGCGGCTTCGTCACCGACGCTCAGGTACTGGCCTTCGCCCGCCTGGAAAAGCAGACCCGTGATTTTGCCACCTTGAGCATCAAGGCCGACCCGTCAGCCGTGAAGTTGACCGACGACGAGGTCAAGGCTTACTACGACAAGCACGCCAAGGAATTCATGACGCCTGACCAGGTGGTCATTGATTACCTCGAACTGAAAAAGGCCGCGTTCTTCGACCAGGTCAGCGTCAAGGATGAAGACCTGCAGGCGGCGTACCAGAAGGAAATCGCCAACCTGTCCGAACAGCGTCGTGCCGCTCACATCCTGATCGAAGTGAACGACAAGGTCAGCGAAGCCCAGGCCAAGGCGAAGATCGAAGAGGTCCAGGCACGCCTGGCCAAGGGCGAGTCGTTTGAAGCCCTGGCGAAGGAGTTTTCCCAGGACCCGGGTTCGGCGAACAACGGCGGTGACCTCGGTTATGCAGGTCCGGGTGTCTACGATCCCGAGTTCGAGAAGGCGCTGTATGCCTTGACCAAGGATCAGGTTTCGGCACCGGTGCGCACCGACTTCGGTTTTCACCTGATCAAGCTGTTGGGGTCGAAGCGCCTGAAGTGCCGACCTTTGCCAGCCTCAAGGACAAGCTGACCCGCGAGCTGAAGACCCAGCAGGTCGAGCAGCGTTTCGTCGAGGCGACCAAGCAACTGGAAGATGCCTCGTTCGAAGCCTCCGATCTGGCTCAACCAGCCCAGGACCTGAAGCTGACGGTCCACACCTCGGCCCCGTTCGGCCGTGAAGGCGGGGAAGGGATTGCGGCCAACCGTGCCGTCGTCACTGCCGCGTTCAGCCCCGAAGTGCTGGAGGAGGGTGCCAACAGTACCGCCATCGAGCTGGATCCCGAGACGGTCGTGGTCCTGCGTGCCAAGGAGCACCGCAAGCCTGAGCAGTTGCCGCTCGAAAGCGTGGCCGGCCCGATTCGTGCCCAACTGGCCAAGGAACACGCCAGCGCGGCTGCCAAGACCAAGGCGGATGAGCTGATCGCCAACCTGCGCGATGGCAAGGCTGCCCTGGACAAGCCTGTCGACGGCCAGGCCTGGAAAGTCACCGAAGCGGCGAATCGCAACCAGGAGGGCATCGACCCTGCGGTATTGCAGGCGCTGTTCCGCATGCCCAAGCCGGAATCGAAGGACAAGCCGACGTTCACCAGCGTGACGTTGCCCGACGGTAGCCTGGCGGTTGTACGCCTGAACGGCGTCAACGAAGCAGCGGCTCCGACCGATGCAGAGAAAGCCGAGTACCGTCGCTACCTTGCATCGCGTGCCGGCCAGCAGGACTTTGCGGCCTATCGCAAGCAGTTGGAAAGCCAGGCGGACATCAAGCGTTTCTGATGCCTTGACGGTTGCCTACAAAAAGACCCCGGCCGAAACGCCGGGGTCTTTTTGTATCCGCTTGTTGCTTTCGAAGGGGCGTTCGTCGATCCACTGGATTGGCGTCTTTTTCCTGCAAACAACCCTCAGTAGACTTGTAACCCCCTTGAAACAAGATTACTCACGCTGTCAGGTCGCGTTCTGTTGCACAATACGCCCCGGATCGTTTTCCTCAGGATGTTCAATGTTCACATCATTTCAAATGCGCACACTCGGGCTTGCACTGGCGCTGGTCGCCGCAGCCGGTTGCTCGTCCAAGAAAACCGCGATTTACGAGCACGAGAGCTTCGATGATTCCGGTACGTTCTCGCGCACCTATCCCGTCAGCGACACGGCGACCTGTGAGGCCGGGCGTCGGGCGTTGCTCAGCCAGGGCTACATCATCACCAGCAGCGATCCGAAACTGGTCAGTGGCCACAAGAGCTTCCAGCAGACCGGTGAAACCCACCTGGAGATCAGTTTCAACCTGGTCTGTGCCGAAGACGGTGGGCCGGGGCATCGGGCGACCATGTTCGCCAACGCCTTGCAGGACCGCTATGCCCTGAAGAAGACCAACAACTCTGCGAGCCTGGGCGTCGGCGTGTTGGGTTCGGTGTCGATGCCGATCGGTTCGTCCGATGATGCGATGGTCAAGGTCGCCAGCGAAACCGTCTCGGCGGCCAAGTTCTATGAGCGCTTCTTTGCCTTGGTGGAGGTGTTCTTGCCGCCCGAGGCGAAGAAGAACGTCGAGAATGCCGACAAGCCGAAAGCTGAACTGGGGATGCCGGAACCCAAGGCGGAACCGGCTGCGCTGGCCCCTGCGCCGGCCGCCGAGCCGCAACCGGCGCCCGCGCCCGCACCGACCACGCCGACGGATAACGCCGCGCCGGCGGACACCGTTCCGGCCGCGTCCGAACCGGTGGCCCCGCCAAGCGAACCGGCGCCGATTGCGCCCGCCGAATACGCACCCTCGGTAGCACCGGAGTCGACGATGGAGGTCATCACGCCGCCACCGGCCAGCGACCTGCCACCGCCAACCGAGGCCATCCAGCCGCTTCCTTGATATTGAGGTGGGTGGTCAGCCTGGCACGTGCTGTTACACCTGCTTGCGCTAATTTCCCGGCGCTGTGCTACGTTTAAAACATGAAGCCTAGGCTTCATGTTTTATTCATAAAGCAGCTTTATTCTGACTCCAAGGCCATCAGGCATTGGTTTCAATGAAAGGGGAAGGACACGCAATGGACGATTACCAGGAAGAGCTGCTGGAATACCAGGCGTACGAACTGGACCCGCTGGAGCCTGCCGAAGATGCAACGGAGCTGTAAGCCCTCGGCACAGCATGAACCCTACACGGGCGCTTGGACTCAATGTGCCCTGTGGCTGCGCCGGAACTCTCCCGGCGTTTGTGCGTTCCAGCGCTTGAAGGCTCGTTGGAATGCCTCGGCTGAGGCAAACCCCAACAGGTAGGCGATCTCACCGAACGCCAGTTCGGTATCGCGAATGTAAGTCATGGCCAGGTCGCGGCGTGTGTCGTTGAGGATGGCGCGAAACTGCGTACCTTCTTCGGCCAGCTTGCGGCGCAGGGTCCAGGTGGGCAGCTTCAGGCGCGCCGCCACTTCTTCCAGGTCGGGCTCCCGGCCACCGTTAAGCAAGGGTCCCAACAGTTGGATGATGCGCTCGCGCAGGCTGCGGGTGCGGGTCAGCTGTTCCAATTCCCGTTCACACAACTGAACCAGGTGTTGCCAGGTACTGGGGCAATGCTGCGGGTTTCGCTGGGCCAGGCTGTCGAGGCCCAGGCGCAGTTGATTCTGCTCGGCGCCAAACTGGATCGGGCCGTCGCCTAGCACGCGGTAGGCTTCCAGGTACGCCGGCTCTTCGAATTCGATGTCGATGCGCTCCGGTCGCAGCGCGATGCCGCTCACGCTGGACAGTTGGGTGAGCCAGCCGGCGACGATCGAATCCACCACGAAGCGGTTGTAGGCGTTGTACGGGCTGATGGAATAGAACCGCAGCCAGGCGCCCCGGGCATCCTCGTGGAAGCTGGATTGGCCGCGGTAGTTGGAACCGTACAGCGGCTCGAAGCGGATCAGGCAGCGGGCGGCTTCGCGCACGGTGGGTGCCTGGGCGGCGGTAACACCTGCCAGCCCAGCCTGGCTCAATCGGCTGAGCTGGCCCATGCGCAGGCCCAGGGCCGGGTTGCCGGTCTGCTGGATGGCGGCGTGACCCAGGCGCATATAACGAGGGATCGACAGGCGTGCGCCGGGTTCGGCCAAGCGCGTGGCATCGAGGCCGTACTGTTCGAGCAACGGTTGGGGATCATGCCCATGGCTGGCGATCGCGTCTGCCAGGCTATGGACGAAGCCCACCGATAAATCCCCGAGGCGCATCGGTTGCGGCTTCATGGTCACAGCCAAAGGTTCAGCAGGCGTGCGCCACGGGCCTGGCCATCGGGGAAATGCTGGCCGTCGTGGCTGATGAAGCTTTGGCCGCTGCTGCCACTGTCCCAGAACTGGCCCCGCAGGAACACGCTGACGCCGCCTCGGGCCTGGCTGATGGGCAACTGGCTGGTCAATGTCAGGCGATGCCAGGCCTGGCCTTCGCTGGTTTCACCGGGCTTGAGGCTCACTTCGCTGGGCGTGGACAGACCTTTATAGCCGCTCCAGGGTTTGTCCCAGGTATCGCGCCCGATGACGAAGGCGGGCACCGCGATCAGTTGTGCGCCCAGCTCGTTGAGCTGTCGGTAGTGGACCGGGTACCAGCTGTCGCTGCCGATCAGTACGCCCAGGCGCCCGGCGGGGGTGTCGACGACATGGATGGCGTCCGGGCGATCAGCCTCCAACACGTCCCGCTGCTCGAACACCGGATGTCGCTGGCGTTGTGGCTGGCCCATCGGAAGGCCATCGCTGCCGAACACCAGGCTGCTGTTGTACAGCGCGCCTGCGCCCACCTTCAGCGTATCTTCGCTGACGCTGGGCTCGGGGAGAATGATGGAGCCGGCCACCAGGGTGACGCCGAACTCCTTGGCCAACCCGCCAAACAGCGCCTGGTAGTCGTGGGCCATGCGCTGGGCTTTCATGCGCAGGTAGGCATCGTCCAGGCGGTTCTCGCCGTGGGTGCTGAGCAGCGCTCGGATAAACGCCAGTGGATTGCTCGCCGCCAGCCAGTTCATGGCTTCCTTGAAGGTTGTGGCCTGGTACAGCTCGTCCTTTTCACCGCTGACCATCAGCCAGGTGCCGATGTGCTCGGGCAACACCACGATGGTTTTTTCGTTGAGCAAACCCTGCTCGCGCGCGGCCTGCAGGTAGGCCGCCAGTTTGCGGTGCAGGCGCTCGGGGGTCTGGTAATCGGTGGGGAACAGTTCGGGTTGGATGCCCAGCAGGTTGCCGCGGTCGGCGGGCGTGCCCTGGTCGACTGCCAGGTTGATGCGCAGGTCCGACAGGTAATGACCCGCCGGCCGATCCGCCGTCCACAGTGCATAGGTGATCAGGACGGCGACCAAGGCCAGGGAAAACAGCAGGTACAGAAATTTGCGCATGGGGTAAACAGTCAGCGGCCGTGTGCGGTTATTACGGCGCAGGGTACGGTAAAACCGGCCATTCGCCAAAGGATGCACATGTTCCAAAGTGCATGCAGGCGTATGCAGAGGGGGTGGCCGCCGGCAGGTAAGCGCGAGCTTCACAGCCCTCCGGGGCCAAGCGCCCTTGCCAGGGGCAGTGCAGATGGGCCTCAGGCGCCAGTGGTCCACGCGCTGCACATTTGGATCATGAAGTTGTCAGTTACGGTCATTGAGCGCTCGCAGTCCGGCTCTTAGGCTGTGGGGCATGACTGAGGGAGGCCGCAGAGCTTCCACCTTTTCCGTGATCGCCCGTTGTGGAGTTACCGATGACCGCCGCCCATTACCCGCACCTGCTGGCTCCGTTGGACCTGGGTTTTACCACCTTGCGCAACCGTACCCTGATGGGCTCGATGCACACCGGTCTTGAAGAAAAACCGGGTGGTTTCGAACGCATGGCGGCGTATTTCGCCGAGCGTGCCCGAGGCGGCGTGGGCCTGATGGTCACCGGCGGGATCGGGCCGAATGATGAGGGCGGCGTCTACTCCGGGGCGGCCAAGCTGACCACCGAAGAAGAAGCCCTCAAGCACCGGATCGTGACCCGCGCCGTGCACGAGGCCGGCGGCAAGATCTGCATGCAGATTCTCCACGCCGGGCGCTATGCCTACAGCCCCAAGCAAGTGGCGCCCAGCGCGATCCAGGCGCCGATCAACCCGTTCAAGCCCAAGGAGCTGGACGAGGAGGGCATCGAGAAGCAGATCCGCGATTTCGTCACCTGTTCGGTGCTGGCCCAGCAGGCCGAGTACGACGGCGTCGAGATCATGGGCTCGGAAGGGTATTTCATTAACCAGTTCCTGGCCGCCCACACTAACCACCGCACCGACCGCTGGGGTGGCAGCTATGAAAACCGCATGCGCCTGCCGGTGGAGATCGTTCGCCGGGTACGCGAAGCGGTGGGCCCGAATTTCATCATCATCTTTCGCCTGTCGATGCTCGACCTGGTGGAGGGTGGCAGTTCCTGGGACGAGATCGTCCAACTGGCCAAGGCCATCGAGCAGGCTGGCGCGACGATCATCAACACCGGTATCGGCTGGCACGAGGCGCGGATTCCCACCATCGCCACCAAGGTGCCGCGAGCCGCGTTCAGCAAGGTCACGGCCAAGTTGCGTGGTTCGGTCGGCATTCCGCTGATCACCACCAACCGGATCAACACGCCGGAAGTGGCCGAGCAGATCCTGGCCGAAGGCGATGCCGACATGGTCTCCATGGCGCGGCCGTTTCTGGCAGACCCGGAGTTCGTCAACAAGGCAGCGGCGGGGCGTGGGGATGAGATCAACACCTGCATCGGCTGCAACCAGGCCTGCCTCGACCACACCTTTGGCGGCAAGCTCACCAGTTGCCTGGTGAACCCGCGGGCGTGCCATGAAACCGAGCTCAACTACCTGCCGGTGACCCAGGTGAAGAAGATCGCCGTGGTGGGGGCCGGGCCGGCCGGGTTGTCCGCTGCTACCGTGGCGGCCGAGCGGGGCCACCAGGTGACCCTGTTCGATTCGGCCAGCGAAATCGGCGGCCAGTTCAACGTCGCCAAGCGTGTACCGGGCAAGGAAGAGTTCTACGAGACCCTGCGTTACTTCAATCGCAAGTTGCAGACGACGAATGTCGAGTTGTGCCTCAACACTCGGGTGGATGTGGCGACCCTGGTGGACGGCGGTTATGACGAGATCATCCTGGCCACTGGCATTGCGCCGCGCGTGCCGGCGATTCCCGGTGTGGAGCATGCCAAGGTGTTGAGCTACCTGGACGTGATCCTGGAGCGCAAGCCAGTGGGCCGCAGCGTCGCGGTGATCGGCGCTGGCGGTATCGGCTTCGACGTGTCGGAGTTCCTGGTGCATCAGGGCGTCGCCACGAGCCAGGACCGCGAGGCATTCTGGAAGGAGTGGGGGATCGACACACGGCTTCAGGCCCGCGGTGGTGTGGCCGGGATCCAGGCCGAACCCCATGCCCCGGCGCGCCAGGTATTCCTGTTGCAGCGCAAGACCTCCAAGGTTGGCGACGGCCTGGGCAAGACCACCGGCTGGATTCACCGCACGGGCCTGAAGAACAAGCAGGTGCAGATGCTCAACAGCGTCGAATACCTGAAGATCGACGACCAGGGCCTGCATATTCGCATCGGTGAAGCCGGCGAGCCTCAAGTGCTGCCGGTGGACAACATCGTGATCTGCGCCGGCCAGGATCCGCTGCGTGAATTGCAGCAAGGCCTGGAAGCGGCGGGGCAGACCGTTCACCTCATCGGCGGTGCCGATGTGGCCGCGGAGCTGGATGCCAAGCGCGCGATCAACCAGGGGTCGCGGTTGGCGGCGCAGTTGTAAGGTCTGTCCATGGGGGGCGGGCTCACCTGACTCCATGTGTGGAAGCGAGCCTGCTTGCGAAGGCGTCCAATCAGTCACTGCAATCGTGACTGACCAAGCGTTTTCGCGAGCCGGTTCGTTCCCTCAGGTTTGTGTATTGTCCGGCCCGTTGCGGCCAAGCTGTTAAGATTCCGGCGTCTTTCTCTTCGGCCTGCCGCCATGCTGCTTCCCGCCCTCGACTGGCATCCCCAACCTCGACTTGACCCCTTGCCCCTCGACTGGCTCGCCCTCGCCGGTGTTGAAGTGGCGGTGTTGCGCCTGGACCAGATCGACCCGCTGATCAGCGGCAACAAATGGTTCAAGCTGGTGCATCATTTGCGCGAGGCGCAGGAGGCGGGAGCCGAGGGGGTGATGAGCCTGGGCGGGGCCTATTCCAATCATCTGCATGCGTTGGCGGCTGCCGGCAAGCGCTTCGGCTTTCCGACGCTCGGACTGCTGCGCGGTCACCCCATGGACACGCCCACGGTGCGGGACCTGAACGCGTTCGGCATGCAATTGCATTGGTTGGGGTATGGCGGCTACCGCGAGCGCCACGCGGCGGATTTCTGGGGGCCCTGGCAGGCGCGTTATCCACAGTTGCATCCCGTGCCCGAAGGCGGCTCAGGATTGGCCGGCGCCCAAGGTTGCATGGCGTGGGTGGCCAGTGTCCGCGAACAACTGGCGCGATTGGGGTGGGCGGATTATCACGGCTGGTGGCTGGCGTGCGGCACGGGGACGTCGCTGGCGGGGCTGGTGCTGGCCGAAGCGGGGGAGCGCCCGGTGTATGGGGTGCTGGCCGTGCCCGAGAACCACGGGGTGGCGCCGCAGGTCGAGCGCATCGTGACGGCGGCCGGGCTGACTCGGGCGCGTTATGAACTGCTCGACGGCAGCCGCGGCGGTTTTGCCCGGGTCGATGCCCAGCTCAGCGACTTCATTTCGACCACGGGCGCCATCGAGTTGGAACCGCTGTACACCGGCAAGGCGCTGATGCTGCTCAAGGCTCAGGTCGAAGCCGGGCGGTTCGCCCGAGGTACGCGCCTGATCTTTGTGCACACCGGCGGCTTGCAAGGCCGCCGGGGGCTCGAATAGACCGTCTTCAGCCGCGCTTGGGCATCATCCGCAGCAGCGTGTTGTCGCGCACCACGTAGTGGTGATACAGCCCCGCCAGGGCATGCAGGCCAATCAACCAATAGCCGATGGTGCCACCCAGCACGTGCCAGCCCTCCAGCTGTTTGGCGAAATCCTTGTCCTGATGAGTGATCAGCGGCAGGTCGAAACCGTAGAACATGACCTGATGCCCTTCGGCGCTGGTGATCAGCCAGCCCAGCAGCGGCATGGCGATCATGAACAGGTACAGGGCCCAGTGCATCAGGCGAGCGAGGAAGGTCTGCCAGACAGGCGATGCCGGGAAGATCGCCGGCGCCTTGCCCATGCTGCGGGCGAACAGGCGCAGCCAGACCAGCAGGAACACCGTCAGGCCGAGCATGAAGTGGGCTTCCTTGATCAGGGTTCGACCGCCGCTGCCCTTGGGGAAGATTCCACGGAACTCGATGCAGGCATAAACCACGGCCAGCAGGACCACCATCAACCAATGCAAGGTGACCGTGACGGTACTGTAGCGGCTTTCTGAGTTTTTCCAGGGCATTGCAGGTATCTCCAACAATCAGGGTAGAGCGCCGTCTTTTGCGGCGTTGTGTTTACTGTAAGCCCGTTTCGCTGGGTTTGCTTGTGCTGGATCACGTTTTGTCAGGGAGCAAGGTCGGGCGGGTTCAGAAGCCAGTCCAAAAGCAGCCCGGCATCCGGTGTGTGCTGTGGTGATTGCGGTGCGGCGGTCGAGCCGGCGCCGGTGTCGAAAACGCCGGGACAGAGCACCGGCCGGTCGGGATCGCCGTCGAGAAAACTCACCAGCACCCGGCTACCCGCCGTCAGTACAGGAGGAGTGCCGAGCGATAATCGCGACACCGGCAGGGCGATGGCTTCCTGGTCCGGCGCCCACAGGCTGACACTGACCTGGCCGTGTTCATCGGGCCTGGCCGGTTGGCCGGCGTGGCCGAGCACGTGGGCCAGGTGATAGCCAGGAATGCGGGGCTTGGGATGCCTGAGGGCGGGCCTGAACACGGTGGACCAGGGAATGGCGGTGAATCGGTTGCGGTACTGCCGGGTCGATGGGGTGGCGGGCAGGTTCGGTTCGAGGATGGAAAACTGTCGACCGCGATGTTGCACGTCAACGATCAGCCATTGATCGTTGAAGGTTGACACCGGGTGTTCGTCGACCTGGACGAGGTGGCCGCCACGCAGGGCCGGTTGGGTGCTTTGGCCATGGATCTCCCGTTGCCGGCAGCGTAGCCGTTCAAGGTGGCGACGACCGGCCTGGTGACGGTGAGTCAGGGCCGGGTCGCCCCGCAGGGCCTGGTGAGCCGGGCTGTCAAAGGCGTGGTTGGCGGCGAAGGCCTCGGTCTCGCCCATGGCCCGGTCGCTGAACCCGCCGGGCGGGGTGGGCGTCATGGGCTGGTGGCGCAGGTACAACCGCTGGATCGCCGGCTCCGCGCTGGCGTCCGGCCGCAGGGGCAATGCCAGCGGCGCAGGGGGAAAGCTCTGCGGGTCTTCGGCAAACACCAGGACATGGCCCTGGGGGCTGTGCTCAAAGTGGTAGTGGATGCCTTCTTCCTCGCACAGCCGTTGCAGCAAGGCCAGGTCGCTTTCCTCGTATTGGATGCAGAACGGACGGCGCGGGTATTGCCCATGGGGCAGTTCGAAGCGGTAGCTGTCGGTGGGCAGGGCGTGGTCGTCCAGCAGGCGCTGCAGCATCTGCACGGCGCTGAGCCGGTTGAACACCCGCCGCCGTGGGCCTTGTTCCAGGCGCTGGAGATAAGGCACCAGCGTCACCCGATAGCCGATGCGATGGGACGCGGGCGCGCTCAGGTGGACGCTGTGGACGACCCCGTGGATGCCCGATTCGGCGTCCAGGCGCAGGAAGGCCGGTTGTCCCAGCAGCGTGTCGGGGTTCATCGGTGGCGCCAGGCTGATCAGTTCGAGGTTGAAGCGGTAGGGTTGGTTGAGGGCTTCGCGGCCGTTGAACCGTAGCACTTGCAGCTGCAAATCGCTTTGCGTGAAGGTCAGGCTGAAAGGACTTTCCATGTCGTTGCGCATCGCGGCTCTTACTGGCGGGGAGAAGCGCAGAGGGTACGAAACCGTGGACGGGAACGGGGCCTGTGCGGCGCTATTTCAGAAAGGCCCTACAAGATGCTGCGCAAATGTCGATCCAGCAGGCCGAATTTTTTGGTCGATCAGCCGGTTTAGGCCGTATAAACTGGCGCCACAGCGCCGGCCAGCAGATGTCTCGGCGCGTCAGACAAGAGAGTGAGTGATGGGCGCACAGTGGAAGGTTAAACACAAAGAAGCGGCTGCGAACGCCAAGGGCAAGATCTTCGGCAAGCTGGTGAAGGAAATCACCATTGCCGCGCGCAACGGCGCCGATACAGCGACCAACGCGCACCTGCGCCTGGTGGTCGAGCAGGCGAAAAAGGCCTCGATGCCCCGCGAGACCCTGGAACGTGCGATCAAGAAAGGTTCGGGCCAGCTCGGTGAAACCGTGCAGTACCACCGTGTCACCTACGAGGGTTTCGCGCCGCACCAGGTGCCGCTGATCGTTGAGTGCGTGACCGACAACATCAACCGCACCGTTGCCGAGATC
Source organism: Pseudomonas sp. Cab53 (assembly GCF_018325965.1). NCBI lineage: Bacteria > Pseudomonadati > Pseudomonadota > Gammaproteobacteria > Pseudomonadales > Pseudomonadaceae > Pseudomonas > Pseudomonas sp. Cab53. Next base: position 4,087,931 of record NZ_AP021902.1, on the reverse strand, counting down.
CGTGTGGCCTTTCGCAAGGGCCAGCTGGGGGCTTCGGGTTCGGTGGCGTGGGACTTCAACCATGTGGGCATGATCGAAGCCGCGCCGGACAGCCCGGATGCCGATCCGGAACTGGCCGCCATCGAGGCCGGTGCCCAGGATTTCGAGCCGGGCGAAGAGGGCGCGACCCTGTTCCTTACTGACCCTGCCGACCTCGACGCCGTGCAGAAGGCCTTGCCGGAGCAGGGTTTCACGGTGCTGTCGGCCAAGCTGGGCTACCAGCCGAAAAACCCGGTCAGCGGCCTGACCGACGAGCAGATGGCTGAAGTCGAAGCCTTCCTCGAAGGCCTCGACAACCACGATGACGTACAGGACATGTTTGTCGGGTTGGCGGGGTAAGCAGCCCTTTGAGTGGCGAGGGAGCATGCTTCCTCGCCATGGTCAGCGTTTCAAGCCGCTCAAAAGCGCTTCAATCTCCTCGAAACCCGGTCGCGCCAGCACCTCCGGCTGGCAGCAACGTGACTGCAAGCCTTGCAACGTTGCCTGCATCGCCCCCTCGGGCGTCGGCTCGATGCGCGCCAGCAGTTCCCCCAACAAGATCCCGAAGGCACGCACTTCGATGCGTTGCAGGGCACGCGTCTGCACGGTGTCGGTGGTGGCGTGGAACGACGCTGCGCCAAAATCCCCCAACAGGCAGTCGCCCTGGTCATTGAAAAGAATGTTGTGAGCGTACAGATCGCCATGGGTGATGCCTTGGCGGTGCAGGTGGGCTGCCACCGCAGCGATGCCGTGGGCGATGCGCAAGGCAGCGGGCGCATCGAGGCGCAATTCGTCCGCGTACACGTCACGGGTGCACGAGGCCAGGCTCGGCAGCCCGGCGAGGTTGCGGTAGCGGGGCTCGATCAGCGCCATCACCAGCCCGGCCTGTTGCTCGGGATGCCCGACGACCTGGCCCAACACCTCAATCAACTGCGGATGCCGGCCCGCGGTGATGCAGGCATGCATTTCATGCAGGGGCGAGCCGTCGCTGGTCATCTGGCCTTTGTACAGCTTCACCGCGACGGTCCGAGGCGCCTGGCCCGGGGCCTGCCACAGCGCTTGATGGATCACGCCCGATGCACCCTCGCCCAGGGTGTGTTGCAGAGTCAGTTGCGACCAGTCAATGGGCGTCGTGGTGCTCAATGCGGCGAGGTCGGCCTGGGTTTCCAGCGGGTTGCCGGCGTAGGCCAGCCAGCTGAGGCGCGGCAGTTGCAGCAGGCCGGGCGGCAGTTCGTCCAATTGATTGGCGGCGATGCGCAGCAGCTCGAGACGTTGGCACTGGCCCAGGCTGGCCGGCAACTGGCGCAGGCGATTGCCGGCCAGCATCAGTTTTTGCAGGTCCGGGCGTTGGCCCAGCTCATCGGGTAACTGGCTGATGCAGTTGTCCGTCAGGATCAGCCAGCGCAACTTCGGCGGCAGGGCGGCGCCCGTGACACGCTCGATGCGGTTGGCCTTGAAACCGACCATGGTCAATGCGTCGCATCGACCCAGGCATTCGGGCAGTTCGGTGAAGCGGTTGTCCGAGCAGAACAACACCCGTAGACGGGTCAGCCGATGCAGGTCGTCGGGCAGCGCGTCGAGCTGGTTACCGCTGAGATTGAGGATCTCGAGCGTGTCGGCCAGGTCGAAGATTTCCGGGGGAAACTGTGTCAGGCCGCAGGCCAGGTCCAGGCGGGTGACGCCCGAGAGCTGGCCGGCGCGAAGTCGTGTGAGGGTATCCATGGGGAGCGGTCGCTGTCGATCCAGAAGCGTCTGATGCCCGCTATTCTGTTACAAAACCCTGTGGCGAGGGAGATAAATCCCCTCGCCACACGCGCCATACCGGTTAGCGCTCGACGCTGCGGTTCCACCGCGCATTCCAGGCGGGGCGCTGTTCGTTGACCTGGTCCCAGTCCACGGCAATGGCGGTTTCCAGGTATTGCTTCATCGCTTGTACCTGGCCACGGGTCTTGTCGGTGGTCGGGGTGTTGGGGTTGGACGGGATCTGGTCGCCTTCTTCCAGGGCAATGGCCTGGGCTTCAGGCGTCAGCAGGAAGGCGGCGAGTTTCTGCGCCAGTTCGGGTTGGGTGTTCTGGGCGATGGTGCATTCGGCGACGTTGAGGACCACCGCGCCTTCCTTCGGCTGCGCGTATTCCACCGGCATGCCCTTGAGTTTCAGCGCGGTCACCTGGGTCGGCGTGAGCGGGAACAGCGCCGCTTCGTCGGTCTGCAGCATTTCAGAGATCTTCGCCGAGCTTGGAATGTACTCCAGCACGTTGCGCCCGACGGTGTTCGGCCAGGCCTTGAAGCCCGGTTCGACGTCATTTTCACTGCCGCCCTGGATCCGGTTGAACATCAGGAAACCGTGCAGGCCGAAGGTCGACGAGGCCATCGACTGGAACACCACTTTGTCCTTGAAGCGCGGGTCGGCCAGGTCCATCCAGGAGGTCGGCGCGCTCCAGCCCTTTTCCTTGAACAGCCGCGTGTTGTAGGCCAGCCCCGTCACCCCGAGGCTGACGGCCACGGCCTGGTCCTTGATACGACCCTTGGCCGGGATCTGTGCCAGGGTCGGGCTGTCTTCGAGTTTGTCGCACAGCCCCATGGAGATGGCGCGGTACATGATGCCGTCATCGAGGAACATCACGTGCATCTGCGGGTTGCCTTTGCTGGCCTGGACCTTGGCCAGGATGTCGGCGGACGTGCCGGGCACGATCACCACCTTGACGTTGTTGGCTTTCTCGAAGGCCGGCAGGACCTTGTCGGCGTAGAGCCGTTCCATGGTGCCGCCGTTCATGCCCAGGTAAAGCGTTGGCTCGGCGTATGCCTGGCCGGCGGTGAGCGATGCGCTCAAGCAGGCACAACCCAGCAGTGCAGTGCGTTTGACGTTATTCATGGCGCGACCTTCCTCTATCAAGCAACGGAGATGGAGTGAAACCGGGTGATGGAAAACGCATCCAGCGGCGTGCTCGACGCGCCGCTGCAGATGATCTCGGTGAGCGCCTGGCCCACCGCGGGGCCGATCTGGAAGCCGGCGCCGGCAAAGCCGAACGCATGCAACAGGCCGGGTTGGGTGCTGCTGGGGCCGATCACCGGCTGGCGATCGGGCAGGTAACCTTCGGTGCCGCTCCAGGTACGAATCGCCTGGGCGCCTTCCAAAAATGGATAGAGTTCCACGGCCTGGCGCAGGATTTCGACCACGGCATTCTGCCCGGGCCGGGCGCGCGCTTCGTCCAGGGCAAAACCCTGGCCGCCGCCCAGGACACAATTGCCCCGTGCGACCTGGCGTGCGTAAATCCCGCCGCCTTCGACGCCAGTGCTGGCATCCATGACCACGGGCAGGGGTTCGGTGACCAACATTGCCGGATGCCCGGCGTGCATCGGCACCGCTTCGCCGAATTGCGCGGCGAAGTGGCTCGCCCAGGCTCCGGCGCAGTTCAGCAACCAGGGCGCATGGAGCACCAAGCCAGGCCGGGTTTGAACGGTGAAGCGATGGCCGTCATGGTCCACGCTGTCGACGGCGCATTGTTCGTGCACTTGTGCGCCGTGCCGGCGGGCGGCCTGGGCAAAGGCCGGCGACACCAGGCGCGGATTGGCGTGGCCGTCATCCGGGCACAGCGATGCCCCGACCGCCACGGCGCCGACCCACGGGAAGCGGGCACGCAATTGATCGCGATCGAGCAGTTGCAGGTCGAGGCCGAAGCCCTGGCTGCTGGCGGCGTAGTCGTGCAGGGCGCGAAGATCGTCGAGGCTGCGGGCCAGTTTCAGGTGGCCGCTGCGCTGGTACTCGCCGTCGATGCCGATCAACTGGGGGAGCTGGCTCCAGATTTCATGGGCCCGTTGCGACAACGGCAGTTGCGACAAGGGACGACCCTGGCGCCTGACGCCACCGTAGTTCACGCCGCTTGAGTGCGACCCGCAGAAATCCCGCTCCAGCAGCGCCACCCGGCGTCCGGCCCGACTCAGGAACAACGCGGCCGAGGCGCCCACGATGCCGCCGCCAATGATCACTACGTCGACGTCGTTCATGGCGCCACCTCCAGGCCGAACGGCACGGGTTTGATGGGCGCCTGGGCCCGCAGGCGGCCGATGTCGGAGACCGGGCGGCCACTCTCGCAGGCAATGATTTCCGCCGCCGCGGCGCCGCACATACGGCCCTGGCACCGGCCCATGCCGACCCGGCAATGGGCCTTGACCCGGTTGATCTCCCAATGGCCTTCGCCCACCACCCGGCGAATATCACCGACGCTGACTTCTTCGCAGCGGCAGATCATCAGCTGATCGGCGGCGTCGGCGGCCCAGCCTTCGGGGAAGGCAAATGCGCGCTCCAGGCCTTGCCGGAACCGGCCGATGCGCTCCAGGGCCTGCTCCAGTTGGTGGCAGCGCTGCGAATCGATCCGGTAGCCAAGGTCTTCGAGCAGGGCCAAGGCGGCGCGCTCCCCGGCCATTTCCGCTGCGTCGGCGCCCATGATGGCGGCGCCGTCGCCGGCCAGGTAGACCCCGGGGACGCTGCTACGCCCGGCACCGTCGCGTTGCGGCAGCCAGGCGCGGTTGAGGGGGTTCCAGGAAAACCCGCAGCCGAGCAGGTCGGCCAGCTGGGTTTCGCTGCGCAAGCCATGGGCGAAGGCCACCGCGTCGCACTCGAGGGTGTGCTCGCCCTTGGCGTTGTGCCAGCGCAGCGATTGCACCTGGCGTGTGCCGTCGATGCGCGACAGGCGGGCGCCTTGCAGCACCTTGATGCCGTGGGCCGTCAGCCAGGCGCGGTAATACAGCCCCTTGGCCAGGGTGACGGGCTGAGCCAGCAAGCCGGACAGGGCGCGGACCTGGGCGCTGAGCGGTGAACTGTCGAGCACGGCGACCACCTGGGCGCCCGCGCGGGCGTACTGATACGCCACCAGGTACAACAGCGGTCCGCTGCCGGCGAACACCACCCGCTCGCCGATGGCGCAGCCCTGGAACTTCAGGGCGATCTGCGCCGCGCCGAGGCTGTACACCCCCGGCAAGGTCCAACCCGGCACGGGCAGGATGCGGTCGGTGGCGCCGGTGGCGACGATCACGCTGGCGTATTCAAGGCGCTCGGCGCGCCCTTCGTGCAAGGTGTCCAGCAGACCGCCCTCGGCGTTCCATACCAGTGTGTCGGGACGGTAATCGAGCTGTTCGCGCAGGTCGTCGAGGGTCTGGTGCAGGGCATTGGCCTTTTGCGCCTCGAAGCCATAGAGCTTGGCTGGCGAGCGCTTGAAATTGGCCGGTTGGCGCCGATAGATCTGTCCGCCGCCGCGGGCTGCCTCGTCCAGCAGAACGGGGTAGACACCGTGGGCGACCAGGGTTTGCGCAGCACGAATACCGGCCGGGCCCGCGCCGATGATGGCGATGGGTTTCATGGCCACCTCCTCGGTTGGGGGTGGGGATTTGCGGCGCGGGTGAAGCCGCCTTCGCGGGCAAGCCCGTTCCCACAATGATCTAGTGGTGATCCTCGATGCTGTGTTCGCCACCCATTCCCTGTGGGAGCGGGCTTGCCCGCGAAGGCGGCGGCACATTCAACGAAGGCGGCGCTCATACGCGCCGCCCCGGTTCACGACTGATCTGATGGCCTGCTTCGAGCAGGGTCGAGCAGGCTCGGACGCGGCGGCCGTCGCCCAGGCGGACCCAGCAATCCTGGCAGGCGCCCATCAGGCAGAAGCCGGCCCGGGGTTCGGCGCTGAAGTCGCTGCCGCGCAGGTGGTCGCTGCAGGTCAACACGGCCGTGAGCAGGGTGTCGCCCAACAGGCCGGTGGCCGGTGCGCCGTCGAGGGTAAAGTGCAGGGCCGGGCGGTCGCCTTCGGCCAGTCGTTTCAGCAGAGCCATGGCGCCCTCATTGCTTACCTACCAGGACCCGATCCAGGCCATAGACCCGATCGAGCAGAATCATCGTCAGTGCCGTGAGCGCGATGACCAGGGCCGATACCGCCGCCATCATCGGGTCGATGGATTCAGTGGCGTAGACGTACATGCGCACCGGCAAGGTCTGCGTGGCCGGCGAGGTGACGAAGATCGACAACGTCACCTCATCGAAACTGTTGATGAACGCCAGCAACCAGCCCCCGGCCACCCCCGGCAGAATCATCGGCAGGGTGATTTGCCGAAACAGCGTAAAGCGCCCGGCCCCCAGCGATTGCGCGGCCTGCTCGGCACTGCGGTCCAGGCCGATGGCCGAGGCGAGCACCAGGCGCAGTACATACGGCGTGATCACCAGCACGTGGGCGAAGATCAGCCAGGTGAAATTGCCATTCACGCCCATCAGGGCAAACAGACGCAGCAGCGCCACCCCAGCACCAGGTGCGGAATGATGATCGGCGACAGGAACAGGCCGTTGAAGAAGTCCCGGCCGGGGAATTCGAGCCGGGTGATCGCCAGGGCCGCCGGCACCGCGATCACCGTGGCCAGCGAGGCGGCGCAGAACGCCAGGATCAGGCTGTTGTAGAACGCATCGACAAAGTCTGCGCGTTCGAACACGGCGCGGAACCAGCGCAACGAAAACGTCGTGGTCGGCAGGCTCAGGGTGTTTTCCGGGGTGAAGGCCACGAGGCACACCACCACCAGCGGCGCGAGCATGAACACCACCACCAAGGCATGGAACAACAGGGCGAAAGGACCGTTCCTGGACATGACGAATTACCCCAATGACTTGTTGTAGCGGCCTTCGATCATGCGGTTCCACGAGAGCATGATCAGCAGGTTGAGCAGCAGCAGCGCGACGGCGATGGCGGCCCCCATGGGCCAATTGAGTTCCGACAGGTACTGGTCGTAGATCAGCGTGGCGACCATTTTCAGGCGACGCCCGCCGAGCAATCCGGGGATGGCGAACGAGCTGGCGGCGAGGCCGAACACGATCAGCGTGCCCGACAGCACGCCGGGCATGATCTGTGGCAGCACCACCTGACGGATCACCGTGAACTGACTCGCCCCCAGCGACAGCGCGGCCTGTTCGGCGGCGGGATCGAGTTTCTGCAGCGAGGTCCAAACCGGGATGATCATGAACGGCAGCATCACGTGGACCAGGGCAATGACCACGGCAAACGGCGTGTAAAGCAGTTTCATCGGTGAGCCACCGAAGGCCTGCAGCGTCTGATTGACGAGGCCGTCGGCGCCGAGCAGCAGGCTCCAGCCGAAGGCGCGGACCACCACGGATATCAGCAATGGCGTGAGGATCAGGATCAGGAAAATCGAGCGCCACGGCGCGCCCATGCGACTGAGAACGTAGGCTTCGGGCACGCCGATGAGCACGCACAGGAGGGTGGTCAGCGCACTGATCCACAAGGTGCGCAAAAAGATCTCGTAGAAGTACGGGTCACCGAGCAGGCTGGCGTAGTGGTCGACGGTGTAGGCATTGCTGTCGATGCCCGAGCCGTAGTCGAAGACATTGAACGACAGCACCAGCGTCAGGCCCAGCGGGACGACCAGCAAGCCCAGGTACAAGGCCAGGGCGGGCGCAGACATCAGGTAGCCGTTGCGTGCGCGGCGCATGGCCGCGATCCACTTCACGCCGACACCTCGTCGTGGCTCAGCACCCGCAGCAACGCCGGGTCCCAGTCCAGGCCCACCGCCGTGCCTTCGGCCAGTGGTGCTCCGCCGTCGTTGCGCCGCACCACGCACAGTTCGCCGAGGCTGGTCGAGACGCCGTACAGCCATTGGCTGCCAAGAAAAAAGCGACTGGCCAGGGTGCCTTGCAGTCGGCCGGAGCCGGCGGGGCAGAGGTCGATTTTTTCCGGGCGCAGGCTCAGCGTCAGGTCGCCCTGGCCGTGGAGCGAGGCCTGGACGACGCCGTTGCTGTCGCGCTCGCCGGGCAGCAGGTTGGCTTTGCCGACGAAGCCTGAAATGAATTCGGTGCGCGGGTGTTCGTAGAGGGTGTAGGGCGCGTCGACTTGGGTGATGCGCCCGGCCTGCATCACCACGACGCGGTCACTGATGGACAAGGCTTCGGATTGGTCGTGGGTCACCATCAACGTGGTGATGCCGACTTCGCGCTGGATGCGGCGGATTTCGTATTGCATTTCCTCGCGCAGGTTGGCGTCGAGGTTGGACAGCGGTTCGTCGAGCAGCAGCACCGGGGGTTCGATCACCAGCGCCCGGGCCAGGGCCACGCGTTGGCGCTGGCCGCCTGACAATTCCCGGGGATAACGGTCGGCGTGCAGGTCCAGGCGCACCAGTTTCAGCACCCGCGCGACCCGTTGTTGCAGGTCCGCCTGGGGCACCTTGCGCATGCGCAGGCCGAAGGCGACGTTATCCCTGACGGTCATGTGGGGGAACAGGGCGTAGCTCTGGAAAACCACTCCCAGGCCACGACTGGCGGGCTTGGCGTGGGTGATATCGCGGCCGTCCAGCAGGATGCGCCCGCTGCTGACTTCGACGAAGCCGGCGATCATTTGCAACGTGGTGGTCTTGCCGCAGCCGGAGGGGCCGAGCAGGGAGACGAATTCACCTTTGTCCACCGAGAGGTCGGTGGCGACCACGGCGTCGATGTCGCCGTAACGTTTGCCAAGTCCTTCAAGTTGCACGAAAGCCATCGCTGCGCTCCACCTGGAATTGTTATGCGTCGCCGTAAGGCGCGCTTTTTTGTATGGGCAGATACGAAAAAAGTGCTGCGGGTGCGTTGGCGCTCGACGTGGGTCGGCTGCCGCTGTTGTTCGAATCGCCCCTGTATGGACGCAGAGTAGGACGAAGAATAGGATGGGCTCAATGATCTATTTCATTGAGGCGATGACTATTTTCAGTTTCATTCGTTGAGTAAATTTCTTGCATGGATATTGAATGAATAATTCCACTGATCGGAATAATGAAAAGAGTGAAGTGGGCGTAGGCGCTGTCTCCCGGCTGTTCGCCGTGTTGCGCAGCCTGGGCGACACCGTCGAGGGTGGCGAACGGGTGACCCAGCTGGCCCAGCGCATCGGGTTGTCTCAGCCGACGACCCATCGCTTGTTGCGCAGCCTGATGGACGAGGGCATGGTCGAGCAGGACGCGCGCACCAAGCGCTACCGGCTGAGCCTGGACTTCTTCGCCCTGGCCGCCCGCGCAGGCAACACCGGCAATCTGCGCGAACTGGTGCGGCCGGCCATGCTGCGGCTGTCGGCGTCCCTGGGGGATTCGTTGTTCCTGCTGGCCCGCAGCGGGTTCGATGCCATCTGTCTGGACCGCAGTGAAGGGCCGTTCCCGATCCGCACGTTCACCGGCGACATCGGTGGCCGGGTGGCGCTCGGCGTGGGCCAGGGCAGCCTGGCGATCCTGGCGTTCCTGCCGGAGGAAGAGCGCGACACGGTGATTCATTACAACCTGCCGCGGCTCAAGGATTTCCACCTGTACGACGAAGTCTTCCTGCGTTCGGAAGTGGAGAACGTGCGTGCCCAGGGTTACGCCGGGCGCAACACCGGCGTGCTGCAGGGCATGGCCGGCGTGGCGGTGCCGATCCTGGACCGCGATGGCCGAGCCGTGGCGGCCTTGAGTGTGGCGACGATCAGCGACCGCCTGGGCCCTGATCGCCTGCCGACGGTGGTGGAAATGCTCAAGCGTGAGGCGGCGTCGATCGGGCCGCGAATCAACCCGTTCGACCCACTGCTGCGCCGGCCTTCGCAGGTGTTTGGACAGGGTTGAGGCCGTCCGGGCTCCTTGTGGAAGCGAGCTTGCTCGCGAAGGCGATGGTCGCAACACAATGAGGTTGGCTGACACATTGCCTTCGCGAGCAGACTCGCTTCCACAGAGCAGGGCGGTGGCATCCGTGGTTCAGGACTTCCCCGTCGTGATCAGAAGTTCAGGGTCTGTTTGAGCCGCTGCGTTGTCGGCGTGTCGCTGGGGATGACCATCGCGTAGTTGTACCCCGGCCCGGACCAGTACTCGGCCTGCAGTTCGCCGTCGCGACGGCTACCGCGCGGCAGCAGGAAATTCTTCGGGCCTGGTGGGCGCACGTAGAAGCTGATCTTTTCCCCGGTCGGGTCCTGGTAGACCACCATGGCCGCAGCGCCTTGCTCGGTGCTGAGCAGGCGGCCGCTGACCGGCTTGAAGCCGGCATTCGACAGGTCCGGCAGGCGGTTGGCCTGGGTGAAATAGCGGTCGAGCCAGGCTTGCATGCTGTGCTCATCGCCCGTCTGGTAATCGGCCGGCAAGACGCCTTGCTGGGCGAACAGGCGGTACGCCTGCAAGGCGTCGGCCATGGGCGCGGCACTTCTGAGCAGGGTCATCTCCCGCGCCTGCCAGCCGCTGAATCCCCCGACGCTGACGGCCAACAGCAATACCGCCGCGCTGGCCAGGTGACGCCGGAGCCGGTGATTGAGGCGCCGGCGAATCATCGCCGGGTCGAGGGCTGGATTGGCCGGTTGTTGCAGCGTGCTGCCGAGGGCCGTGCGCAAGTGTTGCGCGTCCTGTTGCCAGGCCCGGACCCGGGCGGCGACTTCGGGATGATGGGCGAGGTAGGTTTCCACCAGGCGTCGGTCGGCTTCGCTCAGTTGGCGATCGACGTAGGCGTTCAGGTCGTTGTCGTTGGGGGGCATGTTGATCATTTGAGTATCCGCAGGGCAGGGCGGGTGATTTCGCCATCGCTGAGTTGGCGCAAGGCCTGGCGAGCGCGGGACAGCCGGGACATCACCGTGCCGGTCGGCACGCCGAGGATGTCGGCGACTTGCTGATAGCTCAGGCCTTCCACCGAGACCCACAGCAACAGTGCACGCTGTTCGGTCGTCAGTTGATCGAAAGCCTGCAGGGACGCCTGCGCGATCACGCTGCGTTCGGCCGAAGGGTGGGCCTCCTCGCGGCCGGTGAAAAACTCGAGCATGCGTGCATACCGTCGGGAACGGCGATGGGCATCGAGAAACTGCCGGTAGAGAATCGAAAATAGCCAGGCCCGCAGGTCGCCTTCCGGACGCTTGTCGCCCCATTTTGACAACGCCCGTTCCAGGCATGCCTGCACCAGGTCGTCGGCGTTGCTCGGGTTGCGCGTCAGCGACACGGCAAAGCGCCGGAGCCTGGGGATGAGTTCGCGCAACTGTTCATCGAATTCGTTCATGGGAGTGTGGCTTCTGGGGCAGTCACTGCGCCGGGACTGGAAAGACGACCCACGAACGAGATTATTCCAGTGCAGGAAAAATAAATACGAGGCGTGGGAATAAACCTGCTGGCCCTTCGTCTGACGGGTCCATTTCCTCAAACGGCCTTGAGCCTTGGAGCTTCGTCATGGTTGACCCTTCCTCCTCATCGAGCAGGCCGCCGCTGGGTGCCGCCGGCCTGACCCTGCGCCTGGCCGGCATTGGCGTGATTGTCGCGGCGCTGGCCGGGGCTTTTGCCTACGTCAACGGCACCCTCGACCCACAGCGTCTGACGCCCAATGCCTTGGTCAACGTGCTGGAAAAAAACAACGGCATGCATCCGGGCTTTCGCCGCAATCACTCGAAAGGTGTCTGCGTGGCGGGTTATTTTGAAAGCAGTGGCGAGGCCGCGGCCTATTCCAGTGCCCAGGTCTTCACGCAGCCGCGCACGCCAGTGGTCGGGCGTTTCGCCTTGCCCAGCGGCAACCCGTATGCACCGGACGCGAGTGTCCCGATTCGCAGCCTGGCGCTGCGGTTCACCCAGGAAAACGGCCAGCAATGGCGCACCGGCATGAACAGCATGCCAGTATTCCCAGTGGGCACGCCCGACGCGTTCTACCAGTTGCAACAGGCTCAATCGCCGGATCCGGCCACGGGAAAACCGAACCCTGCCGCGGCGCCGGCGTTCTTTGCCGCGCACCCGGAGGCCACGCCGTTCCTGCAATGGATCAAGACCGCCAAGCCATCGGCCAGTTATGCCACCGAGACCTATAACGGCCTCAATGCCTTTTACCTGGTCAACCCTGCCGGCCAGCGCCAGGCGGTGCGCTGGGGCGTGGTGCCGCAGAGCCAGGACGCCGCGGATGCGACGCTGCCCCAGGGGGCCGATTTCCTTGAGCAGGATCTGGTGAAGCGGCTCGCGGCCGGGCCACTGCGTTGGCAGTTGAGGATGACCCTGGCCGATCCGGGCGACCCGGTGAACGATGCCAGCAAGCCCTGGCCGACGGAGCGCAAGGTGATCAATGCCGGTACGCTGGTGCTGGAACGCTCCCAGGCGCAGGACCAGGGCGAGTGCCGCGATATCAACTATGACCCGCTGATCCTGCCAGCCGGCATCGAAGGGTCCGATGATCCATTGTTGGCGGCGCGCTCCGCTGCGTACGCCACTTCCTACCTGCGGCGCACCAGCGAAGTGAGCCAACTGCCCGCCACCCAGGAGGCCCGCCCATGAGCGCCCCTCGTCACTTTGCTCCGCTGGCCCGACTGCTGCACTGGCTGATGGCGCTGATGATCATCGCCATGTTGTTCATCGGCGCCGGCATGGTCGCCTCGGTGTCCGAACGTCATGAATGGTTACTGCAACTGCACAAACCCTTGGGCATCGCGATTCTGCTTCTGGTGATCGTGCGCCTGGTGGTGCGTTTCTGCACTCGGCAACCCCCGCTGCCGGCCGATCTGCCGGGTTGGCAGGTGCTGGCGGCCAAGGCTTCGCATGTGCTGTTGTACGCCTTGATGCTGGTCCTGCCGCTGTTGGGCTGGGGCATGATTTCAGCGGCGGGTGACCCGGTGATGCTCGGCCATTGGCTGCAACTGCCGTCGATCCTGCCCGCGCATGCGCAGACCTTCGCCCTGTTGCGCAAGGCTCATGGCTACCTGGCTTACCTGTTGTTCCTGACGGTGCTGGTGCACCTGGCGGCGGCGTTGTTTCACGCCTGGGTACGTCGGGACGAGGTGTTGGACAGTATGTTGCGCGGCAAGGGTTGAAACATCGGTGGCGAGGGCGTTCTCTCCCTCGCCACCGATCATGGGGACCGGCGCAGGATCAGCGTAACTCGTCGACCAAATCGCCCAGGGTGCTCAATACGTCCTTGCCCAACTGCATCGAGCGTTTGCCGGACCAGCCGGTGAGCGGGTTCGGATGATCGTTGTGGTCCTTGAACGGCATTTCCAGAGTCAGTGACAGGCAGTCGTATTTCTGCCCGACCGCGTTGCAGGCCAGCGTCATGTTGGCCTGGCCCGGTTCGTCGCGGACGTAGCCGTGGGTGGTCTGGAAGTCTTTGGTCTGGTGCTTGAGGTGGCTGCGAAAGCGTTCTTCAAGGTGGGCGATACGCGGGGTGTAGCCGGGGTTGCCCTCGCAGGCGGCGGTGAAGACGTGGGGGATTTCCTCGTCGCCATGCACGTCCAGGAACAGGTCGACGCCGTACTTTTCCATCTGCTGCTGTACGAAAAACACCTCGGGGCTGATCTCCGGGCTGGCGTTCTGCCAAGCGCGGTTGAGGTCCTGGCCATTGGCATTGGTGCGCAGGTGCCCATGGAATGCGCCGTCCGGGTTCATGTTAGGCACCAGGTACAGGTCGGCCTTGTCCAGCAGCCGGTTCAGTTGCGCATCATCCGTGTGCTGGAGGCGCTCAATCACGCCTTCCATGAACCACTCGGCCATGTGTTCGCCGGGATGCTGCTGGGCGATGATCCAGATCTTGCGCCGGCCGTCGCTGCCATTGCCCTTGCGCAGCAGCTGGATGTCACGGCCTTCGACGCTCTTGCCCACGGCCAGCAGCTCGGTGCCGGCCTTGTGCAGTGCCTGTTCGATCAGCCAGTCGTGACGACCACGGCTGTAGGGTTCGAAGTAGGCGAACCAGGCGTGGGGCTGTTCGGCTTCCAGGTGAAAGCGCAGGGCGTCGCCCTCGAACTGGGTCGGAATGCGGAACCAGTTGACGTGGTCGTAGGACGCGACGGTCTGGTAGCCGGTCCACGCCTTGTTGTACGACGATTGGCTGGCATTGAGCAGGCGGAAGGAATATTCCTGGCCGACATGCAGGCCGCTGGCCTTGAAGTGGAACCACTGCAAATGCGGGCTGCGGGTATCGGGCCGGATCTTGAGCAGCGACTGCAACGGGTTGCTGATGTCGACGACTTCAATGTTGCCGCTGTCGAAGTTGGCGCTGATATCGAAGGAAGATTTAGCCACGGTCACGATTCCTGAACAGGATTTTATGGCCGTTACTTTACACGCTGGGAAGGGAAAGTCAGGACGATTTACATCAAGCAAAGAGCGGGGGCGTCCTCCCTGGACGCCGAATCAGATTAGAGAGTCCGCAATTGATTCTCAAGTGCTGGCAGTCGATCGTTTCGGCTTGCGCGGACTGGGATGCTTGAAAATAGATGTTCATTTGCTATCATCGCCGCCAACAGATTCAGCGACACCCAAAGACTTCATTAGCCTGAAGCCATAAGCCGAAAATCGGCAAAAAAAGACCCGGCAAAAAGCCGGGTCAAAAACCGTGATTAGCCTGATGAGGAGATATTCCAGAAGTCCGACCAAGGTCTTCTGGAATATCGACTGATCTCGCGATCAGTTGATGCAATAATAATCATTATCATTTGCAAGTCAAATGGTTTTATCGCATCGATTGGAAAAATTTTCCTGTTGCCCGCGTTCCGCGCCAACCTTCCCTTGCTACGCCTGACGAGTCGGGTAGCCATCCAGGGATCGGTCGAGCATCACCTTGACCAGATCAATCATGTGCACTACCGAGAAGGCCAGGTCGCGGCTGGAACCGTCCAATCGGTTGGCGGATTCGTGGGCCGTGGCCGCCGCGCAGCGCAGCAGGTCGCACGCATGGACCAGGGCTTCCTCCGCGCCGATGTTGTGGTTGACGTCGAAGAAGCGATGTTCCGCCGGGGCATTCGACACACCCGGTTTCAAGTAGTAATCGAGCGCGCGTTGCGCCGCCGGGCAGTCCTGCAATGACGTGAATGAGCTGTCGTACGGGGTGTTGGGCTGTTCCTTGTTGGAAGTGTCCATGGTCTCGTGGTTCTCCGTGTGGGGGCTGAAAATCCTGAATCCAGAATAGTACCCATCGTAATTGTGACGATAATTTAAATACTACATTTTGTGTTTTGATGGTCGGAGCCAGCCACGTATCGTGCCGCACATGGATAAATGGATAGAGTTGGTCAAGGCCAAGATGAAGGAGCTGCACATCACGCAAGTGGTGCTGGCAGAACGGTTGGGAATGTCCCAGGGCGGCGTTGGCCATTGGCTGACCAAGCGCCGGCAACCCAGTGTCGACGACATGAATCGGGTCCTGCAGGAGCTGGGGCTGGAATTCCTCGAAGTGGCGATGGTGATTCGCGAGCCGGACACCTCCACGGAGGAGGGGCTGGCGCTGGCGCAGAAGTACAACCCGTACTTCCGCTACCCGGTCAGTGAGTGGCACCAGGTCGGCCATGTGCGCGAGGGCGAGGTCCGCTATGAGCTGACGGATTACCACGCCCAGGGCGAAGCGTTCTGGCTGGTGGTGATGGGCGATGCCATGACCGCCCCGAGCGGCCTGAGCATTCCCGAGGGCATGTCGATCCTGGTGGATCCGGCGATCGAAGCGGTGCCCGGCAAGCTGGTGGTGGCCTACTTGCCTGGCAGCAGCGACGCGACCTTTCGCAAGCTGATCGAGGAGAGCGGCCAGCGTTACCTGGTCCCGCTCAATCCGACTTACCCGAAAAGCCTGTACACCGAGCAATGCCGCATGATCGGCGTGGTGGTGCAGGCCACCATCCGTTTCTGAGCGCATCGGCCCTGCAAGCGGGCCGATGACTACTCTTCGAACGCCACCAGCGCGCTGCCTTCGCTGACCATTTCGCCTTCCTGGCAATACAGCGCTTTGATCACGCCGGCCTGGGGTGCACGAATGCTGTGCTCCATCTTCATCGCTTCGAGCACCACCAACTGGGCCCCGGCCTCAACCGTCTGGCCCACGCTCACCAACACCCGCACGATGCTGCCGTTCATGGGCGCCGTCAGGCCCCCTTGATGGCTGTGGCTGGCTTCGGCGGCGGCCAGTGGGTCGTACCGGTCGATCCGATGCAGGTCGCCTTGCCATTGCAGATACACGCTGTCGCCCTGGCGAATGGCACGGTGGCTGCGACGCAGGCCGTTGTGCTCGAGGGTCAATCGCTCGTCGACGAGTTCGACGCCTGGGATGTTAGGGACCAGCGTGATCGCACGGTCTTGTCCTTCGCAGCTCAAGTGCAGGCTGGTTTCCCCTGGCAATCCCAGGCGCAAACCGCTGGTGTGGGCCCAAGGCGAATGCACGTCGTCGCCACGCACCTGCGGTGCCAGGCCCAGGGCAAATGCCTGGGCCGCTGCGAACCAGAAGTCGTCATCCAGTTCGCCGGGTTCTGGCAGCAATTGCGTCTGGTAGCGTGGGATAAATCCGGTGTCCAGTTCGGCTGCCGCGAAGGCCGGGTGGGCCACGATGCGGCGCAGAAAGCCGATGTTGGTCTTCAGCCCGCCGATGGCGAACTCGTCGAGCATGCTCAACAGCCGCAATCGCGCCTGCTCGCGATCTTCGCCCCAGGCGATCAGCTTGCCGAGCATCGGGTCGTAGAACGGCGAGATCTCATCGCCTTGCACCACGCCGCTGTCGACCCGCCGACCCGGCCCGTCGGCCGATTCGCGATACAACGCCAGGCGCCCGGTGGCCGGGAGAAAATCGTTGGCCGGGTCTTCGGCGTACAGGCGCACTTCGATGGCGTGGCCCAGCAGCGGCACCTGGTCCTGGGTGATCGGCAACGGCTCGCCTTGGGCGACGCGGATCTGCCAGGCCACCAGGTCCAACCCGGTGATCGCTTCGGTGACCGGATGCTCGACTTGCAACCGGGTGTTCATTTCCATGAAGAAAAACTCGCCCCGCGAATCCAGCAGGAACTCCACCGTGCCGGCGCCGACGTAGCCGATCGCCTGGGCCGCGCGCACGGCCGCTTCACCCATCGCCCGGCGCAAGGTCGGGGTCAGGCCAGGGGCGGGGGCTTCTTCCACCACTTTCTGATGGCGACGCTGGATCGAGCAGTCGCGTTCATTGAGGTACAGGCAATGGCCGTGGCGGTCGGCAAAGACCTGGATTTCCACATGGCGTGGCTTGAGCAGGTACTTTTCCACCAGCATCCGCGAGTCGCCAAACGAAGATTGCGCCTCTCGCTGGGCCGAGGCCAGGGCTTCGGCCAACTGGCTGACGTCCTCGACGACCTTCATGCCCTTGCCGCCACCACCGGCCGTGGCCTTGAGCAGCACCGGATAGCCGATGCGTTCGGCGGCGTCGCGGAAGGTTTCCAGATCCTGGGCCTCGCCATGGTAACCCGGCACCAAGGGCACGCCGGCGGTTTCCATCAGGGCTTTGGCCGCGGACTTGCTGCCCATGGCATCGATGGCCGAGGCCGGTGGGCCGAGGAAGATCAGCCCGGCGTTTTCGATCGCCCGGGCGAACCCGGCGTTTTCGGACAGGAAGCCATAGCCGGGGTGGATCGCCTGGGCACCACTGGCCTGGGCCGCGGCGATCAGTTTATCGATCTGCAAGTAACTGTCGGCGGCCTTGCTGCCGCCCAGGTCGACACGGATGTCGGCTTCGCGGCTATGACGGGCATCGCGATCGGTGGCGCTGTGCACGGCCACGGTGGTCAGGCCCATGGCCTTGGCGGTGCGCATCACACGGCAGGCGATTTCGCCACGGTTGGCCACCAACAATGTGGTGAGGGCGGGTGCGCTCATCGACGCGGCTCCTTGTTATTCGACTCGGCTTGCCAGTTGGGCGCGCGCTTTTGCAGAAAGGCGCGCAGGCCCTCCTGGCCCTCGGGGCTGACACGGATACGGGCGATGGCGTTTTCGGTGTAGCGTCGCAGCGCCGGGGTCAGGGCACCGTGGCCGACCTCACGCAGCAAGTCCTTGCTGGCGCGCATGGCCGCCGGGCTGTTGAGCAGCAGGTTGTCGATCCATTGTTCGAGGTGATGATCCAACGCCTCGGCCGGGTAACTTTCCGACAGCAAACCGATCTCCCTCGCACGCTGTCCGCCGAAACGTTCCGCGGTCAACGCGTAGCGCCGGGCGGCCCGTTCGCCGATGGCCTGGACGACGAACGGGCTGATGACCGCCGGCGCCAGGCCAATGCGCACTTCCGACAGGCAGAACTGCGCCTCGTCGGCACCAATGGCCATGTCGCAGGCGCTGATCAGGCCCAGCGCACCGCCAAAGGCGGCGCCCTGCACGACGGCCAGCGTGGGGATCTTCAGCTTGGCGAGGTTGTACATCAGCTCCGCCAGTTCCCGGGCGTCGTCGAGGTTGGTGTGGTAGTCGAGCTCGGCCGATTGCTGCATCCAGGCCAGGTCGGCGCCGGCGCTGAAATGCTTGCCGCGGCCACGGATCAGCAGGAAGCGCAGGTTCGGATCGCTGCCGACCTGATCCAGGGCGAGGATCAGTTCACGGATCATCTGGGCATTGAACGCGTTGTTCTTCGACTCACGACTGAGCCACAAGGTGGCGAAACCGCGTGGGTCAGTGATCAATTCGAGGGTGTTGAAGTTATCCATGGGCATTCCCCGTTACATCCGGAACACGCCGAAGCGGCTCGATTCAATGGGCGCGTTGAGTGAGGCCGATAAGGCCAGCCCCAGTACGTCGCGGGTCTGGGCCGGGTCGATGACACCGTCATCCCACAGCCGTGCGCTGGAATAGTAGGGGTGGCCCTGTTCTTCGTACTGGTCGAGGATCGGTTGCTTGATCTCGGCTTCCTGTTCGGTGCCGAACGGGTGGCCACTGCGCTCGGCCTGTTCGCGCTTGACCTGCACCAGCACGCCGGCCGCCTGTTCGGCACCCATCACCCCGATCCGCGCATTCGGCCACATCCACAGGAACCGCGGGTCGTACGCGCGGCCGCACATGCCGTAGTTGCCCGCGCCGAAGCTGCCGCCGATGATCACGGTGAACTTCGGCACCTGGGCGCAGGCGACGGCCGTAACCAGTTTCGCGCCGTGCTTGGCAATGCCGCCGGCTTCGTATTTCTGGCCGACCATGAAACCGGTGATGTTCTGCAGGAACAACAGGGGAATGCCGCGCTGGCAGGCCAGTTCGATGAAGTGCGCGCCTTTCTGCGCAGCCTCGGCGAACAGGATCCCGTTGTTCGCCAGGATGGCCACCGGATAGCCGTGCAAGTGGGCAAACCCGCAGACCAGCGTGGTGCCGAACAGCGCCTTGAACTCATCGAACACCGAACCGTCCACCAGGCGCGCGATCACTTCCCGGACATCGAAAGGCTGCTTGGGGTCTGCCGACACCACGCCATATAGCTCGTGCGCCGCATACAGCGGGGCGATGGGCTGGCGCCGCTGCACGTCGCCGAGTTTGCGCCAGTTCAGGTTGGCCACGCTGCGGCGGGCCAAGGCCAGGGCATGTTCGTCGTTATCGGCGTAATGGTCGGCCACGCCAGAGATCTTGCAATGCACGTCGGCACCGCCCAGGTCTTCGGCGCTGACCACTTCACCGGTGGCGGCCTTCACCAGTGGCGGGCCGGCGAGAAAAATGGTGGCCTGCTGGCGCACCATGATTGCCTCGTCCGCCATGGCCGGCACATAGGCGCCGCCGGCCGTGCAGGAGCCCATGACCACGGCCAATTGCGGGATCCCCTGGGCGCTCATGTTGGCCTGGTTGAAGAAGATCCGGCCAAAGTGCTCGCGGTCCGGGAACACTTCATCCTGGCGCGGCAGGTTGGCACCGCCGGAGTCCACCAGGTAGATGCAGGGCAGGCGATTCTGCTGGGCGATGGCCTGGGCACGCAGGTGTTTCTTCACCGTCAGCGGGTAGTAGGAACCGCCTTTGACGGTCGCATCGTTGGCGACAATCATGCATTCGACGCCTTCCACGCGGCCGATCCCGGCAATCACGCCGGCGGCGGGAACGTCCTCGCCGTACACGTCGTGAGCGGCGAGGGGGCTGATTTCCAGGAACGGCGAACCGGGGTCGAGCAACCGGTTGATGCGCTCGCGTGGCAGCAATTTGCCCCGGGATGAGTGCCGCTCTTGAGCCTTGGCACCGCCACCTTGCTGGACTTGGGCGAGCAGGGTGCGCAGGGCCTCGACCTGTTCGAGCATCGCGTCGCGGTTGGCGACGAACTCCGGCGAACGTGGGTTGAGCTGGGTGTGCAGAATCATGGGCTACTCCGTAGCAGCTCTAAGCTTCAAGCCACAAGCTGCAAGCAGGCGCGCAGTTCGCTTGCCGCCTGAAGCTTGTGCCTTGTAGCTGACGAAAATCATTTTGTTTCGTTGAACAGTTCGCGGCCGATCAGCATGCGGCGAATCTCACTGGTGCCAGCGCCGATTTCGTACAGCTTGGCGTCGCGCAACAGGCGACCGGCCGGGAATTCATTGATGTAGCCGTTGCCACCGAGAATCTGGATCGCATCGAGGGCCATTTGCGTGGCGCGTTCGGCGCTGTAGAGGATCACCCCGGCGGCGTCCTTGCGGGTGGTTTCACCGCGCTCGCAGGCCTGGGCCACCGCATAGAGGTAGGCGCGGCTGGCATTGAGCTGGGTGTACATGTCGGCGACCTTGCCCTGGATCAGCTGGAATTCGCCGATGCTCTGGCCGAACTGCTTGCGGTCGTGGATGTAGGGCACGATCAGGTCCATGCAGGCCTGCATGATCCCGGTCGGGCCGCCGGACAGGACCACGCGCTCGTAGTCGAGCCCGCTCATCAGCACTTTCACGCCGCCGTTGAGCACGCCCAAGATGTTTTCTTCCGGCACTTGCACGTCATCGAAGAACAGCTCGCAGGTGTTGGAGCCGCGCATGCCGAGCTTGTCGAATTTGTTGCTGCGGCTGAAGCCTTTCCAGTCGCGCTCGACGATGAATGCGGTGATGCCGTGGGGGCCCTTTTCCAGGTCGGTCTTGGCGTAGATCACGTAGGTGTTGGCGTCGGGGCCGTTGGTGATCCAGGTCTTGCTGCCGTTGAGGACGTAATGGTCGCCACGCTTGTCGGCCCGCAGTTTCATCGAGACCACGTCGGAGCCAGCGTTGGGTTCGCTCATGGCGAGCGCGCCGATGTGTTCGCCGCTGATGAGCCTGGGCAGGTACTTGGCTTTCTGCTCGTGGGTGCCGTTGCGGTTGATCTGGTTCACGCACAGGTTGGAGTGGGCGCCATAGGACAGGGCCACCGACGCCGAGCCGCGGCTGATTTCTTCCATGGCCACCACGTGGGCCAGGTAACCCAGGCCGGCGCCGCCATATTCTTCCGGCACGGTAATGCCCAGCAGGCCCATGTCACCGAACTTGCGCCACAGGTCGGCGGGAAACAGGTTGTCGAGATCGATCTGAGCTGCCCGGGGGGCGATTTCCTTGGCAACGAAGGCTTGCACCTGTTCGCGCAGCATGTCGATGGTTTCGCCGAGGGCAAAGTTCAGGGATGGGTAGCTCATGGGACACCTTTGGCTTTTTTGTCGGGTGCGGAGAGGGAAGGGCTCGCTCTCACCTTGACGTTAACGTAAGCCTGCTATAAATGCCTGTCAATCACCTTTACGTTAACGTCAACTTGGTCCAGAGTAAGTGCGCTTTACAGCTCTTTGTGGCGAGGGTGCTTGCTCTCTCGCCACAAAAGCCTGTGTGCACACGGTTCACCGATACCCCCACCAATAAAGACAAGAGGGCGCGTCATGGATCAACCCGGTTTGCAGTCGCCACTGAGCTACACCCGCGGTTCCGAGGCCAAGGCTTTGCTGGTGCAAACCATCGGCCAGGCGTTCGACCACACCGTGGCCCGCTATCCCGAGGGCGAGGCGCTGGTGGTGCGTCATCAATCGTTGCGCTACACCTGGCAACAGCTCGCTGAAGCCGTCGATGTGCACGCCCGGGCCTTGTTGGCGCTGGGCTTGAAAAGCGGCGACCGCCTCGGCGTGTGGGCACCCAACTGTGCCCAGTGGTGCATCAGCCAGTTCGCCAGCGCGAAGATCGGTGTGATCCTGGTCAACATCAACCCGGCCTATCGGGTGTCCGAACTGGAATACGTGCTCAAGCAGTCCGGTTGCCAGTGGCTGGTGTGTGCCGGGTCATTCAAGACGTCGGACTACCACGCCATGTTGCAGGCACTCGCGCCGGAACTGGCGGAACAGCCGATCGGCCAGTTGCACAGCGAGCGCCTGCCGGATCTGCGGGGTGTTATCAGTCTCGATCCACAGCCGCCTTCGGGTTTCCTGCCCTGGTCGCAGTTGGCTGCCTTGGGCGCCGCGGTGACCGCCGGGCAGTTGGCCGAGCGCGAGGCCAGCCTGCATTTCGACCAGCCGGTGAACATCCAGTACACCTCCGGCACCACCGGCTTTCCCAAGGGTGCGACCCTCAGCCATCACAACATTCTCAACAACGGCTACATGGTCGGCGAAAGCCTGGGCCTGACCGCTGCCGACCGCTTGGTGATACCGGTGCCGCTCTATCATTGCTTTGGCATGGTCATGGGCAACCTGGGCTGCATGACCCACGGCAGCACCATGATCTACCCGAACGATGCGTTCGATCCCTTGCTGACCCTGACCATCGTGGCCGAGGAACAGGCCACGGCGCTGTATGGCGTGCCGACCATGTTCATTGCCCTGCTGGATCAGCCGCAGCGAGGCGAGTTTGATTTGTCCAGCCTGCGCACGGGCATCATGGCCGGGGCCACGTGCCCGATCGAAGTGATGCGGCGGGTCATCGGTGAGCTGCACATGCGCGAGGTGCAGATTGCCTACGGCATGACCGAAACCAGCCCGGTGTCATTGCAGACCGGCCCTTCGGATGAACTGGAAGTGCGCGTGACCACCGTCGGCCGCACTCAGCCGCACCTGGAAAGCAAGATCATCGACGAAGCCGGTGAAATCGTGCCCCGAGGCACCATTGGCGAGCTGTGCACCCGCGGCTACAGCGTGATGCTCGGCTACTGGAACAACCCCAAGGGCACCGCCGAAGCGATCGACCAGGCGCATTGGATGCACACCGGCGACCTGGCGACCATGGACGAGCAGGGCTACGTCTGCATCGTCGGGCGTAACAAGGACATGATCATCCGTGGCGGCGAGAACGTTTACCCGCGTGAGCTGGAAGAGTTCTTCTTCACCCATCCGGCGGTGGCGGACGTGCAGGTGATCGGCATCCCGTGTTCCCGCTACGGCGAAGAAATCGTCGCCTGGATCAAGTGCCACCCCGGCCACAGCACCACCGCACAGGAGCTGCACGCCTGGTGCAAAGAGCGCATTGCCCACTTCAAGACGCCGCGTCACTTCAAGTTCGTCGATGCGTTTCCGATGACGGTCACGGGCAAGGTGCAGAAATTCCGCATGCGCGAAATCAGCATCCAAGAGCTGTGCGATAGGGACGAGGACTGAACAAGCAAGCCAATGGGCAGTGAGCCCTGTGGGAGCGAGCTTGCTCGCGATAACGGTGGGTCAGTCAACATCAATGCTGACTGAGATTACGCCTTCGCGAGCAAGCTCGCTCCCACCAGCCGATCCCCGGAAACCAAACGCCAGACAGCACAAAGGGGAGCCGAAGCTCCCCTTTAATTTTGTCGTCGCGTGCTCTTTTTTATTATTGAGGGGCGGCCTGTTGTTGTTTTTGGCAGCCGTGGCCCTTTACCGCTGTTTTTGGCGATCCCCATCCGGGATCAAGAGCAAACGTATTTTTTTGAGCGCTGATCTGCCTTTTCGCTTTGCGATCCAACCGATTCGGGCGCTACCTGAAGGTAGTTTTATTGTTCTCTGCCCGGTTGCGGGTTGCTCCTGGAAGCACCCTGAAAAGCACATCTTCTCCAAAAAAATCTGTTAGCTGCGTCTCTGCCGTGTTGTTTTTGTTATGTCAGAGTCGTTTCGTCTTGTTTTTATTGGGTTTGCTGCGTTTTTTTATTCTTGTTGTACCAGAGATATAGCAGGTGCCGTGCCAACTTTTAAAACTCTATATAAATCAATGAGTTGAATTTTTTATCAAAAAAATCTGGCGGGCCAAACCTGACAAATTGTTTCCGTGTTACTCGTTTCGCCGCCGTTACAAAGCCCAGCGGTAACACCTCACTGTGCGCTGCGTGCCTTGGCGACGCGTGAACCGGTGGGACGGCCCAGCACGTCACAGATCTGCCGGCCCGCGGCAATCAATGCCTCCAGGTCGACACCGGTCTCGATGCCCAGGCCGTTGAGCAGGTAGAGCACGTCCTCGGTGGCGACGTTACCGCTGGCGCCCTTGGCGTAGGGGCAGCCCCCCAATCCGGCGATGGAGCTGTCGAACACCGCGATCCCTTCCAGCAGGCTGGCGTACACGTTGGCCATGGCCTGGCCGTAAGTGTCATGGAAATGCCCGGCGAGCTTGTCCCGCGGCACTTGCGCGCCGACCACCTCGAACATCCTGCGGGTGGCGCCGGCGGTGCCCGTGCCGATGGTGTCGCCCAGGGACACTTCATAGCAGCCCATCGCGTACAGCTCACGCGCGACCCACGCGACTTGCTCGGGCTTGACCGTGCCTTCATACGGGCAGCCCAGCACGCAGGACACATAGCCACGCACGCTGACACCGTGCTGCCGGGCAGCCGCCATGATCGGCGCGAAGCGCTCCAGGCTTTCCTTGATGGAGCAATTGATGTTGCGCTGGGAGAATGCTTCGGACGCGGCGGCAAATACCGCCACTTCCTTCACGCCAGCCGCCAGCGCGTCTTCAAAGCCCCGCAGGTTTGGCGCCAGGGCGCCATAGGTAACACCGGGCTTGCGCTGGATCTGCGCAAAGACCTCGGCGGAGCCGGCCATTTGCGGCACCCATTTGGGCGAAACGAAACTGCCGACCTCGATGTAGCCCAGGCCGGCGGCGCTCAAGGCATCCACGAGGTTCACCTTGTCGGCGACGCTGATGGGGTGTGCCTCGTTCTGCAGGCCATCGCGGGGGCCGACTTCGATCAAGCGTACAAAGGAGGGGAGGGACATAGAGGTTGACCTGTAGTGAGTTGCCAATATGTTGAGCGCAATGATGAACCCATTGTGGGAGCGAGCTTGCCCGCGATAGCGCTGGATCAGCTTGCATCGATGTTGAATGTGCCGTCATCGCGAGCAAGCCCGCTCCCACAGGGGAAAGTGTTACTGGACGGTTTTCTCACCCTCGATCGTCTGCTCCAGCGCCTGGATGCAGCGTTCTTCGGCAGTGTCGAGTTCCAGTTTCATCTGTTCGATGTCCAGCAATTGCTGTTCGAGCTGCTCCCGGCGCTCGGCGATTTTCGCCAGCATGCTGTGCAGTTGTTTCCGGTTGCCGCTGGTGGGGTCGTAGAGCTCGATCAGCTCGCGGCACTCGGCCAGAGAGAAGCCGATGCGCTTGCCCCGCAGGATCAGCTTCAGGCTGACTTTGTCCCGCGGCGAATAGATGCGTTCCTGGCCGCGACGCTCCGGGCTCAACAGGCCTTGCTCTTCATAGAAGCGGATGGCGCGGGTGGTGATGTCCAGCTCACGGGCGAGGTCGGAGATGCTGTAGGTCTGGCTGCTCATGGAAGCGCTCGAAACGAAGGGGGCTGGCGCTAAGCTAAAGGCAGGTTGACGTTCGCGTCAAGCAAGGAGGTTCTGTACACAAAACCTGTGGGAGCAAGCTTGCTCCCACAATGTTGGTCGCCTAAACCTTGTCGAGCTTCTTCTCATGGGCCGTCACTTGCTGGCACAGCTCGATCATCTGCTCGCGCATCCAGCGGTTGGCCGGGTCCTGGTCGGTGCTTTCATGCCAATAGAGATGGGTTTCCACTGGCGGCACATCGTTGACCGGCAATTGGAAGGCGTGCAGGTCGTGGCGGCGGGCGAAGCGTTCGGGCACGGTCATGACCATGTCGGTCTGCTGCAACACCTGGGACGCCATCAGGTAATGCTGGGAGCGCAGGGCGATCTTGCGCTGGATGCCCATCTTGCCCAAGGCCAGGTCGACATAGCCCAGGCCATTGCGCCGGCTGGAAATGTGCACGTGGGTCTGGGCCAGGTAATCGTCGAGGTTGATCTTTTCCTTGCCCGCCAGTGGGTGCCCCTTGCGCATGGCGCACACGTAGCGGTCTTCCATGAGCTTGACGTGGCGCACCTGCGGGTCGGTGTTGAGCGGTGCATCGACGGCGAAGTCGAGGCGACCGGCCGCCAGTT
Source organism: Pseudomonas sp. Cab53 (assembly GCF_018325965.1). Lineage (NCBI taxonomy): Bacteria > Pseudomonadati > Pseudomonadota > Gammaproteobacteria > Pseudomonadales > Pseudomonadaceae > Pseudomonas > Pseudomonas sp. Cab53. The sequence continues at coordinate 4,061,956 of NZ_AP021902.1, read as the reverse complement.
CCTTGGTGGTCTCACGGCGCTTGGACAGGAAACTCTCGATGGCCACGGTCGGCGCCAGGCGGCGCAGGCGCTGGAACAGCGGCGGCAGGATCACGCCTTCGGTGAGGTCGGTCATGCTGATGCGGTACGTCTTGACGGCCTGCAAGGGTTGAAGATGCGGCTTTCCTGCACCGACACCCGCAGCAGCGACAACGCGTTGCGCACCGGGCCGATGATGTTCTGGGCCATGGGCGTGGGCACCATGCCCTGGGCGGTGCGCACGAACAGCGGATCGTTGAAGGTTTCGCGCAAACGCGCCAGGGCATTGGACACGGCGGGCTGAGTGATGCCGACGATCTGGCCGGCGCGGGTCAGGTTGGCTTCGGTGTAGATCGCGTCGAAGACGATGAAAAGGTTCAGGTCGACCTTGCTCAGATTCATGGCGCTGCACTCTTGTATTCGGGCGGGTTCTTGGACTTGTTGTGGGTGCCAGGTAACGATGCGAATCAGTGAAACATATATCGGTGATGAATGTTAATACACGCCGAGAATAGGTTAGGTAAATTTTCGTAGCTGAACTAGCATCGATTCCATGACCTGAAATCAACCTCTGCCAAGAAGGTGCTGTCCATGGATTTTGCCTATACCCCCAAGGTTCAGGAATTGCGTGAACGCGTCACGGCGTTCATGGATGCCTATGTCTATCCGGCTGAAGCGGTGTTCGAGCGGCAAGTGGCCGAAGGCGACCGCTGGCAGCCCACGGCGATCATGGAAGAGCTCAAGGCCAAGGCCAAGGCCGAAGGCCTGTGGAATTTGTTTCTGCCTGAGTCCGAGCTGGGTGCCGGCCTGACCAACCTGGAATATGCGCCGCTGGCGGAAATCATGGGCCGCTCGCTGCTGGGGCCGGAGCCTTTCAACTGCTCGGCGCCGGACACCGGCAACATGGAAGTGCTGGTGCGCTACGCCAACGAGGAGCAGAAACAACGCTGGCTCGCACCGCTGCTACGCGGCGAGATCCGTTCGGCCTTTGCCATGACCGAACCGGATGTGGCCTCGTCGGACGCCACCAACATGGCCGCCCGCGCCGAGCGCGACGGCGACCAATGGGTGATCAACGGCAAGAAATGGTGGACGTCGGGGGCTTGTGATCCGCGTTGCAAGATCCTGGTCTTCATGGGCCTGAGCAACCCCGATGCGCCGCGCCACGCCCAGCACTCGATGATCCTGGTGCCGGTGGACACCCCCGGGGTGAAAATCGTCCGGCCGCTGCCGGTGTTTGGCTACGACGATGCGCCACACGGCCATGCCGAAGTGCTGTTCGACAACGTGCGGGTGCCATACGAAAACGTCCTGTTGGGTGAAGGACGCGGCTTCGAGATCGCCCAGGGTCGTCTCGGTCCAGGCCGGATCCACCACTGCATGCGTTCCATCGGCATGGCCGAGCGCGCGTTGGAATTGATGTGCAAGCGCGCCGTCAGCCGCACTGCGTTCGGCCAGCCGTTGGCGCGCCTGGGCGGTAACGTCGACAAGATCGCCGACTCGCGCATGGAGATCGACATGGCGCGCCTGTTGACCTTGAAGGCGGCGTACATGATGGACACGGTGGGTAACAAAGTGGCGAAGAGTGAAATCGCCCAGATCAAGGTGGTCGCGCCGAACGTGGCGTTGAAGGTCATCGACCGGGCGATCCAGATCCACGGGGGCGCCGGGGTTTCCAACGACTTCCCGCTGGCCTACATGTACGCCATGCAGCGCACCCTGCGCCTGGCCGACGGGCCGGATGAAGTGCACCGGGCAGCTATCGGCAAGTTCGAAATCGGCAAGTACGTGCCCAAGGAGATGTTGCGCAGCGGGCGCTGAAGGCCATCTTGCATCCGCCATAAGCCCCCTGTGGAAGCGGGCTTGCCCGCGAAGAGGGCGGCACCTTCAAAAGAGATGCAAGCTGACCCACCGCCTTCGCGAGCAAGCCCGCTCCCACAGAGGAATATGGCGGTCACCGATATCGCGGCCACCCAGATCCCCTGTGGGAGCGAGCTTGCTCGCGATGGCGGCTTCACGACTACTCCTTGACGCTCATGTACTCTTCGGCCCAGCGGATGTATTCCTCGGGCTGGGTGTAGGTGTGGGTCAGTTCAGTGGCGCTGAGGTCCGAGGCCTGGGTGAAGATCTGGCGTTGTTCGCGCAGGCTGTCGTAGGTGGCCTTGATCGCGGCGAAGTAGGCGCCGTGGCCGTCGATGGTGACGCGCACGCCCAGTTCGGCCAGGCGCTTGTCGTCGCGCAGCAGCGGGTTGCCGTAGGTGACGAGCATCAACGGCACGGTCAGGTTTTCGCTGATCTTTTCCAGGTGCTCGAAGTCCTGCACGCCCACCATGCAGATCCCATCCGCCCCGGCTCGTTCGTATTGCTGGGTCCGGCTGATGATTTCCTGGACCGGCAGGATCCCGGCATTGGTCCGGGCAATGATCGCCATTTCCGGGTCGACCCGGGCTTCCAGCGCCGCGCGAATCTTGCCGACGCCTTCGGCCACGCTGATCAGGTCGGTGGACTTGCGGCCAAACTGGGCCGGCAGCAAGGTGTCCTCGATGGTCAGCGCCGCCACGCCGGCGCGCTCCAGCTCGATGATGGTGCGCATCACGTTCAAGGCGTTGCCATAGCCATGGTCGGCGTCGGCGATTACCGGCAGTTGCGCCACGCGACCGATACGGGTGGCCTGTTCGGCGAACTCGCTGAGGGTGATCAAGGCAAAGTCCGGCGCGCCCAACACTTGCAACGACGCGACCGAGCCGCCCAGGATCCCTACTTCAAAGCCCAGGTCGGCGGCGATCCGAGCCGACATCGGATCAAACACCGACGCGGTGTGGTAGCAGGTCTGGGAAGCCAGCAGTTGACGAAAGTTGCGGCGTAAATCTTGATGGGAAAGCCTGGACATGTGAGTTCCACCATTGGAATGGAACGGCTTGAGCAAAAGTGTCAACGCCGAAAGAATCAAAGGCTATCACGTGGCAGGTATAAAGATGATGACGAATGCGCATGGGCCATGCCTGCGGTGCATTGTCGAGTAGGCGGCGAGGCTACGCCGCCACCGCCTGCTGCCCCTGCTTCAGGAGCGCCACGGCGCGCACGGTGTCGCCAGGTTGCACTTGCAGGCGTTTGGCGGTGAGGCGGTCGACGAGCAGGCTGTGGCCGTGCTGGTGGGCCCGGGCGCTGGTGACGCGGCAGTTTTCCAGGCGTCGGTTATGGATCAGCCACACCGGCGACTGTTCGTCCGGTGCGCCCACGGCCAGGGTCAGCGACTGGCTGTCGCGCACGGTGCGGATCTTCGCCACCGGCGCTTCGATCACGGGGCCCGCGTCGAAAATGTCGATGTAGCCCTTATGGCTGAAGCCTTCGGCATTGAGAATCCGCATGGCCGGCTCGCTGTTTGGATGGGCCTTGCCGATCACCGCCTGGGCCTGTTCGGTGAGCAGGCAGGTGTACAGCGGTTGGCGTGGCATCAGCTCGGCGATGAACGATTTGTTGCCCATGCCGGATAACTGGTCGGCGTAGCTGAAGTCCCTGCGGAAAAAGTGCCGTCCCAGACTGTCCCAGAACGGCGAGCAGCCCTGTTCGTCGGCATGGCCACGCAGCTCGGCGATCAGTTTTTCCCCGAACAGCTGGGAAAACTCGGCCACGAACAGCAACCGTGCCAGGGACAACAGGCGCCCATTGTGGCCATGACGTTGTTCGGGGTGCAGGAACAACGAGCAGATTTCCGATTGCCCGGTCATCTCGTTGTTCAGGAACAACGTCGGGATCTGTCGCTGGATGCCCAGTTCCGGTGCCGAACCGACAGTCACCCCGACCCGGTAGTTGTACCAGGGCTCGCGCAGTCCCACCGCGCCGGTCAGGGCGCTGATGCCCACCACCTGGCGGTCATCGTCTTCGAGCACGAACAGGTAATCGGCGTCGGCGCGTTCCACTTGCCCGGCAAAGGTTCGCTGGGCCCAGCGCACGCGATGGGCCAGGCGCTCTTCGTTGGCCGGCAGGCTGGTGAAGCCGGGGCCCGCGCAACGGGCCAGGTCCAGCAGCGCAGGCAGGTCGGTGAGGGCGACCGGGCGGACAATCATGATGCTGCTCCTTCGTCGTGTCGGTTCCGGTGCCGATGCGGGAGGTTCATAGGGTCACCACCCGGATCGGGTCGCCTGGCGCGACGCCCAGGGCGGCCAGCAGGTCCGGCGACAGGGCCACCGGGCCTTGCGGATTCACATCCAGTTCGGCGACGACGGCGCGGTAGTTGCCGAGCCCTTCGTTGCTCACCAGGTACCGGCCCCTGGCGTCGATCTGCGGGCTATGGCTGGCGATGGCGAGCCGGCTCTGGGTGATGGAGCGGATGTTCGCGATGCGCGCATGCAGTGTCGGTCCGCCGTCGAAGAGGTCCACGTAGTTGTTGGTTTCGAAGCCCTCGCGCGCCAGGATGTCGAAAGCGTCCTGGCCGTCGGGATGGACCCGGCCGATACACGCCTGGGCCGCGGGCGGCAGCATCGGCACGTAGATCGGGTATTGCGGCATCAGCTCGGCGAGGAAGGTGCGGCTTTGCAAACCACACAGGCGTTCGGCTTCGACGTAGGGCAGGTCGAAGAAGTGCTGGCCGATGGCGTCCCAGAACGGCGACTGGCCGTCTTCGCTGAAACCCACGATTTCGGTGATCACGCCTTCGGCAAAGCGCTGGGGATGGGCGGCGATGAACATCAGCCGGGCCCGGGACAACAGCTCCGAGGCCGGTGTACGCATGCGCTCGGCGTCGAGGTGAAAGCTGCGCAGCAGCGTCTGGCCATTGAGGTCCTGGCACAGCGACAGCGCCGGGACCCCGTGCTGGATGTTCAACTCCCGGGATTCGCTGGAAAACGGCCGGTTGCGCAAACTGTAGAACGGTTCGTTGCAACCGGTGCTGGCGAGCACTTCCGAGCAGCCCACCAGGCGCCCGTCATCGAGGTCTTGCAGGACGAAAAAATAACTCTCCCCGCCGGCCTTCTGCACATCGGCCTCCAACGAGGCGCACGAGGCGAGGATTTTTTCCCGCAGGCGCTCGGTGTCGTCTGGCAGCGACGTGACGCCCACCAGGCTGTCCCGGGCCAACTGCTGCAGTTGCGGCAGATCGCTAAGTTGCACTGGACGTAAAGCCAGCATGGATTGCACTCCTGTTCCAGAGGGCCCGGTGCCTGGCACCGGGCTTGACGATCACTGTCGATGTCCACGCATTGTCATCACCGGCGGTCGAACCCTTCGACCGCCGCCCCTCATTGGCCGGCCGGGTCGGGCAGGGTCGTGCGCCCGCCGAATCGGTTCAACGCACACAGGTAGATCACGCCGGCGGCAATCCAGATCAGGCCGAGTTTCTGCGCCCCGACGCCCATGTTGTACATGATGGCCGCGACGATCGCGAAGCCCACCAGCGGGCAGACCAGGTGACGGATGAACTGGCCCGAGCGCTGGCGTCTCCAGTAGTGGTTGATCACGGTGATGTGCAGCAACATGAAGCCACTCAGGGCGCCGAAATTGACCAGGGAGGTGAGGGTGTCCACGGCGTCGATGAACAGGTAGCAGATCAGCAGCGACAGCAGCGCGACCAGGTAGATGCTCACGTACGGGGTGTTGTGCCTTGGATGAACCTTGGCCAACACTTTGGGCAACTGGCCGTCCCGGGCCATGCCGAACAGCAGGCGCGATACCGCCGCCTGCGAGGTGATCGCCACTGCGACGCCCCAGGCCAGGGCCGTGGCGACAGCGGTCAAGGTGGCCAGCCAACTGCCGGCCGCCAGCTCGGCGATTTCATAGAACGCGGTGTCGGCGGACTTGAAGCCCATGCCGGCCGCCAGGTCGGTGGCGATCCAGGTCTGCACCACGAAGATCACCCCCATCACCAGCAGGGTCACCAGCGCCGCCTTGCCGATGCTGCGGCCCGGCTCGTGCTTGATTTCCTCGGCCAGGGTGGAAATGGCGTCGAAGCCCAGGAACGACAACACCGCGATGGACACGGCCTGCATCAGCAGGGCGAAGTTGAAGTGTTCGGGGCTGTACAGCGGCGCCAGGGTCAATTGGCCGTTGCCGGCGCCACCGTGCAGGGCTGTCCAGGCATACGACAGGAAGATCCCCAGCACCACCAGTTGGGCCAGCAGGAACAGGATGTTCATCCGCGCGGTGAAGGTAATGCCCCGCAGGTTGACGAAGGTCGCGCTGAGCAGGAACGCGAGGATGAAACCGACCTTGGGGATCTGCGGGTACAAATGATTCAGCGCCATCGCCGCGTACACGTACAGCAGCGGCGGGATCAGCAGGTAGTCCAGCAACATCAGCCAGCCGGCGATGAAGCCGACGTGTGGGTTGAGGCCTCTCTGCGCGTAGGAATAGACCGAGCCGGCCACCGGAAAGGCCCTGGCCATGCTCCCGTAGCTCAACGCGGTGAACAGCATCGCCACCATGCCGATGATGTACGCCAGCGGCACCATCCCCGGCGCCTCGGCATTCACGTAGCCATACACGCCGAACGGCGCGATGGGGATCATGAAGATCATCCCGTACACCACCAGGTCGGTGAGTGACAGGCTGCGTTTCAACTCCTGTTTGTAGCCAAATGCCTCGATACTCATGAGCCGTTCTCCTTTTCAGCTGTGTAGGTTGTGCTGGCTTGCCGCTGTGCCTAGAGCAGCGGGGCCAAGTATGCACTCCAGGTGCGTACCGCTTCGGGGCTGCGCAGCAAGTCGTTGCGCACCTCGATCAACACCGAATCCAGGCCGCGTCCATCGCCGTGCACCGGAACCGTCATGTCGGTCAACGGGTTGATCTTGTAGGGTTGGTTACCGGCCGCCCGCAGGGAATGGCGGGTCAGCCCGTCGACGATGCGCTGGGCATAGTCCCGGGCTTCACCGAACAGCACGCCCGCTTCCAATGCGCGTGGTTGGCCGTAGAACACCGGGGTGAAACTGTGAATGCCCACCACCCGCACTGGGCGGTTGTCGGCCAGACGGCGGTCGATCAGCGCGCGCAAGCAATCGTGGAACGGATGGAACAGGCATTGCTGGCGGTAGGCGCGGGTGGCGTCGTCGAGGGACTGGTTACCCGGAACCTGGTAGATCTCGCTTTGTGGCGGGATGCTGTCGGCCACGTGCAATGGGCGGTTCAGGTCGATCAGCAGGCGCGAATAGCGGGCCGACAGCAGCGTCGCGCCGAGGGTCTCGGACAAGCGTTCGGCCAGGGCCAGGGCACCGATGTCCCAGGCGATGTGTTCGTGGGAGGCGGTTTCATCCAGGCCCAGGTCGTTCAGGGCAGGGGGAATGTAGCGGCTGGCGTGTTCGCACACCAGCACCAGCGGGTGTTCGGAGTCTTCCCGCAGCAACCGGTAGGCCGGCTCGGTGTAGAGCCCCGACTCGGCACACTCAATAGATTCGCGCATAGTGCTCACAACGCTCGGCAGGTGACAGCGCCTCGGTCAAGGCCAGCTCCTGGGCCTTCAAGGCGAAATAGGTTTCGACCAGCGGGCGGGGCAGGGCTTGAAGCAGCGCCCCGCTGTGACGCAGGCAATCCAGTGCCTGGGCCAGGGTCGTTGGCAGGGCGATAATGCCACGTTCGCGCCGCTGTGCTTCATCCAGCTCATCGGGTATTTCATCGGTCACCGCGTTCAACGGCAGGTGCTGTTCGATGCCCAGTCGTCCGGCGATCAACACGGCGGCCATCGCCAGGTGCGGTGAGGCGGTGGCGTCCATGGCGCGGAACTCCAGGTTGTACTGGCTCGCCACCGACTTACCCCCCAGGCTCACCGTGGGGCAGATGCGCAATGCCGCCTCGCGGTTGCGCTGTCCGAGGCAGGCATAGGAGGCGCTCCAGTGATGGGGTTGCAGGCGTTCGTAGGACACCGGGGTCGGCGCGGTCAGGGCGCACAGCGCCGGCAGATAATGCAGCACGCCAGCGGCCCAGTGCTGGCCGAGGCTGGACAGGCCGTTGGCGCTGGCGGCGTCGTGCAGCACCGGATCGCCGCTCAAGTCCTGCAAGCTCAGGTGCAGGTGCACACCGTTGCAGATGGCGTGTTCCCCGGTCTTGGGCGCGAAACTCAGGTCCAGGCCCATCTGCCGGGCGATCTCCCGGCTGATTTCCCGCACGTTCACCGCGCGATCGGCAGCGGCCACCCCGAGGGTCGGGCGGCAGGTGATCTCGTATTGGTGCTTGCCGTATTCGGGCAGGAACATCTCCGGTTCGACACCGCCGGCCCGCAGCGCACTGAGCAGCCAGCCGGCGAACCCGGCCTGCTGGCGCTGGGCCTGGAGGCTGAAGGCCAGGCGATCAGGCAGGGCGGGCGTGGCGCTCAGGTTGAACTCATGTTCGAACGCGGCGAAAACCTGCAGCCCCAGTCCGGTGCGGTAACGCTCCACTTCGTCCTGCAGCAGCGTGCGCGGGCAGGCGCCCCAGGGCCGGCCGTCGGTCTCGCGCACGTCGCAGTGGATGAAGTCCAGGGCCGGCGCTGCGCTGTCGGGGCCGTTGTCGACGGTCACCCGGCTGGACAGGTCCGGTATCAGCCGCAGGTCGCCATGGGCGCCCCAAGGGTTGCTTGACGCGATGATGTCCTGGGGCGTCAACGCGCTGTTGGCCGGCACCCAGCCACACCCGGCGCTGACGTAGTGGGCCAGTTCGTCGCTGGGCAGCGAACGCCCGCGGGTCACGCCGATCAGGTCGGTGCTCACCAGTGTCGTCAGGGGCAGCGGTAACAGGCGTGGCGCCGTATCGGGGCGGCTCATGGCTGCATCTCCTGCAAGCGAGCGAGCACGGTGGCGGTGTCGGTGATCCAGCAATAACCCTTGATCGCGTTCAGGCAGGCCAGGTGGCGCTGTTCGGTGTACGTGGCGCAGGCATCTTCCACCAGGGTGACCAGGTAACCGCGGTCGGCGGCGTCACGGACCGCCATGTCGACGCATTGGTCAGTGACGATGCCGGCGACGATCAGGTGGCGGGTTTCCAGGTTACGCAGCACGTAGTCGATGTTGGTGGAATTGAAGACCCCGGAGGACGTCTTCGGCAGCACGATCTCGTTTTCCTGCGGGGCCAACTCGGCGATGATCTGCGCCTCGGGGCTGCCCTTGGGCAGGTGCATGTCCGACAGCTTGTGATCCAGGGAGCGGTCGCGGCCATCGGCGGTGAGGCTTTCGATGTGGGTATGCAGCACGTTGTGCCGCGCCGCCCGCATCGCGGCGAGCAAGCGTTGCTGGTTGGGGATCACCTGTTGGCGGGCGCGGCGGATGAAGTACTCGGCCTCGGGGCTGGCGAGGTGGGCATCGAACTGCACTTCCAGCCAGGCGCGTTGCATGTCCACCAGCAGCAAGGCCGTGTGGTCGCGGGTGAACGGCAGGTCCCGGGGCGAACGGTGGGGGAGCGAGAACATCCTTATTTTTCCTCCAACAGGTGCGTGTTGAATGCCGAGCGCAAGGCGTCGATGCCGTCCAGGCGTTCGGCCAGGTCGGGGCATTGCAGCGTCAGGCAGGCGACCAGGGCCTCGACCTGGGCCAGCGCCGGGACCAGGCTGTCGAACGCCGAGACTGACTCGACCGGGGCGCTGATGATCAGGTCGGCCAGCTCGCGCAAGGGCGAAGCGTAGACGTCGCTGAACAGCACGACCCGGGCATGCCGTTCCTTGGCCGCGCTCGCCACTCGCAGGGCCTGGGCCTGGTAGCGCCGGTAATCGAAGATCAGCACCAGGTCCTGGCGCTGGACGTCGAACAAGCGATCAGGCAGTTGGGCGTTGTCCTCCAGGGCAAAACAGCCGGCGCGCAGCAGGCGCAGGTGGTTGAGCAGGTAGTGGGCGAGGAAACTGCTGAAGCGCCCGCCGAAGCAATGCACCTGATGGCGGCTGTCGAGCAGCCACTGCACCAGGATGCGCACGTCTTCGGGTTGGGTCAGGGCCTGGGTGTCGCTGAGGTTGCGTTGGCTGACCGCCAGGTAGTGGCTCCAGGTATCGCCCTGCTGCGATTTGGCCCGCGGTTGCAACAGCGTGCGCGGGGAGCGCAGGCGGTGATCCATGTCACTGAGCAACGCCTCCTGGAATTCGGCATAGCCACCAAAGCCGAGCTTTTTCACCAGCCGCACGATGGTCGGGTCGCTGACACCAGCGTGGTCCGCCAGGCGCGACATCGGCCCCAGGCCATTGCGTGGGTAGTGGTCGAGCAGGGCGCGTACGACCTTGCGTTCCGACGGCGTCAACACCAGGCCGGGATCGGTGATCAGGTCTCTGAGAGGCGGCATCCGTGCTCCTTGCCGGGATGGGTGTTGGATTTCTTTCATAACTCCTGAAAATAGTATTTATGTAGCTGGTGCTACATGTCCAGCGCTTTTTACGTCCCGTTTAAAATGACCGGGTAGGGTCCGAAAGCGCCGTAGGACATGGCTTTGGTCGAAGTGACTCGGTATGTCAGCCAATGCTTTTTGTTGTGTAAGAAATAACGCCATTTTGTCTCGGTTATTTGATTTCGTATAAGGTGCTGTACAAGTAAAAGCCTGAATATGCCGGCGATGAACCGCTTTTGAATGTGTGGGAGTTCCTGCGTGCAAGCCACTCGCCTGACCCTGATTTGCCATGCCCGGACCGTCGCCCAGAAACACGCGCGTTTCGGCCTGGATGAGCCGCTGGACGCCGATTGGCTGGCACAGCGTCGCAGCGTCGGCGATGACTACCGCCACGTTCGGCACCTGCTGTGCGCACCGGAGTTGCGCGCGCGCCAGACCGCCGCGTTGTTCGGCCTCGAGCCTGAGGTGACCGAGGCCCTGGCCGATTGCGACTTGGGCAACTGGCGCGGGCGGTCCATCGACGAGCTGTTCAAGGACGAGCCGCGCGCAGTGCAAGCCTGGCTCGACGACCCTGAGGCGGCACCCCACGGCGGTGAGTCCGTCGCCGCTTTGTGCCGCCGGGTCGGCGACTGGCTGGCGAACCTGGAAACCCGGCCAGGGCACGTGCTGGCCGTCACTCATCCCTTTGTGATTCGCGCGGCGCTGGTCCATGTCCTGGGCTGTAGCGCCGCCTTCAACCGGATCGACATCGAACCGCTGTCCGCCGTCGAGTTGCGCTTCAATGGCGTCTGGCGATGGCGCACGCAGGGCCCTGGCCAGGAGACGTCAGCATGAAGCAGCTATTGGTCATCGGCATCGGTGCCGGCGATCCGGATCACCTGACCATGCAGGCCGTCAAAGCCCTGAACCGGGTGGACGTGTTCTTTCTCATGGACAAGGGCCCGGCCAAGGGCACATTGCTGGATTTGCGTCATGAGATCTGCCGGCGCTACATCGTCGATCACCCATACCGTTTCGTCACCGCCGACAGTCCCGAGCGCCAGCGTGGCGAGGTGGACTATCCGACCAGCGTTGAAGACCTCAACCGCGCGAAACAGGCCACCTTCGAACGGCTGATCAATGATGAGTTGTCCGACGGGCAGTGCGGTGGCTTCCTGGTGTGGGGCGACCCTTCGCTGTACGACAGCACCGTGCGCATCCTGCAGTCGATCCTCGACGCGGGCCGTTGTGCCTTCGAGTTTGACGTGATCCCCGGCATCAGCAGTGTCCAGGCCCTTGCGGCTCGCCATCGCGTGCCGCTGAACAGCATTGGCGGCGCGCTGGAGATCACCACCGGGCGGCGCCTGGCGGCGGGGCAGGTGAGCGACGCCGCCAGCGTGGTGGTGATGCTCGATGCCGAGGACGCGTATCGCCAGGTGAGCGATCCGGATACGCAGGTCTACTGGGGCGCTTATGTCGGGACGCCGGATGAAATCCTGATCCAGGGGCGGCTGGGGGAGGTGGCCGACGACATCGAACGCACCCGCAAGGCCGCGCGCAACGCGCATGGCTGGATCATGGATACTTATTTGTTGCGCAAGCCCTGAAGCTGCCCAGTGTTTGTGCGGGTACTGTTGCTAATCCACTGCATTCATCCCCGCCCAAACCGCTCCCGGTACACCGAAGGCGCCAACCCGACCACGCTGCGAAACGCCACGCGAAAGCTTTCCACCGAACGGTAGCCACACAACTGGGCGATGTTGTCGGTGTTGTCTTCGGTGCTTTCCAGCAGCTCGCGGGCGCGGGCCAGGCGTTCGTGTTGCAGCCAGGCCTTGGGCGACACGCCGCAAGCCTGGGTGAAATGGCGCAGGAAGGTGCGTTCGCTCATGGCCGCCTGGCTGGCCAGTTCGCGCACGCCGAGGGGTTCGTGCAGGCGCTCGCGGGCCCATTGCATGACGCTCGACAGGTCGCTGCGAGGCGTGCGACTGACCGGCGAAGGAATGAACTGCGCCTGTCCGCCGGTCCTTTGCGGTGACATCACCAAGCGCCGCGCCACCGTGTTGGCGACCTGGACGCCATAGTCCCGCGCCACCAAGTGCAGGCAGGCATCGATGCCGGCGGCGCTGCCGGCCGAGGTGATGACCTGGCCGGAATCCACGTACAACACGTCCGGGTCCACCCGGATGGCGGGGAAGCGCTCGGCCAGTTCGTCGGTGTAGCGCCAGTGAGTGGTGGCGCCGAGTCCATCGAGCAGCCCGGCCGCCGCCAGGACGAACGCCCCCGAACAGATCGACAGCAGCCGCGCGCCACGGGCGTGGGCCCGGCGCAGCGCCTCCAGCAACGCTTCGGACGGCGGTTCGCTGCGGCTGCGCCAACCGGGCACGACAATGGTCCGGGCCGTGTCGAGCAGTTCCATGCCGCCATCGGCCAGGATCTGGAAGCCGCCCATGGCACGCATCGGGCCGTCATCCACCGCGACGATCCGGTGCACGTACCAGGGAAACTCGAACTCGGGACGTTCCAGCCCGAAAATCTCGACGGCGACGCCGAATTCGAAGGTGCACAAGCCGTCGTAGGCAAGGATCGCGACTAGGCCGGAGGTAGGCTGCATTTGTCGGAAAATTCCCAGAGAGTGTCGTATGCGCCACTGTAGCGGTAACCCAGGGGCGGATAAAGTCTGTCCATGCCCTCATCACCTTGGAGTACACACGATGACTAGCCTGGTTCGCGAAGTGCCTGCCGCCCCGTCCGATATCGCCCTGGAGCATTTCCGCCGGCGCCTGTCGTTCGAAACCGATTGTTCCGACGTCCACGCCAGCCAGCAGGCCGGCGAGCTCGACTTTGTCCTGGTGGACGTCCGCGGACCGTCGGCCTACGAGCGCGGGCATGTGCCCGGGGCGATCAACCTGCCGACCCGCACGCTCACCGCCCAGGCTTTGGCGGCGTACCCCAAGGCCACGCTGTTCGTGGTGTATTGCGCCGGCCCGCATTGCAACGGGGCGAACAAGGCGGCGGTTCGCCTGGCGACCTTGGGTTACCCGGTCAAGGAAATGATCGGCGGCGTCATGGGCTGGCTCGATGAAGGGTTTCGCCTGACCGGCCTGGTGGAGCGAGTGGCGGACCAGGCTGTGCGCTGCGATTGCTGATACGGCCCCCCGGCTGGCCGGGCGTTTGCTCAGCGCCGCATTCGAACGAGGTCATCCATGGCCGACAGGAAGCGTTGAACGTCGTCTTGAGAGGTGTAATGCGCCAGGCTGATCCTGGCCACGCCGTCATGCTCGTCAACACCTAGGGCCCGAACGGTCTGCGGGCTGAAATGATGACCATGCCAGAGACGAATGCCTTGTTCGGCCATGTACCGGGAAATCATCTCGCTGGGTGTCGACGCCAGGGTAAAGGCCACGGTCGGCACCCGGCGTTCCCGTGCCTGGGCTGCGTGGTAGCCGTGGATATGAACGCCTTTGAAGCTGCCCAACCCCTCCAGGGCTGACTGCACCAGCCGTTGCTCGTATTCGATGATGGCGTGCATCCCCGCGACAATCTGCTGCCGCTTGCCCGTCTGCTCGCCGCACGCACCAAACTCGCGCCCGATCCAGGCCAGGTGTTCGATGGCACCGAGGATTCCGGCGATGGCCTCGCGGCTCTTGCTCCCGGTTTCGAATTTATAGGGTGGCTTATCGGCCGTGGGCCGGGGTTTGTAGGGCATGAGCCTTTCGAGCAAGGCCAGGCGGCCCCAGAGGATTGCGTGATGGGGGCCGTGGAGCTTGTGCGAGGAACACACCAGGAAGTCACACTGCAGGGCCTGCACATCGATCACACCATGGGGCGCGAACTGAACCGCATCGACATAGACCAGCGCGCCTTTGCGCCTGGCCAGGGCGGCCACCGCGGCGACATCATTGATCGTGCCGGTGACGTTGTTCGCATAGCTCAACGCGACGACCTTGGTCCGATCCGTGATGATCGAGTCCATGTCGGCAATGCTGAAACCGTAGGCAAGGGGATCGAACGGCAGCCAGCGAACGTTCAGTTCCAGGTCTTTGGCCAATTCGAGCCAGGGCGAAATATTGGCTTCATGGTCGGACTGGGTCAGGACAATCTCATCACCTTTGCCAAGGCTTCGCCCCAGGCAACGTGAGAGATGGAACGTCAGCGTCGTCATGTTCTGGCCGAACACGATTTCCTCGGCACAGTAGGCATTGACCAGTGCGGCGGCTGCGCACCGAGCCTGGTCGATGGCGTCTTGCGCCATGACCGATGTCGAGAAATGGCCGCCCAGGTTGGCGTTGTGTTCAATCGCGGCCTCGACGCTGGCCGCAAGGGCACGCTTGCACATCTGGGTGCCGGCGGCGCTGTCGAGAAGCACGCTGTCGCGCGCCGAGGCCAGGGAGAACACCGGAAACTGTTGCCTGATACGCTCGATATCCAACATGTCGATCCTTCGTGATGGCGACTGAGGCTGTTCAGGCTTTCAAGTCGCTGAGGCTGATGCCCTGGGCCAGCAGCAAGTCCCTGATCCGATCCGATTCCGCCCAGTTCCTTTCGTTACGGGCCACGTTACGCGCGGCGATCAATTGGCTTTGTTCCGATGTCAGGCGGGTGGCCTGGGCGTCGAACAAACCGATGTCCAGCACCGCGTTGAAACTGCGCAGCAGGTCGATGCGTTCCGATTCAGTCAGCTCATTGGACTTGATCACCCACCAGAACTCGGCCATGGCGCTGGGCGTGTGCAGGTCCTTTTCCAGCGCAGCGAAGAACCTTCGATAGGACGCGGCATGCGTGGCCGAAAAAGCCTCGCCGACAGGGCCGCTGTTTTCCAGGGCGCTGCTGATCCGTCGCCGAGCTTTTTGCAAGGCCGTGGCGACGTCATCCAGTGCTTCCCATGAAAAAGCCAGGGCGCTGCGATAATGCGAGCCCAGCACCAGCAAGCGGAACGCGCAGGGGTCGTAGCCTTTGTCCACCAGCGAGTCCACGGTGAGGAATTCCCCGCTGGACTTGGACATTTTCTCTGTCTCCACATTGAGGAACTCGCAGTGGAACCAGTAGTTGACCCAGCGGTGACCGAAGCAGCATTCCGATTGTGCGATCTCGTTGGAATGGTGGACGTTGATATGATCGATACCGCCGCAATGGATATCGATCCTGTCACCCAGGTACTTGCTGGCCATGGCCGAGCACTCGATGTGCCAGCCGGGAAATCCCAGGCCCCAGGGAGATTCCCACTTCATGATCTGGCCCGGAAACTTCGAGGTCGAAAACCATAAGGCGAAGTCCGCTTGCGAGCGCTTCAACGGGTCGTGACTGACGCGTTCGGTGGCGCGTTGCTCGTCCAGCACCAGTTGCCCGAGTTCGTGATAGGCCGGGAATTTTTCCACGCTGAAATAGACATTCCCGGCGCTTGCATAGGCCACGCCTTTTTCCAGCAGGCGTTCGATCAGCGCGATGATTTCAGGGATATGCTGCGTCGCCCGGCACACCACGTCCGGGCGGGTGATATTCAACAGGTCGCAGTGGCGAAAAAAGGCGTCTTCGTAGAATTGAGCAATCTGCCACGGGGTCTTGTTCTCGCGAGCGGCACCCACCATCAATTTGTCGTCGCCGGCGTCGGCGTCGGATTGCAGGTGCCCGACATCGGTGATGTTCATGACGTGCTTGACCGTCCAGCCGCGATGACGCAGGGTCTTGGCCAGCACATCTTCGAAGATGTACGTGCGCATGTTCCCGATGTGCGCATAGTGGTAGACCGTGGGGCCGCAGGCATACAGGCCTACCTGGTTTTCAACGATCGGCGTGAAGGGGACGACGGTCCTTCCCAGGGTATTGAATAGTTCCATTTTCCAACTCTTGCGTTGAGGGGCATCGACGCCCCTGGCCCTCCGGGTTCAGCGCCCGGAGGAAGTCGTATTGCCCTGTCGGTCGAGATCCAGCCAATGATGGACACTCTCGCGATCCCAGGCCCGCAGCGCATAGTCCTTCAACGTCTGGGGAACCGGATCGCCGTTGTAGATGAGCCTGTTCAACATGCCGGCGGCGTCGACGTCGGCGATGCACCACTCGTTGAAAAGAAACGCCTTGCCGTCCCGCAGGCTATGGGACAAGGTCTCGACCAGTCGCCGGGCATCGGCCACCGCCAATGGCCCCAGCGGTTCCTTTGACGGTGCGATGAAGATGGTCTCGGTGGGCCGGTTGCCGCGCAGGTTGAAGAAGTCGCTTCTCAGCCAGGCCTGGACTTGCCGGGCTTGGGCTCGGGCTTGAACGTCAACCGGAAACAGCCGGGCCTGCGGCGCAACGTCGTTCAGGTATTCGGCGATGGCGGACGATTCAGCCAGCGAAAACGCCCCATCCACCAGCGTCGGCACGCGGTGGGTGAGCGAGATCCCGGTGAATGGCGGCCGCTGGTGATCGCCTTGGGAAAGGTCGAGGTAGTGCAGGTCGAAATCGAACCGGCACTCCTTGAGCGCTACGAACGCGCACATGGCAAAGGGCGACGTGCATTGATGATCCACGTATAGCTTCATTGAGTCTTGCTCCATCCCGATCAAGGTCAGCAGGCTTGTGCGACCGCTGCCTGGCTGAGTTGCACGTCGAAGAAACCGGTGTCCTCGGCCTCTTTTTGCCGGATCCACAGGTAGTCGGCGTAGGTGACCGCAGGGTCTTCGTGAACCAGATAGATGAAGCCGTAGTTGGTCGAGATCCCGATGGTAGGCGCAACGCTGGCGCCAATTTCCGGGGCCCTGATCATCTTGAAGAAACTTGGCCTGGCGCTCAGTTCGTCAAGCCAACGACGATGGATCACCTGGCCGGAAACGCTGTTGATCATCCCGATGACTTCGCACGTCGCGTTCGACCGGTTGACTTTCTCCAGCATCGAATGGAACACCTCGGGATCGGCATAGCAGGCCGCGCAGAGATTGACGGCGTTGACGCCGCGCACGCGCGTCATCGCGCTGAGCTCCTGGGTTCCCATCATCCGGGCTGCCCACTCGATCAGCATCGGACCGTTGTTCGTCACCATCACCTCCAGGAACGAAGGGCCGATGTCGACGCCGAATGCATCCAGGCATTGGTGAACGTAGGCGATGATGGGGGCCGCTTCCTCCGAGAGCAGGTCGATCAGCACTTCACGGTCGTTGACCACCCCGGCGCCTGGCACGGGCTTGCGAGTGTCGCGCCAGATCTCGAAGACAAAATGTTCACCGTCTCGGGACACCGCCTGCACCAGGTACTGTTGGCCAGCCAGGTACTCCATCGCCAGCAGCGTGTCGTTGATGAGCCCCATTTCGTTGAGGCGCCCCAGCTCCTTGTCCACCGCGTGACGCACCTGCGCGGTCTCGTAGCAGAAATGGATACCGTCCGCCCCGGCGCTGTTGACCGGCTTGATGACCACCGGCCAGCCGTCGATCGTCTCGATCGCCGTCTCGACCTCACTCATCTGATGGATCAAGGCGACCCGGGCCGCCGGGATGCCCATCTGATGCAGCCGCTTGGCCATGTGCCATTTGTCCCGGCGGCAGGCTGACAGCGCCGTGCCATTGCCAGGCGTGCCCATCAGTTCGCTGAGCTGGTCGGCCAGCTCCACGCCGGACTCGCATCCGGGAATGATGAACATCGGGTCGAATTCGGCCAAGGCATCCGTCAGCGCCTTGAGGTCCTGCGTCGCGACGAATCGCTGCTGGAAATCCCCCGGCCTGTAACTGTCCACGTCATATTCGAGTATTTCGGCGGATGTCTGCACATGGATGCAGGTTATGCCATACAACTTGAGTTCGTCCGCCAGGCTTGCCCCGGTCGAGTAGGCATCGACGATAACCGCGTATTTCATGTTCTAACTCCTTCGACTGAAAGGCGACTCAGGTGGGAATAGCCGTTGTAGGTCGCGGCCAGGCAGATGAGGACCACGCCGGCGAAACTGAACGCTGAAAAGGCCAGTCTCGAATCAACGGTTTGAAAAATGATGGTGAACAACGGGGCGGCCGCGAGGATGGCTTCGGTGGTCACGGGTTCGCAGCGCTTTATGCCTTCTTGCAGCAAGAGCAACGGCAGGATCACGCCGACGAAGGCCAACAGGACCAAGGCATCGAGATGATCGATGACGGCGCCGACCTTGCTCAGGTTCAAACAGGTGTAGACGCCGGTCACCGCCAGCAGCAGGTAGAACCGATGGGCGTAGAGATAGTGGCTCGACGCCCCATGATCCGCGACGACCTTCGAGAGAATGCTGGTCAAGGCCATGGCGACACCGCACACCAGCATCATCAGGTAGCCCAGCAGCACCTGGTCGCTGTCGACCTCATCCTTGACGGCGGTGCGTCCGTCCATCGAGACCCACCCCAGGTAGACACTGGCCAGTGCGATGACAAGCGCGGCGATATAGTCGGCCGGGATCATGATCGCCGTGGGACGCAACAGCTTGTTCAGCACCAGCGTCGAAATGATCCCGACCCCGCCCACCAGCGCACTGACGATGGCCGGCTCCACCCATTTCAATGCCAGCAGAAAGGATATCCAGAGCGCGGCGGAACTGATGTTCAACATCACCAGGCACCGGCGCACGGAAGCCTTTTTTGCAGGGCTGGCAAGCAGGGCAGGCGTCGAGCGTTTCCGGGCCATGTAGCCGAAAAAGAACACCGGCCAGGCGACGGCGAACAACACGAATGTCGCGATGACACTGTCGAGCCTTTGCAGCAGGATCCCGAAATACACTTCCTTGAGCCCATCGATCACGTTGACGAGCATCAACGCCGTGATCCCTACAAACAGAGCGTGTGCAGTGCGCATGGTACGGATTCCAATCAAGAACGCGGTCATAGGGCAGTGAGTGTGCGAATGTTCCCTTTTCTCGATTGCTTGTAGCGTTGCAGCAGGGCTTGTGCCGGCAATGTCCTGGACAACTTCCCGACCTCCTCCAGGCCGCTCTGAATGTCGCCCAGGATGCGCGCGAGTGCAGGCTCCGACAGCGTGTCGAGCGGGTGGGCCCTGAGGCGTTCGTTCCCGTGTAAATGCTCCAGCAGGGCATAGGTAATGATGTCGGCCACCGTTGGCGGGTTGATCACGAAGCCGATGGAAAAGGACTCTTCATGGGCGACCGTGGCATGCCAATAGCCCCGGGGCATGAAGGTCGTGGTCCCGGGCCTGACCAGCCGCTCCTCGTGGCCCTCGGGCATTGTCCGCGGCAGTTGTGCGCCGGTGTAGGGATGCGTGCCTTGCTGGTAGAAGCGGTTCGGGTTATTCGGGAAAAACGGGTAGATGGGGTCCGGCAGCGAAGTGTTTTCGGCAAACCTCCAGGTCTTTTCGCCTTTGATCTGGATCATGAAGTTGGTTTCATGATCGAAGTGCGTCGCCACTTCCACGCCATGGTTGGCCGCGAACGCCTCGCAGCTCACATAGTGCCGCGGGATGTCGAGTGTCTTGGCCAGTTCATCGCAGGCCAGGGAGATCGCGGGCAGCGCTTCCAGATCCTTTATGTAAACCATCGCGGCGCCATCGTTGTACGGCGCCAGGGCATCGGCGGACCTGGCCACGGTAATACGCTTGCCACCTGGAAAGAGCAGGTCGACGGGCCCTGGCAGGGCCTTGAACAACGCGCGGATGTCCTGGAGTTCTTCCAGGGCCGACAATTGCGTAAAGCGGCTCATGGCACCGTCGGCGACGTATGAGCGCTTGGGCCAGCATGTGTCGAGGAACACCTCGGTCTGGTCGCCAAACATCTGCTGCAGAATATTCATCACGCTTTCTATCCTCGAAGCGGCGCGCAGGGCGCGCCGCATTTTTTCATTACACGGCCGCGGCCACTGGCTGAGCCTGCGTGGTGGCGTAGGCGGCGTCGGCGCGCTTGTTCAGGTAGCCCTCGTAGACGCGGGCCAGCTCATCGCTGCGGGTTTTCAGCTGATGGGCGGCGCTGGCGAAAAGCGCTTGTTGCTCGTCTCGCGACAGGCCGACCATTTCACCCTCGGCGCGGCCCAGTGCGTTGAACAGGAGCTTGGCGAGCAGTTCGGTTTCCGAGCGCTCATGGCCGATGCGCTGGCAGATGGTTTCGACAACCGCGGCATGATCGTGGAAGTGCCAGCCCAGGCGGCAAAGACGGAATTTCACCGAGACAGGCGAGTCTTCCCACCAGTTCAGCGAGGCGTCGAGTTCGGCGTCGGTGATCCCCGAGAACTCTTCCACCAATTGCTGGTGGCGTTTTTCCCAGAGGGTCAGCAACGACTGGATGCTGCCGAAGTTATAGGGCGCCGGGCCATGGATCTTCCAGTTGACCAGCGCCGGGCTGACGTTTTCAGAGTGGCGGATGCCCGTCCGGCTGGCTTCCAGGGTGGAACGGATCGCAGGGGAGTGAGCCCAGAACTCGGCCATCACGCAGTGGACGATGTTGTTGCGGATCGTCCGCTGCTTGCCGAGGGTGTAGTTCTGATGCAGGTGCTGCTGATCGTACTCTGGACCCTTCAGGCCAATGAGGCTGGCCTGCAGGTCCCGGAAGGACACCTGCCAATCGCGGATGATCATTTGCGCACGGGTCAGGCTGCGGCCTTGTGCCGCGCGTTTCTGCGCCGCATCGGTCGCGACATCCAGCAGCATCTGGTAGATGCCCAGGCACAACTCACGCAGGCAGTCGGTGTAATGGGCCCATCCACCTTCGCCCTGGACGCCCGGCCAGTCGACCATCAACTCATGGTCCGGCACCTGGATCAGCGTATTGCAGAAGCGCCGGACTTCGCGGGCAATGGCGGTCTGCGCGATACCGTCTTCAGACACGCTGTCTTCAGGATACTGTCCGCGGGCCTGCACGATAGGCAGCCAATACGCCGCTTCGCGCACCGCCACGCTGGCCGTATTGCTGGCGTTCAGCGCTTTTCGCAACTTCGATTCGGCGATGGAGTAGTTGAAGCTGGCCATGGCCTGCTTGGCCAGGCCGACCGACAGTTGAGAAGCGGTTTCGCTGGCGTCGATGTCACCTTCGACATCGTGATGCACGCGGCAGTACCCGAGGTCGAGTCGCGTATGGAGCGGAGCACCGAGGAATTTATGGTAGATGTCCCCGTCGCTGGAAATCAGTTGCAGAACCGGCGACATGATGAAGATGTGGCTTCCCACCAACTCGGAAATGCGTGGATCGGGCTTGGAGTTTTCCACTTCAACCCATACCGGAATCGTTGAGTCATTGACCGCGCCGATAAGCTGGGTGTCGTTGAAAACACTGTCCACCAAGCGGTTACAACCACCGCAGGATTGGCTATGGAAATAAATCAGGATCGGCTTGCCAGTCGATTTGGACTGCTCGATGGCGTGGACGTAGGACGTGTGGTGGATCCAGTCAATCTTGTTGGTTTCGCTCATTTCTATGCTTCCATTCACGGTGGTTGAACATTTATTTGACGGATTTCAGGACATCGTCGAGCAGTTGTGTCCGCGTCGCCGGATTCGTCCAGAGCGCTTGGGCATCCGCGGTGAGGGTGTGGAGCGGGTCGCAGTAGAGAAAAACCTGGTCTTTTTTCACGGCTGGCGCGCGATAAGCGGCGATACCCAGGTAGGGGTCGTAGTAGTCGAAGCTATGGATATCGCGCTTGCCGCCACCGCCGGGCAGATCCACGATGAAGTGCGGGGTGTTGTGCCCGGCAATCAGGCCACGGGTGGATTTCTCCAGGGCGATCGAATCGCCAAGGCTCGTTCTGAGTGCTTCGACGCCACGAATCATGTCCCCCTGAAAGCAGTAATAGGGACGCACGTTCAAGTAGGCGAGGCATTCGTTCAGACGGTGCATGGTCTGCGGGTTGTCATTGACGCCTTTGAGGATGACGGCCTGGTTCCTGACCTCGACGCCACGCTCATAGAGCATCCCCAGGGCCTTGGCGGTGATCGCCGTTATTTCGTTCGGATGGTTGAAGTGCGTGTGTATCGCAATCGACTTGTGCATCTTCCTCGCCCGGTCCGACAAGCGTGAGATGGCATCGGTCCAGTCGTGATCGCTCTGGATCTTCATCGGCAATACAGCCAGCCCCTTCGTGGCGAAACGCATACGCCGTACGTGGGGAGCGTCCAGCAGTCGTTCACCGATCTCGGTGATCTGCCGGGCCTTGAGTCGATAGGCATCGCCGCCCGAGATCACCACGTCCTCGACGCTGGCGTTGGCTTCTATGTAGCGCAAGGCCGGCTCCCAGCGCTCGCCGGGGGCGTTGATCTTCGTCTTGGTCACCGCATCGGTGTCCAGCCCCACCGCGTAGCTGCGGGTGCAATAGCGGCAATAGACCGGGCATACGTTGGTGGCCAGGAACAACACTCGATCGGGGTAGCGATGGGTCAGCCCCGGGGCCGGAGAGTCGTTCTGTTCGCCCATGGGGTCGAGTTTCACCATGGGATGATCGACACAGATCTCCGAGGCCAGCGGCAGAAACTGGCGCCGCAACGGGTCCAGGTAGGGGTTGTCCCAGTCGATCAGCGAGAGGATGTAAGGCGTCAGTCGGATAGACATCGGCGCCATCCGATGACCTTCTTCAAGGTCTTTCAGGAACGCGGCACTGATCCTGTTCTTGATCAATGCACCCAGTGCGCCGACGCTGGTAATGGCATTTTTTTCTTGCCACAGATGATTGAGGAACAACTCGGCGTCAATATCTTTCCAATGATCCAGGTCGCGCCAGAACTCATCACTTCGAAAAGCATAGCGCAGCGATAACAAGGGTGTCAGACGCTGGCCCTGGGAAGAATGGGCAATCAATGACTTTAGTTGAAAGTCAGCAAAGTCATAATCCACAATGTTACTTGACATTTGTTGTCGTCCCTTTCAAGTGGCGGCGTCCATAGACTGACAATACTTAATATTTATTTCGAATCAAGGTGCCGTTTTATTTATTTTTCAGCACTTTTTTAAAGGCGAAAGTGTTCGTATTGCATAAAGTTGATTGCAATTTTTTTTGCCTCGGACATAACCAGGCCAAGCGCTGTTATCGAGTGCGTAATGATCTACGCTACTCAGGGGCGCCTGAAAGGGTTATTGAAGATGAGCGATCGTTTTAATTAGGCACGGTGCCCGATTTCGCTTCTTGATGAATGACTGCCGTCGAGGCCGCAACAACGTTTGGTTGAGGCTGTGCCGGGGCTGAGGACGGGGTCGCGGAAGATTGCACCAGGTACTGCGCCACATTGGCAATGTCCTGGTCACTGAGGGACTTGGCTACCGTCACCATGACAGGTGATGGACGTGAGGCATCACGGAAGGCGCGCAGTTGCGTCTCCACATACTTGGCAAATTGTCCCGCCAGTTTGGGGTACTCGGCGTTTTCAGACGCGCCAGCCGTGCCATGGCAGGTAGAGCAGGCGACGATGCCGCGGGTGTGGTCGCCCCCGTTGAAGAGCCGTTCCCCGGCCCCGACGTCAACGGCTGCGGAGACAGCCGGTTCGTCGAATGGGCAGGCGTCTGGCTGGGCTTTGACGACGCCCCCCATCTGTGTGCAGGTGCCTTTGGGCACAGCGACCCACTCGCGTGGATCGTTGTTGACCTTGCTCATCTCCGAGCAGTCGTGCAGGCAACTGCTGTCGGAACAATCGTTGTGGCCTGCCTTGGCTACGCCGTAGCACACCTCGGTTTCCGCTGGTTTCTCAGCGGCCACCTCGGCCAGCGAAGCACTGCTGATGGAGGCCAACGCAGTGGCTACCAGAATATCCTTTAGATTCATCACGCAAGTTCCCGGTCAAGGTTTTTATACAGTCATTTATTTTTATAAGCCCATCGCGCACGCGAACGGGCCGTACGGCTGTCCGTCTGGACATACATATTCAACATTCGGCGCAATATCGATGTTCAATCAGGGTTTGACAGTACTGCGACAAGCAAACTTGATCAGCACGGCGTGCCGGCATCGTGTTTGCAGGAAATCAGGAGTGACAAGGCGGAAGGTTGCAATACGTTGGCGCCGTTTGCGCAAAGTTGATTCGTTCGAGTAACTGGTCCGATACATTTATCGCTCCCTTTTTGTACAGGTCGCCTCGGGCAACTTGTTCGGAATCCGTTCCTGACCGACTGCATCGCTTGTTCGTTTATCGAAACAGCCATGGGTCTGTCGTATCTTCACCGCGAAATCAAATGTATTGCTTTAGTGCGAGTTTGCAAGGTGCTTTCTATTTGTAGTCCACGGTCAGGATATGTCTAATCGATATAAGCTTATAAGATGTTTCAAGATGTAACAGGATTTGCGCGTCCTTTTACAATAGGGGCCTGGGCCCCAACAGGACGGGTTCATGGAGACATCTTTGACCGATACAGGTGCGTGGGCAGGGCTCAGGGAACGGCAGTCAGCAAGCCATCGTTCAACCAGCGGGTGAGCAGGGCCGCGCTGTCGACAAGGTGCGCCTGACCCTGCGCGCCGTAACACGCCTGGGCGGCGAGCAACGCTTCGCCCAGGGTCGCGCCTTGCGCCAAACGCTCCAGCGCGGCGGCTTCCCAGGGTTCGACCTCGCGTGCTTCGACATTCCAGCCGTCTCGATAGACGAGGGCGGTGCAGGCGTGGCGGTTCACTGAGGGTAGAGGCTGGCCCTGCCGGCGATGGGCGGACCATATCGCGACCACCGGCCATTCGCAGGGCAGCAACCTGCAGCTCGGCGGCAGGGTGAACCTTTGGCTGTCCAGCTCAGCGCTGTTCATTGCGGCCAGTGCGTGGGGACCAAGTGGTGTGGCGTCGCGGGCGGCAGCGGCCAGATGAATGACCCATTCCAACGACGCCACCGCCGCAAAGTAAGGGTAGGGCGCTACGGGGCCATAGTGTTCGAGGAAACTAGGAAGACGCTCGCCGAACATGCCCAGGTCGGGATGTCGCGACGGATAGCGCCGCCCATACTCGTAGGCGAGCGAGCGGAAGAACGGATCGCCCACCAGCGCCTTGATGACGGGATAGGTCAAGGCCAACGACTGTTCCTGGTGCCGCCAGAGCCCGCTGCGATAACGCGCGAAGCGTCGCTGATTGCCCGCGCTTGCGGTCTCTAACCATCCCGGTGGAAGGGCCGGGTGCGATGAACAATCATCCAGCGCCTGGGTAAAGCCGAGTTGCAGCGCCGCCAGCTCTTCACGTGTCATGCAACACCTCCCGGGCGATCGTGCGCGCGATCTCGACCTGGTCGAGCAGTTCGCCCAGGGGCGGCAGGCGGGTGTCCCATTCAACCAGTACCGGGACCGGGCCAAACCGGCGCAATGCGCTGCGATACAGCGACCAGACCGGCTCCGCCACCGCGCTGCCGTGATCGTCGATCAGCAATTCCTCTTCCTGGCTGTGGCCTGCCAGGTGAAATTCGCGGACAGCCGATTCATCCAGAGCTTCCAGGGCGGCGAGTGCGCATTCGCCGTGGTTGCACTGGTTGACGTAAAGGTTATTGAGGTCGAGCAGCACCGCGCTGCCGGTGCGCTTCACCACTTCGGCGAGGAACTGGGCTTCGCCCAGGGTATCGCCGTGGTAGCGCAGGCTGGTGGAAATGTTTTCCAGCAACAACTGTTGGCCCAATGCATCCTGGACCTGATCGACCCGATCACAGACCAGCTCCAGCGAGGCTTCAACCAAAGGGAGCGGCAGCAGGTCGTTGAGGCACCGGCCTTCAATCGCCCCCCAGCTCAAGTGCTCGGAAACCAGAAACGGATGCACCTGAGCCGCCAGGTGTCGTATGCGTTCGACATGGGCGCTGGAAAAACCATGCACCGAGCCGATCCCCAGGCCGACACCGTGCAGGCTGATGGGATATCGTTGCGCCAGGCGTTGAAGAATATGCAGGTCCTTGCCGCCCGGCCCCAGGTAGTTCTCCGTATGCACCTCAAGCCAGTCAACGGCGGGATGGCCGTCGAGGAACGCTTGATAATGAGGGGCCCTGAGGCCGATACCAATCCGTGGTAATGAGCGCACTGTCTGACTCGCTTGTCGATGGTCGCCGCTGATCATAGCGCAGTGCCGGATAGAATTGAGCAACCGCCGATAACCGCTGTCTACCGCCGGCACGGTGTCTGCCGTGGGGTTATCGAACGATGGAGGAAGACCGATGTATAAAGCGCTCACCCTGTTTCTGTTGCTGGTTTCGTCCGGGTTGCAGGCGCAACCGTCACTGCAAACGGACTTGCCGCTCAACTACCTGGCCCAGGCCGATGAGCAGGCCCGCAACCGACCGCTGGTGATCTTCCTGCACGGCTCCGGCAGCAACGAACAGGACCTGTTCGCACTCAAGGATGAGCTGCCCCAGCACTATAACTACCTCTCGGTGCGCGCACCGAAAACCATGGAGCCGGGGCACTACCAATGGTTTGCCAAGGCCGGCGAGGGCGCCTACGACGGTGACGCCTCGGACCTGAAGGCCAGCGGCCAGTTACTGTTGGACTTCATCGAAAAGGCCCGAGCCAAGTACCCCACCGATGCGAGCAATGTCTACCTGGTGGGGTTCAGCCAGGGGGCGATGATGAGCTATGAAGTGGCGTTGCGACACCCCGAAGCGGTGGGCGGCATCGCAGCGATGGGCGGGCGGGTGCTCTCAGTGCTGCGCTCCGAACTGACCCCTGACGAGTCGCGACGGGCGCTGGCAGTGTTCATCGGCCATGGCACGGTAGACCCGATCATTCCCTACCATGACGGCACCGAGGCCGATTCCTTCCTGAAGACCCTGGCGCTGGAACCGGAATTCCATGCCTACCTTGGGCTTGGTCACAACATCAGTGCGCAGGAAGTGCAGGACTTACGGGCGTGGTTGGAACGGCTCAATCCCTAGAAAACCCGGTTGGATGTGTGAGCTGGTCTAATAGCCCCGGACACCTCAATGGGTGAAACTACACTCATTGAGGAATATTCCATGACTAAGAAGTACAGAAAATTCGACGCCGAGTTCAAGCTGAAGGTCTGCAAGATGGTTGTTGATCAAGGTCTGAGCGTGAACTCGGTTTGTACCGATTTAGGCCTGAGCGATACCGCCGTGCGCCGCTGGGTTCAGCAGTATCAAACCGAGCAGTCGGGCGGTACGGGGATTGGCAAACCATTGACCAGCGACCAGCAGCGTATTCGCCAGCTTGAACAGCAAGTCCGCGAACTGAAGACGGATAATGACATATTAAAAAAAGCTACGGCCTTCTTTGCCCGCGAGTTGAAGTGATCCACCAGTTGGTTCACCAAGTCCAATGCAAGGCCTACCCGGTGGCGCGTATCTGCCGGGTGTTGCGGATCAGTCGTTCGGGGTTTTACGAAGCTCGTCAGCGGCGTTTGAAGCCAAAACCTGTGTGCTCGGTTTCCGCTCAGCTCAAGGCTGCCTTCGTGTCCAATGAACACTGTTATGGCAGCCGTCGTTTGGTGAAAGCGCTGCGTGACACTGGCGTCTCCGTTGGACGGAACAAGGTCCGCCGCCTGATGAAACAACAGGATTTGCGTCCGATTTGGAAGCGCAAGTTCGTTCATACCACTGACAGCAATCACAATTTTCCGGTGGCTGAGAACCTGCTCAATCGCCAGTTCAATCCCGAGCGCATCAACCAGTCGTGGGTCGCTGACATCACCTACATCCGTACCCGCAGCGGCTGGCTGTACCTGGCGGCCGTCATGGACCTGTACTCACGCAAAATCGTGGGCTGGGCCATGGCACCCCACATGCGAGCAGAGTTGGTATGCAGTGCGATGCAACTGGCCATCGCGCAGAGACAACCTGAACCGGGCTTGATCGCTCATTCGGATCGAGGCAGCCAGTATGCCGGTACGGATTACCAGAACTTGCTGACGCGACATGGAATGCGTTGCAGCATGAGTCGCAAGGGCAACTGCTGGGACAATGCGGTCATGGAGCGCTTCTTCTTGAATCTGAAGATGGAGCGTGTTTGGCGCAAGGATTACGCCAACCATGGCGAAGCGATCAAAGACATCACGGACTACATCGTGCGGTTCTATAACGGAAGGCGAATCCATTCATCCTTGGGCTATTTGCCGCCCAATCAGTATGAGCGGCAAGCAGCCTGAAAAACACCGATTGAGGTGTCCGGAAAAAATTGACCACCTCAGTGCCGACGTCATCGCGAGCAAGCTCGCTCCCACATTTTAATCGGGGTGCGCTTCACTTCCGCGCCGTACACAATCCCCTGTGGGAGCGGGCTTGCCCGCGAATGCGTCGTGTCAGCTTGCATCCATACTGAATGTGCCATTGTCTTCGCGAGCAAGCCCGCTCCCACATTTTTATCGGGGTGGGCTTCACTTCCGCGCCGTACACAATCCCCCTGTGGGAGCGAGCCTGCTCGCGATCGGAGCGACGCGGTCTCCTGGAATCACAGCCCCATCACTGCCCACTGGCGATCCGCTTCACCAGCGCCTCATGACCGGCCTGGTCACTGGCTCGGGAAATCACCTGCACCACCGCCACGCGGGTGCCCGCGGCGCCCAGCAAGGTGGTGTCGAGGGTCGGCCCGCCGCCCTGGGTGGCGCGGGTGTCGAGTTGGCGCAACCCCAGGCCGCTGCCTTTCTGGGTCAGGCTTTTTTCGCTGAGGATCTTGGCGTCCGGCAGGGCCTGGGTGCGCTGGGCAGCGAAGCCGGCCATGGTCGTGTCGAGAAACGCGCCATCGTTATCCTTCACGGATGTACCGTCGGCAATGGTGTTTTCAGCAGCGATCACCACCGTTCGGCTGGTGGCGTTGCTGTACATCGTCCCTGTCGCGCCAGCGGTGCCCTGGGCTGCTTCGCCGGCGGGCAGCGGCGTGGCCGTGAAGCCCTTGGGCAAGGTGAAGACGAACTTTCCGGACAGCATCGAGACCTTCTGCGCCGGTGCCTCGCCGGTGGATTTGGGTTGGGCGGCCTGGGCAGGTACTCCGGCCAGGCTGGCGATGACCGCCAGCAGCAGGGCGGCAGCGTATTGACTCGGCATTGACATTGACACTCTCCACAGGTGGTCGCGCTTGAGCGGCGATCATCCCATGGGCATCGCACCTGACTCCAGCGCAACGGCAGGCACGTCGGTCATTTCGGTGCGGCTACGCAGGCCGATGGAGGCGTGCGCACCAACAGGCGTCGGGTCACCAGAAGCATGACCGCCGAGACGGCAACGCCAAGGGCAAAGGCCGGCAGGCCCAGCATCGGCAGGGTCAGGGCCACGGTCAGGCAGAACGCGGCGAAGCAATACATGCCGGTGGCCGTGGCTCGCAGCAGCGCCGCCGTGAATGCCGGCCCGCGGGTTTGCTGGGAAAACACCGCCATGACACTGCCCAGCAGCGGAAACACCGCCAGCAACCCGCTCCAGCGTTCGCCCACGGTGCTGGCCAACCACGTCACCGCGAGGGTCAGCAACGCGCCGGCGATCATGCGCAGCAACAGTTTGTCGGACGTGCGCGTTGGCCTCTGCATCACGGGCCGGACCGCCGGGAACAGATAAGGCGCCGCCAGCAAAGCCACTGCCGCCAACAGGCTTGCCAATGGCAGCGAGGCCGGCAGCCAGGACAGCACCAGTGCCACCAAGGCCCAGGCCGCCAATGCAATGCCCAGCGCCCAAGGCCAACCTCGGCGCTGGGCAACCTGGGCGTACACCACGCAAAACGTAATCATCGCGAACATGGCCGACAACGCCGCCGTCGCCGATCGGGCGGCGAACGCCTCGCCTTGTTCCAGGGCCAGGAACAACAGAATCGGCCCCACCACCACCGGCAATCCCGACAGCCAACCGGCCACACTCGGGCCCCAGCGTCGACCGGCCAGGGAAATCAGCAACAGGAAACCCGGAATCACCAGCAGTTTGAGCAGTAGCACGCAGTCGTCCTTGTCGCTTCTCGGAGTGCCACGTTAACACCCAGCCCATGGCCAGTGAACCGCGCCCACCGTGTTCAGGGCGTGGCCCCTGTCAGCGGTCCCAATAGGGGACTTCGCCAAAACACTCGAAGAAGAAATCGATCACCGTGCGCACCTTCACGGACAACCGGCGGCTGCCCGGCCACAGCATGGCGATCTGTTGGGGTTCGAGGCTGTTGGAGGCTTCGTAGTCGCGCAGCACCGGCACCAATGTGCCGTTGCGCACCGCTTCACCGATCAGCCATGACGGAAACATCACCAGCCCCAGGCCCTGCTCGGCGGCCTGGGTCAAGGTGTCGGCGTGGTTGCCGGTGATCGGGCCCTTGACGCTGTAGGGCGTCCACGCCTGGCCGGGGCGGCGGAAAAACCAACGCTGCTGGCCGGTGACGCCTTTGTAGGCCAGGCATTGGTGGTGCGCCAGGTCCTGGGGCTTGAGGGGCGTGCCGTGACGGGCCAGGTAGGCCGGGCTGGCGGCGATCTGGAAGCGATGGGCGGCGATGATCCGCGCCTGCATGCCGGAGTCGTGCAACGGACCGATGCGAAACAGCAGGTCGGCCCCCTCCTGGAGCGGATCGACGTAGCTGTCGGTTTGCTGGATCTCCAGTTGCAGCTTCGGATAGCGCTCGCACAGCGGTCCCAGCCAAGGGCTGAGGTGGCGTTGGCCGAACACCACCGGGGCATTGATCCGCACCAGGCCGGACGGCTCGCTGTGTTGCTCCTGCAAGGCCTGTTCGGCTTCTTCCAACTGCACCAGCAGCAAGCGTGCGTGGTGGCCCAGCAGGCGGCCGGCCTCGGTCGGGGAGACCGCGCGGGTGTGACGATAGAGCAGTTGCTGGTTCAGGGCCTGCTCCATCAACTGGACCTGCCGGGAAATGGAGGAGGGCGCCAGGCCTCCGCGTCGGGCCACCTCGGAAAAGCTGCCGTGGTCGAGCACCGCGACAAAGAGTCGGAGTGCCTTGAAGCCAAGCTCGTCAAGCCCCTGCATGGGCGATTCCTTCTGTGCGTAATACGCAAAAGTGTTGTCGGGATGCTCCCATTTATCGCACAGCGATGCCAGCCGATAATGCCGGCCCTTCTTTCCTGGAACAGGGTGTGACTATGCAAGCGTCTTCCATCAGCGAGGCCGAATCGGTGACGGCTACCGCCAAACCCCGGCCGTTCTTGCGCTGGCTGTTGCTGCCGCTGGTGATCCTGGCGGGCATGGGGTTGTCGGTGGAGGCGGGCCTGTTGGGGCCGCTGGGCGTTCAGGTCGGTCATTTGTGGGCCACCTTGAGCATTTTCGGCGTGGGCTCGGCGGTTCTGTTCCTGCTGTTGCTGCTCAGTGGCCGGCAGCCAGGGCCGGCGTTGAGTGAACTGCCGCGCTGGCAACTGATCGGCGGTTTCCTGGGACCGGTCTACGTGGTGGTGCTCACGCTCGCCACGCCTCACATCGGTATTGCCATGACCATGGTCGCGATTCTTTCCGGCCAGGTGGGCAAAAGCGTGCTGATCGATCACTTCGGCTGGTTCGGTGCCACCCGCAAGCGCGTCAATGGCGAGCGCTGGCTGGCGTTGGCGCTGATTGTCGTGGCCCTTGTCCTGATTGCCCGAGGTTGATGATGAATCTGGTTCTTTTGTTGCTGGTGGTGGTCGCGGCGGGGGCGGTGTTGAGCGTGCAGGCCGCCATCAATGGTCGTCTGGGTCAGACGGTCGGAGTGTTGCGCAGCAGCTTGCTGACGTTTGTCGTGGGCGCGGTGATCACTGGCCTGCTGATCGTGTTTTTCGAGCCGGCCCACGCGGTCACCTTGCTGGAGGTGCCGAAATGGCAACTCAGTGGCGCGCTGTTCGGCGTGGTCTACATGATGGTGATGGTAGGGGCGGTGCCCAGGGTCGGCACCGCCGTCGCGACAGTTGCGGTGATCGTCGGCCAACTGGGCATGGGCATGCTGATCGACAACTTCGGCTGGCTGGGCAACCCGGCCATCGAGTTGTCCGGCAGCCGGATGTTGGCCATGGTCTGCCTGGCACTGGCGCTGGTGTTCATGTATCGCAGCAGCGCGCGGCAGGCCTGAGCGCCTCAGTCGGGTTCGACGTCCAGTTGCAGGCTGTCGTCGGCCAGGCGCTCGGTGCGTCGGACGATGCCGCTGATGCGCCGGCCCTCGGCGCTGAACACCACGATCTGAGCCTTGTGCAGGTCCTCCGGCAGCGGTGGCCTGACGTGCAGCGCGAACCAGGGTGGTTCGCCGTCGTCGAGGCGCTTGACGTCGAGCTGGCACTCGATGGTTTTGGTTTCGCGGCCAAACAGGGTGTCCAGACCGTAGTCAAGGTGGGTGCTGTCGGCGGCGGCAGGGGCATTGGGCATCGCAGTCTCCTGGATGGGTACGCTGGGATGATGTTCAAGTGATCCCCCAGGCAATGGAAAATTCCATCGCAGTGAGGTCGGCGGGGCTGCGAGGGCTAGCCGGGATCGATGCCCGCGTCGCAACGCCCTCCACAGGCGCGAGGATCAGGACCTGGGCACCCCGTGCTCCCAGGTCGACCAGTGCTTGACGATGTCCTGCACCAGCGGGTTGCCGGTGCGGAACAGGTTTTCCAGGGCGGGGACGAACGCGCCCTGGTCGGCGTACTTGAGCAGGTTGTCCACTTCATTGCCGCCGGGCTCGGGTCGATCGAAGTCGGAGCCGGCGCGCAGCACTGCGAGCCGATTGATGTCCACCCGACCCTCACGACTGGCCCGCAACAAGGCCTCGTAGGTGGAGTTGTCTTCCTGCTGGGTGGTGCAATACACGCCTTTGTTATCGGTGAGCAGGCGGGTCCAGACTTCGGCCCGTTCACTCAGACGCGTCCCGGAAAACCAGGTGTTGCCCGCCAGCGTGTCGCAGCGGGTCACCACCGGTGGCTGGTTGGCCGGAGCGTAGGGGTATTTCACGCGCCAGGCTGCCGACGCCTCGCTTTCCGTCAGGCTCACGTTCTGGCTGAGGGCAAAGGCCTTGGCTTGCAGCGCGGGGTTGAGTTCGAAGACTTCGGTCTTGTAGTCCAGCGGCGGCTTTTCGTTGGGACCCTTGGTGTTGATGCCCAGGTAGCCGGTGGGCCAGTCCTTGGGCACGTCCCGCGAGTCGAGCTCCCACTGGGTGCCAAATTCCACCAGGTAATGGGCCCAGGCGGTCGTGCCCAGGGTGCCGTGATGCGGGTTGATCCCAGCGATCCCGGCCACCAGGAAATAACTCTTGCGCAGGTCGACGCGGGGCGACAGGGCCAGGGCCAATGTCGAGGCGGCGGCGTTGGTCTGGCCCATGCCGGTGATCATCAGACAGACCCGTTCGGTGTTGCAACGGATCGTCGGGTACTCGGCCGACAGCCCGGGGATGCGGATTTCATCCTTGAGCGCCAGGCGCTCGATCCAGTTTTGTGCCTCGGGGGCAAACATCGTGATCAGCATGACCTTGGGCTGCAGCGGCGGGGCTGCGCCGGCGGTCGTGCTGAACAGGGCGGCCGTTGCCAGGCCGATTGGAACACACAGGCGATTGATCATGCTTTCGTGACCTCCGTGGAATCGAAACAGATGCTTTTGTGGGCAGGTATCGGATCAGAATTGATAGCCAACCCCCGCGTAATACCCCCAGCCATCGGATCGGGCGCGGAAGCTGCCTTCGCCAAAATCAAGCTCGCTGCCGTCCTGCCAGTTGCCCCCGTTGTGGAAATAGCGGCCCACCAGGGTAAAGCGCAAGTGCGTGAACGAGTACAGCAGGACATTGGTGGCGACCGTGGCGTTGGCGGTACGCGCCGGGTTGTCCTTGTGCAGGTCCGAACCGAAGTCGAAATTGGTGAAGCCGATGTAGGTCAGCGAAGCGCCGTTGCTGAACTGGCTGATCGGCACGATGTACTTGAGCTGGGCGCGGTAGCCGTCCCAGGAATACTCATTGCTGGCGCCGTAGTTTTCCCATTGGTAGCGAGCATAGAGGTTAGCCGACAGGTTGACCCTCGAATGGGTGTCGATGTCGGTGCCCAGGCCGCTGTACAAGGTGTTGGCGCGATTGGCGCTGTTGCTGCCGTGATCGTAGATCCAGTCGAACGCCACGTACCATTCCTTGAACGGTCCGATGGCCAGGCTACGTCCGGCCAGGGTATCGATGGAAATGCGCGGCTCATGCTCCATGAACACCGGCGAGCCATGGTCCCACACGCCTTTGTCGTGGCTGTTGCCGATGGTGAAGAGCTTCGGGATGTCGACGTAGCCGTACAGTTCGAACGGGCCCTTGCGACCGAAATATTCGTACTCCAGGTACACGTCGTCGGTGGGTTGTGGGCCGAAGCTGATGTCTTTGCTGCCAATGATCGTCAGGTCCTGGTTGTACCAGTCTGACAGGTAGACGCCTTTTTTCGGCTGGGTGGCCTCGGGGCTGAGGGCTTCGCCCTGGGCGGACGTTTCGTTCGTCTGCGCCAGGGTAGTAGTGCTGAGTAGTCCGGTAACGGCGGTCAGTAGCAGGCAGGCTGCCCAAGGACCGGGCGAGGTGCAACGCCGGGAAGTGTGGTGCATGGAAAATCCTTGTCCGAGCGGGCCGAAGCCCGTGTTCCGTGATTGAAGAAACCGTCGTCGTTTCGCGGCGAGCGACTGGCTTCGCAAACGTTTGCACATCCTGTACCAGATTTTCATACAGGCTTGAAAAACAAAGGGAACGGCCGTTTTTTCTGGCCTTTTGGTCAATCTTCATACCGTGGTCACCGTGCCGCCATTTGAAGAGGCACCAAAGGGTGGCAGGCCCTGTTGCCTGGCACTCATCGTGTGCGGCGCTGGGGCACGGGGGATGCTGGTAGACTCGGTCACCTTGACTGACAAGAGGTATGCCCATGAGCGAGCCTATTCGCCTGACCCAGTACAGCCACGGTGCTGGCTGCGGCTGCAAGATTTCGCCCCAGGTACTGGAAGTGATCCTGGCCGGCAGCGGTGCGCAGAACCTCGACCCCAACCTGTGGGTCGGCAATGCGTCCAGGGATGACGCCGCGGTATACGCCATCGACGAAACCCGCGGGGTCGTCTCGACCACCGATTTCTTCATGCCGATTGTCGATGACCCTTTCGATTTCGGACGCATCGCCGCCACCAATGCCATCAGCGACATCTACGCCATGGGCGGTGATCCGCTGATGGCTATCGCGATTCTCGGCTGGCCCGTGAACGTGCTGGCCCCGGAAATCGCCCGGGAGGTGATTCGCGGCGGGCGTTCGGTGTGTGACGAGGCGGGCATTCCCCTGGCGGGCGGGCATTCGATCGATGCACCGGAGCCGATCTTCGGCCTGGCGGTCACCGGCCTGGTGCAAAAGCGCCATATGAAACGCAACGACACCGCCACTGCGGGGTGCCGCTTGTACCTGACCAAGCCCTGGGCATCGGCATCCTCACCACCGCTGAAAAGAAGGGCAAGCTGCGGGCCGCCGACGTTGGCCTGGCCCGTGACTGGATGTGCACCCTGAACAAGCCTGGCAGCCGTTTCGGCAAGCTTGATGGCGTAACGGCGATGACCGACGTCACCGGCTTCGGCCTGCTCGGGCATCTGGTGGAAATGGCCGATGGCAGCCAGGTGACGGCGCGCATCCGCTATGACGCGGTGCCGCGCCTGTCGAGCGTCGAGTATTACCTCGACCTGGGCTGTGTGCCGGGCGGCACGTTGCGCAACTACGACAGCTACGCCAGCCGGGTGGGCCGGGTCCAGGAGTTGCACAAGCGGGTCTTGTGCGACCCACAGACCAGTGGCGGGCTGCTGATCGCCGTCACCGCGCAGGGCGAGGCCGAGTTTCTGCGGGTCGCCGCGGAGCTCGGCCTGGCGCTGGAGCCGATTGGCGAACTGGTCGAGCGACAGACCCACGCGGTCGAGGTGTCATGATGGCCGATGACATCACCGATTACCGCGACATCTTCCTCAACGACCGGCCCATGATGGACACCCGGGCGCCCATCGAATTTATCAAGGGGGCCTTCCCCGGCGTGGTCAACTTGCCGCTGATGACCGACAGCGAGCGGCAACGCGTCGGTACTTGCTACAAGCAGCAAGGGCAGCAGGCGGCGATCGTGCTGGGTCATCAGCTGGTGTCCGGCCAGACCAAGGCACAACGCATCCAGGCCTGGGCCGAGTTTGCCCACACGCATCGCGAGGGTCTTCTGTACTGCTTTCGCGGCGGCTTGCGTTCGCAGATCGTCCAGCAGTGGCTCAAGGACGAAGCGGGCATCGAGTACCCCAGGGTGGCCGGCGGCTACAAGGCCATGCGCACGTTCCTGCTGGAGACGGTCGAGCAGGCGGTCAGCCAGTGCGACCTGGTGTTGCTGGGGGGCATGACCGGCACCGGCAAGACCGACGTGCTGGCCCAGCTGGAAAACAGCCTTGACCTGGAAGGCCATGCCAACCATCGCGGTTCGAGTTTCGGCAAGCGCGCCACTGGGCAGCCGTCCAACATCGATTTCGAGAACCGCCTGGCGGTGGACGTGTTGAAAAAGCGCGCGGCGGGCATCGAGCACTTCGTGCTGGAAGATGAGAACCGCATGATCGGGAGTTGCGCCTTGCCCCTGTCGTTGTTCCAGCGCATGCAGCAGGTGCCGATGGTCTGGTTGCAAGACAGCGTCGAGCGGCGGGTTGAGCGGATCCTGCGGGACTACATCGTCAACCTGTGCGCCGAGTTCGTCGCGGTCCAGGGCGAACAGGGGTTCTCAGCGTTTGCCGAGCGGTTGTTGGCGAGCCTGGGCAACATCCAGAAGCGCCTGGGGGGCGACCGTCACCGGCGCTTGATGGGCATCCTGGAAGCTGCCCTGGCGGAGCAGGCTCGCAGCGGCGCGGTCGACCTGCATCGGGATTGGATCGAAGGCCTGCTGCGTGAGTACTACGACCCGATGTACGTGTACCAGCGGGAGAAAAAGGGCTTGCGGATCGAGTTCTCGGGGGAGCAGGCGGCGGTGGTGGAGTATTTGCGGGAGCGGGCGGCGAGCGTGGGTCAGCCTCAACAGTGAATTTCACCGCAACCCCATGTGGGAGCGGGCTTGCTCGCGAAAGCGGTGGGTCAGCTCGCATCTCTTTTGAATGTGTCGACGCCTTCGCGAGCAAGCCCGCTCCCACAGGGGTTGTGGCTGTCCGGCATTCAGGTGCCAGCCTGCTAGAGCACCACCGCCCCAATCAACCCGCAAACAATCCCCACCACCATGGTCAGCAGCGCCACGGTCACCAGCACGCGGGCATCGAAATCCTTGCGTAGCATCAACAGCGACGGCAGGCTGATGCTCGGCAGGGTCATCAGCAACGCGACGGCGGGGCCGGTGCCCATGCCGAGGGTCATCATGGTCTGCACGATCGGGATTTCCGCCGCGGTAGGAATCACGAACAGCGTGCCGACAATGGCCAGCGGTACCAGCCACACCAGGCTGTCGGCCATGGCGCCGTCGACGTGGGGGAACAGCCAGACCCGCGCCGCGCCCAGCACCAGCACCGCCAGCACGTAGATCGGGATGGTGCTCCAGAACAACTGCCACAAGGTCCGGCCCCAACGGATCAGGAACGGCTGCGCATCCACCGTGCTGGCTTCGGCCACCGCTTCCACGGCGGCTTCGGGCAGGGTCTCGGGGCGGGCAATGCGCTGGGCCACCATCGACACGCCGAACACCAGCACGATACCGGCCACCAGCCGCAGGGCGGTGAAACCCCAGCCCAGCACGAAGCCCATGAACACCAGCGTCGCCGGGTTGAGGACCGGGTTGCCGATCCAGAAGGCCAGTGCCGCGCCCACCGAAACGTTCTGCCGACGCAGGCCGGCCGCCACTGGCGCGGCGCAGCACGAGCACATCATGCCGGGCAGCGCGAACAGCCCACCGCGCAAGGTCGAGGCAAAGCCGGCCCGGCCGAACAGGCGCAGCAACCAGTCACGGGGGATCAACACTTGCAGCAGGGAGCCGAGGATCACCGCCAGCACCGCCGCCTTCCAAATGGCCAGGAAGTACACCTGGGCGTAGGCCAGGGCCGCTGTCAGCGGCGCGGCCTGGGCGTCATTGAGGATCGAGCCGCCGATGCTGTGGTTGTCGGCGGCGACAAAGGCCTTGAGGTAGTAGGGCGACCACTTGACGTAATAGAGGCCGACGCAGGCCACCAGCAGGAACAGGGCAGGCTTGCACCAGAACGACCAGCCCCGGTGAGCAGCGGCAGAGGATGAAGACATGGAGAAAATCCGGGTAGCGGGAGAATGGCTGCATCATACCCCGCGGCACTGACTCCCGCCGAGAGCAACGTCCTCCCGTCGGTCAGGACCTGACGCCCCCGCCACCGCGGCTGATGCCTCAGGTCGGGCAGGTTTCCTGGCCGTTATCCAGGCCTTGCTTGTAGGTCCGGCTGGAGAGGCTGGCCTTGCCGTTGTGCCAGGTCAGGGTCAGCACATACAACGAATCGAAATCCCCGGATTCCCAGTCTTCGGTAATGGTCTGCTTCTTTCCGACGGCCTCGCCGGCGACTTTGTTGATCAGCTCCGGCAGGTAGCCATGGGACCAGGCGGTGTAGATGGTGGCGTTGTGGTACTTGTCGTGCAGCAACTCATCCGCCAGGTCACTGGTGTCGTTGGCCGAGTAATTGATGTTCACCGGCAGCCCGAGCTTGATGGCGCTGGGGCTGATGGTCATCAGCGGGCGAATGTAGCTGTAGGAGTTATCCAGTTCGCCCTCTTCGACGTTGCGGGTCGGGTTGGCCGCGAACACATAGTCGGCCTTGCCGAATTTTTCCGGCAGCAGGGTGGCCAGGTCGATGGCCCGGTTGAGGCCCTGGCAATTGAGTTGGCCCAGGCCGCCGGCCGGTTTTTCGGCATGGCGCAGGAACACCAGGGTCTGCACACCGTCGACTGGCTGGGCGCGACTGACGCTGGACTCCAGCGACAGCGCCAGGCCGCAGACCACCAGTAAGGTCGGCAGCAGCAGCCACGAACGGTGCTGCAGGCGCTTGGCGAAATTCAGTGGGTTCATCATCGGATCGATTCTTCAGTCTTCTTTGAGTCAGGCTGACAAACCCTGGCACCACGAGGCGGATGGCCTCGGGTGTTTTCCTTGTCATGACGCCGCCTCGGTTCCCTTAAGGGCATTGCTCAGAGTCCATTGAGGCCCTTTGGTTCGATCCTGCGGCCGGTTCCTTCCCAGCGATGCACTGAACATTAGCGACAGGATGTTGCGAAATTAAGAACAGCGCAGGGGCTGATCACGCCTATGAGGTCTTTCCGGATTTGGATTATCCTCGCTCATCCATTCCTCTCGGAACCTGCGACCATGGCTGACCTGAATCCATTTCCCATCACCCGCAAATGGCCCGCTCAATACCCTGAGTGGATCCAGCTCTATTCGCTGCCGACCCCCAACGGCGTGAAAGTCTCGATCATGCTCGAAGAGATCGGCCTGCCGTACGAGCCTCATAAAGTGGACTTCGGCAGCAATGATCAGTTATCCCCCGAGTTCCTGTCCCTGAACCCCAACAACAAGATTCCGGCGATTCTCGACCCCCACGGGCCGGGGGATAAGCCGCTGGCGCTGTTCGAGTCGGGGGCGATCCTGATCTACCTGGCGGACAAGAGCGGCCAGTTGCTGGCCCAGGACTCGGCGGCGCGCTACGAGACGATCCAGTGGCTGATGTTCCAGATGGGCGGGATCGGGCCGATGTTCGGGCAGCTGGGGTTCTTCAACAAGTTCGCCGGCAAGGACTACGAGGACAAGCGCCCCCGTGACCGTTACGTCGAGGAAAGCAAACGCCTGCTCAAAGTGCTCGACGGGCGCCTGCAAGGACGCGACTGGATCATGGGCGAGCGCTACACCATCGCCGACATCGCGACCTTTCCATGGGTGCGCAACCTGATCGGCTTCTACGAGGCCGGTGACCTGGTGGGCATCCAGCACTTTCCCAACGTGACGCGGGTATTGGAGCGCTTCCTGGCGCGACCGGCGGTGGTTCGTGGGCTGAAGATTCCGGAATGAGCGGCTGATGACGCCCGGGCAGTGCTGGGGTGATTTGCATCAATGGCACGTTGGCCCTGTAGAGCGATTATTGCCCGGCCGGTAACACTCTGTTTTCCAGCCGGCGTTTGTGCCCGGGTCGACCAGGGCATAAGCTTTGCCCCCTGTGATCGAGCCCCCAATTGCCCAGGAGTCCCATGTCCAGCCAGTTCCCCGAAGCACGTCCACGCCGTCTGCGTCGCAATGCCAGCTTGCGCAGCCTGTTCCAGGAAACCGAGTTCACTCTGAACGACCTGGTGCTGCCGATTTTCGTCGAAGAGGAAATTGACGACTTCGTGCCGATCAAGAGCATGCCGGGCGTGGTGCGCATCCCTGAATCGAAACTGGCCAGCGAGATCGAACGCTACGCCCGGGCCGGCATCAAGGCCGTGATGACCTTTGGCGTCTCCCACCACCTGGACGGCGACGGCAGCGATACCTGGAGCGAGCGTGGCCTGGTGTCGCGCATGGCCGGCATCTGCAAGGACGCCGTGCCGGAAATGATCGTGATGTCCGATACCTGCTTTTGCGAGTACACCGATCATGGCCATTGTGGCGTCCTGCACGGGCACGAAGTGGACAATGACCGGACCTTGGTCAACCTGGGCAAGCAGGCCGTGGCAGCGGCCCGCGCCGGCGCCGATGTGATCGCCCCGTCGGCGGCCATGGACGGCCAGGTCCAGGCCATCCGCAGGGCCCTGGACGAAGCCGGTTTCAGCCAGACGGCGATCATGGCTTACTCGACCAAATTCGCCTCGGCGCTGTATGGGCCGTTCCGCGAAGCCGGCGGCAGCGCCTTGAAGGGCGACCGCAAGAGCTACCAGATGAACCCGATGAACCGCCGCGAAGCCCTGCGCGAATCGCTGCTCGATGAGCAGGAAGGGGCCGATGCGTTGATGGTCAAGCCGGCCGGTGCCTACCTGGACATCATCCGCGACATCCGCCAGGCGTCGAACCTGCCGCTGTCGGCTTATCAGGTCAGTGGCGAATACGCGATGATCAAGTTCGCCGCCCAGGCCGGCGCCATCGACGAAGCCCGGGTGGTCCGTGAAAGCCTGGGGGCGATCAAGCGAGCAGGGGCCGACCTGATCTTCACCTATTTTGCGATGGACCTGGCGTCAAGCGGGATCTGACCACGGATCCAGAGTGAAAACACCTGTGGGAGCGAGCTTGCTCGCGAAGGCGTCGGCACATCCCGCCAGGGTGCAACCGGTCGATTCCGAGGGGAGGGTGTGGCGACCCGTCGCCCCGAGTGAGCGAACGTAGCCTCGTCCGGCATTTGGTCGTATGGTGGCTGCGGACCAACGGACCTCATGGGGCAACATGCAACTCACTCGATGGATGATCAGCCTTGTCGCATTACTGGCCCTGGCCGGTTGCGGCAGTCGCCAGGCCCAGGAGCCTGAACGCCAACCGGACGAGGTCAAACGGCAGATCGTGCGGTTGCTGCCGTCAAAGACCGCGGATCGCGAAGGGTGGGCCAATGACATCTATGTGGCCTTCTCGGCCCAGCAGCTCTCGACCACGACGCAGAATATCTGTGCAGTCCTGGCGGTGACCGAGCAGGAATCAACCTTCCAGGCCGACCCCAGCGTGCCGGGGCTGGGCAAGATCGCCCGGGAAGAGATCGATCGCCGCGCAGCGAAGATGCACATTCCCAGGCTGTTGATCAGCGGTGCGCTTGAGCTGCGCTCGCCCAACGGCAAAAGCTACGCCGACCGGCTCAACGCGGTGCGCAGTGAGAAGGCGTTGAGCGAGATCTTCGATGATTTCATCGGCATGGTGCCGCTGGGCAAGACGCTGTTCGACGGCTTCAACCCGGTGCACACCGGTGGGCCGATGCAGGTCAGCATCGCCTTTGCCCAGGCCAATGCCCGCAATTACCCCTACACGGTGGATGGCTCGATTCGTCGCGAAGTGTTCAGCCGTCGCGGCGGCCTGTATTTCGGCATCGCCCATCTGTTGGGCTATCCGGTGAGCTACACCGAGCCGCTGTACCGTTTCGCCGATTTCAATGCCGGGTGGTACGCCAGTCGCAATGCGGCGTTCCAGCATGCGGTGAGTCGGGCGTCGGGCATTTCCCTGGAGCTGGACGGTGATCTGATCCTGCATGACGCCATCATGCCGGGTAGCACGGAGCTGGCGGTACGCACGCTGGGCAAGTCGTTGGGAATGCGCAACCCGACCATTCGCGATCAACTGGAGCTGGGGGACAGCCTGGCGTTCGAGGACAGCAAGCTCTACAAGCGGGTGTTCGAGCTGGCCGAAAGCGCGGAAGGCAAGCCGTTGCCGCGGGCGGTGTTGCCGGGGATCGTGCTCAAGAGCCCGAAGAT
This sequence comes from Pseudomonas sp. Cab53, assembly GCF_018325965.1. Lineage (NCBI taxonomy): Bacteria > Pseudomonadati > Pseudomonadota > Gammaproteobacteria > Pseudomonadales > Pseudomonadaceae > Pseudomonas > Pseudomonas sp. Cab53. Next base: position 4,019,618 of record NZ_AP021902.1, on the reverse strand, counting down.
CACACGCACGTTGACGACGGCGTGGTTTGCCAAGCGGGTGGATGAGCGTTATCAGCGGTGTATGGCGCGGGCGTCGGGGCGGTAGCGATGACGCGAGGTCGATGGCGGGGCTTGGGTATTTGAGAAGAGACCGTGGCGAGGGTGCTTGCTCGCGGTTATTGTCGGGGGCTGCGTTGCAGCCCAGCGGGAGCAAGCTCCCTCGCCACGGTGGGTGTTGCATTGTCTGGGGCCTGGGTTGCATGGGCCTCCTTCATGCGCGGTTCTCGATCAGGCGATCGGAACCACCTTCGGCGACACGGCGTTCCAGCAGGCGATCGGAACCACCTTCGGCGACGCGGCGTTCCAGCAGGCGATCAGCACCACCTTCGGCGACGCGGCGTTCCAGCAGGCGATCGGCGCCACCTTCGGCGACACGGCGTTCCAGCAGGCGATCGGCACCGCCTTCGGCAACGCGGCGTTCCAGCAGGCGATCGGAACCACCCTCGGCGACGCGGCGTTCCAGCAGGCGATCGGCACCGCCTTCGGCAACGCGTTTTTCGATCAGGCGATCGGAGCCGCCTTCGGCGACAACAGGTTGGGCGGTGGCGGCGAATACGTTGGCGGCCAGGACCGAGAAAGCAAGGCTGAGGATGATTTGGCGTTTCATGAGGGTGTGCTCCGGGGGTGCAGTGGTTGGTGTGGCGCCATTGTTGCGTCCGACCACCGTCAATAAGAACTTCATTGAAATGATGGTGGATATCGACCGCGGTGATAGCTCGTTGGTGTGCAGCCGGTCAGCTCGATACCGCAACAGTGACGTTGGTTGGAACGCCGCGGAGTTGGCGGGCTCTACCCCATAACCCCCTTCCTCAGGAGACCCCTCATGTATCAGTTGTTCGGTCACCGTCAGTCCGGGTCGGCGGCGGTGGAGATCGCGCTGGAGTGGTGCGGCGTGCCGTTTCGCCGGATCGATGCCTATTCGACCGAGGACAGCGAGGCAACGCGCGAGCTCAAGACATTGAACCCACAAGTCCAAGTGCCCACCCTGCAATTACCGGATGGCTCGGTGCTGACCGAGGCGGCCGCGATCCTGATTCACCTCGGGCTGAGCTTTCCCGCGTCGAAGCTGCTGCCTGACGATCCCCTCGAACGCGCGCAAACCCTGCGCGGCCTGGTCTATGTCGCCGCCAATTGCTACACGCCCATCGGCATCCTCGATTTTCCACAGCGCTGGCTGGACGGTGGTGATGACGCCTGCGCCGAGTCATTGGTCCGAGGTACCCAGCAACGGCTGTATCGCAACTGGGCCTTGTTTGCCGACCAGTTCGCGGCCAGGCCTTTTTTCGGCGGTGCCGAACCGGGAGCCCTGGATATCCTGGCCGCGGTGATCACTCGCTGGAGCGGCACGCGGGAAGCGATGCTGAGTGCTCGTCCCGAGTTCCACGGCTTGCTGGCGCGCATCGACCGCCATCCACGGGTAGCGCCCGTGTTGTCGCTGCACTGGGCCGAGTGAATCAGGGGCAGGCGTTTGCCGTGGCGGCCTGCTCGATGAGGCCCACCAACTGACGGACGTTGTTCTGATGGGCGCTCACCAGCGCGTCGATGCTGCCACCCGCCGGCGTTTGCAGGCTGCTGCGGCAGGTGAGGGTGGGGGACTGCGTGCCCCGCAGTCGCCATTGCACATCCATGCGGGCGTAGCGCCCGGGAATCGAGTCGAAGCGCTTCACGTCCACGCGCAGCAAACGCTTGGCCGCGCCGGGATTGTTCAACTGTTCGTCCAGGCTGCTGTGCAGTTCATCGGCCAGGCTGGCGCCCCACCACTCGGTTTCCAGGATCGCCAGGGCGCTGTTGCCCTGGCGGATGACCATCTGGGTGCGATCCACCTGGGGCGGTACGCTGACTTGCTCGACCTGGATGTCCGCGTTGGACCGCGACGGGCCGGCCGGCTGGGCGGGGCTCAGGGTGTGGTAGTGGATAGGATCGCTGCGACAGGCGACGAGCAACAGGGCGATGGCGAGCCCTATGAGTTTCAGCGGCATCAGGTGTGCTCCTGTGATCATTCGTTTGGCGGCAACGTGAGGTTCTGCGCCGGAGCATCCTTGGGACGTCCACGCAGCAGCGATTCGGGATGGCGGCTCAGGTAGTCGGACAACTCGCGTAGCGAGCGCGACATGCGGCCCAGGTCGTCGAGGGTCTCGGTCAGTTGTTCGCGCTGGGGTGAATCCTCGGCGAGGGTCGAGTTGGCCGATTGCAGGGTCTTGCTCACGTCCTGCAAGGTGCTTTGCACGCCGGGCAGGGTCTTGCCGTTGATCTGTTTCAGGCCCTTGCGCAGTTCCACCAGGTTGCCGTCCAGGTTGCTGGCGATGCTCTCCAGCGGCAGCTTGTTGATCCGTTCCACCATTGAATGGAGCTGTTCCTGCAGTTGCTGCAGGCTGCCCGGAATGGTCGGGATACGGACCGGCCGGGCATTGGGGTCAAAGGCGACTTTTTCCGCCTTGGGGTAGAAGTCCAGTGCGATGTACAACTGCCCGGTCAGCAGGTTGCCGCTGCGGGCCTGGGCGCGCAGCCCGCGCTCGACGAAACTGCCGATCAGGCGTGCGCCAGCGGCTTCGTCGTCGGGGTTATGATTGAGGGCCTTGAGCAGTTTCTCATGGGCCTTGCCCAGGCGTTGCGGGTAGATCACCACACCGACGTTGACCGGAAAGCTGCGTTGTTTCTCGTCGAAATCCAGGTTGATCGCCACCACCCGGCCGACCTCCACACCGAGGAATTCCACCGGCGCATCGACCCGTAAGCCGCGCAGCGCCTGATCGAAGCGCAACGCCAGGTATTGCGCCTTGCCGTTGGGCGGCGCGAGTGCGCTCTGCTGGTCGGCGAACAGTTCGAAGGTCTTGTCCGCGCTGGCCGGGCTGTCGTTGGGGTTGTAATCCGGGGCCCGGAAGGCGATGCCGCCCAGCAGCAGGGCCGAGAGGGATTCGGTCTTGACCGCGAAACCGTTGGCGCCGACGTTGACGTCCACGCCGCTGACGTTCCAGAACCGGGTGTTTTCGGTGACGTAGGCGTCGTTGGGCGCGTTGACGAACACATCGATGTCGACGCCCTTGCCCTCGGCGTCCAGTGCGTAGGACACGACCTGGCCCACCGGGATCTTGCGCAGGTACACCGGCGAGCCGATGTCCAGCGAGCCGAGGTCCTGGGAGTGCAGGGTGAAGCGCTTGCCCGGTTCGCCGTAGGTGATCGGCGGCGGGGCTTCCAGGCCGGTGAAGGACTTGGCGCGCACCTTCGACTGGCCGGCGTCGGCGCCGATGAAGTCACCGGACAGCAAGGTGTCGATCCCCGAGATCCCGCCGGCGCCGATGCGCGGCCGAACCACCCAGAACACGGAGTCTTCGTGGGTGAAAGTGTCGGCGTTCTTGGCCAGTTTGACCGTGGCGGTGACGTTTTTCTGGTCGTTGCTCAATTGCACGTCGGTGACCTGGCCGATGACCACATTGCGATATTTCACCTCGGTCTTGTTGGCAGTCAGGCCCTGGCCGGTCTTGAAGGTGATGGTGATGGTCGGGCCTTCCTGCAGCCAGTCGTGGACCACCAGGGACAGCCCCACCAGCACCGCGATGATCGGTACGATCCACACCAGCGAAACGGTCCAGCGGCGGGTGGTGACGTTGGCGCGTCCTGGCCCGGGCCGTTGCCCGTCAGTGGCTTGCGTTTTCATCCAGCGCCTCCTCGCAGGGTTGGGTGTCCCAGATCAGCCGGGGGTCGAAACTCATGGCCGACAACATGGTGAACAGCACCACCAGGCCGAAGAACAGAATGCCCGGGCGCGGCTCGATGTCGCTCAGGGCCTGGAACTTGACCAGCGCGGCCACCAGGGCCACCACCAACACATCGAGCATCGACCAGTAGCCGATCACCTCCACCAGCCGGTAGAGCTTGGCCCGCTGGACCTGGGCCCAGGTGCTGCGGCGCTGGACGGTGACCAGCAGCAAAGTCAGCACGACGAACTTGATGCCCGGCACCGCGATGCTGGCGATGAAAATGATCAGGGCGATGTCCCAGGCGCCGCCTTGCCAGAACTCGATGACGCCGCTGATGATGGTGCTGTCGGCACCGTCGCCGAGCATCTGGGTATTCATGACCGGCAGCAGGTTGGCCGGGATATAGAACACCAGCGCGGCCAGCATGTAGGCCCAGGTGCGGGTGATGGGGTTGGGTTTGCGGCGATGCAGGTCGGCGTCGCAGCGTGGGCAGGCCTGGGGTTCGTCGCTCATGTCGCAGGCCAGGCCGCAGCCGTGGCACAGGCACAGGTTCAGGTCGTCGGCCTTGGGCGGGTCGGCCGACGGCAGGCCGTTCACAGGCTGTCCCACAGGTCGCGGACATCGCGCCCGGCAATGCGGATCATCAGCAGGCTCAAGGCCGCCAGCGTAAACAGGCCGATGCCGGGGAGCACGTCCAGCAAGCCGGCGAGCTTGATCACCGCCACCAGGGCACCCAGCAGGCACACTTCGAGCATGCTCCAGGGCCGCAGGCTCTCCAGGCTGCGCATGCACAGGTTGAAGCCGGGCGCCCGTCGGTTGGCGTGGGCGTAGCCCAGTACCCAGAGCAGCAGCGCCAATTGCAGGGCCGGTGCGACGATGATTGCGACGGCGGCCACCAGGGCGATGAAGGTCATCGGCCCTTGGCTCAGGGCGACGATGGAGTCCCACAGCGTGGCGCTGTTGCTGAGGCCCTTGAACCGGATGCTCATGATCGGATAGACATTGGTGAACGCCCACAGCACCGCGGCCGTGAGGGTCAGGGCCAGGCGTTGCTCGATGCTCAGGCCGTTGTAGCGCTGGATGACCGCGTGGCAGCGCACGCACGAGGCTTTTTGATGCCGCACGAGGACCACCGGCTCGTACACCGCATCGCAATGCTCACAGATGATCAGTCGGGCGGAGGTGGCCATCGAGAGGCTCGGGCAGAGGCAACCCCTTCAATATAGAAGTGAACGGCCAATCAGCAAGCTGTGGCAGTGACGCTGGCAGCGAGCCCGCTCGCTCCCAGCGTGTTGACCATGCTCCGAACCGGTCATTCGCCGCGTATGTACTGCTCCAGTTGTCGGATCAGGTCGGCCTGTTCGGCGATGGCTTCCTTGACCAGGTCGCCGATGGACAGCAGGCCGACGAGCTTGCCGTCGTCCACCACCGGCAAGTGGCGCAGGTGCTTTTCAGTCATGATGCTCAGGCAGGTCTCGACGTTCTGGTGCGGGTCGATGGTGATCACCGGGGATACCATGATGTCGCTGACCTTGGTCCCCACCGACGAGCGCCCGTGCAGGACCATTTTGCGCGCGTAGTCACGTTCGCTGATGATCCCCAGCACTTCCCCGTTCTTCACCACCAGCAAGGCGCCGACGTTCTTCTCGGCCATGCGCATCAGGGCCTGCAATACCATGTCGTCCGGTGAGATGGTGTGCACTTGCTGGTTCTTCTCATCTTTTATCCGGAGCAATTGCGCGACGGTTTTCATGGTGGGCCTCGGGTTGTTTTTGCAGGTGTGCTTAAAGAATCGTAGACCCGGCGGCGCAGAGCAAGCGGGAAATCACCTCAATAGCAAGGTCATGCGCGGTTGTGGCGAGGGGATTTATCCCCGTTGGGGTGCGAAGCACCCCCAAAACTGCCTGGCCCTGATGTCTCAGGAGAGAACCTATGGGGCTGCTACGCACCCCAACGGGGATAAATCCTCTCGCCACAGGTAGAATCCCTTCTCACATAGAACACGAGGTTGCAGTGGTGGATCTACAGCAGGGCTTCGTCCTGACCCGGCATTGGCGCGACACCCCGGCCGGCACCGAAGTCGAGTTCTGGCTGGCCACCGATGCCGGGCCCCGGCGCGTGCGCCTGCCGGTGCAGCCGTCGGTGGCGTTCGTGCCGCAGGCCCAGCGCGACCAGCTCCAGGACCTGTTGCAAGGGGAGAAGGACATCGAGCTGCGGCCCCTGGACCTGCTGGATTTCCAGCACCGCCCGGTGCTGGGCCTGTATTGCCAGCAACACGCCCAACTGATGCGCCTGGACACCACGCTGCGCCGTGCCGGTGTCGAGGTGTTCGAGGCCGACATCCGGCCGCCGGAGCGCTACCTGATGGAGCGCTTTATCACCGCGCCGGTGTGGTTCGGTGGCACTCCGGGGGCCGATGGCCTGCTGCTGGAGGCGCAGATGAAACCGGCGCCCGGTTACCGTCCGGCGCTGCGCCTGGTGTCCCTGGACATCGAGACCACCGCCCAGGGGGATCTGTACTCCATCGCCCTGGAAGGCTGCGGCGAGCGCCAGGTCTACATGCTCGGGCCGCCCAATGGCGACGACAGCAGCGTGGATTTCCAGCTCGAATACTGCGAATCGCGCACGCTGCTGCTCAAGAAACTCAACGAGTGGTTCGCCCGCTTCGACCCCGACGCCATCATTGGCTGGAACGTGGTGCAGTTCGACCTGCGCGTGCTGCATGAACATGCCCGCCGGTTGGCCGTGCCGTTACGCCTGGGGCGCGGCGGTGAAGAGATGCAATGGCGCGAGCATGGCGCGCGCAATAATCACTTTTTCGCTTCGGCGGCGGGCCGGCTGATCATCGACGGCATCGAGTCGCTGCGTTCGGCCACCTGGAGTTTCCCCTCGTTCAGCCTGGAAAACGTCGCCCAGACGCTGTTGGGGGAGGGTAAGTCGATCGATAACCCGTACCAGCGCATGGACGAGATCAACCGCATGTTCGCCGAGGACAAGCCGGCGCTGGCGCGTTACAACCTCAAGGACTGCGAACTGGTGACACGGATTTTCGCCAAGACCGAACTGCTGACATTCCTGCTGGAGCGGGCCAGCGTCACCGGCCTGCCGGCGGACCGCAGCGGCGGATCGGTGGCGGCCTTCACGCATCTGTACATGCCGCTGATGCACCGCCAGGGCTTCGTCGCGCCCAACCTGGGACAACGCCCGCCTGAGGCCAGTCCGGGTGGTTTTGTCATGGATTCACAACCGGGGCTCTACGAATCGGTGCTGGTGCTGGACTACAAGAGCCTGTACCCGTCGATCATCCGCACCTTCCTCATCGACCCGGTGGGCTTGATCGAAGGCCTGCGCCACCCAGGCGAGCGCGAGTCGGTGCCGGGCTTTCGCGGAGCACGCTTCTCCCGCACCCGGCATTGCCTGCCGGCCATCGTGGCGCGGGTCGCCGAAGGCCGGGAGACGGCCAAGCGCGAACACAACGCCCCGCTGTCCCAGGCCCTGAAAATCATCATGAACGCCTTTTATGGCGTGCTCGGCTCCAGTGGCTGTCGCTTCTTCGATCCGCGGCTGGCTTCGTCCATCACCTTGCGCGGCCACCAGATCATGCAGCGCACCCGACAGTTGATCGAAGCCCAGGGGCACGTGGTGATCTACGGCGACACCGACTCCACGTTCGTCTGGCTGCGGCGCGCCCATGGCCAGGAGGAAGCGGCGAAGATCGGCCGCGAACTGGTGGCACACGTCAACCAGTGGTGGCGCGAGCAGGTGCGTGACGAGTTCGGGCTGGAGAGTGCCTTGGAGTTGCAGTTCGAAACCCACTTCAAGCGCTTCCTGATGCCGACCATCCGCGGCGCGGAAGAGGGCAGCAAGAAACGCTACGCCGGGCTGGTGACCCGCGCCGACGGCCATGACGAAATCGTCTACAAGGGGCTGGAGACCGTGCGCACCGACTGGTCGCTGCTGGCCCGGCAGTTCCAGCAGGAGTTGTATGAGCGCATCTTCCACCGCAAGCCTTACCAGGATTACGTGCGTGATTACGTGCGCCAGACCCTGGCCGGCGCGTTCGACGAACGCCTGGTCTACCGCAAACGCCTGCGCCGTCCGCTGGACGACTACGAACGCAACGTGCCGCCCCACGTGCGTGCGGCGCGGCTGGCCGACGAGTTCAACCAGCGCCAGGGCCGCCCGCGGCAATACCAGAATGGTGGCTGGATCAACTACGTCATCACCGTCGCCGGCCCGGAACCGCTGGAAGCCCGCAGCGCCCCGATCGATTACGACCACTACGTGAGCAAGCAGCTACAACCGGTGGCGGACGCGATCCTGCCGTTCGTGGACGATGACTTCTCGACGTTGGTGGGTGGGCAGATGGGGTTGTTCTAGAGAACGTTCATTGGTTTGCCGACCCTGTGGCGAGGGGATTTATCCCCGTTCGAGTGCGCAGCACTCGTCTATTTGGTAGGTGGCTGCGATGTTCTTTGGGGGCGCTACGCGCCCCATCGGGGATAAATCCCCTCGCCACAGAGCTATTGTGTGTCTCGCGATTGCCCCGCCAATCAAACCATCGCCAGCCGCTGCTTGCCCTGGGGTTGCGCAAACGTCAGGTCCAGGGCCGCGAGGTCCTGGGGGGCCAGTTGCAGATCGGCCGCTTCGGCGTTCAGCCGCACGTGCTCGGGCTGCACCGCCTTGGGAATGGCAATGACATTGTCCTGGCGCAGGAGCCAGGCCAGCGCGATCTGCGCCGGTGTCGCGCCGTGGCGCTCGGCGATCTGGCGCAGGGTGTTGTCCTTGAGCAGGCGCCCGCCCTGGCCGACCGGACAGTAGGCCATGATCGGCATGCTGCGCTGTTGGCACCAGGGCAGCAGGTCGAATTCGATGCCGCGTGCTTGCAGGTTGTACAGCACTTGGTTGGTGGCGCAGGCCGGCGCAGCCAGTTCTTCGAGGTCGGCGACATCGAAGTTCGACACACCCCAGTGGCCGATCTTGCCTTCCTCGCGCAGGCGCTCGAAAGCCTCGACGGTTTCCTCCAGCGGGTACTGCCCGCGCCAGTGCAGCAGATAAAGGTCGATGTAGTCAGTGTCGAGCCGTCGCAAGCTGCGTTCGCAGGCCAGAGGAATGCCTTTGCGACTGGCATTGTGGGGGTAGACCTTGCTCACCAGGAACACCTGGTCGCGCAGGCCGGTGATCGCCTCGCCCACGACAGCCTCGGCGCCGCCTTCAGCGTACATTTCCGCGGTGTCGATCAGGGTCATCCCCCGTTCGATGCCCAGGCGCAGGGCGGCCACTTCCTGCTTGTGCTGGGACGGTTCCTCGCCCATGTGCCAGGTGCCTTGGCCGATCACGGGTACGGATACGCCGGCCAATTCCAGAGTCTTCATGACTGTCTCCTGTGTGGTTGAACGTCAGGCATGTGGCAGCAGGATAGACCAAGGGTTCAAGGCCTGTGGGAGTGAGCCTGCTCGCGAAGCGGTCTGTCTGCGCCGACCTCTTCGCGAGCAGGTTCGCTCCCACAAAGGTGATTCAGGCGGTGGCGAATGTTGCGGTCAACGCCTCTTCCCTGTGGGAGCGGGCTTGCCCGCGAAGACGGCGGTACATCCAAAATCGATTCGAGCTGATCCACCGCTTTCGCGAGCCAGCCCGCTCCCACAGGTTGGCGGCTTGAGCCGGACCCATGGGGGCGAGCGGGGGGATTACTTGGTGGAGAACTTCAGCACCATGGTCTGGGTGTAGGTCTGGCCCGGATCAAGGCGCGTCGACGGGAAGTTCGGCTGGTTGGGCGCATCCGGGTAGTGCTGGGTTTCCAGGGTAAAGGCGCCCCAGTGCGGGTAGACCTTGCCTTGCTTGCCCTTGATCGTGCCATCAAGGAAGTTGCCGGTGTAGAACTGCACGCCAGGCTCACTGGTAAAGAGCTGCAAGTAGCGTCCCGATTGCGGGTCGTAGGCATCGGCGGCGAGTTTGCCCACGTCCCCCTTGGCGTCCAGCACCCAGTTGAAGTCAAAGCCGCCCTGTTTCGGTTCGGCGAACTTGAGTTGTGGGTGATCGGCCTTGATGTGGGTGCCAATGGCGGTGGGTTGGGTGAAGTCCATCGGTGTGCCGGCCACGGGGGCCAGTTCGCCGGTGGGGATCAGCTTGCCGTTCACCGGGGTGTAGCGGGCTGCGTGCAGGGTGGCGACCTGTTTCAGGATGTCACCGTTGCCGGCACCGGCCAGGTTGAAATAGCTGTGGTTGGTCAGGTTCAACACCGTCGGCTTGTCGGTGGTGGCCTTGTACTCGATGCGCAATTCGTTCTTTTCGTTGAGGCTGTAGGTGACGTCGGTCTTCAGCGCGCCGGGAAAACCCATCTCGCCGTCCGCCGACAGGTAGGTCAGGGTCACGCCCACCGAATCCTTGCCCTCATGGGGTTCGGCTTTCCATACCCGCTTGTCGAACCCTTGCGGGCCACCGTGCAACGCGTTGCCGTGGTCGTTCTGCGGCACTTGATAACGCTTGCCGTCCAGTTCGAAGGCCCCGTCGGCCAGGCGGTTGCCAAAGCGGCCGATGGTTGCGCCGAAGTAGACGTTGCCGTTCTTCTGGTAACCCTGCACATCGTCGAAGCCGAGCACCACGTCGGCGGGCTTGCCGTGTTTGTCCGGCACGATCAGCGACTGGAGAATCCCGCCGTAGGTGATGACCGTGGCTTCCATGCCGTGGCTGTTGCGAAGCACGAATTTTTCCACGGCCGTGCCGTCGTCGGTCTTGCCGAACGCTGCGCGCTGTTGAGTCAGGCCGGCGGCCTGGGAGGCAGAGGTGGCGATCATCAGAGACACTCCGAGGGCCGTGAGCAGATGTCTGGATTCAAGCATGGTTTGACCTTCCTTCCTGTTGTTTTGTTGTTGTTTTGAACGCGGGTCGAGTCCGTTACTGGTCGGACGACGATGAAGGCTTTGCTGTTCAGTAGTCTTTCTATTTGTCGATGGAAACTGGATTTATAGCCATAAATTGGGATTTATCAATTAAAAAGTAAGACTAATTGACGTTTGGGAGATTTCCTTCAGAGGACGGTGTTGCACCGTCCACTGCACTTTTACGGTTTTTGTCGCTCTATCCATGGCCTGGAAGCGGCGACCCCCGCCGCGTCCCCCTGCCCAGACCGAGATTCGATGGCCGGTGCTTTTTATTCGATGCGTGCGTTGCGACGACGCAGCGCAGCAGTGTTGATCGGTGTGCTGGCCCTGCTCAGCGGCTGCAGCCACCAGCAAGGCCAGGACATGGTCACGCAGTTGGGTAACACCCGTCCCCAGGAGTTCCTGCAGACCAGCGTCGACCGCATGGCGACGTTGGCGATGCATGACAACCTGCAAAGCCTTTACCTGTTGATGAGCAAGTTGTACCTGCGCAACCCCGACGAACTGCGCAAGTCGGGCTTTCTCGACGCTCGTACCGCTGAAAAACAGGTGCGCATGGCCATCGAGCAGCAGCAGCCCTTGCCGACCCTGGGAGGCAAGAAGGATCTGGCGGCGTTGAGCTATGCAATGAGTCCGGAATTCCTCGGGGACCGGGTCGGGGCCTTCATCTATGCCATCGGCAGCATGCTGGTCACGGCCCATGGCAATCGCCTCGAGTTCTACATGACCGATAGCATCGACCCGCGCTTCGTCAGCAATGCCGCGCGCAACATCGAGAAAGCCACCTGGATCCTGAGCCAGCGCCAAGGCAAGGACGGCAAGCCGCTGCTGTTCTCCAACGAGATCTCGGAGGAAGGCAGCAACCTGAGCTTTGCCGTGGAGTTCGGGAAAATTGTCGCGCGGTTGGACCTGTTGACGCAGATGCTGGACGAGCGCTATCGCCGGATCGGGCTCAACTATGCCCAGAGCCTGCTGTTCCTGAACTTCCTGCCGGTTCAATAGCGACCGTTAAAAAAGGAATAAAGATAGATCACATCGATATAGGGGGTTATAAGAAAAATCGCTATGCTCGCGGCCAGATTTTCCACGCGGTTGCGCTGAGACGGGTTTGATGGATTTCGGTAATGTCGGTTTAGTCGTAGCGGGCCTGGTGGTCGGCTTCATCGTCGGGATGACTGGCGTCGGCGGTGGTTCGTTGATGACGCCCATTCTGCTGTGGTTTGGCATCAACCCGGCGACGGCGGTGGGCACTGACCTGCTGTACGCGGCCATTACCAAGTCGGGCGGTGTGCTGGTCCACGCCAAAAATCGCAATATCGACTGGGCCATCACCGGTTGGCTGACCTTGGGCAGCGTGCCGGCGGTCGGTTTGACCCTGTGGTTTCTCAGCAGCCTGCACAGCTCGCCCGACGCCATGAACGCGGTGATCAAGCAGGCCCTGGGCTTCGTGCTGTTCGCCACGGCCCTGGCGATCCTGTTCAAGAAGCGCCTGCTGCAATTCGCCCACGACCGCGCTGGCGGTCACTACAACCCGTCCGGCTCGCGCCTCAACGTGCTGACCGTCATCACCGGCCTGATCCTGGGCACCATGGTTGCGCTGACCTCCATCGGTGCTGGTGCCTTGGGCACGGTCGCGCTGTTCATCCTCTATCCCTTCCTGGTCACCAAGCGCCTGGTGGGCACCGAAATCGCCCACGCCGTGCCGCTGACCCTGGTCGCTGGCCTCGGCCATGCGAGCATGGGCAACATGGACTGGCACATCCTCGGTTTCCTGCTGGTCGGCTCGTTGCCGGGGATCTACCTGGGCAGTCATTTGTCGGGGCGTATCTCCGATGAACTGCTGCGCCCGTGCCTGGCGGTGATGCTGGCGATGATCGGGTTCAAGCTGGCGTTCTGAGGCCTGCCGGTGAGCACGTGCCTGCACGGCACACCGCTTTGCCGAGCAGGCTCGCTCCCACAGGGTTTCTTCCTTGGCGGTCCATGCTGGCCGGTCCATGTCGGCTTCGCACTCAGTTGCGCAATGAACCCGCTGGCCTAAGCTTCAACACAGGCGGGCGCAGTATTGGCCGACTCGCGGAACAATTGCCGCCATGCGCAATCAGTACAGCGTAGATATCAAAAGGAGAGGCGCATGCTCATTCGGTCGTTGACCTTCGCTACCTTGCTGGCCGTCGCCAGCCCGCTGTTCGCCGCTGATGGCGACTCACCCCTGGTGGCGGAGGTGGGCAGGACCCGCCCCTTGATCGTCATCGCGCCCAGCACGGTAGACCCGGCCTGGGTCAGCCTGAAGAAAGCGTTGGAAGAACCAGCCGGCAAGCAAGGTTTTGCAGAGCGCAACATGGTGCTCTACACGGTGCTCAACACCATCGGCCAGCGGGACGGCAAGGACCTGGACCCGCAAAGCACCATGTCCCTGATCCGTTCGCTCAAGCTGGGCGCCGGTGCCCAGACCAAGATCATCCTGGTGGGCAAGGACGGGGAAAAGAAGCTTGAGCATTCCGGGGCGATCGAGCTCAAAGACGTTTTCGACACTGTCGACAAACTGCCGGCCGCGGAAAAGGAAGCGGCCGCCCCAACACCTCCTCCTCCCGCGCCAGAAGCAGCCCCGGCCAAGGATGCCAAAGGCGCCAAGCCTGGCAAGGCGAGCAAACCTGCGGCGGCGCCGAAGCCGTTGGATGATTGATGACAGATCCATAGGCTTCTGTTTGTGGCGAGGGAGCAAGCTCCCTCGCCACGGTCGATCATTGCTTATCCAGCGCCGTCAGTATCCGATACGCAACCTTCACCCGTTCCTCGATCGGATAATTCTTGTTCGCCAGCAACACGATCCCCATGTGCCTGCCCGGCACGAACGCCGCGTAAGCGCCAAAGCCGCCGGTCGAGCCGGTCTTGTTGATCCAGGCATCGTCCGGCGCCGGGCGGGGCGGTTCGAGGGGCTGCACCTTGTTCGGCTGCATGGCGACCTCCACTGAGTTACCTGCCAGCAGTGCGTCCAGTGTCACCGGGTAGGGGTAGAACTCCCAGCCCAGGCCCTGGGTCATGCCGCCCATCGTGTAGAAACCGCTGTGGGTGGTGGCGATGGCCTGGCGCAGGTCGGCGTCCAGTTTTTCCGGCTGCAGGTTGGCCTCGACGAAACGAATCAGGTCCGCTGAGTTGGTCTTGACCCCGTAGGCCTGCGCATCCAGCGCCCCCGGCCCGACCCGCACGGGCTTGCCATCCTTCGCGTAGCCTTGGGCATAGCGCTCCAGTTGGTCTGGCGGTACCCGTACATAACTGTGCGTGAGGCCCAGCTTCGGCATCAGCGTCTGCTCCATCGCTTGCTCGAACGGCTGGCCCAGGCTGCGGGCTGCCAGGTAGCCGAACAAACCGATGCTGGGGTTCGAGTAGAGCCGTTGGGTGCCGGCCGGGTAGAGCGGTTTCCAGGTCTTGAAGTAGCCGAACATCCTCTCCGGGTGGTCCGCTTCCTGGGGGAACTGCAGCGGCAGGCCGCCGGCGCTATAGGTGGCGAGGTTGAGCAGGCTGATGCCGTCGAAGGCGCTGCCGCGCAGCTCGGGAGCAAAGCGGCTGGCGGGGTCCGACAGCGACAGCTTGCCTTGGGCCAGGGCATAGGCGCCGAGCGTCGCGGTGAAGGTCTTGCTGACCGAGCCGATTTCGAAGAGGGTCTGGTCGGTGACCGCCTGCCGGGTGTCCTTGGAGGCCACGCCATAATTGAAGAAATGACGTTGCCCGTCGAGGGTGATCGCCACCGCCATGCCGGCGATGTCCTGTTGCTTCATCAAGGGCTCGATGGCGGCGTTGACCGTCTCTTCAATGCGGTCCTGGGCGAAGCCCGTGGTTGCCCCGCAAAGCAGCAGGAAAGCGCCGGCGAGGGTTGATCTGGCCATGTGCATGTCGGACCGTCTCCTTGGGTGTCCGGTGCCTGGGGTGCACCTGAAGGGGCGTCAATCTAGGCCGTTTTCCGCGGCTCGGCAATCGGTGGCCGGACGTTGCCAGGCGTGGTTCCGAGTTGTCTGGCCTGGGCGTCGGAAAGATCCTACGAAATCGCTGCGAATCCCAGGCCAGTGGCCATGCATGGCAAACCACACAAATTCCTGGCCGCCGGGTAAACTTGCGCTCTTTCTAAAGGAGTTCACATGAGTTACTACCAGCCTGGCATTCTCGCCACCCCTGTTCCGCCTCAGGCCCGTCATCTGTTTTTTGCCCTGGAATCGGTCGAGGCACTGCCGGCTGCGATAGACAAACTCGTGTTGCTGCTGGATGAGCGCGCGGTGATCGGCTTTGGTGAGCCGCTGGTGAAGGCCCTGGGCGCCCAGATCGAAGGTTTGCGGGCCTTTCCCGCGCTGGCCGGCGTGGGCGTCGACAACCCCTCCACCCAGCATGCGCTGTGGTGCTGGCTGCATGGCGAAGACCGCGGCGAGTTGCTGCACCGCAGCCGCGCCATCGAGACGGCGCTGGCCCCGGCCTTGCGCCTGGTGCAGATGAACGAAACTTTCCGCCACATGACCGGCCATGACCTCACGGGTTACGAGGACGGCACCGAGAACCCCCACGACGAAGCGGCCGTCGCGGCCGCCCTGGCCCAAGGGGCAGACGGCCTGCGCGGGGGCAGTTTCGCGGCGATCCAGCAATGGCAGCACGACCTGGATGGCTTCGCGGCGATGTCGCCCGGTGAGCGCGACAACATCATGGGCCGGCGCCTGAGCGACAACGAAGAAATCGACGAGGCGCCGGAGTCGGCCCACGTCAAGCGCACTGCCCAGGAGAGCTTCGCGCCCGAGGCTTTCGTCGTGCGCCGCTCCATGCCCTGGATCGAAGGCGACCGCGCGGGCCTGATGTTCCTGGCGTTCGGTTTCTCCCTCGATGCCTTCGAGGCGCAATTGCGCCGCATGAGTGGCCTGGAGGACGGCATCACCGACGGCCTGTATCGCATGAGCCGGCCGATCACCGGGGGCTACTACTGGTGCCCGCCACGGCTGGACGCACGCCTGGACCTGCGCGCCCTGGCTCGCTAAGCGCAACGGTTTGTGCAAAGCGTGAGGTGAACGCTATTCTTGGGCCGGACCTCTATCCGTGGAACGGGAGAAGCAAGCGTGGATAAAGTCATCGTCATCACGGGGGGCGGCCGCGGGATCGGGGCTGCCACGGCGCTGCTGGCTGCCGAGCTGGGGTATCGGATCTGCATCAACTACCAGTCCGATGAAAGCGCTGCCCTGGAGGTGCTCGCACAGGTCCGGGCCAAAGGCGTGCAGGCGATTGCCGTGCGGGCCGACGTGAGCATCGAGGACGAAGTGATCGCGCTGTTCGACCGGGTGGATGCCGAGTTGGGCCGCGTTACCGCTCTGGTGAACAACGCCGGCACCGTCGCCCAGAAGGCTCGCCTCGATGAAATGTCCGAGTTCCGCATCCTCAAGGTCATGCGGACCAACGTGATGGGGCCGATCCTATGCGCCAAGCACGCGGTGCTGCGCATGTCGCCACGGCATGGCGGGCAGGGCGGGAGCATCGTCAACGTCTCCTCGGTGGCCGCGCGCCTCGGCTCGCCCAGCGAGTACGTCGACTACGCGGCCTCCAAGGGCGCCCTGGACACCTTCACCATTGGCCTGTCCAAGGAAGTGGCCGGCGAAGGCATTCGCGTCAACGCGGTGCGGCCAGGCTACATCTACACCGATTTCCATGCCCTCAGCGGCGACCCGGACCGGGTCAGCAAACTTGAGTCGGCGATCCCCATGGCAAGGGGCGGGCGGCCGGATGAAGTGGCCGAAGCGATCATCTGGTTGCTGTCGGACAAGGCATCGTACGCCACCGGGACGTTCGTGGACCTGGGGGGCGGGCGCTGAGCTCAGCCTGTCTGTTGCGGCGCTTTCGCGACCCTGCTCGCGTCCACATGGATCGTCTGCGATAACGATCCGTTGTGGGAGCGAGCTTGCTCGCGAAGGGCGCTACCCTGATCTCAGAACGAGCGGATAATCCGCCCCAATGTTTCCATGGCCTTTTCCGACGCCTCGGTCCAAGGGCTGCCGTAGTTCAGGCGAATGCAGTTCCTGAACCGCCGGGTCGGTGAAAAGATCGGCCCCGGCGCGATGCTGATGCCTTGGGCCAGGGCCATCTGGAACAGCTTCAGCGAGTCCATCTGCTCGGGCAGTTCCAGCCACAGGAAGTAGCCGCCCGCCGGCTGGCTGACGCGGGTCTGGGCCGGGAAATAACGGGCGATGGCGGCGCGCATCGCACTTTGCTGTTCTTCCAGGGCATAACGCAACTTGCGCAGGTGACGGTCGTAGCCACCGTGTTGCAGGTAGTCGGCGATGGCCGCCTGGGCCGGCATCGAGGCGCACAGGGAGGTCATGAGCTTGAGCCGTTCGATCTTCTGCGCATAGCGCCCGGCAGCGACCCAACCGATGCGATAGCCCGGCGCCAGGCTCTTGGCGAACGAGCCGCAATGCATCACCAGGCCTTCGGTGTCGAACGCCTTGGCGGGTTTGGGGGCCTGTTGGCCATAGTAGAGTTCGGCGTACACGTCGTCTTCGATCAGCGGCACCTGATGCCGGCGCAACAGCTCGACCAGTGCCTGCTTGCGGGCCTCGGGCAGCGTTGCGCCCATGGGGTTCTGGAAACTGGTCATGCACCAGCAGGCCTTGATCGGGTGGCGCTCCAGCGTCTGCGCCAACACCTCCAGGTCAATGCCGTCGCGCGGGTGGACAGGAATTTCCACTGCCTTGAGCTTGAGTCGCTCCAATACCTGCAGGCTGGCGTAGAACGCCGGTGCTTCGATCGCCACCAGGTCGCCGGGCTCGGTCACGGCTTGCAGGCACAGGTTCAGGGCCTCCAGCGCGCCATTGGTCACCAGCAGTTCCTCCATCGGCAACATCAGCCCGCCGACCATGTAGCGCAGGGCGATTTGCCGGCGCAACTGCGGATTGCCCGGCGACATGTCCGTGACAACCACTCGCGGGTCCATGTCTCGGGTGGCGCTGGACAGCGAGCGCGACAACCGATGCAGCGGAAACAACGTCGGGCTCGGGAACGCCGAACCGAAGGGCACCGTGGTCGGGTCCTTGATCGATTCCAGCACCGAGAACACCAGTTCGCTGACGTCGACTTCGGTGGACTCGTGCACGGGGCTGCTGATCGCCGGCTCGGAAAACGGCGTCGGCGCATGGGCGTTGACGAAGTAGCCCGAGCGTGGCCGGGCCCGGATCAGGCCGCGTCGCTCCAGCAGGTAATACGCCTGGAACACCGTGGACGGGCTGACGCCATAGGTTTGGCTGGCGTAACGCACCGAAGGCACTCGCTGGCCCGGCCCCAGCATGCCGGAGCGGATCAGTTCAGCGATGTCGTCGGCGAATTTCTCGTAGCGTTTCATGGCGAGCCCATTTTGCAGCGGTTCGAGGTCAGACTGGAGCTGTGCGTCGGGCATCTTATCGCCTCACCGGTTCATCGGCGCGACAAAACGGCTCTTGGCCACGCTGTAGGTGCGCGGCTCGTCGCTGTCGGTCACTTTGAAGGTCAATTCCTGGGAGCTGCTGCTCGGACGCTCGCTGAGCATCGCCACCGACACCGGCACGTCGACGATCTCACCCGGCGCCAGGCTCAGGTGCGTCTTGCCCTGCAAGGTGAAGCCTTCGCCATCCTGCAGCGACAGGGTGTAGGCCTGGCGCTGCTGGGTCTTGTTGATGATCTTCAGGCTGTAGATGTTCTCGATCTGGCCCTGGCTGTTCTCGCGGAACAAGCCGCGGTCCTTGCTTACGTCCAGGGACACCATGGGCCGCTCCACCAGTGCCACGGCCAGTGCACCGATCATCACCAGCAGCACGGCGGTGTAGCCGATCAGGCGTGGCCGCAAGAGATGGGTCTTGCCACCTTGCAACTGATGCTCGGAGGTGTATTTGATCAGCCCGCGGGCGTAGCCCATCTTGTCCATGATCGAGTCACAGGCATCGATGCAGGCCGCGCAGCCGATGCATTCCATTTGCAGGCCGTCGCGGATGTCGATGCCGGTGGGGCAGACCTGCACGCACATCTGGCAATCGATGCAGTCACCCAGGCCGATGTTGGCCGGCTTCACGTCGCGCTTGCGCGGCCCGCGGATCTCGCCACGGGCGGCGTCATAGGAAATGGTCAGGGTGTCCTTGTCGAACATCACGCTCTGAAAGCGCGCGTAGGGGCACATGTGCATGCACACCGCCTCGCGCAGCCAGCCGGCGTTGAGGTAGGTGGCAGCGGTGAAGAACAGCACCCAGAACAGGCTGACGCCGCCGATCTGCAGGGTCAGCAGCGCTTCGGCCAGCGGCCGGATCGGGGTGAAATAGCCGACGAACGTCAACCCAGTGAGCAGGCTGATGGCCAGCCACAAGGTGTGCTTGGCCGAACGGCGCAGGAGTTTGTTCAGGCCCCAGGGCGCGGCCTGCAGCTTGATCCGCTGGTTGCGTTCGCCTTCGGTGACTTTCTCGCACCACATGAAGATCCAGGTCCAGGAGCTCTGCGGGCAGGTGTAGCCGCACCACACGCGACCGGCGAACACGGTGATCGCGAACAGGCCGAAGGCGGCGATGATCAACAGCGCCGACAGCAGGATGAAATCCTGGGGCCAGAAGGTCGCGCCGAAAATATGGAATTTGCTTTCGGAAAGATCCCAGAGCACCGCCTGGCGGCCGCCCCAGTCCAGCCACACCGTGCCGAAGAACAGCAGGAACAGCACGCCCGCGCCGCTCAGGCGCAAGGTGCGGAACAAGCCGGTGAAACTGCGGGTGTGGATCAGGTTGTCGGTGGTCCTGGCCTTTATCTTCGCCGGCGCAGGTTCGAAGGTCTGTATCAACTGGACGGGGATTCTATCGCTCATGGTCGGTCGCTCATCAGCCGCTATCTGGCCGGGGCACTATGACC
Organism: Pseudomonas sp. Cab53; assembly: GCF_018325965.1. NCBI lineage: Bacteria > Pseudomonadati > Pseudomonadota > Gammaproteobacteria > Pseudomonadales > Pseudomonadaceae > Pseudomonas > Pseudomonas sp. Cab53. The sequence continues at coordinate 4,000,120 of NZ_AP021902.1, read as the reverse complement.
ATCGAACTGTTTGCATAACAGACTCAGGTGAGTCGATAAAAACCGGATCAGATGCCCTCGAAGCCAGGCCCTGCGACAGTTTGATGCAGGAGCGAACTGACAAACATGTACCTGCCCCGGGATCGGGCAGACCCCCTCGGAGCAGTACGGCAGGTTGGCTAGATCACCGAACCGCTGTCGGTCGCCTTGAGGTTCTGGCGCCCGTCCACCGCGCCGGCCACCGTCAGGGCATCGGCTTCGGCCTCGGTGATGTAGACCCGGGCGCCATTGAGATCGACCGCCGACATGGCTTTTTCCTCGCAGGTGATGATGGTCAGTTCGCCAGCGGCGCGTTGTTCCTGGCCGTTGGGGGTGTCGAAGTAACAGGTCTGGTCAACGATTCGCACAGTCATGGTGGTGCTCCTTCTTGAGGTCCTGTGCATTAGGCGCCTGGCGGTACGCAGGGTTCGTTGCGCCGGATCAGCGGTCGGGCGCACCTCTGGCGCCGCTTGCGGTCCATCGTTTAACGAAATGGAAGGAGCGTGGTCGATGGAAACCTGGTGGCAACGAATCTGGATGACCCTGCAAGCGGAATTCGCCGACATTGCCGATGTGGAACAGATGACCCGCGTCACGGTGCGCCTGCTGATGGCCGCGCTGCTTGGCGGCATCCTGGGTTTCGAGCGCGAACACAAGGGCAAGGCCGCCGGTGTGCGCACGCATATGCTGGTGGCGCTGGGCGCTGCGCTGTTTGTCCTGGTGCCGCAACTGTCCGGCTCCCAGGCCGACGCCATGAGCCGGGTCATCCAGGGGGTGGTGGCCGGCATCGGCTTTTTGGGCGCCGGTACGATCTTGAAGAACACCGAGGGCGATGTCGGCCATGTCAAGGGCCTGACCACCGCCGCGGGGCTGTGGATGACCGCGGCCATCGGCGTCGCCGCAGGCTTGGGCCGCGAAGCCACGGCCGTGGTGAGTACGATACTGGCGCTGGTGATCTTCAGTGTGATGCCGCTGATTGTCCGGGCACTGGAAAACGACGACCAACCTTAGGCTCTGTTTGAAAAGTCTTGAGGCGAAGGTCAGGCAAGGCGAAAACCGGCGAGGAAGCGGAGTTTACTGGAGTAAATGAGCATTCCGAGCCGGTTTTCAACGCAGCATGAACGAGTATCAAGACTTTTCAGACAGAGCCTAGGAACGGATACCAACGCATCCCCGTGGGAGCGAGCTTGCTCGCGAAGGCGTCCGACCAGCCAGCGTTCACCTCAACTGACTACACCGCTATCGCGAGCAGGCTCGCTCTCGCAAGTCTCCTACTAAGCTTGAGCATCAAACCCGTTCCGGGGGCGCCTCGCTGGGTGGGTCGCCCAACGGCGGCTGGGGATCCAGCGGCGGGTCTTTCTCGGGGATGGGCTCCGGATCAGGCCCCGGTGGGGGCAGGGTGGGGTCGTCGATATTGGGGTCCGGGGTTTCGGCCGGGATCGGAATATTCATCAGGACGGGTCTCCGTAATACAGATGGCTTGAGTCGTGCTTATGGTTGTTGACCCCCTTGCGCCAGGTTTTATCCCCAGCGCATCGCGGGCCAAATCTTGCTGAACTTTTGGCCGTCGATTCGGTTCGGAGTTTAAGTGAGTTTTTTCACGGGACCCGTTGGGCCTTTACCGCCACAAGCGCGTCCATTGGGCGTAAAAGGAGCGATGCTCGATGACTGCTGAACAGCCGACCGACCTTGTGTACAACCCGCACTTGCCATTGTCCCAGGCCTTGTTGTTGCCCAGGATTGCGATTGAAAACACCATGCCGACGATCGATGGCGGACAGTTTGCCGCCAAGGTCGTGGCCGGGCGGGACGTAACGGTGACCAGCAAGGTGTTCACCGACGGACACGACAAGCTGGCGGTGCGCATCCGCTGGCGGTCGCTGCAAGCGGAACGCTGGAACAGCGAGGTCATGACCGACCTGGGCAACAACGGGTGGCGCGGCCAGTTCACTGTGCCGGAGCAGGGACGCTACGTGTTTTGCATCGAGGCCTGGTTCGATCAATACGCCAGCTTCTGTTATGAGCTGGAGAAGAAGTACGGCGCCGGCGTGCCCATCGCCCTCGAACTGCAGGAAGGGCGCAATCATGTGCACCTGGCGGCCGAGCGCAGTGACGGCGAGTTGCGCGACCAGTTGAGCGCGCTGCACGATGAGCTCTCCGGCCTGTTGCCGGCGGAGCAGGTGGCGTTGTTTTTGGCGCCGCGCAGCGCCGACCTGATGGCCCAGGCCGACCACCGGCCATACCTGAGCCTCAGCCCCGAATACCACCTGGACGTCGAGCGTCCGCTGGCCGAGTTCGCCAGTTGGTACGAGCTGTTCCCGCGCTCGATCACCGATGACCCCAAGCGCCACGGCACTTTCAACGACGTGCACTCACGGCTGTCGATGATCCAGGACATGGGCTTCGATGTGCTGTACTTCCCGCCCATCCATCCCATCGGCCGCAGTTTCCGCAAGGGGCCCAATAACTCCCTCACCGCAGGCCCCGAGGACCCGGGCAGTCCTTATGCCATTGGCAGCGAGGCGGGCGGGCACGAGGCGATCCACCCGCAATTGGGGACCCGCGAGGATTTCCGCCGGTTGGTCGCGGCCGCCGCCGACCACGGCCTGGAAATCGCTCTCGACTTCGCCATCCAGTGTTCCCAGGACCACCCCTGGCTCAAGCAGCATCCGGGCTGGTTCAGCTGGCGCCCGGACGGCACGATCAAATACGCCGAGAACCCGCCGAAGAAATACCAGGACATCGTCAATGTCGACTTCTATGCGGCGGATGCGATTCCCAGCCTGTGGCTGGAGTTGCGGGACATCGTGGTCGGTTGGGTCAACGAGGGCGTGAAGATTTTCCGCGTCGACAACCCCCACACCAAGCCGTTGCCGTTCTGGCAATGGCTGATCGCCGATGTCCGGGCCCAGTACCCGGAGGTGATGTTCCTGGCCGAGGCGTTCACTACCCCGGCGATGATGGCACGCCTGGGCAAGGTCGGTTATTCCCAGAGCTACACCTATTTCACCTGGCGCAATACCAAGGCTGAGCTGGCTGCCTATTTCACCGAGCTCAATGAGTCACCGTTGCGCGAATGCTATCGGCCGAACTTTTTCGTCAATACCCCGGACATCAACCCGGCGTTTCTCCATCACTCCGGGCGCGCCGGTTTTCTCATCCGTGCCGCCCTGGCGACCATGGGCTCGGGCTTGTGGGGCATGTATTCGGGGTTCGAACTGTGCGAGTCGGCGCCGGTACCGGGCAAGGAGGAATACCTCGACTCGGAGAAATACGAGATCCGCCCCCGGGACTTCACCGCGCCGGGCAACATCATTGCCGAGATCGCCCAGCTCAACCGCATCCGCCGCCAGAACCCGGCGCTGCATACGCACCTGGGGCTGACGGTCTACAACGCGTGGAACGACAACATCCTCTATTTCGGCAAGCGCACGCCCGACGGCAGCAATTTCATCCTGGTGGCGGTGAGCCTTGACCCGCACAACCCGCAAGAAGCCAATTTCGAGTTGCCGCTGTGGGAAATGGGCCTGCCGGACGATGCCCAGACCCAGGGCGAGGATTTGATGAACGGGCATCGCTGGACCTGGTATGGCAAGTACCAGTTCATGCGCATCGACCCAGGGTACCAGCCGTTCGGGATCTGGCGCATCAGTGTGTCTTGAGGCAAACAAGCCTGTGAGCCAAGTGGGATTTAACTGTGGCGAGGGGATTTATCCCCGTTGGGTTGCGAAGCAGCCCCAAAGCAAGGCACCTCGGTGTGTCAGCCAGATTGCATTGAGCTTTTTTGGGGTCGCTTCGCAACCCAGCGGGGATAAATCCCCTCGCCACAAAGACCTCGCAAGCCCGTCCCAGCGGCTTTATTGAATTGATCAGGAGTTGCAAATGGCGAAGAAACCCCGGTCTGCCACCTTTATCAAAGACCCGCTCTGGTACAAGGATGCGGTGATCTACCAGGTCCACGTGAAGTCCTATTTCGACTCCAACAATGACGGAATCGGCGACTTTCCCGGCCTGATCGAGAAGCTCGACTACATCGCCGACCTGGGCGTCAACACCATCTGGCTGTTGCCGTTCTACCCGTCGCCACGGCGCGACGACGGCTACGACATTGCCGAGTACCGTGGCGTGAGCCCCGACTACGGCACCATGGCCGATGCAAGGCGGTTCATTGCCGAGGCTCACAAACGCAACCTGCGGGTGATCACCGAGCTGGTCATCAACCACACCTCCGACCAGCATCCTTGGTTCCAGCGCGCCCGCAAGGCCAAGCCCGGCTCCAAGGCGCGGGACTTCTACGTCTGGTCCGATGACGACCACAAGTACGACGGCACCCGGATCATCTTCCTCGACACCGAGAAGTCCAACTGGACCTGGGACCCGGTGGCCGGCCAGTACTTCTGGCACCGCTTCTATTCCCATCAGCCGGACCTCAACTTCGACAACCCGCAGGTGATCAAGGCGGTACTGTCGGTGATGCGCTATTGGCTGGACATGGGCATCGACGGCCTGCGCCTGGATGCCATTCCGTACCTGATCGAGCGTGACGGCACCAACAACGAGAACCTGCCTGAAACCCACGACGTGCTGAAGTTGATCCGCGCCGAGATCGATGCCAACTACCCCGACAGGATGCTGCTGGCCGAAGCCAACCAGTGGCCCGAAGACACTCAGTTGTATTTCGGCGATGTGGATGCCCAGGGCCTGAACGGTGACGAATGCCACATGGCGTTCCACTTCCCGCTGATGCCGCGCATGTACATGGCGCTGGCTCAGGAAGACCGGTTCCCCATCACCGACATCCTGCGCCAGACGCCGGAGATCCCGGCCAATTGCCAGTGGGCGATTTTCCTGCGCAACCACGATGAACTGACCCTGGAGATGGTCACCGACAAGGAGCGCGATTACCTGTGGAACTACTACGCGGCTGACCGGCGCGCGCGCATCAACCTGGGCATCCGCCGGCGCCTGGCGCCATTGGTGGAGCGCGACCGGCGTCGCGTGGAACTGCTCAACAGCCTGCTGCTGTCGATGCCCGGCACGCCGACCTTGTACTACGGCGATGAGATCGGCATGGGCGACAACATCTACCTGGGCGACCGCGACGGCGTGCGTACGCCGATGCAGTGGTCGATCGACCGCAACGGCGGCTTCTCCCGCGCCGACCCGGCCAGCCTGGTGCTGCCGCCGATCATGGACCCGCAGTACGGCTACCAGTCGGTCAACGTCGAGACCCAGGCCGGCGACCCTCATTCGCTGCTCAACTGGACCCGGCGGATGCTGGCGGTGCGCAAGCAGTCCAAGGCCTTCGGCCGTGGCACCCTGAAGATGCTGTCGCCGAGCAACCGCCGGATCCTGGCCTACACCCGCGAATACACCGGCCCCGATGGCAAGCACGAAATCATCCTGTGCGTGGCCAACGTGTCACGCAGTGCCCAGGCGGCCGAACTGGACCTGTCGGCCTACGCCGGCATGGTGCCGGTGGAGATGCTCGGCGGTAATGCGTTCCCGCCCATCGGCCAGCTGAATTTCCTGCTGACCCTGGCGCCGTACGGTTTTTACTGGTTCGCCCTGGCGGCGGAAAACCAGATGCCGAGCTGGCACGTCGAGCCGGCCCAGAGCCTGCCGGACTTCACCACCCTGGTACTGAAAAAACGCCTGGAAGAGTTGCTCGAAGCGCCGTCGCGCACCACGTTGGAGCAAAGCATCCTGCCGAGCTGGCTGCAGAACCGGCGCTGGTTCGCCGGCAAGGACAGCGCCATCGAGAAGGTCGACATCGTTTATGGCGTGCGTTTCGGTGACCCGCAGCATCCGGTGCTGCTCAGTGAGATCGACGTCACCAGCGGCGGCCAGACCCTGCGTTATCAACTGCCGTTCGGGCTGCTGGCCGAAGACCAGGTGGGCGCGGCGTTGCCGCAACAACTGGCATTGTCGCGGGTTCGGCGGGTCCGCCAGGTCGGGCTGATCACCGATGCCTTCAGCTTGGAAAGCTTCATCCGGGCGGTGTTGCAGAACATGCAGGCTGGTACGGTGCTGCCGTGCGCCGAAGGCGAATTGCGTTTCGAACCCACCGAAGGCCTGGCGGCTTTGAACCTGGGTGACGAACCGGAGGTGCGCTACCTGTCCGCCGAGCAATCCAACAGTTCTGTGGTGGTCGGTGGCAGCCTGGTGCTCAAGCTGATCCGCAAGGTCGCCTCGGGCGTCCACCCGGAACTGGAAATGAGCGCCTATCTGACCGCTGCGGGCTTTAGCAACATTTCGCCGTTGCTCGGTTCCGTGGTACGTCGCGACGCCGAGGGCGAAGACGCGCTGCTGATGATCGCCCAGGGTTACCTGAACAACCAGGGCGACGCGTGGGAGTGGACCCAGAACAACCTGGAGCGTGCGCTGCGCGACGAGTTAGCGGACGCCGTGTCCGAGCAGGAGCAGCATTACAACGCCTTGGGCGAGTTGAAGGACTTCGCCGGCATGCTCGGCCAGCGGCTGGGAGAAATGCACCAGGTGCTGGCCCAGCCGACCGATGACCCGGACTTCACCGCGCAGACCACCACGGCCAAGGAAGCCCAGGCCATTGGCAAGGATGTGGCTGCCCAGGTGGAACATGCCCTGCGCCTGCTCAAGCAGCACCAAGGCCAATTGAACCCCACCGACCAGGCCATGGTCGCACGCCTGCTGGAGCACAAAAAAACCGTCCTGGCCCATGTCCAGGAGCTGGCAGGCAAGGCGGTGGGTGGCTTGCGTATCCGCGTGCATGGCGACTTGCACCTGGGGCAGGTGCTGGTGATCAAGGGCGATGCCTACCTGATCGACTTCGAAGGCGAGCCGGCGCGGCCGTTGCATGAGCGTCGGGGCAAGCACAGCCCGTACAAGGACGTCAGCGGGGTGCTGCGGTCCTTCGATTATGCGGCGGCGATGGCGATCCACTTGCACACGGTCGACAGTACGGCCGACGCCGATGCGGCCCGGCAACGGGTGGCCGATCGTTACCTCAAAGAGGCTCGTCAGGCATTTGTCGAGGCATACCGGCTGGCGGCAGCTAGTCTTGCCCATGAATGGAAGGATGCTGAAGGCGAAGACGCCGCGCTGGCGTTGTTCGGCCTGGAGAAGGCGGCCTATGAAGTGGCCTATGAAGCCGAGAATCGCCCCGCCTGGCTGCCCGTGCCGTTGCACGGTCTGTACGGGTTGTTGAGTGGGCTGGAACCCTTTTCCGATTTAGCCGGACCGATTTAGTGGAGAGAATCATGAGCGTCTCGAACAAAGAACCCCAAGGGCAGCCCAAGGACGTGTTGCTGCCGTCCGCCAAGGACATCGACGCGCTGGTGCGTGCCGAACACCACGACCCGTTTTCCATCCTCGGCCCCCACGGCGACGGGGCCGGCGGGCAGTTCATCCGCGCCTACCTGCCGGGTGCGCTGAGCGTGCATGTGCTGGCCCGCGACGGTGGCCAGGAACTGGGGGAGCTGCAACTGACCGAAACCCCGGGCCTGTTCGTCGGGCATTTCGACCATGCCCAGGCGTACCTGCTGCGTACCCGCTGGGCCGGCGGCGAGCAAGTGGCCGAAGACCCCTACAGTTTTGGCGCCTTGCTCGGGGAGATGGACCTTTACCTGTTTGCCGAGGGCAACCATCGCGACCTCAGTTCCTGTCTTGGCGCGCAGTTGACCACGGTGGACGGCGTCGACGGCGTACGCTTCGCCGTGTGGGCGCCGAACGCGCGACGGGTCTCGGTGGTGGGGGATTTCAACGTCTGGGACGGCCGTCGGCACCCGATGCGCATCCGGTATCCCTCCGGCGTGTGGGAGCTGTTCATTCCCCGACTGGGCGCGGGCGAAGCCTACAAGTATGAAATCCTCGGTGCCCACGGCATCCTGCCGCTCAAGGCCGACCCGGTGGCGCTGGCCACGCGGATGCCGCCAGACACCGCCTCGAAAGTCGCCTCGCCGTTGAAGATCGACTGGCAGGACGATGACTGGATGCAACGGCGCCGCGAGCGGCAATTGCCCGGTGCACCGCTGTCGATCTACGAGTTGCACGCCGGTTCCTGGCAATGCGAGACCGACGAGGCGGGGGAAGTTGCCCGGCAATACAACTGGCACGAAATGGCCGAGCGCCTGGTGCCTTACGTCAAGGACCTGGGCTTCACCCATATCGAGCTGATGCCGATCATGGAACACCCGTTCGGCGGGTCTTGGGGCTACCAGCCGCTGTCGCAGTTTGCACCGACCGCACGCTTCGGTTCGCCGGATGATTTCGCCGCGTTCGTCAACGCCTGTCACCAGGCTGACATCGGGGTGATCCTGGACTGGGTGCCGGCGCATTTCCCCACCGACACCCACGGCTTGGCCCAGTTCGATGGCACCGCGCTGTACGAATACGGCAACCCGCTGGAGGGCTTCCACCAGGATTGGGACACCCTGATCTACAACCTCGGGCGCACCGAGGTCCACGGCTTCATGCTGGCGTCGGCGTTGCATTGGCTCAAGCATTTCCATATCGATGGCCTGCGTGTGGATGCCGTCGCCTCGATGCTCTATCGCGACTATTCGCGCAAGGCTGGCGAGTGGGTGCCCAACCGCCACGGTGGCCGCGAGAACCTGGAAGCCATCGATTTCCTGCGTCATCTCAACGACGTGGTGGCGCTGGAGGCGCCGGGCGCGCTGGTCATCGCCGAGGAGTCCACCGCGTGGCCGGGCGTCAGCCAGAGCACGCAGCAGGGCGGCCTGGGCTTTTCCTACAAGTGGAACATGGGCTGGATGCACGATTCGCTGCACTACATCCAGCAGGACCCGGTGTACCGCGCCCATCACCACAATGAACTGAGTTTCGGCCTGGTGTACGCCTGGTCGGAACGCTTCGTCCTGCCGATTTCCCATGACGAAGTGGTCCATGGCAAACGTTCGCTGATCGACAAGATGCCCGGTGATCGCTGGCAGAAGTTCGCCAACCTGCGCGCCTACTTAAGCTTCATGTGGGGGCATCCGGGCAAGAAACTGCTGTTCATGGGCTGCGAGTTCGGCCAGTGGCGCGAGTGGAACCACGATCAGCAACTGGACTGGTACCTGCTGCAATACCCTGAGCACCGCGGTGTCCAGCAACTGGTCAAGGATTTGAACCGGTTGTACCGCGAGGAGCCGGCCCTGCACGACCAGGACGATGCGCCCCAGGGTTTCCAATGGCTGATTGGCGACGACGCGATGAACAGCGTCTATGCGTGGCTGCGTTGGAGCAAGGAAGGCCGGCCGGTGCTGGTGGTCGCCAACTTCACCCCGGTGCCGCGTGAGGCCTACCGGGTGGGCGTGCCGTTCCCTGGGCGGTGGGTGGAACTGCTCAACAGCGATGCCGCGACCTACGCCGGGTCCAACTATGGCAACAGTGGCGGTGCCAGCACCGAAGAGGTGCCGAGCCATGGCCAGGCCCTGTCGCTGGAGCTCAACCTGCCGCCGTTGGCGGTGCTGATCCTGCGGCCGGAGGGTTAGGGGTTACATAAAGGCCAACTGTGGCGGTTACAGAATCAAAGATCACCGCAGTTCCAATGTGGGAGCGGGTTTGCTCGCGAAGAGCGGTCTGACGGTCAATATCGATGCTGACTGTCAGGCCCTCTTCGCGAGCAAGCCCGCTCCCACATGGATGTGCTCACCTGAAGGACTTTTGTGATTCCTTCAGCGCACCAGGCACGGCCGCTTGTTGTTGAACGTCCAGCCCGGAATCAGGTACTGCATCGCCACCGCATCGTCCCGTGCGCCGAGGCCCATGCCCTTGTACAGTTCATGGGCCTTGGCCAGTTGATCGGTGTCCAGTTCGATCCCCAGCCCCGGTTTTTTCGGCACTTGCACGCAGCCGCCCTGGATCTGCAAGGGCGCCTTGGTCAGCCGCTGGCCGTCCTGCCAGATCCAGTGGGTATCGATGGCCGTGATGTCGCCCGGCGCGGCGGCGGCCACGTGGGTGAACATCGCCAATGAAATATCGAAGTGATTGTTGGAGTGAGAACCCCAGGTCAGGCCCCATTCGTTGCACATCTGCGCCACGCGCACGGAACCCTGCATAGTCCAGAAGTGCGGGTCGGCCAGGGGGATGTCCACGGACTGCAAGGTGATGGCATGGCCCATCTCGCGCCAGTCGGTGGCGATCATGTTGGTCGCGGTCTTGAGGCCGGTCGCGCGGCGGAACTCGGCCATGACCTCCCGGCCGGAATAGCCCTGCTCGGCACCGCAAGGGTCTTCGGCATACGCCAGGACCTTGTGCTGGTCGCGGCACAGGCGGATCGCTTCCTTCAGTGACCAGGCGCCGTTCGGGTCGAGGGTGATGCGTGCCTGGGGAAAGCGCTCGGCGAGGGCCGTGACCGCTTCGATTTCTTTGTCGCCCTTGAGCACGCCGCCCTTGAGCTTGAAGTCCTGGAAGCCATAGTGGGCATGGGCGGCTTCGGCCAGGCGGACCACGGCGTCGGCGTCCAGGGCTTTTTCGTGACGCACGCGAAACCAGTCGATGTCGGCGTCCGGCTCGCTGCGGTAGGCCAGGTCGGTCTGTTGGCGGTCGCCGACGTAGAACAGGTAGCCGAGCATCTTCACTTCGTCGCGCTGCTGGCCTTCGCCGAGCAGGGCTGCCACCGGCACGTCCAGATGCTGGCCGAGCAGGTCCAGCAGGGCGGCTTCAAGGCCGGTCACCGCGTGGATGGTGATGCGCAGGTCGAAGGTCTGCAGGCCGCGGCCGCCGGCATCGCGGTCGGCGAACGCATGACGCACGGTGTTGAGGATCTTCTGGTAGGTGCCGATGGGGCTGCCGACCACCAGCGAGCGGGCGTCTTCGAGGGTCTGGCGAATGCGTTCGCCGCCGGGCACTTCGCCGACGCCGGTGTGGCCGGCGTTGTCCTTGAGAATGACCACGTTACGGGTGAAGAACGGGCCATGGGCGCCGCTGAGGTTCAGCAGCATGCCGTCATGACCGGCCACGGGCACGACCTGCATGCTGGTGATGATCGGGGCGTTGCTGGTTTCTTGAGAATTCATGGTGCGAGTCCTTGAGCAATCGAATGGTCAGACGTGGCTGGCGGCTGAGTGGGTAGGCGTCGTTGCCGACTTGGCCTTGGGCGTATTGCGGGCGGCGAAGACGATGATCGCGGCGATGATCGAGGTGGTCGCCAGGCCATAGAGGCCGCCCTGGATCGAGCCGGTGTGCTGTTCCAGCAGACCGAACGTGGTGGGGGCGACGAAGCCGCCGAGGTTGCCCACGGAGTTGATCAGGGCGATCACGCCAGCGGCGATCCGGGCGTCGAGGTAAGCCTGGGGAATCGGCCAGAACAGCGAGGAGGCCGACTTGAAGCCCAGGGCCGCAAAGCAGATGGCGACGAACGCGAACACCGGCCCACCGGTAGTGGACATGAACATCCCGGCCGCGGCGATCAACAGGGCGGCGGCCACCCAGGCCTGCTGGAATTTCCACTTCGACGACAGCGAGGCGAAGGCGTACATGCCGACGATCGACAACAGCCACGGGATCGAGTTGAACAGGCCGACCTGGATGTCGCTCAGGTCACCCATCTTCTTGATGATGCTCGGCAGCCAGAAGGTGGCGGCGTAGATCGTCAGTTGGATGAAGAAGTAGATCAGGCAGAACAGGAGGATCTGGCGGTCCTTGAGCAGTTGGCCGATGGACAGTTTGATCGGCGTGGCGGCCTCGCGGGCCCGTTGCTCATCGTCGATGGCGTTTACCAGTGCGTCCTGCTCTTCGCGCTTGAGCCATTTGGCGTCGTGGGGCTTGGAGTCGAGCCAGAACCAGACGAAGGCGCACAGGCCGACCGAGAACATCCCTTCGATGAAGTACATCCACTGCCAGCCGTGCATGCCCAGGCCGTTGATTTGCAGCAGCAGCCCCGACAGTGGGCCGGAGATCAACGACGCAATGGCCGAGCCGCTGAGGAAGATGGCGATGGCCTTGCCGCGTTCGGCGCCTGGCAGCCAGCGGGTGAAGTAGTAGATCACCCCCGGGAAAAAGCCGGCTTCGGCCACGCCGAGCAGAAAACGCAGGATGTAGAAGTGGGTTTCGTTCTGGATGAACGCCATGCCGGCGGCCACCAGGCCCCAGGTGAGCATGATGCGGGTCAGCCAGATGCGGGCGCCGATGCGTTGCAGCAGGATGTTGGAAGGTACTTCGAACAGTGCATAGCCGATGAAGAACAGGCCGGCACCAAAGCCGTAGGCCGCGGCGCCGATGCCTAGGTCGTGCTCCATGTGGGCGCGCACGAAACCGATGTTCACCCGGTCGATGTAATTGACGATAAACATGATGACGAACAGCGGCAGGATGTGGCGCTTGACCTTGGCGATGGCCGAAAGCAGCACGGGATCCGCACCGGCGTTGGCCTGGGGGATGGATGTGTTCACTGGTTTTTCTCCCACTCGTTATTTTTATGCGGGGCATCGTGCAGGTGCCGATGTTGCTAGACATCATACAACTCGATTTTTTTCGCTGACAAGCGCTTTTTGATGATGATTGGCTCGGGTGGGATGGGTTCTTATGCCGTATTTGTTAGGTTTTTTTGGATGGTTACATTGGCGGAGGCGAGTGGGGGAGCGGCAAGAGCAGCGAATTTTAAAGGCGAGGTTTACAGTATTTCGTAGGTTTTCAGTATGTTGTCATACAAGTTGGGCATTGCATTGCCGATTACTCCCCTTACCACTGGTGGTAGGATCATTCAGCCTGTCTTCGAGGAACCCCGGCGATGCAAGACACCGAAGCGCCCCTGCGCAAGCGTACCCATAACCTGGCCCACGACCTGGTCGCGAAGCTGAGCCAGAGCATTCTGCTGGGGCAGTTGAAGCCAGGAGAGAAGTTGCCGTCCGAAGGGGCGATCGTGCGTGAGCATGGCGTCAGCCGCACGGTGGTGCGCGAGGCGATCTCCAAGTTGCAGGCCTCGGGGCTGGTGGAGACCCGTCACGGCATCGGGACGTTTGTGCTCGAGCCCACCGGCGAGCCAGGGTTGCGGCTCAACGTCGACACGGCGGCGGGGGTGCGTGGCATCCTTGAGTTGCGCCTGGGCCTGGAAACCCAGGCCGCCGCCTTGGCCGCCCAGCGGCGCAGCGAAGACCACCTGCAGCAGATGCGCCAGGCGCTGGATGACTACCAGCGGTTGTCCAGCAACAACGACAGCTGCGTCGAAGCCGACCGGCGCTTTCACCTGCTGATTGCCGAAGCCACGGACAACGCCTGTTTTGTCGAGATCATGCAGCACCTGGGCAGTGCGATGATCCCCAGGACCCGGGTGAACGTGATCGAGCGAGGCCAGGCGGACCTGGGCAAGCTGGCGCAATTGGCGAACCTGGAGCACGAGGCGATCTTCAACGCCATCAAGCGCCAAGACCCGGACGCCGCCCGCGCAGCCATGTGGTTGCACCTGACCAACAGCCGCGACCGGTTTGGCGCCAGGTCCTGAGATCCCCTTGCGGGAGACTGGAGAGGTGTGCCCACCCCAGATCCCCTTGTGGGAGCGGGCTTGCTCGCGAAAGCGATGGTCCATCCAGCACCGGAACAAACTGACCTACCGCCTTCGCGGGCAAGCCCGCTCTCACAGTGTTGTTTTGTGGACTGGAGAGGTGTGTCCGCCACAGATTCCCTTGTGGGAGCGAGCTTGCTCGCGATGGGGCCGGCAAGTATCCCGCTAAACACACGGGCAAAAAAAAACCGGCGCAACCGAGGTTGTGCCGGTGGTGTTGCCGGTCGCGGCGCGGATATTCGTGGGTCCGCGCAGCCACCGTTGAATCGGGTGTGACTAGGCTCGCTCAAGCGCCAGGGCAACGCCCTGGCCGCCGCCGATGCACAGGGTCGCGAGGCCTTTCTTGGCGTCGCGCTTGATCATTTCATGCAGCAGCGACACCAGCACCCGGCACCCGGATGCACCGATAGGGTGGCCCAGGGCAATGGCGCCGCCGTTGACGTTGACCTTGGCCAGGTCCCATTCCAGTTCCCGGGTCACGGCCAGCGACTGGGCGGCGAAGGCCTCATTGGCTTCGATCAGGTCCAGTTGCTCCAGCGACCAGCCGGCCTTGTCCAGGCAGCGGCGGGTGGCCGAGACCGGGCCGATGCCCATGATGGCCGGGTCGACGCCCGCATTGGCATAGGCACTGATTTTCGCCAGCACCGGCAGTCCCAGCGCCTTGGCTTTTTCAGCGCTCATCAACACGACTGCGGCGGCGCCGTCATTGAGCGACGAGGCGTTGCCGGCGGTGACGCTGCCGTCCTTCTTGAAAGCCGGCTTGAGCTTGCCCAGGGATTCGGCGGTCGTGCCGGCACGCGGTTGTTCATCGGTGGCGAAGGCCACCGGGTCGCCTTTGCGCTGGGGAATCAGGATCGGCGTGATCTCATCGGCAAACCGACCGGCCTCGATGGCCGCGACGGCTTTCTGTTGGGACGCGGCGGCAAAGGCGTCCTGCTCCTGGCGACTGATGCCGTATTTGTCCACCAGGTTTTCGGCGGTGATGCCCATGTGGTAGTCGTTGAAGGCATCCCACAAGCCATCGGTGATCATGCTGTCGATCATTTTCGCGTGGCCCATGCGCAGGCCGGTGCGGGCGGCCGGGAGCACGTAGGGCGCCAGGCTCATGTTCTCCATGCCGCCGGCGATGATCACCTCGGCGTCGCCACAGCGTATCGCCTGGGCACCGAGGTGCAGGGCCTTGAGCCCCGAGCCGCAGACTTTATTCAGGGTCAGCGCCGGCACCGCGTGGGGCAGGCCGGCGAGGATCGACGCCTGGCGGGCCGGGTTTTGTCCGGAGCCTGCGGTCAGCACCTGGCCGAGGATGACTTCGTCCACCTGCTCGCCGGACAGGCCGGTCTGCTCCAGCAGGCGCCGGATCACCGCGGCGCCGAGTTCCGGCGCATGAATGGAGGCCAGGGAACCCTGGAAGCTGCCGATGGCGGTACGGGTAGCGGCGACAATCACGACTTCTTGCATCGAATCTCTCCTCACTGGGCAGCGAACTGCATTTCAGGGACGTGGTCCGGCACGATCAGTTTGCCGGCGGTCTTGGCGACGATTTCCTCGACGCTGACGCCCGGGGCGCGTTCTTTCAGGATGAAGGCGCCGTCCTGGATTTCCAGGTAGGCCAGGTCGGTCAGCACGCGCTTGATGCAGCCGGCACCGGTCAGCGGCAGGCTGCAACGGGGCAGCAGTTTAGACTCGCCGTCCTTGGACGCATGGGTCATGGTCACGATGATGTTCTCGGCACCGGCCACCAGGTCCATCGCACCGCCCATGCCCTTGACCAGCTTGCCGGGGATCATCCACGAGGCAATGTTGCCTTCGACGTCCACCTCGAACGCACCGAGCACGGTCAGGTCGATGTGGCCGCCGCGGATCATCGCAAACGATTCGGCCGAAGAGAAGATCGAGGCGCCGATGCGCGCGGTGACGGTCTGCTTGCCGGCGTTGATCATGTCGGCGTCGACTTCGGCTTCGGTGGGAAACGCGCCCATGCCGAGCAAGCCGTTTTCCGATTGCAGCATGACTTCCATGCCTTCGGGGATGTAGTTGGCGACCAGGGTGGGAATGCCGATGCCCAGGTTCACGTAGTAGCCGTCCTGCATTTCGCGGGCGACGCGTTGAGCCATTTGTTCGCGGGAAAGTGCCATGTTGTTATTCCTTCATTCGGGCCGCAGGGCTAGGGATTATTTGCGTACGGTGCGCTGTTCGATGCGCTTTTCGAACGTGCCGCAAATGATCCGGTCGACGTAGATGCCGGGGGTATGGATCTGCGTCGGGTCCAGCTCGCCGGGCTCGACGATTTCCTCGACTTCCACCACGGTGATCTTGCCGGCCGTGGCCGCCAGCGGGTTGAAGTTCTGCGCCGTGTGGCGGTAGACCACGTTACCGAAATGGTCGGCTTTCCAGCCCTTGACGATGGCGAAGTCGCCCGTGATGGACTCTTCCATCAGGTATTGGCGGCCATGGAATTCGCGTACTTCCTTGCCTTCGGCCACTGGCGTGCCGACGCCGGTGGCGGTGAAGAAGGCCGGGATGCCTGCGCCGCCGGCGCGCATTTTTTCCGCGAGGGTACCTTGGGGGGTGAGCTGGACTTCGATTTCGCCACTGAGCAGTTGCTGCTCGAAAAGGGCGTTTTCGCCCACGTAGGAGGCGATCACCTTGCGGATCTGCCGGTCTTCCAACAGCACGCCCAGGCCGAAACCATCGACGCCGCAGTTGTTGGAGACGACGGTGAGGTCGCGGATGCCCTTGCGTTTGATCTCGGCGATCAGGTTTTCCGGGATGCCGCAGAGGCCGAAGCCGCCGGCGATGACGGTCATGCCGTCCTTCAGGCCTTCCAGGGCTTGCTCATAGGAGCTCACGCGTTTGTCGAAACCTGCCATAGACACCTCTTTTATTCTTGATGGGGTCGCAATGAAGTGCAGTGTTGCGCCAAGTCATATATTTGTTAAGTTGATTTTTAGGTTGGATTAATTGATAAATCTCAATAGTCGCCGCCGTCCACTTGCGGCTCGAAACTTACGGCTTGCCGCTGGAGCGAAGCGATCCCCATGACCCTCAAGCAGATCCGCGCCTTCCTCGCCGTGGCCCAGAGCCTGAGCTTTGCCGTGGCGGGCGAGCGTTTGCACCTGTCCCAGTCGGCCTTGAGCCTGACCATCAAGGCCTTGGAAGAAGGCCTGGGCGGGCGCCTGTTCAGCCGCAATACTCGTAACGTCGCGCTGACGCCCGAAGGTGAATCCCTGTTACCACTGGCGCGCCGGCTGGTGGCGGACTGGGACAACGCCGAGGATGAAATGCGCCAGCGCTTCACCTTGCAGCGGGGCCGGGTAACACTGGCGGCGATGCCCTCGTTCGCCGGCAACCTGTTGCCACCGATCCTCAAGACCTTCCGCGCCCGCTATCCGAATGTCAATGTCACGGTCAACGACGTGATCAACGAGCAGGTGCTGGAAATGGTCCGCGATCGGCATGTCGAACTGGGCGTGGCGTTCGAGCCGCTGCAAGGTTCGTCGCTGGCGTTCACGCCGTTGTACCTCGATCGTTTCGTCGCGGTGGTGCCGCAGGATTCAGCGCTCGCCCAGCGCCGTGACGTCGATTGGAAGACCTTGCTCGAACAGCCGTTCATCACCCTGCAACGGCCGTCCACCGTCCGTGTGATGCTGGAAGAGCACTTGCAGGCGCGGGGCATGAAGCTGCCGGTGGAGTTCGAGAGCCATCAACTGGCGACGGTCGGACGGATGGTCGCCAGTGGCCTGGGGGTGAGCGCGGTGCCGGCGCTGTGTGTCGGCCAGATGCACGAGCTGGGTGCCCGTTGCATCATCTTGAGCGATCCGGTGGTGGAGCGGGCCATCGGTGTGCTGACCAAGCCTGGGCATGAACTGTCGGCGGCGGCCCAGGCGCTGTTCGATACCTTCAAGGACCAGGAGTTGGCCACTCAGCCCTGTGGGAGCGGGCTTGCTCGCGAAGACGCTGGCGCATTCAACATCGATGTCGGCTGACAGTCCGCCTTCGCGAGCAAGCTCGCTCCCACAGGGTTTGGGTGATCAGGTGAGCGTGCGGGCCAGCATCGGCAACAGCGCCTCGCACGGCTCCTCCAGTTTCAGATCGAGCAATTCGTCGGCGCGGGTCTTGCCCCGGTTGATCGCCAGCAGGGGCTTGCCCTGATCCTTGATGCTGCGGCACAGACGAAACGCCGAGTAGGCCATCAGTGACGAGCCCACCACCAGCAGGCCGTCCGCGGCCTCCACGGCCTGACTGGCGCGTGCGGCGGTTTGCGGGGCGACGTTCTCGCCAAAGAACACGACGTCGGGTTTCAACCGGTTGCCGTTGCAATGGGGGCAATAGGGCACCTGGAAGCGCGCCTCGAAGGCCGGGTCCAGCAGCGTGTCGCCATCGGGCGCCTGGACCGCATCGACGCCGGCCAGGTAGGGGTTTTGCGCTTCCATCAATTGCTGGATCTGCTGTCGCTCGCTGCGTTGGTTGCAATCCAGGCACAACACCCGGTGCAGGCTGCCGTGGAGTTCGATGACGTCGTGGCTACCGGCCTGGTCATGCAGCGTGTCGACATTCTGCGTGATCAGCCCGGTGATGCGCTGTTGAGCCTGCAATTGGGCCAGGGCCTCGTGGGCTGCGTTCGGCCTGGCCTGGCGCACCCGTGGCCAGCCGAGCATCGCCCGCGCCCAATAGCGCCGACGGGCGTCGGCCTGGGCGAGGAACTCCTGGTACATCATCGGCTGTCGCCCCCGTCGCACACCTTCGCTGTCGCGGTAGTCGGGGATGCCGGACGGCGTGCTGATGCCCGCACCGGTGAGCACCAGGAAACGGCGTCCGCTCATGTGCGCCAGCAATCGATCGAGCGGTTCGAGGTGAAGGTCGTCGGGCATGGGAGGTCTCCGTTGGCCTGGAGCGGTTGAGGTTAGCATTCCAACGCGTGGGAGCGCTTGCGGCGCCTTTCGTCGCCCTGTCTCGCGGTCTTTTCAAACTTTCCCCGACGCCGCGCTATCCATTTTTATGTGCGGTACTTCAGAACCGTCGCGCTGCGCGGCAGTGTCGACCACGGCTAAAGGAGAAAGAAATGGCAACGCCAAAAGAGAACCTGTTGGATTGGCTCAAGGACGCCCATGCCATGGAGCAGCAGGCGGAAAAGATGCTCAAGGCCCAGGCCGAACGTCTCGAACATTATCCGGTGCTGAAGGCGCGAATCGAGGAGCATCTGCAAGAAACCCTGGGTCAGCAGAAGCTGGTGGAGCAATGCATCGAGCGCCTGGGCGGCAGCACATCGACGCTCAAGGATCTGGCTGGCAAGCTCATGGCCTTCGGCCAGGCGGTGGGCGGCATGACCATGAGCGACGAAGTGGTCAAGGGCGCCATGAGCGGTTACGTCTTTGAGAACCTCGAAATCGCTTCCTATACCGTGCTGATCGAGGCCGCGAAAGTGGCCGGCGATGTGGAAACGCAGCGAGCTTGCGAGCAGATCCTGCCGCAGGAAATCGCCATGGCCGAGTGGCTGCGTGACCATTTGCCACAGATCACGCAGGCGTTTCTGGAACGTTCGGACAATCCCCACACCGAAGCCAAGCGCTGAGGTAAGCAGCGACCGGCCGGTGTCGGTCGCTGTTGAAGCTGCCGAGAAGGGCAAACGTATGAAGCAGACCACAGGTGAAGTACGGGCCATCAATCGACAGAGCGCAATGGTCGGTGTGTACGTGGCGCAGGAGGACGGTCACACCGTGCTCGAACTGCGTTCTGCCAGTGATATCGACATTGGCGACATCCTGGAATGGGACAGCGGCACGGCCTTGGGCACCCAGGCCTATCACAACCTGACCAAGGGCTGGACCGCCGACGTGTACGTCGCCAACCACGGTGTGGCGGCAGCGAACCTGGAGGTCCAGTTGTTGGTGGGGTCTTCCTGAGGGCACCGCCGTTCCATTGTTTAACCGTGACTATCTCTAAATCCGGATATCGGCGACAGGGTATCCGGACGCCGCAAGCCGGTCAGTGCGGTGGTGCAGGATAACGCCGGCAGCCCGCGAGTTTTGGCTTCCTGGAACGGCGCGAGGCCAGGGTGACGAGACCGGTGCAGTGGGGTGCCGGCGTCATCCGGCCTTTGGCGGACAGCGTGGAAAGACACGCACTGTTTTTTGTGGACGATCAATAGCGGGTGTACCGCTGCGCAGGCGGCGTTGAAGTTATTTATCATCCGCCGCTTGTTTGATAGTTCGTTGTTATATGAATGACGCTGCGTAATTAAAACAAACGGTCAATTGACCGTTCGTCGCCGCTGGCGGTTTTTGTTCAAACCTTCGAGGCGTCGGATTTTCCGAATAAGACGAGCCATCGAAGGTTCGTTACATCAACTAACGAGGTGAATGAAATGGCTAACACAGGAAATAAAAACCCTGGCAATTTCGCTAACGATCGTGAGAAGGCATCGGAAGCCGGGAAGAAAGGTGGACAGGCCTCCGGCGGCAATTTCGCCAATGATCCGGGCCGTGCGTCTGAGGCCGGGCGCAAGGGCGGACGGGCCTCTGGCGGCAACTTCGCCAATGACCCCAAACGTGCAGCCGAGGCGGGCCGCAAGGGCGGGCAAGCCTCCGGTGGCAACTTTGCCAATGACCGGGAGAAAGCCTCCGAGGCCGGTCGCAAAGGCGGTGAAAACAGCCGCGGTGGTGGACGCACCTCGTAACTTCCATGGTTTCGCCGGCCCTGTGCCGAGGTACGGGGGCTGGGCCGTTCATGTCCAGTGCTTCAGCGTGGCATTCAGTCGGATGTTTCATTGATTTAATCACCTGCCGCCTCTCAGCAGGGGTGATGGGCCATTCGTCTTGTTTGTCGGATAAAAAACAAATTTTATTCATTTAACTTTTTCAGAAACTTGAGGGCATTGCTTTTCTGGCAGTGCTCTCGCGTTTGTGTGCCTTGATCGAGGAGTTTCAATCATGTTTCTACATAATAAGCGGCTGCAATACACCGTACGTGTGGCTGAACCCAATCCAGGACTTGCCAACCTGTTGCTCGAACAATTCGGCGGTGCCCAGGGTGAACTGGCGGCCGCCTCGCGGTATTTCACCCAGGCGTTGTCCGAAGATGATCCGGGCCGCAAGGATCTGCTCATGGACATCGCCACCGAAGAGCTCAGCCACCTGGAGATCATCGGTTCGATCATCGTGATGCTGAACAAGGGCGCCAAAGGCCAGATGGCCGAAGGCGTGGAAAAGGAAGGGCAGTTGTACCGGGATATCAACGGTGCCGGCAACGACTCCCATATCACCAGCCTTTTGTATGGTGCCGGTTCACCCCTGACCAACTCGGCGGGTGTGCCCTGGACCGCAGCCTACATCGACACCATTGGCGAGCCGACCGCGGACATGCGCTCCAACATCGCCGCCGAGGCCCGGGCGAAAATCGTCTATGAACGGCTGATGAACGTCACCGACGATCCAGGCGTAAAAGAGGCGCTGGGTTTCCTGATGACTCGGGAAATCGCTCACCAGATGTCTTTTGAAAAAGCCTTGCATTCCATCCAGCCCAATTTCCCTCAGGGTAAATTGCCGGGCATGCCGGAGTTCACCAACGTGTACTTCAACATGTCCCAGGGCGAGCCGGCTGTACGCGGCCCATGGAACCAGGGCGACGACTGGGAGTTCGTCGAAGACCCCACGCCGGCCGTGGATGGCGGCGATGGCCTGGCCAGCGTACAGCTGAGTAAAAAAGACGAAGCCTTGCTGATGGATATGAAGGCGCGGACGATGTCCAACCCTGAAAGCGATCCCACCACTGGTGCAGACTTGGGTTCGGGGATGCAAGGTGACAAACTGTAAAAACTTGGCGAGGGGGCAGGGCTCCCTCGCCTGGACATCACGCCTGATCGCTCCCACCGTTTGGAGAAGCGATCAGGCATTGCCTGGCCAGAGCCAGTAAGGACATTCGATGGACCAGCCCACCTCCCGGATCCGCTCCCCCTGGCGCACTTGGCTGGACCCGGTGCAAAACAATCTGGTGCTGGGGGTAAGCTTCTGGCTAGGGCTGGCCGTGATCACCGCGCTGTTGCTCTACAGCGGCTACAACGCATTGGTCGGTGCTGACCGACACAACCTGGGCTACGCGGTATTGGGCGGAACGTCCGGCTTTGCCGCCACCGCCCTGGGCGCGGTGATGGCCGTGGTGCTGCGGGACATCTCGTCGCGCACCCAGGACATCATGCTGGGTTTCGCCGCGGGCATGATGCTCGCCGCCAGTTCTTTCTCGTTGATCCTGCCGGGGATCGAAGCCGCCCAGGTCATCTGTGGCAATCGATTGCTGGCGGCGTTTGTCGTGGTGGTCGGCCTCGGGCTGGGGGTGGCGCTGATGATCGGCCTGGACCGCTTCGTGCCCCACGAACACGAATTGAGCGGCCGACGCGGCCCTCAGGCCGAGCGCATCAATCGCGTCTGGTTGTTCGTGCTCGCGATCACGCTGCACAACTTGCCCGAGGGCATGGCCATCGGCGTCAGTTTCGCCGACGGTGATTTCAAGGTCGGCCTGCCGCTGACTACCGCCATCGCCCTCCAGGACATCCCCGAAGGCCTGGCCATTGCCATGGCCTTGCGGGTCACCGGTATCAGCACCCTGCGGGCTGCGCTGATTGCGGTCGGGTCGGGGCTGATGGAGCCGTTGGGCTCGGTGATTGGCCTGGGCATGTCGTCCGGCGTGGCAGTCGCGTATCCCATCAGCCTCGGGCTGGCAGCGGGGGCGATGATTTTCGTGGTGTCCCATGAAGTGATTCCCGAGACCCACCGCAACGGTCACGAAACCCCGGCCACCCTCGGGTTGATGATGGGGTTTGCGGTGATGATGTTCCTCGATACGGCGCTGGGTTGACGGCCTGCCGAACGGTGGGGATGGCTGGATGCTGTGGATGTTCACGATCCCGTGTGGGAGCGGGCTTGCTCGCGAAGGCGTCGGCACTTTCTACATCACCGGTACAGGCAGACCGCTTTCGCGAGCAAGCTCGCTCCCACAGGTTAGGTGGGACGGCTGGATGCTGTGGATGTTCACGATCCCGTGTGGGAGCGAGCTTGCTCGCGAAGGCGTCGGCACTTTCTACATCACCGTTATAGGCAGACCGCTTTCGCGAGCAAGCCCGCTCCCACAGGTTAGGTGGGGTGGCTGGATGCTGTGGGTGTTCACGATCCCGTGTGGGAGCGGGCTTGCTCGCGAAGGCGTCGGCACTTTCTACATCACCGTTATAGGCAGACCGCTTTCGCGAGCAAGCCCGCTCCCACAGGTTAGGTGGGATGGCTGGATGCTGTGGATGTTCACGATCCCGTGTGGGAGCGAGCTTGCTCGCGAAGGCGTCGGCACTTCCAGTATCACTGTTGCAGGCAGACCGCTTTCGCGAGCAAGCCCGCTCCCACAGGTTAGGTGGGACGGCTGGATGCTGTGGATGTTCACGATCCCGTGTGGGAGCGGGCTTGCCCGCGAAGGCGTCGGCACTTTCTATATCACCGGTACAGGCAGACCGCTTTCGCGAGCAAGCCCGCTCCCACAGGGTGTTGGCGGTGCCCGCAGATTCGAAGGCTGGCAGAGATGGCCTTGGGCTGCGAGGCCTATACTCATCTCGTGGGGTGACCTGAAACCGGGGTGGCGCGACTGTGTGGCGTTCGCTGATGGTGGCCGTTTTGCTCGTTCTGGCGGGGTGCGCCACGCCGCAGCGCGGACAACAGGCCGTTACTGTGGCTATTTCCCAGGAAACCTGGCGGCAGGTTGACCGGCAGATCATCGCCGCGTCGAAAAGCGCCATCGAACAGGCTGGCCTCTATGCCCGCGGTTCGATGGAGCATTGGCGGGTGCTGGTGTACGAGCGCACCGAGGCCGAGTTCATCCCCTGGTTCAGCAGCTACTGGACCCAGGAATGGCTGGCGGTGAAGGTCAGCTGGTACTCGGCCAGTGCCCAAGGCGAGGACGATGCCTCTGCCAGGCGCCTGGCGCTTTATCTGCAAGAGCAGTATCGCGAGCGGGTCCTGGCACCGGTGGCGGTGGACATCGATCCCGAGGCGATCAGGGCCAGCGCGACCGACTACTATCTGCGCCTGCTCAATCAGCAGGTCCAGGTGATCGCGCTGCGCAATCAAGTCCCGAATGAGCTGATGAATCGACGCCTGCATGGCATTCCCGCCATCAACCTGGGGCCGCCGGCGGCGCGCAATGCGTCGTTGTACGAGATGGTCCACGCCCAACCGCTGAACACCTTGCCGGCCTATGCCGCGCTGATCGATCACGTCAACAAGGCCGCCGCCACCGGTTCGGGCCCGTCGGACGCCGTCATTGCCACGGTGGCGCAACGCACCAGTGAAAAAATCCAGGCACAATTCGCCACGCGAGGGGCGACCAGCGCGGCGGCGGCCGTGGCCGGGAAGGCGGCGGGGGCGCTGATTTCCGTGGGCGTGGCCGGTATTCGCGCGATCATTCATGAAGGCGAGCGGCCGGGAATGGAAGCACAGATCCGCAAGAGCCTGAGCGCGGCGTTCGACGAGGCCTGGTTCAAGTCGCTCAAGCATCCCCTCAGCGGGGTGATGGCGCCGGTGTACTACCTGGACGAGGAAATCGAAGGCAATCTGGTGGAAACGGACCTGGCCAACCGGGCGGTGGTCCTGCCGCCGCTCACGCCATGAGCGGGCGGCTCATTGCACGTCGAGGGTGACGCGACACCCCTTGCGATGGCGGATCTCTTCGTCCGAGGGCCGCTCCTTGACGAATTCGAAGCGCGGCTCGCCTTCGCTGTAGATCACCAGCCATCCCCATTCCAGCTCGCTTTCATCCTGCCCCGGTTGGGGCGGCGAGGCCCACCAGGGTTCTTTGTGCATGATCTGGCGCATCGGTCACCTCCGTTCGGTTGAGCCTTTGAACTATAGACCGCTCGATTTGCGGCCCGCACATCGATGTGCTTCGGTCCCGTCGATCAGCGTCTAGCGTCTGTATCCCCGCACTCGAACGGGGAATGACTGGACCCCGCGTTTATGCAAGCACTGTTGAACGAGATCCTCGATGCGGTTCGCCCCCTGATCGGTCAGGGCAAGGTTGCCGACTACATTCCGGCCCTGGGGACCGTGGCGCCCAATCAGTTGGGTATTGCCGTGTATAGCAATGACGGCGAGATGTACTGCGCAGGCGACGCCGAAACGCCGTTTTCGGTGCAGAGTATTTCCAAGGTCTTCAGCCTGGTGCAGGCCATCGAGCATTCTGGCGAGGCGATCTGGGAACGGCTCGGCCATGAGCCGTCCGGCCAGCCCTTCAATTCGCTGGTGCAACTGGAGTTCGAACGGGGCCGGCCGCGCAACCCGTTCATCAACGCCGGTGCCCTGGTGATCTGCGACATCAATCAGTCGCGCTTCGCCGCTCCGGCGCTGTCGATGCGCGATTTCGTCCGGCGCCTGTCGGGCAACCCGCTGGTGATGGTGGATGGCAAGGTCGCCGATTCGGAATACCAGCACCGCGCACGCAACGCAGCGATGGCCTATCTGATGCAGTCTTTCGGCAACTTCCACAACGACGTGGAAGCGGTGCTGCGCAGTTACTTCAGCCACTGCGCCTTGCGCATGAACTGCATCGACCTGGCCCGGGCCTTTTGCTTTTTGGCCAACGACGGGTTCTGCAAGCACAGCGGCGAACAGATCCTGAGCGCGCGGCAGACCCAGCAGGTCAACTCGATCATGGCCACCAGCGGGCTCTACGACGAGGCCGGCAACTTTGCCTATCGCGTGGGCCTGCCGGGCAAGAGCGGCGTGGGAGGCGGGATCGTCGCCGTGGTGCCGGGGCAGTTTTCGGTGTGCGTGTGGTCACCTGAACTCAACACCGCCGGCAACTCCCTGGCCGGCATGGCGGCGCTGGAATTGCTCAGCCAGCGGATCGGCTGGTCGGTGTTCTAGGGTCGACGAAAAAGGGCCCGTTCCGGGTGACGGAACGGGCCCTTTCATTCAGGCGCAATCAGCAGAGGCGATCGATGACCTGTACCTGCGAGGTGTTGTGCATCGACTGCCAGGCCTGGGTCAGCGTCTGCAGCACGCGACCGATGAAGTCTTTGTCGGCGGCAGCCTTCTTGCCAACGTAGCCCTGGCCACGGCGGTACATCTTCAAGCGGGCACACAGCTCCTGCTTGTTCCTCTCGAACTCGCCTTCCTCGGTGAAGGGCGACAGGCAGTCCATGTGCACCTGGCCTGTCTTGCTGATCCACAGGATATGGCTGTCCAGGGTGTCTTTGTGTGCTGCGAACATGCGAGCCAGTTCATCAATAGTTGGTTGATCATTCAGATTCATGTGTAAGCCCCTTGACCATTTGGTTGATCTGTCTGGTGGTTCGCAAAACTTCGCTATCGGTAAGTGCCTGCCTGGTACCGAAACCAGGTCGTCAGCATTCGTCCGTCAGACGTCGACGGGGTCATGCAGTGGTTATGTAGTGTTATCGAAGGGCTGCTACGCAAATGCGCTACAACGAAGAGAAACAGCGAAGAATCTTCAGTCAGTGTCAACCTTGCAGGGTCGACCACGTGCGTCATGAGGATCTTCACCGACGTTTCTCGTCCTTGTTACCGGACGGTCAGGCCAGGTCAGCACCTTCAATCTGCCTTGTGGGCAGTCCCTTATCCAAAAAACAGCTCGGCGGTCAGACGAGCTTGCTCCAACGGTTGCCTGTACTCCCGATCGGGGAGACGTCTGCATCATGCAAGGGCAAATCGTAGGCGTCAACGGTTTTGTAGTGATTATTTTTGGTCACTACATATTGTCGGACAAAATGGTTTGGGTATGAAAAATCTTGAGGAGTGCACTGGGGCAGGGCAGGTTTTGGACTTACCTGTGGCGAGGGGATGAATCCCCTCGCCACAGGTACTGTCAGGTCGCCTTGGCTTTGGCGGCCTTGCGCTTGCCCGGCTTGCGTTTGTTCTTCCACGGGGTGGCGCCACGGCCGGCCGGGCTGGCGGGGCCGCTGATGGTCAGGTTCATGCCCTGGCAGCGGGCGACGTGCTTGCTCATCCAGGCGGCCTGGCGGGTGACGAATTCTTCCAGGCTCATCTCACCGCTTTGCACCATGTCCAGGGCCTGTTCCCAGATGGCGGTGGTGCCTGGGTCGGCGATGGCCCGAGGCACGGCATCGATCAGGCTGAAGGCCGCCGGGGTGGCGGACAGGGCCTTGCCGTTCTTCACCAGGTAACCGCGATCAAGCAGGCCCTGGATGATCGACGCCCGGGTCGCTTCGGTGCCGATGCCGGTGGTGTCCTTGAGTTTTTGCTTGAGCAGCGGATCCTCCACCAGTTTGGCGACGTTCTTCATGGCCTTGATCAGGTCGCCTTCGGTGAATGGCTTCGGGGGCTGGGTCCACAGGTCCTTGAGCCGGACCTCGTCCACCGCGCAGTCAAGCCCTTCGACCAGTGCGGGAAGCGTTTGCGGCGCGGGCGCTTCGCGGCCCTTGGCCGGCGCCAGGGCCTCGGGCAGGGCGCGCTTCCAGCCAGGCTCGATGATTTGCTTGCCCACGGCACGCAGGGCCTGGCCGGCACAGTCGAAGTCGGCCTGGGTCCGGTCGTATTCGTGGTTGGGCAGGAACTGTGCCAGGTAACGTGCGCGAATCAGCGTATAGACGGCCCGCTGCTTGCTGGCGAGTTTGTCGAGGTTTTTTGCCGCCGCGGTGGGGATGATGCCGTGGTGGGCGCTGACCTTGGCGTCGTTCCAGGCCCGGGATTTGCGCTGCGGTTGCAGGTGTTCGCGCAAGGGCGCAAGGCTCGGGTCGGCCTGGGCGAGAGCGGCCAGGATGGCCGGCGCCTCGCTGTGTTGGCTCAGGGGCAGGAAACCGCAGTCGCTGCGCGGGTAGGTGATGAGTTTGTAGGTTTCGTAAAGCGATTGGGCAATGTCCAGGGTTTCCTGGGCACCCAGGCCGAGCTTCTTCGAACAGACTTCCTGCAACGTGCCGAGGTCGAACGGCAGCGGTGGCGCTTCGCGCAGACGCTCGGTACGCACCTTCAGGGTCCGGGCGGTGGCGGCGTCGCCCATGGCCTGGACGGCATCCCGGGCCAGGCTCGGGTTCAGGCAACGTTCCTGGTCGTCGCAGGCCTGCGGGTCGGCGCGCCACTGGGCGGTGAAGGCGATGCCTTGGTGGCTGAGCTGCACGTCGATGGCCCAATAGGCAACCGGCACGAAGTCGGCAATGCTGCGGTCGCGGTCCACCACCAGGCGCAGCGTCGGTGTCTGCACGCGGCCCACCGGCAACACACCCTGATAACCGGACTGGCGCCCCAGCAGCGTGAACAGGCGGCTCATGTTCATGCCGATCAACCAGTCGGCGCGGGAACGACCGAGGGCCGAGTGATACAGGTTGAAGGTATCGGCCCCCGGTCGCAGGGCGGCGAGGGCCTTGCGGATCGACGCTTCGTCCAGGGCCGACAGCCACAGGCGGCGGATCGGCCCGCGGTAGCGGCAATGCTCCACCAGCTCCCGGGCGATCATTTCGCCTTCGCGGTCGGCGTCGGTGGCAATCACCAGTTCCCGGGCTTCCCCCAGCAAGCGCTTGACCGCCTTGTACTGGCTGGCGGTTTTCGGCTTGACGGTCATTTTCCACTGCGCGGGCACGATCGGCAGGTCGGCCAGTACCCAGCGCTTGTAGCGCGCGTCGTAGGCATCGGGCGCAGCGGTTTCGAGCAGATGGCCGATGCACCAGGTGACCGTGACGCCCGCGCCCAACCAGCAACCGTCGCCACGGCGCTTGGCACCGAGCACGGCCGCGATGTCCTTGGCTTGGGAGGGCTTCTCACACAGGTACAACTGCATAGCGACCGTTTCCTCTGGCGGGTCTGATGGGTGCTAAGCATGGTCATGGATGAGCGTCGCGGCAAGTTTTATCTGTATGGATATACAGATAAAACGTTGCGTTGCGTTGCCCCAGGGCCTCTGGCGTGACGTTCGGCGGGATCTGGGCAGGCAAAAATGAATTTCTCGAAGAGGCATCGCTCATAACCTTCAGAGCGGGTGCAACCGCAAAGAAAGCTATGAAGTCTAGGAGAGTCACTGATCATGAATTCGATGCCGAAGGGCGACGGGCAGACGACCACACGTTTGATTCTCGTCGTTGAGGATGACCCGACGATCCTGGAGTTCCTGTGTGAAATCCTTGAGGAAGAAGGGTTCGTCGTGGAGCCCCGGGAAAGCGCTGACGAAGCGCTGACGTTTCTCGAAGAAAACTCCGACTATGTCGACCTGTTGCTCACCGACATCACCATGCCGGGGACACTGGACGGTGCGGACCTGGCCAACCTCACCGGGGAGCGCTGGCCGCAGATACCGCTGCTGATCATGTCGGGCTTCGAGACGCCGGAAAGCGCGGGGATCAAGCACCATGCCTCGTTCATCGCCAAGCCCTGGGCACTGGGGCAGATGTTGGACCTGGTGGAGAGCACAGTGAAGAATCATTCGGTGCATTGACAAGCAATGATGGATCTGTGGCGAGGGGATTTATCCCCGTTGGGGCGCGAAGCGCCCCTTTGTGTAATGCGTGAGCATTTATCGATTGAACCGTTTGGGGCTGCTGCGCAACCCAGCGGGAGCAAGCTCCCTCGCCACGGGATGAGCGCAGGTCCTCAGTTTTTGTCGAGATCCACATTCCGCATTTCCCGCAGGCAGATCATGCCCACCACCAGGCTCACGCCAGTGATTACCACCGGGTACCACAGCCCGTAGAAGATATCCCCGGTATAGACCACCAGCGCGAACGAGACAGTGGGCAGGAAGCCACCGAACCAGCCGTTGCCGATGTGGTAGGGCAGGGACATGGAGGTGTAGCGGATCCGGGTCGGGAACAGTTCCACCATCAACGCCGCCAGTGGGCCGTAGCACATCGCTGAAATGATGATCAGCGCCACGATCAGGGCGACGATCATCGGCCGGTTGATCTGCTGGGCGTCAGCCTGTTGCGGGTAGCCGGCCAAGGTCACCGCGCCGCGCAGGGCGGCTTCGTCGTAACCGTCGATCTTCACGTCGCCGATGTTGACCTGCACCGGGCTGCCGGCCGGCGCGGCGACGCTGGTGTAGGGCAGGCCTTGCTTGACCAGGAAGGTCTTGACCTTGTCGCAGGGGCTGTCGAAGCGCGCCTTGCCCACCGGGTCGAACTGGAAGGTGCAGGTGGCCGGGTCGGCGATCACGCTGATCGGCGCCTGGCGACTCGCCTGGTCGATGGCCGGGTTGGCGTAGTGGGCCAGGGTCTTGAAGATCGGGAAGTACAGCGCTGTCGCCAGCAGCAGACCGATCATCAGCACCGGTTTGCGCCCGACCTTGTCCGAGAGCCAGCCAAAGAAAATGAAGAACGGCGCGCCGATGACCACGCTGACGATCAGCAGGCTGTTGGCCAGGGCCGGGTCCATTTTCAGGAACTGGGTGAGGAAGAACAGCACGTAGAATTGCGCGGCGTAGAAAGTCACCGCTTGCCCGGCGTTGATGCTGAACAGCGCGATCAGCACCACCTTGAGGTTTTCCCACTGGCCGAACGATTCGCGGATCGGCGCCTTGCAGCATTTGCCTTCCTCTTTCATTTTCAGGAAGGCTGGCGACTCGTGCAGGCTCAGGCGAATCCAGGTGGAGATGCCCAGCAGCAGGATCGACAGCAAAAACGGAATGCGCCAGCCCCAGACTTCGAACTGGTCGCCCGTGAAGTAGCGGCAGCCCAGCACCACCAGCAGCGAGAGCAACAACCCGAGGGTGGCCGTGGACTGGATCCAGCTGGTGTGGAAGCCGCGCTTGCCGATGGGCGCGTGCTCGGCGACATAGGTCGCGGCCCCGCCATATTCGCCGCCCAGGGCCAGGCCCTGGAGCATGCGCAGCACCACCAGGATGATCGGCGCGGCGATGCCGATGCTGGCGTAGGTGGGCAGCAGGCCGACGCAGAAGGTCGCCAGGCCCATGAGCACGATGGTTGCCAGGAACGTGTATTTACGCCCGATCATGTCACCCAGCCGGCCGAACACCAGCGCGCCGAAGGGGCGCACGATGAAGCCGGCGGCGAAGGCCATCAGGGCGAAGATGAACGCCGTGGTGTCGTTGACCCCGGCGAAGAACTGCTTGCTGATCACCGCCGCCAGGGCGCCATAGAGGAAAAAGTCGTACCACTCGAACACCGTCCCCAGGGACGAGGCGAAGATGACCTTCTGGGTTTCCCGGCTGGTGCCGGCGCTGCGCGTGGCTTCCAGGGATTGAACATGTTCCGACATAGCGATATCCCTCACAGTGATTGTTTTTGTTGTTCCACTGTCGACGCCGGTGGGCGTTTGTAGCGTGCTGCGTTCCTTGGATCGGTACATTTCCCCTGTGGGAGCGGGCTTGCTCGCGAAAAACGGTGTGTCAGCCGACATCATCGCTCACTGATACGCCGCCTCTCCCACAGGGGATAGTGTGGTTCTTTAGACTGAGGCGGTTTCCTTCTGGAGGGTGGCGCTCCAAGCCTGCGGCTCGAGCATCATCTGCGCCGCCTTCTCGGCGATCATCAGCGTCGGCGAGCAGGTGTTGCCCGAGGTGATGCGCGGCATGATCGAGGCGTCGGCGATGCGCAGGCCGCGGATGCCGTGCACGCGCAACTGGGCGTCCACCACGGCGTCTCGGTCCTGGCCCATTCGGCAGGTGCCGACGGGGTGGAAGATCGTCGTGCCGATACGGGCAGCGGCCTGGTGCAGTTCTTCTTCGGTTTGCAGGCTGGGCCCTGGCAGGTATTCCACCGGCTTGAAGGCGCCCAGGGCCGGTGCCGCGACGATGCGTCGGGTCAGGCGGATGGCGTCGGCGGCCACCCGCAGGTCTTCCGGATGGCTCAGGTAGTTGGGCTGGATCAGCGGCGCCTGATGGGGCTCGGCCGAGCGAATGTCGACCCGGCCACGGCTTTGCGGGCGCAGGTCGCAGACCGATGCGGTGAACGCGGCAAAGCTGTGCAGCGGCTCGCCGAATCGCTCCAGGGATAACGGTTGCACGTGGTACTCAAGGTTGGCCGACGTCTGCTCGGGCCCGGAGCGGGCGAACGCGCCGAGTTGGCTGGGCGCCATCGACAGCGGTCCGCTGCGGTCGTACAGATAGCGCAGGCCCATGCCCATCTTGCCCCACAGGGTGCCGGCGATCTGGTTCAGGGTCCGGGCATTTTCCAACTGATAGATCAGCCGCAGTTGCAGGTGGTCCTGCAGGTTGCCGCCGACGCCGGGCAGTTCATGGGTCACGCCGATCCCCAGGCGTTGCAGCAGGGCGCGGGGGCCGATCCCCGAGCGTTGCAGGATTCCCGGCGACCCCACGGCCCCGGCGCACAGCACGATTTCCCTGCGGGCCTTGAAGGTCATGCCCTTGCCTTGCCAGCGGGCGCGCACGGCATGGGCACGGTCGTCGCGCAACAACACGCGATCGACTTCGACCTGGGTCAGCACGGTGAGGTTGGGGCGCTGGCGGATCGGCTTGAGGAAAGCCTTGGCCGCGTTCCAGCGCACCCCGGCCTTCTGGTTGACCTGGAAGTAGCCGCAGCCTTCGTTGTCGCCGCCGTTGAAGTCGTCGACGTTGGGGATGCCGCTCTGTTCGGCGGCGCGGCGGAATGCATCGAGAATGGGCCATGACAGGCGCTGGCGTTCGACCCGCCATTCGCCGCTGGCGCCATGCAGCTCTGACGCGCCGGCGAAGTGGTTCTCGCTCTGCCGGAACAGCGGCAGCACATCGTTCCAGGTCCAGCCTGGATTGCCCTCGGCGGCCCAGCCGTCGTAGTCCGCGGCCTGGCCGCGCATGTAGATCATGCCGTTGATGGACGAGCAGCCGCCCAGGACCTTGCCGCGTGGGTAGCTCAGGGCGCGCCCTTGCAGGCCCGGTTGTGCTTCGGTCTTGAAGCACCAGTCGGTGCGCGGGTTGCCGATGCAGAACAGGTAGCCGACCGGGATGTGAATCCACGGGTAGTTGTCGCGCCCACCGGCTTCGAGCAACAGCACCCGGTGTTGCGGGTTGGCTGAAAGTCGGTTCGCCAGTAGGCATCCGGCAGGGCCGGCGCCCACGATCACGTAATCGTATTCATCGACGACAGGTTGCATCCGCGACCTCTTTATTGTTGTTGTGGGATTCATCCTAGTTGTTAGTTTTCGTTTAAAGAATGTTAGTTTTTGCGCAGCCGCTGTGCGTTTATGAACAGCGATGTGCA
This sequence comes from Pseudomonas sp. Cab53, assembly GCF_018325965.1. NCBI lineage: Bacteria > Pseudomonadati > Pseudomonadota > Gammaproteobacteria > Pseudomonadales > Pseudomonadaceae > Pseudomonas > Pseudomonas sp. Cab53. The sequence goes on along the minus strand of NZ_AP021902.1, from coordinate 3,967,466 downwards.
AGGAGCGACCATGTTTGACTGGAATGACCTGCGGTACTTCCTGGAGCTGCAACGCAGTGGCCGCTTGCTGACGGCCGCGCGGCGGCTCAACACCACCCACGCGACCGTCGCCCGGCACATCGAGGCCATCGAGAAGAGCCTGGGCACGGCGCTGTTCGTCCAGCATGCCCAGGGCTATGAATTGACCCCCGCCGGCGAGACGCTGCTCAAGCATGCCGAGGCCATGGAAAACGTGGCGTTGCTGGCCCAGGAGGACATCACCCAGTCCAGCGCGCCGCTGGGCAAGATTCGCCTCGGGGTGACCGAAGGGTTGGGCATCATGTTCCTGGCCAGCCGCATGGATGGGCTGTTCCAGCGTTATCCGGGGTTGGAAGTGGAGCTGGTGGCGGTGCCGCGGTTCGTCAGCATTCTCAACCGCGAGGCGGAAATCAGCATCCACCTCGAACGCCCGGCGGCGGACCTGCTGGTGACGCGCAAACTCACCGACTACAGCCTGGCGCTGTACGCCAGCCAGGCCTACCTGGACCGTTCGCCACCGTTGCGCACCCGTGAAGACCTGGCCCGCCATGCCTGGATCGGCTACGTCGACGACCTGCTGTTCAGCCAGGAGTTGATGTTCCTCAACGGCTTCTGCCGCCACCCTCGGGTGGTGTTCCACAGCACCAGTGTCATCGCTCAGCAGCAGGCCGCACGGTCCGGCCTGGGCATTGCCGTGCTGCCTTGCTACATGGCCAGCGGCGATCCGACGCTGGTGCCGCTGCTGCCGGATGAAACCCTGCGCCGCAGCTACTGGATCAGCACCCGCCGCGAACTGCACAAGTCGGTGCGCTTGCGGGTGTTGTGGGATTACGTGGTGCAGTTGTGCGAGCGGGAGCAGGGGCTGTTACTTCCTTAGCCGCGCAGCCTTTCTTGTGGCCAGTCCAATCGGCGGTGCGACAAGCACTGGCCGCCCAAGTCCCCTTTTATGGCCCCCAATGACCTCAGCCGGCACGCCGGCGTGCCTTAACGTGGGAACTGCCTGACCCACAACAAGAAAGGCGCAGCCATGCGCCGCGAAGAGGGGCCCTATGCCGGCAACCACACCACCGATATTGCTTCATACCGCCGCCGTCATGCTGCTCGGCGCGCTGCTCGCCGGCTGTGGCGAGGAACCCAAGCCACCCGCACCCACGGTGTTCACGGCCATGCCCGCCGATACGGCGTTGGCCCAGATCTACGACAGCAGTTGCAAGCTCTGCCACGCCAACCCCGGTGCCGGGGCGCCGCTGACCGGCGATACCCATGCCTGGGCGCCGCGCGTGGCCCAGGGCGCCGACACCCTGCTGGACCACGCGATCAATGGCTACAACGGCATGCCGCCGATGGGTTTGTGCATGCACTGTTCCGAAGAACAGTTCCTGGCCCTGATCGCCTTCATGTCCGGCCAATCTCTCCAATAACAAACAAGGGTACGACGGCATGACGATGGATTTTTCACGGCGCCGGTTGCTGCAAGGGGCCGGCGTGGTCGCGGCGTTCACCGCGCTCGGCAGCCAGGGCGCCCTGGCCGAGCTGATGCGCGCGCCGCGCCTGATTCCCTGGCGCAACTGGTCGGGGGCGCAAAGTTGCCTGCCGCTGGCGCGCCTGGCACCCAAGGACCTGGATGAACTGGTGCAGGTGGTGACCCGCGCCGAAGGTCGCATTCGGCCGGTGGGCTCGGGGCATTCCTTCAGCGCGCTGGTGCCCACGGACGGGACCTTGCTGTCGCTGAGCTTTTTCAGCGGATTGCTCAATCACGACGCCGCCAGCCTGCAAGCGGAGTTCGGCGGCGGTACGCCCATGTCGCGCATGGGCCCGGCACTCAAGGCCGTCGGCCAGGCATTGCTGAACATGGCCGACGTGGATTACCAGACGCTGGCCGGCGCCATCGCCACCTCGACCCATGGCACCGGCAAGGCGTTCGGCTCCTACGCGTCCCAGGTCGTTGGCCTGCAACTGGTGACCGCCAGTGGCGAGGTTATCGATTGCGATGCCCATCGCCACCCCGAGGTGTTCAAGGCCGGGCGGGTTTCCCTGGGGGCGCTGGGGTTGGTGACCCGGGTGCGCTTGCAGAATCGCCCGGCCTATCGGCTGCGCGAGCGTCAGTGGGTGGCAAAAACCGAAGAATTGCTCGAAGACATCGACGCCCACACCCGCGACAACCAGCACTGGGAAATGCAGGTCGTCACCCATTCCGACTATGCGTTGGCCATCGCGCTGAACGAAACCAGCGACCCGGCCACGCCGCCCATCAGCCCGGAAGAAGAGGGCGGCAACGAGTTCGTCACCCTGATCGAAAAACTCGACAAGTACGGCAGCGATTTTCCCGCGGCCCGACGAATGCTGCTGAACAACCTGCGCCTGCTGGCCAGTTTCGACGATCGCGTTGGCGACTCCCATGACATCTACGCCAATGCCCGCACCGTGCGCTTCAACGAGATGGAATACTCAGTGCCGGCCGAACACGGCCCGGCGTGCCTGCGGGAGATTCTTGCGCTGATCCGCGACAAGGATCTGCGCACCTGGTTTCCCATCGAGTACCGCTACGTCAAGGCCGACGACATCACCTTGAGCATGTTCGAGGGGCGCGACAGCTGCTCGATCTCCGTGCACCAGCATTACCAGATGGACCATCACAATTTCTTTGCCGCCATCGAGCCGATCTTCTGGAAGTACCAGGGCCGTCCGCATTGGGGCAAGTTGCACTCGCTCAACGCCAGGGCGCTCCAGGCGCTGTACCCGCGTTGGCAGGAATTCTCCGAGGTGCGCCAGGCCCTGGACCCCGCCGGCAAGTTTCTCAACGGGCATCTGTCCACGATCCTGGGGGTGAGCTGATGGTCTTCAATCGTCGAGAGTTTCTCAAGGGAACGTTGGGCGCGGGGGTGCTGCTCGCCGGGGCCGCCGTGCTGTTACGCCCGCAGGACAAGGGCGGGCCGTACAGTGATTACTTCCGCCAGTTGAACCGCGAGCTCAAGGCCAACGGCCCGATGCGCCCGGTGCTGCTGGTGGACCTCGATCGGCTGGACCACAACGTCGATGTGGTCAAGGCGTCGGTCCGGCGCACCGGCAAGCAACTGCGGTTGGTGGAAAAATCATTGCCGTCGCCCGGGTTGCTGGCCTACATCGGCCAGCGGGCCGAGACGCGGCGGTTGATGTCGTTCCACCAGCCGTTTCTCAATCACGATGCGATGCAGTTTCCCGACGCCGATATCCTGCTGGGCAAGCCGCTGCCGGTGCGCTCCGCCGAGCTGTTCTACCACTTGCACAAGGGACCGTTCGACCCCGCGCAGCAGTTGCAGTGGTTGCTGGACACCCCGCAACGGCTCGAACAGTACCGCGCCCTGGCCCAAGGCCTGGGCACGCGTTTACGGGTCAATATCGAACTGGACGTTGGCCTGCACCGGGGGGGTGTGACCGACGAAGCAAGCCTGGACGCCATGCTCAAGCTGATCCGGGCCCATCCGGCGCAACTGGAGTTCGCCGGGTTGATGGGTTATGACCCGTTCGTGGGCATGGGTGTGCCCGAAGTGTTGGCGAGCCCGCAGACGCTGTTGGACCGGGTCATGGCGATCTACACCGCGCGAGTGGATTTCGTTCGCTTGCGCTACCCGGACCTGTGGCACCCGAGCCTGACCTTCAACACCGCCGGCAGTCCCAGTTATCGGCTGCATGAGCAGGAAAACCTCAGCACCGAAGTGTCGGTGGGCACGGCCATGCTCAAGCCCAGCCATTACGACCTGCCATCCCTGAGCGAGCACGTGCCGGCGGCCTACATCGCCACGCCGGTGTTGAAGCGCACCGGCGCGGTGAACATCCCGGCGCTGGACGATCAGTCACGGGTCTTTTCCTGGTGGGATGTGAACCAGCGGGCGACGTTTTTCATCTACGGCGGCAACTGGATGGCCGACTTCGAATCGCCCCCCGGCCTGAAGAGCAACAGCCTCTATGGCCGCAGCTCCAACCAGGAAATGGTCAACGGTTCCGAAGCGGTGGGGCTGGAGCTGGAAGACCAGGTGTTCCTGCGGCCCACCCAGACAGAGTCGGTGTTGCTGCAGTTCGGTGACTTGCTGGCGGTGCGCGGTGGACGGATTGTCGAGCGGTGGCCGGTCTATAGCTGAGCAGGGGTTGCCAAACACAACGCTATTGGGAAAAACACTACCTGTGGCGAGGGGATTTATCCCCGTTGGGCTGCACAGCAGCCCTAAAACCATCCAGCCCGGTGTGTCAGGTAGATTGAGACCACAGCAATGGGGCTGCTGCGCAGCCCAGCGGGGATAAATCCCCTCGCCACAATTCAATCATCTCCAGACGTGCGATGAGCCCTAGAACGCAAACGGAATACTCACCTTCGCCCACAGCATTTCCCCTTCCGGGCGGTTCTCCACGTCGAACTCCTTGGCCCAGCGAATTTCCGCGCTGGCGTACTTGAGGAAGGTCAGGTGCACCGCCGGGCCGATGGCGAAGACCTGGCCGCGCACGCCGTCGTCGACGTCCTGCCCGGCGAATTGCACCGTGCGGCCGTACTGTTTGTCGTCGGTGGTCTGCTTGAGGTAATAGCCGTTGAGCCCGAGCCGCAGGTTGTCGGTGACCCGGTAGCTGGCCGAATAATCGAAGTGGAAGATCTGCCCCGAGCGGTAGTCGGTGTCCTTGTTCTCGCGGTTGAAGCTGTAGGTGGTCTTCATCGACACCTCGGTGGCCTCGGTGGGCAACCAGGTGAAGGAGAACAGCGGTTTGTAGGTGTAGAAATTGTTGCTGGTGTTGGCCAGTCGATCGGTGCTGTATTCGCCGGTCGGCACGGTGATTTCCACCGCCGCGGCCAAGGTCAGGTTCTTGCCCATGTCCCAGAGCACGATCGGTGAAATGGTCGTGTCGCCCATGCCCTCGCGGGTGTCGTGCAACCCGAACACCGACACTTCCTGCTTGAGCCACGGCTGGGCGACGTAGATGCCCAGCCGTCCGCCGGCCACCCGCAATGGGCTCAGGTAGTCGATCCGCGGGACCACCGCCGTGGATTCGATTTCAACCTTCGGCACGTCGCCGCCCAATGAGCTGATGTTGAATTTTCGTGCCTTGTAATGGTTGTAGTAGAGGTTGAACGCGACCATGTTGTCGGGAAGGCTGTCGACCTCCAGCGGCAACACGAAGAAACCGTCGGTGCCGGGGCCGATGTTGTCGACGCCGGATTCCGTCGCCAGGGCGGGCAGCGTAACGGTCAGGCCGAAGGCCAGGGGCAAGGCAAAGCGCGTGCGGATCGGGTTCATAGGGGGGCTCATTATTATTGTTGGTGATGCACCGAAAGTCCGAGCCATAGAAATAAGCCGTTAGTGGCGGCCAGGGCAGGGTATTGGCGGCCACGCAGGGGACTTGGGCGGCCAGATTTTGTGTCCCCCATTGCGCCGGCGCATGCTAACGTTCATGAAACAACCGGTTACAAAAACGCCACCTAACGTGCTCCGGAACCCGCCATGCAGATGAAAGTCATCGACCCCACCTATGAACTGGCGCTGGTCTCGCCCTTCCTGTTGCAAACCTTGGCCGAGGTGGTGGCGGACAAAGGCTTCGATGCGGCCAGCCTGTGTCGCGGCCTGGGCTTTGGCCTCGACGATTTGCAGGACCCCGCCCAGCGGATTTCCTATCGCCAGGCCGTGATCATGATCCAGCGTGCGCTCAAGCTGCTGCCCGACCAAGGCCTGGGCCTGTGGGTCGGCGACCGGAACGTGCTGGGCACCCTGGGCCTGCTGGGTCATGTCCTGTCGCTGTGCGAAACCCTGCGCGATGCCTTCGCCCTGGGCGTGCGTTACCAACACACCACGGGTGGCATCGCGGTGACCAGTGTCGAGGAAGCCGCCGAGCAGATCAGGGTCGAGGCGACCTGCCGCCTGCCGTTCGCCGAGATCCAGGTGTTTGCGGTCGAGGAGTTCTTTGCCAGCCTGATGGTCTACGGCCGAGCGCTGGCCGGCCCGGATTTCAAGCCAGAGGCCGTGGAGTTCATGCACGCGGCGCCGTCCTATGCCCGGGAATACCAGCGCATATTGGGGCCGGAGGTGCGCTTCGGTTGCCGGCACAATCGCATGTTGATCAACGTTCGCTGGCTGGACATGCGCCTGCCCAATCATCATCCGCTGGCCTTGCGCCAGGCCTTGGCCCTGCTGGAGCAGGAGGCCGCCCAGGTTCACCAGAAGATCGACTTGATCCAGGCCGTGGAACGGGCGATTGCCCGGGACCTGACCCGGGGCAGCCACATCGAGAAAATCGCCAGCGACCTCAACATGAGCAGCCGGACCCTGCGCCGGCGCCTGACGGAGCACAGCCTGACCTTCGAGGCCTTGCTCGAACAGGTCCGGCGCGGTCGGACCCTGAACCTGCTGGCGAACCCCGACCTGTCCATCGAGCGTATTACCGAAGAGGTGGGCTACAGCGATGTGCGCAGTTTTCGTCGGGCGTTTCGGCGCTGGACCGGCATGAGTCCCAGCGCGTTTCGTAGCGAGGGCGCCGAGGCGCGGCTCTAAGGTTATGTCCAAACGGTATTTCTCAAGCCACGGGCGGTTTCCCTAAGATCACGTCATAACTCGTTATGACAAGTGATGGGGTCCATGTCCAACAACGTTCTTTCCCTCGACAGCGTGCCGCTGCACACCCAACTGCGGGACGTGCTGCGCGCGCGGATTCTCGACGGCGAATACCCCCAGGGCAGCCAGATGCCCTCGGAAAGCGAACTCGGCGCGCTGTTTCGCGTCAGTCGCATCACCGTGCGCCAGGCCTTGGGTGATCTGCAAAAGGAAGGGCTGATTTTCAAGATCCATGGCAAAGGCACCTTCGTCGCCAAGCCCAAGACCTTCCAGAACGTCAGCACCCTCCAGGGCCTGGCCGAGTCCATGACCGGGCGCGGCTTCGAGGTGATCAACCGGCTGCACAGCTTACGCTTCGTTGCCGCGGACAAACGCGTGGCCGAGCGCCTGGGCCTTGCCGAAGGCGACACGGTGGCGCAGGTCAAGCGGGTGCGGTTGATCAACCGCGAGCCCGTTTCCCTGGAGATCACCTACCTGCCCAAGGCCCTCGGCGAACGTCTGGAAAAGGCCGACCTGGTCACCCGCGACATCTTCCTGATCCTGGAAAACGACTGCGGCCTGACCCTCGGCCATGCCGACCTGGCCATCGACGCGGTGCTGGCCGACACCGAGTTGACCCAGGCACTGGAGGTCGAGCCGGGCTCGCCGATCATGCGCATCGAACGCCTGACCCATGACGCCAGCGGCCAGCCGCTGGACTTCGAATACCTCTATTACCGCGGCGATGCTTTCCAGTACCGCCTGCGGATCGACCGGCAAAAAGGGACGCAAGCATGACCCACAGCGCTGTGACTGGAAGCACCCTGGAACAGGAATACGACATCGTCGTGATCGGCGGCGGCACGGCCGGGCCCATGGCGGCGATCAAGGCCAAGGAGCGCAACCGTGACTTGCGCGTGTTGTTGGTGGACAAGGCCAACGTCAAGCGCAGCGGCGCCATCAGCATGGGGATGGACGGGTTGAACAACGCGATCATCCCCGGGCACTCGACACCCGAGCAGTACACCAAGGAAATCACCATCGCCAACGACGGCATCGTCAACCAGGCGGCGGTGTACGCCTATGCGACGCACAGCTTCGAAACCATCGAGCAGCTGGACCGTTGGGGCGTGAAGTTCGAGAAGGACGAAACCGGCGACTACGCGGTAAAGAAGGTCCACCACATGGGCGCTTATGTGTTGCCGATGCCCGAAGGGCACGACATCAAGAAAGTGCTCTACCGCCAGTTGAAACGGGCGCGGGTGAGCATCACCAATCGGCTGGTCTGCACTCGCTTGCTGACGGATGAAGAGGGCGCGGTGAACGGCGTCATGGGGTTCGATTGCCGCACCGCCGACTTCCATGTGATCAAGGCCAAGGCGGTCATCCTCTGCTGCGGCGCGGCGGGGCGCCTGGGGTTGCCGTCCTCCGGTTACCTGATGGGCACCTATGAAAACCCCACCAACGCCGGGGATGGCTATGCCATGGCGTACCACGCCGGGGCCGAGCTGGCGAACCTGGAGTGCTTCCAGATCAACCCGTTGATCAAGGACTACAACGGCCCGGCCTGTGCCTATGTCACCGGGCCACTGGGTGGCTACACCGCCAACAACAAGGGCGAGCGCTTCATCGAGTGCGACTACTGGAGCGGGCAGATGATGTGGGAGTTCCACCAGGAACTCGAGGGCGGCAATGGCCCGGTTTTCCTCAAGCTCGATCACCTGGCCGAGGAAACCATCCAGAACATCGAGGAAATCCTGCACAGCAACGAGCGGCCCAGTCGCGGGCAGTTCCATGCCAATCGCGGCACCGACTACCGTACGCAGATGGTGGAAATGCACATCTCCGAAATCGGCTTTTGCAGCGGCCATTCGGCCTCGGGCGTGTGGGTCAACGAGCGGGCCGAAACCTCGGTCAAGGGCCTGTACGCAGCGGGCGACATGGCGGCGGTGCCGCACAATTACATGCTCGGGGCGTTCACCTACGGCTGGTTTGCCGGCCATAACGCCGCGGACTTCGTGGCCGGGAAGGATTTCTCGACGCCGGATGCCGGCCAGGTCGAACGGGAAAAGGCCCGCGTCTACGCACCCCTGACGCGCGCTCACGGTTTGCCGCCGGCCCAGGTGGAATACAAGCTGCGGCGCTTCGTCAACGATTACCTGCAACCGCCCAAGGTCACCCGCAAGATGGAGATCGGCCTGCAACGCTTCAGCGATATCCAGCGCGACCTGGACCAGATCAAGGCCCACGACGCCCATGAATTGATGCGCGCCATGGAGGTCAGCGTGATCCGCGACTGCGCCGAGATGGCCGCTCGCGCCTCGCTGTTTCGCGCCGAAAGCCGCTGGGGCCTGTACCACTATCGGGTCGATCACCCGCAGCGCAACGACAGCGACTGGTTCTGCCATTGCCACCTGAAGAAAGGCGACGACGGCGCGATGACCTCCTTCAAGAAAGCGGTCGAGCCTTACATCATCGCCCTCGATGCCCAAGAGCTGCAGGCCTACGACCGGCTGCGGGTCGACGCCAGCGCGGCGTGAACCTTCCACCCAGAGAGAACGCCCATGGCCTATCAACCCCAGGAAATCTTCTTCCGCTCCAATGCCCCCGTCACCGTGGACGAGGACAAATGCATCGCCCACAAAGGCTGCACCGTGTGCGTCGATGTCTGCCCCATGGACCTGCTGGCGATCAACCCGGCCACCCAGAAGGCCTACATGGCGTTCGATGAATGCTGGTACTGCATGCCGTGTGAAAAGGACTGCCCGACCGGCGCGGTGAAAGTCGAGATCCCGTACCTACTGCGTTGACTGGGAGGATGCCATCGCGAGCAAGCTCGCTCCCACAGTGGATCAAGTCTAGTCGCGGTTGTTGTGTGCACCCATAAACCTGTGGGAGCGGGCTTGCCCGCGATGAGGCCAGCCCTGACACCCAAGAAGCCATCCGGCCACCCCCGGACGCCTGATTCAAAAACACCCCTCGTTTCCCACCGCGCCCTGATCGTGGCGGAGACGAACCTCCTATAAATGATTCGAGGGAACCCCCATGTTGCGTGCAGCACTCGCCGGTCTGGTACTGGCTTCATTGACCCTGTCTGCCCAGGCAGAAACCATCCGAATCGCCATCGGCACCCAGGACACCACCATCAACTGCGCCGCCGGCGGGTTGCTGATCCGTGAACTGGGCCTGCTGGACAAGTACCTGCCCCATGACGGCGCCTACAAAGACGCCAAATACGACATCCAGTGGAAGAACTTCACCAGTGGCGCGCCGCTGACCAACGAGATGGTCGCCGGCAAACTCGACTTCGGCGCCATGGCTGATTTCCCGGGGGCGTTCAACGGCGTGGCGTTCGAGACCGCCGGCAAGCACAGCCTGTTCATCAGCGTGTTGTCGGGCAGTACCCGGGGCAGCGGCAACGGCATCGTCGTGCCGAGTGCCTCGGGCGTGCAGGCCTTGGCCGAGCTCAAAGGCAAGACGATCTCCGTGCCGTTTGCGTCCACCGCCCACGGCATGTTGCTGCGCGCCGTGGCGGCCCAGGGCTGGGACCCGCTCAAGGACGTGAACATCATCGCCCAGCCGCCGGAAGTGGCCGGCTCGGCGTTGCAGGCGGGCAAGATCGACGCCCACGCCGACTTCGTGCCATTCGCCGAGCTGTTCCCCAGCCGCGGGTTCGCCCGCAAGATCTACGACGGCGCCCAGGCCGGTGCGCCGACGTTCCATGGCGCGCTGGTGGACCAGGCCTATGCCCGGCGCTACCCGGAAATCGTGGTCGCTTACCTGCGTGCGTCCCTGGAGGCCAATCAACTGCTGGCCGCGGAACCTGAGAAGTACAGCGAATTGATCGCCCAGGTCACCGGCGTGGATGCCGAGGTCAATTACCTGTTCCATGGGCCGCTGGGCGTACAGACCCGCGACCTGAGCTGGAAGCCGGAATACCGGCAAGCCGTCGGCACCGCCATCGACACCCTCAAGCTGCTGAAGAAGGCCGATCGTGGCCTGGACCTCAATACCTTCATCGATGACCAGTACATCCGTGCCGCCTTCAAGGCCTCGAACCTGGATTACGCCGCGCAACTGGCCAACTACGCCCAGACGCCACTGACCACGCCCGACGCCGCGACGGGCCAGGCGATCAGCGACTTCAGCCGCGTCGCCGAGATCTGGGTGCGGGGCGAACCGAAAGTGCGCCACTACGCCTCGGCGCAGTCGGCCTTCGCCGCGCTGGCGAGCCTCAAGCAGCAAGGCAAGGGCATCCGTGCCGTGTATGCCCAGGCCAGCGACAGCGGGATCAAACTGTTGGCCGAGCAGGCGTGGTTCGCCCGCGATGCCCAGGGGCAACTCAGTGCGTTCCTGCTCAAGGGCCAGGCCGAGCAGTTTGCCGCGCAGCAGGGCGGCAAGGCCCTGGACTTTACCGAAGCTACGGCACAGTCGGTTGCTGCGCGCTGATCGTCAGAATACTCAGTGAACTGTGGGAGCGGGCTTGCTCGCGAATGCGGTCTGACATTCAACATTGATGTCGACTGAACCACCGCTTTCGCGAGCAAGCCCGCTCCCACAGGGATCTCGGTTGAGAGGAAGAGTTGTGTCCCGATCTTATTTTCGCTGGCTCCTGCGAGCCGCTTCCCTGGTGCTCTGCCTGCTGTTCTGGCAACTCGCCGCCACCCACCACTGGGACCTTGGCCTGGTGACCTTCGCCAACGTGCCGCCCCCGCTGGCCGTGATCCAGGCTGCGCTTGGCCTGGAGGCTTCAGGCAGCCTGGGCCGGCACTTGGGCGCCAGCCTGGGCCGGGTGTTTGCCGGGTATGGCGCGGCGGTGTTGACCGGCGTGGCCCTGGGCCTGGCCATCGGTCGCTCGAAATGGGCCGAAGACCTGCTGTTGCCACCGCTGGAAGTCCTGCGGCCGATCCCGGCGGTGGCCTGGATTCCCCTGGCGATCCTGATGTTTCCCTCCTCGGAGCTGTCGATGGTATTCATCACCTTCACCGGGGCGCTGTTCCCGATCCTGCTCAACACCGTGCACGGCGTCGAGGCGGTGGACCGGCGGCTGATCGCCTCGGCGAAAAGCCTGGGGGCCGGGCGCTGCGCGATCCTGTTGGAAGTGATTCTGCCGGGCGCCGCGCCGAGCATCATCACGGGGCTGGCCATCGGCATGGGCACGTCCTGGTTCTGCCTGGTGACGGCGGAAATGATCGCCGGCCAGTACGGCATCGGTTACTACACCTGGTCCTCCTACACCGTGCAGAACTACGCCGACATTGTCGTCGGCATGCTGTTGATCGGTGTGCTGGGCATGGGCAGCAGTGTGTTGATCAAGCGCCTGGGCGGGCTATTGACGCCTTGGCACCGACCGCGAGGTAAAGCCTGATGAGTGTGATGCAAACGCCTGAGGGACGGATCGATATCCGTCAGTTGTCCATTGTCCTGGGCCAGGGAGCCCAGGCGTTCGAGGCCGTCCAGGGCCTTGATTGCCAGATCGAGGCGGGCCAGTTCGTCTGCGTCTTGGGGCCGTCCGGTTGCGGTAAATCCACCTTGCTCGGTGCCTTGGCCGGGCACCTGCAACCGCGCGCCGGCACCTTGCATGTCGACGGCTTGCCGGTGGCCGGACCTTCGCCCCAGCGCGGGATGGTGTTCCAGCAGCACACGCTGTTCCCGTGGCGCAGCGTGCGCGACAACGTGGCCTTCGGCCTGAAGATGCGGGGCCTGGGCAAAGCCGAACGGCAGCGGGCGGCGGATGAAATCCTCGCCCTGGTGGGCCTGGACGGATTCGCCGGGCACTGGCCGGACCAACTGTCCGGGGGCATGCAGCAGCGGGTGGAGATCGCCCGGGTGCTAGTCAATCGGCCACGACTGCTGTTGATGGACGAACCCTTCGGTGCCCTGGACGCCTTGACCCGGTTGAACATGCAGCAGTTGCTGCTGGAGATCTGGACCCGCATCCGCACCACCGTGGTGTTCGTCACCCACGACATCGACGAGGCACTGTTCCTGGCCGATCGACTGCTGGTGATGAGCCCGCGCCCGGGTCGGATCATCGAGGACTTGCGCCTGGATTTTCCCCGGCCACGCACCACCGAACTGGTCACCCGTCCCGAGTTTTCCCTGTTGAAGCGCCACTGCCTCGAGTTGTTGCGCCATGAGGACGGCCAGCCGTTACCGCGCCTCAATCCCCTCGGGCTTCCCCTTGAAACCTCCTTGCCGCGATTTGCCTTATGACCTCTTTATTTGAAGACACCGACAACGATGACATCCTCGCCCTGCAACCGCGCCTGGTGGACGAGGACCCCGGTGTGCGCCGCATCGCCCTGATTGAACTGGCCGACCTCGAGGAACCCGAAGGCCTGCTGTGGCTGGTGGATCGTCTGGCCCACGATGCCAGTTCCGAGGTCCGCGCCGAGGCCGCGCGACTGCTCGAAGCCTGGGAAGACGCGCCGGTGGTCGCCGCGTTGTGCCAGGCCCTCACCGATCCGTCCCCGACGGTGCAGGGCGCCGCCGCCCAGAGTCTGAGCCTGCTCAAGAGCGAGGCTGCGGGGAGGGTGATCCTGCCCTGGGCCGCCCATGAGACCGTTAGCGTGCGCGTCGCCGCGTTCAGGGCCTTGCGCGAATTGCGCCTGGCCGACGCGGCACCGGTCGCGCTCATTGCCCTGGCCGACACCGATGCCAGCGTCCGCCGTGAGGCAGTTGGCGTGCTCGGCTGGCTCAAGCACCTCGACGCGTTGCCGGCGCTGGCGCGGTTGGCCAGCGCCGACCCGGACACCGAGGTGCGCCGGGCGGCCACCGGTGCCCTCGGCCTGGGCTCTGACGCACACGTCTTGTCGGCCTTGCGCCAGGCACTGCGGGACCCTGCCTGGGCGGTGCGCGAAGAAGCCGCCACCACCCTGGGCAAGGTCGGCCACGCCGATGCCGGCCCAGCGCTGGTCGAGGCCCTGGGGGATGATTATTGGCAAGTGCGCCTGCGCGCCACCCGTAGCCTCGGCCGCTTGCGCTATGCCCCGGCGTTGTCGGGGTTGATCGAGACCCTGGGCCATCGCATCAGCAACCTGCGCAAGGAAGCCGCCCTGGCCTTGGGCGAGTTGAACGACCCCGCTGCGATCCCGGCATTGCAGGCTGCCCAGGACGATGGCGACCCTGAAGTCCGCAAGGCCGTGCGCATCGCCCTGGCGCAAGTGCAATGAGCCCGCTGGCGATGGGCAACAGCCCTGACAAAGGCCAGTTGAGGTTGAACTGGCCCGATGGCCGCGAACAACGCCTGGACCACACTGAACTGCGCCGCCAGTGTCCTTGTTCCCAGTGCCGGGCGTTTCGCTTGCAAGGGTTGGCGGTGCAGGTCGATCCACGGGTTCGGGTGGTGGAGGTCAATGCCCAGGGGTATGGGGTCCAGTTGGTCTTCAGCGATGGCCATGGGCGCGGGATTTATCCATGGGCTTACCTGGCAGGGCTTGGACATTGACTGTGGGAGCGGGCTTGTTCGCGAAGACGCCGGCGCATTCAACACTTTCTTTGACTGGCACACCGCTTTCGCGAGCAAGCCCGCTCCCACAGGGAGGTGCATGGCTGTGAGCTGACTGACGGCGCTTGTCAGAAAAAACCGACAGGAGTACAAATGTACTCCATGACGACTCTCACTCCCCGCCGCACCGCCATCCTGACCTTCATCCGCGAACGCATCGCCGATCAGGGCCAGTCTCCCAGCCTCGCCGAGATCAGCGAGGCGTTCGGCTTTGCCTCGCGCAGTGTCGCCCGCAAGCATGTGCTGGCGCTGACCGAAGCCGGTTTCATCGAGGTCAATCCACACCAGGCCCGAGGCATCCGGTTGTTGAACCAGCCACCGCGGCCCGAACTGCTGGACGTGCCGGTGCTGGGGCGGGTGGCGGCCGGCTTGCCGATTGGCGCCGACGCCGACGTCCACAGCCGCCTGATGCTGGACCCGGCGATGTTCACCAAGGCGCCGGATTACCTGCTGCGGGTGCAGGGCGACTCGATGATCGGGGATGGCATCCTCGACGGTGACCTGGTGGGTGTACAACGCACCCCCCAGGCCGCCAATGGCCAGATTGTCGTGGCGCGGCTCGACGGTGAGGTCACCATCAAGCGTTTCGAGCGGATCGGCGAGCGCGTGCGCCTGCTGCCGCGCAACCCGGCTTATCAGCCGATCATTGTCGAAGCCGATCAGGACCTGGCCATCGAAGGCGTGTTCTGCGGCCTGTTGAGGCAAGGCTGATGGGCGCTGTCGTCGCGCTGGACACGCTGTTCAATGCGGGCCAGGTCTGGAAGGGCCGGCCCGCGCCTCCAGCCGCCAGCCCGCAACCTACCGGGCATGCTGCGCTGGATGCGGCCTTGCCGAGTGGCGGCTGGCCGGAAGCGGCGTTGACGGAATTGCTCATCGCCGCCCCGGGCGTGGGCGAGTTGCAAGTGGTGTGGCCGACCCTCGCCCGATTGTCGAGCGCGGGGGAGCGCATCGTGCTGGTGGCGCCTCCGTTCGTGCCTTATCCCCAGGCCTGGCAGAACGCCGGTGTGGACCTGCGCCAGTTGTCGGTGATTCAGGCCGATGAGCGCGATGCCTTGTGGGCCGCCGAACAATGCCTGCGCTCGGGCAGTTGCGGCGCGGTGTTGTGCTGGCCTCGTCAGGCAGACGACCGGGCTCTGCGCCGGCTGCAAGTGGCGGCCGAAACCGGCCAGACCCTGGCGTTCGCCTGGCGCTCGATGCAGGAAGCCATCAACCCGTCGCCGGCGGCCTTGCGCATCGCCATCGACGCCCGACCCGCGCAGTTGCGCGTGCTCAAGTGTCGAGGCGGGCTGGCCCGTTCGGCGCCGATTGCCTTTGCCGCGTCCACAAGGCACTGAGGTTGCGATGCGCTGGGTTTGTATTCTCTTTCCGCAATTGGCGCTGGATGCCGCGCTGCGTCAGCGACCCGATCCCGACGAGCCGCTGGCGCTGCTGACCGGCCCGGCTCAGCGGCGGGTGCTGCAAGCGGTGAATGCGTCGGCGCGAGCTCTGGGCTTGCGTCCGGGCCAGACCATGACCGCTGCCCAAGCCTTGAGCAAAGGCTTTGCCACCGCCGAGTACGACGCCGCGCAGATCGAACACTGGCAGCAATTTCTGGCTGCCTGGGCCTACCGTTTCAGCGCCCAGGTCAGCGTGCATTACCCGCGCACGGTGCTGTTCGAGATCGAGTCGAGCCTCGGCCTGTTCGGTCCCTGGCCGGTGTTCGAGGCGCGGTTGCGGGCTGAGTTGACGGCGCTGGGGTTCCGCCATCGCATCGTCGCCGCGCCGAACCCGGTGGCGGCGCGGGTGTTGGCCAATGCCTACGACGCCCTGGTGGTGCCCGATGACGAGGCCCTGCAAGCGTGCCTGGGGCAGATGCCGGTGGAACGGATCGGCCTGCAAGCCGAAGTCGCCACGGCGTTGTCACGCATGGGCTTGCGTCGTTTGAGCCAGGTTCAGGCCTTGCCCCGACATACCCTGGCGCGGCGCTTTGAAGCCCAGGTGCTCAAGCACCTCGATGCGCTCACCGGCAGCCGCACCCTGGCGCTGTCGTTCTACCTGCCACCGGACCGTTTCGATGTGCGCATCGAGCTCAACTACGACGTCCAGTCCCACCAGGCGCTGTTGTTCCCGTTGCGCCGCTTGACCGGTGACCTGTCGGCGTTCCTGTGCGGGCGTGACAGTGGCGTACAGCGCTTTGACCTGCACCTGGAACACGCCGGACTGCCGGACACGGTGATCAAGGTCGGCCTGCTCAGCGCCGAGCGGGAGCCTTCGATGCTGTTCGAACTGGCCCGTGGTCGCCTGGAACAGGTTCAGGTCGAAGCCCCGGTGCGCGGCTTTCGCTTGTGCGCCGAAGACCTGCCGAGCTTCGTGCCCCAACGCCTGGAGCTGTTCGATGAGCGCCCGCAACAGTCCTTGCCCTGGGAGCAATTGCGCGAGCGCCTGCGGGCCCGGCTGGGGGACGAAGCGGTGCAGGGCCTGGGGTTTCGCGATGATCACCGCCCCGAATGTGCCTGGCAGATGAGCGCCCAGCCTCGGCCACAGGCTTGCCGGGTGCAAGACGTGCAACGCCCCGGCTGGTTGCTCAGTGAACCCCAGGCCTTGTCGCCCAGCCAGGCGCAGATCCTCATGGGCCCGGAACGCATCGAGACGGGCTGGTGGGACGGCGCCGATGTGCGTCGCGATTACTACCTGGTCGAGACCCGCAGCGGGCAACGGGGCTGGGCCTATCGGCCGGTGGGCGAGGGTGGGCCGCTGTGGTTGCAGGGGTGGTTCGCATGAGCATTGGGTATGCCGAGCTGCATTGTCTGTCGAACTTCAGCTTCCAGCGGGGTGCCTCCAGTGCCCTGGAGTTGTGCAGGCGCGCCAGCGAGCAAGGCTACCAGGCCCTGGCGATCACCGACGAATGCACATTGGCCGGGATCGTCCGGGCCTGGCAAGCGGCCAGGGAACTGCAATTACCGCTGATCGTCGGCAGCGAGATCCAGGTCGAAAACGGTCCGAAACTGGTGCTGCTGGTGGAAAACCTCGAGGGCTATCAGGCCTTGTGCCGGTTGATCACCCGCGCTCGCCGGCGCAGCGAGAAGGGCCACTATCGCGTCGTTCGCGAAGATTTCGACGAGCCCTGGCCGGGCCTATTGGCGCTATGGGTGCCAGACGGCAAAGACGACGAAGCACAGGGTCGCTGGCTTCAGTCGATCTTCGCCGAGCGGTTGTGGCTGGCGGTCCAGTTGCATTGCGGGCAGGACGACCGGCGTCGACTGGCGGATTGGCTGGCGCTGGCCGATCGCATGTGTCTTCGCGCCGTCGCCACGGGCGATGTGCACATGCACGTGCGTGGCCGTCGGGCCTTGCAGGACACCATGACCGCCATCCGCCACCACGTGACGGTCGCCGAGGCCGGCCAGCGCCTGCACCCCAACGGCGAGCGGCACTTGCGCAGCCTCCAGGCCCTGGCCGATCTCTACCCCCGTGCGTTGCTCGATGAAACCCTGGTGATCGCCCGGCGTTGCACCTTCGACCTGGGTCAGTTGCGCTATCAATACCCGCGTGAGTTGGTGCCCGAGGGCCATGATCCGGCGTCGTGGTTGCGGGAATTGACCGAGCGCGGCATGTGCACGCGTTGGCCTGACGGGGTCAGTGACAAGGTTCGACGACAGATCGACTGGGAGCTGGCATTGATTGCCGAGCTGGGCTACGACAGCTATTTCCTCACCGTGCAGGACATCGTCAGCTTCGCCCGGCAGCAGCGCATCCTCTGCCAGGGACGTGGCTCGGCGGCCAACTCGGCGGTGTGTTACGCCTTGGGCATCACCGAGATCGACCCGAGCCAGAGCAACCTGTTGTTCGAGCGGTTCCTGTCTCGCGAGCGCAACGAACCGCCGGACATCGACGTGGATTTCGAACACGAGCGGCGTGAAGAAGTGCTGCAATACGTCTTCCGGCGCTACGGTCGCCATCGCGCGGCGTTGACGGCGGTGGTCAGCAGCTACCACGGCGCCGGGGCGGTGCGGGATGTCGCCAAGGCCCTGGGCCTGCCGCCGGACCAGGTCAACGCGCTGGCCGACTGCTGCGGTCGTTGGAGCGATGAGGCGCCGCCCGTGGATCGCCTGCGTGAGGGCGGCTTCGACCCGGACAGCCCGATCTTGCGCCGGGTGCTCGGCCTGACCCGGCAACTGATCGGCTTCCCCCGTCACCTGTCCCAGCACCCCGGCGGCTTCGTGATTTCCGAGCAACCCCTGGACACCCTGGTGCCGGTGGAAAACGCCGCCATGGCCGAGCGCACCATCATCCAGTGGGACAAGGACGACCTGGACGCGGTCGGGCTGCTCAAGGTGGATGTCCTGGCCTTGGGCATGCTCAGTGCGATCCGGCGATGCTTCGACCTGATCGAACACTACCGGGGTCAGCACCATACGTTGTCATCGCTGCCCAAGGACGATCCGGCGACCTACGCGATGATCAGCCGCGCGGACACCATCGGTGTGTTCCAGATCGAATCACGGGCGCAGATGGCGATGCTGCCCCGGCTCAAGCCACGGAAATATTACGACCTGGTGATCGAAGTGGCGATTGTGCGACCGGGGCCGATCCAGGGCGGCATGGTGCACCCGTACCTGAAGCGGCGAAATGGCGAGGAAGCCGTCACGTACCCCTCGCCCGAGCTGGAGACGGTGCTGGGGCGGACCCTGGGCATTCCGTTGTTCCAGGAGCAGGTCATGCAGATTGCCGTGGTCGCGGCCGACTACACCCCCGGCGAGGCCGACCAGTTGCGTCGTTCCATGGCCGCCTGGAAGCGCCACGGCGGGCTTGAGCCGCATCGGGTTCGCCTGGCCCGGGGGATGGAAAAAAATGGCTATTCCCCTGAGTTCGCCGCGCAGATCTTCGAGCAGATCAAGGGGTTCGGCAACTACGGCTTTCCTGAATCCCACGCGGCCAGTTTCGCCTTGCTGACCTACGTCAGCAGTTGGCTCAAATGCCACGAGCCGGCGGCATTCGCCTGCGCCCTGATCAACAGCTGGCCCATGGGGTTCTACAGCCCGGACCAGATTCTGCAGGACGCCCGCCGACATCAATTGCAGATCCGCCCGGTGGATGTGCGCGCCAGCGATTGGGATTGCAGCCTCGAACCCATGGAAGGCCGGCAACCGGCGATTCGCATGGGGTTGCGCCTGGTCAAGGGGTTTCGCGAGGAGGACGCCCGGCGCATCGAAACGGCTCGCCGGCATCGGCCTTTCAGTGACGTGGCCGACTTGGGCGAACGGGCGCAACTCGATGCCCGGGCCCAGGCGCAACTGGCCGATGCCGGCGCCTTGCACGGCTTGGCGGGCGACCGGCATCGCGCCCGCTGGGCCGTCGCCGGCGTGCAGAAACAATTGGGCCTGTTCGCCGGTTTGCCCAGCCAGGAAGAACCCCCCGTGAGCTTGCCGAAACCCACCCTGGGGGAAAACCTGTTTGCCGACTACACCACGCTTGGCACCACCTTGGGGCCGCATCCGCTGGCCTTGTTGCGCACCGAGCTGCGTGCCCGACGGTGCCGCAGCTCACGGGAATTGCAGGACGTCGAACATGGCCGCAACGTCAGCGTCGCCGGGCTGGTCACCGGCCGCCAACGCCCGGGCACGGCCAGCGGCGTGACCTTCGTCACCCTGGAAGATGAGTTCGGCAACCTCAACGTGGTGGTCTGGCGTGACCTGGCGGAACGTCAACGTAAGACCCTGGTGGGCTCGCAACTGCTGCGGGTCGATGGGCGCTGGGAAAGCGTGGGCGAAGTCCGCCACCTGATCGCCGGACGCCTGAGCGACCTGACCGAATTGCTGGCCGGCATCCAGGTGCAAAGCCGTGATTTTCGCTGACGCGGTTGTCATCTCCAACCGTTGCCGCTGCTGTGGCGAGGGAGTTTGCACCCGCTCGGCGGTGCAGCCGTCGTCAACAGCCTGGCGCGGTCTGCCTGAAGGATCGCCGATTTTAGGGCTGCTACGCAGCCCAGCGGGAGCGAGGTCCCTCGCAACGGTGAGCGTCTGAATCGGCGAGTATGAAACCAAACGCAGCCGCCGCGCTCGAAGCACTGAGCACAAGGGACTCGTGGTATGCCGATTCCCAGCAAGCCTGTTGAGGTTCACAGTCTTCTCATGGAGTTTTTATCCCACAATCACGGATGCCTCGGTTGGGGCGGTGAAATGGCCGGGCGCATCCGGGCGTTCGATTGGCGCCAGACCGAGTTGGGCGTTATCGAGCACTGGTCCGCGAGCCTGCGCAACGCGGTCCAGATGCTGCTCGCGTCACCCCTGCCGATGGTGATGTTGTGGGGGCGCCAGGGTTTCATGATCTACAACGATGCCTATGCCGAGTTTGCCGGCGGCCGCCACCCGTACCTGCTGGGTTGCCCGGTGGAGCTGGGCTGGCCGGAAGTGGCCGATTTCAACCGCCATGTGCTGGACGTTTGCCTGGCCGGCGGCACCTTGTCCTATCGCAGCAAAGAACTGGTGCTGCTGCGCGATGGCAAGCCCGAAGACGTCTGGATGGACCTCTATTACAGCCCCGTGCCCGGTGAGGACCAGGCGCCGGCAGGGGTCTTGGCGGTCGTGGTGGAAACCACCGAGCATGTGTTGACCGAGCGGGCCCGGCAAGAAGCCGAGCGCAGTTACCGCGCCGTCAACGAGCGGATCCAGTTGGCGTTGTCGGCCGGCCCGCTGCTGGGGTCGTTCGTCTGGGACATCCAGGCCGACAGGCTCTCCGGTGACGAGCGCTTCGCCCGCAGCTTCAACTATCCGCCGGATTGTCCACTGGACGCGCTGCCCATCGAGATCGCCCGCCAGAGCATCCACCCCGACGACCTCGAGGAAGTGAACCAGCGGGTCGAACTGACCGTGCGCACCGGCATCCCGTATAGCGCCGAATATCGAATCCGCCGCCTGAGCGGTGACTACCTCTGGGTGCTCGCCAGCGGTCGGTGCGAGTTCGACGAGCTGGGCACGCCCTTGCGTTTTCCCGGTGTGCTGATCGACATCAACGAGCGCAAGACCGCCGAAGCGTCGCTGCTCAAGTTCACCCGCGACCTGGAGCGGCGCGTCGCTGACGAAGTGCAGGCGCGATTGAACGCCGAAGAGCAGTTGCGCCAGTCGCAGAAGCTCGAATCCATTGGTGGCCTCACCGGCGGCGTGGCCCATGACTTCAACAACTTGCTGCAAGTGATCGCCGGCAACCTGCACCTGCTGGCTCGCCATGAAGCGGACAACGTCAACGTGCAACGACGGGTCGGCGCCTGCATCGAAGCCGTGGAGCGCGGCGCCAAGCTGTCCACGCAATTGCTGGCCTTCGCCCGGCGCCAGCCGTTGTCACCGGCGGTCTACAACCCACGGCGCATCTACGACGGCCTGGTCGAACTCTTGCAACGGGCCCTGGGCGAAACCATCCTGATCGAAGTGACCTTGCCCGAGACCCCATGGTGCATCCACGTCGACCGCAACCAGCTGGAAAATGCCCTGTTGAACCTGGCGATCAACGCGCGCGATGCCATGGGCGGGGAGGGAACCATTCGCATGGTCGGCGAGAACATCGTGCTCGACGAAGCCTCCTGCGCCGGCAAGGGCATTGCGCCGGGCGAGTATGTGCGACTGTCGGTGATCGACCGCGGCGCGGGCATGCCGCCCGACATCCTGAACCAGGTGTTCGAGCCGTTCTTCACCACCAAGACCGAAGGCCAGGGAACGGGGTTGGGGCTGAGCATGGTGTTCGGTTTCGTCAAACAGAGTGGCGGCCATATCGAAATTGCCAGCGACCTGGGCAAAGGTACGCGAGCGCACATGTACTTCCCCCGCAGTTGCCAACCGGAAACCGACGAGCAACGCCCACGCGAACCGCTTCAGGCCGGCGAGCAGGAGACGATCCTGGTGGTGGAGGACAACGACGAGGTGCGTAGCGCCTCGGTGGAACTGCTGGAACAGTCCGGCTATCGCACGCTGACCGCCGCCAACGCCGACGTGGCCATGAAACTGCTGCTGGACGGCGCCTCGGTGGACCTGATCTTCAGCGACGTGGTCATGCCCGGCCTGATCAAGAGTTCAGACCTGGCGGCCTGGGCGAAAATGCAGGTGCCGCCGGTGCCGGTGTTGTTCACCTCGGGCCACACCCGCGACATCATTTCCCAGAACCACCAATTGAGTCCCGACACTCATTTGTTGAGCAAACCCTATGGTCCCGAAGCGCTGACCGCCATGGTCAGGTCGGTGCTGGGCCAATGAACGTCCCGGCAAACAAATGGAACCGAAGCCTTCGCCACACCTTCGAATAATCAAGGTCGGTCACCAACCGGCCCTGTCATGAATGAGGTGGCTATGAACGACGATCCTGCAAACACCCAGCAACAAGGCCAACCGCGCAACGACCCGGCCATCGACCCCCAGGTCCAGCCGACACCCCCGGGCACCCAACCTGCCAGCCCTGCCGGCACGGACCAGGCCCAAAGCGCGGCGACTGAAGTCGACCAGAAGAACCATCACCAGGACAACGACAACACCTTCAGCCCCGGTTTCAAGCCAGACCCGGACCGGCCTGAACCCGGCGAAAGCACGGATGCCGATATTGATACGGATGGTGGTTAGTTTTTTCGCACAAGAGCGTTCTCACGCTTTGCGTGGGAATGCCTTCGAACAAGGCCCGCCGCGCCGTCACGGACCAGGTCCAGGGCGCGACGAGTGACGTCGACCAGAAGAACCAACACCAGACAACGACAACACCTTCAGCCTCGGTTTCAGGCCAAGCCCGAACCGGCCCGAACTCGGTGAAGCACGGATGCCTGTATTGATACGGATGGTGGCTAGCCAACAAAAAGTCCCGTTTCTTAAACGGCACTTTTGAACCCCGTAAGTCGCCCTCCAGTGGAGTGGAGTTTTATGGAATGGATGACGGTGTCGACAATTCCATTCTATAGCCCGCGCCCGGTGCACCTTCATGTAACGCTGCTTGGATTTTTTCATACAACGCATTGGCCTCGGCGGTCGTGATCGATCGCGAGCAGTCACGTAACACAACCCTCAGTAGAATATTCTCCTGGTCGGGTAACAGCCCGAGTCTTTCAATGGCTTGTGACGGCAACTCGGACGAAATCCATCGGCCCTTGACCTGCATCTCTTCGATCCATCCCGAGCAGTCGCCGGCTGCCTGTAGCATCTTTTCAGTCAATACCTCCTCACTTAACCCTGGCGTCACTGCCACAGATATATCTCGGCTGATCGAAGGTAGACGTGACACTGCATTCCATGGTCGTAAATCATGCATCTGGGCCTGGACCCGTTCATTAGGGTCGCGCAGCAGGCGAATATCCGGGATTCCCTTGCGCAACATGGCCAATCGGTCCAACCCCATTCCCAGCGCCAGACCTCCGTGGCGCTGAGGATCGATCCCCAGTCGTTGCAGCAATGAAGTAGCGATAAGCCCACACTCCAGCACTTCGACAGCAGAGCCATCGTTCATCACATTCACCTCGATACCTCCTTCGGTATAGTGATGCGGGCTGTCGCTATAGATCCAGGGCTTGTCCGGAGTCGCCGCATTGAGAACATCGCCGACCAGGCGCAGAAGATGTTCACGGGATGAGAGTTCCGGCTCTCCCAGCACCCATATATCCATCTGGTGCGGCTCGGCGCAGTGCCAACGATCACGACTGTCGCGACGGAAAGTGATCCCCGGAGCCGCCAGCAATATCAATGCTCCAGGCTTGCGGCTCTGAGCGGCATGCTTCAGCGCAATCGGAATCTGACTGGTGGTTTGCGTACGCAACAGCGAATGCTCATCCACCCAACGCGTGTGCGCGCTGCCTAAAGTTACTTCCGACGGGTCATATCCGAGCAAGCCATAGTTTTCTTCGGCAGATACGACCCTTGGACCACTCTGTATCTGGGCTTGTGGCCAACCGGCGCGGGCCAACCCTTCGAGTACCTCGTTCATGATCAACCGGACCGCATGGGCGGTGGAGTGGGTTTCGGTCAGATCTGCAATGGACAAGGCCTGCTGAAGTGCGGCATCAGTCAGGTATTTTTTACTATCGCTCATTAGTAATGTCCTCCTTTCGAATTGTTTGATTAAGCTTGGGTAGCCAGTAAAAAAACTATCAACCTTAGCTCAGTCAAACAATAAAAGAAGGTAATTTTTTGAATTTTCAGAAGATGATTACAGATGGTTCCTACATAAATATCTGTTTATGTCTTTCGTTCAGTAAAATTAGAATTATTGATTCTAAAAAGATTTGGGAAAGGCATTCCAAAAACAAAATAAATTTGAATTAATGAATTACTCCTTTGCGCTGCAGGGGAGCCCAATAAAAAAGAGGATTAAATATGAAAAAGCAGAAAATTAATCAGGAAAAATTGAACAGGATTACTTCGGGTCCTGAAAATTTTGGATGGGCACCGCTGGCTTGGGCCTATATAGATGATTGATTGCTACTGACTGAGAGGGTGGCATGGACAGGCCACCCTTTTATAAAAGGAAGTTTTTTATGTCAACCACAATAAGTATTCCTAGTCTTTTTGGCGATGAAGAGTTCTGGGTTCTCGCAGATTCAATACCTTTTCTTGATGAATGCTCGCAGCGAGGGCTGAACGCTGCGGATATAAACGAAGTGAAGCAGCTTCCTCTCAATAGTGTGATTTTCTCCTTTAGTAATAGCGCCGCTAAGCTTACGTTGGCACTTGCCCAGTCTACGCAGAAAAAGAGAAGCGTTTTCTGCGCCACTCAGGTCTTCGAACCCTCGTTGCACTGCGCAAATTACAGTTTGAGTTTGCTTCTGAATAGTGATTTTCAGGAAGCTTTAAAAAGGCAGCGGGTGGTTTTGAATATGCTTAATTCCAATTATTTGTTTTTGTTGACCGGCGACGGCTCCACTGGACAGATGGCTCTATCTCCTAAAGCGGAGCCGTACGCATTGATCGCGGAAGATGTCTCAGGTTATTTTATCCATTCTGTTGCGGAATTTTTCGAGGTTCATTATGCCCATATGAATCCTGAGGAGGCTTGCCCATTCTCTTTTAATGGAGTGTTGGAGGTTTCGGGGGTTTTGACTGTGCTGAGAAAACCTAATCCGATACTACCCAAAGATATCGGGATGAGGCTTGGATTGCTATCCGATAAGATTTTTGAGAAGGGAGGTTTATTGGTTGTTGTTGATAACGAAGTTAAATCTTTGCGAGTTGATAATAGGGAGTACATGGAATTATTGACGGTTGCTGCTGGTGCTCGGGGTCTTCGATTGACCGAATTTGCAATTGGCGTAAATAGTGAAATAAAGCCACTCATCGATTACAAAATGAACTCGCAGTTGAACGAAGGTATAGACGGTGTGCACTTGGCTATCGGAGATGGGTCAAGCGGCTATCATATCGACTTTCTCAGCCCTGCTGTCAACGTCACACCTATTGTTTGATGAAGTAATAACGCGAACGCAGGTATCAGCTAGAGTGGAGTAATGTTCAAGCGATAAGATGAGGGGATATTAGAGGCGCCAACCCTATTCAGAATGTTCGCGCAAAGCCGGCTTTCATAAGTGAACCAATCACTAAGCCTTGCAGGCATAGGCCTGCAAGGCTTAGCGGTCATTGCTGAGAGCAAGCCCGGCTTTGTATTACTTACTAGGATGCGCCGCCTGGAGCTTCTTGGCGGCATCCAGATGGTGTTGCAGGTCCGGCAGCATTTTCTGCGCAAATGCCTTGAGTTCGGTGTTGCCGGCCTTTTTGTCGTCCGTCACGGTCTCGGCTTCTTTCTTGAACAGGGCGATGGTTTCTTCGTGGGCTTTCACCTGGTTGTTGGCGTAGGCCGCGTCGAAGGATTCATCACGCATGTCGAGGATCTTGGCCTTGGCCTTTTTCACCAGCGTGGTTTCATCCGGCACTTCAATGTCGTGTTTTTTCGCCAGGGCCATCAATTCCTGGTTGGCCTTGGTGTGATCGGTGATCATCTTGTTGGCGAATTCTTTCACGTCCGCCGAGGCGCTTTTTTCAAGGGCCAGTTTGCTGGTTTCGATTTCCGCGATACCACCGGCCGCCGCGTTGTCGACGAAGTCGTTGGAAGTGGCAGCCCAGGCAGTGCCCATGCTGGTGCTCAAGGCAATGGCCAGGCCGAGTTGACGCAGGGTAAATCCGTCCATAGGTAAGTCTCCGTTGAGGGTGATAGGACGATTGTTTCGTCTCTGTTCAATGGAGGTCTGGGCGCGAATAAAGGTTTGCCTGGAAAGCGTAGCGGCACGACGAACGGTCACCGCTGGTCGGATAGGCGGTCGACAGAACCCCGTCGAGGAGGCCATCCTGATAATCGACGGGCGCCGCAAAAAGCGTCTGCCACCGACCCACCAAAAAGGAGGTGTTCCATGCCGGTGTCTCACGATTTGTGCCAGGATCTCAACTGCACAAAAGACCACATCCAGCAAAAGCGCAGCGAGAACCCAAGGCTCGACTCGTTACTTCACAAATACTCCCAACTTGATGCCGAGGTGGTCGACGCCGAAAAGCCGTCTTCCCCAGCCCTGTCCGATGACGCCCTGGAGACGCTCAAGAAAAAGCGCTTGTTGATCAAGGACGAGATCGTCGAGCACTTGCAGATGCAGTGACGGATGGCCCCGAAGGCTCCTGCGTTTGCAGGGGCCCTCCTATTGGACCGGTCTGCCGTCCGAACCGTCGTGGCGAGGGAGCTTGCTCCCGCTGGACTGCGGAGCGGCCCCCACACAACCCCTTCAGCTCAGCGGATCCCAACGCTGCGACCAATCGCTGCCGGCCCTGACAATTTCTCGCAGCACCTCGAACGCTTGTTGCAACGCGGCTGAATCCCTGTCCCGGGAATAGACGAGGTAAGTCGGGTAATTGAATTCAGGCGCCTTGGGCACCCGTTCCAGGATGCCGCTGTCCAGGTAACTCTGCACGACCCGGGTGCGGAAGTAAGCGCTGCCACCATGCTCCAGGATGTACTGCAAGGCCAGGGGGCCGAGGTTGAAGGTCACGGCAGCCTTGGCTTTGTCGGGGAGCGCTGTGTCGTGCTGGCGGCGGAAGTCGGCGCACCAATCGATGTAGACATAGGGCTCGGGGCGTGCCGCCAAACGCACCATGATCAGTTTTTCTTCCAGCAGTTGCTCCACCTGCAGCCGGGGCCAGTATTCGGGCTGGTACACCACCGCCGCGTCCAACAGGCCCAGCTCCAGCTGTTGCAGCAGCTTCTCGCCATCGCGGATGTCCATGCGCAGGGCATGTCCGGGGATCTTCTGGCGCAGTGCACCGGCCCAGGCGAGCATCAACGGGTTGCACAGGCTGACCTCGCCACCCAGGTGCAGGACGTTGCGATAGCCTTCGGGCAAGGGCAGGTCTCGCCGGGCCGCCTCCCAGGTTTGCACGAGCTGGTTGGCGTAGACCACGAACGCTTCGCCGTCGGCGGTCAGCCGCGCGCCGGCGCGATTGCGCACGAACAGCGCGCAACCGAGCTGGCTTTCGAGTTTCTGCACCCGGGCGGTGATTGCCGTCTGGGTGACGTGCAGTTTCTCAGCCGCGGCAGCGAGGCTGCCGTGGCGGACAATTTCCAGGAAAGTGCGGGCGAGGTCGATGTCCATGTTCAGGCCGGTACAGGGGAAGCGGGCATTGTAAGAGCTGCCACGCTTGTCCGATACCGCGAATCATTGGACGGGTTGGACCCGTTCGGCTCGCGCCCATGGCGCCACCAGGCGTTGCGGCGTGCGGCAGGCGCGGTGCTTGAACACAAAGCGATGGCACTTCTCGGCAAAGCCGTGGCGGTTGTCCACCATGTCGCGACGCATCTGTGCCAGTTCGCCGTCGCGGCAGGCCTGGATCGCC
The DNA here is from genome assembly GCF_018325965.1 of Pseudomonas sp. Cab53. Classification (NCBI taxonomy): domain Bacteria; kingdom Pseudomonadati; phylum Pseudomonadota; class Gammaproteobacteria; order Pseudomonadales; family Pseudomonadaceae; genus Pseudomonas; species Pseudomonas sp. Cab53. Next base: position 3,939,582 of record NZ_AP021902.1, on the reverse strand, counting down.
GACAGGCTTCGCTCGGCCTTGCGGACCCGCAGGCTTTCGTAGGCCGGATCGAGCAGGGCGCTGTTGGCCCGTTGCAGCAGCCATAGGCCGAACTCGTCGGGACAGCGCGGGCCGATCTCCTGGACCATGCCGTAGCGCAAGGCCTGGGTGGCACTGACGGGCAGGCAGTCCTGGGTGAGTGCGTAGGCCCTGTCCGGGCCAACGGCCCGAGGCAGGCTGTAGGTCCAGTATTCGGAGCCGTACAGGCCCATGGTCGCGTAGTGGGGGTTGAGCACGATGTCGCGCCGCGCCAGCACGATATCCGCCGCCAGGGCCAGCATCACGCCGCCGGCCCCGGCATTGCCGGTCAAACCGCTGACCACCAGTTGCCGGGCGCTGAACAGTTCAAGGCAGACGTCGTCGATGGCCTGGATGTTGGCCCAGGCTTCCAGGCCGGGGTCGGCGGCGGCTTGAATCACGTTCAGGTGCACACCGTTGCAGAAGCTGCCGCGGCCACCGCGAATCAGCAACACCTCGGTATCCCGCGTCTTGGCCCAGCGCAGCGCCGCCACAAGGCGCTGGCATTGCTCGGTGCTCATCGCACCGTTGTAGCACTCGAATGTCAGTTCGCCCACGTGGCCGCATTCACGGTAACGGATGGGTTGGTAAGGCTCGTCGCTGAACGGCTGCCGGGCCAGTGAGTCGTCGAGTACCGGAACGCCCGCGAGCCGTTGGGCCAGCACATGGCGCGCTGGCCGTTTGAACGTCTGTTCGCCGGACTGCGGCTTGAGGCGCAGGGATCCGATCCACAGGCTGGCATCGCCTGTCGCCACCAGCACCGCGTCGTCACGCACGGCCAACAGGTTTCCGGGCACGCCGCGGCGTACATCCAGGTGCGCGTCGTACACATAAAACTGGCCGCCGGCCAGGCTTGCCAGCACGCCCGGCTGGCCGTCGGCGGCGTCGATGCAACGCTTGATGAACGCGCTGTTGTCGTGCCAGCTGAAGGTGCGATCGTCCTGGGTCATATTCGGTTGCAGGCGTCCGACAACTTCACGGCGGCTGTAGTCCAATGGCACCGGGGTGAAACCGTTGAGGTATTTCTGCACGACCTCGCGGACACACTGGATCGCGGCATCGCTGACCGGGCCGTTATACAGCTCGGATTTGCGCAGGCCTTCGGGCAGGTGGAATTCGCACGTGGCCCAGACCGGTCCGGCGTCCATCTCCTCGACGGCCTGCAGCGCCGTGACGCCCCAGCGCTCGGGTTGGCGCATGAGGGCCCAGTCCAGGGCACTGGCGCCGCGGTCACCGACAATGCCGGGGTGAATGATCACCACCGGCCGCCGCGGATTGCGCCACAGTCGTTGGGGAACGCGGTCCTTGAGAAACGGGCAGATCACCAGGTCGGCGCCGCTGTCTTCGATTTGCTGGCAGACCGAGTCCGGGTCGGTGAACAGTACGACGCTGGGGCGATAGCCGGCTTCGCGCAGGTCCAGCCAGACGCGCTGGGTCAGGCCATTGAACGCGGTCGACAGCAGAATGATCTTCAGTGCAGACATGAAATTCCCTTCCTTGAGAGATGCAGGCACAGGCTCCCGATGAGCCGTCCCTGGCTGATGGAGGCGCTACGTTAGCGGTTGAAGGAGGGGGCGAAGCTGACAGGGGTCAAGGTTGCGTGCGCCGAGAGGCGTTGAGGGGCGCGCAGAAACACGAATCCCGCCACGGGGGCGGGATTCGTTTGCAGGCAGCAGGCGCGTGTTGCGCGCGGGCCTGGTCTTAGCCTGGGAACAGCTCGGACAGTTTCATCGCCAGCATCATGTCGCCTTCGGCGCGCAGCTTGCCGGCCATGAACGCTTGCATGCCATCGGTGCTGCCGTCGACGATGCCTTCCAGGGTTTCGCCGTCCATCACCAGGGTCACCTGGGCGTCCGGGTTCTCACCTTCCTGCAGCTCGCAGGTGCTGTCCTTGACGATCAGCGAGAAGTGCTTGTCATCGTCAATGCGGAAACCGAAGACCAGGTCCAGGCCGGCAGCGGCGGCTGGGTTGAACTTGGCTTTCATGGCTTGTACGGCGTCGGCTACGGAGGTCATGGTGTCGATCCTTATTTGGGTTGTACAGCAAGGGTCTTGGGTAATTCGGCCTCAGCGGAAGGTGATGAGGTCCGGGGCCTTCAGCAGTTGCAGGTGGGCGTGACTGTTGAAGGACGCCAGGGCCACCTCGCGGCCCCTGAATTTAAGCTGGTTGAGCGAGGTGTTGACGATTTGCCAATTCAGTTCGAAGGCCTGTCGGGCCGGAATCCGGGTGATCAGGTGGAGCAGGGCGGTGATGGTGCCGCCGGACGTGAACACGGCGATTTTCTGGCGGTTGTCGGCCTGTTCGAGGATCCGCTGCAGGCCGCCCTGGACCCGCTCGACGAAACCCAGCCAGCTTTCCAGGCCGGGCGGGTCATATCGCCCTTCGAGCCAGCGTTCGATGATCAGCGCGAAGATGCGTTGGAACTCGGCACGGTTCTGCGCGGCGTTGCGCAGGACATCCAGCGCCTCGGGCTCCTGTGTGAGCATGTCCGGCAACAGCGCGCGGATGACCGCATCGGCGTCGAATTCGTTGAAGGCTGCGTCGATTTCCAGCACGGGAACCGGCAGCCCGGCGGCGCTCATCTGGCCCAGGGCACCGGAGGCGGTGTCCTGCTGGCGACGCAGGTCTCCCGAGAGGCAGCGATCGAACACGACACCCAGTTCTGCCAGGTGATTACCCAGCACTTGGGCTTGGCGCACACCGTTGGGCGAAAGGACATCGTAGTCATCCGCACCGAAGGAGGCCTGGCCATGTCGAATCAGATAGATGCTGCCCACGTCCGCGTCATCCCGGTACGTTGAAGGTTTGGCGAGGTTATGAGGATGACGGTGAGCTGTCAATGAAAAAACATACGCTTGTTTGAAATGTCCGTTGGAGCCTTGTCCGGCCTCGCTCGGACGAAGGTAACCATAGGTTTCTTGGCTGGCCGCGGCGCAGGCGCATGGGTATGCTGGAGGCGTTACGCGCCTGCGTTCAGTGGCGCATTGCATTTAAGGAGTCGCTGTGGAGTTTTTCATCGAGTACGCCGGGTTCCTGGCCAAGACCGTGACGCTGGTGATCGCCATCCTGGTGGTGCTGGCCAGTTTCGCGGCGCTGCGCAGCAAGGGGCGGCGCAAGTCGGTTGGCCAGTTGCAGGTGAGCAAGCTCAACGATTTCTACAAGGGGCTGCGCGAGCGCCTGGAACAAACGCTGCTGGACAAGGACCAGCTCAAGGCCCTGCGCAAGACCGAAGGCAAGACTGAAAAGGCGCAGAAAAAGCAGAAGGCCAAGCCGGCGCCCAAGTCCCGAGTGTTCGTGCTGGATTTCGACGGCGACATCAAGGCGTCGGCCACCGAGAGCCTGCGCCATGAAATCACCGCGCTGCTGACCCTGGCCACGCCGAAGGACGAAGTGGTGCTGCGGCTGGAAAGCGGCGGTGGCATGGTCCACAGCTACGGCCTGGCCTCGTCGCAACTGGCGCGGATCCGTCAGGCCGGCGTGCCGTTGACAGTCTGCATCGATAAGGTGGCGGCCAGCGGCGGCTACATGATGGCCTGCATCGGCGAGAAGATCATCAGCGCGCCTTTCGCCATCCTGGGGTCCATCGGCGTCGTCGCCCAGTTGCCCAACGTCAACCGCCTGCTGAAGAAACATGACATCGATTTCGAGGTGCTGACCGCTGGCGAATACAAGCGCACCTTGACGGTGTTCGGCGAAAACACCGAGAAGGGTCGGGAGAAGTTCCAGGAAGACCTGGACATCACCCATGAGCTGTTCAAGAACTTCGTCTCCAACTACCGTCCGCAACTGGCCATCGACGAAGTGGCGACCGGCGAAGTCTGGCTGGGCGTCGCGGCCCTGGGCAAAGGCCTGGTGGACGAGCTGAAGACCAGCGACGAATACCTCGCCGAACGGGCCAAGGGCGCCGAGCTTTACCACCTGCACTACGCCGAGCGCAAAAGCCTGCAGGAACGCATCGGCATGGCGGCCAGCGGGTCGGTGGACCGGGTGCTGTTGAGCTGGTGGAGTCGTTTGACCCAGCAGCGGTTCTGGTAATCCACCAAGCCTGCTCTCGCCACTACCATGTGGGAGCGGGCTTGCCCGCGAAAGCGGTGGGTCAGTCGACATCCATTTTGCTTGTGCTGACAGCATTCGCGAGCAAGCCCGCTCCCACAGGGAGCGAGGTGGTTTGAAGAGCCTCGTCCACCCATGAAAAAGCCCTGGACCAGTCACCCGGTCCAGGGCTTTTTTATTGCTTGAGGCTCAGCGACGACGAAACAGCGGCAGCGGTTCGTCAGTGGCGGCCTGGTAGGTCACCGAGAAGTCCTTGAGGCTTTCAAGGGCTTCGTACGGGTCCTTGTCGGCGCGCAGGGCGAAGGCGTCGAAGCCGCAGCGGCGCATGTAGAACAACTGGTCGCGCAGCACGTCGCCAATCGCCCGCAGCTCGCCCTTGAAACCATAGCGGTCACGCAGCAGGCGGGCGTTGGAGTAGCTACGGCCGTCGGTGAACGCCGGGAAGTTCAGCGCAATGACTTGCAACTGATTGGCGTCATCACCGATCTCTTCCGCTTCTTCGTCGGCATCCAGCCAGACACCAAGGCCGCCGTCGCGGGCCTTGAGGGCATGCGCATGGTCGCGCCACAGGGCCAGGGGCACGATCAGGTCGTCGCAGTTGGAGATACCGTCGAGGGTCGCATCCTTGGGCAGCAGGTGCCAGGTCTCGTCGATGACCTCGTTGTTCTTAATGATTCGCTGCATAGACGCGTTCCTTGAAGAGGTCGATACCAATACGTTGGTAAGTGTCGATGAAGCGCTCGTCTTCGGTCCGTTGTTCAACGTACACGTCGATCAGCTTCTCGATCACGTCAGGCATGTCGTCCTGGGCAAAGGACGGGCCGAGGATCTTGCCCAGGCTGGCGTCGCGGCTACCGCTGCCGCCCAGGGAGACCTGGTAGAACTCTTCGCCTTTCTTGTCCACGCCGAGGATGCCGATGTGGCCGACGTGGTGGTGACCGCACGCGTTCATGCAACCGGAAATGTTCAGGTCCAGCTCGCCGATGTCGAACAGGTAGTCCAGGTCATCGAAACGACGCTGGATCGATTCGGCGATCGGGATCGACTTGGCGTTGGCCAGCGAGCAGAAGTCGCCGCCCGGGCAGCAGATGATGTCGGTCAGCAGGCCGATGTTCGGCGTGGCGAAACCTTGTTCGCGCAGCTCGCCCCAGAGGGTGAACAGTTGAGTCTGTTCAACGTCCGCCAGGATGATGTTCTGCTCGTGGGAGGTGCGCAGTTGACCGAAGCTGTAGCGCTCGGCCAGGTCGGCCACGGCATCGAGCTGCTTGTCGGTGATGTCGCCCGGCGCGACGCCGGTCGGTTTCAGCGACAGCGTCACGGCGACGTAACCTGGCTTCTTGTGGGCCAGGGTGTTGCGGCTGCGCCAGCGGGCGAATCCTGGGTGCTCCTTGTCGAGGGCGGCGAACTCGGCATCCTGGTTGTCCAGGGCCTTGTACTGCGGATCGACGAAGTGCTTGGCGACGCGATGGACTTCGGCTTCGGTCAGGGTGGTCTGGCCGCCGCGCAGGTGCGCCATCTCGGCTTCGACCTTCTCGGCGAATACTTCAGGCGTGAGGGCCTTGACCAGTATCTTGATCCGCGCCTTGTACTTGTTGTCCCGACGACCGTAGCGGTTGTACACCCGCAGGATGGCGTCCAGGTAGCTCAACAGGTCCTGCCACGGCAGGAACTCGTTGATGAACGCACCGACCACCGGCGTACGCCCGAGGCCACCGCCCACCAGCACCCGGAAGCCCAGTTCGCCGGCGGCGTTGTAGACCGTTTCCAGGCCGATGTCGTGGACTTCGATGGCGGCGCGGTCCGAGGACGAGCCATTGATGGCAATCTTGAACTTGCGCGGCAGGTAGGCGAATTCCGGGTGGAAGGTGGTCCACTGGCGGACGATTTCGCACCACGGGCGCGGGTCGATCAGCTCATCGGCGGCGACGCCGGCGAACTGGTCGGTGGTGACGTTGCGCAGGCAGTTGCCGCTGGTCTGGATCGCGTGCATCTGCACGGTCGCCAGTTCGGCCAGGATCTCAGGCACGTCTTCCAGGGCTGGCCAGTTGTACTGGACATTCTGCCGGGTACTGATATGGGCATAGCCCTTGTCGTAGTCGCGGGCGATCTGGGCCAGCTTGCGCACCTGACGCGAGGTCAGTTGGCCATAAGGCACGGCCACACGCAGCATCGGGGCGAACCGCTGGATATACAGGCCATTCTGCAGGCGCAGAGGGCGGAATTCTTCTTCGCTCAGCTCGCCTGCCAGATAGCGTCGGGTCTGATCACGGAACTGCTTGACGCGGTCCTCGATGATCCGCTGATCGTACTCGTCATATACGTACATATAAGTCTCGGTCTCAGGCTTGGGCCGATCAGAAACAGCTGCGTGTTGGCTCGCTGGAATCGGGTTCTGCCTCGGCAATTCTGCGCGCACGGCCGCGCACTCCTAAAGGAGCCGGTGCAAGATACCTGTTTTGAGTTATGCGCAAAAGTGATGTTTGAGTATATGTAAAGAACCAAATGGCCTAATGAGATCTATCGGCGCGTAACCCACATTTGTCGTATGGGCAATCATCGTCTTAACTGTGGTCGAGTCTTTCTGCAATCACCTAAAAAACCGACAAGAGGCGATGCAATGAGCAATCCGACCAAAGCAAGGAAAAGCGACAGTACTGTCGATGCCTGGGCCATTCTGTTCCTGATTATCCTGGTGGTGGGCACCGCGGTTTTCTGGGTCAGCCATCAGTAATCGATCGTCCACGCAATGAAAAACCTGTGGGAGCGGGCTTGCTCGCGAAATGCGGTATGTCAGCCAACATTCATATTGACTGAATCACCGCATTCGCGAGCAAGCCCGCTCCCACAGAAGGGTGTGGTGGCTGGGAGATTTGCTACAACCCCGCCAGGTGCACCACCAGCTTGACGATTCCGAACAGCGTCAGGGCGAAGATCACCGTGAAGGCGATGCCCAGTATCACGAAGTGACTCGGTTTGCCGTGGGTGAAATCACGGGCGCGGTTCTTGCCGCTTTGCACGCCGAAAGCGGCGGCCAGCACGCTGTGCATCATCTGCAGCAGGGTCGGCGGCTTGTTGTCGACTGGATCGTCCATAAATCTCTCGTCTGCCATGGGTCTGGGACAAGCATAGACAACCCGTGAAAAAAAGGATCACGGCCGTTGCCGACCGTGATCCCTTCACTCAGTTGTCATAGCCCAGGTTCGGCGCCAGCCAGCGCTCGGTCACGCTCAGGTCCTGGCCCTTGCGGCCGGTGTAGCTCTGGACCTGGTCCTTGTCGATCTTGCCCACGGCGAAGTATTGCGCCTGCGGATGGGCGAAGTACCAGCCGCTGACGGCCGCCGCCGGGAACATGGCGTAGTGTTCGGTGAGGAACACGCCGCTACGTCCAGCCTTGAGTTCGCTGGCCTCGGGGTCGAGCAGGCGGAACAGAGTGGCTTTCTCGGTGTGGTCCGGGCAGGCCGGGTAGCCGGGAGCAGGGCGGATACCGCTGTACTGCTCCTTGATCAGTGCCTCGTTGTCCAGGCTTTCGTCCTTGGCATAACCCCAGTGTTCCTTGCGCACCTGCTGGTGCAGCCATTCGGCGCAGGCCTCGGCCAGGCGGTCGGCCAAAGCCTTGACCATGATCGAGTTGTAGTCATCGCCGGCATCCTGGTAGGCCTTGGCCACTTCCTCGGCGCCGATGCCGGCGGTGGTGATGAAGCCGCCCACGTAGTCGGTCACGCCGCTGTCCTTGGGGGCGACGAAGTCGGCCAGGGAGAAGTTCGGCTTGCCGTCGGTCTTGATGATCTGCTGGCGCAGGTGATGCAGGCGAGCCAGTGGCTTGCCGTCATCGCCGTAGACTTCCAGGTCGTCGTCATGCACCTGGTTGGCCGGCCAGAAGCCGAACACGGCGCGGGCGCTGATGAGCTTTTCGTCGATCAGCTTGCACAACATGGCCTTGGCATCGGCGTACAGCGCGGTGGCAGCTTCCCCGACCACTTCGTCGGTGAGGATGCGCGGGAATTTGCCGGCCAGGTCCCAGGAGATGAAAAACGGCGTCCAGTCGATGTATTCGGCCAGGACGTTCAGGTCGATGTTGTCCAGCACCTTGGCGCCCGTGAACGTCGGCTTGACCGGTTGGTAGCTGCTCCAGTCGAACTGCGGCTTCTTGGCGATGGCGGCGCTGTAGCTCAGGCGCTCGGTGCGGGCGCTGCGGTTGGCGGTGCGTTCGCGCACGTCCATGTAGTCCTGGCGGGTCTTCTCGACGAACCCCGCCTTCAGCTCCTTGGACAACAACTGCGTGGCAACGCCCACGGCGCGGGAGGCGTCGGTGACGTAGATCACCGCATCGTTGCTGTACTTGGGCTCGATCTTCACCGCGGTGTGGGCCTTGGAGGTGGTGGCGCCACCGATCATCAACGGCAGGTGGAAATCCTGGCGCTGCATCTCGCGGGCCACGTGCACCATTTCATCCAGCGATGGGGTGATCAGGCCGGACAGGCCGATGATGTCGCACTTCTCGTCCTTGGCCACCTGCAGGATCTTTTCCGCCGGCACCATCACGCCCAGGTCGACGATGTCGTAGCCGTTGCAACCGAGGACCACGCCGACGATGTTCTTGCCGATGTCATGGACGTCGCCCTTGACCGTGGCCATCAGGATCTTGCCCTTGGCTTCCGGCTTGTCGCCTTTTTCCGCTTCGATGAACGGGATCAGGTGGGCCACGGCCTGTTTCATCACCCGCGCCGACTTGACCACCTGGGGCAGGAACATCTTGCCGGCGCCGAACAGGTCGCCAACGATGTTCATGCCAGCCATCAGCGGGCCTTCGATGACTTCGATCGGGCGGGCGAAGGACAGTCGCGATTCTTCGGTGTCTTCGACGATGTGGGTGGTGATGCCCTTGACCAGCGCATGTTCCAGGCGCTTGTTGACCTCCCAGCCGCGCCACTCTTCGGTTTCCGCTTCCTTGACGCTGCCATCGCCCTTGTATTTGTCGGCGATGGCGAGCAGGGCGTCGGTGCCCTCGGGCGTGCGGTTGAGGATCACGTCTTCGACGGCGTCGCGCAGCTCCACCGGGATCTGGTCGTAGATCTCCAGCTGGCCGGCGTTGACGATGCCCATGGTCAGGCCCGCGCGGATCGCATACAGCAGGAACACCGAGTGAATCGCCTCGCGCACCGGGTTGTTGCCGCGGAACGAGAAGGACACGTTGGACACGCCGCCGGAGGTCAGCGCGTAGGGCAACTCGTCGCGAATGTAGGCGCAGGCGTTGATGAAATCCACGGCATAGTTGTTGTGCTCTTCGATGCCGGTGGCCACGGCGAAGATGTTCGGGTCGAAGATGATGTCTTCCGGTGGGAAGCCCACTTCATTGACCAGGATGTCGTAGGAACGCTTGCAGATTTCCTTCTTGCGCGCCTCGGTGTCGGCCTGGCCGGCTTCGTCGAAGGCCATTACCACCACGGCGGCGCCGTAGCGCTTGCACAGCTTGGCGTGGTGGATGAACTGCTCGACGCCTTCCTTCATGCTGATGGAGTTGACGATGCCCTTGCCCTGGATGCACTTGAGGCCGGCTTCGATCACGTCCCACTTCGAGGAGTCGATCATGATCGGCACGCGGGAGATGTCCGGTTCGCCGGCGATCAGGTTGAGGAAGGTCACCATGGCCTTCTTCGAGTCGAGCATGCCCTCGTCCATGTTGATGTCGATCACCTGGGCGCCGGCCTCGACCTGTTGCAGGGCCACTTCGAGGGCTTCGGTGTAGTTGTCTTCGCGGATCAGCCGGGCGAACTTGGCGGAGCCGGTGATGTTGGTCCGCTCGCCCACGTTGACGAACAGCGAGTTGCGGTCGATGGTGAACGGTTCCAGGCCCGACAGGCGGCAGGCCCGTGGAATCTCCGGAATCTGTCGCGGGGCATAACCGGCCACGGCCTTGGCGATGGCTTCGATGTGCGCCGGCGTGGTGCCGCAGCAGCCGCCGACGATGTTCAGGAAGCCGCTCTGGGCGAACTCCTCGATGACCTTGGCGGTTTCGGCCGGCAGTTCGTCGTATTCGCCGAATTCGTTGGGCAGGCCGGCGTTCGGGTGCGCCGAGACATGGGTGTTGGCCTTGTTCGACAGCTCTTCGAGGTAAGGCCGCAGCTCGCGGGCACCAAGGGCGCAGTTCAGGCCCACGGAGATCGGCTTGGCGTGGGCCACGGAGTTCCAGAAGGCTTCGGTGGTCTGGCCGGAGAGGGTGCGGCCGGAGGCGTCGGTGATGGTGCCGGAGATCATGATCGGCAGCTCGACGCCCAGCTCTTCATAAACCCCTTGTACGGCGAAAATCGCCGCCTTGGCGTTCAATGTGTCGAAGATGGTTTCGATCAGGATCAGGTCGGCGCCGCCTTCGATCAGGCCCCGGGTGGCCTCGGTGTAGTTTTCCACCAGTTCATCGAAGGTCACGTTGCGGTAGCCGGGGTTGTTCACGTCTGGTGAGAGCGAGCAGGTACGGCTGGTCGGGCCGAGCACGCCGGCGACGAAGCGTGGCTTGTCCGGGGTTTCCAGGGTCTTGGCGTCGGCCACCTGACGGGCCAGGCGCGCGCCTTCGACGTTCAGCTCATAGGCCAGGCCCTGCATGCCGTAGTCGGCCTGGGACACCTGGGTGGCGTTGAAGGTGTTGGTCTCCAGGATGTCGGCACCGGCATCCAGGTAGGCTTTTTCGATGGCGCCGATCACGTCGGGGCGACTCAGCACCAGCAGGTCGTTGTTGCCCTTGACGTCGCTCGGCCAGTCGGCGAAACGCTTGCCGCGATAGTCCTGCTCTTCCAGCTTGTAGCTCTGGATCATCGTGCCCATGCCACCGTCGAGGATCAGGATGCGTTCCTTGAGGGCTTGCTGGAGAAGATAAAGGCGAGCGCTGCGATCAGACATAGGACTACCTGGAAAAATGACGATGACGAAAGCCGGGATGATAGCAAACCTGTGCGGTATTTGATCGCAGGTGCCTTTTGCATGAATCTCGCTCATGTTTGCAAGGGAGTGCTGGCCCGGTAGAATCGCCGGACTTTCTTTCAGGATCCGCGACATGCCGTACCGGGTTTTCGTCGGCAGTCTGCTGCTGCTGTGGTCTTTCATTGCAGTGGCCGGGGATCCCGCCCCGGCACTTTCCTACACGCGCGACATCCAGCCGATCTTCACGGAGAAATGCGTGGCCTGCCACGCCTGCTACGACTCCGCCTGCCAGTTGAACCTGGGCAGCGGCGAAGGCGTGGCCCGGGGCGCGAGCAAACTGTCGGTGTATGACGGTGAGCGGCGAGTGGCGGCAGAGCCGACCCGGTTGTTCTATGACGCGTCCGGCCAACGGGCCTGGCAGCGCAAGGGGTTCTATTCGGTGCTCGATGCCCAGGGCAGCCAGGCGGCGTTGATGGCACGGATGCTGGAACTGGGCCACCGCACGCCGCTGACGCCCAACGCCAAGCTGCCCGAAGACATCGTGCTCGGGCTCAACCGCGACAACAGTTGCGCGGTGCCGGGGCAATTCGACGAGTATGCCGCCGCACATCCGCGCGAAGGCATGCCCCTGGCCGTCACCGGTCTGACCGACCAGCAGTACCAGACGTTGCAGCGCTGGCTGGCGGCCGGTGCGCCCATCGACCAGCAGGCCCTGGCCCCGAGCGCTGCCGAGGCCTTGCAGGTGGTGCAGTGGGAGAACCTGCTCAATGCGCCTGGCGCCCGGGAAAGCCTGGTGGGGCGCTGGTTGTTCGAGCACTGGTTTCTGGCGCACATCTATTTCAAGGACGGCGAGCCGGGGCATTTCTTCCAGTGGGTGCGTTCACGCACGCCCACCGGCCAGCCCATCGACCTGATCAACACCCGCCGCCCGAACGACGATCCCGGCACCCGCATCTATTACCGGCTGTGGCCGGTGCAGGGGGTGATCGTGCACAAGACCCACATCACCTATGGCTTGAGCCCGGCCAAGATGGCGCGGATCAAGAGCCTGTTCTACAGCGGCAAGTGGCAGGTCAGCGCGTTGCCGGGCTATGGGCCGGAGCGTCGGGCCAATCCGTTCTCCACCTTCGAGGCGATCCCGGCCCAGGCGCGCTACCAGTTCATGCTCGATAACGCCGAGTACTTCGTGCGCACCTTCATCCGTGGGCCGGTGTGCCGGGGTCAGATCGCCACCGACGTGATCCGCGACAATTTCTGGGCGCTGTTCCAGGCCCCCGAGCATGACCTGTACATCACCGACCCGAACTATCGTGGCCAGGCCACGCCGTTGCTGGCGATGCCGGGACAGAATGACGACGTCGGCAGCGTCCTGAGCCTGTGGCGCGACTACCGCGACAAGCGCAACGCGTACGAAGCGTTGCGCCGCGACAACTACGCCGAGCTGCCGCCGCCGAGTTGGTCGACGCTGTGGGCCGGTAATGACAATGCGCTGTTGAGCATCTTCCGGCATTTCGACAGCGCCTCGGTGACCAAGGGATTGATCGGCGACGTGCCGCAGACGATGTGGCTTTTCGATTTCCCGCTGCTGGAGCGCACCTATTACCAGTTGGCGGTGAACTTCGATGTGTTCGGCAATGTGTCCCACCAGGCCCAGACCCGGCTGTACTTCGACCTGATCCGCAACGGCGCCGAGCAGAACTTCCTGCGCCTGATGCCGGCCGATTCCCGCGAAGCCTATCTTGACGACTGGTACCAGTCCGGGGGCAAGTTCAAGATGTGGCTCGATTACGAGGCCATCGACGATGACAAGCCGACCGCGCTCAAGCTCGATGAACACGACCCGATGCGCGATTTCACCCGCCAATTGCTGGCCCGTTATGGCGAGCTGAACGCGCGGCCCGACCCGATCAACCGCTGCGAGGGCGCCTATTGCTCGCGGCCGAACATCGATCCGGCCCTGCAGAACGCCGAGCAGGCCCTCAGCCGCCTGGTGTCACGCCCGGCGGCGGGGCTCAGCGTCATCAATCAACTGCCCGAAGCGACCCTGCTGCGGGTCGAAACCCCTGGCGGCCACCGTGAGGTCTACAGCCTGATGCGCAACCGGGCCCACAGCAACGTGGCGTTCCTGCTGGGCGAGGAACTGCGTTACCAACCCGGCCTGGACACCTTGACGGTGTACCCCGGGGTGCTCAGCAGCTACCCCAACTTCATCTTCAACATTCCGGCCGGGCAGGTGCCGGCGTTCGTTGATGCCATGGAAAGCGCCCAGGACGAGCCGGCGTTCGAGCGGATTGTCGAGCGCTGGGGGATTCGCCGCAGTCACCCACAGTTCTGGTTCTACTTCCACGACCTGAGCCAGTACATCCATGAGACGGAGCCGTTGGAAGCCGGTGTGCTGGACATGAACCGCTACCAGAACCTCTGAGGGGAACGGCCGGCTTCGCGGATCGTGTCGCCGGCTGCTTTCCTGACAAAAATACTGGGACTTTGTCCGGCGCGATGATTGGCGTAAACTGCCGGCAAGCCTGCGAGGAGTTTCCATGACCGCCATAACCATTACCGATGCCGCCCACGATTACCTGGCCGACCTGCTGTCCAAGCAGAACACCCCGGGGATCGGGATCCGTATCTTCATCACCCAGCCCGGCACTCAGTACGCTGAAACCTGCATTGCCTACTGCAAGCCTGGGGAAGAGAAACCCGAAGACACCGCGCTGGGGCTCAAGAGCTTCACCGCCTACATCGATTCGTTCAGCGAAGCGTTTCTCGATGATGCCGTGGTCGACTACGCCACCGACCGCATGGGCGGCCAGCTGACTATCAAGGCGCCTAACGCCAAGGTGCCGATGGTCAATGCCGACAGCCCGATCAACGAGCGCATCAACTACTACCTGCAAACCGAAATCAACCCGGGGCTGGCCAGCCACGGCGGCCAGGTGTCGCTGATCGACGTGGTGGAAGACGGCATCGCCGTGCTCCAGTTCGGCGGCGGCTGCCAAGGCTGCGGCCAGGCCGACGTGACCCTGAAGGAAGGCATCGAGCGCACCCTGCTCGAACGCATCCCTGAGCTCAAGGGCGTGCGTGACGTGACCGACCACACTCAGAAAGAGAACGCCTACTACTGATTGGCGCAGGCTGGGCTACCGCTTCGCGAGCAAGCTCGCTCCCACAAGGATTGCGGTGAGTCCTGTGGGAGCGAGCTTGCTCGCGAAGGCGGCGGTACATACAGCACGTCAGCCACCTGATACACCGTTTTCGCGAGCAAGCCCGCTCCCACAGGGATTCGGGTCGATCCGGCTGACGGCTCAGGGCCTGTAGAGGTGCGCATGCCCGGCGCGGTACAGCGATGACTCGCTGAACACATCATTGCCCAGCACTCGTCCCACCAGGATCAGTGCGGTGCGGCGAAAGCCCTTGGCCTGGACCTTTGCAGCGATGTCCGCCAGCGTACCCACGGCCCAATCCTGATCCGGCCAGGTGGCCCGGTGGATCACGGCGACCGGGCAATCCGCGCCGTAGTGGGGCAGCAGTTCAGCCACGATTTTTTCCAGATGATTGACCCCCAGGTGAACCGCCAGGGTTGCGCCGTGTTGCGCCAGGCTGCCCAGTTCCTCCCCGGCGGGCATGGCGGTCTTGTCGGCGTAACGGGTCAGGATGACGCTCTGGGACACGTCCGGCAGGGTCAGCTCGGCGCCCAGCAGGGCGGCGCAGGCGGACGTTGCGGTAACGCCCGGAATGATCTCGAACGGAATCTCCAACGCCCGCAGGCAGCGAATCTGCTCACCGATGGCGCCGTACAGGCTCGGGTCCCCGGAGTGCACCCGGGCGACGTCCTGGCCCTTGAGGTGGGCCGCCCTGATCAATTCGATGATCTGTTCGAGGTGCAGTTCGGCGCTGTTGATCACCTGCTCGGCGCGGTGGCCTTCCAGCACGGCGGCCGGCACCAGGGAGCCGGCGTAGATGATCACGGCGCAGCCGCGGATCAGCCGCTGGCCCTTGACGGTGATGAGTTCCGGGTCGCCGGGGCCGGCGCCGATGAAGTAAACGGTCATGACCGGCTCCTGCAGGGTAGGTGAGTGGCGCTTGGATGAAGATCGCTCATGATCCTGGGCGTGGATTATCGGGATTTACGCCACGACCGCCAAGGCCAGCGTGCTCTTGAGGCCTCGCTGGCGGGTAATCAGCAGCGTGGCCGGTGCCGTGCCCCAGCGGTCGGCCAGGGCCAGGGCGGCGCTTTCGGCGATGCCGTAGCAGCCGGTCCGTTCGAAGGCGATGTCGGAGCGGTGGCTGAGACGGTCCTGATAACCGGCCAACTGCTCGGCACTGAAGCACACCAGCGGCAGCGCCAGATGCTCGGCCAGCTCCAGCAGGCCCGCTTCGTTCTGCTTGAGGTCGATACTGGCCAGGGCCTGCACGTGATCAAGGTCGATGCCGTGGGCTTGCAGGGTTTGCTCCAGCAAGGCGCGCAACGCGCTGGCCGGACAACCACGCTGGCAGCCCAGGCCGATCACCAGGGTCGGCGCAGCCTGGGAAGAGCGGCTGTTCATGCCTCGTGGTGGGCTTGGCCGTCACGGCGGAACAGCCAGGCGCTGATCAGGCCCAGGGCCAGCCAGAACGCCACGTTGGTCAGCTGCGAGGCGATCTTGAACTGGGTTTCAAGGGCTTCGGGTGCCAGCATCGAATGGACCTCCGGTTGCGGTGCGCCAATGACGTGGGGCACCAGCAGGGTTGCCACGCCCAGCAGCTTGAGCAGCCAGTGCCGGCCGAAGGCGATCAGGGCGATGCCCACCGCGGTGGACGCGGCGGTGCCAATCCACCACATCTGCCGCTGGGCCAGGTCAGCCGCCGCCGTGCCGGGCAACTCCGGCGGCAAGCCGAGTGTCGGTGCCAGGACGAACGTGGCGTAGCCGGCCAGCCCCCAGAGCAGGCCCTGGGCGGTGCGGGTCGGTGCGCGCAAGGTGTACAAGCCGGCCAGCATCAGCGCAAAGCCCACCGCAACCACCAGGTTGCCGCCCGTGGTGGACAGCACGCGCTGCCAGCCGTCTTCCGGCTCCCAGGCTTCGGTGTCATGGGTATGGGCGACCCCGGCCGCGTGCTCGTGGACTTCGGCCGCGGGGGCTTTTTCATAGGTCTCGGCCTGGAGAATCAGCGGCGATACCCAGAAACTTTGCAGGAGGGTCAGCAGCAGGGCGGCCAGCAATCCACTGAAACCGGCGGTCTGGGCGATACGCTTGATCATGTCGTCAGGTCTCAATGGCACGGAAAGGCGGCGCTGTGGCGGGTGTCGTGGGCAGCGTTGTGCACCGCTTCGATGTGAGAGAACCCGGCGAAATAGACCAGCCCGGCACCCAGGATCGAGGCGAGGATCGCCGCGCTCAGGCGCTGGCTCAGGGTGGTGGTGCTGCTGGCGGTACGAACGGTGCTGCTGATGGTCGACATGGCGCTTCCCTCTGTTCTTGTCTCGTCCAGTGGGTAAATCGAGCGCAATGAAAACCCGGGCGCAGGTCGCCAGGGTTCGAACAGCGCCCGCCCACCGCGGGTTTGTTGATGCTTGAGTCATGGGCCGGTCTCCGGGCTCGCGAGGGGCAGGGCTGGGCCTTGCCGGCAAGCGTCACCTTCCCATGCCATGGGCACAGTGGTTAAGACGCTTCGCTCGCTTACCGTTGCGGGGGCAGCACCGGACTGACGTGGCCTTGAAGTAAAGCACACGATTCACCGGTTTCCCGTTTCACCCTGTGAAGGGCACCCGTAACTAGGCGCACAGGAGAGCATGGGCGGGGGCGGGCGTCAATGTACAAGGGCAGACGAGCGGGCTGTTGTGGCGAGGGAGCCTGCTCCCGCTGGGCAGCGCAGCGGCCCCCGGCTCTTTTCGGTCGCTGCGCAACCGAGCGGGAGCAAGCTCCCTCGCCACAACAGCATCCTGCATCTTGCTCTCGGAGATTGACCCGCCTGCACACCCTGCGTAGCCTTGCGCCTTCGAGGTTCTTCGGTTCGCGCCGAAGCTAAGAAGGGAACGCGGTCCAAGCCGCGGCTGCCCCCGCAACTGTGAACGGTGACGTTCCTGCCGGGCCACTGTGCATGTGCACGGGAAGGCGCAGGAATTGCCTGCCCAGGCTTTGTCAAAGCCGGGCCGGCCCCGCCGTCAGCCAGGAGACCTGCCTCGAGACAGATTCTCACTACAACCGGGCGGGGTGATCCGGTGGCGAAATCTTCCGCGCACCCCTGTGCCTGCGGTTGTCGTCCCGTTTGCCCGCCACCTTGCCAAAGGGCATCCGATGAAAACACTGGCCAAACTTCCCGTCACCATCGTCACCGGTTTCCTCGGCTCGGGTAAAACCACGTTGCTGCGGCACATGCTCGACAATGCCCAGGGCCGCCGCATCGCGGTGATCGTCAATGAATTCGGCGAACTGGGCATCGACGGTGAGATCCTCAAGCAGTGCTCCATCGGTTGCACCGAAGAAGAAGCCAACGGCCGCGTCTACGAGCTGGCCAACGGCTGCCTGTGCTGCACGGTGCAGGAAGAGTTCTTCCCGGTGATGCGTGAGTTGGTGGCCCGGCGTGGCGACCTCGACCACATCCTCATCGAAACCTCCGGCCTGGCCTTGCCCAAGCCGTTGGTCCAGGCTTTCCAGTGGCCGGAAATCCGCAGCGCCTGCACCGTCGACGCGGTCATCACCGTGGTCGACAGCCCTGCCGTGGCGGCCGGCACTTTCGCTGCGTTCCCCGACCAGGTGGACGCCATGCGCAAACTCGATCCGAACCTGGACCACGAATCGCCGCTGCACGAACTGTTCGCCGATCAACTGGCGAGCGCCGACCTGGTGATCCTCAACAAGGCCGACCTGATCAGCCCCGAAGACCTGGCGAAAGTCCGTCTGGAAGTGGCCGAGGAGTTGCCGCCGGCGGTCAAGGTCATCGAAGCCAGCAGCGGCCGCCTGCCACTGGACGTGTTGATCGGCCTGGGCGCCGGCTCCGAAGAACACATCGACGCTCGCCACAGCCATCACGACCATCACCATGATGGCGACGAAGATGACCATGATCACGACGCTTTCGACTCCATCTCCATCGAACTGCCCCAGGCTGACGAGAGCCTGTTGCTGGACGCGCTCACTCAACTGGTGGTGCAACATGGCGTGCTGCGGGTCAAGGGTTTCGCGGCCATCCCGAACAAGCCGATGCGCTTGCTGGTCCAGGGTGTCGGCACGCGTTTCGACAAGCATTTCGATCGCCAATGGGGCGCCGATGAAGCGCGGGTCACCCGCCTGGTGCTGATCGGCCAGGCGCTGGACGCCGGTCTGCTCGAAGTGCAGCTGCGCGCCGCCCTCAGCGTCTAAGCCATGCACCTGCTCAGGACCCAGCCGGGCGGCTTTGTAGCGGACGACAACATTGCCGACCTGGGGCAAACCCCCGCCGAGCTGGTGATCCTGTGCAGCGGCGACTCCAGCCTGGCGCTGCTGGCCGAAGCGGCGCGGCAGTTGCCGGACGACTACCCGCCGTTTCGCCTTGCCAACCCGATGCAGGTGCAGAACCACGCCTCGGTAGACCTGTATTTCGACGACGTGCTGCGCCACGCCAAGGTCATCCTGCTGTCGCTGCACGGCGGCATCGGCTATTGGCGCTACGGCATTGAACGGCTGATGGAATTGGCTGGGCGCGGGGTGACGTTGATCCTGGTGCCGGGTGACGATCGGCCTGACCCGGAGCTGAGTGACCTCAGCAACGTGCCCTTCGAGGGGCGCGACCGGCTCTGGCAGTTCTTGCGTCAGGGTGGCCTGGGCAATGCCCTGAATCTGTTCTACAACCTGGCCAGCCAATGGTTCGGTCGCGATTACCGGTGGGGCGAGCCGCAGGCCCTGCCGCGCACGGCGATCTATCATCCGCAAAAGACCAACGCCAGCCTTGGCGATTGGCAAGCCGATTGGCAGGCCGGCCAGCCGGTAGCGGCCCTGCTGTTTTATCGCTCGCACCTGCAAGCGGCGAACACCGCCTTCATCGACGTATTCTGCCAGCGCCTGCAAGCCGCGGGGCTCAACCCGTTGCCCATGGCCGTCGCAAGCCTCAAGGAGCCGGCCTGCCTGGCGCAGGTCGAGGA
Organism: Pseudomonas sp. Cab53; assembly: GCF_018325965.1. NCBI lineage: Bacteria > Pseudomonadati > Pseudomonadota > Gammaproteobacteria > Pseudomonadales > Pseudomonadaceae > Pseudomonas > Pseudomonas sp. Cab53. The sequence goes on along the minus strand of NZ_AP021902.1, from coordinate 3,920,461 downwards.
TTGGCTGGATGAGGTCGAGGCGGGGGTGATCCTCAACACCACCGGATTCGCCCAATCCAGTCCGGAAGCGCCTCACTTGCGGCCGTTTCGCCGCGACATTCCGGTGATCCAGGCGATCTGCGCCCAGGACAACGAACCCGGCTGGCGTGCCAGCGAGCAAGGCCTGGGGCCGCGGGACCTGGCGATGCACATTGCCTTGCCGGAGCTGGACGGGCGAATCATCAGCCGGCCCATCAGTTTCAAGGACCTGGCCTGGCGCAGCGAGCGCAGCCAGAGCGATGTGGTCTGCTACCGAGCCGTGCCCGAGCGCATGGACTTCGTTGCGCAACTGGCCCGGCGCTGGACCGCCCTGGCGCGGTTGCCCAACGGGGAGAAACGGGTGGCGCTGATCCTGGCCAACTACCCGACCCGGGACGGCCGCATCGGCAACGGCGTGGGCCTGGACACCCCGGCCGCCGCGTTGAATATCCTGCGGGCCCTGCACACCGAGGGTTATCCGCTGCCGGCCGAACTGCCGGCGAGCGGCACTGCGCTGATTCAGCAGTTGCTCGGTGGGGTCAGCAACGACCTGGACAGCCTCGACCTGCGGCCGTGTCACCAGAGCCTGGCCGTCGAGGCCTACCAGGCGCTGTTCGACGCACTGCCTGATGCCAATCGCCAGGCGGTGCTGGCGCGCTGGGGGGCGCCCGAGCAGGACCCGATGTTCCGCGACGGCCGCCTGATGATCGCCGGCCTGCGCCTGGGCCTGACGTTCGTCGGCATCCAGCCGGCGCGGGGCTATCAGGTCGACCCGAGTGCGGTCTACCACGACCCGGACCTGGTGCCGCCCCACGGCTACCTGGCGTTCTATTTCTGGTTGCGCCACACCTACGGCGCCCACGCGGTGATCCATGTCGGCAAGCACGGCAACCTCGAATGGCTGCCAGGCAAGGGTGTCGGTTTGTCGGAAAGCTGCTGGCCGGACGCGCTGTTGGGCCCGCTGCCGAATATCTATCCGTTCATCGTCAACGACCCGGGCGAGGGCGCCCAGGCCAAGCGCCGGACCCAGGCGGTGATCATCGACCACCTGATGCCGCCGCTGACCCGCGCCGAAACCTACGGGCCGCTGCGCGACCTCGAACGGCTGGCCGACGAGTACTACGAGGCGCAACTGCTCGATCCGCGCCGCGCCCGAGAATTGCAGCGGGACATCCTGAACCTGGTGCGCGAAACCCACATCGACCGCGAACTGCAACTGGATGCTGACGCCGACGCGGCGGTCTGGCTGCCGCGCCTGGACACCTACCTGTGCGACCTGAAGGAGTCGCAGATCCGCGATGGCCTGCACATCTTCGGCGAGTCGCCTAGCGGACGGCTGCGCATCGACACGTTGCTGGCGTTGCTGCGCATTCCCCGCGGCGACGGCAAGGGTGCACAGTCGAGCCTGCTGCGGGCGCTGTCGAACGCCTTTGAACTGGGCTTCGATCCGCTGGATTGCGCCTTGGCCGACCCCTGGGCCGGCCCTTGTCCCGAGGCGTTGCAGCAGGTCAGTGCCGAACCCTGGCGCACCGCCGGCGATACGCGCGAGCGCCTGGAGCTGTTCGCGGCGCGCTTGATCGAGCAAGCGCTGGCAGGCGACGTCCTGTGGCTGGAGGCACCGGGCTGGGAAACGGTGCGCAGCATCGTCGAAAACCTGCGCAGCGTCGTCGCCCCGCGTCTGGACGCCTGCGGCCCGGCGGAAATGCGCGGCCTGCTCGATGCCTTGGGCGGGCGCTTCGTGCCGGCCGGCCCCAGCGGTGCGCCGAGTCGCGGCCGCCTGGACGTGCTGCCCACCGGGCGTAACTTTTTCTCGGTAGACGTGCGCAACCTGCCCACCACCACGGCGTGGCGCATCGGGTTCCAATCGGCCAACCTGATGCTCGAACGGCACTTGCAGGATCACGGCGACCACCTGCGCCAGCTCGGCCTGTCGGTGTGGGGCACCGCGACCATGCGCACCGGCGGCGATGACATCGCCCAGGCCATGGCGTTGATGGGTGTGCGCCCGGTCTGGGCCACCGGCAGCCAGCGGGTGGACGATTTCGAGATCTTGCCGCTGAGTCTGCTGGACCGGCCTCGGGTCGATGTGACGCTGCGAGTCTCCGGATTCTTCCGCGATGCCTTCGCCAACCTGATTCGCCTGTTCGATGCGGCGGTGCAAGCGGTCGCGGACCTCGATGAACCGGCCGACATGAACCCCCTGGCCGCCAAGGTGCGCAGCGAGCGTGACAGCTTGCTGGCGTCGGGCCTGACGGCAGAGGCGGCGGCCCGGCAGGCCGGCTGGCGGATCTTCGGCGCCAAGCCGGGTGCCTATGGCGCGGGCGTGCAGGGCGCCATCGACGGGCGCCTGTGGCAGAGCCGCGAGGACCTGGCCGAGGTGTACCTGAATTGGGGTGGCTACGCTTACGGTGCCCACGACGAAGGCACTGCCGCCCGGGAGCCGTTTTCCCGGCGCTTGAGCCAGGCGCAGGCGGTGTTGCAGAACCAGGACAACCGCGAACACGACGTGCTCGATTCCAACGATTACTACCAGTTCCAGGGCGGCATGCTGGCCGCGGTGGAGACCTTGAGCGGGCAAAAGGCGGCCAGTTACCACGGCGATCACAGCCAGCCTGACCTGCCGCGGATCCGCACCCTGAAGGAAGAACTCAACCGCGTCATCCGCTCCCGGGCGGCCAACCCGAAGTGGATCGACGGGGTCAAGCGTCACGGCTACAAGGGCGCGTTCGAGCTGGCGGCGACGGTGGACAATCTGTTCGCCTTCGACGCCACCACGCAACTGATCGACGACCATCAGTACGCGTTGCTGGCCGACGCCTACCTGCTCGACCCGGACACCCGGGCGTTTGTCCGCCAGCACAACCCCGATGCCCTGCGCGACATGACCGAACGCATGCTCGAAGCGCAACAGCGGGGCATGTGGCAGGCGCCGGGCGACTACCGCGAGGCGTTGGAGAATTTGCTGTTGGACATTGAAGAAGATGGCTGAGGTGCACTTGTGGCGAGGGAGCTTGCTCCCGCTCGGCTGCGCAGCAGTCGTAATCCAGGCAACGCGACACTTCAGGTGCACCGCGTTGGCCGGTTTGGGGCCGCTTCGCGCCCCAGCGGGAGCAAGCTCCCTCGCCACAGCGGACTATCGAACATTTATGAGATCCTCCACATGATCGACACCCCTCATTTCCCACTCTCCGCCGTGGTCGGCGCCGATGATCTGAAACTGGCGCTGTGCCTGGCCGCCATCGACCCGAAGATCGGCGGTGTACTGATCGAGGGGCCGCGTGGCATGGCCAAGTCCACCCTGGCCCGGGGCCTCGCCGACCTGTTGGCCAGCGGTCAGTTCGTCACTTTGCCCTTGGGCGCCACCGAGGAACGCCTGGTGGGCACCCTTGATCTGGACGCGGCGCTGGGGGAAGGGCGCGCGCAGTTTTCTCCCGGTGTGCTGGCCAAGGCCGATGGCGGCGTGTTGTACGTCGATGAAGTGAACCTGCTGCCTGATCATCTGGTGGACCTGCTGTTGGACGTGGCGGCCAGCGGCACCAACCTGATCGAGCGCGACGGCATCTCCCATCGGCACCCGGCGCGGTTTGTGCTGATCGGCACCATGAACCCGGAAGAGGGCGAGCTGCGCCCACAATTGCTCGACCGGTTTGGTCTGAACGTGGCCCTCGACGGGCACACCCCTGCGGCTGAACGCGGGCAGATCATTCGTCGGCGGTTGGATTTCGACACTGACCCGGCCGCCTTCTGCGCGCACTGGGAAAGCGCCCAGCAGGCCCTGCGTGAACGCTGCCAGCAGGCCCGCGACCGCCTGACCGGGATCGCCCTGGATGACGTGACGCTCGCCCAGATCACCGAGCGCTGTTTTGCCGCTGGGGTCGATGGCCTGCGTGCCGACCTGGTCTGGTTGCGGGCGGCCCGGGCCCACGCGGCCTGGCGTGGGGCACAGGCCATCGCTGATGAAGATATCGACGCCGTCGCCGAGTTCGCCTTGCGCCATCGGCGGCGCGGGCACTCGAGCCCGGCCCCTGCGCCGTCCCAGGCACCCTCGACGGGCGATCGCGCGGCCCAGCCCAACGAAGGCCAGGGCCAGTGGGGCGACTTGCCGGCCCAGGCCTTGCCCACCGGTGCACGGCGTGACGTGCCGAGCTGGCCAAAAAAGCCTTAGGCATTCGCCCCCGTTCGGCCGTGGGGGCGGATGCCAGGCCCCGGGCGGGGCGGTTGGACGATGGACGCCAGGGGCGCAGCAAAGTCGCCTCCAGTGGCGCGGTGAACTGGCCGGGCACTTTGCTCAAGGGCCGTCCCCAACGCTATGACGACCTGCGCTTTCACCGCCGTCATCGCTCGCCCCATGAACTGTGGCTGGTCATCGTCGATGCCTCGGCCTCGACCCGTCGTCATCGTGCCTTGAGCGATGGCAAGGGCCTGCTGGTGCAACTGTTCGATGACGCCTACCGGCAGCGCGCGCGACTGGCCTTGCTGACCGTCAGTGGCAGTGTTCCGCACTGGCAAGTGCAAGGGCTCAAGGCCTCGACTGGGCTGCGACACTGGCTCGATGCACTCGGCGCCGGCGGCGGCACGCCGTTGCTGGCCGCGTTGCAAGAGGCCGGGCGTTGGCTGCGAGCCCGGCGCAAGCGCTACCCGGCAGAGCAACAGCGGGTGCTGGTGATGACGGATGGACGGCTGAAGGAGGGGCTGGCGCCGTCGCCTCTCGACTGCCCGAGCCTGTTGATCGACATCGAGCGCGGCCCGATCCGCCTGGGCCGTGCCCGGCAATTGGCGGGGCAGTTGGGGGCCGAGTATCGGCATATCGACCAGGTTTGATGCGCTTGTTTCCGAGGTGTCTGGGCGGACGCCTTCGCGGGCAAGCTCCCACACTTGATCGGCGGCCTGTCGCAGTCCCTGTGGGAGCGGGCTTGCCCGCGAAGGCATCACCTCGGAATCGGATTTGCCCACTCTGTTCTATGCTGAGGCGACTTCACAGGAGTGAACCATGCGCGTACTCGTCACCAATCCCCAGGATGATTTTCGGGTCAAGGCCTACGCTGGCACCAACGGCGTGCTGCTCGCCATGGACCTGGCCGAATCCCGTCGCAAGGGGCTGCTGGGTTTTGCCATCGAGAAACAGCAGGGTGACAAGCCCTGGTTGTTCCTGTTCAACAGCCTGACCTTCCCTGGCAAGGCCCACACGTTCCCCCAGTTTTACGCCACACCCAGCGACCAGGCGCCGTTGCAGAAATTTCGCTGGGCCGACTACGCCGTCAACCCCGGCGTGACGATGAACTACCGCGTGCACCTGGCCTATGGCAGCCCCGACGCGCCACAGTTGGGCGAGTCCCTGGACATCAGCGTCACCAGCGATAACGGGCAGCCGGTCAACCAGCGCGTGATCTTCAACCGAGCCGTGGCCGCCAGCCAGGCGTTCCAGCGCAAGTTTCCCGAGCTGGATGCGTTGATCAGCGCCAATCGCAACCTGTCCATCGATGACTGGCCCGACGCGCCGCGTCGCTGGTTGGAAAACGGCCTGCTGGGACGCCTGATCGGCTTCATCGACCGGGCCCTCGATGCCACCTGGGCCCTGGACGTAGCCATCTACGAATACGAACTACCGGTGATCGTCGATGCGGTGAACGCCGCTTTCGCCCGAGGCGCGCAGGTGCGGGTGCTGTACCACGCCGAGCCGGGCGACGACACCACGCAGCGCAACGAGGCCAGCCTCGAAAAACTGCCGGCGGCCAACAAGCGCGGGCGGGTCACCCACAACATCTTCCACGACAAATTCATCGTCCTGAGCCGGGTGGACGGCGCCGGTTCGCGGCAACCGGAAGCGGTCCTGTGCGGCAGCACCAACTTCACCGCCAACGGTGTCTATCGCCAGGCCAATGTCGTGCACGTGCTGGATGAGCCGCGGGTGAGCGACAGCTATCGCCAGGTGTTCGAGCAGATCTGGGCCGCACCGCAGGACGTCGACGCCACCCGCCAGTGGCTGACCCTGAACAACCCGATGGCGCCGCAAGAGCCACTGTTCGCCGGTTTCTCACCGCGCACGGGCGAAGGCGACCTCGACCGTTTCGTCGACATCATCCACGGCGCCCGCAAGGACCTGTTGTTCGTCACCGCGTTCGTCCTGCCCGAGCGGATCCTCGATGCCTTGCTCGGCCAGCCGAACGATGACGTACTGCGCTACGGTCTGCAGAACACCGCCAGCCGCATCACCGGTTTCCATGCCGACCGCACCGCCCAATTCGCCGCCACCGCGCTGCTCAACACCGGGTTGGAAGGCTGGCTCAGGGAAAACATGAAGGGCCAGAAAGGCAACCTGCTGGTTCACACCAAGGCCATCGTCACCGACTTCACCAGCGACACACCGACCATCATCAGCGGCAGCCACAACCTGAGCGCCGCCGCCAGCAACGGCAATGACGAGAACTACCTCATCATCCAGGGCGACACCGACTTGGCCGACCGTTACGGGCTGGAGTTGCTGCGTTTCTATGAGCATTACCGCTTTCGGTACTTCGCCAAGAAACTGGCCCTCAAGCAGGTCAAGCCACTGGCGGTGGATGACAGCTGGAGTGACGACTATTACCGCGAAGGGGACCTGCGGGCATTGTCGAGGGTGAGGTTCTGCGGACGCTAGGCTCTGTCTGAAAAGCCTTGATACTCGTTCATGCTGCGTTGAAAACCGGCTCGGAATGCTCATTTACTTCAGTAAACTCCGCTTCCTCGCCGGTTTTCGCCTTGCCTGACCTTCGTCTCAAGACTTTTCAAACAGAGCCTAGGTGTGGCTGGGATGAGGTGCTAGCATAGGGCCATCTATCAGCCAGGACGCTGCCATGAACCGCTGTCACGGAATGTCGAGTCTGCTTCGCGCCGGTGTCGCGATTGTATTGTTGATGGTCTGTGCTTCGGCCATCGCCGCCAATACTCCCTGTTCCGGGCGCAAGGGCGGGATCGCCGGCTGTGACGGTGACACGTTCCTGTGCAACGACGGGTCCATCAGCGCTTCGAAAAAATCCTGTTCCGCTGTGTTGGGGATTCGCAATGAAACCCGACCCTCGTCATTACTCAAGCAGGCCGACGGTTGCCAATGCGGCAGCGGCAGTTACTGCGTTGGCCCGCGGGGCGGCGTCTATTGCCTCACGCCCGGCGGCAGCAAGAGTTACAAACGCAAGTAGCGCAATACCGCCGACCTCCTCCTGTGGGAGCGGGCTTGCCCGCGAAGACGGTGTGACAATCGACAACAATGTTGGATGTGCCGGCCTCTTCGCGAGCGAGCCCGCTCCCCACAGGGGGCGAGGCACCGTTCTGGGGCCTTGTTACCCGCATGTCGTAGCCAACGGTAGCAATCCCTGGAATGACGTCCGACGTCGTCACGCACGGCTGATTTTCCCATCTATCTGATTCCATTCACTTTCCATTTTCCTGGCCCGAAGTCCGTTTGGCTGTGGCACACTTTCTGCTGTCTATTCCGTTGTTACAAACCATGTTCCGGTATAGCGGAATAAACTCATCCTGGAGTGCTAGCCATGCAACGCCGACCTTCCTTGTTCAAAGCGTGTGTTTTTCTCTTCGCCGCCTCGATGGCGGTCGTGGGTGTCGCCCAGGCGGCGGACAGCAAGCTGGACAGCGTGCTGCAACGCGGGAAATTGATCGTGGGCACGGGCAGCACCAATGCCCCGTGGCACTTCCAGGGAGCGGATGGCAAGTTGCAGGGGTTCGATATCGACATTGCGCGGATGGTCGCCAAGGGCCTGTTCAATGACCCGGAGAAAGTCGAGTTCGTGGTGCAGTCTTCCGATGCGCGGATCCCCAACCTGCTGACCGACAAGGTCGACATGAGCTGCCAGTTCATCACCGTCACCGCCAGCCGTGCCCAGCAGGTGGCGTTCACCTTGCCGTACTACCGCGAAGGGGTCGGCCTGTTGTTGCCGGCCAACAGCAAGTACAAGGAGATCGAAGACCTCAAGGCCGCCGGCGACGGTGTCACCGTGGCGGTGCTGCAGAACGTCTACGCCGAAGAGCTGGTGCACCAGGCACTGCCCAAGGCCAAGGTCGACCAGTACGACAGCGTCGACCTGATGTACCAGGCGGTGAACTCCGGCCGTGCCGATGCCGCCGCCACGGACCAGTCCTCTGTGAAGTACCTGATGGTGCAGAACCCCGGCCGTTATCGCAGCCCGGCCTACGCCTGGAGCCCGCAAACCTATGCCTGTGCGGTCAAGCGCGGCGACCAGGACTGGCTGAACTTCGTCAACACCACCTTGCATGAAGCCATGACCGGCGTGGAATTCCCCACCTACGCGGCGTCGTTCAAGCAATGGTTCGGCGTGGACCTGCCGTCGCCGGCCATCGGTTTCCCCGTTGAATACAAATGACCCTGTGAGCCCGGGATGCCCGTCGCGGGCGTCCCGCCGAAGGTACTGTCGACCATGAACTATCAGTTGAACTTTGCCGCCGTCTGGCGCGATTTCGACACCTTGCTGGCGGGGCTCGGGCTGGGGCTTTCCCTGGCGCTGGTGTCGATCGCCATCGGTTGCATGATCGGTCTGGCGATGGCATTCGCGCTGCTGAGCAAGCACCGCCTCCTGCGTGTGCTGGCCTCGGTGTATGTGACGGTGATCCGCAATACGCCGATCCTGGTGCTGATCCTGTTGATCTACTTCGCCTTGCCGAGCCTGGGCATTCGCCTGGACAAGCTGCCGTCGTTCGTCATCACCCTGTCGCTATACGCCGGGGCCTACCTGACCGAGGTGTTCCGCGGCGGCTTGATGAGCATTCACAAGGGTCAGCGTGAAGCGGGCCTGGCGATCGGCCTGGGGGAGTGGCAGGTGAAGGCCTACATCACCGTGCCGGTGATGCTGCGCAACGTGCTGCCGGCCTTGTCGAACAACTTCATCTCGCTGTTCAAGGACACTTCCCTGGCCGCGGCGATTGCCGTGCCGGAGCTGACCTACTACGCCCGCAAGATCAACGTGGAGAGCTACCGGGTGATCGAAACCTGGCTGGTTACCACGGCCCTGTATGTCGCGGCCTGTTACCTCATTGCCATGCTGCTGCGGTACTTCGAGCAGCGCCTGGCGATCCGCCGTTAGGAGCTTCCCATGTACGAATCCCCCAGTTGGTTGCATGAGTTGTGGGTTGCGCGGGACACCTTGTGGGCGGGCTTTGTGACCAGCGTGCAGTGTTCGGTACTGGCGATTTTGCTGGGCACCTTGATCGGCCTGGTCGCCGGGCTGGTATTGACCTATGGCCGAATCTGGATGCGCGCGCCGTTTCGCTTCTATGTCGACCTGATTCGTGGCACGCCGGTGTTCGTGCTGGTGCTGGCCTGCTTTTACATGGCCCCGGCGCTGGGCTGGCAGATCGGCGCGTTCCAGGCCGGTGTCCTGGGCCTGACGCTGTTTTGCGGCTCCCACGTGGCCGAGATCGTGCGCGGTGCCTTGCAGGCGTTACCCCGCGGGCAGATGGAAGCCAGCCAGGCCATCGGCCTGACGTTCTACCAGGCCCTGAGCTATGTGTTGTTGCCCCAGGCGTTGCGGCAGATCATGCCGACCTGGGTCAATTCCTCCACCGAGATCGTCAAGGCCTCGACGCTGTTGTCGGTGATCGGGGTGGCCGAACTGTTGCTCAGCACCCAGCAGGTCATTGCCCGAACCTTCATGACGCTGGAGTTCTACTTGTTCGCCGGTTTTCTCTTTTTCATCATCAATTACGCCATCGAGTTACTCGGCCGGCACATTGAAAAACGGGTGGCCTTGCCATGACTGATGTTTCGACTTCCTCCAACGCCCAGCCGCTGCTGGACATTCGTGGCCTGCGCAAACAATACGGCCCGCTCGAAGTGCTCAAGGGCGTGGACCTGAGCCTGCAGCGCGGCAATGTGGTCACGCTGATCGGCTCCAGCGGCTCGGGCAAGACCACGCTGTTGCGCTGCGTGAACATGCTGGAAGAGTTCCAGGGCGGGCGGATCATGCTCGACGGCGAGGCCATCGGCTACGACGAGATCGACGGCAAGCGCGTGCGCCACCCCGAGAAGGTCATTGCCCGGCATCGGGCCATGACCGGCATGGCCTTCCAGCAATTCAACCTGTTCCCCCACCTGACTGCTTTGCAGAACGTCACCCTGGGCCTGCTCAAGGTGAAAAAACTGCCCAAGGACGAAGCGGTGGCCCTGGCCGAGAAGTGGTTGGCGCGGGTCGGCCTGCTGGAACGTCGCAATCACTTTCCCGGTCAGTTGTCCGGCGGTCAGCAGCAGCGCGTCGCGATTGCCCGTGCAATTGCCATGAACCCCAGCCTGATGCTGTTCGACGAGGTGACCTCGGCCCTCGACCCCGAACTGGTGGGTGAAGTGCTGAACGTGATCAAGGGCCTGGCCGAAGACGGCATGACCATGCTGCTGGTGACCCACGAAATGCGCTTTGCCTTCGAGGTCTCCGACAAGATCGTGTTCATGAACCAGGGCCGCATCGAAGAGCAGGGCCCGCCGAAGGAATTGTTCGAACGCCCGCAATCGCCACGGTTGGCGGAATTTCTCAAGAACACCCGTTTTTAACTGCATTGCATAAGGAGAAACACCCATGAGCATTACCCGTTACGGCACTGGCAGCAGCGCAGGCGGCGGACAGCCTCGGCCCTTCGCCCGGGCCGTGGAGGCCGATGGCTGGCTGCACGTGTCCGGCCAGGTGCCGGCGGTGGACGGTGAGATCATCGTTGGCGGGATCGTCGAGCAGACGCACCAGACGATGAAGAACCTGATCGCCATTCTCGAAGAGGCCGGCTATGGCCTGGAAGACGTGGTGCGCTGTGGCGTGTGGCTGGACGACCCGCGGGATTTCTGGAGCTTCAACAAGGTGTTCGGCGAATACTTCAGCCCGGAACACGCCCCGGCCCGGGCTTGTGTGCAGGCCAGCATGATGGTTGATTGCAAGGTCGAGATCGATTGCGTGGCCTACAAGAAAAAGTGATCACCTGTGGGTGGCGCAGTAGTCTGATTACACTCGTGGCCAACTGAATGGAAACCCAAGACATGACCGAAGACACCATCAAACGCCGGGCCCGGGGACTGGATCGGGCGTTCGATATCCTCGATTTCCTCAAGGAAATCGGCCAGCCGCTGCGTCCGAACGACATCGCCAGCGGCATCGGCAGCCCCAAGTCCACGGTCTATGAGCTGGTGGCGTCGCTGCTGGAGCGACGCATCCTCGAACCGGTGGGCAAGGACGGCCATGTTTACCTGGGCCGCCAGTTGTACTTTCTCGGCCAGGCGCACCTGCGTCATTTCGACCTGAGCCGCGAGGCCGACCAGGCCTTGCAGGACATCGTGCGCCAGACCCGGGAAACCGCGCAGATGTGCCTGCTCAACGGGCGCAAATACACCGTGGCGCTGATGAAGGAGGGCGAACGGCATTTCCGTATTTCATCGGACATCGGCGAAAACGCGCCCATCCCCTGGACAGCCTCCGGTCGCCTGTTGCTGGCGCATCTGAGCGACCAGCAGATCGTCGACCTGATCGACCCCGATGACTTCATCCTGCCAGACGGCGAGCGCCTGCCTCTGGAGCAGTTCCTGAGGGAAATCCGCCAGGCCGGCGACGAGGGGTTCTTCTCGTTCGACAGCGTGGCCGACACCTTCACCCACTGCTTCGCCGCACCGGTCAAAGACCCGAACGGTGTCGCCATCGCCACCCTGTGCATCGTCGCCCCACGGGCCGACGCCAAGAACAATTACGCCGACTATCGCCGGGTGCTGATCGAAAGCGCCAACCACCTGGCCCGGCGCATCAATGAATAGACAATAGCGGTCACCCGCGACCGCGATAGGAGTTCGACCATGTCTTCTGCCATTCAGGACGCAGCCGTAGAGAAGGGCGCCGCCACCGTGGGTGCTCACCTGTTGCGCGACGTCAGCCTGCCGGCGTTGGTGCTGCATCGCCAGGCCCTGGAGCACAACATCCGCTGGATGCAAGCGTTCGTCAGCAATAGCGGTGCCGAACTGGCGCCCCACGGCAAGACCAGCATGACCCCGGCCCTGTTCCGTCGTCAGCTCGACGCCGGCGCCTGGGGCCTGACCCTCGCCACCGCCGTGCAGACCCGTGCCGCGTACGCCCATGGCGTGCGCCGGGTGTTGATGGCCAACCAGCTGGTGGGCACGCCGAACATGGCCCTGGTCGCCGATCTGCTCGCCGATCCGGCGTTCGACTTCCATTGCATGGTCGATCACCCAGACAACGTGGCCGACCTGGGCGCGTTCTTTGCCGCTCGCGGTGTGACATTGAACGTGATGATCGAGTACGGCGTGGTCGGTGGGCGTTGTGGTTGCCGGACAGAGGCCGAGGTGCTGGCCCTGGCCGAGGCGATCCGGGCGCAACCGGCGCTGGCACTGACCGGTATCGAGGGTTACGAGGGGGTGATCCACGGTGACCACGCCATCAGCGGCATCCGCGCGTTCGCCGCGTCCCTGGTCAGTTTGGCGGTGCAGTTGCAAGACAGCGGCGCGTTTGCCATCGATCGACCGATCATCACCGCCTCGGGGTCGGCCTGGTACGACTTGATCGCCGAGTCGTTCGAGGCCCAGAACGCCCATGGGCGCTTCCTCAGTGTGCTGCGCCCCGGCAGTTACGTGGCCCACGACCATGGGATCTACAAAGAGGCCCAGTGCTGCGTGCTGGAGCGTCGCAATGACCTGCACGAAGGCTTGCGCCCGGCCCTGGAAGTCTGGGCCCACGTGCAATCGCTGCCGGAGCCGGGTTTCGCGGTGATCGCCCTGGGCAAGCGCGACGTGGCCTATGACGCCGGCTTGCCGGTGCCGCTCAAGCGCTACACGCCGGGTTCGGATTCGGTGGCGGGCGACGACGTGAGCGGTTGCCAGGTGACGGCGGTGATGGACCAGCATGCGTTCATGACCGTGGCGCCGGGGGTGGCGTTGCGGGTCGGCGATATCGTTTCGTTCGGCACCTCGCATCCGTGCCTGACCTTTGATAAGTGGCGGGTCGGGTGCCTGGTGGATGAGCAGTTGCGGGTGGTCGAGAGCATGGAGACGTGTTTCTAGTCTTTGAACCGAGTTGCGGCTATCGCGAGCAAGCTCGCTCCCACACTGGATTGTTGTGAATACAAAATTTGTGATCGCCATGATCCCCTTGTGGGAGCGAGCTTGCTCGCGATAGCGGCCTGCCAGACACCGCTGAATTATCAGGATCATCCATGAGCAACCCCAAACCCCGCATCGCCCTGATCGGCGAGTGCATGATCGAACTGCAACAACGCGCCGACGGCAGCCTGCACCAGAGTTTCGGCGGCGATACCCTGAACACCGCGGTGTACCTGGCCCGTGCCTTGGGCGACAGGGGCGCGGTGGATTACGTCACGGCCTTGGGCGATGACAGTTTCAGCGACGCCATGTGCCAGGGCTGGGCGGCGGAAAACATCGGCTTGGAACGGGTCCAGCGCTTGCCCGGGCGCCTGCCGGGCTTGTATTGCATCCAGACCGACGCGGCCGGCGAGCGGCGGTTTCTGTACTGGCGCAACGAGGCGGCGGTGCGTGATTGCTTCACCACCCCGGCCGCCGCGCCGATCCTGGCGGCGCTGCCGGGCTATGACGTGCTGTATTTCAGCGGCATCACCCTGGCGGTGCTGGGGGAGCAGGGGCGCGTCAAGCTCATCGAAACCTTGGTCGAGGCGCGCCGGCGCGGGGCCCAGGTGGTGTTCGATAACAATTTCCGGCCCAGGCTCTGGGCCTCGATTGACGCGGCTCGGGCGGCGTATCGCAGCGTCCTGCCCCATGTGACGCTGGCGTTGCTGACGGTGGACGACGAGCAGGCGCTATTCGGTCATCAGGACAGCGACGCGGTGTTCGCTGCCTATGCGCCATTGGGCACGCCTGAGGTGGTGCTCAAGCGCGGCGCCGAGGCCTGTTTGATCCGCTACGAGGGGCAGTCTTACGAGGTGCCGGCCCAACGCGTCGAGCGCGTGGTGGACACCACGGCGGCCGGGGATTCGTTCAGCGCCGCCTACCTGGCGAGCCGCTTGCTGGGCGGCAGCCCGGTGGACGCCGCCGAGGCCGGGCATTTGTTGGCGAGCCGGGTGATCCAGGTGCCGGGAGCGCTGATCCCTCGCCCATGAATCACCACAGAACCTCATGTGGGAGCGGGCTTGCTCGCGAAGGCGGTGGGTCAGTCACATTGATACAACCTGACACACCGCCTTCGCGAGCAAGCCCGCTCCCACAGTGGCGGTTTCCAGGCTAATCCCGGTAAAACACCTGCACCAGGTGATAGCCGAACTTGCTCTTGATCGGCCCGTGCACCACCCGCAACGGCTTCTTGAAAATCACCGCGTCGATTGCGCCGACCATCTGCCCCGGCCGGACCTCACCCAGGTCGCCGCCGCGCTTGCCGGAAGGGCAGGTGGAATACTTCTTCGCCAGTACGTCGAAGGCTTCGCCCTTGGCGATGCGCTGCTTGAGCTGTTCGGCTTCTTCGGCGGTTTTCACCAGGATATGGCGGGCTTGGGCTTTCATGGTGGCGCGGACCTGAACGTAACGGGGCGGCGATTATGCCTCAACTCAGCTGTCATGGTTGATCATCGCCCGAATCTTGGTCGCCAGCAGGTCGAGGGTAAACGGCTTGGCCACCATGTCCATGCCCTGGTCGAGAAACCCCTGGCGCTCGGCGGCTTTCTGCGCGTAACCGGTCATGAACAGCACCTTCAGGTCAGGCCGGTGCTGGCGGGCGATTTCCGCCAGTTGCCGGCCATTCATGCCCGGCAGGCCGACGTCCGTCACCAGCAGGTCGATGCGTTGTCCTGACTCCAGCAACGGCAGTGCGGTCCTCGCGTCGCGGGCTTCAAGGGCGGTGTAGCCCAGCGCCTCCAGCAGGTCGAGCACCAGCATCCGCACCGCGGGCTCGTCCTCCACCAGCAACACGGTTTCCCCGGCGATCGCCGCTGGCACCTCCACCGTCCCGGCTGTCGCAGGCTGTTCGGCGGGCGTCATGCGCAGGCGTGGCAGGTACAACTGCACCCGAGTGCCCAGGCCTGGCACGCTGTCCAGGTTGAGGTGCCCACCGGACTGCTGGGCAAAGCCGTAGATCATCGACAAGCCCAGGCCGGTGCCCTGGCCGATGGGCTTGGTGGTGAAGAACGGATCGAAGGCCTTGGCCAGCACCGAAGGCGTCATGCCGCTGCCGTTGTCGCTGACGGCGATCATCACGTAGTCGCCGGCCTTGACCGGTTCCAGGGTGTCGATGTCATTGCCGTCGAGGTAGACATTGGCGGTTTCGATGACCAGCTCGCCGCCGTCGGGCATGGCGTCCCGGGCGTTGATCACCAGGTTGAGCAGGGCGTTTTCCAGCTGGCTGGCGTCGGTGCTGACCGGCCACAGCTCGTGGCCCAGTTGCAGGCGCAGCACGATGTGCTCGCCGGTGGTGCGCCGGAGCAGGTCCTCCAGCGAGTGCACCAGGTCATTGGGGTCCAGCGGCTTGCGGTCCAGGGACTGGCGACGGGAAAACGCCAGGAGCCGATGGGTCAGCGCGGCGGCGCGGTTGGCCGAGGACACGGCCGCTTCGGTGAAGCGTCCGATTTCCGCCACCCGGCCATTGGCGATGTAGCGCTGCATCAGGTCAAGGCTGCCCAGGATCCCGGTGAGCATGTTGTTGAAGTCATGGGCGATGCCGCCCGTGAGCTGGCCGACCGCTTCCATCTTCTGGGCGTGGCGCAACGCTTCTTCGGCGCGCTCGCGTTCGAACATTTCTTCTTGCAGGCGTTGGTTGGCCTCGGCCAGTTGGCGGGTGCGGGCGATCACCCGGTCTTCCAGGGTCTCGTTGAGGTTGCGCAAGGCTTCTTCGGTCTTCTTGCGCTCGGTTTCGTCGATCACGAAGATGTAGAAGCCGTTCACCGCGCCGTCCGCTCCACGGCGCGGGAGGTAGTTGGTCAGGGCATGGCGCGGCCGGCCATCGCGGTGGGCCGACTCGATGGCGAAACTGCACGGGTGGCCCGCCAGGGCCTCGGTGATGTGCGCGGCGCGCAAGGCATAGGCTTCTTCACCGAGCACTTCGCGGATGGTCTTGCCGTAGAGTTCTTGTGGGGTCAGGCCGTACCAGTCCAGGTAGGCGCTGTTGTTCAGCCGGAAACGCTCGTCGCGGTCCACGTAACTGATGAGGATCGGCATGGCGTTGATGATCAGTTGCAGCTCGTTCTGGCTCTGGCGCAGCGCCTGCTCGGCGTGCTTGCGCTCGGTGAGGTCCAGGGCCGCGCCGAGGAAACGCTTCGGCCGACCGTGGCGATCCTTGTAGCAGCGGCCCCGGACGAACACCCAGCGCATTTCGCCCGTGGGCTGCACCAGGCGGTATTCCTCGGCGTATTCGGTGCCGTGGCTGATGCAGTGCCTGATGCTGCGGGCAACCATGGCCCGGTCTTCGGGGTGCACGCCTTCAAGGTAGGCGCTGATGGGGAGCTGGCGCGACAGGTTCGGGTCGACGCCATGCAGGCGGGCGAAATGCGCGTCGGCCACGAAGCGGTCCTCGCGGATGTCCCAGTCCCAGGTGCCCAGCGCATCGGCAGCGGCCAGGGCCAGTTGCAGGCGTTCTTCGCTTTCATGCTGGGCCTTGAGGCTGGCTTCGGAGCGGCGCTCGAACTCCTGGGTCAGGCGTCGGCGTTCGCTGGTCTCGATGGCCGTGACCAGGAGGCCGGCGACGTGACCGCCTTCGTCATGCACCGGGCTGTAGGTCAGGTCCAGCCACACGTCGCACAGGCGGCCGGCGAAGGGCACGCGCCATTGCTGGTCGCGGCAGGCATG
The DNA here is from genome assembly GCF_018325965.1 of Pseudomonas sp. Cab53. Classification (NCBI taxonomy): domain Bacteria; kingdom Pseudomonadati; phylum Pseudomonadota; class Gammaproteobacteria; order Pseudomonadales; family Pseudomonadaceae; genus Pseudomonas; species Pseudomonas sp. Cab53. The sequence goes on along the minus strand of NZ_AP021902.1, from coordinate 3,903,654 downwards.
GCCATGGCCTTGCAATACCCGTTCATAAATCGTCTCGGTCGCGGCCTTGAGCTCGGGCCAGGCGAGGTGGGTCGGCTGGCCGAACGTGCGCGGGTGCTTGTCGCCGATGAGTCGGGCAAAGGCGTCGTTGTACAACTGGCACAGCTGCGGGCCCCACAGCAGGGCCATCGGCATCGGCGAATGGAGCATGATGTCCACGGCGGTGCGCAGGCTCTGGGGCCAGGTGTGGGCAGCGCCCAGCGGGCTCGAGGCCCAGTCCAGGCGGGCAATCAGGCCCTGGGTGTCGCTGCCGACAGGTGTTGCGTTCATCACGGAATCCCTGGAAATCATGTCTGTGTGGCGGTGTCTACTATCCTTCGAGGACGGTAAGCGCGGGTTGATCTGAAGAGGTGCATGCTCGGGTCAGCTTGTTTCATTGATGTCTCGCGGAAGTTTCAGTCCATGGAAATCGATCCCTTGTTGCGAATCCTGGCGAGCCAGGATGGCTCCGACCTTTATCTGTCCACCGGTGCACCGCCGTGCGCGAAATTCGAGGGGGTGCTCAAGCCTCTGGGTTCCCAGGCGTTCAAGGTTGGCGACATTGCCGGGCTCGCCGAGTCTTTGATGGACGCCGAACAGCGCCTTGAGTTCGATCGAGAGCTGGAAATGAACCTGGCAATTTCCCTCGCCGGCGTCGGGCGGTTCCGGGTCAACGTCTTCAAGCAGCGTAACGACGTGTCCATGGTGATCCGCAACGTCAAGCTGGACATCCCGCGCTTCGAAGACCTGAAGCTGCCTCCGGTGCTGCTGGAGAGCGTGATGCGCAAACAGGGGCTGATCCTGTTCGTCGGCGCCACGGGGTCCGGCAAGTCGACGTCCCTGGCGGCGTTGATCGATTACCGCAATCGCCACAGCAGTGGCCACATCATCACCATCGAGGACCCGGTGGAGTATATCCATCGGCACAAAAAATCGATCATCAACCAGCGTGAGGTCGGTGTCGACACCCGCAGCTTTCACGCCGCCCTGAAAAATACCCTGCGCCAGGCGCCGGATGTGGTGCTGATCGGTGAAATCCGCGACCGGGAAACCATGGAACACGCCCTGGCCTTCGCCGACACCGGGCACCTGGTGATTTCCACGTTGCATGCCCATAACGCCAACCAGGCCCTGGACCGGGTGATCAATTTCTTTCCCGAAGAGCGCCGGCCGCAACTGCTCAGCGACCTGGCCAACAACCTCCAGGCCTTCATCTCCCAGCGCCTGGTGCGCACCGTGAGCGGCCAGCGCCGCGCGGCGGTGGAGGTGATGCTGGGCTCGCCCACGGTGGCCGACCTGATCCGGCGCAACGAACTGAGCGAGCTCAAGGGCATCATGGAAAAATCGGAAGAGCTGGGCATGCAAACCTTCGATCAGGCCCTGTTCAACCTGGTGGTGGAAGGCGCCATCGACGAGGAGCAGGCGCTGAAGAATGCCGACTCGGCGAACAACCTGCGCTTGCGCCTGAAGCTGCATGCCGAGTCGGGCGCCGCGCCGCCGGCTGATCCGGCGGCGGGGGAGTGGGGGTTGGTGGATTGACGGGAAAAAACCGACTCCTTGTGGCGAGGGGATTTATCCCCGCTGGGCTGCGAAGCAGCCCCCATGAGGCCAACCCCTTCTGTCTGATGCACCGAGTTGACAGGTTTGAGGGTTGCTGCGCAACCCAACGGGGATAAATCCCCTCGCCACAGATAATCCCTTCACCACAAGGGCGCCTAACTGGCCAGTTCCGGCCGCTCCCGAAACTGCTCCAGCGCCTCGGGATTGGCCAGGGCGTCGGTGTTCTTCACTGCCTCGCCATGCACCACGTTGCGCACCGCCAGCTCCACCACCTTGCCGCTGATGGTTCGTGGAATGTCGGTGACCGGCAGGATCTTCGCCGGAACATGGCGCGGCGTGGTGTTGGCGCGGATGACCTGACGGATCCGCTGGGCCAGGTCCTCATCGAACGCCATCCCGTCGCGCAACCGCACGAACAGCACCACCCGCACGTCGCCCTGCCATTGCTGGCCGATGGCAACGCTGTCGAGCACCTGCTCGATCTTTTCTACCTGCCGATAGATTTCCGCCGTGCCGATGCGCACGCCGCCGGGGTTGAGCACCGCGTCGGAGCGCCCGTGGATCAGCAGGCCGCCGTGGGGCAGTTCCTCGGCATAATCGCCTTGGGCCCACACGCCGGGAAACTGGGCGAAATAGGACGCGCGCAGCTTTTCCCCCTGGGGGTCGTTCCACAGGCCAATGGGCATCGCCGGGAAATGCCGGGTGCACACCAGTTCGCCTTTCTCGCCGATGACCGCTTTGCCGGCGTCGTTCCAGACCTGCACGGCCATGCCCAGGCTCTTGCCCTGCATTTCGCCCCGGCGCACCGCTGACAGCGGGTTGCCATTGACGAAACACGAGACGATGTCGGTGCCGCCGGACATTGAGGCGAGACAGACGTCTGGCTTGACGTCACGGTACACATAATCGTAGCTGTGGGGCGCCAGCGCCGAGCCGGTGGACAGCAGGGTTTTCAGGCTGCCCAGGTCATGGCTGTGCCGCGGCTTCAGGCCCTGGCTCTCCAGGGCGGCGAGAAATTTCGGGCTGGTGCCGAACACGCTGATGCGCTGCTGGTCGATCAGGTCCAGCAGGCGCTCGGGGCCTGGATGGAACGGCGAGCCGTCGTAGAGCACCACGGCGCTGCCCACCGCAAGGGCCGACACCAGCCAGTTCCACATCATCCAGCCGCAGGTGGTGTAATAGAACAGCCGGTCCTGGGGGCCGAGATCGACGTGCAGGCCGTGTTCCTTGACGTGCTGCAGCAACACACCGCCGGTGCCGTGGACGATGCACTTGGGCACGCCGGTGGTGCCGCTGGAATAGAGAATGTACAGCGGGTGGTCGAAGGGCACGCCGGTGAACTCCGGTTCGCCGCCGCTGTGGTAGAAGTCTGCCCACAAGGCGACGCGGGCCGGGGTCTTGAAGTCGTCCGGGCGTGCTTGCGGCTGGGCGTAGGGCAGCACGATCAGTTGCTGCAGCGACGGCAGCCGCTGGAGGATTTCGTTGACCTTGGCCCGCTGGTCGATGACCTTGCCGGCGTAGCGGTAACCGGCGCAGGTGATCAGTACCTTGGGTTCGATCTGGCCGAACCGATCGATGACGCCTTGGGTGCCGAAGTCCGGTGACGAACAAGACCAGATCGCCCCCAGGCTGGTGGTGGCGAGCATGCCCACCAGTGTCTGCCAGGTGTTGGGCATGCAGGCGGCCACGCGATCGCCCTGGGTGACGCCGGCGGCCCGCAGGCTTCGTTGCAGGCCGGCGACCTGGGCGGCGAGTTCGGCCCAGGTCAGTTGTTCCTGGCCGCCGTCTTCATCGATGGCCACCACCGCGACGGCCTCGTCGCGACGGCGCAACAGATGTTCGGCAAAGTTCAGGGTGGCGCCGGGGAACCACCGGGCACTGGGCATTTGCGGGCCTTCCACCAAAACCTCGCGGGGCGCCTGGTGAAAGTGAATCTCGAAGAAATCGACGATGGCCTGCCAGAAGGCTTCGCGCTGGTCGATGCTCCAGGCGTGCAGGGCCGGGTAGTCGTCGAGTTGCAGAGCGTGTCGGGCGTTGACGAACCGGCGAAAGGCGTCCATTCGCGACTGGGCGATGCGTTCGGGGGTGGGTTGCCAGAGGGTGTCGGACATGGCGTGCCTCTTATTCTTTTATAGGGGCTTACAAACATTGCAGCACAAGGTGCTATTTGTGGCGAGGGAGCTTGCTGTGAGAAGTGCTTCTGTGGCGAGGGAGCTTGCTCCCGCTCGGCTGCGAAGCGGCCGCCAATCGGGGGCGCTACGCACCCCAGCGGGAGCAAGCTCCCTCGCCACAAAGGCGTTCTCGCCTTGGAGATTGGAGGTTACTGAGCCAACCACCCACCGTCGATATTCCACGCCGCGCCACGCACCTGGCTGCCGGCTTCGCTGCACAGGAACAACACCAGTTCGCCCAACTGCGGCGGGGTGACGAATTCCAGGGACGGCTGCTTCTCGGCCAGCAAGTCATGCTGGGCCTGCTGCGGGTCGACGCCGCTGGCGATGCGGTCGTCGATCTGTTTCTGCACCAGCGGCGTCAGCACCCAGCCGGGGCAGATGGCGTTGCACGTCACGTTGCTGGTGGCGGTTTCCAGGCCGACCACCTTGGTCAGGCCGATCACCCCGTGCTTGGCCGCGACATAGGCGGCCTTGCCCACCGAGCCGACCTGGCCGTGCACCGACGCAATGTTGATGATCCGGCCCCAGCCTTTGGCGCGCATGCCCGGCAGGCTCAGGCGAGTGGCGTGGAACACCGAGGACAGGTTGATGGCGATGATCGAGTCCCAGCGCTCCACCGGAAAGTCTTCCATGGCGGCCACGTGCTGGATCCCGGCGTTGTTCACCAGGATGTCGACGCCGCCGAACTCGCGCTCGGCGTAGGCGAGCATGTCGGCGATCTGCGCCGGGTCGCTGACGTCGGCCGGGTGATGGCCGACCCGGCCGGTGAACTGTTGCACCTCGGCGATCACCGCCGAGGCATCGCCAAAGCCATTGAGGATCAGGTTGGCGCCGGCCTTGGCCAGGCCCAGGGCGATGCCCAGGCCGATGCCGCTGGTAGAACCGGTGACCAGGGCAGTCTTGCCCGAAAGGGTTGTCGTCATGGGAACCTCACACAATGCCAGTGGCGTAGAACACGCCGATCACGACGAAGACCGCGAGGGTCTTGATCAGCGTAATGCAGAAAATGTCTTTGTAGGCTTCACGGTGGGTCAGGCCGGTGACCGCCAGCAGGGTGATCACCGCGCCGTTGTGCGGCAGGGTATCCATGCCGCCACTGGCCATGGCGGCCACGCGGTGCAGCACTTCCAGGGGAATGTTGGCGGCGTGGGCAGCGCTGATGAAACTCTCGGACATGGCCGCCAGGGCGATGCTCATGCCGCCCGAGGCGGAACCGGTGATGCCCGCCAGCAGTGTGACGGTCACAGCTTCATTGACCAGCGGGTTGGGGATGCTCTTGAGCCAGTCGGCCAGGACCAGGAACCCTGGCAATGAGGCGATCACCGCGCCGAAGCCGTATTCCGATGCGGTGTTCATCGCCGCCAGCAGGGCACCGCCCACCGCGCTTTTGCTGCCTTCGGCCAACTTGCTGCGAATGGCCCGGAAGCCAAACGCCAGGACCATGAGAATGCCCACCAGCAAGGCCGCCTGCACGGCCCAGATCGCGGTGAGCTTGGCGATGTCGCTGGTGACCGGGGCAGCCATGCCCGGCAGCGCCAGGCTGTGGCTCTTGCCGTACCACTGGGGAATCCATTGGGTGAACAGCAGGTTCATGATGCCCACTGCCAGCAGCGGCGAAACGGCGATCCACGGGTTGGGCAGTTGGATGTCTTCGGCGGTTTCCGGCTCGTTGCGCAACTGTGTGCCATAGCCTTCGCCCAGGCGTTGGGCCTTGTTGCGCTGGCGCTGGAGGAACAGCATGCCGACGCTGAACACGAAGAGCGTGCCGATCACGCCCAGCCAGGGCGCGGCCCAGGCCGTGGTGTTGAAAAAGGTGCTGGGGATGATGTTCTGGATCTGCGGTGTGCCGGGCAGCGCGTCCATGGTGAAGGAGAACGCACCAAGGGCGATGGTGGCCGGGATCAGCCGCTTGGGAATGTCGCTCTGGCGGAACATCTCGGCGGCGAACGGGTACACCGCGAACACCACCACGAACAGCGACACCCCGCCATAGGTCAGCAGCGCGCAGACCAGCACGATCACCAGCATCGCCTGGCGAGTGCCCAGCAAGCGGATGGCCGCCGCGACGATGGAGCGGGAGAACCCCGACAACTCGATCAGCTTGCCGAACACCGCGCCGAGCAGGAACACCGGAAAGTACAGTTTGATGAAACCGACCATTTTCTCCATGAACACCCCGGTGAATGCAGGGGCCACGGCGGCAGGGTCGGTGAGCAGGACGGCGCCGAGGGCGGCGATGGGGGCAAAGAGGATAACGCTGTAGCCACGGTAGGCGGCGACCATCAGCAGCGCGAGGGCTGCCAGGGCAATGATCACACTCATGGTGTGTCTCCTGGGATTGTTATTGTTGTGGTGAAGCGGTGACGGAGGCTTTAGCGAGTTCTGTGCCAGGTAGGTAACTTGCTGAAATTTAAGGAATTATTTTGTGAGCAGTGTGAGCTGGAAAGGAATTGTCTCTTTTTTGAGATTTTCAGGGGGGGTACTGGCCTCTTCGCGGGCAAGCCCGCTCCCACATTAGACCGTGGTGTCTTGTTAAAATGTGTGAAAGGGCTTGCCCGCGAAGAGCGCGGAGCGCTCAACAAAGGCGTGATCTAAAAAAAGAGACAAGTGTCTCGTTATTGAGACTCGGCAATCCCCAGCGCCACCATCTTCTTGTACAGCGTCGACCGCCCCAGTCCCAATCGCTGCGCCGCGTCGACCACCTTGCCGCCGCATTGCGCGAGGGTGGTTTCGATCAACTGCCGGTCGAATCGCGCCCGGGCCTGACTGAAGGTTTCCTGGGGCAGCGGTTCCAGTACCGGGCTGGCGCTGCGGGTCACGGGGGTGAAAGTACCGATGGCCGCGCGGATGTCGGTGGCGGTGAGCAGCAGGTTGTCGCTGAGCAACGCGGCCCGTTCCAGCACGTTGCGCAGTTCGCGGATGTTCCCCGGCCAGGCGTGCTGCCCCAGCAGGTGGAGGGCGTCGGGGTTCAGTTCGTGCTGGCTGCGCAGGTCTTCGAGGATCGCTTCGCTCAGGGCGGGCAAGTCGTCGAGGCGCTCGCGCAGGGGCGGAACCTGGATCGGCAGCACATTGAGACGGTAATACAGGTCGGCGCGGAACTCGCCGCGCTTGATGGCCGCTTCCAGGTCCATGGACGTGGCGGCGATCACCCGCACATCGCTTTGCAGCACTGCGTTGGAACCCACCGGCTCGTACTCTTTTTCCTGGAGCACCCGCAGCAGCTTGCTTTGCAACGGCAGCGGCATGTCGCCGATCTCATCGAGGAACAAGGTGCCGCCCTGGGCAATCTGCAGTTTGCCGGCGCGGCCCTTGCGGTCGGCCCCGGTAAAGGCGCCGGGCGCGGTGCCGAAGAACTCGGCCTCCAGCAGCGCCTCGGGGATCGCCGCGCTGTTGATGCTGACAAAGGCTTTGTGCGCCCGGGGCGAGGCACTGTGGATCGCCTGGGCCAGCAGTTCCTTGCCGGTGCCGGTTTCGCCCAGCAGCAGCACTGGCGAATCGGTGCTGGCGCTGCGCCGGGCACGACGCTTGACCTCCAGGCCGGCGCTGCTGGTGCCGATGAAATGGGCGAAGTTGTACTTGGTCTGCCGCGCCCGCAGCAGCGAGCGGGTGGAGGCCAGTTCTTCCTGCATGCTCAAGTAACGCTTGAGCATCGGCGACAGGCGATGCAGTTCCCCGAACAAGGCAAAGCCGATGGCGCCGATGACCGCCCCGGCGCTGTCATGGATCGGCAGGCGCATCACCACCAGCGGCTCCTTGGGCATCTCCTGCATGTCGAGCAATATCGGCTGCCCGGTACGCACCACCTCCCGCAGCAGGCTACCGGGGATTACGCTCTCGCAGGCTCGGCCGATCGCTTCCTGTGCCGAGTTCAGGCCGAAGCGCCGGGCGTAGCGTTCGTTCATCCAGACGATATTCGCGTCCCGGTCGACGATGACCGTGCCTTCGCTGGATTGCTCGATGATTTCGAACAACGAACGGATCGCCAGGGTGCGTACGCGCTGGTAGTCCTTGAGATTTTCGGTCGGGCGCATCGGGCGTTTCCAGAAAGAGGTGGGGGTGGTGTCCTCTGGCGAGTCTGTTGCAGCGGCATTATGCCGTAGAACCCTTTGATTGAGATCCGTGGTTTGCGCGGCGGGAAAATTGTACAGTTATTTTTGATTTGTACATTTTTGGAGGCCCTCTATGAATCCGTTCAATCCTCGTAAACTCGCGCTTTCGAAATGGACGGCCAGCGCGCCGGTTAATAAGGAAAAACATTTCCTGGTCACCCAACTGATCTGTGACGAGGCCGGCGTGCCGCTTCAGGTCGAATTGCAAGCGGTCTACAGTGGCCGTACCGAGCGGCTGGACTGGCGCGAGTTGCGCGATGACAAGCGTTGGCGCATGGGCTGGAAATGAAAGGGGCTTGGTGATTGAAGGCGCCCCAAGAGGGGCTTTAAGTTGTACATAAATAAAAACTTGTACAATTATTGTTGCAGTCATGGCTTAATGGCATCTCTCCAACCAAAAGGCACCTGAGCCTTCAGGTCGCTCGACCCACGCATCCAACGTTCCAGAGTGGCGCCCATGTTCATTCGTACCCGCAAGCATCAGCAGGTCTTGCATGAAATCCAGGCCAGGGAGGCTTATCTTCAAGCGCAGCACCTGGCGCTGCATGCCTGCATGGCCGTGCTCGAGCTCGCGCCGACCGGTGAGGTACTGGGCGCCAGTCCCCTGTTCCTGCAAATGACCGGGCACTCGCTCGACGAGATCCTGGGCAAGCACCACCAGACCTTTTGCCCGCCGGTCTACGCCCGCAGCCCGCAGTACGCAGCGCTGTGGCAGCGCTTGGTGCGAGGTGAAAGTGCCAGCGACCGGTTTCTGCAATTGACCCGTGATGGACGCTGGACATGGGTGGAGGCGGACTATGTCCCGGTACGAGAGGCGGGGACGGGTGTGCAGCGCATCATCAGCATCGTTCGCGACGTCAACGATGAGGTCCTTCGCTCCCAGGCCGAGTCCAGCTTCACGCAGGCGATCGACCGCTCGATGGCGGTCATCGAGTTTGACCTGAACGGGCAGGTGGTCAATGCCAATACGAATTTCCTGAAGGTGGTGGGCTACGGCCTGGAAGAGGTGCGCGGCCAGCACCACCGTTTGTTCTGCAAACCCAGCGAGGCGCAGAGCGAAGCCTATCGCAGCTTCTGGGCCGCACTGAACCGGGGCGAATACATGGGAGGGCTTTTCGAGCGGGTCGACAAGCGCGGGGCGACCCTCTGGCTGCAGGCCACCTACAACCCGCTCTATGATGCCCAGGGTCATTTGTATGGTGTGGTCAAGTTCGCCACCGATTGCACCGCTGAGATCGAACAGCGTCAGCGCGAATCGAGGGCGGCGCAGTTGGCCTTCGAGACGTCGCGGCAGACCGATGAACACACCCGGCTCGGCACCGCCGTTGTGCAGGAAACCGTGACCGTTGTGCAGAGCATCGCCGATGAACTCCAGGCAGTGGCCACGGGCATCGGGGCCCTGAGCGCGCAGTCCGAGGAAATCGGCACCATCGTCGATGCCATCCGGGGCATTGCCGAACAGACCAATCTGTTGGCCCTCAATGCCGCCATCGAAGCGGCCCGCGCGGGGGAGCAAGGGCGCGGCTTCGCAGTCGTGGCCGATGAGGTGCGCAACCTGGCACGGCGTACGAGCCAGGCCACCGTTGCCATCACTGAGGTGGTCGGCAAGAACCGCGAGCTCGCCAGGCAAGCGGTCACCAGCATGCAGTCGAGTACCCTCAAGGCAGAGCAGGGGGTCACATTGGCGAACGAGGCGGGTGCGGTCATCCAGGATATTCACCGGGGCGCGCAGCAGGTCGTGACGGTGATGGGCGATTTCGCCAACACCCTGGACCAGCGACGGGGCGCCTGAGCGGCGGGCTTAGCCGGGATGCGCTGCCGCCAAAAGCTCCTTGGTGTAGGCATGGCGGGGCGCGTCGAAGACGTCATGGCTGGCGCCGCATTCAACCACCTTGCCGTCCTTGATGACGATCACGTCGTGGGCCAGGGCGCGCACCACCGCCAGGTCATGGCTGATGAACAGGTAGGTCAACCCGTGCTTTTCCTGGAGCTGGCGGAGCAGGGCGACCACTTGCTTTTGCACGGTCCGGTCCAGGGCCGAGGTCGGTTCGTCCAGCAGTATCAGCGCCGGCTTGAGCACCAGCGCCCGGGCAATGGCGATGCGCTGGCGCTGGCCACCGGAAAACTCATGGGGGTAGCGATGCCGGCTCTGCGGGTCCAGGCCGACTTCCTTGAGAGCCTGGATCACCCGTGCCTCGCACTCCTCGGCGCTGGACGGGCTATGGACCTCAAGGCCTTCGCTGATAATCTGCTGCACCGACATCCGTGGGCTGAGGCTGCCGAATGGGTCCTGGAACACCACCTGCATCTGCTTGCGCCAGGGGCGCAGGGCCTTCTGTGATAGATGATCGAGGGCTTCGCCCTGGAAACGGATGCTGCCCTCGGACTCGATCAACCGCAGGATCGCCTGGCCGAGCGTGGACTTGCCGGAGCCGGACTCGCCGACGATGCCCAGGGTCTTGCCGCGCTGGATATTCAGGCTGATGCCGTCCACGGCGCGCAGGTATTGCTTGCGCTGAAACAGCCCGCCGCCAAGGGCGAAACTCACGCGCAGGTCCTGGACCTGGAGCACGTCCTCGCGATCATCCCGGGGCAGCGCCTCGCCTTCCGGTTCGGCGTGCAGCAGCTCGCAGCTGTAGGGGTGTTTCGGTGCGCTGAACAGGGTTTCGCACGGCGCTTGCTCGACGATCTCGCCGGCCTTCATCACGCACACCCGTTGGGCGATGCTGCGCACCAGGTTCAAGTCGTGGCTGATCAACAGCAGCGACATACCGAGCCGCTGCTGGAGGGACTTGAGCAGCAACAGGATCTTGCGCTGCACGGTCACGTCCAGGGCGGTGGTCGGCTCGTCGGCGATCAACAGTTCCGGCTCGCAGGCCAGGGCCATGGCAATCATCACCCGTTGTCGCTGACCGCCCGACAGTTGATGCGGATAGGCCTTGAGCCGTTCGGTGGGGTTCTGGATACCCACCAGGGCGAGCAGTTCCAGGATGCGCGCGCGCGCCGCCTTGCCGCCTAGCCCACGGTGCAGCATCAGGGTTTCACCGATCTGTTTTTCGACACTGTGCAACGGGTTCAGGGACGTCATCGGTTCCTGGAAGATCATTGCGATCCGGTTGCCGCGCAACTCGCGCAAGGTCTTGGCGTCGGCGCCCACCAGTTCCTGGCCGCGATAGCGAATGCTGCCGGTGGTGCGGGTGCCGGTGTCGGGCAACAGTTGCAGGATCGAATGGGCCGTCACCGACTTGCCGGAGCCTGATTCGCCCACCAGCGCCAGGCACTCGCCGGGGCGGATGTCCAGGCACAGGCTGCGCACCACGGTGTGGTCGTTGAAGGCCACGCTCAGGTCGCGGATTTCGATCAGGTTGTCGCTCATTCCCGGATCAGGATCGTGGATCGAACGCATCGCGCAGGGCCTCCCCAATGAACACCAGCAGCGAAAGGATCAGCGCCAGGGTGAAGAACGCCGTCAGCCCCAGCCACGGTGCTTGCAGGTTTTGCTTGCCCTGGCCAATCAGCTCGCCCAGCGAAGCGCTGCCGGCTGGCATGCCGAAGCCGAGGAAATCCAGGGCGGTGAGGGTGGAAATCGCGCCGGTGAGAATGAAGGGCAGGTAGCTCAGGGTGGCATTCATCGCGTTGGGCAGGATGTGCCGCACGATCACCTTTCGATCGGACAGGCCCAGGGCCCGGGCGGCTTTCACGTATTCGAGATTGCGCCCGCGCAGGAACTCGGCCCGCACCACGTCCACCAGGGCCAGCCAGGAAAACAGCGCCATGATCCCCAGCAACCACCAGAAATTCGGCTCGACGAAACCGGACAGGATGATCAACAGGTAAAGCACCGGCAGCCCGGACCAGACTTCCAATAGGCGTTGCCCCAGCAGGTCGACCCAGCCGCCGTAGTAGCCCTGCAGCGCACCGGCGGCGATGCCGATCAGCGCGCTGATGGCGGTCAATGCCAGGGCGAACAGGATCGACACCCGGGCGCCGAAGATCACCCGGGCCAACACGTCCCGGGACTGATCATCGGTGCCCAGCCAGTTCACCGAGGTGGGTGGGCTCGGCGCCGGTTGGGTGAGGTCGTAGTTGGGGGTGTCGTCGCTGAACGGGATCGGCGGGAACAGTAGCCAGCCGCCGTCCTTGTGGATCAGGTTCTGCACGTAGCTGCTGCGGTAGTCGGCCTGGAACGGCAGTTGCCCGCCGAACGCCTGCTCGGTGTAGCGCTTGAACACCGGGAAGTACAGCGAACCCTGGTAGCTCACCACCAGCGGCTTGTCGTTGGCGATCAGCTCGCCGCCCAGGGTGAGGGTGAACAGGCCAATGAACAGCCACAGCGACCACCAGCCCCGACGGTTTTTCTTGAAGCGCTCGAAGCGCCGGCGGCCCAAGGGCGAAAGTCTGAACATCAGGCGTTCCTCGCGGCGAAGTCGATGCGCGGGTCCACCAGGGTGTAGCAGAGGTCGCCGATCAGTTTGATCAGCAGGCCGAACAGCGTGAAGATGAACAGCGAGCCGAACACCACCGGATAATCCCGGGACACCGCCGCTTCGTAGCTCATGCGTCCCAGGCCATCGAGGGAAAAGATCACCTCGATCAGCAACGACCCGGCAAAGAACACGCTGATGAACGCCTGGGGAATCCCCGAGACCACCAGGAGCATGGCATTGCGGAACACATGCCCGTACAGCACCCGGCGTTCGCTCATGCCCTTGGCACGGGCGGTGACCACGTACTGGCGGGTGATTTCATTGAGGAACGAGTTCTTGGTCAGGATCGTCAGCGTGGCGAAGCCGCCGATCACCAGCGAGCTCACCGGCAGCACCAGGTGCCAGAAGTAGTCGGCGACCTTGCCCAGTGTCGACAGCGACTCGAAGTTATCCGACACCAGCCCGCGCACCGGAAACCAGTTCAGCGATGTGCCGCCGGCGAACATCACGATCAGGAACATCGCGAACAGGAACGCCGGCATGGCATAGCCAATGATGATCGCCGTGCTGCTCCACACATCGAAGGCAGAGCCGTGGCGGACCGCCTTGCGAATGCCCAGGGGGATCGACACCAGGTAGGTGATCAGCGTTGCCCAGAGCCCAAGGGAAATGGTCACCGGCATTTTCTCCAGGATCAGGTCGGTGACCGTGGCGCCGCGGAAAAAACTCTTGCCGAAATCCAGTCGGGCATAACTGCTGAGCATCAGCCACAGGCGTTCATGGGCCGGCTTGTCGAAGCCGTACTGTTTCTCGATGTCCTTGATCAGTTGCGGGTCCAGGCCCCGGCTGGCGCGGGAGCTGCCGGTCATGGCGTTGCCCGAGCTGCCGACGCTGGCGCCGCCGATGCCTTGCAGGTGGGCGATGGCTTGCTCCACCGGCCCGCCGGGCGCGGCCTGGATGATGACGAAGTTCACCAGCAGGATGATCACCAGGGTCGGAATGATCAGCAGCAGCCGACGTGCGATGTAAGCCCACATCAATGCCGTCCTCCAGGTGCGCCACGCTTGATGCGCTCGGCGGTCATCTGCTCGTTGGTCAGCGGCGTGGTGCTGATCTCCCACCAGCTTTCGATGGCTTCGTCATTGCTGGCCTGCACCTTCGGAATGCCGAAGCGGTTCCACCACACGGTCGAGCTGCCCGGCGGGTAGTAGTTGGGGATCCAGTAGTAGTTCCACTGCAGCACCCGGTCGAGGGCGTGGGCATGGCGCAGCATGTCGCCCTGGGTGGTGGCCTTGACCAGTCCGTCGATCAGGCTGTCCACCGCCGGGTTCTTCAAGACCATGTAATTGTTGGCGCCCGGATCGTTGGCCGCCGCCGAACCAAAGTAGTTGTAGAGTTCAATGCCCGGCGACGTACTGACCGGGTAGCCGGTGACGATCATGTCGTAGTCGCGGCTCATCAGGCGATTGACGTACTGGGATGGGTCGATGCGGCGGATGCTCATGTCGATGCCGATCTGCGCCAGGTTGCGCTTGTACGGCAGCAGCAGGCGGTCCATGCCGTTCTGGGTGTTCAGGAACGTGAAGCTCAGCGGTTCGCCCTCGGCATTCACCAGGCGATCACCTTCGGGCTTCCAGCCGGCCTGTTCCAGCAGGGCCAGGGCTTGCAGCTGTTTGTCGCGGATCACGCCGCTGCCATCGGTTTTCGGTGCCTCGAACACCTGGTCGAAGACTTCGTCGGGAACTTGCCCGCGCAAGGGTTCGAGGATCGCCCGTTCGGCGGCATCAGGCAGTTGCCGGGCGGCCAGGTCGGTGTTGGAGAAGAAACTTTGCTGACGCACATAGACGTTGCGCATCATCTGGCGGTTGCTCCATTCGAAATCCCAGAGCATCGCCAGGGCCTGGCGAACCCGGCGGTCCTGGAACTGCGGGCGTTGCAGGTTGAAGACAAACCCCTGGGCCGTCTGCGGTGCCTCGGTGGCAAGGTGGGCCTTTTGCAGGCGACCGTCGCGCAGGGCCGGGCTGTCATAGCCGATGGAAAAACCGGTGGCGGAAAATTCCCGGTTGTAGTCGTAAGCGCCGCCGCGCAGCACTTGCCGGGCGACATCGGTGTCGCCGAAATACTCGATGCTGAAATGGTCGAAATTGTACAGTCCGCGGCTGACCGGCAGGTCCTTGCCCCACCAGTCGGCGTTGCGTTCGAACGTGATGCTGCGGCCGGAATCGACCTTGCCCACGCGATACGGGCCACTGCCCAGCGGTGCTTCGTAGCCGCCTCCGCTGGCGAAGTCGCGGCTCTTCCACCAATGTTCGGGCAAGACCGGCAAGGTGGCGATATCCAGGGGCAGGGTGCGGCTTTCATTGTTCTTGAAGTCGAAGCGCACGGTGCGCTCGTCTTCGATGACCACGTCTTTGACGGCGGCGAACTGGGCGCGATAGCGCAGGCTGCCCTGGCTCATCAGCAGCTCGAAACTGTAGCGCACGTCCTGGGCGGTGATCGGCTTGCCATCGGCGAAGCGGGCCTTGGGGTTCAGGTAGAACCGCAGGAACAGGCCGTCGTCCGAACGCTCCATTTTCTCGGCCACCAGGCCATAGACGGTGTAGGGTTCATCCAGCGAACGCTGGGCCAGCGGCGAATACAGCAAGCCGTCGATCTGGCTGACGCCGATGCCTTTGTCGATGTAGGGCAGGACGTGGTCGAACTGGCCGATCTCGACGGCCGAGCGGCGCAAGGTGCCGCCCTTGGGCGCCTGGGGGTTGGCGTAGGCAAAGTGGCCGAAGCCTTCGGAATATTTGGCCGGTTCGCCATAGACGGTCAGCGCGTGTTGCGGTGCGGCAGCCACACCGACGGCGCCTGTCAGCACGGCCACGGCGGTCAACAGCAATGAAGGAAACGCCAGTCGCATTGTCAGCCTTAAAGCCGGGTGATCGATAAGCACGATTTGTACGCGAGCGACGCGCTGATCGCCAGCCCTGTGGCGAGGGAGTTGTAGCCATTGGGCGATCGTGGCGAGGGGGCATGCTCGCGCTGGGCTGCGCTGTCAGCCTCTCAAATGCAAGCATGCCCCCTCGCCACAGTCTTCATCAGTCCTGGCGGCTGGTGACTTCCAGCAGGTGGTAGCCGAACTGGGTCTTGACCGGACCCTGGACCACATTGAGCGGGGCACTGAATACCACGGTGTCGAATTCCTTGACCATCTGGCCCGGACCGAACGAGCCCAGGTCGCCGCCCTGGCGGCTGGACGGGCACGAGGAGTTGGCCTTGGCGACTTCGGCGAAATCAGCGCCACCTTCGATCTGGGCTTTCAGTTCGTTGCACTTCTCTTCGCTGGAAACCAGGATGTGGCGGGCAGTGGCTTTGGCCATGGGAAAATCTCCTTCGCTGTTTTCAAAGGTGTTGAGCCTACCGGATTCGTCGAGTGGTTGTTGTCAAAATTGCGTCAAAACCTTGGACCTGACGATCAAAGGCCGGCTTTGCGCAGGCGTTCGGCGTGCCGCAGGTAGAGCGCGATCGGGTCGGCGCCGCCGCGTGGCCTGCCCGCCTGGTGGATGACGTCCAGGTGATCCATGGGATAGTCGGAGCGGATGACCTTGCCCAGGTGCGAGCTGAAGCGCCCGACCATGCCGTCGTTCTGCCCGGCCTCGGTGATGAAATACTCGGAAAAGGCCCGGCAGAAGGCATGCAGGGGCGACGTCGCGTCGCGTTCTTCGTGCTGGCCGGCGGGCAGTGTGCCGCTCCATGAGTAGTAGCGCACGCCATTGACCTTTTCCGGGCCGTTCTCGCCCCAATGGCTGGGCAGGCCCTGAGGGTATTTGTCGTTGAAAGCGCCGACGCCCTCGGTGGTCAACGCGCCCAGGCTGGCAATGGCCGCCGAAGGCAGTTGCGCCTGGCCGCCCAGCAACGAAAGGAAGTCGGCAAACAGCGTGGCAATGTGGCTCGCCACGTGCCCCGGCAGTCGCCCCGGCGTGAGCGCCTTGCGCAGGAAGTCGGCCAGTTCGGAGCCTTGGTTAGGGCCGCTGACCGAGGTCACCGACGCCACCCGTTCCGGTTGCAGCGCAGCGGCATAGCGTGCGGCGAGCGCGCCTTGGCAGTGGCCGATCAGGTTGACCTTGGCCGCGCCGGTCCCGTTGAGGATCCGGTCCATCTGGGCCAGCAATTGTTCGCCGCGTGCCTCGTTGGAATGGGTGGCCGACAAGCAGGGGATGAACACCCGGGCGCCGGCAATCCGCAACGCCTGCTTGATGCCGTGGAAAAGTTCGAAGCCGCCGATCCTGTCAAACCCGAACAACCCATGGACCAGCAGGATGGGAAATTGGGTGGTTGCATTCCGTTGCATGTTCGTACCTTTTTCGAAGAGGTTCACGTTGAATTTGCGTCCTCACTCTAATCCAGGCGTTTGTTGGGTGGTGTAGGAAGAACCCGCAGTAAGTTAAGGAAAGCGGATTAAAAAAAGCAGGAAGAGTCGAGCCCGGAGTCAGTGGAGCCGAAGGTGTCCGGATGCTTCCGATAGGCTGCGGTGTTTGCAGCTACAGCCTTGGGCGTAGGAGACGACGTGAGCCGTCGTTTTTGTCTGACTGAGGGTTGGCGCCGATCGGGTTCTAATGGCGGTATCGGGCTGCGTTATCCGGCAACGCTGCCGCTTTCCAAGGACTGGAGCAACTGCATGACCACCACCTACCGATCTCCCCAGCGAGCCCTGCCGGGCTCGTCCGCGAAACTTCCGGCGCCTTGCGTGGCCGCGGTCAAGGGCGGGGTGATCAACCCGGCCTGGCGCAAGGTTGTCATCACCCTGAAGGCCTATCCACTGATGGCGTGCGGGGACGAGGTGTTGCTGTGCTGGCACGGCCTCAATGGCGACGCCGAGCCCTATCGACATGAAGTGCGAGGGTTCGTGACCGAACGGCATGTTGGCCGCGGCCTCGTGTTCGTCGTGCGCGAGCCGCACATTGCCGAACTGGACGGCGGTTCGCTGGAAATCTTCTACCAAGTGACGGGGCGGCAGTTGCCGACCGCCTGGGTCTCGGAGCCGCTGCAACTGGAGATCGGCGACGCCTCACCGCAGCTATTGGCGGCCGTCGCCAGCGATGCCGTGGGCGGCGCCCTGGACCCCGGCCGCGTGCCGGAAGGCACCCGCGTGAGCATTCGGCCCTATTCCCGAATGGCCGTCGGCGACCGGTTGATCCTGATCGCCAGCCGGGATGAACAGCCACTCTGGCGGGACGTGCTGGAGATCGAGGCCCACGCCGTTGGCCGAGAAGTCTCGTTCTGGCTGGACCCTTCGCAATTCGCGGCCCATGTCGGTCATGACCTGGCGTTGGCCTATGTGGTCAGGCGCGGCCATTCGGTGCGTCGCGCCGAGGTGTTGTCACTGCACATCGGTCCGTTGGTGCGCCCGGCGCTGGCGTTGCCGCGGATCCAGGCGTTGCAGGATGGGTGGTTGGACATCGACGATTACCCGGATGGCGTCACCGTCGCTATCTATGGTGCCGGGCTCGAAGCGGGTGAGCTGGTGTGGCTGCAATGCAATGGGCATAACGCGCATGTCGAAGAGCGGGAAATCACCGAAGCCACGGCAGGCCAACCGGTGACCTTCGTTGTTCCTGCGGCGTTCTGGCAGGACCAGCGGGGGCGATCGGTGCAGGTGTTCTATCAGATCGAACGGCTGGATGACGTCAGCCAGCGTTCAGGGGAGCTGACGGTCCAGGTTGGTGCCCCGGCATAGGCGCCGAGGATTGACCCGGCCGAGGAATCTTGGGGGGGGTCGAAGATGCTTGTCGTGGCGAGGGAGCTTGCTCCCTCGCCACTGCTGTAGAAAGCGTTCGCGGGATTTCAGACGGCTGATTGCAGTTGGCGATGAGCCTCGCGCAGCAGTCGCTCGGTGGCGTCCCAGCCCAGGCAGCCATCGGTGACCGAGACGCCGTAGCGCATCGCCGGGCCTAGCGGTTGGCAACCTTCGAACAGATGGCTCTCCAGCATCATGCCGATGAGCGCGCGGTTTCCTTGCAGCCGTTGTTCCAGCACATCGTTGAACACCTGCGGTTGGCGCAACGGGTCCTTGCCGCTGTTGGCATGGCTGCAATCGACCATGATCCGGGCGGGAATCTTCAACCGGGTCAGGTCGCCGTGTATCTGCGCGACGCTGTCGCGGTCGTAGTTGGGGCCGCGATGGCCGCCGCGCAGCACCAGGTGGGTGTCGGGGTTGCCCTGAGTCTGGATGATTGCCGGATGGCCCTGGCTGTCGACGCCGAAATGCCGATGGGCATGGGCTGCGGAGCGCATGGCATCGCAGGCGATCCCAACGCCGCCGTCCGTGCCGTTCTTGAAGCCGACCGGCATGCCCAGGCCGCTGGCCATCTCACGGTGGATCTGCGACTCGGTGGTGCGTGCGCCGATGGCGACCCAACTGAGCAGGTCGTCGAAGTAGCTGGCGGCCATGGGCTGCAACAGTTCGGTGGCGACCGGCAGGCCAAGTTGCAGCATTTCACGCATCAGCTCCCGGGAAAGGGTCAGGCCGGCGGCCATGTCGTCGCTGCCATCCAGGCCGGGATCGTAGGCCAGGCCTTTCCAACCCACGGTAGTGCGGGGCTTTTCCACGTAGGCGCGCATCACCAGCAGCATGCTGTCGCTTACCTCATGGGTCACGCGTGCCAGGTTGGCGGCGTATTCGACGGCTGATT
Source organism: Pseudomonas sp. Cab53 (assembly GCF_018325965.1). Taxonomy (NCBI): domain Bacteria; kingdom Pseudomonadati; phylum Pseudomonadota; class Gammaproteobacteria; order Pseudomonadales; family Pseudomonadaceae; genus Pseudomonas; species Pseudomonas sp. Cab53. The sequence continues at coordinate 3,884,689 of NZ_AP021902.1, read as the reverse complement.
TCGGGTCGTGGAGGGAACAGGGGCCGACGATGACCAGCAAGCGGCGGTCATGGCCGTCGAGGATGGCGCGGACGGCGCGGCGGTGGGCGTCGACTTGTTGGCTCAGCGCATGGGTGAGCGGCAACTGGTGCTTGAGCTGCAACGAGCTGGGCAGACGCAGGGTCAGGGCTTCATTGGCAGGGTTGAGCGTGGACAGCGGCAAAGCGGAAACGGACAAATTCATGATCTGGCTTCCTGGGCGGGCAGCGGGTTCTTTTCCCGCGCCGGCCCTACTGGGGTGTTCGACAGTTGGCCGTACTGGCCTTGAGTGTTTGCATGCCACCGGTAGGTGACCGATCGGAGGCGGCAGGCTGTCCCGAGCGGAGGTTGGTAAATCGCCAGGCGCAAAAGTCGTAACGGTAATAAGTGGCGTAGTTCATGGCTCAATCCTCAAGGTGTCTGGTGATGCGAGTGTGTGGAGCTGAAAAAACAAAACCCCCGGTCGGGAGGCCGACCGGGGGTTTGGAAAACTCTGGAAGGCGACCCGTTTGAAGTGGGCGCCGGTGGGGTATCAGGCGCGCCAGTGGCTAAACCAATACCCAAAATAAAAGCAGGCCGGAGCCTGGACGCCATTCGCCCATGCAGCCGCAACCGAGCGCGATGCGCGGGTGGCCTGAAGGGGTGAAGGGGCGTTGAACATGGTCGGTCTCCGTTTCAATGGTCCCGAGCTTACTAGAGGGCGGTGCGCCGGTTCAATCAGAAAATGCTATGGGCGCGATGCAATCGTCCCTCCTGGCTTGAGTCCGGTGGGGTTTATGACAAACTTCGGGTTTGACGGGCTTGCCGGTGGCAGGGTTTTGACGAGGTGCTCATGAGTTTCCAATGGCGCGCGGCGACGGCCGGGGACATCGGCTTTGCCCGGCGGCTGACCTGCATCAACATGCTTGGCTATTACCTGAAACATGATCTGCTCTGGCAGGACGACGCCTTCGACCTGGCCTGGATTATCCGCCAGAACTGGATCATCCAGCGCGACGGCCAGGACGTGGGGTTTGTCAGCCTCAGCCGGGATGCGCGGGCCTTGTATATTCGTGAGTTACAGATTGGCGAGGCCTTTCGCGGCCAGGGCGCCGGGGCCTGGGCGATCAAGCAGGCCTGGGACCTGGTGGGCCAGGAGCGACGTCCGGCGCTGCGCCTGACGGTGTTCAAGGACAATCCGGCCAGGGCGTTGTACGAACGCATGGGGCTGCGGGTCGTCGGCGAGGATGAGTGTTTCCTGAGGATGGAGCGAGAAGTCGGCGCTTGACGCTTCGGCTCGTCTGTCTATAAGACTTGTTGTAATTTTTATATGCCCCTTTGCGCTAGGTCTGCCGGATGCTTTTTGCTAAGGTGTGGATCAACCCAAATAAGACCAAATCGTGAGGTGTCTGCTTGATTAGGGTGTTAGTGGTCGATGACCATGATCTCGTCCGTACGGGCATTACACGAATGCTGGCTGATATCGACGGTCTGCAGGTGGTTGGCCAGGCTGAATCCGGGGAAGAGTCCCTGATCAAGGCGCGTGAACTCAAGCCCGACGTGGTGCTGATGGACGTCAAGATGCCCGGCATCGGCGGTCTTGAGGCCACGCGCAAGCTGTTGCGCAGCCACCCGGACATCAAGGTGGTCGCGGTGACCGTCTGCGAGGAAGACCCGTTCCCCACCCGTTTGTTGCAGGCGGGCGCGGCGGGGTACCTCACCAAGGGCGCCGGGTTGAACGAGATGGTCCAGGCCATTCGTCTGGTTTTTGCCGGGCAACGCTACATCAGCCCGCAGATCGCCCAGCAGTTGGCGATCAAGTCATTCCAGCCGACCAACGATTCGCCCTTCGATGCGCTGTCCGAGCGGGAAATCCAGATAGCTCTGATGATTGTCGGTTGCCAGAAGGTGCAGATCATCTCCGACAAGCTGTGCCTGTCGCCCAAGACCGTCAACACCTACCGTTACCGGATCTTCGAGAAGCTTTCGATCAGCAGTGATGTCGAGTTGACGCTGCTTGCGGTGCGCCACGGCATGGTCGATGCCAGCGCCTGACAATGACCGAACTGTTTGATCCAAGTGCTTTCCTGTCCACCTGCAGCGGCCGCCCAGGCGTGTATCGCATGTTCGACAGCGAGGCGCGCCTGCTCTACGTCGGCAAGGCCAAGAACCTCAAGAAACGCCTGGCGAGTTACTTTCGCAAAACCGGCCTGGCGCCGAAGACCGCCGCCTTGGTGGGGCGTATCGCGCAAGTCGAAACCACCATCACCGCCAATGAAACCGAAGCGCTGCTGCTTGAACAGACGCTGATCAAGGAATGGCGGCCGCCGTATAACATCCTGCTGCGCGACGATAAATCCTACCCGTACGTGTTCCTGTCCGACGGGGCGTTTCCGCGCCTGAGCATTCATCGTGGGGCGAAGAAGGCCAAAGGCCGCTACTTCGGGCCTTACCCCAGCGCCGGGGCGATTCGTGAAAGCCTGAGCCTTTTGCAGAAGACGTTTTTCGTTCGCCAGTGTGAAGACAGCTACTACAAGAACCGCACCCGACCGTGCCTGCAGTACCAGATCAAGCGCTGCAAGGCGCCCTGCGTCGGGCTGGTCGAGCCCCAGGTCTACGCCGACGACGTGCGTCACTCGGTGATGTTCCTGGAGGGGCGCAGCAACGCGTTGACCGATGAGCTTTCGGCGGCGATGGAAGAGGCGGCGATCAACCTCGAATTCGAACGGGCCGCTGAGCTGCGCGACCAGATCGGACTGCTGCGCCGGGTACAGGACCAGCAAAGCATGGAAGGCGGCAGTGGCGACGTCGACGTGATCGCCGCGTTCACCAACCCGGGTGGCGCGTGCGTTCACTTGATCAGTGTGCGCGGTGGCCGGGTGCTCGGCAGCAAGAATTTCTTCCCCCAGGTGGGTATCGAGGAAGACGTGGCTGAGGTCATGGCCGCTTTTCTGGGGCAGTACTACGTCAGCAGCCCGGAACGCGACTTGCCTGCCGAATTGATCGTCAACGTGGTCCATGAAGACTTCGCGGCCTTGACCGAAGCCATCCAGACCCTGCGCGGTCGGGAACTGACTATCAGCCACCGCGTTCGCGGCACGCGCGCGCGCTGGCAGCAACTGGCCGTGACCAACGCCGAACAGGCCCTGGGCGCGCGCCTGGCTAACCGCCAGCACGTTGCCGCGCGCTTCGATGCCCTGGCCGAGGTCCTCAACCTGGAAGAGCCGCCGCAGCGGCTGGAGTGCTATGACATCAGCCATTCCAGCGGCGAAGCGACCGTGGCGTCCTGCGTGGTGTTCGGCCCGGAAGGCCCGATCAAATCCGATTACCGTCGCTACAACATCGAAGGCGTAACGCCGGGCGATGACTATGCGGCGATGCATCAGGCATTGATGCGGCGCTTCGGCAAGTTGAAGGACGGGGAGGGCAAGCTGCCGGACATCCTGTTGGTGGACGGTGGCAAGGGCCAGTTATCCATGGCCCGCGACGTGCTCAATGAATTGATGGTTCCCGACCTGATCCTGCTGGGTGTTGCCAAGGGCGCGACGCGCAAGGCCGGTTTCGAGACCTTGTACCTGAACGATGCGGCCCATGAATTCACCTTGAAAGGCGATTCACCGGCCCTGCACCTGATCCAGCAGATCCGTGACGAAGCCCACCGTTTCGCCATTACCGGTCACCGCGCCCGCCGTGGCAAGACCCGCCGTACCTCGACGCTGGAAGGCGTGGCGGGGGTCGGCCCGACACGGCGTCGCGACCTGTTGAAACATTTTGGTGGATTGCAGGAGCTGTCTCGTGCAAGCATCGAAGAGATAGCCAAAGCACCCGGTATCAGTAAAAAGCTCGCTGAGTCGATTTATGCAAACCTGCACAGCGAGTAGAATGCCCGTCAACCTCGCAGCCAGTTGTGCCGATGAATATCCCAAATCTGATTACCGTTCTCCGTGTCCTGCTGATCCCGATCTTCATATTGCTGTTCTATCTGCCGTATCACTGGAGCTACGCGGCCTCGGCCTCGGTCTTCGCCTTCGCCGCCGCAACGGACTGGCTTGACGGCTACCTGGCGCGACGCCTGGAGCAGAGCACGCCTTTCGGTGCTTTCCTCGATCCGGTGGCCGACAAGCTGATGGTCGCCGTGGCCCTGGTGCTGTTGGTGCAGGAACACGGCAACCTCTGGCTGACCTTGCCGGCGGCGGTGATCATCGGTCGCGAAATCGTCGTCTCGGCACTGCGCGAATGGATGGCCGAACTGGGCGCCCGCGCCCAAGTGGCCGTGTCGAACCTGGGCAAATGGAAAACCGCCGCGCAGATGCTGGCGCTGGTGATCCTGCTGGCCAACCCGTCGGACTTCAGTTTCTGGGTGCTGTTGGGCTACGCGCTGTTGCTGGTTTCGGCGGGGCTCACACTGTGGTCGATGGTCCAATACCTGCGCGCCGCGTGGCCGCATCTGCGGACCGACGTAGACCCCAAATAAACTTTTTTGAATCAAAGGGTTGACGGCGTAATCTGAATCTATAGAATGCGCCACACCAAGACGCGGGAATAGCTCAGTTGGTAGAGCACGACCTTGCCAAGGTCGGGGTCGCGAGTTCGAGTCTCGTTTCCCGCTCCAAATATTGCGCTGCAGAGTTCCACTGAATTCTGTAAGTGATTGAAATAAGGGTCTTTAGGCCCTTTTTTCGTTCCAGTGGGAACCACTGAAATCCAGCACTATCCGGTGCGTTTAAGTCCAGAATTGAGTCCAGGATTCTGACGAGCACTGAATCGGTTTAATGCTGGAGCAGATTGTGTAGCGAGATGAGCATCTGGCCCTGACTCTGTTCAGGAGCTCGCGATGGCACTCTCAGAAATGACAGTTCGGCACGCCCGAATCACCGGTAATGACTACACCCTCGGTGACAGTGATGGTCTCACGCTCAATGTGACGGCCAGAGGCGGAAAAGTCTGGCTCTTCCGTTATTACTGGGCGGGTAAGCAGAAGCGCATGTCCCTCGGTAGTTATCCCCAAATTGGGCTTAAAGAAGCCCGTACCCGTCGTGATGAAGCCCGTACCTTGGTTGCCCAAGGCATCAATCCCTATGAGCATCGCAAACAACAGCGGCTTGCTGTTCATGCTGCGAAGGAGCACACCTTCGAGGCTGTGTTCAATCAGTGGGTGGAGTTCCGCAGGCTGAGCCTGAAGGAAGGGCGTCAAAGCACGCTCTCGCAGATATTGAGAATCTTCAATAAAGACGTCCTGCCCAGCCTGGGCGGGCGGTCTATCTACGATATCAATCGTCACGATCTGCTAGATTTACTGAGCAGGATCGAACAGCGCAAGGCCTTAACGACCGCCGAAAAATGCCGGACCTGGTTCAACCAATTGTTCCGCTATGCGCTGGTGAAAATCGAGGGACTGGAACACAACCCGGCTTCAGACCTTGATGTGGTCGCACTTCCCAAACCTCCTGTTACGCACAATCCATTTCTCCGAATGGACGAGCTCCCAGGATTGATGGTTGCTCTTCGAAATTACGGTGGCGCCAGCCAAACGCGGCTTGGCCTTCGGTTGTTGCTGCTGACCGGTGTTCGCACGGGCGAGTTGCGGTTGGCGGCACCAGACCAGTTCGATCTGGAGAAGCGCTTGTGGGTCATACCGGCGGAAGTGGTGAAACAACTCCAGCTAGCGATGCGGAAGCCAGGTAAGCAGATTCAAAATGTGCCGCCGTACATTGTCCCGCTGTCGGTTCAGGCGCTGGAGATCGTGCGTCACTTGCTGGACCAGGTTGTCCCCGCACAGCGCTACTTGTTTGCGCATCGAAGCGACCTGAGCAAGCGCATCAGCGAAAACACGCTGAACGGCGCGTTACGCCGGATGGGGTACGCCGATCAACTCACGGGTCATGGGATGAGGGCGACGATCTCGACGGCGCTGAACGAGATCGGCTACCCGAAGGTGTGGGTGGATGCTCAGCTTTCTCATGCTGATCCGGATAAGGTGAGTGCGGCTTACAACCACGCGGAGTACGTCGAGCAGCGCCGGACCATGATGCAGGATTGGGCGAACCGTCTGGATCTATGGGGGCAGGGCCAGCTAAAAGCGGCAAGTTCTCCGCTGACTATTCGTTTAGAGGGGGCAGCTTCGTTACCTTCGTTGGAAAACGCGAACGCAAACGCCGTTCTGTACAACAGCGGCTCCCCCGCGACGACCGTCCCAGTCTCCACAATGTCCATCAGCAACGAACCGGTCCTTAATGCGGCTCAGCATCCACCTGTCCTACCTGTTCCAACGCAGACTGGACAGCTGCGCGAACCCCAGGTATCAGACATACAACGTCAGCGCGCCGAGATGCTCGCCACTTATGAAGCTTCGAGTAGTCTGCCGCTGCTTGTCTTCGCCAAGCTGGCAGGCAAATCCCGAGATCAGATCAACCGCGATATCAAGGCTCGGCACCTGCTGTCTCTGAGCCTTGGGAATCGCGGTCAGCGCATTCCTGATTGGCAGCTTGATCCACTGCGGCACAAGTTGGTACTTGCTGCGTTAGCGCGGTTTCCGGATGTTGATGGGTGGAGGCTTTATGGCGCCCTTTGTAAACCTCATGAGCGATTAAAAGGTCGCGCGCCAATCGATGTGCTTACTAAGGAGAATTTCGATGTAACCGCGCGGATCGTTTGCAGTGCCCTAGGCTCAAGCTGAGGTGCTGTCTCGTGCGGTGATAACGAATGTGGCTGCTTCCTTGGGGTCATCTAGCGCTACTCCTGAATGCGTGGACTATACACGTCGCCTGATGTTTCGGAGTTGGTCGGCTAGAGGATTCTATTGCGCAGGAAGACACCATTTGGCAATATCCCGTTCCCGCGTTCTCTTATCAGCTCTCCATCCCTCTCATTTGGGGGCTGTGTTTTTGAGAGGCGGGTAATCACCCGGCTTCGTGCCGGGTTTTTTATGCGTTCGGCAGATACGGCCGGCGGATAAACATGGAATTAATCTACCCCTCGTATGGGGTGCTAGGGGGCGAGTGTTCGAATCACTCCGTCCCGACCATTTAATTCAATGACTTAGCCGAACTCTAATCAGTTCGGCTTTTTCATATCTGAAAACTACTCCCACATTTACTCCCACGGATATCGTGGATCTCGGTATGCCGTCTCAGATGGCGTTCGAGAGTCTGAAGATGCGAAGACATTCATCAGTGGGTTGCCTATCTGGACATTCCGCAAGGCAAGCTTCGGGTTACGGCTGTAGGGAGCGCGGAGCTTTCTATTGCTGGTGAGGTGATCCGGACAGTCGCTCAGACTCCGGTAGAGTCATCGGATAGCACATGCTTCCCACGGCGGAGGTTCTTTTCGATGGGGGCTATCAACTTCCTGGTGATGGAAGCTCGGGCCGCGATCACACGCATTAACCTAATTGCTAGAGCTATGGATGCCGTCCTTACGTGATTGAGGTTGATGCTGAGCCCGTCGGAAAGCTTGATGAATCCCAAGCCTGTAAATACAGTCAAGGTCGTTATATCCGAAAAACATTTTGACTTGGCTCTAGGAAGGTATTTTCAGGCGGAAAAAATTCAAATGTGCCCCCAATTTTGCCCCAGTGCATCAGATTCGCGAGTGGCGATTTCCGACAGAGCCAGATGGATTCAGATGGCTTTCAGTAGTTCATAAGTGCGGGGGAGTGGCTCACGCTGCCTACCTCTCAGTCGGGAATGACCAGCGGCGTTGGATGGGGCTGTCTACAGTGCTGCGTATCTTTCAGTCCGACGCTGATTGACCTACGAACAATTGGATATTTATACAGCTGTTACGCAAACTCCGACGATTTGCACCAAAAATAGTCTCCGATCTTGTTTACCGGTCCCGTCAATCACGCTAACTTGCGGTAAAGCTGGCACAGTGCCGCTATCGGTCATCCCTGACTAGATCTCACTCGCGCGCACGGCTGCTCAGCTGGTGCCTACCCTTATTCAGGGCGGGATCATTGATCGCGCGCAGCAACCGCAAGAGGATTCTGCGGTTTAGTGTTTGTAGGAAGTGTTATGGATGGCGTGAGCTTCAAGCAGGTAGACCAGTATGCGCTGTGTTGTGTCGAGAATTTTTCTGATGAGCTTAAGCTCGCGCTGAGGGAAAACCTCACCCGTATCTGCCATGGTGCTGATCAGGCCAGCAAGGACAGGGCGATCTACAAATACTCTGCGACGATTAAGCACTTCTGGAACGAGCGCTATTCCAAGAAAACTTGGGAAACCCGGATTGGTATGCTGGGTGAGCTCCTGTCTCACGTCATCATTCTGAAGCTCTTCCCCAACTTCGATGTGGTCTCCCCGTTCTTCAATATGGAAGAGAAGAGTATCCGGAAGGGCTTCGATCTCCTCCTATACGAGACCTCAACCAACAACGTCTGGATCACCGAGGTCAAGTCGGGCGGCAGAGGGGCGGACAAGACTTCTTGCTCGGCCACAAGTGCGCAATTGCGTTTGGCTCGGGATGACCTCAAGAGGCGTTTGGCTGAGCCGGAGCTCAATCACTGGCTTAACGCGATCAATGCCGCGAAAAATGCGATCCACAACAAAGCTAATTACCGGGACTCGGTTATTGAGATCTTGGAGATGGAAGGTGATTTGGCTGAAGAAGACGGGGCGAGTGCTTCGGACAACAATGTGTTTCTGGTCTCTGCCCTGTTCAGCGAAGTGTCCCAGGCTATCGCCGAAAATACCGTGTCAAATTTCACCACCAAGCTGGTAGCTGAAGCTGTGTTCAAAACGGTGTGGGTGCTGTCCCTCCACAAAGGCACCATGGAAAAGCTGGAAGAGTTTTTGAGGCAGGAGGCGGAGCAGTAGCATGGAAGAACTGACTATCAGGAAACTGGGCAACACCAAGTTCAAGGAACTGTATTTCCAACTCCTCAAGGGAGACGAACTGGGTAACACAGAGATTGTGAAACTTTTGGCGATCGCCGTGCTGCTCCTTAACCACAAGACCCTCGAAATTCGGCGTCTCGGCTACCGCATTATCCTGTTTTACGGTAACGCTTCGGGTCAGTACCAGGCGCTGTACGATGTTGCACTCAACAGTGGTCTGCACCCTGTCTCAGCAGTAATCAGCAGCTACTTTTCCGAGGATGATCACCGCAGCGAGTCGTTCATCCGAAACATCGTGGGCAGCTACATCGATACCTTCCGTGATCAAGGCATCGTGCTGACTGAGCAACAGGATGCCCTGCGGACATTTGTTCAGTCGGAGTACCGTAAGTCGTCAGTCGTGGTTGCTCCGACCAGTTACGGTAAATCTGAGCTCATCATCCAATCGGTGAGGGAAAATCCAGGGCAGCGGATCCTGATCCTCGTGCCTTCTAAGGCTCTGCTGGCCCAGACGAAAAAACGGTTGATCTACGCGGACATTGAGGGGCTGGGCAAGGTGGTGACCCACCCCGAGATGTATTCGGTTGAGCGGAAGAACAGGGCATTTGTCCTGACCCAGGAGCGGCTCAACAGGCTCTTGAACGAGAACGCCGGGCTGAGCTTCGATATGGTCTTCGTCGACGAGGCCCACAACCTGCTGCAGAGCGACCGCAGAAGTGAGTTACTGGCTGCCATGCTGTGCATCCTGGGGGCTCGTAATCCGGAAACATCATTCAAGTTCCTGACTCCCTTCCTATGCGATGAACTCAATGTCCGTGTGCGCTTCTTGGACATGATCCCGAGCGGATTCAAGATCGACGAGTACATCAAGTCTGAGCGCTTCTACATTAAGGATTTTAGGGCAGGGAGGGGCCAGACGAAGCTCAAGCTCTACGACCATTTTCTGAATGACTGGATGGAATTCGATCGGAGGTATGCCAACTGCTTCGAGCTCATCAAAGGCGAAGCACTGTCCAAAAACATCGTTTACGGCAACAGGAAAAAAAGCATTGAGTCATTTGCGGTTGAACTGGCAGCCGTGCTGCCGCTCGTAGATTGTCCGCTGATCCAGACCGCCTGTGCCGAGCTAGAAGAGCTTTTTGACCGACGCTACAAACTGATCGGCTGCCTGCGCAAAGGGGTTATGTACCACCATGGTTCGATCCCTGACACCATCCGTCTTTACTTGGAGAACCTGTTCAGCAGCTCCAAGCAGATGAGGTTTTTGGTCTGCAACTCCACGCTTCTGGAAGGGGTGAATCTGCCGATCGAACGACTCTTCGTCTTTGATTTTTTCAAAGGGAAGCAAAAGCTGACGCCATCTCAATTCAAGAACCTGGTCGGACGCGTCAACCGGTTCAGTGAGGTCTTCGCGCCTGGAGCTAAGGCTGCGTTGAGAAAGCTGGAGTCCAGCATCTACCTGTTGGGCGTAAATGGCTACACCCGCGACAATGCAGCGCTTGAGACTTTCTACGATAAATCCGTCAACGTTTCAAAGGTGGTCAAGGACACTGTCAGCAACGTTCTGCTTGAAGCCACCAAGATTATCGATGGGAAGGTGTCGGTTCTCTACGACGACGCCGTGGCTCGTCTTGAGAATCTGCATCCTGGCGTGGTTAAAGATCGAGAGTGTCGGTACGTTACCACTCAGGTGGGCAAGCTCTTAATCGCGAACAGTGTCAGTGAAATTGACGTGTTCTCAGAGGAGGAGGCTATTGAACGGAAGATCAGGCGAGGCATCGAGGCGAACGGCGTCATCAACACCGTTGACCGGCTGATGCTTGCGATCTCCAAATCGTTCGTCGATCACTTCGACAACAGCCGAGAGTACAGCGACCTGGTGCGTCTCAAGCAAGAGCCTGCCCGGAATTTCTACGCCATGATCCTGGATTGGAAGCTGAAGAAACTCAGCGTCAAGCAGACGATCCGACAGACGCTCGCGTACTGGAAAAAGCTGGTCGAGACTAGCCATAGCGATCACGTGTTCGTGGGTAAATGGGGGGATACCAAATATCGCGACAGCAAGTACGAGAACTGGGTAAGGATCTCCCAGAAGGATGACGGCGAGCGTATTAACCTGGCAATCGTCCGTCTCAAGGACGAGGACGATTTCTTCGACAACAAGATCTTCAAGTTCGTCGAGGTGCTGAATGGGGTAGGCGCCCTGGATCCAGGGTTCTACAAACTCATCAAATACGGCACTGCGGATGACACCAAGATCAAGCTCATCCGCGATGGTTACAGCCATGGCCTGGCGGATCTGATGCTCGAACGGTATCCCGAAACTGTGCGTGCGACGCTCGGCGGCGAGATCGAAGTGAGCCCTCGCCTAGTCAACATGATGATCACCAACGAGGAAAGCGATCTGCTGATTTTTGAAGCCAAGATGAACCTCAAACCCATCTGATTGAAGATTTTGGAAGCGCCTGCGAGTTTGATCAGGATAGCGTAGTGAGTCGGGTACAGCGATGAGTCGAGATTCATCCCGACATTGGTCGAGGCTAGCCGTCAGTGCTCCTTAGTGATCGGCACGGCTGAGTGCACGAGCTTCGTCAATTGAAGCCTTTGGGATCTCTCAGGAACTCTTCGGCGATGTGCAGTGCGCTGATGTGCTGTGCATGGACGATGGGATTGCCGCATGAGCAATCTGTGGTCTGCGCTTCCCGTGTCCACACTCCGCTTGCCTGCCTCCGATATGTCCAGCCCGTGATGAAGCCGGCGCCGCTCAGTCGGAGCCCTGGGTGATTGACGGTGAGTTCACAAACCTCAAATAGGTCGGGCCCGCGAGGTATGACGCCGACGCCCTTCTGGTAGAGCGTCAGGTGATCTAGGGTTGGATGCTTGATCAACGTGTCTGCTTCGAATGCTACCGTGCCATTCTCGTTGATTAGCTTCTCGATTTCAGGGAAGCGAAGGGGCTTGCTCGGGTCGGCTGAGCCATAGAGCACCATGTCCGGGATTTCGACGAAGATTCCACTGTGAGGGTTACCATCAATCGAATCCTGGGTATCCAGAATCCTTGCACCACGATAGAACGCCGTTTTCGCACCTGCGATTTTCACTAAGCTTGGATGGTACTCCGGAAGCTCCAGTGCTCGCTTGAACGCAGGCAGATTTTTGAGGCTTGCTTCAAACTTGATCTCCTCCCACGGCAAGCCCAGCAGTGATCTTAAGATCGGATCGTCTGCGGGAGAGGGGAAGAGCGTGTTCGTGTCGGTTAAGCCACGGGCAGCGGCATACGCCTGCAGAACGTCGCTCGGGACAGTGATTTGTGCGAGATAGCAATTCTGTGGAATCGGATTGTGCAGAGGGCCAAGAAGCCAAGCTGACTGAGCCACGGTGCGCGGCCTGTAGCCCTCAACCGTCAACGTAGCCAAGTTGACTAGGCCTACATGATTGGCGGCCTGCTTACTGAGCACATACAGATGGCCAGTGCCGATCACAGGTGCATAGCGGGCCATGCGCTTTCTGACCATCACCGCCACCTCGTCACAGTCCTCGCACAGCTCCAGCGTGGTTGCTTCACTGTATTTGTGGCTGGCGAACCATGCAGCCACGGCTGCACTTGAAGTGCAATCGACGTAAAACGAACGCCACCCGTAGTGCTGAAGGAGGGCCTGCTGGTAGGCAAAGTCTGATCGGTGCTGGGCGATGTAGGCATCCAACACGCCTTGGGAGTAGCGACACCACTTGAGCATTTCGCTCGGTATGCACCCCTTCCTGTCGAAGGACGTTCCTATGGAGGGGGCTCCCACCTCACCGTAATGGGAGATCTGGCCACGAAACAAAATATCCTCACCGAAGGTCCCAAGGAGCTGGTTTAACTCGTCGACGCTATTCGCTGCATATTGCTTCAAAGCTGCCTCCCTCACCGATAGCGTATGGCATTGTTTTTTACCAGTGCTTTGTAGTTTCGTCGCAAAAAGTTGCGTAAGTGCGGACTGTCTCCTGAAACACTTCGACAGTACTCATATCGGCACGATGATTCGGCTGCGGGCAACGCACACGTTGTCTTTCACCGCATAGCATTCCACGTAATGGTCGCCTTGGAAGGTTGAGTGCTCGGTGATTTGATGGTGGCCGCTGTCGATACGGATTTCCCCGCGAATCATGTTCCGCTCGATGGCCTCCGGGCCGAGATTCTTCACCTTCCAGTAGATTTTATAAGGTGGCGGCACATCGATCTCGGCTACCCAAAATGTCAGCTCACGCTGTTTCGGGATCCGGTAGGTCATAACGCGTGACATGAGGTTGCGAAGTCGGTCACCCTCATTTTTGACCGAGCAATCGATACGAAGGGTGTACTGGATGTCGAGGCTGAATTTTCGGCCAATGAACTGCTCGCCATTTTTGACGCGATTTTCCGCTATCGCCTGCTTCTTTTCCTGCTCGACATACTCTGGGAAATGTTCGCCAAAGACAGTGCTCCACCGCTCATGGGCAACCTCAGCATCGTCCAGAGCCTCCTGTAAACGCCTCAGGGCCTTCTTGGCTTTGGGGTGGAAGTTACCTGACTTCGTGACGATCGAGCCGCTTCCAGGCGCACGCCATTGCTCCTTGTCCTCGTCGATATCCACCAGGTATGCGAAGAAATCCCGAGTCATTTCGCCGTAGGCGGAATAGGAGTTGGCGTCGTAGTCTGCGGTGTTCTTGAGGAACTGGTAGCAGAGAGTGTCGATCATCATCCCTTTAAGCGGCACGCCGTGGTCGTTCTTCCAGGCCCGCACCATTTTGCATAGGCGCTTGAGGTTATGGTTTTTGGCCTGGTTCAGCGCGTTAATCTCATCGATTTCAGCGACCGGGTTGCAGGTTTCCCAGTTGCCCCCGTCATTCGCATCCGGATAAGTGTAGCTATCATCCTCATGCTCGAACGCAGGTAGCACCTCGACCACGTAATCCGTGAAGTTGATCGACACTACCTGCTGCTGAGCCCTGACCTCATGATTAGGAAAGCGCTCCTTCAGGGCTAGGCGTATCTCTCCGAGTAACGCCGACTGTTTGTTATTTTCGTAACGCTGGAAGCGATCGTAGACCGACCATGGCAGCACGAACGCCATGTCCAGATCGCTTACGCCGTGGACGGCGGTATGGCGACCGTACGAGCCGACCTGGCGGCAGTGGAGGATGTCTGAGGCACTGTCGTAGTATTTTCCGTTCAGTTTCTCGGTGATCTGCCGGTAGCTTTTGGAGATCTCGTCGGCGTTCTTGACGGCCAGGTTTCTTCGAAATTGCTCAAAAAGCTCTTTACTCATGGGTGCAAGCGTCCTTTAGGGAGAGCAGAAGATCTGGATGCGCGGCAAGCCATGACCCGCCGGCATAAGCGATCAGAACCACCACAATTAGCGCGTAAACGGAAAACGGGATCTTGTCCCTGAAAAACGAAAACTCACGGTGCTCAGCGATCCAGTCGACCTGTTGATCCCAGAAGAATTTCTTGTGAGCAAGCCAGCCTGAGAACAGGATGTGCTTTCTCTGACAGGCTGAGCGGAAATCGGTGGTGATTTGATCCAGTTCGGCTTGATCGGCGGAGGTGAACTGGTGATTGGATTTGCACCGGGCAGACATGATCTTCAGCTGATCCAGCAACTGCGTCAGCTTGTTCCCAGCCTGGAAATACTGCTCTTTGGTATCGCCGTAATAGGTGATGTAGAGGCTGCAGATGCCGATCACCGTAATGAGCGCCGAGATGTGTTTTGCCGCCAAGAAATCGATGTAGAGCGCTAGCACGCCAATCACCAGGGAGATCAGGCCGATCCAGCCTGGAGCTTTCTCCACAATGTCGTAGGTGGAGAAGTGAAGTTTGGCGGAGTACCCGACGTCATAGGCCTTCTCGGCGATCAACTTCAGCGCAACCTGCTCATCCATATCCATATAGCTTACCTGCAGAGAGTCTCATCAGTCGCCTGCTACCGCTGAGAGAGGTATATAGATGGCCCTGACGTCGCATGTTGCGCTGGGCGTGGTAATTCGGCGTTCCAGCGCAAGGCGATCCGTCAGATGCCGGGGTGGATTTTAGTCATGTTATGTCATGTAATGGCCACTATATTTATCTTCGAGCACCAAATCTGAGAAGGAGCTTGCTTTGGTCGATGCTACGGTTGTTGAGCGCGTTCTCTGTGTAGTAGATAGATGCCTGAAGGCCCAGTTTCCCGATGACTACTACAAACGATGTTTGTATGCATCTTTTGGTGTGCACAGTCTCTTGCAGTCGCTGGGACATAGCCCTGAGGTGCTGGGGGGTACATTTTCAGCCTTTGTGGTTTCGCAGGATCAGCGAAGGGGCTTCGTTCACGGGTATGCATCTGAGTCCGGCGAGCATTCTCATTATTGGGTGGAACTCGATGGCTCGATTATCGACTTGGGTACGTACTACCTACCTGCGGGTGCAGGTTTCTTAGCGTGCGAAATGCCGGCAGTATTTTGGGATACAGCGTACGCTTTTCCGAAAGGACTGACCTATGCACCCGAAGCCAGCTATGCATCGTCGGAGGTAGCCCAGCTCGCACCGCATATCATCGAAAAGATGGAGCCGTTCCTTGCGGCCTGTCACGCCCGAATGGGGAGGCCTTTGGTTAAGCCGAAAATTGGGAAGTGGCTCGTGATCTCGCCTTCATCCATCCGGAGGGCCGCTCGCAAAGGCGATCTATGGGCACGAGGTGTGATTCGGTATGAATCTCTGCCAGAAGAACGCCTATCCATCTGAGACTTGTTTTTTCCACCCAGCTCGGTTGATGGTGAGAGCAAAACAGGAGACTCAATGGATCGCTAAAGGTGAGCTCTTCTGTAGCCATACCGTCATCAAATACAAAGTCATTTGTGTTTGACAATTCCTTCGGTGCGAATGCGCGCTTTTGGCTGTGAGCTTGGCACGAGCCTAGCTCACCAATGATTTTCCGTGGGAAGCCAGCATCGAACCAGGCGTTGCGAGACTTCAGGACTGCGTGGACAAACATCCTTACTAGTGATCATCTGCGGGTTCAGGGATGAGATAGAAAGGGGGCGAAGAGAGACGGAGCCCCCCTGGCCGACCCTGTGTCAAACCGGGGCACGCTGTCATAATTTCACCGCGTCGGTGTAGGCTGTAGTGTGCGGTCTCTCAAACTGCAACGGCGTCACAGTATTGTGGCCGGCCATGAGTTCGGCAGTCCTAATACTCGCGGTGCAGAATGTCGTAGGATCCAATAGATTTCTATGGAAATCTAAGCATTTACGATTTTAAGAAAAGGATTATCGGCCGGCACAATATTGAACAACAACGCCGGGGTCTCGAGCAAATAACCTTTAAGATTTGCTTTCTTCCGAGGACCTTCGACATGACAGATCCAGATGTTCAAGCCATCGTCTCGTTTCCTGTGGACCTTCAGTTTTTCGAACTGCTTCTGCACCCAACGCCATTCTTCAATCTCTTGATCGAAATCCTGTGAGATACCAGGAAACTCCTGCACATAGCGTTGGAAGAGACCTGGTGTGACCAATAGCACGCTGCCGCTCACCGTGTGGATTTTAGCCTTGCTGTCGTTGATGATCAGCTTGTGGCTCTGGATGCCTTCCTTGACCCATTTCAGGAATGCCCGACCGGGGTTGTCCGAAGGGGAGCTTCGGATTTCAAGAGCTCTTTCGGGTGGTGATTCAGGAGTCTCGGGTTCTGCCAATTCGAACATATTCAGCAACGTTCCGAGGTAATCGGCATCCATCGCTAGTGAATCTTCCAGCGATTGGTTTTGATGTGATCCTGTTCCGCCTGCCTTGGGCACTGGTGGTGATACCGGAGCGTCAGTCGGGTGGTCATCGACTACCATGGTCACTGTTCCGCTGAAAATTTTGGGCCGGTCTTCGTTTCCCCAAATCAGTGCGGGTTGAAGGCGCAGAAAGGTGAAACTCTGCTGCCAGGTTCCCTGTGTCACAAGCGCAGTCCAGATGGCTTTGCCTTCCGGCGTGGACTCAACCAATCCATGTGACTGCAGCTCGTCAAACACCGCGAGGTTGGACGAGGGAATGCCCTCAATCGATTGCGACAGCAAATAGGCTCGCAGCTTGTCTGTGACTGTCTTACTGACCAGCCAAAGTGCGTCTTGGGTCAACCATCCTGCGGCACCTGGCTGGTTGAGTTTCAGCTCGTGCTGAACCAGATGACGCAGTCCGCTGATCAAGTGATGTTGCAGCGAATGAATCGGTGCTTGCAGTGCCTTGCTCGGGTTACCACCGATGTTCTGTGCGGTGGAAACACGGTCTGCCTGCATCACCAACTCACCGATCACGCCGGCACGTTCATACTGGCCCGCTAGGACGTACAGGAGGTTGGCCCAGAGCGATGGAAATCCACTGAGCCAATCGAGGATTGAGCAGTCGAGAATCTGGGTGTAGAGCAAGCCTGCGGCCGCGCCATGCAGGTGGTAATCGCGACCCTTGGGGTAGCGGAAACGATAAGGCTGATCCAGGGATCCCTGCCAAGGATGCCAGACACGGCCATCCTGGCGTTCGACCAGCAGATCCACGGCGATCTTGCCGATGTCATGCAGCAACGCGCCATAGGCGATGCCAGCGGACCACGCGTCGGTCTGGGCGGCTTGGTCTTCGGGTGCGGCGCCGGTGGGAAGCAGATACGACTGACGCAATTTCAAACTACAAGCGACCAGCTCCAACCCATGGTCGAGCATGCCGCCAAGATAGGCATGGTGGTGCGTCTCGCTGGCTGGAAGCTGCTGGACCAGCTCGGCGTAGCGATGGATCGGATTTAAATAGAGCTGGCTGAATTGCGGATGGGAGAGGGCGGTGTACTGCCAAATGCGATCAAGCAACTGGCGGCGATGCTCGGCTGCTAACAAGCTCTGGGACGATTCGATGGGCTGGTACCCATCGGCGACGTTTACGATTGGTGGTGGAGGAGGCTTTTGCCTTTTGTGCCGAAACAGACTGAACATCATGGTCCTCCCGGGAACTGGCAGAGTCAGTGGCCTTTTAGCCTTTTCGGATAGGGCTCTTACCCTTGAATCCCCATTCCCCTTCCAACCCTTGCCTATCCTTTTGGCGCGCTTCCGTTTGTGCGGCAATAGGAATATCGATTAATGCTGGTGCCGTTTTTTGCTGAGTACGCGTGCTGGCGCGAAAAAGGAAAGTGTCGGTACACTGCGGTGCGAATTTTATTGGGTCTTGCCATGAACCTCACTGACGCCACGCTCATACTGCTGCTCGCGGCACGTATCCATGGAACAGACAAAGCCGTCAGGGCCTCGGCGAAGAGCGTGGTCAAGAAGCTTCCGCGCAGCAAACGCGATCTGATCTACAAGGTGATCGATAGCCGAAATTCGCTCGATCTGGTGGATTATCTGGCGGAAAATCTGGATACATAACGGCGTACTGTGGTTAGGGAGTTATCTCCCGTTCTTTGCGTCACCCCCCACGCTGTGGGGATTTTTTTGGGCACAGAAAAAAGGGCCCAACTCGTGTTGGACCCTGTGAAGCGTTTGCAGCAGTGAGGTAACAATCAAGCACTATTGTTCATGCATCGCGTGCGATCCATTCCCGACTGCTTCCGTTGCTGCTCCAGGTTGAGCACATACTCCGAAGCGCATCGGGCCTGGCCACTGGCGCGGAAGATCGCGCGGTTGTCGGACTTCAGCAGGCCGAGCCAGGAGTCGATGTAGCCTTCGTGCCGAAGCTCTCCCTGTATACCGGCGTAGGCACATAAAAAAGCGGCACTCATTTCGGCGATCAACTCTTCAAATGCATAGTCTGGCGAGCCGAATGGGCAAGGTGTGGTCACACCTTCACGCTGCAAGCGAGTGTGGTGTCCGGTCCAGTGCGTCAGCTCGTGAAGCGCGGTTGCGTAGTACCCACCCTGATCGTGAAATTGCGCTTTTGTCGGCAGTTGGATGAGATCCCTGAGCGGGTGGTAAAAGGCTTCGTCGGCAAATCGATGAATGATATTTGCGCCCGAACTTAGCAGCAGATTTTCTGCAGCGCTGTTGGGGAAGAAGGGATCGCTCGGTTCCGTCGCAAGCACTGTTTCGTTGAGCGTTTCGAGTCCTTCCGTTTGCTCGATGTTGAACAGAAAATGCGTTCTGAGAATGCCAAAGTGAGCGACCTTGGGCTGACCGTTCTCATCAAGTACGGGTTGGCCTGACTCGGTCTGTTCCTCGCGCTCCATCGGTTTGTAGAGCACTGCCAGGGTGCTGTGCTCACCCTTACGGATGTGCCCCCGGCTTTTTTGGCTTGGTTGAAGGTTAGCCAACGATCTTGAGTGAACCCCTGCAATCGGGCCTCGGCCCAGAGCAACGGTAAATTGATGCCCGAATAGGGGCGCTGCGTGATGGCGTTGATGGGATAGGGCTGGTGATGAGCGGCGTCAGTTGAGCCATTTGAGGACCAGGGTTTGATCCAGGGCGCTACGCCTTGGTCTAACGCGGTAACGATCTTGTCTGTCACGTCTTGGTAGATATTGCGCATGGCATTTCCCTCGAAAAACCGGAGGAACGCCTTGCCCGTCGGGGAGGGTTCCCCGGTGGGTGTTGATTGGATTGGTGCAGGACTGCGTATAGCCTGAGTTGGATCAGTGGCCGGGTATGGCCGTTTGCGTTTAGCGTTGCTGCTCTTCCGCAAGCGCTATCAGTAAGGCGTTAGGTTGGTCTGATGCCTGAAGTAGGCTGAGGCTCAGTCGCAGCAATGGTTTATGTTCTGCATCACTCACTGAGCCGAACTTAGCTATCTCGAACACCACGTAGGGTGCGTTTGGATCGGCTAGGTGAGCTTTGAAGGCTGCGCGTACCACGTTGCTCAGCCTATCGAGCTGCAGCTTTTCAGGATGACTTGAACCATCGAGCAATACTGCGTGTTGCCATGCGTCTGGAGTGAACACAACGGGCAAGCGCAGAGTGTTCAGTGCTTCGCTTGTGAGTGAGTCGGACATGGTGTGCCTCCGTTGATAGCGCGAAGAAACCTGTCCCATAGGAGAAAGAATTCCTCGCGGTGGGTTGAAGAAAAACAAGATTGGGTAGGACGAGCCGCGCTCGAAAGACGCTCGGGAGAGCAGTAGACGTTCATCACCGTGTAGCGTGACCGTGCGAGCCACCGAACGCTAATCGCACTTGGGAGGAACCATCACCGGAGTGACGTAGCTTTGAAGGCTCTGGCTACCTGGGAAGGTGCTGTCGATAACAGCGATCCGTACCCTCTATGTAGCTGGATGATATGGATGGGTCAACGGCCATAGAGGCGCTGGTGCACGAGCTGCGTCTTCTGTCTTCCAGTGAAGAGTTTTCGGCTAGGTAAACTGATAAACGGTCAGGCATGGGCGGTTTTCGGTAGTAGGCTATTACTCCTCTCTCAACCATGAAAACGCTCAGAAGAGGGCGAGACCATGCCGACTCAAAACCGTGTTGAGGTTTCCCGCGTCCACCACTGGGCATATACCTGTGGCATATCGATAAAACGCGGGTATCGCAAGTTGAAAGCATTTGAGTCCCGCACGGCTGAGCGTGCGGTGACGGCAGGTATGCCCGCAGGCAAGCTGCTTGTTCGCGGGAGTTTTTTAATCTTCAAGTTGGCAGTTGCTGCAGGACTGCTTCTAGTTAGCTTATGGCTCACAGTGTCGGTGATAATCCTTATCGCCTTGTGTTGGGCCATCGCGAATGGAACACCTATCAAACCTAAGGATGCTCTCCGTTACAAAGCATATGGCGATCCATATGGTGAGTATGAGTATGGTCGCGCACCCGGTCAGCCTGATTTAAAAGACCTTTAGTCGAGCTCTTCACTCCCTACTTTAAGGCCTTTCCAGCAGACATCAGAGCTCCAGTGCCCCTTGCACCAGCGTCCTGCGCTTGAGCTGCTCCTTTGCTAAGCATGCCGTCGGCGATTGAGCCAACGCTATATCCTGCCCAGCTCATTGCAGCCAAAAACAACATCGGAAGCACGACGAACATTGCCCCCATCACATACTCAATCACCTGTGCCGTGACGGTCCCATCCATGAAGCCAGATGTGGGCAGCGACAAGAGCACCTGATTGGAGGCCGACACTTGGTTGTACAAAGTGTCGAGCATGCTGGAGTCGACCCAGCGGGCCAACTCCCACCAGAACGTCAGCATATGCAGCGTGAACAGCGCGAACGTCACCGTCATGACGGTCTTTAGCTGGTAGGTACTGACCAGCAGGATCAGCGGCAAGCTGATGATGACGCCCATGATTAGGAAAGCCTGCACCATCGGCAGAGCGGCGCGTAGCGCGTTCATCGCCGGGAAGTTGCTGAAGGAACCGAGGGCTAGCCCAGTGTTGGTGGCCAGGTTATTAAGCCCCTGATTGATCGACCCACCGCGAGCACTGGAGCCGTAGTCCTGGTACACCTGTCCGGGCGACATGGACATCGATTGTTGGCGTGGGCTGACCAGTTCGCGCAGGGTGGCATCCTCGATCTCGTTGCTTGAGCGACCAGTCAACCAGCCTTTCAGCTGAGTCAGCAGCCAAGGATCGACTTGCTCGATCAAGCGCTCTCGCAACCCGACTCCGCTGTCCCCCCACCACTGTTTGCAAGTGGGGTAGCCCGCGCCATTTTCCAGCCGTGGCAAGGAAATATCGCGGGTTTCATCGTAGGGCCAACTGACTCGCGGTGTCCTCGAGCGATCGGTGTCGTAGTAGCCTGGTGTGTCGAGAAAATAGCGTGAGCCGATCCAGGACGCATCATGACTTTGTGCCTTGTCCAACTGAGGACGGTTGGTGAACAGCCGAGAACGGGAATAGCCGTAGCAGTCGCGAGTGAAGTCGGCGACCTCCTGTAGCAGTACCTGATTATCGATGCGAGAACTGTCGATCTCCATGCGTATCTGCCGGATATCCGGTGCGCAGGGGATGGAGGCGATGGCCGCAGCGGTCACTCCTTTGCTCAAGGCGTGCACCAGGAACCACCAGATTGGCACGTTGGCAGAGCGTTCGCCGATGGTGTTGAAGGTGGTGCCCCAAGCGGTTTCCGCTGGCTTGGCCACACTGATGCCGCAGCGCTGGCTCGCTGCATCATCGAACGCCATTGAAGAGAGGTTTAACGGAAAGACCGGCGCGCAGCCGAACAATACGATGATGTAGGCCAACCAAAGCCGGTTCTCGATCCTCGGTACCGAGAGCAATCCCTTGTTGCCTTCATCCGCGCCTTGCTGGCGGGCAGACAACCACTCTTGCAAGATGATCGCGCCGAAGGGTGCGGCGAACAATCCAGTATCGGATAGGATGTTCCAGATACCGTTGTTGATGATCCAGGCCAGCAGGGAAAGGTAAAACTCCAGGTAGCTGTTAGTGCTCATGAGCATGGTGGTGACCTCACAATCGAGTGAGCTCGACGCAGGTAAAGATCAAGAACCCTAATGTCCCGGCGCGTTTCACGCGCAGTCGGTCCTGTGGTCGATGTCGGTGGCGCCTCAGCAGGTCCCACCAGAGTGCAAAGAGAACGCCGTAAAGCAGGACACGCCACCACCGCAAATAAGGCCGTATCGATTCCAAGGCTTGCTGCCAGCCCCCGAAACTACCCAGCGCAGTGCAGCCGATCCAGGCGATCAGTGCGGCGGTCAGAATCATCCCTGCGGCGATCCCTAGACTTGAAAGCAAAGTGAATAGCGGTGAGCGTTTCATGGCTCACTTGTTCCTGGCGTCAGCATCATTGAGTCGGCCAGGCTCGGGGTCGCCTTGTTCGACGGTACGCGAAGCATCGGCACCTCCGGCATGTCGATCAAGTACCAGGCTGGCGGTATTGGTAGCCAACATTTGCCGGACCTGCAGCTCAGTCTGCAGCAGGCGTATTTCACGCTCCAGAGTGTCGATGTTTTTCGTCAAGGCCGTTTGGGCCGGCTCGGCAGAAGCGATGTTCGGTTCGTGGCTGCCTGCCAGCAGCGTGCGCAATAGCAGGAGCGCTTTGTCGAGCACGTTGGACAGGGCCGTCTCACTGGCCAGGCGCCGCGCCAGGAGTTCCTGATCAGGATCGTCGCGCAGGGCTTCGATCACACCTCGGGTCACCGGCAGCATCGGGCTGGAGGCTTTGCTCAGATTGTCAGGGGTAGGCGGCAATGAGCCGGACAACAGCCCTTGCAGGGTCTTGAGGTGTTTACTGTAGGCCTCCTGGATCAGCGGCGTCAGTCCGCTGCCAGCGGTAGCCCGCAGTGTCTCGCAGGTGTCGCAGGTCGCGACTTCGGTCTCGCCCAACACTCGAACAGCCCATTCGGATTCCTCTTGGGGTGAGGTCCACGCCTGGCAAATAGCGCCGCCCAGGCAATCACTGCTACTGATCGAGGCGCTGTCATCCACCGACCGGTTATGCAGCAGGTTGTAGCCCGCGCGCACCACATCGGAGGTTGCCCGGATGGGTGTTTGTCCGCTACCTCCAGCCTTCTGCCCGCCGACCCAAGACACCCCATTGTTGCCGTTGCGGGCCTCGGTGTTTTTCACCGCAGCCACCGCATCACCGCCGGTTTGTTCGAGGTTGCCCTGCATTTCCTGGTTCTTGGCCAATGCGCCCCAGCCGGCTTGACCGACCTTGTCCGCCATCTTCTCAGCCATGGCCTGGCAGGTCAGTTTGGAGCGGTCGAAGTCGATACGCCCCTGCATCACGCCGTTACTGAGCAACTCATAGAGACCGGGATTGGCGCGCTGGATGATCAACGCCGGCAGCGACATCACCGCTGGGGTCGCGTTATGCACAATGCTGCCCATGATCTGCTGGAACCCTTCGGTGACGCCGTTCAACTGGTTTTGCAAGGTGTTGGTGAGGCTCATGTTTCCGCACATCATGTTCGCCTGCCAGGATCCGCCGACACCGAGCCCGTTGGGGCGATAGAGCGAGCTCGGCGAGCCCGCTGCCGAGCCACCACCTATGGTGTACATCACCCTGTCGTCGAGCACTTCACCTTGAGTGCCTAGACGGTAATCGTCCTCGGCGGCGTCGGCATGCGTGGCCACGGCGAGCAGTCCGCAGAGCAACAAACCCATCGGGCCCAACCAGGGCTTTGCAATATGCCTACTCATGAAGCACCACCTTCGAAGTCGATGCTGAACAAGAAGGTCTGTCCCTCACGCTTGCAGCAGCTATAAGGACGCCACAGCGACCAGGCGTAGCCGTCATCCGCGCTCTGCACCGGATCGCTGGGGAAGATGGCACATGTGGGTTGAACCAGGGGGGAGAGCAATTGCCATTTGTGGGTCGAAGCGTCGTTTTCAACGATTGGACCAGGCGGCCAATAACCATCGCGTGGTACGGGTGTGAGCGGGACATACACATGCGGTTGCCAGTTGCGGGTAATGACATCACCCGCCCGCTGCGCCATCACCGCAGCGGCTTTGAAGTCGTCGGGTTGCACCAAAAATCCTTGCCGGGGATAGACGTTGCCCCACATGTTTCCCGCGAGCTGACGACCGATTTCACGGATCCCGGGCGCGAGCGACTCGGGGTAAAAGCTTTCCGGGATGCCATGACGCCAGGCCAGTGAGTCTAAAGTGCTCAGGTAGTAGGGCATGAACGCAGTGGCGCCGCTGGCGCAGGCGTAGCCGGATTGCGAGGCCAGTTGCGTGGCGGCCCAGCCTCCGGGGTGGCCGATGCCATCAACATTTTTGAAACGAGGCAGGTTATCGCGTTGGGTGTTCGGCGTGATCAGGTTACCGCCACCTTCTGCACCGCTGATGGGATAGGAGAGTGCGGCCATCTCGGTCCAAGGATTGGCACCGGTGGTGGCATAGCTCGAGACCACCAGCTCAGGAATGAAGTGACGAACCTTGGTTGAGGTTTTCACAGTGCAGCCGAAGGGGGTGCAGAGCAACCAGAAGCAGATGCCGACGACCTTGTATTCGAGACAGTCCGGAGTGAGCACGGAGGCGGCAATGCTGCCGGTATCCAACGCTACGCTTGGCCCGGATGCCAGCAGAATGCTCAGCACCAAAGGATGCAGCTTCTGGGGCGAAATGTGCGGGCAGGCAGCAGACATGATCCAGGCTCTGGGTGTATGGCCTGGACAGGTTCAATGATCGAGAGAGGGGTGTCAGTGAGAAAGCCGAACGCAGGATAGTCGGTTTACAGCGTCCTTCTAGATTCAGCAGCGGGTCATTCAGCGCTCAGCGTACGAGCAAGCGCGTCAGACTCGATGAGCAACTGATCCGTTTTGATCTCGAAAATGTTGGCGAGTTTGCAGAGGACCAATAACGACGGGTTGCCTACCCCTCGTTCGATTTGACTCACGTAGGTACGATCCACCTCGGCCATGAGCGCCAATTGCTCCTGGGTAAGGTTCTTCACGCGTCGCATCGAGCGGATATTTTCCGCGAGTTGCAGACGGAGCTGTTCGAAGTCTTGAGTCATGCGCGCAAACTGCGCCTTGAGGGACTCTCAATCCACGGGATATAGTCTACATTGGCTCTGATTCGGGCTTTTTTGATGCTTAAGCCGAGTGTCAATTTTGTTTCTATGCTGCTTAGAACAGACCGAGCATTAATAAATAATCGAAAGCTAAGGTGTCTATGGACGAAAATTACGTTTCAATTCCGGCGGCGGACGGCTGCCCGAGCCTTTTGACACCGTGGGGCAGCGAATTTGCGCCTATGATCGAACGTGGCGTGCAATGCGCCCAGGCCTGGCTTAATACACCCGGTGACGTACCGCTGTGGTGGGAACTGGCGCAGGCACGGAAGACTTGTCCGGCAGGAGAATCTCAGGATGCTTTCGAAGCAGGATTTTTATTGAGAATTCAGCAACGGCTTCAAGGCGTTTCACCGTAGCCGTGCGGCTCCAACCCTGACGATATGACCTACACGGGAAAATTTATTGGAAGGTATGGTTCCAGGCTCCATTCCTCTAGAATGGAGATCTGACAGAAATGGCGTTGGTCTGTGATAAACAGATTTACGTAGCTAGGATTCTGATAAGTGCAGATTCTGCACGCTCTGAGAACGTGGAGCGCGATATGAAAGCCGACCAAGTGTTGAGTGACGATCTGGTGAGCCGACTGGAGGGTAAAATCCCAGCCATGGCTGAAGGTGCGATCAATACGGCCTATATCAACGCGCTGGCGGCCGGACGCAGCGTGATGGAAGTCATGGACGGCAAGCTCGTTGAGACGACTGCCGACGGTAAGCACAAGGTTATTCGAGTGGCCAAGCCCAAGCATAAAGTGACCTTGGGCGGGATTATCAAGGTGCACCGCTGCTCATGACCGTCCCTCGGCTGAGGGTGTTTGCCGGCCCTAATGGTTCCGGTAAAAGCACAATGAAAAGTGCCGTCCCTTCCCACCTGATCGGGATCTACATCAACCCTGATGAAATCGAAAAGGCTGCCAAAGAGGGCGGACGCCTGGAGTTCAGCGATTTTCAACTGGAAGTCGAAGGTGGCGAGGTTCTCGGCTTTATCAAGGCGCACCGACTGATTCGGTCGACCCAGCTCGTTGAAGAGGCAGCCAAAATAGGCTTCAGCAATAACGGCCTGAATTTCCAGTCCGTCGCGATGAACTCCTATTTTGCTTCCGTGCTCTCTGATTTCATGCGGCACAAGCTCCTTGAAGCCCAGTTGTCTTTCACCTTCGAAACGGTGATGTCTAGCGAGGACAAAGTCGCTTTTATGCTTAAGGCAAAAGCGTCGGGATATCGAACCTACCTCTACTTTGTCGCCACTGAAGATCCTGACATCAATATCAATAGGGTCAAGAACCGTGTCGCGGCAGGTGGGCACCCAGTCCCCACGGAAAAAATTGTGCAGCGCTACGGTCGTTGCTTGAACCTATTGCCAGCAGCCATCGCAGCCTCGAACCGGGCTTATATCTTTGATAACTCCGGCGCTGATCTGGTGCTGCTCGCTGAAGTAACAGACGGGACTGACCTTGAATTCAGGGCTGATGAGATCCCTGACTGGTTCATGCAAGCCTACGTGGAGAAGGTGTTCAAGGATTTGCTGCCGGGTTGATTGAAACCTAGGATCAGCTCCGTTTCACTTAATTCCTCGCATCCTATCGATCCGTTCAGCTACCCGGAAAGCCGCCTCCAATTCCGAGCAGCCGGTGCTCTGCATCAGTGTCCAGCGTTCGGCTTTTTCCTCGGGCTCCGTCATGGCTAGGGCGAGATAGAGGCTGGGTGGCACGGCCCGAAACAGCGTTTCGAGTTTTTTCGACAGCACGACCCCCTCGGTGTATTTGCCCGGCTCCTTGCTGGCGGAGAGCAACAAGGCTTTCTGTGCTGGCGTGAGTTTCTTGAACCGTGCGATTTCTTCAATTTCCGCCGGCGGCATGTTCAAGCAAATCCACCATTCGATCATGTTGAGCATGGTCTGCGCCGCAGTGGGGAAGTCGGCAAGGTTTTGTGTGGCCAGCCAGAACCACGCGCCGAGCTTGCGCCACATCTTCGTCCCCTTGACCACGAATGGCGCCAGCAGCGGGTTTTTGGTGATGATATGGCCCTCGTCGGTGACCATAATGATTGGCCTCCCCAGGTACTGGTCGCGTTCGGCGAGGTTGTTCACGGTGTTCATCAGGCTGATGTAGCTGATGGACATCTGTGCCTCGTAGCCTTCGCGAGCGTAAGTGGCCAAGTCGACAATAGTCACATCGCTCTCGGGCCAAGGCGTGCCCTCGCGATCGAACAGTTCACCCTCGAAACCCTGGCAAAACAGATCGATAGACTCGCCCATTTCCTGGGCCCGTTCACGACGCTTTTCCGGTAGGTGCGGGTCGGCGGCGACGTGCAGTAAGGCGTCACGCACGTCGCGGGCTAGCACCTGGCGATCCGCCGCGACACAGGTCTGTGCCGCATCGAGAATGCACTCGCGGATCAAGCTGCGATCGGCTCGACTCAGGCGCGCCTCTTCCTTGGCCTCGCCGCCGGTGATCATCAGGCGGGCGGTGATTTCCAGTTCGCCGAGAACATCGCGCTGGTCTTCGCGACTGGCTACCGCCTCATCGTCCAGCTCATCGATCGACAGGCTCACCACCTGATCCGGCTGCTCGACCAGGCGCCAGGCATCGGCGAACGGGGCGAGACTGATCGCGGTACCAGGTTTTAATTGGACCTTGTTGACTGACAGGTCTTGCGTTGCGAAGTATTCGCCCTGCAAGCCGAATGAGTTGCCGGCCTCAACGATAAACAGGCGAGGGCGGTACACCGCCATGACCTGCATCAGCAGGGTGACCAGGGTGACCGACTTACCGGCGCCGGTCGGACCGAACAGCAGCAGATGGCCGTTCATAGCCCGGTCTAGTCGTGACAACGGATCAAAGCTCAACGGCGAGCCACCACGATTGAACAGGGTGATACCCGGGTGACCGGTGCCGGTGCTGCGGCCCCACACCGGAACCAGGTTTGCCAGGTGCTGGGCGAACATCAGGCGTGTGTACCAGTTGCGTGTGTCGCGGGCCGGGTTGTAAGCCATCGGTAACCAACGCAGGTAGCTGTTGCAGGCGGCGACTTCATCACTCTCACGTACTGGTTGCAGCCCCGTACCCAACAGCGCGTTGGCCAGGCTGATCGAGCGCTGGTGCAGTTGTTGCTCATCGTGACCGCGCACGTAGAAGGCCAGGGTTCCCCGGTACAGTTTGTGCTGGCGGCCGATGATCGCGCGAGCCTCTTCAACATCCTGGCGGGTCTGGGTCGAGGCCAGGTTTTCGCCGATGGCTTTGCGCGCCAGACGGTTCAACTGCTCCTCGAGCACATCTTGGGGTTTGACCACCAGGGTCAGACTCATCACCGTGCCTTCGGGTAACTGGTCGAACAGCGCATTCACCGCGTCGCCCTTGCGGGTTTCACCAGTGAGTTGACCAATCAAGGGAGGCCGCCGCAGTTTGTCCACCACCATGACCCGATGGGGTTGTCCATCGAAGTACCAAAGTCCCTGTTGCACATCCGAACGCGGTTCGTTGAAAAACAGCCGCTCGGCGAAGTCGTGATCGAAGGGCAACTCCAGCGACTCGCCATCACCTGACTCCGGATAGGCCACGCATTGGTAGAAATCCTCGGGCGTTTCATCCGTGAGCCGGGGCGCCGGATTGAACCAGGGCAATAGCCATGCATATAGACCGCGGCCATCGACTCGCGTCGATTTCACCCCACACGCTTGCAACGAAGCAGCGATACGTTCGCAAGCCTGTTGCAGGGATTGCACCGGGGTAAGTCCTGCTTCCTCAGTACCAGCCTCAAGCCAGCGATAGATCACCAGGCGCACCCGTCGATTATTGCCGCGCCAGGGTAAGCGCGTGACGGCCTTGTCCTCGAACAGACCTCCCGGCTTGGCGATGGTCTTCAAATGGCGACGACTGAGTTCCAAAAACGTCTCGGTGAAGACCGTGCCTCGCGCGCTGTCTTGAATATAATCGGTGAGCCGCGTCAGGTAGGGGGCGAAGTCGTTGTCGTCCTGGCAGAAAAACTGCGCCACCCAAGGCGCTTGATCCAGTTCATCAAAGCTATCCTGCAGGGCGTCTTCGAGGGCATCGCGGGCGGCCATCAGCCAATAGGGTTCGCGCCCTTCGGTGCCGATGGGCAGCAACTCGAACACCGCACCCACTGAGCGATTGTCGTCCAGTAGAAAGCATTGTTCAGTATCGAGGTATTCGACCCAAGGCAAGTGGTCGGTGAAGCTGGGGTTGTGCGCATAGAGTGCAGCTTCATCGGCCAAGGTGGCGTGCGGGCGCAATGGGTGGCGCCAGGCTTTCCAACCAGAAGTGCGGTTGCCCGCATCGCCGGTACGCACTACAAGTCTTCCTGACGTTCACCCGGCAATGCGTACTGCACACGTTGGTAGAACGGAAAGACGGTCGAGTAACCCGGGACCGGTGCCTGCTCAGTACCACTCAAATGCGGATACACGTACAGCACCAGATCGGGATTGGGCAAGCGAGGGAACAGGTTACGGATCTCGTTGGCCGCTGTGCGCGTGTACGGTTCCTGGAGAGCAACGGAGAAATCTGCTTGAGCCAGCGGACGGCGTAGTTGCTGCCGAGCATCCAGCAGTTGCTGCTGAGTACCTTGCGAACCGGCGCCGTTCCAGATGTCCAGCATGGTTTGCTCGCCATGGGGCATCAACGTGTCCTTGTCGGTGGAACACCCCGTCAGGACCCAGCAGAACACGCTAATCGAGGTCAGGCAGAGAAACTTGGTCTTTTTCATGGCGAACGCTCCGGCCCTTGGGCTCGTAGTCGATGGTGATCTCATGGTCGAGGTGCAGGGCGACTTGGGCGGCCGGTCGCACGTACACGGCAGCAAAGGCCTCGCCATACAGCTTGTTGACCCACTCGCGGATGTCGCTGACCCCACCACTGAGAATTGAATTCAGCGCGCTATTGCCGCTGCTGTTGGTGACCCCGAGCGTACTGCCACCCGAACTGATCACGCTGCTGTTGTTCTGCTCATCCCCAAGCAAGGCGGCGACACCGGCACCGGCGGCGGTGATCAAGCTCTGGCTGCCGAGGTACTGTTGAGCATTTGAGCGGCGCTCACCGGCAATGCAAGGAATGCCATACGAATCGGACAGGTAACCAAGTCCGCCACGGATCTTGTCGGTGTTCGAACTCTGGGTGGTGGAGGCGCTGCGGCTGGCTACTGCCTTTGGCTGAGGCACTGTGCGGATGGTGCCATCGGTAAACACAAAGGTGATCGACTCGACCTGTCCGCGTACACAGGACAGGGTCCAATCACCGGACGCCGTGCCGCTCATCACGGCACCCGCAACGTCTGGCAGGTCGATCCCGTTGGCGGTCAGGTTCTCCGGGCCGACTAAGACTTTGAAGGGATAGGGATCATTCACGGTGCCGTCCACCGGGATTCGGCCGATCAGCGCGGTCATCGCGACCGAGCCCATCAGCGTCGCGTTTTCGGGAATGGTGTAGACCGGCTTCGCGCCTTCGGTACGATCAGCGGAGCTTGTCAGGTCACGTTCACCCTTGGTGACCTCGCGTAACTGCTTCTGGCTGCGGTCGATGGCATTGTCCTTCAAACCCTCCAGTGAGTTGAAGGCGGTAGGCAGACTCAGGGCGGACGAGGTCTTGGT
Source organism: Pseudomonas sp. Cab53 (assembly GCF_018325965.1). Classification (NCBI taxonomy): domain Bacteria; kingdom Pseudomonadati; phylum Pseudomonadota; class Gammaproteobacteria; order Pseudomonadales; family Pseudomonadaceae; genus Pseudomonas; species Pseudomonas sp. Cab53. The sequence continues at coordinate 3,853,831 of NZ_AP021902.1, read as the reverse complement.
TTTGCCCTGGGGGGCGGTGGACAGAGCATCCGAGGGCTCAATCCACTGCAGCGCATCATTGGCAGAATGCTGCCCTTCGAACTTAGCACCGTCGCCTGGCTCAAGCCCCAATCCGATCGGCATGTCCTTGTCCTTGTCTTTGCCGGTCAGCCCCGAGAGCTGTTCCTGCAATTGTGTCAGCAGGCCACGGGCCTGGCGACTGTCTTGTTCCGCTTTGAGTCGGGCCTCGTTGGCTTGTCGGCGGCCTTCGTCGACTTGCTGGGTCACACTGCCTAGCGCCGTCTGGATACGCGAATCAACACTGTTTTCCCGCTCGCGCAGGCGGATGTTCTCCGTTTGCAACGAATCATTGTGTTTTTTTAGGCCGAGCATGTCGCTGCGCATGGCCTTCACCTGGCCGATCAGGGTGGCGACGGTATCGCGTGGGGTGTCCCCCGCAATACCGAGCGACTTGGCTTGCTCGGCGGATAACTGAATATTGCCCTGATCAACTGGGTGCTCTGGAGAGGAGGTGCTACCCGCGACCCAGGTTTTCAGGATGATGAAAGCCACGCCCAGCAGCACAGCTGGTACTAGCCATTTAAGTAAGGCGTTAGCTTTCATCGTCGGCACCTTTCGGAACAGACAGGAGCAGCACGGCGTGTTCAAGACCGGCACCGCGGGTGACGAGGTAGGCAACCGTAGTGTCTTCGGCGCTGCCGACAGGTCCGAGGAAGGTGTGCTGGAGTGCCGCGGCGAATAGCTTGGCCTGTAGCCGACGCGGATCGAGTTGCACCGTCGCTGAGCCACGATTGCGTAACTTCACTGCTGTAACCCAGTAGTCTCCGAGTTGCCAGGCGGCGATGGGTGTGCTGGACACGTTTTCGGTCGGCAGCAGGGTTGGCAGTTCGGTGCGCAGCTTGAGCGGGACGCGGCGTACGCCGGGCAGGGACTCCACGGTGCGTAGCGGCGCGTACAGGCTTTGCGCGGCGTAGCGTGTCAAAGCGACCGGGATTTGCGTACGTTCTGGAACAGGGACGGTGCTAGATTCAGCCTCGGTAGGCTGCCGTTGAGCATTCTTGAGAATACGCACGGGTTCCAGCGGTTGATCGCCAGGCGTGGCTGCAATGTCCAAGAGGATGATCTCGCCCGTCGCGACCGATTGCAGTTGTAGTCGGGTCGGAGCAATGGCTTCCGACGCGCGCAGGTACAGCGCGCCACCGGATGATTGCACGCGCAGTTTGCCTGTCAGAGTTGAGGGCAGGCCGACTCGAACAGCCTCATCGACAAAGACCACCCGTTCCTGATTGATCACCAGCGGGACCGCGAGAGGGAGGCGTTCCCAGCGCATCAACTCGACGGCCTGCGCTGCTGCTCCCCATAGCATCAGTGCGATGGTGAGCCCCGGGGTAAAAATCCGCTTCATGGCTCACCTCCAGGCAGAGCGATTTTTTGCGGCGTGCCCTGATAACAATCCAATGCCAGCCCCCACTTGTTGCGTTCGGGGTCCAGATCAAAACGCACCACGCGCAATGGATAACGCACCACCACCCGTTTCACCGGTTCGGCGGCGTAATACTCATCGGCGTTGAGGTCGAGCGTGACCAGCCAGCTGTCGTGGTCGAGTTGCTTGACCCTGAGCTCTGGATCTTCGCTGTAGCCTCGGCCCAGAATTTCGTAGACGCCACGCACCCGCTGGCGGAGTTCGCCAGCGGCCTTGCGGTATTCGTAGTCGCCGTCGAGGAAGGTTTTACAGGAGGGTGTCAGGTAGGACTGCAAGCTATAGATGGCGCGGCGATAATCCTGCTCGCCATCGGAGGGCCAGCGGTTAAGTTGGCCGAAGATGTACAGGGCAAATGCATAGACATTCTCTGAGGGGATATCCCACCACTTGCGCGTGCTACCCGAACGCAGGTCCGGGGGCACATGCACGGTCAGATCAGTCGGTGCCGAGCGCCAGCCATACCAAAGTCCAGCACATACCAGAGCGAGGATTACTACAGCCAGGCGCAGGCTGAGGATATGAGCCTGTTGGGCATCGACTTTGTTCCGAAATCGGCTCATGGCTGCCACCGGGCCAGGGCAGGGCGCAATCGACGCGAGCGGCGAATCGTCCAGACGCCGGAGTGGAGGATCAAACTTCCACGGCCCAGGCGCCAACGGCTGGCCAATATCCATTCGAGCTTGCGGTACAACCAGGTCTCGGGGCGAGCCCGTTTGGCCCGACGCAGTAACGTGCCACCGGCAAATAACACCAGCGCCATGCCAGCGATCATGCCGGTTGGCGCCACGGCAATGGAGGCAGTGGCGATCGCCAGAGGAACACCCATCAGCAGGCCAGTGACGGCGCCGGTGCCGAGCGCCACCCACATCTCATCGTTGGTCAATCCGCGCAAAACGGTAGGATCGCGATTGAGTCGTTCCGGGAGAAAAACCAAAGTACCGTCGGCAAGGCGTTCGATAGCGTCGTTCATGCCAACCTCACAGAATCGCGGCAGCCTTGGTCAAAAACCAGATAATGATCACCACCAGCAGGGCACCGATGCCCACCACAGCACCCAAATCCTTCCAGGTCTTGCGCTGATTCTGTACGTCGGCATAGACGGTCAACGAGTGCCAAGCCACGCCAAGAAAGGCGAGCAAGGCGATCAGTAGACCGAGCAGGATGCCGCCGTCGTAGGCGTAGTTTTTGATCGTCTCGATCAACCCGGAACCTTCACCACGTGAAGGGGCTTCCATGGTCGGGAGTTCAGCAAAAGCCAAACTTGGACCGAGAACTAGCAGCAGACCGATCAAGCGCTGACTGGCACGATCACGCAGGTTGTTTTTCAGGGGGATAAGGCACTTGAGCATGACGGTGATCTCCGGTGTTAGGACAGGGTGAAGAACATCAGAACCAACAACGCGAGCAGCACGCGTGCAGTGCTGCCACCGAAGGCGCTGAAGCGCACATTGCCTGTCGCCCATCCCCGGTAAGCCGTCCACATCACCCAGGCACACCACAGCAAAGCCAGGACGAGAACCAGGGACAACCAGAGCGTGGAACTGCTCTGCGGTGAGAAACCGGCGGCGTTTTGGAAGGCCGCGGTCTGGGAATCGGTCATGCTCATGGCGACGACTCGGCAGGCGGAGTGTCGAGGCGGTAATCACCGACCAGCTCACTGGGGTCACGGGGTTGAGCGCGAGAGGGGGACAGATAGTCCAGCAGGCCTTGGCGAATACGTTGGATGTCCTGAGACAGGCGGGGATAGTCGAAGCGATAGCGATCGTCGGGTTGAGGCATGCTGACTGCCTTAGCTTTCGTTGCAACGCGTTCGATTATGTCGAGTTGCTGCTGGACTTGGCTGAGCTGATCCTGCTCATGACCAGATGTGGCATAGCTGCTGTCATCGACGATAGCCAACGAGAGTAGTAAGCAGCGAAAGACGGTAGTAGTTGGCATGATGCTGCCCCATATGGATCTGAGGGCAGAATCAAGTCTGAGATCGATTTATTCAGCAGGAAATATGAGGTGTGATTGATCGCTTTTTGAAGGGACGTACTGAGGATGTTTACTTGCAGTATCTATCCCTGCAGCTTTGGTGGAAAGCGCTGGAGGGCTAGGAGATTTCACTTCCAATGCGCTTCGGTGTGTTGCTCGCCGAGCATGATGCGAAAGCGAATGCAGCAATTCTGTAATCAAGGCAGAAGTAGTAAATCCCCCTGGGTTTGTTGACCTCCGATGATCGGGGAAAAATTTAACGGCACGGCGGGGCTCGTCAAACGCGTAAGCGTCGCAGAGCTTTTTTGTTCATGATAGCCCGAGTGGCTACAAGCATCATTGATTCGGCCGTGGGCGTATAGACCTGCAATTTGAACGTGATCGATTATCGCAACCAACATTACCCCCAGGTCACATCCGAGCAGTGCACTCTGACAGGCTGCTCGGATATGCAGAGGAAGCACCTGGGTGTTAGAAAATAGTCCTATAGATACAATGCGCGGAATCTCCTATCGGCAACGGAATCCTGGTAGGTACACGTGCCGCCAGTAGACAAAATGGCTCTGGAAGTGGGCGTGTTGCTACCGGCGTGCGCTTCGCGGCTGCTTTCACCTTTGCATCTGACACTGCGATGCAACGATCGGAAAAAGCGTCAAGGAGCTTGAGTGAAAGTCCGGCGTAACGTCCCGGACATAGAAGTAGAACGTCGCCAAAACGGAATTGGCGAAAGGCGCTCACGCTGTAGAGACCCTCTGTGCCCTCGAACGACTGACGCTCCCAGGGCGCGGACTCAAATAGGGCTTTAGGATAGTCCTTTGCATCCAACACATAGCCGAGAGGTCGGTTGTCACGAAGTTTAAGCAGGTTGGCGGCTGAATATACCCAGATATCGAAAATCGCGGGCATTAGCATGGCATTGAGAAAAATAGCCCCTAACATCGCAAGAGATGCTTTGCCTGCGCGTTGTACCAGACTCCCCTTAAACGAGTAGAACAAAATTACTGGGACTAGATAGATCATCATTACGAGTAGACAGGCTCCAATGGCTGCTCGCGCCTCCCAGCCATTTTCAGCTCCTCGCCAAGCCAGAAGCGCGATTTGCGCAGGTAGAACTCCGCTCATTGCAGTAAACGCAAGCAGGAAGCCCAATAGCGTCATTCGTAGGTATCGGTGAGCTTTATGGTGGACCGGCTTTTTTTGACCTTGAGGTACCTCAAATGCCGCGTCGGCGAGCTCCTTGTGTGTAGACAGCAATACCTTCGCCGCCAACATTGATATGACCGTCACCAGCGCGAACGTCAACCATGGTGTCAGCTCAAGATCAAACGTGGAGGCCAGAAGATTCAACGCCATTATTCCGAAGCCCAATGCGATCACCCAGCTCAAGCGTTTGGCAAGCACCGGTTCTAAGTCGCGTCCAGGTTCAACCAAGCCCATGCAAAGCATGAATGACAGCGACGGTACTGAGAAGGTTACTAGCAGTAATAGAAAACCAAGTACCGTAAAGATCAGCCAAACTAGCAGATTCGAGGGGCTTCCAATGGAGCTCAGAATCAATTCTGGATGACCGATGACCCATAAATACTTCGACAGAAGTAAGATCGAAATTAGGCTAGCCATGGGAGCCAACCACCACTTGCCATCATTCAGAATTCCCAAGAAAACCTGAATGTAACCTATCGAACTTTGATTTTGTGCTTCAGTGTTTTGTGCCCTGATCGCTTCTTCTGAAGCGTTTGACTGTGCGTTCATCTACTGCCCTGCTTCCGTTGGTTTTTGAGTCGTCCGCTGTAAATATAATTTGTTTCGGCAGCTTGAGTTGAAAGCGTAGGGCTAATGGGAAAATAGCTTCGCTAAGCGTCTAGAGATATTTTTTGAACGTCGTCGCAGTGATCGCTACTGCCGTTCCAAGTACTACCGCGCAAGGCAAAAGAATAGCGATGGGGTTGAGCGAAAAGGGCAGAGATAGGTAAATGATCCAGGGCACGATCAACAGTGGTAACACTGCTCGTTTAGCGCGGTGATAAACAAAGCTGCTTTCTCGTCCCGCGCCAAATTTACGCAAATCACGGCGCATCAAACCATCGACAAAACCAGTGAATGTGGCCAGCAAGAACAGCGGCATGGCCAGGAACAGGATGGTCAGGCGCACCACGAAGGTAAAGGTCACATACACCGCTGCCAGCACGAAATCTTCAATACTTACGTAGAGGTGGGTGATCCAACTCCAAAACCCGTTGCCCTGGCTCGACACCCTCGCTTGCCGGGCAAAATCCGCAAAGCCAGTCTTGACTAGCAGCCACTGATTGAGGAGATCCAACCACTGGACAATCGTTGGCCCGGGTTGTTGGAGGATGAGTGAGGCTTTGAAGTGCTCGGTGAGCCATCCCAACTCGCTATTCAACATGGCTTGGCTGTGTCGCCAACCCTGGTCGCTCCAGAATAGCAGTAGACCAACGAACTCAATGAGGATCGAGAATAGCAACGAGGCGATCAGCAAACCGATGATGCGTAGAACCAAGCCAATCGCCGAGACGATTAATCCTGGGTGCTGGATCGGTTGTGGTGGCGTGTTTGGTGCGGAAGTCGTCATCGTTCACTCCAATGCGTTGCAGAGCAGATGTCGCCACGATGTCTTCTGGATCGTTTTCTGCTGAATCAAAACCTGCAGCGGGGCGGGCTACCCCACCTGATCTAGATCGAAGTTGGTTGTTGGGCCGCCACCGCTCGCACTCCACCATTGGCCCGCCTGTTCGTTGTAAGTGGCCCGCATCCGTTGGGTAAGCTCCTGCAGGTCCTTGGGCATGACATCATCGTTGGAGGGCTTAGGCAAAGGCATGCGGACTTTCCAGAGCTGCCCACCGGCCTGGAAGGAGAACATTTGCCCCTTGGGCAAGCTGACGATGTGAGCGGGCTCGATCAACGGCACGCTGGTGCTGCTGACGCGATCCTGCGAAGACGAAGTGAAGTCTGTGTTGGCGTCGGGATCGGAGGTGTCGGTGGCACCGGACACCAGCGTTTTCGTCAGTACATTCACCATAGGCAACTGTTTGGTGAGTAACTCCGCGGTAGCGGTTTCACGCACGCGTAGCATCTGCAGGGTGTTGAAATTGCCGATCACCTGGCCGGCCTTGGCCCGGTTACCGATTCGCGCTTCGATGTCGCTGAGGGTCTGGGTGTAGGCCGTCACCTGAATGCCGGCACCGCCACCCTTGTTGATCAGCGGAATGAACTCATCGCCCATCAACTCGTTGAACTCATCGGCGTGTAGGTTGATTGGCAGCTTGTCACTGCTCCTACCCGACTGAGGCAGGCCGTGGTCAATGCCATGTTTGTAGATGTGGCCCGCGACCGAGACCAAGTCGGCGAACATGGAATTGCCCACGGCGGCAGCCACCTCGGCGTCGGTCAGTGCATCCAGGCCGACGTAGACGATGCCGCGTTTTCGGATAATCTGCATCCAGTCGAAGATTGGCCGCGGGTCATCTAGGTCGGTGTAGTTAGGGGCCAGCAGTTGGGCCGTCTTGCCGGTGGTGAGTTTCTCCAGCAGCGGCAGTAGTGAGGCAACGATTTTGTCGAAATAAGTACGGTCATATCGTACCGCTGAACGCAGTCCGTCCATTACCGGATCAAACACCCGTTTCGTCGCCAGGTATTGTTCGATGGCCACCACGCGCTTTTCGCGCCCGATCATATGCCGGGGAGTGTTCTTTTCGGTGAGTTTGCCTTCAAGCTGGACGATCAATTCCCACGCTTTCGGATCGGTTCTGGCGAAAAACTGCTGGGCGTATTCGACGAACAGCGCGTCAATGTTGACCACATGTCGCTGGATCTGCAGGTAGTCCGGACGCCGACCCAACTCGATCAAGGCGCGGGCGATGATATTGACGAAACGCCAGGCGAACTCACGAAAGGCTGCGGAGTTGCCTTCACCACTGAGTTGCCCGGCGATGCGTGACGCCACTTCCGAGATGCGTCCGAAACGTCCTACGGCGTTGTAGCGGGCAGAGATCTCTGGCCAACCCAGATGGAACACATAAAACTCTTTCTCCCGACCGGCGCGTTTGGCTTCGACGTACATGCGCTTGAGCAGGTCGGCATCACCCTTCGGATCGAAGACGATGACCACCTCATGTTCGATGCGATGAATGTCTTGAGTGATGTAAACCTCGGCGAGCCGGGTCTTGCCAACGCGGGTAGTGCCCAGCACCAGGGTATGTCCGACCCGTTCACCTAATGGCAGACTGACTTCTGTTTCGTCGGGCTCGACCCCATGCAACAGCGGCGAGCCACCGACTGGGGGCAAAGGGCGCAATGGATTGAAAGCGCTGTCCCAAACCGTGACACGGGCCAATGCTGAGAGCGGAAACGGTACATGCTCCAGACGTTGTTCGAGTCCACGTGCCAGGCGGTATCGGGTCGGTTGCTCGATATATTGAGCGACCGCCGGATCTTGCGCCTCGACCAAGCGCTGAGTGTGCAGGCGGGTCCAGCGAAAGCCGCGGCCCATGAACAGACGTTTGCGGCTCACCGGAATCTGCCGGCTGGTCAGCTCGTAGCGAGGCAGCCGGCGGATATTGCGCCGATAGCGCAACACCTCCCAGGCTTGTCGGAGGCGGATCAAACCGAACAGGGCATATGCCAGAGCCGCAATCAGACCGATCTCGGGTGATAGGGCCACGGCCCAGGGCGAATACACGCATAACACCGCCGCGGCGACGCAGATCGCCACGGTATACAGCTCGACTGCGGGCCGGAGTTTGGACTCCATCGCATGCTCGGCCATGACCCAGACTCACTGTTCCAGTGAGGTGGCTGTGATTAAGAAAGGGTAGTGCTCAATTTTCAGGCGAGAGGCGATGTCGTTGCCATTGACCGGCAGGATGGTGATGTCCGGAGCGGCTGCTCGAATTCGGGCCAAAGCTTCGGTATCGGTTACTTCAACCGCTAGACCGGCCGCGCCCATTTCCTGCAGTTCAGTCGCGCGTTGACGCAACCAAGCCAGTGACTGGGGATCCTCACCTACCAGGAAAAATGGCCGTAAGCCCGGCATGTTCAGGGCGCGAGACGTGATTTGACCGGGGCTCAAGTGAGAGCTGCGGACGGGTAGTATCCAGGCTTCATCGGCAAACGTGGACAGGTCCGCCTGCATGGCCCGATCAGGCTGGATTTTGTTGTTTATTGGCGGCCTGGCGACCTGAAAATGGAGGCATGTGAAGTCGCTAGGCTGATCCCCGGCTACGGTCAGTTCCGGCTGGGCGAAAGGAGCCAAGAGCAGGATGAAATAGCAGATAAGGGGTATTCGCTTCATTGTGGTGTGCCCTGTTTGGAGGAAACCTGCAATCGTTCGAGTTGTCGGGAAAAGCCGGCGCGGTAACGCGCGGCCGGCGTTCCTCCTGCCGGGCGGTGATATCGGCCGGCAGCTGACACCCAATCACCGGTAGCGGCGTGATGCTCCTGCAACAGCGCGGCAGTCACGGCGAGATTTCGGTAGGGATCGAGGGCTTCGCAAGGGCTGGGGAAACGTTGTCCGTGGTAACCCAGGTTGGTTTGTGCAAGACCGACATCAACTCGCTTGGCGTCATGCCGGGCGAGTGCTTGAAGCAAGGCGTGACAGGCGGCCGTTCGGGTGGTGAATCGGTAAGGTATTCCTGCGATGTTCAGGGTCCAGGGCCAGGGCAGCAGTTGATCACGGATGCGGATACCACTCTCCTGCAGCGCAATCGCGAATAGCACCGTTGAAGGGATGCCGGCGTCATGCGCCGCTAGTTGATAGGCAGGCGGCGGAAGTTCGTCAGCCTGGGCTGCGAGCATCGTCAGCATGAGTGCAAGTCCACTCAGTCTAAGCGTTGCCATTGTCCGTTCACCTGTTGAAATGTGGCGGGCAATGGCCCCGCAGCACCCAGGCTGAACCAGCGACCTCGGTCATGGTTCAGGGTAATTTGCCGGCGCTGAACCTTGGCCGGATCGATGTCCGCTTGCCGAGCCCAGCGACGGACGCGTTCATCCTCGCCCTGGCTGCCCACCATGTAAATATCAAACGCCGTATCACTGCTTTGCAGACGCTGCGCTTCAGCGGTGCACGCTGGGCAATGGTCCTCGACAAACAGAGCTTGGCGCGGCTCTACCGATGAGCTGGCAGGGGACGGGGATGCCATACCCTGGATCGGCAACAGCCCCGGAAACAGCTTGGCCCAGGCCGCGGTGTAAGCATTTTGGTAGGCCAACTCGCGCTCGGCACGTTTGGCTTCCAGCGCTACCTGCAATTCGGCATAGCGCTGACGCTCCTGGTCGTTCTCTGCTTCGACGCCGAGTGCAGTCAGCGGATCGAGATTCGGGCTCCAGTAACCACGCGGGCCGGCTTGGATCTGTTTGAAGCGTGTCCACTCCTGCTCCGTTAGACCCCAGCTTGCCGCCTGTTCTGAGTGCGAACGCTCCAGCGGAGCAGGCTGCGTGTCCTGGGTCCGTGACGGTGTCGTGACAGGGTTACCCATCGCAGCGCTGGTGCTAAGCAATGAAACGAGACAGACGACAGGGGACAGTAGCGCTCGGTTCATGATCGTTTCTCAAGGGAGTTGCACGGTCTGGTCTGGCTGAGTGGGCACCGTGAAGATGGCCGCGTTCGGCTCCAGCGCCTTCAGCTGCCATGTGCCGAGCTGCTCGCCGTTGTGCAGCAACTGGATATCCTTGAGCGAACGGCTATCAGGAGGAGCGACGGCCAGAAAGCGCTCGCCACCGCGAGATTCGACACCCAACACGGAGAATGGCGGCGAGAGCGGAGCAGGGTTTGGACGAGAGGCTTTTTTCGGCTTGGCCGAGGAGGGCGTTGGTGGTGGGAGTGGTGGCTGGGTCTTGATGTCCAGGAGTTGCTGCTCGACGTGCTCAAGTCGTGCGCGTAGCGTGATCATGTCGGCTTCGGTGGCGCGGTCTGCCAGACCGTCGCGTAGCTCCTGTATCTCTTGCGCCCATTGATCCAACATCGGATCGAGGGTATTGGCCTGTTGCTCACCGGTATCGACCATTTGCTTCAGGTCTTTCAGTGCGTACTGCAGCTTTTCCTGTGCATCCATGAGAGTGCTTGAATCACGTTGCAGGGTGTTCAGGGCCTGTAGGCGTTGGGTGTCCGCATATTCCAGCTCGGCCACGCGTTGATACTGGTTATACAAACCACCACTCAGCCCGGAGACCGCCAGGCAAAGTGAGCCGACAATGAGGGTTTGAAACGTCGAGGCTTTCATGGGCGTGCCTCCGGCTGATGGGGCACGCTGGGTGCGACCCGCACGACGGCAGCATCATTTTTTTGCCGTTCGAAGCAGACCGAACGGCTGACCTCATCGATCGTGAGTTGCCAGGCGGGGCCAGCCAGTACTTGTAGAGCGTTGCTTAATGAAATCGGGCCGAGCCGGTAATGGGCGGCGGGCAGAGGCCGGGTAAACAGGATCTTTACTGGTTCAGCAGTAGAGCAGAGCGAATAGCCTGAGCGCTGCAGCACGTAGTGCATCGCCTCCTGTACCGAGGGATTTAGGTTGGACGGAATGCTCACGTCAATGATTTGAGCCAGAAGATCACGTTGCTCTGTCGTGGGCTCGGTGCTAACCAGCGTATAGCGGCCATAGCGGAGTTCTGCCCGAGGACTTTCTTCAACTGCGTCCTTCGAGCGCTGGACCCGATTGGAGCCACTGTCGACCTCCGGATGGGTCGGCAATGTATTAGGGATCTGCGCCGTGCAGGCGCTCAACAAACCCAGCAGGCAGACAGGCGTGAGAAAACGCTCCATGGAAAAAACCTCATGTCAGATTCAGTGCAGAACTTGACATGAGGTGAAGGAGCGATTCAGTGAGTAAGTTGATTCAAGACGGGTCGTGTTTAAGTTGAACGCGTTGCTATTTCGTCATAAATGGCTAGCCCATCCAAAACGCTAGCGTCGGGGTCAAAGATCAACAATCGCACATCCGCCAATGCCGCCAGATACAGCACGTTGACCAAGGCCTCCGGCGTACCGGCGTCGAGCTGATCTTGCCTAAGCGACGAGTAAGGAGCGCCCTCGATCTGCACCAAGTTATCGTCGGTCCAGGGCGTGCCGATCAGCTTACACCCGACGCCATTGCAGTCTGGCAGGGCAAAAGGTTCAAACAGCAGTCCGGTTGGCTTGAAGACGGCATTGCCAACCCGGCTTTCCAAGTAGCGCAGTGCTTCGTCAGTGAGGTGTGCGGTACTGATCTCCCAGGCTCGACTGTAGTGGCCCGTTTCGAAGCTCAAACGATGGATCGTGGCTTGGGCTTCTTCCAGGGAGTACAGGTCACCGACGTGATGTCGCTCGTTGAGCATCTCGCCCGTCACGGCATAGATCACTTGCCGCACCAGCCCGGTTGACTGGAAGCGTTCATCCAATTCATCCGGAATGGGCTGACCCTCGCTGATCAGAGCGAAGTCATCATTGAACACGCAGGGAAACTGTTCTAACGCATCGTCGGGCAGATGGGATTGTGCGTCGTCTACGGAGCGAAAGCAGGGAGGGCAGTCATTTGCGTAGGTGATCTGTAGCAGTCGTTCGATATGCAAGTTGTCGTAGCCGCGAGCAAATGGGTTTGAGATTTCCAGCAGAGCTGGGAGTTGGGGTGAAGGGTTCATGAATTGGGTTCTCCAGAAGGAAATGAACAAGGCGTCCGAAGACGCCTATTGAGGGTTAAAGCCAGCCATGCTCGGCAAGGGAGAGAGGGCGACCTTCACCGACGATGAAATGATCCAGTACGCGGACTTCGACCAAGGTCAAGGCCTCCTTCAGTCTTGCGGTCAAGGCATGATCCGCCAGGCTGGGTTCCGTGCAACCGGAGGGATGGTTGTGAACAAAAATCGCGGCTGCTGCGTTATGCGCTAGGGAGCGCTTGACGACTTGGCGGGGGTAAACGCTGGCGCCATCGATGCTCCCGTGAAAGAGGATCTCGAATGCCAGAACGCGATGGCGAGCATCGAGAAAAATCACACCGAAAACCTCATGCTCTTGGGGTGCGATATGCAGTTTTAAGTATGAGGCCACGGCGTCAGGTGACGTCAGGTTGGGGCCGCGGGTGAACAGCCGACGATCCAGAATGTGCAGCGCTTCGTCGATCAGCTGGTTTTCTTGGGCAATGCGATCAGCCTCGACATCCGAGGTTTCAATCAGCGTGAGTTGGGTGCTCATGGGGTACCTCCGAAGGGAACAATCCGGGGTACACACCCAAGGGGAGTGGTGTCCCCGAGGTGGATATAGAGTCACGGGCATTGCCCGATGACGCGCTGTTTAAAGCCGAGTGAATCGGTGGCGTTGTCCGGGCAGGTGTGAATCACCACCGTCGCAGGGCAATGAGGAGAAGGTTCTTATCCCCCGGCCGGTTTCGGGATCGAAGTCGGCACTGATGGGCATTAATCGAACCAGTTCCTGATGGAGACCGGCGATTCGTTTCTCGATCTCATCCGTCGTGTAGTAGAGCGATAACGTGCTGTAGTCCTCGTAAGCCGCAGCGAACAGGCAGTCGTCGCAAAGCCAGAAGGATTCCATGTTGGTTCTCCTGTGCTGACTGAAGAAAAGGCGCTCGATTGAGCGCCTTGATGTAAAACATCGTGAATTGTTCAGGCGGACTGAACAGTACGTGTGGCGACACGGCGGGCCGTGCTGGGAGTGGGTGGAGATTCAGGTTCAGTCCTGGACTCTGTTGGGTTTTCGGTCTCCTCAGCTTCGGCATCAGCCGACGTTGGGGATGGCTCACCGTTTGGCGCTTGCTCAGCAGGTGCTGTTGCCTCCTGCCTGGCGGGCGCTTTGTACTCGAACGTGCCGTTGACCTTGATCCAGTCGATGTACAGCAGACGACCTTTCAGGCTGGCGCCCGGTTGGCCTTGTTTATTGCCTTTCTCATAGAGAAATGGGTCGATCCACAGATCGCCGATACGGAACGACAGCAAGACCTTTTTCTCGGCTTTGACGGCGTCCATATAGAGACGAATCAAGCGTTCAGCTTCGCCCCCAGCGACTTTGCAGTCGAAGCGGGTGTACTCCACCGCATCGGTGGCACCATGCAGCGCTGCGATATCGCACGCCATGAATGGCTGCCCGCGGCGGACTTGTACTTCACGAACACGGTTGAGGTAGCCGATACCGACGGTGTGCAGATTGAAGTAAGTGGTTGCTTCTTGGGATTGGTTGGCGTGGGCCATGGTGTGGTTCTCCTTTCAAGGAAAAACGGCGACGCACAGTTCCCTGACGGGGAAGTGAGTCCCCGTCAGGGTGGGTAAGGTGAAGGTGAGCGATGAACGACTCGACACCGGCAAGCCGATGACAATCAGAACGATGCGCCTGGGGAATAGCGATGCAGCAGAAGAGGATCCGCAGTAGTGGTCTGCGGATCTGGGGATAGTGGGCATTCATCACCGCTGAAGCGGCAATCGTGCGAGCCTCCGAACGCTGATCGCACTTGGGTAAACCACCACAAGCGTGGCGTAGCCTTGAAGGTTCAAGCTACCTGGGCTGGGCTGTCAACGACAGCGAACCACACCCTTTGTATAAGCCTGTCATAGGGGAGCGTCAAGACGCCGCAAGCCGGTTTTTTATGGCCGGAATACAGTGGAAATTACTGGACTGAAGAAAGTGAAGAGTGAGCCTGGCTGGGGGCCAGGCGAGGAATAGAAAAGCCACCTTAGGCGGTCTGACGCAGTCGAAAAGCTCCTCGCAAAACTTGATTTACCTGCGCCATGACCCGCCAACCGACCCTTGTCGTGGCCTGGGTCGGCACACGCTGGCACGCATCCGCGCACAAAGGGTGCCCAGTGATTCCCCGGCGGGCTCCGGGACTGAATATGATCGCCGAAGCGGATGACCACTGTTGCCTTGGAGGCAACAGTGGTCATCCGCCACCACGATCAGGCCGAGCACAAAACGGGAATGAAAAATCCCGCAGAAGAGAAGGCTCCGAACTCAAGGAGTTCGACCGAGCTACCCGGAGCGAATCGGTCTTGGGTCGCCGTTGGCGATGATCCTGAGGCACTACAGCAGAGAGGGGGAGATGACGTCAAGGCAGAGAGCCTCCCCTCAAAGGCCCGGATATCGAATACCAGCGCATAAGCTCATTTGTTGGCGAGATGAGCAGCCAGTTGTTCGACAGTAGCCAGGATAAAGGCACGGTCGCTTTCTGTCAGTCCACGCAGCAAACCCGCGATCATCTGGCCTTGGTCATTGGGGCGATTGCTCGACTCCGTCAGCAGTTCATCCATCCGGCAGTCGAAAATATCTGCTAACTGCATCAGCTTGACCACGGAGAGCTCCACCACGCCTCGCTCCAGGCGCGAGATGGCTTCACTGCCAATCCCCAGGCGTTCAGCCACCTCTTCCTGGGTCAGATTACGCTGGGTTCGGTGCTTAGCGATCATGCGCCCAATTTGGGCTTGGGTCGGATGTTTATGTGCCAAGTGATGAGTTCTCCAGTTCAACCCGAATGGTTGAGCAAAGACCCGTTGACATGAACATCCTTTAGGGTTGTGTATCGACTTATCAGGTTGCTATATTGGCTGAAATAGCTGTGTAATGCGACGAGGGTTCTGTTCCTCCAGGGGCAGACTCCAAGATGGCCATTGAGAATGAACGGTCTGATAAGGACAAGCTGAGGATTGGTTGAGCATGGAAGAGGAGAGCAAGGATGTTATGGATCGGATCTGGGAGCGAACACTGGAGCTGTTCATCAAGATTCATGATTGCCCTGAGAATTCCGAGCATTTCGACAGCCTTGTCCATTGGCTCAACGAAGATCCTGCTCACCTGGAAGCGTTCAACGAATTGGGGCAGATATGGATTGCGACAGGTCTCGCCTTGGCCCGTGAAATTGGACAACCACTAAGTGAGTTGGAGAGGGATCAGCCGCCGTTAATGATGCACTGACCCTTACATCGCCCCAACACTCATATTGATCTCCAATGGCGCGTCACGGGCGACGCGTATCTTTTCTGATGGGCACAGTGCCCTTACAGTCCGGATAGTGCGAGCATGACCAGAACGGCCCTGATTTTCCTTTACGCCTGAGCATTGAGGCATCGCAAATGGGGCAGACCGGACCGGCTTCGATAGGCATGGCTAAAGTAAGTGAGCCGCAGCTTGCGACCAGCTGCGCTATCCAATTCACTTGCTTGGCGACGAATGCATCCAGGCTCAGACGTCCCGCTTCGATTTCGTCCAGAGCCTGCTCCCAGATCGCGGTCATACCCGGATCAGTGACTGCAACGGGTACCGACTCGATCAGGGTATGGGCCGCCGCCGAGGCTATTAAGGCGCGTTTTTTCTTTAGCAAATAACCACGATCAATCAATCCCTTGATGATGCCGGCTCGTGTGGCTTCGGTACCGATACCGGTGGTTTCCCGAAGTTTCTGTTTCAGGCGTGGATCGTTGACCAACTTGGCCACATTTTTCATGGCCTTGATCAGATCGCCCTCGGTCAGCGCTTTGGGAGCGGCGGTGCGCATGGACTTGAGTTCGACGTCGTCCACGGCGCAATGAGTACCCTGTTGCAAGACTGGTAAAGCTTGGGCCTTTTGATTGGGCTCATCCTCCTCGGTGTTTTCGTAGAGCAAACCTTTCCAACCCTGAACCAGGATCTGTTTGCCAACGGCGGTCAGTCGCTCTTCACCACACTCCAGTTCTACGTGGGTCCGATCAAACTCATGATGTGGAAGAAACTGCACAAGGTAGTGGCTGCGAATCAGTTCGTAGACTTGGCGTTCTTGTTCGGACATCCGCGCAAGGTTCGCCGGCTCGCTGGTGGGGATAATGGCGTGGTGCGCGGTGACCTTGGCATCGTTCCAAACGCGGGAGTGCAATGATTGATCGAGGCTTCCGAGCGCAGGCCGTAGTGCGGGATCCGTTTTGAGCAGGGCATCGAAAACTGTGGGTACCTCGTTAAACATACTCTCTGGCAAATAGCGGCAATCGCTGCGCGGATAGCTGGTGGCTTTGTGCGTTTCATATAGGGCTTGGGCTATGTTCAGGGTTTCTTGAACGCCAAGCCCCAGCTTGCGTGAACAGACTTCTTGCAGTGTGCTCAGGTCGAAGGGTAGGGGTGGCGCTTCGCGGAAATGCTCAGTCTGCAGCGAGAGTACTGTGGCGGTTTTACTGCTGAAGATCGCTTCGACGGTCTGACTGGCAAGCGCCTGCTCTAGGCAACGGCCGGCCTCGTCACTCCCTGAGCTGGGTGGTAACCACGACGCGATGAATGGTTGTCCCATTGAGGCCAGGTGCACATTCACTTCCCAGTAGGGCTCCGAGACGAAGCTGGCAATTGCACGATCTCGATCGACCACCAGACGCAATGTGGGGGTCTGTACGCGTCCAACGGTCAATACGCCCTCGTAGCCCGCTCGCCGTCCGAGAAGGGTGAACAAACGACTGAGGTTCATGCCGATCAGCCAGTCAGCCCGGCTGCGGGCGAGGGCTGAGTGGTAGAGTGGAAAAGTCTCCTGACCAGACTTGAGCGAGGACAATGCCTTGCGAATCGACGCCTCATTGAGTGCCGACAACCAGAGGCGTTGAACGGGGCCTCGGTAATTGCAGAGTTCCAGTAGCTCGCGGGCAATCATTTCGCCTTCTCGATCGGCATCGGTGGCGATGACAACGGTGCGAGCTTCGCTGAGCAGACGTTTGATGACGTTGAACTGTGCCGCTGTCTTGGGCTTGACCTCGACCTGCCATTGCTTGGGAATGATCGGGAGGTGGTCCAGTGACCAGGATTTGAGATGCTTGCCATAGGCTTCGGGTGGGGCGGCCTCAAGCAGGTGGCCGACACACCAGGTAACGGTTATTTCGGGTCCGATCAGGCAGCCATCACTGCGCCGGTTGGCTCCGAGAACCTTGGCGATGTCACGACCTTGGGAAGGTTTCTCGCAAAGAAAGAGGCGCATAGAACTGCTCCGGATTGAGTTCGGAGCAGCGTTGTTGGAAACAGTAATGGCGAGATATGGGAAACCGGATTGCTAAGTTACCCATATTAATTTTGACGGGAAGCCAAGAACCGGAAAACTGCCAGGTCAGCAGTCATCAATAAGTACAGATTTTACCAATGGCACCCTTTAAGGTTTTCGCGCAGGATCTCAAGCAATGCGGAGTCGTCGTCAGGCTCTCCTGTGATAAGAAATGCGGCTCCTGGGAGCGGAAGCATTTCAAGTTTCGGGTGAGTCTCCCAAGACCAGAACCTTCTGGGTAAAAGACCGGTAGGTCGGGCAATGGCGAGAAACGCCACGTGATCAGCCAATTCAAACCTGTGGTCCAGTTCAGAATAGGATTGCGCAATACCACAGTGTGGGCAGCATGAGACGTGCTCTTTGACTCCTCTTTTTTTGAAGTGAATCAGCTTGATCCTGCACATATCTTGAATGTGCGTGGTCTTGCGATGGATCGTGGAGACGATTTTCGGCATCTGCCGTACTAGATCCTCAGTAAATTCCGGGTCTAGTAAACAGATGTGAATTTTGCAGCTCCAGCACCGCTTTCGATGGATTCTGATGTGGTGAAGGGAGGTATTCACTTCGTGCTCAATGAATCTGAGTTTTCCCGTGAGTGCTCCTTGAATAAATTCAGGGAAGTCGATGTCTTGCTTTTCGATGGATACGAGGTAGGTGCCAGTACTGTCGGGAGACTCACGCTTGCACTCAAATCGAGGAAGTGCTTTGGTTGGCTTGCTGATGTGATGACGATACGCTTTCTTGGAAATGTCGATCCAGATACAGCGAATACCTGCTTCCACGTAGACTCTCTGACGCTCCTCGTAGTCGACATCACGCTGTGTTGATCGTTGTATTTCGACAGCCACCTTGGTCTTGCCATTCGGATGAGTACAAAGAACGTCAGCCCGATAGAATTTGCCGGAAGCTGTTACCCCTGACTGCTCAGGAAGTGCAGACCAACCCGCGGCTGTGGCAGCAAAAAGCGTTTTAATTTTAAGCATGACATGATCATCGCTTTCGCCGCCTGTTTGACTGAGTTTGCGCTCACCTGGCTTGTGGGAAAAGAAACGATGCCCAAGCCGTGAGACCTTGAGCACCGCTCGGCTTTTGGTCTCGGGCATGAAGAGATCCGGGGATTTGTTCAGTGCTTCGGTTTTCCATTCTTCGTCCGTTAGGAATACCGAGACAACGGGTGTCCCATCCAACCTATAGGCAAGCAGTCCCACAGTGCGTATCCATTGCATGATGTCGATGGGGCAATGGTACCTCGTACTGTTGTATCGCGCAGGGGCGCAATTACATACCTAGTTACATCATTTATTGACCAATTACTCTTTACGTTTTCTGGGTTTTGAGGTCGCTGACGAACTCTGATTGTTGGTCCGCTCTGCACTTTGCTCGACCTGTTTTGCAGCCGTCGTCTGTTCACTGGATCGTTCCCGCATGACCACGTTCTGCACGCGATGAGGCAGGATGCCGACTCGACGGGCTTCGATTTTGAAGGTCACCCGGGCGTTATCTTCGGCGTCCTCCCACTCATCGCGCACTGTCCGGCCTTCGACCAACACACGCATACCTTTCTGGTACAGCGTACTCCAGTGTTCAGCCTCGCGGTGCCAGAGCTCAACTGGCGCCCAATAGCCGCCTCGATCTTCATAGCTACCCTCGCGTGGCACGGGGTTGTCAAAGTACACATTCAGCCGTAGCAAACGCCGTGGCTCGTCATTGCCTGATGAAAATTCCTGGAACTCTGGCGCACTGCCAATGTTGCCTTCGCCGACAAAAAAAGTACTCATCCTGATACCTCCACTGCGGTTGTGAGTTGGCTTAGCAGCCGTTCGGCACTGGCCATTTTGATCGCGCAGGTCGATGCCTGGCGGTAGAGCGAATGCACCACGCTCATCTGCAAGTTCAGCGCAATGCGCTCGCATTCGAAACGGTACAATCCCTCGCGTATGGCTTGCAGCAAGGCTTTGTTGGAGACTTGGCGTTCCCAGACCGCAACCCCCATACGAGTGAAGTCACGGGTACGCCAACGCAAAAATGTGCTGCCTGCACTGGTGTTCTGCAGCACCAATCGAATATTCAGCAGTGAGTAAGGAGGTTGTGCGGCTTGCTGCACCACGGCCTCCATCAGGTGACATAACTGCGCCTCGATTTCCCTCGCCATCTGTGCCAGGTGTTCCAGCTCCCCCTTACCCTTAAAAGGTTTTAAAAGGCCTTTTAGGGAGGCAGCGTGTTCGAGTTGTCGATAGGCATCCGGTGTCAATGCTTCGCGGGGCAATGGTTGAACGGGTGTCATGGGACTCATGCTTCGTCCTCCGGCCCATTCACTGCCGCAGATGAGGCTACCGCGTCCTCCATCAACGCATCAGCGTCATCCACTGGCACAGCGCCACGACGAATGATCGGTGGCGCGAACTGGGAACGGCGATGTCCCTCAAGGATGTCCATGGGGGGCAATCCAAACTTTTTCATGGCTGCCAGTGCGCGGGCATTGTTTGCGGCCATGTCATCGCGTGTGACACCTGCAAGTCGATAACGCTGCGCCTGGCCGAACAGGCTGCGCAGCAGATGAGCACCGTCGTCTATCCAGGCTTCCATGTCTCTGCGACCAATCAAGGCGGTGTGATGAGCAAGCAGTGTGTGGCGCACCAGCGTGTCGTAGTCAGTCAGCAGGTAGACGGCGAGGAACCCCAGTTGGCTGCCGATGTACAAGGGCAAGGTGACGGGGTGGATATTGAGGTTATCGCTCATGTCGATCTGCGTCGGCAGATCCTGTCTGATCCGATCCAATTGTTGGGTCAGTTCCAGCATCCCGGCTTTGGCCTGCGTCAATTTTTCTTCGAGTTGCACGATGGCCCAATCGGCATAGGGGTCGTCCTGGGCCGCAGTTTGTTTCATCAGGTTGGTGACACTGATGTAGCCGGCCATGCCCATGATCGAATGGACGCCTTCACGTGCGGTTCGTCCTTGCCAGATACGGGCGGCGTGGTGGGTGTGCAGTGTCAGGGTGATGCTGCTGCGCAATGAGCCCAGGTTAAGCTGATAGTGATCGGCCACGGTGTTGTCCTCGCATCTGCTTGGACGGGAACGTTGCGACAGATAAAGGTCAAGGACAGCCAAAAAGCTGAATGCGGTCTGTTCGGTTTGGTTCGAGACGGCTAATTTCTAAGACGCTCGGCACTGATGCCAGTGGCATCAAATCTACTGACGTCCAGGGCGTTTGCCACGCAGCTGGCGCAACTCATTCAGGCATGCTTGGGCAAGGGCAGAGGCGGGTTCGCCCCGTTTTCTAAGTGGGCGTGACGGGACGGGTGGCGGTTCAGCAATAGGTAGCGATTCAGCCTGACCGGCCCAAGGACGAAACTCGCCTTTCAGCGCTCGCTGGATCAGGCTCATCAGATAGGCCGCTGGTTTGCGGATACCACCGGCGGCACATCGCGCGCCCGCTTCGTTGAGCACTGCCTGTCGATCCGCTGGTTTAAGTTTGCCCAGCGCCACGGTGACCGCCTGACGTTCGCTTGGGCTCAGCTGCAGAGGATCGGGCCAGTGCAGGTTATCCACCGCTGGGGTTGCGCGCGGTACAGTACAAATACTTTCTTTTAATACAGTACAGGCGGCGTTCGGATTCCGAACGGTGCCGGAAACAGCGGCGTTCAGACCCCGTTCGGAATCCGGACTAGGTTTCACTCGATTCCGAACGCGGTGATCACCTGCCAGTTCGGAATCGTGTAGCGCTTCATCGGTTCCTTGATCCAATCCTTGATGTGTCCAATGTTCGCTCCAACTGTCGAGCCGGGTGGGGAGTCGACCCAGGTCGATATCCGTGTCTTGGTGGATGTCTTTCACAATGTGCTGCGCGACAATACGTACAGCTTTGCTCGCATGATCGAGGGCATTTCCGACCAGCTCTAGATAATCCTGATCCAGCTCCATGGCTTCGGCGGGAGTTAACGGTTCATCGTGCAGGACATACAGAGAACCTTGTAGGCGCCCGCTGAGCTGATCGCGGCCACGACTCACCAAGCTAAGCCAGCGCGTCAACCTAAGCATCGTAAGGACGCGAGCGATGGTTTCGCGGGAGGCTGATACACCATAGGGAACGCTCGACAGGTAAGGTTGCAGATCTTCATAACGCGGGGTGACCACTCCCTGGCCCTGCAGCATGAGTCGAAATACTTGCCATGCATTACGTTCCAGCGGAGTCAGCCGACAATCCAGCAGCAGGCGACGCGGCACGACTTCGTGTGATTGGCCGCTGAAAAGAAAGCCAGCCTGAAGGGCCTGGTTGGAGGGTGGTTCCGTGGTCGGGCGTGCGGGCCAGTGTTCACTCAACTGTTGGGTGCATTGCTGCAGAACACGCTGCCAGCGACTGGACGGGGTGGTATTCATGTTCCGTTGCTGTAATGGTCGATCTGCTGCCAAACGATGGCCAAGCTGATCTGTTGCTCCTCCGCCAACATCATCATGGCGTCGAGCTGATCCTCAGCACCGTCCTGAGCGCGTAGCTGGCACCAACGCTGCCAGAGCGCATGTTCCTGCGCTTCGCTCAAGTTCTGAGGGCGGCCCTTACGGGTTTCTATCTTGAGCAGACGTCGGCGCAGGGCGGTTTCCGAATGCGCCAAGCCAAAGCATTGATACATGATAGTACTGCTGGCACCGAGCTTGAGCGCTCGGTTGATCAGGCGCTCGTTCTGTTCGTCGCGTTCGGCCTGGTCGATCAAGCGATGTAGCACCGACGAATCAATCTTGATCTCAACCCAGGGGACGGTGGCATGGGCCAGGCGTGACAGTGTGGTGGGCGGTAAGGATTGCAACAGGTAAATGTCCTCTTCACCCAGCCCGAGTGCTTTGCAGCGTTGCAGGTTACCCAGGCGCAACTCGTGAAGGACCTGAGTCAGCATGGCCTGGTTGAGCACATTGAAGGACAGGTTCATAGCTCCTCCTTTGGTGAGCCGCCTTCAGCGGTAAGCGTCAAGTCGATCAAGCGTCGAGCTAAGCGAATGAGGCGATACAGTTTGATTAAGAGACCGTCGGGCAGACGCTCCAGTCCTACGTCCACGGCGGGACGATCTGTCAGCGGGAGTTCATAGACCCCCAATAGCAGTTGCCCGAACAAGGCTGAGGGCAATTGCTTGCGATCCTCCCAGTTCACGTCGTCTTGGGCACGCAGCAGGGCCAGGAGCAATAGGTGAACGCCGGTTGCACGAGGTGCTGCAAGATCAAGTTGCTCGATATTCAGGGCGAAGCCCAAGCCATACTTCTGATCGATGATGCTCTCGGGATGTCCTGCATAGGCCGCCATTTCCCGAGCCAGTCCGGCAATGGCTAAACGTAGTTGTTCGGGGGTATCCAGTATTGGTGCGATGATCCAGATGTCGTCGATCGTGCAGGTTGCGACGTTCGGTGTTGGTTCGGTGGCAGTGTCGCGATCAATCTGTTCGCGAATTTTTTGGACACGTGACGGAGGGCTGACTGCTGATGCGACATTCGTTTCGGGCAGCGTGAGCTGCTCGTCTCGCGCTGTTTCGGTCCGGGTTCTAGTTTCAACTGATGGGGGGCGGGACTCGGAGGGGGAGGTCCTGCCGCGGCTTCATCAACGCTCGGTAGGTGGCTGTTCTCTGAAGGCGTGATGACAATGCCAGGCCGTTGTGTGGCGCTCAGCTCCAAGGTCAACATGCGGTAGGACTGTCCGAGCAAGCGGCTCATACGTTCGAGCAGCTCATCCTGGATTTGCTCAAGATCGAAAGACTCGGGATCGGCATCAAATTGGCTCAAGGTTTCGAGCCAAAACTCGGGGAACGCAATGATGTCGGTTGGATAACGATTCCAGGTTCGTTCAGCCTGGCTACGCAGACCGATCAAACGTTCAATTTTGGGTTTACCCAATCCGGCATACAGGGTTTGTGGAATGGCGGGCAGGAGGTGTTCGAGGGTGTCGAGCATCCGGCTGATGTGCGGCTGTGAAATGGGGTAGCCCCCAGCGGCAAGACGGCTCGCCAGCTCTCGTTGCGAGAGTGTCGCTCCATCTAGTTCGAACATGGTTTTGAGTTTGGCTACCGCCAAAGCACGCTCAATGAAGGTGAGTTGGCCGTGCAGATCGCTTTCAGCCAGATGGCCGAGCAGGGCGGTGATTTCATTGTTCCAGGGGCGGAACAGGCAATGAATGCGGAAGAAGCGTTCATCGCGGGTTTCCTGCCACAACTCGCCGAGAATCGCCAAGCGCGTATTACCGCCGTTGCGGATGATGAAATGGGTTTCTCCCGGGCGGCGGGTAATCGGCGGAGGTTGATCCAATCCGCGTTCACGGATGGACGCCTTGATATCGTCGTACAGCGGATTACGAATGAAGCGCGGGTTGTGTTCGTAGGGGCGTAGCTGCTCCAGCGTGACCAGCATAGGCGTGTCGATGAGTGGATCGGAAAGCCGCTCCAGTTCTGGACTCCGAGGGAAGTGGTCTTGATGCAGTTTGTCGGTGATCTGCTCCTGATTTAGCTTTTTCATTTGAGCAACCTCAGTCAACGCTGGTTGTACAAATTGTCGTCGACCTCGAACTTGACGATCTCGGCAGTGCCCGAACCTTCGAAATGGTGAGAAAGCTCTGCGAGGAGCCATCCTATGGCCGAGCGCCCACCCTGCAGGCGAAAAACTACGGTGCAGTACTCCTCGCAAGGTGGGTGGTTTAGTCTAAGAGGTGGTTGAACGATGATGGGAAGGTGATCCAGCATAAAGAGACTCCTTGCCAAACACCGTTGGCCTCAAGGTCAATCAAACTAAAATGACTTGGCGAGAGATACCGGCTTGGCGACTCATTTTATTGAGCCTCCTCGTACCTGCTTACTGTAGAGATTGCTGTGCTCCACTCCGGAAATAACTCGATGGCCAGCGCTTGCATAGTTTCCAGTGCCGAGGCTGAGCGTCGTTTACCTGACCGGCGCGTCTCAATTCGGTGTACGGGCAGACCGAGAGAGGCTGCATTGAGATACGCCACTCGGTCTGGAACTACGGTGTCTAGAACGAAGATGTTGGTAGCCCCAGCGAAGGTCTTCCGCAGACCGCAGATGATCATTCGAGTGTCCATCCGAAGGGCGTTCACTTGGTTCAGTAGCAATCGCAAGGGGGGTGGTGAAATGCCCAAGTGGCGGAACGGTTCGAGTTCGCTGAGCAACTTCAAGGTGCCACGACGTAGCTCGCGCGCTGCGAGCATTTCCGGTGTGATGGGAGAAAGGGCGAGATCGGATGCCAGGACGGCCATCTCCAGTAGCACGCTATGTGCGCCTTGGGTGTCGATCAACAGCAGGTCATAACGGGTACGGAAATGGTCGAGCAAATTGTGCAGCCGTAATCGCCCGTCCGGGGCGTGAAGTAGCAAGGTACTCAGTCGGCCTTGGTCATCGTTCGAGAGGATCAGATCGAGACCGACGACCTCGGTCATGGAGATTATCTGCTCAGGATCTGTTTGATTGAGTGCAATGAGTTCGTACGCACCGGCGGGGGCCTCGTGGTTCAAAGCGTAATAGCTCGAGAGAGTGGGTTGACTATCCAGATCGAGCAGCAGGACGCGTAGGCCAGCATCCGCTAGCAGACCGCCAAGATTGGCAGCCACTGTTGTTTTTCCCACTCCACCTTTGGTGGATACTACTGACACCACACGCATGACATCAGGCCTGCTGCGCCAAACGTTCAGTGATCCACTGTTCGATCTCCAGTGAGTCCCAGCCTACGGCACGCAGTCCAATGCGTTTGGCTTGAGGGAAGTTACCTTCTTTCATCAAGTTATAAATGTGCGCCCGTTTAAACCCGGTTTTCCGCTCCACCTCTTCACGCCGCATGATGTGACGTTCGTTAATGGATTGAGGCGCTTCAGCTATGGGGAAAGGTTGGCTGGGCATAGTGGTCACTCCTGGCGCGGGTTGGCGCATAGTGGGAAGTGACCTGAATTGAATAGCACTGATGGGAGAGTGTCATTGCATTGCAATAGATAAGATTGCAATGCAATGCTTCAATTCCGAGAAAGGCTACGTCTTGCCGCAGCAAATTTTTTATCCAGGGAGCGCTTGCTCAATCCTGGAACACCTTCAAAGTGCGCAGTGATTGAGTCAACTATAGCGGCTTGCGACTTGAACACCGAGTTAGGTACTCCTCCTGGTGAGGATCCAAGAAGGGTTTCGAGTAAAGCGCCGATGACGCACAGATATCCAGCCTCGCTACGGTCATTTAGCTCGCCTCGTGTCTCAACTAGAGAGTGTAAGCGTTCTCTTTCTAAGCCTATCGCCTTGAGTTCCTCCAGAAGGGCCTCATGAGCGATCTCTATCGCCCTAAGCTTGACTTCGAGAGCATCTCGATCAGCTCGCAGCGTCAAGTAGGTATCAATACTTATTTTTGAATCATCAGGCGGCTTTCTTCCAAATAGAAAAGCGGGGCGTTGGTCTGGATAATAGTGAATCATCCAATATTTGAGATCCGTATGCCTGACAGTTACGAGCCTGTAGTCGACGGGGCTACCTGGCCGAGTCGTTACACCGAAATAACCATAAGGGATCTCGTTGTTTCGTATGGCATCGAGAATTTTCCCCATGTTGATATGCAGACATGGCCATTGGGGAAATTGCTTCGACAGCAAGCCTGGACAATCCCAGGCGCTGTCTAGAATTCGAGCCTCGTGATCCATTAGCCCACACCAGCGTATGGCAGCATCAATCGGCCGGTAAAACGATTTTTCCCATGGATTGAAACTGTGAGCTGTGTACATGCTAGCGGCCTCATCCGGGATGCAACCGCTAGGTACCTTTTTAGACGCCTGTACTGGCCTTTGCTTCCTTGCGGTGCCTGTCTCTTGGTTCAGATCGATCCCTTGATAACCTCCGTCCTGGTGTTGGTCTGGGCCGGGGAGATCTAACGAAGAGCTTTAGCTATAATTAACTTATATTTGTTGGATAGCTCTATGATCCAGAACCGTCGTGTTATTTTCAGATGTGGAAGAATGTGGCTGAGAAGCCTAATTGCGTGGCTCCTATGTAACGTTCTCACATTCTGAATGCGTCCAGACGAGTCTTTTGGATCATTAGTTGATGGTGAATAAGTGCTGCGCAACCTGGCTTCATGGTTGTTGTGGCTTCGCGCGGAGATAATAGCTGGGCGGGATTACTCTTAAAAGTTCGTAGGGCAGAATACTGCTATGCACGAAAAAGATAAATTGCCAATGTGTGGGCCGTAGATCCTCGTAGCAATAATACGAACTACGTGTTGCGCAGACCTACGTGCAGACATGTGGTGCGCCCCCTAACCTACTATCGCTTTAAGCCACCGTTTGCCCAGGCGCTGACGAATACGTTCGTTGTCCCTGCACGCAAGTGGAGAGTGGCAGGCACCTGCCATCTCCACCTCTACCGTTGGGCCTGAGAAGCAGACTCCCCGAGGCCTCTATGCGCTGTCCGGTAATCCAGCCGTTACCTTCCCAGGTCTTTCGACCTATGATGAAACCGTCTTCGCCCACGCTGGCGGCAATTCGCTCGTAATGGTTGCTAATCGTTCGCTCACTGTCTCCGTTGGGGAGAAATGTCCATCGGAAAGACACGAGGCGCCCATCCACGGAGCTGATCATGTGGCCTATGATTCGAGGGGGCTTAAACTATAAACACCATCAAGTGAATAAGCGGCCGATAGCCATCCTATTATTTTTTGCGCAAAACATACACTCGCCACATGGCGTAGAACGGTATGAAGTCCAGGGATTTCTGAACACGGAAGCCGGCCTGTTCAAACTCTGACTCGACAGTATTAGCCGGTAATACGAACCGATTTTGGTAGCCGTCCTGTTCTCCTTTGTTGCGACGACGCACTTCGGTACGCTTGCGTTTCCACGCTTTGAAGTTGCCGTCCACCCATAGTGAGATAATTACGCTGTCGCGGGTAACGCGCTGAAACTCACGGAGTATTGCTAGTCTGTGCTCGGGGGCGCCGATGTGGTGCATCAAGCGCATGCAGAATATGTTGTCAACCGCGTTGTCCGGTAAATCGATAGCAAAGGCAGAGGTCTGCAACGGGCGAACCCGTTTCACCACCTCCGCCGGTTGGGCGATGGTTGCGACCTTCAACATCGACTCAGAATTGTCTGCGCCGATGATCACGCGACCAGGCTTTTGCGCCAGTAACGGCCAGAAACGCCCGGCCCCACACGGCAAGTCCAGCACCAAGCCAGGCTCGCCAGCGGCGACCAACGCACTACGCGCCAATTGCTCGTCGCGTTTGTGGGATAAACGGCGGGCCAGATTGTCCTGATGCTTGAGTAAATAACTCTGCGCGTGCTTATCGTCGTACTTTTCGGAAAATTCAAGCTTGATCGGATCGGGCATCAATGGGGCTCCATTTGTTGCAGCGAATAATTCCAGAGGGTATGAACTGTAATCCTCGTTCTGACCTGGTGCGGTCATGGCTGTGGCCGGGGGCTGCGTGACTATGGGAGCTTTCAGGTCATTCAAAAAATCTTATGGCTTCTATCAGAATGGGCGTGGAGCCTATTGACGATGAGGCAGGGGGCTGCGTAACCGTGGCGTGATTTTACGGCAGGGGTGACGAAGAGCTAGCTGCGTGATCGCATATAACCATGAGCTGTATTGATGGCTGGGCGTCAATAACATCATCGCGTTGCCGGTGAGATTGGTAGGTCTCATTCATGGCTTCAATCGCTGCGATGTACTTCAGTTTTAACGTCAGCGGATACCTGCTTGCTGAGAATCAATTTTGGCGATGTCAGCTTTTAAAGAATGGCGGCTTTTGACGTCGACAGACGGAGTAAGCAAAGAGATCTGACGGATAGCGGTTTGGCAGTTGGGGGCCGGTACACTGCTTTTAACCTTCGGGTTTTTCCCGCACGGAACAGTCCTGGCCTTGGTCCTGACCGACCGAATGCCTTACGTTCCCCCACTTAATCAACTTGAGCATTACACGACGCTACGACGTGGCGTGACCAGAGAGCACATGCTCACTGGGCTCTTTGAGAAAATCTTAAGCGCCAAAGGACTTTTGCCAAGTCCTAGAGCGGTCAATGGCGAGATTATCTATGTATTCATTTGTCTGACTTCGCTTTAAAACTCTGGCTCGCGACACCGTCCGCAGGACGACGTTGATTCGCGCAGGGCAGCAACCCGCGGTGCTCCCAGAGCTTCAATATGGCGTCCATGCAGGCGCTACTTGCTCGCGCCAGCTGGCTCGGATCTTCAGCTTCCAATAATTCGCACATTAACCTGCGAATGTAACTGGCCAGCCACATGGCGAGAGGGTCATCCCGGCACTTCGATAGTTTGGTCGATAATTCCCGGCCTAGTTTCAAGCATTGAATTTCATTCTCCAACAGCATGGCAGTATCACTCCTTCCGGACCGAGGCTGTGTAGCGGCCTGGGACTGTCATTTCTTTCGGGATACGTTCAGCGTCCGATGGCGTCCAAAAACTGATACCAACCGGCGACCATTCGAACCACGGGTACTCGCAGCGAATAAAAAGGTATACGGCGTACTTTGTCCGCCCACATCAACCCCAATTCTGGCTTCCGCCCAACGATGACATCTGCGACATGCTTACCGATGTATGAGGACATGGCCACTCCCGTGCCGTTGTAACCCATGGCATAGACCACGCGGTCATCAATCCGTCCGACGTGCGGCACACTGTCAATTGTGAGCGCCACCAGCCCCGACCAACGATGGGTGATGGTCGCGCGGGCGAGTAGGGGAAACTGCTTGACCATCGCTTCGTGCAAGGCATTGAAAGCCGCCTCGGAGTCATCCGTGCCGAACGCACCGCGACCGCCGTACAACAGACGGTCCTCGACCATCCGAAACCAGCGCATCATCCGCCGCGTTTCGGTGTAGCTGCGGCCGTGGCGCAACAACTCCAGCTGCGGGCCGGTGAGAGGCTCGGTGGCCAGCATCGCCGAACGAAAAGGCACAACCGATTTGCGCACAGGCGCAGTAGCTGGCGTTAGGCTCGAGTAACCGTTAGTAGCCAACACGACTTGCTTGGCACGGACAGTGCCAGTAGGTGTCTCCACCCTGACGCCCGTCCCCATCCGCCGAATGCCCATGACGGGCGCGCCCTCATGAATACTGACTCCCGCCGCGCTCACACCGTCGGCCAACCCCCGGACGAAGTTCAATGGGTGTAACAAGCCTCCACCTCTGTCGAGGACGCCGCCGACAAAATCGCCAGAGCCGGTTTCCTCCTGCATCTGACCGGCGCAGAGCACTTCGAAGGAGCTATCCCCCAAATACTCATGCAACCACTGCGCCTCCCGCACACAGTAGTCCAGCGTGGCCTCGTTGTGCGCACAATGCAGGCTGCCGCTGCGCCGATATTGCGCCGCTTCCAGCGAATAAACCGCCACCAGCTCCTCAAGGTGTTCCACCGACTCAAGGGATAGACGACGCATAGTCTGAGCCATCTCCAGTCCGTATCGCGCCGCCACCTTGCTCAGCGAGATACGATACTTGGCCGACACCACGCCACCATTTCGACCGCTCGCCCCCCAGCCGATGCGACTGGCTTCCAGCACCACTGTTGCCAGCCCTTTTTTCGCCAAATAATGCGCCGTGGACAACCCGGTATAGCCTCCCCCCACCACGACCACGTCATAGCTTCGATCACCTTCCAGCGCTGGAAATGACGGAGCGTCAACGGCCGTGGATTGCCACAGTGAAGCAATATCGGCTGCAAAAGGACTGACGGCCATGGTTCGCTTCCTCAGGAATATTTCACGGCTGGGTTGCTCAACTCGGCTTCCACTGCGTCAGCCAGCTCTTTCATTGAGTGGAAGTGGAAGTCGGGTTGAGTGACCTTTTCAGGCACGGGCGTGGCGCCATAGCCCGGGATGTCGTGACGACGTTCGATCCAGCAAGTGGTATAGCCCGCCTCGTGCGCCACACCGATGTCGTGATACTGGCTCTGAGCGACATGCAAAATGTCACATTTCTGGAAACCTGAAGCTGACTGACGTCCTTGGTTGTAAGCGAAATACAGTGGGTCGGGCTTATGTACGCCGGTTTCTTCGCTGGTGAGCGAGTCATGGAACGGATAGCCCAAGGTGAATTGGTAAGCGGAGAAGGAAGTGCGATCGACGTTGGTCATGGCGACTAGACGGAAATGCTTGCGCAGGCGAGCCAGGGCATCCACGGAATCGGCAAAGGCTGGCCAGGAGACCACTGAAGCCTGAAAGCGATCGCCGGCGGCCTTATCGCTGATCAGTCCCAATTCGGCTGCGAACTTTTGATAAATATCGCTCATGGTGTACATGAATCGATTGGGAGCACGCATGTCGCCGCGGTACACGTCATCTGCGGTTTTGTAAGCGTCGAAAATGGCGTCGTCAGAAACGTTATAGGTTTCAGGTCCGCCGATACTGCGTACGGCCGCCAAGATGCCGGCTTCGAAATTGATCAGGGTGCCTACTACGTCAAAGGTCAGGACTTTGAAATCAGTCAGTTTCATTGCGGTTCTCCAGGGTGTTTTATTAGTTAAATGGCAATTCAGCAAATGACGGGCACACATCTGCGCACAGGCGGGTTGCCGCATGCGGTGGATCAGGTTCAGGTAGTGGGATAAAACGCAGCGTTTGAAACTGGACGCAAATGTCAGGTCACTGGAACATGGCAGCGAAGCGTGCGCGGTTCTTCAAGTAGTAAGCGTTCACTACTTCATCGACCGAACTATCCTTGGCTTGCATCTGCATGGTTTCCAGATCGTTCAAAGGCAACGTGTAATGCTCGAGGAAGGTGGCGATCTTCGGCTCGTCCGCCTTGAAGCCCAGGCGGGAAACCACATGGATATGCTCAGTGCCGCCGAAGATGTTCTTCGAGTCGACGAGATAGCGCAATTTCCATTTAGCAAACATCCAGTGCGGGTTCCAGGCGTTGATGATCGACCATTTGTCACGGGACTGATCCCGCGCTAATTCCGAGAGCATGCCTGCTTCGGAGGAAGCAACCAGCTTGTAGTCTTTGAGGCCATATTCGGCGATGGCTTTTTCGGACAGTTTGTATTGCCCATTTCCCGCTCCTGCCGACAGGATTCGATTGCCGAATTTCGCCGCAATGCCCGGCTTGTTCAGGTCTTCAATACGGGACACCTCACTGGCCGGAATGCTGTCTGGAATCGCCCAGCCAATCTTGCCGTCGTACACGGTCCCCAAGTCTTCAACTTGAGAGCTGTACTTGTCCCAGAAGGTTTTGTGCGCCCCTGGCAGCCAGACCATTGGAATGAAGTCGACGCTCTTGTTGGCTAATGCCTGGAATTGGATGCCCAGGTCGGCCATGACGAGTTTGACCGGATGGCCAGTCACGTCTTCGATCGCCTTGGCGGCCAGTTTTGCAGTGATTTCTGCATCTGCCCAGTTGATCCAGCCGATACGGATCGGTGCCTGCTCGGCGGAGACCGGCAGTACCTGCAAAAGGGAAAGCGCCAAGCCTCCCATCAGAACCTTGAATGTGTGCACCAAGCGCATTTGCGTCTCTCCTGAAATTACGATAAAGCTTAGGTAATGGAATAGAGGCAGATCAATACTGGTTATCGCAGACATGGACGGTCGTATACGCCGGCCTGGTTGCCATATGGCCATGATTCTGCGGGCAGAACAAACAACTAATTCACGACCTTTGGATAACTTTTTGTAATGGAAAAGCTTCGGCGGCGCCTTCCTCCTCTCAACGGTCTTGTGGTGTTCGAAGCCGCCGCGCGGCTGCTGAGTTTTACTGCGGCGGCCCATGAAATATGTATTACTCAGGCGGCCGTCAGCCGGCAAATTCGGCTCGTAGAAGAGTTTCTCGGTCACGAGCTATTCGTGCGTGAACACCGTCGGGTCAGCCTTACCCCTTCTGGGAGGCGTCTGTATGCAGCGGTGGATCAAGGAATGGAGCGCATTGCCCAGGCAGCCAGTGATATCCGCAGCGGCACGCAGGAGGCATTGACGATCACGGCCACCATTGGCTTATCGACCTATTGGCTGATGCCCCACTTGGAGGCTTTTCAGGCCGAGCACCCTGAGGTGGCGATCCGGTTGCTGGCGCTGGACCGGGAGGTGGATTTACGCGAGGAACAAATTGACGTGGCCTTCACCTGCGGCGATGAGGGACAGTCGCAGCATATTCGCATGACCCGCCTATTCGATGAAAATATGGTGCCGCTGTGTAGCCCTGGCTACCTCGCTGGGCGCCAGATCAAAAACTTGCAGCAACTGGTGGGGGAGCGTTTGTTGCACTTGGACCACGAACACTGGCGCGGCTTCAACTGGCCAGTGGTGGACTGGTCCACCTGGCTCAACCAGATGGGCTATGAAGGCCCGTTGCCGCCCTCGCGCATGGCCTACAATAACTACGCGCAGCAGATTCAGGCGACCCTGGATGGACGCGGCATAGGGCTGGCATGCATCGGTATGCTCAAGACGTATCTGAACAGTGGTCAATTGGTGCAGCCGCTGGCATTGGAACACAGAACCGCGCGTGGTTATTACATGGCGGTTAATCAAGCCAGCACTAACGAGGCGGCTTTGCAGGTATTTCTGGAGTGGTGGGAGCGCTCAGTGGTGATCTGAACAAGCATTGGGCGAAACAGGTGGCCGCTTTGACAAGATGGCGGTACCCCAATGCGAACTTTAGCGCTGATGTTGCATGCGGTTTGGCAGTAAATCCTCCACCTCTTCACGACCAGGTGTGTAAGCCCCCTGCATGTGAGCAAGACACCAACGCACAAGCCGCAAAGAACTCCAATCCTGCACGTGGCGCTTGGGACCGCCTACGGCCGTGGGTTTCGGTGAATAGATCGGCAACCACAGTCCAGCCTCATCCGATAGTTCATTGTCACGGTCAAACCTGCGGAGGTGGCTCTTCAAGGCTATCGACGACAGCTTCCGCTCGTTCAACACATCAAGCTTGCTTCTATTCCAGATGCGGATGACCTGATTGTTTAGACCTATAAGTTAATAGCCGATGGTCAAGCATCTGATCAAATTCGCCCGCGTCCTGTATTCCGGCAAACACAGTATCCAGCTTCCAATTTTGACGATATTCCTCGCCTGTTGGAAAGCTAATTCGAGCGTACCGGATCACCGAAAAATAACGTTCATGGCCCGCGGTACGATCATCCAGAGCAACAAAAGTACAACCGATGGCGACACCAGAAACCATCCTGGATTGATCAAACGGCGTGCGCGTGATGGCGCCGAAGCCGCAAACTGGGCTCGAATAATGGACGTGTTCATGATTATTTACCTGTGCGGCTGTGACCGCCGGCACTAAGCCGGCGGAGGTAAGGGGCTATTTTTTTTGAGATAGCCTCCACGCTTCATCTCGCGCTCGGTTGTGGACTGGGTAGAAGCCAGCGCTTGCTCAACCGACATTTGTCCTGTCAATGCTGCGGAGAAAAGCTTGCCTATCGATGTATCGATCGACTGAAACTCGGGGGGCACCACGTATTGAATGCCCAGGTACGGAACAGGTTTGGCGGAAGACTGCGACGGGTCGGCGTGCTTCATCATTTGCAATGTCATTTGGGCAAACGGTGCGGCCTTGAGGTAAGCGTCACTGTAGGTCGAGATGCGTGTACCGGGTGGCACGTTCGTGATGCCATCCTTATCGGTCACTAGCTGGATGTACTCCTTGGAGGTGGTCCAGGTGACGAACGATTTGGCGGCCTCTTTGTGCTTGGAGCTGGCAGGAGTTACCAATGACCAGGCGTACAACCACGAGACTGCCATTTCTCATCGAACCAGCGCGCGCGAAAGGCGGTGGCCATCGTGGTGATCAAGGCCGTGTTTTCGCCCCTGCCGGCTTTGCCACGCAAGCACATGCCATATGGCTCCTTGGAAGGATTATTGAACTTCGCAGAGAACTCAATATTACCGCTTGAAATTAGAAATAGTATTTCATAATCAGGCTTGTTACGCTTTCATCGGTATTGTATTCCGAGGTGCTTTCGATAGCGTATTTGTTTGACCAGTAGTCGTATTCGACCCCAGCATAGAAGTGCTTCTCTCCATAGCCGAGGTGTTTTCCTATGTCATACTTTACTTGCGGATTGAACAATAAATTACGATGAGAGTCTCCTTTGTTGTTGACCACCCAGTCCATATAGCCATCGATTACCAAATCGGAACGTCCTACTGGGATGGTATATGACCAGCTTGGTGTAATCTGCCATTGGCCAGCAGGCGCAATGCCTCCGTCAGGTTTACGATAGTAAAAATTTATCTGGAAATAATCAAAACCTGGAAGCGCAAGGTCGAATCCAGGACCTAACAGATAATTGACCTGGTCGTGTTCACCATTTCGATCGTTCTTATCCCATTCAATGGTCGTCGCAATCAAGATATCCTTGACAGGGCCGTAGGAAAGAGTGCGATTAAACATCTTTCCAAGTGATAACCGCGGCGCCGCCTCAGTGTAGATAGAGTGATGACCGTCATTGTATGTTACTCCTCCTGGATACCAGTTGTTATCCATGAAAAAATAGATATCGCCCCACGTCCAATCACTAACGTGCTCATAGGTTATAGTCTGGACGATCTGAGCGTCCACTTTGAATTCTTTGCCATATTGATAAGTAAGGCTTTCACTATGCCAATTCATGTCTGCAAATGCTGGCGTAGGGATACAGGCCATACTTAGGAGGCCGGCGCCCCCTGTCGCAGTTACTAATTTTTGAAGTTTCATTATATTCCTCACCCCAACGTACTAAAGCTGATCGGTCGACGAGATTTTCATTTTTCAACGTGTCGAGCCAGACAAACACCTTATTGTGCGAAACCTATTAGCAGTATCCCCTTCAAAAGTGATTTTCTCCGCTCGGAAACATAAAGCTAAATTAGGGGTGGATCGGTATCACTCGCCCATGGCTGGGTTTTCGTGCAGTGGTCATCGGCCGCCAAAGTGCAGCCCTTGCATCGGAGATATCAGGTGTGATCCAACCCTGGCTGAGCCGGGTGCCATGGCGCGGGTACAGATCCCTGGCCACGGATACACCTTCATCCGTCCGGAGCACGACCAAATCGACATCGAGCAGGTGCGCCCGGATAGGCTTGTCCAGAGCTTCGTTGGAATAGACGATCGAGTTCCAAAATCCGGCTAGTATGTACCAGTCATTTTTGTTGAAAGTGCAGCCGCTCGGAATCTCGGATGCGTGTTTCTGGCTGTTTTGTGGCGAAAACATCGCGGGTTCCCTCGATATGATGGAGTTCACATGTGGATAATGTCCTGCATCTGACGATGATCAGAAATGCCCCAATTGACGTATAAGTTGACTGAAATTACGATTTTTAACCGAGGGTCGCCCCTTGAGCATTTAATCCTTTAGCGTTTTCGTCGATGTCCGTGGTAGCCGCATGGTCCGGCGGAGGCGATGGTAATCTGGGTTTTGGCCGACCTCCTTACATAGGATTTGTTCTGCGGTGTCGATCTGTCTTTTGCTAAGGATGCTCCGATCAACTTGCCGCGCGGTGGCGGCGAGCCGGGAATTCCCTGACGTGAAACGCTACATACGGAAAAGCGCCCTGTACTCAGCTGATTGGCGGGCTTTGCGCCCAGTTCTCCGGATCAGGCGCGCAACTCGTCCATACCATCAGCTGTTTTGGAGCCATCCGCAGGTTTGATAGGGCGAACAGCGTGGTCAGTTGACCGGAGTATCCTTAAACGCTTGAAGGAAACGCCCTCCGCCAATGTTGATCTTGTATCGAGCCTATCCAAGGAAAAGGGCCGGAGCGCATATCTGGTGTTACGATTTACATATCGGTATTCAATCAATTTAAGCATTCAATTAGAAAGCGCGTTTCGCCAGGCAGGCTGTTGTTGATTAGTGTCTAATCTTGTGTTTTTAATGTTTCCAACAGAGTTAGATTTCTGGAGAAGGGTTATCCAAAGAAGTAGGTCCGTCCTTTGTGGCGATTGAGTTATTTTGAATGACTTGCATTGTCGATTGAGTGCGCGAGTTCGTGCACGCCTGCATTTTACGCTCTACAAAAGGAATCTGGTGGTGAAGGAAAGAGTCGACGTGATCACGCTCCTCGCCCAATCGGTCGATGAGGAACATTACATCGCGCGTTCTTTCCTCTGTTATTGAAGGAAGGCATCCACGAAGCGTCGATCCGCAGTTCCAGGCAATTGATGTTCGCTTACAACAGCTGATCCTCTTGGAAAGCGTCTGCCGCTCGACCCACACGCCGACTCCCGATACACGGCGATGCCGTGTCCATCCACTATCGGCGCTGGCTGCAGGATCCCGATTTGAAATACGGCGTAATCCGGCACAGACCTAACTAATCAAAACACTCGTCCATTCACGGAAGCAAAGAAATGAAACCGACCAAATGCAAGGATCAGGTGATCCTCGACCTTTGGCATCCGCTTGCAGCGCTCGCAGAGATACCGGCGGGAGTGGTGCAGAAGACGGTGCTGCTCGAAGAAAATCTCAGCTATGCCTTTGACGGCAAGGGCATAGCTGCAGCCTGGCTTACGCGGCCGGAATTGTCCGCGGGAAGCTCTGTCGAACCCGGCGGGCTGGTGGGAACGCTGCCGGTCAAGATCGCCTATGGCTATGTCTGGACCTCGCTCGGCTCAGCGGCCGAACTGTTCCCGATCCCGGAGTTTGGCGAAGCAGACCGCCGCAACCTCAATGCCGCCACTGTCGGCGTTAACGTTTCGGCGCCGCGCGCCATTGAGAACTTCCTAGACATGGGTCATTTCCCTTACGTCCATACGGATATTCTTGGCGCCGAGCCGCATACGGAGGTGCAAGAGTACGACGTCGAGATATCGACCGACCGCGACGAGATCGTCGCCACCTGCTGTCGCTTCTTTCAGCCGATGGCCTCTGTCGCGTCGACCGGCGGCGCTGACGTCGACTACGTCTATCGGGTGCCGCATCCTTATTGTTCGGTTCTCTACAAGTCGAGCCCCGTCGACCCGAGCCGCCTCGACGTAATTGCCGTTTTCCTACAACCGATCGACCAAGAGCATATCCGCGCGCACATGATGGTGTGTGTCCTCGACGAGGAGAACGAAGACAAGGTGATCAAGCGATTCCAGCAGACGATCTTCGGACAGGATAAGCCGATTCTGGAGAACCAGTTTCCGAAGCGCCTGCCGCTCGATCCGCGCGCCGAAACCCCGATCCGCGCTGACAAGTCGGCGATCGCCTACCGTCGTTGGCTCAGTCAGAAGGGCGTGACTTACGGGGTCATCCCGGCCGCTACCTGACCTGACAAACTTTGGAGAGAACCATGCTCGATACCACTAAGACTAGATGGCATCCCATTGCCGCGACTTGCGACTTGCCGTTTCGCCACGTCTTTCACGCCCAATTACTTGGCCGAGAGTTCGCCGTCTGGCGCGCGGATGATGGCTACGTCAACATTTGGGAAAATCGCTGTCTGCACCGCGGCGTCCGTCTATCGATTGGCATCAATGATGGTCGCGAGTTGAAATGCCAGTACCACGGCTGGCGCTATTCGAACCGTACCGCCGGGTGCACCTATATACCGGCGCACCCGGCGGACGCGCCTGCTCGCACCATCACCAACCGCACCTTTTCAAGTGTTGAACGCTATGGACTGGTATGGTCGGCGGAGGAGCCGCAGGAAGACATGCCGGACCTTGCCTGCCTTACCGAAGGCGAACTACTCACCCTTCGCGGCATTCCGCTTAACGCTCCGGCGGACATTGTTGTTTCGGCGCTGAAAGCCTATCGCTTCCAGCCGAACGGACGGCTACAAGGAACTGCGGCGGCGGTGTCGATCGAGGCGAACGATGCTTTTTCAGTGGTGCTCAAGGCCCGCGAAGAGGACGCCGAGACGCTCGCGGTTTTCTTCGTCCAACCGGTCGATTCCCACCGTTCGGTCATCCGCGGCCTACTTGATGGCTCGCCGCTCGGCGTTGAACGACTCGCCGTCCTTCGTCATCACAACGAACAACTTTCGATGCTTCGCGACATCGTTGAGCGCGAGGCGACGGCCGCACCGCAGCCGGCGCCGCTCGAGCCGGTGATCGAGCGGGTTTCGCCGGAACTTGCGCAAATGCCGGAAATCGACGCCCACGGTCGTAAGGCGATGGTCCGTGTCACTGTTGCGCGAATTTGGATGACGGCCGATGGGGTAGCGGCTTTCGAGCTCCGCCCTATCAGGGGACTTTTGCCGACCTTTCAGCCCGGTGCCCATATCGACGTGCATATGCCGAACGGCCTAATCCGGCAATATTCGATTACCAATGGCCCCGGCGAAAGTGATAGCTACGTGATCGGCGTCAAGTTGAAGCATGATTCAAAGGGCGGATCGCTCTACATGCACAAGACTATCCGAGAGGGTGATGTTCTTGCGATCTCGGAGCCGCGCAATAACTTTCCGCTTCGCCGTGATGCGGTTCGCACCATTTTTATCGCGGGCGGCATCGGCCTCACACCGCTCATCTCCATGGCGCAGGTGCTCAAGAATCAGAGCCTGGACTTCGCGTTCCACTATTTTGCCCAGAACCAGGAGCAACTCGCCTTCCCGGAAAAGACCGGGCTTCTAGGAGAGGCCTTGCAGGCGCACCTTGGACTCGATCCGGCAGGAACGACTGCGAAGCTGAGAGATATCCTTTCCGGATATCGGAGAAAAATGCAGGTCTATCTTTGCGGTCCGGGCCCAATGCTGGAGGCGGCGCGGCGGATCGCCGCCGAACTCGGCTGGCCGGAGGGCGCAGTGCATTTCGAATACTTCAAGAACGTTAATACGATTGAGGACAGTTCGAGCTTCGAGGTGGCCTTGGCGCGCTCCTGCTTGACACTTACCGTTCCGCCCGGGAGAACCCTTCTGGAAGTGATACGTGAAGCTGGAGTCGATATGCCGTCGTCTTGCGAGCAGGGAGCCTGCGGCACCTGTCTTGCACCGGTGATCGAGGGTGAGCCCGATCACCAGGATGTCTACTTGAACGATGCCGAGCGTAAGTCCGGCAACAAGATCATAACGTGTGTGTCGCGTGCAAAGTCGACTCGCCTTGTCCTCGATCTCTAGGAGATGCTCGATGATCACTCTCTACGACTATGAACTCTCGGGTAATTGTTACAAACTTCGGCTTCTAATGAACATACTCGGGATCGAGTACAGAAAGGTTCCAGTCGATTTCTACCCCGGTCGCGAGCACAAGTCAGATTGGTTCCTGACGCTCAACCCGCTCGGACAACTGCCGGTGATCGACGATGACGGGCTGGTGCTGCGCGACGCACAAGCTATCCTCGTCTATCTGGCCTCCCGATACGATCCGTCCGAGACATGGAATCCGCGCGACAATCCAGTGCTACTCGGCGAGATCGCTCAATGGCTCGCCTTTGCCGACGGTATTACCCTCACGGCTTCGGCAGCGCGTCTCCACGACGCCTTGTTCTACGACCTCGACGTAGAGGCCGCCCGCGCCCGCGCCCACGGACTGTTCCGCATTCTCGATGAGCATCTCTGGTTCGTCGAAGAGGAAGGGCGCGACTGGATCTGCTCGGCGCCGCACCCCACGATCGCGGATATTGCCTGCTTTCCTTATATTATGTTGTCAGAGGAGGGGGGCATTTCCAGGCAGGATTACCCGGCAATCCGCCGCTGGTGCGATCGCGTGAAGCGTATCAAGGGGTTCACGGTCATGTCGGGGATCTTTGCCGCCGGCCCGACGCGTCCGGCCTGAAATTACTCGAAACGCGAGGCGCCTAAGCCTCGCCCATTATCTTGAGTGAGAAAATGAAAACGCGTGCCGCAGTGGCAATCGCTCCCGGAAATCGATGCAAATCATGACCGCGCGTTTGGATGGTCAGTATGTCGAAGTGCTTGCCGAGGGCAGGACCACCGGCATCTGCCACGCCGACGAGTTCACCCTCTCCGGTATACCGAAAATCACCTACGGGTAATGCCCTTTTATAGCCATCAATATTTCGTCCAGTGGTTGCTGCTTCCAGGCTAGGCCCGCAACTTCAGCGGGTATCACTCCCTTTTACGGAGTCACTGCCAGAGAGGTACGTGTCGTAGGCTATATTCCCGGCGTTTTCTGATATGTCGCTCGGAACGTGGTAGCCCTTTTTGACGCGAACCTCGCGCGGCGACATCCCGTACTTCTCGGAAATGTGCCGTGAGAAGTGGAACTGGTTTTTGTAACCGCATTGATTCGCAATGTCCGAGATCGCCAACCCAGTCTGCAGCAGCAGAAAGTACCCGCGAGTCGCGCGAACTTGCCATAGATAGCGCACCGGTGTGATGCCGATATGCTTGCGAAATGATGATACGAGATGCGCAGGCGTCACTCCCACCAAGACGGCAAGCCGTCCGACAGTAATTTCCTTCTCGTAGTTCTTGTCGATATAGAAACGAGCCCTCAGGACCGTGTGCGGTATTAACCGCTCCTGCTCAGAGATCTGTGCCTCATGGAAATAGGCGAGAAAGATCGACTCCCCCAGTGAATTGCGTAGCATGTTCAGGCAGGAACTGGAGTTGACGCCGAGTTCAATGCCCAGGCGTTGTATCGTTTTTATTCGTTGCGAAAGCGGTATGCGTGGCGGCAGCGATCTCAACCGCATTGCTACTGGTTCGGAAAGTTCGCCCGCGTGGCTTTCACACCAACTGACGCGGGTGGCCGCGTGGCTATCGCCATACTCGATGAGGAGACGGTGCTCGTTGCGGAAGAAACCGCAACTGCCCGGTCCTAGAACGGTCTCATCGTCATCGCAAGATACGAGAGCACTGCCCTCGTGAACAATGAGCAGAGTCACGTAGCTATCCTTTAGCGGACCATACACCCCGTCTGCAGGATATATCGCCTCGCCGAATGAGAAGCCGCGACTGCTGTCGATAAATACGTGCATAGCTTATTTACCGCTGGAATGCGCCAAGTACAGAGAGAAAGAACCTTGCCCTCGGTGCATTTAATCCCAGATATGGTAGGACTCCGGTCAGGGGCGTTTGAGGGGAATGCCGAGCTGCGCGGGCTGGCCGGAACGGACCCGGACGACGGCGAGCAGAGCGATGGAGGCGAGATAGGGCAGGGCGAGAAAGACCTGATAGGGCACCGGCAGTGCCAGGATCTGTGCGTGGCTGGCAATCGCGTCGAGGAAGGCGAATACGACGACGGCGAGAATTGTGCCCCAGACATTCCAGTTTCCGGCGACGAGTGCCACCACCACTAGCCATCCACGCCCGGCACTGATATCGGCGATGAAGCGGTCGGAGAGGCCAAGCACGAGGAAGGCTCCACCCAGGCCAGTCAGGGCACTGCCGGCAAGTGTTGCAAGATAAAGACGCGGGATGACCGGCAGCCCCTTTGTTTCGAGCGCCTTCGGATTTTCGCCTAGAGCGCGCAGTTCCAGCCCATATCGGGTCTTATAGAGAAACAGCCATACAAGCGGGGCGAGCAGAAAGGCGACGTAGGTCAGTCCGCGTTGGTTGAAGAAAACGGGGCCGAGATACGGAATATCGGAAAGAATGGGAAGCGCAATGCTCTCGAACCCCTTGAGGCCAGGCGCGACCGACGCGCCGGTGAAGCTGCGGAACAAAAACAGCGTCACGCCACTCGCTACCAGATTGATCGCCAGGCCGGTGACGAACTGATTGAGCCGCAGGGTCGCGGTCATGAAGGCGATAAGCAGGCCGACGATGGAGCCAGCGACAACTCCCGCCAGCGTCGCCAGCGTGAGCGATCTAGTGGTGATCATTACGACATAGGCGGCAAAGGCAGCCGTCAGCATTGTGCCATCGATACCAAGATTCCAGATGCCAGCGCGCTGGGTAATCAGCTCCCCCATGGCTGACAGGACGAGCGGCGTCGCGATCCGCAGACAGGCAGCGAATACGCTGATCAGCATACCGCTTTCAATTAGCTCCATTATGAACGCTCCCGCACGAGTTCGAATTGCGCCGCAATTCCGGCCATTAGGAAGAACAACAGGATCAGTCCCTGCAAGGCGGTAATGAGGGCCGCTGGAACGCCTGTCATGACATTCATGAACAGGGCGCCGCTGTGCAGTGCCCCGAAGAAGAGTGCGGAAAGGAGCGTACCGAGCGGCGAGAGGTTGCCGATCATGCCTATGATGATGCCGTCGAAGCCGATACCTGTCAGATTCGATGTGGTTAGCCTGTGCGAGACGCCGAAGATCTCGCCGACGCCGGCAAGCGCCGAAAGGCCACCGCTGATCAGCATCACGACGAGGGTCGTGCGGATGGTATCGGTACCGCGCTGGCGCAGTGCGACCGGATTTATGCCCATGGCACGCACTTCGTAGCCGAGCGCGGTCCGGTTCATGAGGATGTGCAGACAGATCGTGGCGATGATGGCGACAATTATGCCGGGGTGCAGTTTGCCAACAACGCCAAGTGCAGGAAGCCAGACACCTTCCGGCAGGATCGGTGTCTGCTGGTAACTAACGCCGCCACCGGAGCTCGACCAGATGGCTGTCAGCAGGTAGGAAAGCAGGTAGCCAGCTAGATAGTTGAGCATAACCGTCGAGACGATCTCGCTGATGGCGAAGCGGGATTTGAGAAAGCTTGCAAGCCCACCAAGGGCTGCGCCGCCCGCAACGCCCGCCAAGATGCAGCCGGGTATCGCCAGCACCGGAGGCATCCCCGAAAGCCACAGGCTGGCCTGGTAGGCCGTCATGCCGCCCGCCAGCACCTGTCCCTCCTGTCCCACTGTCCAAACCCCGGCCCGATAGGCAATGACGGTCGCGAGACCTGTTAACAGCAGCGGAGTGGCTGCAACGAGCGAGGAGACAAGCGCAGACCGGCTCCCGATGGCACCCATCGCCAGCGCGCTGAAGGATGAGCCAAGCGGAGCGCCGCTCACGAGGATGAGACCGGACGTGGCTGCCAATCCCGCCAGGATGGCGACGGCATAGACCATGATTGTCCAACCGGTTCGGGGAGATGTGCGACGGCGCAAACGCATCAATTTGCACCCCGCTGGCCGGCCATCAGCGCACCGACCTGTTCGATCGTCACCGTCAAAGGATCGACGATGTCGACGATTCGGCCGTCACACATGACCGCCAGCCTGTCGGATAGTGCAAAGAGATCGTCCAGGTCCTCCGATGCCAGCACGATGGCACAGCCCTCGTCACGCTTCTGCCTCAGTCTGTCATGCACGATGGACACGACGCCGATATCGAGTCCACGTGTTGGCTGATTGGCGAGAAGAAGCACGGTCGCTTGGGCGAGTTCGCGCGCCAGAATGACTTTCTGCGCATTGCCACCGGAGAGCGAAGCAACCGGTGTGTCGATATCGGGTGAAGCGATTGCATACTCCGCCCGTGCATGTTCGGCGCGTGTGCGCACCTTT
Organism: Pseudomonas sp. Cab53; assembly: GCF_018325965.1. NCBI lineage: Bacteria > Pseudomonadati > Pseudomonadota > Gammaproteobacteria > Pseudomonadales > Pseudomonadaceae > Pseudomonas > Pseudomonas sp. Cab53. The sequence continues at coordinate 3,810,093 of NZ_AP021902.1, read as the reverse complement.
TGCAGGTCGATGAACAATCCCGATCGCACCGACGGACTGCGCTGGCTTCCCAGGATGATGTTTTCGGCAATGCTGAAGGTGCCGACCAGCCCCTCGACAAACCGGTCCTCCGGAATGATCCCGACCCCTGCCGCCATGTAGGCCTCCGGACCCTCTCCTTCGAGCTGGCGGTCGCCCACAAGTATGCTGCCTGCCTCGGGCAGGCGGATCCCGGACAGCAACTCAAGCAACGCCTTCTGGCCATTGCCGGCAACACCAGCAATACCCAAGATCTCGCTCGACCGCACGGTGAAAGAGACATTGTCGAGGACTGTTTCTCCCCGCGCGCCTCTTGCCCGGAGGCCGGCGGTTTGAACCACGACGCGCCCCGGCCTGCTCGCGCGTTTTGCGGCTGGCGATGGCGTTGCCGACCCAATCATGAGTTCCGTCAGCTTTTGTGCCGTAACATTTGCTGTTTCGACGGTGGTGATCTTCCGACCACGGCGAAGCACAGTGACGCGATCGGTCTGCATTACCTCTGCCATCTTGTGAGTGATGATGATGATTGACATGCCACGGGCCTGCATCTGCCGGATGACCGAAAAAAGTCTTTTCGATTCCTGTGGTGTCAACACCGCGGTCGGCTCGTCCAGAATGAGGATCCGGGCGTCGAGATAGAGAGCCTTGAGGATTTCAACCCATTGCTGCTCGCCAACCGATAGTTCGCGCACGAAAGCGTCCGGATTGATCGAGAGGCCGAATGCGACCGACAATTCTGCAAGCTTGTCACGCGCCGTCTGCAAGTCGAGCCTCCAGCCGGACTTGTGTGTGCCGAGGACGATGTTCTCCAGTACCGTCATCGCCTCCACGAGCACGAAATGCTGATGTACCATTCCGATGCCGCACGCGATCGCTTCTGCCGGGGATCGAAACCGGACTTCCTTTGCGCCTACGAAGATGCGACCTGTATCCGGGGTCAGGCTGCCGTAGAGACAGGCTGAAAGAGTTGATTTTCCGGCGCCGTTTTCGCCGAACAGGCCATGAAGCTCGCCTTTGCGGATATCGAGATCGACGCCGTCATTGGCAAGCACTTTGCCGAAATGTTTGCTGAGTTGTTCGACTCGGAGCGCCTCGACCATTTCCACTCTCTCTTTTTTGGCGGGTTGCATGCAGGATTAGTTCGAAGAAGGAAGCGAGGTGTCGAGCGGCACTGTCAGCGTGCCGGCATCGAGTTTCGCCTTAGCTTCATTGAATGCTGCGATCGCAGCGGCAGGTACAAGTGCTTCGCGCCCGTTGAAAGCGGCAACAGACGATCCGCCTTCCTTCATCGTAAGCCACTTGATCTGCTTGTTGCCGTCAAAGACTGTGCCGTCCTTTTTGTGGCTGAACCAAGTATCGACGATGCTCGAGATATCGGCCTCCCATAGCGCTAGGGGGGCGGATATCATGCGCGGCGAGCGGGCGCTGTCGTCGCGGAGATTACCGATGCATACGATCTTTTTTTCATCGCATGGCGCAAAGTTGTCGGCCAGCGTGAAGATGATGTCCGCCTTGGCAGCGATCTGCGCATTCATGTATTCGGCAGCCTTGGCGGGGTCGTACCAAGACTCAATGTAGGCGACTTTGGAGACGATGGCAGGGTTGACCGACTTCGCACCGGCAAAAAAGGCGTTAATCTCGTCATTTACGTCATCTGCGGGAAACGTACCGACGACCCCGAGAACGTTGCTCGCAGTCGCCTTGCCAGCCAGCACTCCGAGCAGATAGGCGGGTTCATGAACCCTTTTGTAGATCCAGTAAAGGTTCTCACCCAGGCCTTCGTTGCCAGATCCGGATGTGACGAACATCACATCTGGAAACTCCTTCATGATTGCCTTGACCTGATCGCTGTAGCTGGAATGGGCCCAGATGATATCGAACTGGCCGGATTGCGCATAAAGCCGCATCGCGTTTTCTGCGTCGTTTCCCCAGAGTGGATCGGACACCTTGGTGGTGATCGCTAGGCCATGCGGCATCTGGGTCTTGACCCTTTCGAATGCCTTTAGGAAGGTTCCATCCCAGGCTGAATCCGGCCCGGCGGCGACAACGACCGCAATACGCAACTCCGTCGGTGGCACGGCCATCACGGGCGAAGCGAAAAGGGCAAGAAGTGGGGTCATGAGAAGCGCCCTGATGAATTTCGGTATCGGGTATTCGAACATGGGTGTTTCCTTGAGCTGCTACAGGTCGAGAACCAACCGTTCCGTTATCGAACGGGAACAGCAGGGGGTGATGAAGGCGTTTGATTGCTGGTCGGCAACCGAAAGGCAGAGATCGCGATGATCCGGGAGGCCGTCGAGCACCTTCGTCCGGCAAGTTCCGCAGATTCCTTGTTCGCAAGAAGTCGGGATGGCGTAGCCGGCATTGGTAAGCACTTGCGCGATGGTCTTGCCGGCCGGAACTAGATGCCAGGCGCCGTCGCTCGCGGTCTGGACGCTGAAGGCCAAATCTCCCTCGACAGGTGCAGTTGGGGTAAAGGATTCGCTGTGCACCGTTTCAATGGGCCAATCTTTTGCCGCTTGCCGCGCAGCGTCGACGAATCCCTGCGGGCCGCAAATATAGAGATGGACTCCAGGCTCATGAACTCCAATCCTTGAGGCAAAGTCGAAATCGGATCGACCCTCGCCTGCGTGCAGGCAGACACGCTCGGGGGCAATCCCATCCGCGAGAGCCTCTATGATCGCCACCCGCGCGCGATTGACGCGGAAATGTAGGTCGAAATGTGCGTTGAGCGTACGCAGACGGTGCGCCATCGCCATCAGCGGCGTGATCCCGATCCCGGCAGCCATCAGCACGCTGCGGCGGGCATTCTCGATTAGCGGAAATGCGTTTTGCGGCGTGCTGATTGTCAGCCTGCTTCCGACGGCAAGGGTGTGTGCCGAAATCGATCCGCCGCGTCCGTTCTCCATACGTCGGATTGCGAGGCGGTACCGGTGGCGCTCGGCCGGGTCGTTGCAAAGACTGTACGGACGGACAAGGCTTCCCGGCAGATGAAGGTTTATATGCGCACCGGCAGTAAATGCGGGCAACATCTCGCCTGCTGCGTTTTCAAGCTCGAGCACGAGAATATTCTCGCAGACGAGCTGCCGACGCGTGACGGTCACGATTAGTGTCTGGGTGCAGGTCATGGATCAGCTCACGATCGGGGCGCCGAGCCCGAAATGCTTGACCAGTCCACGGCGATATTCAAGCGACATGCGGTCGGCGGGAATGTGCATCTCCGCCGTTAGGTCCAGCGGCAGGTCTTCCGGGCGTTGCTCCTCGACCATCGGCCTGTCCTCGGCATTGATGATCTCGGAATCCTTTAGCCAATAGTCGCGATCCGGGTTTCCGCTGGTATCGGTCAGCACTTGGAAGATTTTGGAGACATGGGCCGACACTGGGCAGACTGTATCGGCGAAGTAGAAGCGTAAGGCAGAGTCGATCGGCGCGATGATGATCAGTGTCGAGAACGGATAGGTCAGTTCATAAGTGTAGACCACATCCCGGCTGTCACCGCCGATACCGTCGTTGAATCGGTTGAAGCCTTCGCGGTAGGGAAACGCAAAGGTGAGCCCGAAGGGTGTTGTCGTCACGTCGTAGTTTGGAATCTGCGCATTGCGATCGCCGCCGAAACTCTTCGTGTGGACCCAGGGGAAATGGGCGACGTCGTTGAAGTTCTCGACATGGCGGCTTGCACTGGCGCTCCATATGTCGTTCGGCACCCAGACTTTCGTTAGCGTGCCGTCGGCTATGCCTGCCCATTCCGGCAGCGGCCAGATAGCCTCGGGCTTCAGACATGCCCATACGATGCCGTATTTCTCTGTGACGTGGCAGGACTGAAGGCGCAGTTTGGATGGGATGCGCTGCGCCTCGCCCATGGCTGGAATTTTCGTGCAGTGGCCATCGGCGGCAAAGTGCAGCCCGTGCATCGGACAGATCAGCTGATTGTCGCTGATCCAACCCTGGCTGAGCCGCGTGCCACGATGCGGGCACAGATCCCTGGCCACGGAGACACCTTCATCCGTCCGGAACACGACCAAGTCGACATCGAGCAGACGCGCCCGGATAGGCTTGTCCAGAACTTCGTTGGAATAGACGATCGGGTGCCAAAAGCTGGCAAGTATGTGCCAGTCATTTTCGTTGAAAGTGCAGCCGCTCGGAAGCTCAGATGCGTGTTTCTGGCTGTTTTGTGGCGAAAACATCGCGGGTTCCCTTGATATGGTGGAATTCACATGGGAATAATGTCCTGCATTTGACGATGATCAGAAATGCCCTGGTTGACGTATAAGTTGACTGAAATTACGATTTTTAACCGAGGGTTGCCTCTTGAGCATTGAATCCTTGATTGACGTGCAGAAGGGGTTTGTCTTCGGCGACTGGCACTATTCCGATGGCGGCACCTACGGCCCCCTGAATGGTGCCTATGTAACGCTTCTGATGATTCACCGCGGTGCGGCACGGGTTTTTTTCGACGGAGCTGAGCGGACACTGGTGACAGGGGAGTGCGCGGTGATCGTCAACCGGGCATCTCTTCACATTCACTATCAGAAACATATCCGCACCCATGTAAGTTGGTGCGAGGCGCGACCGGCCGACATATCACGCCGTGCGACGGCGGAAGCGCCGTTGGCCAGAAAGCTGGAAATATCGGAGCGCCTTCTGAAGCTTCAGACAATGGGGATTGACCTCGGGCTGGAATCGGCAAGCACTCGCAACGGATTTCGAAACGCGCTAGGCCTCGCCGTCTTTGGCGCCTATGCCTTCGAAAGCAAGTTGGTCGAGGAGCAGCAGCGGATCCCAAACGGCATTCTTAAGGTTCGCACCTATATCGACGAAAATTTCGCAAGCGAATGCACAGTGACGCAACTGGCTAACATCGGTGCGCTGACGCCTACCTATCTCGTGGCGTCGTTTGCGCACCATTTCGGCATTACGCCGATCCGTCATCTCTGGATGGTGCGGGCCGCTCATGCTCGCCGGCTACTGCTGCACACCAATCTCACTGCGTATGACATTTCATTCCGGTGCGGCTACAAGAGTCCCTATCATTTCTCGCGCCATATCAAGCGGGTCTATGGCCTATCTCCGAAAGCCCTCCGTGAAAGTAAGGCCTACAGGCCACCGAGCAACGCGCTCGAGGATGTGCAAGAAGTCGTGTTCTAATTTTCTATGGCTGGACTCGCGCTGCCGGAAAGAAGCACGACATCACCGTGAATTTCTCGACGCACTTGACGCGATTACGCCAGCGCCTGATGGCGGGTATTACCGCTCCGCGGGCCGTGTCACCCTCACAAGATGGCGGTATTCAACGAGAACTTCAGCGCTGATGTTGCATGCGTTTAGATAGCAAATCCTCCACCTCTTCACGACTAGGCGCGTAAGCCCCGGCATGCGAGCAAGACACCGACGCACAAGCAGCGGAGAACTCCAATCGTGCATGGGGCTCTTGGATGCCTAACAACGTCGAGGCCAGCCATCCGGCCATACTCGAATCGCCGGCACCCACCGTATCAGCGACCTCAACGGCGATCGCGGGCTGTTCAAACTTCACGTCGGCAGCATACAACGCCATACCTTTCGCTCCACGGGTGAAAAGAATCTGCGCACTAGCATTCATCGTCCGCAACGTTTGAAGCGCCTGTTCTTCGTTCAATCCAGGGTATATCTGGCGAAGATCCTCATCCGAGAGCTTGATGATGTCTGCAAGCTCCACCATGGCCGGGAAAGTTAGCTCGCGGTAGCGGGTGTCCATCAGGTTGCGCCAGTTCGGGTCATAGCTAATCAGCTTGTCTTCTTCCTTCACCCTCCTGGCCACCTCAACAAGCCTGTCCCCCAATGGCTGACGGGCAAGGCTGATACAGCTGAAGTGACAGAGTCGAACCGCATCCAACCAACCTGCCGGGAGTTGGTCCACATCAAAAAGTAGATCGGCCTCGCCCGCAAAGAAATACCGGGGAGGGTGGCTGGAGGGCACGATCGCTACCAGAGGGTCAGCGTCGACTCTCTGGAGGAATCTCATGTCCAGACCGGCAGCCTTCGATTGCTGGGCGAGCTCATCGCCCAATGAGTCGGTACTGATCGAGCCGGCGAATGCAGTGGGCACGCCGAGGCGGCTCATTGCGCGGGCCACGTTCCAGGGCGCGCCACCTGGATAGCCCTGCCACCGTCCGGGCGAGTGTTGAACCACGTCGGTCAGTGCTTCACCAAACACAACAACGCTCGGCAATTGCATATTCATTCTCTCTTGTATCGGGCTGGGGACACTATCGTGCGTCACATCGACAGGCGCGGTCTCACCGCACCTGCGTGATCGGTAGCGATGGGTGAAGACTGTCTCGGTTGAAGAGCTTCACGGCAGTGGTACGCCGGTAGTCGCTCGGGGTCTGATGCATTTCATGACGGAAGTGGCGATTGAAATTGGAGACGTTTTCGTAGCCAACCTCGAAGCAGATTTCGGCGACCGAGAGCTGTGTCTGGACGAGTAGCCGACATGCACGCTGGATGCGCAGCTTGCGCATCAGGTCCATGAATCCGTGGCCAGTGATTCGTTTGAAAAAGCGTGAAAAACCGGCCTCGCTCATCCCAACTCGCTCGGCGATGACAGATAGCCGGACGTCAGACGTGAGCTCATTGATCAAGTAGTCGAATGCCTGATTAATTCGCTCCGAGCTGCGCTCGTTCAACGAAGGCGAGTAGCAGGCGCTGGCCAATACCCGAATTTCGCGCTTTGGCGCCCTTGCGAGGGTGCCTATCAATTGCAGGAACATGATCAGGCGCTGAAGCCCCGTCGCCTCGCCGATTCTCTCAAGCAGCAAAGCGGCCTCGACGGCCGTCCCCCCAGTAAACTCGATCCCACGTTGTGCCAGCTCAAACAGCGTTTTCAGCTCCGATAGCTCAGGCAATGAGCCTCGGAGGTCGAGCAGGGCAGCGCCATCAAACTGCAGAACTACGTCGCGGCCTACGAGCTGTTCTCCCGGCGCAATATCTCCCATCCAATCATGGGGAAGACCTGGGCCAATAAGTGCGACATGTCCTGCGGTGAAGGGCCCGATGTAATCCCCAGCCAAAAGCTTGCCACTTCCTTGTCGAATCAGGTGGATTTCATATTCCGGATGGTGGTTCCAGCGGGCGAGGGCGTATGGATAGTCGTGCTCGTACCATCGAAAGCTCTGATCGGGTTCAGGAAGGATGACTTCAAGGTCGGCTGGTCGGTGCTCGAACAAAGCAGCGCGGTTATCAGGCATCTCGTGCCCCTTTTTATAGTTATGGGATGGATCGAATGCGCCAACCATACGCCGAATTCGTCCGGCACTGCTAGCCCAACTATTGCAGCTTGTTGATACTTTTTTAACCCTTGTGGCTGCCGGTTATCGCGATCAAAAAAGTATCGATTCGGCGTCCGCGATTCGTTTGAGGGCGGGGCGGGTAGGTGATCTAATCAATTCGCCCACCACTGCAATGCGGTCTTGTTTTGCTCACAAGTGGTGAACAACAACAATAATAGCTCCGGTCATCTGGCTTGGAGTGGAGAGCCCCATGAAGATTACGAATGCGCTAATTCTTTCTACTGGTCTGTCATTCGCCCTTGCCAGCCATGCCGCTGAGACGTTGACCATCGCGACGGTCAACAACGGTGACATGATCCGAATGCAACGGCTATCCAAGGTCTTCGAGCACCAGCATCCCGACATCAAACTGAACTGGGTCGTGCTCGAAGAGAACGTTCTGCGTCAGCGCCTGACCACTGACATTGCCACTCAAGGTGGTCAGTTCGACGTGTTGACGATTGGCACCTACGAGACCCCGATGTGGGGTGCCAAGAACTGGCTAGAGCCGATGAAGGACCTCCCGGCCGGTTACGACGTCGACGATATCTTTCCTGCCGTGCGTCAGGGCCTTTCTGTTAACGATACGCTCTACGCACTGCCGTTCTACGGCGAAAGCACCATCACGTATTACCGCACCGATCTGTTCAAGGCTGCAGGGCTGACGATGCCGGGGCAGCCGACCTGGTCGCAACTGGGCGAGTTCGCTGCCAAGCTCAATGATCCTTCGAAGGATCAATATGGCATGTGCTTGCGTGGCAAAGCTGGCTGGGGCGAAAACATGGCCTTGCTTACCACGATGGCCAACGCCTTTGGCGCGCGCTGGTTCGATGAGAAATGGCAGCCTGAACTCAATGGTCCTGAGTGGAAGGCAGCAGCGACGTTTTATGTTGATACCCTGAAGAAATATGGCCCTCCCGGAGTATCCAGTAACGGGTTCAACGAAACACTGGCCCTTTTCAACAGTGGAAAATGCGCGATTTGGGTTGATGCAAGCGTGGCTGGATCTTTCACCACCGATAAGGAGCAGAGCCGGGTGGTGGACAGCGTAGGTTTCGCGCCTGCGCCTACTGAGGTTACCGACAAGGGGTCCTCGTGGTTGTATGCCTGGTCATTGGCAATTCCTGCCACCTCCAAGCACAAAGACGCCGCCAAATCGTTCGTCACCTGGGCCACCTCCAAAGAGTACATCCAGCTAGTGACCGATAAGGATGGCATCACGAACGTGCCACCCGGTACACGCATCTCGACCTACAGTGACGCTTACCTCAAGGCCGCGCCGTTTGCTCAGGTAACGTTGCAAATGATGAAGCACGCTGACCCGTCGCAGCCTTCAGCCAAACCTGTTCCGTACGTGGGTATTCAATACGTGGTGATCCCCGAGTTTCAGTCGATCGGTACATCTGTAGGCAAGCTTTTCTCCGCAGCATTGACAGGACAAATGTCGGTTGAGCAAGCGCTGGCTTCTGCCCAGTCCACAACCGAGCGCGAGATGAAGCGTGCGGGCTATCCAAAAAAATAAATAGCCCCTTACCTCCGCCGGCTTAGCGCCGGCGGTCACAGCCGCACAGGTAAATAATCATGAACACGTCCATTATTCGAGCCCAGCTTGCGGCCTCGGCGCCATCACGCGCACGCCGTTTGATCAATCCAGGATGGTTTCTGGTGTCGCCATCGGTTGCACTTTTGTTGCTCTGGATGATCGTGCCGCTGGCCATGACCGTTTATTTTTCGGTGATCCGGTACAACCTGCTAAATCCAGGGGAAAACGAGTTCGTTGGCCTGGAGAACTTTGCTTATTTCGTGACAGATTCGGGTTTTCTTCCCGGAGCGCTTAACACGTTGATATTGGTGGGCAGCGTGCTGCTGATCAGCGTGATTTTTGGTGTCTTGATTGCAGCCTTGCTTGAGGCAAGCGAGTTCTTTGGACGCGGCATAGTCAGGGTGCTACTCATTTCGCCGTTTTTTATCATGCCGACCGTGGGTTCGCTGATCTTCAAGAACCTGATCTTCCACCCTGTCTCCGGGATCCTCGCGGCGGTATGGAAGTTCTTCGGGGCACAGCCCGTCGATTGGCTAGCTCATTACCCACTCTTCTCGATCATCGTCATCGTTTCCTGGCAGTGGCTGCCTTTTGCGATCTTGTTGCTGATGACAGCCATGCAGTCGCTCGATCAAGAGCAGAAAGAGGCCGCTCGATTGGATGGGGCGGGTGCCCTGGCCATCTTCTGGCATTTGACCCTGCCACATTTGGCCAGGCCCATCGCGGTGGTGGTGATGATCGAGACGATTTTCCTGCTGTCGGTATTTGCAGAAATCTTCACCACGACAAATGGCGGACCTGGGTTCGCTTCGACCAACCTCGCCTATCTGATCTACAACCAGGCACTGGTGCAGTTCGATGTGGGCATGGCCTCGGCCGGTGGTCTGATTGCGGTGGTGATCGCCAACATCGCGGCGATTGTGCTGGTGCGCATGATTGGCAAGAACCTGACCGACAAAGCCTGAGGACAACGCCATGATGACGCTTAAACAATCCCGGTCTCTGCAAAGCGTATTGCTCGGCACCTTGGCCTGGGTCACCGCTTTGCTGTTGTTCTTTCCGATCTTTTGGATGGTGCTTACCAGTTTCAAAACCGAGATCGACGCCTTCGCTACGCCGCCACAGTTCATCTTCATGCCTACGCTGGAGAATTACTTGCACATCCAGGAGCGCAGTGACTACTTCCACTTCGCGTGGAACTCGGTGCTGATTTCCTTCTCCGCTACAGCGTTGTGCATGCTGATCGCGGTGCCGGCGGCCTATTCGATGGCGTTCTATGAGACCAAGCGCACTAAGCAGACGCTGCTTTGGATGCTATCGACCAAGATGCTTCCTCCAGTTGGGGTGCTCATGCCTATCTACCTTCTGGCGAAGGGGGCGGGGTTGCTGGACACCCGGATCGCGCTGATCGTGATCTACACCCTGATCAACCTGCCCATCGTGGTGTGGATGATTTACACGTACTTCAAAGACATCCCCCGGGAGATTCTGGAAGCGGCCAGGCTGGACGGCGCGACCCTGGGGCAGGAGATGCTGCGAGTGCTGCTACCCATCAGCAAGGGTGGGCTGGCCTCGACCATGCTGCTGTCGATGATCCTGTGCTGGAACGAGGCCTTCTGGTCGCTCAACCTGACGAGCTCCAGCGCCGCACCTCTGACCGCGCTGATCGCTTCCTACTCGAGCCCTGAGGGTCTGTTCTGGGCGAAGCTTTCCGCGGTTTCCACATTGGCCTGCGCACCTATCTTGATCTTCGGCTGGATCAGCCAGAAGCAATTGGTTCGTGGGCTGTCCTTTGGCGCCGTCAAATGACGACGTCGAGAATTCAATGATTTCGCGAAGGCTCCAATTTCATACAGGACTTTACGCATGGCCACTTTGAAAATAGAAAATCTCAAGAAAGGTTTCGAGGGACTGTCCATCATCAAGGGCATCGATCTCGAGGTTAAGGACAAGGAATTTGTGGTGTTCGTAGGGCCGTCGGGGTGTGGCAAGTCGACCCTGTTGCGCCTGATTGCAGGTTTGGAAGACGTCACGAGCGGCACGATCGAGCTCGACGGCCGAGACATCACTGAGGTGACTCCTGCCAAACGAGACCTGGCCATGGTATTCCAGACCTATGCTCTGTATCCGCACATGACGGTACGCAAGAATTTGTCATTTGCCTTGGATCTGGCCGGTGAGAAGAAGCCGGATGTGGAAAGGAAGGTCGCCGAGGCCGCAAGGATTCTCGAACTTGGTTCTCTGCTCGACCGCAAGCCTAAGCAGTTGTCAGGTGGTCAGCGCCAACGAGTCGCTATTGGGCGTGCGATTGTCCGAAACCCGAAAATTTTCCTTTTCGATGAGCCACTGTCGAACCTTGATGCTGCGCTGCGTGTACAGACGCGCTTGGAGCTGTCCCGACTGCATAAGGAGCTGCAGGCGACCATGATCTATGTGACCCATGACCAGGTCGAAGCCATGACGCTCGCCACCAAGGTCGTTGTGCTTAACGCTGGGCGGATCGAGCAGATTGGTTCGCCGCTCGAGCTCTACCATCACCCTGCCAACCTGTTCGTTGCCGGCTTCCTTGGGACACCAAAAATGGGATTCTTGCAGGCGACTGTGCATGCCGTGCATGCATCGGGGGTGGAGGTTAGATTCGCCTCTGGAACCACTTTGCTCATTCCACGCGACAGCAGTGCGTTGTCGGTTGGGCAATCCGTGACGATCGGGATACGGCCGGAGCATTTGACCCTGGGCGCTGAAGGCCAAGTGCCGGTCACGACGGATGTCACCGAGCGCCTGGGCAGCGATACCTTCTGCCACGTGAATGTCGATTCAGGAGAAAGCCTGACGGTACGTGTCCAGGGGGATTGCGAAGTGCCGTACGCCGCCCGGCGTTATCTCACCCTCGATGTCGCTCATTGCCATCTATTTGATGAGAGCGGTCTTTCGGTAAGCCCTGCGGCATCACGCGCGGCCTGACTTCCATCACGCGCGCTCTTTCGATGAAGCGCGCCACGAACCACAAAGGTAGATTCAATGAAACGTCTCGAAGGTAAAAGCGCTTTGATCACTGGTTCCGCGCGCGGTATTGGACGCTCGTTTGCCCAGGCCTATATCGGTGAAGGCGCTACGGTCGCTATCGCCGACATCAATTTGGAAAGAGCTCAAGCGACGGCCTCCGAGCTTGGGCCGCAAGCTTACGCGGTGGAGATGGACGTTACCCGCCAGGCGTCCATTGATGCAGCGATCGCCGAGGTCGTTGCCCACGCAGGAAAGCTGGACATCCTTGTGAACAATGCGGCGTTGTTCGATCTTGCACCGATCACCGAGATCACTCGGGAAAGCTACGACAAGCTTTTTGCAATCAATGTCAGCGGGACGCTGTTCACGCTTCAGGCAGCGGCGAAGCAGATGATCAGTCAGGGGCATGGCGGTAAGATCATCAACATGGCCAGCCAGGCGGGTCGCCGCGGTGAGGCGTTGGTAGGCGTCTACTGCGCCACCAAGGCGGCCGTCATCAGCCTTACACAGTCTGCTGGCCTTAACCTCATCAAGCACAAAATCAATGTCAATGCGATTGCCCCGGGGGTTGTCGATGGCGAACACTGGGACGGTGTCGACGCGCTCTTTGCCAAACACGAGAACCGACCCCTGGGTGAGAAGAAGCGGCTCGTCGGCCTTGAGGTTCCGTATGGAAGAATGGGGACGGCAGAGGATCTGGTAGGAATGGCAATTTTCCTGGCGGGCTCGGAGAGCGATTACATCGTTGCACAAACGTACAACGTTGATGGCGGGAACTGGATGAGCTGAGTGCAGTAGGGGGGCGGGTGACAGGAGAGCGGCACATTTTCCGATCACCCGGCGGTTCGATTCAGCTTCCTCGCGATCACACTGCCCGACTCATGAGAGCCTGGCAGTTTGATCCACAGGCCGATTGTTGAGGTGGGAGCTAGCAGCAAGGTTTCTTGCTTATCTGCGCGGCCACCAGAACTCTGCACTACAGGCCGAGGAGGCGGCGCAGTTCCGGTGCGGTCAGATGGGCGCGGAAACCCGGCCTGCCCGGCTGGAACGAGGCGGAGGCAGCCAGGTTGCCCACGACGACTGGGTCGCAACCAGCATCGCGTACCAGGTCGGCGGCGACCCGCAAGGCCTCGGCGTCATCTCCGGCGATGGGCATGCCAATGCGCCCGCCCGCTCGTGAGGCAGACGTTGCCACCACGGTGGCATCGACGGCACTGAATGCGCGCACCAGTCGCGCGCCGATCATGTACTTCGCGACGGTTTGAGCAACGCCCAGGTTGTGCGCTTCGCGGTATACATCGCTGCTGCTTGTGCCCCAAGGATTGGTGGAGTCCAGAACGATCTTGCCGCGGTAGGCACTGTGCAGGTCTCGCCCGACCTGGGGCAGCGCTTCAAACGGAATAGCCAACAGAAGCACGGTGCCGAATTCCGCTGCCGCCATCGGCAGGCCGACCGAAGCGCGTGGCCCTAACTCCTCAACCATGTCTTGCAATTGCTCTGGATGGCGGGAAGAGAACATGACCTCATGTCCAGCCTCGACCCACAGCCGACCTACCGTGCCGCCCAGCGATCCGCTACCGATCACGCCGATGCGTGTTGGCGCGACCGCAAAGGCGCGACTCGCGGGGATGAGCCACGGCAGAGCGGCCAATACGCCAAGGGATTTCACTATGGAGCGGCGGGTAGACTTCATGTCCTGTCCTCAATCAATGATGGTGAGACCGTAGCATCGCGCTGTTCCTGCTTCAGGTGGGTTCGTCCCAACCAGACACTCAAGCCCAGCCAGATAGCTGAGAGGGGGACCGAGATCATGGGAATCTGCGCCAGGGTCAGGCCAAGGCCCATCAGGCTTGCGTATCCCCAACTGGCGATTTGGTCACCGCCACGATAAACGACCGTGTCGATGAAGTTCTTGGCTTTGTAGCGATCTTCACGTGTGCTGGAGGTAAACAGGATTTCCCTGGCGGGTCTGGCCAGTGCGAAGTTCGCTACCCGGCGGGCGACCTGCGCGGCCACGATGACTGCGACGCTAGGGCTGGCGGCCAAGGCAGCGAAGCCGAACAGGCTGACCAGCGGCAGGACACACAGCGTTGCCACGATGCCCGCGGTGGCGATCATCCTGCCGGTGATGAACAGCTGGAATACCAGTGTGATCGCATTGACGATCAGGTCGATATTGGCAAAGAACGCCGTGCGGGCCGCACGATCAGGGAACGAGGACTCGGCGATGCTGGCCTGCTGAAAATACAAGAAAGTCGACGTGACCGAGTACAGCAGAATGAATAGTGCCAACCCGACCAAGTAGGGCGAACGCAACGTGTGGACCATGCCGGTAAAGATGCCGCCACCCAAGGGCTGGTCCGGGTTTTCCTTGAGCGTGGTGTGGCTGAACATCGGAGCAAGGCGAGATAAACGGCGTGATGCAAGTACCGCCACTTCCAGAAACAGGATGGCAATCACCATCAGCCAGGAGCGGTCCAACTGTTGGATCAGGCTGGAAGTGATAGCCGAGCCCAATAGGCCGCCAATCGTTGCTCCTGCCGCGAGTAGCCCGAACAGCCGTTTGCCCTGCTCGCTGTCGAAGATATCCACCATGAAGGACCAGAACACCGAGACGACGAACAGGTTAAACACCGAGACCCAGATGAAAAAGGCACGTCCCAGCCACACCTGCCACTGTGGATCGGCGAGATGCAGCAGCAGTGCAAACAACATCAGGTTGGCAGCGAAGAAGCGATAGGCCACGACGATGAACTGCTTGCGTGGCAGTTTGCGCACGGCCAGCGCGAACAGCGGGCTGGCTACCAGCATCGCCAACAACGTACCAGTGAATAGCCAGGGCAAGTTCTGGACTCCGCCGGCCACACCGAGTTCGTCGCGGATCGGCCGCAACAGGTAATACGCCAGAAATAGCGCGATGACGTAGAGCATCGACCACAGGACTGCGGGTGCTTCTTCGGGGCGCACCTTGGCCTGGCGCTGCAACAGCGATAAGGGAGATTGCACGACTTACTCCTCCCTGGCTCCAGCCGCGAGCTGATGCGGAGTCTTCGCTGCGTCGTCTTCCCACCATGCCGTGAACGACTGCGCACGGCCGTCAAGGTAGACCGTGCGGCCGATTTCGGGCGTCCACAGCGCGAAGGTTTGCCCCTGACTGGCGACTTGCATGCGCTTGAACGGATCATCCCAATCGTGAGGGGCGATGGAGAAGCGGCCCACATGCGTCTGCATCAGCACTCGGGCGTGCAGGTCCTTGGCTGCCTGCGCGGCCTGTTCCGGATTCATGTGGACATTTGCCCAGCGCGGATCGTACTGACCGGCATCAATGGCGACATAGTCGAACGGACCCAGCCGCTGGCCGATCTCGGTAAAGTGCGGGCCATAACCCGAGTCGCCACTGAAAAACAACCGCTGCTCAGGAGACACAAGTGCAAAGCCGACCCACAGCGACTGATTGCGGGTAAAGGTGCGTCCAGAGTAGTGTCGAGCTGTGGTGACGTGGACTCTGACGTTCGGTGTCAGCGCGATGACTTCGTTCCAGTCGGCTTCACGTACGACTCCCATGTCGTAGCCCCAGCGCTCGAAATGAGCGCCTACACCCAACCCCACGATAACCTTTCTGACTTTGGAGTGAAGCGCCTGAACGGTTGGATAGTCCAAGTGATCGTAATGATCGTGGCTGATCAACAAAGCGTCGATCTCGGGTATGTCATCGGCCGTGTAGAGGCTGGTGCCCTCGAATGCCTTGTTCACTCCGGGGATCGGCGCGGCGTAAGTACTGAACACCGGATCGATCAGGATGCGTTGTCCGCCCAGTTGCACGAAGTAGGAGGAATGGCCCAGCCAAACGACTATATCCTGTGTAGGGTCGAGTGCTTTGAGGTCGGTCTTGACGGCGGGAATCGGGCTTGGCGGTCGAGGCTGCCCCTCTTGCCCGAAAAGGGTCTGCATCCACATCGCTATCTCGGATTGGTCCGTGGTCTTCATGGGCGTGTCGATCTGGTTGCGGAACACTCCGTCGGCATGATTGGGCGAATGTTCGATGCGCGTCAGCCGCTCGCCGCTGGGCAGGTCGCCGAAGACCGGCTGCTGTAAATAGGCGAAGGCGCCAACGATGCCTAGCAGAGCGATACCGACAACGGCCATTAGAAGACGACCCCAGAATAATTTCATGCAGTAGTTACCGTGGAGGTGGTCACGACAGGTTCGTGCCGCTGGCGCGCGTGAGTTCAGCCAGCAGCAAGTCTTGGAATCGGGAGTCTTGGACCGCGGAATGCGGCTGTTCGCGTTGCTGATGGTGCCAATAGCCGCCGCTGGTGAGTGCCTCAGGATCATTGCTGGTGGCAAGCCATTCCTGGGTCAGGTGTCCCAGGCGCAGATCGTCAGGTGCGTTGGGACCTCCCATCTTCGTTGGGACCCAGCCCGGATCGACCGCATTACTGAGGACGTCGGGGTACAACCGCGCAACGGCTGCTGCGAGTGCGGTTACAAAGAGCTTGCTGTCCGAATAGCTGCCTGTGGGGGTGCTGCCCGACCAGTCCAATCCCGTCAGGCTGGCTCGTCCCCCTCTATGCATGCTGCTACTCAGGTAGATCAGACGCTTGGGGCGCTGAATCAGGGCCGTGAGCATATAGGGGGCGACGACGTTGACGACCAGCAGTTGCGCCCCGCTGAGGATGCCAGCGTTGTGGACAATGGCATCCATCGCGCCGATGGCATTGACCTGACGGGCAAGGTCGCGAATCTGTTCAAGATCGCCCAAGTCGCCGACTGTGGCGATGGCGCCCTGGTCCACCAGTTCTTGCACGGCAGACAACCGGGCAGGGGAGCGCACATGCACGACAACCTCGTGGCCTTGGGCAAGCAGGGTCTTGGCGGTGGCATGGCCCAGTCCATCGGCCGAGCCGGTAATGAATACGCGGGCTTTGCCGCTTGCACTGTTGTCCCGTTGTGCGTTGGACGCGGGAGCCTCCCTTCGGGAATTGGTTGGGGCCTCTGCCCAGGATGCCGTTGCTTCCAGAAGTGAGCCTGCGATCAACGCCGAACCCAGTCCGGCGCCTCTGATGAGAAAGTCTCTACGATCCATGCACGTCCCCTCGGGTCGCTTCGCGCCTCTCGTCCCAAGCGCCATGGCGATCGCTCGCGCTGAATATAACGAAGGGTTGGTTAAAAAGAGGTTGTTAATGTAACCGGCCCCCTTCGGCGCGACTAGCTAATCAGTCCTTAAAGGGGCTATAAGGCCTGCTAATTAATGATTTATGAGAGACTTGGGCGATGGTCAGACGTAACCTCAATGATCTCTTATCGTTCGTAACGATTGCCCGTGAAGGCAGCTTCACGCGGGCAGCTTCCGTACTGGGCGTGACTCAATCTGCCCTCAGCCAGGCAATGAGCGGGTTAGAGGCCAGGCTGGAGATTCGCTTGCTTACACGAACCACCCGTAGCGTATCGCCTACGGCAGCGGGCGAGCGTTTACTAAAAGCCATTGGTCACCGCTTTGACGAAATCGAGGCAGAACTCGACGAACTGACCGAGATGCGCGATAAACCCGCCGGCACCGTGCGCATCACCTGTGGTGAGCACATTCTTCGAGCACATTTGCTTCCCAAGCTCACGCCGCTTTTGCTCGATTATCCGGATATCAAGATAGAGTTCGATATCAATTATGGTTTTCGAGACATCGTCGCCGACCGTTTCGATGCAGGCGTGCGTATGGGCGATACCATCGACAAGGATATGGTTGCGGTACCCATCGGTCCTCAACTGCGCATGGCCGCTGCGGCCTCCCCGATGTATTTCGAAAGGCATCCAACGCCCAAAAAACCACGGGACCTGCTAAAGCACAGTTGTATCAATCAGCGTATGCAAACAGCAGGGGGGCTATACGTTTGGGAGTTTGAGCGTCGTGGCCAACTGTTAAACGTACGAGTGGATGGCCAGCTCGTTTTCAACACCTCTCCCAGCATGGTGGATGCAGCCTTGGCCGGCCTGGGCATCGCCTATCTTCCTGAAGAAGAATTCGCACCGCATCTGGAAAATGGCCGCCTGGTTCGTGTGCTGGAAGATTGGTGTGCCCCCTTCCCGGGGTACCATTTGTATTACCCAAGTCGCAGGCAGCCGTCGCGGGCCTTCACGCTGGTTATGAATGCACTGCGTGTGTAAGGACGATTGATAAATCTCATTCATGACTTCAATCGCTGCGAGGTATTTCAGTTTTTCTGTCAGCTGATACCTTCTGGCGGGAAAGCAATTTGGCTGTCAGATCAATTCGGGTCGGGGGTAGGGCGTGCCCCGCAGCCCATCGGAGCAAAGTGGAGCAACTATGAAAATACGCATCGATGTTTCAGGCGGTCCGGTTACGGCAACGCTCGACAACAACGATTCCTCCATAGATTTCGTTAAACAGCTGCCGATGAAACTGACACTGGACGACTACGCCTCGACCGAGAAGATCAGCGTACTGCCCGAGCCATTATCGACACAGGGCGCGCCAGCTGGGTTCACGCCTTCGGCGGGTGACATTGCCTTCTATGCGCCTTGGGGAAATCTCGCCATTTTTCATAAAGGGTTCAAGTATTCGAGCGACCTTATCAAACTCGGCAGGATTGATTCCGGCCTGGGAATACTCGCGCGTCCTGGGTCCCTTGAAGTAACGATCACCTTGGTCGATGAGTGATACTCCAAAACAGTCAGAACCACGCCGGCAAAAACTGTCTGTGGCGCAGGGGGCGGGAGAGGTCCTTTCGTTCATACGTTTCACACCAATGGCAGAGAACTCATGCAGCTGACTCGTGCCAACTTTGGCGATTTTATCTACTTTTTAGCTGTCGCCCGCCATTCCAGCTTCAGTCGTGCGGGTGTTGAAGTAGGGATAAGTGCATCTGCGCTGAGTCATGCGATCAAGGGGCTGGAGGCGAGATTGGGGGTTCGTTTGCTCAATCGCACGACCCGCAGCGTCACCCTGACGGCAGCCGGTGAGGAACTGCTGGCATTGATAAGCGAACCTGTCGACAAAATCGACCAGGCTATTGAGTTGTTGAATAAGTTCCGTGATGAGCCCACTGGTCGTATACGGCTGAATGTTTTCAGTGACGCGGCGCTCCTTTTGTTGGCACCCGTTTTATCGACATTTGCTCATCGTTATCCCGATATCGAAGTGGAAGTCTCAACCACCAACAGTATGGTGGACATTGTTGAAGGAGGCTTCGACGCTGGGATCAGGTACGGCGCTACCGTACCTGAAGGCATGATTGCCCAAAGCCTTTCCCCCCCTGTTCGATGGGTCGTGGTAGGAACCCCCGATTACCTCGACCGATGTGGCATGCCGCTGCATCCCGAGGATTTGAAACAGCACAGTTGTTTAAGGTTTCGGCTAGGCAACGGCCGGATGTACAACTGGGAGTTTGAGAAAGAGGGGGAAAAATTAGAGATCCCAGTGTCCGGTAATGTGGTGCTGGATGAGACGCGGATGATGCTCGCCATGGTCACCCAGGGCGCCGGGCTGACTTATTGTGCCGAACCCATTGTCGCGCCGCTTATAGCAGAAGGAACGTTACAAGTGGTTTTGGAGGATTGGGTCAGTGTCGGTCCAGGCTTCCATATCTATTACTCAAGCTACCGGCAGGTGCCGATCACGCTACGTTTGCTGATCGACTTGATCAGAGAGTTGCGCCCGCTTGGATAGTTGGCGATCGACAGCGACTTCGCCGGATTCGCTTTGGGAGAGATATCTGATATGTCCAGTTTGAACGCATTGCTCGATGCCATCCAGGCCGAGCAGAACGAGGGTCGAGAGTCTGTACTCGCCACCGTTGTGAAAGTCGAGGGTTCGGCGTATCGCCGTCCGGGGGCGCGCATGCTCGTTTCACAATATGGACGTCCGGAGGGCACTATCAGTGGTGGCTGTTTGGAGGCTGATGTGGTGCGAAAGGCTTGGTGGCTAAGTGAGTCGGGCCCTGTGATTCGTAGCTACAGCACGGCTGAGGCCACAGACGAAGAGGGCGGTGAAGAGTCCCTTGGTTTCGGGCTGGGCTGCAACGGCAAGGTGTATGTGTTGTTTGAGCGAATACCAGTTGCAAAGCAATGCGCTGTGCTTGATGCGTTACGCAAAGTAAGAAACAACCAGAGACCCGTGGCGATCGCAACGGTAATAGCGGGCTCACGCAATAGCCGTGCAGATGTTGGAGACCGTGTGTTCCTGGAATCTGGCGCAGCGCCCTTCGGGGGACTCTACCATCCTGCACTGAACGAGCGAATTACCGCTGATCTGCGTCTCACATTGGACCAGCAAAAATCTACGCGGCAACGCTATACCGAAGGCTACGCAGAGGTAGAGGTTTTTCTAGAATACGTCGCGCCACCACCGCGTCTGATGATCTTTGGGGCGGGCCATGATGCGCAGCCGTTGGTACGGATCGCAAAAATCTTGGGGTGGCATGTCACCGTTGTTGATAGTCGCCCACATTTTGCCCGTCCGGAACGTTTTCCCGAAGCGGATCGGGTGTTGAGCGCCGATATAGGCGGGCCTTTCGAATTTCGAAAGTTCGTGGAGGGGGCGTGTGTGGCGGTAATGTCCCATAGCCTGAGCCAGGATGCGCATTGGTTGAAAGGCGCGTTACAAGGTAATCCCCGTTACATCGGTCAGCTCGGGCCGCGTGATCGGACCGAGCGTCTGCTTGATGAAATAACGCGACAGACAAACAGCCTGCCTGCGCTGGACCGATTGCACTATCCAATGGGATTGGATTTGGGGGGGACACCCCGGAAAGTGTAGCGATGGCGGTGCTTGGGGAGATGCAGGCCGTCCTGAATGGGCGAGCGGGTGGAAGTCTGAAGTTGCGGACGTCAACGATCCACGAAACTGGTCAGCTTGAGCCCAGATGTTCCCGTGAATTATCCATGGCAGAGTCGTAGAAGACTTGAGTTGGAAGCTCCTGCAGGATATGAGCCTCGCCGATGCGCTGCACGCATTAGAGGCCAAAGCTGATCAAAACTCACTAATCGAAATGCTGTCCTGCGTTAATCGCTGGATATAGAGCGTTGTGAGTAATCTGCAAAATTCTGAAACCATTTTATTGCTGAATATCACTCATTGGTGATTTCAGTAAAGTCGGGCTAATCCTCAGGCCCCTCGATTGTTAGCATGCCTACATAACAATCCAATGCGCAGCGCATTGGCTCATCGGGTTTATTAACCCGGTCAATAAGCTTGATCTTCGCACCGCGCTTCTTGCGCGTACTTGCCGAACTCTTTCTCCCATTGCCACCAGCAGCTGTTTCAGCCTGTGCTGCGGCAGTTTGCAAACTCATGCGCGCATTTTTCAGCGCTGTGTTCGAGGACTTTATGCCATTCAAGCCTATCTATCCTGCTTTGGTAACCGCCATTGCTTTTGCCACGATGCTCAGTGGATGTAACAACGAGCAGGCTGCTACTGCGCCGGTGCAAGCCCCCCAAGTCAGCGTGGTGACCCTGAAACCTCAGGCTGTGACCTTGTTTAACGACCTGCCCGGGCGTACCAGTGCCTATCGACTTGCTGAGGTTCGGCCGCAGGTGGATGGCATCGTCCTGAAACGCTTGTTCAAGGAAGGCGCGGATATCAAGGCTGGTCAGCAGCTTTATCAGATCGATCCATCAACTTACGAGGTGACGCTCGCCAGTGCGCAGGCCAGTTTGGAGCAATCTCGCTCGCTGACCACCCGGTATCGGCAACTGATCGATGAGCAGGCGGTGAGCAAGCAGGAGTATGACACTGCTCGATCTCAGCAGATGCAGGCAGAGGCACAAGTCAAGGGCGCCCAGATCAATCTGAGATATACCAAAATGTTCGCGCCCATCAGCGGGCGAATTGGACGTTCGGCTGTGACCGAAGGTGCGCTAGTTTCTAATGGCCAAGCAGCCCCCCTTGCGATTATCCAGCAACTCGACCCCATTTATGTCGATGTCACTCAGCCTTATGGCGAGGTGCTCAAACTGCGTCGGGCTCTTGAAAGCGGGCAGTTGCAGAAAACTGCTGATAAGGCTGCGAAAGTTAGCCTGACACTTCAGGACGGTAGCCAGTATCCGCTGCAGGGTTCGCTGGAGTTTTCAGAAGTCTCGGTCGACGAAGCAACCGGCTCGGTCACCCTGCGCGCCGTGTTCCCCAACCCCGATCACTTGCTGCTGCCCGGGATTTTTGTGCATGCGCGGTTGCAGGAGGGGGTCGCCGAGCAGGCCATTCTTGCTCCACAGATTGGTGTGACCCGGGATCTCAAGGGCACCCCGACCGCCATGGTCGTTACCGCCGATAACAAAGTCGAGCAACGCCAGCTCAAGGTTGGCCGCACCGTCGGTGCGAATGTGCTGGTGGAAAGCGGCTTGCGCGCCGGGGAAAAAATCATCGTCGAAGGGCTTCAGTTCATTAAGCCGGGGATCACCGTGGTCGCTCAGGAAGCGATGACAGATGAGGCGAACAGAGCCCCTGTAGCGCTAAACACCAGCGCTAAGGCGGAGTAGACCATGTCGAAGTATTTTATTGATAGACCGATCTTCGCGTGGGTGCTTGCACTGATCATCATGCTCGTTGGGGCATTGTCGATCCTCAATTTGCCGATCAATCAGTACCCTGACATCGCACCACCCGCTGTCGCGATTCAGGTTTCTTATCCCGGTGCTTCCGCGCAGACAGTGCAAGATACGGTCGTGCAAGTGATCGAACAGCAGATGAACGGCATCGACAACCTTCGCTACATCTCTTCGGAGAGTAACGCCGATGGCAGCATGCGAATCATCGTTACTTTCAACCAGGGCACCAACCCTGATATTGCCCAGGTTCAGGTGCAGAACAAGCTGAACCTAGCCACGCCGCTGTTGCCGCAGGAAGTGCAGCAGCAAGGGCTGCGCGTCACAAAATTCCAACAGAATTTCATGATGTTCATCGGTCTGGTTTCCACCGATGGAAAACACACCAAGGAGGACCTATCCAACTACATCGTCTCAAATATCCAGGACCCGATTTCGAGGACTTCAGGTGTTGGCGACTTTCAGATTTGGGGCACGCAATACGCCATGCGAGTCTGGCTGGACCCGGCCAAACTGAACCAGTTCCAGTTGACGCCAGTCGACGTGACCGAGGCGATTGAGGCGCAGAACGTACAGGTGGCTTCGGGCACGATCGGTGGTCTTCCTGCGCGCAAAGGTACGGTGTTTACCGCAACTATCATCGGCAAGACGCGACTGCAGACCTCCGAGCAATTTGGTGACATTTTGCTTAAGGTCAATAGCGACGGCTCCCAGGTGCGCCTGAGTGATGTGGCTGATATCAGTTTGGGCGGTGAAAACTACAGCATCAACGCCCAAGCCAATGGCAAGCCTGCCTCGGGTATCGCCATCCGCTTGGCCACAGGCGCCAACGCCCTTGATACCGCCAAGGCGATTCGCGCCACGGTCGACCGACTGAAACCATTCTTCCCGGCCGGAATTGAAGCGGTGTACCCGTATGACACGACGCCGGTGGTCACCGAATCCATCAGCGGAGTGATGCATACACTGGGCGAGGCGGTGGTTCTGGTCTTTCTGGTCATGCTGCTTTTTTTGCAAAATCTGCGCGCCACCATCATTACGACGTTGACAGTGCCCGTTGTGTTGTTAGGTACCTTCGGCGTCCTTGCCGCAGCCGGCTTCTCTATCAATACCTTGACCATGTTCGGCATGATCCTGGCGATTGGACTACTCGTCGACGATGCGATTGTGGTGGTTGAAAACGTCGAACGGGTGATGGCGCAGGAGCACCTGTCACCCAGGGAGGCTACGCGCAAATCGATGGGGCAGATCCAGGGAGCGCTGGTGGGTATTGCCTTGGTGCTTTCGGCGGTGCTGTTGCCCATGGCTTTCTTTGGTGGCTCCACTGGCGTGATCTACCGGCAGTTCTCGATCACTATCGTATCGGCCATGGCGCTTTCGGTATTTGTTGCTTTGGTATTCACCCCGGCGCTTTGCGCCACGCTGCTCAAGCCCATCGATCCGACAAAGCACGGTCAGCCCAAGCGCGGTTTTTTTGGATGGTTCAACAGACGGTTCGATGCCTGCGTCAACGGATATGAGCAGGGCGTAGGCCAGATCATCCGGCATAGGGTGCCGGGCTTTATGGTTTACCTGGTAATCGTCGCCGGCACGATCTGGATGTTCGCCCGGATACCGACCTCGTTCCTGCCCGATGAAGACCAGGGTTTGATTTTCACGCAGGTGCAGACGCCGGCCAACAGCTCGGCTGAGAGCACGCAAAAAGTGCTTGATCGCATGACTCAATACCTGCTGGACAAAGAGCACGGAGAAGGTAAAGCCGTTGCTACAGTGTTCACTGTTAACGGCTTCAATTTTGCGGGCCGCGGGCAGAATTCAGGGATCGCGTTCGTCAACCTGAAGCCATGGGATGAACGAGACAGTGACAATACTGTGTTCAAAATTGCCCAGCGTGCCCAGCAAGAGTTCCTGAAGTACCGCGACGCCCTGGTATATGCGGTGGTTCCGCCATCGGTACTGGAGTTGGGTAACGCCACCGGCTTCGATTTCTACCTGCAGGACCAAGATAGCGTGGGTCATCAAAAACTCATGGAGGCACGCGGCAAGTTTCTTGAGCTAGCTGCCCAGAGCCCGGTCCTCGCTGGCGTTCGCCCAAACGGCTTGGCCGACGAGCCACAGTACCACCTGACCATCGACGACGAGCGTGCACGGGCGATGGGCATTTCTCTGGCCGATATCAACACCACGCTGTCAGTGGCATACGGCAGTAGTTATGTGAACGATTTCGTTGATCGCGGCCGAGTTAAGCGGGTTTATGTACAGGGTCAACCTGACTCGCGCAGCACCGCAGAGGATCTGAGTAAATGGTTCGTGCGTAACAACCAAGGTCAGATGGTCCCGTTCTCGGCATTTGCGAGTGCCGAGTGGATCTTCGGCTCACCAAAACTGTCACGCTACAACGGCGTCCCTGCCGAGCAAATTCTTGGGACTCCCGCCCCGGGTTACAGCTCTGGCCAGGCGATGGCGGAAGTCGAGCGAATTGCAGCGCAACTGCCGCCCGGCGTAGGCATCTCTTTTACCGGGTTGTCCTATGAAGAGCGTCTTTCAGGATCACAAGCGCCGGCTCTGTATGCGCTGTCGATTCTCGTCGTGTTTCTATGTCTGGCGGCACTCTATGAAAGCTGGTCGATTCCGATTGCGGTCATCTTGGTCGTGCCTCTTGGGGTAATCGGCGCGCTGATGGCCACGGCATTGCGGGGACTGTCCAACGACGTGTTCTTCCAAGTGGGTCTGTTGGTGACGGTGGGGTTGGCGGCGAAGAATGCGATCCTGATCGTCGAGTTTGCCAAGGAATTGAATGAGAAAGGTCAACCGTTGCTTGAAGCGACGGTCGAGGCTTGTCGTATGCGTCTGCGTCCGATCGTCATGACGTCCTTGGCATTCATTCTCGGTGTGCTGCCTCTGACCATTTCCAGCGGAGCCGGCTCTGGCAGTCAGCACGCCATCGGCACGGGGGTGATCGGCGGCATGATAACGGCCACCGTTCTGGCGATTTTTTGGGTTCCCCTGTTCTTCGTTTCCGTTTCAACCTTGTTTAAAGGCAGCCGCAAGAAGCAGGACGAAACTGCTATGCGTGAGGAGGCAGGCCAATGACTCGCTCTTTAATCGGTCTCGCGATCAGCGCCGCTGTTCTGAGTGGTTGCTCACTGATCCCTGAGTATCAGCGACCGCAGGCTCCAGTTGCGGCGCAATATCCGCAGGGTTCTGCCTATCAGGCAACCAACGCTGCCGACCAGGCCGCTGTGGAGCAGGGGTGGCGCGAGTTTTTCCACGATCCGGCATTGCAGCGATTGATCCAGACCGCCTTGATCAATAATCGTGACCTGAAGGTCGCGGCACTGAACGTTGAGGCGTACCGGGCGCAATACCGAATCCAGAGAGCTGACCTGTTTCCGGCGATTGGCGCCAACGCCAGCGGAACACGGCAGCGACTGCCGAGCGCTCAGACGCAGTCCGGTCAGGCCAGTATTTCCAGTCAATATGACGTCAACCTGGGAATCAGTTCGTACGAGTTGGATCTGTTTGGTCGCATCGCCAGTCTCAGCCAGCAGGCACTGGAAACTTATCTGTCTACCGCCCAGGCCCGACGCTCGACCCAGATCAGCATCGTTGCGAGCGTGGCCAATGCCTATCTCACCTGGCAAGCCGACCGTGAATTGCTCAAGCTCACCGAGAACACGCTAGGCGCCTACGAGGAGAGCTTACGTCTGACCACCCGCAGCAATCAGGTGGGTGTGGCTTCGGCGCTTGATCTCGCACAGGCGCGTACCTCGGTGCAAGGTGCGCGGGCGAGCCTGGCAAACTACCAGCGCCGAGTAGCCGAAGACGAGAATGCTTTGGTGCTTCTTCTCGGTACAGGACTGCCCGCCGATTTGCCGGAGCCACAGTCCTTGGATGGCGACCTGCTGGCCAACGTACCGGCTGGTCTGCCCAGTGATTTACTCAACCGTCGCCCCGATATCCTCGCCGCCGAGCATACGCTCTTGGCCGCTAACGCTAACATCGGCGCGGCGCGGGCGGCGTTTTTCCCTAGCATCAGCCTTACGGCAAATGCCGGCACCTCGAGCGCGAATCTGGATGGGTTGTTCAAGAGCGGCTCAGGCAGTTGGGCGTTTAGCCCTACCATCAGCTTGCCGATTTTCAACGCAGGCGCGTTACGCTCCAGCCTGAATTACTCGGAGATTCAGAAAGATATTGGCGTGGCCAACTATGAGAAAGCTATCCAGACCGCTTTCCAGGAAGTCTCCGACGGATTGACCGCACGTAAAACCTACGTCGATCAGTTGCAGGCACAGAATGACCTCGTCAACGCCAGCCAGGATTACTATCGGCTTGCCGAGCGTCGCTATCGAATCGGCGTGGACAGCCACCTGACCTTTTTGGACGCGCAGCGCTCGCTGTTTAGCAACCAACAAAGGCTGATCAACGATCGTCTTGCGCAGTTGCAGGCTGAAGTGAACTTGTATCGTGCACTGGGTGGTGGATGGGACGAGCGGGGCATGCACAAACTCTGAGGACGACGACTAAACAAAAGCGCCCGGCGATAGGCCGGGCGTTTTTTGTTTCAGCGTGGAGTGAAACTGTCATGATTGCTGTGTACTTACGGGGGCGCTGTTACCTGCTCTGCGGGAAATTACAAGCAGGGCGTCTTGTCAGTTTGAGCCAAGGTATTACCTTTGCTGTCCATAAGTTCAATCTTTACCTCTTTTCCCGCACTACTTTCCATCAAGGTGTAACGTTCATTAGGTAAAAAATTGTCATAGGACAGGGTGGCAATACAGCGGTGTTGGCTTTCCTGGTAGCCCTTGGTAACTACCCCAAGTTCCATCGTATGCGCCCCTGGTGATACTTTGAAATAAGTCAGGTTCTCTGCGCGTTGCGTATCCAAGCGTCTGGCCAGCATTTCATCACCGATCTGCTCGTGAAGATTGACAATGGATTCGCCATCCTTAAGCGTCGGAAGTTCAGTCGCACAGCCAGCCAGGCCGGTGATTAAAATGATAGAAGCTGTAAGTTTTGCAAGGTTCATAAGTGTCCTGAGTTCTTTGGGGGTCCGAGAATAGCGATAAGCTTGCCCTGAACCGTTAAATAGATAAGGTTTTAAATAAGCTGTTTCAGCCTAATAACGCATTGGCTTGGGAGCGTGCAGATGACGCAAGATGATCGAGGACGGCAAGGACTAAGATGCCTACTCGATATCTGGAATGATTTTGTTGTCGGTATGGGGATATTCTACAGGCTATTTTTTAATTGATTAGCCTGTGAGCTATTGATGCAGTGCTGAGCTTTATTCACCAATGATGCGCCATCTGCGACGCCGAGAACTTGAATCCCTCAGGTGTCGCACGTGGTATTTGCTGCGCGTCGGACGTTACCGTTCGAATCGATCGTCGATCAGTCAGTCATTTCTGTCGCTGAGACGATCAGCCCTTAACGATGAGGCGCGAGTTTCGTTCATTGCGAAAGGCCAATTGTTCGATGGTTTGCGTGGCGTGCTCGGCGTCTTCACGCGCCTGCAGAATCACCCCGTGATGTTCGGACTTGCTGCACACCGGGTCGGCATTGCTGGCGTCTCCCGTGAGCATGAACGCCTGGCAGCGACAGCCGCCGAAGTCCTTTTCTTTTTCATCGCAGGAGCGGCATGGCTCGGGCATCCAGTCATAGCCGCGAAAGCGGTTGAAGCCAAACGAGTCGTACCAGATGTGCTGCATGCTGTGGTCGCGCACATTGGGAAATTGCACCGGCAACTGACGGGCGCCGTGACAGGGCAGCGCGGTGCCGTCCGGCGTGACGGTGAGGAAAATGCTGCCCCAGCCGTTCATGCAGCCCTTGGGGCGTTCTTCGTAGTAGTCCGGCGTGACGAAGATCAGCTTGCACGGATTGCCGGCTGCTTCCAGCTTGGCGCGGTATTCGTTGGTGACACGCTCGGCGCGGACCAGTTGTTCCTTGGTCGGCAGCAGACCCACTCGATTAAGTTGCGCCCAGCCGTAAAACTGGCAGGTGGCAAGTTCGACGAAATCCGCCTCAAGAGCGATGCACAACTCGATGATGCGGTCGATCTTGTCGATGTTGTGCCGATGGGTGACGAAGTTCAGCACCATCGGATAGCCGTGGGCTTTGACCGCCCGGGCCATTTCCAGCTTTTGCGCGAAGGCTTTCTTCGAGCCGGCCAAGAGGTTGTTCACCTGCTCGTCGCTGGCCTGGAAGCTGATTTGGATATGGTCCAGGCCAGCCTTTTTGAAGTCGCTGATTTTCTGTTCGGTCAAGCCGATGCCGGAGGTGATCAGGTTGGTATAGAAACCCAGCTTGCGCGCCTCGCCGATCAGCTCGGCCAGATCCTGACGCACCAGCGGCTCGCCGCCGGAAAAGCCCAATTGCGCGGCGCCCATTTCCCGGGCTTCGCGAAACACCTTGAACCACTGCTCGGTGCTCAGCTCCTTGCCTTGCTCGGCAAAGTCCAACGGGTTGGAGCAATACGGGCATTGCAGCGGGCACCGATAGGTCAGCTCCGCCAGCAGCCACAGCGGCAAGCCGACTTCAGGCTTGGGCGGCAGCCCGGTGGGCTCAGGCAAGTTCGATCCAGTGCTGTGCACGGGCGACCTCCATGAATTGCTCGATGTCGTCACCGAGTTCCGGCACGTCGGGAAACTGCTTCGCCAACTCGTCGACGATGGCCGCGACATCCCGTTCGCCGTCGATCAGGCCGCCGATCAGCGACGCGCTGTCGTTGAGCTTGATCATGCCTTCAGGATAGAGCAGCACATGGCCCTTCTGTGCCGGTTCGTACTGGAAGCGATAGCCGGGGCGCCAGCGCGGGGTCTTGCTGCGGTCGAAACTCATAAGGTGATCCCTTTGTGCCACACCCGTTGCCCGGTCACGCTGTGATAGGGCGGACGGTTCAATTCGTAGGCCATGCTCATGGCGTCGAGCATGCTCCAGAGGATGTCCAGTTTGAACTGGAGAATCTCCAGCATGCGCTCCTGCCCTGCGCGGGTGGTGTAGTGCTGCAAGGTAATCGCCAGGCCGTGCTCCACATCACGCCGGGCCTGGCTCAGACGAGTGCGGAAGTATTGGTAGCCGGCCGGGTCGATCCACGGGTAATGCTGCGGCCAGCTGTCCAGGCGCGACTGGTGGATCTGCGGCGCGAAGAGTTCGGTCAGCGAGCTGCTGGCTGCTTCCTGCCAACTGGCCCGGCGGGCAAAGTTGACGTAGGCATCCACCGCAAAACGAACCCCTGGCAGCACCAATTCCTGGGAGCGCAGTTGATCGGGATCCAGGCCCACCGCCTGGCCCAGCCGCAGCCAAGCTTCGATACCGCCGTCCTCGCCGGGAGCACCGTCATGGTCGAGCAGGCGCTGGATCCACTCACGGCGGATCGCCCGATCCGGGCAGTTGGCCAGGATCGCGGCATCCTTGAGCGGGATGTTCACCTGATAGTAAAACCGGTTCGCGACCCAACCCTGGATCTGCTCGCGAGTCGCGCGGCCTTCATACATCGCCACGTGATACGGGTGATGGATGTGGTAATACGCGCCCTTGGCGCGCAAGGCTGCTTCAAATTCTGCCGTGGTCAATGGTGTGTCAGTCATTTCGGGCGCTCCTACAGTTCGATACTCATGCCGTCGTAAGCGACTTCGACATTGCGTCGCACCAACTCGGCCCGCTCGGAGGAGTCTTCATCGAGGATTGGGTTGGTGTTGTTGATGTGGATCAGCACCTTGCGCTGCTTCGGCAAATGCTCCAGCACTTCGAGCATGCCGCCCGGACCATTCTGGGCCAGGTGGCCCATTTCCCGGCCAGTGCGGGTGCCGACACCACGGCGCTGCATTTCATCGTCGTCCCACACCGTTCCGTCCACCAGCAGACAATCGCTGCCGGCCATGATCTGCAACAACGACTCGTCGACCTTGCCCAGGCCAGGGGCATAGAACAGCTTGCCACCCGTGCGCAGGTCTTCGACGATTAGCCCGATGTTGTCGCCCGGGTGCGGGTCGAAGCGATGCGGTGAATAGGGCGGTGCGGCGCTGAGCAGGGGCAGTGGGGTGACGCGCAGGTTCGGGCAGGCGGCGATGGTGAAGCTCTGGTCGAGTTCGATGCGATTCCAACTCAACCCGCCGTTCCAGTGGGTCAGCATGTTGAACAGTGGAAAGCCAGTGCTCAGGTCTTCATGGACCATGTCGGTGCACCAGACTTGATGTGGGCAACCTTCACGCAGGCTGAGTAGGCCGGTGGTGTGGTCGATCTGGCTGTCCATCAGGATGATCGCGCCAATGCCGGTGTCGCGCAGGGCCCGGCCCGGCTGCATCGGGGCAAACGCCTGGAGCTGGGCGCGAATGTCCGGAGAGGCGTTGCACAGCACCCAGTTCACACCGTCATCGGACAGGGCGATGGACGATTGGGTGCGCGCCTGGGCCCGCAGGCTGCCGTCGCGAAAACCTGCGCAGTTGGCACAGTTGCAGTTCCACTGGGGGAAACCGCCACCGGCGGCAGAACCTAGAATCTGGACGAACATGGTTGCTCCATCATTCTGGAACCGAAAATAAAACGCCTCGGCAGGCCGAGGCGCTGTCCATCAGGTACAAACTTAACGGTTTGCGAAGTACATGGTGACTTCAAAACCGATACGCAGGTCGGTGTAAGCAGGTTTGGACCAAGACATGAAAGTACTCCTATCAAGTGATGAGACGTTTGTCAGGTACATATTTCTGAGTTTGGTTGGGATCATTTTGCAGCGTTCCAAGGCGCACCCAACCTACGACGCCGTGTTTCGGTTGTTATACCTCGTCTGGTACTGCCGGACGATCGGGTAGCAGGACGCCTTCAGGGAATTGGTCCAAGTACGAGAACGAGTGACTCGACAATTTAGAGGCGAGGGCCACGACGCACTTCGCGAACAATTGAACTCGATTCTGCAGGCTGCAAAATGTCATTGTCGTACTCTCCCATGTTGGTGCGAACTCAGGCTGAAAAAAACTGCATTGGAAGAGCCCCTTACAGGCTGGTCTCGAATTTCAAACCGGCCACCCACGCATCCCTGACCTCGCTGACTCCGCCAGGATTGCCTACAAATTGCAGGTTGGGGCGCACGGTCAGCCACTTGGTCACGCCAAAGCCATAGTAGATTTCCATGTTGGTTTCTGAGCTTTGGGTCGGTGTGTAGCGAGGGTCGTCGTAATCGCTGACGCCCGCCCGCTCGTTCAGTTGCTGCTGATGATCTGTGAATCGGTTATTCACGTGGAGACTGGCGATGGCGACGCCGATCTCGTCATTCGGGCGAGATTTGAAGGGGGCCGTGTAGTAAGCGCCTACTTGCGCATAGCGATCGATCATATTGGTGGCTTTGTCATGCACCGTGGCATAGGCGAACACCGTCAGCCCACGAGCGGCGAAGTCTGGATCTTTCCAGACCTGTTGTTGCCCGGCAATCCATGCGCCGTGTTTACTGTCGCGGGATTTTGCTATGCCGTTTTCTTCTGTGTTGACGTCGTTTGCGTCACGGCTGCTGTAATACGCCCCTACGCGATATTCCCCTGGCAGCCGTCCGGCTCCCAGCGACGTGGTATGGACCAGCTCGACAGGTACCAAGGTACCCTCATTACCGCTGCCGCTGAGTTTGAAGCCGTTACCTATTTCCAGGTAGGAAGGGTTCTGCTCGTACGCACCGATCTGCGCATAAGTATCATCGCTCAAAGCGACCTTTACGCGGCCCGCCCATTGAGTGATTGGCCAGTTATAAATGATATCGCCGGCCCAGTTACCCGGCTGTGCGCCGCAGAATGCCAAGTTCTGGAATTTGCAGGGGAAGCTGCCGAAGTCCTCGCCAAAGTTCATGCGGCCCAGTTTGATATCCAGCCCGCCGTCAAAGAACTTTTGACGGTACCAGAGTTGTGTAAGCCGCCAGGTCTGGCCGCGCCCGTATACCTCTTGGACCTGACTGATTCCTCCCACCCG
This sequence comes from Pseudomonas sp. Cab53, assembly GCF_018325965.1. Classification (NCBI taxonomy): domain Bacteria; kingdom Pseudomonadati; phylum Pseudomonadota; class Gammaproteobacteria; order Pseudomonadales; family Pseudomonadaceae; genus Pseudomonas; species Pseudomonas sp. Cab53. The sequence continues at coordinate 3,777,710 of NZ_AP021902.1, read as the reverse complement.
AGGATCGGTGAGCACATCGTTGGTGAGATTGCGCCCGTTACGGTCCGATATCGTGAATTGAAAATCAGCGCCTTCCCAGCCGAGTATTTTCTCAAGGTCAAAATTGCTCATCAGCGCAAGTTGATCGGTATACCGCGCCGTGGTGTGAGAATCGTAGCCACCGGCAAGATTCGTTGCGGCGTCGCCCGTGTAGAGCACGTTAAAGGTATAACCTTTTTCAAGCAGTTCTGTGCGTAGGCCGCCCCAGTCTCCCAACATCCAAGGTGACTCAGGACTGAAGGCTTCTTGTGCATGACTGTTGGTCGCTCCGCAAAGCAGCAACAATGCGGCGGAAATATTAAGCGTGTTGCAGTTCAAATGAGTGGTCATGATAATCTCTGCTTTTGTTTTTATTAGTCAGATAATCGAACACATCTTCAGGTTGATCTTCCGCCCGGAAGAGCATTAAAGAATGTCTGCAACGGGTTGAACCCAGCGAAGCACTACTGGATTCTTTTTTGTGGAAGCGTCGAGCTTGACGTGACACACGGTAAGTTGATGAGAAGACGGGATCTAAGTCATGCCACGTCTGTTCTTGCGGAATATCTCGGTAATTTATTTGAACATGGGTAACGCTCTCCTTGTGATTGTCATGAAGGTTGCTTTCAACTTAACGGCGCCGAAGATGCCGTCGGCGCGCTCTTGAAAATACCGGTCATTCGCCGCCCGCACTGATTGGGTTGGGTTGGCGTTTTTCAATGGTGTATTTCAGCAATGCAGCGCTGCGGAATATGCCGTGGGCGAATTTGCTATAGGGCATGGTCAGAAAGAACGCCATGACCAGACCCAGGTGGATGGCAAGCAATAAGCCCAACGCGCTGGTTTCGCGCCCGGCAAGCAATGCAAGACCGCTAGCGCTGACCAGGAACAGAAGCGCGATGAAGCCACGATCCATCGGTTTCTGATTCTCGTCCCCTTGTTGCGGGTTACGCCGCAGATTCATCCAGAGCAAACCTGCTGGGCCGATCAGCAGACCTACGCCACCGAAAATGCCGAGCAGCACTGGCAGGCTCACAACCGGGTAGGGCGCCGACCAATCGAGTAAAAAATGATAAAGAGTGGCAACGCCTGTGGCTGCGAAGCACAGCATGAACCCATAGAAGGTGAGGTGGTGAAAGCGGCGGCGCCATAGGGTGAATGCGTCGTCGGCGTTGTTGCAGCCTTCCCCATGTCCGCCGTCCAGGTACTTGAGTTGTGCGACGTTGGCGCCGGCCTCCAGGGCCGCACTGGCTTTCAACGGCAGAGGTGCCTCGGCGGGTGAGATTTCGCGCCAGAATCGACGCACGCCGATACCCAGGGCCAACACGGCAAAACCGAACACCGCGCTGAACATCAGTGCCAACGTGTTGTGTGGAAAAATCCCGTAGAAGTTACCGCCTGGCATGGCAACGAACAGGTTGCCCATGATCATCAAGGTAAGCGACAGGAACAGCGCCAACCCAGCGCCTGAAGCCAGCCCCAAGGTAAGGCCGTTGCGTTGGTACAATTTACCCAGTGGCTGCGGCCAGGCGTAACTGGTGTAGGTTTCCAGCCGCACCTTGGCCATGGCTTTGGGTACGTTGACTGCAAATTCGTGCGGGGCAGCGTATTGGCAAGCCGACAGGCACGCGCCGCAGTTGTGGCAAAGGTTCGCCAAGTAATGAATGTCGGCCTGACCGAATTCCAGATGCCGGGTCATTGCGGGGAATACGGCACAGAAACCTTCGCAATAGCGGCAGGCATTGCAAATGGTCATCTGCCGTTCGACTTCGGTTTCCTGCAGGTTGAGGGCCGGGATCAGTTGGCTGGATACCTGGGGATCAAACAGCTGCATGTTGAAGCTCCGAGTTCACAGGAGAAAGACCAAACCCCGCACAAAGCGCGGCCTGTACGCCAGCGATTCGTCCGAAGGCAGTACCGATGGCCATGCCAATACCCGCGGTATAACCCTTGCCCAGTACGTTGCCAGCCATCATTTCTCCGGCGACAAACAGGTTCGGGCTGGCCTTGCCATCAAAGTGCACGGCGGCCGTTTCGTCGGTCGCCAGGCCGAGATAGGTAAAGGTGACGCCTGGCTTGAGGGGATAGGCGTAGTAGGGTGGTTTGGTGAGCGGCCTTGCCCAGTGAGTCTTGGCGGGAGTAAGCCCTTCGGTATGGCAGTCGTCGAGCGTGGTGTGGTCGAACGTGCCGACATGGCAAGCGTTGTTGTAGTCTTCGATGGTTTTAACGAACTGCGTTTGCGGCAAGTTCAACAGGCGAGCCAGTTCTGGCAACGTCCGGGCTGTGGTTCCAGGGAACACCGGCGGCATGAAGCGGCCAAGCGCCTGTTGGTCGATAATCGAGTAGGCCTGCTGGTTGGGTTGTCCCGCAACCAGACGGCCCCAAATCGCATAACGCTTGGGCCAGAAATCCTCACCCTCATCGTAAAACCGTTTTCCATCGCGGTTGACAACCACGCCCAGGGACACGCAGTCGATGCGGGTACAGATACCTCCGTCGTAAAGCGGAGCCCGGGCGTCGATGGCAACCATATGTGCCTGGGTTGGGTCGCCGACTGAATCGGCGCCAAGATCGAGCATCCGTCGCAACAACACACCGGTATTGAAGCGGGTGCCGCGAATCAGAAAGTTGTCCGATGGCCATTCACCACGCTCGTTTTGGCCCCAAGCCTCCCGTAACCATTCGCGATTGGATTCAAATCCGCCAGCAGCCAGGACGCAGGCGCGAGCTTCGATACGCTCCGCTGGGAATCGCTGTCCATCTATCACCCGTTCGGCCAGGTGAGCTGCGACGAAAGCACCGTTTTCCAGTTCTATGTCGGTGACCTGAGCGTCATAACGGATCTTCACGCCCAAGCGTTCGGCGCTGCGAAAGTAAGCATTGACCAGTGCCTTTCCGCCGCCCATGAAAAACGCGTTGGTGCGCGCCACGTGCAGAGCACCCGACAAGGGCGGCTGAAAGTGCACACCATGTGAACGCATCCAATCACGGCAAGATGACGAGGCGCGAATGGCGATGCGCGCCAGTTTCTCGTTGGTAAGACCACCGGTGACTTTAAGCAGATCTTGCCAGTATTCTTCTTCGGGATAGGCATCGACCAGCACATCCTGAGGCGCATCGTGCATGCAGCGCAGGTTGCGCGTGTGCTGCGAATTTCCACCGCGCCAGACTTTCGGCGAGCCTTCCAGCAGCATCACGCTGGCGCCTGCCTCTCGTGCCATCAATGCGGCACATAACGCAGCGTTGCCGCCACCTATCACCAGAACGTCGACCATCGTATCTCCTCGATTCACTGGCAGGGCGAAGTGACTGCCGCCAGTGGATTAACCATAGGGATGGGCTCATCGCGGCGAAAGGCGGATTTAGAGGTGAGGGCTTCAGTTTTAGTGAAGGGTGATGTTTCTGTGCAGGGGGATATGTGGCAGGCGTTACCACTCTCCCTGAAATACAAAACGCCCGATGCAAATGCACCGGGCGTTTTGATACTGAAATGGATATAGACCCATTTCAGAGGCAGGCAAATTTGCCCAGTTCAAGACTTTGGAGACAGGTCACGATGGACCGGCTCCTTGTTTGAACAGCTATTGTCAGCCGCCATTACTTGCCATCTGGAATTGCAAAGGCAACCAGCTTCGAACCAGGCTTCGTACGATAATGCGGGCGCCCACCCTCGGCGACCACCACAAATTGCCTTCCGCTGACCGGACTGCGGTAGGTCATGGGCGTGGCATTGGCGCTGGTGGCAAGGCGACTGCTCCACAGCTCCCGGCCGGTGGCAGCATCCAGGGCACGGAACGTATGCTCTGCTGCACCGCCGATAAATACCAGGCCGCCACGGGTCGTCACGGCGCCACCGGCGGTCGGTGTACCGATCGGGATGGAAACCAGGGTAGGCAGACCGAACGGACCAATGTCACGCGGTGAGCCAAATGGCTTGGACCAGATGAGCTTGCCACTGACAAGATCAACAGCGCCAATCAGGCCCCAAGGCGGCGCATTGCAAGGAATGCCAAGCTGCGAAAGGAAGTTGACCCGATAAGCGCCGTATGGCGTGTCAAGCATAGGCTGCTCGGCTTGTCCCCCTGCGTCCAGACCAGGTGCAATCCTGAAATTGCGTTGCGTTGCTTCTTCGCGTGTTACCAATTCGATTCGGTCAGGGACCTGAGTCCAGTTGACGATCATCAGCCCGCGATCAACGTCCAGCGAGATGCCATTCCAGTTCACACCACCCATTGAACCGGGATCGATCAAGACATTCTTGTCGAGCGTGATGGGCGTGAATTGGCCCTCGTAGCGCGATTGTTTGAACATGATCCGGCAAACCATTTGGTCGATCGGCGTCGCACCCCACATGTCTTTTTCGCGCAGTTGAGGCCCCCTGAAAGCAGGGAGCTCGACAGAGGCAGGTTGGGTAGGGGACAGCCATTCGCCTTTGGCAATGTCACGCTGAGGCACAGGCTGTTCTTCCACCGCCTTGATCGGTTCGCCAGTCTCGCGGTCGAGCACGAAAATCTCGCCGCGTTTGGTCGGTTGGATCAGCGCTGGCCGCATGCCCTTTGCGGTAGGCCAATTCAACAGAGTGGGCTGGGAAGCGACGTCATAATCCCAGATGTCGTGGTGCGTGGCCTGGAATTTCCAGCGCAGTCGACCCGTCTCCGCGTCGAGAGCGATCACCGCACTGGAGATATCCTCGTCATAGGGACGGCGCTGCCCACCGTAAGCATCAGGTGTCGCGTTGCCCACTGGCAAATAGACAAGACCGAGCTTCTCATCCGCGCTGATGGGGGCCCAGCTGTTGGGTGTGGAAGGCGTGTAGTACTGCCCTTCAGGTGGCAGGCCGAGACGATTCGGCGCGCCGGCATCAAAGGCCCAGGCGAGTTCGCCTGTTACCGCATCAAACGCCCTGATGACGCCTGACGGACCACCCCAATATTGCCCGTCGGGAATGCCACCACCGACGACAATCTTGCCGCGGATAACTTGCGGTGCCGAGCTGACGTAGAACAAGCCATGTGGGTAAGGTGCGACGCCCTTTGTCAGATCGACCGCGCCGTTGTTACCAAACCCTGGGCAATATTCTCCGGTTTTCGCATCCAGTGCCACCAGCGTGGGGTTGTGGCTGGGGGCGTAGATGCGTTCCGAGCAAAACCCATTGGCGTCAGGCACTTTGTAGTACGCCACACCCCGACAAGGTTTACCCGACTGTGGTACGCCGTTGGAAATGTCGCGGCGCCACAATTCTTTGCCGGTTTCCGCATCGAATGCATGAATACCGTTATTGCCATCACACGCGTACAGGGAACTACCCATCATGATGGGGGTGCCTTCGATGGCGTTGAGATCGCCGTTCACCGGTGCCATGTCGGCTTCCCAGACTTTGACCAGCTTCGAAACGTTGGTTGTGTCAATGTCTGCTAGCGGACTGAAGCGGGTTCCACCCTGGTCGTTGCCGTAGGCTTGCCAGTCGGTACGTTCGTTGTTGGCCATTGGTTCAGGCAGTTTCGCTGGCGCCTGCGATTGCAAGCCGCGTCTCAACATCGGAAAGTCCGGTGCGTCAGGTCCGAAAGCGTGAGTGACGCTCCCCAAGGCGATTGCAGCGGCCAGGCCGCCGGCAAACGATGGCCAGCCGCGTGGAAGCTTCCGGGTGTTCGGCGCAGGCGTGAGTCGGGTGAAATGCGGTAGCAGAAGTACTGCGCCGAGAACGAACGGACCAATCAGTCGGGGCGCCAGTTGCCAACCGTTAAAACCCACCTCCCACAAACTCCAGGCCGTGGTCCAGACCAGCATTGCGGCATAGACCCAAACCCCTCGCGCATCACCGCGCCAGAGAAATACAGCGCTTGTGATGAAGGCCAGCCCGGTGATCAGGTAGTACGCAGAACCTGCGTCCGCAACCAAGATGACACCGCCAATGGAAAGGGCCAAGCCGAGTATCAGTAATACAATGGCAAAGATACGACATACCCATCGCGAAGCTTTTGTCGTATCGCGCTTGGCATTCAAAGAGTCAGGCTCTGCGCCAATAGGGGTCATAAGGGTTTCTCCATGTGATCAATAGGACACACGTGTTGGTGACAAGCATTGAGGCGGCTCATTTGAATGACGCCGGAGGCAAGCCATGGGTGAACACCTTGGCACTGAATATTGTTGCTCCTTGCCCCTTATCCCCATCACTGGTGACGGAGTACAAGGTGTTCGTATTGGGATCAATGGCGAGGCTAGTCGATAGCAGGTTGTGCCCTTGTTCGCGCCCCGGCAGCAGCACCTGACCAATCGGGATACCGATCTGGTTAAAGACCATTACACGACCTTGCCCATAGATCGCCACATAGACATTGCCATCGGCGTCGACCCGCATCGAATCGGGGGAGGGCCCCGTGAAACGGTAGGGGATGGACGAGCTGATGGTGGCGATGGTAGTAGCGTTGGCCAGGTCGATGCGATGCAGAAGATTGCGGCCAAATTCAGTTGCCCACAGCGTTTTTCCGTCTGGACTTAGCGTAACGCCGTTGGCCATCGAGAGATGCGGCAAGACGACAACGGGAGTCGAAAGATCGGGAGAAACGTAATAGATTCCGCCCTTTGGCTCGGTCGAAATACCTTTGAAGTCACTGAAGTAAAAACCACCCTCTTTATTGAACACCAAGTCATTGGGCATGAATCCGGCGTCTTGCGCGATGATGGTTTGCATTCCCGTGCCATCAGGTTTGACTGCGAAAATCGCGCCGAGGTTGCGGTTCAGATCGAGAGCCGCGATGAACAGGCGTCCGTCGGGATGAAATGCCAGTCCACCAGGGGAGAGGTTCTCTATCGTGGCTACGATTGAAAGCTGTTTGGTCGGCGACAGGCGAAGTACGCGTTTACCCGAAACATCACAGAAAAGCAGGTTGCCCTCGCGGTCAAAGATGGCGCCTTCCAGTATCCGTCCTTCGTTGGATGCTTTGAACCAGGTTTGAGCTGTAACCGTTGGAAGGCTTCGTTCCGATACTGGGATGGGCACTGGGCCTTGGGTCTGCTTGTCGTAGGCCAATGATGAAGAGGAGGGGAGTTGCCCGGCGTATGCGCCTGTAGCAACGCTGGCGGCGCCAATGGCCAGACAGGCCAGCAGGCTGCGGAGCTGGAGTTTTTTGAGCGCCCCATGAACACTGGTGCTGTTTCTTCTATCCGAACGTTTCCTACAGGCATGAATGCTTGTCGCGTTTATCACTGTGTGCGGCGCAGGCATGTCGAGTTGTGTCAGCGTGGGTAAAGCGGTCGTAGCGAATAGCCGGCTGGGGGGCGCGCCGGATATCGGCGCGACCAGCCCTTTGAAATTGAACGTTACGCCAATGCTCATAACGAACTCCATTGTGCAAAGCCTTTTACTCCCCATCAGGGGCGTAGACTTGTTTATTGTTTGATAGGGTGAAGCTGTGTTTCTTACGCGCTAACGTTGGGCGCACGACCAGCGAATGTCAGTCCGCCGGAGGGAGCCCCTACTTCAAATCTCTTCCCGGGGGTACTGGAGCACGAGGACCTCGGCACCTTGGTCGCCTGCTTGGATCTCGAACTTTTCCTCAGTTGATTCCACGACGATCATGGACCAGAGAGGAAGCTCTTCTTCGCCATGCAGCACGCTGCCGTTTCCGACGAAAACGTAATAACCCGATGCAATACCAGGGGGCGGACCGTCCACCTTCATGCCAGCGCCCAATCGTAATACCTGAGCGCGCAGGCCATCTGCCTCATCTTCAAAAAGCAGTTCCCAACTCGCTTCTTCGCGGGCCTGCATCACAGGGGCAATGGAGAACTTGATGGGCTCGGACGTCAGGTGCCGGCGTTTGCTGGGACGCAGTTGTTCCCGGTAGCCAGGTTCACTCAAATAGACCGGTTGGGAGTTTCCGGTGTACATCCGCATGGCGACGAAGGACAGCCCTTGCGGACCTGCCACGATCGGCCCGTAAGCTGTGTGATGGTCTTTGAACTGGACGGTGAGCGGTTCCAGCACCTGACCGCGATTACCCAGTGTGCCACTGCCAGCGATGAACAACTGAAACATCGACACCCCGTGGAAATGGGGCACTACTGCTTCGTGTGCTCTGAGTTCAGACATTGTCGCCTGAGGGCCTGGGGCCCGCCCTTGGGAGCTCCGCGGGCCAAAGAAGGTCGTTCCCCAATGCTGGTTTCCGGTACCGGGCGAAACGATAACGCTCCGATTTGCAAGGGCGTCTGCCCCACTGCGCGTGTAAATCATCACCAATGCTCCTATTGAATCTGCATGTATGCAGGACAAATCAACCGTCCATACGAGGCCGTAGCATGCCCTCGCTCGACGCAAAATCATACTAGCATGTGTTTTGATAATTAGCACAAGTTTCAATGGGTGAAACTTTTGAGTGACAGGTGCGTGCTGAGTTAGCGCCGGTGCAAGCTTGTGTAAGATGGTGTTTGTGGTTTCATTCATTGAAACCTATTCCAAAAATAATTGACTTTCGTCTAGCTGCGGACGACAGTGCACCGTGGCAGCTCTGCTTTTGGGGAGAGCAGAGAAACGACTGCATCTCTTTACCTCGTCTCCCGATTTTCGATAGCGATCAAGGGCTTCAGTACCAATATGAATAATTACAAAAACTTGCTTGAACCACGTTCGATTGCGGTTGTAGGCGTGTCGGAGGATGCGGGACGTCCCGGCTCTCAGGCCGTAAGAGCTCTGATGAGCAATGGATACACCGGCGCGATCTATCCGGTGAATCCCAAATACGAAACCTTTGAAGGGTTGAAGTGCTATGGGTCCGTTGCCGATATCGAAGGCGACGTCGACCTCGTAGTGGTTGGCGTTCCTGCGCAGGGCGTTTTAGCCGTGCTGGAATCGAGTGCGCAGAAGAAGGTTCCTTTTGCGGTGGTTCTGAGCGGTGGCTTTCGAGAGAGTGGTCCGGAGGGGATTCTCCGTGAGGAGAAAATGCTCGCGATTGCCCGGGCGGCGGGCATGCGCATTATCGGGCCCAACTGCCTCGGTTTTGCCAACATCCATTCTCGGGTCTACGCCGCATTCGGCAGCATTACGCGTGAACCGAAACTCGAGAAAGGGTCGGTATCGCTGGTGACGCAGAGTGGAGGATTCGGCTACAGCATCGCCCTTGCATGCGCCGAAGCGGGGATTGGTTTCCGGCATGTGATCGCGACGGGCAACGAAAGCGACGTCAACACGGTGCAGCTCATTGAGGCGCTGCTTGATGATGACGAGACACACACCATCGTCGCCTATATCGAGGGAACCAACGACGGTCGTGCGCTGTTGGAAATCGGCCGCAAGGCTACGGCGCGTGGCAAGCCGATTCTGCTCTGGAAGGGCGGCGTCACCGAGCAGGGCGCACTGGCGGCCGCATCGCATACCGCCAGCATGACGGGTGTCTATGATTTCTATCGTGCCCTGTTCAAGCAAACGGGGATCGTCGAGATCAGAGAGATCCATGAAGCAGTGGATTTCCTCAAGGCATTGGAAAGCAAAAAATACCCGGACAATGGGGGTGTCGCGGTGATGGGGGTATCGGGCGGGTCTGCGATCGTATTTGCAGATGCGGGTGAGCCTGAAGGTCTGACCTTGTGTGAACTTGGTAACGATACCCAGCAAAAGCTGCTGGCGGTCGTGCCTAACATCGGGGCCGTCCATAATCCAATCGACCTTACCGCAGGGTATTTTTCGGCGGCCAATGCGCAGAAGTTGGAAGCCGCTGTAAGCGCGACGCTTGAAGACCCCGCCGTAGGATCGCTTTGCATTAACCTGGCAACCACAGGCGCCTCTGGCAGCCTGGCGGCAGCCCAGGTATTGGCCCGAATTGCCGCGTCGGCGTCGAAGCCGATCCTGGTTTTTTCCTCAGCCCCCAGCGTTCAGGTTGCAGAGGCGCTGCGTGTATTCGCTGATGCGGGAATTGCGGTGTTGCCTTCGCCGTCGCGAGCCGCCAAAGCTATCGCAATGCTGATGCGATTCAAGCGGACTCAATCGCGCATTTTGCAGATGCAAGAGGATGAGGGGCTCAAAGTAGAGCGAGCTTCTGTACCGCTTAGCACCGCCGTTGGCAGTCGGGCATCGTTGTCCGAGGTCGAGTCCAAGGAAATGCTGCGTTCAATCGGTATCCCCGTCACAACCGACCTGATCGTGAAGGGTTTTGACGCTGCGCTGTTCGACAAAGTCAAAGCGCCCCTGGTCGTCAAGATTGTCTCTGCGGACATTGCGCACAAAACCGAAATAGGCGGCGTAAAGGTCGGCATTCGGACAGCCCAGGAGCTGGAGTCAGCGATCGAGCAGGTGTTAGCCAACGCGCAACGGCATGTGCCTGCCGCCCACATTGAGGGTGTCCTCGTTTCCGAGATGGTGACAGGTGGTTTCGAACTGATTGCCGGGGTGGTCAAGGATCCTTCATTTGGCCCTGTGGTGGTAGTCGGCGCAGGTGGGATTTATGCGGAAGTACTGAAGGATTCCGCATGTCGAATCGCCCCTTTCGGCCTGCCAACCGCTATGGAAATGCTCGATGAATTGCAATGCAGCGTGATCATGCACGGGGTTCGGGGCGCGCCTCCCCTTGACGTCGATGCTGTTGCCCGTGCGTTGGTGGCGTTATCGCAGTTTGCCTGGGAGCAGCGCAGCGATATAGCCGAAATCGACATCAATCCAATGTTTGTACTGCCCCACGGTGTGATTGCCGCGGACGCCTTGATTGTGCGCGGTTAATGAACCGCCCCCAAGCTTGTCGCGAGAAAGAGCAATGTACAAAACATTCTGTAAAGGGGTGAATCGCTATGAATGACAGCCTGTCCGCCACATTGACGCATCGGGTCAATGTGAAGCCTATCGACCGCACGTTCGAGGTACAGCAAGACGATACGATACTTGCTGCCGCCCTCAAAAGCGGGTGTCAACTGCCCTACAGTTGTCAAAATGGCATCTGCGGAACCTGTCGGGCCAAAGTACTTGACGGGGTGGTCGATCATGCGGAGTCCAGCATGGCGATACTTTCCAACGAGGACCGGCAGCAGGGATACGCGCTCCTGTGCCAGGCAAAGGCTTTAACCGCATTGACGATCGCCTGCGAGGTGGTGGAAGCAACACAAGACATCCCTATTCGACGGCTTGTTTCCCGTGTCGATCGTCTCGAGCGCCTGGCCGAGGATGTGATGAGAATTCGTCTGCGCCTCCCTGCCAAGGAGTCTTTCAGGTTTTTGCCTGGGCAATATATCAACGTCGTGATGCCAGGCGGTATTCGTCGCAGTTTGTCGCTGGCAAATGTGCCCGACGACAACGTGTTGGAATTGCATCTCAGGAATTACGGTGGCCCGTTTAGCCAACACGTTTTCAATGTCATGAAAGAAAACGACCTGGTGCGCCTTGAAGGTCCACTAGGTACTTTTTTTGTGCGTGAAGACAGTAGCAAGCCAATGGTCTTCGTTGCCAGCGGCACAGGGTTCGCACCGATCAAAGCCATGATTGAGCGCGAACTTGAAAAAGCATCGAGTCGTGAAATAACGCTCTATTGGGGCGGGCGAAGGGCTTCGGATCTGTATTTGAGTTCCGTTGCCGAGGCTTGGACGAAAAGTCACAACGTCACGTTCATACCTGTCCTGTCAGAAGCGCACCCCGACGACCTGTGGGAAGGTCGGGTCGGCTTTGTTCACCGTGCAGTCATGGAAGATTACGAGGATCTTTCCCAACATCAGGTCTATGCCTGTGGAGCGCCCGTCGTCGTGCAATCGGCAAGGCAGGATTTTGTGGCATTACGCAACCTCCCCGAGGAAGAGTTTTTCGCGGACATGTTTGTGTCGGGACAAAAGACTCCCCAGTAGAACTCGTGTCGTGTGTCTCGATGAAATAAAAACAAGCACGTAGAGGAAGATGTCCGTGGATGAACTAGCCAGCGAGTTGACGGTTGAGCGACATGAGTCGCTCCTGTGGATCACTCTTAATCGTGTCGCCAAGGCGAATGCGATGACGGTGGATATGATGGAGCGTGTGACGGCTGCACTGCAGGCGGCCACTGATGACCCGCAGATAAACGCGGTGATGTTGACCGGGTCTGGTGAGCGCGTGTTCTGCGCAGGGGTCGATATTCGTGAACAACCGGCGGACGGTGATACGGCACGCCAGCGTGAACGAAGGTCGTTGGCGTTGGCGGCGCTGCAGGACGCCGTGATGGACTGCCCCAAGCCAGTTGTCACAGTGCTCAATGGTACCGCGACGGGAGGTGGCGCGATGCTTGCGCTCTTGGCGGATGCCTGTGTCGCCGTCGATACCGCGAAACTGTCGCTGCCCGAAATTGATTTGGGTATCGCCACCTTCTCGGGTGCGAACATTTTAGAGGTCATCGGCGGACGCGCTTTGGCGCTTGATCTGATTCAGAGCGGCAGGGCGATGAAGGCTACCGAAGCATTGGCGAGAGGGCTGGTCCGCGAGGTAGCCCTGCGAGACGAACTCCATTTGAAAGCTTCGTCGCTGGGGCAGGCGTTGGGGGCAAAGAACCCGCGCACGTTTGCTGAAAACAAGCGGTGGCTCAATCGTTCGCTGAGAGCTGCATTGTTGCAGGCTCGGGACGAGCATGCACGACACCGTGCACTGGCTCAGGCCGAGCAATAGCGCCGCGGGCAACGAGTGTGGTTTTGCGCGGGCGACGTGTCCATATCGAACTGAGGGAATATGATGTCTGATCTAGAAGTCAGTACCGTTGGCCGGGTCATGGTAGCCAAGCTAAACCGGCCCGAAAAAAAGAACGCCTTGAGCGAGAGCATGCTGGATTCACTTCGCACTGCATTGATGGCTGCCGATGAAAATGATGACATCGGTTGTTTCGTCATCACCGGTGCCGGTGACGCATTCTGCTCCGGAGGCGACCTGGGCCGTCGGGCCGCCGAAAGCGCAGAGGGGGATCCAACGCCGCTCGAGCGTAAAATCAGATTGCAAAAAGTCACCCACCAGGTGGCATTGGCGATCGAGAGCTTTGAAAAGCCACTCATTGCGGCGGTAAACGGCGCGGCGGTGGGGGCGGGCATGGATCTTTCGTTGCAGTGCGATATGCGTTTCGCATCAGAGTCGGCTCGATTTGCTGAGGCTTATATTCGTGTTGGCCTGATCCCTGGAAATGGCGGTTGCTATTTGCTGCCGCGCATAGTCGGTACCGCGAAAGCCCTGGAATTATTATGGACGGGCGATTTCGTCAGTGCTGAGGAGGCGTTGGCATTGGGCATCGTCAACCGAGTATTCAGTGATGACGAGCTCATGCAGCAAACGCTGGATTTTGCTACACGCCTGGCGGATGGCCCTCCCATCCAGCAACGCAGCATAAAGAAGCTGCTATACCAATCGCTGCGCACTGATTTGCGGACGAGCTTGGAGTCGGTGGCTGCGCAGATGGCCGTGGTGCAATCCACGGATGATTACAAGGAGGCCATCAAAGCTTACAAGGAAAAAAGGAAACCGCGTTTTATCGGCAAATAGCGTGTCGTGCCTGGACCGACCGGTCCAGGCATCGTTGTGATAGTGGAGGTGTCCGATGGAACTGCGTCAACTGCGCTACTTTGTCCGGGTAGTTGAGTGTGGAAGCATGGGGCGAGCAGCGCTTGAACTCGATGTTGTCACCTCGGCCCTCAGTCAACAAATCAGTCGACTGGAGAATGAACTGTCCGTTCGGTTGCTGCTAAGAAAGAAGAGCGGCGTGCAGCCCACCAGCGCCGGATTGGCATTCTGGCATCGAGCACAATTGGTGTTGCGCAACGCAGAGGATGCGGCCCACGCGGCCAGGACTGGACGGTTCGCCGGGCATGTCACGGTGGGATTGGCTCCATCCACCTCAGGCGTCGTTGCACTGCCGTTCATGGAGGCGATGCGAGAGCGATACCCGGATATTTCCCTTCGTATTGTCGAGGCGTTATCGGGCAACCTGGAGCGGATGCTGAGTGCTAGACAGATCGATCTTGCGATATTGTTTGGCGCTGATCATGGGCGCAGATTCAGCACTCAACCGCTGGTAAATGAACGTCTTTTCGCTATTTCCGCAGCTGACTTTTCCCTGGTCCGCAAGAGTGAATCGCTGTCAATCAGTGAGCTTTCCAACGTTCCCCTTATATTGCCCGGCAGTACGCACGGCCTCAGGGCGCTGATAAACAATGCTTTTGAAAGAGAAGGCTGCACGATGAATGTCATCGCGGAAATCGACGGGCTTGCGATACTCATGGACGCGGTGGGGGCGGGCTTGGGGATGACCGTGCAACCTAGCGCGGCACTTGCAAGGCATGATAAAGACCGTTTCGATACGGTACCCATTTCCGAGTTCAATTTTACCCGCTTGAATCAAGTCGCCAGTTTGTCGGACGATGAGTTGTCGCCGGCGGGTTTGGCAGCACGTGTTGTTTTGGCTGACGTCGTTCGCACGTTGGTTTCGGATAAACGTTGGCTGGGCACGCAACTGGTAACTGTGCCCGACTGAACAAGGCGCGGTCGCCAGCCGTCTCGATGTGCCTCCGTTCTCGAGTTCGGTGGGTGGAACTGAAGTTGGCGAGTGAAATAGCGTCATGCTAGTATGTTATTTTGAGACTGATTCTCGTTTGTTGGCGAATGAAGCATTTCGTGTCGAGGAGGATCGTTACGATCAACGATTTTGATGGGGTTTTTCAAGAATGATGCGCTCTGTGCAACGTATCTTGGCAGTTTTCGAAAGCTTTAGTTCAGACCGCAGCAGCCTTACGCTTCAAGACATTGCAGACCGTATCGAGCTACCGAAGTCGACGACGTTTCGTATTGTCCAGAGTCTTGAAAAGGCTGGCTACCTGGTACGTCTCGAGCAGCAATATTGCTTGTCCTTCCGGTTCACGCGCTTGGCTGGCCTGGTAAAAAGTACCCTGGGTATTCGTGAGATCGCTCGACCCGTATTGCAAGAACTCGCTGAGCAGACTGAAGAAACAGTCTCCATCCATGCGGTGAGTGATCGCAATCGAGTCTGTCTCGACTCGGTCACTACCAGCTCGGCACCGTTGCGCGCGGTGGTCCAGGCGGGTGAACAGATTCCCTTGTTGGTAGGGTCTGCTTCAAAGGTCTTGATGGCCTATATGCCCAAAGCCCAGCTCACCCCGTTAGTCAAAAATGTTGCCAAAGCGACGAAGCGCACCAATGGCGCGGTGCTTGAAGAGTTCGCCATGATCCGGGAGCAGGGTTATGCCGTTTCCCATGGCGAACGGCTGTTAGGCATCTCGGCGATCTCGGTACCCATCAAGGACGTCAATCAAGAAGTGCACTATTGCTTGTCGGTGGGGGCACCGACTGTCCGAATGAACATGAATGAAAAGGAGTTTATCGAGTTGGCAGTCAAAGGTGCCGAAGTCATATCGCGACAATTCGGTGGAGAGGTGGCCTTGCCCGCCCCTACATCCGACTGATGATGTGCGCCTGGCCTCAAGCCTGGATGTCTTGACAACGACTCATCGCGAGAACGAAACGCTCCGCTGGTCACTTCCATGCGAATGGACCAGTTGGGACTTCCAGGCGAACGACGACGGTTCACGATTTGAAGCGCCCCACCAGACCGTTCAGTTCATCTGACAGACTCGACAACTTGCCGGAGTCATCCTGTGCAGAGTTGGCCAAGCTCTCCACCAGCCGAGCCTCGTCATAAATCTGCTGGATATGCCGATTGATCTCTTCGGCCACGCTATGCTGCTCTTCAGCAGCGGCGGATATCTGCAGGTTTTGATCCCTTATTTCATTGACCGATAATTGGATGCCTTCAAAGCTGTCCCGAGTGCTCTCGATGGACGATACGCTGGCGTGCGAGAGCTCCAGGCAACTACCCATTTTGCCCATGACCTCCTGGGTCTTGCTGCCTAGTGCGCCGAGCAGTTGCTCGATTTCGCCGGTCGAATCGGATGTGCGCTTGGCCAGTGCTCTGACTTCATCTGCCACCACTGCAAATCCTCGGCCTTGATCGCCCGCCCTGGCGGCTTCAATGGCTGCGTTCAGGGCCAGCAGATTGGTTTGCTCGGCAATGGCGCGAATGGTGCCAAGGATCTGGTTGATGCTGCGGCTGCCGGCTTCGAGCTCTGTCATGGACTGCGACGACTCGGTCAGACGGCGTCCCAGGCGATTCACATTGTCCGTGGTGATCTCGATCTGCTGCTTGCCCTCCGCCACACGGCGATGTCCGTTCTCGGCGGACTCTGCTGCGCCGCTGCATGAGCGGGCCACCTCATTGGCGGTTGCGACCATCTCGTTGAACGCGGTCGACACCAATTCCACCGCTTCGCGCTGTCTTCCGGCGGCCTCGTTCATGTTGTTGGCAACCTCGCTGTTAACCCTCGAGGCATTTTGCAGATTGCTCGATGCGGCGCCGATGTGTTGGATCAACTGACGTATGGCGCTGAGAAACTTATTGAACCAGCCTGCCAGTTCAGCGGTTTCGTCGTTACCCTGAAACTCTAGTTCGCGACGCAGATCTCCCTCGCCCTGTGCGATCGATTGCAGTCCGGTGCTGACCTGGCTGATGGGTTTGACGATGGACTGGGAAAATGCCACGGCGACCAGGGCAAAAATGACTGTCAACCCGCCCACGATGAGGGTAGTGAGATAGGTCATGCGAGTGGCCGCGCTCATGACTTCACTGCGCTCGATCAAGCCGATATAGCGCCAGCCAAGATCAGGCGACGTCCAGACGTTGGCCATGTAAGGGATCCCATTGAGTTCAACCTCGGTTGATCCCTGCGGGATGGCGGCCAACTTTGCATAGGCCTCGCCCAGGTCCTTGAGCGGCTTGAAGCTATGCGTCGTGTCGCGGGGGTCTACCAGTACGATTCCGTCCTCGATCAACATCACGTAGCCGCTTTCGCCAAGCCTGATGCTTTTGACCAACTCGGTGAGGTTCTTCAAAGACACGTTCACGGCTAATACACCTTTGACGATACCATCGCTCGTGATCATTGCCCTGGCTGTTCCCACCAGTGCAGCATCTTCCTTACCGTAATCATAGGCTGGGTAAAAAGCGGGTGTTCTTACGGTTTTGCCAGGGCTCGCCATCGCCGCTTTATACCAGGGGCGTGAACGTGGATCGTAGTTGGCCAGTTGAGGATCATCTGGCCATTTGGCGTAGGAGCCGTCCTCCAGGCCGATGGAGAGAATCGCCGCTGACGGGTGGGCCGCACCGTAATGCGCAAACCTTTCGATCAGTTGCTGGGCCGCAGGAGGTAATGGCCGGCTGGCGGCATCGCCGCTCTGGTAGTTCTTCAGCGCGCCAACCGATACATAAACTGGATCGGTTGCCATTTGATCGACATTTTGCTGGCTGGCGTCGAAAAACTGGCGAATGTTGCCGTCGATCTGGCGTATTTCCCGCGTACTGCCATCCATAAACTGATCAACTGCCAGCGTTCGTGTGTTAGTCACCGAAATCACTGCGACCAAGCTCACGGGTATAAACGCGACCAATACGAACGTCAGCACAAGCTTGTTTTTTATTTTCATTGCTAAGCCCATAAACAGGGAGGACGGGCAAACGGCCAATTTGGAGTGGTAGTCGCCTTTACACCCGATCCTGTTCGGGTGCGGTATGTTCGGCGGCTCAGCCGATGAGGCGGACTGTTTTCAGTCCGCGCACATCTTGAGCCGCTCAGCGATCAGTTGACTGCAAAAAAGGGTTATGTAGAAAGCTCTTGCCGCATTGCTTTCTGTGGCTGTGGCAATTCACTCGCCTTGTTGCTTGTCTTGTTGCCCACCGAGGTGCGCAGGTTTATTCCACGAGTCTCAGGAACAAACTGAGTTGTGATCAGACAGAGCACGGCAATCAACGTGACGTAAAAGGCCGGCGCCAGCGGGGAGCCAAACGCCTGGGACAGGTACGCAGCGATCAATGGGCACGTTCCGCCGAACATCGCGACACTTGTCTGATAGGAAATGGCGTGTCCGGTTGCACGGAACGATGTCGGGAAAAATTCCGCTGCGGCCACAAAGCTGGCTGCCCCATAAATCCCCAATCCGGCAGCGAGGAGTGTTTGCCCGGCCACAGCGCTAGCGAAGGAACCCGAGGCAGCCAAGTACATGGCCGGATATGCCGAGAGTGCTATCCATGCCGCACCAAATGTCAGTACTCGCTTGCGGCCAAACCGATCGCTCAATAAACCTCCTAACGGAAGTAGGGCTGAAAGTACGATGACGGCGATGGCGTTTGAGATCAAAGCCGAGGTGGAATCCAGCTTCCCGACCTCAATTAGAAAGGTGTACATAAATCCGAGCAATAGGTAAGCCCCTACCGAAAAAACCGGTTGGACCATGAACACGTGCAACATACCCCTCAATCCACCGCAGCGAATGGCCGCTATCAGCGGATTTTTCTTGATTTTGCTGGCTTTACTGGCCTGGCGGGCTTGCTTGTACTCTTCAGGCTCATCGATGTTGCGGCGCAGCCAGAACCCGACAACTCCGATAATGCCTCCAAGAAGGAAAGGGATGCGCCACGCCCAGTCTGAATACGCTTGATCCCCTGCTCCAAGCTGGAGTGCGACGACCAAACCGGCCACGACGGCGTTGGGCAGGTGAGAGAAAATCAGCGTGAAGCCAAGCCAGTATCCTCTGCGGTTCTCCGGTGCTGACTCGACGATGTAGCTGGTCGAGCCGGTCGTTTCGCCACCCAGTGCCAAGCCTTGTGCGATTCGACAGAGCAACAGCAGTAACGGTGCGGCGATCCCGATGGTTGCATAGGTCGGAAGCAGCCCGATGATCGCGGTGCCTAGTGCCATGAGCCAAACGGTCATCGCCATGACCCTGATACGGCCAAGGCGGTCCGCCAGATAGCCAAACATCAAGCCACCCAGGGGGCGGGCTACGAAGGCCACTGCATAGACTGCGAACGTGCTCAGAAGCGCGGCAGTTCGATCTGAGCCGGGAAAAAAATGAACGGATAAAATGGGTATTGAGAACCCGAATACAGCGAAATCGTAGATCTCACCGAAGTTCCCGATAGCGCCAGCGGCTAGCGATCGCCGAGAGCTGGTCGTTTTCGTCTTCGTCATGCGTCTTCTCCTGTGACAGGATGGTTTTTATTAGTTGATGCAAAGCTGATGCATCAAGACTGCAGGATGAAACAGTGTTGCTTCGCCATCAGGCCTTAGAGATGTTCGAGGCGTGGATCAATGTTGCATTTTCGCCAGATGAGTCTTGGTGGTCAGCGAGCGTAATGTTTGTGAAAAGCGTTTCTGCGATGACGCAATCCGCTAACGAAGGTTATGTTAGAAAGACGCGTGTTGCTGGGGTTTAAAAGCAATACGCGTTCACTATTTGTTAATAGGTTGGCGAGGTTTGCCGGACCAGGCAGGTAGCCGAGCGTGGGCTTGTTTCCTGCAGAAGGTGCCGCTGGCTTACCGCCGCATCGGGACAGATTTTGGTTTTCATATAGACCTCGATCGATTCCACGCTCACTATTCGTGAGCCGCCAATCAATTGCAGTTGGAGGAGGGCTTGAACTGAACCGCAGAAATAGAGCTGTAGAACGTGCTCAAGTCTTTTATCGGGACTGGATCGCTGATCTGATGATCCGCTTGCTCGAAGAGGCTTCGTGCAGCATTGGCGATCAACATGGGAGCTCCAAGATCATTGCCGCGCAAACAGGCCGCTTTGAGGATGGTTTTTTCGCTCGTGAGTGCCGTGTTGTCCAGGGGTGACTGGATAACAATTGGGTATAAATAGAGCGAGAGGATTCACTCCATCCCGATGTCTTTTCCAGGACCTGTGCCATGTCTTCCAATGCCAGCCCATATCGCAGGCCTGCCGCCGTGCATTCATAAGTAATCGCGCTGCATAGCAATGCGATCGCACCTGTGACCAACTCGATGGCGTCACCTTCAGGGCACGCTTGAGGGGCGCCATCCGTGGTCAGCTTCACGGCGTCGCCGTCGTACAGTTTTGTTGCCGCCATGCTTTCGATGAGCCCGACCATGTCTTCGAGCTGCGCAGTTGGCCCCAGGGTGTTGGTTCCGATTTGCAACAATGCCCTGACCAGAGCGGTTAGCGGCATCGGGACATCCCTGGACATTCCCAGCGCGACGGCTTGATCGACGTCTTTGAGCATCAATGCCAGGGCGAAATTGGTAGAGGGTTTTCCCTGGGCAAGCGCGGGTAGCATTCTGTCTGTGGTTTGATTTCGCGCTTTGCTGCGGTTCAACACGTCCGCCATCAGGGGCAGTGACAGGCCGGCTTTTTTGCCCATGGCCACGACCTCAAGAGTCCCTAGTCGGCAACCGGCATTCATGGCGTTGTTGACCATTTTCATGGCTTGGCCGTCGCCGACCCTGTCGCCACAACGATAAATCGTTTGGGTAATAACTTGTAAAACGGGGAGGGCACGCTCGTAAACCGTATCCGAGCCCGCAACCATCAGCGTGGCTTTGCCTTCGGCAACGACCAGAGGACTTGCAGACACCGCAGCATCCATCATGTCGATACCGCGTTCGGCCAGTTCTTCGGCCATGCGTCTGGTCTCACCCGGGATGCCACTTGTTTGATCAATGATCAGCGTCCCTGGTACCAATCCAGCCGCGAGGCCGTTTGGACCGAACAGTGCAGACCTGACGTCCGAGCTGCGTGGCAGGCACAGGAAGATGACGTCACACCGGCGAGCCAGGTCGGCCGCCGTGGGCGCGACGTCGGCGCCCAGTTTCTTGAACGTGTCGACGGCGGCCGTGTTGATATCCCACACGCATAACGAGTGAGACAGGAATCGACGAGCGAGTTGACTGCCGAGGGCACCGAGCCCGATATATCCGATTTTCATTGCCTGTCGCCTCTCTTGTGACCATTCAACCGACGCATGCGACGTATAGGGGGGAATGGTGCAGATACTTTTATTGTTCTTGGGGTGTGATGAGAGCGTATTGCCTGATTGCTAAAGCAATGAACCGATCATGCCGCCATCAACGCTGATGCTCGATCCAGTGATGAAACCCGCCTGCGTGGAGGCGAGAAACGCGACCACGCCACAGACCTCGTCTTGCTCCCCCATACGGCCGAGCGGCGTAAGTTTGCGGCGTGCTTCTGCCTGCTCCGGGGTGTACGCGGCGGTGCCGGTGCGGTGCGATGTGTCGATCAATGCCGGCGCTACACAATTGACAGTGATGCCGCAAGAGCCCACCTCGTTGGCGAGATGTTTCATGTACGCGGTGACGCCTGCGCGAAAAACGGTTGAAAGGCTATGGTGCGGCATGGGTTGCTTCACCGATGCCGAGGTAATGGCGATGACGCGACCCCATTGCTTCTTGAGCATCTGAGGAACCATTTCCTTGGCGACCTGAATGGTCCCCCAGAGTTGATTTTGATAGGCCTCTTGCCACCGTTCCTCTTCCGTTTCGTCGAGCGTCGCCCGCAGCGGATTTGGGGCTCGTCCCGTGTTCAGGACGAGGATGTCGGTGCCGTTGAATGTAGCGTTCACCGTGTCGGCGAGGTGCTTTACATCAGCGGCGATGCGCATGTCGCCGGCAATGGCGACTGCACGCACGCCATGCTTTGCCGTTATTTCCTGGGCGATGGCGGCCAGTTTGTCCGCTGAACGTGCAAACAGCACCACATGAACGCCCTCGGCTGCCAATGCGTGGGCAATGTTCTTGCCTAAACCTGCGCTGGCGGCGGTGATGACTGCCACTTTTCCGTTGATCTTCAGGTCCATGATTTACTCCGACACGATGATTTCATTGCCTTCGACGCTAAATCGATGGGGCATGTCTTCGGAGGCCCATTCCAAGTAGGAAAGCACTTCCTGGAATCGAGGATCGTCGTGATTCAGCACTTCAGGCCGATACCGTGCGTCCATGACCATCGGAACGAACGAAACCTTTTGTATACCGTTTTTGGTCGCCACTGCTTTGGCGAGCAAGCTCAACGTACAGGCCTTGCCGTAGGGCATGAAAGGATATTCGGGATCGAGGTCCGCGTGATTGCGAACCGCACCGTGAGACCAGGCGGGCTCGCTCCATGAAGGCGCGGGAAATGACTTGGTCATTGCGAACACGCCGAGACTGTAGAAGACGGCTTTGCCCTTATACATCTCGATTGCTTTGGGAATATGCGGTGCGTGGCACACCACCATATCTGCACCTGCATCAATGGCAGCATGGGCTACGGTCACCTGGTAATCGGAGATCACGCGCGGCAGCCGGATGACGCCGGAATGAAAAGCCAGGATAACGACGTCTACCTCACCTTTCAGCTTCTTGATGTCCTCGACCAGGTTCGCCAGGTCGCTGGAGTCAGGTTCCGTGCGAATGCGAACGGGCTGGTGGGGACCTCGTGTTTCATAGGAGGTATCGACCTTGATACTGGTCACGCCAGGTTTTTGCAGTCCTGCCTCGCTGCCGGCAGGACCGAGCGAGGTATAGCCCAAGTAACCGACCTTGATGCCGTCGTGTTCAATGATGGCTGGACGTCGTGCTTCTTCCAGATCCCGACCTGCGCCTGTCACCTGGATGCCGCGCGAGACAAAAAAGTCCCGGGTATCCACGAGGGCATCCGGGCCGCTGTCGTAGCTGTGATTGTTTGCCAGAGTCACCGCGTCGAACCTGCCATTGGTGAAAATAGCAGCCATTTCAACGGGCTGACCGACTTGAGGGGCATGGTCTGCGCGCACGGTGCGATCCGAGTAGGTGCGCATGCAGTTGATGAAACGCATATCGGCCGAGGCAAGAGTCGGCAGGACGAGTTCTGTGTACCCCTCCACCGGGAAGCCGTCTTTCGCTCCATGCGTGGGGCCGCAGTCCCCGCCGATCAGTATGGTGGCGTTCGATGTCATTTTTCCCTCCTATTATTTTTGTGGGAAATTTATGGTTTCGATCAATGAAACAGATGCTGCTAGATAGAACTAATAATAGCACCGCGAAAACGGCATGACCACGATTTGTACAGGCATCATGTCGTTGGATAAAGAGTCAGTCTGGATTTTCGTGGTTCTGATGATTGGAACAGGTATCGATAATAAGAACATGTGATAGTATCGATTTTGACATCCGTCCGGGCGCAGGCGTTACCTACCTGACCGTCTCTATGGCAGGTCGAGGGTCGACACCTGTTCAGGAAAACGACGTTGGTGCCAGTCTACTATTTGAAATTATCAGTTAGTTCAATCGCTTACATGAAAATAAGAGAGGGCGGAAATGGCAAGCTCACTGGATCAAAC
Organism: Pseudomonas sp. Cab53; assembly: GCF_018325965.1. Classification (NCBI taxonomy): domain Bacteria; kingdom Pseudomonadati; phylum Pseudomonadota; class Gammaproteobacteria; order Pseudomonadales; family Pseudomonadaceae; genus Pseudomonas; species Pseudomonas sp. Cab53. The sequence continues at coordinate 3,754,530 of NZ_AP021902.1, read as the reverse complement.
GCAGGGGCACACACCGGCAGGGCGGCTTGCCGGGAAAGTTGCTGTTGTTATTGGTGCTGGACAAAGCCCGGGCGAAGGCATGGGTAACGGTCGAGCGGCGGCTATTCGATTTGCGCGTGAAGGGGCGCACGTCCTGGCCGTTGATCGGCAAATCGAGTCCGCTGAGGAAACTGCGGCGATGATCATTCAGGAGGGCGGTTCCGCTGCAGCATTTTCTGCGGATGTGACCCGGGAACACGAGTTGGCCCTTGCCATGCAGATGGCAAAAAAACGTTGGGGGTCCCTGGATGTCCTGCACAACAATGTGGGGGTCAGCCTCGCCGGTGGTGACGGCGACTTGATGGACATCACCGAAGATCAGTTCGATAACATTTGCCGTATCAATCTTCGCGGTACCGTCTTTGCTTGTAAGCACGCAGTAGCAATCATGCGTGAACAAGGGGGCGGGGTTATCGTCAATGTGTCATCCGCGGCGGCATTGGGTAAGTATCCCTACGTAACGTACAAGGCTACAAAAGCGGGTGTCATTGCTTTCACCGAGCAGTTGGCGCTTCAAAATGCCCCTTATGGGATCAGGGCGAACTGCATCCTGCCAGGCTTGATCTCGACGCCGATGGCGGTCGAGGCGCGTATTCAAGCGTGGAACCAGACGCGTGAGCAGGTCAGCGCGGAGCGCAACGCCAAGGTGCCGCTCGGCCGCCAGGGAACCGCTTGGGATGTTGCGAACGCGGCCCTGTTTCTTGCGTCCGATGAAGCCAATTTCATCACTGGTATCTCATTGGCGGTGGACGGCGGCCGGCTGCTCAATCGTATTTAATCGTAGTCCCCCACTGCTGGCAGTGGGGGACCATCGGCGCATTACCGCTCAATCAACGTAGCCCGACAATACCCATCCAGTACTGAAGTTGATTTCCTGGCGTCTCGACATCAACGCTTCGAGCGTACTTTAGATGCCCGTCATCACCTATCCGGAATATCGACAGTGTCGCGGGCGTTACAGTCAGCCCTTTTTCATCATCGTATGCGGCCAAGGCCTTGATACTCGCCGTGACGAGCAAGCGGCCACTGGGATCACAGGCAAATGTTCGGACGTGAAAGGAACGAGTGTCCACATGCTGAACGAGTGTGGGCTCGCCTGTTTCAGGGTTGATAGCGTAGACGGCTATGTTGTTTTCACCTCCGGAGAACACTTGGTGCCCCTGGTGGGAGTGCGTCGCATCTGCGCGATTTACTAGGTAAACAAACTTCCCGTTTGGATGAACATGGATTGCACCGGCGAGTTGTCGCGGGCGCACGTGCTCAGGGGTTCGCAGCGTTCCCCGCGTGAAGGCTGGCTCGGCCTCGATCCGGTCACCGTCATGTCGGAACATGTAGAGACGGTTGGTTCGCTCGTCGGCTGCGTAAAGCCACGGATGCGTCGGATGAAAGTCGACATGCCGCGGGCCGAAGTCATGGCCATGATTCGGCGCAACCACATCGCTCATTTGGAGATGCTCTTCAGTTAGCCGAAAAGAACGGAGTGCCCCGGGATCTTCCAGCTTGTCTGTCGTTGCGTTATTGCCGCGGTCAACTACCAGGACTTGTTTGGCGGATGGATAAAACATGACCTGGTGCGGATAGATCCCAAAGTCGGTGTTCGGATCCTGAGCCTGGCAGCTGCCAATTGTGCAGTCTGCGTTGATGCGGTGCACAGTCAATGAGCCGCGCTTGAAATTGTGGGCATTGACGATAAATCGTCCCAGGGGGTCGATACACAAATGTACCGCTCGGTAGGGAAGTCGCGCAGGTAAGCCATGAGTGTTGAGTTGCCCGTCAGGTCCCAACGAGTAAGCGCTGACGTGATTGTGATGGGACTCCACCCTCGGGCCACCGTCGCTTGTTGAGACATACAGGAAGCCGCTGGATGGATGAGGCCATGCGTATTGCACCTTTGAGGCCACAGTGACGCTTTCCATCCTGTGGAGCGTTGCGCTGTCTACGTCAATCATGTAGCGCGTGATGACATCATCTACGGCGCTGTAGAGTACGGCGCGGCTGCTCATTCAAGCCTCCGAATGGTCAATTGTGAACATGGGAACGGACATGCCGCTTTCTGATTCTTTAAACGCGACCCTGACCCGCTGCCCGATGCGAACACTGTCCAGATCAACATCGACAATGTTCGTAAGCATCATCAGTCCCTCGTCGAGGCGCACATAGGCAATGCAGTACGGTGCTGATGCGCCACGTCGTGTGATGCTGAAGGTGTAGATCGTCCCGGTCCCGCTTGCGGTGATCCATTCGACATCGATGCTCCAGCAAAACGGGCACAACGCACGAGGATAGTGATGCGGTTGATGGCAGGTATTGCAGTTCTTCAAGAGCAGGCGCCCCTCGGCCGCAGCGTCGAAATAGGGTTCATCACCGGGGTTCAGGATTGGGTCGCTGATGGGGCGTTCTGTGTAGGGGGTCGACATGTTTTTACTCCCTTTCCATGATGACGGTGGCTGCACCGTGCCGATGACCTATCGCGCCGCCGATGCCGGTGGCGAGGGCTAGCGAACAGTTGGGAACTTGCACCTTTGGATGAGCCTCGCCTCGAAGCTGTCGTACGGCTTCGATTATTTTTGTGATCCCACCGCGATTGGCGGGATGGTTATTGCACAGGCCGCCGCCATCGGTGTTGAACGGCAACTTGCCGATGCCCGAAATAAGGTTGCCGTCCGACACGAATTTTCCGCCTTCGCCTTTTTTGCAGAATCCCAGGTCTTCAAGTTGCAGGATGACGGTGATGGTGAAACTGTCATAGATGGAGGCGTACTGGATGTCGGCCGGCGTCACACCCGCCTCTTCGAAAGCTCGAGGGCCGGTCCACGCGGCTCCGGTATAGCTCAAGTCGAGGTGTCCACCCATCTGGTGTTTTGTGGATTCACCACAGCCAAGTATCCGTATCCGTGGTCTGTTGAGGGCCTTCGCAATCTCCGGGCGGGCAACGATAACTGCGCCGCCGCCGTCGCTCACGACGCAGGAATCGAGACGCCGCAGGGGGTCGGAAATCATCGGCGATGCCAATACATCTTCGACCGAGACCACTTTGCGCAACATCGCCAGAGGGTTGTGTTGCGCATGGTGAGAGGCGGCGACCTTGACCCACGCCAGTTGCTCGCTGGTTGTGCCGTACTCATGCATGTGGCGCATCGCACACATGGCATAGAGGTTCAACGTGACTGGGTTATAGGGCATCTCGAATGGCGCGTCCGGTAGATTGACGCCTCGTACGCGCGCCTGTATCCCAGAGATACCTTCAGAGTTGGGGCGGCCGGCCAGTGTAATCAGCGCCACGTTGCATCTGCCCGCTGCTATTGATTCTGCAGCGTGGGCGATATGGGCGAGATAAGAGCATCCTCCCATATCGGTCGAATCGACATGCCTCAGCTTGTCCAGATTCAGGTAGTTGGCCATCGACCATACATTCCCGCCGGGTGCATCGCCCGCGCAAAAATATCCGTCGATGTCATCTTTGCTTAATCCCGCGTCCTCAATTGCCCCTTTCGCCGCCTCCGCATGTAGCTGTGCCACCGAATGGTGGGGGGCCTTGCGTAGGGGGTGCTCATACGCTCCGACGATGTATGCCCTGCCTTTTATTGTCATCTCTAGGGTTTCCTCAGTGCATGAAGATGAAGCTCGAATGTGCTGTCCGGTACCTTCGTTCAGGGGGGATCGGTCCAGCGTCAAAGACTAAAGTAGCACGGCGCAAAGTTCCGATCAGTGAAATCTGTGCTGATTATCAAAACTCATGCTACCATCGATTCAACGTTGTTTGGAGCGCGGGATGGCGCTGCACTCAAATTTCCGGGCCAAACCAGGATGCTCATTGGATGCGAGCGGTCGCGGGGTAGGGGCAGGCCTTATTTTTTTTGAGACAGGAAGATGAGATGAGTGAAAGCCTGATGGTCAGTTACGAAGTCGAAGGCGTTGTGGCCGTAATCACAGTCAACAATCCGCCCGTCAACGCCCTGACTCCCGAGATGAGAGGGAGCATCATTGACGCCGTTGCCCATGCGAACGCCGACCCGGCTGTCGCGGCGATCGTGTTGATGGGGGCCGGTCAGAATTTCATCGCGGGTGCTGATATTCGACAGTTCGGCAAGGCGAGAACAATCACTACCCGCATGAGCGCCGCGGCACTTGACGCCAGCGCCAAGCCGACTGTCGCGGCTATTCATGGATATGCGCTGGGAGGCGGTCTCGAGCACGCCCTCGCTTGCCATTACCGGATTGCATTGCCCGAAGCCAAGCTCGGATTGCCCGAGGTCGCTCTCGGGTTGATACCAGGAGGCGGCGGTACGCAGCGCTTGCCGAGGCTGGTCGGGGCTGCCGTAGCCACCGATTTGCTCGTCTCAAGCCGCCATGTCCATGCCGCCGAAGCATTGAAGATCGCGCTTATCTCCCAGATTGTTCCAGGAACACAAAGCCAAGAGCTTCGTGATGCCGCCGTAAGCTATGCAAAGGCCGTGGCGCACGCTCAACCGCAGCGCGTACGCGATTTGGTGCTCGAACCGGTGGATGCGACAACCATGGATGTGCTGCAAGCGGCACGCCGCGAAGCAGCCAAAAAGTCTCCTCACAACAAGGCGCCACAGTACGCGATCGATTGTATCGAAGCAGCTTTCAGCCTGCCGTTTGATGAGGCTCTAGAGGTTGAGAGTCGCTTGTTTTCTGAGCTGGAGGGTTCTGATGTTGCCAAGGCACTTCGCTATGCATTTTTTGCCGAGCGTGAGGCTGCCAAGGTTCCGGATGCGCCCCCGGGTTTCAAGCCTGCTGGTGTGACGTCCGCTGCTGTGATTGGCGCGGGAACGATGGGCGCCGGTATTGCCATTTGCTTCGCTGATGCAGGCATTGTGGTGAAACTCCTGGAAGCGAGTGCCGAAGCACTGGACAGGGGCCTGCAGCGCATACGTGACATCTACGCCGTAAAGGTCAAGCGCGGACGAATGACTGTGCAAGAAATGGATGCATGCCTTCAGTTTGTCCAGCCTGTCTCCCATTACGAAGAGATCGGCGACTGTGATGTCGTGGTTGAAGCGGTGTTTGAACGGATAGATCTGAAGAAGGATGTGTTCACCAAACTTGATGCGGTGATGAAGCCGGGCGCGCTGTTGCTAACGAACTCTTCCGCGATTGATATCAACGTCATGGCCAACATGACAGGCCGGCCTCAGAGTGTCGCCGGCGCTCATTTCTTCGCTCCCGCGAACGCGATGAAACTGTGCGAAATCGTGAAGGGTGATCAAACCTCGATCGAGACAGTTGTGCGGGCCATGAAGATGGGCCGCGATCTTAAAAAAGTCTGTGCGGTCTCCGGGACGTGCGATGGCTTCGCGGCAAATCGCAGTCGCGCGCCGCTGGTCACGGAAATGATGCTACTGCTTGAGGAGGGAGCACGCCCTGAGCAGATCGACAGGGTCATGGTTGAGTTTGGCTATCCGATGGGACCGTTCGCAGTGAGCGATCTGTCCGGTCTCGATGTCAGCTATGACACGCGCAAGCGTCGCGCGGCAGCTGACCCTCAATACAGGAAGCTCCATGTCCCGGATAGGATGGTCGAGCTGGGCCGCAAGGGCCAGAAAAATGGGGCCGGGTGGTATCGCTATGAAGAAGGTGACCGCACACCTCGTCACGATGAAGAAGTGATGCGGATCATCGCGACCGTCGCCCATGAGCTTGGCACGCCTCAGCGTACCTTTACCGACAGTGAAATCCTCAGACGTCTGTTATTCGCCTCGATCAACGAGGCCTGCAAGATCCTGGATGAAGGCAAGGCATATCGAGCCAGTGACATTGATGTCATGTGGTTGTACGGCTTTGGATTTCCTCGCCATCGAGGAGGGCTGCTGTACTGGGCCGACACGATCGGGGCCACGGAAATCCATCTGCAAGTGCAGCAATGGCATGAGCAATACGGCAGGCGTTGGGCACCTAGTCCGCTGCTGTCGAAAGCGGCCAATGAAGGGCTGTCCCTGAGAGAGCTGAAATCAGTCATATGAAAAGCACGGCAATGGCAACCATGGCCGCGTGCGGCCGGTAACAGCTGTTCTGGCAAAGTGAAAGCAACGCCCTGGTTGCTGTCCCCCAAGGGTTACGAAACGCTTCCCATGGTCGGCAAAGGGGCCAACAAGTAGAAAATGAAACGGAAGAAAAATCATGAGCAATGACACGTCCACACAAGCCTTGTCCGAGGGCGAATTCAAAATTTGGCAATGCATTTTATGCGGTTTCATGTATGACGAAGCCGAAGGTATTCCGCAAGAGGGCATACCTGCTGGAACTCGGTGGGAAGATGTTCCCCAGGATTGGATTTGCCCTGAGTGTTCGGCGACGAAGCTGGACTTCGAGATGGTCGAGATTTGATTAATTGCCTTTCCGGCACAGTGTTTTTTCGGTGATTGAGGGCGATATCAACCGAGTCCCTTGGCGCCAAATGTAGAGGGAATTCAGATGTCCATTGAAACCAATAATAATGTCATCGCCGACGCTGACCATCCGCGCGTAGGCCTCTTCATCGACGGTGAGTGGATTTTCGACCGCCCCTCTTGCTTTGAAGTGTTGGACCCCAGCACCGAAGCATCGCTCACCAACGTTCCCGGGGCCACGACCGCTGACCTGAAACGCGTGTTGGCCGCCGCTGAGCGGGGGTTCAAAATATGGCGGGACACACCACCGGCTGAGCGTAATATCATCATCAGTCGTGCCATCGCAGGCGTGCGTTCACGTTCCGAAGAAATCGCGCAGATCATCACCCGAGAGAACGGCAAATTAATTGCAGATGCGCGTGCGGAGGTGGAGCGTTCGGCGAGCTTCTTCGATTGGGACATGGCACAGGCCCTGCGAGCCTACGGGACCATCGTTCCGGGCGAAGCCCAAATGCAGAAATCGATTCTTCGTCAGCCAATTGGTCCAGTCGCAGCGTTCACCCCATGGAATGTGCCGCTAAGCGCACCGTCGCGAAAAATCAGCGGTGCACTGTGCGCCGGGTGCTCCATAATTTTGAAAGCCCCAGAAGAAACCCCTGGCGCTGCAGTAGCCATGGTTCAGTGCTTCGAGCGAGCCGGTTTGCCTAAGGGCGTATTGAATCTGGTGTTTGGCAACCCGGCGCTAGTGTCTTCGACCCTGATCGAGTCGCCAGTGACCCGCATGGTGACCTTGACGGGGTCGGTGGCAGTCGGCAAGCACTTGAGCCAACTGGCGGGTGCGGCCATGAAGCCGGTGCTGATGGAGCTCGGCGGCCATGCCCCGGTCATCGTTTGCGAAGGGGTCAATGCCGCGGAAATCGGCAAGATGGCACTCAAGAGCAAAATTCGGATCAACGCTCAGTGGTGCGCTGCGCCAGGTCGCTTCCTGGTACACGAGAGTATCTACGACGAATTCGTAGCGGCGTTTGTGGCAACCGCCGATCAGGTACGTGTGGCCGACGGCATGGATACGAACGCTGACATGGGGCCGGTTACCAGTGGCCGGCGTCTCGCCGCGATGCAGCATTTTGTCGATGACGCATTGGGCCGTGGCGGCAAGGTTGCCGTGGGCGGGCATCGCGTGGGTGAGCGTGGCTATTATTTTGCCCCGACGCTGCTGGTCGACACCCCGCTGGATTGCGCCATCATGACCGATGAGCCTTTTGGTCCGGTCGCTGTCGCGGTTCGTTTCTCGACCCTTGATGAGGCCATCGAGATTTCCAACAGTCTATCCGTGGGCTTGGCTGCTTTTGCGTTCACCAATTCACTTGAAGAAGCTGAACGACTGAGTCGTGAGCTGGATGTAGGGGTCCTGTCTATCAACCATTTCGGTGCGCCGGATCCTGATACACCGTTTGGCGGTGTGAAGGACAGTGGTATTGGAAGAGAAGGAGGGCCCTGGAGCCTGGACTCGTACATGGTCAGCAAGACCGTGCTACAGAAAACTGCTCGCGTCTGACTCGGTGCCCCCAGTTCCCGTGACGGGCGTTGGGGGCTTTGGCTTTATTCGATGATCAAGGCCAATCCAGTGACCACTTGGATTCATAGGAGCATTCACTGAGGCAGACATTTCCTCAAGCCGCTTGCTGCTAACGTCGGAGTTTTTTTGATGCGTAAGGCATCAGCGCGTTTCGCAAGAACGCATCCGACTAAGGAGTCTGCCCATGAGTGCCAATAATGGTCGCCTGCCTATGATCGGGCTACTTGCCCTGTCCACTACAGCGTTTCTCACCATTTTGACCGAGACGATGCCGGCAGCGGTTCTGCCTGCGATGGCGGAGAGCCTTGAACAGCCCCCCGCTGGTATCGGTTTATTGGTTTCCATCTATGCATTGGCCTCCGCTGCGGCCGCAATCCCCATTGTGGCGCTCACTCGAGGTCTGCCTCGAAAATCGTTGTACATCATGCTCGTGCTGAGTTTTGCACTGGCTAATGGCGTCACCGCCATCTCGACGTCTTATACGGTGACGGTCGTATCGCGAGTGATAGCGGGGCTCGCCGCAGGAGTCGTCTGGCCAGTCATCTGCGGTTATGCCATCCGCTTGGTCGATCGCAAAGACATGGGACGGGCCGTCGCGATTACCCTGGCTGGGAGTACCGTGGCCATGGTCGCCGGTTTGCCACTGGGTAGCATGCTGGGCTCACTGCTTGGATGGCGTTTCAGCTATGGACTGCTTTCGCTGCTCGCGCTGCTTGTCATCGTTTGGGTTTTGCTGGTCGTGCCGTCCATGCCGGGTGAACAGCGCAAGGAGGGCACTTCGATTCGTGACGTCATTCGCACCCCGGGGCTGAGAGTGATCTTGGTGTCGGCTTTTTGCGCGATCCTGGCTCATTACACGCTGTACACCTACATGGCGCCGCTCGCGGAAAAAACCAGGCTGTCAGGCGGGACCGCTCAGGGCCTGTTTCTGTTCGGTACGGGCGCCATCCTGGGCGTACTGATTGCTGGACGTTTCGTCGATACAAGGCTGCGGCTCATAGCGACCACCGCGTTAACCTGCACGGCTGTGACGATGGTTGTGCTGATAGCGGCTCCGTATCAAATGATCGCTTCGGCTGCGATATTTGTGTGGGGGGCTTCGTTCGGTGGCATGCCGACCGTTTTCCAATCAGCGACGGGCCGGGTGGCAGAAGATAATGCGGAGCTGGCAACGGCGATATTGACGACTATCTACAACTTGGGGATTTTTGGCGGAGGTGCCGTAGGTGGTCTGCTCCTAAGCTACTTCGGGACAGTAAGTCTCTCGGGGTTTGCGCTGCTCATCGTTAGCGCTTCCCACGTGGTGGTCATGGGCGGGAGGCGTCACGCCTTTCCGCGGCAGTAAATTATTGCGGGATATATCTCCCTGATAGCGCGCGCGACGTAGATGAAATCCTCACAACCGCGCTTAGCTGCTGCCGAATGGTTAGTCGGCATTCACCGAATTGCGACTTGGCGTTGTTCAAGTGATGCAATTCTGTCTATCGCGATACCTCTTAACTCGTTGTTTTCATGGGTGAGTTCTTGATGCTATGACATCTGTCTTTTCAGGACGCGCAACTCATAGCGAAGCCACCGCTGCTCAACGGGGCTCGCGGTAGCGCGTTTCAAGCACGAGCACTGTTGAGAAAAGCTCATGAGCGTATCAACAAGGTGCCGTATAGCCAGCGGCCAATGCCGGGGCTAGGTTTGTCTCGCTGCTGCAGCAGGAATGCTTTCGTTGGATGCGGGACTTGAACGCGCACACCACAGGCATTGCACGCAGTCGTAATTTAATTTTATTACCCAAGCAAAGCAGGGCCGGATATGAATATCGCCGCAGTTAATACCTTGGAGATTCGAGTGATCGAAGAGGTTGACCAATACTTTGAACAGCGTTTAAAGGCGTACGCGGAGACTTTTGAAAAAGTACACGGATGCCTGGGCTATAGCGTGATTCGCAGCTCCCGCGATCCTGGTTTGTGGGTCTTCAGTGGCTACTGGAGCGCGGCATCGATGATGACTGAGCACTTTGAGAGTGAGTCGATGACGGCGTTGGTCAATCATTTGGTAACGTCATGTTCCAACCTGACGTTTGCCAGTTTCACGCCCCAAATCGGAAGGGGACCGCACGATGAAGCTTGATGAATCGCTATTTACGGCGATCGATCTCAATGCCTTGTTCATTCTCTTGGTGGTCTATCGCGAGCGAGGCGTGACGCGGGCAGCCGAACGACTGAACGTAAAGCAGCCAGCGGTGAGCAATACGCTGGCGAAGCTGCGCGTCCACTTTAAAGACCCCTTGTTTATCCGACGTTCCAGGACGCTGGTGCCCACGGCCAAGGCCAACGAAATCGTACGGGGGTTGGCGCCGGCATTGATGAGGATCCAGGACGTTATACGCCCCTTGGAAGGATGATCGGCAACGCTAGTCTGAAGCTGGTGTGGAGCAATCGACGATTAGGTCTGCATTATTCTGTTACATTGATGGATGGGCGCAGTGGGGAGTCGGGGCTTTTTCGTCGTTGATTAACGGAGCAATTTAATGAGCATCCCGTTCTCCGTGGGTATGCTCTGAGCTGTAGCTAAGAAAATTATCAGCGCACCAGCTCTCAGCCTCAAATAATCCAGCAGCTATTAATTACTTTTGTGCATGGCTCCATTCAATTGGATGTGGTGTTTTCTAGGTCGCGCCTCGAATACATTGACCTCGACGAATTGATCCTTTGTGGGCTTAGACGTAATGCCATGAAGGGTAGTGCCCGGCGTCAAAGCCCAATGCTCCGTTCAGCGCAGTTGGCCAGCTGGATTTGATTCCACTGGCGTTCATCGAGCCAGGCCGCAGTCGTTTTGGATGTCCACACATCGGTTCTTAATTAGGAACAACACCATGAAGAAATTATTTTTTACGCTGGCCCTGCTGGCCAGTTCGTTTACTGCGATGGCAGCCGATATGTCCAACGGCGCGAACAACTTTTTCAAGAGTGATAAGGTGACTGAGCAGAAGGTATCCTTCAATAATCAGTACCGAATGAAAGTCGTCGGGAACCTGTATGTCCCGAAAAATTTGAATAAGGCCAATAAAAGCCCTGCGATTGTCATTGGCCACCCGATGGGGGCGGTCAAAGAGCAAAGCTCAAATCTTTACGCTCAGAAACTCGCTGAACAAGGCTTTGTGACCCTTGCGATCGATCAATCGTTCTGGGGCGAAAGCGAGGGGCAACCGCGTAACGCCGTGGCGCCGGATATTTACTCCGAAGCGTTCAGCGCAGCGGTCGATTACCTTGGAACCCAGTCGTATATCGATCGCAACCGCATCGGCGTTCTCGGTATCTGTGGCAGCGGCAGTTTTGTCATCAGTGCGGCAAAAATCGACCCTCGGATGAAGGCGATTGCCACCGTCAGTATGTATGACATGGGCGCAGCCAACCGCGATGCGCTCAAGCACTCGCAAACACTTGAACAGCGCAAGCAGATCATCGCAGAGGCGGCTGAGCAGCGTTATGTAGAATTCACGGGTGGAGAAACCAAGTACACCGGCGGTACCGTGCATAAACTGGACGCGAACACCCATCCCATCCAGCGCGAATTCTTCGATTTCTATCGCACGCCTCGTGGTGAGTTCACCCCGGCCGGGTCTTCGCCTGAAGTGACGACGCATCCAACGCTGACCAGCAACGTGAAGTTCATGAACTTCTATCCGTTCAACGATATTGCGTCGATTTCGCCTCGTCCTATGCTGTTCATCGCAGGCTCTGAAGCACACTCGCTGGAGTTCAGCCAAGAAGCCTTCAAGCTGGCGGGTGAGCCTAAGGAATTGTTCATCGTGCCAGGCGCGGGTCACGTGGACTTGTATGATCGGGTGAACCTGATTCCGTTCGACAAGCTGACTTCTTTCTTCCGAACCAACCTGAAGTAACCCATCTTTGAAGCCGCAACTGCCCGGTTTGCATAGGATGTTGTGGCTTCAAGTCTGAACGTAGGTCGTAGTGCGCATCGCTCGACTTGCCCTTGGTGGAACGTTCATCCCTTGAGTCTTCATGGCTCTTTCAGGCCCTGCACGCTGTGCAGGGCCTTTTTTTCTGTCATGACTCGTGGCGCAACGCGGCGATTAATAACGCCATAGCCCCGGAGGGTTGCCGACGGCTTGGGTAATAGAGATGAAGTCCTGTCCACAGCGGGCACCAGTCTTTCAGTACCGGAATCAGGTGGCCGGCCTTGACATAGGGGGCCGCGATGTCTTCAGGTACATAGGCGATACCCAAGCCTGCAATGGCTGCATCAAGGCAATCATAAATACTGTTGTAAATCAGCTGACCATCAACCCGCATGTTCAACTGCCGGCCATCTTCCCCGAACTCCCAAGGCCACAATCCACCATGGGTAGGAAGACGCAGGTTTATGCAATTGTGCTGCATCAAGTCTTCGGGCGTCTTTGGTTCAGGGCTGCTGGCGAAGTAGCGTCTGGTCGCTACTGCGGTGAATCGCATGTCAGGACCGATGCGTACGGCGATCATGTCCTGGGCTATCGCCTCACCCAATCGGACGCCCGCATCGAAACGATCTGCTGCGATGTCGATAAGCCCATTGTCCGCGAACAGCTCGACTTTTATCCCAGGGTACTTCGGCAGGAATTTCTTCAACTTTGGGGAGATGATCGATCGGATGGCATGATCCGATGCGGTGATGCGTACGGTCCCGGTTGGGCTTTCGCCCAGCTCTGACAACGCCAGTAATTCAGCGTCGATCTCTTCGAAGCGGGGACCGACAGTTGCCAGTAACCGTTCACCTGCTTCCGTTGGCGAGACTGAGCGGGAGTTGCGCGCAAGCAAACGCGTGCCCAGATTTCGCTCCAGTGAGCTGACGGCATGGCTGACCGCGGATTGAGACAGGCCCAGATGCGCTGCTGCTCGAGTAAAACTCTTTTCCCGGGCGACGGCAATAAAGGCCATCAACCCACCAAAGGATTGCTTAAGGATGTCATCTTGCATGGCTTGAATGATCTTCGTGGGTGCGCATGAACAATAACATTCCAGTGCGTGGTGCGTAGAGTTTACGGAGGAGTTTGCTAGCGATGGTGAGTGACAGGGAAGTGTTGCCGAGTAGGGGAAACCAGCCCTCGGGCATGCAGACATTTGCGGTGTGGCTTAAGCCTATGACGTTATCTGACGGTGCTCAGACAAACGAATGATCAGCCGTGCCACAAAAGCCCCTGTCAGGATGACCGCAAACAACCGCAGGGTCTGCATTGCCAGCACCAGTCCCACGTCGGAATGCGTGTCCACCGCGATGATCGCCATCGTGTCGAGCCCGCCCGGGCTGGTGGCCAGGTAAATCGAGAGGAAGTCCCTGTCCGATATTGATGCCAATAGCCAGGCAGATAGTGCGCACAGCGCGATCAAAAGCGTCGCCCCCATTATCATCGCCGGCAGGCGCCGCCAGACGTACCCAATCGTTGGGCGGTCAAAGCGCAAGCCGACGTAGCAACCCAGCGCGCCATAAGCAGTAGCGAGGAGCCAGTCGGGCAGCGCGATGTGCAACAGGCCGCTGATTTGCAAGGCGCCACCCAGCAGCAACGGCATCAACAGCGCCCCGGCGGGCACTCGATTGCCCAGTGCAACACCAGCAAGCAGCGTGGCGATGGTCAGGCCTAGATTAAGTAGTCCGAAGCTTTGCGGCTCGACGTTTGTCACGTGCGTTTCGCCGCCTGTCGGTGCCCCGACCCAGTGGCTCACCAGTGCGCCGATCATCACCACGCACACGACTCGCACGTATTGCATGGTGGCGACCACTCGCGAATCGGCACCGTACTCATCCGCCATCGAGACCATCGCCGAGGCAGCGCCTGGAGCCGTTCCCCATGCGGCGGTGCTGGCCGGAATGCCTGCCCATACCAAGGCGAGCCCGACCAGAGCACTGAGGCAAACCGTTGCGGCGGTTGCCAGCAGCATCATCGGCCAGGACTGGGCCATCGAGAGAAGCACTGCCAGCGTCATGGAATGGGCCGCCAGAATGCCTACACAACCTTGGCCCAGCTTGAAGGCGTAGGGATGGAGCTGTATGCCCGCACCGAACGTTCCAAATACGATGGCGACCATCATCGGCCCCAGGAACTGGCCGGCTGGCACCCCTAGAAACTTCAGCAACTGACCGGCTGCTCCAGCCACTAGCGCAAGCGCCAACCATTTGAATGGCGCGGGGTAGGCATGTAGAGAAAATCTGGCAGAAGAAGACAAGAGTCGTGCTCCAATCGCTGGTCGCCTTGAGGGCGTGGCATCGCTATCGATGTGCTGATAATTATTGATAGCGTGTTTGATAAAGTCTATTTTCTAATATCGATTGATTGATAACTTTGGTTGATAGATATGGACCTGCGTGACCTTGCCTATTTTGAAGTCATCGCCGAGCTGGGCCATCTGGGCAGGGCCGCACAAAAGCTCAACCGCAGTCAGCCGGCGCTGACTAAAAGCATCCAACGACTTGAGGAGTCGCTAGGTGCCCGGCTGTTCGAACGCGACGGGCGTCGGATCAAGCTGACGGCAGTGGGGGAGTTGCTGAAGGTGCGTGGCAAACAGTTGCAGCAGAGCGTTGCCGAAACCCAGCGAGAGATACGTGATGTTGCCAACGGGGTAATGGGCAATATTCGCCTGGGCTGCGCTGCTTCCATGGCTGATCACCTGCTTCCGCACCTGACCGCGACTCTGCTTTCACGTGCGCCGCAGATCACCTTGAACCTGGTGATTGGGCAGGACGATTTACTGCGCGAATCACTTTTTTCCGGGCGGCTGGACATGGTGATCTGCCCGCAGTACGAAGCAGATCCTTTGTTGGAATTTCATGCGTTGTTTGACGATGAGGCAGTAGTGGTCGCCAGCCGCAACCATCCGTTGTTTAGTGCAGGTTATGAGTTGCGCGATTTGTGCCAGTACCGTTGGGTGCTGCCTGCCACCGCCGTGCCGGCCCGACGCTGGATAGACAATGCATTTCAGTCCAGAGACCTGCCTTTGCCTCAAGTACAGATCGAAACGACTTCGATCTCCTTGCTGCCACGCCTGATTGGTGAAACCAACCTGCTCAGCTTTCTGGCCCGGGAGACTCTCGAAGACGTAAAGGGTGTGACGCACCTTCGGGAGATCAAGCTCAAGGAAACAACAATGAAACGCACGATTGTCGTTTTCGTGCGAACCGGCGCCTATTTGTCGCCGGCGGCGCAAGTACTGCTGAATGTGCTTAAAGACGATGCTCCGCTGTTATTGAGGTAGCGGATGCATAGCGACGGCTTGGGGTACAAGAGGCTATCAGGCGGGCGTGGACTGGGTAAGCCGCCCGCCATTTCCAACGACCAGCGCTGCCAGGATGAGCAATACGCTGCCGCCAATCAGCGGAGCTGTCACCGATACATGATCCAGCAAGCTGCCACCGAAAGCGCCTCCGACCATGATCGCCATCTGGATAGCTGCAACCATCAGTCCACCGCCAGTTTCGGGCTCATCGCTTACCTCTTTGGCGAGCCAGGTCGACCAGCATACGGGGATGGCCGAGTACAACATCCCCCAGGCAAACATCATGATGGCGGCGGCTGCGAAACTGTAGCCCAGCTCGGCCAGAGCCACCGTCATGACAGCCAACGCCACCGGAAGCCAGTGCAACAATTGGAAGAGGAATTGTTTTTCCAGCAGTCGGCTGACGATGTACGTACCACCGAAACCGGCTATGCCCAGGCTCAACAACAAAACCGACAGTTGAGTGGAGTCGACGCCAGTAACCTGTTCGAGAAATGGCCGCAAATAAGTGAAAGCGGTGAACGTACCACCAAACGTCAGCATGGCGGCCAGCAGACCGAACATGACGTTCCGACGTTTCAGCACCCCGAACAGCCTGGAAAGGGGAATGGTTTTTTCGGGCTGCATTGCGGGCAAGCTTTTGTATTGCCAGATCACGTTAATGATGACAATCGGTACAAGCGCCGCGAACACAAAGCGCCACCCCAGATGACCTCCCACATAGGCCCCAATGGGGGCGGCAAACGCAGCGGCCACTGAGTGGCCCATATAGATCATGCCCAAGGCTTTGGGCACAGCCTCCTCCGGGACTATCCGAAGCACAGTGGCGGTGGACAATGCCCAGAAACCGCCGATTGCGACGCCTAGAAAAGCTCTGGCGATCATCAACCAAGTAAAGCCCGGCGCCAGAGCTATGACCACCAGCGAAATGAGCATCAGCAGGGTCATCGAGACCAGGACATGGCGTCGATCGAAGCGTCCGGCGATAGAGGCAATGCAAAGACTTGCCACCACCGCAAAGAAGCCGGAAATGGAAATGGCTTGGCCAGCCATGCCTTGTGAGGTGTGAAGGTCGGTGGCGATGGGCGTCAGGAGACTCACTGGCATGAATTCTGCGGCGATCAGCAGAGCCACGCAGAGTGTCAAAGACCCCACGGCGCTCCAGATTCGGCTGTCAATCTGGGCCGTATTCAAAGTTGAGGTAGTCATCGGTGTTCCTGTGAAATAACCAATACATGACGCCCTCGACAACTAGTGCGCCAGGCGAATGGACGAATTAATGAAAAGAAAAAATAACCAGGGATCGACCCCAGCGGGCGATGGGACGCTGTCTCATCGCAACTTGCTTGAGGCGAAATGATAGGGGGCTAAGTATGATCTGTAATGATCTGAAATCCGAAAGCGCCTATGAATGATGGCGAATAATTCAGATGCGAAAAAGGAAGGGTTCAGAGCACCGTTGACTATCCGGGGTACCGTAACTCATCGATTAGAACCTGCATCGCCCGAGACTTCTCGCGCTCGCTGGAGTAGTAAAGGTGCAGCCCCGGGAATGTTCTCCACCAGGCTTGCATGACAGGAACCAGAGTGCCGTTAACCAGATGGGGGTGGGCGATGTCCTCGGGAACATAGGCCAGCCCGAAACCCGATACAGCGGCATCCAGGATCTGATTGATGCCGTTGAATACAAGTCTGCCTTTGACTCTCGTATTGATTTCCTGGCCGTCCTTTTCCAGCTCCCACGCGTACAGGCCGCCACGTGTTGGTAGGCGCATATTTATACACTCATGCTCCATGAGGTCTTGAGGTCTGGTCGGCATGGCACGAGACTCCATGTAGGACGGCGCGCCCACCATTACAAAACGCATGTCGGGAGCGATACGAACGGCTTCGATCCCGTTTGCCAACCCGTCCCCGAGCCGGATGCCAAAGTCGAAATGGTCGGCCACGATGTCCGTCAAGCCATAGTCGATAACGACTTCTACACTGATTTGTGGGTATTTCGGCAGCGCTTGTGCCAATTTCGGCCAAAGAACAGTTTCGATGACATGGTCGGTTGCCGTGATGCGAATGTTACCGGCGGGGGTGTCGCCAAATTCAGCTACGGCGATCAGTTCGGTCTCGATTTCCCGCAACCGCGGTTCAACGGTATTGAGCAGACGTTCACCGGCCTCGGTGACGGATACGCTACGGGTCGTGCGAGTGAGAAGACGTACGCCGACTCGAGCCTCCAATCTCTGGATGCTATGACTGAGCATCGATTGAGAGATTCCCAGCTGGGAGGCCGCCCGCGTGAAACTCTGCTCTCGTGCTACTGCAATGAGCGCGAGCAGGTCGCTGTAGTGTTCCTTTGCCATTCATCATTCTCTGCGTGGGGGCGAATACTGTATCAGCTCAAGCGCCCGCTCCAAGGATCTATGTTCATGAGCCGGCCATGACAATCGTGGAGGGGATTAATCAATTTTGATCATACCTCTATTCGCCGTCGAGCCTTTCACCCGAACGCCATCCGTGTTTTTAATCGAAAAAATAACAAGAGGCCTTTCATGAAAATCGGAATTCTTGGCTCCGGCCGAATGGGCAGTCATCTGGGCACCATGTTCGCCAGGGTTGGCCATGAGGTTTCCTTCAGTTACTCGCGTAATCAGCAGAAACTTGCCGATCTGGCTGCATCGGCAGGCAAGAATTCACAGGCCAGCACGCCGGCAGAGGCGGCATTCAACGCTGACTTGGTCCTCTTGGCCGTGCATTGGCTTCAAGTGCCTGACGTCCTCAGCCAGGTGGATGACTTGAGCGGCAAAATCGTCGTGACCTGCTGCAATCCTTTAAACGCGGAAGACACCGAGCTTGTCATCGGCCATACGATTTCCGGTGCGGAAACGCTGGCACAGATGATTCCTGAGGCCTATGTCGTTGCGGCCTTCCAGTCGACGCCCAGCGAAGTTCTGTTCGATGTATTCGCGGCCAGGGACGAGGCGCTACGTCCCAGTTTGATCTTCTGTGGCGAGGACGAAGCCAGTAAAGCCACAGTTTCGGATCTTATCAGTCAGGTGGGCTTTGAACCGGTGGACGCTGGGGCTCTGAAGGTTGCCCGTTATATAGAGCCTTTCGCGATGCTCTCCGCAGTGTTGGCTTACGAAACGGACCAGGGGCCCGAATGGGCTTATCGCTTTGAGCGTTTTGACAGGTTGTTCAAAGGCACTTCCCGCGTCGGGAAATAGCGGGAGGAGTGGGTACATGCAGATTTATGATTACATCGTTGTCGGTGCCGGTTCTTCGGGCTGTCCGGTTGCGCGCGGTTTGTCTGACGATCCCCGGAACAACGTCCTGCTTATTGAGGCGGGACCTGCTTCAGATCGTTTCTGGGTCAATACGCCCGCGGGAATGGGCAAGCTCTATTTCAATAAGTCATTGAACTGGAATTTCCGCACCTCGCCTATGGAGAAGCTTCAAGGGCGTCGGATGTATTGGCCTAGGGGCAAATTGCTCGGTGGATCCAGCTCCATCAACGGCATGGTATTCATCCGAGGTCACCAAAAGGATTTTGACGGCTGGCGTGCCTTGGGCAACCCAGGCTGGGGGTATGAAGATGTCTTGCCGTATTTCAAAAAGATGGAGCACTTTGAGCGGGGCGGCGATGAATATCGCGGAGCGAATGGTCCGCTATGGATCAGTGATCCGGTCGTCAAAGAAAAGAGTAGCTACGATTTTATAGAGGCCGCTAACCGTATTGGTATCCCGGTGACCGAGGACATGAACGGCGCCTTGCACGATGGCGTAGGTTTCATGCAGCACAACATCCAAGACGGGCAACGGATGTCGACTTACCGGGCTTTTATCGAGCCTGTCATTGAACGGTCGAACCTGACGGTTCGAACCGGATGCGAGCTGCAGCGCGTTTTATTCGAGGGGCGTACCGCTGTCGGTATAGAGGTTTTGAAGAGTGGCCGTTTGGAGCGTATCTATGCGGCGCGCGAAGTGATTCTGTCAGCAGGCTCGCTGAAGACCCCACAGATGCTGATGTTGTCCGGCATCGGCCCAAGGGCTGAACTGGAAAAACACGCAATTCCCGAAGTTCTGAATTCCCCAGGAGTAGGGCAAAACCTGCAGGATCATTTTTATATTCACACAGCCTTCCGTTGCACCCCAGACAGTTCGTACAACGCAAACCTCGTAGGCCTGCGCAAGTACTGGGAAGGCTTCCGTTACCTGATGACCCGCAAAGGGTATCTTGCCCTTGGCTCTTCCCAGGTCGCGGCGTTTGTTAAAAGTAGCTCGGACGAGGACTACGCTGATCTCCAAATCAGCTTTCGGCCTATGACCTTTCAATACTTTCCCGATGGCACGGTTGACGTTGAAAAGCATCCCGGGCTCGGGGTGTCGGTTTATCAGTTGCGTCCCAGCACCACGGGAACAGTGACGCTGCGCTCGACCAACCCGTCTGACCCGGCCGATTACACGCCAAATTTCCTGAGCAGCGGTTACGACATCAATGCCGTGATCAGTGGTGTGCGCTGGATACGCAAAATCATGAACAGCGAGCCCATCAAATCTCGCGTGGTTTCGGAACAATTGCCGGGGCCCCACATTCGTACCGATGAAGATATCTACAACTATCTGGTCGAAACCGGCAACTCGGCCCACCACCAGGGCGGCACCTGCAAAATGGGTAACGACGCCATGGCGGTGGTGGACGAACGACTGCGTGTCCGTGGTATCGAGCGACTGCGGGTGGTGGATGCCTCGATCATGCCATTCATCACGTCGGGCAACACCAATGCGCCGTCCATCATGATTGGTGTGAAAGCCGCCGACCTGATTCGTGAAGATGCAATGACTCGCCGGGCAAGCAGTTCGCCGGTCGAAACTGTTGGTTGAATCG
Organism: Pseudomonas sp. Cab53; assembly: GCF_018325965.1. Lineage (NCBI taxonomy): Bacteria > Pseudomonadati > Pseudomonadota > Gammaproteobacteria > Pseudomonadales > Pseudomonadaceae > Pseudomonas > Pseudomonas sp. Cab53. The sequence continues at coordinate 3,734,415 of NZ_AP021902.1, read as the reverse complement.
GCGGGTACCGTGTTGCCACCTGTCACGAAAATCCTCACCGAATAACAACAACTGGAGGCACCAGCAAGATGCACGATTACGCGAAGTTTTATATCGACGGTGAATGGGTAGAGGCCGCGACCTCCCAGCGCCAGGAATTGATTGATCCGACTACCGAAGAAGTGTTTGCCACGGTCGCCATGGCGACTGTTGAAGAGGTGGACACTGCCGTGGCCGCAGCTCGGCGTGCATTCAAAAGCTATTCGCAGTCTTCCCTCGATGAGCGTTACGACCTGATCAACCGTATCATCGAAGCCTACGAATTGCGCGCCGATGATTTTGTACAGGCCATTGCGCAAGAGGTGGGTATTCCCTGCAGCGCCCGTGCTCAGGTCATGGGGCCAATCGAACATATGAGGGTCGCTCGCGACCTGTTGAAGACGTACGAGTTCGAGGCGCGAATTGGCAATACGATTGTTCGCCGTGAACCCCTGGGTGTCTGCGCACTGATCTCGCCTTGGAACTGGCCGGTCCAGACAACCGTCATCAAGCTGATCTATGCGCTGGCCGCCGGTTGTACAGTCGTATCCAAGTCCAGTATCAACTCGCCGGTCAGCGCTATTCTGCTGACAGAGGTGCTGGATGCCGCAGGCGTACCCAAGGGCGTTTTCAACATGCTCAACGGCTCGGGGCGAGTGATTGGCGAGGCGATGTCGAAGCATCCCGATGTTGACATGGTTTCCTTCACGGGCTCGACCGGTGCCGGTGCGCAGGTAGGCGAGGCAGCGGCACGCACCATCAAACGCGTGTGCCTGGAGTTGGGCGGGAAGTCGGCGAATATCGTGCTGCGAGACGCCGATCTGGAAAAGGCCGCGCGCTGGAATATTCAGCGCGGCTTCTTCAATACCGGACAATCCTGCCACGCGCCGAGTCGCATGTTGGTGCATGAAAGTCAGGTGGAGCAGGTCATTCCGTTTCTGGTTGACGAAGCAAACCGATTCCGTCTCGGAGACCCGCGAGATCCCGCCACGACCATGGGGCCGATTGTCAGCCGGGCACAATTCAACAGCATCCAGCGCCACATACAGTCGGGCCTCGATGAGGGTGCACGACTGATTGTTGGCGGACTGGGACGCCCCGAAGGCTTCGAACGTGGTTTTTTCACCCGTCCGACCGTGTTCGTCGATGTGACGCCGGAGATGACTATTTGCCGGGAAGAGATTTTCGGGCCGGTCTTGGTGGTGGTGCCTTATTCCACCGAGGCGCAGGCATTGGAAATCGCCAATGACTCGCCTTATGGGTTGGGTGGCTATGTATTCGGTGGGGACCGGCGCAAGGCGTATGAGTTCGCCAGCGGCCTGCGTGCCGGGCGCGTTTGTTTTAACGGCGCGCCGACTAACTCGCTGACGCCTATGGGTGGCTACAAGGAATCCGGCATTGGCCGCTCGATGGGCGTTTTCGGGTTGCAAGAGTATCTGGAAATCAAATCGGTCTATGGCTTTGACGAGGAAGCCGCAGCACTGCCGTCGTTGAAGGCCTGATACGACTATCCAAGACCAAGCGGTGCCGCGCCGATGATTGGCGCGGCACGCCTGCCGTTTGAAGAGAATATTTATTCATCTGATTAATAGCACCTTGCGAGCTGACTCACGTGGTTCGCTTGCTGTGCCACGGACGAGCCCAGTAGGGTAAGGCTCGTCTAAAAAGACGACGTTGCAGGTGTTGTTATTGCGAATGGTCAGTTGCCAAAGATTATCCGCAGGTCGTGCTCGGCCATTTTTCACACTGTTTTCAATCGAGGCATTCTTACAATGGAACTCAACGTAAATGGCACTGTGTATGAGGTTGAGGCGGATGCGGATACACCATTGTTATGGGTGATTCGCGACGATATCGGCCTGACCGGAACCAAGTACGGGTGCGGTTTGGCGCAATGCGGCGCCTGTTCGGTCATGGTGGACGGCGTGCTGCTTCGCTCATGCGTTACACCGGTTGAAGGGGTAAAGGGCAAACAGATTCGCACAATCGAAGCCATTGAAGACGACGAGTTGGGCAAGCGCGTAGTGGCGGCCTGGGTCAAGCATCAAGTCGCCCAGTGTGGCTATTGCCAGTCTGGCCAGGTAATGGCCGCCACTGCGCTGTTGCAGCGCATTCCCAAACCTTCCCAAGCCGATATTGCTGCCGCCATGACGAATCTCTGCCGTTGCGGCACTTATAACGCGATCAAGACTGCTGTCGATGAGCTTGCTGGTGCTTGAGCACGCGCAATTCGACTGAGCTGCGACTGCGACGTGCCTGGTGACAATGCCGACGGCTAATCCTGACCACCTTTAATGGAGCAGAGATTGGTCTGCTGCCAGGCCGAGCATTGAATGCAAACACAGGGGAATACTATGTCAAAACTGGATGATTCAATCGCCGAGCGCGGCGTACTCTCCGACGCTCAACCTGTGAACGTCTCTCGCCGCCGTTTTTTGCAAGCATCGGCTGGCGTCACGGCGGGTGCGCTTGTTATCAGCTTCGGAATTCCCCTTGGCCCGTTGCGGGCTGCCGAGCGTGCCCAGGCATTGCCGCCTGGCGCCCGTGTACCGGCGTTCCTGGAGATTCGTCCGGATAATACCGTTCGCCTGCAGAGCCCCTTTATTGAGGGGGGGCAGGGCATTTTCACGGGCATGGCACAGGTCGTGGGTGAGGAGCTCGATATAGATCCAGCCAGCTTTCTGGTGGAGAACGCGGCGCCCGGGAATGACTTCAAAGTCATGGAAGGTGGCATGCGCTTCACGGGTGGTAGCCGGTCGATGCGCGCGAGCTACATGACCATGCGCCGACTGGGCGCATCGGCGCGCCTGATGCTGTTGCAGGCCGCGTCATCTCACTGGAAGGTGCCGCTGGCGCAGCTGACTACTGAGCCAGGGCGGGTCATTCATGTCGCTTCCAATCGATCGATCACCTACGGTGAACTCGCGCCGCTAACGCTCGATTTGCCCATTCCCGATCCGCAAACCGTTACTCTGCGCGACCCTGCCACATTCCGCTGGATCGGTAAGCCGGTCCAGCGAATAGACGTCTACGACAAATCTACTGGTAAGGCGCAATACACCATCGATACTCGTGTCGAAGGCATGCTTCATGCTGCGGTACAACATGCGCCGCGCCTGGGTCTGCAAGTGGGCCTGGTGCGCAACGAGGATCAGATCAGAAACCTCAAAGGCGTACATTCGGTGCACCGTCTTGAGGGGGCAGTGGCGGTGGTTGCGCAACGCTGGTGGGTGGCCAAGCGTGCCGTCGAGGCTCTGCAAGTGGAGTGGACGGAGCCGGGTGGCGATTCAACCGTGCGCTACATGCCGGCTAATTTCGACACCCAGGCCTATGCGGAGCAATTGAGTAAAACCACCGACGCCGGGGATGAGGCCGAACGTGAGGGCGACCTGCAGCAGGGGCTGGCCGGCGCCAAGAAAGTCGTCAGTGCGACTTACCATACCCAATACCTCAACCACGCCCAGTTGGAGCCGCCCTCGGCCCTGGCGCGCTTCGACGCTGAAGGCAATCTCGATCTGTGGCTGCCGAACCAGGCCCCGGATTTGTTTTTGGCCGACGTCGCCAAGCGTACCGGTCTGGACCCTTCCAAAATCACTCTCCACTCTCCGCTGCTGGGTGGCTTTTTTGGCCGGCATTTTTTATACCCGAATGCATCACCTTACCCTCAAGCTATCCAGCTGGCTCAATCCACGGGTCGACCGATCAAGGTGATCTGGAGCCGCGAGGAAGAGTTTTTGCGTGACGTGCTTCGTCCTTCCGCCGTAGTGCGCTTTCGCGCTGGCCTGGATGAACAGGGCATGCCGGTGGCCTTTGAAGCAATTAGTGCCACGGAAGGGCCAACTGAGGGTATCGCTAACAAACAAGGAGACAAAATCGACCCGACCGCCGTCGAAGGCCTGGCCGGTAAAAAATACGCCATTGCCCATCGTCGGATCGCTCAACTGTACTCGCAGACCCCGGTGATGCTGGGCTACTGGCGTTCAGTCGGGAACTCCATCAATGACTTCATGTATGAAGCTTTTCTGGATGAGGTGGCGGATGCCGGCGGTCAGGATCCCTATGAGCTGCGGGCCAAGCTGCTGCAGGGCAACGAGCGGCTAAGCCACTTGCTCAAGGCCGTGGCCGACCTGTCCGGGGGGTGGAAACGAGGGCCGTTCACGGCGCAAGACGGCACCAAGCGAGCAAGAGGCGTTGCAATGGCATCGCCATTTGGTACCGAAACGGCGGTGATCGCAGAGGTTTCCATCAGCAACGGAGCTGTGAAGGTTCACGACATCTGGCAGGCAATCGATCCGGGTAGCATCGTTAATCCCGCCATCATCGAGGCTCAGGTCAACTCAGCCGTGGCCCTTGGCTTGTCTCAAACCCTGATCGAACAAGCCATCTACAAAGGTGGTACGCCGGTGGCGCGCAATTACGACCTCTACCGCATCCTCACACCGGAAATGATGGCCAGGGTCCATGTCCGTGTGGTGGAGAGTGGTGCGCCAATGGGCGGAATCGGTGAACCGCCTCTGCCTGCGGTGGCACCGGCGGTTGCTAACGCCGTCTCGCGACTGACCGGTCAACGAATTCGCAGCATGCCTCTATCGCAGTACCGCTTCGACACCTGATGAGGAATGGTTCGTGAATAAAACTATAAAGTATCTGCTGCCAGCAGGCATCGTCGTGGCAGCTGGCTTGGGCTGGTTTGTCAATCGCACACCATTTTCGCCTTTTGCTAATGAGGCATCTGCACCCTCGGCAGATGCACAGCTCGTCCAGCGTGGTGAATATGTCGCCAGGCTTAGCGATTGCGTGGCCTGCCACAGCACGCCCAAAGGTGCGCCGTTTGCCGGCGGCCTGGAGATGGCGACCCCGATGGGATCAATCTATGCCACCAACATTACCCCGGACAAACAAACGGGCATCGGTAATTACAGCCTGGCCGACTTTGATCGCGCAGTACGCAGCGGAGTTGCGGCTGACGGGCACAGGCTGTATCCGGCTATGCCTTACCCATCCTATGCCAAGCTCAGCGACGATGATGTGCGGGCGCTTTATGCGTTCTTCATGGCCGGCGTTAAGCCGGCGCAGCAGCAGAACCAGCAAAGCCATATCCCCTGGCCGCTCAACATGCGCTGGCCGCTGGCTTTGTGGAATACCGCGTTTGTCGATGACGGTGCCTATCAGGCCAAGCCCTCAGAGGATGCACTGTGGAACCGCGGCGCCTACATCGTCCAGGGTGCGGGGCATTGTGGCAGTTGCCATACCCCACGCAGCTTGACGATGAACGAGAAGTCGCTGGATGAAAGCAGCGCTACTTTCCTCAGCGGTTCGCTGCTCGATGGGTGGTACGCGCCGAGCCTGCGCCAGGATCCGAACACTGGATTGGGGCGCTGGAGCGAGCAGGAGATCGTCGACTATCTGAAAACCGGACGTAACGCTCACAGCGTGGTCGTGGGCACCATGGCGGAAGTCTTCAACAACTCGACGCAATACATGTCCGACCCGGACTTGAAAGCCATTGCGCATTACCTGGTGTCGTTGCCGGGCGATCCAAAGCGTGACGGGCCGCCATGGAAGCCAGCGGCCAAACTGGCAGAACAACCTCTGTCGACACCTGGGGCAGCCAACTATATGGCCAAGTGCAGCAGTTGCCACGGCAGTGACGGCAGCGGGCAGGCGCCATGGATACCTCCTTTGGCAGGCGCATCTTCATCGATGGTGAAGCAAAGCGCTACGAGCATCAATGCCACGTTGAACGGTTCCGAACGTGTCGTTGCCAATGGTATTCCGGATTCGTATCGCATGCCCCCATACCGCAACCAACTCTCTGATCAGGAAGTCGCTGATGTACTGACTTTCGTTCGCACGTCATGGGGTAATCAGGGAGGCGCAGTGAAGGCTGACGAGGTGAAGGAACTGCGTGAGCGAACCAATCCGGCCAGCAGCAACCCGATCATCCTGCAGATGCGTTGAGAGAGTATGGTGAGGGCTTGGCCAAGGCCCTCGCCATACATAAGGAGTCCCCGTCGGGGAGAAGCGGTCCGTGTTTTCGATCATTACGCTTCGGCGTGCATGATCCAAGCAGAGCTCTGGTGTTAACGCCGTTGTGGGGCTAGTAATCAGAGGGACAGGCGCCACTTTCGACGTCCGGGTGCGTTCAGGGAACGTTGTGGCCAGCCGCTTGGATAAGCCCGTACCATTCGGGGCGGGTGAGCGGGATATTCGAGCCCGCGGCTGCTTCGATGAGGCGCTCGGGTCTCGTGGTGCCCAGTACCACTTGGATGCCGGCGGGATGACGAGTGATCCAGGCTGTCGCGATCGCGGTCGGAGTGGCGTCGTACTTCGCAGCGAGTCGTTTGAGTTCGGCATTAAGCTGCGGGTAGTCGGGAGAGTCGAAGAAGACCCCATCCTGAAAGGCTTTCTGGAACGGAGACCACGCCTGCAGCGTGATTTTATTAATCCGTGCGTAGTCTACGATGCCGCCACCGTCACGAGTGATTGAGTCGTCGAATCCGGTCATGTTCGACGACAGGCCTTGGGCGACGATCGTCGAATGCGTCAGCGAAAGCTGGACCTGGTTCGCCAGGATCGGCTGGGTCACGGCGGTCTTGAGCAGATCGATCTGACGGGGAGTATGGTTGGAAACCCCGAATGCGCGAACCTTTCCGGTGGTCTCCAGGTGGTCGAAGGCGCGGGCGACTTCTTCCGGTTCCACGAGTGCGTCGGGCCGGTGCAGCAATAGCACATCCAGATAGTCGGTCCCCAGCGCTTTCAGCGACCTCTCGGCCGACGCCACGATGTGCTCGTAGGACTGATCGTAGTGCCACGGGTCGGCCACAATACTGGTTTTGGACTGGAGGAAGATCTGCTCGCGCTCAGCGCTGCTGAGTCGCAGCGCCTCGTCGAACCGGCGTTCGCACAGGTGCGGGCCACCGCCGGGATGGTTGAATCCGTAGAGGTCGGCGTGATCGAAAAAATTGATGCCCGATTCGCGCGCCGCGGTGTAGAGCGCCCGGATCTGGTCATCGGTGCTGCCGGCAATGCGCATCATGCCCGCGACGACATTGGGAACCCGAGTGTCGGTTGATCCTAGTGGTACGGTCTTCATGAAAGCTCCTTGTCAGGACAGTGGTGGGCTGTCGGACGCCTTGCGTGACTGCAATGCACTTACCAAGGCTGGTTCGCAGGGCCTACTGTGAACTCGTTGATTGTCGTGTCATCGGGCTGGTCGATCGCGAAGGCTACGATGTTGGCGATCCGGTCTGGAGAAATGCCGTACTTGTCATAGATGTCCTGCATCTGGTCAAGCGCCTGCTTATCGCTGATCGTCGCCAGCAGTTCCGTCTTGACGGCGGCCGGGTAGATCGTCGCGGTGCGGATGTTATTGCCTTCCAAGGCGGACTCCATGCGCAGGACTTCCATGAAGTCGCGCACGAACCACTTTGTACCGCCATAGACGGCGCCGCCCGGATACGCCTTGAGCCCCGCCACCGACGAGGTGGTGATGACGTGCCCAGACTTCTGTGCCAGGAACTCGGGTAGCACCGCTGCCACGCCATTCAAAACGCCCTTGACGTTGACATCGATCATTTGGTGCCAGTCTTCGGTCTTCAGTGCGGACAGGGGTGAGTTCGGCATCAGCCCTGCATTCAGGAAAATCACGTCCACGCGACCGAACCTTTCTTTGGCCAGGCGGACGATGCTGTCGCTGTCCTCTTGCTTGGTCACGTCCAGCACTTGATAGACCACTTGGCCTCCGTTCAGGAGAATCTCGTCCGCGATCTGCTTGAGCTTGTCTTCTCGACGGGCGCCGAGCACGATTTTTGCGCCTTTGCTCGCGAGCAGCTTGGCGGTTGCCTCGCCGATTCCGGACGATGCGCCGGTGATGATGACTACTTTGTTTTTGATCATGATCTCTCTCTGGATTCGGGCTGCGAAGGAGATGCAGCAGATGATGAGGCGGTATTTCAGATCGGTGTTGAGTGCGTGGGAACTACTTTGTCAGCGCACGCTGCTATTGGGAGAACACCACCCGAACATCGCCACGGCCGAGCGCCTGGGCCAGGCCAGTCGGATCGTCCACGCGGCCCAGACGGGTGTATGAGTAAGCTGAGTCGAAGGTCTTGTAAAAGATGACCACGGTGCGCGATCCCCAAAGCATAAGGTCTCCGTTGCGGATCGTGCCGGGCCGGCTCTCACTGGTGGGCAGCGCCTCAGGCAGCTCTTTTTTCTTCTCGTTTCCGTGGAGGTCCTCCATGTCCAGTGTCAGCGGCAGCGTGGCGGCGAATGCGCGAGTGGCCTCGTTGTCGGCCAGTGTGATGGCGAAGCGACGTTCCCCGACGGTCATCCACAGGCTTGATTCATCCGATTCCTTGGGTGCTTGAGTCACATCCTGCTCAGCGGCCACGGGCAGCGCAGTGCTGGCGGCGTGGGCGGGATGGCCGCTGCACAGTGCAAGGAGAAGCAGCGGCATTCCAAGCTGTGGCACGGCCCGCCGGTGCCAGGAATGCCTACGGCTTGCAGCGCCAAGAGAGGAGAGAACGCCGCCTGCACCGACGTCAACGGTTTTGCTCTGCATGTTGTTCTCCTTTGCAATGCGGAAAATGGGCCAGACGCGTTGCCGCGCCTGCACGTGAATTCGTAGGTTTCGAGCGCGAATTAGCGCAGCAATATGGCGCAGATGCTCCTCAGCGAGTGGTCTATTGCCAGTTCTGGTTGCGATCCTCACTGGAAAGTCAGAAGTGCTGAGTGGCATGAATCCATACCGTAGGGCGCGTCATCCCGCTCAGTCGCATCCAGGTGCATTGTCCGCCCGGATGCGACTGCCTCAAGACGTCAAGCGGCGGTTGTCGCCGTGGCCAGGTGCTGCGTGAAGAAGGTCGTCAGCTTGTCGAAAGGAATCACGTCCACACGGTCATACAGATCGGTGTGGCTGGCCTCTGGAATGATCATCAGCTCCTTCGGCTGCGCGGCGGCCGCGTAAGCGGTTTCGCTGAAGTAGCGCGAGTGGGCGTTTTCGCCGTGGATGAACAGGACCGGGCGTGGAGAAATTTCCGCGATGTAGGTCAGGATCGGCATGTTCATGAACGACAGGGGTGTAGTGATCGTCCACGAGTTGCCCGAGTTGACCGCGCGCGGATGGTGTCCGCGGGTTGTGCTGTAGTAATCGTGATAATCGACCATAAACTGCGCTTCACCACCCCTCAGTTCGTTGTAGGGGGGCTGGTAAGCAGGGGCACCATTTTTCGCGTCGAGCCAACGTTGTGCGCTCAGTTGTTCGAGCCCTTGCGTGCGCTGTTCGAGGGTCACGCTATCGTTGTAGCCCTTGGACATGACGCGGGTCATGTCGTACATGGTGCTGGCGACAACCGCCTTGACGCGCTTATCCAAGGCCACGGCATTCAGCGCCATGCCGCCCCAACCGCAAATGCCAATGACGCCAATTCGCTCGCGATCAACGGAGGATTGCAGGCCAAGAGCATCCACTGCCGCGCTCACATCCTCGGTGTTGATGTCTGGCGAGGCGACGTTGCGCGGCTCACCGCTGCTTTCCCCGGTGTAGGATGCATCGAAGGCCAACGTGACAAAGCCGCGCTCGGCCATGGTTTGCGCATAGAGCCCGGAGGACTGCTCCTTCACCGCGCCAAACGGGCCACAGACGACAATAGCTGCCAGCTTTGCGCTGGCGTTCTTCGGGTGGTACAGGTCGCCCGCCAGGGTGATGCCATAGCGGTTCGTGAAGGTGATCTTCTTATGGTCCACCTTGTCGCTCTTGGCGAAAGTCTTGTCCCATTCCTGTGTCAGTTGCATGTGCTTGCCTTACATGTAGTTGAGATTGTTCCTGCCAGCCTGAATACCCGTCGGGCAGCGGGGGGCTTGTCGTCGGCGTCATAGGCTTTTAGAACCATGGGGAACATGTTTCGTGAATGACGTCGCCCGTCGGGATCGGCTTTGCCAGCTAATGTATGCCTGTCACTGCCCCAAAACATCCCATGAAATTGCAAGCATCTATGCACGCTATTGGATAATCGCGCCCCCAAGTCCCAGGCGGTTCGAAATGGAAACCTACCCCGATAAGTTCATGCTTGTTCGAATGACATATCACCACGCTGCGATGACCATTGATCATCGAGTCCCGTACATGGAAGTATTCGGTCCGCCTGCATCAGCTCAGCCTCGCTATATGACCGGCGGAAAAACCGCCGCAGGTTGCGTTGGTCGCCGATTCGAGTGACTCGGTCTGGGACAGGCGATGGGCGAGACCTTGTAGAGGACATCGGCCAAGTGCTTAACGGACGTGAAAGCTTGTTTGGTCAAGGCTTGTTGGGCTGCGTCGACAGAGAGACCACAACCTCTGTTTCCGTTCCGGCGGCTTCCTGCTGAAGCTGCCTCTAAACCCGTTCTTCAGGTCTGTAGGGGCAAGAGGCCATTTGAAAAAATTAGCCGCTGGCCGAAAAGTAATACCCACATCCCGGTTGTGGGTTGGTAGGTTTTTCCAAAAGAAAAAATGCAAAGCCCTGAATCGGTAACGGTAATCGTCTCAAGCATGTTGCTTAGTTGTGAGTCATGCTCGTTCGTAGTTGAGCGGGCACTAAATCACTGTATTGATGAGCCATCGATGCGCGGTGATTTCTTGTATTGCGTACTTTTATTCATAGTGCCTAGCACGCGGCTGCATGATTGAGCCCACTAAGCTCGTGATACTTTCAAACCATGTATAGGTAGCCATTACGCGACGCCCCGTTAATAGCGCTTTTTAGAGCCAAGATGGCTGGAGAGTTATGGCGCTTCAGATTAACGATAAGACCTATCAGGTCGAAGCTGAGGGCGACACAGCCGCTGCTGTGGGTGATTCGTGACGAAATCGGTATGACGGGAACAAACTATACCTGCAATGGGGATTACGTGTTTGGTCTCGCTCAGTGTGTCGCTTGTTCCGTCTTGATCGACGGCGTTGTGGCGCGTTCCTGTGTCATCCTCGCTATCTCCGGCCAGCGTACTTCCAGGTCGGCACGGTAGAAATCAAAGAAGCCGGCACCCCGTTGAGGGGGGCAGACAAAACGCGTCGCAGAGCATCACTCTGGAGCCCGGATGCAGATTCACCATCACCTCGCTGTGCAGTTTTGCCTGGGGGAATAATCATCGCCACTTGTACTGCTTCTTCGCCGAGCCGTGCGGCCGGCGGCAACGTAACGTTGCTGGCCGGTGTATATAGAAGTCTTCAGCGCCGTAGCGACTTCGCACAAGGTTTTGAGTAAAGCGTTAAATTCGTTACAGAACTCTCCACCCCGCACTCCGGAAGAAATTTCGATGAACGAGCGACATCCTCACTCCAATAAGTCTTTTCTAGGGCCGCTCGTACTGATCGCGGCGGTGGTTGTCGCCGTCGGCGCCGCGTTCGCATACACAGCCGGTTGGTTGACACCCGCACGCCTCACGCCGACCAAGATCGTCGAGGTGCTGGCGCCGCCCGCAGGACCGGCTCTCGGTTTCCGCCGCGCCCATGCCAAGGGTATCTGCTTCACCGGTACCTTCGAGGCCAACGGCACGGGAAGCGATTTGTCCAAGGCACAGATGTTCGCCGCCGGCACCTATCCCGTGACCGGCCGCTTCAACCTCGCCTCGCCCGACCTCAAAGCGCCCGATGGCACAGCGCGCGTGCGCTCCCTGAGCCTGCGCATCCGAACGCCCGACGGCCAGGAGTGGCGCTCCGCGATGATCAATGCGCCGTTCTTTCCGGTCGCGACGCCGCAGGCTTTCTACGATTTGCAGGTGGCTTCTGCCGACAAGAGCCATCCGGATGCGTTGAAGAACTTCGCCGCTGTGCACCCCGAGATCAGTGCGTTTAGCCAGTGGGCCGGCAGCGCGCCGTTCACCAGCTCGTACGCCGAAGACCGCTACAACGGCATCAACAGCTTCGTCTTCACCAACGCGCAGGGCCAAGACAAAGCCGTGCGCTGGTCCTTTAAGCCGGTCGCCAAACCTGTGCTGGTCTCGGGCGATGAACTCAAGAAGCGCGAGCCCGATTTCCTGCTGACCGACATCACCGAGCGCGTCGCGAAGGCGACGCAGCGCTGGGCTATGACGGTCATGGTCGCCGACCCGGGCGACCCGACCGCCGACCCGAGCAAGGCTTGGCCGGAAGATCGCCGCAGCGTCGGCGTCGGCACCCTGTCGGTGACGAAGATTGAGCCTGAGGCCGATGGCTCATGCCGCGACATCAACTTCGATCCCACCGTGCTGCCGGCCGGTATGCGCACATCCGACGACCCTTTCCCCGCCGCACGTTCGGCCGCTTATTCGGTTTCGTACAACCGCCGGACCGCCGAAGAAAAAGACTATCCGCGCACCCCGTCCACCACCGGAGCCAAGCCATGAGCCAAGTCAACCAGCAATTCGCGCCGTTGCAGCGGGCGCTTCATTGGGGCATGGCGATCTGCATCCTCGCGATGCTGTTCATCGGCGTCGGCATGGTCTCGACGATCACGCCCGCGTACCTGATGCTGGTCTCGATCCACAAGCCGTTGGGCATTGCGATCCTCGTGCTCGCGGTGCTGCGCCTGATCGTCCGCTGGCGCCTTGGTGCGCCGCCGCTGCCGCGTGACATGCCCGAGCCGATGAAGCTCGCCGCCAAGCTCTCGCATGTCGCGTTCTATGTGCTGATGCTCGCGATGCCCTTGCTTGGCTGGGCCATGTTGTCGGCGGCGGACTACCCGGTGCTCGTCGCCGGGCTGCATCTGCCCGCCATCGTGTCGCCCGACGCCGGCCTGCACAGCTGGCTGTGGAACGCTCACAAGTTCCTCTCGTTCTGCCTCTTCGCGCTGATCCTGCTGCACCTTGGGGCCGCTCTGTTCCACGCGCTGGTGCGACGCGACGGCGTGTTCGAGGCCATGGCGCCATTTCCGGTACATCCGTCGGTCGACGGCAGGGTCGTGACCAAGTGCGCTGACTGACGCAGGCTTCGTTACCACGGGCGCGCTGGCGCACGCGTTCTCGGTGGGGCGAGATGAAATACCTCAGTGGGCATGTACTGTGGAACCACGACCTGCAGTGACCGTCGAGCTGGGAGGCTGGCGCGAAGTGACTCTGACCCTCGCCGGATCACCGAGCTTCATAGAGATGTTCGTCGCCAAGTTCAGCGAGCCGCCGACTTGGGGTGCCGTGCCTAAACACCTGGCGTCGAAGCCTCCCGCCATTGGCGTTCGGACGCAGGGGGGCGCCTTCACGATGCGCAAACTTCAGCGCATGAACGGGATCGCAAAAGCAGAGAAATATCTGGATGCACATGCGTAGCGCAAAGATTTACTAATTTATATCTTTCTTCGTAGGGTGTGCTAGCGGCTGTCAAATCAACCATTGGAACAGTCATGAATCTGAAACTTGAGTGGGTTCTGGTCCCAGCATTTCTTGCCATGGGTTTTGCTGCCAGCGCGCTGGCCGTCGAGGTGCGGGCTGAGCGTGTGGCAACCGGATTGGAGAATCCCTGGGCAGTGGCCTTTCTGCCGGCACATCGCTACTTGGTGACCGAACGGCCGGGCCGGCTTCGGGTGGTTGATGCCGATGGGAGCATCGGCCCGCCGGTTGAGGGGCTGCCGGCGATCGCGGCAGGCGGGCAGGGCGGGCTGCTGGATGTGGTGACGGACAGTGCTTTCGACGTGAATCGCATGGTCTACTTCTGCTTTTCCGAACCGGCCGCTGGTGGCGCGGGCAATAGCACGGCAGTGGCACGCGCGACGCTGTCGAGCAACATGGTGCGCCTCGACAACCTGCAGGTGATTTTCAGTCAGCGGCCGAAGGTGAGCAGCTCCGCGCATTTCGGCTGCCGTATCGTCGAGGCGAAGGACGGGACGCTTTTCGTCACGTTGGGCGAGCGTTACAGCCGGAAGGAGGATGCGCAGAAGCTCGATAACCACTTGGGCAAAGTGGTGCGCATCCAGAAGGACGGCGCGGTACCGGCCGACAACCCTTTCGTCGGCCGCGCTAGTACCTTGCCGGAGATCTGGAGCTATGGTCATCGCAATAGCCAGGGCGCTACGCTCGGTCCGGACGGCCGCCTCTGGATGAACGATCACGGTCCGCAGGGCGGCGACGAGATCAACGTTCCGCTGGCGGGTCGTAACTACGGCTGGCCGGTCATCACCTACGGCGAGAACTATGGCGGCGGGAAGATTGGCGACGGCCTGACCGCCAAGGACGGCATGGAGCAGCCGCTGCATTACTGGGTGCCCTCGATCGCGCCGTCCGGCATGGCCTTCCTGACTAGCGACCGTTATGGGCCGGCATGGAAGGGCAATCTCTTCGTCGGTTCGCTCAAGTTCGGCTACCTCGACCGTATTGAACTGAAAGACGGTAAGGTCGTGGCCGAGCACAAGTTGCTGGAGGACGGGCATGCCCGCATTCGGGATGTCAGGCAGGGCCCTGACGGCCTGCTCTACGTGCTCACCGACGAACGGGATGGCAAACTGCTGCGTCTTCAGCCGCGCTGAGCGCCATCAGGGCAGGCATTGCGCAGCTGCAGCGTCGGCAAGCCGCGACGCCTGCCCGCAACCTCTTCGACGGCTTGCGCTCGCCGCCTCCCAAGGAGGAACTCGGCGATATCAAGCTGATCGTCGAGAACGATACCAGCCAGGTCGGTTCTGTGGGGAAATGTGTTTCAGGATCTCGACACCAGCGCTGGAAACAGAAGCGAGAAGCCCATTCAGGGTAACAGAGAGGCCGTCAACTCACATTTTCGAACCAGGCGGGAGCGTCCCAGGCCTTGTATTGATCACTCCAACCGCCAACCGTTCAGGTCAAGACCTCCTCTGGAATAACCTCATCGAAGAAATCAGCTGGGTTTGCGCTTGCTCTGATACGAATGCAGGAGCTCATGGAACATTCCATTGACGGTGCTTTCAGGGGGTAAGACTGTACCGGCAGAAGGTGACAACCGCCGATAGGTCTGCCAAGAGGAGGATCATCCTGCGATAACGCTCCCTGACCTATGTCCCTTAGAAGTCCATGGTCAGCCCCGCGTAAACGGCGCGGGCATCGAATGCGGCGTGCAGTGATTGATCCACTCCAACGCTGGTGTCATACCAGACTTGGATCTTGAAATACTTCAAAAACAAGTCCAGAATCAAGTCCATTCCTGCTTCAGGAATAACAGAAACCCTATAGATTTCAATGGGTCGGACGCCAGATACGAGTCTCGTTTCCCGCTCCAGGATTCAGAAAAAAGCCACTCAGATGAGTGGCTTTTTTTTATGCCTGAGATTTGTAGGATGAAACGTGGGCCCTCGGGTTTTTGATCAATCGTTCTCGCCATCAACGATATTCATCTGTTTAGCAAGTCTGCAGGCCTTTGTGGGTGGCGATCTCGGTTGGTCCTCGGTTGATCCATGCTGGAGTGATTACCCATTCGCAGAGGACGGCCACGGCGAGGAGTGGGACAAGTCGCAACGTCCTGCGCTGTAGAAGACGCGCTGCAAAACCTTCCGTAACAATAGTGAGGGTTGGGCCGGTTTCAGTGCTACAGTCTCGCCCTTCCAGGGTGAGGGTACATCATGCGGCTCATGCTAACGGTTTTTACCATGGCGCTGCTGACAGGGTGCGCGACTGTCAACGAAAGCTCCAGCTACGGGCACATGTGTGGACTCCATCCTTACTGCGGCGTTACTGTCGATCTCGAGATTATCAAAGGCCACGACAATGCTGGGGCCATGAGTGCCCTGACTCCGTTTGCAGTCATTGACCTGCCGTTCAGTTTCGTCGCCGATACGCTGATCCTGCCGTACACGATTTTTCATATGAAGAGTGCCGACGAGTAGCGCTGGCTGATCGCGATCGTCAGGACGATCACCCTGGCGGTGTGTTCAAGGCTGTGCATTGCGATCGAGCGCTCAATGACGGACCAGGGAATGATCGCTTGGTTTGCGGCGGGGTCGTTAGCGGTTCATTGATGAAGAGTCTTTTGCTGAGCAGCGATTGCCTCTACACCTGGTGCGGAAACGCTCGTTTCTTTAAGCGGTACTTCACCCACGGAAAGTGCCCGCTCGATCAGCAACTCGCAGCCCTTATCTTGCAATAAGGCTTGTAACCGCTGGAATTCGCCGCACCAGATGGTTGCAACGTCGCGATCCCGCGTCTTGTCGCGATCGCTGCTGAGAGCGACCGCGCGAACTTGCAGGCGGCCATTGTCGGCTTTGCCACCCACTTCAACGCCATAACCGGGCGTCGCGGCTTTGCGCAGCACGACCTTGCCGGTTTCTGCCCAGGCGGTTGCCATGCCTTCGCGTACCTCGTAGCCGAGGCTGGCCAAGCCGCCGAGCACGGCTTCGCGGCGGGCAAGGGCGGCTTGAGTCTGCAAGTGGGTTGCGATATGCGTTTTACACTGCTCGATCAGCCCAGCCATTACCGAGAATTCGCTATCGGTCGTGCAGGCGCCAATCTGACTCAGTAAGGTTGCGTGTTCGGTGCCCATGCAGGTTTCGATTTCGCTGGCCAGGTCCTGCAGCTGTTCGAGGCACTCACGCTGGCGTTGGAAGTTTCGAGTGGACGTGCCGAGGTCGAGTACCAAGCTGTCGAGCAACAGATTGCGCCGTTTGGCGTCGACTTCCGTTTCAGCTCTTTCCAGTGCTAGAAGGAACGGTGCGGCACGCTCTGCGCCTTGCAGCAGTTGCAGTTCCACGATGTGGCGGTCGATGCGCAGCAGACGTATGTCTCGCGTGGCTTCCGGTTCCCGTGCCGTTATCCAATCGCGCAGGGAAAGCTCGGGTTCGGCAACCTTGAGCTGCTGCGCCAGGGCGCGTTGGGTATCGCTCAGCACCGGCTTCTCGGTGGCCTTGGTCAAGTGGGTGAAACCTTCGGCCAGCAGACGTTCGGCATCTTCCCGATTGGCACCGCTCGCCAATTGTGAGAGGGACTGCAGCAAGGTTTGATCGGCGCTTTGGGGATTGGCGTGCAAGGCGTCAAGCAATGTCGCGGCGTTTTCCTGGACGCGGCGGTCGCGTTGGCGTCGCTCGGCGGCACGAATGATCGCGCGTTCTTCGCGGTCCTCCAGATCTCGGCGCAGGTGCTCAATCTCCACGGGCACGGCCTTCTGCAATTCGGCCAATCGATCTTCTGCCAGCAGAGCGCGCAGGCGAGCGTGTCGCGCCGTGGCGGCGATGCGCTCCTGCTCACTGAGTTCGCCAAGCCTTGTGGCTTGTGTCTGCCAACGCTCCACGGCGCGCTCCAGGCGTTGCAGGTGGCCTTCACAGATGGCGATGATTTCTTCGCGAGTGACAATGCGAACGACCTTGGGACCACTCATGGGCAGATTTCCGTATCAACTGGAACAGGATTGGGTTGCAGTGGCTGCTCGACCTTCATGGCGTGTTCGATTGCTTCACGCAGCCGTGATCGCTCGCTGTCGCCGTTGTGATACCAGGCTTGCGATGACACGCGATGGATATGCGGGATGGCGCGATGCAGCACGGACGGGCGCCAGATCTCCCGGGCGCGGGCGCGTTCGAGCAGAGTGTGGCAAGGCGCATCGCACTCGATGCCAATGGCGTACAGACCCGTATCTGGATGCTCGATGGCGAAGTCGAGGCCGAAAGCATCGCCTTCACTGGCGGGAGCGGCTTGCCATCCCAGAGATTGAATGAATTCGCCGACCAGCCTGACAAAACCATCACGTTGCTGACCTTGTTCGCGGTGCACGCTGCTGCGGTCGGTCTGCAGGCGCTCCAGCAACTTGCCGCTGCTGCTGAACTCGCCAGAGGAGAGGGCGCGGGCATATTCCAGATAGCCTTGCAGATAGTCACGCGGGCTGGCGGGGGCACGGTGCGTGTTGAGCATGTCGGAGATATCGGCGATCGGCATCGATGTGATCATCACCACCTTGTGTCGCGCACGGGTCACCGCCACGTTCAGGCGCCGTTCGCCACCGGTCTGCCCGAGCACGCCGAAGCTACGGCGGAAGGTACCTTGGCTGTTGCGGCCGAAGGTGGAGGAGAAGACGATGATGTCGCGTTCATCGCCCTGCACGTTTTCCACGTTCTTGACGAACACCGACATGTCCTCGCCGTCTTCGCTGCGCTCGCGTTCTTGGGCGTAGGCTGTGCGGAACAGCTCATCCTGCTCGGCACGCTGCTCCAGATGCTCCTCGATGAGGTCGGCCTGCTTGCGGTTGAAGGTGACGACACCCACCGAGGGGCGCTGGTCGTAAGGTTTTTGCCACAACTCGTTGAGGTACTCGACGACCCGCTCGGCTTCTTGGGCATTGCTCTGGTTCTGGTACAGCCCACCGACCTGGATCAGTTCCAGCGGTTTGATCCGTTGGATGCTTGCCTGTGGATGACGGACCGGAACGTTCAGGCGATTGCCATAGAACGAGGCGTTGGAAAAGCCGATCAGTTCACGGTAGGCCGAACGGTAGTGAATCTGCAAAGTGGTGCTGGGCAGGGCGTTGCGCGCCAGTTGCAGCAGGTCAGGGCAGTCCTTGATCTCACGTCGGTTCCAGGTGTCTTCGAACGCTTCGCGCTGTTCCTCATCCGCGTCCTCGTCAGGCTCGTCGCCGTCGAACACTTCGGCTTCGTCGCTTTCGATGCGACTGGAAAAGAATGCCGTCGGCGGCATTTGCTTCTCATCACCACTGACAACAGTGACTTGGCCGCGGAATAAGGTCGGCAGGGCGAACTCGACCGGCATCTGCGAGGCTTCGTCGTAGATGACCGTATCGAACAGGCTGGCCTTGAGTGGTAGTACACGACTGGCGACGTCCGGGTTCATCAGCCATACCGGACGCAGGCTCATCAAGCCGAGATTACTGCCCAGTTCAATGAATTCGCGCAGACGCCGCGAGCGTTTGCCCGTTAGGCGGGTGACATCCTCCCATTGCTTGCGATTGCCCAGGCGGTCGAGGTTGATGCCTTTGGCCAGCAGCTCACGATTGAGCAGTCGCATCTGTGCGTCGGCTTGCGCGAGGCTGGCGACTTTGGCGCGGGCTTCGTCCTGGCTGAACAGCAGTTCAGGATTGGCTTGCTCGACGCGATGTTTCCAACCCAGTCGGGCTTCGCGGTTGAGCAGGCGTCGCACTTCGGCTTCCAGTTGCTCGGGTGCAATGTTGTCCAACTGTTCCTGGCGTTGGCGCAGCAGGGCGAGCAACTCGAGGTCGGCTGTCGTCAACTGACCGGCGCGCCCGCGGAATGTCTGGTAGGCGGCCAGGAAGGGCAGCGCCTCATGCAGGCGATCAAGACTCAGTTGATTGCTCAGGTTGTGTTCGACGGCATGCTGCAGTTGTCGCACCAGCTCATCACCCAGCCAGTCGCCGAGTATCTTGAGTTGTTCGAGGCTGGAATGGCGAACGCCATGGCGTATCAGCGACGCGTCCAGATCGCTGAGCAGCGCCTCGAGGTGCTGTTTGTCGCCGGCGAGGGCGGCTTCATCCGCCTGTCGGGCACGAGGCGATTGCGCCAGGGCCAGCGCCAGTGCCTGGATTTCCAGCAGGTGGCGAATGTCGCTCTTCACGAGGCTGGACAATTCCAGGCAGGCTTGCCTGTTCACCGTTTCCAGCTCTAACGCCTGATGCAGGGTACTCAGCTCGGCGCGCAAAGGTCGCCACTGGCTTTCCAGGCGAATGGCTGTCTGCAGCGTGGGCAGCGCTTCAACAACAAGACTTTCCCCTTGCTCTTGAAGAAAGTTGCGCAGTCGCTTGCGCCGCAGCAGATGCAGCGGGTTGATGTTCGCCAACCAGGACCGGGCGGCGATGACCTTGGTACAGTCCTGATCCAGATGCCTGAGGGCTTTGTTTTCGAGCAGACAGAGTGCCGGAGACAAGGCGGGGACGTAGTGGTCCTGATCCAGTTGGCCGAGTTGCTGATCCAGTTGCTGCAGTTCGGCGAGAATCGACTCGCCCCGTGGGAGTTGGCCCTCTTCGCGGCTGCGGAATAGCGGCAGCCAGCGCGCAAGACGCAGACGTTGCTCTTGCTTCAGACCGAGGAGGGTCGCGACATGGGTCGTCATCCAGTCGCGGTATGGCGCGGGGTCGTCGATTTCGAAGCTGGCGGGGTGTGCCTGCAACGTAGCCTGACGGTTGTTTTCGGCCTGAATGAAACTGTGCAGATTTTCGGTGAAGGCCTGCAAGGTCGCTCGGTCGGCGGCAAATGACTGTAGTTGGGCCAGTGGGCTGCCTTCGTAGCGTGCGGGCAACCACAGGCGTACCAGCGGCGCGCAGCTTTCTTCCAGGCGGGTCAGGCTGGCGAGGTCCAGGGATGCCAGGCGTTGGCGCAAGGCCGGAAACTCGAGCGGCGCTGCGCCGGACTCCAGTTCGATCAATTCACCAAGCAGCCTGCGATAGCTGAGGCCGGTATTGTCATCAAGTCGATGCAGACTCTGGTGGAAGCGGTCGAGTTCGCCCTCCAGGGCTTCGATGCGGGCCGCGACCTGTTCGCGCTGGCGTTGCCAACCTTGCGCCTGGCTGCCGTCCGTGAACAGGCTTTCCAATTGTTCGCGAATGCTGCGGATGACGGGCTCGCGGTCGCGGTTGACGTCATTGAGCATGACAATGCGTTGACCGAGGCCTTCGGCGACCAGGCGTTTGTACACCACCTCCAGCGCCGCATGCTTCTGACAGACGATAAGCAAGCTGCGCTGGCGGCCGATAGCATCGGCGACCATGTTGACGATAGTCTGGCTCTTGCCGGTTCCGGGCGGCCCTTCGACCAGCAGTCCCGGGCTCTGCCGGGCCTGGATCACGGCCGCTTCCTGTGAAGGATCACTGGCCACGGTGAAGTAGCGTTGCAGCTCGCCTGGCGGCACCTCGCGTGGGGATTCGTCGGTGGCCTTGAGGCGCAACGCGGTTTCCAGCCCGGTGCCGACAGGCGAAAGCGTCTTCAGTTGGCGCAGGTCTTCACCGATGGCTTGCCCCATGAAGGTCACGTGAAACAGCACGGCCGCGCAGTCCAGTTCATCCTGGTAGGGCGCGATTTCCACGTTGCTGGCGGGTAGATTGCCAAGGGCACGCGAGCGAATGGTGGCAAGCATTCCGAAGGCGTCCATGACATCCGCCGCGCGAATGGAAGAACGACCCAGCAGCTCATCGGCGGTCTTGCGCCAGCGCTTGCAGGTTTCGGCACCGAGTACGCTTTCCAGTGCGGGGTTGAGCCGCACTTCCTCACGTTCACTGTCGAACGCCAAGGCGGCGTGCCCACGCGAACCCAACTCCAGCAGCAGCTTCACTGGCCACAACAGCAGCGGGATGATTCGCGTGCGCGTGGTGCCGCGAGGGTCACGGTTGAGCAGGAAAGGGAAGCCCAGGTACAGGCCATCGATGCCGGTGTCGCGTTTGTAGAGTGCGCTTTGCCGGTACAGGGTATGCAGGCGTGATTCCAGCTGGCCGTTGAGCTGAAAACTCTCCGGGTCGAGATTCACGGCCCGGGCATTACGTTGCAACAGGTGATCGAGCAGCGCCGCGGCCGGACTGCGCTCGCTGTTGAGTTCGTTGAGATCTACCCGTGCGGTGGTCTTGCCGATGCTCATGCGTACCAGCGGCCCGCGCATCACGGCGGTCACAACCTTCTTCTCGAAGAAATCGAGGATCTGTGAAACGTACTGCTGTTTCTGTGGTTCCAGCCATTGACTGGACGGGATGGCCAGCAGCACCAGTGTCTGGGCCAACGGCATACGTCGTTCCAGGCGGAACTGCTCGGCCCACTCGTCCACGACTGGCACGCCACAACGGGCAAAGCCCTGGATACGCTCATCGACACTCCGGTACAGCTCAAGTCGAGAGTGCAACAGCAGCTGGGTTGCCGCTTCGGCGTCGAACCAGCCGACATCGGCGTTCCTGGCCAGCTCGGCGGCGCTCTCCACGATCGAGGGCGCTGAACGAAACTGGCTGATCGCGGCGCTGAGCAGCACGATCAGATCTTCTTCGGCGATCACCCGGCGTTCCGACAGCGAGGCCAACCCCGGATGGTCGGTGTCGGGGAACAGGCGTTGGCGTTCCTGCCACTGCGTGGCCAGTTTGGCGCGTGAGGTCGACAGCAGGAATATCCGCAGTTGCTCTTCGACCAACTCGATGTGTTGGTGCAGGGCACGCTGACGGACGTTTTCGGCGCGGTTTTTGAGACGCGATAGCCAGTTGTCGGTCTGCAATTGCTCAAGCAGGTCCGGGACCGACCCGCTGATCAAGCGATAGCCTTCCAACGGATGCTCCAGCAGCCATCCTGGCGTGACGATGTCGCCACGATGGATCAACGGGATTTCCGGGTTGAGGATTCTCAACGCCAGCATGAGACGGAAGTCGTCCTCGATATCTTCGTGCTGGACGACCTGTCGTAAGCCGGCGACCAGGGACGGGGCGAGACCAATTTGTTCGGCCCATGTCACGATCACACCGCGCAGCAAGTGGTCCAGGGCCTGTTGCCAGTTATCCGCCTGGGCCGCCGCCAGGGCGAATACGCCGGGCTTGTGGAAGCGACGCTCTCCCAACTGTAGGGTGGCGCCTTCACCTTCGTCCGTTTGCTGGGCGAAAGAGGCCGGCGCCTCGACCGCAATGCCGCTGAGCCAGTCCTGGACCTGTTGCCATTGCCAGCGCTGATGACGGTCGCGTGCCAGCAGCCCTCGCAGCAACAGGTTCAGACGCGGGTCGAGGTCGTCGGGGATCGGCACGCCATTGGCCAGCACGTGAATAAGAAAAGCGTTGGCATTTATGCCGTCGAAGCAGGCGCCCTGGGTCAGTTGCTCGAGCAGAATCATGCCCAGGCTCCACCAGTCCGAGGCGGCCGCAACGCCACCTGCGATAGCTTCCGGCGCCATGTAGCGACTGGTTTCCAGAGGCGAGACGATGTCCAGGTCGAACTCGGACAGGCGTGCCGAACCGAAACCGCTGATGACCAGGTCCAGGGGGTCGCGGGAACGTACCAGCAGGCTGGTTGGGCGCAGGTCCCGATGGCGTAGGCCAGCTTCGTTGAAAGCATGCAGCGCCTGTCCCAGTTCCTTGACGACATGGTGCACGCTGTCGCTGTCGCGGATCACGCTGCCGAGTTCTGCCAGGGTTCCGCCGGTGAGTTCTTCAATGACCTCGTAGGCACGGTCATCCCAGCGGCCGGTGGCGATGATTTCAGGCACGTGCTCGCGGGGCAGTCGGCGAATTACATCGTAGATCGCCGGGTCCGGTTCGGCACCGGGTCGATACAACGTCAGGACTGCTCGTTGCGCGGTTTCATCGTGCTCAGCGAGGTATCGCTCACGCACACCGTCGGTATTGCTGATCTGGCGGATCAGGCGCCAGCCGTCGATCAGGGTCTGGGTGATGCCTTCCGGTTCGCTGCTGTCTGGCAGCGCGCCGGAGGGCGTTGCTTGCGCAAGTGAGCTGCCACATTCAAGGCACATCAGGTCGCCATCGGCCATCGGGTGACCATTTTCGCAGAGCAGGTCAGGGACAGTTTCCTGGACCGGACTTACCTGCGGGAGGGTTTCCTCAGTGAAGACGGCTTGCGGCCGCCAACCGGCGGCACGAATGGGTTCGCCGGCGAGGTCCCAGCCGCAAGGTTGTTCCTGAATGAGCCCTTCGCAGAATATTTCCTGGAGAGCGCGCTCGGTTTTGCAGTTGGGGCAGAAACGTATCATGGGGGCTCCACTCAGCGGCGTCGCGACGCGTGTGCGCTGATCTGTAAATGATGGCCTTGTTCATGCAGCAGGTCGCGTAAGCGCAATAAGTCGCCACGTCGTGGGATGCCGGCCATCCAGACGCTGCCGCTTTCGTCAAACATCAGGTCAAGCGCCTTGTCGGCGGGTTCCAGCAGGCGTTCGTAACGGCCCAGGCGTGCCTGCCCCAGGGGCGTAAGCAGGCTCAGGCGTTGATTATCACTGCCGCGCAAGGCCATGGTCTGGCTGAGTGCTTCGATATAGGGGTCGCTGATCAAGGCGTCTATCAGGCCATTGGCTTGAAACAACGGCTCATCGAGTTGCTCCAGGGAGTAGCCGCTATAGACCAGGATGTCGAGATCGCTGCGTTGACGCAGGCTTTCGAGCAGCGACCGCAGGGCGTCGAACTGGTCGAACGGCTCTCCGCCGGAAATCGTGATCCCGTCTGCCTCGTGCAGCCAGGGGGTGATCTGTTCTAGCAGTTGCTCCAGCGACAAGCGCCGGTGTCCTGGCCCCCATGTATCGGCAGAGATGCAGCCAGGACAGCGGATGCTGCAGCCCTGGAACCAGATACCAAGGCGCCGTCCCGGGCCGAGGGTGGTGACCGGAAAGTGTACGCGCGACAGACTGAGGTCCATGTTCAGCGACGTTCCATCTTCAGCCCAGCGATGTCCAACTCGGTGATGGTGAAGTGCTCGCCTGGTTGAGCATCCTGATCAAACAGCGCCCGCGACAGGGGATTGAGCAGGCGTGCCTCCAATTGGTTGCGGATGCCTCGGCCACCGTTGGACAGATCCTGCAGACAGAGGCCGTGCAGTGCCTGGCGTGCCTGGGGGCTAATTCGATAAACAGGTTCTGTCCCTGCAGATCGCTAAAAGTGGCGTTGACCATCTGTTCAAAGATCTGCACTGCAACGTCTTCACGAATGAAGTCGAAGACAATGATGTTCTCGCCGATTCGATTGAGGATTTCCGGTCGGTTGAGCACCAGCTTGAAATACCGGTCGATCTCGCTATGCACCTTGTCCTGGACCTGCTCGAAGGCTTCGCCCGGCAGGACGTTCGCGACGCGTTCGCCATTGTCGCCCTGGCGATAGATCCCGAGGTTGGAGGTGAACACAATCAGCGCCTCCGAAAAGTACACACGGTCACCACGGCCTGAAGTCAGCACGCCATCGTCGAGAATCTGCAGGAATTTATCGAGGATCCGCGGATGGGCTTTTTCGATTTCATCGAATAACACCACGCTGAACGGCTTCTCGCGGATGGCATTGGTCAGCTCACCGCCGACGTCATAGCCGACGTAGCCGGGCGGTGCGCCGATCAGGCGTTGGTCGGCATGCTCGGCGCTGAATTCGGACATGTCGAAGCGGATGTATGCACTTTCGTCGCCGAACAGCAGGCTGGTGATGGTTTTGGCGAGTTCAGTCTTGCCTACGCCGGTCGGCCCCGCGAGAAAGGCTACCCCCCGTGGACGATTGCCCTTGCGACTGGCGCCGACGCCCGTCATCGCCCGTTTGACGATATCGAGCATGTGCGTCACTGCATGCTCCTGGCCTTTGACCCGCTGGTGGACGAGGGCATCCGCCTGCCGGATGCGCTGACGGTCGATCTTCAGCCACGGATCCTCGGTGACGCCGATCTTGTAGCGGCGCACTGCGTCGGCAATCTGCGGCATGGGTACACCCTCGACGCGCGCCAGTTGAGCAATGGCACTGAGATCGAGCAGCAGCAAGCCTTCGGTATTCTGTACGAAGGCATCCACAGCTTGATGCATGATCTCTTCGCTGGCGCCCTGGCTGCCACTGAGCCCCTTGAGCAGCGCCGGTGCCAGTGCGCGACGGGCCAGTTGATCGGGCTTGGATACGGGAATGTGGCGCAAGCGCGGGTTGTCGACCAGCAGCCAGTCGGGTAGATCACCTTCTTTTTCCACCAGCCACAGCAAGGTATTGAAGAAAGGTTTGCGCAGTTCTGTGGCTGGACGGCTGCGAGCCTGATGGGATTGCACCAGGGCCTGGGTAAAGAGATGATGTTCAGCCGCGCTGAGGGCGTCGTTGCGGACCGCCAGGCGCGAGGCGAAATCGATGATCAATGCGACCGGTTCACCAGCACGACTCACCAGCCGTGACAGGGTGGCGCCCAGCAGGTCGATACCTGCCGGTGCGACGCCGTTCACCGGGGTCAGGCCAAGTTCCTGAAGCACCGTCAGGCCGGCCTCTGGGTCGGAACCAGGTTTGCCGACAGCCCGGAAACCGGATACCGGATCCCAGGCAATGACTTGGGCGTAGCCAGCATCGAGCAGGGCATTACAAAGGGTTTGGTTGAAGCTCTGGGCGGTCACCGTACCGGGCGCCACCTCACTGGCCTGTAGGTCCCGGATGTTGCCTGACAGGACGAATTGGCTCTTCAGAGGCAAGAAGCGCAGAAGATCTCGCAGCCAACGTGGGCTTTCAAATATCGCAATCCCTGACATGTTTCAGCTCGTAACGTTGGGTCGGTATGGGCAGGGTATTGCTCAATGCGCCCATTTGCCAGTGCGCTGCTACGGAAAGTTGTGTTGAGAGAGCGCTTCTTAGGGGGCGCTCGTTTCTTTTATCCTGCGGCACGTAGGCCGCGGATAATCTGCAGCCTTGAGGCATCCGCTACGCTGATCGGAGCTGAGCTTCGATCGCTCCCTTATCGATGACCGACCAGACCTCGCGGATCCTGCCGTCCTCGAACGCGTAGAAGACGTTTTCGGCGAACGAGATGCGTGTCCCATTCACCGCCAGGCCCAGGAATTCCCCAACCGGTGCGCAATTGAAGGCCAGGCGAGCTGCCAACTTAGGTGGGTCGATCACCAGGAATGCAATCGCAAAGCGCAAGTCGGGGATAGCCCGATAATCTGCTTCCAGCATGCTTCGATAGCCGTGCAACCCTAATGGTTTTGCGTTGTGAACCACATCCGGGTGCACAAAATGGCCCAGGTTTTCCCAGTCCTGTGCATTCAGGCAGGCGATGTAGTCGCTATAAAGATCGGCAAGGTTCGGGCTCATGGGGCTGATTCTCCTCTTCATGTCTGTTCTTGCCTTTGCGATCCTAGGTCCGATTGTGATGTCTCATCAAGGCAGTGAGCAGAGTAGAAAGTCAGCGGTGTAGGTGACAGTGGTCATCGCGTTGCTGAACGACCATGGCGGAGCGTCCGGCGGACACGGGGACGCCGACGCGATGGCGCCAGGCAATGCTGACTTTCAATAGGGTTGAACGGCGGCCGGCGAACTTCCGGTCGCGGGCCAGTGAAGGTTTTACAGCGTGATACTGGCGGCTGGGTAGAACAGAATATTGAGTACGAAGAGGATCATCCAGAAACCGATTTCGAGCGTTTCGGTAATAGGCTGGATCTGTTTGATTGCGCCGTAGACATGCACGAAGAACATCAGCGTGAAGACCACGAAAAGAATATCGAAGGCATAACTGAAACTGGTGCCGGTGGTGGCTGAACGCAACATCGCTACTTCAACGACAAGGATGAATGCACCGAGGCAACGGCCGAAATAGATAGCCAGATGTTCGTGTTCGGGGACGGTCCAGCGCATAAGCCGGGCCCATTGGAGCGGGGCGAAAAAGATGGGCAAGGCAAAGAAGAGGGTGGTCACCACCATCAGGGTTGTGATGTATTCCTTGCTGTATTGCGCATAGTAACCAAGCATTTAAGAACTCCTTGTCTCATCCGCACGCCTAGGCGCCCGGCAGTAATTATTATTGTGAGCGGCGTGAAGTGTTGCGAGGGCTGACCAGAAGCGTCAATTGTCCAAAAGCGCCTGCTACCAAAAGCGCGGAGGGGAGTAGTACCACTTACACACGCCGTTTCGACCGATGGCCGTGGTATCTGGGCGGAACTCACTGCGGCGAGGGCGACTGGCGTTTGCGCGGCGCGAAACGGGTAGTGTTGAGGTTGAGCACAACTGTGGGTTAGAGGCGAAATCGCCCACGGAAGCCAGGGGATCGCTTCCCAAACAAAAAAGAGCATTTCGGCACGCTTATCGAGCATTTCGGCACAGTAGCCACGCTTTGTTCAACCTAGACTCGAGCTTCACTCTAAGACTCAGATGGAGCCGCGATGAACATCAGATCAGTCCTGCCTGCACTTACCATGGCTGTAGCATTCAGTGGATATGCCGCCGACTTCTCACTGACCAGCCAGGATATTGCTGACAAACGTCCGCTGACCAAGCGCGAAGTGTTCCAAGGCTTCGGTTGCGAAGGTGGCAACACTTCTCCCGAGCTTTCCTGGGCAAACGCTCCCGCAGGTACTAAAAGCTATGCGATCACGGTCTATGATCCCGATGCACCGACCGGTAGCGGTTGGTGGCATTGGACGGTGGTTAACCTGCCGACTTCCACCAATAGCTTGCCGAGAGGAGTGGGAGCGAACCTGCCTGCCGGTGCAGTACAAGGGCGAACCGATTTTGGCCAGCCGGGATTTGGCGGGGCTTGCCCACCTGTAGGGGATAAACCCCATCGATATCAATTCACCGTATGGGCGTTGAAAGTAGATAAGCTACCACTCGACAGTGAGGCCAGCGGTGCCTTGGTAGGGTACATGCTCAATGCCAACGCCCTTGCCAAAGCGACCATTACTTCAACTTACGGACGTTAAGAACGATGCGCCCTTGTGACGGCATACAGCACCGGGAAAACATTATCGATGCGTGTGTCATACGGGCGCGACAGCCATTGACCTTGCCAAGGGTGCCGGTGTTCGTGACCACCTTGTGTCGAGTGCGGCAAGGGGAAAAGCTGTTGCAATGGGATGATCGGGAGATGCGTGCCGGGCCGCAACATCTGATCCTGATGCCGGCCGGACGCGAGCTGGGTATCTCGAACTTCCCCGGACTTCACGGTCACTACATCGCCGATGCGGTGACCTTTCCCATCTCGGCATTGCGTAACTTCAGCGCCCGATATAGCCAGCAGATCATGAGCCGTCAGGGTGTACTGAAGACCGATCTATGCGTCCCTCTGGACAGGCACACCACACAGGCATGGGATCAATTGTTGGCCTCTATCCATGCGAACTCCCCGGACGCATTACGCGCGCTCTACGGGGAAGCGGTTCTTCTGAGTCTGTGCCTTGGTGGCCAGATCGGACCTCTGCTGATGGGGCGCAACGATCCCGTTCGTGAACGTGTGCAGCAGATCGTAATGGGCAGCCCGGAGAAAGACTGGACGGTTGCGACCATTGCACAACGCCTGAATCTGGGTGAGTCGACGTTGCGTCGCCAGCTGGCGAATGAGGGGGACAGTTTCCGGAACATTCTGGAGGGCGTTCGACTGGCCACGGCGTTGCAAGGGTTGCAAACAACTTCTCGCCCTATCGGGGAAATTGCCGCGGCCAGTGGTTACGCCTCGGCCTCACGTTTTGCGGTGCGCTTTCGCTCACACTATGGGCTGTCGCCACGTGAATTGCGGGCAGCGATTTAAGCCTGAAACGTTGCGCTACGATTTGGGCATTCCTTTGCAGGCACCCGCCAGAGGCCGATGCAATTGCACAGCCGGTATTGATCAGGCCTGGATCATCAACTACCCGAACTGGATTTGAAAACACCACTAAGGACAAAGGCATAGCGTTCCGGTCGGATGTAAAACGTCGTGCGGTCGCAGCAGCGGCCGTCGGCGAAATAGGACGTGCGCTCCATGACCAGCAGCGCTGCGCCGCGTTTGATCTGCAGCGCGTCGGCCAGCTTTTTGTCGGCCTCTTGCGCACGGATTGCCAGGTCGGCGCGAATGACCGGCAGGCCGGTGATGGATTCGAGAATGGAATAAATCGGTTGATGTTCGACTTCCGCCCAGGCCACCTCGGCCAGCTCGGCGGGTAAATGGCTGCGGCCCAGGGCGATGGGTTCGCCATCGACAGAGTGCAGCCGTTCCAGTAGCAGACAATTCCCGGTGTTTTCAAACAATCCCCGCAATGCCTCTGGAAGGGCCTGCAAGGCATGACTGATCACCTGCATGGTCGGCTGAAGTCCTTGCAACAACAACGCCTCATGGAAGCTGCGCAACGCATCCAGGCCGTGGCGCACCTGCTTGGCCGCGACGAACGTGCCTTTGCCTTGTTTGCGCTCCACCACGCCGTCATCACTGAGCTTGCCGACCGCCAGGCGAACCGTGACGCGGCTCACCCCGAACCGCTCGCCCAACTGCGCCTCGGACGGCAACTTGCCGCTGGGTTCATAGTCGCCGCGTTGAATTTCCTCCAGCAACCGGTGGGCGATCTGTTCGTAGAGCGAGGTGGTGCTGTCGCGAAGAATGGACGTAGACACTGTCAGCTTCCATGGTCTTGAGTGGGGCAGGGCCGTCACTTCTAAGGTTATAAAAATAGGTTATTGGGCGTACTTGTATTAATACGTATTATGTCGAGCATTGCCATTGTAAACGACCCGACGATACTTGCCATGCTCAGAACCTTACCGCGCCGACAGCTGCAAGCCGATGCCCTGACCGTCGCTGATATCAGCTTCAGTTACCCCAATGGGCATCGGGTGTTTTCCTCGTTCAGCCTGAATGCCAGACCCGGTGAATTCGTCGCGATCCTCGGGCCATCCGGCTGCGGGAAAACCACGTTGCTGAACTTGTTGTCGGGGTTCGTGCAACCGCAAAGCGGGCATATCACCATCAACCAGACCGCGGTGCGGCCAGAGCGTTCGGAGTTGGGGTATGTGTTCCAGGCGCCGCAATTGTTTCCCTGGTTGAGTGCCCTGGAAAATGCCCGTTTTGGCTTGCGGATGAGTGCCCGGACCAGCGAAGCGCAGCAGCGCCAAAAGGCGCTGCAATACCTGCGCCTGGTCGGTCTGGAAAAAGCGGCGCATCAGCTGCCGCATCAGCTGTCCGGCGGTATGCAACAGCGCGTCTCCCTGGCCAGGACCCTGGCGCTCGAACCCAGCGTGCTGCTGATGGACGAACCCTTCGCCGCGCTGGACGCCATCAGTCGTAACAGCATGAACGAAGAGACATTGCGTATCTGGGCCGAGCTCGGCCAGACGGTGTTGTTCATTACCCACGATATCGACGAAGCGGTGTTCCTGGCAGACCGGGTCATCGTGTTGAACATCGCCCCTGGCGGTATTCACAGCGAACTGGAGATTCGCCTGCCGCGTCCCCGTTCCAACCTGCAAACCCGCCGCTTGCCGGCCTTCCTCGATTACCGCAATGAGCTGATGGAACGCATTTCCCAGGTCATGGACGCGCCCCCGGGTACGGCTTTTCCCACCCCCCGACTTGAGATGACAGCATGACCAAACGTTCGCTGCTTGCCTTTTCCTTGTCTGTTGCCACGCTGGCAGGCAGTGCTTTTGCCGTGGCTGGCGAGGATAAACCCTTGCGTATCGGCTACGTCTTTGCCATGGCCAACGCGCCGGCGTTGATCGCCGACAAGCAGGGGTTCTACCGCGAGGAAGGCCTGGACGTCGACCTCAAGGCGTTGGGCGATGGCCCAGTGATCCAGCAGGCCTTGGCTTCCGGGGAGCTGGATGTGGCCTACGTCGGGACGCCGCCGGTGTACCAGTGGTTTTCCCGAGGCTTGCAAAGCCGGATCCTGGCAAAGGTCAACTACGGGCAGGCCGCCGTGATTGTCGATAGCAAGAGCCTGATCACCGGCCTGGACGCGCTCAAGGGCAAGAAGCTGGCGGGGGTCAAGAAGGGCAGTGGCATGGATGTGCTGCTGCGTGGTTACGTGCTCAAGGAAAAAGCCGGCCTCAATCCTGACAAGGACCTGGACATCATCGACATGCCGCCCGGCAATATGAACGCTGCCCTGGAACGCGGCATCGTCGACGCGGCGTTTTCCTGGGAGCCTTTTGTCAGCCAGTCAGTGCTGCGCGGCTCGAGCCGGATCCTGCTGGATGTCAACCAGGCGCTGCCACAGTATCCCTGGTACGTGGTGATCGCCTTGCCGAAAACCTTGCAGGAGCGACCCGATGACGTGGTCAAGCTGCTGCGCGCCCATCGCAAGGCCATCGCCTTTCTCAACGAGCATCCGGCCGAATCGAACCGGCTCATCGCCGAGGCATTCAAGCTAGAAGCGGTGCAAGGCCTGGATGGCAAGACCATTGCCCCAGAGGCCATTGTTGCCCAGGCACGTACGCGGCTGGGCTGGTCGGCGGATTTGCAGGCCTCGGATATCCAGTTCATCCAGCGCCTGATGGATTACTCCCACGACCTGGGTTTTATCGATACCACGCTCAAGACCGAACAGATCGTGGATACCGCTTACTTGGAAAAAGCCTCGCACTGAGTCCGTCATGTCCCTACCAAAACCGAACTGGGGATGGGCTTCGCTGCCGTTCCTGTTGTTGATCTGGGTGGCCTTGGCCAGCCGCTTTCCCACCTACATCCTGCCGCAGCCCTGGGATGTGGCCCGCGAGGCTGTTCGCTGGCTAGGCGACAGCTCGCTGTGGCAACACCTGCGGGCCAGTGTCCTGGAAGAGCTGGGTGGTTTCTGCGCGGCGGTCGTCTTCGCTGTCGTGCTGGGTACGGCGGGTGGACTGTCGTCGCGTTTTCGCGATTTCAGCTCGCCGCTCAACAGCCTGTTCATGGCCATCCCGCCGATCGCCTGGGCGCCGCTGATCATGATCATTTTCGGCCTGGGTTATGTCTCCATCGTCCTGGTGATCTTCATCGCGGCGATGTTTCCCATGGCGGTGACCATCCAGGAAGGCGTGCAAAGCATCCGTGGCGGAGAAGTCCGCGCGGCGCGCACCCTGGGCGCCAACGCCTGGCAACTGCTGGCCCACGTCTACCTGCCGGCTTCGTTGCCCTTCGTGACCGCCGCGTTGCGCATCGGCTTCAGCCAGGGCTGGCGGGCGTTGGTCGCGGCGGAAATGATCGGCGCCTCCCAGGGTATCGGCTGGATGGTGTCCACCGGTGGGCAGATTGGCAACAGCAGCCAGGTGCTGCTGGGCATCGTCGTGATCGGCCTGATTGCCTGGCTGATGGAGAGTTTTGTGTTCCGGCGCATCGAGCGTCATTACCAGAAATGGCGAGTGCAATAAGCACCTTGGCCCCCCTTCAAACCTTCAATGGACCATTGCACGAGGTGTCATGTGAGTAACGTTTTCGATCCCCGCGACGCCGGGCATTACATCGCCCCCCTGGGCCTGTACGAGCGCAACAAGCAACGGCCGTTCCTGGGCAGTATTCACAGCGACCGTGACACGCTGGTCGCCGGTCAATGGGATGAAATTACCCTGGTCTACGAGGTCGGCGGCAGCGGCCTGGCCGACGGCGCCTGGCTCAAGCTGGCCTTCAAGTTCTACTCCGATTGGGCCCTGTTCCAGACCTCGAACCCGGCCGGCCCCAACTATGTCAGCGCGGAGTACCAGGCCGGCGAGCTCGTTCCGGGCCAGAGCCAGGCCACCGTGCAGCACCTCAAGGTGCGCTTCGACCAGAAGGGCCATGAGCGGCCGTTCCAGAAGGCGATCATCATCGATATCGTCGACGGCTATCTGAATCCAGGCGACAAGGTCATCATTCGCCTGGGTGATCGCCGTCAGGGCGGGGCGGGCACGCGGGTGCAGAGTTTCGTGGAAAAAGACTTCCGCTTCCGGCTGTTCATCGACCCGTTGGGCAGCTCGAAATTTGCCGAGGTGCCGGGTGATCCGTTGCTCGACATCGTGCCGGGGCCTGCCCACGGCCTGCAGTTGATCGTGCCACGGCTGGTCAGCGCGGGAGAGGCGTTCGATGTGCTGCTCAGGGCCGATGATGCCTGGGGCAACACCTGCCGCCAGTTGCCGCTCAACGGCACCCTGACGTTGGTTGATCCTGAAGGCGTGGAGCGCCAGCGGCCGTTCACCCTGGCGACTGATGGCTGGGCCATTGCCCGGATTGCGGCCGTTGACCTCGGCACGTCGGGCGAGTGGCGCTTGCGGGCCGAGGTGAAGGCGCGGTCCGTGCGTGGGGCCCAGGCGTTTGTCACGGTCGATCCAGCGGGAACAGCATTGCGCCCTCTCTACGCAGACCTGCATGTGCATTCCGATGACACCGTGGGCACCAACGACACCTTGTACAACCTCAGCTACGGCCGCGACGTTGCCGGGCTCGATGTGCTGGGCTACACCGCCAACGATTTCAATATCACCGAGCAACGCTGGGACCAGGCGGTCAAGCTGATCCATGAACTCAACGAGCCGGGCCGGTTCGTCTGCTACCCCGGGACCGAATGGTGCGGTAACTCCTGTGCGGGCGGGGATCGCAATGTGGTGTTCCTGCATGACCGCAAGCCCGAGTTTCCCTTCGATAATCAAGGGCGCCTGGTGCGCTCCTTCGAATGGAACGAGTTCACCGCCGGTACCATCAAGCCGGGCGCCTGGCCGGTGGATGAGTTGTATGCCGCTTATGCCAAGGATCCCGAAGGCCATCTGATGATGCCCCACGTGGGCGGACGCCGTTGCAATCTTGACTGGCACCACCCGCAGCTTGAGCGACTGATCGAAGTCGGTTCGGCCTGGGGGCAGTTCCATTGGGTCTACGCCGAGGCGCTGGCCCGTGGTTATCGGGTGGGAGCCGCGGCCAATAGCGACGAACACCAGGGGCGTTGCGGCGGTGGTGTCCCGGCCACGGCGGTGTTTGGCTCCCGTGGCGGGTTGACCGGTGTGTTGGCCGACGGCTTTGACCGGGCCAGTGTCGGCAAGGCGCTTCGCGCACGACGCACCTTTGCCACGACCGGCGAGCGCTCGTTCGCCAGTCTGCGCCAGGGCGAACATTTCATGGGCGAGGTCTTCACCGCCGATTCGACCGCCGCGCTGGACTATCGACTGCTGGGAGAGGCCGGCTGGGAACAGGTCGACCTGTTCGACGGCGACCAGCTGATCTGGTCGCGCAACCTGCATCAGGAGCTGGGGTTTTCCACGCAACGCATCCGTCTTCGCCTGGGCGGTGCACGGATCAAGGACCGTTATCGCGGGGCCTACTGGACCGGCGAGATTCGCATCACCGGCGCCGTCATCAAGGGCTTTCAAGCGTTGGGCCTCGATCACCCCGAGCAAACAGTCTGGCGCCAGGATGCTACGGTCCTGGCCTTCCGTACCGACACCAATGGCGATACCGACAGCATCGAAATCGAGCTGTCGCAACTGGCTGGCGCCACGCTGCAGATCCACAGTCGCATCGACAACTACATCAAGGTCGGCGATCCATCGGAACCGCAGTCCTACGTGCATGCGCCTACGGTGCGGATGGAAGTGCCCGGCGAGCAATTGCTGGCGCTATCGGAGGTGGTTGAAGAGCTGCCGGGTGCGGAACTGAAGGTGTCCCTGGAGAGGGTCACGGCTGCGCCGCTGCCTCGCGAGTTGCAAGGGGCGATCGACCTTGCCGGGTTGAATCTGGAGCGAGGTCGTGAACACTCTCTGTTCATTTGCGCCCGGCAACGGGATCAGTCACGGGTCTGGACATCGGCGCTGTTTTTGACCTTGCCTGCCTGAGGTTGCTCCCGGAGCAGATCGCTCTTGCGTCATTCGAGACCTTGTCTAGAACGATTATTTCTTACGGTTATTTACATAGGCATTGATTGCATATCCATAACCGCTCAATCGATTCGATCACTGACAAGGTTTCTGCAATGAAAGCGAAATATGTGCAATGACGGATGATCTGGCGTTCCTGGCTTCGCCAGGCTGCTCGAGCATGCATTCGCGCTGTTGGATCGCCATCTTGTTGGGCTCGACTCAAGGCTTAGAATCCGCGCCATCAGTCTTGTCCACTCTCGATCCTTGAAGGAACACACCATGATGAACGCCATGCAGATGCAAATGCCGATGAACGCCAACATGCCGATGATGGGAATGCCGATGATGATGGCTACCATGACCTGCGAGATAATGGATGACGGCATGATGTGCAAAATGATGCCGGCAGCCGGCATGGACATGGCGATGTTCAAGAACAGCGCCGAAATGATGCAGATGATGATGAACTGCGGCATGCCGATGATGATGCACTGCGGCAACATGAGCATGATGTGCATGTCCCAGGCGAGCATGGCCATGCCGATGGCGAACATGATGATGCCTATGCCGATGATGGGCATGCCGATGCCATCGATGAAATGCGTGATGGAATGCACGGTCATGGCTGACTGCATGATGTGCAAAGTCATGCCGATGGCCGGCATGAACATGGACCTGATGAAAAACTGCTGCAACCTGATGATGAAGATGATGAACGACTGCGGCATGCCGATGATGATGAGCTGCAATGGCATGCCGATGATGTGCTGCACCTGCTGAGTCTTACCAGGACCCCTGTGGCGAGGGAGCAAGCTCTCTCGCCGCAGGTTCACCTGCTTTTCAGTCCAGGCGTTCCGGATAGGTCACTACCAGGTACGCCACCGCTTCGCTGTCGGCCGGGTTGCGATAACGGTGCGCCTGGTCGGCATAAAACAGAATCGAGTCGCCCGTGGAGAGCAGGTAGCGTTCGTCGCTGACGCTGATTTCCAGCACGCCTTGGGATACCACCAGGTTTTCCTGGACGCCGGGGCCGTGTCCATCGGATTGTTCCTCGCCCAACGGGCTCAGGCGCAGCTCGTAGAATTCCGACTGACGTGCGACGTCGAAAGGGAACAGCGTGCGGCTGACAAAGGCGCCATTGGCGCTGACCAAACGTTTGCTCTGGCTGGCCGCCAGCACCGTCACGCCCTCGAAAGCCCGGTGCTCAAGAAATGCAGCCACGGAAACTTTCAAACCCTTGGCGATTTTGCACAGCACTTTGATCGAGGGCACGCTGCGCCCGGATTCGATCTGCGCGAGCATGGCCCGGCTGACACCGCACTGGCGGGCGAGGGCGTCGAGGGAGAGGTGTCGCTTGCCCCGCAGGCGTTGCAGGTTCTGCGCAACCCGTTCGCAGATAGGGTCCTCGTCCAGCGCTTGCAGGTTATTCAGTTCCACTTCAGGGTCGTCGGAACTCGCCAGAAAACGCGAAGGTTCCAGGGCGCTCACGCCTGGTACGTCCGGGTGGGCTGAGAGGCTTGAAGCCACTGGAACGTCGGGTAGCCGGCATTACGCGCGTACATTTCCCACATGGCGTGGGCCCGTTGTTGGGCCTGCTTGCGTTTGCGGAATTGGACGAAGTCGATAACGTTGTCAGTCGGTTTCATAAGGCACTTCACTGTCGTGGACGGTGGCGGAATGAGTTGAGATTACGTGGTTATTTTTATAACCATAAATATTGATTTTTTATTTATTAATTCCTTTTGGTTGTTTTCTGGGGCGGCTGATCAGATGACATGGGCGTTGCGCAATTCGCCGAGGGCCAATGCCTTGAGCCGCGCCAACAACGGGTCGCGCCGGTCCCGCGGGTGCTCCAGTTGCACCGTCAGCTCTTGGCGAATGCTGCTGGGGCGAGTGTCCATCATCAGTACCCGGTCGCTCAGGTACAGCGCCTCGCCCACATCGTGCGTCACCAGCAACAAAGCGATGGCGTGTCGCTCGGCCAGTTGTAGTAGCAGGTCCTGCAATTTCATCCGGGTGAAGGCGTCCACGGCGCTGAAGGGTTCGTCCAGCAACAGCACCCGTGGTCGCGAATACAGGCCGCGGGCAATCGCCACACGTTGTGCCATGCCGCCGGACAATGCCTTGGGCAAGGCGTCGGCGAAGCCTGTGAGGCCGACCTCGTCGATCAACTGCGCAACCCAGGCTTCGTCGTAATCGTTGTCATCGCTGAAGCCGATGTTCTGCTGCACCGTCAGCCAGGGCATCAATCGCGCCTCCTGGAACACGAAGGCCAGTTGTTCGGTGTCGCTGAGCAGATGTCCTTCGAAGTCTTTTTCCAGGCCGGCGACGATGCGCAGCAAGGTGCTTTTGCCGCAGCCACTGGGACCCAGCAGGCTCACGGTTTCCCGAGGTTGCAGTTGAAGGTGGATGTTACTGAGCACCGTGGTGGTGGCGAAGGTCTTGCGCTCGACATGGATATCCAGCAGGGCTTGGGTCATGGCTCATTCCTCGGTGCCGGTAAAGGTGTCGCGCCAGGCCAGGAAACGTTTTTCCAGGCCGGCAAGCATGCCGTCGCTGAGCTTGCCCAGCACGGCGAGCACGATGATCGCTGCCAGTACGATATCCGGGCGCGAGGTTTCGCGGCCGTCGCTCAACAGATAGCCCAAGCCCTTGGTGGCGGCGATCAGTTCGGCGGCGACCAGGAACATCCAGGCCAGGCTCATGCCGCTGCGCAATCCGGTGAACAGGCCGGGCAGGGCGGCGGGCAGGAGAATCCGGCGCACCAGGCGGCGGCGATTGAAACCGTACATATGGCCGACCTCCACCAGCTTGCGGTCGATGTTGCGAATCGCTGCCACGCCATTGAGGTAGACGGGAAAGAACGCGCCGATGGCGATCAGCACCACCTTCGAGGTTTCGTCGATGCCCAGCCACAGCAGGAGCAACGGCACCCAGGCCAGGCTGGGGATCGAACGCAGGCCGGCGAAGGTGGGTTCCAGATAGGCTTCGGCTTCCCGGCTCAAGCCAACCCAGGCGGCGAAGATCAATGCCAGGCTGGCGCCAATGGCGAAGCCCAGCAATACCCGCAGCAGGCTGGCGCCGATGTGTTTCCACAGCGCACCTTCGGCTAGATCGCCCAGCGTAAGGGCGATCTCGCTGGGGGCGGGCATCTGGTAGGAGGGCAGCCAACCGATGCGCACGATGATTTCCAAAATCAAGATGATCAGCACCGGCAGCGCCAACCCCTTGAGCCGCAGGCGCCAGTCGGGGTTGAACGGGGGCGCTTTGCTCGCCAGTGACAGGGCCAGGCGTGGGCTGGAAAGGTCTTTGCTATGACTGCTCATGGTGGTTCTCCGGCAATGGCGAATCCGCGCCAGGCGCGGATCGGTTATTGCCTGGGTTATTGACGGGCCACGGCCTGCTGGCGACCGGTGTCGAGCAGTTGGTCGATCACCTGGTCCACATTCACCCCGCGACGGACCAGTTCCTCGGAGACCAGAATCGGCGCGGCAGCCTTGGAGGCCAGCACATCCTCGGCGCTCAGTTGTGGGTTACCCAGGTCAGTGCGCGACAACTGCAATCTGGCCACTTCCAGCGACAATCCGGATTCGTCGGCCAGCAACTTGGCCAGCTCCTGCGGATGACCGACCGCCCACTCACGCGCTTGTTCGTAGGCGGCCAGCACGGTCTTGATGGTCTGCGGGTGCTCCTGGGCATATTTCTCCGTGACGCTGACCACGCCGTAGCTGTTGAAAGCGGGGTTGCGATACAGCAGGCGCGAGCCGGCCTGGACTTCGCTGGCGGCCATGTGCGGGTCGAGGCCTGCCCAGGCGTCGACGTCACCTTTTTCCAGGGCGGTGCGACCGTCCGGATGTTGCAGGTGCACCAGCTCCACGTCGTCTTTGTCCAGTCCAGCCTGTTGCAGGCTGCGCAGGGTAAACAGATAGGGATCGGTGCCTTTGGTGGCGGCGATCTTCTTGCCCTTCAGGTCGGCGACCGTCTGGTACGGCGAATCCTTGCGCACCACCAGGGCCGTCCATTCGGCGCGGCTGTAGACATACACCGACTTGATCGGGCTGCCGTTGGCGCGGCTCAACACCGCCGCCAGGCTGGCGGAGGAGGCGAAATCGACGCCGCCGCTGTTGAGGTATTCCAGGGAACGGTTGCTGCCCTGGCTCAAGACCCAACTCACCTTGGTCTGGGGCAGGGCCTTTTCCAGATAACCCAAGTGCTTGAGCACCAGACTGACCGGCGAGTAATAGGCGTAATCCAGATGCACCTCGGCAGGCGGGCTTTCTGCGGCCCGGGTCATGGACGGCAAGCCCAGTGCCAGGATGCAGGCACTGATCAGGAATCTGGCACGGGCCAGGGAGACGCGGGAGGCGGGGTTCATGGAACAGCTCCAGGCAAGGCGGCGAGAGGGCGATTTTTTTATTTCCAGAAGATCGGAAGGCAGGAGCAAATCCCGCTTGCCTGGAAGATTGCAGGCTCTGTGCCATAGCTGGGAAAGGACTATTTTCCGGACCTTCAACGGGGTGAGCCCCCTCCGGAAGATGTTGCAGGCCCAACAGTCTGTTACTGCACTGTTGCGCCATGAGCAGTGGAGACAGGTAACGGTGAGCTATGCGCCAATGGAATTTCGAATCAATCGGGGAGGGCGCTACGTTCTATTTTCCCGTGTGTGCTTGATGTCTTTCGACGGTGGGGAGCCGAAGCGTCGAGCGTACTCGCGACTGAATTGGGCGACGCTTTCATAGCCGACTCTCAGCGCGGCGGTGTTCACGTCCACCCGCTCGGTCAACATCAGGCTGCGGGCGGCCTGCAGCCGTAACGATTTCTGGTACTGGACGGGGCTGGTGCCCGTCAGTTTGCGAAAGTTGTGGTGCAGGGTGGAGCAGGCCATGCCTGACCGTTGAGCGAGATCGGCCACGTGCAGCGGCTTGTCGTAGTGGTGTTTCAGCCACTCAATGGCTCTCACAGTGCCTTTGTCCCGGTAACCATCGCGAGCGACGCTGCGCAACCACGGGCCCGCACCGCTGAGCAACAGACGTACGCATATTTCTCGCTTGATAAGATCCGACATCACGCCCGCTTCAAGCGGCCGTTCGATCAGCGTGGTCAAGCGAATGAAGGCGTCGAGCATCTCGCCTGACGCCGCTCCGGATGCGAAGCCGCGTGCGACCGATGCCACTTCCTGCCTGGGGGATTCCAGGGCCTGGATCACCTCGTTGAGCATGGAAAGATCGAGCTTCAACACAACGGATAAATAAGGCGTTCGTTCGTCAGCCGCTGTAACGCGAGCCAGTGTGGGAATGTCGACTGACGTGACGAAGAACGCCCCCTGTCCGAACTCACAGGCTTGCTCACCGAACGTGATCTCCTTTGCACCTTGCAAAATGATGGCCATGCACGGTTCATAAATGCAGTACGTGGGCGTACCCAACTCGGCCATTCGATAAAAAGTCAGGCCTGGGATCGATGTCGGGCAGACCTCGTTCAAGCCAATCTGGCTCGTGACTTTTTCGATGAGCCTTCCAAGTGCCTGGAGGCGTTCGTTGGGCTGGGCGGGTTCGCCTGCGCCCGGGGTGCGGCTCAGACCGAACTGCGAGAAAGAACCGCTAGTCATCACGTATGTCCTGTTCACGGAGTGTCCGAGTGTGCTGAGCGTGTGTGCCTGGCACAAGGGTATCGGCAGGATTGTGCAGAAAATATGGCGTATTTGGCTCACCCGGTTCCGCTTCGTTGCTCTAGTTTCTGGCCTGTGTACAGCCCGTGAAACCCAGTCGCGAAAGGAATGTTGGATGGACAGACGAGATTTTCTTACCTACTCGGCGGCGGGTGCTGTTGCAGCCGCTCTACTGCCAGCCTCGAGCCTGGCCAGTTCAATGACTACCGCCTCCACGGCCGCCGCGCTGACAGAGCGCGGAAGCGTCATGCGTACAGAAGGGCGACTCGTGCGCACAGACCTGCCGGTCAATGCGTCCTCGCATACGATGAGGTACATGACGCCCCAGCGCTTTGGTATGGGCGGAACGCAGATCGGTAATATTTTTGCGCCCATCAGCGATGAGCAGGCGAGGTCGGTTCTGCAGGCTGCGTGGGGCGAGGGCGTACGTCTTTACGATACCTCGCCATTCTATGGGTTTGGCTTGAGCGAATATCGCCTGGGGCGCTTCCTGCATGACAAGGATCCAGACGACTACGTGGTATCCACCAAGGTCGGCCGCGTATTGACGGCCGCGGGTGGCCGGCGTGCGGACCATGCCATCTGGAAATCGCCGGCGCCCTTCAACTACCGCTATGACTACACCGCGGCAGGCGCACGTCGCTCCGTAGAAGACAGCCTGCAGCGTCTGGGCCTGCCACGCATCGATATCGTCTTTATCCATGATCTCTCACCCGATAACACCGAACTGGATGGCGGCTGGGAAGCGGCGTATCGAATTGCGCGCACGGGGGCGATGGTCGAGCTTGAAAAGATGCGTGACGAGGGACTCATCAAAGCCTGGGGCTTCGGAGTCAATGCCCCGGACGCCGTGGTCCGGGCACTGGCCGGTGATGACCCGGTTCCGGACATCGTTCTGCTTGCCTGCCAGTATTCCCTTCTTGACCACGGCGATGCCTTGCGCAGTACCTTACCGGCGTTGAAAAGCAAGGGCACCAGCGTCGTGGTTGGAACCCCCTGAACGATGGATTCCTGGGAGGACGCAATCGATACAACTTCAGCCAGGATCTACCCGCCGGAGCGGTGGAAAAGCGCGCGCGAATCATGGCCATAGCCCGTCGACATGGTATTGATATCCATACTGCCGCCTTGCAGTTTGCGGCGGCACATCCGCAAGTGTCCGCGATCATTCCGGGGGCGCGTTCGTCGGGGCAGGTCGTTTCCAATATCCAGGCGATGAAGGTCGGTATTCCTGCGGCGTTCTGGGATGATTTGAAACGTCACGGACTGATCGATGCCCAAGCGCCGGTACCTTCCTGAGCCCTCATTTGCCGCCGGTCACGTCGAGGAACGTACCGGTCACGAAGGAGGCTTGCGCGCTGGCCAGCCACAGGATGGCCCGTGCCACTTCCTCGGGTTGGCCGCCGCGCCCCATGGGGATCGAGTCCTTGACGCGCTCGACCCGTCCCGGCTCGCCGCCGCTGGCATGCATGTCGGTGTAGATGTGGCCGGGGCGGATGCAGTTGACGCGAATGCCTTCGCGGGCCACTTCCTTGGCCAAGCCGATGGTGAAGGTTTCCAGGGCGCCCTTCGACGCCGCGTAGTCGACATATTCATTGGGGCTGCCGAGGCGGGCCGAGGCCGAGGAGACGTTGATCACCACGCCGCCCGGTCCGTTGTGTCGATGGGACATGCGCTTCACCGCCTGCTGGGCGCAAAGCATCGGGCCGATGGCGTTGACCGCGAAGATACGCTGCATGCGCTCGAAGCCGAGGTCTTCCAGGCGGGACTGGGTTTGCAGCACACCGGCGTTATTCACCAGTACGTCGATGCGCCCGAAGGTGCGGTCGATGGCCGTGAACAAGTCGGCGACCTGCACCGGGTCTGCGCTGTCGGCCCGTATCGCCAATGCCCGACGTCCCTGCGCCTCGACATCTGCCACGACAGCTTGTGCCGCAGGCTCGTTGGCCACGTAGCTGATCGCCACGTCATAGCCTTGCGAGGCGGCCAGGCGCGCGGTGGCGGCACCTACTCCGCGACTGCCACCGGTGATCAGGATCAGCGGTGCCTGCGAGACGTTTTCCATAGGGGTTACCTCCTGCGACGGTGAGAAAAGTCGTGTCAGCCGATGATGAGGATGCCGCTGGCGATCACTGCGCAGGCCAGGATTCGGCGAACGGTGAGTGCCTCGCCGAGGAACAGGCCGCCAATCAACGCCGCGAACAGCACGCTGGTTTCGCGCAATGCAGACACCGCGCCCATGGGCGCTTCGTTCATGGCGTAGATGACGATGGCGTAGGCCAACAGGGAGACCAGCCCGCCGGCCAGGGCGGTCAACAGGCCTGGCCGCACCGCGAACAGGCTACGGGCGTCGCGCAGGCCGATGTACACCATAGGCATCATCACGCCCCACAAGGTGCACATCCACACGGTGTAGGCCAGTGGCGCGCCGGAGAGCCTGGCGCCGATGCCGTCGGTGACACTGTAGGCGGCGATGAAACAGCCGGTTCCCAGCGCATAGGACAGACTCGGAGTGGACAGCTTGCGTCCGCTCAAGGCCAGCGAAATGATGCCGCCCGACACCAGCGCGATGCCGAGTAACGTGCCAGGCGAGATGCTTTCCCCGGCAAAGGCCGCGGCGCCCAAGGTGATCAGGACCGGTGATGAACCACGGGAAATCGGGTAGACCTGCCCCAGGTCGCCGAGCCGGTAGCTGCGTACCAGAAACAGGTTGTAGCCAACGTGCAGCAGCGCTGAAAGCAACGCATAGCCCCAACTGGCGGGCGCCGGCGTCACCATGAACGCGGCGGTCACGGCGCTGGCGATGGCCACGGCAATGCACATGATCGTCATGGACCAGAGTCGATCGGCGCCGCCACGCAGCAGGGCATTCCAGCTGGCATGCAAGAGTGCGGCGAAGAGAACCAGGAGTGTGATGTGGATAGGCATGCGGGCCAGTGTATGCAACGCCGTGCCCGGATTACAGAGAAGTCTCCTCATTGTTTCATGAGCAAAACCTCATGCATCACCCATAGGCTTGCTGGGCTTTCAGCGCCTCGCTCAATAGCCACTGGCGAAAGTTGACGATGTGTGGCTGTGACTCGATGCCTTTCGGACAGACAAAGTAATAGGCAAGCGGGGAGGGAAACGGCACGTCGAACAACCGCACCAGACGCCCATCGCTGATTTCGCTTTCCACGTGCCCGCTGCGCACCAGGGCGATGCCCTGGCCGAGCAGGGCTGCCTCGACCGTCATGTTGGTGTCGCCGAACCTCACGCTTTCCTTGAGCGGGAGGAACTCCAACCCGACCTTCTGGAACCAGACTTCCCATTTCGGCACC
The DNA here is from genome assembly GCF_018325965.1 of Pseudomonas sp. Cab53. Lineage (NCBI taxonomy): Bacteria > Pseudomonadati > Pseudomonadota > Gammaproteobacteria > Pseudomonadales > Pseudomonadaceae > Pseudomonas > Pseudomonas sp. Cab53. The sequence goes on along the minus strand of NZ_AP021902.1, from coordinate 3,690,326 downwards.
AGCTCGGCGCCATCGCGGGTCAGCAGCGGGTAGTGCAACAGTTCGGCAGGGCTCTGCGGTGTCCCGAAGCGCAGCAGCAACTCGGGACTGGCCACCGGAAACACCTGCTCGCCGAACAGGAACTCCGAATGCAGGCCGGGGTAACTCCCCTTGCCGAGCCGGATCGCGACGTCGGCCTGGGCGTTGGAGAAATGAATGATCTTGTCCGTGGTGTCCAGCGAGACGAGCAGTTCGGGATGCAGGCGCGAGAGACCGGGCAGGCGTGGCAGTAGCCATTTCAGAGCGAAGGAATAGGTGGTACTGACTTCGAGCCGGACCCGGTCTTTCTGCTCGCGCAGATCGCCGAGGGTTGCCTCCAGGCTCATGAAGAACTCCCGCACGATGGGCGCCAGCGTAGCCCCCGCGGCCGTGAGGCTCAGGGACTTGCCACGCTCGAACAGCTGCAATCCCCACAGCGACTCGAGGTGTTTGAGTTGGTGGCTGACCGCGCTTTGCGTGACATGCAACTCCTGCGCGGCAGCGGTGAAGGTCGTGTGCCGGGTGGCGACTTCGAAGGCACGCAAGGTGGCGGTCGGTGGCAGATCTCTCATGTAGAGGGGGTCCCGGCAGGTCATCAGAAAGGCTCGTCATGAGCACAAGCTCATGATAGAGCATCCTTAGGCGCTGACGGGTCACCTGATCAGATCACGTCGGTATGCAGGTCCGGTCCGGCTGTGCCGATCAACGTCAGTTCCACCTGCTCAGGCAGGGAGCCGCCTGCGTTGTTCGCCGCACTGAACAGCAGGTTGCTTTCGTTGAGTTGGGCGGTGACGTTGCCATCGATCACCAGTTCGAAACGCTGGCCATCGGCATTGGCCTCGAAGCTTTTCAGGTAGGTGCGGGTGTCGTCGGCGTTGTTCTGGATCGCCAGCGTGCCGGCGTATCCGTTGCCGATGCCGGTGAAACCCAGGGCGCTGAGGTCGATGCGGTCCTCGCTGGGGTTGAAGTCGAGCAGGCGATCACTGCCGGTGCTGTCCGCGGTGCGAAAGCTGTCGGCCACACTGGCATAGCGAAAGACATCGTGGCCTGCGCCGCCGGAGAGCAGGTCGCGACCAAGATTGCCTTGCAGCAGGTCGTCTCCGGCCAGTCCACGCAGGATCTCGTCCGTATTGACGCCCAGCAATTTATCGGTGCTGGAGGAACCCACCAGTCGCGCGTTGCCATCCGGGCTGGCGAAGGTTGTGTCCAGGCTGCCATCGGCGTTCAGCCGGACCGCCGCGTAATCGGAGCCGCCATTGGTGTAGGTATCCCCGCTGAGCAAAATCTTGCCGTCGTCGAGCAAGGCAATTTCACTGCCATAGGCCGCTTCGCCGGGCAGATTGATACTGACCAGGCCTTGCTGGCCGAAACTGAGGTCGGGACTGCCATCGGCGTTGAGCCGCAGTACGGCAAAATCCTCGTATGTGGTGGAGCCGGCAATCAATAGCTTGCCGTCATCCTGCACGACCATGTCGCCACGCAACGTGGTGAAGATGGGCAGCGGGACGCTACCGTCACCGCCAAACTGGGTGTCCAGCTCCCCGTCTGCCGTGTACTTGAGCACGCTGTTCTGGACGCCGGGTGAGCCGTGGACCAGCAGGCTGCCATCCGCCATTTTGAAAATGCTCTCCAGAAAGATGAACGGTGCGGGCGCTTGCAGCGTGAGGAGACCGTCTGTGCCGAACGATGTGTCCAGCGTGCCATCGGCATTCAACTGGGCCACGTTCAAAAGACTGCCTTGCACCGCGCTGACCAGGACGCTGCCGTCGGCATTGGCTTGCACGATGGACTTGGTGCCGAAGCCGCTGGACAGGCTGGCCTCGGCGTTGCTGTTGAACGCTGCATCGGCTTTGCCGTCGGGGCCCCAACGCTGGACGATGGCGGTGTCATCGTGGCCTGCGTGGGTCGTCACCACCGCGCCGTCAGCCTGGACTTGAAGGTTGTAGTCTTTTTCGAAGGGGATCTGTTTATGGATCACCTGTCGCCCGGCGTGACCGTAGCCGGTGTCCACGCTGCCGTCGGGATTGAGGCGGGTGAGCGAAAAGTCCCTACCGTCATCCAGCGCGTTGCCGTAGTCGCTGAAACCGGCGATCAGGATTGAACCGTCGGGCTGTATGACGACGTCCTGGGCGTTGTCTGTACGTCCGGCGATGTCGACGACAAGGAGGCCGGGGGCACTGTAGGTCGTGGTCATGTTGTCGGTCCTTTGAACTTCGCAAAGCGTTGACTCTAGTCCAGTCCTCCTGATGTGCCAGGGGCTCTGGACCGGTGGTCGCGAGTAGTGCTGCGGGTAACGGCAGGCCGGTTGACGTGCCGCTGCCCGGATTGCGACGCCTCATTGAATTTATGCGCCGATGATCGAGTCATTTATTGGGAAGGGTGCGATGCACCTTCGTACCCCACTCTTGAAGCCGCCCCCTGGCTGTTCGCCCAGGCAGTGGGCCTGCCCTAAGGATCGACAATGACTTTTTTCATCTTTCTATTGGCTTGTGCCGCCGCCGCGAGCACGGGGATCATTTTCAAGCCGGGCCCTTGGTACGCGTCCCTCGTGAAACCTGGCTTCACGCCACCCAATTGGCTGTTCCCAGTGGCATGGACCGTGATCTACCTGTTGCTGGCCTGGGCGGGTTATCGCTTGGCGCTGATCCCGGGGAGCCAGACCGTGATCGCATTGTGGGCGGCGCAGATCGCGCTCAACACACTTTGGACGCCGGTGTTTTTTGGTGCGCACCAGATGTTCGCCGGCCTGGTGATCATCACACTGCTCTGGCTGGTCGTGGCCGTCATGGTGGTCCTGACCTTGCGCCTGGACGTGATCACCGGGTTGATCCTGTTTCCTTACCTGGCCTGGTTGTGCGTGGCCGCCGCGTTGAATTTTTCCATCTGGCGCAATAACCGTTAGGGCCGGATTGGCTGGATGGCCCTAACGGTTTCAGCTCGGCCCGCGCGCGACCAGCCCCTTTGCACCCTCAGGACTTCCTGGGGGCCGACAAGGGCAGGTCGATGCACGGGCTGTGCGGTGCGCGCCGCGCGGGCAAGGGAAACAGTGCCGCGAGTTCTTCTTCGACGATCTGATTGCGCAGGGTCAATTCCAGCTCAGGGCAGTCGATGCTCAGGCAGTCACCGTGCTGAAGCGACACTTGGGTGGTGCGGTGGCTCAAGCTGTGGAAGACGTAGTGGACGAGGCCGGGTTCGAGAAACTGCTCATGCTTCTCCAGGAACGCCTGCGAGTATCGACGCAGGCTTTGCCAACCATGCAAGCTCATTCGATGGTGACTGGCTGCCAGTGGCTGGCCGTCGCGTTCCACCTGCACGTTGATGGCCAGGTCGGCCTGCATTTCTCCCAGTATCAATGCCGGGGCCACGGCGCAGGTGCGCAGGCGGGCCTGTGCCGAAGAAATCGCATCACGGCCGTGCAACACGTGATCATGGAGGTCGTTGCCGAGGGTGAAGCCCATGAAGCGCAGCGCGCCAAAGTGGTCGACCCAGTAGAGGCAAACGATGCACGGCTCGCTGCTGATGCTTTGGGCATGGTAAGGCACCTGCAGGGGATCGCCATCCGTCCTGAGCAGGCGTCCGTTACCTTTGTAGTACCAGGCTTGTTCTGTCTTGGCGGTGCAGAGGGTGACTTCGCTGAGCTGCACCGCCAGGTTGTTATCGGGCATGAGCGGTGGCCGGTATTTCACCGCGGCGGACGTGAGCGGGTAGGGGGTCGAGGGCTGCTCCTTGAGGTAGGTTTCCCAATCCAGGTTTCCCTGGGCGCAATGGGTCAGCGCTTCGTACAGGTTGCCCTGCGATGGGCGCACTTCCAGGCTCTGCCCGGATTTGAAATCGAACACACCAAGGCCGCGTTGCGGCTCCGGAGCGTCCAGTAACATCACGTAATGCGTCATGACTTATCCTCCAGGGTCAAGTGAGCGGGTAGGGGGCTGAAGTCGTCGCGCCCGTCGAACGCAGGGTTGGCTTCCTTGAGCCGCAACGACAGCAACCCGCCTGTCAGGCTGCCGGCCAGCGCCAGGAACAGGATGGCGGTCAGTCCCCAGTTCATTGCGATGTAGCCGGCGACCACGGGCGCGACGCCACCGCCCAGAATCTCTCCGCAGCCCACCACCAGGCCCGTCGCGGTGGCCAGCAAGCTGGGTGGCACCGATTCGCTGGTCAGCGGCCCGACGGTGATGCAGATCAGGCTGAAGTTGATGAAGGACAGGAAGAACAACTGGAGGAACAGCAGCCACGGCAAGGGCGGGCTGACGATGAGCAGGCCCACCAGCAGTGCACTGAGCATGAAGCAGACGGAAACGACGGGCTTGCGACCCAGTTGGTCGGACAGCCCGGGAATGACCAACTGGCCAAAAAAACCACCCAGGCCGATCGCGGAAATGATCATGGCCATGGAGAAATCGCTCAGGTGCAAGATGTCGGTGAGGTAGCTGGGGAGCAGGGCACACAGAACGAACTGGCACGTCAGTATACAGAGCATCAACGCAATGTTAAGCCGCACGTTGCCGCTGGCCAGGGCTGTTCGCCACTGGCTGTGGGTAGGGCGGTCGATGGGGGGAGTGTGCGGCCCCTGGGCCGGTTGATAGCTTCTGTACAGGTACCAGGCCACGAGCAGCCCCGGCAGCGAGATGATGGCGAACACCGCGCGCCACGATCCGAAAAATTCCAGCAGGACACCCGCTAGCAATGGCCCGAGGCACAGGCCGATGATGGGAAACAGGGCTTGTTGGATTCCCAGGTTGAGTCCCCGTCGGCAGGGCTGGGACACTTCATCGGTGACGATGATGCTCACGGGCGTGAAAGCCCCTTCACAAACGCCCATCAATGCACGCAGCAGCACCAGGCCGACCAGGCTGGTGATCAATGCTGAAGCCCCGGCCAACAGCGACAGCAGGGTGATCGACAGCACCAGCAGTTGCTTGGTGCCCAACAGCCGGATGGCCGCGCCCATGAACAGGGCCGAGCCGCCCCATGCGAATGCCAGGATCGCCGACAACAGGCTCAAGTCCTGATAGTCCAGCGCCAGGTCACGCATGATCACCGGGAACAGCGGCATGATGATGAACCGATCCAGCCCTACCAGCCCGAAGCTCAATGACAAAAGGACGACCATGCGCCTTTCATAGCCACCCCAAGGTCGGGCGGCCAGATACTTCCTCTCCATGTTCCTTCCCCTTCTATCCTTAGCCCTTTGGAAGCCCTCTTGAACGAGGTGGATGCTTGCGACCAAATACCTGTAGCCGGGGGCAGGTGTGCCCCCGGCTGGGTACCTGTGCAGTGGTTTCGGTGTGTCAGGCGACCCACTTGCCCACGGCCATTTCGGCCGTGAAGCCGGGGCCGAAGGCGGCCAGCATGCCGGTCGCACCCGCATCAGGCCCGCTGTCGAACTGACGTTTGAGCACGTCGAAGACCACCACGCTGGCGATGTTCCCGGCTTCGCTCAAACTGTCGCGCGACTGCGCGACCCTGCCGGGTTCAAGGTCCAGTTGCAGGACCAGTTCATCGAGGATTTTCCGTCCGCCGGTATGGAAGATGAAAAAATCATTCTGGGCGCAGTGCTGATTGAAGGTCTCGTAGTTCAACTCTTCCATCATGGGTGCCACGTCTTTGATGGAGTTCATGACGGCCTTGTCCAGGGTGAAGTGGAAGCCACTGTCCTTGACGTCGTATTTGATGTAATGCTCGCTGTTCGGTAGGAAGTAAGAGCCGGTCTTGGCAATCTTGAATCCAGGCGCCTTATCGTCGGCGCGCATCACGCAGGCAGATACGGCATCGCCAAACAGCGCAGCGGATATGAACGCGTGCAACTTGGTGTCGTCGGGTTGATAGCACAACGACGAGAACTCCAGGGACACGATGAGCACATGGTTTTGCGGCGACAGACTGGCAAAGTCATTGGCCCGGTTAATGGCCGCAGCGCCCGCGACGCAGCCCAGTTGGGCAATCGGCAGTTGTACGGTCGACGTTCGCAGCCCCAGGTCATTGATCAGGTGGGCGGTCAGCGAGGGCATCATGAAGCCGGTGCACGAAGTCACGGCGACCATCCGGATGTCGTCGGTGGTCAGCCCGGCATTCTCGATGGCCTCCCGTGCCGCAAGGGACGACATGCGGCGGGCCTCGCGCTCGTAGACGATGCTGCGATGGGTGAAGCCGGTGTGCACCGCCAGTTCATCGATCGGCAGCACCAGGTGGCGCTCATTGACCTGGGTGTTCTGGATCATCCGTTTTGCAAGGGCCATGCGAGGATGGTCATCGTGCAAGTGTTCCAGATGGTCGATCATTTGTTGCTGGGTAATCTTGTGTGGCGGGAACAGCAAGCTGGGTTTGCAAAGAGTAGACATGACAAGTCCTCGGCTTAAAGCCAATAAAGAGTTAGGTAACACGTTTAAGGCAATGGCGAAGCAGGACTCTGAAGAACAGAATCAAAGTAACGGGCTGATAGGCCGGAAATATCGACTGTTGTTATTAATAACGCGGGATAGGGCGGACAACTCGCTTGTTATTTCACCAGTACGAACTTATAGGCATATTGCCAAGCCAAGTTACTTTCTCGGACATGTTTACGAACTACCATGCGGACAGGCGCGCCGCTGACAACTTGTCGTGGGTCGACCACGTCGACGATTTCCGACGCAATCACCAGGCCGTCATCCAGGCGCACCATCGCCATGAAGCGCGGTACGGTTTCCCCATAGCCCATGGCGGCGAGGATGGGGTTTTCAGCATGGGCACTGACCTGAATCGTGCCGGTGCGCGCGCAGCGGTACGGCTGCACGTTCATCGAGTTGCAGGCGCCGCATACGGTTCGCCGAGGAAAGAAAATCTCCTCGCAATCCTGGCAACGGCTGCCTTCGAGACGGTACTTGCCGCCGTGCTCGCGCCATTCGCGCAACATGCTGGCGGTGGTCATGCGGTGGATTTGTTCTGGGTACAGGGACATGGTCGGCTCCTTAATCGTTGGAAAGCACAATGACGCTGTTATGCGCGGCGTAACCGCCCAGGTTTTGCGAGACGCCAATGCGCGCGTTCTTGACCTGGTTGTTGGACTCGCCACGAAGCTGTCGGAACAGTTCGGTAATGTGCAGGATGCCGTCGCAACCGGAAGCGTGACCGCGCCCGATATTGCCGCCATCGGTGTTCAACGGCAGTTGCCCGTCGAGGGCGATACCGCCTTCCAAGACAAAGTCACCGGCCTGGCCCGGGCCGCAGACACCCATCGATTCCATCTGGATCAGGCCCGCCCCCAGCAAGTCGTAGACCTGTGCCACGTCAATGTCTTTGGCGGTGATGCCGGCTTTTTTGTACGCGATTTCGGCACAGGCAATGGAGTTGGCGGAAACCGCCATGCCCACGTCTTTCGGCAGGCCCGCGTGTTTCAGGGTCGGGTTGTGATAACGCGTCCCGAAGTAATGCGACACGCCGGTGTAGGCGCAGCCACGGATGAACACCGGTTGGCTCGTGTAGTGATGCGCCAGGTGTTCGGCCACCAGGATCGCGCAACCACTGGCCTCGCCCCAGGCCAGCATCGAGCCGCAGGCCTCGCTGTTCTTGAGGGTTTCCAGGGACGGAATCGGCACGCCAAAGCGGGTCGCGGTGGGGGTGTTGTGGGCATAGATGCGCATCTGCCGACCAAACGTGGCCAGGACATCCGCTTCACGTCCCGCATAGCCGAATTTTTCAAAGTATTCGGCCGTCGCCAGGGCGAAGGCGTCGGTGTGTGAAATCCCCAGGAAGTAATCGTACTCACACTCCGTACTGGAGCCGATGTATTCGGCGTAGTTGAAGTGATCGGTCATTTTTTCAAAGCCGCCGCACAGGACGATGTCGTATTCACCTGAGGCGACCATCTGGTGGGCCATCTGGAAGGACACCGAACTGCTGGTGCAGTTGGCAGTGCTCATGAACGTCGGGGCAGGGCTGATGCCCAGGGCATCGGAGATGGTCGGGCCCAGGCCGCCGTACTCGGAAATGCCTTCACCGTGGTAGCCATAGGCGACCGCCTGAAGCTCGCGGGGATGCATCTTGATGGCGTTGAGTGCCTGGTAGGCGGACTCGACGATCATCTCTTTAAAGGTCTGACGAACTCGGGAGCTGCCGGGCTTGGGGGTATAGGCAGCCGAAACGATAGCAACGCGTCGTGCGCACATAGAAGGTGCTCCTTGCTGGATAGATAGAAATCAGAGGTAGGCAGTCAGGGCATAGTCAGGTCGCAAGTACTTGAATTCGTACTTGATCGACGTCCCGTAATCCACGTAATACTTATCCTCCAGCAGCGTGCGCAGCGGGACGTTGGTCTTTTGGTAGGCTTCGATGGCAGGCGTCACCGTCAAGGCAATCGCATCGCTACCCGCGCCAAATCCATAGGACACCATGAGGATCTTCTCACCGGGTCGCGCTCGATCCAGTATGTTCACCAGGCCCAGCAAAGGGCTCGCCGCGCCGGTATCGCCGACACTCTGGGCATAGATGCCCGGCTCGATCTGCGCTGTCGTGAAGCCCAGGCCCTTGCCGAGGGAGAAGGGCGTCGACACCAGGTTCTGCTGCAATACGACATAGTCGAAATCGCCGGCCTGCAGCTTCATCTTGGTCATCAGGCCCGATGCGGCGCGGTGGGTCTGCTCTTCCAGGCCGATGCTGTTTTTGTCGGAGCCCAATCCCATCCCGGAACGGATGTAGCGATCACCCTGGGGACGAATGTTGTCCGCGATATCCGCCGCGCAGGAAAAACTGGCGTCGAATTGCGCGATCACGTTTTCAGTGCCCAGCAGCAAGGCGGCCGCTCCTGCTCCGGCATAGGACTCTGTCAGGTCGCCGGGGGCGGTGTTGCGGTTGATCGTGTCGGCGCCAATGGCCAAGGCGTTGCCGCTCATGCCCGAAGCGACCAGGGCGTAGGCGATTTGAAGGGCACTGGTGCCCGACTTGCCGGCGAACTGTACGTCTGCGCAGAAGGCGTCGTAGCCGCAGCCGAGCATTTCCAGGATGATCGACGCGGATGCGCGGGAGTCATACGGGTTGGTGCATGTGCCGAGGTAAAGGGCATCCAGGTGGGAGAGGGGCGCTTTGTCCAGCGCGCGTTGAGCGGCGAGTACGCCGAGGGTGATGACATCTTCGTCGGGTTGAAGGACGGCTCTTTCAATGACACCGAGCTGGTTCGTGACCAGGCTCAGGTCAGTGTTCTTCCATACGTGGATCACATCCTCCACTTTGAGACGGCACACCGGAATGCCTGCGCCATAGCTCACAATTCCTACTTTATTCACGTGTACTTCCTCCAGATTCCTTTCTCCACCTGCCAGCGGCGTGGCCGTGACGGATGCATGAAATATTTAGAAACTATCTAATGGTGCCCGCAAAGTGTCATTGGCAGTCCTATGCCCGTAAACCGGGGGCTTCAGTGGAAAAAACTGGCGTTCCACTGATGAGCGATGGGTTTATTATCTCCTTTTTATTATGTATGATACGAAACGTACCGTATCGTTAAGGTCGCATTAAAAATTTATGACTATTCTCTCCTTTTCTTTCCACAATGCGGTGCATACCGCTACCGAGGTGCGCGGTTAAGCAGAAGTCGAGATCAAATAATCATACAAAACGAAACGATCCGTTTCATTGCTTTTCGAGAGAATCCTATACCCTGCTTTTCTTTTGTCAAGCGCCATATTGGAGATTTTGAATTATGGCCCGTAAACCGTCTCGGAGCTCCATTGGCTCATTGAGGAGCCCACACACGCACAAAGCGATCATCATCTCTGCCATAGAAACCCTCAAGGAGTGCGGTTATTCAGGGTTGAGCATCGAGGCTGTGGCTCGGCGCGCCGGAGCGAGCAAGCCGACAATCTATCGATGGTGGGGCAACAAGGCGGCGTTGATAGCCGAGGTCTACGAGAGCGAAAGCGAGCAGATTCGCAAGGAGCCGGATAAAGGTTCCTTCAAGGAAAACCTTAATTTTCTGTTGCTCAATCTCTGGAAGGTCTGGCGGGAAACGATTTGCGGGGAAGCCTTTCGATGTGTCATCGCTGAAGCCCAGCTCGACCCCACGACGCTGCCCAAACTTAAAGATGAATTCATGGAACGGCGTAGGGAATTGCCTCGCAAGCTGGTGGAAAACGCCATTCAACAAGGGGAGCTGCCCAAGGACACGTCCCGTGAGTTGCTGTTGGACATGATCTTCGGGTTCTGCTGGTACAGGTTGTTGACCGAGCAGTTGGAAGTAGAGGGGGATATCAACGAGTTCACGACTTTACTGATGAACGGTGTGTTGCGGACCACTTCGGCGGCGGTTTAAGGCGCCGCCGAAGCCTGGTCAAGGGAGGGAAGTGGGTTACGCGGCGCCACTGAACTGTGCATGAAGGCTTGGCAGGATGCTGGCCAGGTGGTTGAACTCACACAAATCATGCACAGCAAATTCATAAGCCAGCGTTTCCAGCTCGGCTTCGCCAAAGCCGTTTTTTTTCAGCAACTGCGCGGCCTGCTCGGCGCCTGGAAAACGTTGCATGGCTGGGTGGCTGCCGACCCAGTAACGGCTGGTCAGGTACAGGCCTTCGGGGCATTCCTTGAACAGGTGGACCATCAGCGAGACAGGCACTTGCGGCTGGTCCGCCAGGCTCATCAGAGCGCTGACGCTGCCATCGATTTTCGATTCACGGTACATGTCCGGGCAGAAACCCAGTTCACAGGGATCTCTGAAATGAATATGCAGGTGCATGAGGCGATCGCCGACATATTCGCAGGCGCAGAAGGTGTTTCCATACAGGCTGTCTTCGAAGCTCAAGCTGTCGTCGACCAGCCGCTCATGATGCACGCAGGGATTTTCAACATGCGCATAGGGAAACCACAAGGTGTAGCGCTCGGCTTCGAGCGGGTGCCACATGAACCACCACTTGAGCATCTGCGCCGTGCAACCGGGGAAGAATTTGCGGCTTTGCACGTAGGCCATCGGGCCGGGCAACAGGGCGTATCCAGCCTCCTCGCTGACAAAGTCCGCCGCCAGCATGCGATTGAGGTCTTCGATGCTGGGCGTCAGCGTGTCGGACAAAGGCATCGGGCCTTGTTGGATTTTCTCGACGGCACTGAGCGGTACGTTGATCTGCGAACGGAAAAAGTCGGCGTAGGGCTTACCCTGAACGGCTTTCTGATTGACCAGGAACTGCTTCTGCATGGGCAATGAGAAGTAGGTGAAAGGTGTCATTACGCGCGCTTCCATGACGGTGATTCCTTGATGAGGCGAGAAAGCCTGCGCACATCCAGGCAGGCCTTCACGCAGGGTTGTAAAGGGGCAGTGACAGGACCAAAATAGGTACGCCAAAATAAAAAGTCAAATTTGAATTAGAACTATCGAGAGATGAGCTCATGGACAATGCTTCTGGCAAGCCTTCCGTCGCCCGCGCTTCGCGACTCGACGGGCGGGCAACGCGGCTGCAGATTCTGGAGAAAGCCGGCGAGTTGTTCGCCGAACAGGGCCTGGCCAACACCACCAGTAAACAGATTTGCGAGCATTCGCAGGCCAACAGCGCGGCCGTGAATTATCACTTCGTCAACAAGGAAGGCTTGTACCGGGCCGTATTGCTCGAAGCCCATGCTCGATTCCTGCAGATGCAAACGCTGGTTTCGCTCAGCGAGCAACCGGGTTCGCCACAGGACAAGTTGCGCGCACTCATCACCCTGCTCGTCGAGCGCATCCACAATCATCCGGATGGTTGGGCCTTGAAAGTGCTGACGCGCGAACTGCTTTCGCCTTCCCCCGAGTTCGAGGCGGTCCTCAGGGAGCAGTCCTTTCCCAAGGCGCACATACTGCGCAGCCTGCTGGGGCAAATCATGAACCTGCCGGCCGATCATCCCACCACGCTGCGCAGCGCGATCAGCGTCTTCGCGCCGTGCCTGTTCTTGCTGATTGCACACCAGCCCTTGACCCGGCATGTGCTGCAAGGGTTGAGCATCGAGCCGCAGGGGCTGATCGAGCACATGGTGAGCTATGCGCTCGGGGGGCTTCAGGCCGTGGCGGCCACGGCACACGAGGCACCGAACGAATGAAGGGAAAATAACCTTGCGCCTCAAGGCGATGAGGCCCTGAGGGCGCGACTTCAGGACCGGTTTACGGCATGCGGGATCGGCTCGCAGCCTTACTCTGCCCAGATCCCCACATCACGAGCATCCACCGATCGGGGCAACAGCCCTGCGGCAAAAAAAGCATCGGCGATTTTCTGCTGCTCATCCAGTTGGTCGGCTTTCACCGGTTGAACCTGATAGCTGCGATGAGCATTGGCCGCTTCGACCGTTTCCACATCGAGATTGCCCCACAACGGGCTCAGGACCTGCGCTGCGTCGCGCGGGTGATTCTTGATCCAGTTGCCGGCCTCCTGCAATTGCCCGTAGACCACCTTGAGCACTTGCGGGTGCGCCTGGGCATAGCGGGTGCTGGTCAGGTAGTAGCGCTTGTAGCTGGCCAGCCCACTGCCGTCGGTCAGGGTTCGGGTGGGCAACTGTCGTTGCACGCCACTGAGGAACGGTTCCCAGGTGACCCAGGCATCGACTTTTCGATTCTCGAAGGCTGCCCGACCGTCGGCGGGGGACAGGTAGGCCGGTTGGATGTCCGAGAATTTCAGGCCTGCCTTGTCCAGAGCCGCGATCAACAGGTAGTGGGCTCCAGCGGCCTTGGTGACGGCGACTTTCTTGCCCTTCAGGTCCGCCAGTTGCTGCAAGGGCGAATCCTTGGCGACAACGATGGCCTGGGCCGAAGGCGAAGGGGCTTCCTGCGCAAAATAGGTCAGCTTGGCCTGCGCCGCCTGGGCGAATACAGGCACGGTATCGGCCACGTCAGCGCTGATGTCGACATTGCCGACATTCAACGCTTCCAACAAGGGCAGGCCGCTGGGGAACTCATGCCAGCTGACTTCGATATTCGCTTCGGCGAGGGCTTTGTCCAGCGTGCCCTGGGTTTTCAGCAGCGTGATCAGGGTCGACGATTTCTGGTAGCCGATGCGCAGGGTTTCCTGAGCCTGGGCCGGTAGCGCGAGAGTGGACACGGCCAGCGCAACGACCAGGCTGGCCAGGGAGGTGCGGCGCCGTATCACGGCGTATTTGCTGAGGGGTTTTGACATGGCGTGCTCGATATTCAAGGAAAAAAGGAGAGGCGCTGGAGAATCCTATGGTTCTAAAAACTAATTTATAAATACTTTTTGGGCATTAGCTTAAGCAGCGATGCCGGGCCTCAAAAAGCGTACTGGAGGCGGGTGTAGTAATAGCCGCCGGTGAAGCCGAAAGGGGAGTAGCTGCCCCAGTTGTCGCCGAACGAAGCGTTACTGACGCCAATATGATCGGGGTATTTGTCGAACAGGTTCTGTGCCCCGAGGGCGACGGTCAGTTGCTTGTTGATTGCATAAGCCACGTCCAGATCAGTGATCCATTTGGCGCTATAGCGGCGGTCCAGGCTCGGGTCGCTTGAGCTGTTGACCTCGGTGTACGTGCCGTAGCGGGTCAGGCGCAAGTTGACATCGAAGTCGTTGATTGCCCAGTCGGCGGAGAAAATCATCTTGCTGCTGGGGGAGGTCTTGGTGATGAGGGCCCGCGACTGGCGCCCCATCAATTCGAAATTGCTGCCCAGGGCGGTCAGTTGCGAAGGTGTTTCGGCGACGCTGAGGATCTTCGTGTGGTTGTAGTTCAGCGCCGCGGTCCAGCGCACCGAGCCATAACGCTCCAGGTTCTGTCGGTAGTTGCCGACCACATCGACCCCGGACGTGCGGGTGTTGGCACCGTTGGTGAAGTACTGCGCGCCCGCGGTCGCCGGCACGCCAATGCCGTCGAGCAGGGCGGCGATTCCCGGGCCCTGGAAGCGTTCGCTCAGGACCAGGCGATCGCGCAGGTTGATCACGTAGCCGTCCACCGTCAGGCTCAGGTCTTCGCTGGGTGTCAGGGCGAAACCGAGGCTGAAATTGGTCGAGCGTTCGGGTTTCAACGCCTCGGCTCCCAGCGCCTGGGCACCCGCCGAATCCACAGGCAGGATCACATAGTTGTAGGGCTGGTAGACGCCATTGATGGTGTCGAAGCCGGTGGAGCGGGCGGTGAAGATCTGGTTGGCCAGCGAAGGGGCGCGAAAGCCGTTACTGATGGTGCCGCGGACTGAGAACACCGGGTTGAACTCGTAGCGGGTGCTCAGCTTGCCGCTGCGGGTCGCGCCGATGCCTTCGTTGTAGTGCTCGTAGCGTGCGGCAAGCCCCAGGTACCACTGTTCGGTGGGATAAAAACCCAGGTCGATGTAGCTGGCGACGCTGTTGCGGCTGACTTTTTGCGCGTCCTCGGGCGTGATGCCGTTGGTGACCTGGGCACCCGGATCGGGCCGCTCCCCGGCGCGTGGATGGCCGGCCGGGAACACGTAGCCGCCGTCGATGTAGGAGGCTTCGGAGCCGGCGCGTGTCTCGTAGCTTTCGCGTCGGTGTTCGAAGCCGAAGGCCACATCCAGCGGTTTCGCCAGGCCGATTTCATAACTGTTCTTCAGGTCCAGGTTGCTGGTCAACTGGTCGGCAATGTAGATGCCCGACGTGAATTTGTTCGGCGTGTTTTCCCCCAGCGAAGGGTTCTGGTTGTTGTAGGTGCGTTGCTTGGCGTAGTTGCGTCCGTAGGTGCTGCTCAGGTCCCATGCCCAGCCGGCGGCTCTTTCACCCTTGGCACCGAACGCGGACTGGAAGTCGGTTTCGTTCACCAGCCAATAGGGGCTGTAGCCACCGGGGTAGCCATTGGGCCCGGTGGTAATGGTGTTGCGCCCGTTGGGCAGGCGAAAGTTTTGTCCGTCGTTGTTTTCCCGGGTGGCCAGGGTGGAGAACGAATAGAGCGTCACGTCGTCGTTCAGCGGCAGGTCGAGGTTGTAGCCGACATCGGCCAGTTGGCTGCGGGGCAATCCGTAGCCTTTGTAGGTGTGGTGGCTTGCGCCGGCCTCGCGTGGGTCGGGCGAGTCGTCGGCTTGCGGGTAGTAATGGTTGCTGTAGCCGTTGCTGCCGGCCTTGTTGTCGCGCTCCTGGTAGCGTGTGTCGAATGAGACGTTGAGCACGCCGGCTTCGCCCACCTGGAACCCATAGTTGAGCGCTTGCTGTGCGGTCCCGCGCTTGCCGTCGTAGCCCTGGCCAAGGGTGGTGTCGGAACTGCCGCCGGTGGTCTGCTTGAGGATGATATTGATCACCCCGGAAATGGCATCCGAGCCGTACTGCGCCGCCGCGCCGTCGCGAAGCACTTCGATATGGTCGATGGACGCCACCGGGATCAGGTCCAGGTCGCTGGGCGCGGCACCGCTGTTGATACCGTTGATGTTCAGTGTCGCGCTGGTGTGCCGGCGCTTGCCGTTGACCAGCACCAACACGTGGGACGCCGTCAGGCCGCGCAGGGTGGCCGAGCGGACCACGCCGCTGGCATCCCAGCCGGCGCGGTCGGGCAGGTTGAAGGAGGGAATGAACTTGCTCAGCGCCTCCAGCAGGCTCGACTTGCCCACCGCTTGCAGTTGCGCGCCGGTTACCACATCGATGGGCGTCGGGCTGCTGGTCACGGTGCGTTCGACGGTGCCCCTGTTGCCGGTGACCACCACGGTATCGAGGGTGGACGCGCTGCTTTCGGCGGCCTCGAGGCTGAAAGAGGCAAGGCCACAGGCAAATGACAGCGGCAGCAGCAACGGGCGATAAGCGGGCGCGGCGAGGTGTCTTTGGCGGTTGGGCATGAGGGTGAGCTCCTGATTGTCGGCTGAGGTCCGTGTCACTTCTTGCGAGCGGCGACGGCTTCGATTTCCACCAGGCCGCCGGGCAACGGCAGCGCGACGACTTGCACGGCGGTGCGTGCCGGCTTGTTCGGTTGTTCGGCGCTGCCGAAGAACGGCGTATAGCCTTGCTGCAATCCGGCGAAATCCAGTTGGCCGCCCTTGGCCGGATCGCCCACCAGGAACACCCGCAGTTGCACCACGTCCGCCAGGTCCAGGCCCTGGGCTTGCAGCACGCCCTTGAGTTTGTTGAGGATCGATGTGGTCTGGGTCGCTGTGTCGCCATAGGCGGCGAAGGAATTCTTGGGCGCGCTCGGATCGTGCAGGTCGGCGAGCAGGCCGCTGACAAACAGCAGGTCGGTTTGTGCCGGCACCGACACCGCCAGGGAAATCGGGAAGTTGGAGTTGGGCAGGGCGATGCGCTTGATGTCGTCGGCCTGGCTGGCGAAGGCGGTGGCGGTCATGAGAAGTCCTGTAAGTAACGGGGTGGTTTTCATCGCAAGGTCCTTTATCGAAAAATCATCAAGCGGCAAGGCCGGCTTGCAGGCGCTCGGCGTGGCGGCCGATCAGCGACACGATGCGGCGCGCCGAGTCGGCGGCGGTGTTCTGCCAGATGCCGACGCCGCCGTGGGCGAGGGCATCGCTGGCCAGGTAGGTGCGGCCCTGGGGTTCGTTGAGGATCCGGTAGGCCTGCTCGCCCACTTCGTCGTTGACGATCCACGGGCCTTTGCTGAAGGGCACCTTCGACCAGTTGATGGCGACCGGTTTTTGCAACTTGGCGCTGTGGCCGGGGTGCAGCAGTTCGACGGCCTGCCTTGAGGAGGCGAACTGCTCGGCGAGGGATTTGCTGCTGAAGGACTGCGCCGTTTCACTGGTGTTGTAGGCGGCCACCAGGATGCCTTCGGCGCTGTTCAGGCGATCGCTGGGGTACCACAGGCCTTTGACTTCATGATCCAGGTAAGACAGCCCGCCAAAGATGTTGAAGTCGGTTTCCCAGAAGCGCGGCGACTGCCACGCGACCTTGTTCGCCTGGTCGCTTTGCGCGCTGAGGATCGCTTGCTTGAAGGGCGTGGTGAAATTGCTCGGCAGCTTGGCCAGCAGCGGCAGGGGCACGGTGACGATGGCGTAGTCGGCGTTCAGGGTGTGGGACTTGCCCGTCTGCCGGTCGCGGTAGGTGATGCGACTGCCTTGCTCCGACGTCTGGATGTCGCTGACTTCGGCATGAAAACGCACCACGTCCTTGAGTCGCTCATGGAACGCCTGGGGAATCCGGTCCATGCCACCGACCGGTTGGAACATGGTGGAAGAAAATTCGGGAATCTCATCGAACACCAGTGCGCCCCAGAGCTTGGGGTTGAGCAGCGTCTGCAACGCGAGGGGTGTGCGGGTGACGCCGGTTTGATCGCCGGCGCCGGGGATGCGGGTGTAGCCCGAGCGCACCGATCCTGTGTATTTGAAATCGGCATTGAGGTCGCCATAGACCTTGAGAAAATTCAGCAGCGCCTGGCGGTCTTCGGTGCTCAGGTCCTGGTCCAGGGCCTTGCGACTGACGGTGCGCGCCAACAGCTCGGACAGTTGCCCCCGCGTATCGTTGACGGCTTGGCGCAGCTGGAAGGCCGGCTGGCGGGCGTCCGGCAAGGCCAGTGCGTTGCGGCTGCTGTTGACCAGCACTTGCAACTCCACGCCCAGTTCGCGGCAGTAGCCGAGGATCGTCTGGTGATGGCTGGGGATGCGCGCCGGGCCTGCGTTGAAGAACTGCCCGTCATCGAAGTCCACGGTCTGGCTGATACCGTCGTCGAACTCGACCCGACTGCCGCGACGCAGGGTCCAGTTGCGTCCGCCCACTCGCTCGCGGGCTTCGAGGATCGTCACGGCGAAGCCGGCCTTGCGCAACTCATAGGCGCTGACCAGGCCGGAGATGCCGGCGCCAACCACCACTACCTGCTTGCCTTTGCCGCTGCTGCCCAATTGCAACGGGCCAAAGCCCGCCGCGACGGCCTGAGGTGTAAGGCCCAGTGCGTCGAGGGCGCCAACTGCGGCGCTATAGCCACCGATGGCGGCAATGCGGGAAATCATTTGCCTGCGGGTGAAAGCCATGATGTCGCTCCTTGGAATGTTGACGTGATGAGTTGGGCGTCGTCGCTGTTCGCGGCCACGCCTGGGGGATTCGCATCGGGGTCAGAGGTCGTAGCGCACAGACAGCAAGAGGGTTCGCGGATCGTTGATGGAGTAGTACCGGGCGCCGCTTGCGGGCACATAGCCGACCGCTTGGGGGTAGGCCCGGTCGAGCAGGTTTTTCACCGACAGCGTGGTGGTCCAATGGCCGTCGCCCGAGATGTAGCGGGTATTGGCATTCCAGAAGGTCTGCTGGGGAATTTCCTGCACGTCGTCGTTCAGCGCGTTGGCATAGGACTTGGTCTGGAACTGGGCATCGGTGCCGGCCAGCCAGGTGCCGGGCAGGCCGGCGGGAATGGTGTAGTTGAAGCCGACGCTGGTGTTCCAGCGCGGTGAGTACACCAACTGCTGGCCGTTGGCATCGATCCCGGCGCCGCTGGCGTTCTCGAAGTCGTCGTACTGGCTTTGCAGGTAGCCGAGGTTGAATGTCAGTTGCAGGTCGGGCGTCAGCGCGCTCAGGGTTTCCAGTTCGACGCCGTAGGTGTGGGCCTGACCGACGTTGGTCCGCAGGCTGACGCCCAGAGCCGGGTCGTAGGCATTGGTTTGCAGGTCTTTGTAGTCGTTGTAGAACAGCGCGAGGTTGGCGCGCAGGCGCCGGTCGAAGAAGTCGCCCTTGAGGCCGGTTTCCCAAGTGGTCACGTCTTCCGGTGAGAACGCCTGTTCGGCGGCGGCCTGGGTCGGCGCACGGTTGTCGTAGCCGCCGGCCTTGAAACCTTTGGCGACGTAGGCGTACTGATTGAGATGGGGTGTCCAGGCGTATTCGAAGCCGAGTTTCGGGCTGGTGGATTGCCAGGATTTACTCGAGTCGGCGCTGAAGTTGGTGCCGGTGATCTGCCGGTCCGGGGTGACGACGTAGTTGGTGTAGTCGAAGTTCTTGTGTTCGCGGGTGAACCGCAGCCCGGCGATCAGAGACAGTTGCGGCGTGATTTTGTAGCTGCCCTGGCCATACAGCGCATAACTTTCGGTGTTGGTGGTGCTGTATTGGCCCTGGCCGATCACCCGGTTACGCGCGATGGAATAAGTCAGGCTGTCGCGCTCGGCGTCGAATTTTTCCCGGTACAGGTACAGGCCCGTGCTGAAGGTGAAGTCGTCGTAATCGCCGTTGAGCTGGAACTCCTGGGTGGCGTAGTCCTGTTTGTAGGTGATCAGGCTGTGCTGGATCAGGGCCGCCTGGCCGGAGTTGTCATAGTCCACCGGTTGGTTGAAGGCGGAGTAGGCGGTGACCGACTTGAAATTCAAGTGATCGTTGATGCTGTAGATCGCCCGCAATACCGAACTGCCCTGGTCGAGGCGGTTCTTCGGGTTGAGGCCGCTGTAGCTCTTGAACTTGTCGAAGCGGCCGTCGGCGTCGAAGGGGTGTAGCTGGTGGTATCGCCGCGGTCGAACGTACCGGCCAGCGTCAGTTGCACGTCCCACGGCGAATCGATGGGGTTGAAGCGAAGCTTGCCTCGGTAGGCCTGGATGTCGACGTTGTTCACGTCTTCGCCGCGGGTGGGGTTGGAAACGGTGCCGTCGCGGGTCAGGCGAATGGCCGAGAAGCTGCCGAACAGGGCGTTGTCCACCAGCGGGCCGCTGATCAGCAGGCGGCCGTTCTGCGCGTTGTAGTTGCCGGCGCCGAGTTCGAAGAAACCGCGGGTTTCCTGGGACGGATCGCGGGTAATCACGCGGATCGCCCCGGCACTGCTGTTGCGTCCATAAAGCGTGCCTTGCGGGCCGCGCAAGACCTCGACGCGTTCGACATCGTTGAAGTCGAGCATCGAGGAAATCGCCCTGGGGATGTACAGGTCGTCGGCGTAGACCGCCACGGCCGCTTCCTGTATCGGGTCGGTTTCGCCGATGCCACGAATCCCATAGGTCTGCGCGCTGTAAGAGATCGACTGGCGGCTGAGGGTCAGGTTCGGTACTTGTCCGGAAAGATCGCGAATGCTCTTGATCTGCTTGTCTTCAAGGGCGGCTTCGTCGAACGCGGAGATCGCCAGGGGCGCTTTCTGCAAATCCTCGCTGCGGTGTTCGGCGGTGACGGTGACCACCGCCAGCGCACCGTCCCGGGTGTCTTCTTCGGCGTGGGCCGACAACCCGAGCAAGGCCAGCGAAACGGCCAGCGTCAGGCGGTTTGAGGTGAAGGTATCGTGCATGGTGGACCCCTGGTGTCTGGTGCAGCGTGGGCGTTGGCATTTATTCCGGGCAAAGCGTCGCCACGGGCCTGGCTCCGGGAGGCAGGGCGAGGAGAGCGTTGGCCGATTTCAGGTTGGGTGTGGCATTGACCGTGGGGTGGTGTCGGCCGGAAAAACGTACAGTTCCGCGAGCCTCCACCTGGTCAGGGGTCGGTGATGGTTGTAACAGTATTTGTATAATGGGTCGCTGTAAAAGTCCGTTTTGTTATAAGTTAATTATAAAAAATAGACATTAAAATAAGAAATTAAATGCGTAATTCTGATGATTATATGGCTCCCTCGAAACGCAGTCGCGGGCCAGCCGTGCTCCCACATGTGTCATGTGGCCCTTATGGGAGCATGGCTTGCCCGCGATGACGGAGAAAGGTGCAGCTAGTACCCGCGCTGTACGTTCGCCAGGTTCTGCAGTGTCGCCCCCGACAGGAAGCGTTCGAGGTTGGCGAGGAAACTGTCGGCAATCTCGTGGCGGCTGTTGCTGGAAATCGCCGAAGTGTGCGGCGACAGTCGCACCCGTGGATGAGTGTAGAAAGGATGGCCGTCCGGCAGGGGTTCCGGTTCGGTGACGTCCAGCGAGGCCAGGCCGATGGCGCCGCTGTCCAGGGCCTCAAGCAGGGCAGCGTGGTCTAGCAAGCCGCCACGCGCGATATTGATCAGGTGCAGGCCCGGCTTGGCGCTGGCAAGCACCGCGGGGTTGACGATATGCCGCGTCGCGTCGGTCAGGGGCGCGGCCAGTACCAGGTGATCGGCGCGAGCGAACAAGTCATGGATCCCCTCCGCGGCTTCGACGCCCTCGACTTCGAACGGTGCCGTGCTCTGGCGCAGCGCCAGCACGTTGATGCCCAGCGTACGGGCCTTGGTCGCCAGGCTGCGGCCAATCGCACCGAAGCCGAGAATCCCCAGGGTGCTGCCCTTGAGCGGCGTCAGCGCGGTGAAGTTCCAGTGCGAGTCGTGCACCCAGATGTCCGGCAAGTGCTTGGCGGCGGCGAAGATCGCGGCCAGGGCAAATTCGGCGATGTTCTCGGCGGCGCTGCCCCGGGAGGTGCTCACGGGCGGGCCGTCGAACAACCACTGGGGATAGAAGTCGATGCCCGAGGACACCACGTGCACCCAGTTCAAGCCGTAGGGCCAGCCCGGTGGTGGTGTGTCCGGCGCCTGATAGCCGCGCACGTTGATCGGGCGGGCCAGCAGTACCCCGACGTCGGCGGGAAGGTCGCTGGGCACGCCGGCCGGTACGTCGAGGACCCTGGCCCCGGGGTGCGTCTGCGCGAGGCGCTGGCGGATCACGTCGTTGAACTCCGTGTCCAGTTGGCTGGCGATCACGAGCGGGCTCATGGGGTGTCCTTTTTCTGGCGTTGGGCGAACACCGCTTTGCCGACGCCTTGCAGCACGGCATCGTTTTGCGGGGTGTGGATGCGGCTGCACAGCACGTCGCGGTAGTGCCGTTGCAGCGGGTTATGCCGCGACAGACCGGGGTTGCCGGACGCTTCGATGGCCAGTTCGACCGCGGCAATGGCGTTGCTGGTCACCAGGTATTTCAATTGTGCGGCGTGCTGGGCCGGCGTGCGTCCTTCGGCGGCGGCATCCAGCAGGCTGCGGTTGGCGAACAGTAGGGTGTCGATCTGGCCGACGGTTTCCTGGAAGCGCGGCAGGGTCGACAGCGCGGCGCCGAGGTTGGACGGCTTGCGTTGCTCCAGCCATCCCACCAGCCAGTCGCGCGCGGCTTGGGCGACACCGTCGTAAACCGCCGAGAGCAAGACCGACATCCACAGGAAACCATCGCTGTCGAGTTCGGGCTGTGGCGCGCTCCAGGGGCTGACGCTGACGGCGTGATCCAGTGGCACCAGGACGTTGTCGAACAGCACTTCGTGGCTGCAGGTGGCGCGCATGCCCAGGTGGTCCCAATCCTCGATGATGCTGAGCCCTGGCGTGTCCTTGTGCACCAGCCAGGCACCCACCAGCGGGTCTTCATCGGTGCTGCGTGCCCAGACGCTGAACCAGGTCAGACCATGGCTGCCGGTGGAGTAGATCTTGCGCCCGCTGATCCGCCAACCTTCGGAGGTGCGCCGGGCGATCGTCGCGGGCAGCCCGCCACGGGCCGGCGTACCCAGGTCGGGTTCGACCCGCAAGGCATTGATCAGCGCGCCGTCGTTCACGGCGTCGCGGGCCACTCGCAGGCGCAACGCCTCGGGCCAGCTTCGATTGTCTTGCAGGCGTGAATGCTGCAGGTACTGCATCACCAGGATCAACGCCGTGGAAGGTTCGCCCTTGGCGACCGCGCTGATGACTTTGCGGGCCTGCACCAGGCTCGCGCCGCTACCGCCCAGCGCCTTGGGCACCGTCAGGGCCAGCAGGCCATGCTCGTGCAGCAACTTGAAATTGTCCCGGGGGAAGGCACCGCTCTCGTCAAGGCGGTGGGCCGTGGCCGCCAATTGTGCACCGATGCTTTCGAGCACGGCGTCGAAGTCGGCGGCCACGACTGCTTGCAACTGGGGTGGGCGTAAGGAAGAAAGGCTCATGGTCAGTTCACTCGATCGAAAAAGATGGAAGCCGGATGCCCGGTTCTGGCGACCCGCTGCCGCGCAGGAGCAGGCCGCTGCAACAGGCTCACAGCGCGAGCAAGGGGAAATTGCGTTCCCACAGGGGGCTGACGTCGAGCCTTTCGCTGAGCACGCCGGCGTCGAAGAACAGGTCGGCGACTTCCTGCTGCGAGGCAATGGCTTGTTCACTCACGGCGATGATCTTCGACGGCTGGCTGCGTTGGTTGTGCATGTCGAGAAACACCGCCTTGTCGACACCCAGCAATCGCGCCGACTTGGTTGCCCAGGGCTCGGGGTTGTCGTTGATCCATTTCAGGGTGCGCGCCTCACGCTGGATGTAATCCTGGATCGCCTGCCGGCGCAGCGGGTCTTCCAGCGCCTTGGGGCGCGCGGCAATCAGGTAGTTGCCGGACAAGTAGCCCAGGGCGGTCTTGAGGACCCGGGCACCGCTGCGGAACTTGGCCAACTGGATGAACACGCCGTAGATCACCCACGCATCGAGTTGGCCGCTCTGGAATGCGCTGAAACCGTCCTGGGGCGTGAGCGCTACGGCGGTGATGTCGTTCATGGTCAGGCCCTGTTCCTTCAGGGCCTTGATCAGAAAGTAATGGGAGGTGGTAGAGCGCACGTAGCCGACCCGCTTGCCGCGCAATTGCCCGATGGACTCGACCGACGATTCCTTGGGAACCAGGAACACCTGGTTGTTCACGTCACCTTGCAGCACCGCGATCAGGCGCGGCTGGCGATGGCTCTGGATGGAAAAGATCGGTGGGATTTCACTCATCCCACCCACGTCCAGGCTGCCGGACGCCAGCGCCTCGACGATCAGGTTGCCGCCGGCGAACTCGGCGTATTCGACCTTGTAGGGCGTGTCGGCGGTGCCGGCATCCTCGAAGAAATAGGAGTCCTGGCCACGGTAGGTGGCCACCCCGAGGGTCAGCTCGGACAGGGACTTGCCCTGGGCGAACGCGCGCGGGGCGAAACCCAGTGTCGACAGGCCCAGGGCGCCAAGGGTGACGGCGCCGGCCATCAGGAAGCCGCGTCGATCGAGCTGCCCTGGCGCGAAGTGTTGTTTCATGACCGGAGGTTTGCTCATGCGACGGCCTCACTGCCCGTTGCCGGCTCAAGGACGTCATGGGTGTACCGGTTCGCCGGCACCGCCAGGCCCAGGTTATCGCGCAGGGTGTGGCCGCTGTATTCGCGGCGGAACACCCCGCGTTGCTGCAGGACCGGCACGACCCATTCGGTGAACGTCTGCAGGCCGTCCGGCAGCAGGGCGTTGATGATGAAGCCGTCGGCTGCGCCGTTGTCGAACCAGTGTTCAATGGCGTCGGCGACCTGTTCGGGGGTGCCGACGAAGTCCCGGCGTGGCTGGGAAAAGCGCAGGGCGACCTGGCGCAGCGTCAGGCCTTCGTCCCGGGCCAGTTGCTTGATCCGCTCGGAGCCGCCTTTCTGGCTGTTGGCGCCCAGGTCGCCCAGCTCAGGGAACGGAGCGTCCAGTGGGTACTGGCTGAAATCATGGTCGTTGAAGGGCCGGCCGAGCGCGACGATGGCGTCCTCGATACTCACCAGCGCCACCGCTTGTCGATAGCGCTCTTGCACCTGCGCCTCATCGCGCCCCACGATCGGACGAATGCCAGGCAGGATCGACAGCTGCTCGGGGTCGCGACCGAATCCGCTGGCGCGACGCTTCAGGTCCCGGTAATAGGCCTGGGCTTCTTCAAAGCTTTCGGCGCTGACGAAAATCGCATCGGCGTTCTCGGCGGCGAAGTTACGCCCGTCCTCGGACGTACCGGCCTGGAAGATCACCGGCTGGCCTTGGCGGGAGCGGGCAATATTGAGTGGGCCCTTGACCGAAAAAAATTCACCTTTGTGCTCCAGCGCGTGCAGCTTGCCGGGGGCAAAGAACTCGCCCCGTTGCTTGTCGTAGACAAAGGCATCGTCCTCCCAGGAGTCCCACAGGCCCTGGACCACTGCCACGTGCTCTTTGGCGATCCGGTAGCGCACCGCGTGGGGCGGGTGCTCGGCCTTGCCGAAGTTGTTGGCGGTGCCGCTGAGCCACGACGTCACCACGTTCCAACCGGCACGCCCGGCACTGATGTGGTCCAGTGAGGCGAATTGGCGCGCCACCTGGTAGGGCTCGGTGTAGCTGACCGTCACGGTGGCCACCAGGCCGATGTTCGACGTCACGGCCGCCAGGGCCGAGAGGATAGTCAGCGGCTCGAAGCGGTTGAGGTAGTGCGGGCTGGATTTTTCATGGATGTGCAGGCTGTCGGCGATGAACACGAAATCGAACTTGGCGCCTTCGGCCAGTTGCGTCTGCTGCTTGTAGAAACCGAAGCTGGTGCTGGCATCGGGTTGCGCCTGCGGATGGCGCCATTCGCCCCAGCCATGGCCGACGCCGTGGACCATTGCACCGAATTTGAGTTGGCGTTGCTTGCTCATGGTTCTGCTCCTTTTAACGCGAAACCTGGGTCAGTGGGGCACGCTGGGTGTTGAAGCGCTTGTCGAAGCCTTGGGAAACGTCGATGCGGCGGGTCAGCAACCCTTCTTCCCGGTAGATGTCGGCGGTCGTCTGCAAGCCGCTGACCACCGCGTCGTCGATCAACACCGGCTGCATCTGGGTCGCCTTGGCCACCTCCAGGTGCACCGCCAATGGCAGGCCGGTGATCCTGGCCTGGGCGGCGGCATATTCGGCAGGGTGTTCGTTGCTCCAGCGGAAGGCCCGGTCGATCCGGGCGACAAAGTCATCCAGTTGCGGGCGCTTGTCGGCGATGGCTTGTTGGGTGGCGGCCAGGTAGAGGTGATTACTCAGCAGGTGGCTGCCGCTGACCAGGACCCTGGCCTGGCTTTGGGCCGTGACCACGGTGGTGAAGGGGTCCCAGGTAGACCAGGCGTCCGCGGTGCCGTTATCCAGCACCAGCCTGGATTCGCTGGGCAACAGGAAGACGAATTCCACATCTCGGGTGCTGAGGCCGACGTTGCGCAGGGCCTTGATGGCCAGGTAGTGCCCGATCGAGCCACGGGTGGTGACGATGCGTTTGCCCTTGAGGTCCGAAACCTCCCGGATGGGGGTGTTCTTGGGGACGAGAATGGCCGTGGTATTGCGCCCTTGCGCATGAATGATGCTGACGACCTTCAGTGAGGCCCCCGCGCCCAAGGCAAACACGTAGGGGGCATCGCCCAGGGCGCCGATGTCCACGGCGCCGGCGTTCAAGGCCTCGCCCAGTGGTGCGGCGGCGGGGAATTCGGAAAACTGGATGGCGTAGGGCACGTCCTTGAGTTCACCGGACACTTCCAGCAGGGCCTTGAGGGTGGATTTCTGATTGGCCACCCGCAGTGGTTGCAGGTCGTCTGCGTGAGCAGTGCCGAACACGAGGGCGATTAACAGTAAGGGTAGGGACAGGCGCATGGGTGGAACTCCAGGCTAAGCGTTGCATTCAGCGCCTCCGCCTGGAGAAGGGGTCGGCTGGTCCGGGTCAGGGCGATCACTCGCCCCCTTTTGGGTTCAGATCACATAGAAACCGTGGGTGCCGTCGCGGGCCAGTTGGTCCACGAGGCCGAACTCCCAATCGAGATAGGCTTGCATGGCCTCATGCGGGTTATCGGTGCCTTCGTAGGGGCGGCGATAGCGATCGATGGGCGCAGACACCAACCGGGTCTCGCCATGCGCCAGCGGCCGCTGGGCGGCGATCCAGCCGGCCGTGCCGTCACGCAGCAGGAACACGGCCTGGCCGGTCAGGCGTTCGACGTCCGGGATTGCCCATCGGGCCAACTGGCCGCTGCCGCAGGTCAGGACATAGCGCTGGGCCGACGGCACCTGGGCCAAGGCTTCGCTCAGTTGACTGCGCAGCACCCACCATGCCCCCGGGATATGCCGCTTGATGTAGTTGGCGCTGCTGGTGAAGTCCAGTACCACGGTGTCACCTTCGGCCAGCCACTGTTCGAGGGTGTCAGGGCTGATCTCTTCGGCTTGCGGCGGGACAGGCACAGGGGCTTTCCAGGGGCCCTGTTCGCTGAAGTGGCCGGGGTGCAGATCATCCAGCACGTGCACCTCCCACCCCAATTGCGCGAGCCAGGACGCCGACATGTTGGCCCGCACACCGTCATCGTCGACCAGGATCAGGCGAGCACCGCGTACGCTGGCGAAATGATCGGTCTCCTGGACCAGTTGCCCGCCGGGCGTGGACCGGGCCCCGGGCAGGTGGCCGGCTTCGAATTCTTCCGGGGTGCGTACATCGAACAGGTAGGTGCTGCGTGTCGCGTCCGCTTGCCAGCGGTGCAGGTCCGCGAGGGTGGCGCGACCGACCCGTGCCTGATCGGCAACGCGGCGGGCATCGCGGGCGGCGATGTCGCGATGTTTTTCCTGGGTAGGGGCGAACCGGCGTGACTGGCCGTGCTCCAGCACCTGGCCGGCCAGGGTCCAGCCAATCGTACCGTTGCGCAAGGCCGACACCGGGTTGGCGAGGCCGGCGTTGATCAACGACTGGGTGCCGATGATGCTGCGAGTACGGCCGGCGCAATTGACCACGATGCGGGTCGCCGGGTCCGGCGCCAGTGCCCGCGCCCGCAACACCAGTTCCGCCCCAGGTACGCTGATGCCGCCAGGAATGCTCATGGTCTGGTATTCGTCGAAACGGCGGGCGTCGAGCACCACGACGTCGGCCTCGCTGTCGAGCAGTGCCTGGAGCTCTGGCGCGGCGATCGAGGGGGTATGGCGCTGGCTTTCCACCAGCTCGCCAAAGGCCTTGCTCGGCACGTTGACGTCGATGAACAACTCGCCACCCGCGTCGCGCCAACCGTCCAGGCCACCTTCGAGCACCGCGACATCGACGTAGCCCAGCGCTTGCAGGCGCTGCGCCGCCAGGCCCGCCAGGCCTTCGCCACGGTCATAGACCGTCACCGGGGTGTCGCGCCTCGGGATGCGCGCAAACACCTCCAGCTCCAGCCTGGACAACGCGATGTTGGCGGCAAACAGTGGATGGCCCTGGGCGAACGGCGCCTCTTCACGCACGTCGACGATGGCCAGCTCTTCGCGGTTCAGCAACGCCTGGCGGATCTCCGAGTAGGAGCGGGTACGTACAGTGCTCATAAGGCTTGGCTCTCTTTGGACAGGTCCCAGATGTTGGGGAGCAGGGTGTTGGAATACCCGGAGATGAACAGCTTTTCGCTACCGTCGGGCTGGTACACCGCGCGGCGTACGGCACCGATGTTGGCGCCATAGACGTGAATGCTGATGGAGACCTGGTCAGCGAAGGCATTGCTGACCTGGTGGATGTCGCCGACCTTGGGCGAGACGGCCTCGACCTGGCCCGGCACAAGCCGTATCGGCGAGCCCTCGGGCACCAGGCTGCCATCAGGGTGGCGAGCGAAGCCTTGAGAGTCTTCGGCGCCGCGCAGCAGGCCGATCAGGCCCCAGACCCGGTGATCATGAATCGGCGTGCGTTGTCCCGGCCCCCAGACAAAACTGACCACGCTGAACCGCTGCCGGGAATCGGCATGCAGCAGGTATTGCTGGTAGCGCTCGGGGTCTGGTTGGGCAAAGGTGTCGGGCAGCCAGTCGTCATGGCTGACCAATTGAGCGAGCAACTTGCCGCCGCGATGCAGCAGGTCGCCTTCGCGAGGGTTGCCGTCGATCAGCTCGGCCAAGGCGCCTACGAATGCTCTGAGTCTTTCCGGGTGTCGGGCCTGGGTCATGGCGATTCCATCGTCGTTATAAAAGGATCTGCCATGATTTAAGCATAATGATTTTTCTTAATATGCTATTTTTTTATGATTAGGTTATAGCTGAAAGGAATTTAGAACCCTTGTGAATAGAGTTAGATGTTATCGATCATTGCGTTGGGCTATCCAGTCACGGGCAATGGCACTATGCTTTTTCGCCATGGGTTATGCTTTTCAAACATTTTATCGACTGTGTTCCATGTGCGGGCCAAATGAAAATTGATGATATCGACGCCTTCGTCGAAGTGATTCGCTGTCAGTCCATCAGCCATGCCGCCGAGACGTTGCAACTCACGCAACCGGCGATCACACGGCGCGTGCAGAACTTCGAGCAGGCCCTGGGGGTGGAGTTGTTCGACCGCAACACCAAGCCGCTCAAGCCGACCCTGATCGGCACGCGAGTCTACGAGCAGTGTCGCCTGATCCTGCGGGAGATGGATGCCTTGCGCGAGCTGGTCGCCACCGATGCGCCGCCTACCGGTTTGTTGCGCCTGGGCGTTCCGCAAACGATCGGCGACGTGGTGCTGCTCGATGCGCTCAAGCATCTGCGCGTCGCGTATCCGGAACTGCGTGCGCAGGTGGCGACGGGTTGGGGCAGCCAGTTGGTCGGCAAGATCGAACGCGGCGAGCTGGACGCCGCGGCGGCGTTGTTTCCCGCCGGCAAAATTTTTCCCGACAACATCATTGGCGAGTCGATCGGCAAGATGGAGTTGGTGGTGGTGTGCGCGAAGGCGCAATTGCCCAAGCGCCCCAGCAAGCTGGCGGACGTCTACCAGAACGGCTGGATTCTCAACCCGGACGGCTGCGGTTTCCGCGCCGGGCTGCAACGCACGTTGTCCGACCAAGGGCTGGCCCTGCGGGTCAACCTGGAAACCTTCGGTACCGAGTTGCAACTGGGCCTGGTCGCCGATGGCCTGGGCCTTGGCCTGGTGCCGCGCCCGCTGTTGGAACGCAGTGTCCATCTCGATCAACTGGCGGCCATGCCACTCAAGGACTTCAAACCGGTGATGGACCTGTGGCTGATCTATCCGCATTTTCTCGGCAACCTGCAAGGGCCGGTGGAAGCCTTCGGCAAGCTGGTCGCCGGATCGTTGCAGAAGATCAAGAGCGCTGCGTAACGCTGCCGGGGAGGCTGTATATAATAAAAAAAAATGATAATTAGCTTAGATTAAAATGTGCTTTTTATTATTTTTGGCCTTCCCCTAGGCTTGCTGGAGATCCTTAAGGCCATCCAGGAAGTCTTGCCATGAGCAGCGTCAGCCCGCTATCCAGCGTCTCGAAACATGTTCGCCAACGCGTCAGTCCCGAAGAGTGGGAAGTGCGTGTCAAACTGGCCGCCGCCTACCGGCTGGCGGCCCTGTTCAAGTGGACCGACCACATCTACACGCATTTTTCCGCGCGGGTGCCGGGGCCTGACGAGCATTTCCTGATCAACGCCTTCGGGTTGCTGTTCGACGAAATCACCGCTTCCAATCTGGTCAAGGTCGACATTGACGGAACCCTGGTCGACGACCCGACGGGCCTGGGCATCAACTACGCCGGGTACGTGATCCACAGTGCGATTCATGGCGCCCGTCCCGACCTTCAAGCGGTGCTGCACACCCACACCCGCGACGGCATTGCCGTTTCCGCCCAGCGCGATGGCCTGTTGCCGATCTCGCAGCATTCGATCGCTTTTTCCGGGCGCGTGGCTTACCACGGTTACGAGGGCATTGCGCTGGACCTGGACGAGCGCGAGCGACTGGTGGCGGACCTGGGCGACAAGAGTGTGCTGATCCTGCGCAACCACGGGCTATTGACCGCGGGTGTCAGCGTCGAGCATGCCTTCCAGCAGCTGCAAAGCCTGGAGCGTGCCTGCAACATCCAGATCGCGGCCCAGGCGGCGGGCAATGCCGAGCTGATCTTTCCTCCGGCCGAGGTGGTGGCCAAGGTCGAGGCACAGGCCGAAGCATTCAAGCGCGGTGACGGGCCGGGTGTCGCGCGGCACTGGAACGCGCTCATCCGGCAGTTGGAAAGGACCGACGTCGACTATAAGGATTGAGTGATCGCACGGGCAGGCTGCTCAGCAGCCTGCCCGTGGCTTTTCGGGGGGCGCGTGTTTCAAGCGACCTTTTCAGCCGCCTGGCGTTCGCGATCGGCGATCAATTGGCGGGTCAGCGGGATCAGGCGCTTGCCATAATCGATGGCGTCCTCGAGCGGGTCGAAGCCGCGAATCAGGAAGGTGGTGATGCCCAGGTCGTAGTAATCGAGCAGGGCTTCGGCCACCTGTTCGGCGGTGCCCACCAGGGCGGTCGAATTGCCTTGCGCGCCGAGCAGGCCGGCGATGCCGGTCCACAGCCGCTTGTCCAGGCGCGAGCCCTGGGCTGCCGCTGCCAGCAGGCGTCGCGAGCCTTCATTGGGTGGCTCGCGACGCACGAACCCATTGCGCTCGGCCAGTGCGCCTGCCTCTTGCAGAATGCGTTCGGCGCGTGCCCAGGCCTGGTCCTCGGTGTCCGCCAGAATTGGCCGCAACGACAGGCTGAAACGAATGCTGCGACCATGCCGGGCCGCTTCGGCGCGCACTTGGTTCACCACCTCGCGCACCTGTTCGTAGGTTTCGCCCCACAGCGCATAGACATCCGCGTGCTTGCCGGCCACGGCAATGGCGGCCGCCGATGAGCCGCCGAAGTACAACGGGATATGCGGCTGCTGTGGCGACTTCACGTCGGAATGCGCGCCCTCGACCTGGTAGTACGTGCCTTGGTAATCGAAGGGCGTCTCGCGGGTCCATTCCTGGCGCAGCACATCAAGGTACTCGTCGGTGCGCGCATAACGCTCGTCCTTGCCGATATGGCTGCCGTCAGCACGCAATTCGCGATCATCGCCGCCGGTAATGATGTGCACGGCGGTGCGTCCGCCGTTGAACACATCCAGGGTAGTGAACTGGCGCGCTGCCAAGGTGGGCGCGGCGAACCCTGGGCGATGGGCGATGAGGAACTTCAGTCGCGTCGTCACGCTGGCGGCATGGGACGCGATCAGCGTGCTGTCCGGGCTGTTGGAGTGGAACGCGATAAGAGCCCGGTCGAAACCGGCCTCCTCGTGGGCGCGGGCCACTTTCTCCACATACGCGGGCTGCAGCACGGGGCCGCTGCGCGGGTGGATTTCCGAGGCGTGGTGGCCGCCGATGAAGCCGATGAATTCAATACTCATGGTGGGGGTCCTTTCAATGAATGGGGTGTTTGAAGCCTCCACCGGGCAAGGGGTCGGTCCGTGACAAAAAGGTAGTCGCAGCCGGGAAGTGCTGTGAAATGCCGATTTGTTCTATGTTAATTATAAAAAATATTGATCAATATTTAGCTTGTGTATCAGTTCTATGCATTTTGTGGGTGGATGTCCGTGCGCCGCGAACGGCGCGGCCCGTGGGTTTTTATTATGCAAAATATTTATCTAACGGCTTGAGTGGCTGATTTCTAATCATATTAGGTTATTCCCAAAAAGAATTTCACTGACATTTTTTATGCGAATAGTATGAATCCAAAGTGGATGCATGGCGCGATTGACCATGTCGATGGAGGAGGGAAGCCTATGGGCGACAAGACATTAGAGACACAGGGCGCCAGCGCGTTTTCAGTCAAGGGGTTGCACCCGTCAGGGAAGGGTGTCGCGGGGTGGCTGCCGGTGGGCTTGCGCCGCTGGCGTACACCCGAAGCGTTGTTGCGGTTGGTCAGCCCGATTGTGTTGCTGCTGCTTTGGGAGCTGGCGTCGCGCTGGGGCCTGATTCCACCGCGAATCATCGCCGCCCCCTCGCAGATCGGCGGCACGCTGTGGAGCATGATCGCCTCGGGCGAGTTGGGCAGGCACTTGTGGGTCTCGCTGCAACGGGCCCTCATGGGGCTGAGCATCGGTGTGTCGATCGGCGTGGTCGCGGCGCTGATCAGCGGCCTGTCCAAGCGCGGCGAAGTGGTCCTCGATTCGCCGATGCAGATGCTGCGCACCATTCCTTCGCTGGCCATGGTGCCGCTGTTCATTCTCTGGTTCGGCATCGGCGAGTTCACCAAGATCGCCCTGATCGTCATCGGCACGACGTTTCCGGTGTACCTGAACCTGTTTGCCGGCATCCGCAACATCGACCCCAAGTTGATCGAGGCCGCCAATACCCTGGGCCTGAATCGTCGCGAGCTGATCTGGCACGTGATCCTGCCGGGTTCCTTGCCCTCGTTTTTCGTCGGCCTGCGCTACTCCCTGGGCATCTCCTGGCTGGCCCTGGTGTTTGTCGAGCAGATCAACACCACCGCCGGCATCGGTTTTCTGGCCAGTGATGCGCGGGACTTCATGCGCACCGACGTGATCGTCATCTGCCTGCTGATCTACAGCGTGCTGGGTCTGCTGATCGATGGGCTGATCCGCACCCTCGAACGCTTCGCTTTGGCCTGGCGCCCATCTTTTGTGAGGAACTGACATGACGACCATCACGGTAGAAAAAACGCAGCCGCAAGTGCCGGTGCAATTGCGCAATGTGGTGCGCCAGTTCGGCCAGCAGCGGGTCATCGACGGCCTGGACCTGGACATCGCTCCGGGGGAGTTCGTCGCGCTGCTCGGCGCCAGCGGTTCCGGCAAGACCACCTTGCTGCGCAGCCTGGCTGGGCTCGACAGCATCGACAGCGGCCAACTGCGGGTACCGAAGGCGCGGGCCGCGGTGTTCCAGGAGCCGCGACTGATGCCGTGGAAGCGCGCCTGGAAGAACGTGATTCTCGGTCTGCACGCCCCGGATTCGAAGGCGCGTGCGGT
Organism: Pseudomonas sp. Cab53; assembly: GCF_018325965.1. Taxonomy (NCBI): domain Bacteria; kingdom Pseudomonadati; phylum Pseudomonadota; class Gammaproteobacteria; order Pseudomonadales; family Pseudomonadaceae; genus Pseudomonas; species Pseudomonas sp. Cab53. Next base: position 3,657,198 of record NZ_AP021902.1, on the reverse strand, counting down.
GCAGGCCTTGACGGAAGTCGGCCTGGCCCATCGCCTGGAGGCCTATCCGGCGACGCTCTCCGGCGGTGAAGCGCAAAGGGTGGCACTGGCACGCGGGTTGGTCCGCGAACCCCAGTTGCTGTTGTTGGACGAACCGTTCGCGGCCCTCGACGCCCTGACCCGGATTCGCATGCATCGGCTGATCATCGAGTTGTGGCGCAAGCACAAGCCGGCGGTGTTGCTGGTAACCCACGATGTGGACGAAGCCATCCTGCTGGCCGACCGGGTCATCGTCTTGGCCAACGGCAAGATCGCCGAGCAACTGTCGATCGACCTGCCGCGGGCACGCAACACCGGCCAGGCCGGGTTCCAGGACATTCGTGCGCGCCTGCTGGGCTTGCTGGGTGTCGAAGTGGACACCGTGGCCGTGGCGGAGCGTCCTCTGAGCCAGGGTACGGTCCGGCGGTTTGCCCATGGTTGATGCAGCGTTCCATTCATTGATCCCGGAGTGTTCTGTCATGGCGATTCGTGCCCGCCGATCGGCGATGGCGTTGCTGTCTGGCGTTGCGTTACTGCTCGGCGGTTGCGGTGACGCCGTCGAGACCCGATCCATATCCGCCGCACCGACGGACCTGTCCGGCGTGACCCTGATGCTGGGCGATCAAGCCAAGGGCTTGCGCACCGTGGTCGAGGCGGCGAATGCCCTGGAGGGCATCGACTATAAAGTGCAGTGGGCAAACTTCCAGGGCGCCGCGCCCTTGTTCGAAGCCCTGCGCGCCGGTGCCGTCGATCTGGCTCCGGCCGGTGATACACCGGTGCTCGCCGCCGCGACCGGAGGCACGCCACTGCGGATCGTCGCGGTCCGGCGCAGTCAGTCGAGGGGCATCGCCATCCTGGTTCCAGCGGATTCGGATATTCGCACCGTTGCCGATCTGAAAGGCCGGAACGTCGTGGTGTCGTCTGCCCGTGGCAGCATTGCCCAATACCTGCTGATTCGCGCGCTGGCCAATGCAGGTGTCGATGAGAAGGACGCCAAGGTCGGGTTTGTCCTGCCGACCGATGCCTTGTCCGCCTTCAACGCTGGCCAGATCGAAGCCTGGGCCACCTTCGGCATCTACCAGGCGTTTGCCGAGCAGCAGGGCGCCCGGGTGCTGATCAGCGGCGAGGGCATCAACACCGGCCTGACCTTCATCACCGCCTCCGACGAGGTCCTGGCCGACCCCCGCAAGCGCAAGGCGCTGAGTGACGTATTACAGCGTTTCGCCAAGGCCTTCGACTGGGCCCGGGAACATCCCGACGAGTACGCCCAAGTCTTTGCCAAGGTCAACGACATTCCCCTGGAGGTTTCGCGACGCCTGCGCAGTTGGGGGGATGAAGCGCTGTTGCCGCTCGAACCCCAGGATGTCCAGGCCTTGCAGCAAGTCGATGACCTGTTCGTGGAAAAAAACATCTTCCCTCACCGTGTCGATGTCCAGGCGCTGACGGATGACCAGGTGTTTTCCCTCAAGCCTTTGACCGTGTCGCAGTCGGAGCCGGAGCGTTAGTCCGGGGCCAGGCACGTGTTCGATTTGAATCTTCACAGGAGTCAATGAATGGGCAATGTACAGAGTGCTGCAAGTGCCCTGGAGGTGTTCAGGCGCCCGGCACCCCGCGGCGAGTTGCTCGAGCTTGGCCGGGTCTTGCGCGAACCCTTGGGGTTGTCGCGCCTGCACAGCACGCCCAAGCGAGTCTTGAGTCGTCGCGAAGGGGTCTTGCTGGGTTTTTTTGCGCTGGTGCTGCACGGTGCAGTGATTGTCTGGGTCAGGCAGGCGCCCTCGACCGTGCTGCCCGTGGTGCCCCCGCAGATTCCACCGATGACGATCGAGTTCTCGCAGCCGGCCCCCCGGTGGTGGTGCCGCCACCGCCCGCGCCGTTGCCACCGCCAGTGGTCGAGCCCCCGCCGCTGGTGGAGGATGAGTTGGCTGTGAAACCACCGCCGCCCAAACCTTTGCCCAAGCCTAAACCGGTGGTCAAGCCGCTGCCCAAACCGGTGGCCAAGCCCGTGGCGCCCACACCGCCACCCGTTGCGCCAGCACCCACGGTCGCCGCCCCCGCGCCGCCGGCTCCCCCGGCACCGACCCCGGTGACCCCGGCATCCGCCAGCGCCGGTTACCTGAAGAATCCGGCGCCGCAGTATCCCTCGCTGGCGATGCGTCGCGGCTGGGAAGGCACGGTGCTGTTGCGCGTGCATGTGCTGGCCAACGGCAAGCCCGGCGAGATCCAGATCCAGAAGAGCAGCGGTCGCGAGCCACTCGATGCTGCCGCGCTGGCGGCGGTCAAGGGCTGGAGTTTTGTTCCGGCCAAGCAGGGCGATGTGCCCCAGGACGGCTGGGTCAGCGTGCCCATCGATTTCAAGATCAAGTAACCCGAGTTAACCACGTACACCGCGGGCCACCTGGCAAAAGGCGCATCGCTAAAACCGATCCATTGTCTTGTTGGAGAACCCGAGCATGAACCTGATTGCATCCCCCTTCGAATCCACCGAACACGCCGTCATCTGGCTGTTGATCCTTTTTTCCGTCGTGACCTGGGGGCTCGCCCTGTTCAAGGGCGTGCAGTTCACCCGTCTCAAGAGGCAGGATCGAACCTTCCACAAGCGTTTCTGGGCAGCGTCGAGCCTGGACGCCGCCGCCGAGCTTGCCCACAGCCAGCCCGGTGCCGCCGCCCGTGTCGCGTTGGCCGGTTATGCGGCGATCCAGGTCAATGACCCGGCCAATGCCGACCTCAGTCAGTCGATCAACCATCAGGACCGGCTCGAAAGGGCCCTGCGCCAGCAGATCGTGCGAGAGCGGCGCTCGCTGGAAACCGGGCTGGCGATTCTCGCCAGTGTCGGCAGCACCTCGCCCTTCATCGGCCTGTTCGGCACCGTCTGGGGGATCATGTCGGCCTTGAAAGGCATCAGCGCAGCGGGCTCGGCAAGCCTTGAAACCGTCGCCGGCCCGATCGGCGCGGCGCTGGTTGCCACGGGTGTGGGGATCGCCGTCGCGGTGCCGGCGGTGCTGGTCTACAACTACTTGCTGCGTCGCCTGAAGCTGGCCGCCGCCGACCTCGATGATTTCGCCCACGACTTCTACAGCCTGGCGCAAAAACACGCGTTCCGAGTGCTGCTGCACCCGGTGCTGAACAAGTCCGGGGCGACCGTCGCCGGCCAAGCTGTCAAGGAGGCCTCCTGACATGGCCTTCTCCACACAAGATAGCGATGAAGTGCTCAGCGAGATCAACGTCACACCCTTGGTGGACGTCATGCTGGTGCTGCTGGTGGTGTTCATCGTCACCGCGCCGCTGCTGACCAACGCGATCCCGATCAACCTGCCCAAGACCGAGTCGGTGGCGCCGGTGGAGCAGAAAGACCCGCTGGTGGTGAGCATCGATGACAAAGGCAAGGTGTTCATCGACAAGGATGAGATCCAGGCGGATCTGCTCGAAACCAACCTGCAGGCGGCCAAGGCGAAGAACCCCGAGGTGCGCGTGCAATTGCAGGCGGACAACGGGGTGAACTACGGTGAAGTAGCACGGGCGATGGCTTCGATCGAACGGGCGGGGATCACCAAACTGTCGGTGATTACCGCGAAGTAGGGGCGCGCGCATCTGGCGCTACTTCGTCGCCGCATATCCCGAAGCCTCGATAGGGTCATGGGATAGAACGGCGTCGGGTGTGGTGATGGGGTGGGTCAAGGAATCTTCCTTGAACAAGAAGGCCCGATTGTAACCCGCAGCAGGTGGGCATCCGCTGAGTACGCTCCGCCGCCGCGCGCCACGAGGTAGAGTGCAAGACATCCCATCAACACGGGAAACTCAATGCCCCGGTCTATCCAGGGCCAGGTCGGCCCGAGCGCGTAACTGATGGCAAACATCTGAACGGCGATCAGCAGCGCGACCCCGCGGGTGGCCAGACCGATCGCCAGCATGACGGCACCCACTGTTTCCAGCAGCATGACCAGAACCGCCAACTGTGTGGCGAACGGCAATTCCATCACGTTCTGGATCAGGTTGATCGATGCGGCCATCGGGTCGGCCATCGAGCCGTGGGCCGTGCCCAGGGCCTTGGGCAGTCCGTGGGTGAACAGCACGAGCGCGAAGACAGTTCGCAGCATGGCGTACAGGCACGGTTCCAAGCGCAGGGCCCGGGCGTTGAGGGCGGCCAGGGCGGCGCGTAGCGTTGGGTTTGCAAGGTGCATGGCAGGTCCTTCGCGCGGCGGCGGGTGACAGGGGCTGGCAAGCATCTTTACGGTTTGGGCCCAGGCGATAAACCCTGTGCGATTGCCATGTGTATTCAACAGCGAAGAACAATCGGCCCATGCAGAGACCGGCATGCGTCCCATATACCGATCACGCCTGGCGGTAGGCGCTGGGCGTGATGCCCACTTCTCGACGGAACACCTGGGAGAAATGGCTGGCGCTGGAATAACCCACCTCCAGCCCGATGTCGATGATGCTGCGATCGGTCTCGAGCAGCAGATGGCGGGCACGACTCATCCGCAGCCGGATGAAATACTGCGAAGGCGACAACCCCGTGGCCCGCTTGAACACCCGGCTGAAGTGGTACTCGCTCAAGTCGGCGATCCGGGCCAGGTGTGCAAGGTGGAAGTCATCGGCCAGGCACGCGTTCATCGCCGTGAGGACGCGGCGCAACTTGTAGGCCTGCAACCCATTGTGGCGTCGCTGGCCGCTGTGCGCGGCGCTGTAGCGACGGATCAGGTGCACGGCCAGGGCCTGGGCCAGACCGTGCACGAACAGCGGGCTGGGTTGGCGTTCCTCGATGAGTTCGACGCGCAACTGATCGAGGATGAAGCTCACGCGTTCGTCCCGTGCTCCGGAGAGGTCGGCAAAGCTCACTGGTGCGCAATGCTCGCCCAGCAGGTCACGGGCAGCCTGGTCGATCAGTGGCAGACCGAGGTACAGGTGCATCACCTCGAAGGCGTCACAGTCGATGGTTTGCCAGCGCATCTCGTAGGGTTCGTGGGTGTGGGTGAGGAAGAAGTCGCCAGCCTCGACCTCGGCGGCTTCCCACGCCCCGTCGAGGGCGCGTTCCTCGACCTTGGCCCGGCCGACCAGGACCAGCACCAGCAGCGGCTCTACCACGGCCGGCACCCGTATCGGCTCGACAACGCTGTGATGGCTGAACAACTGCACTACCACGTCCTGCAGTTGCGGGTGCGAAGGCAACGCCTGCGGGGGCCCGGCAGGTGCTGCGGCATCGATTCGGCCGGGATGCGCGGCGTATCACGGGCGGCCAGGTCATCATGTTCAGGCGGGTGCACGGCAGGCTCCATCGACAAACCCTCAGAGAGGGCGGGCGTCGACAGGGTAACGCAGAAGACGCCGAGCCAGGCATTCACGCCAGCGCAAAACCCCGACAGCGCAGGCAAGCCTGCGAAAGCCCGGCGCGCCCGGTTGCGAGACAGTGAAACCGTCGATCACGACAGCGCCCCACGGGCGCCGAGCCGGCGAATACCTCACCGGCTCGCAACGCAGGAGAACATCATGACGGATATCAAGCACGGTCTACCCCACGAAGTCGAAGGCAAAGTCGCGCTGGTCACCGGCGCCGCCAGCGGCATCGGCAAGGCGATTGCATTGTTGCTGCATGGGCGTGGTGCCAAGGTCGTGGCCGAGGACCGCAACCCCGCCGTCGAAGACCTCGCCCGTCCCGGGCTGGTGCCCCTGGTGGCCGACATCACCGAAGACGGCGCCGCGGAGCGCGCGGTCGGCCTGGCCGTCGAGCAGTTCGGGCGGCTGGACATACTGGTCAACAACGCCGGCATCATCATCAACAAATTGGTCATCGACATGACCCGCGACGATTGGGAGCGCATCCAGGCCGTCAACGCCACTGCGGCGTTCCTGCATTGCCGCGAAGCGGTCAAGGCGATGATGCCCAACCGCGCCGGGGCCATCGTCAACATCGCGTCCTATGCCGCCTATTTTGCCTTTCCCACCATTGCCGCCTACACCGCGTCAAAAGGGGCGTTGGCCCAACTGACCCGCACACTGGCGCTGGAAGTGATCGAGCATGGCATTCGCGTCAATGCCATTGGCGTCGGTGACGTGGTCACCCACATCCTTGATGAAGTGGTCGACGACGGTCCGGGTTTCCTGGCCCGGCACGGCGAAGCCGCCCCCATCGGGCGTGCCGCGCAGCCCGAGGAAATCGCCGAAGTCGTCGCGTTTCTCGCATCCGGCCGCGCGAGTTTCATGGTGGGTTCGGTGGTCATGGTTGACGGGGGAATGACCGTCACTGCGGGTTGATCGCTCCGGTGGACGCCCGGTAATGGTCCCTCGAGGCGGGTCGCGTGCCCTTCAACCCAGGCACTGCGCGCCGGCCTTGGCGACCTGGGCGTCCTGTTCGGCCTTGACCCCGGACACGCCGACGGCGCCGATCACGTGGCCGTCGACAATGATCGGGACGCCGCCCTCCAGTGACGTCAGCAACGGTGCGGACAAAAAGGCCTGGCGTCCACCGTTGACCATCTCTTCATAACCTTTGGATTCGCGCCGGCCGAGGGCCGAGGTGCGGGCCTTTTCAGTGGCGATGTAGGCGCCTATGGGCGCACAGCCATCGAGGCGTTCCAGGGCCAGCGGGTGACCGCCGTCATCGACGATCACGATGGCGACGGCCCACTGATTGCGGTTGGCTTCATCGCGGGCGGCCGAGAGGATCCGGCTGACTTCGTTCTGGCCGAGTATGGCTTTGCTTTTCATGGGCGGCTCCAGGGTGGGTTAAGGCAACGCGGCTTCGACCCACTCGATCCAGTGTCGGACCGGGGTTCGGCCGGCACCGTCGAGATGGGACTGGCAGCCGATGTTGGCGGTGACGATCACGTCGGGGCGCCCGCTTTCCAGGGCATTGAGTTTGTTGTCGCGCAGTTGTCGCGACAGTTCGGGTTGGGTAATCGAATAGGTCCCCGCCGAGCCGCAACACAAGTGGCTGTCGGGGACCTCTGTGAGCTCGAAGCCGAGCTTCGTCAGCACTGCCTCGACGGCGCCGCCCAGCTTTTGCGCGTGCTGCAAGGTGCACGGGCAGTGGAATGCCAGGCGCTGGTCGCTGTGCACGCGCAGGGTTTGCAGCGGTTCTTCGCGCAGCACTTCAACCAGGTCCTTGGCCAGGGCGCTGACAGCCTTCGCCTTTTCGGCGTAGACCGGGTCGTGGCCGAGCAAATGCCCGTAGTCCTTGATGAATGCGCCGCAACCGCTGGCGGTTTGCACGATGGCTTCGGCACCGTTCTCGATGCTCGGCCACCACGCGTCGATGTTGCGCCGGGCACGATCCAGACCCGCGGCCTGGGCGTCGAGGTGATAGTCCACGGCACCGCAACAACCGGCTTCGCCCACGGCCGTCACACTGATCCCCAGGCGATCCAGGACCCGCGCCGCCGCCGCGTTGGTATTGGGTGACAGGCTCGGTTGCACACAGCCTTCGAGCATGAGCACCTGCCGGGCATGGCGGCTGACCGGTCGTGGCTTGGCGGCAGGAACGTGGCGAGGCACCTTGGCGCGCAAGGTGTCGGGCAGCCATGGACGAAACACCCGGCCGCCGCCCACCAGCCCCTTGAGCACACCGGGGTTGGGTACGGCCGCCCGCAAGCCCTCGCGCAACAGGCGTTGGCCAAGCGGCCGTGCCACCGCCGCGTCGACCACGGCGCGGCCGATGTCCAGCAGGTTGTGGTAGTCGACCCCGGAGGGGCAGGTGGTTTCGCAGTTGCGACACGACAGGCAACGGTCCAGGTGCTGCTGGGTCTTCGCCGTGACCGGGTTGCCTTCGAGCGCTTGCTTGATCAGGTAGATGCGCCCCCTCGGCCCATCCAGTTCGTCGCCGAGCAGCTGATAGGTGGGACAGGTGGCATTGCAGAAGCCGCAGTGCACGCACGTGCGCAAGATGCTTTCGGCCTCTTCGGCGCGAGGCAGTTGGCGAGCCGCTTCACTCAAGGTGGTCTGCATGGTTCAAAGCTCCGCGTACAGGCGTGCGGGGTTGAAAATGCCCCGGGGGTCGAGTTGTTGCTTGAGGTTGCGGTGATAACGCAGCAGGGCGCTCGGCAACGGCTGGAACGGACTGTCGACCAGGCCATGGCTGTAGCAGGTCACGTGGCCGCCGGCGCCTTCGACGATCTGGCGGATGAACGCGGCTTCGGCGCCGGACTTGAGCCAGCGCTGGGCACCGCCCCAGTCGATCAATTGCTTGCCAGGCAAGGGCAGCCACGGCGTGTTGTGGGGTACGGACAGGCGCCACAGCGGATGCTCTTCATTGAAGAAGTCCAGGCGCTGTTCGTTCAGGCTTCGCCAGAATGAACCGTCCAGCCGCTCACCGCCCAAACGGTCGCGGGCGGCTTTGACCGAACCTTCGCCACCTTCGAGGCGCAGGTGCAGCCGCGTTCCATCGTGGCAGGCGGCGCTGATCGGCAGTGGTTGCTGGCCCCATTGCGCCAGCCGCTGCAAGGCCTGCTGGCTGTCCATCTCAAGGCTGATGCTCAAGGTTTGCCGAGGTTTGGGCAGCACCTTGAGCGACACTTCGGTGATCACCCCAAGGGTGCCGAAACTGCCCGCCATCAGGCGCGACAGGTCGTAGCCGGCGACGTTCTTCATGACTTCGCCGCCGAAGCGCAACAGCTTGCCCTGGCCGGTGATGACCCGGGTGCCGAGGACGAAATCCCGCACCGAGCCGGCCCAGGGGCGACGCGGTCCGGAGAGCCCGCTGGCAATCATGCCGCCGACCGTGGCGTCGCCGAACGACGGTGGTTCACAAGGCAACATTTGCTGCGCAGCGTCCAGCACCTCGGACAAGACCTGCAAGGGCGTGCCGCAACGAACGGTCACCACCAGTTCCGTCGGGTCATAGCTGACGATGCCCCGGTGCGGGCGAATGTCCAAGAGTTCGCCCGTGACCGGACGTCCCAGGAAGGCCTTGCTGTTGCCGCCCTGGATCCGCAACGCGGTGGCGTTTTCCAGCGCCTGGTTGACCTGTTCGAGCAACGTGTCGCTGGCGTCCCTGTCGAGTGCGCTGTGCATCAGAAACGCTCCAGTGCAGGGAAGGGCAACTGCCCCAGGTGCACGTGCATGGCGCCAAACTCGGCGCAGCGGTGCAGCGTCGGGATGTTCTTGCCAGGGTTGAGCAGGCCGGTGGGGTCGAAGGCGGCCTTGACGGCATGGAACACCGTCAATTCGTCGCTGTTGAACTGCGCGCACATCTGGTTGATTTTCTCGCGGCCCACCCCGTGCTCACCGGTGATGCTGCCGCCGACCTTCACGCACAACTCGAGGATCTTGCCCCCCAGGGCTTCGGCGCGATCGAGCTCGCCCGCCTGGTTGGCATCGAACAGGATCAGCGGGTGCATGTTGCCGTCACCGGCATGGAACACGTTGGCCACCCGCAGGCCGTATTCGGCCGACAGCGCGGCAATCGCCTGCAACACGCCGGGCAGTTCACGGCGCGGGATCGTCCCGTCCATGCAGTAGTAGTCCGGCGAGAGACGGCCCACGGCCGGAAACGCGTTCTTGCGCCCGGCCCAGAAACGTACGCGTTCGGCCTCGTCGCGGGCCTGGCGTACTTCGGTGGCGCCGGCCTGTTCCAGCACCTGGCGCACGCGGTCGCAGTCCTCGTGGACGTCCGCTTCGACACCGTCGAGTTCGCACAACAGGATGGCGTCGGCTTCCACCGGGTAACCGGCATGGATGAAGTCTTCGGCGGCGCGGATCGCCAGGTTGTCCATCATCTCCAGGCCACCGGGGATGATGCCCGCGGCAATGATGTCCGCCACCGCGCGCCCGGCTTTTTCGACCGAGTCGAACGCCGCCAGCAAGACCTTCGCGGTCTGGGGCTTGGGCAGCAACTTGACCGTGACCTCGGTGATCACCCCGAGCATGCCCTCGGAACCGGTGAACAACGCCAGCAGGTCGAGCCCCGGCGAATCGAGCGCATCACTGCCCAAGGTCAGTCGTTCACCCTCGACAGTGAGGATCTCGACCTTGAGTAGGTTGTGCACGGTCAGGCCATATTTGAGGCAATGCACGCCACCGGCATTTTCGGCGACGTTGCCGCCGATCGAGCAGGCGATCTGCGAGGACGGGTCCGGCGCGTAGTACAGGCCGAAGGGCGCGGCGGCCTGGGAAATCGCCAGGTTGCGCACCCCGGGCTGCACGCGGGCGGTGCGGGCGGCCGGGTCGACATGCAGGATATGGTTGAAGCGCGCCATGACCAGCAACACGCCTTTTTCCTGCGGCAGGGCGCCGCCCGACAAACCGGTCCCGGCCCCCCGGGCGACGACGGGCACCCGTCTTTCGTGACACAGCGCTAACACGCCCTGGACTTCGTCGACATGACGGGGCAGCACCACCAGCAGGGGCGTGGTGCGATAGGCCGACAGCCCGTCGCATTCGTAAGGCATGAGTTCCTCGCGCTGGTGCAGGATCTCAAGCGCCGGCAAGCGCGCCTGCAAGGCTTGCAGCAGCGCGGCTTTATCCACCTCGGGCAGCACGCCGTCCACGCGTTCATCGTAGAGAATGTTCATAGTCGGCTGACGACACTCGTTGTTGTTATGGGCAGTCAGATTCCGGGGGTAGCTGACTTGCATGATTGGACCGAGGCGATCTACTGTCTATGGCTTGCGAGGGTGGTCGAACCAGTTTTTGCCCGACCATCTTTTTGTGAAGGATGAAAAGCCATCTAAAAACAATCGGTTGAATGGCATGGGCTGCATGCTTGAGATCCCTGGCTTAGCTGGTCATACCAGTGGGAGGCTGAATGGACGACACCCGGAGCCGTCACGCGCTTCAAGTGGCCGATGTGGTGTGCGAGCGCATCGAGCGCTTGATCGTGGACGGCGTGCTCAAGACGGGGCAGTTGCTGCCATCGGAGCGTCGCCTGACAGAAAAACTCGGTGTTTCGCGCACCGCGCTGCGTGAGGGCCTGAAGCTGTTGCGCGCCCGCGGGATCATCGAGACCGCGCAGGGCAAGGGCTCATTCGTCGCCGACCTGTCGGGCAACAGCGTCGCGTCGCCGCTGATGCACCTGTTCAGCTCACAACCACGCACGCTGTACGACCTGTTCGAGGTCCGCAGCCTGCTCGAAGGCGAATCCGCCCGCCTGGCCGCCTTGCGTGGCACGGAGGCCGATTTTGTCCTGATCACCCGCAGTTACGAGGCGCTGCTCGATGCCCATGCGCGTTCACTGGAGCCCTCCGAACACGCCCGGCTCGACCACGCGTTTCACCTGGCGATCTGCGAGGCGTCGCACAATCCGGTGTTGGTGCAGACCTTGCGTTCGTTGACGGACCTGCTGCTCAGCACGGTGTTCGCCTCGGTCAACAACCTCTACCACCGCGAGCCGCAGAAACGGCAGATCGATCGCCAGCACGCAAGGCTTTACAACGCGGTCACCGGGCGGCTTCCCGAGCAGGCGCGCAAAGCCGCTGTCGCGCATATCCAGAGCATCTGCGACAACCTCAGGGAAATCGAAAGCGAAGAGCAACGCCTGGTCCGTGCCACGTTGCGACTTGAGGGATGGACATGAGCCCGCCCTGTTCATTCGGGCGTTGGCGCCGAAGGTGAGATCCGGCTCGACCGCGAGCCGTGCGATCAATTTACGGCTGATGCCCTGAACGTCAGTTAGCCAACCGCCGCCTGATCAACCCAGCCGCGCGGCGACCGCCTGATTCACCGCCTCATCCCAGGCGGGCGTTTCAGGGAACAACTCAAGCACAAAGGCGATGAAGGCTTTTACGTTGGGGCTCCCACGCCGGCTTTCCGGCCACAGGGCGGTGATGGAAAAGCGCTCCACGGTGAACTGGGGCAGGATCGGAACCAGTTCACCTCGGCGAACATAAGGCGCGGCCACGTAGTGCGGCGTGATGCCGATGCCGCCTCCCGCTGCCATGATGGCTGCTACCGCGTCGCTGACATCCACGGTGAATGCGGCGTCGGGGCTCCACTCCAGCACTTTGTCGCCGGCCTGGTAGGGCCAGCGCAAAGGCTGCCCGGTACTCTGGTAGCGAAAATTCACGCACTCGTGTTGCGCCAATTGCTCGACGGTGGTCGGCGTGCCATTGCGGTCCAGGTAGTGGGGTGAGGCAAACGCACCAATTCGATGGGGCCCCAGGGGCCGCGACACCAGGCGCGAGTCGCTGGGGTTGCCGACGCGAATGGCCACGTCGATCCCTTGCTCGATGATGTCGCAATACGGGTCGCCAAGCCGCAGGTCGATGGCCAGGTTGGGGTATTGCTCACGGAACCTGGGCAACGCCGGCGCCAGGATGTTCACGCCGATGGGGAGCGGGGCGGTGACTGTCAGCACACCTGAAGGCTCGGCGCGGGAGGCGACCGCGGCCTGGTCGATCTCTTCGACCTCTCGCAGGATTCGCAACGCCCGCTCGTACAGGTCCCGCCCTTCGGGTGTGAGGGTCAGGGAGCGCGTGGTGCGGGTGAAGAGCATCAAGCCGAAGTGCTCCTCAAGCCGCTGCACGCTCTTGCTCACGGCCGAGGGGGATACCGAGAGCGCCCGGGCCGCAGCGGTGTAGCTGCCCAGCGAAGCGGCGCGCGCGAATGCGATGAGGCCGGTCAGCCGGTCCAGTCCAATATGTGCCTTCATGGCACTAGTAAAGCGACTTGCGCCCCAATTATCAATCTACGTTCACGATCTTATGCTCCCTCCATCGAACGCCATCCAGGCGTTCCACTGGAGACTCCCATGACGCTCACCCCAGCACTTGCATCCAATCTTCTCGGCCGCACCGTGGTCATCTTCGGCGGTACATCGGGCATCGGCCTGGCCGCCGCGATACAGGCCAAGGCTGCCGGCGCCAAGGTTGTGGTCATCGGCTCGAATGCGGCCCGTGCCGAGCAGGCGGCGCAGGCACATGGCCTGGATGGATGGCGCGCAGCCGATGTGACCCACCGTGAGGCGCTGGAAGCGGCGCTGGCGGATATCGCAGTGGTGGATCACCTGGTGCTGCTCGCCGGTACGTTCGTCACTGGAAGCATCATGAGCGCTGACGTCGAACATTTGCGCCGGGCGTTCGATGAGCGTATCTGGGCGTCCATCAACGCTATCCGTGCCCTGGGTGACAGGCTTTCCAAGGCGGGATCGATCACCTTCATCTCGGGCGCACTCGCCGATCGGCCTAATGCCCATGGCACTGCCGTCATCGGCGCGGCCTCGGCCGCCATGGAGTCGCTGGCGCGGGGCCTGGCCCTGGAGTTGGCGCCGATTCGCGTCAACACGCTGTCGCCCGGTCCGATCGATACACCGATTTTCAGCAAGGCATTGGGCGAAGGTCGTGACGCTTACGTGGCGTCCCTGGAGCAGGCGCTGCCGCTTAAGCGCATTGGCACGTCGGCGGAAGCCGGCGAGGCGGTGGTGTTCCTGATGGGCAACACGTTCATGAACGGTGCCGTGCTCAACGTCGATGGCGGTGCTCGACTGGTCTGACCCTGGTCCCTGCGTTCGAGAAGCTGTCATCCTGACAGCTCACCACCACGGAATGATTGTCCCGTGTCGGCGGGTCAGTCACACGCGTAATCGGGTTGCCGGGACTGTGCGGATGACTCGCTGACTTTCAGGAACAGGCTGACTTCGGCCTTTATCCAGTTGGCGAAAATGTTGATCTTCCAATCGTCTGCCTGTTCCAGCGTGCTGATCAGGTAGTAAGCCATTTCGGTATGGGTTGACGCCGCAAAGACCGGTACCACATGCCCGGCCTTGATCGCCGGCCGGGCATAGACGTCGCTGACCAGGGCCAGCCCCTGGCCCGCGATGGCCGCGTCAATCAACAGTTGCTCATCGGTGAAGCTGCTACCGCGCCGCGATCGGCTGTCTTCGATGCCGTGGGCCTTGAGCCAGAGCTTCCAGTTCGAGCGGCTGGCGTCCTGAAGTAGCGGGTAGTGCAGGCAATCGGCCGGTTGTTCTATTCGTCGGCCTGTCTTGAGCAACGCCGGGTTGCCGATGGGCAGGGTCTTGGGTGTCCACAGTTTTTCGCTGTGATGGCCCGGATGCACGCCCTGGCCATGACGAATGGCCACGTCGATGCCATCGCGGCGTAAATCCGCCGGGTAATGGGAGGTCGACAAGTTGATTTCGATGTCGGGCCAACGTTGTTGAAACCGGGTGAGTCGCGGGATCAGCCAGGCGCTGGCAAAGGACAGGGTGGTATTGACTGACAGTCGGGCGGAACGGGTTCTGAAAGATTCGAAGTCTTCCCAGACAGCTTCGATATTGTTGAAAGACACGGCGAGTTGATCCATCAAGTTTCTTCCGGCACTGGTCAGGCTAATCTCTCGGTGAGAGCGTTCAAACAGCTTGACGGACATTCGGTCTTCGAGGCTTTTTATTTGTTGACTGATAGCGCCTGGGGTAACGCAGAGTATGTCAGCTGTTTTTTTCATACTGTTGTGTTTGCAAACCTCGACAAATATATGGAGCGATGATAATGGCATTGATCGGCTCATCGTTCAGTCCTTGTTTTAATTTAGCCGGGGCGTGTTCCGTGCTGCTAATCAGAAGTACCGTTATGTCGAGGCATGACTTCTCCCTCCACCTTCCAAGAGGGGTGAGCGGGGCGATAAGGTATGACTCGAAAAGGAACGTCCGTGGGGTCAGGAAGTGTTGAGTGAAGTCAGCATTGAGAGTCCCTTTCTAATGGCGTGTCGTTGCTCTGTTGTGGTGCGCCGGGTCCCCCGGTAGCGGTTGTTAGATATCTGGCGCCAAAGTCTGTGGGCCTGGATGAGAGTGGCGAAGTTTCCGTACGCTAATCTCAAAGGAAGGCCTGTTGCAAGCGTGTTAAAAACCTCTATGTTTTGCGATAGAGGAAACTGAATATTTAAAATATTTCACTGAAGCGGTGGTTGAAATGGTTGACGGCATTGCTCAGGCTCTTGTCAAGTGCCGCTGAAATGCGTGAAGGGGCATTGGAAGGTACGTAGTGATTGTAATAACTGGAACCTTCCAGGACCGGCCCGAATATATAAATCCGCTCACGCAAATGCGCGTGCACGAATTCCGGGTGGTGGGCGGACGAAAAGTCGCCATAAGCCAGCGGAGAATAGCTCGACGGTTGCTCGGTTATGGCACTGAGCAGGGTGTGCAGCTCACGCTGGGTGGCCTGGGTACTGAGGTTGGCTTTTATCAGATGCTCGAACTTAAACTGCTGGTAGTCGGGCTTTTCCAGCGTGACAGTGAATGTCTGTGTATCGGGATTGTAATGCTCGGCGGCTGCATAGCCTGGCAGCAGCTCGACCACCCCACTTTGTATCAAGGCAATCAATTCTGCATGCCGTTCTTTTTGTGGGCCGGCCACCAGCCGATTGATCAGCGGGCAATACCGCGTGAAAAAGGCCTGGTGGGACGCCGGGGTCAGGCCTCGATGATCGATGGCGTGGCATAACTGATTGCGCAGGTCGCGCCAGATTTCCAGTGACTTCTTCAGCGGGCTGCGCCGGCAGCCCAAGGCACTGGCGTGTACGTCCTCCTGGAGCTGGCTGACGAACCACTGCGGGTACGTGTCGGCCGTCAGGTGGGGAGGTGGTGTGCAGGTCAGGATGTCCTGGGGCGTGTAGGGCCCGTATTCGCTGGCCAGGCGATCAAAGGTGGCCGATAGGGTTCCGGTGGCCTGGGCCGTTTGCACCTGCTCCCAGACCTGTTGGTAACGTTCCTGGTAGCGATACGCGTTGCGCTCGTCCTGACCGGCGCAGGCGCAGTAGTACGCGGCCGTCATCTCCTGGTAGAGCAACGGGAGCAGGTCTTTCTCGAAATCGAGTCTTCGCCCCGGGGCCTGGTCTCTGAGCCGGTCGATCGCCGCGTGCGTCAGCAGCAGCGGCTGATAGCGGATGACCGCATCGTCCACCTCCGGCCTGGCGCGGTAGGGCATGCCGGAGTTGCTGTACAGGCTGATGCGCGGTTCCTGGCCAGAGGGTCGGTAGCTCAGGCCGCCGGCGGTGTGCTCGAAGACCCCGCCACGGCCCGTGGTCAACGCCGCTACCACGTCCATGGCGGTCAACCCGACACCCTGGACCGCCACGCTCGAATCGCTGGCGATGTCTTCCAGGCTCGCCGGAAGCGGGTAGGGCCGGATAAAGGGGGCGGCGTGGGTCCCGCTCGGCAGCACCCCGTGCCCGGTGCACAGCAGCAAGGTGTCGTAGGCACCGCTCACGATGGGCGATGCGAGCAGCCTGAAGCGTCCGTCCGGCTCTTCTTCGACGCCGCGGATCAGGCGGCACGACGTCTCCAGGCGCACGTTGATGGGAATGTGCTCCAGCAGCCGGGTGAAGTACCACTGCAGGTACAGGCCCAGGTACCGGCGGGGCAGGAAGGCGAAGCGATCCTGTTCGCCACTGATGGCCTCCGGGTGCAGGTGGGCGATCCACTCATAGAGCGAGGGCCGGAAGGTGTGCCGGGGGAACAGGGTAAAGTCGTCGTCCTCGAACATGGAGAGCTGGCCGGCCACCGTGTTGAGGCGCAGGTAGTCCGCCTGGTCGCAGCGATGCACCCCCTGGCCCGGAGCCTGGGCGTCGAAGGCGTGGACGATCACGGACATGTTGGGGTGACGCTTGGCCATGGAAAAGGTCTTGGCCAGGGCCAGCAGGCCGGTGGCACCCATTCCGATGATTGCAATGCGCATGGTTTCAACTCCAGCGGAGGGTGGATTCAAAAAAATCGGTCACCGGCACGCTTTGCTGTTGCGCCTGTGCGATGTCGAAGATTTTCTTGCCCAGCGCCACGTCGAGCACGCCCAGGCCAAACGGGGAAAAGATCATCGGCCGGGACGGGTCGGGGTTGCGCTCGCCGAGCACCAGTTGCGCGAGGGTGCCGTGGATGAAGTCGCGATGGCCGACCTGTTGTTCCGTCAGGTGCAGCGAGGTGTTGGCCTTGAGGCAATGTTCGATGTCATCGGTCACGTTGAACGCGCCGAGGATCTGGCTGGGCGCCAGGTCCCGCAGGGAAATGTTGAGCAGCACGGTCCCGGCCTTGAAGGCATAGCGCTCGTCGATATAGGGCTGCGCGGCATTCGTGGCGAGTACCACGACGTCGTTTTCCAGCGCCTGCTCAAGCGTGTCGAGCACGCGGCAGTTGAACCCCAGCGCGAGGGCGTGGGCCCTGAAGGCCTGGGCGGAATCGGCGTCGGTGTCGTGAATCAGCACTTCGCCGATGGCCCAGCGCGAGACGCGAAATTGCTCCAGGATCGTGCGGGAAATGACCCCAGCACCGACGAACGATAACCGCGGGATCTCGCTGCGTTGGCCCAGCAGGCAATGGGTGGCCAAGACCGCCGAGGCGGCCGTGCGCACGGCGCTGATGATCGACGCTTCCAGCAATGCGATGGGATAACCGGTGGCGAGGTCATTGAGAATCAGCGTGGCCGACGCTCGCTGTAGGTTGTGCCGTGTGTTGCCGGGAAAACTCGCGATCCATTTGATCCCAGCGACCTTGTCCGCACCGTCCATGCAGGCGGCGGGCAGGGCGATGATCCGGTCTGCCGGGCTATCCTTGAACCGCAGGAAATAGCTGTCCGGGTTCTCGGTAGCGCCGCGATGATGCTGCAGGTAGGTCTCCCGTACCGTGTCCTGGGCCAGGTCGGGAAACTGCCTGAGGACTTCGCGAACGGTGCTGCCTTTCACGACATGCAAGGGGGGTGTGGTCGAGTGCGTGGCGTCATGCATGGGCGTATTCCTTATCGCTGGCAAGGATGTCGGGACGGATGCGGTTGAAGTCGTAGTCCGGGAAGCGGGCGCGCACCCAGTCGTCGTTGTAGATCGTGTCCAGGTAGCGCTCGCCGGCATCCGGGGAGATGGCCACGACGGTGGCGTCGGGATGGATGCGGTCCTTCCAGGCCATGACGCCGGCCAGGACGGTGCCTGTGGAGCCGCCGAACAGCAGGCCGTTTTCCCTGGCCATGTAGCGGCACATTCGGATGGTGTCGACCTCCTTGATGCTCTCCATGGCGTACAGGTCGTCGGCGCGGAACAGCGGTGGCATCTGGCTGGACCCCAGGCCGGGGATGTGGCGTTTCCCCGCCGGCCCACCAAATGTCACCGAGCCCAGGCTGTCCACCGCGACGATCTTGGTGTAGGGGCTGTACTTCTTGAAAAAGTCGATGCACCCCATCAGCGTGCCGGTGGTTCCGGCGCCCACGAACAGGTAATTGACCCGGGTGAAGCTGTTGAAGATCGAGCTGGCGGTGGTGCGGGCGTGGGTCTGCGGATTGGCCGGGTTCGAGTACTGGTTGAGCCAGAGGCAGTTCGGGTCGGCGGCGATTGTCTGCCGGACGTAGGCGATGCGGGTGCCCAGGTAGCCGCCGTTGGAGTCCTTGGTGTCCACCTGAACGATCCGCGTGCCCAGGGCCATCATCAACTTCAGGTTGGACTGGGAAATGTTCGGGTCGCACACGCAGACGAACCGGTACTTGCGCTCGGCGCAGATCATGCTCAAGGCCACGCCCAGGTTGCCGGAGGACGATTCGATCAGCGTGGTATTGCGGTTGATCAGCCCCTGTTGTTCCAGGCTCAAGACCAGCCCCAGGGCCGTCTTCATCTTGATCGAGCCGGCGGCGTTGAAGTAGTCGAGTTTCAAGGCGCAACGGATACCCAGGCCCTTGATGGTCAGGAATACGTTGTCAAACACGATATCGGAGGAAGCGTTATACATGTCGACACCTTCGGGCGTTCAGAACAGGGAATGGGTCAGGATGCCGGCGCGCATCGCCAGCAGGGAAAAGGACTGGCCCTCGCCGATGCCGTGGGAGCGTTCGGAAAGGCCATTGACGAAAATCGCGGGCTGGAACGACGCAGTGGTCGTCAGCTTGTAGTTCTGTTCCACCCGCACGCCGTTGTCGCTGCCCAGGCTCAGCCAGGGTTGCAGTTGGGACAGGAGCGAAGGGATGTAGTCTTGCTGGTAGCCTGTCCCCAGGATGACGTAGTCGGCGTCAAGGCTGCTGTGTTCCTGGGTGTAGGGGTCGCACAGGTCCAGGGTGACTCCGGCTTCGGTGGGCGAAGCCGATTCGACCTGGGTGAAGATTTTCAACGCCAGCCGTGGCTTGTTGCTGACCAGGCCTTCGTAGAACAGTGAGTACAACGCCTGGCTTTCGTCGACATCGATGCCCGAGTAGTTGGTGGACTTGACCTCTTCGAGGATCATCGCTTTTTCGGCCTGGCCCAGCTTGTGGAAGTACGCCACCCGCTCGGGATGAAAGGCCTGGTTCGGGAACTGTCCCAGTTGGGCGATCTTGAACCCGCTGCTGCGGTGGATCGAGGTGACCTGGGCGTTCGGGAAACGGTTCAACAAGTCGACGATGGATTCGCCCGCGCTCTGCCCGGAACCGATCACGGCAAAGGACCAGGCGCCCTGGCGGTCAAGGTGCTCCAGGCTGCTGAGATAGCGCGAGGTGTGGATGATCCGGGCGCTGTCGAGCTGGGCAAACTGCCGGGGGATGTTGGGGGTGCTGCCACTGGAGAGCACCAGGTTGCGCGTCAGGTACTGGCCCTTGGAAGTCATGACCCGCAGCAGCGTGATCTCGCCGTCTTCCATGACCGGCCGAATCTCCCGGACCTCTTCCTCATAATGCACGTGCGCGGCAAACGCCTGGCCGACCCAGGACACGTAGTCGGACCACTCGTTGCGACTGGCGGGGCGACCCAGGAGGCCGAACTGATAGAGCCGGCCGTGCTCCTTCAGGTACATGGCGAACGAGTGCCGGCTTTGTGGGTTGCGCGGGGTCACCAGATCGCGCAACAGGTGGTGATTGATGTCGGTGCCATCGAGCAGGAATTCCGGGTGCCAGGCGCAGTTGGAATGTTTTTCCAGGAACAGGCATTGACCCGTTTCCAGTGGCCGATGGGGGGCTTCTTCGAGCGCGCACGCCAGGGCAATGCCAGCGGGGCCGAAGCCGATATTGATCATTTCGTAGTAGTCGGGAGTTCCCTGCATGAGGCACCTGTGATCAAGCAAAAGTGAATGGGACGAAACGTTGATTGCGGACTTTCCAGAGGGCGGCTCGGGTAAAGCGGTTCTCGCCGTCACGAAATTGCACATCGCCCATGACGGTGGCGAAGGTGGTGGTGTGCAGGGCGTCGAGCATCGGCCCGCCATGCCTCAGGGCGCTGGCGATCTGCAAGGCCGCCAGGCTTTCCTGGTAATAGGTTTCGCTGGCGGACAGCCCGACGCCGGCGGTTGCCAGGCCAACGATGCCGAGGCTGTCCAGGGCATCGGTCTGCTCGATGAACCAACTGGAGAGTGCGTCGTCGGTGAGGTAGATCGGCCGGTCGCGCAGCCGCTCCGGCAGCGCGTTGACGTAGCGGATGCTGTTGTTCAGGCGTCCGCAATAGACCACCGCGTCGGCGCGCTCGGGCGACGTGGTGAGGCGCAGGGTGGTGCGCTCGAGAAGGGCCGTGAGGCTGCGCGCCAGGGACTCACCGTGCGCGGTCGAGTCGTGCGTGAGCAGCACGCTGGCGCTCTCGCCATGGGTGAGCAACTGCCTGGCCAGCAGCGTCATCAGGTCGTTATCCGATGGGCACAGGCGAAAGGCGTGGGTGAGCGTGCCAACCAGGTCCTGCTTGGTCGCTGCCGGGAGCAGCACGGGGATGCCCGCGGCTTCGTAGAGGGGAAGGGCGCCGGCCGCCGCGTCCGACGAGAAATGCCCGACCACCACGTCGGCTCCCCGGCTGATCAGTCGCCGGGCCGCGCGACGCCCGCCTTCGGGGCTGGCGTCGTCATCTTCGAAGATGAACGTCAACCCGGTGGTGTCGTGGGTGTTGATGAAGTGGTTGATGGCCGCGAGGAAGGTGCGTGCGTGCACTGTCCTGGCGCTCTCGAAAATGGCCGATATACCGATGCAAAAGGGCATGGCTGTCCCTCCCTGGACGTGGATTCAATGTGTGCGACGAGGGGGTGTTAACGTGATCGGGCGATCTGGTCGTAGAGGCGCGATGCGATCGGGTAGGCGTACTTGTAGCCCACCCCATTGAGGCCGGTCGCCAGCCAGATACGCGAGCCTGGGTACTGCGCGCCCAGCCGGGGCAAGCCGTCGGCGGTGTACAGGTCGGTTGCCAGGTCCATCGACAGCAACGAGTACTCATCGGTCTCGCCCAGCAGACCCCGCAGCCGCTGTCGACAGTCTTCGACCATGAGGCGCAAGTGCCTGCGGTCGCCTTCGATTTCCTCCAGGCTCGGCCTGATGGCCGTGGTGCTTTGCAGCAGCGTGTCGGACAGCGGCAGCGCATAGGTGCCCGCGACGAAGTCGATGCACGGCAGCGTGGGAACCGACGGGCCGCGGAACTTGAAGTACGGGAGGGTGCGCACCTGGCTGTCGTCGATGAGGCTCAGCGCCGGGCTACCGGCGCCGGCCGCGTTGATCACCCAGCGTGCCCGGTAAAGGGTTTCCTGGCTGTGGATTTCGACGTGGGTGTTGCGCTCCATCAGGCGCTGGACATCGCAGCGCTCGATCAGGCAACCGCGCTGGCGCAACGCCGTTCTCAGGCCGTTCATGGTCGAGTGCACATCGCTGACCGCGGCGGTGGCCTCGTGGTAGTACGCGCCGCTGTCGGTGACGGGGCGGCCCACGAGCACTTGTGCCTCGTGGGCCGAGAGCCGCCGCAACGGCGCGTCGCTGGAGGGTGGCGGGCCGTCGGCGGGCAGGCGATAAAGCGCGCCGGTGACCGTTTCGTGGCGGCGCAGAATGGCCTCCACTTCGGTTTCGCCGGGCTTGAGCCCGACGACCTGGGCCATCCGCGCCAACGCCGGGTTCGGCTCGAACGCCCGGCAAATGCCGCCGGTGTGGGCGGTCGCGCCGGCATAGCCGCAGCGGGTCCGCTCCACCAGCAAGGTGTCGATGCCGCGCTCCGACAACAGGGCGGCGGTCGTCAACCCGATGATTCCGCCACCGATGACGGCCACTTCGAAGTCGCTGTTCATGGCAGGCGTCCTAGATGGAGTAATCGAGGAAGTTGGCGTTCATCAGGTTATCCAGGACCAACGCCTCGTTGATCGAACAGCGCTTCTGGATCTGCCGGGACAAGGTCGGCGTGATCGGGGCGCAGATACACGACGCCAGCGCCACCAGGTAGTACAGCGGTTGCTCCGCTTGCAGGCGTTCGTACGCCATCTCGTAGAGCTCCACCGCCAGCGCGGCCAGGTTCCGGCTGGAGAAACTGTCGGCGCTGGTGACCGCGGACCAGCGGTTGTACACCTCGCACAACAGCTTGTGTTCATTGCGTTGCATGCCGTCGAGCCAGAAGTGCGGCGACTCTTGCGTGGCCGCGACGGTGAGCGTCTCCAGTGTGTTTTGGTAGAACGTCTGGTGCCATTCGACGAATTGGGTTTCGACGAAGTCGCTCTCTTGCTCCTCGGGCGCCAGCAGGGCCATGTACAGCCTGACCGAATCGGTGTCGTAGTCGCTGACCAGGTCGCGGATCCAGATGGCGTGGTTACGGCTGGTGGAGAGGTTCAGGCCGTTGAGCTTGAGGAACATGTTGGTGTAGAGGCGCTGTTTTTTCTTCGCGTACGGGCTGCCGGCCAACAGGATCGGGTAGGCGATCCCGTGGCTGTAGAGGCAGTCATAACCCAGGAAACCCACCAGCGTCGTGTCGTCGCTGCGCCAGAAACTGTCGAACAGCTCCGGGGTTTGCTGGTTGACCGTGAAGTGCTCCCGGGTCGCCGCGATGTACCCGGCCATGCCCATGAACCAGGTGTGCACCTTGCCCAGGTGCGGCTGGCCGATGTCCAGGCCCGCATCGCCATGGCGGGTGATTTGCCAATCCTCGGGCGTGGGGGCCAGTTCACGCTCCACGAAGGCCCGCGAGTTGAGGCGCACGGCACTGTCGCCCAGCCAGGCGCGCAGCTTGTGCACGTTCTTGCCGATGTTCAGGTAGGCATGGTCCTTTTCCACCCACTCGTGTTCGCCACCACAGAGCTTGCAGCGGAAGTTCTTCATGTACAGGTAGTTCGGCGCGCAGGCACATTCTTCGCACTGGCTGGCGTCGGAGTCCTGGCCGCAGCTGCTGCACTGGCCGCGACCGAAGGCTTCATAGCCCCAGACGTTGCAGGCCCGGCAGAAGGGCGCCAGCACGGTTTTCTGGTAGATGTTGCGATCGTTGACGCCCTGGTGATAAAGCTCCAGCACGGCGTCGCGAAAGCAGGTGTTGTCCAGGGACCTCATCCAGTGATCGACTTCGATACCGGCCATTTTCAGGCTGAGGTTGATCTTGCGGGTGTTCTCTTCGCCGATCTGCGCCGGCTCGCGCCCTTGCTCGCGGCCCCGGCGCAACATGTAGGACTGGTAGTCGTCGGAGTAGGACACCAGCACGCAGTCGTGGCCTTTCTGGCGCTGGGTCCGGGTGAAGATATCGGCACTCAGGAAGGGGCCGGCCAGGTGCCCGATGTGCAAGTCGCCGTTGGGGGTTGGTGGTGTGATAGTGACGATGAATTTAGACATTCTCGGTCTCCAGGTGAGCGATATCGGCCTTCATGTAGTCACCGGCGATGAACTTGTCCCACCAGATCACGTAGAAGTGAAAGTCTTCGTCACTGTCGTTGATGACGTAGTGGTTGGTGTGCTTGGGAATGGCGGCGATATCACCGGTCTCGAACAGGTAATGCGTATCGCCGATGACCAGCCGGCCCTGCCCCTTGAGGGCGATGAAGATTTCCTGGTCGATTTGCACGTGGGGTTCGCTGCGGGTGTGTGGCCTGACCACGCACCATCCGGCGGCGAACGGCATGGGATAACCGTCCCAAGGCAACAGGCGTTTTCCGTCCAGGTCGTACTCATGCACCAAGGCGGACCAATCCATTTTCCTGAAAATTTCAAAACCCATCGGCTTAACCCTGCGAGTGGAGATGTCACTCGATGGTGTTTGCCGGGGGAATAATTGACAACGCAGATTTATTCAACGCTGGGTTAAGGAGGGCTAAATCCAAGCGGCGGGAGGCCAGGCAGCGCGCTGCCTGGCCAGGGGGGAAGGGTCAGGGGAAAGGGTCAGAACACGGTTTTCTTGAAAGGGCGGCCGGAGACCCCTTGGTAGAACGACAGGATGGCGAGCGCCTGCACCACGACAGCGGCGGTCACGACGGCGATGATCGCCTGGTCCGGTTGGCTGAAGGCGGCGCGCACCAGGCCGAAGGACGCCGGGGCGAAGGCGTAGGTGGCCTGGCTGATGGCGACCATCAGCGCGATGACCCGCGCGGTTTGTTCGCGACTGAACTCGGTCTGCGCGATCAGTGGCGGCAGGGAGGTGGCGTTGCCGATGCCCGAGCCGATCAGCACCACCGCCATCCAGGCCACGCTCGGGTGCAGGTCCAGGCCCAGGAGCATCAGGGTGCCGAGCATCTGGATGACGTAACCCAGGCAAGCCAGCAGCCTGCGGTTCATGCCCTGGGTCATCAGGCGCGCGGCGATGTAGCGCCCGCCCATGGCACTGGCGGTGGCCAGGCCCATGGCGAAGGAGGCGTCGTGGGCCCCATGCGTCCCACCAGGATCGAGTACAGGTGCGCGATCAGGCCGATCTGGGCGAACAGTCCCAGGGACATGCCGGCGGCCAGGGTACGAAAATTGGCCGCCTTCAAGGTCTGCGCGGCGGTCCATGGCGTGGCACTGGAACCGGGCGTCACCGGTTCCGGCTGGTCGGCATTGTCGGGATGCTGTCCGAGGCTTTGCGGGCTCTTGTTGAAGACCAGCAAGGCGAAGGCGCCGATCAGCAGCACGGCAGCGAGGCTGATCACCAGCGCCGCGGTGGCGAAGCCAAATCGCTCGATCAGCAAGACCCACAGCGGCGAAAAGATCACGCCGCCCATGCTGGCGCCGTTATAGGCCTTGCCCAAGGCCTTGGGCCGCTCCTTGACGTACCACGGAGCGATCAGGGTGTTGACGGCCGCGGCGCCCAAGGTCACCCAGCCGATGCCCGAGCACACCGCCCCGGCATACAGCACCCAGAGCTGGTTGGCCTGGGCCCAGATATTCACGCCGATGCCCAGGACAATGCAGCCCAGCAGGGTGATGGCGGGAATGCCGAAGCGCGCGTAAAGCCTGGGCAGGTTGGCGATCACGACGGTGCCGCTGAGAAAGTGCAGGGTGACGGCCATCGACACCTGGGCGATGGGCCAGCCCGTGCGCTCCATCACCGCCTGCATGTAGATCGGCGGCCCATAGAAGCCGATCCCCCAGCCGATGATCGCCAGGATGAACGTGCAGGTCAGTACGGTCTTTCCAAAAAAACGGGTGTGTGTCATCGCCATCTCCTCCATGTGGGCTCAAAGATTATGCTCCTGGCGGCGTGCTCACTTCGAGGCGCATCGAACAATGGATGTCGCCCTGGCTTTAGTTTTTTTCACGCCTGGGTTTAACGCAAATCGGTTTTCATCAAAGGGACGGCGGTCATCATAGGCGATGGAGGACGACATCATGATGCTGACTGAAAGCCAACGGCAAGACCTTGAGAGCAGGCTGATCGCACTGAGGCGCAGCTTGCACCGCATTCCCGAGACAGCCTACCAGGAGGTGCGCACCAGCGACCTGATCTGTGAGCGCCTGGAGACACTGGGCATCCCGTTCCTGCGGGGGATGGCCGGGACCGGCGTGGTGGGCTTTATCACCAAGGGCCAGGGCGGGCCTTGCATCGCGCTGCGGGCCGACATGGATGCCTTGCCCATCACCGAACACAATCGCTTCGAGCATGTGTCGCAGCACGCCGGCTGTATGCATGCCTGCGGCCACGATGGGCACATGGCGATGTTGCTGGGCGGCGCCGAATTGATTAGCCGCCACATGGATTTCAACGGCACGGTGTGCCTGGTATTCCAGCCGGCCGAGGAAGGCCATGCCGGCGCCAGGGCCATGCTCGACGACGGGCTGCTCGAGCGCTTCTCGATCCAGGCCATGGCCGGTCTGCACAATTGGCCCTCATTGCCTGCCAACTGTTTCGCCACACGACCCGGCGCCATGATGGCGTCGAGCAACAAGTTCGAGATCTGCCTCGAAGGCCGTGGCGGTCACGCGGCGCAACCGCATACCGCCACGAACCCGATCATCGCCGCCGCGCAGCTGTGCCTCGGGTTGCAGACCCTGGTGGCCGGAGAGGTCAAGGCCAGCGACAGCGCCGTGTTGACGGTGACCCAATTGCAGGCGGGCAATGGCTTCAATGTCATCCCCGATCAGGTGTCCATCCGCGGCACCGTACGGGCCTTCGACAGCCACACGGTGGACCGCCTGGCCGGGGCGATCGAGCGTCTGAGTGAAGGCATCGGCGCGGCGTTCGGGTGCCAGTCCAGGGTGGATTTTCGTCGCAGTTACCCGGCGCTGGTCAACAATCCGTTCATGGTAGGGTTGGCGGTGGACGCGGCCCGCCAGGTTTTCGCCCCGGGGCAGGTCAGCGCCCTGGCCGAGCCCACCATGGCGGCCGAGGATTTTGCTTTTTTCAGCGAGCGCATACCGAGTGTTTTCGCCTTTATCGGGTCGGCCAGCCACGCGGACGAACCGCCCTTGCACTCGGCTCACTACGATTTCAATGACGCGATCCTGTATTCGGGCGCGGCCTGGTTCGCCGCGTTCGCGCGGACCTGTTTCGCAGCCTTGAGTGCGACCAACGACCTGGGAGGTCAATGCAATGTTTCTGCTGAACGATGATGGATTTGCGGGGGCCGCGGAGCAGGACACCCGCGCGAGCGCATTGATGTGGGAGGCCCTGCGGGTGCAGGCGATGACGGCGGTGTTGCAGCATCCCGGGCTTGGCTGCCTGGTCGGCGAGCCGGTGCTTGGGTGCACGGGCCTGGGCGCGGGCATGGCCACGCGCATTGCGCACCTGCTGGTGCCGCACGATGCCCGGGAGCGTGGCTGGATGCTTGCCATGCTCCTTGAGTTCAGTCCCCGCCGGGATCTGGAGGACTGCATGGCGGCTGACCTGGAGGCGGTGGTTGAGCGCGACCCGGCGTTCCAGAACGAGCTGGAGGTGTTTCTGTTTGCCAAGGGCTATGCGGCGTTGCAGACCTATCGTTTCGCGCACCTGTTACTGCAGCAAGGCCGCCGGATGGAGGCCTTGTACCTGCAAGCCCGTTGCAACGTGGTCCTGGGGATCGACATCAACCCGGCGTGCCGGATCGGTCGGGGTGTGCTGCTGGACCATGGCACCGGCATCGTCATTGGCGAGACGGCGGTCGTGGAAGACCACGTGTCCATCCTGCAAGGCGTCACGTTGGGGGGCACCGGCAAGGACAGTGGCGACCGTCACCCCAAGGTCAGGACCGGCGTGATGATCGGGGCCGGGGCGAAGATCCTCGGCAATATCGAGATTGGCGCCGGCTCCAAGGTCGGGGCCAACAGCGTGGTGCTCAAGGCGGTGCCACCCAGGACCACGGTGGTGGGTGTGCCGGCCGCCGGGGTTGGGCAACCCAGGCATGAACGGCCCGCCCAGGAAATGGATCAATCGGTTAGCTAGTGGCCTGTGTGGCTAATTCGTTTACTCAACTTCGGCGCCAGGACTTGCCAGGCTGCGTTGCCATTCCTTGCCGTAGCGGGGCTACGACTCGTCATGGCGCCTTGCCTGGCAAGCCCTGGCACTCGAATTTGAGTACTCGGATTAACCGTACAGGCCACTAGGCGCCAGGCGCCGAAAAAAAGGCGAGAAGAAGGTCTTCTCGCCGATGCGGCTGGCTCGGGCTCAAGGGGCGATGCGACGGGGATCGAACTCGTCCTTGACCAGGCCGAAGGTTTCATAACCCGGCTGTTGCGACAGGCAAGCGTAGGGACTTTGCCAGCCGTCCAGGCTGGCGATCCGGCCCAGCCAGGCGATCACGGTCTCGGGCAGCTCGACCTGGGCCTGGTTGCTCCAGAACAGGTAGCCCGCCAGGGAGAAGTCGGCGATCGACAGTTCGTCATCGAGGATGTAGCGACGACCGTCGCGCAGTTCCTTGTCGAGCCGGCCGACGTCTTCCTGGAAGCGGCTGGCCAGCCACTGCACGGCGCCCGGCGGGTAGTCGTCCGGGAAGTAATTGCGGGCCAGGCGCAAATGCGGCAGCGACAGCCCGATCTTGTTCGCTTCCCACAGCAGCCATTCCTTGCACGTGACGGTGCCCCGTCGCCCGCTGCCACCGAACAGCCCCAGGGCATCGGCGAGCTCGATAAGGATGGCATTGGATTGCACGTAGTGCGCACCGTCGAGGGTCAGCAGCGGCACCTCGCCAAAACGCGCCAGGCTCAACGTCCTGAAGGGTTCGGGGCGCGCATCCCGATCGACGAGAATGTCCACTTGTCGGTAGGTGTAGTCCACCTTGGCCACGTCCAGCATCAACTTGACCTTGTAGCTGTGTCCGGACTCCGGGTGGCCGTACAGGGTGATCGACGTCATGGTGTTTGCTCCTTGCGGGTGTGGGTCATCCAGTGGACGTCGATCCAGCCGATGGGCGTGTCGATCGCCTCGGGCCAGAGGCCGATGTCCTTGAAACCGGCTTTTCGATAGCAATTGATCGCCAGGAGGTTCTCCTTCTTGACCCCGAGGTCGACCCGGGCGACGTTGAACCGCTCGTAGGCCAAGGCCAGTGCCTGGCGCAGGATGGCCTGGCCGTGCCCCTTGCCGCGGGCGTCGGGGTCGCCGATGAGGATGCGCGCAAAGCGCAGCGACAGGTGCGGCCAGATGTCCGAGAACTCGATGTGGCCGATCAGCTTTTCATCCGGGTCGAGCACCCCGAACAGGCTGCGCCATGGGTAGCGTTCGCCGGCTTTGTCCAGGTAGCGCTGCAACTGCTCCTTGTCCAAGGGGTAAGTGAAGGTCGCGCCGGCCCAGAGCGACAGGGTCTCTGGGCAATCGATCCAGGACATGACCGTGTCGAAGTCGCTGGCCTGGAAGGGTCTGAGGGTAACGTTCATGGTGATGCCTCCGTTGCCTCGCGAGTCAGGGGCGGGTTAGTTCGCTGATCAGGACCGTCGACAGGTAGCTGTCGTAGGTCTCGCTGCCGCCTTCGCTGCCGTAGCCACTGTCCTTGATGCCACCGAACGGTGTTTCCGGCATGCCCAGACCGTAGTGGTTGATCGAGATCATGCCGGCTTCCAGTTCCTCGGCGAGCCGGGCGCATTCGCTGCGGTCTTCGCTGAACCCATACGCGGCCAGGCCATAGGGCAGCGCATTGGCCTGCTCGATGACGCTGTCCAGGTCGGTGAAGGCAACCACTGGAATGATGGGGCCGAAGGGTTCTTCGCGCATCAGCCGGGCGGTCAGGGGGACGTTGGCGAGGATCGTGGGCTGGAAGAAATTGCCCGGGCGGTCCAGCCGAGTGCCGCCCATTACCAGGCTTGCACCCTGGGCCAGGCTGTCGTCGATCAGGGCTTGCAGGCGCGGGATCTGGCGAGCGTTGCACAGCGGTCCCATGCGGGTGTCGGGGTCCATGCCGTCACCGACCTGGAACCGACGGGTTTTTTCCACCAGGGCCGTCATGAAGTCATCGATCACCGACGCGTGGACGAAGAAGCGTGAAGGGGAGATGCAGATCTGTCCGGCGTTGCGCAATTTCGCGTCCACCAGCACGGTGCTGACCTTGTCGATGTCGCTGCTGGCGCAGACGATCACCGCGGCGTGGCCGCCCAGTTCCATGCTGACCCTTTTCATGTTTGCCCCGGCCTGGGCTGCGAGCTTTTTCCCCACGGCGATGGAACCGGTGAAGGACACCTTGGCGATCACGTCGGAGTCGATCAGGTAGCTGGAAATCTGCTCGGGGTTGCCCCAGACCAGGTTCAGGCAACCGTCGGGCAACCCGGCCCGCTGAAAGATGTCGGCGAGCGCCGCGACGGCCGAGGGGGCTTCTTCCGGGCCCTTGAGGATCAACGTGCAACCGGCTCCCAGCGCAGCGCAGATCTTGCGAATCGCCTGGTTGAAAGGGAAATTCCAGGGGGTGAAGGCACAGCACACGCCCACCGGCCGCTTGACCACCGATTGGCGGACCTTGGGGTTTCGGGCGGGAACCAGCCTGCCGTACAGCCGCTTGCATTCTTCGGCGTGCCACTTGGCGTGCTCGGCGCAGAACCGCACTTCCGCCAGGGCTTCGGCCAATGGCTTGCCCTGGTCGAGGGTGATCAATGCCGCGATCGATTCGGCTTCGCTCAAGATGATCCGGTAGGCTTCATAGAGCACCTTGCTGCGCTCTTCGGCGCTGCTGACCTTCCACCGTGCGAACGCCTGCTGCGCCGCTTGCAGGGCCTGGTCCAGGTCGTTTTGGTCGGCGCAGGCCAGGCGCCCGATCCTTTGCTGGGTGCTGGGGTTGGTGATGTCGAGGCTGGGCCTGTCCCCCTCGGGGTAGCGCCACTGGCCGTTGATGAACAAACCGATGTCCTTGTACATATGCCCTCCTTGAAAGTGCCCGTTCAGTGTCCGGACCAGGCGTTGTCGATGATGGTTTTGTAGTCGTGTACCGACAGCGGCTGCGGGTTGGTCCGGGCGGTCGGATCCGCGACGGCCAACTGGGCCATGAGGTCGGCATCGAAGGGGGAGTGGATGAGGTCGCGCAGGTGCGGGGGGATGCCCAGGCTGGCCAGGAAATCCTTGAGCCAGGCGACAAACGATTCGTAGCCAGGTTGCGCCAAGCCCAGGCTCTCGCACAGGCGCACCAGCTTGGCTTCGATCACCGGGCGGTTGTGGGCGATCACATAGGGCAGCAGCACGCCGTTGGTCAGGCCATGGTGGGTGCCATACGCACCGCCGATGCAGTGGCTGATGGCGTGCACGGCACCCAGTCCCTTGTGGAAGGCCACCGCCCCCATCAGGGCCGCGGCGCTCAGGTGGCAGCGGGCCTGGAGATCACTGCCGTCCTGCACCGCGATGGGCAGCCATTGTTTGATGAGGTTCATGGCCTGGAGCGCGATGCCGTCTCCCATGGGGTGGAAACTGTTGGCGCAGTACGCCTCGAAGGCATGGGAAAAGGCATCGATCCCCACCGCGGCGGTCACCGTCGCCGGCACGGTCAGGGTCAGGGCCGGATCGACGATGACCAGCGACGACAGCATCCTGGGGTGGAATATCAGCCGCTTGCGGTTTTCCTGGCTGTCCAGCAACACGGCGGCCCGGCCCACCTCGGCCCCGGTGCCTGCGGTGGACGGCACGCTGATGATCGGCGGCACGTCGGCATTGGCGGCCTGCCACCGGTTGGGCAGGCTCTCGAAGGTCCAGATCGGCTTGGTCTGCACCGCCATGAAGGCAATCGCCTTGGCCAGGTCCAGGGCGCTTCCGCCGCCGATGCCGACCACCATGTCGCGGGCATATTCATTGAAGGTGATGACGCCTTGTTCGAGCATGTCGGTGTCGGGGTCGGAGCGGAAGTTCGAGAACAGCTGCAGGTCGATACCCGACTGCTTGCAGCGCTCCAGGGCGCGCAAGATCAAGGGGTGCTCGACCAGCCGTTCGTCAATGACCACCAGCGGCCGATGCTTGCCGAGAAAGGCGCAGCCGTTGACGAGGTCGTCGACCCGCTCGACACCAAACCAGATTGGCGTGGGGTAGCTCCAGTCGACATGGAATGATTGCGTGTTGAAGATCGGATTGTTCATCTGCATGGCGTTCCTCCTTTTGACCTTTTTAGGTCGATCACACAGGTGATACAACGCACAAAAGCTGAACCCTGGCTTTAGAAAAAATGACCTGAAGACGCCTGCGCAACGCTTAAGATCCGGTCGGGATCGATCCTTGAAAGGTGCGCCGATGGTGGAACTCATTGAGCTGAAGGCACAGGGGCAGGCTTGCCTGATCGTGATACATGGCACGGCGGGCCATCCGCGCTCTACCTGGGAGGCATTCGCCAATCACCTGGAGGGTCCTTACCGGGTCCTGGCCGTTGACTGGTCGCGGCTGGAGCGCGAGAGCACGGTCGCGCAAACCCTTGATGGCCTGGGCCGACAAATTGCCGGGAAGATTCGCGATGGCGGCGTGGGCGGTGTCCACCTGGTGGGGTATTCGCTGGGGGCCGCGGTGGCGGTTGAAGTGGCGAGCGTGCTGGGGCCGCAGGTGCTGTCGCTGAGCCTGATTGCACCGTTCGACAATGCCCGTGACCCGCAGGTGCGGCGAACCTTCGGCTATTGGCAACGGCTGCTCGAAGACCACCCGATGAAGCTGGCGGCCGAGATCGTGACGCGTGGTTTTTCCAGCCCTGGCCTGCGGGCGATGTCCGCAACCCAGGTGACCACGTGCATCGAGGATTTTTACCAGCGGGTTCACTGGCCGGCGGTTGCCGTCCAGATGCGGCTCAACCTGACGTTGGATGTCTCGTCGCAGCTATCGCGGCTCGAATGTCCGACGGCCGTGATCATTGGCCTGGATGACCGCTTGATTCCGCCCTCGGTGAGCGTGGCCCTGTATCGCCAGTTGCCCCGTGGCGCCTTGTTCTCGTTGCCGTGTGGCCACTTGATGCTCGCCGAAGATCCCCTTGGGCTGGCGCGGATTGTCCAACGTTTCGTCTCTGATGAAAAACGCCGCTGACCCTTGGTCGGGACAGCGGCGTCGAGGCCAGGCGCCAACGACTACTGGTAATGCTGCTCGAACGTCGCCACCTGTTCCGGCTTGATCAGTTGGAAGGGTACCCAGACTTCCGACTCTACCGGCTCGCCCTTGATCATCTTGATGGCCGCTTGCAGGGCGATGCTCGCCTGGGCCTTGGGGTCCTGGAACACCGAGGCGACGAGCAACCCGCGCTTGATTGCCGCCAGCCCGTCGGGCAGGCCGTCGATGCCGACAATGGCGATTTCGCCCTTGGCCTTGCCGGCCTGTTGCAAGGCCATGGCCGCGCCGATGGCCATTTCGTCGTTGTTGGCGACGATGGCGTCGAAAGAGGCACCGGCCAGCAGCCAGTTGCTGGTCAGGTCCATGCCCTTGGCCCGCTGCCACTCGGCACTTTGCTGTTCGACGATGGTAATTGCGGGATAGTCCTTGAGCACCTGCTTGACCCCTTCGGTGCGGTCGTGCGTGGCGTTCTGCGCGAGGTCGCCCATGATGATCGCGAGGGTGCCTTTGCCTTTGAGTTTTTCCGCCAGATAGCGCATTTGCAACTGGCCGGCCTCGATGTCGTTCGAGGCCACGGTGACCACGCCCTTGGGCAGGGAGCGCTCGTCCGGGTGCCGGTTGACGTAGACCAGCGGCACCTTCGCCTCGACGGCGGCGCGGGTCATGTTGGTGGTGGCGGCGGTGTCCACGGGCAGGACGATGACCGCATCGACCTTCTGGTTGATGAAGCCCTGGACCTGATTGAGCTGGCGCACGACATCGCCCTGGGCGTCCTCGAACTGGACCTGGACATTGTCTTTCCGGGCGGCGTCTTCCAGGCCGCTGCGCACATAGGTCATGAAGTTATCGTCAACCCGGGCGATGCTGACGCCGATGCGATAGCTGGCGTTGGCCCATTGGCTGAAGACGAGTAGCAGCGTGGCAAAAAACAAAGTGCAGCGACGCATGAGGGTGTTCCTTTTGTTGTTATGAGTCGATCAGGCGTGGCGGTCGGCGGCGCTTGGACCCGTGGCCCAGAGGCGCCGCGTCGTCCTCAGTCCAGTGTGAAGGCTTGTCGGAAGCGTTCAAGGGCCATGTCGCTGTCACCGCTGGCCCAGCCCTCCAGGCCGACGACACCGGTATAGCCGATGCCGAACAAGGCCTTGGCAATGGCCGGGTAGTGGATTTCACCCGTGCCCGGTTCCCTGCGCCCCGGCACATCCGCGACCTGGATTTCACCGATGGCGCTGCCGGCGCGCTGGATCAGCTCGATCAGGTTTCCTTCGCCGATCTGCGCATGATAGAGGTCCAGGTTCATCTTGAGGTGAGGGCTGCCCACGGCCTCGATCAACGCCAGGGTATCGTCGGCGCGTGCGAACGGCGTGCCGGGGTGGTCCACCTCGGTGTTGAGGTTTTCGAGCAGGAAGACCCGGCCGGCGTCTTCGCCCAGGCGGGCGATTTTTTCCAGGGTCTTGCAAGCGCTCAGCCACATGCGACCGGTGGTGAGGGCCACCGGTTTGACGGGCAGGCCTTGGTCGCCCAGGCCCGTGCCGTGCAGGTTCAGGCTTGGGCAGTTCAATCGGGCGGCGACGGCCAGGGATTCGCGCGCGCTGTCGAGCAGTTGCTGGATGCCCTGCGGATCGGTCAGGTTGCCCTCGATGTAGCCGGTCATCGACGTGAAGTCGGCGCCGGTGGCAACCAGGGCGGCGATGTCCTTTTGGGTCCAGTCCCAGATTTCAGCACTGAAGCCCAGCGCATGAATCCGTTCGACCCGTTCGATGAAGGGCCGGTCGAGGAAGACCATTTCGGCGCTGACCGCCAGCTTGAAGGGGGTAAAGCTCATGGCCGGCCTCCTTGCACGCGCACCGGCTGGCCTAGCTGGAACGACTCGATGCACGCGCGGGCAATGGCCAGCGCGGCCCGGGCGTCTTCGCCGCTGGCCAGCGGTTTGGCACCGCTGCGCAGGCAGTCGACGAAGTGGTTGAGCTCGGCCACGTAGGCATCGCGCAGCAGGTCGGTGTCCAGGCGCTGTGTGTCGGCCTGGATGCCATCGGCCAGGTAGCGCACCAGGTCGCCATCGTGCACGCCACCCATGGTCAACATGCCGGCGCTGCCGAACACCTCGCCCCGGACATCGTAGCCATACACGGCCTGGAAGTTCGCCTCGGCGGTGGCGATGGCGCCATTGTCGAAACGCAGGGTCACCGTGGCGGTGTCGAGCAACCCCTTGCTTTTGAATGCCGGGGCGATCAGGGCATCGGCCATCACGAAGACCTCGACCACTTCGGCGCCGGGATTGAGGTAGCGCAAGGTGTCGAAGTCGTGGATCAAGGTTTCCAGGAAGATGACCCACTGTGGCGAATTGGCCGGGTTGTTCAGCGCCGGGTCGCGAGTCAGCGAGCGCAGCAGTTGTGGCGTGCCGATGCGGCCGGCGGCCACGTCCAGGTGGGCGGTGCGAAAGCTCTTGGCGAAGCGGCGGTTGAAACCCACTTGCAGGGTCACCCGGGCATCGGCTGCGGCGGCGATGGCGCGGTCGGCTTCGTCAAGGGTGATGGCCATGGGTTTTTCGCAGAACACATGCTTACCGGCACGGGCGGCGTTGATGACCAGCTCGGCGTGGCTGCGGGCCGGAGCGGCGATCAACACGCTGTCGATCTCGGGGTCGTCAAGCAACTGCTGGGGCTCGGTATAGACCCGCGTCACGTCCAGTTGTGCAGCCAGGCGGGCGGCTTGGCCAGGCGTCGGGTCGGCGATGGCCGCCAGGCAGGCACCGGGAATGTGGCGGGCGGCCGTCAGGCCGTGAAAGCTGCCCATGCGACCGGCACCGATGAGGCCGAGGCGAATGATCTTGGATGTGTTCATGAAACGGGCTTCCTTGTTGTTATGAGCCAGTGGTTGCACTGTGCTGAGAAAGAGCAAGCCCTGTGCCAGTTAATAAGCAATTGATAAATAACGATTTATTTTTGAGTTGATGGAAAAAGTGTTAAATCTAATGACATGCCTATACTGGACATGTCTAAAAAATGAACATTGGAGAAGCCTGTGCTACCGGCGCCCATCGCTGTCAGCGAGCAAGACCTCGACTACATCACTTCTCTCGGTCCGGCGTCGTTGAGTGACGGGCCGATCCCTGAGTTGGAACGGGCCTGGCTGGCATGCCTGGCGGGACGCGTCGAGCGCCCGGCCGGGGTCCGGCAGGTGATCTGGAACTCCTGGCTGCGCAGCGTCGAGGCCGGTCTCGATCCCGAGGATGGCGTGTACCGCTTCGTCGAGCCGGCCGTGCTGACCGCGACGCTGGCCGCCCACCGGGCGATGATTGTGGTGGCCGCCGAGGTCATGGGCGGATTGCTGGCCTACAACCCCAGGGGGCACATCAACCTGACCGATGCCCAAGGGACCACGCTGTACTTCTGCGGCCTCGACCTCACGCCGGTGGGCAGCCGCCTGCTGGAATCGGTGCAAGGCACCAATTGCACCGGCCTGGCGCTGGCGGAAGACCGCCTGGTCTACGTGCTGGCCGAAGAGAACTTCGGCACTGGCCTGCGTCGACGGCGCATGCATTGTGCCGCCGCCCCGATCCGTGACCCGCAGGGCCGGACACTGGCCATCCTGACCCTGACGGCAGAGCCGGGCTGGTTTCACTTCCATACGCTGGGCACCGTCCAGGCCGCCGCTGAAGCCGTCTCGCGACAGATGGCACTCCAGGCGTTGCTGGAGGAGCAACAGACGGTGCTTGAAGTGCTCAACGAAGGCTTGGTCGTGCTGGACGAACGCGGCTGCATCAGGGCCATCAACGGCTACGCGCGACAGCTGTTTGGCGTCGGACGCGACCTGCTGGGCCAGCCGTTCCAACGCCTGGGCCAGAGCGAGCTGAGCGACAAAATGTTGCTGCGTGGCGGAGAAGGGCTGCGAGACCTGGATTGCACGTTCGAACTGCATGACCGCAGTCACCTGGCGTGCCTGGTGTCGGTGTGTGCGCTGGAGCAGGGCGGCCGCATCGTTTCGCTGCGCGAGAACCGGCGCATCCGGGACATCACGCGACGGCTCATCGGCACCCAGGCCAGCTACACCTTCGACACCATCCAGGGCAGTTCCCGGGCGATCCAGGACGCGCTGCACCTGGGGCGCATCGCCAGTCGCAGCGACTCGACCACGTTGATCCTTGGTGAAAGCGGCACCGGCAAGGAACTGTTCGCCCAGGCGATCCACAACGCCAGCGAGCGGCGCGGCGGCCCGTTCGTGGCGGTCAACTGCGGGGCGATCCCGCGGGACCTGGTGCAGAGCGAGTTGTTCGGGCATGTCGAAGGCGCCTTCACCGGTTCGGCGCGCGGCGGCTCGGCCGGCAAGTTCGAGTTGGCCGATGGCGGCACGATCTTTCTCGACGAAATCGGTGACATGTCATTCGGTGCCCAGGTCAGCCTGTTGCGGGTCTTGCAGGAAGGCGAGGTCACCCGGGTGGGGGCGAAGAAATCCCAGCGGGTGAACGTACGCATCATCGCCGCCACCCACCGCAACCTCAGCCAAGCCGTGGCCGATGGCGCGTTTCGCGAAGACCTTTACTACCGGCTCAATGTGCTGAACCTGACGGTGCCGCCGCTGCGCATGCGTCGCGAGGATGTGCCGTTGCTGGCGCAGCATTTCCTCGGCCGCTGCGCCCGTTCACTGCGCAAGGCGGTGCGAGGCATCTCGCCGCAGGCGCTGGATGTGCTGTCTGCCTATCACTGGCCAGGCAATGTGCGGGAGCTGGAAAACATCATCGAGCGAGCCACCAACCTGGCGGTCGGCGAGTTGATCCAGGCGGATGACCTGCCCCTGGAACTCCAGCAGCGTGGCCGGCCGTCACTGCCCGGCAGCGCGGCTGAGCGCTCGCCGGCGATGGGGCTCGATGCCCACGAAATGAACGCGATCGTCGCGGCCCTCAAGGAAACCCGAGGCAACATCCGCCTCGCCGCCCGGCAACTGAATGTGTCCCGGGGCGGGCTGTACAACAAGATGAGTCGGTATGGGTTGAGTGCCGAAACGTTTCGTTGCGATGAGCTAGATCGGGGGCTCGGCAAACAGTAGGGCTTCGACGCCGTGCAGCCGTGCCAAGGCCAGCAGCCGCGGCGGCGCATTCGTCACCCTGAAGGGCTCGGCGCGATGCCTGGCACGTCGGCGCGCCTCCAGCAGCAGGGCCAGGGTTGACGTGTCGAAGCGCGCCAGGGCACTGGCGTCGATACAGCTTGCGTCGCCCAGTTGGCTGAGCAGCGTGTTGAACTGCGTTGCAGTGGCGTGGGCGGGCAACCGCCATGTCGAGGGAGCGTTCACGATGGGTTGCCTTTGCGATTCTGTTCGGCCAGGGCCTCGATGAGGCTGTCTATTCCGCCTTTGGCCAGGAGCTCGGCAAACTGCGAGCGATAGCTGAGCGTGACCCAGATGCCATCCAGGCTCACGTCGACTATTTTCCAGTCGTCCCCCACCTTGTCCAATCGGTAATCGAGTTGGTGCGTTTCCCCGCGGCCCGATGCCCGGGACCGCACGATGACCTGGGACGGTTGGTTGGGGACGGGAAGGGTGTCGGTGACCTCCACCGAGTAATCGCTGATCTGCCGGATGCCGCCCGCATAGAAGTGAATCAGCAAGGTCTTGAATTCCTCTTGCAGGCGCTGCCGTTGGGCAAGCGTCGCATCGCGCCAGCGCGGGCCGACGGCCGAACGGGTGACCCGTTGGAAATCGATCGCCGGAATGAGCGTCGCTTTCACCCGTTCGATGAGGGCGGTGGCGTCACCCGGCGAGGATCGATCGCGCTGGGTGGCGTCGATGACTTCGCTCGAAAGTTGGCGTACCCACGCCTGCGGTGGCGTCTGAGCGTACGCCGAGTCCAGTGCAAGCAGGCAGGCGAGCGCCCACAGGGCACCGCCCGCGAGGGTTGTGAAGAAAATCCTGGAAGGCATCTGCTGTTCCTCTGGTGTTCTTGGGGCATCAGCTGGTGGGGCTGACGCTGCGGGGTTTCATTGAGGGCGAAGCGGGGCGTCGGCCGCCGGCCCGTCCTCGAAGTCTTCGAAGTCCACCGGTGGCGATCCGTCGTGGACCAGGCTCTGGCGCCGTTGCAGATAGGCGTCGCGAGTGAAGCTGTAGCGATCCAACGCAACGTCGTCGAGCAGTGCCGTGGTATCGAGCAGGTTCGCCCGTGCCTGCACCGCCTGCAGCCCGGTGATCGCGACCTGGCCGGCAGTCGCGCTCGCCAATTGGCTGGGCGACGCCAGTGAGAGTTCCGTCGCCACGCCCACTCCATCGCGCACGGAGGAGGGGCCTAGCAGCGGAAGGACCAGGTAGGGACCACTCGCCAGGCCCCAGACGCCCAGCGTCTGCCCGAAATCTTCCGGTTGGCGCGCAAGGCCCATCAAGGTGGCCACGTCGAACACCCCGAGCACTCCCAGCACGGTATTGGTGATCACCCGCGCACCCATCTCGGCACCGGGCTGCACCTTGTTCTGGAGCAGGTGATTGGCGGTCGACCACAGGTCGGCAAAGTTGTTGAAGACGTTGCCCACGCCGCTGCGCACGGGTGACGGGACATGGTCGCGATAGCCTTGGGCGACGGGGGCCAGGACGCTACGGTCCACGGTGTCGTTGAAGGCATAGACCTTGCGGTTCCAAGGCTCCCATGGGTCGACGCGCTGGGCGGCCGGCGATGGGCCTGGAGAGACGCTTGCGCAACCCATGAGCAGTTGCACGGCCACCAGCCAAGTCAGCAGCCGGCTCATGGCTGGCTCCCTGATTCGGCGCCGCGACCCGTGAGGAATTGACCGATCAGGTTCTCCAGCACGACCGCCGACTGCGTCTGTGTGACGGTCGCCCCGGAGGCGAGTGTCAAGTCGTCGCCGCCGGGCTCGATCCCAATGTACTGCTCGCCCAGCAATCCCGAGGTGAGGATTTTTGCGGCGGAATCCACCGGAAATCGATAGCGCTCATCGATGGCCAGAGTGACCACCGCCTGGAAGCGCTCGGGGTCGAAGGTGATGGCGTCTACGCGTCCGACCCTCACCCCGGCGCTCTTCACCGGCGCTCGCGGCCGCAAGCTGCCGATGTTGGAAAAATGTGCGGTCAATGCGTAGGTTTTGCCTGCTTCGAAGTTGCCCAGGTTGGCCGCCTTGAGTGCCAGAAAGAGCAGCGCCAGGAGTGCCAGCAGAACGAACAGGCCAACGAGTGTCTCGGTGCTCTTGAGGGTCATGGGGACATACTCCTAGCGGGGGCTGAACATCAGCGCGGTCAAGATGAAATCGGTGCAGAGGACGCACAGTGAAGCGATGACGACCCCCCGCGTGGTGGCGGCGGCGACGCCTTCGGGCGTCGGCCGTGCCTCGTAACCCTGGTAGAGCGCCGTGGCCGTGACCACGATGCCGAAGAAGAAGCTCTTGACCAGGCCGTTGCCGATGTCGCGCCAGGCATCGACCCCGTTCTGCTGGATCGCCCAGAAGTTGCCGGCATCCACGCCAAGCAGCGGCACGGCAACGACATAGGCACCGAGAATCCCCACGGCGCTGAAGAGCAAGGCCAGCAGCGGCATGACCGCGATGCCGGCGATAAAGCGCGGCGTCAGTACGCGGGCCAGCGGGTCGATGGCCATCAGTTCCATCGCCAGGAGTTGCTCGCCGGCTTTCATCAAGCCGATCTGCGCCGTGAGCGATGTGCCCGCACGGCCGGCGAACAGCAGGGCCGCGACCACCGGGCCGAGCTCGCGCACCAGCGAGAGGTTCACCACCAACCCCAGGGTTTCGGCAGTGCCGTAGGTGGCCAGCGTGAGGTAAAGCTGCAGCGCCAGTACCAGTCCCACTGCGGTCCCCGAAGCCAGGATGAGTGCCAGCGAGCGATTGCCGGTGGCATGCAACTGGTCGACCACGTGCCGGGAGCGACGCAGGGCGGCAGGGATCGCGCGGGTCATCCTGAGGCAGAGCACTGTGGCCTGGCCCAGCGCCTGCACGCGATCGAGGGTGACGTGACCGAGCGCTCGCAACGCCGTCATTGTGTTCGCCCCAGTTGCTCGTCGATGGGCTCGGCGGGGTAGTGGAATCTCACCGGGCCATCGGGTTCGCCCCGGATGAACTGGCGCACTTCGGGATCGCTGCTGGCCTGCAGCTCGGCAGGGGTTCCACGTGCGATCAGCCGGCCCCCGGAGGTCATGAGGTAGGCGTAGTCGCAGACCGCGAACGACTCGCGTACGTCATGGGTCACCATCAGCGTGGTTGCGCTGGTGGCGTCGTTCAGACTGCGGATCAGGTTGGCGATGACGCCCAGGGAAATGGGGTCCAGCCCGGAGAACGGCTCGTCATACAGCAAGAGCTCGGGGTCCAGCGCAATGGCCCTGGCCAGCGCGATACGCCGGGCCATGCCACCCGAGAGCTGATCGATGCGCAGGTTTGCCGCGCCGCGCAGTCCCACCGCATTGAGCTTCATCAAGACGATGTCGCGGATGGCGGGCTCACCCAGGTCGGTGTGCTCGCGCAACGCGAACGCCACGTTCTCGTACACCGTCAAGTCGGTAAACAGCGCGCCGAACTGCAGCAGCATGCCCAGCCTGCGCCGCAGCGCGTGGAGCTGGGTTTTGTCGGTGGCGTCGAAGTGTTCACCCTCCAGGGTCAGATGCCCGGAACAGGGGGCATGCACCCCCGCGACCAGATGCAACAACGTGGTCTTGCCACAGCCGGAACCACCCAGGATGGCCGTGACCTTGCCACGAGGGAAACGCATGGACACGTCGCTGAGGACCCTCCTGTCGCCGTAGTTGAAAGAGACCTGGTGCAGTTCAACGAAGGCCTCGTCTTGCGTCCCTTCCTGGCAGCGGCTGAGAGGGTGTCCAGCACTGACGGCGGACAGCTCCTGGGACGGTGTGGCGTGGCGACTGGACATGGCTCTGCCCCTTTTTAGGGTGAACATTTGAGAGTTGGATGGTACTTATGCGTAAAAATTGAATCAATAAAGATTCATAAGATACGGTTACGATTTGTTTCTTGATGTAATGGTTCGTACGAGCAGCATGACCCCTGAGGTGAGTGGTGAAGATCGCCAGGGACCCTGATAGGATTCACGCCCTCTTGAATTGGTATTTGGTGAGAACCCTGTGGCAGGCCCGGAGATTCAGGCCGATGACAGCCAACTTCTGGCGTCATTGGCGATGGCGATGGTGGAACACCCGCGAGGCACCTTGATGGAGTTGGCCAGGGCAGTGGGGATCAGCAAGGCCACGCTGTACCGCTATTGCCAGACTCGCGATGCGCTGGTCACCCGTTTGATGGTCCATAGCATGAGCTTGCTGAGCCAGGCGATGCACCGCGCAGCGCTCGATTCGTCGCCTCCCTTGGAGGCACTCGGACGCCTTAACGCCAATTACCTCGAGCATCGCGAGCTGATTACGTTCCTGATGTATTTCCGGCGGGAGAAGTACGCGGCCCAGGACGCGAACAAGGCCTCGGAGTGGGAACTGCGCCTTGATGGGTTCTTCCTGCGCGGCCAGCGCGAAGGGGTGTTTCGCATCGACATCCCGGCGGCGGGCCTGACCGAACTCTGGGCCGCCACGATGATCGGGCTGGTCGATGCAGAGCGACGAGGCCGCATTGCCCGGGCGGGTTTGGCCGGGGTGATCGAACAGGCGTTTCTCGAAGGCGTTTGCGCCCGATAGACCCTGCGGCTGGACAAGGTCGATCGCCTGTCGACCCTGCCCAACGTGGCGCGGTTACATGAGCAAGACGATCCGGCCGAGCCGCCGATGCCCCTGTTCGGCGGCCTTGATGACCGACAGCGCATCCGCGAACGGTGCCTCCAGCCCGATGCAACCATGCAACGTCCCTTCGGCGGACAACCTGGCGATGTCCTCCAGGTTCTTGTAGCCGCTGGTGGAGAACGTCATCCGGTAGCGTCCGGATACCAGGCCCCGCAACACTCTGCCGGGGGTCGGATTGATGTCGATGAAGCGGCCCTTGGGCTTGAGTAGCTTCAGCCCGTCGTCGAGCGTCAGCGTACCGAGGGTATCGAATACCGCGTCGTAGAGACCCTCGGCGGCGAACGAGGCTTTGTCCGAGTACGTCAACGCGGGGTTGACCCCGGCAGCCTTCACGGCGGCCAGCGAGGCAGCGCCGCAGGCGCCGGAAACCTGCGCCCCATGGGCCAGCGCAAGCTGAACCGCGCAGCTTCCCACCGCGCCGCTGCACCCGTGAATGAAGATCCTCGAACCAGGGCCCGCGTCTGCGATGCCTAAGATGGCGGCCCACGCCGTCGTGGCCGGGATCGGGAGGCAGGCGGCCTCGCTGAAGGAGAGTGAGGCGGGCTTGCGTACGACCAGCTTGGCGTTGGCGTCGATGACTTCGGCGAACGCACCTTGCCGGCTGATCTCGGTCGTGCCGAACACCTCGTCGCCCACTTGAAACCCGCTGACCTGGGCACCGATCTGCTCCACCACGCCGGCGAAGTCAGAGCCCATGCCTTGGGGAAATTTCCATCCGCTGACCAGCTTCATGTCGCCGCGCCGCACCTTCCAGTCGAGGGGGTTGAGCGCCGCCGCTTTGACGCGAACGCGGACCCTTTGAGGCGCCAGCGGTGGCAGCGTGTAGTCGGCAAACGACATTTCTTCAGGGCCACCGTAGCGGCCAAATTGCACTCTCTTCATGGACGACTCGTCTTGAGGGGTGTGGGGGAACCGGATGCATCGCTGGGGTTGCTGTGAGTCGTCGTCCGCTCGCTCTCGGCGCTGACGCTGTGGGGCTGGGGACCGCCCAGCACGTGTGCCATCACTGAGGTCTGCCAGTCCAGGTAAGGGTTGAAGGTCAGCCGGGCGTGGATCTTTCCTTCTTCGCGATACCCCCAGTCCGAATACCAGACGGGCACGCCCTGCTCGCAGACCTGCGTGTCTTTTTCACGCAAGCCGTTAAGACAGATGCGCAAGCTGCCGCCGTTGCCGTAGAGGGGATTGTCCGCAGAAAACATCAGGCCCATGTGCGAGAACTGACTGATGTGCCATTCGGGCAGGCGGTCAGGGCGGATCAGTACACGCTGCCGATCCACCAGGCCGTCGGGTTCATCGCCATACCAGACCAGGCGGCTGTCCGGGTGCGTGAAGCGCCGTTGGAAAACCTCGAGCAGGTAATCGGTGTTCAGCACCGAGTCGTGTTGGGCGACCACCATGAAGACCGGCTTGTCATAGGTCCGGTCACGCAACAGTTGGCGCGCATTGGCGCTGGTGCGATAGAACTGGGCGAATCCGTTGGCGGGCACATTGAAGTACTTGAAGGCGTTTTGCATGGGCAGGCTGCCGCCCGGCTTGATAAGCCAGGGTCGGAGGCGGGCCACCGGCGGCGCAAGCCAGTCGAAGGGCGAGCTCTTGAACCCGGGGGAGAACAACACCAACCCGGCGATCTGCGGATGGGCGTAGCCGTATTCGAGCACCAGGTTGGCGCCCGTGGAGAAACCGCCCAGGTAAACGGGGCCCTCGACATCCCGTTGCAGTGCATTGGCCTGCTCCCAGACCACTTGGCGCCATTGTTGCGCGGTGGTTTCCAGCAGGTCTTCGGGACGCGTCCCGTGACCGGGGAGCAGGATGGTCCGCACAAGGAAACCCTGCCTGGCCAGCGGTTGCGCCAGGTCCTGGAACGACCAGGGCGAATCGCCGAGACCGTGCACGAGCAGAATTCCTTTGCGCGGCCTGGCGCCTGCGTCGGATGACGCCGGCCGCCACTCCTGCGGCGCATTCCAGGCCAGCTCGGCGGCCGCGTCGGCAAGCTGGAAGCGGCGGTTGGCCTGGATTCGCTGGATGGTGTCGCGCCGGTAG
Source organism: Pseudomonas sp. Cab53 (assembly GCF_018325965.1). Taxonomy (NCBI): domain Bacteria; kingdom Pseudomonadati; phylum Pseudomonadota; class Gammaproteobacteria; order Pseudomonadales; family Pseudomonadaceae; genus Pseudomonas; species Pseudomonas sp. Cab53. The sequence continues at coordinate 3,612,962 of NZ_AP021902.1, read as the reverse complement.
TCTTCGAAGCTGACCGATGCAACGGGCGGTTCGCTGAAATTCGCCGTGGTGCAGCCGGCCATCAACGCCGCGACCGCCGCCGTCATCGCCAGTAGCGCGCAGCCGACCCACAGGCGTCCCACGACGGGCCATCGACCCGACTCAGGCGAGGTCGGCATGATCTTCGTCAGTCAGCTGGATGTTGGCGGCGGCGACATTCTCGTTCAGATGCTGGATCGAGCCCGTGCCAGGGATCGCCAGCATCGCCGGCGACAACGCCAGCAACCAGGCCAGTGCGACCTGGGAGGGTGTGGCAGCGTGCCGCTTCGCTACTCGGTCCAGCCGCGCCTCGTCGAGGTTGCCCGCGCCTCCGCCCAGCGGAAAGAATGGACAGAAAGCTATGCCTGCCTCCTCGCAGGCCTTGAGCAACCCCAAGTCCTGGCGTCTGGCGATGTGAAAGTTGTTTTGGACCGCCGCGACCGGCGCGATGGCGCGGGCTTGCGTCAGATGACCGTGGTCGATGTTGCTCAGGCCAAGGTGGCGTATCAGGCCTTCCTCGCGCAGCGCGGCCAGCGCTTCGAATCGCTCCGCCAGGGACTCGCCGTGGGGCGGCGACATTTCGCCGATGCGCAGATAGACCAGGTCAAGACGATCCAGGCCCAGGTTTGTCAGGTTCGCTTCAACCAGCCCTCGCATCTGGGAACCCGTTGCCGGACGGTGACTGCCATCTGCATTGAACACCACGCCCACCTTGGTGGCGATCACCAAGTCGGACGGGTAGGGGTGCAATGCCTCGCGGATAAGCGAGTTGGCACGCACGGTGCCATCGCTGCTGCGATAGAAATCAGCCGTGTCGATCAGATTGACGCCCAGTTCCAAGGCACGGCGCAGTACCGCGCGTCCGGTTTCAGGGTCGCGCGCCGGCCCTCGAAAGCCGTTGCAGGGCAGGCGCATGGCGCCAAAGCCGAGCCGGTTGATGGGCAGGTCTGCGCCAAGGCGCCATTGACGTGGATTGAGAGCGGGTGTGTTCATGTTGTCCCTCCGGACAAGGCCTTGGCCGATTCAACGGTCGTTGAAAAACCCCACGTGCTGCGGCGCTCAGGGTTCTCCCTGACGCCTCGATTCGAGGCTTGATGCGCCGTAGAGAAACGTCTGGACGGCATGACCGACGATGTCGTCGATCTCGCTGTCGGACAACAGTGAAGAGCGCAGCCCCGAGGCGGCCAGCAGCTTGGTGTGACCCGACACCAGGCTGATGAAGTGTTCGGCCAGGGTTTTTGCCGGGACCGTGTTCGCCAACCCTTTTCCACTTTCTTGCTGGGTCGCGATCCAGCTGGCCAGGATGTCGACGGCCTTGCCGTAGCTGACATCCCACATCGCCTGGGCAATATCGGGAAAGCGCCTGCCTTCATTCACCAGCAGCCGATGCAGCGCCAGCGTGCGTGGTGCCAGGGCCGTGTCCAGCAGGCGCTTGCCGAGAAGCGGCAGCACTTGCTCTGGCTTGCCGTTGGCGATGTTCAATTGCTCCAGCGGCTTGGCCACTTCTACGCACAGGTTGAGCATCGCTTCCTTGAAAAGCCCTTCCTTGCCGCCGAAGTGGCTGTAGATATTGCTGCGCGAGCCGCCCACGCGGGCGATCAGGTCGTCGACGGCTACGCCGTCAAAGCCGCGGTCCAGGAACTGTTCCGCCGCGACAGCCAGCAGGTCTCGAAGACGTTGGGCGCCTTTGGCTGTTCGGTGCTTGGGTGGTGTGATGGGCGGAATCGGGGTCATGGCGGGTGTCTGCAAGGGTTAATTACGTATCGTACTGTACAGTACATTTTGTAACCCGCCAACTGTCCGGCCGCGTAATAAACCAGGGGCCCATGGCAAACCTGTGGTGGCGCCTGGTTACATCTTGAAGTGCTGGACCATGGCATTCAGCTCCGTTGCCAGCAGCCCCAGTGACTGGGACGCACGGGTGGTTTGCTCGGAGCCCGTCGCCGATTGAACCGACAGGTCGCGGATGTTCAGCAAGTTCCGATCGACCGATCGGGCCACGTGGGCCTGTTCCTCGGTCGCGGTAGTGATCATCAGGTTGCGTTGGTTGATGTCGTCGTTGGCGGCCACGATGTCTGCCAGTGCGCTTTGGGTGGCCTGGGCCAGGGAAAGGGTGACGCGGGTCTTTTCGCTGCTGCTGAGCATGGTCGATACGGCCAGGTCCGTTTCGGTGCGAATGCCGCTGATCATGAGTTCAATTTCCCGTGTCGACTGCACGGTACGGTGCGCCAGCGCACGCACCTCATCGGCCACCACTGCAAAACCGCGACCGGCGTCGCCGGCTCGGGCGGCTTCGATGGCCGCGTTCAAGGCCAGCAGGTTGGTTTGTTCGGCGATGGTGCCAATCACGTCCAGCACTTTGCCAATGCCCTGAGCCTGTTCCGCCAGGCCCTCCACCTGCCTTGAACTCAGCTGCACGTTGTGGGTGAGGGCCTGGATCGCACTGAGGGTCTCGACCATGCGTTGCTGGCCACGAAGCGCAGTGTCCCGGGACGCCACGGACAGTTGCGAGGTGGACAGCGCGTTGCGGGCGACCTCTTCGATGGCCGCGGTCATTTCATTGACTGCCGTGGCTGCTTGCTCGATTTCACCGTGCTGCTGGTGGATGTCCTTGCCGGACATCTGTGTGACCGTGTTCAGTTGCGCCGTGGAGAGGGTCAGTTGCCGTGATGAGCTGGAAATCTGGCCCAGGGTCTGGATCAGGTTGTCCTGCATCGTCGCCAGCGACTCCAGCAGGCGGGTGGCCTCATCGTTGCCGGTAGGGTGGATGGGGTGACTTAAGTCACCTTCGGAAATCGTTCGCGCCGCTTTCACCGCCTGGTTCAGCGGCGAGGTAATGCTGCGAGTCAGCAGCCAGGCCACCAGGATCGTACCAATGCCCACCATGACGATCACCAGGACCACGCCACGCACGGCACGCTGGTAGGCCTCGACGCAATGATCGCCCGCGGCTTCGGCCCCAGCGTTGGAACGGTCGATCAGGTCGTCGAAGTTCTGGGTCATCTGGTCATAGGAGTTCCTGATCGTCATCAGGTATTCCCGGGCGCCGGTCTTGTCGCCTTGACGAGAACGCTTGAGCAATTCGAGATGGTTCTGCGCGTACACATCCAGGCTGGCATTGAAGGCCGCCAGGCGGGCTTTTTCTTCATCGCTTTCAAGCAGTCGAGCGTAGGTCTGCATCTGTTCGCGAACCTGCTGCAGGCGTCCGGCGGTTTTTTCTTCATAGGACTGCATGTCTTGTTCACGGGTGGAGAGGATGTGCTGCATCGACCCCATCCGATAGCGGTTCAACGCGGCGTTCGCCGCTCCCAGCGCACGCACCTGCTGGAGCCAGTTGTCCTTGATCTTGAGCGACTGATCCTGCACTTCGTCAATCTGGCGTAACGCAAAGAGCCCGAGCGCCACGCTCAGGAGGGCAATGATGACGAACCCCAGAACCATGCGAGTGGCAATGGAGAGGTGGCGTAAGCGCATGAGAAATGTCCCTTTCGCAAGTGATGGATCCGGGCACCGCCGGATGCGTTCGACGAGGTCTTGATGCGCCAGCCTGGGGCCTGCGCGGATAAACGTGACGGGCATCCCGAGGCACGAATGCCCCGCAATGCCCGTCACTGGAACGTGCAACGGATCGGCGGCTTGAGGGGGGCTCAAGCACCTGCCTGGAGCGGGAACAGCCCCATGACCAGGCACACGCCTAGAAGCAGGAAGCTCAGCGCGAACGCCCATTTGAGGGTGTACTTCTGGTGGTCGCTGAACTCCACGCCCGCCAGCCCGCACAACAGGTAGGTGGAGGCGACCAGCGGGCTGAGCAGGTGCACCGGTTGACCTACCAGCGATGCGCGGCCGATTTCCGCGGGGGAGATGCCGTACACCGCGGCCGCCTTGGCCAGCACCGGAAGCACGCCGTAGTAGAACGCGTCGTTGGACATGAAGAACGTGCCCGGGATACTCGCCAGCGCGGTGATCGGCGCCATGTACGGTCCCCAGGTCTCTGGCAGCATCGCCAGGAAGCTGGCCGACATTGCGTTGACCATGCCCGTGCCCGACAGGATGCCGGCCAGGATGCCGGCGGCGAGGAAGATCGCGATCTGGTTCAAGGCCGTTGGCGCGTGGGCGGAAATTCGTCGGCGCTGGTCATGCATGTGCGGGTAGTTGATCACCAGGGCTATCGAGAACGCGACCATGAACAGGATGGACAGCGGCAGCACTTCCGTGACCAGGCCCGTCATCAAGGCGATGGTCAGCCCGGCGTTCAGCCAGAACAACTTTGGCCGGCGCAGTTCGGCGTTCTCCTCGGACATCGAAGGCAAGCCTTCATCGCCATCATCCTCGAAAAGGGTGGCCGCCGCGCCGGCCGAAAGCCGCAGCTTGCCCAGGCGTTGGCGTTCGCGAATGCCGATGAAACAGGCCAGTGCCATGACGCCCAGGAAGGCCACGACCATCACCGGGATCAGCGGCAGGAACAGGTCCGAGGTGTCGACCTGCAGGGACGCCGCCGCCCGTGCCAACGGGCCGCCCCAAGGCAGGAGGTTGGTCACGCTCGCCGCCAGGATGACCACGCACGTCAGGCACAAGGGGTCCATGCGCAGGCGCTTGAACAACGGCAGCATCGCGGTGATGGTGATCATGTACGTCGTTGAGCCATCGCCGTCCAGCGACACCATGCCCGCGAGCAAGGTGGCGAACAGGACCGCCTTCATCGGGTCGCCGTTGATCAGCGTAATGAACTTGCGAATGATGGGATCGAACAGACCGGTATCGAACATGACCCCGAAATAGAGGATCGCGAACATCACCATGATCGCCGTCGGTGCGACCTTGCGCAGCCCCTCGATCATCATGTCGCCCATCTCCGGGCCGAAACCGGCGATCAACGCGAATACGATCGGCACTGTGGTCATGGCAACCAAGGGTGACAACCGCTTGGTCATGATCAGGGCCATGAAGGTCACGATCATGCCGTAGCCGAGTAGTGAGAGCATTTGTATCACCTTGACGTAAAGTACAATTATTTTTATGGGATCTGCGCGAGGTGCGCATCAAGGTTCCCGAAGGATTGGAATCTGCCAAGCGGGCATGGCTCGTCGAGGGCCCAGGGCGGCTCAACTCATGTGCAGGCCGCCGTTCAGGGAGAAATCGGCACCGTTGGCGTAGCCGGATTCATCGGACGCGAGCCAGGCGCACATGGAGGCGATCTCCTGGGCGGTGCCGAGGCGACGGGAAGGGATGTCCTGGATGATCCGGTCCATGACCTCGGCGGTGGTGATGGACTTGAGCTTGTCGGTGGCAATGTACCCCGGAGACACGGTGTTCACCGTCACCCGCGCGGCCCGACTTCCCGCGCCAAGGCCCGGGTGAACCCGCGGATCGCCGATTTGGCGGTGGAGTAGTTGACCTGGCCCACCTGGCCCAACTGGGCGTTGACCGAGGAAATGTTGATCACCCGTCCCCAGCCTCGCTCGACCATTGCATCGATGACCTGCTTGGTCACGTTGAAGAGCGAATTGAGATTGGTATCGATCACGGCGGCCCAATCGTTGGGCTGCATGTCGTGGAACACCACGTTTCGAGCGGTGCCGGCATTGTTGACCAGGACTTCGACCGGGCCGTATTGGCGTTTGATCTCCTCGAAGGCCCGGCGGCAGGAATCCCAGTCGGCCACGTTGCCTTCGGAGGCGATGAAGGAAAACCCCAGCGCTTTCTGCTGGGCCAGCCAGGCATTTTTCAACGGAGAGTTCGGGCCGCATCCCGCGACGACGGTAAACCCGTCTTTTGCCAATCGCTGGCAGACAGCGGTGCCCAGTGTTCCCATGCCAGCGGTGACAAAGGCGATTTTTTTGCTCATGCGTTAACTCCTGTTGTGTTTTCTTGTGGGGAGTAGTGCCGGTGGCGATGAAGGGCCACTGGCCGCTAATAGACTCCACTGCAAATTGTTTTGCAAGCTAACGCAGTACAATTTGCCGAAAAACAGGCGTCTTTTTTTACGAACGGTGGGTGCTCGGCTATCCGTGCGAGGGGTAGCCGAGGGCGGCAGTCGACCTGATCCTATTGATTTTCCTACCGTTTATTCGTCCCGGCCTCAGGCGTGCAGCAGGTGCCGAAGCTTCAGTACCGCGCTGTCAGGCGTGGTCAGCACTTCGAGCCCGCTGGCCTTGCTGGCGGCCACCGCAGCGCTGGTCATGGAAAACTGCGCAAAGCACAGCAGGTCGCTGCCTGTGATGTCGCTGGCCCGTTCGCTGATCAGTTGGTCATGGCGCGCCTGATTGCCGCGACGCAGCTCATCGAAGGCGTTGTCGCAGACATAGGTGGCCAACGCCAACTCCCGACCCTGCTGGCTTGCATGCTGTTCGAATTCCTCGACCATCGACGTGATGGCCTGGGGGAACGTCGCCAACAAGGCCAGCTTGCCGGTCCTGCGCAGCGCCTCTTCGATCATGGCTTCGTTCGGCTTGAGCACCGGGATACTCAGCGCACGTTTGCACTGGTCGATGGCATCACCGAACGCCGAACACGTGAACAGGATGCCGTCGGCGCCCGACGCCGAGGCGTAGCTCGCCAGCTTCACGAAGCGCTCGGTCAAGGCCGGCGTGAGTTCGCCCGCAGCAGCCAGATCGCGGGACAACGAGTCCTCCAGCAGGTTGGCCAGCCTGGCTTCAGGCCACAGGCGCGCGAAGGCGTCACTGATCGGCGCAATGGAGACGGCAGTGGCGTGGATCAGAAAAATCAGCGGTGCAGTCATGTGTTCCCCGGGTCGTAGTGGTGTGATTGTGTGTTATTTTTTCGCAAGGCCTGGCCTGTGGCGACAGCGTCCACTCTGCGTATCGACCCTAACCTTCTTTGATCACTGATAGCCATGAATTCAGCAGAACCGACTCTTGAACCACCCGCGGGCGATCTGTCCAGGGTCAAGGTCAAGATAAAGAAAGACCTGGCGGAGCAACTGGCGCCCAAGATCATCGACATGGCCCGCGCCCGGTCGATGCGTGCCGGTGACCCCCTGCGCGAAGAATCTTTCGCCAAGGAGCTGGGGGTTTCCCGCTCGCCGATACGCCGTGGATTCGCCTTGCTCGCCGAGCTTGGCCTGGCCGTCAAGGAGCCCAACCGCGGGTACTTCCTGACCGCTGACGCGCGGGGTATCGACAGCGGCAAGTTGCCGTTGGAGGTCGATCCGTTCGAAGACTTCTACCTGCGGGTGGTCGACGACGTGCTCCGTGGCGATATCCCCACGACGTTTTTCGAAGCCGAGCTGATGCGCAAGTACGCAGTGCCTCGTGGGCAACTGCTGAAGGTGCTCAGTCGCCTGGCCAACGAAGCCATGGTCGAGCGCAAGCCCGGGCAGGGCTGGGAGATCAATAGTTTCCTGCACGACTCCAAGGCCCATATCCAGAGCTACCGCTTTCGCATGGCCATCGAGCCTGCGGCCTTGCTCGAACCCGGCTACGTGGTAGACAAGGTGGCCTTCGCCAAGGCGCGCACGGCGCAGCAGCAATTGCTCGACGGCGACATCTTCAAGCTGTCGCGCTCGCAGTTGTTCCAGATCGGTGCACAGTTGCACGAGCTGATCGTCCGTTGTTCGGGCAACGCATTCTTTCTTGAAGCCATCCGCCGCCAGAACCAGTTGCGTCGCTTCATGGCCTACAAGGCCAACGTGGATCGGCCTCGGTTGATCAACCAGTGTAAAGAGCACATCCAACTCCTGGACTTGATCGAAAGTGGGCAGCGTGAAGCGGCTGCGGATTTTTTGCGCAACCACCTCGATGTCGTCGGCCGGCAAAAAACTGAAAAAGAAGCCAGGGACGAGCTGGAGCACCAGCGCAGCCTTGAGGTTTCCGCCCGCCGTTAAGTCGTCTCTGCACGCCTGTCGTCTCCTGTCGCCCCCGTTTTGCGTCCGGCCAGCTTGCCAATGCGACATCGGACGCTCGTGGGACTCAAGCATTGCGCAAATTGTATATTCATGCAATAAAATGCAATCTGTCGACCTGCGAAGGCGATAGCGTCCGGGTTCATGGCCTTGGCGGGGCCCGTGAGCAGTGCTCCGGTCTTCGTTCAAAATTGTACGTTGTGGTGACGATGTACATAAAAGGTCGTTTCAGTCCCGGCCAAACACATCCGCTCAATAAAAAGGTAAGGGGTTAGCGATGCGCATTTTGGTACTTCCTGGTGATGGTATCGGTCCGGAAATCATCGAGTCTTCGATGTCGGTTCTCAAAGCAGCCAATCAGAAGCTCGGCCTCGGGCTGACATTCGACTATGACGATGTCGGCTTTGCCAGCTTGAGCAAATACGGCACCACCCTGCGCGAAGAAGTGCTGGAAAAGGCCAAGGGCTACGACGGCATCATCCTCGGCACCCAATCCCATGCGGATTACCCGGCGCCTGAAAAGGGCGGGCGGAATGTGTCGGCCGGCTTCCGGATCGGCCTGGACCTCTATGCCAACGTCCGGCCAGCCCGTACCCGACCGTTCCTGGCCTCGAACATGAAGGAAGGCAAGGTGATGGACCTGGTGATCATGCGCGAGGCCACCGAGGGGTTCTACCCGGATCGCAACATGAGCCGTGGCTGGGGTGAGGTGATGCCGACGCCGGACATGGCCCTGTCCACGCGCAAGATCACCCGCCATTGCAGTGAGCGCATCGCTCGCCGGGCGTTCGAACTGGCCATGAAGCGCGGGAAGAAAGTCACCGCCATCCATAAGGCCAACAGTTTCCACATGACCGACGGCCTCTTCCTGGAGTGCGTTCGGGACGTGGCCAGGGAATTTCCGCAGGTTGTCCTCGACGACTTGCTGGTCGACGCCTCGACCGCTCACCTGGTGCGCAACCCGGAGCGTTTCGACGTGCTGGTCGCGACGAATTTCTATGGCGATATCCTCAGCGACCTGGCCAGCGAGTTGTCCGGCAGCCTCGGGCTTGCGGGCTCGATGATGGCCAGCGATCACCATTGCTGTGCCCAGGCCCAACATGGCTCGGCACCGGACATCGCCGGCCAGGACAAGGCCAATCCGGTGTCGATGATCCTTTCCGTCGGCATGTTGCTGGCGTGGATGGGCGAGCACCACGGTCGGCCGGCCTTGATCGACGCCGCGCAGGCAATCGACAAGGCGGTCGATGCCGTGCTGGAGGACCCTCGCCAGCGCACCCCTGACCTCGGCGGCGCCTTCGGGACCCAGGCCTTCGGCAACGCGGTCGCGAACCTCATCCTGGGCTGAGCGGCGAGGACGCCGCATCGGCCATGGCGGCCGGCGGCTGTCGGATAACTACATCGGCCTGGTCCCGCACCCACTTCAGGCGAGACCGGGCCCGAGGAGCGAACAGTGAGTCAATTACTACTGGGTTGCATCGCCGATGATTTCACCGGCGCAACGGACCTGGCCAGTACCCTGGTGAGCGGCGGGATGCGAACATTGCTGGTGATCGGCATTCCACAGGGGCCCCTACCGGGGGACATCGATGCGGTCGTGATCGCCCTGAAAAGCCGGACCATTGCCAGCGAGGCCGCCGTCAGCCGGTCATTGCAAGCGTTGCAGTGGATGCGCGGGGCGCAATGTCGGCAGTTTTTCTTCAAATACTGCTCGACCTTCGACTCCACTCCCCAGGGCAACATCGGCCCTGTCGCCGACGCCTTGGCGCAGGCTCTGGGCGTGTCGTTCGTCGTGGCATGCCCGGCGTTTCCGGAGAACCAGCGCACCCTGTTCCAAGGGCACTTGTTTGTCGGCGATGTGCTGTTAAGCGAGTCAGGCATGCGCAATCATCCGCTGACGCCCATGACCGACGCCAACCTGGTGCGCGTGCTGCAACAGCAGACGGGCAGGGCGGTGGGGTTGGTTGCGCACGGGGTCGTCAGGCAAGGTGCGGACGCCATTTCAGCTCGCTTGCAGTCCCTCCAGGCCCAGGGTTTCGGCTACGCCATCGTCGATGCCATCGAAGATGAGCATCTGCATGCGATTGGCACGGCGTTGGCCCACCATCTGCTGATCACGGGGGGCTCCGGCGTGGCCCGGGGCTTGCCAGGCAATTTCCGGCGCGCCGGTTTACTCGGTGAAGCTCAGGCTGCCTCGGTGCTGCCCGTGCTCGAAGGGTTCGGTGCGGTGGTGTCGGGCAGTTGTTCGTTGGCAACCAACGGGCAGGTCGAGCATTGGCGCAAGGAGAGGCCAAGCTTCGCCATCGATCCGTTGCAGTTGGCCAATGGGCAGGACTTGGTGCGCGCCGCCCTCGAATGGGCCCAGGGCCTGCTCGCGGCCGGGCCGGTCTTGATCTACGCCAGCGCTGCTGCCGATTCGGTGAACCGTGCCCAACAGGCACTTGGCGTTGAAGCCGCCGGCCAGCTCGTGGAAGAGGCCTTGTCCGCCATCGCCGTGGGGCTCTACAACCTGGGCGTGCGTAAATTGGTGGTGGCGGGTGGCGAAACGTCTGGGGCGGTCGTCAAGGCGCTCGGGATCAAGGCCCTGAGAATCGGCACCACGATCGACCCCGGTGTGCCCTGGACCCTCGGCCTGCGAGACGATCCGCTGGCGCTGGCACTCAAGTCGGGCAATTTCGGCTCGGTCGATTTCTTCGAGAAGGCGTTGGCCTGTGCGCCTTAGGGCGTTGTTCACCTCGCTGGGGCGGTGGTGGGCGACCCCGGTCGTCGGTGCGGCGGGCGCCTGGCTGGCCAGCGTCTTCCATTGGCCGCTGCCCTGGATCATTGGCTCGATGCTGGCGGTCATCCTGGTGCGTTGCCTGGGTGGGCCCCTGGGGGAAATACCCTATGGCCGCCTGTCAGGCCAATGGATGATCGCCACCTCCATCGGCCTGCATTTCACACCGGCGGTGCTGGAGCAGATCCTCGGGCATTTCGTGATGATGGCGTCCGCGGCGGTTCTGACGATGCTGCTGGCACTGCTGGGCATCGCCTTCATGCAGCGCAGGGGCATGGACCTGACCACTGCATTCTTCGCGTTCATGCCGGCGAACTTCTCCGAGATGATCCAGGCCGGCATCCGGCACAAGGCCAACGTCAGCCAGATTGCCGCTGCGCACAGCATGCGCCTGGTGCTGATCGTCCTGTGCGTGCCGCCGGCGATGTTCTTCACCGCTCAGGTCTCACCCTCGGTGGTTCCCGCGCGCCTGCCAAGTGACTGGTATTGGTTGCTGCCGCTCCTGGCAGGCGGGGCGCTCACGGCCGTCATCTGGAAGCGCTGCCGGTTGCCCAACCCATGGATGTTCGGCCCCATGGCCTGCTGTGCCGTGGTCACGGCTGCCTGCAACGTGCAAACCGCATTGCCGGTGGAGCTCAGTCACTATGGGCAGTTGATGATTGGCTGCGCCCTGGGCGGTTACTTCGACCGGCAGTTCTTCCGCTCCTCTCCGGCCTTCCTGCTCAAGGTGTCGGTGTTCACGGTGATCATGATCATGTCGACCGTGGGGCTGGCGGCGCTCATCGGGCTTTGGCTTCATGTCCCGCTGATGACGCTGGCCCTCGGGATGATGCCGGGCAGCAGCACGGAAATGTACCTGACCGCCGAAGCATTGAACCTGGCCGTGGGGGTGGTGACCGCGATGCAGATCATGCGGCTTGTCGTGGTGATGCTCTGTGCCGAGCCGATCCATGGCGCATGGCTGAAGTATCTGCGCAATCGCCGCATGTGAGGCCGGGAAACCACGGCGCGGCCCCGGCAGGCACTGCTGCATCCGGGGCGCGAGGGCGCCGGCGTCACCAGTTGGCGGCGAAAACGCTGCGCAACTCCTCGATCGCGCGCTCGTCCAGCGGCGCCGGCTTGGGGTCGCTCATCAGCCAGAGCTTTGCCGTCTCCTCCAGCTCCTCCAGCGCGAAGCTGGCCTTCGATACCGAACTTTCCCACACCACCGGACCAAGGCGCTCCAGCATCACGCCCCGCACACGCTGTGCCCATAGCGCCACTTGCGCGGCGACCTCGGGCGAGCCCGGCCGTTGATAGGCGATCAGGGGAATGTGCCCGACCTTCATCACTTGATAGGGCGTCAAGGGCGGGAGGATGTCGTCGTCGTGCCAGACGCCTGCCAGGGTCAGCGCCACGAGCGCGGTCGAATGGGTGTGCACGACGCCGTTGACGGTTGGATTGCGGTCGTACACCTGCCGGTGCAGCGCCAAGGTCTTGGACGGCTTGCTGCCGGAGACCCAACTGCCGTCCCGGCTGACTTTGGCGATCTGCGCGGGCTCCAGCCGGCCCAGGCAAGCGTCCGTCGGGGTGATCAGCCAGCCATCTTCCAGGCGCGCACTGATATTGCCGGCGCTGCCAACGGCATAGCCGCGGGCATACAGGCTTGCGCCAACGGTGCAGATTTCTTCGCGCAGTTGCTGCTCGTGATGACTCATCGTGGGTGTTCCTCGGTGGCCGTGACAGTGCCGTGCTCGGGGTCGAGTGGGCCAGGGGCGTCGGTTGATAATGCGCGCCGCGCCAGGATGGGGGATTTTTCCGCCAACGAGCCGCTCAGGTGCTGGCTCATCAGGCGCGCCGCCTCGACGTTGTCACCCTGTTCCACTCGCTCGATCATCTGGATGTGTTCGGCGCACTGTTTGTAGAAGCGGTTGCGGTCGATCATCGAGCGGTATTCGATCAGCCGCCGCATGTTGTTCATCTGCACCAGGATCATGTGGTAGAGCGGGTTGCCCGAGAGCTGGATGAACGCTTCATGGAAGCGAATGCCGCTTTTGAGCAGCACGTCGGCGGGCAGGGTCTCGATGCCGCCGTCGAGCAGGCTCTGCTGCTCTTTCTTCAATTGCAGAAGTTTGCTGGCATCAGGCTGGTAAGTCTGTTCCAGCAGCGCCGCGGGTTCGATCAGCGAGCGCACCTTGTAGATCTGTTCGAGGCTTTCCGGGGTCTTCGCCACATCCAGCAAGCGCCAGCCGTAACCGGGTTTCGGCGTCACCCAGCCGACGTTCGCGGCACGGTTGAGCACGTCGACGACCTGGGCTTTTGTCAGGTCGTAGCGCGTGCGCAGCATGTGTTCGGTCACTTCTGCGGGAATGGCGTTGTTCAGCCAATCCTCGGAGAGGCGGTAATAGGCTTCCGGCTCCTCCAACGGGACCCCTTCATCGTGGATATTTGTCACGGGGACCAGGGCGTCGAGAACGAAGAAACCACGATTGGGCCGTTGTTCGAGGGCCGATTGGTCCGCCAGCAGCACCAGTGCCTCGCGGGCAGGCGAACGCGAGACGTTGAACTGGTCAGCCACTTTCTGCGCGCTGAGATGATCGCCCGTGGCCAATTCTCCGGTCTGGATTTTCTGCCGGATCTGTGCGGCGATTCGTTGCACCAGGGCGCTTGAAGCCATGTCTGTCGTTACTCAAGGCATTGAGGGAAGGTTGACCTTGCTTCGGCCTCGCTGGACCGGAAAGGTATTTCGCAAGTATTGCATTTTGGTGCACCAATATGAAATCTGCTTGGAGATTTCAGCCGATGGGAGCCATCGCAGGCGTTAAGTTATCCGATTTTTCATAAAATTGTACTTTGTTGCCTTGCAAAGCAATTTAGACTGACGTCTAGTAGGCATGCGGGCTCGCCAGCCCGATGGATCAACGACCGCAAGGCACTCACGCCAGCCTCTCCACCAGGAATCAACGGGTGCGATACGACATTACCAGCCTGGACCTTTTCATCACCGTCGCCGAAGAGCGCAACCTGACCCATGCGGCCCGGCGCCGGCACCTGGCGGTGTCGGCGATCAGCAAGCGCATTTCCGAGCTCGAAGCCCAGGTGGGCTCCTCGCTGTTGATACGTAACGCACGGGGCGTGGACCTCACGCCGGCGGGACAATCGCTGCTGTTCTATGCCCGCCAGGTCAAGCAGACCCTTGAGCAACTGGACCATGAACTGGGCGACTACGCCACCGGCGTCAAGGGCCATGTCCGTATCCATGCCATCACCTCGGCGCTCTCCCAGTTCCTGCCGGACGACGTGTCGCGTTTCGTGGCGCTCTATCCGCAGATCAAGTTCGACATCGAGGAACGGGTGGGGTCGGCGGTCATCCGGGCCGTGGCCGATGGTCGTGCCGACCTGGGCATCATCGCGGCCCAGACGCCGGCCCAGGGCCTGGAAACCCTGCCTTATCGCGATGATGAACTGACCCTGGTCGTGCCGGGAGGCCACCCGTTGGCGGCCCGCGAGTCGGTGCGTTTCAAGCAGGTCCTGGCCCATGAGTTTGTCGGGCCGCACCTGGAAAGCTCGATGCACACGCTGCTGACCGACGAGGCGCAAAAGCTGGGCAGGGCGCTCAAGCTCAGGATCCGTATCAGCAGCTTCGACTGCATGTGCCGCATGGTGTCGACGGGCCTGGGGCTCGCCGTGCTGCCACGCAGCGTGATCAACCAATACCTGCGCAGCCACAGGCTCAAGGCCGTGACCCTGGATGAACCTTGGGCGCGCCGTTCGCTGTTGCTGGTCTGCAAGAAATACGACACCGCTTCACCCACCCTCAAAGCCTTGATCGAACACCTGAGTCATCGCCACGACACCAGAGCGTTCTCCGATAGAGAACGCTGACGTGGCAATTGATCAATTTTCACCCGCAGGGGTTGCTCCTACTATCGGTTGATCAGCGGTAACGACTGGTTAACCCGAGCCCCGCGACCTTATAAAAAAGCCTGAGCGATAGAGCATGACCGAGACTGCCCGCGACTTCATCAATCATCTGCAGATCGATGGCACACCCTATGCCTACATCGATTTGAACAAGATGTTCTCACCCCAGCAGCTATCGAAGCTGCCTTATTCGATACGCATCCTGCTGGAGAACGTCGCGCGCTGTTCCCCTCAAGCGCTGCCCTCGGTCATGGCGCGTGCCATTGGCGAGGGCCCTGATTGCGAGGTGCCTTTCCAGCCAAACCGGCTGATGTTCCACGACACCACATGCCTGCCGGCGCTGGCGGATTTCGCCGGGATGCGCGATGTGGTGGCCGAGCTGGGCGGCGATCCGCAAGCGATGAACCCGTTGATCCCTGCCGTCCTGACGATCGACCATTCGGTGATCGTCGAGCATTACGCCGAGGCCGATGCCGTCGAGCAGAACCTGGACATCGACTTCCGACGCAACAGTGAGCGTTACCGCTTCATCAAGTGGGCGCAGAAGAGCCTGGACAACTTCGGGGTGATTCCCCCTGGCACCGGCATCATCCATCAGATGAACATGGAAGCGCTGGCGCAGGTGGTCTGGGAAAGTCGCAGCGAAGACGGCCAGCGTCTGCTGCACCCGGACGACATGGTCGCCACCGACAGCCATACGCCGATGATCAACGCGATTGGCGTGCTGGGTTGGGGCGTGGGCGGCCTGGAAGGGCAGGCCGCGATGGTCGGCGAGCCGGTGCCGATCAGTTTCCCGAAAGTGGTGGGCATCCGCGTGACCAACGCCCTGCGCCCCGGTGTCACCGCCACCGACCTGTCGCTGCATGTGGCCGAGATCTTGCGCAAGCGCTCGGTGGTCGGCAAGTTCGTCGAGTTCACTGGCCCTGGGTTGTCTTCGTTGAGTTGGGCCGCTCGCGGCACGGTCTCGAACATGGCACCTGAGTACGGCGCCACGGTGGTGTTCTTCCCGTTCGACGACGAGACGCTGGCGTACTTGAAACTCAGCGGTCGTTCCGAGTCGTTGTGCAACCGTGTCGTCGGCTACATGCGCGCCCAACCGTTGTGGCGCCGCGACGCGTTGCCCGAACCCCGGTTCGATGAATGGATCGAGTTGGACCTCGACAGTATCGAGCCGAGCGTGGCCGGACCTCACCAGCCGCACCAGCGGCGAAAACTGTCCGATGTCGCGGCGTCGTTTCGCAACGAAGTCATGGGGGGCGCCAACCTGATTGCCGGGCCGGTCGAGCAGACGTTCTTCGAGCCTTCCTTCAAGGAGCCGATCACCCATGGCGCGGTGGTCATGTCCGCGATCACCAGTTGCACCAACACCGCAAACCCGTCGCAGATGATCCAGGCCGGTCTGTTGGCGCGCAAGGCGCGCCAGTTGGGCCTGCACCGCAAACCTTGGGTCAAGACGTCGCTGTCCCCGGGCTCCAGGGTGGTGGCCGACTACCTGGCGGATGCCGATCTGCTGGAAGATTTCCGCGCGCTGGGCTTTGACCTTGCCGGCTTTGGTTGCATGACCTGCATCGGCAACTCGGGGTCCCTGCAGACGCAGGTCGAGCAGTTTGCCGACCAGGGCCTGAAGGGTGTCGTGGTGTTGTCGGGTAACCGCAACTTCGAGGGTCGGGTCAACCCCAAGGTGCCTGCCGGCTACCTGGCGTCCCCGGCCCTGTGCGTGGCCTACGCCATCGCCGGCACCATCGATATCGACCTGGAATCCCAGGCGCTGGCCACGGACCGCGAGGGCAGCCCGGTGTACCTGCGTGACCTGATGCCGTCGGATGCCGAGATTGCCGCGCAAGTGGTCAAGGTGGTCAAGCCTGAGTTCTTCCAGCAACGCCTGGCCAAGGTGTGGGACGGCACGCATCATTGGCAGTCGTTGTCGGCGGAAGGGAGCGTGCAGTTCCCGTGGAGCCCGAATTCGACTTACCTGCGCCGCCCGCAATACCTGGCCGATATCAGCGCCGAGCCGAAGTCCAGCCTGGCCATCCGCGCGGCGCGCACCTTGCTGGTGTTGGGCGACAACGTCACCACCGACCACATTTCGCCGGCCTACTCGATTCCCGCCGATAGCCTGGCCGGCCAATGGTTGCTGGAGCGTGGCGAACACCCCGAGGACCTGAACCAGTATTCCACGCGTCGCAGCAACCACGAGGTGATGCTGCGTGGCGCGTTCACCAACAAGGCCGTGAAGAATCGCCTGTTGGGCGACAGCCATCCGGGCCTGGGGGCCTGGGCCTGGAACGCCGACCACACCCAGTGCCTGCCGTTGTTCGAGGCTGCCCAGAGCTATGCCAGCCAGCACACGCCCATGCTGGTGTTCGCCGGCATCAACTATGGCGCCGGCTCCAGCCGCGACTGGGCGGCCAAGGCCCAGGCCCTGCTGGGGGTGAAGGCCGTCGTGGCTCGGAGCATCGAGCGTATCCACCGCAGCAACCTGATCGGCATGGGGGTCATCCCCCTGCAATTCATGCCCGGGCAGTCGGTCGACGATCTGGCATTGCAGGGCGACGAGCGCTTCGACTTTTTCGGCCTGGATTACCTCGATGTGGGCGACAACCCCGTGAGCATGGTGATGCAGCGGGCCAACGGCGAGTCGTTGCAGGTGTCGCTGAACGTGCGTATCGACTCCCTCCAGGAGATTCGCTACCTGGTCAACGGCGGTGTGCTGCCGTTCGTGATCCGCAAGGTGGTCCAGCGCACGCAGCGGCCCGTCATCTGATACCCGGAGAATGCCCCTATGTTTGCCTATGTTGGATCAAGAACCACGCGCGAGCGCAACGCTCGCGGCGAGGGCATCAGTGTCTACAAAGTGGACCAGGAGCAGGGCACGCTGGCGCTTGTCCAAGTGGTCAAGGCGCTGGTGAACCCGTCTTTCCTGGCCTTGAACAAGGCCGGTGACCGGCTCTACACCGTTCACGGGGACCAGAGCGGCGTGAGCGCCTTCAGCATCGACAAGACGACCGGCAGGCTGACCTTCCTCAACCGGCAGGGCTGCGAAGGCCAGAACCCGGTGCACCTGGCGCTGGACCCTGGCGAGCGATTCCTGGTGGTGTCGAATCACCTTACCGGCTCGCTGGCAGTGCTGAACGTGGAAGAGGACGGGGCGCTCGGGGCGGTCAACCAACTGCTCGAACTGGAAGGGCCGATTGGCCCGCATCGGGTCGAGCAGCCGTTCTCCAAGCCGCATTTCAATGTCTTCGACCACACCGGCCAGTTCGTGCTGGTGCCGGACAAAGGCCTGGATCGGGTGTTCAGCTTTCGATTCGACGCGGGCCAGTTGTACCCGGCCGCCCAACCCTTCGTGGCGACTCGCGAGGGGGCTGGGCCGCGGCACCTGGCGTTTCACCCCCACGCGCCGTTTGCCTACGTGATCAACGAACTGGACAGCACCGTCACCACCTATCGCTTCGACGCTCGGACGGGGGCACTGGCAGCGCTTCAGAACCTGCCGTCGTTGCCTGCGACCTTCACCGGCAACAGCCGGGCGTCGGAAGTCGAAGTGGATCGCAGCGGCCGTTTTCTCTACGCCTCCAACCGGGGTTACGACAGCGTGGCGGTGTTTGCCATCGATCCGGACAGCGGTTTGTTGAGCCCGGTGCAATTCACGCCCACCGACGGCAAGACGCCCCGTTTCTTCGCGCTCACACCCAATGGGCAGTTTCTTTTCGCACTCAACGAAGACAGCGACACCCTTGTCTCGATGGCCGTGGACCCGGACACGGGTGGCCTTGCCAGGACAGGGTTTTCGGTTTCGACGGGCAGCCCTGTCTGCATGGTCTTCTCGCCCTGAGCGTTCTGATCCACCCCCTGCAATGACACCAGCAGGTTACCGCCTGCTTCAACGAGGTCGCCATGAACAATAACAAGCCTGATGAAGCCGCGATCGTTCGCAAGGTTACCCTGCGAATCATCCCTTTCGTTTTCCTGCTCTACATCGTCTCCTATCTCGACCGTGCCAACATCGGCTATGCCGCCCTGCAAATGAACAAGGAGCTCGCCCTGTCCAGCGAGGCCTTCGGTTTCATCTCGGGGATCTTCTTCATCGGCTACTTCCTGTTTGAAGTGCCGAGCAACGTGATGTTGAACAAGTTCGGCGCCAGGGTCTGGATCGCCCGCATCCTGGTGACCTGGGGTTGCATCGCCGCCCTGACCGCGTTCGCGCAGACCGCCAACCAGCTCTACATCCTGCGTTTTTTCCTCGGTGTGGCCGAGGCCGGTTTTTTCCCGGGCATCATCGTCTACCTGACCTTCTGGTTTCGCGCCAAGGAACTGGCCACCACGGTGGCGTTGTTCACAGCGGCGATCCCGGTGAGCTACATCATCGGCGCGCCCATGAGCACTTGGATCATGGACAACGTCAGCTGGTTCGACTGGAGCGGGTGGCGCTGGATGCTGTTCCTGGAAGGCATTCCCGCGGTGTTCCTCGGTGTTGCCTGCTTCTTCTACCTGACGGACCGCCCCGAACAGGCCAAATGGTTGAAGCCTGAGGAGCAGCAATGGTTGATCGCCGAGTTGGAGCGCGATCGCCTGAGCCGCAAGGACGTCAAGAGCCTGGGCGTCTACAAGACCATGACCCACCCCAAGGTCCTGTACCTGGCGTTCATCTATTTTGTCTACCAGTGCGGCAGCCTCGGCGTCGGCTACTGGATGCCACAGATCATCAAGGGCTTTTCCGAGTCACTGACCCATACGCAGATTGGCCTGATCGCAATGCTGCCGTACATCGTCGCCACGGCGGCGATGATTCTCTGGTCGCGGCATTCGGATCTGCGCAATGAACGCAAGCTGCATTCGGCCCTTCCATTGTTGATGGCCGCGCTGGGCCTGGTCGGTGCGGCGGTGCTGGGCAATCCATTCCTGGCCATGGCGATGATCTGCATTGCGCTGTCCGGGCTCTACAGTTTCAAATCACCGTTCTGGGCCTTGCCGACGCTGTTCCTGGACCGCGCCACGGCGGCGGTGTCCATTGCGGTGATCAACTCCATCGGCAACCTTGGCGGCTTCGTCGGGCCGTCGCTGATCGGCCTGGTCAAGGGCACCAGCCACAGCGCCGCCAATGGTTTGTTGTTCCTCAGCGCGTTGTTGCTTATTGGCTTCCTGATGACGCTGTTCATGCGGGTGACCAACCGGCCAGCGCCCGACGCCGGGGCGGCCTTGGGGCGCCAGGCCCATTGAGACTGACGCCTTGTCCAGGCAAGGCTTTCACTGAACCAGGAGCAAGCAATGAGTGTTATCAGCCAAGCGGTAATCGATCAGTTGGCGCCGCAAGGCCTGCTGCGGGCAGCCATCAACTTTGGCAATCCGGTGCTGGCGCAAAAGGCTGGGGATGGATCGCCCCAAGGGGTGTCGGTCGCCCTGGCACGGGCGCTGGCCGAGGAACTCGGCGTACGCCTGGAGATGATCACGTTCGATGCGGCCGGCAAGGTCTTCGCGGCACTGGAGGAGGGGGTATGGAACGTCGCCTTCCTGGCGATCGAGCCGGTGCGTGAGGAGCAGATTGCGTTCAGCGAACCCTACGTGATCATCGAAGGGACATACCTGGTGGCTGCGGACTCGCCTTACCGGCAGGTGGAAGACCTGGACCGGCCGGGCCTGCGGTTGGCCGTCGGCAAGGGCGCGGCCTACGATCTGTTCCTTTCCCGGACGCTGGAGCATGCGCAGCTTGAGCGCGCACCGACATCCGCGGGCGCGGTGGATCTGTATGTTGAACAGGGCCTGGATGCGGCGGCCGGCGTACGCCAGCCCTTGGAGCAGGTCGCGGCGCGCAACCCACGGTACCGGGTCCTCGACGGCGCGTTCACGTCCATCCGGCAGGCGATGGCCGTGCCACGTCGCTGCGAAGCCGCAGCGGCCTACGTCCGGGATTTCATCGAGCGTAAGAAAGCCGAAGGCTTTGTCCACGCCGCATTGGCCGCCAGTGGGCAGGCTGACGTGACGGTGGCGCCGTCAGCGTGAAGTGAGAGGAGGGTGGGGCTAGCGCTTTCGAAAGCAACCTCACCCCCCTAGGTTGTGTACGAAACAGTTTGAAACGCAGGTTAGGCAAGGCAAAAACCGGCGAGGAACGACCGGGGTCGCGCTCGACTTGACTGGTTGTCAATGAGCATTCCGAGCCGGTTTTTAACGCCGCATAACCAAGTTTCAGGCTATTTCGTACATAGCCTAGGGCAAACCCGTCAGGTCACCACGCGATAGCACGGGACATACGCCGCGCCGCCGGGCAGTTTCATGCGGTGCTGGGCGACGAAGGCCTGGAGCAGGCGGTCGAGGGGTTCCATGATGGCGGGGTCGCCGTGGATCTCGTACGGCCCGTGTTCCTCGATCAGGCGAATGCCCTTGTCCTTGACGTTGCCTGCCACGATGCCCGAGAACGCCCGGCGCAGGTTGGCGGCCAGTTCGTGGGGCGGCAAGTCGCGGCTCAGGCCCAGGCTGGCCATGTTGGCGTGGGTCGGGTCGAACGGGCGCTGGAAGCCTTCGTCGATCTTCAGCAACCAATTGAAGTGGAACGCGTCGTTGCGCTCGCGGCGGAACTGCTTGACCTCCTTGAGGCCCTGGGTCATCTGCCGCGCCACTTCGGCCGGGTCATCGATGATGATCTGGTAATGCTTCTGCGCCGCTTCGCCCAGGGTCGCGCCGACAAAGGCGTGCAACTGGTCGAGGTACGGCGCCGCGCTTTTCGGCCCGGTGAGGATCACCGGGAAGGGCAGGTCCTGGTTGGACGGGTGCATCAGGATGCCCAGCAGGTAGAGGAACTCTTCCGCGGTGCCGGCACCGCCCGGGAAAATGATGATGCCGTGGCCGACGCGCACGAAGGCCTCCAGGCGCTTCTCGATGTCCGGCAGGATCACCAGCTCATTGACGATCGGGTTCGGCGCCTCGGCGGCGATGATGCCCGGTTCGGTCAGGCCCAGGTAGCGACCACCGTGGATGCGCTGCTTGGCGTGGGCAATGGTGGCGCCTTTCATCGGGCCCTTCATCACGCCCGGACCGCAGCCGGTGCAGATGTCCAGGCTGCGCAGGCCCAGCTCGTGGCCGACTTTCTTGGTGTACTTGTATTCTTCGGTGTTGATCGAGTGCCCGCCCCAGCACACGACAATCTTCGGCTCCACGCCAGGGCGCAAGGTGCGGGCGTTGCGCAGCAGGTGGAAGACGTAGTCGCTGATGCCCTGGGACGAGCTGAGGTCGATGCGCTGGCTGTCCAGTTCGTTTTCGGTGTAGACGATGTCGCGCAGGGCGCTGAACAGCATTTCCCGGGTGCTGGCGATCATTTCACCGTCGACGAAGGCATCGGCCGGTGCGTTCAGCAGCTCCAGGCGCACGCCACGGTCCTGCTGGTGAATACGGATCTCGAAGTCCTTGTAGGCTTCGAGGATGGTCTTGGCGTTGTCGACATGGGCGCCGGTATTGAGGATAGCCAGGGCGCACTGGCGGAAGAGGGTGTAGATACTGCCGGAACCGGCTTCACTCAGTTGCTGGACTTCGCGCTGGGACAAGGTCTCCAGGCTGCCCTTTGGGCTCACCGAGGCATTGATTACATGTCTTTGAGTCATTCAGCGTTCCTTGAAAACGATGCCGTGCACACAGAGGCGGCATCTTGAAAAATACGTCCACGGGCAAAGATCGCACGATCCTTGCGGTATCGCCATGGGCTTTGATCCGGATCCTTCGGGTCGGTTGCCGCACACAATGCGCCCCAGCATAGCTAAATCGACCGGGCAGGCGATAATGCGCGACTCTTTTCATGTCATACAAGGAAATTACCCCGCGATGTTCGAGATCAAACCGTGGGACGCCGGGACCTACCGCCAGCAGACCCGACGCAGCACCTTCATCCTGGCCGTGACGTTCCTGGCGCTGGCGATGTTGCTCTCCAGTCTGGCCGTGATGCTGTTCGGCACGCCCGGAGGCGACAACCTGCGCTTCAATCTGGGTGGCGTGATCGTCGCGGTGCTGGCGATGGTCGCATTGCTGCGCGGGTACTTCTGGTCGCAGCCGTGGATGGCCGCGGCGGTGTACGGTTGGCAGCTCAAGCGCAGCCTGATGAGTGTTACCAATGTCATGCACAAGGTGAAGGCCGGCGTGCAGGCCGAGGACCCGGCGGCGATGAAACTGCTGCGGTTCTATCACCTGGGTCTGGCCCAGATGCATCAGCTGGACGCCAACTCCAGCGACCAGGGCTCGTTGGCCCGCGAAGCCGATGACCACCTGGCGAAGATGCAGGCGCTGGGCCTGGAGGGCGAACAACCTCGCCTGGATCCGGCCTGGATCGAAGCGGTTAAACGCGTGCCGGGCGGGCGTTGATCGGCCCGGAGGCAGGCACTGGGTCGAGGGGATCCGCCCGTCGGTTGGTCGCCAGGAAAATCAAACCGGCGTGACCGAGCGTCATTCTCATGTCCTGTCATGGACAGGAGAAACGACATGCCAGGTAAAAGCGTTTATTCAACGTGGGCAGTGCTGTGCGCAGCAGTGGTCGGCTTGACCGGCTGCGCGGGCGGTAACACCGACTCGCCAGTGAGCGCGCCGGGAGTGGCGAAAACGCCGACCACCGCGGCGCTGGAAGTGGGGGCGGGGCTGATGCAGGACAAACCTGCGCTGCGGGCGCTCGACACCTACCTCGACGGCTTCCACTTCTACAACGGCCGGATGTCCGGGCAAATGGAGGCGCATCACTACTGCTCGGCGCTGAACGAGGAAGTGTTCCAGTGTGCGATCTTCGATGGCAATACGTCCGGTGCCAAGTTGATGGGGGTGGAATACATCATCAGCAAGCGTTTGTTCGAAGGGTTGCCGGCCGCTGAAAAGCAGCTCTGGCATAGCCACGTGCATGAGGTGAAGTCCGGGCAGTTGATCGCGCCCGGGATTCCCCAGGTGGCCGAAACCCGCCTGATGGAAAACCTGATCGGCACCTACGGAAAGACCTGGCATACCTGGCACACCGAGTCGGGTCAGGCCCTGCCTTATGGCGTGCCGCAATTGATGATGGGGTTCACCGCCGATGGCCAGATCGACCCGCAACTTGTGCGTGAGCGGGACAGTCGGATGAACGTGGACAGCGACGCCAGGAAAGCGGCCCGCGCCGGTATAAAGACCCCGGCGATAGATAAGGGCGCGGACGCCTGGCAAAGAGGGCAGGTATTTCAAATCAAGGGGCCGGCGGGTGTACCCGCGCATGAATAACAGGTCGCTATGACGGTTTGTCATAAGGGACGGTTTGTTATAAGGATAGTTGTTCGGCATTTGTTTAAACGCGGTGGCGGTGTTGTTCTGTTTGAAGTTGACGATAAAACCGCGCAGCGCTCAAGTGTTTGATTCCCCGGCACCAGGGCGCAGCCAGGCTGCGCCCCAGCGGATCTCAAGGATTAAGACTTCCTGCCACCGCCGCCTTGGCCGCGTTCGTTGCCTTTGCTGCCGGCGCCAGAGCCTTTCTGACGGTCGTTGGTGTTGTTGCCGCCCGACGCCTGTCCGCCTTTCTTACCGGCTTCAGATGCTTTATCACGATCATTTGCGAAGTTGCCTGGGTTTTTGTTTCCGCTGTTAGCCATTTCGAGAATCCTCAGTGTGGTTTAAAGCGAGCAACGTGCCTCGCATTAAATGTGAAAGGCCAGCGGCGGAGTAAGTTTAAAAAAAGCGTTGTGCTGGCGACGAGTGGTCGTACTTTTTTAATTAAGGTGTTATTTTTCCGCTTCGTTTCGTTGTTGTTGGAGATTGAGGGTTTTTATCAGTAACGACGGCACTATCATGTTGAATGATGCCGCGCGCTTAATCTTCGCCGCCGCTGACTTTCCAATGCCTGGCGTCCGCCGGGAACACCACCTGCTCGACCCGATGGGCGATGCCGAAAGCCAGGGAGTTCTCTGCCGGGATGACCCGCTCCTCGTTGCACAGGCACTTGAAGATATCCAGCTGAGTGGCGGCCCCGGCGGTTTCCTTGACGTAGATTTCCACGTACCGCGCCACGTCGTTGTCCAGGCTGGACAGGTATTCGCGCAAGCGCGAGTGATCCACCGATTTCTGCCCGAAATACCAGTTCATGGGATGGATCAGAAAGCGTGAATGGGGCGTGGTGGTGCGGTCGCTGGCGGCCAGGTACATGACGATGCCCATCGACTCGATATTGCCGGCGTTCACCGCACGCACCGGCACCGGCAAGGACTTGATGAAGGTGTACAAGGTAAACCCGAAGTTGGTGCTGCCGCCCACCGTGGACAGATTGAGCATCAGCGAGTCCGCGCCTTTCTCGATGGCTTCCAGGCAATTGTCGCGGAAGCGCTCGGTGGTCCCCTGATCGATCTGGCAATGAAAATGGACAATGTGTTCGGACATCGGAGACTCCTGTCGATTTCACGCGTGTGGTGTTGCGCGAGCGCACAGTTTTGGGAGTTCAGCCTCGGCCGGATGTTCCTGATGGACGAGCCGTCGTTCGTGACCGTCAGTACCCGAACTTCGCCTCGCAGGCTTGCGTGGCTTGCGCCACCCGCTTCAGAAACATCGTCAGCCCGGCTTCTTCTATGCTCAGGCCCTTGCGCACCCGAGGCTTGGGCAGTTCCTTCAGTGTGCCGAGCAGGAAACCTTCCAGCACCGCAGGGTGAATGTAGCATTTGCGACAGACGCTCGGCGTGTTGCCCAGTTGCCGGGCGACCTGCTTGACCATTTCGGCGACGTGTTTTTTCGCTTCGGTCTCGGTTTCCCAATGCAAGGCCCGCAGCCCGGCCAGGGCCGCCGCGCTGCCGGCCCAGGTGCGGTAGTCCTTGGCGGTGAAATCGGCGCCGGTGAGGGACTTGAGGTAAGCATTGATGTCCGATGAGCTGACGGTGTGGCGCTCGCCGTCTTCATCGAGGTACTGGAAAAGGTTTTGCCCGGGGATTTCCTGGCAGCGCTTGATGATCCGCGCCAGGCGCCGGTCTTTCACGGTGATCTGATGCTCGACGCCGCTCTTGCCTCGGAACTGGAAAGCGATGGCGCTGCCGTTGACCTCGACATGCTTGTTGCGCAGGGTGGTCAGGCCGTAGGAGCGGTTTTCGCGGGCGTACTGGGGATTGCCGACCCGGATCAAGGTCACGTCCAGCAAGGTGATCACCGTCGCCAGGACTTTGTCGCGGCTGAAGCCGGGCTGGGCCAGGATTTCCTCCAGGCGCTTGCGCAAGCGGGGCAGGGCACGCCCGAACTCCAGCATCCGCGAATACTTGTCCGCGTCGCGCACTTCACGCCAGCGCGGATGGTAGCGGTACTGCTTGCGGCCACGGGCATCGAGGCCGGTGGCCTGGAGATGACCGCGCGGGTCGGTGCAGATCCACACATCGGTGTAGGCCGGCGGCACCACGAGGGCATTGATGCGCTGGATCTCGGCCGCGTCGGTAATGCGTTGGCCCGCGGGGTCGAAATAACAGAATTTGCCCCGCAACTTCTTGCGGGTGATGCCGGGCGCCGTGTCGTCGACGTAATGCAGGTCGGGCGGCAGGGCATCCGGGGACAGGGTGTCGGGCATGAAAAAATCCTTGGCAGCAAATCCGGTGGCCTATGGAGGATGGACCGCGGGCCCGAGCGGTCGTGCCAAGTTTCTCAAGCTGCCGGTCACCCTGGTGGGAGCGAGCTTGCTCGCGAAAGCGGAGGGGCGGCTGGAATCGAGGTTGAATGTGCCGCCGTCTTCGCCAGCAGGCGGGCTCCCATGGTAGATCGGCGACCTAAGCCAGCACCGCCACGGCCTTGATCTGCGCCCAAAGCGCCTGCCCCGGATGCAACTTCAACTGATCACGGGAATAACGCGTGATACGCGCCAGCAGCGGCGTCCCACCCGCCTCCACGCGAATCAGCACATGAGCGGCATTATCAGCGGCCAACTCACTGACCACCGTGACCGGCAGACGATTGAGGATGCTGGTCTGGGCATCGTTCGCCAAACTGAGGCTGACGTCCCGCGCCTGAACCTTGAACCGCAACGGTTGCCCCAGCCCCAGCGGCGTGTGGGTCACGCGGATGTTCAACTGGCTGTCGGGCAGGTTCAGCGTCAGCAGTTGATAAGCCGGGTCATAGCCGCTGACCTTGCCCTGGATCATCACGCCGGCGTCATCGCCCAGGGCCAGCGGCAGGTCGAGGCGGGCCAGGGTTTCGCCGATCGGTCCGCTGGCCAGGGCGCGACCGGCCTCGAGCAGGACGATATGGTCGGCCAGGCGCGCCACTTCGTCCTGGGAGTGGCTGACGTAGAGCACCGGAATGTCCAGCTCATCGTGCAGCCGTTGCAGGTACGGCAGGATCTCGTTCTTGCGCCGGGTGTCGAGGGACGCCAGCGGCTCATCCATCAGCAACAGTTGCGGGCTGGTCAGCAGGGCGCGGGCAATGCCGACCCGCTGGCGTTCACCGCCGGACAGGTTGTGTGGCTGGCGATCGAGCAAGTGACCGATGCCCAGCAGCTCGGTTGCCTGTTCCATCACCACGCGGCGCTGGCCGGGGGCGATGCGCTTGAGGCCGAACGCCAGGTTGTGCCGCACCGACAGGTGGGGGAACAGGCTGGCTTCCTGGAACACGTAGCCCAGGGCTCGTCGATGAGGCGGCACGAACACCCGGCGTGCGGCGTCTTGCCAGACCTCGCCGTTGACCTCGATGAACCCCTGTGCCGGTCGCTCCAAACCGGCGATGCAGCGCAGGCAGGTGGTCTTGCCGGAGCCGGATTGGCCATACAGCGCAGTCACGCCACGGCCTGGCAGTTGCACATCCAGGTCGAGGGAAAAGTCCCCGCGATCGAGCTGAAAACGCGCGTGGATCATCGATCAGCTCCAACCGGCACGGCTGCGGCGGCTGGAGTACAGCGCCAGCAGCACCACGAATGAAAACACCAGCATGGCCGCGGCCAGCCAGTGGGCCTGGGCATATTCCAGGGCCTCGACATGGTCGTAGATCTGCACCGAGACCACTCGGGTCTTCTCGGGAATGTTGCCGCCGATCATCAGCACCACGCCGAACTCGCCGACGGTGTGGGCGAAGCCGAGGATCGCGGCGGTCACGAACCCGGGCCGGGCCAGCGGCAGGATGACGCTGAAAAACGTGTCCCAGGGCCCGGCCCGCAGCGTGGCGGCGACTTCCAGGGGGCGGCTGCCGATGGCGGCAAAGGCGTTTTGCAACGGCTGCACCACGAACGGCATGGAATAGATCACCGAGCCGATGACCAGCCCGGTGAAACTGAAGGTGAGGGTGCCCAGCCCGAGGGCCTGGGTGAACTGGCCGATCCAGCCGTTGGGCCCCAGCGCCAGCAGCAGGTAGAAGCCGATTACCGTGGGCGGCAGCACCAACGGCAGTGCCACCACCGCACCCACCGGCCCGCGCAGCCAGGACTGTGTCCGTGACAACCACAGGGCAATGGGTGTACCGACGAGCAACAGGATCACCGTGGTCAACGACGCCAGTTTCAGGGTCAACCAGATGGCGGCGAAGTCGGCGGTGGTCAGTGGCATTTAGCGTTGGTAACCGTAGGCTTGGATGATGGCGGCGGCTTTCGGACCCTTGAGGTAATCCACCAGCGCGGCGGCGGCGGGGTTATCCCGGCCCTTGCTGAGGATTACGGCGTCCTGTTTGATCGGGTCGTGCAACTCGGCTGGGACGATCCACGCCGAACCGCCGGTCACCTTGCCATCCTTGTAGATCTGCGACAAGGCCACGAAGCCGAGTTCGGCGTTGCCGGTGGAGACGAACTGATAGGCCTGGGTAATGTTCTGGCCTTCGACGATCTTGCCCTTGACCTGGGCGGTCAGCCCCAGCTTGTCCAGCACCTGGGTGGCAGCCAGCCCGTAGGGCGCGGCTTTCGGGTTGGCGATCGACAGGTGTTGGAACGCGTTGTCCTTGAGCACCTGGCCCTTGGCGTCGACGTAGCCGTCCTTGGCCGACCACAGCGCCAGGGTGCCAATGGCGTAGGTGAAGCGCGAGCCCTTGACGGTATCGCCTTCGCTTTCGAGTTTGGCCGGGGTGGTGTCGTCGGCGGCAAGAAAGACTTCGAACGGCGCACCGTTCTTGATCTGCGTGTAGAACTGGCCGGTTGCGCCATAGGCCGCCACCAGTTTGTGGCCGGTGTCTTTTTCGAAGTCGGCGGCCATGGCCTGGATCGGCGTGGTGAAGTTGGCGGCGACCGCCACTTGTACTTCATCGGCCTGGACGGTGCCGACGGCCAGGAAGGTGCTCAGCAACAACGGCAGTAAAGGGGTGGGACGCATTGAAGACTCCAAGGGGTGGGGTGAGTTCGCTGTATACGGAAATATATAGCGAATGCCCGACAAACGGAATGCGACTTTTTGCGACAGGTTCGTAAGCAGCGGCGCAGCTTTCGCGAGCAAGCTCGCTCCCACAGGGAGGGTGTTGGATTCAACCGGTCCCTTGTGGGAGCGAGCTCGCTCGCGAAGCAGCTCTACCCGGCGACGCTCAACCCAAGACGCGACCCGGGCCGTGGAGCCGCGCCAGCGTCTCATCGGCCAGTCGCCGGGTCAGTTCGCCCGCCGGTAACTCGCGGCCCAGGGGAAACGCCTGGCCGGCCCAGAGGTTGCTGAAATCGGCCTCATCCTTGGCGCGCAGCGGCATCAGTGCGCCACCGGCGAGGGGGAAGGCCGGGGCCAGCGGGCTCATCGGGCCCACTTCGCGCATCACCCGATTGACGATGCCCCGAGCCGGGCGGCCGGTGAACAGGTTGGTCACGGCGGTCTGGCTTTCCTTGGCGGTACGCAACGCGCGGTGATGGGACGGGCTGACCTTGGCCTCCGGCGTGAACAGGTAGGCGCTGCCCAGTTGCACCGCCGAGGCGCCCAGGGCAAACGCCGCGACGATCCCGCGCGCATCGCCAATGCCACCGGTGGCGATCACCGGCACCTTGACCGCGTCCACCACCTGCGGCAGCAAGGCGAACAGGCCAACCTGGGTGTTGAGGTCATCGCTGAGGAACATGCCGCGATGGCCGCCGGCCTCGTAGCCCATGGCGATGATCGCGTCGCAACCTTGCTGTTCCAGCCAGACCGCCTCTTCGACGGTGGTGGCCGAAGAGAGGATTTTCGCGCCGGTGGCTTTGACCCGCGCCAACAGGGATTTTTCCGGCAGGCCGAAGTGAAAGCTGACCACCTTGGGCCGCATCTGCTCCAGCACGCGGCAGGCCGCGTCGTCGAATGGCGTGCGGTTGGACACCGGCGTCGGCGCGTCGAAGTCGGCGCCCAGTTCCTGATAGTAAGGTTTGAGCCGCTGCTTCCAGGCCTCGGCGCGTTGTGCGTCGAACGCCGGCGGCTGGTGGCAGAAGAAGTTCACGTTGAACGGTTTGTCGGTCTGTTCGCCGATGCTCGTCAGCGCCTGGCGCAGTTGCTCGACGTCGAGCATCGCCGCCGGCATCGAGCCCAGGCCGCCGGCATTGCAGGTGGCGACCACCATGGCCGGCCCGGTAACCCCGGCCAGTGGCCCCTGGATGATCGGCAGCTCGATACCGAGCAGGTCAAGGATGCGAGTGTCTGGCCACTGGCTCATGGTGCGGGTCTCCGACGGCAGAAGGAAACAGCGGTTTTAACAGGTGTGAGCGGGCCAGGGCCAGTCGAGTTTTTCAATCCGGCCCTGGCGCTTGATCCCGATGGCGAGCGGGTTACCATGCAGGTTCACTTTCAAGGAGCCCGAGGCATGGACGTAAAACTCAAGACTGTCGAACCCTTCAGCGTCGCCGGCCTGCAGGTGCGCACCCGCAACGCCGACGAGCAGCAGCCCGACACCGCCAGGATCGGCCCGATGTGGCAGCGGTTCTTCACCGAAGGCTTGTTCGACGCGATCCCGGCCAGGCAGTCGGAGTCGTTCGTCTACGGCGTGTATTCCAACTATGAGTCCGACGCCACTGGCCACTTCGATGTGACGGCGGGCGTGCAGGTCGATGCGACGAGCGCCGGCTACCCCGCCGTGGACATCGAGGGCGGGGATTACCTGGTGTTCTCGGCCAAGGGGCCGATGCCCGATTGCGTGATCCAGACCTGGGGCCTGATCTGGGCGTATTTCGCCGACAACCCGCAAGCGGTACGCCGTTTCACCACCGATTTCGAGGTCTACAGCGGTCCTGAATCGGTGGCGATCTACATCGGCGTTCAATCCCCCGACGAGCGTTCGCGCGCCAGCAACTGACGCTTGCGCTCCACGCCCCAGCGATAGCCCGACAGGTTGCCGTCGCTGCGCACCACCCGGTGGCAAGGGATCGCCACCGCCAGGCTGTTGGCACCGCAGGCCTGGGCCACCGCCCGCACGGCCTTGGGCAGGCCGATGCGCTGGGCGATCTCGGCGTAGCTGGCGGTGCTGCCGGGTGGAATGTCCCGCAGGGCTTGCCAGACCCGCTCCTGGAACGCCGTGCCGCGCAGGTCCAGGGGCAGGTCCAGGCCCAACGCCGGCGCTTCGACGAAGCCCACGACCTGGGCGATCAACTGCTCGAACGCCCGGTCGGCGCCGATGAAGTTGGCGCGGCGGAATTTGTCTTGCAGGTCCCGCACCAGGGCATCCGGGTCATCGCCCAGGAGGATCGCGCACACGCCACGCTCGCTCTGTGCTACCAGGATCGCGCCAAGGGAGCATTGGCCGACGGCAAAGCGAATGTCGGTGTTCTGGCCGGCGGCGCGGTAGTCGGTGGGTTTCATGCCGAGGAGTTTGTCGGCCGCCTCATAGAAGCGGCTGTTGGAATTGAACCCGGCGTCGTACAGCGCGTCGGTGACGCTGCTGCCGTCGGCCAGGCGTTCACGCAGCTTGCGTGAGCGGTGGGCGGCGGCATACGCCTTGGGTGTCAGGCCGGTGACCGCCTTGAAGACTCGATGAAAATGAAATGGGCTCAGGCCCGCGTGCTGCGCCAGTTCGCTCAGGCTCGGCAGCGTCTCGGCCGTCTCGATCTGCCGGCACGCGCTGGCGATGCGCGCGGCGTGCTGGGCGGCGACCTGGGTCTGGTCCCGGGCGGTGCGCTTGCTCGGACGGTAGCCCGCGGCCTCGGCCTGTTGCGCGGTGTCGAAGAACTCGACGTTGCGCGGGTTGGGCCGGCGCGACAGGCTGCTGGGGTGGCAATAGATCCCGGTGGTCTTCACGCCATAGACGAATTGCCCATCGGCGCGAGGGTCGCGGGCGAGCACGGCGGCCCAGCGTGGATCCTGTTCGGCGGCGAGGTGTTTCGAAGTGCTGTTCATGGTCGTTCTGTCCATTGGCCCGTTTTGCCTACAGTAGCGAGCCTGCGAGGCGACGACACTCCGGGTCTTGCGGTCGAATTCTGCACCCTCAACCAGCGGTGCGGAAGGTCAGGTTGATCCGCTGGGCGCCCAGGGCCGGGTGCAGACCTTCCTTGAGCGCGAGCACGCCGTGATAGCGCAACCGGTCGACGCCGCCCCAGACCACGATGTCGCCATGGAGCAGGGCGATGCGCTGACACTTGTCGCCACGCTCGAACCCGCCGAACTGAAACACCGCCGGCAAGCCCAGGGAGACCGAGACGATGGGCGCATCGAGGGCACGTTCGTCCTTGTCCTGGTGCAAGGACATCCGCGCGCCGGGTACGTAGCGGTTGATCAGGCAGGCGTCCGGCTCGAAGCCTTCGAACCGGGCGTGGCGGGCGGCCGCTTGGGCCAGCTCGCGGAACACCCCCGGCATCTCGGGCCAGGGCTGGCCGCTCTGCGGGTCGTGGGCGGTGTAGCGATAGCCCCTGCGGTCGGTGGTCCAACCCAAGGCACCGCAACTGGTCAAGGCCACCGACATGGTAAAGCCACCGGGAGTGACCATCTGCCGGAAGGGCGCAGCCTGCAATACCTTTTCCAGTGCGGGCAGCAGACGCTCCAGCCATGGCAGGGCGAACCCGCGCAACACGAACGATTGCTGGCCGATCGGCTCGGTCCGCCCGGACGTGGTGGGGGCCTGGTCCGCGAACAGGTCCAGGGTGACCGGCGTGTCGTTACTGCGCATCATGAAAGATGATTCCCAAGGTGTGGCGGCGGCCGCTGTGCACGCGGCTGACGCCATGGCGCATGTTCACCCGATAATACCCGCGAACGCCCTGGACCGGTCGCTGGTGCACGGCAAACACCAGTGCATCGCCCTGTTTCAGATCGACGACCTGGGGCCGTGACTGTTGGCGCGGGCGCTGTTCGGTCAGGACGAACTCACCGCCGGTGAAGTCGCGGCCCGGCTCCGACAGCAGGATCGCCACTTGCAACGGGAACACGTGCTCGCCGTACAGATCCTGGTGCAGGCAGTTGTAGTCCTGGGGGTCGTATTGCAATAACAGCGGTGTAGGGCGCTGCTGCCCGGCGGCATGGCAGCGCTGGATGAAGTCGCCGTGGGTGGTGGGGTAGCGCACCGTCAGGCCCATGTGTTCATTCCAGCGGTTCGCCAGCGGCACCAGCAGCGGGTACAACGATTCGCGCAGTGGCTGGACGATGTCGGGCAGCGGGTAACGGAAATACTGGTATTCGCCGCGGCCGAACCCGTGACGGGCCATGATCACCCGGGAGCGGAACAGCGCGGGCTGCGCGTACAAGTCGCTGAGTTGTCGGCATTGCGTTACGGATAACAGATTGCGCACGACAGCGCTGCCGTCCTGATCGAGGCTGTCTGTCAGGGCTGGCCAGTCGATTGCGGCGAGGGAGTGGGCGAGCGAAGGGGGGAGAGGGTGCATGATGACCAACCTGAACGCGTAGGATGGGCCAGTTTGCCGAGCGTTCCATCGCCTGCCACCCCGGATCTTGCGTTGACAATCCTCGCCACACCTCTCTCCCGGACCACTAACTGCACAGGTGCCTACAGCGCCTTGCTGACCTTGACGTCGGTGATCACATCGTCGGTCTTGCCGTGCAGCGCCTGCAGAGCGGCCAGGGCTTCTTCTTGGGTGCCGGTTTCCAGTTGCGCGAATTCGAAACGACGTTCGTCGTTGAGCTTGTACTTGATGACGTATTTGGTCGTCTGGGCCACGGTTTTGCCTGTCATGAAGGTGGGGGATGCTTCAGCTCAGCTTGGAGCTGGAGCGCCGGATGATCTTGATCTTGTGGGTCAGGGTCGGCTTGCGCGTGACGCTGATGGCCCGGCGGCTGACGGTGTCGATGGTAATGTTCCAGAAACCGGTGCTCGGGGCGGTAATCCGCGCCGGGAAGGTATCGAACGCACCGCCGTGGTAGGTGTGCCGGCCGCCGTTCTTGAAGCTGCGGAAGTTGGCGTCGTTCATCAGCCGGATGTTGCACATTTGGGAGCATTCGATGACGACGATGTCGTCTTCGTTCAGGTGCTCGCGCTGGTGGATGAATTTCATGGGCGCCTCCAGAAGGGCTTTTTCTACAAAATCAAACGATAGCAAGGACAATGGTGTGCAGTTTATCAGCCTCAAGGGGTAATATCCGGCCCGCGTCCCAGGCTTTGGTCATTTATTGCAGGAAGCGCAAAAAAAGACAGTGGGCGCTGGAGAAAAACAGCGTTTGCACTGTCCGACGATCTTTATCGGAGGAAACATATGAAGCGCAGCGTGTGGGTGTTGGCATTGGCCTTGGGTGGATGTGCGTCCGTATCGGACATCAACCAGACGCCGCCCACCATGAGCGTCATCTCCGGCAAGAAACCCCACGAATACGCCAAGTGCGTTGCCGACCACCTGGCCAACAGCCGTGGCCCGTTGCAGATGGAACCGCACAAGAACGGCATGCGCCTGATCGTTCCTGGCAAGCTGTCGTCCCTGCCGGCCGCGGTGTTCGACATCGACGAGCGTTCCAGCGGCAGCAGCATCAAGTTGCACGAAAGCATGTCCAACGTGCCGGTGCGTCCTGGCGATGTGCAGGACGCGGCCAACGCCTGTATTTCCGGCTGAGTTACTTACACACCACCACGACACTGCGGCTGGTGTAGTTGCCGACATCGACCCCCAGGGTCTTTTCGCTTTCCTTTGCCTGTGGTGTGCCATCGGTGCCGACGATGCGGTAGCCGGTGCCCGCGCACGACGCATCGGCTTTTTCATAGCATGTGGCCCAGGAATTGGCTTCGCCCGAGCAGTCGATGCTAAGGCCTTGCTCGCCGTTGGCGAGGTAGGTTTTTTCCGCCGAGGCACAGCCCGCCAGGGCCAGGACTGTAAACAGCGCCAGAAGTGTTTTCATCGGGATCGTCATCGAGAGGGAAAGGGCAGTCGCGAGGTTATAGCGAATGGCCATTTCGGTACAGCTAAACCAGCCTCGTTCGATGCCCGGTAGGCATCTACTTGAGGCTGGGCTGCTTATTTCTTGCGGCGAGGGCGGGCCGGGGCGCTCTCACGCTCTTTGGCCGCGGGAGCAGGGCGCTCGTCCTGGAACACTGCGGCCACTTCCACGGCCATCGTCTTGGTCGGCAAGGGGCCGGCCACCTGTTCACCGTGGTAGTTGATAATCCACCACTGGCCGTCCTTGCCCTGGCTGACCGAATAACCGTTTGCGTTTCTTGTTGCCGACATCTAGCTGCCTCATTGGCGGGATCAAGGTCGCCATGATACGTCAAATGCTCGCAAACAGGGCTCATGAGCGTAGAGTGGAGCCCCGCAGCCATCGAAATGAAAGACGATTGAACTATCCGCCGTTTTTTATTTCTCTATGATGGCATCGGTTGGCCAGCGTGGGCATTGTAAGGTTCCCGCCGCCTGATTAGACTGCGCCGAAACTCGTACACACCGCCTTTTCAAGGACTTATATGATCAAGAAATGCTTGTTCCCAGCAGCCGGTTACGGTACTCGCTTCCTGCCAGCGACTAAAGCCATGCCTAAAGAAATGCTGCCGGTGGTGAACAAGCCACTGATCCAGTACGGCGTCGAAGAGGCCCTCGATGCGGGCCTGACGGAAATCTCCATTGTGACTGGCCGTGGCAAGCGCGCGCTGGAAGACCATTTCGACATCAGCTACGAGCTGGAAAACCAGATCAAGGGCACCGACAAGGAAAAGTACCTGGTCGGTATCCGCAAACTGCTGGACGAGTGCTCGTTCTCCTACACCCGCCAGACCGAAATGAAAGGCCTGGGCCACGCGATCCTGACCGGTCGCCCGCTGATCGGTGACGAACCGTTCGCCGTGGTCCTGGCGGACGACTTGTGCGTCAACCTCGAAGGCGACGGCGTGCTGACCCAGATGGTCAAGCTGTACAAGCAGTTCCGCTGCTCCATCGTTGCAATCCAGGAAGTCGACCCGCAGGAAACCAACAAGTACGGCGTCATCGCCGGCGAAATGATCCGCGACGACATCTACCGCGTACACAGCATGGTTGAAAAACCAAAGCCAGAAGACGCCCCGTCGAACCTGGCGATCATCGGCCGCTACATCCTGACCCCGGACATCTTCGACCTGATCGAACAGACCGAGCCAGGCAAGGGCGGCGAAATCCAGATCACCGACGCCCTGATGAAGCAGGCCCAGAACGGCTGCGTCATGGCCTACAAGTTCAAGGGCAAGCGTTTCGACTGCGGCGGCGCCGAAGGCTACATTGACGCGACCAACTTCTGCTTCGAGAACTTCTACAAGACGGGCAAGGCTTACTGATCGTCTGCGCCACGCCTTGAAAAAACGCCCCGACTGGTTCGGGGCGTTTTTTTTTGCCTGGTGAAAGGCGCTCCCCATACAAAATGTGGCGAGGGGATTTATCCCCGTTGGGCTGCGAAGCAGCCCCAGGCTGTCAACGCAATCTACCGGTTCATCTGGTTCAGGGCCGCTTCGCGCCCCAACGGGGATAAATCCCCTCGCCACAATTGATTCGGGATTGCTACCTGAGCGGTGGGCCTCGTCTGCTCGGGCTGGCATTTTTTATTTTCCATCCCCATAACTATCGAAACGCAACGCTGGCCAGTAACAGCAGGTATGCTGATGGCCTGCCGAAGGAGATAGAAAATGGCCTACGATTTTGACTTGTACGTGATTGGCGCCGGTTCCGGTGGGGTGCGGGCCGCGCGGTTCGCCGCCGGTTTTGGCGCCAAGGTGGCCGTGGCGGAGAGCCGTTACCTGGGCGGGACCTGTGTGAACGTCGGCTGTGTGCCGAAGAAGCTGCTGGTCTACGGCGCACACTTTGCCGAGGACTTCGAACAGGCTTCGGCCTATGGCTGGACCGCCGGCGAGGCAAGCTTCGATTGGGCCACGTTGATCGCCAACAAGAACCGCGAAATCAGCCGTCTGAACGGCATCTACCGCAATTTGCTGGTCAACAGCGGCGTGGTGCTGCACGAAGGCCATGCACGGCTGACCGGGCCCAATGAAGTCGAGATCAATGGCCAGCGCTACACCGCCAGGCACATCCTGATTGCCACGGGCGGCTGGCCGATGATCCCGGACATTCCCGGGCGCGAGCATGCCATCAGTTCCAACGAGGCCTTCTTCCTCAAGGAACTGCCCAAGCGGGTCATCGTGGTCGGCGGTGGCTACATTGCGGTGGAGTTCGCCGGGATTTTCCATGGCATGGGCGCGCAAGCGTCGCTGCTCTATCGCGGCGAGCTGTTCCTGCGCGGCTTTGACGGCGCGGTGCGCAAGCACCTGGCCGAAGAGCTGACGCGCCGCGGCCTGGACCTGCAGTTCAACGCCGATATCGAGCGCATCGACAAGCTGGATGACGGCAGCCTCAAGGTCACGCTCAAGGACGGTCGTACCTTGCTCACCGATTGCGTGTTCTACGCCACCGGTCGACGTCCGATGCTCGACAACCTCGGCCTGGAAAACACCGGCGTGACCCTGGACGACAAAGGCTTTGTGCAGGTGAACGAACAGTACGAAACCGCCGAGCCTTCGATTCTGGCCATTGGCGATGTGATCGGTCGCGTCCAGCTCACGCCGGTCGCCCTGGCCGAGGGCATGGCCGTGGCGCGGCGGCTGTTCAAGCCTGAGCAGTATCGCCGGGTGGACTACCGGATGATCCCCACGGCCGTGTTCAGCCTGCCGAACATCGGCACGGTGGGCCTGACCGAGGAACAGGCCCGAGAGGCAGGCCACCCGGTGCAGATTTTCGAAAGCCGTTTCCGGCCGATGAAGCTGACCCTGACCGACTGTCAGGAACGCACCCTGATGAAACTGGTGGTCGATGCCCACACCGACAAGGTGCTGGGCTGCCACATGGTCGGCCCGGATGCTGGCGAGATCGTCCAGGGCCTGGCCATCGCGCTCAAGGCCGGCGCCACCAAGCGTGATTTTGACGAAACCATTGGCGTGCATCCGACGGCCGCCGAAGAGTTCGTTACCCTGCGTACGCCCACCGCCTGATGCGCCAACAAGGCTGCGATCTTTCGTGCAAGCACGTCGGATCGCAGCCTTCGCCGTCGCCCACAGATTTCTTCTATCTATAGCGTTTCCTGATAGCCAAAACCAATCATTCGCATGAGCTTTGCCAATGAGCCAGGCCGGGAATGAGTGGGTAAGATTCTCTCCATCAACTTTTCAACCCTGACGGAGAAACATCGATGCCTATCATCAACAGCCAAGTTAAACCGTTCAAAGCTACCGCCTTCAAAAACGGCGCATTCGTTGAAGTCTCGGACGCTGACCTGAAAGGCAAGTGGTCTGTCGTATTTTTCTACCCAGCCGACTTCACCTTCGTTTGCCCAACCGAACTGGAAGACCTGGCCGACAACTACGCCGAGTTCCAGAAACTGGGCGTCGAGATCTACAGCGTGTCCACCGACACTCACTTTGCCCACGCAGCCTGGCACAACACCTCGCCAGCCATCGGCAAGATCCAGTACACCATGATCGGCGACCCGACCCTGGCCATCTCCCGCAACTTCGACGTGCTGATCGAAGACGCTGGCCTGGCTGACCGCGGTACCTTCGTGATCAACCCGGAAGGCCAGATCAAGATTGTTGAAATCAACGACGGCGGCGTAGGCCGTGACGCTTCCGAGCTGCTGCGCAAGATCAAGGCTGCCCAGTACGTTGCCGCTCACCCGGGCGAAGTCTGCCCAGCCAAGTGGAAAGAAGGCGAGGCCACCCTGGCTCCGTCCCTGGACCTGGTCGGCAAGATCTAAGTCCATGCATCATCCGAGGGCGAACCAGCTCTTGATCTAAGTAAGCCGCTTCGCCCCCAAAAACGCCCGGGCGAGATTCGCTCGGGCGTTTTTTTTCTGAATTCAAAACATGGAAATCGCCCGTATGTTGGACGCCAATCTTAAAGCTCAGTTGAAGTCATACCTGGAACGGGTCACCCAGCCGATCGAGATCGTCGCATCCCTCGACGACGGTGCGAAATCCCAGGAAATGCTCGCCTTACTCAAAGACGTTGCCAGTCTTTCCGACAAGATTACCTTGCTCGACAACGGCACCGATGCGCGCAAGCCATCGTTCTCGTTGAATCGCCCGGGAGCCGAGATCAGCCTGCGCTTTGCCGGTATCCCCATGGGCCATGAATTCACTTCGCTGGTACTGGCCTTGCTGCAAGTCGGCGGCCACCCGTCGAAGGCCAGTGCTGAAGTCATCGAACAGATTCGCGCACTCAAGGGCGAATTCAACTTCGAGACGTATTTCTCGCTGTCGTGCCAGAACTGCCCGGACGTGGTCCAGGCGCTGAACCTGATGGCGGTGCTGAACCCGAATATCCGCCACGTGGCCATCGACGGTGCGCTGTTCCAGGCTGAGGTTGATGAGCGTCAGATCATGGCCGTGCCGAGCGTGTACCTCAACGGCGTGAACTTCGGCCAGGGCCGCATGGGCCTGGAAGAAATCCTGGCCAAGATCGACACCAGCGGCATCGAACGCCAGGCTGAGAAAATCAGCGCCAAGGACGCTTTCGATGTATTGGTGGTCGGCGGTGGGCCGGCTGGCGCTTCGGCGGCGATCTACGCGGCTCGCAAAGGCATCCGCACGGGTGTGGCGGCCGAGCGCTTCGGCGGCCAGGTGCTCGACACCATGGCGATCGAGAATTTCATCTCGGTCCAGGAAACCGAAGGGCCGAAACTGGCGGTCGCCCTGGAGGAGCACGTCAAGCAATACGACGTGGACATCATGAACCTGCAACGCGCCGAGGCGCTGGTGCCGGGGCAGGACGGCGCGCTGCACGAAGTCAG
The DNA here is from genome assembly GCF_018325965.1 of Pseudomonas sp. Cab53. Taxonomy (NCBI): domain Bacteria; kingdom Pseudomonadati; phylum Pseudomonadota; class Gammaproteobacteria; order Pseudomonadales; family Pseudomonadaceae; genus Pseudomonas; species Pseudomonas sp. Cab53. Next base: position 3,573,370 of record NZ_AP021902.1, on the reverse strand, counting down.
GTTCGCCAGTGGCGCGAGCCTCAAGGCCAAGACGGTGATCCTGGCGACCGGTGCCCGCTGGCGCGAAATGAACGTGCCGGGCGAGCAGCAGTACCGCAACAAGGGCGTGGCGTACTGCCCGCATTGCGACGGTCCGCTGTTCAAGGGCAAGCGTGTGGCGGTGATCGGCGGCGGTAACTCCGGTGTCGAAGCGGCCATCGACCTGGCCGGTATCGTCGCCCACGTCACCTTGCTGGAGTTCGATGTGCAATTGCGGGCCGACGCGGTGTTGCAGCGTAAACTGCACAGCCTGCCGAACGTGACCGTGATCACCAACGCCCAGACCACTGAAGTGACGGGCGACGGCCAGAAGGTCAACGGCCTGCGCTACAAAGATCGTCCAAGTGGTGACGTGCGGGACGTGGCGCTGGAAGGGATCTTCGTGCAGATCGGCCTGTTGCCTAACACCGACTGGCTCAAAGGCACTGTGGAGCTGTCCCCGCGTGGCGAGATCATCGTCGATGCCCGAGGGGAAACCTCGATCCCGGGCGTGTTCGCCGCCGGTGATGTGACCACCGTGCCGTACAAGCAGATCGTGATCGCGGTGGGCGAGGGCGCCAAGGCCTCGCTGAGTGCCTTCGACCACCTGATCCGTACCTCTGCGCCGGCGTAGGTTGTCGCTGGAAAAAACAAAACCCCATGGGCCTGGCCCATGGGGTTTTGTTTTGGATCATGCATCACCCAGTGGGAGCGGTGGTGAGGTTCACAGCGGCGCCGGCTGGATGATTTCGACCCAGTAGCCATCCGGGTCCTTGATGAACGCGAGGCTTTTCATGCGACCATCGCTCAGGCGCTTCTGGAAGTCGCAGCCCAGTGCTTCAAAACGCTCGCAAGCCGCGACGACGTCCGGCACCGAGATGCAGATATGGCCGAACCCGCGAGGGTCGGTGTTGCCATTGTGGTAGGCGAACGCCGGGTCGTTTTCGGTGCCATGGTTGTGGGTCAGTTCGAGGATGCCAGGGATCGACTTCATCCATTCGGTGCGCGCCGCGGCATCTGCCGGGATCTGTTTCTTGTCCACCAGGGCCAGGAAGTACAGGCTGAATTCGGCCTCCGGGAAGTCGCGTTTCTCCACCAGGGAAAAACCCAGCACACGGGTGTAGAAGTCCAGGGACCTGGTGATGTCCTTGACTCGCAGCATGGTGTGGTTGAAGACGAATTGGGCCGTGGCGGCGTCCGGTTGGGCGGTGACGCCAGGGAAAGTATCGAGTTCGTGCAGGCTCATGGGCCCTCCGGAAAATAAGTGGGGCAAACGCCGTCGCAGCAGGCCGCGACGGTTCCTGGGCTTGCGTAAAACGGCTTCCTTGCAGGCGTGCCCATGATACGCAAGGGGCGCGGCATCGCCAAACCGCGCGTGGCTATTGCCTGGTCCGGCGGCGGGCTTCAGACTTTACGCTTCGTCCTTGAGTGCCAACGCAATGATTCGACCGTTCCTTTCGCTGTTTGTCCTGCTCATTGCCACCGTTGCGGGCACCGGCGTCCAGGCGGACGAGCCGCAGGTGGCGTGGCCCCAGGGCTGGGTCGTCGAACCGCTGCCCGCCGCCACCGATGCTCCGGCAGCAGTGGGCACCCTGCGCCAGCGAGCCACTAAAAACGATTCGGCCGGCAATGCAGTGATGGTTATGGAACTGACCACGACCCCCGTCGAGCTTGATCATCAGGTCAACTTGCAAGGCGTGTTGCTGGAAATGCGCAAGTCCATCCAGAAGGATTTTTTCCAGGGCGGTTACCAAAGTGTCTGCAATAAGATCCATGCCGCCATGTTGGGTGGAGTAACAGCATTGGAAACCACTTGCACCATCACCCAGAACGGACGACACGTATTGTCCCAGGCTCTCGTTGCGGCACTAAATGGGGGTAAGGCTTATGTGCTGTCCTATGCGGGACAGGCACAGGTATTTGTTGAAAGCCAGGATGAAGTGCAGTCGGTACGAAACAGCCTGAAACTATAAGGCGTTCAGCGCAATGTGCCGGTGTTAAACAAAAGTGTGCTCCATAAAAAAGCCCTGAATGATTCAGGGCTTTTTTGCAGGCCGTTTGCTGTCAGCCACGCAACCAGGAATCGACAGTGGCCGCGCCATACTGTTCTTTCCAGGCTTTCAGGCCGCGGTGGTTGCCGCCCTTGGTCTCGATCAGTTCGCCCGTGTGCGGGTTCTGGTAGACCTTCACCACTCGCGCACGGCGGGTCTTGGTGGGTTTGTTCGATTGCAGGCTGGCCTTGGACGGGTTCGGGTCGAGGATCGCGACGATGTCGCGCAGGCTCTTGCCGTAGGTTTTCATCAGTCCCTGGAGCTTTTCTTCGAATTCGATTTCTTTCTTGAGCCCGGCGTCGTTCTTCAGTGATTCCAGCTGCTTGAGCTGTTCTTGAAGGGCCTTTTCGGCTGCACGAAATTCAGCGAGTCTGGACAAAATCGTTACTCCAATCAGAATGTTTGGCTGATATCAACCGCAAACAAAGCCACAAGCCAAGCGCTTGAAGCGACTCGGTGATAAATGACTCTCCTGCTATCTAGCACAGGTAAAAAAATTGTAGTAGTTAATCCCGAAAGTGTAAATCGTAACTTTTTCTCCATGTAACAATAGCGCCGGTATTTATGAATGAAACGCTGGCGTCAATGTCTCGACGGTGGGCAGTTAGCCTTATGCCGGGTGCTTCAAGTAGTCTTGATGGCTAATCAATTGCAAGTAGTTAAGGTTGTGGAAGTTGCCCGCGCGGACCGCGCAATGATTGCCTCGCCAGTTCGATGAACGCCAGGGTGGCCGGTGACGCCTGGCGACTGTCCAGGACCGCCAGGCCAATCTGGCGGGGGATCGGCGGTGCCAGGGGGCGAGCGACAAAACCCGGGTTTCCGCTCGCCGGCAGCGAGCCTTCGGATACCACGCTCAGCGCTTCGCCCCGTCGTACCACGTCCAGGGTGCTGAGCAATTGCGAGCAGCGAAAGCGCACGTTCGGCGTGAGCCGGGCGGCATTGAACAGCCGCATGACCAGTTCCGACGAGCCAGCCTCGGTGAGCACGAACGGGTCGTTGCACAAATCCTTGAGGCTCAGGCTGGCATGGGCGGCCAAGGGATGCTGCGTGGGCAGCAGCGCGACCATCTGGTCTTCCAGCAATTGAACGGTGTCGAAGCGGTCTTCGGGAAGCACCACGAAGCCGACGTCGATCCGCCGCTCGTCCAGCCATTGAATGACCTGGCGGTCCGACCCTTCGTCGATGTGTACTTCGATCCCCGGATGCAAGGCACGGTAGCGCTGCAGGAGGGCGGGCAGCAGTTTCATGGACGACGTCGGCCCGAACGAGCCGATGCGCAACGTGCCACGGCGCATGCCCCGGGCATCGGCGGCTTCCTGGCGCAATGTGTTGGCCAACCCGAGCATGGCCCGTGCCCGCGGCAGTAACTGCTGACCGATGTCGCTGAGCTCCACCGGGGCCTGGTGACGTCGGAGCAGTTCCACCCCCAACTCCTGCTCCAGCGCCTTGATGGCGTGGGATACCGCCGACTGGCTGATGCCCAGGCGGGTAGCCGCAGCGGTAAACCCCCTCAGCTCGGCGACCACGGAGAAGATTTCCAGTTGGGTGAGGGTCATGAGTGAATGCTCATTTTACGATGATCAGGCATGAGGCAAACAATACGGCATCCCAGCCCCGTCCGATACCGTGGTGAGGAAGCAAGCGCCCCTCGACACGGTTCGATTGACCTCCAGGTGAACCATGAACGCGTTGGAACAAACCGTCTCAACCCCCTCCGACCTGCCGGTCTACTTCAAGCTCGCCATGGTCACCATGATCTGGGGCGGCACGTTCGTGGCTGGCCGGATCCTCTCTGATGCATTGGCGCCGCTGTTCGCGGCCAGCTTGCGTTTCCTGCTCGCCAGCCTCGCGCTGCTGTCGTTTCTCGCCTTGGCGCGGATTCCCCTGGCCAGGCCCAGCTTCAAGCAAGGGCTGCAATTGGCCGCGCTGGGCTTTTTTGGCATCTTCTTCTACAACCTGTGTTTCTTCTACGGCTTGCAGTCCATCAGCGCATCGCGGGCCTCGTTGATCGTCGCCCTGAACCCGGCGGTGATCGGGTTGGCGTCCTGGGGCCTGTTCAAGGAACGCCTTGGGGCGCTGAAAGTCGCAGGCATCGTGCTGTGCATCGGTGGGGCGGGGCTGGTGATTGTGAGCCGTGACCCTGCCCTGTTACAGGGGGCGACGCAAAGCTGGCTGGGCGACGGGCTGATTTTTGGCTGTGTGCTGGGGTGGGGCATCTATTCGCTGTTTTCCAGGGACCTGAATGAGCGCCTGGGGCCGCTGCAAACCGTGACCTGGTCGATTCTGCTGGGCACGTTGATGCTGTGGCTGGCCTGCGCCATCGGCGGGGAGGTTCGCCTCGACACCCTGCGCGCGCTGGACCTGAAGCAGTGGTTGAGCCTGTTGTACCTGGGCGTGTTGGGCTCGGCCCTGGCCTACATTGCCTGGTACGACGGCATCCGGCGGATTGGTGCGACCCGTTCCGGGGTGTTCATCGCCCTCAATCCGCTCACGGCGGTGCTGCTCGGAGCACTGCTACTGGACGAGCGGTTCACCGCCATGATGAGCCTGGGCGGCGGGTTGATCCTGGGCGGCATTTTCCTGTGCAACAAACCTCTTGCGCGGTCGAGGAAAAAGGCGATTTGATACGGAAGGCGGACAAATCTGGTTACGCTGTGTAGAATCGATTTACGCATATAAGAATAACGTCTTCTGGCAGCAGAAGCCTCGCCCGCAAAAGCCTTGGGTCGACAATGAAGATACTTGGGTTTCAACTGATCTACGGCGATTTCCTCGCCCGCAGCGTTCGCGGCATTTCCTGCGCGCCACCGCGTGCCCTCGCATGACTGGCAACTAACGTTTGTTAATTGATAAGCATGATGAGGCGCCGACATGGCAGATCTATACGAAAACCCAATGGGCCTGATGGGCTTTGAGTTCATCGAGTTCGCATCACCGACCCCCAACACCCTGGAGCCGATCTTCGAGATCATGGGCTTCACCAAGGTGGCGACCCACCGGTCCAAGGACGTGCACCTGTATCGCCAGGGCGCGATCAACCTGATCCTCAACAATGAACCCCACAGCGTGGCGTCGTACTTCGCGGCCGAGCATGGCCCGTCGGTGTGCGGCATGGCGTTCCGGGTCAAGGATTCGCAGCAGGCGTACAAGCGGGCCCTGTCGCTCGGCGCCCAGCCGATCCACATCGAGACCGGCCCGATGGAGTTGAACCTGCCGGCGATCAAGGGCATTGGCGGTGCGCCGCTGTACCTGATCGACCGTTTCGGCGAAGGCAGCTCGATCTATGACATCGACTTCGTGTTCCTCGAAGGCGTCGACCGCAATCCGGTGGGCGCCGGCCTGAAGATCATCGACCACCTGACCCACAACGTGTATCGCGGGCGCATGGCTTATTGGGCCGGCTTCTACGAGAAGCTGTTCAACTTCCGCGAGATCCGCTACTTCGACATCAAGGGCGAGTACACCGGCCTGACCTCCAAGGCCATGACGGCCCCGGACGGCATGATCCGCATCCCGCTGAACGAAGAGTCGTCCAAGGGCGCTGGGCAGATCGAAGAGTTCCTGATGCAGTTCAACGGCGAAGGCATCCAGCACGTGGCATTCCTGACCGACGACCTGATCAAGACCTGGGACCGGCTCAAGAGTATCGGCATGCGCTTCATGACCGCGCCGCCAGACACCTACTACGAGATGCTCGAAGGCCGCCTGCCCAACCACGGTGAGCCGGTCGAGGCGCTGCAATCGCGGGGCATCCTGCTGGACGGCGCGTCCGAGCAGGGCGACAAGCGCCTGTTGCTGCAGATCTTTTCGGAAACTCTGATGGGGCCGGTGTTCTTCGAATTCATCCAGCGCAAGGGCGATGATGGCTTCGGCGAGGGCAACTTCAAGGCGCTGTTCGAGTCCATCGAGCGTGACCAGGTGCGGCGTGGGGTGTTGGCCACGGAGTAATCCGCGAGCCACACGGTTGTGGGCGCGAGCTTGCTCGCGATGGCGGCCCGTCATTCAATGCCTGTTGACTGACATACCGCTATCGCGAGCAAGCTCGCTTCCACGAGGTCCTATTTATACTTCAAGCTTTACGCCGATGATGTCGCGTCAGGTGCTTGAAGCCTTCGAACACCAGCACTGCCACGGCCATCCAGATCGAGAGGTAGGTCAGCCATTCGCCGGCCTTGATGCTCTCGCCCAGCAACAGCGCGACGCCCAGCAACAGTACCGGCTCTACGTAGCTCAACAGCCCGAACAGGCTGAACGGCAGCAGCCGGCTGGCAATGATGTAGGACACCAGCGCCGAGGCGCTGATCACCCCAAGCACCGGGATCAGCAGCGACAACCAGGGGTGTTGGTCGAACACGTTGAAGCCTTGCTCGCCGCTCTGCACGAACCAGAGCGCCACCGGCAGCATCAGCGTCATGTCCAGCCAGAGCCCACCCAGGTTGTCGGTCTTGATGCGTTTTCGCAGGATGAAGTAGATCGGATAGCCGATCACCACCAGCAAGGTCGCCCAGGAAAAACCACCGGCCTGGTACAGCTCGTTGAACACCCCGAGCGTGGCGAAGAACACGGCGATTTTCTGCAGGTACGACAGGCGTTCGCCATAGACGATGCGCCCGGTCAGGACCATCGACAGCGGCAGCAGGAAGTACCCCAGCGACACATCCAGGCTGTAGCCGTTGAGCGGCGCCCACATGAACAGCCACAACTGCGCCCCCATCAGGGCCGAAGACGCGATCGCCCCGATCAACAGCCGTGGGGTGTCGACCAGGCGCCGCAGCAGCGCCGTGACCAGTTTCCATTCCCGAGCCACCAGCATGAACACGGTCATGCAGGGCATGGTCAGCAACATGCGCCAACCAAAAATCTCCACGCCGGTCAGTGGCGTGAGCAGCGAGGTGTAGTAGTACATGACGGCGAACAGCGCGGACGCCGAGACCGATAGAGCGATACCTTTGGACACGGAGGCCTCTTGTTAGCGGGGTGGCGGCGTGTGTGACGGACCCTTGTTGTGGCGAGGGAGCGAGCTCCCGCCCGGCCGCGCAGCGGTGGGGTCCGTTGCGCGGCCGAGCGGGAGCACGCTCCCTCGCCGCAAGGGCTTGTTGCGTATCAGGCCTATGACGTCAGCGGTACGCGCCCCGACACGAAATGCCCGACGTCGTTGAAGCCTGGCGTCGAGGCATGCCCCGGCGTCACCAGCGAATCGATGAAGGCTTCGTCATCCGCCGTGATCCTGACCGCCTGCGCCTTGGCATAGGCGTCCCATTGCGCTTCGGTGCGAGGCCCGACGATGGCCGAGGTGACCGCGCGGTTGTTCAGCACCCAGGCGATGGCGAACTCGACGATGCCCACGCCCCGCCCCTGGGTGTACTGCTGGATCTGCTGGGCGATGCGCAGGGACTCGACCCGCCACTCGGTTTCCAGGATGCGTTTGTCCTGGCGACCGGCGCGGCTGTTGGCATCTGGCGCGGCGTCCGGCGCGTACTTGCCGCTGAGCACGCCACGGGCGAGGGGGCTGAAGGGCACCACGCCGAGGCCGTAGTTCTGGGCGGCGGTGATCTGCTCGGTTTCCGCCTGGCGGTTGACGATGTTGTACAGCGGTTGGCTGATCACCGGTCGGTCGATGCCCAGGCTGTCGGCAATCCGGATCACCTCGGCGATGCGCCAGCCGCGGTAGTTCGACAGGCCCCAATAGCGGATCTTGCCCTGGCGAATCAGGTCGCCGATGGCCGAGACGGTGACGTGCAGCGGGGTGTTGTGGTCTTCACGGTGCAGGTAGTAGATGTCCAGGTAGTCGGTGCCCAGGCGGTTCAGGCTGGCCTCGATGCCGTTGAACAGATGCTTGCGGCTCAGGCCGCTGCGATTGGGCACGCCGTCCGCCGGGCCGAAGCCGACCTTGGTGGCGAGCACCCACTCGTGGCGGTGGCGGGCGATCGCCTCGCCGACGATCTCTTCGGAGCGGCCGTTGGTGTAGACGTCCGCCGTGTCGATGAAGTTGATGCCCTGGTCCCAGGCCTTGTCGATGATCCGCAGCGAGTCCTCGGTGCTGGTCTGTTCGCCGAACATCATGGTGCCCAGGGTCAGCGTGGACACCTGCAACCCGGAATGGCCTAGCGTGCGGTAGCTCATGACAAAATCCTTCATCCATGGGAAAGGTCCAATCAAACCCCAGAACAGGCGCATGGATCAAACAGATTTATCGAACACCCCCCCATTCACTGTGGGAGCAGGCTTGTTCGCGAAGAGGGCGTGTCAGTTGACATAGCTGCCATTGATCCACTGCTTTCGCGAGCAAGCCGGCTCCCACAGAGGCAATGCTCAGGCCCTGAGCGTACGCGTCATGCGCAACGCCAGCAGGCTGCCGGCCACGATCACCCCGGCCAACACGTACAGCGCGGCATCGGTGGAGCCGGTGGCATCCTTGACCCAACCCACCAGGTAAGGGCTCAGGAAACCGGCCATCTGGCCCATGGAGTTGATCAGCGCCAGGCCGCCCGCCGCCGCGCCGGCGCTGAGCAGGGCGGTAGGCACCGGCCAGAACATCGGCAGGCCGGTGAGGGCGCCCATGGTGGCGATGGACAGGCCGAGGATGGCGATGGCCGGCGTGGTAGCGAAGTTGACGGCGATCAGCAGCCCGGCCGCGCCCATCAGCATCGGCACCACCAGGTGCCAGCGACGTTCCTTGCGCAGGTCCGCCGAGCGGCCCACCAGCAGCATGAACACCGCCGCCAGCAGATAGGGGATCGCGCTCAACCAGCCGATCACCAGGTTATCGCTGAAACCCAGGCTCTTGATGATCGACGGCAGCCAGAAGTTGATCGCATACACACCGCTCTGGATGCAGAAGTACACCAGGCCAAAGGCCCAGATCGCCGGGTTCTTGAACACGGCCAGCAGGGAGTCGCTGCTGGTGTTCGGTTTGTTCGCCAGGTCCTGGGCATGGTCGGCGGTGAGCACGGCGCGCTCCTGGTCGGTCAGCCACTTGGCGTTGGCGAAGGTGTCGCTGAGCAAAAAGAACGCCAGCGCACCGAGGATCACCGTCGGGATGCCTTGCAGCAGGAACATCCACTGCCAGCCGGCCAGGCCGCCTTGGCCGGCGGCGAAGTGGTTGAGGATCCAGCCGGAAAACGGGCTGCCCAACAGGCCCGACACCGGAATGGCGGACATGAACAACGCCATGATCCGGCCGCGTCGGAAGGTCGGGAACCACTGCGAGAGGTATAGCACCACACCCGGGAAGAACCCGGCTTCGGCCGCGCCGGTGAACAGCCGCAAGGTGTAGAAGCCGGTGGGCGTGGTGACGAACAGCAGGCAGGTCGACAACGTGCCCCAGGTGATCATCATCAGCGCGATCCAGCGCCGGGGGCCGAACTTGCTCAGGGCCAGGTTGCTGGGTACGCCGCACAGGACGTAGCCGATGAAGAAGATCCCGGCACCGAGGCCGTAGACGGTTTCGCTGAACTTCAGCGCATCGAGCATCTGCAACTTGGCGAAGCCAACGTTGACCCGGTCGAGGTAGTTGAACAGGTAGCAGATGAAAATGAAGGGGATCAAGCGCAGGGTGATGCGCTTGTAGACGCTGTTTTTCTCGTCGTGCGTAGCCAGGAGGGCCGTTGCGCTCTGGGACATGGCGGGTCTCTCTTTATTATGATTTGTACGAGCCAAGGGGTAACGTTGACTGCCCTTGAGTCTCGGCCAGCCCGGGGGCCGTGTCTTTGTGCCTGAGCACAGGGTTTGGAGCAGGACCCTGTGCGCCTGACCAATCGCCCTGGCGCCCTGCGCTCCAAACCTTCACCCACGCCGCTTGCAAGGAACACCGTCCCATGTTCGAACTGGATCATGACCTGGCGCAGGACATCGTCGACCGGGCGATGGCGATCCTGCCATACAACGTCAATGTCATGGACAACCAGGGCCTGATCCTCGGCAGCGGTGAGCCCGGGCGCGTCAATACCCGCCACGAGGGCGCGCAATTGGTCCTGGCCAATGGCCGGGTGGTGGAAATCGACGCGCACACGGCGAGGCACCTCAAGGGCGTGCAGCCAGGCATCAACCTGCCGCTGATGCTCGATCAGCGCCTGATCGGCGTGCTGGGCATCACCGGCGAGCCCGAGCAGTTGCGCACCTACGCCGAACTGGTACGCATGACCGCCGAGATGCTGGTGGGCCAGCGCAACCAGCAGGCCGAGCAGCAATGGCGCCGGCAACGGTGTGACGACTTGCTGGCTTTGCTGCTGGGGGACGCCGGGGATTCGCCGCGGTTGTTGGACGAAGCCCGCCAGATGGGCCTCAAGCCGCAACTGTCACGGGTGCCGTATCTGTTCGAGCTGGGCCCGGAGCATGGGCCAGGGCAGAGCGTCGAGACGTTGAGCGCCTGGTTGATGTCACGCTACCCGGACAGTTGGTGCCTGACCTCGTCCAAGTCCTCGTTGCTCTGGTGCCGGCCGGTCACCGCGTCGGTGGAAAACGAGCGGCTGCTGGGCAAGCTCGACGGGCTGGGCTGGTGCATCTTGCGAGTGGCGGTGGGTGGCCAGGCCGAAGGGCTGGCGGGACTGCGTCGGTGCTACCGTCGGGTCGCGGACCTGCTGGCCTACGGTCGCGATGTGTTGCCGCAATTGCGGCTGCTGAGCCTTGCCCGTTATCGCCTGCCGGTGATGCTCTGGCGTCATCGCAGCGACGATGCCCTCGACGAATTGCTGGCACCGCTGCGCAAGGTGATCGCCAAGGACAGCAACGGCCAGTTGCTCACGACCTTGCGCAGCTGGTGCGAACACGACGGCCAGAGCCAGGCTTGCGCCGAGGCCCTGGGGATCCACCGCAACAGCTTGCGCTACCGCATGGAACGCATCGCCGAGCTCAGTGGGGTCGATCCGTTGCGGCTGGATGGCATGTTGGCGTTGTACCTGGGGGTGCAGTTGTTGCCGCAGACCGAAAGCCCACCGCTGTAACCCTGTGCTCGCGAGGGTGGTTGTACTGGGGAAATTATGTCGCCTGTGCCGCCATCTTCGCGGGCAAGCCCGCTCCCACAAATGATTTGTGGTGTACATGGATTCGGTATTCACGCTGATTAACTGTGGGAGCGGGCTTGCCCGCGAAGAGGCCCTTCCATCCAACAACCATCCCCCTACCAACCCCACCCTTTGTAAAATTGAACAATAATCCCCCCTGTCTTTTGTGCGGCAGACCGGCGTCACGGTTGCGGTCAGCTGGCAGCATGCTGGGCATCGGAACCGGAGAATAATATGAAAATAGTCATCGCCCCCGACTCGTTCAAGGACAGCCTCAGTGCCCAGGGCGTCGCCGACGCCATCGCCGCCGGGCTGGCCCAGGTCTGGCCGGCTGCACAGTTGATCAAGTGTCCGATGGCCGATGGCGGGGAGGGGACGGTGGCGTCGGTGCTGGCGGCGTGCAACGGACAATGGCGTCGCAACCGGGTTCGAGGGCCGTTGGGTAGCGCGGTCGAGGCAAGCTGGGGCTGGTTGCCCGAGAGCCGCACCGCGATCATCGAAATGGCCGAGGCCAGCGGCCTGCAATTGGTCGCGCCGGGGCAGCGCGATGCCTGCTCCAGCAGCACCTATGGCACTGGCGAACTGATTCGCGCCGCCCTGGATGAAGGGGCCGGGCGGGTGATCCTGGCCATCGGCGGCAGTGCCACCAATGACGGCGGTGCCGGTGCGATGCAAGCCCTGGGCGTGGCGTTGCTGGATGAACACGGCCAGGTGCTTGCTCCGGGCGGCCTGGCCCTGAAGAACCTGTCGCGCATCGACCTCAGCGGACTGGACCCGCGCCTGGCCCAGGTCGATTTCGAGATTGCCGCCGACGTCGACAACCCACTGTGCGGCCCCCAGGGGGCTTCCGCCATTTTCGGCCCGCAAAAAGGTGCTTCCGCCCAGCAAGTGCGGTGGCTGGACGCAGCCCTGGGACACTTCGCCGAACACTGTGCCCAGGCCCTGCACAAGGATGTGCGCGACGAACCGGGCAGCGGTGCCGCCGGCGGCCTCGGGTTCGCCGCCAAGGCGTTCCTCGGCGCGCGGTTTCGCACGGGCGTGGAGGTGGTCGCCCAACTGGTGGGGCTGGCCGCTGCGGTACAGGGCGCTGACTTGGTGATCACTGGCGAAGGCCGTTTCGACGCGCAGACCCTGCGCGGCAAGACGCCCTTCGGCGTGGCCCGCATCGCCCGCCAGCACGGCGTGCCGGTGCTGGTTATCGCCGGTACGTTGGGGGAGGGCTACCCGGCGCTGTATGAGCACGGTGTCGATGCCGCCTTCGCCCTGGCCAGCGGCCCGATGACGCTGCAAGAGGCCTGTGCCGATGCGGCGCGCCTGCTGGGCGAGCGGGCCCGGGATATTGCCCGGCTGTGGCAGGTCGCCAGCCGATAAGTGCTCCTGAAATATTTTTTTACATCCCCCTGTAAAAAGCCTACAGCCCAGCCGATAAAGGGGTTAAGCGTACCCATCAGCACCCCACCCTACACTGACTGGCATGGATGCTCGACCCCATTGCCCCGAGGTCTTTACATGTCCCTTCGTAGCCTGAACATCGCGCCCCGAGCCTTCCTTGGCTTCGCTTTCATTGCTCTGCTTGTCATTGGCCTGGGCTTATTCGCTGCCAATCGCATGTCGGTGATCCGCCAGGCCTCGGTGGACATGGAGCAAAACCAGGTGCCCAGCGTCGCGTACCTGGCCAACGTGCTGGAGAACGTGCTGCGCATGCGCATCCTGTCGTTCCGCATCCTGGTCAACCGCGAGCCGGCCAGCCTGGCAGAGGCCGAAACCCGCATCGGTGTGCTGGTGGAGAAACTGCACAAGGCCGACACCAGTTACGCGGCGTTGCCAGCCGAAGCCGAGGAAAAAGAGCTATACAAGACTTTTTCCGTGACCCTTGGCAACTACCTGCAAGCCCAGAAAGAGATGCTCGACCTGTCGCGACAGAACAAGGTCGATGAGCTGCGCGCCCTGATCAATAGCCGAATCAAGGAAGGCACCGACCTGATGGGCGAGCAGCTCAACAAGCTTATCGCGATCAACGTGTCCGGCTCTGTAGAGGCGTCGGCCGAGGCGGGCGCGCACTTTGACAACGCGCTGGCGGGCATCATCATCGTGTCGCTCGTCGCTGCGTTGGCCACCGTGCTGCTCGCGCTGGCGTTGACTCGCAGCATTGTGTTGCCGCTCAACCGAGCGCTGGAGGCGGCGCGAGTCATTGCTGGCGGGAACCTGGTGCAGGTGATCACGGACGACGGCAAGGACGAACCCGCTCGGTTGCTCAAGGCCCTGGCCGACATGCAAGCCAGCCTGCGCAAGACCATCGAGCAGATCGCCGGCTCCGCCACCCAGTTGGGCGCCGCCGCCGAAGAGTTGAGCGCGGTGACCCAGGAATCTTCCCGTGGCCTGCAACAGCAACACAATGAAATCGAACAGGCCGCCACGGCGGTCAACGAAATGACCACCGCAGTGGAAGAGGTCGCGCGTAATGCGGTGTCCACGTCCGAGGCGTCGAACCAATCGACCCAGGCGGCCCGGGAAGGTCGCTCGCGGGTGGTGGAAACCGTCGAGGCGATCCAGACCATGACCCACGACGTGCAAAGCACCGCGGCGATGATCGAAGGCCTGGCGGTGCAGGGGCGCGATATCGGCAAGGTCCTGGACGTGATCCGCGCCATCGCCGAACAGACCAACCTGCTGGCCCTCAACGCCGCCATCGAAGCCGCCCGCGCCGGGGAGGCCGGACGCGGTTTCGCGGTGGTGGCCGACGAGGTCCGGGCCTTGGCCCACCGCACTGCGCAATCAACCCAGGAAATCGAGAAAATGGTCGCCGGTATCCAGAACGGCACCGGTGAGGCCGTGCAGTCGATGCAGCAAAGCAACCAGCGTACCCAGAGCACCCTGGAAATGGCCCGCGCCGCCGGCGTGGCCCTGGAACAGATCACCCAATCGATCCACCAGATCAACGAGCGCAACCTGGTCATCGCCAGCGCTTCGGAGGAACAGGCCCAGGTGTCCCGCGAAGTGGACCGCAACCTGGTCAACATTCGCGACCTCGCCACCCAGTCGGCCAGCGGTGCGAAACAGACCAGCGACGCGTCCCACGAACTGTCGCGCCTGGCGGTGACGTTGAACGCGATGGTGGCGCGGTTTGTGATTTGAGATAGGGTTGAGGCTGGACACCGCGCAATCAGGAGATATGCATGCGCTTTTCAGCCTTGACCCAACGCATCACCGGCGATGGCGCCGCCGCCTGGCACATTCACGATCGGGCGCTGGCCATGCGCGAACAGGGCATGGACGTGCTGCTGTTGTCGGTGGGCGATCCGGATTTCGACACACCGCGCGCCATCGTCGATGCCGCGGTGGGCAGCCTGCGGGCCGGGGATACGCATTACTCGGACATCCGTGGCCTGTACACCTTGCGCAGCCGCATTGCCCGGCGTCACCAGCGGCGCTGCGGCCAGCCGGTCGACGCCGGGCATGTCACCGTGTTGCCCGGTGCGCAGTGCGCGGTGTATGCAGTCGCGCAGTGCCTGCTCGACCCGGGCGACGAGGTGATCGTCGCCGAGCCGATGTATGTCACCTACGAGGCGGTGTTCGGTGCCTGCGGGGCGACAGTGGTGCCGGTGCCAGTGCGTCCGGAGAACGGGTTCAGGGTCGAACCGGCCGATGTGGCCGGCCTGATCACCGGGCGGACCCGGGCGATGCTGCTCAACAGCCCCAACAACCCATCAGGCGCCAGCCTGCCGCTCGCGACCTGGCGAGGACTGGCGCAGTTGTGCATCGAGCATGACCTGTGGCTGATCAGTGACGAGGTCTACAGCGACCTGTTGTACGAAGGTGAGCACATCAGCCCGGCCAGTCTGCCAGGCATGGCCGAACGCACGGCGACCATCAACAGCCTGTCCAAATCCCATGCCATGACCGGTTGGCGCATTGGCTGGGTACTTGGGCCCGAGCCCCTGGCCGAACACTTGGCGAACCTGTCGTTGTGCATGCTCTTCGGCCTGCCGGATTTCGTGCAGCGGGCGGCCCAGGTGGCCCTCGAAGAAGATTTGCCTGAAGTGGCGCACATGCGCGAAGAGTATCGCCAGCGCCGCGACCTGGTGTGCGCCATGCTTGGCAACTGTCCGGGCCTCAAGCCGGTGCGACCCGATGGCGGCATGTTCGTCATGGTCGACATCCGCCAGACCGGTCTCGACGCCCAAGGCTTTGCCGAACACCTGCTGGACGGCTATGGCGTCTCGGTGCTCGCCGGCGAGGCCTTCGGCCCGAGCGCGGCGGGGCATATCCGCATCGGGCTGGTGGTCGACCGGCTGAAACTGGCCCAGGCCTGCGAGCGCATCGCGGCCTGTGCGGCGGGGCTGCTGCTAGCACGGCGGGCCTGAGACTCGCCGTGCGTCGCGACCGCTTTCGCGAGCAAGCTCGCTCCCACAGGTTTCCCAAGTGTCCGAGGGGCCCTTTGTGAGAGCGAGCTTGCTCGCGAAGGCGGCCGCCCATCCAGCCTCGCCATCCCAGGCAAGCCGCCCCCCCGGCCGATCAGTGGCTGTCAGGACGCTTGCGCACCAGATTCATCACCCCGACAAAGAACACCGGGACAAACACCACCGCCAGGGTCGCGGTGATCATCCCGCCGATCACCCCGGTCCCGATGGCCTGCTGGCTCGCCGAACTGGCGCCGGTGGCGATGGCCAGAGGCACGACGCCGAGGATGAAGGCCAGGGAGGTCATGATGATCGGTCGCAGGCGCAGGCGCGCCGCCTGGAGCGTGGCGTCGATCAGATCATGGCCCTGGTCGTACAGGCTCTTGGCGAACTCGATGATCAGGATCGCATTCTTCGCCGACAACCCGATGATGGTCACCAGCCCGACCTTGAAGAACACATCGTTGGGCAGGCCGCGCATCGACACCGCGAGCACCGCGCCGAGCACCCCCAGTGGCACCACCAGCAGCACCGACGTCGGGATCGACCAACTCTCGTACAGCGCCGCCAGGCACAGGAACACCACCAGCAACGACAGCCCGAGCAACAGCGGCGCCTGGCTGCCGGACAAGCGTTCCTGCAGGGACAGCCCGGTCCATTCCTGCCCCAGGCCGGCCGGCCCCTGGGCCACCAGCCGCTCGATCTCGGCCATGGCTTCGCCGGTGCTGTGGCCGGGCGCCGGTTCGCCGGAAATGCTGATGGCCGGGTAGCCGTTGTAGCGGGTCAATTGTGTCGGGCCCTGGGTCCATCTGGCCTGGACGAACGCCGACAGCGGCACCATCTTCCCGGCGTTGTTGCGCACATGGATCTTCAGCAGGTCGGCCACCTGGCCGCGCTGGTCGCCTTGTGCCTGGACCACCACCCGCTGCATCCGCCCCTGGTTGGGGAAGTCATTGACGTAGGCCGAGCCCACCGCCGTGGACAGCACGTTACCCACGTCGGCGAAGGAAACGCCCAGGGCATTGGCCTGCTTGCGGTCGACCTCCAGTTGGACCTGCGGCGCTTCGGCCAGGGCGCTTTCACGCACGTTCATCAACACCGGGCTTTTTCCGGCCGCGGCGAGCAATTCGTCGCGGGCCTGCATCAGCGTGGCGTGGCCAAGGCCGCCGCGATCCTGCAGGCGGAACTCGAAGCCACTGGAGGTGCCCAGGCCATCCACTGGTGGCGGCAGCACCGCAAAGGCCATAGCGTCCTTGATCGCGCCGAACGCCTGGTTGGCTCGGTCGGCAATCGAGCTGGCCGAATCGTCGCGTGCCCGCTGCGACCAGTCCTTCAGGGTGGTGAACGCCAGGGCCGCATTCTGCCCGCTGCCGGAAAAACTGAAACCGAGGATCACCGTGCTGTCGCTCACGCCCGGCTCGCCGGCGTTGTGAGCTTCGATCTGCTCCACCACCTGCACCGTGCGGTTCTTGCTCGCGCCGGGCGGCAACTGGATGTCGGTGATGGTGTAGCCCTGGTCCTCCACCGGCAGGAACGAGGAGGGCAGGCGCGTGAACAGCAGGCCCATGCCCACCAGCAGCACCCCGTAGATCAGCAGGTAGCGGCCGGTGCGCTTGAGTGCGTAGGCGACCCAGCCCTGGTAGCGATCGCCCAATTGGTCGAAGCGGCGATTGAACCAGCCGAAGAAACCGCCCTTGGCGTGATGCTCGCCCTGGTCGATGGGCTTGAGCAAGGTCGCGCACAGCGCCGGCGTGAGGCTCAGGGCCAGGAACGCCGAGAACAGGATCGAGGTCGCCATGGACAGCGAGAATTGCCGGTAGATCACGCCCACCGATCCGGGCATGAACGCCATGGGAATGAACACCGCCACCAGCACCAGGGTGATGCCGATGATCGCGCCGGTGATCTGCCGCATCGCCTTGCGCGTCGCTTCCTTGGGCGACAGCCCTTCGCTGGCCATGATCCGCTCGACGTTCTCCACCACGACGATGGCGTCGTCCACCAGGATGCCGATCGCCAGGACCATACCGAACATGGTCAACACGTTGATGGAAAAACCCAGGGCGAGCATGGTCGCGAACGTGCCCATCAGCGCCACGGGCACCACCAGCGTCGGGATCAGGGTGTAGCGGATGTTCTGCAGGAACAGGAACATCACGGCGAACACCAGCAGCATGGCCTCGCCCAGGGTGTACACCACCTTGGTGATCGAGACCTTGACGAACGGCGAGGTGTCGTAGGGGATCTTGTACTCGACGCCCGCGGGGAAGTAGCGCGACAGCTCATCCATCTTCGTGCGCACCAGCGTCGCGGTGTTGAGGGCATTGGCCCCCGGCGACAGTTGTACGCCAACGGCGGTGGAAGGCTTGCCATTGAGCCGCGTGGAAAACTGGTATTCCTGGCTGCCGACTTCCACCCGCGCCACATCGCCAATGCGCACGGTGGAGCCGTCGGGGTTGGCCTTGAGTACGATGTCGGCGAACTCTTCGGGCGTCGACAACTGCCCCTTGACCAGTACCGTCGCGGTCATCTCCTGGGTGGTGCGTGCCGGCAGGTCGCCGATGCTGCCCGCCGACACCTGGGCGTTCTGCGCCACGATGGCGGCATTGACGTCGGCCGGCGTCAGGTTGAAGGCGAGCAGTTTCTGCGGGTCGATCCAGATCCGCATCGCCCGCTCGGCGCCGTACAGTTGCGCCTTGCCGACGCCGTCCAGGCGCTTGATCTCGTTCATCACGTTGCGCGCCAGGTAGTCGCTGAGCGCCACATCGTCGAGCTTGCCGTCGCTGGAGGTGAGCGTGATCAGCAGCAGGAAACCGGCCGACACCTTGTCCACCTGCAAGCCCTGCTGGGTGACGGCCTGGGGCAGGCGTGATTCCACGGCCTTGAGCCGGTTCTGCACATCGACCTGGGCCAGCTCCGGGTTGGTGCCCGGCTGGAACGTCGCGGTGATGGTGGCGCTGCCCAGGCTGCTCTGGGAACCGAAGTACAGCAGGTGATCGGCGCCGTTGAGCTCTTCCTCGATCAGGCTGACCACGCTCTGGTCCACGGTTTGCGCCGACGCACCGGGGTACACCGCGTAGATTTCGATTTGCGGCGGCGCGACGTCGGGGTACTGCGCCACCGGCAACTGCGGGATTGCCAGCACACCGGCCAGCAGAATGAACAACGCCACCACCCAGGCGAACACCGGGCGGTCGATAAAGAACTGCGGCATGGCAAACGTCCTGCTTACTGGCCAGGGACCTGGGCAAGTGGAAGAGGGGAGTCATCGACCCGGACTTTTTCACCGGGGCGTGCGTGTTGCAGGCCTTCGACGACAATGCGGTCGCCCGGCTTCAAGCCATGGGTGACGATCCAGCGGTCATCCTGCACGGCGCCCAGCGTCACCGGTTGCAGGCTGACGGTCTGCTGGGCATCGACCAGCAATACCTGGGCGATGCCGGCGCTGTCGCGCAGGATGGCCCGCTGCGGCACGCTGATGCCCTGGCGATCGACCGCCTGCTCCAGGCGCACGCGCACGAAGCTGCCCGGCAACAGGTCCAGGTCGGGGTTGGGGAATTCGCTGCGCAGGGTGATCTGGCCGGTGCCCGGGTCGACGCTGATGTCGGCGAACAACAGTTTGCCCGGCAGCGGGTACAGGCTGCCGTCGTCCTGAACCAGCGTGGCCTTGGCCTGGCCCGGCTCGACCTGCTGCAACTGGCCGGCGCGCAGGGCGCGGCGCAGTTCGTTGAGCTCGCGGGTCGATTGGGTGAGGTCGGCGTGGATCGGGTCCAACTGCTGGATGAGGGCCAGCGGCGTGGTTTCGTTCTGGCCGACCAGCGCACCCTCGGTTACCAGCGCCCGGCCGATGCGTCCGGCGATGGGCGCGGTGACCGTGGCATAACCGAGGTTCAGCCGGGCCCGTTCCACGGCGGCCTTACTGGCGGCGACATCGGCGGCGCTCTGGCGATCAGCGGCCCGGGCGTTGTCGTAGTCCTGGCCGCTGATGGCGTTGTCCTCGATCAGGCGCGCGTAGCGTTGCGCTTGCAGGCGTGCCTGGAAGGCGTTGGCCTGGGCCTTGCGCAATGCCGCTTCGGCGCTGTCCAGGTCGGCCTTGAACGGCGCCGGGTCGATGCGAAACAGCACATCGCCTTTTTTCACATCGCTGCCTTCGCGATACACCCGCTGCAACACCACGCCGGGCACCCGTGCGCGCACTTCGGCGGTGCGTGGCGCGGCAATGCGTCCGCTCAATTCGCTGCTGATGGACAGTGGCCGGGCTTCGATGGTTTCGACGGCCACGGTGGGCAGCGGCGCTTCGTCCGTGGGCGGCGCGGCGCTGTCGCAGGCGCTCAACGACAGCGCACCGAGCAGCAGACCCAGCGTGGCGAAAGAATTCTTTGGCATGGTGCATCCCCAATAATGAGCGGTGCCATGCTACGGCGGGCGAGCCTGGGCGTTGGTAAAGCTTTGTTGGGGGTGTGTGAAATTGTGTAAGGGTTTTGCGTCGGGTTGGGCGAGGGCGTATATCCTTGGCAACTTGAGATCATCGGTGTCTTGCCGGGCCTCATCGCGAGCAAGCTCGCTCCCACAATGATTATGCGAACGCCTGTGGGAGCGAGCTTGCTCGCGATAGATAAAGGCCTGCCAGGCACCCCAGCACTTTCTGGAACACCCCATGCCCAACATCCTCCTGGTCGAAGACGACTGCGCGTTGTCCGAGCTGATCGCCAGTTACCTGGAACGCAACGGCTATCAAGTCAACGTGCTGGCCCGCGGCGACCACGTGCGGGAGCGGGCGCGGGTCAATCCGCCGGACCTGGTGATCCTCGACCTGATGCTGCCGGGCCTGGACGGCTTGCAGGTGTGTCGCCTGCTGCGGGCCGATTCGGCGACCTTGCCGATCCTGATGCTCACCGCCCGGGACGACAGTCACGACCAGGTCCTGGGCCTGGAAATGGGCGCCGACGACTACGTCACCAAACCGTGCGAGCCGCGGGTCTTGCTGGCGCGGGTGCGGACCTTGCTGCGGCGCAGCAGCCTCGCCGAACCGCAGACGGCCAACGACCGCATTCTGATGGGCAACCTGTGCATCGACCTGTCCGAACGCACCGTGACCTGGCGCGGCCAGCCGGTGGAGCTGTCCAGCGGCGAGTACAACCTGCTGGTGGTGCTGGCCCGGCATTCCGGCGAGGTGCTGAGCCGCGACCAGATCCTGCAACGCCTGCGCGGCATCGAGTTCAACGGCACCGACCGCTCGGTGGACGTGGCGATTTCCAAGCTGCGGCGTAAATTCGACGACAACGCCGGCGAAGCTCGCAAGATCAAGACCGTCTGGGGCAAAGGCTACCTGTTCAGCCGTTCCGAGTGGGAATGCTGAGCCGATGTGGAAACTGCTGATTCGCCTGTACCTGGTCACCATCGTCTCCTACAGCGCGGCCATCTACCTGATGCCGGAACTGGTGGTCCGCCTGTTCCATGAGCGCTTCGTGAGCTACAACCTCGACCATTCCCGAGGCTTGCAGACCCTGATGGTCAAACAGTTCCACGCCGTGCCCCGCGAGCAGTGGCCGGCGCTGGCGGCGCAGATGGACAAGGACTTCGAGCCGCTGCGCATCGAACTGGCGAGCCTCGATGACCCGGGCTTCAGCGAAGCCGAGCGGGCGCAGCTCAGCCGTGGCGAAAACATCGTGCGCCTCGGTGACTGGGCCTGGCGCACCCTGGCGGTGGCACCGCTGGGTGAGCGCATGGCGGTCAAGATGATCGTTCCGCCGGATCCGACCGACGTCAACTGGCTGTACTGGAGCATCAACGTGCTGATCGGCGCGACCATGCTCGCGTGCCTGTTGCTCTGGCTGCGGCCGCACTGGCGTGACCTGGAGCGCCTCAGGCGCACCGCCGAGCGTTTCGGCAAGGGCCACTTGGGTGAGCGTACGCAGATTGCCTCCAGTTCGAACATCGGCAGCCTGGCCCATGTGTTCGACACTATGGCCGGTGACATCGAGAAGCTGCTCAACCAGCAGCGCGACCTGCTCAACGCGGTGTCCCACGAATTGCGCACGCCACTGACCCGGCTCGACTTCGGCCTGGCCCTGGCGCTGTCCGAGGATTTGCCGCCCGCCAGTCGCGAGCGCCTGCAAGGGTTGGTGGCGCACATTCGCGAGCTGGATGAACTGGTGCTCGAACTGCTGTCCTACAGCCGTCTGCAGAACCCCGAACGCTTGCCCGAGCGGGTCGAAGTGCCGCTGGACGAATTCATCGACAGCATCCTGGGCAGTGTCGACGAAGACCTGGCGGCCCCGGACGTGGTGATCGACGTGTTGCTGCACGGAGCGCTGGAGCGCTTCGAACTCGACCCGCGCCTGACCGCCAGGGCCTTGCAGAACCTGCTGCGCAATGCGATGCGTTACTGCGAGAAGCACATCCAGGTCGGTGTGTTGGTGGGCGACCAGGGTTGTGAGATCTGGGTCGACGATGACGGCATCGGCATCCCGGATGACGAGCGTGAGCGTGTGTTCGAGCCGTTCTACCGCCTGGACCGCAGCCGCGACCGCGCCACCGGCGGGTTCGGCCTAGGCCTGGCCATCAGCCGCCGTGCCTTGCAAGCCCAGGGCGGCACCTTGACCGTCGAGACTTCACCGCTGGGCGGGGCTCGGTTCAGGTTGTGGTTGCCCGCCCCATCGTCCTGATCCAGGTGGTTCCCTGGGCGAGGGAGCGTGCTCCTGTTGGGGTGCGCAGCGGCCCTTCAGCCTCAGCCGAACAACCCCGCCGC
This sequence comes from Pseudomonas sp. Cab53, assembly GCF_018325965.1. NCBI lineage: Bacteria > Pseudomonadati > Pseudomonadota > Gammaproteobacteria > Pseudomonadales > Pseudomonadaceae > Pseudomonas > Pseudomonas sp. Cab53. The sequence continues at coordinate 3,551,148 of NZ_AP021902.1, read as the reverse complement.
GATATTGATCGAAAACCCCAAGATTGCCGTGTTGAATACGAACCCGATCAGTGATTGCGCCAGTACGATCTTGCGCAACTGGCGGGTGGCGACACCCACGTCCGACGTCTGCACCGCGACCCCGATGGTGAAGGAGAAATACAGGAAATCCCAATAATTGGGCGTGGTCAGGCCTTCGGCAAAGCGCAGCGCCGGCTCGGTGCCCTCCCAGGTGTAATAGAGCCGCGCATAGTGGACGCTGAAGATCACGCCGATCAGCAACCATGAGCCGATCACCGTCATGGCCGTGAAGCCGTAGTGCAGCAGCTTGCCTGCGGCGTGCAGGTCGCGGCTGCCGGCCAGTTCGACGGTGATGGTGGCCAGGCTGGCCAAGGCGGCGATGCAAACCATCAGCAAGACCAGCCCGGCGTTTTCGTCTTCGATCTCGGCAATGCGCCTGACGTCGGGGGCCTTGGCGCGTACGGTCAGCCACAACATCAGCACCAGGTAGGTCCAGACCCCGGCATTCCAGCCGATCAGGACCTTGCTGATGAGGCTGTCCGCAGGCGCCAGGACGCCCACTGCCAGGCCGACGGCCATGGCGCTGGACAGACGCGGGTGGGTACGGGCGAGGAAGGGCATGGGGCTCACTGTCCGGAAAAGAGACGCCTAGTATGCTCAGGCGACCCCAGGTAGCCAACCTGTAGGAGCGAGCCCGCATTTCTTTGTTGGCGGGGCAAGATTTAGATTGACCGCCGCTTGTCTGGCAGCAGAATGTCTTTCGTCGCAAATCTCCAAGAGTGATGGCTTTTTGATACCTGCTTGCGTCGCGATTGAGTACAATCGCGGCGTACAATCGGGCATGGAGGCAGTCCGGCTCTTTCGTTACGAGAACACTCCATGTTGATCGGTACGTATTCCCCCGCGCTCGTTTCCATTTCCCTGTTCGTTGCTGTCCTGGCTTCCTACACCGCACTCGACCTGACCGGGCGTATCGCCACCGCCCAGGGCCGCGCCGCGCAGCTGTGGATGGCCGGCGGCGCACTGGCCATGGGCGTGGGCGTCTGGTCCATGCACTTCATCGGCATGCTGGCGTTCTCCTTGCCGGTGCGGCTTGGCTACGACACTTCCATCACCGCGCTGTCGTTGCTGATCGCCATTTTGTCCTGCGGCTTTGCCTTGTGGCTGGTCAGCCAGCCGCGCCTGCCGGCGTGTCAACTGGCGTTCGGTGCGCTGGTCATGGGGGCCGGCATCAGTGCCATGCATTACACCGGCATGGCGGCGTTGCGGATGCAGCCGGGCATCGACTACGAGCCCACGCTGTTCGGCGCCTCACTGGTGATTGCCGTCGGTGCTTCTGCGGCGGCCCTGTGGATCGCCTTCCGCCTGCGCCAGAACACCCCTCACGTGCGCCTGGCCCGGGCCGGCGCCGCGGTGATCATGGGCGTCGCCATTGTCGGCATGCACTACACCGGCATGGCCGGGGCGCAGTTTCGCGACGGCAGCTTTTGCGGCGCCCTGGACGGCCTGAGCGGCAAGGGCCTGGACAACGTGGTGCTGATCACCACCCTGGCGGTGCTGGCCATCGCGTTGCTGACCTCGATTCTCGATGCGCGCCTGGAGGCCCGCACCGCCGAACTGGCCCAATCCTTGACCGTGGCCAATCGCGAACTGACGCAGCTGGCCCTGCACGACCCGCTCACCGGGTTGCCCAACCGGGTGTTGCTGGCCGACCGTATCGGCCAGGCCATGCACCGGGTGCAAGAGCAGGGCGGCTGCTTTGCCCTGATGTTCATCGACCTCGATGGCTTCAAGCCGGTCAACGATGCCTTCGGGCACCACATGGGCGATCTGTTGCTGCGCGACGTGGCCCTGCGCCTGCGCGAGGATTTGCGCAGCCAGGACACCCTGGCGCGGATCGGCGGCGATGAGTTCGTGCTGATGGTGCAACTGGCCGAGCCGGACGACGCCTTGCGCCTGGCTGCCCGCCAGGTCGGGTTGGTGGGCCAGACGTTTCGGGTGGCCGAGCACGATTTGCAGATCTCCGCCAGCGTCGGCATTTCCGTGTACCCCGGCAACGGCAGCAGCGCCGAAGAGCTGTTGATGAATGCCGACGCGGCGATGTACCACGCCAAGGGGGCGGGGAAGAACGGCTACAGCTTTTTCGACGCGTCGATGAACAGCAACGCCCGCAAGCAATTGCAGTTGCTGCAGGATTTGCGCATCGCCGTCGAACAGCGCCAGTTCAGCCTGCATTACCAACCCAAGTTCGACGCCGCCAATGGGCGTCCGGTGGGGGCCGAGGCGTTGTTGCGCTGGACCCATCCGACCCAGGGCCTGTTGATGCCCGCCACGTTCATCGACCTGGCGGAAAAGACCGGGCTGATCATCCCCATCGGCGAATGGGTGCTCAACGAAGCCTGCCGCCAGATGCGCGAATGGTACGTGCTCGGCTACACCGACTGGCGCATCGCGGTGAACCTCTCGGCCTTGCAGTTCTGCCACACCGGGTTGGTACAGAGCGTCGCCAAGGCCTTGGAAACCCATTGCCTGGCGGCCAACAGCCTGACGCTGGAAATCACTGAAACCACTGCCATGAGCGATGCGGATGCGAGCATGACGGTGCTGCAGCAGCTGTCCGACATGGGCGTGGACTTGTCCATCGATGACTTCGGCACCGGCTATTCGAGCCTGATGTACCTCAAGCGCCTGCCGGCCAATGAACTGAAGATCGACCGCGGCTTCGTGCGCGACCTGGAGCACGACAGCGATGACGCGGCCATCGTCTCCGCCATCGTCGCCCTTGGCCAGGCCCTGGGGCTGCGGATCGTTGCCGAAGGGGTCGAGACCGACCTGCAGCAAGACTTCCTGACCCGGTTGGGTTGCGATTCCCTGCAAGGTTACCTGCTGGGCCATCCACTCCCGGCCGAGCGCTTTTTGCACGACCTGCGCCAGGTCAAACGCGCCGCCATGGCCTGACACACGGTCGTCATCCTGTGGGAGCGGCTTGCTCGCGAAGGCGGCGTGTCAAACGACAATCATGTTGGCTGGCCCACCGCTTTCGCGGGCAAGCCCGCTCCCACAGTTGCCCGCTTGCACAATGGGCGCGCGGCAGGCACCTGTCTTCACAGTAAAAGGAATGATTCGCCGCCGTTGAAGTCCCAGTTCCAGTACCCCGAATAACTGGAGCTTTTCTATGCGCAAATCCCCCCTGATCGCCAGCCTGGTCCTGATCGCCGGTCTCGGAGCCCTCGGCCCCGTGGCGCAAGCGGCGCAAGCCACCGGAGATGCGGTGGAGCACTCGCCCAACAATGGTCGCCGGCTGGTGGAGGCCGACCGGACGCCGGCGGAGTATCAGCGCCCGGAAAAAGCCATCAAGAACTGGAAAGAGAAGGGCCTCGAAGCCCCCGACGAGGGTTCGCAATGGGTGCAGATCAATGACAAGTACGTGATGGTGGTGATCGCGTCTGGCCGGATCCTCAAGATCACCCCCGCCACGCGCTAGGCCATCAGAGCAATTCGCCTTTGTCCCACAGATGAACCAGCTCGCCGGGTGCCTGATCCTCGGGCACCTTGAGCACCATTTCATCGTCCTGGTCGTTGGTGCGGTAACGCACCTCGATCTGGAAGAAGCGCTGGTCGCCGCGCCCGGGTGCGGGCGAGGCCAGCGGCAGGCAGCCCTCCAGTACCGAACAGATGCGGCTGCGCTGGTCGATGTCGCATTGGGCGAATTCGATTTCCCGTGGCCGGGTCAGGGCATGGATGGCCGCCACGCCACCCTGGCGTGACAGCCGTACCACGGCGTTGTCGTCGAGCTCTGGAAGGGTTTTCATCAACGCTCCTGTGTCAGGTCGACGCCGACCTGGCGCCAGCCGTCTTGCACCGCTTGCACTTCCCGCGCACCGAAGCGCTGGCGGGCATGCTCGACGGTCAGGCGGGCGAAGTCGCTGAAGGACGCGTCGTTGGCCAGTTTTCTGTCGCACAAGGTGTCATACCAGATCCGGCCGGCTTTTTCCCAGGCAAATCCGCCCAGCGTGGTCGCCACCAGATAAAAGGCGCGGTTGGGGATGCCGGAGTTGATGTGCACGCCGCCGTTGTCCTCGCGGGTAATGACGAATTCACGCATGTGCGACGGTTGTGGGTCCTTGCCCAGCAGCGGGTCGTTGTAGGCGGTGCCGGGGTTGGACATGCTGCGCAGGCCATCGCCGTTGATCTTATCGGTGAGCAGGTCGGCACCGATCAACCAGTCGGCCTGGTCGGCGGTCTGTTCCAGCACGTACTGCTTGACCAGCACGCCGAACACATCGGAGATGGACTCGTTCAGTGCACCGGACTGGTTGGCGTAGACCAGCCCGGCTTCGCTTTCGGTGACGCCGTGGGCCAGCTCGTGGGCGACCACGTCGAGGGAGCGGGTGAAGCGCTGGAAAATTTCCCCGTCACCGTCGCCGAACACCATTTGCGCGCCGTTCCAGAAGGCGTTTTCGTAGCCTTGTCCATAATGCACGCTGCCCACCAGGGCGAAGCCCTTGTTGTCGATGGAGTCGCGGCCGAGGATTTTCCAGAAAAAATCGTAGGTGGCGCCGAGGGCATCGTAGGCTTCGTCCACGGCCGGGTCGCCGCTGGCCGGCTGGCCTTCCAGGCGTACCGGCTGGCCGGGCAGTTCCATGGTGTTCTGTGCGTCGTGCACGCTGCGCTGCGGGTGGCCGGCCTTGCCCGGCCTGGGCAGTTTCGCCGCGGCGGGCGGCTGGTCCGGCGGGCCGGGGTTGTGCCGCAGGCTGCGCACGTGGGTCAGGGTGCCAAGGGCGCTGGAACGTTGCTGTTCGGAGCCGTGGGCAATGATGCGATTGAGAATGTACGGAGGAATGAAACCGTAGAGCGGGCGAGAGTCAAACATCAGAAAATCCTTATCTGAAATGCAGGGCGATACCCATGTGAACCGAAGTGGCTTGAGCGGTTCCCTACTGCTGACCCGCTCGATGCGCCACAGTTGCATATGGATACGGACACGGACCTGTGGCCAGGGGATAATCCCTGCGCCACAAAAACACAACACGGACAGACTCCATGAACGAAGAACTGCACATCACCGACCTGCAACAGGGCGACGGCAAAAGCGTAGTCAAAGGCGCGCTGATCACCACCCAATACCGCGGTACGCTCGAAGACGGCACTGAATTCGATTCGTCCTACAGCCGTGGCAAGCCGTTCCAGTGCGTGATCGGCACCGGTCGCGTCATCAAGGGCTGGGACGTGGGGCTGATGGGCATGAAGGTGGGCGGCAAGCGCAAGCTGTGGGTACCGGCCCACCTGGCCTACGGCGAGCGCTCCATGGGCGCGCACATCAAGCCCAACGCCAACCTCGTTTTCGAGATCGAGCTGCTGGAAGTGCTGACCCGGGACGATTGAGCGGCGTCGACTGCGGGCCGGCAACCTCCAGTTGAAAGTGTTGCTACTCTTTGCAGATGATGCATGGCTTTATTCGTCAGGGAGCGAAATATGGAAGCGGAACTGCATGACCTGGGAGTCTCCCAGGTGGCTGCGGCCATTGCCGAGCCGGCCCGGACCCGCATGTTGTGCGCGTTGATGGACGGCCACGCCCGGACCAGCACCGAGCTGGCCAGCATTGCCGACGTCAGTGCTTCCACCGCCAGTGCCCATTTGGCGAAGCTCAAGGACCTGGTCTTGGTGCGCGTGCATGTGCAGGGGCGTCATCGTTACTACAGCCTGGCGGACAAGCGCGTCGCCCAGGCCCTTGAAGCGTTGATGGTGATCGGCCAGAGCGCCGCGCCGACTTTCATCCCGCGCACCCCGGATCGCCTGCAATTTGCCCGCACCTGCTACGACCACATGGCCGGCACCCTGGCGGTGCGGCTGCATGATCGCCTGCTTGAGGCCGGGTGGCTGGTGGAGGCAGGGCAGGGCTATGGGCTGAGCGAGTCGGGCGAGCAAATATTCGCGGAGTTGGGCATTGATGTTCAGGTGCTCGCCGCGCAACGACGTCGGTTCGCCTGCCCCTGCCTGGACTGGAGCATGCGCCGTCCGCACCTGGGCGGCGCCTTGGGAGCGGCGTTGTTGCAAGTGGCGATCAAGCGCAAATGGGTGCTCCAGGACCTGGACAGCCGGGCACTGGGGCTGACCGCCAGCGGGCGCAAGGAAATGGCCGCGCGGTTTGGCGTGGATGTCGAGCAAGCGGTTGCACCGGCCGATGCCGTCGCGAGCAGGCTCACGCCCACCGTGGAACTGCGCTGAAGCAAGGCTTGTGCATGTGGCGAGGGAGCTTGCTCCCTCGCCACAAGTGGATCAGACCTTGACGATCCAACCCGCTGGCGCTTCGACGTCACCGGTCTGCACGCCGGTCAGCTCTTTGTAGAGCTTCTGGGTGATCGGGCCGACTTCGGTTTCGCTGTGGAACACGTGCAGCTTGTCCTTGTAGTGGATGCCGCCGATCGGCGTGATCACCGCCGCGGTACCGCAAGCACCGGCTTCCTTGAAGTCCGACAGCTTGTCGATCAGCACGTCGCCTTCGACCACTTCCAGCCCCAGGCGCGATTTGGCCAGTTCGATCAGCGACAGGCGAGTGATGCCTGGCAGGACCGATGGGGAGTTGGGGGTGACGAATTTGCCGTCGTGGGTGATGCCGAAGAAGTTGGCCGAACCGACTTCCTCGATCTTGGTGTGGGTCAGCGGATCGAGATAGATGCAGTCGGCGAAGCTGGCCTTCTTGGCCTGGGAACCCGGCATCAGGCTGGCGGCGTAGTTGCCACCGACCTTGGCCGCGCCGGTGCCTTGTGGGGCGGCGCGGTCGAAGGTGGAGATCAGGAAGTTGTGCGGGGTCAGGCCGCCCTTGAAGTAGGCGCCGACCGGGATGCAGAAGATCGAGAAGATGAACTCGGGCGCGGTGCGCACGCCGATGTTGTCACCCACGCCGATCACGAACGGGCGCAGGTACAGCGCGCCGCCGGTGCCGTAGGGCGGGATGAAGCGTTCGTTGGCGCGGACCACTTGCTTGCAGGCTTCGACGAACTGTTCGGTGTCGACGTGCGGCATCAGCAGGCGGGCGCAACTGCGCTGCATGCGGGCGGCGTTCTGGTCCGGGCGGAACAGGTTGATCGAGCCGTCCTTGCAGCGATAGGCCTTCAGGCCCTCGAAGCATTGCTGGCCGTAGTGCAGGGCGGTGGAGCCTTCGCTGATGTGCAGCACATTGTCGTCGGTCAGGGTGCCGGCGTCCCAGGCGCCATCGCGCCAGTGCGACAGGTAGCGCTTGTCGGTCTTGATGTAGTCAAAGCCCAGTTTGTCCCAATTGATGCTCTCGTTACCCATGACACCCTCTATTGCTTAACAACCGTCGAAACGGTTCAAGGCTTCTGACGTTTTTTGGATGGGGACAACAATACTTCATTCCGGTGTTGTTTCGCAGCCTGTAAGGGCGAAAACCCGACTGTTTGGCGCTCCGCAAACCCTGTGGCGAGGGGATTCATCCCCGTTGGGCTGCGAAGCAGCCCCTTAGCCCTGATTCCTCGATTTACTTGACACTCTGTTTTGGGGCTGCTGCGCAGCCCAACGGGGATGAATCCCCTCGCCACAGGTGCTCATCAACCTCGGGGGGTCACACATGCAACGCATGCCCCAACGCCCGCAGCGCCGCTTCCTGAACCGCCTCACCCAGCGTCGGGTGGGCGTGGATGGTGCCGGCGATGTCTTCCAGGCGCGCGCCCATTTCCAGCGACTGGCCGAACGCGGTGGCCAGTTCCGAGACGCCCACGCCGACGGCTTGCCAGCCGACGATCAGGTGGTTGTCCCGGCGCGCCACGACCCGCACGAAACCGCTTTTCGATTCCAGGGTCATGGCGCGGCCGTTGGCGGCGAACGGGAAGCTGGACACGATGCAGTCCAGCCCGGCCGCCTTGGCCTCGTCCGGTGTCTTGCCCACCACCACCAGCTCCGGGTCGGTGAAGCACACCGCGGCGATGGCCGCCGGGTTGAATTCCCGCTGCCGACCGGCGATCAGTTCGGCGACCATTTCGCCCTGGGCCATGGCCCGGTGGGCGAGCATCGGTTCGCCGCTCAGGTCCCCGATGGCCCAGACATTGCGCATGCTGGTCTGGCAACGCTGGTCGATTTTTACCGCCGCGCCGTTCATCGCCAGATCCAGCGCTTCGAGGTTCCAGCCCTGGGTGTTAGGCCTGCGCCCCACGGCCACCAGAACCCGGTCGGTCTCAAGGTTCAGGCTGTCGCCAGCCGGGTCACGGACTTGCAATGTGCTGGCCTGTGCATCGAACCCTTCGACACTGTGCTTGAGGTACAGCTTCACACCCAGTTGCTTGAGCGCCTCGTGCACCGGCTGGGTCAGTTCGCCGTCGTAGGCCGGCAGGATCCGTTCCTGGGCTTCGACCACACTGACCTCGGCGCCGAGCTTGCGGTAGGCGATGCCCAGCTCCAGGCCGATGTAGCCGCCCCCGACCACCACCAGGTGCCTGGGCACCGAGGTCGGCGCGAGGGCTTCAGTGGAGGACACGATCGGCCCGCCCAGCGGCAACATCGGCAGGTTGACGCTGGTCGAACCGGTGGCCAGCAGCAGGTGTTCGCACTGGATGCGGGTGTCGCCGACTTCGACGGTCTTGCCGTCGACAACCTTGGCCCAGCCCTGGATGACCTGGACCTTGTGCTTCTTGAGCAGCGCTGCGACGCCGGTGGTCAGGCGATCGACGATGCCGTCTTTCCATTCGACGCTCTTGCCGATGTCCAGGCTCGGCGTCGACACCGTGATGCCCAAGGCCGAACCCTGGCTGTGGTGCCGCGTCTGGTGAAACTGCTCGGCCACATGGATGAGCGCCTTGGACGGGATGCAGCCGATGTTCAGGCAGGTTCCGCCCAGCGCCTGGCCTTCCACCAGGATGGTCGGGATGCCCAGTTGCCCGGCACGGATCGCCGCCACATAACCGCCAGGGCCGCCGCCGATGATCAGCAAGGTGGTGTTCAAAGTCTGTTGCATGCCAGCTCCCATGATTAATCGACGAACAAGGTGGCGGGTTGTTCGAGCAAGCCGCGCAGGGCCTGAATGAATTGCGCCGCGTCCATGCCATCGACCACTCGGTGATCGAAGGAACTGGAGAGGTTCATCATTTTGCGGACGACGATCTGGCCCTTGATGACCATGGGTCGCTCGACGATCTTGTTCACGCCGACGATGGCCACTTCCGGCAGGTTCAGCACCGGCGTGCTGACGATGCCGCCGAGGGCGCCCAGGCTGGTCAGGGTGATGGTCGAGCCGGACAGTTCATCGCGGCTGGCCTTGCCGTTGCGGGCGGCCGTGGCGAGGCGGCTGATCTCGGCCGCGCTGTCCCACAGGCTGCGGGCCTCGGCATGGCGCACCACCGGCACCATCAGGCCGACGTCGCTCTGGGTGGCCACGCCAACGTGCACCGCGCCAGAACGATGGATGACTTGGGCTTCGTCGTCGTAGCGCGCGTTCATCTGCGGGAAGTCCCGCAGGGCCATCACCAGAGCCCGTAACAGGAATGGCAGCAGGGTCAGCTTGCCGCGACTGGCGCCGTGTTTTTCATTCAAGTGCACCCGCAGCTCTTCCAGGGCGGTGACGTCGACTTCCTCGACGTAGCTGAAATGGGCGGCGCGCTGGGTCGCTTCCTGCATGCGCTGGGCGATCTTGCGACGCATGCCGATCACCGGGATCTGCTGCTCGTCGTGGCGTTCGGCGTAGCCGGAACCGCCCTTGGCCTGCGTCGAAGGACCTTGGGCCAGGTACGCTTCCAGGTCTTCGTGCAGCACCCGCCCGGCGGGGCCGCTGCCCTGGACCAGGCGCAACTGGATGCCCAGGTCCAAGGCGTGCTTGCGCACCGCAGGGGATGCCAACGGACGTTCATTGGGTTCACGGGCCACCGGTGCCTGGGCGGCCGGGGGTGGGGTGGCAGGTTTTGGTGCCGCGGGTTGCGCGGCTGCCACCGGCTCGGGCGTCGGCGCCGACGCCGGTTTCGCGGCCTGCACCTCGGCGGCCGGCTGTGCCGATTCCTTGAGGTTACCGGCGCCTTCCACTTCAATGCGGATCAGTTCGCTGCCCACCGCCATGACCTCGCCCGGCTCGCCGCCCAGGGCAATGACCCGGCCGTGTACCGGCGAGGGGATGTCCACCATGGCCTTGTCGGTCATGACATCGGCCAGCACCTGGTCCTCGACCACCAGGTCGCCGACCTTGACGTGCCACACCGACAGTTCCACTTCGGCGATGCCTTCGCCAATGTCCGGCATCTTGATAACGTGCGTGCCCATTCAGACCTCCATGACCCGTTTCAACGCCGCACCCACACGGGACGGCCCTGGGAAATACGCCCACTCCTGCGCATGCGGGTAGGGCGTATCCCAACCGGTGACGCGCTCGATGGGCGCTTCCAGGTAGTGGAAGCAATGTTCCTGGACCAACGACACCAGCTCGGCGCCGAAGCCGCAGGTGCGGGTGGCTTCGTGGACGATCACGCAGCGGCCGGTCTTTTTCACCGACTTGACGATGGTTTCCAGGTCCAGCGGCCACAGGCTGCGCAGGTCGATGACCTCGGCGTCGACGCCGCTTTCCTCGGCGGCCACCTGGGACACGTACACGGTGGTGCCGTAGGTGAGGATGGTCACCTCATTGCCGGGGCGGGTGATGGCGGCCACGTCCAGCGGCACGGTGTAGTAACCGTCCGGGACTTGCGCGCTGGGGTGTTTCGACCACGGCGTTACCGGGCGGTCGTGGTGCCCGTCGAACGGGCCGTTATACAGGCGCTTGGGTTCGAGGAAAATCACCGGGTCATCGTTTTCGATGGAGGCGATCAGCAGGCCCTTGGCGTCGTAGGGGTTCGATGGCATCACCGTGCGCAACCCGCAGACCTGGGTGAACATCGCCTCGATGCTCTGGCTGTGGGTCTGGCCGCCGTAGATGCCACCGCCGCAAGGCATGCGCAGGGTCATCGGCGCGGTGAACTCGCCGGCCGAGCGATAGCGCAGGCGCGCCGCTTCGGAAATGATCTGGTCCGAGGCCGGGTAGACGTAGTCGGCGAACTGGATTTCAGCCACGGGCCGCAAGCCGTAGGCGCCCATGCCCACCGCCACGCCGACGATGCCGCTTTCGGAAATCGGCGCGTCGAACACCCGCGAGGTGCCGTACTTGTTCTGCAGGCCTTCGGTGCAGCGGAACACGCCGCCGAAGTAGCCCACGTCCTGGCCGAACACCACGACGTTGTCGTCGCGTTCGAGCATCACGTCCATGGCCGAGCGCAAAGCCTGGATCATGGTCATGGTGGTAGTGGTCATGGCGGTATCCAGCGCAATAGTGTTGTTGTGATCGTTCATGTCAGATCCCCAACTGCTGACGCTGGCGCTTCAAGTGCTCCGGCATCTCTTTGTAGACGTCTTCGAACATCGTCGCGGCGCTCGGCACCTGGCCGCCGGCGAGCGTGCCGTACTGCTCGGCTTCTTTCTGGGCGGCGATGATCTGCGCTTCCAGCTCGGCGCTGACGGCGGCGTGTTCCTCTTCCGACCAGACGCCCTCGCGGATCATGTGTTGCTTGAGGCGGGCAATCGGGTCGCCCAGCGGGAAGTGGCTCCAGTCGTCGGCGGGGCGGTACTTGGAAGGATCGTCGGAGGTGGAGTGCGGGCCGGCGCGGTAGGTGACCCATTCGATCAGCGCCGGGCCGAGGTTGCGACGGGCGCGTTCGGCGGCCCAGCGCGAGGCGGCGTAGACGGCCATGAAGTCGTTGCCATCGACCCGCAGCGAAGCGATGCCGCAACCGACGCCGCGTCCGGCGAAGGTCGTGGCTTCACCGCCGGCGATGGCCTGGAAGGTGGAGATCGCCCACTGGTTGTTGACCACGTTGAGGATCACCGGTGCGCGGTAGACGTGGGCGAAGGTGAGGGCGGTGTGGAAGTCCGATTCGGCGGTGGCGCCGTCACCGATCCAGGCCGAGGCGATCTTGGTGTCGCCCTTGATCGCCGAGGCCATGCCCCAGCCCACGCCTTGGATGAATTGCGTGGCCAGGTTACCGGAAATGGTGAAGAAACCAGCGTCCTTGACCGAGTACATGATCGGCAACTGCCGGCCCTTGAGCGGATCGCGCTCGTTGGACAGCAGTTGGCAGATCAGGTCGACCAGCGGCACGTCGCGGGCCATCAGGATGCTTTGCTGGCGGTACGTGGGGAAGCACATGTCGTCGATGTTCAACGCCAGGGCCTGGGCGCTGCCGATGGCTTCCTCGCCAAGGCTCTGCATGTAGAACGACATCTTTTTCTGGCGCTGGGCGACCACCATGCGGTTGTCGTAGATCCGCGTCTTGAGCATGGCACGCATGCCTTTGCGCAGGATGTCGACGGGGATGTCCTTGGCCCATTCACCCAAGGCGTTGCCCTGGTCGTCGAGCACGCGGATCAGGCTGCGGGCCAGGTCGATGGTGTCGGCCGGCTCCACGTCGATGGGCGGCTTGCGCACCGTGCCGGCGTCGCTCAGATGCAGGTAGGAGAAGTCGGTCTTGCAGCCGGGACGGCCCGAGGGTTCGGGAACGTGCAGGCGTAGCGGTTCGTACGCTGGGTTCATGGCTTTCTACGCTCGATCTTGTGAATTTCTTGTAGTGGGCGCGCTAGCTGACGAATTCCCCGTGGTACGGGGAAATTGTCCTACAACAATCATAGGCTCGACGAGGAAGAATATTTTTCTCTGTTGGCTTGCTGTTCAGATCATTTGCAGATAAAAAATCTGCACAACGATAAAAAACAGGATTATTTGTCTCATGCGTAAATTGGATCGCACCGACATCGGCATTCTGAACAGCCTTCAGGAGAACGCCCGCATCACCAACGCCGACCTCGCCCGCTCGGTGAACCTTTCGCCCACGCCGTGCTTCAACCGGGTGCGGGCCATGGAAGAGCTGGGGGTAATCCGCGAGCAGGTCACGTTGCTGGACGCCGACCTGCTGGGGCTGCACGTGAACGTGTTCATCCACGTCAGCCTGGAGAAACAGGTGGAAGAGGCGCTGCAGCACTTCGAGGAGGCGATCTCCGACCGGCCTGAGGTGATGGAGTGCTACCTGATGGCGGGCGACCCGGACTACCTGATCCGCGTGCTGGTGCCGACGATCCAGTCGCTGGAGCGTTTCATGATGGACTTTTTGACCAAGGTCCCGGGCGTGGCGAACATCCGCTCCAGCTTCGCCCTCAAGCAGGTGCGCTACAAGACGGCGTTGCCGTTGCCGGCCAATGGGTTGACGTTGGGTACCTGACCAAGCGATCGCCCCCGATTCCCTGTGGGAGCGGGCTTGCCCGCGAAGGCGTCAGCACATCCAGCAACGTTGCAAGCTGGCTAGCCGCCTTCGCGAGCAAGCCCGCTCCCACAAGGGACTGTGCAATGACGGTGAGATCCCGGCTGAACAAAATTCGAGCAGGGTTTTGCCCTTAAAGCTGATTGATCGGAATCTTCAGGTACGTCACGCCATTGTCTTCGGCCGGCGGCAGATGCCCGGCCCGCACGTTCACCTGCACCGCAGGCAACAACAGCGTGGGCATGCCCAGCGTGCCGTCGCGCTGGGTACGCATGGCCACGAACGTGGCTTCGTCGATGCCGTCGTGAATGTGGATGTTGTGTTGGCGTTGTTCGCCCACGGTGCTCATGCACTGGGGTTCGCGGTGCTCTGGCGGGTAGTCGTGGCACACGTAGAGCCGCACGCCGGCGGGGAATGCCAGCAGCTTGCGGATCGACGCGTAGAGCTGGTGGGCGTCGCCGCCGGGGAAGTCGCAGCGAGCGGTGCCGACGTCGGGCATAAACAGCGTGTCCCCCACCAGAATCACGTCCCCATCGATCAGGTAGGCCATGTCCGCCGGAGTATGGCCGGGCACATGCAGGGCGGTGGCCTTGAGGTTGCCGATGGCGAAGGATTCGTCGGCGGCGAACAGGTGGTCGAACTGCGAGCCGTCCACGGCAAATTGCGGTTCAAGGTTGAACAGCGTCTTGAACACCCGCTGGACCCGGTCGATGGCCTGGCCGATGGCGATCCGGCCACCCAATACGCGGCGCAGGTAGGGTGCGGCGGACAGATGGTCGGCATGGGCGTGGGTTTCCAGCAGCCATTGCACGGTCAAGCGGTGTTCGGTCACGAACGCGACGATACGGTCGGCCTGTGTCGTTGCGCTGCGCCCCGAAGCCGGATCGTAGTCGAGTACCGGATCGACCACTGCGCATTGCCCGCCGTCGTGCTCATACACGACATAGGTGTAGGTCTTGGATGCGGGGTCGAGAAAGCCTTGGATCTGCGCGGGCATGACAGCGAACCTGTAGGGGAAGAACCGGTTGCAACCCGTAAGGTTTACAACATATGGTCCGCAGCTTAGTGAGGGCCACGGCGTCCTGCAAATGCGATCGCACCTGCCAACAGGTGTGCGCGGCGTGAGAGAGACTTATGTTACTGGCGAGTTTTTTCGGCGTGGCCATGGGCCTGGTCCTGGGTTTGACGGGAGCGGGTGGTGGGATCCTCGCGGTTCCGGCGTTGGTGCTGGGGCTGGGCTTGACCATGACCCAAGCCGCCCCCGTGGCGTTGTTCGCCGTGGGCAGCGCGGCGGCGGTGGGCGCCATCGATGGCCTGCGCCATGGCCTGGTGCGCTATCGCGCGGCGTTGCTGATCGCGCTGCTGGGGGCGGTGTTTTCGCCGCTGGGCATCTTCCTGGCCCATCAGCTCTCGGAAAAGATTCTGATGATCCTGTTCAGCCTGCTGATGGTGCTGGTAGCGGCGCGCATGTTGCGCCGGGAAACCCCGCAGTCCGGGCCAAGCGACCACGGCGCGGCCAGTTGGGGCCAGAAGAATTGCATGCTCGACCGCCAGACCGGGCGCCTGGCCTGGACCCCGCGCTGCACCGCCACGCTGGCAACGCTCGGCGCGGTGACCGGCGTGGTGTCCGGCCTGCTGGGCGTGGGCGGCGGTTTCCTGATCGTGCCGGCGTTCAAGCAACTGACCGACGTGCAGATGCGCGGGATCGTCGCCACCTCGCTGATGGTCATCAGCCTGATTTCGCTGATCAGCGTGGTGGGGGCCTTTCATGCCGGGGTGCGTATCGACCAGGTCGGCGCGGTGTTCATCGTGGCCAGCATCGTTGGCATGGTGCTGGGCCGGCGCCTGGCGGCTCGCGTCCCGGCCCGGGTGCTGCAAGTGGGGTTTGCCGCGATCTGCCTGGGAGTGGCGGTGTACATGTGGGTTCGGGCGTAACTGCATGCGCTTTTTTGTGAGAACCCAGTCCAGGCGAGGAGGGGTTATAGCGGCCTGCACTGCATCGAAAACCCCAGCGCCACCGACTGCCCTTGCTCCAGCAAGCGCAACCCCGGCCGTCCTGGCAGGTGGTGGGCGTTGACCGGGTGGCTGACCGGTTCGATGCAAAAGAACCCCAGGTCCACCGGGCAGTAGAGCAGGAAATAATCGCTGCCGCTGGCCCGGCACTCCAGTTCATAGCCCAAGTCCGGTTGCTGGATCAGGCAGTGCCCGTTCCAACCTCCGAAGCCATTGTCGACCAGGGTGTCCGGCAGCGGGCGGGGTTGCTGGAAGTTCCAGTCGGCCGGCACGTCCGTGCGTTCGGTCGGCATTTTCGTGCTGTCGCACAACCACACTTCGCTGGCGCGGGTTTGCAGGCGTGTACCGGCCGTGCGCGGAAAGTACGGGTGCAGGCCCAACCCATGCCACGCCGCCTGTTCGGCCAGGTGAGTGACGTGCAAAGCGATTTGCAACTGGCCGCCGTCCAAGCGAATCCGCAGGCTGGCGCAGTAGGCGAACGGGGTGCGGCTGTCCAGTTGCAGCAACGCTTCCTGTTCGCTGTGTTCGGTCACTTGCCAGGGTTGCTGCCAGGCACTGCCATGGATCGGAAACGGGTCGTTGGCACTGTTGGCGTCCAGGGCCAGCCAGCCGGACGGGCAGTCGAAACCGCCTTGGGCGATACGGTTCGACCACGGGATCAGCGGAAAGCCGCCGAGCTTGCCGGGCAGGCCGTTGTCCACGGCGTCGGGGACACTCGGGCGTAGCAGCGGGGCGCCGTTGCCGAGCAGGGTCCAGTCCACGAGGCTGGCGCCCAGGTGCGGGGCCAGGGTGAGGTGGGTGAGTTCGTCTTTGAGGTGCAATAGGGGGGGCGTCATGATGATCTTGCCTACTGAGCAGAAATTCTGATGCGAACGCTGTTGTGGCGAGGGGATTTATCCCCGTAGGGCTGCGCAGCAGCCCCAAGACCTGCCGACTCGCTGTGTCAGGCAGATTGAGTCTGCTGTGATGGGGCTGCTGCGCAGCCCTACGGGGATGAATCCCCTCGCCACAAGGGGATTTTTTGTTGACTGTGGTTACAACACCAAATGCGGCAACCAGAGTGAAATGGCGGGGACATAAGTCACCAGCATCAGCACCAGGAACAGCATGGCGTAGAACGGCAGCAGGGCCTTGACCGTGCTTTCGATGCTGACCTTGCCGATGGCGGAACCCACGAACAACACCGCGCCCACCGGTGGCGTGATCAGGCCGATACCCAGGTTCACCAGCATGATCATGCCGAACTGCACCGGATCCACGCCGATACCCATGATCACCGGCATCAGGATCGGCGTCAGGATCAGGATCAGCGGCGCCATGTCCATCACGGTGCCCAGCAGCAGCAACATCACGTTGATGCACATCAGGATCACGTAGCGGTTGTCCGATAGCGTCAGGAATGCGGTGGTGATCTTCGCCGGAATTTCCATCAGCGTCATGATGTAGCCGAAGCTGGCGGCGAAGCCGATCAGGATCATCACGATGGAGATGGTGCGTACCGTACGGTGCATCAGTTTCGGCAGCTCGCTCCACTTGTAGTCGCGATAGATGCACATGGTCACGAAGAAAGCCCACACCACGGCAATGGCGGCCGATTCGGTGGCCGTGAAAACACCCGAGAGGATGCCGCCAAGGATGATGAACAGCGTCATCATGCCCCACATGGCTTCCTTGCAGATCTTCAACGCTTGTTTGAGCGGAATGACCTCGCCCTTGGGGTAGTTGCGCTTTCTCGCAAAGACCAGGCACAGCGCCATCAGGCAGAGGTTCATCATGATGCCGGGGACGATGCCGGCCATGAACAGCGAGCCGATGGAAACGGTGCCGCCAGCGGCGAGGGAGTACAGCACCGCGTTGTGGCTGGGAGGTGTCAGCAACGCTTGCACCGAACCACTGACGGTGACGGCGGTGGCGAACTCACGCGGATAGCCGCGGCGTTCCATTTCCGGAATCAGCACCGAACCGACCGAGGCGGTATCGGCTACGGAGGAGCCGGAGATCGCGCCAAAAAAACTTGAAGCCACCAGGTTGACCAATGACAGGCCACCGCGCACGAAGCCTACCAACACGCTGGCAAATGCCACCAGTCGGCGGGACATGCCGCCCTCGGCCATGATCGCGCCCGCCAGGACGAAGAAGGGAATAGCCAACAACGAGAACTTGTTCACGCCGCCGGTTATCTGAATCATCATGGCCTGGAACGGAATATCGATCCACCACGCCCCGATCAGGGCGGCGGCGCCCAGCGCATAGGCGACCGGCATGCCGATCATGATCAACAACAAAAAACTGCCCAGCAGAATCAGAGCGTCCATTAAGCGGCACCTTCGTTTTCTTCGACCAGGTCGAACTGCACGACCCGACGCTTGCTTTGATCACCCAGCAAGAGTTTTTCCAGGACAAAAATCAGTGTCAGGAAACCCCCGATCGGGATCGGCATGTAGGTGATGCCGACGCGCAAGGTGGGGATTGCGCTCATGAATTGATTCCAGGTGGTCATGCACAGCTTGGTGCCCCAGATAGTCATGAAAATGCACACCGCCGCCATCAGGAGCTGGGTGAAAACCGAAGCCAGGGTTTGCCAGTGCGGGGGCAGGCGGCTGGTGACCATGTCCACGGCCATGTGCGAGCCGGAGCGGTAGCTGGCGGCTGCACCGATGAACGTAAATACGATCATCAGCAAGATGGCGGTGGGCTCCGGCCAGCTTGAGCCGGTACCGAGTACGTAGCGGGCAAACACCCCCCACGGAATCATCAGCGCAACGGCGAGGACAGAAAGGCCGGCCACCCAGATGCACGTCATGTAAATCGTGTCGTTGATACGCAGCAGTAAATTCTTCATCGGGTTCCACCGTAACCGGGCGCGCCCTTTAACCACGGCACGCCCAGCCTTGTCATGAGTTCAGATCCAGAGGGGGTTACTGGACCGCTTCGATACGCTTGATCAGATCGGCATACGGCGCGCCGTATTTGGCCCGGATCGGTGCGGTGGCGTCGTAGAAAGGTTTCTTGTCGACGGTGATGAACTCGACGCCGGCGGCCTTGAGTTTTTCTTCACTGGCGGCGGACTTCTTGTCCCACAGCACGCGCTCTTCTGCCTGGGCTGCCTTGGCCGCCTTTTTCACCATGTCCTGCTGCTCTGGGGTGAGCTTGTTCCAGGTGATCTTCGACATCACGATCGGCTCGGGCAGGATCAGGTGGCCGGTGAGGCTGTAGAACTTCGCGTTCTGGTAGTGGTTGTGTTCAAGCATGGTCGGTGGGTTGTTTTCCGCGCCGTCGATCACGCCGGTCTGCAAGGCGCTGAAGATTTCGCCGGTGTCCATGGCGATGCCGTTGCCGCCCATGGCGTTGATGGTCTCGATGAACATCGGGTTGCCTTGCACGCGAATCTTCATGCCTTTGAGGTCTTCGAGCTTGCGCACTGGCTTCTTGGTGTAGAGGTTGCGCGTGCCGCCATCCATCCAGGCCAGGGCCACCAGGCCGAACTCGGAGTTGGTGATCCGGTCGAGGATCGCATCGCCCACTTCACCGTCGATGACAGCACGCATGTGCGCCTGGTCACGGAAGATGAATGGCATGTTGAAGACGTTCACGTCCGGGACCACAGGGCCGACGATCCCCAGGCTGACGCGAGACATCTGGATCGCGCCGGCTTGCATCTGCTCGATGACTTCTTTCTCAGAGCCCAGGACGCCACCTGGGAAATACTTGAACTTCAGCTCGCCGTTGCTCTCTTTCTCCAGAGTTTTACCCATGGATTCCTCGGCGACCACGGTCGGGTAGCCCTTGGGGTGGATGTCGGCGATCTTGATATCGAGGGCGTGAGCCGCCTGCGCCAGAAAGGCCAGGGGCAATGCTGCGATCAGAAGCGTGCGTTTGAAATTCATGGTCAATCTCCAGTCTTGTTTTTTTTATGGGGCTCATCCAGTGAAGCGGCACTGCAGGTCAGCTCGCGGAGTGGTTCAACCCTCCGAAAGCCGGTTCAGCCAGGCCCTTGACGCCGGGGTTGAGGGCGAACACGCCCCCGGCCAGGGACTGTGGGTCGGTGTCGTCACCGGGGCGGATCGAGGTGACGAACAAGGTGTCCAGGCGACTGCCGCCAAAGGCGCACATCGTCGGTTTCTTCACCGGCACGGACAGCGAGCGGTCGAGCCGGCCGTCCGGAGTGAAGCGATGGATCAGGCCGGCATCGTTGGCGCAGATCCAGTAGCAACCGTCTGCATCCACTGCCGCGCCATCCGGGCGGCCGGGCAACGGTTGCATGTCGACGAACAGCCGTCGGTTCGAGGGGGTGCCGCTGTCGATGTCATAGTCGAAGGCCCAGATGCGCTGGACCAGGGGGTGTGAATCCGAGAGGTACATCGTGCGGCCGTCCGGGCTGAACCCCAGGCCGTTGGGCACGATGAAACCGCTCAACTGCGCCTCCACCGGGCTGCGCTGCCCACGCTCATAGCGGTACAGCCGGCCCTGTTCGGCGTTGGCGCCCATGTTGAGCACCATGCTGCCGGCCCAGAAGCGTCCCTGGCGATCGCAGCGACCGTCGTTCAGGCGCATGTCGGGGCGGCTGTGCTCGACGCTGGCGCACAGTTCGCTGTCCAGGCTGCCGTCGTCATGGGGATGCAGGCGGAAGAATCCGCTTTCCATGCCCGCGACCCAACCACCGTCCTGATGCCGGGCGAGGCAGGCGAGCATTTCCGGGGCCTGCCAGCCCTTGAACTGGCCGGTCTCGGCGTTCCAGCACTGCAGGCCGCCGCTGGGAATATCGACCCAGTACAGGGCGTTTTCCTCGGCCACCCACACCGGGCTTTCCCCGACGGCGTTGCGTGCATCGACAATCAATTCGGCTTGCATGGTGCTTCCCTTGTGCATTCGTATCCCATGAAAACAGTCGGATCAGTCGTCGAACGGGCCGGCCGCGACGAAGGCCCCACCCTGGTAGACCATGGCCGGGTCATCGGCGGCCGGCATGGGCTGTGCCTCGATCTTGGCGCGGAAGATTTCCGAACTGTCCTTGGGCTGGTAGCCCAGGTGCGCGGCGTGGCTGTTGTCCCACCACACGTCGCGGTTGGCCGACACGCCATAGACCACGGTGTGGCCGACGTCGGGGGTGTAGAGCGAGCATTCGATCAGTTGGGTCAGGTCGTCGAAGCTCAGCCAGGTGCTCATCATCCGGCGGTTCTGCGGTTCGCTGAACGATGAGCCGATGCGGATGCTCACGGTCTCGATGCCGTAGCGATCGAAGTAGAAACTGGCCATGTCCTCGCCGTAGGATTTGGACAGACCGTAGTAGCCGTCCGGGCGACGCGGGGAGAGGGCGTCGAGGGCTTCGTCCTGCTTGTAGAAGCCGATCACGTGGTTGGAGCTGGCGAAAATCACCCGCTTGACCCCGTGCTTGCGGGCCGCTTCATAAAGATGGAACACACCGCTGATGTTGGCCCCGAGGATTTCTTCGAATGGCCGTTCAACCGACACGCCGCCAAAGTGCAGGATCGCATCGACGCCTTCCACCAACTGGTGCACGGCCTGTTTGTCGGACAGGTCGCACAGCATCACCTCTTCACTTTCATCGATGGCCGGGGCCATGTTGGCAATATCCGACAGGCGAATGTGTCGGGCGAATGGCTTGAGGCGTTCGCGCAGAACCTTGCCCAGGCCGCCGGCGGCCCCGGTCAACAGCAGGCGATTGAAAGGATGACGAATGTGTGTGGTAGTCATGGAGTTACCTGAGCGAACAGTGAGAGGTATCAGTTATAGGTTGCCGTTTTGACCGCTGGAAAAAGTCCTTGCCGTGGTAACGACCGAACCCATCTACGCCGCCATTTCCCTGTGGGAGCGAACTTGCCCGCGAAAGCGTTGGGTCAGCCCGCATCGATGTTGAATGTGACGATGCCTTCGCGAGCAAGCCCGCTCCCACATTGATCTTCAGCGGCCACAGGAATTTACGTACAGCACAAATCCCCTGTGGGAGCGGGCTTGCCCGCGAAAGCGTTGGGTCAGCTTGCATCGATGTTGAATTTGACGATGCCTTCGCGAGCAAGCTCGCTCCCACACTGATCTTCAGCGGCCACAGGAATTTACGTACAGCACAAATCCCCTGTGGGAGCGGGCTTGCCCGCGAAAGCGTTGGGTCAGCCCGCATCGATGTTGAATGTGACGATGCCTTCGCGAGCAAGCCCGCTCCCACACTGATCTTCAGCGGCCACAGGGATTTGCGTACAGCACAAATCCCCTGTGGGAGCGGGCTTGCCCGCGAAGACGGTGGCACCGTCACCACCTGAGTCAGCAGACCCACCGCAACCGCCTTACAACAAGCTGATCGGGTAGCTGATGAAAATGCGGTTTTCATCGAACTCGTTGGTGCTGAAATCCCGCCGCATCGTCGAGTTGCGCCATTTCACGTTGAGGCTTTTCAGCGCGCCGCTCTGCACGGTGTAGGCCAGTTCGGTTTCGCGGCCCCATTCCTTGCCATCGTCGACGGTAGCGGTGTGCACATTGTCGCCGCTGATGTAGCGGTTCATCAGGGTCAGGCCCGGCACGCCGACGGCGGCGAAGTTGAAGTCGTGGCGCAGTTGCCAGGATTTTTCCTTGGCATTGTCATAGCTGGAGTTGTAGCTGTCGTTGGCCAGGGTGCCGCCGCTGGTGCCGTTGACGCGCATCCACGCGTCATCGCCGCCGACTTTCTGCAGGCCGACGTAAAAGGTGTTGCCGCCGTACTTGGCCGAGAGCATGGCGAACGCGGTTTTGTTGTCCAGGTCACCGGCCAGTGCGCTGCCGTCTTCCTTGCCGATGAAGTAGCCAAGGTTGGCGCCCAGGGTCCAGTCGCCGATGGGCTGGCTGTGGGTCAGGTTGAAATACTGCTGCTGGTAGATGTCGGACAGCTCGGCGTACCAAACCCCGACCTGGGTGCGCTTTTCATTGAAGGCGTATTCGCCGCCGCCGAAGTTGAAACGGTCGGAGGTGAAGGCGCCCCGGCCGTTCATCGACATGTCTTCCATGCTCGCGTCGTTGCGCGGGCTGTTGCCGCGGAACTGACCGCCGTAGAGGCTCAGGCCGTTGATCTCGGTGGAGGTCACCTGGCCGCCACGGAAGGTCTGCGGCAGGGATCGGCCGTCGTCGGAACGCAGGATCGGCAGCACCGGCATCCATTCACCGACCTTCAGTTCGGTCTTCGACACCTTGGCCTTCAGGGCCACGCCCAGACGACCGAAATCATCGGCCGGACGACCGTCGTCATGCACCGGTAGCAACTGCGTACCCGCCGTGCCGCGACCGCCGTCGAGCTTGACCGAGTACAGGCCCAGCACGTCCACGCCGAATCCCACCACGCCCTGGGTGAAACCGGACTTGGCGTCGAGGATGAAGTTCTGGGTCCATTCCTCGGCTTTGCCCTGGGCGTTGTTCGGGTTGGTGAAGTTGCGGTTGAAATAGGCGTTGCGCAGCGTCAGCGTGGCCTTGGCGTCGTCGACGAAACCTTCGGCATTGGCCATGGTGGGAAGGAATGCGGCCAGGCTGCTGCAACCGAGCAGAATCAGGGTGGGACTGGTAGTGCGGAGGGTACGGCGGGTCGAACGGTGGTCGGGGGAAAAACGGACACGTGTGCTCACTATGACGGCTCCCTACTTTTTTGTTGTTTTTATTTGTCATACGTCGTCGTACAACATGTGGAAGATTATTGGTCGGCGCTAAGCGTTGTCAACTGGCCATGATCGGAATTATCCAATGGCTGGTTTCTTCAAAATAGGCTGGGTCAATGGTTTCAGCACAAGGGTGTGCAGAGATGGGCCCTGGCGACGGCTCTATCGCGGAGCTTCGAAGATGGCGTGGTCATGCGATGACTGGTCTAAGACATTAGTCGAATAAACCCTTCAAGGGGCTCTGGCAGCCCCTTGTGGCGAGGGAGCTTGCTCCCGCTGGGCGGCGCAGCCGCCCCAACATGAGTTGACACGGTGTACCTGAAACGCTGTGCCAGTCCGTTTTACGACTGCTGCGCAGCCGAGCGGGAGCAAGCTCCCTCGCCACAAAAGAGCGTCTGCGTCCGCTGGCCTGGTCACTTACTGTAGGGCTGTCTTGAACTCAATTCTGAGTGCCTATAGAGGAACGTACCGGTTCATGTTCGCTGACGAATTTTCCTGTTTGTCCTGTTGGCCCGCTCAGTCTTTCTAAACAGTTCTGGTTTGGCTGTTCGAAAAGCATCGCTCTTAACTGCAAGTTTAGCTTTCGCAACTGCTGATGTAAGGTTTGAGTCCGTCATTTTTTGGCCTCTTGAACCTCGTACAGTTCCACCTTTTCGGAAAACTTCCAGGTTTTTGTTAGTGAATTCAAGTCGTCTTAGATATTTTGGTTTAGCGTCTATGGTTGTGTCTGGATTGTTTCTTACAAATTGATCCCACATCCGCGCACCTTGTACGCGTCTATCGTAAAAACGCTGTTGTCGTCGCTGAGCTGGAGTTGGATTTGGATTTCGGTAAAGAGGTTGTCTACCCAGCTTTTCGGGCTCTAGATTTGCCGCCACACTACGTGTCCTTGGGGCAACTGAAGGATTGAGAATATCAGTCGAGGCGGATAATGGCGCGATATTATGTCGAGAAACAGTTAAATCAAGTGCCGCGCTAGGCATAGATAGGTCCAAGGGGACTTGTTGTGCTGGTGGAAGTGCGGATCTAAGTCGTTGTATTACATGAAACGGGATGTTTCCTGAAGGATCATACCGATTAACCGGATCCCCACCACAATAAGCATACGCATTGATCCCACCCTCCCCAAACGGGCTCAACTCATCCGGGCTGTTAAACCGCATCAACACCGGATTAAAAGCCCGATTCCCCTGTCCTAACAAATAGTGCCCTGTGACCGAGTCACTCCGCTCACCATTGAATCCCAACAAACAACTCAACCCACTTTCTCCTGAACGATGTCCATAGGCGGTATAAGCCATCCGCTGCGAATCCGTGTCTGTCAAAGCCACCAACGGCGAACGCTGTTGGTCCGTCGCTAACAGCGCCGTCTCGCTAACACCCATGACACTCAACCGCTGCGCCAGCGGCTGTTCCCCATGGCGCACAATCGTCAGCTGGGCCTCGCTGTCGATTTCATTGACCAGTTCGTCGTTCTGATAGAAGCGCTGCACGCCTGGGCTTTGCAGCGGTGTCAGGCCGCTGAGGCGGTCCAGAGGGTCATAGTGGTAGCGGCACAGGATCTTCATTGATGACGGTGGCATGGGTGGTTCTTCCTAGAGAAGGCGATGCTGTCAGGCTCTGGGATTTCTGAACGTGCGTCTACTAGCAGAACTGTTAGTCATGGTAGTGAGCCGCTCTTTGTCCTGTTGCGGACGAGCCCCGCTGCTGAAAGTCTAGAAGGATGTAGCCGATGTGTCTGACCTTTCTTGACTATGGAGGTGAGCCCAGATTATTCGGTACCTACCTACGAATCCTCTTAATATGTTGTTCCAAAATACCTTGCTTAAGGCGCTTTAGCGCGTGTCTCCGATTGTGGTCTGCGCGATGGATTTCCTCTTTCGACGCTTGTATAAGTTCGAGTTGTTGTAGTTCTTGACTGTGTAATATGTAACGCTCCCTGTCTACCTCGAGTCCCATTGTTGGGCTATGCGGCGGCATATAGTCATCGTAATAGCGTGCCTGCTCTGCAAGGGTTCTTTTATTCTCATAATTAGCTTGCTGTGTCGGGGTCCGCGTTGACTTTCTTGGTAGTGTATTTCGAGCTGCTCCTTCTCGAGGTAATTTGATTTTTCGATATGCTTCGCCCGCAGAAACTGTCGGAGGCAGATTATTTGGAACAGTGGCGGGCATGGCTGTAACGGAAGACTGATGTGACGAGTGCTGAAGCAAGAGAGAAACGGTGTTTGGTCGGCTGTGCGTACTATTAGGGGTATCCTCCCACGGCCGGTGTAATCTTTTAGGAACAGGAACAGGAACAGGAACAGGAACAGGAACAGGTGTAGGTGTAGGTGTAGGTGTAGGTGGAGGTGTAAAAGTAGTTCTGTTTTTTAGAAAGAACAAAGCACCGTTCCCACTCGGATCATACCGATTAACCGGATCCCCACCACAATAAGCATACGCATTGATCCCACCCTCCCCAAACGGACTCAACTCATCTGGACTGTTAAACCGCATCAACACCGGATTAAAAGCCCGATTCCCCTGTCCCAACAAATAATGCCCTGTGACCGAGTCACTCCGTTCACCATTGAACCCCAACAAACAACTCAACCCACTTTCCCCTGAACGATGTCCATAGGCGGTATAAGCCATCCGCTGCGAATCCGTGTCTGTCAAAGCCACCAACGGCGAACGCTGTTGGTCCGTCGCTAACAGCGCCGTCTCGCTAACACCCATGACACTCAGCCGCTGTGCCAGCGGCTGTTCCCCATGGCGCACAATCGTCAGTTGGGCCTCGCTGTCAATTTCGTTGACCAGTTCGTCGTTCTGATAGAAGCGCTGCACGCCGGGGCTTTGCAGCGGTATCAGGCCGGTGAGGCGGTCCAGGGGGTCATAGTGGTAGCGGCACAGGACCTTCATCGATGACGGGGGCATGGCGCGATCTTCCTGGGGCAGGCGATGCTCTCAGGCTCGGGGATTTGCGGGGTGGCGTCTACTAGCAGAACTGTTAGGTTTTGCGGGATTTGGGTGGGGTTGGTGGCTTCTTCGCGAGCAGGCCAGGCACTGCCGGTTGGCGACCCCGCGCAGGCAATGGGCGTGGATTTCAGCCATGCCGATAGGGAACGTGCCAGCGCGACGAGTGGTCGTATTTTTCATGCGAGCTGATCACACGGAGACCCGATGAACCAAGACGTCCCGAACACCGATACCAATCGTCGCCAATTGCTGCAGATCATCGCCGGCCTGTCGGACGGGGTGATGCTGGTCGAAGTCGACCAGACCATTGCCTGGGCCAATGACGCGGCACTGGCCATGCACGGGGTGAAGACCATCAGTGAGTTGGGCACTAATGCCGACGAGTACGCCCGGCGTTTCAATTTGCGCTACCGCAACAATCATCCGCTGACCGAGGACAATTACCCCATCGCCCGAGTGGCCCGTGGCGATGAGTTCAGCGACGTGTTGGTGGAAGTCACGCCCGAGGCTGACCCAGACCGTACCTGGGTGCACCGGATCCGCAGCATGGTGCTGACCGATCGCAGCGGTGAGCCGGAGTATCTGGTGCTGATCCTCAGCGACGCCACCGACTGGGCCAGCGCCGAGCAGCGTTTTGAAAGAACCTTCGGGGCCAATCCGGCACCGGCGGTGATCTGCCGTCTCAGCGACCTGCGCTACATCAAGGTCAACCAGGGCTTCCTGGAAATGACCGGCTACAGCCGCGAGCAGGTGATCGGGCGCTCGGTGTATGAGCTGGACGTGCTTGAAGCCGCCGAGCGGCGTGAGCTGGCCGTCGAGCGACTGGGGCAGGGCGCGACCATTCCGCAAATGGCGGCAGAGTTGAAATTGCCCGATGGCACCAGCAAGCAAGTGATCGTCGCCGGCCAACCCCTGGACCTGCACGACGAAGATTGCATATTGTTTTCGTTCATGGACATGGAGCCCCGGCGCAAGGCCGAAACCGCCCTGCGCCAGAGCGAGGAGCGCTTTGCCAAGTCGTTCCGCCTGTCGCCGGTGCCCACCTTCGTGTGCACGGCCGAGCAGTTGTTGCTGGAGGTCAACGAGGCTTTCGTCAACACCACCGGTTATGCCAGCGAAGAGTTGATGGGCAAGACCGTTGAAGAGATCGGCTTTCTCGACAAGGACGCCAGTGCGTCGTTGTTCGCCGTGCTGGAAAAAAGCGCGAGTGTCTCCGGTGTCGACGTCAAGGTGCACAAGAAGGGGGGAGAGCGCATCGACTGTGAAGTGGCGGCCGACACCGTGGTCATCCAGGACAAGCCGTGCTACTTGCTGGTGCTGATGAATATCACCGAACGCAAGCGCTCGGAGCTGGAACTGGTGGCGGCGATCGAGGAAGTGATGAAAGACGCTTCGTGGTTCAGCCGCACCCTGATCGAAAAACTGGCCAACGTGAAGAGCATCAACGCGCCATTGTCCTCGGCGTCGTTCACCGAGCTAACGGCTCGCGAGCGTGACGTGCTGGGGCTGATCTGCCAGGGGCTGGCGGACAAGGAAATCGCTGCGCGCCTGAAACTGGCCCCCAATACCGTGCGCAATCACGTGGCGACGTTGTACTCCAAACTGGATGTCCATAGCCGCAGCGAGGCGATCGTCTGGGCGCGTGAGCGGGGTTTGTTCGCCAACGAATGGCGCAACAAGGCACATTGATGGCCAGTGCATATGCACTGGCTGCGTTGGTGCAAATTCGGGTTCTGCTGCGGATGCCGGCTCCCTAGGCTGGGAGAGTGCGGCAATGTTTGTGAAGCCGCGTCCCCTACGTAACAATCAAGGAATACCGCCTAAATGCGCAGTAAACGATACAGCCGTACCATCGACAGGATGTCTGCAAAAGTCCTCCACCCGAACTTTCCCACCGCGCTCTTGCGACCTTGATGCCGAGGTGCAACCCATGACCCAATTGGCCCCTTTGCGCGCCCGCCTCGAACAAAGCTTCTCGCCGCTCGCTTGCGAATGCAGCCTCAATGGCGACGGCACCCTCACGGTACGCCTCTATCACCGCGACAGTGGCGAGGTAGACCTCGTGGTCAGCGGCATGAGCCTGGACAGTGTTCGTTCCGAAGAAAGCCTGGCTAAGCTGATCGACGAGCTGCGCTATGAGCTGCAGAACACGCCGTTGCATCGAGACGACAAACTCTGACTGCACCCACCGTGGCGAGGGAGCAAGCGCCCTCGCCACGGTTTGCAGGTAATAGGCGGCTACAGCTACAACAACGTCGCCCGACAATCGAGTAGCAACCGCGCCCCGCCATATTCGCTCCTGCCCACGTCCAGCGTGAACCCGTGCAGGTTGACAATCGCCGCGACAATCGACAAACCCAGGCCAAAACCGCCGTGCTGGCTGCTGCCTTCGGCGCGGTAGAAGCGCCGGAACACCGCCTTGCGCTCGGCTTCAGGGATGCCGGGGCCGGAGTCGAGCACTTCGATGCGGGTACTGTCGCCCTGATCGACCCCACGCAGGATCACCGTGCCGCCCGCCGGGGTGAACTTGATCGAATTGCTCAGCAGGTTCGACACCGCCTCGAACAACAAGGCCCGGTCGCCGGTGAGCAGGGGCAGGGTGTCGGGGACCTCCAAGGTGAACGTCAACTCGCCTTCCTCGGCCAGTGGCAGGTAGAAGTCGTGCAATTCCTGCAACAATTGCAACGGATCGAGGCGCACGAAGCCTGAACGACGCTGTTGGTCTTCCAGTTCGGAAATCCGCAACAAGCCGCGAAACCGCGCCATCAGGGTGTCGGTCTCGGCGATCACCTGGTCCATCTGCAACGCTTCGGGCGAGCCGTCCGGGGCTTGCTGCTGGATGCGATACAACTGCGCCCGCAGGCGGGTCAGCGGTGTGCGCAGGTCGTGGGCGATGTTGTCGCACACGCCCTTGACCTCGTTCATCAAGCGTTCGATGCGATCGAGCATGGCGTTGACGATCGCCGCCAGCATGTCCAGTTCATCGCGCCGGCTCGACAGCGGCAGGCGATGCTTCAGGTCCCCGGCGACGATGGCCTCGGCGCTGGCTTGCAGCTTGCGGATGCGTTGCAGCGGCCGGCGCCGCAGCAAATGCCAGCCGGCAATGCCCGGCAGGATGGTCAGCGAGACGCCCCAGAACAATGCATGCAGGATGATCCGCGTCACGGCGAACAGCGAACCGTTGTCCCGCGCCAGGATCAGCCAGCGGCCGTCCTGCACGCGGGTCGCCACCGCGTCGCAACTGTCGGAAGGAAGGCTGGGATCGTCGGAGTCGACGCAGCCGCCGAGCATGTGGATTTTGCCGTCCAGCGGCAGGTCGGCGGGGACGCGCATGATCGGCCCGCTCAAATGCCGCAGTTGCGGGTCGAACAGGCCGTAGGCGTCGACGCCACGCTCGTCCAGCGTCAGGCTGGCCATCAGCGCGTCTTCCAGTTGATCGCCGTGGATCCGGGCGAACAGGTGCTGGCGCTGCATCAAGGAGTGCTTGGCCAGGTTGTCGAGGTAGCCAAACACTTCGTAATACATCACGCCCATCAGGATCGCGCTCCACAGCACGAACAGCGCACTGTACAGCGCCAGCAGGCGACTGCTGGAGGAGCGCCAGCCCTTAGCGGGGTTCAGCAATGACATAGCCGGAACCCCGCACCGTGCGAATCAGCGGTTCCAGGCCCGGCGGGTCGATTTTCTTGCGCAGGCGCCCGATGTGGACGTCGATCAGGTTGGTGCCAGGGTCGAAGTGGTAGCCCCACACTTCCTCGAAAATCATCATGCGCGACAGGATCTGCCCGCAGTTGCGCATCAGGAACTCCAGCAACTTGTATTCGGTGGGCAGCAGGCTGAGCAATTGCCCGTTGCGGCTGGCTTCGCGGCTGATCAGGTTCAGCTCCAGGTCCGCCACCCGCAGCACGGTTTCCGGTTCCCGGGCACCATTGTTGCGTCGCAGCAGCACCTCGACCCGGGCGGCCATCTCATCGGTGGCGAAGGGCTTGGTCAGGTAGTCGTCGCCACCGGCCCGCAGGCCGCGCACGCGTTCATCGACGTCGGAGAGGGCGCTGATCATCAGGATTGGCGTGGCCACGCCCATGGTGCGCAGGGTGGTGACGATCACCAGGCCGTCGAGCTCGGGCAACATGCGATCGAGGGTGATCAGGTCATAGTCGCCGCTCACCGCGCGTTCCAGGCCTTCGCGGCCATTGTCGACCCAGTCGACGTCCAGGCCGTTGCGGGTCAGTTCGGCAACGATTTCACGGGCGGTCACGGCGTCGTCTTCAATGGTCAGGATGCGATTCATGGGCGGTACCGTGTTGAGAAATTCGCGCTATTGCGCAGCATTCTGCCAAAGAAAACCTGTCGGCTTTCTGAAAAAAAGTTCATGAGCCCGGCGGCCGGATTCCCTGGCCTGGATCAACACTTGGTCACAAATAATCCCTAACATAAATTTCGCGCGCATTATCCTGATGCGTCCGTTGCCCTGTTTTGGCGCGTTGTCGCGAGCAGGGGACGGACATGAATCGTTGGATGATGTACCGCAAGGAGCCTAGTCCTCACTGAACCTTCAAGGAAGAGCTGCATGATGCAACCTCAAGACTTTCTACGCCGAAAATTTGATATCCAGCCATTGGCCCGGGCCGACATGACGGTGCGCCTGGACGGTCGGGCCGTCAACGCTGCCGAGGGCGAAACCGTCCTCACCGTCATCCAGTCCCTGGGCCAGCGCCAGGTGGCCCGCAACGATCACGACCAGCTCAGCGGCGCCTATTGTGGCATGGGCGTGTGCCAGTGCTGCCTGGTCAAGATCGACGGGCGCCACAAGCGGCGCGCCTGCCAGACCCTGGTGCGCCCGGGCATGCAGATCGAAACCCGGGCCAACCGCATCACCGAATCGGAGGCGCCATGAGCCTGGGGCCAGTGATTGTCGGCGGTGGGCCGGCGGGTATGGCGGCGGCCATCGAGCTCGCCCGCCACGGGGTGCGCTGCACCTTGCTCGAAGAGGCGCCGCGCCTCGGTGGCGTGGTCTATCGCGGGCCGCTGCGCGAGGGTGTGCAGCTGGATTACCTGGGGGCACGCTACAGTGAAGCCCTGGAAAAACTCCATGGGGAATTCCAACGTTACGCGCAACTGATTGAGGTGCACGTAAACAGCCGGGTCATCGGCGCCGAAGGCTTTCGAGCGCTGATGGTCCTCGATGCCGAGGAGCGCCTGCGGGAAGTGGCCTATTCGCATCTGGTCCTGGCGGCCGGTTGCCATGAGCGCAGCGTGCCGTTCCCGGGCTGGACCCTGCCGGGGGTGATGCTGTTGGGTGGCCTGCAATTGCAGATCAAGAGCGGGGTGGTCAAGCCGCCGAGCCCGGTGGTGATCGCCGGGACGGGGCCGTTGCTGCCGCTGGTGGCCTGCCAGTTGCACGCGGCGGGGGTGGCGGTGGCCGGGGTCTATGAGGCCTGTGCATTCGGCCGGATTGCCAAAGAAAGCCTGGCCTTGTTGAACAAGCCGCAACTGTTCCTCGATGGCCTGGGCATGCTGGCCTACCTCAAGCTCAAGCGCATTCCCATGCACTATGGCTGGGGCGTGGTGGAGGCCCATGGCGAAGGTGAGCTGGGCAGCGTGACCGTCGCGCCATATGCCGACAACTGGGCACCGGACCTGACGCGCGCCGAACAGGTGCCGGCCCAGACGCTGGCGGTCGGCTACGGGTTCATCCCGCGCACCCAACTGAGCCAGCAGATGGGCCTGGAGCACGGCTTCAGCGAAGACGGTTACCTGCGGGCGGTGGCGGACGCCTGGCAACAAAGCAGCGAGGCTCACATCCATCTGGCCGGCGACATGGGCGGGATTCGCGGCGGTGAAGCGGCCATGCTCAGCGCTCGCATCGCTGCGCTGTCGATCCTGCTGCAACGCAACGAGCTGGATTCGGCCACGGCCCTCGATCAGCGCGAGCGCTACCAGGCACAGCTCGATCGCATCATTCGCTTCCGCGCCGCCGTGGATCGCTACACCCAGCGGGGTGCCGGGCAGATTACCTTGCCGGCGGCCGACACGGTGATCTGCCGCTGTGAACACGCCACCCGCGCCGACATCGATCGCGCCCTGGAGCAGGGTGTGCAGGACATGGCCGGACTTAAGATGCGTACCCGCGTCAGCATGGGCGATTGCCAGGGGCGCATGTGCGTGGGCTATTGCAGCGACCGTTTGCGTCAAGCCACCGGGCGGGCCGATGTGGGTTGGCTGCGACCGCGATTCCCGATCGACCCGATTCCCTTTTCCGCGTTCAAGGACGTTGGCACGGAGAGCCACCATGACTAAGCAACCAGACCTCAAGGACTATGACGTGGTCATCGCCGGCGGCGGTGTGATCGGGGCCTCCTGCGCCTATCAACTGTCCAAGCGCAAGCACCTGAAGATCGCCCTGATCGACGCCAAGCGTCCCGGCAATGCCACCCGTGCCTCGGCGGGCGGCCTGTGGGCCATCGGTGAGTCGGTGGGCCTGGGCTGCGGGGTGATTTTCTTTCGGATGATGTCGGCCAATCGCAAGCGCCAGACCCAGGGCGCCGCGGTGGCGGTGGACGCCAGCACGCCGCACATCCTGCCGCAGTCGTTCTTCGATTTCGCCTTGCAATCCAACGCGCTGTACCCCCAGTTGCACCGCGAGCTGATGGAGAACCATGGCATGGACTTCAAGTTCGAGGAGACCGGGCTCAAGTTCGTGATCTATGACGACGAAGACCGCTCGTACGCCGAGCACATCGTCGCCTGCATCCCGCACCTGGCGGACCAGGTGCGCTGGCTCGACCAGGCGGCCCTGCGAGAGGCCGAACCGAGTGTCAGCCATGAAGCCCAGGGCGCTCTGGAGTTTCTGTGCGATCACCAGGTCAGCCCGTTCCGCCTGGCTGACGCCTACACCGAAGGCGCGCGGCAGAACGGTGTCGACCTGTTCTTCAATACCAATGTGATCGAGGTGCTGCGCAGCGGCACGCGGGTCATCGGGGTGAACACCGCCGAGGCGGGTACTTTCCACTGCCGAACCTTGATCAACGCGGCCGGTGCCTGGGCGGCGGACCTGAGCGAGCAGGCCACGGGCGTGCGCATTCCGGTCAAGCCGGTCAAGGGGCAGATCCTGCTGACCGAGCGCATGCCGAAGATCCTCAACGGCTGCCTGACCACCAGCGACTGTTATGTGGCGCAGAAGGACAACGGCGAAATCCTCATCGGCAGCACCACCGAAGACAAAGGCTTCGACGTGACCACCACCTACCCGGAAATCGAAGGGCTGGTGCAAGGCGCGATGCGCTGCATTCCGCAACTGGCCGACATCAACCTGAAGCGAACCTGGGCCGGCCTGCGCCCAGGTTCGCCCGATGAGCTGCCGATCCTGGGGCCGATGCGCGGGGTAGAGGGCTACCTCAACGCCTGCGGCCACTTCCGCACCGGCATCCTCACCTCGGCCATCACCGGCGTGCTGCTGGATAAACTGGTGAACCACGAACCGTTGCCGCTGGACATCACGCCGTTCCTGGCAGACCGCTTCGAGGTCGCCCCGGTCAAACAAGCGAAGGCAATGGAACCAGCGTGAAGCCCCGCTGTGGGAGCGGGCTTGCTCGCGAAGGCGGTGTACCAGTGGGTGATGCTGCCGGCTGTGCCACCGTCTTCGCGAGCAAGCTCGCTCCCACAAAAGCGTCGGGGGATGTCCAGCATTTGCGTGAAATCCACTATCTCCTGTGAGAGCGGGCTTGCCCGCGAAAGCGGTGTACCAGTGGGCGATGCTGCTCGCTGTGCCACCGTCTTCGCGAGCAAGCTCGCTCCCACAAAAGCGTCGGGGGATGTCCAGCATTTGCGTGAAATCCACTATCTCCTGTGGGAGCGGGCTTGCCCGCGAAAGCGGTGTACCAGTGGGTGATGCTGCCGGCTGTGCCACCGTCTTCGCGAGCAAGCTCGCTCCCACAAAAGCGTCGGGGGATGTCCAGCATTTGCGTGAAATCCACTATCTCCTGTGGGAGCGGGCTTGCCCGCGAAAGCGGTGTACCAGTGGATGATGCTGCCGGCTGTGCCACCGTCTTCGCGACCAAGCTCGCTCCCACACAGGTGACAGCGGTGAACGCTTAATTTGCGGCGTACCAAGCATCCCCTGTGGGAGCGAGCTTGCTCGCGATGACCGCGGGTATGTTGGCGTCGATGCCTACTGCATCGGGGTGTCGATGAACACTTCCAGCCCTTCGGCATAGGCGGTATAGGCGCTGATCAATGGAAATGACCGGCCCTCCACCTGGTCCGGCACCACCAGGTTGGAGAAGCTCCAGGCCACTGCCAGCGTGATACCGGCCTGATCCAGCGTGCCATCAGTGGGCAGCGGCGCTCGCTGCAGTTCCTGTTCCAGCATCCCATAGGCAGCCGCGAGCTGGCCTTCCACTCGCTCTACCCAGGGCGCGTGCTGGATGTCTGTGGGCCGCAGGTTGCGTTCGTAGTAGATCTGCACCGATTTCTCACACGCCGCCAGCGCCAACCCGATCAGGCGCAGTGACCGCAACCGCTGCCCGGCATCGTCTGGCATCAGGCGCTTTCCTGGTGCTGCCAGGGTTTGCAGGTAATCGATGATCAACGTCGAATCCATCAGTACGCTGCCATCGTCCAGCACCAGGGTCGGTGCCTTGACCACCGGGTTGATTCGCTGGAACTGCTCGAAATGCCGGAACACCGAAACCGACTCATGCTCCAGGGCGATGCCCAGGCATTTGGCGGACAGGGCGGTGCGGCGTACATAGGGCGAATCCAGCATGCCGATCAGTTTCATGGCTTCTCCTTCAGCGGTGGGTGATACATCAGTCCTCGAACCCGACTTGTTCATGGATCTCATCGACCTTGAGCTCCAGCCGGTAGGCCACGGCAATGAACAACGCCTGGCACAGGCACAGCGTGGCGCTCAACGAGCGGAAGGCGAACGAACTGCCTTCGTTCACCAACAACACCGCGTTGGCCCGCTTGGCTAGGGGCGACAGGTTGCTGTCGGTGATGATCAGCGTCTTGGCCTGGTGGTGCTGGGCGATGCGCAGGCAGTGCTGGGTTTCCTTGCCGTAGGGCGTGAAGCTGATGGCGATGACCAGGTCGTTGGCCCGCACGCTGCGCATCTGCTCGCGGTAGCTGCCGCCCAGGCCGGACACCAGGTGAATACGCTTGTTGGTGTGTTGCAGGTTGTAGACCAGGTAGTCGGCCACCGCAAACGAACGGCGTACGCCCACCACATAGATGTTGTCGGCGTTGACCACCAGGTCCACGGCTTTTTCGAAGGCTTGGTCGTCGAGCTCCAGCCCCAGGCGTTCGATGCCCGACAGGGTCGCGTTGACGCATTCGCGGGCCAGGTCGCCGCCACTGGCTTTCTGCGACTTGTTGGCGATCATGCTGCGGATGCGTTGCTGGTAGTTCTGCACCGGCGTGGTCTTGTGGGTGTACGCCTCGCGAAACAGCGCCTGCATTTCGCTGAACCCACTGAAGCCAAAGCGCTGGGAGAAACGCACGATGGCCGAGGGGTGCACTTCGCATTCGCGGGCGATGTCGCTGATCCGGTCGACCATGATCCGGTCGCTCTGCTGGCTCATGTAGCTGGCAATGCGCTTGAGCTGGCGGGGCAGGCTTTCGTACTCCTCGGTAATCAGTTGCAGCAGGCGCTCGGCATTGATCGGAGGGCTCGGGAGCGTGGCGTCGGACGCGCGCTCGGACGGTGCCGGCAGATCATCGGGGCGGGTCATAGAAAATCCTTCTGGCTTTGTTCTTATAGGGCGGCTGTCACACACGGCCCTCGACAATAGGTTGGCTGATCGCAGTCTACAGCGTAGGCGCTGGGAAAATCATGGGTAGGGCAACGTTGGCGCCGCTGCTGAAACGATGCACTGCGTCTGGTCCGCTTCGGCTATAGCGTATTGGAAAAAATATTCCACGTAAAAAATATATAGAATAATTATTGATTATTGCCCGCGGCTCGTTTTAGTCTGCACCCACCAAGAGCGTTGGCGCCGGTTTCGGCGGCATGCGCAGGCTGATAAAAATAACAGGAGCCAGCATGGGCCAGACTCGTTTTGCCAGTGGGCGTCAATTGGATGTGATCTGCCTGGGACGCCTGGGCGTGGACCTTTATGCGCAGCAAGTCGGCGCACGCCTGGAAGATGTCAGCAGTTTCGCCAAGTACCTGGGAGGCTCGTCGGCCAACATCGCGTTCGGCACGGCGCGCCTGGGGCTCAAGTCGGCGATGCTGAGCCGAGTGGGCGACGACCACATGGGCCGTTTCCTGGTGCAATCGCTGGCGCGCGAAGGCTGCGATGTCAGCGGCATCAAGGCCGATCCGCAACGCCTGACAGCAATGGTCCTGCTGGGGATCAAGGATCGTGAGACCTTTCCCCTGGTGTTCTACCGCGAAAACTGCGCCGACATGGCGCTGCGGGCCGAAGACATCGACGAGTCTTACATTGCCTCCAGCAAGGCCCTGCTGATCACCGGCACGCATTTCTCCACCGACGGCGTCTATAAGGCCAGCATCCAGGCCCTGGACTATGCGCAAAAGCACCAGGTCAAGCGCATCCTCGATATCGACTATCGGCCGGTGCTCTGGGGCCTGACAGGCAAGGCCGACGGGCAGACCCGTTTTGTCGCCGACCAGAACGTCAGCCGGCACGTGCAAGGCATCCTGCCGCGTTTCGACCTGATCGTCGGCACCGAGGAAGAGTTTCTGATCGCTGGCGGCAGCGAAGACTTGCTCACGGCCCTGCGCACCGTGCGTTCGCTGACGGCGGCGACCCTGGTGGTCAAGCTCGGCCCGCAGGGCTGCACGGTGATCCATGGGGCGATCCCGGCGCGGCTCGAAGACGGCGCGATTTACCCGGGCGTTCGAGTCGAAGTCCTGAATGTGCTGGGCGCCGGCGACGCCTTCATGTCGGGGTTTCTCGCCGGTTGGCTGGAGGACGCCAGTGACGAGCGTTGCTGCCAGTTGGCCAATGCCTGCGGCGGCCTGGTGGTGTCGCGCCATGCCTGTGCCCCGGCCATGCCGACCCGGGCGGAGCTCGACTACCTGTTCAGCAGCCCGGTGCCGATCACCCGGCCGGACCAGGACGCCGTGCTGCAACGCCTGCATCAGGTCAGCGTGCCGCGCAAAGCCTGGAAGCAACTGTTCATTTTCGCGTTCGACCACCGTGGACAGTTAGTGGAACTGGCGCAAAAGGGCGGCCGCGACCTGAGTAGCATCGGCCAGCTCAAGCAACTGTTCATCCAGGCGGTGGAGCGGGTCGAAGCCGATTTGCAACGCCAGGGCGTCGAGGCCGATGTCGGCCTGTTGGCTGACCAGCGATTTGGCCAGGATTCGCTCAATGCGGCCACCGGGCGCGGTTGGTGGGTCGCGCGGCCGGTGGAAGTCCAGGGTTCGCGCCCGCTGGCGTTCGAACATGGGCGTTCCATCGGCAGCAACCTGATCGCCTGGCCGCAGGAACAGATCATCAAGTGCCTGGTGCAATTCCACCCCGATGACGAGCCGCTGTTGCGCCTCGAACAGGAAGCGCAGTTGATGGGGTTGTACAAGGCCTCCCAGGTCAGCGGCCATGAATTGCTGTTGGAAGTCATTCCGCCCAAGGATCATCCGTCGCCGCACCCGGACGTGCTGTATCGCGCCCTCAAGCGCCTCTACAACCTGGGCATCTACCCGGCGTGGTGGAAGATCGAGGCCCAGAGCGAGCAGGAATGGGAGCAGCTCGACGAGTTGATTCAGCAACGCGACCCGTATTGCCGCGGCGTGGTTTTGCTGGGCCTCAACGCCCCAGCCACGGCGCTGGCCGATGGTTTTCGCCAGGCCAGCCAGAGCACCACCTGCCGAGGGTTCGCCGTAGGCCGCACGATCTTCCAGGAACCGAGCCGAGCGTGGATGGCCGGGGAAATCGACGATGAAACGCTGATCCGGCAGGTGCAAGACCGGTTCGTGGAATTGATCGAGGCGTGGCGGGCGGCGCGGGCGTGACAGCGGCGCAAGAGCTTTTTTGTGGCGAGGGGATTTATCCCCGCTGGGCTGCGAAGCAGCCCCAAAACCCTACAACTCGGTGTGTCAGGCAGCCCACATTCAGCCGTTCGAGGGGCCGCTTCGCAGCCCAGCGGGGATAAATCCCCTCGCCACAGTTATGTATTCACAAATGGCTTTCGACATTCAGTTTGAAAACAATAAAAAGGTGCAGCCATGCCCGCTATTCGAATTGGCATCAACCCGATTTCCTGGAGCAACGACGACCTGCCTTCCCTGGGCGGTGAGACGCCGTTGAGCACCGCGCTGAGCGAAGGCAAAGCCATCGGCTACGAAGGCTTCGAGCTCAACGGCAAGTTTCCCAAGGACGCCAAGGGCGTTGGCGATGTATTGCGGCCCTATGACCTGGCCCTGGTTTCCGGCTGGTATTCCGGTCGCCTGGCCCAGCGTTCGGCAGCCGAGGAAATCGACGCCATTGCCAGCCATGTCGAGTTGCTGGCGCACAACGGCGCCACGGTGCTGGTGTACGGCGAAGTGGCCGATTCGATCCAGGGCCAGCGGATTCCCCTGGTCGAACGGCCGCGTTTTCACACCGACGACGCCTGGCAAGGCTACGCCGACAAACTCACCGAGCTGGCGCGCTTCACCCTGTCCAGGGGCGTGCGCCTGGGCTATCACCACCACATGGGCGCCTACGTCGAGTCGCCCTCGGACATCGACAAGCTGATGGCCCTGACCGGCAGCGAGGTGGGCCTGTTGTTCGATTCCGGCCACTGCTACATGGGCGGCGGCGAACCCTTGCAGGTGCTGCGCAAACACATCGAGCGTATTTGCCACGTGCATTTCAAGGACGTGCGCAAACCGGTGGTGCAGTTGGCGCGCAACCACCTCTGGAGCTTTCCCGACTGCATCATCAACGGCACCTTCACCGTGCCGGGCGATGGCGACATCGATTTTGCCGCGTTGCTGGACGTGTTGCTGGCTGCCCGTTACGAGGGCTGGCTGGTGGTGGAAGCCGAGCAGGATCCGGCCGTCGCGCCGAGTTACGCCTACGCCAAAAAAGGCTACGAGACCCTGCGCGCCTTGTTGCAGGAAAGGAGTGCGTCATGAGCCTGTTGATCAAGAGCCACGCCAGCGGCCGGACCATGGTCGAGCTGCCCGCCGGCGAGCTGGAATACGTCGGCTTCGCCGCCTATCGCCTGAGCCTGGGCGAAACCCTCGCGGTGGCGGCCGATGACAAGGAACTGTGCCTGGTGCTGCTCAGCGGTCGCATCAGCCTCAAGGGCGAGGCGCCAGGGCAGGGCGCGTTCGACTGGGACAACCTGGGCGACCGCCAATCGGTGTTCGAGGACAAGTCACCCTACGCCGCGTACCTGCCGCCCGGCAGCCAGGCTCAGGTCACCGCCCTGAGTGACGTGCAACTCGCCGTGTGTGCGGCGCCGGGGGCAGCCGGGGATCGCTACGCTCCACGGCTGATCCGCCCCGACAGCATGAAGCGCAGCGTGCGCGGCAAGGGTGCCAACACCCGCTACGTCTGCGACATCCTGCCGGACAGCGAGCCGGCCCATTCGCTGCTGGTGGTGGAAGTGCGCACGCCATCGGGACACTCGTCGAGCTACCCGCCCCACAAGCACGACACCGACGACCTGCCGCACCAGAGCTTCCTGGAGGAAACCTATTACCACCAGGTCAACCCGGCCCAGGGCTTTGTGTTCCAGCGGGTCTACACCGATGACCGCAGCATCGACCAGGCCATGGCCGTGGAGAACAGCGACCTGGTGGTGGTGCCCAAGGGCTATCACCCGGTCAGTGTGCCCTACGGGTACGAGTCGTACTACCTGAACGTCATGGCCGGGCCCAAGCGCGTCTGGCAGTTTCACAACGACCCGCAGCACAGTTGGCTGCTGGACCTCTGAATTGCACCATCCCCACGGAGAACAGGAACAATGAGCGACGCCCCGGTAGTAGGCCATTACCTCAACGGACAGGTGCAGGAACGCGACGCCACGCGCTTCAGCCCGGTCTTCAACCCGGCCACCGGTGCGGTCCAGGCACGGGTCGCGCTGGCCGAACCCGCCACTGTCGAGGCTGCGGTCGCCTCGGCACTGGCGGCGTTCCCGGCCTGGTCCGAACAGTCATCGCTGCGCCGTTCGCGGGTGATGTTCAAGTTCAAGGAACTGCTCGACCGCCACCATGACGAGTTGGCCGCGATCATCAGCCGGGAACACGGCAAGGTGCTGTCCGACGCCCACGGCGAAGTCACCCGGGGCATCGAGATCGTCGAGTACGCCTGTGGTGCGCCCAACCTGCTCAAGACCGATTTCAGCGACAACATCGGCGGCGGCATCGATAACTGGAACCTGCGCCAGCCCCTGGGCGTTTGCGCTGGCATCACGCCGTTCAACTTCCCGGTGATGGTGCCCTTGTGGATGATCCCGCTGGCGCTGGTGGCCGGTAACTGCTTCATCCTCAAACCCTCGGAACGCGACCCATCCGCCAGCCTGCTGATGGCCCGGTTGTTGACACAAGCCGGCTTGCCGGACGGCGTGTTCAACGTCGTCCAGGGCGACAAGGTGGCGGTGGATGCGCTGTTGCAGCACCCGGACATCGAAGCGGTTTCCTTCGTCGGCTCCACGCCCATCGCCGAATACATCCACCAGCAGGGCACGGCGAATGGCAAGCGCGTGCAGGCCCTGGGCGGTGCGAAGAACCACATGATCGTCATGCCCGACGCTGACCTCGACCAGGCGGCCGATGCATTGATCGGCGCCGCCTACGGCTCGGCCGGCGAGCGCTGCATGGCCATTTCCATTGCCGTGGCGGTGGGTGACGTGGGCGATGAACTGATCGCCCGCCTGTTGCCGCGCATCGATCAACTGAAGGTCGGCAACGGCCAGCAGCCGGGCACCGACATGGGGCCGCTGGTCACCGCCGAACACAAGGCCAAGGTGGAGGGGTTCATCGATTCGGGCGTGGCCGAAGGCGCGCGCCTGATCGTCGACGGGCGAGGCTTCAAGGTGCCCGGCGCCGAGCAGGGGTTCTTTGTCGGGGCGACGTTGTTCGACCAGGTCACCCCCGAGATGAGCATCTATCGGCAGGAGATCTTTGGCCCGGTGCTGGGCATCGTGCGCGTGCCGGATTTCGCCACGGCGGTCGCCCTGATCAACGCCCACGAGTTCGGCAATGGCGTGTCCTGCTTCACCCGTGACGGCGGCATCGCCCGGGCGTTTGCCCGCAGCATCAAGGTTGGCATGGTCGGCATCAACGTGCCGATCCCGGTGCCCATGGCCTGGCATTCGTTTGGCGGCTGGAAGCGCTCGCTGTTCGGCGACCACCACGCCTATGGCGAAGAAGGGCTGCGCTTCTACAGCCGCTACAAGAGCGTGATGCAACGCTGGCCCGACAGCATCGCCAAGGGCCCGGAGTTCAGCATGCCGACTGCCCAATAACCTGCTCGTACGAATGCCGGAGGGATAACAACAATGAACAAACCCCTGCGTTTTGCCCTGAACCGAATGGTCGCCCCGCGCCTGTCGCTGCCGGCCTTCATCGACCTGGCGCTGGCGTTGAAGACCGATGCCATCGAGATCCGCAACGACCTCAAGGGCGTCGAGATCGAAGACGGCATGCCGCCGGCCCAGGTGCGTGCGCTGTGCGAGGCACGCGGCATCAAGGTGTTGTCGATCAATGCCCTGTACCCCTTCGATGTGTGGAACGACGAACGCCGTGCCCAAGCCGTGCGGCTGGCCGACTACGCCCGCGAGTGCGGCGCCGAGGGGCTGGTGATGTGCCCGCTCAACGATCGCGCCGATCCGCGCAGCGAAGCGCAACGCGCGGCCGGCCTGCGCACCGCGTTGGGTGAACTGGCGCCGATCCTGCGGGCCTTCGGCATCTACGGTTTCATTGAGCCGCTGGGTTTCGAAGAATGTTCGTTGCGGCGCAAGGGCACGGCGGTGGCGGCGATCGAGGCGGTGGGCGGACTGGATGTGTTCCGCCTGGTGCACGACACCTTCCACCATCACCTGGCGGGCGAGCAGGCGTTCTTTCCCGAACTGACCGGCCTGGTGCACATCTCCGGTGTCGAGGATGCCCAGGCCCCGCTGGCGACGATCCGCGACGGCCACCGGGTGCTGGTGGGTGAGGCCGACATTCTCGGCAACGCCGCGCAGATCCAGGCGTTGCGGGCCGGAGGCTATGACGGCTACCTGTCCTTCGAGCC
This sequence comes from Pseudomonas sp. Cab53, assembly GCF_018325965.1. Classification (NCBI taxonomy): domain Bacteria; kingdom Pseudomonadati; phylum Pseudomonadota; class Gammaproteobacteria; order Pseudomonadales; family Pseudomonadaceae; genus Pseudomonas; species Pseudomonas sp. Cab53. The sequence continues at coordinate 3,509,064 of NZ_AP021902.1, read as the reverse complement.
CTTCGCCGAGAGCATCCATGAATTGGCCGACATCCGCCAGGCGCTGGGGGCGAGCATGAGCCATTTGCAAAACCCGCAGGCCTGACACGATTGTTGGCCTGACGCAGATCCAAATGTGGGAGCGGGCTTGCTCGCGAAAGCAATGGCACATTCAACTTCGAGTTCGCCTGGTACACCGCTTTCGCGAGCAAGCTCGCTCCCACAAGGTTCTGCGCCAGCCGCCAGATTTTTGCATTCCAGGATAGGTGCAAGCATGACCACAACACGACTGACCATGGCCCAGGCCCTGGTGAAATTCCTCGATAACCAGTACGTCGAGGTCGATGGTGTTCAGAGCAAATTCGTCGCCGGGGTGTTTACCATTTTCGGCCACGGCAATGTGCTGGGGCTGGGCCAGGCGCTGGAGCAGGACGCCGGCGATCTGGTGGTGCACCAGGGCCGCAACGAGCAAGGCATGGCCCATGCCGCCATCGGGTTCGCCAAGCAGCACCTGCGGCGCAGGATCTACGCCTGCACCTCGTCGGTCGGCCCCGGCGCGGCGAACATGCTGACCGCTGCCGCCACGGCCACGGCCAATCGCATTCCATTGCTGCTGTTGCCCGGTGACGTCTATGCCAGCCGCCAGCCGGACCCGGTGCTGCAACAGATCGAGCAGTTCCACGACCTGAGCATCAGCACCAACGATGCGTTCAAGGCCGTGAGCAAATATTGGGACCGCATCAACCGCCCCGAGCAGCTGATGAGCGCCGCGATCCAGGCCATGCGCGTGCTCACCGACCCGGCCGAGACCGGCGCGGTGACCCTGGCGCTGCCCCAGGACGTGCAGGCCGAGGCCTACGATTATCCAGACTACTTCCTGCAAAAGCGCGTACACCGGATCGACCGTCGCCCGGCCACCGAGGCGATGCTCGACGACGCCCTGGCGCTGTTCAAGGGCAAGCGTCGGCCGCTGATCATCTGCGGCGGTGGCGTGCGCTATTCCGGGGCCAATGCCGCCTTGCAGGCGTTTGCCGAACGCTTCCAGATTCCGTTCGCCGAAACCCAGGCCGGCAAGAGCGCGGTGGTCTCCAGCCATCCGCTGAACGTCGGAGGTGTGGGCGAAACCGGTTGCCTGGCGGCGAACCTGCTGGCCGCGGAGGCGGACCTGATCATCGGTATCGGCACGCGCTACAGCGATTTCACCACCGGCTCCAAATGGCTGTTCCGCCAGCCGGGCGTGCGATTCCTTAACCTCAACGTCAGCCCGTGCGATGCGGTGAAGCTCGACGGCGTGCAGTTGCTGGCCGACGCGCGCGTGGGCCTGGAGGCGTTGGCCGGCGTGCTCGGCGACTATCGCGCCGAATGGGGCGGCCAAGTCGCCGACGCCAAGGCCCGGTTGGACGCCGAGGTGGATCGGGTCTACCAGGCCGATTACCAGGTCGAGGATTTCGTCCCGGAGGTGCGCGATCACCTGGACCCGGCGGTGTTTCGCGAATTCATCGAACTTACCGGCTCCTGCCTGACCCAGAGTCGCGTGCTGGGTACCCTCAACGAAAGCCTCGCCGATGACGCGATCATCGTCGCCGCCGCCGGCAGCTTGCCCGGTGACTTGCAGCGCAGTTGGCGCAGCAAGGGGGTGAACACCTATCACCTCGAATACGGTTATTCGTGCATGGGCTATGAGGTGAATGCGGCGCTGGGGGTGAAACTCGCCGAGCCGGATAAAGAGGTGTACGCGCTGGTGGGCGATGGCTCCTACATGATGCTGCATTCGGAGCTGGCCACCTCGATCCAGGAGCGGCGCAAGATCAACGTGGTGTTGCTGGACAACATGACCTTCGGTTGCATCAACAACCTGCAGATGGGCAACGGCATGGACAGCTTCGCCACCGAGTTCCGTTTCCGTAACCCGGACACCGGCAAGCTCAATGGCGGTTTCGTCCCGGTGGACTTCGCCATGAGCGCGGCGGCCTACGGCTGCAAGACCTACAAGGTCCGCACCCTTGACGAACTGCACGCGGCCCTGGCCGATGCACGGTTGCAGACTGTGTCCACCCTGATCGACATCAAGGTCCTGCCCAAGACCATGATCCACAGCTACCTGTCCTGGTGGCGGGTCGGCGTGGCGCAAGTGTCCACCAGCGCCCGCACCGACGCCGCCGCCAAAGCCCTCAATGAACGATTGGCCGAAGCTCGCCAATATTAACTGCCTCAACCGAATAAGGAGTTCCACATGTCTTTGAAACTGGGCGTCATTGGCACTGGGGCCATTGGCCAGGACCATATCCGGCGGTGCAGCCAGACGTTGCTCAATAGCCAGGTGGTGGCGGTGACCGACATCAACCTTGCCCAGGCGGCGAAGGTGGTGGCGGATTTGAACCTGACCGCCGAGGTCTACCCGGACGGGCACGCCCTGATCAAGGCGCCGGATGTCGAGGCGATCCTGGTCACTTCCTGGGGCCCGAGCCATGAGGAATACGTGCTGGCGGCGATTGCGGCCGGCAAGCCGGTGTTTTGCGAAAAGCCCCTGGCGGTCACCGCCCAAGGGTGCCGCCGGATCGTCGACGCGGAGGTGGCCCACGGCACACGCCTGGTACAGGTCGGCTTCATGCGGCCGTACGACGAAGGCTACCGGGCCCTCAAGGCGGTGATCGACAACGGTCAGATCGGCGAACCGCTGATGCTCCACTGTGCCCACCGCAACCCCAGGGTCGGCGAGAACTACAAGACCGACATGGCAATCACCGACACGCTGATTCACGAGCTGGATGTGCTGCGCTGGCTGTTGGCCGATGACTACGTTTCGGTGCAAGTGGTGTTCCCGCGCAAGACCAGCAAGGCCCTGGCCCACCTGCGTGACCCGCAGGTCGTGTTGCTGGAAACCGTCAAGGGCACCCGCATCGACGTGGAAGTGTTCGTCAACTGCCAGTACGGCTACGACATCCAGTGCGAAGTGGTGGGGGAGACGGGCATCGCCAAGCTGCCGGAACCGTCCCAGGTGCAACTGCGCAGCGAGGCCAAGCTGTCCAACGCGATCCTGATGGACTGGAAGGACCGCTTCATCGCCGCTTACGACGTCGAACTGCAAGCCTTCATCGACGGCGTGCGCGCCGGCCAGGTGGGCGGGCCATCGGCCTGGGACGGCTTCGCGGCGGCGGTGGCGGCCGATGCCTGCATCCAGGCGCAGCAGAGCGGGCAGATCGTTCCCATCGAATTGCCTGAGCGCCCGCGTTTCTACGGCTAACCCCAATCCTTGTGGGAGCGGGCTTGCTCGCGAAGACGGCGGCACATTCAACATTGATGTCGACTGACACTACGCCTTCGCGAGCAAGCCCGCTCCCACAGGGTCGATGTTTATCCAATGACTTTCAAGGGGGTTTCATGCGAATCGGACTGGTCGGCTACGGCAAGGGAGGGCGGTTTTTTCATGCGCCGTTGATCAGCAGTTTGCCGGGGGCGACGTTTGTCGGCGTGGTCACGCGCTCGGCTGAGCGGCGTGCGCAACTGGCAGGCGACTACCCGAACGCCCGCGCGTTTGACACGCTTGAGCAATTGGTGGCGGCGGGGGTCGACGCGGTGGTGGTGTCTACGCCGTTGGACAGTCGTCCGGCGGTGGTGATGCAAGCCATCGAGCACGGCGTGGCGGTGGTCAGCGACAAGCCATTTGCCCGTGACGCGGCCGAGGCCGAGGCGCTGGTAGTGGCGGCCGAGCGGGGCAAGGTGCCGTTGAGCGTGTACCAGAACCGTCGCTGGGATTCGGACTTCCTGACCTTGCGCAAATTGCTGGCCTCCGGTGCCCTGGGCCAGGTCATGCGCTTCGAGTCCAGTGTCGAGCGTTACTCGCCTTCGTCGGTGGGTAAAGGCAGCGGCGGCGGATTCCTGCGCGACCTCGGCAGCCATCTGGTGGACCAGGCACTGCAACTGTTCGGGCCGGTGGCGCGAGTCTACGCCGAGCTGGATTACCGAACGCCCGGCCAGGTTTTCGACAATGGCTTCTTTATGTCCCTGACCCATGTCGGTGGGGTCGTTTCACACCTGAGCGGCCATTGCCTGCAAAACGCCCCGCGCCCACGCTTTCGGGTCAGCGGCACCCACGGCTGCTACACCGTCGACGGCCTGGATGGCCAGGAGGCCCAGGCGCTGGCCGGATTGAGCCCGGCCAGCGCGGGCGAACGCTGGGGCGCCGAGGAACATCGGCGCTGGGGCTGGTTCGAGCACGGCAACGAGCGGGAGCGGGTGACCTCGGAACGCGGTTGCTGGATGACGTTCTACCAGCGCCTGCAAAGTGCCCTGCAAGGGGGCGGGCCGTTACCGGTGCAGGCCCGCGATGCCCTGGCGACCACGCGCATTCTGGACGCTGCGCGGCAGAGTGCCGAGCAGGGGCAGGTGGTGGTGATGTCCCCGCCCGTAGGCCATGGAATAAAAAACGAATAAAATTCTAAAACAAGTTGATATGGAAAATATTTTCCAATAAAGTCATTTCCAGGTTGCCGACATCCGGTTCCCATCCGAGCAAGCAAGTCTTAAACGGGTAGGGGACTTCACAAAAACAAGAAGCACAGCCAGGTACCGTCGATGAAAACCTTCAGCCGCTCTGCGTTTCACTTGCCAAGCCTGTCCTCTGTCGTATCCCTCTTCGGGTCCCTGTGCATCCAGCGCAAGGGCGCCGTGGTCTGTTGCATCCCCGGCGCGCCCATCGTGCGCTTGCCGCGCTCCTGATCCGCTACGCCTTATCCATAAAACCAACAAAAAAGTGGAGAAAGACCGTTCATGAAGACCAAGACCCGTATCGCCTCGCTGGCCCTGTCATTGATGCTCACCAGCGGCGCAGCCCTGGCGGACCTGAAGATCGGCGTCAGCATGTCCCAGTTCGATGACACCTGGCTGACCTACCTGCGTGAATCCATGGACAAGAAAGCCAAATCCCTGCCGGACGGCGTCAGCCTGCAGTTCGAAGACGCGCGCAGTGACGTGGTCAAGCAGCTGAGCCAGGTGGAAAGCTTCATCAGCCAGAAGGTCGACGCCATCATCGTCAACCCGGTGGACACCGCCGCGACCCAGCGCATCACCAAGGCCGCCGTGGCCGCCGGCATTCCGCTGGTCTACGTCAACCGGCGCCCCGACGATCTGAAGCTGCCGGCGGGCGTGGTCACCGTCGCTTCGGATGACCTGGAGGCCGGGCGGATGCAGATGCAGTACCTGGCGGAAAAAATGGGTGGCAAGGGCAACATCGTGATCCTGCTCGGTGACCTCGCCAACAACTCCACCACCAACCGCACCAAGGGCGTCAAGGAAGTGCTGGCCAAGTACCCCGGCATCAAGATCGAGCAGGAGCAGACGGGCACCTGGCTGCGGGACAAGGGCATGACGCTGGTCAATGACTGGCTGACCCAGGGCCGCGAATTCCAGGCGGTGGTCGCCAACAACGACGAAATGGCCATTGGCGCCGCCATGGCCCTCAAGGGCGCCGGCAAGGAGAAGGGCAGCGTACTGATCGCCGGGGTCGACGGCACGCCGGACGGCCTGAACGCGGTGAAGAAAGGCGAGATGGCCGTCTCGGTGTTCCAGGACGCCAAAGGGCAGGCCGACGGCTCGATCGACACGGCGGTGAAGATGGTCAAGAAGCAGCCGGTTGAACCCGCCGTGTGGGTGCCTTATCGCCTGATCACCCCGGAAAACGTCGACCAGTTCAAGTGAGGCCTGCCGTCCCCGCGGTTCCACCACAATAATAAGCAGGCAGGGTCGCGTCATCGACCTTGCCGAGGGAGTACCTGATCATGTTCGCTTCAGCGACTGCTTCGAGCACCCCGGCGATGAGTGTCCAGCCGGGCGTAATACCTGACGAACCGTACCTGCTGGAAGTCGTCAATGTCAGCAAAGGCTTTCCCGGCGTGGTGGCCCTGTCCGATGTGCAACTGCGGGTACGTCCAGGCTCCGTGTTGGCCCTGATGGGCGAGAACGGCGCCGGCAAATCCACCCTGATGAAAATCATCGCCGGCATTTACCAGCCCGACGCGGGTGAACTGCGCCTGCGGGGCAGGCCGGTGACGTTCGACACACCCCTGGCGGCCTTGCAGGCCGGGATCGCGATGATCCACCAGGAACTCAACCTGATGCCGCACATGAGCATCGCCGAGAACATCTGGATCGGCCGCGAGCAACTCAACGGCCTGCACATGATCGACCATGGCGAGATGCATCGCTGCACCGCCCGGTTGCTGGAGCGCCTGCGTATCAACCTCGATCCCGAGGAGCAAGTGGGCAACCTGAGCATCGCCGAGCGACAGATGGTCGAGATCGCCAAGGCCGTGTCCTATGACTCGGACGTCCTGATCATGGACGAGCCGACGTCGGCCATCACCGAAACGGAAGTGGCCCACCTGTTCTCGATCATTGCCGACCTCAAGGCCGAGGGTAAGGGCATCATCTACATCACCCATAAAATGAATGAAGTGTTCGCCATCGCCGATGAAGTGGCGGTGTTTCGCGACGGCGCCTACATCGGCCTGCAACGGGCCGACAGCATGGACGGCGACAGCCTGATCTCGATGATGGTCGGGCGTGAGCTGAGCCAGTTGTTCCCGGTGCGGGAAAAGCCCATCGGCGAGCGGGTACTGTCGGTGCGCGACCTGAGCCTGGACGGTATTTTCAAGGGCGTGTCCTTCGACCTGCACGCCGGCGAGATCCTCGGCATTGCCGGGTTGATGGGGTCGGGCAGGACCAACGTGGCCGAGGCGATTTTCGGCATCACGCCGGCGACGGGCGGTGAAATCCTGCTGGACGACCAGCCGGTGCGCATCAGCGACCCGCACATGGCCATCGAGAAAGGCTTCGCCCTGTTGACCGAGGATCGCAAGCTCAGTGGCCTGTTCCCGTGCTTGTCGGTGCTGGAAAACATGGAGATGGCCGTGCTGCCCCATTACGTCGGCAACGGTTTCATCCAGCAGAAGGCCCTGCGCGCCCTGTGCGAAGACATGTGCAAGAAGCTGCGGGTCAAGACGCCGTCGCTGGAACAGTGCATCGACACCTTGTCCGGTGGCAACCAGCAAAAGGCGCTCTTGGCCCGCTGGCTGATGACCAACCCACGCATCCTGATTCTCGACGAGCCGACCCGTGGCATCGACGTCGGCGCCAAGGCAGAGATCTACCGGCTTATCGCCTATCTGGCCAGCGAAGGCATGGCGGTGATCATGATTTCGTCCGAGCTGCCGGAAGTGCTGGGCATGAGCGACCGGGTCATGGTGATGCACGAAGGCGATCTGATGGGCACCCTCGACCGCAGCGAGGCGAGTCAGGAACGGGTCATGCAACTGGCGTCGGGCCTGTCCTGATGCAGCCCGTTCAAAACACAAAGTCGAGCGCAATTGTGGCGAGGGAGCTTGCTCCCGCTGGGCCGCGAAGCGGTCCCGTTTTCAGGGGGCTACACCCAAAAGCAATACCCCCTCGCCAAAGAACAAAAAAAGGTGAATGGCTATGAACGCAATACTGGAAAACAAACCCGCCGCCGCACCGGCCAGGACGCGCCGACGCCTGCCGACGGAACTGAGCATCTTCCTGGTGCTGATCGGCATCGGCCTGGTGTTCGAGCTGTTCGGCTGGATCATGCGTGACCAGAGCTTTTTGATGAACTCCCAGCGCCTGGTGCTGATGATCCTGCAGGTGTCGATCATCGGCCTGCTGGCCATCGGTGTGACCCAGGTGATCATCACCACCGGTATCGACCTGTCGTCCGGCTCGGTGCTGGCGCTGTCGGCAATGATTGCCGCCAGCCTGGCCCAGACGTCGGACTTCGCCCGGGCGGTGTTCCCCTCGCTGACCGACCTGCCGGCGTGGATCCCGGTGGTGGCCGGGCTCGGTGTCGGGCTGTTGGCCGGGGCAATCAACGGCAGCATCATCGCCATCACCGGCATCCCGCCGTTCATTGCCACCCTCGGCATGATGGTCTCGGCCCGTGGCCTGGCGCGCTACTACACCGAAGGCCAGCCGGTGAGCATGTTGTCGGACTCCTACACGGCCATCGGCCATGGCGCGATGCCGGTGATCATTTTCCTGGTGGTGGCGGTGATCTTCCACATCGCCCTGCGTTACACCAAGTACGGCAAGTACACCTACGCCATCGGCGGCAACATGCAGGCGGCGCGCACCTCGGGCATCAACGTCAAGCGCCACCTGGTGATCGTCTACAGCATCGCCGGGCTGCTGGCGGGGTTGGCCGGGGTGGTGGCCTCGGCGCGGGCGGCGACCGGGCAGGCCGGCATGGGCATGTCTTATGAACTGGACGCGATCGCGGCGGCAGTGATCGGTGGCACCAGCCTGGCGGGTGGGGTAGGGCGCATCACCGGGACGGTGATCGGGGCGCTGATTCTCGGGGTGATGGCCAGTGGGTTCACCTTTGTCGGTGTCGACGCCTACATCCAGGACATCATCAAGGGGCTGATCATTGTGGTGGCCGTGGTCATCGATCAGTACCGCAACAAACGCAAACTCAAGCGTTAAACAGCCTTGTAATGCGACAAAGCGCCACGCCTGACCCGCGTGGCGTTGCCATTTGTCTTCTTAATACAGCCATTGCAGCGAATTTCTTGTTATAAACGCACTCCGATGACCGCCGAAAGCGTGTCAGAGAACATTTCTAGGGGTTGTCGGACATTTTCCCTATGTTTTCGGTTGCTGGGGCCTCCACTCGGCCTTAGACTGCCGCCCCTCGTAAATTGAGTGCCGGGTGGCGCTTGGAATAGACGGCGCCTTCCTGACGAGCGTGGCAGCTGCGCTGCGGGACGCTCCATAATTCGCCTTAATGCACGTTTTTTTATAGAGATATCAATGACAAAGGAAAAGTTGCTGGCCATGCCGGCGGATGACTACATGAACGCCGAGCAGCTGGCTTTCTTCACCAAGCTGTTGCAGAACATGAAAGTCGAAACCCACGAGCGCATCGAACAGAACCGAATCGCCATTGAGAGCCTGGACACCCCGGCCGACCCGGCCGACGCTGCTTCCGTAGAAGAAGAGCGCACCTGGCTGGTCAACGCCATTGACCGTGACCAGCGCATGCTGCCGCAACTGGAGCAGGCCCTGGACCGCATCAACGATGACAGCTTCGGCTGGTGCGACGACAGCGGCGAGCCTATCGGCCTCAAGCGCCTGCTGATCAGCCCGACCACCAAGTACTGCATCGAAGCCCAGGAACGCCACGAGCAGATCGACAAGCACCAGCGCCAGGCCTGATCCCGCCTCTTGAAAGATCGCAACCGCGCACCGCAGGTTGCGATCTTCGCTCAATATCTCACCCTCCCTGCCGTTGACCTGATGCAAGAACCGCGACTAATGGACCATGGATAATGGCCCCATAGTGGCGTTTAATGCGCTCATAACAACGATAAGCGTGGGTGACGAACATGGCGACAGAAGGATCTCTGGCGGGTGCGGTGCCGGCCTCGGTACCGGTGACGAAAGGCCTGGCACGCTGGCTGACGCCGACCTTGCAGAGCCTTGCCCTGACCTTGCTGTTGTGTGGCATGACCCTGGGCGGCTGGTCCCTGTACCTGGGCCTGCCGTTGGTGATGCTCATCGTCTGGTTGCCACGCCTGCGCTCGCGGGTGGCCACGGTCCAGGCGCCGGCGACCGACCGGCTGTCCGAGCTGACTCGCGATTTGTCCTATACCACCAGTCATAACGCGCTGTCGGCCGCCGGTGTCGCCTATTCGGTCAAGCAACTGGCCGGCAAGGTCCAGTCGCAACTCGATGCGGCGGCGCGGATCGTCAGCAACGCCGAATCGATGATTGCCACCGAACAGGCGACTTCACACCTCAGCCAGCAGGCCCTGGGTGCCGCCAGCGAGGCCCATCGCAGCAGCGTGGCCGGGCGCAGCGAGCTGGTGGAGTCCATCAGTCGCATGCACCAGCTCAGCCAGCGGGCCAACGACAGTCGCGAGTTGATCGAAGCCTTGAGCGTGCGCAGCGATGAAATCCAGCGGGTCAGCCTGGTGATCCAGTCGATTGCCAGCCAGACCAACCTGCTGGCGCTGAACGCGGCCATCGAAGCGGCTCGGGCTGGCGAGCACGGCCGCGGATTTGCGGTGGTGGCCGATGAAGTCCGCGGCTTGGCCGGACGTACCGCGGCGGCGACCGGCGAGGTTGGGGTGATGGTCGCGGACATCCAGCAGCGCACGGCCCAGGTGGTGGAGCAGATCCGTCAACTGGCCGATGACCTGGACAGCGGCGTGCAGCAGGTCGAGCACACCGGCCAGCACCTGGAGAACATTGCCCGGCTCGCCGAAGGCGTGGAAACCCAGGTCGGCGCTATCGCCCAGGGCACCGACGCCAACCGCGAGCAGCTCGACAGCCTGTTCCATGCCATCGAGCAAATGCGCGGCGACCTGTCCATCAGCGACCAGCAGACCCAGCGCCTGGCCGAGGCGGCGGTGCAGATGGAAGGCCAGGCCGAATCCATCAGCGAACGCCTGGCCGAGGTGGGCCTCGATGACTATCACCAGCGCGTCTATGACCTGGCACGGGAAGGGGCGAGCCAGATTGCCGCGCAGTTCGAGGCCGATATCGACCAGGGCCGCGTCAGCCTGGATGACCTGTTCGACCGCAACTACCAGGCCATTCCCAATACCCAGCCCGCCAAGTTCCAGACCCGCTTCGACCGCTACACCGACCAAGTGCTGCCGCCGATCCAGGAACCGTTGCTCGCCCGGCACGAAGGCCTGGTCTTCGCGATCGCCTGCACCCAGCAAGGCTATGTGCCAACCCACAACAAGGTGTTCAGCCAGCCGTTGACCGGCGATCCCCAGGTGGACACCCTGAACAACCGCACCAAGCGCAAGTTCTCCGACCGCACCGGCATCCGCTGCGGCAGTCACCAGCAACCGGTGCTGTTGCAGACCTACACCCGCGACACGGGCGAACTGATGCACGACCTCTCCGTACCGATCATGGTCAAGGGCCGTCATTGGGGTGGGTTGCGGTTGGGTTACAAGCCTGAGAAGGCGCGTTGACGTTCACTCTATTGAATAAACGCAAAACCCCGTGGCGAGGGGATTTATCCCCGTTGGGCTGCGAGGCAGCCCCAAAAAGGCTGGTTGCAGCCGACCTGATACGCCGCAATGTGTGACCTAGGGGCTGCTACGCAGCCCAACGGGGATAAATCCCCTCGCCACAGGGGCTCAACCGATGGCCTCTAGGTTATTTACCGTCGTGCAAACGCACGTTCAGTTGGTCCACCAGGACCGCCTCTTCGCCGTCGGCCAGCAGCCATTCACGCAGCAGGGCTTTCTGCTGATCCGACCAGAAGTCGGCCTCCACCAGCTTGATCTCCGGTGCCAGCGGGTGGGCCACGATGAAATCGTCGATGGCTTTGCCGTCCGAGGGCAGGCCGAGTTGGTCGAACAGGGTACTGAGCTCGTGTGAAGGCTGTTCCATGGGGTTCTCCTTTGGCGGGCGCCGTCATGACGCCTGGGTTGCTTCTTTCTATCAGAGACAAGCGAGCGCCAGGAGTTCGATCGACATCAGGCCTTCAAGCACTCTGTTCGAGACGCCTGGCCAGGTAGCAGGCCTCGTTATGGTCGGTGCGGAAACCTCTTACACGCCCAGTGGATGTTTCTTCAATGTGAAAGAAACACTTTCCGGCCAGGACAACTCGATAACGCGGTTGAATCAACGAAATGGGCAGGTAATCGACACCGTCGAAGGTATCGGCTGTGTCGACGACACAAGGGACGATAGGGGGCCGGAGCGGGATGAAAATAGCCATGCGAATTCCTTTTCTAGGGTTTACCGACGAATTGTCGAGTGCTGCGAGTAGTCTCCACGCCTTCGGCTGCTCTAGAATCGGCAGTGTCGTGTAGACGGCTGCGCCTATCTAAAGCAATTTTTTTTGGGCTCGATGTCAGAAAAATGCTTTTCTAAGTGAGAAATTTCCCTAAAGTTAGTCGTCCCACTTTTCCGATGCTCAGCGTGGCGTTTTCCTTCAGCCTCTGACGCCCCCTCGGGAAAGACGGCGAGCGCGGCAACCTTTAGTCTGCTCTCGGCCGGGGATGGGGTGCGCCGTTCATTTCGAATTTCAAAGACAGGTCCATTGCGACACTACAGTCGGCACGGGTTCTCGTGGTCCGTCCTTTTAGCGGGTGGGCCGTTTTCAAAGATGGGGATGTTTCCTTGGCAGTAAGTAATCTGGACATGCATGCGTTGTTTGTACTCGGTGACCTGCGGGCAAAACTGGTCAAACTGTTCCAGTCGCGTTTCGTCTACATCACCGAGCAGACCCCGGAAGGGATCTATGTCGCCGAAATCGACACCGAGTCGGCCCTGGTGGTCGATGACAAGCCCAGGCTGGAACTCAAGGTCGGTGATCATTTTCGCGCGGCGGTGTTGCCCAGTCGTGAGGGCGGCAAGTTTGAAATCCGCTTTCGCGAAATCAAGTTGACGGTCTATGGCCTGGGTGACTATGCCTTCGTCACGACGCCCGCGGGCCATGCGATCCTGTTCAAGGAAGGCCATAGCGTGGTGACGGTGTTCGCCGCCCACGAACAATTGCAGGAAGGCCTGACCAAGACCCTGAAAGCCGTCACCGCCAAGGCCGCCAAATGGCGCAAGGGCGAGCTCGTGACCTTCAAGGCCAGCGAGTGATACGGCTTCACCGCTGAAAATGCCTCGAAAACCGTGTGCGCGGTGGCCATTGTGCCTGGCTCGCTCGCAGTTTCTCAGGGGGCCGCTGGAACCTCGGCTACAGTCAATTGACTGAACTATTCAGAGGCTTGCGTTCGCTGACGCAGGGCCGTTCGGTTATGTCTGTATCTGGCACGAGGTGCAAAGCATGAAACGAGTTCGACAGTGGCTGGCTGCCTGGGCCACCTTGGCTGTGTTGGGGGCGCCGTTTCCGGCGTCGGCGGCTTCGGCACCGATCCACTTCGCCGACCTGAACTGGGAAAGCGGCAGCCTGATCACCGATATCCTGCGGATCATCGTCGAAAAAGGCTACGACCTGCCGACCGACACCTTGCCGGGTACCACCATCACCCTGGAAACCGCCCTGGCCAACAACGACATCCAGGTCATCGGTGAAGAGTGGGCCGGCCGCAGCCCGGTGTGGGTCAAGGCCGAGGCCGAGGGCAAGGTGGTCGCCCTGGGCGATACGGTCAAGGGCGCGACCGAGGGTTGGTGGGTGCCCGAGTACGTCATCAAGGGCGACCCGGCCAAAGGCATCAAGCCCGTGGCGCCGGATTTGCGCAGTGTCCAGGACCTGGCGCGCTACAAGCACGTGTTCAAGGACCCGGAGAGCCCGGACAAGGGCCGTTTCCTCAACAGCCCCATCGGCTGGACATCCGAGGTGGTCAACAAGCAGAAGCTCAAGGCCTACGGCCTGACGGACAGCTATGTGAATTTCCGCAGTGGCTCGGGGGCGGCGCTGGACGCTGAAATCACCTCGTCGATCCGCCGGGGCAAGCCGATCCTGTTTTATTACTGGTCACCCACGCCCTTGCTTGGAAAGTTCAAGCTGGTGCAGTTGCAGGAGCCGCCGTTCGATGCCGAGGCCTGGAAAACCCTCACCGATGCCGACAACCCCAATCCGAAGCCGACCCGATCCCTGGCCTCGAAACTGTCGATTGGCGTCTCCACGCCGTTCCAGCAGCAACACCCGGACATCGCCGAGTTCTTCGCCAAGGTCGATTTGCCCATCGATCCATTGAACAAGGCCCTGGCCGACATGAGCGAGAAACGCACACCGCCGCGCGAGGCCGCCGAAGCGTTCCTCAAGGCCCATCCGCAGGTCTGGCAGGCCTGGCTGCCCAAGGAGGTGGCGGACAAAGTCGCGGCCAGTCTCTAAAGAATGGCCAGCCGTTAGAACTCTTGATCCTGGGCAATGCGTCTTTCGCCGCAAACGGGCAGTCTGCGCCCGTCCGGCGAATTGCCAAATTCGAGCTAGGATGATTGTTCAACCTTTTTCAGGAGGGCTGGCGAATGACGCTTTTCTTGGCTCGGTCGCTGGTCGCAGTGTTTGCGACCATCAGCTTGATTCACTTGTATTGGGCCCTGGGTGGGCGTTGGGCGGTTTTGGCGGTGGTGCCCCAGGTGCCGGCCAAGCACGGCGAAGCGCTGCGACCGGCGTTCGATCCGTCGGGCTGGTTGACGTTGCTGGTGGCCTTGGCGCTGCTGTTGATCGCGGTTCTGGTGAGCCTGCGGGGCGGGCTGTTGGCACCGCCGGTCACGCACCGGGCGCTGCAATGGCTGATCAGCGCGATTGCCTTGCTGATGTTCGCCCGCGCCATCGGCGAGTCGGAGCTGGTGGGTTTCTTCAAGGAGTTCAAGGAGTCGACGTTTGCCAGGCTTGATACCTGGATCTATTCGCCGTTGTGCGTGGTGCTCGGGGCCGGGTTGCTGGCAGTGGCGTGGGTCTGAGGACAAGGCTGCAACACTGTTGTGGCGAGGGAGCTTGCTCCCGCTGGAGGGCGACTGAAGGCATCACCGTGGCGAGGGGATTTATCCCCGTTGGGGCGCGAAGCGGCCCTTATAACGGCTGAACGTGGTCAATCGGATGTACACAGGTGGCAGGCTTTGGGGTTGCTCCGCAACCCAGCGGGGATAAATCCCCTCGCCACAAAGGCGTTCGCTCGAAATACCCGTTAGCCCTCACGGCGACTGCTCACCTCCGCCGGCACATCATCCCCCGCCATGCGTTTGCGAAACAGCGCCGCCCGGGCCAGCAGCAGGGTGGTCACCGGCACGGTGATCGACAGCAGGATCGGGATCAACCAGGCGTGCAACACCGGCCCGGACTTGAGCCCCGAAAAGTACAGGATCGAGGCCAACGCCACGCACCAGGCCCCCAGGGTGGACGCCAGGGCCGGCGGATGCATGCGCTGGAAGTAATCCTTCAGCCGCACCAGGCCGATGGCGCCGGCCAGGGCGAACAGGCTGCCGAGCACCAGCAGGATCGCCACCGGGATTTCGATCCACATCGATAACTCCACGTTCATTCGATCACCTCGCCACGCAGCAGGAACTTGGCCAGGGCAAACGAGCCGACAAAGCCGAACAGGGCGATCAGCAGCGCCGCCTCGAAATAGGTGTCACTGGCGTAGCGGATGCCCAGCACCAGCATCATCAGCATCGCCACGATGTACAGGTAGTCCAGGGCCAGGACCCGGTCCTGCGCCGACGGCCCCTTGAACAGCCGCAGCAGGGTCAGCACCATCGCCAGGGAAAACAGGAACAGGCTCAGGAGAATCGCGTTGGACAGCAACGGGCTCATTCGAAAATCTCCATCAATGGGCGCTCGTAGGTGGCCTTGAAGTGCGCGATGAAGGCCGCCTCGTCGTCTAGGTCGAACACATGCAGCAGCAGGATGCTGCGGTCCAGGGCCAGTTCCGACCAGACCGTGCCTGGCACCACCGTAGTGATCATCGACAGCGCGGCCAGGCCGTTGGCATCGTTCAGGTCCAGCGGCACCTTGACGAAGCGCGAGCGCGGCGGACGGCGACCGGCGTTCAGCACGCCCCAGGCCACCGCGAGGTTGGACACCAGCACGTCACGGCCCACCAGCAGGAACAGCCGCAGCATCACCCACGGTCGGCGGATGCGGATCGGCCGCGGGCGCAACGGGCGCATCATCAGCGGGGCCAGGAAGCCCAGCGCGGCTCCCAGCAACAAGTGGCCGGGGCTCAGGGACAGGTTCATCACCAGCCACAACCACCAGAGTGCCAGGGACAGCCACGGGGCAGGGAACAGGCGCTTCATGGCTGCACCTCCAGCGTCGCGGCGCGCGCCTCGGGGCTGGGGATGGCACGGGTGGCCAGCACTGACATCACGTAATGTTCCGGGTTGTTCAGCGCCTGGGCGGCGGACTGGGTATAGCGCAGCAGCGGCTCGGCCTTGAAGGTCAGGGCGATGCCCAGGCCCAGCAGCACGATGATCGGCAGGCATTCGAAGGGCCGCAGCAACGGCGACGGTCGTTCCTGTGGCGTCCAGAAGCGTTGCACGCCCAGGCGCGAGAACGCGATCAGCGAGGCCAGCCCGGACAGGATCAGCAGTGCCAGCAGGCCCCACGCCTGGTTCGACACAGGCGTCTCGGCGCTGGCCCCCAGCCCTTGGGGATTGAGCAGCGCGCTCAGCAGGCCCAGCTTGCCGATGAAGCCGGACAGCGGCGGCATGCCGATGATCAACAGTGCACAGAAAATGAAGCTCAGGCCGAGGAACGCCATGGTCCAGGGGATCACTTGCCCGACCACGGCTTTCTGCTCGTCATCGAGGTTGATGCCCTTGGGCGGCTGCAAGGATTCCAGCGGGCGCGGCAAGCTGTCGAAATCGTCTTCCAAGGCCAGTTCATTGGCCGAGCGCGAGCGTTCGATCAGTTCGGCCAGCAGGAACAACGCGCAGAGCGCCAGGGTCGAGCTCACCAGGTAAAACAGCGCCGCGGCCACCAGGTTCGGTTGGGCGAAACCGATGGCCGCCAACAGGATCCCGGCCGAAACCAGGATGCTCAGGCTAGCCATGCGCTCCAATCGCTGGGCCGCCAGGATGGCGATGGCCGCGCAGACGATGGTCGCCATGCCGCCGTAGATCAGCCAGTCGGCGCCGAAGTACGCCGAGGCGCCGGCCTGGCCGGAGAACAGCAGGGTCCAAAGGCGCAGGATGGTGTAGACGCCGACCTTGGTCATGATCGCGAACAGCGCGGCCACCGGCGCACTGGCCGCGCTGTAGGCCGGCACCAGCCAGAAGTTCAGCGGCCACATGCCGGCCTTGGCCAGGAATGCCACCGCGAGGATGCCGGCCCCGGCGTGCAGCAGGCCGCGGTCGGCTTCCGGCACCAAAGGCACCTTCAACGCCAGGTCGGCCATGTTCAGGGTGCCGGTGACACCGTAGATCAGCGCCGCGCCGATCAGGAACAGCGACGAAGCCAGCAGGTTGATGGAGATGTAATGCAGGCCCGACGACACCCGCGCCCGTCCCGAGCCGTGGAGCATCAAGCCGTAGGACGCCGCCAGCAGCACTTCGAAGAACACGAACAGGTTGAACAGGTCGGCTGTGAGGAAGGCACCGTAGAGGCCCATCAGCTGGATCTGGAAAAGCGCGTGGAAACTGGCGCCGGCGCGGTCCCAACGCGCCGTGGCGAACAGCAGGGCGCTGACGCCGATGAACCCGGTCAGCACCAGCATCAGCGCCGACAGACGATCGACCACCAGGACGATGCCGAACGGTGCCTGCCAGTTGCCGGGCAGGTACACGCCAATGGAGGCGGGCAGGTCCTGGCCCTGGGTCCAGGCCAGCAGCAACACGGCGATGCCCAGGCCGAGCAGGCTGGAAAACAGGTTGATCCGCGCCTTCAGCGGTCGGTGTTTCTCGCCGAGCATCAGCATCAACGCCGCCGTCAGCAGCGGCAACAGGATCGGGGCGGCGATCAGGTGCGGCGTCAACGTCATTCCCGGGGCTCCCGGCCGTCCACATGGTCGGTGCCGGTCAGGCCCCGGGACGCCAGCAGCACCACCAGGAACAGCGCGGTCATGGCGAAGCTGATCACGATGGCGGTCAGCACCAGGGCCTGGGGCAGCGGGTCGGTGTAGTGCAACAGGTCCTGGGGTACGCCATCCTTGATGATCGGCTCCTTGCCGATGAACAGGCTGCCCATGCTGAAAATGAACAGGTTGACGCCATAGGACAGCAGGCACAGGCCCATGACCACCTGGAAGGTCCGGGGGCGCAGTACCAGCCAGACACCGGAGGCGGCGAGCACGCCGATTGCGATTGCGATGACTTCTTCCATCAGGCAGTGGCTCCTTTGAGAGGGGCGGCTTTGGCCTGCAGGCCCGGTTTGTGCGCGCGCACCGATTGGTGGGCCAGGGCGGTGAGGATCAACAGGGTCGAGCCGACCACCACGGCGTATACGCCAATGTCGAAGAACAAGGCGCTGGCCAGGTGAATGTCACCCAGCGGCGGCAGGTTGAAGTGCCAGGTGTGCGTGGTCAGGAACGGGTAGCCGACGGCCATCGCCCCCAGGCCCGTGACGGTGGCGAACAGCAAGCCGGTGCCCATCCAACGCAACGGCCGCAGGCTCATCTGGGCCTCGACCCACTGGGTGCCGGCCACCATGTACTGGAGAATGAACGCCACCGACATCACCAATCCGGCGACGAAACCGCCGCCCGGCTGGTTGTGGCCACGCATGAACAGATAGAACGAAACCACCAGGGCAATCGGCAGCAGCAGGCGCACCAGCACCGACGGCACCATCATGAAGCCCAATGCGGTGTCGCTGGCCTGGCGCGGGTTGACCAGGTCGGTGACCACGTCCGGCGCCAGCAGGCGTTGTTGCGCCGGCAACTGCATGCTTTCCTTCGGCGGGCGGAAACGTCGCAGCAAGGCGAACACCGCCAGCGCCACCGCCACCAGCACGGTGATTTCCCCCAGGGTGTCGAAGCCGCGGAAGTCCACCAGCATCACGTTCACCACGTTGCTGCCGCCGCCTTCGGGCAGGGCCCGGCTCAGGTAGAACGAGGAAATGTCGTTGGGCGTCTGGCGCGTCAGCATCGCGTAGGACAGCAACGCCATGCCGCCGCCCACCGCGATGGACAGCAACAAGTCCCGCAGGCGGCGAATGCGTGCGCGGCGTTCGCTGTTGGGCAACGGCGAGGCGTCTTCGATCCGTCGCGGCAGCCAGCGCAGCCCGAGCAGGATCAACACCGTGGTCACCACTTCCACCACCAGTTGGGTCAGGGCCAGGTCGGGGGCGGAGAACCAGACGAAGGTCACGCAGGTCATCAGCCCGCAGACACTGACCATGGTCAGGGCCGCCAGCCGGTGGTACTTGGCTTGCCAGGCCGCGCCCACGGCACAGGCGATCGCCAGCACCCACAGGGTGACGAACACGATGGAGCCGGGGATCTTCGGCCGATCGCCCCAGACCAGCGAGCTGTGCAGCATCGGGATCAGCCCCGCCAGCAGCGCGGCCAGGACCAGCCAGAACAATTGGGCTTGCAGGCGACGGGTGCTGATCCGCCGCTCCAGGCGCCGGCCCTGGCGCATCATCAACACCAGGCAGCGCTCGAACAGGCGCTTGCCGCTGAGCCGGCCAATGAATGGCGGGTGCTTGATGTGCCCCAGCCTGAACTGATTGCGCAGCAGCAGGTACAGCACGATGCCGCCGGACATTGCCACCAGGCTCATGATCATCGGCGCATTGAGGCCGTGCCAGATCGCCAGGCTGTACTCGGGCAGCGTGCCGCCCACCACGGGCAATGCCGCCGCCGCCAACAGGGAACCGACCACCTGGGCCGGGAAAATCCCCACCAGCAGGCAGGTGAACACCAGCAGTTCCACCGGTGCGCGCATCCAGCGCGGCGGCTCGTGGGGGGTGTGGGGAAGGTCGGTGGCGGCGGGGCCGAAGAACACGTCCACGGTGAAACGCAGAGAATAGGCGACGCTGAAGGTCCCGGCGATGGTGGCGATGATCGGCAGCGCCAGTTCGACCCAGGCCGTGGCGGAAATGAACACCGTCTCGGCGAAGAACATTTCCTTGGACAGAAAGCCGTTGAGCAACGGGACCCCGGCCATTGCCGCGCTGGCGACCATGGCCAGCGTCGCGGTGAACGGGATCAACCGGACCAGGCCGCTGAGCTTGCGGATGTCGCGGGTGCCGCTTTCGTGGTCGATGATCCCGGCCGCCATGAACAGCGAGGCCTTGAACGTGGCGTGGTTGAGGATATGGAACACCGCCGCCACGGCCGCCAGTGGGCTGTTGAGGCCCAACAGCAGGGTGATCAGCCCGAGGTGGCTGATGGTGGAGTAGGCCAGCAGGCCCTTGAGGTCATTCTGGAACATCGCGCAATAGGCGCCCAGCAGCAACGTACAGGCACCGGCGCCGCCGACGATGTAGAACCATTCTTCACTGCCCGACAGCGACGGCCACAGGCGCGCCAGCAGGAACACCCCGGCCTTGACCATGGTGGCCGAGTGCAGATACGCCGACACCGGCGTGGGCGCGGCCATGGCGTGGGGAAGCCAGAAATGGAAGGGGAATTGTGCGCTTTTGCTCAAGGCGCCGATCAGGATCAGCGCCAGCAGGATGGGGTAGAGGGCATGGGCCCGAATCAGTTCGCCGGCGGCCAGGACCTTGTCCAGGTCATAGCTGCCGACGACATGGCCGAGCAGCATCACCCCGGCCAACAGACAGAGGCCGCCGGCCCCGGTCACCATCAAGGCCATGTAGGCGCCACGGCGGGCATCGGCGCGATGGTGCCAGTAGCCGATCAGCAGGAAGGAAAAGAGGCTGGTCAGTTCCCAGAAAAACACCATCTGGATCAGGTTGCCAGAGATCACCAGGCCGAGCATGGCGCCCATGAACGCCAGGAAAAACGCGAAGAAGCGCGGCACCGGATCGTCCGGCGACATGTAGTAGCGCGCGTACAACGACACCAGCGTACCGATGCCCAGCACCAACAATGAAAACAGCCAGGCGAAGCCGTCCAGGCGCAGGACGAAGTCCAGGCCCAGGCTCGGCAGCCACGAATAGGTCTCGCGGATCACACCGCCGTCGGCGATCTGCGGGTACAACAAGGCCACCTGCACGGTGCCGACCAGGGCCACGAGGCCTGCCAGCAGCGATTCGGCGTTACGGGCGTTATGCGGCAGCAGTGCCGCGACACAGCTGCCGATGAAGGGCAAAAGCAATAGAACTATCAGTGACATAGGCTTCTATTCGGCGGTAGGTTCTCAAGGATCATACGTGCCCTGACCCGGATCACCAACCGCGAGGGTGTCGCAGAATCCTACAAGATAGGTGGAGTTTTCCGACTTTGCCGGTTCAGAGGGCTGTCTCAGCCCTCGCGCTCCAGAACTTCATCCGCCTCGATCACGCCTTTGCCTCGGGTTTTCAACTCACTGACAATCACCGCCGCCACGATCAGGGCCGCGCCGAACAAGGCAATCGCCGGCAACCGCTCGCCCGCCAGGCGCCCGGCGATACCGGCCCAGACCGGCTCGCCGGCGTAGATCAGCGTGGCGCGGGTCGGCGAGACACTTTTCTGCGCCCAGTTCATCGCCACCTGGATCGCTGCGCTCGCTGCCCCCAGGCCGACGGCGCTGAACAGCAGCAGCCAGGAAAATTCCGGAAGCCTTTCCTGGGTGGGCACCACCATCAGGAACGCCAGCACGGCGGTGCTTGCCAGTTGCACCACGGTGACCCGGCGAACGTCGACCTGGCCGGCGTAGGCGCTGATCAGGATGATCTCGGCGGCAATCGCGATGGCGCTGATCAGCGTGGCGATTTCACCGGTGCTGAAATTCAACGAGGCCCCGGCCGGGCCCGATACCAGCATCAGCCCGGTGAACGCCAGCATGATGCCGATGCTGGGCATCAAGCCTGGCCGGCGGCCCAGCACCAGCCACTGCAACAGCGGTACGAAAGGCACGTAGAGCGCGGTGATGAACGCCGACTGGCTGCTGGGGATCGTCTGCAAGCCAACGGTTTGCAAGCCATAGCCGAGCATGATCGCCACACCGATGAAACCTCCGGCCTTGAGTTCGAACAGGGTCAGGTTTCGCAGGTGACGCCACGAGAACAGCGCCACGAATGCCGCCGCCGCGGCGAAGCGCAAGCCGACGAAAAACATCGGCCCGCTGACTGTCATGGCGTGCTGCACCAGCAGGAATGTCCCGCCCCAGATCATGGTGATCAGCACCAGCACGCATTCGGCCTTGCTGAATCGAGAGAAACGAGGGGAAGCTTGAGGGGAGTTCACCGATGCCATGACCTTGCGCGCCACATGAGGCAGACGCACAATGCGTCCGAAGTTGGGCAGTATAATGCGCAGCCCCAGTATGTGAGCAATATAGTGCACAAAGAATCCGGCCAGCGGGCGTCCGTCCTGCAACACGTCAGCCAGAATGTCCGCCGCCTGCGGCATGCCGCGCAGCTCAGCCAGAGTGCATTGGCGGAGCGGTCCGGGGTCAGCCGGCGAATGCTGGTGGCGATCGAAGCCGGCGAGAAGAATGTCAGCCTGACCACCCTGGACCGCATCGCCGAAGCCCTCGACGTGGCTTTCAGCGACCTGATCCAGGCCCCCGATGCCCGTGACCCCAGCCGCATCAATGAACTGGCCTGGGCCGGTACTTTCCCCGGCAGCAAGGCGGTGTTGCTGGCCAAGGCCACTGCCAGCCGCGAGGTCGAACTCTGGGAATGGCGCCTGGAGCCCGGAGAGCATTATCCTTCTGAACCCGACGCTGACGGCTGGAGCGAGCAGCTCTATGTGTTTGAGGGTTGCCTGACGCTGCTGCTGGGCGACGAAGCGCGGCAGATCGGCGCCGGTGAGTTTTTCATGTTCGCCAGCAACCAGCCCCACGCCTATCGCAATGAGGGGCCGGTGGCGGTGCGATTTGTACGCAATGTGGTGATTTGAAGCCTGGGGGAGAGCGGTATGCAGACAGCGCCGGAGCAACAGGCGAAGGACATCGCCCGTGAAGCCGATGTGATCATTGTCGGCGGCGGCCTGAGCGGTGCCTTGCTGGCGGCGCAATTGCTGCGCCTGCCGGGCCGCCGTGAGGTCCTGGTGGTCGAGCCACGCAGCGAGCTGGGCCGAGGCGAGGCCTATAGCGCCGTGGAACTGGGGCATACCCTGAACGGTAACGCAGCGCGGATGAGCGTCGATCCCGACAACGCCGATGACCTGACCCAATGGCTCACCGCGTTCATCGAGGCCGGTGGCTGGCCCGAGTCGGATCAGCAGCACGTGCCGATCAGCGAACTGTTTCCACCGCGGGGAATCTTTGGCCTGTACGTGCAACAACGCCTGGACGAGGCCCGGGCGGTCGGCGCTCAGCACGGCTCCGTGGCCGAGCACGTGCGCGGGGAGGTGGTGGATCTGCAGCTTGTCGAGGGTGCGGTGTTGCTGACGTTGAATGACGGCCAGGTCCTGCGCGGGCGTTTCGCCGTGCTGGCCACCGGCATGTTCCCGGCGGCGCGAACGCCGCAGACCGAATCCAGCGGCTTGAACGCCGCAGCCCTGGATCCCTGGGACGTGGCCGCGATGCGCCAGCTCGATCCCCAGGCCACGGTGCTGATCATCGGCTCGGGGCTGACCATGGTCGATGCGGTGGTGTCGTTGGAACAGGCCGGGCACCGTGGGCCCATCGAAGTGTTTTCCCGCCATGGGCTGTTGCCGCATGTGCGCCGCCAACCGCCGGCGTGGGCAGATTTTCTTGCCGAAGACCACAGCCTGCGTTCGCCGCGCCAACTGATGCGCGCGTTGCGTCACCAGTGCCGCCAGGCCCAGGCCCAAGGCATCGATTGGCAGGCGCCGCTGGACACGGTACGCGCGCATATCGGGCGCTTGTGGAGCCAGGCCAGCGATGTACTGCGCCGGCAGTTCGTGCGACATGTCCGGCCCTGGTGGGAGAGCCATCACCACCGTTCGCCGCCGTTGAGTGCGGAACTGGTGGCGCGTCTGCACGAAGAAGGGCGGTTGCGGATTCAGGCGGCGTCGTTCAAGGGGCTGGTCGAGTCGGCCGAGGGCACCGTCGCAATTCGCCTCCGTCGGCGCGGCGAGGCCGGGACGACCGTGGTGCAGGGCGCTGCGTTGATCAACTCCAGTGGCATCGAATACGACTGGCGCCGGGTGGCCCGGCCATTACCGCAGCAACTGCTGGCCCGCGGCCTGATCCAGCCCGGCCCGCTGGCCCTGGGCATCGCCGCCCGTGCCGACGGCGCGGTAATCAATGCCCGAGGCGAACCCGCCGACCGCCTGTTCGCCATGGGCCCGCCGCTGCGGGGGATGTGGTGGGAAAGTACCGCCGTGACTGATGTGGCGAGTCAGGCGAAGGTGTTGGCGGGGCGGTTGGTCGAGTTGCAAGGCCAGGGCTCAAACTGATTCGAGCCCCTGTGGCGAGGGAGCTTGCTCCCGCTGGGCTACGAAGTAGCCCTGAAACCATTCACCTGGGTGTGTCAGGTTGGTCGTATGCAGCATTCAGTCTCTTTGGGGTTGCTGCGCAACCCAGCGGGAGCAAGCTCCCTCGCCACAGGGCGTTCACTGAAGTGAGCGGTTGCGGTTATAACTCGCTGATGTTCACCCAACGCTGCTCCCGCGCCGCCAGGCGAATCGCCGCCGCCAGGCGTTCCACCGCCCAGGCCTCTTCGAAGTCCGTGCCGTGGCCCGCTTCGCCGGCCAGGGCCATGAGCAGTTCCTGCACCTCCAGCGTTTTCAGTTCGTTGTAGCCCAACTGGTGCCCGGCGGCCGGGCTGAAGGCGGCGTAGCCGGGGAGGTCCGGGCCGGCCAGCAGGCGCTGGAACCCGGTTTCGCCGGCGCGGCACAGGCGCAGTTCATTGAGCCGTTCCTGATCGAACGCCAAGGTGCCGAGGGTGCCGCTGATCTCGAAGGCCAGGTGGTTCTTGTAGCCGTGCTTGAGCCAACTGCTGCTCACCGTGCCACAGGCGCCATTGGCGAAGCGCAGCAGCGCGTGCACATGGTCGTCCACCGCGATGGTGCGCTGTTCGCGATTGCCGGCGCTGGCGGGGCGCTGGGTGTGCACGGTCTGGCTGACGGCACACACCGCCTCGACATCGCCCAGCAGATGCCGGGCCATCGCCAGCAAATGGCTGCCCAGGTCCGCCAGGGCACCGCCGGCGTGGGCCGCTTCGCAGCGCCATGACCAGGGCGAGGCCGGGTTGGCCATGAAGTCTTCGCTGAACTCGCCCTGGAAACTGACGATCGAGCCCAGTTCCCCGCGCTGGATGATCTCCCGCGCCAACTGGATGATCGGGTTGTGCTGGTAGTTGTAGCCGACCCGGGTGACCACGCCCGCCGCCTTGGCCGCCTGGCGCATCTGGTCGGCCTGGTCGAGGGACACGGCCAGGGGCTTCTCGCAATACACCGGTTTGCCCGCCGCCAGCGCCGCCATGGCCATGGGGAAGTGCAAATGGTTGGGAGTGGTGATGGCGACCAGATTGACCTTGGGGTCTTCGATCAACCGTTGCCAGTCACTGTGGGCCGTCTCGAAGCCCCAGCTCTGTGCGCATTGCCGGGCGCGCTGCGGGTCGGCGTCGGCCAGGGCCGCCAATGTCAGGGGGTGGGGAAGGTCAAAGACCGCCTTGGCCTGGTGGAACGCCAAGGCATGGGCACGGCCCATGAAGCCGGTGCCAATCAGACCGATGCCGAGTTCGCGCATGAGAAGAGCCCTTTGAGTTGTTATTGTCAGAGGGCTCTTTATGGAATAAAAATTCCCTAATTGCAAATATTGGAATAAATATTCATTGATGCAATGGAAAATCTCTGTGGGAGCGGGCTTGCCCGCGAAGAGGCCCGGGCTATCCAGCATCTCCATCGACTGACACACCGCTTTCGCGGGCAAGCCCGCTCCCACATCTGGGATATGCGGGTCTCAGGAAAGAAACCCGCCATCCACATTCAGCGCCACGCCCGTGGTGTAGCTCGACGCGTCGCTGGCCAGGTACAACACCGTGCCAGCCATTTCGCTCGGGTCGGCCACGCGCTTGAGCGGGATCTGGGCCAGGGCGGTCTTGAGGATGCTGTCGTTCTTGACCAGCGCCGAGGCGAACTTGGTGTCGGTCAGGCCCGGCAGCAGGGCGTTGCAGCGGATGCCGAACTGCGCGCATTCCTTGGCGAAGACCTTGGTCATGTTGATCACCGCCGCCTTGGTCACCGAATAGATGCCCTGGAAGATCCCCGGCGAGATGCCGTTGATCGACGCCACGTTGATGATGCTGCCGCCGCCGTTCTCGCGCATCAACTTGCCGGCTTCCACCGACATGAAGAAGTAGCCGCGGATGTTCACGTCCACGGTTTTCTGGAAGGCGCCCAGGTCCGTGTCCAGGACGTTGCAGAACTGCGGGTTGGTGGCGGCGTTGTTGACCAGGATGTCCAGGCGCCCGAACTGCTCGCGGATGCCCGCGAAGACCTGGCTGATCTGTTCCATTTCACCGATGTGGCAAGCGATGGCGGTGGCCTTGCCGCCCGCGGCGACGATGGCGTCGGCCACCTGCTGGCAGCCGTCGAGCTTGCGGCTGGACACGATCACGTGGGCGCCTTGCTGGGCCAGCAACTTGGCGATGGCCTCGCCGATGCCGCGACTGGCACCGGAAACGAAAGCGATTTTACCGTCGAGGTCGAACAACTGAGTCTTGGACATGCGGTTTCCCTTGTTATAGGTGCGCTCAGAGCGTGGATTTGCGGATGACCTGCAGGCTCATCTGCTCCAGCAGCTTGTTCATCTGAACGAACTGCGCGAAGCGTTTGTCCTGGGTCTGGCCGTGGTAGAAGCGGTAGTAGATCTGTTGGACGATACCGGCCAGGCGGAACAGGCCGTAGGTGTAGTAGAAATCGAAGTTGTCGATGCGAATGCCGGCGCGTTCGGCGTAGTAGTCGACGAACTCGCGGCGGGTCAGCATGCCGGGCGCGTGGCTGGGCTGGCGCCGCATCAGTTGCACCGGCGCCGGGTCGTCGGCCTCGATCCAGTAGGCGAGGCTGTTGCCCAGGTCCATCAGCGGATCACCCAGGGTGGTCAATTCCCAGTCGAGCACGCCGATGATCTGCATCGGGTTCTCGGGGTCCAGGATGACGTTGTCG
Organism: Pseudomonas sp. Cab53; assembly: GCF_018325965.1. NCBI lineage: Bacteria > Pseudomonadati > Pseudomonadota > Gammaproteobacteria > Pseudomonadales > Pseudomonadaceae > Pseudomonas > Pseudomonas sp. Cab53. The sequence goes on along the minus strand of NZ_AP021902.1, from coordinate 3,482,512 downwards.
AAGCGGTAGTCGTTGTGCACGATGCTGGACGTCGGGTGGTCGGCGGGCATCTTGTCGTTGAGCCAGTCCTTGACGGCCTGCCATTGCGGCGCGTCGGGGGTCAGGGCTTTTTCGTAGCGCTCGCTCCAGCCACGGATCTGCCGGGCCACGTAGCCTTGGGGCTTGCCCAGGTCCGCCAGGCCGCAGGCGTTGTAGTCGACCCGGTGCAGTTCCACCAGCCGGTCGATGAAACTCTTGCACAGCGCTTCGGTGCGGGCAGCGTCGAAACCCAGTTCCGGCGGTAGGTCGGAGCGCAGGATGATGCCCTTGACCCGTTCCATCACATAGAACTCGGCACCGATCACCGACTCGTCGGTGCAGTGCACGTAGGCTTTCGGGCAGTACGGGAACCCCTCGCGCAACTGATTGAGGATGCGGAATTCGCGGCCCATGTCGTGGGCGGACTTGGCCTTGTGGCCGAACGGCGGGCGCCGCAGGACGAACTCCTGTTCGGGGTACTCCAGCAGGTAGGTCAGGTTCGACGCGCCACCGGGGAACTGGCTGATCCGTGGCAAACCGGTGAGGCCCGGAATGTGGGCCTTGAGGTACGGGTCGATCAGACTGGCATCGAGTTCTTCACCGTCGCGCACGCGGGTGGACTGATCAGTAAACGCCATGCTTATCCCTTCTGCTTATTTTGGAGGCCATCGATCATTGGCTAATCTAATGGCGCGCGGGAGGCGTCACAAGCACGCCAGGGTCTTATAGGTTAGCGTGTTGCTGGATAATCAGCGGGCCTGATGCGTCCAGGTGAGCTATGGTTTCGGGGTCGCTTCAAGGAGTCGCCGCGATGGGATGCCCGCAGGTCTGCAGCACCGCCACCTTGCAATGCAGCTTCGGCGCCGCGCCAGCGGTGCTCAACGTATTGCCGGTCAACCGAATGCTGACTGGCGGGATGCCGGCAGCGAACATCATGGATCACATTCCGTTGGTGAACGTCACCACGTTCGGCATGTGCATGAGCCTGGCCAACCCGACCGTCGCCGCCGCCACGGCCGCCGCCCTGGGCGTGCTCACCCCATGCCCTGCATCCCCGCCACCGCCACCCCCTGGATCCCGGGCGGCCCACCGACCCTGCTGCTGGGCAACATGCCGGCCATCGATGCCAACAGCACCTTGATGTGCTCCTGGGCCGGGGTCATCAAGATTGTCGTGCCGGGGCAGGTGCAGATGTTGATTCCCTGACTGGCTGGGTGTGCAGCTATTGGTGGTCTCCTGCGCAGGTGCGAGCAAAAGCTGCGTACACCCCAAATCCCTTGTGGGAGCGGGCTTGCCCGCGAAAGCGGAGTGTCTGTCATGAATATGTTGAATGTGCCGCCGTCTTCGCGGGCAAGCCCGGCTCCCACAAGGGCAGTGGTGTCTGCAGAGGCGGTGTACACCCTCTACAAAAGTAAGGAGTTCAGGCCTGCGCCGGGTCGTTCCAGCGCCGCAGCCACCAGCGCAGCCGGGAGATCGGTTTGCCTTCGGCGTCCAGCGGGCGGCCGTCTTCGGCGTAGGCGTGGGCCGGTTCCAGCAGTTGGCCATTGAGGTAACGGGCCTCGACCGCGGGGTTGCCGTTGGCGTGCAGGCGGCGGTAACGGCCGTCGCGTACGCCGTCGCGATAGAACTCGGCCTCGGCCAGTTGCCCGTCGGGGAAGTAGTTATTGGCTTCGCCGTGGAGCAAGCCGGCGCGGTAGGTGGCCTGGCGCTGCAAACCGCCTTCGGCCGCATAAAAACTCGCCACCCCCTGCAGCTTGCCGTTGACGAAGGGCAGCACCGCCGAAACCTTGCCGTTGGGGTGATACAACGTACTGGTGCCTTGTAGTTCACCGCGGTGGTAGTTGAGTTTCGCCTGGGGGCGGCGGGCTTCTTCGATGTGCAGTGGGCCGTCGAGCCGGCCCTCGATCAACTGGCCGTTCAGTTGACTGTCGCCACGTTCCACGTCGAGTGTTTTCGAGGCCATCGATGCGCTCCCCTCAGTTGACCTTCACCAGGCCACCTTTGATGGTCAGCATGCCACCGCCGTCCACGGTCTGTTCGGCGGCGGCCTTGTTCACCAGGCTGATGCCGGCGTCGTTGGTCAGGGTGGTGCCGGCCTTGTTTTCCAGTGAAGTGCCGGCCTGGTTGCTCAGAGCCGTGCCGGCCTTCTGGCTGATGGACGTGCTGGCCTGGGCCGCCAGGTCGGCGCCACTCTTGATCGCGAAGCTGCCGCCGCTTTGCAGGGTCAGGGTGCCGCTGACCTTGATCGTCAGATTTCCGTCCACCGTGAGGTCGTAGTTGCCGGTGACCTTGTGCGCGTAGTTGCCGCCGGTGCTGTGGGTCTGGTCCGAACCCACGGTCACGCTGCGGGTGTCCTTGACGTCGAGGCTGTCGCTGCCGGTCTGGATCGTCACGCTGCGCTTGCCTTTCTCCAGGGTGACGGTCTCGTCGCCGTCCTTGACCGTGCGGGTACGGGCGTTCTGCACCGTGAGGGTTTCATCGTGGCCGACGGTGGCGGTGGTGTCGTTGAGCACGTTGATGTTGAGGTCCTTCTGGGCCTGGAGGAACACTTCTTCGGCGTCCTTCTTGTCCTCGAAGCGCAACTCGTTGAAACCGCCGCCGCCCTTGGACGATTGGGTCTTGATCCCGGATTGGGTCTGGTTCGCCGGCAGCGCATAGGGCAAGGCGTTGTCGCCGTTATAGACGCAGCCGGTCACCAGCGGACGGTCCGGGTCGCCGTCGATGAACGTGACGATGACCTCCTGGCCGATCCGGGGTACGAACTGCATGCCGAACCCCTTGCCGCTCCAGGGCAGGACCACGCGTACCCAGCAGGAGGAGGTTTCATCGTTCTTCTCGGTGCGATCCCAGGGAAACTGCAACTTGATCCGCCCGTATTCATCGGTCCAGATTTCCTCGCCGGCCTTGCCCACCACCACCGCGGTCTGGGGGTGCATGCGCGGTTTTGGCGTGAGGCGGGCCGGTCGGTAGGCCGTGGCCTTGGGAATCGCCTCGAACCGGTTGTAGTAGCTGTCGTGGCTGGCCTCGTGGCTGACCGAGGTCACCACCCAGTCGATGTTCAGCGCCGGGTCTTCATGCCCGGCCAGGGTGAACCAGTACCCCGGCACCAGCCAGCGGCAGTCGCTTTCGCCGACAAACCGCTGCGCCTGGCTGCGCAGGCCGTCGATTCGCTGCTTGGTCAGTGCGTCGCCCTGGGCCTTGGCGGTGTAGCCGCCCGGATGCTCGTACATCGAACTCGGCCCGGCCACGGCTTCGGCCTGGCTGTAGAGCGATGTGGTGGGGGTGGTGAATTCGTAGTCGGTCGCCTGGTAGACCCCGGCCACCGCTTGCAGGGACACGTGCCCGGTCCGGACGCCATGCAGTTCGCGGTCGCCAATTTTCTGCCCGAGGTAGTTCACCGTCGGTCCGTTAGGGATCGGCGCGAAGGCGTCGTTGTTGTCGGCCAGTACCAGCGTGTGCGTGCCTTGCGCGTGGGTGAAGAACCAGAAGATCCCGTCCTCTTCCAGCAGGCGCGAGACAAAGGCCAGGTCGGTTTCGCCGTACTGCACGCAATACTCGCGGGGGCTGTAGCTGCCGGTGAGCTCGAGCTTGAAGTCGGTAAAGCCGTGGGCCTTGAAAATCGTCGTGACGATGTCCGATGTCGCGAGGTTCTGGAACACCCGATTGTTGCTGGCCAGCCCCAACCACCAGAGCCAGGGCCTGAGCAGCAGTTGATAGCGCTCGGCGGTGGCGTCGGCGGGCAACTGGCGGATTTCGGCCACCAGCAGGTCCAGCGGGCGCAGCAGCGCGTCCTTGTGCAGGGTCGTGGTGACGTGGCTACCGATGGCCGTGGTGAGGGTCAATGGGGCGCCGTCGTTGAGGCCGTTGAGGACGTGCGAACCCAGTGCGTTGAGACGCTCTTCGCCGGACAGCGAGTCCGGGTACAGCGCGGCCAGCGTCGCGGCAGTGAGGGAAAGGGTGGTGTTGCTGTCGGTGGAGCGGGGCATGCGCTCAGCCTCTGACATCGAACAGGATGGGGCGGTGATCGGGGCCGGACATATCGAACACGTGGGCGAGCCCCGTGATGTCGACCGGCGTGACAGCGACATCCACGGAGGCCAGCACCCAGTCGAGGATGCCGCCCTTGCTTTGGGTTTGTTGGCCGCCCCAGCGCTCATAAGCCAGCCCGGCGGTGTCGAGTTCTCCCACCTTCTGGTAATCCAGGTTCAGATCGCCGGTCGCCACCCACTTGCCGCCCAAGGCCGTGCAGGACTTAAGCTGGCTTTTGGTCACACCGTTCTGTCCCGACTTGAAATGGGCAAGAAATACGTAGCCGGTGTAGCCCTTCACGCCGTGGGCTTCGACGGCAATCAGGTCCCTGTTCAAGGTGAAGAGGCTGCCCTGGCTGACCACCTGCAACCTCTCGAAGCTTTTGACCAGGACGATGTAGGCATTCGAATGACCGCCGGTGAAGGAATAGACGCTGTAGTTTTTGTAAATGGCAGCCAGGTTCGAACGGTAGTTATCGATCTGCGCCGAATGTATTTCACACAGGAAAACGAGGTCCGCGTCCCAATAATTGCTGGAGCAGCAGTTGTGGAGAAAGATATCCACCTGCGTCTGCTTTTCCAGCGTGGAGGACTTGCCGTTTTTTTCCACGTTGAAACTGCCAATTCTCATAAGGCCACCCCCCTGCGCTGCATCGGCGTTGCGTTTATTCCAGGGCCCACTGCGCCAACTTCCCCGTCACCTGCGTCATCAGCACATTTTCGATATCTCGCGCGCCGGCCGCGCTGCATTTGGCGAGCACGGCCTTGACGATCCCGGGGTCGAACTCGAACGGCTTGCCCGTCGCGGCCTTGTAGCGTGCACGCAGTTTTTCCAACTTCGCCAACACGATCCCCTCCAGCGTTGCCTCATCCAGCGGCCGGTACGCCACCACCGTCATGCGCGCCAGGAAGGCCGGACGAAACGCTTGCAACAACACCTTGCGCAAGGCTTCGTTGAAGGCATCGCTGCCCAGTTGCGCAGCCGGGGTGTCCAGCAGCAATTCGGCACCGACGTTGCTGGTGGCGAGCATCACGGTGTTCTTGAAGTCCACCACCAGGCCGGTGCCGTCCTCCATCAGCCCCTTGTCGAAGACGTTGTAGAACGCTTCGAGCACATCGGGGTGAGCCTTCTCGATTTCGTCCAGCAGCACCACCGAATAGGGTTTGCGCCGCACCGCTTCGGTGAGCACGCCACCGCTGCCGTAGCCGACGTAGCCGGGCGGGGCGCCTTTGAGCTGGCTGACGGTGTGGGCTTCCTGGTATTCCGAAAGGTTGATGCTGATCAGGTTGCGCTCGCCGCCGTACAAGGCATCGGCCAGGGCGTAGGCGGTTTCGGTCTTGCCCACGCCGGTGGGGCCCACCAGCAGGAACACCCCGACCGGTTTCTGCGGGTCGGTGAGGCCGGCGCGGTAGGCTTGCAGGCGTTGGGCGATGGTGTCGAGCGCCGGGCCCTGGCCCATCACCCGTTGCCCCATGCGCTGGCCCAGGGTGCGCACGGCGTGGGCCTCGTCGGCGAGCATCTTGCCCACCGGGATGCCGGTCCAGCCGGCGATCACGGCGGCGACGGTCTTGCTGTCCACCTGTTCGGGCACCAGGGGATCGTCCTGGCGAATGGCATCGAGGCCGGCTTCCAGGCGCAGCAATTCGGCGGCCAGGTGATCGATGCGGTTATCGACCTCGGTGTCGGGTTTTTCAGCATCGGCCCGTTCGCTCAGGGCCAGCAGTTCGCGCCGGGTGTCGAGCAGCTCGCGCACTGCTTCGCGTTCTTCGCCCCAGCGGGTTTCCAGCTCGCGGATGGCCTGCACGTTGCTGGCCGATTCGCTTTCCAGCAGGGTGATGCGTTCGCGGTGATCCAGGCCGGTGGCTTGCTCGCGTCGCAGGCGCTCGACTTCATCCTTGAGGCTGTTCTGACGGTGCCGCAGGCTTTCCAGCGGCGGCGGTACGTCGTGCTGGCCGAGGGCGACCCGGGCGCAGGCGGTGTCGAGCACGCTGATGGCCTTGTCCGGCAACTGGCGTCCTGAAATGTAGCGATGGGACAGCTTCACTGCTTCGTGGATGGCCGCGTCCAACACCTGCACGCCGTGGTGCTGCTCCAATTTAGTGGCGACGCCACGGAGCATTTCCACGGCGGTGAGTTCGTCTGGTTCTTCGACCTGCACAAGTTGGAAGCGGCGGGTCAGGGCCGGGTCTTTCTCGAAGTATTTCTTGTACTCCAGCCAGGTGGTGGCGGCCAGGGTGCGCAGTTCGCCTCGGGCCAGGGCCGGCTTGAGCAGGTTGGCGGCATCGCTGCCACCTTCGGCACCGCCGGCACCGATCAACGTGTGGGCTTCGTCGATGAACAGGATGATGGGTTTTTCGGCGCTGCGTACCGCGTCGATCACACCCTTGAGGCGTTGCTCGAATTCACCCTTGACGCCCGCGCCGGCCTGCAACAGGCCCAGGTCGAGCACCCGCAGCGTCACCTCTTGCAATGACGGCGGCACATCTGCGGCGGCGATGCGCAGGGCCAGGCCTTCCACCACGGCGGTCTTGCCGACGCCCGGGGCGCCCACCAGGATCGGGTTGTTCTGCCGACGCCTGAGCAGAATGTCGATGCATTGGCGGATCTCGCCGTCGCGTCCGACGATCGGGTCGATGCGACCTTCCCGGGCGTCGGCGGTCAGGTCCTGGGTGTACTGGTCGAGTACCGGGTCCTGCTTTTGCGGCGCCTCGCCAGGCTTGGCAGCGCGTACGCCGCCGGTATGTTCGTGGGAGCTTTCGGTCCACTCCAGCAGGTGGGTGCGCAGGGCGTCCCGGGGGATGCGCAGCAGCGATGAAGCACTGTTGAGCAGCAAGCCGCGGCGCTCGTCGCGATCGAGCAGGGCCAGCAACAACAGCCCGGAACGGATGCTGTCCAGGCCCAGTACGCTGGCCTGCACCACGGCATCCTCCAGCAGGCCGATGGTCTGCGCCGACAGGGCAGGGGTGCGAGTGCTGCCGGACTTGAACAGCTCCAGGGCCCGATTGGTTTCAGTCGCCACGGCGTCGCGTTCCAGGCCGAAGCGCGGCAGCAGGCAGGCGAAGTCACCCCCTTCGATGTCCAGCAGTTCCAGCAACAGGTGTTCGATCTCGACGTAATGATGGCCGCGTTGCAGGCAGCGTTGCGCGGCCCGTTCCAAGGCGCGGCGGTTGTCCGGGTTGAGGCGTCCGATCAGGCTGGCCAGTTCCATTTCAGGCGATCTCCGGCTGACGAAGGCGGGTTTCGATGCGTTGCACGGCCAGGCTCGGCTGGCGTTGCAGGCCGCCGTTCCAGCTCAAGCGCGGCGCCGTCGAGTGGCCGAGTTGCAACGGCCCGGCGCCACGGACCAGCAGCACCAGCGTGCAGTCCAGGTCCGGGCCGAAATACAAGGCATAGAGACTGGCGAGCAGCGGATGGACGTCGCCGTCAGGCAGCAGGCCGTTGGCCTGGACGGTGCTCAGTGGGCCCAGGGTCAGGCGCACGCCGGCATGCTCGTCCCAGACCCGGGTCCCGGCCACCGCCGTGCGGCCCAGGCACAGGTTGCGTCCCCCGACCTGCAAGCGGCTGCGGCTGGCCGGCGGGATTTCCCGCCAGCCCCCGGCATAGCCGGTCAGTTCCACGGGCAGGCCGAATTGCTCACGGACAATGGCCGCGAAGCCGGCCAGGGAACGACGGCCGTCGGCGTACAGCGCGGTGCAGGCGAGCACGGCGCAATCGGGAGCGGCCTGGCGCTCTTGCAGGGCCTTGGGCAGCAGGCCGGTCAGCGCCCGCAACTGCGCCTGTACGGCCGAAGCCCCGGGGGCGGTGAAGCCCAAGGCAATGCGGTGCTTGCGCATCACCTTGTACAGCAGGCTGAGCAGACGATGCTGGAACAGGTCGAGAAATTCCGCTGGGGCGTGGTCCCGCGCCCGTGCCCGTTGTTGCAGCCATTCCTGGTAGGCGTAGGGCAGCGGACCGTCCGGGCCGCCGAGGCCGAAGATCGGTGTGGTCAGGGTCGGTGGTGAGCCGGTGTCCTGCTCCAGGCGCTCGACTTCGCTGGCGGCGAACACGGGCGTCAGCGGCCCACGCAAGCGCAGCGCCTCGGCGTGCGGGGCGGTGCCGCTGCCGAGGGTTTCGGCCTGGGGATGCTCGCGCTCCAGCACCTGCAACGCCTGGAGCCATTCGAAGCGTTGCGGGTCGCGTCGCAGGCGTTGGCTCAGGTTCAGAGCGTCAGGGGCTTGCCGGCTTGGGGTTGCCATGTCTTCACCTCCTTGTCGGACTGGACCAGCACCGTGCGCACGAAGCGGTTGGCGGTGGCGTAGAGGGAAAAGAACTGCGCCAGCACCCCGGAGAACAGCACGGCGCTGCTGCCGACGAAATGCTGCGGGTCCAGTTGCAGGCGCACTTCCAGGCCGTTGCGCCAACCGCGCCAGGCGTCCTCGCCAACATGGGCGATGACCCGTTCGCAGCCCAGCCCCAACACGCCGTCGATCTGGCGCCGGGCGCTGGCCTCGTCGCGCAGGTTATGCAATTCCAGGATCTCGCGCAGGGCATCGAGCGCCTGGGGGCCTTCCACCAGGGACAAATGGTTGAGGGTCAATTGCGACACCAGTCGCCAGCGCGATTCGCCGTCCAGTCGCGGCAGGCTCTGGGGGCTGGGTGGGTTGCGCAGGCGGGCCCAGGCCACCGGCCCCGGGCGCTCGAAGCCCAGCGGGGTGCCGGCGGGCAGGCTCTGGGCCAGGTGTCGGTTGGTGCAGAGCAGTTCGGCGGTGAGGCTGTAGTCGCGGGTCTCGGCCAGTGGGTCGAACCGGGTGTCCACCAGACTGACCATCAGGTCGGTGCCCAGCCGGTTCGGGCTCATGCCGCTGACCCGCCGTGCATGCCAGTAGCACGACGGGTCGTTGCCATGCTGGCTGCCGTAGTAGGCCGGCACCTTGCGCACGCCCTGGCTGGAACTGGCGCGCATGCCACGGATGCTGTGGATCTCGACGCTGTTTTCCCGATGACTGTCGGCCACCAGGCGGTATTCACTGCGAGTGCCGTCCGGGCGCAGCGGTTCCGAAGTTCTGGGGAACAGGTTGATCACCGGGGTGCAGCCCAGCGCGATGTCGCTGGCCTGGAGCGGCAGGCGGCTGGCCGGAGCGCGGTCGAACACGATGTAGAGGTACAGGGAGGCGTTGTCGCTGTTCGCGCCGGCCAGTGGCAGGTCGAAGAAACCGAATTTGTCGGGGAAGGCAAAGTACTCAGCCAGCAGACGCATACCCGGGTGCACGCCGTCCTCGTCCGGCAGCAAGGCCTGGTCGCTGCCGAAACCGACTATTTGCGGCAGGCCGGCCAGTGGCTCCGGCACGCTGCCGGGTGGCCCGGCGAGGACCTTGATGGCGTGGGCGCCCAACAGGTCATAGAGCCAGGCATTGATGATCGGCGAGGCGGCTAGGTGCACCCGCAGGTGCTCGATCCCCAGTGTCGACCACTGGCTTTCACCCAGGCAACGCAGGTTCAGGCGCAAGGCCGAACGGGCCTGGACCACCCCGGTCAGCCCTTGGGCCTCGTCGCTGCCCAGTAGCAGCGCCTCGCTGATTTCCAGCGGCCACAGATGCACGGCGGCGGTGGTGCGAAAGTGAATGCTCTGGCCCTTGTCAGTGGTGACGAACAACGGCGTGTCGCGGGGCAGGGGGTAGCCCTCGTCGAGGTTGCCCTTGCTCGGGTCGGGTTCGAACTGGACGATGGCACACGATGGCAACGGGCGCATGGCCAACGGGTAGAGCTGTTCGAGCAGGGCGTCGCTGAACTCGGCGTAATCGTCGTCCAGCCGACGTTGCAGGCGCGCCGCCAATAACGCGAAACCCTCCAGCAGGCGCTCGACGTGGGGGTCCGGGCATTCGCCAGGGGACAACTCCAGGCGCCGGGCGACCTTGGGGTAGCGTTCGGCGAACAGGCTCCCGGCGTGACGCAGCCAGGTCAGTTCGCGCTGATAATAGTCCAGCAGTTGCGGGTCAATCGAGTCGCTCATGGCGCACCTCAAGGCCGTCGTCGGCGGGCTCGATCACAAAGGCCACCGGCCAGGCGTGGGGGTCGCCGCGCAGTTCGCCCAGCAGCCGGATGCACAACTGTTGTGGCTGACCGGGCACCGGGCAGACCTGTACCTCGCCCAGGCGCAGGCGAGGTTCGAAGTGGCTGACCGCCTGGCGGATCTCCCGGGTCAGTTGGCGCCGATCATCGCTGCGTTGCTGTTGCAGCGCGGTCCAGTCGGCAATGCCGTAGTCGAGGATGCTCGGTGGCTCGGTCAGTGCCCGTGGCCCGCGCCGGGTGTTGAACAGCCGCGACAGTTCGGTGTGGACCGAGTCCTGCAACGCCTGGCGATCGAACGCCCGACCGGTGTCGTCCGCCGGGCTGGCCAGGCGTTCGAACAGCGGCGGACGAAACCCGAAGCCGGCCATGGCGCAGCCTCCTTACTTGGTCATTTTGTTGGCCGCCAGGTCCCAGGTCGTGCCCGCCGTACCTTCCTTGGTGCCGTCGTCTTTCTGGGCGGTGAGCTCCCATTTGATCTTGGTGAAGTTCAGCGACAGGGTTTCCACCGGCTTGCCGCCCGTGCCGCCGCTGACGCTGACGTTGGACAGCACGACGTTGGTGAGGGTGTAGACGATGAACGGCATGATCTTGCCGCTGCCCTCGGCGGCGTTGCGGCCGATGGTGATGACGGCCTGTGGGATCGGCTTGCCGGCGCAGCAATACTCGTTGAGCGAGGGCGTGGAGCTGTCGATGAACTTGGTCAGGGTGAACTCACCGATGTGCGGCCGGCCGGAGGTGCGCTCCGAGTTGCTGACGTCATTGGTGACCTGCATGGCCACGTTGTGGCTGTAGGACATGACCTCGATCTTGTCCGTGAAGCCCTCCAGCAGGCTGTCGCCCTTGATGTCGCCGCCGAGGTCGAGAATGATTGCATCCATGGTGTGGGACTCCTGAAGAAAACGAATAGGTGGTGCCAATACCGTAAGAACGAACGCCAAACCTTGTGGCGAGGGGATTTATCCCCGATGGGCTGCGCAGCAGCCCCTTGTGCCGATGACTCAATCTGTCGCAAGCACCGAGTCGCCGGGAATCGGGGCCGCTTCGCGCCCCATCGGGGATAAATCCCCTCGCCACAAAACTCCCTCGCCGCAGGCTTCGGTCGTCAGGCCGCAACCGGTGGCGGCAGGGTCGCCACCAGGCGGATCGACGCGGTCAGTTCCTCGAGCTGGAAGTGCGGCCGCAGGAACACCGTGGCCTTGTAGGCGCCCGGCTTGCCGGCCACTTCCGTCACGTCCACCCGCGCCTCGCGCAACGGGTACTGCGCCTTGATCTCCTGCGGCGCGTTGTCGTTGATCAGGACGTAGTCGGCGATCCAGTTGTTGAGGTAGGTCTGCACGTTGTCGCGGGTCATGAAGCTGCCGACCTTGTCGCGCATGATCACCTTCAGATAGTGGGCGAAGCGCGAGGCCGCCAGCACGTACGGCAGCATCGCCGAGATGCGCGCGTTGGCGTTGGCTTCATTGGTGTTGTAGAGCTTGGCCTTGTTGGTGGTCTGGCCGCCGAAGAACACCGCCACGTCGCTGTTTTTCTTGTGGCACAGGGAAATGAAACCGAGGTCGTTGAGTTCTTTTTCGCGGCGGTCGGTGATCGCCACTTCGGTCGGGCACTTGAGCGAAAGGTCCCCGGAGCTGGTGCGGAAGGTATGGGCCGGCAGGCCTTCCACCGCGCCACCGCCCTCGGCGCCGCGGATCGCCGCGCACCAGCCGTACTTGGCGAAGGCCTCGGTGATGCGTTGCGACAGCGCCCAGGCGGCGTTGCCCCACAGGTACTTGCTGTGGTCGGTGCCGTTGACGTCCTCGACGTAGTTGATGCCTTCCACCGGCAGAGTGTCCGGCCCATAGGGCAGGCGCAACAGGAAGTGCGGCAGCACCAGGGACACATAGCGCGAGTCTTCGCTTTCGCGGAACGAGCGCCACTTGATCAGTTCCTGGCTCTCGAAAATCTTCGACAGGTCACGGGGAACCGCCAGTTCGGTGAAACTGGTCATGTCGAACAACCGGGGGCTGGCGGCGGCAATGAACGGCGCATGCGCCGCTGCCGCCACGTTCGAGAGTTTTTCCAGCAGGCCGATGTCCTGCGGGTGCCGGCCGAAGGTGTAGTCGCCCACCAGCAGGCTGAACGGGTGCCCGCCGAAGGTGCCGTATTCTTCTTCGTAGATCTTCTTGAACAGCGCGCTCTGGTCGAATTCGACGGCCTTCTCCAGGTCGTTCTGCAGCTCCTTCTGGGTCACGTTGAGCAGGCGCAACTTGAGCCGGGTGCTGGTTTCGGTGTTCTGCACCAACAGGTGCAGGCCGCGCCAGGAGGCTTCGAGTTTCTGCAGCTCGGGATGGTGCAGCACTTCGTTGAGCTGGGCGCTGATCAATTCGTCGATCTGGCTGATGCGGTCGTTGATCATCGCCACGGTGTCCTTGTCGATGGCCATGCCTTCGTCGAGAACCTGGGTGGCGAATTCGGCCAGCATGTCGCGGGCGTAGTCCTGCTGGCTGTCGTCGTGGGCCATGCGGCCCTCGGCGATGATCTTGTCCAGCAGGGACAGGGTCTGGGTCGTGCTCTCGCTGGTTTGAGCGCTGGATGAAGCAGGCATGGCTTTATCTCCCTTGAATGATGAGCGCGATCAGGCCTTTGGTTCGGCGGGGGCCGGGTCATCGTTGGCGGCTACGGCGGGCAGTTCCGGCGAGGCGTCCTGGGGCCGCGCCGACTTGATCTCCTGCAGGCCCTCGGTGTTGGCGATCACGTCGCGCAGCAGCTTGTCCAGGTCGTCGTTGCCATCGAGCTTGGTCAGCAGGTCGCGCAGGCGTTGGCGGGCTTCGAACAAGCGCCGCAGCGGGGTGACCTGCTCCACGACCTTGACCGGGTCGAAGTCGTCGATGTGGCGGAAGTTGAGTTCGATGTTGAGCTTGCTGTCGTCGCCACTGAGGGTGTTGTTCACCTGGAGCGTGGCACGTGGGGAGATGGAGGCGAGCACCTCGTTGAAATTGTCCCGGTCGATCTCCGTGAATCGCCGCTCATTGAGCTTGGGCAACGGGTCCAATGGCTTGCCCGAGAGGTCGGCCAGGATGCCGACCACCAGTGGCAATTCCTTTTTCTCGATGGCGTTGCCGATTTCCACGTCATAGGTGATCTGGACGCGGGGAGGGCGAACTCGGTCGAGCTTGTGCTGGGTACTTTCTGCCATGGTGGCCGTCTCCGATGCATGTGGGGCGCAATGCATCGGGAGGCCCGCTCATCGCAATCCCTTGCTGATCCACAGGTTGCAAATGAAGGGCAGAAAACCTGTCATTCCCTTGACGAACCTGGCGCATTCGACCGTGCTGGCCGAACTATCCAAGACGCTAGAACAGGTCTATAAAAATGCAAGCAAAAACAATTTTTGACCGCTGAGAAAAGGAAGATTCATTTTGCGTGTGTTTTTTTCCGGATTTTTTTTGAGCCTGGTGCTCACCGGTTGCTCGCTCTTTGCTCCCAGCGTCGACCTGGACAGCCTGACCCTGGACGTCGCTTCCGGGGCCAATGACAACACGCCGATCGCGGTGGATTTCATCGCCGTCGAAGACCCGGACCTGCTCAAGCAGTTGTCGGGGATCACCGCCCGCCAATGGTTTGCCGAACGCGAACAGTTCCAGCGCGATTATCGTCAACGCATGGCGGTCTGGGGACTGGAGCTGGTGCCGGGGCAATTCATCGACCATCAGCCCTTCCCCTTGGAGGGGCGGCGTGCCGCTGGACTTTTGGTCTTCGCCAGCTATAACACTCCCGGAGCCCACCGGCTTCGGCTGGACGACCAGCGCACGGCCTGGCTGAAGTTCGAAAGTCGTGAGATGACACTGGTCAATGACGGCCAGCCCGAGTGACCGCGGGCCGCCCTGGGGGCGGCGACATTGAGATGTCGAAGGGAGTCGTATGAGTCTGTTACCTGACGCGGTGTGCTGGCATGAGGGCATGCAATTGCTGCCCCAGCATTTTCAATTGCAAGGGCTGCGCGCCGAGGCCCTGGCCGCGCATTTCGCCGGTGCCTGCAACCCCTGGTTCTGGGGCGTCAGTCAACTGGACGTCGACCCCTCGGCCCTGAGCGCCGGCCAGGTGCGACTGCTGCAACTGCAAGGCACCTTGCCGGACGGGTTGGCGGTCAACCTGCAGGCCGGGGTCGGGCCGACCCTGGAGCTGGACATCAACGAGGCGGTCAACAAGACCGACGACGCCACCGTGACCGTGTACCTGGCCGTCAGTCCGCTCTGGCGTGCCGGGCAACTGCTGCCGCTCAAGGGGCGCCTGCAATCGGTGGTCGGCGAGGCATTGCCAGACCTGACCAGCGGCGAGTTTCCCGAGTCGATCACGGTCTGGCGACCCAACCCCAGGCTGTGCACGCAGTTGAGCCGGGCCGACTCGATCTGCCTGCCGCTGCTGCGCATTCGCAAGGAGGGCGGCGGCTTCTGGCGCGTGCCCTACACGCCACCGACGCCGGTCCTGTTGCCGGAATCGCTGTTGGGCCGGCGCATCGTCGGGCTGTGCGCCCGGGCGCGGGAAAAATGCATGTTCCTCGCCGGCCGGTTGCGCCAGGCCCAGGCCGCCGGCAACCAGGACGACGCCCTGGAGATCCGTCGACAATTGACGGCGCTGTGGGCGCGGCTGCCGGAAGTCGAAGGGGCGCTGAACACCCGGGTGGCGACGCCGCAATCGCTTTACGGCGCGCTGCTGGGGTTGGCTGGCGCGTGGTCGGCCCTCGATCCGCTGGCGGGCGTGCCGGCTTTCGCGCCGCTGGATTTCCTCGAATTGCAACGCGGCTACGAGCCGTTGCTCGACTGGCTGGAAACCACCCTGGAGTTGATCCGCGCCGGTTATCGCAGCCTGGCCTTCGAACGTAACGACCAGGTCTTCTCGATCCAGTTACCCGACGACCAACCGACCCAACGCCTGGTGATCGGCCTGCGCATGCCCAACGGCGCCAGCGAGCAGGCGGCGGGTGAATGGCTGCGTGGCGCGATCATCGCCTCCGCGCCCCATGTACCGCTGCTGAGTCGACAGCGCATGAGCGGGTTGCCCCACCAGGCCATGAGCCGCAATGAGCAGGTCGCCTACAGCGTCGGCGACGACACCCGTCTGTTTGTGGTGGCCGCCAGCGGGCAATGGTTCGACGGGCAATTGCCGCTGCACATCGTGGCGCCGGCGTCGGCCCAGGCCAGCAGCCCGTGGCAAGTGGTGTTGTTCGTGGCGCAAGCCGGTGAAAGTGCCTGATCGCAAAAGGGGAGTCGTATGCCAGACGGAAGTGGCGGGGCGGTTCGGGGTCTGCACGAGGCGCCGCTGAGCAGCGCTTTTCGCCAGGCCTGGCTGAAGTGGTCCCAGGAATGGCAGGACCTGCCCAAGGAAAGCGACCCCGCCGTCGTGGTCAGCCGCGTGGTGGAGTTTTCCGGGCGCTGCGCCCAGCGCCTGTGGCGAATGGCGTTCGCCACCGTTGGCGACGCCGCGAGCGAGCAGGTCAAGTCGGTGGTCTATGCCTTCGTCGCCCTGGTGGACGAAACCCTGCTGTTCACCCCGTGGCCAGGGCAACTGGCCTGGCAGCAGCATCCGCTCGAATCGCGAATGTATTCCAGTCGCCAGGCCGGCGAGCGCTTGCCCGCGGCGATCAAGAAACTGCTGGATGAGCAGATGCCCGGCACCCGCGACCTGGCCAATGTCTACCTGCAATGTTTGATCCTCGGTTTCCAGGGCCGCCTGCGGGGCGAGCCTGGCCAGGTCCTGCATGAAAAATGGCGGGTGGCGCTGTTCACCTTCGCCTGGCAGCACGAACCGGACTTTGTCGATGTCAGCGAACGCCTGGCGCTGTCGGCGGCGGCACCGCCGCTGCGGTTGCCGGCGCAGCAATCGCTGCCGGACGGGTTGCGTCTGGGGCTGGCGATCCTGGCGATGGTGGTGTTGCTGACGGGGTTGGGGCAGGTGTTCTGGCGCGACATCCGTGGGGCACTCGAACCGGTGCTGCAACTGAACGAATCGGTGGTCCAGGAGCAGGACTCATGAGCTCTTTGAGCATCGTCGCGCTGGTGGTGCTCGCCATTCTTCTGGTGCTGTTGGTGGTGGCGGCGCTCTGGTGGCTGCGCACCCAGGGCGGGGCGGCGATCCGCAGTTTCTATGGGGCCGTGCGCCACATGGAGCAAGAGCAAGGCGTGCGGGACCGCTACCAGATGCCCTGGCTGCTGATGCTCGGCAACGACACTGACGGGGCCCAGCTGTGCGCCCAATGGCGCCTGCAACCGACGGACAAGGCGGCGTGGTTTGGCCGCTGGTGGTCGGATGCCGAGGGCGCGGTGCTGGTGGTGCCCCAGGCGTTGTTCCTGCCCGAGGAAGGCATGAACCGGCAGCGGGGCAATTGGTGGCGCCTGTTGGGACTGCTCCTGCGCTTGCGCAGCAAGCGGCCACTGGATGCGGTGATCTGGACCGTGCCGTTCGACCGGCTCGGCGACATCGAGCACACCGCCGACTTTAGCCTTAAGGTCCGGCGCAGTTTCATCGACCTGCTGCAACGCTTCGGCCTGAGTCTGCCGGTGTACGTGGTGATTACCGGGATGCAAGAACTGCCCGGCTTCCAGGAATTGATCAGCGCACTGCCCGCCGAGGCACGGGAATCGACGCTGGGCTGGTCGTCACCCTACCTGCCGGAGGCGGCGTGGCAGTCGCAATGGAGCGATCAGGCGCTGGATCAGGTCAATGCCGCGTTGTCGCAATCGATCATCGAAATCGGGGCGCTGTCGGGCCAATTGAGCAGTGATCTCTATGGGCTGCCGGAGCGCTTCGAAGGTTTGCGCCGAGCCTTGCAGATCCTTCTGGAGCCGGTGTTCCAAGGCAATGCCCAAGGCGAGGCGCCGCGTTTTCGCGGTGTGTATTTCACCGCCAGCCAGGCGTCGGCCACTGGCGCCGACGCCGTGATCGCCAGTGACAGCGCCTTGCGTCAGACGGTGTTCGCCCGGCAGTTGTGGGCACGGCGGCTGGTGGCCGAGCGCGGCCTGGCGCAGCCGGTGCCCCGACTGTTGCGCTTGCGCCAGCGTTGGCATCGGTTGGCCGGTGCGGTGGCGCTGGTGGTTGGGTTGGCCTGGATGGGGGGCATGGTCTGGGTCTGGCAGGACTCGATCGAACAGGCCGAGGAGCTCTCGCAACTGATCCTCAGCACCCACAAGAACCATTGGGTGCTCGACCCGGACAAGCCCCGTCTGGAACCGACCCGACACAATGTGCAGAACTATTGGAGCATGCTGGAGAAGGCACCGCGCTGGCGCTTCGTCTCGGTGGTGTTCCCGACGTCGTGGTTTTCCTCGGTGGACACGCAATTGGAGGAGGGCTTGCGCCTGACGGCCCGGCACCATTGGATACTGCCGTTGCGCGACCTGCTGGCGGCGGACCTGGAGCAGCTCAAGGCGATCCGCAACACCGAGCGACGTGGCAACGTGCAAAGTGAAGACCCGGCGCAATGGCAGAGCTACGTGAAGGCCAAGGACCTGGTGGAGCGGGCGGTACGCCTGGAGCAGCACAACCAACTCTTCAACCAGGCGGTGAACAACCCCAAGGCGCCCCTGGATGAACTGGTGCAACTGAGTGACAACGCGTTGTCGCTGAACCTCAACACCGGCACCTTGAGCCGCGCACGCTTCTACAACCGGGTGCTGTTTGACGCCCACAACGATGATTTGAAGGGGCTGGACCTGAACGCCGCGCGACCGGTGGTCTCGGACAATTTCACCGGCCTGATGCAGCGCTGGCTCGATCATTACTTCCTGGCGGACAACTTCGTGCGCCAGGCCGGCTACCTCAAGCTGCACCTGCAACGGCTGGAGGCCGGTGGCGGCAACTCCTTGAGCGAGCTCGAAGACCTGATGGCGCTGATCGACGATTTGCAAACACTGGTGAGCCTGACCAATGCGGCCTGGGGGCGCGGCAAGGGTCAGGACCTGGTGCCCGGTTACACACAACTGATGGACAAGGTCGGCCACAGCACGCTGCTTGGTCCCGACATCGAGCAGGACCTGGAGAGCCAGGCGGCGAAGCTGCAGCAGAGTTTTCGCGACCAGTGGATTGTCCAGGCCGGTTCCCGGGACAACTTGCTGGTGCAACAGGGCAGTGGGCTGTTGGTGTTGCAGGATCACGTCACGGCGCTGAACGGCGCGGTCCAAGCCTTGTTCAAACGTGATTTCGTCGCGTTGGCGTTGCAGAAGGCCCCGTCGGACAGCGACACCGATCCAACAGGGCAGGGCAGCGGCAGCGATGACTTCAGCGTGGCCCTGAATTACTTCGCCAGCTACAAGAGTTACACCAACGAGGAACTGTCGCGCATCCCGCCGGTTTACCGGGAGGCCCTGATCCAGGCGGCTGAAGGCGCCGCGGCCCGGGCGATGTGGCTGAGCCTGGATGAGAGCGACGAACAGTTGCCGGGCATGCCCTTCAACGTGCAAACCACCCAGGCAGTGGCCTTGCAAAAAGCCTTCATGGACGTGCACCGCAGCGATCTGGCGACGCGCTTGCAGCGCTTGCTCAATCGCCGCGCCCTGGCGCAGATCAGGAGCGCTCAGCAGGAGATCGAAGCCCAGCCGCTGTTCAGCCAGCGGGCGGATGTCCAGCGCTGGAACGGGTCGAAGAACTTTGGCCTGCAACTGTATGGCGCCACCGATCCCCAGGACCTGAAGCTGAACCTCAACCAGCAGTTCGCCGCCATGTTGCAGATCGCCGAGCAGCGTATGCCGGCGCTGGAATGGCTGATCGTCCAGCAGGACAACCTGTCGGCCCTGGAACATGACCAGGTGGCTCGGTTCATGGCCCTCAATGACGAGTTGCTCAAGTACAAGAGCCAGAACCCGGCAAGTTCGGCGGCGCAGTTCGAACAGTTGGTGAGCCGCGACTTCATCGAGATGGACACGGCCTCCTGCGCGCAGATCCTGCAGACCTCCAACCTGTCCGGCGGGCGCGGCGACGTGGCCCAGCGTGCGGTCGCACTGCAACAGAGTGCCCTGCAACGCTGCCTGTACCTGCAGCAGAACCAGGCGGCGACCGCCTGGAATGACCTGGCCGACTACTTCAATCAGTACCTGGCCGGGCGCTTTCCGTTTTCCCAGGATGTGCGCGCCAGCGACGCTGACCCGGCGCGGGTGCAGCGGCTGCTGGAGTTGATCGACACCCGCTTGCCTCTGGCCCAGGCGGGGCTGACCCTGAGCCAGACCCCGGACCGCCTGGCCGCCGAAGATTTTCTCAAGGGCTTGAAACAGGCCGGTACCTGGCTCGGGCCTCTATTCGTGCGGGACAAGAGTGGCCTTCTCGGCGTGGAGATGGACGTGCGCTGGCGCACCGATCGCGAGCAGGAACGTGGCGCCGACCAGGTGATCGCCTGGGATTTGAGCGCCGGCAACCAACAGATCAACTACCCGGGCGAGGCCCAGCAGAATCTGCGCTGGATGGTCGGGCAACCCGTCAGTCTGACGCTGCGCTGGGCGCGCAACGGCTACCAGCGTCCGGCCAACGACCCCCTGCAGCCGAACCTGGTGGTGCGCGACCTGGAGGCGGGTTGGCAGTACCAGGGGCCGTGGTCATTGCTGCGCCTGATGCGTTCGCTGGTGTCGGCCCAGCGCCAACCCAACGTCGACTACACCGATTTCCCGTTGACCTTGCAGTTGCCGGTGATCGCCCGCAATCCGACGCAGGCCCCGCAGCCTCAGGGCCTGGCCCAGGATCGCGTCGCCCAGCAAACCCTGATGTTCGTGCGCGTGTCGTTGATGAGCCAGGGCTCGAAGCTGCCGCTGTCGATGCCGCCGCTGCCGACCCGGGCGCCCCGTTCGCCGTTCATGGCGACCTCGTCGACGTCGACCATCGCCACCCGTGAGGAGACCCCATGAGCTTGCCGATCAGCCCATTGCCCGAATTGGTCACGCAACTGCTGGAACCGCTCGACGCCCAGGCGCCCTGTGGCCAGGATTTGCGCTACGAACCGGTGTACGACCGATTGCGCGAGATGCGTCGCGAGGACGACACCAGTCTGCCTGCTGGTGTCTGGGAGTCGCCGATCAAGCGCGCCCAATGGCCGGAGCTGGAACGGCTCGCCACCCTGCTGCTGCTTGAGCGCAGCAAGGACCTGATGATCAGCGCCTGGCTGGGGGAGGCCTGGCTGCACCTGTCGGGCCTGGAGGGCTTGCCGGGCAGCTTGGCGCTGGTGGCGGGCCTGTGCGAACGCTACTCGGAGCACTTGCACCCCCAGGCCGAGGACGGCGACTGCTCCTGGCGGGTGATGCCGTTGGAGTGGTTGGTGCGACGCTACAGTGAGGTGCTGCTGACCCGGGTGCCGTTGCTCAATGGAGATGACCCGACCTACGCCAATTTCTGCCTGCATGACTGGCAACGCCTGCAACGCCGGCTGGTGCTGGGCAATGACAGCAAGAGCGCCAAGGTCGCGGTCGAGACGGCGCGGACCGATCAAAAGAAACTCGACGAACTGATTCGCGGCACGCCGTTGTCGTTCTGGTTGCATCGCCAGGGCAGCCTGATGTTGAGCCTGCAACACCTGCAACGGCTCCAAGCCTGGAGCGATGCCTGCCTGGACCAACTGGCCCCGAGCTACAAACCCCTGCAGGATGTGATGCAGGCCTGGCTGGCCTTGGTAGAGGAGTTCATTGCGATGCACCCACAACAACCCAGCGTCGCGCCGGCACCCGCTGCGCCGACGGCTGCGACGTCGGCCGAGCCGTCACAGGTGGCGCCGGCCCAGGTCTTCCAGGAACCGGCCAACCGCGAAGAAGCCTATCGCCAACTGCTGGTCATTGCCGGTTACCTGGCCCGCACCGAGCCCCACAGCCCGGTGCCCTATTTGATCCGGCGGGGCGTGGAGTGGGGCAACAAACCGTTGAGCGAGCTGCTGGGCGAGTTGATCAGCGCCGACGCCGAATCCCGACGGCTGTGGACGTTGCTGGGGGTGCTGTAAGCCCTGTCCTGTGGCGAGGGCGCGAGCGCCCCTGCCACGATCAGCTGTAGGACTCGGGCAGCGGGACCGGGGTCAACACCGGTTTGCCTGAAAAGAATGCGTCCAGGTTCTGGCCGACCAACTCGACCGTGCCACGGGTCGCTTCCGGTGACAGGCCGGCCACATGGGGAGTCAGGACCACATTGGGCAGGCTTTTCAGCGCATCCGGCACTTCGGGCTCGTGATCGAACACATCCAGGGCCGCCCCGGCAATCCGCCGGTGTTCAAGCGCGCTGATCAGTTCGGCGGTGGCAACCACGCTGGCCCGGGCGATGTTCACCAGAAAACCGTTCGGGCCCAGGGCATCGAGGGCCTGCTTGTTGATCAACTGGCGCGTATCCAGGCCGCCGGGCGTGGCGACGACCAGGAAATCCGAAGCCCGTGCCAGTTCCGTCGGCGTGGCGCAGAAGGTATAGGGCACGTCGTTGCGCATCCGGCGATTGTGGTAGCTGACGCTCATGTCGAAGCCGAGGGCGGCCCGTTTGGCAATCGCCATGCCCACGGCGCCCAGCCCGAGCACGCCCAGTCGCTTGCCGGCCAGGGACGGGCGCATGACCTTGGACCACTCGCCCCGGCGCACGCTGGCGTCGGCCCGGGGGATGTCGCGCACCAACGCCAGCAGCAGTGCCATGGCATGGTCGGCCACCGAGGAGGCGTTGACCCCGGCGCCGTTGGTCACCACGATGCCGCGGCTGCGCGCTGCCTGCAGGTCGACCTGCTCGTAGCCGGCGCCGATCACGCAGATGATCTGCAGGTTGGGCAGGGCGGCCATTTCCTCCGCCGTCAAGCCCAGGGGACCACGGGTCAGCACCGCGTTGAACCGTTCGCCATGTTCGAAAATCGCGGCCTTGCGCTCGGCCGGCGTCGGCGCCAGTTCCAGGTGATAGCCCTGGCGCTCGAGGATCGGCAGGTATTCATTGACGGTTTCAACCAGTACCAGGACGGTGACGGGCATGCTGTGCTCCTTTGGGCTTTGGCGCGATCGGGCGGGCTCAATCAGCGTGGGAGCGAGCAGGCTCGCTCCCACAGGTTGCATTTTGTCCTGAGTGTAGGAGCTGGTGTAAAGCGGCGATAGCCTGGCCAGCGCGTGCCCCGGCATTTTTGTTGTGATGGGCAACCACTCCTCAGCTAAGCCTTTGCTTCTGCTCGCTAATCCCGGACAATCGCGCCCCTGTTTCGGCCAGGGCGCTGCCTGTCGGGGTTTTCCGACTCGTCTTGGCCGGGTGCATGTGACCGGAACGCGGAGATCCGACCGGATGAATGATCAGGCCAATAGCGTCGAAGAGCGCTTTGAAACGATAGCCCCAGCCACTCTCGATCAATGGAGTCGCCAGGACACGACCTGGATGCTCGGGCTGTTTGGCACCGCCATCGGTGCGGGCACGCTGTTTTTACCGATCAATGCGGGCCTCGGCGGTTTCTGGCCGCTGCTGATCCTGGCCCTGCTGGCATTCCCCATGACGTTCTATGCCCACCGTGGGTTGACCCGCTTCGTGCTGTCCGGTCGTGATGGCGCCGACATCACCGAGGTGGTGGAAGAGCATTTCGGCATCAAGGCCGGTGCGCTGATCACGCTGCTGTACTTCTTCGCGATTTTCCCGATCCTGCTGATCTACAGCGTGGCGCTGACCAATACCGTGGGCAGCTTCCTGGAGCATCAACTGCACATTCAGCCGCCTCCCCGGGCGGTACTCTCGCTGGTGCTGATCCTCGGCCTGCTGGCGGTGGTGCGTTGCGGCGAGCAGGTGATCGTCAAGGCGATGAGCCTGATGGTCTACCCGTTCATCGTGGCGCTGCTGTTCCTGGCGGTGTTCCTGGTCCCGCACTGGAATGGTGGCATCCTGAGTACCGCGTCGACGGTGCCTGAGCCTTCCGCGCTGCTGCACACCTTGTGGCTGGCGATCCCGGTGATGGTGTTTTCGTTCAACCATTCGCCGATCATCTCGGCGTTTGCGGTGGACCAGAAGCGCCGTTACGGCGCCAATGCCCAAGCGCGCAGCGCGCAGATCCTGTCGCGTGCCCATGTGTTGATGGTGGTGATGGTGCTGTTCTTCGTGTTCAGTTGCGTGTTGACCCTGTCCCCGGCGCAACTGGCCGAGGCCAAGGCGCAGAACCTGTCGATCCTGTCGTACCTGGCCAACCACTTCAGTAATCCGACCATTGCCTTTGCGGCGCCGTTGATTGCGTTCGTGGCCATCTCCAAGTCGTTCCTCGGGCACTACATCGGTGCGAGCGAAGGCCTCAAGGGGCTGATCGTCAAGAGCGGCCGTCGTCCCGCTCCCAAGACCCTGGACCGCCTCACGGCCGCGTTCATGCTGGTGGTGTGCTGGATCGTCGCCACGCTCAACCCGAGCATCCTGGGCATGATCGAGACCCTGGGCGGCCCGGTGATCGCGGCCATCCTGTTCCTGATGCCGATGTACGCCATCCGCAAAGTCCCGGCCATGGCCCGTTATCGTGGCCAGGCGTCGAATGTCTTTGTGGTGCTGGTAGGCCTGGTGGCGATCACCGCGCTGGTCTACTCCCTCGCCGCCTGACCTGCAACCCTCACCTTGTGGGAGCGAGCTTGCTCGCGAAAGCGTTGGATCAGGCACGAAGATGTTGGCTGAGCTGACGCCTTCGCGGGCAAGCCCGCTCCCACAGTGGTTCTGTGGTGTTGATGGGAGTCAGGTTCACCTCCATCCCTGTGGGAGCGGGCTTGCCCGCGAAGGCGATGGTTCGGCTGGCACCAATCTACAGGCATAAAAAAACGCCGCCCCTCACAAGAAGGGCGGCGTTTCAGTCGAGCGTCTAAGCCTTAGGCTTGAACGACCGGGATGTTGGCGTTTGCAGCCGCTTCACGGAACTCGGCGATCTGGTCGAAGCTCAGGTAGCGGTACACGTCCGCTGCCATGCTGTCGATCTTGCCGGCGTATTCCAGGTACTCCTCGACGGTCGGCAGGCGACCCAGGATCGAAGCCACGGACGCCAGCTCGGCCGAAGCCAGGTAGACGTTCGCGCCGTCGCCCAGACGGTTCGGGAAGTTACGGGTCGACGTCGACACCACGGTGGAGTTCGGCTCCACGCGTGCCTGGTTACCCATGCACAGCGAGCAACCTGGCATTTCCATCCGTGCACCGGCCTTGCCGTAGATGCCGTAGTAGCCTTCTTCGGTCAGCTGGTGAGCGTCCATCTTGGTCGGCGGCGACAACCACAGGCGGGTTGGCAGCTGGCCCTTGACCTGATCCAGCAGCTTGCCGGCGGCGCGGAAGTGACCGATGTTGGTCATGCACGAACCGATGAACACTTCGTCGATCTTCTCGCCAGCAACGCTGGAGAGCAGACGGGCGTCGTCCGGGTCGTTCGGCGCGCAGAGCACAGGCTCGCTGATGTCGGCCAGGTCGATTTCGATGACTTCGGCGTATTCGGCGTCGGCATCGGCTTCCATCAGCTCTGGGTTGGCGATCCAGGCTTCCATCGCTTGTGCACGACGCTCCAGGGTCCGGGCATCGCCGTAGCCTTCGCCGATCATCCAGCGCAGCAGGGTGATGTTGGACTGCAGGTACTCGGTGATCGACTCTTTCGACAGCTTGATGGTGCAACCGGCGGCGGAACGTTCGGCCGAGGCGTCGGACAGCTCGAAAGCCTGTTCCAGGGTCAGGTTTTCCAGGCCTTCGATTTCCAGGATGCGGCCGGAGAAGGCGTTTTTCTTGCCTTTCTTCTCGACTGTCAGCAGGCCTTTCTGGATGGCGAAGTAAGGAATGGCATGAACCAGGTCACGCAGGGTGATGCCAGGCTTCATCTTGCCTTTGAAGCGCACCAGGATCGATTCCGGCATGTCCAGCGGCATGACGCCGGTGGCTGCGGCAAACGCCACCAGGCCAGAACCGGCCGGGAACGAGATGCCCATCGGGAAGCGGGTGTGCGAGTCACCACCGGTGCCCACGGTGTCTGGCAGCAGCATGCGGTTCAGCCACGAGTGGATGATGCCGTCGCCCGGACGCAGGGAAACGCCGCCGCGGGTCATGATGAAGTCAGGCAGGGTGTGGTGGGTGGTCACGTCGATCGGCTTCGGATACGCCGCGGTGTGGCAGAAGGACTGCATCACCAGGTCAGCGGAGAAGCCCAGGCAGGCCAGGTCTTTCAGCTCGTCACGGGTCATCGGACCGGTGGTGTCCTGGGAGCCCACGGTGGTCATCTTCGGTTCGCAGTAGGTGCCAGGACGCACACCGGCTACGCCGCAAGCCTTGCCGACCATCTTCTGCGCCAGGGTGAAGCCCTTGGTGCTTTCGGCAGGTGCTTCAGGCTTCTTGAACAGGTCGAACGGTGGCAGGCCCAGCTCGGCGCGCGCCTTCTCGGTCAGGCCACGGCCGATGATCAGCGGGATACGGCCGCCGGCACGCACTTCGTCGAGCAGGACCGGGGTCTTCATTTCGAACGTGGTGATGACTTCGTCGGTACCGTGCTTGCAGACCTTGCCGGCATGCGGGTACAGGTCGATCACGTCGCCCATGTTCATGTTCGACACGTCGAATTCGATCGGCAGGGCGCCGGCGTCTTCCATGGTGTTGTAGAAGATCGGGGCGATCTTGCTGCCGAAGCAGAAACCACCGGCACGCTTGTTCGGTACGTACGGGATGTCGTCGCCGAAGAACCACAGCACCGAGTTGGTGGCGGATTTACGCGAGGAACCGGTGCCGACCACGTCGCCGACGTAGGCGATCGGGAAGCCCTGGCCGCGCATTTCTTCGATCTGCTTCATCGGGCCGGTCTTGCCTTGCTCGTCCGGAACGATGCCGTCACGGGCCATTTTCAGCATGGCCAGGGCGTGCAGCGGGATATCAGGGCGCGACCAGGCGTCCGGGGCAGGGGACAGGTCGTCGGTGTTGGTTTCGCCAGGAACCTTGAACACGCGCAGGCTGATCTTGTCGGCCAGCACCGGGCGCTTCTTGAACCACTCGCCTTCGGCCCAGGATTGCAGCACGGCCTTGGCGTGAACGTTGCCGTTCTTGGCTTTTTCAGCCACGTCGTGGAAGGCGTCGAACATCAGCAGGGTGTGCTTGAGTTCTTCGGCGGCCACTGGCGCCAGTTCGGCGTCGTCCAGCAGCTCGACCAGGGTCACGATGTTGTAGCCGCCCTGCATGGTGCCGAGCAGCTCGACGGCACGCTTCTTGTCCAGCAGGGGGGATTGGGCCTGGCCCTTGGCCAGTGCGGAGAGGAAACCGGCCTTGACGTAGGCGGCTTCGTCGACTCCAGGCGGAACGCGATTGGTGATCAGGTCAACGAGGAAAGCTTCTTCGCCCGCCGGAGGATTTTTCAGCAGCTCGATCAGGCCTGCGGTTTGTTCGGCGTTAAGCGGCTGGGGAACGATACCCAGTGCGGCGCGCTCTTCGATATGTTTGCGGTAGGCTTCAAGCACAGTTATTACCCTCATCAGTGGTCCCAAATGGGTGTCCGGGACGCTCATCCAGAAACCCGCGGTACTCATGCGCGTCGGGGGCTTTTTGGGCCACCACGCCAGAGTTTCCGGGGTTCCTCACAGAAGCTGCTTTCAAAGTTTTACGCCTGCAGAACGGGGAGCTGATGAGGGTTGGCGTTGGGCTTTCCCCGCTGGAAAGACCCTCCGCCAACACCGCTCTGAAGGAACGACTGTGCTCGTGACGCTTTGAAAACAGCTTCTAACGGACATTGGCGCCTTAAAAGGCTGGCTGATTCTACGGCAAAAAAAAATTAAAGGTAAGTTCGAGCGGGAAGTTTGAGGGGTGATCAATCTTAGACAAAGGGCTAACATGCCGGCCTGTCCTGCTTTTGCGTGTGTTTTTCCTTATGCCCAACCAGCTCATCAAGACCCCTTGTGTCGGCCTTTGCTCCACTGTCTACGGTGACCTGGTGTGCCGGGGCTGCAAGCGGTTCCACCATGAAGTGATCCACTGGAACGGCTACAACGAGGACGAGAAGCGCGCGGTGTGGATGCGCCTGGAGCAGTTGCTGGTGCAGGTGATGGTGGCCAAGCTGGAGGTGTTCGACCCCGGCCTGCTGCGCCGGCAGCTCGAAGATCGAAAGATCCGCTTCGTGCCGCACCAGTCGGAGTATTGCTGGGCCTATCAGTTGATCGCCCGCGGCGCGCGGGTCATCAATAATCTGGAAGCCTACGGCATGGTATTGCTGCCGGAGTTCCGCGATTGGGAGCTGCCGGACCTGCGGGACGCCATCGATCGAGAGTTTTTCCTTTTGTCCGAAGCCCATTACCAGCGCTACATTGCGCCAGGGTTTCTCAAGGATGCGTTTGGCGGTTGAGACAGTGATGTGCCGCCTGGGAACTGCAGAAACACCTGTGGCGAGGGGATTTATCCCCGTTGGGCTGCGAAGCAGCCCTAGTGTGGTCGATACGATCGACCTGACATGCTCGGTTGCCTGATTTGGGGCCGCTTCGCGGCCCAGCGGGGATAAATCCCCTCGCCACAAGATCGGTTCGCTTCAATCCTTGACCGCCAGCTCCACCAGATGGTCCTCCACCTCCTGCGGCTTGAGCACCAGCACGTCGCTTTCCAGCGTATCGAGCACCGCTTCGGCGGTGTTGCCAATCAGGGCCCCGGACAGCCCGGAGCGGGCCACGGTGCCGATCACCGTCACCGCCGCCTGCAGCTTGTGGGCCATGAACGGGATCAATACGTCCGCCGGGCCTTCGGAGACGTGCAGGTGCTGGTCGTCGATGTCGAATTCTGCCTGGAACGCCCGGCATTGTTCGCGATAACGGGCCTCGATGGTTTCCTTGAGCTGGAAGGTCGGGTCGGCCGCCGAGAGCATTGGCGAAGGGTGGGCACTGATGACGTGCAGGTGCCCCTTGGCCAGGCCGGCGATGTCATAGCCGTGGTCAATGATGGTGGTGTGCAGGTGGCGGTGCTCGCCGTCGGCATTGCCCACGTCAACGGCGGCCAGGATCACCTTGTCCTTCCATGAACCGGCGGTTTTCACCAGCAGCACCGGGGTCGGGCAATGGCGCAACAGCTTCCAGTCGGCGGGGGTGAGCAGGGCTTTTTTCAGCGGGCTGTCGGGGAAGTGCTGCTTGATCACCAGGCCGCAACCTTCGGCCTGTTGCACGTCGATGATGGTTTCATGAAGGCTTTCGTTCCAGGCCTGTTCGGTCGTCACGCTGTAGCCGTCCGCCGCCAACCCGGCTTTGAGCACACTCAGCAGGCCGGCATGGTCATGCCGCTTGTCGCAGACCAACAGATGCAGGTGGGCCTGGGTCACGCCGGCGATCAACTTGGCGCGCTTGAGCGCCAGGCTTTCCGCATGTTCGGGTTCGATGACCACCAGGATGCTGCGAATGGCTTGCATGATCGGCGTCTCCTGCAATGAAAAGGCATGGCGTTGCTCAACTATAGTTGCTGTGGGTCAACCGTCGACTTGATGCATATCAACAGTCGTGGCTGGTGGTCTTGAGGCGGGCCGGTATAATCGGCGCCCTTCGCTCGATTACCTTTGTCCGTGAGCCCCATGATCCTTCCCGAAATCCACGAGTTCCTTGGCTGCCGTACACCCGACGGTTGGGTCCAGGCGGCATTGGCCGACCAGGAAACCTTGCTGATCGACCACAAGAACTGCGAGTTCAAGGCCGCCAGTACCGCCCTGAGCCTGATCGCCAAGTACCATTCCCACGTCGACCTGATCAACCTGATGTCGCGCCTGGCCCGGGAAGAGTTGGTGCATCACGAGCAGGTCATGCGCCTGATGAAAAAACGCAAGATCGGTTTGCGCCAACTCTCGGCCGGGCGCTATGCCTCGGGGTTGCGCAAGGTGGTGCGCAGCCATGAACCGGTCAAGCTGGTGGACACCCTGGTGGTGGGCGCCTTCATCGAAGCACGCAGTTGCGAGCGTTTCGAGGCGTTGGTGCCGCATCTGGACGAAGAGCTGGGCAAGTTCTATTTCGGCCTGTTGAAAAGCGAGGCCCGGCATTTCCAGGGGTATCTGAAACTGGCCTACCAGTACGGGGACGCCAAGGACATTGCCCAGGTGATCGACAAGGTCCGCGAGGCCGAGCGGGAACTGATCGAATCGCCGGATGTGGAGTTTCGTTTCCACAGTGGTGTGCCTGTGGCATAGGGCTGTTTGCCTTGACGCCATCGCGAGCAAGCTCGCTCCCACATTGGACTTGGGAAGTTCACAAATCCCTGTGGGAGCGAGCTTGCTCGCGAAGGGGCCTTATGCAGCACTGCATTTCTAAGTGACCAGCCCCAGGCGCTCATGCCACCGAGCAATGGACTCCTCGGGATAAACCTCGAACAACTGGTCATCCGGATGCGCCTCGACTTCCACCCACGGCGCCCTGGAACCCAGCATCAGATGGGTGTGCTCCGGCGGTACCGGCAGCGGTGTGTCGATGGCCGAGGCAAAGGGGTGAATCAGCTCCGGCCATTCGGGGCTGAACAGCCATAGCCCCGAACCGCACAAGGAACAGAAATGTCGTTCGGCACTGCTGCGGTGGGCGCGTTTATCGCCTTCGTCCTTGAGCCGCGCGTGGTAGACCGAGATGTGCTTGCGTCCGCGCACTTTCAAGGTCCGCGCATCGCCACCCAGGTTGATCGCAAAACCACCACCGCCCTGGGTCTTGCGGCAGATTGAGCAGTAACAGCGTTGGTAAGGGTAGGGGTGAGCACTGTCGAGGGTGAACGACACCGCGCCGCAGTGGCAGGATCCTTCTAGCTGCATGGGGAGCCTCCAGTGGGATTGGAAATGACTCAGTACAGCCTAGACAATCTGTGTCATGGCAGTTGAGTTGAGGCTGGCCATGAGACCGCCTTCGCGAGCAAGCCCGCTCCCACAGGGGATCTGTGTCGGGTCTTCTGCCCGCTCTCGGTCAGTGTGGGAGCGGGCTTGCTCGCGAAGACGTCGGTGCAGCCAACATTATTTCGGCATTCGCCACAGGTACCACGCCGCCACCGTCCGATAAGGGCTCCAGGCCTGGCCGATGTCCAGCATCTGCCGGCGACTGGGTTGTTGTTCCAGTCTTTTCAGCCGTCGGTAGCCCTCTCGAACCCCAAAGTCATCGACCGGTAGGATATCGGGGCGCTCCAGGCTGTAGATCAACAGCATCTCGACGGTCCAGCGTCCGACGCCACGCAGGGTGACCAGGCGTTCGATCAGCGCTTCGTTGTCCATGGCCAGCGCGGTGGGGTAATCCGGCACGATTCCGTCCAGCGCCGCCTGGGCGATGCCGTGAATGGTGGCAATCTTGCTGGCGGAAAAGCCGCAACCGCGCATCTGCGCGACGTCTGTGGCCAGCAATTGCTCGGGCGTCGGGAAGGCCTGGCCCGGGAACAACGCCAGCAAGCGGCCGTGAATCGCATCGCCGGCCTTGGC
This sequence comes from Pseudomonas sp. Cab53, assembly GCF_018325965.1. Classification (NCBI taxonomy): domain Bacteria; kingdom Pseudomonadati; phylum Pseudomonadota; class Gammaproteobacteria; order Pseudomonadales; family Pseudomonadaceae; genus Pseudomonas; species Pseudomonas sp. Cab53. Next base: position 3,452,091 of record NZ_AP021902.1, on the reverse strand, counting down.
ATGCAGTTGCTGATAGGCAATCGCCCGCACCAGCGCTTCGTAGGGGTCGCGGGTCGGCCTGGGCTGCAACAGGCAGGGGCCGGTCGCTTCGACGTGTCGTTGCCAGTCTTCATCGAGCTGGGCCAGGAAGACGCTGGCGTCATGGTAGGGAACGGGCATCGGCAGCTCTTGTGAAGTCGATCAAAACGCCAGGGGCAATGAAACCTGCGTTGCGGCGTGTTCCAGCCGCAATAGAAAGGCTTTGCGCGGCTGTCCACCACCATAGCCGGTCAACGCGCCGTCCGCACCGATCACCCGATGGCAAGGGACGACGATGGCCAAGCGGTTCTGCCCGTTGGCCAGGCCCACGGCCCGGCTGGCACCGGGGCTGCCCAACACCGCGGCGATGCTGCCATAGCTGCGGGTTTCGCCATAAGGGATCTTGAGCAGTTCGGCCCATACCCGGGCGGCGAAGGCGCTGCCGGGCATGTGCAACGGGACGGTGAACGCCGTGAGCTTGCCGGCGAAGTAGTCCGCCAGTTCGCCTTCGATCTGCTGCAAGTGGGCGTTGTGCCCCGGTGCGAGCGTGTAGCCGTAGCGCTGCTGCAGCTCTTCCAGTTCCTTGGTCAGGGCAGGGCGGTCGAGGAACTCCAGCAGCACCAGGCCGCGCCGTTCGGCCATGGCCAGCATCGGTCCCAACGGCGTGGTCAGGCGCGTGAACAGCAAGGGTTCGCTGAGGGCGGCGCGTCCTGGGGTGATGTGGAAGGATTTCACGAAGGCATCGCGAAAGCCGCTCAAGGATTCGTAGCCGGAATCGAACGCCGCGTGGTCGATGGACGCCCCGGCCTTGATCCCGCCCAGGGCGATCCCCAGGCGGCGGGTGCGCAGGTAGGCGTGGAAGGTCATGCCGAAATGCTGCTTGAACCAGCGCCGCAGTTTCAGCGGCTCGATGCCTTGCTCCAGCAGCAGGGCGTCGGTCCAGCGCAGGTCTGGTTCGGCGTCCACGGCCTTGAGCAGGGCCTGGATCCAGTCCGGCGCGATGGCCGCGGCGTCCAGCGGCTTGCAGCGCAGGCAGGCGCGGTAGCCAGCGGACAGGGCTTCGTCGGCGTGGGCGAAGAACTCCACGTTTTCCGGCTTCGGCTTGCGCGCCGTGCAACTGGGGCGACAGAAAATGCCAGTGGTCTTGACCGCCGTGAAGAACACCCCCTCGTAGGCGGTGTCTCGTTCGAGCATGGCGCGGACCATTTCGGCGTGGGGCGGGAGCAGCGAGTCATGTAGGTTCATGGGGTTGAGCATAGAACCGTGCCCGCTACGACTCCACCGCAAAATCGACAGTGAATTCTTTGTGCCGGATCAAGGCAGTTTTCTTCAATACACCCCGCCATGGGCCTTTTACCCTGATCGCCACCTCACAGACATGAAGAAGGTATGCGATGACTCTGATTCTATCCATGGCGGCGTTTGCCTTGGTGGCCTCCATCACGCCGGGACCGGTGAATATCGTGGCCCTCAGCTCCGGCGCCCGATATGGCTTTCGAGCCACCTTGCGCCATGTGGGCGGCGCGACCCTGGGGTTTGTCCTGCTGCTGGTGTTGATGGGGCTGGGGTTGCATGAAGTGCTGCAACGCTGGCCGGCACTGACCCGGGTGGTGCAACTGGGTGGCGTCGGGTTTCTATTGTTCATGGCCTGGAAACTGGCGATGGACGACGGGCAGCTGGCTGGGGCGGATGAGGGTCGGGCGCCTTCAATGTTATACGGCGCGCTGATGCAATGGCTCAACCCCAAGGCCTGGCTGGCCTGCGTCGCGGGGATGGGTGCGTTCGTGGCTGACGGCGAGGCGCGGCTGGTGTGGCAGTTCGCGGCGATCTACCTGGTAATCTGCTACGTCTCGGTGGGCTGTTGGGCCTATGCCGGGAGCTTTCTGCGCACCTGGCTGGGTAATCCGGCGACCCTGCGCCTGTTCAACCGGGCGATGGCGGTGTTATTGGTGGCCAGTGCGGTGTATTTATTGTTGCCTTGAGCACAAGTGTTTTCGAGGCGGGATGCTGTTGTGGCGAGGGAGCAAGCTCCCTCGCCACAGAGGTCCACCTGTTTTTGGTCCAAACAAGGTGGTGGGGCAGTATCAACCGCGATACTGGCCCGGCGTGGCCGCCAGGTGTTGCTTGAAGGCCCGTTGGAAATGCGCCTGGTCGGCAAACCCGCTGTCCAGCGCCACATCGGCGATCAGCCGGCCTTCGCGCAACTGGCGGCGGGCGAACTGGATCCGTCGATTGACCAGGAACGCGTGAGGCGTCATCCCGTAATGGCGCTTGAACGCCCGGCTCAGGTAGGACGGCGAGAGCTGAGCGGCGGCGCAGATGTCTTCCAGCTTCAGGGCTTCGGTGCAGTGGTCATGAATGAATTGCGCCGCCCGCATCAAGCCCGGATGGCTGCCCCGGTCCGGGCGACCGGCCGGGTTGAGGCGCTGTTGCAGGTCCGTGAAGAACGCTTCGGCGGCGGCGTGCTTGTGATGGGCGGCGAGCCGTTCATCCACCAGTTGCCCATACAGGCGCTGCAACGCTGCAAACAACTCGACGTCGCGACTGTGGGTGGTGGCGAAGCCTTGGAACTCCAGGCCCTGGTCAAAGCCGATACGCCGTTGCAGGTCCCGCAGCCATTGGCTGTCCACGTACAACATGAGGTATGACCAAGGCTGGTCGTCGATCGGGTTGCAGGCATGAACGGCGCCGGGGTTCATCAACACCACCGTGCCGCTTGCCACCTGCAAGTGCGAGTGCTCGTGAATGTAAGTGCTGCGTCCGGCAGTGATCGCGCCGATGGAGAAATGGTCGTGGGCGTGGCGCGAATAGCAGACCTTGCGCCCGTCGGCGATGGCTCGGGCCTCGATGAAGGGCAGGGCCGCGTCGCGCCAGAAGCGGGGGGCGGCGTCAGGGGTGGCGTGCTTCATCGGTCGATGTGCTCTGGTTGAACCTGGGTCGCAGTGTATAAGCGCTGGCAGGCAAATGCCCACTCGATTCGACCTCGCACGGGATCAACGGTGGAAGCACTGTGGGTCTGGTCTAGACTTCGAGGAGTTCCGTCAATGGAGTTCCCGATGCTCGAGCCAGGCAAACCTGACAACGAAGCTGTTCGTGTGAAGAATCTACAGTCGCTCAAACTGCTTGATACAGCGCCCGAGGAGCGCTTCGATCGCCTGACCCGGCTTGCCCGGCGACTGTTCGATGTGCCCATTGCGCTGGTGTCGCTGGTGGATGCCAACCGGCAGTGGTTCAAGTCCAACGCCGGCCTGGACGCCACGGAAACGCCGCGGTCGGTGTCGTTCTGTGGCCATGCGATCCTGCAGGACCACATCATGGAAATCAGTGATGCGGAGCTGGACGAGCGGTTTCGCGACAATCCCCTGGTCACGGGCCTGCCGGGTATCCGTTTCTACGCTGGGCACCCGCTGGGGCTGGAAGATGGCAGCAAACTGGGGACGTTGTGCCTGATCGACACCCGCCCGCGCACCCTCAACGAAGAAGAGCGTGAACTGCTGCGTGACCTGGCGAGCATGGCCGAGCAGGAAATGATCGCCGTGCAGATGGCGAGCATGGATGAACTGACGCTGCTGTCCAATCGGCGCGGGTTCATGACCCTGGCCCAACATGCCTTGGGCGTGTGTGAGCGCTTGTCCCGACCGGCGACGCTGCTGTTTTTCGACCTCAATGACTTCAAACCCATCAATGATCGATTCGGCCACGCCGAGGGCGACGCCGCGTTGAAGACCTTCGCCGACGTGCTGCGCATTGCGTTTCGCGAAAGTGATGTGGTCGGCCGCCTGGGCGGCGATGAGTTCGTGGCCTTGCTCACCGGCTCGTCCCATGTCGAGACTACCGCGATCATGGCGCGCCTCAGGGAAATCCTCGATGAACGCAACGCGATGTTGCGGCGGGGCTATGACATTCGCTTCAGCGTCGGCCAGATCGAATACGACCCGCAGCGCCACCACAGCATCGAGGGCCTGATGGCTGATGCGGACGCTGCCATGTACACCCAGAAACAGGCGAATCGGCGCTAGGCTCTGTCTGAAAAGCCTTGATACTTGTTCATGCTGCATTGGGGCCGCAATGAAAAACGCCGCGGGGCCTTTGCAGGCGCCGCGGCGTTTTCATGGGCGGTGAAGATTACTCTTCGATGTTGCCCATGGCGGTGGTGTTGAAGCCGCCGTCCACGTACATGATTTCACCGCTGATGCCCGACGCCAGGTCGGAGCACAGGAAGGCGCCGGCGTTGCCGACTTCTTCGATGGTGACGTTGCGACGCAGCGGGGTTTGCGCTTCGTTGGCGGCCAGCATCTTGCGGAAGTTCTTGATGCCGGAGGCAGCGAGGGTGCGGATCGGACCGGCCGAGACGCAGTTGACGCGGGTGCCGTCCGGGCCCAGGGAGCCGGCCAGGTAACGCACGCCGGCTTCCAGGGAGGCCTTGGCCATGCCCATGACGTTGTAGTTCGGCATGGTGCGCTCGGCGCCCAGGTACGACAGGGTCAGCAGGCTGCCGTTGCGGCCTTTCATCATTTCGCGACCGGCCTTGGCCAGGGCCACGAAGCTGTAGGCGCTGATGTCGTGGGCAATGCGGAAGCCTTCGCGGGTGGTGGCTTCAGTGAAGTCGCCGTCCAGTTGGTCGCCCGGTGCGAAGCCGACGGAGTGCACGATGCAGTCCAGGCCGTCCCATTTCTGGCTCAGTTGCTCGAAGACCTTGGCGATTTCTTCATCGCTGGCCACGTCGCACGGGAAGCACAGCTCAGGGCTCGAACCCCAGCCTTGCGCGAACTCTTCGACACGACCCTTGAGTTTGTCGTTCTGATAAGTGAAGGCAAGCTCAGCGCCCTCGCGATGCATGGCGGCGGCGATGCCGGATGCGATGGACAGCTTGCTGGCGACACCGACGATCAGTACGCGCTTACCGGCGAGAAAACCCATGTGTTGCTCCTCTTTCAGGTTATTCGGCAGTTGTTGGGGCCAGGAAGGCGGCCTCCAGCAACTGCTGTGTATAGGGGTGTTGCGGCGCAGCGAATAGGCTGCGGGCATCACCGTGTTCGACCACTTGGCCATGCTTGACCACCATCAGTTGGTGGCTCAGCGCTTTGACGACAGCCAGATCATGGCTGATAAACAGGTACGTCAGGTTGTACTTGGTTTGCAACGACCGCAACAGCTCCACCACCTGGCGTTGCACGGTACGGTCCAGGGCCGACGTGGGTTCATCCAGCAGGATCAACGCCGGCTTGAGCACCAGGGCCCGGGCAATGGCGATACGCTGCCGCTGCCCTCCGGAAAATTCATGGGGGTAGCGGTGCCGGGTGTCCGGATCCAGGCCTACCTCCTTCAATGCCGCGATTATCGCTTGTTCCTGCTCGGCTTCGGTGCCGATCCGGTGGATCCGCAGGCCTTCACCGACAATCTGGCTGACACACATCCGCGGGCTCAGGCTGCCGAACGGGTCCTGAAACACCACTTGCATCTCCCGGCGCAGCGGTCTTACCTGCTGCTGCGACAGGCTGTCGAGCTGTTTGCCTTCGAACCGGATCCCGCCCTGGCTGGCGATCAACCGCAAGATCGCCAACCCCAGGGTGGACTTGCCCGAACCGCTCTCGCCGACGATGCCCAGGGTCTGGCCCTGGGGCAGGCTGAAGCGGATACCGTCCACGGCCTTGATGTAGTCTACCGTGCGCTTGAACAGGCCTTTCTTGACCGGGAACCAGACTTTCAGGTCCTCGACCTCCAACAGCGGCGGGCCGACAACGTTGTTCGCCGGGGTGCCGCTGGGTTCGGCACCCAGCAGTTCCCGAGTGTACGGATGCTGCGGCGCGCGGAACAATTCTTCGCACGATGCCTGTTCGACGATGCAACCGCGCTGCATGACACATACGCGATGCGCAATTCTTCGCACCAGGTTCAAATCGTGGCTGATCAGCAGCAACGACATGCCCAATCGTGCCTGCAGATCCTTGAGCAGATCGAGGATTTTCAGCTGGACGGTGACGTCCAGGGCCGTGGTCGGCTCGTCGGCGATCAGCAGTTCCGGCTCGTTGGCCAGGGCCATGGCGATCATCACCCGTTGGCGCTGGCCACCGGACAATTCATGGGGCAGGGCCTTGAGTCGCTTGTGCGGCTCGGGGATGCCGACCAGCTCCAGCAGCTCCAGGGTGCGCCGGGTCGCGACCTTGCCGCTCAGGCCCTTGTGAATGCCGAGCACTTCATTGATCTGTTTTTCAATGCAGTGCAGCGGGTTCAGCGAGGTCATCGGTTCCTGGAAGATCATCGCGATGCGGTTGCCGCGCAGGTGGCGGAGGGTCTTTTCCTTCAGGCCCAGCAGGTCCTGCCCGGCGTAGCGGATCGTCCCGGTGGGGTGGTGGGCCAGCGGGTAGGGCAGCAACCGCAGGATCGAGTGGGCCGTCACCGACTTGCCCGAGCCGCTTTCACCCACCAGCGCCAGGGTTTCACCGCGGTGGATGTCGAAGCTGACGCCTTCGACCACGCGCTGGCGGCGTTCGCCGACAATGAACTCCACCGCCAGGTCGCGGACTTCGATCAGGTTGTCAGTGTTCATGTCATTTCCTCGGATCGAAGGCATCGCGCGCGGATTCGCCGATGAACACCAGCAAGCTCAACATCAGGGCCAGCACGGCGAACGCGCTGATCCCAAGCCAGGGGGCCTGGAGGTTGGATTTACCCTGGGCCACCAGTTCGCCCAGGGACGGCGAGCCAGCGGGCAAGCCGAAACCGAGGAAATCCAGGGCGGTGAGGGTGCCAATGGCGCCGGTGAGGATGAACGGCATGAACGTCATGGTCGAAACCATGGCATTGGGCAGGATGTGGCGGAACATGATCGCGCCGTTCTGCATGCCCAATGCCCGTGCGGCACGCACGTATTCCAGGTTGCGCCCGCGCAGGAACTCGGCGCGCACCACGTCCACCAGGCTCATCCAGGAAAACAGCAGCATGATCCCCAGCAGCCACCAGAAATTCGGCTGCACGAAGCTGGCCAGGATGATCAACAGGTACAGCACCGGCAGCCCGGACCAGATTTCCAGGAAGCGCTGGCCAGCCAGGTCGACCCAGCCGCCGTAGAAGCCCTGCAGGGCGCCGGCGATCACGCCGATGATCGAACTGAGCACGGTCAGGGTCAGGGCGAACAACACCGAGATACGAAAGCCGTAGATGACCCGGGCCAGCACGTCGCGGCCCTGATCGTCGGTGCCCAGCCAGTTCATGGCCGAGGGCGGTGCCGGTGCCGGGACCTTCAGGTCGTAGTTGATGCTCTGGTAGCTGAACGGAATCGGTGCCCACAGCACCCAGGCGTTCTTGGCGGCCAGCAGTTCGCGGATATACGGGCTCTTGTAGTTGGCTTCCAGCGGAAACTCGCCGCCGAAGGTGGTTTCCGGGTAGCGCTTGAGGGCCGGGAAGTACCAGCCGTCGTCGTAATGCACCACCAGCGGCTTGTCGTTGGCGATCAGCTCGGCGCCCAGGCTAAGTATGAACAGCGCCAGGAACAGCCACAGCGACCACCAGCCACGCTTGTTGGCCTTGAACAGTTCGAAACGGCGGCGATTGAGCGGGGAAAGGTTCATCTCAATGCTCCCGACTTTCGAAGTCGATGCGCGGATCGACAAAAGAATAGGTCAGGTCGCCGATCAGTTTCACCACCAGCCCCAGCAGGGTAAAGATGAACAGGGTGCCGAAGACCACCGGGTAGTCGCGGTTGATGGCCGCCTCGAAGCTCATCAGGCCGAGGCCGTCGAGGGAGAAGATCACTTCCACCAGCAAGGATCCGGTGAAGAAGATCCCGATGAAGGCCGAAGGAAAGCCGGCGATCACCAGCAGCATGGCATTGCGGAACACGTGGCCGTAGAGCACCCGGCGGCGGGTCAGGCCCTTGGCCTTGGCGGTGACGACGTATTGCTTGTTGATTTCGTCGAGGAAGCTGTTCTTGGTCAGCAGGGTCATGGTGGCGAAGTTGCCGATCACCAGGGCGGTCACCGGCAGGGCAAGGTGCCAGAAGTAGTCGAGGATCTTGCCGCCCAGGGTCAGTGTCTCGAAATTGTTCGAGGTCAACCCGCGCAACGGGAACCAGTCGAAGTAACTGCCGCCGGCAAACACCACGATCAGCAGGATGGCGAACAGGAACGAGGGGATCGCGTAGCCGACGATGATCGCCGAGCTGGTCCAGACGTCGAAATGGCTACCGTGCCGCGTGGCCTTGGCGATCCCCAGCGGGATCGACACCAGGTACATGATCAGCGTGCTCCACAGCCCGAGGGAAATGGACACCGGCATCTTTTCCTTGATCAGGTCGATGACCTTGGCATCGCGGAAGAAACTGTCGCCGAAGTCCAGCTGGGCGTAGTTCTTGATCATGATCCACAGGCGCTCGGGAGCCGACTTGTCGAATCCGTACATCCGCTCGATTTCCTTGACCAGGCTGGGGTCCAGGCCCTGGGCGCCGCGATAGCTGGACCCGGCCACCGACACCTCGGCGCCGCCGCCGGCGATGCGACTGGTGGCGCCTTCGAACCCTTCGAGCTTGGCGATCATCTGCTCGACCGGCCCGCCAGGCGCGGCCTGGATGATGACGAAGTTGATCAAGAGGATGCCGAACAGCGTCGGGATGATCAGCAGCAGCCGCCTGAATGTATAAGCCAGCATCGGGTTACTCCACGCTCGCAGGAGCAGCGTTGTTCTGTTGTTCCATCACTTGTTTTTCTACTTCCACGGCAGGCTTGGTGTCGGGCTTGACCCACCAGGTGGTGGTGCCGATGTCATAGGTCGGTGTCACTTTCGGGTGGCCGATGTGGTTCCAGTAGGCCACGCGCCAGGTCTTGATGTGCCAGTTGGGGATCACGTAGTAGCCCCATTGCAGCACCCGGTCCAGCGCCCGGGCATGGGCCACCAGGCTCTTGCGCGAGTCGGCGTTGATCAACTGTTCCACCAATTGGTCGACCGCCGGGTCCTTGAGGCCCATGGTATTGCGGCTGCCAGGCCTGTCGGCGGCGGCCGACATCCAGAATTCGCGCTGTTCGTTACCCGGCGAGCTCGATTGCGGGAAACTGCCCACCACCAGGTCGAAGTCCCGGGAGCGCACGCGGTTGATGTACTGGGACACGTCCACCCGGCGGATTACCAGGTCGATGCCCAGGTCGCTCAGGTTGCGCTTGAACGGCAGCAGCACCCGTTCGAACTCGGTCTGGGCGAGCAGGAACTCCAGCACCACCGGTTTGCCCTGGGCATCGACCATCTTGTCGTCGACGATACGCCAGCCGGCTTCCTGCAACAGTTGGTAGGCGTTGCGCTGCTGGTCGCGGATCATGCCGCTGCCGTCACACATCGAAGGTTGGAACGCTTCGGTGAAGACCTGTTCGGGAATCTTGCCGCGCAGGGGTTCGAGGATCTTCAGTTCGTCTTCATCGGGCAGGCCGGTGGCGGCCATTTCCGAGTTTTCGAAATAACTGCGGGTGCGGGCATAGGCGCCGTTGAACAGCTGCTTGTTGGTCCATTCGAAATCCAGCAACAGGCTCAGGGCCTTGCGCACCCGCACATCCTGGAACACCGGCCGGCGCAGGTTGAAGACAAAACCCTGCATGCCGGTGGGGTTGCCGTTGGGAATCTGTTCCTTGATCAGGCGCCCCTCGGTGACGGCCGGGATGTTGTAGGCGTTGGCCCAGTTCTTGGCGGTCATCTCCAGCCAGAAGTCGAACTGCCCGGCCTTCAGGGCCTCGACCGCCACGGTGTTGTCGCGGTAATAGTCGGTGGTCAGCACGTCGAAGTTATAGAAACCGCGGTTGACCGCCAGGTCCTTGCCCCAGTAGTCCTTCACTCGCTCATAGCGGATCGAGCGCCCGGCCTTCACTTCGGTGACCTTGTAGGGGCCGCTGCCGAGGGGAATCTCCAGGTTGCCTTTGTTGAAATCGCGATCGGCCCACCAATGTTTCGGCAATACCGGCAGTTGGCCGAGGATCAACGGCAATTCACGGTTATTGGTGTGCTTGAACTTGAACAGGACCTTGAGCGGGTCTTCGGCGATGGCTTCGGCGACGTCGTTGTAGTAGCCGCGAAACATCGGGGCGCCGTCCTTGGTCAGGGTCTGGAAGCTGAACACCACGTCTTCGGCGCGCACCGGGTGGCCGTCGTTGAACCGGGCCTCGGGGCGCAGGTAGAAGCGGACCCAGGCGTTGTCCGGGGCCCGTTCGATTTTCTCGGCGATCAAGCCGTATTCGGTGAAGGGTTCATCCAGGCCCTGTTTGGCCAGGGTGTCGTAGATCAGGCCGATGTCGTCGGCCGGCACACCCTTGCTGATGAACGGGTTGAGGCTGTCGAAGCCACCGAAGCCGCCCTGGCGGAATATCCCGCCCTTGGGGGCGTCGGGGTTGACGTAGTCGAAATGCTTGAAGTCGGCCGGGTATTTCGGCGGTTCGTTGTACAGGGTCAAGGCGTGCTGCGGCGCGGCGCAGGCCAGCCCGGCGAACAGCAGGCCGCCTGCATGCAGGAGCAGGGCACGTATAGGCTTCATTGATCTTTCTCCGAAGACTTCAGCCACCAGGCGCTCAGGCCCAGAGTGTAGGGCGGCGTGGTGACGAAGGCGAACCGGTTGCGGTACGCCAGGCGATGATAGTTGAGATACCAGTTGGGAATGCAGTAGTGCTGCCAGAGCAGCACGCGGTCCAGGGCCTTGCCGGCGGCGACCTGTTCGTCCCGGGTCTGGGCGGCCAGCAGCTTTTCCAGCAGATGGTCGACCACCGGGTCGGCGATCCCGGCGTAGTTCTTGCTGCCCTTGACCCCGACCTGGCTGGAATGGAAGTACTGCCATTGTTCCAGGCCCGGGCTCAGGGTCTGGTTCAGGGTCAGCAGGATCATGTCGAAGTCGAACTGGTCGAGGCGCTGCTTGTACTGGGCGCGGTCCACGGTGCGCAACCGGGCCTGGATGCCGATACTGGCGAGGTTCTCGACGTAAGGTTGCAGGATGCGCTCCAGGTTCGGGTTCACCAGCAGGATCTCGAAGCTCAGCGGGCGGCTGTCGGCGTCCAGCAGTCGCTGGCCGTTGAGCGTCCAGCCGGCTTCTTTCAAGAGCCCCAGCGCCTTGCGCAGGGTTTCCCGGGGAATGCCGCGACCGTCGGTCTGGGGCAGGCTGAAAGGTTCGGTGAACAGGCGCGGCGGCAGTTGTTCGCGGTAGGGCTTGAGCAGCAGCCATTCATGGCCCACAGGGAGGCCGCTGGCGGAAAATTCGCTGTTGGGGTAGTAACTGAGGGTGCGCTTGTAGGCGCTGCTGAACAACGTGCGGTTGGTCCACTCGAAATCGAACATCAGCCCCAGCGCTTCACGCACCTTGACCTGCGCAAACGTGGCGCGCCGGGTGTTCATGAACAGGCCCTGGGTCTGGGTCGGGATCTGGTGGGGGATCTGCGCCTTGATCACTTCGCCGCGCCTGACTGCCGGGAACTCGTAGCCGTTGGCCCAGTTCTTGGCCTGGTGCTCGATGTAGATGTCGAACTCACCCGCCTTGAAGGCTTCGAAGGCGACATCGCTGTCGCGGTAGAACTCCACCTCCATGCGGTCGACGTTGTACTTGCCACGATTGACCGGCAGGTCCTTGCCCCAGTAATCCTTGACCCGCTCGAACACCAGTTGGCGGCCCGGTTGCACCTTGGTGATGCGGTATGGCCCGCTGCCCAGGGGCGGCTCGAAGGTCGTTGCCTTGAAGTCGCGGCCTTTCCAGTAATGTTGGGGCAGCACGGGCAGTTCGCCCAGGCGCAGGATCAACAGGGGGTTGCCGGCGCGCTTGAAGACAAAGCGGATCTTGAGTGGGTTGAGGATATCGACCCGTAGCACTTCCTGCAGGTTGGTGCGGTATTGCGGGTGACCGTCCTTGAGCAAGGTGCGGTAGGAGAAGGCCACGTCGTAGGCGGTGATCGGCACGCCGTCATGGAACCGCGCTTCGGGTCGCAGGTTGAACACCACCCAGCTGCGGTCTTCGCTGTACTCCACCGACTGGGCGATCAGACCGTAGCTGGACGTCGGCTCATCGCCGGACGGCGCGTACTGGCCGGTGCCGACCATCAACGGTTCGTTCAGCTCGTTGATGCCGTATTGCAGGAAATTAGGCGTGGAAACCGGACTGCTGCCCTTGAAGGTATACGGGTTGAGTGTATCGAAAGTGCCGAATGCCATGACCCGCAAGGTACCGCCCTTGGGCGCTTGCGGATTGACCCAGTCGAAGTGGGTGAATCTGGCCGGGTACTTGAGCGTGCCGAACTGCGCATAGCCATGGCTTTCGCTGATGGTGGCGCTGGCGCAGGGACTCAAGGCCAGGCTGATCAGGAGCAAGAGGAGGGGACGTATCAAGTCTGAGATCCGATCCAGGCGGCTTGGGCGTTATGGCAGGTACAGTAACAGCTTGTATCGGCAGGAAAAAGGCGGGGGCTCAAAGCTTCAGGGTTTGCTTGAGCTGTGGCGAGGGGCCTTGCTCCCGCTGGGGTGCGAAGCGACCCCGAACCTGGCACCTCGGTGTGAGAGATGATTGAGTCGCTGCTTTTGGGGTTGCTGCGCAACCCAGCGGGAGCAAGCTCCCTCGCCACAAAGCTGCCCCGGCTACATGACTGTCAGTGCGGGGAGTAGACCGTCAGCATCTGCCCGGGCTTGAGCGCCTTGCCCATCCGCGGGTTCCAGCGCTTGAGATGTTGCATCTCGACGTTGAAGCGTTTGGCCACCACGTACAGCGAGTCACCTTGCTTGACCTTGTACTGGGTCTGCTTCTTCTGGTCCTTGCTGTTGGCGGCCACCACGGTGTTGATGCGCTTGCCGTTGGCCTTGGGAGTCTTGGTGTCCTGCATCACCAGGGTCTGGCCAACCTTGAGTTTGTTGCCGCTCAGCTTGTTCCAGCGTTGCAGGTCCTTGGTCTGGACATTGTTGGCCTTGGCGATCTGGGCCAGGTTGTCGCCGCGCTTGACCCGGTAGCTGCGCCGGGCGCCTTCGACTTCGCTGTCGTCGGCGGTTTCGAAGACCGGTTTGAGCGAGCGCGGGCTGATCAACTCCTCCGGGCGCATGGTCGACAGGCTGGCGGTCAGCAACTGGGCCTTGGAGGTGGGTACGAGCAAGTGTTGCGGGCCGTCGATCGTGGTGCGCTGCTTGAAGGCCGGGTTGAGCTGGAACAGCTCGTCCTCGTCGATATTGGCCACCGCCGCGACCTTGGACAGGTCCATGCGCTGGTTGATCTCGACGACCTGGAAGTAGGGTTCGTTGGCGATCGGGTTGAGGTTCACGCCATAGGCATCGGGGGCGAGCACCACCTGGGACAATGCCAGCAGCTTGGGCACATAGGCCTGGGTCTCGGCGGGCAGTGGCAGGTTCCAGTAGTCGGTGGGCAGGCCGAGCTTCTCGTTGCGCTCGATGGCGCGGCTGACCGTGCCTTCGCCGGCGTTGTAGGCCGCCAGGGCAAGCAGCCAGTCACCGTTGAACATGTCGTGCAGCCGCGTCAGGTAGTCCATGGCGGCCGTGGTGGACGCGGTGATGTCGCGGCGTCCGTCATAGAAACGGGTCTGGCGCAGGTTGAAATAACGCCCCGTGGACGGGATGAATTGCCATAGCCCCACCGCGTTGGCCCGGGAGTAGGCCATGGGGTTGTAGGCGCTTTCGATCACTGGCAGCAGGGCCAGCTCCAGCGGCATGTTGCGTTCTTCGAGGCGTTCGACGATGTAGTGGATGTAGAGGCTGCCGCGTTCACCGGCCCCTTCGAGGAACGACGGGTTGCTGGCGAACCAGAGCCGCTGCTGCTCGATACGGGGATTGACGCCGGCCGTTTCCTGCAACTGGAAGCCCTGGCGCATGCGCTCCCAGACATCCTGGGGCACCTGGGGGCTGGGTTTTTCGCTGAGCCACAACGGCTTCTGCTTGGCCCGGGCAGCGAGGTTCGGCGTGTGGGCCGCGTCGGTTTGCGGCACCTGGCTCGTGCTCTGGCAGCCCGCCAGCGTGGCGGACACAGCCACCGCGATGGCCTGGGCCAAGCGGGTCAATGTGTCTGACTGGGCGGACCTGCGTATAGATGACGACATTGGCTGGAAGTAAGTTCCGGGCGAAAATGTCGGGCGATTCTAGAAAGCGCACCCCAACAGGTCAACCATTCAGAATTTTTGTATCAATCGGTAGCGCCCTTAGAACGTATCTTTCCAAGCCCTCAAGGCCGCAAAAACCTCACTCGGCGTCTGGTTTCGCTGGCCGCTCCGTTCGTCTGCTTTTTGTTTAACGGATGTTTCAGTGGTGCGCAGGAACGGATTGGTGAGTTTTTCCAAGGCCAGGGTCGAGGGCAGGGTGGTGACGCCGTCGCTGCGTTGTTGGCTGACTTTGGCCAGGCGCGCGGCGATGTCAGGGTTGTCCGGCTCGACGGCCGCGGCGAATTTCAGGTTGCTGAGGGTGTACTCGTGGGTGCAGTAGACCAGGGTGTCTTCAGGCAGCGCGGCGAGGCGGCTGAGGGAGTGATGCATCTGCGCCGGGGTGCCTTCGAACAGGCGGCCGCAGCCGGCGGCAAACAAGGTGTCGCCACAGAACAGCAAGCCGTGGTGGTAGTAGGCGATATGCCCCAGGGTGTGGCCGGGCACGGCGAAGACCTCGAAGTCCCAGCCCAGCACGTTGACCGTATCGTGGTCGTTCAGCGCGGTGTCGCGCGCCGGGATGTTCTCGCCAGCCGGGCCGTGGACGGTGGCGCCCGTCGCCTTTTTCAGCGCCTGCACGCCACCGACGTGATCATGGTGATGATGGGTGATCAGGATGTCGCTCAGTACCCAGCCGGGGTGCGCATCGAGCCAGGCCTGGACCGGTGCGGCATCGCCCGGGTCGACCACCGCGCAACGCCGGGTCGAGTGATCCTGTAACAACCAGATGTAGTTATCGGTGAACGCGGGCAGGGCACTGATCTGTATCATCGCGGAATTCGCCAAGCTGAAAACAAAGGCGCATCTTAGAACTTCCTGACGCGTTGGAGAATGCAATGACTGATGAAGCGTTCGCCCAGGCCGATCCCGACTGGCTGGCGTTGATCAGCGCCGCCCGTGAATGGCTGTCCGGTCCTGTCGGGCAATTTTTGCTGGATGAAGAACGACGCATGCTCGAAGACGAGCTGGGCCGGTTCTTTGGTGGCTACCTGGTGCACTACGGGCCTTCGGCGCAGACGCCGCCGTCGGCGCCGCAGGTCCAGCGCAACGTGCGCCTGGGCGCGCCCTTGCCCGGGGTGGAAATTGTCTGCGAGGAACAGGCCTGGCCGCTCAGCGAACACGCCGCCGATGTGGTGGTCATGCAGCATGGCCTGGACTTCTGCCTGTCGCCCCATGGCTTGTTGCGTGAAGCGGCGAGCAGCGTGCGCCCCGGCGGGCACCTGCTGATCATCGGTATCAACCCCTGGAGCAGTTGGGGCCTGCGCCGCGTCTTCGCCCAGGACGCCTTGCGCCAGGCCCGTTGCATCTCGGCCTCGCGGGTGGGCGACTGGCTCAACCTGCTCGGTTTCGCGCTGGAGAAACGCCGCTTCGGGTGCTATCGTCCGCCGCTTGCGTCGCCCAAGTGGCAGGCCCGCCTGGCCGGCTGGGAGCGCAAGGCCGGTGACTGGCAACTGTCCGGCGGCGGTTTCTACCTGCTGGTGGCGCGCAAGATCGCCGTAGGGCTGCGCCCGGTACGCCAGGTGCGCCGGGAGCCGATGGGCAAGCTGATTCCCTTGCCCATGGCCAAGGTCAATCGTCGCCACATCGAGCCGTAAACCTTTTTCTGATGATCGGCCGACATTTCGGTCACGGGCGTCGTTGGCTTCGACCAGCGGGCCTTTGCATTTTTTTCCTGGATAGATTGGCATGAGCGATAGCGTAGAACTCTTTACTGACGGCGCCTGCAAGGGCAACCCTGGCCCGGGTGGCTGGGGCGCGTTGCTGGTGTGCAAGGGCGTGGAGAAGGAGCTCTGGGGCGGCGAAGCCAATACCACCAACAATCGCATGGAACTGATGGGCGCCATTCGTGGCCTGGAAGAGCTCAAGCGGCCGTGCGACGTGCTGCTGGTGACCGACTCGCAGTACGTGATGAAGGGAATCAACGAATGGATGGCCAACTGGAAGAAGCGTGGCTGGAAGACGGCCGCGAAGGAACCGGTGAAGAACGCCGACCTGTGGAAACAGCTGGATGAGCAGGTCAACCGCCACAACGTCACCTGGAAATGGGTGCGCGGCCACATCGGTCACGCGGGTAACGAGCGGGCCGACCAGTTGGCCAACCGCGGAGTGGATGAAGTGCGGGGCTACAAGCAGGGCTGACACCGCGGCTGTGCTGCCCAGACCACGCCAGCCTTCACGGGCCGGCGTGGCTCAACTTCTGGCGGTCAACGGCATCAGAACCCCGTGGTGTTGATGGACACGTCGGGTTTTGGATGCCAGGGATTGAAGGGCTCCCCAGCGGGGCCCTGTTCCGAGAGCGTGATCCGGCGGCCAATGTCATAACCCAGCGCTCGGTGACCGTTGACCTGCGTTCTGGGGTAATTGATGTCCTGGGTCGCCACTTGCGGAAAGCGATCACATTCGCCAAGCCATTGGTGTTTGCACGCAGACAATCCCTGCTGGTAGAGCCAGACCGCTTCGCAGGAAAAGTCATTGTCGCCATCGCAGTTCGACAACCGGCGACTCCAGTCCGGGTTTGGCGGCATGGACGCTTCCTGGGTCGACAGTTTGACGTACAGAACCCGGATCCGGTTTTCGGGCGTGCACCCTTGGTCGGGGCAGATATCGAACCGAAAGAAGGGGTTGGATTTAACGAAGTTGAATCCAATATCCTTGCGGCTAAACGTTTCACAGGCATCGGCGTCGAGAAACTTGTCCGGGACGGTGGCCGAGCCTTCTACCTTGTAGAACTTCAGTCCTTCCTCCTTGCCCAGATGGCACCGCAAGCGCTGCAAGGCGTCGAACACGGCCATCCGCTGGTCGCCCTGGCTGGTGGCTTCGTGTTCTGCGTCAACCGTGATGATGTTCTTGACCCGTCTTTTCACCAGGGCGTAGAGCCCGAGGTTTTCCGAGTGCCCACCGTCACTGAGGTAAACCGAGTCTCGAGTTTCGTCATATCGCCGGTTGGTGGCGAAGTAGAAAGGGAACGGCAGGGCTTTGTGCCAAGCGCGAGTGGCCGGCTCAACCCTGGGGTTTGCCACGTACCGGCCGAGCGACAGATTCAGGGCGTCGGCCAGCGCATCCACGGGGACATAGGCCAGGGGCTGGTCGGTCAGTTTAAGGTCGTCGACAGCGGCGCCCGACATCATGACGGCTTCGGAGAGCCTGGGCGCGCGGGCGGGGTAGCAAGGTACTCCGTAGGTTGCCCTCTTTGTGTCGTCCTGATAGTCGCAGTAGCCAAACGCGGTATTGCCGTAGGCCAGCGGTGAAAATTCATAAACGACGCTCGCCAGGTCGGAGTTGAAGCCCGCGAAGTCGGCGGTGCGCAGCCATTCGACGCTGCCTCCGTAGGCGGCGGTGGTGTTGACGATGAAAAACGGTATCTCACCGCGTTTTGCCGCGTCCGCCAATTCGCCGTAACTGGGCGGCGCGTCTTTTAAGGTTGAATGCCAGTCTGTCGGATAGGCCGCGAACGTCCGGTCGATCCCGTGCTGGTAGGCCGACTCCCAAGGGTTCAAGTTGACCTGCCACCTGAAGAGGCCGTTCGCGAGAATATTGAGGGGCACGGAAGGCACCCAGACCGCCCCGCGCCCGACCATTTCGCCGATGTAGCTGCTCTGGTTGATAAACGCGCCGTAATTCGAATCCTGCGTCCTGGTGATCAGGTAGCTGTTGTTTTCAAGGTAGGTCTGGAACCGTCTGGTTGTTTGATCGGCATGGTGGGGGCGCGCCATGGGTTCGATGTCCGGGCTATCCCGCACGGCCTTGTACACGTAATAGCTTTTGAACAACTCGTCAGGCGTGACAGTGTGTGCGGCGTAGTGCCTGGCGCCGAAGAGCTGGTGGGTGAGCCATAAGTTGGCATAACTGCCGCCTGATACCGAAGAGACAATGTCGATCTTGTCGAGCAGCCCCTGTTTTTGCAGGCCCGCGAGAACCCCGATGGAAAACGTCGCCGAGCGCATCCCGCCGCCAGACAGGGACAGGCCGAGTTCCGGACGATAGCCGGCGATTTCCTGCCCGGTACAGGGGGCGACGATGGCGTTGGCTGGCGTGTGAAGCTGTTGCCGATACGAGCGCAGGAGGCAATTCTCGGCCGCCCTCAGCGCCGCGCTTCTTTCTTCGTAGCGTGCCGGATCGGGTTGCTCGCCGTCGGTACGGCCGAGGTCGGGCTTATCGTCGATCGACGCGCAACCGGATAACAGGGCGAGGGTGAACGTTGCCCACTTCGTGGCGCCAGCGCCGAGTGTTTTTTCATGGGGTCGAGGGATGTGATACATGTCACGCTCCTTAGGGACCTGGCGTTGAGCGAAGGCCAGTGGCGTGAGGCTAGCACCTGGGTGGCTTAGTGCCACTGAGCCATCATTCATTTGCACCAGCCGGGTCGCGGAAATCCCTTGGCGAAGGGAGCGTGCTAACATCCGCGCTTTTGCAAGCCTGCCCGTTGAGAGCTGAACACTGATGGCCAACAGATCTGTTGTACTGGATACCGAAACCACCGGCATGCCGGTGACCGATGGTCACCGGATTATCGAAATCGGTTGTGTCGAGCTGATCGGCCGGCGCCTGACCGGTCGCCATTTCCACGTTTACCTGCAACCGGACCGCGAGAGTGACGAGGGCGCCATTGGCGTCCACGGCATCACCAACGAGTTCCTGGTGGGCAAGCCGCGGTTTGCCGAAGTGGCCGATGAGTTCTTCGAATTCATCAAGGGCGCGCAGTTGATCATCCACAACGCGGCGTTCGACGTTGGGTTCATCAACAACGAATTCGCGCTGATGGGCCAGCATGACCGCGCCGACATCAGCCAGCATTGCACCATCCTCGATACCCTGGTGATGGCCCGGGAGCGGCACCCGGGGCAGCGCAACAGCCTCGACGCCTTGTGCAAGCGCTACGACGTCGACAACTCCGGCCGTGAGCTGCACGGCGCCTTGCTCGACTCGGAAATTCTGGCCGACGTCTACCTGACCATGACCGGCGGGCAGACCAGCCTGTCCCTGGCGGGCAACGCCTCCGATGGCAACGGTTCGGGCGAGGGGTCGGGCAACCAGGCCACGGAAATCCGTCGCCTGCCGGCAGACCGCCGTCCCGCCCGGATCATTCGTGCCAGCGAAAGCGACCTGGCCGAACATGCCGCGCGTCTGGAAGCCATCGCCAAGTCGGCCGGTGCTCCGGCACTGTGGACGCAGTTGGCTGAGGCTTGAGGGCTTTGGCGCATAAATGCCTGTGGGTGCGAGCCCGCTCGCTCCCGCGGACCCACCTTGTTCATTCGCCACAATCGCCATGACCTTCTAACCTCAGGTTACGGGCAGGCTACGGATCCCGCTTGATGAGTGAAGATTTGAAAGACCAGGGCAATGGATGGCTATGCGCCGTTGGTTGTCTCAAGGAATGAGGACGTTTCCCAGTATGCAACCGGTCATGAATCCCAAGCACCCCGGGCTGTCGGTGCGCATTGTCGATGACGGTTTCGCTGCCTATATCTGGGGCAGTGACTTCAGCTTCGAGGTCAGTGACTACGGCACGGCGCAGGTCGGTCGCCCGGTGAGCCAGTGGCCGGTGACGCCGATCGTTCCCTATCGCAAGTGCTATGGCATCGATCCCGAGGAGTTCAGCAGCTTCCGCGATGCTCCGGACAGCGAAATCTTCATGGCGTACCTGGATGACCAGCCGGTGGGGCACCTGGTGGTCAGTACCAACTGGAACGGGTTCGCCCACATCGACGAGCTGGCGGTGCATGCCCCGGCCCGTCGCCATGGGGTGGCCAAGGCCTTGCTCGACGTCGCGCAGTTCTGGAGTCGCAAGAAAAAGCTGCCGGGCATCATGCTGGAAACCCAGAACAACAACCTGGGCGCGTGCCGGCTCTACGAGCGTTGCGGTTACGTACTGGGTGGGATCGATCACCTGCGCTATCGCGGCATCGACCGCCACACCGCCGAAGTGGCGCTGTTCTGGTATCGGCTGTTCGACGATCCGCTGGGCATGGCGATCAGTGGCCCAGCAGCGCCTCGGCTTGTTCCTTGACTCGTTCGAGAAGTGATTCAAGGGCGGGCGAGGGCTCGCGGCCTTTGAGGCTCAATGCATAAAGGTCAATCAGGATGGCGGGTGCCAGCGGGCAGGTGTCCAGGCCCGCGCTCTTGGCGCCCGACGCGGTAAAAGGGTCGACGATGGCCAGGCCTTCGCCAGCCTCGACCATGGCCCGCATCATCTGGTGGGTCTGGACGCGGATCTGGATCACCGGCGCCGGGCGCAACGCCGCCAACTTGTGCTCGAACGCCGGGCTCAACGGGTCGTGCCCTTCGAGCCCCACCAATGATTGTCCCGCCAGGTCCTGGAGCGAAATGTACTTCTGCCGCGGTTGCAGCCAGCCATGGGGAGCCAGCAACTGCAGTTTGCCCTGGGCGATCACCTGGCAATCGATGTCGGGATGTTCAGGGTTGTGCAGGCTGAGGCCCAGGTCGCTTTCGCGCAGGAGCAAGCTCTGGACGATGCCGCGGGTTGGCTGGCTGAGCAGGGTGCAAGGGGCATCCGCGAAGCGCCGGCGCAAGGCGGCGATGCTCTGGGGCAACAATTGCTGGGCCAAGGGCGGGGTGCAGATGATGCGCAGTGGCGGCGCCTGGTAGTGTTTCAGGCTGCTGGCCAGCCGCTGCACCGGTTCGAGGGTGTCGTACACCTGCGTGATGCCGTCGCGCAGTTCGAGGGTTTCCCGGGTGGCCTGCAAGCGTCCGCGCACACTGGCAAACAGCATGAACCCCAGTTGGGCCTCGGCATCACGCAGAATTGCCTCGACCTCTGCCACTGGCAGTTGCAGCCACTCGGCCGCTGTGCCGAGATGGCCGGTCTGCAGCAGCGCCTGGATCACTTCGATGTGGCGTAAACGCATGCAAGAAGTCCGTGTTCGGCGGATAAGCCATTGGGTGGCCGAATCCTAACCCAAGTCCGGGCATGACTTCTGCTCATAACAACGGTTACGAGGCGATTTGCGTTTCAGGTTCGCGGATGAGCTCGATACCCGACTGCACCAGCAGGAAGCGGTCTTCGTCGAGTTTGTTGACGCGATCACCAATGGCCAGCTTATAAGTGGTGACAGGCTCCTTGCCGTATCCCTCGGGCGACGGGGTCGATTCCTGGAACTCATGCACCGAATAGACGCGGCCTTCGGCGTCTCGCGCATGGAATTGTCCGACAAGTACTGCTGCCATTGCTTAGAACCTCTGGAAATAGATCACTCGATTTGCGGTTCTGTAGACCTTGGTCTATCGCGGTAAGTTTTCCTACAAGAAAAAAATAGTCCAGCCGGCAGGATTTCGTCGCTCCACTGGTCCAAATGTAACGCCGATCATCTATAACTACAGATCCTTTGAGCCGACAGTCGAGAAGCCTCTCATGAGTAATGTCTACACCGTGGCCGTTTTGGTGGGCAGCCTGCGCAAGGCGTCGATCAACCGCAAGATCGCCCTGGCCCTGGCCGACCTGGCACCCGCCAACTTGAAGCTGGAGATCGTCGAGATTGGCGACTTGCCCCTCTACAACGAAGACATCGACGTGACGCCGGCACCGGCCGCCTACGCGACATTCCGCCAGCGGGTGGGCGCGGCCGATGCGCTGTTGTTCGTCACCCCGGAGTACAACCGTTCGGTGCCGGCCCCTTTGAAAAATGCCATCGACGTGGGCTCGCGCCCTTACGGCCAGAGTTGCCTGAGCGGCAAGCCGGGCGCGGTGATCAGCGCTTCCCCAGGTGCCATCGGTGGCTTCGGCGCCAATCACCATTTGCGCCAGTCCCTGGTGTTCCTCGATGTGCCCTGCATGCAGCAACCGGAAGGCTACCTGAGCGGCGCCGGTACGGCGTTCGACGAGGCGGGCCAGTTGTCGGAGTCGCTGAAGCCGTTCCTGCAGAAATTTATCGCGGCCTATGGCCAGTGGGTCGAGCAGCATAAAAAGGCCTGAACCCCGGGGCCTCAGGCGGTCTTCTGTGGCGAGGGGATTTATCCCCGTTGGGGCGCGAAGCGCCCCCTTCAATCTGTCTGAAACACCGTTGCTCAACTTTTTGGGGCTGCTTTGCAGCCCATCGGGGATAAATCCCCTCGCCACAAAAGTGCTCTGCGCGCTCGATCCTGGCTTTACCGAATGTCTAGGTTTACCTATATTCGCCCCTCTTTCCCCCTCAGCTATCCCTCTGCGCAAGGCTGTAACGCATGCTCATCGCGTCATTGATTTTCCTGCTGACCATTACGCTGGTGATCTGGCAACCCAAAGGCCTTGGCGTTGGCTGGAGCGCGACGCTCGGCGCGTTGTTGGCCCTGTTGAGCGGGGTGGTGCACCTGGCCGACATCCCGTTGGTGTGGCAGATCATCTGGAACGCCACCGGCACGTTCGTCGCGTTGATCATCATCAGCCTGTTGCTGGACGAGGCGGGGTTCTTCGCCTGGGCGGCCCTGCACGTGGCCCGATGGGGTCGGGGCAGCGGGCGCAAGCTGTTTGCCTACATGGTGTTGCTCGGGGCGCTGGTGTCGGCGCTGTTTGCCAACGACGGGGCGGCGTTGATCCTGACGCCGATCGTGATCTCGATGCTCCTGGCGCTGCGCTTTTCCCCGGCGGCGACCCTGGCGTTCGTGATGGGCGCCGGCTTCATCGCCGACACCGCAAGCCTGCCGCTGGTGGTGTCGAACCTGGTGAACATCGTGTCGGCAGACTTTTTCGGCATCGGCTTCAACCGCTACGCGGCGGTCATGGTGCCGGTGAACCTGGTGAGCGTGGCGGCCAGCCTGGGGATTCTGCTGTGGTTCTTCCGGCGCGACATTCCCGGCGATTATGACCCGCAACAACTGGACGATCCGGCCACGGCGATCCACGACAAGGCGACGTTCTATGCCGGTTGGGCGGTGCTGGTGATCCTGCTGGTGGGCTGCTTTGCCCTGGAGCCGCTGGGCATTCCGATCAGTGCGATCTCGGCGGTGTGCGCCGCGTTGCTGCTGGGCGTGGCGGCCCGCGGACACAAGATTTCCACCCGCAAGGCGATGAAGGAAGCGCCGTGGCAGATCGTGATCTTCTCCCTCGGCATGTACCTGGTGGTCTATGGCCTGCGCAACGCCGGGCTGACCGGCTATCTCGCCCATTGGCTCGACAGCTTTGCCGCGTACGGCGTATGGGGCGCGGCCATGGGCACCGGCGTGCTGACGGCGCTGCTGTCGTCGGTGATGAACAACCTGCCGACGGTGCTGATCGGTGCCTTGTCCATCGACGCCAGCCAGGCCACCGGGGCGGTGAAGGAGGCGATGATCTACGCCAACGTGATCGGCAGCGACCTGGGCCCGAAAATCACCCCGATCGGCAGCCTGGCCACCTTGCTCTGGCTGCATGTACTGGCACGCAAGGACATTCGCATCGGCTGGGGCTATTACTTCAAGGTCGGGATCGTGCTGACGGCACCGGTGTTGCTGGTGACGTTGGCGGCGCTGGCTGTGCGGTTGTCCTTCTAAAGCGAGGTGGCCGCCTTCGCGGGCAAGCCCGCTCCCACAGGGTTTTGTGGTTGCCAGCAAGATTGCAGACGCTGCGGTCATTGTGGGAGCGGGCTTGCCCGCGAAGGCGGCCATCCAGGCACAGCAACGTTCAGCCATTACCCGGCACAGCCGGCCAGAGATCCGCCACCAGGAACACTCGCTCGGCTTCTTCCCACTCGCCCGCGCTGTTTTCCCCCAGGCGCACCAGCAATTGCGCTGGCGCCATCGGGTCCAGGGCCTGTCGCCAGGCTTGCAGTTGTGCGCTGCTCCAGGTCTGTTCGGCCGGATAATGCGCCGGGGCCAGCCAGGCGGCGCGGGGCAGGGGTTGCCAGCGCCCTGGCGGACGTTGGGCAACGAATGCCGGCCAATCGCGCTGATGCAACCAACTGCCGCGCAGATGCCGGGGGTGGGCGCCCAAGGGTGGTTCGGCGTGGTTCGGCCAGGGGTAGAGCAGATAGCCGCCCAGCCAGAGTTCGGAGTGCAGCCGCTCGTCGCCTGAGGGTTCGATGCCCAGCGCCGCCAGGGCCTCACGGCTTTCCGGGCGCGCCGAGATCGGCAACTGGTGTTCGCGCAGGTGCGCCAGTTTACGGTCGAGCCGGTCATGGCTGCCCGGGCCCAGCCATTGCGCGGCGTCTTGCCCATCGCCCTGTTGAGGGCCCAGGTACAGCTTGATCGCCAGTTCCAGGTGATGAATGCCGTCGTCGTCGCGCAACAACAGGTCCAGTTCCCCCAGCGTATGGCCCTCGCGCCGGATCGGCAGGTTCGCGGCGATCAGTTCGATGCCCGGTGCGTGCTGTACGGCGAACTGCCACAACCTTTCGTAATACAGCCCCAGGCGTCGCGTCCGTCCCTGTGACAACCACTGCAGCAACGAATAGCTGTCGCGGTCCAGCTGCCTGAGCCAGTGTTCCAGTCGGTCGGGGTTTCGCACCCAATCGCTGCGGGTCAGCGGATGGCGCTGGGGCCAGGGCGTGTCGATGAGCATCGGTGGGGCCAGCAGCGCCCACGCCAGGTCGCGCACCTCGGGGTGGCGCAGGCGACGGGGCAGGTCCAGTAATTCAGGGAACAGGATCATTTTGCGAGCATAGCTGCTGCGGCGAAGGCTTAAAGAATTTTGTCTATGGAGCGCTTTCGCCCATAATCGTGATTTTCGCCCGCCGCAGACCCTCGCAGGAGCCTCATGGAGCAATTTCGCAATATCGGCATCATCGGTCGCCTGGGCAGTTCACAGGTGTTGGACACCGTTCGCCGTCTCAAACGTTTCCTCCTGGAGCGACACCTGCATGTGATCCTCGAAGACACCATCGCCGAAGTGTTGCCCGGCCACGGCTTGCAAACGTCGTCGCGCAAGATGCTCGGCGAGGTTTGTGACATGGTGATCGTGGTTGGCGGTGATGGCAGCCTGCTGGGGGCTGCGCGGGCCCTGGCGCGGCACAATATCCCGGTGCTGGGGATCAACCGCGGCAGCCTGGGCTTCCTGACCGATATCCGGCCGGACGAGCTGGAGATCAAGGTCGCCGAGGTGCTGGACGGCCACTACCTGGTGGAAAACCGTTTCCTGCTGCAAGCCGAGGTGCGCCGGCACGCCGAAGCCATCGGCCAGGGCGACGCCCTCAACGACGTGGTGCTGCACCCGGGCAAGTCCACGCGGATGATCGAATTCGAGCTGTACATCGACGGCCAGTTCGTCTGCAGCCAGAAGGCCGACGGCCTGATCGTCGCCACGCCCACCGGTTCCACGGCCTACGCGCTGTCCGCCGGCGGCCCGATCATGCACCCCAAGCTCGACGCTATTGTGATTGTGCCCATGTACCCCCATACCTTGTCTGGGCGACCCATCGTGGTCGATGGCAACAGTGAGCTGAAAATCGTCGTGTCCAAGGATATGCAGATCTACCCGCAAGTGTCCTGTGACGGCCAGAACCATTTCACCTGCGCGCCGGGTGACACCATCACCGTCAGCAAGAAAGCGCAGAAGCTGCGCCTGATCCACCCGCTGGATCACAATTACTATGAAGTCTGCCGGACCAAGCTCGGCTGGGGCAGTCGGCTCGGAGGTGGAGGCGACTGATGCTCGATCCTGCGCGCAGTTACGATCTGATCGGTGACGTGCACGGATGCGCCCTGACTCTGGAACACCTGCTGGACCGACTCGGTTATCACAAGCAGGGCGGGGTCTGGCGACATCCGTCGCGCATGGCCGTGTTCCTGGGCGATATCATCGACCGTGGCCCGCGGATCCGCGAAGCGCTGCACATCGTCCACGACATGGTCGAGGCCGGCCAGGCGCTGTGCATCATGGGCAACCACGAATTCAACGCCCTGGGTTGGAGCACCCCGGCATTGCCCGGCAGCGGCCAGCGCTACGTGCGCGAGCACACCCCGCGCCACGCTCGCCTGCTGCACGAGACCCTGACGCAATTCGAGCAGCACCCCGGCGACTGGCATGACTTCCTCAAGTGGTTCTATGAATTGCCGCTGTTTGTCGACGCGGGCCGGTTCCGGGTGGTGCACGCCTGTTGGGACGCCGGCCTGATCGAACCGTTGCGCGGCCTGTTCCCTGACGGCTGCGTCGACGAGCACTTCCTCCAGGCGTCGGCGCAACCGGGCAGCTTCGCCTGCACGGTGTTCGATCGCCTGCTGCGCGGCACCGACATGCGCCTGCCCCACGGGATGACCCTCACCGGTGGCGATGGCCTGACCCGGTCGTTCTTCCGCACCAAGTTCTGGGAAGACGATCCCAAGACCTACGGCGACATCGTGTTCCAGCCCGACGCCTTGCCCGAACCGGTGGCGCGCAGGCCATTGTCGGCCGACGAAAAGAACAACCTGTTGCGCTATGGCATCGATGAACCCCTGTTGTTCGTCGGCCACTATTGGCGCAGCGGCAAGCCCGCGCCGATCCGTCCGAACCTGGCGTGCCTGGACTACAGCGCGGTGCTTTACGGCAAGTTGGCGGCCTACCGGCTCGACCAGGAAACCCGCCTGGACCCGCATAAGTTCGTCTGGGTCGATGTCGAGCGGCCTGAGGTGATGCCGTGAACCTGGTCGCGGTGTTGCGTTTGCCGTTGACAGCGGACCTGAGCGGTTTCGTCACGTTGCTGCAACGCCTGCAGGTGCCACACCGGGTCAGCGAGGAGGCGGGCGAGCAAGTGCTCTGGGTGCCGGACGAGATGGGCGAAGATGTGCGCACCCTGTATGGCCGTTTTCCGCAGGGCGATCCCCAACAGACCCTGGAGCTGCCGGCCATCGGCCCTGCGCCGAAAAGGCCGGGCGTCGTCGAGCAACTGACGCGAAGCCCGATGACCGCCCTGGTGTTGCTGTTGAGCCTGGTGGTCGGTGTCGTGACCCTGTTGGGCGAGAATCTCCAGGCATTGCGTTGGCTGACCTTCCTCGAATTTCGCGTTGCCGGTGACTACATCCAGTTCACCCCCCTGGCCGACAGCCTGGCGGCGGGGCAGTGGTGGCGCCTGGTGACACCGATGCTGATCCACTTCGGTTTCCTGCACATTGCCATGAATGGCCTGTGGTATTGGGATTTGGGGCGGCGGATCGAGGCGCGCCAGGGCGGCATCAATCTGTTGGGGCTGACGCTGCTGTTCAGCCTGGTGTCCAATTTCGTCCAGTACCTGGTCAGCGGCGCATCACTGTTCGGCGGTTTGTCCGGCGTGTTGTATGGCCTGCTGGGGCATTGCTGGATTTATCAATGGCTGGCACCGAATCCGGTTTACCGCCTGCCCCGTGGCGTCCTGGCGATGATGCTGGGGTGGCTGCTGCTGTGCATGTCCGGGCTGGTTTCGCTGGTCGGTTTCGGAGAAATCGCCAACGGCGCCCACGTGGGCGGCCTACTCATCGGTTGCTTCACGGGCTTGTTGGGCGGGCTGTTCGCTCGCCGTAAAATGGCCCGACCATGATCCTGTGGCGAGGGAGCTCGCTCGCCACGAATGACCAATAGTCCACTTATCTTTATTGTCACTAACGAACGCGCGGAGAACCCATGTCCTCGTTCAACGAAATGATCCAGAACATCACCCCCGACATCTATCGCAGCCTGAAGCTGGCGGTGGAGATCGGCAAATGGGCCGATGGCAACAAACTCACCGCCGAACAGCGCGAGTTGTCGTTGCAGGCGATGATCGCCTGGGAAATCCAGAACCTGCCCGAAGAAGAGCGCACCGGTTACATGGGGCCGCAGGAATGTCAGTCCAAGGCGCACGAAGTGCCGAACATCCTGTTCAAGTCGGACGCCATCCATTGATCGAGATTGGCCGCGGTGCAATCAGCAAGATGTCGGCGCGCCTTGACGGGCCGAACGTTCAGTATGCCTTGCGTCTGGGCGATCTCGAGGTGCCGGTCAATCCGTTGATCGGCAGCAGGGTGCGCCTGGAGTTCCTCGGTGCGATCCATTGCAGCCATTGCGGGCGCCGGACCAAGACCAGCTTCAGCCAGGGGTATTGCTACCCGTGCATGACCAAGCTGGCGCAGTGCGATGTGTGCATCATGAGCCCCGAGCGCTGCCATTTCGAGGCGGGCACCTGCCGCGAGCCGGCATGGGGTGAGCAGTTTTGCATGACCGATCATGTGGTGTATCTGGCGAACTCGTCCGGCGTGAAGGTCGGCATCACCCGTGCCACCCAACTGCCGACCCGCTGGCTGGACCAGGGCGCGAGCCAGGCGTTGCCTATCCTGCGGGTCGCCACCCGTCAGCAGTCGGGGTTTGTCGAAGACCTGTTCCGCAGCCAGGTGGCGGACAAGACCAATTGGCGCGCCTTGCTCAAGGGCGACGCCGTGGCGGTGGACCTGCCGCAGATCCGCGATGCGCTGTTTGAAAGCTGCGCCCCGGGATTGCAGGGGTTGCAGGAACGATTCGGCTTGCAGGCGATCCAGACCATAGCGGACGTCGAACCCCTCGAGATCCGTTATCCGGTGGAGCAATACCCGACCAAGATCGTCAGCTTCAACCTGGACAAGGACCCGATCGCCGAAGGCACGTTGCTGGGGATCAAGGGCCAGTACCTGATTTTCGACACTGGCGTGATCAACATTCGTAAATACACGGCCTACCAGCTGGCCGTGCATCAGTAGAAGGATTCGACCCATGCGCACCGAACAACCGAAGATGATTTACCTGAAGGACTATCAGGCGCCCGAGTACCTGATCGACGAGACGCACCTGACCTTCGAGTTGTTCGAGGACCACAGCCTGGTCCATGCGCAACTGGTGATGCGCCGCAACCCCGAGCGCGGTGCCGGCCTGCCGCCGCTGGTGCTCGATGGTCAGCACCTGGAGCTGATTTCGATCAAGCTCGACGACACTGACCTGGCTTCGGGTGACTATCAGTTGGACGACAGTCACCTGACCGTGCAGCCCACGGCCCAGGCCTTTACCGTCGACACCACCGTCCGGATCCACCCGGAAACCAACACCGCCCTGGAAGGCCTGTACAAGTCCGGCGGCATGTTCTGCACCCAGTGCGAGGCCGAGGGTTTCCGCAAGATCACCTATTACCTCGACCGCCCGGACGTGATGAGCAAGTTCACCACCACCGTGGTGGCCGAGCAGCACAGCTACCCGGTGCTGCTGTCCAACGGCAACCCGATCGCCAGCGGTCCTGGCGAAGACGGTCGGCACTGGGCGACCTGGGAAGACCCGTTCAAGAAGCCGGCCTATCTGTTTGCCCTGGTGGCCGGTGACCTGTGGTGCGTCGAAGACACCTTCACCACCTCGAGCGAGCGCAGCGTGGCGCTGCGCATTTATGTCGAGCCGGAAAACATCGACAAATGCCAGCACGCCATGACCAGCCTGAAGAAGTCGATGCGCTGGGACGAGCAGGTGTATGGCCGCGAGTATGACCTGGACATCTTCATGATTGTCGCGGTCAACGACTTCAACATGGGGGCCATGGAAAACAAGGGCCTGAACATCTTCAACTCCAGCGCGGTGCTGGCCCGCGCCGAAACCGCCACCGACGCCGCGCACCAGCGGGTCGAGGCGATCGTCGCCCACGAGTACTTCCACAACTGGTCGGGCAACCGCGTGACCTGCCGCGACTGGTTCCAGCTGTCGCTCAAGGAAGGCTTCACGGTGTTCCGCGACGCCGGTTTCTCCGCCGACATGAACTCCGCCACCGTCAAGCGCATCCAGGACGTGGCCTACCTGCGCACCCACCAGTTCGCCGAAGACGCCGGCCCCATGGCCCACCCGGTGCGTCCGGACAGCTTTATCGAGATCTCCAACTTCTACACCTTGACCGTGTACGAAAAGGGCTCGGAAGTGGTCGGCATGATCCACACGCTGCTGGGGGCGCAAGGGTTCCGCAAGGGCAGCGACCTTTACTTCGAGCGCCACGACGGCCAGGCCGTGACCTGCGATGACTTCATCAAGGCCATGGAGGATGCCAACGGCGTCGACCTGACCCAGTTCAAGCGCTGGTACAGCCAGGCCGGTACGCCACGGCTGGCCGTGACCGAGTCCTACGACGCGGCGGCTCGTACCTACAGCCTGACCTTCAGCCAAAGCTGCCCGCCAACTCCGGACAAGCAGGAAAAACTGCCGTTCGTGATTCCCGTCGAGCTGGGCCTGCTGGACCGCCAGGGCGCTGAGATACCCTTGCGCCTGGCCGGTGAAGCCGCCGCGAGCGGCACGTCGCGGGTCATCTCGGTGACCGAGGCCGAGCAGACCTTCACTTTTGTCGACATCGCCGAACAACCGCTGCCATCGCTGCTGCGCGGCTTCTCGGCACCGGTCAAGCTGAGCTTCCCGTACAACCGCGACCAGTTGATGTTCCTGATGCAGCACGACAGCGACGGTTTCAACCGCTGGGACGCCGGCCAGCAACTGTCGGTGCAGGTGTTGCAGGAGTTGATCGGCCAGCACCAGAAGGGGGCGAGCCTGGTGCTGGACCCGCGCCTGGTCACCGCATTGCGCACGGTGCTGTCGGACGAATCCCTGGACCAGGCCATGGTCGCGGAAATGCTTTCGCTGCCGAGCGAAGCCTACCTGACGGAAATCAGCGAAGTGGCGGACGTCGAGGCGATCCACGCCGCCCGCGAGTTCGCCCGCCAGCAGTTGGCCGAGAGCCTGTTCGAGGCCTTGTGGCTGCGCTACGAAGCCAACCGCGACCTGTCCAGGCGTACGCCGTACGTGGCCGAGGCCGAGCATTTCGCCCGGCGCGCCTTGCAGAACATTGCGCTGTCGTACCTGATGCTTACCGACAAGCCGCAGGTGTTGAGTGCCACGTTGGAGCAGTTCGACACCGCCGACAACATGACCGAACGCCTGACGGCGCTGGCGGTGCTGGTCAATTCGCCGTTCGAGGCCGAGAAGGCCCGCGCCCTGGAAGTGTTCGCGGAAAACTTCAAGGGCAACCCGCTGGTCATGGACCAATGGTTCAGCGTCCAGGCCGGCAGCCCGCTGCCCGGTGGCCTGGCGCGGGTCAAGGCGTTGATGGAACACCCGGCGTTCAATATCAAGAACCCGAACAAGGTGCGGGCGCTGATCGGCGCGTTTGCCGGGCAGAACCTGATCAACTTCCACGCCGCCGACGGCTCGGGCTATCGCTTCCTGGCCGACCTGGTCATCCAGCTCAACGGCTTCAACCCGCAGATCGCCTCGCGCCAGTTGGCGCCGCTGACCCGCTGGCGCAAGTACGACAGCGCTCGCCAGGCGCTGATGAAGGCCGAACTGGAGCGCATCCTGGCCTCCGGCGGGCTGTCCAGCGATGTGTTCGAGGTGGTGAGCAAGAGCCTGGCGTAAATCACCCGTCGTGGCGAGGGAGCTTGCTCCCGCTGGCCTGCGAAGCAGGCCCGATCCTGACTCACGTCTCGCTGGAAACAGTGGATGAATCAGGGCAGGGAGTCCTTCGGCCTCCAGCGGGAGCAAGCTCCCTCGCCACATCCATCATCCTCGCGAATACCTTCTGATTCACCCTCGGCCGATCTCCCCATGGTTAACAAAAGATAACGTGGCGTCGATTGTCAGACCTTTCGAAAGCCCGATAGGATAGGTCAGCTTCCGAAGTGGCTCTAGATTGCAGGTTTGCGCCGCGATCAAGTTGCTTACGGCGCCCTGAAAGGTTGAATGACCAACAATAATAAATGGGGGAAAGGTCTATGAATGAGCCTGTCATGGCGGTGGGCCGCTGTCGCCCGCCGGTGCTGCGCAGAGTGGCGTTGCTGGCTTCGGCGCTCTCGCTGCTGGGCTCTGCCGTGTTGTCGGCGCCGGTGATGGCCGTTGCGGCGTCGACCACCGATGTCATCTATTCCGTCGAATCGGCCAAGGCCAGCAAGACCCTGATGCTCGACGTGGTACACGCCGGCCAGCGGCTGGTGGCGGTTGGCGACCGGGGCCACATTGTCTACTCGGACGACCAGGGCACTACCTGGACCCAGGCCAAGGTGCCGACCCGCCAGATGCTCACCGCCGTGTTTTTCGTCGACGACAAGCACGGCTGGGCCGTGGGCCACGACGCGCAGATCCTGGCCAGTGACGACGGTGGCAGCACCTGGACCAAGCAATTCGAAGAACTCAAGCGCGAAGCGCCGCTGCTGGACGTCTGGTTCAAAGACCCCAGCCATGGCTTCGCCGTCGGCGCCTATGGCGCGCTGTTCGAAACCACCGACGGCGGCAAGCACTGGGAAGACGCCAGCGACCGCCTCGACAACGAAGACCAGTTCCACCTCAACGCCATCACGGCCGTGAAAGACGCCGGCCTGTTCATCGTGGGCGAGGCCGGCAGCATGTTCCGCTCCAGCGATTGGGGCCAGACCTGGGAAAAGCTCGAAGGCCCCTATGAAGGCTCGCTGTTCGGCGTCATCGGCACCGCCCAGCCTTCCACGCTGCTGGCCTACGGCTTGCGCGGCAACCTCTATCGCTCCACCGACTTCGGCGGCTCTTGGGAGCAGGTCGAACTCAAGGCCGCCCGCGGCGCCCTGGAGTTCGGCCTGTCGGGGGGCACGCTGCTGGCGGACGGCTCCATCGTGATCGTCGGCAACGGCGGCAGCGTGGTGCGTAGCACCGACGATGGCGTGAGCTTCAGCGTGTACAACCGTCCGGACCGGATTTCCGTGGCCGCGGTCACGGCGGCGGGCAACGGCAACCTGATCCTGGCGGGGCAAGGCGGCGTGCGCGCCACCACGGCCACCGGTGCTGAACTGAGCAAATGAGTCGAGCCTGCACGACGGGCACAAAAACAAGAAGGCGGACCCCATGAGCAGTCATCACCAAGACAAGGCGACGTTCCTTGAGCGCCTGATTTTCAATAACCGCCCGGCAGTGATCGTCATTTGCCTGCTGGTCAGCCTTTTCCTGTTCTGGCAGGCCACGCTGATCCGGCCGTCCACCAGCTTCGAGAAAATGATTCCGCTCAAGCATCCTTTCATCGAGAAGATGCTCGAACACCGCAATGACCTGGCAAACCTGGGCAATACCGTGCGGATCTCGGTGGAAGCCACCGACGGTGACATTTTCTCCAAGGAATACATGGAGACCCTGCGCCAGATCCACGACGAGGTGTTCTACATTTCCGGCGTCGACCGTTCCGGGCTCAAGTCGCTGTGGAGCCCGAGTGTGCGCTGGACCGAGGTGACGGAGGAGGGCTTTGCCGGTGGCGAGGTGATTCCCCAGAGCTACAACGGTTCGGCCGACAGCCTCGACCTGCTGCGCAACAACGTTCTCAAGTCCGGCCAGGTCGGGCGCCTGGTGGCCAACGATTTCAAGTCGAGCATCATCGACATCCCGTTGCTGGAGTCCTACCCGGACCCGCAGGACCAGGGCAAGTTGCTGGCGCTGGACTACCAGAAGTTCTCCCACGAGCTTGAAGACAAGATCCGCAACAAGTTCGAGGCGCAGAACCACAACGTGCAGATCCACATCGTCGGTTTCGCCAAGAAGGTCGGCGACCTGATCGATGGCCTGATCATGGTGGTGATGTTCTTCGGCGTGGCCTTCGTCATCACCCTGGTGCTGTTGTACTGGTTCACCCACTGCATGCGCAGCACCATTGCGGTACTGAGCACCACGCTGGTGGCGGTGGTCTGGCAACTGGGGTTGATGCACGCCGCCGGTTTCGGCCTCGATCCCTACTCGATGCTGGTGCCGTTCCTGATCTTTGCCATCGGCATTTCCCACGGCGTGCAGAAGATCAACGGCATCGCCTTGCAGTCCAGCGAGGCGGACAACGCCCTGACCGCCGCGCGGCGCACGTTCCGCCAGCTGTTCCTGCCGGGAATGATCGCGATCCTGGCGGACGCCGTCGGCTTCATTACCCTGCTGATCATCGACATCGGCGTGATCCGCGAGCTGGCCATCGGTGCCTCCATCGGCGTGGCGGTGATCGTGTTCACCAACCTGATCCTGCTGCCCGTGGCGATTTCCTACGTCGGCATCAGCAAGCGTGCCATCGAGCGCAGCAAGAAGGACGCGACCCGCGAGCATCCGTTCTGGCGTGTGCTGTCGAACTTCGCCAGCGCCAAGGTCGCGCCGGTGTCCATTGCCCTGGCCCTGATCGCCTTCGGCGGCGGCCTGTGGTACAGCCAGAACCTGAAGATCGGCGACCTCGACCAGGGCGCGCCGGAACTGCGGCCGGACTCGCGCTACAACCAGGACAACAATTTCATCATCAGCAACTACTCCACCAGTTCCGACGTGCTGGTGGTGATGGTCAAGACCAAGGCCGAGGGCTGCTCGCGCTACGAAGCCATGGCGCCGATCGACGAGCTGATGTGGAAGATGCAGAACACCGAGGGCGTGCAGTCGGCGATTTCCCTGGTGACCGTGTCCAAGCAGATGATCAAGGGCATGAACGAGGGCAACCTGAAGTGGGAAACCCTGTCGCGCAACCCTGACGTGCTGAACAACTCCATCGCCCGGGCTGATGGTCTGTACAACAACAGTTGCTCCCTGGCGCCGGTGCTGGTGTTCCTCAACGACCACAAGGCCGAGACCCTGGACCGCGCCGTCACGGCGGTGCAGGAATTCGCCAAGGAAAACAACCGCGATGGCCTGGAGTTCATCCTCGCCGCCGGTAACGCCGGCATCGAAGCGGCCACCAACGAGGTGATCAAGGAGTCGGAGCTGACCATCCTGATCCTGGTGTACATCTGTGTGGCGACCATGTGCATGATCACCTTCCGCTCCTGGGCGGCGACCTTGTGCATCGTGCTGCCGCTGGTGCTGACCTCGGTGCTGGGCAACGCGCTGATGGCGTTCATGGGCATCGGTGTGAAGGTCGCGACCCTGCCGGTGGTGGCGTTGGGCGTGGGGATTGGCGTGGACTACGGCATCTACATCTACAGCCGCCTGGAAAGCTTCCTGCGGGCCGGGTTGCCGTTGCAGGAAGCGTACTACCAGACGCTCAAGTCCACCGGTAAAGCCGTCCTGTTCACCGGCCTGTGCCTGGCCATCGGCGTGTGCACCTGGATCTTCTCGGCCATCAAGTTCCAGGCCGACATGGGCCTGATGCTGACGTTCATGCTGTTGTGGAACATGTTCGGTGCGCTGTGGCTGCTGCCGGCACTGGCGCGATTCCTGATCAAGCCGGAAAAACTGGCGGGGCAGAAGGGCAATTCGTTGTTTGCCCATTGATGGATCAAGGCTGGCGCAGACCCCTGTGGCGAGGGGATTTAGCGAAACGTCGCACCGCCCCGCTGGACTGCGCCAGCAGTCCCAAAAACCTGACACGCCAGTGTGTCAGGTTGATTGAGGTGGCAGAGTTGGGGTCGCTTCGCGGCCCAGCGGGGATAAATCCCCTCGCCACAAAAGCGGACGCTATCGCTCCAGCGATCACGGCGCCAACGGCAGAAACCGGCTCTGGGCCAGCGACTTGCTGATCTGCCCTCGATGTACATTCACCACCGCATAGGGGCTGGTGGCCTTGGCCAGCAGTGAGTGGTAGTGCTCCTTGCGTTGCTCCTTGGTCTTGAGGTGCGCAACGCTGAAGTTGTCCTTCGGTGTGTCGGCCGCTTCGTAATGAAAATGCGCGTACCAGATCGGGAAGCCGTCTCGGTCGTTGATGGCGTATTCCTGGAGGAAGTCCTTGCGGGCGCCTTGCAGGGCCGTGCGGTCGCCGAGCCGGGCCACCTGTATCAGGTTTTTCTCGAACAGGAACCGCAGGTTGCCGTCGGTGGGTGGCAGTTTCAGGCTCAGTTCGATACGCAGGTCGCTGCCCTTGGTGGTCAGTTGGTGGGCGGCGTCTGACAATTGTCGGCTCAGTTCCTCGTTGGCCGGGGTGCGCGAGGCGGGCGATGCACTGAACGCCCGGTCGAGTTCTTCGCCGAGCGTGCGGAAGTGACTTGCCTCATTGTTCAGGATTTCCTCTATTTCCTGAGGATGCCGACAGTGTGTCTTGTAGCTTTCGGCGCGGCTCATGCGCTTGTCCAATTCGTCGAGCAGTTCTCGTGCCTGGGTTCGGATGGCCTTGAACGATCGGGTCTGGGGCGCCGGGGTCGGGCGGCGTACATCGACCACATCCCAGACATCCTCGTGGCGCGAATAGGTGGCAAGTATTTGGTTGCTGCCCTTGGAGTGCATTTCGACAACTTCGATGGGTTGGCTCGTGCCGGCGGGTTTCAGGTCGCCGATCAAGACGCCATTGTGGCGGGTTCTGATCAACTTTTTCTGCGGCAGCCCGGCGCCGGTCCTGGGGCGCTTCGGTATACGCTTGCGCGGTTTTGGCTCGGGTTTGATTTCAGCGGCGAGTTTGTTGGAGACCTCCTGGTAAAGACCCTCGACCAGTTTGAGCAACCTGTCGAAATAGGATTCGTTGATGTCGTCCAGGTAAAGGGCCTTTGTCCCCTTCAACGTATCCAGGGTCTTGCCGTAGTGCTCGGTCAGGCTTTCCAGCACTTCGATTCTGTCTGACGGGGAGACGTCGTAGGTTTGCAGGTCATCGTGGGAACGGATGTGTTCCATCAGTGGTATGAGAATGCGCAGCAGGCGGTCGGGCAGGGCGGATTGGCGGTTTTTCACCGACAACATGGGGAGCGTGGTGAGTTGCCGGATTTTACTGCCAAAGGCGTTACTCTCATTGGCGGGACGGTTGCGGGTCAGCCGTTCGAACGCCCGTGCGCCCGAGGCGTCGAGGTTCAATAGCCGCTCGAGGTAGTCGTCCTTGAGTTCCAGCCAATGGATCGCCTGGTCATTGATGTTGCTCTTGGTGTCGAGGTATTTCATATAAGACTCGACGTCACGGATGACCATTTCCCTGATGTCGGTAGACTCTCTAAACTGAGGATGTGCTCGCTGGAGGGCCAGGAGCTCCTGTTCAGTGATCACGAACGCCTTGCGGGCATTGTTGATCACGTTTTCCATGAGCACATGCATGGAGCCGGACGGGAAACCGATGCCCAGGCTGGCGCGTTCGGCCGCGCTGTTCGCCAGCGTCAGGTACGCCTCGGTCTGTTCCTTGAGCAGGTCGTAGAAAATCTTGCGTTTCGCCGCCCGCTGGGCTTCGGTGTAGTTGCCACCTTCCTCGGTCCGGGTCATGACTTGCTGAGCCACGTCCAGGGCTTTTTGCCGATCGGCATCTTGCGCTTCCAACCGGTTGGATTCATCAGTCAACTGCTTGGCCCGCTCCAGGTTGACACGGCGCTGGGCGTCCACCCGCTTGGGGGGTGAACCGCCGAGCAGACGCAGGCGCAAATCCAGGTGCCAATGGCCCTGGTCATCGACTCGTAACGGCGGACCGTTCTTGTCGGCGTCGAGCGGAGCGAGGGGGTCGACGATGGTTGCACTGCCATCGTATTCAGGCGTGACCCGATAGAAGGCCCCTTCGACCTGGGCATGCCATTTGTTGTCGATCACGTACAGGCCCTTGAACGGGCCGTTTTCAATGGGGTCGGGCAAGGTCTTGGGGGAGGGCACCTGCAATTGTTGCAATCGCGCCTGTTGTTGCGGCGTCGGCTGGCCACTGGCCCTGGCGAAATTGAAATCCAGGCGCCGGCTGTTGGCCTCGGCGGGGGCGTCAGGTTCGGCCACGGTGCCCTCCACGAGGGTGGGCGCCGCCGGTTCGGGCCATTGCTCGGCGACGGCGCGCGGCGCGGGCGGGCGCATGGCCTCCTGTTGCACCGACTCGGGCAGCGCGGCACGCGGCACCGGCCCACGGCCGGCAGGCAACTGGCTTACCAGCAGGGCTAGGTTGACGAGCAGGTCGACCGCGGCAAACTCGCGGGCCACCGGGTCGGCGCTGATCAGCGCCGGCATGTCCTGCTGGGCGCTGGCCATCAGGTTCCAGAGCCAGACGGTGGTCATGGCCGGGCCGCGCAGCAAAGGGAACAGCAAGGTGTTGAACAACAGGCCGCCGCCTTCGAGCAACACCGCCCAGCGACTTTCGCGATTGGACACCGAATCCCGGTCGGCCTGGGTCACCAGGGCCTGGGCGTTGCAGCCGTAGAGGTACTGCATCAGCTCGCCCTTGTGCAGCGATTGCAGCAGTTCGCCGTGGGCGTCGTCGAGGGCGAGCGTGGCGGGAGCAGGCTTGTCCGGGACACTGAATTCGTCACCGTTGAAGAACCGCATGATGTGAGGCTCCAGGAACCCACCGTTGGCGTAGATCGGGCGTGCGGCGTCGGGCAGCCAGGTCAGGATGCTGTCCTGCAGGTCCCCGGAGGTGGCAATGGCCTGCATCAGCGCCTCGCGGGTCGGGAATTGCTGCAGCGAGGGCGCGTAGAGCGGCCGATACAACAGGTGCGGACCGTTGGCGATGTCCTGAGCCTCGATGATGAA
This sequence comes from Pseudomonas sp. Cab53, assembly GCF_018325965.1. Taxonomy (NCBI): domain Bacteria; kingdom Pseudomonadati; phylum Pseudomonadota; class Gammaproteobacteria; order Pseudomonadales; family Pseudomonadaceae; genus Pseudomonas; species Pseudomonas sp. Cab53. Next base: position 3,413,730 of record NZ_AP021902.1, on the reverse strand, counting down.
CATGTTGGCCACGCTGTCGGGCCGGGCCTTGGGTTGGCGCAACACCCGCAACTGGCGAATGACCACCGGGCGACCGTCGACCCGCTGGCTCGCCGCGTCGGGTTGGAGCACGGCTTCCAGCAGGCGCAGGCCCTGGACGGTCATGCCGTTCTCCCCGGCCAGTTTCTGTTTCAAGGCTTCAAGCATCAGTTGCGCCGGGAGCTGTTCGGCGAAGATCCGTTGCCGCGCCTGCGCCCGGGGAACGTCGTCGACCAAATGCTCGCGCAGATAGCGAGGATAGGTCGCGCCAATGTCGACCTGTTCGATCAGTGGGTTGATAAAGGCCGGCGTCAGCCAGGTCGGCAGCGCCTGGCCCAGGCGATGGCTGAGGGTGAAGGTGCCGCTGGGACGACCGACCAGGTTGTGGATGGCCAGTTCGGTCAGGCTCATCTGCCGCTTTTCGCTGAGGCCGATGGTGCCGGGATAACCCGCCGAAACGCTGAACGTCAGCACCACGTCGTCGGGTTGGAGTGGGCTCGCTGGCAGCGGGTTCGGACTGCGGTCGTTGGCCTTTCCCAGGTGTTCGAGCAAGGCGTTGGTGGTAAAGGCCTTGATGTCGTCGATGCCGCTGAGAAAGGTCTGGCCCTGGTGGCGTCGCTTGGCGCTGGCCAGCGCCAGGCTGTAGTGCTGGAGTGTCGTCTGGTCGACGATGGCGGCGTCTTTCAGCCAGGTGGGCAGCAGAGGGCCAAGGCGATCCTTCATGTCGGGTGACAGCCGCGGGGCGTCCAGCAGCGAGCGGGCCGGGTCGCTCAGGTCGCTGTAGAGATGCGTGAGCGCCTGGGTGTCGATCCCGGCGGGCAACTGCACCGCTTGCAGGTCGGCCAGTTGCTGCTCCAGCAGCATGGCCGCCTGGTGCTCGAAGACGTTGCCACTGATCTCTTGGCGTTGGCAGGTGATGGTGTCGACGGTGTATTGGCTGGCAATGCGTTTGCCCCAGTGGTGCTCGAAGGCCTCCAGGGAGGCAAAGGACAACACTGCGCTGCTGGGGCTGCACAAGAGCCATTCGCGCATGCCCTGATGGACGCGGGTCAGGAGGATCTCGCTGGCGACCAGTGTCGTCTGGTTGCCACCCTGGGTGAGCTGGGTTTCCAGGTGGTAGGCATACACCGGCGCTTGTCGATTGAGGCACAAACGTTGCTCGTGGTCCGGCCACCGGACGATCTGGTCGAGGGTCTCGCGCGCCACCTCCGTGAGCCCGGGTTGTTGCAGGCCACGAAGGCTCAGGGTGTTGCGCAGCACATCGCTGAGCCAGCACCAGCGGCTGGTGTGGCGGCTCGCGTTGGCTTGGTCGTCGCCGCTGATGTCAGCGCTCCAGTAACCGACCAGCGCATCTTCCAGGTCGATCGGTACGCTCCAGGGCAGTTCAAGGATCGCTCGCCGGATGACCTGCATGTCCAGGCGTCGATCGCCTGACCAGAGGCGCCGTGGCGGGGCGTCGGAAAGAAAGCAGTCAAGTGCTCCCTTCGAGGTGAAGTCCGGGAGTGTGCCGCTGGCCAGGTAATCGAGGACCGCGCCCATCAAGGGTTGGAAGTGCCAGCCGCGAGTGGTGACGTCCGGCGTCGCCAGTTGGGCCTTTAAGAGGTCGATGTCCAGCCACGGATCGGCTTTCTTGAGGGCCTGTTCGAGCAGACGCCGGGCGACCTGTTCGAGGGTCGGGCGACTGGCGAATTGCAGGCTGACACATTGGGCCAGCGCAGGGATCGAATCAGCGGTGGAAGGAGTGCTCATGAGAAGTCCTTTTCACGAAACATGGCCGTCGGGATGACGGCGAGAAAAGTATCGACTTCCATGGCATGGGCAGGCGGTACATAAGTACCGCCTGTTGAGAATAATGTCGGTTAGCCAAGCGTTGCGCTTTCTGACCTGATCAAGTGGGATCGGCTCCCAGCACAACGTTCAATGCGCTGCGGGCGTCGTCCAATTGCACCAGCGTGGCGTGGCGGGCGCCGAGGGCGTCGCGGTTCTCGATAGCGGTGAGGATCGCCCTGTGCCGCGGCATGGCCAGCTCGTGGAGGTTGGGCCGCTGGTTGGAATGCTTGAGCGCTTCGGCGATGGCCACCGACAACATGTTGCACAAGTTGGCGAGCAGGTCGTTGTGGGTGGCGTCGGCGATGCGGCTGTGGAAGTCCAGGTCCGGTTGCAGCAGGGCTTCGGGCGTCGGGGCGGCGTCCATGCGTTCATAGGCTTCGCGGATGGCGGCGATGTCGGCGTCGGTAGCGAACTGTGCAGCCAGGGCGGCGGCAGCGGGTTCGATGATGCTGCGCACGCTGGTCAGCAGGCCGAAGAACTCGTTCTGCGGGCTGCTTTGCATCAACCAGTGCAACACGTCCGGGTCGAGCATGTGCCATTCGCGCCGGGCCTTGACCACCGTGCCCACCCGCGGGCGTGAATACACCAGGCCCTTGGCGACCAGCACCCGGGTGGCCTCGCGCAGCACCGGACGGCTCACGGCGTATTCCTCGCACAGCAAGGCTTCGGCCGGCAGTTTGTCGTCTGGCTTGAAGCGCCCGGAAACGATCTGCATGCCCAGTTCCTGGACGATGCGCGCGTGCATGCTTTTGCGGTCGGAAGGTTTGCGGTAATCCATGGACGCGAAGCGATCCTGTGCGGGAGGGGTGCTGCGCATGATAGCAGGCGCGGCGTAGGCGGGTCGCTAGTGCGAACTTGAATCCACTGAGGATTAGAACTGTGGGAGCGGGCTTGCTCGCGAAGGCGGCGTGTCAGTCGATATTGATGTTGACGGTGCCGCGGTCTTCGCGAGCAAGCCCGCTCCCACAAGGATTTCTGGCGGACGGGATTTCCGGACCGCCTCAAAATCACTGTGGGAGTAGTCAATGTTGGATCAATGAGAGTGCCGTGGCACTTCCGCCCCGCGGCAGCCGACCAGGAAGTCGAAGTCGCAGCCTTGGTCCGCTTGCAGCACATGGTCGATGTACAACTGGCGATAGCCACCCACCAGCAATTGTTGGGGCGGGGCGAGATCGGCCAGGCGGGCGGCGAGTTCGGCGTCGGGAATGTCCAGGTGCAGGCGACCGCTGGCGCAATCCAGTTCGATGAAATCACCTTCCTTCACCGCCGCCAGCGGGCCACCGGCGGCCGCTTCCGGCGCCACGTGCAACACCACGGTGCCGTAGGCGGTGCCACTCATGCGGGCATCGGAAATGCGCACCATGTCGGTAACGCCCTGGGCCAGCAGCTTGGCCGGCAAGCCCATGTTGCCCACCTCGGCCATGCCCGGATAACCCTTGGGCCCGCAGTTCTTCATCACCAGGATCGAGCTGGCGTCCACGTCCAGTTCCGGGTCGTTGATCCGCGCTTTGTATTCGTCGAAGTTTTCGAACACCACCGCCCGGCCGCGGTGTTGCATCAGCTCAGGCGTGGCGGCGGAAGGCTTGAGCACCGCCCCCAGTGGCGCCAGGTTGCCGCGTAGCACGCAGATGCCGCCGTCGGCGCGGATCGGGTTGTCCAGGGTGCGGATGACTTCGTCCTGGCCATAGATCGGCGCGTCCTTGGTGTTTTCGCCGAGGCTCTTGCCGTTGACCGTCAGGGCGTCGGGGTGGGGGATCAGGTTGGCTTCGCCGAGGCGGCGCAGCACGGCGGGCAGGCCGCCGGCGTAGTAGAACTCTTCCATCAGGAAGCGACCGGATGGCTGCAGGTCGACGATAGTCGGCATGCCGCGACCGATGCGGGTCCAGTCGTCCAGCTCCAGTTGCACGCCGATGCGCCCAGCGATGGCCTTGAGGTGGATCACCGCGTTGGTGGAACCGCCGATGGCCGCGTTGACGCGGATGGCGTTTTCAAAGGCTTCCTTGGTCAGGATCTTCGACAGCCGCAGATCTTCGCGGACCATCTCCACGGCGCGCATGCCGGACATGTGGGCCAGCACGTAGCGGCGTGCGTCCACCGCCGGAATCGCGGCGTTGTGCGGCAGCGAGGTGCCGAGGGCTTCGGCCATGCAGGCCATGGTCGAAGCCGTGCCCATGGTGTTGCAGGTGCCGGCCGAGCGGGACATGCCGCCCTCGGCCGCGAGGAAGTCGTCAAGGGTGATGGTGCCGGCCTTGACCTGTTCGCTCAACTGCCAGACCACGGTGCCCGAACCGATGTCCTGGCCCTTGTGCTTGCCGTTGAGCATCGGTCCGCCGGTGACGACGATGGCGGGTACATCGCAACTGGCGGCGCCCATCAGCAGGGCGGGGGTGGTCTTGTCGCAACCGGTGAGCAGCACCACGCCGTCAATCGGGTTGCCGCGGATCGCCTCTTCCACGTCCATGCTCGCCAGGTTGCGGGTCAGCATGGCGGTGGGGCGCAGGTTCGATTCGCCGTTGGAGAACACCGGGAATTCCACCGGGAAGCCCCCGGCCTCGATCACGCCGCGTTTGACATGCTCGGCAATCTGCCGGAAGTGCGCGTTGCACGGTGTCAGCTCCGACCAGGTGTTGCAGATGCCGATGATCGGCTTGCCATGGAACTGATGGTCGGCGATGCCCTGATTTTTCATCCAGCTGCGGTACATGAAGCCGTTTTTGTCGGCGGTGCCAAACCATTGGGCCGAGCGCAGGGAGGGTTTCTTATCAGACATGATCGATTCTCTTATTGTATGACTATATTGTTCGAACTGAAGCGTAACATAAGCGCAATTTGCGCCGTTTGGAAGTGTTGTTGGGTAAATAGTATTACTATATAGTCCGGTTCAACGGAGGGATTGTCCTGGCGGTCGTGCGCGAGAGAAATCCCCCGAGTTCTATAACAACAACAATTGGAGAACGGTCCCATGAGCCAGGAACTGCGGCTTATTCGTCGCATCACGCTGAAACTGATTCCCTTCCTGATCCTGCTGTACCTGATCGCCTACGTGGACCGCTCCGCCGTAGGTTTTGCCAAGCTGCACATGGGCGCCGACCTGGGCATCGGCGACGCCGCCTACGGCCTGGGCGCGGGGCTGTTTTTCATCGGCTACTTCCTGCTGGAAATCCCGAGCAACCTGATGCTCGAACGCTTCGGCGCGCGCCGCTGGTTCGCCCGGATCATGATTACCTGGGGCGCCATCACCATTGGCATGGCGTTCGTGCAGGGGCCCAACAGCTTCTATGTGATGCGCTTCCTGCTCGGGGCCGCCGAAGCTGGCTTCTTCCCCGGCGTGCTGTACTACATCACCCAGTGGTTCCCGGTGCGCCATCGCGGCAAGATCCTGGGCCTGTTCATTCTTTCCCAACCCATTGCCATGATGATCACCGGCCCCGTGTCCGGCGGCTTGCTGGGCATGGACGGGGTCCTGGGCCTGCATGGCTGGCAGTGGTTGTTCATCGTCATCGGTCTGCCGGCGGTGCTGTTGACCTGGCCGGTGCTGCGCTACCTGCCCGACGGCCCGCAACAGGTCAAGTGGATGGACCAGGCGGAGAAGGACTGGCTGACCGGCGAGCTGAAGAAGGATTTGCAGGCATACGGCCAGACCCGTCACGGCAACCCGCTGCACGCCCTGAAGGACAAGCGGGTCTTGCTGCTGGCGCTGTTCTACCTGCCGGTGACCCTGAGCATCTACGGCTTGGGTCTGTGGCTGCCAACGCTGATCAAGCAGTTCGGTGGCAGTGACCTGGTGACCGGTTTCGTGTCGTCGGTGCCGTACATCTTCGGCATCCTCGGCTTGCTGATCATCCCGCGCAGCTCCGACCGCCTGAATGATCGCTACGGTCACCTGGCGGTGCTCTATGTCCTGGGTGCCATGGGCCTGTTCCTCAGTGCCTGGCTGTCGGTTCCGGTGTTGCAACTGGCGGCGTTGTGCTTGGTGGCGTTCGCGCTGTTTTCCTGCACGGCGGTGTTCTGGACATTGCCGGGGCGCTTCTTCGCCGGCGCCAGTGCGGCGGCGGGCATTGCGTTGATCAACTCGGTGGGCAACCTGGGCGGCTACATCGGGCCGTTCGTGATCGGTGCGCTGAAGGAGTACACCGGCAGCCTGGCGTCGGGGTTGTATTTCCTGTCGTGCGTGATGGTGTTCGGCCTGGTGCTGACCGGCGTGGTCTATCGCCTGCTGGAACGCAAGCACGTGCTGCCGGCGGACCAGTTCGCGGCCAGTGCCCGGGGGCGACGCGTACATAAGTCTGAGATTCACCACTGATCATCCTGTGGGAGCGGGCTTGCTCGCGAAAGCGGTGGATCAGCTTGCATCAATACTGGATGTACCGCCGCCTTCGCGGGCAAGCCCGCTCCCACAGGATGATCAGGCGTACTCAAAGTTTTTGTTTACAGGAGAAAACCATGCGTTTAGTTCAGTTCGAATTGCCCAACGGCGAGCGCCGCGTCGGTGTGGTCGACGGCGACCAGGTGCGCGAAGTGCACAGTGCGACGAGCGTGCGCGAGCTGGCGCTGGCGGCCATCAAGGCGGGCGTGAAGCTTGAGCAACAGGTCAATGGCCTGGGCCTGGGGGCCGGTCACGACTACGCGCGGTTGCTCGCCGAGCTGCGCATCCTGCCGCCACTGGATCACCCGGACCCGGCGCACCTGCTGGTCAGCGGCACCGGGCTGACCCACCTGGGCAGCGCGTCGGCGCGGGACAAGATGCACCAGCAGGCCGGTGACGAAGCGGCCATGACCGACACCATGCGCATCTTCAAGTGGGGCGTGGAGGGCGGTAAGCCCGCCTCGGGACAGGCGGGCGTGCAACCGGAATGGTTCTACAAGGGCGACGGTAGCATCGTGGTCCGCCCGGGCCAGCCGTTCCCCTTGCCACCGTTCGCCGAGGATGCCGGCGAGGAGCCGGAAATCAGCGGCCTGTATGTCATCGGTTTCGACGGCAAGCCTTACCGGGTGGGCTTCGCGGTGGGCAACGAATTCTCCGACCACGTGATGGAACGCAAGAATTACCTGTACCTGGCCCATTCGAAATTGCGCAGTTGCAGTTTTGGTCCGGAACTTCGCCTTGGTGAATTGCCTCAACATCTGTCCGGGAGCAGTCGTATCCTGCGCAATGGCGAAGTGCTGTGGCAGAACGAGTTCCTCAGTGGCGAGGCGAACATGTGCCATAGCCTCGAAAACCTGGAGTTCCACCATTTCAAGTACAGTCAGTTCCTGCGTCCGGGGGACGTCCACGTTCATTTCTTCGGCACCGCGACCCTGTCGTTCGCCGATGGCATCCGCACCCAGCCGGGGGACGTGTTCGAGATCAGCCAGGCCGAATTCGGCGCGCCGCTGGTCAATGGCATCGCCCCGGTGGACGCGGTGTTCACCCCAGGCACTATCGGCACACTCTAAAAGGAGACTTGCATGAACCAGATCCTTGGCCACAACTACATCGGTGGCGCGCGCAGCGCGGCCGGCCAGACGCGTTTGCAGAGTTTCGATGCCAGCAGCGGCGAAGCCTTGCCGGGTGAGTTCGTCCAGGCCACGGCCGAAGAAGTCGATGCCGCCGCCAAGGCCGCGGCCGCTGCGTATCCGGCATACCGCAGCCTGAGCGCCGCGCGCCGCGCGGAATTTCTCGACGCCATCGCCGATGAGCTGGACGCCCTGGGCGATGAGTTCGTGGCCGTGGTCTGCCGTGAAACCGCCTTGCCCGCGGCCCGCATCCAGGGCGAACGCGGTCGCACCAGCGGCCAGATGCGCCTGTTCGCCAAGGTCCTGCGCCGGGGCGATTTCTATGGTGCGCGGATCGACCGCGCGTTGCCGGAGCGCACGCCGCTGCCGCGTCCGGACCTGCGTCAGTACCGCATCGGCCTCGGCCCGGTGGCGGTGTTCGGCGCGAGCAATTTCCCCCTGGCGTTTTCCACTGCCGGTGGCGACACCGCCGCTGCCCTGGCCGCCGGTTGCCCGGTGGTGTTCAAGGCCCACAGCGGGCACATGGCAACGGCCGAATGGGTGGCTGACGCGATCATCCGCGCGGCGGAAAAAACCGCCATGCCGGCGGGTGTGTTCAACATGATCTACGGCGGTGGCGTCGGTGAGTGGCTGGTCAAGCACCCGGCCATCCAGGCAGTGGGCTTCACCGGTTCTCTCAAGGGCGGACGCGCGCTGTGCGACATGGCGGCGGCGCGGCCCCAGCCGATCCCGGTGTTTGCCGAAATGTCGAGCATCAACCCGGTGATCGTCCTGCCCCAGGCCTTGGCAACCCGCGCCGACAGCGTGGCCCGTGACCTCACGGCCTCGGTGGTGATGGGCTGCGGTCAGTTCTGTACCAACCCGGGCCTGGTAATCGGCATCCGTTCAGAGCAATTCACCGCGTTCACCCAGCAAGTGGCGGCGCTGATCGGTGACCAGGCGCCGCAAACCATGCTCAACGCCGGGACCCTGCAAAGCTATGGCAAAGGCTTGCAGAAGTTGCTCGCCCACCCAGGCATCGAGCACTTGGCCGGGCGCGCGCAGCAGGGCAACCAGGCCCAGCCGCAGTTGTTCAAGGCCGACGCCAGCCTGCTGATCAACGGTGACGAGGCGTTGCAGGAAGAAGTGTTCGGCCCGACGACCGTGTTCGTTGAAGTGGCCGATCAGGCACAACTCACCGCAGCGCTCAATGGCCTGCACGGCCAACTGACCGCGACGATCATTGGCGAGCCGACGGACTTCGAACAGTTCGGCGAATTGACCCCATTGCTGGAGCAGAAGGTCGGGCGCATCTTGCTCAACGGTTATCCGACCGGGGTGGAAGTGTGCGATTCGATGGTCCACGGCGGGCCGTATCCGGCGACGTCCGATGCACGCGGCACTTCGGTGGGCACGCTGGCGATCGATCGTTTCCTGCGGCCGGTGTGCTTCCAGAATTACCCCGACAGCCTGCTGCCGGAACCGTTGAAGAACGCCAACCCGCTGGGCATCCTGCGGTTGGTGGACGGGGTGCCGGGGCGCGAGGCGCTCTGAGGATCGCGGTGGGGCCGTGGCATTGATGTTGAATGGGCCGGCCTCTTCGCGGGCAAGCCCGCTCCCACAGGGGATCTTTTTGAATACAGCGTTTGTGTTCGCTGGAAATCCAACTGTGGGAGCGGGCTTGCCCGCGAAGAGGCCGACCCAGCCAACGTCGCTTCTGAAGTGATGGCCACGGCCCACTCGCCCATTGGGCTATCATGTCCACTTCCCCAATGAATGACTGATGCCCATGACTGCCGTAACTGACACTCTGCTCGATGCCCTTCACAAATGCGACATGCTGATCATCGACGGGCTGCATGCATTCGATTTCTCCCTCGACGAGCAGGACCAGTTGCACGTCGAGTGCATGAACGGCCGTACCCTCGAACATTGGCGCTTTACCCCGGCGCAGATGCAGGCCGCGACCTTCGACCCGGCCCGCAAGCACTGGATCATCACCAGCGATTCGGGTGACCACCACTTGGAATGCGTGGAAGCGACCAGCGGCCACGACGATGAGGACGACGAACATGAAGATGCGTAGTCTCTGGCCACTGTTGATGGCTGGCAGCGTGGGAGCCATGGGTGTGCAGGCCGCAACCGATGAGCATTACCCGCTGTTGGTGGGTTCCTACACCGCCGGCCAGAGCCAAGGCATCTATCGCCTGCAATTCGACAGCCGCACCGGTCAGCTCGATCCCAAGCCCTTGCAAGTGGTCAAGACCGACAACCCTTCCTGGCTGACCCTGTCGCCGGATATGACCCGGCTGTTCGCGGTCAACGAAAACGGACCGGGACAGAAAGACCCGGTGGGCAAGGTGAGTAGCTACGCCATCGATCCCAAGAGCCATGAGCTGAGCCTGATCAACCAGGTGCAATCCTTGGGCAATGAGCCGACCCATTCCAGCCTCAGCGGCGATGGCCGGCATCTGCTGGTGAGCAACTATTCGGTCGTGGAGGATCCGGGCGGCACCCTGGCGGTGCTGCCGGTCGGCGCCGATGGCAAGCTGGCGCCGGTGGTGCAGTTGAGCAGCCATCAGCCGAGTCGAGTCAACCCCGAGCGGCAGATGTCGGCCCACGTTCACTCGGCGGTGTCGTCACCTGACGGCAAGTATGTGTTCGCCAACGACCTGGGGGCGGACAAGGTGTTCATCTACCGCTACGACCCCAAGGCCAATCCTGAGTTGCCACTGACGCCAGCGGATCCGGCGTTTGTGCAGTTGCCACCCGGCAGCGGGCCACGGCACCTGTTGTTCAGCGGTGATGGCAAGCACGCCTGGCTGACCATGGAGATGACCGCGCAAGTGGCGGTGTTCGACTATCAGGACGGGCGCCTGGCCCAGCGACAACTGGTGGACCTGGCGGCCGGCAAGCCCCAGGCAGGTAAAGCAGCGGCGGGGCTGCATGCGTCCAGGGACGGCAAGTTCCTTTACGTCAGCAATCGCGGCACCACCAACGAGGTGCTGGTGTTCGCCATCGACCCGGCGGCGGGGACGCTCAAGGAGCTGCAACGCCGTTCCGTGGAAGGCGATCACCCTCGCGAGTTCAGCCTCGACCCGAGCGAGAAGTTCTTGCTGGTGGCCAACCAGAAGAGCAACCAGATAGTCGTGATCGAGCGTGATCCCAAGACCGGCCTGCTGGGTAAAACCGTGCAGAAACTGGCGATGGATGCCCCCAGCGACCTGAAGTTCATCTTGCGGCAATAGACCGCAGGCCCCGATTTTCGGGGCCTGCGTGGTTGTATCAACGGGACTGATATTCGCTAGTAGCGCAAAGCATTTCAAAGCGGGACGCCTCGGCGCGTAAGTTTGCTTCACGGCCCAACCGGGCAGACAAGCCAACTGAATCCGAGGACTACCGCCATGAACTTCAATCTCTTCTCCGTCATCGCCGCTTCCGCCATCTCGGCCACTGTCGCGCTGCCTGCCAGTGCCAGTGTCGAAATCAGCGAGAAAAGAAACCACACCCAGAGCTACACCCAGAAGTACTTGCAACAAAGCGCCAATTTCTACGCCGCGCTGGACCACAAGGCCCAACACTGAGCGACCCTGCTGCAACTGAAGCCTGCGATCTTTTCGTCTTTCAAAAAGAGAAAAGATCGCAGGCTTCGTTGTTTTCGGGGTTCGCCGGAAATCCTGCTGTAATATCACTTGGCCATGTGTTTAAATTTGACGCTGACAAATTGACTCCTTTGCCGATAAGGATCGACACCATGGCGATGCGTCTGGCAGTGATGCTGCTGTTCCTCTATTCCACCCCGATCGTCTCCGCAGCCCAGCCGGCTCCCGGCGAACTGGAAGTGGCGCGGGAGCGATTACTCAGTTTGCTTGAAGACTGAAGGGGCAAGAGATCGCTGTTGTGGCGAGGGGATTTATCCCCGCTGGAGCGCGAAGCGGTCCTTTTTGCGGTCGCTGCGCAACCGAGCGGGGATAAATCCCCTCGCCACAGGGGTGATGTGCGGGCTGTTAGTCACTTCGCCATGATCGCCACGAACAGCTCCGACTCCAGAAACCGTTGCAGCCATCGTTGCAGATGAGGGTAGGGCGCCTGGGCGAACCATTCACGGTCGACGTGGGCGAACTGGCGTATGAAGGGCATCAAGGCCACGTCGGCCAGGCTCTGGTGAGGCGCGACCAGAAACGGCCGGGTTTCAAGCAACGCTTCTAACGTGCGTAGAAAACCCTCACCCTCGGCTCGATAGTATTCCACCGGATGCTGCGGATGACGTTCGGGGTACTTGTAGCGATTCAGGTGCTGCTTGAACCCCTGGTCGTTTTCCTCGATCAACGCCGCCGTCGCCGCTTGACCAACGGGATCGCCCAGCAACCGCCAGTCCTGCGGATCATGCTGGGCCAGGGCCCAGTTCATGATCTCCAGGCTTTCATCGATTACCCGGCCATCGGCCCACAGCACCGGCACCGTGCCTTTGCTGGAAAGCGCGAGCATCTCGGCCGGCTTGGCCTTCAGGCTGACTTCGACGATCTCCAGCTCCACCGCGGCGTAGCGCAGGGCCATGCGCGCCCGCATGGCGTAAGGGCAGCGCCGGAAGGAATAAAGCGTGGCGTGGCTCATTTCACCTCCACCGTGCTCAAGCCGTTGCCCTGGCGACGCACCTGGATCTGCACCGGGATCCGTTCGTGCATTTCCTGCACATGGGAAATCACCGCCACCTTGCGGCCCTGGGCCTGCAAGCCGTCGAGCGCGTCCATCGCCAGTTGCAGGGACTCGGGGTCGAGGCTGCCGAAACCTTCGTCGATGAACAACGACTCGATCCGCAACGTGCTGGACGCCATCGAGGCCAGGCCCAGTGCGAGGGCCAGGGACACCAGGAACGTCTCGCCACCCGACAGCGAATGCACCGAGCGCAGTTCGTCGCCCATTTCCGTGTCCATCACCAGCAACCCGAGCATGCTGCCGCCGCGCTTGAGCCGGTAGCGACGGACCAGTTGCCGGAGCTGGGCGTTGGCGTGGTGCACCAAAAGGTCAAGGTTGTAGGCCTGGGCGAGCTTGCGGAAACGGTCGCCGGTGGCCGAGCCGATCAGCGCATCCAGGCGCGCCCAGCGCTGATACTCGGCATAGGCCTGCTCGATCTGTTGCGCCAGGGCCTGGTTGGCGTTCTGTCGGCGCTGGTCTTCGGCCTGTTCGGCGCGCAGTTCGGCGCAGCGTTGTTCGCTGGCGGCGAATTGGCCCTGCACCTCGGCAAGGGCGTTGGCCAACTGCTCGGGCAACAGGTTGCCATTGTGCTGGGCCTGATGATTGTGCAAACGCTGCTCGCGCTCGGTGAGCAGCACGCGGGCCTGTTCGATGGCCTTTTCGCTGTTGAGCAAGCGCTGGCGTAGCTGGCTGACGCCTGCCTCGTCCAGCGCCAGCAAGGCCTCCAGCGCCGCGTCGTCCAGCTCGGGATGGGAGGCGCGCCATTGGGCGATGCCGGCGACCAATGCCTGCTGCTCGGCTTCCAAGGCTTGCACCTGTTCCTGCCGGGCCTTGAGCTCGGCTGCCCGTTGCACCAAGGCGTTACGCAGTGCCTGTAGCTGTTGACCGGCGGAGGCCTCGGCGGTGCGCGCCTGCTCCAGGGCCTGGTCAAGTTGCTGCTGCCAGTGTTCAGCGCTGGCGTGTTCGCCCAGCAGTTGCGCGAGCCTCTGCTGGCAGGCCTGCTGCTGTTCGGCCAGGGCCTGGAACTGCTGTTGCGCCGACTCCAACTGCTGCACGCGGGTCTGCTGGCGGTCCTGTTCCTTTTCCAGGGTCTGCTGGCGATTGAGCTGTTCGGCGAGTTCGTCGCGCTGCTGCTCCAATTGCGCCAGGCGCTGGGCAATCTGCTGGTCGAGTTGCAGGAACGTCGCGGCGGGCTCGGTGCGCAAGGCCTGCAAGGTATCAGCCGGCAACAATGCGCTGAAATGGCCCAGCTCGTCGTCCAGGCGCTGGCGATCACGGGCCAGTTCCTGTTGCTGGTTGCTCAGGTGCTGGGCCGCCTGCTGGTTCGCCGTTTCGGCTTGGCGCAGCTGCTGCGCCAGGCGCGCGGCGTCTTGTTGCAAGGTCAGCAGGGCGGTTTGCCGTTGCTCGTCCTGTTGGATGAGTTGGTTCAACTGGCTGTCTTGTTGGGTCAGCCAGGCGTCGCGCCGGTCGGGGTCCTGGGCCAGCAGTTGCGCCGACAGGGGATGGGCCTCCAGGCTCGGGGCCAGGCTTTGCTGCTGACTGGCCAGGTGTTCGTGCTGTTGTTTGAGTTCCTTGAGCTGGGCGATGACGCCGCTGTACTGCGCGCGCAAGTCGATGACTTTTTCATTGAGTGCTTCGACGGCCTTGCGGGCGTTGGCTTGCTCGCTTTCATCGTGACGCCCGAGGCTTTCCAGCAGGGCCTCGGGTTGATGGTAGGGATGCTCGACGCTGCCGCAGACCGGGCACGGTTGATCGTCCTGCAACTGCGCGCGCAGTTGCTCGACGCTCTCGCTGCGGGCCAGGCGCTGCCGTTCCAGCAATTCGCGGGTCACGGTCAGGGCCTGCTCGGCCAGCGCCAGTTCGGCCTTGGCTTCGCCGCCTTCACGCACTAGGCGATCACGGGTCTGCAACGCCTGTTGCTGGCGCTGTTCGAGGTCGGCGCCGCGCTTGCCCAGGTCTTGTTGGCTGGCCCACAGTCGCGTCAGTGCTTCGAATGCGCGCAGTTGCTTGCGGTTGTCCTGCAGCAGGTTGCCAAGCAACTGGATCTGTTCGGCGACCGCTTCCGGTTCAGCGCCGGCTTCCTTGTAGAGCACGTCGAGCGCCTGGCGCAGGGACGTCAGCGCCTGGGCCGCGTCGCTGGCGTTTTGTTCCAGCGTGGCGAGTTCGGCCTGGCCCTGGTTCAGGCGATTGCCGATCAGCATCAGTTGTTGGAGGCGATCGCGGTAGGCATTCCAGGCCTCGCTGAGGGGCGCCAGGTGGCTGCTCTGTTCGAGCTCGTCGCTGATGCGCTGCAGGCGTTCGGCCAACTGCTTTTGCTGGTCGAGCAGCGTATCGATGGTTTTCTGGCCTTCGGTGCAGGCCTGTTGCGCCTGCTCCTGGCGCTCGGCGGCTTGGCTTGCCTCTTTTGCGAGGCGGGCCAGGGTGTTTTGTTCTTCAAAGGCCTGGCGCAGCAACGGTGCCGTGTCGCTGCTTTGTTGCCGGGCCAGGACCAGGGCCTGCTGTGCATCCTCCAGGCCTTTGTCCAGCACCACCTGTTGGGCCTGCAAGTCGATTTGCTGCTGGCCGAGCTGCTGGACCTGCGCCGTCAGGGGCTCCAGTTGCCGAGCCAATTCCGCCTGGCGGATGAACTGATGGCGCTGGGGAGCCAGTTGCTCCAGGCGCGTCAGCTTCAGGCGTTCCTCTGCCAGGGCATTCCCATCGGCCTGGGCCTGTTGCAATTGCTCGGCGGCGTGGGCGTGTTCATCCTGCAGTTGGCGCAGGTCCTTGAGCCAGGTGTGCTGCAACTCCAGTTGCTTGAGTTGGGCCTGCTGGGCTTTGAGCTGTTGCTGGGCGTCGTTGAAGCGCTGGTCCAGCTCGGCCCGGGCCTCGGGTGCCAGCGGGGTGACGCCGGTGGCCTGGTCTTGCAACTGCCGGTGAGTTTCCTTGGCCTGCTTGGCCTTGTCGAAGGCGCGACGTCCCAAGCGAGTGTACAGGGCGGTGTCGGTGAGTTTTTCCAGCAGCTCGCTGCGGTCGTTGTCATCGGCCTTGAGAAACGCGCTGAACTCGCTCTGGGCCAGCAACACGGCGCGGGTGAACTGCTCGAAGTTCAGGCCCAGGACGGCTTCGAGCCGCGTCTTGTACTCGCCTTTCTGGCTGGCCAGCAATTGATCGTTGTCCAGGTCCCGCAGGCTCTGGCGGCTGGCCTGCAACTTGCCGCCGGCCTTTTCCCGGGCGCGATTGGCTTCCCAGCGGGCGCGATAGCGGCGACCGTCGATGCCGCGAAAGTCCACCTCGGCATAGCCCTCGCCGGTGCCACGGCGCAACAGCGTGCGCGGGTCGCCCGTGGCAATCTCGCCGTCGGCGTCCGGCACCTTGGCATCGCGTGCGGTGTTGTTGAGGCGCGGCACCGCGCCGAACAGCGCCAGGCACAAAGCGTCGAGCAAGGTGCTCTTGCCGGCGCCCGTGGGGCCGGTGATGGCGAACAGGCCGGCGCTGGCCAGCGGTTCGGCGGTGAAATCGATTTCGAAAGGCCCGGCCAGGGAGGCCAGGTTCTTGAGGCGGATCGCGAGGATCTTCATGGCTGCTCGTCCTCCAACTGCACGTCTTGCAAGAGCACGGCGAAATCCTTGAGGGTCTGTTCGTCCACTTCGTTGCCATAGGTGTCCTGCCAGGCGCGGCTGAACAGTTCCTCGGGGCTCAGTTGATCCAGTTCGATCAACGCGGCGTCCTCGTCGGTGCGCCCGCTGTCGCCTTGGCCGGCGTATTCGGCGGCGATGCGCACCAGACGCACGGCCTTGCCTTGCAGCGCGGTTTCCACCTGATGGCGCAGGTCCGGTTGCGGCTCGTCGAGGCGCACCCGCACCTCCAGCCAGGGTTGACGCTGGACGTCGGCCAGCAGGTCGACGTCGGGCAGTTCCTTGAGTTGCACCAGGAGGTCGGCCAGCGGCGCCGGGCCCAGCCGTTGCAGATTGACGGCCCGGGGGATCAGCCGGGGCTCGACCTTGGCCAGGGTGTCGCCGTCCAGGGTGATGTCGAGTATCTGGTGCTGATAGCCGATCTCGGAGAATGACAGCGGGATCGGCGAACCGCTATAGCGAATGCGTTCTTCACCGTTGACCTTCTGCGGCTTGTGCAGGTGGCCAAGGGCAACGTAGCTGATGCTCGGGCCGAACAGGCTGGCGGGCAGCGCTTCGGCATTGCCGATGATCAGGCTGCGCTCGGAGTCCTCGGACACCGAGCCGCCGGCCATGTGCGCATGGCTGACGGCGATCAGTGCCTGGCCTTTCTTGCGCTTGCCATTGGCGGCGGCGATCAGCCACTCATGGACCTGGCCGATGCCTCGCAGGTAATCGTCGCCCAAGTGCGCGCCGGTGACTTCGGCGGGGCGCAGGAAGGGCAGGGCCAGGCACCACGCCTTGACCTTGCCCTTGGCGTCGGGCAGCGGCAGGAGCAGGCGTTCGACGTCCAACTGGCCGTCGTCCAGCCACAGCACCCGGCCCAAGGCATGGGTGCGCAGGCGCCGCATCAGGGGCGCGGGCAGTTCGATCCGCGAGCCGGAATCGTGGTTGCCGGCGATCATCACGATGGTCAGGTTGGGGTTTTGTTCGTGGGCGCTGACGATGAAGTCGTACAGGCGCTCCTGGGCTTTGACCGGCGGGTTGACGGTGTCGAAAATGTCGCCGGCGACCAGCAGGGCATCGGGCTTCTCGGCGGCCAGTTGGCGCAGCAGCCATTCAAGAAAACACGCGTGCTCGAAATCGCGCTCCTGGCCGTGCAGGTTTTGCCCCAGGTGCCAGTCGGAGGTGTGGAACAGACGCAAGGCAAACTCCAGAAAAACAGGTGATGGCCGCGGGTGAAGAGGGCGGCTGGAAAAGTGCAGAGTTTACTGGGAAGAACCGATCCTGTGGCGAGGGGATTTATCCCCGCTGGGCTGCAAAGCAGCCCCAGAACAGGCGACTCAATCTGTCTGGTACACCGAGGCGTAAGTATTTAGGGCCGCTTCGCAGCCCAGCGGGGATAAATCCCCTCGCCACAAGTGTCGGGGATTATTTGGGATAAAGCGGTGGCAAGCCGCTGTCGCCCAGCAGGTCCTGGGCGCGTTCTGCGGTGGGGATGGTGCGGATGGCGCGCCACAGGTCGTCGCCTTGCCAGTGTTGGCCAGTTTCGCTGTAGAGGGCGCCGTTGAGGCCGTCGAGGGCATCGGACAGCGGCACGAAGCGCGCGGCCATGTCGGCCAGGGTTTCCGGTTGCTGGCGGGCCCAGGCATCCAGGGCCTGGCGGGTGGCATGGGGGTCGTTGGCCAGGCAGGTGCGCTTGAGGTCGTCCAGCAACGTGCGCGGGCTGGGTCCGGCCTGGGCCGAGCGCAGGACCGCCGGCTGCGAGCGTGCCCGCCACCACAGGCCGAAACCGAGCAGGGTCGTGCAGGCCAGGATAAAAGTCCCCAGTTGCCAGTACCACAGCGTTTCGCTGTCGACGGTGGTCACCACCTGCGGGGCTCCCGGCGGGGTATCGACCATCAGACTCGGGTTGTTCGCCACCTGCAGGGTGCGCGCCGGGAGGCTGGTGCGATCCAGGTGGTCTTCCAGGGTGTTCCACCAGACGACTTCCACCGGCGGCAACTCGATGGTGCCGCTGCGGTTGGGCACCAGCGCCTCGCGATCCTCGCGGCTGCCCACCAGGCCACGCTCGCTGCTGCGGCTGCTGAGCACCGGTTGGTCGGGGTAGCGTCGCAGGCCGTTGATCTCGGTGGCCGGCAGCGGTGGCAGTTGGGCGCTGGCCAGGCCTTCGGCTTCGAGGGTCAGGCTGCGGGTCAGGGAGTCGCCGACCTGGCTGTGGGTCGGCTCCGGGCTCCAGCTCTCGCTCAACGACAGGCTGCGGGCCGGCAGCCAGGGCACATCGGCCGGGTAGCTGGCCGGCTTGGGGTTGACGGTCAGCACCAGTTGCTCGGAGCTGACGTGCATCAACTGGCCGGGTTTCGGGCCCGCCGGCGCGGCGCCCTGGGCCACCGGTTCCACCAGGGTGGCGCTGAAGGTCTGGGCCGGAATCGTCAGTTCGCCACTGCGTTGCGGGTAGATGCCGTAGCGCAGCTCAATGACACCGTGGCGCACGTCGTTGATGACTTTTTCATAGGTGCGCGACTCGCCCAGTTGTTCGGTGCGGGCGTCGGGAATGTGCAGCGGCGTCAGGCTGCTGTCGTCGTACAGCGACACCGAATGGTAGATGCGCAGGGTCAGGATCGCCTGGGCCTGCACATACACCTTGTTCTGGTCGAGGCTGGCCTCGATGAACACCGGGGCAAGGGTGCCGGACGCGTTGCGGGTCTCGCTTTCGATCACTTGCAGGGTGATGGGCTGGCTGGTCACTTCGCCCAGTTGCAACGGGGGAATGATCACGGTGCCGCTTTCGCGCGGCAGCAGGGTCACGATCCAGCGGGTGGTGGCGCGGTTCTCTCCGTCGAGGGTGGTCAACTGGTTGACCTGCCGGGTGCCGCGCACCTCGAACAGCGCCTGGAGCGGGGCCAGGTCGGGCTTACCGAACAACGTGGCATCATTGGATTCCAGGGTCAGTTCCACCGTTTCGCCGGAGTTCAGCCGACTGCGGTCCACGCTGGCCGTCAGCTGTGCGGCCTGGGTTGGGCACACCCAGAACAGCAGGACGAGAAGGTAGGCGGTGAAGCGGGTCATGGGGTTTTTCCCTGGGCCTGATGGCTTTGTTGTTCGTACCAGAATTTACGCCTGAGCAGTTCGCCTGGATTGTCCGGGATCTGGCGCAGCCATTGCTCCAGCGCCTGGCGCTGTTCTTCTTCATTGCGCTGTCCGGCGGCGGGGCGCAACGGCGGTGTGGTGGTCTGCTCGTCGGGCAGTTCGCTGCCGGGCACGTCCTGGGCGCCCGAGGGCGGTGCCGGGTGCGCCTGGGGTTGCTCCTGCGGCGTCGCCGTTTCAGTCGAGGGCTGGCCCGGTTCCGAGGACTGGGCGGAAGACGCCGCGTCCGGCGCTTGCTCGGCAGGTCCCGGTTCTTCGTTTTGCGTCGGTTTCGGGGTTTGCTCCGGCGCCGCCTGCTCGTTCAACAGGCTCTGTACCAGGGTTTTGTTGGTCTGGGCGGGGCGCAGGTCCGGTTGCAACTCCAGCGCCTGCTCGTAGGCATCCACCGCGGCTTCCAGCTCGCCGCTTTTGGCCAGGGCATTACCCCGATTGTAGTGGGCGCGGGCGTCGGTGCCTTCAGCGAAGCGCCGGGCGGCTTCGCTGTAGTTGCCTGCTTCGTAGAGGGCGACGCCTTGCCATTGGCGGTCCTCGAAATGCGCGGCGGCCTCGGCTGGGCGTTTCTGCTTGAGCAAATGCTGGCCCTGTTGGTCGGGACGCAGCCACAAGTCCTCGAATTCGAAGGCCTGGCCGGTCTGCGGCAACACCAGCAGCAACGGCAGGCAGAACAGCCAGCCGCGCCGGCCCGCGCAGGCCGCCAGCAGCAACAGCGGCAAGAGCAGCCAGTAGCCCTGGTCGGCCCAGGCGTCCAGGCGCAGCATCTGGCCGTCCTCGCGCAGATGACGCGGGCCATCCAGCAGGCCCAGGCCGCGCAGGTCACTGTCGTCCAGGCGCGCCGGACGATAACGCCCGTCCAGTTCATTGGCGAAGGACTTGAGCCCCGCGCTGTCCAGGCGTGGCACCAGGATCGCGCCCTGGGCATCCTTGAGGTAGCTGCCATCCTCCTGGGCCACCGGCGCGCCTTCCCGGGTGCCGACGCCCAGCATCAGCCATTGCGTGGGCGAACCGTCCAAGACCTGGTGGATACCCTGGCGCTCCTGCTCGTTCAGCGACGAGGCGATCAGCAGGATCCGGCCGTGGCCGAGTTCGGCCTGGTTCAGCAGGGCCATCGCCTTGATCACCGCCAGGTCGGCGCGATGGCCGCCCTGGGGCATGATCGAGGGTTTGAGGGCCTCGAGCAGGTTAGCGCTGGTGGACAGGTCATCGGACAGCGGCACCAGCGTGTGGGCGCTGCCGGCGTAGACGATGATCGCGGTCTGGGCGTCGCTGCGGTTGTGCAGCAGGTCCAGCACCTTGCGTCGGGCCTGCTCCAGGCGCGTGGGCGGCACGTCGGTGGCGAGCATTTCCGGCGTCAGTTCCAGCACCACCACCAGCGGGTCGGCAGGCTTCTGGCTGGTCTGTTCGACCCGTGCCCAGCTTGGACCCAGCAACGCCAGTACCGTCAACAGCCAACCCAGGCCGAGGGCAATCCACGGCAGTCGGCTTTCACGACCCTTGCCACCGCTGAGCAGCACCGAATGAAACGCGGCCGGCAGGATCATCTGCCAGCGGCCCACCCGACGCTGGCGGTGCCACAGTTGCCAGAGCAACCAGCCCAATAGCGGCAGCAGCAGGATAAAGACGGGGCGCAACCAGTGCGGCCAGAGCGCAGTCATCGACGCCTCCGCAAGCGCAGGCGCTTGAGCCGCTGGCGCCACTCGGCATGAGGGGTCGATTGGAACAGCGGCTGGTTGAACAGGCGTTGCAAGGGGTTGTCCGGCCAGCGCTCGCGGGCCACCAGCAGCATGCTCAACAGCAGTGCCACGGCCAGGGGCCAGTGATAGAGCGCCTGGGCCGGGCGGGCCTGGGTCGGTTGCTGGGTCACCGGTTCGAGCTGGTCGAGGGTGGTCTTGATCGCCAGCAACTGTTCGCCATCCTGGGCGCGGAAATAACGCCCGCCGGTGGCCTGGGCAATTTCCCGTAGCGTCGCCTCGTCGAGGTCCAGGCTTGGGTTGACGCCGAGGAATCCCGCCGTGCCGCTTTGCTCCGGGTCAGCGCCGATGCCGATCGGGTAAATCTTCACTCCTTCGTCGGCCGCCAGCCGGGCGGCGGTCAGCGGGTCGATTTCCCCACCGTTGTTGGCGCCGTCGGTGACCAGGATCAGCACGCGGCTGTGGGCCGGACGCTGGCGCAGGCGCTTGAGGGCCAGGCCGATGGCATCGCCAATGGCGGTGTTCTTGCCGGCGATGCCGATGCGCGCTTCGTCGAGCCAGCGGCGCACGGTGCGCCGGTCGAAGGTCAGGGGCGCTTGCAGATAAGCCTGGCTGCCGAACAGGATCAGGCCGACGCGGTCACCTTCGCGGCTTTCGAGAAAATCCCCGAGCATGTGCTGGACCAGCGCGAGACGGCTGACCTCTTCGTCCTTCCACTGCATGTCAGGGAAGTCCATGGAGCCGGAAACGTCCACCGCCACCAGCAGGTCGCGGCCGCTGGCGGCGATGGGCAGCGGCTCGCCGAGCCATTGCGGACGGGCGGCGGCGATCAACAACAGCAGCCAGAGCAGGATGAAAGGCGCTTGCTGGCGCCAGCTCGGCAGTTGCGTGCGGGCGCGACGCCCGACAAGGCCTTCGAGCTCCCCCAGGAAACTGACCTTGAGCGCCGGCTCGCCGCTGTCGGCCGCGGGCAGCAGCAGGCGCATCAGCCACGGCAGCGGCAACAGCGCGAAGATCCACGGCCAGGCGAACTCAAACATGTTTGCGAATCCAGATGTCGACTGCCTGGGTCAGGCCGGCAATGGCTTTGTCGTCCAGCTTGCATTCGGGTTTGTAGGCCCCTTCGACCAGGACCATCCAACGGGTCAGCCCGGCGGCCGGGCAGCGGTTATCCAGGAAGGCCAGCCATTGGCGGCCGTTCAGGGTGTGGCTCTGACTGTAGGGGTAGTGGTTGCGACACAGGCGCTTGAGCAAGCCGTTGAGCTGCTGCAACCAGGCACCGGCCGGTGCGCCATCGTAGGGCTTGGGCAATAGCGCCAGTTCGGCCAGCGCGGCCAGCCGCACCGGGTCCAGGGGTTGCTCGGTGCGACTGATGGCGCGCTTGGCGGGTAGAAAACGGCGCAACTGCCACAGCCCAAGGCCCAACAGTGGCAGCAATATCAGCAGCAACCACCAGCCCGGCGCGGGTGGCCAGAAACCAATGGGGGGCGGCGCCATCAGTGGCTGCAACTGGTCCAGGCTGTTCATCGGCTGATCCCGGCCCGCTTGGGGTTCAGGTACTCGCGCAACTGCTCGACCATGTCGCCCTGGGTGCTCAGGGGCATCATCAGGATCCGCAGTTTCTGCGCCAGTAACTCCCAGCGCTCCTGGCGCGCCTCGGCCTGGGCGCGATAGGCCTGGCGCAGTTCGACATTCAGGGTGTCGAGCTCCAGTTGCGCACCGCGCTGGGCGAAGCGCAGCAAACCGGCGGCGGGCAGGGCGTGGTCCAGCGGGTCCGAGAGCGGCAGCAGCAACAGGTCGCAATGACGTGACAGCAGGCTCAGTTGTTGCTCGGCGCTGTCGGACAGCGCGCGTTCGTCGCAGATCACGATCGCCAGGCTGCCCGGGCGCAGCACTTCCCGGGCCCGACGCAGGGCAATGCCGAATGAATCGCGGTCCGGCTCGCCCTCGGGGTGCAACGACTGGTTGACCCGCACCAGGCGGTTGAGCAATTGCAACAGGCTTTGTTTACTGCGCCGGGGTTTGACCTCGTAGTGGGTGTTATTGCCGAACACCAGGCCGCCGACACGGTCGTTGTGGCCCAGCGCGGCCCAGCCGATCAGGCTGGCGGCCTGGGCCGCGAGCACCGACTTGAACAGCAGGCCCGACCCAAAGAACAGGCGGTGGCTCTGCTCGATCATGATGAAGATCGGCCGCTCGCGCTCTTCGTGGAACAACTTGGTATGAGGTTCCTGTGTGCGGGCGGTGACGCGCCAGTCGATGGTGCGCACATCGTCGCCGGCCTGGTAGACCCGCACCTGGTCGAAATCCACGCCGCGTCCGCGCAGCTTGGAGTGGTGCAGGCCGATCAACGGGCTGCGTTGGCCCGGGGTCGAGAACAACTGCACTTCGCGCACGCGATGACGCATCTCGATCAGCTCCGAAAGGCTGACGCGGATGCCCGGTGCGGGCGCCAGTGGGTTAGTCATGACGCCTGCTCAAGCGACAGCGACGACGTCGAGAATCCGCTGCACGACCCGGTCCTGGTCGATACCGGCGGCCTCGGCCTCGAACGACAGGATGATGCGATGGCGCAGCACGTCGAACAGCACGGCCTGGATGTCCTCCGGGCTGACAAAGTCTCGGCCGGCCAGCCAGGCGTGGGCGCGGGCGCAGCGATCCAGGGCGATGGAACCCCGTGGGCTGGCACCGTAGGCGATCCACTCGGCCATCTCCGGGTCGAACTTGGCCGGGTTGCGGGTAGCCATGATCAGTTGCACCAGGTATTCCTCCACGGCGTCGGCCATGTACAGGCCGAGGATTTCCTTGCGCGCCGAGAAAATCGCCTGCTGGCTTACCCGCCGCTCGGGCTTGGCCTCGCCATTGAGCGCCTCGCCCCGGGCCTGTTGCAGGATCCGGCGTTCCACCGTCGCATCCGGGAAACCGATCTTGACGTGCATCAGGAACCGGTCGAGTTGGGCCTCGGGCAACGGATAGGTGCCTTCCTGCTCGATGGGGTTCTGCGTGGCCATCACCAGGAACAGGGGTGACAGTTCATACGTACTGCGCCCAACGCTTACCTGGCGCTCGGCCATGGCTTCCAGCAAGGCGGACTGGACCTTGGCCGGGGCACGGTTGATCTCGTCCGCCAGCACCAGGTTGTGGAAGATCGGTCCTTGCTGGAAGACGAAACTGCCGGTTTCCGGGCGATAGATCTCCGTGCCGGTGATGTCGGCAGGCAGCAGGTCGGGGGTGAACTGGATGCGATGGAACTGCGCTTCGATCCCTTCGGCCAGCTCCTTGATCGCCTTGGTCTTCGCCAGCCCTGGCGCGCCTTCCACCAGCATGTGGCCGTCGGCAAGCAGGGCGATGAGCAGGCGCTCGATGAGTTTTTCCTGGCCGAGAATCTGCGTTGAAAGAAAGGTTCGCAGCGCCAAAAGCGCTTCACGATGTTCCATCGGTGACTGTTCCTGGAAAGGGTGGCCCCTGGCGTTCGGATAACGTCGGGGCTGGGGGCGTTACTTTAATGCATGGCGGGGGGTGGCGACTAACAGGATTTTGATCGGGTGTGCACAATTGTGATCGGCTTGGGAACATTGTGGGGTGGACTCGCTTGCGCTGAATACCGCCGGGACAAGCGCACTGACGCCGTGACGAGGGAGCTTGCTCCCGCTTGACCGGGCTGGCGCTCCGGTGCGAAGCACTCACAAAGTGAATGGGTGTTTATCTGGATGTAGGAGTGTTCTGTATTGGGCTACGTTGTCTTGCGCCGTTGCCTACGACTGCGCCAGAATCCGCCGGCTTGTGCGTCTGGGAGACCGGTTCTATCGTTTTCGGGTCGCTGATGAATCAGCGATCGGGTTTGGTAGCCCGGCCTCCTGACGCGCAGTCCATCGAATGCAAAGGGCTCTTCGCCCTCTGTTTTATGGTGGCCATGCGTAGGGCGTCTTCGGATGCGCCGGGTTGTCAGGTGACCGGTCTACCAACCTCCGTATGGCCATCACCCATTCGTTTGGTAGCGAGAGGAATGGCTCCAATTTCTCACCTGGAGCTTTATCTATGTTCAAAGCAACTCCAAACCCGCCGAACACCGAACCAACGTCACCGCGCCCAAAAACCAAATCCCAAAAACACGACAAAGTCACCGACCGCGTGCTCGACCATTATTTGAACCCGAAACCGGACAAACCCGAAGCGGGTCCTGCCCCCGACCAACTCTTCACCGTCAACAAAGACATCGACACCGAAAGCCTGCTCGCCAACCTCAGCGAAACCCTGGCCTCGGCCAACGTCATGGTCAATGACCTGGCCTTCGACCTGGAGGGTTCACGCCGGCACTTCCTCCTGGGAATCCAACAACTGATCGAACTGGGCAGCCTGTTGGCCAACCGTGCACTGGACAACATCGAAACCCGTCAGCCGACGTAAGTTGTAACAGCCCCAGGGCCCGGGACACCGCGGAACCTGTGGGAGCGGGCTTGCCCGCGAAGGCAATGAATCAGTTGATATTGATATTGATGTTGGCTGACACACCGCTTTCGCGAGCAAGCCCGCTCCTACATGGGGCCTGTGGCATCTTCGGAATCCGAGGTTCACCCTGGAACCTGTGGAGGTAAGCCTGCTCGCGATGACGGCTGGAGCTCAGCACCCTATTGCGCTAGTTCTGCATCCGAATCGCCTCCACTAGCAGCTTGACCGCCGGCCTGTCGACCAGCCCCCGCCACGGACCATCGTCCACGATTGCTCCTTCATGCATCACGATCACCCCAAGTTGCAGCCGTTGTAGGCTGTGTACGAAATAGTTTCAAATGCAGTATTGTCCACTTGGATGATCCCGTTTCTTAAAACGTTATAGGCATTATTTTGGAGGACGACTCTGCGATCTCTTATCTCTCCAGTTTTCAAGTAATAGGGCAGGTAAATAGATAAAGCAACGATGCACTATTAGAGGTGTTATGTAAAAAATAATGAGCATGGAGGAAGAGAACAGTGAAAAGCTGAGGGCGTATGACCCATAGAAGCTGTATTTTTGGCTGTTGTTGGCTAGGTTGGTGGAGGTCAGATAGAACATGAATAAAATAAGCAATATATAAAGCACTGCAAGGGGAGGGATGAGCGCGTATTTTAATAGTGAATAATTTTCGTACTGTTTAGGGTCGATCCTCATTGTTTGATAAGTCTTGTAGAAGGCCAGTATGGCAAATACGGGGCCAATGCATGCAAGGTAGTTTGCGGTTACTTTTGAGCTGAAAGGGAATCGAGATGACCAAAAACCAACTTGCCCAAAGAGGTGGTTATCTATGAAGGCGGCAATGGCCAACTCTGTAGGGGTGATTGGGTAGGAAGGTAGCAGGAAGTTAATGAAGAAGATAGGGGTTGCGGCGAGGACAAACAACCAATACGGAGGTTGTATCTCTTGTGGTCGTTTCTTCATGATGCTCCTGATTTGATCGGCAGTTTATGGCATTGATGTAATCAAGATAGCGCCGAATTCAATATGGCTAAATTCGGCGCCAAGGAACTCCCGTTACTGGGGTTGGTGATCCCGAAATTCATTTAGGATTGCGTTGTTGATAATATCAACCTGGTTGGCATCGAGAATGGACGAGAGGGTGGCTGTTAATAGAGCTACCGCTACTATTCCAAGGGGATGCTGCAACTGCGGGATAAAATAGTGCTAGTACAGCAGCGAGTAACGCACCTGCTCCTGCCCATCCCAGCAATAGCGGTGAAGCGAGCACGATCAGTTTGAGCGTTATCAGGGTGATGAGCGTCGACACCAGCAGAGTGGTATGTGTCTTGTAGGCACTCCTGATCATGACCTGTATGGCATGCATGCAATCACCCCCGGTTGCCTTGTCTGTTTCATTGCGAACTCACCACCTGGCGTGTTTTCGTCGGTGATCAATGAATAACAGCAGGGACGCTGGAAGGGCTATGGCGCCGCTTCCGATGTTGGCGTAGGCCGGGTCCGGGTTCTCGGTAGGAACAGCATCACCGCCACCAAAGCCCACTCATGATGGCCGTGATGCCGGTGACAAACCTCTAGCCTTTCCACGCTCCCGGATTCACCAGGTTCACCGGCCGCTCACCCGCCAATGCCGCCAGCAGATTCTCCACCGCACAACGCGCCATCGCTTCGCGTGTCTCATGGGTGGCCGAGCCCATGTGCGGGGTGGCGACCACGTTGTCCATCTGCAACAACGGCGAATCCGCACTCAAGGGCTCGCGCTCGAACACATCCAGCCCCGCAGCGCGGATCTGGCCGTTGCGCAGGGCGTCGATCAGTGCCGCTTCGTCCACGACTTTGCCCCGGGAGATGTTGATGAAGATGGATTCGGGGCGCATTTGCGCAAAGGCGTGTTCACCGATCAGCCCTTGGGTCTCTGCGGTCAGCGGGAGGGTCAGGCAGATGAAATCGGCTTGGCGCAGCAGGGTTTCCAACGAGCAGTAGCGGGCGTTGAAACGCTGCTCGATGGCGGGCTTGGGCGAGTGGCTGTGGTAGATAACCGGCATGCCAAAGCCGAAGTGGCCGCGTTGGGCCAAGGCTTCGCCGATGCGGCCCATGCCGATGATGCCCAGGGTCTTGCCGTGGACGTCGCTGCCGAAATGCTCGGGGCCGATGCTTTTTTGCCATTGGCCGGCGCGAATCAGGTTGGCCAGTTCCACCACGCGACGGGCCGTTGCCAGGATCAGCGCAAAGCCGGTGTCGGCGGTGGTCTCGGTCAGCACGTCGGGGGTGTTGCTCAGCAGGATCCGGCGTTCGGTCAGGTAGTCGATGTCGTAGTTGTCGACCCCTACCGAGACGCTGGCGATGGCTTGCAGATTTGGCGCCAGGTCCAGCAGCGCTGCATCCAGCTTCAGGCTCGCGCCCAACAGCCCGTGGGCGCCGGGCAGGGCATCGCGCAGTTGCGCCAGGCACTGGGCGTCGAGGCGGTCGATGAGGGTGACGTCGGCCTGCGCTTGCAAACGGGCCATCAATTGCGCCGACAGCGCCTTGTACAACACCACGTGCTTTTTCATGAGCGGATCTCGATTCAGGAATGGGCGGGCGCCGGGTGTGGCGCCACGGAGTTGGGGGTGGCGCGGTCGCTGGCACCGGGCTTGAGGGCCAGGGTCAGCACCACCGACAGCAGCAATGCGCCGCTCATCAGCAGGAAGGACATGCCCGGTGAGCCGGTGGAGCCGTTGAGGTAGCCCACCAGGTACGAGCCGCCGAAGGAGCCCAGCGCGCCCATGCTGTTGATCAGCGCCATGGCGCCGCCGGCGACGTTGGCCGGCAGGATTTCCGGAACGATGGCAAAGAACGGCCCATAGGGCGCGTACATGCAGGCGCCGGCGATCACCAGCAGGCTGTAGGACCACCAGAAATGTTCAGGTCCCAATAGGTACGAGGCGTAGAACGCGATGGACGCCACCAGCAGCGGCGGCCAGACGAAACGCTTGCGCTTCTGGGCCTTGTCCGAGCCCCAGGACACAACGAGCATGGCGACGACGGCCGCCAGGTACGGCAGCGACGACAGCCAGCCGGCCTCGACCATGCTCATTTGCAGGCCGGCCTTGAGGATCGACGGCAGCCACAGGACGAACCCGTAGACCCCGATGCTCCAGCAGAAAAACTGCAACGCCAGGATGATCACCTTGGGTGAGCGGAAGGCCTCGGCGTAGTTCTTCACCGCCTTGATCCCGACCTGTTCGGCCGCCAGTGCGCTTTCCAGGTCCTGCTTTTGCTGGGGGCTGAGCCACTTGGCCTGGGACGGACGATCATCCGCCAGGCGCCACCAGACGAAGGCCCAGAGCACCGCCGGCAGGCCTTCGATGATGAACATCCAGCGCCAGTCGAATTGCTGCACCAGGTAGCCCGACACCACCGACATCCACAGCATGGTCACCGGGTTGCCGAGGATCAGGAAGGTATTGGCGCGCGAGCGCTCGGCGCGGGTGAACCAGTGGCACAGGTACACCAGCATGGCCGGCATGACGGCGGCTTCGACCACGCCCAGCATGAAGCGAATCACGATCAGCCAGTAGGCGTTGGAGACCACGCCGGTCAACGTCGCCAGCGACCCCCAGAGGATCAGGCTGACGAAGATCAGCTTCTTCACGCTGTGTTTCTGGGCGTAGATCGCCCCGGGCACCTGGAAGAAAAAGTAGCCGAGGAAAAACAGCGCGCCGAGCAGCGAGGACAGCCCCGGGGTGATCATCAGGTCCTTGGCCATGCCCGAGGCCGCCGCGAAGCCATAATTGGCTCGATCCAGGTAGGCCAGGCTGTAGGTGATGAACACGATGGGCATGATGTACCACCAGCGGCGGGTGGCGAGGTTGAGCGTTTGCATGTCGTGACTCCTGAGCTTGTTGTTTTTGTTGCAGCAGGTGTGTTTGGGGTGTACTTGCGGCCTCTATCGCGAGCAAGCTCGCTCCTACAGGTCTAGCGGCAACCCCTGTGGGAGCGAGCTTGCTCGCGATGGGCGTCGTCAAATTCAGTCAGTAACTCATCGCGGGTCGGCAAGCCTTCCATGTCCCCCCGACTCTGTACCGCGCGGCTGCCAATCCAGTTGGCGCGCTGTACCGCCTCGGTGATCCCCCGGCTTTCCAGCAGGGCACTGATCAGGCCGACGGCGAACCCGTCCCCGGCGCCGACCGTGTCCACCACCCGGGCCACCGGCACGCCGGCGACGAAGCCCTGGTCCAGCCGCGTGCGGTAGTAGGCACCTTGGGCACCGAGCTTGATCACCACGGCTTCGGCGCCCAGGTCCAGGTAGAAGGCGGCGATGTCGGCCGGGTCGTCGAAGCCGGTCAGCAAGCGGCCTTCCCCGAGGCCGGGCAAGACCCAGTGGGCGAGGGCGGCGAGGCGGTTGACCTCGCGGATCATCAACGACTCGCTGGCCCACAGGCTGGGCCGCAGATTGGGGTCGAAGGACAGGCTGCGACCGGCCTCGCGCATGCGGTTCATCAATTCAAGGGACATCTCGCGGGCCGTGGCCGACAGCGCCGGCACAATCCCGGTGGCATGCAAGTGCCGGGCACCCAGCAGGGTGGGGGCGATGGCCTCGGGCGACAGGTGGCTGGCCGCCGAGCCACGACGGAAATACTCCACCTGCGGGTCGCTGCCATCGTCGGTGCGGGATTTGAACTGGAACCCGGTCGGGTGCGCAGGATCGACCGTCACATGGCGACAATCCAGGCCTTCACGCTCCAGCGTCTGCACGACGAAACGTCCCAGGGAATCGGCGCCGACCCGGCTCAGCCACGCCACGTTGAAGCCCAGCCGCGCCAGGCCGATGGCAACGTTGCTGTCGGCCCCGGCGATGCGCTTGCTGAAATGGTTGACGCAGGCCAGGTCGCCGCAATGGTCGGCCACCAGCATTGCCATGGTTTCGCCGAACGACAAGACATCGAACTCAGGCATGGGCAGGCTCCCGACGAGGTTGTCCGAGACCGGCCAGGGCGGCCACGTGTTCAGTGGTCAATTGCAGCAGGTCATCGCCTTGCAGCGGGTATTCGGCGGCGCGCATCACGCCGGCGGGCATGTGTTTGAACAGTTGCTCCCACAGGTGCAGATCCGCCAGCACCGGTGGCACCGCAATCAACTTGCCGTCGTCGCGCCGGGCCACCGCCTTGCAATGCACATACCGCACGTGGCGTCCGAGCTCGCGGGCCGCCAGCGTCGCGGACTGGTCTTGCCATTGCCAGTTGCCGATGTCGAAGGTCATGCCGATGGGCAATCCCAGTGGTTCGAGGGCGGCGAAAAACCGTTGGAAGGGCTCGATCCGCCCGCCTTGCAACGTCTGGTCGTTTTCCACCAGCAATTGCACCGCGCTGGTGGCGAGCACCTGCGCCAGGGCGGTCAGATCATGGGTGCCGGTGAAATGCCCGAGCGAGACCTTCAACCATGTCGAGCCAAACGCCTCGGCCCGTTGCAAGGTCGGCGCCAGGTCAGGATTGGGCTGGGTGCGGTCAGCGAGCCACAACTCGAGGGGCGAGGAGAAAATACTCTGCAGGCCTTGGGCCCGGGCGTCGGCAGCCAGCTCGGCGGGTTGTTCGTGGGTCAGCAGTTCCTCGCGCCATTCGATGCGCGAGGCGCCGGCGGCAGCCAGTAGCGTGGTGAAACGACCTTGGCCTTGCTGGCGCACCAGGTCGGCGCCGTAGCTGGACAGGCTGATGGAAACGGGTGGCTTGTTCATTGTTTTACACCTCTGAAACCGGTTTCAGTTTTGATCAAAAAAAAGGTTCTGCGTGAGGGC
Source organism: Pseudomonas sp. Cab53 (assembly GCF_018325965.1). Taxonomy (NCBI): domain Bacteria; kingdom Pseudomonadati; phylum Pseudomonadota; class Gammaproteobacteria; order Pseudomonadales; family Pseudomonadaceae; genus Pseudomonas; species Pseudomonas sp. Cab53. The sequence continues at coordinate 3,383,061 of NZ_AP021902.1, read as the reverse complement.
CTCATCGCGAGCAAGCTCGCTCCCACATGGAATCGTCGATATGGCACCGGTCCCCTGTGGGAGCGAGCTTGCTCGCGAAAGGCACTTTCACCGAACCACCCCCCGCGTCGACCCGCGCTCGATCAGCTGCGCTGCAAAATCCAGGGTTTGTATCGGCCCGTTGTCGCCCCGCAAGCGCTTGAGCAGGCACTCGAAGGCGCGGGCGCCGATCTCGGCGGTCGGTTGGGCCAGGGCGGTGATGCCGCTGCCCACCAGCGGGTACCAGTCCAGGTCGTCGAGGGCGATCAGGCCCACGTCGTCGAACAGGTGGCAATCCAATTCCCGCAACACCTGGGTGGCGGCCAGGGCGGCGATACCGTTGGCGCAGAACAGCGCCTTGGGACCCGGGCCAGGCTGGGCCAGGAAGGCTTGGAGCCTGGCCTTCAACTGATCGCAGATTTCCACCACGGCACCGGCCAGGGCAGGGCGTTGCTCGATGCCCGACTTGAAACTGTCGACCCGCTCGATCCGCGAACTGGTGCCGTCGAACGGCTCGGTCACCATCAGCAGGTCGCGATAGCCGCGTTGTTCGAGATGGTCGAGCGCCATCGTCACCGCCGCCGGGTTGTCCAGCCCCACCAGGTCGCTTTCGAGCCGATCGACTTTGCGATCCACCAGCACCAGGGGCATTTCGCGGCGCAGTTCGAGCAACTCGTCACGGTGATGGCCCAGGGTGTTCACGATCAGCCCTTCGATGTTGTAGGCACGCAACAGGGCCAGGTGCTGGCGTTCCTGTTCGTCATCGCGGTCGGTGTTGCACACCACCAGGCTGTAGCCATGGCGACGGCAGGCGGTTTCCACGCCATGCATCACGGCAATTGAATAGGGGTTGCGGATATCGGCCACCAGCATGCCGATCAGGCGTGTACGGCCGCGCTTGAGGCCGCGGGCCATCTGGTTGGGGCGATAGCCCAGCTCGCTGATCGCCTGCTCGATGCGCCGGGCGATGGCCTCGGAAAGCAGGGCGCGATCCTCGCCGATGAAGCGCGAGACGCTGGCCTTGGAAACCCCGGCGCGTTCGGCGACGTCAAGCATGGTCACGCGGCTGCGCTGGGCGGCGGAAAAGGAAGTCACGGTTGTAAACCTGCCTGTTGGAGTTATTAGCGGCTCTGAAACCGGTTTCAGGAAACCTCAGAACCCGATGGGTCGTCAAGGGCATTGTGCGAGAGGGGCGACCGGCGGTGTGGGCGTGATCCGGATTCGGGCTTGCCGAAAATTGTTGGAGGTGTCGTGTCGATCCCTGTGGGAGCGGGCTTGCTCGCGAAGGCGGTGGGTCAGTGAAGAAGGTGGTGACTGACCTGACGTCTTCGTGAGCGAGTCCGCTCCCACAATGGCTTGAGGTGCCGTGTCGATCCCCTGTGGGAGCGAGCTTGCTCGCGAAAGTGGTGGGTCAGTGAAGGAGGTGGTGGCTGACCTGGCGTCTTCGCGAGCGAGCTCGCTCCCACAATGGTTGGAGGCGTTGTGTCGATCCCCTGTGGGAGCGAGCTTGCTCGCGAAGGCGGCCGTACAAACGCTGAAATCAAACCAGCCTGATGTAAGTCCCCACATCCCTGAGAATGTTCTGCAACGTCAGCTCCACCTCGGCCAGGTCCGCTTCATCGGTGTCATGGGTGATCTCCAGCACATCATCGCCATTGAGTGCATCGGCGTCCGTCGCGGCGATTTCGACTTTCAGCAGGGTCGGGCTGAGAGTGACCTTGACCCCGTCCAGGGTCGACGGTTCGCCATCCAGGGCGATCTCCAGGCTGTCTTCGTCGGGGTAGCGGGTCATCAGGAACATGTCGCCTTGAGTGCTGTGGCAGCAGAGCATGGCCATGTTGTCTTCTTCGTCGTCGCACGGGTTGGCGATCAGAAGGGCGGTGGTCATTTGCATGGTGATGGCTCCTGGCTCAATGAGCCCTGCGGGTGCAAAAGGAGGAGTTTGCCAGCCTCGATGATTTTCTGCAGGGTTACTGCCAACCGGCGCACAACCTGCATGGGATTTCATGCCCCGGGGTGCCGTTTGGCCCTCGGGCTGCTAGGGTTGTTCAGGACGTCTGTGCCAGACAGCTAGCCGATGACCGAATATGTCGCAGCGCTGCAAGCAGGCACCTGATCGCACTCGTTAAGCTGCGCAACGGATGTGCTCCTGCAAAGGCCGCCCCCAGGGTGTTTTTTGCAGGTGTTCATTACATGGAAATTACATGGAAAAGGAATGTGACCTGCGGGTCCCGTCCAGCTTCACCCACCTGTCATCCTGTTTCCTCTGCCCGAGAATCAGGAACGGGATGGCCGACGGCCCCGAAAGGGGCTGCACGCGACGCTTCCATCAATAACAAGCCCAAGCGGAGTACCACAGATGGCGTTCTTCACCGCAGCCAGCAAAGCCGACTTCCAGCACCAACTGCAAGCGGCACTGGCGCAGCACATCAGTGAACAGGCACTGCCACAAGTGGCGCTGTTCGCTGAACAATTCTTCGGCATCATTTCCCTCGATGAACTCACCCAACGCCGGTTGTCCGACCTCGCCGGCTGCACCCTGTCTGCCTGGCGCCTGCTTGAGCGCTTCGACCACGCGCAACCGCAGGTGCGTGTCTACAACCCCGACTACGAACGCCACGGCTGGCAGTCGACGCACACGGCAGTGGAAGTGCTGCACCACGACCTGCCATTCCTGGTGGATTCGGTGCGCACCGAACTGAACCGTCGCGGCTACAGCATCCATACCCTGCAAACCACCGTCCTGAGCGTGCGTCGCGGCAGCAAGGGCGAGTTGCTGGAAATCCTGCCCAAGGGCACCCAGGGCGACGGCATCCTGCAAGAGTCGTTGATGTACCTGGAAATCGACCGCTGCGCCAACGCCACCGAACTCAGCGTCCTGACCAAGGAACTCGAGCAAGTGCTGGGCGAAGTGCGCGTGGCGGTGGCCGATTTCGAACCGATGAAGGCCAAGGTCCAGGAAATCCTGGCGGGCCTGGACGACAGCGCCCACGTCATCGATGCCGACGAAAAGAGCGAGATCAAGAGCTTCCTGGAATGGCTGGTGGGCAACCACTTCACGTTCCTCGGCTATGAAGAGTTCGTGGTGCGTGAAGACGCCGATGGCGGCCACATCGAGTACAACCCCGAGTCCTTCCTGGGCCTGACCAAGCTGCTGCGCGCCGGCCTCACCGCCGATGACCTGCGCATCGAAGACTACGCCGTCAATTACCTGCGCGAACCAACCCTGCTGTCGTTCGCCAAGGCCGCGCACCCGAGCCGCGTGCACCGTCCGGCGTACCCGGACTACGTGTCGATCCGTGAAATCGACGCCAACGGCAAGGTCATCAAGGAATGCCGCTTCATGGGCCTGTACACCTCCTCGGTGTACGGCGAAAGTGTCCGGGTCATCCCGTACATCCGGCGCAAGGTCGAGGAAATCGAGCGTCGCTCGGGCTTCCAGGCCAAGGCGCACCTGGGCAAGGAACTGGCCCAGGTGGTCGAAGTGCTGCCCCGTGACGACCTGTTCCAGACCCCGGTCGACGAGTTGTTCAGCACCGTGATGTCCATCGTGCAGATCCAGGAACGCAACAAGATCCGCGTGTTCCTGCGCAAAGACCCGTATGGGCGTTTCTGCTACTGCCTGGCCTACGTGCCACGGGACATCTATTCCACCGAAGTGCGGCAGAAGATCCAGCAGGTGCTGATGGACCGCCTGAAGGCCACGGACTGCGAGTTCTGGACGTTCTTCTCCGAGTCCGTCCTGGCGCGCGTGCAACTGATCCTGCGGGTGGACCCGAAGAACCGGATCGACATCGACCCGTTGCTGCTGGAAAAAGAAGTGGTCCAGGCCTGCCGCAGTTGGAAGGACGACTACGCCAGCCTGGTGATCGAGAGCTTCGGCGAAGCCCAGGGCACCAATGTACTGGCCGACTTCCCCAAAGGCTTCCCGGCCGGCTACCGCGAGCGCTTCGCCGCGCACTCGGCCGTGGTCGACATGCAACACCTGCTGAGCCTGAATGAAAAGAACCCGCTGGTGATGAGCTTCTACCAGCCGCTGGGCCAGGTTTCCGGCCAGCGTGAGCTGCACTGCAAGCTGTATCACGCCGACACGCCGCTGGCGTTGTCCGACGTCCTGCCGATCCTGGAAAACCTCGGCCTGCGGGTGCTGGGTGAATTCCCGTACCGCCTGCGCCACACCAATGGCCGCGAGTTCTGGATCCATGATTTCGCGTTCACCGCCGCCGAAGGCCTGGACCTGGACATCCAGCAACTCAACGACACGTTGCAGGATGCGTTCGTCCACATCGTGCGCGGTGATGCCGAAAACGACGCGTTCAACCGCCTGGTGCTGACCGCCGGCCTGCCATGGCGCGACGTGGCGCTGCTGCGTGCCTATGCCCGTTACCTGAAGCAGATCCGCCTGGGCTTCGATTTGGGCTACATCGCCAGCACCCTGAACAACCACACCGACATCGCCCGCGAGTTGACCCGGTTGTTCAAGACCCGCTTCTACCTGGCGCGCAAACTCAGCGCCGAGGACCTGGAAGACAAGCAGCTGCGCCTGGAACAGGCGATCCTCACCGCGCTGGACGACGTCCAGGTGCTCAACGAAGACCGCATCCTGCGTCGCTACCTGGACCTGATCAAGGCCACCCTGCGGACCAACTTCTACCAGACCGACGCCAACGGCCAGAACAAGTCCTACTTCAGCTTCAAGTTCAACCCGCACCTGATCCCCGAACTGCCCAAGCCGGTGCCCAAGTTCGAGATCTTCGTCTACTCGCCGCGGGTCGAAGGCGTGCACCTGCGCTTCGGCAACGTTGCCCGTGGCGGTCTGCGCTGGTCCGATCGTGAAGAAGACTACCGCACCGAAGTGCTCGGCCTGGTGAAGGCCCAGCAAGTGAAGAACTCGGTGATCGTGCCGGTCGGCGCCAAGGGCGGGTTCCTGCCGCGTCGCCTGCCGCTGGGTGGCAGCCGCGACGAGATCGCGGCCGAGGGCATCGCCTGCTATCGCATTTTCATCTCGGGCCTGTTGGACATCACCGACAACCTCAAGGACGGCGCCCTGGTGCCGCCGGCCAACGTCGTGCGCCATGACGACGATGACCCGTACCTGGTGGTGGCGGCCGACAAGGGCACCGCGACCTTCTCCGACATCGCCAACGGCATCGCCATCGACTACGGCTTCTGGCTGGGCGACGCCTTTGCTTCCGGTGGTTCGGCCGGTTACGACCACAAGAAGATGGGCATCACCGCCAAGGGCGCGTGGGTTGGCGTGCAGCGCCACTTCCGCGAGCGCGGCATCAATGTCCAGCAAGACAGCATCACCGTGGTGGGCGTCGGCGACATGGCCGGCGACGTGTTCGGCAACGGCTTGCTGATGTCCGACAAGCTGCAACTGGTGGCCGCGTTCAACCACCTGCACATCTTCATCGACCCGAACCCGGAACCGGCCAGCAGCTTCGCCGAGCGCAAGCGCCTGTTCGACCTGCCGCGCTCGGCCTGGACCGACTACGACACCAGCATCATGTCCGAAGGTGGCGGTATCTTCTCGCGCAGCGCGAAGAGCATCGCCATCTCGCCACAGATGAAAGAGCGCTTTGACATCCGCGCCGACAAGCTGACCCCGACCGAACTGCTGAACGCCTTGCTCAAAGCACCGGTGGACCTGTTGTGGAACGGCGGTATCGGCACCTACGTCAAGGCCAGCACCGAAAGCCACGCCGATGTCGGCGACAAGGCCAACGATGCGTTGCGCGTGAACGGCAACGAGCTGCGCTGCAAGGTCGTGGGCGAGGGCGGTAACCTGGGCATGACCCAACTGGGTCGCGTCGAGTTCGGCCTGCATGGCGGCGCCACCAACACGGACTTCATCGACAACGCCGGTGGCGTGGACTGCTCCGACCACGAAGTGAACATCAAGATCCTGCTCAACGAAGTGGTGCAGGCTGGCGACATGACCGATAAGCAACGCAACCAGTTGCTGGCGAGCATGACCGACGAAGTCGGCGGCCTGGTGTTGGGCAACAACTACAAGCAGACCCAGGCGCTGTCCCTGGCGGCCCGCCGTGCATTCGTGCGGATCGCCGAATACAAGCGCCTGATGAACGACCTGGAAGCGCGGGGCAAGCTGGACCGTGCCATCGAGTTCCTGCCTACCGAAGAGCAATTGGCCGAACGCGTTGCGGCAGGCCATGGCCTGACCCGTGCCGAACTGTCGGTGCTGATCTCCTACAGCAAGATCGACCTCAAGGAAGCGCTGCTCAACTCCCTGGTCCCGGATGATGACTACCTGACCCGTGACATGGAAACCGCGTTCCCGCCAACGCTGGTGAGCAAGTTCTCCGAGGCCATGCGCCGCCATCGCCTGAAGCGCGAGATCGTCAGCACCCAGATCGCCAACGACCTGGTCAACCACATGGGCATCACCTTCGTTCAACGGCTCAAGGAGTCCACGGGCATGAGCCCGGCGAACGTGGCGGGTGCCTACGTGATCGTGCGTGACATCTTCCATCTCCCGCACTGGTTCCGTCAGATCGAGGCCCTGGACCACCAGGTCTCGGCCGACGTGCAACTGGAGCTGATGGATGAGCTGATGCGCCTGGGCCGCCGCGCCACTCGCTGGTTCCTGCGCAGCCGCCGCAACGAGCAGAACGCCGCCCGCGACGTCGCTCACTTCGGTCCGCACCTGGCGGCGCTGGGCCTCAAGCTCGACGAACTGCTGGAAGGTCCGACCCGCGAAGGTTGGCAGACCCGCTACCAGGCCTACGTGGCCGCCGGTGTGCCGGAGTTGCTGGCGCGCATGGTTGCAGGCACCACCCACCTGTACACCTTGCTGCCGATCATCGAGGCGTCGGACGTCACCGGCCAGAACGCCGCCGACGTGGCCAAGGCCTACTTCGCCGTGGGCAGCGCCCTGGACGTCACCTGGTACCTGCAACAGATCAGCGCATTGCCGGTGGAAAACAACTGGCAGGCCCTGGCCCGCGAAGCGTTCCGCGATGATGTCGACTGGCAGCAACGGGCGATCACCATCTCGGTCCTGCAAGAGGGCGACGGTTCCCAGGACGTGGAAACCCGCCTGGCCCTGTGGCTGGAGCAGCACCAGGACATGGTCGAGCGCTGGCGCGCCATGCTGGTAGACATCCGTGCCGCCAGCGGCACCGACTACGCCATGTACGCAGTCGCCAACCGCGAACTGCTGGACCTGGCGCTGGCAGGTCAGACGGTCGTGACGGCCAACTGATCCGGCGTTGAAATGAAAAAACCCGCATCGAGAGATGCGGGTTTTTTTTTACCCCCGTTCGGACCGGAATCCACCAAACAGCACTGTGGGAGCGGGCTTGCCCGCGAAGGCGGTGGGTCAGTCAACCTCTTCATCACCTGACGCACTGCATTCGCGAGCAAGCTCGCTCCCACACGGGGATCCGTGGCGAACACACCCCTCGAGCCCACCAAACAGCACTGTGGGAGCGGGCTTGCCCGCGAAAGCGGTGGGCCAGTCAACCTCTTCATCAGCTGAGCCACTGCACTCGCGAGCAAGCCCGTGTCAGTTCTTCAGGGGAATCAACACCGCTTCTTTCTCGCCCAACACCATGAACACCAGCAGCTTCGCCGGTTCGGTGGTGCTGGCATTCTTCGACACCAGGTGCTCGGAGCCTGCGGCTTCATACCAGAACTCCCCGGCCTTGTAGGTCACGGCCGGCTCACCTTTGACCTGGGAGGTGATGGCGCCTTCGAGTACATAGGCCATCGCCGTGCCCTCATGCTTATGGGCGATGGAGGATTGGCCCGGGGCGTAGTCCACGGTCAGCATCATGGCTTTTTTGCCGGGCAGGTTTTTCAGCGCTTTTTCCTGCAACACATTGACCTTTTCCGAAGGGGCCGCGTCGTGGGCGAGCACTGGGGTAACGGGCAGCAAGCTGAGGGCGGCGATCAGGTAGAGGGCTTTCATGGCGGTAGGACCTTTTGGTTGAGTGGTTCTCGATGAACCCACCCTAAGCCCCATGTCCTGGCAAACAAACGTCCAATCTTTCGGAAGGTGGGTAGACCAATCGAGATCTACCCATACGCAATTGGCGAGCCCCGAACCTGTGGCGAGGGAGCTTGCTCCCGCTTGAGTGCGAAGCGCTCATAAAAGGGGCTGCTGCGCAACCCAGCGGGAGCAAGCTCCCTCGCCACGGGTTTGTGTGCACGACGCGGCATCAGACGATCGGAAAGCTGTTGAAGTCCACGCTGCGCGCCAGGCGGTTGTCGATCAGGCTGATGAAGCCCTGTACCTCGGGACAGTTGAAGTGGGCCTGCATGGCCGCTTCCGACTGCCAGCGGCCGCTGACGCTCCAACGGTCGCCGTCTTCCGGGCAACGGTCGACCAGGTAGGCATCGCAGCCCGGCAGAGCCCGCAGGGTTTCGACGATCTGCTGCAACTGCCGGCCCAGTTCCTCCGAACGCCCGGCGGCGGCCTGCACTTCTACGGTATTGATCACGTGGCGAGACATTGTTCGGGCTCCTGAATCAAGTCGGACGGATGTTACTCAACCCTTGATGACACCCGTGCAGGATAAGCCCGTCGGGTCCATGCTCAAACAGCCAATGGGCCGATAAATCCCCAGTCCAATGGCTCAGGCGACTTGCTGCAAGATGTCGCGCAGACGGTCCAGGGCGATGTCGATGTCCAGGGTCTCGATGGCGCCAAAGCCAAAGAACAGGCCCGGTCGTACCGGCGTTTCATTGAAGAAGCCTTCGAGGCTGTACAGCCCGATCTCGGCTTTTTTCGCCAGTTCGATCACCAGCGCCAGGTCGATCGGCACCTTGCACAACACCGCCATGTGGAAGCCGGCCGTGGTGGGCACGGCGTCGAACCACGGCGACAGATCCCCGGCCATGCGCGCCAGCAGGCGCTCGCGTCGACCGGCGTACAGCGTGTGGCAGCGGCGGATGTGCTTGAGCAAGCAACCCTCGGCGATGAACTTGGCCAGTGCCCATTGCGGCAGGGTGGAGGTGTGCTGGTCGGTGAGGCGCTTGGCCAGGATCACCGCTTCGAGGATCGCCGGCGGCAGGATGGCGTAGCCAAGGCGAAGTTCGGGTAGCAACGTCTTGGAGAACGTGCCGACATACGCCACGATCCCGCGCTCGTCCATGCTCTGCAGCGAATCGGCGGGCCGGCCTTCGTAGCGGAACTCGCTGTCGTAATCGTCTTCGATGATGATTGCCCCCAGTTCGTAGGCCCGGGCCAGCAAGGCTTCGCGGCGGGCCTGGCTCATGGGCATCCCCAGGGGAAACTGATGGGACGGCGTGACATAGATCAGCCGTGTGCCGTCAGGAATCAGGTCCACGCGCATGCCTTGCTCGTCGACCGGCACCCCGGTCACCGTCGCGCCCTGGGAACCGAACAGCAAGCGTGCCGGCGGATAGCCCGGATCTTCCATGGCCACCAGGCTGCCGGGGCGGGTCAACACTCGCGAGATCAGGTCCAGGGCCTGCTGCGCGCCGTTGCACACCACCACGTCATCGTCCTGGCAATTGACCCCGCGAGAAAACGCGATGTGCCGGGCAATGGCGTTGCGCAGCGCCGGCAGGCCTTCGGGCTGGCTATAGAAACCCTTGGCGCTGGCGATCTGGCGCAGTGCATGGGCGGTGCAGCGGCGCCAGTCGTCCAGGGGGAACTGGCCCTTGCCGGTGGCGCCGCCGATGAAGTCGTAGCGCAGGGCGCCTTCCAGGGTCGGATGGCGCATCAGGTCCGGCATGGTGCGCCAGGCCTCGACCACCTCGGCGCCGGCCAGTTCGCGGTGGCTTTGCTTGCGCACGATCCGGGCCGGTCGCGCATTGACGTAGGTGCCCTTGCCGATGATGCCGGTGAGGAAGTTTTCGTAGGTCAGCTGCGCGTAGGTGTCGGAAACGGTCTTGCGGGAAATGCCCAGTTGCTCGGCCAGCAGGCGGCTGGGCGGCAACTGCGTGCCGGCGGCCAGGCGACCGCCTTCGATGGCGCTGCGCAGTTGTTGATACAGCTGGCCCGCCAGGTCCTTGCGGCCGTTGATGACAACATGAAGTTCCATACCCGCAGGCTCCTGGGCGATTGCTGGCGGCCAGCGTCAAAGGCGCAAGATTACCCGCATTGTGCCGCTGCTTTGAAGTTGCGTGGAGAAAATCCCGCCGATTGGCCTGCTGCGTGCTGGTCCCGGATTTTTCGACGAATTGGACCTGTCGCCGAACGCCCCCAGGGCCTACCGTAAAGGCTTCAATCGCCACGGAGCCCGCCATGAGCCCGCGTCTGGATTACTACAGTGCCTCCCCGGGGGCAATGAAAGCCATGATCGGCCTGGAAGCCATGACCAGTCGCCTGAGTATCGAGCCGGCGCTGCTGCACCTGGTCAAGATCCGCGCCTCGCAACTCAACGGCTGCGCCTTCTGCACCGACATGCATTCGGTGGAGGCGCGCCGCCTGGGCGAAACCGAGCGGCGTCTGTATGCCGTAGCGGTATGGCGTGACAGCGGTTTCTTCACTCCCCGCGAACATGCCGCCCTGGCCTGGACCGAAGCGGTCACGCGGCTGGTCCGAAGCCAGGTGCCGGACGAGGTCTACGCCCTGGCCCGCGGCTGCTTCAGCGAGGAAGAGTTGGTAGACCTGACCCTGGCGATCAGCACCATCAGCAGCTGGAACCGCCTAGCGGTGAGTTTTCGCCAGCGTCCGGGCGGTTGATGACCTGCCAACTCATGTCTGGATGCCATCCTGTGGCGAGGGCAGCATCGTCACTTGGGCAACGGTGAGTTGTTCGGCGCAGCAGGGGGGCGCTGCGGTTTCACCGAGTTGCCAAACGCATTGCCCATACGCACCCCGGTGGCTGCCGGGGTGACCAGGCCGAGGCTATTCGGCGCGCGTTCGTTGACGGGTACGTCCAGCGCTTCCCGGGCCCGTTGCGCGGTAGCCGCCGCTTGCGGGTCATTGCCCATCTGCCGGCTCAGGCAGTTGTAGTCCGGGGTCTTGTAGCCGCCGACCGTCACCTCGATACACGCCGGCGCCTCTTCCGCCTGGGCCCAGGGCAGGGCCAGCAGCAGACCGAGGCCTGCTGTCATGCGCATCCACTGTTTCATCACCGACCTCCTGGCCCGTCCCAGGGGGACGGTGCGTTGTCAGGGCATCAGTCTAGTGCGCTGCTGGGGATTTGTATCAGATGTCATACGACATTCATAAACACCCCTCAGGATGACGGTTTTCAACGGATACGTCAGTCGTGCAGCAGGGCAGAGCCGGGGGCGGGGGCAGACGTGGTTTGACCTGGGCGCCCTTGGGCTGGCTGGTGGTGTCGTGGTGCCTGTTGACCGGGCCTGTCCAGGCGGCGAGCCTGGTGGACCTGGACATCGCGCCCCAGGCGCTGACCACGGCGCTGGAGCAATTCAGCCGCGCGACGGGCATGGCGGTGCTGGTGGACCATCAGCTGTCGAGCCAACGCCAGACGCTGGGCGTCCAGGGGCGGTTCACACCCGCCGACGGGTTGAGAGTGCTGCTCAGCGGGACCGGGCTGGCGGCGCATTACGCCCGGGCGGACGCGTTCACGTTGCAGCCGGTGCAGGTCCGCGACGTGGCGCTGCCTGCCGGTGTCACGCCGGGCCTGAGCGACAGCAACTACGCCGCCGCGATCCAGACGGTGATCCAACGCAACCTGTGTCGCTCGCCGTTGACCCAACCGGGCAGCTTTCGGGCGGTGTTGCAGATCTGGATCGGCCGTGACGGGGTGGTCCAGCACAGTCGCCTGGTCAGTTCCACGGGTGATCTGCTGCGGGACAAGGCGTTGGTCAACAGCTTGCAAAACCTCAGGATCGACCGCCCGGCGCCCAGTTCGCTGCGCCAGCCGGTGACCCTGCTCTTGTTACCCGACTCATCAGGAAGAAGCATGGAATGCACAGCAGGGGAAGGGGTGTCCGGGCGATGAAAGAGATCGGCCGCAGCCCATTGGTGAAGCTGTTCCTCACCTCGTATGAGGATTTCAAGGTACGCCTGCGTCGGCGCCTGGGTTCCGAGGAACTGGCCAATGATGTGCTGCATGAAACCTACCTGCGGGTCGATCGCATGGTCGACACCCAGGAGATCGCCCAGCCCAACGCCTATTTGTACCGCATGGCCCTGAACATCGCGGCCGACCGCCGCCAGGCCGATGCCCGGCTGCTCACCGGCGATGAAGTCGAGGAGTTGCTGCAGGTCTCGGATGAAGCGCAGGACCCGGCCCGGGTGGTGGGCGGGCAGAAGGAGTTGCAGATCCTGCTCAAGGCCTTGTACGAGCTGCCGGCGCGGCGGCGCAGGATCTTCATTGCCGCGCGCCTGGAAGAAGCACCGCACCTGGAAATCTCCCAGCGTTTCGGCATTTCCACGCGCATGGTGGAAAAGGAAGTCAAGGCTGCGCTGGGGCATTGCGCCCTGCGTCTGGAAAGAAAAGTCATTCAGCGGTTCGGTCCCGGCGCGGGAAAACCGTCTTGAGAGTAGAGACCCGACCCATTCGCGAGTGTGTTTGCGCTTGAATATCTTCAGCATCACTTCCCCTGACGCCACGCCCCGGGCCCGGTTGGCCGGCGAGGCCCGAGACTGGTTGATCCTGCTCACCTCGGGGCGCGCCACCGTGGCCGATGCCCGGGCCCTGCGCCAATGGTGCGGGCAGAGCCCCGAACACGCGCAAGCGTTCGAGGAGGCCAAGGCGCTGTGGCACGGTTTACAACCGGCGGTCGCGGCATTGCAGGCGCCGCGGCATTTCGGCCGACGGGCCTTGCTCGGGGGTGCGATTGCGGCGTCGGCCGGTTTCCTGTTGATCCGGGCGACGGTGCCGGGTGGCGTGTCCGGCCTGGGCGCCGACTATGTGACCGATGTCGGCGAGCAGCGCCGGGTGGAGCTGGCCGACGGCGTCAGCCTGGAACTGAACACCCAGACGCGCCTCAGCCGCCGTGCCCTGAACGATGGCGGGGCCGGCCTGGAGTTGCTCGGCGGCGAGATTGAAGTGCTGGGGCGCAGCACCCAGGCCGTCAGCGTCCAGGCCGGAGCCGGCTGGATCAGCGCCGCCAAAGCGCGCTTCAACGTTCGCTACACCGATCAGCGGGTCTGTGCGACCTGCCTTGAAGGCATCGTCCAGGTCGAGGTGCGGGGCCAGCGTTTTCGCCTGGAACCGGGCATGCAGTTGACCTACGACACCGCGCGGGTCGGCACGCCCCAGCAGGCCGACGTTTCGGCGGCCATTGCCTGGCGCGACCAGGTGCTGGTGTTCAACGACGCGACCCTGGCCAGCGTCATCGATGAAATCAACCGCTACCGCCCTGGCATGTTGCTGCTGCTCAATCGCGAACTGGGCTTGCGCAAGGTCCAGGCGCGGTTCCGCCTCGACCAACTGGCGGGCGTGGCGCTGCTGATCCGCGATGCCTATGGGGCAAAATGCACCGAGCTGCCGGGCGGTGTGGTGGTCCTGAGTTGAGCCTGGCGGTGCCTGGGCGGGCCCCTTCGCGGGCAAGCCCGCTCCCACAGCGTTCGCCGTGGAGCATTTGTGGGAGCCTGCTCGCGAAGACGGCATGACTCTCGCGGCCAAACCTCAATCCCCTGTGTGAGCGGGCTTGCCCGCGAAGGCGGCCTGACAGCCGACCTAACGTCTGCGGTTGCACTGGATGCAGCTGTGGGGCATTGATCCTGCTGCCATTGAATGACTTCGCCTTACTCCAACGGCCCTAACACCTGTCGATACCGTTCAGTGCCTTGGGGCGTCTCGCGGGTCAGGCTGATTTCGATGCCGGATGGGTTCTCCTGGCGGTTACCGCTGAGCTTGCGCCAGCCTTTGTCCTTGTCCCAGTAGCGCAGTCCCGCCGAACTGACTTCATTGAGCACGGCGACTCCGTCACCCGGCGCGGGCAGCGGATAGCGGTCGCGTGCCGGGCCTTGGGCGCGGTAGAGCGTGTTGCCCTTTAGCCACCAGCGCACCCGTTGCAGCGCGCCGTCCCGGGCGGCGGCCACGCGGATCACATCCAGGCGAAAGCCCTGGCCGTCGGTGCTGCGCACGGTGAGGGCGGGTGGAGCGGTCGAGGGTTCGTCGTCGATGCCGGGCTTGAGCGGCTCGCTCAACTCGATGCTGGCGCGCAGGGCCACGTCGCGCTCCAACTGATTCAACGCCCGCAGCAAGGCCTCGGTCTGCTCGGTACTGGCCTGCAAATGGCTGTCGGCCCGGGTCACGCTGTCCAGCCCGCGCCAGGCGATCAGGCTGACCACCGCCATCAGCAGAATCGCCACCATGACTTCCAGCAGGGTGAAACCTGTTTGCCGAGCGTTCATTGGATCTGCACCCGCCCGGCGGCATTGCGTTGCACGCTCAGGCTGTTCTGGCCATCCGAGAGGCGGATCTGCAACGGCTCGCCGAGCCACTCGGCGTTGAGCACCACCCGTTGCCTGGGCTCCACGCGAACGTCCATCGACGGGCTCTGCCAGCGACGCGGATGCAACTGGGGATCATCCTTGAAGCGATCCAGCGCGGTGTCCTGGTCGCCGCGGCGACTGAAGCTGAAACCCTTGGCGTCCCAGCGCCAGGTGATCGGCCGCCCATCCGTGCGCGCTTCGGTCTGGGCCAGTTGCAGCAACTGCACCAGCCGCTCGGCGTCCTGGCGCAGCACCTTCAGCGGGTCCGGCTTGATGCTCAGGCTCACGGCCGCGCTGGCGATGCCGATGATCACCAGCACCACCATCAATTCGATCAGGGTGAAACCGCGTTGCGTGTCCCGGGCCATCTCGCGCTCCTTTGCGTCGGGACCATCCTGCACGGGCAAGATGATAAGGGTGTGAAATAAAACGGAGAGATTTGCGGGGTACGCTGGGGGTCGGAATTAAAAAGGAGATTCAGGCCATGGCGTTCATCGAACGGGTATCCCCGGCGCATCTCGTCCAGGCGCTGGCGTTGTTGGCGGCGTTGGCTGGGGTGGCGACCTGGTCTTCGCTGTTGCTGACCTCTGCCGAGTCGCGCACGCCGGATGTCGCCCCGCAACGCATGGCCGAGCGTTCGGATAGCCCGGCGCTGCAATGGTTTTCCAACCAGCCGGCGCCGGTGCAGATCAAGGTCAGCGGGGTGATGGCCGGTGCCCATGGCGCTGTGGCGATCCTGAGCCTCAACGAGGGCCCGCCGCGCAGCTTCCTGGTGGGCGAGCGGGTGGCCCAAGGCGTGCGGCTGGTGGCGATCGAGGCGCAAGCGGTGGTGATCGAGCGTGGCAGCGAGCAGACTCGGCTGGCGTTGGCGCAGTTGCCGGATTCGGTGAGTTTGCCGTCTTTTGTTCAGCACTGAATCTGTGCCAAGCCTGTTGTGGCGAGGGGATTTATCCCCGATGGGGTGCGCAGCAGCCCCAAACAGCCGAATGAATCTGCCGGGGGACACCGAGGCGGCAGTAAGAGGGGGGCGCTTCGCACCCCAGCGGAGGGTGTCAGAAATTTTGTGTTCGGGCATAACATGAGTAAGAGGTGCATGTATGCCAACCAAAAAGAAACCGCTTCGAGAATTACCGAAAGTCCCGAAAGAGCTTCTTGAGCAGTTTTCCGCCGCCCCGCTGATGACCGCGGAGGCCATCGAAGAGGCCTCTGCGGCGTTCAAGAAGGCGCTGATCGAGCGTGCCCTGAGCGCTGAGCTGGGCCATCACCTGGGCTATCCTCCGGGCGCGCAGCGTCCAGAGGATGAAACCAACCAGCGCAATGGCAAGAGCGGTAAGACGGTGCTGACCGGTGATGGCCCGCTCCGGCTGGATATCCCGCGTGATCGAGAGGGCAGTTTTTCGCCCATTCTTATTCCCAAGCATGAGCGCCGTTACACCGGTTTCGACGACAAGATCATCGCCATGTATGCCCGTGGGATGACGGTCAGAGAGATCCGGGCGTTTCTTTCCGAGCAGTACGGGACGGATGTTTCGCCTGACTTCATCAGCTCCGTGACCGACGAGGTGATGGAAGAGATTGGCGCTTGGCAACAGCGTCCCCTAGAGCCGATGTATCCGGTCATTTTCTTTGATGCTCTGCGGGTCAAAATTCGCGAAGAAGGTCTGGTTCGCAACAAAGCGATTTACTTGGCGCTGGGCGTTTTACCCGACGGGACACGCGACATCCTGGGTATCTGGATCGAGAACACCGAAGGGGCAAAGTTCTGGATGAAGGTATTCAACGACCTCAAGACGCGCGGCGTCGAGGACGTGCTGATTGCCGTAACCGATGGCCTAAAAGGCATGCCAGAGGCCCTCAGCGCGGTATTTCCGGAAACAACATTGCAGACCTGCATCGTGCATCTGATCCGCAACAGCCTTGATTATGCGGCCTGGGACAAGCGTCGAGAACTGGC
This sequence comes from Pseudomonas sp. Cab53, assembly GCF_018325965.1. Taxonomy (NCBI): domain Bacteria; kingdom Pseudomonadati; phylum Pseudomonadota; class Gammaproteobacteria; order Pseudomonadales; family Pseudomonadaceae; genus Pseudomonas; species Pseudomonas sp. Cab53. The sequence continues at coordinate 3,366,730 of NZ_AP021902.1, read as the reverse complement.
CAAGGCCCTCAAACCGATCTATCAGGCCATCAATGTACAAGCGGCGGAACAGGCTCTGGATGAATTTGAGCGCGGGCCCTGGGGCAAGCAATATCCAACGGTTGTGGCGGCCTGGCGACGGGCGTGGGATCGAGTGATTCCATTTTTTGTTTTCCCGCCCGCGATCCGCAAGGTGATCTACACCACCAATGCCATCGAGAGCATCAACGCTCAGCTACGCAAGATCATCAAGACCCGTGGTCACTTTCCGAGCGACGACGCTGCAACCAAACTGATCTGGCTGGGGCTGCGCAACATCACAGCAAACTGGGGCTCGGCGGCGCATGATTGGAAAAGTGCAATGAATCAATTTGCGATTCTGTACGGAGATCGGTTCATCAGGCCGACCTGGTGAAATCAAGGCCTGCCTGACGGCAGGCCGCTACCGGCCCGAACACAAAAAATCTGACAGTCCCCCCCAGCGGGGATAAATCCCCTCGCCACAAATGCATTTGCATTCAACGGACCGTTTCCCGAACAACCAACGTCTCCAGCCGCGCCAGCGGCGGGGCCTCGCGGCTGCGGTCCGACACGCTCAGTTCCACCCGCAACAACCGACCGTCCTGCGCCGTGCGCAAGGTCTGTTCGCAGCGCAGTAACAGGCGCCCCTGATCGCAGTCGAACACCTTCAGGCCGGGTGCCAGCCGGCCTTCCAATTGCAATTGCGCCAGTTGGCTGCGGGCGGCCAGCAGGGCGATGGATTTGTCGCGCAGCAAGCCATTGCCCTGGGTCATCACCGCCGCCACACGCACCGCGGCCGACATGGCCACGGCGATGATCGCCAGGGCCACCAGCACTTCGATCAGGGTGAAGCCGGCGTGCGGGGCGGGGCGGGGCATGGGGTGGGCTCAAGGCAAATGCAGCCCTTGAGGTTAGCCCGCGTTCGTGACCGATTGACGACGCAAGCTCCTGAGCAATTTCAATATCACTGACATATTTTCTTGCAACACTGCGCCTCGTATCGAATCCAGCGAAGGACCGTCGAGATGCAGATCGCCCGTTACAACGCCCGTCCCCAAGGCCCACGCGGGCAGCGGGGCTTCACCCTGATCGAAATCATGGTCGTGGTGGTCATCCTTGGCATCCTGGCGGCCATGGTGGTGCCCAAGGTGCTCGACCGTCCCGACCAGGCCCGGGCAACGGCGGCGAAGCAGGACATTGGCGGGTTGATGCAAGCCTTGAAGCTTTATCGCCTGGACCACGGCAGCTACCCGAGCATGAACCAGGGCCTCAAGGTGCTGGTGGAGAAACCCGCCGACGCCAAGAACGGCACTTGGCGCTCGTACCTGGAACGCCTGCCGAACGACCCCTGGGGCCGTCCCTACAACTACCTCAACCCCGGCGCCAATGGCGAAGTCGACGTGTTCTCCCTGGGCGCCGACGGCCAGCCCGACGGCGACGGCGTGAATGCCGACATTGGCTCCTGGCAGCTCTAAGGACCGTGATGGGAACGAATTCGCCCCTCGCGGCGAAGCAGCGCGGCATGGCGGTCATCAGCGCTTTGCTGATCGCTGCCGTGGTCGCGGTGATCGCCGGTGGCATGCTCACTCGCCAGGCCCTGTTCACCCGCAGCCTGGAAGCCGAGCAGTTGCGCATCCAGGGCAGTGCGCGGATGCAAGGCGGCCTGGCGCTGAGTCGCCAATTACTGTGGGAGGCCCGCCAGCGTGATCCGTTGACACGCTTCGGCCAGCCTTGGGCAAAACCCATTGTCCTGCCCGGTTCGAACCAGGTCGATACGCCGTTCGAAGGGCAGCTCGAAGATGAGCAGGGCAAGTTCAACCTGCGCAACCTCGTCGCCAATGAACGTGTCGACGAGGAACAATTGAATGCCTTCGAACGGCTCTGCGGGCAGCTGGGGATCGCCGCCAGCGTGCGCGACCGCATCGTCGAGCGCGTCATTGAAGCGTACCCGCGCACGCTGAACCCGGAACGGGCGGACACAGCGCCCACGGGGCGTACCTTCGACAGTGGCCGGGACACCTCGCCTGACGCGGATGCCGCATTACTCAAACCGACCCGACCGATGCTGCGCACCGTGCGCGACCTGGGCGACGTCAAGGGCGTCACGCCTGCCGTGCTGGCAGCGCTGGCGCCCTACGTGACGATCCTGCCGGCCAATACCTGGGTCAACGGCAACACCGCCAGTGCCCCGGTACTGGCCGCCGCTGTGCCGGGGTTGTCGTTGCAGCGGGCCGAGGCGCTGGTGCGGGAGCGGGAGGGCGGCCATTGGTTCGTCAATCGCGGGGATTTCGTCAACCGCCTGCGCATGCCGGAGCTGGAAACGGCCACGGTCAAGGTGGGCATCACCAGCGACTGGTTCCGCCTGCGCGGCCAGGCCCGCAGCGGTCAACGGCGGGTTGAAGTCGATGCGTTGCTGCAACGCACCCAGGACCGGTTGCCCCGGGTGATCTGGTCGAGGGTGGGCGTATGACACGGTTGCGCGTGGCGTTGGCGCCGTTGGCCGAACTGGACCTCGACAGCCCGGTGGCGTTCGCGGCGCTGGACCGCCAGGGCCAGGTGCGCGAGCACGGGCGCAGCAGCCTCAGGGCGTTGGGGCAGGGCGCCCGGAATCTCTCGGTGGAGTGCTTTCTTCATCCCCGCGACAGCCTGCTGACTCGCCTGGAGCTGCCGCTGTTGCCGGCGGCGAAGATCACCGCCGCGGTGACGTGCGCGGCCCAGGCCCTGATGCTCGGCGCCAGCGAACACATGCAGGTGGCTCACAGCCCGCGGGGTGTCGACGGGCAGGTCCAGATCGCCTGGCTGGACCGGCAGTCGCTCGCCCGGCTGGGCCAGTTGTTGCACCAGGCCGGGCTCAAGTTGCGCGGCCTGTACCCGGCGGCCTATGCCTTGCCCGTGTTGGCCGGCCCGGTGGCTTGCATCGAAGACGGTCACCTGTTGCTGCGCCATGGTCCGCAGCAGGCCGAGGTGCAGCCGTTGCAAGAACAGGCGCTGGAAGAGTGGTTGATGACCATGGGGCCCGGCTTGCATTGGATCGGCGCAGCGCCGCCCCAGGCGTCGATCACGCCCCTGGCCGACATCCACCGCTGGACCGGCAGCGCGCCGGGCTGGGGTTTGCATGCCGGTCTGTCGCGCAACACGGCCGGACGCGGCGGTTGGGGCCGGGCGGCGGCCCTGTGTGCCATGGCCGTGGCGGTGTGGGTGGTGGGCCTGAACCTTTACGCCGCCCGTGAGGCGGCCCAGGGGCAACGGCTCAAGGCGCAAATGAGCCAACGGGTGAAGCAGGCGTTCCCGGACTTGCCGGTGGTGCTCAATCCGCTGCAACAGGCCCGGCAACAGATTGCCGCGCGCCAGGACGGTACGGCGACGGACCCCAGCCAACGCTTCGTCAGCCTGATGCAGCAGGCCGGCAGTGCCATGCCGTTCATGAGCGGCAACGCCCAGGCCCTGGTGTTCGAGAACGGCGAGTTGCGCCTGGAGCTCGTGCCCGACGCGCCGAAGGCCGCCGCCGAAGACGATTGGAAAGGCCCCCTGGTCCAGGCCGGCATCGATGTCGTCGCCGTTGACCAGGGCTGGACCTTGCGCATGACCCAGGCCGGCCAGGCCACCCCCGAAGATACCGCGGAAGACGATGATGAATAAGCCGTCCCTGGCCGTGCTGAGCGTCCGCTGGCAAACCCTGCGCAGCCGCTGCCGGACCTTCTGGCAAGGCCTGGCCGTGCGCGAACGACGGGCCGTGGCCCTGAGCGCGCTGGTGCTCGGCGGTAGCCTGGTCTGGCTGGGATTGATCGAGCCGCCGTTGAAGACCATCGCCTATTGGCAGGCCGAAACGCCGAAGCTGCGCTCACAGACCGAAGCCCTCGAAGTGCTGCTGCGGGACGTCGCCGGGCCGGCGCCAGGCCAGCCGTTGGAAGCAGCCCTGCGCCAGACCCTGGACGCCAGCGGGCTGGGCGATCACTACCAATTGCAGGCGCCCGGCGCCGATACGGCCAACGCCTGGCAACTGACCTTCACCGACGCGCCGGCCGACGGCGTGATCGGCTGGCTGCTGAGCAACCCCGGGCCATTGTCCCTGGAAGTGTCCGAGGCGCGCCTGCAACGCACGGCCACGGCCGCTTCCACTGGTCTTGAAAATACCGCCGGCACTCTGTCCGGAACCGTTCGCATGCATCAGGCGCAAGGCGCTAAGGAAGCTTCATGAAGGGGGCCCGTTACCCACGTCATTGGCGCAAGGCCGCGCCGCTGTTGTTGCTGGCATTGAGCGCGTGCAACAGCACGCCGCCGGCCTCGCAGCCACCGTTGCTGGTGGACAGCGAACTGGGTGTTCCGTTGGGCAGCACGCAGCGCAGCGGCGACGCGTTGCTCGACCGTCAGCGAGCCCAGGCGGCACGTGAGCAGAAACCGGCGGCGCGCCACCAGGTCGACCTGACGTCCCGTGCCCGTGAATCGCGCAACCCGCCGCCGGCGCGCAACCCGCTGGGGGATCAGCCGGTGACGTTGAATTTCGTCGAGGCGGATATCCAGGCCGTGGTGCGGGCCTTGTCCCGTTCCACCGGCCAGCAGTTCCTGGTGGACCCTCGGGTCAAGGGCAACCTGACGCTGGTGTCCGAAGGGCAGGTGCCGGCAAGCCAGGCCTACGCCATGCTGCTGGCGGCGTTGCGCATGCAGGGCTTCAGCGTGGTGGACGTCGGCGGCGTGGCCCAGGTGGTGCCCGAGGCCGACGCCAAGCTGCTGGGCGGGCCGATCTACAGCGCCGATAAACCGGCCGGCAATGGCATGCTGACCCGCACCTTCCGGCTGCAATACGAGAACGCGGTCAACCTGATCCCGGTGTTGCGCCCGATCGTCTCACCGAACAATCCGATCAATGCCTACCCCGGCAACAACACCATTGTCGTCACCGACTACGCCGAGAACCTGTCGCGGGTGGCGCAACTCATCGAAGGCATCGACACCCCCAGCGCCATCGACACCGATGTGGTGCCGGTGCAGAACGGTATCGCCGTGGACATCGCGCAGATGGTCTCCGACCTGCTGGAAACCCAGGGTGGCGACCAGACCCAGAAAATCAACGTGATCGGCGACCCGCGCTCCAATTCCATCATCATCCGGGCCGGCAGCCCCGAGCGCACCGAGCTGGCGCGCAACCTGATCTACAAACTCGACAACGCCCAGAACAACCCCAGCAACCTGCACGTGGTGTACCTGCGCAACGCCCAGGCCGGCAAGCTGGCCCAGGCCCTGCGTGGTCTGCTCACCGGCGAAAGCGAAGGCGAGGGCAACGACAATTCCCGGTCGGTGCTCAGCGGCATGGGCGCCAGCACCAATGGCCAAAGCGCACAGAGCAGTACCGATGGCACCAGCACCGCGACCGGTAGCGGCTCTTCAAGTAATAGCAACGTTAATGGCTACGGCCAGGGCAGCAGCGGGCAGGGCGCGAGCTCGACGAAGAACGAGCAGAACACCGCCTTCAGCGCGGGCGGCGTGACCATCCAGGCGGATGCCACCACCAACACCTTGCTGATCTCCGCGCCCGACCCGTTGTACCGCAACCTGCGGGAAGTCATCGACCTGCTCGACCAGCGACGTGCCCAGGTGGTGATCGAGAGCCTGATTGTGGAAGTGGGCGAAGACGACGCCAGTGAGTTCGGCGTGCAATGGCAGACCGGCAACCTCGGCGGCAGCGGGGTGATCGGCGGGGTCAACCTGGGCGGCAGCGGGCTCAACCTCAACGGCAAGACCAGCATTGATGTGCTGCCCCAGGGCCTGAACCTCGGGTTGGTCAACGGCACCGTGGACATTCCCGGCATCGGCAAGATCCTCGACCTCAAGGTCCTGGCCCGGGCCTTGAAGAGCAAGGGCGGCACCAATGTGCTGTCGACGCCGAACCTGCTGACCCTGGACAACGAAGCCGCGAGCATCTTCGTCGGCCAGACCATTCCTTTCGTCAGCGGCAGCTACGTCACCGGGGGCGGCGGCACCAGCAACAACCCGTTCCAGACCGTGACCCGCGAAGAGGTGGGCCTGAAACTCAACGTCCGGCCGCAGATTTCCGAGGGCGGTACGGTCAAGCTGGATATCTACCAGGAGGTCAGCAGCGTCGACAACCGCGCTTCGAGCACCACGGGGATTGTCACCAACAAGCGCGCCATCGACACCAGCATCCTGCTGGACGACGGCCAGATCATGGTCCTGGGCGGGTTGCTGCAGGATGGCTACAGCCAGAGCAACGACGCGGTGCCGTGGCTCTCGACCTTGCCCGGCATCGGCGCGCTGTTTCGCAACGAAAGCCGGCAGACCACCAAGACCAACCTGATGGTGTTCCTGCGGCCCTACATCATCCGCGACACGGCGGCGGGGCGCAGCATCACTCTCAACCGCTACGACTTCATGCGCCACGCCCAGGGCCTGTTGCAACCGGAACGCAGCTGGGCCATGCCCGATATCCAGGCCCCGCAACTGCCGGCGGCATCCCGGGCGATCCCCGGCAGCGCACCTGCCGCGCTGCAAACGCCCAGGGCGGCGATCAAGGCGGTGCCGCTCGAAGGAGAGCAGCGCTGATGACCACTACGCTTAAGCACCCCACGGTTGTGGCGAGGGGATTTATCCCCGTTGGGGCGCGAAGCGGCCCCAAAGCAGCGGTCTCGGTTTGCCTGACACGCCGAGGCGTCGGTTCAGGGTCGCTTCGCAACCCAGCGGGGATAAATCCCCTCGCCACAGATAAATCTGATAGGCACACATTTTGTGCACGACCTATCGGACGATGGAGCAGGCTTCCATGACCACCCTCCCATACGCCTGGGCCAAGGCCCAGCGCCTGGTGTTGCGCCAGGGAGAGGCGGGCGCGGTGTTGGTGGTGTGTCCGTCGACGCCGGGCTGGTCCATCAGCGAAGTGCGCCGGCAATTCGGCGAAGTGCCCCTGGAGCGGGTGCGCGACGAAGAACTCGATGGCCTGCTCAACACGGCCTACGCCGACACTGGCAGCGCCGCCGCCGTGGTGGGCGCGGCGGAGAACGAGGTGGACCTCGACCGGCTGATGCAGGACATCCCCGAGATCACCGACCTGCTGGACACCCAGGACGGCGCGCCGGTGATCCGCATGATCAACGCCTTGCTGACCCAGGCGGCCCGGGACGAGGCCAGCGACATCCACATCGAGCCCTTCGAGAGCCATTCGGTGGTGCGCTATCGGGTCGACGGTACCCTGCGCGACGTGGTCTCGCCACGCAAGGCGCTGCATGGCGCGTTGGTGTCGCGGATCAAGATCATGGCCCAACTCGACATTGCCGAAAAACGCCTGCCCCAGGACGGTCGCATTGCCTTGCGCGTGGCCGGGCGCCCCATCGACATCCGGGTTTCCACCGTGCCCACCGGTCACGGCGAGCGGGTGGTGATGCGGCTGCTGGACAAACAGGCCGGGCGCCTGCAATTGGAAACGCTGGGCATGGACGCTGCCGTGCTGGGCAAGCTCGACCATTTGATCCGCCAGCCCCACGGCATCGTGCTGGTCACCGGCCCCACCGGCAGCGGCAAGACCACCAGCCTCTACGCGGCCCTGGCGCGGCTGGATGCCAGTGTCCACAACATCCTCACCGTCGAGGACCCGGTGGAGTACGACCTGCCGGGCATCAGCCAGATCCAGGTCAATGCCAAGATCGACATGACCTTCGCCCTGGCGTTGCGGGCGATCCTGCGCCAGGACCCGGACATCATCATGATCGGCGAGATCCGTGACCTGGAGACCGCGCAGATTGCCGTGCAGGCCTCCCTCACCGGGCACCTGGTGCTGGCGACGCTGCACACCAACGACGCGGTGTCGGCCGTCAACCGCCTGATCGACATGGGCGTCGAGCCGTTCCTGCTGGCCTCGTCGATGCTCGGCGTGCTGGCCCAGCGCCTGGTGCGCCGACTCTGCGCGCACTGCAAGCAACCTGATCCGGCCACGCCGGGCACCTGGCGCCCGGTGGGCTGCCCGAGTTGCAACCAGACCGGCTACAGCGGCCGTACCGGCATCCATGAGCTGTTCTGCATTGACGATGACATCCGCACGCTCATCCACCAGGGCGCGGGCGAGCAGGCCTTGCGCGCCGCCGCCCGCGAGGCCGGCATGTTCAGCATGCGCGAGGACGGTGAGCGTTGGGTGCGCAGCGGCGCCACGGCGCCAGAAGAAATCCTGCGCGTGACACGGGACGCCTGATGAATCGCTACCGTTTCGAGGCGGCCGACGCCCAGGGCAAGATCGAATCAGGGCATCTGGAGGCCGACAGCCAGAGCGCCGCGTTCAGCCTGTTGCGCAGCCGCGGGCTGACGGCGTTGCAGGTCGAAGCCGAACGCAGCACGGCCCAGGCCAGCGGGGGCGGGCTGTTCAGTGCCCGGCTCTCGGACAACGACCTGGCCTGGGCCACCCGGCAACTGGCGAGCCTGCTCGGCGCGAGCCTGCCCCTGGAGGCGGCATTGAGCGCCACGGTGGAGCAGGCCGAGCGCAAGCACATCGCCCAGACCCTGAGCGCGGTGCGCGCCGATGTACGCAGCGGCATGCGCCTGGCCGAAGCCCTGGCGGCACGGCCTCGGGACTTCCCGGAGATCTATCGGGCGCTGATCGCGGCGGGGGAGGAGTCCGGCGACCTGGCCCAGGTGATGGAGCGCCTGGCCGATTACATCGAGGAGCGCAACAACCTGCGGGGCAAGATCCTCACGGCGTTCATCTACCCGGGTGTGGTGGGACTGGTGTCGATCGCCATCGTGATTTTCCTGCTCAGCTACGTCGTGCCCCAGGTGGTCAGCGCCTTCTCCCAGGCCCGTCAGGATCTGCCGGGGCTGACCCTGGCCATGCTCACCGCCAGTGACTTCATCCGCGCCTGGGGATGGTTGTGTTTTTGCCTGCTGGCCGGCGGTTTCTGGAGCTGGCGGCTGTACTTGCGCAACCCGGCGGCGCGGCTCAGCTGGCATGCGCGGGTGCTGCGCCTGCCCCTGATCGGGCGGTTCGTGCTGGGGCTCAATACCGCGCGTTTCGCCTCCACCCTGGCGATCCTTGGCGGTGCCGGGGTGCCGTTGTTGCGGGCGCTGGAGGCGGCGCGCCAGACACTCTCCAACGAACGCCTGAGCCTGAGTGTCAGTGACGCCACCGCCAAGGTCCGCGAAGGGGTCAACCTGGCGGCCGCCCTGCGGGTGGAAAAAGTCTTCCCGCCGATCCTGATCCACCTGATCGCCAGCGGCGAGAAAACCGGCTGCCTGCCACCGATGCTCGAACGCGCCGCGCAAACCCTGTCCCGCGACATCGAACGCCGGGCCATGGGCATGACCGCACTGTTGGAACCGCTGATGATCGTGATCATGGGCGGCGTGGTGCTGGTGATCGTCATGGCGGTGCTGCTGCCGATCATCGAGATCAATCAGTTGGTGCAATGAGCCCACGGCAGCCTGGCAAACACAGTTCCTGTGGCGAGGGGATTCATCCCCGCTGGGTCGCGAAGCGACCCCAAAAGACTGGATGCGACCGGCTTGCCCCACCGAAGTGAACAGCCATGGGCTGCTTCGCAGCCAACGGGGATAAATCCCCTCGCCACAAAACCGTCCGGCAAAAAAAATCACGGCCTCCACCTCAACTCCCGAGCCCGCCCCCCATCAAACTCGGGTTCCTCGTTCTGTCATTTTCCCCTGGTCCTGACCACCCGCCGCACGCTGCACCGCAGCCCTGCCAAACGCCGCCGTTGAACCGGCTGAAAATGCCGGTCCAGAGCCCTCGAACACCCGAGGAAAAAACCCGGAAATCGGCCTCCAGCTCCCGAGGTTTTTTCCTCTATCTGTCACCGGAACCTGCGAATTTCTACGCCATGGCCTCACCCCAACGCCTGCGGCACCGGACCGAGCGCCATGACGGCAAGCCTGCGTCACCCAACCTACGTACGAACACGATGAAAGGAGATTCTTCATGTTTAAGCGCAACGTTCTCGCAGTATCCCTGACCCTCGCCGGCCTCTGCGCCGCCCAGGCTGCCATGGCCGATGTCAATGGCGGTGGTGCTACCTTGCCTCAGCCGCTGTACCAGACTTCCGGCGTACTGACCGCCGGTTTCGCCCCCTACATCGGCGTAGGCAGCGGCAACGGCAAACTGGCGTTCCTGAACAACGACTACACCAAGTTCGTGGCCGGCAACACCAGCAAGAACGTGCACTGGGCGGGCAGCGATTCGAAACTCAGCGCCACTGAGCTGAGCAACTACGTCACTGCCCACGGCGCTGCCTGGGGTCCATTAATCCAGGTGCCTTCGGTAGCCACCTCGGTCGCCATTCCGTTCAACAAGACCGGCACTGCCAACGTCGACCTGAGCGTCAACCAACTGTGCGGCGTGTTCTCCGGCCGCCTGACCGACTGGAGCCAGATCACCGGTTCCGGCCGCACTGGCGCGATCACCGTGGTTTATCGCGCTGAAAGCAGCGGCACCACCGAGCTGTTCACCCGCTTCCTGAACGCCAAGTGCGCCGAGACCGGCACTTTTGCTATCACCACCACCTTCGCTTCCAGCTACAGCGGTGGCCTGCCGACTGGCGCTGTAGCCGCCACCGGCAGCCAGGCTGTGATGACTGCGCTGAACGCTGCCCAAGGCCGCATCACCTACATGAGCCCGGATTACGCTGCGACGACTCTGGCTGGTCTGGATGACGCCACCAAAGTAGCGCGGGTTGCCGGTGTGTCTCCAGCCCCAGCCAACGTTTCGACCGCCATCGCTGCGGTACCCGTGCCGGCCACTGCTAATCGTGCCAACCCGAACGCCTGGGTACCGGTGTTCGCCGCAACCACTAACCCTAACGATCCAAGCGTCGTGGCTTACCCAACCACCGGTTATCCGATCCTGGGCTTCACCAACTTGATCTTCAGCCAGTGCTATGCCGACGCTGCACAAACCACGCAGGTTCGTGACTTCTTCACCCGTCACTACAATGCTACTGCGGCCAGTAGCAACGATGCTGCCATCACTGCAAACCGCTTCGTGCCGCTGCCAGCGGCCTGGAAGCAAGCCGTTCGTAGCAGCTTCCTCACCAGCACCAACGCTCTCAGCATTGGTAACACCAACGTTTGCAACGGCATTGGTCGTCCGCTGTAACACCACGCCTGAGCGACACGCAACACCGATCAGCAACGGCGCAAGTCGTTGCTGATTTTTTGCGTAAGGCCCGAACCAACACAGCCACATGAAATTTTCATGACATCCGTTCGGTCCCGAGCGGCTGTAACCGCCTAACCCCTATAACCAACGCTGGCAGCTTGATAGCACTGCGTTGCGCCCCTTAGAGCGAACCCGAAAGGATGAGTAGGATGCTGCGCTGCAAACCGATGAAACCGAACGTTCCACGTCGCGATGGCGAGCTGTCGATGGGGCGGCTCAAGCCGCTGGCCCAGGCCATCGCGCTGTTGATGGTGGCCGGCAATGCCCAGGCGGCCACGGCGTTCAGTTCGGCCTGGTTTGCGGCGAAGGGTGCGGCCCCCGCCGGTGGTGCGGCACGGCCGACCACTGCGGTGCCTGGGATGCCGCCGCCCCTGGCCCAGCAGCAGCGGGCCAATGCCCAGTTGCAGCGCTCGTTGACCAACCTCAACAACACCGTGGCCGCGATCGCGGCCCAGCAGGCGGCGCAGGCGGCCGGGCGGCAAGCGGCGTTCGGGCAGGTGCAGGTCGTGCCCGACGGGCTGGGCGAGGGCGGCCTCAAGGTCGACAACAGCCTGACCCAGGGCTGGCTCAACGCCAAGGGGCCGCAGCAGACCCAGGCCGGCGGCAAGACCACGGTGAAGATCGAGCAGACCGCCGACAAGGCGATTCTCAACTGGGAAACCTTCAACGTCGGGCGTAACACCACGGTGGATTTCCAGCAGCAAGCGGACTGGGCAGTGCTCAACCGGGTCAACGATCCTCAAGCCCGGCCGAGCCAGATCCAGGGCCAGATCAAGGGCAACGGCACGGTGATGCTAGTCAACCGCAACGGCATCATTTTCAGCGGCAGCAGCCAGGTCAACGTGCGAAACCTGGCGGCGGTCGCGGCTAACATCACTGACGAGCAGTTCAGCCAGCGCGGCTTGTACGTCGATGCCACCGGCACCCAGCCAACCTTCACCGATGCAGCCGGCAAGGTCGAAGTGCAACGCGGTGCGCAAATTGAAACCCACCGCGCCGCCACTTCCACCGCAGGCGGTGGCTATGCCTTGCTGCTGGGTAGCGAGGTGGAGAACGCCGGCTCCATCATCACCGCCAAGGGCCAGACCACCCTCGCGGCTGGCGACAGTTTTTATATCCGTCGCGGCCAGGGCACCAGCGGCAACTCGCGCTCCACCACTCGTGGTAATGAGGTGGCGACGTCGCTCAAACCGGGCAGCAGCGCCGGCACGGTGATCAACAGCGGTCTGATCCAGGCCAGCACCGGCGACATCACCCTCACCGGGCACAATGTGCAGCAGAACGGCGTGGTGGTGGCCAGCAGTTCAGTGGACACCCGCGGCACCGTGCATTTGCTCAACGCTTTCAGCGACAGCACCGGCAGCGTGACCCTGGGGCAGGGCAGTGCCACCGCCGTGCTGCTCGACGCCGCGGGCGGCAGTGCACTGGATAGCCAACGCAATGCCGGGCCCGCGGGCCTGGATGGCGCGCCGAACAACCTGATCACCGGTCAGTTCAACAACCTCAGCAGCGTGGTCGACCGTAGCGACCAGTCGCGGGTCGAGATCGTCAGCGGTGGTAGCGTCGACTTCCAGAACGGCTCCATCACCCTGGCCACCGGCGGGCAGGTTGCGGTCAGCGCCGCGGGGCGCAGCCTGGTGCGCGATGGCGCGATGATCGACGTGTCCGGCGCCATCGGCGTCAAGGTGGCGATGGAGTCCAATTCCATCAAGGTCAACGTCCAAGGCAACGAACAACGGGATGCGCCGATCAACCGCGAAGGCGGCAAGCTGACCAACAGCGATGTGTGGGTGGACGTGCGTGACCTGGTCTACGTCCCTGCAGGCACCAACGGTTACGCCACCGACCGCTGGTACACAGCCGGTGGTCTGTTGGAAGTCGGCGGCTACCTGGGCACCCGGGGCCACAGTGTCGGCGAATGGGCGGCCCAGGGCGGTACCCTGACGTTTACCGGCAACGACGTGGTGACCCAGCAGGCGGCGCAACTGAACCTGTCCGGTGGCACCCTGGATGTGCAGAGCGGGTACCTGCGCCAATCCTGGCTCAAGGGTGCCAATGGTCGTCTGTATGAGCTGTCCAAGGCCCCGGGTGACATCCTTTACACCGGCATCTACAAGGGTTACGAAGACCACAGCCAGCGCTGGGGCCAGACTGATTACTACTACAACCCGCTCATTGCCCCGCGCGAACGTTTTGAAGCCGGCTACACCGTCGGTCGCGATGCCGGCAAGCTGGTGGTGTCGACCCGCAACGCCGTGCTGGAAGGCCATATCGTCGGCGAGGTGTACCAGGGCGAACGCCAGACCCAGGCGCCGAACCTCAACCTCGACGGCTACCAGCAATCGCAAAACGCCGTGGCCCGTCGGGCCCAGTTGTGGGTGGGCAGCTACACGCCGATCTATGACAAGACCAGTGGCGTGATCAACAGTGGCTTGAACCCCACCTTCGATCAGGTCACCGTCGGCAAGGTGACCGACAAGATTGCCGCAGGCTTGGACCTGACCTCGGCGGTCGGCAGCGACCGGCAAGGCAAGTTGGTGCTGGATAACGCGCTGCTCAATGGCTTCCAGCTCGGCGCAGTCAAGGTAGCGGGGGCTGAAGGCATCAAGGTTGACGGCGCACTCAAGGTAGCCGACGGCGGGGATATCACGCTTTATGCGCCGCAGGTGGAAGTGAACGCCGACCTGACGGCCCGCAGTGGTCGCATTGTATTGGGTAACATCCTCAAACAGGTCAGGACCGACAATTTCCAGATGGGAGACGTCACGCTTTCACCCGTTACGGGACAGCGGGCGACGGTCACATTGGGCGAAGGCGTCAAGCTGAACACCGCCGGACGCTGGAGCAATCTGCTGCTCGACGGCAACGACCGCCAAGGCCTGCCGTTCATTAACGGCGGCAGCGTGTCCGTGCGTAGCAGTGGCGATATTGATGTGCGGCAGGGCAGCCTGATCGACGTCAGCTCCGGCGCTGCCGTGATGGCCGATGGCAAGACTCGCGGCGGCAAGGGTGGAGACTTGACCTTGACCGCGAGTACCGGTGCATCGTCCGGTAACGGCGACTTGAACCTCGAAGGTGAACTGCGCGGTACTGGCGTGAGTGGTGGCGGGACCTTGAAGCTGGCGGCCAGCAAAGTGCTGATCGGCAACAGCGGCACCCCCCTCGAAGCTGGCACTCTGCAACTGGACGGCGATTTCTTCGACAAGGGTTTCTCGGCCTATGACATCACCGGCAACGAAGGCCTGACTGTGGCCGACGGGACTCGGGTCGATGTGACGATGCCGGTGTACCGTGTTGGTGAACAGGCGTTGGTCACCGGCAGCGACGCGGAGCCGGCCGCTGCCTTGCAGCGCTGGACGCCGGAGCTGTATCAGGAAGACGCGGTCAAAGGTGTCCTGACCCAGCGTCGCGGCGCGAGCCTGAGTCTCACCGCAGGCACGCCAAACTCCGGCGCGGCCGACATGGCCAGTACGGTATTGAGCTTGGGCAAGGGCAGTGTGATTACCGTTGATCCAGGCCAGGGCATCGATGTCCGGAGCAGCGGGCAATTGACCGCCAACGGCACGCTTAACGCCTGGGGCGGGCGGGTCAGCCTTACCGAGTTGAGCGTCGATGATGCGGTTCGCGATCAGGTCAATGCCCAGGGCCACGGTCGTTCCATCTGGCTGGGCGAGCAGGCGCTGATCGATGTATCGAGCCGGGCGATGACAGCTCAGGATATGCGCGGCCAGACCTATGGCCTGGTGCGCGACGGCGGGCAGATTGTCATTGGCGGCCAGATCGATGCCGCGAAAGGATCGACGTCTGCCTCCGAGCTGTTTGTGGTGGTGCGCGACGGTGCCCGTCTGCAAGCGGATGGCAGCCAGGCCGTGCTGGATGTTCCGGGTCAGGGCCGTACGTTGGTAGCGAGCAATGGCGGCAGTATTTCCCTGGCGTCGGCCAATGGCCTGTACCTGGACGGCGCGTTCAGCGCCCGCTCGGGGGGCGGCGGGGCGGCAGGTGGCAGTCTGTCGGTGGCGCTGGAAACCCCCTATTACCTGAAAAGCGCGGTCAATGCCCGAGTGTTGAGTGTTCGTGAACTGGTTCTGAAGCAAGTCGCGCAGGCAAGCCCGCTGGGCGATACGGCTGAAACCTCGGCGGACTCGTTGGTTTATGGTCACGGCCAGCTAGGTATCGATCAGGTCCAGGCCGGTGGTTTCGACAATTTGTCCTTGTTGAGCAACGGACTGATGAGCGTCGATGGCAACCTGTCGATGTCCCTCGGACAGAGCCTGAGCCTGTACGCCCGCAGCTTTGGATTGAGTGCAACCGCGCCAGCCAATACCCGGGTCGAGTTCAATGCACCCCATGTGTTGCTGTCTACTGCGACAGGGCTGGCGACCACTCGACCGAGTTTTGAGCCTTACACCCGGCCAGTGGTCGAGGGTGGCGGGGTGTCTCTATTGGCGAACAAGGCAGTGTTTTCCGTCAACGCGGATCTGCTGGATGTGCAAGGCAATGTGATGTTCAGCAGTAAAGGCACAGTGAGGCAGTCCGATGACAGCACTGTGGGACTTGAGCGCGCAGGTTTCGATCAGGTCCAGCTGAGCAGCCGGGGTGATCTGCGATTCCTGGCCGGGTTCTCGAGCGCCGATATGCCTACGGGGTTTACCACGCAATTGCTGACCCCTTCGGACATGCTGTTGCAAGCGGCCCAGCTGTATCCGGCAACCGGAGTCGGGGCTCGGGTGTTGGCGGGGTCTGGTTGGGGCACATCGGATAATGGTACCCCTCTCTACGACCCGGCACGCAGCCTGGTAATCGGGCGCACAACCCAGACGACGCCCCAGGTACCCTATTCGGTATTCGGGCGCTTGCAACTGGGTAGCGCGAACATCGAACAGGGTGGCGTGGTTCGGGCGCCGTTGGGATTGATTGAGGTCGGCACCAACGGCGGTGTAGGGGGGTATGCCATCAGCGATCGGGTAAGTCTGTTGCCGGGCAGCCTGACGTCGGTCAGCGGCTTGGGCCTGAGATTGCCCTATGGCGGCACGGTCGACGGTCAAAGTTATGAGTACGCTGGCAAGAAGGTGGTGTTGCTAGGACAGGGTGCAGTACCCAGTCTAAACGCTGACATTAACATCGGCGTTATTCTGGGCGGGCGATCGGTCACGGCACAGGAGGGTTCGGTGCTTGACCTGTCTGGTGGCGGTGATTTGCTCGGCGCTGGCTTTATCTCAGGCCGTGGTGGTTCTACTGACGCCCGTTTCAATCCGCTGGTACAAATGGGTGCCAATGGCGGTTTCACCTTGCCTGGTCTTTCCAGCAACCCGGTCTACGCCATTGTGCCGGGCAACCAGAGTCAGTATGCGCCGGTCGCTGCCGAAGGTGGCGCGGTGGATCCGAGGGTCGGTCAGCAGATCACCATCGGTGCCGGTGTGCCCGGGCTGGCTGCCGGTACTTACACCCTGATGCCGTCCACTTATGCGTTGCTGCCGGGCGCGTTCCGGGTCGAGGTCAATGGCTTGGCGGGGCAAGGCATCACAACGGGCGCGCAACAGATGCGCAACGGTTCCTGGACCACCGCCGGGGTGTTGTCGGTGGCCAATACCGGTCAGCGTAACAGTTTGTCCAGTCAGGTCATTCTGACGTCGGGGGATGTGCTGCGCCGCTACTCGCAATACAACGAAACGAGCTACGCGCAGTTCGCCGTGGCCGATGCCGCTCGCCTGGGCGTACCCCGGGCAATGTTGCCGGTAGACGCCAAGACCTTGAAACTGAACCTGGCCCCTGGAGCAGGGGATCAAGCATTCTCCTTCAAGGGTGTCGGCAAGTTCGCGCCTCAGGCGGGAGGCTTCGGCGGTTCCGTCTCAGTGGTTGGTTACGCCCGGAGCGCGCTGGAGGTGGTTGCGGATGGGCGTGGGGCCACGGCTGGTTTCGAGGGCGTGACCCTCACTGCCGAAAGCCTGAATGCATTGAACGCTTCGCGTCAGGTCATAGGCGGCCTGTTTTCGGTTAGTTACGGTCAAAGCGGAAATTACGTGACTCCGGTGTCTGAGATGTCGCGTAGCGTGACATTGCGTGAAGGTGCGGCTTTAGCAGCACCTGAGGTTTTCCTGTTGGCCAATGGCGGCGAGTTATCGATGGAACAGGGCGCTGTCATCAACACCATCGGTCGTGGCGCGGCTGCTTACGACGCCCGAGCTGGCTTTGTTTACAGTCTCAATAACGACGCCAATATGCTGGCCGCCTCCAATGGTTTGCTCAGCGTACTGGCCCCTCCATCGGGCGGCGCAGGCTCCATCAATATCGGTGGCTGCCGCCTGACGCCTTGCAGTGGCGTCACACGCATTCACTCCGAAGGCAGTATCGTTGCAGGCACCGCTGGCAGCCTGGAACTGGACGACCAGGTGCGTTACGGCACCCGTCACCTGACCCTGGCCCTGAGCAACATCAACGTCGGCACCGCCCAGGCATTGAGCGATGCGTCGGGGCGCAATGTATTGCCTGCCGGTCTGACCCTGAGCCAGACCGTTCTGGATCGCCTGTTGCGCGGGGACACCCAATATGGTGCTCCGGCCCTGGAAACCCTCGAACTGTCGGCCAGTCAGGCGCTGAATTTCTATGGCACCGTCAGCCTCGACACCTATGATTCGACCACCGGTAAGTCGCGCCTGAACAACCTGATGCTCAGCACCCCGGCAATTTATGGCGCGGGCGGCGCCGGCGATGTAGCGACCATCCGCACCGCCAACCTGATCTGGAACGGTGCCGTCGGCGCGCCGGGTTCGGTCATCGCCGGCGGGGCCGGCACCGGCGCCGGTCGCCTGGACATCCAGGCCCAGCGCATCGAGTTTGGTTACGGTGAATTCGCCCAGCCGAGCTCGGTCACCACGCTGGACCGTCTGGCCCTGGGCTTTGCCAACGTCAACCTCAACGCCAGCGAGCGTCTGACCGCCAATCACAAAGGCAGCCTGGCGGTCTATCAGACCCAGGGTGCATACGACCCGAAAACGGGCTTTGCCTACAGCGGCGGCAATCTGAATATTCTTACTCCGTTGTTGACCGGTGAAGCCGGTTCGATCAACCGCATCAGCGCGGGTGGGGCGATCAACGTGGCGGGCGCGAGCGCTAAGCCGGGCACCGTTTCCGGGCTCGGTGGCGAGTTGTCCCTCAAGAGTGCCAGCCTCAACCTGGCCAGTGCGGTGGTGCTGCCCAGTGGCAAGCTGACCTTGAGCGCGACCCGCGACCTGACCCTGGCCGATGCGGCGTTGATCGATGTGGCGGGTCGCACGGTGACTTTCAACGATGTGACGCGCTACAGCGCCGGTGGCGAGGTGATTCTGCAAAGCCAGAACGGCGACATCCGCCAGACCGATGGCTCGACCATCGACTTCTCGGCCCGCAACAACCAGGCCGGCCGGCTCAGCGCCGTGGCTGTGGACGGGGCGGCGGGGGTGGTGGACCTGCAAGGGCGGATTCTCGGCAGCAGCACGGGCGAATACGACGCCGGCGGCACCGCCATGCCGCACCTGGCCGGCAGCGTGGAAATCCAGGCCCAGCGTCTGGGCGGCAGCGGCAGTCTCAGTGAGCAGTTCGCGGCGTTGAATCAGCGCTTGAACGATGGGCAGGTCTACGGATCCCGTGGCTTCCAGCTCAAACAGGGCGACCTGGTGATCGGCGACGGGCTTAAGGCCTCGTCGATCAATGTGTCGGTGGACAACGGCAGCTTGCTGGTCAACGGCAAGGTCGACGCCAGCGGTGAGCGCGTTGGCAGTATTTATCTGGCCGCCGGCAATGCCCTGACCCTGGGCAGCGCAGCGGTGCTCGATGCCCATGGCCGACGCCTGCGGGTGGACAGCTACGGCAAGATCATCGACTCACCGAACCGCGCCATCGTGGACCTGACCGCACGCCAAGGGCTGCTGACCCTGGGCAATGGTGCCCGTATCGACCTGCGCCATGGCACCGAGGTGGCGCTGGGCAGTAAGCCGGGCATGCATGACGGTCGCGCCCGCGGAACATTGCAACTCAACGCACCACGACTGGGCGGTGTTTCAGGCGGCGACGTGGCAATCGATGCCAGCGGCGCCGTGGATGTCCAAGGCGCCCGTTCGATCGCGCTGGTGGCCATGTGGCAATACGACGATGCACCGTTGGTCAACGTACCGGCAGCCAGCGGCAAGCCTTATCAGGTCATCAATCAAGCGTGGTTGGACGATGTGCATGACGACAACACCGCGTTCATCACTCAGGCCCACGACAACGACGATCTGTTGCAGCGCAAACTCGCCGGACTGAACAACAGCCGCTATCGCGATGTATTCCATCTGCGCCCTGGTGTGGAGGTGGTGAGCGCGACGGCCGATGGCGACCTGGTGGTCCAAGGCGACCTGGACCTGTCGCGCTATCGCTATGAGAGCCTCAATCGGCATAACCAACTGGACAATGTCTATGGCTCCGGCGAATCCGCCAGCCTGACGTTGCGCGCCGGGGGCGATCTGAATATCTATGGCAGCATCACCGACGGTTTCGCCCAGCCGCCGGCCAGCAACGATGACAAGGGCTGGGTGCTATTGCCGGGTATTGATTTTGCGGCAGGCGATATCGTCGTGCCCGGTACCGGCGTGATCCTGGCGGAGGACACGGCGTTTCCGGCCGGCTCGGTGCTCAACTTCGACGTGCCGCTCAAGGGCGCCACATTGGCGGCGGGAACGCGCCTGCCAGTAGCCGCGACGCTTGATCAACCTTTGGTACTGCCGGCGGGCACGGTGCTTGCCGCGGCGGTGCATGACGCCTTGGGTAATCTGTTGTTCGCCGCCGGCACTTTGTTGGCTTCGACTCAGACCCTTGATGCGGGCACAGTGCTGGGGGCTGGGAGCCTGCTGGGCAGCAGCGCAACCATTGGCAGCCTGATCTGGCCTAAAGGCGTTGCACTGCCAGGCATTGCGGACGCGCCCCATGGCTTGACCAACGTCGTGCGTCTCAGCGGTCCCCTGGCATTGAATGTGGGTTCGAAAATTCCTTCAGGTACCGACATCAAGCTGCCGGCGGGTGTCGAGTCGGTGCAGTTGCGTCCGGAAGTGGCGGGCAGCAATTGGGCCATTGCGCCAATGTTGGCCGAGGGGTCGCAGTCCTGGTCCCTACGGCTGGTGGCCGGCGCCGATACGCAGGCGGCGGACAGTCGGGTCGTGAAGCCTGTGACGGCTGGCGGGGATCTTCGTTTGGCGGATAGTCATTACGGTATGTTTGGTGTGCCTAAGGCTGGCGAGATGTTGTGGACCGAAGCAGGGTCATTGGATTTTTTTGGCGACACCAGCATGGCAGGCCAACCGATTGACTTCGAGGCGATTGGTTACCCAGGGCTATGTACTGATTTACCGGATTTTTGTAAGGCCAGCAGTGGATATATATGGACTGAAGTAGGGGCTATCGAATGGGGGGATCCGAGTCTCGCCGGTCAACCGATTGATTTTGGTGCCATCGGGTACCCGGAATTGTGTACCGAAAATCCCTCTTATTGCCAAGCAGTCGGACAAGCCGATTACAAAGCAGGCAGCCAACGGTGGAGCGTGGTTCGTACCGGCGCGGCTGACCTTGAGCTGTTCTCGGCAGGTGATGTGAAAATGGATTCGCTGTACGGCGTCTATACCGCAGGCAGCTCGGCGAGCGCGACTCATGCCAACGATCCTTACAACCAACCTAAGGCGCTGGGTGCGGAAGGAAAGGTGCTTAACGATGCATTCGGTGACAACGAGCAGTTTGTGAATGGCGGTACTACTAGTCTTTACCGCGCTTGGTACCCGGATTTTGGCGGCAACCTGACTCTGAACGTTGGCGGGAGTCTGACCGGCAATACAATGGACGCGGTGACTAGCAGCGGTAATGCGCGACCCAATCCCGGCGATTTGGGTTATGACACTGCGAATGTCGGGAACTGGCTGTGGCGCCAAGGCAACGGCTCGGTTTCTACCGATACCCAGGCACAACCCGCTGCCTGGTGGATCAATTTCGGGAGCTATACCGCAGCACAGAATGGCAAGGCTGATTTGATGGTTGGATTTACCGGGTTTGGTACCTTGGGCGGCGGTAACCTGAATGTTCAGGTCGCGGGCGATGCAGGGGTGATCGATCAAATGGCGGGTAGCCTTCTTGAGTCGCGCAGCAACAGTCGCAGTCAAGGATTGGTGCTTGCCGTAGGCAGTACCGGGCGTGTGGACGCCGATGGCAGTCTGCAATTGACCGGCGGCGGCGATCTCAATCTGCGGGTGGGCGGTGCCTTGAATCCCGGGAGCTTGTTCACGAGCGGGCATCTCAACGGTGCGGTCATCAACCTGCGGGGGCACGCGCAGATCGATAGCGGTGCCATTGGCCGAATCGATCTTCGCTATGGCAACGCTGCCACTGTGCAGTCCCCTCGAGAGACTCGGGCATACGATTCCTTCAAATCCACACGTGGCGACGCCACCGGTGGGCTGACTCTGATGCCGGGCGACGCCACTTTCAATCTATCTACCCTGGGCGATCTCGTCGTTCAGGACGTTGCAGACCCAGGTCGGGCATTGATGATGAGCGTGTCTCCATTCAAAAGTGGCGCGATTAACGGATCGGGTGTGAGCTGGTTTACGCTGTGGACTGCCAACACGGCGATTGATCTATGGACGTCGGGAGGTAACCTGACGCCTCTGACGTTGGGGCTGGATACGGACCTTGCAATGGTCTACCCCTCAATCCTGCGGGCTGTGGCGGCCAGTGGTAGCCTGTATTACGGCAGGGCTAAGGCGATAGGTACCAGCGCAGTCTACGACGCTAACAATCTTCCAGCGCTGCTGCTCGCACCTGGCCCTAACAGTGAATTGCAATTCCTAGCCGGCGATTCCATCTACGGCGGCGACATGTCGGTCAGTCGTTCCGGTGCCGCATCGACCGCTTTGGCTACGCCATTCCGGCCAGCCTATGTCGGTTCTGTCGATAACGGCATCAGTATCAAAGTCAGCAATCTTTCGGCCGACGGTAATCCTGTGCGCCTTAGTTCGAACATGCTGCCGCTGTTTGCCTTCGACACCAGCAGCGCTTCCAGCGAATGGGCCCTCAATGCCGATCCTGCTCGCTTCTATGCACTCGAAGGCGATTTGCTGGCAGTCACCACCGGGCGGTCGATGACGTCGGTTTCCACGGCCAGATGGCCGGGGCGAATTGCATATGAAGGCGCTGGAGCTGTCCGGATGATGGCTGGGCGGGACATCGTCAGCAGCGGGGTTCCGCTGGCCGGATCGCACAGTGATAACGCTGAAGCGGGGAACTACACCGTCTCCGGCAACCTCTTCATCCACAACAACCCCACCGACATTTCCATCGTGTCAGCCGGGCGCGACATCCTCTACAGCACCTTCAACGTCGCCGGTCCCGGCCTGCTGGAGATCACCGCCGGGCGCAATATCCTGATGGACGACAAGGTCAGCATCACCAGCCTCGGCGCCGTGGTACCGGGGGATTCGCGCCCTGGCGCGAGCCTGGTGTTGCAGGCCGGCGCGGGCCTCAACGGCGCGGATTACCAGCGCTTCGTCAAAGCCTACCTGGACCCGGCGAACCAGGCCCTGGCCGGTGTGCCGCTGGCGAACCAGGACGGCAAGGTCGCCAAGACCTATGAAACCGAATTGGTGGATTGGCTGGAGAAGCGCTTCGGTTTCAGCGGCGATACCGACCAGGCCCGTGCCTATTTCGCGGCGTTGCCGGCCGAGCAGCAGCGGGTGTTTGCCCGCGACGTGTACTTTGCCGAGCTCAAGGCCGGCGGCCGCGAGTACAACGAAGTGGGCGGCGTGCGCCAGGGCAGTTACCTGCGGGGCCGCGAGGCCATCGACTGGTTGTTCCCGACCAAGGACGTGGCGGGCAATCCGATCACCTACAAGGGCGACATCACGATGTTCGGCGGGGCGGGGGTGCACACCGATTTCGGCGGCAGTATCCAGATGCTGACCCCGGGCGGCGGCCAGACTTTCGGTATCGAGGGCAACGCGCCGCCGTCCACCGCCGGGGTCATCACCCAGGGTGAGGGCGATATCCAGTTGTATGCGCAGAACAGCATCCTGCTGGGGCAGAGCCGGATCATGACCACCTTTGGCGGTTCGATCCTTGGCTGGTCGGCCCAGGGCGACATCAACGCCGGTCGGGGTTCGAAGACCACCGTGGTGTACACGCCGCCCAAGCGCTTGTACGACACCTGGGGCAACGTGACGCTGTCGCCTTCGGTACCGAGCACCGGGGCCGGTATCGCCACCCTCAACCCCATTGCCGAAGTGGCGCCGGGGGATATCGACCTGATCGCGCCGCTGGGCACCATCGATGCCGGCGAGGCGGGGATCCGGGTGTCGGGCAACGTCAACATCGCGGCATTGACCGTGGTGAACGCGGCCAACATCCAGACCCAGGGCAAGGCCTCCGGCGTGCCGTTGGCGGCTTCGGTGAACACCGGGGCCATCACCTCCGCCAGCGCGGCGGCGACCTCGGCCACCCAGGCGGCCGAGGACGTGACCCGCCAGCAGCAGAACGCGGCGCGGCAGAACCAGGCGTCGGTGTTCACCGTGCAGGTGGTGAGTTTCGGCTCCGAGCAGTTGGCCCCGTCCCGCGACGGCGCCAGCCGCGAGGCCCCTCGCGCCTATGACCCGGCCAGCCCGGTGCAAGTGCTTGGCGCCGGGCCACTGGACGAACAGACTCGGCAGCGCTTGACCGAAGAGGAGCGGGGGCGGTTGAGTCTGTGACCGGGGCAGACCGGGCCTGCCCCTTCGCGGGCAAGCCCGCTCCCACCGTATTGTGTGGTGGGCTTGAGGTGTGTGTCCGCCACAGATCCCCTGTGTGGGGGCGGGTTTGCTCGCGACGAGGGCGGGTCAGTGGATGAAGGTGTCGACTGACCTGGCGCTATCGCGGGCAAGCCCGCTCCCACAGTGTTGTGTGGTGGGCTTGAGGTGTGTGCCCGCCACAGATCCCTGTGGGAGCGGGCTTGCCCGCGAAGGCGGCCTGACAGCCGGCCTGGCTCTTGCGGTGGGCCCCAATCCAACTGCTCGCGAAGGCGGTCAGTCAGCTCTTGCGAGGGCTCACAGCCACCGCGGGGTGGTAAAGAACGAGGCCATTTCCGAGCGGGCCAGAGGCGAGCCGAAATAGGGGCCTTGGACATGGTCGCAGGCCACGCTGCGCAACTGGCGGAACTGCCGGGCGTTCTCGATGCCTTCGGCGGTCACCCTCAACCCCACGCTGCGACTCAGGCGGATCATGGCGAGTACGCCTTCCTCATCCTGCTCCAGGCCCAGTTGCGAGAGGATGTTGCGATCGAAGCGAATACCATCGAATGGCTGGTTCAGCACTTCGCGCAAGGACGCGATGTTGGTGCCGAACTTGTCGATATTGATCCGTACGCCCAGGTTTTTCAGGGCATGGAGGGTCGCGGCGACCGCCTTGTGATCGGCCAGCAGAACCCCTTCAGCCACCTCCAGGGTCAGCCGATGCGACGCCAGGCCGCTGGCATCGAGGGCCGCTTGCACCTGCTTGAGCAGGAAGCTGCTGCTGAACCACCTGGGGGAAACCGCGATGGACACGCTGACCGCGCTCGGCCAGCTCACCGCTTCTTCGCAGACGTTGATCAGCATCCAGGTGCCCAGTTCTTCCAACTGGCCGGAAGTCTCGGCAATGGGAATGAAATCGGCGCCCCCCAGTTCACCTTTCTCGGGGTGGTGCCAGAAGGCCTGCGCCTCGAACCCATGTAATTGTTCGGCGTTCATGTCGAAGCGAGGCAGGTAGCGCAGTTCCAGTTGGCCCTGCTGCATCGCGTCGCGCAGTTGCTGTTCGTAGCGGCGCCGGTCGCGGGCGACATTGCCCATGGCTTCCACGTACACGCGCCAGGTGTTGCGGCCCGCTGCCTTGGCGGCGTACAGGGCGATGTCGGCTTGGCGCAGCAACTCGTGGGCGCGCTCGTCGCCCGGTTGCGCCCAGGCAACGCCGATGCTCACGCCCAGGTACAAGGTGTTGCCGTCCAGGTGCATCGGCCGCTGCATGCAATCGATCAGGCGCTGGCAGAGCTGGTCGAGGTCACTGGCTTCGCCCGGTTCAGGCATGACGATGACAAACTCATCGCCGCCCAGGCGCGCCACCAGGTCGGTGCTGCGTACGTTCTGCTGGAGGATATGGGCCACTTCCTTCAAGACCTTATCGCCCACGGCGTGGCCCAGGGAGTCGTTGACCGGCTTGAAGCGGTCCATGTCCAGGTTCAGCACGGCCAGCGATGCGCCGTCGGTGCGGCCGAGGTGTTCGCTGAGGCAGTCGAACAAGCGATTGCGGTTGGCCAGCCCGGTCAACGGGTCGTGGAGCGACAGGTGCTTGATCTGCGCCAGCGCCCGCAACTCCTCGGTGATGTCGGTGGCGGTGCCGCGAAAGCCCAGGGTGCCGGCCTCGATGGCCCGCACGGCGATCTTGCAGGTGCGTGTGCGCAGGTTGCGCGCGGTGTATTCGCACAGCAGTGCGGTCGGCTCGGCACTGTTGGCGCCGCCCAGCAGCCAGTGGGCGATGGAAATCGATCCGTCATGGGGATGAAGCAACCGGTGCAGCGGCTTGCCCAGCCATTCCGCCGGACTGAAGCCGGTCACTTGTTCAAAGCGTTCCGACAGGTAGGTGAGGGTTCCGGCCGAGTTGACTTCCCACAGCCAGTCGGACGATACCTCGGCAATGTCGCGGAAACGCTCTTCACTGCGCTCCAGCGCCTTGCGATGGGCCAGCAGGCTGGCGTACTGGCGCTCCTGGGCGCGGAGCATGACCAGGGCATGGCGCAACACCGCCAGCGCCAGGATCGCCAGCACCAGCAGCGCCACGGCCAGCACCGGCAGCAAGGCCTTGCGCAGGTCACTGCCCGGCGTCAGCGGGCGCCAGGCCAGTGCCTCCTGGGTCAGGTCGTTCAGTAGAAACTGGGCGGTGTCGGGTGGTCCGGGCGAGCGGGCGACGTGGGCATCGGGCAGGACGAAGTCCCGCGCCAGGTTCTGCAACGACGCGCCATCGAGGACCTTGACGAACAGCATCAGGCTGGGCGGGCCGGGAATGTGCGGCACGCTGTTATCCGTGCCGGTGGTGATGGCGGACGTGGCGACGAACGCTGGGGCGCCGTCGTGGTGCAACATCTCGACGATGACTTCGTCGCGATTGTTCTCGGCGCTGGCTTTTTTCTCCAGGGCCCGCAGGTTGCCGGTCAGCCAGGCATCGGCGGTGACGTCGCTCAGCTGCCCGTCGATCACCGAATAGACGGTCTTGCCGGTCGGGGAAATAACGAACACGGCCTGGTAGCCGTAGAGCGAAAAGACGCTGCTGCCGACGTTTTCCTGGTCGAAGGCCCAGGCCTTGTCCACTTCGACATGCAGGTGGCGGTAGGCGTCGCTCCACTTGGAGTAGTCGTTCAAGTCCCGTGCGATGCCGGTGCGGATGCCCTCGATGGCCCGTTGGGCGAAGAACAGGCTCTGTTCACGGGCGCGTTGGTCTTGGGCGGCCGTGATGTTGAGCAACACGGCAATCGCCAGGGCCGACATGAAAAACAGCACCAGCATAATGGCCGGGAAGGTGCGGCGAGTGAAGTTTCGGCTTGGCGAGCCCGAGAGGACAGTTGAGTCGTTGCCAGCATCTTCAGTCATAAACAAGCCATCAGCTAAACGCGAAATATCCCGCACGTCCCTGTATCGGCTGTCTGATCGATTAACTTAATTGACCCGACAGTCGACACGGCCCGTGCGGGGCGGCCGTTGGCGTTGCCTGAAACCAGGCTGGTGTTGTGGTTCAGTCTTTTTTTGTGCCCGGCAGCAGGGCGCCCAGCACCTGTTTGGCGGTCTCGACCACGATGCCACGTTCGTTTGGGTCACCCTGCAGGAGCGTGGAGGCGAACTTCTTCGCCTGTTCCAGCTTGATGTGCGGCGGCAGCGGCGGCACGTCGGGGTCGGTGCGAAATTCGATCAGCACCGGCCGTTGCGCCGCCAGCGCTTGCTCCCAGGCCGCCGCCACATCGTCCTCGTGCAGCACCAGAATGCCCTTCAGGCCGATGGATTCGGCGAACAGGTGGTAGGGCACGTCGGGGATGTCCTGGGAGGCCTCGAACTTCGGATCGCCCTCCATCACCCGTTGCTCCCAGGTCACCTGGTTCAGGTCGCGGTTGTTGAACACCGCGCAGATCCAGGTGCCGTTGGCCCAGGTGCGCCAGTACTTGGCAACGGTGATCAGCTCAGCCATGTTGTTCATCTGCATGGCGCCATCGCCCACCAGGGCGACCACTGGCCGATCCGGGTGGCAGAACTTCGCCGCAATGGCATAGGGCACGGCGGCACCCATGGACGCCAGGCCGCCGGACAGCGAGCACATCATGCCGCGCCGGATCTGGATATCCCGGGCGAACCAGTTGGCGCAGGAGCCGGAATCGCAAGTGATGATGGCGCGGTCCGGCAGCCTCGGCGACAGCTCGAACGTCACGCGCTGCGGATTGATCGGCTTGGCCGAGACCAGGGCACGCTTTTCCAGGGTCTTGTCCCAGCGTTCGCGCCAGTGCTCGATCTTCTTGCGCCAGGTGCGATCGGTCTTTGTTTCGAGCAGTGGCAGTAGGGCCCGCAGAGTGTCGGCGCTGTCGCCGTGCAAGCTGACCTCCATGGGGTAGCGCAGGCTGAGCATGTCCGGTTGAATGTCGATCTGCACGCCGCGGGCCTGGCCTTCAGGAGGCAGGAATTCGGCGTAGGGGAAGCCGGAGCCGATCATCAGCAGCGTATCGCAGCCGGCCATCATGTCGTCGCTGGGTTCAGTGCCGAGCAGGCCGATGGAGCCGGTCACCCAGGGCAGGTCGTCCGGTACGGCGGCCTTGCCGAGCAACGCCTTGGCCACGCCGGCCCCGAGTTTCTCGGCGACGGCGATCACTTCGTCGGTGGCCCCTAGTGCACCGGCGCCTACCAGGATGGCGACTTTCTTGCCGGCATTGAGGACCTCGGCGGCCTTGCGCAGATCGTCCTCGTACGGCACGACCCTGGGCTTGCGGTAGCCGACGCCGGAATGCACCGTGCCGTGCTTGTGGGGCGGGGCGGTGTATTCCAGGTCCTGGAGGTCGTTCGGCAGGATCAGCGCCGTGACCCGGCGCTCGCCCACGGCCGTGCGCACGGCGCGATCGAGCAGGTGGCGGACCTGGGACGGTGCGCTAGCCTGCTGCACGAACGCTCCGGCGACGTCCTTGAACAGGCTGACCAGGTCCAGTTCCTGCTGGTAGTGCCCGCCCAGGGCTGCGCGAGCCTGTTGGCCGCAGATGGCCAGCACCGGCATGTGGTCCATGCGGGCGTCATAGAGGCCGGTGATCAGGTGCGAGGCGCCCGGCCCGGAGGTGGCGATGCACACCCCCAGTTCACCGGTGAACTTGGCGTGGGCACAGGCCATGAACGCGGCCATTTCCTCGTGGCGGGCCTGGATGAAGCGGATTTTCCCGTTCGCCCGGTTCAGGGCGCCGAAGACCCCGTTGATGCCATCGCCCGGATAACCATAGATACGACGAACCCCCCATTCATAAAGGCGTTCCACCAGAAAATCACCGACGGTCATGCTCATGTCTGTCCCTCGTAGGTAGGCCGCGCAGGCGCGCGGCGTTGACGGTCATACAGGACTGGACCGATGCAAGCGGTTCAAGGTTTCGATTTTTTCCGGCGGCAGGGGTAACGAAAAAGATCACTGGATTAGTCAATGTGGCGAGGGGATTTATCCCCGCTGGGCGGCGAAGCGGCCCTGGAACCTGTCGCCTCGGTGTGTCAAGAGGATTGAGTCAGCTGCGTTGGGGCTGCTGCGCAGCCCAGCGGGGATAAATCCCCTCGCCACATTGGATCGCGGTTAACTCATCGAGGTGTCGCGACCCAGGCGCAACTCGGCGCACAGGCCGCCGCCATCGCGGTTGCTCAGGGTCAGCGAGCCGCCCATGGCGATTGCCAGTTGCTGGGCGATGGCCAGCCCCAGCCCGGTGCCGCCGGTTTCCCGGTTGCGCGAGCTTTCGACCCGGTAGAACGGCTTGAGTACTTCGGCCAGTTCCTGTTCGTCGATACCGGGGCCACGGTCCAGGACCTGGATCGACAGTTGCCCGTTGTCGGTGGGCTGCACATGGAGCTGGGCCGCGCCGCCGAATTTCAGTGCGTTGTCCACCAGGTTGACCAGCACGCGCCGCAAGGCATGGGGGCGGGTGTCGATGACCGCGGCGTTTTTTCCGGACAGGTGCACGTCCTTGCCGGTGTCCTGGTAGTCGAACACCAGGCTGTCGAGAAACGCGTCGAGGTTGATGCGGCAGCTGGCCTCGGTGGCGCCATGGATGCTGCGGGCATAGGCCACGCCTTCGCGCACCAGGTGCTCCATCTCGCTCAGGTCGCTCCAGAGCTTGTCCTTTTCCAGGCCATCGTCCATGAACTCGGCGCGCAGCTTCATGCGCGTGATGGGCGTCTGCAAGTCATGGGAGATCGCCGCCAGCAACTGCATGCGCTCCTTGAGGTAGGCGGCGATGCGGTCCTGCATGGCATTGAACGCCTTGGCGGCGTGCAGCACCTCGGTGGGGCCTTTTTCGTCCAGGCGCACGCTGTGGGCATTCGGGTCGAGGGTTTCCACCGCCTGGGCCAGCCGGGTAAGCGGGCCGACGGCAATGCGCACGGCCAGCCAGGTGCAACCGATCAACAGCGCCAGCTGCCCCAGCAAGACCATCGGCAACCACGGCGACAGCGGCACCATTGCCGGGCGCACGTCGATGGTCAACGGGCTGCCGTCGCTCAAGCGAAGGTGAGCCTGGTAGTGCTTCTGCGGCCCGGGCAGGTCGGTGAAGGTCAGGGCGTAGGCCTGGCCGATGGCGTCCTGGATCGAACTCATCGAGATCGGCGCATCGTCGGTCTGCATCGGCTGGCCGGCCTGGCCTTCTTCCAGCAGGTAGCCGTAGTTGCGCCGGGCGAGTTTCGGCAGCCAGGCCGGACGCTCGGCGGCGGGCAGGCGGTCGAGGATGGCGACGGAGGTGGCAACGTCGGTTTCCAGGTTGCCGAGCATGGTGGACTTGGCGCTCTGGTAGCGCTCGTAGTACTGGGCGCCGAAGGACAGGCCCTGGGCCAGGATCAGCCCGACCAGGAAAATCAGCGACAGCCTCGACGCGAGGGTGCGTGGCCAGCGCAGCGGCAGGTTCATACCGACGCCTCGAGGATTTCCACCGGCAGCGAGAACACATAACCTTCGCTGCGCACGGTCTTGATGTAGGCCGGTTCCCGGGCATCGTCCAGCAGGCGCTGGCGCAGGCGGCTGACCAGCAAGTCGATGGAACGGTCGAACAGGTCGGCGTCCCGGCCCTGGGTCAGGTTGAGCAACTGGTCACGGTTGAGCACCCGCTGCGGATGGTCCAGGAACACCCGCAACAAACGGTACTCGGCGCCGCTCAGGGCCACCAGGGTGCCGTCGGTATCCAGCAGGTGGCGGGCGGTGGTGTCCAGGCGCCAGCGGCCAAACCCCAGCAGGCGACCGCTTTCGGTGACCACCAGGTTGGGCGGCAGCATGCGGGTGCGGCGTAGCACGGCGTTGATGCGGGCCAGCAGTTCCCGGGCGGCGAAGGGCTTGACCAGGTAATCGTCGGCGCCCATTTCCAGGCCGATGATGCGGTCGGTTTCGTCATTGCGGGCGGTGAGCATCAGCACCGGCGTAGCCTTGTGCTTGCCGGCGCGCAATTCGCGGCACAGCACCAGGCCGTCATCGCCGGGCATCATGATGTCGAGCACGATCAGGTCCACCGGGGTGGTCTCCAAGAACGCCCGCATCTGCCGGCCATCGGCGACGACGGTGGTGCGCAGGCCGTTCTTCTTCAGGTAGTTGCCCACCAGCTCTCTGATCTCGCGATCGTCATCCACAATCAATACGTGATCGACATGATCCATGGTGCCCAGTCCCCTTGGCGTTTCGGTGTGGTCAGTCTACAGGCGCCAGCCGGCGCGGCTCGCGGCGGTTTGTATTGCAGTGTATCTGGCGCGCGACGGATACACAGGGATGCAAAAAGCCCCCCGGCCCGATACAGGCGCGATACCTGGGCAGCATTCAATGGCGTCCAACGGGGCAACGCAACCGGCCTCGACAGAAAACCCATTGACTGCACCGAGGACACCGCCATGAACACCAAAGCCATCTACGCCGCCTGCCTCTTCGCCGCATTGAACATCTGCACGCTGTCCGCCCGGGCCGAAGGCAACGTCCAGGCGCAAACCTACACCTACGGCACCCACCTGGACATCCAGAAAGTGCTCTCGATGACCGAAGATGCCGGCCCGGACTGCGGCGTGGTCAACGCCCACATGACCTACCTGGATTCGGCAGGTCACCAGCAGGCGCTGGACTACAGCAAGTTTTCCGATCATTGCAGTGACGGGAACTGAGTACAGCATCAAGAATGTTTCCAACCACTGTGGCGAGGGGATTCATCCCCGCTGGGTTGCGAAGCAACCCCAAATCCTCTCACTGCGATGTGACAGCGACTTCCAGGGGACCGCTTCGCGGTCCAGCGGGGATGAATCCCCTCGCCACAAGGGCCCGAGTCGGCCTGACTTCTGATAGGTGATGCCATGCTTCTGATCGCTTTCCTCGGCGGGATCCTGACGATCCTCAGCCCTTGTATTCTGCCTGTGGTGCCGTTCCTGTTCGCTCGGGCCAATCGTGCGCCGGGTTCCATGTTGTTGACCCTTGGCGGCATGGTGCTGACGTTCGCCCTGGTGTCGAGCCTGGCGGTGGTCAGCAGCGACTGGGTGCTGCGCGCCAGCAACGTCGGCCGGCAAGTCGCCCTGGCGGTGATGGTGCTGTTTGCCTTGTCGCTGATCTTCAGCCGGGTCGGCACCTGGTTGGCGCGGCCGCTGGTGCACCTGGGCAACCGGGTGGACGCCGGCGCCGGGCGCCTGGGTGGGCCGCTGGCATCGGTGCTGATCGGCGTCGCCACCGGGCTGCTCTGGGCGCCTTGCGCCGGGCCGATACTCGGCGTGATCCTGACCGGTGCCATGCTGCAGGGCGCCAACGCCGGAACCAGCCTGTTGCTGCTCGCCTATGGCCTGGGCAGCGCCTTGTCCCTGGGCACCTTGATCTTCGCCGGACGCGGCGTGGTCTCCCGGCTGAAGCTGTCCTTGCCGGTGACGGCCTGGCTGCGCCGGGGCAGCGGAGTGGTCGTGCTGTTGGCTGCGGTGGCGATTGGCACCGGTGCCGATGATCGGTTATTGGCCAACACCTCTTCACAAGGGGGCGCGAGCCTGGAGCAGAGCCTGCTGGACAAGGTGCCCAAGGCGATCGACTACGTGGTCAGCAAGGCCAGCGCCAGCCCCATGCCGACCCTTGAGGCCAAGGGAGACATGCCTTCGCTGGACGGCGCGGTGCAATGGTTGAACTCGCCGCCGCTGAGCGCCGAATCACTGCGCGGCAAGGTGGTGCTGGTGGACTTCTGGACCTACGACTGCATCAACTGTCAGCACACGCTGCCTTACGTGAACGGCTGGGCGAAGCAATACGAGAAGGATGGGCTGGTGGTCATCGGCGTCCATACCCCGGAATACGGCTACGAGAAGATCATCGACAACGTGCGTGAGCAGGTGCGCAAGCTGGGCATCCACTACCCGGTGGCCATCGACAATCAATATGCGATCTGGCGTGCCTTCGACAACCAGTACTGGCCGGCGCATTACTTCATCGACGCCAAGGGGCAGGTGCGCTACAGCCACTTCGGCGAAGGGCGCTATGCCGAGCAGGAACAGGTGATCCAGCAGTTGCTGCAAGAGGCCAAGGCGGACGCAGCCACAATTCATCACACCAAGGGTCAATAGTGCACAAACCCTGTGGCGAGGGGATTTATCCCCGTTGGGTCGCGAAGCGGCCCCAAAACCTGACGACTCGATGCGTCAGATAGATCTACGGGGCTGCTTTGCAGCCCAACGGGGATAAATCCCCTCGCCACAGGGGGCGCACGTCAGTGCTGGCCCCTTGCTTGCGAAAACGTCGTCAAACTTCTTTTATTTCAGAATGTTGAGCGACAAACCTATGCAAATTTCTATGTCGAGCCTGGCGCGATGGGGCGCGGTGACGGTTCTCCTGGCGGCCGTCTCGCTTGAGGTCCAGGCCAGGGCACTGACGCAAAACCAGCAATCGGTGTGTCGCTGGGGATCGGACATCGCGGCAGGGGCACAGGCCTCGAAACTGTCCGGGATCACCCTGTACGGCGCACGCAAGAAGCTGCAGGTGCGCAAGTTTCCCCGGCCCTGGATGCGCATGACCGCCCTGGGCATCACCGAGCAGACCTACAACAGTGCCTCGCGCCTCAAGCCCGCCGCAGTCAAGCAGACCTACTACGAGCAGTGCGTGCGCCACGAACTGGCGCAGAAATGATCGAGCACCAACTGCGCTAAGCCGGCCTGCGCCCCGGCATTTCGATGCCATGCTGGTGGACCCGTCGATACAGGGTCGCCCGGGAAATGCCCAGGGCCCGGGCAGCAGCCGTGGGCTTCCAGCGATGGCGCACCAAGGCATCGAGCAGCGCCTGGCGTTCCGGGCTGGCGCTCGGTTCCGACGCCTCCAACGCAACGTCGCCGCCGTGCAGTGACTCGGGCAGGTGGCGGAGTTGGATCACGTCGGCGTCGCACACCGCGCAGGCGTAGCGCAGCACATGGCGCAACTGGCGGATATTGCCCGGCCAGTGATAGCCGAGCAGGCATTCCAGGGCCGCGTCGCTGCATTGCACAGGCGTGCCGCACAGCGCCGCCTCCTCGGCGAGAACACGATTGATCAGCGCCAGTCGATCCGTGCGTTCGCGCAGCGGTGGCAGTTGGAAGCGGGCGCCGCCGAGGCGGAAGTACAGGTCTTCGCGAAATTCGCCGCTGGCCACCAGCGTCTCCAGGTCGCGGTGCGTGGCGCAGATCACCTGGATGTCGACGGCCTTGCGCCGTGAAGCACCCAGCGGCGCCACTTCGCCTTCGGCCAACACCCGCAGCAGGCGGGTTTGCAGCGCCAGCGGCATGTCGCCGATTTCATCGAGGAACAACGTGCCGCCATCGGCTTGTTGCAGCAGGCCTTGCATGCCTTTGGCCGACGCGCCGGTGAAGGCCCCGGCGACATAGCCGAACAACTCGCTCTCGATCAGACTTTCGGGAATCGCCGCGCAATTGAGCGCCACGAACGGGCGATCACGACGTTCGCTGGCCTGGTGCAGTTGACGGGCGAACACTTCCTTGCCGGACCCGGTTTCGCCCTGGACCAGCACCGGCAGGTTGCGGTCCTTGACCCGTACCGCCAGGCGCAGGCTGTCGGCCAGGCGTGGATCGAGCTCGGCCGGTGCCAGCGCGACCCGGGGCCGACTGGTGGCCCGCTGGCGTGGCGCGCTGAGGCGGCCGTGCAGGGCTGGGCCGTTGCCGTGGCCCAGCAGGGGGTAGAGGTGTTCGTCTCGGGCACGGTGCAGCCACTGTTGATCGAACACCTGGCTGATATGGCTCGGCAACTGGCCGTAGCGTTCCAGCAGGTATTGGCGGGCAGCCGGGTTCAGCGCTTGCAGGCAACCGTCGTCGTCCCAGGCGAAGAGGAAGTCCGGTTGGCTGTCGACATAGCCGGCGTTGCGGTGACCGCGCAGCACCCAGTAGCCCTGGGCGCTGCTGAGGAAAAACGCTTGTTCGATCTCCCGGGCGCTCTGCACCACCATTTGCCGGATCAGGTGCTGCGAGCGCCGATCATCCGGTGAGCGCACCGCCGACACGTCCAACACGCCGAGCAGTTCCCCCTGAGGGTCGAAGACCGGGGCCGCCGAGCAGGTCAGGCCGATGAACGCGGCGCGGAAATGGTCGCGCTTGTGCACCGTCACCGGTGCCTTGGCCGTGAGCACGGCCGCCACCCCGCAGGTGCCTTCTTCACCCTCCGACCAACAGGTGCCCAGGTAAAGCCCGGCCTTGCGGCAGTCGTTGCGCAGGGTGGTTTCCACGCGGTAGTCGATGGTCTGGCCCTGGGCGTCGGTCAGCAACACGCAGTAATCGGCGTCGCGCACCCGACCATGGAGGCGGGCGACTTCTTCGCTGGCGATGTTGAGGAACAGTTCGGAGCGCTCGCGACACTGCTTGAGCACGTCCTCGGAGAGGATGCGCGGGCCCTGCAAGGAGCCTGGGTCCAGGTGGTGTTGCTCCATGGAGCGACGCCAGGAGTCGAGGATCAGGTCCGGCACGGGCAACTGGGGCAACCGGTCGGCGTTCTTCACCACGCGGCTGACGCAATCGACATGCGCCCGGGAGTGAGCGGAAAGCATGGGGCCTCCGATTCAGCTTCTTATCGTTGTGCGCCCATTAAGCGCCGTTCGCCGGACGCAGACAAGCCTGGCCGGCCTCAGGGCTGGGGTGAGACGCCACGTCTCACGGTCTCGGCAAGCACCCGTGCAGGCTGACATGCGGCGTCTCACGAGGCCTGGCCTCTGGCACCCGTTCATTTCGTCTGGAGGCCTCTGGATCGGGCTTTCAGCGGGTTTTCTCAGGAACTGGCACCGGCCTTGCTCTGTGCCTAGGGCCCGCTCGACGGGTCTTCGAATAATAAAAACGAGGTGCGCCCATGTCTTCCTGCCCAGGTCGTTTTCCCTTCACGCTGACGGTGACGTCATGAGTCGCCGGCCCTTGACGGTGGGCATCATCGCCAACCCGGCATCGGGCCGCGACGTTCGGCGCCTGACCGCCAACGCCGGGCTGTTTTCCAGCACCGACAAGGTGTCGGTGATCCAGCGCTTGCTGGCCGCGTTCGGCGCCACGGGTGTTGAGCAGGTGTTGATGCCCACCGACATGATTGGCATGGCCGCCGCTGTGCTGAAGAACAGCCACGGCCGCCAGGCGCGCAGCAGCCACTGGCCGGCCTTGGAGTTCCTTGACCTGACCCTGCGCCAGACCGTCGAGGACACCCGACGGGCGGCGCGGTTGATGGCCGAACGCGAGGTCGCGCTGATCGCTGTGCTGGGCGGTGACGGCACCCACAAGGCCGTGGCCGCCGAGGTCGGCGACATCCCGCTGCTGACCCTGTCCACCGGCACCAACAATGCTTTTCCCGAACTGCGCGAGGCCACCAGTGCTGGCTTGGCCGGCGGGTTGTACGCCAGTGGCCGGATCCCGGACTCGATCGGCTTGCGCCGCAACAAGCGCTTGTTGGTCTGTGATGCCGGACGTGGCTTGCGCGAAGTCGCCCTGGTGGACGTCGCCGTGTCGCCGCTGCGCTTCGTCGGCGCCCGGGCCATCAGTCGCGCACAGGACCTGGCCGAAGTCTTCGTGACCTTCGCCGAACCGCAATCCATTGGCCTGTCGGCGCTGTGCGGCTTGTGGTTTCCGGTTTCACGCCAGGCACCGGGGGGCGCCTGGATGCGCCTGGACCCGCAATCCCCCGAAGCGCTGCTGGTGCCGCTCGCGCCAGGGCTGCTGCAAGGCTGTGGCGTGCTCGCTGCCGGGCCCCTGGAACCTGGCATCGCCCACGGCCTGTCGCTTTCCAGCGGCACCCTGGCCCTGGACGGTGAGCGGGAAATCGAATTCAACGCGCAGGACCGGCCAACGGTCACCCTCGATGCCGGCGGCCCGCTGAGCATCGACGTCAATGCGGTGCTGGCCTACGCCGCGCAACACCGTTTGCTGGCGATCGGCCGCGAACACCCGCAACACCCTCTGAATCTTCAAGAAGACACCCCAGGAGAATAAAAATGTCGACACCGCTCACCCACGATCAACTGCTGCACGCCTACCAGGTGATGCGCACCATCCGTGCGTTCGAAGAGCGCCTGCACGTGGAATTCGCCACCGGCGAGATCCCCGGCTTCGTCCACCTTTATGCCGGCGAAGAGGCGTCGGCCGCCGGGGTCATGGCGCATCTGGGCGATGACGACTGCATCGCCTCCAACCACCGTGGCCACGGCCATTGCATAGCCAAGGGCGTGGACGTCTACGGGATGATGGCCGAGATCTACGGCAAGAAAACCGGGGTCTGCCAGGGCAAGGGCGGCTCGATGCACATTGCCGATATCGAGAAGGGCATGCTCGGCGCCAACGGCATCGTCGGGGCGGGCGCGCCGCTGGTGGTCGGCGCCGCGCTGGCGGCCCGGCTCAAGGGCACCGACAGTGTCGCCGTGGTGTTCTTCGGCGATGGCGGCTCCAACGAAGGCGCGGTGTTCGAAGCCATGAACATGGCGTCGGTGTGGAACCTGCCGTGCCTGTTCATCGCCGAGAACAATGGCTACGCCGAAGCGACCGCCTCCAACTGGTCGGTGGCCTGCGATCACATCGCCGACCGCGCCGCCGGCTTCGGCATGCCCGGGGTCACGGTGGACGGTTTTGATTTCTTCGCCGTCCATGAAGCCGCCGGCGCCGCGGTCGAGCGTGCCCGGGCGGGCGAGGGGCCCTCGCTGATCGAGGTCAAGCTGACGCGCTACTACGGCCACTTCGAGGGCGATGCCCAGACTTACCGGGCGCCTGATGAGGTCAAGCATTTCCGCGAGCACCAGGACTGCCTGATGCAGTTCCGTGAACGCACGACCCGGGCCGGGTTGCTGACGGTCGAGCAACTGGACCTGATCGATAAGGAGGTGGACCTGTTGATCGAGAACGCGGTGTACAAGGCCAAGTCCGATCCCAAGCCCACCGCGGCGGACCTGCTGACCGACGTCTACGTCTCCTACCCCTGAACGCCCCTATAAAACAAGAACAGAGAATTCCATCATGGCGAGAAAAATCAGTTATCAGCAGGCAATCAACGAAGCCCTGGCCCAGGAAATGCGCCGCGACGCCAGCGTCTTCATCATGGGCGAAGACGTCGCCGGCGGTGCCGGTGCGCCCGGTGAAAACGACGCCTGGGGCGGTGTGCTCGGCGTCACCAAGGGGCTCTACGACCAGTTTCCCGGGCGTGTGCTCGACACCCCATTGTCGGAAATCGGTTACGTCGGCGCGGCGGTCGGCGCGGCCACCTGCGGCGTGCGCCCGGTGTGCGAACTGATGTTCGTCGACTTTGCCGGCTGCTGCCTGGACCAGATCCTCAACCAGGCGGCGAAGTTTCGCTACATGTTCGGCGGCAAGGCCGCCACGCCGTTGGTGATCCGCACCATGGTCGGCGCCGGCCTGCGCGCCGCCGCCCAGCATTCGCAGATGCTCACCTCCCTGTGGACCCACATCCCGGGGCTCAAGGTGGTGTGCCCGTCCTCGCCCTATGACGCCAAGGGCCTGCTGATCCAGGCGATCCGCGACAACGACCCGGTGATCTTCTGCGAGCACAAATTGCTCTACAGCCTGCAGGGCGAAGTCCCCGAAGAGCTCTACACCATCCCGTTTGGCGAGGCGAATTTCCTGCGCGACGGCAAAGACGTGACCCTGGTGTCCTACGGACGCATGGTCAATACCGCCATGGACGCGGCGCGTAGCCTGGCCGGGCGCGGTATCGACTGCGAAGTCCTCGACCTGCGCACCACCAGCCCGATGGACGAGGACAGCATCCTGGAGAGCGTCGAGAAGACCGGCCGCCTGGTGGTCATCGACGAGGCCAACCCGCGCTGTTCCATGGCCACGGACATCTCGGCGCTGGTGGCCCAGAAAGCCTTCGGTGCCCTCAAGGCCCCGATCGAAATGGTCACCGCGCCCCACACTCCGGTGCCGTTCTCCGATGCCCTGGAAGACCTGTACATCCCTGACGCGGCGAAGATCGAGCAAGCCGTGCTCAACGTGATCGAGTGGAGCAAGCGCTGA
The DNA here is from genome assembly GCF_018325965.1 of Pseudomonas sp. Cab53. Taxonomy (NCBI): domain Bacteria; kingdom Pseudomonadati; phylum Pseudomonadota; class Gammaproteobacteria; order Pseudomonadales; family Pseudomonadaceae; genus Pseudomonas; species Pseudomonas sp. Cab53. Next base: position 3,327,835 of record NZ_AP021902.1, on the reverse strand, counting down.
TGAGCCAGATTCATACCCTGACCATGCCCAAGTGGGGCCTGTCGATGACCGAAGGCCGGGTCGATGCCTGGCTCAAGGAGGAGGGCCAGGCCATCACCAAGGGCGATGAGGTGCTGGACGTGGAGACTGACAAGATCTCCAGCAGCGTCGAGGCGCCGTTTTCCGGCATTTTGCGTCGGCAGGTCGCGCGCCAGGACGAGACCCTGGCGGTCGGCGCCTTGCTCGGCATCGTGGTGGAGGGCGAAGCCAGCGAGGCCGAGATCGACGCCGTCATCGAGCAGTTCCAGTCCAGTTTCGTGCCGGGCGATGCCGCCGCTGAGGACACCGGGCCGAAACCGCAGAAAGTCGAGCTGGACGGCCGGGTGATCCGCTACTTCGAACGTGGTGAAGGGGGCACGCCGTTGGTGCTGGTGCACGGCTTTGGCGGCGACCTGAACAACTGGCTGTTCAACCATGAAGCCTTGGCGGCGGGCCGTCGGGTGATTGCCCTGGACCTGCCGGGCCATGGCGAATCCGCCAAGGCCCTGCAACGTGGCGACCTGGATGAACTGAGCGGCGTGGTGCTGGCCTTGCTCGATCACCTGGACATCAGCGTCGCGCACCTGGTGGGGCATTCCATGGGTGGAGCGGTGTCGCTGAACGCCGCGCGCCTGACACCCCAGCGAGTGCGCTCCCTGACCTTGATCGGCAGCGCAGGCCTGGGCACGCAGATCAACGGCGGTTACTTGCAAGGCTTCGTCGAGGCCGCCAACCGCAACGCCCTCAAGCCGCAACTGGTGCAGTTGTTTTCCAATGCCGAGCTGGTCAACCGGCAGATGCTCGACGACATGCTCAAGTACAAGCGCCTGGAGGGGGTGGACGCAGCCCTCAAGCAACTGGCGGCAACGCTGTTTACCGACGGCCGGCAACAGACCGACCTGCGGGAGGTGGTGCAGGCCGGCCACGTACCGACGCTGGTGATCTGGGGCAGCGACGACGCGATCATCCCGGCGGCCCATAGCGAGGGGCTGGCGGCACGGGTCGAGGTGCTGTCCGGCCAGGGCCATATGGTCCAGATGGAGGCGGCCGAGCAGGTCAATCGGCTGATCCTCGAGTTCATCCAGCAGCACTGACCCATGCGGGCGGCGAGCGAATCGCGGCCCCCTCAATTTCTGGAGGCAATACGATGAACGTTTCAATCACGCCTACCCGCAGCATGCGCGCCGCCGTCTGGCATGGCCGCAACGATATTCGCGTCGAAGACGTGCCACTGCCGGTGGCGCCGCCTGCCGGTTGGGTACAGATCCGAGTGCACTGGTGCGGCATCTGTGGTTCCGACTTGCATGAATACGTGGCCGGGCCGGTGTTCATTCCGGTGGAGGCGCCGCACCCGCTGACCGGGATCAAGGGGCAGTGCATCCTCGGCCATGAGTTCTGCGGCGAGATCGTCGAGCTGGGCGCCGGGGTGGAAGGTTTCAACGTCGGCGAGCCGGTGGCGGCGGATGCCTGCCAGCATTGCGGCACTTGCTACTACTGCACCCACGGGCTCTACAACATCTGCGAGAACCTGGCCTTCACCGGCCTGATGAACAACGGCGCCTTTGCGGAGCTGGTCAACGTGCCGGCCAACCTCTTGTACAAACTGCCCGCCCACTTTCCGACCGAGGCCGGTGCCTTGATCGAGCCGTTGGCGGTGGGCATGCATGCGGTCAAGAAGGCCGGCAGCCTGTTGGGCCAGAACGTGGTGGTGGTCGGCGCCGGGACCATCGGCCTGTGCACCATCATGTGCGCCAAGGCGGCTGGCGCGGCCCAGGTGATCGCCCTGGAAATGTCCGGCGCGCGCAAGGCCAAGGCCCTGGAAGTCGGCGCCAGCCATGTGATCGACCCGAACGACTGCGATGCCCTGGCCGAAGTGCGTCGTCTGACGGGTGGCCTGGGCGCGGATGTGAGCTTTGAGTGCATCGGCAACAAACACACCGCCAAACTGGCCATCGACCTGATCCGCAAGGCCGGCAAATGCGTGCTGGTGGGGATTTTCGAAGAGCCGAGCCAGTTCAACTTCTTTGAATTGGTCGCCACCGAGAAGCAGGTGCTGGGCGCGCTGGCCTACAACGGCGAGTTCGCCGACGTGATCGCCTTCATCGCCGATGGCCGCCTGGACATTTCGCCGTTGGTGACCGGGCGCATTCAACTGGAGCAGATTGTCGGGCAAGGGTTCGAGGAATTGGTCAACAACAAGGAACACAACGTCAAAATCATCGTGTCGCCCGCACGGATCTGAGAGCGCCTGAGGTAGGCGATTTTTGGCGATGGCCGGCGACGGTCATCGCCCTTTTTTTGCCCGGCTGAACCGTCCGGAATCCTGTGGGAGCGGGCTTGCTCGCGAAGATGGCGGTCTATCCAGCATGGTTTTGCCAGACAGACCGCTTTCGCGAGCAAGCCCGCTCCCACAGGCCGTGATCTCTCACAAGTGGTGCTCTATGGGGGCTTCAGAGGCCGACATCCGGCAGCACCGGCCGGTTGGCCAGGGCCTTGGCCATGATCTGCTCCACATACACCCGGTCTTCCTCAGGCAAGGCCAGGCGGGGCGGGCGGGTGAGGGCGCTGCCGCGACCGGCGATGGCTTCGCAGAGCTTGATGCATTGCACCAGGTCGGCGCGGGCGTCCAGGTGCAGGATCGGCATCAGCCATTCGTAGATCGGCATCGCCTCGGCGAAACGCCCGGCGCGGGCCAGGCGGAAAATGGTTTCGCCTTCCTTCGGGAACACGTTGGACATCCCCGAGACCCAGCCTTCGGCGCCCACCGCGAGGCTTTCCAGCACGACGTCGTCCAGCCCGGCGAACAGCACGAAGCGGTCGCCCACTTCATTGCGCACGTCGATGAAGCGTCGGGTGTCGCCGGACGAATCCTTGAAACACACCACGTTGTCGCAGTCGGCCAGGGAAATCAGGATGTCCGGCGTCACGTCGTTCTTGTAGATCGGCGGGTTGTTGTAGACCATCAGCGGTACATCGGCCTGGCGTGCCACGTAGCGAAAATGCTCGGCAGTTTCGAACGGCTTGGAGCCGTAGACCAGCGCCGGCATCAGCATCACGCCATCGACGCCGACCTTGCGTACCGCGTTGGCGACCTTGGCCGCCTGCACGCTGGTGAACTCGGCCACCCCGCAGATCACCGGGACCCGGCCACGGGAGGCGTCCACCGCGACTTCGGTCACGGCGATCTTTTCCTCGGCGCTCAACGAGGTGTTTTCCCCCACCGAACCACAGACCACCAGGCCCGAGACGCCGTCACGGATAACGTTGGAAATCACCTGGTGGGTTTTTTCCAGGTTAATGGAAAAGTCATCGTTGAATTGGGTGGTGACGGCGGGAAATACGCCGCTCCAGTTGATGCGTTTGCTCATGGTTGTCTCCGGTTGTGGATAGTACTGTGGCGAGGGGATTCATCCCCGATGGGGCGCGAAGCGGCCCCTGGCCTGACGACTCGGTTTGCCAGGTACACGGGGGCCGCTTCGCCGCCCATCGGGGATGAATCCCCTCGCCACAAAGGGAATGTGCAAAGTCGAAAAGTCATGCGCCGGGCCAGGTGTCTGAAAGCCGATAGCCCTGCGGCCATGGGTCAGCCGGATCCAGCAGCAGTTGATGAGTGCCGGTGATCCACGCCCGCCCGGCGATGCACGGATAGATCGCCGGGCGTCCGGCCACGTCGGTTTGCGAGTCGATGCGGCAGTGGAATTCGGAGCCGATGATCGAGCGTCCGATGAATCGGTCGCCCACTTGCATCAACCCTTTGGCCTGCAGGACGGCCATGCGCGCCGAGCAGCCGGTGCCGGTGGGCGAGCGGTCGATCTTGCCGGGCTGGATCACCACGGCGTTGGCGCCGGTGGCGATGCCGTTCTCCATGACCAGCGGCGCGGCGATCTGGCAGAACGAAATGTGCGACCAGTCGGGGTTCAGCGGATGGACGAAGCCCAACTGCTCATTGGCGGCGCGGGTGATCTTCAGGCCCACGGCCACCAGCTCGGCGGCTTCACAGGGCTGAATGGCGAAACCCAGGCGCTGGGCGTCGACGATGACGAAACTGTCACCGCCATAGGCCGTGTCCACCTGCAGCGAGCCCAGGCCTTCGACCTCGATCCAGGCGTCGAGGCGGTCGGCGAAGGAGGGCACGTTCTTGATTTCCACCCGTTGCACCTTGCCGTCGCGGCAATCGGCCACGGCTTCGATCAGCCCGCCGGGGGCCTCCAGCACCAGGTGGGTCTGGGGTTCGGTCATCGGCAGGATGCCGCTGTCCAGCAGCACGGTGGCCACGCACAGCGAGTTGGAACCGGACATCGGCGGGGTGTCGGCCGGTTCCATGATGATCCAGGCCATGTGTGCCTTCGGGTGCTTGGCCGGCACCAGCAGGTTGACGTGCCGGAACACGCCGCCCCGGGGTTCGTTGAGGACGAAGTTGCGCAGGACCTCGTCCTGGGCGATCCAGCGCGATTGCTCCCACACCGTCGCACCGGGCGGTGGCGCGACGCCGCCGACGATCACGTCGCCGACTTCGCCTTCGGCGTGGCAACTGACTATGTGAAGGATCCTGGATGAGCGCATTGGCTACTCCTTGTGTTGTTCATCGCGGGCTTTTCGCGAGCAAGCTCGCTCCACAGGGTTCGGGGTTGAACACAAATCCCCTGTGGGAGCGGGCTCGCCCGCGAAGGCGTCACCGGCTACTTCACCGACCGGAGAAACGCCGCCGTCTCCGGCTGCATTGGGTTGCCGATCACCTGGTCCGGCGGCCCGATCTCGTGGACCCGGCCGTTGCAGAAGAACGCCACGCGGTCGGACACGTCCCGGGCGAAGCGGATCTCGTGGGTCACCAGCACCATGGTCATGCCGTCCTCGGCGAGCAGGCGCATGGTGTCCAGCACTTCGCCCACCAGTTGCGGGTCGAGAGCCGAGGTGGCTTCGTCGAAGAGCATGTAGTGCGGTGACATTGCCAGGGCCCGGGCGATGGCCATGCGCTGTTGCTGACCGCCGGACAGTTTGCTCGGGAACGCCTTGAGCTTGTCCCCCAGGCCCACGTGCTCCAGCTGTTTCACCGCCAGGGCTTCGGCGTCCTGCCTGCTCTTGCCCAGGACCTTGCGCGGGGCCAGCATCACGTTCTCCAACACGGTCAGGTGGGGGAAGGCGTTCCATTGCTGGAAGACGATGCCGATCTTCTGTCGCAAGTGATTGAGGTCGGTGGCGCGGTCATGGACCTCCACCCCGTCCACGCGGATGCTGCCCTTCTGGATCGGCTCCAGGCCGTTGATGCACATCAGCAGCGTCGACTTGCCGGAACCCGAGCCGCCGATGATCGACACCACTTCACCCTTGTTCACGGTGAGGCTCACGCCCTTGACCACTTCCAGGTCGCCAAAGGATTTGTGCACGTTTTCAATCTCAATCATTTTCCTGCCACCTTCTTTCCAGGCGTGCGCCGAGGCGGGCGACCACCAGGCTCATGACGTAGTAAATGAGGCCCGCGATGCACAGCACCAACAGGGGTTCTTGAATGCGTGTGACGATGGTTTGCGAGGCGCGCAGCAGTTCGACGATGCCGATCCACATTACCAGGGCGGTGTCTTTCATCACCCCCAGCACCAGGTTCAGCCAGCCGGGAAACGCCACGCGCGTGGCAATCGGCAGGACAATGAAGCGCAGGTCCTGCAGGTAGCTCAGGCCCAGGGAACGACTGGCCCGCCGCGTGCTCAGGGGCACCGCCAGCACGCCGCCGCGCACGATCTCGGTGAAATAGGCCGCGGCGTAGACCCCCAGCACCATGCAGCCGACCGCAAAGGCGCTGAGGTCCAGGCCGACGATGCTCTTGAGCGAGTTGAACAGCACGAACTGGATCAGCAACGGCACACTGCGAAACACGTCCAGCACCCAGGCCAGCGGTAGGCTGGCACGGGGCAGCAGCGCTCGCAGCAAGCCGAACAGCAAACCGGCGAAGGTGCCCAGCAGGATCGACCACGCGGTCAACTGCAGCGTGACCCAGGCGCCGTCGAGCAGGAACAGCAGGTCGTTGACGGTGAGGCTGGTGGCAAACATGACGAGCCCTCAATAACGGAACAGGCGCCAGGACAGCAGCCGGGCGAGGCCGACGATCAGCTTGGCGATCAGGTAATACAGCACGGCCGCGAGGGCGAAGTATTCGAAGGTGCGGAACGTCTTGACGTTGTATTCCTGGGTGACGCCGGTCAGGTCGTTGTTCAGCCCGACCACCACGCCAAGGGAGGTCATCAGTACTGCCCAGACCATCTGGTTGGTCAGCGGGTAGAACACGATGCGCAGCAATTGCGGAACGATGATCATCCGGTAGGCCTGGAAGGCGCTCATCCCCAGGGAACGAGCCGCGCGCATCTGCGTGCCGGGCACGGCCTTGAGGCCACCGCGAAAGTTTTCCGCCAGGTAGCCGGCATTGTTGAAGGTGATCCCGGCCAGCAAGGCCAGCCACGAACTGACGTGCAGCCCGAGGGAGCCGAGGCCGAAGTACAGAATGTAGATCTGGAACAGCGAGGGCGTGTTGCGGGCGATGGACACCCAACCGTTGCCCACGCCCCGCAGCAGCGGATGACGTGCCTGGCGCATCACGGTCAGGACCAGGGCGATCAACACCCCGAAGATCATCGACAGCGCCGCGGTCTCGAATGTCACCCAGGCCCCGGCGAGCATGTCGGGCAGGGCCCGCAAGGCCGGGCGCCACTGGAAGCTGTAGTCAAACATCGGTGGGGCTCTCCGTGCGGACGATGGGGTGCAGCCAGGCTGGCGGCTGGCCAGGGGCGCTGGCGGCGCACGCCGCCTCGACGCACTGCGCCAGGCCGGCGAAGTGCACCCCGCGTCCGACCAGGCCGGGGGCGTAATGGGCGTACTTGCCGGAGTTGGTCATCAGGGTGGTGGCGTGGGCGGGGATCAGCGGTTCGCCGACCATGCACCAGCAGGTGTCGGTCACCAGCACCGCGCCGAACGCCTCGATGACGGCCAGGTGCCCGGCGTCGCGGGCCTGCTCCAGTACCGCCCGGCCACAGGTGATAGCCAGGACCACATCCGGGTGCTTGACCCGGCCGGCGCAGAGGCTCGCCAGCGCCGCGAACTCGCTGAGGGAGAAGTGCGGATTGCCCAGGGACACCACGTCCACCCGCGTGTCTCGGGCGCTATTGAGCTCGCGCCAACTGGCCAGCAGGCCAGCCATATCGACTGTTTCCAGCGGCAACGGGGCACCCGCCGCCAGCACATCGTTCGGGTCGAGGGCTTCCGGTGTGACCCCGGCGATGTGGAACAACGGTGCTGCGCTGGTGGTGGCGAATGCCGCACCGAAGGCTTTCAGGTCGTCCAGGCTGGGCATGGCATGTTCCAAGCCGCGGATCAACGGAATGCGCCGGCCCGCCAGGGCACCGATGTGGTAGCCCAGCAGCGGGTAGAAACTGTCGTCCATGTGCGCCGGCTGCGGCACGTCGACAAGCAGCCCGGCCAGGCGCTGGTCGTCGAGATGGCAACCGCTCGACGGAGCGCGTCCACACAGGGCGATGCAGATGTCGAGAAAATCCGGGTATTTCTGGGTTCGCGCGCCCAGCACACTGTTGGCGTAGACCACCGCGTTGGACTCGGCCCAGACGATCTGCTCGCCAGCCTTGGGGGCCGTGTCCAGCAGGTAGGGCGCGCAGGTAAAGCTCAACTGCGCGCCCATCGCCATGTAGGCATCGCCCAAGGCGCTGGCGGGTTCGCCGAGCGCCGGGTCGACGCCCAGTTCCCGCCAGTGGCGCTGGTCCACGGAAATCGAATTGAGGGTGGTGGGCACGCGTACCCGGGCGCCCCATTGCACCAGTTGTTCGGCAAAGCGCAGGCTGGCCGGGCCGGTGTAGATACAACCGTCGATGTGGGCCTGGGTCACGTCCAGCAAGCGCGTCGCGCCCTGGATCTCGGCCATGCGCAGGACAATCTGCATCGCCACCTGGGCGGCCTTGCCGTGGGCGCCGTCGAGCAGGGCCCGGTCCTGTTCGGTGAGGTCCAGGGACACTGGCGCGGGTGACTGCCACGGCACGTCCATCGCACGCCAATGATCCTGAGGGCGTCGGCCGGACAAGGTCAGGCGGTTACCTTCAACGCGCACGAAACCCTGGCCGCGAAGGCGATTGAATGCCTCATGGCCCACGCATACCACTGGCAGAGAACGCTGGAAAATCACCTGCGCCACCAGCACACCGAGGGTCAGGATCTCATCCGCTTCGGCCAGCACCAGGGCGGCGGGGGCGTGGTCGTTGCTGATCAACTCCATCAGCACGCTGCTGCCGGTGCAGGAGCCGCGCCCGCTGGGAATCGCCAGCACGCGCCCGGCCAGGCGCTCGCCGCTCAACGGATGGTGGCGGTCGATGACCTCGCCGCTGGCCGGGTCCACGCCCCCCAGAAACTCAGGCCGACGTCGGCGAACAGCAGGGCGCCCTGGGCGGCACCCTCCACCAGGCTGCGGACTTTGACACGCACAGGCGTGCTTGGCATGCCCCGATCCTCAGTAGTAGACCTGGGGAACGGTCAGGTTGGCCGGCGGGATATCGGTGCCGACCCATTTGACGAACAGTTCCTTGTAGCGACCGGTGCGTACCTGCTGGTTGACGAACAGGTTGAGGTAGTTGAGCAGGCCGTACTCGCTGCGCTTGGCGCCGAGGGACACGTAGTCGATGACATAGGGCGCGTCGCCGGCGATCTTCAGGTTCTTGTATTTACCCGACTTGAGGGTCGCGGCCGCCACGGTGTTGGTCACGACCGTTGCATCGATGTGGCCTTGGGCGACGGCCAGCAACGTGTCGTTCTGCGACTGGTAGGCGCGGAAGCTGCCGCTGCCCCAGTTCTTCTGGTCTTTTTCCAGGGCGATGGCTTCGTAGGTGCCGCTGGTGTTGCCGACGGCCTTGCCCTTGAGGTCGGCGAAGGTGTTGATGCCGGTGTTGTCGCGGGTCAGCACCACCATCTGGAAGGCGAAGTAGGGCACCGTCAGGCCGACGGTCTTGGCCCGCTCCAGGGTGTCGGAGGTGGACGCGACGATGACGTCGGCGCGCCCGGAAATGAGCGCCGGGATCCGGTCCGGGAACGGCGTCTCCACCACTTCGGCGTCTACCCCCAGGACTTTCGCCAAATCTTGGCAATAGTCCACGTCGAAGCCTGCCGGTTTGTTGCTCTCGTCGCGAAAACCCATGGGTGGGAAGTCCAGGGTCACTGCGCAACGCAGTTTGCCGGAACCGATGATGTCGTCGAGTTTGTCGGCCTGGGCCGGGGCGATGAACAGGGGAGTGAGGACAACGCTGAGGGCTACGGCCAGTGCAGGGTTCTTCATATATGCCTCGCTGTCGAATAAGTGCGGTGAAATATCGTATTGAGGATTTCGTATACGATATTAAATAAGCAAGCGGCGTGCCCATTTCCCGGCAGGAGGCGGGCACGCGTTAAGAGGAGCGGTCTAGAGGCATTTGACTGGAAAGGTGGCTGACAAGGAGGCGATCAGCGGAGGCCCGATGGTGTTACAGATGGGAGCAAACGCGCCGCACTGTGCCCCGTAAAGGAACAGGACTCAGTGCTGATTTTCCCGGAACTGGCTCGGCGACAGGCTGGTCAGGGCGCGAAACTGGCGGCTGAAGGCGCTGTGATCGGTGTAACCGCAACGCAGGGCGATCTCAGTGATCGGCACGTCCTGCTCACGTAACAGCCGCGACGCTTCTTCCAGGCGCGCCTTGTGGATCATCTGCCGGGGCGTGAGTTGGAAGATGCGCTTGCAGTGACGCTCCAGCTGGGCCACCGACAACCCGGCGATGGCCGTCAGTTCGGCCAGGCTGATGGGGTGGGCGAAATGACGCTTGATGTGGGCATCCACCGCCACCAGTTTCTGGAAGGCCGGATGGCTGGATTGCGGCAGTTGCAAGTCGCGGGAAATGCCGGCGAGGCCGACGATCCTGCCGTTCGGGTCACGCAAGGCCAGTTTGTGGGTCAGGCACCACACCGGCTGGTTGCCGTAGTACAGGTGCAACTCCAGTTGGTCGGCCAGTTCGCGCCCGCTGGCCAGGACCTTGCGGTCCTGCTCGGTGTACAGCGGGCCGAAACGCTCGGGGAACACCTGTTCGGCGGTGAGCCCGAGCAGGTCGGCGCTGCGTTTGAAGCCGCAGCGCCGGGCCAGTGTCTGGTTGACGAAGGCGTAGCGGGCCTCGCGGTCCTTGATGAAGAACACCACGTCGGCGAGGGTGTCCAGCAGCGGCGCGATGGGGTGCAGGCTACCCAGCAGGGTTTCCAGCTCGCAGGGGGTGAAGCTGTTGAGCGAGGGGTACATGGTTCAGCGACGCCTTTTTCAGAGCGGGCTTGTGTGTGTCGGGAGTGTCGGATGGAAATGGGGTGCTTGTCACGTAGCCTTCGCGAGCAGGCTGGTCCGGCTGCACTCCAAGCCCTGTGGGAGCGAGCTTGCTCGCGAAGACGCTACTCCTGCCTCCCTGGACGCGCTGACCCACCCCATTGGCGATCAAGCTCGCCCGACACGCCGTCTGGTGTCAGGTGGGGGCGTTTTCTCCCAGCGCCAGCAGCGTTTCGATCCGCGCCGGGCTGAACGGTGGGCGAGGCGTGGGCGGTGTCCAGCCAAACAGATGCTCCAGCGCGGCGCCGCACACCCGGCCTTGGCAGGCGCCCATGCCGCAGCGGCTGGCCAGTTTCGCTTCGCGCCAGTTTTCGTGGCCGAGCAGGTCAGCGTAGGGGACGTCTTCGCAGCGACAGACCAGGGTGTCGGGGCGAGCCAGGGTCTTGAGTCGGGCATCGAGGGCGAAAGCGCGATTCAATGCCCGGGCGAACGCCTGCCAGCGTGCCCGGCGCGGCCAGAGTCGCTGGGCCGCGGCGCTGTTGCCAACCGCCGCAAAACCGGCGATGGCGCCTTCCACCTGCGCCAGTTCGCTGCCGCCGAACCCGGTGCATTCACCGGCGGCGTAATACCCGGGCCGGGTGGTGGCTTGCCAGGCGTCGACCGCCAGGGCCTGGTCTTGCACACCGCAGCCCAAGGCCTGGCCGAGCTGGACATTGGGAACAAGGCCGAAGCCACAGGCCAACCGATCGCAGGCCAGTTCCACGGTCTTGCCCTGCTGGAACAGGCGCACGCCTTCGAGGCGGTCCCGACCCAGGGCTTGCAGCACATGACTGTCGGTGCGGTAGTGGGCATCGAGCAGGCTGAACGACTGCAACCACTTGTTTGGCCAACGCGGCAATTGCGCGGCGAAACCCAGCACGCGGGCGCGGTTGGCCTGTTCGGCAATGCGCAGCACCTGCGCGCCCTGATGTTTCGCCGTGGCGGCACTGGCCAGCAACAACGGACCGCTGCCGGCGATCACCAGGCGTTCGCCACGCACCGGCAAGCCGCCCTTGATCAATGCCTGCAAGCCTCCGGCGCCCGTCACGCCGGGGAGTGTCCAGCCGGGGAAGGGCAGCAGCAGTTCACGAGCGCCGGTGCAGAGGATCAGGCGGTCATAGCTGATGGACCAGCCGCGCTCGGTATCTTCCACCAGCAGGGTCTTGTCGGCGGCGCAGGCGATCACCCGAGTGCCGGGGTAGCACTGCACGTTGTCACAGGCTTGCAGTTGCTCGCGCAGGCGCCGCGCCTCGGTGGGCAGGTTGGCCTGGGGGCCGTCGCGCCAGATCTGCCCGCCGGGCAGCGGGTTGTCGTCCAGTACCACGATGCGCATGCCGCTGCTGGCCGCCGCCAGCGCCGCGCCCATGCCGGCGGGGCCGGCCCCGATGATCAGCAGGTCGGTGAGCTCGTTCATGGGCGGGTCCGCACGTGCATGCCATCGCGGCACACGGTCTGGCACGCCAGGCGCTGCCGGCCGTCGATCATCACCCGGCATTCCTGGCAGATGCCCATGCCGCACAGCGGCGCGCGTCGCTGGCCACTGATTGAGGTGCGGCTGCAACCGTCGGAGCCCAACGCCAGCGCCGCCGCGACGCTGGTGCCGCTGGCGACCGAGAGTGGGTGGCCGTCGAGGAGGAGTTCAGGCATGGGGCTGAGACCTTCAGTTGAATGGATTCTGAGGTACCCGTGTGCTTCAGACATGGGTAGGCTCGCCGAGGAATCGCTGTGGCAAGTAGGCCTGCGGGGCCAGGGGCGAGGTTTCGTTGAACAGCTGTGCCACCAGCAGGTCGGCGGTGGCAGGCGCGGTCGTTACGCCCAACCCTTCGTGCCCGACCGCCAGCCACAGGCCCTTGCGTTGCGGATGCTGGCCCACCAGCGGCAGGCCATCGGGGCTGGCGGCGCGAAAGCCGGTCCAGGCGCGGATGCCGTTGAGCTGGGCCAGCCCTGGCAGGTAGTCGGTGGCGCGCTTGAGCATCTTCGCCAGCATCCAGCCTTCGACCTGTGGGTCGACGGTGCCGAACTGCCGGGAGGCGCCGATGAACAGTTGGCCGGTCGGCCGGGGCTGGATGTTGCACGCCACCGAAGGGCCGCTGGCCGTGTGGGCGCTGGTGACGTAGCCCAGTTCCACCAGCGTGTGGGACACGCGGTTGGGGCAGCGATCGGTGATCAGCAGGTGGCCTTTCTTCGGCTCGATGGGCAGTTCCGGGCACAGTTGCGTGGCCTGGATGCCATTGGCGAGGACCACCGCTTCAGCGCTCAACCAGCGTCCGTCGGCGAGGCGCACGCGGTGGCCATCGACTTCGCTGACCTGGGCGCGCTGTTGGCGAATGTTGGCGGTTTCGAGCATCCAGCGCGCGGCGGCCGGCGCATACAGGATCCCGTCACCCTTGATCAGCAACCCGCCTTCCAAGCCTTCGCGCAGTTCGGGTTCGCGCTGGCGCAGTGCTGTGCGGCCGATCAATTCGCACGCCTCGCCGTGGGCCAGCAGGTTGAGGTACTTGCCGTCGGCCACCGCCATTTCCTCGGCATTGGCCGCCAGCCACAGGGTGCCGTTGTTGCGCCAGGCGCAGGCAGCGGGCAGGGCGGGGGCCAGTTCGCGCCAACGTTGCAGGGAGTATTGGCTGAGGGCCAGTTCCGCTGGGTTGTCATCGAGCACCAGCAGGTGGCCCATGCCCGCCGCCGTGGCGCCATGCCAGCCGGCGTCCATTACCAGCACCTGCAAGCCACGCTGGGCCAATGAGCGCGCGCAGGCGGCGCCGATGATGCCGGCGCCGATGACGATCACGTCGGCGACCGGGTGTTCGCTCACGAACGGATGCCCCAGGCGAACGGGTCGTCCGGCTCGATGATCAGCGTGCTTTCGGCGCTGATGTGCGCCCGGCCGCGAATGGTCGGCACGATACGCTCGCCGGCGGGCTCATAAGACCCTTCGAATTCGCTGCCGATCACGCTGGCCTGGCGCCAGAGCTGTCCTGGTTGCAGTTTTCCGTCCGCCGCCAGGCACGCCAGCTTGGCGCTGGTACCGGTGCCGCACGGGGAGCGGTCATAGGCCTTGCCGGGGCAGAGCACGAAGTTGCGGCTGTCGGCGCGAGGGTCGTCGGCGAACAGCTCGATGTGATCGATCAGGCCGCCGTCTTCGCCTCGAAAACCTTGCTGCTCCAGGGCCTGCTGGACGGCATAGGTGTAGGCGGTCAACCCGTCGAGGTTGTCGCTGGCCACTCGCTGGCCGTGGTCGGCCATCAGGAAGAACCAGTTGCCGCCCCAGGCCACGTCACCCACCACCGGGCCGATGCCGGGCACTTCCAGGCGCAGCGCTTTGCGGTAGCGGTAGGCCGGTACGTTGCGCACGCTGACCGAGCGATCTTCATGCAACGTGGCCTGGACGGTGCCCACTGGGGTCTCGATGCTGTGCACGCCGGGGCCGATCCTGCCCAGGTGCGCCAGTGACGCCACCAGACCGATGGTGCCGTGGCCGCACATGCCCAGGTAGCCGCTGTTGTTGAAGAAGATCACCCCGGCACAGGCGTCCGGGTCCACCGGTTCACACAACAACGCCCCCACCAGCACATCGCTGCCGCGCGGCTCCAGCACACAGGTGCTGCGCCAGGCATCGTGCTGCTCGGCCAGGCGCTGCCGGCGCTCGGCCATGCTGCCCCGGCCCAGGTCGGGAAAACCGCCGGTGACCAGGCGCGTTGGCTCGCCGCCGGTGTGGGAGTCGATCACGGTGATGCGTTTCATGAGGGCCGCGTCCGTTCAATGGATTGAACACAAGCGTCGCCTGCGGGGGTGGGTGCCGGCTTGATGGATTTATTCACGAGCGATGACGAAATCGGCACAGCACGTACTTGGACGGTGGGAGCGGGCTTGCCCGCGAAAGCGGTGTGTCTGTTATGAATATGTTGGATGTGCCGCCGTCTTCGCGGGCAAGCCCGCTCCCACAGATCTTGCTGGTGCATGCAAAGGCTGCGAATACCCCAAATCCCGTGTGGGAGCGGGCTTGCCCGCGAAAGCGGTGTGTCTGTCATGCAGATGTTCGATGTGCCGACGTCTTCGCGGGCAAGCCCGCTCCCACAGATCTTGCTGGTGCATGCAAAGGCAGAGTACACCCCAAATCCTGTGTGGGAGCGGATTTGCTCGCGAAAGCGGTGTGTCTGTTATGCAGATGTTGAATGTGCCGACGTCTTCGCGGGCAAGCCCGCTCCCACAGGATTAGGCGGTGTATGCAAAGGCTGCGTTGAGGTGGTCAATTTTTTCCGGACACCTCAATCGGTGTTTTTCAGGCTGCTTGCCGCTCATACTGATTGGGCGGCAAATAGCCCAAGGATGAATGGATTCGCCTTCCGTTATAGAACCGCACGATGTAGTCCGTGATGTCTTTGATCGCTTCGCCATGGTTGGCGTAATCCTTGCGCCAAACACGCTCCATCTTCAGATTCAAGAAGAAGCGCTCCATGACCGCATTGTCCCAGCAGTTGCCCTTGCGACTCATGCTGCAACGCATTCCATGTCGCGTCAGCAAGTTCTGGTAATCCGTACCGGCATACTGGCTGCCTCGATCCGAATGAGCGATCAAGCCCGGTTCAGGTTGTCTCTGCGCGATGGCCAGTTGCATCGCACTGCATACCAACTCTGCTCGCATGTGGGGTGCCATGGCCCAGCCCACGATTTTGCGTGAGTACAGGTCCATGACGGCCGCCAGGTACAGCCAGCCGCTGCGGGTACGGATGTAGGTGATGTCAGCGACCCACGACTGGTTGATGCGCTCGGGATTGAACTGGCGATTGAGCAGGTTCTCAGCCACCGGAAAATTGTGATTGCTGTCAGTGGTATGAACGAACTTGCGCTTCCAAATCGGACGCAAATCCTGTTGTTTCATCAGGCGGCGGACCTTGTTCCGTCCAACGGAGACGCCAGTGTCACGCAGCGCTTTCACCAAACGACGGCTGCCATAACAGTGTTCATTGGACACGAAGGCAGCCTTGAGCTGAGCGGAAACCGAGCACACAGGTTTTGGCTTCAAACGCCGCTGACGAGCTTCGTAAAACCCCGAACGACTGATCCGCAACACCCGGCAGATACGCGCCACCGGGTAGGCCTTGCATTGGACTTGGTGAACCAACTGGTGGATCACTTCAACTCGCGGGCAAAGAAGGCCGTAGCTTTTTTTAATATGTCATTATCCGTCTTCAGTTCGCGGACTTGCTGTTCAAGCTGGCGAATACGCTGCTGGTCGCTGGTCAATGGTTTGCCAATCCCCGTACCGCCCGACTGCTCGGTTTGATACTGCTGAACCCAGCGGCGCACGGCGGTATCGCTCAGGCCTAAATCGGTACAAACCGAGTTCACGCTCAGACCTTGATCAACAACCATCTTGCAGACCTTCAGCTTGAACTCGGCGTCGAATTTTCTGTACTTCTTAGTCATGGAATATTCCTCAATGAGTGTAGTTTCACCCATTGAGGTGTCCGGTGCTATTAGACCAGCTCACGTATACGCCAAACCTCGTGTGGGAGCGGGCTTGCCCGCGAAAGCGGGGTGTCGGTGATGGGGAGTTTGGATGGGCTGGTGTCTTCGCGAGCAAGTTCGCTCTCGCAAGAGGGTGGTGGGTTGTCAGGGGGCATTGCCTGGGCCGCTGTGGGAGCTGGGCTCCCACAGGGTTGGGTTCACTCAGGCGGTGAAGTCGCTGGCGTGCAGTTCCTTGACGCCGACCAGTTCAAACTCGAACTCGGGAGTGGCGTCGGCGTTGGTGCTGCCGGAGAGGATGCCGTCGGCAAAGCGCAGTTGGCCGGTGGCGTTGGTGGGGTCGAAGGCGTTGCTGCCGATGAAGGTGAAGGCGTCGATCGTCGCCGTCAGCGGGTTGGCGTCCAGGCCGGTGAGGTCCAGGTGATCGCCCTCGGCCGTCTTGAAGCCGTTGATCACATCGCGCAGTGCCCCGACGCCCATGTCCGACAGCGCGGCGAAGACGTACGTGTCTGCGCCGGTGCCGCCGGTGAGGTTGTCGGTGCCGGCGCCGCCGATCAGCCGATCGTCGCCCGAACCGCCCACCAGGGTGTCGTTGCCGGCACCGCCGTTGAGGATGTTCCCGGCGCTGTTGCCCGACAGCGTATCGGCGTAGGCACTGCCCGTCAGGTTCTCGATGAACTTCAGGGTGTCGAGCCCGGAGCCCTGCGTGTCCTGTTGCGCGGAGGTCGAGAGGTTGACTGTCACGCCGGCCTGGGCGCGCTCGTACGACACCGTGTCATTGCCGTCGCGCCCGTCCAGCACGTTGTTGCCGGCGCCGGCGAACAGCGTGTTGTCCAAGGCGTTACCGGTAGCGTTGGCGTCTGCCGCGCTGTCGATGTAGAGGTTCTCGACGTTGTTGCCCAGGGTGTAGCTCGCCAGGCTGCTGTGCACGCTGTCGACCCCGCCGGACGCGGCACTGTTGGTTTCGATCACGGTGTCGCTGGCGTTGTCGACGTAGTAGGTGTCGTTGCCGTCGCCACCGCTCATGCTGTCGGCCCCGGCCGCGCCGTCGAGCACGTTATGGGCGGCGTTGCCGGTGATGAAGTTGCGCCGCTCGTTGCCGGTGCCGTCGATGTCCGAGACGCCGGTGAGCACCAGGTTTTCGAGGTTGGCGCCCAGGGTCCAACTGACCGAGGCCTTCACCGTGTCGATCTGCGAGGCCGAGGTGTTGGTTTCGATCACGCTGTCGAACGCGTTGTCGACCACGTAGATGTCGTTGCCATCCCCGCCGGTGAGGGTGTCGGCGCCCAGGTCTCCGTCCAGGGTGTCGTTGCCCGAGCTGCCCACCAGGGTATCGGCCTGGTCGGTCCCGGAGATCATCCCGCCTTCGTTTTGCGCGCCGTCGAAGATGGCCTGCACGCTGTTGTTGTCGTTGGGGTTGCCGTGGAAACCCAGGTCATCGGCGATGTAGTCGGCCAGGCGCTGGCCGACGATTTCCGCCGACTCCTCGTGCAAGTGCCAGACGTCATCGGGGTACACCAGCGGATCGACTTCATAACGCAAGGGCAGGTCGGTGTAGTCCACCGCCAGCTTGACGTCGGCGCGTTCGGTGGCGATGGCTTCCTGGACGGCGCGCACGTAGCCGACCCCGTCGACGATGGACGCGATCTTGTCTTCCGAATAGCCACGGGCCCGGGCCGCGTCCTGCTCGTAGTGACCGGTCTCCATCAGGTACACGTTGAAGTTGCCCAATTGCGCGTGCAGGTAGTCGAACACCTTCAAGGTTGCGGCCTTGTACGCTGCTGCCGCCGCTGTCTTGTCCGTGGCACGGGCGATTTCCTGGGCGGCTTCCTCGCCTTGGCCCCAGATAATGCCCATGGTGACGTTGTCGATCGATTGCAGTTCGCTGAGCTGGTCGCGTAGCAAGGTGACCGCACGCAACAGCGCAGGACCGGGCTGGTTGGTGTCGGTCAGCCACCAGCACAGCTTCAGTTCCTCGGCGCCGAGGGTCGAGAGGCCGTTGACCGTGCTGCCGCCGACGGCAATGTCGATCCCGTTGCCATCGGCATCGGTGAACTGGCTGCGCACGTCGTAGGAGGTGTAGCGGTCCAGGTCCTTGACCAGCATCGAAGTGCCGGACTGGTCGTCGTCCTCGGTCATGCGCAGCAGCCGCGCGTTGGACTGGCCGAGAGTCGGCAGGTACAGGATGTCTTGCTGGGCGCGTTCGCCGAAGACGAAATCACTGGCGGTCAGGGTGTTGAGGTAGTTGCCGTTGAGGGCGATTTCGAAGCGATTGCCATCGGCGTCGGCCTCGGCGGACTTGACGTAGGTCTTGTCGCCGGCCTCGTTCAGGGTCATGTACAGCGTGCTGTTGCTGCCATCGCCCAGGCCGAGGAAACCCAGGCTCGACACGTCGATCTTGTCGACCCCGACGGTGAAATCATAGATCGTGTCGGTGGCCGTGACGCCGCCGGTGTCGTAGTCGCGGTAGCTGTCGAGCACATTGGTGTAGCGGAACGTATCGGCCCCGTCGCCACCGTACAGCGAGTCGCGTCCGGCACCACCATCGACGATGTCGGCGCCGGTGCCGGCCTTGATCGTGTCGTTGCCGCCCAGGCCGAGGATCAGGTCGGCGGCCGCCGTGCCGTTGAGGGTTTCGGCGTTGTTGGTGCCGGTGATGGTGCTGGCCGGTGCATCGGCCACGGCGAGGGCAAAGCTGTCGCTGACCGAAGCCCCGGACGGATCGGTGGCCTTGACCAGGACGTTGTAGGTGCCGGACGCGGTGTTGGTCGGCGTGCCGGTGAAGCTCAGGCTGCTGGCATTGAAATGCAGCCAGGTGGGCAGGGCGCTGCCGTCGGCCAGGGTCGCGGTGTAGGTCAGCAGGTCCTGGTTGGCGTCGGTGAAGCTGTCGTGGGCCACGGTGTAGCTGAACGGCGAGTTCTCCGTGGCGTTCTGGTCGAGCAGCGCGATGGTGACCACCGGCGCCACGTTGCTGGGCGTGTTCTGGTCGGCGAAGACAAAGTGACTGGCCGTCAGGCTGCTCACCAGGTTGCCCGCCAACGACACCTCGAAGCGGTTGCCGTTGGCGTCGACGGTGAGGTCCTTGAGGTAGGTGCGGTTGGTCGAGGCGCTGTAGGTCACTTGCAGCGTGCCGTTCAGACCGTTGCCCAAGCCGGTGTAGCCAAGCGCCGAGACTTCGATCTTGTCGGCCGCCACATCGAAGTCGAGGATCTGGTCGCTGGCGCTGGTAGAGCCGGTGCGGTAGCTGTCGAGCTTGGAGGTGTAGCGGAACACATCGGCGCCGGCGCCGCCGGTGAGTTTGTCGACGCCGGTGCCGCCCACCAGGATGTCGTTGCCGGCGCCACCGTTGAGGGTGTCGTTACCCGCACCGCCGAACAGTTGCTCGTTGGCCGCGGTGCCCGTCAGGGTGTCGTTGTTCGGTGTGCCGTTGATCACCGTCGGGGCGGCGGGCACGTCCTGTACGGCGAGGGTGAACGTGTCGCTGATCGCCGCGTTGCTGCCATCGGTCGCGGTGACCTGGATGGCGTAGGTACCGGACGCCGTGTCGCTGGGGGTGCCGCTGAATGTCCGGGTGACGGCGTCGAAGGTCAGCCAATTGGGCAGGGCGCTGCCATCGGCCAGCTTGGCGGTGTAGCTCAGGCTGTCGTTGTCCGGGTCGGTGAAGCTGGTGGCCGGCACCACGTAGCTGAACGCGGTGTTTTCGGTGGCGCTCTGATCCAGCAGCGGCGTGGCCAGCACTGGAGCCTGGTTGGTCGGCGACGTGCTGGCAAAGACAAAGTTGGCGCTGGTCAGCGTGTTGAGGTAATTGCCGTCCAGTGCCACTTCGAAGCGGTTGCCGTCGGCATCGGCCGTCAAAGACTTGATGTAGGTCTTGGTGCCGGCACTGTTGAGCACCAGGTACACGGTGTTGTTCTTGCCATCGCCCAGGCCGGTGAACCCCAGGGCGGACAGGTCGATCTTGTCGGCCGCCACGTTGAAGTCGGTGATCAGGTCGCCCAGGTTGGCCCCGCCGGTGTTGTAGTTGCGGTAGCTGTCCAGGCGATTGGAGAACACGAAGGTGTCGGCCCCGGCCCCGCCGGTGAGGGTGTCCATGCCGGCGCCGCCGTCGAGCTTGTCGTCACCCGCGCCGCCGCTGAGGCTGTCGTTGCCGGCCAGGCCGAGCAGCGTGTCGGCTGACTCGCTGCCCAACAACGAGTCGCTGCCGCTGGTGCCGGTGACGACTCGGTTGAAGATGAAATTGCTGGCGGTCAGGGTGCTGGCAAGGTTGCCCGACAGGATCAGCTCGAAGCGGTTGCCACTGGCGTCGGCGTCGAAGTCCTTGATGTAGGTGCGGTCGTTGCTGGCGCTGTAGCTGATCTGCAGGGTGCCGCCACGGCCGTTGCCCAGCCCGGTGAAACCAAGGCCGGCGAGGTCGATCTTGTCCTGGGTGACGTCGAAGTCGGTGATGGTGTCGTCGAAACTGGTGGTCGCGTTGCGGTAGCTGTCGGATTGGGCGACGAAGCGGAAGGTGTCGGCGCCGGTGCCGCCGGTGAGCTTGTCGACGCCGGCACCGCCCACCAGGATGTCGCTGCCGGCCGCGCCGTTGATGATGTCATTGCCCGCGCCGCCGTAGAAAATCTCGCTGGCGGAGGTGCCCTGCAAGGTGTCGTTGCCCGCCGTGCCTTGTACGGTGGTCATCGGAACCGTGGCGCTGACGTAGCTGCCATCGCCATAGACCAGCGTGGCCCCCTTGCTGGTGTGGCTGATGGTGTTGGCGATGATGGCGTTGCGATCGGTGCCGTCTTCGTTGCGCTCGGCAACGCCGTAGGTCGACTGATTGCTACCGCTGATGAGGTTGCCCTGGATGGTGTTGTCGCTGCCGTTGAAATATTTGCCGGACACACCCTGGGTGTCGTCGTAGGACTGGATGATGATTTCCGGTACCGGGCTGCCCAGGGAGTTGTTGTTGAGCGTGTTGTCGGTGATCTCGACGTGGTTGCTGCCGTAGATGCGCACCCCGGCGCTGGCATTGTCGTGGATGTCGACGCCGCTGACGCTGACATCGCTCGACAGTTTGACCAGCACGCCTTCGGCGCCATTGCCGTAGACCTCGCCCCCGGTGATGGTGATGTTGCTCGGGGAGGGGATGTTCTCGCTGCCGCGCTGCACCACGATGCCGTTGCCGCCGTTGTTGTAGGCGACGTTGTTGGTCAGGGTGAAGTCATGGGTGCTGGTGACGACGTTGAAGCCGTGGCGGTCGTTGTCGTAGGCGACGTTGTTCTCGAAGGTGCTGTCGCTGAGGAAGTCCGCAACGAAGCCGTCCAGGCCGTTGCCGTGGGACACGCTGTTCTTGATGACCATGTTGACGGTCTGCTCGTGGGGGTCGAAACCGTACCCGGAGCAATCCTTGATCTCGACGCTGTCGAGGGTGACGTTGGAGTCGTAGCCTTCCTGGCCTGGAATGTAGCCGTTGAACCAGCCGTCGATCTTGCCGGTGGTGTGGTCGCGGTTACCGTCGATGGTGAGGTTGCTGACGCCGAAGTCGTGGGTTTCCTCGCCATAGGCGGAGCGGATGACCCCGGTGATCTTGGTGTCGGAGCCGTCGGCCACCTTGACGGTGGTCTCGCCCATGCCGTCGCCGTACAGGTAGACATTGCTCTTGAGCATCACGCAGCCGTCGGAAGGTTCCTCGCCGCCGGAGACAATGTAGGTGCCGGTGGGCATGTACACCTGCCCACCCCGGCGGCGGCCGCCGCATCAATCGCACTTTGTATCGCCGCCGTGTCGTCAGTGATGCCATCTCCTTTGGCGCCAAAATTTTGTACGTTGAAAATCATGAGCTTATCTCCGTATCAGGCTAAAAACCTCGTTAGGAGCCAATATTCCATCGGCGACCACCGAGTTAAGACCCAACGGAGCGCGAAAGTTGTGACCGCGCATCGGGCAAGTGTCAAAAATCTGGACTAACTGATCAACGGTCGGAACTCGAAAAACGACGTGTAACGTTTTGTTGACGCGCGGGCATGATTTTGGGGTGTGGCTGCTGGCCCCTTCGCGGGCAAGCCCGCTCCCACAGGGTGATCGGTTGGGAGCACAGATTGAGTGTCTGACCCCAATGCATTGTTGGCTGGAAGCGAGCCTGCTCCACTCCCAAAGGGCACCGCAGCGATTGCGGTTTACTTGATTGGCATCAACCACCCCCCACGTCCCACGCGGTAGCCTGCAATAAACCATCGAGCGCATCCGAGGGGCCGCATGAGTTATCCGCTGTTTCTGACCTTGCACCTGTTCGCCGCGCTGGTGTTCATCGGCACGGTGTTTTTCGAAGTGCTGTTTCTCGAAAGCATTCGCAAGCAACTGCCCGTCAAGGTCATGGTGCTGCTGGAGCAGGGCATCAGCCGGCGCGCGCGGCAGTTGATGCCCTGGGTGTTGCTGGTGCTGTTCGGCGCGGGGGCCGCGATGGTCTGGTTGCGCTACTGGCCGGCGCTGATGTCGCCCTTGCAGTCGTCCTTCGGCTTGCTGCTGGGTTTGAAGATCCTGCTGGCCGGCAGCGTGCTGGGGCATTTTCTCTGGGCGATGTGGCTGTTCCGGCGCGGGCGGATGAATGCCCGCTACGTGCACATCATCCACACCAGCGTGTTCCTGCACATGGTGACGATCGTGCTGCTGGCCAAGGGCATGTTCTACATCGGCTGGTAGGCGCGGCGCCTTGGTTTCCAGGCGCTTGATACAAGTCAAGGTGGCCGGCCGGGTTACAGCGGACACTGTGCTCGCGCCGCCATTCGGAGATTGCCATGTTCGATTTGTTCAATACCCTCGGTGAGCGACCCTCGGGACGTGCCCCAGTGGTGGCAGATTTCGACTGTCCGGTCGCTACACGAAAATTCCACGCCGGCATCGGTTCGCTCGACCTGCTCAGGGGGCTGCGCAACAGCCGCCAGAAACGTCGGCCGCTGTCCCTGGCCGTGCACCTGCCGTCGCGCTTGCGCCTGGCCTCGTGTTCACCCCTGGCCCACGACTGTCGCTGCGGCGAAATCGACGGCTACCTGCAACGCCTGACGTACGAGATGGGGCTGGTGGGTTGCCATCTGGGCGCAGGACGACGGGTCGAGGCGTTCTGCCTGACCGGCGGTACTCCGGTCATCGCCCATCTGCAACGGCTGATGGGCGACCTGCGCAAGCGCTTTGACTTTTGCGAGTACGACAGCGGCGACCACAGCATCGAGGTGGACCTGCACCACACGGACTGGTCGACCATGGGCCTGATCCGTGACCAGGGTTTCACCCATGTCAGCATCGGTGTGCCCGACATTGGCGTCGACAGCGAGCTGTCCGTCGACTGCTACCAGAACCCGGCACCGATCCATTCGCTGATCGATGCGGCGCGCACCTTCGGTTTTCGGTCCATCAACATTGACCTCGGTTACGGCCATGCCTGGCAAACGCCGCAAAGCTTTGCGTTGAAGCTGGCGACGCTGATCGAGCTGGAGCCGGACCGGCTGCACGTCTTTGACTATGGCCGCGCGCCGTATCGTTATCGCTCGAAAAGCACCGGCGTGGCCGGCGCCTATTGCAGCCCGGCCGACAAGGACGCCATGCGCCGCATCTGTTGCGAGCAACTGATCGGCGCCGGTTATCACTACATCGGCCTGGGTCAGTTCGTGCGGGCCGACGATGACCTGGCGGTGGCCCAGGAGCATGGACGCCTGCATCGCAATTGCCTGGGGTTCACCCGCCATGGCTGTTGCGATCACGTGGGGTTCGGGTTGTCGGCGGTCACGCAGATCGAGCATCTGTACGTGCAGAACACCGACAACCTGTTGCATTACTGCCAGCAGTTGGACGCCGGGCAACTGCCGGTGTATCGCGGCTGGCGCTGTGAGGCGCAGGATCAGGTCAAGGCGACCGTGACCGAGCAACTGGCCTGCGACCTGGAGCTGGATATCCCGGCCATCGAAACACGTTTTGGCCTGGTGTTTCGCGAGTACTTCGCGTCCATCTGGCCGTTGCTGGAGGCGTTGCACGACAAGGGATTGATCGAACTGACCAGCCGTTTTATCGGCATCCTGCCTGCCGGGCGCCTGAATGTGGACGCGATCTGCAATCTGTTCGACCCGGATCCGAATGACGCGGGCCTACACGCCCTGGAAAAGTTGAATCCTTCATGAACGCCGTATCCGGTTTCAATCGTGCCCTGGTGGAAAAATACGACCGCCCGGGGCCGCGCTACACCTCCTATCCAACCGCCCCGCAGTTTCACCAGGCGTTTGCCATGGACGAATACCGCCAGGCCGCCCAGCGCAGCAACCAGGCGCCGCAGCCCAAGGCGTTGTCGGTGTATATCCATATCCCGTTCTGCCAGAGCCTTTGCTATTACTGCGCCTGCCACAAGATCATCACCCGCAAGACCCCTCGCGCGGCCGAGTACCTGACCTACCTCAAGCGCGAAATTGCCCTCCAGGCCGCGCTGTTCGATCGCTCGCGCAAGCTGACCCAATTGCATCTGGGCGGGGGCACGCCGACGTACCTGACCCACGAGCAACTGGCGGACCTGATGGACTGCCTGCACCAATCGTTCGACATGGACGACAGCGATGCCCATGAGTTCTCCATCGAAGTCGACCCCCGTACGATCGATGCCGGGCAGGTCCTGGGCCTGCGGCAGTTGGGCTTCAATCGGCTGAGCTTTGGCGTGCAGGACTTCGACGCCCAGGTGCAGGTCGCGGTCAACCGGGTGCAAAGCGAGGCACAAGTGGCCGAGCTGGTAGAGGCGGCGCGAGCCGCACGCTTCAAGTCGGTCAGCGTCGACCTGATCTACGGCCTGCCGTTGCAGACCATCGCCAGTTTCGACGTGACCTTGAGCAAGATCATCGCCCTGCGCCCCGACCGTATCGCCGCCTACAGCTACGCTCATCTGCCCAGCCGGGTGCGTGCCCAGCGGATGATCCGTCCTGAAGACATGCCCCCGCCCGAGCGCAAGCTGCAATTGCTGGAGTTGACCATCAACCGCTTGACCGAGGCCGGGTATGTCTACATCGGCATGGACCATTTCGCCCTGCCGGACGACGAACTGGTACTCGCCCGCGCCAGGGGTTCGCTGCAGCGCAACTTCCAGGGTTACTCCACCCATGCCGATTGCGACTTGATTGGCCTGGGGGTGTCGTCGATCGGCAAGGTGGGGGATAGCTACAACCAGAACGTCAAGGAACTCTCCCAGTATTACGCGCGCCTGGACCAGGGCATGCTGGCGGTGCAGAGGGGCTACCGACTGAGCGCTGACGACCTTCTGCGGCGCGAGATCATCAGTGAACTGATGTGCCACGGACGCATCGCCTTCGCCCGGATCGAGGCGGCACACGGCATTTGTTTCAACACCTACTTCGCCGAGGCCCTGGCCGCGCTCCAGGAACTGGTCGGCGACGGCTTGCTGGAAATTCACCACGACGCCCTGGTACTGCTGCCCCAGGGGCAATTGATGATGCGCAACGTGGCCATGGCATTCGATGCCTACCTGGGCGCGGATCGAACGGTCCAGTATTCGCGCACGGTGTAATCGCGCGGTACAGACCTGTGGTCAAGCATGTGCGGAGCAGACCAACCCGGTCCACCCCCGCTTTTCCGTGGCGAGGGAGCTTGCTCCCGCTGGGCCGCGAAGCGGCCCCCTTGGATTTTGATGCAGTCATTCAGATAGCGCGCGGGGCCAGCACTTTTGGGTCTGCTGCGCAGCCCAGCGGGAGCAAGCTCCCTCGCCACGGGTGACGCAGGGTACGGACCTGTGGCTAGGGGATTTTGCGGAGCAGGCCAACCCGGTCCGCCCCCAAAGCCTGCCGCCCCCCGCTTTTCTGTGGCGAGGGAGCTTGCTCCCGCTGGGCCGCGAAGCGGCCCCCTTGGGTTTTGATGCAGTCAATCAGATAGCGCGCGGGGCGAGCACTTTTGGGGCTGCTGCGCAGCCCAGCGGGAGCAAGCTCCCTCGCCACGGGTGACGCCCAGCTTTCTGTGGCGAGGAACTGGTCACCGGGTTGATGTGCCGGGTTGCAAGGCTCGGCCCAGGAATGGGGCGGTGCGGCTTTCCTGGCATTGGGCGACTTTGGCCGGTGTGCCGCACACCACGACGTTCCCGCCCTGGGTCCCGGCGCCGGGGCCGATATCGATGACCCAGTCGCTTTGCGCCACGACGCGCATGTCGTGTTCCACCACGACCACCGTGTGGCCCTCATCCACCAGACGATTGAGTTGCACCAGCAAGCGGTCCACGTCCTGGGGGTGCAAGCCGTTGGTGGGTTCGTCCAGCACGTACAAGGTGGCGCCCCGGGCCTTGCGTTGCAGTTCCGTCGCCAGTTTGATGCGCTGCGCCTCGCCGCCGGACAGTTCCGTGGCCGGCTGGCCCAGGCGCAAGTAGCCCAGGCCGATGTCCTGCAACACTTGCAAGGTGCGCCGCGCCGCTGCTTGTTCGGCGAACACGTCGAGGGCCTGGTTCACGGTCAGTTGCAGCACCTGGGAAATGTCCAGGCCTTGCCAGCTGACTTCAAGGGTCTGCGGGTTGTAGCGCGCCCCGTGGCAAGTGGGGCAGGGAGCGTACACGCTGGGCATGAACAGCAATTCGACGCTGACGAAACCTTCGCCCTCGCAGGTCTCGCAGCGGCCCTTGGCGACGTTGAAGGAAAACCGCCCGGCATCGAACCCCAGCGCCTGGGCCTGTTGCGTGGCCGCGAACAGTTTGCGCACGTGATCGAACAGCCCGGTGTAGGTGGCGAGGTTGGAGCGCGGCGTACGGCCGATGGGTTTCTGGTCTACCTGGACCAGCCGCTTGATCCCCTCGAGCCCGGCGGTCACATGCCCGCCGCTGGTTTGCACGGGTTCGTCCTCCAGGCTCTGTTCCTCGGGTTCGGCGTTGGCGCTGGCCTGGCCCAGGTGGGCGCCCACCAGGTCCAGCAGGGCCTGGCTCACCAGGCTGGATTTGCCGGAGCCGGAGATGCCGGTCACCGCCGTGAAGCAGCCCAAGGGAAAGGCGGCGCTCAGGTTGTCGAGATTGTTGCGGGTGATGCCCTCCAGGCGCAGCCAGTCCTTGGGTGGCCGAGGGGCACGGGGGCTCGCGGTGTCTTCGGCAAAGAGGTAGGCGCGGGTCCGCGAGGCCTGCACCTGCCCAAGCCCCTGGGGCGGGCCGCTGTAGAGGATGTTGCCGCCTTGTTCGCCGGCGTCGGGGCCGACGTCGATGAGCCAGTCGGCGCGGCGCATGGTGTCCAGGTCGTGCTCGACCACAAACACCGAGTTGCCGGCGGCCTTGAGCCGTTGCAGGGCATCGAACAGCGCCTCGCTGTCGGCCGGGTGCAAGCCCGCGGAAGGCTCGTCGAGCACGTAGATCACCCCGAACAACTGGGAATTGAGTTGGGTTGCCAGGCGCAGGCGTTGCAGCTCGCCAGAGGACAGCGTCGGCGTGCTGCGCTCCAGGGCCAGGTAGCCGAGACCCAGGTCGATGAGCGTGACGATCCGCTCCAGCAATTCGGCGGCGATGCGCTGGGCCGCCAGGCGTTTTTCCAGGGACAGGTTGTGGGTGTGTCGTGCGTCCGGTCCTCCGACGTGCGGGTTATCGCCCCGGGCGGCGCGTTGCTCGCGGGCGGCCCGGGTCTGCTGATGGGTGAGCACCGCGCCCGGTTCTTCGGCCTGTTCGAGATAGTCGGGGGCCAGGACGCCCTTGAGCACCTCGGCCAGTTCCAGCAATGGCAGGTGCGACAGTTCGGCGATGTCTCGGCCGGCAAAGGACACCGTCAGCGCCTGGCGCTTGAGGCGCTTGCCTTCGCACATGGGGCAGGGGCTGGCGCGCATGTATTGGGCCACGCGTTTGCGCATCTGCGCGCTTTGCGAATGCATGAAGGTGTGCAGCAGGTAGCGCCGGGCGCCGCTGAAGGTGCCCTGGTAGCTGGGTTCGAGCTTGCGTTTGAGGGCGGCGCGGGTCTGGGCCGGGGTGAGCCCGGCGTACACCGGGACCGTGGGGGTTTCTTCGGTGAAGAGAATCCAGTCGCGTTGCTTTTTCGGCAGGTCCCGCCAGGGCACATCGACGTCATAGCCCAGCGTGACGAGGATGTCGCGCAGGTTCTGCCCCTGCCAGGCCATGGGCCAGGCGGCCACGGCCCGCTGGCGGATGGTCAGCGAAGGGTCCGGCACCATGGACGCTTCCGTCACCTCATAGACCCGGCCCAGGCCATGGCACTCCGGGCAGGCACCCTGGGGCGTGTTGGGGGAGAAGTCCTCGGCATAGAGCATCGGTTGATCGGCCGGGTAGCTGCCGGCACGGGAATAGAGCATGCGGATCAGGCTCGACAGGGTGGTGACGCTGCCTACCGAAGAACGGGCGCTGGGCGTGCCGCGCTGTTGTTGCAGGGCCACGGCCGGTGGCAGGCCTTCGATGCTGTCCACGTCCGGCACGCCCACCTGGTCGATCAGGCGCCGCGCATACGGCGCGACGGATTCGAAGTAGCGGCGCTGGGCCTCGGCGTAGAGCGTGGAGAAGGCCAGCGACGATTTACCGGAGCCCGACACACCGGTGAACACCACCAGGGCATCGCGTGGAATGTCGACGTCGACGTTCTTGAGGTTGTGTTCGCGGGCGCCGCGCACCCGGACACAACCGGCGCTTTCGGGCAAGGACGAGGGGGAGGCGGGGCCGGAGCGGGAGGGCATGGAATTTCCTTGTGTGCGTCTGCTTGAGGCGTCGTGGCTTTCGGAGCTTTTGTGACGTGGCGTGATGGATCGGCTGAAGAATGCAACCTGAGTCACAGCCCTGACAATAATGCGACCGGGTTCAACCGTTCTCGTGCGATAAAAATTTACTCGGGCCCCGGGAGATGAGAAAAGCATTTCCAGTTTTCCCAGGATACGGACCTCCCATGCCTCGATCGAAGCTTCTGACTCAACTGTTTGTTGCCCTGCTGGCCGCCGCGGCGCTGTGGTACATGTGGACGATCACCAGCGCCAAGCTGGATTGGGGCGGCGACAGCCCAGGCCGGCAAGACGTGGGCGCCGTGAAAGACACCCGCCAGCGGGCGATGAGCCAGTATTGCACGGGCGTGGTCGCGACCCCGAAAGGCACCTGGCTGGTCGGGCGCCTGGAAGGCGATGCGCAAATGTTGGAGCCTGCGGCCGAGGTCGTGAACCTGGACACCGTGGTCTACGGCAAATCGAAGGAGACCGAGGCCGCGCAGGACGCTAGCGCCTTCAGCGTTTTCTCGGCGCGGGAGACAGAAACCTCATTCATCTCACGGCTCGACGCCCAGGGGCAGTTCCAACTGGTAGCCCATGTCAGCGGCGCCGCGTGCCTGGTCGCCAGTCCCGATGGCGCCAGCCTGTTCCTGCTCACCGGCCTGGACCGGCCCGACGCGTGGACCACTGACGGTCCGCGGCAGACGGTTGTCCTGCGCAGTGATGACCAGGGCAAGCAGTGGACAGGGTTGAAGCAAGGCTTCTTCGCCGAGGCCGATCAGGTGGCCTGGAGCCTCGATCCTTACTTTCACGGATCGGATGAAGTGTGGGCCTGGGGCTCGTTGAGCGCGATGGACGCAGAGGTGCCCGGTGGCATTGCTACCGGCGTGTTCTATTCGGCCGATCGCGGCGCAACCAGCACCCCGATCGTCACCGCCGAATCGCTGCTGGTGAGCGCCCAGTACGCCCATGACCAGCGACCTGACGTCGTGCAGTGGCATACCGACTCGGAGGATCGGGGCGAAATCCGTGGTCACGTCATTCAGGTCGATGGGCAGCGCGCGTTCATCTGGTTGTCCCAACGTTTTTGGGGCAGTCATCCGGATGGCAAAAGCGACAACGTCGCGGTCAATGTCACGACGCGGGCCGAGTTGCAACGCCAGGCCGGGAAGTGGCAGATGGTGGCCAGGCAGCGTGACGACAACCTGTTTATCGATGCACTGGCGCAGAACGAGGCCGGGCGGGTGTTTGGCCTGATCGACCAGGGGCATCAGGGCCAGGACGTCGTAGCCGAGTTGGACACCGGCACACTGAACTGGCGCCCCACGGGCGAGTTGCCCAGCGTGTTTGCGCCCCTGGCCTCGGACAGCCGCTTGCGCGGCGATGGTTTCTGGGTCGGGCAAAACACCTTGCTGATCAACACCAGCAGCGAGCATCACCCACCGCGTTGGCTCTACTGGTGGTCGGACGCCAGCATTTCCGCGGACGGGGTGTTTTACTCCACGGACTGGGGCGGTTCCTGGCACAAGCTGAATGTGGACGGCTACCTGGGGGTGCTGGGTTTCCAGCCGGGCCAGGATCGAGTGTTCTGGGCCAAGGGCAATTGGTACGACAACAATGACCTGGGGATTTACGCCTATGGGTTGCATTGAGGGGGCTTGCTCGCTGTAGGGGATGGGCCTGGTGCACTGGGGGGCTTCGCACGCAGGCTTCCGACAGCGCTTTTGTAGCAAGTTGATTTCAATCAAGGGCCAAAAAAAGGCTGGCCCCTAGGATGTTCGCCAAGATCCTGTCCTAAGCCCTGGCGTCCATGACCCCTTCCTTTGCGATGCTGCACCTGTTCCGCCACTGGCTGGGTGGCCTGTTGGTTTTCCTGCTGTTGTTCGCGGGCCTCGCCCAGGCCAAGGACTACGGGGACATCCAGCAGCAGCGCATCCACCATGTGCTGGGCCAGAGCGACGCGATCTCCGAGCCTGAAGGCCCCTACAAGGTGCGCACGCTGTCGGCGGCGGGCAAGGTCGTGGGCTACGTGTTCCAAAGCCTCGACGTGGTGGACATCCCGGCCTATTCGGGCAAGCCAATCAACGTGCAGGTCATCCTCGACCCGGCCGGTGTGATCCTCGACGCCTACGTGCTCGAACACCATGAGCCGATCCTGTTGATCGGCATCGCCGAAGAAAAACTCCACGCCTTCAGCGCGCGCTACAGCGGCGTCAAGGTCAGCCAGCGAGTGGTGGTGGGGCACTCCAGTGACCCGAATGCGGTAACGGTGGATGCCATTGCCGGCGCCACCGTGACGGCGATGGTGGTCAACGAGGTGATCATGCGCGCCGCCCACGATGTCGCGGTTGCCCTGGGGTTGGTCAAGGGCAACGCCGGGTTGACGGTGGCACCGGCCCGCGTGCGTGAGGACAACTTCGAACCCGCCGGCTGGGCGACGCTGACCGGCAGCGGCGCGGTGCGTCGCCTGCACCTGACGCGGGGCCAGGTCGACGCCTCGTTCAAGGGCACCGAGGCCGAGCAGGTGGAAGTCGCCAGCGCCGAGCAGGCCGACGACACCTTCATCGACTTGTACGTGACCCACCTCAACCCGCCCACCATCGGCCGCAACCTCTTGGGCGAGGGCCCATACCGCACGCTGATGAGCGAACTCAAGCCGGGCGAGCAGGCCATCGCGGTCATGGGCAGCGGGCGCTACTCGTTCAAAGGGTCGGGTTATGTGCGCGGCGGGATTTTCGATCGGGTGGTGCTGCGCCAGTTCGGCGACACCATCAGCTTCCGCGACCTGGACTTCCAGCGCCTGGACGATGTCGCCGCCGACGACATGCCGGCCTTCGATGAAATGGCGATTTTCATCATCCGCGCCACCCATCGCTTCGACCCCGGCGCGCCCTGGAGCCTGGAGTTGCTGGTGCGCCGCCAGACCGGGCCGGTCAGCGGTACGTTCAGCAGCTTCGTGCTGGCCTATCAACTGCCCGAAGCCTACCTGGAACGGCCGTTGCCCAGCGCCGAACAACTGGCTGCGGCGCAGGAGGCCAGCCGGCCGATGTGGCTGACGCTGTGGTACCAGAAAAGTCTGGAGATCAGCCTGCTGGGGGCGGCGTTGCTGGTGCTGACCGTCATCCTGTTCTTCCAGGACGCCCTGGCCCGGCGGCCGACCCTGCTGCATTGGGTGCGCCGCGGCTACCTGGTGTTCACCGTGGTGTTTCTCGGCGGCTTCGCCCTGGCCCAATTGTCGGTGGTCAACGTGCTGACCTTCGTCCATGCCCTGTTCGAAGGCTTCCGCTGGGAGCTGTTCCTCACCGACCCGCTGATCTTCATCCTCTGGGTGTTCACCGCCGCCAGCATCCTGCTCTGGGGGCGTGGGGTGTTCTGCGGCTGGCTGTGCCCGTTCGGTGCGTTGCAGGAGTTGATCAACGAGCTGGCGCGCAAATTCAAGGTGCCCCAGTACGAACTGCCATTCGCGGTCCACGAACGGTTGTGGGCGCTCAAGTACATCATTTTGCTGGTGCTGTTCGGCGTTTCGCTGGAGTCGATGGCCACCGCTGAACGCCTGGCCGAAGTCGAGCCGTTCAAGACCGCCGTCACCCTGCGGTTCGACCGCCAGTGGTGGTTCGTGGCGTATGCCCTGGGCCTGCTGGTGGTCAACCTGTTCACGCGCAAAGTCTATTGCCGTTATGTCTGCCCGCTGGGCGCGGCCCTGGCGATGCCGACACGCCTGCGCCTGTTCGACTGGCTCAAGCGCCGCAAGGAGTGCGGCAACCCCTGCCAGTTGTGCGCCAAGGAATGCGAGATCCAGGCGATTCATCCCGACGGTCGCATCAACGCCAACGAGTGCCACTACTGCCTCGATTGCCAGATGACCTGGCACAACGAAAACAAATGCCCGCCGTTGATCAACAAGCGCAAGAAACGCGGCAAGGCCGCGGTGGCCGACCCCCAATTGATTCCCGTGGTGCAGGTGACCCCGGCGCCTTGAGGCACCTGGAAAAACCCGCCCCCTGACCCTTTCATTCTTGATGGAGCACACAGCATGAGCGACAAGAAAAACGCCACGCCGGACGTGGTGGAAGAACCGCGGGGCGTGAGCCGGCGCAGTTTTCTCGGCACCGGTGCGGTCACCGGCGCCGTGCTGGCCGGTGCCACGGCGCTGGGCGCCGGGACTTTCACCCGGGAGTCATGGGCGGCGGCCGCCAAGGAAGCCAAGGAAGCCAAGGAGGCCAAGTCCAAGGTCCATGTCGGCCCCGGCGAACTGGACGAATACTATGGCTTCTGGAGCGGCGGTCACCAAGGCGAAGTGCGGGTGCTGGGCGTGCCGTCGATGCGCGAGCTGATGCGCATCCCGGTGTTCAACGTCGACTCGGCCACCGGTTGGGGCCTGACCAACGAAAGCAAGCGCATCCTGGGGGAGAGCGCCAAGTACAAGAACGGTGACTGCCACCATCCGCACATCTCCATGACCGACGGCAAGTACGACGGCAAGTACCTGTTCATCAACGACAAGGCCAACTCCCGGATCGCGCGCATTCGCCTGGACATCATGAAGTGCGACAAGATCCTCACCGTGCCCAACGTGCAGGCGATCCACGGCCTGCGCCTGCAAAAGGTGCCCTACACCAAGTACGTGTTCGCCAACGCCGAGTTCGTGATCCCGCATCCCAACGATGGCCATACCTTCGACCTGCAGGACAAGAACAGCTTCACGATGTTCAACGCCATCGATGCCGAGAAAATGGAAATGGCGTTCCAGGTGATCGTCGACGGCAACCTGGATAACTCCGATGCCGACTACACCGGCAAATACGCCGCCAGCACCTGCTACAACTCCGAGAAGGCCTACGACCTGGGCGGCATGATGCGCAACGAGCGCGACTGGGTGGTGGTGTTCAACATCCCGCGGATCGAGGCGGCGATCAAGGCCGGCAAGTTCATCACCCTGGACGGCTCCAAGGTGCCGGTGGTCGATGGTCGCAAGACCGACGGCAAGGACTCTGAATTCACTCGCTACATCCCGGTGCCGAAGAACCCCCACGGCTGCAACACCTCGTCCGACGGCAAGTACTTCATCGCCAACGGCAAGCTGTCGCCGACTGTCTCGATGATTGCCATCGACCGCCTGGATGACCTGTTCGAAGGCCGCTACAAAGACCCTCGGGAAGTGATCGTCGCCGAGCCGGAACTGGGCCTGGGGCCGCTGCACACCACCTTCGACGGGCGCGGCAATGCCTACACCACCTTGTTCATCGACAGCCAAGTGGTGAAGTGGAACATGGACGAAGCCATCCGCGCCTACAAGGGCGAGAAGGTCAACTACATCAAGCAGAAACTCGACGTGCAGTACCAACCCGGGCACAACCATGCGTCCCTGACCGAGACCAGCGAGGCGGACGGCAAGTGGCTGGTGGTGCTGTGCAAGTTCTCCAAGGACCGCTTCCTGCCTACCGGGCCGCTGCACCCGGAGAACGACCAGTTGATCGACATCTCCGGCGAAGAAATGAAGCTGGTGCACGACGGCCCGGCCTTCGCCGAACCCCACGATTGCATCCTCGCCCGGCGCGACCAGATCAAGACTCAGAAAATCTGGAACCGCAACGACCCGTTCTTCGCCGAGACGGTGGCACTGGCGAAAAAGGACGGTATCAACCTGGAGACCGACAACAAGGTCATCCGCGATGGCAACCAGGTGCGGGTGTACATGACGTCGATGGCGCCGGCCTACGGCTTGACCGAATTCACCGTCAAGCAGGGCAACGAAGTGACGGTCACCATCACCAACATCGACCAGATCGAGGACGTGTCCCACGGCTTTGTCATGACCAACCACGGCGTGAGCATGGAAATCAGCCCGCAGCAGACGTCCTCCATCACCTTCACCGCCGACAAGGCCGGCCTGCACTGGTACTACTGCAGCTGGTTCTGTCACGCCCTGCACATGGAGATGGTCGGTCGCATGCTGGTTGAAAAAGCCTGAGTCGGCCGAACGAGGAGACAGGCCCAATGGCCGGGAAACCGCAGCAACCCACGGGCCGCGCGTGCCAACCGGTCATTGCGCTGATGCTGGGCCTGTTATCGGGCGGCGCGTTCGGCGCGCCGCAGCCGATCACCGACCTGCCCTTGCAGGCCGAGGGCGACCAGCAATGGCGCCTGCCGGCGGGGCAGTACCGGGGCTCGTTCAGCGTCGATCAGCCGATGACCCTCACCTGTGCGCCGGATGCGGTATTCCTGGGGCAGGGCGAGGGCAACGGCGTGATCATCCAGGCGCCGAACGTGCGCATCCAGGGTTGTACGTTCCTGGACTGGGGCCATGACCTGACGGCGATGAACGCCGCGGT
Organism: Pseudomonas sp. Cab53; assembly: GCF_018325965.1. NCBI lineage: Bacteria > Pseudomonadati > Pseudomonadota > Gammaproteobacteria > Pseudomonadales > Pseudomonadaceae > Pseudomonas > Pseudomonas sp. Cab53. The sequence continues at coordinate 3,292,987 of NZ_AP021902.1, read as the reverse complement.
GTTCATCAAGCCTGTCGCCCAGGGAGCGGTGGTGCGTGGCAACCGGATGCAGGGCCAGGGCTTCGGCATCTGGGTCGATGGCACGCGGGACGTCAGCCTGATCGACAACCGCATCCAGGGCGACGCCAGCCTGCGTTCCCAGGACCGGGGCAACGGCATCCACCTGTATGCGGTCCACGGGGCCCAGGTCATCGGCAACCAGGTGCGCGACACCCGCGACGGCATCTACATCGACACCTCCAACGGCAACCTGCTCCAGGGCAATGTCCTGGAGGACCTGCGCTATGGCGTGCATTACATGTTCGCCAACGATAACCGCCTGCTGGACAACGTCACCCGGCGGACCCGCACCGGTTATGCGCTGATGCAGAGCCGCCAGTTGACGGTCATCGGCAATCGCTCCGAACAGGACCAGAACTACGGGATCCTGATGAACTACATCACCTATTCAACCCTGCGCGACAACGTCGTCACCGACGTGCGCGACGGGTCCACCGGCGACACCATGATCGTCGGTGCCGAGGGCAAGGCCCTGTTCATCTACAACTCATTGTTCAATCGCATCGAAGGCAATCATTTCGAGCGCAGTGCGGTGGGCATCCACTTGACCGCCGGCTCGGAGGACAACCGCATCGCCGGCAATGCCTTCGTCCATAACCAGCGCCAGGTCAAGTACGTCGCCACCCGCCTGCAGGAGTGGTCGGCGGACGGGCGCGGCAACTACTGGAGTGACTACCTGGGGTGGGATCGCAATGGCGACGGCCTGGGAGATGTGGTCTACGAGCCCAACGACAACGTCGACCGCCTGCTGTGGCTGTACCCGCAGGTGCGGCTGTTGATGAACAGTCCGGGCATCGAATTGCTGCGCTGGGTACAGCGAGCCTTCCCGGTGATGAAATCCCCCGGGGTGCTGGACAGCCATCCGCTGATGGCGGCGCCGGTCCAACCCCCACCACGCAACAGGGCTCAGGAGGACGCGTCTTGAACGTCGTCGAGATCGAAGGCGTCAGCCAGCAGTATGGCGACGTTGCCGTGCTGCACGGGCTGAACCTGAACCTGGCCCAGGGCGAAGTGCTCGGCCTGTTCGGGCACAACGGTGCGGGCAAGACCACCACCATGAAGTTGATCCTCGGCTTGCTGCGGGCCAGCGAGGGCCAGGTGCGGGTCTTCGGGCGCGAGCCCAGCGACCCGAGTGTGCGACGCCTGCTCGGCTACCTGCCGGAGAACGTCATGTTCTATCCGCAGTTGAGCGGGTTGGAGACGTTGCGTCATTTTGCCCGGCTCAAGGGCGCCGCGCCGGAGCAGGTCGAACGGTTGCTGGAGGAGGTGGGCCTGGCGGACGCGGCCCGGCGCCGGGTGCGGACTTATTCCAAGGGCATGCGCCAGCGCCTCGGGCTGGCCCAGGCATTACTCGGCCAGCCGCGGTTGTTGCTGCTGGACGAGCCCACCGTGGGCCTGGACCCCATCGCCACCCAAGACCTCTATCAGCTGCTCGATCGCCTGCGTTGGCAGGGCACCAGCATCATTCTCTGCTCCCATGTCCTGCCGGGGGTCGAGGCCCACATCAACCGCGCCGCGATCCTCACCCGCGGGCGCCTGCTGGCCCTGGGCAGCCTGGCCCGGCTGCGCAAGGACGCCGGTCTGCCGACCCTGATCCGGGCCTCGGGCCTGGCCCGCGCCGAGCAGTTGCAGCAGCACTGGCGCAGCGAAGGGCATGTCACCCAGGGCTGGGGCGCCGAAGGCTTGCAAGTGTCGGCGCCGGACGGCAGCAAGCTCGCACTGTTGCGCCAGCTGCTGGCGCAGCACAACCCGACCGACGTCGAGATCAAGCCGCCGTCCCTGGAGGACTTGTACCGCCATTACATGGTCCGTGCAGCCAGCGAGGAGGCCCATCAATGAACCCGATCCAGACCATGGCCCGCAAGGAGTTCTGCGACGGCCTGCGCAATCGCTGGTTGTTGGCGATCAGTCTGCTGTTCGCCGTGCTGGCCATTGGTATCGCCTGGCTGGGCGCCGCGGCGTCGGGGCAGTTGGGCTTCACCTCGGTGCCAGCGACGGTGGCGAGCCTGTCGAGCCTGGCGACCTTCCTGATGCCCCTGATCGCCTTGCTGCTGGCCTATGACGCCATCGTCGGCGAGGACGAAAGCGGCACCTTGCTGCTGTTGCTGACCTACCCGTTGGGGCGCGGTCAGTTGCTGCTGGGCAAGTTCGTCGGACACGGCCTGATCCTGGCCCTGGCGACGTTCATCGGTTTCGGCTGCGCGATGCTTGCCATTGCTCTGTTGGTGGATGACGTCGAACTGAGCCTGCTGCTCTGGGCTTTTGGGCGCTTCATGGTGTCCAGCACGCTGCTGGGGTGGGTGTTCCTCGGCCTGGCCTATGTACTGAGCTGCCTGTCGGCGGAGAAATCCACCGCCGCCGGGTTGGCCCTGGGGGTGTGGTTCTTCTTCGTGCTGGTGTTCGACCTGGCGTTGCTGGCGCTGCTGGTGCTGAGCGAAGGGCGCTTCAACCCGCAACTGTTGCCATGGCTGCTGCTGTTCAACCCCACCGATGTCTATCGGCTGATCAACCTGTCCGGATTCGATTCGGCCACCCACGGCGCCGCCGTGCTGACCCTGGGCAGCGATCTGCCGGTATCGGCGCCCGGGCTGTGGATGTGCCTGGTGGTGTGGATGGCCGTGCCGTTGTGGCTGGCCTATCGGCTGTTCCAGCGCCGGTGCCCGTGAATGTCTGATCTTGATAAGGAGTCTGTAACGATGAACAGGGTGTATTCCAAGGCGAGCCGCCTGCTGGCCGGGATGCTGGTGTGCCTGGCGCTGGTGGCGTGTGACCAGGCCGTGCCGCCAGCGGCCGGCGAGGCGCCGCTGGCGTTCCATCGCAGTGACGAGTGCCATGTATGCGGCATGGTCATCACCGATTTTCCTGGGCCCAAGGGCGCGGCGGTCGGGGCCGATGGGGTGAAAAAGTTCTGCTCCCCGGCGGAAATGCTCGGCTGGTGGCTGCAACCGGAAAACCATCGGGCCGACGTCAAGTTGCTCGTCCATGACATGGGCCGCAGCCACTGGGACAGCCCGGATGACGCGCACCTGATCGACGCCCGCAGCGCCTATTTCGTGGTCGGCTCCGGGCTCAAGGGCGCCATGGGCGTCGTCCTGGCCTCGTTCGCCGAAGCCCAGGCCGCGCAGAAGCTGGCTACCGAGACCGGCGGCCAGGTCCTGCGCCTGGAGGACATCGACCAGAAGGTGCTGGGGCAGGCGGGAGGTATGTCGTCGATGAGTCACTGAAGTTGGTGTAGCACGTGAATCGTGCGGCACGACAATGAGCTGCACGGCAGTCGTGGCGAGCGAGCAAGCGCCCTCGCCACGCTCTCGAAGGGTTTGCCGCCGTCTTCTCATCCCATCGAAGCGTCCACCCACTACCCAAGTAGCATTCGTCGCCCCGGCCTATCTTCGTACACTCAAGGTCCCTATCACGCACCCGCCGGAGGCGTAAATGCAGCAGGCAGAAGGCGTGGTCAGCGCCATGTCCGCGGCGACGGATGTCCAGGAAGTGGCCCAGGCGCTGGCGCGGCAGTTGTTGCACCCGCACCTGGGTTTCGTGCTGTTTTTCTGTTCCGCCGCCTACGACCTGCCGGCCCTCGGCCAGGCACTGTCCCAGAGCTTTGGCGGGATTCGCCTGGTGGGGTGCACCAGCGCCGGTGAAATCACCCCCCAGGGCTACGGGCGCAATTGTGTGACGGCGGTGGGGTTCGACCACCGGCATTTTTCCATCGCCGCCGAGCTGATCGGTGAAATGGAGCACTTTAGCCTGATCGACGCCCAGCAGATGGTCGAGCGTCTGGCCGGCGGGTGTCGCAGCAACGCCCTGGCGCCGATCAAGGGTCACAGTTTTGCGCTGACCCTGCTCGACGGCCTGTCCAGTCGCGAAGAAATGGTCCTGGCGGCCTTGAGCGCAGCGTTGGGAGACATCCCGCATTTCGGCGGTTCGGCCGGCGACGACAACCACCTGACCCACACCCACGTGTACTTCGAAGGCCAGTTCCACAGCGGCGCGGCGGTGGTGGTGCTGATCAATACCTGGCTGGAATTCGAGGTCTTCACCACCCACCACATCCTGCCCCGGGAAGAAAAACTGGTGGTGACCGGCGCCGACAGCGCCTCGCGACGGGTCTACGAACTCAACGCCGAGCCCGCCGCCGAGGAGTACGCTCGGCATATCGGCGTGCCGGTGAGTGCCCTCGATTACCGGGTGTTCGCGGCACATCCGTTGGCGGTGCGCATCAACGACCAGTACTACGTGCGGGCGATCCAGCAGGTGCACCCGGACCTGAGCCTGAGCTTCTATTGCGCGGTGGAGAACGGCATCGTCCTCACGGCGATGACGCCAGGGCCGTTGCTGGACAACCTGCAGGCCCTGTTCGACGGCTTGCAGGCGCGGCTTGGCGACGTGCTGCTGACCATCGGCTGCGATTGTTTCCTGAGGCGCCTGGAGCTCGAAGACCGCGGCGGCCTGGAGCAGATCGGCCAATTCCTGCGCGAACAGCGGGTGCTGGGGTTCAACACCTATGGAGAACAGTTCAATGGCATGCACATCAACCAGACGTTCACCGGAGTTGCCATTGCCCGTCATCGCGCCCCCGGCCATCGCTGAGCTGCAGGCCCAACTGGCCAACCTCGAACACGAGAACCGCAAGCTGCGGCGGATCAACGCGGCGCTGATCGAACGCGTGGAGTCCGGGGTGACCCGTGGCAACGACCCGTACGCGGCGTTCCAGCATTCGGTGGTGCTGGCCGAACAAGTACGCGAACGCACCGATGCGCTGAACCAGGCCATGGCCGAGCTCAAGGCCGGCAATCACTTGCTGGGCGAGGCGCGATTGCGGGCGGAAACCGCCCATCGGCACCTGATCGACGCCATCGAGAGCATCTCCGATGCGTTCGTGCTGTTCGACGCGCAGCAGCGCATCGTCCTGTTCAACAGCCGCTTCAAGGCTTTCTGGGCCCACAGCCGGGTGCGCATTATCGCCGGGATGCGCCTGTGCGAGGTCAAGCGCCTGATGACCGCCAACGGCCTGTTCAGCGAGGAGCCGCGGGGGCAGGCCGACGAGCACGTGCTGTACCGAATGCAGAACGGTCGCTGGCTGCAGGTCAGCGAGCGGCCGACCCAGGAAGGTGGGCGGGTGATGCTGTTCACCGACATCACCGACGTCAAGCTCAGTGAAACCGTGCGTCGCGAGCAAGCCATCGCACAGAAGTCCCACCTGCTGCAACGGGCCGTGGACAACCTGTCCCAGGGCGTGGCGATGGTCAATGCCCAGGGTGTGCTGGAGCTGTGGAACCGGCGCTTCCTCGAACTCAGCGGCCTGGCTCCCGTGGCGGCCCATCGTTCGTTCAGCGAAGTGATTGGCGACTCCGAGCTGCAATTGCTGACCCCGGCCAGCCGCGACAGCAATGGCCGCTCGGTTCACGAATGCGAACAGCGCCTGTCGGACGGCCGGGTCCTGGAGATCCGCACCCATCCGCTGCCCACTGGTGGCTACGTCAATACGTTCACCGACATCACCGAGCGCTACCAGCATGCCGAGGCACTGAGCGAAAGCGAGCGCTGGATCCGCTTGATCACCGACCACGTGCCAGCGCTGATTGCCTACCTCAACGCTGACCTGGTCTATGAATTCACCAACAAAGTCTACGAGCAGTGGTACTGCTGGCCCCGTGGCGTGATGCTCGGCCAGAGCCTGCGCGAGGCCCACAGCGAGCAGCATTACCAACGCCTGGAAGCCTACGTGGCCCGCGCGCTGGCGGGTGAAAGCGTGACGTTCGAGTTCGCCGAAACCAACATCAACAACCAGGAACGCTACATGCTGCGCTCCTACGTGCCCAACCGCCTGGCCAACGGTGAAGTGGTGGGGATCTTCGTGCTCATCCGCGACATCACCGAACGCCGCCGCACGGCCGAGGCACTGCACCAGGCTTATCAGAACCTGGAACAGCGGGTCCAGGAACGCACCGCCGAACTGACGTGCCTCAACGACCAGCTGCTGCGTGAAATCGATGAGCGCAGCCGGGTGGAAGTGCGCCTGCGCGAGGCCAAGCGAGAGGCCGAGCAGGCCAACTTGTCGAAAACCAAGTTCCTCGCCGCGGTCAGCCATGACCTGTTGCAACCGCTCAACGCCGCGCGGCTGTTCACCAGCGCGTTGCTGGAGCGCCGCGAGCCGGTCGCCAACGCGCACCTGGTGCGCAATGTGAGCAATTCACTGGAAGACGTCGAGAACTTGCTCGGCACCCTGGTGGACATCTCCAAGCTGGACGCCGGTGTGATCAAGGCCGATGTCGCGCCGTTCGGCCTGAGCGAACTGCTCGACAACCTGGCGGCCGAGTATGCCCAGGTGGCCCGCAGCGAGGGGCTGGCGCTGCACTTTGTCGGCTGTTCGGTGTTGGTGCGCAGTGACATGCAGTTGCTGGCGCGGATCCTGCGCAACCTGTTGAGCAACGCCATTCGCTACACCCCCAGCGGGCGCATCGTGCTGGGCTGCCGACGGCATCGTGGGCAGGTGTCGATCCAGGTCTGGGACAGCGGCATCGGCATCGCCGAAGACCGGCTCGAGGAAATTTTCCAGGAGTTCAAGCGCGGCGATGTGCAGCGGCCCAACCAGGACCGAGGGTTGGGCCTGGGACTGGCGATCGTCGAGAAAATTGCCGGGATCCTCGGGCATCGGATTCAGGTGCGCTCGTGGCCGGGCAAGGGCTCGATGTTCGCCATCGACGTGCCCCTGAGCGCCACGGCGCCCAAGCCGTTGCCGTGCCCGGACATGAGCGAACCGATGCTGGGGCGCCTGCGCGGTGCCCGGGTCTGGGTGCTGGACAACGATGCGGCGATCTGTGCCGGCATGCGCACCTTGCTGGAAGGCTGGGGCTGCCAGGTGACGACGGCGTTGTCGGAGCAGGACCTGGCGCGCCAGATGGACGACGACCCCGCCGGCGCCGATCTGCTGATCGCCGACTATCACCTGGACCACGACCAGAACGGCGTCGACGCGGTGGCCCGGATCAACGCCCGGCGCACGGCGCCGATCCCGGCCATGATGATTACCGCCAATTACAGCAACGAACTCAAGCAGCAGATCCGCGAGCGCGGCCACACCCTGATGCATAAGCCGGTGCGCCCGATGAAGCTGAAGATTGCGATGAGCCACCTGTTAGGTGGGGGCCAGAGCCACTAGGTAGAACCTCATTGTGGCGAGGGGATTTATCCCCGTTGGGCTGCGAAGCAGCCCCTGGTTCCATCTTGTGTACCGAGTTGCCGTTTTTAGGGCCGCTTCGCGCCCCAGCGGGGATAAATCCCCTCGCCACAACCGGCATGTTTAGGGTTCGAACAGCATCAACGCCGCAGATAAGCCCCAAAATCAATATCCCCCGCGCTGAGGATCGCCTGCACTCGGTTGTGCACGTTGAGTTTGCGCAGGATCGCCGAGACGTGGGCCTTGACCGTGGTTTCGGCGATGTCCAGGGTGTAGGCGATCTGTTTGTTCGACTCGCCCTTGGTCATGCGTTCGAGCACCAGCAGCTGCTTGCGGGTCAGGGCCTGGAGCAGTTCGGCGGGGAAGGCCGGGGTTTCGTTCAGGCGGCGGCCCGTCGGGCTTTTCTGCGTGCGGATGATGTCTGGCGGCAGGTAGACGTTGCCGTTGAGGATCTGCTCGATGGCGTCGGTCATTTGCGAGCGCGGCGAGGATTTGGTGATGAACCCCACCGCGCCATAAGTGATGGCTTGCAGCACCACCTGCTTGTCCTGTTCGGCCGAGACGATCACCACGGGAATGGTGGGGGCCTCGTTGCGCAGGTTGATCAGGCCATTGAGCCCGTGCATGCCGGGCATGTTCAGGTCCAGCAGGATCAGGTCCAGGTCGTCGTGTTCGATGGTCAATGCCAGGGCACTGTCCAGGTCGGCGGTTTCCATGACCTCGCTGCCGGGAAAACCGTCGCTGATGACGTTGTGGATGGCTTCGCGAAACAGTGGGTGATCGTCGGCTATCAGAATTTTATACATGGCCATTCACCTCGTTATTGTGTTGTGGCTGGAGCAGGTGCACGCATTCAGGATCAGGGAAAAGGTTGGGGGCGGGCCGCTTGCAGGGGCAGGTTGGCTGCCTCCCAGGCATCGAGGCCATCGCGATACCAGTACAGATGCTTATAGCCCATGGCGGCGGCGCGTTTTACCGCGTTCCAGCTCAACCAGCAATCGGAGCGGCAATAAAAGACCAGTGGTTGCTCCAGGCGTCCGGCGGTGGCGTCGCGCAGGTGGCGGCTGAAGTAGTCCTGCCAGGCCGGCTCCAGTTCACCGTCGCCAGTATTGGCCAGCCACAGGCTGCCGGGCAGGTTGGCGTGAGGTTCGTTGTCGATGAAGCGCCCCTGGAGCCAGGGCCGCCGGTAGACGTCCACCAGCACCGGCGGCGGATCCTGTTCGAGCAGGTGCTGCAGGGCGGAGGTGTCGAGGGTTTGAGCGCCGTCGACGGTGCTCGGCGTCGGGCTGCGGTACTGGGCAATGCGGTAGCCCTGCGGGGAAAACAGCAGCGTGTCGGCCTGCGCGGCATTCAGCGCCAGGCCCAGCAAGACCATGGCCAGCAAACGGGGCATAGGATTTATCCTTTTTGTTATGCGCCCATTACATGCCAGGGTCGAGGTCTTGTGAATGCGACCATAGACAGGAAAACCAGTACTAAAGTCGTAATTTCGGATAGGCGCTGTGCCTATGCAGGGGTACACAAACCCTGTGGGAGCGGGCTTGCTCGCGAAAGCGGTGGCCCATCCAGCACCGGAGCAAACTGCCCCTCCGCATTCGCGAGCAAGCCCGCTCCCACAACAGGATTGACGCGGGTTTGCTCAACCCACCTTGCGCAGCGCCGCATGCTGGGGGTTGAACGTCCACACCGCCAGCAGGGCGAACACCAGCGTCAGGCCGGCGCACACCCCCAGCGCCAGCGGATTGAATTGCTCGTACAACGCGAAGCGCACCAGCTCCACCCCATGGGTGAACGGGTTCAGCGCACAGAGCCAGTACAACCAGGGGCTGGCCTCGAGCATTTTCCACAGCGGGTACAACGCCGAGGACAGGAAGAACATCGGGAAGATCACGAAATTCATCACCCCGGCAAAGTTCTCCAGTTGCCGGATCGCATTGGACAGCAGCAGGCCCAGGGCGCTGAGCATCAGCGCCACCAGCAACAGCGCCGGCAATGCCAGCAGCAGGCCCATGACCGGCGGCTGGATGCCGTACAACCAGGCAATGGCGAGAAAGGCATAGACCTGCAGCAGCGAGATCAGCGACGTCGCCACAAGCTTGCTCGCCAGCAGGAAGGCCCGGGGCAGGGGGCTGGTCAGCAGCACGCGCATGCTGCCCATTTCCCGGTCGTAGACCATCGACAAGGAACCTTGCATGCCATTGAACAACAGGATCATGCAGGCCAGCCCGGGCACGATGTACACCTCGTAGGGGATGTAGGTGTCGTAGGGGGCGATGATCGCGATGCCCAGGGCCGCGCGAAAGCCGGCGGCGAACACCAGCAGCCACAGCAACGGGCGCACCAGGGCACTGAGCAGGCGGGTGCGTTGCAGCACGAAGCGCAACCATTCGCGCATGACGATGCCGCTGAAACATTGCCAATAGGCGTTCATGACGCAGCTCCCGCAGCGGTCAATCGGCTGAAGGCCGAGCCCAGGGTGCCGCCATGGGCCTGGCTGACGCTGTCGGCGCGGCCGCGGGCGACCAGGCGACCCTGGTGCAGGATCAACAGGTCATCGCTGGGTTGCACTTCGTCCAGCAAGTGGGTGGTCCACAGCACGCTGATACCCTGCACCCGGCACAACTGCCGGATGTGTTCGCCCAGGGCCAGGCGACTGGCCGGGTCGAGGCCGACACTCGGTTCGTCGAGCAACAGCAGGCGCGGCTCGTGCAGCAGCGCTCGGGCGATTTCCACGCGGCGCCGATGACCGCCATTGAGGTCGCGCACCCGTTCGTGGCGCCGCTCGGTCAGGTGCTGGCGCGCCAGTTCGGCGTCGATCCGGGTGGCGCCCTGGCGTCGCGACCAGCCGTGCAGGGCGATGTGATAACGAAGGTTCTGTTCGACGCTGAGGTCCAGGTCGAGCGTGCTTTGCTGGAACACCACGCCCAGTTGCCGCAACGCCGGACGGGGCGAGGCCTGCAACGAATGACCGCCGACGCGGATGTCTCCGCGCTGCACATCGTACAGGCGCGTGAGCAAGGCAATCAGCGTCGACTTGCCGGCGCCGTTGGGCCCCAGCAATGCCGCGAAATGCCCGGCCGGCAGGCTGAAGTTCACCTGCCGGAGGGCCTCGCGCGCACCGTAGGCGAAGCTCAGGTCGCTGACCTCCAGCGCGTTCATGGCGTCACCACCACGCCCCAGGGGTAGCGCCCGACTTTCACCGACTTGAGCACCTTGCGGCTCTCGACGTCGATCACCGAGACATCGCCGCTCACGCCATTGGTTGCCAGCAATTGGCGTTGGTCCGGGGTGAACGCCAGTTGCCAGACCCGCCGGCCCACCAGCAGGTAATCGAGCACTTCGAAGGTCTTCGCGTCGATCACCGCCACATGATTGGCCGGGCCGAGGGCGACGAACGCGTACTTGCCGTCGGCGCTGAGCTTGATGCCTACCGGCTGGACCTTGTCCGGGTGCACGCCCTTGATCTGGAACGTCAGGGTCTTGAGCACCTGACGTGTGGCGACGTCGAGTATCGTCAGGGTGCCGCCGATTTCCGCCGAGGCCCACAGCTGGGTGCCGTCGCGACTGAATTCGACGAAGCGCGGCCGCTGGTCCACCAGGGTGCTGTCGGCCAGGGTCAGGGTGCTGGTGTCGATCCAGTGCAGCATGTTGGTGGTTTCACTGGTGTTGACCGCCCACTTGCCGTCGGGGCTGACGGCCATGCCTTCGGGCTCGACCCCGACGCCAACCTGGCCCAGCACTTGGGAGGTCTGGGTGTCGATCACCGTCACCAGCGCGTCGTCCTCGTTGGAGACGTAGAGCCAGCGGTCGTTGGGGTGCAGGGCGAATTGCTCGGGGTCCTTGCCGGAGGGCAGTTCCTTGATGATCTTGCGGGTGGCCACGTCCATCACCTGGACCCGGTCCGAATCGCTGGCGCAGATGTACAGCAGCCGATTGTCGTGGGACAGCAACAGGCCGCGGGGGCGCTGGCCCACCGGCAGGGTCTCGATGACCTCCAGGCTCTGCATGTCGATCAGGCTCAGGCTGTTGTCTTTTTCGTTGGAGACCCAGGCGATGCTGGCGGCGGCCGGGCCGGCGGCGAGCAACACAGCGCCGAGGGCGAGGACCTGGCAGAGCAGGGTCGGTTGGAACAGCGGGCGGCGCATGGCGGTTTTCCTTATTGTTGTGTGCGATCAGGGGTAGCGACAGCTCACTTCGGGCTGGTCGTAGCCCAGGCTGTCCATTTCATTGGTGGGGTGCAGGAAGCCCTCTTGGGGCGAAGTGCTGACCAGCGCTCGCGGCTGGACCAGGGGAATCGGTTGGCGCAGTTGGCCGTTCCAGGGGCGGTAGCTGAGTTTGCGGCCCTTGAAACCGTCCAGGGGCAATTGGTCGCCCAGGGCCAGTTGGCGGATGGCGAAGGGGTCGTCCTGGCGCAGTTTGCTCACGGCGCTGGCGATGCTGCGCACGGCGATCCAGGCCGCGAAGTCGCGGTCGTTCATCCAGCGGCCGGCCAGGTTCTCGAAGCGTTTTTGCAACTGGGCGGCGCCGTAGGTTTCCACGGTCTTGTGCCAGCCGGTGGGGGTCAACCCCTGCGTGCCGGCGACCGGGCGCGGGTACCAGGTCTGGTAGGGCAGGTATTCGCCAAAATCGCCGCGCTCATCGGCTACCAGCACCACGTCGTACTCGGCGGCCTGGGTGAACAGCGGCATGTCGGCCTGGGCGCTGCGGCGTTGGTCGTTGTCGAACTGCCAGGCCTTTTCGGCGACGATTTTCATTCCGAAGCGCTTCATCGCCCGGCGCAGGGCCGCGGCGTAGGCCTGGTCGTCGGCGGTCTGGCCGACGATCAACAGCGCCCGCTGCCATTTGCGCACCACGCTGAACTGCACCAGCGCATCGGCGAGCATGGCCCGGTCGGGCAGGCTATGCAGCACGTTGCCCAGGCAGTCGGTGGTGCGCAGGCTGTCGTCGGGGCTGCCGGCGTTGAAGATCAGGCTGTCGGGCAGGGCGGCGCTGAGCTGGCGCAGGCTTGCCGCCGGGGCATTCACCACGAACAGCCGCAAGCCCTGTTCATGCTGGGCGCGGGCCGCCTGCAGCAGGGCTTCGGGGGTGTCGACCTGGGCGCTTTCCAGGCGGTAGTCCTGCTTCAGGAAACGCCCGGTGCTGTTGCTGTCGATCACCGCCAGTTCGGCGCCGCGCAGCCCCGCGTCGGTGGGCTCGGCGATCACGTTGGACAGCAATGGCCCGGGGTCGGGGCGATAGCCCAGGTAACCGATGCGTACTTGCAAGGGCGTGTTCTCAGCAGCCTGGACGACGCCCGGCAGCCAGCCACTGGCCGCTGCCAGCAAGGGAACCAAGGCGTAACTGACGAGCCGGCGCATACCACCTCCATTGCAGGTAGCGCCAGCATAGGAAGCCGGTGGGCCTGGGGAAATATGCAGAAAGTACCGCCGGGCCAGTACCAAGGTAGTAACCCGCCGCGGGTGCCGGGGTTTTAGCATGCAGGCAATCGTCATTGACCAGGAGGGGACAGACCATGCGGATTATCAAAGCGCTGCTGTTGCCGTTTCTGCTGATCCTGAGTTTGATCGGCGTCGATCGCTTGCCTGGCAAGCACAAAACCAGCAAACACCCACAACCCTCTGTGGGAGCGGGCTTGCTCGCGAAGGCGGCAGTCCTGTCGATGCCGATGCAAGCTGCCCCATCGCTTTCGCGAGCAAGCCCGCTCCCACAAAGGAACTGTGGCGTGCATGAAGGTTGTGCGTCAGTTCCGACAACAGGCCGCTAACCATGTCAGCCCTCTGGCGAATCAATCTCTGGGTCACGGTGTTCTTCGCCCTGGTGACCCTGGCCTGCGCCACGCTGCTGTTGCACCAGGCCGTCGCCGATGTGCAGCGCGAACTGCAATCGGCCGGGTCGGTGGTGCATTACCTGCGCGAAACCGCCGAACGCGACCCGGCCAGCCTGCAACCACGACTCACCGGTAGCCTGCGCCACGTCCGCGTCCGTTGGTTGGCGCCGGGGGAACAGTTTCCGGCCGACCCCGACGCCGGGCTCAAGGACTGGCTCGGCCAGCGATTGCTGGAGGATGGGCCCGCCCCTCAAGTGGTGGACCTGCGGGACGGTCGACGGGCCTGGATTGCGGTCGATCCTCGGGACGAAATCGATGAGATCCTCGACTCGCTGGTGCAACTGCTGGGCGTCTGCGCCCTGGCTCTGTTGGTCAGCCTGTTGGTGATTCGCTGGGCGGTGCGCCAGGGCATGCGCCTGCTGGATGAGTTGCTCGATGCTCTGCGTCAGGTGTCCGCCGGGAACCTGCACGTGCGCCTGCCGGCCGAAGGCGTGCCTGAAGCCCAGCAACTGGCCGGGCATTTCAATCGGATGACCGCCGCGCTGGCCCAGGCCCAGGCCGACAATGCCCGGCTTACCCAGGCCCTGTTGGCCGTGCAGGAGCAGGAGCGCACCCAGCTGGCCCAGACCCTGCACGATGACCTGGGCCAGTATGTGGCGGGCATTCGCGCTCGGGCCTGCCTGCTGCGCCTGGTGCTGGACCAGCCACCAGTGCTGGAGCAGACGGTCGGTCAGTTGGAGGAACACTGCGAGCATTTGCAGCAGGGGTTCCGCGCGCTGGTGCATGACCTGTACCCGGTGGTCTTGCAGCACTTGTCGTTGCACGAAGCCGTCGGCTTGCTCGCCGGGCAATGGCAGAAGAACCAGGGCATCGCTTGCCAGGTGCACATCGATCAAGCGCTGCCGGCGTTGCCGGGGACGGACAAGACTCATCTGTATCGCTTGTTGCAGGAAGCGTTGACCAACGTGGCCCGGCACGCAGGCGCCACGCGGGTGCGGATCCGCCTGCAACACCGGGCCGGGCGCCTGCGCCTGCTGGTGCGTGATAACGGCCGCGGTGCGAAGCAGCCGCCGCGCGCCGGCGTGGGCCTGCATTCGATGATGGAGCGGGCCCGCAGCCTCGGCGGCGAGTTGCGCATTATCAGCCAGCCCGGCGACGGTTGGGCGCTGGCCTTGAACATGCCTCTGGAGGGCTGATGAACATTTTGCTGGTGGATGATCATGCGGTGGTCCGGCAGGGCTATGCCAGCCTGCTGCGGGCACTGATGCCGGACTTGCAGGTGCGGGAGGCGGCCACCGGGGAGGAGGCACTGAACCTGGTCCAGGAACAACTGCCTCACCTGGTGATCATGGACTTTGGCCTGCCGGGCATCAGCGGGCTGGAAACCACCCGGCGCCTGCGCCAGCGCCTGCCGCAACTGCGGGTGTTGTTTTTCAGCATGCACGACGAACTGCCGTTGGTGCGCCAGGCCCTGGACGCCGGCGCGGCGGGCTACCTGACCAAGAATTCGGCGCCCCAGGTGCTGGTGGAAGCGGTGCGCCGGGTGCTGGCCGGGCATGCCTACATCGAACAGTCCCTGGCGACGCAGCTGGCCTGCGCCAGCTCCCGGCACGCCGTCGACCCGCGCCTGCAATGCATGACCCAGCGCGAGCTGGAAATCTTCGTCATGCTTGCCAAGGGCACCCCGGCGCGCACGATTGCCGAGCAGTTGTGCATCAGCGCCAAGACCGTCTCCAACCACCTGACGCTGCTCAAGAGCAAGCTGCAGGTCAGCTCTCACGCCGAGTTGGTGCACCTGGGGATCGACCTGGGGGTGGTGCGGGTGGCGGGGTGACAGCCGACCTCCCTGGAATCAATCATTGTGGCGAGGGGATTTATCCCCGTTGGGCTGCGAAGCAGCCCCGATAAAACAATCACTCGAATGTTCCTGATACACCGAGTGTCAGATTTTAGGGCTGCTGCGCACCCCAGCGGGGATAAATCCCCTCGCCACAGTGAATGCAGTGTTTGCAATATTTCATTTATCCCAGGAGGTTGGACACCCCTCGCAGCCCTCCATATTCGCATCCTGGAAATTGCCGTAGTGCTGGCGTGAGCCGCTCAGGTTGGCCTGCGCCAGGTTGCTTTCCCCCAGCTTGGCTTCTTGCAGGTTGGCGTCGCGCAAGTCGGCGGCCGTGAGGTCGGCCTTGCTCAGCCAGGCCATTTCCAGGTCGGCGGCCTGCAGGTTGGCGCCTTGCAGCCTGGCGCCGGACAGGCGGGCGAATTGCAGGTAGGCGGCGCTCAGGTCGGCCCGCTGGAACTGCGCGCCCTGGGCAAACAGCCCCCAACCCTGGATGGCCTTGAGCGTGGCGCCGCTGAAGTCGGCCAGGCGCAGGTTGCTTTGTTGCAGGCTGGCGCGGGTCAGGTTGGCGCCTTGTAACTGGGCTTTCTCCAGGTTGGCCAGGTCCAGGCGCGCGTGCCGCAGGTCGGCATCGCGCAGATCGGCGCCACTGAGGTTCATTTTGCGCAAGTCCTGGTTCGCCAGCTTGGCGCCCCGCAGATGGGCGCCGGGGCATTGGCTGGATTCGGCGATGACGCAGCCGTTGATCGTCAGAACGGTGTCAGAGTCGTCAGCCTGGGCAAAAGCGCCGACGAGCAGAAGCAGCAATGGCAAGAGTTTCATGGCATCAACTCAGGTAAGTGTGGGAGCGGGCTTGCTCGCGAAGACGTCGGCACAGTCAAAATCCATATCAACCGAACCACCGCTTTCGCGAGCAAGCCCGCTCCCACAGGGATGGCGTACAGGTCAGGAGTTATTTCTGCGCAGTTGTCTTGTCCCAACTCGGGATCTTGAACACCCAGAACGACCCGCCCTGGGCCACCGGCTTGGTCAGTTCGGCCATGTCGCCGCCCCACAACGGCACCGCGCCGCCATAGCCGACGGTGACGCCGATGTACTGCTCGCCATCCTGCTCCCAGGTGATGGGCGGGGAGACGATCCCGCTGCCGGTCTGGAATTTCCACAGCTCCTGGCCGGTCTTGGCATCGAAGGCCTTGAAGAACCCGTCGCCGGTGCCGGTGAACACCAGGTTGCCCTTGGTGGCCAGCACGCCGGCCCAGAGCGGCAAGGGCTCCTTGTGTTCCCAAACGACCTTGCCGGTGGTGGGGTTCATCGCCCGCAGGGTGCCGACGTGATCGTCGTACATGCGCTTGATGCGAAACCCCATGCCCAGGTAGGCCGAGCCTTTCTTGTAGTTCACTTCTTCGGTCCAGTACTCCTCCTTCCACTGATTGCCGGGCACGTAGAACAGCCCGGTGTCTTGGCTGTAGGCCATGGGGTTCCAGTTCTTGCCACCGAGGAACGGCGGCGAGACTTCCACCGGCTTGCCCTTGGTTTCGCCGGGCAGGGGCTTGGCCGGACGCTGGCCGGGGTTTTCCACCGGGCGGCCGGTCTTCAGGTCGATGTGGCTGGCCCAGGTGATGTTGTCGACGAAGGGAAAGGCGTTCTGCAGCTTGCCGTTGTGGCGGTCGACCACATAGAAAAAACCGTTGCGGTCGGCATGGGCGGTGGCCTTGACCACCTTGCCGTCCTTGTCCTTGTAGTCGAACAGCACCAGCTCATTGTTGCCGGAAAAATCCCAGGCATCGTTGGGCGTGTGCTGGTAGAACCACTTCACTTCGCCGGTGCTCGGGTCGACGCCCACCTGGCCTGAGGTGTAGAGACTGTCGTAATCGTGGGGGTTGCCGTCCTTGGCTGTGCGCGCCCAGGTGTTCCAGGGGCCGGGGTTGCCCGCGCCGACAATGATGGTGTTGGTCTCGGGGTCGAAGCTCGCACTCTGCCAGGGTGCGCCGCCGCCATGGCTCCAGGCTTCGACCTTACCGGTCTCGGTGGTCTTGTCGTCGGGCCAGGACGGTGCCTTGACGTCGCCGGTGGGCGTGCGGTCCTTGCCGTTGAGGCGGCCCATGTGGCCTTCGACGAAGGGGCGCATCCAGACCTCTTCGCCGGTCTCCGGGTCGCGGGCGAACAACTGGCCGACCACGCCAAACTCGTCGCCGGAACTGCCGTGGATCAACAGCACCTTGCCGCTGGTCTTGTCTTTGATCAGCACCGGCGCGCCGGTCATGGTGTAGCCGCCGGCGTGGTCGCCGAACTTCTTGTTCCAGACCACCTTGCCGGTGTTCTTGTCCAGGGCGACCACCCGGGCGTCCAGCGTGCCGAAGTAGATCTTGTCGCCATAGATCGCCGCGCCACGGTTGACCACGTCGCAGCACGGACGGATGTTGTCTGGCAGCCGGTGGTTGTAGGTCCACAGGCGCTTGCCCGTCTTGGCATCGAGGGCAAAGACCCGCGAATACGAGCCGGTGACGTAGACCACGCCGTCGCTGACGATGGCCTGGGACTCCTGGCCGCGCTGCTTTTCGTCGCCGAAGGAGTAGGACCAGGCGGGGGTCAGCTTGAACACGTTCTTGTCGTTGACCTGGGCCAGCGGGCTCCAGCGCTGGGCGTTGGTGCCCATGCCGTACTGCAGGACATCCCGGGTGGTCAGGTGATCGTTGGCGATGTCTTCCCAGGTCACTCCCGGAGCGGTCGCGGCGGCGTGGGCCAGCGTGCCCAGCGTCAGGCTGCCGGCCAGCATCAGGGCCTGCACGGCAACGGCCAGGGGGGAGAAGGGGGGCAGTGTTCTTATTGTCATGGTAGCGATTCCCAGTGAGGTTTTGGCCTGACTAGGGTCGGTCGTGGCGATGCCTGGCCGATACGGAAAAAGTCCCGCCCTTGCCGGGAAGACTTCCCGATCCGGGTGTCTTTGCGACTTGCGTCGGAGGGCTTGCTACCAAGGAACTAGACCCCGGCCACCAAAGCAGCATTCGGCGGGGAACGGGCGCTTTCTAAGATGACGGCACGGCCTCTGCAGAGAGGTTTGCGTGCAATCTGAGAGGGCATAACAATGACAACAAAACGCAACGCCATCATCGCTAGCGCCTTGCTGATGGGGCTGATCGGCGCAGGCCCGGTGTGGGCCCACGGCAACGTAGTGCCCCAGGCAGTGGAAACCAAAGGGCTGACCCCGGTCAAGGACAGCAACCTGCCGCTCGACGCCGACGGCTGGGCTTCCCAGAACCCTTATCGCAATTCCCCCGAGCGCGACAAAGCGGTGGAAATCGGTGCTTCGGCGTACAACCAGAACTGTGCGGCCTGCCATGGCCTGGAGGCCAAGTCTGGTGGCATCGCCCCGGACCTGCGCCTGCTCGATGCCGCCGAGGCCGGAGACGAATGGTTTGTCGAGCGCGTGCGTCACGGTGCCGTGCGCGACGGTCGGGTCTACATGCCGAAAATGGCCGACTACCTGAGCCAGGAGGCCTTGTGGGCGGTGCGCTCTTACCTGGACAGCGTGCACGTCGAGGAGTGACCGTCATGCGCCTGTTCGCGTGGGTGATATGCAGCCTGCTGCTGTGGGGCCAGGCGGTGCAGGCGCAGGTGCGCAGCTACGACCAGATGATCGCCGCCGGCGAGTTGAAGGTGGCGGTCTACAAGGACTTCGCCCCCTACAGCTTCGAAGACCAGGGCCAACCCAGGGGCGTCGACGTCGAGTTGGCGCAAGCCCTGGCCAAGGCCCTGGGCGTGCGCCTGCAATTGATCTGGGCGCCGCCGGGCGAGAAGCTCGATGACGACCTGCGCGACTACATCTGGCGCGCCAGCCCGCTGCACGACCGCCAGCTTGCCGACTTGATGATGCGGGTGCCCTACGATCACGACTACGTGCAAAAGCGCAACGATGTCGGTGAGCTGGAGAATGCCCAGGTGGTGATGTTCGGTCCCTATCAGCAGGAGTGCTGGCAGGTGGCGTTTGACCGTCGGCGCCTGGACTCGGTGGCGAGTGTCGCGGTGTTCCAGCAGCACCCCATTGGTGTGGAAGTGGACAGCGTGCCGTCGTTCTACCTGACGTCGGTGTTCAACGGCATGCTCAGCGCCAAAACCCATCATTACCCCGGCGTGAACCAGGCCTTCAAGGCCATGCAGGCCGGGGAGGTCGATGCGGTCATGGCCATGCGCGGGGAGGTTGACTGGCAGATGCACCAGGCCGCCGACCCGCAACTGGCGCTGGCGGAAAACGCCTACCCGAACATGGGCAAGCAGCGTTGGGAAATCGGCATGGCGGTGCATGAAAGCAACCGCCAGTTGGCCTATGCGGTGGAAGAGGCCCTGGAGGGTCTGATCCGCGACGGCAGCCTCAAGGCCATCTATGCCCATTACGGCCTGCGGTATGACGTGCCGCAGATGTATCAGTAGGAGCGCAAGGGATGAAATGGCTCGTGTGTGGGCTGTTGGGGCTTGGCCTGCCGATGATGGGGCTGGCGGCCGTCGAACCGGGAAAGGATCCGGTGCCGTCGGTGATGTGGGCGTTCTATCACAAGCAACTGCTGCGCGATGCGCCGTTCGTGTTCGACGATCGCGTCCGATTGGTGGCCCCGCCCTTTGCCGAAGATGCGCGCCAGGTGCCGCTGGAAATCGATGCCCGGGCCCTCGGCGCGGACGTGGTGCGGGTGTTGGCCTGGGCTGAACTGAACCCGTTGCCGAAAGTCGTCGATTTCCAGCCGGTGGCGCGGGTGCAGCCCTGGCTGTCGATCCGCATTCGCATCGAGCAGGCCACGCCGTTGCGTGCCGCCGTGCAAACCCGCGATGGCCTGTGGCACGTCGGCTCGACCTTGATCGACGCGGCCGGTGGCGGTTGCACCGCGCCCAGCGTGGTGCGCACCCAGCCCGGTTGGGAAGAACACCTGGGCGAAGTGCTCGGGGCCCGCTATCCCCGGGGCGACAGCAGGCGCTTGCGTGTGCAGGTTGCCCACCCGATGGACAACGGCCTGGTGAGCGGTATCCCCGAGTTCTACCTCAACCAGGCCCAACTGCTGGGCGCCGACGGCGAGGCGTTGGCGCGCTTGGAGCTCTTCCCGGCCGTCAGCGAAAACCCCAACCTGGGTTTCGATATCCAAGGCCCGGGCCGCACCCGGTTATTGCTGCGTGACAACAGCGGCAATGCTTTCGAAGCGGCGATCCCCTGACCACAAGGAGTGCGCCATGCGCTGGTTGTTGCTGATCTTCATAGGCCTGTGCTGGCCGGCCTGGGCCGGCTCGGACTATGGGCTCAAGCCCCGGCAGATCGCTGCGGATACCTGGCTGCTGGAAGGCAGCACCGAGAACTTTGCCAAGGCCAACGGCGGCAACATCGTCAATACCGGTTTCATCGTCACCGACGCCGGGGTAGTGGTGATCGACACCGGGCCGTCCAAGCGCTACGGCGAGGCCCTGCGCCAGGCCATCTCGGCAACGACCGACAAACCGGTCATCCAGGTGCTGCTGACCCATCATCACCCCGATCATGTGCTCGGCAACCAGGCCTTCGGCGACGTGCCCATCGGCGCGCTGGCGGGCACCACGCAGCTGCTGCGTGAGCAGGGCGATGCGCTGGCGGAGAACATGTACCGGTTGGTGGGCGACTGGATGCGCGGCACCGAAGTGCTGCTGCCGACCCAGGTGCTGGAGCCTGGCCCGCTGCAGGTGGGCAATCATTCGTTGCGGCTGTTGCAGATGGCCGGGCACACCGGCGCGGACCTGGCGATCCTCGATGAAACCACGGGCGTATTGTTCGCCGGTGACCTGGTGTTCTACGAGCGCGCCCTGACCACTCCCAACAGCCCCGGGCTCGATGTCTGGCTCCACGACCTGGACACCTTGCAGGCCTTGCCCTGGAAACTGATCGTGCCCGGCCACGGCCCGGTGGCAAGCGACAGCGGCCCCTTTGTGCAGATGCGCGATTACCTCGGTTGGCTTGATCAACTGATGCGCGAAGGCGCCGCACGGGGCGACGACATGGCCGAGATGATCCGCAGCCCCATCCCCGAGCGCTTCGCCGCAATCAGCCTGAGCCGGTATGAGTTGATCCGCAGTGTCAGCCACCTGTATCCGCGGTATGAGCGGGCGGGGATGAAGCGGGTGGACAGCAAACCTCGATAATCCTGTGGCGAGGCCATGGAAGGCGCTACCTCTCAAGGAAACGCACGTGGTCATGGAGATGCTTCAGTCCTAGCAGTTCTGTTAGTAGCCGCCCATCCCAATCCATTGAATACTTGTGCTTGGCTTTCTGGAGCACACCCGATGCAAACCCCATGGAAAACCGTGCTCTGCCGATACCATTACGATGCGCTCGATCATCTAAACGCCCAGACGCTGCCGGGTAAACCCAGGCTTCAACGCTTCCATTGCGAAAATCGCCTGGCCACGGAGATTCAAGGCGTGGTACGGCGTTCAATTATCCAGCAGGGGGGCTGGCTGTTCGCACAACAACAGCACCACGACACTCTATTCGACGCCACGCTACTGGCCACCGATGGTCAGCAGTCAGTGTTATTCACGATTGCCGAAAGCAATCGCAGGCAATCCATCGCCTATTCACCTTACGGTCATCCTTCGACTGAAAACGGTCCGAGTCGCGTTCCGGGTTTCAACGGTGAACAGCCGGACCCGGTGACCGGGCATTACCCGTTGGGTAACGGCTATCGGACATTCAATCCCGTGTTGATGCGATTTAACAGTCCGGACAGGTTCAGTCCGTTTGGAAAGGGTGGACTGAATGCCTATGTTTATTGTTCTGGTGATCCGATTAATAAAAAAGACCCGGAAGGAACGAGTCCATTTACTTGGTTGGCCCGGCAGGTGGGTTTGAAGAAAATTCATTTAGGTGGCGGGGTATGGACTAGAAAAGGCATTCCTGCTGGTGTGGGAAAGCATTTCTACTCCCGCGCAAAGGAAATAGATAACAAGCTGGAATTTTTAGAGGAGTCATTGAGGAGAAAGATGTTCAACGCGGATTATCAGGAGTTAAGCGCTTCCAAAGAACCCCCCGTCGTGACTTCGTTGCGGCTTGAAAAGCTTGCTTATGATGTGTTGCCTAAGCGGTCTTATCCATTTGGTATAGAACAGGGTTTAGAAAGTCCTTTTGATGAAGTCGTAAGAAATGTGGCGGCGGCTGACAGGCAAACATATCTTGATCGAGAACGATATAGGGGAGTGCTCAAATATGTGGCTGATCGACCCAATAAGCGTATTTTAGATACGTTAACTTTGGCGGGACTTGATAAAAGTCTTGATCCGGAAATGGTTAATTTGTACTGCCTTAGAATGGCAAGGGTGAAAACTGAACAGACGGATAAATTGACTCGTGAGTACAATACAATTTTTACGAGGTATATACGTAAATAAAAATCGGGAATAGTCATGTTTCATTGAAAAAGTCGATCGCTACCTCCCACAGATTGAGGGCTGGTCGGGAAGCGGGAGGTCGGTGGCGAATTGGCGCCTCACATGTACCAAGGAACTAGAAAACTCAACACAGCGGGCAATTGTTGGCAGGGGCTGCGGGCCCAAGAATCTGCGCCAGACCGGGAAAATTTCCCGGGTATAACAATAATCGCAGAGGTAGCCGTCATGACTCATCCCGCACGTCGCCAACCCTTCGCCGTGAGCTTGCTGCTCAGTGCCATGCTGCTGTCCGGTTCGGCCTTGGCTGCCGTGACCGATCAGGAAATTCTCCAGGACCCGAAGAACCCGCAGCAGGTCGTGACCAACGGCCTGGGCGTCCAGGGTCAGCGCTACAGCCCGCTGGCGACCCTCAACACCGACAACGTCAAGGACCTGCGCCCGGTCTGGGCCTTTTCCTTTGGCGGTGAAAAGCAGCGTGGCCAGCAGGCGCAGCCCATGATCAAGGACGGGGTGATGTACCTCACCGGGTCCTATTCGCGGGTGTTTGCCGTGGATGCGCGCACCGGCAAGAAACTCTGGCAGTACGACGCGCGTCTGCCCGATGACATCCGCCCTTGCTGCGACGTGATCAACCGTGGCGTGGCGTTGTATGGCGACCTGGTGTTCTTCGGCACCCTCGACGCCAAGCTGGTGGCCTTGAACAAGGACACCGGTAAAGTGGTGTGGAGCAAGAAGGTCGCCGACCACAAGGAAGGTTACTCCATCAGTGCCGCGCCGCTGGTGATCAACGGCAAGCTGATCACCGGCGTGGCCGGTGGCGAGTTTGGCGTGGTGGGCCAGATCAGCGCCTTCGACCCGAAGAACGGCGAGCTGCTGTGGACCCGTCCGACCGTGGAAGGCCACATGGGTTATGTCTACAAGGATGGCAAGGCCATCGAGAACGGGATCTCCGGCGGTGAGGCCGGCAAGACCTGGCCGGGCGATCTCTGGAAAACGGGCGGTGCCGCGCCGTGGCTGGGCGGTTACTACGACCCGGAAACCAACCTGCTGTTGTTCGGTACCGGCAACCCGGCGCCGTGGAACTCCCACCTGCGTCCTGGCGACAACCTCTATTCCTCGTCGCGCCTGGCGCTGAACCCGGACGATGGCAGCATCAAGTGGCACTTCCAGAGCACGCCGCACGATGGCTGGGACTACGACGGCGTCAACGAGCTGATCTCGTTCAACTACAAGGAAGGCGGCAAGGACATCAAGGCGGCGGCCACGGCCGACCGCAACGGTTTCTTCTACGTGCTCGATCGCACCAACGGCAAGTTCATCCGTGGCTTCCCGTTTGTCGACAAGATCACCTGGGCCAGCGGCCTGGACAAGGAGGGGCGGCCGATCTACAACGAGGCCAGCCGACCGGGCGCGCCGGGCAGCGAGGCCAAGGGCAGCTCGGTGTTCGTCGCGCCGGCGTTCCTGGGGGCGAAGAACTGGATGCCGATGGCGTACAACCAGGACACCGGGCTGTTCTATGTGCCTTCCAACGAGTGGGGCATGGACATCTGGAACGAAGGCATCGCCTACAAGAAGGGCGCGGCGTTCCTGGGGGCCGGGTTCACCATCAAGCCGCTGAACGAAGACTACATCGGCGTGCTGCGGGCCATTGACCCCAAGACCGGCAAGGAAGTCTGGCGCCACAAGAACTTCGCGCCGCTGTGGGGCGGGGTGCTCACCACCAAGGGCAACCTGGTGTTCACCGGCACGCCTGAAGGCTTCCTCCAGGCCTTCAATGCCAAGACCGGCGAGAAGGTCTGGGAATTCCAGACCGGTTCCGGTGTGCTGGGCTCACCGATCACCTGGGAAATGGACGGTGAGCAATACGTCTCCGTGGTCTCGGGCTGGGGCGGCGCGGTGCCGCTGTGGGGGGGCGAAGTCGCCAAGCGGGTGAAGGACTTCAACCAGGGCGGCATGCTCTGGACCTTCAAGTTGCCGAAGGACTTGGTGGCCAAGCACTGAGCCAACTCTGGCAAGTGCAGAACCTGTGGAAAATGTAGAACCTGTGGGAGCGAGCTTGCTCGCGATGGGGCCAGAACATCCTGCATTGATGTTGACTGATCCGCCGCCATCGCGAGCAAGCTCGCTCCCACAAAAAAGCCCGGGTCATCCTCAGATCGCGGCAAAACCTACGACCAAATAACGAGAGCTTCCCTGCCAACGACGCATTCGTCCGCCGCACGGGGCTCTCTACCATCGGCCTATCGCCTGTCCCGTGACAGGCATCGACCAGGCAGAGGCCCATCATGATCTACGCACAACCCGGAACCCCAGGCGCCGTCGTTTCCTTCAAGCCGCGCTACGGCAACTTCATCGGCGGCGAGTTCGTCGCGCCCGTCCACGGCGAATATTTCACCAACACCTCGCCGGTCAATGGCGAAGTGATCGCCGAATTTCCACGCTCCAGCGCCGCCGACATCGACAAGGCCCTGGACGCCGCCCATGCCGCCGCCGACGCCTGGGGCAAGACCTCGGTCCAGGACCGCTCGCGGGTGCTGTTGAAAATCGCTGACCGTATCGAACAACACCTGGAACTGCTGGCGGTCAGCGAGACCTGGGACAACGGCAAGGCCGTGCGCGAAACCCTCAACGCCGACGTGCCGCTTTCAGCCGACCATTTCCGTTATTTCGCCGGCTGCATCCGGGCCCAGGAGGGCGGCGCCGCCGAGATCAACGAGCTGACCACCGCCTACCATTTCCACGAACCGCTGGGCGTGGTCGGGCAGATCATCCCGTGGAACTTCCCACTGCTGATGGCCGCCTGGAAACTCGCCCCGGCCCTGGCGGCCGGCAACTGCATCGTGCTCAAGCCGGCGGAACAGACGCCGCTGTCGATCACGGTGTTCGTCGAGCTGATCGCCGACCTGCTGCCGCCCGGCGTGCTGAACATTGTCCATGGTTTCGGCCGCGAAGCCGGTGAAGCCTTGGCCACCAGCAAGCGTATCGCCAAGATCGCCTTCACCGGTTCCACCCCGGTCGGATCGCACATCATGAAATGCGCCGCCGAGAACATCATCCCGTCCACCGTGGAGCTGGGCGGCAAGTCGCCGAACATCTTCTTCGAGGACATCATGCAGGCCGAGCCGGCCTTCATCGAAAAAGCCGCCGAAGGCTTGGTGCTGGCGTTCTTCAACCAAGGCGAGGTCTGCACCTGCCCGTCACGGGCGCTGGTGCAGGAATCGATCTACGCGCCGTTCATGGCCGAGGTGATGAAGAAGATCGCCAAGATCAAGCGTGGCAATCCCCTGGACACCGAAACGATGGTCGGCGCCCAGGCCTCGCAGCAGCAATACGACAAGATCCTGTCGTACCTGGACATTGCCCGGGAAGAGGGCGCCGAACTGCTCACCGGTGGCGCGGCCGAGCGCCTGGAAGGTGACTTGTCGAGCGGCTATTACATCCAGCCGACCCTGCTCAAGGGCCACAACAAGATGCGCGTGTTCCAGGAGGAAATCTTCGGCCCGGTGGTGGGCGTGACCACCTTCAAGGACGAAGCCGAAGCCCTGGCGATCGCCAACGACACCGAGTTCGGCCTCGGCGCCGGCCTGTGGACCCGCGACATCAACCGCGCCTACCGCATGGGCCGGGCGATCAAGGCCGGCCGCGTATGGACCAACTGCTACCACCTGTACCCGGCACATGCCGCGTTCGGCGGCTACAAGAAGTCGGGCGTGGGCCGTGAAACCCACAAGATGATGCTCGATCACTACCAGCAGACCAAGAACCTGCTGGTGAGCTACGACGTCAATCCGCTGGGGTTCTTCTAGTAACTCCTGTGGGAGCGGGCTTGCCCGCGAAGGCGTCAGTAGATTCAGCACTTCTGCAAGCTGAACCACCGCCTTCGCGAGCAAGCCCGCTCCTACAATTGAGTGTTGTGTGATGCCTGAAATCGCTACCAACGCACCCCGCCCACCGCTGCGAAAGTAGCATTCGAACCCAGGGCGCACCGTGCATTAATGAGTCACCGGAATCGTCCGGTACAAGAAGAGGAAAGACCCATGTGGACTAAACCCGCGTACACCGACCTGCGTATTGGCTTTGAAGTGACGATGTACTTCGCCAACCGATGAGTGCCGGCCCGGTCTGGCGCGTCCAGGCCGGGCTACCCATTGGTCTGATTGCATTCACGGCGGGATGCTTTAGGCTCAGAGTATCCCCGGACAATAACAACAGGCTTACCAATGAGCCACGCCCCTGCAAAGATGAGTCTCAGCCCGCTGCGCAAGTTCGTTTCTCCTGAAATCATGTTCGGCGCCGGATGCCGACACAATGTTGGCAACTACGCCAAGACCTTTGGTGCGCGCAAGGTCCTGATCGTGACCGATCCCGGCGTGATCGCTGCCGGCTGGGTGGCCGATGTCGAGGCCAGCCTCCAGGCCCAGTCCATCGACTATGCCCTCTACAGTGCGGTCTCGCCCAACCCCCGGGTCGAGGAAGTGATGCTCGGTGCCGAGCTGTACCGGGAGAACCACTGCGACGTCATCGTCGCGGTCGGCGGCGGCAGCCCGATGGATTGCGGCAAGGCCATCGGCATCGTCGTTGCCCATGGCCGCAGCATTCTCGAATTCGAAGGCGTCGACACCCTGCATGTGCCCAGCCCGCCGTTGATCCTGATTCCCACCACCGCCGGCACTTCGGCCGACGTGTCGCAGTTCGTGATCATCTCCAACCAGCAGGAACGCATGAAGTTTTCCATCGTCAGTAAGGCGGCGGTGCCGGATGTGTCGCTGATCGACCCGGAAACCACCCTGAGCATGGACCCGTTCCTGTCGGCCTGTACCGGCATCGACGCGCTGGTGCATGCCATCGAGGCGTTCGTGTCCACCGGCCACGGGCCATTGACCGACCCCCATGCGCTGGAGGCGATGCGCCTGATCAACAGCAACCTGGTGCAGATGATCGCCAACCCGGCGGACGTCGCCCTGCGGGAAAAGATCATGCTCGGCAGCATGCAGGCCGGGCTGGCGTTCTCCAATGCGATCCTGGGCGCGGTGCACGCGATGTCCCACAGCCTGGGCGGCTTCCTCGACTTGCCCCACGGGTTGTGCAACGCAGTGCTGGTGGAACACGTCGTGGCGTTCAACTACAACTCGGCGCCGGAGCGCTTCAAGGTGATCGCCGAGACGCTGGGCATCGATTGCCGTGGGCTCAATCACCGGCAGATCCGCAGCCGGCTGGTGGAACACCTGATCGCGCTCAAGCGCACCATCGGTTTTCACGAAACCCTGGGCCTGCACGGCGTGAGCACGTCGGACATCCCGTTCCTGTCGCAGCATGCGATGCACGATCCCTGCATCCTCACCAACCCTCGGGAGTCGAGCCAACGGGATGTCGAGGTCGTCTATGGCGAAGCCCTCTGACGAGCAGCAAAAGGCCCTGGCCGGTTTGCTCGGGCTGGGCAATCACTCCACGCGCAAGAGCCATTAC
This sequence comes from Pseudomonas sp. Cab53, assembly GCF_018325965.1. Classification (NCBI taxonomy): domain Bacteria; kingdom Pseudomonadati; phylum Pseudomonadota; class Gammaproteobacteria; order Pseudomonadales; family Pseudomonadaceae; genus Pseudomonas; species Pseudomonas sp. Cab53. Next base: position 3,265,219 of record NZ_AP021902.1, on the reverse strand, counting down.
CCCGAGCTGGCGGCGCGTCTCGATGAGCTGGAGTTGGCCCGCCAGCGCTTGCAGCAACTCAATGACCAACTGGAGCAACGGGTGGCTGAACGCACCGATGCGCTGTTGGAAGCCAACCACAACCTGCAACAGCAGATCGCCCAGCGCGAGCGAGTCGAGCGGCAATTGCGCGACGCCCGGGACGCGGCCCAGGCCGCCAACCGCAGCAAGGACAAATACCTGGCCGCCGCCAGCCATGACCTGCTGCAACCGCTCAACGCCGCGCGCCTGTTGATCGCCACGCTGCGCGAGCGGCAACTGCCCGCCACCGAGCGGGTGCTGGTGGAGCGCACTCACCAGGCCCTGGAAGGTGCAGAAGACCTGCTCACCGACCTGCTGGACATTTCCCGCCTGGACCAGGCCGCCGTCCGGCCCGACCTGGCACCGTATCGGCTGGATGAGCTGCTGGCGCCCCTGGCCTCGGAGTTTCAATCGGTGGCCGGGGCGGCGGGGCTGGAGCTGCGGGTGCGATTCGCCGACGAGGCGGTGATGACCGACCTGCGGCTGCTGACCCGGATCCTGCGTAACCTGCTCAGCAACGCCTGCCGCTACACCGACCAGGGCGGCATTCTCCTGGCGGCGCGGCGCCGGGCAGGGCGCTTGAGCCTGGAGGTGTGGGACACCGGGCGCGGCATCGCCGCCGATTGCCTGGAATCGATCTTTCTCGAATTCAACCAATTGGATGTCGGCCGAGCGGCCGATCGCAAGGGGGTAGGCCTGGGGCTGGCGATTGTCGAGCGCATCGCCCACATCCTTGGCTACCGTGTCCAGGTTCGCTCGCGTCCGGGACGGGGTTCGGTGTTCAGCATCGAGGTGCCGCTCTCCACTGAGAAACCGTTGCCTGTGTCGCAGGTGCCCGTCCAGGCGGTGACCGGCAATCCGCTACCGGGCCGTCGGCTGCTGGTGATCGACAACGAACTGAGCATCCTGCAGAGCATGGCCGCGTTGCTGGGGCAGTGGGGGTGCGAAGTGTTGACCGCCACCGACGAAGCGGGCGCCATCGACGTGTTGCAAGGGCGTGCGCCGGAGCTGATCCTGGCGGATTTTCACCTCGATCATGGGGTGGTGGGCTGTGATGTGGTCAGGCGCTTGCGCGAGCACTTCAGCCGGGCAATCCCGGCCGTGATCATCACCGCCGACCGCAGCGACCAATGCCGCCGCGCCCTGCGCAAACTGGAAGCGCCGTTGCTCAACAAACCGGTCAAGCCCGGCAAGTTGCGGGCGGTGTTGAGCCAGTTGCTCGGCTAGCGCGGTGTACTCATCCCCTGCGACGGATCCCCGGTAGGAGCGGGCTTGCTCGCGAAAGCGGAGGGTCAGTCAACCAAGATGTCGGATGTGCAGCCGTCTTCGCGGGCAAGCCCGCTCCCACAATGAATGGGCGTCGGACACGCCATCCGGGTTGGCCGAAGAGCCTGTGGGAGCGAGCTTGCTCGCGAAAGCGGAGGGTCAGTCAACCAAGATGTCGGATGTGCAGCCGTCTTCGCGGGCAAGCCCGCTCCCACAATGAACGGGCGTCGGACACGCCATCCGGGTCGGCCGAAGAGCCTGTGGGAGCGGGCTTGCTCGCGAAAGCGTTGTGTCAGTCAACGGAAGTGTCGGATGTGCAGCCGTCTTCGCGGGCAAGCCCGCTCCCACAATGAATAGGCGTCGGGCACGCCATCCGGACCGGCCGAAGAATCGGTGGGAGCGGCTCGCTAAAGCGGAGGATCAGCCGGCACAAGCCTGAGTGAACCGCCGTTTTCGCAAGCAGGCCCGTGCCCACCGTGAAGGGTCTATTCGTCGCGATGTTTTGTGTTATGTTATCCGCTTTCTTTTGACAGGGATTCTCATTCCCTGTCTTGTACGGATCCCCGACGAGTATTGCCATGAGCCTCTCTTCCCCTGTGACGAGCCTGTCCGGCGTCGCCGCGCCCGCCCTCGCCACGAGCCTCGCCAAAACCCATGTGCGCATGCTGGCCATCGATGCCCTGCGAGGGTTCGTGATGTTGCTGATGCTGGTCGACCATGTTCGCGAAACATTCCTGCTGCACCGGCAGGTCAGCGACCCGATCGATGCGTTGAGTGTCCCCCCGGACCTGTTCTTCACCCGGTTGCTCAGCACGCTCTGTGCCCCGGTGTTCATCTTCCTCACCGGTTTGTCGGCCTGGCTCTACAGCCAGAAGCACACCGCCGGCGAAACCTCGGTGTTCCTGCTCAAGCGCGGGTTGTTCCTGGTCGTGCTGGAACTCACGTTCGTGTGTTTCGCCTGGACCGCCGAGTTTCCCCCCAAGACTTTGTGGCTGCAGGTGATCTGGTGCATCGGCATTTGCATGATCACCCTGGCCGTGCTGTTGCACCTCAAGCGCAGTTGGCTGATCGTCATCGGCGTCGCCATTGTCGCCGGCCACAACCTGCTGGACGGCATCGTGCTGGGGCCTGACTCGCCGTTCTTCGTGCCCTGGTCGATCCTGCATCAGCGGGCGTTCATCGACCTCACCGAATTCACCCGCGCCCGCACCACTTACCCGGTGCTGCCCTGGATCGGCGTGATCCTGCTGGGCTGGGCCATCGGACCGTGGTTTGCCCGGCAGGTGGACCCCGCCGTGCGAGTGCGGCGGCTGTTGCAGGTGGGCATCGGCTTGCTGGTGGCATTCGTCGTCATCCGCTACCTGAACGTCTATGGCGACAAGCCCTGGGTGCAGACCGGCGATGCGCTTCGCACCGCCATGAGTTTCCTAAGTGCGACGAAGTACCCGCCATCGTTGATGTTCCTGCTACCGACACTGGGGGTTGGCCTGATCCTGTTGGCATTGTTCGAGAAGGCTCAGGCGCGGGGCACCATCGCCTTGCTGGCGGTCTACGGCGGCGCGCCGATGTTTTTCTATCTGTTGCATCTCTACGTGCTCAAGGCCCTTTACCTGCTGGCGGTTGCCTTCTGGGGCACCAACCAGGGTGCGTACTTCGGTTTCGATCATTTGCCCCTGGTGTGGGTGTGCAGCGTGCTGCTGGGGGTGGCGCTGTTCTTCCCGACCCGCTGGTTCGCCGAGCTGAAGCAACGGCGACGGGACATCGCGCTGCTCAAGTATTTCTGATCAGAGCCAATAAAACGCCGTCATCTGGCCGGCGTTTTTCGTCCGTAATGTAAAAAGATGCTTCGGTCTGGTTATTTCATTATGTAAACTCCCCCCGCTGCGACAATCGGGCACGGTCAAACCAGACCCGAACACAACCGTTTTGCAGTGTCCCTCACTCAGCTGAAGCCAAGACCTACAAGAAGTCAGCGCCGGAGAGACATAAATCTGAGGCCGACCTATTTGCTCGGTCCTGTAGGTCCATCCTCCAGTCCTATCGAACCTGTCACGCTGGCGCTGCCGGCTACGGGCGTGATCTATCCTTGATCAGGGCAGGAGGGCGGAATGGCGTTCCATCCTAGGGATACACACATGTTGAAGAAAACACACACGGCGCTACTGGGCCTGGCGATGGCGATGGGTCTTGCGACCACGCACGCCGCCGAGGCAAAAAAAGTGGACGTCCTGCTCATTGGTGGGGGCATCATGAGCTCGACACTCGGCGTCTGGCTCAATGAGCTGGAGCCGGGCTGGACCATGGAGATGGTCGAGCGCCTGGACGGTGTTGCCGAAGAAAGTTCCAACGGTTGGAACAACGCCGGTACCGGTCACTCCGCACTGGCCGAACTGAACTACACGCCGGAAGACAAGAACGGCAAGGTCGATATCTCCAAGGCCATCGAAATCAACGAAGCCTTCCAGATCTCCCGTCAGTTCTGGTCCTGGCAGGTCAAGAACGGCGTGCTGAAGAACCCACGTTCGTTCATCAACTCCACGCCGCACATGAGCTTCCTGTGGGGCGACGACAACATCGCGTTCCTGAAGAAGCGCTACGAAGCCCTCCAGGCCAGCCCGTTGTTCGCCGGCATGCAGTATTCCGAAGACCCAGCGCAGATCGGCAAGTGGGTGCCGCTGATGATGCAAGGGCGTGACCCGAGCCAGAAAGTCGCGGCGACCTGGAGTCCCCTGGGCACTGACGTGAACTTCGGCGAAATCACTCGCCAGTTCGCTGCCTACCTGCAGAGCAAACCGAACTTCTCGCTGAAACTGTCCAGCGAAGTGGAAGACATCACCCGCAACGAAGACGGCACCTGGCGCGTTTCGTACAAGAACCTGAAGGACGGTACCGAAACCGAGACCGACGCCAAGTTCGTGTTCATCGGCGCTGGCGGTGGTGCCCTGCACCTGCTGCAGAAGTCCGACATTCCGGAAGCGCGCGAGTACGCCGGTTTCCCGGTGGGCGGTTCGTTCCTGGTCACCGAAAACCCGACCGTTGCCCAACTGCACCTGGCCAAAGCCTACGGCAAGGCTTCGGTCGGCGCGCCACCGATGTCGGTGCCGCACCTGGACACCCGCGTGCTGGATGGCAAGCGTGTGATCCTGTTTGGCCCGTTCGCCACCTTCTCGACCAAGTTCCTGAAGAACGGTTCGTACTTTGACCTGCTGACCAGCACCACCACCCACAACGTGTGGCCGATGACCAAGGTCGGTATCGAACAGTACCCACTGGTCGAGTACCTGGCCGGTCAACTGATGCTGTCGGACGAAGATCGTTTCAATGCGCTGAAGGAATACTTCCCAGAGGCCAAACAGGAAGACTGGCGCCTGTGGCAGGCCGGCCAGCGCGTGCAGATCATCAAGCGTGACGAAGAGAAGGGCGGCGTGCTGAAACTGGGCACCGAAGTGGTCGCGTCCCAGGACGGCAGCATCGCCGGCCTGCTGGGTGCTTCGCCAGGTGCTTCGACGGCTGCGCCGATCATGCTGACCGTGCTGGAGAAGGTCTTCAAGGACAAGGTCGCCAGCCCGGCCTGGCAGGAAAAACTGCACCAGATCGTGCCAAGCTATGGCACCAAGCTCAACGACAGCCCTGAGCGCGTTGCCCAGGAATGGGCCTACACCAGCGAAGTCCTGCAACTGGACACGCCGCCGGTGATCACCAAGCCAGGCACCCCGGCCCCGGCCCAGCCAGCGGCTGCCCGCGAAGCCAATCCAGCGGCTGACATGGCGCTGTAAGCCTGACGTTGTCTGGTGTAATGCAAAACGCGGCTTGTCGAGTGTTATGCGGTTGAGTTAGGGATTGTTGACCTTAACTCGTCAGGGAAAATCCGGAGTCCGAGAGGGGTCCGGATTTTTTTTATGCGCTGTTCAGTATCCAGATCAAGTGCTGTTCCTGGTTTTCCTGGGTGGTGCTGATTATATCTTTCCAGATCAAGCGACCCTGTTGAAAGTCGCGCTGTAATTATGCAGAGGGCTGTCCTTCATGCTTTGGTCACTATCTCGATATATTGTGTCGGCTGTGTTGGATCCTCCGACGTCTTTTTTACCGACAAGGAAACGGTGACCACGTGGGAACTGCTGTATTTATCCTTTACAGCCTGGACAGCCGCCTCCGGTGAGTCTGCGGTAATCGTTCCGTATTGAGTATTATGGGTACCGCGATCCGCATACGCTGAGTATCGATATTCAGTGCTCATTTTATTTTCCTCAAGAGCAGTTTGTGACCAGGGTGATCATGGTGTGCCCGGAGGATTGTTTCTACTGTCAAGGATTACAGTTGTTGATGTCTGATCGGAATAATGTTTTTGGACTTTATAGCGATTGGACTATTGCTCTGGAGTTTTAGAGGCAGACAGTCTGGCGTAACGCTGTTCACTTAAGAAAGTTGGCAAATTTGTGGCGAGGGGATGAGTCCGCTCGCCACTCATTTTTTTCATCTACTGGGTGCCGAACATCGCCGTCCAATAGATCCCCGCATCGCTTTTCGGGTCGGTGGCGTAACCGGCGCCCAGCTCGTGGAACTGCGGGTTCATCAGGTTGGCGCAGTGCCCGGGGCTGGCCAGCCAACCGTCCACCACCTTGAGGGCGGTGTCTTGCCCGGCGGCAATGTTCTCGCCGATCAACTGGCCCAGGTAACCGGCGAGTTCGGCACGGTCGCCGGGCATGCGGTTGTCACGGTCCTTGTGGTCGAAGAAATTGTTGTTGGCCATGGCACGGGTGTGGGTCACGGCGGCCAGGGCCAGGGTCGCGTTCCAGGTCAGCGGGGTGGTGGCGGCAAAGGTCTCGGTGCCGCAGCGGCGCGGTTGGGCCCGGGCGCTGTTGATCAGCTTGAGCAGTTTCTGGCCTTCGGCCTGCCAGTCACCGAGGCGCGCCGACAGCAGTGGCCGGGCCACCACGATGCGCCATTCACGGTCCATGCGACTGACGCCGATGTCGACGAACTGCGGGTCGAGGACCACCTGGCAGAAGCTTTCCTGGATGGCCTTCATCGCACTTTGCGCATCCCGCGGTCCGGACAGGCTGATGGCCTGGACGTTGACCATCGGGTAGGCCGTGCGCGCGAGCGCCTGCTGCAGATCGCCGATGCCATTGGCCGACAGGATCAGCCGGGAATCCATCGCCAGCGGTGGCAACTCCAGCGAAGCCTGCCCGGAGCAGCTTTGGGATTGGCTGCGGTAAAGGTTGATGGACTCGACCAGTTGCGTCTCTTCGGTGGCTGCGGCGCTGGCGGCGAACACCAGCCCCAGCGACAGCACGACAAGACGCATGACGGATGAAATGGCACGCATGTAAATCTCCCTTGAGCGGACGGCGCCTATGATGCGCAATTTTTGCCCCGCTGGGGCAACGGTATTCACGCTCTCTTGAAATTCCCTGAGCGGCACCGCTGGGCACCGTTCGGGACAATCCTCAAGTACTGGGATCAATTTTCAGGCAAATAAGTCCATCACCGGCGTTTGAAGGTGCAAATCCGTCGAACTTCAGCTCATCCAGTTGCCGCCGTCGACGTTGTACGTCTGGGCCACCACGTATTCGCTGTCCGCCGAGGCGAGAAAAACCGCCATGCCTGTCAGGTCTTGCGCGGTGCCCATGCGGCCGTAAGGCACCTGCTGGCCGACCTGGCGTTTCTTTTCCCCCAGGGGCAGGTTTTCATGGCGGGCGAACAGCGCGTCCACGCCGTCCCAATGCTCGCCCTCCACCACGCCGGGCGCGATGGCGTTGACGTTGATCCGGTGCTTGATCAGATCCAGCCCGGCGGACTGGGTCAGGCTGATCACCGCTGCCTTGGTGGCGCAATAGACACCCACGAGGGCTTCGCCACGGCGTCCGGCCTGGCTTGCCATGTTGATGATCCGGCCGCCGTGGCCCTGGCCGATCATCTGCCGGGCCGCGGCCTGGAGCGTGAACAGCGTGCCGGCGACGTTGATCGAGAACAGCCGCTCATAGCTTTGCCGTGTGATCTGCACGATGGGCGCCAGGTCGAACAGCGCCGCGTTATTGACCAGGATGTCCAGTTTGCCTGCACGTGCCACCACCGCTGCAATGGCTTCGTCGATCGAAGCCTGTTCGGTCACGTCGAGCCTGACCGCGTAGGCGTCTTCGCCCAGCTCGGCGGCGGTGGCTCGGGCCCGATCCAGGTCGATATCGGCAATTGCCACGGTGGCACCTTCGTTGATGTAGGCCTGGGCAAACGCCTTGCCGATGCCTCGGGCGGCGCCGGTGACCAGGGCACTTTTTCCTTCCAGTCGTTTCATGGGATGGTCCTGTGTTCGATGGCAAAAGGGTGGGGTGTCGCCATGGCGGCGGCAGGCCGATTACAGCAGCGAGCCCGAAGGCCGACAAACGCGGGCAGCATCGCCAACCGATACTTTTTTAACGCAGGGCACTGCGGGTTAAAAAAGTATCGGTGAACGGTCAAGCCGCGGCTGGCAGGGCGCCGGTCATCCGGCGTAAGGTGCCGTCATGAGGCCAGACGAGATGCAACATGCCTGATCACCGAGCACCCCTGTTCGAGCAGCGCCCGGCCGAGCTGGAGGTCATCCTGCCCGAGCCCGAGCACAGTTTTCGTTGGTACGAGCACGATTACCCGTACCCCCTGGCGCGCTGGAACCACCACCCCGAGTTCGAAATCCACCTGATTCGCCAGGGCAGCGGGAAGTTGTTGGCGGGCGACTACATCGGGCCTTTCGGTCCCGGCCATGTGGCGATGATCGGTCCCGGCTTGCCCCACGACTGGATGGCGGACCTGGCCCCCGACGAATACCTGGCGGGGCGCGATGTGGTCCTGCAGTTCGACGGTGCGGCGTGGCTGGCCTTGCGTCCGACCTTGCCCGAGCTGGCGCAGGTGCAGGGGCTGTTCGAGCGCGCCCATCGTGGCCTGGCCTTCAGCGGCGACACCGCACGGCGTGCCGCGCAGTTGCTCGAAGCCATCGGCCCGGCCCGGGGGCTCAAGCGCCTGGCGCTGTTCCTCGAGTTGCTCGAAGCCCTGGGCCAGGCCCCTGACACCGACGTGCTGAGCCTGGCAAGCCCTTGCTATGCGCCGACTCTCGATGCCCGCAGCAGCGAGCGCATCCATCAGGCTTTCGAATACCTGCACGCCGAACTCACCGGTGACCTGCGCCTGTCAGAGATCGCCCGGCGGCTGAACATGAGCGAGCCCGGTTTCTCGCGCTTCTTCAAGCGCATCACCGGGCATGGTTTTGTCGACCTGATGCGCAAGCTGCGGGTCCAGCGTGCCTGCCGCTTGCTGTTGCACAGCGAATTGCCGGTGACCGAGATCTGTTTCGAGGTGGGGTACAACAACCTGTCCAATTTCAACCGGCACTTTCGCATCGAGATGAACCAGACACCCAGCGAATATCGCCGGCTGTTGGCTCAACGGGCCACGTGCGCCTGACCCACCGTCGCGGCACGGGCCATCACACTGATCGCCGCCACGGCGGCAATCAGCAGCCCGGGTGATGTCGCCAGCAGCACGCCGGTGGTTCCCGCGCCGGCCGCCAGGATCTGCCCAGCGGCCAGGGGGCCAGCGACCGAACCCAGGCGCCCGATGGCTACCGCTGCACCGACGCCCGTGGCGCGCACGGCCGTGGGGTAGGCGGGCGGCGCCAGTGCGTAGAGCACCAATTGCGCGGCCATGACAAACAGCCCGGCGGCGAACCCGGCGATGGCCATCGGCACGATGCCCACCGATAACCCGACCCCGGCCAGGGCGCTGAGAAGCCCGGCGTAGACGAACAGCACCACCTTCAAACCATTGCAGCGGTCCAGCAACAGGCCGCCAATCAACGAACCCAGGGTGCCACCGATGTTGAACAGCATCTGGACCAGGCCCGCCTGGGGCTTGCTGAAGCCTTGTTCCAGCAGCAGCGACGGCAGCCAGTTGAGCAGCATGTACATGACCGTCAGCGTGAAGAAATAGCTCAGCCAGAGGGCCAGGGTGGTCCGGCCTCGACCTTCGCCGAACAGTGCCTGGCCGGTTGAAGCACGCGCGTCGCCACCGACCTCCCGGACCTGGCGAAAGGCGCTGGACTCGGGAAGCCACAGCAGCATCAACGGCACCACCAGCAGCGGTGCCAGTCCGCCGATGAAAAACGTCATCTGCCAGTGCTCGCCAAACAACATGGCGACCACCGCCGCCAGCGCGCCGCCCAGCGGAACCCCGGCGTACATCACGCTGATTGCCGTACCGCGACGCTGCTCACCCACGGCTTCGGCGCACAGGGCAATGAGGTTGGGCAGGGCGGCACCCAGGCCCAGGCCCGTCATGAAACGCACCAGCAGCAGGCTGGAGAACTGCTCGACGTAGGCCGTGCTGAGGGAGAACACGCCGAACAGCAGGACGGCGGCGATGAGGATTTTCTTGCGGCCAATGCGGTCGGCGATCCAGCCACCGAAGAACGCCCCGGGCAGCAGGCCGATGATCCCGGCACTGAAGACCCAGCCCATCATTTTGGGGTCGAGGGTGAATGTCTGCCGCAAGCCCGCGGCGGCGGTGCCGGCCGACTGCAAGTCAAACCCCTCGATCAGCGCAACGATGAAACACAAGGCAATGGTCAACGTCGCACGACGTGTCGGCTGGTTCATGGCAAATCCTCTTATTGTTTTTGTCCTGGGGCGCTGACCGAGAGCGACCAGCGCAATTTAGATTAACAAAGCTAACTAAAAAGTGAATGGATGAGAGGAAGTGACTCGGATGGCAAAAATAGACAATTAAATCAATAGGTTGAAATATGTTTTTAGCGCTACGGCTTAATTTGTTAACGATATTAACGTTCGATTATCGGACGGTTGAGTTGACGAAACCTGCACGGCCTTTCCATTCTCCTTGCCCAGAGCCCCGACCCGAAGGCGTCGAGGGTGATCAAAAACAACAACAATAAGTGGACATAGGACATGCCGAATCTTGCGCGGGCCGCCCTGGCGGCGGCCCCTGTTTCACCCTTCGTTCAACTGCTGGCCTGCCTGGGATTGAGCCTGGGTTCCAGCGCGGCGCTGGCAGAAGGATTCATCGATGACAGCCACGGCACCCTGACCCTGCGCAATTACTACATGGACCGCGACTACAAGGACGACGGCGCCAAGACCGCGGCCCGGGAATGGGCCCAGGCGGCGATCGTAAACATGGAGTCGGGATTTACGCCCGGCACGGTAGGGTTCGGCCTGGATGCCCGCGGCTTGCTCGGGATCAAGCTGGATTCGTCGCCGGACCGCAGCGGCACCGAGTTATTGCCGGTGTCCAGCAGTGACAAGCGTGCCGCCGATGAATATTCGCGCCTGGCCATCACCGGCAAGTTGCGCGTTGGCCAGACGACGGTGAAGACCGGCGATGTCTCGATCTTCCTGCCGTTCGCCTTTGCCAGTCCGTCACGCCTGTTGCCGCAGACGTTTCGTGGCACGACCCTCAGCAGCAAGGACATCGACGGCCTGACCTTGAACACCGGCTACATCGACCGCCTCAACCGACGCGATTCCACCGATTACCAACCCATGAGCATTGCCGCGCCCAACCGGCGCTTCAATGGCGCGGCGACGACGTCCCACATGGCCTATGTCGGCGGCGACTATCAAGTCGGCAAGAGCCTGAGCCTGCGCGCCTATCACGCCGAAGTGGCCGACCTATACCGTCAGGACACCCTGGCGCTGCTGCATGACCTGCCGTTGGGCGACGGGGTGTTGACCACCGATCTGCGCAGCTTCTTCAGCGGCGAGGACGGGACTGCCAAGGCCGGCAAGGTCGATAACATCAATGTGTCGGCACTGGTCGGCTATCGCCTGGGCGGGCATCGATTGAGCCTGGGCTACATGCACGCCAGCGGCGACACGGCCACACCCTACGTGTCGGGCACCGAGTTGATGGGCTTGAGCGAGATGACCATGAGTTCGGATTTCCTCAATGCCAAGGAACGCACCTGGCAGGCGATCCATGACTATGACTTCGCCGCGGTCGGTGTGCCGGGCCTGAGGACAAGGCTACGTTATGTCCGGGGAGACCACATCGAGTTGGCGGCCCTCGGTGCCGAGGATCGCAAGGAGCGAGAGTTCCAGATGGAGTTGGGCTACGTGATCCAGAGTGGTCCGCTGAAGAACGTCGGGCTGCTGGCGCGCAAATCGATCTACCGCAATGACTTTCCGGGCACCGCGGCGTTTCGCGATGAGAACCAGACCCGCTTCCTGGTGACCTACAACGTGCCGATCTGGTGAAGCGTCGCCAGACCCGTGGCGAGGATGATCCTCTCGCCACAGGGCTGGGTGCGGGCCTTACTGCTGGTACACCTTCTTCAGCAACCGCAGCAATTGCTCCCGCTCATCGTCCGACAGCGCTGTCGTGGAGTCCAGGTCGCTCTGGGCGGCGATCTGCTGGAGTTCCTTGAGCAGGGTTTCCCCGCTCTTGCTCAGGAAAATCCCATAGGAACGCTTGTCCGGCTTGCAGCGCACGCGTACGGCCAGGGCCCGGCTTTCCAGTTTGTTCAGCAGCGGCACCACTTGCGGCGGTTCGATGGCCAGGGCCCTGGCCAGGTCAGCCTGCATCAGGCCGGGGTTCTGGTCGATGATCGCCAGGGCCGAGAACTGTGCAGGCCGCAGGTCGTGGACGGCCAGCCGACCGATCAGGTTCTGGAACAGTTTCAACTGGGCGCGACGCAGGGCGTAACCGATCAGGTCGTCCAGCGCAGTGTCCAGCGGCGCCTCGGCACCGGCGGCCACGGGCTCGGCGGTTTCGGCAAGCTTGGAAGACTTGGCCATCGAAATGAGCATCCTTGGGATGAGTAATTAATAAGGCTATGCATTTTGCCGAGGTTGCGACGCCCTGGCTATGGGCGAGCGCGAATTCCTGATTTGCAGCTGCCTTCGCATCGCTGAAAAAACACAGGTAAATCGGTTAATAGTTAATTGACATAACTAAATTTCAGGTTTAGTTTTTGCTCATCTTCAGCCAAAGAACAAGAGAGCCCGCATCATGAGCAACTACGAAGGTCGCTGGAAAACGGTCAAGGTCGAGATCGAAGAGGGCATCGCCTGGGTCACGCTCAACCGCCCGGAAAAACGCAACGCCATGAGCCCGACCCTCAATCGCGAGATGATCGACGTGCTCGAGACCCTGGAGCAGGACCCGGCCGCCGGCGTCCTGGTGTTGACCGGGGCAGGGGATGCCTGGACCGCCGGGATGGACCTCAAGGAATATTTCCGCGAAGTGGATGCCGGGCCGGAAATCCTCCAGGAAAAAATCCGCCGCGAGGCCTCCCAATGGCAGTGGAAACTGCTGCGCATGTACGCCAAGCCGACCATCGCCATGGTCAACGGCTGGTGCTTCGGCGGCGGTTTCAGCCCGCTGGTGGCGTGCGACCTGGCGATCTGTGCCAACGAAGCGACCTTCGGGCTTTCGGAAATCAACTGGGGCATCCCGCCCGGCAACCTGGTCAGCAAGGCCATGGCCGACACCGTGGGTCATCGCCAGTCGCTGTACTACATCATGACCGGCAAGACATTCGGCGGGCAGAAAGCCGCTGAAATGGGCCTGGTCAACGAAAGCGTGCCCCTGGCGCAACTGCTCGAAGTCACCGTGGAGCTGGCGCGCAACCTGCTGGAGAAAAACCCGGTGGTGCTGCGGGCGGCCAAGCATGGCTTCAAACGCTGCCGCGAGCTGACCTGGGAGCAGAACGAGGATTACCTGTACGCCAAGCTCGACCAGTCGCGCCTGCTGGACACCGAAGGCGGTCGCGAACAGGGCATGAAGCAGTTCCTGGACGACAAGACCATCAAGCCTGGCTTGCAAACCTATAAGCGCTGAGGCGACAGGCGATAGCGGGCCGCATCCCGCTGTTCGCCGCGTCGCCCCGGCGCTACTGTTACACCGCTGCGCTGCATTCCCGATAAAGACAATAAAGAGGAATCACCATGCTGGACGTGCCCCTGTTGATCGGCGGCCAGTCGTGCCCGGCCCGTGACGGTCGGACCTTCGAGCGCTGCAACCCGGTGACCGGTGACGTGGTCTCGCGCGTCGCCGCCGCCACCCTGGAAGATGCCGACGCCGCCGTGGCCGCGGCCCAAGCCGCGTTCCCCGCCTGGGCCGCGCTGGCGCCCAACGAGCGCCGCACGCGTTTGCTGCGCGCCGCCGAACAGTTGCAAGCCCGCAGCGGCGAGTTCATCGCCGCCGCCGGCGAAACCGGCGCCATGGCCAACTGGTACGGATTCAACGTACACCTGGCGGCCAACATGCTGCGCGAAGCGGCGTCGATGACCACCCAGATCAACGGCGAAATCATCCCTTCGGACGTGCCCGGCAGTTTTGCCATGGCCCTGCGCCAGCCCTGCGGCGTGGTGCTCGGCATTGCGCCGTGGAACGCCCCGGTGATTCTCGCCACTCGCGCCATCGCCATGCCCCTGGCCTGTGGCAACACCGTAGTGCTCAAGGCGTCCGAGATCAGCCCGGCGGTGCACCGGCTGATCGGCCAGGTCCTTCAGGACGCCGGCCTGGGCGACGGGGTGGTCAACGTGATCTGCAACGCGCCAGCCGATGCGCCGGCGATTGTCGAGCGGCTGATCGCCAATCCGGCCGTGCGCCGCGTCAATTTCACCGGATCGACCCACGTCGGGCGAATTGTCGGTGAACTGTCGGCGCGGCACCTCAAGCCGGCCTTGCTCGAACTGGGCGGCAAGGCACCGTTGCTGGTGCTGGACGACGCCGACCTGGATGCGGCGGTAGAGGCGGCCGCCTTCGGGGCGTACTTCAACCAGGGACAGATCTGCATGTCCACCGAGCGGCTGATTGTCGACACCAGTGTCGCCGATGCCTTTGTCGAGCGCTTGAGCGCGAAGATCGCCACGTTGCGCGCCGGTGACCCGGCAAACGGTGATTCGGTGCTGGGCTCGCTGGTGGATGCCAGTGCCGGCCAGCGCATCAAGGGGTTGATCGACGATGCCTTGGGCAAGGGCGCGAAGCTGGTGGCGGGCGGGCAGTTGGACGGCAGCATCCTGCAGCCGACCTTGCTCGACAACGTCACCGCCGACATGCGCTTGTACCGCGAGGAGTCTTTCGGGCCAGTGGCCGTGCTGCTGCGCGGTGACGGCGACGAAGCCCTGCTGCGCCTGGCCAATGACTCCGAGTTCGGCTTGTCGGCGGCAATCTTCAGCCGTGATACCACCCGTGCCCTGGCCTTGGCCCAGCGTGTCGAATCGGGCATCTGCCACATCAACGGCCCGACCGTGCACGACGAAGCGCAGATGCCTTTCGGCGGGGTCAAGTCCAGTGGCTATGGCAGCTTTGGCGGCAAGGCATCCATCGAGCATTTCACCCAGTTGCGCTGGGTGACCTTGCAGAATGGCGCCCGGCATTACCCGATCTGAAACCCGTCGCATCGTCGGCGGCCCAGCGCCGCCGCGATGCAGGCCAATAATAATGACAAGGCCGCAGCCAGACGCTGCCACGCTCCGCTCGTTTCATGCGAGCCGACCGTGCCTTGGTGGAGGAAATGTACGTGAGTTCCGAGTTCAGATCGTCCTCCCGGACGCCGGCCGGGCGTTATCGCCAGGTGTCGATCGGTCATCCCGCCGTAGAAGTCAGGGAAGAGCACGGCATCTTGCACATGCGTTCCCTGGAACCCTTGGCGCCTTTGCCGGCGCGTTTGCTCGATCGCCTGGTGCACTGGGCCGAAGTCCGCCCGCAGCACACCTTCATCGCCGCCCGCGACGGGGGAGGTGACTGGCGCCGGGTCAGCTACGCGCAGATGCTCGACAGTGTCCGCGCCATCGCCGAAAGCCTGCTGGGCTTTGGTTTGTCGGCGGAAAAACCCTTGGCGCTGCTGTCGGGCAACGACATCGAACACCTGCAAATGGCCCTGGGCGCGATGTACGCCGGGATCCCGTATTGCCCGGTGTCGCCGGCCTATTCGCTGCTGTCCCAGGACTTCGCCAAGCTGCGTCACGTCTGCGACTTGCTGCAGCCCGGGCTGGTGTTTGTCAGCGACACGGCGCCTTTCGAGCGAGCGATCAATGCCGTGCTGCCGGCCAACGTACCCTTGATCAGCGTGCGTGGCGAGCTGCCGGGCCGCGCTATGACGCGCTTCTCCAGCCTGCTGGCCCAGCCTGGCGGCGAGGCGGCGGAGCGGGCGTTCGCCGCCACGGGGCCGGACAGCATCGCCAAGTTCCTGTTCACGTCAGGCTCGACCAAGTTGCCCAAAGCCGTGATCACCACCCAGCGCATGCTCTGTGCCAACCAGCAGATGCTGCTACAGACCTTCCCGGTGTTTGGCGAGGCGCCGCCGGTGCTGGTGGACTGGTTGCCGTGGAACCACACGTTCGGTGGCAGCCACAACGTCGGCATCGTGCTCTACAACGGTGGCACGTTTTACCTGGATGACGGCAAACCCACGGCCCAGGGCTTCGCCGAGACCTTGCGCAACCTTAAGGAGATTTCGCCCACGGCCTACCTGACGGTCCCCAAGGGCTGGGAAGAATTGGTCAGCGCTCTGGAGCAGGACGGCGAACTGCGCGAGCGTTTCTTCAAGCGCATCAGCTTGTTTTTCTTTGCCGCCGCCGGCCTGTCCCAAAGCACCTGGGACCGCCTCGACAAGGTCGCCGAGGCCCATTGCGGCGAACGCATCCGCATGATGGCAGGGCTGGGCATGACCGAGGCGGCGCCGTCCTGCACCTTCACTACCGGGCCGCTGTCGATGGCCGGCTACATCGGCCTGCCGGCCCCGGGCTGCGAGGTGCGGCTGGTACCGGTGGACGGCAAGTTTGAAGGCCGGTTTCGCGGACCGCACATCATGCCGGGCTACTGGCGCTCACCGCAGCAGACCGCGGAAGTCTTCGACGAGCAAGGGTTCTATTGCTCCGGTGACGCGATCAAGCTGGCCGACCCGAGCAATCCGCAATTGGGGCTGATGTTCGACGGGCGGATCGCCGAGGACTTCAAGTTGTCGTCCGGGGTGTTCGTCAGCGTCGGGCCACTGCGCAATCGCGCCGTGCTGGAAGGCACGCCTTATGTCCTGGACCTGGTGGTCACCGCGCCTGATCGCGAATGCCTGGGCGCGTTGGTGTTTCCACGACTCCCCGAGTGCCGTCGCCTGTCGGGGCTGGGCGCCGATGCCACTGATGCCCAGGTGCTGGCCAGCTCGGCGGTGCGCCAATGGTTCACTGAATGGTTGCAGCGCCTGAATCATCAGGCCAGCGGTAACGCCAGCCGTGTGGAATGGATTGCCCTGCTCGATGAGCCGGCTTCCATCGACCGTGGTGAAGTCACCGACAAGGGTTCGCTCAACCAGCGTGCGGTGTTGCAGTGGCGGGCGGAGAAAGTCGAGGCGTTGTATCGGGGCGAGGATGCGTCGATCCTGCGGGCGGGCTAGCGGGTGCAAGTTGTACCGGGAGCCCGCTCCCACAAAGTTTAGCGTCGAGTCTCAATCCCAAGCAGCCCGCCATCCTCATTGTGGGAGCGAGCTTGCTCGCGAAAGCGGCGCGTCAGTCAGCGATGAACTTGACCGTGCTACCGCCTTCGCGGGCAAGCCCGCTCCCACAAGGGGTGGCTTACCGCCGTCCCAGCAGCAAGCCCACCACCAGCCCGAACCCGGCGGAGATCGCCACGGTCTGCCACGGGTGGCCGCCGATGTAGGTTTCAGTGGCGTCGACCATCGGGCGGGTTCGCTCCCGCGCGCTGGCGAGGGAATCCAGGGCTTGTTGCAGTTTCTGGGAGATCTGGCCGCGCAGGTTCTCCGCGTCTTCGCCGACCAGTGCGGCGCTGTTCTTGAGCAACTTCTCCGACTCTTCGATCAACGCCTTCAGCTCGCTGAAGGCCTGGTCCTTGATTTGCTCCCCGTTTGCTTGCACGGTGCTTCTACGCGCCATGGTGTATCTCCTTGTAAATGATGGCAGTGAACTATGGAGTGCTGCGCGGGCTTAAAAGTTGCGACGGGGCTGCTCGCAACCGGTCATTCCCAAAAGCGGGTTAAGGCTGTTCGCCGCAAGGTGTAAGATGTCGCCTATTTACGCAACAGGTAATTCCCATGAGCTTCAATCTGGCTGACAAGCCCCTGGCCGAGCGCGCCGCCCTGGAAGACGAAAAATCCCGACTCTTTGAACTGTGGCAAAACAACCTGGGCAAGGCCAAGGGTGATGCGGCGCGGCTGTTCGGCGAGCGTTCCAAGCGCAAGGGCAAGTGGGCCGAGTGGGTGCGCGCCGAACTGGACGGCATGTCGCCGCCGGAATACGCCAACATGGTGCGCAGTGAAGTCAACCGGCTGATGGCGGCCAACAAGTAAGTCCTACGCGAAGGCGGCGACAATCGCCTCGCGAACCTTGATCACGGCCGGGTCCATCTGCAATTGGGTTCGCCAGCCGAGTTCGATGGGGTAGCGAGGCAGCGCCAGGGGGCAGGGCAGCAACGCCAGGCCGCCGAGGGCCGCGATGGCCTGGGCGGCATGGGTCGGAATGGTCGCCACGGCCTGGCTGCCCTTGAGCAGGAAAGGCAGCGCGGCGAAATGGGTGGTCGAGGCAGACACCCGTCGACTCAAGCCGAGCCCGGCCAACCCTTCATCGGTGATGCCGATAAAACCACCGGAAGACACCAACAAGTGCTCGCGGGCCACGAACGCCTCCAGGCTGAGGGTCGGCGAGGCTTGCGCCAGGCTGGCCGGGTCGACCAGGCAAGCGTAGTCGCCTTCCCCCAGCACCTGGCGGCTGAGCAGCCGCTGGGCGAAACCGCCGGCCGTGATCGCCAGGTCGAGGTGACGCTCCATCAGCGCCAGGCCAACGATCTGGCTGTGGGTCTGGCGAAAAATCAGGCGCAGGCCCGGTGCACGCTGCGCCACTTCTTCTACCAGGCGCCGTCCGTAGGCGATCTCGAAGTCGTCGGACAGCCCGACGATGACCGAGCGCCCCTGATAATGGTTGGCGTGCGGGTCCACCATCGCCAGGCTCTGGCGGCATTTGTTCAAGGCTTCGCTGATCACCGGCTTCAACTGGTTGGCTCGCAACGTCGGCGCCAGGCCCCGACCGGTGCGCACGAACAGTTGATCGTCATACAGGCTGCGCAGCCTGCGCAATGCGGCGCTGATGGCCGACTGGGTCACACCCAGGCGCAGGGCGGCACGGCTGGCGCTGGACTCGTCATGCAGCGCTTCGAAAGTCTTGAGCAGATTGAGGTCGATGTCGGCGATATTCATAACGCTCATATCATTTAGCAGCGGTTGGGGCTTTATTCATGATCGGTCGACGCCGGAAAATCAGCAACACTTGTTGATGACGGAGTTGAACACCATGCCCAAATCCATTGTGGCGGCCCTGCAAATCGGTTCGTTGTCCGGCGGCAAGGGCGACACCCTGGCCCAGATCCTTTCTTATGAAGACGCCATCCGCGAGGCGGGGGCGCGCCTGGTGGTGATGCCCGAAGCCCTGCTGGGTGGCTACCCCAAGGGCGAAGGTTTCGGCACTCAACTGGGGTATCGCCTGCCGGAAGGACGCGAAGCGTTTGCCCGCTATTTCGCCAATGCCATCGACGTGCCCGGGGTCGAAACCGAAGCCCTGGCCGGATTGTCGGCACGCACGGGCGCCAGCCTGGTGCTGGGCGTGATCGAGCGCTGCGCCAGTACCTTGTACTGCACCGCGCTGTACTTCGAACCCGAGGCGGGCCTGGTGGCCCGGCATCGCAAGCTGATGCCGACGGGCACCGAACGGTTGATCTGGGGCAAGGGCGACGGCTCGACCCTGCCGGTGATCGACAGCCAGGTCGGTCGCGTGGGCGCGGCGGTGTGCTGGGAAAACATGATGCCGCTGCTGCGCACCGCGATGTATGCCAAAGGCGTGGACGTCTGGTGTGCGCCAACGGTGGATGAGCGCGAGATGTGGCAAGTGACCTTGCGCCACATTGCCCACGAGGGGCGCTGTTTCGTGGTCAGTGCCTGCCAGGTTCAGGCCTCGCCGCAAGCGTTGGGCATCGAGGTTGCGAACTGGCCTGCCGAACGCCCGTTGATCGCGGGCGGTAGCATGATCGTTGGGCCCATGGGCGATGTGCTGGCCGGGCCTTTGAAGGACTGCGCCGGGTTGCTCACCGCTGAAATCGATACCGATGAGCTGGTGCGCGCGCGGTACGACTACGACGTGGTCGGCCATTACGCCCGGCCCGACATCTTCGAACTGGTGGTGGATGAACGGGCCAAGCCGGGTGTGCGTTTCATCCAATGATTCACCAGGTGGCCGTGGAACCGCGTAAGTCGAGGGTGCCTCGGTCGACGAAGCGCCGGGTGCCGAACACTCCGCCGGCGAGTTTGCCCCTGAGCACGTAAGGCAGGTTATCCAGGCTTTGGGTCTGGCTCAGGCCGAGGGTCTGGCGCAGTACGGAAAACGCCGAGATGCTCACCGGGATGCTCAGTATTGTTTCGGAAAACCGGGGGAGGGAGCCGGTCTGGTCGCTGACCCCCGAGGCCAGGGGCCGACCGTTGACTTCCAGGTCCAGCGCCACGCCGTTGTAGTCCAGGGTGGTGTCGTTGGGGTTCTGCACGCGCAGCTTCACGGCAAAACGCATTTCCAGATCCTGGCTGGGCAGCGGCTCAATGCCGACCACGTTGATCGTCAGCGGGTCGCGCTGCGGGAACAGGGCGCAGGCGCTCAGGCTGAGCAACATCAGTAGCAGGGACAGGCCGAACAATCTGCGCATGGTCAACTCTCGCAATGGAAATCAGGGGGGCTGGCAGTCATCAGGCTACCGCAATTATCGGCAACCGGCGCCTGGCCATGAAAAGGCTGGCTCCTGACATTTTCTGACACCCGTCTCTGCTAATCTGCGGCAATTATTTCCCTGCGGATCGCCCATCGTGTCGCGTACTACCCGGCTGCTCACTTTGCTGCAAGTCTTGCGGGGCAAGCGTTGCCCGGTTACCGCCGCGACATTGGCTGTCGAGCTGAACGTGTCCGAGCGTACCTTGTACCGTGACATCGCTGAGCTGACGGCCCTCGGTGCGCCGATCCAGGGTGAGGCGGGCATTGGCTATGTCTTGCGCAGTGGGCTGTTCCTGCCGCCACTGATGTTCACCGCCGATGAGATCGAAGCCATCGTGCTGGGCTTGCGCTACGTGGACCAGCGTGGCGACGACGTGCTGGGCAAGGCTGCCGCCGACGCGTTGGCGAAGGTGGAGGCGGTGCTTGCCCCGGACGTTCGTGACGCCTTGCGCAATCCCACGGTGCTGCCCGGGCCGCCGGGTTATGGCTACCCGCAGAACACCGTGCAGTTGAATGTCTATCGCCAGGCCATTCGCACCCAGGCCAAGCTGCACATCGATTACGCCGACGTGAACAAGACCCCCAGCCAGCGGTTGATCTGGCCGCTGGCCCTGGGCTTTTTCAACGAGGCGCGGGTAGTGGTGGCCTGGTGCGAATTGCGAGGGGCCTACCGTACCTTCCGCACCGACCGGATTGCCTCGGCCGCCGAGCAGGGCGAGCGCTACCCCGGGCGGCGCAGCGACCTGTTGCGCGCCTGGTTCGCACTGATGCAACTGGACGAAAACGGGCGCTTCACTCCTGACAAAAACTGACACAGCAGTGTTCTAGCATGGCGCCAGATCGATAAAACAAGGAGCCCTGCCATGTCCAACCCCGTCTCTTCCCTGGCCCCGGCCATCGCCGGCTATATTGCCGCCGCCAACGCCCGTGACAGCTCGGCGGTGACGCGTTTCTTCGCCGAAAACGCCAGCGTGTTCGATGAAGGCCACCACCGCCTCGGTGCCCAGGCCATCGCCCAATGGATGGAAGACACCGCCCAGCGCTACCAGCCAAGGGTGCAAGTGCTCAATGTGCAGCAACGTACCGGCAAGGTGCTGGTGCAGAACCTGATCTCCGGCACCTTTCCCGGCAGCCCGCTGGAGTTGCGCTACACCTTCCGGCTCGACGAACAGGGCAAGATCAGCCGGCTGGATATCTCGGTCTAGTGTTTCTGTCGCTCTGAAGTGAACGCTGTTGTGGCGAGGGGATTTATCCCCGATCGGTTGCGCAGCAACCGCAAAAAGACAGGGCCGCTACGCGCCCCAACGGGGATAAATCCCCTCGCCACAGGTTTTTCGATGCCTTCACATGGCATACTCCCGGTCCTTCTTCCCCCGGACCTGGGCCGCATGACTGACTCCCCCCTGAGTGCCTGGCAGCACGCCATCGAACACCACGGCTTCGTCCAGGACGAGGCCCAGGAACTGGCGATCATGGCCCTGGAACAATGCCACAAGGCATTGGGCGAAGGCCGCAAGTCGATCAAGGGCGTTTACCTGTGGGGGCCGGTGGGCCGTGGCAAGACCTGGCTGATGGACCGCTTCTACGAGAGCCTCAAAGTGCCGGCGCGCCGCCAGCACTTCCATCACTTCATGGCCTGGGTGCACCAGCGCTCCTTCCAACTGACCGGCACACCGGACCCTTTGCAGGCCTTGGCCCGGGAGCTGAGTGCCGAGGTGCGGGTGCTGTGCTTCGACGAATTGTTCGTCACCGACATCGGCGACGCCATCATCCTCGGACGGCTGTTCCAGGTGATGTTCGAACAAGGCATGGTGATCGTCAGTACGTCCAACCTGCCGCCCGAAGAACTCTATGCCAACGGCCACAACCGTGAACGCTTCCTGCCGACCATCAGCGCGATCAAGCAATACATGCAAGTGGTGCCGGTGAACGGGTGGCAGGACCATCGCCAACACCCGGGCACGGTGCAGCAACGCTACTGGGTACGCGACTGCGGGCAACCCGACCCGTTTGCCGCGGTCTTTGACCAGTTGGCGGGTGGGCAAACGCTCGCCAGCGGGCCGATTGAGGTCGGCCATCGCCAGCTCGAGCCTGTCCGGGCTGGCGATACGGTGCTCTGGAGCCGCTACGCCGATCTTTGTGAGCAACCGTTCTCGGCGCTGGATTTCATGGCCTTGTGTGACCGTTTCAGCGTCATCCTGCTCGGCGATGTGCCTTGCCTGAGCGCCGAACAGCGCGAAGGGCGCATTGCCCGTGGTACCGAGGATGGGGTCGAGCGGGTGGAGGCCGGCGACCGTGAACTGCCGCAATTGTCAGTCCATGACGATGGCGTGCGGCGTTTCATTGCCCTGGTCGACGAGTGCTACGACCGCAAGGTGCCGCTGTACCTGTGCGCCGAGGTGCCGATGGAAGACTTGTACACCGAAGGTTATCTGCAATTCCCGTTTCGCCGCACGCTCAGTCGGCTCCAGGAAATGCAGATGCAACGTTTTGGTCAACCCGCCTGACCGGGCCCTCGCCGTCGGCCCCACGCCGTCGGTACTACCGATGTGAAATGGAAATGGTCATGGCAGAAGCCAGGGGCATTCTGCCGTTTTCGATCATTTCTGGACGATTTCAGCCACAGGCGCCTTGGGTTTGATCAGGCTGAAATCGATCAGGCCCTTGTGCTGGCTTTCATACGGGTTGCCGATCATCAGTGGTCGCGCTTTGAACTGGTCGCTGACCAGGCTCTTGCTGTGATCCAGCTCGTCGAAGCTCAGGCCCGCCAGGTCTGCCCAGGTGTGGATCAGGTGCGAGCTGCTGTAGGGCCGCGACAGGTCGCCGGCAAAGCTCCAGTCATGGCTTTCGCGCCACTTGGGCGAGGCCCAGGCCATGAACGGGATGGTGTACATCGGCGCGGTCGGCTTGGCTTCGTTGCGGCCCAGGGTGTCATGGCCCTGGGAGTCGAAGACGTCTTCACCGTGGTCCGAGAGGTACAGCAGGAAGCCGTTGGGATCGCTCTTGGCGTAGTCCTTGATGAGGCTGGAAACCACGAAGTCGTTGTACAGCACCGCGTTGTCGTAGCTGTTGTAGGTGGGCAGTTGGTCGTCACGCACACCTGCCGGCACGCCCTGGCGGTCGGTGAACTTATCGAACGTCGGCGGATAGCGGTACTGGTAGCTCATGTGGGTGCCTAGCAGATGCACCACGATCAACTTGCGCGGGGCACTGTCGGCCAGGGCCTTGTTGAAGGGCTCGATCACGTCGCCGTCGTACTGGGCGGCGTTCTGGTTGCGGTTGTTGTTGAGGTACACCTGCTCATCGGCCTGCTGTGAGAAGGTCGTGAGCATGGTGTTGCGCTTGGTCATGGTCTGCTGGTTGGTGATCCAGAAGGTCTTGTAGCCGGCCTGCTTCATCATGCTCACCAGCGAAGGCGTGCTCAGGTACAGCTCCGGGTTTTCCTCGTCGGCGAAGGTCAGCACCTGCTGCAGCGCTTCGATGGTGTAGGGGCGCGGGGTGATCACGTTGTCGAACACCGCGAGCTGGTCCTTGAGCTTGTCCAGTTCCGGCGTGGTTTCGCGCGGGTAGCCATAGAGGCTCATGCGTTGACGGTTGGTCGACTCACCGATCACCAGCACCAGGGTCGCCGGCTGGTCGGCCATGGCGTCCTTGAGGTGATTCAGCGGCGCGATCTTGCTGGCGCTGTGCAACATGCCTTGCATGTTTTCCAGTTGTTCGCCGTAGCGTCGGTAGGCCACGACCATCTGCCAAGGCACGGCGGGCTCGATGCGGTCTTCGAATTTTTCCAGGCCACCGGCGAAGCTGCCGGTGCGCTGGGTCTGCTTGATCAATGGATAGCCGACCACGGCGACCACGATGGCCGCCGCCGCGACAATGGCCTGCCCACGCGGCAGGTAGACCGGGCGCAGGCGGGTCCAGAGCAGATAGCCCACGACGGTGTGGGCGAGGAACGCCGGCACCATCCACCAGGCAAAATACTGCGTCATGTATTCGCCGGCTTCCGCCACGTTCGACTCGAACATGATGAAGATGACGCTCTGGGAAAATTCCTGCTGGTAAATGAAGAAATACCCCAGGCTCGCCATGGAACAGGCCCACAGCACGATCCCGATCAGGGCCGCGAGCAGGCGGGTGCGGGCGGGGAAGAGCAGCATGGGCGCCAGCCACAGGGCACTCATCACGAATGCCTGGCGAAACCCGGTGAAGCCGGACGTGTCGCTGAGCAGAATGAGCAGTTGGGTTATGCCCGAAAAATACCAGAAGAACAGAAACAGCCAGCCAAGCCCGGCCCAGTCAAAACCTTTCGCAGTCGTTGTGCTGCGTTTGAACAAACTCATCAAGCGCTCCAGCCTGTTATCGACGCGCCTGGCGGTACCGGATTGGTGACCGCAGGCACACGCCGAGCAACCCTAAAGGTCGGCAGTATCGCGAGCCGCTTGTGAAAACTTCGTGAGTTTTTTGGTTACAAAATGCTGACTTAGGTGCGCAAGGAGGGCGCCTTCCCGTGAAGACGGGCCTGCTCGCGAAGGTGTTGGTTCAGCCGCCACTGAGTTTCACGCGAACGCGGTTTCCGCAGGCTGGCTCGCTCCCGCGGTGGCGGATATCGGAGGGAAGGGGACGAGGATCAGGCTTGTGGGAGCAGGCTCCCACAAGGTGGCTTCACAAAGCCCTGCCACACGAGGGAGGGCTGTTTTTCATGGGAAGGACACCGGGTTGCCCAATGTCCCTTCCTGATGCCGTGCCTCTGGGACGCTTACCGCGCCACAGCCTGGTTCTGGTGGGACAGCTGTGCGTGCTGCAACTGCATGCGCAACTGCGTCACTTCATCTAGCAGCAGATCACGCTCTTCCTTGAGAAGGCGCAATTCATCGCGACGAATGGTCACATAAAGGGTTTGGGGAGGACGTGCGGTAACGACTGGGCCCATTGCTCACCTCGCAAATGGCGTACATCAACTATAGAGATGTCGCCAGCATTTTGGTCGACACCTCTACTATCGGCGCCGATTCTGATTTCTTTTGCTTGTGATTGGAACTTTTTTATTTTTCATGGTCGCTGTGTCTTTGGCCGGGATTGGAGCGTTATCCCTTGTGATCGCTCAAATTACCCGGAAACTATGCAGCAATGCTCTGGACTAACCCCCAACTGTCTTTTGAGCTAAACCTTTGACTTACCTTTATTTGTAGTAGGGAGCATCAGCACATGCAACTCGGGATTATTGGACTGGGCCGCATGGGCGGCAATATTGCGCGGCGCCTGATGCTCAATGGGCACACCACCGTGGTCTACGACCGCAACGCTGCGTTCGTCGAAAATCTCAGCCAGGAAGGCGCCACTGGCGTCGCGGACCTGCCAGCGCTGGTGGCCGCCCTTGAGGCGCCAAGGGCGGTCTGGGTCATGCTGCCGGCCGGTGCGCCGACCGAAGACACCATTACCGTGCTCAGCGGCCTGCTGGAGCCGGGCGACGTGATCATCGACGGCGGTAACACGTACTACAAGGACGACATCCGCCGGGCCCACGCCCTGCTGGAGAAGGGCCTGAACTACATCGACGTCGGCACCTCCGGCGGCGTGTGGGGCCTGGAGCGCGGCTACTGCATGATGATCGGCGGTGACGCCGAAGTGGTGAAGCGCCTGGACCCGCTGTTCGACAGCCTGGCGCCGGGCATGGGCGATATCCCACGGACTCGCGACCGCAAGTCCGACGACGACCGTGCCGAACGCGGCTACATCCACGCGGGCCCCGCGGGCGCCGGGCATTTCGTCAAGATGATCCACAACGGCATCGAGTACGGCATGATGCAGGCCTTTGCCGAAGGGTTTGACATCCTCAAGACCAAATCCAGCGAAAGCCTGCCTCCAGAGCAGCGTTTCGACTTGAACGTCTCCGATATCGCCGAGGTCTGGCGTCGCGGCAGCGTGGTGTCGTCCTGGTTGCTGGACCTGACCGCCGACGCCCTGGCCAGCGATCCGAAACTCGATGGCTTCTCCGGCGAGGTCGCCGACAGCGGCGAAGGGCGCTGGACCATCGAGGCCGCCATCGAGCAGGCGGTGCCGGTGCCGGTGCTCTCCAGCTCGTTGTTCGCCCGTTTCCGCTCGCGCCAGCAGAGCACCTATGGCGACAAGATGCTCTCGGCCATGCGCTTCGGCTTTGGCGGCCACGTGGAGACACCGAAAAAATGACCGCGATCGGCAGCAAATCCAAGGCAGAACCTGCACCGCCGACCACGTTGTTCCTGTTCGGCGCCCATGGCGATCTGGTCAAGCGCCTGCTGATGCCGGCGCTGTACCACTTGAGTCGTGACGGCCTGCTGGGAGATGGGCTGCGGATCGTTGGAGTTGACCATAACGCCATCAGCGATGCGGACTTCGCCAGCAAGCTGGAGGCGTTCATTCGCAGCGAAGCGGCGAGCAAAGGCGGCGACGCCGAACACGCGCTCGACCCGCAGCGCTGGGCCAGCCTGGCGCAAGGCATCAGCTACGTGCAGGGTGACTTTCTCGATGACAGCACCTATGACGCGCTGGCGGCGAAAATCGCCGCCAGCGGCACCGGCAACGCGGTCTTCTACCTGGCGACCGCGCCGCGCTTCTTCAGCGAGGTGGTCAGCCGCCTCGGTGCGGCCGGGCTGCTTCAGGAGCAGCCGGATGCGTTCCGGCGCGTGGTGATCGAAAAGCCGTTCGGCTCCGACCTGCGCACCGCTGAATCGCTGAATGCCTGCCTGCTCAAGGTCATGAGCGAAAAACAGATCTACCGGATCGACCATTACCTGGGCAAGGAAACGGTGCAGAACATTCTGGTCAGCCGTTTCTCCAACAGCCTGTTCGAGGCGTTCTGGAACAACCACTACATCGACCACGTCCAGATCACCGCGGCCGAAACCGTCGGCGTGGAAACCCGTGGCAGTTTCTATGAACGCACCGGCGCCCTGCGGGACATGGTGCCCAACCACCTGTTCCAACTGCTGGCGATGGTGGCCATGGAGCCGCCGGCGGCCTTCGGCGCGGATGCGGTGCGGGGCGAGAAGGCCAAGGTCGTGGGTGCGATCCGGCCGTGGTCGGTGGAGCAGGCCCGCGCCAACTCGGTGCGCGGCCAGTACACCGCCGGTGAACTGGGCGGTAAGGCGGTCAACGGCTATCGCGAAGAAGCCAACGTGGCGGCCGACAGCACCACCGAAACCTACGTCGCCCTCAAGGTGATGATCGATAACTGGCGTTGGGTGGGCGTGCCGTTCTACCTGCGCACCGGCAAGCGCATGAGCGTGCGTGACACGGAAATCGTCATTTGCTTCAAGCCGGCGCCTTATGCGCAGTTTCGCGACACCGACGTCGACGAATTGCAACCTACGTACCTGAGAATCCAGATTCAGCCCAACGAAGGCATGTGGTTCGACCTGTTGGCCAAGCGGCCCGGCCCGGCCCTCGACATGGCAAACATAGAATTGGGCTTTGCCTACAAGGACTTCTTCGAAATGCAGCCGTCCACGGGTTACGAAACCCTGATCTACGATTGCCTGACGGGCGATCAAACGCTGTTCCAGCGTGCCGACAATATTGAAAATGGTTGGCGCGCGGTGCAGCCGTTCCTCGACGCCTGGCAGCAGGACGCGACGTTCCAGCCGTACAAGGCCGGGGAAGACGGGCCGGCCGCGGCCGATGACCTGCTGACACGCGATGGTCGCGTCTGGCACGGCCTCGGATGAGCGAGCCGTTGAAACGCCCCATCCGCTTCCTGCTCAGTGACATGGACGGCACTCTGTTGCTGCCCGACCACAGCCTCAACCAACGTACCATCGAAGCCGTGCGTTCTTTGCGCGAGGCCGGCGTGTTGTTCAGCCTCGCCACCGGTCGGCCGCCCCGGGCGATGCTGCAATACATCGAGGCCCTGGGTGTCGACCTGCCCACCGCGGCGTTCAATGGCGGCACGCTGGTGCATCCGGACGGCAGTTTCCTCGCGGTGCACTACCTGCCGCCCGAGGTAGCGCGGACCACCCTGGCGTTGTACGCCGATCAGCCTGGCATTGAGGCCTGGGTATTTGCCGACGGCGATTGGCTGGTGCGCGATGCCCACGGGCCGATGGTCCCGGTGGAAACCCGCGGCCTGGGCTATCCGCCGGTGCAGGTCGAGAGCTTCGAGCCTTACCTGGAACGCATCGACAAGATCGTCGCCACCAGCGCCAACACTGATTTGCTGGTGGAGCTGGAGGCGCGCCTGCACCCGCTGCTCAACGGCCAGGCCCAGGTGTCGCGTTCGCAGCCGATCTACCTGGACGTCACGGCGCTCAAGGCCAACAAGGGTGAAGCGTTGGCGACACTGGCCGATTTCCTCGGCGTGCCGCTGGAGCAGACCGCCGCCATGGGCGATGGAGGCAACGACCCGGCGATGTTCCATCGTGCAGGCTTGTCGATTGCCATGGGGCAAGCGGAAGAAGCGATCCGGCGCCAGGCCGATGTCGTCACCGCCGCCAACACCGAAGACGGTGCGGCCTTGGCAATCGAACGCTACATCCTGCCCCGATAACCCCAAGCACACTTGTGCGAGCTTGCTCGCGAAAAGGGTGGGGCAGTCGATGAAGGTGTCGACTGGCCCACCGCCTTCGCGGGCAAGCCCGCTCCCACAGTCTTTCTTCAGTTACAGCCAGTAGGTCACTGCATACCAACCCAGCCCGCCCATTACCACGGTATAGGGCAGTGCCATCCAGACCATGCGGCCATAGGACAGGCGAATCAGCGGGGCAATCGCCGAGGTCAGCAGGAACAGGAACGCGGCCTGGCCGTTGGGGGTGGCGACGCTGGGCAGGTTGGTGCCAGTGTTGATGGCCACCGCCAGGGTTTCGAACTGTTCGCGGCTCATGTGGCCAGATATGAAGGCCTGCTTCACTTCGGTGATGTAGATGGTTGCGACGAACACGTTGTCGCTGATGGCCGATAGCAGGCCGTTGGCGATGAACAGCATGCCCGGTTGCTGGTCGGCGGGCAGGGCCAGCACCCATTGGATCAAGGGCGTGAACAGTTGCTGGTCATGAATGACCGCCACCACCGCAAAAAACACCACCAGCAGTGCAGTGAACGGCATGGCGTCCTTGAATGCATTGCCAAGACGGTGCTCGTCGGTGATGCCGGTGAACGCAGTGATCAGCACGATCACCATCAGGCCGATCAGGCCGACTTCAGCGATGTGCAGCGCCAGTCCTACGATCAGGATCAGCGCGGCGATGCCCTGGACGATCAGCGCCGCCCTTTGGCGTGAGGTGCGCTCGCGGTTGTCCTGCTCGGCGTAGTCGGCCAGCACCGCCCGCACGTTATCCGGCAGCAATGTGCCGTAGCCGAACCGGCGCAGCTTTTCCAGCGCCACGCAGGTCACCAGCCCGGCAACCAGCACCGGCAGCGAGACCGGCGCGACCTTCACGAAAAACTCGACAAAATGCCAACCCATCTCATGGCCGATCAACAGGTTCTGCGGCTCGCCCACCAGGGTGCAGACGCCGCCCAGCGCGGTGCCGACGGCGCCATGCATCAGCAGGCTGCGCAAGAAGGCCCGGAACTGCTCGAGGTCTTCGTGGTGCAAGGTAGGCAGGGCGTGGTCTTCATCGACGCTGCTGTCCTGGCGCGGATCGTTGCCCGAGGCCACGCGGTGATACACCGAATAAAAGCCCACCGCGGCGCTGATGATCACAGCGGTGACGGTCAGGGCATCGAGAAAGGCCGACAGGAACGCCGAGAGAAAGCAGAACATCAGCGCCAGCAGCGCCTTGGAACGCACGCCCAGGAGCAGGCGTGAGAACAGGAACAGCAGCAGGTCTTTCATGAAATAGATGCCGGCCACCATGAACATCAGCAGCAGGATGACCGGAAAGTTGTGCAGCAGTTCGTCGTACAGCGCCTTGGGCGTGGTCATGCCCAGCAGCAGGGCCTCGACCAGCAGCAGGCCACCGGGCATCAGCGGGTAGCACTTGAGGGCCATGGCGAGGGTGAAGATGAATTCCACCACCAACATCCAGCCGGCAACGACCGGGCCCAGCGTCCACAGCACCACGGCGTTGAGAATCAGGAAGGTGATGATGCACGCCTTGTACCAGCGTGGGGAATGCCCCAGAAAATTGTGCGCGAAAGCCTGAGCCATTGGACCGGACATCGGCTGCTCCTTTTAATTAGAAGCGCGCAACTTGCCGTAACACATGCGCAATATCAAGCGCAGAAGCAAATGTCCTTCAAATGCGACGGGGCTCAGGCCCAATACCGGGCCACCACCGCACGGTAGCTGCCGTTGAGTGAATAGCCGCCCACCAGGATTTTTCCGTCGGGTTGCACCGCCAACCCGGTCGCGGTGTCCAGGCTGTAGCCCAAGCGCGTGCGAACCCAGCCGTTGCCTTCGCCGAAATCCGGGTCGAGGCTGGCGTCCGGCAAATGCCGGGCCAGTACGAAGTCGGCTTCGATACCGCCGAGGGTGGCGCCGGCGGTCAACAGTTTTCCATCCGCCTGGACCTGGGCAGCCGTCCATTGGCTGGCGCCGCGACCGATTTCCAACAGTCGGCATTGGCCCTGGTTGCTGTGGTGATCCGGTACGCCATCGCGGCACACTTTCAGGGACAGGCTGTGCATCGGGTCGCGACTGCTGCCAAACGCCTGCAGGTCGCCGTTTGCATGTTCGACGATCTGGCTGACCATCACGCTGTGGTCCTGGGCCAGGATGGACAGGAAGCCTGCGTCGCCAAAGCCGCTGTCGAGGTTGCCGTGGGTGTCGTAGCGCGCGATCAGGCCATGCTGGGGCAGGTCGATGGCCCCGCCGACGAGGATGTGGCCATCGGCCTGGAGCGTCAGGCAGCCCAACCAGGTGTTTTTCAGCAGGCGGCGGACCATCACAAAGCCGCGTCCGTTGAAGGTATTGTCCAGTTCGCCATCCGGTAGGAGTCGGATCAGCACGCCGACATGGTCGGACAGTTGGAAGTGATGATTGGCCAGCAGGAGTATCCGGCCATCGGCCTGCACTTGCATGTCACAGGCTTCAAGGCCGGGCACCCCCGGCGGTAGCCAAGGGTCGCGCAGGCCTTGGGAAAGGTTGCCGCACAGCCGGACGATCCGTCGGCCGGCGTTGCCGAATCCAGGCACGGCGCGGCCTTGCCGATCGAACAACGCCAGGGCGGGGAGGGTGTGGTCGTTACTTTCGTAGTGCAGGCCGCAGAGCAGGATCTGTCCGTCGGGCAACTCGATCACTTTGCCTGCGGTGGCGTCGAAGCCGTTCTCGAACGAGCCGATCACGCTGCCGCCCGTCCCGAAGCCCGGATCGGTGGAGCCGTCCTGGTTGAGGCGGGCGAGCCCGAACCGGGTGCCCTGGGCGGTCTCGACCCGGGCGGCTACCAAGGCCCGACCGGCGCGGTCCAGGGTCAGCCCGGTGAGCAGGCTCGACGTACTGCCCTCGAAATGAACCCAGGCTTTGCCGTTGTCGGCAAAGCCTGGGTCAAGTTGCCCTGCGTGAGCCGCAGCCTTGGAAAACGCCAATGCGGATTGATCGGGCATGCATGCCTCTCCTTGTGCGTCGAACGCCCCGAAAGGGCGACGACGGCATGAAGGCAACATTCAAACCCTGAATGTGAAAGTGCACAACTGTCAGGTCCAGCAGATGCAGGGGCGTTTCGTGCCATAACGATGGCTTTCTGATCCAGTGCCAAGCCTGCCACCATAAATAGCGCTGGCTGCGAGTTATTCCGGCATGGACCAGGACTGCAACTTATAGCCTTCCTGGCTCAATTCGGCGCGGGCTTGTTTCAACAAGTTGGCCAGTTGGGCCGGGTCGGTATAGGCACTGCTTGGAATCTGGGTGCGACCGATGTGGGTATTGGTGCGGTCGATGACGGTCAGGCTGAGTTCGCCGTTACCGTCTTGTGGGGCCCAGGCCACGCACTGGAAGGGACGGAATGCGCGGTCGGCAATCAAAAGAGCTTCGTTGATACGGAGCGGGGCGTTCATGGCGTCTTCTCTTAAAAGGTGCCCAATCAAATGATGTGCCGGCGGTTGGGCGTACCGTGCGGCTGGATACTTGTACTGATGTTCCGAACCCGGGGGCGGGTCACACAATTGTTGAATAAATTTCGATTTTCTTTCAGACCCGGCGTTATGGCTTTTGTTTGAAAGCGTGGTGAAAGAATTAATGACGGATTCGTTAATTAGAATCGCGCTTATAACCAGTTTTGTGCGGTTTCGATAATCAATTGATACAAGGGTGTGTCAACTTCTTGCTACTGTTACATGCAGGTTTGCCAAACGACTGTTTCTAATCACATTTCCTTATTTTGGCGCCAAGGATCAGTCATGCTCGAAGCCAGTACGTCGCGTCGTCTGCTCGTGGTTGATCCCTGCGACGATTGTCATCGTCTATTGCCCGGCCTTCGGTCCATCGGCTGGGACGTGGACAGCTGTGCCCTCGAACACGCCGGCGATCGCACCTGTGATGTCGGCCTGTTGCGATTGCAGCCGTTTCACTTGGAGCGCCCGGAAGCGGTCAAGGAATTGATCAGCCGCAGCGGGGCCGAATGGATCGCCGTGCTCAACCAGGAAGTGTTGCGCCTGCAGAACGTCGGTGACTTTGTCTGCGAATGGTTTTTTGACTTCCACACCTTGCCCTTCGACGTCTCCCGCGTGCAGGTCACCCTGGGGCGGGCGTTCGGCATGGCGCGGTTGCGTGGGCAAGGTTCGATACACATCGACCAGCCTGAACATGAATTGCTGGGTGATAGCAAACCGATCCGGGAACTGCGCAAGTTGTTGGGCAAGCTGGCGCCCACCGAGTCTCCAGTGCTGATTCGCGGCGAGAGCGGCACCGGCAAGGAGTTGGTCGCGCGCACCCTGCATTTCCAATCCCACCGACGCAACAAGCCCTTCATTGCGATCAACTGCGGGGCCATTGCGGAACACCTGATCCAGTCCGAGTTGTTCGGCCATGAGAAGGGCGCTTTCACCGGTGCGCACCAGCGCAAGATTGGGCGA
This sequence comes from Pseudomonas sp. Cab53, assembly GCF_018325965.1. Taxonomy (NCBI): domain Bacteria; kingdom Pseudomonadati; phylum Pseudomonadota; class Gammaproteobacteria; order Pseudomonadales; family Pseudomonadaceae; genus Pseudomonas; species Pseudomonas sp. Cab53. The sequence continues at coordinate 3,232,160 of NZ_AP021902.1, read as the reverse complement.
ATCGAGGCGGCCCATGGCGGCACCTTGTTTCTCGATGAAATTGGCGACCTGCCGCTGGAGTTGCAGGCCAACTTGCTGCGCTTCTTGCAGGAGCGGCACATCGAGCGGGTCGGTGGCAGCCAGCCCATCGCGGTGGACGTGCGGATCCTGGCGGCCACCCATGTGGACCTTGAAGCGGCCATCGGGCTCAAGCGGTTTCGCGAGGACTTGTACTATCGCTTGAACGTGTTGCAGGTGGTCATGGCACCGCTACGCGAGCGCCATGGCGACCTGGCGATGCTGGCCAGTCATTTTTCCCATTTCTATAGCCAGGAAACCGGGCGCCGGCCCCGCAGCTTCAGCGAGGATGCGTTGGTGGCGATGGGCATGCATGACTGGCCCGGCAACGTGCGGGAGTTGGCCAACCGGGTCCGGCGCGGGCTGGTGCTGGCCGAAGGGCGACAGATCGAGGCCCATGACCTCGGCCTGGCCAGCCCCCAGGGGGTGGTCGCCCCCATGGGCACCCTCGAAGACTACAAGACCCGTGCCGAGCGCCAGGCATTGAGTGACGTGCTCAATCGCCACAGCGACAACCTCAGCGTCGCGGCCAGGGTACTGGGCGTGTCCCGGCCAACGTTCTATCGGTTGCTGCACAAGCATCAGATCCGCTGAACCCTCCCGGAACCTATAGGCGATAGGCAGTGGGAGCGCGCCTGCTCGCTTCCACTGGGGACACTACCTAGAAGTAATACGGAAATTTCAGGCTGAAGGTGAAGTCCGGCGCGTCGTCGGTGAGCCCGATGGACAGGTTCGGCACGATGGTCAGGTTGTCGGTGGCGGCGACGGTCATGCCGATGTTGAAGTAGCCGGCGTTGGCGTCACTGGAGACCACCGATTGCCAGTCCCCGCCGTCCTCCTTGAGCTTGCTTTTCTTCTGGATCAGGTCCGAGACCGAGAACGACATGCTCATCTTCTCGTTCAGGGCAAAGGCGATGCCGGCGCCGATCTGGAAGCTGTCGCCGATGCGCACCTTGCCCGGGGTCTTCTGGTTGACGGTGGAGCTGATGTCGTCGAACGATTCTTCAAGGTTGTGCGTATAGGACAGGCTGCCGAACAGCACCGCCGGGTCGTAGGTCTTGACCAGCGAGAGGCCCGGGGTGATCGACCAGACGCCGTTGCCGGTGGGCAGGTCTTCAGGCACGAACAGGTTGGTGTTGGCCTGGGACTGGCGCAGCTTGATGCCGAACGGATCCTTGCCGGTGGGCGCCTTGACCCGCAGGGTGACCACGGCGTCGGGGCTGTTGACCGACTCGTCCATGAACTTGTAGGCGATGCCGAAGTTGACGTCACCGATAGTGGGGTCGCGGGTCACGGTTTCTTCGCTGGTCACACCGGCCGCGCCTTGATTGGCCCCACCCGACTGGTAGGTGGACTCGCGGTAGATCACCGGTACATTGAGGTCGAACTGCCAGCGATTGTCGAAGTTGTAGCGCCCGGTGAGGTCCAGCGTCCAGGTGTCGGCCTTGATCCGGTCGAGGTTGATGTTGCCCAGGAATATCGAATCCAGTGCCAGGAAACCATTGAGAATCAGTTGCCGGGTGTCGTAGCGCGAGTAAGTCACGCCGGTCTCGAAACTGAACTTGCCGCCGCCGAAGAAGCCGCTGGCCTCGTCATAGAGGTTGGAGACGCTTTGCGCCGGTTGCGAGTCATCGGCCAGGGATTGACCGTAGCCACTGCCGCCGGCGGTCGTCGCACCGTTGCCGGCCACGCTCTGATTGCCCTTCATGTCGGCCGGCGACTTGGCCAGGCGCTTGGGTTGTGGGGCGGCGGGCTGGTCCTCCACCTGGCGCACCCGCTGTTCGAGCACCGCCAGGGCCTTTTGCTGGACCTCGTACCGTTGCTTGAGCTCGAGAAGTTCCTGTTTCAGGGCCTCGATGTCCGCATCCGGCGCCGCGTGTAGCAAGGTTGCCGGGAACAACGTGCTCAAACACATCACAGCGCGCAACGATACGGATCGATACATGAAAATGTCGTCCCTATTTGCCCAGTGGTTGAAAGGCAGCGTAGTTCAATAACCGAGGTTACGCAGGCCACGCAATTGGGTCAGGTTGCAGTCCAGCGCTCCGGCGCTGGGGCCGTTGTTGTTCAGCACCACGTTGAGCTGGGTCATGTTGCTGACCAGGTTGCTGTTGCCCAGCAGGCGGGTGTTCTGCAACAGCCCGCCCTGGGCGACTTGTTGCAGGCTGCTGCCCTGGTTGTGACTGGCCTGGATCGCCATCTGCACGCCACTGCTGGTGGCCGTGACCGCGACGCTGCCGGCGGCGTTGCTGCCGCTGATGGTCTGGCCGCGCGTCAGCAACTGGCCCTGGGCGGGTGCCAGGGCAGGTGCCTGGCTGCTCTCCTTCACATTGATGTCGACGTTGTTGTACGCGGTGTTGCCGTCGCCGGCAGCGCGTACGCTCTGGGTCACGCCCTGGCCCGTGCCAAGGCCTGCGCCACCGGTGATGTTGCCGCCGCCCTGGTCCGGGACGCTGCCGTTGCCGGTCTGCTTGATGGTGGAGACGTAGAATTCGGGCTTGATGGTGGCGGCCTGGATCTGCATCGAACTGCTGGCGCCGATCAGGTCGCCACTGGCGTTGCGCCAGGTGCTGCTCATGACGATGCCAAAGCTGATGATCCGGCCGGGCATGACATACCGGCCGCGCAGTTCGGCAAGCTCCTGATCCTTGACTTCGATGGGTTTGAATCCGGCATAGGCATGGGCCGGGACTGACGCGGCCAGGCAGGCCAGCGTCAGCCAATGTGACGTTTTCATGTACTGCTCCCGGAGCGTCCTGCTCCTTATTGTCGTTATGTTGGCGTTGGTCGGCGATTAAAAGAAGTCGCTCTGTATGAAGCCGAAATCCATCAGTTCTGCATCCCTGACCGGGTTGAACCCGTCCAGCTTGTTACGTGCCGTCAGCGGTTGCGGAGGGCTGCGCAACGCATTGGTCTTGTCGTAGCCTGGCCCGACGATGGCAAAGACGATGCCGTTCCAGCCCTTGACGAAATCTTCCTGGGCGTAGCGTTTATGGCCCAGCACCGGGTCGGCGATATAGACCCATTGCTTGTCGGCGCGCTGCAATACCACGAAGTGCTTGTAGCCGCGTATTTCCATCAGCACCACCACCGGAATGGTCACCGCTTCGAGTTTTTCGGGCGGTATCCGGTAGCCTCGGGCGCGCATCCCGATGGTTTCCACGTAGCGTTTCATGTCGAGCATGGAAAACCCCTGGGTGCGGACCAGGTTCTGGTCGGCATTGACCAGCATGCCCTTGATGACGTGTTCTTCATCGACATCCAGCCAATAGGCCTGGCGCAGTACCGTGGCCAGCGCGGCGGCACCGCAGCTGAAATCGGTTTTCTGCTCGACGATGTCGCTGAATTTGCGCTCGCGCACGCTTTGCACCGGCTTGAAGACCAACATGCCGCCAGGCAGGGCGGCCACCGGCATCTGCGCGGCCTCAGCCACGCAAGCCATGCAAAGCAGCAGGGAAAGGGCCATTGCACGCATGATCGATACGCCTGGGGAGTCGTGGAAAAAAAGCCCCGTTCGTGGACAACGCTATTGGCTCAAGGTCTTTGTGAACCCTGTGGCCAGGGAGCAAGCTCCCTCGCCACGGGCCCATTTCAAATCCCGTGAATGGCTAGCACGACCGGTTCCGGGGGCTTCATTTCATGCGCATCTACATGCAAGCCTTGCAGCCGGCGGCAATGGACAGCGAGTTGCTCTGCTGGTTACCCACGCCGGCCGACACGTTGGCGCCACCGTTACCGGAGAAGCCGTTCATGGAGTTGCTCATGGTGGCGTTGTTGATCACAGGGTTTTTCCAGCCATCGCGGGTCAACACCTGCTGGGTGTTGCTGCCGGCCAGGTCGAAGGTGCCCACGGCGCTGAACTTGAACTTGTCGTCGTCGTGGCCGCCGCCATAACCGCCGCCCTTGTTGTCCCAGCCGCCATGATTGTCGTCTTCGGCGGTGCCGCTGCCTTTTGCCTTGAACGTACCGGAGGCGCTGTAGGTGCTGGTGAGGGTGTCGGTCTTGTAGGTCCGCACGCCTTTGTTGTCCACTTCCAGGCCGGTGGAGGTCTGGTCGGCCGACGCCGAGGCTTGGGCGACGCGACCGCCGGAAACGGCGATGGCCAGGTTGTTTTTCTGTTGGTTGAAGTTGCCGGCGGTTACGTTGATGCCGATGTTGCCGGAGCCGTTGTTGCCCGCGTTGGTGAGCGAGGCATTGTTTTGGGTGGAGTTGTTCTTGACGTAGTTGTTGTTATTGACCTGGGTAGCACTGGACATGGCGACGGCCGAGCCAAAGATGAAGCTTTCGTCAGCGGTGGCCAGGGCGGCGGCATTGTCCTGCTGGTTACCGTCGCCACCTGCGACGTTGGCGCCCATGTTGCCGTTGCTGCCATTGAGCGAGTCCTTGGCGTCAGCGGTGTTGCGGGTGGCCTGGTTGGTCACCACGTTGCCGTCGCTGTTCTGCTCGTCCAGCACCGTAGCCCCAGCGCCGGCACTGATGGAGAGCATTTGATCCAGCGTCGGACCTTGTTGGCCATGGTTGCCATGGCCGTGCCCATTGCCATGTCCATTGCCGTGATTGTTATCGTTACCGCCAGCCTGCGCGGCCATGGCCATGACAGCGGCGAGAGCGAAAACCAATGGTTTGAGTGCCATTGTAGGTTTCATAGTGTTTCTCCTTGCGTGTCGTTGGTTAAGTGTCGGTACTTTCTTATGCACACTGCGCCGGGTCAGTCAGCGACCCGGATGCTCAGGGTGTTGGCCATGTGGTTCCCCACCCCGGCACTCTGGTTCACCTGAATCACCCCTCGGCTGCCGGTGAAGGCCTGGTCGCTGGTTACGACCTGGCGACTGCCGGTTGGGGCGCCAGTTGCTCCTGAGTTCGGTAGCAACGCCACGTTCTGTTGGGAAAGGGCGCTGTCATCAATGCTCTGCGGGTGGGCACTGATGCCCACTCGCATGACATTGGCCATCTGGTTGTTGGCCCCGGCGGACTGGTTGACGCCCAGCACGCCGTCGCCATGGGTGAATGCGTTGCCGCCGATACGGGCGGTGGCGTTCATGTTCGGGTTGGCCGGCGTGTCGAGACGCTGGCGTACGGTGGTGGTGGCCTGGGCGTCGGTGCCAATGGCAATGGCCCGGGTATTGGTCTGCTGGGTCTGGTCGCCGGCCGCCTGGTTGATGTTGAGGTTGCCGGTGTAGCGACTGCCGGAGTCCTGCAGATTGGCGCTGTTGACCACCGCCACGCCTGGGTCGGCAAGGGCGATGGAGGAGCCGAGCAAGGCCAGCAGGCAAAGGACGGGCTTCATCTCATTGGCCTCCCGCCAGCCGACCCAATGGGGCCAGGCCGGAGCTGAGCGAGCGGTTGATGGTGCCGGAGATCGCGCCGCCGCTGCCGCCGCCGTGACCGGCACTCATGCCGGGCATGCCGTTGGGGTTGGTCACCACGTTCAGGCCCTGCATGCCGGTGTTCGGGGTGACGGTGCCGCGGATCGACGAGCCGCTGGCGACGCTGGCGAACTCGCCATCGCTCAGCTCGGTGCTGGTGGTCACCTGATGGATTCGTTCGGATGGGTTGGCATTGACGGTGGTCGGGTAGGGGTCTTTGCCGCCATTGCGACCGATGGGAATGGGTTGCACGTCACGGCTGAGCACAATGACGCCGTTGCCTTCGGCCTGCACCGGCGGGCTGAGGGTTGCGCTGGTGGCGCAGCCGATCAACAGCAGACAGGTCAAACTTCTTTCGAAAGTCCCCACGACGGCGATTCCTTCTTCGGTGGGCTGGCCCTGGTCCAGCGTTGCGAAGTGGTGCAGAGCAGGTGTTGTGCCGTGTTTTGAAACGGCTTTGGATTCAATGGGTTGTCGTCAGCGAAGCGGCACGGCGGAGGGCAGCTGTTTCAGCGCTGAGACAATGCCCGTGTCCATCAGGCTGCGTCCCGCTGTCCCAGGGCTCTGGATCCAGCCTTTCAGCGGGGTGTTTCAGCGGCTTTACAACCCTGATGACCGTTGGATGAAGCGGCTTTGCAGGCGGGGTTGGCGTGGGGGAGGTGTTTCAGGGATGCAACACATCCGGGTGGAGCAACTGGGTTACGACGGCGAAAACCCGTTCCTGGCGTTGCGCCCAGTTGCCTTCGATCAACTGGTAGGGCTGCCCATGGCGAACCAGCCAATGCTCGATCGCCTCGAAAAAGGCCATGCGTTCGGCGAGTTCCGGCTGGCAGCGCAAGCCGTCGCCGGTCCATTCGACCTGCTCGGGGCTCAGCAGCAGGTGCAGGTCGTAATGGCGGCTCAGCAACGCCGGTTCGAGCCAGGTCGGGCAATCTCCGAACAGGGTCTGGCTCCAGAGGATGTTGCTCAGCAGGTGCGTGTCGAGGATCAGCAGCGCCGGCTGGCGGGCTCGGGCGGCGTCCTCCCAGGCCAGTTGCCCGGTGGCGATCTCGGGGATGTCGGCCAGGCAGGTGTCGCGTGGGTTCTGCTCCATGAAATGGCGGACATACTCGTCCACCCGCAGGCCGCCGAAGTGCGTCTGCAACTGCTCGGCCAGCCAGCTCTTGCCGCTGGATTCCGGGCCCGTCAGCACGACCACTTTCATGCGCGCAGCGCCGGGTCGGCACGCCATTCCCGCCAGCCTTGCACGGCCAGGAGGGTGAACAGCGCGTACAAGGCGGCGGTCAGGTACAGGCCCTTGTAGATGAACAGGGCGACGAAAATGCAGTCCAGGGCGATCCACAGCGGCCAGCATTGCACGCGTTTCTGCGCCATCCACCACTGGGCCACCAGGCTGAAACCGGTCAATGCGGCGTCGAGCCAGGGCTGCGCGGCGTCGGTCCAGTGGGCCATGGCCGCGCCCAATACCAGGCTTCCCGCCGCACCGATGCCCAGGCCTAGCCACACCGACGGCGCTTGCAGGCGCGTGACCTGACGGCCTTCATGGGCCTGCCCGGCGCGGGTCCATTGCCACCAGCCGTAGAGCTGCAGCACGGCGTAGATCACCTGCAGCAACATGTCGGAATACAACTTCACGTCGTAGAAAATCCAGCTGTACAGCAACACCATGACCAGGCCGATCGGCCAGCACCAGGGGTTCTGCTTGACGGTCAACCAGACAGCGATCACACCGAGGGCCGCGGCAAACAGTTCGAGCCCGGACATGGTGGTTCCTTGGGGAAGTGGAAGAGGGCGGCGATTGTAAACGGTATGGCGGGGGCAGCTCCAACTTCAATGCTGGAGCGTTCGCGAGCAAGCCCGCTCCCACAGGTTGATCCTTGGCGGACACAGGATTTGTGCTCACCGTAGATCCCTTGTGGGAGCGAGCTTGCTCGCGAAGACGGTCTACCGGTTAAACGCGGAACTGCGTGAGCAATCCGTTCAATTGCTCACTCAACGCCTTGAGCCGGGTGCTCGCCAGGCTCGACTGTTCGGCGGCCACGGCGGTGCTGTGGGACAGGCCGGCAGCCTGGGTGACGTTCTGGTTGATGTCTTCCACCACATGGGCCTGTTGCAAGGTCGCGCTGGCGATGGAGGCGTTCAGGCTGTTGAGGTTGCGCAGGGCCTGGCCGATCGCGTTGAGGCTGGCGCCCGCCAGGCCGGCCTGTTCGATGGTCAGTTGCGAGGCCCGGCTGCTGTCGCTGATGACCTTGACCGCGGCTTCGGAATGGTTCTGCAAGCGCTCGATCATCGCCTGGATCTCGGCCGTGGATTTCTGCGTGCGTTGCGCCAGCAGCCGCACTTCATCGGCCACCACCGCAAAACCGCGGCCCTGTTCGCCGGCGCGGGCGGCCTCGATCGCGGCGTTGAGGGCCAGCAGGTTGGTTTGCTCGGCAATCGAACGGATCACCTCCAGGACGCTGCCAATCTGGGTGCTTTCGCTGGCCAGGGTGCGGATCACCTCCACCGCCTGGTCGATGGTCTGGGACAGTCGATCGATCTGCTGCAAGCTGCCGTCGATGTTCACCTGGCCCTGCTGCGCCTGGGATTCGGCGTCGCGCATTTCGCTGGCGGCATGTTCGGCGTTCTTCGCCACGTCCTGCACGCCATAGGTGACCTGGTTGATCGCCGTGGCCACCAGTTCCATTTGCTGCGACTGCTGCTGGCTGCGTTCCTGGGCCTGTGCGGCGTCGCTGCCCAACTCGTTGGAGGATTGCCCCAGGGCACTGGCCGAGGCCTGCAACTGGCTCACCACCTGGCGCAGCTTGGCGGTAAAGGCGTTGAAGTGCCGGGCCAGTTGCGTGACTTCGTCCTGGCCGTGGGTGTCGAGGGTGCGGGTCAGGTCGCTTTCGCCGCTGGCGATGTTCGCCATGGCGTTCACCGTCTCCTGCAAGGGCCGCACGATGCTGCGCACGATCAGCGTCAACAGCACGGCCATGATCAGGGTGATCCCCAGGCCGACCAGCGACGCCTTGATCAACTGGGCGCGGAATTCCGCGGCCACGTCGTCCACGTATACCCCCGAGCCGATCACCCAGCCCCAAGGCTCGAACAGTTTGACGTAGGAAGTCTTGCCCACCGGGGCATCGGCGCCCGGCTTCGGCCAGAGGTAATCCACCATGCCCGCGCCCTTGGACTTGGCGATGGCGACCATTTCGTTGAACAGGGCAAAACCGTTCGGGTCGCGGATCGCCGAGAGGTTCTGGCCTTCGAGTTTCGGGTTGGTCGGGTGCATGACCATGACCGGCGTCAGGTCATTGATCCAGAAATAATCGGTGTCGTTGTAGCGCAGGCCGCGCACGGCGCTGAGCGCCTGTTTCTGTGCCGCTTCGCGGGTCAGCGTGCCGGCGGTTTCCAGGCCATGGTAATAGCTCAGCACGCCACTGGCGGTCTGCACCACGTGCTGGGTCTTCTGTACCTTGGCCTGGTACAGATCGTAATGGATCTGTTTGAGCATCAAGGCGCCCAACGTGAACAGCATCACGATGGCCACGACCAGGATGAGCCATAAGCGTCGGCTGATCGACACATTGCGCAAGCTATTCATACGCTGTCACTCCAGTTTTCTTATTCTTGTCAGCAACGACCGGCGGGGCTCGAGCATCCGTCGGTATCGCCTGACTTTTCTAACCCCATAACGCGGCAGCGTTATTCGGGCTTGTCTGATAGGATTTCGGCCCCGCGGCGCAAAACCTGAGCCTGAGTTGATGTTTCATTGGTTTTTTTTGAGCGGTCGCAGTTATCGTGCACCCGCTGCGGGCACCTGCCTGACACTTTAATTTTGATGAGACCCTGGCAGACAGGGCTTTTTTGGGGGATGAATGGATTTGTGGACCGCCTTTTCGGCACTGATTCTTGGCGTGGTAGAAGGCTTGACGGAGTTCCTGCCGATTTCCAGCACCGGGCACCAGATCGTGGTCGCCGACTTGCTGGACTTTGGTGGCGAGCGCTCCATGGCGTTCAACATCATCATCCAGCTCGGCGCGATCCTGGCGGTGGTCTGGGAATTCCGGCAAAAAATCTTTGACGTCGTGCTGGGCTTGCCGACCCAGCCGAGTGCGCGTCGGTTTACCGCCAACCTGCTGATCGCCTTCTTGCCGGCGGTGGTGCTGGGCGTGTTGCTGGCCGACTGGATTCACCATTACCTGTTCAACCCGATCACGGTCGCCGCGGCGTTGGTGGTGGGCGGCCTGGTGATGCTCTGGGCCGAGAAGCGTCAGCATCGGGTGCACGCCGAAACGGTAGACGACATCACCTGGAAGGACGCCTTGAAGGTTGGCCTGGCCCAGTGCATCGCGATGATTCCCGGCACCTCCCGTTCCGGCGCCACCATCATTGGCGGGTTGCTGTTCGGCCTCTCGCGCAAGACCGCGACCGAGTTCTCGTTCTTCCTGGCAATGCCCACCATGGTCGGCGCCGCCGTCTATTCGGGCTACAAGTACCGTGAATTGTTCGTCCCGGCGGATTTCCCGGTGTTTGCCATCGGCTTCGTCACCGCGTTCATCTTCGCCATGATCGCCGTCAAGGCCTTGCTGCGTTTCATCGCCAGCCACAGCTACGCGGTGTTCGCCTGGTACCGGATTGCCTTCGGCCTGTTGATCCTGGCCACCTGGCAGTTCGGTTGGGTGGACTGGTCTGCCGCCCAGCCATGAACGATTCAGGCACCCGCAAGCGCACCACCAATGGCGCGGTCCAGCACTGGCGGCTCAAACTGGTGGTGTTCGCGTTGCTGTGTGCCTTGCCGCTGTTCGGCTCGCTAACGCTGGCGCTGCGGGCGGAGTCGTGGGTGCCCCTGGTGGCCTATGGCGTCGTCAGCGCAGTGGCGTTCGTGCTGTATTGGCGCGACAAGCGCAAGGCTCGCGCCGATGCCTGGCGTACCCCGGAAAACGTGCTGCACGCCGTGGAACTGGCGGGCGGTTGGCCCGGTGCCCTGTTGGCCCAGCAGGTGTTCCGCCACAAGACCCGTAAGGTCTCGTTCCAGTTGGTGTTCTGGTGCATCGTGCTGTTGCACCAGGTGTTCTGGGTCGACCAGTTGTTCCTGGGCGGCCTGTTGCGGCGGTTCTGAGCGTCAGTCCATCAGCAGGCCAACCTGGACGCGCTTGGGCAATTTACTCACCACCAGTTGATGGGAGCGCCGGATCAGACTGCGCAGTTCGTCGTCGCCCAGTGGGTAGGGCACCTCCATGATGATCCACTGGGCCCGCGCCAGGTACGGAGCGGGGTGGATGCCCGGCCGATCGCAATGGCCGAGGAACAAATCCTTGTCGACCTTGAACGCCAGAGAATCGCTGCGCAGGCCTTGCAGGGCGAACATTTTGTTGCCGGCGATGGAAAACACCCGCACGCCGCCCCATTTGTAATCTTCTCGCGCACCGGGCAAGCCCAGGCAGAACGCCGCGACATCCTCTTCGCTCAAACTCATATCATTCGTTCCCCACAAAGCTCGAAGGCTTCCACCAGATGATCGATCCACGCGCGCACTGCCGGTAGCATGCCGCGCCGATGAGGGTAGACCGCCTGGAGCCAGCCGTCCGGCGACGACCAGCCAGGCAACAGTTCGACCAGTCTGCCGTCCAGCAACTCCTGCTCGCAATACATGCTGGGCAATAAAGTGAAGCCCAGGCCGGCGAGGGTGCAGGCGCGCCGCACGATGAAATCGTCGATGCCCAGGCGCGCCTCCAGGGTCAGCTCGGCGCTTTGGCCATCGGCCTTGAGCAGGCGCATGTGCACCAGGCGATCGGCTTCCAGTGCCCCAAGCACCGGCAGCTGCTTGAGGTCCTCCGGGGTGTTGACCCGGCGTCCTTCGATCAGCGCAGGGCTGGCGACCATCAGCAGCCGCGCCTGGCGCAGTCGGCGGGTCATCAGCAGCGGGTCTTCGTCGCCGATGTCGCGCACCCGCAGCGCCACATCGATGCCCTCGCTGACCAGGTCGACCCGGCGGTTGACCAGGATCATTTCCAACTGGACCTGGGGGAATTTCGCCAGGAAGGCGCTGATCACCCCCGGCAGGATCTGGTGGGCCAGGCCGACCGGGCTCGACACCCGCAAGCGTCCACGGGGTTCGCTCGACATGCTCGCCACCGCCTCGTCGGCCATTTCAGCTTCCAGCAACATGGCCTGGCAATGGCGCAGGTAGCGTTCGCCGACCGCCGTCAGCTTTAGCTGTCGGGTGGTGCGCTGCAGCAGGCGGGCGTCGAGGCGTTCTTCCAGCTCGGCAATGCGCCGCGACAGGCGTGACTTGGGGATACCCAGGGTGCGGCCGGCGGCAGCAAAGCCGCCAGCTTCGACAACTTTGGCGAAATAGTACAAATCATTGAGGTCTTGCATGTTCGGCGCTCTATTGTCCTGCCAGTAGGACGAACTATCGCATCAATGCAGTCTTATCGACTATTGGTTTCGTCGATAGGATTGTCCTCAATTGATCGCCTGGTTGCGATCCTCACTTGGAGAGCATTCACATGAAACTGCTGCACATCGATTCGAGCATCCTGGGCGACAACTCCGCTTCCCGCCAATTGAGCCGCGAAGTGGTGCAGGCCTGGCAGGCCGCCGAGCCCGGCATTGTGGTGACCTATCGTGACCTGGCCGCCGACGCCATCAGCCATTTCTCGGCCCAGACTTTGGTTGCCGCCGGCACCAGCGCTGAACTGCGCGACGCCGCCTTGCAGCACGAAGCCGAGCTCAGTGCCACCACGCTGGCCGAATTCCAGGCCGCTGACGCGGTCGTCATCGCGGCACCGATGTACAACTTCACCATTCCGACCCAGCTCAAGGCCTGGATCGACCGCATTGCCGTGGCCGGCCAGACCTTCAGCTACAGCGAAGCCGGTCCTGTGGGCCTGTGCGGTGGCAAGAAGCTGGTGATCGTGTCCACCGCAGGCGGCTTGCACGCCGGTCAACCCAGCGGCCTGGCCCATGAGGACTACCTCAAGCACATGTTCGGCTTCCTGGGCATCACCGACATCGAAGTGATCCGTGCCGAAGGCCTGGCCTACGGTGAGGAGATGCACGCCAAGGCCATGACTGCCGCCAAGGCCCAGATCGGCGAGCAGTTCGCCGCTGCGTAAAGCTTGGGTAAAAAAGCCAAGCGTTTCGGGCAACTTCGGTAAAACTCTGTACTCTGATCGTCATGGACGGCCAGGGTGCAGAGTTTTCCTGCATCTGGCGAAGGCTTTTGGCGCAGGTTATGCACGCCAAGCTGCGAGCCACCGGGTATCTGGCCGGGTGGTGAAAGTGGAAGATGCGATGATACGTCTTGGTGCGCAATTACTGTTTTGCCTGCTCGGCAGCCTGGGTTCAGTGCAGGCCGCCCCGGCGCCGCATCCGCATTGGAGCGCCGGATTCCATGAGCTGAGCTTTCTCGATCCGCTGGACCGCCAGCCGATGCACGCCATTGCCTTCTACCCGTCTACCGCCAGGGACCAGTCCAGCCAACTGGGTGGCTACCAGATCGATGCCGCCCCGGAAGCCCAGATCGCCATTGGCCGTTTCCCTCTGCTGATGCTGTCCCACGGCAATACCGGTACGCCGTTGGCCCTGCACGACCTGGCCACCTCATTGGCGCGCAAGGGCTTCGTGGTGGTGGCGGTGATTCATCCCGGGGATAACGCCCAGGACCATAGCCGGCTCGGCACCTTGAGCAACCTGTACGGGCGGCCGATCCAGATTTCCGCCGCCATTACCGCGACGCTGAACGATTCGATGCTCTCGCCGTTCGTCAATGCCGGGCAAGTGGGGGTCATCGGTTATTCGGCCGGGGGCGAGACCGCGTTGATCCTGTCCGGTGCCACGCCCGACCTTAATCGCCTGCGCCGCTATTGCCAGGAGCGGCCTGACGACCGTGACGCCTGCAACACCCAGGGCGAGTTGATCGCCGACCGGGATGACCTGCAACCCGAGGCCGACCCCAGGGTTCGGGCGCTGTTGCTCATGGCGCCGTTGAGCCTGAAGTTTGGCCGGCACACCCTGGCGGACGTCCATGTGCCGGTGCTGCTCTACAGCGGTGACGGCGACAAGCTCGTGGCCTTCGACAAGAATGCCGCCGCGCTGGCGCGCAAGCTGCCTATCGCACCGGACTTCAAGACACTGGCGGGCGCTGGGCATTTCGTCTTTTTGGCGCCGTGCACCGAAGAGCAGATTGCCGCAATGCCGGCCCTGTGCACCGATGCCGATGGCGTTGACCGTAAAGACATCCACCGGACGATGATTTCCGAGGCCGGGCGCTTTTTCAGCGACGCCTTGGGCAAGCCGAGCCGAGCGGGCTTGAATACTGCCGATCAATAGCCTTTCTGTTCGGCCCGCCGACGTAGGAGCAGAGTCAGGCCGAGGCCGGTGATGGACAGCAGCGCCGCGCAGAAAAAGATCGACGAATAGCCCAGGTTCAGCGCCACCGCCCCCATCAGCGGGCCGGCAATCGCCAGCGCCAGGTCAAAGAACACCGCGTAAGCGCTCAACCCTGCGCCGCGACTGGTGTTGGGCACTTGTTTGATCGCTTCCACGCCCAGCGCCGGGTACACCAACGACAGCCCGAACCCCGCCAGCCCGGCACCTACCAAGGCGAATGCGGTGGACGGCGCCAGCCAAAGCAGCGCCAGCCCCACGGTTTCGATGCTCATGCAGGCGATGGCCGAGCTGAAGCCGCCGAAGCGGGCAATGCTGGAAATGAACAGCAACCGCGCCAGGATGAAGCAGATGCCGAAGACCGTCAGGCACCAGGCAGCGCCGGTCCAGCCGCGGCTGACATAGAACAGCGTGATGAACGTGGTGAGGGTGCCATAGCCGATCGAGGCCAGGCTCAGGCTCGCGCCGTATGGCGCAATGCGCCCGAACACCGCCCAGAAGGGCAGGCGTTCGCCGCGGATGACCGGCACAGAAGGTTTGTGGCGAATCATCAGCAGCGCCAAGCCGGCCAGCAACGACAACGCGAGCCCCAGGCTGGTGAACCCCAGCGCATCGACCATCACCACCCCCAGCGGAGCACCGATGGCGATGGCCCCGTACGAGGCGATGCCGTTCCAGGAAATCGAGCGGGCGGTATGCTCCACGCCCACCTGGCCCATGCACCAACTGATAGTGCCCACGCCAATCAGGCCCTGGGCGATGCCGAGCAGCAAGCGGGCAACAATCAGGATCACCAGGCTCACCAGCGGCAGGCTTTGCAGCAGCGTCGAGAGCAAGGTCAGCACGCCACTGAGCACAATCCCCGACAAGCCGTAGACGATCGCACGCTTGGTGCCGACGCTGTCCGACACCCGCCCGGCCATGGGCCGGCTGAGCAGGGTGGCCAGGTACTGGGAGCCGATGGTCAACCCCGCCACCACCGCGCTGAAGCCCAGCTGTTCGTGCACATACCCCGGCAACACGGCAATCGGCAGGCCGATGCAGAGGAAGGCAATGAAGGTATAGAAAACGATCGAGACGATCTGCAGGGTGATCGACAGGGAACTGGGCGAAGAAGAGGGTGTGGACATGGGGCTCGTTCGCGGGCGGCGGTAAGAGTGCTTCATCATGGCTCGGGGAACGGATAAAAGAAAGCAGGCTAACTAAATGTGCACATTGAAGGTCACCACAGATCCCTTGTGGGAGCGGGCTTGCTCGCGAAGACGGTGTGTCATTGATAAGAGTGTTGGCAGGCAGGCCGCTTTCGCGAGCAAGCCCGCTCCCACAGGGGATGTGCGGCTGAAATGAAAAAGCCCTGTCACATCGGACAGGGCTTTTCACGTGTAGCTTGCAGTTCGAGGCTGACTTAGAACATCACACCCTGGCTGCGCAGGTAGTCGTCGTAGGTGCCGCTGAAGTCGACCACGCCGTCCGCGCTCAGCTCGATGATGCGGGTGGCCAGGGACGAGACGAACTCACGGTCGTGGCTGACGAAGATCAGCGTGCCCGGGTAGTTCTCCAGCGCCAGGTTCAACGCCTCGATGGATTCCATGTCCAGGTGGTTGGTCGGTTCGTCCATCACCAGCACGTTGGGCTTTTGCAGGATCAGCTTGCCGAACAGCATGCGACCCTGTTCACCACCGGAGATGACCTTGACCGACTTGAGGATCTCGTCGTTGGAAAACAGCATGCGACCCAGGGTGCCACGGATCATCTGCTCGCCCTGGGTCCATTGGCCCATCCAGTCGAACAGGCTGACATCGTCGGCGAAGTCATGGGCATGGTCCTGGGCGTAGTAGCCCAGTTCCGCGCTTTCAGTCCACTTCACCGAGCCGGCATCCGGCGCCAGCTCGCCCATCAGGGTGCGCAGCAGGGTGGTCTTGCCGATGCCGTTGGGGCCGATGATCGCCACGCGCTCGCCGGCTTCGACGGTGAAGCTGAAGTTCTTGAACAGGGTCTTGCCGTCGAAACCCTTGGACATGCGCTCGATGGTCACCGCCTGGCGGTGCAGTTTCTTGGTCTGTTCGAAGCGGATGAACGGGCTCACGCGGCTCGATGGCTTGACCTCGGCGAGCTGGATCTTGTCGATCTGCTTGGCGCGGGAGGTGGCCTGCTTGGCTTTCGAGGCGTTGGCCGAGAAGCGGCTGACGAAGGTCTGCAGCTCGGCGATCTGGGCTTTCTTCTTGGCGTTGTCCGACAGCAGCTGCTCGCGGGACTGGGTGGCCGCGATCATGTACTCGTCGTAGTTGCCCGGGAACAGGCGCAGCTCGCCGTAGTCCAGGTCGGCCATGTGGGTGCAGACGCTGTTGAGGAAGTGCCGGTCGTGGGAAATGATGATCATGGTGCTGTTACGCGCCGTGAGAATGTTTTCCAGCCAGCGAATGGTGTTGATGTCCAGGTGGTTGGTCGGTTCGTCGAGCAACAGCACTTCCGGATCGGAGAACAGCGCCTGGGCGAGCAGCACGCGCAGCTTCCAGCCCGGCGCGACTTCGGTCATCGGGCCGAAGTGTTGCTCCAATGGAATGCCCAGGCCCAGCAGCAGTTCGCCGGCACGGGATTCGGCGGTGTAGCCGTCCATTTCGGCGAACTCGGTTTCCAGCTCGGCCACGGCCATGCCGTCTTCTTCGGTCATTTCCGGCAGGGAATAGATGCGATCGCGCTCGGCCTTGACCTTCCACAGCTCTTCGTGACCCATGATCACGGTATCGATCACGGTGAATTGTTCGTAGGCGAACTGGTCCTGGCGCAGTTTACCCAGGCGCACGTTCGGCTCGAGCATGACCTGGCCGCCGGACGGCTCGAGGTCGCCACCGAGGATTTTCATGAAAGTCGACTTGCCGCAACCGTTGGCACCGATCAGGCCGTAGCGGTTGCCCGCGCCGAATTTGACAGAGACGTTTTCGAACAGCGGCTTGGCGCCGAACTGCATCGTGATGTTAGCTGTAGAGATCAAAGGTTTATCCTGCGGAACATTCAGAGTAGCTAAGGGTGCGGCAGTACCTGTTCAGTACCTGTTTGCGCCGATCGGGAGCGCACTAAAGGCGTCGCGGCGAGCGCAAGGGTCCATCCGGCATAAGAGGACAGCAGCATACGGAGCGCCTGGCCCGGTCGACGTGCGCCGAAGCCGGGGTCGCGGTATCGGCCAAAAAAGGGGGCGCTGAAGTTTGGCGGCGATTGTACTGGTCTGGCCGCATTAACGATAGGGTATTGCTCGGGCAAGACAGTTTTTCACAAATGAGGATAACTTTCAGTTACAAACTCTGGCTAGAATGCCATCTCACTCATGCCACCTCCCGTGTCGTCTGATCGAGCGGGATAAGCAGCCTGTTCACTTCAGTATTGCGACGGACTTCGTGAAACTCATTCTCGCTGCGATCTACATCCTGTCCATCGGCTACGTACACCTGCGGGGGCGCGTGCGGCACAAGTTCGGGCGGCAACTGAGCGACCATTCGTCTTTCCTCGCGCCTATCAATTGCCTGCTTTATCTGTGCTCGAAGCTGCCCAACCGGCCGTACCTGAGCCCCGCCGACTTTCCAGACCTGAGCCCGTTGCAGACCCATTGGCAAGAGATCCGCGCCGAAGGCCTGAGCCTGCTGCAGGCCGGGGAGATCAAACGTTCCAATCAGTACGATGACGTAGGCTTCAACTCGTTCTTCAAGACCGGTTGGAAGCGCTTCTACCTCAAGTGGTACGGCGACAGCCACCCGTCGGCCATGAAGCTGTGCCCGCGCACCACCGAACTGGTGCAAGGCATCGGCTCGATCAAGGCGGCGATGTTCGCCGAGCTGCCGCCGGGCTCCAAGCTGGTTCGCCACCGCGACCCGTATGCCGGCTCCTATCGGTATCACCTGGGCCTGGAAACGCCGAACGATGCCGGTTGCTACATCAATGTCGATGGCGAGCCCTACCATTGGCGCGATGGCGAGGCGGTGGTGTTCGACGAGACGTTCATCCATTACGCCGAAAACACCACGCCCCATAACCGCATCATCCTGTTCTGCGACGTGGAACGGCCGATGAGGTTTCGCTGGGCCACGGCGTTCAACCGCTGGTTCAGCCGCACCGTGATGGCCGCCGCCGGTGCCCCCAACGACGCCGGTGACAAGACCGGCGGCTTGAACCGGGCGTTTTCCAGGCTGTACAAGATCCGACTGCAAGGCAAGGCGCTGAAGAAGCGCAACCGCAAGCTGTATTACTTGCAGAAATGGGCCTTCTTCGGCGCTCTGCTGGCGATTTTCGTCTGGATCTGAAGGCGCGCCTGGCCTAGGTGATCATTGCACGGGCTTCTTCGCGCCCAATTGCTCCCACATCCTGGCGCCGATCCGTTGGCGATGGGCATAGCCTTCCCACGGATCGGCCCCCAGGCCCCGGGCCCGTTCCAGTGCGGTGTTGATGTCCCATTGCTGGGCGTTGCGCAGGCCATCCAGCTCGGCGCGGGCAATCGGCACCGAGACCGGCAACCCCGGCCGCGCCCGAACCGAGTAGGCGCTCACCGTGCTGGCGCCGCGGGCGTTGCGTAGGTAATCGACGAATATCTTGCCGACCCGATTCTTCGGGCCCAGGGTGGCGGTGATCTTTTGCGGCACCTCCCGCGCCAGGAACTGGGAGATTGCCTTGGCGAATGCCTTGGTGGTGTCCCACCCTTCGCTGCGCGCCAACGGCACGATGACGTGCATGCCCTTGCCGCCACTGGTCTTGAGGAACGCCTGCAAGCCCAGCTCATCGAGCACCGACAAGGTCAGGCGGGTGGTTTCCAGCATGGCGCTCCAGGGCAACGACGGATCGGGGTCCAGGTCCAGGACAAACAGGTCAGGCGTTTCGATCCGCTCGTGGGTGGCGGTCCAGGTATGCAATTCCACGGTGCCCATCTGTGCGGCGCTGACCAGCGACTGGACGCTGTCGATTTCCATCAGGGCCGCGTGGCCCGGGTCCAGCGCCTGGTCCAGTTGCCTGATGTGGGGGATCTCCAGGCGATCGGCATGCTTCTGGAAGAACTGTTCCTCGCCGATCCCGTCGGGCGCGCGCAGCAACGCGACGGGCCGTTGTTTCAAGTGCGGCAGGATCCACGGGGCGATGTCGGCGTAGTACTGAGCCAGCTCGGCTTTCTGCACGCCGCTGAGGCTGTCGATGACCCGGTCAGGGTGGGTGATGCTCACACCCGCCACCTCCACCGTACGCTGCTTGCGGCCGCGTTGCGGGGGTGAGGCTTGGTGCTTGAGCGGCAACGGGTGCTCGCGGACGATCTTGCCCGCCGGCATGTCGGCCAGCAGTTCGACGAAGGCCGGGCGGTGCACCAGGCCATTGGCGGTCCACTCGGTGAATTCGACTTCACCCACCGAATCGGGTTCGACCCACTGCACACCACGCGCCTGCACGGGGCTGACCGGTTTGGCCAAGGGCGAAGTGTCGCGTTCCCGCGCGGACAAGGCCGCTTGCAGTTGCTCCCTCTGCGCCCGGGTAAACCCCGTGGCAACTCGCCCGGCATACACCAGTCCGGCACCGTTGTTGACCGCAAGCAGCAGCGCGCCGAAGCCGTCGGGCCGGTCTTGGGGGCGGGTGAAGCCGACAATCACGAAGGCTTGGCGCAATCGGCATTTGAGGTTGACCCAATCGCTGCTGCGCCGCGACACATAGGGGCTGCCCAGGCGTTTGCCGACCACTCGGTCCAGTGACAGGGCGCTCGCGCTTTCGAGTATTTCGTCCTCGCTGGCGGAAAAAGCCTCGGAAAACCGCAAGCGCTTGCCGGCGTGGCCCCTCAGGACCTGCTTCAGCGCGGCGCGGCGCTCTTCCACCGGCGTTTGCCGCAGATCCTCGCCATTGAGGAAGGGCGCGTCGAACAGCACGTACACCAGGTCCACGGTGCGGCCAATATCGAGGGCGTTGCGCAGGGCGGCGAGGTCCGATTGACCGTCGTCGTCCAGCAGGATCAGGTCACCGTCCAGCCAGCTGTCCCCCAGGTTCAATTCGGCCAGGGCGTCGACGTGCAACTTGAGCCGCGCGGTCCAGTCCTCATGATTGCCGCTGAGCAGGCGAATGTTGCCGTTCTCGATGCGGGTCATCAGCCGGTAGCCATCGAATTTGACTTCATAGCGCCATTCGCCCGAGGGCGGCTGTTCCACGGGTGTTGCCAATTGTGGTAACAGCCGTTCGGGCAGCGGGTGGCGGTTGGGGCGGGTGGTTTTGTCCCGATGGGTAGCGGACACACGGGCAGATTCGCGCTTGGCCTTGGCCATGACAGGTTCCCTTGTATAGCTGGCAGCCGGGGCTTAGCCCCGGAGGCCTTGGTGGCTTTTTTTGCGGGGGCGGACTTGCTGGTTTTCGCTGTTTTTGCAGAGGGTTTTGCCGCGGTTTTTGTCGGTTTGTCCGGCGCCTTGCCTTTGCTGCCCAGGCTGCGCTTGAGCAGTTCGGTAAGGTCGATGACGTCGGCGCTCTTGCGTTGTTCTTCGCCCGGGTCGGTCTCTACCGCTTCGAGCCGGCCCTCGTTGGCTTTCTTCTCGACCAGTTCCATGATCCTGTCCTGGAAGCTGTCGCGGTACTCTTCCGGCGTCCAGTCGGCTCTCATGTCTTCCACCAGGCGCCTGGCCATGTCCAGTTCACCCTTGACCAGCTGGGGCTTGGTGACCTCATCACCCAGTTCGAGAATGTCCAGCTCGCGCACCTCCGCCGGCCAACGCAGCATCACCAGCACCAGCGCCGACTCCAGCGGCATCAGCGCGGCCAAGTGCTGGCGTGTGTGCAGCACGACATGGGCCAGGGCCACTTTGTGGGTCTTGACCAGGGTTTCGCGCAGCAGCGCATAGACTTTGCCGCCGCGCTTGTCGGGTGCCAGGAAATACGGGGTGTCGATGTTTTGCAGCGGGATCTTCTCGCTGTCGACAAAGGAAAAAATGTCGATGGTCTGGGTGGATTTGGGGTGCGCCGAGCGGATTTCCTCTTCGTCGAGCAGGACATACTGGCCTTTCTGGTATTGGACGCCTTTGACGATGTTCTCCTTGGTCACTTCCTTGCCCGTGACCTTGTTGACCCGTTTGTAGCCCACCGGGTCCATGCTGCGCTTGTCCAGCCAATCGAAATCGACGCCTTGGGACGAGGTCGCCGACACCAGCGCGACAGGAATGTGGACCAGTCCGAAACTGATTGCGCCTTTCCAGATTGCCCTGGCCATGGTGGTGATGTCCTTGTCGATGGATGTCTCTCTGGTGACCGTCGGGCCTTTGGAAAAGTTTCCACCGTGCGCTGGCTGGCAAGCGTCGTCAGTGCGACGCAGGGGCCGTCTTAGAGATGCCTGGTTACATCTTCGCGGGGATATTTCGCTTAACAACGGCGAACCTGCGGCGTAGCGTGCTTTCGATATGGCTGAATCCAGGAGGTGTCCGAAATGAACCGGCTGATGCTCGCCCTCATGGCGCTACTCATGGCCCCGCTGGCCCAGGCCGCCGCGCCATCGCCCAGCCCGGCGTTCGTCGTCGCCCAGAACCTGCCGGGCAACAGCAACCCCTATAACAGCCCGACACGGCGGGCCAATCCCAATAGCATGCAGGGCACCCGGTCGAATGTGCCGACGATCCAGAACAACCCGACGGTGCCGGTGCCTCGGCCACCCACCCTGGACAATGGCGGGATCGGCAACGGCTACCCACGCTCCGGCCCGCCAACGGGCTCGCCACGGCCCACCATCGAATCCCCGACACCCCCCAGAGGAACCCAGGACAGCCATCGCTAGGCGTGGAGCCTGGCTGACTTATTTCCATTACAGAAGGACGTGTGCATGTTGCCTAAAACACTCCTGGCGATCTTTTGCGCCAGCGCGGTTCTCACCCTGGTCACGCCGGTTTCAGCCGCGCAGACCCAACAGTTCAAGAGCGAGGAAGGCACCCTGGAGGTGACCACGTTGACCAAGGGGCTGCAACATCCCTGGTCTGTGGCGTTCCTGCCCGGCCAGCAGGGCATGCTGGTCACCGAGCGCACGGGCAATCTGCGCGTGGTAAGCCCTGATGGCCAGCTCTCTGCGCCATTGAGCGGCGTGCCCGAGGTGTGGGCCGAGGGGCAGGGCGGCTTGCTCGACGTCGTACTGTCACCGGACTTCCTGCAGGATCGCACCGTCTACCTGTCTTATGCCGAAGCGGGAGCCGATGGCAAGGCGGGCACTGCCGTGGGCCGGGGACAACTGTCCGAAGACCGCAAGCGCCTGGAAAATTTCAATGTGATCTTCCGCCAGCAACCCAAGCTGTCGACGGGCAATCACTTCGGCTCACGGCTGGTGTTCGACCGGGACGGCTACCTGTTCATTACCTTGGGGGAGAACAATGACCGGCCTACCGCCCAGGACCTGGACAAGCTGCAGGGCAAGGTCGTACGTATCTACCCGGACGGCAAGGTCCCGGACGACAACCCTTTTGTCGGGCAGAAAAACGTCCGTCCCGAGATCTGGTCCTATGGCATGCGCAATCCCCAGGGCGCAGCCCTGAACCCCTGGAATGGCACCTTGTGGGAGAACGAACATGGGCCCAAGGGCGGCGATGAGCTGAACGTCATCGAGCGAGGCCAGAATTATGGCTGGCCGCTGGCGACCCACGGCATCAACTATTCGGGTGCCCCGATTCCCGAAGCCCAGGGCAAGACCGTCGAAGGCACCCTTGGCCCGCTGCATGTCTGGCAAGTGTCGCCAGGGCTCAGCGGCATGGCGTTCTACGACAATGACCGCTTCAAGGCCTGGCAGCGCAACGTGTTCATCGGGGCGTTGGCGTCCAAGGAGCTGATCCGCCTGGAATTCGAAGGCGACAAGGTGGTTCATGAGGAACGCCTGCTGGGTGAACTCGGCGAGCGCGTGCGCGACGTGCGCCAGGGGCCGGATGGCTACCTGTATGTGCTGACGGATGAGGCCAGCGGGGCGTTGTATAAGGTCGGGCTGAAATAGATAAGGTCGCGCCCACGAGGCTGTTGGGAGTCGGGTTGCCGTGGCCAGGCTCCCACAAGCAGACCTCATGGGCGCAAATTGCAATTGACTTGCCTCCAACGCCCGGCTAGTTTCCAGGCATGACTTTCACCGTACTGCGCAGCCAGCCAAGCATTATTACCGCCATTCCTTATTTGGCGGGTTAGCTGTCGGCTGCACCCAACCCGCCCTGGAGGCGGGTTTTTTCTTTCTGTCTCCCGGGTTCTGTCCAAACCAGGAGACCGCCATGACCGCTACCCCCGCCGAGCAAACCCTGCTGGAACACTACGTCAAGAAGATCCTCGCCGCGCCGGTGTACGAGCTGGCGGTGCGCACGCCGCTGCAAGCGGCCCCGGCATTGTCTGAAACCTTGGGCAACCGGATCCTGCTCAAGCGCGAGGATTTGCAACCGACGTTTTCTTTCAAGATCCGCGGTGCCTACAACAAACTCGTGCAACTGACCCCGGAGCAGCGCGCCCGGGGTGTCATCACCGCCTCGGCGGGCAACCATGCCCAGGGCGTGGCACTGGCGGCCCGGGAGCTGGGGATTTCGGCCAGCATCGTGATGCCCCTCACGACCCCGGAGCTGAAAGTGCTGGGCGTGCGCAACCGCGGCGCCGAGGCGTTGTTGCACGGCGAGAGCTTTCCATTCGCCCTGGCCTATGCGCTGGAACTGGCCCGGCAGACGGGGCGCGAGTTCGTGTCGCCGTTCGATGACCCGCAAGTGATTGCCGGGCAGGGCACCGTCGCCATGGAAATCCTGCGCCAGCACCCTGGCCAACTGGATGCGGTCTTTGTTCCGGTGGGCGGTGGCGGATTGATCGCCGGGATCGCTGCCTACATCAAGTACCTGCGGCCAGACGTGCGGATCATCGGGGTCGAGTCTGAGCATTCTGCGTGCCTTGCCGCCGCGTTGAGCGCAGCAGAGCGAGTCATCCTGGCCGAAGTGGGCACTTTCGCCGACGGCGTCGCCGTGGCGCAGATAGGCGTCCACAGCTTCGAGGTTTGCCGGTTCTGCGTCGATGAAGTGATCACCGTGAGTAACGACCAACTGTGCGCGGCGATCAAGGACATCTATGACGACACCCGTTCTATCACCGAGCCCTCGGGTGCGCTGGCGGTGGCGGGCATCAAGCAGTACGCCGCCCGCACCGGTCTGCGAGGCCAGACCTGGGTGGCGATCAACTCGGGGGCCAACATCAATTTCGACAGCTTGCGCCATGTGGCGGAGCGCGCGGCGGTAGACGCCGTTTGAATTTTTACGCCACGTCACACTTTTTTTGAACGAGGCGACGGACGCCCACTTGCGCGAGCCGAATTGGGGCTACTCTGGCTTCGACAGGATGAATGCAATTGCAGTTTGCATGAAGAAAGCGCCGTTTCCTTGCATTCTGCACGGGCGGTGCGCCAGGCAACGTCGCTAAGTCATTGATTGATATCAATCTCTGTTTTCGGCATTGCAGGCATATTTTTTGCGAGAGTGTTCAGGAGCGAGAGTGTTCAGGAGTCCGCTGGTTGGACTCATTGAATCACAACGCCAAAAGACGAACGAACGGCTCGGCATTCGTAGTCCCAGTCCGCAGGGAAGAAACGGACGAAAATACCGCCGTCGTATACATAAGTTGGCCGCCTCAACAGGAGAGAGTCGCCATGTTTTTATCTGCCCTCGAAATGCGAAACATCATTGAAAGCAGCTTGTTGCCCAAGCGCTCCCAATGCAGCTTGTCACCCGATCTGACAATGACGGTCAAGATTTATGACGATCATGAGACCGATCGCGTGGCGTTGATCAAATCCGATATCGATGCCAAGAAGCTCACCGGTTGCCGGGCGATCAACGACCTGATTGCCGAGTTGCGTACCGAACTCGATCACGGCCACCACATGGGCAGCCATGTTCATCAGCAACACCGAATGACCGGGCGCTAACGGCGGCCTTTTCCCGGTAAGCCTGACGCCTGGGTCCGGTCAACGTCCGAACCCGGCGTCCAGTTTTTTCAGGGCGTTGGCGTTCAGTCCGCGCTCGTGCAAGCCTGCGACAGCTTGTTGTACGAGATATCTCGGGTTTGCCCCGCTTTGTCGATGTACACCATCTGGGCAGTGACCACTTCGCAATAAGGTGTGGACGGTTCCGTCAACGACAGCACCTTCTTGATTTCCAACGGCATGCCATAGCGATAGGGCGTGGGCTGTAGGTCGTCGGCCTGGGCCAGACCGGCGAAGCCGGCCAGGCTGAGCAACGACACAGCGGCGATTAACGCACGAATATTCATGATCAGAACTCCGCAGCAGAGAGGACGACCGGGTGCCTGGGCACCGAGGTCTGCCGCGCAGGGCCTTGGGGTGAGGAGGGCGCGGTCCGGGTCAGTGTCGGATCGCGGGATTAAAAGGCGGTTAAGCGCTGCGCTTGGCTGCGGTGCACCCAGGCAACTGCCAGGCCCGAACGGGTGGCAGCCGCTGGGGGGATCAGTTCAACTGGTGCCGGTAGGGCAGGTCCGGCCCGGTCTTGCCGCAGGTCAGGGCGGCGGCACGCATGGCGAACTCGAGCATGGCGCCAATCTGTTCGCGGCTCAGGCTGTGCAGCCCTTCGATCGAATCCAGTCGCTGTTCCGTCAGCCAGGCAATCAACGCCGCCTGGAACGTGTCGCCGGCCCCGACGGTGTCTGCCATCTTCACCGGGCAGGCGGGCATCGACCAAGAGCCGTACTGACGGCTGAACACCGTGGCGCCCTGGCCGCCACGGGTCAGGAAGACCAACTGGCAACGGTGTTGCAGCCACCCTTCGATGACCGCCTGGGGATCGAGTTCGGGGTAGAGCAGGCTCAAGTCTTCGTCGCTGACCTTGATGAGGTCGGCGTACTCCACCAGCATCGCCATCCGTGAGCGCCACAGTTCGATGTCCGGTTGCGGGTTGAGTCGTACGTTGGGGTCCAGGGTGATCAGGCGCCGGCCGCTTTCGCGCAGCACCAGGGCCAGGAGCGTATCGCCCACCGGCTGGACCACCAGGGAAAACGAGCCCACGTGCAAACCACGTACTTCGGGGCCCAGCGCCGGCAGGTGCTCCAGGTGCAACTGGCGGTCGGCACAGCCTTCCCCTCGAAAGCTGTAATGGGGGGAGCCATTGGCGCCCACGGCGACCATCGCCAGGGTCGTCGGCGCATCGACCTCCCGCAGGTAATGGGTGCAGACGCCTTCATCCACCAGGACCTGGTGCAAGCGTCGACCGAGGTAGTCGGTGGACAGGCCGGTGAACAGCGCGGCCTCGATCCCCAGGCGGCGCAGCCCCACGGCCACGTTGAACGGCGAGCCACCGGCCAGGGCCTTGAAGTTCACCTGCGAGGCAGGGGTCTGCGCCTCGGTCCCGCTGAAAAAATCAAACAGTGCTTCACCACACACCAGATACATAGTTGCCCGCTCTCAAAGGGTTGCGACGTGTTGTCGGTATCGTTCATAAGCTTGTTGCGACGCCGCGACATGCGCGGCGACAGGCTGGGTTTCGCTGGCCGGGTCGAGCTTGACGCAACGCTCGCACAGCTCGGCCAGGCCATGTTGCGCACCTGACTGGCACCAGGCAGCCTGGATGGCCGCACCGAGGGCGGCCGCTTCGCTCTGTTCGGTGCAGATGACCGTGGTGTCCATGATATCGGCGACGATCTGCCGCCACACCGGGCTTTTCGAGCCGCCGCCGATCAGCCGGATGCTCTGGGCCTGGAGCCCGTTGGCCCGCAGCAGGTCCAGGCCATAGCGCAAGCCGAAGGTGGTGCCTTCGACCACGGCGCGGCACAGGTTGGCCCGGGTCAGGTTGGTGGTGGTCAGGCCCAGCAGGCTGCCAGTGGCGTGGGGCAGGGCCGGGACCCGCTCGCCGTTGAGGAACGGCAGCATGCACACGCCCTCGGCGCCGATCGGGGCTTCGGTCACCAGGGTGTTGAAGGCGTCGATGTCCAGCGCCAAAAGCTCACGGACGGCCCCGGTGGCGTTGGTCAGGTTCATGGTGCAGATCAGCGGCAGCCAGCCACCGCTGGAGGAACAGAATGTCGCCACCGACGGTTGCGGGCTGACCACCGGCTCAGCGGCATAGGCGTATACCGTGCCGGAGGAACCGAGGCTCATGGTGATCACGCCGGGCTGGATATTGCCGGTGCCGATGGCGCCCATCATGTTGTCGCCGCCACCGCTGGCCACCACGGCGTCAGGGTTGATGCCCAGGTGCGCGGCGATGGCCGGCAGGATGCGCCCGACCGGTTGGTGCGCCTCGATCAGTTCTGGTAGCGCCGATTGCAGGCGTCCGCTGGGGTCGATGTGGCTCAGCAATGATTCATCCCATTGACGGGTGCGGACATTGAAATAGCCGGTGCCCGAGGCGTCGCCATATTCGGTGCAGTGGCGGCCGGTGAGCCAGTGGTTGAGAAAGTCGTGGGGCAACAGGATGCGGGCGATACGGTTGAACACCTGCGGATGCTGCTCCCGGGTCCACAGCAGTTTCGACACGGTGTAGCCGGGGGCGATGACCACGCCGAGGCGCGCCAGGGAGCCGCTTTCGCCGCCCAGGTGGGCCAGCAACCGGTCGTTTTCCGGCGTGGTTTCGGTGTCGCACCAGAGCTTGGCCGGGCGCAGCACCTGGTCTTGCTCGTCGAGTAGCACCAGCCCGTGTTGCTGACCAGACACACCGATGCCGAGAATGGCCTGACCATCCACACCGGCGTTGGCCAGCGCTTGCCGGGTCGCTTGGGTGAAGGCTTCGAGCCATTCCCCGGTGTCTTGTTCACGGCAGCCGTTGGGGCCGCTGATCATGGAGTGGGCCGCCGCACCGAGGCCCAGGACCTGGCCACTGGTGGCGTCCAGAACCAGCGCCTTGGTGCCTTGGGTGCCGCAGTCGATGCCCAGGAACAGTTGTTGGTTTGCCATAGAAATCCTTGATATCAATGAACCGTCAGCACAGAACTGTTTGGACCGGGACATGGTGGAACCTGTGGCGGGGGAATTTATCCTCTCGCCACAAAAAGCCGCCGGATCCGCAGGCTTATTCCGTGTCAGCCAATACTCGCTCAAGTGTTCGCTTTACCCCGTGTTCGCGCAAGCTGTTGCAGCACCATTCGAAGGCTGCCACGAACTCCGGCGAGCGGGGGATGGCCGTGCCAAAGATCTCTTCCACCTCCAGCAATCGCTGGGTCACCAGCGCATCGTCGGCCACCAGCGCCTGGCAGAACGCTGCCCGTGGGTCTGGAATCGTATAGGCCAGGCCATTTTCGTCCACGCCCTTGAGGTACACGGCCCACGCTGCCACCACCAGGGCCGCACGACGTGTCTCGCGCCCGTCGGCGATCAGGCGATTGATCGTCGGTACGGTGAACTTGGGAAACTTCGACGAGCCGTCCGAGCACACCCGCTCCAGCTGGTCGGCAATCGCCTGGTTGGAAAAGCGCTCCACCAGGGTGTCCTTGTAGTCGGCCAGGTCGATGCCCGGCACCGGCGCCAGTTGCGGCGTGACGTCCAGGTCCATGTAGGCGCGCATGTAGCGCACGAACAGCGGGTCGTTCATGGTCTCGTGGACAAAGCGATAGCCCTTGAGAAAGCCCAGGTAGGTCAACGCCAGGTGGCTGCCGTTGAGCAGCTTGATCTTCATTTCTTCATAGGGGGTGACGTCGTCGGTGAACTGCACGCCGACCTTTTCCCAGGCCGGACGACCGTTGACGAACTTGTCTTCCAATACCCATTGCACGAACGGCTCGCAGACCACCGGCCAGGCGTCGTCGATGCCGTGTTCGTCGTGCAGTTGCAGGCGGTGGGCGACGCTGGTCATGGGTGTGATGCGGTCGACCATGGCGTTGGGGAAGCTGACGTTCCGGTCGATCCACTGGCCCAGCTCGGCGTCCCGCAGCGCGGCGAAGGCCAGCAGCGCCTTGCGGGTCACGGCGCCGTTGTGGGGCAGGTTATCGCAGGACATCAGGGTAAACGCCGGGGTGCCGGCGGCGCGACGCTTGGCGAGCGCGGCGCAGAGGAAACCAAACACGGTCTTCGGCGCGTCGGGATGGGCCAGGTCGTGCTGGATCTGTGGCAGGTGGGCCATGAACTCGCCATTGCTGTCGTCGATGCAGTAGCCGCCTTCGGTGATGGTCAGCGAGACGATGCGGATCTGCGGGTCGGCGAGCTTGTCGATCAACGCCTGGGCGCCGTCCTCGGCCAGCAGCATGGCGTTGATGGCGCCGATCACCCGGACTTCGGTGTCGTCGGTGTCACCCAGCTCGTACAGGGTGAACAGGTAGTCCTGGCCGGCCAGGTCGTCCCGGGCGCGGCGATCCTCGGCCCGCAGGCCGACGCCACAGATGGCCCAGTCCAGGTCGGTGCCAGTGTTCATCAGGGCGTCGGTGTAGTACGCCTGGTGGGCCCGGTGAAAGCCGCCGACGCCGATGTGGGCGATGCCTTGGCGGACGTCGCTCAAAGAGTAGGCGGGCAGGGCGACCGCCGGGTTGAGGTTGTGCAGGTTCTGTCGGTTGAGTTTCATCGCGGTTCTCGACAATCAGGCGGCGGCGCGCAGCGCACGGGGGACCGCTACGCCATCGGCATCGAATAGGTGGCAGTGTTCAGCGTCCAGGTGCAGGTTCAGTTGCTCGCCAAAGCGGCTGGCCAGGTCGCCACGCACTCGCATGGTCAGGGCCTCGCCCGAGGCCGTGACGACGTGGCAGAACGTGTCGCTGCCCAGTCGCTCGCTGACGTCGGCGGTGACCGCCAGCGTGCAATCGCCCGCTTGGGCCAGGTTCAGATGTTCCGGGCGAATCCCCAGGGTGACCTCTGCGCCGACGCTCAGGCGGGCGCCGCTCAAGGGCAGGTGGATCCGGGTGCCGGCGTCCAGCAGCACTTCACAGCCTAGGCTGTCGAGCCCACTGACCTTGCCCTTGAGAAAACCCATCTTGGGCGTGCCGAGGAACCCGGCGACAAACAGGTTGGCCGGCTGGTGATACAGCTCCAGGGGCGAGCCGACCTGTTCGATGCGCCCGCCGTTAAGTACCACCACCTTGTCGGCCAGGGTCATGGCCTCGACCTGGTCGTGGGTCACGTAGATCATGGTCGCTTGCAGTTCCTTGTGCAGCCGCGCCAGCTCCAGGCGCATCTGCACCCGCAGTGCGGCGTCGAGGTTGGACAAGGGCTCGTCGAAGAGGAAAATCTTCGGGTTGCGCACGATGGCCCGGCCGATGGCCACGCGCTGGCGCTGGCCGCCGGACAGCTGCTTGGGCTTGCGTTCGAGCATTGGCCCCAGTTCGAGGATGCGCGCGGCTTCGTTGACCTTTTTCTCGACCTCGGCCTTGGGCACGCCGGCCAGGTCCAGGGCGAAGGACATGTTCTTGCGTACGCTCATGTGCGGGTACAGGGCATAGGTCTGGAAGACCATCGCCAGGTCGCGCTTGGCCGGGCTGACTTCGGTGATGTCCCGCCCGTCCAGTTCGATGGTGCCGTCGCTGACTTCCTCCAGTCCGGCAATCAGCCGCAGCAGCGTGGACTTGCCGCAGCCCGAGGGGCCGACGAACACCACGAACTCGCGGTCGTTCACTTCAAGGTCGATGCCCTTGATGATGGAAAAGCCTTCGAAGCCTTTTTGCAGATTCTTGATTTTCAGGTTGGCCATGAGGATGGGCCTCCACTTCTTATAAGGGTGTAGGGCGCGTTATTTCACGGCGCCGAAAGACAAACCGCGCACCAGCTGTTTCTGGCTGATCCAGCCGAAAATCAGGATCGGCGCGCAGGCGAGGGTCGAGACGGCGGACAATTTGGCCCAGAACAGCCCTTCGGGACTGGAGTACGAGGCGATCAGCGCCGTCAGCGGCGCGGCTTTGGACGATGTCAGGTTCAGTGACCAGAACGCCTCGTTCCAGCACAGGATCAGCGAGAGCAGCACGGTGGACGCCAGGCCACCCTTGGCGATCGGCAACAGCACGCGCACCATCTCCTGCCACAGCGTGGCCCCGTCCAGGCGGGCGGCTTCGAGGATGTCGCGGGGAATGTCCTTGAAGTAGGTGTAGATCATCCAGACCACGATCGGCAGGTTGATCAGCGTGTAGATGGCGATCAGCGCGATCCGCGTGTCCAGCAGGCCAAAGCTCTTGGCCAGCAGGTAGATGGGCATCAGCACGCCCACCGGAGGCAGCATCTTGGTGGATAGCATCCACAGCAACGTGCCTTTGGTGCGTTGGGTTTCGTAGAACGCCATGGAGTAGGCCGCCGGCACCGCGATCAGCAGGCACAGAGCGGTGGCGCTGAAGGAAATGACCACCGAGTTCCAGGCGAAGCTGATGTAGTTGCTGCGCTCGTTGATGTGCAGGTAGTTCTCCAGCGTCGGCGTAAAGATGAACTGCGGCGGCGTGGCGAACGCATCGATTTCGGTCTTGAAGCTTGTCAGCACCATCCAGAAGATCGGAAAGAAGATCACGATGGCGATGGCCCAC
This sequence comes from Pseudomonas sp. Cab53, assembly GCF_018325965.1. Taxonomy (NCBI): domain Bacteria; kingdom Pseudomonadati; phylum Pseudomonadota; class Gammaproteobacteria; order Pseudomonadales; family Pseudomonadaceae; genus Pseudomonas; species Pseudomonas sp. Cab53. The sequence goes on along the minus strand of NZ_AP021902.1, from coordinate 3,200,943 downwards.
GCCAGCGTACCCAGCAGCAGGCTTTGCAGGCGGCGCGATTGTTGAAGTGTCATGGTGGCGGCCTCAATGCTTGTCGGTGAGGTTTTTGCCAATCATCCGCACCAGGATGATGGCGGCGATGTTGGCGATGACCACGGCAATCAGGCCACCGGCCGACGCCATGCCGACGTCGAACTGCACCAGCGCCTGGTTGTAGATCAGGTAGGCGAGGTTGGTGGAGGCGTAGCCCGGGCCACCGTTGGTGGTGGTAAAGATCTCGGCGAACACCGACAGCAGGAAAATCGTCTCGATCATCAGCACCACGGCGATCGGCCGGGCCAGGTGCGGCAGGGTCAGGTGCCAGAAAATCGCGATCGGGCCGGCACCGTCCAGCCGTGCAGCTTCTTTCTGTTCCTGGTCGAGGGACTGCATGGCGGTCATCAGGATCAGGATCGCGAAGGGCAGCCATTGCCAGCTCACAATGATGATGATCGACAACAACGGGTAGTGGGCGAGCCAGTCCACCGGTTGTGCGCCGAACAGTTTCCACACGGCGGCGAGAATTCCCGAAACCGGGTGGAAAATCAGGTTCTTCCAGATCAGCGCGCCGACGGTGGGCATGATGAAGAATGGTGAGATCAGCAGCACGCGCACGATGCCGCGACCGAAAAACTCGCTGGCCTCCAGCAACGCGCTGATCAATACCCCGAGCACGATACTGATCAGCAGCACGCTGCCCACCAGCAACAGGGTATTGGTGGCGCCGGGCATGAACCCCGAGTCGGTCAGGAAGTAAGTGAAGTTCTCCAGCCCGACGAACTCGTTCTCGCCGGGATAGAGCAGGTTGTAGCGGATCATCGAGAAGTAGACGGTCATGCCCAGCGGCACGATCATCCACAGCAGCAACAGGGCCACCGATGGGCTGACCAGGAACCAGCCAGGGTTCGCCAGGCGGATCTTGCGCGCCGGCGGGGCAACCCCGATGGGCGCCTTGGTGGTTGTCGTCGAAGTATTCATGGCATTGGACCGATGTGTGCAGGCGAATGAATATCCCTGAATGTGGGGGCCGTCCCGTGTGGGAGCGAGCTTGCTCGCGATAGCGTCCTGACAGTCGATATCAAGGTGGCTGTCACACCGCCATCGCGAGCAAGCTCGCTCCCACACGGGAACTCCTACAAAACAATGAAAGCAGCGTGGTTACTTGGGATAACCGGCGCGTTTCATCTCGCGTTCGGTGGTCGATTGCGCGGCGGTCAGCGCCTGGTCCACGCTCTGCTGGCCGGTCAGCGCGCCAGAGAAGAATTTGCCCACCTGGGTGCCGATCGCCTGGAACTCAGGAATGGTCACCAACTGGATGCCGATGTAAGGCACCGGTTTGAGAGTTGGCGCTTTCGGGTCGGCGACTTTCAGCGATTCCAGCGTTACCTTGGCAAACGGCGCCGCCTTCATGTACTCGTCGCTGTAGGTCGAAGTACGAGTGCCTGGCGGAACGTTGGCGATGCCGTCGGTCTTGGCGACGAGTTGGCTGTATTGCTTGGAAGTTGCCCAGGTGGTGAAGACCTTGGCCGCGTCCTTGGCCTTGGAACTGGTGGGGATCGCCAGCGACCAGGAGTACATCCACGAGGTGCCCTTGTCGGTTTTTTCGTGGGGAGCGAAGGTGAAGCCGACGTGATCGGCGACCTTGCTCTGGGTCTTGTCGGTCACGAACGAGCCGGCGACGCTGGCGTCGACCCAGATCGCGCACTTGCCGCTGTTGAACAGCGCCAGGTTTTCGTTGAAACCGTTGCTGGACGCGCCCGGCGGGCCGGATTTCTTCATGTTGCTGACGTAGAAGTTCAGCGCATCCTTCCATTCGGGGCCATTGAATTCAGGTTGCCACTTTTCGTCGAACCAGCGCGCGCCGAAACCATTGGCCAGGGTGGTGATCAGGGCCATGTTCTCGCCCCAACCGGCTTTGCCCCGTAGGCACAGGCCGTACTGTTCCTTGGATTTGTCAGTGAGCTTTTCGGCGAATTCACCGATCTGGGTCCAGGTCGGGTGTTCGGGCATGGTCAGCCCGGCGTCCTTGAACAGGTCGGTGCGGTAATAGGTGATCGAGCTCTCGGCATAGAACGGCAGGGCGTACAGCGAGCCTTTGACGGACAAACCGTCACGCACGGAAGGGAAGACGTCGTCCAGATCGTAGGATGCCGGCAGGTCCTTCATCGGCTCCAGCCAGCCCTTGGCGCCCCAGAGTGCGGCTTCGTACATGCCGATGGTCAGCACGTCGAACTGGCCGCCCTGGGTGGCGATGTCGGTGGTCAGGCGCTGGCGCAGGACGTTTTCTTCGAGCACCACCCAATTCAACTGGATATCCGGGTGCTCGGCCTCGAAGGTCTTCGAGAGCTTCTGCATGCGGATCATGTCGCTGTTGTTGACGGTGGCAATGGTGAGGGTCTGTGCGCCGAAACTGACGCTGCTGAGGGTCATGCAGGTGGAGACAAGCAGAGCTTTTACCGAAGGTTTCATCGCGCACTCCTTTTCCGCGCCAGGGGCTGCAGAAGGACAGTTATTGTTTTTGTGTCTTCCGGATGAAGGGAAGAATGTGCGCTGATTACAGCCCGCCCTGCACGGCGTGACAAATCATCCGTCGCACTTGTGCTGATACTTTTTTGCACTGTAAAGAAAAAGCCAAGTGAGAAGGTTTACCTGTGGCGAGGGGATTTATCCCCGTTGGGTCGCGCAGCGGCCCCAGGGTGTTTGCCGTTGCGGCGTATCAGTTGGAATGAGAGAGGGCCGCTTCGCAGCCCAGCGGGGATAAATCCCCTCGCCACAGAAGGAAGGGGGCGATGCAAAAAAAGTCTCAGCCCAGGTTCTGCTCGGTCAAACGTTGCACCGCCAGGCGCCGGTAATGGGACGGGGTCATGCCCTTGAGCTGCTGGAAGCGCCGGTTGAAGTTGGAAATGTTGTTGAAGCCCGATTCAAAGCATACGTCTGTGACCGGTTTGTCGCCGTCGGCCAGTAGTTCACAGGATTTACTGATGCGCAGGCGATTGACGAATTCGATGAAACACCGGCCCGTAGCCTGCTTGAACACGCGACTGAAGTAAGTCGGCTTCATGCCCAGGTGCTCGGCGACTTCTTCCAGGGACAGTTCCCGGGCGTAGTGGGCAAAGATGTAGTCGACCGCGCGGTTGGTGCGGTCGATGCTGTGCTCGTCTGCCGGTTGCGAGGCGGTGGAGCCGGAAAGCAACTGGTAGTCGTCGGTGCCTGCCAGCAGCTCCATCAGGATGAAGAAATGCCCCAGGCGGCTCATGCCCTGGGCGTCGGCGATGCGCTGCATCAGGATCATGGCCTGGCGAATGGTGCGCTTGCAGCGGAACTCGATGCCGTACTGGGCTCGCTCCAACAGCGGCGCGACGGTCTTGAGCTCGGCAAAGACCTGGTGGCCGCTTTCGAACAGCTCGTCGGTGAAATTCACCAGCATGTCGCGCTTGGGCACCACTTCGTCCTCGGCCACCTGGCTGATCCAGTTGTGGGGCAGGTTAGGGCCGGTGAGAAACAGCGACTGCGGGTAGAAGTTGCCGATGTAGTCGCCGATGAACACCTTGCCGGAACTGGCGACGATCAGGTGCAGCTCGTATTCCTTGTGGAAATGCCAGCGCACCAGCGGGCACGGGAAACCGTGCTGGCGGTAGATGATGGACAGCCCGTTATGGTCATCCATCAACTCATAGGAAGGGTCGGTGACTCTCGCTGTTCGGGTCATGGGCCTGGCGCTTTTGTTGTTATCGCCGCTGGATAATGCCCCCTTCGTACGGCGGGTGCCAGCCCGGAGCCGATGTTGCGCCTCAGCCGTTGCGATTTTTTTCCTCGATCCACTGGGCCATGTACTGAGTGCTCTTGTGCTGGTGATGGCGCAGCATGCTGCCGGTAAAATTGTCGCGGCGTCGTTGCGCCAACTGCGCTCGGCAGGCCTCGATGCTTTCGATCAGCGCCGGGCCGTGCACCTGTTTGCGGTAGCGGTCCTGCAACAGGGCGAAGCCGGCGTCCCGGGCCTGGGTCCAGCGTGCCTGGTCGCGGTACAACTGCACCGCCGCATTGGCGATGGCCTCGGCGCTGTGGGCGATCACGCCGGGCCAGGGGTTCTCGCCCTGCATGGCCTCGGCGCCGATGGGGGTGGTGACATTCGGCGTGCCGCAGAGCATGGCGTCGATCAATTTGCCCTTGATGCCCGCGCCGAAGCGCAGGGGGGCCAGGCAGATGCGGGCGGCAGACATGACCTGCAAGGCATCTTCGGCCCAGTTCATGATGTGAAAGCCTTGCGCCGGGTTGTGCAGCGCGGCGGCCTTGGGCGGGGTGTAGGCACCGTACAAGTGCAGTTGCGCCGTCGGCAGTTGTTGGCGGATCAACGGCCAGATGGCGTTTTTCATCCACAGCACCGCATCCCAGTTCGGCGCATGGCGGAAGTTGCCGATGCTGAGAAAGTGCGCCCGGTCTTCGAACGGCACGGGCACCTCACTGGACAGGTCGAGCATCAGCGGGCACCAATGCAGCAGGCTGCGAGGCAGCTTGAAGTGTTCCACCAACAGTTCGATTTCGACCTCGGACACCATCAGGTTGAGGTCACAGCGGTACAGGGCGGCGATTTCTCGCTTGGCCAGGTCGGTGTCGGCCATCCGTTCGAACTCCTCACGCAGGGCCGGGGCGAACAGATCGCTGAAGTCCTGGGCGGTGTCGTCGACTTTCAGGCGATCCTTGAGGCGTTGATGACGGGCGTGGCGCAGGCTTTGCAGATCGGACGTCTCCAGCACGCGTACGGCGGTGGGGCAGTGCTTCTCCACCCGCCAGCCGAACTGCTCTTCCATCAGGAACTGGTCGAACAGGACGATATCGGGCGCCAGTTCGCGGATGAAGGTATCGAAACTGCTGCTATTGAGTTCGATCGGCTCCTCGCGGATGCCCAGGGCGGCGAGGTCGGCGCGGTGTTCGCCAAAACCGGCGGGGCTGCTGAAGGTGATGTCCCAGCCCTGGCCGAGGAAGGTTTCCAGGATCTGCATGACGTGCCCGCTGGCAGCCGATGAGCGTGGCTCTGGCCAGACATAGCCGATAACCAGGACTTTGGTGGCGGTGGGGTGACGCATGGGCGGGCGCTTCCTTGGATCGAATCAGGCGCCGTCGGCGCGCGGGGCGCCGATAGTGACCAAGATTACGCCCGGGCTCAAGAAAGAATGCCTTGGACCTTGTCGCGCAACTGATCGATGGAAAACGGCTTGCCGATCACCGCCATGCCCTCGGGTACGTCGATGCTCTCGGCATAGCCGCTGGCAAACAGGATCGCCAGCCCGGGGCGCACCAGCCTGGCCTGCTTGGCCAGTTCCCGGCCGTCCATCACCGGCAGGCCCACGTCGGTCATCATCAGCGCGATGGGCTGCTGCTCGTTGCGCAAAAATTCCAGCGCCTGGTCACAGCCATCTGCCTCCAGCACCCGGTACTCCAGCTCTTCCAGCACATCGACGATCAGCATCCGTACAATGTCATCGTCCTCGACGACCAGAATGGTGGGTGGGGTGGCGGGAACAGGGGTGGACATATCGGCATTCTCGAAAAAAGGGACGGGTGGGGCATCAATATGATTCGCCTCATGCATCAGTAAGTGGCGAGGTGGCACAAGTTCCCGGAGTTGTACAAGAAAGGATCTATAGTACAAGAGCTGACAAGGATAGTCGCTTCTTCGCTGCAAGGCAGACTGCCTGTGGGAATTGCGCCTTTGACTTGTCGGAAAATGTGGAATCAGCCGGTATTTTTCGGGCAAACTCCACGCTTTTCAACTGTCCACCAAGGCCTATTCCATGACCCTTCCGTCTTCGGTCGACGAGCAGAGTTTTCGTAAACTCCTGAGCCGCAACATCAGCCTGCCACTGGGCATCGGCGCCCTCAGCGCGGTGTTTTTCGTCGTGCTGATCACCTACCTGCTGTCGGTGATCCAGTGGGTCGGCCACACTGACCGGGTGATCAACAATGCCAACGAAGCCATCAAACTGAGCGTGGACCTGGAAACCGGCATGCGCGGTTACCTGTTGAGCGGCGACGAGCATTTCCTCGACCCCTATGAAGTGGCCAAGCCACAGATTTCAGCGGCACTCGATACATTGCTGGAATTGACAGCCGACAACCCGATCCAGACTGACCGCCTGCACCGGGTCCAGGCACTCCAGACGGAATGGGCCGGCTACGCCCAGAGCATGATCGACCTGCAACGCAGCAGCGGCGATTACCGCGGCGCAGTCAAGGCCGGGCGCGGCAAGCGCTTGACGGACGAAATCCGCAAGACCTTCGAGGACATCGTCGAGACCGAACAGCAGTTGCGCGCCGAACGCAACGAGCGGGTACGGGCCACCACCGTCTGGAGCATCGCCCTGTACCTGGTGTTCGTCGCGCTGGTCAGCGGCCTGCTGGCGTACATCGGCCGTCGGGACCTGCTGGGGCTGTCCAACAGCTACAGTGCCAGCCTGAAAGTCCAGCAACAAAGCGCCGCGCACCTGGAAAAACTCGCCTGGCTGCGCAACGGCCAGACTCAGTTGGCCGAGCAGGTCCTGGGACAACTGACGCTCAACCTGCTGGGGCGCAACATCCTGCAGTTCTTTGCCCAGTACCTGGACACGGCCGTGGCGGCGATCTACGTGCGCGAAGAAAGCGGCCTCCTGAGGCGCGTCTCGACCTATGGCATGTCCCAGGATGAAGAACAGCAGCGCCAGGTCATCGAGGCCGGTGAAGGCATCGCCGGCCAGGCGGTGCAGCAAGGACGCCTGATCCGCCTGGATGAAGTGCCCGATGACTACCTGAAGGTCAGCTCCGGCTTGGGCCAGGGGTTGCCCAACAGTGTGCTGGTGGTCCCGACCAGCGACGATGGACGGATCAACGGCGTCATCGAGCTGGGCTTCCTGCGCCCGCTCGGCGAACGCGACATCGAGTTGCTGGAGCGAGTGGCCGGCAATGTCGGCACGTCCATCGAGGCCGCGCGTTATCGCCAGCGCTTGCAGGAAGTGCTGGCCGAAACCCAACAGTTGAACGAAGAGTTGCAAGTCCAGCAGGAAGAACTCAAGACCGCCAACGAAGAACTGGAGGAGCAGTCGCGCATCCTCAAGGAATCCCAGGCGCATCTGGAGGCCCAGCAACAGGAGCTGGAGCAGACCAACGAGCAGTTGGCCGAGCAACGCGACGCCATGGACCAGAAGAACAACGAGCTGAACCAGGCCCAGGTCCAGTTGCAGGAGCGCGCCGAAGAGTTGCAGCGTTCGAGCAAGTACAAGTCCGAGTTCCTTGCCAACATGTCCCACGAGCTGCGTACGCCGCTCAACAGCTCGCTGATTCTGTCCAAGCTGCTGGCGGAAAACCCGCAGCACAACCTCACCGAGGAACAGGTCAAGTTCGCCGAGTCGATCTATTCCGCCGGCAATGATCTGCTGAACCTGATCAACGACATTCTCGACATCTCCAAGGTCGAGGCCGGCAAGCTCGAAGTGCGTCCGGAAAACACCAGCGTGCCGCGCCTGGTCGAAGGGCTGCGGGAAATGTTCAAGCCCCTGGCGGCGGACAAGGGCCTGGCGTTCGAGGTGCAGTTGCTGCCGGACGCACCGCCGATGCTGTACACCGACCGCCAGCGCCTGGAGCAAGTGATCAAGAACCTGTTGTCCAACGCGGTGAAATTCACCGAGCACGGCGAAGTCTCGCTCACTGTGGCCGGTCAACCGGGCTCCGGCATTGCCTTCATCGTGCGCGATTCCGGCATCGGCATTGCGGCTGACCAGCAGCAGATCATCTTCGAGGCCTTCCGCCAGGCGGACGGCACCACCAATCGGCGCTATGGCGGCACCGGCCTGGGCTTGTCGATTTCCCGGGACCTGGCGGCCATGCTGGGCGGTTCGATTTCGGTTTCCAGCGAGCCGGGGCAGGGCAGCGTGTTTACCCTGGTACTGCCGGAGCGCTATGTCGAGGCTGGCGAGCAACCGGTCGCGCCGCGCACATTCACCCCGACGACCACGGCACCCGTGGTGCCCAAGCCGGCGCCGGCTGCGCTGATTGCCGACGTGGAGACGCCCATTGCCCAGTTCGCCGATGATCGGGACAATGCGCCGTTCGACAGCCGTTGCATCCTGGTGATCGAGGACGAGCCCAAGTTCGCCCGGATCCTGTTCGACCTCGCCCACGAACTCGGTTATCAGTGCCTGGTGGCCCACGGTGCCGACGAAGGGTTCGACCTGGCGTCACGGCTGAGCCCCGACGCGATCCTGCTGGACATGCGTCTGCCGGATCATTCCGGGTTGACGGTGTTGCAGCGCCTCAAGGAACAGGCCGGCACCCGGCACATCCCGGTGCACGTGATTTCCGTCGAGGACCGCGTCGAGGCCGCGATGCACATGGGCGCCATCGGCTATGCGGTCAAGCCGACCACGCGCGAAGAGCTCAAGGACGTGTTCGCCCGCCTGGAAGCCAAGCTCACGCAGAAGGTCAAGCGGGTCTTGCTGGTGGAAGACGACGACCTGCAACGCGACAGCATTACCCGCCTGATCGGCGACGATGACATTGAGATCACCGCCGTTGGCCTGGCCCAGCAAGCCCTGGACCTGCTGCGCGACAACGTCTATGACTGCATGATCATCGACCTCAAGTTGCCGGACATGCTCGGCAACGACCTGCTCAAGCGCATGTCCACCGAGGACATCTGTTCATTCCCGCCAGTGATCGTCTACACCGGTCGCAACCTGACCCGCGACGAAGAGGCCGAGCTGCGCAAGTATTCGCGCTCGATCATCATCAAGGGCGCCCGTTCGCCGGAGCGGCTGCTGGATGAGGTCACACTTTTTCTGCACAAAGTCGAATCCCGGTTGTCCCATGAACGGCAGCGGATGCTCCAGACCGCCCGCAGCCGTGACAAGGTATTCGAGGGCCGCAAGGTGCTGCTGGTGGACGACGATGTGCGCAACATTTTCGCCCTGACCAGCGCCCTGGAGGCCAAGGGAGCGATCGTGGTCATCGGCCGCAACGGTCTTGAGGCGATCGAGCGACTGAACGAAGTCGACGACATCGACCTGGTGTTGATGGACGTGATGATGCCGGAAATGGACGGATTCGAAGCCACCGCGCTGATCCGCAAGGACCCCCGCTGGCGCAAGTTGCCGATCATTGCCGTGACGGCCAAGGCCATGAAGGATGATCAGGAGCGCTGCCTGGCGGCGGGCTCCAACGATTACCTGGCCAAACCGATCGATCTGGATCGTCTGTTCTCGCTGATTCGCGTGTGGTTGCCGAATATGGAAAGAATTTAGTGGAACGAGACTCAGACATTGAATTGCGCTTGTTGATCGACGCGATCTACTTCAAGTACAGCTACGATTTCCGCGATTATTCCGGCGCTTCCATCAAGCGCCGGGTCCTCCACGCGCTGACCCAATTCGAATGCAAGACCATCTCGGCGTTGCAGGAGCGCGTGCTGCACGACCCGGGGGCGTTCATGCAGTTGCTGCAGCTGCTGACGATCCCTGTCAGCGAGATGTTTCGCGACCCGACGCATTTCCTGGCGATCCGCGAGGAAGTCGTGCCCCTGCTTCGGACGTACCCCTCGATCAAGATCTGGATCGCCGGGTGCAGCACGGGGGAGGAGGTCTATTCCATGGCGATCCTGCTGCGCGAGGAAGGCCTGCTGGATCGCACGCTCATCTACGCCACCGACATCAACCCGCGTTCGCTGGAAAAGGCCAAGCAGGGCATCTTTTCATTGGAAAACGTGCGCAGCTATACCCAGAATTACCAGCGGGCCGGGGGACGCTGCTCGTTTGCCGATTACTACACCGCGGCCTACGATTACGCGATGTTCGACAAGACCCTGTGCCAGAACGTGACCTTTGCCGATCACAGCCTGGCGACCGACAGTGTTTTTTCAGAAACTCAATTAATTTCTTGTCGTAACGTATTGATATATTTCAATAAAAAATTGCAAGATCGCGCATTTGGACTGTTTCACGAATCCCTGTGCCACCGTGGTTTCCTGGTCTTGGGCAGTAAGGAAACGCTGGATTTCTCGACCTACGGCAACGCATTCGAGCCGTTGGTCAAACCGGAACGGATCTATCGCAAGTTATGAACGAGACGATGGACAGACCCAAGTTTCCCATCGAGGCGATTGTCGTTGGCGCCTCCGCCGGTGGTGTCGAAGCGTTGCTCAAGGTGTTCGGACACCTGCGCAAGGGCTTCGGCTTGCCGATCCTGGTGGTGCTGCATTTGCCCGATGAGCGCGACAGCCAGTTGGCCCAGGTATTCGGCCACCGTCTCGCGGTTCCGGTCGAGGAGGCCCGGGACAAGCAGGACATCGTGCCCGGCACCCTCTATGTCGCCACGCCCGGTTATCACTTGTCGGTCGAGGCCGACCGCAGCCTGTCGTTGAGCCTCGAAGCGCCGGTGCACCATTCCCGACCGTCCATTGACGTGTTGTTCGAGTCGGCCGCCGATGTCTACGGCCGGCATCTGCTGGCGGTGGTCCTGACCGGTGCCAACAGCGACGGCGCCAAGGGCCTGGCGAAGGTTCGCGAGCTGGGAGGCTACACGGTGGTGCAGGATCCCCGCGAAGCCCAGGTCGCGACCATGCCCGAAGCGGCGCTGGCCCTGCACGAGCCCGATCATATTCTTACTTTGCAAGCCATCGGCCAGTTGCTGGCCGGGCTGGAATGAACCACATGCCAAGAGATATTCAAGCCAAACTGCTGATCGTCGACGATCTGCCGGAGAATCTGTTGGCCCTGGAAGCGTTGATCAAGGGCGACGACCGCGAGGTCTTCAAGGCTCTCTCGGCGGACGGCGCGCTGTCCCTGCTGCTGCAGCATGACTTTGCCCTGGCCATCATCGACGTACAAATGCCGGACATGAACGGTTTCGAACTGGCCGAGCTGATGCGCGGCACGGAAAAGACCCGCAGCATCCCGATCATCTTCGTCAGCGCCGCCGGTCGTGAACGCAACTATGCGTTCACCGGCTACGAGAACGGTGCCGTCGACTTCCTGCACAAGCCGCTGGACACCCATGCCGTCAAAAGCAAGGTCAGTGTGTTCGTCGAGCTCTACCGCCAGCGCAAGGCCATGAAGGAGCAGGTGATCGCCCTTGAGCAGAGCCGCCGGGAGCAGGAGGCGTTGCTGCAGCAGCTGCAGGTCACCCGCGGCGAGCTGGAGCAGGCGGTGCGCATGCGTGACGATTTCATGTCCATCGTTGCCCACGAGGTTCGCACGCCCCTCAATGGGCTGATCCTGGAGACCCAACTGCGCAAGATGCACCTGGCCCGGGACAATGCCGCAGCCTTCACCCTGGACAAGGTGCGCGCCATGGTCGAGCGCGACGAGCGCCAGATCAAGAGCCTGATCCGGTTGATCGAAGACATGCTGGACGTGTCACGGATTCGCACCGGCAAGTTGTCGATCCGACCTTCGCGCATGAACCTCACGGCGCTGGTGGAAAACCTGGTGCGCAACTTCCAGCCGCAGATCGCGATTGCCGAGTGCTCGCTGATTTGCACGGCTGACCCGGCGGTGGAAGGGTTCTGGGATGAGTTCCGGATCGAGCAGGTGGTGTCGAACCTGCTGACCAATGCGCTGCGCTACGGCGGCAAGGGCCCGATCGAAGTGCGGGTCTACCAGACCCCCGAGCACGCGTGTGTCGAGGTCCAGGACCATGGCATTGGCATCAGCGAGGAAAACCAGCGGCGCATCTTCCAGCAATTCGAGCGGGTCTCTTCGAAGGCGGTCACCGCCGGCCTGGGACTGGGGCTGTTCATTTCCGAGCAGATTGTGACGGCCCATGGGGGTACCATTACGGTCAATAGTCGCCTCAATGAAGGGGCGTTGTTTCGTGTTTCCCTGCCTCTTCAGAAAGTTGTCGGACAAACGCAACCTCTGAGTGACCCCAGGGTCGTATCAGCAGCTATTGATCGAACAAAGGCTTCTCATGAGTGAAGATGCGCAAGATGTTGTACTGATCGTCGAAGACGACCCGTCGATCCTGATGGTGCTGTCGGCTTACCTGTCGGGCGAGGGATACCGCGTGCTGGAGGCCGAGGACGGTGCGCGGGCGTTCGAGATCCTGGCGAGCAAGCCGCACCTGGACATGATGATCACCGATTTCCGCCTGCCGGGCGGGATCTCCGGGGTGCAGATTGCCGAGCCGGCCGTCAAGCTGCGCCCGGAACTGAAGGTCATTTTCATCAGCGGCTACGCCCAGGAAGTACGCGACACCGACAGCCCCATCACCCGCAAGGCACCGATCCTGGAAAAACCCTTCGACCTGGACGTGTTGCAAGACATGATGCAGTCGATGCTGTCCTGAGAAACCGGGGACAGGGCGGTTGACCGTAAGCCCATCCGCGAAGGATGGGCTGCCTTTGCGGTCTCGCAAGCGCAGCCCAGCGGGAGCAAGCTCCCTCGCCACGAGTCGCCACGAAGCCGTTGGGCTCAGCCTCCGATCATTTCCTGCACCTTTGCCGTCAACAGGTCGAACGTGAACGGCTTGGTGATCATCTGCATGCCGGGATCGAGGAAGCCGCCCCGTACCGCTGCGTGTTCGGCGTAGCCGGTGATGAACAGCACGCGCAGGTCGGGGCGGATCTGCCGGCCGATTTCCGCAAGTTGCCGGCCGTTCATGCCGGGCAGGCCGACGTCGCTGATCAGCAGGTCGATGCGCTGGCCTGACTGCAGGATCGGCACCGCCTCATTGGCGTCTGCCGCTTCGACGAAGGCATAGCCCAGTTCGCTGAGCACGGTACTGACCAGCACCCGCACCGCGGAATCGTCCTCGACGATCAGTACGGTTTCGCCATCCTGTGCGTACGGCGGATGCTGGGCGGCGACCTGGGGTTCGTGGATTTCTTCGCCGACAAAACGCGGCAGGTACAGGGTCACGGTGGTGCCTTCGCCCACCGTGCTGTCGATGGCCACGTGACCGCGCGACTGCTTGCTGAAGCCATAGATCATCGACAGCCCGAGCCCGGTGCCCTGGCCGATCGGCTTGGTGGTGAAGAACGGATCGAACGCGCGGTTCATCACTGCTTCAGGCATGCCGCAGCCGGTGTCCTGCACACTCAGCACCACGTAGTCGCCAGGTTTGAGGTTGCTGTAGGCGTCGGTAAAGGTCGTGTCCAGGTGCTGATTGGAGGTCCGCACCACCAGGTTGCCGCCATCCGGCATTGCGTCCCGGGCGTTGAGCACGAGGTTGAGCAGGGCGCTTTCCAGTTGGTTGGGGTCCGCCTCGGCGACCCAGAGCTGGTCGTCCAGTTGCATGTCCAGGCGAATGCTCTCGTTGAGGCTACGTTGCAGCAGCTCCCCCATGGACAGCACCAGGGTGTTCATCTGCACGGCCTTGGAGTCCAGCGACTGGCGGCGTGAGAAGGCCAGCAGTCGGTGGGTCAGGCCGGCGGCGCGGTTGGCCGATGTCACCCCCAGGTCGATCAGGCTGTCCAGGTCTTCGGTGCGCCCCCGGGCCAGGCGTCGGCGCAACAGTTCCAGGCTGCCGATGATACCGGTCAGCATGTTGTTGAAGTCGTGGGCGATGCCCCCCGTCAACTGGCCGACGGCCTCCATTTTCTGGGATTGGCGCAAGGCCTCTTCATTGTGGCGAAGCTGCGCGGTACGTTCTTCCACCTGTTGTTCGAGGGTTTCGAGGGTGGTCTGGAGCCGCTGTTCGCTGTTGCTCAGGTCGATCAGGCGGTCCCGGGCGTCATATTGCCTTCGGCGGCCACGCAGGGTCGTGGTCACCAGGCTGACCAGGGTCACCGGATGGAACGGCCGTTCGAGGAAGGTCACGTTGCCCAGTTGCGCGCCAATGCGCGCCGCCGGGTTCTGTTCGGGGCCTCCGTGATGGGTCAGCAGGACGATGGGCAGGTCGGACCAGGCCGGTTGCTGCTCGATGTGCAGGAACAATGCCTCCAGGTCAGGCCCCATCAGGGCTTCCGAGGAAATCACCAGCAGCCCGGCGCCATGCGCCAGTTCTTCGCACAGGTGGCCCAGGTGCCGACAGATGAGGCCGCCAAAACCGGCTTCATTGAGAATCATCAGGGCGATCTGGCTGTCCCGTCCCAGCGGAGCGAGAATCAACGCCCGCTCCGACACGGGCTCGACTGACGTCACTGTGATTCATCCTTGAGCAACGGATTATCCGCTCCCATGTAGGTCGGTACCCCACGCAATACGCCCTGGAACGCTTCCAGCGGCTCGCCGATGGTCATGCCCCTGCTGCTGATGCGGTATTCGCGGATGGTCGACTCATGGGTGCCAGTGCGCTTCTTGATGATGGAAATGGCCCGGCGGACCTTGCCCAGGGCTTCGAAATAACGCAACAGAATCACCGTGTCGGCCAGGTAAGTGATGTCCACCGGGGCCTGCATGTCACCGACCAGGCCATGTTGGGCCACGGTCATGAACGTAGCGGCGCCCTTGCGGTTGAGGTAGAGCAACAGCTCGTGCATGTGCAGCACCAGGGCGTTCTCTTCCGGCATCGCGGCCTGGTAGCCGTTGATGCTGTCGATGACCACGGTCTTGATGTCGCCGGCATCGACGCAACGTCGTACCCGGTGGGAGAACTCGCCGGGAGACAGTTCGGCGGCGTCGACCTGCTCGATCAGCAGGTTGCCAGTGTCCTGAAGGGCCTGCAGATCAATGCCAAGGTTTCTCATGCGCTCGAACAACAGGCCGAGTTCTTCGTCGAAAATGAACAGCGCAGCCTTTTCCCCTCGTTGTACGGCCGCGGCGGCGAAGATCAGCGCGATCAACGACTTGCCCGTACCGGCAGGGCCCAGTATCAGCGTACTCGAACCGGTTTCGATGCCACCGCCCAGTAGTGCGTCCATTTCGTCGATGCCGCTGGACAACTGCAGGCGCTGGTAGGCACCCCGGTGCTCGGCGGCCACCAGGCGCGGGAACACATGCACGCCATCGCCCATGATGGTGAAGTCATGGAACCCGCCGCGGTATTTCTGCCCACGATACTTCACGATCCGGATGCGCCGACGTTCGGCGCCGTAGGTGGGCGTCAACTCTTCCAGGCGAATCACCCCATGGGCAACGCTGTGCACGGTCTTGTCCAGCGATTCGGTGGTGAGGTCGTCGAGCAACAGCACGGTGGCGTCGTAGCGCACGAAATAATGCTTGATGGCCAGGATCTGGCGGCGATAACGCAGCGAGCTCTGCGCCAGCAGGCGGATCTCCGACAGGCTGTCGAGCACCACGCGGCTGGGTTTGACCCGCTCGACCACTTCGAAGATTTGCCGGGTCGCTTCCCCCAGTTCGAGGTCAGAGGAATACAGCAGGCTTTGCTGGTGCTCGGCGTTAAGCAGGCTTTCAGGGGGCGTCAGCTCGAAGATGTGCACGTTTTCATCGATCGTCCACCCGTGGGACGCCGCGCCTTGGCGCAATTCACGCTCGGTTTCTGACAGCGTGATGTACAGCGAGCGCTCGCCGGCTTGGGCGCCAGCCAGCAAAAATTGCAACGCGACCGTGGTCTTGCCGGTTCCCGGTTCCCCCTCCAGCAGGAACACGTGACTGCGGGACAAGCCACCGGAAAGGATGTCGTCCAGCCCTTCGATACCGGTGGCGGCTTTGGCACTGATCAACTCGTTGGATGTAGACAAAAAATGCCCTCTCATGACTAGGGATGTGGCAGCAGGCCTCGCGGGGCCTGAAAATGAGCTGCCTGAATACTTGACCTTGGGGGGTGATGGCGGTTCCGCTTCCTTTGACAAAACGAGCGTTGCTGCACAACTTCGCAGGTAACGTCCGCACCGCCGTTGCGATGGCTAGAGCCCTTGCTGCAAGGCCGGGTCGTCCGGGTTGAGCTGTTCGAGTTTGGCCAGCAGGATCTGCACGTTCTGCAGTTGTCCGCTCTCTTTCCAGTAATTGATCAGCAATACCCGCGCCTTGCGATTGGCCGGGTGGCGCTGGACGATCTCCTGGAGCTGTTTCTGCGCGGCCTCCAGTTCCTGCTCGGCATGCAACGTGGTCGCCAGGTCATAACGGTAAGTGCTGTTGTCAGGCTCAAGCTCCACGGCTTTCGAGAGGCCGAGCACCGCGTATTCGCTTTGGCCGTGATGCAACAGCCACAGGCCCAAGGCATGTTGCAGATAAGCCGAGTCCGGCTGGGTTTGCAACTGGCGAGCCAGCAGTTGTCGCGCCGCTTCGCCCTGGCCTTGCTTGTCCAGCACTTCGATCTGCATGACCAGCGCCGGCAAATTGTCCGGTTGCAGCTTTAACGCCTGTTCCAGCGCTTGCTGGGCCTTTTTCAACTCGGCGTTGTGCAGGTGCAGGCGGGCGAGCTGGTAGTGGGATTCGGCGCTTGGCGGGCCGTCTTCGAGCACCTGTTCCCAGGTGTCGATCGCCAGTTGCATGGCGCCGAAGTACAAGCCCAGCTCGTCGGGCGACAAGCCCAGGAGGGCGTTCACGGCGGCAAAGCGCACTTGCTGGTCATTGTCATCGAGCAGGGGGCCCAGCAGCAGGCTGCGTTGGCCGGTCGGCACCAGGCCGACGATGCTGCCGATGGCGGCGCGGCGCACTGGCGGCGATTCGCTGTGCAGGTCTGCATCGGCGAGCTTCAGGGCTTGGGGGCTGGGGTAGTTCGGCAGCTCGGCGTGCAGCCAGACCCGACGCTTGGGCGAAAGGTCCGGGCGGCCCAGTTGCTGGTAAAGCATCCGCGCCGCCCCCGGTTGCCCGTTGCGCGCCTGTTCCAGGGCTTCGCTGTAACCGCGCTTGACGGCTTCGGGAATCTGGGGGGTGGTGCTACGGAGCCAGATCGCGACCAGACCGATCACGAGCAGGGCGGACAGGCTCAGAAGCCAATAGCGGCGAGACGGGGACATGCAGGTAATCCATAACCGTGAAACATGAAATGTCGCAAGCTTCGGTCAGGCCGGGCTTTGAGTCAAACCTTGTAATGGTTTCTGTAGGGAAGCCTGCTTGCGAAGGCGGCCTCTCCAATCCCCGAGCAAAAAAAGCCCCGCGTCCGAATGAGAGGCGGGGCAAAGCAATTGGTTGGTTGCGGCCAACCAAAGGAGCTCGGTTACAAAGGGGCTCAGTTGCTGGCGACGGTCTCCGGTTGCCAGCCACCACCGAGGGCCTTGTAGATCGCGACGATGCCGCGGTACAGGTCGACTTCGGCCTGGGCCTGGGTGTCTTCGGCGGCCAGGCGTTCGCGCTGGGCGTCGAGCAGCACGAGGAAGTCCACGGTGCCTTCGCGGTAGCGGATTTCGGCCAGGTCGGCGGCGGCACGGCTCGATTCACTCTGGCGGATCAGCGAGATCAGCCGTTGCTGGCGCTTGCCGTAGTCGCTGAAGGCGTTTTCCGATTCTTCCAGGGCCAGCAGCACTTGCTGCTCGTAGGTCGCCAGGGCGCCGTCAGCTTCGGCGTTGGCACCGCGCAGGCGTGCCCGTACGCTGCCCAGGTCGAAGGCTGCCCAGGTAATGCTCGGGCCCAGTGCCCAAGCGTTGGCGGCCGAGGAGCCGATCTGCGAGCCGCGCCCGGCGGTAAAGCCGAGGAAGCCGCTCAGGCTGACCCGTGGGAACAAGTCGGCCTTGGCCACCCCGATGCGCGCCGTGGCAGCGGCCAACTGGCGTTCGGCACTGAGAATGTCCGGACGTCGTTGCAGCAGCTCACCCGGATCGCCGATCGGCAAGGCCTTGGCAATCGCCGGCAACTGCTTGGGACTCAGGTCCACGCTCAGCCTGTCCGGGCGCTCGCCCAGCAACGTGGCGATGCGGTTGCGCTGGCGCACCTGTTCGGCCTGCAGTTGCGGCACGCTGGCTTCCACCGAGGCCAGGCGCGCATCGGCGCGCACCACATCCAGTTGGTCGCCAACGCCGGCATCGCGCAGGCTTTCAGTGATCTTGCGCGAGTCCTGCTGGTTCTTCAGGTTCGCCAGGGCGATTTTTTCCCGCAGTTGCGCACCCCGCAGTTGACCGTAGGCGTCCACCAGCTCGGCGATCATCGTCACCTGCAATTGGTAGAGGTCAGCCTCGGCCGCCTGCTGGTCGGCGTCGGTGGCTTCCAGGTTACGCTGGATGCGCCCGAACAGGTCCAGTTCCCAGGCCATGTCCAGGCCCAGGTCGTAGCGCTCGGTGTTGACCCGGTCGGTGGTCTGTCCGGGAATCTGGCCCTTGCCCAGGTCGCTGCTGGCGCGACTGGTGATGGTCGGCATGGCGTCATTGCTGGCGTCGTCGCGGATCGCCCGCGCGGCCCGCAGACGGGCGAAGGCCACGCGCAACTCGCGGTTGCCTTCCAGCGAACGAGTGACCAGCGCATTGAGCGTCGGGTCTTCGAACTGCTGCCACCAGACGCCTTCGAAACGGGCGCGGTCGAAGTTTTTCTGGCCGGCGGCACCGTCGGTGGCGGTGGTGATGTTTGCCGCCTCCGTGTGCGGGGCCTGGTAGTCCGGGCCCACGGCACAGGCACTGAGTGCCAGGACCAGCAAGCTCGGCACGAATGCTTTCAAACTCATTGTTGCGCCTCCAGTTTCAAGGCCCGGGCGGCCTTGCGGGCCTCGCTGCGCTCGACGAAGTTACGGATCAGTACATAGAACACTGGGGTCAGCAGCAGGCCGAAGAAGGTCACGCCGAGCATCCCCGAGAACACCGCGACACCCATGGCATGGCGCATTTCCGCACCGGCGCCGCTGGAGAACACCAGGGGCACCACGCCCATGACGAAGGCGAAGGAGGTCATCAGGATCGGCCGCAGACGCAGGCGGCACGCTTCCAGGACCGCTGCCAGCGGGTTCATGCCTTCGAGCTGTTTATCCTTGGCGAACTCGACGATCAGGATCGCGTTCTTGCAGGCAAGCCCCACCAGTACGATCAAGCCGATCTGGGTAAAGATGTTGTTGTCGCCGCCGGAGACGATCACCCCGGTGATGGCCGACAGCAGGGTCATCGGTACGATCAGGATCACCGCCAGCGGCAGGCTCCAGCTTTCGTACTGCGCCGCGAGCACCAGGAACGCCAGCAGTACGCAGAGCGGGAACACGAACAGCGCGGTGTTGCCCGAGAGGATCTGCTGGTACGTCAGGTCGGTCCACTCGTAGGTCATGCCGTTGGGCAGTTCGTCCTTGAGCAGCTTCTCGATGGCTTTCTCGGCCTGGCCGGAGCTGTAGCCCGGGGCGGCGGCACCGTTGATTTCAGCGGTGATGAAGCCGTTGTAGTGCATCACGCGGTCAGGGCCCGAGGTGTCGCTGACCTTGATGAAGGTCGCCAGCGGGATCATCTCGCCACGGTTGTTGCGCACCTTGAGCTGGCCGATCTGGTCGGCTTCGAGGCGGAACTGCTGCTCGGCCTGGACGTTGACCTGGTAGGTGCGGCCGAAGCGGTTGAAGTCGTTGGCATACAGCGAACCCAGGTAAATCTGCAGGGTGTCGAAGATGTCGCTGACGGCCACGCCGTGGGTCTTGGCCTTTTCACGGTCGATGGCGGCATCGACTTGGGGCACGTTCACCGTGTAGCTGGTGAACAGGCCGGCCAGTTCCGGCACGCTGCGGCTCTTGGTGATGATGTTCATGGTCTCTTTGTATAGCTCGTCGTAGCCCAGGTTGCCCCGGTCTTCGATTTGCAGGCGGAAACCACCGATCGTCCCCAGGCCTTGTACCGGTGGCGGCGGGAAGATCGCCATGTAGGCTTCCTGGATCCCGGCGAACTGGCCGTTCAAGGCCCCGGCGATGGCACCGGCCGATTGGCTCGGGTCCTTGCGCTCGTCGAAGGGCTTGAGGGTCACGAACACGATGCCGGCGTTCGGACTGTTGGTGAAGCCGTTGATCGACAGGCCAGGGAAGGCCACCGCGCTTTCCACGCCCGGTTGCTTGAGGGCCAGGTCGGACATGCGCTTGATCACGTCTTCGGTACGGTCCAGGCTCGCGGCGTCAGGCAATTGGGCAAAGGCCACCAGGTATTGCTTGTCCTGGCCGGGCACGAAGCCGGTCGGCGTGTTGGAGAAGCCGAAGAAGGTCAGCACCATCAGGCCGGCGTAGAGCAGAAGGGCGATGCCACTGCTGCGGATCACACGGGCGACGGTGCCCACGTAACCGTGGCTGGCACGCTCGAAGAAGCGGTTGAACGGTCGGAACAGCCAGCCACCGAAAAGCTTGTCCAGGAACCGCGAGAAACGGTCCTTGGGCGCGTCGTGGCCTTTGAGCAACACAGCGGCCAGGGCAGGGGACAGGGTCAGGGAGTTGATCGCCGAGATCACCGTGGAAATCGCGATGGTCAACGCAAACTGCTTATAGAACTGCCCGGTCAAGCCACTGATGAATGCCGCCGGTACGAATACCGCGCACAGCACCAGGGCAGTGGCGATGATTGGCCCGGTCACTTCGCCCATCGCCTTTTTGGTCGCTTCTACAGGGGCCAGGCCCAACTCGATGTTCCGCTCGACGTTCTCCACCACCACGATGGCGTCGTCCACCACGATACCGATGGCCAATACCAGACCGAACAGCGAGAGGGCGTTCAGCGAGAAGCCGAATAGATGCATCACGGCGAACGTACCGATCAGCGAGACCGGCACCGCCACCAACGGAATGATCGAGGCGCGCCAGGTTTGCAGGAACAGGATCACCACCAGCACTACAAGGATCAGTGCTTCGAACAGGGTGTGGACCACCGCTTCGATGGAGCCGCGAACGAAGATCGTCGGGTCATAGACGATGCTGTAGTCCATGCCGGCCGGGAAGCCCTTCTTCAGTTCGTCCATCTTGGCGCGAACGTCGTTGGAGATCTGGATGGCGTTGGAACCGGGACGTTGGAAGATCGGGATCGCCACCGCCGGCTGGTTGTCCAGCAGCGAACGCAGGGCGTATTGGCTGGAGCCCAACTCGACCCGGGCGATGTCCTTCAGGCGCGTGATCTCGCCGTTGGCGCCGGAACGAATGATGATGTTCTCGAACTCTTCCTCACTTACCAGGCGACCCTGGGTGTTGATCGAGAGCTGGAAGGCCTGGGCATTCGGCGCCGGTGGCGCACCCAGGGCACCGGCGGCCACTTGGCGGTTCTGTTCACGGATCGCGGTGACCACATCGGTGGCGGTCAGGTTGCGCGAGGCGGTCTTGTTCGGGTCCAGCCAGACTCGCAGGGAGTAGTCGCCCATGCCGAACAACTGCACATCACCCACGCCACCCAGGCGCGCCAGCTCGTCCTTGATGTTGAGCAGGGCGTAGTTGGACAGGTAGAGCATGTCGTAGCGTTTGTCCGGCGAGGTCAAGTGCACGACCATGGTCAAGTCGGGCGAGGCCTTGTCCACCGTGATGCCGATCCGGGTCACTTCTTCCGGCAGCTTGGGCTCGGTCCGGGTGACGCGGTTCTGCACCTGCACCTGGGCGTTGTCCAGGTCGGTGCCCAGGGCGAAGGTGATGGTCAGGGTGATCTTGCCGTCAGCGGTCGATTGCGAGGACATGTACAGCATGTTCTCGACACCGGTGATGGCTTGTTCCAGGGGCGCGGCCACGGTTTCGCCGATGACCTTGGGGTTGGCGCCGGGGAAGTTGGCGCGGACCACGACGGTCGGCGGCACCACTTCGGGGTATTCGCTGATCGGCAATTGGAACAGCGAGATGGCGCCGGCGATCAGGATCAGCAGCGAGAGCACCGCTGCGAAGATCGGCCGCGAAATGAAGAACTGGGAAAATTTCATCTGGATTCAGTCCCTTAACCGCGTGGGGTCGTCGCGGCCAGTTTGCCCGCCGCTCCGGACGCTGCCTTGGAAGGCGCGACTTGAGGCAGGTTGCTGGCTTCGAGCGCTTTACGTTGTTGTGCCAGGGCCGCGAGGGTGTCGTCGCTGGCCATCGGTACTGTTTCAGGCGTAACCGGTGAACCCGGACGTGCCCGTTGCAGCCCCTTGACGATGATGGTGTCGTTCTTGCTCAGGCCGTTGCGCACGATGCGCAGGCCTTCGATCTTCGGCCCCAGCTCGACGGCGCGGTAGGCCGGCTTGTTGTCGGCGTCCATCACCAGCACGAATTTCTTGCCCAGGTCGGTGCCGACGGCTTCGTCGTTGATCAGCACGGCGGAGTAGGTGCCGCTGCCCACCAGTTTCAGGCGGGCATACAGCCCTGGGGTGTACTCGCCGTCCTTGTTGTCGAACACGGCGCGACCGCGGATGGTGCCGGTCTGCGGGTTGACCTGGTTGTCGACGAAGTTCATCTGGCCCAGGTGCGGGTTGCCGTCCTCGTTGGACAGGCCCATGTAGACCGGCGTAGCCTGGCCGCGCTGGCCCTGGCGGGCGAGCTGGGTGTACTTGAGGAAGACCCGCTCGTCCGCGTCGAAGTAAGCGTAGACCTTGTCGGTGGACACCACGCTGGTGAGCGGCGTGACGTCGGCGGTCACCAGGTTGCCGGCGGTGATCTGCGCGCGGCTGACGCGTCCGCTGATGGGCGAGGTGACGCGGGTGAAGCTCAAGTTCAGCTTGGCCAGGTCCAGTTGTGCCTGGATGGCCGCGACGACGGCACGGGCTTCCTGGGCGGCGGTGGTGCGCGAGTCTGCCAGTTCGGCGGAGATGGCGTTGCTCTGGCGCAGGCGGTCGCCGCGCTGGGCTTCGTTCTCGCTGCGGGTCGCCGTGGCGCGGGCCTGGGCCAGTTGGGCTTCGAGCCGACGGACCTCAGCCTGGAACGGGCGTGGGTCGATCTGGAACAGCAGGTCGCCTTTCTTGACCAGCGCACCTTCGGTGAAGGCTACGTCGTCGATCTGCCCCGAGACCCGTGGACGGATCTCGACGGTTTCCGGTGCTTCGAGGCGCCCGGTGAATTCATCCCATTCGTTGACGGGTTGTTCCAGGACCTTGGCGACGCTGACTTTGGCCGGTGGCATGGAGGCCGCCGTGTCCGGGGTCTTGCCGCAGGCGCTCATCACCAGCACCGCCAGCAGGGCGAGGGGAAAACGCAGTTTTGAAAGTGAATGTTCCATGGATAGCATCCGCCAATGTATTGAGAATGGGCGGATGATGCGTGGCGTGCGTCAAGGGAACGAATCGAATGAAATAAAGGTAACTATCATTCGGAATGATATAAGCCATCGATAACGCCTCTAGTCCGGGGCTTTCGTTAGGCTGCTATCAATAAAACTAATGATGGCTGGCTGACGAGGGGCGACCTCGCCAGCTGTCTACCTCGGCAGGTAGACGTCATGGATTCGCTTGATCGCGCCCTCCGCGCGAAGGGCGTCCACGGCTTTGCGCAGGTCGTCGACCATCTTCGGGGAACATTGCTTCGAGCAGGCCAGGTAGAGATCGGCATTGCTGCCCACCGGGCTCATGAGCAATTTGCGCTTGGACACCTTGGGCCAGATGTAGCGGCTCTCGGGCACGCCGTTGAACCAGGCATCGATGCGCCCCATCAGCAGCAGTTGAGCCGGGTTCTCGCCAATGGCCAAGGGGTAGATCTGGTCATCGCGAAAGCCTTCGGTGCGCAGGATCTCTTCTTGCGCGCTGCCCAGGCCGACGCCGATCTTGTGGAAAGTGTCCCGCGCCTGGGCGAAGCTGTCGACCCGCTGTTCCAGGCTGAAGAATGCCCGCTCCATGGGCATGATCGACGCGATCCAGGTGAAGCGGTTCTCGCGGCCCGGTATGCGCGACAGCGGGGTGATCAGGTGATCGTGTTCCTCGCTCACGTGTTTCTGCGCCCTGGCCCAGGGCAGCACGTGGATTTTCACCGGATAGCCGGCCTTGGCCATGGCCGCCACGGCGACATCGCCGACGATTCCGTAGCCCCTGGGATCGTCGACGAACGTCAGCGGCGGTGCATCGAGGATGTGCAGTTCAATGACGGGAGGCTCAGCGCTCGCCGCGCGGGCAGCCAGCAGCGCCAGCAATAGGCAAACTCGGTACAGCGCTTTGCTGGGGGCATTCAAAACGCGTTGGGTCGGACTCATGGACGATACTTCAGGCATTGAAAGTGGTGCGCCAATCCAGGCGTGCGGGGCGCCGGTTACAACGTCTACAGGCCGGCTTCTTTATAGGAGGCAGCGATTCGGATACGCCACGATCGTTCCATCCGGTCACGTCCGTAGTGCCACCTTGGCCTGATTGCGTGTTTCTGAAGGTATAGATCATTTACTTGGCGCAAGCCTCGGATTTGGATGAGCAGCGGCTCGATGGATAGCCGGTACAAGATCACGTCGTAACAGCCCGCCGTCGATGAGTCTCGAACTCGCTCTCACAAGAGTTTTGGCAGATTGCATCGATTCAGGCTTCGTCTGGGGCCCACGTCGGTGTGCCTGCTCGTGGTGATGGACTTATTATCAGCTTCTCCTGACATGTCTGCTGCCGCCTGATACGTCAGCGCATCCCTCGCTTAGGTTCGGTCTGTAGGTCTTTTTAACCGTCTTTTGTGGGGCGATTCCCTTTATGCGAATCGAGGCGCGCTCACCCTATCCCATCCTGCATTTTGTCCCCTACATTGGGTCCGGTTATTCGCAGTTGCAGTAGGCAGAGCATTGTTAATGACCAGCGGTAAGAACGACCAGCGTAGACATTCGCTTTCACGCTCCCGACGGGCCAGTGGGCAACGTTTGAGGGCCACGCTAGGAGAGCACTACATCTCTTTCGCTAGTTCTTCGGAGCTGCTTAGCATCAGCCCGCAGTGTCTGACGAATTGGCTCGCTAAATGCGTATAGAGCAGTTGGCGCGTTTGCTCAGCGTGAGTGAAGAGTGGCTGGCAACGGGGGAGGGAAGGCGAGCCTTGTCACTCGATGATCATCTCTTCCTGAGCGACAGAGCTTCCCGAGACAGACAGGAGATACTCGGCTGCTCTTTGGCAGAGCCTTGGGTGCGATGAGCGGATTACCAACCTCAGTGGCATGAGTGAGACGGGATCAATGTCCAAGCGCTGTCCCGATGAACCGCGAAGCGACAAAGTCAGTTCTGTCCATTGATGATCATCTGGGCCAGCGCAATCACCGTCTGTATCGACATCACATCCTCGCCCCCATAGATGTTCAGCGATGCTATAGAAAGTCGGTAGGGAACCCTGCGGCGTGATTGAATGGAGTAATGAGTCTTCATGATTCGTTGTTTCGCCTATCACGACGGAAGGGGCTCGATATTTGATGTATAGCGAACAGAGTCAACACCATGGCCATGTCGCCAAGTATAACGGGTGTTCGTGGTCAGCTTCGGAGCTTTCGAATAGCTTGGAGCGCAGGCGCTGGAGTTATTTTTTTGCGTTTGTATCTACTGAACGAACGTCGCGAGCTGCTTGCGCTGGCTGTCGATATCGGTCGTACATGCGGGCGGTGCCCGGAATCGTTCACCCATCATCTTTCTTACGGCTTGCTGAGTAGTCATTAGGAGGAGCAGGCCAATAGCCCATTCCTCAGCATTCCGCCTGACTATCTAGGACATGCGAGTGATGGTAGTTCTGGCCACTCCTTGCGTGCCCATTTAACACTGTTCGGAATTTCATCGTTTAGACCCAAACCCTGCCGTTGGTCGAAAATCGATTAGCCTTACATGCCGTCTCATGGGAATAGAAGCAGGAAGCGAACTCAGCTTATCCTTACTAAAGATCATTACAATCAATGACTTATAAAAAAGATGTGAGTGCAACTGGCTGACCTGACCTGAAAGTCGATTTGCATTGGAAGCTCACAATTAGGAAGCACATGGATTGGGTGATGGCTTTTTGATATCTTTCAAGAAAAGCTGCCATACCAACCATAAACACATATTCGTAAATTCGGATAAGCGCTGTGCCGTGTTTGGTTATAAGGCGTGGTGCTATATATAGTTTTCGAGAATCCAATCAATCTGACGAATGGGCGTTGCGTTTTGGCGGGAGTTTGGTATGGCAGGTCGAAGGTATTTAGAATTATTTGTTATTTGGTATATAGCGAAAGTCGAGTGTGTGTGATTTTTATAGCATTTATAAGCGTTTAATGCTGCCGAAAAAAATTAGACTCTTTGGTATTGGGCACATCCTGGAACGAAAAATCTTTTCTACAGGTAGGAAGGAGTAAAGTTTTTAGGCGTTGAGCCGAGCTAATGGAATGGATTTTTAAGTGATCGCTTCCTGGATAAGCAGTAATGAATCTCATTGACTCGGTTTGCCGATGTGTACTTATTGCGGGCTGCGCATCGAGCCCTTTAGCTTTTTCTTTTGATCGTTCGTCTTCAGATCACGCCGATCTTATTGGTGTGTACCAGTCTGCATTTAAAAACGATGCACAACTGGCTGCGGCTCGCCACGCCTATCTGGCTCAGCGCGAAGCGGTACCCCAAGCTCGCTCCGGTCTGCTGCCCAATTTGACGGCTGGTGCAACCTCAGAAACAGTTCGTTTGGAGCGCGACGAACCCTCGCTCAGTCGAGAGCGCAGCGGGACCACGTTTCGAGCCAATCTCAGTCAGCCCCTTTTTCGCGTCGACCGATGGTTTCAATTGAAGGCGGCAGAGTCGAGTGTCGCTCAAGCGGAGTTGGAGCTTTCGGTTAAGGTGCAATCGTTGGCGTTGACTGCCGCTGAGGCATACTTTGAGACGTTGCGTCAGCTTGATGCTCTGGCAGCGGTCCAGGCTGAAGAAGCCGCTTTGCTCCATCAGCGCGATCAGGCGCAAGGCAGGTTGGAAGACGGAGCATCGAGCATCACTGACGTGTACGACGCTCAAGCGGCCTATGACAACGTGCAAGCGAATCGGCAAGTGGTGCAGCGAAAGGTTGACGATGCGTATGAAGCATTGGGTCGTTTGACCAACCGATCCTACAGCACCATTTCTGGAATCGGACATCAGCTCCCCGTCGAATCCCCGATCCCTAACGAGGCACAGTCCTGGGTCGACACAGCGGTTCGTCAGAACCTGCAGTTCCAAGCCAGTGAGCAAGCCGAGCAAGCTGCTGCCCAAACCCTCAAGCAGCATAAGGCTGGCCATTTACCCACGATCGATGCGGTAGCCTCTTACCGTAAGGGTGACAACGATAGTTTCGGTTACAGCAACCCTACCGACTTTGGCCGCAACGGCTATCGTGACGATGTTTCGCAGAGCAGCATCGGCATTGAGCTGAATATTCCAATCTATTCAGGCGGAATGACCCGCTCCAAAGTTAAAGAGTCAGCCGAGCGGCTTTTGGAAAGTCAGGACCAAAAGGAAGATCGACGTCGTGAGATTGTGCTGAACACTCGAAATGCGTTCAGAAGTGTCAATACTGATATCGCGCAAATTGCTTCCCGCCGCCAAGGCATTGTCTCTGCCAGAAAATCCGTCGAGGCCAATCAGGTCGGAGTTGATATCGGCTCGCGAAATATCGCGGATGTACTGACTGCGCAAAGGCAACTGTATGCAGTGGTTCGCGACTATAACAACGCACGCTATGACTACATTATCGACAACCTGAAGCTGAAGCAGGCCGCAGGGACTTTAAGTGTTGATGACCTCAAATCCTTATCTGTCTATTTGAAGCAGGATTACGTGCCGGAGCGAGATTTCCTTCCTCCGGGAGTTTGAATGGATTTTGTTTGATGCTTCCCCAGGCATCAAAGTTTTCTTAATCGTGATTTTTATCGTGCCAGAGGCTCGGGCTGTCGCCTGCGCAAGGAATCTGTAACCGCAATGATCGAAAGCGAAGCGGGCGAATCGACGCCTGAAAATGCGCCCCTATTTGACACCGGATTAGCTTCTCTTGTGATGCTCGCTCGGTTTCATCAAGTTGCGGCTTCCGCTGAGCAACTCGCTCATGAGTTCGGCAGTGTCGACCGCCCCTTTTGTCAGGCGGACATGCTGTTAGCGGCACGTAAGCTTGGTCTCAAAGCTAAGGCCGCGAGCACGACCATCGACCGACTTCATCGCACACCGTTGCCAGCCATCGCTACGGATGTGAATGGCGCATTCTTCATCATCGCGCGCCTGGACCAAGGCAAGGTGCTGATCCACAACCCAGCCGTGCAGCGGCCCGAAGTGATTACTTTTGAGGCGCTTGAGTCTCGCTGGACGGGCCAGGTGCTACTGATTCGCTCGGAGGCAAATACGTCTGGTGAATCATCTCGATTCGACTTCACCTGGTTTATTCCCGCCATCGTCAAATACAGAAAGCTGCTGGGCGAAATCATGCTGGTTTCGTTCGTGTTGCAGATATTCTCGCTGGTGACCCCGCTCTTCTTTCAAGTGGTGATGGACAAGGTGTTGGTGCACCACGGTCTGACTACCCTTGACGTCATTGCGGTGGGGTTGGCCGTGGTGATGCTGTTCGAATCGGGTCTGACGGGACTGCGCAGCTATGTATTTGCCCATACGGCCAGTCGCATTGATGTGGAGTTGGGCTCCAAGCTGTTCCGGCACTTGATCACGTTGCCGCTGGCCTATTTCCAGGCCCGGCGTGTTGGTGACTCCGTAGCGCGGGTCAGGGAGTTGGAAAACATCCGCAGCTTCCTCACCGGTAACGCGATCACCTTGGTCCTCGACGTACTGTTCTCGGTCGTGTTCCTGGCGGTGATGTTCTACTACAGCGGTTGGTTGACCCTCATCGTCCTGGCGTCGTTGCCGCTTTATATTCTGGTGTCGGTGCTGATTACACCCGTACTGCGCTCACGGTTGAACGACAGCTTCGCCAGAGGCGCTGAGAACCAGGCGTTTCTGGTCGAGACCGTTAATGGTATCGACACCCTCAAATCGATGGCCGTCGAGCCCCAGGCCATCCGTAAATGGGACAACCAACTGGCCGGTTACGTGGCGGCCGGTTTCAAAACCCAGACGCTGTCTACCATCGCTAACGAAAGCGTGTCACTGATTGGCAAATTGGTCACGGTGGCGACCCTATGGGTGGGGGCTCGTTTGGTCATCGATGGGCAGTTGTCTGTAGGTCAACTGATTGCCTTTAACATGCTGGCCGGTCGTGTAGCGCAACCGATCATGCGCCTTGCGCAGCTATGGACCAACTTCCAACAGACCGGCGTCTCCGTGCAGCGCCTGGGTGACATCCTCAATACGCGCACCGAGATGGCTCAGGCGACGCGCAGTTCGCTGCCGCCGATTCGCGGACATGTCGAGTTCGATCAGGTGCACTTCCGCTATCGCCCTGATGGGGCGGAGATCCTGCGGGGGGTAAGCCTTCGCATTGAAGCGGGACAGGTAATCGGCGTTGTCGGACGCTCAGGCTCTGGCAAGAGCACTTTGACCCGCTTGCTTCAGAGGTTGCACGTCCCGGAGCGAGGGCGGGTATTGGTGGACGGAATGGATCTTGCGCTGGCAGACGTCTCTTCGTTGCGCCGACAGATTGGTGTAGTGCTGCAGGACAACATGCTGTTCGCTCGCAGCATCCGTGAAAACATCGCGCTTGCCGATCCCGGCGTACCGCTGGAGAAGGTTATTCAGGTAGCCAAGCTCGCAGGCGCCCACGAGTTCATTCTGGAGCTTCCAGAAGGCTATGACACCGTAGTGGGTGAGCATGGTGCCTCGCTGTCCGGTGGTCAGCGGCAGCGGGTCGCTATTGCTCGCGCACTGATGGGTAACCCCAGGATCCTGATCTTTGATGAAGCTACCAGCGCACTCGACTATGAGTCGGAGCGCGTTGTGCAGCAGAACATGAAGGACATCTGCAAGGGGCGCACGGTCATCATCATTGCCCACCGGCTCTCAGCCGTGCGCGATGCCAATCGTATTGTGGTGGTAGACCGCGGCCAGATTGTGGAGCAGGGCAGTCATGCCGAACTCTTGAACCATCAGGCTGGGCATTACTCACGTTTGTATCGTTTGCAGCAAGGAGCCAGCAATGTCTAACGCTGAAACGACAGGCTTACTGCGACGGTACCGGCACGTCTTGCGCGAATCCTGGAGAGCCCGCCGAAGCATGGATGCGCCGAAGCGCCTGGCGCATGAAATACAGTTTTTGCCAGCTTCTCTTGAACTACAGGAGCGTCCGACACATCCGGCACCTCGGGTGTTCATGTGGGCGATCATGAGTTTCGCGGCATTAGCCTTGGCCTGGGCGTGTATTGGCAAGATCGATGTCGTGGCGACCGCCACCGGCAAGATCATCCCCAGTGGCAAGAGCAAGGTTATTCAATCCAGTGAAACGGCAGTGGTCAAAGCCATTCATGTCCACGATGGTCAGACTGTAAAAGCCGGTGAGTTGTTGTTGGAGCTGGACTCTACTGCCGCAGAGGCTGACGTGGGCCGCGTGCAAAGCGACCTGTTAGCCGCTCGAATCGACAGCGCTCGGGCAAGTGCCATGCTTGATGCCATTGATCAACAGCGAGCGCCCAAAACTCTGAATGGCGCGATTCCGGGCGCCGATCCCGAGCATGTGTTGGCTGCGGAGCGTTGGCTGCAAGGCCAGTACCAAGAGTACCGCAGCGGCTTGGAGACCGCTGAGGCCGAGATCGCTCAGCGCCAAGCCGACATACAGTCGGCCCGGGGCCAGGTCGCCAGTTTGCAGAAGACCCTACCTATCGTCGCGAAGCTCGCGGATGACTACCGGCATCTTTTGGAGAAGCAGTACATCGCTCGCCATGCCTACCTGGAAAAAGAACAGGCTCGGTTGGACATTGAACGGCAGTTGAGCGTGCAACAAGCCAGTTTGTTGCAGTCCTCAGCGGCGCGGCAGGAGGCTGAACGCAGAAGAGCTGGCGTGGTGGCCCAAACCCGACGGTCTATGCTGGATTTGTTACAGCAGGCAGATCAGAAGGTGGCGTCCTTGAAGCAGGATTTTGCCAAAGCTGAATATCAGGATGGGTTGACGACACTGGAGGCACCAGTGGATGGGACGGTGCAGCAGGTGAATGTACATACGGTGGGAGGGGTGGTGACGCCGGCACTGCCGCTGTTGACGATCGTACCCACCGGGCAGCCGGTTGAGGTTGAAGCTGTGTTTGAAAATAAAGATGTTGGGTTTGTGCATCCGGGGCAGGCCGTCACTGTAAAAGTCGAAACATTTACATTTACCAAATACGGAGCGGTTGGCGGTGAAGTTATAAGTATTTCTGATGACGCCGTTGAGGACGAGAAACGTGGTTTGATTTACAGCGGTAAGATACGGCTTGAGTCGGATCATTTAACGGTGAAAGGACAAAATATAAGGTTGTTGCCTGGCATGGCGGTCACCGCGGAAGTCAAAACGGATCAGCGTAGGATAATCGAGTACTTTCTAAGTCCGTTGCAAATTGCAGTTAATGAAAGTTTGCGAGAGCGATAGTGGGAGGAGCATGGTTGCTAAAAACTATGTGTTTATTCCGCAAATTAGGTTGGGGGGTGGTCGTCACGTCGTTCCAGGTGGGGTTGTTCTTATGAGTTCTAGTGATGTATGGATTAGGGGTGGGCAAAGATGCAAATAAGAAAATATTACAAGCTGGTTGTCCTGTCGATTGTTTCAATTCTATTTCTTTTTGCCACGGTAAATATACGGGCGGAAGGGCAGCGCGTTGAACTCAGACTTGAGGGCTCTAGCAGTGTTTCGGAGAAGCTAGTCGATGTGCCGCGAGACAGTCGTTATTCAATTCGCGTGGATTATTATTATGATGCGCACAATCTGGCTAGTCGGGCAGATTTGTGGAGGGCGGTGGGGGCTTGCATATGGAGGCGCCTGGTAAGGCCGTTGAGTCGGGAGCTCCTTTTGATGTGCAAGTTCAGCTTATAGAGGAATCATCTGGTCGCCAAGTATATAAAGCAACCAAAAAAAATCCAAAGTTATCCTCTTGGGGTGAGGGTGTTTTGCATGCTGAAGTTGCTGATTTATTTCTTAAGTCGGGACGTTATCGTTTGATTGTTCGGCGCGATGGCTCCGCGGAAAGCATAAGGCCAAATAGCGCCACAGTTACTTTTATCAAAGCGTTTTACGGTAAATAGAGGAATTTATGCCTAAGTTAATGGTCAACGTCGCTAGTCGTGGCACCCCTTTATCGGATGGAGGTGCGTCTCAAACTGGGCATCTATGGTTTGAGTTGGTTTCAGATGATGGAAGCGCTCTAAGCTTCGGTTTTGCTCCCATCGAAGACGGAAGTCCCTACGGGCCTGGCGAAGTTAAGCGTCATGACGATGAACATTACTTAGGAACTGAATATAGTCAACAGATAAATATAACTGACTATCAATATCAAACCCTGCTCGATTTTGCGCAGAGTCCAGAGGCATATAATTTCAGTCTACAGTATTCAGGGATCAATAATAGTTGCATTGATTTTGTGTGGAAAGCACTAAGTCTTGTGGATCTTAACTCTGAAGGGTACGAGGGTGCAATCTGGCCGACAAGTAATATTGAGGCATTAAGGGCGCATCTTATTATGCCGTGGACTCAAGAACTTAATAATAAGTTGATCTTGGATATGAAACGGGCATTCGGTACTGCAGAGATAACGAGAAGTCCGATCATTTTGGATCTAGATGGAGATGGTGTCGAAACACTTGGCCTATCTGCTGGCATCCATTTTGATCACGATGGTAATCAGTTTTCCGAAGCGTCAGGCTGGGTGGCTCCAGATGACGGGTTATTGGTTCTCGACAGAAACGGAAACGGTACGATTGATGCCGGCAGCGAGTTGTTTGGTAATAACTCGATGGGAGCAAAAGGAAATAAGGCTGCAAATGGTTTTCTATCATTAAGCGCGCTTGATGAAAATGGAGATGGCGTATTTGATGTGCGCGATTCCGCTTTTTCGCAAGTGCGGGTCTGGGTAGATGATAATTCTGATGGTGTCAGCCAGTCTGGTGAGCTTTATTCTCTTGAAAGTGTGGGAGTCGCCGCTATCAATACCGGGTACGAAGAACCTGGCGCTGTTGATGCTAATGGTGATGTTTCAGCGTCGGTTATAGATGCTAGTGGCAATCAACATCGTCAGGTGGGAACTTTTTTGCGCACGGACGGAAGTATTGGTATTGCGGAAGACGTCTGGTTCATAGCGGACGGTGCGGACACGATTGACCTAGCTGAAACGACTATACCTAGCGCTATCAGTATACTCCCTAATTTGGATGGATTTGGGAATGTACATAATTTGCATACCGCAATGGCGCTTGATGCTTCGGGGGAGTTGAAGTCGCTTCTTGAGCAGTTTGTCAATGCCAATGATTCAACTACGCGCCAAAACTTGGTCATTGACATCCTATATCATTGGGCCGGGGTCGAAGATATCGATCCTGAAAGCCGTGCAGCAACTCAGATCTATGGAAACGTAATCGGGGATGCGAGGAAACTTGCGGTATTAGAAGCGTTTCTGGGTGAGAATTACTTGGGGACTTGGTGTTGGGGAACTCGTGATCCCAATCCCCATGGCCCGGCGGCAGCAATCTTGCTCCAGTCTTTTGATAATCTTATGGCGGCCGTTTACGGCAAGCTAATGCTGCAAACTCATTTCTCATCAATGTTTGATGGTGTGGAAATTGAATTGACCGAAACTGGCAGCGTTTGGAATGTGTCCTCTATAATTTCTAAGCTGAAGGTGCAGTTCGACAATGATCATGAAGCTGGAGCTGTGTCTATAACTGAGTTTGGAAGGAGTCTTTCTGAGCTTGGAGATTTCGGGCGTGGTTTGATCGAACGGCTCCAGCTTGCCCCTGCGACCGAAGACGGACTTTTCGATAGCTTGTTAAAGAATATCGGAAAAGATAGTTCTTTTGGTGGGTTTGGGAACGATGTCCTCAATGGTACGGGCCTGGATGACTCTTTGTATGGATTCAGTGGCAATGATCGTATATACGGAGGTCTAGGCGATGATCTGTTGTCGGGCGGTGTGGGGGAAGATTATCTTGCCGGTGGAGATGGTGCTGATGTCTACGAATTCGGTAGGGGCGATGGAAAGGATACCATTTTTAATGCCGATCAAGACGTAAGTGGTTCTAAAATTGACAAGCTGCTATTTGGTCCAAGCATAACCGCAGCGGATATTATAGTTCGACGCAACTACTATGATCTGATTTTGGAAATAAAGGGTACGTCGGATTCAGTTACGATACAGAGTTATTTTGACGAGGATACTGTTGCTAATCATGGTTACGCGGTCGATCACGTCGTATTTGATGACGGCAGCTTTTGGACAATTGACCAAATAAAGATGGTCGTACAACGTCCAACCGACGGGAATGATGTCATTTGGGGTGATGCCTCTATCAATACCCTCAAGGGGGGCTTGGGCGATGATAGGTTATATGGTCTTGCTAATGATGACCTTCTTGATGGGGATGAGGGGAAAGATTTAGTCAACGGTGGTGATGGAAATGATGTGCTTGCAGGTGGCGAGGGTGATGATAGCCTCTACGGAAGCACTGGCAATGACGTCTTGATAGGCGGATTTGGGAACGATTTCCTAGAGGGTGGCGAAGGTTCAGATACTTATCAATTCGGCAAGGGTTGGGGGCAGGATACAATTAATAATCCTCAATTAGGCGTCGCCGAATTCGATGCCATTACATTTGCCGATGGTATTACTTCTGAGGATGTTATACTCAGCCAATCTGGCACAGACTTAGTCATTTCCTTGAGGGGCACAACAGATCGTCTGACGATAAAATATTATTTTGAACCGTCGGGTGGTCTCTCTTACCGAGTTCAGCAAGTTAACTTCGCTGATGGAACTGTGTGGACGTCAGATTTCATTAGCACCATGGCCCAGAATGGATTTGAGGGGGACGACCTTCTGCCAGGAACCGATGCTGCTGACTCGTTGGTAGGGGGATTGGGTAATGACACTTTGCACGGCCAAGGTAGTAACGATAGCTTGAGAGGGGACGACGGCAGCGACACTCTCTATGGTGGCGGCGGTGACGACATCATCCATGGTGGTAGTGGAAACGATATTCTTGATGGTGGAACTGGTAAGAATCAGCTTTTTGGTGAGGCGGGCGAAGATGTAATCCAGGTCGCCTACAACTCAACGGACAATACTTTAGCCGGAGGAACCGGTAACGATACGTTGACCGGCAGCTACTTTTCAGACACTTATTTGTTTAATTTAGGTGACGGTCAGGACACAATCTCGGAATATGATCCCGGTTATAGCGCTACGGATGTTCTTCGTTTCGGCGAAGACATACTCGCCAGCGATATCTTGATGCGTAGGACTGGTTCCGATTTGGTGTTCATGCATCGTAATGGTATCGATCAGGTAACCCTAAAAGCAGTGTTCGATCGAAATACTTCTGATAGTAGCGCTCTTGCTTCGGCCCTTATTGAGCGTATTGAGTTTGCAGATGGCACAACCTGGACATGGTCGGATATGGTTGCAGCGGGTCTGAGCCAGACGGGGACCGCGGGGGCGGACAACTTGGTTGGTTTCAATGGCAACGACATCATCCATGGAGGAAGTGGAAACGATACCTTGGATGGTGGAGCCGGTACCAACCAACTGTTCGGGGATGCCGGCGATGATGTAATCCAAGTCGCCTATAACTCGAGGGATAACACATTGGTCGGTGGGACCGGTAACGACACATTGACCGGTGGCTACTTTTCGGACACTTACGTATTCAACCTGGGTGATGGCCAGGACACTATCACGGAGTACGACGCCGGCCACTCGGCGATGGA
This sequence comes from Pseudomonas sp. Cab53, assembly GCF_018325965.1. Classification (NCBI taxonomy): domain Bacteria; kingdom Pseudomonadati; phylum Pseudomonadota; class Gammaproteobacteria; order Pseudomonadales; family Pseudomonadaceae; genus Pseudomonas; species Pseudomonas sp. Cab53. The sequence goes on along the minus strand of NZ_AP021902.1, from coordinate 3,165,492 downwards.
CACCCTGCGTTTTGGCAGCGGTATTCTCGCCAGCGACATTGTGATGCGTCGGACTGGTTCTGACTTAATGTTCCTGCACCGTAATGGCTCGGACCAAGTGACGGTTAAGGGGGTGTTTGACCGCAATGGTAGCGATGCGAGCGCTATCACCTCGACCCTCATTGAGCGTGTTGAGTTCGCCGACGGCACGTTCTGGACATGGTCGGACATGGTTGCGGCGGGTCTGAACCAGACGGGCACGGCGGGCGCCGATGCCTTGGTCGGTTTCAATGGCAACGACAACATTCACGCTGGCGCTGGAAACGATACCTTGGATGCCGGGACCGGTACCAACCAGCTGTTTGGAGATGCCGGAGATGATGTAATCCAGGTCGCCTATAACTCAAGGGACAACATATTGGCCGGTGGGACCGGTAACGATACGTTGACCGGAGGTTACTTCTCAGACACCTATCTGTTCAACTTGGGAGATGGGCAGGACACGATCTCGGAATACGACGCTGGTTTTAGTGGCATCGATACCTTGCGGTTCGGGGCGGGGATTCTGGCTAGCGACATTCAAGCCTACAAGTCAGGCGCTGACGTCGTTTTCATGCACAACAATGGCACTGACCAAGTCAGAATCAAAGGCTGGTTTGACGGGACGACGTCTAGTGCTTCTGTAGTGACGCAGAGCGTTCTTGAGCGTATCGAGTTCGCCGACGGCACAGTGTGGTCATTTTCAGATATTTCCTCCATCAGCTTGGGCCAAGTTGGCACGGAGCTGGGGGATGTGTTGGCTGGCGGTTCGGGGAACGACAACATTCGGGGTGGGGACGGGGATGACATTATCGACGGCGGAGCGGGAGTCAATCGGCTGTACGGCGATGCAGGGGACGACAGTATTCAAGTCGCTTCTAGCTCTAGAGATAACATTTTGGCTGGCGGTACTGGAAAGGACACGCTGAAAGGTGGCTACTTTTCGGACACTTACGTGTTCAATCTGGGTGATGGTCAGGACACGATCACCGAGTACGACGCCGGCAACTCGGCGACTGACACCCTGCGTTTTGGCAGCGGTATTCTCGCCAGTGACATTGTGATGCGTCGTGTTGGCTCTGACTTGGTACTCCTGCACCGTAACGGCTCGGACCAAGTGACGGTCAAAGAAGTCTTTGACCGCGATACTTCCGCTGCCAGTGCCGTAACCTCGACTCTCATCGAGCGTATTGAGTTTGCAGATGGCACAACTTGGACATGGTCGGATATGGTTGCAGCGGGTCTGAGCCAGACGGGGACCGCGGGGGCGGACAACTTGGTTGGTTTCAATGGCAACGACATCATCCATGGAGGAAGTGGAAACGATACCTTGGATGGCGGAGCCGGTACCAACCAACTGTTCGGGGATGCCGGCGATGATGTAATCCAAGTCGCCTATAACTCGAGGGATAACACCTTGGCCGGTGGGACCGGTAACGACACATTGACCGGTGGCTACTTTTCGGACACTTACGTATTCAACCTGGGTGATGGCCAGGACACTATCACGGAGTACGACGCCGGCCACTCGGCGATGGACACCCTGCGTTTTGGCAGCGGTATTCTCGCCAGCGACATTGTGATGCGTCGGACTGGTTCTGACTTAATGTTCCTGCACCGTAATGGCTCGGACCAAGTGACGGTTAAGGGGGTGTTTGACCGCAATGGTAGCGATGCGAGCGCTATCACCTCGACCCTCATTGAGCGTGTTGAGTTCGCCGACGGCACGTTCTGGACATGGTCGGACATGGTTGCGGCGGGTCTGAACCAGACGGGCACGGCGGGCGCCGATGCCTTGGTCGGTTTCAATGGCAACGACAACATTCACGCTGGCGCTGGAAACGATACCTTGGATGCCGGGACCGGTACCAACCAGCTGTTTGGAGATGCCGGAGATGATGTAATCCAGGTCGCCTATAACTCAAGGGACAACATATTGGCCGGTGGGACCGGTAACGATACGTTGACCGGAGGTTACTTCTCAGACACCTATCTGTTCAACTTGGGAGATGGGCAGGACACGATCTCGGAATACGACGCTGGTTTTAGTGGCATCGATACCTTGCGGTTCGGGGCGGGGATTCTGGCTAGCGACATTCAAGCCTACAAGTCAGGCGCTGACGTCGTTTTCATGCACAACAATGGCACCGACCAAGTCAGAATCAAAGGCTGGTTTGATGGAACGAGCTCCAGTGCGGCTGCCGTGACTCAGAGTGTACTCGAACGTGTAGAGTTCGCTGATGGAACCTCATGGTCTCTGGCTGATATCGCAACTAAGGGCTTTCGCCAAGTCGGTACAGCCGGGAACGATAGCCTATCGGGGTCGAGCGGTAACGACAGCATCAATGGTGGAGACGGTGATGACCTACTGGATGGCGGATCCGGTACGAATCAGCTATTCGGTGATGCAGGCAATGATGTTATTCAAGTCGCTTACAATTCAAGGAACAACACACTGGCCGGCGGCTCGGGTAACGATGTCTTGACTGGTGGTTATTTCTCGGACACATACGTGTTCAACCTAGGTGATGGTCAGGACACTATCAGCGAGTATGACGGCGGTAACGTAGCGACGGATACTCTACGTTTTGGCAGCGATATTGTCGCCAGCGACATTGTGATACGTCGGACTGGTGCTGACTTAATGTTTCTGCACCGTAACGGCTCGGACCAGCTAATGGTTAAGGGGGTGTTCGACCGCAATGGTAGCGATGCGAGCGCCGTCACCTCGACCCTCATTGAGCGCGTTGAATTCGCAGACGGCACATTCTGGACATGGTCGGATATGGTTGCAGCGGGTCTGAGCCAGACGGGGAACGCGGGGGCGGACAACCTGGTTGGTTTTAATGGCAACGACATCATCCATGGAGGAAGTGGAAACGATACCTTGGATGGCGGAGCCGGTACCAACCAACTGTTCGGGGATGCCGGCGATGATGTAATCCAAGTCGCCTATAACTCGAGGGATAACACCTTGGCCGGTGGGACCGGTAACGATACGTTGTCCGGTGGTTATTTCTCAGACACCTATCTGTTCAACTTGGGTGATGGCCAGGACACGATCTCCGAATACGATCCGGGTTACGGCGGCCTCGACACCTTGCGGTTTGGTTCCGGAGTCCAAGCCAGCGATATCCTCATGCGCAGAACCGGTTTCGACTTGACCTTTCTTCATCGAAACGGGACTGATCAGATAACAGTCAAAGGCTTGTTCGATGGCGTGACCTCGAATACAAGCTCTGTAAGTCAAAGCGTCATCGAACGTGTCGAGTTTGCCGATGGCACGTATTGGACTTGGTCCGACATGGTTGCAACAGGATTGAATCAAACGGGCACGGACAATGCCGACACCATGCTCGGTTGGAATGGTAACGATATTATCCACGGCGGAAGTGGAGACGACACACTAGACGCGGCAGGCGGAACTAACCAACTGTTCGGTGATGCTGGCAACGATTTGATCCAGGTTGCTACGAACTCAAGGGACAACCTCCTGGTTGGCGGCACTGGTAACGATACTCTGACGGGCGGCTACTTCTCAGACACTTATGTGTTCAACCTGGGAGACGGTCAGGACACGATCTCCGAGTACGACCCTGGTTATGGTGGCATCGATACCTTGAGGTTTGGGACAGGGATCCTGGCTAGCGACATCCAAGCTTACAAGTCAGGGGCGGACGTCGTGTTCATGCACAGCAACGGTATAGACCAGGTCAAAGTTAAAGGCTGGTTTGACGGGGCGACGTCGAGTGCTTCTGGGGTGACACAGAGCGTGCTTGAGCGTGTCGAGTTCGCCGACGGTACGTCATGGGCTCTGGCGGATATCGCAGCTAAGGGCCTGCGGCAGGTAGGCACAGCAGGAGCCGATAGCCTGTCGGGCTCCAACGGCAATGACAATATCTATGGCGGTGCTGGTAACGACGTGCTTGACGGCGGAGCCGGTACTAACCGGTTATTCGGTGAGGCTGGGAACGACGTGATTCAGGTGTCTAGCAACTCAAGAGACAATACGTTGTCGGGAGGGGCAGGGGACGACACATTGACCGGCGGATACTTCGCGGATACCTATCTGTTTAACCGCGGCGATGGCCAGGACACTGTCAATGAGTATGATCCAGGCTATGGAATGAGCGATACCTTAGCGCTTGGGACGGATCTTAGCCCTCAAGACCTTTGGTTCCGCAGGAGTGGGTCTGATTTGGAAATAAGCGTCGTTGGCGGAGACGAGAAGCTGACAGTCAGTAACTGGTATCAAGGGGGTGTTTATCACATTGAGGCCATGAAATTGTCTGACGGAAAGACGTTGCTTGATAGTCAAGTTCAGAGTCTGGTCGACACGATGGCTTCGTTTGGTGTGGCTCCAGGTGCTGAAACGACCATTACCACGGATCAGCGAGCTCAGCTTGACTCGGTACTGGCAGCAAACTGGAAGTAAGTTGCCGTAAACGTTCCTTTCACATTGAGCGGTATCTAAATAAGCTGCCCCCGCGCAGGCACGTTGGCGGGGGCAGTTTTTTTGTCCATCGCAAACGTAGCGAGCAGGGTTTCTTCGCTTATGCCAGGACGATGACCGTGGAAAGCGACTAGGGCGTCGATCACTGACGTCAGCGACTCGAAGGATGAGTATCGATTCCCTGATGGCGTCTGCCCCAATATCAGCGTCAACATACCTGCGATGATGTTGAGGTGGGCCGTTTGGGTTCGGCCTCTTAACGTTTCCTCCCGGAAGCTGGGATTCAGGGCACGTTGGGGCGATACGGAAAATCGTAGAGAACCATGAGCTATTCCATAGAGTGCAATGTCCTTATATGGAACTGCACTGTCATAGGCTAGTGAAACAATAAATGCGTTACAGCCGCTACCCCTTTACTCGACCGCTTTCCAGCATGAATTGGGCGACTGATTGAGATCGATAAAATGGCGACATCTGTTTGATCAGTCCGATCGGTAAGCCAGCCCATACGCCTTTCATATGGATATGAGGCGCTCTACCGTGAAATCTGCTGCGCAGCAGCTGACCTCAAAAAAAGTGAGAAACAAAATTTCAAATTGATGCCGTGGCTTAATCGGAAAGCTTCAGATTTTTGTAGTAAAAATCGTAGAGGAGGCCTAAAGCAGGGCGGGCTGGAGGAGCCGCGAAGGCTAGGTGTTACAGGCTCTTTCCCTGAGAGGAAGTCGTCATTGACTTCAAGTATTTGGTATTCCTTACCATATATTGCCGTAGCGCGCGAAGTGGTGTCCCAGCGGCGTCTAATGTGTTGCGTGTGTAATATTTAGTCAATTGTCTGGAAAGAATCAATTGCGAGCTACGCTTTAAATTGATGCGGCTTATTGCGAATTAATTTTTATTTGCGCCAATCTCGATCCGATCGACGGCCGCAGACTTAGTTGGGTCGCTAGGTGGCCGGGCAGACTTAACAGCAGGGTGTGCGGTCGAGCGCAGGGCAACCACTCACCGCATCCCTTATGCAACTGACGAATGGTTACCTTGTGACGGTATTCGTAAGTGGTCACAAGTTGTCATCGCTCGCTGGGATGCGTAAGCTGCTTTCTATGAACCAGTCTCCAGCACCTTCGCCCAGCACTCGCGGCCCTGCCGATCATGACATTCGCGACCAGATTGTCGCGGCGGCCAACGAGCATTTCAGTCAATACGGTTACGCCAAGACCACTGTGTCCGACTTGGCCAAGGCCATCGGCTTTTCCAAGGCGTACATCTATAAGTTCTTCGATTCCAAGCAGGCGATTGGCGAGGCCATTTGCTCCAGTTGTCTTGCGAAGATCGTCGAGGCCGTGGAGGAGGCCATCAACGAGCAAGGGCTCTCTTCGACAGAGCGCTTTCGCCGTCTGGTCAAGACCTTGATCACCACCGGAATCGACCTGTTCTTCAATGATCGCAAGCTCTACGACATTGCCGCATTCTCCGCGTCGGAGCGCTGGCCCAGCTCCCAGGTGTATGACGCACGGATCAAGCAATTCGTGGTGCAGGTGGTGCGCGAAGGGCGTGAAAGCGGTGAGTTCGAGCGCAAGACTCCCCTGGACGAAACCGTTGAAGCGATCCACCTGACCCTCCGACCTTTCGTCAATCCTCTGTTGCTGCAGTACAGCCTCGACCACGTCGAGGTTGCGCCGACGCTGACCGCGAACCTCATCCTGCGCAGCCTGATGCCCTGAACGGAGGGCTGCCGCGCGCAGCCGTCCCAAACCACACCACGTTCCTCGCTTTCGGTAGGTGCCTGACCGAGAAGTCGCTTTTTGTCTGCATGGTGACTATTGACACAATTAGTCACTTGAATAAGTATGGCTTCAACGATCCAGAGATCCCCTCGATACAGCTTCGGCATGTGTTTGCGACGCTCGTGCGGGTTCTCGTTCAGCTCCGTAGGAGAACGTCGATATGACCCGCTTCGCTGAGGTTTTGGCGCAATTTGATCCGGGCGTGCCATTTGTGGCTCCGGCCAATTGGCAGCAAGGTCGAACGATCTTCGGTGGCTTGTCGGCGGCATTGTCGTTGGAGACGGTTTTGCGCGAGCGGCCTGAAGGCTTCCCGCCGTTCAAGTCTGCGCAGGTGTCATTCATTGGGCCCGTCACGCAACCCCAGACATTCCACACAAGCGTGTTGCGCGAAGGGCGATCCGTGACTTCAGTGTCGGTCGACTGCACGTCCGGTGATGAGCTGGCGTTGCGCACGACCTTGCTGTTTGCGCAGCCACGGGCCAGCCGGATTACCCATGAGGCGTGGGGTTGCCCGCCGGTGGAAGGCCCGTCGCGATACCCCACGCTGGAGCTGGACCGCGCCATTGCGCCGGCCTGCGCCTTCAACTTCGAGATGCGTCCCGCAGGCGGCTCGTTGCCGGTGTCCGGTGCGCAAAATCCCGAGCTATTGATGTGGGTCCGTCACCTGGATGCCCAAGGGGTGGACCCGGCGGTGGCCCTGATCGCCCTCGCGGACAGTCTGCCGCCAGCCGCCATGACCTGCTTCACGGAGCCGGCCGCCATCAGCTCGGCGTCCTGGACAATCGATCTGCCGCAGCCCGCCGTGGCCGGCGAATGGTTTCTTATCGGTTCCTTCAGTCGCCAGGCCTTCGAAGGCTATTCGTTACAGGACATGGAGGTCTGGGACGAGAGCGGGCGGCGAGTGCTTTGGGCACGTCAGACCGTGGCCATTTTCACCTGATAGAAAAGCAAACCGTTACACCCCTCAGCCAGTGTTCCTAGAGTTCTAATAATGAAAAAAATCTTGCTCAAGGCCCCCTTGGGGCTCGCCGTCACCCTTGCCACTTCCCAGGTGTTTGCAAGCGGCTTCGCCCTTAACGAACAGAGCATCAGCGGGATGGGGACGGGATTCGCCGGGCGTTCTTCTTCAGCGGAAGATGCCAGCACGGTCTTCGGTAACCCGGCGGGCATGTCGCGCTTGAAGCACGAGCAGGTCAGCCTCGGCGCAGCGACGCTGTTTGCCAAGAGCGATATCAGCCAGACCCGCAGCACATTCGGCGGCCAGCAAGACGGTGACATGGTGCCAACCACCACGGTGCCGATGGGTTACTACGTCAAGCCGCTGGACGAGCACTGGGCCGTCGGCGTGGGTTTCTACGTGCCGTTTGGCTTGATCACCGATTACGGCAGCGACTTTGCCGGGCGTTACTACGCCAACAAAAGCGAAGTGACGACGCTGACCTTCCAGCCCACTGTCAGCTATGCCTTCAACGACAAGGTGTCGATCGGGTTCGGGCCGACCATCAACCGGATCAGCGGTGAGATCTCCGGAATGGTCCCCAATCCTCTGAGCCCCGGCAGCAACGATGGGAAGCTGAAAAGCAACGGCGACGACACCGCACTCGGCTTCAATGCCGGTCTCCTGGTGCAGGCCACCGACCGGACCCGCCTGGGGCTGACGTATCACTCCAAGGTCAGTTATCACCTGGACGCGAAGTCCAAGCTCACCGGCGGGATTTTCAGCGTCGTCGGGGTCAGCGGGCGTAGTTATGACGCGTCACTGGATGTGGACCTCCCGGAGTCAGTCGATCTCTCGCTCACTCATCAGCTCAATGACGACTGGACCCTTTATCTGGGCAGTACCTGGACACGCTGGAGTCGCTTCAAGGAACTGACCATCGAGAACTCAGGCTTGCCTGCGCTGTTGAGCGGCGCGCTGGGCACTGTCAGCGAAGAACAGAACTGGCATGACACCTGGGCCCATGCAATCGGCGCGGCATACCGGTTGAACGACCAGTGGGTGCTGCGCGCCGGCATGTCGGTGGATCAGTCGCCGGCCAACAACACCAACCGCGGGCCGCGGATTCCAACCGGTGATCGCACCGTGCTCAGCTTCGGTGCCGGCTGGACGCCGGTGCAGGATGTGACAATCGACCTGGCGTATTCCTATCTCCAGGAAGAGAGCGTGCGGGTCAACGAAACCTCTGCGACCCGTGGCGCGTACAGTGCCAAATACCGCAACAGCGCCAGCGGTTTCGGTACTTCGATCAGCTATCGCTTCTGACGCGACATGCCGTGTGCCGGGCGCCTATGCGGCGCCCGGCACACGGCGACCTTCATACACCCATGACATTGGCCATCAGGCGCTGGTGGAGCCAGCGCGGCGTGGCCCAGGTCAACACCGTGAGCGCCTTGTTGCCGAAACCGGGTACGACACTCATGCGCCCGGCTTGCAGCGCGCGGATGCCGGCGCGAACCACCGGTTGAGGTTGCATCATCACCTTCCTCAGCACCGGCGTGAGTTTCTGGCTGGCGCTTTGGGCAAACCCGGTATCGGACATGCCCGGGCACAGTGCGGTCACGACCACACCATCGGCCTTGAGCTCCTGGTGCAGCGCCTCGGAGAAGCGGAGTACGTAGGCCTTTGCCGCTGAATAGACCGCAAAGTTTTTCACCCCCTGGTAGGACAGCAGGCTGGCGATATGCAGAATGTGCCCGCGACGCCGGGCGCGCATGTCCGCGGCAAAGAGCCGAGTCAGCAGGGTCAGGCTGGCGATGTCGAGGTTGATCATCGCCTGGGACTGGTCGACGGAGTGGTCCAGAAAGGGGCCCTGCAATCCATGGCCGGCGTTGTTGATGAGTACATCGACCACAATACCCTGTTGACCCAGCCGCTTGTGCAGCTCGATGATCGCCGGGACCGAAGACAGGTCGACCTGCTCGACGAGGATCTCGATGCCGAAGCGCTCGCGCAACTGGGCCGACAGCGCTTCAAGCTTGTCCAGCCTGCGGGCTACCAGAACCAGGGATTTTCCCTGGGCTGCGTATTGCCGGGCGAACTCCTCGCCGAAGCCGCTGGAAGCACCCGTGATGAGCACCCAGGAATTGTCGTTGCTTTTCATGTGGCTGGACTCCGGTGGTAAAGAAAGATTGAAAACAACATGTCAGATCATCGACTCGCCACGGGCTGCGGCTGAGGCGCTTGCCAGCCGCCACCGAGGGCCTTGAACGCCGCGACTGCCGCGCGCGCCGCCTCGGTTCGTGCCTGTGCCCGTGCATCGGATGCCTGGAGCAGCGTCTGGTCGGCGTTGAGGACGTCGATCAGGCTGGCCGCACCTTTCTGATAGGCAATAAAGGACGACTGGCGAGCCTCGCTCAGTGACGCTTCGCCTGAAATGAGGGTGGTCGCCTGGGACTCTCGGTTCACCAGGGCGGAGAGCGCGTTCTCGACATCCTCCGTGGCCCGAAGCGCGGATTGGCGGTAGGCCGCCAGTTCTTCAGCTTCCTGCCCCTTGGCCTGGTCGATCTGCGCGTTGATCCGGCCAAAGTCGAACAGCCGCCAGCGCAGACCCAGTGCGCCAGAAGCCTGGCTGGCGCCGCCGGAGAACAGGTGCCCGGCCGACACGCTGGTGGCACTGCCGAGCAACGCACTGAGGGAAAATTTCGGGTAGTACTCGGCGATGGCTTCCCCGATGCGGGCATTGGAAGCGGCGAGCCGGCGCTCGGCGACGATGAGGTCCGGCCGCCGGCGCAGCAGATCAGCCGGCGTCCCCATTTCGTTGATTTGAGGGGGCAGGGGAATGCTGCCTGTTTCGGCCAGTTGCTGGCGATGGGTGCCTGGCGGTGTGCCGAGCATGACATCCAGTGCATTCAGCGTGGCATCCAGGCCAGTCTGCAGCACAGGCACCGTGGCCTGCACTTGAGCGAGCGCGCCCTCGGTCTGGCGGATCTGATAGTGGGCGGCGAGGCCTTTGCTGTAGAGCAGTTGGACTTTCTCGAGCAAGTCCTGCTGGGTCTTGACCTGGCGGTTCGCGATGTCGAGTCGCGCTTGCAGGCCGCGCAGGGTGATGTAGATGTCAGCGGTCTGCGCGGCGACGGCAAGTCTTGTGGCGGCGACACCGGCCTCGGAGGCCTGGTAGTCGGCCAATGCGGCTTCGCGTCCGCGTCGCAGGCCACCAAAGAGATCCAGCTCCCAGCTCGCGCTCAGGTCCAGCTCATAGGCATTGCCGTACCGGTCAAAGCCAGGCGTCGAATCGAGCACCCGGCCCAACGGGGTCTCGACCGATTGATAGGCGCGTGCGGCCTGGCCGCTGATGTTTCCCGAGGGCAGCAGGGCGGCATTGGCGGCGCCAAGGCCGGCACGCGCCTGGGCAACGCGCGCCGATGCCTGGGCAAGGTCAAGGTTCTGCTCCAGCGCTTTGGCGATGAAATCACTCAGTACCGGGTCGCCAAATCCCTCCCACCAGGTGGTGAGGCTGGTGGGCGCTGCACCGCGCCTTTGTTCGACAGAGGACTGGCCCAGGAAGCGATCCGAGAGCGCAGTGTCCGGACGCTGGTAATCCGGACCGACCGCGCAGCCGGCCATCAGGCTGGCGCCTACCAACAGAGCAAGGGGGCGGAAGGGAGGCATTGAAGTATCCTTAGGATCAATATTTGTGACCATATTATAGAGTGGTCACAGGCTGTCAATGGATGAGCAACGCGCTCGAACGGATCCAAGACTCCCTGTTTACTTAGGATTACCTAGATGTGAGGTGAATTGAAAATAAAACCTGAAATGGTGACCATTGACAGAATTGGTCACGAGAGCAAGAATGAGCTCCCCGTCCTCTGCTCAATAAAGGGAACCTATGCTCCGGCTCCGACCTGTCACCCTGGCCGCTTGCGTATTGCCTCTCGTCCTCACGGCGTGTGGCGATTCATCCACTGCCACCGATCCCCGCACGCTTGCTCCTCTGGTGAGGGTGGTGCAAGTGCAGGGGGCCTCTACCAGTGCGCGTTCTTTCACCGGCGTCGTGGCCGCCCGGGTTCAGAGTGACCTGGGCTTTCGTGTTTCCGGTAAGGTGCTGGAGCGATTGGTGGATGCGGGCCAGACCGTTAAAAAGGGTCAACCTTTGATGCGCCTGGACCCGATCGACTTGGGCTTGCAGGCGCGGGCCCAGCAAGAAGCGGTCACGGCCGCACGCGCTCGGGCCAAGCAAACCGCGGATGATGAAGCGCGGTATCGTGAGTTGGTGGCCGCCGGCGCGATTTCGGCGTCGGGCTACGACCAGATCAAAGCCGCCGCCGACACCGCCAAGGCCCAGCTCAGCGCTGCCGAGGCGCAGGCCGACGTGGCCCGCAATGCTTCCGGCTACGCGGTGCTCGTCGCCGACGCCGACGGTGTGGTGATGGAAACGCTGGCCGAGCCGGGGCAGGTCGTCAGCCCTGGGCAACCGGTGGTCCGGCTGGCGCGAGCCGGGCAACGCGAAGCCGTCGTGCAGTTGCCGGAAACCCTGCGGCCCGCCGTCGGCTCGAGTGCGCAAGCGACGCTTTATGGCCGCTCCAGCGCAGCTGTCACCGCGAAACTCAGGTTGCTGTCCGATTCGGCAGACCGAGTGACCCGCACCTTCGAAGCGCGCTATGTGCTCGAAGGCGCACTGGCCAACGCACCGCTGGGTTCGACGGTGACGCTGCGCATCGCCGAAGGCGCGGCCCAGGGGCCGGTGATGCAAGTGCCGATCGCGGCGTTGTACGACCCGGGCAATGGCGTAGGCGTGTGGGCCATCGACGGTGAGTCGGCCAAAGTCACCTGGCGAGCGGTGCAGGTCCTGGGCTTGAGCGATGACGCGGCACGCGTCACCGGCCGTCTCAACGTCGGCGAACAGATCATCGGCCTGGGCGCCCATCTGTTGCGTGAGGGTGAGTCCGTCAGGCTGCTGCCACAAAACGATGTGAAGGTCGCCGGGAGCCACCAATGAGCCTCAACCTTTCGGCTCTCGCGGTGCGCGAGCGCTCCATCACGGTCTTTCTGATTTTTCTGATTGCTGTCGCCGGAACCCTGGCCTTCTTCACGCTGGGCCGCGCGGAGGATCCGCCCTTTACCGTCAAGCAACTGACCGTGATCACGGCCTGGCCGGGCGCGACGGCGCAGGAGATGCAGGACCAGGTGGCCGAGCCCCTGGAAAAACGCCTGCAGGAATTGAAATGGTACGACCGCTCGGAAACGTACACCCGTCCCGGCCTGGCGTTCACCATGGTGTCGCTGCTGGACCGCACGCCGCCTTCACAGGTGCAGGAGGAGTTTTATCAGGCGCGCAAGAAACTCGACGACGAAGCCACCAGGTTGCCGGCGGGGGTGATCGGGCCGTTGGTCAACGACGAGTATTCGGACGTGACGTTTGCGTTGTTCGCCCTCAAGGCCAAGGGCGAGCCGCAGCGCCTGCTGGCGCGTGATGCCGAGGTTCTGCGCCAGCGTCTGTTGCACGTGGCAGGGGTGAAGAAGGTCAACATTATCGGCGAGCAGGCCGAGCGTATTTTCGTTTCCTTTTCTCACGATCGGCTGGCGACCCTGGGGGTGTCTCCCCAGGATATCTTCGCCGCCCTGAACAGCCAGAACGTGCTGACCCCCGCCGGTTCCATCGAAACCCATGGGCCACAGGTCTTTTTGCGGGTGGATGGCGCCTTCGACAAGTTGGAAAAAATCCGCGACACGCCGTTGGCTATCCAAGGCCGGACCTTGAAACTCTCGGACGTGGCGACGGTGGAACGCGGTTATGAAGATCCGGCGACCTTCCTGGTGCGCAACAATGGCGAAGAAGCGCTGTTGCTGGGCGTGATCATGCGCGAAGGCTGGAACGGCCTGGACCTGGGCAAGGCGCTCGACGCCGAGACCAGCAAGATCAATGAAGGTATGCCGCTGGGCATGACGCTGACCAAGGTCACCGACCAGGCGGTCAACATCAGCTCGGCGGTCGACGAGTTCATGGTCAAGTTCTTCGTCGCCTTGCTGGTGGTGATGGTCGTGTGCTTTATCAGCATGGGTTGGCACGTCGGGATCGTGGTCGCGGCGGCTGTGCCCCTGACCCTGGCCATCGTGTTTGTGGTGATGGCGGCCACCGGCAAGAACTTCGACCGGATCACCCTGGGCTCGCTGATCCTGGCCCTAGGGTTGCTGGTGGACGACGCCATCATCGCCATCGAAATGATGGTGGTGAAAATGGAGGAGGGCTACGACCGGATCAAGGCCTCCGCGTATGCCTGGAGCCACACGGCCGCGCCAATGCTCTCCGGTACGCTGGTGACGGCGATCGGCTTCATGCCCAACGGCTTTGCCCAGTCCACTGCCGGCGAATACACCAGCAACATGTTCTGGATCGTCGGCATCGCGCTGATCGCCTCCTGGGTCGTCGCGGTGGCGTTCACTCCTTACCTGGGGGTGAAAATGTTGCCGGACATCAAAAAGGTCGAAGGCGGGCACGCAGCCATCTACGACACGCCACGCTACAACCGCTTCCGTCGCATCCTGGCGCGGGTGATCGCGCGTAAATGGCTGGTGGCCGGCACGGTCATCACCCTGTTTGCCGTGTCCATCCTGGGCATGGGCCAGGTGAAGAAACAGTTCTTCCCGACCTCGGACCGCCCCGAGGTGATGATCGAAGTGCAGATGCCCTATGGCACTTCCATCGAGCAGACCAGCGCCACCACCGCCAAGGTCGAGGCGTGGCTGCAGAAGCAGGCGGAAGCCAAGATCATCACCGCCTACGTCGGGCAGGGGGCGCCGCGTTTCTTCCTGGCGATCGCGCCGGAGCTGCCGGATCCATCGTTCGCCAAGATCGTGGTGCTGACAGACGATCAGCAAGCCCGGGAAACCCTCAAGTTCCGGCTGCGCGAAGCGGTGGCCGAAGGGCTCGCTCCAGAGGCGCGGGTCAGGGCCACGCAGATCGTCTTCGGTCCGTACTCACCGTTCCCGGTGGCGTACCGGGTGATGGGGCCTGACCCGTCGAAACTGCGGGAGATCGCCAGTCGCGTCCAGGACGTCATGCAAACCAGCCCGCTGATGAGGACCGTCAACACCGACTGGGGACCGCTGACGCCGACGCTGCACTTCAACCTGGACCAGGACCGTTTGCAGGCGGTCGGGCTGACCTCCAGCGCCGTTGCCCAGCAACTGCAATTCCTGCTGGCGGGCGTGCCGATCACGGCGGTGCGCGAGGACATCCGCTCGGTGCAGGTGGTCGGTCGGGCCGCGGGGGACATCCGCCTCGATCCGGCCAGGATCGAAGGCTTTACCCTGGTAGGGGCCACGGGCCAACGCATTCCCCTGTCCCAGGTCGGCGAGGTCGATGTACGCATGGAAGACCCGATCCTGCGACGGCGTGACCGCACGCCCACCATCACCGTGCGCGGCGACATCGCCGAAGGCTTGCAGCCGCCGGACGTGTCGAGCGCGATCATCAAGCAATTGCAGCCGATCATCGACACGCTGCCCCAGGGTTACCGGATCGAGCAGGCCGGGGCCATCGAGGAATCGGGCAAGGCCGGCAAGGCGATCGTGCCGCTGGTGCCGATCATGATTGCCCTGACGCTGCTGATCATCATCATCCAGGTGCGTTCGATCTCGGCGATGATCATGGTGTTTTTCACAGCGCCCCTGGGGTTGATTGGCGTGGTGCCGACCTTGCTGATTTTCCATCAGCCGTTCGGCATCAACGCGCTGGTCGGGCTGATCGCGCTGTCGGGCATCCTGATGCGCAACACGCTGATCCTGATCGGGCAGATCCACCACAACGCGCAGGAAGGGCTGGATCCGTTCAACGCCGTCATCGAGGCCACGGTCCAGCGTGCACGCCCGGTGTTGTTGACGGCCCTGGCGGCGATCCTGGCGTTCATTCCGCTGACGCACTCGGTCTTCTGGGGCACGTTGGCCTACACGCTGATCGGCGGTACGTTCGTCGGCACCATCATGACGCTGGTGTTCCTGCCGGCGATGTATTCCATCTGGTTCAAGATCCGTCCCGGTCATCCGGCGCAATGAAGCAGGCTGCGGCCAGTGTGCGTCAGGCTGGTGAAGGGCGGGTCGATTGAAAAACGAAGAGGTGCTTATGTTGAGTCCCACAGGTCAGAAGCGAATCGTCGTCACCGGTGTCGGCCTCGTCAGCCCATTGGGTTGTGGGGTGGAGGAGGCCTGGCGACGGTTGTTGGCCGGCCAGTCCGGCATCCGTCGGCTGGCTGACGCCATCACCGAAGGCACGGGAGTTGCCGTGGGCGGCCAAGTGCCGTCGCTGGAAGATGATGCCGTCGCCGGCTATGCCCCGGAACGAGTGATTTCGGCCAAGGATCGCAAGAAGATGGACCGCTTCATCGAGTTCGCCCTGGTGGCCGCCGATGAAGCGCTGGCGCAAGCGGGCTGGCACCCGACTAGCAGTGAGCAGCAGGAGCGCACCGCGACGATCATCGCGTCGGGTGTGGGTGGCTTCGGCGCCATTGCCGACGCCGTCCGCACCACGGATGCCCGCGGGCCGCGTCGCTTGTCACCGTTCACCGCGCCGGCGTTCCTGGCCAACATGGCCGCCGGGCACGTGTCCATCCGGCACGGTTTCAAAGGCCCGCTCGGCGCACCTGTCACGGCGTGTGCGGCCGGCGTGCAGGCAATCGGCGACGCGGCGCGGCTGATCCGCAGCGGTGAGGCGGACGTCGCCCTGTGCGGCGGCACCGAGGCGGCGATCGATCGTGTGACCCTGGGGTGCTTTGCGGCGGCCCGGGCGCTGTCCACCGGCTTCGCCGAGCATCCGCAGCAAGCGTCGCGGCCCTTTGATCGGGATCGGGATGGGTTCGTCATGGCCGAAGGGGCCGGGGTGCTGGTGATCGAATCCCTGGAGCATGCCCTGGCCCGTGGGGCCACGCCGTTGGCGGAACTGGTCGGCTATGGCACCAGCGCCGATGCCTACCACCTGACGGCCGGCCCGGAAGACGGCAACGGCGCCCGGCGCGCCATGGAACAGGCGCTGCGTCAGGCGGCTGTCAGCCCTGCGGACGTGCAGCACATCAACGCCCACGCCACGTCCACTCAAGTCGGCGACAGCGGCGAACTCGCGGCGATTAGCGCGGTGTTCGGGCGCGATCGCGGCGTGGCGATCACCTCCACCAAATCCGCGACCGGGCATTTGCTGGGCGCGGCCGGGGGGATCGAAGCGGTTTTCACGGTGCTGGCCCTGCGCGACCAGATCGTGCCGCCCACGCTGAACCTGCATCACCCCGACGAAGCGGCCGAGGGGCTGGACCTGGTCGGCCTGAGCGCGCGAAAAATGCCGATCACTCATGCGCTGTCCAACGGCTTCGGCTTTGGCGGCGTCAACGCCAGCTTGTTGCTGCGGCGCTGGGATGCTTGATGTTCCAGTGAGCTGTTAGCGTGGGAACGTTTGCCGGGGGGAAAGTGGACTTTCCCCCCCCGGCAGCCCGCATTCGCGCCCTTAAGCAATCGGCCTAAGGTAGACGCCGTTGCTCAGGTTCTGCTTGAGTTGGTTGCTCGTCTCATCGGCCAATACCTCTGGCTGATCATTGATGACGCCCTCCAGCACGCGCTGGACGACATCGTGGGCCGAGGCCTCGTGTCATGTCCGTGTCCACGAAGGCGACATGCACGCCGACCACCAGCGGTAAAGGGACGGATTTATTTACCGAGGCAGCGGACAATATGAATCTGTCCCTCTGTTTTGCTTCTTAGGTTTTGGAGCCGTGAAGAAGAAAAACACGGCTACCCAACGGTATATCTGTCTTCTGAATGTCACCCGCTATGCTAAACGGGTCGTGAAGACGTTGCTTGCCCCCACGAACCCACATCAGATTTTGTAGGGTGGTTTCGATTCTGGCCCCCATTGGTGTTTCAATAACAAGTGCCACGCTTGAACGTACCGGGTGCGGAAAGTCATGAGGGATGCCAGGGCAAATCACGCAACCGATACCATTGACTTCGAAGATTTCTTCAACTTCGCAGATCAAATGCATGTAATGAAGACCTACGTGAGGGGACTCCATATCCTAACCTATCGTTCGCCTGGCCGATTCAGGGGTTTTGAGGTCGTCAGCTTTCGGCCAGAAGCGAACAGTGAAGTCCCTAACCTAATGCACCTGCCATCTTGACTCGCGGATAAACAGGAATAGCCACGTTATGAAAATTGTTGGTAAGCGGACGGTAAACACACCTTGCGAATCTTTCGTCCTCTCCGGTTTCGATGACAGCTTGCTTCGCTTATGCTTCCCGGCTCACGCGTAAGGATTGGGGTAGGTGTGACGGCATGGAAGCAGATAAATCTTGTCCTGTAGTTCTGCGAGTCCGCGAAACGCTTGAAATCTTAGCGTTCGAGCATCCATTAGCAGGCTTTCAGCTGGTCAAAGGCAGTGTCGAGCCAGGTGAGTCAGCCGACCTGGCTGCGGTTCGAGAGCTGAAAGAAGAAGCAGGGATTCATTCGACAGTTGGGCGACATTTGGGGGAGCGGCGCTCCATCGTAACTGGACAAACATGGGCATTTCATGAATGTCATGTTGCCCAAGACCTTCCAGATACTTGGGTGCATTTTGCAGAAGATGATGGAGGCCATGAATTCAGATTCTTTTGGCATCCTCTCGTGAGCGAGCCCTCTGAGAGTTGGCATCAGGTTTTCAGGGATGCTTTGAGCTTTCTTCGGAAAAGGCTCACTGAAGCCTAAGTGCGCTTACAGCTTTTCCTGGGGTGGTCAGGCCGGCATCCACTACTGTGGTTCCAGCTCTGACCATAAAGGACTGCGTCTGATACCGGCCATCAACGTTCCGTAGTCTTCAAACTTGCTGACGTTTACTTCAACCTGACTCTTCCACGTCGCCTCACATTCTTCGCACACCCAAAGTGAGATTTTTCTAGAGCGGATAAGCATTGCTCGTATGTATCCTTGGTGGCATCTTTGGCGTTCGACCAGCATGTTAATAATCTCTAGTAGAACTCGGTGCAATCCAATCCCACCGGTTGTTCTTGGCCGGTCGTCGGCTACTGCCTGATGTTGAACATTCGGGAGATCAAGGCTGTAGCTTTTTGACCGCCAGCGTCATATAGACCAGTCAGCAATCTCTGATCCGTGAGCTTATGAAGGTTGAAAAAAATTGTAGAAGGCTTGACCGAGCCTCTGTTGTTGGAAGGCGTCTTGATTCCATTGGATCAGAAACTCATCGTAAGCAGCTTTTTCGATTTCCAATGCTGCATGGCTTTCCATATGCACCTCCCGTGGCTATAAGCGATTTCAGAGCGTACCCAGCCGGTTTGGTTGGTGCAAGGAATGACGGCTGCTAACCCGAAACGGACATTGCCTGGATTTGAAGTTGACCGTCAATGAAACCGTATTGCAGCATGGCATTGAACATGTGGCCGCTGTGCGGCCACTCTGTTGGATAGAGAGCTTATGAGTGTTGCAAGCATACCTTCGTACCTAACCGGAAGAAGCTCATGATCAGGATGTTACCGAAGAATGAACTCGAGAAACTTTCGATGAAAGCTGGCGCAGAGGGTTTAACCCTGAGTGATATTGCCGCCACTTTTGAGGAATTTGATGTCACACCGCAAGATGTGCTGAACGAGCTGTCCGTTGCGGTTGCAGAAGGTTATCTACAGGGATCTTTGATCTACGATTTTTGCGATGACGTCATGAACGGGATCGTGAATGCCGTGGTTGAGGTGGGTATGACCAACGAAATGCCTCAGCCTGCTTTCTCGCTTTATCAAGCGTTCGATCAAGGCGAGTGGATCCGTAGTAGCGACCCGCCTGAGACTGACCCCAGTGAAAAAAACACGAAGCCGTTGGTCCGAGAAATATTACGTGCCCTTAGAGGCTAGCTCTCACAAATTGAGAGTTTTCGCTCTTTGGCTGGAAGCAGGTGCGGATCGGGCGGCCGTTTTCAGCCTGCCTTGACTGATAGCGCTCGCCAGGCAGTCATTCGAACAACTCTCTCTCTGATCTGTAAGAGGTATCGACCGAGGTTATGACACTTGTGAAAGGGAATTTTATAAAGTTGACTCACGTCGATTCTACAAAGGCTTTGTACGTCGATTGGATAAATGTTCGTGATGCAGTGCCAGGAGATATTGCAGTCGTCAAAGAAACATTTAACACGGACTCCGGAATCATCGTCCGCCTATCATGCGAGCCTCGATCGGGCTTTCAAGAGTGGTGCGCCACCTTTCATGAAGCAGATCTGACCTACGAGTTATTGCTCATAAAATCAGGCCCAGATGATTAAGTTTAAAAGGCCGCTTGGGTTGCAGGCGGTCGTTCATAAACGTTTGTCTCTGACCGGTTTCTGCCGTCATGGCTGATAAATGCGCTGGCCAATCCGCCGTGTTTGGTCGATTGTTGGACCAGTTCTCATACGAGGTATTCGCGCTTTGCAGGTAGTCAGATGGTGATTCGCGATTTGTTCCATCCCCGGGGAGGCTTTCGATTTCCTCAAAAAGCCAGACTGATAGAGTGTTTACCAGGGGGAGGTGGGCTCCCCCCGGCAGCCCGCATTCGCGCCCTTAAGCAATCGGCCTAAGGTAGACGCCGTTGCTCAGGTTCTGCTTGAGTTGGTTGCTCGTCTCATCGGCCAATACCTCTGGCTGATCATTGATGACGCCCTCCAGCACACGCTGGACGACGTCGTGGGGCGAGGCCTTTGGCACGCCTTCGAGGCCTCGTGTCATGTCGGTGTCGACGAACGCGACATGCACGCCGACCACCAGGGTGCCCTGGCTCGCCAGTTGCAAACGCAAGCCGTTGGTCAATGACCACACGGCGGCCTTGCTCGCCGAATACGTGACCGTGTTGGGCAGGTTGACCCAGCTCAGGGCCGAATGCATGTTGACGATCGCACCGCCACCGTTCGCGGCCAGGATCGGTGCGAAGGCCAGGCTGGTGGCCAGCGGCGCGACGGCGTTGGTCTCGAACTCCTGGCGAAGGTTCTCCAGGCTGATGTTAGCTTTCGATTGGTTGCCGTGGATGCCAGCGTTGTTGATCAGCAGCGTCAGGTCTTGCACGCTCTCGACCGCCGCGGCGATGTCTTCAGGGCGCGTGACGTCGAGTTTCAGTGGCACCACGTTCGGTTGGGCTTCGACGGTGGCGGGGTCGCGGACCGCGGCATACACCTTGGTGGCGCCTGCTGCGAGAAGGGCCTGCACGAACGCCTTGCCCAAGCCACGATTGGCGCCGGTGACCAGGGCCACACTGCCTTTGATTTGCATGTTGAATCTCCAGGTGTTGACGAAAGAGAAAGCGAGGCATCAGCCCCGCAGGGGTTGTTTGACGAGGCTGCCTCGCAGGACGAACAGGACCAGGGCAATCAGGCACGCCGTGACCTGAATGCCTCCCAGTGCCGTGACCGGCGCAAAAGGCAGGACCGAGGCCAGCCAGGTGGTCAGTGCGGCGGCGGCCATGGAGACAAAGCCCAGCAGTGCCGACGCCATTCCGGCCTCCTTGCCGAAAGGCCCCATGGCGATGGCCGTGCCCAGCGGATTGGCCAGCCCCATGCCCCAAAGAAAGGTGATCATGGACAGGGCGTAGCCACCCAGGCTTGGATTGGCCGGGCCCACCAGCAGCAAGGCCCCGCCAGCCATGGCGCAGATGATTCCCAGCAATGCGATGATCGCCGCGCCATGGCGGTGAGCCAGGCGCGGCGCTGCCATGCCCGCCGCGAACACCACGAACACCGTGGAGGCGAAGTACAGGCCGGTCTGCAGCGACGTCAGGCCCAGGCCTTTCATCAGGATGGCCGGGGCCGCGGCGAACGAGGCGAACAGGCCGCTCATCAAAAGGCTCATGGAAACGGCCGGCAGGATGAAGCGCTTGTCCAGGGCCAGGCGCCGATAGGCGAGCAGCACGCTCCTGGCCGAATGCGGTGCCCGGCGGTCAGCGGGGTGGGTTTCGCCAAGGCCGCGGACATAGAAGAGGGCGAGGGCGATGCCTGCCAGCCCCACCAGGATGAAAATGGCGCGCCAGCCGAGGGTGTCGGTCAGCACACTGCCCGCCAGCGGCGAAAACCCCGGTGCGGCAGCCGTGGCGACCATGGTCAACGACAGCGCGCGGGCGAGGGTCTCGCCCTCGAACAGGTCGCGTGCAATCGCCCTGGACAGGACCGAGGTGGCGCACACGCCCAGCGCCTGGACCACGCGCCCGGCGATCATGACCTCCAGGGTCGGCGCGAAACCTGCGATGACGGTGCCGACGACAAAGACGCACAGCCCGCCCAACACCAGCTTCTGGCGCCCGTAACGGTCGGCGAGCGGGCCGACGATCAACTGGCCGAGCGCGAACGTGATGAAGAAGCTGGAGAGGGTCAGCCCCAGCTCGCGGGTGGTCACCCCGAGTTCGTCGCCGATGGCTGGAAATGCCGGCAGAATGATGTTGGTGGAGAGCATGCCGATGGCGGCCAGGCCTGCCAGCAGCGCCACGGTCCGCCCGGTCAGGGGTTGAAGTGCCTGGGTGGAGTCGCTTACGGAAGTCGTCATCCCTTTAAGCCTGTTGATCGAAGCGGTTGTGGTGAGCGACCAGGAGACAAAAATCAGCCAACAAGGTCGTTGTTATGTATGATGATCATCATATTTAGCGGCAAGCATGATGATCATCATGTAATCCGTCAAGCACAAAAACGGAGGTTTCCATGAGGTATTCCTCGGACCAGACAGCAGAGCGCTACGAGAGCATTGTTGAAGAAGCGTCTCGGCTGTTTCGTGCCAAGGGTGTTGCCGGGGCGAGCATTGCCGAGGTGATGAAGGCGTCAGGGCTGACCCATGGTGCGTTTTATGCGCACTTCGACTCGAAGGAAGTGTTGGCGTGCGCCAGCCTCGAACGGGCGATGGATCAGTTGGCGCAAAAGCTGCGCGAGACCTTGTCGAACAGTGACGTGCCCAAGCAAGCGTTCCTGGCCATGTACCTTGCCGAGTCGCACCGGGACCACCCGGAAACCGGCTGCGCCATGCCCGCGCTGGCGATTGACGTGGCGCGTGAGCCCGGCATGCGCCGCTCCTTTACTCAGCGGGTGGCGCGCATGGTCGAGACGTTGAAGTCCGGCCTGCCATGGCGGCCTGGTCGCTCGAGGGAAGACCAGGCCACCAGCTTTGTCGCCTCGATAGTGGGGGCGATGGTGCTGGCCCGAGCGGTCGACGATCAGGCATTTTCCGCACGCATCCTGCGGGCGACCCATGAAGAACTGCTCGCCGCTGATCGGCAGGCGCAGGAGCCCACAACATCGGCGCCAGTCGAGGAAAGCAGTGATGCTTACAAGCAACCTGTCGCAACAATATCTAGCAAGCTAGATAATGTTGAGCGACAGGCGTCAGCAACCGGACTCGACGCCCATCTGTCGTTCGCCTTGTACAGCGCTTCGAATCGGATGATGCGCCTTCACAAGCCCTTGCTGGATCCCTTGGGCCTGACGTTCCCGCAGTACCTGGCGATGCTGGAGCTGTTCAATGACGCCCCCAGGACCGTGGGCGACCTCGGCGCCAGGCTCGGCATGGACACCGGAACCATCACCCCCTTGCTCAAGCGCTTGGAGACGTCGGGCAGGGTGACACGCACGCGGGACAAGGACGATGAGCGTCGAGTGCTGATTGCGCTGACCGATGCCGGCGAGGCCTTGCGCGAAGAGCTCCTGGCGGTCGGCCAGGCGATCGAGGCGGCTTGCCCGCTCAACCGGGAGGCGCGGCAGGCGCTGGCGGCGTTTGCGCGAGGGGCGGGCGAATAGCATCCCTGGCTATAGGGCCGGGCGCCGTGAAGGGCGCCCGGCCCGTGATTACATCGCCTCGGCCTCGGTCAGCCCCTGGTCTTCACCGAGGAACCCGCCACTCTGGTGCTGCCACAGCCGGGCGTAGGTGCCGTTCCTGGCGAGCAGTTCGGCATGGGTGCCTTGCTCGATGATGCGTCCGTCATCCATGACGATGAGGCGGTCCATGGCCGCGATTGTCGAGAGGCGGTGAGCGATGGCGATGACGGTCTTGCCTTCCATCATTTCATCGAGACTTTCCTGGATGGCGACTTCGACTTCCGAGTCGAGGGCGCTGGTGGCTTCGTCCAGCAACAGGATCGGCGCGTTCTTGAGCATCACCCGGGCGATGGCAATGCGTTGGCGCTGGCCACCGGAAAGCTTGATGCCACGTTCGCCCACCAAGGTGTCGTAGCCGGTGTGGCCCTGGCGGTCGCTCAGTTGTTGGATGAACCCGTCGGCCTGGGCGTTCACCGCGGCCTGGTGGATCTGTTCGTCGGTCGCGTCCGGGCGGCCATAGGCGATGTTGTCACGGATGGAGCGGTGCAGCAGGGACGTGTCCTGGGTGACCATGCCGATGGCGCTGCGCAGGCTGTCCTGGGTCACCTTGGCGATGTTTTGCCCGTCGATGCGAATCTCGCCGCTGTCCACGTCGTAGAAGCGCAGCAGCAGGTTGATCAGCGTCGACTTGCCGGCACCGGAGCGGCCCACCAGACCGATCTTCTCGCCCGGGCGGATACTCAGACTCAAGCCATCGAGCACCTGACGCTCGCCGCTGTAGTTGAAGCTCACGTTGTCGAACGTGACCGCGCCGCCAGCAGGGACCAGCACGCTGGCGTCAGGCGCGTCCTGGACCTTGGGCCCCGGGTGAGGGTTTCCATGCCGTCCTGCACGGTGCCGATGCTTTCGAACAGAGAGGTCATCTGCCACATGATCCAATGCGACATGCCATTGATCCGCAGTGCCATGGCCGTGATCGCCGCCACCGCGCCGGTGCCGACTTCACCTTGGTGCCACAGCCACAAGGCATAGCCGCCCGCGCCGATGATCAGCGCCACCACCAGGGCCTGGTTGACGATCTCGAACTGGCTGACCAGGCGCATCTGGCGAAAGCCCGTCTGCTTGAAATCTTCCATCGCCGCCCGCGCGAAGTGCGCCTCACGCTTGGAGTGGGAGAACAGCTTCACGGTGGTGATGTTGGTGTAGGCGTCCGAGATGCGCCCGGTCATCGACGAACGTGCGTGAGCCTGTTCCTGGCCGACCTGTCCCAGGCGCGGCACGAAATACAGCATGGCGAGCCCGAACAGCACGATCCAGGCAATGAACGGCAGCATCAGTTTCAGGGCGAAACCGCCGGCCAGGGCAATGATCGCAATGAAGTACACGCCAATCCCGGGGGCGATCTCGATGACGGTGAACAACACTTCGCGCACCGCCAGCGCTGTCTGCATCACCTTGGTCGTGACCCGGCCGGAGAACTCATCGGAAAAGAACGAAAGGCTTTGCCGCAGCATCAGCCGGTGAAAGTCCCAGCGCAACCGCAGCGGCAGATTGATCGCCAGCACCTGGTGCTGGACCATGGTCCGCAACGCCACCAGCCCGATGCTGGTGACCAGTACGATGCCGATCCCCCATAGCACACGGCTCTCCTGGCCCTGTGCATCGCCGCCGGCCTGCCAGGTCGAAAGCAGGTCCACGACCTGCCCGAGAAACGAGAACAGCCAGGCTTCGTAAATCGACACGCCGGCGCTCAACAGCGCGAACACAAGGATGTAACCGCGGGCACCCCGCGTGCAGGCCCACAGGAAACGGGTCAGGCCGACCGGGGGCGGGGGCGCTTCATCAGGTGGGAAAGGGTCGAGTCTTCGTTCGAACACACGAAGCATTGTGGCCTCCGAAAGGATCAAGTCGGGGGTGATTGTCCCATGTTACGTCTGCCTTGAGGGGCGTACGGCCCGATGTTCTGTGAGCCGGGCAGGCCGCGCCCATGTCCAGCCGCTTGAACGCCCCCTGCAAGTCATCTCTGACAACAGCATCGCGAGGAAGTCAGGCGCGCTTGCACGATTATTCTCTGACAGGGATCGACAACGTAGCCCGAAGGCCGCCCTCTGGCCGGTTGAGCAGTTCGATCCGTCCGCCCAAACGCGTTGCGATGGTGGCGACGATGGTCAGGCCAAGGCCCGCGCCTTGTGGACTGCCGCGGCTGTAGAACCGCTCGAACAATCGTGCTCGATCCGCCTCGTCGATGCCCGGTCCCTGGTCGTCGACGTTCAGTTGGTAGAAGTTGTCGACCCGGGTCAGTTGTACGGTGATCACGCCGTGTTCCGGGGAGAAATTGGCGGCGTTGGTGATCAGGTTGTTGAGGGCGATGTCGACAGTGGCCGCGTCGGCCAGGACATGGAACGGTTGGTCGCTGACGTCGAAGGCCAGTTCCAGGTGCTTGCTCAACAGCCACGGGGTGAGCTGCACCAGGCTGTTGCGCACGGTCTCGCTGAGGTCGATGTGCTCCAGCACGGGTGCGCCGGCCTTGGGTTCGAGGCGGGCCATGGTCAACAACTGGCTGACCAGGCGACTGGTGCGATCGACCCCGGCGATGAGGAACGCCAGGGACTCCCGTCGCTCCTGTTCGGTGCCGGCCTCCTGCAGGTTTTGCGCGTGCACCCGGAGCACCGCCAGCGGGGTGCGCATCTCGTGGGCGGCGTCGGCGATAAAGCGCCGCTCGCGCCCGAGCACTTCCTGTATCTGCGCGAGCATGCGGTTGAGCGCCGCCTGCATGGGTTCGAGCTCGCTGGGCAGCGGCGTCAGTTGCAGGGGTTCGAGGGAGCCGCTGTGGCGTGCGCGCAGGGTCGCCGCCATGTTCGCCAGCGGCTTGAGGCCCCAGCCGATGGCGAGCCAGACCATCGCTGCGAGCAGCAGGCTACCGATCGCGTTCGGCCACAGCGTGTGACGCACGATCCGGTCGACCAGATCCGCGCGCACGTCACCCCGTTCGCCGACCCAGATGCGCAGGCCGTTCTGTGGGTCTTCGAGGATGAAGGCGCGCCAGTGACGGCTGTTCAGGTCCACCACGTCGCTGAACCCAGGCTGGGTCGGCGGCGAGCGGAAGGAGGGCGCGCTAGCGGTGTGCACCAGGACGTCGCCTGCACGGTTCCATACCTGGAAGGCGATCTTGCGCTCGTAGGGATGGCCGTCGCCGCGCAACGGCGCGTCGGCCAATGCGTCGTTGAACGCCCGGTACAGGTCGGCATGCTGCTGCGCCGCCAACGGCATGCGCATCACCCCTTGCAGCAGCCGCGCGTTTTGCGCCAACTGCGCGTCATAGACTTCCGCGATTTCGTGGTTGCTGTCGTGCAGGTTGAACGCGCTGAGTACCGCGAGCCCTGCGAGCAGCAGGCCGATGATCAAGGTGAGGGTGCGGCGGCGGATCGACGTCATCGGCGTTCTTCCACCAGGTAGCCCACGCCACGGATGGTGCGGATCAGATCGGCCGAGAATTTCTTGCGCAGGTGATGGATGTGCACCTCCAGCGTGTTGCTTTCGGCTTCTTCACTCCAGCCGTAGAGCAGTTGCATCAGTTGGTCGCGGGTGATGACCCGGCCCGGCGGTGACAGCAATTCGTGCAGGAGCTGGTATTCCTTGGGCGTCAGGGCGACGGGCTGGCCGTGGTAGCTGGCTTGCTGCGTACTGGGGTTGAGGCTGATGCCGGCGTGCTCGATCAACGCCTGGGCCCGCCCGGCACTGCGTCGCAACAAGGCCCGCAAGCGGGCCTTGAGTTCGTTGAGGTCGAAAGGTTTGACCAGGTAATCGTCCGCGCCGGCATCCAGCCCGGCGATGCGATCCTCGGTGGCGTCGCGAGCGGTGAGGATCAACACCGGCAGGTTCGAGCCGGTATTGCGCAAGCGGCGCAACACGTCGAGGCCGTCCATGCGCGGCAACCCGAGGTCGAGCACGGCCAGGTCGAAGGTTTCGCTGAGCAATGAGTGCAGGGCGCTACCGCCATCCTTGAGCCAGTCCACGGTGTAGCCCTCGCGCCCCAGTGCCTGCTGAATGCCCTCGCCGAGGGCCACGTCATCCTCTATCAGTAATAAACGCACCTGGACTCCCATCAGTCGAGTTTTTTGTCCACGTCCACCATCAGCGCGGCAATCTCTTTGCGCCGCCCGGCATCGGCGCTTTCCCGGCCCGGACGGGGCGCGGCTTGCAGGGCTTTTTGCAGCGCCGCCCTGGCTTCAGCGTAGTGCTTTTGACGGTAAAGGTGATCGCCCCAGAAGTACAGGCTGTCGATTCCATCGGGGTTCAGTTGCAGCGATTGCTTGAGCAGTTGCTCGGCCTTGTCGCTGTCGCCAAAGCCGATCGGCCAGCCTGGGACCCGGTCATACAGCGCGGCGAGGCTGGTGTAGGCTGAGCCTTGCAGGGCCTTGGGGTCCAGGCTCAGGGATTTTTCCAGGTCGGCTCTGGCGTCCTTGGCCTTGCCCAACGCTCCGAGGCCGCCCTCGGCGCCGGCCCAACTGCTGGTGACGATGCCTTTCCAGATCCAGGCCTCAGCGACCGCCGGACGTTCGGCAGTGAAGCGTGTGGCTTGCGCCGCCAACTGCTCGAATGCGGCGGCGCGCTGTTTTTCCGGCATTTCGTATTGGATGTGCGCCCAGCTCTGCTGGATGCCATCGAGGCGTTGCTGATCGGCGGTGTCCATTGCCCAGGCACCTTGGCTGAGGGCGCCTAGCAACAGGCATGCGAGGATGTTTTTCATGGTTTTGGTGGCTCGTTCTCGGGTTTTTCACTGAGGCGGCGGATCAGCGGCAGTTGCTTGCGCAGGCCGCGGTCCACCAGGTTTGGCAGCAGGCTGTTGAGGCGCACGAAGAAGCGCTCCGGCCAGCCCAGGTACACATCGCGGCGCTCCCCGGCGATGGCATGGGCCACCGCCGACGCCACGGCTTGTGGGTCGTCGACGCTGGCCTTGAGCGCATCGTTCAAGGCTTGCGCGGCGGCGCTGTTCATCGAGGTGCGGGTGGCGCGGGGCGCGACGTACAGGACACTGACCCGGGTATCCGCCAGTTCCCGGCGCAAGGCTTCGGAAAAACCGCGCAGGGCAAACTTGGTCGCGCAGTAGCTGGCATAACCGGGGTAGCCGATCGAGCCGTAAGTGGAGCCGACATTGACCACCATTGCGCTGTCCGCCTGCTTGAGCATGGGCAGCAGCCGTTTGGTCAGACAGATCGGCGCACCGACGTTCACCGCCAGCATCCCCTGGATGTCACTGTCGTCGAGCTGTTCGAGCATGGCGAAGTGGTTGACCCCGGCCGCATTGATCAGCAGGTTGATGCCGCCCACGCTCTCGGCGGCAGCCAGCACCTTGCCCTGGTCGGCCGCCAGCGTCAGGTCGGCGGCCACCCAACTGAGGTTCTGCGGATAGCGCTTGAGCAAGGCCTGCAGCGCGTCTTGGTGCCGCGCCACCGCCAGTACCCGCGCACCGGCTGCGCACAAGGTCTCGGTGATCGCCAGGCCGATGCCGCCGCTGGCGCCGGTCAGCACGACTCGCGCCTCATGCAGCTGCATGGTGTGCCTGCGCTTCACGGGGCAGGCCCCGGAACATGTCGGTGTAGAGTCGATAGACAACCTTCGAGGCATGAATCACCGCGGCCTGATCTTCCGGGTCTTCAAGCTTGTTCATCAGTCGGCGGTAGGTCTGCATGTGCTCGATGTCGAGCGAGCCGTGGGAGCTGAGGTAGCTGAAAGCGGTTTCCGGCAAGGCCAGGCGTTCGCGGATGCTGCCGGCGGCGTGGGTGGCCAGGGCGATGCTGGTGCCTTCGAGCACATTGACCATGCCGAACAACCCTACCGGGTTGCCTCGGGCGATGGTGTCATAGGGGAAGCTGGTCATCAGTTCGATCGACAGCGAAGGCTGGCCGTCTCGCACGGCGTCACGGTCCCCGCCACATGCGGCGATATCGTTGAGCACCCACTGTTCGTGGCCATATTCATCCTCGATGTACTCGCACACCGCCTTGCGCAGCCATTCCAGGCGTGTCGGCAGGCGCGCGCCACACGCCATCATCAGCGGCACCGTGTGGCGCACGTGGTAGTAGGCCTGGGCCAGGAACGCGCGATAACTGTCCAGGCTGACCCGGCCTTGCAACGCATCGACGATGATCGGCAGGTTGAACAACTCGTGGCGTTCCTGTTGCGTGGCTTCTTGCAGGGTGTCGAAAAAACTCATGATGCAGGTTCCTCGGAAAGGGCGGATTCGGTCAGTTGGTTACGATACAAAGCGACGATGGCGTCACGACGGGGACGCCCATTGGCGGTGAGCAAACCGTTGGCGGCGCTGAAGGGCTGGGGCAGGCGGGTCCAGCGGTGCACCTGGGCGTAGCCGGGAAGTGCCTGGTTGGCTTCGGCGACGGCGGCGGCCAGTTGCTCGTCGCTGCAATCAGGGCGATGGGGCCAGAGCAAGGCATGGTTGAGTGGCTGGGCCTCGCCGTACACGAAGGCTTGGGCGATGTGGTGGCGCTGGGTCAGTTCGGACTCGATCCACTCTGGATTGACGTTGCGCCCGAAACTGGTGACGAACTGATGCTTCTTGCGACCCTTGAGGTAAAGAAACCCTTCGGCGTCGAATTCACCCAGGTCGCCGCTCGGCCACCATTGTTCGGTGTGCAGCGGTTCGCCCAGGTAACCCAACAGGGTCGAGCCCTTGATCAGCACTTCACCGTCCTCGGCCAGGCGTACTTCAACATGGGGCAGGGGTTTGCCAACGCTGCCAGGCCGGTGAGCGCCGGGGCGGTTGAGGCACACGACCGAAGCGCATTCGGACAAGCCGTAGCCTTCGTAGACCGGCAGGCCGAGCCGTTGCGCGCGGTGCAGCAGGTCTCGCGCCACCCGAGCACCGCCCACCGCGATAAAGCGCAGGTGACGCGGGTCGAACGCCTGTTGTTCGGCGGCGCTGACCAGCATCAACAGCAACTGGGGCACCAGGATCAGGCTCTGCGCCTTGCGGTCGGCGAGGTTGCTCAGCAGGCGCGGCACGTCCACGCCGCTGGCGCCCTGGATGCCCAGGGTTTTCTGGCTTGGCAGGCTCAACGTGGCTCCGGCGTAGAGGGCGGCGTAGCAGCCGAGATTCTCCAGCAGGATCGCCAGCGGCAGCAGTGCCACATGGTGCTGCGGCGCGCTGGGCAGGCTGGCCTGCTCCAGTTCCCTGGCCACTCGTAGCAGGCTGTCGGCGCTCAGGCAGACGCCTTTGGGCGTGCCGGTGGTGCCGGATGTAAAGGTCAACTTGGCGGTGCCGGCCGGCAGGCGCTGCCCACCCTCGAAGGTGCGACACCAGAATTCACCGCGCCGGGTGTAGCCAGCGGCGATTAATTCGTCCGCAAGCTCCGGCTCGGCAACGACCCGTGTCGCCTGGCTCTGCATCAAGCAATGGGCCCGCTGGGCCGGGCTGAAAAACGGCGGTAGCGTCACGCAGGCCACGCCTTCCCACAGCGCAGCCAGGTCCCACAGCATCGCCTCGATGCCATTGTCCAGCGCCAGGGCGATGACGTGCGCCTGTTCTTCGCGCAAGCGCTCCTGGCGATACAGCACCTGGGCGTACAGGGTCACGTAGTCGATCTTCTGGGTGTCGCCCCACAGCGCTACGGTGCCGTCGTTTCGTCCGGCATGGCTGCGCAAGGTTTCCTGGAAACGCTGCAGTTCAAGCGACATGGCAGGCACCTTCAATCGACGTGGGCAAACCGAGGCGAGTGAACAAGCCGATGTTGCGTAAATGAATGAACCCGGCGCGGATGTTCCCCACGTGCACCCAGGGCTTGCTTTCGTAATAGCTGCCCCAGTGATGGCGCTCCTCGCCCAGGCGTTCGGGGTCGGCGGCGCACAGCGTCACCGGCTTGAGGCCCAGGCGGTGGAAGCTGTTGACCAGGCCGATGTTGCCGGTGAAAGTCACCCACTCCAGCCCACCCATGGCCAGCAGGTAGGTAATGGCGATGATGCACAGACGGGCGCTGCCGGTGTCACTGGCCGCGAGATTGCCGACCTCGACGATCGCGCGACGGTCCACCGTACGGTCGGCGGCTGCGCTGACCAGCAGCTCGATCGGCGCTTGCAGGTAACGTTCGAGAAACAGCGGCTCAAGGTGCGCGCGGCGCAGGCCGGCCACCGCGCAGAGCTCGCCAGTGCCGTTGTGCACGCCCAACAACTGGGGCATGAACTGACGGATGTCGGCACCGTGGGCCTTGCGGAAACGCTGTTGGATAAACGCTTCGAATACGGCTCGCTGAGCGTCACCGTGCTCTGCACCGGACAGGCTCATCAGGGGTGTTTCAGCCTGGCCAAAGTGCAGGGGCAGGGGGATGTTCCAATCGGACTCGGGCATGGGCAGAACGCCTCCCTCAATGGATTTGAGCGAAGTATCCGTGCCGTTTCTTAACGAAGTCTGAAGGTGAAGAAGGGTTAATGACGGGTGGGGTCGTGGACGCCCAGGAAGAAGGGATGTGCTGGCCAGTCGTATCGGTGGTTTTCGATACGACCGTGAACACAGGGCTCTATTGCGCGGGCAAGAGGATCACGAAGTTCTTTTTCATGTCTTCCAGCACGGTCCATGTCCCCTTGGCGCCCGGTTCGATAATGAACGTGTCGCCAGCGGCCAGTGTGAGCGGGGCGCAACCTTCAAGCTCGATGACGCAGCGTCCACTCAGGACATGGCAGAACTCCCAAACCTTGTAGTCGATGCGCCACGCTCCGGTACTGGCTTCCCATTCTCCGGAAATGCGACCTTGCTGTTCATCGTGATAGTACTTGGACGTCAGCGTGTGAGGGGTGCCTTCCAGGACTTCTTCAAAAAAGGGAAGGTCGCGCACCGGTTGGATATCCAGTTCGCGGAATACGGTCAGTTTCTTGTTCATGGTTTTTTCTCGAGCACGTTTTGGGTAGGGCGATACATCAAGTAGGCTTCACCGGTTACGCCCAGCATCGGGTGCGGAACGATCTGGCAGGTTTTAACAATTTGAAAACCATGCCGTTCGTAGAATCGGCGGGCACCGTGGTTTTCTGCATAATCGATCAGGCATAGCCCCTCCAACCCAGAGTCTTCGGCGCGCTGCTGGGCGTGGCGAAGAAACTTGACGCCCAGCCCCTGGTTGCGCCAGGCCTCGTCCAGAGCCAGGCTGGATATGTACAAGGTATCGGGTATTTCCATGTCGGAATAAGGCGCGAGGACCGGGTCGGTCTCGACAGGCCCGTCAGGGGCCGCGCGCAAGGCATAGCTATGCATCATGCCGATGACACGCCCTTCGAAAGTGGCCATCAGGCAGTTCTTGTAGGAAAAGTCGCCGTGTTCCCTGGAATAGCGAGACGCACCGACACTCAGCAACGCTTCTCCCGGTGCGGCAAGCTTGCTCCATATGTAATCGGCCATGCCCTCCGATGTCAGTTGAAAGAAGCGCGCAATATCGTGCGCGTCCGAGGCTTGAGCGGGTCTGAAGTCGATAGGCATGTAGGGTGCTTCCATGGGATCGGGTGGTTAGTTTTTAAGGATTACGCCTTTAACAGGGGTGGCAGGGTAGGCGGTTTGAGCGGTTCCCATCATGCTCTGGGCGAACACCATCAGCACGGCGTGCGACGCCGCCCCATGCTCAAATACACGTGGCCGTAAAATGGATGCTTCAATCGCCAATCTTGGAGGGGGATTTGCCGACCTTGCTCGATGCCCTGACTTCCAAGCATAGATCAGGGACTTCGCCGTCAGCGTGTTTGCTGGGTTCGGTTGGTGACGCTCGATTACAGGCTGTTGGGGGCGCCGAAGAACATTTTGACTAGGCTCTAGGACGACTTCTCAGCGATTCAAATAGAGGGCTGTCTCTTTGTTACAGCCCTCCAGCGCAGAGGGTTCGTTAGAGCAGCTCAACCGAATTGGTTTGCCGATTCAACTGCGGTTTCAGGCTTCCACCTACGTGTTAACTGATAAGCAATTGCCAGCCATATGAACCACCCCGGCATGACCAACAGGGCAACGCGGGTGTCAGGTCTTAATGCCAGCAGGCAGAGAACGAAGCCCAGAAAAGCCATTGAGAACCATGCCATTGGAACGCCGCCGGGCATCTTGTAAGCAGATTTGGCATGAAGCTCGGGACGCTTTTTGCGGTAGGCAATGTAAGACGCGAGAATGGTTGACCAAGTGAAGATCACCAGGATCGCAGACACGGTGGAAACGATGGTGAATGCCGTCATGACTTCCGGAACGATGAACAGCACGAGCACACCCAGCAGCATCAATAGTGTTGTGAAGGCCAGGCTCAGCAGAGGCACGCTGTTGCCTGATAGACGCCGAAAAATACCCGGAGCGTTGTCTTGATTCGCCAACCCGAACAGCATGCGGCTCGATGAAAATACACCGCTGTTGGCCGATGAGGCCGCCGAGGTCAGGACCACGAAGTTGACGATACCGGCCGCTGCGGGAAACCCGGCGACGAGGAACAGTTCGACAAAAGGGCTTTTGACGGGGGAAACCTGTTGCCACGATGTCACGGCAATAATGCAGCTCAGCGCGAGGACGTAGAACAGGATGATCCGCAGCGGAATAGAGTTGATGGCTTTGGGCAGGGTCTTCTCCGGCGAGCGGGTTTCAGCGGCGGCGGTGCCGATCAGCTCGGTGCCGGCGAAGGAGAAGATCGCCATTTGAAATCCGGCGAAGAAGCCAAGCAATCCGTTAGGGAAAGCCGCCTGTTTGTCCACCAGGTGACTCAGGGATGCGGTGACACCACTGGGGGAGACGAAGGAGCTGGCAATCAGCACGGTGCTGACGCCGATCAGGGTCACGACGGCAATGATCTTGATGATCGCGAACCAGAACTCCACCTCACCGAACAGTCTGACCGTGAGCACATTCAACGCGAACAGTGTCGCCAGCATGCCGACGGCGGGTATCCACGCCGGCATATCCGGAAACCAGTACTGGAAGAATCCGCCGACCACGACGGCGTCGCCGATCACCGCTACGCTCCAGCTCAGCCAGTACGACCAGCCGAGAAAGAACGCTGCGCGCGGGCCGAGGTAGGCGCCGGCGAAGTCAGCAAAGGTTTTGAAGTTGAGGTTGGACAGGAGCATTTCGCCCATGGCGCGCATGACGAAAAACACGAACAGACCGATGATCATGTAGATGAGGATGATCGACGTCCCGGAGAGGGCGATAATTTTCCCAGAGCCCATGAACAGGCCGGTCCCGATGGCACCGCCCATGGCCATTAACTGGATGTGACGATTGCTGAGCGTGCGCTGCAACGCGGGCTGTTCAAGCAGCCCGGAAGGGTTCGATTTCATTGCAAAACCTCTTGATTTTATGTTTTTGAGTTTTGGCAGAAAGTAGGTGTCGAGCGTTTTTGTTAGAGAGCAGCGGCTAATCAAGACGATGCTTGGAGGGTGAGTGGCCCCTCGCCAAGTGGCGAAGGGCGGTCATCACCGATCAACTGACGGTGCGTAGACGCGAGGCTTTGGCCGGTGGTGGATCCAGCAGTTGGAATAGATTTTTGCTGTTGGCCGGCGTCGGGACCAGGTGGACACGCTGGCCGATTTGCTGTGCCTGAGCCAGGTCGTTGAGATAGCGCAGTGACGAAAAGTCTTCCAAGGCAAAGCCCACCGAATCAAACACCGTCACTTGCATATCGTTTTCGCGTCCGGCCACTTCGCCCTGCACAATCTGGAAAAACTCTATCACCGGGGAGTCGGCTTCCAGTTGCTGGATGTCGCCCTCAATGCGAGTTTGCGGTTCGAACTCGACGATGACCCGGGCGTTGCGCAGGATGTCGGCGTGCAGTTCGGTTTTACCAGGGCAGTCACCACCGACCGCATTGATGTGCATGCCGGGCTCGATCATCTCGGGCGTCAGAATGGTTGCGTAGGCTTTGTCGGCGGTGACTGTGGTGACGATGTCCGCGCCCTTGACCGCGTCCTTCACCGAGCTGGCCAGAATCACTTCGATGTCCGGGAACGCCGCGAGGTTGTGCTTCAGTTTGAGGGACGCTTCTTGATCGATATCGAAAATACGGATTTCGTTGACGCCCAACATTTCATGAAAGGCCAGCGCCTGAAATTCACTTTGGGCACCGTTGCCGATCAGGGCCATCGAGGTCGCACCGGGGCGAGCCAGCGATTGCGCGACCAACGCGGAGGTGGCTGCTGTGCGCACGGCGGTGGTCAGGGTGAGTTCGCTGAGCAGGGTAGGATAGCCACTCTGCACATCCGCCAAAAGTCCGAAGGCCATGACCGTCAGTAAATTCTGCTGGCCGTTGTTGGGGTGGCCGTTGACGTATTTGAACGAGTACTGCTGGCCATCGTCGGTCGGCATCAACTCGATCACGCCGTCTGTTGAGTGGTTGGCCGTGCGCGGTGATTTATCAAACTGCGCCCAGCGTGCGTAGTCGGCTTCGATGTAGCCCGCCATTTCGCGGATGGCGCGGCGGATACCGACTTGGGTGAACAAGCGTGCAGCATCATCGACATCTATAAAAAGCGTCATGTTCTTATTCTCCGATCCAGGCATTGAAAGGTTGTAGAGCGTGGGGGGCTCAGCTGCGTTTGCTCTCGAAACCGTGCAGTACGTTGACGGCATTGATGCCGATCTCATCGACCATGTAGCCGCCCTCCATCACGAACAGGGTCGGGCAGCCGACGCTCGCGATCAGTTCACCGATGCCAATGAAGTCTTCACTTTCCAGTAGGAAGTGACTGATGGGATCGTCCTTGAACGTGTCGACTCCCAAGGAAATCACCAGCACTTGCGGCGAGAACTGCTGGAGTTTTTTGCAGGCATGGAGCAGGGCGTTGCGATAGCTCTCCCAGGTGGTGTTTTTCGGCAGGGGATAGTTGACGTTGTAACCCTCGCCGGCACCTGCGCCGACTTCGTGGCCGTAACCCGAGAAATACGGGTAGGACACCGCCGGTTCGCCGTGCAGCGACACGAACATGACGTCGCTGCGCTGATAAAAAATGTTCTGCGTGCCGTTGCCGTGATGGAAGTCGACGTCCAGCACCGCGACACGTTTGGCGCCTTGGGTGATGGCCTGCTGCGCGGCAATGGCGGCGTTGTTGAGGTAGCAATAACCGCCCATGTATTCGCGTGCGGCGTGATGACCAGGTGGACGGCATAGGGCGAAGGTACTGTCGTGGCCTTCATCGAGCAGGGCCAGGCCGGTGAGGGCGATATCGGCGCTGGTTTTCACGGCTTGCCAGGTCGTTGCGGTAATGGGTGAGCCAGCGTCCATGGCATAAAAGCCAAGCTTGCCATCGATGAACGTTGGCACCTCTTCGCCGGCCAGATCGCGCACCGGCCATACCAGCGGCAAGGCATCGTGAGTGCGACCGGTTGCGCACCATTCGCTCCAGGCATTTTCCAGAAAACTGACGTAGCGCTCGCTGTGCGCGTTGACGTAGCACGAGCGATCAAAAGCGCGCGGTTCGATGATCTGACCAAGTCCAACCTGTTTGACGCGGTTGTGCACCGTGTCGGCCCGACTCGGCTGTTCGAAAGACGGTTTGAGCGCGCCGTCTTTCAATTCGGTGCCGTGGTGCAACCGGTGGGAATCACTGAAAACTGTAAACATTCTGCGCATCCGTTAATGTGAGCCAGTGCAAATATTCTGTTCCGGCATGGCTGCGCTTTCTTTGCTTTCTTTCCACGATTCGGCGGATTATTCGGAAGTTTTTACTCAGGAGTGGTTTCATGCAGAAAAAAATATCCAAACGCATCAGTCTCGATGAAACCGATCTGGCTATTCTTGAGTTGTTGCAGGAGGACGCGAACATTTCCAATGCCGAACTCAGTGAACGGCTGTCGTTGAGCCTTACTCCGTGCTGGCGGCGGCGCAAGCGAATGGAAGAGGCGGGTGTCATCAAGGGCTATCAAGCCAACCTTGATCGGCGAATGCTCGGGCTGGATATCATGGCATTCGTGCACATTCGCTTTTCCACCCATGCCGATCACGCTCCGGACGCCTTCGAGGCAGTGATTGCGCAATTGCCAGAGGTATTGGCTTGCCACAAGATCACCGGAGATGCCGACTATGTACTTCAAGTGTTGGCCGAGGATCTTGATAGCTATAGCGACTTTATCGAGCAAGTGCTGAGGCGCCAGGTCGGCATCGCGTCTATTCAGTCGAGTCTGGCTTTGCGCGAAATCAAAGCGGGTAGCCGTATGGCCATACCCAAATTGAGCAAGGATTGAAGATCGGACGTTCTGGGCTGAACAAGGCTCTAAAACCTTCCCGCCACGTCCGTCGTCATAAGTATCTGCTGAAAGCGCTTCCATATGCGCCAGTTAGCTGAGACGAAGCGCAAGCTGAGCGTTAGATAAAAGCTCCACATTACGTGATCCCTGGCTTAATACACCTGCTCCCGCGAATGGCAGCTTTCGGCCCAGGCTGCGTGAAAACGCACTCAATACGTCGAGGGTTGAGAACTACGGGCGCTCCTCGCGAAGGGTATCAACCCCATGTTGGCCGCAAATATAAGCGACACGCTGCGGCTGTGAACAACATCACTGGACAAGTGAGCACGCAAGTAAGCTAGGCTGTTCGCGCGACAGGTCATCGGCATTCGACGGCCTGAAAAATAAGGCGCTATCAATGTCGAAGCATTTGCTGTTGGGCTGGACCCTTTCCTTGTGCGTGCTTACTGCCTTGAGCGGCTCGGCCACCATGGCAGTTGCTGCCTCGTCTAACGCTACGGCGGTATCGGACACGCAATCGGTGTCCCTGGCAGGCGGCAAGCTGAACTTCGTGCTGGAAGGCGTCGAGGCCCGTATCTTGAACAGCGAGAACGGCGGCACGATGTACTTCGATCCGAAAAGCGAGCGGGCCATCATTGTTACCGAAGGTCCGGCGCCGACTGCGGGTACCACCCCGGACGCTGCGTTTCGCATTGCCGTGGATACCTTGAAGGATAAGCAGCAGGCCGCCTCACCCAACTTTCGCATGACGAGCGAGAAGACCATCCAGGTGAACGGCTTGAGGATGTACCGCCTGGACGGCACCGACGATTTCAACGGCCTGAAACTGCTGATGGCCTCGCTGATGACGATGAGCGATCAGAAGATCACCATCATCGAAGTGATGTCCAGCGAAAACGACCCGACCGGCCATACCGCTGCGTTGAAGAACATTCTGGGCAAGTAAACCGCAGGTTTCCGGATAGTAGGCTGTCGGCTCCCGACGGTCTGTCTATCACCAGGAACCCACATGATCTCGTGCGCAAAGCTTGCCCAAATCGGTGTCGCGCTCCCCGAACCGCTCGCGCCGCGCGGCTACCCTGTACCCGACGTGGTGCACCGCGGGGTGGTCTACGTCAGTGGCCAGCTATGTTTTTATGGAATTCACTGGAACTCCATTTACAAGCTATCGGGGTCGCCGAAGAACATCTGAATCCGCGACCGCAACCAACGCTCCCCTGGGTCGTTGTCCTGGGAGCCGCGCCAGGCCATGTGCAGTTCGAAGCTGCGCACCGGTATCGGTGGGTCTTCGGCGCGCACGCCGCCGGCGGCGGTGAGGGCGTCGGCGGTGTAGTCGGGCACGGTGGCGATGATGTCGGTGCCTGCCAGCAAGGTGCTCAAGCCGTTGAACTGCGGTACGGCCAGTACCACGTGGCGCTTGCGCTCGAGTTTTTCCAGTTCTTCGTCGATAAAGCCGCTGAGGTCGCCGGCGAAGGACACCAGCGCATGGGGGCGGGCGCAGAACTCGTCCAGGGTCAGGCGTCCCGGCGCGGTGTCGGCCCGCAGGACCTTGGGCATGCTGCGCCGCAAGACCTTGCGCTTGGCGTTGGCCGGCAGGTCGTCGGTGTAGCTGACACCGATGGAGATTTCCCCAGAGGCCAGCAGTCCGGGCATCAGGATGTAGTTGACGCGGCGTACCACCAGCACGATGCCGGGGGCTTCGGCCCGCAGGCGCTTGAGCAGCATCGGCAGCAGGGCGAATTCGGCGTCGTCCGACAGGCCGATCCGAAACACCGAGGTGCTGGTGGCCGGGTCGAATTCCGCGGCGCGGCTGACCGCCGTGGAAATCGAATCCAGGGCTGGGGAGAGCAGAGCGAATATCTCCACCGCCCGGGCCGAAGGCTCCATGCTGCGGCCGGTGCGCACGAACAGGGGGTCATCGAACAGGCTGCGCAGGCGTGACAGCGCGGCGCTGATGGCCGGCTGGCCGAGGAACAATTTCTCGGCCGCACGGGTCACACTGCGCTCATGCATCAGTGTTTCGAACACGATCAACAGGTTCAAGTCGACACGCCGCAGGTCATTACGATTCATCTGGGGTCCTGGCTGATTCGGTAAGCTTGACGTGGGCGGCCATATGGCAACAATGGCCGGCATGAATCTTACGGGGAAAGGCTGGTACTCTGCACTGGCTAATTCGGGTTTCCCAGGGATAAAGCCGACAGGAACGGTTCATTTTCTTGCTGCGGAATCAATGACAGGCATGTCGACTATTAATAGCCACTGATGGTCTTGGGTACAAAGCCCGGATAGAGTTCATGGCATTAGAGGTTACTTTGACGAGGTTTGCGATGTCCCGCACGATCCGTTTTCACAAGTTTGGTGGTGCCGAGGTGCTCAAATGCGAAGAGCATGCGGCGGCTCTTCCTGCGCCAGGAGAAGTGCAGGTCCGTGTCGAAGCGATCGGCATCAGTTGGTACGACACCTTGTGGCGCCAGAACCTGGCTTCGTCCCAGGCCCGCCTGCCTTCCGGGTTGGGCCATGAGATGGCCGGTGTGGTCACGGCCGTGGGCGAGGGTGTCGACGACCTGGTCGTGGGTGACAAGGTCGCCAGCTTCCCGGCCGAGAGCCCTAACGATTATCCGGTGTACGGTGAAGTCATCGTGCTGCCGCGCACCGCGCTGACCCGTTACCCTGATGTGCTCAGCCCGATCGAGGCGGCCGTGCACTACACGCCGTTGCTGATCGCCTATTTCGCTTACGTCGACCTGGCGCGGGTCAAGCCGGGGCAGTTCGCCCTGGTCACCGATGCCAGCCACTGCGCCGGCCCGTCCTTCGTGCAACTGGGCAAGGCCCTGGGCGTGCGGGTGATCGCGGCGACCAAGACGGCCGACGAGCGTGAATACCTGTTGTCCCTGGGGGCCGAGAAGGTCATCGTCACCGAGGAGCAGGACTTGCTGATGCAAATCAACAAGCTGACCGACAACCGTGGCGTCGACGTGGTCTTCGACGGCCTCGGCGGGCCGCAGATGTCGCTGCTCGGCGATGTGCTGGCACCGCGTGGCAGCCTGGTGCTGTATGGCCTGCAGGGCGGCAACCAGACGCCGTTCCCGGCGTGTGCGGCGTTCCAGAAGAACATCCAGTTCTTCGTGCATTGCATCGGCAACTTTACCGGCAAGCCGGAACTGGGCATCGTCCAGGACCAAGTGGCTTTGCAACGGGCCCTGCGCGACATCAACCAACTGACAGCAGACCGCGTGGTGGTGCCCCTCAAGACCCGGATCTTCCCATTCACCGAGTTTGTCGAAGCTCATCGCTACATGGACGAATGTCCTTGCCGCGAACGTGTTGCCCTCCAAGTCGTCGATCCTGCCTGATCGACGCCTCGCGCAAGAGTCAGTGTCCCGGCTCTTGCGCTGCCTACGGCCTGAGCGCCTGCCTTTCCTTCCTGTGCTGCCGGTCTCGTTGCCGGGTACCTGCCTGCCCAAGTGCCCTGGCTGGGGCCGTCTCTTTCTGATCTGTTTGCCCGCCCGCATCTGAACTGGTTTTTGTCCTTAATCTGTATCTTCCAATCATTGTTTAAGTCCTGATAATTGAACGCTTGTTTTCGTCTCAAGGAAGAAGTCGTGGCGTGGTATAACTTTTCCGAAGGGGGTTGCCCTTCAAATTATAATCAAGGTGCATTGAGCCTTACTTGGTGTAAGCCTATCTACCGATCGTCAATCGCGCCGGTTGTAGTGGGGCGTCGATTCAAGTTCGGCAAGTTCCTTATTTCATGTGCTCATTGTCTGTGGGACGTTGTCGGAAATCTCCTAGGACGTGCTAGGGGATCAACCAGGCCCAGTGCCCATGCGGCTTTCAGGGGTGGGTTGAAGGCGGCGAGCGAATCCGCAAACGTATGTATCAAATAATGACAGCAAGCAAGGCTTGAATGTACTGCTAATACTCTTTGCAGCACTAGAACAATCTATCCAGATCAATACGTCGCTCGGCCCGTGGGTGCGAAGGCGACGCCGACCGTTGAATTTCCAGGTAAATGGCTATGAGTGCAATCCATGAGCAAGCAATGACTCACGTGTATCAACAAGTATTGCAGCGACTGTTGGGTTTTTATTCCCGGGCAGAACGAACCGCATTGCAGTTGTTGATCCAGCGTTTAATTGTCGCCGCCGGAGGCATCGATCGGATGGGTGATTATCGCGTGTTGACAGTGCAGAACGGCAGCCGGGATGGCTTCTATGTGCTGACGGCACTGCGAGCCGCACAGTTGAGCATCGCAGGCCGGCATCCAGCGACCTTCGCCTTGCGCGTGGCCACGCCTCGCCTGAGCCAGACCACCCAGGCCACCCTGGAAAACATCCATCGCTGCTACAGCGCGCTGTTCGTCTATGACGACCCTCGGGTCGAGCTGCTGATGGCCGATAATCGCGAGGTGGTGCCGTTCAATCACACGCAGCCGCTGTCGGTGGCGGGACACGAAGCCAATCGCATGGACATGCTGGTGCTGGGGCACCTGCGTTCGGTGGACAGCCCCCTGGAGGTCGGGGACGAGGGTTACCTGGCCATGGCGGAGTTCTATCGGCACATGGCGCGCTGGGAAGCGGGGGTGGACTCACTGGTCAGCAGTGATACGCCGCGCCAGCAGAAAAACTTCATGTCGGGGCTTCGGCGCGCGGCCGGCAAGATCGGCCTGGTGGCCGACAGCGGCAACGGTTTCGACAGCCTCTTTGCCCAGTTGGATACCCTTGGCAGCGAGCTCTATGGGCAGGTCTACGGTCCCGAGCACTTGGTCCCGTGGCAGCCGGAAGGTCACTTCGAGGCCTGTCGGCGGGTGGGGCACATCGGTATCGATGACTTGACCGTCGATCGTCTGGAAGGCACCAATTGGCCTTTGTTCAATGAATTCCTGCGGGTGCAGACCGAGAACCTCATTCCGTCGACGTCCGAGAACGAATACCTCAGCCCGCTGCTGTCGGCGCACTTGCATGGCTTGCAGGCCTGCTACCTGCATGGGCGCAGCTATGAAGCCGGGTATGGGGACTACGCGCAGCGCGCGGTGATGATCATGCACCGCAAGCAACTGCCGGAATACGCCTGCGAGCAGGCGCAGGCGATGTTCGGTTCGCCCCTGCAAATCCCGCAGCGCCGTGTCCAGGCCGCCCAGGAGGCGCAGAAAATCATGGGGCTCAGCGAAACGCAGTTGGTGTGCATGCTGTTTGCGCCGTTCGTGGAAGAGGGGGCGGGCCTGGAGCATTTCCTGCGCTGCTGCCACCCGGGCATGCTGGTGGCGATGCCGGACCTGCACAAGGCGATGCAGGGCGCGGCCATTGCCGACCAGGTGGCACATTGGATGGTCGATGTCAGCGGTTTGCCCATGGACGTGCTCGGTACGTTGTATCGGTCGAGCGTCACGCGCTCGGAACGGCTGGAAAACCAGCCCGAACATGACCTGCAACAGGCCTTGGACGGTGCCGACGCGGCACAAGCCGAGCAGGGCGATGATGACCTGTGCGAACGCTCGGCCCGGCATTGAGGAGCGAGGCTTGATGGTTTCCTGCACCCTGCTTCCCGTCATGCCGCCGGGCGCTGCGGCACGGCCGGGCAGGGCTCGCCGCCTGGGCCTGATGCCATGAAGGGCTGCCGGGAGACAGACTTCGCCTACCAGGCGGTTTATCGGTACCTGACCACGCTGATCAACGAGATGGGGGTCGATGCCCGGGTGCGCCTGCCGTCATTGCGGCAATTGTCCGAGCGCCTGAACGTGTCGATTTCCACCATCCAGTACGCGTATTCATTGCTGGAGAAGGAGGGCCGGGTCTACTCGATCGCCAAATCCGGCTATTACGCGTTGCCGGTGCCTTGCGTAGCAAGCCTCGAGGGCGGTGACGACCTGCTGGAGCGCCTATACGTCAATGTGCGACGGCCGGGCATGCGGGTGCTCAGTGCCGATGAGCCGGCGTCCATGCAACCGCTGGACAGTCCGCTGTTGCTGCTCGAACGCGAGTTGCTGCGCCAGTACCCGCGTTCCCCGCAAATGCCCTCGCAGCCCTGGGGTGAGCTGGAGTTACGCACGGCGCTGGCGGCCCGCTACACCTCTTCGCCGGCCCGATGCTGGAATGCCGACGACGTCTATCTGGGCGCTGACCTGCGGGGCGTCCTGGAGATCCTGATCGCTGCGCTGGCGCTCCGGGACGCCACTGTATTGATCGAATCACCCTGCGACTGGACGGTCCTGCGCCTGCTGCAGGCGGCCGGGGTCAACGTCATCGAACTGCCGCTTCAGGCCACCGGGGGGTTCGATCTTGAACAGCTCGAACACTTGCTGGTGAACGAAACGGTGTGCCTGGTGATGCTGTCTTCGATCCTGAACATGCCCAGGGGGACCCTCGTGCCTGACGAGAACCGCCGTGCCGTCGCCCGGCTGCTGGAGCGGCACGGGACCTGGGTGCTGGAGAACGACAGCTATACCGACCTGGCGTTCGAAGCCGGCACCGTGCCGTTTCGCGACTTGCTCGACCCCGATCGGCTGATCGTCTATTCCACTTTCGAGAAAACCATCGGCCCGGAAGCACCGTATGGCTACGTGCTGTCGCGCCAGCTGACCCTGCATCTGCAGCGCCATTTCCTGTTACGGGCTTTTCGCCTGTCACCCATTCGCCAGAAAGCCATCGCCCGTTTGTACAGTAATGGCAGGGTCGACCAGCACTTGCTGGTGTTGCGGCGCCTGTTGCGCGACAGCGCCGTGTCGGCAAACCAGCTGTTGCGCGAGCGGCTTGGGGACAGCCTGCATTGGCCTGAGCCCCAGGGCGGGGCGACGATCTGGTTGCAGTCGACACGGCAGGTCGACCTGCGGCGGGTGTTCCAGCGGCTGCTGGCCCAGCGCATCGTCATCGCGCCTGGCGAACTGTTCAGCCTCCAGGGGCTGTATGGACAACATCTGCGCCTGACGCATGCCCTCAATGGCACGCAGGACCTGGACGCGGCACTCTGCGCACTGGCCGATGCCCTGCGGCTCGAACCCGCGTAATGGCGGGTGATGGATCGAACCCATCGCGCCATGGTCGAACTGTCAGTAAACTGCATCCCATTTCCCGAGCCACTCTATCCAGAGGTTTTGCATGACAGTCAGTCCATTTGCGGGCAAGCCGGCACCGGCAGGGTTGTTGATCGATATCCCGCG
This sequence comes from Pseudomonas sp. Cab53, assembly GCF_018325965.1. Classification (NCBI taxonomy): domain Bacteria; kingdom Pseudomonadati; phylum Pseudomonadota; class Gammaproteobacteria; order Pseudomonadales; family Pseudomonadaceae; genus Pseudomonas; species Pseudomonas sp. Cab53. The sequence goes on along the minus strand of NZ_AP021902.1, from coordinate 3,121,150 downwards.
ACTGGTGACGGCCTATTACACCGGCCGCCCCGACGCATCGGTTGCCACCCAGCGCGTGGCGTTCGGCACCTCCGGCCACCGTGGCAGTTCCTTCGACCTGGGGTTCAACGAGTGGCACGTGCTGGCCATCAGTCAGGCGATCTGCCTGTACCGCGAAGCCCAGGGCATCACTGGGCCGCTGTTCATTGGCATCGATACCCACGCGCTGTCGACACCGGCAGGCGCAAGCGCGCTGGAAGTGTTCGCCGCCAACGGCGTGACCGTGATGATCGCCGAGGGCGACGAATACACCCCGACACCGGCGGTTTCCCACGCCATTCTTTGCTACAACCGTGGCCGCACCACGGGGCTGGCGGACGGTATTGTCATCACGCCGTCCCACAACCCGCCTCAAAGCGGTGGCTATAAATACAACCCCACCAACGGCGGCCCGGCCGACACCCACATCACCAAATGGATCGAGGCCAAGGCCAACGAGCTGCTGGCCAATGAGTTGGCCGGGGTCAAGCGCATCAGCTATGAACAAGCCCTGAAGGCGGACACGACCCACCGTCACGACTACGTCAACAGTTACGTGGCTGACCTGGTCAACGTCATCGATTTCGATGCCATCCGCGCGGAGGGTCTGCGCCTGGGCGTCGACCCGCTGGGTGGTGCCGGGGTGCGCTACTGGCCGGCGATTGCCGAACACTATCGCCTGGACCTGGACGTGGTGAACACCCAGGTCGACTCGACTTTCCGCTTCATGACCGTCGACTGGGACGGGCAAATCCGCATGGATCCATCCTCCAGCCACGCCATGCAAGGGTTGATCGGCTTGAAGGAACGTTTCGACGTGGCCTTCGCCTGCGACCCGGACCATGACCGCCATGGCATCGTCACTCCATCCGGTGGCCTGCTGGCTCCCAACAACTACCTGGCGGTGTCCATCGACTACCTGTTCCTGAACCGGCCGCAATGGCGCGCCGATGCGGCCGTGGGCAAGACCGTGGTCAGCAGCGGCCTGATCGATCGCGTGGCCAAGCGCCTGGGGCGGCGCCTCTATGAAGTGCCGGTGGGTTTCAAGTGGTTTGCCGATGGCCTGTTTGACGGCTCCCTGGGCTTCGGCGGTGAAGAAAGCGCCGGCGCATCGTTCCTGCGCAAGGACGGTGGCGTCTGGAGTACCGACAAGGACGGCCTGATCCCGGCGCTGCTGGCGGCCGAAATGACCGCTCGCACCGGTCGTGACCCCAGCCAGGCTTACCGCGCCCTGACCGAAGAGTTGGGCGAACCGTTCTCGGTGCGCGTCGACGCCAAGGCCAGCCCGCAGCAGAAGGCATTGTTGAGCAAATTGTCGCCGGAGCAGGTGGCGTCCACCGAACTGGCCGGCGAGAAGATCCAGAACATCCTCAGCCACGCGCCGGGCAACGACCAGGCCATCGGTGGGTTGAAGGTCATGACCGAAAACGGCTGGTTTGCGGCTCGTCCGTCGGGCACCGAGGATATCTACAAGATCTACGCCGAGAGCTTCATTGGTGAAGATCACCTCAAACAACTGGTGGCCGAAGCGCAAACCCTGGTGGACGGGGCGATCTCCGGGCAGTGAGTGGGGCGTTCATGCCTGTGGAAGATGACTTCCCCAGGCATGACGCCAATCCGCCTCCTGTGGGAGTGAGCTTGCTCGCGAAGGCGGTAGTACATTCAACAGAGATGTCGACTGAAGCACCGCCTTCGCAAGCAGGCTCGTCCCTACACAAGCCTTTAAAGCTCCAGATACCTTTCACTTCATCGCCTAACCCCATGACAAATAAGATTTCTGGTGGAACCTGACGGCAAATGCAGACACCATGTCTGCCATGTTTCAGAACACCGGAGTTCCTACGCGTGTCTCAACACACTCCCGATCTTCCTCCCGATCTCTTGCCTCTTGCGCAGATGCCGTGGCTTAAACGCCTGGCGGCGCGGTTTTTTGGTCATGGCCTGACACGGCTTCGAGCCCAGCACCGCAGTTCCTGGCTGCACGGCCAGGCCGACGGGTTTCGCAGCGGCCATACCGCCGGTTTTGACTATGGCTATAAAGAAGGGCTGGAAGATGGACGCCAGGTCCTGTTGATCCGTGATTCCCGCAGCACGGAGCACCCGGCCCCGCAGGTCGATGACTCGCTGTTCGATGACTGGCGCCTGCCGTTGAACGCCGAATTGAAGAAGCGTATCAAGGCCGATGTCGCCCGGTTGCTGCCGGCCCATGGGCAACCCAGCGCCGCGCAATGGAAAATGATTTTCAGTGACACCCCCTCGACCTCGGTGGTCGCCGGGGCGGGCGCGGGCAAATCCACGACGCTGGTGCTGCGCATCCTGTTGCTGGTGCATTACCTGGGTTTCGAATTGGACTCGATGACCGTGGTGACGTTTACCCGGGAGTCGCGCAAGGACTTCATCCAGAAGCTGATCGACGTATTTGGCCTCTGGGGGCGTGCGATCAGCCTCAAGCAGGCGCGTGACCTCGTGCGCACCTTCCACTCGCGGATCTTGCCGATGGTCCGCAGCCTGCCCGGGTTCGAGCGCCTTCAAGCGTTCGAGGCCCTCAGTCACCGCGAGGTGAATGACGACGATGGGCAGGGCAACCCCTTTGATTTGCGCATCAATGATGTCCAGCGCCAGCATCTCAATGCCTGCTACCACCGGCTTTACCACCGGGACGAGCGATTTCGCGAGCTGATCAAGCCGCTGTCCCGGCATGCGCTGCAACTCAAGGAACTGGAGCGCGATCACCCGGACGTGCAAAAACGTGTTGCCGTGACCGAGTTGGCGGCCCAGCGCGATGAGGCGTTGTGTGACGCGATCGAAGACTTGTGGGTGCGCGCCGGCGCCTGGCCTATCAAAGGCATCGAGTCGAAGCGGCAAGCCTTTGAAATCAATGGCTCGACCTTTCGCTGCCACGGCTACATCCCGTCCCTGGATGCTTGGGTCGTGCTGGGTTTCGATCCGCGGGAAGATGCTCGCCTGAGTCGTCCGGGGGCTAAGCTGAGTGTGCGCGCCGAGTGGGCCGTAAAGCGCACCTTATTTCAAGCTTTCTGTCGTAAGCCTTTGATTTGGATTGAAAGCTATGACTCATCCAAGCGTGTTCTGGCTTCGCTGGCGGGGGATGCCAGCGCCGGTCCCGGCTTCGATTACAAGGTCAAGGGCGAACTGGCCTCGGCGCCGTTGCTGGACTGTTTTGTCGCCGCCGCAGGTTTTATCGAGAACCTTGGCCTGGATGTGCCGGATGCCGTGGGGCGGATGTCGTTTGCCCAGGACGACCCTGACCGTTACTTCTTCGAGGCATTGAGTCGCTACTGGCGGGCTTTCGAGGATCACCTGCTGGACCAGTCGCCACCGATCATGACCTACAACCGGATGTTCGCGTTGTTCAGCGAGCAGACGCCGGAAAACTTCAAGCTATTGAGCGACAGCATGCTCAGGCCCCTGTCGCACTTGATGATCGACGAGTTCCAGGACGTTTCGCCGCAAATCGTCTCCTGGTTGCGCGCCAGCCTTCGCGAAGTGCGCAGCCGAGGCCCGGCGATGCACGTGGGGCGCGGCGCCCAGCGTTCTTCGTTGCTGTGCGTCGGTGATGATTGGCAATCGATTTATGGCTGGCGCGGCAGTTCGCCAAGCTATTTCATGGCGTTCAACAAGCAGTTCCCGTCGCCGGCGACCACGCGGGTGATGCTGACCGATAACTACCGCAGTCATCAGCACATCATCGATGCCGCCGAGCACATCGTGCGAGCGGCCGCCGCGATCCCCGGGAAAAAGGCCAAGGCGAGCGGCCAGTCTCGATCGTTGAGCCCGGTCAACGTGTTGGATCGGGATGACGAAGGCCTGGCTCGGCGGCTTGAAGAACACTATCAAAAGGGCGATTCAATCTTGATGTTGTATCGAAAAAGCAGCGATAAATCATTGATTGAAAAGTATATTTCGCCAATTGTTAATGTGGATTCTAGCTTGCCGTACGAAACACGACGGCTCAGGCAAATGACCTATCACAGCGCTAAGGGGTTACAGGCTGATGCGGTGTTCCTGCTAGGCGATTGCCAGCACCTGACCCGGTCGCCCTACAAGAACCAGGTCTACCGAATGGCCGGGCTGGGCCAGGACGGCGATACCGAGCCCTACGACACTGCGCAAAAGGACGAAATCCTGCGCCTGGCGTATGTGGGCATCACCCGTGCGGTGCAGCACTGCTACTGGTATGTCGATGCCCCGGATGGCCAGGCGGCGAACGCCCCCAAGGCTTCGGATCGTATCGGCACGGGCAAACCGTTCTTTGCGGACCATCGGCGGGCCCGCAATGGTTGAGGCAGGCCAAGTGGGCGTTGAGGAGCAACTGCAATCGGCTCGGCCCCTGTGGGAGCGGGCTTGCTCGCGAAGCGGTAGATCAGAAAGTAAGGGGGCGGCGAAGCTGACCCCTTCGAGAGCAAGCTCGCTCCCACAGGGGGGTTAGAGGAACGCGATGGCTGTGACGCGACCCGCTCCAACTGGTGGAGCGGGTGAGTTGATCGGTCAGGAAGCAAACCTGCGCAAGCCAACCGGTGGCACGAAGGCTTCCAGCTCGGCTTCCACTGCTTCAATGATGCGCTCCACATCCGGGGCGTTCATCACGGTTGCGCAGGGGATGCCGGCGATGGCGATCATGGTCTCGCCACTGGCACGGTCAAACAATCGGGCGACCATGCTGCCGGGTGCGTCCATGCTGGCTTCAAAGCCCATTGGATGAAAGTGCCAGCGCATCAGCTGGCAGGCGTTGGGGAAGGTAACCTTGCTGAAAGATCCTTTATTCATGTGTTGCCCACCTTCTTCAATCGAGCGCTTCCTTTTGCTCATGTCAGGAAGGAAGAGCCATCTTGGCCCTACCAGTGAGAACTAAAAATAGCACCTGAAAATGAATGTCATGTGGCTTTTTTCAGTCCGTTTAGCGATTGGTTCAATTCTTTTGATCTGCATCAAGGCCTAAACGGTAGATTCTGTTTTGCCATCATGCTTCGGGCAGGCCATCCTGAACCTCGCGCAAGGGCTCTGGCGCGCGGTATTTGAAGGCGATGAGCAGGGCCAGGACGACCAGGGCCAGGGCGACGGCGAAGGTGGTGTGCAGGCCGCTTGCGATTGCCTCGGGGCTGGCATTGCCGATATAAGGCGTCGCCGACGCATGGGCGAATACCGCTCCCAGCACCGATGCCCCCGTGAAAAAGCCCAGGTTACGCGACAGGTTGAGCAGGCCGGCAATCACGCCTCGCCGGTGGGCGGCCACATTGGCCATCACGGCGGTGGTGTTGGCCGTCTGGAAGAAAGCGTAGCCGAGGGTCGTCACCACGATGGCGCCAAGGTAGCCGCCGATGCCGAGCGCCGGTGAAACCAGCGACAGCATCAGACTGCCAAGGACCATGGTGGCCAGTCCCGCCAGGCGCATGGGGCGCACACCAATGCGGTCGGTCAGGCGCCCGGCCGGGACGCCGGCCAGCGCGGCCACGCAGGGACCCACCGCCAGCACCAGGCCGACGAGTGCCGCCGGCAAGCCAAGGGCGATCGACAAGTAGAAGGGGCCGACCAGCAACGTCGCCATCATCACCGTGGCGACTACGGCACTCGTTGCCAACCCGGACACCAACAGGCGGTCCCGGAATGCGGTCAACGGGATCAGCGGCGAGACGGCCCGGGATTGGACCCACACAAACAGCCCGACGCCCAGGGCCGCAATCAGCAACAACACCACGTTCCGCCCGCCAAAGTCGCCACGCCCGGAGGTCATGGCCAGGGCGTAGGCGCCGAGGGTGGCTGCCAGCACCAACGTGCCGTAGACATCGAAGCGCGCGCCAGTCGCCTGGGGTGGTCGCACCGGCAGCGAGCGCCAGGCCAGTACCAGGGTAAGCACGCCGAGGGGCACATTGATCAGAAATAGGGCCTGCCAGCCAAAGCCGCTGATCAGTGCTCCCCCCAGGCTCGGCCCGAGGGCGGTGCCCACCGCCGACAACGTCGCCAGCAATCCCATGGCGCTGCCGGTCTTGCCCTGGCTGACGGTGTCACTGGCCAGGGCCAGGGTCAGCGTCATCATGATGGCGGCACCCAGGCCTTGCAGGGCTCGACCGGTGAGCAGCCAGCCTAGCGAAGGCGCCGCGCCGCAGCCTGCCGAGGCGGCCGTGAACAGCGCGATGCCGATCAATAACAGTCTGCGCCGACCCATCAGGTCCCCCAGGCGCCCGACGCTGACAATCAGCGTGGTTATCACCAGCAGGTACGCCAGCACCACCCACTGGACTTGCTGGAAGGATGCCTCGAATGCCTGGGCCAGGGTCGGCAAGCCCACCGTGGCGACACTCGCGCCCAGGGACGCCAGCAGCGTCGAAAGCGCCAAGCTGGCCAAGGCCCCGCGCGAGGCAGAGGGAAGGGGGTGGGTGGTTGTCGGCGGAACATGGGTTTTCATTGGGTCACCTGTGTCTGCGGCCTTGAACGTGGCGCTGTCAGAACGTTACGCCTGGGCATAACATGGCGGAAGACGCAGCGTTTGCACGTTATAGCTGCACCCAACGCCATCTATTTACGCTAGGGCCCTGCCATGTCCGTTCCCGACCTCAATTTGCTCGTCACCCTGGATGTGCTGCTGTCCGAAGGTAGCGTGGCCCGTGCGGCGCGAAGACTGCGGTTGAGCCCGTCGGCGATGAGTCGGGCGCTGGCCCGGTTGCGCGAAACCACGGGGGATCCGCTTCTGGTCAGGGCCGGGCGAGGGCTGGTGCCAACGCCCCGTGCCCTGGCGCTGCGCGAACAGGTCAGCCATCTGGTTCAAGAGGCCCAGGCGGCGCTGCGGCCGGTCGCGACGCCGGACCTGGGCCAGTTGAACAGAACCTTCACCTTGCGCACCCGCGAGGGCTTCGTCGAGAACTTCGCCATCGACCTGATTGCCCGCATCAACGAGCAGGCGCCCGGCGTACGCCTGCGTTTCGTGGAGAAGGCCAACCGCGACAGCACGGCGTTGCGCGAGGGTACCGTGGACCTGGAAACCGCGGTCGTCGACAAGGACACCAGCCCGGAGCTGCGGACCCAGGCGCTGTTCGGTGATCGCTTGATCGGGGTGGTGCGCGCCGGACACCCGCTGAGCCAGGCCGCCATCACCGCCGAGGGCTATGCGGCGTGTCGGCATATCGGGGTTTCGATGCGTTTTCTCGATCAAGGGCCCATCGACCGGATCCTGGAACCATTGGGCCTGTCGCGGGACATTGTCACCACCGTGCCAGGCTTTTCGTCGGCGTTGGGGCTGGCCCGCTCCAGCGACCTGGTTGCCAGCGTGCCGGCGCGCTACACCGCTAGCCTGCGCATGGGCATGCACAGCTTCGCGCTGCCGTTTCCGGTGCCGGAGTTCACCATTGCCATGCTGTGGCACCCGCGCATGGATGCCGACCCGGTGCATCGCTGGCTTCGGGGCTGCCTGCGGGAAGTGTGCGCGCGCAAATCCATGGCGATTTAGTAGATATTGATTAATAGCACTTCGCTGGCACTTAGTTGGCGTAAGTGCTGCTTTCGGGAAAATGGTTAGTTGTCGCTATTTAATATTTAAATAGAGTTTTGTCCGACAATCGGCATTCGAATTTTTAACTAGTGAGTACGTAACGGGCGAAACCTGTTGTTTGTGGGCATGAAGGCTAGGAACAGAAATTGACCTCGAAAAAACTGCTAGACGTTTGATTTCCAATTGTGTCAGGTTTCTTACGTCCCTCATTGGGCGAGTGATAGGACGATCTCGCCAGAGATCGCCTGTCGTCTGAAAAATGTTCCATTTGCAAACAAGGAAGTGCGTTTATGTCGAAAGTCAAAAACAGCGCTATTGATTCCGCCGAACAACTGCTCTGGGCCCCGCAATCATTGGCGGCCGCCAGCAGTGCGTTCAATCAGATCAATAGTTTCAGCCACCAATACGATCGTGGCGGCAACCTGACCGTCAACGGCAAACCGTCCTATTCCGTCGACCAGGCGGCCACGCAGCTGCTGCGTGACGGCGCGGCGTACCAGGACCGCGATGGCAGCGGCAAGATCGAGCTGACCTACACGTTCCTGACGTCCGCTTCTTCGAGCACCATGAACAAGCATGGCATCAGCGGCTTCAGCCAGTTCAGCGCCCAGCAGAAAGCCCAGGCAGCCCTGGCGATGCAGTCCTGGGCAGACGTGGCCAACGTCACGTTTACCGAGAAGGCCAGCGGCGGCGACGGTCACATGACCTTCGGCAACTACAGCAGCGGCCAGGATGGCGCGGCGGCATTCGCCTACCTGCCGGGCACCGGTGCCGGCTACGACGGCACCTCGTGGTACCTGATCAACAGCGGCTACACCCAGAACAAGAACCCTGACCTGAACAACTACGGTCGCCAGACCCTGACCCACGAGATCGGTCACACCCTGGGCCTGGCGCACCCCGGTGACTACAACGCCGGCGAAGGCGCACCGACCTACGATGACGCCACCTATGGCCAGGACACCCGTGGCTACAGCGTCATGAGTTACTGGAGTGAGAGCAACACCAACCAGAACTTCAGCAAGGGCGGCGTCGAAGCCTATTCCTCCGGCCCGCTGATGGATGACATTGCGGCCATCCAAAAACTCTACGGCGCCAACACCAACATCCGCACGGGCGATACCACCTACGGTTTCAACTCCAACGCCGGCCGGGATTTCCTCAGCGCCACGTCCTCCTCGGACAAAGTCGTGTTCTCGGTCTGGGACGCGGGCGGTCGCGACACCCTGGACTTCTCCGGCTTCACCCAGAACCAGAAGATCAACCTCAACGATGCCTCGTTCTCTGACGTGGGTGGCCTGGTGGGCAACGTGTCCATCGCCAAGGGCGCGATCGTCGAGAACGCCATCGGCGGTTCGGGCAGCGATCTGCTGATCGGCAACGCGGTCGCCAACGAACTCAAGGGCGGTGCTGGCAACGACATCCTCTGGGGGGCGGGTGGAGCCGACAAGCTGTGGGGCGGCTCGGGGTCGGACACTTTCGTGTTCGCGGCCAGCAGCGACTCGCGGCCCGGTGCGGCGGACCAGATCCTCGACTTTGTCAGCGGCCTGGACAAGATCGACCTGACCGGCATCACCAAGGGCGCGGGCCTGCACTTCGTGAACGCGTTCACCGGTGCCGCGGGCGACGCCGTGCTGTCGACATCGGGTGGCAACAGCCTGCTGTCGGTGGACTTCTCCGGGCATGGCGTGGCGGACTTCCTGGTCAACACCGTCGGCCAGGCGGCGGTCACGGATATCGTAGCGTGATGTCAGCTTGAGTAACGTGGCGAGGGGTAACGCCCCTCGCCACACAATCCAGACCTTTTGAACGCGAGAACACACCATGCCTTGCAGGCTTTCGGCAACCGCCTGGACACTCGCTACGCTGATGCTGTTTTTCGGAGACGCCACCATGGCCCGCAGCCTGTTGTTGATAGAACCCTCGCAGTTGGCCGGTCAATGGCTGGCCGTGCTGTCGGGCCCACAGGATGACGCCCAGAGCCAGGCATTGCAGGACAAACCCTCCAACACCTGCCTGGTGGAACTCAAGGTGGACCAGACCCTGGGCGGGCAAACCGAATGCCTGGGGCATTGGTTGGGAGAGGAACCGGTGCAGTGGTTTACCGAACCCGACGGTCTTTCGTTGATCGGCCAGCACAACACCCGGGTTCATCTGGGGCTGCGCCAGCAAGACCGTTATCAAGTGACGTTGAAGTCCGGTTTGGTAGTTAGGCTTGAACGTAATAAGTCGCAAGTCACGCACTAACCACAGTGGCGCTAAGAATCAGTAAGTTGATTAACGGCCAGGCGGCCTGATACAGCCAACACGCAAGGAAGATGCATGAATAAGGCAAGGAGTGCCGGGGCGGTGCCGCTGTTTAAAGCCCTGGGCGAATATAAAAGTATTTTGATCAGCGTCGGATGTTTTACCGCATTGATCAATGTGCTGATGCTTGCGCCGTCGATCTACATGCTCCAGGTCTATGACCGTGGGCTGTCCTCGCAAAACGAAACGACCTTGTTGATGTTGTCGCTGATGGTTGTCGGCTTCTTTGTGTTCATCGGGTTGCTGGAGATGGTGCGCAGTTTCGTCGTCATCCGCATCGGCAGCCAGTTGGAGCGACGTTTCAACCTCCAGGTATACAAAGCTGCGTTCGAGCGCAACCTGCGCCAGGGCGAGGGCAACGCCGGGCAGTCCTTGGGCGACCTGACCCAACTGCGCCAATTCGTCACCGGGCCGGCGCTGTTCGCGTTCTTCGATGCGCCGTGGTTTCCCGTCTACCTGCTGGTGATCTACCTGTTCAATGTCTGGCTCGGGGTGTTCGCCAGTGTCGGCACAGCGTTGTTGATCGGCCTGGCCTGCCTGAACGAGGTCATGACCCGCAAGCCGCTGGGGCAGGCCAGTGTCTATTCGCAGCAGTCCAGCCAATTGGCGACCAGCCATTTGCACAACGCCGAGACCATCCAGGCCATGGGCATGCTCGACGCGCTGCGCAGCCGCTGGTTCGCCGTGCATTCGCGGTTCCTCGGCCTGCAGAACCGGGCCAGCGACACCGGCGCGGTGATCAGTTCCGTGAGCAAGACCTTGCGCCTGTGCCTGCAATCCCTGGTCTTGGGTTTAGGCGCGCTGCTGGTGATCAAGGGCCAGATGACCGCCGGGATGATGATCGCCGGCTCGATCCTGATGGGGCGGGTGCTGAGCCCCATCGACCAGTTGATCGCCGTGTGGAAGCAGTGGAGCGGCGCCAAGTTGGCCTATCGCCGCCTCGATGCGCTGTTGCAGGCGTTTGCTCCCCGGGACGAAGGCATGGCGCTGCCGGCGCCCAAGGGCCAGGTCAGCTTTGAACAGGTCAGTGCCGGCCCGCCGGGGCAACGCAACGCGACGCTGCAACAGGTCAGTTTCAGCCTGGCGGCGGGGGAAGTGCTCGGCGTATTAGGCGCATCGGGGTCCGGCAAGTCGACCCTGGCCCGGGTGCTGGTGGGCGTCTGGCCAACCCTGGGTGGCACCGTGCGCCTCGATGGGGCCGACATCCATCGTTGGAACCGCGACCAACTGGGTCCCTACATCGGCTATCTGCCCCAGGACATCGAGCTGTTCAGCGGCAGCATTGCCGAGAACATCGCTCGCTTTCGCGAGGCCGACCCGCAGAAGGTCGTTGCCGCGGCGCAACAGGCCGGCGTTCATGAACTGATCCTGCGCATGCCCCAGGGCTACGACACGGTGCTGGGGGAAGACGGCAGCGGTCTTTCGGGCGGGCAGAAGCAACGGGTGGCGCTGGCCCGGGCGATGTATGACCGGCCGAGCCTGGTGGTGCTCGATGAGCCCAATTCCAACCTGGACACGGTGGGCGAAGCGGCATTGGCCAGTGCCATCGCGCAGATGAAAGCCCAGGGCACCAGCGTGGTGCTGGTGACGCATCGTTCCTCGGCATTGGCCCAGGCCGACAAGCTGCTGGTGCTCAACGAAGGCCGCTTGCAGGCCTTCGGCCCCAGCCAGGACGTGCTGCGGGCGTTGTCCGGCCAGGCGGAGTCGGCCCGGGACAAACCCCAGGCCGCCCCCACCGGCCTGAGCATGAGCCGCCACTACCCGACAGCCAACAAGCCGAGCGGCGCATGAGCCAGGATCGCGACATGAACCTCGAACACACCCGGATCTTCGAAAGCCCCGAGCGCGATGCGCGGTTTTTCACCCGCATCGGCTGGGCACTGGCGCTCATTGGCGCCGGCAGTTTCTTCACTTGGGCCAGCCTGGCGCCGTTGGACCAGGGCATCCCGGTCCAGGGCACCGTGGTGGTGTCTGGCAAGCGCAAGGCGGTGCAGTCGATGAGCAGCGGCGTGGTCAGCCGGATCCTGGTGCGCGAAGGCGAGGCGGTGAGGCAGGGCCAACCGCTGTTTCGCCTGGACCAGACCCAGGCCGACGCCGACGTCCAATCGCTGCAAGCCCAGTACCGCATGGCCTGGGCCAGCCTGGCACGCTGGCAGAGCGAGCGCGATAACCTGGCCCGTGTGAGCTTCCCGGCCGAGTTGAGCCACGACCCGGACCCGCGCCTGGCCCTGGTGCTCGAAGGCCAGCGGCAACTGTTCAGCAGCCGCCGCGAAGCCTTCGCCCGCGAGCAGGCGGCATTGCGCGCCAGTATCGACGGCGCCACCGCGCAACTGGCGGGCATGCGCCGCGCCCGCAGTGACCTGACGGCCCAGGCCGAATCACTGCGATTGCAATTGGGCAACCTGCAACCCTTGGCGGACAACGGCTACATCCCGCGTAACCGACTGCTGGACTATCAGCGGCAGTTGTCGCAGGTGCAGCAGGAACTGGCGCAGAACAGCGGCGAAAGCGGCCGGGTGGAGCAGGGGATTGTCGAGTCGCGGCTCAAACTGCAGCAGCACGGCGAGGAATACCAGAAAGAAGTCCGCAGTCAACTGGCCGACGCCCAGCTCAAGAGCGAAACCTTGCAGCAGCAGTTGAAGTCCGCCGGGTTCGAGCTGCAACACAGTGAGATCCTCGCCACCGCCGACGGCATCGCCGTCAACCTCGGTGTGCACACCGAAGGCGCGGTGGTGCGCCAAGGCGACACCTTGCTGGAGATCGTGCCCCAAGGCACGCGCCTGGAGGTGGAAGGGCACTTGCCGGTGAACCTGGTCGACAAGGTCGGTACGCACTTGCCGGTGGACATCCTGTTCACCGCCTTCAACCAGAACCGCACGCCGAGGGTGCCGGGGGAAGTCAGCCTGGTGTCCGCCGACCAGATGATCGATGAGAAGACTGGTGCGCCTTACTACGTCCTGCGCAGCAGCGTCAGCGACCGTGCGCTGGAGAAGCTCAATGGCCTGGTGATCAAGCCCGGCATGCCGGCGGAGATGTTCGTGCGCACCGGCGAGCGCTCGCTCCTGAATTACCTGTTCAAACCGCTGCTCGACCGAGCCGGCTCTGCGTTGACCGAAGAATAAGGTGTGCTGTGGTATGAAGCGTTTTTTCCGGTTGGCCCTGTTGGCCATTTGCGCGTGTGACCACGCCTGGGCCATGGGCCCGTTTGAACTCTATGAGCAGGCCCTGCGCAACGACCCGGTCTACCTGGGGGCGATCAAGGAACGCGATGCGGGCCTGGAGAACCGCGCCATTGGTCGCGCCGGGCTGCTGCCGCACCTGGGCTACAGCTACAACAAGGGCCGCAACCAATCGAAAGTCACCTACCTCAATGACCGTGGCGCCAGCCAGCATGATGATCGCAACTACAGCAGCTATGGCTCCAGCCTGACCCTGCAACAACCCTTGCTGGACTACGAGGCTTACGCGGCTTACCGCAAGGGCGTCGCCCAGGCGCTGTTCGCCGACGAGAACTTTCGCGGCAAGAGCCAGGAATTGTTGGTGCGGGTGCTCAGTTATTACACCCAGGCGTTGTTCGCCCAGGACCAGATCGACATTGCCCTGGCGAAGAAAAAGGCCTTCGAGCAGCAGTTCCACCAGAACGAGGAGCTGTTTCGCCAGGGCGAAGGCACGCGTACGGACATCCTTGAAGCCGAATCACGCTACGAACTGGCCACGGCGGAAGAGATCGAGGCTCGCAACGAGCAGGATGCGTCCCTGCGCGAACTGGGGGCGTTGATCGGCGTGCCGGCCCTGGACATCGGCGATCTGGCACCGCTGAACGACACGTTCCAGACCTTCAGCCTGCAACCGGCCAACTTCGACAGCTGGCATGAGCTGGCGGTGAGCAACAACCCGAACCTGGCCTCCCAGCGCCAGGCCGTGGATGTCGCGCGTTTCGAGGTCGAGCGCAACCGCGCCGGGCATCTACCGAAAGTCAGTGCCTACGCGACCATGCGCCAGAACGAGTCGGAAAGCGGCAACACCTACAACCAGCGCTACGACACCAACACCATTGGCGTCGAGATCAGCGTGCCGCTGTACGCCGGCGGCGGGGTCTCGGCGTCCACCCGCCAGGCCAGCCGCAACATGGAGCAGGCCGAATACGAGCTGGACGCCAAGACCCGCGAGACGCTGATCGAATTGCGCCGCCAGTTCAGCGCCTGCGTCTCGGGGGTGAACAAATTGCGCGCCTACCAGAAAGCCCTGGGTTCGGCCGAAGCGCTGGTGGTCTCGACCCGGCAAAGCATCCTCGGCGGCGAGCGGGTCAACCTCGACGCGCTCAATGCCGAGCAACAGCTCTACACCACTCGCCGCGACCTGGCCCAGGCCCGCTACGACTACCTCATGGCCTGGACCAAATTGCATTACTACGCCGGCACGCTGGGGGCGCAGGACCTGGCGAAGGTGGATGAGGCGTTCGTCAGCCATTGACTAGGGATGGCTGTCCGGCCTTGGTGGCGAGGGAGCTTGCTCCCGCTTGAGTGCGAAGCGCTCACAAGCAGGGGCTGTTGCACAGCCCAGCGGGAGCAAGCTCCCTCGCCACGGGGACCGGCATAGGTCAGCACAGGATTTTTGCAGCCACTAAGGAAGGTTCGTTGATGAAGACTGATAACAAAAAACAACCCGCAAGAACCCGTCGCGTGTTTGTGCCCAAGGCCCTCAACCACGCCATGCTCTGTGCACTGGCGAGCCTGGGCACGGCGCAGGCGGCGCCGTATGTCGAGGCGGGCAAGGCAGGCGATCCGGACAGTTGGCGCAGCAGCGAATTCAACGCCGAATGGGGCCTGGGCGCGATCAACGCCCAGCAGGCCTATGCCGCCGGCTACACCGGCAAGGGCGTGAAACTGGGGATCTTCGACCAGCCGGTGTATGCCGCCCACCCGGAGTTCTCCGGCAGCGATAAAGTCGTGACCCTGGTCACCAGCGGCATCCGCGAGTACACCGACCCGTACATTCCGGTGAAGGCCGGTGATCCGTTTCGCTACGACGGTTCGCCCACGGTCGGTTCCGACGGCAAGCTGGGCTCCCACGGCACCCACGTCGGCGGGATCGCCGCCGGCAGCCGCGACGGTGGGCCAATGCACGGCGTGGCGTTCAACGCACAGATCATCAGCGCCGACAACGGCGACCCCGGCCCCGAGGACGGCATCATCCTGGGCAACGACGGCGCGGTGTACAAGGCCGGTTGGGACGCGCTGATCGCCAGCGGCGCACGGATCATCAACAACAGCTGGGGCATCGGCATCACCGACCGCTTCGACCAGGGTGGGCGCGACCCGGCGTTCCCGCACTTCACCGTGCAGGACGCGCAGTTGCAATTCGACCAGATCCGCCCGCTGCTGGGGACCAAGCCGGGCGGCGCCTACGAGGGCGCCATCGCGGCGGCCCGCAGCGGCATCGTGACGATTTTCGCCGCCGGCAACGACTACAACCTCAACAACCCCGACGCCATCGCCGGCCTGGCGTATTTCGTGCCGGACATCGCCCCCAACTGGCTGACCGTCGCGGCGTTGCAGATCAACCCGGATACCACCAGCCCCGATCCCTACACCATCAGTACCTTTTCGTCGCGCTGCGGCTACACCGCCAGTTTCTGCGTCTCGGCGCCGGGCACGCGGGTCTACAGTGCGGTGATCGGCGGCACCAGCGCCGATGACCTGACCGTGGGCTACGGCAACAAGAGCGGCACCTCCATGGCCGCCCCCCATGTGGCCGGCAGCGTCGCCGTGTTGATGGAGCGCTTCCCGTACATGACCGGTGCCCAGGTTGCCAGCGTGCTGCGCACCACGGCCACCGACATGGGCGCGCCGGGCGTCGATGCGCTGTACGGCTGGGGCATGATCAACCTGGGCAAGGCCATCGACGGTCCGTCGATGTTGGTGACCGAGGCCGACATTCCCGAAGCGTTCCGGATCGACGGGGCCTACGGCGATGGCCAGTTCGTGGTCGACCTGCCGGGCATTGGCGCGACCATCGACGCCGGCAAGCCCACCGAGCGCGTGTGCAGCGGGATCCAGTGTGGCCTGGATGTCTGGCGCAACGACATCGCCGGCCACGGCGGACTGACCAAGGAAGGTCTCGGCACTCTGGTGCTGACCGGCGACAACCGCTACAGCGGGCCGACCCTGGTCAATGAAGGCCGACTGGCCGTCAACGGTTCACTGGCCTCGACGGTGACCGTCAATGACGGCGGCGTCCTCGGCGGCAACGGGCGCGTTGCCGGCCTGACCGCCAATCGCGGCGGCAGCGTGGCACCGGGCAACTCCATCGGCACACTGCAGGTGGCTGGAGACGTGACCTTCGAGCCGGGTTCGACCTACGCAGTGGAGGTTTCGCCGACCTCCAGCGATTTGATCGTGGCGGGCGGCAAGGCTTCCATCGACGGCGCTACGGTGTCGCTGTCATTGGAAAACAGCCCGACGCTGCTCACGGCCCGTGAGGTGAAGAGCCTGCTGGGCACGCAGTTCAACATCCTGCAGGCCGCCGGCGGTATCGACGGGCGTTTTGGCCAGGTCTTGCCCAATTACGCGTTTCTCGGCGGCGACCTGGCCTACAGCGCCAGTGGCATTCAACTGGCGGTCGAGCGCAACGCCGTGTCGTTCGCCAGCCTTGGCCTGACGCCCAACCAGCGCTCCGTAGCGACCGCCGCGGAGCAACTGGGCGCCGGCAACGGCCTTTACGAAGCCTTGTTGTTATCGCCCAGTGCCGCCGCGGCGCAGCAAGCCTTCCAGCAACTCTCTGGCGAAATCCACCCGGCTGTCGGCACGTTGCTGATCAACGACAGCCGCCACTTGCGTGAAGCCGTCGGTGATCGCTTGCGCCAGGACGCCTTGTATGACGCGAATACCCCGAGCACTGCCGACAGCAACGTCTGGGTCAAGGTGCTCGGGGCCTGGGGCAAGAGCGATGGCGGCAATGACAATGCCAGCGCCAACAGCTCCATTGGCGGGCTGCTGGTGGGGGCCGATGGGTTGATCGGCGAGCAGACTCGCCTGGGTGTCGTCACCGGCTACAGCGACAGTTCATTGAGCATGGGCGATGGCACGCACTCGTCGGCCAAGGCCGACAGCTATCACCTGGGCGCCTACCTGGGGCATGAAATCGACGCCGTGCGCCTTACCGTCGGCGGTGCCTACAGCTGGCATCGCATCGACGTCAAACGGGACGTGCAATGGGGTGATGTCAGCGGCCGGGAGAAAACCAAGCGCGACGCCCAGACCGCCCAGTTCTTCACCGAAGCCGCCTACCGCCTCGACGTGCAGCCGCTGGCCCTGGAGCCGTTTGCCAACCTGGCCTATGTGCATCTGGACAGCGACAGCTTCCATGAAAAAGGCGACAACGCCGCGCTGCGAGGTAACGACGACCGTCGCGATGCGCTGCTTTCGACCCTGGGTGTGCGAGCCAGCCGCAGCCTGGCGCTCTCGGAGAAACAGCAGCTGGAGCTCTCCGGCTCCCTCGGCTGGCAGCACAACTTGAGCAATACCCGTTCGGAACAGGACCTGGCCTTCGCCGGCAGCAGCAACACCTTTGCGGTGCAGAGCGTGTCCATGGACCGCAACGCCGCCGTGATCGGTGCCCGTGCCGGGCTGGCGGTGGCCAAGGATGTGCGGGTCAACCTGGACTACAACGGCCTGCTCGGATCCCGGGACAAAAGCCATGGCATGGGGCTGACGCTGGATTGGCAGTTCTGATCAGGTAAGGCAGTCCCTGTGGCGAGGGGATTTATCCCCGCTGGCTGCGCAGCAGCCCCAACCACAGGCGACTGCTTCGCAGTCGAACGGGGATAAATCCCCTCGCCACAACGATTTCCTACGTTTTTCCGCATTCCAACAACAAAAAAGAGGCAGCAGGACATGGGTATCTATGACTACAAGACCTTCGGCACCGAGGCGTCCAAAGCCCTGGTCGGCGATGCGATGGCGATCATGTTGTACTCCTACCACAACCTCGACAACGGGTTCGCCGCCGGTTACCAGCAATACGGCTTCGGCACCGGCCTGCCGGCGACCCTGGTGACCGCGCTGCTCGGCGGCACCGACTCGCAAGGGGTGATTCCCGGCGTGCCGTGGAACCCCGATTCGGAAAAACTGGCCCTGGACGCATTGCACAAGGCCGGCTGGACGCCCATCAGCGCGTCGCAACTGGGCTACACCGGCAAGGTCGACGGGTGCGGTACGTTCTTCGGCGAAAAGGCCGGCTACACCACCGCCCAGGTAGAAATCCTGGGTAAGTACGACGCCGCCGGGCAGTTGACCGAGATCGGCGTGTCGTTTCGCGGGACCAGCGGCCCACGGGAGAACCTGATCGGCGACTCCATTGGCGACGTGATCAATGACGTGATGGCCGCGCTGGGGCCCAAGGACTATGCCAAGCACTACGCCGGCGAAGCCTTCGGCACGCTACTCGGCGACGTCGCCCGGTTTGCCCAGGCTCATGGCCTTGGCGGCGAAAACATCCTGGTCAGCGGGCATAGCCTCGGCGGGTTGGCGGTCAACAGCCTGGCCGACCTGAGCACCAGCCAGTGGTCCGGGTTCTACAACAACGCCAACTACATCGCCTACGCGTCGCCGACCCAGAGTAGCACCGACAAGGTGCTGAACATCGGTTACGAAAACGACCCGGTGTTCCGGGCGCTGGACGGCTCGACGTTCAACCTGGCGTCGGTGGGCGTGCACGACGTGCAGCAGGCCTCGGCGACCAACAACATCGTCAGCTTCAATGATCACTACGCCTCGACCGCGTGGAACGTGCTGCCGTTTTCCATCCTCAACATCCCCACCTGGATCTCCCACCTGCCCACCGGTTACGCCGATGGCATGGGCCGGATCATCAGCTCGGCGTTCTACGACCTTACGCAAAAAGACTCGACCATCGTCGTCGCCAACCTGTCGGACCCGGCCCGCAGCAACACCTGGGTGCAAGACCTCAACCGCAACGCCGAGGCCCACACTGGCAGCACGTTCATCCTCGGCACCGACAAGGACGACCTGATCCAGGGCGGCCAGGGCAACGACTACCTGGAAGGCCGTGCCGGCAATGACACCTTCCGCGACGGCGGAGGCTACAACGTGATACTGGGCGGGCAGGGCCACAACAGCCTGCATCTGCAGCAGTCGGTGCACGACTTCACCTTTGCCAGCGATGGTGCCGGAACGTTGTACGTGCGCGATGCCCACGGCGGGATCAGCATCACCCGCGACATCGGCACGCTGGTGAGCCAGGAACCTGGATCGTTGTGGGGCATGCTCAAGGACGAGGTCAGCCACAGCGTCACCGCCAATGGCCTGTTGGCCGGCGGCAACCTGACGGCGTACGCGTCAGCGGTCAAGGGCACTGCGGGCGATGACAGTCTCGTGGCCCACGCGACGGGCGACTGGCTGTTCGGTCACGCCGGCAACGACCGGCTGCTGGGCGGCGCGGGCGACGACACATTCGTGGGGGGCACCGGGAACGACGTCATGCAATCGGGCGGTGGACGTGACACGTTCATTTTCAACGGTGCATTCGGCCAGGATCGCATCAGCGGTTTCGACGCGGGCGACAAGCTGGTGTTCATCGGTGTGCAGGGGGCCGGGGAAGGGGATGACTATCGACAGCACCTGTCCCAGGTCGGCAGCGACACGCTGCTGCAAGTGGGGGACAGCTCGGTGACCCTGGTGGGTGTCGGGGTTGGGCAGGTGGGCGGTGAGGGTATCGTGTTCGCCTGATGACCCGGCATGGACGGTGACTGAGTAACCTGCGACGAGGCGCTTGCTCACACTCAAGCGCGAGCAAGCGCCTTCGCCACGGTGATCAATCTTCCTTGCGGATCGTTGCCACGTCGTCGGCGCGCACGCGGATCTTCTTGCCGGCGATGTCTTCGAACTCGTAGAACCCATCGGAGGTACGGGTATTGGGGGTGTCCTTGGTCAGGTACTGGGTACCGTTCTGCAAGGTCACCACGGTGGGCGACGCGCAACCGGCCAATGTCAGGAAGGCCACGGCGGCCAGGGGCAGGCTCAGAAACCTGATGTTCATATCCAAACCTCTCGATCAAAAGAACCACGGCCCAGCTGATTCGACTGCGCCATCACATAGCTAACCGCCATTGGTCCCGCTCTCTGTAGGAAAGTTCATCACTTAACGAAGGATTTCATCTCTAAATATAGGGGACCGTTCATCTTTTGCAGTTGCCTGGGGTGTTCGTAGCTGCTATCTGTATGCATAACCAGTATTCCAGCATCCGTGGCGCTTCTTCCCGTGACAGCCAGTTCCCTCGACGATCCCTTTTATTACCTGAACAACTTTCAGCAAGTGCTGGGCTGGCTGACGCAGCGGTATGCCGACGTGCTCAGCTTCGAAGAGCAGCGCTTCGTCGACGATTTTGCCTCGACGCCCCGGGCGTCCCAGGGTTTGTTGGTGCGGATGGTCATGCGCAAGGGGCTGCGGTTTCGCCACAGCAAGCTCAACTACCCGGAAATCGGTGAGATTGGCCTGGCGGTGCAACCGTTGCTGGCCTTGGGTTGGGTCGAGGACCAGGCCGAGTTGGAGGTTGCCGAGTTGTTCGACGTGCTGCTGAAGGCAGAGATCCTGCAGTGCCTCGGGCACCTGATCGAACAACCCAAGGCGAAGAAGGCTGAATGGCTCCTGGCCGTCGCCGAGCGAGCCGACCCGCCGCAGGCGTTCCACGCCTGGTGTCCGCAGCTTGACGACCGACTCTACAGCCTGACGATCATGCCGCTCTGTGACCGCTTGCGGCTGATGTTCTTCGGCAATCTCTACCAGGACTGGTCGGAATTCGTCCTGGCGGACCTGGGCATCTTCACCTACGAAAGCGTCGAATTCAGCGCCGAGTCCCGCGGCCTGCGCAACCGCCAGGACGTCGACGCCTGTGTGTTCCTCCATGAGTGTCAGCAACGCTTCGAAGCCGGCGAGCCGCTGGAAGCGATCGTCGCCCAGGTCAATGCCCTGACCTTGGACAATCCGTGGCTGGAGCGCCGGCGCGGCAAGTTGCTGTACCAGTTCGGCGAGCAGGGCGAACGCATGGGCGATTTTGCCTTGGCCTTGTGTATCTACCGTGAATGCACCTACCCCGGCGCACGGTTGCGGATGATCCGCGTGCTGGAGCGCATCGGCGAATATGCCCTGGCCCTGGAACTGGGCGAGGCGGCGGCACAGGCACCGCAAAGCGCCGCCGAAACCCAGGCCCTGCTCAGGATCGTGCCGCGGCTGCGCCGCAAGCTTGGCGGGCCGCCGGTGCCGCGTGCCCTGGCCCGTGAAGTGCAGCGGCTGGAGTTGCAACTGCCCAGGGTCGACCAGACCCTGTCGGTGGAGTATCACGTCCAGGCTCACCTGCACGATGACGCCGCCCCGGTGCATTACGTCGAGAACAGCCTGATCAACTCGCTGTTCGGCCTGCTGTGCTGGCCGGCGATTTTCGCGCCGCTGCCGGGGGCATTTTTCCACCCGTTCCAGCGTGGGCCGGTGGACCTGCTCAATGAAGACTTCCATGCCCGTCGGGCCGAGCTGTTCGCGGCGTGTTTTGCCGAGCTGGACGATGGCCGCTATCGGCACACCATCCTGGGTCGTTTTGCCGAGAAGTGGGGCGTACAGTCGCCGTTCGTGTTCTGGGGTGCGTTGTCCGAGACATTGCTGGAACAGGCCCTCGACTGCTTGCCGGCCGAACACCTCAAGCACTGGTTCAGCCGATTGCTGTTGGACATCAAGGCCAACCGCGCCGGCATGCCGGACCTTATCCAGTTCTGGCCGCAGCACAAGACCTACCGCATGATCGAGGTCAAAGGGCCGGGGGATCGGCTGCAAGACAATCAATTGCGCTGGCTGGAGTTCTGCCATGAGCACCGCATGCCCGTCGCAGTGTGCTACGTGCAGTGGCTGCCAGAAGGTGCGGAGCAGGGCGCATGAACCCCGCGCCAAGCTACAGCATTGCGGTGCGGGCCTTGTGTGAGTTCACCGCCAAGGTGGGTGATCTCGACCTGCGCTTCACGCCGTCGCCCACGGCCCTGGAAGGCATCGCCGGCCATCGCACCGTGGCGTCGCGGCGCAGCGAGGTCTATCAGGCCGAGGTTAGCCTGGAAGGGCGCTACCAGACGCTGAACGTCAAAGGCCGCGCCGATGGCTACGATCCGGCGCGCAACTGCCTTGAAGAAGTGAAGACCTATCGCGGCGACCTGGCCAGGCAACCGGCCAACCACCGGCAGTTGCACTGGGCCCAGGCGAAGATCTACGGCTGGTTGATGTGCCAGAGGTTGCAGCTTTCGCGCATCGACGTGGCACTGGTGTACTTCGACGTCGTCAGCGAAAAGGAAACCTGCCTCACGCAGGGGTTCGAGGCCGGCGAGCTTCTGGCGTTCTTCGAAGCGCAATGTGCGCTGTTCCTGGCCTGGGCCGAGCAGGAAATGGCCCATCGGCACGCCCGCAACCTGGGGGCGCAGTCCCTGGCCTTTCCCCATGCCGACTTTCGGCCCGGGCAACGGCACCTGGCCGAGTCGGTGTTCAAGGCCGTGAGCACCGGGCGTTGCCTGATGGCCCAGGCGCCCACCGGCATCGGCAAGACCGTCGGCACGCTGTTCCCGATGCTCAAGGCCCTGGCGCCGCAGCAGTTGGACAAGGTGTTCTTCCTCACGGCGAAAACCCCAGGGCGCAAGCTGGCGCTGGACGCCGCCCAGGTCATCACCCGAAGCGCCCCGTCAATGCCGCTGCGGGTGCTGGAGATGGTTGCCCGGGACAAGGCCTGCGAGCATCCGGACAAAGCCTGCCATGGTGAATCCTGCCCGTTGGCCCAGGGCTTCTACGACCGTCTGCCGGCGGCGCGGGTGGCCGCGAGCCAGGTGAGCCTGCTTGATCAGGCGGCGTTGCGCGAAGTCGCGCTGGCCCACGGGATCTGCCCGTACTACCTGAGCCAGGAAATGGCCCGCTGGGCCGACGTGGTGGTGGCCGACTACAACTACTATTTCGACTTCAGTGCCTTGCTTTTCGGCCTGGCCCAGGCCAATGGCTGGACGGTCGCGACCTTGGTGGACGAAGCCCATAACCTGGTCGAGCGCGGCCGGCAGATGTACAGCGCGACCCTGGATCAGGTGACCTTGGCCACGGTGCGTAAAACCGCGCCCGAGGCCCTGAAGAAGCCGCTGGAACGGGTCAATCGCCAGTGGAACGCCTTGCATGCACCACAAGTGGCGGCGTACCAGGCGTATGAACGACTGCCGGACAAACTCCTGCAAGCCCTGGCCACCTGCACCACGGCCATTGGCGATTACCTCAACGAGCACCCCCAAGGGCTGGACGGTGACTTGCAGGCGTTCTATTTCGATGCCCTGCAGTTTGGCCGGGTGGCCGAGTCGTTCGACGAGCAGTTTCTGTTCGACATCCATAAGCGCGAGTTCGGCCGCCAGCGCAGCGGCTCGACCCTGTGCCTGCGCAACGTGGTGCCGGCCGGGTTCCTGCGGCCAAGGCTCACCGCGGCCCGCAGCAGCGTGCTGTTTTCCGCGACCTTGAGTCCGCGGCACTATTACGCCGACCTGTTGGGCACACCGGCCGAGACGGTGTGGATCGACGTTGAATCACCGTTCCAGGCCGATCAGTTGGACGTTCAGGTCGTCAGCCGGATTTCCACGCGCTTCGCCCACCGCCAGGCGTCTCTGGAGCCGATTGTCGCGTTGATGGCTCGCCAGTTCAGCGCGCGTCCGGGCAATTACCTGGCGTTTTTCAGCAGTTTCGATTACCTCCAGCAAGTCGCCGGGCTGTTTGCCGAGCGGCACCCGGAGATCGTCACGTGGGCACAATCGCGCGGCATGGGTGAAGCCCCGCGGCAGGCCTTCCTCGACCGGTTCATGGAGCACAGCCAGGGCATCGGTTTCGCGGTGCTTGGCGGGGCGTTCGGCGAGGGCATCGACTTGCCCGGCTCGCGCCTGATCGGTGCATTCATCGCCACCCTGGGGCTGGCGCAGCTCAACCCGGTCAATGAGCAGATCAAGCAGCGCATGGCGGCGATCTTCGGCGATGGCTATGACTACACTTACCTGTACCCTGGCCTGCAAAAAGTCGTGCAGGCCGCCGGGCGCGTCATTCGCACCCAGCAGGACCGTGGCGTGGTGATGCTCATCGACGACCGGTTCGGCGAGGCGCGCGTGCAGCAGTTGCTGCCACGTTGGTGGTCGGTGAACCCGGAGCAATCCGGCACCCGGCGGATAGGTGCAGGAAACTGAAGCCTGCCGGCCAGCGGGAATCCTGTGTGGGAGGCAATAGTTTTTCATGGCGCGCGACTTGCCCCATACTTCGAAAAAATCCACACGGATGCCTCGGCCCACATGCTTGAGAATACCCCCCAGTCGCCGCGCATAAACCAGGAGCAGCGCTTTCGCCTGCTCATCGACGCTGTGGTCGACTACGCGATCTACATGACCGACCCCTCGGGCATCATCACCAGCTGGAACTCCGGTGCCCGGCGTTTCAAGGGGTATGAGGAAGCGGAGATCCTGGGTGAGCATTTTTCGCGTTTCTACACGGATCAGGATCGCGCCGCCGGCCTGCCGCAGCGGGCGCTGGAGACGGCCGTGCGCGAGGGGCGTTTCGAGGGTGAGGGCTGGCGAGTGCGTAAGGACGGCACGCTGTTCTGGTCCCATGTGGTCATCGACCCGATCATCGACAGCCAGAGCGGTGAACTGCTCGGGTTCGCCAAGATCACCCGCGACCTCACCGATCGCAAGATGGCCGAGGAAACCCTCAAGCAGAGCGAGCAGCAGTTCCGCCTGCTGGTGCAAAGCGTCACCGACTACGCCATCTACATGCTCGGTCCTGATGGCCAGGTCACCAACTGGAACCAGGGCGCGCAACGCATCAAGGGCTATCTGCCGGCCGAAGCCATCGGCCAGCATTTTTCGATGTTCTATACCCCCGAGGACCGCGCCGCCGGTGAACCGCAGCGGGCGCTGAGCATCGCCGCCAGCGAGGGGCGTTTCGAAAAGAAGGGCTGGCGCGTGCGCAAGGACGGTACGCGTTTCCTTGCCCACGTGGTCATCGATGCGATCCGCAGCGACACCGGGACCCTGCTGGGGTTTGCCAAGATCACCCGCGACATCACCGATGCCACCCAGGCGCAGCAGGCCCTCGAACAGGCCCGCGAGGCGCTGTTCCAGTCGCAGAAACTGCAAGCCATCGGCCAGCTTACCGGCGGCATCGCCCACGACTTCAACAACCTGCTGACGGTCATCCTCGGCAACCTGGAAATCGTGCGCAAGCGCATGCCGGACGATCCGAAACTGGCTCAATTGCTCGACAACGCGACCCAGGGCGCGTTGCGCGGCGTATCGCTGACCCAGCGGATGCTGGCGTTCGCCCGGCGGCAGAAGCTGAGTGCCGAGTCGGTCGAGTTGCCGGTGCTGGTGCAGGGCATCAGCGGCTTGCTGCAAAGCTCCATGGGCCCTTCGATCCACATCCAGACTCGCTTCACCGAGGCGCTGTCGCCGGTGCTGGCCGATGTCAACCAGTTGGAGTTGGCGATCCTCAATCTGGCGACCAATGCCCGGGACGCGATGCCCCATGGCGGTAGCATCCTGATCGCCGCCGACGAGCGCCTGGCCACCGAGGCCGGGGCGCAGGCGTCGTTGAAGCCGGGGCGCTACGTCTGCCTGTCGATTACCGATGAAGGCGAGGGCATGGATGAGGCCACGCTGGCCTCGGCCGTGGAGCCATTCTTCACCACCAAAGGGGTCGGCAAGGGCACGGGCCTGGGATTGTCCATGGTGCACGGCCTGGCCGAGCAGTTGGGTGGCCGCCTGATCCTCGAAAGCCAGAAGGGCGTGGGCACCAGCGCGCAGTTGTGGTTGCCACTGGCCGATAGCGCAGCGTCGGAGAAGGCCGTGGTCGAGGCGCAGGCAGCGCCTACCCCTCCTGAGTTGCTGGTGCTGGTGGTCGATGACGACAGCCTGGTGCTGACCAGTACCCGCCTGTTGATCGAAGACCTCGGGCACCGGGTCTTGTGCGCGCATTCAGGGTCGCAGGCGCTGGAACTGCATGAGCGCAACCCGGACATCGACCTGGTGATCACCGACATGGCCATGCCGCAGATGGACGGCGCCCAACTGGCGAAGTTACTGCGCGACCGGCAGCCGGACCTGCCCATCATCCTCGCCACCGGCTACGCCGAACGCCTGGAAGGCTTCGCCAGCCAATTGCCGCGCCTGACCAAGCCGTTCAAGCAGATCGACCTGGTGCAGGTCATCGGGCAGGCAATGAATTAGGCGGAGGCTTGGCCAGGCCCTTTTGGCAAGCGTGCACTGCCTCTGGTCCATTGCCTTGAACTTGCCCGGCGGCGCGGGTTTCCAACGAACCTCATTTGCCACCAGCGACCCTTCACGCAATGCCCAGAATATTGACCGGCCAGACGCCGGAAGAAGAATTGAGCGAACACAATGCCAAGCTGTTCGGCTCGCCCAAGGAACGACTGGATTTCTATCGGCGTGAAATCCAGTACGAAACCAGCATCCTCGCCAATCGGACCGATGCCTACCTGGCCGCCCAATCCTTCCTGGTGATTGCCTTTGCCTCGTGCATGGCCAACCTGAACCCGGAGTGGGGCAAGTTGTTCACCCTGATCGTGCCGCCGTTCCTGGCGCTGCTGGGGTTCCTGAGTTCACTCAATGCCTGGCCGGGGATTCGAGCGGCCTACGAGATCATCGACCACTGGCACTTCAAGCAGAGCGAACTGCTGCGCGCCGAGCCGGTCATGGGTTTGGTCTACGACGAGTCGCCGTTGTTCAGCGAGCGGGAATCGACCCACAAGGGGTATCGCAAGTCGCTGCTGTTTTCTGTGCGCACACCGTGGATCTTCGCCACGTTCTGGGTGCTGCTGGGGGTGTATGCGGTGCTGATCCAGGTGACGGATCCGATCGGCTGAGGGTCAGCCGGTTTTCTGCCGTTCGTACCACGCCAGGGTGGGCTGGGTACTGACCCCATGAACCAGGATGCTCAAGGCCACCACCGACAACGTGAGGTTGATGCACAGCTGCGCCGCTTGTGGCGCCAGGTCATGGTTCAAGGCGAAGAACAGGTAGAACAGGCTACCGATGCCGCGAATGCCGAACCAGCCGATCAACAGCCGTTGCGGTGCGTCCAGCAAGCGGCCCCAAGGCATGAGTAACACGCTCAACGGGCGAATGACGGCGAAGAGCAGGGCGCCGATGGCCAGGGCGCGCCAGTCCCAATGGGTGGCGAGTACCACCCCGAGCAGCGTCACCAGGAACACCTCCATCGCCCGCTCCACCAGGCTGCCGAAAGCCAGCATGTCACTCATCATCACCCCGGCAGCCACCTGGCCGTCGCCCAGGGACTGGGTATCGCCGAGCACCGCCTCGCGCGGATCGACGGCCTCATGGCCTACCACCGGTTGCACCAGGTGCTCCGCTGGTGGCGCATCTTCTTCATCGGTGGATTGCACCTCGGCCTGGCGCAGCCCGAGGCCGGCGGCAAACACCGAGAGAAAGCCATAGGCATGCACGGACTCGGCGGCGACATAGGCCAGGGCAATCAGCGCCAAGGCCAGGTAATCGTTGGGTGACAGCGTGCTGTCGGCGTTCTTGATGCGCATCGACAGGGTCAGCTTACCGATCCCGCGTCCCATCCAATAGCCGATCAGCAGGCCCGCCGGCACCGCCCACAGGACATTGCGCAAGGCCCACTCGCCGACAAAGCCACCGTCTTCACGCAGCATCAACAGCCCAAGGATCACGAATGGGAAGGCCGAGCCGTCGTTCAGGCCGGCTTCACCGGAGAGGCCGAAACGCACCCGGTCGTCATCCCGCGCATCGTTGACCTGCACCAGGGCCGCCAGCACCGGGTCAGTGGGCGCCAACATCGCGCCGATCAACATCGACACACCCCAGCTAAGGCCGAACAGGTAGTGCAGGGTCAGGCACAGGCCCGCAATGGAAAGGATCATCACCGGGCCCGCCAACCCATAGGCAACGCGCCAGGTCCGGTTCTTGAAGGGCAGGCGCAGCTTGAGGCCGCTGACGAACAGCGAGAACACCACCGCGATCTCCGTGAGATGCTCCATCCAGACGGACGAGTCGGTGATGTCCAGCTTCAGCAAACCCAACCCCGCCGGCCCGATGGCAACGCCCAGCACCAGGCACATGGCTGACGTGGTGACCGGCATCCAGCGCAGGTAGGACGACGTGAGGGCCAACGTCAACAACACGGCACCGAGCACCGCTACCCACACTGTGAAGATCATGGTTGCTCCTTGGGTGTCGGACAGGTCAGCCGCGATGTTCATTCAAGCTGGCAGAAATTGTGGCGAGGGGATTTATCCCCGTCGGGTTGCGAAGCGACCCTAAGATCTTGCAGCTCTGTATGCCCGGATGCCTTGGGGCCGCTTTGCAGCCCAGCGGGGATAAATCCCCTCGCCACAGGTTCCGTTATTCTTTCGAGGCCTGGAGCGAAGCGAGGGTTCCCACTAAAACGGCACCGCCCCGTTTATCCGGCGGCCTGTTCATCGGAGGGAATTTTTCGTCGCACGCGGGGCTCTGCACCTTAAGAGACGTGCTGAATCAGCGTCCTGCCGTGAACCAATGAGGCCCTTATGACTGCGCTGACACCCCTCCAATCCCGGCCAGCCACCCTCCATCCCGTCAGGGATGCCGGGCAGGTGCGCCAATGCTATGAACGGCTGCTCCAGGGCCCCGACGATGCGGACAAACACGCCGTCGCACAGGCCTTCATCCAGTCGTGCCTCGAACAGGCCCGGGCCTTGCCCCAGGAAACCCCCGACGAGCCGCAGGCCCTGCAAGCCTGGGTCGAAGCCCACAGCGCCGGTGTAGCCCGGCAATACGCCGATTACCTGGAACGGCGCAAAAGCGGCGGCCCGCGGGAGTACTTCAGCGGCAAGGCCCACGCGCTGTATTTCCTGCAAGCCGTGGCGCCGACCAAATTGGTGGACGGTGCCTGGCTGTACGGCGTATTGAAACATTGGCAAGACCACCGGTTCGACGGCCTGCTGTGCACGTACCTGGAGGAGCTGGGCGACGGCCATCCGGCGCAGAACCATGTGGTGATCTACCGCAAGCTGCTCGCCGAACACGGTTTGGTCGATACCCCGGACATCGGCGATGAGCGCTACCTGCAAGGGGCTGTGCAACTGGCGCTGGGCTACGCCGGCGATGAGTACCTGCCGGAAGTGATTGGCTACAACCTGGGCTACGAGCAGTTGCCCCTGCACCTGTTGATCAGCGCCTACGAGCTGAGCGAACTGGACATCGACCCGTACTATTTCACCCTCCACGTGACCATCGACAACGCCAGCACCGGCCATGCCCAGAAGGCCGTGCAGGCATTGATGCAATTGATGCCGATGGCGGCGGATCGCGAGGCGTTCTGGCAGCGGGTGACCCTGGGGTATCGGCTCAATGACCTGGGCCAAGGCAGCCGGGCGATCATCGAATCGTTCGACCTCGACCGTGAAGTGCTGGACATGCTCGAACGCAAGCGCCCGTTCGGCCAGCACATGCATTCCGATTACTGCAAGTTCGAAGGCAAGACCGTCAACCAGTGGCTGGCGGCCCCCGGCCAATTGGAAGGCTTCCTTGAGGCGATGCAGAACAAGGGCTGGATCAAGCGCCACCAGGATCCGCAGGGCAGCCGCTTCTGGATGCTGATCGAAGGCGCAGGGGCGGCGATGTTCGGTGTGTTCAGCCCCTATGAGAAGCAATTGCTGCACGACTGGATCGCCGGTGACTGGTTGCACAAGAGCGAGCGCAACCGTCCGCGCCGCAGCTTCGGCACCACCAGCGAACCGCAGACGCCAGTCGACGACCCCGATGTGCAAAGCCTGCAACAGACGCTGCGCAGCCAGTCCCCCGATGAGCAGATGCAGACCTTGATGCCCTGGCTCTCGGCACGCTGTCACAGCCATCCGGCCGGGCTGCTGGCCACGCGTCGTTTCATCGAACTCAAGTCCGCCATTCGCTAGGGAGCCCTGCATGAATCAGGAAGATCGCCTGTCCACCTCCGACCTGGCGCTGTTGCAACTGGGGCGGCGCCTGCAAGCCGACGGTTACCGCTTCATCACCCCGACGCCGTTGACCCATGAACGGGTCAACCAACGGCCCGGCAACGAGTACTCCAAGACCCTGCGGGATGTGTTCGGCTGGTCGCGGCCGTTTGCTCCCGGGCTGATTTCGGCCGATGAGCAGCGCCAATTGCAAGAAGCCGAGGTGCTGGAGGAGCGCGATGGTTTGCTGCGCAGCCGAGTGCGCTGGTCGAGCCTGGACGGCTTGTTGTTCGTCCATTCGCAATTTCCCACCCAGGCCAGTGACGCGGTGTTCTTCGGCCCGGACAGCTACCGGTTCGCCCAACTGATCCATGCCCACCTGCAACAGAGTTTCACGGCGGTGCATCGTGCCGTGGACATCGGCTGTGGCGCCGGTGTCGGCGCCATCGTGATCGCCCGGGCCCGGCGCGAGGCCCAGGTGCTGGCGCTGGACATCAACCCCCTGGCCTTGCGCCTGACAGCGGTGAATGCCGCCCTGGGCGAGGTGGCCAATGTCGAGATTGCCCGCAGCGACGTCCTCCAGGATGTGGAGGGCGATTTTGACCTGATCGTCGCCAATCCACCGTACATGGCTGACCCGTCGGAACGTGCCTATCGTCATGGCGGCGGTGTGCTGGGCGCCGGGCTGTCGCTGCGCATCGTCGAGCAGGCCTTGCCCCGGCTGACCCCCGGCGGCTCGCTGGTGCTCTACACCGGCGTGGCGATGGTCGATGGCCGTGACCCGTTCCTGGAAGCGCTGGAGCCTTGGCGCGACTCGGCGGAATTTGGCTGGACCTACAAGGAACTGGACCCGGACGTCTTCGGCGAGGAACTGCTGACGCCGGGTTACCGGGAGGTGGAAAGGATCGCCGTGGTGGCGTTGGTCGTGACCCGCATTGGCGCGGGTATCGGAGGGATTATCGATGAACAGGCGTCTGAAGTTCGGCATTGAAGAGGAATACTTCGTCACCGACCTGCAAACCCGGTGCATGCCCACCCAGCCGCCTGCCGAGGCAGTGGCGGCATGCCGGGCCGAGCTGGGCGAGCATTTCGCCCATGAGATGTTCCTCAGTCAGGTCGAGATGGCGTCGCCCATCTTCCTCAGCCTGGACGCGGCCGCCGACTACCTGACCCAGGTGCGCAGCGGCCTGACCCAGCGCCTGGCGCCGTTCGGCCTGGGCCTGCTCAGCGCCGGCTCCCATCCGATGGTCACTCAGGGCTTGCAGCCCACGGATGAACTGCATTTCCAGCAACTGTTCGATGATTACCAACGGGTGGCACGGCGCAGCGTGCTGTCGGGCCTGCATGTGCATGTCGAGGTGCCGGTGGACCGTGACCGGGTGCGGGTGATGAACGAGATCCTGCCGTGGTTGCCGATGTTTCTCGCGTTGAGCGCTTCCTCACCGTTCTGGAACGGCGCCTACACAGGCTTCAGCAGTTACCGCCAGGTGGCCTGCGATGAATGGCCACGCATGGGCGTGCCGGAATATTTCCAGGACGAATTGGCGTTTGCCGGGTACGTCAACCTGCTCATGCGCACCGGTTCGATTCATCAGCCCAGCGATTGCTGGTGGATCCTGCGACCGTCATCGCGCTACCCCACGCTGGAGTTGCGCATCTGCGATGCCTGCCCGCGGGTCGAGGACGTGTTGTGCCTGGTCTCGTTGTTCCGGGTGATGGCGGCCCACGCCATCGACCAGCCCCAGCCGGGCGCCGGGTACAGCCTGACCTCACACTGGACCCTCAAGGAAAACCGCTGGAGGGCCAAGCGTCACGGCATCCTCGCCGAGTTCATTGCCGAAGGGCAGGAGCAGCCCATGCTCATTGGCGAATGGCTGACCGTGGCCGAGCAGACCTTCGGTGAAACCGCCGCCGAGCTGGGCTGCCAGGAGGTATTCAAGCAGGCACGGCGCATCGTCCAGGAAGGCACCAGCGCCGACCGTCAGATCGTGCTCTACGAACAAGGCCTGTTGCTGGGCGACTCCGTGGAGCAGGCCTTGAGCCGGGTGGTCGATCAATTGGTGTCGGAGAGCGCCGGGCTGCCGGTGGCCGACCCGACGCTGCAACACGTCGCAGGTGGACCATGAGCGCCAAGACCCTTGACGACTACAACCGCATGCGAGATTTCGGCGCCACCTCGGAACCGGCGGCGAAGCGGCGTCCGCGCAAGTCAGCGAAAACCACCCACGCCTTGCAGTTCTGCATTCAGAAGCACGACGCCTCGCGACTGCATTACGACTTCCGCCTGGAACTGGATGGCGCGCTCAAGAGCTGGGCCGTGCCCAAGGGGCCGTCGCTGGACCCCAAGTCCAAGCGCCTGGCGGTTCACGTCGAAGACCACCCGCTGGACTACGCGACTTTCGAAGGCAACATTCCCGAAGGACATTACGGCGCGGGGGATGTCATCGTCTGGGACCGGGGCGTATGGATTCCCCAGGGCGATCCCCATGAAGCGTATGAGAAGGGCCGGCTCAAGTTCGAACTGCAAGGCGAAAAGCTCGCCGGCCTGTGGAACCTGGTGCGCACCCACATGCCCGGCAAGCAGGAGCAGTGGTTCCTGATCAAGCACCAGGACGACGCCGCGCGCCCCGAAACTGAATACGACGTGGTCCAGGCCGAACCGGACAGCGTGCTCAGCGAGCGCACCCTGGTGCCCAGGCGGCGGGGCAAGGCCGCCGCGGCGAAAACGATCAAGCAACCGGAGAAAGCCCAGGCAAAACCGCTGAAAAAGCGCGGCAAGACCACCCTTGACGGTGCAGTGGCCGGCCCCCTCCCCGAAACCCTCAAGCCGGAACTGGCGACGCTGGTCGAAAGCGCCCCCGACGGCGAGTGGCTCTATGAAATCAAGTTCGACGGTTATCGGATCATGGCGCGGATCGACCACGGTGGAGTGCGCCTGATCACTCGCAACGGCCATGACTGGACCCACAAATTGCCCACACAGGCCGAGGCCCTGGCGGCGCTGGGGCTGGAGTCGGCCTGGCTCGACGGCGAGATGGTGGTCGCCAATGAGCACGGTGTGCCGGATTTCCAGGCCCTGCAGAATGCCTTCGACGCGGGCAGCAGCGGCCAGATCGCCTACTACCTGTTCGACCTGCCTTATCTCAACGGCATGGATTTGCGCAACGTCCCGGTGCAAGACCGCCGCACGGCGCTGCAAGCCGTGCTACAGGCCAATGACAGCCCCTTGCTGCGTTTTTCCGATGCGTTTGAGCAAACCCCTGAAGCGCTGCTCAACAGCGCCTGCCAGATGCAGATGGAAGGGCTGATCGGCAAGCGCATCGGCAGCGTCTATACCTCCCGCCGCAGCAGTGACTGGATCAAGCTCAAATGCAAGAATCGCCAGGAGTTCGTGGTGATCGGATTCAGCGAGCCGAAGGGCGCCCGCAGTGCCTTCGGCGCTTTGCTGTTGGGGCTGCACGACGCCGACAGCGGCCAGTTGCGCTACGCCGGCAAGGTTGGCACCGGGTTCAACGAAGCGACCCTCAAGAGCATCCACCAGCAACTGCTGCCCCTGGAGCGTAAGAAGCCTGCTGTCATCAACCCGCCGACCGGTTACGAAGCCAAGGGCGTGCATTGGTTGGAGCCGACCTTGCTGGCCGAAGTCGCCTTCGCCGAGATGACGAAGGAAGGCTCGGTGCGCCACGCCGTGTTCCATGGCTTGCGCGACGATAAACCGGCCAAGGCCATCACCCAGGAGCTAGCCAAACCTGTGGACAAGACCGCCGCCCAAAAAACCACCGCCAAGCGCCCATCCCAGAGCGACGCGAAGCCCGCCACCAAATCCAAGGCAAAAGCCAAGGACAAGGCCGGCGACACGTCGGCCTTGGACGGCAAGGTACGGATCACCCACCCCGATCGCGTCATCGATGCGACCACCGGCACCACCAAGCGGCAGTTGGCCGAGTATTACGCCAGTGTCGCCGAGTTCATCCTGCCGGAACTGGCCGAGCGCCCGGTCGCACTGGTGCGTGCACCGGACGGCATTGCCGGCGAGCTGTTCTTCCAGAAAAACGCCGAGCGCCTGGCGATTCCCGGCATCACCACCCTGGACAAGGACGTCACCGGGCAGCCGGTGATGATCATCAACAATGCGCAAGCGCTGATTGGCGCGGTGCAGATGAGCACCGTGGAACTGCACACCTGGAACGCGACGACGGTGGACCTGGACAAGCCCGACCGCTTTGTCCTCGACCTCGACCCGGACCCGGCGCTGCCATGGAAGCGCATGGTGGAAGCGACGCAACTGACCCTGTCGGTGCTCGATGAGCTGGGTCTCAAGGCGTTTCTCAAGACCAGTGGTGGCAAGGGCATTCACATTGTCGTCCCGCTGACTCGAAAAGCCGGATGGGACGAGGTCAAGGATTTCAGCCACGCCATTGTCAGCCACATCGCCAAGCTGCTGCCAGACAGGTTCTCGGCCGTCTCGGGTCCGAAGAACCGGGTCGGGCGGATCTTCATCGATTACCTGCGCAACGGCCTCGGCGCCACGACGATCTGCGCCTACGCCGTGCGTACCCGCGAAGGGCTGCCGGTGTCGGTGCCGATCTACCGCGACGAGGTGGCGCAACTCAAAGGGGCGAACCTGTGGAACGTGCACAATGTCCATGAGCGGCTGGCGGAGGTCGGGCATGAGCCCTGGGCCGACCTGAAGAAAACCCGCCAGAGCATCACGGCGGACATGCGCCGACGGATAGGCATGAAGAAAACGGCCAAGTAGAGGCCAGGCTTCCTGCGGGGAGGGCTTATGTGGCGAGGGAGCTTGCTCCCGCTGGGGGACCACAGCGGCCCCTCTGATAGTTTTATGCCCTCATGGGGCCGCTGCGCAGCCCAGCGGGAGCAAGCTCCCTCGCCACACTCGCCACACTCGCCACATAAGCAGCCCCTCTGTGATCAACCCACCGGCACCCGCAGGTACTCCGGCTGCAACACGTTGAACCAGAGCAGGATCATTTCCACCAGGATGGTCACCAGCACCAGCAAGCCGACGCCCCACACACAGGCCGAGTAGAGCAGCCCTTGTTCCTTCCTGAGGTTCATGAACCGCGGCAGGCCGACGAAGAGCAGGAACGTCGAGTAGGCCGACGCGGCCAGCAACACGGCCACCGCCAGCCAACGGCTCGGATAGAGCCCGGAAATGCCGGCCAGGAAATACGGCGTGGCGGTGTAGGCGGCAAAACCGATGCACTGGTTGAGGGACGGGCGCGCGTCAAAGGTACGGGACATCCAGCGAATGAACACCCCCATCAGCGCCACGCCGGCGACGATGGTCAGGTACAGCAATACGCACAGTTGCAGGGCGCTAGCCTGGGTCAGCCGTACGGTTTCGTTTTCCGCCAGGCCCCAGCCGGTCCAGGTGATACCGATGAACAGGCAGGCGGCCGGAATCAAGGCCAGCAACAGCAAGTGCGCCAGGTAATGACGCGGGTGAGCTTGCTCTTCTTGGCGAATGTCCTTCCAGGCAAACTCAGGGTGGGTGAACAGTTTGACGAAAAGTGCAGACATGACGACCTCCTGATCGTGACAGCCTCAGCGTGAGGCCCTGAAATTTTGAGGTGCACCGCGCGCCCGAGGTTTCATTTATTTGGCCCGCGCAGGCGACCTCCGATCAGACGGAATGAATTGGTGGCCATGGGGTCAACCCATCAGCACCCTTGGAGGATCGTGTGCCATGACAGTTGCCCGGAGGATGGTTGATTACTTGCGTGAGCACGACTTGCGCCTGACCACGGCCGAGTCCTGCACCGCCGGCCTGATCGTCACGATACTGGCCGAAATACCGGGCAGTGGGTCGCTGATCGAGAGCGGCTATGTGGTGTATTCCCCCGAGGCGAAGCAGCGACTGCTGGGCGTCAGCCCGCGGACCATCGACACCTTCAATCTCACCAGTTGTGAAGTGGCCGAGGAAATGGCCCTCGGCGCGCTGCACGATGCCGACGCCAACGTGGCCGTGGCCACCACCGGCATCCTTGGGCCGGACG
This sequence comes from Pseudomonas sp. Cab53, assembly GCF_018325965.1. Lineage (NCBI taxonomy): Bacteria > Pseudomonadati > Pseudomonadota > Gammaproteobacteria > Pseudomonadales > Pseudomonadaceae > Pseudomonas > Pseudomonas sp. Cab53. The sequence goes on along the minus strand of NZ_AP021902.1, from coordinate 3,085,272 downwards.
ACATGGACGGCATTCCGGCCGGCACCGTCTGTTTCGCCTGGGCCTTCGAAGTGCACGGCAGGCGAGCATTGTTCAGCCGCCGGGAACGCTTCTTCGGCAGTCGCAACCAGGTGCAGTTGTGCGCCGCCGAGCATGCGCTGCTGCAACTGCGGCATTTCCATCAACGCGCCCTGGCGGGTGAATCGAGATAGGTGGACGCCATGCCCCGGCACAGCGAGCCAGAGGATTTTCACAGCCGCACGTTTCCGGTGCGCGAAGACATGGCCTATCAACTCAAAGTCTGGCGGTTCGAGCGGGTCGGTTGGTATGGACTGGTGCTGCTGGTGATCCTGACGTTGCTCGGCCTGTTTTCCCGTGGGCCGTTGAGCTCTCGCGAGGTGCGAAGCGACGATGGCGGGCTCACCGTCGAGTATGAAAGGTTCCACCGTAACCGTTCCACCAACCCGCTGACTGCTCACCTCAAGGGCGCGCCCAACGCAGTGCTCGAAGTGGAGTTGGGTGGCGATTGGCTAGAAGGCTTTGACGTCGAGGCCTTGCAGCCCCAACCCTTGCGTTCGGCGGCCGCGGGTAAAGGTATGAAGTTCTGGGTGCAGGCCGACGCCCAGGGCCAGGCTACCCTTTATCTGTCCGTCCTCAGCGATGGCCTGGGAACCTACCACAGCCGCATCGCCATCCCCGGTGGCCGCTCAGTCAGTTTCGAACAGTTCGTTTTCCCTTAGGTGACCTATGGATTCCGTGTTGCGCGCCGCCGCGATCTATGTGGCATTGCTGGTCCTGTTCAAGATTGCCGGCCGCCGCTCGCTGGCGGAAATCACCACCTTCGATTTCGTGCTGCTGATGATCATTGGCGAGGCGACGCAGCAAGCGCTGTTGGGCGACGATTTCTCGCTGACCAACTCGCTGATGGTGATCGTCACGTTGATTGCCATCGATGTCGGCTTGTCGCTGCTCAAGCTGCGCTCCAGGTGGGTATCGCAATTGATCGACGGCGGGCCGACCATAATTGTCGAGGACGGTCGGATACTGCATGGTCGCCTGCGCCATGCACGGTTGGTGGAGGAAGACATCATGGAGGCGGCGCGCGCGAGCCAGGGCATCGAGACCCTGGAGCAGATCAAGTTTGCGATTATCGAGCGCAACGGGAAGATCTCGGTGATTGCCAGGGAGTCAGCCTGAGCGCGACCCCTAGCCTGACGAGCGAGCTGTGTGGCGAGGGAGTCCCCCTCGCCACGGGTTACCGATCAGAGAATCGGCTTGCCGCCCGTAATGCCATAGCGCGAACCGGAAATGTAGCTGGACTCATCCGAGGCCAGCAGTACATAGATCGGCGCCACTTCCACCGGTTGCCCCGGCCGGCCCAGCGGGGTCTGGGAGCCGAAGTTCTGCACCTCTTCCTCGGGCATGGTCGCCACGATCAGCGGGGTCCAGATCGGCCCCGGCGCCACGCTGTTCACCCGTATGCCCTTGGGCCCCAGCATCTGGGCCAGGCCACCGGTGAAGTTGGCGATGGCGCCCTTGGTGGTGGCGTAGGCCAGCAGTGTCGGCTTGGGCATGTCGGAGTTGACTGAGCTGGTGTTGATGATCGACGCCCCGGCCTTCAGGTGGGGCAGGGCCGCCTGGCAGATCCTGAACATCGAAGTGATGTTGATATCGAAGGTGCGCATCCATTCCTCGTCGGGGATGTCCTCAAGGTTTTCGTGGGTCATCTGGAACGCCGCGTTGTTGACCAGGACGTCGATGCGGCCGAACCGCGCGACGGTCTCGTCGACCACGCGGCGGCATTGAGCCTTGTCTGCCAGGTCGCCCGGCAGCAGCAGGCATTGGCGGCCTGCCTGTTCGACCCAGCGCGCCGTTTCCTGGGCGTCCTCGTGTTCATCCAGGTAGGAAATCGCCACGTCGGCGCCTTCCCGGGCAAACGCAATCGCCACGGCGCGACCGATGCCGCTGTCGGCCCCGGTAATCAGGGCTATCTTGTTCGCCAGGCGTCCGGAGCCGCGGTAGCTCTGCTCGCCACAGTCGGGGTAAGGGTCCATTTTTCGTTGGGAGCCGGGCACAGGCTGGCTTTGTTTCGGAAAAGGTGGGGTAGGGTAGTCGACCATGATCGTTCTCCATGCGGGATGTGGTTGCAATGGAGGGTGGACGTTGGGCCTCGGGCAGAGTTCGGTTGGATTGTCAGACGGGTCGATGAGCTGCACGGTGGATGAAATCGAAGAGGAGGTAGGCATGTTCAGTCATGTGATGATCGGCGCACGCGACTTGGCGAAAATGGTCGCCTTTTACGATGCGGTGCTCGGTACCCTGGGCCTGGTGCGCATGCCCAGTGAAAACGACACGGGCCCGCCCGGCGAGGGCTGGCAGCAACCTGGCAGGCCATGGCCGCTGGTGTTCGTGCAGGAGCCGTTCAACGGGCTGCCCGCCACCTGGGGCAATGGCATGCAGGTCAGTTTCGCCGCCGACTCACCGCAAACCGTGCGCGCCGCGTGGGAACAGGCGCTCGCCATGGGCGGCTGCGACGAAGGCGCGCCAGGCCTGCGCGCGCATTATTCGCCCGGATACTTTGGGGCGTATTGTCGGGATCCGGAAGGCAACAAGCTGTGCTTCGTGCATGCGCCGGACCTACGGGTGTGAGCGCAATTTTCAGCCCCTTGGATGGCGAGGGAGCAGCCCCTCGCCACCGCCTTCAGCCCCTAGGCTATGTACGAAATAGCTTGAAACTTGGCTATGCGGCGTTAAAAACCGGCTCGGAATGCTCATTGACAACCAGTCAACTGCGCTTCCAAGCCGGTTTTTGCCTTGCCTAACCTGCGTTTCAAACTATTTCGTACACACCCTGGCCTTGAGGCTGCGTTCCATCCGCGCAATGCCTTCCTCCAGCAGCGTCCGCGGGCAGCCGAAGTTCAGGCGCACGAACTGGCCGGCGTCATCGCCGAAATCCAGGCCGGCGCTCAGGCCGACCTTGGCGTTCTGGAGGAAGAACCCCTGCGGATCCTCCAGCCCCAGCGCCGAGCAATCCAGCCAGGCCAGGTAGGTGCCCTGAGGGACCGTCATGGTGATACCGGGCAGGCGCGTCTTGACCGCTTCCACCAGGTAGTCGCGGTTGGCTTGCAAGTAGGTCTTCAAAGCTTCGAGCCACGGGCCTGCTTCGCTGTAGGCCGCGCAGGTCGCTTCCAGCCCCAGGGCATTGACGCTGTCGACCATGCCGGCGCGGGCAGCGTTGACCCGCTCGCGCAACCTGGCGTCCTGGATGATGGCGAACGAGGTCTTCAACCCGGCGATGTTATAGGCCTTGCTGGCGGACATCAGGGTGATGGTGCGTGCGGCAATTTCCGGGCTGAGGGAGGCGGTCGGAATGTGCACGCGCCCGTCGAAGCACAGGTCGGCATGGATCTCGTCGGAGATGATCCAGGCACCCTGTGCCAGGCAGATATCAGCCACTGCCTGCAACTCTTCGCGCCCGAACACCTTGCCCAGCGGGTTGTGGGGGTTACTCAACAACAACGCACCGCCCCCTTGCAGGGCGTCACGCAGCGGGCCGAGGGGCGTATGGAACTCGCCATTGAGCGCATTGAAACCCAGTTCGACCTTGTTCAGTTGCCAATGCCCCGGGGCGTTGCGCAGCGGCGGGTAGTTGGGCACCTGCACCACGACATTCTGGTCGGGCGCGACCAGGGCGTGCAGGGCCATGTTGAAGCCCGGCTCGACCCCCGGCAAAAACACGATCTGCTGCGGCTCGACCCGCCAGGCGTACTTGTTCCACAGGTCGGCCACGACCGCTGCGCGAAGGTTGTCCTGGGCCACGCTGTAGCCCAGCATCGGGTGTTCGAGGCGCTTGTGCAGCGCCTCGATGACCACGGGCGGGGCAGGGAAGTCCATGTCCGCCACCCACATCGGCAGCACGTCGGCCGGGTAGCGACTCCATTTGGTGCTGCCGGTGCCGTGGCGCTCGAACACCGTGTCGAAATCGAAAGTCATGGTCGTTCCATCAGTCCGGGAATTGGGATGGGGGCCATGATAAAGCAAAGATTCGTTGAAAAAAGGGGCCTTTGTGGGTGAGGGCGGCAGGGTTTCAGCGTTGCACCATCAGGTAGAACCCGCAAATCAGTGCCACGCCGCCCGCCGGGATGGCCAGCATGGAAATCAGGTCGATCAACCTGGACTGCCGGATGACGGCGGCGAGGTCATCCCTTTGCGCCGCGGCATGGCGCCTCAAAACCGGTATGACGCAAAGCACGTTACCCAGCACGGCGACAGTACCGGCGACGACTTTCAAGGCGTAGAGGCCGTCGAGGCGGGACGGCTCGATCAGCAGCAAGCCACTGATCAGGACCACGCCGAACGCCGGTGTCTCGAAGAGGAGATCTATCCGGCGATGCAGCGCGGCCACGGTGAAGCCCTGGCTTCGGCTTTGCGCCCGACCTCGTTCGATCAGGTACTCGACCGCGACGACGCCTAGCCAGAAGGCCACGGCGAACAGGTGCAATTGCAGCAGGAGGTCGACTCTCATGATGAACACCTCGGCAGGCTCTTAATGCCAGGAAACGCTTTGTTCGAGCGGGAAGCGCAAGCGCGGGTTGTAGACCGCGCGTTCTCCCGGCATCCCGACGGCCAGCAGCATGATCGCGTTGGCATCGCGAGGGATGGGCAATACGCGCTTGAGGCGTTTCTCGTCGAAACCCTCCATCGGGCAGGTGCTGTAGCCGTGGCTCTGGAAGGCGAGCATCAGGTTCTGGGCCGCCAGTGCCGTCGATTTCACGGCCCACAGACGCATCTGCTCCTGGCTGTTGGGCGTGCGCATGACCGCCCGTCCCAGGCCCGCCAGCCTGACCCATTGGCGCTTGAAAAAACCACGCCACCCCATCCACCCCTGGTTGTATTGGAAGGGGGCGGTATTTGTATAGAACCGCTCGATGGCTTCAGGCACCGAGGGGGCGGGCCAGAACCTGAGTACATCACGGCACGCCTGGTCCCAGGTGCCGGTGCGCGCCAATACGGTGATGATCAGGGGCGCCTTGGCTGCGCTCTGGCCGAGGCACACCCGGTGCAGGCGCTGGAGGACCGCAGGGTCGCGTACGACCTGGAAGCTCCACGGCTGCAGGTTGCAGGAACTGGGCGCCAGCATCGCGAGTTCCAGGCACTGGCGAATGACGTCATCCGGCACCACCTCGGCCGTGAAGCGACGAACCGCGCGCCGGCTGTTCACCAATTCACGAAAACCTTCGGCATGGCCTGTTCGGGGCGCCGGAGCGTTCATCGGTAATCCCCCGTGCCGTTGCGATGCCGTGGCGCCGCCGATTCAAGTGAAGCGCTGAACCAATCGAGCATCTCATCCCAGGCCCGAGTGGCCGACGCGCGGAAGTAGCCCATGTGCCCGATGGCCTGCTGGGGTGAGTCGGGCGCAAGGTCGCGGGTCAGCACCGGCGCATTTCGATACCCCTTGATGAAGGCATCCCGTGACACGGGTGGCGCCCAGGGATCGTCGATCGCGTTGGCGAACACCACCGGCAGGCGTACCTCGGCGTACAGATCGGCGACGTGCGCCATGGCCGGGTCGTCGAAAAAATAATGGGGATGGGCGCACCAGCGTTTCCAATCCTTGTAGACGCCCAGCGGTAAGTCATCGCCCATGCCTAGGATGCTCCACGCCATGTAGCCCTTGCAGGCGACAATCAACGGCAGCACCCATGTCCACAGCAGGCGAACCTTGAGGGCCTCTAGCCGGGGCATCCATCCGGCCCAGCCGGCGCCGGTCCCAAAGCAATAGGCCGCGGTGATCCGATCGTGGTTGGGTAGCAGGCCCAGTGCGTGCCCGCCAAAGGAGTGGCCCACCCAAAATAGCGGGGTGTGACCGTCGTCCATGAACTCGACGGCTACGGCCAGGTCTTGGTACCCCCAGTCCAGATAAGACATCTCGAAGCCTTTGAGCGTCTTTGGGCGAGACTCACCGACGCCCCGGTAATCGATGGTCAACACGTTGAAGCCACGCGCGCTGGCGTGTTGGGCAAAGCGCCGATAGAAGCGTTGTTGCACGCCCGTCGCGCCCGCCATGATCAGGTTACCCTTCGGCGTGCCCTGGGCGCAGTAGCGGGTGGCGGCGAGACGAAAACCATCGCTTGTTGTCAGGTTCACCTGATCGATGACTGAGAAGGCCTTGGACGTTACAGGTTTGCTCATGAGGGGTGTTCCGTTCGTGCGGCGGCGATCAGCTCTTTGCGAAGAATCTTGCCGACGTTGCTCTTGGGTAATTCATCCCGGAAGACGATGCGACGGGGGCGTTTGTAGCTGGCCAGGTGCTCCTGGCAGTGGGCAAGTACGTGGGCTTCATCCAGGGTCGAATGCCGTCGTACGACGTAGGCGATCGGGACTTCGCCGGTCTTGTCATCGGCGGCCGGCACGACCGCCGACTCAATCACGCCGGGGTGAGCGTTGAGCACCCGTTCGATTTCCGAGGGGAACACTTTGAATCCCGAGCAGATGATCATCTCTTTCTTGCGGTCGATCAGGCGTAGGTAGCCATCGGGGTCGAACACTCCAATGTCTCCGGTACGGAAGAAACCGTCGTGGGTGAAGGCCGAAGCGTTCTCCTCGGGGCGCCGCCAGTACCCGGTCATGACGGCTCGGCTGCGGACGCAGATTTCTCCTTCGCCGAAAGCGACCGCCTGGTCGGCGTCATCGCGCAGGGAAATTTCAATCCCGGCAACCGGCAGTCCCACGGAGCCTGGATGTGATGTGCCGGCGGGGTTGCAGGCGATCAGGCCGGTCTCGGTCATGCCGTAGGCCTCGGTGATCGGGCAACCCGTCACCTGTCGCCAACGTTTGGCCGTGGTTTCGCTCACCGGCATGCCCGCCCCAAGGCAGAGTTTCAACGTGCTGAAATCAAGCGTCCGAAAGGCCGCGCTGTCCCCCAGCGAGTTGTACAGCGTGTTGACGCCGGGGAAGCTGCTGATCCGGTGCCGGGCCCACTCCTTGACAAGCGCCTTCGTGTCGCGCGGGTTCATTACCAGGACCGCTTTGCCCCCCTTGGCCAATGTGAACAGCAGGTTACCCAGGCCGAGGATGTGGTAGAGCGGCACCGCGAGCATCAGGGTGTAGTCGCTTCCAGCGGTGTGCTCCAGGTGCGTTCGCAGGGCGGCGTACTGTTGGGCAACGTTGAAGAGCAGGGCATCGTGGGTGATAGGCACGCCCTTGGGGTGGCCAGTGGTGCCGCCGCTGTAGATCATGAACGCCGCCTGGTCGGCTGCAGTGGGGCGCCGCTGGCCGAGGCTGGCCGGCCTCGTCGCGACCACTTTTCGCCAGGGAACTGCGCCGTCGACCTTGTCGGACTGAACCGCAAGACGTCGCCGGGCCACCCAATTGACCAGCGGACGCCGCCAGCCCAATTGGTCGCCGGGGGCAATGTGCACCGCGATGCCCGTACCGGCCTCGGCCATGGCGTGCCTCACGCTCGCGGCCATGGGGCCGAAGAAAAACACCGCCTTGATCTCCGCATCCTTGAACACGTGCGCCAGTTCCTGCGCGGTATACAAAGGGTTCACGCAAACGGGTATGAGCCCTGCGCGAATCGCGCCGAGGCAGGCGATCGGATGGGCCAGCATGTTCGGCAGCGCGACAGCCACCCGGGCACCGGGCTGCAATCGCTGATTGATGAGCCAGGTCGCGACCGATGCGCTCAGCGCTTGCAGGCGTGCATAGCTGATGTCCTGCCCCCATGCAGACAACGCCGTTGACTGCGGGTTGAGGGATGCGCGCTGATGCAGCAGCTCGTCGACAGTGGTCGCTTCGAGGTCGAGGTTCACGCTTGCATTGCCTGTTACGTTGACCAGCTTCAGCCTTGCGCAGTCGTTGTTCGAGCCGTTCATGCTTGCTCCATCCCGCAGGGACCGTTTGAAGTTATCCGGGCGCCCCGATCAGTGGCTCGGCCAGTGCTGCCGAACCCGTTGCGATCGGGACGTCCGGGCGGCGTCGGAGGGTCAGCGACCTTTGAACACCGGCTCACGTTTTTGCATCATCGCCATCACGCCTTCGCGCACGTCTTCGCTCTTGATCAGCGAGAACAGCAGGGCATTGAGGTTCGAGAGCGCGGCGTCGTCGCCTTCATCCCGAGCCTGGAAAGCCGATTGCAAGGTGGCCTTGATGGCCAAGGGGGCAGCCTTGGCGATGCGCTCGGCGTATTCGAGGGCTCGGGTCAACTCCTGGCCGGGCTCGACCACTTCGGTCAGCAGGCGCATGGCCAATGCCTGGTCGGCGTCGAAGGCTTCACCGGTCAGCATGTAGCGCATGGCGTTGGTCCAGCCGGCGGCCTGGGTGAAGCGAACGGTCGAGCCGCCAGAGGGTGGAATGCCCCGCAGCACTTCCAGGTGGGCGAAGCGTGTGTTGCTGGCGGCGATGGCAATGTCGGCGTTGAGCACCAGTTCGATGCCGGCGGTCCAGCAGGTGCCTTGGACGGCGACGACCACGGGCTTGGTCCGACGCGGTTTCGACACGCCCCAGGGGTCAATGCCTTCGTCCGGGTACTGGAAACCACCCGAGGCCAGCTTCGGCGCCAGTTCCATCAGGTCGAGGCCGGCGGTGAAGTGTTCGCCGTGGGCGAACAGCACCGCACAACGCGATTGCTCGTCGCGCTCGAACTCACCGAAGGCCAGGGCCAGGTCGGTGAGCATGGCACTGTCGAAGGCGTTGCGTTTGCCCGCCCGATCAAGGCCGATCAGGAAAAGATGGCCACGTTGCTCGCGGGTGACGCGACCCGCACCGCTGTTTGTTTCGCTCATGTAGGGCTCCTGGACACTGTTCAGTTACTTAACGTACGTTTGGTTTGCAGAAACTAAACAAACATTCGGTAACCGTCAAATTGAGACGCCCAGGCTTATGTCATAGAATCAATCCCACTGATCGAGAGCAGGACTGACCGTGCGACCGTTGAAAATTCCCCGTGATGAGCTGCTCCAGCGCTGCGCAAACACGTTCAAGCGCCTTGGTTACCATGGCACGACCATGGACGCGCTGTCGTCGGCGTGCGGGTTGACCAAGGCTTCGTTCTATCACCATTACTCCAACAAGGAGTCGTTGCTGCGCGATGTGCTGGAGTGGACCCATGCCGGCCTCAAGCAAACCTTGTTCGCCATTGCCTACGATGAAAGCCGTTCGCCCCAGGAGCGGTTCGCGGCGATGGGGCGCAAGGCCAGGAAGTTGTTCCAGCAGGATTCGATCGGCTGCCTGATGGGGGTGGTTGCCATCGACGCCACGTACGGCAAGACCGAACTGATGGAACCGATCCGCGCCTTCCTGGACGACTGGACCGCCGCGTTTTCCAGGCTCTTCATCGGGCGCTACGACCAGGAGCAGGCCACCGCGCTCGCCCGGCAACTGGTGGCTGATTTCGAGGGTGCGATCCTGTTGACGCGCATCTACGGCGACGCGGGCTACCTGGACGGCGTAATCGCGCGCGGCGTGCATCAGTTGGAAGCGGCCGAGATCGCCGGTTAGACCGCCAGCGCCTGCTCCAGGGTTTGCTTGAGTTCCTGCCAGATGACGTCCAGCGGTGCCGTGCTGCGGGCGGCCCGGCATAGCGCGACCGAGCCTTCGATGGCGGCGATCGTCAACAGCGCCAGGCTGTGGGCCCGCGTGGGCGCTACACCTGCGTCCGTCAAGGCCCGGACGATGATCGCCTGCCATTGAGTGAATATCCCGTGGGCTTGATCCAGCAACTGCCGCTGGACTTGCCTTTCCAGCTCACTCTCGGACTCGCCGCGCTGGTCGGACACGTAATGTTCGACCGCCACGGCCAACACCGCGCAGCCGGCTTGGAACGCTGTGTCTTCGAGGGCCTGGCGCCACCTGTCGACAAACCGCTCCAGGCCTTCGACCGGGCCTTTGCTGCTCAGCAGTAGGGCCAGCGGCTCGCTCACTTCCCGTCCCGCATGGTCCACGGCCGCTTCGAGCAGTTGACGTTTGCCGCCGGGGAAATGGTGGGCGATGGAACCGCGTGGCGTGTTCGAGTGACGCACGATTTCCCGCATGCTGGTGGCGGTCATGCCTTTTCGCCGCAGCAAGTCCGCCGCGCCGGCGATCATCCGGTCCCGAGTCGAAATTTTCATAAAGTTATGCCAATCGTCATATTTGGGTGTAGGCTCAGCTCCGACTATGCCATTTGTCATAAGTCGCATCCATACATTCCTGCACGAGGTATTGAAGACATGACTGCGCGTCCCCGACTGCCCAACCCCATCGACTCCGTAGCGCTTGCTTCATTGAACACGCCAGATGGCTGGCTGGCCTATCCGTTGGGTGACGATGTCATCGAGGGCCAACCGGACACCCGCATGAAACTGCTGCGAACCGTCGGCGTGAAAACCCCGCACAAGTCCGTCGCGTTCTTTACCTCGCAACCGGCGAAGTTTCACTGGCGTTTTGACAACGATGAAGCCTTCGTGCTGATTGAAGGGCGTATCGCGATCACGATGGACACCGGTGAACGCTTTGAAATGGGGGCGGGCGACGGCGTGTCGATTCCGGCCGGGCACACGGGAATCTGCGAGGTGTTCGAGTTCAGCCGCAAATTCACCGTGGTCACCAGCGGCACCGCCGACTGACGGTGCAAAGCAGTTGCACGGCTGCCCGGTGGCGAAGGGACTGGCTTGCGCCGCCGGGCATTGGACTGTTCATCAACGCAGGTTTCGGCGCTCCAGGGCGCTGAACAACAGCATGCCCACCAGCATCGCCACGCTGAACAGGATGACTTGCCAATGCCCTGTCAGCAGCAGTGCAACCGCGGGGCCGGGGCAAATGCCGGCGATGCCCCAGCCGATGCCAAACACCAGGCTGCCACCGATCAGGCGCCGGTCCAGTTCGCGCTTGGCCGGCCATTGCATCGGGTTGCCCAGTAATGAGCGTGAACGGCGGCGGGCCCAGGTCAGCGGGCCAATCGCCGCGCCTATCGCACCGGCCATCACCAGGCCCAGGGAAGGGTCCCAGGCGCCGCCCAAGTCCAGGAACGCCAGTACTTTTGCCGGGTTGGTCATGCCCGATAGCAGCAGCCCGAAGCCAAACAGTACACCCGCGATAAAAGCCGTCAACTTGACCATGTCAGGCCCCCAGCACATGGCGCAGGATGAACACGGTGGCGAAACCGCTGAACATGAAGCAGGCCGTGGCCACCATCGAACGCGGTGAAAGGCGGGAAAGGCCACACACGCCATGGCCGCTCGTACAGCCCGAGCCGTAGCGGGTGCCGAGGCCCACCAACAGGCCGGCGACCGCAAGGCCAAGCCAGCCGCCCTGGAATTCGATTCGCGGCGCCACGGCAAACACACCCCATAACAGCGGCGCGACCAGCAAGCCCAGCAGAAACAACGCCTTCTCATCGACGCCTTCGCTGCCACGTTGCAAAAGGCTGCCGATCAGCCCGCTGATGCCGGCGATGCGACCGTTGGCGATGACAAACAGGGCGGCGGCGAGGCCGATCAATACGCCGCCGGCGAGGGAGGACCACGGAGTGAAGTTGAGCCAGTCGATTGTCATGATGGGGTCACTGTTGCAGGGTTGCCGCCGCGCCGAGCCTGGCACGGCGAAAATCCAAGTGTCGTCCTGTGATGCAGTTCTTACAACTGCATTGAAAGGTCGGCCTGCTGTCGCGATGGGGGCGAGCTTGTCGTTACACTGCGCCTCCCCGATTTTCAGCAAGGAAGCGATGGATGCGTTCGCTTGTCAGTGGTGTGCTTCTTTCCGCGGCCCTGGTGGCGCCGGTGATGGCTGAACCGCGCTCTTTTTCGGTCAATGACCGCGACGGCCAATACCGGGTCGACGTCCTGTTCCCGAACCCGCCCGAAGACCCCGAGCAACTGGCGCAAGCGTTCATCACCGTGCGCGACAACAACACGCAGGCAGTCTTGCAGCAGTTGCAGACGCCGGCCGGCAATGTGCCGGTCGATCGCGACGGCAAGGTGAACCCCTGGCTGCTAGGCCCCTTCAGCCTGTTGTATTTCGCCGACTTCAACTTCGACGGTCGCCAGGACCTGGCGATTCGCAACGGCACGGACCCTGAGTCGCGCTACAAGCCGATGTTCGACGTCTACCTGCAAGACCCGAACAAACCCCAATGGGTACTCAACGCCGCCCTGACGGACCTGGCGAAGCAAGCCAGCAGCGGGATGTTCTCGGTGATTGCCCTGGACCATATCCTGTTCACCCAGACCGACCGCGGCTGCTGCTCGACCCGTACCACCCAGTGGCAAATGCAGGGTGACGCGTTGGTCCGGCTTCGCTCTTCCAGCGAGGATGAGGTCGAGCCGAGCGAGCTTGGCGACAGCTCCAGCATGCCCAGCGGCTATAAACGCCAGACCTACGGTGAGTTGAAGGACGGCCAGTGGCACCAGCAGACCAGCCTGAGCGGGCCGGACTACGAGGACCCGATCATGCTCAAGGGCACCGTCGGCGGCAAAGTCCCGGTGGACCTCTGGTACCAGCAACAGGGCGCGCTGATGATCGGTGAAGTGCGCTATACCAAGGGCGGCAACGGTAAACCGATCAAGCTGGCCGGCTTTATGAACAACGACGGCGATGACAGCTACGCGGTCCTCCAGGAATTTGCCGACGATGGCCGCCAGACAGGTATCTGGCGGATCACTCAGGGACAGGCCGAGCCCTACGACTTCACCGGCACCTGGATCAGTGGCGTCAAGGGCAATGACCGGCAAATGGCGGTCATGCTGCACGGTGATGCGGGCGAACCGGATGTCGAAGCGAGCGGTAAAGTCGGTTCCGCCCAGCGCAGCGGTCATTACCAGATGCGTAAGGACGCCCAGGGGCACGACGCCGACCTGGACTTGAAGATCCTGCCCGAGCGGGATGCCGAGGGCAGGGAAGTCGCAGAGTTCACCGTGACCGTGAGGGACGCCGCGACGGCCCGGGAAGTCTTGCGGGAGCACCAAGTGGTGCCAATGGACGCCGACAACCTGATCATCGTGCGCGGGCCACAGGCGTTGGGCGACGGCGGACCTTATCACATACAGCTGTTACCCCACTTCGCGGTCATCAGCCACAACGAAGTGTTCGAGTCCCCGGAGGATCTGCCGGGGATGTACCTGAGGCGTCAGCCTTGATTTCAGGGCGGCTGAGCCATTGGCTTGGCGGGCAGGCTTGCTCCCTTAGGTTATCGGGGTGGAGCTTGCCTGCCCGAAATTCGATAGCAAATTCCCATCCACGCGCTAACATCCGCGATCATCTCCAACACCTTGGATCGCTCATCATGAAAGGATCTCTCACCATGACATTGCGTCTGCTTGCCGCCAGCCTGTTCCTGTTTTCTTCCCTGACCCACGCCGCCGAGCCGGCCAGTGTGCCCAAAGCCCTGCAAGAGCAGGTCGGACACCTGGTGGCACTGCTCCAGGACAGCTACGCCACCGGCTACCCCGAGGCGACCACGGCCCAGACCTTGAACACCGGCGAGGAAAGCCAGGTGACGCTCGCCGTGTTCACCATCGAAGGCTTCGGCGGCGGCAACAACTACAGCCAATACCTGGCCGCCTTCACGCCTGAAGAAAACGAAGAAGGCATGCTGCATTACAGCCTGCTGGACGTCATCCGCATTGGCGGTGACAGCTGGCGTTCGATCGACAAGCTCAATGCCAAGCTGGTCAGCGACCCGGCGGGCGAGCAAACCCTGATCGACATCCCCGTGATGGAAAACACCGACGACGACGCGCCGAACTTCCCCAGCAAGACCGGCGTCATCCACCTGTCCCTGGAAGGCTCGAACGCCCAGCGACTGGTCGAGGTCAAGTAACGCGTCGCGCCGCTACTGCAGCGGTACATACACATCCGTCTGCCATTGGCTCTTCGGCGTTTCGGGATAGACACTCAGGTATTCGAAGAACAGCGGCTCATTGCGCAGTTCTTCGCCACTGTTGGGAAGCCAGTCGCGATAGATCGGATAGATCGTTTCGCCGATGTGATCCGGCGACCCCGAATGGCGCACCACCACGTAGCGTCCCCCGGCAATGACGTGTTCGCGAATGCCGAATTCATTGGGCACCACGGCCTCGTGAATTTCACCGCAAATGGCGAAGCGGAACGCGTGCGCCGGGGTCGTGTCGGGGTTGCTGTAGGGAATGCCGAACGTCCGACTGGACGCCACCGGCGATTGCCCGCTCTGCCTGCGCCACTCGACGAATGTGCGCACACTCTCGTCGACGCGTTCGGAAGGGCCGCAGTGTTCAAGCGCGGCGACTCTGACTTCGGCACGTTGCACGATTTTGACTTGCATGATGATGGTCCTGGAAAAGTGAGGGATGGCGAATACCGCATTCCAGACCTGCCAGTTTGGCGCCTTGCGGAAAACGCTCGGCGACCGGCCGAATGCTCGTCTGAACGCTCTGCTGAAGGCTTCGGGACTTTCGAAGCCAGCACTGAGGGCGGCATCCAGCACCGAACAGTCTGCCTGGGCGGTGAGCCGGTGTGCCGCCTGTCGCAGCCTCATCAGTTGCACATAGCGTGAAACGGACACCCCGACGAACGCCGTGAACTGTCGATGGAAATGAAACGCCGAAAAGTTCGCCACCTGGCTCAGCGCATTCACCGATAAGTCTGCTTCGAGATTGGCCTCGATGTAGGCGAGTACCGCGTTGAAGCGTTTCAGGTACGCGTGGTGGTTCGGCATGTCAGGCACTGGAATAACCTTCCTGGAAGTACGGTCGGCAATAGCATCAACGATAGCCGGTAGAGATACCTAGCCGTGCTTGCTCAAGGCGTCGATTCCCGCTCAGCCCACCATCGCGCGTGGCGAAGGGCATTAACCGGCGGAAACTATCTCGCTCGGCGCGTTGCCGAAAAGACGTCAAGCCAGCGTCCGCCAAGGAAACCTGATGAACAACCCGAAAGTCATTCACCACGGTGCGCACGAAGGTGTGACCGGCTCGTGTCATCAGGTCTGGATGGACGAGACCTACAGTCTGCTGATCGACTGCGGCCAGTTCCAGGGAGAGGACGAGGGGCAGGGCGGGAACGATGCGCTGGGCCTGGATTTTTCCATCGAAGGCATCAAGGCCCTGATCGTCACGCACGTGCACATCGACCATGTCGGGCGGATTCCCAACCTGCTGGCGGCGGGCTTCGAGGGTCCGATCCTGTGCAGCGAGCCCTCGGCGCGGCTGTTGCCGATCGTGCTTGAGGATGCGTTTCGCCTGTCGATCAGTCGCGATCAGGAGCAACTGGAGCGCTACCTCAAGGTCGTCGAGCAACGGATCATTGCCTTGCCCTATGGCAACTGGTTCACCCTGCACGAAACCGATCAGACCCGTTGCAAGGTGCGCCTGCAACCGGCCGGGCATGTACTGGGTTCGGCGTATGTCGAATTGCAACTGGACGAGGAACCGGCGGGCAGGCGCGTGGTGTTCAGCGGTGACCTGGGAGCGCCACATTCGCCGATCCTGCCTGACCTGGTGCCACCTGAGCGCGCCGACCTGCTGATCATGGAAAGCACCTACGGTGACCGCCGCCACGAAGACCGGGCCCATCGCCGCGAGCGCCTGTTGGCCGCCATCGAGCGGGCGTTGGCGGACCAGGGCACGGTGCTGATCCCCTCATTCAGCATCGGCCGGACCCAGGACCTGCTGTATGAACTGGAAGAGATCCTTCACGAAAAAGGCCTGTCCAGCCCGGCCTGTGAGCCCCAGGCCAACGCCAGGAACGGCGCTGCAGATATCGACTGGCCGCAGATTCCGATCATTCTCGACTCACCGCTCGCCAGCCAATTCACCCGCACCTACAAGGAGCTGCAGGGCTTCTGGGATGACGACGCCCGGCAACGCCTGGAACAAGGCCGCAAGCCGCTGTCCTTCAAGCAACTGATCACGGTCGACAGCCATGATGAACACCGACGCATCGTCGAGCACCTTACCGACACCGCTCGTCCCGCGATCGTCATCGCCGGCAATGGCATGTGTTCCGGCGGGCGAATCGTCAACTACCTCAAAGCCATGTTGGGCGATCCGAGGCATAACGTGGTGTTCGTCGGCTATCAGGGCAAGGGCACGCCTGGGCGGGACATTTTGACCCACGGGCCGGAGGGCGGATTCGTGATGCTGGAGGGCGCTCGCGTCGACATCCGTGCCGGTGTCGACAGCGTCAGCGGCTACTCGGCCCATGCGGACCAGGCTGACCTGGTGGGCTTTGTCACCGGAATGAAGGCCTGGCCCGGGGAAATCCGCCTGATCCACGGCGAGGACCAGGCCAAGCAGCGCCTGGCCGAGGTGCTGCGGGCGAGATACCGGGAGGCGGGCCAGGAGGGCCAGATCTCCATTCCCCCGTCGTGATCGGCCGGCGCTGGAGGGAGACTTGTCGCATAAATTTGAATTACACGACGTGGCTCGCCAGAATCGCGCCCCGATCCGGGCAAAAGGTGCCGGACGTTGAGGGTCAAAGGGGCGGCAGTTGAACGAACAGACATTGTCCATGCGTCTGGAACGCGTGGCGGCGCACGTGCCGTTGGGCGCGCGATTGGCCGACATCGGTTCGGATCACGCTTATCTGCCGGTGGCGTTGGTTCGCCGTGGCGCTATTACAGCCGCAGTGGCCGGTGAGGTGGCATTGACGCCGTTCGCGGCCGCCGAGCGAACCGTGCGTGAAAGCGAGTTGGAGCGCCAGGTCACGGTGCGCCTGGCCAACGGGCTGGAAGCGATCGAGCCAAGTGATGGGATCACGGCGATCAGCCTTTGCGGCATGGGCGGGGAGACAATCCGCGACATCCTCGACAGCGCAAAAGCGCGCCTGAGCGGACAAGAACGCCTGATCCTGCAACCCAACGGCGGTGAGCAGCCGTTGCGCCAGTGGTTGATGGAGAACGACTATCGGATTCTCTGCGAAGAGGTGCTGCGGGAGAACCGCTTTGACTATGAAATCATCGTTGCCGAGCGCACGGGCCCGGTGCTGTATACCGCCCAGGAGCTGTACTTCGGCCCCTTGCAGTTGCAGTCACGCAGCCCGGCCTTCCTGGCCAAGTGGCAGCGCCTGCTGCGCCAGAAGCACAAGACACTGGCCAGCTTCGCCCAGGCGCGGCAGGCCGTGCCCGAGGCGAAGGTGCAGGCCGTTGCCCGCGAGGTGAAGTGGATTACCGCGCTGCTGGCATGACCATCAAGCCGTCCTTGTCATCAGAAGATGAACTTGAACAGCGCAATGACCACGATCAGGCCGATCAGGAAAATGATGCCAACGGTGCCGCCAAGGAATTTCAACATAAGAACACTCTCATCAGATGGGCTTAATTTTCTAGACCGCCCGTGATGCCGCTCGTTTCGTTAATTTTCCTGCCGGCAGCAAGAAGGCGTCATTGCCGTCCGAGTTCTTCCCTCAGCGCGTCGATCAGGGCCAAGCAATGGATCATCGCTGGCGACGCGTCGTTGGCCCGTCGGCTCTGGATGATCGGCGAGGTCGCGTCGTCCTCCAGCAGCGTGCAGAAACCGATGTCGTCGCGGTGCAACACCTGCACCGAGGCCGGCACGAGGGTGATGCCCATGCCGGCGCCCACCAGGCCGATGGCGGTCTGCAGTTCGTTGGTCCACTGGGCAACATTGATGCTCAGGCCTCGCGCCTTGAAGAGGCCCATGACATGGTCGGCATAGCTCGGGCGTGGGTTGCCGGGGTAGAGCACGAAAGGTTCGGTGACCAGTTGATCCAGCGTCACCGGCTGACCGATCAGCGGATGCCCGGCGGGCAGGGCGACCACCAGGCGATCCTCCGTCAGCACTCGCTGGACAATCGCCGGGTCGTCGATGTGGATGCGCCCGAAGCCAATGTCGATACGCCCGGCCTTGAGCGCCTCGACCTGTTGCAGCGTGGTCATTTCCGAGAGCCCGAGTTCCAGCGCCATCGCCTCGTGGCTACGCAGGCGGCGAATCAGTTCCGGCAGCACGCCGTACAAGGTTGACGGCGCGAAACCGATCCCCAACCAACGCTTTGCGCCCTCGCCGATGCGCCGGGTATTGCCGCAGACCTTTTCCAACTGTTCCAGCAGGGTGGTGGTCTGCTCGAAGAAAAAACGTCCGGCGTCGGTGAGTTTCAGTGGACGCCCACGCTCCAGCAGCATGACCCCCAATTCGTCTTCCAACTGCTGGATCTGCCGGCTCAGGGGTGGCTGGGCGATGTGCAGGCGCTCAGCGGCGCGGGTGAAATTGAGGGTTTGCCCCAGGACCTGAAAATACCGCAGGTGGCGCAGTTCCATGGGGCCTCCCATGAGTGAATGGTTAATACCTTCAAGGTATCGATCCAGACCAATTCTATATTGGCTTCCCGAAAAAAGCCGTACCAGAATCGGTTCCAGAATTTTAAGAACCTGATGGGTATCGAGATGCTGGAAACCGCCATTGAGTCGATCGAGACGATCATCGTCGATCTGCCAACCATCCGCCCGCACAAGCTGGCCATGCACACCCTGCAGCACCAGACCCTGGTGATCATCCGCGTGCGCTGCGCCGATGGCATCGAGGGCATTGGTGAATCCACCACCATCGGTGGCCTGGCGTATGGCAACGAAAGCCCCGAAAGCATCAAGACCAACCTCGACCGGCACTTCGCACCGCTGCTGCTCGGCCAGGACAGCCGTAACGTCAACGCCGCGATGCTGCGCCTGGAGCGTTGTATCCGTGGCAACACCTTTGCCAAGTCCGGCGTCGAAACCGCTTTGCTCGATGCTCAGGGCAAACGCCTCGGCCTGCCGGTCAGTGAACTGCTGGGCGGACGGGTCCGTGATTCACTGCCGGTGGCCTGGACCCTCGCCAGTGGTGATACCGACAGGGACATCGCCGAAGCGGAAAAAATGCTCGATCTGCGCCGCCACCGGATCTTCAAGCTGAAAATCGGCGCCGGTGAAGTCAACCGTGACCTGGCGCACGCCATTGCGATCAAGAAAGCGTTGGGCGAACGTGCCAGCGTACGGGTCGACGTCAATCAGGCGTGGGACGAAGCGGTGGCGCTGCGGGCTTGCCGGGTTTTGGGCAGCAACGGCATCGACTTGATCGAACAACCGATTTCGCGCAACAACCGCGCCGGCATGGCACGCCTGAACGCCATCAGCCCGGCACCGATCATGGCCGACGAATCCATCGAAAGCGTAGAGGATGCATTCAATCTCGCCCGCGAAGGCGCGGCTTCGGTGTTCGCCCTGAAAATCGCCAAGAACGGCGGCCCGCGCGCTGTATTGCGCACCGCGGCCATTGCCGAAGCGGCCGGTATCGCGCTGTACGGCGGGACAATGCTGGAAGGCGGCCTGGGCACCCTGGCGTCGGCCCACGCGTTCGTGACCCTGGACCGACTCGCCTGGGACACCGAATTGTTCGGCCCGCTGTTGCTGACCGAAGACATTCTCAATGCCCCCCTGGTCTACCGCGATTTCGAACTGCACGTGCCGAAGGCCCCCGGCTTGGGGGTGAGCCTGGATGAAGAGCGCCTGGCGTTCTTGCGCCGTGACAAGACCGCCACCCACGTCCAAAGCGCCTGAGGAGAGCCCCATGCTGTTCCACGTAAAGATGACCGTGAACCTGCCGGTCGACATGAACCCCGAACGGGCCGCGCGGCTCAAGGCCGACGAGAAAGCCCTGGCCCAGCGCCTGCAAGCGCAGGGCACGTGGCGTCATTTGTGGCGCATCGCCGGGCTCTACGCCAACTACAGCGTGTTCGACGTCGACAGCGTTCAGCGACTGCATGACCTGCTGATGCAACTGCCGCTGTACCCGTACATGGCGATCGAAGTCACTGCGATGTGCCGCCACCCGTCCTCGATTCACGAGGATGATCGCTGAGCCCGTTGGGGCCGCCTCGCTACACTCATAATTACAAGATGAGGAACTACCGAAATGAACATCAAGATTTCCCACACGGCCGGCGTCCAGCAGTTTCTCGAGCAAGCCAGCGGCCTGTTCAACGACGAAGGGAACCCGCGCACCAAGGCTCTGGTTTACCGGATCCTGCGTGATTCGGTGAACATCATCGAAGACCTTGGCGTGACCCCGGAGGAATTCTGGAAGGCCGTCAATTACCTCAACGTCCTTGGCGCGCGCCAGGAAGCCGGGCTGCTGGTGGCCGGCCTGGGCCTTGAGCATTACCTCGACCTGCTGATGGATGCCGAAGACGAGCAGGCCGGCAAGTCCGGCGGGACGCCACGTACCATCGAAGGCCCGTTGTATGTGGCCGGCGCGCCGTTGTGCCAAGGCGAGGCGCGCCTGGATGACGGCGCCGACCCGGGCGTGACCCTGTTCATGCAGGGCCGAGTCCTGAACACCGCTGGCGAGCCTTTGGCCGGCGCTGTCGTGGACGTCTGGCACGCCAACACTGGCGGCACCTACTCGTACTTCGACACCACGCAATCGGCGTTCAACCTGCGCCGGCGCATCGTCACCGACGCCGAGGGCCGCTATCGCTTTCGCAGCATCGTGCCGTCGGGTTATGGCTGCCCGCCGGACGGTCCGACCCAGCAATTGCTCGATCAATTGGGTCGCCATGGCCAGCGTCCGGCGCACATCCACTTCTTTATCTCGGCACCGGACCATCGGCACCTCACCACCCAGATCAACCTGGATGGCGACCAGTACCTGCATGACGATTTCGCTTACGCGACCCGCGACGAACTGATCGCCAGGATCACCTTCAGCGACGATCCGGCGCGCGCCAGCGCCCGGGGTGTCAGTGGCCGGTTTGCCGAGATCGATTTTGACTTTACCTTGCAGCCGTCCGCCCAGCCCGAAGAGCAGCAGCGCCACGAGCGTGTTCGCGCACTCGAAGCCTGAACCCTACGACGGTGACCTGCGGCACGGGACTTTTCCCGTGCCGTCGGCGTTTGGGCCGCAGCGCCGCTTAGGGCCTGGGCCCCATAACAAGAACGGGAGTGACCCGATGATGCACGCGCAACTCTTGAGTCAGCGCAGTACCGTGTTCGATCACGCCGACCCTCATGCAGTCTCTGGCTACATCAACCAGCATGTCGGTACCCATCGCATCGGCATGCCCCGTTCCGGGCGGCCGCTGGCCAGCCTCAACCACCGCAAGTTCGCCAGCCTCGACCTGTGTCGCATCAGCTACGGCGGCAGCGTGCGCGTCACGTCCGGGGCGCTGGAGAACGTCTATCACCTGCAAGTGTTGTTGCACGGCCATTGCCTGTGGCGCGGTCGTGGGCTGGAACACGCCTTCACGCCGGGCGAACTGTTGCTGATCAACCCCGACGAACCGGTGGACCTGACCTATTCGGCCGACTGCGAGAAATTCATCATCAAGCTGCCGGTCCAGCTGCTTGAGTCGCTTTGTGACGAGCAACGCTGGCGGTATCCGGGGCAGGGCGTGCGGTTCCTGGAGAACCGTTATCGGCTCGATGAACTGGAAGGGTTTGTCGGCCTGCTGGCCATGATCTGCCAGGAAGCCGAAGCCAGCGAGCCGGTGCCCAGGGTGCAGGAACACTACGCACAGATCATCGCCAGCAAGATGCTTGGCCTGATGAAAACCAATGTCAGCCGTACCTGCCTCGGCTCGCAGGCGGCCACGTTCGAGGGGCTCGCCGATTACATCGCCCGTCACCTCAAACAGGACATCGACAGCGAGGCGCTGGCCCGCCAGGCGCGGATGAGCCTGCGGTCGCTGTACGGGTTGTTCGAGCGCCATGCCGGCACCACACCGAAGAACTACATCCGGCAGCAACGCCTGGAGCGTATCAAGGCTTGCCTGAGCGACCCTGCGTGCAACGTTCGCAACGTCACCGAAGTGGCCCTGGACTATGGCTTCCTGCACCTTGGGCGCTTCTCCGACAGCTACCGCAAGCAATTCGGCGAACTGCCTTCCGAGACCTTGAAACGCCGCCACTGATGCGCTGGGCTTGCCCGCGAATGCGGTGGGTCAGTCGACCTCTTCATCAACTGACCCACCGCCTTCGCGAGCAAGCTCGCTCCCACAAGGGCGTCTGGGGCGGACACACATCTTGAGCCACCCAATAACGCTGTGGGAGCGGGCTTGCCCGCGAAGACGGCAACGCATCCAACTCAATTCGCCAGTCGATTCTCCCTGCGCAAAACGGATAAAGGTCTGCAACCTTCGGATAGTGCACCCCATCCCCCCGTCCTAGCATGGCCCTGCCTGAACAAAAACAATGGAGGCGGCGGCCATGTCCCTGCGACCCGAATACCTTCACTCCCTGCTTGAAGACGACAAGGAACACGGCATCTATCGCTGCAAGCGCGAGATGTTCACTGACCCACGGCTGTTCGACCTGGAGATGAAGCACATCTTCGAGGGCAACTGGCTGTACCTGGCGCACGAAAGCCAGATTCCCGAGAAAAACGACT
This sequence comes from Pseudomonas sp. Cab53, assembly GCF_018325965.1. Classification (NCBI taxonomy): domain Bacteria; kingdom Pseudomonadati; phylum Pseudomonadota; class Gammaproteobacteria; order Pseudomonadales; family Pseudomonadaceae; genus Pseudomonas; species Pseudomonas sp. Cab53. The sequence goes on along the minus strand of NZ_AP021902.1, from coordinate 3,062,962 downwards.
TTTACACCACCACCATGGGGCGCCAGGCGATCTTCATCGCGCGCAACAAGGACGGTGAGCTCAACGCCTTCCTCAATGCCTGCAGCCACCGTGGCGCGATGCTCTGCCGACACAAATCCGGCAACAAGAGCTCCTACACCTGTCCCTTCCACGGCTGGACGTTCAACAACTCCGGCAAGTTGCTCAAGGTCAAGGACCCTGCGGCGGCGGGCTATCCGTCGAGTTTCAACTGCGAAGGCTCCCACGACCTGACCCGGGTCGCGCGTTTCGAGTCGTATCGTGGCTTCCTGTTCGGCAGCCTCAACCCCGATGTCGTGCCGTTGGTCGAGCACCTGGGCGAGTCGGCCAAGATCATCGACATGATCGTCGACCAGTCCGCCGACGGCCTGGAAGTGCTGCGGGGCTCGTCGAGCTACATCTACGAAGGCAACTGGAAACTCACGGCGGAAAACGGCGCGGACGGCTACCACGTCAGTTCCGTGCACTGGAACTACGCGGCCACCCAGAACCAGCGCAAGCAGCGCGAGGCCGGCGATTGCAACCCGACCATGAGCGCCGGCAGTTGGGCCCGGCAAGGCGGCGGTTTCTATTCCTTCGACCGCGGCCACATGCTGCTCTGGACCCGATGGGCGAACCCCGAGGACCGGCCGCTGTACGAGCGCCGCGATGAGCTCGCCCAGGGCTTCGGCAAGGCCCGCGCCGACTGGATGATCGAGCACTCGCGCAACCTGTGCCTGTACCCCAACGTCTACCTGATGGACCAGTTCAGCTCGCAGATCCGCATCGCCCGGCCGATCTCGGTCAACCGCACGGAAATCACCATTTACTGCATCGCGCCCAAGGGCGAGAGCGACCAGGCCCGTTCGAGCCGGATCCGGCAATACGAGGATTTCTTCAACGTCAGTGGCATGGCCACGCCCGATGACCTGGAAGAGTTCCGTTCTTGCCAGACCGGCTACCAGGGCAGTGCGACCGCCTGGAACGACATGTCTCGGGGCGCCGAGCACTGGGTCGAGGGCGCCGATGAGGCCGCGAGGGAGATCGACCTGCAGCCGTTGCTCAGCGGTGTGCGCACCGAGGACGAAGGCTTGTTCGTGTTGCAGCACAAGTATTGGCAGCAAACCCTGCTCAAGGCCCTGGCGGCCGAGCAGTCGGAACGGATCGCCGTGGAGGCCGTGCAATGACCATTACCCATGACGCCGTGCGCGACTTTCTCTACCGCGAAGCCCGCTATCTCGACGACCGCCAATGGGACGCCTGGCTGGAGCTGTACGCCCCGGATGCGACGTTCTGGATGCCCGCCTGGGACGACAACGACGAGTTGACCGAAGACCCGCAGCGGGAAATCTCCCTGATCTGGTACGGCAACCGCACCGGCCTGGAAGACCGGGTCTTTCGGATCAAGACCGAGCGTTCCAGCGCCACCGTGCCAGACACCCGCACCTCCCACAACCTCAGCAACATCGAGCTGCTCGAACAACGCGACGGCCTGTGCCAGGTGCGCTTCAACTGGCACACCCTGAGCTTTCGCTACAAGACCGTCGACAGCTACTTCGGCAGCAGCTTCTACACCCTGGATATGCGCGGTGAAAACCCGCTGATCAAGGCCAAGAAAGTGGTCCTGAAGAACGATTACGTTCGCCAGGTCATCGATGTCTATCACCTGTGAGACTGCCGTCATGACTCATTCCATTGCATTGAACTTCGAAGACGGCGTCACCCGGTTCATCGCGGCCGAGGCTGGCGAGACTGTGGCTGATGCCGCCTATCGCCAGGGCATCAACATTCCCCTGGACTGCCGCGACGGCGCGTGCGGCACCTGCAAGTGCTTTGCCGAGGCCGGGCGCTATGACTTGGGCGAGGAGTACATCGACGATGCGCTCACCGCCGACGAAGCGCAGCAGGGCTTTGTGTTGACCTGCCAGATGCGCGCCCAGAGCGATTGCGTGGTGAAGGTGCCCGTATCCTCGGACGTCTGCCGCACGCAACAGGCCCGTTTCGAGGCGACCATCAGTGCGGTGCGCCAGTTGTCGCAGAGCACCATCGCCTTGTCGATCAGAGGCGAGGCCTTGAGCTCGCTGGCGTTTCTGCCGGGCCAGTACGTGAACCTCGGTGTGCCCGGCAGCGACCAGACCCGCGCCTACTCGTTCAGCACGCTGCCGCGCGACGGCGAAGTCAGCTTCCTGATTCGCAACGTGCCGGGCGGCCTGATGAGCAGCTTCCTCACCGGCCAGGCCAAGGCCGGTGACACGCTGCGGCTGGCCGGGCCGCTGGGCAGTTTCTACCTGCGTGACATACGGCGGCCGCTGTTGCTGCTGGCCGGTGGCACTGGCCTGGCCCCGTTTACCGCGATGCTGGAAAAAATCGCCGAACAGGGCAGTGGGCACCCGGTCCACCTGATCTATGGCGTGAGCAACGATGTCGATCTGGTGGAGCTGGAGCGGCTGCAAGCCTTCGCCGCCCGAATCCCCCGTTTCAGCTTCGCTGCCTGCGTGGCCAACCCGGCCAGCCAGCATCCGCTCAAGGGTTATGTGACCGAGCACATCGAGCCTGGGCATCTGAACGAGGGTGACGTCGACGTTTACCTGTGCGGTCCGCCGCCCATGGTCGAGGCGGTCAGCCAGTTCATGGGCGAGCAGGGCATTGCCCCGGCGAACTTCTACTACGAAAAATTCGCCGCCAGCGCGGCTTGAGGTGTCCATGAGCCGATTCAACGAAAAAGTCGCGTTGATCACCGGCGCCGCCCAGGGCATCGGGCTGCGGGTGGCGCAACGCATGGCGGCCGAAGGTGCGCGGTTGATCCTGGTGGACCGTTCTGAGCGAGTGCTGGCGTTGCAGGAGGAACTGGCATCGGCCCACCCGGTGCTTGCCTTGACGGCGGACCTGGAACAGTACGACGAGTGCCGCCGCGTGATGACCCTCGCCGTGGTGCATTTCGGCCGCCTGGACGTGCTGGTCAACAACGTCGGCGGCACGATCTGGGCCAAGCCTTTCGAACATTACGAAGCCCCGCAGATCGAGGCCGAAGTGCGCCGCTCGCTGTTCCCGACACTGTGGTGCTGCCACGCGGCGTTGCCATTGATGCTTGAGCAGGGCAGCGGCGCGATCGTCAACGTGTCCTCCATCGCCACGCGCAGCATCAATCGGGTGCCCTACGGCGCCGCGAAGGGTGGGGTCAACGCATTGACCGCGTGCCTGGCTTTCGAAACCGCCGGTCGCGGGGTGCGGGTCAACGCGACGGCACCCGGCGGCACCGAGGCACCGCCCCGGTTGATCCCGCGAAACAGTGCCGAGCAAAGCCCGCAGGAAAAAACCTGGTACCAGCAAATCGTCGACCAGACCCTGGACAGCAGCCTGATGAAACGCTACGGCACCTTGGACGAACAAGCCGCCGCGATCCTGTTCCTGGCGTCCGACGACGCGTCATACATCACCGGTGTGACCTTGCCGGTGGGTGGGGGCGACCTGGGCTGAGCCTGTGCTCACAACTGCTGCTTGAGGAACGTTGCAAACGCGCGCGCCAGTTGCGACGGTTCTTCCTGGGTGGGCAGCAGAAGGGCAATTTCATACTGGATCGGGGGCGAAAACGGCTTGAGCAGCAGGTGTTCGGTGAAGGGCCGACTGACCACCGGGTCGACGAGGCCCACCCCCAGGCCGCAGCGCACCAGTTCGCAAGCGCTGGAAAAGAACTCTGTTTCCGCCACCACGTTCCAGGCGGCGCCATAGGCTGAGAAGGCCGTGGCCAGTTGCTGATAGATGGGGTCGCCCTTGAACAGCGAAACGAACGGCACGCCGTCCAGGTCCGCCGGGGTGATCACGTCCCTATCGGCCAAGGGATGGCCCGGCGGCAGCATGCATTGGCACTCATAGCGGATGACGTCCATGTGGGCGGCGGGGTAGTCGAGGGGCAACTCGGCGACGGCCAGGTCGAATTGCTGGGTGGTCATCAGCTCACGGACCGATTGTGAGTTGCGGGTAATGAGCTTGAGTTCGAGCCCTGGCCGTTCCCTGGCGAACTCGGCCATCAACCGAGGCAACAGCGCGATCGACAGGCTGGCGTAGGCCGCAATGGCCAGATGTCCGCGCTTGCCGGTGCGAATTTCCCTGGCGATGCGCTGTGTTTTCTCCACGGCCTCCAGCGCCCGTTGCGCTTCGACGAAAAACAGCCGCGCCTCGGGCGTCGGTTGCAGGCGCCCGCCCTTGCGCACGAAAAGGGTCAGGCCGGTGTCGTGCTCCAGGTTGGCAATGGTGCTGCTGATGGCGGGCTGGGAAATGTTCAGCAACTCTGCCGCCCGGGTCATGGTGCCGTGGATCATCAACGTCCTGAAGCATTCGAGCTGACGGATTCGCATGGTTTTTCCTATAAATCCAACTTATACCGAGGCCACTTTATATTATTGGTTTGTACACGGGTCGTATGTTTTGCTTTGGGCAGGGGTCCAGTACACGGGCCAATCCATCTGTCCAGAAGGGGCAAACACATGAACGCAGTGACTTCGATCCATCCCGGTGAACACCTCCGCCTCCCGGCCCGGCACGGCGTGGCGATCCGCCTGAGCAAGGGGCAGACCCTGAAGGTGGTCAACACCCACGGCAAGCAAGTCGTGGACACCTGGGCGTTCAACCCGGATGACCTGACAGAGTCGATGTCGATGGAGCACAGCCGTCCTTTCTGGCTGAAGCTCAACCCGTGCAAGGGAGACGGCTTGTTGACCAACCAGCGCCGCATCATCCTGACGCTCATCGAAGACACCTCGCCTGGTGTCCATGACTCCCTGGTGGCCGCCTGCGATCCGACCCGCTACGTGCAACTGGGGGTGGTCGGCCATCATGCCAGTTGCAACGAGAACCTGTTCCTGGCCTTGCAGACCCTGGGCCTGACGGCGCCAGATACTCCGAGCCCGTTGAATCTGTTCATGAACGTGCCGGTTCATCGGGACGGGCGCATCGAGTTCGCGGCGCCGGTCAGCGAACCAGGGCACTACGTCTGCCTGCAAGCGGCGATGGACGCCGTGGTCGTGCTCTCGGCCTGCCCCCAGGACATCACGGCCGTCAATGGCATGCAGCCCCAGGATATTCACTACTGCGTGATCTGAGCGTCCGGTAAAGCCTGCTGGCGGCCGCGACCGGTCAGCAGGATACTGGGTCCGTGGTAAGCCACACTGATAAGAGGCCGCACAACCATGCGCAAAATACCTCCCCTGAACTCCGTTCGGGCGTTTGAAGCCGTCGCACGGCACCAGAGCTTTTCAGCGGCGGCGAACGAGCTTTCCGTCACGGTCGCTGCGGTCAGCCATCAGGTCCGACAATTGGAAGACGGCTTGGGGCAAAAACTCCTGGAGCGGGGCCGGACGGTCACGCTCACCGCGGCCGGCCAGGCGATCTATCCGTTGTTGCGCGACGGCTTCGACCAGATCGCCCAGGCGTTCGCCCTGATCGACGCACCAAAGGCCGCGGATGCCATCCAGGTGTCCACCACGCGGGCGTTCGCCGAACGGTGGCTGATGCCGCGGCTGGCGGCCTTCAACGCCATTTACCCGGACATTGTGGTCTCGATTCATGCCTCGGAGAAAGTCGTGGACCTGCGCACCGAAACTGTCGACCTGGCGATTCGTTATGGCCCGCTCACCGCCAATGCCCGCGCGCCGGTGCTGTTCGAGGACCGTTACATGGCGGTGGCGGACGCCCGCATCTGTCCCGACGGACGGGCGCCCACCATCGATGATTTTCACCAGCGCGCATTGCTGGCATTCAAGTGGAAGAACCAGGCCCTCGAAGCGCCTTCCTGGTCAGCCTGGCTCGCCAGGGTCGCGCATGATCCGTCGCGGGAATTGCGCATTTCCTGGTACAGCGAGGAAACCCTGGCGCTGCACGCGGTGGAGCGCGGGCTCGGGCCGTTGTTGTGCAGCACGGTGCTGATGGACGAAGCGTTGCGTTCTGGCCGGATGCGCCGGGTCGAAGGCCCGACCTTGCCAGGTTTCACGTACCACCTGATAGAGAACAACCCGGGTGCCTCGCGCCGTAGCCTGGGCGTGTTTCGCGACTGGTTGCTCGGCGAAGCCAGGTCATTCCGGGAAAACACCCTGGATGACCTGGCCGGCCAGCCGTTGCCTACCCCCTGACTTTCGCCGCGTGAAGGGTGCTTTCCATCGCCAGGCACGCGCCGAGCAGTGCGTCATCGTGGCCTTGCGGGGCCGAGAACAATACCGAGGTCGGTAGCCCGGCGGGGTCCGTGCCAGACGGCACGGCCACCCCCGGCATATCCAGCAGGCTGCCGATCATGGTCAGCGACAGGGTTTGCAGATTGACTGCGGCGAACAGCGCGTCGTCCTGTTCCAGGGGCGCCATCGCCGGCGCGACATGCTTGACCGTCGGCATGACCAGCAGAGCACCGTCGAGCTCACGTTCGATGGCCGCCATCAACTCGTCGCGGGCCTGGCGAATCCTGGCTTCGACCCCAGGGCCGATGGCCTTGGCCGAACGCAGGCGCGCCCGGACCCGTCGGTCCATACGCGCGCCGTCCGGCCCCTCGACGATCGCCTCCAACAGCCGCCAGGCTTCTATCGCCCCCAGCCAGCCATCCCGGGCGATCAGCGCCCGGGTGTTGGCCACGGCGCGCACAGCACGGTGTTCAACCTGTACGCCAGCGCCACGAAGACATTCCATCATGGCCAACAGGTTGTGGCGGACGGCTGGCTGCAACGCGTCATCGGCCAGCACCGCATCGTCGACCACCAGGCGCAGGCGGGAAAGCGCGCCGGGGTCGATGGCCGGGCAGGCAGCACCGCGCATGGCCGCATCCAGGGCGACGCAATCGGCGACGGTCCGGGCGAACGGCCCCAGGCTGTCCAGGGTGACGGCGAGCGGGTGGACGCCGTGCATACTGTAGCGACCGGTGCTGGCCTTGTACCCGACCACGCCATTGAACGCCGCCGGGACGCGAATCGATCCGGCGGTGTCGGTGCCTAGGGCACAGCTGACGATGCCTCGTTGCACCGCGATGGCTGAGCCGGACGACGAACCACCGGGTACGCGGCGTTCGCCCACGGCCATGTCGCCCTTCGGCGTACCGAAATGTGGATTCAGGCCAAGGCCCGAGTAGGCGAACTCCGAGAGATTGGTTTTGCCCAGGGCGATCATCCCCCGCGCGTTGAGCGCAGCGATGACCTGGGCGTCGGCGTCCGCCATCGGCGCGTCCAGGCGAGTGATGGAGCCCGCGGTGGTCCGGGTGCCGGCGACGTCCAGCAGGTCCTTGACCGCATAGGGTATGCCGTCGAACGGGCTCAACGGGGTTCCGTCCCGCCAGCGCTGGGTCGAGGCCCGCGCCGCCTCGATGGCCCGTTGTTCAAACAGCTCAATGAACACATGAGCGCCATGGCGGGCGGCGACCAAGGCCGCCGCGACCAGTTCGTCAGGGGTCGTCAGGCCTTGCTTCAGTCGCTCGGCGGTGTGCAACAGGGTGGTCATGTCGTCTCCCTTCGTCGGGTTAAGCCGGCTGCTCAAGCCGGCGCACGCAGGTTGTGTCGTTCTCCGATCAGTTGCCCGACCAGTACCGGCACCGCATCGAAGGCGTCGGCGATGGAGGCTTCGTGGCGAGCGTCGCCGAACTCCTGGTAATCGATGGCGATGACGTGGGTTTCGTTCACGCCCAGGTAATGCGCGCAGGTCTGGATATGGGTTTCGAGGTGGTTCATGGTTTCGCGTACACCACCGGGGCCAAAGCCGAATTCCCCTCGGGAAGACAGGATGATCAGTTTCTTGCCGCTCATGATCGGTTCCAGCGGGTAGTCGCCCCGGCCCAGGTCGAAGGTGAAGGTCTTGCCGATGCGGATCACCTTGTCGAACCAGGATTTCAGCGCGGCGGGCATCCCATAGTTGTACATCGGCGTACCGATGACGATGACGTCGGCACGGTCGATTTCATCGATCAACTCATCCGAAAGGCGGATTTGCTCGCGCTTTTCAGCGGTCATCTGTGCCTCGGGCGTGAATACCGCCGCAATCCAGGCCTCGGTCACGAACGGAGGCGGGTTGTGCCCGACGTCACGGGTAATGACCCGCGCCAGTTTGTCGCGTTCAAGCCAGGTGTCGACGAACGCCTTGGACAGTTTACGGCTCAAGGAGCGATCGGAGCGTGCACTGGCATCAATATGAAGTAACGTGGTCATGAATAACTCCCTCAAATGCCGAGGCGAAATGTCTCGGCAGCAGATCCAGTGGGCCACGACGGTCGTCGGCTCGGCTATTGATATTTATTGTGCGTTTGGCCAATAAAACTCAACCCGTTAATTTTATTTAACCTGGTCATCTTCTTTTGAGCGGTTGTGGCGCGTTGAAGTGCCAATTGCACTTCTGGTTGTCGCGCGCAATTGAATAAAACTAAAGCCGCGAATATTTCTAAACGGCCTTTTAGGTTTAATCAATTACTTAAATCTTCGCACCTCGATTTAATGATTCGCAGCGATTCACGTGGTCGCCGATCAGCGAGGAAAATAATAATGTCAACGCGTCGAAACTCCGAAGTCAGTCAAGTCAATCACGATGTGCTGGGCATTGAACCCATGCCCGACAGCCATCGTACGTCCACACCCCTGGACCAGTTCTGGATCTGGGCCGGCGCCAACGTGGCACCGATCAACTGGGTGCTCGGTGCCATCGGCATCCAGTTGGGGCTTAGCCTTATGGAAACGCTCCTGGTGATTGTCATCGGCAACCTGCTGGGTGCGGCCCTGTTCGGCGGCATCTGCATCATGGGCCACCGGACCGGGGTGCCGCAGATGGTGCTGTCGCGGCTCGCCTTCGGTCGGCGCGGCGCCTACCTGCCCACCCTCATGCAAGTGCTGATGCCCATGGGGTGGGTGGCGACCAACACCTGGATCGTCCTCGACCTGTCGGTGGCGGCCTTGGAGAAAGTCGGTGTCAGTGGCGGCATGGAACTCAAGTACCTGATCGCCGTGGCGGTCATGGTCCTGCAGGTGGTCATCGCGGCCTGGGGGTTCAACGCGATCAAGTGCTTCGAGCGCTACACCATGCCGGTGATTCTGGTGATCATGATGGTGATGACCGTGCTGGCGTTCACGCACGTGGACATCCAGTGGCAAACGTCCACCATCCAGGGCATCGGCAAGCTCTCGGCCATGAGCAGCCTGATGACGGCCATCGGGATCGGCTGGGGCATCTCATGGCTGGTCTACGCCTCGGACTACACCCGGTTCACCCAGACCAAACTGTCCGACGGCCAGGTATTTCGCTCGACGTTCCTGGGCATGTTCCTGCCCACCGTCTGGCTCGCCTTCCTCGGCGCCGCGATTGCTTCGGCGGGTGGCGGTTCGGACCCGGCGCAACTGATCATCGCAGTGTTCGGCACGATGGCGCTGCCGGTGCTGCTGGTGCTGTTGCACGGCCCGGTGGCCACCAACATCGTGGTCATCTACTCGGCGGCATTGGCGACCCTGTCGCTGGACCTGCGCATTGCGCGCTGGGCGGTGTCGCTGGTCTCGGGGGTGGTGGCACTGTTCATTCTTTATCTGTTCCTGCAATCGGGTGAGTTCGTCCATGCCTTTGAAAACCTGATGGTGTTCTTTGTGGTGTGGATCAGCCCTTGGGCGGGTATCACCCTGGTGGACTTTTTCCTGATCCGCCGCGGCCGGGTGGATCTCGATTCGTTGTACTGCCACCACTCGCAAAGTGCCTGCACCGACGTGAACTGGAAAGGCGTATTGGCCCTTGCCGTGGGTGTACTGGCGGCCTGGTTATTTCAAGTTGGCACCGTCGCGTCATTACAAGGGCCGATTGCAATGGCCTTGGGCGGAATCGATTTGTCTTGGTTGGCAGGATTAAGCGTGGGCGGCGGCAGTTATTACTTACTGCATCTTTCCCGGCGAGTGGCAACGGTTCACACCCCGGCAGTCGCTGAATAAGAAGTTGTCTGTAAAACACCTATTAACGATGAAAGAGGTCAATGCATATGTCTCATCTTGAACAAACTAACGTGCTGTCGGCATTGAGTGCCGGGGCCGAGGTCGACGCCTTCCTGGGCAACGTCGTGGAAATCGCGATCGTGACCCGGGACCACCAGCGCACCATGGATGGCTTGCTCAAGCTGGGGATTGGCCCATGGCGGGTGTACACCTTCAGCCCGGACAACACCGAGAACCAGACCTACCACGGAGAGCCGGCCGAATTCGTCCTGAAGGTCTGTTTCGCCCAGTCTGGGAACATGGTCTGGGAACTGATGGAGCCGGTGTCCGGCCCGACGATCTTCGCCGACTTCCTGGAGAAGCACGGCGAAGGCATCCAGCACGTGGCCTATGACTGCAACAACATTCCCTTCGAAGAACGCATCGCCGAGTTGCAACGCCGTGGCTTCAAGTGCGTGCAGTCGGGCTCCTGGATGGGGGTGAACCATTTTGCGTTCTTCGGCACCGAGGCCGACACCACCACCGTGTTTGAGACCTATGCGTTCCCTGGGGACTGGGATTATCCGGAACCCGAATCCTGGTACCCGGCGCGCCCGTAGGCACGACGCGGCTCCCGGCGCCCCTGGCGTCGGGACTTTTGCCTCACAACCGACGATGGGAAGACAGCCATGAACAACGTCCGGATGGACAACCTCAGTTGGGTCGAATACGAGCGCCGCGTGCAATCCGGTGCCGTGGTGTTTCTGCCGATCGGTGCGACCGAACAGCATGGACCGCACTTGCCCCTGGGCACCGACGCCTTGCTGGCCAGCGCCATCAGCGAAGACGTCGCCCGGGAAATCCACGGCATCGTCGCGCCGGCGCTGGCCTATGGGTACAAATCCCAGCCCAAGTGCGGAGGAGGGCAGCACTTTTGCGGCACCACCAGCGTGGACGGCGCGACGCTGATCGCGATGGTCCGCGATGCCGTGCGCGAGTTTCATCGCCATGGGGTCAAGCGCCTGGTCCTGGTGATTGGGCATTACGAGAACCAATGGTTCGTGACCGAGGGCATCGACCTGGCCCTGCGCGACATCGGCCCGGACGCTGGCCTGCAGGTCATGCGCCTGGAACATTGGGAGTTCGTGCCGCCCCAGACGATCGAGCGGATTTTCCCCGACGGTTTCCCCGGTATCGCCCTGGAACATGCGGCGGTCATCGAAACCTCGATGATGCTGCACTATCACCCGCAATTGGTGGCGCTTGACCGGATTCCCGCCCATGGCCCGGCCGAATTCCCGGTCTACGACCTGTACCCCACGCGCACCGAATGGGTGCCCGCCAGTGGCGTGCTCTCATCGGCGTTGGGTGCGAGTGCGCAAAAGGGCCAATGGCTGGTGGGCGATGTCATCGGCGGGATCGTGCAAGCGGTGCGGTTCGAGTTCGCCCTGGGTGAAGTCTGAAACCTGATAAGGCCACAAAGGCCCAGTTCAGTTGAGGTATCTCGCAATTAACTGAGCTGGGCTGACGTGCTATTTACCCATACACCGTCACCCGATTACGCCCAGATTCCTTGGAGGTGTACAGGGCGTGGTCCGACCAGGCGATCAGGTCCGCATGGCTGTTGGCGGGCTGGCTCAGGTCGGCGACGCCCAGGCTGATGGTGAAGCGGATGCGCTGGTCGCCATGCATCACTTCCAGGCCTTCGATGGCCTTGCGCAGGCGTTCGGCAAATACTTGGGCGCCTTCCTTGTCGGTGTCGGAGAGCACTACGCCGAACTCTTCGCCGCCGTAGCGCCCGGCGGCATCGGAGTCGCGCACATGCTCGCGCAGGACCCGCGCCACCTGCTCGATCACCTTGTCGCCGGCCTGGTGCCCGTAGGTGTCGTTGACCCGCTTGAAGTGATCGATGTCGAACATCACCAGGCTCAGCTCATTGCCATAGCGCAGGTGCCGGGCGTAGGCGGCTTTGAGGTTTTCTTCCCAGTGACCGCGGTTGTACAGGCCGGTCAGCCGGTCGATGCTCGACAACTGTTGCAACTGCGCATTGGCGGCCTGCAACTGATGACGGTTGGTGGCGACGTCGGTGACGTCGTAGATCACCAGGCAGATATGGTTGATCTTGCTGTCGGGGGAGTGCAGCGGCAGCAGCGTGGTGTTCTGGTACATGAACTCTTCTTCGCCGGTGATCGGCTGGTAGTTCATGAACCGCACCAGGTACGGGCGCTGCTCCCAGATGGTGAACGCCGGCGTGCCCAGGGTGGCGACGCTTTCCACCTTGCGGCTGAACCATTGGCGGTCGATTTCCGGAAACAGGCTGAAGAAGTGCTGGTTCTGGGCATCCTTGGGCTGTATGCCGGAGCGGTTCTCCATGAAGGTGTTCCAGACTTGCACGCGGTAGTCGCGGTCGAGCACTACCACCCCGACGTCGATGCTCTGAACCACGGCCAGCAACCAGTGGAATTCGTTCAGGTCGATAGAATCGTTCATGGCTCAGTTCATCAAGTAGGCGAGTTTGTGGGTCAGGCGGGGAATGGAGTCCTCGGTGAACAGCAACAACAGGTCGAAACTGATGTCCTGGCCCTCCAGGCTATAGCTGATTTCCACGGCCAGGGTCTTTTTCCAGCGCTTGCGGTTGACCCGGATCAGCTCGTCGATGGCCGCGTGCTGGCCCAGAATCTGCGGATGGCCCTGGGAAAACCCCACGTCGACCTGCTCGGCGATGCTGCTCAGGCAGGCGCCGATCAGCACGCTGGAGAGGTCCAGCAACATTTCGAGGTCGGAATAATCGGCGCTTTCACGCTGCATCAGGAGGGCGATGTCGGTGATTTCCGAATCGTGGAACATCAGCAGCGCTTCGCCGGCAATGCCCCCGCCGATGAAACCCTGGCAGATCGCGGTCAGTTGCTGGGAATTGCTGGCATCGGCCAGGGCCATGTGCAGTTCGCCGACTTCGAGGATGTTCACGTTCGGCACGGGCAACTGCACGAACACCCCAAGCACCTTGGCGATCAAGGCAGCGGCGCGGCCGATGGCGACGTTGACGGTCTCGCGGAAAGCGTCGTGGAAACTGATCGCGGTGTTTTGTACCGCGCGTGGTTGTGGGGTTTGTCCGGGGTGTGCCAGCAACCCCAGCTTGCCGAGGGTCTGGCGCAACTCGGCTTCGTCGAACGGTTTTTTCAGGAAGGCCAGCGCGCCCAGTTCGTGCACACGGCGCACCGCTTCTTCCTGAACGTCGCCGGAGATCACAATGACCTGGGCCGTCAGTCCTTCGGCGCGCAAGGCGCTCAAGACCTGGTAACCGTCCATTTCCGGCATGGTCAGGTCCAGCAGCACCACCTGTCCCAGGCCCTGGCGTATGGCATCCATGGCCTGGCGGCCATTGGTGGCTTCGGTGATCGAAACCGGCCAGTCCGCCGGCAGCGCCCGTAATACCTGTTTACGGGCCATGTTGGAGTCATCGCATACCACTAGGGGAATCACTGACACAGAAGACGCTCGCCGAGGGTTGGATATCAGGGAAAATCCGATGGGCATCATGCCACAGGCTTATTTGTTCCGACCGCGCCGATGTTCACGAATTCAGCAAAATTCAAATGCCAGGCGCGAACACCGCGAACACAGGGCTCGCGTGGTGAGAGAGTCCGCTCCCGCCGCAGGCGCTCGGGTCGGGCAAAAAGGGGCCGCTTCGCGCCCCAGCGGGAGCAAGCTCCCTCGCCACAGAGACCGCAGAAGCCACTGAAGCCACTGAAGCCACAGAGACCGCAGAGACCGCAGAGACCGCAGAGACCGCAGAGATTAGACTGCCCAGGCCTTGGTCAATCCGCAACCCCGCCAGCGGCCTTCAGTACCAACAGGTGATAGACGCCGTCCTCGACCTCGATTCCATGGGTGTCATGGGTGAAGCCTGGGAAGGATCTGTCGAAGGCTTCCAGCGCCCTCAGGTAAGCCAGCAGCGGGCCATCCGCGGGGCCGGCATTTTCGCCAGGCATGAGTAGGGGAATCCCTGGTGGGTAGGGCACGATGCCGGTGGCCGCGATGCGTCCGGCGGCGTTGTCCAGCGTGACCTTCTCGATGTGGTTGCGCACCAGTTTTTCGTAGGCTTCCACCGGGCTGTACACCGCTTGCGGCAGCATGCCGAACGCCTGGGCCATGGACGCGGTGGTCTTGTGCTGTTTCATGGCGGCGAAGATGTCATCGGCCAGGTCCTTGAGGCCCATGCCGGCGTAGCGCTGCTGATTGGCGGTCAGCAGGTCCGGCAGGCACAGCTCCAGTTCGAGGTTTTCGTCATAGTCACGCTTGAAGTCGAGCAGGGCGTTGACCAGCGTGCCCCATTTGCCTTTGGTGATGCCGATGGAGAACAGGAACAGGATCGTGAAGTCGGTGGTTTTCTCCACCACGATGCCCTGGTGCTCCAGGTAAGCGGTGACAACACAGGCAGGGATGCCGAAGTCCTGCAGGTGGCCATCGTCACCCATGCCCGGGCTCAGCACCGAGACCTTGATCGGGTCGAGCATGCAGTAGCCGTCTTCGATGTCACCGAAGCCGTGCCATGTTTCGTTCGGATGCAGCACCCAACAGTTCGGCTCCGTGCGCAGCATCACCGGGTCGGCGGCGTGGAAGGGCATCGGGGCGCCGTCAACCTGCACCGACGGCGGCTGCCAGCAGGTGAAGAACCACTCGTCCTTGCCTTGCATCTCGTTGTGCATGCGCGAGAGGACCTGGCGGAAGGCGACGGCTTCCTCGATGGATTCACTGGTCAGGATCTGCCCGTTCGGCGCCTCCATCATGGCCGAGCTGACATCGCAGGACGCCATGATCGCGTAGTTGGGCGAGGTGGAGGCGTGCATCATGAACGACTCGTTGAAGCGCCCATGCTCGATCGGGTTGCGGCCATTACGCACATGAATCATCGAAGCCTGGGACAGCGCGGCCAGCAACTTGTGGGTCGATTGGGTGGCGAACACGGTGGGCTTGGAATCATCGTGATCGTCAGGGCTGCCGTGCATGGCGAAGCGCTCGCGATACAGCGGGTTGAACCGTGCATAGCCGTACCAGGCTTCGTCGAAGTGCAGGCGATCGACGCTTTGCCCCAACAGTTCCTCGACGCGGGTGACGTTGTAGGTCAGGCCGTCGTAGGTGGAGTTGGTGATGATCGCGTGCACCGGTGTCGGATCGATGCCGGCCTTGACCATCGGGTTGTTCGCGATGGCCGCCTTCACCCCTTCGGCGCTCAGCGTCTGCGGCAGGATCGGTCCGATGATGCCGTAGCGGTTGCGGGTCGGCACCAGGTAGGTGGGCAGGGCACCGGAGAGGGTCATCGCATGCTCGGCGGATTTGTGACAGTTGCGATCGCACAGGGCAATCTGGTTGCGCGTGACGCTGGCCATCAGGATCACGCGGTTGGACATCGACGAACCGTTGGTGACGTAGTAGGTGCGATGGGCTCCGAATACCTTGGCCGCGTAGCGTTCACCCTGGCCAATGGGCCCGCTGTGGTCCAACAGCGAGCCCAGCTCGCCGACGGAAATGGACAGGTCCGAGCGCAAGAGGTTTTCCCCGAAAAACTCGTAGAACGCCCGACCAGCAGTGCTTTTCAGGAAGGCCGTACCGCCGGCATGGCCAGGCGTGTGCCAGGAGTATTCATAAGAGCGGGCAAACTTGACCAGCGCACCGAACATCGGCGGCAAGGCCGCCTTGCGATAGCGCTCGATGGCCGCCAGGATCCGGCCGCTGAGGAACCGACTGGTGTCCTCCGGCAACCAGATGAAGTCGTCGGCGTGTTGCATCACCACCAGCGGGATGCTGGAGGCGGTGCTGCGATCACTGATCAGGAACACCGGCACCCGGGTGTTGCGCTCGCGCAGGTTGGCCAGCAGCTTGATGCATTCTTCGTGGCCTTCGCTGGCGTCCATTTCCCAACTGAGCAGGACGCATTGGATGGCCGGGTCGGAATTGAGGATCGACGTTGCGTCGCCGAGGGATTCGGACACCAGCACGCTGATGGCGCGTTGCTCGACGTCGCTGATCAGTTGATTCAGGGCGCGGCCAAACACCGTGCGCTTGTCGGGCGGGCTGCTGACCAGCAGGGTGAGCATCCCGAGCGTCTGGGTATTTTCCGTCATGATTGAGCCTCCAGGCTGCCTTTGTTCAAGTGGTTCACCGGTACGGGGTCACCCGTCAGGTGCTGCGCGCTGACGGTTTGCGTCGGTACGCTGTTGTTCAGTGCTTCAAGGCGAATCAGCCGGTTGTTGACGAAGCCGAACAAGGTGTAGCCGAAGATCGTCGCCACGCCGCCGAGCATCAGCGCCTGCTCGCCGGAGCTGTACAGCGCCAGGTAGCTGTAGGCGGCCGCCACCCAGGCGATGATGTTGGTGACCAGGGCCTTGCTGGCGGGCACGTTGGAGACTTTCTGCAGGGTCATCAGGGCGGCCATCGAGAGAATGTAGGGCACCAGGTTGGTGACAACCGCCAGGTTGACGAGGGTATCGAATTGCTTGCTCAGGTCCGGGCTGATGGTGAGCAGGCCCAATGCCGTCTGTGCCGCCAGCAATACCAGCATGCCGATGATTGGCGTGCCAGCCTTGTTGGCCTTGGCGAAGATCGCCAGGAAGTAGCCGGTGTCCGCCGAACTCTTGTAGACCTGGGCAATGGTGAACTGCCAACCGAGCAGCGAGCCGATGCACGCCAGCACCATCAGCCCCATCACCAGGTCGCCCACCGCCGGGCTGAACATCTTGGCGAATGCCAACCCGAACGGCGCCGTGGAGGCTGCCAGCTCGGCGTTGTCGACGATGCCAGCGATGACGTTCGTTGACACGATGTAGAGCAGGGCCGCACCGAGGGTTCCGCCCAGTACGGCGATCGGTACATTCTTCTCGGGATTTTCCACCGCATCGGTGTTGGCGCAAGCGGACTCCAGCCCCAGGAACGCCCACAAGGTGATTGCCACCGAAGCACCGGCCGCTTCATACCAGCTCTTGTCGTGGGGGTTCCAACCCGCCGCGTAGACACTGCTGTCGAACCAGAACCAACCCAGGGTCGACACCAGCACCACTGGCGCAATGACACCCCACACAGTGACCGCACCGATCCGGCCGGTGATCCGCGCACCGCCGAAGTTGGCGAAGGTGGTGATCCATAACAAAGCGATGGTTGCCAGCCCCACTTGCAATGAATCGAGCTTGAGCTGGAACAGTTCCTGGATGTAGCCGACGGCGGTGATGCTGATCGCTACGTTGGCAATCAACAGCGACAGGCCGTAGGTGTAGTTGGTGATGTAGTTGCCGGCCTTGCCAAAGGTGTATTCGGCATAGCCACCCATGCCGCCGGTCTTGCGACTGAGCATTCCGCAGCGGGCGAACGCATAGGCCAGTGCCAGGGAGCCGGTGGCAGTGACCAGCCATGACAGGATGGAAATAGCGCCCACCTCGGCCAGTTTGCTCGGCAATAAAACGATGCCTGAGCCCAGCATGTTGACGGCAGTCAACATGGTCAACTGCACTACCGTCATTTTCTTCGCGGCGGTCATTCCGTGCCTCACTTCATGCGGGGGAAGGAAAACTAGCTATAGCTAAGTATTGGAAAGCTGCAAGAAAGTTCACGCTAATGCGCCGTTGATTTTTTATAGTTCGACAGGCTTATATTTCCCCTGGTGGGCGCTCGCTCCACCTTTAACGGCGGCCGATGATCTTCGGCGATTGGCGTTATAACGCGGTTCGTAATCGCGTCTATACCAAATCAATATGAAGCCCATGGCCGTTGCAAGCCTGAACAGACAGCCCGCTCAGCGAGCAAGAAGTGGCGCCTTGATCTGAAAGTTCAAGTATTGGCGGCGAATCCCACAGCGCATTCGACCTTCCAAACTCCATTGAACGTGTGACAGAGGCTGTAGTTTCTGATGTTGGCGATTAACCTCTATGCTCGTGCCAATAACAAAGTGACGAATCCCTTCAGCCAGCCACTTATCCCGGTAGCTATCTTGAAACCCCGTTAAGTTCGGCGCTTACTCACCCCAATTGTTTACGCTCGCTTCCCAGCAGTCATACGGATCAAAACACGTCATGAATTGCAGATGTGCACGCCATTGTCCACCTCGGGCCATGGGTTTGCAGTGCACAGACGACACCTCATTGCTGGTCTTGGTCCTGGGAGGGAAGGCTATCAGTTGCGCGCGCCGGCAGCCGGCGTGCCAGGCCCAGCATCAACAGCGGTACCAGAGCCATCGATAGCGCGATGGCCAACACCAGCAGATCGTGCAGGCGCTGATCGACCAGGTGCTGCTCAAGTGCCAGCTTGAACACCACGAAGGCGAACTCGCCACCTGAGGCCAGGACCACCCCAAGCCCTATCGCCCCGGCCCGATCGAGGCCACCGGCCCAGCGCCCAAGGCCCATCAGGATCGGTAGCTTCAGGCCAACCAGCAGTAGCGTCAGCCCGAGCACCACCCAAGGTTCGGCACTCAACAAGCGCAAGTCCATGGACATGCCCACGCCGACGAAAAACAAACCGAGCAACAAACCTTTGAACGGCTCGATCTGGGTCTCCATTTCGTGCCGGTACTCGGATTCGGCCATCAACATGCCGGCCAGGAAGGCCCCCAATGCCATCGATACCCCGACGTGCTCCATGATCCAGGCGGTGCCCAGCACCAGCAGCAACGCGGTGGCAGTGGAGACTTCCCGCAGTCTCGAACCCACTGCCCAGGCAAAAGCCGGTCGCAGCAGCAAGCGCCCGCCAACGATGATCACGCCGATCCCAACGATCACCGCCAGCACTGGCCTGAGCCCGGTTTCGGCGGCTGCGCCGCTGTCCAGGGTACCGAGCAAAGGCACCAAGGCAATCAGTGGGATGGCGGCAATGTCCTGGAACAACAGGATGGCTACCGCCAGGCGGCCATGGGGGCTCCCCAGTTCCTTGCGTTCGGCCAGCATCTGCAGGCCAAAGGCGGTGGAGGACAGTGCCAGGCCCAACCCGATCACCACCGACACCTGATGGCCCTGCCCAAGCAGCAGCGCCGCCCCGCCGATGGCCACGCCGCTGAGCAATACCTGCAGCAACCCGACGCCGAACAGCGCTCGGCGCATCATCCAGAGGCGTCGCGGCGACAACTCCAGGCCGATGATGAACAGCAGCATGACCACGCCGATTTCCGAGAGCCGGCTGACGTTCTGGGCATTGTTCACCAGGCCCAGTACCGAAGGTCCGATGAGTACTCCGGCCAATAGATAGCCAGGCACAGCGCCGAGCCGCAGACGCTGGGCAAGTGGCACCAGCAGGACCACCGCCAGCAGGAACATCACCGTGGCTTTGAGCAGGCTTCCGTCATGAGGCATTGGATGTTCTCCTATCAGCGGCGCCGTTCCTGTGGAGCAAACCTGCTCGCGTTGCTACGCGTTTTACCCCGGGGCAGGCAGGTTTGATCGATGACGGTCAAGCCAGTGAACGATCAGCCACGCGTACAGCGTGACGGCAATGAATAGGCTCATGCGTACGGCGAACGCGGTGTAGACATCCTTGCCCGCTGCGCTGTCCTGGACTGACTGGCCGAGCAGAATGATCATCGTCATCAGTGTGTTGAGCCAGAAACCGGGGCTTAGCCGCGTGTGGTCCAGGCCATACAACTTACGGCCCAGCAACAAGGCAACCAGCAGTGTCCACAGGAAAAACATCCAGAGGTGCACGAACAGGCTCAGGACGCACCAGAACGCGACCGCCAGCCATCCGCCCAGCAACGTCGAGCCTAGCAGCTCGCGTCCGGCCTGGCTGGCGGCAGTGCTGGAGCTTTGCTGGCCCAGGCCGACGGCCTTGAGGATGATGGGCAGGTACTTGGTGGGTTCGATCAAGGCGAGCAGGAACGTGGGGAGCACGATCAAGGTGGCCCGCAGCGCCAGTCGGCCCGTGTCGCTGGGGGATGGGCTTGTCGGCATGGGCGGCGTCGGCGCCTGGCTGGGCTCGGGAAACAGACAATGACTGAAGAACAGCGCGACGACCGCCAGGAGCAATCCCTGGACCAGCGCCGCTATGACCATGACCGAAGCGCCGAAGTCAGCGGTACCGGCAGCCGGGATCATGGTCAGGCCGATGACCAGGAACGTCATCACCAGGACATTGCCACCCGACAAGCCGTAGCGGAATGCCACGAACAGACCGAGCCCCACCAGCAGGACGCCGCACAACGGGTAATAGCGCAGGACAGGGATCAGTAACAGTCCGCAACCTGTGGTCAGTATTGCCGCCAGCATCAGCTTCAGGCAGTCCTCGGCGGACAATGGCCGGTGAGTCATTGCCAGGATCATGGCAAGAACAGGGGCAAGGAATGGAATCGGCAGGTCCAGGCCGAAACCGATCGCCAGACTCGACGCCGTGCCGCTCGCCAGTCGCAACGCTCGTTGGGCACGCACGCTTCGCTCAATAGGCATAGGACAGCCAACTCATCAACCACAGAAACACACGGCCCAGCGGGTTCAACAGGTTGTTCTCCGAGGGAAACGCCATTATCTCGGCTTGCCCACCGGCCCGCACCGCGCCCAGGGTGCGCAGGCGCTCCCGGGCGTCGGCAGAAAATTCGATCGTCACCGGGAAGCGTTGCGCGGGACGCAGCCAGTCACGGCTGTTGCGCACCGTGGGCAGGGTGCCGGGCGCGGTGCCCTGGCTCACTTCAACGCCGTAGCCGATACTGCGCACGCGCCCTTGCAATACCTCGCCGGGCAACGCATCGAGCACAATGGCGACCGGTGTACCGACGGTTATCAACCCAAGGTTGTTCTCGGTCATGTCCGCGCTGATCCAGACATCGTGGATGGCGATCAGGGTCATCACCGGCGTGCCCGCCGCCGCAAAGTGGCCGACATCTGTGCGCAGGTCGGTGACCAGGCCGGCTGAGCGCGCGCGTACCTGGCTGTTGGCCAAGTCCAGTTCAGCCTTCTGCACGGCACTGGTGGCACTGCGTAGCAAAGCGTTGGCTTCGTCGCTGCCGCCTTCCTGCTCGCGCGCCCGTTGCACCTCGGCGCGCGCGGCGGCGACCTGGCTGGTTGCCTGCTCGCGAGTCGCGCGGGAGATCTCAAGCACGCGCACGGAAATGGTTCCCGGATCGGCCCGGTACAACCCCTCCAGGCGCTGATTGTCCTGGCGTGCCTTGAGCTCGTTGGCTTGTGCTGCACGCAACGAAGCCTGCGCCGAAGCGATGCCGGCGGTGTTGGCGCCGATCTGGCGACGGGTGGCTTCCAATTCGGCGCGGGCCCGGTCGACAGCAATCCGGTACGGCAATGGGTCCACCTCGAAGAGCAGCTCACCGGCGTCGATGTCCTGGTTGTTGCGCACGTTGACCCGGGTTACCCGACCGGCGACCTCGGACGCCACCGGAATGACGAAGGCCCCGACACGCGCCTGCTGCGTATAGGGTGTAAAGCGGTCTGACAATAAATACCAGACCAGGCTCAGCACGATCAGCAGCAGTACCCACTTGATGCCTCTGTTCACCGGGTCGGCCTCGGGCACTGGAGCCGGAGCGGGGGACGGCGCTTCAGTCATGGTCGGTCACCTTGAGCGCTGCCGCGGCGGATGGCGGCGCGGCGGTCGGAGGGGTGAGCAGGTTGCCCCAGTCAGAGCGTTGCTCCATAGATTGCCGGGTCTGCGGGTCCACGAGAGGCTGGTCACTCTGCCAGCCTCCGCCCAGCGCCTTGTACAGTGCGACCAGGTTGTTTACGGCGTCGCTGCGGCTGATCAGGTAGTTGTCCTGCTGTTGCAACAGCGCGCTCTGGGCGTCCAGGACCCGCTGGAAATCCGAGTAGCCCTCGCGATACCAGGTGTTGGCCAACACCAGCGAACGTTGGGCCGCCTGCGCGGCTTGGCGCAGAATGCGCTCGCGTTCGAGCGCCTTGATCAGTCCAGTGGCGGCGTCGTCGGCTTCGCGCGCCGCCTGACGGACCTGTTCGCGATAGGCCTCGATCAGTTGTTGCAGGCGGGCGTCCTGGACGCGCACGTTATTGCGGATCCGGCCATGGTCGAACAGGTTCCAGCGCAAGCTGGGGCCGCCCACCAGGTCCAGGTTGTTGGAGGTGCCACTCAGCGAGTCGGTGGACCAGACGATGCTGCCCAGCAGCGTCAGCGATGGATAAAGCTCGGACTCGGCCACGCCAATCAAGGCCGATTGTGCGGCGACATTGAGCTCAGCGGCTCGCACATCCGGGCGTCGCAGCAACAGCTCGGCCGGCACGTCCTGCAACACGGCCCGGTCCACCAGTGGGATCAAGCCAGTGCTTTCATCCCGCAGCGACAGGGCCCCTGGCGGTTGACCGATCAGCCCTGCCAATGCGTTGCGCGTGCGAGCGGCCTGGTCTTCCAGGCTCGGAATGCTGCTGGAGGTGCCCAGGTACTGAGTCTTGGCCTGTTGCACGTCGAGTTCGGCGATCTGGCCGCTGGCGTAGAGCTTTTCCGTGATCTCAAGGTTGCGCAGTTGTTGAGCCGCGTTTTCCCGGGCCACCCGCAGTCTAGCTTCAGTAGTGCGCAAGGCGAAGTAAGTCATGGCGACCTGGGCGCGCAGCAGCACCAATGCGTCTTCATAGTTGGCCTGGGCCGCAAAGTAAGCGGCGTCCGCGGACTCGATGGCGCGGGCAAAACGGCCCCAGAAATCCAGCTCCCAGCCGATGTCGTAACCGGCGCTGTACTGCCAGAATCGACTGTCCCGAGGGTTACTGCCCCCGGACTGATACCGCTTGGCGTACAGCGTGTCGGCGCTGGCTTGTTGCAGTTGCGGATAGCGTTGGCTTTGCGCGATGCCCAACTGTGCTCGCGCTTCCATCACCCTTAGACCGGCAATCTTCAGGCTTGAGTTATGGGCGTCGGATTCAGCGATCAGGCGTTCGAGCGTCGGGTCGCTGAACACCTGCCACCACTGGCGCAGGTCCGGGCTGTGCTGGCGATGGCTGGCGTGCTCGATGGCTGGGCTGTTCCAGGTCTTTGTCCAGGGTTCGCCGGGCGATTGGAAGTCCGGGCCCAGGCGGGTGCAGGCGACGAGGAACAAGACAGCCAGCCAAAGCGCGACGCCATGCAGAGAGGCGCGCATGGCCGGGCTACTGCGCGCCGGGCGGAAGCTCATCCTCGACGGCGACTTCCGGCGGCCGGGCGGCAACCCATTGCCAGAACAACTGATAGCCGACGGCAAGCACCACCGGGCCGACGAACAGGCCGATTACGCCACCGGTGACCATGCCGCCCAGGGCGCCGATCAGGATCACCGGCATCGGCACGTTGACCCCACGGCCGAGCAACAGCGGCTTGAGCACGTTGTCCACCAGACCGGCGACAAACACATACACGGCGAAGACGATGGTCGTGGTGCTCGCGCCCTCGGTGGAAAACACGAAGATGATGACTGGGAGGGTAATCAGCGTCGCCGGCAATTGCATAATGCCGATCAGCAGGACGGCGAGCGCCAGTAGACCAGCGCCGGGCACTCCCATGAACACGAAGCCCAGGCCTACCAGCAGCATCTGGATAAAGGCGATGCCAATCACCCCCAGCGCTACCGCGCGAATGGTCGAGGTGCACAGTTGGGTGATCCTGTGGGCTTTGGTCGCGCCGCAGATACGCGAGACAATCTGGATGGCGCTGGCGTGCCCACGTTCACCATAGGCCATGAAGCAACCCGCAACAATCAGCGAACCGACGAAGATGAGGAAGCCCAAGCCAAAACCGGCGACTTTACTCAACAGGGAAAGACTGAAGTGCTTGATCTGGGGAATGTAGCTCTGCACCAGAGCCGGGAGGTCGGTGGCGGCGCGCATCCACAGCTGTTGCAGTGGCTTGCCCACCAGCGGCCAGTTAGCGACGGTATCGGGCGGTAGCGGAACCTGGAGATTGTCGCCCTTGATGTCGGTCATCACGCCCTGGATCGAGGTCACCAGCGAGTTGCCCAGCAACAGGGTCGGAATCGCCAGGATACCCAATGTGATCAATACCAGCAGCGTCGCGGTGTACCCGTCGCTCAAACCCAGCCTGTCTTTCAGCTTTATTTGCACGGGATAGAGGGTGATCGCCAGGATCACCGCCCACAGCATCAAATCGAGAAAGGGGCTGAAGATCCGGTAACAGAAGAACACCATGACGGCAAGCAGGCCGGCGCGAATCAAAACATCGAGCATGCTGCGGGACCACGGGGTTTGGGAAACTGGCACAGAGGGCATCTGAGTATCCTCAGGGGGTGAGCAGCTCGAATTCACCCAGTGTAGTGGAGAATGGACAGTGCGCCGTCGTGCTGCCGACGCCAGATACGACGCCGGTGTTACCGGGCTACCGTCTTGCACATTCAAGGGGCGCCGGTGAGCCGTTCGGTAGCACACTTACTGACCACCATCACCGTACGAAATGGCTCCTACCGAAGATATTTTTCAATAAATCAGTTACTTGTCCGGTCATGCTCGAAGCTGGCATGCATCCTGCTCTTTTGAATCTATGGATAATTGGATACAAAAATGCAGAAGGTGCTGCCATGCAATTCGCTCCTACGTTTGCTGAACGCCCTCCGATGACGGCCGAGGAAGAGGCCTACAACTTCCTGCTGGAGGCTATTTGTGGCGGACGATTTCACAAGGGCGACCGGCTGATCGCCGAGGACATCGCCAGTGAGATCGGCATGAGCCGGATGCCGGTGCGCGAGGCGTTTCGCCGCCTGGACGCCCAGGGTCTGGTGACGTTGCGGCCCAATCGCGGGGCGGTGGTCAGTGGCCTGGACATCGATGAATTGCAGGAAGTCTTCGAAATGCGCAGCGCCCTCGAAGGCCTGGCGATGCGCGTCGCGGTGGGGCGCATCGGCGCCCGGCAACTGGCGGCGCTTGAACGCCTGCTGGATGAGATGGACGACTACCGCGACGAAAGCGCCGAGTGGGTCAGCCGGCATCGGGCCTTTCATGAATACTTGTGCAGCCTCAGCGGTCGCCCGCGATTGCTCAAGCAGATCAGCGCCCTCTACGCGCTGGTGGAAGCGCCTATGCGCCTGTGGTTGCAGCATGTCGACAAGCCGTTGAGCGCACGCCAGGAGCATGCGGTGATCCTCGAGGCGATCCGGGCCGGCGATGCCGAGAAGGCCGAGGCGGTCATACGCTCCCATATCGAAGGCACCGTCCCTGAACTGATCCGTTTCCTGCAATCGAAAAAATAGCCAGAGCAGGCACGAGCCTGCCGTGTTTTGACGCTGAGTACTGCCCGTTACCCACCGAACTGGAGTGTCTGGTCATGCATAAGCCTCGCTTGTTGATCGCTGCAATAACCTTGGGATTGTGTACTCAGTGGGCGCAGGCCGCCCCCGTCGTACCGGAGCGTTTGCTCAAGGTCGACACACTGGTCTACTGCTCCGGCATGGACTCGCCGCCGCTGGTGGCCTTCGATGAGGCGCAGAAGCCCAAGGGGCTGACGGTCGACCTGGGCCTGGAGATCGCCAAGCGCCTGGGGGACAAGAAGGTGCAATGGCGGGTCATTCCGTTCTCCGGTCTGGTCCCGGCGCTGTTGGCCAAGCAGTGCGACATGATCGTCGACCAACTGTTCGACAAGCCCGAGCGCCGGGAAGTCATCGACATCGTCAACTACATGTATTCCAGCCAGGCGGTGGTGGTGCCCAAGGGCAATCCGAAGGGCATCAAGACACTGGCAGACTTGTCCACCCGCAAGGTCGCGGTGCTCAACGGTTCCACCATCAAGACCCTGCTCGACGCCGAGAATGACACGCTGGCCAAGGCCGGCAAGCCGCCGATGAAACTGGTGGTCTACAACACCGACACCGATGCGTTCCAGGCACTGCGCATCAGCCAGGTCGATGCCTACGGCACCACCGTGGAAACCGCCGGCTACTACGCCGCCATGGCCCCCGATCTGTTCGAGGAAGGCGTACCGGCCTTCAGCCGAATCCTCACCGGCATCGGCATTCGCAAGGACGATCCGCAACTCAGCGCTGCGGTGCAGCAAATCATCAACGACATGCGCAGCGACGGCAGCTACCGCCAATTGCTCAGCAACTGGCACGTCGCCAGCGACACGCTCGATTGAGGGAAGGCGTCGATGAATTTCAATTGGGATGTGTTTTGGCAGTACCTGCTGCAGCCCAGTGGGGTCTACCTCACCGGCCTGTGGCTGACCTGCGTGATCAGCGTGCTGGCGATGCTGCTGGGCTGTGTGCTCGGGTTGGCCGCAGCCTTGCTACGGTTGTCGAAGAACCCATTGCTGCACATGCCCGTGCGCTTCTACGTGTGGTTGATGCGCGGCACGCCATTGCTGGTGCAGATTGTCTTCCTCTACACCGCGCTGGCGGCCGGAGGGGTGTTCCGCTTCGAGGACATTGAGCTATTCGGCCTGGTGATCCCCGGCAATATCCAGGCGGCGATCATTGCCCTGGGTCTCAACGAAGGCGCCTACATGGCCGAGATCATCCGGGCCGGCATCGGCGCGGTCGACAAGGGCCAGTATGAAGCCGGGCGCTCCCTGGGCATGACCTTCGCCAAGCTGATGCGCCGGATCATCCTGCCCCAGGCCTTTCGGTTCATCGTGCCGCCGCTGGGCAACGAGTTCAACGTCATGCTCAAGAACACCACGCTGGTCAGTGTGATCGGTGTGCAGGAGCTGCTGCTCAGCACGCAAATGGTTACGTCCGCGACGTTCCGGGTGTTCGAGTTGTACCTGGTGGTGGCGATCTATTTCCTGTTGCTGACCACCCTCTGGGGCTTTTTCCAGCGCTGGCTGGAAGCCCGTTTCGGGCAATCGGACCGACCATCGTCGCCGCCGCCGGCCGCTACCCGGATGTTCGGGCGCAGCAGCCTTAAACTGTTGAGGGAGCGTTGACCATGGCGCACAAGAGCGAAGAACTGATCATCGAGGCGCTGGACGTGCACAAGTCCTTTGGCGACTTGCAGATCCTCAAGGGCATTTCCCTACAGGTGCGCCGTGGCGAGGTGGTGGTGCTGATCGGCGCGTCCGGCTCCGGCAAGACCACGTTCATCCGCTGCATCAACTTGCTGGAGGACATCCAGGCCGGGCGCATTCGTGTCAACGGCCGGGCCATGGGTTACCGCGAGCGCGCCGATGGCAGCCTGGTGCGTGATTCGGAGCGCAACATCGCCCGCCAGCGCCGGGACATCGGCATGGTGTTCCAACGCTTCAACCTGTTCCCCCACATGACGGCCCTGGAAAACATCATCGAAGCGCCGATCCAGGTGCTTGGGACGCCGCGCGGCGCTGCTCTGGAGCAGGCCCGCAGTCTGCTGGAACGGGTTGGCCTGGCGGACAAGGCCGACCATTACCCCTCGATGCTTTCCGGCGGCCAGCAGCAGCGCGTGGCGATTGCCCGCGCCTTGGCGATGAAGCCCCAGGCGATGCTGTTCGACGAACCCACCAGCGCCCTCGATCCGGAAACCGTCGGGGAGGTCTTGCAGGTGATGAAGGAATTGGCGGAGGACGGCATGACCATGGTGGTGGTCACCCACGAAATGGGCTTCGCCCGCGAAGTGGCGGACCGCGTGGTGGTGCTGGACCAGGGCGAGCTCATCGAGCAAGGTCCGCCGGAGCAGATCTTCAGTCATCCCAGCCATCCGCGTACCCGGGCTTTTCTCAGTCGCGTGCTTTGATTCATTTCGTCGGTGAAGAGACTTTGTCATGTTGAAATTTTCGGCTCACGAGTACCCGTATCCCTCGCAACGCCAGAGTGTCTTTGCCCGTCGCGGCATGGTGGCGGCTTCCCAGCCCCTGGCCGCACAAGCGGGTATCGAGATCATGCAAAAAGGCGGCAATGCCATCGATGCCGCCATCGCCACGGCGGCGGCGCTGACGGTGGTCGAACCCACCGGCTGCGGAATCGGCGGCGACGCCTTCGCCCTGGTCTGGAGCCAGGGCCAACTGCACGGCCTCAATGGCAACGGCCACGCGCCGGCGGCCCTGAGCATCGAAGCGGTCAAGGCCGCCGGCCATGGGCAGATGCCGCTCTATGGCTGGACGCCCGTGACCGTGCCGGGATGCCCATCGGCCTGGGCCGAGCTGTCGCAGCGTTTCGGCAAATTGCCTTTTGCCGAGTTGCTACAACCGGCGATCAGCTTGGCGCGAGGCGGCTTTGCGCTGTCGCCGGTGGTTGCCCATCAATGGCAGGCGGCTCTGGACGAGTTCACGCCCCATCGCGACCCGGTGCTGCAGGCATGGTTCGAAACGTTCCTGATCGACGGCCGCGCGCCGCGGGCCGGGGAGGTGTTCTGCAACCCGGCCCAGGCCCGGACCCTTGAAGAACTCGCCGCCACCCGCTGCGAAAGCCTCTATCGCGGTGCCCTGGCCGAGCGCCTGGATGCCCATTCCCGTGCCAGCGGTGGCTACTTGCGCAGCGCGGACCTCAAGGACTATCGCGCCCAGTGGGTCGAGCCGATCCACGTCAATTATCGAGGCGTCGATGTCTGGGAAATCCCACCGAGCGGGCAGGGCCTGGTGGCCTTGATGGCGCTGAAGTTGCTCGAAGGGTTCCGTTTCGATCACCGTGACAGCCAACAGACCTGGCACCGCCAGCTCGAAGCGATGAAGTTGGCCTACAGCGATGGTTTGCACTACATCACTGACCCTGCGCACATGCGCGTGGCCGTGGCAGACTTGCTCAGCGATGACTACAGCGCCCGACGCCGCGCGCAGATCGGCGAACAGGCGCAGCCACCCGCGCCGGGCGATCCCCACGCCAGCGGCACGGTGTACCTGGCAACCGCCGATGCCGAAGGCAACATGGTCTCGTTCATCCAGAGCAACTACCACGGCTTCGGCTCCGGGGTGGTGCTGCCCGACAGTGGCATTGCCCTGCAGAATCGCGGGCAGGAATTCAGCCTCGATCCGGCGCATGCCAACTGCCTGGCCCCAGGCAAGAAAACCTTCCATACCATCATCCCCGGCTTCCTCACCCACAATGGCCAGGCCCTTGGCCCCTTTGGCGTCATGGGCGGCTACATGCAACCCCAGGGGCATGTGCAGATGGTCATGAACCTGGTGGATTTCGGCTTGAACCCGCAGGCGGCCCTGGACGCGCCACGCTGGCAATGGCTGGGCGGGATGAACGTGGGCATCGAGCACGGCGCGTCAGCGGATCTGGTCAACGCCCTGGCCCGGCGGGGTCATCAGGTGCAGGTCAGCAGCGACCTGACCCACTATGGGCGCGGCCAGATCATCCTTCGCGACCCGGTCAGTGGCGTGTTGTGTGGCGGGACCGAGCCTCGGGCGGATTCGCATATTGCGGTCTGGTGATGACGGCCGCTTCAGCGCACCCGCTCGCGGCTTTGCACCGCCAGGTCCAGCGCCTTCTGCATGTCTAGCCGCGCTGAACGGCCGACGTCCCGGTCGTTGAGCTGGTAGCGGCGCTCCGATGGCAGGATGGGGGCGGTGAGGTCTTCCGCGTCCATCCTTTCGAAGTCGTGATTGTCACCGATGGTCATGGCGCTGCGGCGCAGCAGCATGCGCAATTGCTCGGGCTGCAACTGCGGATTGATGGACAGCATCGCCGCCAGCAGGCCGGCGACCATCGGCGTGGCGTAGGAGGTGCCGCAATGCACGGCGCCTTCCTCGCCAGCGCGGGCGGTCGAGGCGTGGGCGCAGGCGGCCGCGGTGATGTCGACGCGCATGTCGATGTTCGAAGAGCTGCGCTTGACCGCGTAGCCGGGGTCGTCCACGGCCACGTCCTCGCGCTCGCTGCGTTGATGCCCGCCGACCACCAGCAGTTGTTCGGTGATGAAGGAGGAGGGCAGGCGATATTCATCGGTGCCCGAGAACGACGAGCCGTTGCCGGCGGAGTTCACCACCACCACGTCGGGGTGTTCCTTGCGCAGCCACAGGAAGAACTCTTCCAACAGTTCCTCGTAGCCGCCCATGGCAATGCCCGAGCGCAGCAGGGAATCCACGTCATCGCCCTTGACGTCCTTGGCGCCGACGCGGTGGATGCCCCAGCTCCAGTTGAGCACGCGCACGCCGTCTTCCACCAGGTTGACCGAGGCGGCGATGTTGGCGGTGATCCCGGCATCGGAGTTGCGCTCGACGATGACCTCGAAGCCCCCACTGGCCTTGTCCAGGCCGCGCAGGAAACCGCTGTTGCCGCCGTCGTTCCAGCGCGCCGCGAGGATGCCGGCGACGGTGGTGCCATGGTTGTCCGGCTTGTCTGCGTCACGCGCGTAGACGCAGGTGCGCGGCAGCGTGCACGGCCCGACGTAGTCGGCGAAATCGGCGGTGTCGAAGTCGACGTCGCGCTCGATCAGGCCAATGCGCACCGGTTGCACCGGGATGGGAGCCTGGCGCCCGGGATGCGTCGCAGGTAGTAGTTCACCGCGTCGAGGAAGCGATTGGCGGCCCATTCATCGGAGTCCGGCGAGGGCTTGTCGGGTTCCTCGGGGCGAGCCGGTGCCTGCTCGGCCTCTTCGGCGGCGGACTCCTCGACGACCACCGCATCGACACTGGTCTCGCCGCCCAGGCGCAGCACCAGGGCATCACGCTGGACCAGGTCCTTGGCCGGCAGGCGAAGCTGGTACAGGTTCAGTGGGGCGATGCGCCCGACCACCGTCGCCCCGTACTTGCGGGCCAGGCGCTCGGCTTCCTGGCGGCCATCGTGATCTTCTTCGATCAGCACGCTGACCAGGTCGACGTAGGTGGTCAAGCCATCCATATTCTTCGCCACTTCACCCGGTCCGGCGGCCAGCACATGGCTGTCGCGCAGGCTCAGCCAGGCGGCGTTGCTGCGGCGCGAACCGTCTTCCAGCCACAGCGGGCCGCTCTGGTATCCGCGGCTGGCCAAGCTTAGCCGCAGGGCGTTGCCCTCACGCCGGACCACGTCCGTAGGGAGTGCCTTTGCCCCCAGATGCAGTGTCGGAACGGCTTCGCCCAGCCCTCGCACGGTCAGGCACCAATCCTGGCGCTGATCGTCCAGCAGGTCGCCGCAGCGCTTGAGGCCCTCCAGGCGCAGCGGCTCCTGTGCCGCGCTCGCGCAGTGGCTCGCTAGGACAAACAAGGCCGCGAGGGCGGCGGAACGCAGGGGCATGGGGTGATTTTCCTTGGGAAGGGGCCTGATTGCTCCGACTGCCGGATTCACCGTAACGTTCCTTGGCGCCGTCAGCGGCAGAACTTCTCGATTGCCCACGCAACATCCCTGTGGCACCGCTCGCTGAGCGCACCGGGGTGTTGATCGAACATATGCGGCACGCCGGGGTACACATTGAGTTGGCAACAGGGGCGTAGGGTGAGCCGTCGGCACTGTGGTCCATGATGAGCACTCTGTTGATTTCCAGGTCCAGGGTTTCTCAGCGTCAGGCGCTTCCTGGAGTGGATGGAGAGTGAGCAGGGGCATGGCTTTGTGTTCTGAGCGGGGGTGAGGATTCACTCGCTGTCGGATGTGTGCGTGGCCTCGATGGCGCCTTCGCGAGCAAGCTCGCGCCCACAGGACACCACTCCTCTTTGTGGGAGCGAGCTTGCTCGCGAAAGCGGCCCCTGATCCAACCCCTTTGCACCTGCCCGCCACCACAAGCCCGTCGTTGCGCGCGGCGCATCACTGTGTTGCCCGAAGCACGGATTCTCCTGATGCACGCCGATCTTTAGCCTGGATGACACTTCCTTATCTTGACGAGGTGTCATCATGCTCACGGGCAATCCAGCGGCTACGGCCTTTGCCAAAACGAGTGCTTCACTGTCCGGCCTGATGGTCGCGTTCCTGGCATTCTGCTGCGGCGCGGTCGTGGCCAATCTTTACTATGCGCAGCCGATCGTCGAGCTGATCGCGCCGCAGATCGGCTTGTCCAGTGCCAAGGCAAGCCTGATCGTGTCGCTCACGCAGTTCGGCTACGCCCTGGGGCTGTTGTTCCTGGTGCCGCTGGCCGACCTTCTGGAAAACCGGCGTCTGGTGGTGGGGCTTACACTGGCGGCGGGTGTCAGCCTGTTGTTGGCCGGTTTGTCCCAGACGCCCTCGATGTTCCTGGTTTTTTCGCTGTTGATCGGCCTGACCTCGGTGGCCGTGCAGATTCTCGTGCCATTGGCGGCGCATCTGGCGCCGGAGGCCAGCCGTGGTCGCGTGGTGGGCAACATCATGAGCGGCCTGCTGCTGGGGATCCTCCTGTCGCGGCCGCTGTCGAGCCTGCTGGTCGAAGCGTTCGGCTGGCGCGGGGTATTTTTCAGCGCGGCGGCCTTGATGGCGCTTATCGCATCGGTCACGGCCGTGGCTTTGCCACGCCGGGAACCCACCCATCGGGCCAGTTATGCGGCGTTGATCGGTTCGGTACTGGCTTTGGCGCGGCGGCATGCGGTCTTGCGTGAGCGCTCGCTGTACCAAGGGTTGTTGTTCGCCAGCTTCAGCCTGTTCTGGACCATCGCCCCCATCGAATTGATGCGCAACCACGGCTTCGACCAGACCCAGGTCGCGCTGTTTGCCTTGGTGGGCGCAGTGGGCGCGATCGCAGCGCCCATCGCCGGGCGCCTGGCCGATGCCGGCCACGGTCGCAAGGGCACGCGGGTGGCGCTGTTACTGGCACCGATTTCCTTGCTGATCGCGGCATTGCCCGGCCACGGCTATATTGGCTTGGTGGCGTGCGCCGTGCTGCTGGATTTCGCCGTGCAACTGAGCATGGTACTGGGGCAACGCGAGGTATACGCCCTCGACCCCCACAGTCGGGCGCGGCTCAATGCGGTGTACATGACCAGCATCTTCGTGGGGGGCGCCTTGGGCTCGCTGGTCGCCAGTCCACTCTACGAGCAATTTGGCTGGACCGTCTCGGCCCTCGCGGTGGCCGTGATTCCAGCTCTGGCGCTGGTGCTGTTCTTGGCGCGCGGGGTCCACGCGGCGCCAGTGGCCCACGGCCAATAGTGTGGTGACGCACCGTGCGGCAAGACGGCGGGCCAACGGTGATGCACAATCGGCACCGTTCGTTCTTGATCGGAAGCCATTCATGGACAAGTTGCTGGCCCTGAAGATGTTTGTCGAGACCGTGCGCTGCGGCGGTTACTCCTCGGCGGCGCGCAAACTCGGCATCGCCACTTCGTCGGTCACCCGCCAGGTCGCGGGGTTGGAACAGGCGCTGGGGGCCAGCCTGCTCAACCGGACGACCCGCCACATCAGCGTCACCGTCGCCGGGCAGGCCTATTTCGAAAAGGCCGTGGCGATTCTGGAAGCCTTGGATGAAGCCGATACCTTGGTCGCCGACCGGGGCGATGAGGCCAAGGGCACGTTGCGAGTCAGCGTGCCGGTGGAATTCGGTCGTCGCATCATCGCACCGCACTTGAGCCGTTTGCTGGAGCGCCATCCAGGCCTGGAGATCAGCCTGTCGTTGAACGACCAGGTGGGCGATCTGTTGAGCGAGCAGATCGACGTGTCGGTGCGCTTGGGGTCGACGGTTGTCAGCGAAGAGATCGTCAGCAAACGGCTCGGCGGCTTCCAACGCTGGGTGCTGGCAAGCCCCAGTTACCTGCACCGCCATGGCGTACCCGCTCATCCACGCGACTTGCTTGAACATCAATGCCTGCGCTTCGATTATGGCGGCACCCACCCGCAATGGACGTTCCGGGCCAGCGGTGAAACCCTCTCGCTGAATGTGCGGGGACGCTTGCACAGCAACAACGCCGATATCCTGCGCGAGGCCGCTATTGCCGGCGGCGGCGTGACGCTGCTGGCCGACTGGCTGGTGCGCGAGGATGTCGCCCAAGGCCGATTGATCCGGCTGCTGGAGCAATACGAGGTCAATCCGGGCAGTGCCAGCACCTGCATCAACGCGTTGTACCTGCCCAATCATCGTGGTTCGAGCCGCATCAACGTGTTCATCGGGTTTCTCCAGGAGATTCTGGCCGCGGCGTGAAAGCGGCCCGCGCAGCCATGCCTTGGGCGTTAGCGCAATAACTGCCGTTGTCGTCGCGCCGGTGCACTGGTGGGGAACAGCACCTCGGTCGGTCGATAGCGGGCGATGCCATAGGCCGCCGCCAGGCGCTGGCGTTGCTGGCCGTGGACAAGGGCTTTGCGGTAACTGTTTTCGCTCTGGGGCAAGCCCAGCGTGTAGCCGATGCCCGGTTGGAACTCGCTTTCATGGGCCTGCCACCAGGCGGCGACTGACTGCGGATCGGGCCACGGCAAGTCTTCGTCGGGGTCCATGGCGACCTGTGGGTCTGTCGGGTCGTCGTTGGGGCCTGCATCGAAATCCGGCGGGTCCCGCCGCTCCAGATCGAGCAGCCCCAGATCAGCGCCGGTGATCAGGCTGAAAGCCTCGCCAGCCAGGCGGGCGCAGGGCGGCTCGCTCATTTGCTGGATCAGCCACGGCACGCTGACCGGGTCACCCAGCAAGCCCAGGGCCTGGAGGCCGATGCGCTGTTGTGCAGGGTTCTGCAGCACCTGGCGGATCCAGGCAATGCTGAGGTCGCGCGGCTGCCAGACCAACAACACACACAGCGCGCGGTACTGGTACTCCCCCGGTTGCTCGGCGAACGGGCGCAGGCTTTCCAAGGCTTGTTCATCGCCCATCTGCGCGCAGGCCCACTGGCTCCAGAAACGCACGCCTGCATCCGGATGCCGGCGATGGGCCTGAAGCATTGGCAGCAGGTCACGCCGACGCAACTCGCCGGCCGTTCGAGCGGCGCGCGCCAGGACACTGGGTTCAGCCTGGGCAAGCTCGCTTGGCAGGGCCTGGCCAGGGTCGCGACGATGCATTCCGCAGGCAGCCAGGCCGAGGCGTCGGAACAACGGTTCGGAGGAGGCGAGCATGCGGTCGATCCAGGGCGAGACACACGCCCAGTCCAGCCAGCCCAACGCCATCAGGTAGCCACGCTCCGTTTGCGCGGCGCCTCGCACGTGCTCGCTGAGTCGTGACAACACCTTCGCATTGGCCGACTGGAAGGCCAGCACCACACAGGCAAACAGTTCACCGACCGAGTGTGGACCCAGCTGCGCCAGCAACACCTCCAGGCCTTCCGGACCGGCGATGCGCAGCCCATCGAGATGGGCGTCGATCCGTTCGTCCAGGTTGCCGAGGTCATCGAGATCGTAGTGGGGCGCACGCACGGCGTAGTCGTGCAGGAGAATGAGAAAGCAGGCCTCTTCGGCGTGTTGTTCGATCATTGTTGAGATGGAGGCCATGACGTCTCTGTCTTGCGCGTGTCTGCTTCCAGCGTAGACGTCAGCCAGCCGCTTGGGAGCCTGCTAGGGCAGCGGGTGGCCAAAGAAATAGCGCTTACCCACCTCAAAGGGCTGGGGCGATGCCAGGTAGCGATCCAGGATGGCCGCGGCATTGAGCGGCTGAAAGTCGCCGTTCCTGGCGTAGAAGCTGGAGCAGTCGACACCGCTGTACACTTCGAACTTGCGTCTCCAGACGAGGAAGTTGCTCCAGTCGATCCACGTCTCGGTGTCACCAGGCATCAGCGCCTTTCGCATCAGCCAGGCTTGTTTGTTCAGGTCGATGGGCTCGCCGCCGGAAATCGAACACCGGTCGCTGCCATAAGCGTTCTGCAGTTCGCGCAGGCGTGCGTCGACCGCATCTTTGTATTGGCTGTCGCTCAAGCCGCTGTCAAAGAATTCGGGTTCGTTCTCGACAGGGTCCAGCAGGTTGGTCAGGTTGGCCTCCACGGCCGCCCGGTCGGCCCGCCGCGTCAGCGTTCGCCACGCCTCGACCATGAACGGGATCAGCCACAGCACTCCCGACCACTGGGCCGCCAGGCACGCCTCGATGCGAAGGTACGGCGGGGCTTCGAGCATGAGTTCGGCGAGGAACTCCAGGTCGCTGTCCAGGCCGGCATCGGCGGTCAGGCCAAGGCAGGCCGAGACCAGTGTTGGCGCGCAATCCTTGTCCAGGATCCATTGGCGCAGGTGTGACACATGGCTGTAATCGCCACGCTTGGCACTCTCCAGGATCGAAGCCAGCGCCAGCCACGGGTCATCGCTGCGCCATCCCTCAGGTGACAATACTTGCGCCGGGACGGGGCCGGCGTAGTGGTATCCGCGCCCCTTCCAATAGAAGCAGTCCTGAAGGAAGTCCGGTCTCTGGGTGTACGTGTAGATGCTGGTATTCATCATGCGGGCCTTGGGAAACTGTTGATGCGCGCCTCTTGGAGCGTACTCAACTCGCCTTCGAGTTTCTCGCACTTCTTGCCCGTGGGCGCAAGATTTCCTTGCCCCGCCGGACACCCCCCGGCGGCCTTGGGAACCCTGTGCGCCACGGGTTCTCCCTGGCCCACGCCTTTCCACTCCATGTAGGCTGGCCGATTTATCGTCCAGTCCGTCTCGATGTTACTTTTCTCCCGCTTGCTGGTGACGTAGTACTTGTTGCATCCACTGGGTTTTTTTCCGGCAGGAGGCAGCAGGTGCCGGCACTGGGGATTGGCCCGGACCTTGGCGAGGAGGGCGGCGTTCCC
Source organism: Pseudomonas sp. Cab53 (assembly GCF_018325965.1). Classification (NCBI taxonomy): domain Bacteria; kingdom Pseudomonadati; phylum Pseudomonadota; class Gammaproteobacteria; order Pseudomonadales; family Pseudomonadaceae; genus Pseudomonas; species Pseudomonas sp. Cab53. The sequence continues at coordinate 3,026,699 of NZ_AP021902.1, read as the reverse complement.
GGGGTTCTGGGCCGTGCCATAGAATTGTTCCTCCGACATGAATTCACCGTTCGCCTGGGCCTTGGAATGCGCCGTGCCGCCGCAGCATTCACATTTGTGTTTGCCCGCCACCTTGGCGTCTTGCTGGACCGGGGCGTACTTGGCGGTATTGACCATCGGCACTGCCGCATTGGCCGCCGGGCTGGCGTGGTTCGAGGTGGTGAGGTCGGTGTGCCGGTCGACGTTCTGGCCTTCGAACAGCACGTCCATCGACCATGAAATAAAGTAGGTCTTGCCGGTGATGACGTGGGTGATGACACCGGCGCCCTGGCTTCTTGTCGCCGGTTCGTCACCCAGCGGTGAAGTTTTGTAGAACGAAAGGTTTTTCAGCATCACCTCCTTGTTCTTGATCTTGACCGTGCGGCTGCCTTTCTTCATGTCCTTGGAAAATGAAGTGTCCGGGTAGGGGACCGGAATGGGGCCTGCCGGCGGCGGCGGAGGGGTCAGGCAGACATCCGGAAATGCCGCGATGACTTTGCCACCGCCTGCCTTGCAGGCAATCTCATCGCCGTTTGCGTAGACCTCGCAGCTCATGGGGCACCCCCGGATTGACGCGGGTCACGCACCACTGCAACGGCCCGTGCGCCTTGCAAGGCGCTGGTCAAGCAGATCGCGGTGCTGCCTGGTGCATAGCCCTTGCGCAACGCCTGGTCGGCGAGGATCAACTGGGCGATGCCGGCCACCGCTCCGGTGTCGCCCATGGCCTGCGCCCAGTGCCAGAGAGGCTGGTCCTCTTTTCTCACCGTGCGCCACAGCCGGGCTTCCATCAGGGGGATTTCCTTGAACCCGTATTGCTCCCCCGTGGCATCGGACAGGCGCAGGTCAATCTGGTGCAGCCCCAGGTTCGACTGTGCCAGCGCAGCCCGCGCGGCCTCGGCCAGGCCCTCTGCCCGAAAGGGCTTGCACGACAGCAAAGGTGCCTGTTCCTGGCCAAATCCCAGGCCACAGATTTGCAGGCAGGTGTCCGCTTGCCGGCGGGCCTGGACCAGCACGGCCGCGGCGGCTTCGCCTGGAAACAGGCCGTCCACGTGAGTGCTGGTCTTCAACCGGCGATGTTGGTCCAGCCACTGTAGTGTCGATGCGTTGAGCAGCGAGTCGACTCCGCCCACCACGCAAGCGGGGACGCCCGCTTCGAAGATCAAGCGACTGGCTTCATGCAGGGCGCGCAGGCCGGCCACATGGCCGCACGGGATGACTTTCGACAGGCCGGGGTGGAACTGTATGCCCAGCCGCGTGGCGAGATCCTGAAGAATGGTCTGGGCCAATGCCCTGATATCGACACCCGGACGTTCGGGTTCAGCCAGGCACAGGAGCAAGGGCACCTCCTTGAAGTCCTGTGTTGGCGCGTTCTGTATCAGTTCGGCGAGCGCCTGCATAAAGAGTTTGGACAGGCGCGGCGAGGCCGGCAAATCCAGGTCCAGGGTGGGCACCGCCGCGCCGATGATGGGTTCGCCGTCGTTGTCCAGGAACGGCAGTTCCGAAAGCGCTGAAAGGCCTGCGCGCCTGGCGGCACAGGCACTGGCAACGCACAGGCCCACCGGGCTGACCATGCCCGTGCCGGTGATGAACAGGGGCGGCGTCATAGGGTGTGTTCCGAAGGCGGATAGGCTTCTTTCGTCCACGCAATGAGCTGATCCAGTGACTCGAAGTGTTGCTTGCCCCGCATGCGTTCTTCGTAGGCCTTGGCCTGTTCGAACTGACGGGCTGTCTGCCCGACGATGACGCGGGCGACCTCCCTGATGTTGCGCCCAAGCGGCGATGACGCTCGCCACGTCAGGGTGAATCGCCTGGCGTCAGGTTCGAGAATGACTGTGTCGACGACGGCTGCGCTTTCCCGGGTGCTGCCATCGTGCAGGATGATCAGCATCGGCAGTTTCAAATGGGCCGGAAGCCTGAATGCCGAGCGGCCCTTGTCGTCAAGGTTGAGCAGCGCCACCTGCTCACCCCCTTGCGGGTAGTCCATTTGCTGGTCCTGCGGCGCACTCTGGAAGTAGCGCACGTCAAAATCCTCCGGCAGAAACGGAAACTGCTGATCGAGCCATTTCTGATCGTACGTGCCGGCCCATTGGACCCGCTGCCGCCAGGCCCGTCCCACGGGACCCAACGCCATCGGTTTGTAATGACCGTCGGGCGCAGTCACGGGCTGGTCCAGCTCTTCGGTAGTGGGCAGCGGCAGGCCATTGAGCTGCGTGGGATCGGCGCCGGGGTGGTAGCCGACCCCCACCGGGTTCCACGGGTACCACGAGTGCTTCGTCGGGTCTACCGCCGTCCGGTCCACGCCGCCAAAGGCCTGGGCATAGGTGATCGGCATCCTGGTGAATGGAAGCGGCCTGCCGACCGCGTAGGAGAAGGCGCCCGCTTCATAAATGCGTGGCCCGACCACTTTGAAGGCCTTGACCAGCGAGCCGATCTTCATGGCAACGTTCACATCGGTGGCCGGCACGCCATCAGGGGCGTGGCAATGCCCATTGAGCAAGACATCGCAGCGTGGCTTGTAAAGGGCAAAGTCATTTTCGTAAGACGCCGCTGATTCCCCGGGGTCGCCGGGGAACACATCGGCCGTGACCAGCGGCACCTGGTCGTCCAGCAGCCGGGGCTCGTGCACGGGATGCACGGGGATGCCATAGGTGCCTTTCGCGACCATGACCAGCCACTCGCGGCCGGTCTTGTCGGTTGCGCTCGTGTAGCCGCTGGCCAGGCGGGTCTTGTTTATCCATTCCATGGCATGACGGTCTCAGTTGATCTGGACGGAACCGCCCTTGATACGGTTCACACCGGTGGAGCGGCTGGACAGGTAGGCTCCTCGGATCAGCACCTTGCCTTCGCGGGTGAGGGTGATGCTGGCCTTGCCACAGCGCAGGACGATTTCCCGTTCGGCGATGAACTCCATGCGCTCGCCGTCCAGTTGGGCCACCGCCGGCACGCTGGTTGGCGACGAACGCTGGATGCGACCGATCACCAGTGGCCGCGCCGGGTCGCCGGCCTCGAACATCAGCGCGAGCTGCACGCCAATGTCTTCGCGACGCAGCGGTGTGGTGCTGCGCGCGGCGAGGCCTGCGTCATTGGGGCAACCGGGAAAGCCCACCACCGGGGCGTCGGCGCTGGGCACGTCCAGCAGCACACCGATGACGACACCGTCCAGGCGCGTGTCCTTGCAGGCGGGAAGAGGCTGTGAAACGGTCATGGCGCACGCTCCAGGGTTAGTTCTGCAGGACTTTCTGGCCTTTGACGACCACATTCCTGTCGGCCTTGATCTTGATGGCACCGGAACCGTCGACAGTAATGTTCTTGCCGCTGATCATGATGGTGCCGTCCTTCTTCAGAGTGATGCTGGCCGCCCCGGTGGTCAGGGTGATCGAGTCACCGGCGGTGAGCGAAAAGTGCTTGCCGACGTCCAGGCTGTCGTTCTGCTTGATGTTGGTGGTACGGCTCTGGTCGACATCGCGGGATTCGTTCTGGCCGACGTGGGTGCTGTGGTTGCCGGTGATGTCGGTGCTCTGGTTGCCGCTTATCTCGATGCCTTCATTGCCCTTGACCGTTTCGTTGCGGTTGCCCGCAATCCCGATCGTTTCATTGCCGCCGACATCCTCGGTGCGATTGCCCACAATCGTGATGGCCTCGTTGGCGCCGACTTTTTCCGTGCGGTCCGCTCCGATGGTGATGTGCTCGTTGCTGCCGACCTTCTCGGTACGATTGACCCCGATGGTGATTTTTTCATGGTTGCCGACCTCCTCGGTGCGGTTCACACCGATGGTGATGGTCTCGTTGTTGTCCACCGTTTCCGTGCGGTCGTGCTTGACGTGCACGGTCTCGTCGTTGTCGATGGTCTTGCGGCGGTCATGACCGACCCAGTGGGTTTCGTCGTTCTCGACCTCGATGTCCTGGTTCTTCTCGGCGTGGATGAACAACTGCTCCGAGCCTTTCTTGTCCTCCATGCGGATTTCATTGAAGTTGGCCGGCGAGCCGCCCTTGCTGGAACGGCTTTTCACACCGCTCTGGGTGGCATTGGCGGGGAGGGCATAGGGCACGGTCTGTTCGGCGTTGTAGACACGGCCGGTGATAATCGGCCGGTCGGGGTCACCTTCCAGGAAACTGACGATCACTTCCTGGCCGATCCGCGGCAGGTGCATGGCGCCCCAGTTCTTGCCGGCCCAGGCCTGGGATACGCGAATCCAGCAGGAGCTGTTCTCGTTGGACTGGTCGTGACGGTCCCAATGGAAGTGCACCTTGACCCGGCCGTATTGGTCGGTCCAGATCTCCTCGCCGCTGGGGCCTACCACCACGGCAGTCTGCGGCCCGCGAACAATAGGCATGGGGGTCAGCGGGAGCGGACGGAAGGCCTGGTGGGCGTCCATGCAATCCAGCTCGCTGACGAACTGTTCGGCCAGGTCCGATTGTCCGCTCTCGTAGGGATCCTGGCGGATCTGGTAGCGTGCGACCACCACCAGGTACTCGCGATTCTGGTCCGCCCGGTCGTACCCCGTCAGCTTGAACAAATGGCCGGCGCCCAACCCACGGGCGAGACCGCGCAACTGCACCCGCTCGAACTGGCTGTGAATGGCTTCGATACGCGTACGGGCGTAGTGCTCACCGTCGTTGCTTTGCAGGTATTCACCGGGGTAGTCGTAGAGCGGATAGTCGCCGTTGCTGTGGCTGCGGCCGACACTTGAGCGTACCTCGAGGCTGGCGCGGGGACGCTGGAAGTCGTAGTCGTTCAACGCCAGCGAACCGGGCTGCACTTCCCGCGCCAGTTGCCAGTCGTAGAAGTGATCGCGCTCGCGCATTTGCCGGTCGGGTGGATAGAAGGGCACCGAGGCGTAATCCGGCACCGTGGAATGGGCGCCGTAGGCATCGGCCAGCACCAGCACATGGCGCGCCTGTTCGTGCCGGAAGTAATAGTAGATGCCTTCCTGCTCCATCAGTCGACTGACGAAGTCGAAGCTGGTTTCGCGGTACTGCACGCAGTATTCCCACTCGCGGTAGCTGGCGCTCAGGCTGTCTTCGAAATCGGAAAACCCAAGGTCGCGAAACACCTGCTTGATGATGTCCGGGACGGTCTTGTTCTGGAAAATCCGGCAGTCGGACGTACGTGTGAGCAACCAGAACCAGGGCCGCAGGCTGACACGGTAACCGGCGAACTGGCCGTGGCCGGTCAACTGGCGGCAGCCGCAGACGACGCCATGGAAGTGCCGCTTGCCTCCGTCGTGCAGCTCCAGCGCCAGGCCCATCGGCTTGCCCAGCAACTGATCGAACGTGATCGCGCGGTTTTCGGACGTCAGGTCCAGCTCATAGTGAAAACACCGCCCCAGCTCTTCACTGCCTTCCATACCCTGCAACACCAGGACATTGCCGCCGAGTGGACTGTCGACTTGCACCAGGCGGTTGTTTTGCGTGATCTCCATATCGCCTCGTCATTGACCCGAGACAGCGCTGAACTGTGTTTCAAGATAGGTGACACGACAGGGTTGGTTAGGCTCGTTAGCTATAGGGGTTATTTCAAATGCACCAGCCGAGGGGGACGACGTGATTTGCGTATACCGTGCACCTTTGTGGCCGCGGGCTAAGCTCAAGAGGCCACTCATGGAGGATGACGCGATGCCCGCTCAGAGCGAAGCCAGTGTAGCGGTGGATTTCACCCAACACTTTTCTCAGGCGTTTCAAAACAGCGACTATTACCAGGACTTCTGCGATGTAGGAGCGCTTCTGTCAGCGGAAGAAAATTGTCGGGGCCCGCTGGCGTATCTGGAACAACAGTTATTTATCCTGTTCTCAGAGCGCGTAATGGCTGCCCAGGGGGCGTTACGCGCCAAGAACATCGACATTACGCCGGACACCTTGCTGGACCTGTTCAATCATTTGAGCGGCATGAGGAAACAATGGAACAGGGGGACACCCGCTGAGTTTAATGAACTGGCCGAGATCGCGAAGAAAACCACCAGCAAGCTGCTGACCACCGTGTTATCGCGCTGGGAAGCCGATAACGGCTTCGCTGTCGACAAGGAATTCTTTTCCAGCAAGCATTTACCGGCGGACTTGCTGGTGGGTAACGTGCTGTCGCTGTTCAACGATCAACTGGCATCGGGACGCCCCTTCAAGGACCTCGGCGCCGGCCCACAGCACGGCGAACATACCCACAGAATCCAGTGGTACCTGATCGGCATCGGGCTGAAACTCGGCCCCAAGGCTGGCGCCATGTTCAGGAATGTCAAACGCTGGATCAGCCGCCAGCCCATCACGTCCATCGACCAATCCAATACTGTCAGGCGATACCTCTGGGAGTATTTGTTCGACAGAGAGGGAGACCCGTCGAATGCCGCATCGGTTGCGTTCAGATGCACGGACAAGCTCGACTTCCGTGCGCCCAGCAACTTGAACAGGTTTCTAATGGACGATGCGCAGCGCGGGACGTATCCGCTCTTGAATTGGTGTTTGAACTACCGATTTGACAAACGTACCCACCAACGTGCGGGGATCGAGTATGTGTCTTCCAAGGTTTCCGATCGGAATGTCAAAAAAGTTGCGAACGCCTACGAGCGCCAGTTCGTCGAGCCTGGTGACAACCGGCTGCTCAGGGCTTTCAACAGTGGTTTGTTCATTCGCAGGGGGCATCTTATCAATGGGGTTAAATGGCAGAACTGGCCGGATGATCTTTAAGTCGGGCTGCGGTCATGCAGAGCCGTTTCAGGCTAACTGGCGGCACCGCCATTTTTGATCAACAGGGATGTGGACTTTGCAAGTGCCTGACGGAACGTCTCCAGCTCAGACGCCAGGTTACCTTCATTTGATGCCACATGAGCATTGATCACCTCCAGCGCATCCTTGAGCTCCGGCTTGCTGTTAAGCACGATCTCACGTGCAGACAGGTCTTTGAGCAGATTCAGACAAAGATGCCGGCCCTGTTCGCTTACACCACGATAGATAGAAATGATGTGGTCGTTGGTCTGTACGCGGATGAAGCGTACATGTTCGGCAAAGCGATGAAACCTTGGATGATACATTTCAGTGAACGTAGCGGGGGCCGGATACGCTTGCAAACCATGTTTGTCGGTGCCAGCCCAGACATTGTCGAGCTTTATCTGGTTGCAGTCGAAACAGGCAATCGCCAAGTTCCAGAAGTGGAAGGTGTACTGGACGAATGTCGCCCGCGGAAGAATGTGCTCAATGGGTTTGGCATAGGCAATATTAACGAGCGGACGCTGGCAGTAACAGCAAAGCCCGTTCTGTTCCTGTTCCAGAAATGATCGCAAGGCCTTGCGGATCAACGGGCCGGTTATCCCGGATTTAAAACCGTTCCTGTGCTTCGTCAGTTTGCTCCATAGATCGGTTTTCGAGGCGCGCAACCCTGTTTGGCGCCGTTTGAATTCGGCAACGGCGAGGGCATCCTGCTTCGACAGATGTTCGAGCGTCTTCTTGCGATGAATCTCACGTTCGTGGCATGCACCCTCATAGCGTGCACGTACCGCGTCCATCTCCGCCTGGGTAAGATCAACCATGGTAAGGCTCACTTTCTTCACGCAGCATTTCGATCGCTGCCAGGGTCTTTTCGATCAAATCGAGATCGCTGGCCTGGCGCTCATCCTGTTCGCCCCGGCCGCTGGTCTCAATGGTCGTCTTGAATGTTTTGAGCTTCTCGATTGCCGCTTCAGGCTTGAGGGCCGCATCGGGTGTGTTCATATCCGAGATAAGGGCGGCCACCAGTTTCGCGCATTGCTCATGCACTTCACGATTGTGCGGGGTATAGGTTTTGAAGCCCTCCATGAGCAGCGTTTCCACGGAGTGTCGCTCTTCGGCCGCTATCTCATCCAGGATACCGATCCTGGACAGGTAGCAAATATCGCCATCTGCTGCGTTGGCAATGAGGATGGGAGCATGAGTGGCTATCACGAAGGATGCGTTCAAGCGATCGCTCAGCAGATTGAGGATGCGCGGAAGCCGCTGTTGCCAACTGACGTGCAAGCTAATTTCAGGCTCGTCGATCAAAAAGGTGGTCTGGCCGGAGTCCGAGGCGAGGATCTTGATCAACAGGCCGATGATGCTTTGCTCCCCGGAGCTGAGGTTGTTGAAGGGGATCGTACGGTGCCTTTCGCGGATGAAGTTGACCTCATACTCGCCGATCGAACTTCTATCACGGTTGAGGTAGCGCATATCCTCGACGTCTGAAAGATCGAGTGTTTCTCGACGCTGGTCGCCGAAGCGGTCGTGGCTGAGTTCGGACTTCAGGATCAAATATATCGGCGAGCGAAAACCGATCAGACCCAAGCATTCCCTGAGTAACTCGACTTTGCCGGGATCGGATGAAAAAGCACCGATCTCTTTGATTATCTGGGTGTTGCGTGCACTTTTGTAATCGAACAGATGCTTGATAGCAGTATCGTCGGCGGGGAAGCGGTCCGCATGAGACAAGGGGAGGCCGACACTGCGATTTTCAGCTTCTGCCAGTTGGTAGGCGATGTCGCTGAGTAGGAAACTCTTACCCTCGCCGTTGTTGCCGATAATGTAGACACAACAGGGCTTGCCACGGCGTAACAGAACATCCGCAATGAACTTGCTGTTATCGGAGCGGGTTCGTTGGGAAGATCCGCCGGAGGCAGTCTTGAGTAGAAGTCTCTTGGTCAGGACGGCTTTCAGGACAGTGCCGGGCCGTTTCTGCGTCGTATTGCAGAGCCGCGAGATCGGTCTGAAGCCTGCGCTGAAATAGTTGTTGAGAAAACGCCTTACCTCACTGGAAAGGTACTCGTCGTGCCGGTGGGCAGCGCGGCCTTGCCAAAGGTTGTAGATACAGCCGGCAAGTAGCATTCGCTCGATGCCATCGAGCGGCGGCAGCGACTTGTTTGACAAGGAAACGTCGACGTAAAGCGTTTCCCGCTGGGTCAAATCGGTGTTGATAATGATTGCCGTGCAGTAATCCGAAGCGTTGGGCAAGCTGCTGAAGCCGATGACGGCTTCCACCCGGCCGCGGTTTTCGATCAGCGCATACAATCGAGACCACGTATCGGAAGTATTTGCGTGGGCCCAGTTATAGATCAGCACCAGCCTTCCCTGGACCTGATTATCCAGCATGTTTTTAAGCCCATAGAGCATTTGGGTCGAGTCAGGGTAGGGCGCATCCACAAGGAAGGTCGCTGGCGACGAGTGGCGATAGTTCTTGGCGGTCACGAAGTTAGCCCGGATATCCATTGCAGCCAGTCGGAAGCTGATGAGGTCTCGTAGGTGTGGGGCAATATCATCGGACATCGGAAAAGAATCCCTGGGGTGAGCACCCAGCAACCCCAGGGAAAGTTCGGCTGTGTTCGGGTTTACTTCAAACAGGGACGTCGGCAAGGTCGATTGAATGGTGCCAACCAGTGCGGAGACGAGCTTCGGATGGCGATAATCGATCCCTAATGGCAAAGAAATAGCTTTCGCGGCCAGATGCGTCAGCAGAAAGTCCGCGTCCTCGCCAGGTTCAATGATGTTTTCTGCTTCAAGCAACAGATGGTTGAAGTCACTGAGTTTGATCGAAGCCAGTTCCGGGTTTTCCATCATTTTTTGGGCGCTCGCGTACAGCGTGCCGGAAGGCTTGCCTACCTTGGAGATGATCACCAGCATCAACAGGAAACGGGTGTATTCGGGGACGTTGATGACCCCCTTTATGCGGGCCTCAAGCGTTTCGATAATCCGGTTGGCACTGATTTCGCGATCATCATGGTACATGTCAGTCGTGGTCCTGATCTGTCAAAGGGCTTTCCGTGGCGATGACTGGCAACTGGCCATCTAGGGCTATTGGAATGCTTCGGCGGCTTAAATTCAACCAGGGCGGGAAAATGAGCGCCTTTGTCCGGGTTGCGAGAAATTCGTTTAGCGCTTACCTCTGGGTGATCCACCTTCACTGGCTGGGTCGACACACGGCATCATCCCCCTAATCACCGTCTCGGCATGCTGCCGGGCAAGCGCTTGAAGGTCGGGCGCGTAGGGACTGAACAGGCCGAATATCTCTTTGAACAAGGCCCCCGCGATCATCGGGCCTAGCACGGAAAACGCATAAAGAGTCGGGTCGCCAGGACGAACTTCACCGCGTTGTTGCGCCTCGCCAATGATCCCCGTCATCAGTTTCAGCAGGTGGGCCACGACGTTGTCGTGCCAGATCGTCGCCAGGTCAGGGAACGTTCTGCTTTCAGCGATCACCAGCCGGGCCAGGGCAGGAACGCGGCTGTCACCCAGGCGTCCGGCCGCACCGCTGAGTATCAGGGGCACCAGGTCGCGCAGTGGTCCTCGATAGCCTGTCGACACCTGCTCGATGTCTTGCAGGTTGATCGAAACGGCGTGCTGCACAACGGCACGAAACAGGTCTTGCTTGGTGTCGAAGTAGCGATAGAGCGTGCCTTTGACCACGCCGGCGCGCTTCGCCACGTCGCCCAGCTTGGCCGCGGCGAAACCACATTCGGCAAACACATCCAGCGCCGCGTCGATGATCTCGGCGGGGCGTGCGTCCTTGCGCCGGTTCCATTTGGGTTTGGTATCCGTAACGTCCATCGCCTGGCCTGAGTGCTTCAAACCGGCAGTATAAAGCCGCGCTCACTGAAATAGCGGTTTAACGCGGCGATGTCCGCATTGGGGTCAGCCAGTGCCACGTAGGTGTCCGGACGCAACAGATACACGGCGTCTCGCGCCATCCCGGCCTTTTGGTGCTCAGGCTGCCAGGCGAAGACGTGCAGCGCCATGCCGCAGGCCTGGCACCATTGCACCAGGTCGGGCCTGGCCTCACCGTAGACATGCACCTGCCAGCCAATGGCACGCAGGGACTCGTAATTGTCCGCACCGGGCGTGGGCACCCACGGCAGCCGATCACCGCCCTGGACGTCACCTGCCTGCCCCTGGCTCAACGGACTCTCGTGGTAGTTGAGGGTGGTTTGCGAAATGACACGAAACAGGTACTCACGCACGTTTTCGCGCTTGTACGCGACACTCGCGAACACGGGGACTATGCGGGTGCGCACGAAGTCGGCGAACCCGCCTTGGGCGGTTGCGAACGTGAACACTTTGTCGGTGGTCTCGACGAGCTTGTGGGCAAAGGCCTGGCGCTCGGTCTGATAACTGTCGAGCAAGGTCTCGCCAGCCTTGCCGTTCAACACCGCGGCCAGTTTCCACGCCAGATTGATCGCATCGAGAATCCCCGTGTTCATGCCTTGGCCACCTGCTGGGCTGTGGACGTGGGCGGCGTCGCCCAGCAGAAACGCTCTGCCATGGCGGAACCGATCCGTGACGCGATGGTGGACGCGATAGGTGGAAAACCAATTCACGGCGCTGATCTGGATGTTCAGGCCATCGATCGCGTCGTGGCTGACATCTGCAAATGTCAGTGTTTGCGGAGGCTCGGCACGTTCGTCCCGGGCGGTGCCAATCAGGCGATAACGATCCGCTTCACCGTAAGACAGGACCAGCACGAACTCGGACTGGTTGAAAGCCACATGGGCTTCCCCGGCAGGCTCAACGCCGCTGGCGGTGACATCGGCGACGTAAAAAAGCTGCTTGTAGGTGCCGCCATCGAAACCGCTGCCGGTCGCATGACGAACGAGGGAACGGGCGCCGTCGCAGCCGGCCAGGTAAGACGCCGTGAACGTTTCCTCGTGCCCGTCGGCATGTCGCAGGAGGGCCGTGACCTGGCCTGGCTCTTCCTCGAAAGACAACAGTTCGGTCTGGCGTTCGACGTCGATACCAACGCCCTGGAGCTGTTCGATCAGCAGGCGCTCGTGACGATCCTGCGGGTAAATCAGGACAAACGGGTAGGGCGAGATCCGTGCGCCCGCATCGATCAGTGGCAAGCGTGCTTTGCGATCACCACGGGCCCACATGTTCATGGCGGGTGTCTTGTAACCGGCATCCACCACTGCATCGGCCATGTCGAGCTGGCGATAAAACTCCAGGGTACGTGCCTGCACCGCCATGGCGCGAGACGTTTCACCCGGGGCGCTGCTCTTGTCCACTATCCGGACGGCAACGCCTTGCCGATGGAGCCAGAGCGCAAGCGTCAATCCAGTGGGGCCGGCTCCCACAATGAGCACATCTGTCTGTGGCATGAACTGGCCTCACGACTATTAATGACCTTTGAGTCATTAGTAGTCTTGAAGGCTGGTGCTGTCAATGATGGGGCTTGGGCGTTGGGCCGGATAGGGTCATGGAGGAAGGCGAACCCAGGCGTATTCCCTGGGAACTGGTTAGAACAACCTTGAATCCATTACCATCAGGCCGCTTTTCGGCAATCCCAAGTCGCTGAAATGGCTGGGGCAATGGAATCAGGGAGAGATGGATGTACGTCAATCAAAAATCCGGCAGGTTTATCTTGCTGGCCTGCGTGTTGGTGGTGAGCGGTTGCACTTCGTTTTTGCAGGGCAAGCAATATATCGTTCCCGGGGCCGATGACCCCGCCGCAACCGTTCGCCTTAAAACAGGCGGTGGTGCGAGGCTCGATGCCATGACGTTTAGCGACAACGGTTGCTATGCCGGTTACACGACCCTGCCTTCAAACGGCGACCACATCGAATCCCGAGTGGCTGCGAACAAGGAGCTGATCCTGACCTACTGGAAAATCACAGGAAGCAGCGCTTGTAAGATCCCGTTCTCCTTCACGCCACAGGATGGAGCCACCTACACCCTGGTCCAGGGCTCCTGGAGCGAACCTAAGGCAGGCATTCTTCCTATCTTCAACCGCGACGAGCATTTCTGCGGGGTAGGCGTCATCAAAAAAGTCGGCGATCAAGAGAGCGTAGAACCCATTCAACAACTGAAGATCAAGACCGGGTTCGCCTGCCTCAAGTTCGTCAAGTAAGCATGTCACCTCGTAGTCTGTGCCTTCGACTAGCGCGTCACGGTATTGCGGATATACCGCGCCGGCGACGAGCCCAGCGTCTTGCGAAACATGCTGATGAACGAACTCACTGACTCGTAGCCGAGCGCCTCGGCGGTGCGTTGTACCGACTCGCCCTCGGCCAGGTTCTGCAGGGCCACGATGATTTGCCATTGCTTGCGCCATTGGCCGAATGTCAGCCCGGTTTCGCGCTTGATCAGGCGCGCCAGGGACCGTTCGCTCATGGCGACCTGATGGGCCCACTGGGCCATGGTGCAGCGATTCGACGGGTCTTGCGCCAGGCTACGGGCGATGAAACGCAGTTGCGTCGAGGCGGGAAGCGGCAGGTACAGCTGTTCGGTGGGCGCCAGTTCCAATTGTTCGAGGAGGACGCTGGCCAACCGCGCCTGGGTACTGGCCGGCGGATAGTCCTGGGGCTGGGCGCTCAGGTGCAGGATCAACTCCAGGATCAGCGGGGAAAGCACCAGCGTGCAGCATTTTTGCGGTAGCGCGGCGGCACCGGGTTCCACGAACAGGTAGCCGATCTTGCCGTTGGCGGTCACCCGGTTGCTGTGGGCGATACCACCCGCAATCCACACGCCGAACCCCGACGGCACCATCCAGACCCCATCCTCCACGGTACACACGATGCCCCCGCGATAAGCCACCACCAACTGGCCTTTGCGGTGCGTATGCACGGGGAATTCGGTGTCGTGTCGCTGGCTCCCCAGCATCAGCGCGACGGCGGGCTGTTCGAAGCTGTCCAGTTCAAATTGTTCCATCGCCGAGAGATGCGTCTGGTCCATGCCGTCTCACTCAAGTTGTCTGAATTTGATTATAGGTTGGCAGCATACTCAATATCGGCACGTCCCTGCAGTGCTTAGCATCGTCACCAAGGCCATCAAGGTGATTGCCGACTGCGAGACGCAACCGATGCTGAGTGAAATCACAATTGCCCACCTCTACCTGCCTCCCTTCTTGCTGTACGTGGGGGTTGCAGCCCTGGTGTACGGGGCGCTGGAACGAATCATGCGGCGCTGGCTGGACTGGACCTGGCACCCGGAGATGGCGCGCTTTTTCGTGTCGCTGATCGTCCTCTCGCTGCTGGTCTTGAAGGGGTGAGGGCGGCGCAATGATCATCAAACAAGTGCTCAAGGTGCTCGTCACCCTTGGACTCGGGCTGATTGCCCTGCTGTTTTGCTCGCAGTTGTGGCGTGCCTATGAGTTGGCGCCCTGGACGCGGGACGGGCGGGTCAGCGCACACGTCATCCGTATCGCCCCTGAGGTGTCCGGCCAGGTGGAGCGGCTGCGGGTGGGCGACAACCAATGGGTGGCCAAGGGTGATCTGCTGTATCAGATCGACCGCAGCGCCTATTTGCTCGCCGAGCAACAGCGCACGGCCGAGTTGGGCGAGGCGCGCAGTGTCTTCGAACAGCGCAGCACGCAGTTCAAGCGTCGTCATCAGTTGGGCGATGCCATCGCGCAGGAGGAGATCGACAACGCCGCCCGTGACCTGGCAGTGGCCAAGTCGCGCCTGGACGCGGCCCAAAGCCAGTTGGCCCAGGCGCGCCTTGACCTGGACCGCACGACCATTCGCTCGCCGGTGGACGGCTACGTGACCCAACTGCGGCTCCAGCCCGGTGACTACGCGTCGGCGGGCCAGACCAACATCTTTGTGGTCGATAGCCATAGCTTCTGGGTCACCGGGTACTTCGAGGAAACCAAGTTGTCGGGGATTCGGGTCGGTGCCACGGCATCGATCAAGCTCATGGGGTTTGCGACGCCGCTTGAAGGGCATGTGGCGAGCATGGGCAGGGGCATCGCTGACGGCAATGAGCTGCGCAGTAGCAACGGCTTGCCTCAAGTGGCGCCAACGTTCAGCTGGATACGCCTGGCCCAACGGGTGCCGGTGCGGATTGAACTGGACAAGGTGCCGGCGGATGTGGAATTGGCCGCCGGGATGACTGCCAGCATCGAGGTCGCCGAGGCAGGGGCCGCGCCACGTTGGAGGCTGACGCAGTGGCTTCAGGCTTTCCTGTGATGGCCCGCGGGTTGCAAATGCTCGGGGCACGGCTCGGCGCATGGAACCTCCAGCCTTCGGGCTACCTGCTGCGCAGCCTCGCGGCGGCCACTCTGGCGCTATGGCTGGGCTTCCAACTGCACCTGGAGGCGCCGTTCTCGGCGGCTTCGACGGTGTTGTTGCTGATCCATCCGCTCCAGGGCGCGGTGGTCGGCAAAGGCTTCAATCGGGTGCTGGGAACCGTGGTGGGACTCGTTGTCGCGTTGCTCCTGACCGGTCTGTTCGCCCAGAAAATGCTGCTGTTCATCCTCGGGATCGGGGTATGGCTGGGGCTCTGCGTCGGCGCAATGACCCTGCTGCGGCACTACCAGGCCACGGCAGCCGTGGTTGCCGGCTACACCGTCTGCCTTGCCCTGGGGCCGGCCATCGTCGCGCCGCAGTTGGGTTTCGATCATATCGTGGCGCGGTGCACGGCGGTCGTAGTGGGGGTGTTGAGCCTGAGCCTGGTGGCCACCTTGTTCAGCCGCAAGACCGTCGAGCCGAAACTGCGCCTGGCCCTCCAGGACATCTGTTCCCGCACGCTGCAGTGGCTGGCCATGCAGCTCAAGGCGGAGCAGGGTGCGCACCCGGCGATTACGCAACGCCAGCTCGCCCTCGACATCAACAAGGTGGATGAGCTGCTCGGGGTCGGTCGAGGCGAGTCCTTTGTGATTCGCGCCAGGCAGGCGAACCTGCAGGCGGGGCTGGCGTACCTGCACGCCGTGGTCCTGGACGA
This sequence comes from Pseudomonas sp. Cab53, assembly GCF_018325965.1. Taxonomy (NCBI): domain Bacteria; kingdom Pseudomonadati; phylum Pseudomonadota; class Gammaproteobacteria; order Pseudomonadales; family Pseudomonadaceae; genus Pseudomonas; species Pseudomonas sp. Cab53. Next base: position 3,011,042 of record NZ_AP021902.1, on the reverse strand, counting down.
ATGCACGACCGATCGGTGTGTCTCACCTGCCTTCACCCAAACGGGCATGGCGTTGCAACAACTGGCCGACGCGCTACCCGGCTTTCGCGCAGCGGCCGATCGTGTCCGGGCGCTGCAAACTCGCCTGGCGCAAGCACCTGACCACACGACGAGCCAGCAGCGCTTGGAGGACCAACTGGCTGACCTGTCCAGCGCCTTGGTGAGCTTCGCCAGCCTTGAGCATGCGCCCCAGGCGCCTGCTCGCGCGGTGGGTTTCCATCGTCACTATGCAGACGCGTTGCGTAACGGCTTGCGAGCGCTGCTGGCGACGTTGGCAACCGCAGCGTTCTGGTACCTGTCTGCCTGGGACCAAGGGCCGACGCTGTTGGCGGTGTTAGGGCCGTGCTGCACGTTACTGGCCACCAGCCCGGCGCCCACCCAAGGCCTGGCGCGCTTCTTCGAGGGCACTGTCTACGGAATATTGGCGGCAGCGGCGTGCAAATTCCTGGTGCTGCCACACCTCAGCGGCCTGGCGCTGCTCACGGTGGTGATGATCGCGTTCTGGGCCGTGGGCATTCAAGCCACGACCCGCCCGCGTCACGCCCTGCAAGGCATCGCCTACCTGATTGGCTTCAACACGCTCGTCAGCACAGGCCTGGCTGCCCAGTACGATTTTGCCGACTTTGCCAACCAGGCGCTCGCGTGGCTCGTGGCGCTTGCCCTATGCGTGCTGGCCTTCCAACTGGTGCCGGGAAAACCCCACCGCCACCCACACGTGTTGAGGAAGGCGATTCACCAGGACACCCACCGACTGCTTCGTCATGGGCACCGGATTGACCTGTTCAAGTGGCAGGCCAGGCAGCAACACCGATGGGTGACCTTGCAGGCGTTGGCAGCGGCCGATGAATCGCAGACTGCCCAGGCCGACGCCACGGCCCTGCAACTGAGCCGGCAACTGATTCGGCTGCAACGCAAAACCCGCGACCTGGCTCCCGAGTCATCGACTGGTCAATGCGCGCGACGGGGCGATCGACGGATTTCGACCTCTGCCTCCGACCCGGCGATCAGCGCGGCCCAGGCCCGTCGAACCGCAAGCTCACTGACCCGCCTCGGCGCCCACGACCTGGCTGCCGATTATCGGGAGCTGGCGAGGCTGCTCGAAACGTACGCACACCTCGTCAGCGCGGATAAGCGCAAACGCTTTCGTTAACACAACCCAGGTGAAATGAAATGAAGCCACTTCTTGTTCCAATCCTATTCGGTTTGATCATGTCTGTTCCATGGAGCGTCCAGGCTTCGGACGGCGCTGATGCGCTGGAGCGTCGCCAGCAGGCCCTCAAGCAAGAGCAGACGCGCCCGGCGGGCAACGAGGACTCAACGGCCCGAGCGCCCAAGGCACAGAAACAGAAACCGTCCTTGGCGAGCTGATCACAACGCCGGCCCTGATGAATCAGGATTGCCAACGCGGGCGCCCGACCATTGCCCTTGGTTTTAATACATACAAAGCATATGCTCTTCATATACGAAACGTATGGAGTGAAACCAATGGGCATCGTGAACATCGACGACGAACTGCATGATCAACTGCGCCGCGCTACCAAAGTGTCTTGCCGTTCCATCAACGCGCAGGCGGCTTTCTGGATCAAGGTCGGACTGCTATGCGAAATGAACCCCGATCTGAGCTTCAACGAAGTCATGCGCCGTGAGCTCGGCAGCGCGGGTGTGCGGGCCCAGCCACTGGTGATGAGTTGAGCATGATCAAGAATCCGCAGCAGATCGCGCTGATGGCGGAGTCAGGGCGACTGCTGGCGTTGGTGTTCGAGCGGCTGGACCAAACCCCGCTCGCAGGAATGTCGACCCTCCAGGTCGATGCCATGGTGGAACGGTTCATCGTCGACGATCTCAAGGCCCGACCGGCGAGCAAGGGCCAGTATGGCTTTGGGTTCGTGCTCAATTGCTCGGTCAACGAGCAGGTTTGCCACGGCGTGCCATCGCCCTCCAGGATTCTGCGCGATGGCGATATCGTCAATCTCGACATCACCCTGGAAAAGAACGGCTATATCGCCGACTCCAGCAAGACCTACCTGATCGGCAATGTCAGTGCCGCTGCGCGGCAACTGGTCCAGGTCACGTACGAGGCGATGTGGCTCGGCATCCGCGCGGTACGCCCAGGCGGGCGGCTGGGTGACATTGGCGCGGCGATCGAGCAACACGCCAGGCGCAATGGTTACTCGGTGGTGCGTGAATACTGCGGCCATGGCATCGGCCAGCAAATGCACGAAGAACCCCAGGTGTTGCACTTCGGCAAGCCAGGCACCGGCCTGGTGCTGCGCGAGGGGATGGTGTTCACCATCGAGCCCATGCTCAATCAGGGCAGCAGCCACGTCAGGACCCTGGCCGATGGCTGGACGGTGGTGACCCGGGACGGCGCACTCTCCGCGCAGTTCGAACACACCGTGGCGGTGACGTCATCTGGGGTGTCGGTGCTGACGTTGCGCTCGGATGAGTTGGACGGGCGTCCGGTGCCGGCCCTGTAGTCTGGGTGCCGTTAGAGGCGCTCGCCCTGGAGGTGCTCACGAATGAGCTCGGCCAGTAGCCGTGCCGGTTTGGTCAAACCCTGGCCAGAACGATGGATCAACCCGATATCACGGTGAAAGGTGTGCACGCCGAGGTCCAGTGCTCGCACGCCCGCCGGCCAGGGCGGGTTCTGCGTCGTTTGCGGTACCAGCGCAACCCCGACGCCGTTTTCGACCAGTTTGACGATGGCCTCCAGCTCATCCAGTTCGAAGACTTCGTGCGGAGTGACGTGCATCTGGCGCAGGAAGCGATCGACCTGCCTGCCACCGAAGGAGGATCGGTCGTAGCGAATGAAAGGGTGGGTGGAAAGCAGCGCCGCCCAATCGTCCCCTGGCACCTGGCGCGGCACGATCAGGCGGTAGGGCTCAAGCGCCAGGGTCGTCCAGCGCAGATCGCTGTGCAGCGAAAAGGGCGGTCGAATGATCACGGCCAGGTCGATCTCGCCAGCGTCGACCAGGTTTACCAGTTCCATCGACAGTCCCGGGATGACACGCGTGCGGCACAGTGGACTTTGCTGGTGAAACCGGGCCAGGGCATCCGGCAGGTAGGAGCGCTGCACGGACGCGATCGCACCGATGTTCACCCGCACGCTCGCTGGTTGCCCCACCGCCGCGGAGCCCAGGTTTTCGTAGAGCTTGAGCAGTTCCTGGGCCTGCAGGAGTACCTGCTGGCCAATGGGGTTGAGATGGGCCGTGCGGCCTTTTCTTTCGAACAGCTCGAAGCCGAGCTCGGCCTCCAGGCGCTGGACCTGTGCGCTGACAGCGGCCTGCGTGAGGCCGATTCTGTTCCCGGCAGCGGCAAAGGTGCCTTCGCGCGCCACCGCAATGAGCGTCTTGAGTTCTTTGATCATTCACAAATATTAATTGTGCTTCTAAGAAATATATATTGATTTTTCTGGTTGGTTTTACCCGCTACGATGCGTTTGTTCTCCCCGACAACCGCTGCCAGGCGCCATGACGATGGCGGTGTTCGCCCATCACAACAACAGTATCGGAGCCCCTGATGAGCCTCTCGCCCTTTCACCTCGCCATTCCTGTCTACGACTTGCCCGGCGCGCGACGTTTCTATGGAGAAGTCTTTGGTCTTGAAGAAGGACGTTCCAGCAGCCAGTGGGTCGATTTCAATTTCTATGGTCACCAACTGGTGATTCACCAGCAGCCGAAGACCGCCGCCCAGGAAAGTGTTCACAGCAACCCGGTCGATGGTCACGATGTGCCTGTCCCACACTTCGGCATCATCCTGGGGTGGGAACAATGGGAGGCGTTGGCCGAGCGCTTGAAGTCGTTTGGCGTCTCCTTCGTGATCGAACCCTACGTTCGCTTCAAGGGCCAGGTCGGCGAGCAAGCCACCATGTTCCTGTTCGACCCATGCGGCAACGCCCTTGAATTCAAGGCATTCAAGGACATGAGCCAGATCTTCGCGAAATAGAGGGCACGCGCCCGGCAGATCACTGCACCGAAAGGGCCGCGGTCGTGGAGCGGGCGACGTCGATTTGCCATAACCGCCCCTGATGATCGAACAGCACGCATTCGCTGCCCACGAAACGCAGTTGCGCATGCTCCAGCGGCCAGTCCATGACGGCGCAGAGCCGGTCGCTGCTGCGGTGTATGAAGTGCCAGCGGGCCTCATCCTCGCCGACCCTGAAACCTATCACCAGCCACTGCGCGAAGGGGTAGACGTGCAACGGGTCGGCGGACTCCGTATTGAAGCCGGGCAGGCGATAGCGCTTGCTCGTGACGCCCTCGTACACCATCAGCGCGGGATCGTCGTCGACGCCGTCTTCGATCCACAATTCGACGGTTCGGCCCACCGCGTCGAACACTTGCCAGCTGTGCGCCCGACGCCGGACGGGCAGCGGTTCACGGCGCAGCAATCGGCGCTCGGGCAAGCGGTAGTGCCAGAGCAGCGCTTGCTGCGGGGTCTGCAGGAAGACCGATTCATTGTGCTCGTCATCCCGAATCGACGTGATCTGCCCAGGCAGGTCACCGACGTGCCACAGGGTTTCGAGTCGGCGACCCACGTCCACGACGCGCAACTCCGTGCCGCGGCCAACGGTCCAGGCCGTGCCGTCGAACGTCCTGGCGAAGGCGTCCAGCATCAGCACGCCCAAGTCGCTGGCGCTGCGATTGACCAGGTCCAGCTTGCAGATGCGCCAGACGTCGCCGCGCCGTGCCAGCGCCAGCGCGACCTGGCGGCTGTGGCCCAGCACAATGACCTGGGTCGGCACCGGGAAGTGGAAGGCGCACTTGCCGTGGGCTTCGACGACCGACGCACCGGCTTCGCCCAGCGCCAGCAGGTAGCGTCCATCCGTCAACGGCACGGCATCGCAGATCGCCCGAACGCCCCTGTCTGGCGCGGTGAATGACAACGGGTCGCTGACCCGCTCAAGGCCTTGGTTGAGGCGTTTGTTTCGAGGTAGGCCGTTGCCGGGCAGGTCTGCCTGGAGCAATTTGTCCTTGCTCATTTTAACCAGCGCCTGGAGCTGGTTCTGGGTCAGGTGGGCCTGTGGCCCGGCCTGGTCACAAATGATTGCCCGCACGGTCGCGGCTGCCAGCCAGGCCAGCGCTGGGCTGTAGGCCTTGTGCGCCAGCAGCGCCTGGGCGAGGGTGGCGCGGTCCATGACCCGCTCTGGGTCGCTGCGCAGTTTCTCGACCCAGGTTTCATAGGCCGTGAGCGTGTCGGGGAGCAGGATGGCGCGTTTGACCAAGGCGCCAATGGCCAGGCTGCCGCCTGCGGCCTCGGCGGCGAGCAGCCATTTTGCGGCGCGTTCGCGCTCTGCCGGCAGGCTCCAGATGACGTCCACCGCCTGCAGCCACAGGCCTTTTTCAGTCAGGGCCAGCGCCCATTCCAGGCGCAGGCGCGCAGCAGCTTCGGGCCATTTCTTTTCGAGCAGGATAACGGCATCGGCGAACGCATTGTCGCGCCGGGCGACTTGTAGCGCTCGCTGCCAATCCCCGGCCAGGCATAGCAGGCGCACGATGGTCGAGGCGGACATGTCCCAGGCCAGGGCCAGGTCGGCGGCCTGTTGATGGCGTTGGTGCTTTTCCAGGTAATCGAGCGCTTCCTGTCGTGCCCTCAACAGTTCGGCCAGCACGAACACGGCTTCCTCGATCCGCCCCTCGCGATCCAGTCGCTCGAAGGACTGCCGGTAGACCTGCTTGAGGTGGCTTTCCAGATCGGCCTCGAACAGCAAGCGGGTGCCGGGCGCTGAGTGCTGGCTGAGCGTCAGGTCCTGGCGCCGGGTGGGGGTGCCGAATGCCTGGCCGGCATCGCCCTGGCCGCCGCCCAGCGGAATGGCATGGCGCAAGGCTTCTTCCAGGTTGCCGTTCTCGAACATGTCCAGCATGCGTTGCATGTAGGCGGCCTGTCGTTTGCCATACAGCGCTGACAGTCGCGAGTGACGAGTCAGTTGGGTCAACCAGCGTCGCCACCTGGCCGGGCCTCGCGGCCGGCCCGAGGCCCGCGGTGGCACGCTCGGCTGCACGGGGCGGGCGGCATCGGCAACATGGGTGGCTTTTCCAGTCGTCGTCCTCACGCCGTCGCGCCGCACCCAGGCACGCCCGGCCATCAATGCCAACATGAAGAGTACGAAAAACACAGTCCCGATCAGCGCCCACGCCAGGGCATTGTCCAGGTCGAACCCGGAAGGATCCACCGCTCGCGGTGGCTTGACGGTTTCAGCAGGCGGCGCGGTGGTCGGGGACCGCGTACCGTTGAGGGCATTGATGGCGAAGATACCGGTGCCCACGGCCACCCCAATGAAGCCTGGCAGACCATCTTTCAACGGGCCTCGGCCCTGCGAGTGAGACGCGGAGGCGGGCGGGCGGTGGGCTGCCGTTGCCTTGTCGACGGCAGCCTGACGCTGGCGCTCCAACAGGGCCCGCATCACCCCCTCGCGCTCGGGGCTGACCGGCGCCAGTGAATCCCCGAGGATCTCCCGGATATCGGTCTGCACACCCAGCGGCTCGGCGTGGGGTTCTGGCAATGCATCGCGGCAGTCATAAGTGGCGAGCAGGGCGTACTGACTGACGTCGATCCATTGGCCGGCGGCCAATGCCGTGGCGTCGCGCAGGTGCAGCGCACTGACCTGGGTGCCGCGTACCAGCCAGACATCGGCGGGTGCCAGGTGCTGCATTTCCTCGTTGCTAAGCCGCGCCGAGCACAGCGTTCGCCCCTGGCGAATCAACGGCCAGCCGGCCAGCCCCTCGCACAGCCGTGCACAAGCCTTGGGAAAACGCAGCAGGTCGCCGTCGGCAAAGCGATAGGCCTTGGCGTCGGTTTGCCAGTGGGAGAGGATCAGCCGAGCCCGTTCATGCTCACTGAAGCGCTCGGCGGGAAACCACAATGCCTCGATCGGTTGATAGCCGCTCAGCACCGGCCGGCGGATCATGACGATATCAGGACCGGACATAGGTGCTTAGCTCCGAATATGGCTGCGGCGGATTGCACATGACCTGCAGGACCCTGCGTTCCTCTCGGACCGCATACACCACCAACTCGCGAGCCTTGGTCAGTGCAGCGACCAGCCCGCTCATCGGGCAGAAGGTAATCCTGGCAATGGGGTCCTGGGTGGTGAACAGCGCCTGCTGCTCACCCTGGCAGTACAGAGCGACCGTCTGCTGGTGAGGGCTGAGCAGGACCATGGAAAAGACTTCGTCGTCACCGATCAGCAATCCCAGGCCTTTCCAGCCAGGCGCCAGGTCGACCTGCTCGGCCTGAAGGTTGGGGGCGACCAGCTGCCACTGCTGGTGGCCGTCGACCAGGCGCATCCAGGCACAGCCGTGAAAGGCCCGGTTCCAGCATGCACTGGCCGGGAACAATACCTGAGCGACGTCGTTCGCCGTGCCCACCAGATCGCTCGCGGGCTGGCTGAGCCAGGCATTGAGCCGATGGACATACAGCCGACCGGCTTCCTGGCGCAGATAGACCAGCATGTCGCGACTGACCTGCGCCATGCCCACCACGTTATCGGCCATCGAATGCGTCATCCCCGACGCGCGCTGCGGCGGCAGCTTGCCGTTGTCGGTCACCCAGAAGGCCAGGTGTCCCTTGTTGTCGAGCAGGAAAACTGCGCCGTGGGTGCCGTTGTGCAACCAGACCATGGGCAGCAGCGTGGCCGTGCCCACGGGGATCTGCAGTTGATTACGTTCAGGCCGGGCGGCCGCCTTGACGAAGTCCATGTTCCAGAAGACCAACTGCTCGTCGAAGCTCAGGATCGCACCGGGCATGCGCCCTGGGAATGTGATCGCCAGCGGCGTGCCACGGCTGTTCCAGAGAGTCTTGCGAACCTCGAGCGGTTTTTTCTGCCGTGGCGCCGGGAGCTTGATCACCACGAGCCCGGGCTCGTCGAGCATTTTCAGGGCGACATGGGAGCCGCTGCTGGCGATGATCGGCGCCAGGGTCAGGACCACCCGGGCAATGGGGGTCTTGACCGGCGTGCGCGCCAACTGTCGAGCGGTGTCGAACTCGCCTTTGATCAGTTGCAGGGCCTGGCGTTTGTCGGGAAAGGGCAGGGCGATTTGCCGGGTGGTTGCGGCCTGCAGCGAGAACATCAGGCTGCGGCCATCGAGGCTGTCTTGAATCTGCACCCGGTGGGTGCACGAACGGCTATCGGTGGGCGGCAGGCGCTGACCGACGAGCCAGCGTTCGCCGCTGTCGTACGCCTGTTCCGACAGCCAGGCGCACCAGGTGCGCCAGTGCTCGTCACTGACGGTCTGATAGGTACGGGCGCTGAGTAACTGCTTCAAATGCGCGGCGCCCTTGAACTCGTTCAGTCGAGGCGCTTCCTGCAAAATGCCCCAGCGCAATTCGGCCCCGGCTTCGCTGGCACGGCGGGCAAGCAGGATCATCAGGGCCAGGTGCACCAGTCGCGGGCCGCCCAGTTGCAAGGGGCCGGCGTCAAAGAGCACGACAATCATGCGGTTGGCGTGATGCGTGCGGTAGCGCGGCGCCAAAAACAGATGCTCGCCCACCACCGCCCTGCGTAGAAACTCGTCGGGCAACTCATCGGCCAGCAACCATTCGCTGGTCAGCAGTCGTTCATAGGGGCCGCGCCGTTGCAGGTCGCCCAGGCCGTCGGGTTCGGGGTCGCCGCCCGGCTGCATGCCGCGTAACGGACCCAGCAACGGGTTGAGACGGGTGAACAGGTCGGTCAGCACCGGCAGTTGTTCGGGGGCAAACCATTGCAGCCAGTCCCGCCAGGGTTGCAGGGATTTGGGTAATTGCATCAGTGACCTGCCCACTCATCCTGAATACGTTGCAGATGCCGGGCCGTGACGGGCAGGCAGCGGTCCAGGGGCAGCACCGCCCTGGGCGCGTGCCACAACAGCAACGGCGCGCGGGCGAACCTGTCGAGCAGCGCCTGGCCCATCAGGTCCACCGGCATATCGGGTTCCCAACTGGTGGGCAGCCAGAGGCCGGGAGCGGCGGGCTCGCTACAGGCGTAGTCGACACCCTCGACCCACGGCAGGTCATCCACATGGCCGGTGACGATCAGCACGTCCCGGTTGGCCGTGGCTTGCAGGCGAGCGGTTTGATCCTCGGGCATGCGCAGCAGGCGTGCGTGCAGACGCGCTGCGACATCACCCCAGGCCACGGCCGCCTGGGGTTGACCGGCCTCATGCCGCGCTCGCCAATGCCAGTCGAGGGCCGGTGTGACCCTGTTCGTCATGCCTGGGCGCTCAGCAGGTGAGCCACTTTTCCGCGCACCTCATGCAGCCGCTGGGGGATGGTCTGGCTGTTGAAGTTGGCGTCGATCTCACGCAGCAGCGCTTCCAGCAAGGGGCTGGCCGGCGGCTCGCTGCGCCCCAGGTAATCCTCGGCCGTTTCCAGCAGGCGATGCAGGCGAGCCATCGGTTGCAGCGTCGCTTCTTCGACGGCACTGAACAGATGGCTGTTGTTGCACTGGGCCAAAAGGTCTTTCAGCACCTCGCGACCGTGCTGCTGGGTCTCGCGGGTCGGCAGTACGTAGAGCAGCGGCCAGAGGTCGGCTTCGCTGGCTTCGCGGTGGCCACGCAGCAACGCGGCGGCGGCGATCAGGCGCTGGGATTTGACGATACGGCGGTCGGACAGTTGGATTCCGGCCTCGCGCAACCGGCGAATGGCCTGGGCCAGCGCTGGGCGCACCCGGGACAGGTCGACGTCCTTGAGCGCCTGGCCCAGCGTGTCGAGCGGCGTCAGCCCCAGCAGTTGCGGGACCGGGCGTTGTTCGGACTGCCAGCCGCCGGCCAGCATCGCTTCGAGCTGGTTGTCGGGGACGGCATCCACGAACAGGTGCAGCAGGAATCGGTCGCCGAAGGCCGCCAGCGATTCGTCGTCGGGCAGGCCGTTCGCCGCAGCGACGCAGACGCGCAAGGGGCACTGGACCTGGGTGTGGCCACGGCGGAACCGTCGCTCATTGAGCACGCCGAGCAGGGTGTTGAGAATGGCCGTCGAGCCCAGGAACACTTCATCCAGGAACACGATGTCGGCTTCGGGCAGCATGCCGCTGGTGTCGGTTTCCACCGTGCCTTCGCGCAGTTTCTTCAGGTCCACCGTGCCAAACAGCTCCGAAGGCTCGGTGAAGCGTCCCAGCAGGTATTCGAAATAACGCCCGCCCATGGACTGGGCGACCCGACGCACCACCGCGCTTTTCGCCGTGCCGGGCGGCCCCACGACCAGGATGTGCTCCTGGGCAACCGCCGCCAGCACGATCAACTCGGCCAGTTGCTCACGGCCGACCAGGCCTTCGGTGGCGGCGCGTACGGCCTGACGGATCTGGGTGGCGGCGAGGTCGAGTGAAGCGGACATGGGGATCTTCCCTGAAGCTGAAAGGGCCTATCTTGCCTGAAGGCGAGGGCGAACTGGGAAGTTGATCGGCATGCAAGGCCCAAGCTTGAGCCTCGTGGGGGAGCCAGCCACGGAACATGCGCCGCCATTGCGTTGCACAATGGCGGCTGCGGCAGGTGTCCGTCGCTCACGCCGCCCCCCACGAAGGCACCTGCCTAGCGGATCGGCAACAACGCCCCAAACGCCACGAAAAAACCGCCACAGATGCGGTTGAAACGCCGGCCCATCCGCGCCAGCCACGGCCGGACCCGGTTCGCCGCGCTCGCCACGCCGAACTCCACGGCGAATTCGACGAATGCGTAGGTCAGCGCCATGATCGTCGCCTGCAGGATCAGATTGCGCTGGGCGTCGATGAACGGCGTGATGAATGCGGTGAACAACAGCAAGGCCTTGGGGTTGGAAATCGCCGACAGCAGCCCCTGGCGAAACAGCGACCAGTCGGCCGAGCCGCTCACGTCGTTGACCGCCAGGGTCATCGCCTCCGAACGCCACAGGCTCAGCCCCAGCCAGATCAGGTAGAGCCCTCCGATGATCTTCAGCGCGGTCAACCAATGCAGCGACGCTTGCAACAAGGCGCCCAGGCCGAGGACGCACAAGGCGATCACGATGACGAAACCGAGGACGCCGCCGGTGATGGTGAACAGTGTCTTGCGGTGGCCATGGATCGCCCCGTGGGTCAGCACCAACAGGGCATTGGGGCCGGGCACCAGGGCGATGCCACAGCAGGTCAGCAGGTAGAACAGCCAGGCGTCGAGGGACATGGGGGCTCCGGTGCACGATGACAGGCGCCGATGTTGACGCGAGAAGGCCTGGACGAAAAGCGCATATTGTGGCACTCAGGTATTCGATTATCGAATGCAGGGTTTTCCACCATGACACCCAGGGATCTTCAGATCGATTGGCTCAAGTGCTTCGTCGCCGCCGTCGATACCGGCTCGCTGTCGAGCGCCGCCCTTGAGATCAACAAGTCGCAGTCGGCCGTCAGCATGCAGCTCAAGAAACTCGAGTCGGCCTTGGGCCGCCAGGTCCTGAGCCGCGGCCCGCGACACTTCCAGCTCACCAGTGACGGCGAAGCACTGCTCGGCTACGCCCGGCGCATGCTGGCCTTGCACGCAGAAACGCTGGGGGCCTTCTGGGGCGAACAGCTGAGCGGACGGATCCGCCTCGGCGTAGCGGAGGATTACGCCGCGCCTTACCTCACGCCGGTGTTGAAACGGTTCTCGGCGCGCTACGCCAGCGTCGACATCGAGTTGACCTGTGAGCAATCCACCGCACTGATTCCCCGGGTGGCCAGCGGTGAACTGGACCTGGCCCTGGTCTCGCGCGACAGTCCGCGTCGCGGCGCCTTTCTGTTCCATGAACCCATGGTCTGGGTCGGCTCGCCGCAGTTCGAGCTCTGGCGTCGGGATCCGCTGCCGATCGCGGTCTACGACGAAGAAAGCCTGGCCCGCCGCACCGCTGTGGAAACCCTGGTCCGCCATGGGCGCCGCTATAAGGTCGTCTACAACAGTTCGAGCCTGGCCGGGCAGATCGCCGCGGTGGAAAGCGGGGTCGCGGTGGCGGTGCTGACCCGCTGCTGCACCCCGGCCAACCTTCAGGTGCTGGGCCAGGAACATGGCCTGGGCGCGCTGGAATCCATGAGCGTGGCGGTCTATCGCAGCCGGGCCTCGCAAGGATCGATCGCGGTGGATGGACTGCGCAGCTTTCTGATCAAGACCCTGGGCGCCCCTGCGCAGGCCTAGCTTGTCGGCCGGGCTAACGTGGACGGCGCCGACACCTGCCGGTTCGGGCGAAAAAGCAACACTCATTCACGCAATCTGCACGGCTATAAGTGACATCCAGGCAAAGTTAAAAAAATTACGAGCATCAAGGACTAAGCCCCTGTAAATTCCCGAAACAACTACCCAAACTATTTCTGATGGCCAAGGTCATTCATTCGCGCCGGTCGTTCTCAGTCACCGGTTTCCCCTACGTTCAGGAGCAACTCACACATGGCAGCACTGCAGAACACCACGTTCGAGGCGATGAAAGACAAACAGGCGCAGGTGCTGGGCGAATGGATCAACGGACTGGAAACCAGTGGCGCGACCCGCAACCTCAAAAGCCAGGACCTGCAGCAACAAACCAGTGAGTTCCTGCAACTGGTGATCAATGGCCTGCAAAACAACAACGGCACCAACATCAATACCCCGGGCTGGGAGTCCACGCGCCAGTTCCTCGAAAAGCTCTCCCAAAGTCGTGCCCAACTCGGGCAGGATTCGCAACAGACCGCCAGTTTCATTTTCGCCCTCAAGGGGCCGCTGTTTGCCTTGCTGCAAGCTCATTACCGTGAGCAACCGGCGCTGCTGGCCGAGCAACTGTGGGAAATCTCCGAACTGTTCGATGCGTTCGGGATGCACACCATCCGCACCTTCCAGAAATCCCGCGAGGCGGTGATCAAGCGTCAGCAGGAGGAACTGCTGGAGCTGTCCACCCCGGTCGTCAAGCTGTGGGACGGCGTACTGGCGCTGCCGATGATCGGCACCCTCGATTCGCAACGCACCCAGGTGGTGATGGAGTCGCTGTTGCAGCGTATCGTCGACACCGGTTCGGAAATCGCCATCATCGACATCACCGGTGTGCCGACCGTTGATACGCTGGTCGCCCAGCACCTGCTCAAGACCGTGACCGCCATTCGCCTGATGGGCGCCGACTGCATCATCAGCGGCGTGCGTCCGCAAATCGCCCAGACCATCGTGCACCTGGGCCTCGACCTGCAAGGCGTGGTCACCAAGGCCAACCTGGCCGACGCACTGAAACTGGCCTTGACCCGCTTGGGCGTCAGCCTTGGCAAGACGGTCTGAGCCGATGGAGCGTATCCCGATTCTACAGATGGGCGACTTTCTGCTGGTCACGATCCAGGTCGACATGCATGACCAACTGGCCCTGACCCTGCAGGACGATCTGTCCGAGCGCATCAGCAAGACGTCGGCCCGCGGGGTGTTGATCGACATTTCCGCACTGGACATGGTCGATTCGTTCATCGGCCGGATGATCGCGACCATTTCCGGCCTGTCGAAAATCATGGACGCCGAAACCATGCTGGTGGGCATGCAACCGGCCGTGGCGATCACCCTGGTTGAACTCGGCCTGACGCTGCCCGGCGTCAGCACCGCGCTGAACGTCGAGCGCGGAATGAAACTGCTGCAGGAACGAGTACGCCATTCATGACCGTGCGCAGCAGCGGCACTCAACCGATCAACATCGAACAGGACGTGGTGCTCGCCCGGCAAACGGCACGCAAACTGGCCACCGAATGCGGCATGCGCCTGATCGACCTGACCAAACTGGTGACCGCCGTCAGCGAGCTGGCGCGTAACACCATGGTCTATGGCGGTGGCGGCAACATGGATTGGCAGATCCTCGACGAGGGCGACAGGGTCGGCCTGCGCCTGGTCTTTCGCGACGAAGGGCCGGGCATCGCCGACATCAAGCTGGCGATGACCGACGGTTGGACCTCCGGCGGTGGCCTGGGGCTTGGGCTGACCGGTGCCAAGCGACTGGTCGATGAATTCGAGCTCGACACCGAGCCCGGCAAGGGCACGCGAATCACGATTACCCGATGGACATGACGATCGCTGGGTCACTGACCCAGGTGCTGCTGATCGAAGACAGCAGCCAGGTCGGCCATGCCCGGCGTACCGCGCAAAGGCTCGCCGAGCAACACGGCTTTGATGCCACCGATGCCGGACGCGTGGCCCTGGTCGCCACCGAACTGGCCAGCAATGTGCTCAAGCACGCCAGCCGCGGCGAGCTACACCTGCGCCTGTTACCTTGTCCCGACGGGTTTGGCATCGAGATGCTCGCGGTCGATCGCGCCCAGGGCTTCAATCTGGACGCCTGCCTGACGGATGGGTATTCCACCGGAGGCACCCAGGGCATCGGCCTTGGGGCCGTGGCGCGCCAGACCGAAGTGTTCGATGTGTACGCCGATGCCCGTGGTGCGGTGTTGCTGGCGCGGCTGTATCCGCGCGGCAATCGCCAGCCGGACTTGCGTTACGGCGTCAGCCAGCATTCGCTGAACGCCGATCCGGCGTGTGGCGACACCTGGCACCTGGCGTACAACGGCGCCAACATCAGTGCTCTGGTGATCGACGGCCTCGGCCACGGTGAGGATGCCGAGCGCGCGGCCAAGGCGGGGGAGCGGGCGTTCGCCCAGACCCCGTTCGCCAGTGCGGTGCTGTTGATGGAGGACATGCACCGCGACATGATTGGCACGCGTGGCGGCGCAGCCGCTTTCGCCCAGTTCAATGCCGCGCGCGATGGCCTGACGTTTACCGGTGTTGGCAACATCGGCGCCACCCTTATCAGCGCGGACAAGTCGCGGGGCCTGGTGTCGAGCCCGGGCATCGTCGGCAGCCAATACCGCAGAGCCCAGCCCTTTGACTATGCTCACGTGAACGGACATTTATTGATCATGTACAGCGATGGCTTGCAGTCCCGTTGGAATCTTCAAGACTACCCCGGCCTGGTGCACCGTCATCCCGCTGTGGTCGCCACTGTCCTGCATCGCGACTTTTGCCGTGGACGCGATGATGTGACCGTGCTGGTCGTTGCCTTGGAGGCCGCCCATGGCTGAGCCGTCTACCCTGAACCCTGCCGAGCAAGCCGCGTTGATCGCCCAGTTGCAGGGCGAGAACGCCGCCCTGCGCGACGAACTCGATGAAACCAACCAGGGCGTGCTGGCGCTCTATGCCGAACTCGACACCCAGGCTGAGCAACTGCGCCAGGCCTCGGACCTCAAGAGCCGCTTCCTGTCGTACATGAGCCATGAGTTCCGCACGCCGCTGGGTTCGATCCTGAGCATCAACAGCCTGCTCGCCGATGAACTCGACGGCCCGCTCAGCCCCGAGCAGCACAAGCAGGTGGCGTTCGTCAGCAGCGCTGCCCGCGAACTCAGCGACATGGTCGATGACTTGCTCGACCTGGCGAAAATCGAAGCCGGACGGATCTCCATTTCCCCGGCATGGTTCGACATGTTCGACCTGTTCTCGGCCCTGCGCGGGATGTTCCGACCGATCGTCGATGCGTCCGCGGTGGACCTGATCTTCGAAGAACCCGTCGGCCTTCCGCGCCTGTACACCGATGACAAGAAACTCGCGCAGATTCTGCGCAACTTCATTTCCAACTCATTGAAGTTCACCACCCGCGGCGAAGTGCGGATCTCGGCCCGCCTGGAAGGACCGGACCGGGTGCGCTTCGCTGTCAGCGACACCGGAATAGGCATCGCGCCGGAACTGCACGGTGCATTGTTCGAGGACTTCATCCAGGTCGACTCGCCCTTGCAGAAACGCCTGCGCGGAACCGGCCTGGGCCTGTCGTTGTGCAAACGCTTCGCGGCGTTGCTGGGGGGCGAGGTCGGGATGGACAGTACACCGGGGGTCGGCTCGAACTTCTTCGTGACCATTCCATTGGCGCTCGCCTTGGAGAACGCCGATGAATCGTGACATTCGTCTGTTGATCGTCGACGACAACATCGCCACCCGCTATGCCTTGCGCCGGCGACTGGAGAGCCACGGCTACGTGGTGCTGGAGGCCGGTACCGGCAGCGAGGGTCTGGCGCGGATCGCCGGCGAGCCCATCGACGCACTGATCCTGGACGTCAACCTGCCGGACATGAGCGGCTTCGACATCGTACGTACCTTGCGCGCCGATGCACGCACCGCGTTGCTGCCGGTGATCCACGTATCGGCCGCGTCGATCCAGACCGGCGACATCATCACCGGCCTCAACGCCGGTGCCGATGCCTACCTGATTCACCCGGTGGACCCGGACGTGCTGCTGGCGACCCTGCGCACCTTGCTGCGGGTGCGCGACACCGAAAACGCGCTGCGCGAGAGCGAGGCGCGCTTTCGCGAGATTTTCGTCAACGTCTCGGCGCCAATTGCGGTGCTTGATGCTCATCTGAAAGTGCACGAGTGCAACCATGCTTTCGCGCAGATGATCCAGGACAACCATGCCCCGGAAACCCTCAGCGAATGCTTCGACGAGGACCAGGGCGCGGTTCTCGACGAGTTGCGCCAACGCCTGGCCGATGGCGAACGCTGGAAGGGCACGTTGAACATGCGCGTGCAGGGTGAGATTCGTGAGACCGAGTGGCAGATATCACCGTACCGCACGCCGCAACTGAGCCTGGTGTTCATCGAGGACGTCACCGAACACCGCCACCGTGAGCGTTCTCACCTGGCACGGCTGGACGACACCACCACGCAACTGGCCAAGGAAGTCGCCGAGCGGGCGCGCGCCGAATCACAATTGCTGCAAGTGCAGAAAATGGACGCACTGGGCAAGCTCACCGGCGGCATCGCCCATGACTTCAACAACCTGTTGACCGGCATCATCACCAGCCTGGAACTGATCCAGAAACGCATGGCCGATGCGCGTCCGGACAAGGTTCAGTTTTACGCCGAGGCGGCACTGAATTCGGCAATGAGCGCGGCCTCCCTCACGCATCGACTGCTGGCCTTCGCTCGCCAGCAGCCCCTCGACACCCGTCCGGTGGACATCAACGAGCAAGTGCGCTCGCTGGAAGAGCTGCTGATGCGCACCATTGGCGAACGCATCAACCTCAAGCTCGAGTTGACTACCAAACCGGCGATTGCGCTGGTCGACCCGGTGCAACTGGAAAGCGCGGTACTGAACCTGGTGATCAACGCCCGGGATGCACTGCCCAAGGGCGGTAACATTTGGCTCAACACCTATGCGGCGCATTCCCATGGCGCCCCCAACCTGGCCGATGGCGCGTATGTCGCGTTGTCGGTGCGCGACGACGGCACCGGCATCGATCACAGTGTGATCGACAAGGTATTCGAGCCCTTCTTCACCACCAAGCCGCTGGGGCAGGGCACCGGGTTGGGGCTGTCGATGATCTACGGCTTCGCCCGTCAGTCTGGCGGCGATGCGCACATCCGCAGCGTGGCGCGGTGCGGCACTGAAGTGACGATCATGCTGCCGGCCACCAGCGACTCGACACAGGCTTACGTCGCCCCGCTCATTGTCGATCCGCAGGCTTCTGGCGAGCATGTGCTGATTGTCGAGGACATGCCTTCGGTGCGCCTGTTCGTGACCGAAGTGCTGGAGGATGCGGGCTATCGCTGCACCCAGGCACCGGATATCGAAACCGCGTTGGAGCGCTTGCAGAATGATCCGACCATTAACCTGCTGCTGACCGACGTCGGCCTGCCACGCATGAGCGGCCGGGAACTGGCCGATGTGGCGCGAGGCTGGCGTGAAGGTTTGCCCATCCTGTTCATGACGGGCTACGCCGAAACCGCGCTCAACCGCCAGGTGTTCCTGGGCAGCGGCATGGAAATGCTGGTCAAGCCCTTCCAGATCAGCGAGTTGCTGGAAAAAGTTCGCCTCACGCTGGATGCTCAGTAACCCCCCGACATCGGCGGGGTCCCGGTAGACCAGGCATTCAATTGTGCCTACAGGAGCGAGCCTCCAGGTGTGGCGTGGCCTGGGCATGCCATGGCGCCAAGGAATTTCAGGCCAGCCTGTTCAGGTTTGCGCCAGACGGTCGATACCCTGATAGACGCCCAAGTGCGTGATTGCCGGTGCCGCCGTGAGGGGTGTGTCACCCAGATCCTTCACCCATCGTTTTCAGTGGAATTGGCATGGCCAAAAAAATCTCCCTTTTCGCCTTGCTATTGCTGCTTGCTGCCCCGGTCGGGTGGGCGGGTGTGGCGAAGCTTGATGTCGAGATTCTCGAGGGCACGGGCAAGCGGTTACCCGATGCGGTCATTACCCTCAAAGGCCCTATCGATAGGCCCTCAACTGACTTGGCCGCCAGCATGGACCAGCGCAACCAACAGTTTGCGCCTCACGTACTGGCAGTGCACACCGGCTCCCTGATCAAGTTTCCCAACAGCGACAACATCCGCCACCAGGTCTACTCGTTTTCACCCGCCAAGCGTTTCGAGCTGCGTCTGTACGAGGGCACGCCCTCCGAGCCGGTCCTGTTCGACAAGCCTGGCGTGGTGGTCCTGGGCTGCAACATCCACGACCGCATGCTGGGCTACGTCTTCGTCACCGACGATCCGTTCTTTGCCGTCAGCGATGCTCAAGGCAACGTGACGCTGGACAAGCTCGCGGTCGGTGAATACCACGTGACCCTCTGGCACCCGCAGCTCAAAGGGATGCAGCCGATCGATGCCGGCACGCTGAAACTTCCTGCCAGCGGACTCCAGCAGCACTACACGCTGACACTCGAACCGTTACCTGAACAGATGGCGCCCGCGACCAGTGCCTTCGGTGATGCCTTCAAGCGAGCCACTCGTGAAACTGCGCAATAGTTTTCAGGCGCAAGTCGCGGCAGTGATGATCTTGCTGTCGCTGCTGGTGATCGGCTTGTTGTATTTCAGCGTCAATGCGGCGACCCGCACGGCCGTGCGAGGGCAGGCCGACGCACAACTGGACGTCGGCACGCGCATCTTCGAACGGCTGATGGAAGTCCAGGGGCGGCGCCTAGCAGATGGCGTGCAGCTGTTGGCGGCCGACTTCGGCTTTCGCGAAGCGGTGGCCAGCCGGGACGCGGCAACCATCCGTTCAGTGCTGATCAACCATGGCAAGCGGATCAATGCCAGCGACATGATCCTGCTGAGCATGGATGGCACGATACTCGCCAGTACCCTTGACCATACGCCCGATGGATCGCTGTTCCAGTACGACGGCGCGCTGCGCCTGGCACAACGTACGCGCCAGGCCATGGTGATCGTGCCGTTGCAGGGCAAGCCGCATTTGTTGGTGGAAACGCCCGTGCTCGCGCCTCTGCCGGTGGCCAGGGTGGTGATGGGGTTCAGCATGGACGAGGCCTTTGCCCGTGAACTGCGCTCACTCACCAACCTGCAAGTGTCGTTTCTTGCCGTCGATCGGCAACAACCAGGGGGGCTGGTCAGCACTCAGCCAGAGGTATTGCACGGGCCAATATCCCGCTTGATGCTCGGCTCGTCCATCCGCAGCGGGGCCATGCCGACGGAACACCTGAATCACAACTACCTCAGCCAGTTACTGACGCTGGCCGACGGTTCGGGTGAGTACGATGGGCAAGTGATCGCCTTGCTGCAAAGCCCGCTTGACGCAGCCATGCAGGCCTTCGCGCCGCTGGATGAAAAAATCCTGGTGATTAGCCTGATGGCGCTGATCGCCTCGCTGGTCGGTGCCTTGCTGTTGGCCCGGGGGGTGTCGCGGCCGGTCAAGTCGCTGGCCTTGGCGGCGGAGCGCATCGGGCAGGGCGATTACCAGACCCCCGTGGTATTGCCGCGCGCCGATGAACTCGGCTTGTTGGCCAGCGCCGTCAACGCCATGCAAAGAGGCATTGCCGAGCGTGAGCAACAACTGGCCCACAATGCGTTGCATGACCCGGTCACCGACTTGCCCAACCGGGCACTGGCCATGGAGCGCCTGGGCAGTGCGATCAGCGCAAAACGGCCGATGGCATTGATCTTCCTGGGCATCGAGAACCTGCGCGGCATCAACGAAACAGTGGACCCCGAGACGGTTGACCGGTTGCTTCGTCAAACCGGCCAGCGCATCCAGGCCCTGTTGCAACCTGGCGACACCGTGGCGCACCTGATCGCCGAGGAATTTCTGATCCTGCTCGACGGGATGGACAGCGACGCGGCGGTGGCTATCGCCGACCAACTGCAGCAGTTGCTGCTCAAGCCCCAGCAAATCAACGGCCATCATTTGGCCTTGGATTGCCGCCTCGGGATCGCGGCGTACCCGGTGGATGGCGAAAACGCCCAAAGCCTGCTGGAGCGCGCATCGATCGCGATGAAGGATGCGGCTCAGATGCCAGGGCATCTGCAGGTTTACCAGCACGGGCGCGACCTGGCGCACCGTCGTCAAATCACGTTGATTCGTGACCTGCGCCATGCGGCGAACAACGGTGAGCTGGTCCTGCATTACCAGCCCAAGCTGGACATCCTCAAACATCACGTGCGCCAGGCCGAAGCCTTGCTGCGCTGGCACCATCCCCAACTGGGCTCGATCTCGCCTGGCGAGTTCATCCCGTTGGCAGAGCGCACCGGCAGTATCCAGGCCCTGACCTATTGGGTGATCAACGAGGGCATGCGTCAACTGGCCGAGTGGAATGAACGGGGCCTGTGCCTGGAACTGTCGTTGAACATCTGCGCCGAGGACCTGATCAGCGATGAGTTGCCCAACCGGGTCGCGGTGTTGTTACGCACTCACCGGTTGCCAGCCGAACAGCTGGTGTTCGAAGTCACGGAAAGCGCGGTCATGCGCGAACCCGAGCGGGCCTTGAAGAACCTTCATCTGCTGCGCGATTGCGGCATCAGCCTGTCGGTGGATGATTTCGGCACTGGCTATTCGTCCTTGGCGCACCTCAAGCGATTGCCGGTGCAAGAGCTCAAGATCGACCAGTCTTTTGTCCGCGACCTGGACGAGGCCAGTGAAGATGCGGTGATCGTGCGCTCGACGATCGAGATGAGCCACAACCTGGGGCTCAAGGTGGTGGCTGAGGGCGTCGAATATGCCCACAGCCTTCGGTTACTCGAGCGCTGGCATTGCGATACAGCGCAGGGTTACCTGATCAGCCCGCCGCTCAGCGCCGCAGCCTTCGCGGCCTGGGTGGCGTTGCCTTTGAATATCCGTACAGCGCTGGTTCATTGAACATGATGGCTTCACGTTTTTTCCTGTCGATCGGCTGCTGCATGGCCTTGGCCTTCCAACACGTTTGCGCCGATGGCGGGCGCTTGATCGCGACAGGCGGCGCCAGCAGCCTGGAAGGTGCCGCGGGCGGCGGGATCACGCCCTGGGCGATGCTGGCCGGGTACGGTGAACAGAACGAGTGGGGCGCGACCGCGTTCGCGACCTCTGTCAACCTGCCGGATTATCGGCTGGATGTGGCGGGGTTGGCCGTGGCCTATGACAACCGGGTGGAGCTGTCCTTTGCCCGGCAACGTTTCGACCTGGGGTCGCTGGTGAACAAGCTGAACCTACCGGACGACCATCTCGACCAGGACATCTACGCCATCAAGGTGCGCCTGTTCGGTGACGTGATCTATGACACCTTGCCGCAGGTCTCCGTCGGCCTGCAATACAAGCACCAGAACGATTTTCTCATCCCCAGCCTGGTGGGCGCCCGGCGCGACAGCGACACCGAGGGCTACCTGGCTGCGAGTCGGCTATTCATGGGCGCGGCGTTTGGCTACAACCTGCTGGTCAACGGCAGCCTGCGCTACAGCCGCGCCAACGAACTGGGGCTATTGGGGTTCGGCGGCGATCGTCGCGATACCCGCAGCGTGCTGAAGGAAGGCTCGCTGGCCGTGTTGCTCAATCCGCGCTGGGCCTTGGGTATCGAGTATCGCCAGAAACCGGACAACCTGTCCTTCAGCGGGGAGAGTGACTGGTCTGATCTATTTGTGGGTTACTTCCCCAACAAACACGTATCAATGGTACTGGCCTACGCGCGACTGGGTGAAATCGCGACGCTCGATCGCCAGAACGGCTTGTACTTGTCCATTCAGGGGGCTTCTGATGCGTGGGGTCCTGTTGATGATCATCGTGCTGCTGGGCGCGTGCACACAACCCTTGCCCAAGGACGACAGCCTCTATCAAAACCTCGGCGGCCAGCCGGGAATTACCGCGATCGTCGAGGGCATGTTGCTGAACATCGCCCGTGATGACCGTATCGTGGAGCGCTTTCGCAGAATCGATATCCAGCGGTTGCGCGACAAACTGATCGAACAGTTTTGCGTGGAGGCGGGCGGCCCCTGCACCTATACCGGCGACACCATGGCCGAAAGTCATAAGGGACAAAAGGTCAGTCGCAGTGACTTCAATGCCCTGGTCGAGGACCTGATCGCTGCGATGGATGAGCAACGCATACCGGTGCCCGTGCAGAATCGCCTGATCAAGCGCCTGGCACCGATGCGCGGCGACGTCATCGAAAAGTGATGAACCGGCGCCATGACATCAGCAGGCGAGGGCCTGTTCGATATTTTGATTGCCGTCTGCATGGGCAGCCTGCCCGGTAGCCGCTATAGTGCGCGTTTTACGCCACTCCGGCGCTGACACGGCAGTCACAGGAACCTTCCACATGTCCCATGGCGAAATCGCTACCCGCCCTGAAATCACCCACGTCCCACTTTCGGCAAGCGTTGAACAGGCCCGCCAACTGATACCACCCGCCGAAGCACGCCTGGCGCAGCGCAAGCGCGTGGTGCTCAAGCCGTTCATGATCGTCCAGGGGCTGGTCTGCGGGTACTTCCTGATCAAATGGGTGGGGCAGGGGCACTACATCGGCGGTCCGATTCTCGCGGGGCTGCTCTGGTGCGTGACCTGGGTCTTCAGCCTGCCGCTGGCGCTGTTCTGGCGCCAGGAAAGCCGCGAACTCAAACGCGTTCAAGACAATGTCGGCGTCGTCCTGCACAAGACCTGCACGGACTTCCTCGCCGAACAGGCACTGGGGCCGTATCGCTGGATCTCCCGCGGGGAAAACATGCTCGGGTTGTTTCCGGAAACCGGCGTGCTCTATCTCTATGCAGAGGAGTCCGGCTACCAACATGCGCTGATCGATGCGCCGCAAGTGGTTCGCCAAGTGCGGGTCGATGAGAAAGTCCAGACCGTCCACACCTCCAACACCCATACCACCCACAGCGAGCGTCGGGTCAGCAGCACGCACTTTGGCGGCGAGATCGGCAAGGGCACGTCGAACTCCACCACCTACACGTCCAGCACGACCCACCACACCTTTACTTTGCAGATTCAGTTCCAGATCGGTGCCGGCACGCCGTGCTGGACCACCTGGTCATTCGGCAACGACTGGCAGGAAGCGGAAAACTGGCGGTTGCAGATTGCCCAGGCGGCGGGGTTGTAGACCCGCGCTCACGGCAACAGGCCCGAGCGATCCTGGTTCAAGCAGACAGGGCCCCTGAGGAGCCCTTGTCGTTGGGAAGTCCTGCCGTGCTATGCTCACTGCCAATATAGGGTAGGGGGGATGCTATGGCGCATACAAAAGCAGGCAAAGAACAGCTACTCAAGCGTGTGAAGCGTATCGCCGGGCAGGTGCAGGCGATCGAGCGTGCACTGGAGGGTGACGCCGACTGCGCCAAGACATTGCATCTGGTCGCGGCGACGCGGGGTGCAATGAACGGTTTGCTCGACGAAATCATCGAGGACCATGCCCGGGAGCATGTCGCCAAGCCAGGCCTGACCGATCAGGAGCGGGCACAAGGCGTAGAAGAACTGCTCGAAGCCATCCACCGGTATTCAAAGTGAGCACTGCATTGAGCACTCATTCCGTTCATAGCCACAATTTCCTGGGGGCCGCCCACGATGCCAATGCCAAGCGCACCTTGTGGGTGGTGACACTCACGGTGGTGATGATGGTAGGGGAGATTGCCGCCGGCTACATCACCGGCTCGATGGCGCTCCTGGCTGATGGTTTCCACATGGCAACCCATGCCGGCGCGCTGGGCATCGCGGCGGCCGCCTATGCATTCGCCCGCAAACATTCGCAGAGCCCTGCCTACAGTTTCGGCACCGGCAAGGTGGGTGACCTGGGAGGGTTCGCCTCGGCGTTGATCCTCGGCTTGATCTCATTGGGCATCGGGGTCGAATCGGTGATTCGGCTTTTCGAGCCGTCCCAGGTGCAGTTCACGATGGCGATCCTGATCGCGGTCATCGGGCTGATCGTGAACATCGTCAGTGCCTTGCTGCTGAGTGGAGGCGGCCATGACCACGGGCATTCCCATGACCATCACGCTCACGGTCACGCCCATGGCCAGGACAACAACCTGCGCTCCGCCTATGTCCACGTGCTCGCCGACGCGGTCACGTCAGTCATGGCCATCGTGGCGCTGCTGGCCGGCCGGTTTCTGGGCTGGGTATGGCTCGACCCGCTCATGGGCATTGTCGGGGCGCTGGTCATTGCCCGCTGGGCGTGGTCGCTGATCAAAGACACCGCGGCGGTGTTGCTGGACAAGACGGATGAGCACGTCGCCGAAGAAATCCGCGCGCTGCTTGATCAAGCCAGCCGGCTCCAGATCACCGACCTGCACGTGTGGCGGGTAGGGCCGCAAGCGCGTGCAGCCATCGTCAGCGTGCAGGGCCCGCGAGCGTTTTCCGCGGAGGATGTACGGGCGGCGTTGAGCGCGGTACATGAAGTGACTCATCTTACGGTGGAGTACCGGGCGGTGGAGAACTAGCCCCGTCAGGTCTTGAGCGGCGTTGCCTTGGCATTGCCGCTCGCCATCTGTCTGTTCACTTTGGATCCAATCATAGTTTTTGCAAATTAATTTTGGATGAGCGTTGTCGCTGGCGGTCACTGTGCCGGGAGCCGAAACGTTGCCGGCCGCATCGGTCAAGACGACCTCAAGGGTCTGGCCATTGGTCTGCGGGCTGCTCAGTACCACCTCGAACCGGCCATCAGTGCCAACCGTCCCGGTGCCCAGTAGGTTGCCCAGTGCATCACGTATGGTGAGCAGGCTCCCGGCTTCCCCCAGGCCGCTCAGCGTCAACCCGTCACTGCTCAGTGCCAGCCCTGTGGGTGCGTCAGGCGCCGTCGTATCGACCGTCGCGCCGTTGCCGCCACCACCGCCACTGGCGACCGCGCCGGCCGCGGCCGCGGTACCGCCCACCCCGAGCAAGCCGAGACCAGCAAAAGCCCAGACCGGCGTCGCACCTTCGACGACGCCGGCACCGGCAATCAACTCGTCCAGCGAGGAGACTTCTTCGAAGGTAAAACCGTTGAACGGCTCGGCGCTGTATCGGGCTTGCCACAGGGTGCTGGCCTCGCCCTGGAAAACCATATCGCTGGTGCTGCCATCGGTGCCGTTGTTTTTACTGGGCGCTCTAGATAGGGTCTTTTTGACAAGACCGCTGGTCGGTTTTACAAAAATGAGCTTCTTGTACAAGAATCCCCAGGCAACGCTGCCGCATGGGGGCGGCGGCGATTACGCGATTGCGAAGGACAGGACAGGAACTGTCAGAACTAGTCTTTTTTAACGGAGAGCGGGCCGGGGTATCAGCGCAACAGGGCGGACCGATAGGCACCAGGGCCGATCCCGAACGCCTGCTTGAATTGCCGGGTCAGGTGGCTTTGATCGGTAAAAATTCGTCGGTCAAAAGGAACCCGAGGCCCAGTCGCCAGCGTGGAGACAGGGGGGGCGGGAGTGTACATCGCCAGCGGACCCTAGCCGGGAAAGGGGACGACATCCAGCCTGCTCGGTGCAGCGCTCTTCAAGCTACTGGTGTATCTCCGCCACGGACATGGTGAACAACAGCCTGGATTTGCCTGCGTTGGAGTAGGCATGAGGGACGTCGGTTTTAGCCACCGCCGAACTCCCCGCCGGGATGATGAGTTCTGTTTCTCCGATCACGCATTTCAGCGTTCCCTTCTCCACATGAAACAGCTCAAGTGTGCCCTTGGGGTGCCCAGGTGAGGTGAAGGATTCGCCTGGGTGCATTTCCCAGCGCCACAGCTCGATCATGTTGGGGCCGGAAGTGCCCGCCAGCAGCCGCGCCGTGCCACCCAACTCGCCGGTCCAGAGGGTGGGGATGTCCTGGCTGTCGATGACATGGGCAGAGGGGGCTTCGGTCACATTGACGATATCGGCTACGGACAGCCCCAGCGCGGCTGCGATTTTGCAGAGGATCCCGATACTGGGGTTCGCCGTGCATTTCTCTATTTCGACGACCATGCCTTTGCTCACGCCTGAGCGCCGTGAAAGCTCATCCAGCGTGATCCTTTGCGCCTTGCGTGCTTGCTTGAGTGTGCGGGCGACGGCCAGGCTGACGGCTTGAGCATCAGCACCCGGGGTAGTCGACAGGCTGGTATTGGTGGTCATTGATGAGCGTCATGAGAAAAATGAGCTGGAATTCTCAGCCCTTACCAACGGTGCCGTCAATCAGCCCGCCCTTTATAGTGGATGATATTGGTCATTATATTGACTTTGACGGTCGTCGCTGACTAGCATGAACTGACATTTAAGGTGCTGGAGGTTTTGATGCTGTCTGTACTGCCGTTAATCGATCAAGCCGTTGCAGAACTGGCTCCGCAATTCAGGGCGCTGAGCATCGTCGTGCAAGCTGCGCCTCTGACTCATCCCGAGGTTGCCCGGGCAGCCCTGGAACGTGCCTGCAAGGCAGTGCTGGCAGGTGGACCCGGCTGGGGAGAAGCCCACCTGAATGCTTGGGCCGACACATTCCGAAAGTTCGGTGCCAAGCCGCAGCGCACGCCGTGTTCCGCCGAAGCATTGCGCAAGCGGGTTCTACGCGACGGTAGCTTGCCGAGCCTGGACCCTATCGTCGATCTCTACAACGCCATCAGTATCGAATACGCCATCCCTGTGGGCGGGGAAAACATAGAGGCCTATGTTGGCGCTCCACGGCTGGTGATCGCCGATGGCAGCGAGCCCTTCGACACGATGAAAGAGGGCGCACCGGCCTTCGAGTATCCAGACGCAGGCGAGGTTGTCTGGTGCGATGACAAAGGCGTCACCTGCCGTCGCTGGAACTGGCGGCAAGGTGTCAGGACGCGTCTGGGCGCGGACGCCACGTCCATGTGGTTCATTCTGGAGAGTTTGCCGGCGATGCCGCTCGAAGCCTTGACGCAAGCGGGCGACAAGTTGATCGAAGGCCTGGAGCAAATGATGCCAGGCGTCCTGATCGAAAGCTCATTGATTGGTCCTGGGGCCAGATAATCGAGGATGACGAAGATGTTTACTGGCCTTGGTGCGTTTCCCTTGACCCCCATGAATGAGCAGGGCGTGGACGAAAAAGCGTTCATGGGGCTCGTGCAACAACTGGCGCGGGCGAAAGTCGACACCATCGCAGCCCTCGGATCCACGGGAGGCTACGCGTATCTTTCTCGAGCCGAACGCACTCGCATTGCGCATCTGGCAGTGGAGGCGGCCGAGGATGTGCCGGTCATGGTGAGCATCGGGGCGCTGCGCACACGCGAGGTTCTGGCGCTGGCAGAAGAGGCACAGAAGGTGGGCGTCAAAGCCTTGCTGCTGCCCCCTGTTTCTTACCAGAAACTGTCTCAGGACGACGTGTTCTCGCTATACGAAACGGTCACGGCCAATATCTCGGTCCCGCTGTGTGTCTATGATAATCCGGGGACCACCCATTTCGAATTTACCGACGAGCTGCATGGACGCATCGCAGCGCTGCCAAATGTCGGGTCGATCAAAATCCCGGGCGTTCCCGAGTCGCCCGACCTGGCCTGCGCGCGCGTTGAGCGCCTGCGTGAGCTGATTCCAAGTCATGTGACGATCGGAGTCAGCGGTGATGTGTTCGCCGCCGTGGGCATGAATGCTGGCTGCGATGCCTGGTACTCCGTTATGGGAGGTCTGTTTCCCCATACGGCGTTGGCAATCACGCGAGCGGCGTTGTCAGGTGACGCCGATGAAGCTACACGCCTTTCTGACGCCTTGAAGCCGCTTTGGGCGTTGTTCCGCCAATTTGGCGGCAGCTTTCGCGTGATTGCGACAGCGGCGGAGCTTCGCGGCCTTACCTGCTTTCCGAGTGTCCCGCTGCCACTACGGACTGTTACCGGGGAAGGGCGCGATCAAATTGCCGCCGTGATCGACGCGCTTGAATTGAGCTGAACATCGCACTGTTCTCCTGCCTCCTTCTCGCGGTGGGAGGCAGCAGCGCTTATGCCAGCAGTCCCAACCATTTGGAATATTGTCAGGTCAGTATATTGACTTTTATAGTCGGTAGACTGAAGCTGGACAGGAGGCGTAGAAACCGCCGCAATGAATTCCAGCCGAGCGCCGCCCCCTTGCGGGCTGGTAGCTCACAGATGGCTTGAGGGTGTCTTGGATCATGAAATACGTCAGCACGCGGACGCCTGGAAGAACATTCGAATTCAGCGAAGTGCTGATGGGCTCGTACGCACCGGACGGTGGCTTGTACGTGCCGCGCAAGGTACCCCGCTTCAAAAAGGAAGCGCTCACCCGGCTAGAATGGTTGCCCTTTCATGAGTTGGCTCGACACGTGATTGCGCCCTTTGTCGGGGACTGGATTGAGCAAGGACAACTGTCTCATCTGCTTGAAGAGACGTTTGGCGGCTTTAAAAGCAACGCCGTTGCACCGCTGCACCAGACAGCAAGCAACGAGTGGGTACTGGAATTGTTCCATGGCCCTGCCGGTGTCTATCAAGACCTTGGGCTCCAGTTAATGTCGCGTTTTGTTCAGCACGAGTTACTGAAGAGTTCAAGGGAGGCGTTGGTTCTAGGTTGTACAGGCGGGGACACGGGCGCTTCGGCTATAAAAGCTTTTTCGGGCATCAAGGGTGTCACTCTCTTGGTGCTGCACCCCTTGAAAGGAATAACCCCAGCCCATCGTCGTCGGTTACTGAGTGCGAGTGCGGAAAATGTGGTCAATATAGCGGTTGACGGGGACTACTCCGATTGTCATCGCTTGTGCGAACAATTCTTCCGCCAACGTCACGATTCAAAGCGGCCGATCATTTCGTTCAACTCTGTGAACTGGGTTCGCGTACTGGCGCATCTGTCGTTCTATTTTTATTCCGCGCTACAACTCGGTGCGCCTAAGCGAGAAGTCGCATTCAGTGTACCCACGGCAAATTCTGGCGCGCTATACGCCGGTTATATGGCCAAGGAAATGGGGCTGCCCATACGGCAGTTGGTTGTTGCCACTAACGCCAACGCCGGCCTGCACCACTTCCTGCAGTCAAACCTCTACAGCCGCAGTGAAATCCGCACCACCAACACACCCAGCATGAATGTTTCACTGGCTTCGAACTTTGAGCGCTTGCAATGGAGCATGCTCAATCGATGCACAGAAAAAGTCGTTCGGAACATGGAATTGTTGGAGGGCAGCGGCGCGGTCCAGTTGGAACAGGATGAATGGTTGGGCGCACGAAAGTTGTTCGATTCGCTGGCCGTGGACGACGCCGATGCATTGACTTGCATTCATGAGTTGTTTGCGCAGAACGGGTATCGGATCAGCGCCAATACCGCTGTCGGCTTGCACGCCGCCCGGGTGAGCAGGCGCAGCCTGCTCATCCCCATGATCTGCCTGGCAACGACCCATCCCTCGGACCACGGCCGCCAGGAGGATGCAGCAGGCTCGTCGGCACCTGAACCAGGCTGCCTTTGCATCGCTAATGACAGTAGGGCGCTGGCTGAGTGGGTCGGGGTCTTATCCAAAGACACGGAGTCTCACTTGTTATAACGTCGGAGCCAGAGATGAAACGTGTTTTAGATAAGGTGGATGAAAAAATCCTGGAAGCATTGACCCGTAATGCACGACTGTCTCATAACGACATTGCCATGAAGGTCAACTTATCCAGAAACGCCGTCAGGTTGCGAATAGAACGCCTGGAGCGCGATGGTTATGTCAGAGGGTACACCATCGTCAAAGGCATGCCTTCTAACGATACCGGGCCTATCAAGGCACTCATCTTCGTCTACCGTAAAGAACGCATGCGTGATGCTGAAGTGGTTCGCTGTGTAGTGTCCATGCCGGAAGTTATTTCCTGCAATGTCATGAGTGGTGATTGGGACTTGGTATTAACCGTCGAAGCAATCAACGCCGATCGCATTCACAAAGTATGGGCAGAGATATCGGCACTTCCTGGCGTCTTGAACACCGTCACCTCTTTCGTCTTGTCCAGCGCCAAATAGCAAGTTGTACGGTGATGCGAGCAATTTGCTCGCGACAACGTTCTATTTGCCATATTCGTAAAGTTAAATCACTGGATTACCATTTCAGCACCACATCATAACAATGAGAACCCTGTCGTGACTGAATATAAAGTAGCCTTGCTTGGCTTTGGTGGCGTTAATCGCGCCTTGACTCAACTTATTGCCGATAGGAACTCACGTTGGGCAGATGAACTGGGCTTCACGTTGAAGGTTGTCGGTGTCAGCGACCTTTACCTGGGTTCGATCATCGACAAAGACGGCCTGGATGCACAGGCGTTGGCTGCCGTGCCGGCTGTCAAAGGCAGTTTCGCCACGTTGCCAGGTGGTAACGCCGAACCGGCAAACGAAACCGTGATCCGCTTTTCGGGTGCGGACATTGTCGCTGAGGCAACCTTCACCAATCCTGTGGACGGGGAGCCTGCCACCACGTTCTGCCGCTGGTCCCTGGAAAAAGGCGTCAGCGTCGTGACCACGAATAAAGGCCCCGTGGCGCTTCATGCGCAAAGCTTGAAAGCATTGGCTCAAAGTACCGGTGCCCGGTTCGAGTTCGAAGGGGCTGTCATGAGCGGAACCCCGGTCATCCGATTGGCCAAGGAGTTACTCGCCGGCTCGCAAATCACTGGGTTCAAGGGGATCCTCAACGGTACGTCCAACTTCGTGCTCTCCAGCATGGAAAACGGGTTGGACTTTTGCGGTGCGGTCGCTCAGGCCCAGGCGCTGGGTTATGCCGAAGCCGACCCAACAGCCGATGTGGAAGGGCACGATGTGCGCCTGAAGGTTGCCATCCTGGCCAACGAACTGTTGGGCGCCCAGCTCAAGCCTAACGATGTTGTGTGCAAAGGCATCTCGCAGATCACCGCCGGGAACATCGCTGAGGCGGCCAAGGTGAATGCCCGTTGGAAATTGATCGGCAGCGCGGAAAAACAGGCCGACGGCTCGATTTCAGCTTCCGTGAGCCCCCAGTTACTGCCCGCCGATGATGCGCTCAGTGCTGTCAGTGGCGCCACCAACGCAATCACCTTCGCCACGACCCTTCTGGGTCCCGTCACGGTGGTGGGGGCGGGGGCCGGTCGTGTTGAAACCGCCTTCGCCTTGCTCGCCGATATCGTGAGCATCCACAACCACAAGACAGCGTCAGGTAAGTCATCATGAATAGCTTGAGTCTTTCGCTCGCTGCTGATTACAAGGCCATAACGGTGTTCAACCCGTTCGACGGCAGCACCGTGGGAGAAGTGACGGACATGCCTGCCTCCTCGGCCACTACGATTGTCGACACGGCTCTCCTGGGTGCTTCAGTGGCCAAAAACCTTGCCCGCCATGAACGCGCGAGCATCCTGGAAAAGGCCGCGCATGCGGTCGAGCGTGACAAGGACGCTTTTGCCCAACTCATCGTCGCGGAGTCAGGCAAGACCCTGAAACAGGCACGAAAAGAAGTGCTGCGCTGCGTCAACACGTTGAAGCTGTCAGCCGAAGAAGCCAAGCGCAATGCCGGTGAAGTCGTACCTTTCGACGCTTATGTCGGCTCCGAATCGCGCCAGGGCTGGTTCACTCGCGAACCACTGGGGGTAATTCTTGCAATCACGCCCTACAACGACCCGCTGAACCTGGTCGCACATAAACTGGGGCCCGCCATTGCCGGTGGCAATGCAGTTGTTCTCAAGCCGTCGGAGCTCACGCCGTTATCGGCGATC
Organism: Pseudomonas sp. Cab53; assembly: GCF_018325965.1. Lineage (NCBI taxonomy): Bacteria > Pseudomonadati > Pseudomonadota > Gammaproteobacteria > Pseudomonadales > Pseudomonadaceae > Pseudomonas > Pseudomonas sp. Cab53. Next base: position 2,979,283 of record NZ_AP021902.1, on the reverse strand, counting down.
AAGCTGGTGGAATGCCTTGTCGACGCGGGCCTGCCGCGGGTCGTGGTGACGGTCGCTACCGGTGGCGCCGCGCTGGCCAAGGCCTTGGTCGCCCATCGCGCCGTGCGCATGGTGTCGTTCACGGGGGGCTTTGTCACCGGTGAGCAGATCTCGCGTACCGCCGGCCTGAAGAAACTGGCCATGGACCTCGGGGGCAACGCACCGGTCATCGTAATGGCCGATTGTGCACTGACTGAGACGGTCGATGCTTGCGTATCGGGGGCTTTCTGGGCCGCCGGTCAAAACTGCATAGGGACCCAGCGAATCCTCATCGAGGCCCCACTCTATGAAGCTTTCAAAACACGCTTCGTCGAAAAGACCCGAGAGCTGATCGTGGGCAACCCGGCCGATGAGCAAACCGATGTCGGGCCGATGATCACCGAGGCATCTGCCAAGCGCACCGAAGAGGTGGTCAATGACGCCATTGCCCAAGGTGCCACCCTGTTGTTCGGCAACACGCGCAGGGCCTCACTTTACTCGCCCACGGTGCTGGAGGGCGTCGACCGCCAATGCCGGTTGTGGTGCGAAGAGGTATTCAGCCCGGTGGTCATCCTGCAGCGCGTCGCGTCTTTGGATGAGGCGTTGGCGCTGGCCAACGAACCCGAGTACAGCCTGCATGCCGGGATTTTCACCAGCAATCTGAATGTGGCGATGACCGCTGCCAAGCGACTTGAAGCCGGTGGCGTGATGATTAATGACTCTTCCGACTATCGCTTCGATGCAATGCCGTTTGGAGGGTTCAAGTACGGCAGCATGGGCCGTGAGGGCGTACGTTTCGCCTATGAAGACATGACGCAGCCCAAGGTGGTTTGCATCAACGATGCCGGTGGCCGCTAGGCCGCTCTTCGGCTTGAGCACGACACACAACAATAAAGGAATCGACATGCGCCCCGACAAGCACAATCTCTCGACCCTGTCTGCAGCGACATTGGCCGTTCACGGCGGGAATGTCGCCGATGCCACCAGCGGCGCGGTCCGCACGCCATTGGTCATGGCCAACTCCTACCTGTTGCCGGAGGACCCGGCGACCATGGACTGGTCGAGCCCCGATGGTCTCGTGTACACCCGCAACCAAGGCCACAACCAGGTCTGCCTGGAGAAAAAACTGGCCGCCCTTGAGGGCTGTGAAAACGCCGTGGTGTTCGCCACCGGTGTCGCGGCGTTGCACTCGGTGTTTTTCTCGTTCTTGAAAAGTGGCGATCATGTGATTGTCAGTGACATTACCTACCAGGCGGTCTGGAAGCTTTTCGCCGAGCTTCTGCCTGAGCGCTACGGCATTGAAGCAACGTTCGTGGATGTCGGTGACCTGGAATCGGTTCGTGGGGCCATTCGGCCCAACACCCGGTTGATCCATACTGAAACCATCGCCAATCCCACCACCAAGGTGGCGGACATTGCGGCATTGGCCGACATTGCCCATGCGCACGGCGCACTCATCTCGGTGGACGCCACGTTCACGCCTCCGCCATTTTTTCGGGCGAGCGAGCACGGTGTCGACTTCGTCGTTCATTCATTGACCAAGTACATCAACGGCCATGGCGATGCCATGGGTGGGGTAGTGATCGGCTCCCATCAGTTGATCAACAAGATTAAGAATGATGCGTTGGTTGACCTGGGCGCGACTATTTCGCCGTTCAATGCCTGGATGATCATGCGCGGCTCCGTCACGTTGCCATTGCGCCTCAAGCAACTGTTGAGCACCGCCGAAAAGCTGGCTCAATTCCTGGACAACGATGATCGGATTGCCTACGTCTACTACCCAGGCTTGCCGTCCCACCCGCAACACGAGTTGGCACGCCGGCAATTCGAGGGCAAGGGCTATGGGGCGGTAATGGCTTTTGCGGTAGAGGGCGACCCTGACACCCAGAACCGCTTTGTTTCGAACCTGCGCATTATCACCTCGGCCGTTTCACTGGGACATGACGAATCGCTGATCGTGCATGTGGGGGCAGAAGGGCGGGGCGGCTTTGACAAGTATCCCGAGGAGTTTCGCAAGTATGGTCACTTGCGTTTTTCGGTGGGCCTGGAAGATCCAGAAGACTTGATCAAGGACATCACATTCGCGTTGGACGCAACGTTCAAGTGATGTAACGACTGTTGGCATGTAACAGGGTTTGGTCAACCCGTCTTTTACCCCCGTGCTCGCGGGGGTCTTTTTAACAAGGTCAGCCTAGTAGTTGTCGCTCAAGCGAACGACGGGGTTTGCCATTGGCTTGGGAATTATTCATGGCTTGGGTCAGTTTGTTCATTGCCGGTTTATTGGAAGTGGTCTGGGCTTTTTCGATGAAACAATCCGAGGGGTTTACGCGGTTAGTTCCCTCGGTCATCACATTCATCACGGTCATCACCAGTTTCGCGCTGCTGTCGTTTTCGATGAAGAGCTTGCCGCTGGGCACCGCTTACATGATCTGGACCGGTATCGGTGCGGTCGGCGCCTTCGCTGCGGGCATCTTTTTCATGGGGGAGCCCGTCACGCTGCTACGGATCCTGGCGGCAGTCCTGATCGTCGGCGGGCTGTTGTTGATGAAACTGGTGTCTGCCTGAAACGCGAGCATTTTGCTCGTAATTACGTTCACTTTGCCATATTCGTAAAGTCGTCGCAGTCAGGTAACGTTTGAATTGAAGCACTGAAGTGCCCTACTAACAATGTGCTGCTCGCTGTCAGGTTGTCCGCTGTTCACTGCCCTTAATCCAACTACAATATCTAGGGAATTACGTATGATCTCGCTAAAGAAACTTTCTTTTTTGATATGCCTGGCTGTGTGTGCAGGCAGCGCTTCGGCCAAAGAATACTCCACCCTGCGTTTCGGCGTGGATGCCAACTACGCGCCGTTTGAGTCCAAGGCTGCTGATGGCAGCCTTAAAGGCTTCGATATTGACTTGGGTAACGCGATCTGCGCAAAGCTCTCAGTCAAGTGCATCTGGGTGGAAAGCGATTTTGATGGTTTGATTCCAGGTCTCAGGGCCGGCAAGTTCGACGGCATCCTGTCTTCCATGACCGTGACACCCACCCGGGAAAAAGCCATCGATTTTTCCAGCGAACTGTTCTCCGGGTTCACGTCCTATGTGTTCAAGAAAGGTTCAGGGCTGAGCGCGGACGTCGCGTCACTCAAAGGCAAGCGGGTGGGCTACTTTCAAGGCAGCATCCAGGAAGCCTACGCCAAGGCTGTGCTGGACAAGGCAGGCGTAAAAATCCAGTCCTATCAAAATCAGGACCAGGTGTATTACGACCTGGTAGCAGGACGGCTGGACGCCTCCCTGCAGGATACGCTGCAAGCACAGTTGGGCTTTATCAACTCGCCCCAGGGCGCCGATTACGAAATGAGCCCGCCCGTGGAGAGCCCTTACCTGCCATCCAAGACGGCTATCGGCATCGTCAAAGGCAACTCAGCACTCAAGGCCATGCTGGACAAGGCGATCCAGGCCCTGCATGAAGACGGCACCTACGATTCGATCCAAAAGCAGCATTTTGGCGACCTGAATCTTTACAGCGGCAAATAACCACCCGGCGCCCGTCCGCCGGATGGGCGTTCCTCGCGATAGGTTGTTGATCATGTTCGAAACACTGTTAGGCGCACTCGGGCTCTCCGCATTCAGTTTGCAGGGGTTCGGCCCCTTGCTGCTGGACGGCGCCTGGATGACCGTCAAGTTGTCCCTGTCTTCCTTGGCGCTCAGCGTATTGCTCGGGCTGATGGGGGCCGGCGCCAAGCTTTCCGGCCTCAAGCTGCTGCGTTTGCCGGCGCAGCTCTACACCACACTGATCCGTGGGGTCCCGGACCTGGTCCTGATGCTGCTGATTTTCTACAGCCTGCAAACCTGGCTGACCGTCATCACAGGGGCGCTGGATTGGGAGTACATCGAAATCAATCCCTTCGTCGCCGGGATCATCACCCTCGGGTTTATCTACGGCGCTTATTTCACCGAAACTTTTCGCGGTGCCATGCTGGCGGTACCCCGTGGGCAGGTCGAAGCGGCGACAGCCTATGGCTTGAGTCGTGCGCAGCGCTTTCGCTTCGTAGTGTTCCCGCAAATGATGCGGTTCGCCCTACCGGGACTTGGCAATAACTGGATGGTGATCCTTAAAGCCACAGCACTGGTCTCGATCATCGGCCTGGCTGACTTGGTGAAAGCGGCCCAGGATGCGGGAAAGAGTACTTATCAGCTGTTCTTTTTCCTGGTGCTGGCCGCCCTCACGTACCTGGTCATCACCAGCGTTTCCAATGTCATCCTGCGCATTCTCGAAAGGCACTACGCGGCGGGTTCACGGGAGGCGGTACGATGATCGAGTTACTGCAAGAGTACTGGAAGCCTTTCGTCTACAGCGATGGCCAGCAGGTGACCGGCCTGGCCATGACATTGTGGCTGCTCAGCGCTTCATTGCTCATTGGCTTTATCGCCTCGATCCCTCTGTCCATCGCTCGTGTATCGCCCAGGTTCTACGTACGTTGGCCGGTGCAGTTCTACACCTACCTGTTCAGGGGTACGCCGCTCTATATCCAACTGCTGATCTGCTACACCGGGGTCTATAGCCTGGCGGCCATACGGTCCCAGCCACTGCTGGACGCGTTTTTCCGTGACGCGATGAACTGCACCATTCTGGCCTTCGCCCTTAACACCTGCGCCTACACCACGGAGATATTCGCCGGCGCCATTCGCAACATCCCCCATGGAGAAATTGAAGCGGCAAAAGCGTATGGCCTCTCAGGTTGGAAACTCTATGCATTCGTGATCATGCCGTGCGCCTTGCGTCGTTCACTGCCGTACTACAGCAACGAAGTGATCCTGATGCTTCATTCGACAACCGTGGCCTTCACCGCAACGGTGCCAGACATTCTCAAAGTCGCCCGTGATGCAAACTCGGCGACTTTCCTGACCTTTCAATCGTTTGGGATGGCTGCAGCGATTTACCTGGCGGTGACTTTTGCATTGGTTGGCGTGTTCAGAATGGCCGAACGTCATTGGCTGGCTTTTTTAGGGCCGACTCACTGAGCCCGATAGGGCCAATCCCAATCCGCGTTAGAGGATGATTGCGAACATGTACAAATTGACGGTTGAAGGTCTGTACAAACACTACGGTAACCATGAAGTGCTCAAGGGCGTTTCCCTGCAAGCCAAGACGGGTGATGTCATCAGCTTGATCGGCGCCAGTGGTTCGGGAAAGAGCACGTTCCTGCGCTGTATCAACTTTCTCGAAACCCCCAATGACGGAACCATGAGCCTGGACGGCAAGCCGATCCGCATGATCAAGGGCCCGGCGGGCTTGCAGGTGCAGGACGATCGCGAACTGCAACAACTGCGCACGCGCCTGGCCATGGTGTTCCAGCATTTCAACCTGTGGGGGCACATGACCGTGCTGGACAACATCACCATTGCCCCGCGGCGGGTGCTGGGGGTCAGCAAGAAAGACGCGCAAGAGCGGGCCCGCCGGTACCTGGAGAAAGTCGGACTGCCGGCCCGGGTCGCCGATCAGTTCCCGGCATTTCTTTCCGGAGGGCAGCAACAACGGGTGGCGATCGCCCGGGCCCTCGCCATGGAACCTGAGGTCATGTTGTTCGACGAGCCCACATCGGCACTCGACCCCGAGGTCGTGGGCGAGGTGTTGAAAGTCATCCAGGGGCTGGCTGAAGAGGGCCGGACGATGATCATGGTGACCCATGAAATGGGCTTTGCGCGAAAGGTCTCCAACCAGTTGCTGTTTCTCCACCAGGGGCTCGTGGAAGAGCAGGGCGGGCCTGAAATCCTGGATAACCCTCGAAGCGAGCGCCTGCAGCAATTCTTGTCCAATGGGTTGAAGTGAAACGCTAAAAACCTTAGGCATACGAGTCTGCGGGCATTCGAGAGGCTGACGGCCTACCACGGTGTGGCCGTCATCAAGCACTCATCGACGCATCTTGGGCACCGAATAACAACGACAACACTCTCGGCCTTCGGATACAACATGATGATTGCCAACCTGAAGTTCAGTCATAAGGTCTTGCTTGCGGCATCGCTCGTGGTGGTCGCGGCATTTTCCCTCTTTACGCTGTACAACGACTCGATCCAGCGCAGAACCATCCGCACGAACCTGGAAAACCACTTGGAAGAAATGAGCCAGATCACCGCCGCTAGCGTGCAGGCCTGGCTTTCGGGGCGCCTACTGCTGGTTGATCATGTTGCCCAGACGCTAGCCAACGATCCCGCACCGGAGAGCGTCACACGGCTGCTGGAGCAGAAATCATTGCTGTCGACATTCACCTTCACTTATCTGGGCCGTCGCGACGGCGGTTTCGCCATTCGCCCCAAGGACGATTTGCCCGCTGACTACGACCCGCGCACGCGTCCCTGGTACATCGACGCGATGGCTGCCGGGGGAACCACCTTGACCGAGCCCTACCTGGATGTAACGACGGGGCAACTGATGATGACCATCGCCACGCCGGTCAGCCATGGCGGTCAGGCGCTTGGGGTGGTAGGCGGCGACCTGACGCTCGAAACCATGGCCAACATCGTCAGCTCACTCGATCTAGGCGGCATCGGCTATGCCTTCCTGGTCAACGCTGATGGCAAGGTATTGGTTCACCCGGACAAGGGTCAGGTGATGAAACAGCTGAGCGATATCTATCCCCAGAAGACGCCGACACTCAGTACGCACATCAGTGAGACAGAACAGGAAGGAAAACCTCGGATCCTGATGTTTTCGGCGATCAAGGGGTTGCCTTCGGTGAACTGGTACGTCGGCTTGTCCATCGACAAGGACAAAGCCTATGAGGCGCTGGGCGATTTTCGCGCCTCGGCGATTCTGGCCATGGTCATCGCCGTGGCACTCACGCTGCTCCTGCTGGGCATCCTGATTCGCGTGCTGATGCAGCCCTTGAGGCTGATGGGCAAAGCCATGCGGGATATCGCCCAGGGGGAGGGCGACCTTACCCGTCGACTGGATGTGCACTCCAAGGATGAGTTCGGAACCCTGGCCGGCGACTTCAATCTATTCGTGGAGCGTATCCAGCACTCGATACGAGAAGTCTCTTCTGCCACCACACATGTCAATGAGGTGGCCAGGCGCGTGATGCAGACCTCCAGCGCTTCCATGGCGAACTCGGACGAACAGGCCAATCGCACCCACAGCATCGCGGCGGCGATAAACGAGCTGGGGGCGGCCGCCCAGGAAATTGCACGCAATGCGGGGATTGCGTCTCACCAGGCGTCGGATGCCCGTGTTCAGGCTGAAGGCGGGCGACAGATCGTGACCCGGACGATCCATGCCATGGACGAGTTGTCCGGAAAGATCCGCCTGTCGTGCAGCAATATAGAAGCGCTGAATGGCAAGACGGAGAACATCGGACGGATCCTTGAAGTCATCAAAGGCATTTCCGAACAGACCAACCTGCTGGCGCTCAATGCCGCGATTGAGGCGGCGCGGGCGGGCGAGGCGGGGCGTGGTTTTGCCGTGGTAGCGGACGAAGTGCGCAGCCTGGCCTATCGCACCCAGACGTCAGCCCAGGAAATCCATACGATGATCGAAGAGCTTCAGGTAGGCGCACGTGCAGCGGTTCAGACCATGAGCGAAAGCGAGCGCTACAGTAAGGATGGCGTGATGATCGCCTACCAGGCTGGCGAGCGGTTGAGCAGCGTGACGGATGGCATTGGCCAAATCGACGGGATCAATCAGTCGGTGGCGGCTGCAACGGAGGAACAGACGTCGGTCATTGATTCGTTGAACGTGGACATCACCCAGATCAAGACCCTCAACGAGGAAGGCGTGCAAAACCTCCAGGCCACGCTGCAGGCGTGTGACGACCTTGAGCGACAAGCCACGCGGCTCAAGCAGTGGGTGGACGGCTTTCGAACGTAGGTCAAAAACCATGGCCAGCCGCGAGGGCTGGCCTTGAATCACGGGCGAGAAAACAACAATTTCAGGCCTGCCGCGCCAAACACCAGTCCAAGCGTGCCTTCGATCCAGCGACGTGCCCGGCGATAGCCCCGAATCATCGGTGCCGTGGAGAAAACGACCGCATAGCCACAGAAAATGGTGATGCTCAGCACGGCACAGCCCGCCAGGATGATCACCACCGTTTCAGGCGTGGACTGCGGCCCCAGTCCCAGCGTCATTGTCGCCATCCAACCCAGCAAGGCCTTCGGGTTGGTCAGGTGCATCAGCAAGCCGCGCCGATAGAGATCGAAACCCGACACCGCTGGTGCGGCCGCCAATTCCTTTTCCAGCCGCTCATCGGGCGTCAGGGCAGAGCGCCCAGCCTTGACGGCAAGGAACAGCAGGTAAAGCCCACCGATCAGCTTGAGCGCGAAGAGCGCCTGCGCGAACTGGGTCAGGATGGCCGACACGCCGGTAGCGGCCATCGATCCCCAGAAAAAAGAACCACTGATGACCCCGGCGGCGAGCATCAGCGCCGGCTGCCGGCCCTGATGCATGGCCACCCCCATGATCCGCATATTGCTCGGACCGGGGCTGGCCGCACCGACAATGTAGGCTGTGAAGACGAGCAGCAGGTGGTGGAAATCAACTGACATGTGCATTCCTTGAACGTTGTCTGCCAGACAGCTTAAGTGTTCGGACGCTGAACGTCACCACGCTAGGACAGTCAGGTCTTGAAACGCAGCACCAGATTGTTCAGGTTCACAGCGAGGTGCGACAGCTCGTTGCTGGCGATGAGCGTTTGACGGGTGCCCTCGCTGCTTTGCGCTGCCAGATCGCGAATGCTCACCAGGCTTCGATCCACATCCCGCGCCACATGCGCCTGTTGCTCGGACGCCGTGGCGATTTGCAGGTTGCGTTCATTGATTTCCAGTACCGCATGGGTGATCTGTTGCAAGGATTGCCCGGCGTCTTCCGCCGTTTTCCGGGTGCTGTGCACCTCCTGGGTGCTCTTTTGCATCGACTCCACGGTGGCAGAAGAGCCGGCCTGTATCGCCGAGATCATCTGTTCGATTTCCTGGGTGGAGGTTTGCGTACGGTGTGCCAAGGCCCGCACTTCGTCGGCTACCACTGCGAAGCCTCGACCTTGTTCGCCGGCTCGCGCCGCTTCGATGGCGGCGTTGAGGGCCAGAAGATTGGTCTGCTCGGCGATGCCCCTGATCACGCTCAGCACTTTGCTGATGTCCTGGGCCTGACCGGCCAGGGCCAGCACCTGCGCGGATGAGCCTTCCACCAGGCTCGTCAGGCTGCGCATGGCCGCCAGGGTTTCAGTGACACGTTCGTTGCCCAGGTCTGCCGACAGACTCGATTGTTGCGCGGCCTGGGAGGTGGACGTCGCGTTGCGGGCCACTTCTTCAACCGCCGCGCTCATCTCGTTGACGGCCGTGGCGGCTTGTTCGATCTCGCTGTTCTGTTGTTGCAAGGTTCGGTCAGCGTCTTCAGTGATGGACGTCATTTCGACGGCAGCGGTGCTCAGTTGCGTAGACGCACCGGCGATTTCCAGGACCGTTCGCCGCAGCCTCTGCGACATGACGTTCAGCGCCTGCATCAAGCGGGACGCTTCATCCTTCCCGGTGACTTCAAGCTGCCGGGTGAGGTCGCCTTCGGCAATGTCTTCAGCCAGTTTCAGCGATGTGTTGATCGGCTCGACAATGCTGCGGGTCAAGGCGATAGCGAGGATTACCGTCAGTACCAGCGCGACGACCACGACGATCAGCAGGACGTTGACGCTATGGTTGTACACGGCCGTCGCCATGGCGCCCGACTGTTCCGCCGCTTTGGTATTGAGCTCACGCATCAGCGTCAGCTTTTCCTGATAAGCGCTGGCGCGATTGGCCTGCTCCGAGTTGGCGAAAGCAACCGCTTTGTCATGGTCAGCGGTGTCCATTTCAATGACTTGCTTCAACCCCTCGATGTAGGTGTTCATCGCGCTGTGAGCGTCATCGAACTTGGCGTGGTCCTTTTCGTCGGAGATCAGGTTCTGCCGATAGAACTCACTGCGCGACTGCAACGTATCCATGGCTTGTCGCACTTTGGCTTGCGACGCGCTTTTGACTGAGGGATCTGTGCTGGCGAGCATCCGGATGCTTTCGAGGCGTGCGTGTAGAAGCGCTATTTGGATGTCATCGACCACTTGAACGCTGGGCAGCGAATTCTCTTCTATGTTTTGTTCCGCAGCACGCAAGTGGTCGATTTGAACGTAGGAGAATCCTCCCAGCCCGATCAGCAGCAACGTGATTGCACCGAAGCAGAATGCAGCTCTGCGCGCGATATTGAGGGATCTCAGATTCATGTTTGGCTCCAGTGGCGCGTTACGTAACGCCTTGCGGAGCTGGCCCTTTGCCAGCCATTACAGAGTTGGCCAAAGCGGATGAAAATTCTGTGAGCTGTATGTGGTTTTTTTGAGAACGATGGGACAACTGGAGAGAGGGGGGCATTCAGATGAGCCTCGACTCTCTCACTCGCACCATCATTTGACCTTTACGACGACCTTGCCCCTCGCGTGCCCTTGAGCCAGGTACTCAAGGCCCTGCTGGGCTTGTTCGAAAGGGAAGACCTTGTCAATGACGGGCTGGACGCGCCGATTTTTGATCAGGTTGCCAATCTCATCGAGTTGAGCCCCATCCGGTCGGACGAACAGGAACGAATAGTTCACATTGTGTTTTCTCGCCAACTGCATGATCTTGCGACTCATCAAGCTGAACACAATGGTGAAGAAGACATTCATGCAACGCGCTTTTGCGAAGGCTTTGTCCAGTGGACCGATGAGGGAAATGATCTGGCCGCCTGGCTTGAGTATACCCACCGACTTTTCAACGGCATCGCCTCTGATGGTGCCTAGGACCAGGTCATATGAACTCAACACCTGTTCAAATGCCTGTTTTTTATAATCGATCACTTCATCTGCACCCAAACGGCGAACCATCTGGACATTTCCAGTGCTGGTAGACGTACCTACCTCGGCCCCGAAATGTTTGGCCAGCTGAATCGCGAAGGTACCGATTCCTCCTGAGCCAGCGGGTATGAACACTTTCTGCCCGGTTTTAAGGTTGGCGCGCTCTTTCAGGGCCTGCCAGGCGGTCAGGCCGACCATGGGGAGGGCGGCTGCCTGGACAAAATCCAAATTGTCGGGTTTTGCCGCTGCAGCACTTTCCGGCACGGCTGCAAACTCGGCAATCGAACCTCTTCCGAGGTCAAATAGGCTGGCAAAGATGGCATCACCCACCTTGAAGCGAGTCACCGCGCTGCCGACCTCTATCACGATGCCGGCAAGGTCACTGCCCAAAGTGGCGGGCAAGTCGAATTTCAGGACGGGCTTGAATGTTCCTGTGGGGATCATGTTGTCAATCGGGTTCAAACCTGCCGCGTGAACTTCAACCAATAATTCATCGGGTTTGATTGTGGGGCGAGTGACCTGCGTGAACCCGACATCAGGCGACTTGCCATAACGTTTGAAGGTCAGCGCTTTCATATTGATCTGGTTCCGAGATATTTGAGGAATGTCAGGGGTTGGTACGTGTTTGCTCAATGCTCCCTACGGCAACAGCCGTTGGGAGCATTTGCTCAAAGAGAACGCCACTAAGACACCGGTCAGGCCTTGGTTTGATAGCGCTCGGCGGCGTTAGCTTGACGAATATCGGATATCAACCCTAGCCGGGCCTGGTCCAGAATCTCCCATCGGGCTTCTGCATGCAGCGGCGGGATAGTGACCAGTTCCCGACGATCAAAGCCCAACAAGGCAGCATCGACCAACTCCTCGACATCCATCATTTCCGGGATTGCATTGAGATCGATCCCGGCACGCTCCCAGATTTCTGTACGAGTGGCAGCCGGTAATACGGCCTGGACGTATACGCCCTTAGGCGACAACTCCAGATTCAGGCCCTGGGAGAGAAACAGCACAAACGCTTTAGTCGCCCCGTATACCGTCATGCCGAACTCGGGCGCCAAACCTACCACCGAGCCGAGGTTGACGATCGCCCCTTCACCTGACTGCGCGAAACGGGGGGCCGCCGCCGCGGCCAGGCGGGTAAGGGCGACAATATTGAGTGAGATAAGCTTTTCGATACTTTCGGCGCTCTGCTGAACGAACCCACCGGATTGGGCCACGCCCGCATTGTTGATCAACACGCCAATACGTTCGTCCTCGCGCAGACGAGCTTCAATCGCCGCCAGGTCTGCCGTGTCGGTCAGGTCGGCTTGATGCACCTCGACAGCAACGCCGTACTCTCCACGCAACTGAGCGGCCAAGGCATCGAGGCGGACTTTGTCGCGGGCCACCAGTACGAGGTCATGCCCGCGACGAGCAAAACGTTTGGCATAAGTGGCGCCGATGCCTGTTGAAGCGCCGGTAATAAGGACAGTCGCAAGTGTGTTCATTTGCATTTCCTGATTAAAAGATTCTGGCAAGAGAGAGAAAGGACGAAGCTTCAACCGGCGAATGTCGGGTAGTCGGTGTAGCCTTGTGCACCGCCGCCGTAGAGTGTTGCCGGGTTTAACGGTGCCAGAGGCGCGCCGGTTTTCAACCGCTCAACCAGATCCGGGTTACTGATAAAGGGCCGGCCGAAGGCAAAGAGGTCCGCTTTGGCCTCGTTGAGGGTGGCGCTGGCGAACTCCAGGTCGTAACCGTTATTGGCCAGGTAGGTTTGCTTGAACCTGCGGCGCAATGAGGCGTAGTCGAAGGGGGCAATATCACGCGGCCCACCCGTCGCACCTTCGACCACGTGCAGATAGGCAATACCCAGGGCACTGAGCTGGTCAGCGATGTAATCGTATTGCGCTTGGGGATCGCTGCTGGCGACGTCGTTGGCTGGCGATACCGGTGAAACTCTCACCCCAGTGCGGCCTGCACCGATCTCATCGGCTACCGCGGTAACGACTTCGATTAAAAGGCGCGCACGGTTTTCGACTGTTCCACCGTACGCATCGGTGCGTTGGTTGGCGCTGTCTTTGATGAACTGATCAAGCAGGTAGCCGTTGGCTCCGTGAATCTCTACACCATCGAAACCTGCGAGCACCGCATTCGCCGCGGCCTGACGGAAGTCATTCACGATGCCGGGTAGCTCACTCAAATCAAGAGCGCGAGGCTCTGAAACGTCGACGAAGCCATTGTTGACAAAGGTTTGGGTCTGAGCGCGCACCGCAGAAGGGGCGACGGGTGCTGCGCCGCCCGGTTGCAGGTCAACGTGGGAGACACGCCCCACATGCCAAAGTTGAACGAAGATGCGACCACCTTGTGCATGCACGGCCTCCGTGACCTTGCGCCATCCCTCGATTTGTTCAGCCGTGTAGAGCCCAGGGGTGTCCTGGTAGCCCTGGGCCTGCGCGGAAATCTGCGTGGCCTCGGTAATGATCAGGCCTGCGGCGGCGCGTTGCGCGTAATAGGTCGCTGTCAGCTCGTTGGGAACCAGACCGGCACCGGCACGGTTGCGAGTCAGCGGCGCCATCACTATGCGGTTAGCCAGCGTCAGATCGCCCAGGGCATAGGGCTCGAAAAGCGTTTTTGAGGTCATTTCTTTCAGCTTCTGGTGGGGAGGTGCTTCCAATGATTATGGTCGAACTCTAAAATGTCAACACTTTGATGTCGGTCGACATCAATGTATATTGCAGCCATGTGTAAGCCATGTTGGATGAACGATGAAAGTCACTAAGCAGCAGGCGCAGGCGAATCGGGCGCACATCGTCGAGACCGCCTCCGCGCTTTTTCGAGAACGCGGCTACGACGGCATCGGTATTGCCGAACTGATGGCTGCCGCCGGGTTTACCCAAGGCGGGTTCTACAAACACTTCAAATCCAAGGCCGATTTGATGGCGGAGTCGTCGTCTTCCGGTATAGCGCAATCCGCGGCGCTGACGGCCGGGGCGTCGGTACCCGAATTTGTGAACGCGTACTTGTCTCGCGAGCACCGTGATGACCGGGCGACCGGATGCACCTTGGCTGCCCTGTGCGCTGATGCCGCTCGAAAAGAGGATGAAGTCAAGGCCGCCTTTGCCGCAGGCATCGAGACCCAGTTGGCGGTGTTGCTCAACGGAGCAGGGGAACTGGACGAGCCCGGCTTAGCCGATGCCCGTGCAAAGTACCTTGCCATCATGGCTCACTCGTTGGGCGCAATTATCCTGTCGCGTGCCTGTCCCGACGATTCGCCGCTGGCCGATGAAATCCTCGCGGCTTGTCGCGATGAAATCCTCAGGGCCGCAGGAGAGGTTGAGCCAGAGGGGGGCCGTCTGGACCTGGCCGGCGCATAGAAGTGATCGGCTTGCCGCAACGGCAAGCCGGGCCGGCATAAGTGTGGGCCCTCCTTGTTTGTATGGTTACAAAAGGTTTTGTTTTGTCGGGTGATTCGCCTGTTTCTTCAAATAGTCGATCTGCTGGATAAGTCTGGTGATCGCTGCATCCTTTCAAACGCCCCTTAGCACGTTTGTGCTATAGCCTCGTTCCAGATAGGCATTCTAGACTTCGAGAACGGCGAACGTCGCGAACTCGCTGCCAGGAATATAGCGTTCATTACCTGCAAATTCTGACCACACCTGTATTCGAGAGCAGCAAATTGTCGTTCTTGTAACATTTGGACTGATCTGATTTTTTCAGGGAGCTATTGAATGTCTTTACAAAAAAAACAATTACTCACAGCACTCTCGCTGACCTCATTGTTGTTAACAGGGTGTTCTACCATCGCCCCTGAGCGCTCCGCTGCCAACGAGCTCATGGGGAAAAATATCCAGGAAGCCTATAAGAAATTCGGCAATCCTTCGCTGATTCTGACAGAGCATTCAGTCAAGCCAGGTCACGAGCTGTATGGGCAGAAAGTTTATGTATTCGATAAAAACGGGGTCAATTACAACCAGCAAACGGTTGTCGATTCATACATGGACACTTCTTCTGGGCAACTGGTGAATGTGCAGCAGATCGAAACGAGAAACGTCCAGGAACGCTGCACGGTCGCATTCTGGGCTAAGAACGACAGCAATGTAATTGATTACTACGAAGTAAAAGGGAATTGCGGGCTGTGGGGGTCAGGATTAGGAAACACTGGGGCCCTTCATTACTTGGGCATTAACTGAACAACGCCCACTGACTCAACCTGAGCCCTCAGGCAAACAGTCAATGGGCTATATCGATCACCCAACATTTCAAGCCCCCGCAAGCCGCCTCCCTTGACGACTCATCCCGGGCGGCTGCCCGGTGACGCGCTTGAACGCGCGACTGAATGCCGCCTGCGACGTGTACCCCAGCCGCTGGGCTACTTCTTCTATCGGGAGCCGCTCAAGCGTCAGCCACTGGCTTGCCAGCCTCATCCGCAATTCTGTGGCATATCGCAAGGGCGCAATGCCAAGCGTGGCGTGGAAGCGCTCGGCGAATGCCGAGCGCGAGGTGTTGCATTGCTGCGCCAGTTGCGCGACGGTCCAATCGCGCCCCGGGTCCTGGTGCAAGGCCAGCAGTGCCCGGGCCAGGCGCGGATCGCGCAGGGCCGCGACCAATCCCGAGGCGTTGCCACAGGCGCACTCCACCCATCCGCGAACGATCATGGCGGTCACCACATCGGCCAGCCGCGCGAGGATGCCGGCAAAACCGATGCGGGCGGCGCTGACCTCGCGCTCCATGGTTGCCAGGATCGGCATCAGCCCCGGATAACGCTGGCCCCCGGCGTCGATCACCATCAAGCCCGGCATCAGTTTGCCAAGACCGTGAATGCTGCGCAGCTCGAACGCCATGCAGCTGTTGAAAATGATCGTGGGAGAGGCGGTGTCGGACTCGCCGCCGACATCCACCGCGCAGACGGTGTCCCCAAGCGACGCGGCGTCCAGGCTGTCGATGTCCTGGACGGGCACGTCAACGTCGGAGAGCAACTGATGGGCGGCGCCATGGGAGATGAACACGGCGTTCCCTGCAGACAACGCGAAGCAGGTTCCATCCTCCATCCGAAGCACGGCGTTGCCGACTGCAACGAAATGGAACCAGGCATGGCCAGGTTGGGCCGCGAAACCCAGGCCGAAATCAGGTCCGGTCTGGATGCGGCGGTACTGGACGCCGCGCAGACGCATGCCACGCAGCAACTCGTCAATGAGATCGGAAGAAAGGGGAACGGGATCGGACATGGGCATTCCGGAGTTTCGGTCAAAAGATAGAGACGCTGCATCATAGATCATCCATTTTCACGCGCCTAGACTGCGGGTCGCGATGAAATGTGGAGATCTGCAATGACTAAATGTGTATGTGACGCCGTGTTCGACAGCCGTCACGCGGTGGTAGACGAGGCGCCGACGTCACCGGCGTGGATGGCCGTGTTTTCGCTGGCCATGGGGGTATTCGGATTGCTGACCGCCGAATACCTACCGGCCAGCCTGCTGACGCCGATGGCGACTCAGTTGGGGGTTTCAGAAGCCCTCGCCGGGCAGGCGGTGACCGTGACGGCGGTGGTGGCGTTGTTCGCCGGCTTGCTGGTGCCGGGCCTGACCCGCGCCATCGACCGGCGCTGGGTTTTGCTGGGGTTTTCCATGTTGATGATCGCGTCCAACCTGTTGGTCGCTTTTTCCTCGAGCCTGGCCGTCCTGCTGGTGATGCGGGTCTTGCTGGGTATCGCCTTGGGTGGTTTCTGGAGCATGGCGGCGGCCGTGGCGATGCGCTTGGTGCCGGCGGCGCTGTTGCCTCGTGCACTGTCCATCATCTTCAGTGGCATCGCGGTAGGAACAGTGGTCGCGGTTCCCCTGGGTAGCTACCTGGGCGAGCTATACGGCTGGCGCAGCGCATTCATCGCGGCAGCGGCGGTGGGCACGGTGACGCTGGTCTTCCAATCACTCACCTTGCCGCCTCTGGCACCGCGACGGCCCGCACGTCTGCGCACCGTACTCGAGGTCTTGCTGCGCCCGGGCATTGCCTTGGGCATGCTGGGTTGCATATTGGTGCACAGCGGCCACTTTGCCCTGTTCACCTATATCCGGCCGTTCCTGGAAAGCACCACGGGAGTAGGGCCGCTGGGCTTGTCCCTGATGCTGCTCGGTTTCGGTGTGGCGAACTTCATCGGCACCTTGCTGGCCGGTTGGCTGCTTGAGCGCAATCCACGTGGCGTTTTGGTCCTGATGCCGATGCTGGTAGGGCTCGCGGCCCTGGCCCTGGTCATCTTGCCAGCGTCTGTGCCAGGGCAGGCGGTGTTGTTGGCTGTCTGGGGCATGGCCTTCGGCGGTGTGCCGGTCGCGTGGTCGAACTGGGTTGCCCGCGCGGTGCCGGACCAGGCGGAAAGTGCCGGCGGGATGGTCGTCGCTTCGGTGCAGTCCGCCATCGCCGCTGGCGCTGCCGGAGGTGGTGTGATGTTCAGTTTCAGCGGCATCGACGGTGTGTTCATCGCGGCCGCGGTGCTGATGTTTCTGGCGGCGCTGCTGATCGCCCTGCGTGTGCGCGTGGAGGCACCCGCGCCAGGTGCCGCGGCTGGGGCTGCTTTACACCTCTGAGCCAGCCCCTTCGGGGCATCCCCCCGTCTCCCTTGCTGAACCCATGATCTGGAGAAGTGACATGAATAATTCGACGTCCCATCAAGGACGCCTCGCTTCGTTGCGCGCGGCCGGTATAGGCAATGCACTCGAGTGGTTCGACTGGACGTTGTACGCGACGTTCTCGGTCTACCTGTCGCGCAATCTGTTCGACCAGACGGATCCGCGCTCGGCGATGCTCGCGACCCTTGCCGTGTTTGCGGTCGGCTTCGTCGCCCGGCCCATCGGCGGACTGCTGTTCGGTCGTCTGAGCGACCGCCTCGGACGCCGGACCATCATGGTGATCACGATGTTGCTCCTGGCGGTCAGCAGCCTGGGTATCGCGATCATCCCGGCTTACTCAAACGTCGGCTTGTACGCCTCCGCAGGCTTGCTGTTTTTTCGGTTGATGCAAGGCCTCGCCCATGGCGGCGAAACGGGTGTGTCGTATACGTACGTCGCCGAGATCGCGCCCAGCCAGCACCGCGGATTATGGTCCAGTTCGGTGTATGTCGGGGTGACGTTGGGGGTCATGGCAGCAACCGCAGTGGCGGCGGCACTGACCTGGCTGCTGGGGCCCGAAGCCATGAATGACTATGGCTGGCGCATCGGATTCGCCATCGGTGGGGTGCTCGGCATCTACGCATTGTTCCTGCGCCGCAGTGCGCAGGAATCCCATGTGTTCGAGCAACAGCAAGGGCAGACTCATGCGTCGCGAACGCTGTCCAGGGGCGAGGTGCTACGCATTGCTCGTAACATCGTGATGCTCGCGGCGGCCGCAAATGTCACCTATTACGCCTGGGTCACCTTCGGTGCCGCGTCGGCCATTGCCCGAGGCATGGATGCGACGGGCGCATACGTAGCGAGCCTGCTCGCGCAGATCATTTGCGTGTGCTGGTTGCCGGTATGCGGAAGATTGTCTGACCGGGTAGGGCGCAAACCCATGGTCATTGCCTGGGGCATTTGCGTGATGCTGCTGACCTACCCGCTGTCGATCATGGTCACCACCGAGCCCTATACGCTGTTCCTGGCCCAACTGCTGGGGCTGAGCGCCTGGGCCCTGATTGCGGCGATCTTTCCGGCGGTTTTGTCGGAGCAGGTGCCGACCCAGGCGCGTGCCCAGGGTGTCGGCTTCGTCTCGTCCGTCTCGGTGGCCGTTTTTGGCGGCACTGCCCCTTATCTGCACAGCTATCTCAACGGCGCCGACCTTGGCTACCTGTACATCGGTTACGTGATGGGGCTGGGCCTGCTCACGGTGGTGGCCGGTTACTTCATCGAGGAAACGGTGGGTATCGATCTCGCCGATATCCAGGCGCCGGGTGCCCGGATGACCACGAGCACGGGAAGGTCGGTCGCGTCCCAGCCATGAATGCCAGGCGTGTCGATCCGCAAAGACCATTGAATACAGGCGATAACCCCATGAATCCACCCGAATCGAAGCACACGGCCGCCCGCGGCGAACGGCCCGGCGCCGGCGTAACCCCCCTCCAGACTTCCGGCCCACGCCAGGGCGCCAGGGAGATCTGGGTCGAAGTCCCTGCCGAGGCGGGACCGCTGGCTGCCTGGTGCTACTCCGACCGACGCTCCTACAGCCCGGGTGAAACGGTGCATCTGCACTTGTCTTCAAACAGCCCTCAAGTAGCGCTGAGGATCTATCGGGACGGGCCGCTTGCCCACACCGTGCACAACACCAGCGCTCTCGCTGCCGGTTTCCATCCGCTGCCCGAACGTGTCTACGAGCAGGGGTGTCAATGGCCGGTGTTTGCGCACTGGGCAATCCCAGCGGACGCCGAGCCCGGTGGCTACGTGGTGGAGGTGCACGATGGCGCCGGTCACGTGCTTGGGCATCACTTGTTCATCGTCAAGGCGGCGCACAAACGCGCTGACGCGCTGGTGCTGGTGGCGGCGACCTCTACTTGGGCCGCCTACAACGACTGGGGAGGCGCCAACCATTACTTCGGTATCCACCCCGACACACCGCGCGGGCGCTCACCGCTGTTGTCGGCACAACGACCCTGGGCACGTGGGCAGGTCTGGCTGCCAGAGGACTCGCCACGCTCGATCAACGCCTCGCGACCCTGCAAGCCAGGCCCTGCGCGTTATGAGTTCATCGAGTGGGCCGCTTTGAATGGCTTCAGCAAGTATTACGCGTTGGCGGGCTGGGCCTCTTACGAGCGGCTTTTCATAGTGTGGGCCGAGCAACAGGGCTATACGGTGGACATCCTGACCCAGGATGACTTGCATCACGACCCGCACGCGCTGGAAGGCTACGGTTGCGCTGTCTTCGTGGGACACGACGAATATTGGACGCAAGAGATGCGCGACCACGTCGACGCCTTTGTCGAGGGTGGCGGCAACGTGGCCCGCTTTGCAGGCAATTTCATGTGGCAGATTCGCCTGGAGAACGGAGGGCTGCGTCAAGTGGCCTATAAGTATGACGCCGCCGAACTCGACCCTTTGGCGGCCATCGATCCCGGCAGGCTAACCGGTGCCTGGGAAGATCCGCGGGTGGGTCGTCCCGGTGCCAAGACGTTCGGCGTGAACGCGTTGCGAGGGATATACGGCGCATTTGGCGGCATGGCCCGGCGCAGCCCGCGCGGTTTCACAGTATTCAGGCCACAGCACTGGGCGTTCGCCGGCACGGGGCTGGGTTACGCGGATATGTTCGGTGATGAGGCCAACCTCTTTGGCTACGAAGTGGACGGGCTTGAGTACACCTTCGTCAAAGGCCTGCCGGAACCCCTTGGCACCGACGGTGCTCCGCCAGGGTTGCAGATCCTCGCCATGGGCTGGGCCAGCGTCGCCGAGCAGGGCCGGCCCCAGGATGCGTATTCGTTCATGCTGGGGGATGGCGACGCTCGGTTTCGTGCTGCGTTGCTGGCGCCCGACCTCAGCGATGCTAGCGTCGGCGAGCATAGCCGCGGGACTGGCATGGTGGTGTATTTTCAAAAAGGCAAAGGTGAAGTTTTCACCGCCGCGACGTGCGAATGGGTGCAGGGGCTAGTGCTGGGTGATGTCTATACCGTCATGATCACCCGGAACGTGCTGAGTCGGTTTTTGCTGGGGAGAACGTGTGCTGGATAGCTGTTCAAAGGGGAGGGGCAGGGGAGGAGGGGGAACCAACGATTATTGTTCAGGCGGCAGTCAAAAGTTTCTGTAGTTGGGCGTACTCCCAGGTGCTCAAGAGTTCTACGGGGTCGGTGCCGAATTGCTGGTGAGCGTCGAAGACGTACGCCCGACCGTCCGGGCTGTAACAGCTGTCGCAATAGTCAAGCGCCCCGCAATCGTTGTAGAACCTGATGACCCATCCATCTGCTTCAACGGTCATTGGACCGCTGTGAATGTCCATCCAGGATTGTTCATCCAAGCGGCGCAGGATGCGAACGCCCAAAGCGATGTCGCGCAACACTTGGTAAGCCTCACGGGCGGTTAGAGGTTGGGTTGCCAAACGAGACGCACCTTAGTAGAGGTTGGACTGAGCCAATCATAGGGTAAATGAGGCTTTGCGTATCATCTCTGCTATCGCAGTGCATCCGTCCTACCCCTCTGTGCTCGCCAGATTCAGGCCATGCGCCGCAGCGCTATCGCCATGCCGATACCGAGCACGGCCATTCCCACCAGCAACGCGGGGAAGGACAGCCACCAGGGCGTGCCGGCGGTCATCATGCTGAACTCGGACATGCCTCCAACGCTGGCGATCAGATTCAGCGGCAGAAACACCACATTGATCAAGGTCAGGTTGCGCAAGGCGAGGTTCATGCCGTTGTTGGCCAGGTTACCGCGCGCTTCAATCAGGTTGGCGAACACCTGGGCGTGGATTCTGGCCTGCTGGTAACTTTGCTCGTTCTCGATGATCAGGTCATTCAGCGACCCCAACTGGTCGGGGCCAAAGCCATGCTTCTGGCCATGGCTGCGTAGCAGGCCGAGCACGGCGCCGTTGCTGTGGATGGCGTTGACGTAATAGACCAGACTCTCGCTCAGGCTGTACATCTGCATCAGATGCTCGTTGTCCAGGGGCCGTGTGAACCGTTGCTGCAGCTCCCGGGCGACCTGCTTGACCACACGCAAATGGCCGAGGTAGTGGTGCACGCTTTCGGCCAGCAAGGCCATGAGTACGTCCAGCGGGCTGCTCATTTCAGTGACCTGGTCGAGGCCACTGAGCAGCGAGTTGCTGGCGCAGATCACCGCCAGCCGCTGCTCGCTGAGCACCACGCCGAACGACGACACGTTGAACACCCGACCATCGAAGCTTTCAGGGCGCTTCCAGATGAGAAACAGGTGGTCGGGCTTGATTTCGATACGCGCCACTTCGTCGGGGTCGAGCGACGATTCCAGCGTCTGGGCACTGATGCCCAGGCGTTGCTGGAGGAACGCGCGTTCACCGTCGTCCGGGGCGATGCTGAGCCACACCGTCCCACGATCGACAGAGGCCTGGCACAAGGTGCCTTGTTCGATGCGGTAGCCTTCGATCATCGTTCAGTTCGCCTGGCCGCGATACTTGAGCTCAAGGCGCTGGACGAAAGCCAGCAGCACCCGCCGGTACAACTCATCGCCCAGCACCGCGTCCTCGGTGCCGGCATCCAGGTTGGGGTTATCATTGACTTCAATGACCATCACCCGCTCGCCGACCTGCTTGAGGTCGACACCGTAGAGCCCGTTGCCGATCAGTCGGGCGGTGTCCACCGCAAGCTTCACCACGGCTTCGGGCACTTGCTGTACAGGCACCGCGCGGCACTTGCCGTTGATTTCGCCGGCGTCGGCCTTGTGGTTGTAGATTTGCCAGTGCCCTTTGGACATGAAGTATTGGCAGGCGTACAACGCCTCACCGTTAAGTACGCCGATACGCCAGTCGTACTCGGTGTAGCAGTACTCCTGAGCGAGCAGCAGGACGGAATGTTCGAACAGCTCCTGGGCCGCAGCGGTTAGGGCCTTGGCATCGGCGACCTTGATCACGCCCCGTGAAAAGCAGCCGTCAGGAATTTTTAGAACCAGCGGAAAACCCAGCCGCAGCCCAACCTGATCGAGCTCTTGAGGGCGATCCTTGTAGAGGATTTCCGTGGCCGGCATGCCCAGCTTGCGGCGCTTGAGCAGGTCGGCCAGGTAGACCTTGTTGGTGCAGCGCAAGATGGACGAAGGATCATCAATGACCACGAGGCCTTCGCCTTCTGCTTTTTTGGCGAAACGGTACGTATGGTCATCCACGCGAGTAGTCTCTCGGATGAACAACGCGTCGAATTCAGCGAGGCGGGCATAGTCCTTCTTTTCGATGAGTTCCACATCGATCCCCAGCGCTTTACCGTTTTCGACGAAACGACTCAATGCTTCGGCATTGGAGGGCGGCAGCGTTTCAGCGGGATCGTGGAGGATAGCCAGGTCAAAGCGTGCCACGCGCTTGGAATCTGGCTGACGCCAGGTGCGGCGATTGAATGCATCCAGGGCGTCGGCGAACACATGTTGCTGCTCGTCACGCAGTTTATGCAGCGCGCCAGCCCTTATCCCGGCGATCTGCCAAGTCTCGGCCCGGCGAAACTCGACCAGAAGAACAGGGCAGGGGAAGGCCTCGAAAAGCTGCCGTCCCAGGGTTTGCAAGGGCTCGATGGGCGTTTTGCCGAAGTAAAGATTCAGCGTGAAGGCTTCGGTGCTGCCGTACGGATGGTTAGCCAAGGCCCGTTCAAGGGGGCGCTCCAGGTCGTCCAGCCCAACGCCGTAAAGTGCCTTGCGCGACAGCTCGCTGATCGTGCGTACCGACGGTATGACCTTGTGCCCGCGGGCCTCGGCCAGCAGCGAGCAGTAATAACCTTGGCCCAGGTATTTATAGCTGCGACACAGATTGATCACCTGGGTGCGGCCAGCGACCTCATCGGTGCGCTCCAGGTAGTCCTGGGCCAGCATCAGGCTCTCGCTGGGCAGGTAGCTGGCCCAGTCTTCCTTGCGCTCGACCACGATCAGCAGTCGGCTGCCGCCACGCTGCTTGCCGGGAGGTTGATCGTCGAGGGTGATTGTGCAACGTTCGGATTTGGCCAATACTTCGGCCCTGTTGGCTTGCACCGCTGACATGAGTAATTGATCCCTGTTGAAGAATACGCCGCTTCAATAAATCACGGGTTTTTCGCCCTGTCCCGGTTCGTTACTCAAACATTACGGTGTTGCCATGCCTTTTGATTTTCGCTTTGCATCGATGCCCGATATCGATGCGCTGGCCGCTCTGGAGCAGCAGTGCTTCGCGCTCGATCGCCTGAGCCCGCGCAATTTTCATTGGATGATCAATCGGGCCAACGCCAGCCTGATCCTGGCCGAGCAGGGAGGGCAGTTGGCCGGTTATGCGCTGCTGTTATTTCATCGCGGCACATCGCTCGGGCGTCTTTACTCCATCGCGGTCAGCCCTGCATGGCGGGGCCATGGGCTGGGGCAACAATTGCTGGAGCAGGCCCAGGCCGGCGCACTGGCGCGCAATTGCGCCTGGCTGCGCCTGGAAGTACGCCCTGATAATCCGGCCGCCATCCGCTTGTATGAGGCCAACGGTTACCGGCGCTTCGCGCTGGTCGAGGACTACTACGAGGATCACGCCCAGGCACTGCGCTATGAAAAGCGCATCCTGCGCGACGCGCCACCGCCCGCACGACGGGTCCCGTATTACCCGCAAACCACAGAGTTCACCTGCGGCGCCGCCTGCCTGTTGATGGCCATGGCGGCATTGGACAACCAACGTGCACTTGAGCGCAAAGAAGAGATTCAACTCTGGCGCGAAGCAACCACCATCTTCATGACCGCCGGCCACGGTGGCTGCAGCCCTCAAGGCTTGGCGCTCGCGGCTTGGCGACGTGGCTTTGCCGTTCGCTTGGTCCTGAGCCAGTCAGGCTCGCTGTTTCTGGACGGCGTGCGCAGTGCAGAAAAGAAAGCTGTGATGCAGTTGGTAGAAGAGGGCTTCGCCGAAGCATTGGCCGACACGGGCGTGGAGCAAATCACCGCGGCCAGCCTGGACGTGCGTGCAGCCTTGCTGGCGGGCTACAAGCCGTTGGTGCTCATCAGTAGCTATCGCTTCACACGCCTGAAGGCTCCTCACTGGATCGTGATCACCGGCTGCGACGATGACTTCGTCTATCTGCACGACCCTGATGTCGACCACAGCCGCCAACGCGGCAGCCTGGACTGCCAGCACATGCCGGTGAGCCACACCGAGTTCCAGCGCATGAGTGCCTTTGGCCGCCAACGTGTACGTGCCGCGGTGTTGTTGCGAACGCGATGAGGCGCATGGGCTAAGACGACATTTTTACGCGCTTCTTACGGGGGAGGCGCTGGGCAATTGAGAGGGGAATGGTTTGCGCAAGGCTAGCGGCCTGGTTGATGTGTACCGCACGACGAGGCAACGCCAGGGAATGAAGGTGACGCGCTCACCGAGTGCCACCTTCATTCATCAGCAGGCCGGGGGCTGCCACGGTCTAGACGGTTCCTTTTTCTGCGTTGAAGCCGTCGAAGTTATCAAAGACGCCCATGAAGCCCGCAACGGTCGCCTCCCGCGCCCAGTCGCGCTGCAGTTCGCAGTACATCTGCACGCGGCTGATCATTTTTGCGCCCGCCTGTTCCATTCGACGCAATGCGGCTTCATGCGCGGAAGTGGAAGTTCCCCCAACCGCATCAATCGGGACATAAACCTCAAAACCTTCCTGGATCGCGTCGAGAACCGGAAAGGTCAGGCAGGCTTCAGTCCACAGTGCAGTCATGATCAATTTGCGACGCCCACAGGCTTTCACCGCTTGCTTGAATTCGGTGTCTTCCCAGCTGTTGATCGAGGTGCGGTCGTAGGTCGGCAAGTGACCGAGCACGTCTTGCAACTGCTCAATAGGCGGCTGGTTGCGACCGGTGCCGACATTGACCGTGGAGTGGATGATAGGGAGGTTGAAGTTAACGGCCGCCTTGGCCACGCTGGTTATGTTGAACACCAGTTCGTCGCGAGGCATGGAACGGATCGAAGACACTTGAATCGGCTGGTAGTCGATAAGGATAAACGCCGAGTTCTCAGGCGTCAGGAGTGCGTCGGTGTGGGGGTTACGGATCGTTTCGCTCGTCATGGCAGGTCCTCATTATGACGGTGGTCCAAGCGCTCGCTTGGGCTGGATATCGCACGCATCAGGCAACGATCGCGAACTGGCTGTGGCGAATGGAGCATGAGCCGTCAACCGGCAATACATCCGTGGCGTCGCTGCCTGTGATCAGCATTCTGTTGTTCCCTAACCCCCTTAGGTAGTGGCATCGTTCGGTTAACTGTGTCGCACAAAGGGGAACGCCAAGTTGGATATCGAAGCGCTCGAGACGTTTGTCCAGGTTGCTGATGCCGGAGGCGTTTCGCCTGCTGCATTGAGGCTGGGGGTATCAAAATCAATCATTAGTCGCAGGCTGATACGCCTGGAAACGGAGCTTGGGGTGCAGTTGCTTACACGCACCACCCGCGGCGCAGCATTGACAGAGGCCGGAGCTACGTTCCGCGACCACGCGGCCAAGGTATGTGCCGAAATGGAAATGGCCAGAGAGGCCATTCTGCCTGCTGGCCCCTTGCGTGGTCGCCTGCGAGTGGCCGCACCACTGTCTTTCGGCCCGACCCATTTCGCCCCTGTCATTGCGCAAATGGCCCGCCGCCATCCACAGTTGCAGATTCAAACCTGCTACAGCGATCGCTTTGTCGATCTCATTGCCGAGGGGTACGACTGTGGCATCCGGGTTGGCTACCTGCCTGACTCCAACCTCATTGGCAGGCGTATCGGCCCGATCGGCGTGAAACTGGTCGCAAGCCCGTCCTACATCAAGGAACATGGGTCGCCACAACGGCCGGAGGACCTGGCCTCGCATCAAGCATTGATGCAGAGCACGGAGGCCTGGCAATTTGTGGATGGCGACAGGGTCGTTTCGGTTCGCCCCCAAGGGCAATTCAAAGCCGACAACGGCGTTGCGCTCGTCGCCGCCGCAGTAGCAGGGCTCGGTGTAGCTTACCTGCCGGATTGTCTCACCCATGAAAACATCATGTCCGAGGCGTTGGTGCCAATCATGACAGCTTATCCTCCGCCTCCAGCCGGAGCGTATCTGGTGCGTCCACCAGGTGCGCATCCGGCGCGAAAAATCCGCGTCCTCACCGAGCTTCTAATCGAGCATTTCGGCACATCTCCCCATTTTGCCGGGGGCGCTTCCAACTGACCCAACGGGGGTCGCTCGTTGCCGTTTCTATTGAGGCGGCCATATTTACGGCACCTCGAAATTCTCATAGCCCAGGGAAATCGAATCGCTTCTGGGATAGCTGACATACACCATCTCGCCATAATTGCTGGCGACCAACACGTAGGGCCATTTGCCGTTGGCCTTTCGCAGATCCTCATACAAAGGCAGGAAGAAGTCCTTGGTCTGACCCTGTGGATCGTAGGGGACCTCACCGATAAAGATCGGATAACGCCCGCCGTTGCACAGCTGTACCCGCTCCAGCTTGATGCCGCTTTTCTCCAAAACGGCGCGGGCAGGGTGTTGCCAGGTGGCGAGGTCGACATCCTGGCAATCGTGGGTCTTCTGGGTGTAGAGCTCGGTGTCCGGGAGGGCTGGGTACGCCAGGGCCTGGCCGGTCAGGAGCAGTAGAACCAGGGGCAAAAGACGCTGCATGAAGAGGGTCCGAATGAGGGGAGGGTGATTGTAAGGGCTTTTGCGCGAGATCCAAGGCTTGAACCGTCGCGCAATCGCCTGTTTCCAAAGCCATCATCGATCAGTGTGCGTCAGCGTTGAAGAAAAAATCCTCCTGTTCTACGGCCGTAAACGCGGCGCCCTCGATGTGGTAGACGGTGGGCTCTTCAGAAAAATACGGCTCCAGCCCCCTCATGAATAGCCGATGGTCTTCACTCGCTTCGAACCCCGGCGTGTGATCCTCAAGTGAAGCCCAACGCACGATGAGGTTGAATTGGCCGGGGTTCTCGATACCTTGCGCGAGCAGGTGGCCGCCGTAGCCTTTTGCACGAGACAGTAAAGGCGTGACATCGGCAAAGGCGCGCCTGAAGGTTTCGATGCGGTCCTGGTGTACGGGGAGCAGGGCGATCTCATAGATCATGATGTTCATCCATTGTGATTTGAACGGTTAGTGACAGCCATTCAGGCGATCAGCGATGGCTCGACGGCAATCGCAATTTTCCCTTGGAGGCCGTTGTTCGGGCTTTCCAGCCGGGCATGAGCAAGGGGGATGTCTTCAAGTGAATAAACCGCTCCCACGTGTGGCCGTAGCTGACCGCGGTTGATCAAGGCACTCAACTCATCGAGCTTGCCACGGTTTTGTCGGGTGAAAACGAAGTGGTAGCTGGCGTTCTTGCCCCAGGCCTGGATGAGGTTCTGTGGCTGGGCAATGTCTACGATCGAGACCACGCGGCCCAGTTGAGCCAACACGTCGGGGCTGCGCGACAGCGTGTTGCCGCCGATGGTGTCAAACACCACATCGACGCCTTGGCCGGTCGTTTCGCGGTTGATGACCTCGACGTAATCCTCTTTTTCGTAGTCGATGACCACATCGGCTCCCATGGCACGGGCGAACTCGGCGTTAGCTTCGCGCACGGTGGTGAACACCCTCGCGCCGATGGCCTTTGCCAACTGGATCGCTACATGGCCAACGCCTCCCGCACCGCCATGGATGAGGATGCTTTCACCCACTCTCAGGCCTGCGCGGACGACCAGGGCCTCCCACGCCGTCCCGCCAACCAGGCTCAGGCTCGCCGCCTCAAGGTGGTTCAACGCAGCTGGCTTCTTGCCGATGATGCTTTCGGCGGCGACGTGGTACTCGGCATAGCTGCCGGGACCGTCGAATATCTGCGGGGTGTACCAGACTTCATCCCCCGGCACGAAAGACGTGACGCCAGGCCCGACGCTTTCAACGACGCCAGAGATGTCGTGGCCGGTGATGGTCGGCAGCGCCACCAGGTCGGGGTAGTCGCCGCGCCGGACCTGGTAATCCAACGGATTGATGGAGGTCGCATGCACCCGGACCAGGACGTGTCCGGGCCCCGGCACTGGCTTGGGCAACTCGCGAAGTTCGAACGATTCCGGGCCGCCAAATGAGGTGAGCATCATCGCTTTCATTGCAAAATCCTCTAATCGATAAAATTAGATATCGAGATATTTCGATATCCTATGATAAAAAAAACCTACAACTCTTTCCCAATCAGCTCGGAGAGGGCGCTGATAGTGGCTTCGTTGCGCTTGTAATAGGTCCACTGACCGATACGCCTGACCTCGACCAGACCCACCCGTTGCAGCGTTGCTAGATAACCAGACACCGTGGACTGAGACAGGCCGATGCCTTCCTGGATACTGCTGACACAGACACCCACCGTGTGAACGTCACCTTCATCCTGTGGAGGGAAGTTCTTTACGGGGTCCTTCAAGCCTTTCAGGATTTGCAGGCGAGTAGGGTTCGAGAGGGCTTTGAATATGTCGAGTAGTTCCATGCGCCCAGGATATCGAGATTTTTCGATATGTCAATACGCGAATTGCAGGCACATCAGTCAGGCCTGTCGGCGGCTGTGATAGCGCCTGTTTCAGACCGGGCCTGGGGCACACCTGGTCGGTCCTCGGCATCAAAGTTCATCCGTGCACGGCGAAAACACTCCGCGTTTTCCAACAGCCAAGTCCACAACGGCACCATTCGGACCAGAAAACTGCGCCCCAGCGGGGTCAGCTCGTAATCGACCCGGGGCGGCGTTTCGCCGTGGTCGAAGCGAGCAATCAGACCGTCACGCTGCAGTTGTCGCAAGCTACGGGTCAGCATCCGCTGGGTGACACCCGGCAGGCGTCGACCAATTTCGGCGTGACGCAGCGTGCCTGCCACGCCCAAAACATGAACGATACCCAACGACCAGCGATTGCCCGCGTGGGTCAGCACCTCGCGCTTGAGTTCACCGTCTTCGGCACCGAGGGCGTCGCACACGGCCTGGGACTGGCGGATGACTTCATCTTCACTCATTTCGTCGTGCGGTATCACGGGTGTGCCTTCTTCAGCGCGTTAACCAGGGCTGGCAGGATGCAGACATTCATTGCCGACCAACATTTGGGAGCTACAGATGCAACCGCACAATCCTGCAAAAAACCAGAAGATTCTCGTCTTAGGCGCTGGCGAGTTGGGCCTGGCGGTGGTTCGCGCACTGGTGCTCAATCCAGCGGCGGAGGTGGCGGTGATGCTGCGTCCGGTCGCACCAGAGGCGATATCCAGCGAGAGACACCAGGCTCTGCGCGAGCTGGAAAGCCTGGGTGTCGAGGTATTGGCGGGGGATGCCGTCAATGACAGCGAAGAGCACCTCGCGGCGAGCTTCAATGCCTTCGATACGCTGGTCAGTTGCCTGGGTTTTGTCGCCGGCCCCGGCACGCAACGAAAACTCACCCGTGCCGCTTTACAGTCCGATATCAAGCGTTACGTGCCATGGCAATTCGGCGTCGACTACGATGCGATCGGCCGAGGCAGCCCGCAGGATCTGTTCGACGAACAACTGGACGTACGCGATTTGCTCCGCGCTCAATCCCGGGTGCAATGGCTGATCATCTCGACTGGCATGTTCACCAGTTTTCTGTTCGAGCCGGGCTTTGGCGTGGTCGATCTGGACAACAACACCGTACGTGCATTGGGCAGTTGGGACACAGCCGTGACGGTAACCACCGCGCACGATATCGGCCGGCTGACAGCGACGATCCTGTTCGATTCAACCTTGCGTAACCAGGTGGTCTATATCGCAGGTGACACGCTCACGTATGGGCAATTGGCCGACACTGTGGAGCGGTTGCTGGGCAGAACACTTGAACGTGTCGAATGGACAGTGCCTGCGTTGGAGGCAGACCTGCGTGCCGAACCTGACGATCAACTGCGCAAGTACCGTGCGGTGTTCGCTCAAGGCAGAGGCGTTGCGTGGGATAAAGCGCGGACATACAACGGCGAGCGGAAAATCGAGACGACCAATGTGGTGCGGTGGATTGAACAGAATCTGCTTTGACAGGGGTTGTTTTGTATAGAGGCGGTCTGGAGGTGGAGGGTTTTATGGTCGCAGCTGGTTGAATTTCTGTGGGGTGTGGCGTGGTAGGTGTAATATCTTGTTACGCATAATGTATATTATGTTAAACGTCGTGTGTGCGTGCGTTTATATCGGTTTGTCACCTGCCGGCGTTACGCGACCGGCCGGGCCTGCTCCTACGGTTGCAACCTTTGTCCGCTCTGCTCATCTTTTCCGGGTAATGAGTTCACTCATGTACTGATTCAAGTCACGCAGATCGTTGATGCTCCAGGCGTGCGGAGCAATCTTCACGTTGTTTTCTCGCAAGGTTTTTGGAATCAGGCTTCCACTCGGGCGAAGAATGACCGATGAAACAATCACGCCGGGATAATCATTGAGTCGCTTCTTGAAGGCGGACGTGGTCAGGTCAGGCGTCGGCGGATTGCTCTTTTTCGCCAACGGCCCTGTTCCTTTGACGTCGGCGCCATGGCACACGGCGCATCGCTGTGTATAGAGATTCTTTCCATTGGCATTATCCGCATAGGATAACGACGGCTGAAAAGCAGATAAAAAGCCAAGCAGAACAACAGGTAATATCTTCATTTGCATTTATTTTATTCAGACGAAAAAACTATCCGCTCTTCTCGGAAGTCATGAGCGGCGCACAGTTGCTCACGACAAAGACATGCCGTGGATCATCAATCACTACACCCACCGCCACACAGGCTCACTTAAACGCTCGGCAAAAAAGTCCGACAGCGCCTTGATTTTTACCGGCCGGGTGCGCGCCGAGGGGGTGACGAAATACAAGCCGCCACGTGTCATGCTCCATTCCGGCAGCACCACGACCAAGCGCCCATCGGCCAGGTATTCGCTGGCTATGAATTCAGGCAGTTCGGCAATGGCCTGTCCCTCAAGCAACACTGGCAATAACGCATCCGAGTTGGTCACTCTTAACGGGCCGCTGGGCACCACGTCTTCTTCGGTGCCGTCTTTGTGGGTGAACCGCCACACTTGGCTGCGAGCTCGATAGGCATAGCTCAGGCATGTACGGGTCGCCAGTTCGCGGGGATGGCTGGGGTGGCCGTGGGCAGCTAGATACGCCGGTGAGGCAACCAGGTATTGGGTGACCGCGCACAGATGCCGCGCAACCAGCGATGAGTCCGGCAGTACGGCAATGCGCAGTGCCGCATCGAAGCCCTCGGCGATCAGGTCTACCGAGGCGTCTGAAAGGTGCAGGTCAATCGAAAGCTCAGGATACAGCCGGATCAATTGCGGCATCAGCGGTGCCACCCAACGCAGTCCAAACGACATGGGGATGGCCAGGCGCACCTGGCCGCGGGGCTGGATCGATAACGCCTGAGCCTCGCTTTCCACCGCTTCAGCCTGCCGATAGATCTCCCCTGCCCTGACTGCCATGCTTGCGCCGAATTCAGTGAGGGCCAGTTGCCGCGAGGTGCGGTTGAACAAGCGTCCACCCAGGCGCTCCTCCAGCCGCGCGACCGCACGCGATACCGTAGGCACCGACACGCTCATGACACGCGCCGCGCCGGCGAACGAGCCCTCTTCGGCCACCTTGGCAAACATCGCCAACCCTTCGAAATCTGGAAGCTTGCTCATTTCATTTCTGCAACGATAGGTTTCAGACAATTCTATTTTGAAACTCTTACCTCGTCGATAAGCTTCTCCCACACCACAAGTCACTCAATCGAAATACGGGAGAAACACCATGACGAACAAACTCGAAGGCAAAATTGCATTGGTGACCGGCGGCACTACCGGCATCGGCTTGGCCACTGCAAAACGCTTCGCTCAAGAAGGCGCCCACGTCTATATCACGGGCCGTCGCCAAGCCGAACTGGACGCTGCCGTCGCCGCTGTCGGCAACGCCACCGGCGTGCAGGTGGATTCCTCCAACCTCGACCAGTTGGACGCGTTGTACCGCCAGATTGGCGCGGCCCACGGCCGTATTGATGTGCTGTTCGCCAATGCCGGCGGCGGGTCCATGCTGCCACTGGGCGAGATCACGGAACAGCAGTACGACGACACCTTCAATCGCAACGTAAAAGGCGTGCTGTTCACGGTGCAAAAGGCGCTGCCGCTGCTGGCCCCCAAAGCCTCGGTGATTCTCACCGGCTCCACGGCAGGCAGCTCGGGCACCGCCGCCTTTAGTGTGTACGCCGCGTCCAAGGCCGCCGTGCGCGCATTTGCACGCAACTGGATTCTGGATTTGAAAGACCGCCAGGTACGCATCAACACGATCAGCCCCGGCGCCACGCGCACGCCTGGCCTGGTTGAATTGGCCGGCCCCGATGCCGCTCAGCAACAAGGCTTACTCGACTACTTGGCATCGCTGATCCCAATGGGACGTGTCGGCGAAGCCGAAGAAATCGCCAGCGCAGCGTTGTTCCTGGCCTCGGATGACGCCAGCTTCGTCAACGGTATCGAACTGTTTGTCGACGGCGGCCAGGCGCAAATCTGACCACTCAGCGAGCGACTCCCCCGGGACGGCGCTTATAACCGTTCATCAAACGCGGCCCACTGCTATCAACGAAACAGCGTTATTGGCGTTAAACCACAAGCAGTGGACCAACCGCAGGTAAGGAGCACGCATGACCCAAGCTTTCAACATCAGCGATCTCACCAAGCACTCCGTGCCTGACGATTTGCAGGTCACGAGCGCCAGTAGCCGGGTCAGCAAGAACCCGATCGAACTCATCGTGCAGGGTACCCCTGGCAGTGATTACCTGCGCGGTGGGCTGGCCAACGAGCTGCTGATGGGCGGGGCCGGCAACGACCAGATAGTCAGCGGGGGTGGCAATGACGTGATGGTCCCCGGTGCCGGATTCGACACCTTGTACGGTGGCGCCGGCAGCGATGTATTTCGCTTCGACCGCCTCGGCGACAGCTATATCAAGGCCGGAAGCGAGTTCACCGATGCCATCAGCTATTTTGATCCCGCCCACGATGTCCTCGACCTGTCAGCTCTGGGCTTTAGCCATCTGGGCAATGGCTACGGCGATACCCTGCACATACGTAGCGAGCCCCTGCGCGGCATCTACATTTTGGAAAACTACGAGCAAGACCATAATGGCCGGCATTTTGCCGTGCAGTTCCTGTCCAACAGCGGCCTGATTACCGATGCCAACTTGCAACCGCTGATCAACGGTACCTCGCACGACGACCTGCTGGTGGGAACCGACGCTGGCGAATCCATCAAGGCCGGCGCTGGCCGCGACACTATCGAAGCGGGTGCAGGCAATGACCGGCTATTTGGAGGCGCCGGCGGCGACACACTGAGCGGCGGCGCGGGTGCCGATACCTTTGTGTATAACCAGCTCAGCGACAGCTACCGCAACGATGCCAGTGGCAACTACAGCCGCCGCGACCTGATCACCGATTTCAATGGCAACGACCATGACATGATCGACGTGTCCGCGCTGGCCTTCACCGGGTTGGGTAACGGCTACAACGGCACGCTGAAGGTGGTCCTCAACCTGGCGGGCGACACCACCGCGCTTAAATCACTGGAGGCCGATGCCAACGGTAACCGCTTCGAAATCCTGCTCAGTGGGAACCACGTCAGTGAACTTAATGCCAGCAGCGTGCTGTTCGCCCCGCCCAGTAATGCGACAACTGTGACCACCCCGCAGCCGATCACACCGGTGAATCTGGCCGGCGACGATAAGGCCAATACCCTGTATGGCTACTGGGGCGACGATACTCTGGCCGCCGGTGCCGGAAACGACACCCTTGAGGGTAACGCTGGCAACGACGTGCTGACCGGTGGGTTGGGCGCGGACAAGCTCACCGGCGGCACAGGCAACGACCGTTTCGTGTTCACCAGCAGCGGCGACAGCTATGCAGGCAGCAGCGACCTGATCACTGACTTCATCTGGGGCGAAGACAAGCTCGACGTCTCCGCGCTCGGCGTAACCGGTTTGGGCGACGGCCGTAACGGCACCTTGCGCATGACCTACGATGAAATCAACGAACGCACTTACCTGCGTAGTAGCGAGCCAGGTGCCGATGGGCACGCCTTTCAGGTCACGCTAGCCGGATTCGATTACACGCACTTGATCACCAATGCCGACCTGGTGGTTGCCGATACGACAGAGATCGGGCTCATTGGGCACGCCACTGTTGACTACTTGAGCTAGCACTTCCCTCACAGCCGGCCATCAGCACCCACCTTTAGTTATGCAACGGCTACGGTGTGAGGTGCTGACCGCAGCTACGAGTCGAAAGCAGGCGTCTGAAATCGTCCGTTTTTTGGCCAGAAGCGGCCTTTGGCAATGGCGGCTATCGGCCAATAGCCAACATTCCATTTGGCCTGAAGTGCTACCCTCCACCGGACTTTACTTAAGACCAAAATATGGACATATCGCCTCGCTTTATCATTCATGAATCCCCCTATTGGGTTATTAACCACCGCATCGACAGTTCGCTGCCTGGCTACCTGATACTCAGCGCGAAAGAAATGACGAACTCACTGGCGGCGCTACCGACCGAAGCACTGGCGGAGTTGGGGGAGTTGCAGGCGAGAATCCAGGCATCCATCGAAGCGCACCTGCAACCAAAACGGCTATACATCGGCCGTTTCGGTCATGACGCGGGCCACTCCATCCACTTCCATTTCATCCCGATTTACCACTGGGTCGAGGCATTATTCTGGAGCGATGACAGGTACAGAGTGCTGCAAAGTTTTGGCTCACTCGACAGTAGCGCGCCCCAGACCGACGGCGCGGAACTGACGTTCTATGTTTGGCGAGAGTTTTGTGAGCGTCCTGATCCACCTATGATTGAAGGCCCAACCATTGATCACGTCATTGCGACTCTGCGCTCCCGAATCAGGGACGATGAATGAAACTGATCGAGATTCAACAGATTACGCACCTACCGGAAGAAGTTCTTATCTTGGAGAAAGAGGCGGTTGCAGAAGATTTCAGGTTTCTGACGCGCCTGATTTCGGAATGGCAATCTGGAACGAATCGCTTCGATGCGCCCGGTGAATGCCTCATGGCAGCGTATTCGGAACAGCAGCTGATGGGAATTGGAGGCCTATCAGTTGATCCCTATATCAAGCCCGGTATCGCAAGGCTACGGCGAGTGTACGTGTCACCTGCGGCAAGGAATCAATACGTCGGTCAGGCGCTGGTAAAAGTATTGGTTGCACGCAGCTCTTCACTTTCAGCAGGTGCGTCTTTGCACCGATACCTCGGGAGGCGACGCGTTTTACTTGCGCTGCGGCTTCATCCGAATAGAAGATATCCATGCCACCCACATCATGGATCTGGTCAACGTCTGATCAGGCAGCTTTCGGCCAGAAGCGGCCAGTTCCAGTTGGCGCGCAGTAAACAGGGCATGTTCAAGCCTTCCCAGGGATGCAGAAAGACTCAATCTACTGGCGTGAAAGGGACGCCACCGCAGCTAACTCACCTACCTATACCTATGCCGGTGGAGACAATCAGTCCCAATCGCGCATGGACCGTCAGGCGTTCATTAGTGGTATTTGAACCTACGGTTATCAAATGCAGGCTTCGTCCCTTCCAGAACCTTGACCACGTGGCCGTTGATGACGGGGCTTTCAATGGCACCTGCTGTGTATGAGATTTTCTGGCCATTCGCCCAGTCGAAATGGGGCCAGATGATCTGCTCTCCATCACAGACCACGGCAAGATTCGAGTTATGGGTGACCATGATGATCTGCCGACGCTTCTTGGCCTCCGTGAGCACCGGCACCAAAAGGCTCACCACAGTTTCGTTGTCGAGATTTTCTTCCGGTTGGTCGAGGATAATTGGGGTGCGTCCTTTGTCTACCAGCAGATAGAAGATCAGGAGCAAAGCTCCTCGCTTGCCTGGAGAGAGCTGCTCAATCTCCGCGTCTTGGAACATCAGAAGACAAAAGGGGGACGGATTTATTAATCGGGAGGACTGCCCGCTTCTGGCCGATTTCTGCCAATATTTATCCGCCCAAAACGACCAATTCATATCGGTCACGAATAGCACCCAGGCAAAATCTCGAGCGCCCCCCACTCTTCAGTGACGTATTTCAACACCACAAACCGGCCCTACCCTAAAACCACTCAGGAATCGCGCTGAGCCTCTTGGCGCAGCGCATCAAGCTGTTGCTGTGCATGGGCAGCCTGGCAGTAGGCGTTGAGGATATCTGCAATCTGGTCGCAATCCAGGGTGATGCCTTCATGCACCAGGCCGGCAGACAGGATGCGAATCTGCGGCTGGGGCTTTTTGAGGGCCATGGCCTGGTTGCCGAATATCTGTCGCGCGGAGCGATGAACAGGCAGGGGCGCATCGGCACGCAACATCAGTTTCTGCTCCGTCAGCCAGCCTTCGTCATTGATGGAGACGTCGACAATGTCCAGCAGATCCACCGGTGCGCTCAGCGTGTCCGCAAACAGCTGGCGGCGGGTCAAGCGCATAAACACGTGTTGCCCGGCGTTGCGGTGCTGCCAGGTGATCAATGCAAACACCACCGCCATCACCGCAGCACACACGGCCAGGCTAGTGGCCCCGCTATTCAGGGCGTACCCCAGCAAGCCTAGGGCAACCAGCAAAAACAGCGGGCTGCGCACCTTGTAGCGGCGCGAGTTAGTGAATTCGGTCTGCTCGGGTACGCGCTGGATAACCTGCTCGAGTTCGGCGATCGCACGCTCGCGCTGGGCGTCGCGGGAGTCGGCGTATTCCTGGCTGAGTGCGCTGGCGAGATCCGACAGCGGATCCGAAGGTTGGGTCATGGATCATTCTCCTTGGACAGTGGGTATCGGCGGTGATACGGGCTGCGTGGCAGCCGACGACGCCGTATGGGTGAGTTGGCTGAACCAGTGTCGGTCGTGTTCGGTGGGTACGCGGGTGGCCTCGGCCAGCAGCGCGTCATCCAGGGTTACGCCCAGTTGCTGGAGGCGGAGTGCCGTCGGCGGGTGTGTATCGAACGGGTGCGCGATGGTGTGGTTCAGCGCCGCGTCGTTCAGGCGCAGTGGCGTGTGTCGCAGGTGGTCGGCCAGGGCCTGGATCAGGTTGGAGTGGCGCTCGGCGAGCAGCGTGTTGATTTCAGCGTCCAGCGCGATCACCCGCAACAGCGCCTGGCAGAACAGGCGCTCACCGCCGATGTTGCCGCCCACCCGATCCGCCGCCAATTCCTGAGCGCGGCCCCAGTGATGCACCGCCAGTTGAAAGTAATGCAGGAAACGTTGCGTCATCCAGATCGCCGGGCGCTCGATCCAGGCCGGGTCGGCATCCTCGGCACGGATAAACGCAAAGTGCAGGCACATCAGGCTGAAATGCGCACCGATCTCGCTGCCCCGCTCGGTGTCACGGCTACAGAAATGGCCCAGCTCATGACCGATGATCGACGCGGCCTCGGCCTGGCTCAGGGTCGAGAGGTAGGTCAGCGGCAGGTAAAGGGTGCGCCCGCGGAGCAAGTCGCCGGCCGGTTGCAGGGCCACATCAACGCTGGTGACGAAAAACGATTGGTCGATGCCCACCACTATATGGTCGGGCACCGGCGCACCGGTGACTGTGGCCAGTTGCTCAATCCATGCCCACAAGGCCGGGGCTTTGTCACGCCCCATCCGGTGCCCCAGGAACGCCGAGGATGGGCTATCCAGCGCGTGCCATTGCTGGCGCAGACGCCCGATCAACAGGCAGCCCGCCCATAGCACGGCTATCAGCGGCACCGCCACCAGCAGTATGAGCCAGCCACCGGCTTTCAAATGGCTCCAGCCCCAGCTCAGCTCATACAACAGACTCAGGGCCAACGCGCCCATCAACAGCCCGGCGTAAGCCGCCAGCCAATGCCCCAAGGCACGCCAGCAGAGGAACAGGCGGTCGTAGAGAAAATCCCTGGACTTCAGCGCACGCCAGGCATCCAGCCTCAGCTTGAGCCACGTCGCAGGCCCGGCCACCAACGCGGCGAGGGCCAGCCAGTAGGCCAACCCTGCCAACACCTGACGCACGCGGAGCCAGGCGTAGTAGCCGCCGATATTCTGTGCTTCGCGCAGCACGTCATCGACGCGTCCGCTTTGCACACTGGCCCAGGTCATGAGCACCACCGGCAGCAGCAATATCGTCAGCGGCCACGACCACCGCGCGAACCGGCTCATGGCTCAATTGGCCTGCAAATAATCGGTCAAAAACGCCTGTGCATTGCCTTGGCTGGACAGGAACTCGTCATAGCCGACATTCAGCGCCTGCGATTCGCCAGGCAGGTACAGCTCGCCCCAGCCTTGTTGCAGCACCAGTACCACGAATTTCTGGCCGTCCACGGTGGTGGAATAGCGGGTGTCCTTACTGGTCTTTTCTACGGTCATCTTCTGGATCTTCATGTTCCAGTCGTGGTCGACACCCTCCAGCTGCACCAGCGCCTGATTGTCATTGCGCGCACCGATGCGCAGAGTCCAGACTTTCACGCCGCCTTCGCCGGCATAGGCCAGCACTTTTTCTGCGACTTCCGGGCGGTTTTCAGCCTGGGCGCCACCCGCGATCACGGCCAGAGCCAGGCACAGCAGCGCTGCCCACTTGCGATACATCAACATTTAGGGTTTCCTCGGCAGTTCAAAGGCCACCATTGAAATCAACGCTCAGGCGCCTGCCAAGCGGCGTGGCCGTGGCGCACAACAATAAGGCCGTGACGCACAACAAATGATCGGGCTGCCCAATGTCGATATCATGCAACGCTGCCCACCAGCCCTGACGGACACTTTGCCAATGGACCGCCGCAACCCCTATCTGGACACGCACTTCTGCTTCGATCACCCAGAGGCCCTGAACCAGGCCGGTGTATTCGATGAAAGCGCGCGGCAGGTCATGGGCAGCGCGATCGGCCATTACCGCGCGCAGACGCTGCGGTCGCAGCTGCAGTATTTCGATTGCGATCTGCAATTCCCCGAACCGTTGCGCATTCACAAGGTGCTGCCCGACAGCGTGTGCATCGTGCAGGTACTGGGTGGGCAATGGCAGCATCGGGTTGACGGTCGGCTAAATGAATACACGCCCGGCGCGCCGCATGTGCTGGGATTGAGTGAAAGTATGGAAGCCATGGACCAGATGCCTGCCGGCAGCCGTGCGCGCATGGCCGGGCTGCGCATCGGCGGCGACTATCTACGCGAATTGGCTGAAGAAGACCCGTCACTGCAATCGCTGGCCAGGCTGCTCGACGATGGCATGCACTTTTCCGAACTGCGCGGCTGTCGCGCCATCGGGAGTTTGTTCGAGCGCCTTTATCACTCACCCTACCAGGGCGCCTTGGAACGGCTCAATCAGGAGAGCCTGAGCCTGGCCGTGCTGGTCGAGCTGGCGATGCACCTGGCGCCACAGCCAGCTGAGCAGGTGGCCACGTCGCGCAGCCATTCGGACCTGGCACACGAAGCACGCTTCAAGCTCGACGCCAACCTGATGAACCCACCCGGCACTCCGGCGCTGGCACGGGAACTGGGCGTGGGTGAAACCACCCTGAGACGTGCCTTTAGCCGGGTGTACGGCCAGTCGATGCTCGATTACGTGCGCCAACAGCGCCTGGAACTGGCGCGCACTCTGTTGCGCCAGCGCAAATGGCACGTGGCGCAGATTGCCCACCGCCTGGGCTACTCCAATCCTGCCAATTTCAACCATGCCTACAAGGCGTATTTCGGCCATCCGCCAGGGGCTGAAGTCTGAGGTCGGCGACACTTGCTCTGTCGCCCTGCGCATCCATACGTCCGCTTTTGGCCGGTTAGCGACCGTCGCTCTGATTAGCCATCCTTTTCTTTCCACACGTGGAGGACTTGTCATGAACATCATCGCTACCTGCAGCCGTCAGCCCTGGAACCCGAGCTTGTACTCCTCGCGAGTGAGTCAGGATCAGCGTCACCGCTCACACGGCCCAGAGACCATCGCCTAAGCTGATACTACGCGAATGAGTGACCGGACCAGCGTAGCCGAAAGATGCCAGCGGTTATCCCTTTCCATCTCGGCGCCCTACTTGCCCAGCACGTACTGACCGAAATTATTGATGTGATCATCCAGGTTATCCTCAAGCATCATCCGGTACTGATCACAGAAATACTTCAGCAATGCCTCCCTCGCATCGGCCATTTCCGCAGCAGATTTGAAGTTCTGCGCGCTGGCCCAGGCGTTGAAACGTGATGTGCCAAACAGCATCGACGCGCTGATCTCGCCGAGGTTTCCATAGGTTTTCAGCTGTTCGTTGGACAGCTCAATATGGGCGTCTGCGCGGTCGTAGAAGGCGTGGTCGGTGGCGTCGGCCATGATAAGACTCCGATAAGCAAATGAGGGGCGTCATTGGAGCATATCCCACGGCTGGATTGCAGATGCCTGACCTCTACGCGAAGGAACGGTGAAGCCCGCCTGATCTAAGTGCCCCCCTCTCCTGCCTTCCATGCAGCCACATCAGAAATCAACAGTGGCCGATACCTTCAGCGTGCGCGGCGCCCCTTGGGTCAGATAACCACCGTTGGCCGAGGCCCAGTAATTTTCGTCGGCGACGTTCTCCAGCATTGCGTTCAAGGTCAGGGCGCGGCCATCCAGGTGCGTCCGATAGCGGGCGCCCAGGTCGACGCGGGTCCAGGCGGGGATGCTGTATTCGTTGGCGCTGTCCACGAATTGGCCGCCGGTGCGCAGTAGCAGGCCGTTCAGGCTCACCCCGGGCAAACCTGGCACATCCCAGTCGGCGCCCAGATTGAACTGGAACAGCGGCACACCCACCGCCTGGTTGCCATCGTCGCGACCGCCAGCGGTGCCGCGCAGCTCGGCTTTGGTCCAGGTGGCGCCGCTCAGCAGGCGCAGGCCGTCCAGCGGCTCGCCGAACATGCTCAGTTCCACGCCGCGATTGCGCTGCTCGGCATCCACCCGGTAGTAGCCGTCGCCGCCGAGCACGCCCTGGGGCTGCTCGATGCGGAACAGGCTAAGGCTGCCGCCGAAGGTGCCCCAATCCAGCTTGGCGCCCACCTCCGTCTGCTTGGAGCGATAGGGCGCGAACATCTCGCCGTTATTGAGCGCGGCGACCGGTGCGGTCGGCCCCTGTTGCAGAGACTCGACGCGGTTGGCATAGAGCGACAGGTACTCGGTGGGCTTGATCACCAGGCCATAGGCCGGCGTGGTGATGCTTTCCTGGTAGCTGGCGGTGCGGGCACCGCTGGCCGCGCTCCACGCATCAGCGCCGATGGATTGGCGGCGCAGGCCCAGGGTCAGCAGTACGCGGTCGTCGAGAAAGCCCAGGGTGTCGGACACCGCCAGGCTGCGGTTCTGTACTTTGGCGACAGTGTCCGGGTCGTGGATGTCGCCGGAAATGCTGGTGGCCGGCGGCTCGGCGACGGGCTGGCCCGCATACAGATTGCCGAAGCCACGACTGCCCGCCGCGGTGGACTCGAACGCGTTACGCTTCTCCTGCCAGATGCCGTTGGCGGCCAGGTTGATGCGATGGCTGACCGGCCCGCTCATGAGTTCGCCGCGCAGCCCCGTGACGGCGCTCAGGGTCTCTTGGTCCAGCGGCGAATAGAGGCGGCCGATACGTGCGTCGCCATTTTCGCCGTAGACGTAGTTGGAGGCGTATACCCCGTTCTCCCGCGTGTATTTGCCGCCTGCGCTCAGGTAGGCGGTCCAACTGGGCGACAGGTCGTATTCGGCGCTGAACATGCCATAGGTGTCTTCCAACTGCGACCAGCTCCAGGGCTGCGCGTAGTTGTGGTCTGAGTCCGGTGCCGACGGCGTCTTGCCGTTGAGCGTGCTGGTAGGCCCCGTCGTAGTCAGATAGACCACCGAGCGCCCCTCATTGACCCGTTGCTTCTGGTACCCGACATCCGCAGACAAACGTAGATCGTCACCGCGGTAGTCCAGGCCGAGGGTGGCCAGGCTGAAGCGTGAGTGCTCATCGTCCACCGCCGTCTCGCCCTCACGCTGGGCCAGGTTCACCCTTACGCCAAAGCGGTTGTCCTCGCCGAAGCGCTGGCCCAGGTCGAGGTGCCCGCCCACTCGGCTGTCGCTGGCATAGTCCAGGGTGGCGCTGCGGGTAGGAGTGTCCTCGGCGCGCTTGGAGACTACGTTGATCGCCCCGCCGACACCGCTGCCCGACGGCGATACACCATTGACGAAGGCGTTTGCGCCCTTGAACACTTCGACCCGCTCGACCGACTCGGTGGAAATGATCTGGCGCGGCAAAATGCCGTACAACCCGTTGAAGGCAATGTCGTCGCTGAACAGCTGAAACCCGCGCACGACGAACACCTGGGAGAAGTTGCCAAAGCCGAACGACTGCCGCACGCCTGGATCGCTGGCCAGCACATCGGCCAGGGTCTGCGCCTGGCGCTTCTCGATCAGCTCGGAGGTGTAGCTGGAGAAAGCGAAAGGCACATCCTGCATGTCCTGGTTGCCCAGCACGCCGATGCGCGCACCCCGCGCCGCTTCCCCGCCGGCGTACTCGGCCGGCAGGTCGACACGGCCTTCGGCGGTCCCACTGATAGTGATCGATCCCAGCTCCAACACGCCCTGCTCCGGCAGCGGTACTAGCGTGAAGGTGCCGTCATCGCCGTTCTGGAAGGTCAGGCCGCTGCCCGCCAACAACCGCTGCAGGCCGTCGACCACCGAATAATCGCCCTTGAGCGCCGGCACCACACCGCTACCACGGGTCAGGCCGGCGTCATAGAGCAGACGCACGTCGGCCTGCTCGGCAAAATCGGTGAGCGCCGCGTCGAGCCGCTGGGCAGGCACGTCGAGCGCGACGGCGTGCGCCTTTGCAGCAGCCATGGCCAGGGGTAGAACGGCTAGCGCCGCGAGGAAGGAAGTCGACCGCATGCTGATGTCCTTGGCTATCAATACGAAGAAGTCGCATTTGCAGGAACGGAAGACGAAGGCGGCGATGATTTCTGAACCATCGCCGCCTAAATATTTGCTTTTTTTCTTGAGGGGCCAGGTGCGACGCGGGTCTCAGTGGCGTGAGGCGACCAGAATCAACCCCGGCAAGCGCACCAGGCGCACAGGCAAGGTGCTCTCCACGGCACTCAATACGGCCTGTGGATCGTCCAGGGCGAATACACCGGTCACCTGGAGTGTGCGAGCGGCTTCGTCGACAAACAGCACCCGTGCAGATTGGCTGCGCTCAAGCTCAGCGAACACTTGCTCCAGGGGGCGGTCGCGCAATACCAGCTTGCCGCGCTGCCAGCCCAAGCGCTGGCGCGCGTCCAGTGCCTGCGGCGCCTGCAACTCCGCGCCGCGCCACTGCACCTGCTGCCCGCCGACCACCGCCAGCGGCTCGCGCCCGTCGCTGGAGGCCAGCACTCGGCCCTCGCTGACCGCGAGGTCGACACCGCCCTCCTCCAGCCGCACATCAAAGCGCGTGCCGGTGACGCGTATACGCGCCTCGCCGGCCCTGACAATGAACGGCCGGGCCGGGTCATGGGCGACCTGGAAGTCCGCCTCGCCGCGGTACAGCCTGACCTCGCGGCGACCGTCGACAAACTGCCAGTCCAGTGCCGAATCGCCGTTGAGGGTCAACAGCGAACCATCGGCCAGGCGTAACTCGCGCACCTCGCCCGGTCGGGTGCTGATATCGGCATACAGCCCGATCCAGGTACCGCGCGGTAACCACAACGCGAGCAACAGCATCGCGGCGCAGGCCAGCGGCGCCGCCCAGCGTCGATGGCGACGTACCACGCGTGCCTGAGGTTGCTCCGCCGGACGTTCTATCTGGCCGAGCAACGACCACAGCTCTTCCACCTCACGCGCCGCCTGCTCGTGCTCGGGCGCCGCCTCGCGCCAGGCTTGCGCGGCATTGCGATCGGCAGCGGTGGCACGGCCGGAATGCAGCAGCACCTGCCATTGCCGGGCCTGATCGAGTAGTGAAGGATGAGTCACGGCTGCGGGTCCATTTGCTGCTGGCAGTGTTCAAGGGCCTTCAAGATATAGCGTCCGGCCATGCTTTCCGAGACCCCCAGGCGTTCACCGATCTCACGCTGGGTCAGCCCATCCAGGCGATTCCACAACAACGCCTGGCGCAGGTGCGGCGGCAAATCCTGAACGACGCGCTGCAGTCGCTCCAGGCGCTGGGCGTCGCTTACCGCTCGCTCCGGACCCGGCTGGGCAC
Organism: Pseudomonas sp. Cab53; assembly: GCF_018325965.1. Lineage (NCBI taxonomy): Bacteria > Pseudomonadati > Pseudomonadota > Gammaproteobacteria > Pseudomonadales > Pseudomonadaceae > Pseudomonas > Pseudomonas sp. Cab53. The sequence goes on along the minus strand of NZ_AP021902.1, from coordinate 2,934,786 downwards.
TGACCAATTCGATGGATATCTCCTCCTCGATGGGGCGCGCTTTCTGCTGACGGCGGTAGTCAATGATCAGGTTGCGTGCGATGCGATAGAGGAAGGCGCGAAGATTGCCGATCTCCTCGCCGGACGCTCGCCGGCGGAAGCGCAACCAGGTCTCCTGGCGCAGGTCGGCCGCCAGCTCTTCGCACTTCACCTGTCGCGTAAGGAAGCGCAGCAGTTCGCTCGAATGGTTTTCGAACTGGCCGTCGGCAGAATGAGGATCGGAGGGCCGGGACACGCAAGCGACTCGAACGGGAAAGAGCCGCGAGGTTATATAAAATGATAATGATTTGCAATTGCTGCGATGTTCGCGCCTCGCCCTTTACCTGCCGCGATGGGCGAAGCTTATTGCACTTAGGCTGAAAATTCTCGTGCCAACGTCTATGGTAGACAGTTGCAGCTGCGTTCAGCGTCTGAATGGCGCGTCGCAGTGGTGGCACTTTGCGGACTTCACGCCTGACTGGAGCATTTCATGACCCCGCATAGCACGCAGGCAACTCCCAGCGAACTTGCAGCGTTCGTCAACGACCACTTTTCGGGGCGCGGGATCCGGCCGGACGGCGTCATCGCCCAGTCCTGGTACCGCAGCGTCGTTGAGCACCGCCTCGACCCTGGCGCGGCGAGCCGCAAGAACATCCTCAGCGCCGAAGACATCCGTCGCCATCAGCAACACCATCAGCAATACCTGGCCATCGCCAGCCAGGGCGTCAGCGGACTGGCGCGGCGTGTGGTGCCGGCCGGCTTTGCGGTGCTGTTGAGCGACGAATACGGCATTACCCTGGATTCTCGGTTGCCTAGCCAGCACGATGCCTACACCCAATCAGGCTTGGTGGTGGGCGCGAGATGGGACGAATCAGTGGTGGGCACCAACGGCATCGGTACCACGCTGGCAGCGACGCAGCCATTGATCATCCACCGTGACGAGCATTTCCTGGCGGCCAATTCCCGCCTGAGCTGCTCGGTAGCGCCCATCTTTGATGCCCAGGGCCTGTTGCGCGGTTGCCTGAATGCGACCTGCATGAACAGCGACGGTCCTCGGGAAAGCCAATACCTCACCTTGCAACTGGTGATCATGTACGCGCGCATGATCGAGAATGCACACTTTCGCCAGAGCTACCGCGACCGTTTGACCCTGTCTCTCGTACCCATCGATGAGATCGCCGACCTGGGCAATGAACAATTGCTCGCCCTGGATGAAAGCGGGCGCGTCATTGGGGCCAACCGGGCCGCGTTTATCGCCCTGGACGCGACCGACACACCAACATTGATCGGTGCCTCCATCGAGCGCCTGCTCTCGATCACCGTGGATGAGCTGCTCCAGCTCACCAACGGCGGCGCCCGAGGCGTGCGTCTGCGGGGCCCTCGGCACGAATCCTTGCTGGACGTCGGCCTGCGTATCCCCTCTGAACGGCACCGCCCGCTCCCCGTCGCCCGCCCCGCTCTTCGGGCCCACCCGGATCTTCAGCAACTCGCCGGCCTGGATGCCCGGCTGCAGCAAAACACCCAGCGCGTGCGCAAGGTGATCGACAAGGGCATACCGATCCTGATCACCGGTGAAACCGGCACCGGCAAGGAGGCGTTTGCCCGTGCGATCCACCATGCAAGCCATCGCCGCGCCGGGCCTTTCGTGGCGTTGAACTGCGCGGCGATCCCCGAGACGCTGATCGAGAGCGAGCTGTTCGGCTATCGCGCCGGCAGCTTCACGGGCGCTAACCGAAAAGGCATGAAAGGCAAGCTGGAACAAGCCAACGGCGGGACGTTGTTTCTCGATGAGATCGGCGACATGCCTGCCCATTTGCAAACCCGTTTGCTGCGGGTGCTGGCGGAGCGAGAAATTTCGCCGCTGGGGGCCGAGGCGCCGGTGACGCTGGATGTTCAGGTGATCTCGGCCACTCACCAGGATCTGCATGCCATGATCCGCGACAAACACTTTCGCGAAGACCTGTTCTACCGCCTGGCCGGCATGAACCTGGCGCTGCCGGCCCTGCGCGAGCGCAGTGACCGAGCCGAACTGATCGATACGCTGCTCGCGGCCCAGCCCGGCGCCCAAGGGTTACAGCTTGACGCCGATGCCCGCCAATGCCTGCTTGATTACGCCTGGCCCGGCAACATTCGTCAGTTGCTCAATAGCCTGCGCTACGCAGTAGCCCTGGCCGAAGGCGGCGTGATTGATCGGGAGTGCTTGCCCTGTGAATTGCTGGCGCCGCAAAAGCCGTCGCCGTCAATCAGCGCCGTGGCGCAGGCCAGCCATCTGGAAGCGCAACTGGACGGTGAGGAGTCCCGCCACTTGCTCGGTACTCTGCGCCGGCATCGCTGGAACATCAGCGCCGCCGCGACGGACCTGGGCATCTCGCGCTCGACGCTGTATCGCAAGATGAAAAAGCACGGTCTTGTCGCGCCCAACGACCTGCCCTGACAGCGGGTCCCGCGGCCAATGAAAATGCCGGCGCCCGTTGCAGGCGTCGGCATTTTCCAGGGGCAGGCTATGGATCAGATCTGAATGTAGACCACGTGGGTGTGGGTGTACTCATACAAGCCGTGTTTGCCGTCCGCGCCGCCAATGCCGGATTTGCGCGCCCCCGCATGGAAGCCCTGCATCGCTTCAAAGTTCTCGCGATTGATGTAGGTCTCGCCGAAATCCAACTCATTGCTGGCGCGCATGGCCGCGCTCAGGCTACGGGTGTAGACCGAGGATGTCAGGCCGTACTCGCTGTCATTGGCCAGGGCGATGGCTTCGTCCAGGTCCTCCACGATCTGGATCGGCAACACCGGGCCGAAGATTTCCTGGCGCATGATCGCCATGTCGCTGCCACAGCCAGCCAACACCGTTGGCTGATAATGAAAGCCCGCGCCCTTGTCCGCCACCGCCCCGCCCGTGACCACTTCAGCGCCCTGCCCTGTGGCGGTCCTGACCATCTGCGCGACTTTGTCCAGCGCGGCCTGGTTGATCAGCGGCCCCATGTCCAGGTCGTCTTCAGCCAGCGGGTCGCCGTACCGGGTCGCGGCCATCGACGCGGCCATCTGCTCGATGAACTGATCGGCGACCTTGCGTTCGACGTACACCCGCTCGGCGCAATTGCACACTTGTCCGGTGTTGATCACCCGCGACGCAGTGACGGCCTTGACCGCCAGCTCCAAGTCGGCGTCCGCGAGCACGATGGCTGGCGCCTTGCCGCCCAGCTCCAGGTTGAGCTTGGTGATGTTCGGCGCCGCCGCGGCCATGATCCGCGAGCCCGTATCGACGCTGCCGGTGAAGCTGATCAGGTCGACGCCGGCGTGACGGGTCAGGCGTTGCCCCACAGTCGCTCCCGTACCGCTGACCACATTGAATACCCCAGGCGGCAGGTCGGTCTCGGCCACCAGGCGGGCAAACTCGAAGCAGTTGATGGGGGTTTCTTCGCTGGGTTTGATCACGATGGTGTTGCCGGTCACCAGCGCGGGCGCCATCTTGCGAGCGATCAGGAAGAACGGGAAATTCCACGGCAGAATGCCGGCCACTACGCCCAAGGGCTTGCGCAGCAGGAAGATGTTTTCGCCGACACGGTCGCTGGTCAGCACCTCCCCTTCAAGACGCCGTGCCCATTCGGCCATGTAATCCAGGTAATCGGCGGTGAAGTTCACCTCCACCCGCGCCAGTCCCAGCACTTTGCCTTGTTCGGCAGTGATGAGGTGGGCAAGTCGTTCGGCGTTGTCGCGCACTTTGCTGGCGATCTTGCGCAGGTAACCTGCGCGCTCGATGGCCGGACGGGCCGCCCAGTTTTTCTGCGCGTGGCGCGCCGCGGCAATGGCCGCTTCAACCTGCTCGCCGCTGGCTTCGGGCACGCGTGCCAACAGTTGATTGTTGGCCGGGTTGCGCACTTCGATGCTGGGGTCGCTGGGAACGAAGGCATTGGCGATGAAGTTCTGGTAATGGATGATTTCGGTCATGTGCTTGCTCTCGCGGACAGTGTCGAAAACGATGCAGGGGCGCCCCGCCCCTGCATCACGGGTATTCATTGGGCGCTGAAGGTCTTCCAGACACCGCCTTCCTGCTGCAGGTCGTGGGCGCGCTTGATCAGGTATTGGTGGATCTGCTCCACCTGCTCCGGCGTGAAGGCGTCGGCAAAGGACGGCATGCCGTCAGGCACCCGGCCGCCGTAGAGAATGCCGAGGAACATCTGGTGTTTTTTCGGCGTCAGCTTGCGCAGGTCCGGCAGCACGCCACCGCTGACCGCATGAATGCCATGGCACTGCGAGCAGTAGCCGTCATAGAGCTTGCCACCCGCGTCCACCGCGACGGTGTCACCGGTCAACGGCGGCGGCTTAGGGGTCTCGGCAAGCGGTGCCGGTTCGTTGAGTTTCGCGGTGCCACCCAGTTTGTAGGTCAATACCTGGGAAAACGGACGGACCCCGGCGCGCAGGGACAAGGCACCGGCAAAGGTCGAGAAGGCTCCGCCCCAGCCGGCCATGAAGGTGACGTATTGCTCACCGTCGACACTGTAGGTAATCGGCGCGGCCATGACGCCGCTGGCCGCCGGTTGTTCCCACAGTTTCTTGCCGGTATCGGCGGCATAGGCTATTACCCGGCCATCGGCGCTGCCCTCGAACACCAGGTTGCCGGCCGTGCTCAAGGTGCCGCCGTTGAAGATCGTCACATAGGGCACTTCCCAGGCCGGCTGCTGCTTGACCGGGTCCCAGGCGATCAGCTTGCCAGACCAGCCCTTGGCCATTTCCAGCAGCCCGTCAGCGTTCTCCGGCATCATCCCGGTGCGCAGGCCCAACTGGTACATGCTCTTGAATGGGTTGCGCTTCGGCGCCTCGGGGATGTGCTCGTAATAGGCGGACATGATGTGCGCCGGGATGTACACCAGCCCCGTGTTCGGGTTGAACGACATCGGCTGCCAGTCATGGGCGCCCCAAAACGCAGGCGTCACCAGTTTGCGCTTGCCGTCCTTCCAGTAGGCGGCGTTCTCGTCATCGACGATGGGCCGGCCCGTCTTCATGTCCATGCCCTTGGTCCAGCTCTGCGGCACGATGCCCTTGGCCGACAACAGCTCCCCCGTGGCGCGGTCGATCACATAGAAGAAGCCGTTCTTGGGCGCTTGCATCAACACCTTGCGCGGTTTTCCATTGATCGGCAGTTCCGCCAGGATCATGTGCTGGGTGGCGGTGTAGTCCCAGGCATCTCCCGGCGTGGTCTGGTAGTGCCAGACGTACTCTCCGGTATCGGCGTTGACCGCGACGATCGAGGACAGAAACAGGTTGTCACCCTTGGCCTGGCTGCGCCATTTCGGGTCCCACAACGAACCATTGCCCACGCCGATGTACAACAGGTTCAGCTCAGGATCGAAGGCAAAAGAGTCCCAGGCGGTGCCGCCGCCACCCTGCTCGACGAACGCGTCGCCGTGCCAGGTCTTGGCGGCGATGGCCATGGCCTTGTCTTCCGGCGGCAGCTTGGGGTCGCCCGGTACGGTATAGAAGCGCCAGGCCTGCTTGCCGGTTTCTGCATCGTAGGCGGTGACGTAGCCACGCACGCCGAATTCAGCGCCGCCGTTGCCAATCACCACCTTGCCGTTGACCACCCGAGGGGCACCCGTGATGGTGTAGCTGCGCGCGTGATCGGCCCGGGTGTCCACCGACCAGGCGCGCTGGCCGGTCCTCGCATCAATGGCTTCCAGGCGCCCATCGAGCACGCCCACGTAGACCTTGCCCTTCCACACCGCAACACCGCGGTTGACCGCATCACAGCAAGCCTCACCGGCGCGGTTGCGGTCGGACTGTGGGTCATACTTCCAGATCAGCTTGCCATTGCGTGCATCCAGGGCGTACACCACCGAAAACGGCCCGGTGGTGTACATCACGCCGTCGACCACGATGGGCGTGGCTTCGACACCACGGTCAAGATCCAACTTGTAGCTCCACGCCAGGCCGAGCTGGCTGACGTTCTGGTCGCTGATCTTGTTGAGCGGGCTGTAGCGTTGCTCATCGTAGGTACGACCGGTGCTCATCCAGTTACCGGGTTCCTGGTTGGCGGCAATGATCCGCTTGCCATCGACATTGGCCGGCATGTCCTGCGCCCAGGCCGGCATGACGCTCAGGTTCAGAGCTAACGCGACGAACAGGCTCTTGAGCGGAGCGCCGATGGGCGCGGTTCGGGGGGCGGGAGGCACGGCGAGACCAAACTGTGTCATGGGGAACTCCTGATTCTTATTAGTAGCGAAGCCATTGCGCTGCGCAGGGGGACAAGAGCAACCCCTGTGCCAGCCTTCGCCAAAGACCTGCAAGCCACGTCATACAAGGCTTGCAAGCCGGATCGCTGACTGCGTCAACCTGCGACAGGTGTCGCACCCATGGGGCATCTGTCCCACCCTTGGCACACTTGGGTTTTATTAATAGGAATGTGGTTAAAATCCGATCGCCCCACGACAGTCGCCACAGGAACCCGCTAAATTAGCGCCTCCAGACCTGATGAGGTTCTGCGTCATGCCTTTAGAGTCCGATGTCTTTCTCAACCGCCGCGGGCAACGCGGTGCAGACCTGTTCGTAGAAGTGCTTCGCAGCGAAGGTGTGCGCTACGTCTTCGGCAATCCGGGAACAACCGAGCTGGCTTTGCTCGACGCCCTCTCAGGCGCCCCGGACCTCCAATACATCCTCGGCCTGCAGGAGGCCTCAGTCGTCGCGATGGCCGACGGTTATGCGCAGGCATCCGGTCGCCCCGCCTTCGTCAACCTCCATACGGCCGGTGGACTGGGCAATGCCATGGGCGCCATGCTCAACGCCAGGATGGCGAACACGCCGCTTGTCATCACCGCCGGTCAACAAGACACGCGACATGGCGTGACCGACCCGCTGCTCCACGGAGACCTCGTCGCTCTCGCCCAACCGAGCGTCAAATGGGCGGAGGAAATTCATCATCCCGAACATATTCCGATGCTGCTGCGCCGTGCGTTTCAGGACTGTCGCACGGGGCCGGCCGGCCCGGTTTTCCTTTCCCTGCCGATTGACGTGATGGAGCAACACACGGATGTCACGGTCGGCCCGCCATCGCGAATCGAGCGCGGTGCCGTGACCGGGGCGATTGAGGAATTGGCCGCTGCCCTGGCGAACATCACCCCCGGTCGCCTGGCGATTCTCGTGGGAGAAGAAGTGATCCAGTCGCGCGCGGAAGTTGAAGCCGTGAGGCTTGCCGAGGCACTCGGCGCTCCGGTCTACGGGCCTTCCTGGCCCGGGCATATTCCGTTCCCGACGGCCCATCCGCAGTGGCGGGGAACGCTGCCTGCAAAAGCTTCCGATATCAGGGAGACGTTCTCCGACTTCGACGCGGTCTTCCTGCTCGGCGGCCATTCGTTGATCAGCTATCAATATTCCCAGGGCCCCGCTATCCCTTCTCACTGTCGCCTTATCCAATTGACCAGCGATGGACACCAACTGGGCAGAGTCCACGAGACTGCGCTAGGGCTGATCGGCGATGTAAGACTTTCCTTGCAAACGCTGTTGCCGATACTGGACAAGCGATTGGCCCCACACCGGGAGACCATCGCGACGCTGCGATACGTCGCGAGCCAAGCACGCGATGCACGTCGCGCCGACGTCGCGGCTCGCTTCAGTCGCGAATTCAGCGCGCCGGTGACAACACCTTTCGTGGCTGCCCACGAGGCCGTCCGGGCCATCGGGCCAGACGTCTGGATTGTCGACGAAGCACCCGCCACGATTCCCCATGTCCGCGCGTGCCTGGATTCCCATTCGGCCCGCCAATATCTTTTTACCCGCAGCGCCATCCTCGGCTGGGGCATGCCGGCGGCTGTCGGAACATCGCTTGGCCTGGACCGCAGCCCGGTCGTTTGTCTGGTCGGTGATGGCTCTGCCATGTACTCACCGCAGGCACTCTGGACGGCGGCGCATGAACGGCTGCCGGTCACGTTCGTTGTGATGAACAACGGCGAATACAACATTTTGAAGAACTACGCTCGTGGCCAGGCGCACTACCTGAATGCGAGCACTGACCAGTTCATCGGCATGGACCTGCGCGATCCGGCGATCGACTTCCTGGCCCTCGCCTCTTCCCTGGGGATCACTTCGCGCAGGATCGAGCGCGCCAGCGATATTGCCGGCGCGGTGGAAGAAGGCATTCGTTCAGGCGTCCCGAACCTCATTGAATTACCGATCATGGCCTGAAGATTGCCCAACCTCGAAGCGAATCCACCGCTGAAGAAAACGACATCAAGCTGGAGGCGCCTAGTGTTGTGCAACGGCCGGCGCCCCCCCGATCGTTATTGGTGAAGCTCCTACGGCCCTCAGCTATCCCAAAAGTGAGTCGATTTCCCTGGGGGATGGGAGCTGCGAGATGCCCTAAGCACCGCGGCTTCGAACTCGGCGATCATCCGGTCCCGATTATCAGCGACCAGCTTCTTGACCATGGCCGAGTAGGGTTTCGAGGGTGCAGCCCGGGCTTGCAGTTCAGCGAAAATGGTCTTGGCTTCATTGTGCAGGTGTTGGAAGAATGGTTCCCTGTGATCCATCGGGGCGGCTTTCTTGAGCGCGTTTTCCGCCTTCATCAACTGGTTCTGAACCTCCAGCATCAGCTCGGTGCGCGCCTCCACCAGGTACACTCGGTTCAAGCCAAATATTTGATAGGTGGCAAGTCCGTAAGGGTCCCAGTCATTCCCCACTTTCAGCGGAGCAATCAGACTCAGGCCCCGTTCGACGATCCATTGCAGGTGCTTATCCGGATTGCGTTGAGTGGGGTCGATGAGACAGGCATCCTCGGCCTTCAGATCATCGCCTTTAGCCATGGCACGCCGCCCACGAATCGGGAAGGCATCATATTTGCCGAGCTTATAGGCGCTCCCCTGCATTTTTTGCGTGTAGGGCTGTTCAGCCGTGAAGGTTTGAACTTCATGGTATTCAGAACTATTGCAGTGGATACAGCTGGGCAGCAGATTGGTCCAATCGGACGCCAGCCACCAGTAGCCCGTATGGCCAGGATGGTCGATGACCCGGTTCTTGGGCCGAAAGTGTTCAACCTGGACAGGGCCCACCGCTTTGTAACTGGATTCGCAATAGGCACATTTTTTATGGAACAGCTTATTCAACGCCTGCCTTACGTCTTTTGCCCCATAGGCCTTGAAGTTGAATTTCTTGGTTTTTTTAGCTTGTTTGGCTGTCTTCCCCTTGGCTTTGGCATTTGTTTTCGGAGGCGCCGGCTGAGTGGCTCGGGCCGCATAAAAAGCGGCCGCTCGGGTACGCTCCTTGGCCGCCGGGCTGTTCAATTCGGCAAGCGATAAGGGCTCGTCGACATCCTCGCGCTTAACATAAATCATTGTCCGGCCTCGCCAGCTTCGCGAAGCGTCTCCAGGATCAGGCGGACCGATTCCTCACGCACTTCTGCCCGGTCAAGCCGATTGGAGTGAAACTGTTCGACGATGTGCCGGCGCAACGCTTCATTCACGACCTGGCGTTCCGGGGTGTCGCCAATCATCGAGAACGCGTCCAGCCGCTCGGAAAACTGCTCTTGTGGCTCAAGGCTACGGGATTCGGAAAGCAGCAACCGATCGATACGCCGAAGAGTCTCGGGCTCGGCGGTACTGGCGAGGCCGAAGTATTCGGACGTCAACAGTTGCTCGGCCCGCATGGCACTGACATCGGGCAACCCGGTCATTTCAACGACGGCCCGGTCCTCATCGCGGACCAGTACATGCACTTCACCATCGAGCATCCCCCTCAAACAAAGCGGATCGTGGGTGGTGAAGATGAACTGGACCTGCGGCAACGCACGACGCAAGGCGCCGACTACCTGCATTTTCCAGCGTGGGTGCAGATGGATTTCGATTTCGTCGATCAACACGATGCCCCGTGAGTTCTCCAGGTCACCCCATCGCTTCACCATGTTGCGGATGATGTCCAGCGCCATGGCGAATAACGATCGGTAGCCATCGCTCAACCTCGACAGTGGTATGTCTTCGCCGTGCTTGCTGATCATCAGCCCGGAGCGCTCCGTGCGGATGATCTCGTCCTCGTCCGTCAAGTTGAGGATTTCCCGAAGTGCTCGGGCCACCGTTGGAAAGATTTTCTCGTCAAGTGATTCGAGCCAATCGGCCGAATGTGGTAGCACGCGTTGTTTGTTGAATAACGAAACGATGCTCGAGACTGGCTTGATGTTCTTGTAGTTCGTCGGTTGTTCGCTGAACTGTCGATGGGCCCCATAACCAAGCACCAGCGCACTCTCGAAAGACACGTCATGGATCTCGCCACCCCGCAGGATGTGCACTTCATTGAAGCTGCCGTCGTCAAATTCGATCCGAATACTGGCCTGAGTCGCGCCTTTGTTGCCGGAGAGCTGTTGCCAAACCTGGTCTGCGCGGCCTTGCGGCTTCCGAAGAAAGGCATCGAAGTCTGTCTTGACCTGGCTGCGCAAATGCCGACCCATTGTGCCCAAGGCAATGGCCTGGAGCAGAGAGCTTTTGCCCACCGAATTCTCCCCTAGCAGCACCACCGCCGGCGCGATGCCCTGCTCGGCCACGGACCGACTGGAAAAATCCAGGGTAAAGCGTTTGAACCCTTTGAAGTGTTTGACATCGATCGAGCGGATACGGGCGAACTTGGTCGTCTGCACCTCGCCCACCGCGTCGACGAGATCCGACCGCAGCATGCGCCGGGGCACGTGTTCACCCTTGAGGTGATCGATGAACCGGCGCCACATCGGCGGATTGCAGAGGCTGATGAAACCTGCCAGCTCACTGAAAAACTCAGCCTCGCGTGGCGGTGTGCTCCTCTCTGAGGTCGCCAGCAACGAGTCACTGATCCAAATCCTGACCGCCCCGACATGAGCACGGCGATCATCCAGCCGGTTCTCGATCTCGCTGAGGATTAGTGCATAGTCCTTGCCGCGCAGCTTTTCGAAGAAGACCACCCATTCAGAAAAAATGGCGGCACGTCGACCGACCAGTTCGCTTCGATTGAGCTTCAAGACGTCGATCGTTTCCTTGCCGCGGTCGTTTTTGCCCAGGCAGATCCCTTCGACGGTGAATGCCAGGTGCTCAAAAGGCTGGTCGTTCGAGGGGTCAATCAGGACGGGGCGTTCTTGATCGGCCAGCGCCAGCGGGGTAAAGGGCGCGACACGCTCGTGTTGCGTGGGGAACTGTGAACTCTTGTAGCGCGCACACACGGAACAGGCCAATACCAGGTTGGCCCATTCATAGGCATACCAGGCGTAATGGTCAGGGCTCGGAGTGGCCGAATAACCCAACCGATTCTTGGCGTTGAGCATTGGACGGTGGTGATGGACTTCGAAATCGAAGGGGCCGGTATCTTTCTCGCAGTAACCGCACTTCTCCTGGAAGGCCGCGACCAGCGCTGACTTTACTTCCCGGGAACTCCATTTTCGTCGGTTCAACTTTGGGCGTCGGGTCAACCGGGAGGCAGTTGCCATATCAAAGTGCTCCCGCAGGAGCGCCATTTCATCGACCAACGCCTCGGCTGTGAGCGAAACAGGTGTACTGCTGGGATCCCGCCATACAAATCTCAAAGTCAGTTCCTTTTAACTTTAGAAGGCATAAAGATCCATCAGCCATCCAGCCAACGCTGAAAATCGCTCTGGACCGCGAGCTCTGGCTCGCACCGCCGAGTGAAATCTAGCACGTTTGATGAATGGAAAGCAGGCACAACGACATCATTGATCCCGTCGCAAAAAACGCCCCTCCCTGCTCCATCCTGGCGAGGCGTACCGAATATGACGGCCCTTCTAGAACAAGCCACCCAACCTGGACAGGCTTGCCGCCAGCTCATCCTTGCGAAACGGCTTGTTAAGGCGCGGGATATCCGGGTCAAGTCCTCTGCGTTCGGCGTAACCAGAAACGAGCAAGATCGGAGTACCGGGCCGCGAAACGCGGACCGCCCGGGCCAGTTCAGTGCCGCTGATACCAGGCATCAGGTGGTCGGTGACAATGAGGTCGAATTGTTGCCCCGCCTCCAGCAATTGCAGAGCCTCTTCGCCTGATGCGGCCTCGATGACGTGGTAACCAAGGTCTGCCAGCATGTACGAGGTCGTTGCGCGTACCAGTTCCTCATCGTCGACTAGCAGCGCAGTGCCTCGCACCGATTGTCGATCCAGGGCCTCGGTATAAGGCAAGGCCGCTGTCGGCAGGGTCATGCTGCGCTGGAGCCAAAGCTCGACGTTTGTCCCTAAGCCGGGTGAACTCTGAATCGTGAGCGCGCCGTTCAGCTGGGATGCCAGGCCATGGACCATCGAGAGGCCGAGCCCCGTGCCCTTTCCGATCCCCTTGGTCGAAAAGAACGGCTCCACCGCCCGGGCCAGTGTGGTCGCGTCCATGCCAATGCCCGTGTCCGCCACCGAAAGGCAGACGTAGTGACCTGCAGGAAGATGCGAACGGTGGCCATTACCCACCACCTCGGTGCTCGCCGATATCCTCATCGTTCCACCTTCCGGCATCGCATCGCGCGCATTCACGGAGAGATTGAGAATCGCCATTTCGAGCTGGTTCGGGTCCGCCATTGCCGCCGGCAGTTCCATTGGCGCTTCGACGACCACCTTGATCTGTGGCCCGGTCGTGCTGGCCACCAGGTCACCCATTTCGCCAACCAGCTTTGCCACGTCCACGGGAACGGCTTGGAGCGGTTGGCGGCGGGCAAAGGCGAGCAATCTCTGCACCAGCGTTTTTGCCCGATCAGCCGATTGCAGCGCGCCGCCAATCAGCCTCTGTTCCCGATCCCCGCCCACACCTCTGCGCTGGAGCATGTCGAGCGTGCCAACGATCGGGGTCAGCAGATTGTTAAAGTCGTGGGCCACACCGCCGGTGAGCTGCCCCATCGCTTCCATTTTCTGACTTTGACGCAATGCCTGTTGGACCTCTTCCCGCTCGGCGATGGCATGGGCCACCCTCAATTCAAGCGTGGCGTTGAGCTCGCGCAGTTCTTCTTCGGCCACCTTGCGAGGGGTTACATCCACCGCCGTACCGGTGAAGCGCAAGCAGCGGCCGAACGCACCGAACACGGCTCGGCCCTTGGCCGCCACCCAGCGAACGATGCCATCCTCGCGACCAATCGTGCGGTAGTCGACTTCATAGAGTGCACGCCGTTGAGGGTCGATGGCCGCCGCGAATGCTTCGATCGTTGCCTCTCGGTCCGCCGGGTGCAAACCGTCATAGAAATCCTGCAACGTGACTGGCACATCAGCAGAGATGCCGAACATCGCTTTGGTTTGAGCGGGCCAGATCAGCGTGTTGTGAACGATATCCACGTCCCAGAAGCCGATATCGGCGTTCTCGACGGCCAGTCGCAGTCGCTCCTCGCTCTCACGCAAGCGCATTTCGGCGCCTACCCGCTCCACGTGCGCCCAGCAACGTTCGGCCACCTCCCTCACCCACGATATTTCGGACTGTGACCAATCCCTGGGCGAATTCTGATGAACGGCCATCATCGCGGTCAGACGACCGTCCTTGACCAACGGGCAGCAAATAATCGCGTGAATGCCAATGGACAGAAAGGTCTCCAGCCCTTCGCCGTGGGTCAGCTCCGCGGCGACGTCACGTATGATCAAGGTCCGCCCGGCGCGCATGTCGGCAGCAGCCCGTGGTCCGAAAACATCGAGGCTGTACGTCCCGACCGAGCTCTCGATGCCGGGCGCGCTGTAGTCACTGCGAATCCAGAAACGGTCATGATCGCCATCGACATCTGCATAAGCGCAGCGCGATACGTTGAGCTTCTCGCCCAGCAAGCCGGTCGCGGCGATCATCGCGTCTTCGGCCTGGTGGACGTGAAAGAGACGGCCATCGAGTTCATCGAAAAAGCGCAGTCGCGACGCGCTCTTCTCCAGCGCCGCTTCCGCTTGATGCTCGACCGTACGGTCGCGGAAGATCTTTACAAAACCGCCGTGATCCAGGGCCAATGGCATCATCAGCCCCGAACCCCAGAAACGCGTACCGTCCTTGCGCACGTGCCAGCGCTCGTTGACAGCCCGGCCGTGATCCTGGGCGATGTGGAGTTCGCCGTAAAACACCCGCTCGGCCTGGTCCAGGGCGGTATAGAAGAGGTCACCCTTACGCCCCACTACCTCCTCGGCGACGTAGCCGACGATGCGCTGTGCACCGGTGCTCCAGCTCGTGACCGTGCCTTGCGCATCGAACGTGATAATTGCGAAGTCTTCCGCGCCCTCGACGATCTGGCGATAGCGCGCCTCGCTAATGCGCATCTTGGCTTTTGTTTGCTCACGGTCCAGGACCAGCCCGACTGTCTGGACAATGAAGCCGAGGATCTCGACATCCGTCGATAAAGGCTCATGTGGTTCAGGGTGATACAACATGAAAACACCCAGCACAGCGCCTTGGGCTGAAAGAATCGGGAATGAGGAGCACGTGTGCAGGCCATAAGCGGTAGCCAGCGCCTGTAACTTGGCCGAAAGCAGATCGTTGAGTGCCCCAGGTAAAAGGCCGATATCGCTCGGCAACGGCGAGATACGGGTGGCGCCACCGCTCAAGCCCGCGATCAGTTTTTTTACCTCGTCATTGTAGGCGCGGGGAAGACTGGGACCTGCGCAATACCGCAGATTCGGGTCATCGTCGTTGAGAACCACGATGCTTCCCAGAAATCGGGACATGGACAACGCCTCGACCTCGCGAACGATCGCATCCAGCGCGACGTCGAGGGGGGTATCTTCAACAGACAGTTTCAAAATGCGGTTCTGTGCCTCCCCAAGCGCCGCCGCACGATTGCGTGCCTGGGTGAGGCGCGCGTTCTCGAGCGCAATCGTCGCCAGGCTCGCCAGGCTTTCCAGCCGCTTGATCGTATCGCGATCGGGGGTGTGAACCTGCGACCAGTACGCGCCCAGCGCTGCAACCGCAACGGGCCGGCCGATGGGCACCATGATGAGGCTACGGACGAACGTCGCGGCGTAAGCGTCCTTGGGAACGCGCGGATCCAGTAGCACGTCACGGATGACGACCGTCTCGCGATGGTGCATCGCCCACCCTGAAACACACTGGTCGGCGGCAAAGCTCTGGCCCTGCCAAAGCGCAGAGACCGCATCCTCCGCGACGTAATGACAACGCCCGTCATGCTCAATGACGACCGCGATGCCCTCAGCCCCGACGGCGGCACGTGCGGTGTCGCGGAGCACTGCAACCACGTCCTCTACCGATCCAGCGGCAGCCAATCGCTCACTGGCATCGAGCACATGAAACAGGCGGTCCTCGCCTTCCAAATCAACCGGTACAGTAGACAAACTGAGTCTCCAAATGCCGGCCAAGTGTTCTCTTCCCGGACTGGCTGAAATAAATGTGATTCATTGAGGCAATGTAAGCCATGACATCCGGAGTCGGTTCCCGTTCGATTTTGTAGACGCGTAGCACCGCGCCTCATATCGAATCGAAACCGTTCACCAGCTTGTCCGCTTGCATATTCAAACCGCTGTATGTGGGGGCTGGGCGCGGTCTACAGCATTGTAGCTGAGCCGCTCCGCCTCCAGCGTGACAGGTAGAAAGCGTGATCACTCAGAGTTTCGAGTCGCCAGGGCAACGTTGTGAGGACGTTTACCCCCTCACATCAGTCATTCAATCCAACAGCGAAGCCTGTTTGAGCAGCTCGAAAAGCCCCTCAGGTACCAGTGGGGATGTCGCGGTAAAACTGGAGCCCAGGCACCATTTGGCTCTGAACGGAGCACCATTGCTTTCATGGCCATCCAGCCAAGGACGTTCATAGACGCTTTTATCATCGAACCTTGCATCGAAGACCTGGACGATCTCATGCCCTGGTTTGCCTGCGTAGGTGAAGATACTTTCCAACGTGCCGATCAATCGAACATCACTGATCGAAAGCGCCAGTTCTTCCTGCACTTCTCGGGCAATGGCTTCGATCCCTCTTTCACCGAACTCAATGCCGCCGCCAACAGGGCGAAAGAGCGTCTGCTGTGCAACGGCGTCGTAGAACTGGTTGACCAGTATCTTTCCCTGGTGATGGAAGATACACAGAGCGAGGGGGCGAATGCGTGGTTCTGACACGAGTGAAATTCCCTTTTGATTGGACGATACGTTTCCCTCCGCGCAAAAGGCATTCAATGCTGCGTATGGCGGCCAATTATGCGATAGGAGCTCGCCCATTTCACCTCAACTGTCACGAATAGGCGTAGCACCAGCCGTGCCCGATTTTCTCAATAGCATTTAATCGCTCCGCCTTGCAGAAACGCCAACATAATGGCGTCGATTTTGACCAAATCATCAACGCAGACAATAAGTGACATTTTTCCGACGGAAGGCATCGCCGTGCCATTGCTGGAGGTTTGAGGGAAGGCTCATCATCCGCTTGTCATTGCTTCTCGCCTGGGCCTTTCGGGGCCAATGCAAGGTGCATCAATCGCATCGTTTCGATGGGAGCAATATCAGGATGATGACCGTCTACGTTATGGTTATGACCATCTGCACCGGCGGCGAAGGCTGCGTGGAAGAACGCAAGCACGCGCCCACTTACGCCACTAAAGCGATGTGCGTGGAATCGGCCAGGCACATGGCGGCGCGCAAAGGCGTGAAGTTCAAATGCCGCAGCGAGCGGTCGTGGGTGCCGAGCACTGCGTCGGGCGCGGGCGGCCAGGAGCGTGTCGTCTCGACCGACGTCAAGGCGCACCCGTGACCGTCCTCAGGAGCCCGGCATCTCCAGGTCCAGCAACGCCGCCCCCAGTGCCTTCCCATGCGCATCGAGCGCCAGCGAACGGGTAACCCCACCCCGCAAGATGCCAGGCAGGACAAAGTTGAGCGCCCGCACTTTGGGCAGTTCATAGCGACGGATCATCGGCCCTTGTGGGTCCAGCAGCCCGGCAAAATGCTCGGCGACGCGCTCCACCGTGAGCCACTCACAGAGGCGCGGATAATCTTCGGCGTTGAACGCAATCACGGAGATATTGGAGGTGTCGCCCTTGTCCCCTGTGCGGGAATGGGCCAGGTCTCGCAGTTTGAGGCGACTCATTGCAGGTCCTCCGAATGAATCTTCACGCTGACCGCGTCGCGCGGCAGTAACAACGAAGCCACCGCCACCACCTGACGCACCGATTTGTTCGCCCCGCCACCGCCGTAAGGCCCATTGGTGTAGAGGGTTTCCACTTCGTTGCCGATGCGCACGGCCGCGGCGCGGTCAGCGCAACGGGCCGCGACCCGCAAACGCACTTCCCAAGGCTCGCTGTCCGAGCGTGCGCCCAGCTCGGTGCCGTGCAGCGCGTCGACCCCGATCAGCTCGGCGCGGATCTCTTCATAGACCACGCCGGTCAGTTTCAAGCGCTCCAGCACCACCTCCCGGGCCAAACGGCCGCGCGCCAGGGCCCCCGGCCCGCCATAGGAGATCTGGCCCTCGCCGATCCAGCCATCGAGGTAACCCACCGACACTTTGAGGTCGGCGGGTCGCGCCTGGCCACCGGCCCCCTGGACGGCGACCTGGTCCGGCCCGGGCGCCGTGAACGAGACACCGGAAAAATCGGCACTGACATCGGGGGTGAGGTACGCGGCGGGGTCGTGCACTTCATAGATCATCTGTTCGGTGCAGGTCGCCGGGTCGATGCGCCCACCTGAACCTGCGACCTTGCTGATCACTGCATGGCCCGTCGCGTCCACTTCAGCCAAGGGAAAGCCCAGGCGCGCCAGGTTAGGCACGTCCTTGAACCCCGGATCGGCAAAGTAGCCTCCGCTGAGCTGCCCCGCGCATTCGAGCAAGTGCCCCACCAGCGTGCCGCGACCCAACCGGGCCCAATCGTCCGCCGCCCAGCCGAACTCGAACACCTGCGGCGCGAGAAACAACGACGGATCGGCCACCCGACCGGTAATCACCACGTCGGCGTCGGCCTGCAATGCCTCGATGATGCCGTCCACCCCCAGGTACGCGTTGGCCGATATCAGGCGCTTGCCCAATGACGCCAAGGTCTGGCCGTTATCCAGGGTCTGCCTCGAATCTTCCAGCACGGTGGCCAGCACATCGTCGCCGGTCACCGCGACCACCTTCAGCCCCGACAAGCCCAACTGCCGGGCGATGCGCCGTACTTCCCGGGCCGCGTCCAAGGGATTGGCCGCGCCCATGTTGGTGATCACCCGCAATCGGCGACGCCCCTCGGTGCCACGGCCGACAAAGGGCAGCACCCGGAGCATCCGCTCACTGAGCAACGGATCGTAGCCGGCCTGCGGATCAGCAAGCCGCGCTTGTTGGGCCAGGGCAATTGTGCGCTCGGCCAGGCATTCGAACACCAGGTAATCCAGCTCGCCGTGCTCGGCCAATTCGATCGCCGGCTCGATACGATCGCCCGAATAACCGGCACCGGAGCCGATGCGTAAGGTTTTCATTCAAAAGACTCCAATGAGCAGCGCCGTCACGGTCATCAGCACCGAGGCGGCGAACAGGAAGGGAATGGTGAAGCGTTGGTGATCGGCCAATTCGATCTTGCACAGCCCCACCAGCAGGAACGTCGCCGGGGTCAGCGGACTGACCGGGAAACCGGTGGTGTGCACGCCCAGCAGTGACGCCTGGGCCACTTGCAATGGATCGACGCCCAGGGCGCGCCCGACTTCGGCCACCACCGGCATCACGCCGAAATAGAAGGAATCGGGGTCGAACAGCAGGCTCAGGGGCATGGAGATGAACCCCACGACCATCGGGATCAATTTGCCGTGCCCGGCGGGAATCTGCGCCACCGCCACCTCAGCCATGGCCTTGAGCATGCCGCTGCCCTGCATGATGCCGGTGAAGACCCCGGCAGCCAGCAGAATGCTCGCCATCGTCAGGGCGGTTTTCGCATGGGCGTCGATGCGGGCGCGTTGGGCATCGACGTTCGGGTAGTTGATGCACAACGCCAGGACCGTGCCGAGCATGAACATCACCACCGGATCCACCACGCCCGCAATCATCACGCCCATCACCACCACGGTCAGGACCAGGTTGAGCCAGAACAGGCGTGGCTTGCGCAAGGCGACTTCCGCCTCGCTGAGCACCCGCTGCGCGACCACCTCGACGGTTGCCCCAGCGCCCAGCCCCAGGCGCTTTTCTTCGCGACGCCCCAGGTACCAGGCGCAGGCAAAGACGAAGACCAGACCGACGAGCTGCACGGGAATCAGCGGCTGGAACAGATCGGCCACCGGCACATGCAAGGCCGCCGAGGAGCGCAAGACCGGGCCGGTCCAGGGCAGGAAGTTGACCCCGGCGGCCATGGCGGTGACGCAGGCCAGGATGCGCTTGTCCATGCCCAGGCGGGTGTACAGCGGCAGCATGGCCGGAATGGTCACCAGGAAGGTCACCGCGCCGGAACCGTCCAGGTGCACCAGCAGCGCCAACAACGCGGTGCCCATGACGATACGCGTCGGCCGGGTGCCGACACGCTTGAGGATACGGTCGATGATCGGGTCGAGCATGCCGGCGTCGGTCATGACGCCGAAGAACAGAATCGCGAACACGAACATCCCGACCACCGGGGCGACGTTCTTGATGCCGGTGATGATGAATGCGCTGGTTTGCAGGCCGAAACCGCCGATCAGCGCGGCGATGATCGGCAGTGCGATCAGGGCGACCAGGGGGGACAGGCGTTTGCTCATCACACAGGCGAGCAGACAGAGGATGGTGACGACACCGAGTATGGCGAGCATGGGGAGGTCCTGTTCGGCATCTCTGTTCGCGGCGGCGATGAGATGCGCTGTTGTTGTTTTCCCCGAGTATTGGAATTGCCGGTATTCTTTGTAAATTGAAATGTTCGGTGACCTGCATTCGGAAAAACAAAATGAAGAACTCGATCCAGCACATCCGCGCCTTCCTTGCCGTGGCGCAAACCGGCAGTTTCGCCAAGGCCGCGGCGGCCCTGAACCTCTCGCCTTCAGCGCTGACCGTGCAGATCCAACAATTGGAAGACTGGCTCGGCGTCGCCTTGCTCGAACGCAGCCCGCGTCACGTGGCCCTGACCAGTGCCGGGCAGAACAACCTGCTGCCGATGGAGAAACTGCTGCTGGACCTGGACAACATCGTCAACGCCTCCCGGGACCTGGCGGCGCTGCGCCGAGGCGTCGTCACCATCGCCGCCCTGCCCTCGCTGTGTGCCGGTGCGCTGCCGCCGTTGTTGAAACAGTTTCGTGAGCAGTTTCCGGGAATCGAGGTGCGCTTGCGGGATGTCGTGGCACGCCGGATCGACACCCTGGTGCGCGACGGCGAAGTGGACTTCGGCCTCGGCGTGCGTGCGCGGACGAACCATGGGTTGGCGTTTGAAACGGTGTTGGAAGATCGCCTTTGCCTGTTTCTTCCGATCGGTCATCGGTTGGCCCGGCGACGCACGATCAAGCCAAGCGAATTGACGACCCAACCGATCATCCTCACCGGACGCGACAGCAGCGTGCGCGAGTTGGTGGAACAACTGTTCGCCGACGCCAACCTGACACTCATGCCGGGACTGGAGGCCAACTACATGTCGACGGTCCTGGCGTTGGTGCGCCAGGGCCTGGGGGTGAGCCTGCTGCCGGAATCGGCGGACGATGACCGGGCGGGACTGGTCAAGATCCCCGTGGACCACCCGGACGTCACCCGCCAGCTTGGCCTGATCACCCGCACCGGCCAGGCGCTGTCGCCGGCCGCCGAGCAGTTCATCGCGATGGCCAAGGCGTTTTTCTAAAGCCTAGGCATGCAGGCGTAGGCTCACCGCTGCACCACCGTTTGCAACGCGCCACTGGCTTCAGGCTTTTTTGCGAACAACCTCTGTGGCAACAGGAAGTACGCCAACGCCGGCAGCAGGATCAGCGCGCCGAGCATGTTCACCAGGAACATGAACGCCAGCAGGATACCCATGTCGGCCTGGAACTTGATCGGCGAGAACGCCCAGGTCGCCACGGCGATCGCCAGGGTAATGCCCGTCAGCAGGACCACCTTGCCGGTGAACAGCAGCGCCCGGTAATACGCCTCGGACAGCGAGGCGCCGGCACGCATGTGCGTGAGGATCACGCTCAGCACGTAGAGGGCGTAGTCGACGCCGATGCCCACCCCCAGGGCGATCACCGGCAGCGTGGCCACCTTGACGCCCATGCCCAGGCCCACCATCAAGGCCTCGCAGAGGATCGAGGTGAGCATCAGCGGCAGCACGGCGGCGAGCACCGCGCGCCAGGAGCGGAACGTCACCCAGCAGAGCAGGATGACCGCGCCATAGACCCAGAACAGCATTTCGCGCATGGCTTTCTTGACCACGATATTGGTCGCGGCCTCGATCCCGGCGCTGCCCGCGGCGAGCATGAACTTCACCTGCGGCAGTTGCTGTTGTGCAATGAAGGCCTCGCTGGTCTGCACCACCCGCTCCAGGGTGTCGGCCTTGTGGTCGGCGAGGTAGACGTACAGCGAAAGCAGCGAACAGCCCTGGTTGAACAGCTCCCGTGGCGCCCGCGTCTGCACCGCGCCCAGGGCACCGTCGTTGGGGATCAGTTCGTACCACTTGAAGTTGCCTTCGTTGTAGCCGGCGGCGGCGATCTTGCTCAGGGCGGCCATGGAGTTGGTCGACTCGACGCCCGGCAGTTGCTCCAGTTGCCAGGCCAGGGCGTCCACGGCGGCCAGGGTCGAATAGCGGGTGCACTGGTCTTCTGGGGTTTTGACCATGACCACGAAGATGTCCGAACTGGCCGCGTAGTTTTGCGTCATGAAGGCCGCGTCGCGGTTGTAGCGTGAGTCGGGACGTAACTCCGGGGCACCCGGGTCGAGGTCGCCGATCTTCAAGTGCAGGCTGATCGCGAACCCGCCGACCGCCAGCAGCAGGCCTACCAGGCAGGCTACATAAGCCCAGGGCCGTTGGGTGAACAGGTCGAGGAAGCGCCACAACGGGTGCTTGACGTTCGCCTGCACCTCGGCGGTTTCCGCCCGCAGGCTGCGCGCCGCCGCCTGGCTGCCAACGCCGATGTAGCTGAGCAGGATGGGCAGCAGGATCAGGTTGGTGAAGATCAGCACCGCCACACCGATGCTGGCGGTGATCGCCAGGTCCTGGATGACCCGGATCTTGATCACCATCAGCACGGCGAACCCGACCGCGTCACACAGCAGCGCGGTCATGCCGGCGGCGAACAGGCGGCGGAAGGTATAGCGCGCAGCGACCACCCGGTGCGTGCCGCGACCAATGTCCTGCATGATGCCGTTCATCTTCTGCGCACCGTGGCTCATGCCGATGGCGAACACCAGGAACGGCACCAGCGCCGAATAAGGGTCCAGGTCATAACCGAGCGTGGCCAGCAAACCCATCTGCCAGAGCACCGCCACCAGCGAGCACAGCACCACCAGCGCGGTGCTGCGGGCGCAACGGGTGTACCAGTAGAGCACGGCCACGGTCACCAGCACCGCGACCACGAAGAACAGCATGACCTGCAGCAACCCGGCGACCAGGTCACCGATGATCTTGGTGAAGCCAGTGATGTGGATCTGGATGCGCTCGTTCTGGTACTTGTCGCGCAAGGCCTCCAGTTGCCGCGAGAACGCGCCTGCGTCCAGGGCCTTGCCAGTCTCCGGGTTGATTTCCAGCAACGGCACGAAGATCACGCTGGACTGGAAGTTGCCGGCCACCAGTTGGCTGATCTCGCCGGAGCGGGCCACGTTAGTGCGCACCTGTTCCAGGCTGGCCGGCGAACCGTCGTAGGTGTCGGGGATGACCGTGCCGCCATCCAGCCCTTCTTCGGTCACTGAGGTCCAGCGCGTGGTCGGCGTCCACAGCGACTTCATGTAGGGCTTGTCGACGCCCGGCAGCAGGTAGATTTCGTCGTTGAGCCTGGCCAGGGTGTCCAGGTAGTCCTTGTCGAAGATGCTGCCCTCGGTGACCGCCACAGCGATGCGGACCGAATTGCCGAGGCCACTCAGTTCGCTGCGCTGTTCCAGGAAGTTGGCGACGTAGGGATGGGAGGTCGGGATGGTCTTTTCAAAACTGGCATTGAGGCCGATCTTGCTGGCCTGGTAGCCCAGCACCAGGGTCGCCAGCAGGCAGAGCAGGATCACCCAGGGACGGTGATTGAAGATCGCCCGCTCGCCCGGGTTGCCGGAACGCGGATCGAAATCCTCCAGGCGGGCGATCACCACTTGCTGTTCGAGGGCAGGATTATGCTCGTTCACATCGGACTCCGAATACGGCCACAGGGGGCGCGGGTACAGTGCGCGCTGGCGAGTTGCTCAACGTTGCGCCGAAGAAAAAAGGACATGGTCGAGGCGGGTCGGACCGTTCAGGCCGACGCATACCAGGCTGCCGTCCGGTGCCGCCACCACGCCAGCGATGGAGGTCGCGGCCGGGGCCGGTGAACGTCGAAAGTGACGTCCCGGGTCAAGACTGAGCAGCACGTCGCCGGCCTGGCTGGCCAGGACCCAAGTGCCATCCGCCAATCGGGTGGCGGCGGACAGGGCCACTTCCAGGTCGGTGTCGATCGGTTGCCAGCGGCCGCCTTGGTCCCCCGACCAATAGGCGTTGCCACGCAAACCGAAGGCCACCACCTCTCCCGTCGAACTGCCTTGCAGGCCGAAGAAGCTGCCCTCATAGGGTGATTCCAGTGCCTGAAAGCTGTGCCCGTTGTCCTGTGAACGCAGCAGCAACCCGCGCTCGCCGACGATGAACAGCGCACTCCCCGCCGCACGAATGCCGTACAGGTTGAGGTCCTCGGGGTTTTCCACCTGCCGCATCCACGGCTGCCAGTGACTGCCGCCGTCACGGGTGTGCAGGATCAGGCCATAGGCGCCGACCGCGTAGCCGGTGCGCCGGTCACTGAAGTACAGGTCGAGAAAAGGCTTGTCCGGCCCGTCGGCCACCAGCCGCTCGGCATCCTTCAACGCCTTGGGATCATCCCCTTCGCGAGCCTGGGCCAGGGCCAACTGCGCGGCGGCGACGCCGTCCAGTTGCTTGGTCCAGGATTCGCCGCCGTCGGTGCTGTGCAGGATCACACCCATGTGGCCCACGGCCCAACCTTCCTGCGCATCCACGAACTGCACCGCCGTAAGACTGACGCTGACCGGCACCTTTGCCTGGCGCCAGCTCACGCCGGAGTCATCCGACAGCAACACGATGCCGCGCTCGCCGACCGCCACCAACCGTTCACCGGCCCGGGTCACCGCCAGCAACACCGAATGGGCTGCCTTGGCACTTTGCAGCGCTGCCTGGTCGAGCAACGCAACCCGTGGGGTCGCCATCGCCCAGCCCGGCATCAGCATGACCGCCAGCAGCAGGGTCGCCGGCAGCGTGCGCGTGAGTGAAAATTTACCGATCATTGTCCGCTCCAACCGCCCAAGAAGAGTGATCCAACTGCCCGCCCGCGAGCGCCGAAGCCGCAGCCTCGGCGCCGTGCCCCAAGGCTCAGCGGCTGCTGTCGTTGGCCATGGCGTCCGGGGTGAAGAACGCCGCTGGTGGACGCGGATAGCTCTGGTACTGCACGTTCAGGTCGTTGGCCGACGAGTTGAGGAAGTAGGCCCCGGTTTCCAGGTTGTAGCTGCCCCACGACATCTGGGCCGTCAGCGCCGGCATTTCCGGTGCCAGCAAGGTCAGCGAGTAGTTGTGGCGGCCCAATTTGCCCTGGGCGTCGTAACCGTCGACCAGCAGCACCTGCCAGGAATCCTCATCCACGTAGTAGGTGCGCTTGGGCACCACGTGGCGCTTGCCGTCCTTGAGCGTGGCACTCACCACCCAGACCCGGTGTTTCTCCCAGCGCACCAGGTCCGGGTTGAGGAAGTTCGGCTTGACCAGGTCGTCGCTTTTCGCCGCCGCCGCACGGTTGTTGTTGTAGGGCACCAGCAGCTCTTTCTTGCCCACCAGCTTCAGGTCGTGTCGGTCGGTAGGGCCGAAGACCATGAACGCCTCATCGAAGAAACCGACGCCCGAGGTGACGAAGTCCGGGGTGTCGTAGGCGATGTTCGGCGCCCGCCGTACCCGACGCTGGCCAACCAGGTACTGCCAGGCGGCACGCTTGCCCGGGTCCATGTCCCAATGGGTCATCAGGCCTTCGCCGGCCTTGGAGGACGGCAGTTCCGTCGCCAGTTTGCCGATCAGGAACTTGCTCCCGAAGGTCTCCAGGCTGCCTTCCTTGAAATAGTAGGGATTCTGGTACCAGAACCGCGCCCGGGTGGCCTGGATCTTCTTGCCGCCCGCGGTCATCAGCCAGGTGTCGAACGGCGAGTAGAACGTGTCGGCGCCCTGCCAGGACAGGCGGTAGTTCCACAGCACCTCGGCGCCGTTCTGCGGCAATGGGAAAGGAATCCCGCCATAGGCGCCGCTGACTTTTTCGGTCTCCACCTCCAGGCTGGCACGGGTCGCGTTCTTCAGCGTGTTGTCGTACACCCACTGCGGCGCGGCGGCACTGCGGTGGGTCGGATAGACATCGAGCCGGTAGCCCGGATACTTCTGCAGCAAGGCCTTGGTGCCATCGGCCAACTGGTCGGCGTACTGCGCCATGTTGGCGGCGGTCACCGAGAACAACGGCTTGTCGGCGGCGAAGGGGTCGGCACGCTTGTCGCCGTTTTTGTAGCCTGCCGGCACGGTGGTGTAGCCCCCGGTCCACGCCGGAATGCTGCCGTCCTTGTTGCCTGCACGCTCGGCGCCCATAGGCGTGAGGTCACTGTTGAGCCGCGCGGCCTGCTCGGGGGACACCGCCGCCTGCACCAGGCCGGCACTGAGCAAGGCAATGGCCAGGGCCGAAATACGCAAGGAAATTTTGCTTTGCATAGCGGATGAAACCTCTTATTAGAATGTGGTTTTCACGTACATGGAAACGAAGTCGCGGTCCGCCAGCGATTGCGCATAGCTGAAGTTGCCGTCTTCGCGCAGACCCGCCGCGGCCTTGCCGAAGAAGTTCACGTAGTTGATGCCAAAGTCCCAGCGCTGCAGGTACGTGGCCTTGACACCGACACTCCAGTCACCGGCATGGGAGTTGCCGAAACCGCCTTTGCTGACGGCCGACGAACGCCCGTCCAGCCCGACGCCAAACCCCACCGGCACGCTCAAATCGAGGCCGTCGGCCACCTGGAAGTACGCTGGCTCGGCCAGCACTCGCAGCGCGGTGGCGTCGCGGGTGGTGTTGGGGTCCAGGGCAGCGCGGTTGTCCGTCACGCTGAGGGTGCGGTTCCAGGCCAGTTCGGCGAGCACCGAGCCGCCGTCCCAGAACGTGCCGGGCGACAGCAGGTAGATCGTCGACAGGTTGACGTGGGCGGTCTTGCCCTTGGCGTAGAGCGCGTCACCGCTGTTGTCCGCCGCGGTGCCCGGGGTCACCACCTGCAGATTGCTGACCAGCGGCGCGTCCCAGCGCACCGACGTTTCACCGGCGAAGTTGAACGGGCCGTAGGCCGTGGAGAAACTGGCGCCGACGGTCTTGATGTCTTCGGCGTAGACCTGGCGATAGGCATTGAGGATCGGCAATCCGGTGGCCGCCGCCGCGGCGCCGTCGAGGTAGGCGTACAGCGCACTCGGCGTCTTGTCGTGGTACTTGGCGGCGTAGAAGCCCAGCTCCAGCTCGGTGCCTTCAGGCTTGAAGCGCAACTGCATGCCGCCCTGCCCCGAGTTCCTGGCCTCGATGTCCGAAGCGTGCACGGTGGTGTTGCCGAACACCTCGGTCCAGTCACCCGCGCCTTTGCCGATGCCATCGTTGTCGCTCAGGTAACTGCCCGCACCCGGGACGTTGGAGCGTTCCCACTCGAACTGGTAGTAGGCACCGACGGACAATTGTGGGTTGATCTGCAATTGGCCGGACACTTGATTGACCGGGCGCAGGATTTCCTTGAACTGCGTCCCCGGCACGCTGAGCAACTTGACCACGTCGGTGGGCCCTTGGGCCGCGGCGATGCCGTTGCTGCCGTAGAACAGGCTCTCGCCGTAGATCAGGCTGTGCCGGCCCAGGCGCACCGTGCCCTGGCTGGTGTCTCCCACGTCGCCGCGCAGAAACACGAAGGCGTCCAGCAGTTCGGCGTCACGCCCGTGCAGCTCACGGGTGTCGTCGAGGAAATGCGGATTGGCGCTGTCGTCGGTGTCCTTGTTGTAGACATCGTCGTACCAGGCCGCGCCGCTGATGCGCAGGCCGTAGTTCTGCCGGCTCAGGTCCATTTCACTGAACAGGTCCAGGCGGTTGGAAACCAGGCCCCGGCTGAAATTCCTGTCGCCCTGGCCCTGGATCGAGGGGTACAGGCCGCCTGCCGTCGACGCATTGGTCAGGTGGTCGTCGGCACCTTGCAAGCGCCAGGCCTGGCTGTACTTGATGGTGTTGTCCCAGCGCAGGCGCCAGTCACTGTCACCGAGGTCGATTTGCGCAGCCTGGGACTGAGTGGCCCAACCGGCCAGACACACCGACAGGGCCAGAGCGTTGCGTGTAAAGCCCGGATAGCATCGAGAATTGTGCATGGTGTTCCTCATTGTTCTTGTTGTGGGAAGCCTGTTCTGTACGCGGGTCGCCCGGGACACGAGCGGCAGCGGGTTACACGAAAATGCGCGGGGTAGCGTTCTCCCTCAGATGTAAGTGGACGCCAGGCCGCCATCGACCGGCAGGTTGATGCCGTTGATCCAGCGGGACTCATCGGCACACAGAAACGCGATGGCAGCCGCCACCTCATCGGCGTAGGCCGGCCGCTTCATGCGATGGGCATCCGCCTCTACCCGCGCTTGGCCGAGCATGCTGACGAAGTCGCCGAGGATGGGCGTGAACACCGGGCCCGGCGCCACGCAGTTCATGCGCACCGAGGTTTGCAAGAACCACGGCTGGGCCTGCTGATAGCTCCAGACGATCAGCGCCTCTTTGAAATACTGGTAGCAACTGTCTTGCGGCACCGGATGCTGGTCCAGCCAGGCCTGGGCCTGGGCAAAGCCATCGATGGCGGCCAGGGTCTTGTGCAGCGCCAGCCGCTGCGGCCATTGCGCCCCCAGGATCGATGCGACGTTGACGATGCCGCCGCCGGCCCGGATGCGCGGCAGCAGCGCGGCGCACAGGTGCCGCACCCCGAGGTAATTGACCTGGGCGACCAACTGCGGGTCGGCGGTGCCCGGAACCCCGGCGATGTTGCAGAGCCCATCGAGGGACGCCGGCAGTGACTGCACGGCGGCGTCGATGGCATCCGGGTGGCTGAGGTCGGCCTGGATGAACTGGTCCAGGCTCAGGTTGGGCGCATTGCGATCCATGCCGATGACGCTCGCTCCGTGAGCACGCAGGGTTCGGGCCGTTTCGGCGCCGATGCCCGAGGAAACGCCGGTCACCACGATCGTCTTGTTGGTCAACTTCATAGCAGGTTCCCGATTCGTGCTTGTGCTGCCCGTACGGGCGGAGGCAGCCAAGCCATGTTGTTATTGTGCCGAATTAGTTAATCTCGGTAACTAGTTGTAGCAAGCGATATGCCATCTCCTGACAAACGACCGCCGACCGCTCAAGTACGCGGCATCCAGGCAGTTCAGAAGGATCAAGGCTCAGGTGAGCAGCAATGAGGGCGTTAGAAAAGTGATGATTTCAGCAATTTCGTGCTGCACTATGCGCAATATGATTAATCGAATTAGGGAATTGCGATGGCAGATAAGCTGATCTCCCTGGCCGAACTGTCCCGGGGCACGCAAAAGCAACCAGCGCGCGGCGCCAGTGAACAGTTGCCGCCCGGCGCCGCGCCGACGCTGCAGGACCTGACCGAATGCCTGATGTTCAGCCCCGGCGACGGACGCATCTGGCTGAACGGCGCGCGGATGCTGCTGATGCACAACAGTGGCGTGGGCGCCTTGCGCCGCGAACTGATCGAAAGCATGGGCCTGGCCCGCGCCCGGGGCATCATGCTGCGTACCGGCTACCATTGCGGTGCCCGGGACGCGGCGCTGATCAAGGAGCGCTTCCCCGAAGCAGACATCCTGGCGCTGTTCGCCGCTGGCCCGATCATCCATGCCATCGAGGGCGCGGTGAAGGTCGAGCCGGTGCATTTCGAATTCGACATGAACCTGGGCACCTACTACGGCGAGTTCCTCTGGCATCACTCCAGCGAAGACGACGAACACATCGCCCAATACGGCATCGGCACCGAACCGGCCTGTTGGATGCAGACCGGCTACGCCATCGGCTATACATCGGCGATGGTTGGACGGCTGATTCTCTATCGGGAGGTCGAATGCCGTTCCACCGGATCGAGCATCTGCCGGCTGGTGGGCAAGCCCGCCGAAGAATGGGACGACGCCGAAGAGGACCTGGCCGACCTGAACGCCGAACCCTTCGTCAGCACCGGCGGACGCAGCGCGGCGCCCCAGGGCCGGGGCGATAAAGGTGCCCTGCCCGCTCGCCTGCTGGCGGACCCGACACCGGCCCAGGACAGCGACATGGTCGGTATTTCCTCAGCCTTCAACGCGGCCTGCCACATGCTGCGTCGGGTGGCGCCGACCCAGGCGACGGTGCTGTTCACCGGTGAGTCCGGCGTCGGCAAGGAAATGTTCGCGCGGATGCTGCACCGCATCAGTCCGCGCCACGACGAGCCCTTCGTGGCCATCAACTGTGCGGCCATTCCAGAAAACCTGATGGAGTCGGAGCTGTTCGGCGTCGAGCGCGGCGCCTACACCGGCGCCACCCAATCGCGCGCCGGCCGCTTCGAGCGCGCCAATGGCGGCACGCTGTTCCTGGACGAGATCGCCACCCTCAGTTTGGTGGCCCAGGGCAAACTGCTGCGCGCCTTGCAGGAAGGTGAAGTCGAACGGGTGGGCGGCAGTCGCACCCTCAAGGTCGATGTGCGGGTGGTTGCCGCGACCAATGTCGACCTGCGCGCCGCGGCACAGCGTGGCGAGTTCCGCGAAGACTTGTTCTTTCGCCTGAACGTGTTCCCCATCCACCTGCCGCCGCTTCGCGAGCGCAAGGAGGACATCCCGCTGCTGATGACCCATTTCCTGCATCGCTTCACCCAGCGCCATGGCCGTCAGATCAGCGGCTTCACCCCGCGCACGGCAGACACCCTGCTGGCCTACGATTTTCCGGGCAACATCCGCGAATTGCAGAACCTGGTGGAGCGCGGCGTGATCAGCGCCCCGGACGGCGGCGCCATCGACCTGTCGCACCTGTTCACCAGCGGCGAACGCCTGGCTCTGCCGATGTTCTCCATCGGCACCCGCGGCCAACTCGCGGCTGCGCCGAACGCTCAAGCGGCGCCGCCTCAGGCTCCCGCCGCACCGATCCGGAGCGGCGATGAAGCCCTCCAGCAACTGTTCGGCGGCAAGGATTTGAGCCGGCTGTCGCTGCAGGAAGTCGAGGACGCGATGATCGACCGTTGCCTGAGCGAAGTGAAAGGCAACGTCTCCGAAGCGGCCCGCCGCCTGGGCCTGACTCGGGCACAGTTGTCCTATCGCTTGTCGCGGCGCCCAGCCAGTGACTAAACGTGGCGAGGGCCCTTTATTGCGGGATGAAGCAACGCCCGAACATGCCAAGCGCCACGTCGACCCGTTGGTCGATCTGCTCGTCGGACCAGCTTTGTTGCACGCCCAGGGTGAACAGCTTGAGCGGCTGCGAAATCAGCAGCGCGTCGATCAACTCGATGGCCGGCTCGACATCCTGCTGCGCCAGCAAGCCCTTGCCCGCAGCCTTGCCCAGCCAACCCCGCAACAGGCCCAGGCAACGCTCGGCCCCTTCCTGGTACCAGATTTGCGCAATCCCCGGCGCATGTTCGCGTCCCTGGGCGGCCATGAGGTAAAGCCCCAGCGCCAACGGCGACAGCGTCAACCGTGCCCATAACGTCAGGTACATGCGCAGCTCGCTGAGCAGATCCTCGGCGCTGTCGATGCCACTTTCCAGCAGCAGTTCAAGGGTCGACAGGTCCCGCGCAACCAACTTCGAGAGCAGTTGCTCCTTGCTCGCCACCAGTTGGTACAGGGTTTTCTTCGAAATACCGGCAGCACGGGCAATGGCGTCCATGGTGACGTTGGCAAAATGACCGCTGCCGAGTATCTGCGCCGCCGCGTCCAGCAACAGGCTCATCTGCTCTTCACGGCTGCGGACCGGCGGACGACCGCGAACGGGCTTGACGGGTTGCGAGGGGGTTGCGGGCATGGTGGGTCCTGGTGAGTGGCAGCGGGTGAGTCTGCCACAGGTTAAATCGGGCACCTAACCTGTGGCGAGGGCGCGTGCTCGCGCCCCTCCCTCAAACAACGGCCCCCTCGCCAGCGCTACCCTCCCGCGCCATCGCCGCTGCGCGAAACGCCTCGCCCAGCGCAGTTTCGATAACCCCCCAGGCCTCCTGCGCTGAAGCCTCCGGGCCGAGGTGGGTGAACATGTGATCGCAGCCTGCAAACATCCGCTCGTTGACTGCCACACCGGCCTGGCGCAATTTCTCGGCATAGGCCTCGCCTTCGGCGCGCAGGATGTCATGTTCGGCCGTGATCAGCGTGGTCGCGGGCATGCCCCGCAACGCCTCGACGCTTGCCAGCAACGGCGACACCAACGGGTCGCGAGCGTGATCGGGATCGCCCAGGTAACAGCCATTGAAAAAGCGCACCAACCCGGCACCGAGCAATGGTTTGTCGAGGCTCGAACGCTTCAGGCCGGGGTCCTGGAGCAGGTCCAGGACCGCATAGTCAATCACCTGGTGCACCACCCGCAGCCGCTGATGCCCCGTGCCAGGTTGGCCACCCCGGTGGCCAGGTTGCCGCCGGCGCTGTGCCCACCGACGGCCATGCGTTGGGGGTCGATGCCCAGGCTTGCCGATTGCCCGGCCAACCATTCAAGCACCGCGAAGCTCTGTCGCAAGCCCGCGGGAAATGGATGCTCGGGCGCCAGGACGTAGTCCAGGTTGACCACCAGGCAATCCAGATTGTGCGCCAGACGCCGACAATAGCTGTCGTCATGCTCCGGCACGCCAGCGACGAAACCGCCGCCGTGCAGGTTCAGGTACACCGGCAAGCGCGCCCCGTCCGAAGTCGCCGGCCAGTAGAACAACGCCCGCGCCGGTCCCCAGGACGTCGGGATGAACCGCGCCTCGACCGCACGCAGCGGGTACTGCGCCGAGTCGTAGACGAACTTGCCTTTCATGCGCTTGGCAAAGGCGCGCAACAGCTTGGCCTTGAGGGTTTGAGGCAACGTCATGATCAGGCTCCCGGCGGCTCAGTGGGCCGTCAACAATTGATCCAGCAGGCCGTGGACCATCGGCCCATACGGCGCGCGCATCGCCAGGTTGGATTCACCCACCGGGCTTTGCACCACCACTGCCTTGGCATGGCTGAACGTGCGGAAACCATGGGCACCGTGATAAGCCCCCATGCCGGCGTGCCCCACGCCGCCGAACGGCAACGCCTCGAACAGCACATGGCTCATGACGTCGTTGATCACCACGCCACCGGAGGTCGTGCGTTGCAGCACCTGCTGGCGCTCGCTGGCGTCCTCGCCAAAGTAATAGGCCGCCAGGGGCCGGGGTTGCCCGTTGACGTAGTCGATCGCCGTGGCGAAATCCTGGTAGGTCTTGATCGGCAACAGCGGGCCGAAAATCTCCTCGCGCATCACCTGCATGTGCTCGTTGGGGTTGAGCACCAGGGTCGGGGCGATCTTGCGGATCTCGCGATCGTTCAGGTCTTCCTGCTCCGGGTTGATCTCGATCAGCCGCGCGCCCTTGGCATGGGCATCGACCAGGTAGCCTTGCAGGCGGCCGAAATTGCGCGGGTTGATGATGGAGGTGTAGTCCGGGTTGTCGCGCAGCGTCGGGTACATCTGGGCGACGAAGCGGATGGCCTCGACGGTGAAGTCTTCCAGCCACTCTTGCGGCAGCAGCACGTAGTCTGGCGCCAGGCAGATCTGGCCGGCGTTCAGGGTTTTCACCGTCATCACCCGCTGGACCACGGTCGCCAGGTCGGCACTGCGCGAGACCAACACCGGCGACTTGCCGCCCAACTCCAGGGTCACCGGCACCAGATTGTCCGAGGCGGCGCGCATGATGTGCCGCGCCACCGACGTGCCGCCGGTAAAAATCAAGTGATCGAACGGCTGCGCACTGAACAATGCGCCGACCTCGGCCCCACCCAGCACCGTGGTCAGCTCGTGTTCGTCGAAGTAACGGGCGATCAGCTCGGCCAACAGCGCCGAGGTGCGCGGCGTCAGCTCGGACGGCTTGAGCATGGCCCGGTTACCGGCGGCGAAGATGCTGGCCAGCGGGCCGAACGCCAACACGACAGGGAAATTCCACGGGCTGATCACCCCCACCACGCCCAGCGGCTGATACTCGACCCGTGCCTCGCAACCCGGGAACGGCGCCGGATGGGGTTCGGATTGCGCCCACTCGGCCAGGTGCTCCCGGCAATGCTTGAGGCTTGCCACGGAGCCTGCGATATCGGTCAGCAGCGTCTGTTCGCGACTGCGGTGGCCAAAGTCCGCCGACACCGCCGCGACGATGGCTTCGCGGTTGTCCAGCAACAAGGCGATCGCCCGGTCAAGTCGATCACGGCGCAGCGCCAGGCTGGGCGGCCCCTCATCCAGATGGGCACGTTTCATTCGGGCGAGCGCCGCAGCGAGTTGTTCGGCGCTGACGGCCGTATCGTGGTGACCGAGGATGCTCATGGCGTATCTTCCTGCTGGTTAATTGTTATGAGTCAGTACTAAATGCCCGGCAAGACAGCCACCTCTGCTGCCTCGCCGGGCGAGTATGACAAAAAACCAGACAAAGGAAACCATTAAGTTTCCTAACTTTAAAAAAGCGACATGAGGCCTTTAACCCCATAAAACGAAGGCTAATGGCTGGAAGGGATAGCCGCGCGGTTCAGTGGCCGCAGCAAGCAAGAAGCCATCCGGATGGGTTGTGGACAGCGGCGCAATACGCAAGCTCTTGATAAATGATTAACTACATTAATCATAGATGATGACCCAGCGAAGCCAACGAGGCCTCGCCGGGATGGCAGCCCACTAATGCTGCGAGGGAAACACCGGCGCCTGGTCCTGCTGCTCAGCCGTGGCTTCCAACGACCGCCCCGCAAGCGTCTGCAGGTACAACGCAAGCACGAACCCGGGCGCTGTCGCCAAGGCGACGTCGACGGGCGGGCTGACGCTGTCGGGGATCAACTTGCCGCTCGTGTCCTGCTCCTCGTTCAGTTCCTGCTCCACCTTCAGCCCATACCGCTTGAACTGCACGAACCGCGGATCGGTGACCGCGACGGCCGCCAGCGGATCCCAGAAGTACAGGTACTTGCCGATGCCGGGGGCGATGGTCGAACTTTGCAGGACCTGGGTGAGGAACTGCGCGACCGGGTTTTGGATGCGCGAGAGCTGGGCGACGAAATCCTGGCTGATGGGGATCTGGTTGCAGGCGTTCAGCGCAACCAATTGCACCCGGTTCCCGCCGCCAAAGACGTATTGCGCGCCGAGTGGGTCAACGAAAATGTTCCACTCGGCGACTTTGTTGGTGTAGTACGGCGTGTCGCCCAGGGTATCGATGATGTTCCCTCCGGCACCGGGCTGGACGTACTCCGGCAGCAGGTTGCCACCCATCATGACGATGCGCTCGACCTTGCTGGCCAGCAGGTCTCGCAGCGTCCTGTCCGTCCTGGCCTGCAAAAACAAATGCCCCCAGGTCGTGCCGCCGCCGATCATCAGCACGGTAAAGGGTTGCTTGGCGTTCTCCAGGGTTTCCCTGAGAAAGGCCACCGCATCCGTTCTCGTGGGGTTGGGGTTCGCCCGGGGAAACCGTGCGTCGTAATGCTGGTCCGCCGCCTGGCGAGTTTCGAATGGAAAGGTGTTGCTGTAGACCATGGGCCGCTGGAAGCCGGCGACCACGGGGATCCGCTCGACTTCAGGGTCTTCGAACAGCGTGAGGAAGTGGCTGATGTTCGCCACGCCATGGCTCAGGTGCACGGCACCCACGCCGGTGACGGTGATGCCTTCGACCTTGACCGCGTGGTGCTTGAGCAAATAGCCGATGGCCAGGTAGTCGTCGAAGTCGACATCAGTATCGACGAGCACGTGTGTGAGGGGTTGTACCGACATGTTGGCAGGCCTCCTGGCAATGGATGGGATCATCCTGATGTGCCAGCAAATGCTGGCATCGAGTTAAAAGTAGCACCTCCCGAAAAAAGCGAACGCTTAATGGCGTGGATTGCCTGGGGCGACAACCAACGTGGCGAGGCACCGGCGTCCTCACCACGCAACGAGCGACCCGACTTACCAGAGCGTCATCGTGTAGCTGACGATCAGGCGGTTTTCATCCAGGTCGTTGCCGAAGTTCGAGCGCACCGATGCGTTGCGCCATTTGAACCCCAGCCCCTTCAACGTCCCGTCTTGCACGACATAGGCAATGTCGGTGTTGCGCTCCCACTCCTTGCCTTCGCCCGGTGCGGCGCGCTGTACGTTGTCGCCGGAAATGTAGCGGGTCATGAAGGTCAGGCCCGGTACGCCCAGCGATGCAAAGTTGTAGTCATAGCGGGCCTGCCACGAACGCTCGTCGATGTTGGCGAAGTCGCCGATCTGTACGAAGTTGACCAGGTACGGGTCACTGCGACTGATGTAGGGGAACGGGTCGTCGCCGCTCATGCGCTGGTAGCCCAGGCCCAGTGCATGTCCGGCGAAGCCATAGGTGAACAGCGCGCCAAAGGCCTGGTTGTCGAGGTTGCGGAAGTTGCCATCTTCGGTACTGCGCGAGTAACGCACGTCACTCTTGAGCGACTGGCCCGCCCCCAGGTCCAGGGTATGCACGAACCCCAGGTAGTTTTGCTGGTAGATGCCCTGCAACTTGCCATAGCGGTACTGCGCCGTCAGGTTCGGCAAAAATTGATAATCCGCCCCGGCAAACTGGAATTTGTCGCTGTTGCCGCCGATGCGGTTGGCACTCATGTCCTGGTAATCGGTGGAGTCGACGACATTGATCTGCGTAAACTGCCCGCCCGTCAGCTTCAACCGGTCGATTTCCTGCACGCTGGCCAGTCCCCCCTTGAAGGTTGCTGGCAGCAGGCGCGTGTCGTTGGAGCTCACCACCGGGTCCTTGATCTGCAAGGTCCCCACCTTCAGGGTGCTGTTGGACACGCGCACCTTGGCAGTCAGGCCCAGTTCGCCATAACGGTCTTGAGAACCGCCGGACAAATCCGCAGGCAACAGATTGGTGCCCGCCGTGCCGCCGCCGGAGTCCAGTTTGAAACCCGCCATGCCCAGGGCGTCCAGGCCAAACCCCACGGTACCTGCGGTGTAGCCCGACTCCAGGCGCAGCAAGAAGCCCTGCGCCCATTCTTCGGCCTTGTCCCGCGCCCCTGTCTGGCGGAAGTCGCGGTTGAAGTAATAGTTGCGCGCTTCCAGGCTGCCTTTGCTGTCGGCGATGAAATCCGCGTGGGCGCTTGGCGCTCCGGCCAGGCTCAAGCCCAGCAGTGTACCGACGGGCTTATAGATCCACGTGAGGGAGGTGAACTGTCGCATGGGTGCTCCTTTTGCGGGCACGAACGAACCCGCTCGGGGCGTCGTTTGCGTCCGATGTTTTTATTGTGAAGGCGCTGTGCTGGGAAACGGACGCAGTAGCCTGCGTCGTGGAGCGGATTCTTTGCGCCGCGCTCTGGGAGCGTCAAACGGGAAAAAAGCCGCATCGGACATAAGAAAATTTGATGCCCTGATCAAGCGGTTCTGGAGTAACAATTGCAACCATAAGAACGACAAGTACCAAGAGAGCCTTCATGAACCTCAAATTCCTCGAAACCTTCGTCTGGGTCGCCCGGCTGCAAAGCTTCAGCCTCACCGCCGAGAAAATGTTCAGCACCCAGGCGGCGATCTCCAGCCGGATCGCCTCATTGGAAGAAGAGCTGGGGCTGCGCCTGTTCGTGCGTGACTCGCGAGGGGTGTCGCTGACGCCCGAAGGCTTGAAGGTACTCGACTACGCCGAGCAGATGCTGGAGGTCCAGCGCGCCTTGAAGCAATCGCTGGACACCCGCAGCCCTCAGCAAGGCCTGGTGCGCATCGGCGTGATGGACACAGTGATCCATACCTGGCTCAGTCCGTTGATGTCGATGCTGATGCAGGCCTTTCCCGCCGTCGAAATCGAAATAACCGCCGATGCCGCGCGCAACCTCTGCGAGCAACTGCAAAAGGGTTACCTGGACATCGTGTTCCAGACCGACCTGGTCCGCCACGAAAGCGTGCGCAACCTCGAACTCGCGCACTACCCCATGCACTGGGTGGCCGCCAGCCACTCGATCTACGCTCGGCCCTATGCCTCGCTATTGGAGATGGCCAGCGAACGCATCATCACGTTCGTCAAGCAGTCGCGGCCGCACCAGGATGTGCTCAACCTGTTGTATGCCCATGGCGTTGGCGCGCCGCGGGTCAGTTGCGTCAACTCGGTGTCGGCCATGACCCGGCTGATTCGCGACGGCTTCGGCATCGGTGCCTTGCCCGCGGCCCTGGTGGCCAAGCCGCTGGCCAGCGGTGAATTGATCACCCTGGAACCCGGCACGGCTCTGCCCCAGCTTGACGTGGTGGCGTCCTGGCGCGCCGGGGTGGGGTTGGAACTGATCGAGAATATCGTCCAGATGAGTCGCCAGGTTGTCAGTCAGTACGCTATCGATGTCGGCCCGCAACGCATGGTCGCGGCACCGGGCCTGGCCGGTCATAACGTTTAGTTGTCTGTGGGTACCACTATTCCTTGTTGGACGTCATCGCCCGGCCCCTCTAAAAAATGGGCCACCCATCCCTTGGAGATACCGCGATGAGTCAACCCGCCCCGTCCTTCGAACAACTGCGCCAGTACGACCCGCTCGCCCTGCGCCAGAGCATTGCCGCCGGCCAATACCAAGGCCATACCAGTGGCCTGGGCCAGGGTCGGGTACAAGCCAACATCGTGATACTGCCCGGTGATTGGGCCACCGAGTTCCTGCGCTACTGCACCCTCAATCGACAGGCCTGCCCGGTGCTCGACGTGACAGAGCCGGGTGATCCGTTCTTTCGCAACCTCGGCGCCGCCATCGATATCCGCCATGAGGTGCCCCGCTACCGGGTCTATCGCCACGGCGAACTGAGCGAAGAGCCGCTGGACATCGAACACGTTTGGCAGGATGACCTTGTCGCCTTCGCCCTGGGCTGCTCGTTCTCGTTCGAACAACCGTTGCTCGAAGCCGGCATCTACCTCAGGCACATTGACCTGGGGCGCAACATCGCGATGTTCCGCACCAACATCGACACCCGCCCCACCGCCCGCCTCTCTGGCAAAATGGTCGTGACCATGCGCCCGATGAAAGCTGCCGCGGCGATCCAGGCGATCCAGATCACCGGGCGCATGCCCAATGTCCACGGTGCCCCGGTGCACATCGGCGACCCGTCGCTGATCGGCATCCACGCCCTCGACGCACCGGACTATGGCGATGCCGTGCCGGTCGAAGCGGACGAGATCCCGGTGTTCTGGGCCTGTGGCGTGACACCCCAGTCGGTGGTCCAGGCGTCGCGCCCACCGTTGTGCATCACCCATGCGCCTGGCTGCATGCTGGTGACCGATTTGTGGAACCGCGACTTGTAAGCGTCTAGAAGGCCGCACTCACCTGACAGGAACAGACGATGAACACCGTCCAGCAATCGATTCAAGCGTACATCAAGGCCAAGGATGGCAACCGCCCTCACCTGCTGGAGCAAGCGTTCGAGGCGCAGGCGATCCTCGACATGATCGTGCGCACCGGCGCCATCTCGTTTCCTGATCACGTCGAAGGCCGCACGGCCATCGGCGAGGTGCTGGTCAGTCGTTTCGGCCAGACCTTCGAAAACGTCTACACCTTTTGCCTGGGGTCGCCACCGGCAGCGAACCTCGACCAGTTCCAATGCCCGTGGCTGGTGGCGATGTCTGGCAAGGACGGCGGCGAGGCGCGCGTCGGCTGTGGCACCTATGACTGGCAATTCGATCCGGTGTCCAAGCGGGTCGAGCGATTGACCATTACCCTCGAACACATGAAAACCCTGCCGCCGGACAACCTGCCGGCGATCATGGCCTGGGTTTCGCGACTGGACTACCCATGGTGCAGCGTCGAAGCCGCCCTGGGCGACGTCCCCAACCTGGGCGAGCTTGGGGACGTGATCGAGTACCTGGCCAACCGGGAACACCTACGCGCGGCGCAACGGCCGTGACCCACCCAAGGAGCCGCCTCGCGTGAACATCAAGTTTCTTGAAACCTTCGTCTGGGTCGCACGCCTGAAGAGTTTTCGCCTGACGGCGGAGAAACTGTTCACCACCCAGGCTTCCGTCTCCAGTCGCATCGCGGCCCTGGAGGACGAGATGGGTGTGCGCCTGTTCGTGCGTGACGCCAAGGGTGTGTCGCTGACCTCCGAGGGCCAGCGGGTGTTGGAATATGCCGAACGCATCATGGACACCCTGCAAAGCATGAAGGCCGTGATCAAGGACCCGCGCCAGGTGCGCGGGCGAATTCGCATTGGTGCCATGGACACGGTCATCCACACCTGGCTCAGCCCTCTGGTGACACGCCTGATGGACTACTACCCGGCGCTGGAGATCGAGCTGTCGGCCGACACCGCGAGCAACCTGTGCTCGCAACTGGAAAAGGGTTACCAGGACATCATTTTCCAGACCGACATCCTGCGCCTGGACAGCGTACGCAATGCACGGCTGGCCCGTTATCCGATGCACTGGCTGGTGCGGAGCGGCTCGGCCTATGACCGTCACTACGCGTCGCTGGAAGACCTGTCCCAGGAACGCATCGTGACCTTTTCGCGCAATTCCCGGCCTCACCAGGACATCCTCAACCTGCTGCACTCGGCCAATATCGTCTCGCCGCGCATCAACTGCGTGAACTCGGTGTCGGCCATCACCCGCCTGGTTCGCGACGGCTTCGGCATCGGCGCCATGCCGGCGGCGCTGGTCCTGGGTGAGCTGGCCCAGGGCACGCTGAAACGGGTCGATGGCGTGCCGTTGCCTTCGGTGATGGACATCGTTGCCAGTTGGCGAACCGGCGCGGGCATGGAGCGGGTGGAAGAAGTCATCAGCCTGACCCGGGACGTGGTGGCGGAATTCGTCGCCGAACTGCCCGCGGAATACCAACTGGCCGCCGACTAACCCATTCATTGTGGGAGCGGGCTTGCCCGCGAAGGCGGCTGCACGTCCGACACTTCCGTTGACTGACACACCGCTTTCGCGGGCAAGCCCGCTCCCACAGGTTCTTCGGCGGGTCCGGATGGCATGTCCGACGCCCATTCATTGTGGGAGCGGGCTCGCCCGCGAAGGCGGCTGCACATCCGACACTTCCGTTGACTGACACACCGCTTTCGCGGGCAAGCCCGCTCCCACAGGTTCTTCGGCGGGTCCGGATGGCGTGTCCGACGCCCATTCATTGTGGGAGCGGGCTTGCCCGCGAAGACGGCTGCACATCCGACACCTCCGTTGACTGACACACCGCTTTCGCGGGCAAGCCCGCTCCCACAGTGTTATTGGGTGGATTCTAGATGTGTGTCCGCCACAGATCCTCTTGTGGGCTTGCCCGCGAAGCCTCTGGGCCTCATCAAGCGGCCTGTCAGTGAATTGCAACATCCCCGACTTAATCTGGATCGAGCGCACGGCGGCGACCCGCTGGATGTGCCTGTCTGCCCGCTCGCAATGGTCCAGGGAGTCCGCCATGAAAATCAGTGTATTGGGAAGTGGTTACGTAGGCTTGGTGCAAGCCGCCGTGTTGGCCGAGGTCGGCCATGACGTGGTGTGCATGGACGTTGACGAGCAGAAGGTCGAGCAACTGCGCCAGGGCCAGGTGAGCATCTTCGAGCCAGGGTTGGCGGCGCTGGTGCGGGAGGGGCTGGAGGCCGGGCGCTTGCATTTCACCAGTGATGAGTCACTGGCCGTGCAGCACGGCCAGGTGCTGTTCATCGCCGTGGGCACGCCTTCGCGAGACGATGGCTCGGCCGACCTGAGCCAAGTCATGGCCGTCGGTGAGGCGGTCGCCCGCTACCGGGAGTTGCCGCTCATCGTGGTGGAAAAGTCCACCGTGCCAGTGGGCACCGGTGATCTCCTGCGGGCTCACATCGACAAATGCCTGCTCAAGACCGGACGCTTGTTGCAGTTCGATATCGTGTCCAACCCGGAATTCCTCAAGGAAGGCTCGGCAGTCGCCGATTGCCGACGCCCGGATCGCATCGTGATCGGCTGCGAACGCGATGAAGTGCGCGCAACCATGCGCGACCTGTACGCTCCGTTCAATCGCAACCACGACCGGGTACTGTTCATGGACGTGCGCAGCGCCGAGCTGACCAAATACGCCGCCAACGGCATGCTGGCGACCAAGATCAGCTTCATCAACCAGATCGCGGAACTGGCCGAGCACCTGGGGGCCGACATCGAATCGGTGCGCCTGGGCATCGGGGCCGACTCGCGCATCGGCTATCACTTCATCTACCCAGGCTGCGGCTATGGCGGCTCGTGCTTCCCCAAGGACATGCGCGCGCTGATCCACAGCGCTGAGCAGGCCCATTGTTCCAGCGACCTGCTGCAAGCGGTGGAATCGATCAACCGCCGGCAGAAACACAAACTGTTCGAACGCATCCATGCTTTCTACAAGGGCGACCTGCGCGGCAAGACCTTTGCGCTGTGGGGCCTGGCCTTCAAGCCCAACACCGACGACATGCGCGACGCGCCGAGCCGTACCTTGCTCGAATCCCTCTGGGCGGCGGGTGCCAGTGTCCGTGCGTTCGACCCCGAGGCCATGCAGCAAACCCAACTGCTCTACCCCAACGAAACGAAGCTCATGTTGATGGGCACGCCGGAGTCGGTGCTGCCGGGGGCCGATGCACTGGTCATTTGCACCGAGTGGCAGGCCTTCAAGGCGCCGGACTTCAACCTGATCCAGCAGCGGCTCAAGGCCCCGGTGATTTTCGACGGGCGCAACCTCTACGACCCGGAGCGCATGCAAGACAAAGGCTTCACCTACTTCCCCATGGGCCGCGGGCAATCGCGCGACCTGCCCATCGCCGAGCAGTCCTGGTTTCAAGCGTCCAAGCGTGCTTGAAGCCCTTAACCTCAAAATTAATGAACTCAACCAGCATTAATATGAATTTGTAAGCGCGAGTGACGAACGGCACACTGAACGCCGTTCCTCCCCCAACTGTTGGAACACTTAAAGGGCTTTCAGGGATTCCCCCGTAAGCCCCTTTTTTTGCTCGTTTTTTGGATCGGTGCTTAATGCTCTCTCGCTGGTTCCCCGCTGCTATCAATACCCGTCCCACCGAATGGAGCCGCGCCGCCTTGGGCATGGCCTTGGGAACGATGTTCAGTATCTGGCTCTGTGGCCAGGTGTACGGCCTGGAGGTGGCACAGCACATCATCGGCCCGCTGGGGGCTTCGGCGGTGCTGCTGTTTGCCGTGTCGTCCGGTGCCCTGGCCCAGCCGTGGTCGATCGTGGGCGGCTACCTGTGCGCCTCGGTGGTGGCGGTGCTGGTGGCCCACGTGCTGGGCCGCACCCTGGGCAGCGCCTGCCTGGCGGCCGGCATGGCGCTGGTGCTGATGTGCTGGTTGCGCTGCCTGCACCCACCGGCGGGCGCCGTGGCGGCGACGCTGGTGTTGGCGGACCCGTCCATCGCGGCCCTGGGCTGGCAGGCCGTCGGTGTGACGATGCTGGCCGGCAGTGGCCTGCTGGCGTTTGCGCTGGCCTACAACAACCTGACCCGCGTGCGCTACCCCAAGCGCGCCAGCGAGCCGGTGGCGGTCATTCCGGCCGACCACCCGCCCGTCGACCGGCAGGCCATCACCGCCCAAGACCTGAAATTGGCGCTGGCGGAAATGGAAGCCTTCTTCGACGTCACCCCCGAAGATCTTGAGCAATTGGTCCATGCCAGCGAGCGTCATGCCAAGCGTCGCAGCATCACGGAGGTGCTGTCGGGTCGCGGATGATCCTGTGGCTGCTATAAATATGCAGACAGGACCTGCACGTATGCCGGTTGTGCTGTGCAAATTTGCACTGTTACGATCCCGTTCGCATACGCGCCTAAAAAATTGCAAAAGACAATAAAAGCAGGGAGTTAGCGATGACAGCTCAGGTTTCATCACAGGCCAGCGGAACGGTCGCCGCCCAGGTTTACGACGTGCTGGTGGAGGTCCGTAACCACATTGGCCACTTGACCCTGAACCGCCCTGCCGGCCTCAATGCGCTCACCCTGGGCATGGTGCGCAGCTTGCAGCAACAGCTCGATCGCTGGGCCCTCGACCCGCAGATTCACGCGGTGGTCCTGCGCGGTGCCGGCGACAAGGCGTTTTGCGCCGGCGGCGATATCCGTTCGCTGTACGACAGCCACAAGCAGGGCGACTCCCTGCATGAAGACTTCTTCGTCGAGGAATACGCCCTCGACCTGACGATTCACCATTACCGCAAGCCGGTCCTCGCCCTCATGGACGGTTTCGTCCTGGGCGGCGGCATGGGCCTGGTGCAAGGCGCCGACCTGCGGGTAGTGACCGAGCGCAGCCGCCTGGGCATGCCAGAGGTCGGCATCGGTTACTTCCCAGACGTAGGCGGCAGTTATTTCCTGCCACGCATTCCGGGTGAGCTGGGCATCTACCTGGGGGTCAGTGGCACCCAGATCCGCGCCGCCGACGCCTTGTATTGCGGGTTGGCCGACTGGTACCTGGACAGCCGGAAACTCGCCCAGCTCGACGAACGCCTCGATCGACTGGAGTGGCATGACACGCCGCTCAAAGACCTGCAAAGCCTGCTGGCCAAGCTGGGTGTGCAGCAGCTCCCGGCGCCCCCCTTGGCTGACTTGCGTGCGGTCATCGATCATTTCTTCGGCCTGCCCGATGTGCCGAGCATGGTCGAGCAATTGCGTCAGGTCACGGTCGCCAACAGCCACGAATGGGCGCTCAAGACCGCCGAACTGCTGGAAACCCGTTCCCCCCTGGCCATGGCCGTGACCCTGGAAATGCTCCGGCGCGGGCGGCACCTGAGCCTGGAAAACTGTTTTGCCCTGGAGCTGCACCTGGACCGTCAATGGTTCGAACGCGGCGACCTGATTGAAGGCGTGCGCGCCTTGCTGATCGACAAAGACAAGAACCCGCGCTGGAACCCACCCACGTTGCAAGCGCTGGACGCCGGGCACGTGGCCAGTTTCTTCGACGGCTTCGACGACCACGGGAACTGAACATGCACGACCTCGAACTGACCGAAGAACAAGTGATGATCCGCGACATGGCCCGGGACTTCGCCCGTGGCGAAATCGCCCCCCATGCCCAGGCCTGGGAAAAGGCCGGATGGATCGACGACGCCCTGGTGGCGAAGATGGGCGAACTGGGCCTGCTTGGCATGGTGGTGCCGGAAGAATGGGGCGGCACTTATGTCGACTACGTGGCCTATGCCCTGGCGGTGGAAGAGATCTCCGCCGGCGATGGCGCCACCGGCGCACTGATGAGCATCCATAACTCGGTGGGCTGCGGCCCGGTCCTGAACTTCGGCACCGAGGCCCAGAAACAGACGTGGCTGGCCGACCTTGCCAGCGGCCAGGCCATTGGCTGCTTCTGCCTGACCGAACCCCAGGCCGGCTCCGAAGCCCACAACCTGCGCACCCGCGCCGAACTGCGCGACGGCCAGTGGATCATCAACGGCGCCAAGCAATTCGTCAGCAATGGCAAGCGGGCAAAACTGGCGATCGTCTTCGCCGTGACCGACCCGGACCTGGGCAAGAAAGGCATCTCGGCGTTCCTGGTGCCCACCGATACCCCGGGGTTCATCGTCGACCGCACCGAGCACAAGATGGGCATCCGTGCCTCGGACACCTGCGCGGTGACCTTGAGCAACTGCGCGATCCCTGAGGCGAACCTGTTGGGCGCACGTGGCAAAGGCCTGG
The DNA here is from genome assembly GCF_018325965.1 of Pseudomonas sp. Cab53. Lineage (NCBI taxonomy): Bacteria > Pseudomonadati > Pseudomonadota > Gammaproteobacteria > Pseudomonadales > Pseudomonadaceae > Pseudomonas > Pseudomonas sp. Cab53. Next base: position 2,890,069 of record NZ_AP021902.1, on the reverse strand, counting down.
CCATCGCCCTCTCCAACCTCGAAGGCGGCCGCATCGGCATTGCCGCGCAGGCCCTGGGCATCGCCCGCGCCGCATTCGAAGCGGCGCTGGCCTACTCGCGTGACCGGGTGCAATTCGACAAGCCGATCGGCGAACACCAGAGCGTCGCCAACCTGCTGGCCGACATGCACACCCGCCTGAACGCCGCCCGCCTGCTCATCCTCCATGCCGCCCGCCTGCGCAGCGCTGGCAAACCCTGCCTGTCGGAAGCCTCCCAGGCCAAGCTGTTCGCCTCCGAAATCGCCGAGAAAGTCTGCTCCTCGGCCATCCAGATCCATGGCGGGTACGGTTATCTGGAGGATTACCCGGTGGAACGCTACTACCGCGATGCGCGAATCACCCAGATCTATGAAGGGTCGAGCGAGATACAGCGGATGGTGATTGCCCGGGAATTGAAACACTACCTGGTGTGATCGCTTAAAAAGCATCGCGAGCAAGCTCGCTCCCACAGAGTCCGAGGGCGTACACAAAGGCTGCGTACACCTGAGATCCAGTGTGGGAGCGGGCTTGCTCGCGAAAGCGCTAGGTCAGTCACTTCTATACTGGGTGTGCCGGCGTCTTCGCGGGCAAGCCCTCTCCCACAGGGTCCAGTGGCGTACACAAAAGCTGCGTACACCTGAGATCCAGTGTGGGAGCGGGCTTGCTCGCGAAAGCGTTAGGTCAGTCACTTCTATGCTGGGTGTGCCGGCGTCTTCGCGGGCAAGCCCGCTCCCACAGGGTCCGGTGGCCTACACACCCCAAATCCCCTGTGGGAGCGAGCTTGCTCGCGATGGCGCCAGTGACGGCGTCAGGTTACTTGTCCTGGAACTCCGCCGCCCGTTTCGCCACGAATGCCGCCATGCCTTCCTTCTGATCCTGCGTCGCGAATGCGGCGTGGAACACCCGGCGCTCGAAGCGCACACCCTCGGACAGGCTGACTTCGAAGGCGCGGTTGACGCTTTCCTTGACCATCATGCTGATCGGCACCGACTTGGACGCAATCAACGCCGCCGTCTTCAGCGCATCATCCAGCAGCTCATCGGCCGGTACGATCCGCGCCACGATGCCGCAACGCTCGGCTTCCACCGCGTCGATAAAGCGCCCGGTCAGGCACATTTCCATGGCCTTGGCCTTGCCCACCGCACGGGTCAGGCGCTGGGTGCCGCCCATGCCCGGGAGCACGCCGAGGTTGATTTCCGGCTGGCCGAACTTGGCGTTGTCACCGGCCAGGATGAAGTCGCACATCAACGCCAGTTCGCAACCACCGCCCAAGGCAAAGCCGTTCACCGCCGCAATGATCGGCTTGCGCCGGTTGGCCACCCGATCGCTGTCGCTGAACAAATCATCCAGGTAGATCTGCGGATAGGTCAGCTCAGCCATTTCCTTGATGTCGGCACCGGCGGCAAAGGCCTTCTTCGAGCCGGTCAGCACGATGCAACCAATCTTCGGATCGGCCTCCAGGCTGTCCAGCGCCTGGTTCAATTCACTGACGATCTGGGCGTTCAGGGCGTTCAATGCCTGGGGACGGTTGAGGGTGATCAGGCCGACGCGGTCCTTGATCTCCAATAGAATCGTTTCGTAGCTCATGCAGCACTCCTGTTCAAAGATTGCGCGAAATGACCATGCGCTGGATGTCGCTGGTGCCTTCGTAGATCTGGCAGACGCGCACGTCGCGGTAGATGCGTTCCAGCGGGAAGTCGTTGAGGTAACCGTAACCGCCCAGGGTTTGCAATGCCATCGAGCAGACTTTTTCGGCCATTTCCGAGGCGAACAGCTTGGCCATGGAGGCCTCCACCAGCGCCGGCTGGCCGTTGTCCCGCAGCGCGGCGGCGTAGTGCACCATCTGCCGGGCCACGGCGATCTGGGTCGCCATGTCGGCCAGGCGGAACGCCACGGCCTGATGCTCGATGAGGGCCTTGCCGAAGCTTTCCCGCTCCCGGGCATAGTCCCGGGCCGCCTCGAACGCGGCGCGGGCCATGCCCACCGACTGCGCGGCAATGCCGACCCGGCCACCTTCCAGGTTCGCCAAGGCGATCCTGTAGCCTTCGCCCTCCTCACCCAGCCGATTGGCCACCGGCACCTTCACGTCCTCGAAGAGGATCTGGCAGGTGTCCGAGGCGTGCTGGCCGAGCTTGTCCTCGACCCGCGCCACGGTGTAGCCCGGCGAATCGGTGGGCACGATGAACGCACTGATGCCGCGTTTGCCAGCCGCCGGATCCGTCACCGCAAACACGATCACCACCCCGGCGTTCTGCCCGGAAGTGATGAACTGCTTGCAGCCATTGAGTACGTAATGATCCCCGTCCAGTCGCGCTCGGGTCTTCAGGCTGCTGGCGTCCGAACCGGCCTGGGGTTCGGTCAGGGCGAACGCGCCCAGCATCGCGCCGCTGGCCAGCGGCGTGAGGAACCGGGCCTTCTGCTCGTCGTTGCCGAAGGTCAGGATCGGCACGCAGCCCACCGAGTTGTGCACGCTCATGATCGTCGAGCACGCCCCGTCACCGGCGGCGATTTCTTCCAAGGCCATGGCGTAGGCCAGGTAGCCGGTGTCGCAACCGCCCCACTGCTCCGGCACGAGCATGCCGAAGAAGCCCAGCTCGGCCATTTCACCGATGGCTTCCTTGGGAAAGCGGTGCTCGCGGTCCCACTCGGCCGCGAACGGTTTCAAACGCTCCTGGGCAAATTGCCGGGCGGCATTGCTGATGTGTGTCTGTTCTTCAGTCGGGAGCATGGTGGTTCCTCAATACAGGCATTCGACAGCCATGGCCGTGGCTTCGCCGCCGCCGATGCAAATTGCCGCGACGCCGCGCTTGAGGCCCTTCTGGCGCAAGGCCGACAGCAGAGTAACCAGGATTCGCGCCCCGGACGCACCAATGGGGTGACCCAACGCACAGGCACCGCCATGGACGTTGACCTTGTCATGGGGGATTTCCAGCTTGCCCATGGTCACCAGGCCCACCACGGCGAAGGCTTCGTTGACCTCGAACAGGTCGATGTCAGCCACGGACCAGCCGGTCTTCTTCAGCAGTTTCTTCACCGCGCCAACGGGAGCGGTCGGGAACAGACTCGGGGTGTCGGCGAACGCCGCATGGCCGTGAATCACCGCCAGGGGCTTCAAGCCACGCTGGGCCGCCTGGCTCTGGCGCATCAGCACCAGGGCGGCGGCCCCGTCGGAAATCGAACTGGCATTGGCCGCCGTCACCGTACCGCCGTCACGGAACGCCGGCTTGAGCGAGGCGATCTTGTCGATTCGCGCCTTGGGTGGTTGCTCGTCGTGGCGCACCGTCACCTGCTCCTTGCCGACCATGACCTGCAGCGGCACGATCTCGGCATCGAAGCGGCCGTCCTTGATCGCCTGCTGGGCCCGGGTGGTGGAGGCAATGGCGAAGGCGTCCTGGGCTTCGCGGCTGAAACCGTTGGCTTCGGCGCAATCCTCGGCGAAGGTGCCCATCAGGCGGCCCTTGTCGTAGGCGTCTTCCAGGCCGTCGAGGAACATGTGGTCGAGCACCTTGCCGTGGCCCATCCGATACCCGCTGCGGGCACGGTCGAGCAGGTAAGGCGCGTTGGACATGCTTTCCATGCCGCCGGCCACGACCACGTCGGCGCTGCCGGCAACGAGCATGTCGTGGGCCAGGATCGTCGCTTCCATGCCCGAGCCGCACATCTTGTTCAGGGTGGTGCAACGGGTCGATTTGTCGAGCCCGGCCCCCAGCGCGGCCTGGCGCGCCGGGGCCTGGCCGAGGCCGGCCGCCAGCACGCAGCCGAACAGCACTTCTTCCACGCTGTCGGCCGCAATACCGGCGCGCTCCACCGCGGCCTTGATGGCCGCCGCGCCCAATTGCGGGGCGCTGAGGCTCTTGAGTTCGCCCTGGAAACCGCCCATGGGGGTACGGACGGCGCTGACGATGACAATCGGATCGTTGGACATGACAAGTGCTCCTTATTTGGCGGCCATGCGCAAGGCACCGTCGAGACGGATCACCTCGCCGTTGAGCATGCTGTTTTCAATGATATGCCGCACCAGCGCCGCGTACTCGTCCGGTTTGCCCAGGCGTGCCGGGAATGGCACGCCGGCGGCCAGCGAGTCGCGCACCTCAGGGGTCATGCCGGCCATCATCGGGGTTTCGAAAATGCCCGGGGCGATGGTCATCACCCGGATGCCGAAGCGCGCCAGCTCCCGGGCGGCCGGCAGGGTCAGGCTGGCGATGGCGCCCTTGGACGCCGCATAGGCCGCCTGGCCGATCTGGCCGTCGAACGCCGCCACCGACGCCGTGTTGATGATCACCCCGCGTTCACCGTCGGCGTTTGCCTCGGTTTCGGCGATGGCCGCGGCCGCCAGTCGCAACAGGTTGAAGCTGCCGATCAGGTTGACGTTGATCACCTGGCTGAAGCTGGCCAACCCGTGGGGGCCGTGTTTGCCCAGGATCTTCTCGCCGCGCACGATGCCCGCGCAATTCACCAGGCCATTGAGGCCACCAAAGGCATCGACCGTGGCCTTGACCGCGGCTTGCGCCGCCGCTTCGTCGCTGATGTCCGCCACCACGCTGTGGCAACCCAGTTTCTGCGCCTGCGCCGCCACGGCGTCGGCGTTGAGGTCCACCAGCATCACCTGGGCGCCGGCCTTGACCAGCATCTCGCCAGTGGCCGCACCGAGGCCGGACGCACCGCCGCTGACGAGGAAAATCTTGCTGTCGATCTGCATCATGGTTTCCTTGGGTTCAAGCTGAAACGTTCTGCGCCGCGGCTTCTTGGGCCTTGGCGATTTCCTGGTTGCGCAAGATAAAGCGCTGCAACTTGCCGCTTGGGGTTTTCGGCAAGTCACTGACAAATTCGATTTCACGGGGATACGCATGGGCAGCCAGGCGCTTGCGCACGTGTTGGCGCAGTTCCTAGGCCAACGCCGGGTCGGCGCGGTATTGGGCATTGAGCACGACGAACGCCTTCACCAACTCGGTACGTTCCAGGTCAGGCTTGCCGACCACTGCGGCCTCGACCACCGCCGGGTGTTCGATCAGGGCGCTTTCCACATCGAACGGGCCGACGCGGTAGCCAGAGGTGGTGATCACGTCATCGCTGCGCCCGACGAAACTGATGCTGCCGTCCGGGTTCAGCTCGACGGTATCGCCGCTCAGGTAATAATCACCCACGAACGCCTTGGTCGGCCCGCCCTGGTAACCGGCGAACCAGCACATGGGCGACTGGCTGCGATCCACGGCGAGGATCCCCGGCTGGCCGACGCCCAGCTCCTGATGCTGGTCATCCAGCACCACGATCCGGTGGCCCGGCGAGGCGAAGCCCGCGGCCCCCAGGTGCACCGGATGTTCGAGCCCGTGGTGGTTGCACAGCACCATGCCCAGTTCGGTCTGGCCGTAATGGTCGTGGATGACCACGCCCAGGTGATCGGCGAACCAGCGGATCACTTCCGGGTTCAACGGCTCGCCGGCGCTACTGACAATGCGCAGCTTGCCCTTGATCGACCGGGCGAACTGCTCACCCCCGGCGATCAGCATGCGATAGGCCGTGGGCGACCCCGTGAGGTTGGTGATGCCGTACTTGTTGATCACCCGGCAGGTGCTTTCCAGGGTGAACGGGCCATCGTAGAAGGTGATCGGGTGCCCCATCGCCAGGGGACCGGTCACGCCAAAGTAGATGCCGTAGGCCCAGCCCGGGTCGGCGAGGTTCCAGAAGGCGTCTTCGGGGCGCAGGTCCACCGCGTCACGGGTGTAGCTCTGGAACGCCACGATGGCCTTGAGCGGCACCGACAGCGCCTTCGCAGGCCCGGTGGTGCCGGAGGTGAACATCAGCAGGAACGGATCTTCGCCGGTGAGCATCACCGGTTCGCACTGGTTGGAATGGTTCGTCACTTCGGCCCAGAAACTGTAGTCGCCGCGCACGATGCCTCGGCCCTGTTCACCGCCGACCGTGACCACGGTGGGGCAACCGGCGACTTCGGCGAGTTTCGGTCGGTTGACCGCGTCGGTGACCACCAGGCGCGCACCGGAACTGCCGAGGCGATGCTCGATGGCCTTGGGCCCGAACGCGGTGAACAGCGGCTGGTACACCGCCCCGATGCGCCAGGTGGCGAGCACCACGATCAGCAACTCGGCGGTGCGCGGCAACAGGCCGGCCACTTTGTCGCCCTTGCCTACCCCTTGGGCCAGCAGGAAATTGGCGAAGCGTGCGGCCTGGTCCTGCAAGTCGCGGAACGTCCAGGTCGCCTCGCGGCCATCACGCCCCTCCCAGAACAATGCGATGTGCCCCGGCAACGCATGCCGGTCGCAACATTCGACACAGGCGTTGAGTGCCTCGAGCGAGCCATGCAGGGCGGCGTTGACGGTGCCTGGGTAGTCGAATTGGGAAATGGCCGACGAGTAATCGCGCATGAGCAGAATCCCTCTGTACTTTTTATTGGTTGGGGAGCCGTAGACAGCAGGGAAATACTCGCGCCGATGGGCGGAGGCGGCAATGGTCAAAGCCATCAAGTTGCTTGACTGCTTTGGCCATGGTTCAGGGTGGGGACAGAGGCCGCTCCCACGCAAAGGCATACACCTTGTCCAATTCGGCCACCTGGCAGTGGTGGTTGTCGGCCTCGGCCCCCACCAGGAACCATTCGGCCCTGGAGGTACCGCCCACGCGACGGGCTTTCTGCGGGTCGTAGCAGCGGGCCATTTCCTTGCCAGGCACCAGGACGAAAGCCTGCGGGTGGCTGCGCAGCCACTGGGCGGAATGTTCCAGCGAATGACGATTGTAGAAACCGAAATGCACCACCGGCTGCCGGGCGAACAACCAATGCCCCTCGCGCCAACCGACCAGGGCCAGCTCGGCGCCGCCGGTCAGTTGCGCCACATCGCGCATGAGGGTTTCGTGAGGGTTGAGGCCTTCTTTGTGGGGCTCGATGAAACCACGGGCAAACCAGGCGCACAGCCAGAACACCGTCAATGCCGTGAAGACCCACCGGCCCTTGGGGCGCTGGCGGAACCAACGGCGCAGCATCCACGGGACCAACGGCGCGGCGATCAACACCAGGGCCGGCAACGCCGGGAAGATGTACAGCTTGCGCTTGCCGCTGCTCAGGCTGAAAAACAGCAACACCAGCAGCACCCAGCCCAGCAGCACCAACACCCGCCCATCGTGCTTGCGCAACTGTTTGCGCCAGGCCGGCACCAGCCAGGGCAGCATGAAGACCAGCGGCAGCCAGTACTTCGGAATCACGTGGACGAAGAAATACCAGAAGGGTTCGCGATGCTCCCAGGCGTTGGCGTAACGGCCGGCCGTCTGCTTGAACAGGATTTCCTGAATGTACGCCAGGCTGTCGGCGCCGCCCTGCCCCACGATCAGCAGCAACGGCCCCAGCCACAGCGCAATGGCGGCCAGCGCCACCAGCAAGCCCAACCACCATGCCCCGGCCTTGCCGGGCATCGGCACCACGCCTTTCCAACCTTTACGCACCGCATAAGCATAGGGAAGCAGCATCAACGCCGGCAGAAAGCCCACACCCTTGCTGATGATGCCCAGCCCCATCGCCGCGCAGGCCACGTAATACCAGCGCCAGGCGGGCCCCAGCAATAGGTGCCGGCACAGGCCATAGATCCCGAGGATGGTCCAGAGCGCGAGGAAGCCGTCGATTTGCCCGGTGCGCAAAATGCTGTAGGTCTGGTAGGTCGCCAGGAACAACAGTGCGGCGATCACCCCGATACGCCGCCCCCACAGCCGGCGCCCCAGGTCATACAGGCACGCCGTGGTCACGGCGCTCGCCACCAGCGCCGGCAGGTACAGCGCGACTTTCGGCAGATGGGTGAGCTGCACGAAGAGCGCCACCGTCCACATGAACAGCGGCGGTTTGTCTGCGTAGATCTCGCCGGCGCGGTGGGGAATGAACCACGATCCGTTCTGCAGCATTTCCAGGGCCACGCCGAGGAAACGCTCCTCGTCGACATTCATCGGTTGGCGCCAACCGAGACCGGCGCCCACCATCACCAGTGCCAGCAACACCAGGGCCAGCAGCTCCCACCGCGAAGAAGCCAAGCGTATCCGCACCGGTCAGCCCTTTTGATCCAATTCATGGTTGGCCTGCCCGGCCTGCTTGGCGATCAACTGCAAGTTGCGCAGGTACACCACGAAGCCAAACGACTGGCCGACGATGAAGACCGGATCCTGACGGTAGATGGCATAGGCCAGCAACAGTGCACTGCCGACGATGCTCAAGTACCAGAACCCTACGGGGATCAGGCTGCGCTTTTTGTACTCGCTGTAGAGCCACTGCAGGGCGAAACGCCCGGTGAAGGCCAACTGGCCGCCGAAGCCAACCGCCAGCCATATCGATTCTCTGCCCATTTCAGACCTCGGTTTCGTGTGCGTTGACGTCCAGCCGCGTGCGCTTTATCAGCCACCACACCCCAAACAGATCGAGGATGCCCACCAGGGCGCGGTCGAGGTTGCCGTAGTTGGAAACCCCGGCCCCGCGCTCACGGTGGTTGACCGGCTGCACCAGCATTCGGCCGTTGTGGCGGCGGATCAGCGCAGGAATAAAACGGTGCATGTGGTCGAAGTACGGCAGGCGCAGAAACGCCTGGCGCTCGATCAACTTGATGCCGCAACCGGTGTCGGGCGTCTGGTCTTTCAGCAGGCCGGCGCGCAACTTGTTGGCAAATCGCGACGCCCAGCGCTTGCTCGCCGTGTCCCGGCGGTTGACCCGGTGCCCGGCCACCAGCTTCACGCCGCCTGGCTGGCCTTCGGAGCCGCGCACCAGCTCAATCATCCCGGGCAGGTCGGCCGGATCGTTCTGGCCATCACCGTCGAGGGTCGCCAACCAATGCCCACGCGCCACCTCGGCAGCGTGATGGATCGACGTGCTTTGCCCCAGGGAACGGGCATGGGTGAGCACGCGCAACTGCGGGTAGTCGCCGCTGCTGTGCAGCGTGCGCAATTGCGCGGCGGTGGCGTCGGTGCTGCCGTCGTCCACCACGATGACCTCGAAGGCTTCATCGGCTAATGCGGCACGCACCTCTTCGAGCAACGGAATGAGGTTGCCTGCTTCGTTCTTCGCCGGAATCAGGACCGACACATAGGGATCTTGCTGCATGACGCTCCCGCTAGAGGATGGAAAAGGAAGGGGTTAGACGCCGTAATAGCCGCGGTACCAGTCAACGAACGCCTGCACGCCCACGGGCACCGCAATCTGCGGCCGGAAGCCCACGCGCGCTTCCAGTTCGCGGGTGTCCGCCCAGGTGTTGACCACGTCGCCTGCCTGCAACGGCATGCCATGCTTGATCGCACGAATGCCCAGGGACTCTTCCAGGCATTCGATGAACTGCAGCAACTGGACCGGCGCGCCAAACCCGATGTTGTAGACCTTGTTGCGCACCGCACCCGCCTCGGCCGGTGGCAACGGCAACAGCCGCACCAGGGCCTCCACGATGTCGTCGATGTAGGTGAAATCCCGCGACATGGCGCCGTCGTTGTAGACCTCCAGAGGCCGGCCACCCAGGATCGCCTCGGTGAACTTGAACGGCGCCATGTCGGGGCGTCCCCATGGCCCGTACACGGTAAAGAAGCGCAGGCCGGTGGTGGGAATGCCGTACAGGTGCGAGTAGGCGTGGGCCATCAGTTCGTTGGCGCGCTTGGTGGCCGCGTAAAAGGACACCGGCTGGTCGACGGGGTCATCCGTGCTGTACGGCAGGCGATCATTCAAGCCATAGACCGAGCTGCTCGAAGCGAACACCAGGTGCGCCGGCCTATGGGCCCGACAGGCTTCCAACACATTGAGGAAACCCACCAGGTTGCTTTGCGCGTAGACGTCGGGATGGTCGATGGAATAGCGCACCCCCGCCTGGGCGGCCAGGTGGACGACATGGTCGAACGCATGCCGGGCGAACAGATCCAGCAACGCCGGCTTGTCCGCCACGTCCATCCGCTGGAACTGGAATTGACTGCACGTGGCCAACTGCGCGAGCCGGGCGTGTTTCAGCTCGACGCTGTAGTAGCTGTTGAGGTTGTCGATGCCAATGACTTGATGGCCATCGCGGCATAGCCGCCTGGCGGTATGGAACCCGATGAAACCGGCGACACCGGTGACCAGGATTTTCATCGGGCGCGCCTTAACGCGATCCCGGCCAATGCATGTTCCCGCAAACCGACACAATCGTTACCCACAACGGTCATTTCCATTCACTACTCTGCTCGATGGCCTGTTTTTTCTATACCGAGGCTTATAGCAAGCAGACGTGACAGATTTATGAGCGCCGACCCGGTCGGGTCAGTGGGCGTCGTTGAGGATCAGGCTCCGGTAATGCCCAGGGTTGGACCCGGACCACTTGCGAAACGCCTTGTAGAAGGAACTGGCGTCGGCAAAGCCCAGGCGCGTGGCGATCTCGACGAAGCTGATGGCGGGCTCGGCCAGCCAGGCGATTGCCAACTCTCGACGCACGCTGTCCTTGAGGCCTTGATACGTCTGGCCCTCCTCTGCCAGGCGGCGACGCAGGGTGGACGCCGAGACGCACAACTGCTGGGCCAGGGTTTCGGTTTCCGGCCACTGTTCGGCGGGCAGTTGCCGCAGGTCGTGGCGGATGCGGCTGGCCAGGCTCTGCGGGTCGCGGTACTTGACCAGGATATTGGCCGGGGCGTGGGCCAGGAACCGCTTGAGTTCCTCGGGGCTGCGCCGGATGGGCAAGTCCAGGCACTCGGCGGCGAAGATCATCCGCGTGCGCGGCCGGTCGAAGCGCAGGTTCTGGGAAAACATCACCCGGTAGTCGTCGCAGAAGTCCGGCGCCGGGCAGCGCAGTTCGACGGAAAGAATCGGAATGCGTCGCCCCGCCAACCAACAGGCCACGCCATGGACGATCATCCAATAGGTGAAATAGGTAAAGGCCCGCTGCGGCGCCTGGTCGTCTTCGCAAAGGACGATTTCCGCCAGGCTTTGCTGGCGCACCCACTGCGCCGGCAGGTGTTCGAGCATCAGCGAAAGAAAGCCCAGCCCGGCCGTCAACCCCGCCGCCAGCGTCGGCTGCGCCATGGCGCACTGGCAGAGAAACGCCAGGCTGCCGGACCTGAGCTTGCGCGGGTCCATGCCGAAGAATTCGTCATCCAGGCGCCGCGCCAGCAAGCGCCAGAGCCGCGCATAAGCATGGGCCGGCACTCGCGCCTGAGGATCGTCCAGCAGCGCCGGGTCGATGCCGACCTTGCTCAGCACCTCGGCACTGGCCGCACCGGGGGCGCAGCTTTGCAGCAGCGCCTCGCGGACCAGTTGAATGGAGATGGTGTCTTTTTCAGACACGGCGCGGCTGTTCACAGGATCCGGTAAAGCAGCCGTTCTATCCGCACCCGGCTGACCCGTTTCAGGAACTTGGCAACGGCAGCCGGGTAATCCGGCAGGCTTTCAAGGTCCAGGAAGCGCTCGATCCGACGCGTGTGGCGGTAGATCTGCTCAAGCTCGGCCCGACGAGGTTCCAGCAGCTCACCCTTGGGATCGTCCAACAACAGGGCGTTTTCCAGGTCCAGGCGAAAGGCGCGCGGGTTGAGGTTGTTGCCGGTCAACAAGGTGTAGCGCTCGTCGACCCACATGCCCTTGAGGTGATAGGTGTTGTCGCCATCGCGCCACAGGTGCAGGTTCAACTGGCCGCTGTCGATGTAGCGCTGATGGCGCTTGGCGAAGCGCCGCAAGCTGATTTCATACAGGTAGGGCAACGCCGCGATGATCTTGAACGGTTCGCTGGGCGGGATATAGAAATCGTTGGCGGTCTTGTCGCCGACGATGATATCGATCTTGACCCCGCGGGCCAGGGCGCGATTGAGCTCGCGGGTCACGGCCAGCGGCAGGTTGAAGTATGGCGTGCAGATGGTCAGTTGCTGGCGGCTGCTGGCGATCAACTCGCCGATGACCCGGCTCAGCGGGTTGTTCTTGCCCACGCCCAGCAACGGACTGACCGACAGGCCACTCTTGTCGAGGCTGCCGGCGGTGGTGTCATAGGCCGCGTATTTCAACCGGCTGCGCAAATCGCCGATGTCCTTGCGCAGGCTGCGGGTGCTGGGCAGGTTAGGCAAGTCCAGGCGATGCACCGCCCTGGAGGTGACCAGGCCATGTTGCACCAGGTGATGCATGGAATCGGCCAGCGCGGTGTTGTGCAGCAGGTGGTAGCGGTCGTAACGATACTTGTCGAACTTGTGCAAGTAGACGTTGTTCAGGCTGGCCCCGCTGTAGAGCACGCAGTCGTCGATCACGAAGCCCTTCAAGTGCAGCACGCCGAACAGCTCGCGGGTCTGCACCGGTACGCCGTAGATCGGCACTTCGCTGTCGTGCAGGCGGGTTTGTTCCTGGTACCACGCCGAGTTGCCCGGCTGCTTCTTGGCGCCGATCAGGCCCCTCTGGGCCCGCAGCCAGTCCACCACCACGACCACGTCCAGTTCCGGACGGGCCGCCTTGGCGGCATGCAGGGCATCGAGGATTTCCTGGCCGGCTTCGTCCTGTTGCAGGTACAGGGCGACGATATAAATGCGCTGGGTAGCCTGGGCGATTTTCTCCAGCAGGCAACGGCGGAACTGGGCAGCGCCATCGAGGATGGTCACCGCCTCGGCGGTCAGTGCAAAGCTGCGCAGCTTGGGCAGCAGGGAGCGTTTGAAAAGCGACGGCATAGGGCTCGCAAAAGGTCGATTCCGAAGAACGGATGAGCTTACACCATGGATCGGCTCGGGTCTTCCCGTCGTCATGAAAAAAACATTTGACCAAGGAGAACGATCGTTCTACTGTCTATTACATGAATGAAATTACTAGCAGTGAAACACGAGACATCATTCTCGATGTCGCCGAAAAGTTGATCTATAAAAGTGGCATCGCGGCCACCGGCATGGACCTTCTGGTGAAAACCGCCGGCGTCTCGAGAAAAAGTATCTACCGTTACTTCGCCAATAAGGACGACCTGATCGTGGCCGCCCTCAAGCGCCGCGATGAACGCTGGATGCACTGGTTCAGCAGCGAGGTCGACAAGGCTCCGACCCCCGCCGCGCGCTTGCTCAACCTGTTCACCGTTCTCAAGGGCTGGTTCGACAGCGAGGGCTTTCGCGGTTGCGCGTTCATCAACACCAGCGGTGAGACCGGCGATCCCGAGGATCCGGTCCGCCAGTTAGCGAAGTTGCACAAACAGAAGTTGCTCGACTACGTCACCCGGCTGTGTGTCGACCAAGGTGTCGAAAACCCCGATGCGCTGGCTCGCCAACTGCTGATCCTGATCGACGGCGCCATCACCGTGGCGCTGGTGATGGGCGATCACGGCGCGGCCGACCAGGCCCGGGACATGCTGGGCAGCTTGCTGAAGCTGGACGAATCAAACGCATGACCCGTTGAACCGCTGTGCCCTTCATTTATCCATTGGAGATCTGCCATGTCTGCCTCTTCCGACGTTCGCCCGCCTTTGCCGCCCTTCACCCGTGAATCGGCCATCGAGAAAGTCCGCCTGGCCGAAGACGGCTGGAATTCCCGCGATCCGCAGCGGGTGTCCCTGGCCTATACGCTGGACACCCAATGGCGCAACCGCGCCGAGTTCGCCCATAACCGCGAGGAAGCCAAGGCCTTCCTGACCCGCAAGTGGGCCAAGGAACTGGACTACCGACTGATCAAGGAACTCTGGGCGTTCACCGACAACCGCATCGCCGTGCGCTACGCCTACGAATGGCACGACGACTCGGGCAACTGGTTCCGCTCCTACGGCAATGAGAACTGGGAATTCGACGAGCACGGGTTGATGGCCAACCGCTTTGCCTGCATCAACGACATGCCGATCAAGGAAAGCGAGCGCAAATTCCACTGGCCCCTGGGCCGCCGCCCGGACGATCACCCGGGGTTGTCCGACTTGGGGTTGTAAGGGCTGGATCGACGGCAGCCGCAACGAACAGGTTGGCTGCCAGGCCGTTTTCGCGGGCAAGCCCGCTCCCACAGGGATCAGGTACAGCCGCAAGAGCCAGGTCGGTTTTGAAGCCGCCTCGGCAAGCTTTTGATCTGGGGCGCCCCGTTAACCACGAGGGCCGAACGTAAGTGTTGCGCAGTGGAAAACCCGGCATGGATGCCGGGTGCTGAGCCATGAAGGGCCCTTCGCGGCCCACGGAGCCAGGTCTGCGTTCGGGCACACCGAGCCTGAGCGAGGTGCCGAGTGGTGGGGCTTGGGTTGCTATTGGCAGGTCCGGCTCCCGGCTTTTCCAAGAGTGACCGCTGTAAGACCGCAACCCTAAGCGGCCATTACGGCAGCAATGGATATGTACACAGATACACCTATACGCCAGCAGCCAAGCCTCTTCGTCAACCCCGCCTGTCAACGGCCCAGCAAAAAAGCCAATAACGTCGCCGCACAAGCTTCGATGCTTCCCTCCAGGATCAACTCATACCCATGGGTATTCTCCGTGGGGATCGCGATGCAACCGCCCTTGGCCGAGATCCCGCTGCCCATAATCGCGCTGGCGTCGCTGGCGAAATCCACCAGCAACGCAAACTGCGGCTCTAGCCCGCAGTGCTCGCCGGCACGATACAACCGGTCGACGATGTCGCGGCTATAACAGCCTTTCTCATCGCCGGTATTGATGATCGGGTTGACGCTCAGTTGCGTACCGTATTCTGCCGCCACCGGCCCAACCTCGACCGCCACGCTGACTTCCCCCGGTAAATGACTCGCCGCATACAGCGCGCCAGAGTTGGACTCTTCCTCCTGGGTGGTGAAGACAAAGTACACATCATCAGCCACCTCACCCCGGCGCAGGGCCAGTAAAGCCGCAGTCTGCAACGTCGCGACCATGGGCGCGCGGTCGTCGAGAAAGTGCGCAGCTATGGCATCGTTGACTCGAAACGGGCGGCGCCAGTGCTGGCTCAGGACCACCCGAGTTCCCGGTCGCACACCATGCTTCTGCAACTGCTCGACCGAGCAGCGGGTAATCACATGGACATCGTCCCAATGCACATTCCCCGACAGCACGTCCGCGCCCTGGTGGGTTTCGCCCGTGCAGTGCATTGAGCCGAACGACAACACACCAGGGATGAAACCGCGGTCGCCGAGGATGTCCACCGGGCAGACGCCGAAGTTCACCGGGTTGGCACCGCCCAAGGCCAGCACCCGCAGGGTTCCGTCGGGTTCGACGCCCTTGACCAGCATGGCGATTTCGTCCAAGTGCGCCATGATCCGCACCGGTGCGGGACTGTCGCCGGCCGCACCGATGCCCTTGATCAGCCCGATAACGTTACCGGCCGGATCGGTCCAGGTTTTATCGCAGTGGGGCTCCAGCTCTCGCAAGCATAGGCTGCGCACTTCGTCTTCCTGGCCGCCCGGACCACGGGCCATCAGCAATTCTTCCAACAGGGGCAATGTAGAGGGGTTGACGTGCATGGGTGAACGCTCTCCTTTTCCGCGCGGTTGACGCCGCTTGTCTTCTTGAGGCCGCCCTTAGGGGGAAAATTTGACTGAATCACCCTTTAACCGGACGAACGGCCTTAAGCTCGAAGAGAGGCAGGCAGACAGCCGGACGCTCGCCGGGGTTGACCACCGTGGCGCCAGCCATCACATTGCCCCTCGGAGAGCGTTTCGCTGTGTTGCCGACTGTGTGGAGCCCATGACCGCGTCGATCCCGATCCGTCCCCCCTGCCCGCCTGGCGTCTGTGATTGCCAACGCGATGAGCTGCTGCAAACGCCCGGCAGTGACTTGCGCATCCTTTGCCTCAACCGCCAGGAAGAAAAGCGCTTGCTCGAACGCCTGGAGAACATCCAGAGCCTTGACGAACTCCAGCACTTGCAACAGCGCTTGTACGAGAACCTCGGCATCCGCCTGAGCATCGAGCCCGGCTACAACGAAGTGCGCACCATGCGCGGTATCGCCATCGAGTTCCAGGCGCAAGCTGGCCTGTGCCGCAAAATTCGCCAGTCGATCCCCAGCGCCATCCGCCGCGGGCTGGAAAAGCGCCCGGAAATCGCCTGGCGCCTGCTCGATGCCCACGACCTGTTTCGCGACGCCTAGGCTCCGTCTGAAAAGCCTTGATACTCGTTCCTGCTGCGTTGAAAACCGGCTCGTGCGCGAGTCCGATCGGAATGCTCATTTACTCCAGTAAAGTCGAGCGCGACCCCGGCCGTTCCTCGCCGGTTTTCGCCTTGCCTGACCTTCGTCTCAAGACTTTTCAAACAGAGCCTAGAAGTCGACCGTCGCCGACAGCAGGTAGGTGCGCGGCGTCGACAGCGTCAAGCCCGGCTCGCTGTCATCCGAGGCCCCGGCCGAACTCCAGTAGCGCTTGTCGGCCACGTTCTCGACGTTGGCCCGCAGGGTCACGCGCTTGTCGTCGACCTTGAAGCCATAGCGTGCACCGACATCGAAGCGAACCCAGGAATCGATTTCCTTGTCGTTGGACGGGTCCAGGTACTGCGAGCTGGAGTAAATGCCGCGGCTGGTCAAGGTCAGGCCCTGCACCGTCGGCACATCCCATTCGGCGCCCAGGTTGACGTTGTACTTGGGCGTCGCCGGCGCGCGGTTGCCGTCGAAGGTCCCGCCTGTGGTATTGGTCAACTCGCTGTCGATGAACATCACCCCGCCGAGCAAGCGGGTGCCCTTGAGCGGCTCGCCGAACACGCTCAGTTCCACCCCGGTGTTCTCACGCTTGCCGTTCGGGCCGAAGACCCGTGTCGTCGCGTCGGTGGCATAGGCCGGCTGCTTGATGCGGAACACGGCGGCGGTCATGGCGAACGGGCCGGTGTCGTACTTGGCGCCGACTTCCACCTGACGGCTGATGAAGGGCGGGAAAATCTCATCCTCGTTCACCGAGGTCGAGGGCGCGATCTTGCCCTGGCTGAGGCCTTCCATGTAGTTGGCATACAGCGACAGCTTGTCGGTCGCTTTGAACAGGATACCGCCGGACGGCGAGACCTTCTCTTCATCGTAGGCGGTCACGCCCTTGACGTCGTTCGACCAGTCATCGACCTTGACCCGCTGCCAGCGCGCACCGAGGGTCAACAGCAGCCGGTCATCGAAGAAGCCCAGGGTGTCGGACAACGCCACGCCGCTGAAGCGGTTCTCGGTGTAGACCTTGTCGTCCTGGCGCGTCGGCGTGCCTGGCGTTGGCGTGTCCACCGGGTCGTACAGGTTGCTGCGACCGTTGGCATAGCGGGCGCCGCCGTTGGTGAAGTCCATGTAGAAGTAACTGGCCGCGAGGTTGACCTCATGGCTCACAGGGCCGGTGTGGAACCAGTTGCGCACGCCGGCGGTGGCCGTCCGGACGTTTTCGTCGCGGGTAAAGTCCCGGGGCGAAACGGTGAAGTCACCGGCGTCGTTGGTGACTGAAACGGCGTGGCGGAGAAAGTCGTGGTTGCTTTTGCGTGCGCCCACGCCGCCATACAGCATGACGGCATCGTTGACGTCGAATTCGGCGTTCACCGCGCCGAACGTGTCGGTGGTGCGCGCCTTGCTCCAGGCCTGGGCATAGTTGCTGCGCACATCGCTGGCGTGTGGCACCTGGGCGTTGGCGCCGACCTGCACACGCTCCTGGGGGGCGTCGGTGTCGCGCTCGGTGTGGCCGATGTCCGTCGAGAGCCGCAGGCGTTCACCGCGAAAATCCAGGCCCAGCACCGCCATCTCACGGTCGACGCTCTGGTGGTCCCATTCGGTGTCGCCGGACTGCTTCACGCCATTGAAACGCAGGCCGAACTGGTTCTCCTCACCGAAACGCCGGCCAACATCCACCGCGCCGCCCAGTTGATTGTTGGAGGCATAGCTGCCGGTGAACGAGTTGATGGGGGTGTCGGTGGCCCGCTTGGGCACCACGTTGATCCCGCCACCGACGCTTCCCCTCGGCGAGATACCGTTGATGAGCTGGGTCGGCCCCTTGAGGATATCGACGCGATCGGCCATCTCCATGTCGATGGTGTAGGTCGGCAGGACTCCGTAAAGGCCGTTGTAGGCGACATCGCTGTTGAACAGGCTGAGCCCGCGAATGGTGAACTGTTCGTAGCGTCCGCCCGCCGGGTTGGTGGCGCGCACCGATGGGTCGCTGGCGATCAAGTCACCGAGGGTACGGGCCTGCTGGTTCTTGACCGCTTCGCTGGTGTAGGTGGTCATGCTGAACGGCGTTTCCATGAAGTCCCGCGACCCCAGCAGGCCTTGGGAACCGCGCCGTGCGACCTGGCCGCCGGCGTACACGGGGGCGTCCGTCGCACCGTTGGCCCCAAGGATCGAGGTCGGCGCCAGTTGCAGGCTGCCGCCTTGGGGCGCGGGCATCAGGATGTAGGCCTGCTCACCCACCGGTTGCAATTGCAGGCCGGACCCTTGCAGCAACCGGGCGAAGCCTTCTTCGACCCCGTACTCGCCCGAGAGCCCGGCGCTGTTGCGCCCGCTCACCAACGCCGGGTCCACCGACAGGTTGACGCCCGCCAGCCCGGCAAACCGGGTCAGCGCCGTGCCCAGGCTGCCGGCAGGCACCTGGTAGCTGCGCCGAGCGGCCTCCTCGGCCTGGCTTGAAGCGATGAAGAAAGGGCTGGCGTTCAGGCTCAGCAGGAGGCTGAGGTTCAACAGCGGGCGCCAGCCGGCGAAGGCCGGGCGCAAACGCAACGGTACAACTGCGGACATGGGGAGGCGCTCTCATTTTGTTCGATTGCCTTGAATGACAAGCGAGACAAAAAAACGGGACAGGCTTCAAGCACTATTTTTTCGAAGCGTCAGGGTCACCCAGTAACGGGTGCGCAGGTGCACGTCCATCGGCAGGCTGGCCGAGAGCAGCGCCAGGATCCGGTCGGTGTTCTCCAGGCGGAAACTGCCGGTGACGCGAAGCGACTCCAAGGCTTCGTCCCAGCGCAATACACCCGGGCGATAGCGGGCCAGGTCCCGCAGGAAATCGCCCAGTGGCTGGTCCTGCGCCGTCAGCACGCCGTCGCGCCAACCCAACTGCAACATATCAAAGCGGCGCACCGAACCTGCGCCCGTGGCCTGGAAGTCGACCTGCTGGCCCGGCTCCAGCCCCAACAGCGGCCCGCGCAGCGGTTGCACCTGCGCCGCACCGCTGAGCACCGACACCCGGCATTCGTGCTCGCTCAAGCGCAGGCACGCTTCCCCCCGACTGACGCTGATCAACCCATAGGGCGACTGGATCGACAGCGGCGCGTCCCCCACCACCTTGAGGGCCATTTCGCCGCGCAGCAGCACCAGACGCCGCGTGGCGAGGTCCAGGTTCACGGCGCTGTCGGTGTTCAGTTGCAAGGCGCTGCCATCGGCCAGCGACCAACGTCGCTGCTCACCGGTGGCGGTGTGCAGGTCGGCACGCCAGACATCCAGTGGCAGCTCTCGCCCCAGCAACCAGGCAGTGGGCACCAGCGCCGCGACACCCAACGCCCGCTTGAGCACCGCACGGCGGGCCATGGCCGGGCGATCGAGGGTGGCCATGCCCACGGAAGCCGGGACCGCGGCGAAGCGCTGGCGCAAGCGCAGGGCCTTTTGCCAGGCCGCCTCGTGATGAAGACTGCTGTCGCGCCAGCGTTGCAACGCGGCGGTGTCGAATGCCGCGTCGGCCGACTCCAGCAGTGTCAGCCAATGGGCCGCCGCCCGGGCGGCATCGCGGGCTTCAGGTGTTGGGCCTGGGCGGTTCAAAAGTCCACCAGCAGGCAGTGTTCGTAGGCCTGGGCCATGTAGCGCTTGACCGTCCGCTCGGACACCTGCAAACGCTCGGCAATCTCCCGGTAGCCCAGGCCTTCGAGCTGGCTCCAGAGAAAGGCCCGCCGCACCAGGGGCGGCAGGCCGTCGAGCAGTTCGTCCAGGGCGTGAAGGGTCTCCAACAGCAACCAACGCTGTTCGGGGGACGGTACGCAGGCTTCGGGCAGGCTCGCCAACGCGTCGAGATACGCCTGGTCCAGGTTGCGCCGGGTGTAGAAGTTGCTCAACAGTCGCTTGCCGACCGTCAGCAGGTAGGCCCGAGGCTCCTGCAGCTCGGCCAAAGCCTGGGAGCTGGCGAGCACGCGCAGGAAGGTATCCTGGCGCAGGTCCGCCGCATCCCAGGCATTGCCCAGGCGCCGTCGCAACCAGTTTTCCAGCCAGCCGCCGTGGTCACGGTACAACGCGTGGAGGGAGTGTTCCGTCGGCGAAGCTGCATCACCCATGTCAAGAAGCCTGTGCAAGGTCTTAAATGAGACTGATTCTAATTAATGTTCATGAACGAATCCAGGCTCTTTGGCTGATGCCCTGCACGCCAGCAAAAAAAACGGCGGGAGCCGAGGCCCCGCCGTTGCGCAGTGCTTGAAGATGGGCTGCCCCAGGGATCAGTGACTGGCGTGCAGCGCCTTGGGCACTTCCGGCATGGCCGAAGAGTGATGGTTGATGATCTTCCACTGCCCGTCGAGGCGCTCGTAAAGGAAGGTGTAGCGAGCCTGGACGTCGCGCTTGGAGCCGTCGGCATTGGTCAGGGTGAAGGTGTAGACCCCACTGTCCATGGCCGCATCGGGGCCCATGTGGCGAATTTCCCGGTAGTTGATCTGCCCCACCGGCTTGCCGACCAGGAAATGGTCGAAGTAATCCTGGATCTGCGCCGGCGTGGTGCGCACCTTGTTGGACAGGGTCGGTTGCAGGACCGCATCCGGCGCGTAGAGGCCGGTCATCGCGCTGGCGCTGCCAGACTTCAGCGTGGTGTTCCAGCGGTCGAACAGCGCGGCAATTTCCTGGTCATTCACGTTCTTGGGCTGTTCGGCCACGGTGCGGTACACGTAGGGCGTGGCATCCACGGCGTGGACAAACGGCGTGGTCAGCAGGAAAAAAGCGGCCAGGGTGAAGGTTTTCATTTTCATCGCAGGGTTCCTTTGGGTTTCAATGGCCCCACTTTGCCGGCCCGCGCTGGCGCCGCCATCGGCCAACCGGTGCCGCTCGCCTATGCCATTCGGCAGATAGGCCCGGTGCCGTCGACACGTTTTAATGACGTCACCGCGAACCCTTGCAGTCCCTTTTCACGCTGGAGCCCCCCATGCAAAG
Source organism: Pseudomonas sp. Cab53 (assembly GCF_018325965.1). Lineage (NCBI taxonomy): Bacteria > Pseudomonadati > Pseudomonadota > Gammaproteobacteria > Pseudomonadales > Pseudomonadaceae > Pseudomonas > Pseudomonas sp. Cab53. The sequence continues at coordinate 2,869,096 of NZ_AP021902.1, read as the reverse complement.
CCCGCCCCATGACCCCGGCAGCGCCCTGGCCATCCGTAGCCAGTACCGGCAATCCCAGAGCCGCGCGGCGCGCCTGGGCCTGTTGCTGGGCACCGGGCATGAACTGACCCAGTTGCCCCTGGCACAGATGCGCCAGCGGGCGGTGCAGCGGGCCTGCGCGTTCATGGCCATGGACCACGGCCTGCTGCTGGAATGGACACCGGAGGCGCCGGTGCGCGCCATTGCCAGCCACGGCAGCGGCGAGCGCCTGGAACTGCTGGCCAGCTTCGCCCAGCCGCCGTCGCCCGGCCCGCAATGGCAGGAGCACCCTGGCAGCGCCCTGCCCCAGGTCTTGCGGGTGCCGTTGCGCGCCTCCGACGGCGCGGTGTTCGGCGCGTTGATGCTGGGCAACAGCGTGGCCCTCGGGGCGCCGGACAACGAGGACATCGAGTCGCTGCAACTGCTGGCGACCCTGCTGGCGGCGCACCTGGAAAACAGCCGGCTGCTCGAAGCGCTCCAGGCCCGCGAGCGCACCATGTCGGAGCTGGTCCATCGCCTGTTCAGCGCCCAGGAGGCCGAGCGCAAGCGCGTCGCCTACGACCTGCATGACGGCCTGGCGCAGAACCTGGCCGGGTTGCATCAGCGCCTGCAAGGGTTCGCCGGTCGCTGCCCGACCCTGCCACCGGCGCTGGCCAGCGAGCTGCGCACGATTCTCGACCTGGCCCAGGGCTGCGTCGGCGAAGGTCGGCAACTGATCGGCGGCCTGCGTCCCCACGTGCTCGATGACTTCGGCCTGTACAAGGCCGTCGACAAGGAAGCCGATCGCCTGCGAGAAGCCGGCCTGGCGGTGACCTGGGCCGAACACAGCACCGCTCGCCTGCCCGGCCACGCCGAGATCGCCCTGTTCCGCATCGCCCAGGAAGGCATCAATAACATCCTCAAGCACGCCCAGGCCCGACACGTGAGCCTGGCGCTGGCAGTGGACGATGATTACGCGGCGCTGCGGGTGGAAGATGACGGTCGCGGCTTTGCCCTGGAACAACCCATCGAGGCCTGTCACCTGGGGCTGGCGGCCATGCAGGAACGGGCAAGCCTGCTGGGTGGCCAGCTGTCGTGCATCAGCCAGCCCGACGCAGGCACCCGGCTGTTGGCCCGCGTGCCACTGCCGGCCCAGGGAGTACAGCCATGAACCGCCCCCTGCGCCTGTTGCTGGCCGACGATCACGAAGTCACTCGCACCGGGTTTATCAGCATGTTGGCCGGCAGCCCGGGGTTCGAGGTCGTCGGCCAGGCCCGCGATGGCCAGGAAGCCCTCGACCTGTGCGAACGGCTGCAACCGGACATCGCGATCCTCGACATCCGCATGCCGGTCCTCAACGGCCTGGGGGCGGCGCGCATCCTGCAGCAGCGCCAGCCGGGCATCAAGGTGGTGATCTTCACCATGGACGACAGCCCCGATCACCTGGAAGCTGCAATCGGCGCTGGCGCGGTCGGTTACCTGCTCAAGGACGCCAGCCGCGATGAAGTCCTCCACGCCCTCACGCGGGTCGCCGCGGGCGAAGAGGCCCTGAACAGCTCAGTCAGTGCCCGCCTGCTGCGACGCATGGCCGAGCGCGGTGCCACGGGCGCGGCGCCTGTCCAGGCTCTGACCGCCCGGGAACGCCAGGTGCTGGGCCTGGTGGCAGCCGGTTTCAGCAATCGGGAGATCGGCGAAAAACTCGGCATCGCCTCCGGCACCGCCAAGGCCCACGTGGAGCGTGTCATCGGCAAGCTCGGCGCCGCCGACCGGACCCAGGCCGCCGTGCGCGGCGTGGCGCTGGGGCTGGTGGCGCAGCCTTCGGGGCAGTGGCCATGAGGTTCCTCGCCGCCCGCCGTTGGGCCGACCTGCCATTGCGCGGCAAGGCCCTGGTGGTGATCTCGCTGCCGCTGGTGGTCCTGTTGCTGTCGCTGGTGCTGATCTACATCACCGAACGCCAAACCGCGCGCGCCGAGGAGGACGTGCGCCGGGTGTTGCTCGTGCAGGGCGATATCCAGACCGTGCACACCCTGCTGGCCGAAGCGGCGGCCAGCGTGCGCGGCTACCTGCTGACCCGCCGCGAGGACTTCCTGCCCAGCTACGAGCAGGCCACGCCGCTGATCCAGGCGGCGTTGCAGCGCCTGGACCACAACATCCGCGATGCCCGGATGCGCGAGCACCTGCAGACCATCACCCCGCTGATCGCCGACAAACTCGCCGGACTGGTTGCGTTGCGCGCCAACCACGGCGACGACCCCGAAGCCATCACCGCCATCCTGATCGAGAACAAGCAGGTGCTGGACGTCTTGCGCGAGCAGATCAGCGCCATGCGCATACGCGAAGACGCCCTGCTCGCCGACCGCAGCGCCGCCGCCTCGGCCACGCGCATGCGCCTGTTGTTCGCCACCTTGCTGGCCGCTGTGTGCGGCCTGCTGGGGGCGATTGTCGCGGTGCTGTTCCTGTCCAAGGGCATTGTCGCCCGGGTGCAGCAAGTGCAAGGCAACGCCCAACGCCTGGCGCTGGGCCAACCCTTGTTGCCACAGCCGCCGGAGCAGGATGAGATCGGCCAGCTCGGCACGCGCCTGATCGAGGCCGGGCAGTTGCTGGCCGAACGCGAACGGGCGCTGCGCGACAACGAGGAACGCCTACGCCTGATCATCGATGGCGTGAAGGACTACGGGATCTTCGCCCTCGATGCCCAAGGCCACGTCACCACCTGGAACGTCGGGGCCGAGCGGATCAAGGGCTACACCGAACAGGAGATCCTCGGCCGGCACTTTTCCCTGTTCTACCTGGCCGAGGAGTGCCCGGAGCACCCGGACATGGCCTTGCGCGAGGCCACGCGGGACGGGCACTACATGGAGGAAGGCTGGCGCTGTCGCAAGGACGGCAGCCGTTTCTGGGCCAGCGTGGTCATCACCGCCCAATACGACAGCACCGGCGCGCTGCGCGGTTTTTCCAAGATCACCCGCGACATCACCGACCGCCGCGCCGCCGAGATCGCGCTGCGCACGGCGCGCGAAGAAGCGGAAAGCGCCAGCCGGGCCAAGAGCGAGTTTCTTTCTCGCATGAGCCACGAACTGCGCACGCCGCTGAACGCGATCCTCGGTTTCGCCCAGTTGCTGGACATGGACTCCAGCGCCGGCCAGCGCCCCCAGGTCAGCCACATCCTGCGTGCCGGCCAGCATCTGTTGGCGTTGATCAATGAAGTGCTGGACATCGCTCGGATCGAAGCCGGACGCCTGCCGTTGAACATCGAGCCGATCGCCCTGGCGACGGTGTTGCACGAAGCCCTGACGCTGGTCTCTCCCATGGCGGCCGATGCCGGCATTCGCCTGGTCGAGTTGCCGCCCCTGGCTGACGACAGCGGCGTGCTCGCCGACCGCCAGCGCCTGGTGCAGGTGCTGCTCAACCTGCTGTCCAACGCCATCAAGTACAACCGCCCCGGCGGTGAGGTGCGCATTGAAGTGAGCGTGCGGCAGCGACAGGTGAGCATCGCCGTCATCGACACCGGCCAGGGCATCGACCCGGCCCTGATGGACCAGTTGTTCAAGCCTTTCGAGCGCCTGGGGGCCGATCCCAAGGTCGAAGGCACCGGCCTGGGATTGTCCTTGAGCAAAAGCCTGCTGGAAATGATGCAGGGCCAGCTCCAGGTCCACAGCGAGCCGGGCCACGGTTGCTGCTTCACCCTGCAATTGCCCGCCACCCAGGTGGCCGGCGCCCGCCTGCCGCCCATCGCCACCCTGGCAGTGCCCCACGCGCCGGTCGAATACCAGGGCAAGGTGCTGTGTATCGAGGACAACCTGTCGAGCCTGGCACTGATCGAGACCCTGATGCAGCGTCGCCCCGGCATCCAGCTGTTGTCGAGCATGCAGGGCCAACTGGGTCTGGACCTGGCTCGCCAGCACGCCCCGCAGTTGATCCTGCTGGACGTCACCCTGCCGGACCTGGAAGGCCTGGAAGTCTTGCGTCGGCTGCGCCAGTCAGCGGCCACCGCGTCCACGCCGGTGCTGATGATCACCGCCGACGCCAGCGACCTGACCCGGCGCGCCCTGCACGAGGCCGGCGCCACGGCGATCCTGACCAAACCTATTCATATCCAGGCCTTTCTGGGCCACCTCGCACAGTATTTACCGGAGCCCGCATGAATCGCGACTTGCGCATCCTGATCGTCGACGATCAACGCCCCAACCTGGACTTGATGGAACAACTGCTGGCCCGCGAAGGCTTGCACAACGTGCTCAGCAGCACCGAGCCGTTGCGCACCCTCGACCTGTTCAACAGCTTTGAGCCGGACCTGGTCATCCTTGATCTGCACATGCCGGCGTTCGATGGCTTTGCCGTGCTGGAACAGCTCAACCGGCGCATTCCGGCCAACGACTACCTGCCGATCCTGGTACTGACCGCCGACGCCACCCGCGACACCCGCCTGCGCGCCCTCGCCCTCGGCGCCCGAGACTTCATCAGCAAGCCCCTGGACGCACTGGAAACCATGCTGCGCATCTGGAACCTGCTGGAAACCCGGGCGCTCTACAAGGCCTTGCGCGAATTGATACCGTCCCAGCAGATCGAGCTGCTGCGCCAGCACCGGCCCACTGCCGAGTCTCGCTAGCGCGATGGCCGTTCATGAAGAGTCCGGTCCTGTGGCGAGGGAGCTTGCTCCCGCTCGGTTGCGCAGCGACCGTCAGGCGATGCAACCACTGCACCGCCTGGCGCTAGCAAACGCCCTCGCCACAAGAGTCAGGAACCTGGGAAAAGACCGCGCGCTCAATGCCCGCGAATGTAATGCTCCAACTGCCGAATCAGGTCTGCCTGTTCAACAATGGCTTGCTTGACCAGGTCACCAATCGACAACAAGCCGATCAACTGGCCGTTATCCAGCACCGGCAGGTGCCGCAGGTGGCTGTCGGTCATGACTTCCATGCAGCGCTCGATGCTCTGCTGGCTGTCGGCGGTGATCACCGGCGTGCTCATGATGGTGCGCACCGGGGTGCCCACGGACGAACGCCCGTGCAGGACCATTTTGCGTGCGTAGTCACGCTCGCTGAACACCCCCACCACCTGCCCGTCTTCGATCACCGGCAAGGCCCCGACATTCTTCTCGGCCATGATCTGCAACGCTTCGAGTACGGTTTGTTCCGGCGCGATGCTGTGGACCTGCTGGTGCAACACACTTTTGAGTTTCACCAGTTGAGCGGCGGTTTTCATGGCAAATCCCCGGTTTGAAATAATGGCGTGCTTGTAAACCCTTGAGTGGCAAAGGCACTTGCGCCCTCGCCACTCCGTGCTCGCAGGTCAGCTTTCACCAATCTCCACCACGTCACCGTTCAAGCGCACCGGCCATACCCGCAGGCGCTGCTCCGGGTATTCCAGGCAATGGCCGTCTTCCAGGCGAAAATGTTGCTTGTACATCGGCGAGGCAATCACCAACTCGCCCTTGATGCTGCCCAACAAGCCACGGCCGATGACGTTCGCCCCGGACTTGGGGTCGCGATTGTCGAGGGCGTACAGCGGCTTGTCCTGCTGCTCGGGCAGGTACAGCAACGCCACCTGGCTGCCCTCGTGCCAGGCGACCACGCCGGAGTTGGCCACCAGATCCTCGCGGCTGCACAGGGCACGCCATTGCACAGGGGCCTGGGCGACTTCGCGAGTGGAAAGACGAACGACGTTTGACTGGCTCATCAGAGCACCTCCTCGGTGACGGGAATCAGGTGAAGTTCGCCGGCGTGAACCGGCCGGCGCTGGCCGCGTTCCCTGACGAAATGAACGTCCGGATCGCCGCGACCATCGTTGACGAAGGTCCGGAAACGCTTGAGTTTGTCCGGATCCTTGAGGGCGTTGGCCCATTCGCATTCGTAGCGGTCGACCACCAACTGCATCTGGGCTTCGAGCTCGGCGCCCAGGCCCAGACTGTCGTCGATGATCACGTCCTTGAGGTAGTCCAGGCCGCCTTCCAGGCTTTCGCGCCAGACCGAGGTCCGTTGCAGCTTGTCGGCGGTGCGGATGTAGAACATCAGGAAGCGGTCGATGTAGCGGATCAGCGTGGCGTCATCCAGGTCCGTGGCGAACAGTTCGGCGTGGCGCGGACGCATGCCGCCATTGCCCGCCACGTAGAGGTTCCAGCCCTTCTCCGTGGCGATCACGCCAACGTCCTTGCTCTGTGCTTCGGCGCATTCGCGGGTGCACCCGGAAACGGCGAACTTGAGCTTGTGCGGCGAACGCAGGCCTTTGTAGCGATCCTCCAGGGTCAGGGCCATCTGCACGCTGTCCTGCACCCCGTAGCGGCACCAGGTGCTGCCCACGCAGGACTTCACCGTACGAGTGGATTTGCCGTAGGCATGACCGGTCTCGAAGCCGGCTTCGATCAGCTCGGCCCAGATGTCCGGCAACTGGTGTAACTGGGCGCCGAACAGGTCGATGCGTTGGCCGCCGGTGATCTTGGTGTAGAGGTCGTATTTCTTCGCCACCACGCCGATGGCGATCAGTTTGTCGGCCGTGATCTCGCCGCCGGCAATGCGCGGTACCACCGAATAGGTGCCGTTCTTCTGCATGTTCGCCATGAACGTGTCATTGGTGTCCTGCAATGGCACCAGGGACGGGTCCATGATCGGCTGGTTCCAGCACGACGCCAGGATCGAACCCACCGCCGGTTTGCACAGGTCGCAACCGGTGTGGCCGCGACCGTGCTTGGCCAACAGTTCATCGAAACTGATGATGCCTTCCACCCGCACCAGGGCGTACAGCTCCTGGCGGGTGTAGGCGAAGTGTTCGCACAGGCTCTTGTCGACGCTGACGCCACGGGCGACCAGCTCGTGCTCGAACACCTGCTTGACCAGCGCAGCGCAGCCCCCGCAACCGGTGCCGGCCTTGGTGTCGCACTTGAGTTGGCCAAGGTCCGTACAGCCACTGTCAATGGCCGAGCAGATCGAACCCTTGGTGACGTTGTGGCACGAACAAATGGTTGCCGCGGCGGGCAATGCGGCCGGGCCCAGGGTCGGCGCGCCTTCGGAGGACGGCAGGATCAGGCTGGCCGCGTCCTTGGGCAACGCGATGCCGTTCTGCATGTATTGCAGCAAGGTGTCGTAGTAACTGTTGTCACCCACCAGCACCGCGCCGATCACGCGCTTGCCGTCGGCGTCCACCACCAGGCGCCGGTAGCTGGCGCTGGTTTCGTCGATGAACTGGTAGCTGCGCGAACCCGGCGTATTGCCTTGGGCGTCGCCAATGGAGCCAACGTCGACCCCAAGCAACTTGAGCTTGGTGGACATGTCGGCGCCGGTGAAGGCTTCGCCGTGTTCACCGCACAGTTGCGCCGCGACGCTGCGGGCCATCTGGTAACCCGGAGCGACCAGGCCGAAAATGCTGCCGTTCCAGGCCGCGCATTCGCCGATGGCGTAGATGTCCGGGTCGCTGCTCAGGCATTGATCGTCGATCACCACGCCGCCGCGCGGGCCGATGTGCAGGTCGCTTTGGCGCGCCAGGGCGTCCTGGGCGCGAATCCCGGCGGAAAACACGATGAGGTCGGTTTCCAGGAAGTCGTCGCTGCCGAAATTCATCCGATAGCGGTACTGTTCGCCGGCGCTGATGGACTGGGTGCCCTTGGACAGGTGCACGCCGACGCCCAGGGACTCGATGCGGGCCTTGAGGGCCAGGCCACCTTGCGGGTCCAGTTGCACCGGCATCAGGCGCGGGGCGAATTCCACCACATGGGCTTCGAGGCCGAGACTCTTGAGGGCATTGGCCGCTTCCAGCCCCAACAGCCCGCCACCGACCACCACGCCACGCCGGGCATTGTTGGCGGCGGCCCGGATGGCATCCAGGTCTTCCAGGGTGCGGTAGACCAGACAGGCATCCCCTTCGGCGCCGTCGATCGGCGGCACGAACGGGTAGGAACCGGTGGCAAGCACCAGTTTGTCGTAGCTGATGCGCTCGCCGGCGATGACGACCTGACGGGCCTGGCGGTCGATCTCCAACACCGGCACGCCCAAGTGCAGCGTGACGCCAGGCGTCTTGTACAGCGCGGCTTCGCCCAGGGCCAGGGATTCGGCGTCGCGACCGGCGAAATACTCGGACAGGTGCACGCGGTCATAGGCGCGCATCGGCTCTTCGCTGAACACATGCAGGCGGTAATGATTGAGGGCACCGCGTTCCACCAGTTGCTCGACGCAATGATGGCCGACCATGCCATTGCCGATCACGATCAGCGTTTGCAGCTTGTTCAGAGACGCAACGTTGGAATTCATAAAAGCACCCGACAAAAGCCCATCACGATTTTGAAAGCAAAAAAAAGACGCCTGAAACCTTGCGGTTCCAGGCGTCTTTGCCTGTTCTGTGCGGTATCGACCCGGCGACTGCGCCCCGATCTACCGATATCCCCCGGCCTGCTGGCGCTCGATCTTCGTTGACCGACGGGGCTGCCCACTCGAGTGTGTTCGCGGTGGGCCTGGACAGGCTCTTGCAGCGAGCGTGCCAACCCACGCATCGCAACGCTGCACGCCGTTGCAGCCCTTGCGGGCATGGGTTTACGGGCACCGGCGCCGGGGCTGCAAGCATTCAGGCCTCAGGCCAACGATTGCATTCCCATGGTGCGAGCCGGTGCAGTTGGCTTCATAAAAGTGCAGCCTGCCGGTGCACGGCAGACCTCATCCTTTGAAGAGGCAGCCGCTATTCGCGGGCAAGCCCGCTCCCACAAGGGATTTGGGATATACGCAGCCTTTGCATACCGCCCAATCCTGTGGGAGCGGGCTTGCCCGCGAAGACGGCGGCACATTCAGCCTCTTCATGACAGACACACCGCATTCGCGGGCAAGCCCGCTCCCACAGGGGCTGGCGCTGTTTGGGTTCTTTCACAAACAGCGGCTATACGGCCCGAGACGACCTCAGAGTGCCCGCCCCCGGGCCGCCGACAGCGGAGCATCGCGCCCATAGACATCGGGGATGTACACCGCCTGGCCTTGGTTGTCTGCCTGCACCGTCCAGTAACCCAGCAGGATCGGCATCGGCTTGGCCAACCTGAACTCGTGGGTCAGTTCGGTGGCCAGCAGCGTGTCGGTGCGGGCGCGCTCGGCCGGGGTCACCAGCAGATCCCGCAGGTGCAGCACTTGCTCGATGCGCACACAGCCCGAACTGAACGCCCGTGGCCCTTTGCTGAACAAGGCCTGGCTGGGGGTGTCATGCAAGTACACCGAGAACGGATTGGGAAAGCGAATCGCCATTTTTCCCAGTGGGTTCTTCGGGCCAGGATCCTGACGCAGCATGAGGTTGCCCGGATGCTCCCAGTCGATCTGCTCGGCGGTCAACGGCAGGCCATCACGGTCGAGGATCTTCAGGTTGTGCCGGTTGAGGAATTCCGGGTCGCGACGAATCTCGGGCAGCTTGTCCTCGCGCATGATGGTCGGCGGGATGGTCCAGGTCGGGTTGAGCGTCAGGCGGGTGACCCGGGACTTGAGCAGCGGGGTCTGCCGTTGGGCGCGCCCCACCTGGGTACGCGTCTGCCAGACCGGCGCGCCGCCCTGGTAGACCGTCAACTGGGCGGCCGCGACGTTGACCAGGACGCTGTCGGGTTCAAGGTCCTGGGCCAGCCAGCGCATGCGTTCGAGGTTGATGCGCAACTGCTCGCGGCGCATCGCCGGGCTGATGTTCAACTCGGTGACCGTCCACGGCCCTACCACCCCATCGGCTTGCAGCGAATGCTGGAGCTGGAAGCGCTTCATCGCGTCCACCAACGTGGGGCTGTAGTGCTCGTCATCCACGGTCGGCGGCGCGCTCAGGTAGCCTTCGTTGTACAACCGTTGGGCCAGGGCCGGGATGCGGGCATCCTGCTTGTCCGGTTGCAGCAACGGCCCCCCGGGCACCGGTTGCCAGTCGGACAACGGCTGTTGGCGCAATCGTGCATAGAGGCTGCGCAGGTTGCGATACAGCTCCAGGTTCGGCCGCGCCTGCTCGAACGCCTTGGGCAGGTCCTGCACACCGGACACGGCAATGGCCAGCACCAGGGCCGGACGGTCGACGGCCTGCGGGTCGGCTTTCCACACCGGCTCCAGCCGGTCCTGGGGCAAATAGCCGAAGCGCAGCTCGTACAAGGCTTGCAGGTAGCGCTGAGTGATGGCGATGTCGACGCAATGGGCGCCCTGCAGCGAGCCGGCGGCAGGCAAGCCGTAGCGCGCCGGATCCAGCCCGTCATCGGCCAGTTGCTGCAACTGCTGGTGCAACGCCTCCAGTCGCTCGTCGGTCGACCAGACCTCCTGGCCTGCGTTTTGCTGATAGAACGCCTGCAAGTTGATCATCGTCGAAAAGTCGACGCTGGCCGCGACTTCCGGGCATGTGACCGACAGTTGCGCCAGTGTGGTCTGCACCAGCGCCGGGTCGCCGTCCTCGGCTGTTGCGACCAATGGCGCGGTGAGCAACAAAAGGCTCAGGTAACATGCGGATTTTTTGAACAACTGCTTTACTCCACTCCATGGCCGTCTCGTTGACGGTCAAACATTGCGACAGGTACGACCCGCCATTATGCAAACGAACAAGACCGGACGGGATGCCGCACACACACACCGCCGTGGGAATTTTTCAATCGTGTCGGGCCTGGTGCGCCGACTCGGCCTGGTCATGACCGCATTGGGCATCACGTGCAGCCCGGCGCTGGCTGGCCAGCCGAATTCCCAACTCCTTTACAACAGCCTCGCCCACGCGGCGCCGGAACTCAATCCCCAGGCGTTGAAAAGTGCCTTGAGTGCCATGCAATGCGCCGTCGCCAACGGTGCCACCCAGGCCCGCCACCTGGCGGTGATCGACTATTCGCAACCGTCCACGGCGCGCCGCCTGTGGATCTTCGACCTGCGCCAGAAAAAACTGGTGCTGCGCGACCTGGTGGCCCACGGACAGAAATCCGGGGAAAATTTCGCCACGCAATTCTCCAATCAACTGGGCAGCTACCAGTCCAGCCTGGGCCTGTTTCGTACCCAGGAAAGCTACCAGGGCACCCACGGCTACTCGCTGCGCATGGACGGCCTGGAACCGGGCTTCAACGACCAGGCCCGCGACCGGGCGATCGTGATCCACGCCGCCGACTACGTGAACCCGCTGTGGAGCGTGCGCCAGGGCCGTATCGGCCGAAGCCAGGGATGCCCCGCCGTGCGTCCCAAAGTGGCACGCCAGGTCATCGACAAGCTCAAGGACGGGCAATTCATGTTTTCCTGGTACCCGGACCCAAGCTGGCTCAAGCGTTCCGCCTACCTGAACTGCCGACCACAACAGGTGGCGAGCATCCTGGCGACCCGTGGCGGTTGAACCCCGCGGGTAAATCCCCTCGCCACAAGGATTGCACCTGACCGGGCTATCGCTAAAATGCCGGCCTTTCGACTCGCCGGCGTTGCCTGATGAACCCTGAAGCCCTTCACACCCTGCAGACCCATTTGCTGACCGCCCTGGCCTGCGTGCCGGAAGAAACCCGCCGCCTGTTCCATGGCCGCGGACGCTGCTGGCCAGGGCTGGAACAGCTCACCGTCGATTGGCTCCAGGGCGTGATGTTGGTCTCGGTGTTCAAGGAGCCGGAACCGGCGCAGTTGCAGGACCTGTTTTCGACCCTGCTCGCCCTCACGACTACGCCGGCCTGGCAACAGAGCCAGGCCCATACCCTGGCCGTGCAACACCGTTACCTGCCGCAGAGCCTCACCCAGTGGCTGGTGGGCGAGCCCATCGACGAGTGGACCCTGACCGAAGGTGGCCTGCGTTACCGGATCGACCTGGGCAAGAAGCAGAACAACGGCCTGTTCCTCGACATGCGCTACGGCCGCGACTGGGTGCGGGCCCACGCCGCGGGCAAACGCGTGCTGAACCTGTTCGCCTACACCTGTGGTTTTTCGGTGGCGGCCATCGCCGGCGGCGCACAGCACGTGGTCAACCTGGACATGTCCCGCGCGGCCTTGAGCCGGGGCCGCGACAACCATCGCCTGAACGGCCATGACCTGAGCCAGGTGAGTTTCCTCGGCCACGACCTGTTCAAGTCCTGGGGCAAGGTGATCAACAGCGGCCCCTACGACTTGGTGATCATCGACCCGCCGACCTTCCAGAAAGGCAGTTTCCTGCTGACCAAGGATTACCAACGGGTGCTGCGCCGGCTGCCGGAACTGTTGACTGCCGACGGCACCGTCCTGGCGTGCAGCAATGACCCGGCCACCGGCACAGAGTTTCTGATCGACGGCGTCACCCGCGAAGCCCCCGGGCTGGCCTTCAGCGAACGCCTGGCCAACCCGCCGGAGTTTCCCGACATCGACCCTCAGTGCGGCCTGAAGGCGCTGGTCTTCAAAGCGGCAGCACCGGCCACCAGGCATTGACCAGGCCCATGGTGACCCGGCGTACCAACGCCTCGACCTCGCGGCTCTTGACCGAACGGTAAATGGCCATGGTGCGACGCAGTTGGTCCTCGGTGAGGGTCACTGGTCGGCCGGCGACCCAGTCCACATCTGCGACCGCTTCCAGCCCCGTGCGGCGCCAGACGGTTCGCTCGCCCTCCGTGACCGGTTCCAGGGGGCTGGGCAGCTCCGGGTCCGGGTGCACCAGGTTGTCCAGCATCGCCTGGGGCCATCTCGCTGGGTTCACCGGCCCGCTGAAGGCATTTACCAGGTCGTCATCGAGGGTTTCCCAGATCGCCAGCCCTTCCGCCCATTGGGGCGACATCAAGCCCAGGTAGGGCCGCCACAGCATCTCGCCCACGCTCGGGGCTTGATCGTTGCTATTGAAGGTGTCCTGCGCGCCGCTGAGCCAGTCGATGAACGCGTCCCGGGTCATCTGCGCCTCCAGTTGCGCAGCATCGGGGAAGCGCGACATCAGCGCGTATTCCCAATTGGCGTGGTGCTCGGCCAGGAAGCTGGCGAACGGCGCGCCGTGGCGGGACAGGCGCGCACGCATGACCGACTGGAACATCCGAAAGTGCAGCTCCAGCTCGGGAAGGTCCGGTTGCTCCCGGTCCAGGGTACGGGCCTGCAAGCGCGAACGCAGTTGCCGCAATTGCTGGTCGAAGTCGCCGATCAACGTCGGGAGGCGGTCGTAGGCGCCTGGATAGCCCATGAAATGCTGCAAGACCGCGGCAGCCCGCTGGCGGACGCTGAAGGCCAGTCCGGCCATCGTGCCGTTATCGGCGTCGCGCACGAGCGTCGAGAACCAGTCGATGAAGCTGCGCATTCCCGGATCGTCACGGGCGACCTCCAGCGCCCTCTGGAGCGAGGGCGAAATGTACAGCCAATCATCGACGGTATAGCGGAAAGACTCAGGGAAAATCCTTCGCAGGGCATTGACCTGGGCGCTGGGCAGCGGGTTGTCATCGAGCCACACCCCTAGCGAATCATTATCGGCCAAGGGCGCAAGCGACGGCAGCAGGTCCGCGTCGATGCGGGTGATGCGATTGCCACTCAGGTCGACGACGAACGTGTCGAAGATGGACACCTCGGTGTGCCTGGACAGCACGGTCAAGGCCAGTTGGGGCACTCGTTCGAGCCCACTGCGGCCCAGCTCCAGCGTCATCAGGTTGACCAGTTCCGGCAGCTCGGGCAGGTCGCGACAGTTGTTTTCGTTCAGGCGCAGTTCCCGCAGTGCTGTGGCGGCGCGCAGGAAGGCGCTGCCCTCCTCATCCAGGCGCAGGCCACAGCGCCCCAGGTTCAGCGAGAGCAGGTCCGGCAACGAAGTGGTCAAGGTCTGCAACTGTTCAGGCGTGAACCCCAGGTTGTCGGTCCAGATGATCTCGCGCAGGGACCGCTGTGCGGCCAGGCTACTGATGGCGGCGATCACCTCGGCATCGGTCCCGGCCTGGGCGCTGCCGATGCCGGAAAGGTCCAGGCTCCAGAGAGGGATAGAGGGGTCGCTGCCCAGCAACGGCGTGAACACATTCGCGTCCAGGTGCAGCGGGTTGCAGCTCATCGACAAGTCCACCAATGCCGGCAACTGCGCCACGGCGGCGGGGACGCGGGTGAGATGATTGTCCCGCAGGTCCAGTGAGTCGAGGCCAGGGAACATCCGCAGGAAATCCGAAGGGTCTTCTACCAGCCCCAGGTTGGCCAGGATCATCGTTTCGATGTGTTCCAAACGAACGGCGACCGGAGGCAGCCGACCGATAGGCATGTTTTCGATCCGCACGACCAACTCACTGCCCTCGCTGCCCGGATCGGGGGCTCGCTGCCAGGCACGACGGATGACCCGGGCGACGCCGCGGCGTTGCGCCAGCAGCGCTTCACGGTCCAGCGCCTGCTCGACGGGATGATGAAAGCCCTCGTGCTCCTCCCACTGGCGCAACCCTTGGTCCAAGGCCGTCCATTCGTTTTCCAGGCGGCTGACCAGATCGTTGAAACGAATGCCATCGCGTTGTGCCTCACCTGTCAGGCCCGATCGCAGGCGTGCAAGGGCGTCCCCCGCGTGGGCGGGAAACAGCTGTTCAAGCCGCCGGTTCAAGCTGGCGTTCCACTCCGACAGCGGCAGCCGGCCACGGCCGCTGAGTGGATAGGCCAGGTGTCCGTTCAACCACTGCGGCGTCGAGCCGAGGCTGTCCAGGCTGCGCATCGCCAGGTAGGGACGCAAGGCTGGGCGGTCGTCCAGGGCTTGGGCCAATAGCTGGCTGCGAAGCTTGTCCGCCTCCCAGATGTTCACCCCCAGCGCCTGACGGGCATCGTCCGGCATGGCCCTGAGCAGCGCATCTTCGAGTCCCATGGCGCTCGCCAGCTCCTCGCCGGTTTCGTCGAAGGGCCGATACCGGTCGCCTTCCTGACGGATGACTTTGAACGCGTCACCCTGCCCCACTTCGATCGGGTCCGGCAGCTCGCGCAACCACAGGCGCAGGTGCAGGCGGCCGCGCAGTGACGGGGTATCGGCCAGCAGATGGATGACGATGCGGTCTCGATCGACCGTACTCTCGCCCCGCGCCAAGGCACGCACGGCCCGGCTCAGGCGCAGTTCACGCAGGGCCTCGGCACCCTGTCTGCCAAGGTCTGCGCTCACCCGGCCTTCAAGCAGGCGCTGTCGATCGAGACCTGATACACCGCGAACCAGCTCGTTGGCGAGGGTGTCAGGCAGGCCCGGGAAGGCCCGGCTCAAGGGCACGGCCAGTGGGTCAAGCCCGGTGGCGCGGGCCATGGCCCGGGTCAGCCGCAGGGCGTCGCGCTCCAACCGCTCGGCCCAACGCCCGGCCAACAGGCGACTGCGCTCCAGCGGGCGCAAACCGAGGCTGTTCTGCCCCAGCAGCGCGCTCTGTTCGTCCGCCCGCAGTCCGTCCAGAACCCGCGCCGCCCAGGCGTCGTCGGCAAGGTCAGCCCGAGTCAATAAGGTAAACCGCGTATCGGCCAGGTCGCCCACGGGGTACAACCTTACGCCATCGTAATAGCGCAACGTCATGTCCTCGGGCCAACCCGGCAACTCCGCCAGGGTCTGGACGATACGAAAATGCATGCCCTGGGGCGCTTCGCCACGGCGCAGGCGCTCGACTGTGTGTCGTACCCATTGCCAGTTGCGCGCTTCATCCAGGGCATCGGCCAGGATGGCCGGCATCGGCTGCGCCTCGACTTGCAGGTAGCGCAAATGCGCTTCGCTGACCCCAACCTGGCGCTGCACCGCGAGGATCGTGGGGGTGTCGAGTTCAGCCGGCGTCTGGGCAAACATGCGCAACAGGTGCGGATTGCTGCGCTGCAACGGGTTGCGATGCGCCCATTGCCAGCCGCGGGCGCGGCTCCATTCCAACGGCGGATTGACGCCCCGGTGCCCGGAGGGCAGACGCAGGCTCAATTCGCCCTGCGTGCCCTGCACTTCAAAGTAACGGCCCTCGATCTGTACCCAGGCATCGTCGGGCGTGCGCCAGACACCCCAGGCGTCCTGCTCGGCCTCCAGCGGCGGCAGGCGGCGCGCCTCGAACGCTCGGACGTCGCCGTTCCACAGCCGGACACTGCCATCGGCCACGGGCATCGGCTCGATGGCTGCGCCCACAAAACCCAGATAGGCGCCTTGGGCAACCCCGAACAGAACGTTGAAGAGATGATCGATCCCTTCTTGCGCGTGGCCTTCGTTGAACGCCTGGATACCTTCAAAGATTTCGTACACCAGGCGCACCCCGCCGACCACCGCCGCCGCCATGCCAATGGGCGCGCAAAACGGGAAAAAGGTCGCGGCGAGCATCAATGAGCGCTCCACCAGGCTTTCCCAATACGCGAACTTCGCCAGCCACGCCCGCCAATCCTGATCCCGGGTCGGCACCATCAGCGCCGCGGCGTTACCCAGCGCATGGCCACGCCATTCATGGTAGGCGGCGTGCCAATGATCTTCGCGCATCTCATTCAGGCTCCAGGCCACCTTGGGCACGGGAATGCGGATGCGTCGGGGGTTGTCGTCCTCGCCCCGTTCTCCCTCGCGCCAACCGGTGATGCGCGCGTGGATTTCCTGGAAGAGATTGGGGTTGTCCGTGATCGTCCATTCCACTTGGTCATGCAGGGCCGGGCCCAGGCTGGCTTGCAGGCGCTGAGGGAAATACTTCACCAGACCCTCGCGATAACGGCGCTTGCGCACCCGTTCGGTCAGTTCTGCCGACAGCGCCTGCAAACTGGCGAACTGCTTGAGCGGTGCCACGGCATCGTGGGGGATATGCAGGACGATGGGCCGAACCCCGTTCGCATCGCCCGCCAGCCCCCAATACACTCGGGCACCGAACAGCGGCGCAGACAGCAATGCCAGCGCCTTGACCTCGCAGGCCAAGGGCGCAACCGGTTGAGCCTCCAATTGGACGCCAGCGTGGGCCAGCAACCGCTCGCCGATGTCGTCCAGGCGCCCCGCCAGCTTCGCCTCGTAGGCGTCATGCACCAACAGGCTGTGGGCGTAGGCGATGTAGGTGGCCGCCACCAAGGGAACCTCGTCGACGATACGAGGCAGGCGCTGTTCGAGCTTGTGCCGGTAGGCCCCGCCGACGTCCATCTGCCGGCAAAGGTTGGCGAAGCTGGCTGGGCTCATGCCCAGGGGCGCGCTGTCCGATGGGGCATCGCCGTGGCCGAACTCCCCTCGCCGGCCCTGGATGAACAGCTCGCCTTTCTGGTCGAAATCCCCGCCGACAATCGTGTCGTCGGGCGAATAGTTGGCCATGGCCGCCTCGATTACCGACATCGACGGATCGGTCACGGATGGCCCGCGTCGCACCCGTGCCCGGCGCAACGCGTCGGTGACGCTGCCGCCGCCATTGACCAGGTGCCAGCCTTGCACCTGCGGCTGCACCTTGAGCCGGTCGAGGGTGAAGACGTAAGGCGAAGGCAGGTCGCCCAGCAACGCGTTCAAGGCGTCGCTGTCGCGCTGCAACTGCCGGGTAAGCGCCTTGAAACGTTCCTGCCGGGGCCGTGTGGCCTGCTTCAGCCAAACGGGCAGCCTGGCTTCGATGAACTCGACATGGGTATCGAGGGTAGACATGGTGGACCTCCATCCTTGGGGGCAATGCGTCGTTCGACGGGTAGCGCCGGCCGAACCGGCGCGAACGCGATGCTCCAAGAAAAGGCCGCTGTTTAAAACTCTCCAACCGTTGCAAGGGGTTGCCGGCGCCGAGCGTCTAAACCAACAGCGTCAGCCACGCCGACAGCAACAGCAGCACCGCCATGGCCCGATTGAATCGCCCCATCGCC
Organism: Pseudomonas sp. Cab53; assembly: GCF_018325965.1. Classification (NCBI taxonomy): domain Bacteria; kingdom Pseudomonadati; phylum Pseudomonadota; class Gammaproteobacteria; order Pseudomonadales; family Pseudomonadaceae; genus Pseudomonas; species Pseudomonas sp. Cab53. The sequence goes on along the minus strand of NZ_AP021902.1, from coordinate 2,851,472 downwards.
ACGGAGGACCGGCAGAACTTCGCGGCGCCAAGGCCCAGGCAGGCCCAGACGGTCAAACACGGAATGGAAATCGCGAAAAATGCCAGGGACAGCCAGAGCACCCGTACCGTGCGGTCGGCGTCGGTGCCGGCAAACACGCTGACCACCGCCAGCGCCATCATCCAGGTCTTGGGGTTCACCAGTTGCAACGCGGCCGCGCCCGCCAGGCCCAGGCGCGGGCCTTCCACTGGCTTGGCCGGGTCGATGGCCTCGGCCGGGGTACGGAAAATCTGCCAGGCCATCCAGCTCAACCAGGCGATGCCGGCCCAGGACAGCAGCGTTTGCAGGGTCGCATGGCGCGCCAGCACATCCCCCAACCCGGTCCCCACCAACAGCACCAGCAACGCCGCCGCGGCGCAGGCTCCCAGAATGATTGGCAAGGTGGTCGCCAGGCCGAAGCGGGTACTGTGGCTCAGTACCAGGATGTTGGTGGGGCCGGGGGTGATGGAGGCGACAAAGGCGAACAAGGCAAACGGCAGTAACTGGTCCATGGAGCAACATCTCGGTGGGTGATCGTGTGTCGATCATCCCGATCCGCAAGTGCTCAGTCTGGAACAATTGAGCAGCGTTTGCGGTAGTCCGCCGGGCTCAGCCGATAGGCACGCTGGAACCAGCGCCCCAGGTGACTCTGGTCGGCGAACCCGAGCAATGCCGCCACCGCGACGGCGCTTTCGCCACGGGCCAGCAAGCGCCGGGCGCGAGCCAGGCGCAGCTGGATCAGGTAAGCGTGGGGCGCCAGGCCGAACGCGGCCTTGAACGCACGGGTCAGGCGAAAACGATCGACGCCGGTGACCTGTGCCAGGTCGTCCAGGCCGATGTCTTCGTGCAGGTGACTGTGCAGGTAGTCGCGGGCCTGCTGCGCCACCAGCGGCAAGCGGGGATCGGGATTGATCCGCGCCCGCCAGTGCAAATGCTGGGTCAGGTTGGCCAGCAAGGTGTCGAGCGCCGTTTGCCGGACGATGCGGATTTCCTGGTCGTGCAGACTCTGGAACGCCATCGCCGTTGCGCTGGCCAAGCGCGCATCGTCGGCCAGGGTGGCGGCGAATCCCAGTTGCCCATGGTCCGGCGCGACGTCGAACAACGAGCGCAACTCACGCTCCAGCCAGAGAGGGTCGAGGTACAGGGTGCGGTAGGTAAAGCCTCCGGCCTGGGGTGCATTGCCGTCGTGGAGCTCGCCGGGCTCCAGCAGAAAGACCTTGCCGGGCGTGCTGTTGTGTTGCTGGCGGCGGCAATGAAACTGCTGCAGGCCCTGCTCGGTCACGCCCACCAGATAAGCGTCGTGCCAATGGGGGTCGTAGGCGTGCCCTTCAAAATGCGCGCGCACGGTCTCGATACCGGACGTGGCGTCCTGCTTGAGATCGATCCAATTGTGCGCCGTCATGCCTCGTCCTGCTCGTTGTAGGTGCCCTGGCAGATTAACCGCTCAGGCCGATGGCTGTCTGGAAGATTTGTGCAATCGAACGCTCCCACCAGGATGATTCCAAAGGGTTCAGGCATCCGGCGTGATCACCGGCAGCACCGTCTCCAGCGCCAGCCGGGCCAGTTCGGCGTCCTGCTCGGACTTGACCCCGGACACGCCGATGGCGCCGATGCACAGGCCGTCGTGGCGGATGGGCACGCCACCTTCGAGCATGCCTTGCAACTGCGGTGCGCTGAGAAACGCGTAGCGGCCGCCGTTGATCATGTCCTCGAAAAATTTGCTGTCCCGTCGGCCCATGGCGGCGGTACGGGCTTTTTCAGTGGCGATGTAGGCCGACAGCGGCGAGGCATCGTCCAGGCGCAACAGGCCCAAGGGATGGCCGCCGTCGTCCACCACGCAGACCGACACGGCCCATTGCCGTTGATGAGCCAGCTCCTTGGCCGCGACCAGCAATTGTGCAACGTCTTGTTCGGTGAGTACGGCTTTGGTTTTCATCAATCACTCCATGCCATGCAGGAAAGGCGTGCCGAGTATTGTGCTTCGATCCGCGGTGAGCCGGCAAAATTCAAACAGGTTAAGGTACTCAACCATCAATGGATCCATTGAAAGCTGCATATCGTCGATAAAACCCTGAAAATTGTTGACAAGAAAATTAGTTAAGAGTGTTAATGGATCCATAGACAAGAACAACATCCGCCTGGAGATCCGTCATGTACCCCAAGAATGCCTGGTACGTTGCCTGCACCCCCGATGAAATCGCCGACAAGCCCTTGGGGCGCCAGATCTGCGGCGAGAAGATCGTTTTCTACCGCGGCCACGAGGGCAAGGTTGCCGCCGTGGAAGATTTCTGCCCCCATCGCGGCGCCCCGCTCTCCCTGGGCTACGTCGAGAACGGCAACCTGGTGTGCGGCTACCACGGCCTGGTCATGGGCTGCGATGGCAAAACCGTCGAGATGCCCGGGCAACGGGTCCGCGGCTTTCCTTGCAACAAGACGTTCGCGGTGCAGGAGCGCCATGGGTTCATCTGGGTCTGGCCGGGTGACCAGGCGCAGGCCGATCCGGCGTTGATCCATCACCTGGAATGGGCGCAAAGCGATGAATGGGCCTACGGCGGCGGGCTGTTCCATATCCATTGCGACTACCGCCTGATGATCGACAACCTGATGGACCTGACCCACGAAACCTATGTGCACGCCTCCAGCATCGGCCAGAAGGAAATCGACGAGGCTCCGCCGCAGACCACCGTCGAAGGCGACGAAGTGATCACCGCGCGGCACATGGAGAACATCATGGCCCCGCCTTTCTGGCGCATGGCCCTGCGCGGCAACAACCTGGCCGACGACGTGCCGGTGGACCGCTGGCAGATTTGCCGCTTCACCCCGCCCAGCCACGTCATGATCGAGGTCGGCGTAGCCCATGCCGGCAAGGGCGGCTATCACGCCGCGCCGCAGTTCAAGGCGTCGAGCATCGTGGTGGATTTCATCACCCCGGAAACCGAAACCTCCATCTGGTATTTCTGGGGCATGGCCCGGCACTTCCAGCCGCAGGACGAGGCCCTGACCGCAAGCATCCGCGAAGGCCAGGGCAAGATCTTCAGTGAAGACCTGGAAATGCTCGAACGCCAGCAGCGCAACCTGCTGGACCATCCGCAACGCAACCTGCTCAAGCTCAACATCGATGCCGGTGGCGTACAGTCGCGCCGCGTGCTGGAACGCTGGATTGCCCGGGAACAAGAGGCGCAGGCGGCGCTGATCGCCAGTACCCAGCCGCCCCACCACGCGGAGCAGCGGCCATGATCGAAGTCCAGGTCACGGCGCGGCACAGCGAAGCGCTGGACATCTGCAGCTATGAACTGACCCGGGTCGATGGACAGCCGTTGCCCGCCTTCACCGCCGGCGCCCACATCGATGTGCACCTGCCCGGCGGCTTGATCCGCCAATACTCCTTGTGCAATCACCCCGAGGAGCGCCATCGCTACGTGATCGGCGTGCTTCATGACCCGGCGTCGCGCGGCGGCTCGCGCAGCCTGCATGAACAGATCCAGACCGGCGCGCGGTTGCTCATCAGTGAGCCACGCAATCTGTTTCCCCTCGCCACGCAGGCCCGGCGCAGCCTGTTGTTTGCCGGTGGCATCGGCATCACTCCGATCCTGTGCATGGCCGAGCACCTGGCCCAGGCCGGTGCGACGTTCGAACTGCATTACTGTGCCCGCTCACGGGAACGTGCCGCCTTTATCGAGCGCCTGCGCCTGGCGCCCTACGCCGACCGGGTGTTCCTGCATTTCGACGAAGAACCCGAGACGCGGCTGGACACCGCCCGACTGCTGGCCGCGCCCGCTGACGATGTGCACCTGTATGTGTGCGGCCCTGGCGGATTCATGCAGCACGTGCTCGACACCGCCAAGGCCCAGGGCTGGCAGGACACCCAACTGCACCGCGAATACTTCGCCGCCGCGCCCGTCGACACCGGCGCCGATGGCGCTTTCTCGGTGAAGCTCGCCAGCAGCGGCCAGGTGTTCGAGATCCCAGCGGACCGCAGCGTGGTGCAAGTGCTGGAGAGCCATGGCATCGAGATCCCGATCTCTTGCGAGCAAGGCGTCTGTGGCACCTGCCTGACCCGCGTCCTGGAAGGGGTGCCGGAGCATCGGGACCTGTTCCTGACCGAGGCCGAACAAGCCGGCAACGACCAGTTCACCCCCTGCTGCTCCAGGTCCAGGACACCGTTGCTGGTGCTGGACCTCTGAGCAAAGATCCCCTTCGCCAGCCCGCTGGCGAAGGCGGTCTTCCAGCCCGGTAACAAACAACCGCCCCACCGCATTGAGCAACAGGCCAGGCCGCTCCCCGAAATCATCACTCGGAACGAAGAATCACCGTCATCCGCTCATCCGCCAGGGTCGAGCCGAACACTTCGGCGTAGCGCAAGGTGGCATTGGCGTGCTCGCGCATGATTGCCTCGGCGCGGCTGCCCTGGCGGTTGATCAGGGCGTCGAACACCGAGTGGTGCTGCATGTGGGCGTAGTTGAAGCGGCGAAACTCGCCGGCCATGTTCTGGCGATCCACCGCCAGGGCCGTGACGGAGGCGAAGGGCAGGTGGTCGTTGCGGGCCAGGGCCACGGCAATCGCCGGGTTGTGGCTGCCTTCGACGATTACCTGGTGAAAACGCATGTTGAGGTCGTGGTAGACCTCCAGGTCATCCTCGGTCACGAAGCCTTTGGCGAACAGCGCATCGCCCTGCACCAGGCACCGTTCGAGGGTCGCCCGGGCCTCGTCGGACAAGCCGCGCTCGGCCGCCTGCCGGGCGGCCAGGCCCTCCAGCACACCTCGCACCTCCACGGCCCCGGCGATCTCCTCGGGGCTGACCGAACGCACCTGGAAGCCTCGCCCGCCAAAGCGCACCAGCAGGCCTTCCTGCTCCAGCGTGCGAAAGGCCATGCGCACCGGCATGCGTGACACGCCGAACAATTCGGCCGTGGGAATTTCCATCAGGCGCTCACCGGCGGCCAACTCCCCCGAGGCGATCATTTTACGCAGCGCAACCAGCACCGTTTGACCGGGCTTACTCATCCAGGCGATTTCCCCAAGAAACAGCCGTCATAGTAGAAGGCTGGCGGTGACGTGTCACGGTGGCCACCCCGAGCCGACCTAGGCCAGCGCCTGCAATTGCGCCAACGTCTGCTCATCCAGCGGGATGCCCTGCTCGGCGGATTTGGCCCGTTCGCGATGCCGGCGATCCCCGGAAGCCGTCGCAGGCCGACACCGTGCATCTGCCTGACCAGTTCCTGGCTGCGCTCGGCGAAGTCCTGGCCGGCGGCCTTGCTCGGGTCGATGACGATCAGCAACTGGCCGGTCCACGGCGTCTTGGCCCCCGGGTGGTTGCTCCAGTCGAACTCAAACGAAAAGTGCCCGCCAGTCAGCGCCGCGGCCAGCAGCTCGACCATCATCGACAACGCCGAGCCCTTGTGCCCGCCAAACGGCAACAGTGCGCCGCCTTCCAGGATGGCCTTGGGGTCACGCGTCGGCTGACCGAGGCTGTCCACGCCCATGCCGGGCGGCAGCAACTCGCCCTTGCGCGCGGCGATCTGCACATCACCGTGGGCGATTGCGCTGGTGGCCAGGTCGAAGACAATCGGCTCGCCATCGGCCCGTGGCGCGGCGAAGGCGATCGGGTTGGTGCCGAACAGCGGGCGATCCGCGCCATGGGGCACGACGCAGGTCATGCTGTTGACCACGCTCAGCGCCACCAGTCCTTCGTAGGCAAACGGCTCGACGTCCGGCCAGAGCGCGGCGAAGTGATGGGAGTTACGGATCGCCAGCACCGCAATGCCGGCGCTGCGGGCCTTTTCCACCAGCAACGGGCGCGCTGCGGCCAGGGCTGGCTGGGCAAAGCCGTTGGCGGCGTCGACCCGCACGAAGCCTGACGCCACGTCCTCGACCACCGGCACTGCCCGCCCGTTCACCCAGCCGCTCTTGAGTGTCGAGACATAACCGGGGATGCGAAACACCCCATGGCTATGGGCGCCGTCGCGCTCGGCGCCAGCGCAGTTTTCGGCCAGGACCCGGGCGACCTCGGCAGAAGTGCCGTGCCGCAGGAAGATTTTCTCCAGCAAACTCACCAGGGCATCGAGGGACAGGGGGCGAGAACCAGCGTGTTCGGATTGCGCAGACATCTGAAGCTCCAGAGTGATTGTTGGAGGTAGCAACAGCGTAAGTCGGACCAGCCCATGATTAAACACCGCTTCGCGCGCGCACTGTCAACTGTTCACGCGATAACTATGTACCGCCTCACGGTCGTCGTTCTTGCCCACGCTGGCCGCTTCCCATGGACGCGCCGCCCCACGGCGCCAAGATCGAGAAGCAACGATGACGACTGCCCCCACGCCCCTGCTGTTTCCCCACGTGTTGGACGCCAATCGCCTGGACCAACTGGACGACAGCCACGGCTTGACTCAGGCCGATCTGGAATGGCTGCACCATGCCGCACTCCCCAGCCACACCCTGCGCCAGGCGCAGACACCAACGATGGAGGCGCAGACCATCCACCTGCAGGCCGAGGATAAACCCTCGGTGCCCCTGGCCGGCTGCCTCACCCTCAAGGCCTTGACCGATAAAAACCCAGCGGCCGTCAAACCGGCCTTTCTTTACACGCCCTACGGCGGGATCCAGAAATTCGACAGCCCCGAAGCGTTGGATAGCCACCTCGAAAACCTGCTCAAGGACAAGGCCCAACGTGACGAACTACTTAGGTTGCTCTCGATTCCCCAGCGCAGTGAACTCAACGGTGCATCCGTCATCACCTCGTCCAGGCAAACCATCCGCGGTGACGTTTTCGCCACCTTGATCGAGTCCGTCGAACAGGCCCAGGGCCTCAACGCCCAGGCGATGGTGGGCGAGTTGGTCAAGCTGCCGTCGCTGGCCGTCATGCTCGACCAGGTCTTGGACGAGGTGCTGTCGAATTTCGATCACAAACAGGCCCGCGTCGCGCTCAGCGCAGACGCCGGTCCGGGCACGATGGGCGCGGGCCGGGTCGCCCGCAACCTGTCACTGGCCGAGGCCGTCCTGGTGTACTTTCACCATCAGGGTCGGCCCGCCGGGCATGACGTCGACTTTATCCATCCAGGCATCACCACGACGCCGTCCAACCGCCAGCAGTGGCAAGCCATCCTGCGGGATACGGCCCGGAACCTGCTCCCCAAGCTGGCCGCGCGCCTCGACGCCTATTGGGATGCCATCGCGCCGTTCCATGCCCCGCGCCGGGACTTTCTCGCGCAGGTCATCAGCGACGGCTTTCGCGCCGCCGTGTTCATCCAGCGGGAGAAGCGGCAACTGACCGAAGCGCAGAGCCAGGAACTGCTGCGCCTGTACCGCTCCTCCGGCCCGCAGGAACCGCTGTTGTTCGTAGAGTCGGTTCGCCTCTGGGAGTACGCGCCGCTTTACGTGGAATTGGCGGGCTCATTGATGATCAGCGGCAAAGAGCATTACCTGTATACCCCTCACCACGGCCTGTCGAGCGTCGACGGCCACCTGGGGTTCAAGGCCGCGCTGCTCGGTGCGCCCACCTCGGTTGCCCGCAAGGACGCGCTCTACAGCCTGCTGAGCCTGCAAGAGCGCAACCGTTTCCTGCGTCTCGACGAGCCGCACGTGTCAGGCAAGACCCTCTCATATCCGGTGTTCGAGTCCCTGGCCGAGGCCATCATCGACAAGCAGATGAACAACCTGCACTACGCGCTGGAAATGTCGCGCCAGGGCGACATGGACGTCCACGCACTGGTCGACAAGGCGCTGGACATCCGCAGCCTGATCAACGGCAAGTTGCTGGAACACCAGGCACACGGACACTGGGGCACCCAACCGTCGTTCTATGGCGAACTGCGCCTGTCCAACTTCATGGCCGACCGACTGGAACGCCAGGGCAACAGCTATCAATCGGTCGAGCAGGCCTTCAACGGCCTGTTCAGCCAGTTGCCGCAATCCACCGATGTGGCACTGGACGACGAACTTCGGGCGCTGCTGCCGGAACTGACCCACGTGTTCTCCCAAGGCTTGCGCGCGGAAGCCGAACTCAGGGAGCTCAATGGCACGTTGCCGCCCGCCGCGCACGACCTGATCCGCAACGTCTTCGCCTTCGACGCCGAAAACCCGGACCGCTCCCAGCGCCTGGGGGTCAAGGGTTTCCGGCCTGACGTCTATTCGTTGCGACTGAGCTGCACCCTGGACGGCTCGACTGTCTCCCTGCCCCTGCCCAACTGTTTTCTATTGACCGAACGTGGCGGGCTGGACACGCCCTACTCCGGCCTGGGGATTTTCTGGTCACCCGCCGATGGCTTGCGGGCCTTTTCCTCCGTTGAATTGGCCGAGCAGCAATTGAACCGATACCTGCTGGACTCGCAAAGGCGCTTCGGCCTGCTCGCCAACCTGCCGCCGGCGCAACGCAAGCCTCACGGCCTCTATCGCCTGGCGTCGTTCGAGCTGATCGAGGACAACGTGCTGGTGAACCGGATGAATTCGTTCATCGGTTATTTCGAGGCCGAGCATGGTTACCTGAGGCAATTGAAGGCCGGTGACTGGCGCCTGGCCGGCCCCGCGCTGGTAGACAGTCTGCGCGCCCTGGTCAGGAAAGGCGCACCCACCAACCTGATGCGCGCAGCGCAAATCGCCGAGGCCGACCGCTGGCAACAGAAGCTACCCGCCTGGCTCGGCACCGCCGCCCTCGAAGACCAACGCCTGCACATCGATCTGCTGGAGCAATACAAGGGCAGCGTCAGCGACGGCAAGGATTACCTCGACGGCGTCGAGCCACTGGCCGTCTATGTGAACGCGCGGCTCAAGACCCTGCTGACCGCACGCTTCGCCAATAACAAACTGGACCCCGCCACGTTGCTGGTCACACCAAAGCTGGCACTGGCTGGGCCTGCCAGGTCGCTGACAGAGTTTGCCCTGAGCCACCTCAACATCACTGCCCTGCCCGGATTCAAGGTGTCGTCCAGCACCGGACAAAAGCTGCCGGACAACTTGAACGAAACCGCGATCCGGCAAATCCTGTTGTCGCTGGACATCTCTGGCACTTACAAAAACCAGGTGCTGGAACACTTGTCGGACACCGGCGCGGGTGTCGAAGACCGCAAGCGCAGGTTCCGTCGGCAGGTCCCTTGGCAACTTCTGCAACACGCGCATGCGCGCCACCTGCAACAGCACCTCTCGCCCACCGCCTTCGACCTGATCCGCCAGGTACTGGACATCCCCGACGGCCTGGCGCGCCAGGCCGTGGAAGGCGCCGATGCCGTGATTCGGCCGTTGGAGCTGATCAAGACCGCGGGCGCCACGGCGGTCAAGGCGTTGGGCCTGTACCTGATCGGCCGAGGCGCCAACGGCACCGGACCGCAGATTCTGTATGCCCCCTACCACACGGGCCACAGCTTTACCGAGTTCAAGGACGAAGCCAGCGTCGTCAGCACTTTCAACACCCCAGGGGCGCTTCAGGACCTGCTGCTTCGCCGCCTGCCGGAGCACCAGCAAGCCACGTTCAAAAACCTGTTCGCCAGCACGGTTGGGCACCTGTCGGAAATCACCCTGGCCGCCAACCCGATCCAGACCAACCTGCTCGACACCCTATTCAATGACAACCGGCAACTGTTGTCTCAGATGCTCGACACGCAAACCGACCGGCACCGTCAGTTCGATTGGGAGACGGTCCTGCATCTGTTCAGCGCCGGGGTCAAGTTCGTCGGTCGGCAATTGCAGGGCAAACTGGCCTTCATCGAAACGCTCTGGGAAAGCTACCAAGACTTCAAAGCCTCGGCCGAAGCGTTACAGCAACACGATTGGAAAGCCGGGCTGCACAATTTTATCGCCGGCGCCTCCGAGATGGTGTCATTGGGATGGATGAACCGCGACGACACCTTCGGCCTGCTCGCTCCCGTAGAACCCGTGGCGCAGGATATCCGTGCGCTGACACCGCCGCGCTGGCAGGACATCGCCTCCACGGCTCCAACCCGCACTAACCTGCGGGTCTTCCAGGCCTTGGGTGTGAGCCTCGCCGATCTCCAGCAAAGCGCCACCGATGGCATTTACCGGGCCCAGGCGTCCGGCCGGTTCTACACCAGCGTGGCCGGCCAGGTGTTCGAAGTGGCCAAGGCCAACCGCACCTGGCGGGTGGTCCATGAAAATGGCGAAGGCCCGTTGCTCACGCTTTCCCACGACCGCAGAAAGTGGCTGATCGACCCACAACGGCAAACCATCCGCTACGGCAAGGTGATGTCCACCCTGGCCAACGCCTACAGCGACCATAAGGCAGGCGAAACCCTGAACATCGAAGCCCGGGGCATGGACAAGATCCGACGCAAGTATCCGCGCCAGGCCACCGTCATCGTGCAGGCCCTGGAAACGGCGCGGTACTACTGCGCCAACGCCCTCGACAATCTTGATCGCATCAAGCAAGGGGTGTCTGCGGGCTCTCGGCTGGACACGTTCTTCAAGGCCTTCTTTGGCGTCTACACCGTCGATGTCGCGCTGATCAAGAAGGTCCACGCCGCGATCTCTCCGCTGTGCCAGGCGCTGGCGAACCCGGCCTGGGAATGGCAGAACGGCCAGCGCATCGTCATCGGCAGCCTCAAGGACCCTGCCGACGGCGCCACGGCGTTCGTGCTCGAACCTGAGGAGAAAGGTCGGATCTACCTCACCCAGTTGTTCTTCGACCCGGGGCTCGATGGCTACAAAGCACTCGTCCCGCAGACGTTCAATGTCGACGCCCATGCCCAGGCGGCCACACTCATCCACGAAATTTCCCATCAACTGCACGACACGCTCGACATCATCTACCTGGACGCGCCACTGCCCTTCCTCGACCTGATATCCAGGAGCACGCACCTGGGACGGATGGCCTATAACCAGCAGGAAGAACTGCAGCGCCACGGACTTTCGCTGAGCACGCCACGCAGCAAGCTGTTCCGGGAATGGGACAGCGCCGCCAAGGAGCTCAGGAGCCTGGAGTTCTTTCCTCGCCACCAGGATACGGTCAAGGCCATCCTGGAAATGACCGGGGCAGCGAGCCTGGATCAAGCCCGTGATGCCTTCCTGGACCCGCATCTGCCGAAAAAACGCATCGACGTCATCCTGCGCAACGCCGACTCCATGACGTTGCTGGTCTGCGAGCTGGGCAGGCAGCTCGATGCGGCATGATTGACAAAGGCGTTGGCGAGCGGCGTTGATCTTTTTTTCACGACGCGTGTGCGAAGGTAGGCCTTTGTTCGCGTCTTTGGGTAAAAACCGGCTCATTTGATGTTCAAACGCCATGACGGCAGTTCTCGGCAGCGCCTGCCGAAGGTTAGAATGCGGCAAACCAGGAAGAGTCAATGACCGAACCTACACTCTCGGAAGCCGAATACGACGCCATTACCGATGCAGCCGCCCATTGGTGCATGCGCTTGCATGCCAGCGACTGCACCGATGCCGAGCGACGGGCCTTCAAGCAATGGCACGATGCCGATCCCCTGCATGCGTTCGAATATGAGGCCATGCTGGAGATCTGGGCAACGGCCGATCACCTGCCCCGCGTCGAGCCGCCCGCCACCCTCGCATCCCCGGCGCCCCGGCCTCGGTCCCGCTGGAGCCGGCTGGCCGTTGCGGCGGCAGTGCTGGCCGTCGGCTTGCCCCTGGCGGCGTTCACGGGTTGGCACCTCGGCTGGGTCGCCAATTCCTATGAACACTTCGAGGCCGGCGCAAGCGTGCGCCATATCACCTTGAGCGACGGCAGCCAGGTGGAGCTCAACCTGGGCAGCGAGCTGGTATTTGCCAATTACAAGCATGAGCGTCGGGTGACGCTGGAAAAGGGCGAGGCATTTTTCGATGTCAGCCATGACAAGCAGCACCCCTTTGTCGTCCGCGCAGGCCAGGGCCAGGTGCGCGTGACAGGCACTCGCTTCAATGTCTGGATGTACCAGGATCAGGTGCGGGTCACGCTGGTGGAAGGTTCCGTGTGGGTGACCAGCAACCAGGCGCTCGCCAGCACCGGTTCGCAGCTGACCCCAGGCATGCAGGCCAGCTACAAGGCCGGCGACTACCAGCCGCAGGTGCGTGACATTGGCGCCGATGACAGCTCACTGGCGTGGCGCAACGGCAAGCTGGTGCTGGACAACCTCGCCCTCAGCGAGGCACTGCCGCTGATCAATCGCTATCTCGCCCGCCCGGTCATGTTGGCCGACAACAGCACCGGCTCCCTGCGTATCGGCGGGATCTACAGCCTCAATGAAGTGCAGAACCTGGTGCCTTCCCTGCCCAAGGTCCTGCCGGTCTACCTGACCCAGAACAAGGATGGCAACCCGGTCCTCAACGCCATAGGGCAACGGCCAGCTCCACACTGAATGATTCCCCGGCGGGAGTGAGCCTGCTCGCGAAGAGTTGAGCCCAGCCAACATCAATGTCGCCTGGACTGCCGCTTTCGCGAGCAAGCTCGCTCCCACAGGGGGTCCCGGCCGGCCCCATCTCTCCTGTAGGACTGAGGCCTAGTGCGTTGCCAGCCGGCCTCTTTCATCGCGCTCACGAATGATCACGGCCTGGTAATCCGGGTCGGCCTTGATTTGCTCTTCGGTGAACGGCAACACACTCCATTGCTTCTGCGAAAACGCCCGGGTCTGGTCGGTTGAGTAAGGCGACGCCGGGTCGCTGGACAACGAGAACGCCAACAACCCCTGGGCCTGTGGCCCCTTGTCGTCGAAGGTCACCACTTGCAGGTAGCTGGTGCCGCCGACCACTTCGCGCTTGCCGTTCGCCGCCGGTACGCTCTGGATGGCGTTGTAGATCCCCAGTTCCCCTGGCCCGCCGTGGATCGGTGTCTGCCGGTCACCGCTGCTGGCGACTTGAATGTCTTGCCATTGACGGTCCTTAGACCATTGCGCAGCCTCCACTGCCGCCACCGAGGCCAGCATGGCCTCGCGCACGGCCTTGAGCACCGCCGGTCGCTCGATCGCCAGGCCGCGCGGGGTGTGTTGCGGGTCTTTTGGATCGAACGCGACCCGCCACGATTCAGGCAGCGCCTGCACGCGTTCCATGATGTGCTGGAAGTGCACGAAACCCAGCCCACTGTGCAGGCCCGCCGTGCGATCCCAGGCCTTGAGGCTGGCACAGGCCTCGGCGATTGCCGCGGCGTCTTTGCCGGCCTCGGCGGCGCATGCGCCAAGCAAGTCCGGCACGACCTGGTCAGCCAGGTAGACCCGATCGTCCATGACCATGCGTTGCAGATCTTCCACCTTCACCGCTCCGTCCTTGGCGAGCGAGCCCAGCCGATCCAGGGCAAACCGTGAACGCAAGCCCAGCGGCTGGCCGTGCTGGCTGATCAGCGGCGAATAGCCGGTCAGTGGCTGCGCCGGATTGACCATCCAGGCCGAATCGTTGGAGTTCTGCACGTAGTCGCGTCGCAGCAACTGCGGCAACTGGTCGGCGGCATAGATGCCCTGTTGCGCGGCGTTGGGATCCACATCCCAGGCACATTCACTGCGCGAACCGTCCAGCACGATCAGTTGCAGCCCGGCCCGGGGGTCGCTGCAGCGTGCCAGCTTGGCAGCGTTGACGTTCGGCACCACCGACAGGTTCATGTAGAGGCTCTGCCCCTGGTCGTCCACCGCCAGGGTGTTGACCCAAGGGATACCCTGGATGCGATGCACGGAGCCCTGCAAGTCCTTGAGCGAGACCGCCTGGTTCATGGCGTGCCACTGCTCCAGCACTCGGTCGTTGTCCAGGTTCGCGTCCCGCAGGCTGAAAGCGAAGCGGTTATCCCAGTCGAGCTTGCCTGGCCACTGGACGATTGGCCCGAACTGCGAGCCATAGACTACGCGGGACACCGCTTTGACCTGCCCGTCAGGTTGCTTGACGTCCACCGTGACCGCTTGTTGGCTCATTGGCACCGACTGGCCGTCGATCAGGTAGCGGGTCGGGTCCTTCGGGTCGAGTTGCAGGCGGTACAGAGTGAAATGCTTGGAGGTGTCGACAGTGTGGGTCCAGGCCAGGTGCTGGCTGAACCCGATGTTGATCACTGGCAGACCCGGCAGGGCCGCGCCCATGACATCCAGCTTGCCGGGAATGGTCAGGTGCATCTGGTAGAAGCGCATGCCGCCCACCCAGGGAAAGTGCGGGTTGGCCAGCAACATCCCGCGACCGTTGAACGAACGCTCGCTGCCGATGGCCAGCGCATTGCTGCCGCGCTCCAGGGCGAACCGTTGCTGCCGGGTCGCGGCGTCTGCAAAACCGTTGGCGGCAGCGCCATTGAGTGCGCTCGCCTGGGGTGGCTGCGCTCCGGCCAGGGCTTCGGCGAACTGGCCAACGCCGCCTTCCACCAACAGGCGCCGGGTCAGCTTGACCAGGTCCAGCGCCGTGATCGGCCGAACCCATTCGCTGGCGCACTCCACGGGCAGGCCTTTGGCCTTGCGCTCGGCCAGCGCCCGGTTGTAACCCGCCACGTAGCCTTCGATCCGTTGCTGGAGCGGTGGTGTCTGGGCCTGCCAGAAGCCGGACACCGCCTGCGGCGTGTTGAGCCAGTTGAAAAACACATCGCTGACACGGTTTTCCCGCTGCTCCACCGTCAGTTGCTCGGGCCCGAAGTAGCGCGAGCGCTGGCCATTGACCGTGACGATCTCGTTCGCCAACAGGCAGAGATTGTCCTGGGCGTACGCATAGCCGATGCCGTAACCCAGGCCGCGCTCATCCTGGGCACGAATATGCGGCACGCCAAAACGGGTGCGGCGGATCTCGGCGCTGGCCTGCGCCAGGTCGTCTTGCGCCACGACCACGGGGCTAAGCCCCAGGGCTACGCCCATAAAAGCGCCCGCGAGGGCCATCCTCGATAACTGCCCGGACATTCTCACGTTCACTCCAGGTGAAGACTTCAGAAAACCAGGACGGCTACCGACGCTCGTGACAACCGGCTGCGGTTCGCCCTGGAACATCCACACACCGCCCGTTCGAACGGAATGTGCCTCCCCTGGAAACGAACCGGATGAAAAAAAATTAATCGCCTGGAGGGCGTTCTATCACGGGGTTTGACGAAGCAAGGGCAAATTTTTCACATACCGCCCTTCATGATTGCCCGCCCTCGTTCGTCCTATTACAGGAGAGTATCCGTGACCTTTTCTGAACAGGCTGGTAAGGAGTTTCTGCATGCGTAACGCGCAACTGCCCATGGAGGGCAAGCCACGACCGACCGGCGTTTCGCTGGCCGTCCCCCACACCGTCTTCGCCAGGCCCGCCGAGCGCGGCGGCAATGAACACATCCGGCGCCTGCTCAAGAGCTTCGGACTGAGGACCAGCCTGATTCGCCTCAAGGTCATCGACGCGCTGCTCAAGGCGGCCGAGGACAATCACGGCCTGGGCGTGCGGGGTGTACACAGCCAGTTGCTGGGGCTGGACATTCCGTTGTCCTTTCTCAGTGTTCGCGAGGTGTTGAAGCGCCTGTGCAGCGAGGGGGTCATCGTCCTCAACCCCGACAAGAGCTACTGCCTGCACCCCAAGGCCATGGCCGTGATCGAGGCCGGTGAGTGACGCCTGGGGTCAGGGCTTGACCTTGCGCCGCATCACACCGTTGATCACCACCACGATGACCGCCACGGCAATGGCGATGTATTGAAACAGCTGCTCGCTGATCATGCCTTTGCCCTGCATCCAGGACAGGCCCAGCATGATCGCCAGGACCACGAGGACGATCAGAATCGAGTACTTCAAGCGTTGTGAATGAGTCATTGCCAATTTCCTGAATGTTACCGTTCTGTAGCCCGGGGCCTGCCGGGGTGACACCGGATCGAGCGATGACGGGCAGCGCACGGGAGGCCCATGGTACAGGCCAACCCGCCTGTTCGCCTACGGGCGATCACTTGCTGCCAGGGCCCACGACACCGCCGATGCGCGGCATTCAAGCTTGGGCGAGGCGCGCCGATACAAGTTGGTACGTTCATCCCAACTGTTCTTGAAAGACGCCTCCGTGCAAGGAACCACCCCCATGCCCGCATTCCGAACGATTCAGGCTCGCTACACGCTGTTCCTGGTTCTATTCATCCTGGTGCTGTCGATCCTGACGGTCGTGGGCATCAGTTACCTGGTCGCGCCCAAACTGCGCCATACCGAAGAACAGGTGGTCCTCAACCGGATTGGCGAAGTCGCCCAGCAGATCCAGGGCGAATTGAACAAGGTGCAGGCCCAGCAGCGCAGCATCACCCAGACCATTCCACTGCTCGACAGCGACGCCATCGACAAAGTGCTGCCAGGGCTGGTGGACCAGTACGGCGAGCTGAAAGTGTTTGGCGGCGGGATCTGGCCGCTGCCGAACCAGCGCGCCGAGGGGCGCAGCAAGTTCAGTACGTTCTGGCACCGCGATGCCTCCGGCAAGCTGGTGGTCAATACCTTCTGGAACAGTGACGCCGCGCCGAACTACTACGAGCAACCCTGGCACAAGGGCGGTATGGCCACCCCGGCGGGCAAGTGCGCCTGGGCCGCGGCCTACAAGGACGACGCCAGCGCCGAGCCACGCACCAACTGCGCCATGGCCATCCAGAAAAACGGCGTGCCCTATGGCGTGTCGACCATCGACGTGACCCTGGGCTTCTTCAACGAGCTGGTGGCGCGCAAGGAAGCCGACCTGAGCGCCGAGATGCTGATCGTCGAAGGCGACGGCAAAATCATCAGCAACAGTTCGCGCATCAACGGGCCGATCGTCCTGAAGAACATCAGCGAACTGGCCGCCAGCTCGCCCTTCGCCGCCCAGGTCCAGGCCGGCCTGGCCCACCGTGACCAGCCGCTGCAACGGATCGAGTTCGACAACAACGGCGTGGCCAGCACCTTTTTCATGCGCCCCATCGAAGGCTCGCCGTGGTTCCTGGCGACCGCATTGCCGACCCGCCTGATCACCGCTCAGCGCGACGATGTGTTGAACACGCTGAGCCTGCTGCAAATCCCGATGGTGATCCTGCTGGTGCTGATGCAGTTGTACGCGATCCGTCAACTGACCAACCGCATGAAGATCCTCAAGGGCAACATCGACGCCTTGTCCACGGGCGATGCCGACCTGACCCGACGCATCACCATTCGCGCCGAAGATGAACTGGGCGCTATCGGGCATTCGGTCAACGGCTTCATCGCCTACCTGCAGAACATGATTGGCGAAGTCACCCAGGCCACCGGCGCCATGGCCTCCAGCCTTGAGAACCTGCAACGGACCTCGGCCCACACCAGCGAGATCCTGATGCGCCATGCCTCGGAAACCGACCAGACCGTGACCGCCATTACCGAGATGAGCTCCACGGCCGAAAGCGTGGCGCAGAACGCCGCCGAGACCGCCGCGTTCACCCAGCGCGCCAACGAGCACGCCGATCGCTCTCGCGTGGTGGTCGGTGAGGCGTCCAACAGCGTCGTGGCGCTGATCGACGAAGTGTCCAGCGCGACCCGCAAGGTCGAAAGCATGCAGCAGGATGCCCAGCGCATCACCGAGATCCTCGGCGTGATCGGCGCCATTGCCGGGCAGACCAACCTGCTGGCCCTCAACGCCGCCATCGAGGCCGCACGGGCCGGCGAGCAGGGTCGCGGCTTTGCCGTGGTGGCCGACGAGGTCCGCGCCCTCGCCGCCCGTACCCAGGCCAGCACCTCGGAGATCAACGAAATGCTGACTCGGCTGACCCAGGGCGTAAGCTCTTCGGTGCAGGCGATGGAAAACACCCAGGCCAGTTGTCAGTCGGCCGCCGATGCGACTTCCCGAGTTAACTCGGGCCTGGACGAAATGGCCGGTTCCGTCAGCCAGATCAACAGCCTGAGCACCCAGATCGCCACCGCCGCCGAACAGCAAAGCGCGGTGACTGAGGAGATCAACCGCAGCATGGTGCAGATCCGCCACATGGTGGAGGAACTGGTGGAAAGCGGCCTGGCCAGTGAAAACAACACCCGACAACTGCTGGACGCCAACAGCCGGGTGAATGCGATCATGGGTCGATTCAAGGTGCGCTAACGGCTACGGCCATAACCTCCGTGGGAGCCGAGCTTTCGCGATAGCGGTATGTCAGTCGACAATCATGTTGGCTGGCCTGCCGTTATCGCGAGCAAGCTCGGCTCCCACAGGGTATGGCTGACGCCCCCATCCTCAGTCCCACCTGACAATTCTGTCATCTGCGCCTCAGCCCCCTGTCAGCTCTGCCTCGCTACTCTGCTATCCTGCCGCCCAATCGTTCGACATGAGAGCCCCTCCATGGCCAAGCCCCTGCACCTGCTCGCCCTGAGCGCCTTGTTCCTGACCACCCTGGCCCAGGCCGCCGAACCGGTCACCATCGACGTGCACCGCGATGCCAACTGCGGCTGCTGCAAGAAGTGGATTTCGCACCTGCAAGACAACGGTTTCAAGGTCAATGACCATGTCGAAGCCGACATGGCTTCGGTCAAGCAACGCCTGGGCGTGGCGCCCAACCTGCGCTCTTGCCACACCGCCGAGATCAACGGCAAATTCGTCGAGGGTCATGTCCCTGCCGAGCAGGTACTGGCGTTGAGCAAGCGCGATGACTTGCTCGGTGTCGCCGCGCCCGGCATGCCCATGGGTTCGCCCGGCATGGAAATGGACGGCATGAGCGACGCCTACCAAGTGATCGGCCTGAAGAAGGACGGCACGCAAACCGTGGTGGCGGATTACCCTGCCCATTGACGGCGCGCGGTGGAACGTTCGAGCGGTTTGGTTGCCTGTGGTTAATGTCGCCATAATCGGACCGCCCCAGGATCGGCGGCGGTCCCCAAGGAGATTGACCATGTCGCGTTCCACCGCCCGCTGGCTGCCGAGCCTGTTCCTGACTGCCTCGCTGCCCTGGTTCGCCCAGGCCGCCAACCTGTCGCAAGGCCCGGCCTACGGCGCGCAACTGGAAGGCTTCGACTACCCCTACACACTCAAGCACTTCGCCTTCCAGTCCCAGGGCAAAGCCTTGCAGATGGGCTACATGGACGTACCGGCCCAGGGCAAGGTCAATGGCCACACGGTGGTGCTGATGCATGGCAAGAACTTCTGCGCCGCCACCTGGGGCGACTCGATCAAGACCCTCAGCGAGCAAGGCTACCGGGTGATCGCGCCGGACCAGATCGGTTTCTGCACCTCGAGCAAACCCGACCATTACCAGTACAGTTTCCAACAGTTGGCGAGCAACACCCAGGCCCTGCTCAAGACCCTCGGCGTACAGAAAGCCACGGTGCTGGGCCACTCCACCGGCGGCATGCTCGCCACCCGCTATGCCTTGCAGTTTCCCGATCAGGTCGAGCGCCTGGCGCTGGTCAACCCCATTGGCCTGGAGGACTGGAAAGCCCTCGGCGTGCCCTACCGTAGCGTCGACCAGTGGTACCAGCGCGAGCTCAAGCTCAGTGCCGACGGCATCCGCGATTACGAACGCAAGACCTATTACGCAGGGCGCTGGAAGCCTGAGTTCGATCGCTGGGTGGACATGCTCGCCGGCTTGAACAAAGGGCCGGGGCATACGCAAGTGGCGTGGAACTCGGCGCTGATCTACGACATGATCTTCACCCAGCCGGTCTACTACGAGTTCAAGGACCTGCGCGTCCCCACCCTGCTGCTGATCGGCACCGCCGACACCACGGCCATCGGCAGCGACATCGCGCCACCCGCCGTGAAGGCCAGGTTGGGCCGCTATGAGGTACTGGGCAAACAGGTTGCACAGTTGATCCCCCAGTCGACCCTGGTGGAGTTCCCCAACCTGGGGCACGCGCCGCAAATGGAAGAGCCGGAGCGCTTCCACAAGGCCTTGCTCGGCTGGCTGGACAAACCCATTCCCTGACGAGGTGTTCCATGGCGGTGCAAATAGCAGTCATCGACGATTGGCAAGACGTGGCGCGGGACGTGGTCGACTGGTCGCCGTTGGACGCCGTGGGCCACGTGACCTTTGTCCATGACTACCCCGCTGACCGCGACACCCTTGTCGAGCGTTTGCAGTGCTTCGAAGTGATCTGCGTGATGCGCGAGCGCACCACCTTCGATGAAGACCTGTTGCAGCGCCTGCCCCGTCTCAAGCTGTTGCTCACCGGCGGCATGCGCAACGCCGCCCTCGACCTTGAAGCCGCCGCCAGGCTGGGCATCCAGGTGTGTGGCACGCAAAGCTACAAGCACGCCGCGCCCGAACTGACCTGGACGTTGATCATGGCCCTGACCCGGAACCTGGTGCAGGAAGCCAATGCCCTGCGCGCCGGTTTGTGGCAGCAAGGCCTGGGTGGCGACCTGCACGGCAAGACCCTGGGGATCCTCGGCCTGGGCAGCATCGGCACGCGGGTGGCGCAGTTCGGCCAGGTGTTCGGCATGCGGGTGATCGCCTGGAGCCAGAATCTCACGGCCGAACGCGCCGCCGAAGCAGGCGTGACCTATGTGAGCAAGCAAGCGCTGTTCGAGCAGGCCGATATTCTGTCGGTCCACCTGGTGCTCGGCGAACGCAGTCGCGGCCTGGTGGATGCCCAGGCCTTGGGCTGGATGAAACCCTCTGCCTTGCTGGTCAACACCGCCCGCGGGCCGATCGTCGATGAAGCCGCGCTGATCGATGCCCTCCGGCACAAACGCCTGGCCGGCGCCGCCCTCGACGTCTTCGCCCAGGAACCCCTGCCCGCCGACCACCCGTTCCGAACCCTGGACAACGTACTGGCCACCCCGCATGTGGGCTACGTCACGCAACAGAACTACCAGCTCTTCTATTCCCTGATGATCGAAGACCTCCTGGCCTGGGCCGCCGGCCAACCCATCCGCCTACTGACCGCCACCCCCTGACCACACCCGCTCCCACAATTCAATGGCGCATGTCCACAAAACCGGCGCCTGGCCAAGGACCCCTGTGGGAGCGGGCTTGCCCGCGAAGAGGCCGTCCCAGCCAGCATCACCGCCCCAGACAGACCGCTTTCGCGGGCAAGCCCGCTCCCACAATTGAATGGGGCATGTCCACAAAACCCCCACCTGGCAACGATCCTTGTGGGAGCGGGCTTGCCCGCGAAGACGCCATCCCAGCCAACATCACCGCCCCAGCCTGTCGTTCACCAGTAGTTTTTCGACAGCGCACGAGCCATCAAAAAGCTTCCATCGCTCACGCCCCTTAATGGTGCGCGACGCCATCCCATCGCGCGCCGCTATAAAACACGGCATGCCCTCTACACGGTTTTGATTTCAGAAACATGCACTTCGTCGGCGCGTCTTTCGCGCTGTCGTGTAAGACATTGCCGACAAAAAACGTGATTGTCGGACAATTCGACGAAGCGCACCGCAGCGCTCTAGCTTCTGACCTAGACTCGCGAACCGGGGGTAATACCGACCGGTCATCCAGACGAAAAAAAGTCGAAACTTTTCGCAACGGCTACAGGTCAGGGTAATGGAAGGGTAACAGCGGCTGGTGCAGTCCTTGCAACGGCCCTCCCACCTGATTCGCTTCGCCGCATTGGGCAGCGCTTTGCTTACCTTGCGTAGCGCTTGTGCGCCTGGCCGCAGGATTTGGCCAATGTAACAACAGCTCTGGCGCATGCCGGAAACAGATCGAGAAAACAGGAGAGATTTATGATCAGTGCTGCCTTGGAACCACAACAGGTCCGTTCTCAATTACCGCCGGCGGCCGATTCGCCGACGGCTCCGGTGCTCGCCACCGGCGGCAAGGCACTGCTCCCCGTCGTTCGCCACAACCCCAATCGCAAGAAGGTCTTGTTCGTCACGTCGGAAATCGCCGACCTGGTGAAAACCGGCGGGTTGGGCGACGTGTCTTCGGCGCTGCCCCGGGCCATGGCTGGCCTGCATGATGTGCGGGTACTGATTCCCGGCTATCCGCAGGTGATGAACAGCGGCAATCCGATCCACATCATCGGCGAACTGGGCGGCCACGCCGCGCTGCCGCCGTGCAAGATCGGCCGCATGGACATGGCCGACGGCTTGGTGATCTACGTCCTGATTTGCCCCGAGCTGTATGCCCGCGAAGGCTCGCCCTATGGCGCCAACAACGGTCGCGACTGGCCGGACAACCACATTCGCTTCGCCCGCCTGGGCCTGGCGGCCGCCGACATCGCCGCCAACCTCGCCCAGATCCACTGGTGCCCCGACCTGGTCCATGCCCACGATTGGCCGGCTGGACTGGCGCCGGCCTACATGCACTGGCGCGGCCAACGGACCCCCACCCTGTTCACCATTCACAACCTGGCCTACCAGGGCGTGGTGAGCCTGGCGTGCTGCCCGGAGCTGGGCATTCCCGAACACGCCTTGCAACAGGAAGGCATGGAGTTCTACGGCAAGCTGTCGTTCCTCAAGGCGGGCATGGCCTACTCCAGCCACATCACCACCGTCAGCGCCACCTATGCCCAGGAAATCACCACCCCCACCTTCGGTTGCGGGCTCGATGGCTTCCTGGCGGCCAAGACCCAGCAGGGCCTGCTCAGCGGCATCCCCAACGGCATTGACGAAAGCTGGGACGCGGCGACCGACTCGCACCTGTTCCGCCAGTTCGCCATCGGCGACTGGGAAGGCAAGGCCGTCAACG
Organism: Pseudomonas sp. Cab53; assembly: GCF_018325965.1. NCBI lineage: Bacteria > Pseudomonadati > Pseudomonadota > Gammaproteobacteria > Pseudomonadales > Pseudomonadaceae > Pseudomonas > Pseudomonas sp. Cab53. Next base: position 2,829,009 of record NZ_AP021902.1, on the reverse strand, counting down.
CCGCCCATGTACGCGAGCTGTTCGGCCTGGACGATTGCACCGGGCCGCTGTTCGCCGTGGTCTCGCGCCTGGTGTACCAGAAAGGCCTGGACCTGACCGAGGCGGTCGCCGAGTTTATCGTCGAGTCGGGCGGCCAGATCGCGATCATCGGCCGTGGCGAGCCGGAGGAAGAACAAGCCATGCGCGAACTGGCGCTGCGTTTCCCCGGCCGGATCGGCGTGCGCATCGGCTTCAACGAAACCGATGCGCGGCGGATGTTCGCCGGCAGCGACTTTTTGCTGATGCCGTCGCGCTACGAGCCTTGCGGCCTGAGCCAGATGTACGCGCAGCGCTTCGGCTCGCTGCCGGTGGCACGCAACACCGGCGGGCTGGCGGACACCATCGAGGACGGCGTCACCGGTTTCCTGTTCGACGAGTCCACCGTCGACAGCTACAAGGAGGCCCTGAGCCGGGCCTTCAAGGTCTTCGAATTCCCTGATCTGCTCAATGCCATGCGTTGCCGGGCCATGTCGGCACCTTTCAACTGGAGCAAGGCGGTGGAGCCCTACGCCGAACTCTACGAACAGCTGGTGGCTAAATCACTGGGTAAATCGGCCAGACAATGAGGTAACGATGTCGTCAAGGACGCCTGATACATGGACCCACGGCGCGGTGATGCTCGATAACGAGCACACCCGCTTCGCCCTCTGGGCACCGGATGCTTTTTTTGTCAGTGTCGAATTCGACTCTGGAGATTCAATCCCCCTGCTGCCCCAGGCCGACGGCTGGTTCATGATCCAGACCCGTTGCCCCGCCGGCACCCGCTACCGCTTCAACATCGACGGCGAGCTGGAGGTGCCGGACCCGGCCTCCCGCGCCCAGGCCGGCGATATCGACCGCCACAGCGTGGTGGTCGACCCCCATGCCTACCAATGGCGCCACACCCACTGGTCCGGCCGGCCCTGGTACGACGCCGTCATCTACGAACTGCACGTTGGCGCCCTCGGTGGTTTCGAGGGGGTCGAGCAGCACCTGGCGCGCCTGGCCGGGCTCGGGGTCACCGCCATCGAACTGATGCCGCTGGCGCAGTTTCCCGGCGACCGCAACTGGGGCTACGACGGCGTCCTGCCCTACGCGCCACAAGCCTCCTACGGCACGCCGGAGCAGCTCAAGCACCTGATCGACAGCGCCCATGGCCACGGTCTGGCGGTGATCCTCGACGTGGTCTACAACCACTTCGGTCCCGACGGCAATTACCTGCACCGCTATGCCAAGGGGTTCTTTCGCGAAGACAAACACACGCCTTGGGGCGCGGCGATCGATTTTCGCCGCCGCGAAGTCCGGGACTTCTTCATCGACAACGCGCTCATGTGGTTGCTGGAGTACCGTTTTGACGGCCTGCGCCTCGACGCCGTGCACGCCATCGAAGACCCGGATTTTCTCCAGGAGCTCGCGGCGCGGGTGCGCGAACAAGTGGACCCGACCCGGCACGTCTGGCTGACCGTGGAAAACGAGCACAACCAGGCCAGCCTGCTGGAGCAAGGCTACGATGCCCAGTGGAACGACGACGGCCACAATGCCTTGCACGTGTTACTGACCGGCGAGACCGACGCCTATTACGCCGACTACGCCGAGCAGCCCACCGAACAATTGGCACGCTGCCTGAGCCAGGGTTTCGTCTTCCAGGGCCACATCAACCGCCACGGTGAGCCACGAGGCGAACCCAGCGGGCACCTGCCGCCCAGCGCGTTCGTGCTGTTCCTGCAGAACCACGACCAGATCGGCAACCGCGCCCTCGGTGAGCGCCTGCATCAACTGGCCCCGCCCCAGGCCTTGCAAGCTGCGACGGTCCTGTTGCTGCTCTCGCCGATGATTCCGCTGCTGTTCATGGGCGATGAGGTGATTGCGCCACAGCCTTTCCTGTTCTTCACCAGTCATCACGGCGAACTGGCGCAATTGGTGCGTGAAGGCCGACGCAATGAGTTCAAGGCCTTCAGCGCCTTCGCCGACCCGCAACAGCGCGAGCGGATTCCCGATCCCAACGCGGCCACCACCTTCGAAGCCTCGCGCCCGAACCTGGAGGCCCATGAACCGGAACAACTGGCCCGCGAGACGCTGTATCGCAGCCTGCTGAAGATCCGGCGCGAAGAAATCGTCCCACGCCTGCCCGGCGCCCACGCGCTGGAAACGGACGTGCTCGGCCTGGGCGCCGTCAGTGCCCGCTGGCAGTTGGGCGACGGCAGTGTGCTGCGCATCGACCTCAACCTCAGCGCCGAGCCGGTGGCGCATACCGCCGCCGAGGACCCACGCATTCTTTTCGAACATCCGCCCCACGCCATGGGTCTGTTGCAACAGGGCCACCTTGCGCCCTGCAGCGCGCTGGTCAGCCTGACACAGGCGGCCCCGTTGCCCACCATCACTGGAGAGCGCCCATGAGCGATGCGCAACTGGAAATCCTCGCCGGCCGGGCGGGCCTCGCGGTGGATTGGATCGATGCCAACGGCCGGGCCCAGAAAGTCTCGCCCGCCGTCTTGCGCTCGGTCCTGACGGGCCTCGGCCACCCTGCCGGCAGTGCCCAGGAAATCGACGCCAGCCTGCTGCAATTGCAGCAGGAGCAACAGAACCATCAATTGCCACCGCTGCTCACGGCCGATGTTGGTGTCAGTGTCGACTTGAGTCGTTACTTCGAGGCCGGCACCCCCTGCGAGGTCCGCCAGGAGGATGGCGCCACGCTGAACCTCAAGCTCGACGCCGACGCCAGGCTGCCGGGCATGCTGCCGGTGGGTTACCAGCACGTCAGCATCGACGGGCAGCACTTCACCCTGGCGGTCGCGCCGGCGCGCTGCTACAGCGTCGCCGATGCGGTAAACGATCCAGCGCCACGGACCTGGGGCCTGAGTGCCCAACTGTATGCGCTACGGCGCCCCGGTGACGGCGGTTTCGGTGACACCCAGGCCCTGGAAGACCTGGCACGGGTGGCCGGTGAGCGCGGTGCCGAGGCCATCGCCATCAGTCCGATGCACGCAATGTTCAGCAGCGACACGGGTCGCTACAGCCCTTATTCGCCGTCCAGCCGGTTGTTTCTCAACAGTCTGTACGCGGCGCCAGGCACCATCCTGGGCGAGCGCGCCCTGCGCACCGCCATCGATGCAACGGGCCTTGCCAACCAACTGCAAAAGCTGGAAGACCAACCCCTGGTCGACTGGCCGGTGGCGGCCGAGGCCAAGCAGAAGGTCCTGCGGGCGCTGTACGACGGTTTCAGCCAGGGCGAACACCCCTTGCACGAAGACTTCAGCAGTTTCCGCCACGCCAGCGGCGAGGCCCTGGAAAACCACTGTCGCTTCGAAGCCTTGCAGGCCGAACGCGCCGCCCGCGGCGAAAGCCTCGACTGGCGGCAGTGGCCGGAGGAATGGCGCAACCCGCGCAGCGCCGTGCTGGCGCATTTCGCCGAAGAAAACGCCGATGAAATCGGTTTCTATGCCTTTTGCCAATGGCTGATCGCCCGCTGCCTGGAGCGCGCCCAGAGCGCCGCCAAATCCAGTGGCATGGGCATTGGCCTGATCGCCGACCTCGCGGTGGGGGCCGACGGAGCCGGCAGCCAGGCCTGGAGCCGTCAGGATGAATTGCTCGCCTCGCTGACCGTGGGCGCACCGCCCGACATTCTCAACCGCTCCGGCCAGGGCTGGGGAATCTCGGCGTTCTCCCCCGAAGGGCTGGTGCGCAACGGTTTTCGCGCATTCATCGAGATGCTGCGGGCCAACTTCGCCCACGCCGGTGGCTTGCGCATCGACCACGTCATGGGCCTGCAACGCCTGTGGGTGATCCCCAATGACGCCCCGCCTTCGGACGGCGCCTATCTGTATTACCCGGTGGACGACCTGCTGCGCCTGCTGGCACTCGAATCCCACCGTCACCAGGCCATCGTGCTCGGCGAAGACCTCGGCACCGTGCCGGACGGCCTGCGGGAAAAACTCAGCGCCCGGTCGATCCTGGGCATGCGCGTGCTGTTGTTCGAACAGGACAACACCCACTTCAAGCCGATCCTCGACTGGCCGGACAACGCGCTGGCGACCACCAGCACCCATGACCTGCCGACCCTCAATGGTTGGTGGCACGGGCACGACATCGATTGGAATGCGCGGCTGGACCTGATCGACTCCCACACGGAAATAGACTGGCGCAAGCACCGTGAACGTGAACGCGAAGGCCTGCGCAGCGTGCTGAACCAGGACCCACAGAACTTTCGCGAAGAACACCGCGAGACCGACCAGGTGCTGGACGCCAGCGTGCGCTTTCTCGGCCACACCCGTGCGCCGCTGGTGCTGTTGCCACTCGAAGATGCCCTGGGTATCGAAGAGCAGGCCAACCTGCCCGGCACCATCGATACCCATCCCAATTGGCGCCGCCGCCTGGCCCACGACAGCCAGGCGTTGCTGGATCACCCGGACGCCGCCCGGCGCCTGGAAATACTTGCCTGTGCGCGACTCCAGGCGAACGAGCGTGACCGATGAATCTGCCTACGATCCAACCACTGCGGGCGACCATTCGCCTGCAATTTCATAAAGGCTTCACCCTGGACGATGCCGTCGCGCAGGTGCCGTACTTCGCCGCGCTGGGCATCAGCCATATCTATGCCTCCCCGCTACTCAAGGCCCGTGCCGGCTCCATGCACGGCTACGACGTGGTCGACCCGACCCTGGTAAACCCGGAACTGGGCGGCGAGGACGCCTTGCGACGTCTGGTGGCGACCCTTCGCGAGCACCGGATGGGGCTGATCCTCGACATCGTCTCCAACCACATGGCGGTCGGTGGCAACGACAACCCCTGGTGGCTGGACCTGCTGGAATGGGGACGCCTGAGCCCGTATGGCGAATTCTTCGACATCCAGTGGCACTCTCCCGACCCATTGCTGGAAGGCCAGTTGCTGTTGCCGTTCCTGGGCAGCGACTATGGCGTTGCCTTGCAGGAAGGCACCCTGCAACTGCGCTTCAATGCCGCGCAAGGCAGCTTCTATGTCGAACACTACGAGCACCATTTCCCCATCTGCCCGATGCACTATGGCGAGTTGCTCAAGCCCACCGACGACCTGCCTGGCGAACGGGCCGAAGCCCTCAAGGCGCTGGCCGAACGCTTCACCACGCTGAACTACCAGACCGACGCCCACACCCTCGCCCGCCCGCTACAGGTGCAATTGCGCGAACTGGCGACAGCTCCGGATATCCTCGCCGCCATCGAGGACAACCTGCGCAACTACGATTGCACCCAACCGGAAGGCTTCGAGCGCCTGCACCAACTGCTGGAACGCCAGAGCTACCGGCTCGCCAGCTGGCGCACGGCCGCGGATGACATCAACTGGCGACGGTTTTTCGATGTCAACGAACTGGGTGGGTTGCGGGTCGAGCGCCCGGCCGTGTTCGAAGCGACCCATGCGAAGATCTTCCAGCTGATTAGCGAAGGCCTGGTGGATGGGCTGCGCATCGACCACATCGATGGGCTGGCCGATCCACGGGGCTACAGCCGCAAGCTGCGCCGGCGACTCGATGCCCTGTCCCCGTCGCGGCACCTGCCCATCTTCATCGAGAAGATCCTTGGCGACGGCGAGACCTTGCGTCGGGACTGGAACGTCGACGGCAGCACCGGCTACGAGTTCATGAACCAGATCTCGTTGCTGCAACACGACCCCGCCGGTGCCGAACCGCTTGCCGAGTTCTGGAGCCGCCAGAGCGAGCGACCGGCGCACTTCATCGAGGAAGCCCGGCTGGCCCGCCAGCAGATCCTCAACGGCTCCCTCGCCGGGGACTTCGAAAGCGTCGCCCAGGCCCTGCTGCAAGTGGCGCGGGACGACGTGATGACCCGCGACCTGACCCTGGGCGCGATTCGCCGGGCGTTGCAGGAACTGATCGTGCATTTCCCGGTGTACCGCACCTACATCAGCCCTTTGGGACGCTCGGCCGAAGACGAGGCGTTTTTCAACCAGGCCCTGGAAGGCGCCCGGCAAACCCTCAGCGAAGCCGATTGGCCAGTGCTCGATTGCCTGGCCGGCTGGCTCGGTGGCATGCCCTGGCGCCAACGCCCCCGCGGTCCCCAGCGCAAGCGCCTGCGCCATGCCTGTGTCCGCTTCCAGCAACTGACCTCGCCGGCCGCCGCCAAAGCCGTGGAAGACACCGCGCTGTATCGCTCGGCCGTGCTGTTGTCGCGTAACGATGTGGGCTACAACACCGAACTGTTCAGCGCCCCGCCCCAGGCATTCCACGACGCTTGCCTTGAGCGGCTCGAACATTTCCCCGACAACCTGATGACCACCGCGACCCACGACCACAAGCGTGGCGAAGACACCCGCGCCAGGCTGGCCGTGCTCAGTGAACGCGCCGACTGGTACACCGCCAGCGTGGAGCAATGGCGCATCCTCGCGCCTTCGCTGCACAGCGACCCGGCGGCGCCTTCGGCTGGTGATGAACTGATCCTGTACCAGGCGCTGTTGGGGAGCTGGCCGCTGGACCTGGACATCCAGGACCACAAGGCCCTGGCCGAGTACAACGAACGCCTCTGGCAGTGGCAGCGCAAGGCCCTGCGCGAAGCCAAGCTGCAAAGCAGTTGGGCGGCGGTCAACGACGCCTATGAACAAGCGACCCAGATGTTTCTCGAACGCCTGTTGCTGGGCGATGAAGGGCTGCCGCTGCGCAGTGCCATCGCCGAGGCAGTCCAGGCCATTGCGCCAGCGGGGGCGCTGAACAGCCTGGCGCAAACCTTGCTGCGCATGACCGTGCCCGGCGTGCCGGACTTGTACCAAGGCAACGAGTTCTGGGATTTCAGCCTGGTGGACCCGGACAACCGGCGCCCGGTGGACTTCCAGGCGCGTCGCGAAGGACTACAGGCCGACAGCACGCCGGCGGGGTTGCTGCGCGACTGGCGCAATGGCCGGGTCAAACAGGCGCTCATCGCCAGGACGCTGGCCCTGCGCGCCCAATGCCCGCAGTTGTTCCAGCAAGGCCGCTACCAACCGCTGGAAGTGGTTGGCGAGCAAGCCCGCCGGGTGCTGGCGTTCATGCGCGAGCACGGGCAGCAACGGGCGGTCGTCGTGGTGCCGATCCATGCTGCCCGCTTGCTGGAAAACAGTGCGCAGCCGCAGGTGGCCGCCTCGGACTGGGGCGATACCCGTGTGTCATTACCGTTCGCCACCCAGGAGGGAAAACTGAAGGGACTTTTTTCAAGCACAGCAGTCACACCCCAAGGGGAGCTGATGGTCAGCGCCGCGCTGGGGGATTTCCCGGTCAATGTCTTTATCCAATCTTGAGTTGTCAGGAGCACTGCGATGAGTACCGACGATAAACGTATTCGCGAATTCGCCTACCAGATCTGGGAGTCCGAAGGTAAGCCTACCGGGCACGAAAAACGCCACTGGGAGATGGCGCGCAAACTGGCGGAAGCCGAAGCCCTGGCCCCGAGCAAACCGCCCAAGGCCGCAGGCAAGGCTCCTGCTGCCAAGGCCGACGGCGCCAAGCCTGCCGCCAAACCCGCGGCCAAGCCGGCACCGAAGGCCGCTGCCCCAAGGCCAAGCCCGCCGCCAAACCTGCGGCAGCCAACTCGGCGATTGAAAAACCGGCCGAGAAAAAACCACGGGCGGCCCGTAAGCCTCCGGCGGTGTAATCACAACGCTCACGCAGTGCGCCTGTTGATGTACCACTGTGGCGAGGGAGCCTGCTCTCGCTGGGCTGCTCAGCAGCCCAGGCCCGGGCCGCGTTGCGCCTCGGCGGGGATGAATCTTCCTCGCCCCAGGGGTCGTGCGCCCGGGACGACCCTTGAATCAACGGACCTTGAACCGATCGCTTTGCCGTAACTGTCTGTCTTTTGCAGGAGCAACTATGACCCGTCCAAAAAAAACCACGCCGCCGCCTGTTATCGAGGCTTCGCGGATTCGTGAAGGGCTGCCTTTTCCGCTTGGTGCGACCTGGGATGGCCTCGGGGTCAATTTCGCGCTGTTTTCGGCCAACGCCACCAAAGTCGAGCTGTGCATTTTCGACGATGCCGGCGAAGTCGAACTCGAACGTATCGAGCTGCCGGAGTACACCGACGAGATTTACCACGGCTATCTGCCCGATGCCCACCCTGGCCTGATCTACGGCTATCGGGTCTATGGCCCGTACGACCCGGAGAACGGCCATCGTTTCAACCCCAACAAGCTGCTGATCGACCCGTACGCCAAGCAGTTGGTGGGTGAGCTGAAGTGGTCCGAGGCACTGTTCGGCTACACCATCGGCCACCCTGACGGCGACCTCAGCTTCGATGAGCGCGACAGCGCGCCCTTCGTGCCCAAGTGCAAGGTCATCGACCCGGCGCACACCTGGGGCCACGACCACCGCGTCAGCGTGCCATGGGACAAGACCATCCTGTACGAGACCCACGTGCGCGGCATCAGCATGCGCCATCCCTCGGTGCCGGAGAACCTGCGCGGCACCTTCGCCGGGTTGATGGTCGACGACGTGCTCGAACACATCCGCAAGCTCGGCGTGTCGTCGGTCGAACTGTTGCCGATCCACGGTTTCGTCAACGACCAGCACCTGCTGCACAAGGGCATGACCAACTACTGGGGCTATAACAGCATCGCCTTCTTCGCCCCGGACCCGCGCTACCTGGCCAGCGGCAAGATCGCCGAGTTCAAGGAGATGGTCGCGCACCTGCATGAAGCCAACCTCGAAGTCATCCTCGACGTGGTCTACAACCACACTGCCGAAGGCAACGAACAAGGCCCGACCCTGTCCATGCGCGGCATCGACAACGCCTCGTACTACCGGCTGATGCCTGACGACAAGCGCTACTACATCAACGACTCCGGCACCGGCAACACCCTGGACCTGAGCCACCCGTGCGTCTTGCAGATGGTCACCGACTCCCTGCGCTACTGGGCCACGGAAATGCACGTCGACGGCTTCCGCTTCGACCTGGCCACCATTCTCGGCCGCTACCACGATGGCTTCGATGAGCGCCACAGCTTCCTCGTCGCCTGCCGACAGGACCCGGTGCTGCGCCAGGTGAAGATGATCGCCGAGCCCTGGGACTGCGGCCCCGGTGGCTATCAGGTCGGGGGGTTCCCGCCCGGTTGGATGGAATGGAACGACAAGTTCCGCGACACCGTGCGCGCCTTCTGGAAAGGCGACGACGGCCAACTGGCCGACTTTGCCAGCCGCATGACCGCGTCCGGCGAGATGTTCAACCAGCGGGGCCGACGCCCTTACGCCTCGGTGAACTTCGTCACTGCCCACGACGGTTTTACCCTCAATGACCTGGTGTCGTACAACGACAAGCACAACGAGGCCAACGACGAGAACAACCAGGACGGCAGCAACAACAACCTGTCCTGGAACCATGGCGTCGAAGGGCCGACGGACGATCCGCAGATCAACGCGCTGCGCCATCGGCAGATGCGCAACTTCTTCGCCACGCTGCTGTTTGCCCAGGGCACGCCGATGATCGTCGCCGGGGACGAGTTCGCCCGCACCCAGCACGGCAATAACAATGCTTACTGCCAGGACAGCGAGATCGGTTGGGTCAATTGGGATCTGAGCGAGGACGGCGCGGCGCTGCTCAAATTCGTCAAGCGCTTGATCAAGTTGCGTCTGGCCTACCCGATCCTGCGGCGCGGACGGTTCCTGGTGGGCAATTACAACGAGGACATCGGCGTCAAGGACGTGACCTGGCTGGCACCCGATGGCAACGAAATGACCGTCGAGCAATGGCAGGACAGCCACGGTCGGTGCCTGGGCATGTTGATGGACGGTCGCGCCCAGGAAACCGGGATCCGGCGCAAAGGCGGCGATGCGACGTTGCTGTTGGTGGTCAATGCGCACCACGACATCGTCAACTTCCGCCTGCCTGAAGTGCCTGAAGGCAGTTTCTGGACGTGCCTGGTCGACACCAACCAGCCCACCGTGCGTGGCCAGGAACGGTTCGAGTTCGAGTCCGAATACTCGGTGACTGGGCGCTCGCTGCTGTTGTTCGAGCTGCAACGTGAGGAAGAAGATTAACTATTGGAGTTAAGCCATTGAAAAACGAGGGCCACACAGATGTGGCCTTCTTTTTTATAGGCCCAGTTGAAAGAAAAAAGTACGGTTCAGACACCGATGCCACGCGACGAATCGACCGGCATGGTCAATACTTCGCTTGCGGTAGACTCCAGGATCAGGAGCGCCGCCAATGGCAATCGTGACATGATGCGCCACATCGGGCGGTATGCTCGGTGCAAGGCCGCAGGATTGAATACCACAAGGACGTCTTCCCCATGAAACCCGCCTCTCGCCTTAACAGTCGGCAGCACCCGCAAATATGGAACAGTGCGCCGCAACTGGCCGACATTCCCATTATCAGTACCCAGACCCTGGTGCCTGCCGGCGCCCGCGCCGTGATCCTCGCCCCGCATCCGGGCGATGAGGTCGGGGCCTGTGGCGGCTTGCTCCAGTTGCTGAGCAATCTGGCCCATCCCATGTTGTTGATCTCGGTTTCCGATGGCGACATCGGCCATCCGGGCTCACCGTTGTGGAACGATGAACGCTTGCGCATGCACCGCCCCCATCCCCAGGAAAGCGTCGACGCCCTGCACCGCCTGGGCATTCCCGCCCATGGCCTGCAATGGGTGCGCGGCGGCTTTCCGGAAAAGGCCCTGGCCGAACACGAAGCCGAGCTGACGGCGTTCATCAGCCAACATCTGCGACCCGGCGACGTGGTCTTCAGCACCTGGCGCCTGGACGGTGACAGCGACCATGACACGGTGGGCCGAGCCGGTGCCCAGGCCGCCGAGGCCGTCGGCGCGCTGTTCAACGAACTGCCCGTGTGGGCCTGGCACTGGCCGGTGCGCGAGCAAAAGAAAATCCCCTGGCATCGGGCCCGTAAACTGCGCCTGGACGTCTGGACCACCGCCCGCAAGCGTCACGCCATGTACGCCTACACCAGCCAACTCAACGGCGAACCGGCCAGCGGCATCGCACCCTTGGTACCACGGGTGATCCTCGATCGCATGGGCATGCCGTACGAGATTGTCTTCATCTGAAATCTCAGTTCCTGTGGGCGAGCTTGCTCGCGAAAGCGGTGGGCCCGCCGGTTTCTCTGTTGGATGCGAGGCCGCCTTCGCGGGCAAGCCCGCTCCCACATAGGGCTTTGCATGGCCTGAGGCTCGGGTACAAAGTGAGCTGGTCTAATAGCCCCGGACACCTCAATGGGTGAAACTACACTCATTGAGGAATATTCCATGACTAAGAAGTACAGAAAATTCGACGCCGAGTTCAAGCTGAAGGTCTGCAAGATGGTTGTTGATCAAGGTCTGAGCGTGAACTCGGTTTGTACCGATTTAGGCCTGAGCGATACCGCCGTGCGCCGCTGGGTTCAGCAGTATCAAACCGAGCAGTCGGGCGGTACGGGGATTGGCAAACCATTGACCAGCGACCAGCAGCGTATTCGCCAGCTTGAACAGCAAGTCCGCGAACTGAAGACGGATAATGACATATTAAAAAAAGCTACGGCCTTCTTTGCCCGCGAGTTGAAGTGATCCACCAGTTGGTTCACCAAGTCCAATGCAAGGCCTACCCGGTGGCGCGTATCTGCCGGGTGTTGCGGATCAGTCGTTCGGGGTTTTACGAAGCTCGTCAGCGGCGTTTGAAGCCAAAACCTGTGTGCTCGGTTTCCGCTCAGCTCAAGGCTGCCTTCGTGTCCAATGAACACTGTTATGGCAGCCGTCGTTTGGTGAAAGCGCTGCGTGACACTGGCGTCTCCGTTGGACGGAACAAGGTCCGCCGCCTGATGAAACAACAGGATTTGCGTCCGATTTGGAAGCGCAAGTTCGTTCATACCACTGACAGCAATCACAATTTTCCGGTGGCTGAGAACCTGCTCAATCGCCAGTTCAATCCCGAGCGCATCAACCAGTCGTGGGTCGCTGACATCACCTACATCCGTACCCGCAGCGGCTGGCTGTACCTGGCGGCCGTCATGGACCTGTACTCACGCAAAATCGTGGGCTGGGCCATGGCACCCCACATGCGAGCAGAGTTGGTATGCAGTGCGATGCAACTGGCCATCGCGCAGAGACAACCTGAACCGGGCTTGATCGCTCATTCGGATCGAGGCAGCCAGTATGCCGGTACGGATTACCAGAACTTGCTGACGCGACATGGAATGCGTTGCAGCATGAGTCGCAAGGGCAACTGCTGGGACAATGCGGTCATGGAGCGCTTCTTCTTGAATCTGAAGATGGAGCGTGTTTGGCGCAAGGATTACGCCAACCATGGCGAAGCGATCAAAGACATCACGGACTACATCGTGCGGTTCTATAACGGAAGGCGAATCCATTCATCCTTGGGCTATTTGCCGCCCAATCAGTATGAGCGGCAAGCAGCCTGAAAAACACCGATTGAGGTGTCCGGAAAAAATTGACCACCTCAAAGCAAATCAGGTGTGGGAGCGGGCTTGCTCGCGAAAGCGGTGGGTCCGCCGGCTTCTCTGTTGGATGCAAGGCCGCCTTCGCGGGCAAGCCCGCTCCCACATCGGGCTTCGCATGGCCTGAGACGCGGATACAACGCAAATCAGGTGTGGGAGCGGGCTTGCTGGCGAAGGCGGCGGCCCTGGCAACAACAATGCCCCAGGAAAAATCCGGAACTGCCAAAGCCTCCCATCAGTCGCATGAACAGGTACGTCTGATTCAGGAGTGAACGTGACTCGAGATCCCGATTGGCGAGCCGTCGAAACCATGCCATTGGACACGCCTGCGGCGGTTCATCGGCTACGAGTCCTGACGGTCAATACGCACAAGGGTTTCACCGCCCTCAACCGCCGTTTCATCCTGCCCGAGTTGCGCGAAGCGGTGCGCAGCACGGGCGCCGACCTGGTGTTCCTGCAGGAAGTGCTGGGCGAACATGACCGCCATGCGTCGCGCTACGACAACTGGCCGCAGACCTCCCAATACGAATTTCTCGCCGACAGCATGTGGAATGACTTCGCCTACGGCCGCAACGCGGTGTACCCCGATGGTCATCACGGCAACGCCCTGCTGTCCAAATACCCTATCCGCCAGTTCCGCAACCTCGACGTGTCCATCACCGGCCCGGAACGCCGCGGCTTGCTGCACTGCGTGCTGGAGGTCCCGGGCCACGCCGAAGTCCACGGGATCTGCGTACACCTGAGCCTGCTGGAAAGCCATCGCCAACTGCAACTCAAGCTGCTCTGCCAACTGCTCGATTCATTGCCCGAAGACGCCCCGGTGATCATTGCCGGCGACTTCAACGACTGGCAGTTGCACGGCAACACCACCCTCGCCCGCCGTGGCTACCTGCACGAGGCCTTCGAGCACCATCACGGCCGCCCCGCCCGGACGTATCCGGCGCGTTTCCCGCTGCTGCGCCTGGACCGCGTCTACCTGCGCAATGCCAGCAGCCACGCGCCACAGATACTCGGCACCAAGCCGTGGACCCATCTGAGCGACCACCTGCCGTTATCGGTGGAAGTGCATTTGTAGCCCCGATTTTGCGCCGCGCGCAGCGCAAGCACCTGTAAGTTCTGACAGTAGCGACGCTCGCTATTCGTTGTTAGGGTCCCATCCCATACAGCGAGCGTTGCCAGGTCCTGTGTGCCAGTAGTCGTGCAACCGATGCTGAAACCGGCATTCCAGGATGCTGCTGCAGAGGGAAAGCACATGTGCTCGCGCGATCGTGGATTCAATCGGCTGTTCAACGCCTTATCGGTTTCAAGCCTGTTCCTGCTCAACACCCCGCCGGCCCTGGCGGCTTGCACCTTGACGCCGACCGCAGGCGACGATGCCTACGTCTGCGACAGTGGCAGCACCCCGGGGTTGACTGACCTGGCCGGCAACAACCGCCTGACGATGCCGGCCAATGGCAGCGGCGCCATCACCGGCGACGTCACCTTCGGCGCCGGCACCGACTACATCGAGATCAATGCCAACGGCACCATCGGCGGCGATGTCCAGCAGGGCTCGGGCATCGATGACTTCGTCATGCACGGTGGCAGTATCCAGTCCCTGGCCCAGGGCGATGGCCTCGACACCTTCCTGATGACCGGTGGCACCATCGTCGAGGCCTTCGAGGATGGCGACATCGCCCGCATGACCGGCGGCACCATCGGCCGAGTCGACATGAAGCTCGATGACAACCTGTTCGACATGTCGGGTGGGCAGATCCTCGGCAACCTGGTGACCGGCTTTGGCCAGGACACCATCATCCTCTCCGCAGGACGCATCGGTGGCAACGTGAGTGTCAGCGGCGGTGACGACAGCGTCACCGTCAGCGGCGGGGAAATCGATGGCGAGGTGCGCACCAGCTTCGGCAACGACCGGTTCCAGTGGAGCGGCGGCGTCATTCGTTCAGCCATCCTGATGGGCGACGGCACCGACACGGCGCGGCTGCAAAACCTGGATGAAACCCGGCTCGCCAGCACCCCCAGCCTGGACGGCGGGTTGGGCCAGGACAGCCTGACGTTCGAGGCCACGACCTCCAGCACCGGTGCCCGCTATGTCAATTGGGAGACCGTCAATCTGGCCCAGGGCTCACGCCTGGACCTCAACGACACGCTGGTGCTGGGCGACTCCGCCACGGCCACCGGAGTGCTGAACATCGACAGCAGCAGCGTATTGACGTCAACCCAAGGCAGCGTGAATCCGTTTACCGCTGGCCAATCGGTCACCCTCAACAACAGCGGGACGATTGACCTTACGCGAAACAACACGCGCACCAACGACAGCCTCACCGTGCAGGGCAACTATGTCGGCAACAACGGCCAACTGCGCCTGCAAACGGTGCTCGGCGCCGACGGTTCCCCCAGCGACAAGCTGGTGGTCAACGGCGGCACGCTCACCGGCAACACCGCCATTGCCGTCACGAATGTCGGGGGTGCGGGCGGCTTGACGACCCAGGACGGGATCGAACTGGTCCAGGCCCAGGGTGGCGCGGTCAGCGACAGCGGCGCCTTCTCCCTGGCGCAATCGGTCTCGGCCGGTGCGTTCGACTATCGCCTGTTCAAGGGAGGCGTAACGGGCAACGCAAACAACTGGTACCTACGCTCGACCGTGGTCGCCGGACCGGTGGCCGCGTCTCCCCCGCCGCCACAGCCAAACGCACCTACCCCGCCACCCTTGCCGCCGTTGCCGGTGGCCGTGCCGGGCGCCGCGCCGATCCCGTTGTATCGTCCGGAAGTGCCCACCTGGTCGGTGTTGCCGCCCGCCGCGGCGCAACTGACGCTGATGGCCCTGGGCACCTTCCACGACCGCCAGGGCGACCAACGCCTGCTGACGGAGAACGGGGCCTTCGGTGCGGGTTGGGGCCGGGTCTATGGCAAGGACCTGGACCAGACGTGGGCCGGCACCGTGACACCACGCCTCGATGGGTCCATCAAGGGGTTCCAGGTCGGAAATGACCTGTACAGCGCGCCAATGTTCGGCGGCCAGACCCAGCGAATCGGCTTCTTCGTCGGCCATACCGAATTGAACGGCCACGTCGATGGCTTCAACCTGGGCTTCCAGGGTCGTCGCGCTGGCAAGATCGAGCTCGACGGCGACAGTTACGGGTTGTACTGGACGCTGACCGATTCCTCCGGCGGCTACGTCGACGCCGTCGTGATGGGCACGCGCCTGGACGGCGACAACCGCTCCGAACGCGGCGTGAAGATCGATAACCGCGGCCATGCGCTGACGCTCTCGGCCGAGGCCGGCTACCCGTTCGCGGTGAGCGCCGACTGGGTCCTCGAACCCCAGGTCCAGGTCATCCATCAGAAGGTCTCCCTGGACACCCAGAACGATGGGATCTCCAAGGTCGAATTCGATTCCGACGGGGCCTGGACCGGCCGGGTCGGGGCCCGGCTCAAGGGCCGCTACCAGGTCAGTGGCATGCCCGTGGAACCCTACCTGCGCGCCAACCTCTGGCACACGTTCTCCGGCACCGACGCCGTGACCTTCGATGACAGCGACCGGGTCGAGACCCAGCAGCGGGCCTCCACCGGCGACCTGGGCGTGGGCGTCATCGTCACCTTGGCGCCTGCGGTCAGCGTGTACGCCGCTGCCGACTACAGCAACAACCTCGACAGCAACCCGCAACGCAGCGTGGCAGGTAATCTTGGCGTGAGGATCAGTTGGTAGACCCGCCACCTGCCCCCGAAAGCCTGCCGCCACAGCCCGCCCCTGGGTGGCGAGGGATCATTCCCCCGCCACCGTTTCATCCTTCACTTAAAAAACACCTCCATTAAAGGGTATAACCCTAAAAGCGATTGACGCCTGCAAGCCCCCGGCTCATTTCATTGATGGAGTAACGACATGACCACCGCCCCCCTGCTCGCCAACCTGTTCCCCAGCGCCGACCGGATTCCGGAGGCCTACCGCCTCGAAGGCCAGATCGAACAACGCGAATACCTGGTCGAGGGGGTCTTGAAGACCTGGCAAGGCCCCCTCGCCGTCGTTCGCAGCCCGGTGTACCTGGCCGGAGCCCAAGGCGATGAGCAAGTGATCCTGGGCAGCACGCCGCTGCTGGATGCCGAGACCGCCCTCACCGCCCTGGACGCCGCCGTCCGCGCTTATGACCGCGGCCAGGGCCAATGGCCGACGATGCGCGTGGCCGAGCGCATCCGCCATGTGGAAACCTTTCTGGCGCGCATGCGCGAGCAGCGCGAAGCGGTGGTCAAGCTGCTGATGTGGGAAATCGGCAAGAACCTGAAGGACTCCCAGAAAGAATTCGACCGCACCTGCGATTACATCGTCGACACCATCAATGCCCTCAAGGAACTGGACCGCCGCTCCAGCCGCTTCGAACTGGAACAGGACACCCTCGGGCAGATCCGCCGCGTGCCCCTGGGCGTCGCCTTGTGCATGGGCCCCTACAACTATCCGCTGAATGAGACCTTCACCACGCTGATTCCGGCGCTGATCATGGGCAACACCGTCGTGTTCAAGCCGGCCAAGCTCGGCGTGCTGCTGATACGACCGCTGCTCGAAGCGTTCCGCGACAGCTTCCCGGCAGGCGTGATCAACGTGATCTACGGCAGTGGGCGCGAAACCGTCAGCGCACTGATGGCCAGCGGCAAGGTCGACATCTTCGCCTTCATCGGCACCAACAAGGCCGCCAGCGACCTGAAGAAACTTCACCCGCGCCCCCATCGTCTGCGCGCGGCCCTGGGCCTGGATGCGAAAAACCCCGGACTGGTGCTGCCCGAGGTCGACCTGGACAACGCCGTCAGCGAGGCCCTGACCGGTTCGCTGTCGTTCAACGGCCAGCGCTGCACGGCGTTGAAGATCCTCTTCGTCCATGAGGATGTGGCGCCGGCGTTCATCGAAAAATTCAACGCCCGCCTGGCGGCCCTGAAACCCGGCATGCCGTGGGAGGACGGCGTAGCGCTGACGCCGCTGCCCGAATCGGGCAAGGTCGACTACTTGCACTCGTTGGTCGCCGATGCGCTCGCCAAGGGCGCGCAGGTGACCAATGCCCACGGCGGCGAGGCCCGCAGCTCATTCTTCTACCCGGCGGTGCTCTACCCGGTGAACACAGCGATGCGGGTCTACCACGAAGAACAGTTCGGCCCGGTCGTGCCCATCGTGCCGTACCGCGATCTCAATACCGTCATCGACTACGTCCTGGAATCCGACTTCGGCCAGCAACTGAGCATTTTCGGCACCAACCCGGCGGAAGTCGGCAAGCTGGTGGACACCTTCGCCAACCAGGTCGGGCGCATCAACATCAATGCCCAGTGCCAACGCGGGCCGGACACCTTTCCGTTTAACGGCCGGAAAAACTCCGCCGAAGGCACGCTGTCGGTGCACGATGCGCTGCGAACCTTTTCCATACGCACCTTGGTGGCGACCAAATTCCAGGAGAGCAACAAGGCACTGATCAGCGACATCATCCGAGCGCGCGATTCGAACTTCCTGACCACCGACTACATCTTCTAGCCCGACAGCGGCGCATCACGACAGGGCCGGACGGCGCAGCCTGCTGCCCCAGCCCTGTTGCATGCCGGCCGCCGCCAGCAGGATCGCCGCCACACCCAGCCATTGCAAAGGCTCCAGACGGTGACCGAAGGCGAACCAGTCGACGAAGATCGCCGCGATCGGGTAAATGAACGACAGCGCCCCGGTCACCGCTGTGGGCAGGCGCTGGATGGCGCTGTACAGCAACACGTACATCACGCCGGTGTGCACCATGCCCAGGGTCACCAGGCTGGCCCAGGCTTCGCCCTGTTGAGGCAAAGCCGCGAAGTTGGCCCAGGGCGCCAGCAGCAACACGCCGGTGCTGACCTGGATCAGCGCGATCAGGTGCGGTGGAGTACCGGTCAGGCGCTTGATGATCAACGCCGCGATGGCGTACAGCAGTGCCGCCCCCAACGCCAGCGCAATGCCCAGCAAGTATTCATCGCCCCCTTGTTCCTGAGTGCCGTGGGCACTGACGATCGCCAGCATGCCGAGGAACGACAAGGCCAGCCAGGCCAGTTTCTGCACGGTGATCTTTTCCCCGAGAAACAGCGCCGCCAACCCCACCAGCATGAACGGCTGAATGTTGTACACCGCCGTGCCGATAGCAATCGACGCCCGAGAGTAAGAAGCGAACAACAGCACCCAGTTGCCGACGATCGCCACCCCACTGATCACCGCCAGCCCAAAAGTGGCGCGGCTGAGGATGCCGCGACGCAGGAAGCCGAAGCCGGCGCAGATCAGCAGCAAGGTGACGGCGCCAAACACGCAGCGCCAGAACACCACATCCAGTACCGGCAAGCCGGAAACCAGCACGAACCATCCGATGGTCCCGGAAATCAGCATGGCGGCGGTCATTTCCAGCGAACCGCGACGTAAGGTCTTGTCCATCTTTCAGGCTCCTTCAGCAAGTGAGCACAGTATGCCGAGGCCACTGACCGCTTCTCCATGGCATGAAAAAGGCTAAACTGCCTTTCGACCTTTTTTATCAAGGCAACCTGGCGTATTTGCCTAACGGAGCTGAAATGACTGACGACATCGACCAGATCCTCATCGGCGCCCTGATGGAAGACTCACGGCGCTCCCTCAAGGCCTTGGCGAACCTGAGCGGGCTGTCCTCCCCCAGCGTCGCCGAGCGGCTTCGGCGCCTGGAGGAACGCGGCGTGCTCAGGGGCTACACCGTCGAGGTGGACCCGAAGAGCTTTGGCTATCAGCTACAGGCCATCGTGCGTATTCGCCCGCTGCCGGGGCAGTTGCAGGAGGTGGAGCGGCAGATCCAGGCCATCGCCGAGTTCACCGAATGCGACAAGGTGACCGGCGACGACTGCTTCATCGCCCGCCTCCATGTGCGCTCGATGGAACAGCTCGACACCTTGCTGGACAAGCTCAATGTTCACGCCGAGACCAATACGGCCATCGTCAAGAAGACGCCGGTCAAGCGGCGGTTGCCGCCGATGGCGTGAACGAAAAAAGCCGGCCTCGGATGATCCGAGGCCGGTAAGGGGCGTTACTCGAGCTCTTCCAGTTCGGGACTGCGTTGCACTTTGTGCACTTCGTCCTCAGGCGCATTGCTCGCCTTGATCAGCTTGAGCGTCTGGAGCTTGGTGCAGGCATTGACGCCATCGGCATAGACGCCGCTGTGGTTGCACTTCCAGTCATAGAAGTTGGCCAGGGCCCCGGACAGTTGCAGGCTGTAGTCAGTGCTTTGCGTGCCTGGGCTGAACGGTTGACCGGCCGGGATGTTCTGGAACCACTTCATCCACTCGTCACCGCCCACCGGGGGCGGGTTGGCCTGGAACGTAGGGTTCATGAGCGCCAGTTGTTGGTACTCGGCCGTCATGTGGCAACTCAGGCAAGACGCCTGCGGATTGTCCACCGGCCCGTTGAGCCGTCCGTTCCAACCCAGGTGGGTCGGTGGCAGTTCCTGGGTGTTGGCATTGATCGCAGTCTGCTTCAAGGCCGGGTTGATCTTGGTCTCCACCGGTTTGGGATTGGTGAAGTCGTTGCCGGTCTCCTTGGGATCATTGCCCCACATGATCCCCACCGGCACCAGGTTGTTCCAGTTCGCCTTGCCGGTCACGGCGCCGTTGTATTGGAAGGTGCCGAACAGCCAGCCGGTGTCGCTGACGCGGGTATCGCGCACGGCGATGTCCATCTGGATCAGCGCGACCTGGGTGACGGACCGGTCGGTCGAGGTGAAGGTTTCAGTGGTGTAGGCTTTCCACAGCAGTGGGTTCGCCAGGAACGGCACCGTCTTGACGTCTATGTCAGCGAACAGCGCCTTGCACACCACCGTGCCGTTGGGGAAGCTCTTGGGTTTGGAGGTGTAGCTCGGATCCGGGTTGTCGGGGTCTTTCCAGACCTGGCCGATGGTGTAGGCGCCTATGTCGTTATAGATCCCCACCGCGTAGGTTTGCCCGCTGTCGGTCTGGGTACTTGCCAACTGCCCGGGCTGGATCGGTGCCTCCTTGGTCAGCCCGCTGATGCCTTCACGACCATTGGGGCCGTAATGCTGCCAAGGCATGTGATACCAGCGACGAATCTTGTTTTTTTGCACCTTCCAGCCGATTTCGGTATTGCCTTCCAGGCAGTACTTTTTCACCTCCTCCATGTAGGGACGCCAGGTTTCGAAGTCATTGGAGAATGTCTTGGGCAAATGCTGGAAGAATGCCGGCATCGAGGAAGCACCCGGCGGCGCCTTCGGGTAATCCTGACTGAGCTGGAACGGCGGTCCGGAATATTCGCTCTTGGGCGGGGCGTAGCCGAAATCGGGGAAGACTCCGGCGTGGACGCTGGCGGTGAACAGCGCACCCACCAGGGCCAGCAACGCAACGATCTTTCCTTGAGGCTGGTTCATCAATATCTCCTTATAGGGAAACGCCTGCTGCCGCATCGGATTCCTGGCCGATGTGCAGGGCTTCCTTCTGTTATCAGGCTGCAGCACGATGCCCAAAGCCTGTTCACGGTCCTACGGAGTCGACGTGATAAGCCTCCCTGCCCCAACAGACAGCCACGAGCAAACCGCGCTCGACGGCCAGATACGTGATGGGGAAAATGTCAGGCAGGTCACTCGGCGATCCACTTCTTGCCTCCCATGGCACTACGCTTCCATGTCCATAGGTGTAGATCATTTATCCAAAGTCGCCATCATGGTGGCGCTTTTTTACGGCAATTGGCCATGATGGGACGCATCGTAGGCGAGAAAACCACCGAGGCGTTTTTTAGAAGGGTACTCACGTGCCTGGTGCGGCCTCGTCAACGGCACAGCTGCCGCAGGGATAAACCATCGCTCGCGCGCCCTCACCCGTCGCCAGCCATCGCTCACTTACACTCAACAAGCGCGCCAATTGGGGGAGCCGCGCCTGAGGTACACCCCGGGCGCACCAGTTCGCCAGGCATTGGGGGCTGACCTCAAGCACCTCGGCGAAACCCGCGCTGGAGATGGCGTAGTCTTCGAGCATAGCTCTCAAGCGTTGTCCGCCCGCACGCCGGGTTGAGGGTGACTGTCTGCGCGACTTCGCACGCCGAGCGCTGGTCATTTGTCAGGCTCGCCTCCTTGCCATTCGATGAGCGCGGCAGAATCAGGTATTGGGGGTGGGCCGGGTAGGCATGGAAACGTGTCTTTCAGCGCAAAAGGAACAGGCCTACCGGTAGAAGGTAAAACTCCTACAGACATGGCCCAAATATCGGGACTACTGGGAGCGATGCACCGCTCTCACGAGTTACCTCCACAAGAAGCCGGGGCTGGAGCCAGGACAGGCATGTCAATCTGCGGGCAAGAAAAAGCCCGCCGAAGCGGGCTCTTTCTCACTCATCGAGCGGCATTGGATCAGTCGTCGCGACCCATCAGGCCGAACAGCTGGAGCAGGCTGACGAACAGGTTGTAGATCGATACATACAGGCTAATGGTCGCCATGATGTAGTTACGCTCGCCGCCGTGGATGATCGCGCTGGTCTGATACAGGATGCAGACCGACGAGAACAGTACGAAGCCGGCGCTGATCGCCAGTTGCAGGCCGCTGATCTGGAAGAAGAAGCTGGCCACGACCGCACCCAGCAAGACGAAGAAACCGGCGGTGATGAAGCCGCTCAGGAAGCTCATGTCCTTGCGGGAGATCAGCACGTAGGCCGACAGGCCGCCGAACACCAGCGCGGTCATTGCGAAGGCCGAGCTGACCACCTCGGCGCCGCCCTGCATCTGCAGGTAGCGGTTGAGGATCGGGCCGAGCAGGAAGCCCATGAAGCCGGTCAGGGCAAACGCCGACACCAGGCCCCAGGCCGAATCACGGAGCTTGTTGGTGAGGAAGAAAAGGCCGTAGAAACCGATCAGCACCACGAAGATGTTCGGGTAACCCACCCGCATCTGCTGGGCGACGTAGGCCATCACACCGCTGAAGGCGAGTGTGAGTGCCAGCAGGCCATATGTGTTGCGCAGGACGCGGCTAACTTCTAGCTGCTCAGCCTGCACGCTGTTGTTCACTGCGTAATCCTGTTCGCGCATGGCGACACTCCTCCGGTTCTGAAACATTCAGTGGCAAGGATAATAACAGACGCTCTGTAACAAGCTACGTAGAGAGTTTGACAGTGTGTTTCATTCGGGTATTATGGCGCCCGCAACGCAGTACGGAGGTGTGGCCGAGTGGTTTAAGGCAACGGTCTTGAAAACCGTCGACTGTAACAGGTCCATGAGTTCGAATCCCATCGCCTCCGCCATTTCATGTACGAAAGAGCCCTGATCATTCAGGGCTTTTTTGTGCCTGGCGTTCTGGGTAAACCGCCGACAAACAGGACGCCGGCCCCCACTTATGCGCTATCGCCCACCCACGTGATCAAGGAAAGAAAAGTGACCAGCAAAACCATCGGTTCTCTTGTTGCCGCCCTCATCGGCGTCGTCCTGTTATGCGTCTTCTTTGGCAGTTGGTACACGGTCGACGAAACCGAACGCGGCGTGCTGCTGCGCAACGGTGCGCTGGTCGGCGTGGTGGAACCGGGGCTGTCGTTCAAGACCCCTTTCATCGAATCGGTGCGCCTGATCAGCGTACAGAGCCAGGTCACCGCTTATGAAGACCTCCAGGCCTACAGCAAGGACCAGCAGTCCGCGCAATTGAAGGTATCGGTCTCCTGGCACATCGCGCCCTCCGATGTGGCCAAGGTCTACACCCAGTTCAAGGACCTCGAAGGCATCCGCGACCGCATGATCAGTCGCCAGGTGCCGACCCAGGTAGAAAACGTGTTCGGCAAGTTCAACGCCGTGGCCGCCGTGCAGAACCGTGTCCAGTTGGTCAACGACATTTCCACGGCGATCAAGTCGACCATCACCGGACCGGTGATCATCGACAGCGTCCAGGTCGAGAACATCGACTTCAGCGATGCCTACGAAAAGGCCATCGAAGCGCGCATGGCGGCGGAAGTCCAGGTCAAGACCCGCGAACAGCAACTCGCCACCGAACAGGTCCAGGCGCAGATTCGCGTGACCCAGGCCCAGGCAGAAGCCGATTCGCAAGTCGCCCAGGCCAAGGCGGATGCACTTGCCACCGAACTGCGCGGTAAGGCCGAAGCCGAGGCCATCAAGGCTCGGGCGCAAGCGCTTGCCAGCAACCAGAACCTGGTGGAGCTGACCAAGGCCGAACGCTGGAATGGCGTCCTGCCAACCACCGTGGTGCCCAACGGCGCCCTGCCCTTCATCGACATCAAGTAACGCCTGCGGCGCGGTCTGTCCTGGCCGCGCCTGCTCCCTCCCGCTGCGTACCCGTCGCCCACAACACCCCCCTGGTTAACGCTACACTCACCCACACTGTTCACCGTTAGCAGGGAGCTCAACGTGTATCCAGGCAAACACAGCTTATCCCTCCAGCCGTCCTCCCGCCCCACTGCCCACCGCGCCGACTGGCCTCGCGAACCCTCTTCACGCCTCGGCCACTCACCGACGCCTTCGACAAGCGCCCTGAACAGGAGAGCAGCGTGACCACCTTTATCGCGAAATATAAATGGCCGGCGTTGCTGGCCCTGGCGCTGTTTGTTTTTTCTGCCCTGATATTCTTTCTGATCAAGTCCTACACCTACGACTCATCGACCTACTTCGAGTCCCGTGACTTCATTCGCCAGCTCAAACAGGCCGATGCCAACTGGAACAGCAAAATCCTGAGAAAGAAAATCGGCGTCAACAACAACCTGTCGCTGACTCCACCGCCTGAAGCGAACAGCCGCTGGGAGCAGTTGGAGCGCCTCAACAGCACCGGCCCGCTGGCGAATCTCTGGGCATCCAGACGCCAGGGCTACGTGGATGCCGTCAGGAACAAGACCCTGCTGGTGGATCAATTCCAGCAACACAACGCCCAACTGCGCAGCGCCCTCGATGCATTGCCGACAGCCGAGGACGATATCCAGGCCCTGCTCAAGGATATGGACATCGAGAGCCCGACGGAACGCCTGACCGCCGCGTCCAACATCCTGGAGCTGACCCTGACGACCTTGGAGTACGCGCTTTACGTCACCGCGGACAAAGCCAACGAGCTGCAGAGCCAACTCACAGCACTGGACACCTACATCGACCGACTGCCTTTACAGCATCGATCGGCCTTCATCACGTTGACAGGGCACGTCAATGCCATCGTCCAGGAACAACCGATCGTCAATGACCTGCTCGACCGCATCAGTGTCATCCCGGTAGCGCAGGAGCTGGACAACATCAATGAGCTGCTCAACGAGACACAACGCCGGACAGCCGCGACGGACCGCCAATACCATATCTACCTCGCCATGTGCGCCAGCCTGATGGCGATCCTGATGATCTACCTGGCCGTGCGCCTGGTACGCAGCGCCGCCGTGATCAACCAGATAAACCAGGCCCTGCAAACGTCCAACGAACGCCTGGAAGAACGGGTGCAGGAACGCACTCGCGAGCTGAAAGAAGCCGAGCGCGAATTGATGGACGCCGCGCGGATGGCGGGTATGGCCGAGATCGCGACGAACGTCTTGCACAATGTCGGGAACGTGCTCAATAGCGTGAATATTTCGGCGGAACTGGTGACCCGCAAGTTGAAGAACAGCAAGACATTGGGGTTGGGCAAGGCGGTCAAGATGATGAATGATCACGCCGACGACCTTGGCCGCTTCATCACCGAAGATGAAAAGGGCAAATTGCTGCCGCGTTACTTCAATGAGCTGGTCGAGTCCATCGGGAACGAGCAGGCGTTGCTGGTCGACGAGCTGGCGCAGTTGACCAAGAGCATCGATCACATCAAGGAAATCGTCACCACTCAACAAACCTACGCCGGAGCAGCCAGGCTGGTCGAACCCCTCCACGTCACCGACTTGTTCGAGGACGCCTTGCGCATGAACTCGGGCGCCCTGAGCCGGCACCACGTCACGGTGATCAAGGACTACCAGGACACGCCCACGATCCTGGGGGACAAGCACCGGCTGTTGCTGATCCTGATCAACCTCATCAGCAACGCCAAGTTCGCCATGTCGCACATTTCCGAGCCACGAGAAATGACCCTGGGCATCCGCATCCTGGCCCCCGGCACCCTGAGCTTCAGTGTCAAGGATTGCGGCGAGGGCATTGCCCCCGAGAACCTGTCGCGCATCTTCAACCACGGGTTCACTACCCGCAAGGATGGCCACGGGTTCGGCTTGCACAGTTGCGCACTGGCGGCGGTAGAAATGAATGGGCGCCTGCATGTCCACAGTGACGGGCCAGGCCAGGGCGCCCTGTTCACCCTGGAGATTCCCCTGGAACTGCCGCCGCACTGATCTGTATCGAGCAAGCTTGCTCCCGCCGGGCTGCGCAGCAGCCCTATGCCCCATCAATGGGCATCCGAATCCCACAGCCAGTCCCACAAACCGGGCAGGTGCACCGGCTGGCCGCTGTTTCGCACCGTACGCGCCAACGCTGCTCGCTCCAGCGCCTGGTGGTCATCATAGAAAGGCTTGGCGTCGGTCCTCACACCGGTTTCCCTGGCACTGTCGAGCAGGATTTGCAGGTACTCGCGGGCATGGCGGGCGGTATAGCGGTTGATGTCGTGAAACGTCACCACCACCGGAATCACCCCATCCACCGCCGGCAACTGCCCGGCGGCGATGCGCTCGCGCACTTCGGAGAGCTGGCGGACCAGGTTGATACGCCGTCGCGGGCTGGCCGTGATGCCCCAGACCTTGCCATCGTTGGCGCTCAGGTCGGTCAACAGCACGTGCATGCCATGGCGCTGGTAGGCGGCAAAGGTTCGCCGGTCGTAGCTCCAGAACGGTGGCCTCACCAGGCGCGGTGTCGCACCGCTGATGCCGGCAATATCGTTGCCGCCGTCGACGAGCGACTGCTCCAACTCATCAGGGCTCAGGAAGCGGTGATTGGTGTGCCAGTGCGTCGCCGTGTGGAAGGCCAACACGTGGCCTTCGCGCTGTTCACGGTGCATCACCGAGCGCCCGATATGACTGTTGCCCGCCCGTGCCGCCCGGGTCTGCAGGAAAAACACCGCCTTGATCCCGGGTTGCACGGGGTTCTGGGCCAGGGCGTCGAGCACCTCCTGGCTGGGGTTCCAGAACGACGAAGCACTGGGGCCATCATCAAAGGTCAGGAGGAAGCGGATCGGTGGCTGTTCACGCAAGCGTTGCTCGGTTTGCGGGGTCAGTTCGATGGGCGGACCGATGCATCCCGACACACCGACGGCGAGGCCTGCAATGACCAGCGCCCTGGCGATGATGTTCATGTTTTGCCTTAAAGAGTAATACCGCACTGCCCTGCCTTGAATCCCTGGCCCACGGTGACGAAGCTCACCTTGGAGAAGGTTAACCGGGTTTGGTTCCAGGCCGCGAGTACTGTGCGCTTGTCCCTGGTTGCTTGGGTGGCATGCGCGGCTGGCCGGTCCCAATTTGACCGTCTGGAAATCCGATGGAATTTTCCGCGCGACGCCGTATCCATCCGTATAGGACTAATTAGGGAGGATTTATGGGCGGGCCATCGCTTTACATCATCGACTACATGCTCCATGGCGAGCCTAAGTCATTCATCATCCGCGCCGAGGTGATGAATAACTCCGAAGCTTGGCATTGGGCCAGTTGCGATGCGGGTGTCGGGCGTATACCCAAGTTTGGACGGGAAAAGGTCAAGCGGGTGTCAAAACCCATGGCGGAAAAGTACGGCATCACTGACGTACACTGGCGCGCAAGCGTCGCGCCCACTTGGGTCAAGGAGTCCGGCTGATTCACTGAACCTGTAGACCGGCGCACCGACTGTCCAGCCGGGCGCCGGATTTCGACAGATCCGCAATAACTCGACTACGCTCAATGAACGGTACGACCCGCCTCCCTGGCGGGTTTGCTGCTGCCCATCCACTTTGTATGGAGGTGTGACATGTCGGAAAAAGAGTCCATCACCACCCTGCTCACCCTGCTCGAATCTCGCCAGGCACGCCTGACGGCGGCCTGCAAGGAAATCGCCGACTGGGTCGACCACCAGGGCGGGCATCCCGCCGCCGTGCGGATCCGCGACCGGCTCAACGAGATCGACAAGGACGCCCCGTCGATCCAGAGCGCGCTGACGTCCCTCAAGCCCGTCGAACGGCCATTGCCGAAATTTCGCTGAGAGGCTTTTCTTGCAACGCGCCATGGGACGGTGACCCACCCGAGGCCGCCGACATTGCCGTGACTGGGCGTGCCGTACGCTACCCTTTGCTGTGCTCCGGCGACGACGGGCCTTCCTTGATCCCCCGTGGCCCGGCCACACCCCAAATAACCAGGCCCAGCACTGGCAGGATGATCAGCAGCAGCGCCCAGCCGGCCTTGGTGCCCGCCGACTTGTCGCTGCGAAACACGCTGACGATGGCCCACAGGTCCACGAGCAGCAACAGCACCGCGACGGCAATCCAGAAATAACTGGCTAATTCAGACATGGCCCAATCCTCGTGATGTCCGTGTAAGGGATTAGGCACAACGGCACAGGGTCCGTTCAAACAATCTGCCGGGCCATTCCTACAGACGCTCGTTCAGATAGGCCACCCAGCGCTCATAGGCTTCATGCTGGCGCTGGACTGCTGCGTCCCAGGCCGATCCAGCCATCTGATGGGCACCAATGAGCGACATCATTTCAGATGTGGCCGTGTCGAGTTCTACCAGCAGTTCTTGGGACCTGACTTTAAAGTCTTCGACAGTGGTCATCTCTTCTCTCTCCCCTGTGCGTGGGGTCGGTATCCACAACATGGATGCCTTTTTTTCAATCTGATTCATTTTAGGCGATGACCGGTCGATAGGCAGATAAGGGCCTCGGCGGAGAAATTGAAGTTAAACGTTTCCCGCCTGGCCGCGGTCAACTGAACAGACCCCAAAAGGCCACTACGCGATGTCAGATTCAAATATTTCAGTTATATTTCATTTTAATGACAGTCACTGATTGAGCAGGCCATGAAGATACGAGCGACCGTCATCTGCGAGGAAGACCGCCACGTTTTGTTGGTGCGTAAACCCAACAGTCGATGGGCCCTACCGGGCGGCACGGTCGAGCGCGGTGAAACCCACGCCAGCGCCGCCATCCGGGAACTTGCCGAAGAAACCGGGCTGGACGCCGAGAACCTGCTCTACCTGATGCGCCTCAGCGATGGCGACACCGTACACCACGTGTTTGAAGCCTCGGTGGCCGACCTGCGCGCCGCCCGGCCACAGAATGAAATCAGCGACTGCCTCTGGCAGCCTTTGGACGCGGTGGCTCACTTGCAGATGAAAAAGGGCACCCGGGAGATCCTCGAGGCGTTTCGGCGGCGGTTGTAGCGAGCGGTTGCACGCATGAGGCGCAAACAAAAAGGGTTGCATGAAGTAGTTCATGCAACCCTTTGTTTTTTCAGTCTTTCCGAATCTTTGCTGTATGGCTCAAGGGGGACAGTGTCCGCCGCCAGCGCCCATTATTACGGACCGGAAATGAACAAGGGTTTGCATTAGCTTTCGCCTGCAAACCCTTGTTTTATATGGTGCCCGAAGCCGGAATCGAACCGGCACGCCCTTACGAGCGGGGGATTTTAAGTCCCATGCGTCTACCAGTTTCGCCATTCGGGCGGTAGCGCGGTGTAGCCTTGAAAGGCTGGCAAGATGGGGATCTGCCAGGATCGAGGCGGGTGCAACAAGAGGGGGAATATATACATCCCTCCCCGGCGAAGCAAGGTTGCTCATGTCCTTTTCAAGACAAAACCTTTCCCTGCTCCGTAAACAAAAAAGCTCTGTAGATCATGAATCTACAGAGCTTTTTAAAAGTGGAGGCCGAAGTCGGAATCGAACCGGCGTAGGTGGATTTGCAATCCACTGCATAACCATTTTGCTATTCGGCCTCAAAACGTTCGATGCAATACAGCCACATCAACCGCGTACAAACCTGATCAGGAAAACAGGCTTTTTAAAAGCGCTATCTCCTTGAAAACATTGAGATTTTTTACGTCCCAGTGCGTTCGATGGGCGCAATTATGTACTCATTTCCCAAAGCTGACAACCCCTTGATTTCAAAAAAAAATTGGCGTCGAGCTGATTTCCGTGCCTGATGATTCACTCGGCGGTTGATGTCCGTGGCGAGGGAGCTTGCTCCCGCTGGGCTGCGCAGCAGACCTGTTTATGAGCGTTGCGCACTCAAGCGGGAGCAAGCTCCCACGCCACCGATCCGTCACTGACAGTCGCGGCCCAGGGTCATTGCCGGTAACATACCGGCCTCCCCCGCAACCCTTCGGCCACTCGCCGAATAAGCCGATTCCATGCCTTTTGAACTCAGCGTTGACCTCACTACCCTCGCTATCCTGATTCTTGTCGCGTTCCTTGCCGGTTTCATCGATGCCATTGCCGGCGGTGGCGGCCTGTTGACCACCCCGGCGCTGTTGACGGCGGGCCTACCACCGCACCTGGTCCTGGGCACCAACAAACTGAGCTCGACCTTTGGCTCGGCTACGGCCAGTTTCACCTTCTACCGGCGCAAGCTGTTTCATCCCCGGCAATGGACCCACGCCCTGGTCGGCACGCTGATCGGGGCCTTGGTTGGGGCGGTCGTCGCCCATTACCTGCCCGCCGAATGGCTGAACAAGATGCTGCCGGTGATCGTCTTCGCCTGTGGCCTGTACCTGTTGTTTGGCGGCACGCCCAAGGCCCCGCTGGACAGCGACGCCCCGATCAAGAAGACCTGGCAAGCACCCCAAGGCTTCAGCCTGGGTTTCTACGACGGTGTCGCCGGTCCCGGTACGGGCGCGTTCTGGACGGTCAGCAGCCTGCTGCTCTACCCCATCGACCTGGTCAAGGCCAGCGGCGTGGCGCGTAGCATGAACTTCGTCAGCAACATTGCCGCACTGTCGGTGTTCATCTTTTCCGGGCAAGTGGACTGGGTCATTGGCCTGAGCATGGGTCTGTCGGTGATGACCGGGGCGTTCTTCGGGGCTCGCACCGCCATCAGCGGCGGCGCGAAGTTCATCCGGCCGGTGTTCATCACCGTGGTGTTGGGCCTGACGGTGCGTCTAGCCTGGCAGCACTGGTTCAGCATGGCCTAGACGACGAGCCACGTAGAGGTCGATCAGGTAGCGCGCGATGGAGCGCGAGGCCGGCAGCGGTGGCAGGTTGTGCACGTTGAACCACTGGGCGTCCTCGATTTCGTCCTCCTGGGGCACGATGTCGCCACTGGCGTACTCGGCGTGGAAACCCAGCATCATCGAATGGGGGAACGGCCAGCACTGGCTGCCCACGTACTGGATGTTCTTCACCTCGACGCTGACTTCTTCGCGCACTTCCCGCACCAGGCAGTCCTCGGCGGACTCACCAGGCTCGGCGAACCCCGCCAGGGTGCTGTAGACACCGCTGACGAAACGCGGCGAACGCGCGAGCAGGACCTCATCGCCGCGAGTGATCAACACGATCATGCTCGGCGAAATCCGCGGGTAGTGGCGCAAGTCGCAGGCATCACAGTACATGGCGCGTTCCCGTGGGACCTGGCTCATGCGCTTGCCGCAACTGCCACAGAATCGATGCTCGCGGGCCCAGGTGCCGATCTGCGCCGCATAGCCCAACACCTTGTAGAGCGTGTGGTCATCCTCGAGCATGAACGCCCGCAGGCCCTTCCAGTTGCACCCTGCTATCTCCTGCGTGCCCTGCAACTCCAGCAGGTACACCGGCTCGCCATCCAGGTGACCGATACCGTGTTCGGCAAGGATCGACAGGTCCTGGCGCTTGAGCCATTCGCGGGGAAACAGTGCGCCGTTGTCATCGAACAGAAAGCCTTCCGGGCTTCGGGCCACAGCCCAGCCGCCAGGAAGTTCGGTGTCGATTACTGCGGTGGTCCAGCGTGAAATCATGGTCAGTCAATCCAGAAATTCGGGTTTCTGTTTGCTCATATGGGCGGCCATGGCCACGCGCAGGTCGGTCGATTGCAACATGGCGGCGTTCCACGTGGCGACATACTCCAGCCCGTCGTCGATGCGGTGGTCGCGCATGTAGCTGATCATTTCCTTGGTGCCGGTCACGGCGATCGGCGACTTGGCGGCGATCTCCCGGGCAATGCCCATCACGCCGTCGAGCAAGCCGGCCGCGTCGCTGTAGACACGGTTGACCAGGCCAATGCTGCGCGCTTCGTCGGCCCCGAAGGTACGCCCCGTATAAGCGAGTTCACGCAGCATGCCGTCCCCGATGATCCGGGGCAAGCGTTGCAACGTGCCAACATCGGCGGCCATGCCGATATCGATTTCCTTGATCGAGAACTGGGCGTCCTCGGCTGCGTAGCGCATGTCGCAGGCCGCGATCAGGTCGATGGCACCGCCCAGGCAATAGCCCTGGATCGCCGCCAGCACGGGTTTGCGGCAGTTGTCGACGGCGTTGAACGAGGCTTGCAGTTGCAGGATCTTGCGTCGCAACAGGCGCGCATTGCGGCCCACGTCCTTGCCCATTTCGTTGGCCACGCCGGCCAGCATCATCAGGTCTATCCCCGATGAAAAATGTTTGCCGGCCCCGCTCAGCACCACCACCCGTGCCTCGTCGGTGTCATCGATCCATTGGAAGATCTCGATGATCTCGCTCCAGAACGCGGCGTTCATCGAATTGATCTTTTCCGGCCGGTTGATCTGCACGTGGGCGATGTTGTCTGCAAGTTCGACGCTGAACGCTTGGTATTGCGACATGGCAGTGATCCTTTACCGGCTGAAAAGAGGCCTGAACTATAACAAGCCAACGCGACGGGACGTAGGCAGTGCATCGGCCAAAAGCGGGACTCGATGGCAGCGATAAAGATGATCCGTGGCGAGGGAGCTTGCTCCCGCTGGGCTGCGCAGCGGCCCCATTTTTTGAGTGCTTCGCACTCAGGCATGAGCAAGCTCCCTCGCCACAGGCTAATTAATCAACCTTGTCAGTCGCCTCCAGCCGCCCGTCCCACCCTCCCCCAGCGCGGCAATCAACTGCACGCTGGCGATCAGGCGGCTCTGCTGCAGGCTCAGCACGCTACGCTCATTGCTCAAGGCGGTGGCCTGGACAGTCACCACATCCAGGTACGCGATCAACCCGGCCTTATACTGGTTCTGGGTCAGGCGCAAGGACTCGCGAGCGGCATCGAGGGCCTCCTGGCGCACACGCGCCTCATCTTCCAGCACCTTGAGCTGGATCATGTAGTTCTCCACCTCACGAAAGCCGTCGAGCACGGTCTGGCGATAAGTGGCGACGGTCTGGTCGTAGGCGGCGACGCTGCGGTCGACTTCCGCCGAGCGCTGGCCGCCGTCGAACAGGGTCATGGCCAGCTGCGGCCCAACCGACCAGAAACGGTTCGGCACGCTCACCCAGTTGTCATAGGTACTGCTGCTGTAGCCACCGCTGAGGCTCAAGGTCAGGTCCGGGTAATAAGCCGCCTTGGCCACGCCGATGTTGGCGTTGGCGGCCATCACCGAGCGCTCGGCCGAGGCGATGTCCGGCCGGCGCTCGAGCAGTTGCGAGGGCAGCGCCACCGGGATTTGCGGCAGCGCCGGGACCTCCTGGGTCTCGGCCAGGTTGAACTCGGCCGGCGGCAGGCCCATCAACACGGCGATGGCGTTTTCAAACTGGGCCCGCTGCCAGATCAGGTCGATCAGGTCGCCCTGGGTGGTCTTGAGCTGGTTCTGGGCCTGGGCTACCGCGTCCCTGCCGGAAACGCCGGCGCGGTATTGGTTCTCGGTCATTTTCAGCGAGCGCTGATAGTTGTCGACGGTGCTTTGCAGCAAACGCTTCTGTTGATCGAGAACCCGCAGTTGCAGGTAGTTCTGCACCAGCTCCGACTGCTGGCTCAGGCGCATGGCGGCGAGGTCGGCAAAGCTGGCCTGGGCGCTCGCCTCGTCGGCTTCGAGGGTACGCCGCAGCTTGCCCCAGATGTCGGCCTCCCAACTGACGCCCGCCTGGGCGTTGTAGGTGTCGCGGATACCGCTGGATGAACTGCTCAGGCTCGAACTGCTACTGCCGGTGCCCTGACTGGAGCGGGTCTTGCCCACGGTCAGGTCCACGCTCGGAAAAAACGCGCCCCGGGCACTGCGCACCAGCGCCCGGGCCTGGCGGTATTGCGCCTCGGCCTGGGCCACGGTCTGGTTGGAGGTATTGAGCGTTTCCACCAGGCCGTTGAGCTGCGTATCGCCGTACAACTCCCACCAGGCGCCTCGGGCCAAGGCGTCGCTGGGATTGGCCTGGCGCCAGCCCTGGGCCTGTTTGTACTGCGCTGGCGCGGCGGCCGACGGGCGCTGGTAATCCGGGCCGATGGCGCAGGCACTGAGCATCGCCACGCACAGCGCCAGGCTCAGTCCCCGTGACCCACGGGCGGTCGCCAACACGGTGGCAAGATGGAAAGGCGAACGATCGGTCATAGCGGAGTTTCCAGGGCAGCATCAGTGCGCACGCCGCGCCAGTGGTTGAAGCGATGGCGCAACTTATCAAGATAGAGGTACACCACCGGCGTGGTGTAGAGGGTCAGGACCTGGCTGAACACCAGCCCGCCAATGATGGTCAGGCCCAGCGGCTGGCGCATTTCCGCGCCTTCGGCATTGCCGAGCAGCAGCGGCAAGGCCCCCAGGATCGCCGCCAGGGTGGTCATCAGGATCGGCCGCAAGCGCAGCAGGCAGGCACTGCGGATCGATTCGAGCGGCGACTGGCCGCCTCGCTCCAATTGCAGCGCCAGGTCGATCATCAGGATCGCGTTTTTCTTCACCACACCGATCAGCAGGAACAGCCCCAGCAGTGAAATCAGGCTGAACTCGCTGCCCAGCGCATAGATCGACAGCAACGCGCCGACCCCGGCCGATGGCAGCGTCGAGAGGATGGTCAGCGGGTGGATGTAGCTCTCGTACAGCACGCCCAACACCAGGTAGACCGCCAACAATGCCCCGAGAATCATGAACGGCTGGCTCTTCTGGGTCGCCGCGAATGCGTCGGCGGTGCCGGCCATTTTCACGATGACATCTTCGGGCATGCCGAGCTTGGCAATGGCGCGCTCGATGGCGGCGCTGCCCTGCTCCACCGTCACACCCTCGGCCATGTCGAACGAAATGCTCTCGGAGGCGAACTGGCCTTCATGGCTGACCCGGTCGTCCTCCAGGCTGTTCTCGTAATGGGCAATGGTCGACAGTGGCACTCGCGCGCCGTCGGCCGTGATCACCTGGACTTGCTCCAGGGTGCTCGGGTCCTGGGCGTACTTGGGATTGACCTCCATCACCACCTGGTACTGGTTGAGGCTGTCGTAGATGGTGGAGATCTGCCGTTGGCTGTAGGCGTTGTTGAGCACCGCCGTGACCATGTTCATGTCGATGCCCAGGCGCTTGGCCTGGTCGCGGTCCACCACCAGTGTCACTTGCTGCGCCCCGCCACCGTCGCGCGCGTCGATGGCGGTCAGCTCCGGCAAGGCACGGAACGCCGCCGTGACCTTGGGGTACCACTCGCGCAGGGACGCCAGGTCGGCACTTTGCAGGATGTAGGAATACTGCGAGGTGGTCTGCTCGCGCCCGCCACCGAACTGCAGGTCCTGGTCGGCCATCAACATCAGCTGGGCACCAGGAACCTTGGGCATTTCCTTGCGCAAGCGCTCGATGACTTTCTGCGCGGAAATCTCCCGGTCCTTGATCGGCTTGAGGCGCACCAGCATGAAGGCATTATTGGTGCCGTTGTTGCCGCCAATGAAGCCGGCGACGCTCTGCACCGCATCATCCTTGAGCACAGCACGCCGGAAGATTTCCATCTTCGGTTGCATCACGTTGAACGACAGCCCGTCATCGCCGCGCACGAAACCGATCAACTGGCCGGTGTCCTGCTGCGGCATGAAGGTCTTCGGCACCACCACGTACAACGCCACGTTCACCCCGATGGTCACCAACAGGCTGAGCAAGGTCAGGCGGCGATGGCGCAGGACCCAGTCCAGGCTGGTGGCGTAGCCACGCACCATGCGCTCGTTGAGCCGCTGGCTCCAGCGCTGCAAGCGGTTCTCCTGACCCGGCACGTGCGGCTTGAGCCAGCGGGCGCAGAGCATTGGCGTGAGCGTCAGCGAAACCACCAGCGAGACCACGATGGACGCGGCCAGGGTGATGGAGAACTCGCGGAACAAGCTCTCGATGATCCCGCCCATGAATAGGATCGACAGGAACACCGCCACCAGGGAGACGTTCATCGACAGCAGGGTAAACCCGACTTCACTCGCCCCCAGGTAGGCCGCCTTCATCGGCGCCACGCCCTCGTCGATGTGCCGGGAAATGTTCTCCAGCACCACGATGGCATCGTCCACCACCAGCCCGGTGGCAAGGATCAGCGCCATCAGCGACAAGTTGTTCAACGAAAAGCCGTACAGGTACATCACCGCGAACGTGCCCACCAGCGACACCGGTACCGCCAGGGTCGGGATCAGCGAAGCACGGAAGTTGCCGAGGAACAGAAACACCACCAGCACCACCAGGGCCACGGCGATCAGCAGGGTCATTTCCGCTTCATGCAAGGTCGCCTTGATCACCGGCGAGCGGTCCATCGCCAGGTTCAGCTTGACGCTGGCCGGCAGCACCGCCTGCAACGCCGGCAACTGAGCCTTGATCTCGTTGACCGTCTCAATGATGTTGGCCCCGGCCTGCCGGTTGATCACCAGCAACACCGCGGCATCGTCATTGAAGAAACCGCTGTTGTAGCGGTCCTCGACGCTGTCGGTGACTTTCGCCACGTCCTTGAGCCGCAACACCGAGCCATCCTGGTAACGGATGATCAGCGTTTCGTAGTCCTTGGCCTTTTCCAACTGGTCGTTGGCCTGGACCTGCCACATGCGCCGGTCGTCCTCCACCGACCCTTTGGGCCGGCGCACGTTGCTGTTGGCAATCGCGGTGCGCACGTCATCCAGGGCCACGCCGTACTGGTCCAGCGACTTGGGCTCCAGTTCGATGCGCACCGCCGGCAGGGAGCTGCCGCCGATCTGCACTTCACCGACGCCCGAGACCTGGGACAGGCTCTGGGACAGGATGGTCGAGGCCAGGTCGTAGAGCTGGCCTTTCTCCAGCACGTCCGAGGTCAGCGACAGCACCATGATCGGTGCCTGGGACGGGTTGACCTTCTTGTAGGTGGGCATGCTGCGCATGCCACTGGGCAACAGGTTGCGCGAAGCATTGATCGCCGCCTGCACCTCCCGCGCCGCGCCGTTGATGTCGCGGTCCAGGTCGAATTGCAAAATGACGCGGGTGGAGCCCTGGCTGGAACGGCTGCTCATGGTGTTGACCCCGGCGATGGCGCCGAAGGAGCGTTCCAGGGGCGTTGCCACCGTCGACGCCATCACTTCCGGGCTGGCGCCCGGCAGACTGGCCTGGACGACAATCACCGGGAAATCCATCTGCGGCAGCGGCGACACCGGCAACAGGCCGAAGCACACCCCGCCGAGCAGCGTGATGGCGAAACTCAGGAGCATGGTTGCCACGGGACGGCGGATGAAGGGGCCGGAGAGGTTCATTGGGCTTGGCCCTGAGCATCAAACGACAACCGCGCTCCGCTCTTGTGGCGAGGGGATTTATCCCCGCTTGAGTGCGCAGCGCTCACAACACAGCCTGCTACGCAGCCTGACGGGGATAAATCCCCTCGCCACAAAAGGCAGCTCTGCTCCGGTCGCACACCGGTAGTCAATCTGCTGCCCTTCATGCCTGCACCTCTTTCCCATCCGGCTTGGCAAACCGGCGGCCCAGGCGGTCGAAATACAGGTAGATCACCGGCGTGGTGAACAGCGTCAGCACCTGGCTCACCAGCAGCCCACCCACCATCACCAACCCCAGGGGTTGGCGCAGTTCGGCGCCGGAGCCGGTGGCCAGCATCAGCGGCACCGCCCCGAACAAGGCGGCCAGGGTGGTCATCAGGATCGGCCGAAAGCGCAGCAGCGCGGCCTGGTAGATCGCCGTCTGCGGGTCCACGCCCTGGTTACGTTCGGCGTCGAGGGCGAAGTCGATCATCATGATCGCGTTCTTCTTGACGATGCCGATCAGCAGGATGATGCCGATGATCGCGATCATCCCCAGGTCGTTGCCGGTGAGGATCAGGGCCAGCAAGGCGCCGATGGCCGCCGATGGCAGCGTGGACAGGATCGTGATCGGGTGGATGTAGCTTTCGTACAGCACACCGAGGACGATGTACATGGTCACCACGGCCGCCAGGATCAGTAGCAAGGTACTCGACAGCGAGGCCTGGAACGCCTGGGCCGCACCCTGGAACTCGGTCTGTACCCCCAGCGGCATGCCGATGTCGTGCTGGACCTTTTCGATCACCTCCACCGCGTGCCCGAGGGCCACGCCGGGGGCGAGGTTGAACGACATCATCACCGCCGGGAACTGGCCGATGTGGGCAATCGCCAATTGCGCCTGGCGTTCCTCGACCCGGGCCAGGCTCGACAGCCGCACTTGTCCGCCGTCAGTGGTCTTGACGTGGATCTGGTCCAGCGCCTGGGGCCCGATGCGCTCCCCGGCCTGGGCCTGCAGCACCACGCGGTACTGGCTGGCCTGGGTGTAGATGGTGGAAATCTGCCGCTGGCCGAAGGCGTCATACAAGGCATCGGTGATGTTCGACACCGACACGCCCAGGCGTGACGCGGCATCGCGGTCGATCACCAGATAGACCTGGAGGCCCTTGTCCTGCAAGTCGCTGGCGACGTCGGTCAGTTCCGGCTGGCTGGCCAGGGCTTCGACCAGCCGACCGCTCCAGAGGCTGAGCAACTCGGCGTCCGGCGACGACAGGCTGAACTGGTACTGGGTGCGGCTGACCCGGTCCTCGATGGTCAGGTCCTGCACCGGCTGCATGAACAGGCGGATGCCTACCAGTCGATCCAATTGCGGCTGCAACCGGGCAATGATCTCGGTGGCGCTGTCATCTCGTTCGCCGTGGGGCTTGAGGTTGATCAACAGGCGGCCGCTGTTGAGCGTGGCGTTGTCGCCGTCCACGCCGATGTAGGACGACAGGCTGTCCACCGCTGGATCGGCGAGGATCACCTTGGCCAGTTGCTGCTGGCGTTCACTCATGGCGGCAAACGAAATCGATTGCGGCGCTTCGGAAATGCCTTGGATCACGCCGGTGTCCTGCACCGGGAAAAACCCCTTGGGCACGGCCAGGTACAGCACCACCGTCAGCACCAGGCTGCCCACCGCCACCAGCAGGGTCAGCGGCTGGTGCTTGAGCACCCACTGCAACCGGCGCCCGTAGCCGGCGATCAACCAATCGATCCAGGCCCCGCTGGCGCGGTAGAAACGGCCTTGCTCGTGTGCCTCGGGTTCGCGCTTGAGCAGGCGCGCGCACATCATCGGCGTCAGCGTCAGGGACACCACCAGGGAAATCAGGATCGCCACCGCCAGGGTGATGGCGAACTCACGGAACAGCCGCCCTACCACGTCCGCCATGAACAGCAGCGGGATCAGCACGGCGATCAGCGACAGCGTCAGGGATACCAGGGTGAAGCCGATCTGCTTGGCCCCCTTGAGCGCGGCCTGCAACGGACTGTCGCCTTCTTCGATATAGCGGGCGATGTTTTCCAGCATGACGATGGCGTCGTCCACCACGAACCCGGTGGCGATGGTCAGGGCCATCAGCGTCAGGTTGTTGATGGAGAAGCCCGCCAGGTACATCACGCCGAATGTCCCGATCAACGACAGCGGCACCGCCACGGACGGGATGATGGTGGCGCTGACACGGCGCAGGAACAGGAACGTCACCATGACCACCAGGGCAATGGCGATCAGCAGTTCGTGTTGCACATCGGTGACCGAGGCGCGGATGGTCTGGGTACGGTCGGTGAGCACGGTGACGTCGAGGCCGGCTGGCAGGTTGTCAGTGATGCTGGGCAGCAGGGCCTTGATCCGATCCACCACCTCGATGACGTTGGCCCCCGGCTGGCGCTGGATGTTCAGCAGCACGGCCTGGTTTTCGTTGGCCCAGGCGGCAAGGCGCTCATTCTCGGCACCATCGACGATCTGCGCCACATCCTTGAGCCGCAACGGCGCGCCGTTGGCATAGGCCAGGATCAGCTCGGCGTAATCCTTGGGCGAGGTCAACTGGTCGTTGGCGTCGAGCATCGAGACCCGGGTCGGGCCGTCGAAGTTGCCCTTGGGCTGGTTGACGTTGGACGCACCGATCAGCGTGCGTACATCCGCCAGGTTCAGGCCGTTGGCCGCCAGCGCCTCGGGGTTGACCTTGATCCGCACCGCCTGGCGCTGGCCACCGGCAATGGTCACCATGCCGACCCCGCTGATCTGCGCGATCTTCTGCGCCATGCGGGTGTCCACCAGGTCATTGAGCTTGGGCAGCAGCATGGTCTTGGAAGTAATCGCCAGGGTCAGCACCGGGGTGTCCGCCGGGTTGACCTTATTGTAC
This sequence comes from Pseudomonas sp. Cab53, assembly GCF_018325965.1. Classification (NCBI taxonomy): domain Bacteria; kingdom Pseudomonadati; phylum Pseudomonadota; class Gammaproteobacteria; order Pseudomonadales; family Pseudomonadaceae; genus Pseudomonas; species Pseudomonas sp. Cab53. Next base: position 2,789,270 of record NZ_AP021902.1, on the reverse strand, counting down.
ACCGGCGGCGCCGGCAGGTCGTTGGGCAGCAGGTTGGTGGCGGCGTTGATCGCCGCCTGCACCTGTTGCTCGGCGACGTCCATGTTGATTTCGAGATTGAAGCGCAGGGTGATCACCGACGCGCCACCGGAACTGGTGGAGGCCATCTGCGTCAGGCCCGGCATCTGCCCGAACTGGCGCTCCAGGGGCGCGGTCACCGCACTGGTCATCACATCGGGGCTGGCGCCGGGGTACAGGGTCATCACGCGGATGGTCGGGTAATCGACCTGGGGCAACGCCGACACCGGCAACAGCCGATAGGCGATCAGGCCGGCCAGGACGATGGCCAGCATGCTCAGGGTCGTGGCGACCGGACGCAGGATGAACAGCCGCGAGAGATTCATGCGCCGCCCTTTTTCGCCTTGTCGGCCGCTGCCGATTCAGCCGGCGCCGCCGCGGTCTTGCCCTGCAAGTGTTCGGTGGGTGAAGTGGGCACGTCCTGGCTGTCGTTGACCACTTCCACTTCGCTGCCTTCCTTCAGGCGGTCGGTGCCTTCCAGCACCACCCGATCGCCGGCGGCCAGGCCTTCGGTGACCACGGTGTTCTCGCCGTCGCTGGCGCCGATCTTGAGTTTCTTGAGGGTGACTTTCTTGTCGCCCTCCAGGGCATAGACAAAGGTGCCATTGGTGCCGAACTGGATGGCGGCCGTCGGTGCCAGGATCACGCCCTTGAGGGTGTCGGCCAGCAGGCGCACGTTGACGAACTGGTTGGGAAACAGCGACTGGTCGCGGTTATCGTAGCGAGCCTTGAACTTCAGGGTGCCGGTGGTCACGTCGATCTGGTTGTCCAGGCTCTGCAGGACACCCTTGGCCTGGAGTTTTTCGTCACCCCGGTCCCAGGCTTCGACCGGCAGCTTCGCGCCACTGTGGTAACGGGCCAGCACGGTTTCGAGGCTGTTTTCCGGAAGGGTGAACACGACGCTGATTGGTTGGGTCTGGGTGATGACCGCCAGGGCCGTGGTGTCGTTCGCCGCCACCAGGTTGCCGACATCCAATTGGCGCAAGCCGACGCGCCCGGAGATCGGCGCACGGATCTTGGTGAATTCAAGGTTGAGCCTGGCGTCGTTGACCGCCGCCTGGTTGGTCTTCACCGTGCCCTGGTACTGGCCTACCAGCGCGGCGGCCGTATCGAGGGTCTGCTTGGCGATGCTGTCTTCGGCATACAGCCCGCGATAACGCTCCAGGTCCACTTGGGCATTCTTCAATTGCGCCTGGTTCTGCAACAGCGTGCCTTCGGCCTGGAGCAACGCGTTCTGGTATGGACGCGGGTCGATCTCGGCCAGCAGGTCGCCGGCCTTGACCATCTGCCCTTCTTCAAAGGCAATCTTGACCAGTTCCCCGCCCACCCGGCTGCGCACATTGATGGTGTTGAGCGCCGTGACCGTGCCCAGCGCCTTGTAGTACAGCGGGAAATCACCGGTGACCGCCGGCGCCACGCGGACCGGGATCGGCCCCGAGGCGCCGCCGAATCCAGGCCGCATGCCGCCCGAGCGTCCCATGTGCCCGGCTGCGGCCTTCTGCCCTGCCCCAGGCTTCTGGGTCGTGCTGGAGGGCCAGAACTTCCAGGCCAGCAGCGCGACGACCAGGAGGATAAGCAAGCCGAATAGCCAGCGGCGGGGATGACGGGAAACAGAGGATTGCATGGAGTGATCAACCATTGGGCGCGTGGGCTTCTTCTACGGGAGGCTGAACGATAAGCACTGGGCGGTATTTAGCAAAGCGGCTTTACCGGCAATTTACCTTGGGCTTACCTTTCGTCAAATCGGCTAAAGCCTTGAAGTACAAATAAAAACGGCCTGGGTTGGACCCTGGCCGTCGAAATTGTAATAAATGATCTGTTTCAGAACACTTATTTCAGGATGCCTGGTTTCACGGCATCACTTCAGCGCGCTGAGCGCCGCGTCGTAGTTAGGCTCTTCGGCGATTTCCTTGACCAGCTCGCTGTGCAGCACGGTGTCGTTCTCGTCCAGCACGACGACGGCACGGGCGGTCAGGCCCTTGAGCGGACCATCGGCAATGGCCACGCCATAGTTCTGGATGAACTCGGCACCGCGCAGGGTCGACAGGCTCTGGACGTTGTCCAGGCCTTCGGCGCCGCAGAAACGTGCCTGGGCGAACGGCAGGTCGGCGGAGATGCACAGCACCACGGTGTTATCCAGCTCGTTGGCCTGGGCATTGAACTTGCGCACAGAGGTGGCGCAGGTCGGCGTGTCGACGCTTGGGAAAATATTCAGCACCTTGCGCTTGCCGGCGAAGCTCGCCAGGGTAACGTCGGACAGATTGCCGGCCACCAGGGAAAAGGCTGGCGCCTTGGAGCCGGCTTGGGGCAATTGGCCGTTGACTTGAACCGGGTTGCCTTTGAGCGTGACTTGAGCCATGAACGGATTCCTTCTGACAGGTTTGAAAGGTCGAGGCCGGAGTTAACCATGAAATGCCGCCATGACCTATGCCCGGACAGAAAAAGTCATGCTTCGGGCGCCGCTACTTGGCCTTGAGTTTCAGGAATGACTGGTGCATGTCATTCGCCCAGCCATCGATGACCGGTTTGACATCATCGACTTTCATCACCTGGGCGTCGTTGGCCAACGGCTTGCCCGTGCCTTTGCGCACCACCTGGGCGATCACGGCATTGCTGCCGCCGTCGAGAAACACCGCTTCGGTGCCCAGAGTGGTTTCCTGGTCACGAATACCACTGGCCGTGCTGACCGCCGCCGCCACCAGGGCAATCGGCACCACTTCATAAGGCTTCAGGCCTTGGGTCTTGCTGCCCACGGCAGTAATGGCCGCGCGCATCACCAACACCCCAGGGCCCGGGCTCTTGGCCAACGGCAGGGATCTTCCCGCTTCACGCATGAGCGCCTGGTCGTAGTAAGCCGTGATGCCGGACAAGGTGGCCTGAGGAATCCTGACGGTCGGCTGGGGCTTGGGATAAAGCTGCGTCGGCTCGATATAGATGCTGGTGTATTTGCTCGGGTCGATCGTGGGATCAATCCAGCGCATCACCTCGGCGCCCGACGGCGACTTGTCCTGCTTGAGCCGGCTGTAATCGCCCAGGAAACCGGAGTACTCGTCCGGCTGGGTGACTTGAGTGGAGCAACCCAACAAGGCGAGCGAGGCGATGCAGACGCTGCCAATCATTGACGCGAGTTTCATGCGGCCACTCCTGTCATCCACCCGGGACCGGGTTTGAGTTAAAGGTATAGACAATGCCTGGGGTTTTGCCTGTTTTATCGAAGGCGCCCGACGATGGGAGCAAACCTGCCCGCGACGCGCTCGGTCAGCCGGCATACCCGTGGACCGTGCCGACGCCTTCGCGGGCAAGCTCACTCCTACAGGCATTTGAGGTAGATGCCGATGGGGCCAGGGCTTATGTCTGAAACCAGTCCCGACGCTCATCCAGGGTATGGCGGATCAGCTCGACGAGCATTTGTATCTCTGCCGAGGCTTGGGCGTCGGCGTTGATGGCCATCCATACTTCGCGCTGCATCGGCGAGCCGAAGATGCCCGGCAAGGCCACCAGGCCGCGGTCGAAGCGGCTCATGTACTGCGGCACCAGGCCAATGCAGGCGCTGCATCGGATCATCTCCAGCATCAATTCATAGGATTGCACCTGCACCACGCCGGCCCGGCGCTGCTCCATCAGGCTGTTCCAGGGCGTGAAGCTGTCCACCTGCCGGTCCGCCAGCCATTGCACCAGCATGTAGTCGTTCAGATCCTCCAGGCGCTGCGGACGCGTCGCCGGCCGCGAATAGCGCTTGGCCATGTGTGGCACATAGTCCAGCCGCGCCAGGCGCTGCGCCGGCAACGTAGCGAAGCTGGGCCCCGGCATCGTCGCCTGGGTATCACTGAGCCACAGCACCAGGTCAGCACTGACGGCTTGCAGCGCCAGGTCGCTGTCCAGGGTGATGATCTGCAAGCGGACGCTGGCATTGCGTCGCAACAGCGAGATCAGGTCGCGCCCGAGGATGTCGTGCAGGATCGGTTCGGCCACCGCCAGGCGAATCAGCGGCTGGTCGTTCAGCGGCGGCGTCCCTTCCTGAGCCAGGGCAATCAAGCGTGCCTGCAATTGCCGGCCTTCGCGGCTGAGGGTCAGGGTGCTGCCCTGGTAACTGAACAGCGAGCGTTGCAGGCGCCCTTCCAGGTGCGCCAGTTGCTTGCGCAACCAAGTGGCCTTGACGTTGAGGCTGCGCGCCGCTTGCATGAAGCAGCCACATCGCGCACTGACCAAAAAACATTGCACCACCTGGGGCTCGATGTTCCCGGCCAAGGCAAGCCAGGGGTCAGGGGCACGCAACGGGGTGCGATAAGGGTGGATGACAGCCTGGCGTCCTGCTGGCTCGGTGAAGGTCATGGGTGACTCCCTGTCGGTTGTACGGATAAGCAGGTGCTACACAATCATTCATTTCTGGTTGAACGCGCCTCTGGCAAGAGGTAACACCCTTCGAGTCCAAGGCTAGCGGACCTCCTCCAGGACCTTGCTCAACTGCGCCCCGTCAATGCTCAAGGTCGCGGTGTCGAGCATGCCCTCCAGGTAGGCCTTGGCGATCTGTTCCTGGCGCTGGGCGCGCAGGGCCTGGGTCAACCGTTCGCGGACTTCCTCCAGGGTCGCGTCCCGGGCCGGCTGCTGCTCGGTGAGCTTGATCACATGGAACCCCGCCGCACTCTGCACCGGGTCGGAAACGGCGCCGACCTTCATCCGCGCCACCGTCTCGCGAACCGGTGGCACGAATTGCTGCAACGGCTGGTAGCCACTGTCGCCACCGCGCTCCTGGGAATAGCGGCTGGCCAGGGCGGCAAACTCGGCCGGCGACGCCTGGGCCTTCTTGCTCAACTCCAGCGCTTGTCGGCGCACCGCCTCCACCGTTTGCGGCTCGGTGGCGGCGAGGAATATCTGACTGACGCGGTACAGCGCCGGCGCGGTCCAGTTGGCTTTGCCGGCATCGTAGGCCTGCTTCAGCTCGTCTTCGCTGGGGTACCCGGCGGGCACCTGGCTGACCGATTGCAAGTAGTCGCGAAACACGATCTGCTCGGTCGCCGCCCGGGTCTGGCGCTCCACGTCCGGACGCTGTCGCCAGCCTTGCGCGTCGGCCTGCTCCAGCACGGCTTTTTCTGCCAGGCGCGCGCGGATCCAGCCTTCGAGCGCGGTCCGATTGCCGCGCATCTGCTGACGCACCTCGGGGGTCAGCGCTGCCAGCAGCGACTTGAGTTCGTCCGGGCTGACCTGCTGGTTGCCCAGCCGGGCCAGGCTCGGCGATTCGGACGAAACCACGCTGACGGCCTGCACCGCGGCCACCGGATCGCTGCCCGGCCGCATGCCCAGCACTACCGCCACGGCAACCAGGCCCAGGGTTGCGGCGCTGACGACAAAGGTCGGCTTGTTCACGATGCGACAGCCTCTTGCAGCGCAGCCTCGGCCGGCGACGCCTGGTCTTGCAGCCGCTCGGCGTTCTGGCTGTATTCGCGCAGGTAGACAATGAACTCCTGTAGCAGGCGGTCCCACAGTTCAAGCTGGCTGCGCAGGTGATCGACGCTCACGCCGGCCGCCACCACCACGTCCATTTCCATCACCAGGAACTCGCCCTGCACCGACAACCGGGCAAAGCGGCGCGAGGCGTTCCACAACTCCGCCAGCCCGGCCGGCAACTCACCCTGCACACGCAAGGCACAACTGAAGGTGAAATCCAGGTACTCGCCAGCGCTCGGTGTAGGGTTACCAAAACGCACGGCGTAACCGATGCCCTGGCTGGCGCTGAGCAGTTGCACGATGCCGTTCTGCTCGGTTTCGTTGACCCGGTAACCTGCCGCTTGCAACAGCTCGGTCAGGGATTTGACAGAAACCTGTTCAATCATTGCGCTCATGGTCGGTTCTTCCTTGTTCTGTGTCAGTGGGTGATCGAGGCCTGAGGCGCATCGAAACGGTTCTTGTAGAGATCATCGCCAAAGCCCTGGGCCAGTTCCTCGAAACGCACCCGGGTCTTGGCGGCGAATGGCTGGCGGATCTTCATCACGTCGGCCACGTCGATGGTTTCGTAGGCGTGGAGCAGCGTCTTGGCCACGTCGTACATCTGTTGATTCTTGACCGAACATTGCTGCACTTGTGTGTCACGTTCGGTCAATTGCGCCTCCAGGCGCGCGCGCTCGGCTTCCTTGCCACGGGCCAGGGTCAACAGCTCGTCGTAGGCTTTCTTGAACTTGCCGATCTGCTCGTTGCTGGCCGCGACCTGGGCCTGCGCCTGGCTTTGCAGGCTCTGCTGGTGCCCGGCCAGTTGCTCGTTCAGGGCCTGGGCCTTGCTCAGTTGCGCGGTCAGTTGCTTGATTTGCGCCTGCGCGTCCCGGGCTTGGGTCTCGGCGGCCTGGCGCGCGGCGCTGGCCTGGGCCTGTTCGCTTTGCAGGGCCTGCAATTGCGCCGTGGTGCTGCGCAGTTGCGCGCGCAAGCGTTCCTCCAGGCCTTCGCCGTGGGCACTGCCGTTGAGCAGCAGGCCCGCCAGCAGCAACGTCACCGGCACATGGTTCATGGCTCGCCTTTTCATGAGGCCTCCCTGCGCTTAGAAGCGCGTGTTGATTTCAAGCTGCAAGACATCGATGTCGTACGGCGCGCCGTACACCGCTTCGGAACTCAACCAGCGGCCCGTGGCGAAGACGTTGCTCGCCAGGCCGTAGTTGCCGCCCAGGAAATAACCCTTGGCGTTGGTGCCGCCCAAGTGGAACGACGAATCGTTGAAGCCGTCCGGCAAGGCATCCGGCTGGATGTACTTGTAGCCGGCGAACAGGTTCCAATCGCCCTGGCGCTTGAGCTCCAGCGAATTGCCCAGGGTGAACTGCAGCATCCAGGCGTTGGCGCCGCTCTGCACTTCGCCGTCGCTGTCCAGGTTGTTGGCGAACTGCCCTGCCGAGCGTTTGCGCATCTCGCCTTCGTCGTAGCCCAGGTTGTGGACGTAGTGGGCCTGGCTGCGCAGCTTCAGGTCGGCGGGCAGGTCGGCGTCCCAGGCGAAATTCAGGTCCAGCAGGTTGAATTCCGAGGCCAGGCCGACGAACTGCGGTTGTGGCGTGGTGGCCGGGTTGAGGGGGTTGGGCGTGATGTCCCGCAGCAGGAACACGGTGTTGCCCTTCTGCATGAACGCCACGCGCGAGCCGTCGCTGTCGCAGCCAGGGTCGCCGGCCCACGGCTGGCAAGGCGAGGAGCGCTGGCCTTCGATGTCGTCGAAGCGGTAGTAGGCCATGGCGGCCTTGATCCGGTTGCTGTCGTTGATGGCCCAGTTGGCCCCCAGTTGCGCACCGTACAGCCACTTGTTGTCGCTCTCCTCCTTGTCGGAACCGTTGCTGGTACTGGTGTCGTTGGTGTACTCCACCGGGAACGCGCCGACGGTGCCGAACAGCCCCCAATCCTGGTTGAGCTTGCGATTGAAAATCGCCGCCACGCCATCGAAGTTCAGGTCGCCGGAGTACAGCAGGTCGGTGGAGAAAAACGGGTTGGCGAAACGCCCGCCGGTCACGGTCAGCTCATCCGAGGGCTTCCAGGTCAGGTAGCCCTGGTCGAGCCAGATGTCTTTCTTGCCGAAACCACCGCCCAGGGTCTGGGTGGTGGACACCGGGTTGTTGTCCGAACCGGTGCCGATGCGGATGCCAGCGGTCCACTCCGGGGCGATCACCGCCTTCATGCCCAGGCGCGCCCGCAGGCGGAACAGGTTTTCCCGGTCTTCGCGGGTGTTGAGCAGCGGCGGCAGACCCGTGCTGCTGTTGGGGTTGACGTCGTACGGCCCCCTGTCGTTGAGCCGGGCGAAGTCGACGATCTGGTTGCTGTTGGTGCCTGAGTAGTAGCGCGACTCATCCCGCAGGCGAATGTCGCCATCGAAACTGATCCGCGAAACCCAGTCCGGAAAGGTGTTGGGCTGGGCCCAGTTTTCCTGTTTGGCGGTGGCCATGACTTCAGCCTTGACCTGGTCGCGGATCTGATCACGCACGATGTTCGGCACGTACTGCACCCGTACGTCCCCCGGCGCACCGGCCGGCGCCGCAGCCACCGCCGTGGCGGCCTGGCGCGCCTGCACCGCTTCGCGCTCGGCCTGGGCGATCAGGCCGTCGGCCTGGTCCTGCTTCAACACGCCTTGCTGCACGAGCAGGCGGATCAGATTGATCGTGGCATTCTCCGAGGGCGCCGGGGCGCAGACCCCGTGCCCGGCCAGGCTCAAGACCACCAGCCCAACCGCCCACGACAATCGATTCACATTGGAAATCATCTGCACACAACTCCTGTTGGCGAACTTTGAAATAGTCGATTAACCCGGACGCCGTCCCTGCAGGGACAGGCGTACCGGCAACGTCAGGGAAGCCGGCGGCCGCTCACTCAAATGCGGGGCGGCCCGCAGCGCAGAGATCACCTGGTTGTCCACTTGCGCATTGCCGCTGGACTTGACCAGTTCGACCCGGGTGATCTCGCCCACGGCGCTGAGCCAGACGTCGGCCTGCAGCGAGAACGCCAGGCTGCGCAGCTCGGGGTTCTCCCGCAGCAAGCGCTGGAAGGTGAAGGCCAGGAACTGGCTGTAGGTGCCATTGCCCAGCCGGCCACCGCCCGCGCCTGCCATGCCGCCCCCCTTGCCCGCGCCGATGTTGAAGGCGTCGTTGCCGGACTGGGCGTCGCCGTCCATCTGCATCGGGTTCGTCAGGTCATCCACTGGCGAGGGCGGCGCTTCTTCCTCGGGCTTGACCTCTTCGGGTTCCGGGGTCGGTTCGGGCTCGACCACCTTTTCCTCGACCTTGGGCTCCGGTTCCTTGGGTTTTTCCGGAGGGGGTGGCGGCGGTGGTGGCAGCGGGATGATGGTCGGCACCTTTGGTGCTTCACGGCGCACACCGCTCATGTCGTTGGCCCACTGCCACAGCAGCCAGGCGGCCACGCCAGCCAGCAGCAGGCCCGCGGCCCACTTGAGCAGGCGCAGCGGCGAGCGCTTCACCGGGGGCGGGTTGATGGGAAGTTTCGCGGTCATGGTCAGCCCTGGTTCGGTTTGCCGGTCACGAGGCCGACCTGGGACAGTTCCAGCCGCCGCAACAGGTCGAGCACTTCGATGACTTTCTGGTACTGCACCGTGGCGTCACCGCGCACGATGATCGGAAAGTCCGGGTTCTGGGCCTTCTCGATGCGCAAGCGCTCTTCCAGCTCGGCCAGCGTCACCGGGTAGGCGTCGAGGAACACCTGGCCGCCGTCATTCACCGAAATCGCCTTGGTCTTGGCCTCGGACAACGACACCGAGGCGCTGGCCTTCGGCAGGTTGATCTGGATGCCCGACACCTGCGCCGTGGCGGTCAGGATGAACATCACCAGCACCACCATGAGCACGTCCACCAGCGGCGTGATGTTGATGCTGTCCACTGCCGCGTCATCGTCGTCATCGTGTGAAGCATTTACGCTAGCCATCTCGATCCCCTCAGGCCGGTACGAACGATTGGGCGTGATGGTCGCGGCGATGGGCCGACTCACCGGCCTGGCCTTCACCATGCATTTCCGCCAGGCGGGTGATGAACTCGTCGACGAACACCCGCATGTCGGCGCTGACTTCCTTGTTGCGGGTGATCAGGCGGTTGTAGCCAAACAGCGCGGGGATCGCGACGAACAGGCCCATGGCGGTGGCGAGCAACGCGGCGGCCATGCCCGGGGCGATGGCGTTGATGTTCACGTCACCGGCCATCGCCGTGCCGAGGAACACCACCATGATCCCCAGCACGGTGCCGAGCAGGCCGATGTAGGGGCCGCCGGCGATGGCGTTGGACAGGGTCGAGAGCTTCGAACTCAGCAGTTGGTTTTCCCGGGTCCGCACGCCGTCCATGGAGCAACGGATCGCCTCGATGGTGGCGGCCGACACCGACGAGGTATCGGCGCCCTGCTCGCGCCGGGTGCGGATCTCCTTGACGGCCACCAGGTACAGGCGCCACAGCGAGGAATGCTGCAGGCGCTGGGCGAGGTCCTGGTCGTCGGCGAACATTTCCAGGCGCGTGCCGATCCTGGCGAACTGCTCGCGAAAGGCCTGGTTGGCCGCGCTGAGACGGCTGACCATGCGGTTTTTGCGGATCATGATGATCCACGACTGGAACATCATCAGCACCAGCACCGCGATGATCACCCAGGCGTCCAGCGGCACGGCGTTCAACAGGAACCCCAGGCTGCCGAAACCGAAACCGGACTGCTCTTCATCGACGCCGTAGGCCACCAGTTTCGATTCGGCGCCCTGGGCGTTCGCATCGGCCAGCAGCAGCGGTGCCGGACGAGCGACCTTGGAAAGGCGTGCTTCGTCCATGGCGCCGCTGAACGGTGCGAACGCACCGGCCGTGACGTCGGCGCCCAGCGCAATCGGCGAATTGAATGCCGGCATCGCCACGGCGAGGCTCGCGCTCTCGCGGCCGTTGACGTACAGCACCACCCGGTCACCCGAGGCAGTCAAGGCCAGGTGTTGCCATTGGCCGGGGTTCAGCGGCTGGGTCGAGACCGCCCGCTGGCCATCGATCGCCACGAACGGCACGCCCTGGTTCACCCCCACCAGCAGGCTGGCGGCGCCTTCATGGCGGGCCAGGACGATCTGCTCGCCGCCGGCCTGGTCCTGGCGCAGCCAGGTGCTGAACGTGAATGCCGCGCCGGCATTGTGTTGCAGCGAGGGGCTGGCGGGCAGCAGCAGCGGCTGGCCGCTGAACTGCAAGGCACGACCGATCACGCCATCGATGCTGGTGCCCGTTGCGCCCTGGGCATTGTTGCCGTAGGCGGTGGTGTCACGGGGCGGCACGCCGGTGGCGCCGTCGAAGTGGTACAGCGCGGTGTAGTCCGGGTCGAACGTCAACTGGCCGCTGCCGGTGGCCGGCGCTTTCTGGTTGCCGTAGTACATCCACAGGTCCTGGCGTTGACCGCCCTCCACGCTCGGCACATCGACCCAGATCAGCGCCATGCCCATCAACGGGTCGAAGCTTTCGATCTGGTGGTTGAGCACGGTCTTGTCGTCGGCACTGACGAAACGCAGGTCCGAGCCATCGTCCTTGACGCCGTCGAAGGTGAAGTTGCCGGTGTGCAGGCGCACCAGCAGCGCCGTGCGACCCAGGGCCTGGGCGATGGCGGCGCCCTGGGGCGTGGTGTCCACGGAAATCTGTTTGCGGTAGTGCCAATCGTCCTGCCACCAGGCATTGGCGGTCGCCGGAAGCACCAGCCCCAGGCAGATAAACACGGATAACAATAAGCGTTGCATGGACATGACTCCTGGGTTCAAAACGTCGCTTGCAGGTTGAAATGCAGGCGCGATTCCTGTTTCGAGGTGTTCGGCCCGTCGAGCAGCGGAAAGCCCCAATCGAGGCTGCCGGACAGCCATTTGCTCAGGCTCGCCCGAGTGCCGAGGCCAACGCTGGCAAGGGCGTAGTCGGCGTCCTGGTCGGGCAGCTCGTCACGCAGGTACAACTGCGCGCCCTCGGCGAAGGCGTAGAAGCGCCACTCCTGGACATAGCTGCCGAGGAACTTGGCCAGGGACGGTGTGCGCAGCTCCTGGGACAACAGGTAGCCATCGTCGCCGGTGCGTTCGGCCGCCAGGTAACCGCGTATGGATGTGGCGCCGCCGGCAGAGAATTGCTCGTTGGAGACCAGCGGCCCGGAAGCCAATTGGAATGCCGCTTTGGATGCGCTCTGCCAGTCGTTGCCGAAGGTGAAGGTGTAGTTGCCGTCGCCCTTGAGCACGGCAAAGCTGGGGCTGGCGCGGTAGCGCTTGTAGTCGAAGTCTTCGTCGGAACTGCCGTAGCCCAGCAAGCTGCGCGTACCCGCCACCAGGCTCAGGCCCAGGCCCAACTGGCTGCTTTCGGTGTAGCGCAGGCCGTTATAGGCGAAGGTAAAAGGCGCGTACTTGAGCGGTGCCTTGTCGCTGGAGCCACCCAGGCTCAGCTCTTCATCGAAGTCCTTGAAATCCACGCCAACGGAGAACGTGTTGGCCCAGGTTGGACTCGACGGGAGGCTGTAGATCGCCGAAACGCCATAGGAGTGGCCCTTGCCCAGCACGTTGCTGCCGCCGACGGTCGCCACGTTGCTGTCGGACTGGTAGCCAGAGAACTGCACGCTCCAGCGATCGTCCAACGGCGCCGTGTAGGAGCCCGACCAGACCTTGGCGTTTGCGGTGTCCTGAGGGGCGGTGAAGAAGGTCAGCGAAACGCTGTGGCCCAGTTGCCAGAGGTTGTTGTAGCCGAGGCTGGCGACGGTGCGCAGTTTTTCCGTGTCGGCGCTGTAATCGTTGTTCAGCCCGAGGCTGGCTTGCCAAGGGTTCTGGTCTTCGACCTGCAAGTCCACGTCCATGGTGCCGGGCCGCTGGCCTTCGCGCACCAGCGGCATCACCTGACGCCCCGGAATCTTGTTCAAGCGCGCCAGTTCTGCCTGGACCTGGGCGAAATCGGGCACCTCGCCCTCCTTCAGGGCCGGCACGTCGTCACGGATTTCCACCGGCGAATAATGCTTGGCCCCCACCACTCGCACGCGACCGACCTTGGTTTCGCTGACTTGCAGATAGACGATGCCGTCTTCGACCTTCTGCTCGGGCAGTTCGACGAACACCGATTGATAGCCGCGCGCCTGATAGACCTTTTGCAAGGCGTCGCGAGCCCCTTCGATGTCGCTCAAGGCCTTTTGCGGGCCGAGGAAAGGGTACACCGCTTCCTCGATAGCCCGGGCATCGAGCACGGTGTTGCCGCGCACGAAGTATTCGTTCACGTCCACCCGCCGCGCAGCAGCCGCCTCGGCCTCCTGCCCGCCTTCGGCCGCGAATGCCGACGGCCCGCCGACCGCCAGTAGCAACCAGCCCCACACCGCCGGCCGCGCTTTGGAAAAATGCTCCACACCACCCCCTGAATTCAAGATACGGCTCAATTGCTGGCAGTCGATGTCGTGGCGTGCCGGGCCAGCCAGGTGTGCAGCAGCGCAAAGTTCAAGGAGAACTCGGGCATTTGCAGCAAGGCGCCACAGAACACTTCACCGATGATTTTCTCGATGAGCCTCACCGCCCGCGCATCGCCCAGCAGCGTGGCGAGGTCTTTGCTCAAGACGTTGAAACTCCAGACCTTCTGGTTCAGGTCGAGGCCGACGAACCAGCGGAACAGCAGGTTGTAATTGAGTTGTTCGTAGAGTTGCTGCTCGCTGGGCACCGAATAGAGCAGTTGCAGCAAGAGGATGTGCATGGCGGTCTGCGGCGCGATGAGCATCTCGGCATCGGCGTTGAGGCCCTGCAACACGTCGCGATGGTCGTCGAGCAGGTCGTCGATCTGCGGACGCAGCAGGACCAGCGAATGGCCCTGCGGAATGTAGCTGGACACTTCCTTGAGCGCGCCCTGCCAGTCATCCTGGGAAACGATCCAGACCCACGGCGCGCCGTAGCGGTACACCGAAACCGGCTGCTTGCGCGCCGCCTCGACGATTTTCGACAGCCGCTGGTCAAGCTCCTGCATGCCCACTTTCGAATAACGTTCCATAGTCCCCATCGCCCTCACTCCCGGCTTCGCGCCCCGGCTCCAAACGACCCCAGAGGGGCCCCTCGAACACGTCACACAGGCATGACGGGAATGGCGATGTGCTACCGAACTTTTGTCATGAAAGCTTCATTCTTTGGCAAATGGAGGGGGTGTGGTGGGTGACTGAGCAGGTGCTTGAAAGCGGTTCTCGGGTGCTCACACCTAAGCAACGCCAGGCGCAGGTTTTGTGAGCATCCCCTACTTATTTGTGGGAGCGGGCTTGCCCGCGAAAGCGGTCTGTCTGGGCCGGTGATGCTGGCTGGGCTGGCCCCTTCGCGGGCAAGCCCGCTCCCACAGGGGATCTTTGGCTGGCGCAGGTTTTGTGGACATGCCCCATTTAATTGTGGGAGCGGGCTTACTCGCGAAGGCGGTTTGTCTGGGCCGACGATGTTGGCTGGGTGAGCTGGTCTAATAGCCCCGGACACCTCAATGGGTGAAACTACACTCATTGAGGAATATTCCATGACTAAGAAGTACAGAAAATTCGACGCCGAGTTCAAGCTGAAGGTCTGCAAGATGGTTGTTGATCAAGGTCTGAGCGTGAACTCGGTTTGTACCGATTTAGGCCTGAGCGATACCGCCGTGCGCCGCTGGGTTCAGCAGTATCAAACCGAGCAGTCGGGCGGTACGGGGATTGGCAAACCATTGACCAGCGACCAGCAGCGTATTCGCCAGCTTGAACAGCAAGTCCGCGAACTGAAGACGGATAATGACATATTAAAAAAAGCTACGGCCTTCTTTGCCCGCGAGTTGAAGTGATCCACCAGTTGGTTCACCAAGTCCAATGCAAGGCCTACCCGGTGGCGCGTATCTGCCGGGTGTTGCGGATCAGTCGTTCGGGGTTTTACGAAGCTCGTCAGCGGCGTTTGAAGCCAAAACCTGTGTGCTCGGTTTCCGCTCAGCTCAAGGCTGCCTTCGTGTCCAATGAACACTGTTATGGCAGCCGTCGTTTGGTGAAAGCGCTGCGTGACACTGGCGTCTCCGTTGGACGGAACAAGGTCCGCCGCCTGATGAAACAACAGGATTTGCGTCCGATTTGGAAGCGCAAGTTCGTTCATACCACTGACAGCAATCACAATTTTCCGGTGGCTGAGAACCTGCTCAATCGCCAGTTCAATCCCGAGCGCATCAACCAGTCGTGGGTCGCTGACATCACCTACATCCGTACCCGCAGCGGCTGGCTGTACCTGGCGGCCGTCATGGACCTGTACTCACGCAAAATCGTGGGCTGGGCCATGGCACCCCACATGCGAGCAGAGTTGGTATGCAGTGCGATGCAACTGGCCATCGCGCAGAGACAACCTGAACCGGGCTTGATCGCTCATTCGGATCGAGGCAGCCAGTATGCCGGTACGGATTACCAGAACTTGCTGACGCGACATGGAATGCGTTGCAGCATGAGTCGCAAGGGCAACTGCTGGGACAATGCGGTCATGGAGCGCTTCTTCTTGAATCTGAAGATGGAGCGTGTTTGGCGCAAGGATTACGCCAACCATGGCGAAGCGATCAAAGACATCACGGACTACATCGTGCGGTTCTATAACGGAAGGCGAATCCATTCATCCTTGGGCTATTTGCCGCCCAATCAGTATGAGCGGCAAGCAGCCTGAAAAACACCGATTGAGGTGTCCGGAAAAAATTGACCACCTCAGGGACGGCGTCTTCGCGGGCAAGCCCGCTCCCACAGGGGGATCTTTGACTGGCGCAGGTTTTGTGGACATGTCCCAATTTAATTGTGGGAGCGGGCTTGCTCGCGAAGGCGGTTTGTCTGGGCCGGTGATGCTGGCTGGGACGACCTCTTCGCGGGCAAGCCCGCTCCCACAGGGGGATCTTTGACTGGCGCAGGTTTTGTGGACATCCCCCATTTAATTGTGGGAGCGGGCTTGCTCGCGAAGGCGGTTTGTCTGGGCCGGTGATGCTGGCTGGGACGGCCTCTTCGCGGGCAAGCCCGCTCCCACAGGGGATCTTTGGCTGGCGCAGGTTTTGTGGACATGCCCCATTTAATTGTGGGAGCGGGCTTGCTCGCGAAGGCGGTTTGTCTGGGCCGATGATGTTGGCTGGGACGGCGTCTTCGCGGGCAAGCCCGCTCCCACAGGGGCTTTGACTGGCGCAGGTTTTGTGAACGCCCTGCTCGCGATTCAGTGGATCCCTCGTCTATTGATGTTGGACTTGCACCATCGAGTTCACCTGCACTCGGGCCTGCATGTGTTCCGCCCCGCCACCGCGACGCATGCCGCGTACAGGGCAGGCGTCGAGGTAGTCCAGGCCGACGGCCAGTTTCAGGTGACGGTCGGGGCGGGTCAGGCGGTTGGTGATGTCGAAGCTGTACCAGCCATCGTCCAGCCAGGCCTCGGCCCAGGCATGGCTGGCCAGGTGATGTTCATCGTCGGTGCACAGGTAGCCCGAGACATAGCGCGCCGGAATTCCCAGGCTGCGGGCGCAGGCCAGGAATGCATGGGTATGGTCCTGGCACACCCCCGCGCCACCGGCGAAGGCTTCCGCCGCCGTACTGTTCACCGCCGTGGTGCCGAGGCTGTAGGGCATTCGCGTGACCAGCCCGTCCATCAAGTCGGCCAGCGCCGCACGGTCGCGGCGCCCGGCACATTGCTCAAGGGCGAACGCACTGAGGGCCTCGTCGGCGAGCGTCAGCCGGCTGGTACGCAGGTACGGCAGCGGTGACTGGTCATCGGGTTCCTTTTCCACCGACTGATCGATTTCCACCTCGCCATAAGCGCTCAGCACCAGCGCGCCGTGGGGTTCGTCCATGGTCATCACGTGCAGGATGTTGCCGTACGGGTCGAGCTGGCTGCGCACCAGGCGCGGCAGTTCCAGGTGCCACTCCAGGATGCGCTGGCGCGGGGTGTCCCGGGGCGTCAGGCGCAGGAACTGGATGCTGGTGCAGACTTCATCGGCATAACGGTAAGTGGTGTCGTGGCGTATGGACAGTTTCATACGACCTCCAGGTAAGACTCATGAACGGTCTGGCCCAGGTGGCGCACCTGGCCAATAAGGTCGGTCAGCCATTGATGCAGGCCCGATGCGAGGATCTCGTCGATTCCCGAATAGCGCAGGCGCGCATGCAACTCCGCCGCCAGACGCTGGGCTGGCCGGCCGTTGTGGCCCGGCAGGCTGGCGAGGATCTGGTCCAGTTCCTCGATGCAGGCCAGCAACAGAACGCGGGACATCGGCACGCAGCAGCAACATCTCCGATACCTGCTCGGCATTGGGCGCATTACGGTAGATCTCGTTGAACGCCTCGAACGACGACAACGCCCGCAGCAAGGCGCTCCACTGGTAGTAACCACGGGCCGAATTGTCGCTGACCTCCTCCGACTCCTCGCCGAACATTTCGTAGCGTGCATCCAGCAGGCGCAAGGTGTTGTCCGCCCGCTCGATAAAGGTGCCGAGACGAATGAAGCTGTAGGCGTCGTTGCGCATGATGGTGCCCGACGTCGCGCCGCGGAACAGGTGCGAGCGCTCCTTGACCCACTCGCAGAAATGGCTGATGCCGTAGCGGCCCAGGCCGTTGCTGGCGATGTTGCGCATTTCCAGCCAGGTGGCGTTGATGTTCTCCCACATGTCGGCGGTGATTCGTCCGCGCACCGCGTGGGCATTGGTCCGTGCGGCCCGCAGGCAACTGTAGATGCTGCCGGGATTGGTTTCGTCCAGGGCGAAGAAATGCAGCATGTGCTCGCTGTTGAGGGCGTCATAGCGCGCGTTGTAATCGTCCAGGGTGCCGGCGGCCAACAACGACATGGCCAGCTCGGCGTGCCCGTCGCCGCGCCCGGCCTGAGGCATCAGCGACAGCGAATAACTGACTTCGAGCATGCGCGCCAGGTTCTCGGCGCGCTCCAGGTAACGGGACATCCAGTAGAGGTCCGAAGCGGTTCTTGAAAGCATGTCTTAGTCCTCCACGACCCAGGTGTCTTTGGTGCCGCCGCCCTGGGACGAATTCACCACCAGCGAGCCTTCGCGCAGTGCCACGCGGGTCAGGCCGCCGGGCACCAGGCGGGTTTCCTTGCCCGACAGCACGAACGGACGCAAGTCGATGTGCCGGGGCGCGATCCCGCTCTCGACAAAGGTCGGGCACGTGGACAGGCTCAGGGTCGGTTGGGCGATGTAGGCTTCGGGTCGAGCCTTGAGGCGAGCGCGGAAGTCCTCGATCTCCGCTGCCGTGGCGGCCGGCCCCACCAACATGCCGTAGCCGCCGGAACCCTGGGTTTCCTTGACCACCAGGTCCGGCAGGTTGGCCAGTACATGGGACAGGTCCTGGGGCTTGCGGCATTGCCAGGTCGGCACGTTCTTCAGGATCGGCTCTTCGGTGAGGTAGAAGCGGATCATCTCGTCGACATAGGGGTAGATCGACTTGTCGTCGGCGACGCCGGTGCCGACCGCATTCGCCAACACCACATTGCCGGCACGGTAGACGGCGATCAGCCCTGGCACCCCCAGCATCGAGTCGGGGTTGAACGACAGCGGGTCGAGGAAGGCATCGTCGAGACGGCGATAGATCACATCCACCTGCTGCGGGCCTGCCGTGGTGCGCATGTACACGTGGTCGTCGCGCACGAACAGGTCGGCGCCCTCCACCAGTTCCACGCCCATTTCCCGGGCCAGGAACGCGTGTTCGAAATAGGCGCTGTTGAAGCGGCCCGGGGTTAGCACCACGGCAGTGGGGTTGTCCAGGGGGCTGGAGCGCTTGAGGGTATCGAGCAACAGGTTCGGGTAATGATCGATGGGGGCCACGCGCTGGGCGGCGAACAGCTCGGGGAACAGGCGCATCATCATTTTGCGGTCTTCGAGCATGTAGCTCACGCCGCTGGGCGTGCGCAGGTTGTCTTCCAGCACGTAGTAACTGCCGTCACCGTCGCGCACCAGGTCGACCCCAGCGATGTGGGCGTAGATGCCCCGGTGCAGGTTCAGGCCCTGCATCGCGATCTGGTAACCCTCGTTGGCGAGCACCTGCTCGGGCGGGATGATGCCTTCCTTGAGGATGCGTTGGCCGTGATAGATGTCGGCCAGGAACATGTTCAGGGCCTG
Source organism: Pseudomonas sp. Cab53 (assembly GCF_018325965.1). Lineage (NCBI taxonomy): Bacteria > Pseudomonadati > Pseudomonadota > Gammaproteobacteria > Pseudomonadales > Pseudomonadaceae > Pseudomonas > Pseudomonas sp. Cab53. The sequence continues at coordinate 2,770,683 of NZ_AP021902.1, read as the reverse complement.
GACCCGCTGAATGCAGCCGCGTTCGACGGTCCGCCATTCGCTGGCCTTGATGCTGCGGGGGATGATGTCGAAGGGGATCAGCCGTTCGGTGCCCTGCTCATCGCCGTAGAGGGTGAAGGTGATACCGGCGCGGTGAAACAACAGGTCGGCTTCGCGCCGGCGTTGTTCGAGCAATTCGTGGGGCGTGTCCGCCAGCCAGCGTGAGAAGGCCTGGTAATGCGGGCGGCAGTCACCCTTGGCGTCATACATTTCATCAAAAAAAGCGTGGGGCATAGCCAACTCCCAGCCGCGTTCTACACGGCATTTCTTATCACTGCGTCATTCCAATGGTTCGGCCTTGCCTGGTTTTAATCAGCCCCTGTTTCTGCGAGCCCCTCTAATTGCAGCGGTCTCTGAACTGGCCTTTGCGTCTGGATGACGAGCGCCCCCTGGTTGAATCTGCGCGGTAATGGGCTCCTTGGGGTTTAGTCCTCTTGCGGTGGTTGCTGGATGAACCTTAGCAATCGCTGTGCCTAACCGGTTTTGGCGGGGAAAACCTGGGCGAATGTTCGCTAATGCGAAGGTGATTTGCGTGGTGCGGGTCGAAATCCGGCCTGCGGGGATGAAACGTTCAGCTCCTGCCGTCGGTGTGTCGCCTGGAACGGGTCGAATAGGTGCAATACGACGGATAACCAGCGCTCGTTGCACCGAAAGAGGGACATTATTTCCAGAGGATAGTCGGCCTTTGGCCTTTTTGTGGCCGCGAAGCCTGTTGTTACAGATTGCCCCTCACCGTGCACCCTCCCCGATCCCTCCTTTTGTCGCCCCTTGGAAACATTCTGAACGCCACCTCTTGCGCTTACAGTATTATGGTATACCATCATACGCACAGACTTCCTTCCCTCCTATGGAGCAGCTCATGAGTTTCGAAATTCGCAAGATCGTCAGCTATGTCGAAGAAACCTTCATCGAAGGCGGCAAGGCCACGGATAAGCCGGTGACCATGGTCGGGTTGGCGGTGGTCATGAAGAACCCGTGGCTGGGCCGTGGTTTTGTCGAGGACCTGAAGCCGGAGATCCGTGCCAATTGCTCCGACCTCGGCGCGCTGATGGTCGAGCGTCTGGTGGGCATCATCGGTGGTGCGCAAAAGATCGAAGCCTACGGCAAGGCCGCCGTGGTCGGTGCCGACGGTGAAATCGAACACGCGTCCGCCGTCATCCACACCCTGCGCTTCGGCAATCACTACCGTGAAGCGGTCAAGGCCAAGAGCTACCTGAGCTTCACCAACAAGCGCGGCGGCCCGGGCACTTCGATCCAGATTCCGATGATGCACAAGGACGACGAAGGCCTGCGCTCGCACTACATCACCCTGGAAATGCAGATCGAAGACGCCCCGCGCGCCGACGAAATCGTCGTGGTCCTGGGCTGCGCCGATGGCGGTCGCCTGCATCCGCGTATCGGTAACCGCTACATCGACCTGGAAGAACAGGCCGCCGAGAATGCGCAGTAATCCAGCCTGGGCAACCACAATAAAAAAGGCATGCAGGAGCGCTCCATGATTCGGCTCACCGCTGAACTCACCCCGGCCGGCACCAGTTACCTGGCGACCGGCCAAGGCCAGCCCGTGGTACTGATCCACGGCGTGGGCCTGAACAAAGAAATGTGGGGCGGCCAAGTCGTCGGCCTGGCCACGAAGTACCGTGTCATCGCCTACGACATGCTCGGCCATGGCGCCAGCCCGCGTCCGCAGAACGGCACGTCGTTGCTGGGCTACGCCGATCAGTTGCTGGAGCTGCTCGATCACCTGCAACTGCCCCAGGCCACGGTCATCGGCTTTTCCATGGGTGGCCTGGTGGCCCGTGCGTTTGCCTTGCATTATCCGCAACGCCTGCAAGGCCTGGTGGTGCTCAACAGCGTGTTCAACCGCAGTGCCGAGCAGCGCGCCGGGGTCATCGCCCGCACCGCCCAGGCCGCGGAGCACGGCCCGGACGCCAACGCCGAGGCCGCCTTGTCGCGCTGGTTCAGTCGCGAATACCAGGCAGCCAACCCGGCGCAGATCGCCGCGCTGCGCCAGACCCTGGCGCAGAACGACCCGCAAGGCTACCTGACCACCTACGAATTGTTCGCCACCCAGGACATGTACCGCGCCGACGACCTGGGCAGCATCCAGGTGCCGACGTTGATTGCCACTGGCGAACTGGACCCGGGCTCGACCCCGGAAATGGCCGAGCAACTGGCCGCGCGCATTCCCGGTGCCGACGTTGCCGTGCTCCCCGAGCAACGGCATATGATGCCGGTAGAATCGCCGCGCCTGGTCAATCAGTTGCTGCTGCAATTTCTCGACAAGGCGTACGCCCGACCCAATCCAATCAAGGGGATCGTTGCATGACTCTCGCACGCTTTTCGATGTGCATCGGCGGTGAATGGGTCGATGCCTTGTCCGGCAAGACTTTCGAAAGCCTGAACCCGGCGCTCGCGCAAGCCTGGGCCGAACTGCCCGACGCTGGCGAAGCCGATGTCGAGCGTGCCGTGCAGGCGGCGCAGACCGCCTTCGACAGCCCGGCATGGCGCGGCCTGACCGCCACCGCTCGCGGCAAGTTGCTGCGGCGCCTGGGCGACCTGATAGCCGAGAACAAAGAACAACTGGCCCAGCTGGAAAGCCGCGACAACGGTAAGTTGATCCGCGAAACCCGTGGCCAGGTCGGTTACCTGCCGGAGTTCTTCCACTACACCGCGGGCCTGGCCGACAAGCTCGAAGGCGGCACCCTGCCCCTCGACAAACCGGACCTGTTTGCCTACACCGTGCACGAAGCCATGGGCGTGGTCGCAGCGATCATCCCCTGGAACAGCCCGCTGTACCTGACCGCGATCAAGCTGGCCCCGGCGCTGGCCGCCGGCAACACCATCGTGATCAAGCCTTCCGAACACGCCTCGGCGACGATCCTGGAACTGGCCCGCCTGGCCCTGGAAGCCGGGATCCCGCCTGGCGTGGTCAACGTCGTGACCGGCTACGGCCCGAGCACCGGCGCGGCACTGACCCGTCACCCGCTGGTGCGCAAGATCGCCTTCACCGGTGGCGCGGCCACGGCCCGTCACGTGGTGCGCAGCAGCGCCGAGAACTTCGCCAAGCTGTCCCTGGAACTGGGGGGCAAGTCGCCGAATATCATCTTCGCCGACGCCGACCTCGACAGCGCTATCAACGGGGCAATCGCGGGTATCTACGCGGCCTCGGGGCAAAGCTGCGTGTCCGGCTCGCGGCTGCTGGTGCAGGACGAGATCTACGACGAGTTCGTCTCGCGGCTGGAGGAACGCGCCAAGCGCATCCGCCTCGGCAATCCGCAGGACGACGACAGTGAAATGGGCCCGATGGCCACCGCGCAGCAACTGGCCGTGGTCGAAGGCCTGGTGGCCGATGCCATCGCCGAAGGCGCGCGCCTGCGCTTCGGTGGCAAGCGTGCGCAGCAGCTGGGTGACGGCTGGTTCTATGAGCCAACCCTGTTCGAATGCGACCGCAATTCCATGAAGATCATGCAGGAAGAAGTCTTCGGCCCGGTGGCCTCGGTCATCCGGTTCAAAGACGAAGCCGAGGCCCTGGCGATTGCCAACGACTCGCAGTTCGGCCTCGCCGCCGGCATCTGGACCCGCGACCTGGGCCGTGCCCATCGCCTGGCCCGTGACGTGCGCTCCGGGATCATCTGGGTCAACACCTACCGCGCGGTCTCGGCCATGGCGCCGATCGGCGGCTTCAAGAACAGCGGCTATGGACGCGAAAGCGGCATCGATTCGGTGCTGGCCTACACCGAGCTGAAAACGGTGTGGATCAACCTTTCCCAGGCTCCCATGCCTGACCCGTTCGTGATGCGCTAGGAGTCCTGAGAAATGATCGAACCCGGCATTTACAAAGAAGTCATGGGCTCCTTCCCATCCGGCGTCACCGTGGTCACGACCCTGGACCCGGACGGGAACATCGTCGGCATCACCGCCAGTGCGTTCAGCGCCCTGTCGATCGATCCGGCGCTGGTGCTGTTCTGCCCCAACTATGCCTCCGACACCTACCCGATCCTGCGCGACAGCAAGCAGTTCGCCATCCACCTGCTGTCCGCCGACCAGACCGCCGAAGCCTACGCGTTCGCCGGCAAGGGCAAGGACAAGGCCAACGGCATCGATTGGCACCTGAGCGACCTCGGGAACCCGATCCTGGCCAAGGCCACGGCGATCATCGAATGCGAGCTGTGGCGCGAATACGATGGCGGCGACCACGCCATCATCGTTGGCGCCGTGAAGCACCTGATCCTGCCCGAGCAGGCGGTCACGCCTATGATTTACCACAAGGGCAAGCTCGGCGCCCTGCCCGCGCTGGGTTGAACAGGCCAAGAGGGTCCTGAGCCGAACCTTGTTGTGGCGAGGGGATTTATCCCCGCTGGGGCGCGAAGCGGCCCTGAAGCTGCTGCCCCGGTGCGTCAGGTCAACTGAGCAGGCAGGTTTTGGGGCTGCTACGCAGCCCAACGGGGATAAATCCCCTCGCCACAGGGAGCCAGAAGTGACTTTTCTATCTTTATTTCAGGAGCCGGCATGAGCCCAGCAGCCTTGCAACTGTTCCGCCAGCAGGCCTATATCGACGGCCAATGGCTCGAGGCGCCCGATGGCGCTTGCCAGGACATTTTCAACCCGGCCAATGGCGAGTTGATCGGCCGGGTGCCGAACCTGGGCGCCGCCCATGCTCGCCAGGCCATCGCCGCGGCCAACAAGGCCTGGCCAGCCTGGCGCGGGCTGACCGCCAAGGCCCGCAGCCAGGCCCTCAAGCGCTGGCACGGGCTGATGCTTGAACACGCCGACGCGCTGGCAGAAATCCTCACCCTCGAACAAGGCAAGCCGTTGGCCGAAGCCAAGGGCGAGATTCTCTACGCCGCCAGCTTCATCGAATGGTTTGCCGAAGAAGCCAAGCGCATCTACGGCGACACCATCCCCAGCCACAAGGACGATGCGCGCATTGTGGTGAGCAAGGAGCCCATCGGTGTGGTGGCCGCCATCACGCCCTGGAACTTCCCTGCCGCGATGATCACCCGCAAGGCCGGCCCGGCCCTCGCCGCGGGCTGCCCGTGCATCGTCAAGCCCGCGCCGGAGACGCCGTTCTCGGCCCTGGCGATGGCGGTCCTGGCGGAACAGGCCGGGATCCCGGCCGGTATTTTCAACGTGATCACCGGCGACGCCGTGGCCATCGGCGCCGAGCTGACCAGCAGCCCGCAGGTGCGCAAGCTCTCGTTCACCGGCTCCACGGCCATCGGCAAGTTGCTCATGGCCCAGTGCGCACCGACCCTGAAAAAGGTCTCGCTGGAGCTGGGCGGTAACGCCCCCTTCATCGTGTTTGACGACGCCGACCTGGAACGGGCCGTGGACGGTGCGCTGGTCGCCAAGTTCCGCAATGCCGGGCAGACCTGCGTTTGTGTCAATCGCTTCCTGGTCCAGGACGGCATCCACGATGCCTTCGTCGCACGCTTGTCCGAGCGGGTGGCCCAACTGACCGTCGGCAACGGCTTCGAGGCAGGCGTGACCCAGGGCCCGTTGATCAACGAACGGGCCGTCGCCAAGGTCGAGGAGCACGTGCAGGACGCCCTCGCCCACGGCGCCCGGTTGCTTTGCGGTGGCGAACGGCATGCCCTGGGCCATGGGTTCTTCCAGCCGACGGTTCTGGCCGGCGTGACCCCGCAAATGAAAGTCGCCCGGGACGAAACCTTCGGGCCCCTGGCGGCGGTTTTTCGCTTCGCCACCGAAGCGCAAGCCGTGCAGATGGCCAACGACACCGACTCCGGCCTCGCCGCCTATTGCTACACCCGCGACTTGGGCCGCGCCTGGCGCATGAGCGAGGCGCTGGAGTACGGCATGGTGGGCATCAATGAGGGCCTGATCTCCACCGAGGTCGCCCCGTTCGGCGGGATCAAGACCTCGGGCCTGGGCCGCGAAGGCTCCCGATATGGCATCGACGATTACCTGGAACTCAAATACACCCTCATGGGTGGACTCCAAGACAGTGGGAGCATGGCGCGATGAGCAACGACAAGTACGAACAGGGCCTCAGGATCCGCACCCAGGTGCTCGGCGAGGCCTACGTCAAGCGCTCCATCGAGAACGCCGACGACTTCACCCGACCGTTGCAGGAAATGGTCACCGAATACTGCTGGGGCCATGTATGGGGGCGCGAGGGCTTGTCCCTCAAGGAGCGCAGCATGATCAACCTGGCGATGATCTCGGCGCTCAATCGCCCGCACGAACTCAAGCTGCATGTGCGTGGCGCCTTGCGTAACGGCCTGAGTCGTGAGCAAATACGCGAAATTTTGCTTCAGGTCGGTATCTATTGCGGCGTTCCCGCAGCGGTAGACAGTTTCCGACTTGCCCGTGAAGCCTTTGCCGAAGCCGACGCCGAGGCCTCCAGTCAACCTTCGGCTGTTTGACCTGACCGTGCAGATGTTGCCCGTTGGGCATGGACAGCCTTACTACAGAGCGGACCCCATGAAACGCCTGCCACTCGACGACAGCTTCAAGGTCAATCGCAACCCCGTTACCCTGCGCGAAATCGTGCTGGATAAATTGCGAAGCGCCATCATGAACTTCCAGCTTTTGCCGGGAGATCGCCTGGTCGAGCGTGACCTGTGCGATCGCCTGGGCGTGAGCCGCACGTCGGTGCGCGAAGCCCTGCGCCATCTCGAATCCGAAGGCCTGGTGGAATTCGCCGACGCCAAGGGGCCGCGGGTCGCGATCATCACCCTGGCCGACGCCGTCGACATCTATGAGCTGCGCTGCGTGCTGGAAGGCCTGATCGTCCAGTTGTTCACCCTGCGGGCCAAGGCCAAGGACATCAAGGCCCTCGAGCGCGCCCTCGAGGAAAACCGCCAGGCCCTCAAGGAGGGCGAGCTGCAACAGGTGATCGATTCGGTGCAGGGCTTCTACGACGTGCTGCTCGAAGGCTCCGGCAACCATGTGGCGGCCACCCAGCTACGGCAGTTGCAGGCACGCATCAGCTACCTGCGGGCGACGTCCGTGTCCCAGCAAAACCGCCGCGGCGCGAGCAACCAGGAAATGGAACGCATGGTCGAGGCGATCAAGAGCGGCGATCCGCTGGCCGCCCACCAGGCCTCGGTGGACCACGTGCGCGCGGCAGCCAAGGTGGCGCTGGAGTACCTCAAGCGCAAGCAGGAAGAAACCGGCGACATCCCCGAGATCACCGCGCCCATCGCCCTGAAAGAACCTCGCATAGGCCACTGACATGTTCAGCCCGAGCTTTTGTCCAAAGTGTGGCGGCAGTGACCTGAATCACCGCCTGCCAGCGGGCGATACCCATGAACGGCTGATGTGCGACGGCTGTGGCTACATCCACTACGTCAATCCGAAGATCATCGCCGGCTGCATCATCGAGCAGGACGGCAAGTACCTGTTGTGCCAGCGCGCCATTCCACCACGTCCCGGCACCTGGACCCTGCCGGCCGGGTTCATGGAAGGCAACGAGACCACCGAGCAGGCGGCGCTGCGCGAAGTCTGGGAAGAAACCGGCGTGCGCGCCGACATCGTCTCGCCCTACTCGATCTTCAGCGTGCCGAAGATCAGTGAGGTCTACATCATCTTCCGCGCCGTCGCGTTGGAGATCACCGGCCAGTTCGGCCCCGAAACCCTCGCCTGCCAATTCTTCGCCCCGCAGGACATCCCTTGGGACAGCATCTATTACCCGGCCATCCGGCAGATCCTCGAACGCTACATCGAGGAACGCCAGGCCGGCGTCTATGGCATCTACATCGGCAACGACGACAGCGGCAAGATCCACTTCATTCGTTGATCACCCTTGTGGAGCCCAGCCTGTGAAATCCTCTGTGGGAGCGAGCTTGCTCGCGATGGCGGTGAGTCAGTAGATGATTTTTTTCTGACCCACCGCCATCGCAAGCAAGCTCGCTCCCACAGTGAATGATCTGGCATCCATGCCTACACAGGCGCCACGCCCTCGACAATGATCACTTCGGCCTGGGCCACGTCCTTGCGGTGGCGCTTGGCCTCCTGATACTGCGGCGAGTGATAGCACGCCACCGCCTGTTCGTACGAGTCGAACTCGATCACCACGCTGCGCTGCGGCGTCGCCCTGCCTTCCATTGCCTCGCTGCGCCCGCCGCGAGCCAGCATGCGCGCGCCATACAAGGCGAACGCCGCAGGCGCCCGCTGGGTGTATTGGCTGTATTGATCGGGGTCGGTGACATCCACATGAGCAATCCAGTACGCCTTCATAGTGACCTCTCGGTTTATTTTGTATTACGGTATACCATAAGTTGTTTTCATCAAGCACTCCATAAAGCACAAGAGAGCCCGACATGGCCTTTAACAGCATTCAGGAAATCATCGAAGACTACCGCTTGGGCAAGATGGTGTTGCTGGTGGATGACGAAGACCGCGAGAACGAAGGCGACCTGCTGCTCGCCGCCGACTGCTGCAACGCCCAGGCCATCAGCTTCATGGCCCGGGAAGCCCGTGGGCTGATCTGCCTGACCCTGACCGACGAGCATTGCCAGCGCCTGGGCCTCGAACAGATGGTGCCAAGCAACGGCAGTGTGTTCAGCACCGCGTTCACAGTGTCCATCGAAGCCGCCACAGGCGTGACCACCGGTATTTCCGCCGCCGACCGGGCTCGCACCGTCGCGGCCGCCGTGGCGGCTGATGCCGGCCCTGCCGATATCGTGCAACCGGGGCATATCTTTCCGCTGCGCGCCAAGGAAGGTGGCGTGCTGACCCGCGCCGGGCACACCGAAGCCGGTTGCGACCTGGCGCGCCTGGCGGGTTTCACGCCCGCTTCGGTGATCGTCGAAGTGATGAACGATGACGGCACCATGGCCCGCCGTCCGGACCTGGAAATCTTCGCCCGCAAACACGGCATCAAGATCGGCACCATCGCCGACCTGATCCACTACCGCCTGAGCACCGAGCACACCGTGGTGCGCATCGGTGAGCGTGAGTTGCCGACAGTGCATGGCACCTTCCGCCTGTTCACCTTTGAGGATCGCATCGAGGGTGGCGTGCACATGGCGATGGTGATGGGCGACATTCGTCGCGACGAACCGACCCTGGTGCGGGTGCACGTGATCGATCCGCTGCGGGACCTGGTGGGCGCCGAATACAACGGCCCGTCCAACTGGACGCTGTGGGCCGCCCTGCAACGGGTCGCCGAGGAAGGTAGTGGCGTGGTGGTCGTGCTGGCCAACCACGAATCGTCCCAGGCGCTGCTCGAACGCGTTCCACAGCTCACCCAGCCTCCCAGGCAGTTCAGCCGATCCCAATCGCGCATCTACTCTGAAGTAGGCACCGGCGCGCAGATTCTCCAGGACCTGGGCGTCGGCAAGTTGCGACACCTGGGACCACCGCTCAAGTATGCGGGGTTGACGGGGTATGACCTGGAGGTGGTGGAGAGCATTCCGTTTACCGGATGAGCCGAAGCTAACGCGGATCACTGTGGGAGCGGGCTTGCTCGCGAAGGCGGCCTTCGAGGGACAGCCATTTGCAGGTCTACCGCCTTCGCGAGCAAGCCCGCTCCCACACGGGGATCACCGCCGGGGCTGAGTATTCATTCACAGGAAGATAGAAAAAATCTGTCCTCAGGCAGATAACCGGTAAGGCAAAGTGCTTGCAGAAAGTTTGGAATACCATAATATGATATTCCATAGACCGAACGCTCCAGCCAAGCGCACCCGGCAGGGAACGCGCATTCAACCCGCCCTTGGCACGGTCAGCCGCAAGACCCGATGGACCTAAGCTCCCGATAAGCGGGCACACACAAGCCCGCTCAATAAACACAACAATGAGGGCGTGAAAATGGTGTTGAAGAAAAGTGCAGTCGCCGTTCTTTTTGCGAGCCTGCTGAGCGTCGCCAGCCAGGCGTCGATGGCCGCTGAAAGCGTCAACTTCGTCAGTTGGGGCGGCAGTACCCAGGACGCGCAGAAGCAGGCCTGGGCCGACCCGTTCAGCAAGGCCAGCGGCATCACCGTGGTCCAGGACGGCCCCACCGACTACGGCAAGCTCAAAGCCATGGTCGAAAGCGGCAACGTGCAATGGGACGTGGTCGATGTGGAAGCGGACTTCGCCTTGCGTGCAGCGTCTGAAGGCTTGCTCGAACCCCTGGACTTCTCGGTCATCCAACGGGACAAGATCGACCCGCGCTTCGTTTCCGATCACGGTGTCGGTTCGTTCTACTTCTCTTTCGTCCTCGGCTACAACGAAGGCAAGCTCGGTTCCGGCAAGCCGCAGGACTGGTCCGCACTGTTCGACACCAAGACCTACCCCGGCAAGCGCGCCCTGTACAAATGGCCGAGCCCTGGCGTGCTGGAGCTGGCCCTGCTGGCCGACGGCGTACCGCAAGACAAGCTCTACCCTCTGGACCTGGATCGCGCCTTCAAGAAACTCGACACCATCAAGAAAGACATCGTCTGGTGGGGCGGCGGCGCGCAGTCCCAGCAACTGCTCGCGTCCGGCGAAGCCAGCCTGGGCCAGTTCTGGAATGGCCGCGTTTATGCCCTGCAGCAGGACGGCGCTCCCGTTGGCGTGAGCTGGAAGCAGAATCTGGTCATGGCCGACATCCTGGTGATTCCGAAGGGGTCGAAAAACAAGGCCGCCGCCATGAAGTTCCTGGCCAACGCCAGCAGCGCCAAAGGTCAGGCCGATTTCTCCAACCTGACCGCCTACGCGCCGGTCAACGTCGACAGCGTCGCACGCCTGGACTCGGTGCTCGCTCCCAACCTGCCGACCGCCTACGCCAAGGATCAGATCACGCTTGATTTCGCGTACTGGGCCAAGAACGGTCAGGACATCGCGACACGGTGGAACGAATGGCTGGTCAAATAAAAATGTCGGCAACGGCAACCCAACACTCCGGGGGCGCTGCGGGCGCCGCCGGCGTGCCAATCACCCGGGCCGCCGCTGCACAGGCCCCGTCGCTGGCCCAGCGCTGGCGCGGGGTCGGCAACCTCGCCCCGGCCCTGCTGTTTCTTGGTCTGTTCTTCCTGGCGCCGCTGATCGGCCTGCTGCTGCGCGGCGTGCTGGAGCCGGTGCCCGGGCTCGGCAACTATGAACAACTGTTCGCCAACTCGGCCTATGCCCGGGTGTTGTTCAACACCTTTTCGGTGGCCGGGCTGGTGACGCTGTTCAGCCTGCTGCTGGGGTTCCCCCTGGCCTGGGCCATCACCCTGGTGCCCCGTGGCTGGGGCCGCTGGATGCTCAACATCGTGCTGTTGTCGATGTGGACCAGCCTGCTGGCCCGCACCTACTCCTGGCTGGTGCTGTTGCAGGCCTCCGGGGTGATCAACAAGGCGTTGATGGCGCTGGGCATCATCGATCAGCCGCTGGAGATGGTGCATAACCTCACCGGCGTGGTGATCGGCATGAGCTACATCATGATTCCGTTCATCGTCCTGCCCTTGCAAGCGACCATGCAGGCCATCGACCCGATGATCCTGCAGGCGGGCTCCATCTGCGGCGCCAGCCCGTGGACCAACTTCTTCCGGGTGTTCCTGCCGCTGTGCCGGCCGGGGCTGTTCTCCGGTGGGTTGATGGTGTTCGTGATGTCCCTGGGGTACTACGTGACGCCGGCCCTGCTGGGCGGCGCGCAGAACATGATGCTGCCCGAGTTCATCATTCAGCAGGTGCAATCGTTCCTCAACTGGGGCCTGGCGAGCGCCGGTGCCGCGTTGCTGATCGTCATCACCCTGGTGCTGTTCTACTTCTACCTGAAGCTCCAGCCGGAATCCCCGGTCGGCGCCAGTCACGCGAGGTAAACCGTCATGCTCTTGACTCCCAATGCCATGAGCCGGCGCATGCGCTTCGGTCTGTACGCCACCACCGGCCTGATCGGACTGTTCCTGCTGTTGCCGATCGTGTTCATCGTGTTGCTGTCGTTCGGCTCCTCCCAGTGGCTGGTGTTCCCGCCACCGGGCTGGACATTCAAATGGTACGGCCAATTCTTCTCCAACCCGGACTGGATGAACGCCGCGCTGACCAGCCTCAAGGTCGCCCTGCTGACCACGGTCTGCGCGGTGGCGCTGGGCTTGCCGACGGCTTTTGCCCTGGTACGCGGACGATTCCCCGGACGGGAAATGCTCTATGGCCTGTTCACCCTGCCGATGATCGTGCCGCTGGTGATCATCGCCGTGGCGGTGTATGCGCTGTTTCTCAAGCTCGGCTACACCGGGACGATGTTCGCGTTCGTGGTCAGCCACGTCATCGTCGCGCTGCCGTTCACCATCATTTCGATCATCAACTCGCTCAAGCTGTTCGACCAGTCCATCGAGGACGCGGCGGTGATCTGCGGTGCCTCGCGCCTGCAAGCGGTGTTCAAGGTGACATTCCCGGCGATTCGCCCGGGCATGGTCGCCGGTGCGCTGTTCGCGTTCCTGGTGTCGTGGGACGAAGTGGTGCTGAGCGTGATGATGGCCAGCCCCACCCTGCAAACCTTGCCCGTCAAGATGTGGACCACCCTGCGCCAGGACCTGACGCCTGTGATCGCCGTCGCTTCGACGCTGCTGATCGGCCTCTCGGTATTGGTGATGGTGATCGCCGCCGCCCTGCGCCGGCGCAATGAAATCAGCGCCTGAGCGCCTAGGAGAACACGATGAGTGCTGTCAAAGACCCTGCACAACAGAACAACAAGACCCTGGTCAGCCTGCGCAACCTGAACAAACACTACGGCGACTTCGCCGCCGTGGACGATATCTCACTGGAGATCCAGGACGGTGAGTTCCTGACCTTCCTCGGCTCCAGCGGCTCGGGCAAGAGCACCACGCTGTCGATGCTGGCCGGGTTTGAAACCCCCAGCAGCGGCGAGATCCTGGTGGACGGCAAATCCCTGGTCAACGTGCCGCCGCACAAGCGCGACATCGGCATGGTGTTCCAACGTTACTCGCTGTTCCCGCACCTGTCGGTACGGGACAACATTGCCTTCCCGCTGGCGATCCGCAAACTCGCCCCGGCCGAACGCGATCGCCGGGTCGACGCGATGCTCAAGCTGGTGCAATTGGAACAATTTGCTCATCGCCGCCCTTCGCAACTCTCCGGCGGCCAGCAACAGCGCGTGGCGATTGCCCGGGCGCTGGTCTACGAGCCTCGCATCCTGTTGATGGACGAACCCCTCGGCGCCCTGGACAAGAAACTGCGCGAAGACCTGCAGGATGAACTGCGTCAGTTGCACCGCCGCCTGGGCATCACCATCGTCTACGTGACGCACGACCAGGAAGAAGCCATGCGCCTGTCCCAGCGCATCGCCATTTTCAGCCACGGCAAGATCGTCGGCCTGGGCAGCGGCTACGACCTCTACCAGAATCCGCCGAATGCTTTCGTCGCGTCGTTCCTCGGCAACTCGAACTTCCTCAAGCTCAAAGCCCAGGGCAACGCCGTGGCGAGCTTCGAAGGCCAATCGTTGTCGATTCGCCTGACTGCCGGCCTGCAAACCGAGCAGGATGTGCTGCTGATGGTCCGCCCGGAAAAAGCCCTGGCGCTGAGCACCGAGCAGGCCGCGCAACAACCGCTTGCGGCAGGCTGGAATGAGGTGTCGGCCAAGGTCGTGGAAGTGCTGTTTCTCGGCGAAAGCCAGACCTGCAGCGTGGTGACGTCCGGCGGCACCGCCATGACCGTCAAGGCGCTTTCCGCCGCGGGCATGCCGCTCAAGGCCGGCGACCCGGTGCGCGTGCGCTGGGCCACCGCCGACGCCTGCGTCTACACCCAATGGGCCGAAAGTGACCTGAACAAGGCCGCCGGGGCGCACTGATCCCCTGCTGGCCCACTTCGGTGGGCCGTCTCAAAGATGTCACCCTCAAGGTCGCCGCAACGTCGGGTTGCGGCGGCCTTTTTTGTTTGGTGAGGGGTAAGAGCTGAGGTTGCTCGCGAAAGCGGTGGGCCCATTTGCATTGTACTGAATGTGCCGACGCCTTCGCGGGCAAGCCCGCTCCCACAGGTTCTAGGGTGTATCTGAGACTTGTGGACACCCACCCGCTCCTACCGTTTTGCAGCCACCCAAACAAGAATGCCCGGCAAAAAGCCGGGCATTCGATCAAACAGTGCTTGAATCAGTCGGTGTAACCCAGTCGCGCCGCCGCACGCCGCTGGGCCTGGCCGCGGGTCGCCAGGCAGTAATACAGCGGGCAGGTCACCAGCAGGCCCACCAGCCACGACAGGTCGGCACCGTCCACCAGGTTGGCGTAGGGCCCGACATACAGCGACGTGTTGGCAAACGGCAACTGCACGATGATCCCGATGAAGTAAGCCACGATCGCATGCAGGTTGAAGCGCCCGTAAATCCCGCCGTCGGCCCGGAAGATCGAGGCGATGTCGTAGTGGCCGCGCTTGATCACATAGAAGTCGATCAGGTTGATCGACGCCCATGGCACCAGCACCAGCAGCAAGGCCAGGATCAAGCCGATGAACTGCGAAATGAAGTCCGCCGAAGCCCCCAGCGCCACCACGCAGCAGCCTGCCAGCACGACGCCGGACAACACCACTCGCACTTTGACGCTCGGCGTCCACTGGCTGGCGAAGGTCTGGATCGAGGTGATGATCGACAATACCGCGCCATACAGATTCAAGGCGTTGTGACTGATGATGTTGAGCAGAAACAGCACCATCAGAATCGGCCCCAGCCAACCGGTGGACTGTTTGACCGCCGCCATCGCTTCAGTGCCCTCGGGGGTTGCCAGTACGGCCACCGCGCCGAAGGCAAACGACAGGATGGTGCCCAGCGTCGCCCCCAGGTAGGTGGCCAGGAACGGCCGGGCGATGCCGATATCCGCCGGCAGGTAGCGTGAGTAGTCCGAGACATAGGGCGAGAAGCTGATCTGCCAGATGATCCCCAGCGACACCGTGGCCAGCCAGCCGGACAGGTTGAAGCCGCCGCGGCTGAAAAAGTCCGCTGGCAGGTCATGGACGAAGATGTAGAAGAAACCGGCGAACAACGCACCGCCCATCACCCAGGTGCCGATGCGGTTCAAGGTATGGATGAAGCGATAGCCGATCACACCGATGGCCGTGGCACCGAGGGCACCCATCAGGATGCTGGCCGGGACCGGCACCGACGGCACGATGCCAACGATGGATTTGCCCGCCAGGACGATGTTGGAAATGAAGAACCCGACGTAGATCAGCGCGGCGAAGAACACGATCAACAGCGCGCCATAGCGACCGAACTGGCCGCGACTCTGGACCATCTGTGGGATCCCCATGCGCGGTCCCTGGGCTGACGCGAGGGCAATCACCGAGCCGCCGAGCAGGTGTCCCAGCGCAATCGCCAGCAACCCCCAGAACAGATCGAGATGGAACACCTGGACCACCATGGCGCCGGTGACGATGGGCAGCGGCGCAATGTTGGTGCTGAACCACAGGGTGAACAAGTCGCGGGCCTTTCCGTGGCGCTCTGCGAGAGGAACGTAGTCGACCGTATGGTTCTCGATCAACGGGTCTTGCCGGGACATCTGGGACATAGGCATGAACTCGAGTTTGTCTGTTCTTATCGTTGTATGAAGCCAAACCGGAGGCACTCTGGGCGCCTCTCAGATGAACACCATATTATGGTATTCCAACACTTTCACAAGACTGATCCGCTCTTTCGGCGCCCAACTGATCCGCTATCCCGCCTGGCCGCCCTAAGTGAAACCCCCGTAATCATTGACTCAAAACGCTACGAATAACGTTCATCGATTCACCGAAAAAGACCTTGCAATGAATGTATTACGGTATACCATCAGACCTACAAACCTATAAAAACCGCTTCACACGAGGACCGCGCAATGATCGACGCCGCCATCTATAAACAAGTCCTGGGTTCGTTTCCCTCCGGTGTGACGGTGATCACCACGCTGGACGAGGATGGCCAGGTCGTCGGCCTGACCGCCAGTGCCTTCAGCTCACTGTCCATGGACCCGGCCCTGGTGCTGTTCTGCCCGAACTACAGCTCCGACTCCTACCCGGTCCTGATCAAGAACAAACGCTTCGCCATCCATGTATTGTCGGGCGGTCAACAAAGCGAGGCCTATGCTTTTGCCCGCAAGGGCAAGGACAAGGCCCAAGGTATCGAGTGGACATTGAGCGCCCTGGGCAACCCAATCCTGGCGAACGCCACGGCGGTGATCGAGTGCGAACTGTGGCGCGAATACGAAGGGGGTGACCACGCGATCATGGTGGGTGCCGTGAAAAACCTGATCGTGCCTGAGCAGCGCACCAGCCCCCTGGTTTACTGCAACGGCAAGATGGGTGCCCTGCCCGTTCCGGCTTGACGGGCTGGTAGAAATATTTTGTAGATATTCCGTATTATGGTATACCAATAATCAATCAGCCAGGCCGCCGTCGACCCCTACCCCGCGCGGCCTTGCGAGAACACCCGGGAGCCCCGCGCTCGTCCCAGGCAACAGGCCCGCAAACGACAGGCCGCCAACAAAAAGATCCGAGGTAAGCGTCATGAAATTCTCGCTGTTCATACACATGGAACGTTGGGACGAAAGCGTCAGCCACCGCCAGTTGTTCGAAGACCTGACCGAACTGACCCTGCTGGCCGAAGCCGGCGGCTTCAGTACCGTGTGGATCGGCGAACACCACGCCATGGAATACACCATCTCGCCCAGCCCGATGCCGCTGCTGGCTTACCTCGCCGGCAAGACCACCACCATTCACCTGGGCGCCGGCACCATCATCGCACCGTTCTGGCACCCATTGCGGGTAGCCGGTGAATGCGCATTGCTGGACGTGATCAGCAATGGCCGGATGGAAGTCGGCCTGGCGCGGGGCGCCTACCAGGTCGAGTTCGACCGCATGGCCGGCGGCATGCCGGCTTCGTCCGGTGGCCAGGCCCTGCGGGAAATGGTTCCGGTGGTCCGCGCCCTGTGGCAAGGCGACTATGCCCATGACGGCGAGATCTGGAAATTCCCGACCTCCACCAGCGTGCCCAAGCCGATCCGCAAGCCGCACCCACCGATGTGGATCGCCGCCCGCGACCCGGACTCTCACAACTTCGCGGTCGCCAATGGCTGCAACGTCATGGTCACGCCGCTGATGAAGGGCGACGAAGAAGTCCTGGACCTGAAGAACAAGTTCCAGGCGGCCCTGGACAACAACCCCGACGTTCCGCGCCCGCAACTGATGGTGCTGCGTCACACCCACGTTCACGCGGCGGACAACCCCGAGGGCTGGAAAGTCGGCGCCCAGGCGATCGCCAAGTTCTACCGCACCTTCGACGCCTGGTTCGGCAACAAGCAAACCCCGGTCAACGGCTTCCTGGCGCCCAGCCCCGAAGAAAAGTTCGCCGGTCGCCCGGAGTTCGAACTGGAGAGCCTGCACAAGACCGCCATGATCGGCACGCCGGAAGAAATCATTCCGCGCATCAAGTACTACCAGGAACTGGGGGTCGATGAGTTCAGCTTCTGGTGCGACAACAGCTTGCCTCACGCCGAGAAGAAAAAATCCCTGGAGCTGTTCATCAAGCACGTAGTGCCAGCGTTTCGCTGAGTCCCAATGAGCCGCCAGCGTTGGCGAGCAAGCTCCCACACGGGATTTGGGTGTACGCAGCCTTTGCATGCACCACCTGACCCTGTGGGAGCGGGCTTGCCCGTGAAGATGGCGGCACATTCAATATCTTCATAGCAGACATACCGCTTTCGCGAGCAAGCCCGCTCCCACACGGGATTTGGGGTATACGCAGCCATTGCATAAAACCAGCAAGACCTGTGGGAGCGGGCTTGCCCGCGAAGACGGCGGCACATCCAACATCTGCATAACAGACACACCGCTTTCGCGGGCAAGCCCGCTCCCACACGTGTCCCCGTTGGGCACGTGGGAGCAAGCCCGCTGGCGAAGCACACGCCGCGGCGAACAGATGATGCCAAATGTGACAATCTTCCCCACTCCACTGCCGTCGCCGGTCGCGCCGCTGTTCAGCGCCGGAAAACCCCAATAACGTCTGCCACAACGGATCAACTCTGATTAAGGATGATGCGCGTGGGGGTTTATCGTCTGCTGCTGGCCTTGCTCGTGGCCATTTCGCACATGGGCGTGACGTTCATGGGGTTCAACCCTGGCGTCGTTGCCGTCGTGTCTTTCCTGATCATCAGCGGCTTCGTGATGACTTCGCTGATCGAGCGCAATTACGGCACAGCCAGGCACGTCGGCCTGTTCTACCTGGATCGAGTGCTGAGGTTGTACCCGCAGTTCCTGCTGTACTTCGTCCTGTCCTGCCTGGTGATCCACTTCCTTTTGCCCGGAACGCCCCAGGCAGAGGCCCTGACCCTGGAAAACATAGCCACCAGCCTGCCGATCCTGCCGCTGGGTTTCTACATGTTCGGCATCACCGTGCCCGAGATCCTGCCGCCAGCCTGGTCCCTCGGGCTGGAAATGTGCTTCTACCTGCTGATCCCCTTCCTGATCCTCTACAAGAGCCGGGGGATTGCCTTCGCGGTATCGGTCACGGTCTTCCTGGTAGCAGCGCTGGGCTACATCAACACCGACCTCTATGGCTATCGCCTGCTGCCTGGAGTGCTGTTCATTTTCCTGTGCGGCAGCTATTTGTACCGCGCTCGGGCAAAGGGGCTGTGGATCGCGGCCATCACCACGATCATCGCCACCTTGCTGTTCGCGGCCATTGTCCTGGGCGTCATTGCCCGGCGCCCGTTCAACGCCGAAGTCACCCTCGGCATTGCCGTGGGCCTGCCCGCCGTGTTCCTGCTGAGCCGCTTGAGGTACCACCGGTTGGATGAACTGTTGGGAAACATCAGCTATGGGGTGTTTCTCAATCACTTTGTGGTGATGTATGTACTGCGCGCGTTCTGGCCGGTGGCATACAGCGAGCTGATTGTCACGGCGGTGCTGGTGCTGTCGTTCGCCTTGAGCGGCGTGTCGTATTACTGGGTCGAGCGGCCGGCACTGAGGCTGCGCCATGCCTTGCGGACCGGCGTGCGGCGTGAAACCGTGCCAGCGCCGACTGGCAGCTCGGTGACGTAGCCACTACAACGGTTATCACCGCGGCGAGGGAGCCGGCGCCCTGGCCACGGAGGGGGCTTTAACCGAAGATCAGAACGTCACGCTGGCGCTCAAGCGTGCGGTGCGCGGCTCACCGACATTCACTTGCAACTGGCTGCCCGTGGAAGACGGGTAGTACTGCTTGTCGAACAGGTTGTCGACGTTCAGTTGCAGCGAGGTTTTGTAACCCAGCACCGGCGCCTCCCAACGCACGAAGGCATCGGCCACGGTGTAGCTGCTCAGCCAGAAGTCGTTGGCATTGTTGGCCGCACGCTCACCCACGTAGCGAGCACCGCCACCGGCGTGCCAGGCACCGAACTCGGCGGGAACGTTCAGGTGATGGGTCAGGTACAGGCTGGCGGTGTGTTTCGGTGCGTCGGCCAGGCGATGGCCTTCGTCGTCCGGGTCATCGAGGATTTCCGTGTGGGTATAGGCGTAGGTGCCGATCAGGTCCCAGCGCTCGGACAGGCGTCCGGTAATGTCCAGCTCCAGGCCTTGGGAACCGACTTTACCGGCGGCTTCCGCCAGGGTCACCCCATTGACCGTGGAAGACGTCACGACGTTCTTCTTGACGATGTCGAACAGCGCCAGGTTGATGTTCAAGCCAGGCAACGGATCGTACTTGGCCCCCACTTCGTAGCTGCGGCCCTCCTCCGGATCGAAGGTGTTGCCGGCGTCGTCCACGGTGTCATTCGGCTTGAACGAGCGGCTGTAGTTACCGTACAGCGACAACGCGTCGGTGGCTTTGTAGACCAGGCCCAGGAACGGTACGAAGGCATCGCCGTTGTCGTCGCGGTTCACTTTGTAGCTACTGCCGCGCCCTTGGTCACCGTACTGGTCGTAGTGCTGGTAGCGTCCCCCCAGGACCAGGATCCAGCGGTCATCGAGGTGCCAGTTGTCCTTCAAGTACACGGAACTGGAGGTCAGCTCGTTGCTCAGATCGCTCTGGGCGGCGCTGACCAGGCTAGGCTCCGGCAAATTGCCATAGACCGGAGCGGTGATGTCGAAACCGGCGCGGACCGCATTGCGATAGGTCTTGCCGCGAAACTGGTTGGAGACCTGGTTATCGACACCGACCAGCAAGTCATGCGCCTGACCGAACAGTTCCTGGTTGCCGATGAAATCCCAGCTCGCGTAACGGGTTTCATCGTCGTAGTGGGCACCGTTTGCTGCCCGGCGCAACGTATTGCCCGTCAGTGAGTTGGGCTGCGCAATCGAAAGACTGTATCGATCATTGTTCCAACCGTAGGTCACGCGAGTCTTCCACGCCTCGCTCAGTTCATACTCGAAACGGGCCGTCGCCGTTTCGCGAATCCCCACGCTCTTGGCCCAGCGCTCGTCGAGGCGCTTGTCGTAGTCGATGTCGACCGGGTGCCCGTTGCGAAACATCGTCCCACGGTCAAACGGGTTGGAATATTCGTTGTACTCATAGCTCAGGTTCAACGAAGCCCGTTCACCGGTCCAGGCCAGGGAGGGCGCGACCAGCGTGCTTTCATTCACACCGTAGTTGCGCCAGTAATCTTCATGACCACGCTCGGCAATCAGCCGATACGCCAACCCGGTATCGCCCACGGGCCCGGTGGTGTCCAGGCCCATGGTGCCGCCGCCTTCGCTGTAGGCAGAGCCGCTCAGGGTGGTGCTCTGGGTGTACTCGGGTTGCTTGCTGATGACATTGATCAGCCCACCGGGCTCCAACGCACCGTACAACATCGAGGCCGGGCCCTTGAGCACTTCGACCCGTTCGGTGGTGGCGCTGAAGTTGTGCCCCAGGTTCGAACGCACGCCGTCGCGCAGGATCGAGCCGTCGTCGTTGGTGCCGAAACCGCGCTTGACCAGCGAGTCCCGCGAGCCGCCCAGGGTATTGCCCTGGCTGACGCCGCTGACGAACTTCATCGCATCGCCCAGCGAACGCACCTGGTAATCGTCCAGCGTCTGCTGGGTCACCACGTTGATCGACTGCGCTTCTTCCTTGATCGGTACGTCGCTCTTGCTGGCCGTGCTGGCTTGCGACGCCGTGTAGCCTTCGTCCTGGAGGATACGACTGCCCTGGATGGCCGTGGCCGGCAGTTCGAGCGCGTCCTGCGCCCACAGTGGGGTGGCGATGAAGCAGCAGGATACGGCGGGTAGTACACAATGGATGAAGACGTTGCGTTTCGCGGAAGGGGTGGAACGATTCAAAGCGCTGCACTCACGGGAGGAATGTTAATGAGAGCGACTATACTTTGAGAATCATTCCCAGTAAATACAAATAGGAGTCAGTTTGCGTGGGAAAGCCCGGGCTTGAAACCCTGGAACACGGGTGAGTGAACGTCTTCGCGAGCAGGCTCGCTCCCACAGTGGTTTGACGGACGGGCTTGCCGTGATATCAAAACGCCCTAATCCGCTAAAGCTTTGGCCCTTGCGGTCGAATGTATTCCATTGAGAGATTTTTTTGCCCAGGAGCAGCGGCATGCAGACGTTAAAGGCCTTGTACGAGTCTATCGAGATGCAGTTTTTCGATACGCTCACGAAAAAATTGTCGAGCCTTTTCCTGCTGGTGATGGTCAGTGCGCTGCTGTACTGGGTGGCCTTGAGCGCCCGTGCCGACATCCTGCTGCAATTGCGCAATGCTCAACTGGACCCGGCGTTGCTGGGGCAGATTGAAGGCCGGCTCGACAGCCTCAGCCATGCCCTGCTCTTCGGCGCCGTCCTGACCCTGGGCATGATCAGTTTCATGGTCTGGTACTTTCGTCACCTGATCGTGCGCCCCGTCACCGCCATGACCAAGGCCCTGGAGGAAATCGCCAACGGTGAAGGCGACCTCTCCAAGGACCTGCCCCTGGTGACCCACGACGAGATCCGCGTGCTGGCCGGCACCTGCAACCGTTTCCTGGCCAAGCAGCGGGAGATCATCAGCAACGTCCAGGCGCTGACCGTGCACATTGCCGTGGAATCGGCGCGCTCGTTGAAGAACATCAGCGACTCCAGCGACAGCGCCACTCACCAGGCCCGGTTCGCCAAGGAAGTGATGGACCAGAGCAACACCGCCGTGGGCCGCATCGAAGAGGTGTCGCGCCAGACCCAGGGCATTTCCAGCACCACCGCGCAGAACCTGAGCATGGCCCGTGACTCCTACGCCGAGCTGCTGGAAGTGACCGGCAACATCAGTGAGATCTCGGCCAGCCTCGGCGAGTTCGCCACGTTGGTGAGCGCGTTGAACCAACGCTCTTCGAGCATCAAGTCCATCGTCGGGTTGATCCAGCAGATCTCGGCCCAGACCAACCTGCTGGCCCTCAACGCCGCCATCGAAGCCGCCCGGGCCGGCGAAAGTGGTCGGGGCTTTGCGGTGGTGGCCGATGAAGTGCGCACCTTGGCACAGAATGTCAGCCGGGCCACCGACGACATCTCGCGCAACATCGACGCGATGCTGGAGGAAGTCAGCTCCACCCACGAGCAGACCACCCAGATCAGCCACAGCGCCCGGGAAACCCAGAAGGTGGTGGAACGGGCCTCCGGCCACTTCGAAAGCATGATCGGCGACTTCGAATCCACCAATGGCAAGCTGGCTGACATTGCCGAGCATATCCAGCAGTTCGCCGACAGCAACACCGGCATCAACGACCGGGTGACCCAGATCCATGCCGACAGCCAGTCGATCGACCAGCGCATGCAGCAGTCGGCGACGGCCACCCGCGACCTGTCCGGCGTTGCCGAAAAGGTCCAGGCGCTGCTGGGCCGGTTCGTGCTGGGCCACGGCAAGCTGGACGCCGCCATCACCCGCGCCAGCGAATGCCGCGATACGCTCCAGGTACGCCTGGAGGCGCTGCATCGCGAGGGCCTGAACCTGTTCGACCAGAGTTACCAATTGGTCCCCGGCACCGATCCCAAGCAATACATGACCTGCTACACCGAGCGCTTCGCCCAGGTCTGCCAGGAGGAATGCGACAAGCTCACCCGTAGCACGCCGGGGGGCAAGGTGTCCTTCATCGTCGACACCAAGGGGTATTGCCCGGTGAACAACAGCTGGGTCTCCAAGCCCCCCACCGGTGACCGTGCCGTGGACCTGCCCGTGTGCCGCAACAAGCGCATCTTCAACGACCCGATCGGCCTGCGCGCGGCGGGCAACGTCCAGCGTTTCCTGCTCCAGACCTACCTGCGCGATACCGGTGAAATCATGACCGAGATCGACGTCCCCTTCTTCTTCGGCGGCCGCCATTGGGGCAACCTGCGGGTAGGGTTCGATGCAGCGGTGTTGTTGGCGGAGTGAGAGTGATCGCCCTGCGACAGGAGTAAGGCCGCAGCCACTTCATCGCTGAGCGGCCGTCTTCGCGGGCAAGCCCGCTCCCACACAAGAGATCTGTGGCGCACCCACCTCTTGAGTCCACCAAAAAACACTGTGGGAGCGGGCTTGCCCGCGAAGGCGGTGGCTCAGTCAACCTCTCATCGACTGACCCACTGCATTCGCGAGCAAGCCCGCTCCCACACAGGGAATCTGTGACGGACACACATCTTGTGCCCCACCAAATAACTCTGTGGGAACGGGCTTGCCCGCGAAAGCGGTGGGTCAGCCAACCTCTTCATCGACTGACCCACTGCATTCGCGAGCAAGCCCGCTCCCACAGGGGGTACCTCAGGGCTGCCGGGTCAGCAGCACTTGGGCCCGGCCTTGCCGCCGTAACGGGCTTCCTGGCGTTCGCGGAAGAACGTCTCGTAGTCCATCAGCGGCTTGTCCGGATGCTGGGTCTGCATGTGCTCGACGTAGTTGTCGTAGTCGGGCATGCCGACCATCAGGCGGGCGGCCTGACCGAGGTATTTACCCAGGCGACTCAAGTCATTGAACATCGTTGCAATCCTCGTTTCAGGCGTCCGGCAGCGGTTGGAAAGGCGCTTCCTTGTCCGTGCGTTCCTTCGTGCCCCAGGCGGCGATGCCGACCTTGAGCGCGTAGAACAGGATGCTGAAGACCACGAACAGGAACAGTGCCGTCAACGTCGCGTTGGTGTAGGCATTGAACACCACGTGCTGCATCTGCTCGATGCTCTTGGCCGGGGCCAGGACTTGCCCGGCGGCCAGCGCCTCGTTGTATTTGCGCGCCAGGGCCAGGAAGCCGATCGCCGGGTTGGCGTCGAACAGCTTGATCAGGCCCGCGGTGGTGGTGCAGATCAGCAGCCAGGTCGCCGGCAGCAGCGTGACCCAGACGTAGCGCTGGCGCTTCATCTTGATCAGCACCACGGTGGCGAGCATCAGCGCGATACCGGCCAGCATCTGGTTGGAGATGCCGAACAGCGGCCACAAGGTGTTGATGCCGCCCAGCGGATCGATCACGCCCTGATACAGCAGGTAACCCCACAGCGCCACGCAACCGGCGGTGGCGATCAGGTTGGCGGTCCAGGATTCGGTGCGCTTGAGGGCCGGCACGAACGAGCCCAGCAGGTCCTGCAGCATGAAGCGCCCGGCACGGGTGCCGGCGTCCACCGCGGTGAGGATGAACAGCGCTTCGAACAGAATCGCGAAGTGGTACCAGAACGCCATGGTGTTCTCACCCGGCAGCACCGAGTGCAGGATCTGCGCGATGCCCACCGCCAGGGTCGGCGCGCCGCCGGCACGGGCCAGGATGGTGGTCTCGCCGATGTCCTTGGCCACGGCCTGCAGGGCGTCCGGAGTGATGGCGAAGCCCCAACTGCTGACGGTCTGCGCCACGGCCACCACGTCGCCGCCGACGATGGCCGCCGGGCTGTTCATGGCAAAGTACACGCCCGGCTCGATCACCGACGCGGCAACCATCGCCATGATCGCCACGAAGGACTCCATGAGCATGCCGCCGTAGCCGATGTAGCGGGCGTTGGTTTCGTTATCCAGCAGCTTGGGCGTGGTGCCCGAGGAAATCAGCGCGTGGAAACCCGAGACCGCGCCACAGGCGATGGTGATGAACAGGAACGGGAACAGACCGCCCTTCCACACCGGGCCCAGGCCATTGGTGAACTGGGTCAGCGCCGGCATTTTCAGCTCGGGCATGGTGACCAGGATGCCGATCGCCAGGGCGACGATGGTGCCGATCTTGAGGAAAGTCGACAGGTAGTCCCGCGGTGCCAGGATCAGCCACACCGGCAGCACGGCGGCGACAAAGCCGTAGCCGATCAGCATCCAGGTGATCTGGATCCCGGTGAAGGTGAAGGCCTTGGCCCAGACTGGGTCGGCGGCGATCTGCCCGCCGAGCCAGATCGACCCCAGCAGCAACAGCACGCCGATCAGCGAGATTTCGCCGATGCGGCCCGGGCGGATGTAGCGCATGTAAAGGCCCATGAACATCGCGATCGGGATGGTCGCCATCACCGTGAAGATCCCCCACGGGCTCTCGGCCAGGGCCTTGACCACGATCAGCGCCAGCACCGCGAGGATGATGATCATGATCAGGAAGCAGCCGAACAGCGCGATGGTGCCGGGAATGCGGCCCATTTCCTCGCGGACCATGTCCCCCAGGGAGCGCCCGTTGCGGCGGGTGGACAGGAACAGGACCATGAAGTCCTGCACGGCCCCGGCCAGCACCACGCCGGCGATCAGCCAGAGCGTGCCGGGCAGGTAGCCCATCTGCGCGGCCAGCACTGGCCCGACCAGCGGCCCCGCGCCGGCAATGGCGGCGAAGTGGTGACCGAAGAGGATGTGCTTGTTGGTCGGGACGAAGTCCAGGCCATCGTTGTTGAGCACGGCAGGCGTGGCCCGGCGCGCATCGAGTTGCATCACGTTGTTGGCGATGAAGAGGCTGTAGTAGCGGTAGGCGACCAGGTAGATGGCCACGGCTGCGACGACGATCCAGAGGGCGTTGATGGCTTCGCCGCGGCGCAAGGCCACGACACTCAACGCACAGGCTCCCAGAACAGCCACGGCAAACCAGGCGAGGTGTTTAACCAGACGGGTTGTCATTGCGTGTCTCCTGCCGAGGTCCAGTGGACTGCGGCGATTGTTTTTATAATGTGCCCCGCTATTCGGAGCCGGCCCAATATCCCCGTAGGCCGTCAATAAATAAATCCGTAGTACTACGTAGACCGCCCCTGTGGGAGCGGGCTTGCTCGCGAAGGCGGTGTGTCAGTTAAAGCAGATGTCGCTGATCCACCGCATTCGCGAGCAAGCCCGCTCCCACAATGTCGCTGAGTGCCTACGGATTCGATGTCCAGCGCAGGTTACCTCTCCTATTCGGGGGAAGGTTTGGCATATGATGCCGAGCATCCACCTCCCCTCGTCAGGCCCTGACAGGAGTCCAGATGCTGCTCAAACACAAAATCGTCGCCCTCGGAATCCTGCCGCTGGTCCTGGCGATCGCTGTTATCTGCGCCCTGGTGATCTCGCTCAACCGCCAGTTGGGCGACCAACAGGCACAGCTCATCGAAGACAGCATCCTGGCCAGCAAGCGCGCCGAGCTGAAAAACTACGTGGAAATGGCACAAAGCCTGATCGCCCCGTTGTACAACGACGGCCAGGGCGACGAACGTGCACAGCAGCAAGTGCTGGAAGAACTGCGCAAGCTGAGCTTCGGCATCAACGGTTATTTCTTCGTGTACGACCGCCAGGGCCGCAGCCTCATGCACGCGCGCCAGTCGGAGTTGGTGGGGCGAGACCTGTGGGACATGAAGGACCCTCATGGCCTGCCGGTGATCCAGGCGCTGCTCAAGAGCGCCCAGTCCGGCGAGGGCTTCCAGCGTTATGCCTGGAACAAGCCCTCCTCCGGCCAGGTCACTGAAAAACTGGCCTACGTGGTCATGCTGGACCGCTGGGGATGGATGCTCGGCACCGGGATCTACCTCGAAGACGTCGAGCGCGCCACCCAGCAGGCTCGCGCCGAAGTCGCCCAAGGCATCCACACCACCATGCAGGCCATCGCCGCCATCGCCCTGGTGGCCGTGTTGCTGGTGTTCGCCGGTGGCATGACCCTCAACGTCAGCGAGCACCGCCTGGCCGACAAGAAACTGCAGCGCCTGAACCAGCGCATCGTCAGCCTGCAGGAAGAGGAACGCTCGCGAGTGTCCCGTGAGTTGCACGACGGCATCAGCCAACTGCTGGTGTCGATCAAGTTCCAGTTCGAACTGGCCAGCCATGTGCTGGAAAACGGCCAGGAAAACGGCCTGGGCATTCTCAAGAATGCGACAGACCGCTTGGGCGAAGCCATCGGCGAGATCCGCAGCATCTCCCATGACCTACGCTCTTCCCTGCTCGATACCCTGGGCCTGCCCGCCGCCATCGGCCAACTCGCCTCCGAGTTCCAGCAGCGCAGCGGGCTGGAGGTGTCCTACCGCACCAATGAGTTCGATTGCCGGCTGGAAAACGGCGCACCGGTCTCGCTGTTCCGCATTGCCCAGGAAGCGCTCACCAACATCGAGCGTCACGCCGGGGCGAAAAGCGTCGGCATCAGCCTGTTCGGCTCCGCCGAGTCCTTGCGCCTGACGGTGGTGGATGATGGCATGGGCTTCAACGTGCCACAGGTCGAGCGGGGGCACGCCGGCATCGGCCTGCGCAATATCCGCGAACGGGTCGAACACTTCGGTGGACGCCTGGAAGTCACCTCCGAACCGGGGCGCAGCGAGCTGGACATCCTTTTGCCCATGAACATGGCGGCCACGTAAAGCTGATGACCCCTGATCCCAAGCCCCCCTTGTCGATGAACCTGCCGCCTGCGATCCGCGTCGCGCTGGTCGATGATCACTCACTGGTGCGCGATGGCATCCGGGCGCTGCTGTCCGTCATGCCACGGCTGAACGTGGTCGGCGAAGCCGAGAACGGCGCACAGGCGATCGAAATGGTGGGCCGCTGCACACCGGACCTGCTGCTGATGGACATCAGCCTCAAGGACATGAACGGCCTTGAGCTGACCCGGCTGCTGGGCAAGCAATACCCGAGCCTGAAGATCCTCATCCTCAGCATGTACGACAACCATGAATACGTGAGCGAGTCAGTGCGCTGCGGTGCCAGCGGCTACGTGCTCAAGAACGCGCCCTCGCGGGAGATCGTCGCGGCGATCGAGGCGATCATCGGCGGCGGCACCTTCTACAGCGCCGAAATCGCCCAACGCCTGGCCACCGACCCGAACACCGATAACGAACTGACCCCACGGGAAAGCCAGGTGCTGCGCAAGATGGTCGAGGGCTTGAACAACAAGGAAATGGCCCGCGAGCTGGACATCAGCGTGCGTACCGTCGAGACCCATCGCCTGAGCATCCGCCGCAAGCTCAACATCGATAAACCCGCGGCATTGGTGAAATACGCGATCGACCACGGGATCGTTTCACGCTGACAAAAGGCCGCCACACAGAGACAACCCACAGACACTTTTACTACACTGGCCCGTCTTGTCCCCTTCCCTTGCGAGACGTCCCATCCCCATGAAAACCATAACAAGCACGATGACGTTCTGCGGCCTGCTGGCCTTGTGTGGCAATGCCCTGGCCGAGCCTGGCGCCTCTCACCTGGACGAGGTCCTGCAACGCGGCGAGCTCAAGGTGTGCACCACTGGCGACTACAAGCCCTACACCTACAAGGCTGAAAGCGGCGACTACGAAGGGATCGACATCGACATGGCGCGTTCGCTGGCCGCGAGCCTGGGCGTCAAGGTGCAATGGGTCCAGACCACCTGGAAAACCCTGATGCCGGACATGCTGGCGGGCAAGTGCGACATCGGCATGGGCGGGATCTCGGTGACCCTGGAACGCCAGAAGAAAGCCTACTTCAGTAACACCCTGGACGTGGATGGCAAGATCCCGCTGGTGCGCTGCGAAGACCAGTCGCGCTACCAGACCCTCGAACAGATCAACCAACCCTCGGTACGCCTGGTGGAGCCGGCCGGTGGCACCAACGAAGCCTTCGTCCGCGCCTTCGTACCCAAGGGCCAACTCGCCTTCCACGACAACGTGACCATCTTCCAGGAACTGCTGGACAAGCGCGCCGACGTGATGATCACCGACGCCTCGGAGGCGCTCTACCAGCAGAAACTCAAGCCCGGCCTGTGTGCCGTCAACCCGACCCACTACCTGCAGTATGGCGAGAAGGCCTACCTGCTGCCGCGTGACGACAGCACCTGGAAGATGTACGTCGACCAGTGGCTGCACCTGAGCAAGGCGAACGGCAGCTATCAAAAAGTGATCGGCCAGTGGCTGGCGGTTCCCGCCGCTCAGTGACGGCGACGCCGCATTGAAACCCTGTGGGAGCGAGCTCGCGAAGACGCCAGCCAGCCCGGCAAAGTTGCAGACGGGTCCACCGCCTTCGCGAGCAAGCTCGCTCCCACAGGGTTTGACCCCCTTTGCCATGGAGGGTTGTGGGGCGGCCTACGGCTTGATGTTCTTCAATTCATTGAGCAGCCCCAGCAGTTGCTGCATCTTTTGCTCGCCGAACTGCGCTTCGATCCGGCGGTAGTTGCCTTCCATGCCTTCGCTCATCGACTCGAAGCACTGCTCGCCGCGTTCGGTGAGGGCCACGAACACCCGACGCTGATCCTGGCTGGATTTCTGCCGGCGCACCAGGCCATCGCGCTCCAGGCGGCTGAGCACACCGGTCATGCTCGGCTTGAGGATGCAGGCCTGCTGGGCAAGCTGGTGGCTTTCCAGTTCGCCTTGCTGGTGCAGGATGCGGATCACCCGCCATTGCTGCTCGGTGAGGTCATGCTGGTTCAACGCGGGACGGAAAAAAGCCATGGCGGCTTCACGGGCTTGCAACAGGGTCAGCGTCAGGGAGGGTCTGGGGTTGGCCATGTTCGAACTGCTTGGGTGGGCGAACGGGCAGCTTAGTGGCGCAGGCAAGGCGCTGCAAGAGACCTGTGGCGAGGGAGCTTGCTCCCGCTCGATTGCGCAGCAATCGTCAAAAGCCTCGGGCTACTGCTCACCCCAGCGCAAGCAAGCTCCCTCGCCACATAAGCACGTGTTCAATCGCAGGGAAGTTCAGCGCAACCCCGACTGTCGTTGGCGATACTCGCCCGGCGTGAGCTGGGCATAACGCTGGAAAAACCGGCTGAAATAGGCCGGATCCTTGAAGCCAAGCTGGTAGCAGATTTCATTGGCCGAACTGCCGGTAAACAGCAGCAGACGCTTGGCCTCCTGCATCAAGCGCTCCATGATCAACCGCTTGGAAGGCAGGTCGGCGATGCGCCGGCACACGTCGTTGAGGCGCGCCTCGGTCACCCCGATGCCCTCGGCATAGCGCGACAGCGGCCAATGCTGCAGGTAGTGGGCTTCGATCAGCTCGTTGAAGCGGTGGAAGATCTTCAGGTCTTCATGCCGCGCCGGCCGGGCTTTCAGGGAGTTGGTACACAAGCGCAGCAGGCTGATCATGATCAGCCGTGTCAATCCGTCCAGGGCCACGTTGCGCCCTGGCCGCGCGGCCGCCACCTCCTCGCTCAGTTGCTCGAACAGGTACTCCAGCCGTCCCACCTCCCCCGCCAACTCCGGCCCCAGTTGCGCCAGCGCCACGCAGGCCGCCGGCAGTTGCACACCGGCCGGCGCCAGGCTCGGATCGGCGTCGATCAACTGCCACACCAACTGCTGGCGCACCGTCAGCACATGCCCGTCACTGTCGGCCTCGGTCACGAAGGCATGCGCGATGGTGGGCGGCGTGAGAAAGAACATCGGGCCCGATTCGACGTATTGCTGGTCGTCGAGATACACCCGCACGGTGCCGCTCTTGACGTAGTGCACCTGGAAGAAGCGGTCGTGGCGGTGCACCGGCATGTTGCGACCGAAAAAGTCCGCGAGGTTGGCGAGCCGGTCGTAATGCACCTCGGCATCGCTGTAGCGCTGGTCGTACACCTGGCCGATGTTGATGTTGGGGATCGGTTGACGATCGGTCATCACGCAGTACTCGTTTTTATTCTGATTCAAGCGTCGCCGAGCCCCATCCTGCAACGAATCCGGAGGGTCATCCAGCGCCCGGTCATTCTGCCACGCTTGACGATAGTTAACATCTTAATTATAACTGTTAACACATTAACAATAACGCAGAGCCCTCATCCCTCTGCACCGCCAGGAGACAAGCATGAGCCGTGCCCTGCATGACGTCGCTAACGGCACCCTGTTCGGGGTCGCGCTGAACTATCAGGGGCTGCTGAAACAGCACCTCGCCGAGTTCGAGCAGCCGCCCTACCAGAAACCGCCGGTCAAGCCGGTGCTGTTCATCAAGACGCCCAACACCCGTAATCGACACGACGCCGATGTGGTCCATCCCGGCCACGGCGAGCGGCTGCAACCAGGGCCGGCCCTGGGCGTGGTGATGGGCAAGTCGGCCAGCCGCGTCAGCGCCGCCGAGGCGCTGGGCTACGTGGCCGGCTACACCGTCGTCAACGAATTCAGCCTGCCGGAAGACAGCTACTACCGCCCCGCCGTCAAGGCCAAGTGCCGGGATGGCTCGTGCGCCATCGGGCCGGAACTGGTGCCGACCGCCAACCTCGCAGATCCCCACAGCCTGGCGATCACGCTGTACGTCAACGGCGAGGCACGCCAGCAAAACAGCACGGCCAACTTCGTTCGCAACATCCCCCAACTGATTGCCGAGATCAGCGAGTTCATGACCCTGCACGCCGGCGACGTGTTGATCACCGGCACGCCCGAGGGCCGGGTCGACGTGTTGCCTGGCGACCGCGTCGAAGTGCACATCAACGGCGTGGGCCGTCTCGTCAATACCGTCGTGGCCGAGCAGCCAGGAGCCGTTTCATGAAACACGCGCGCATTCGTTTTGAAGGCCAGGTCCACGCCGTCACCGTTGAAGCCGGCAATGCCGTGCGCTTGCTCGACGGTCGCCTGCTGGGCGAAGACCAGGTCGAGTGGCTGCCGCCGGCCACCGGCAACATGTTCGCCCTGGGCCTGAACTACGCCGACCACGCCGCCGAACTGGCCTTCAAGCCGCCGACCGAGCCCCTGGCGTTCATCAAGTCGCCGGGCACCTACACCGGCCACAACCAAAAGACCTGGCGCCCGGACAACGTCGCCTACATGCATTACGAGTGCGAACTCGTGGCGGTCATCGGCAAAACCGCCCGTAACGTCAAGCGCGAAAATGCGCTGGATTACCTGGCCGGCTACACCGTGTGCAACGACTACGCGATCCGCGACTACCTGGAAAACTACTACCGCCCCAACCTGCGGGTGAAGAACCGCGACGCCACCACCCCTGTCGGGCCATGGATCGTCGACGTCGCCGACGTGCCGGACCCGAGCGACCTGAAACTGCGCACCTGGATCAACGGTGAGCTGCGCCAGGAAGGCAGCACCAAGGACATGATCTTCGACATCCCGTACCTGATCGAATACCTGTCCAGCTTCATGACCCTGCAACCCGGCGACATGATCGCCACCGGCACGCCCGAAGGCCTGGCCGACGTGGTGCCCGGTGATGAAGTGGTGGTGGAAGTGGAAGGCGTCGGCCGCCTGGTCAACCGAATTGTCAGCGAAGCCGCGTTCTTCGCATCCCGTAGAGAGGCTTGAGCACAATGATCAAACACTGGATCAACGGCCGTGAGGTCGAAAGCAAAGACGTCTTCGTCAACTACAACCCGGCCACCGGCGAAGCCATTGGCGAAGTCGCCAGCGGCGGCGCCGAGGAAGTCGCTCAGGCCGTAGCCGCCGCCAAGGATGCCTTCCCGAAGTGGGCCAACACGCCCGCCAAGGAACGCGCCCGGTTGATGCGCAAGCTCGGAGAGCTGATCGAGCAGAACGTGCCGAAACTGGCCGAACTGGAAACCCTCGACACCGGCTTGCCGATCCACCAGACCCGCAACGTGCTGATCCCGCGGGCGTCCCACAACTTCGATTTCTTCGCCGAAGTGTGCACCCGGATGGACGGCCACACCTACCCGGTCGACGACCAGATGCTCAACTACACCCTGTACCAGCCGGTGGGGGTCTGCGGCCTGGTGTCGCCGTGGAACGTGCCGTTCATGACCGCGACCTGGAAGACCGCGCCGTGCCTGGCCCTGGGCAACACCGCTGTGCTGAAGATGTCCGAGCTGTCGCCGTTGACCGCCAATGAACTGGGGCGACTGGCCGTCGAGGCCGGGATCCCCAACGGTGTGCTCAACGTGATCCAGGGCTACGGCGTCACGGCGGGCGATGCATTGGTGCGTCACCCGGATGTGCGGGCAATCTCCTTCACCGGCGGCACCGCCACCGGCAAGAAAATCATGCAGACCGCCGGGCTGAAGAAGTACTCCATGGAGCTGGGCGGCAAATCGCCGGTGCTGATTTTCGAAGACGCGGACCTGGAGCGGGCCCTTGATGCGGCGCTGTTCACGATTTTCTCGCTCAACGGCGAACGTTGCACCGCTGGCAGTCGGATCTTCATCCAGGAAAGCGTCTACCCGCAGTTCGTCGCCGAATTCGCCGCCCGTGCCAAACGCTTGATCGTGGGCGACCCCCAAGACCCCAAGACCCAGGTCGGCTCGATGATCACCCAGGCCCACTACGACAAGGTCACCGGCTACATCAGGATCGGCCTCGAAGAAGGCGCCACCCTGCTGGCCGGCGGCCTGGAACGCCCGGCCAACCTGCCTGCACACTTGAGTCGCGGCCAGTTCATCCAGCCGACGGTGTTCGCCGACGTGAACAACAAAATGCGTATCGCCCAGGAAGAGATCTTCGGCCCGGTGGTCTGCCTGATCCCGTTCAAGGACGAAGCCCAGGCGTTGCAACTGGCCAACGACACCGAGTACGGCCTGGCGTCGTACATCTGGACCCAGGACATCGGCAAGGCCCATCGCCTGGCCCATGGCATCGAGGCCGGCATGGTGTTCATCAACAGCCAGAACGTGCGCGACCTGCGCCAGCCTTTCGGCGGCGTGAAGGGTTCCGGAACCGGGCGCGAAGGTGGACAGTACAGCTTTGAAGTGTTTGCCGAGATCAAGAACGTTTGTATTTCCATGGGCGGTCATCACATTCCACGGTGGGGCGTGTAATCCATGGCTGGGGGCTAACTCTGTGGCGAGGGGATTTATCCCCGCTGGGGCGCGAAGCGGCCCTGAATCAGTCAACCTCGATCAACCTGACACACCGAGGTGTTTGATTTGAGGTCTGCTGTGCAGCCCAGCGGGGATAAATCCCCTCGCCACAAGAGCTGCGGTCCAGTTGAACAGGCTGTGATTCACCGATTACCCAAGACTCAACAAGAACAACTTTTTCAGGAGAATCATCATGGGCGAAGTCGTCCTGGCTGCGAAGATCTGCCACGTTCCCTCGATGTACCTGTCGGAGCTGCCCGGTAAACACCACGGTTGCCGCGAGGCCGCGATCGCCGGCCATAAGGAAATCGGCCGTCGCGCCCGCGAGCTGGGCGCCGACACGGCCGTGGTGTTCGACGTGCACTGGCTGGTCAACAGCGCCTACCACGTCAACAGCGGCGAGCATTTCAAGGGCATCTACACCAGTAACGAGCTGCCGCATTTCATCAAGAACATGGAGTACGAATACGCGGGCGCCCCGGAACTGGGCGAGTTGATCGCCGCCGAAGCCAACGCCGCCGACGTCCGCACCCTGGCCCACAACATCCCCAGCCTGGAGCTGGAGTACGGCACGCTGGTGCCCATGCGCTACATGCACATGGACGTCCCGCCGGCGCAGAAACTCAACGTGGTGTCGATTGCCGCCTGGTGCGCCTGGCATCGCCTGCAAGACAGCTTCACCTTTGGCGCCGCCGTACGCCGGGCCATCGAGAAGAGCGACCGCAAGGTCCTGGTGCTCGCCTCCGGTTCGCTGTCCCACCGGTTTTCCGATGATCGCAACGCCGAAGCCAACATCCACAACTGGACCCGTGAGTTCGACAAGCAGGTGGACCTGCACGTGGTGCAGATGTGGCGCGAAGGCCGCTGGAAGGAGTTCTGCGCGATGCTCCCGGACTACGCCGAACACTGCTTCGGCGAAGGCAAGATGCATGACACCGCCATGCTCCTGGGGTTGCTCGGCGGAGCGGACTACGACAAGCCGGCCGAAATCATCACCGAGCCGTTCGGCAGCTCGGGCACCGGCCAGATCAACGCCATTTTCCCGGTTTGAAACGCCTGCGCAGGAGCACCGACCATGCCGCACTTCATCGCTGAATACACCGACAACATCGAACACCAGGCCGATTTGCCCGGCCTGTTTGAAAAGGTCCACGCCCTGCTCGGCGACAGCGGCGTGTTCCCCCTCGGCGGCATCCGCAGCCGGGGTCTGCGCCTGGACACCTGGCGCATGGCCGACGCCAAGCACGACTACGCCTTCGTGCACATGACGTTGAAAGTCGGCCATGGCCGCGACCTCGCCACCCGCGAGAAGGTCGCGCAGAAACTCTTCGAGGTGATCACTGCGCACTTCGCCGACTTGCAGGCCCAGCGTCTGCTGGCCCTGTCGTTCGAGATGATCGAGTTGCACGAGCACCTCAACTTCAAGGCCAACAACGTCCATGCCTTCCTCAAGGCCCAGGCGGGATAGCCACGCCCGATCGCTTGCCCCCATCGGCCTCTCGGACAAAAAGTACAAGATCATGAGCACAGCCAATCCCGCTGGCACTGCCGGCTCCGTCGTGCACGACCGCACCCATGCCACGATCACCTGGCGGCTGATGCCGTTGTTGCTGGTCTGCTACCTGTTCGCACATCTGGACCGGATCAACATCGGCTTTGCCAAGATGCAGATGAGCGCCGACCTGCAGTTCAGCGACACGGTCTACGGCTTCGGCGCCGGCCTGTTCTTCATCGCCTATGCGCTGTTCGGCGTGCCGAGCAACATGGCCCTGGACCGGGTCGGCCCGCGCCGCTGGATCGCCACGCTGATGGTGGTCTGGGGAGCCTTGTCCACCGGCATGTTCCTGATTGAAAGCGCCGCCGGTTTCTACCTGCTGCGTTTTCTGCTGGGGGTGGCCGAAGCCGGGTTCTTCCCGGGGATCCTGGTGTTCCTCAACCGCTGGTACCCGGCACGCCGGCGCGCCCAGGTGACCGCGCTGTTCGCCATCGCCGTGCCGATGGCGGGCGTGATCGGCGGGCCGCTGTCGGGGGCGATCCTCGAACATTTCCACGATGTCGGCGGCCTGCGTGGCTGGCAATGGATGTTCGTCATCGAGGGGCTGCCGGTGATCCTCCTGGGCCTGGTCGTACTCAAGTGCCTGCCCGACAGTTACCAAAGCGTCAGCTGGCTCTCACCCCACGCCAAGCAGCACCTGCGCGAACAACTGAGCGTGGAGGAACAGCGAAAATCCATCACCTCGTTTTCGGCGATCCTCGCTAACCCCCAGGTCTGGTTGCTGGTGGCGGTGTACTTCGCCGTGATGCTGGCGGTGAACACCCTGGCTTTCTGGATGCCCACTCTGATCCACGGCGCCGGCATCGGCAGCGAAGGCCAGGTCGGCCTGCTCAGCGCGGTGCCTTACCTGGCCGGTTGCTTCTTCATGATCGGTTGTGGCCGCTCCTCCGACCGCCACCGCGAACGTCGCTGGCACCTCTGCGTACCGTTGTTGATGGCGGCAGCCGGTATCGCCATCGCCGGGCTCTCTCCCGGCAATCCGACCCTGGTGCTCGGCGGCCTGATTGTCGCCGGCATGGGCGCCAGCGCGGCGTTGCCGATGTTCTGGCAACTGCCGCCGGCGTTTCTCTCCAACAACACCCAGGCCGCCGGAATCGCCCTGATCAGTTCCTTTGGCAGCATCGCCTCATTCTTCGCGCCGTACCTCATCGGCTGGATGCGGGACACCACGCAGAGCGCCAGCCTGGCCCTGTATGTCCTGGCGCTGTTCATCACCCTGGGTGGCCTGCTGGTGCTGCGCACCCGGGCCGCCGTCGTCAATCCTCAATAGAGACCTTGTCATGCTCGATCAAAGCCTCATCCAGCAAGCCGCTGCCCGCCTCGACCACGCCGAGCGTTCCCGGGAGCAGGTGCGCCAGTTTTCCCTCGATCACCCGGCCATCACCCTCGATGACGCCTACGCCATCCAGCGCGCCTGGGTGGCGCAGAAAATCAACGACGGGCGCAAGCTGGTCGGCCACAAGATCGGCCTGACCTCCCGGGCCATGCAAGTGTCCTCGAACATCACCGAGCCGGACTACGGCGCGCTGCTGGATGACATGTTCTTCGACGAAGGCACCGACATTCCCTTCTCGCGCTTCATCGTGCCGCGAGTGGAAGTCGAACTGGCGTTCATCCTCGGCAAACCGTTGAAAGGCCCGAACGTCACGGTGTTCGACGTACTGGATGCCACTGAATGGGTGATCCCGGCACTGGAAATCATCGACGCACGCATCCAGCAGATCGACCCGCAGACCCAGGCCACCCGCAAAGTCTTCGACACCATTTCCGACAACGCGGCCAACGCTGGCGTGGTCATGGGCGGACGTGCGGTGCGCCCCACCGAGATCGACCTGCGCAAGGTGCCGGCGGTGCTCTACCGCAACGGCGTGATCGAAGAGTCCGGCGTCTCGGCGGCGGTGCTCAATCACCCGGCCAAGGGCGTGGCCTGGCTGGCGAACAAGCTGGCGGCCTATGACGTCACCCTGCAACCGGGGCAGATCATCCTCGGTGGCTCCTTCACCCGCCCGGTGGCGGCCAACCCGGGCGATACCTTCCATGTCGACTACGACATGCTTGGCTCCATCGCTTGCCGTTTCGTCTGACTGCTCGAGGACTGCTTCATGGACATGCCGATCAACACGTTCAAACAACGGCTGAAAAGCGGCGAGGCGCAGATTGGCCTCTGGCTCGGACTGGCCGACGCCTACTGCGCCGAGCTGGCTGCCAATGCCGGTTTCGACTGGCTGCTGATCGACGGTGAACACGCGCCCAACGACGTGCGCACCCTGCTCGGCCAGCTCCAGGCCGTGGCGCCCTACGCCAGCCAACCGGTGATTCGCCCGGTGGTGGGTGACACGGCGCTGATCAAACAAGTGCTCGACCTCGGCGTACAGACCCTGCTGGTGCCGATGGTGGAAAGCGCCGCGCAGGCCCGCGAGCTGGTGCGCGCCATCCATTACCCGCCCAGTGGGGTGCGTGGTGTCGGCAGCGCGCTGGCTCGCGCGTCGCGCTGGAACAGCATCCCCGGTTACCTGGACAAGGCCGATGAACAGATGTGCCTGCTGGTGCAGATCGAAAGCCGCGAGGGTCTGGCCAATCTCGACGCCATTGCCTCGGTGGACGGCGTGGACGGGGTGTTCATCGGCCCGGCGGACCTGAGTGCGTCCATGGGGTTTCGCGGCAATCCGGGGCATCCGGACGTGCAAGCAGCCATCGAAGACGCCATCGCCCGCATTCGCAAGGCCGGCAAGGCCGCCGGAATCCTCAGTGCCGACGAAAAACTGGCCCGGCGCTACATCGAGCTGGGGGCAGCGTTCGTAGCCGTCGGAGTGGACACGACCGTGCTGATGCGCGGCCTTCAAAGCCTGGCGTCGGCGTTCAAGGGTGTGCCAAAGCCTGCGGCGGGTGGGGTGTACTGACCTAAGTCGAGCCTGCCTGTGGCGAGGGGATTTATCCCCGCTGGGCTGCGCAGCAGCCCTAAAGCCTGACACCCGATGTATCAGGCAGATTGAGTTGGACTCTCTTGGGGCTGCTGCGCAGCCCAGCGGGGATAAATCCCCTCGCCACAAAGGCTTCAGCACTTCGCTCAGCTATCAGCTATCAGCTATCAGCTATCAGCTATCAGCTATCAACGCCTGACCGCCTTCAACTCATTCAGCAACACCAATAACGTCTGCAACTTCTCCTCCCCCAGTTTCTCCTGCAAGCGCTGGTAGTTGGCCTCCATGCTGTGGCTCATCGAGTCGAAGCACGCCTGCCCTTGTGGTGTCAGGCGCACCAGTACGCGCCGCTGATCCTGCTCGGCCTTGCGCCGAACAACCATGCCCGCAGCCTCCATGCGCACCAGCACGCCGGTCATGCTGGGCTTGAGGATGCAGGCCAGTTCGGCCAGGCGATTGATCTCCAGCTCCGCGTGCTGGCTGAGGATGCGGATGACCCGCCATTGCTGTTCGGTCAGGCCGTGTTGATTGAGGGAGGGACGGAAAAACCCCATGGCCGCTTCACGGGCCTGTAGCAGGGTCAGGGTCAAAGATTGGCGCAGCTTGGGCATGGAGAGTGTTCGCCAGGGTATTAGTTAATGAGTTAACTAAATCTTAGCATCACCACTGTCCCGCTGTCCGTGCCAAGGGCAATTGAACACCCAAGTACCTTGTGGGAGCGGGCTTGCCCGCGAAGGCGACGGCACAGCCAACATCATCGCAAGCTGAATGACCACCATCGCAGGCAAGCCCGCTCCCACAGGGGTGTAGCTATTTTCAGTGCTCTGGCATCAAGCGCCCTTGATCACCCCTTTGAGCACCGCCTTGAAATGCTCCACCTGGGCCTCGCCGAACTGGCCGAACACCTTGTCCTGCTGTTCCCTGGCAATGGCCCAGAGCCCTTCGGTCTCATCGATGCCCTTGACGGTCAGGCGGACCCGGTCGCCATCATCGCTCACCAGGCCCTTGCGCTTGAGGTTGGCCACGGCTTCTTCGATCTCGCGCACCGGCATCGCCACTTCTCGCTGCAGGTCGACCAGGTTCAGCCCGGCGTCATTTTCCAGCACCATCAGCATTCGCGCTTCGCTGGTGCGCAGCCCCGTGGACAATTGGCGGGGCTGGTAACTGGCCTGGTAGGCCCGCAGTGCCTGGGTCATCAGGTAGTAGAGGTTGTGACTCAAACGGCCCTGGAAGTGGCTGCTGGGCGCCTGCCCCTCTTCGCGCCGCGTCATGCGCGTGTGGGGCAAGACCATCGAGTAGGCACCCTGGTGATAAAGCAACGGCGAACGTCCGAAATCGTCGAAGGCCACGACCTTGCCCAGCATGATCCAGTGATCGCCACCGTCCACCTGCTGGAATTTTTCACAGTGAAACCGCGCGGCGCAATCGGCAAACACCGGCGCCCCGCCCTCGCCGTTGTCGAATTCGATCTCGGCGAAGCGATCCTCCCTGGGCCGGGCGAAGTTGTTCGACAGGTCGATCTGGTCGGCGGCCAATACGTTCACCGCAAAGTGGCTGGCGGCTTCGAACACGCCGTGGCTGCTGGAGCGCTTGTCGATACTCCAGAGAATCAGCGGCGGATCCAGGGACACCGAATTGAAGCTGTTGGCCGTCACGCCGACCTTTCGGCCATCTTCCGTCGCGGCGGTGATCACGGTCACACCGGTGGCAAAATTGCCCAGGGCGCGGCGGAATGCGCGGGTATCGAACGCGGTATCGCAATCATTGGACATGCAAGACTCCCGGCCGCCTCATGCGACGGCCTCGATTTGTTGTTATGGGGCGGCGCTGGGGCAGGTACTCAGACCATGCTGGGATCGGGTTCCAGGCCCATCAGCTCACGCCCGAGGATCTGCGCGCAGACGTCGTAGTCGGTGTAGGCATGGGCACCGGTGAGGTGCGCATCGCGAAACAGCCGTTGCAGCTCGTTGGACTCGAACCAGGCGCCGCCGCCGGCCGCTTCCATCAGCCGGTCCACTGCCTGGATGCACATCTTGGTGGCATAGCCCTGGTTGGTCCGCCAGAACGCCAGGGTTTCCCGGCTCGGGTACTCGTGGCGTTCTCCATGCTCGGCGTGGTCCTGCCAGGTTTTTTCGAGAAAAGCCCGCGCCGCCGCCACCTGGTGAGTGGACTCGGCCAGGCGCATCAGCGCCGGGGTGGCAGCGCCCACGGCCGCACCGGTGTAGGCCCGCACACGGTTGCGGGTTTTCTCGCGAAACACTTCGAGCATGCGCTCGGCCACGCCCAGGCTGACCGTGGAAAAACCGCTGGCAAAATAGGGCCGGTACGGCGAGTAGAAAATCTTGCTGTCGGGGTACAGGCCGAAGCCACCGGACTTGCCTTCCATCATGTCCTTGGCCTTCTGGATCCGATGCTCCGGCACGAACACGTTGGTGATGATCAGGGTCTTGCTGCCACTGCCGCGCATGCCCACGGCGAACCAGTCGTCACGAATCTCATAGTCGCGGCGAGGCAACACGGCGAAGCAATAGTCCTGGGTGCCTTCGGCGTTCTTGCGGCGAAATCCGACAATGGCCCACTCGGCATGGTCACAGCCGCTGCTCCAGCCCATTTCGCCGCTGAACATCACGCCGCCCTCGACTTCCTCGGTGCGGCCAAACGGCGCGATGCTGCTGCTGGCGGTGGCATCGGGATCGGCGCCCCAGATTTCTTCCTGGGTCTTGGCCGGGAACATCGCCAACTGATGGCTGTGGGTGCACAACAGGCTCATGGCCCAGGCCGTGCTGGCACAGGCGCCGGCCAGCAGCGCGATGCAATCGGCAAACTGCGGCAGGGAAATCTCCAGGCCGCCATACGCCTTAGGCTGGAAGGCCCGATGCAGGCCGATGCCCTTGAGCAAGGCGATGTTCTCGGCAGGAACGCTACGGTCCTGCTCCGCCTGGAAGGCATTGGCGGCAATGATCGGCAGGAGGGGCTTGAGGTCTTCGAGCAACGGGTTTGGCTTTTTCATGGACGGACTCTTTTATTATTGGCGTCTGCCGATCCCGCCTGGCCTTGCACCTCACGGCAGGCTCGTGGTGCAGAAAACAGCGGGATCAAATGATTGAGGCCGGTCCAGTATGGGCATTGGCAAGACGTCGAAAAATGCACCTTCCAGATCCAAGATTGTACTTTTCATGGTGCCGATCCAGGCCGATGGCGCGCTCGGTCAAGTGCCCCGGCACGGATGATCAAGACAAACACCCTCGCCTAGGCCCTTAATAGGGGCATCGCGTGCAGCGCTTTGCACGGAGTCTCCTTTCACTTTGTCAGGTTGCGTCATGATCAATATCGAAACGCCCACCTATTACACAGCCACCAAGAAGTACAACCTCAGTTTCCCGACCCTGGAACAGGACGTGGAAGCCGATGTCGTGGTGATTGGCGGCGGCTTCTCCGGCATCAATACCGCGCTGGAGCTTGCTGAAAAAGGCATCACCAACATCGTGGTGCTCGAGGCGCGCTACCTGGGTTTCGGCGGCACCGGGCGCAACGGCGGGCAGATCATGGCCGGCATCGGTCATGACCTGGAAAAGATCAAGAAGGACGTCGGCGAAGACGGTCTGCGCCAGGTCTTCGAGATCAGCGACCTGGGGGCGGACATCATCAAGGACCGCATCGCCAAGTACGCCATCGATGCCGACTTCTGCCATGGCTACGGCTACATGGGTTTCAACGCCCGCCAGGAAAAAACCCTGCGGGCCTGGGAAAAAGACTTCAAGTCGATCAACAGCAAGCACGAGATCCGCTTTCTCGGCGGCTCCGACGTCCAGCAGATCATCGGCTCCAAAGCCTACGGCAGCGCATTGCTGCACATGGGCGGTGGGCATGTGCATTCGTTGAACCTGCTGCTGGGCGAAGCCAAGGCACTGGCCGGCCACGGCGTGCAGATCTACGAGAACAGCCCCGCCCTGGAAGTCCGTTATGGCGAGCGCATCACCGTGCGCACCGGGCGCG
This sequence comes from Pseudomonas sp. Cab53, assembly GCF_018325965.1. Taxonomy (NCBI): domain Bacteria; kingdom Pseudomonadati; phylum Pseudomonadota; class Gammaproteobacteria; order Pseudomonadales; family Pseudomonadaceae; genus Pseudomonas; species Pseudomonas sp. Cab53. The sequence goes on along the minus strand of NZ_AP021902.1, from coordinate 2,728,285 downwards.
GCTCGGTCAAGGCCAGCAAGCTGTTGTGGGCCTGCGACAGTTTCCTCAACAAACTGGAGCCGGAACTGCATCGCTCGACGATCAACACCTACGCCTTCCAGATGATGACCGAGCCACTGTCGGACGAGCTGATCCAACGCATCAGCCCGATTCGCGGTGCCTACAGCGATATCCGCCCGGTCATCGACTATTACCGCGTTACTAACGAAAATCGCCTGCTGTTCGGTGCCGCGACGCCGCTGGTGGAGCACATTCCCCAGGACCTCAAGGCCTGGAACCGGAATCTGATGCTGAAGATTTTCCCGTACCTCAAGGACGTGAAGATCGACCTCGCCTGGGGCGGTCCGATGGCGTGCAGCCCGAATCTGTTCCCCCAGATCGGTACCCTGCCCGGCCGCCGCAATGCGTTCTTCGTCCAGGGCTACTCCGGGTTTGGCGTCACGCCGAGCCACATCATCTGCAAGGTCCTGGCCGAAGGCATGAGCGAAGGTTCGGCGCGTTATGACCTGGTCAGTTCCGTCAGGCGCCCGACCATCATCGGCAAGGACGCCATCCGTCCGCTGTTGCTGACTGCCGGCAAGTCCTGGCACCAGCTGTCGGGCTACTGGAACGGCCGTCGCTGACAACCACACCGCTTTCTATTTCAATCATCAGGAGTCACTGCCATGCCCCTTATCACCCTCAAGAAAGACATCCAGCTGTCCGAACTGGACGCCTGGGGTACCGTCGCCGACCTGGGTTCGCAAATCCTCGAAGGCGAAGTCAAGGCCTTCGGCAAGATGACCTTCGGCGCCCCGACCGATCCCGTCAGCAGCGCCTACTTCGGCACCACACAGGGCAAGTTCCGGATGGTGTATCCGTTTGCCGAGCAAGCCACCGTGGTCACCGGCGAAGTGGTGCTCACCGACGAAGCCACCGGCCAGAGCACCCGCTACAAGGCTGGCGACAGCTGGTTCGTGACCAAGGGCACGCCGGTACTGTGGGAAGTGGTCAGCGAGAGTTTCGTCAAGCACTACTTCGCGGTAGTCTGAGCACCGTGACCGTGGCGAGGGAGCTTGCTCCCGCTGGGCTGCGAAGCAGCCCCGCTTTTATGCGATTCGGGAGCAAACTCCCTCGCCACAAAAACGCCCTGGCCCTAGGGGTTCACGTTCTTCCCTCAACCGCAATGTGCTTGCGAAGGTTGCGCCCATGAACCTCATTCCCACCCAGGACATCGCCGGCCACTGCCTGCACGCGTTCACCCAGTTGATTCCCGCCAGCCGGGCGGCCTTCTACTGCGTCGACCGCCACTTGCAAGCCCATGACTTCAGCCTGCACGGCATGAGTAGCGAGATGCACCGCGACTACCTGGACAACTACCGCCAGTTCGATCCGCTGCAACCGTCCAACTGTGTCTGCGATGAACAGGCCGTGGTGCCGCTGAGCCTGGCGATGACCCGCCAGCCGGTGCGCGACAGCCAGCGCTACCGCAGCTTCCTGCAACGCTACGGCGTAGTGGATGTGGTGGAAGTCTTCGCCCGTCGGGACGGCCAGCCGCAAGCCGCCATTTCGTTATTGCGCACCGCCGAACAAGGCGCCTTCACGCCTCAGCAGTTGTCCCAGCTCGGCGCGTTGCAAACCCTGTTGCAACTGGCGGTGGCGCACCTGCCTGCCCAGGCGGATGCCCTGGACGGCTTGACGCCCAAGGAGCGCCAGATCGCCCTGCTGCTGCGCGAGGGCGTCAGCAACAAGCACCTGGCCCGGGAGTTGAACGTCGGCTTGCCGACCATCAAGACTCACCTGATCAACCTGTTCCGCAAGGTCGGCGTCAGCAGTCGCACCGAGTTGGTCAGCGCGCTGTTTCTCTGAACGGTTCAACCATCCGGTTGATAGTGCACAGATGCCCCAGAGCCCATGATCCGGCGGGTGACTACACCCAACCGGAGCCTTGCAATGAGCACATCTACAGACTGGATCACCGTCGGCGCCCTGGCCGATGGCTTTGCCCCCGACGCCTTCATCCTGCCGAACCTGGCAGACCTGAGCGGCAAGACCTTTACCCTGAACTTCGCCAATGGCTGGCAGATCGAGCATCGGTTCGAGCAGGACACGTTGTCCTGGCACGCCGCCGACGGGCACTCCAGCGGCACCGCGCCCTACCGCGCCACATCGGTTCGCCCGGGCCTGTACCTGGTGGACTTTCTCAAGGGCGAGGGCCGCCAGACCCTGTCGGTCAGCCTGGTGCTTGACACCGCCAACGCTGCGTTCACCGCCGTGATCGGGCGCATGCCCGAGCCAGAGCAAACCCGTGAAGGGCTCTACGGCCGCGCCCTGGCGGGCAAGCCCCTGACGAGCGTCGGCGTCGACTTCCTCCACGGCAGCCTCGACCGGCCCTGGCAAGAGGGCCTCTGCCCGCACGCACCGAGCAACGAGCTGGTGGGGCTGCGCAACCTGTATCGCTACAGCCCAAGCGAAGTCTACGAACACATCTACCTCAATGACCGGTTCTACGCCTGGCAGTGCCTCAAGGGCGTGGAACAAGGCCTGTGCGACACCGACCGGTGCGACACCTACAAGGTCGCCGACCAGCTGTATCTGTTCGTCTGGCGGGAAAAAATCATCCCGACCCTCGGCCTGGTGCTGATCGACCTGCAACAACACCGCAGCGACGGCAAGATTTTCGGCTACGCCGGTGCGTCCTTCGATGAATACTCCAATTTCCCGGTCAGTTCCTACTGCCAGGTCCTCAACCAGACGGAGTATCCCGATGCCTGAATCACGCACCGTGGTGATTACCGGCGCAGGCACCGGCATCGGTGCCGCCTGCGCCCGGTTGTATGCCGCCGAAGGCGCCAACCTGGTCTTGATCGGCCGACGCCGCGAGCCCCTGGAAGACCTTGCCAGGGAAGTCGGCGGCCTGGTGTTGGTGGGCGATGCCGCGTGCCCGACGACCTGGGACGGTTTCATCGCGCAGATCCGCCAGCGTTTCGCTCGACTCGATGTGCTGTTGGCCTGTGCCGGCGGCATGGGCCAGGGCAGCGCCACCCAAACCAGCCCGCAAGCCTGGGACGCAGCCATGCGCAGCAACCTCGACAGCGCGTTCTACAGCGCGCGGGCCTGCCTGCCCTTGCTGCAGGAAAGTGCCGGCAACGTGGTGTTGATCGGGTCCATCGCGTCGTTGGCGGCCGGGCCGCAAGTGTGCGGCTACACCACCGCCAAACACGCACTGCTGGGCCTGAACCGCTCCCTGGCGCGGGACTACGGGCCCCAAGGCGTGCGGGTCAACGCGGTCTGTCCGGGCTGGGTCCGCACGCCGATGGCCGATGAGGAAATGCAGGTGCTGATGCAGTTCCACGGTGAAACGCTGCAACAGGCCTACGACCGAGTCTGCGCCGACGTGCCGTTGCGCCGCCCCGCCAGCGCCGAGGAGATCGCCCTCGCCTGTCGTTTCCTGGCGTCCCGGGACGCCTCGATCATCACCGGCGTGGCGCTGGTGGCCGACGGTGGTTCGAGCATCGTCGACGTACCGACCCTGGCGTTCAGCCACATGGAGGTGACCCATGGCCAATGACCTGGATTTCAGCGGCAAGACGGTGTTGGTGACTGGCGGTGCCCAAGGCATTGGTCGGGGCATTGTCGAAGCCTTCGCCTGGCGTGGGGCTCAGGTGGTGATCGCCGACCTCGGCCTGGCGCGGGCCGAGGCCCTCGCCAGCGAGCTGACGGCCGGCGGCTACCAGGCGCAAGCGGTGGGCGTGGACCTCGCGGACGCCACGGCGATATCGGCCATGATGGGCGGGCTGCAAGAGCGCCTGGGGCGCCTGGACGTGCTGGTGCACAACGCCGGCTACTTCCCGTTGACGCCTTTTGCGCAGATCACCCCGGCGGTGCTGGAACGCACCCTGGCGGTGAACCTGTCGGCGCTGTTCTGGCTGACCCAGGCGGCGCTGCCGATGTTCCGCCGCCAGGGCCAGGGCTGTGTGCTGGTGACGTCCTCGGTCACCGGCCCGCGCGTGGCGTACCCGGGGCTGAGCCATTACGCCGCATCCAAGGCCGGGGTCAATGGTTTCATACGCAACGCGGCACTGGAGCTGGCGCCCGAGCAGGTGCGGGTCAACGGTGTCGAACCGGGCATGATCGCGACCCCGGCCATGGCCAACCTCGGCGACGATGACCTCAACCAGGACATCGCTCGGCGCGTGCCACTGGGGCGATTGGGTCGTCCGGGGGACATTGCCGGCGCCATGCTATACCTGGCCTCTGACCTGGCCGCCTATGTGACGGGCCAGACCCTGGTGGTCGACGGCGGTTCGACATTGCCGGAAGTCTGAGGCGATCCAGCGGGCGGTGGTGACGACAGCACCACCGCCTTCGCGGGCAAGCCCGCTCCCACAAGTCCAGCAGCATCCCTTGCTATTTCGCACACACCACAGCGCCACTGTGGGAGCGGGCTTGCCCGCGATGGCGGCGGTTCGGCGGGCACCGTTCCTGCGTCTCAGGCCACTCCCTGCGCCTGTTGCAGATGGCTTGCGCGAAAGTCCTTGGGCGAGAGTTCGAACTGCTTCTTGAACGAGCGGCTGAAGTGGGCCGAGTCGGTGAAGCCCCATTTGTAGGCAATCGAGGTGATGGACTCGTCTCGCAGGAACGGGTTGGTCAGGTCATCGGCGCTGCGCTTGAGCCGGGCTCGCTGGATGTAACGGCAGACGCTGTCGTCCTGTTCTTCGAACAACCGGTACAGATGGCGCACCGAGATGTTCAGGCGGTTGGCCAGGCCCACCGGGCTGAGGCCGGGCTGGTTGAGGGATTCGTCGATGACCTTCTGCACGTAGCTGCGCAGATGGCTGCCCTGCAGCGCGGCGCCATCGTCACGGGCATCGCTCGTGTGCTCCAGCGCCGAGCCCAGCAAGGACACGAACGCACTCTGCAGGGCCTCGCCCTCGCCCGCCGCGCCTTCGCCGTCCGGTGTGTCCTTGCACAACTGGTCCATCAGCACGTGCAACATCCGCCCGCAGGCCTTGCTCGACGAGATCTTGCCGAAGGTCCTGGTGTCCCCGCCCAACTGCCTCGACACCTGCTGCCGAGACAAGGACAGCACGGCATGCTCGATCAGGCCGAACGGGCTGATCTCCAGCGCGCCCGCCGAATCCATCAGTAACAACTCGCCGGGGCCAGTTGGATGCTCAGGCCGTTCTGGGTGATGCGGCAATAGCCACTGCGCTGGCTGACCAGCAGGCAATCCTGATCGTCGTCGTGGTCGGGATTGGGCGAGTGGCGCTTGATGGAACCGGCGTTGGTGCGCAGGTTCGAGAGGGAAAGACCGCCGCGGCAGAAGTTCGAGACCTGGCCGATAAACAAGGCACGATTGAAAGCCAGCTCCGTCTCGAAATACCCACACGTGGCGCGCAGGTCCCGGTTCCAGGTCTCCAGCCCGTCTTGCCCAACCTGTTGCATGCTCATGGCGTTCTCCGCAGTGGCTTATTGTTTTTGTGCGGCAATAGTTAACATGTTATCTATATGCACGCAACAAGTACCTGATCGCCAGAGCAGTAGCAGGATTGATGCCAGGACGGCACTACAGGGTCAGAGGCTTGCCAATACCCGTTGCAGGCCGCTCAGGGATGCCAGCAAGGCTGCGCGTTGTTCGCCTCCGAGCGCGATGTAGCGCCGAAAGGCCGGCATGCGGTTGACCACCTCGCTGCCGCCCATGTGTTCCAGGCGCACGCACCACTGGCGCTCGTGCAGGTCGATGCGCAGGCGCTTGAAATCCAGCGGCATGAGCGCCTGGTACAACCCCTGATCGTGCGTCACCGCCGCCTGCAACCGGGCCGCCAGCGCCTGGTCGGCACCCCGCTGGCGACAGCGCAGACCCTTGCGGCGAATAGCCCCGCCGTGGTGCAGCTCCAGGCGCGCCGTGCCCTCCATCGACGCAGGCACGCGCAACACGAATTCGGTCATCACCAGATGCATCAGCCACTGTGATTCGGTGCGCTCGACAATCTCCAGTTGCAGCCGGCCGTCGTCGCTGGCCACAGTAGCCGTCGTCGGCCCTGACCACACGAAATGCGCCAGCCCGAGGTTGCGCCGCACGTGTTCCAGGGTCACCCCGGGCCGATAGCCGGCCGGGGCACGATGGGCGCGCAAGCGCTCAGACAGTCTTTGCAGCACGGTCGATAAACTCGCCGGCAGGTTGCCCTGGCTCATGGGAAAACTCCTTGGCCAGCACGTCTTCCACCGACGCCGGCATGAATGGATTGACCTTCTGCACCACCAGGGTCCAGAACAAGGCGTAGGCCGCGGTGCCACCGAGCATCACCGCGAACGGGATGTAGATGTCGGCTGGGTTCATGCCGGGCGGCGTGATGAACCACATGCCCAGGAGGATGCCGACACTGGACAGGATCTGTGGCAGCGGAAAGAACGGCGAGCGATAGGCCCGCGGCAGGTCTGGCCGACGAATGCGCAGGCTCACCACCGACACCGTCACCAGCAGGTAGGCAAAGCTCCAGGCACACACCGCCGCCAGCACCAGGTGCATGATGTTGTCGGTGTTGCCACCGAGCCACAGCGCATGCAGGCAAGGAATCAACGCCGCCACCAGGATGCACAGCAAGGGTGTCTTGAAACGCGGGTGCAGGTAAGTGAAGACCTTGGGCAATGCGCCGTCCACCGCCATCCCGTAGAGAATCCGCGGCACGCCGGCCATCAGGGTGTTGATGGTCGCCGCGCCGGCAAACAGGAAGCCGATCCCCAGCCACAGCGGGCCGATATCCCCCATGACCTGCTCGGCGAAGCGCGGAATCGCCATGGGCGTGTCCAGCAGGTGCACGCCGCTGGCGGCATCGAGCAGCACGTTCTCCACCTGGCGCTTCATCGCCGCGCCGTAGATGAACATGCACGAGGCGACGCTCAGCAAGCCGAGGATCATCGCCCTGGGCATGACCTTGGCCGAGTGGCGCAGGTCCGGCGCCAGAGGCGTGACGAACTCGCAGCCCACGAACATGAACATGGCCATGCCCACCAGCGAGAGGATGGTGATCAGGTCGGTGCCCACCAGCGAAACCCCGAACCAGCCTTCCAGTTGCACCGCTGGCGCCGCGATCAAGCCGAGCACGCCAAATACCATCAACGTGGTCCACATGCCGAAGGTCAGGATGATCTCGGCTCGGCCGAACGCACTGACGCCGAACGCGTTGAGCACCCCGAACACGATGACGAACCCGACCCCGAGCAACCAGGAACCGCCGGCAGACTCGGCCAGGGTGTTCAGGTGCTCGAAGTTCACCAGCGCCATGACCCCGGACAGGATGGTCTCGGCGGTGCCGGCGAACACGTGCACGATCAGGTAGGCCGACAGCGTGCCGGTGATCGCGAAGAAACGCCCCATGCCACAGTTGATGTAGTCATAGACCGAGCCGGTGGTGGGCAGGATCGACGCGGCCTCGGCGAACGTGGTCGCCTGGGCCAGCATCATCACCACGGCAATCAGCATCGCCACGGCGAAGGCGCTGCCACCGATACCGAAGCCCATGGTCGCGGTGAGAATCACCGGGCTGGCCATGATCAGGCCGATGGTGCTGGCCAGGGCGGTGGGAAATCCCACCGTGCCCCGGTTCAAGTGCGCGGTGAGTCGGTCATTGATCGACATGGTGCAGATCCTCGAGAAGCGGATTTTTTAGTAGAGGTGCCACAGCCGTCCAGGAGCCGGCATTCAAGCCCCCCAGCCAGTCCCTGATCGAAACGGCGTTGCGTGCAGCTTCACTTTGCGCCGCCGCGCCACAGGCGTCTTGCCCATGTCTGCCGCCACTCTTGTTGCTGCCTGCCAGCGCCCGCGGCCTGGCGGGCTCGATCAATTCCCTGGCAGCCAGGTGAAAGACTTCCCCCCGCGCAGCTCCCCTTAATGCGCACTCTGCCGTCCTATTACACTGGGGAAAAACACCATGGAGCACACACGCCACACACCGCTACTGCGCAACGCCATCGGCCTGGGCATCGCCCTGCTGGTTGCCGACTCATCGGCCCAGGCCCTTGAGCTCTACGCCGACCAGGACACCACCGTCACCGGGAACTTCCTCGCGGTCTACGGAATGTTCAACAGCCGCAAGAACTACAATGGCACCGGTGGCGGCTCCAGCTGGCGCGAAGGCTTCATCAAGTATGGCCTGAGTATCGACCAGGCATTGGCCGGCATGGGCAGTGTCTACGGCACCGCTAACCTGGTCAGCTCCGGCACCTGGGGCGACGGTGACCCGGCCGGCCTGAGCGATGGCTCGGAGCGCACCACGAAATTCGATGAGGCCTTCGCCGGCTGGCGCTCGGGGGACCTGTTCCCGGTATTGGGCAAGGACGGCGTCGACCTCTCCTACGGTCGCCAGGTGATCACCCTCGGTGACGGCTTCATCATCAACGACGACGGTTTGAACCTGGGCAAGGGCCCGGCGGACGGCGACCTCAATCGCGGTGGAGCCTATTACCTGGCCGCCCGCCACGCCTTCGACAAGACCGCCGTGCTGCGCCTGGGAGCGAAGGACGGCGTGCATGGCAGCCTGATGTGGATCAAGTCCGACAACCGCGCCCAGGCCAACACCGAAATGGCCGCCGGCACCCTGGAATACACCACCGCGCCCGGCACCCTGGGCCTGACCTACATCCATGGCATCGACGTCGATGACCACTACGCCAGCGACTTCCAGAAACAGCGCGAAGGCATGAACATCTACAGCCTGCGGGGCAGCGGCAACGCCGGCATCGAAAACGCCCACTTCGCCTTCGAATACGCCTGGCAGGACAAGGACGCCGGCCCGGAAAAAGCCTGGTACACCGAGGCCGGCTACACCTTCGCCGACCTGCCCTGGACACCGGACCTGACCTATCGCTACAGCCGCTACTCACAGAACTGGGACTCGATGTTCAACGGCCTGAGCCGGGGCTACGGCACCTGGTTCCAGGGCGAGGTGGCCGGCAACTATTCCGGGCCGTTCAACAGCAACACGGCCATCCAGCACGTAGGCCTCAAGCTCAAGCCGACGGACACCGTGACCGTCGGCGCGCTGTTCTTCGACTACCAGACCCTGCACGACCGCCAGGCGTTGAACCTCGATGGGCGCGAGCTGGACCTGTATGTGGAATGGGCGCTGAACGAGCACCTGATCGTCACGCCGCTGGTGGGCCTGTACAAGCCGGAAAAGGACGACAGCAACGGTGGTAATCAGGTGGGCGGCAACGGCACCAACGTCTACAGCCAACTGGTGGTGGCGGTACCGTTCTGAGGCATCGGGAGCCGCCAGGACGGCGGTTCCCGACCCGCTTACTGTTTGTGCTGATGCAACATCGTCTGGATCTGGTGCGTCGCCTGGCGGGTACTCTCCGCCAGCTTGCGCACCTCGTCGGCCACCACGGAGAAACCGCGTCCGACCTCTCCTGCCCTGGCGGCTTCGATCGCGGCATTCAAGGCCAGCAGGTTGGTCTGGTCGGCAATGCCCTTGATCACCCCGACCACCGTGGCGATCTGGGCGTAGGTCACCTGGTTCTGCTCCAGCATGCGGTGGTGGGTGGATTGGGCCGAGCGCTCGTCGCTGATATCGCGCACCGCACCGATCACCCGGACCAAGCGTCCCTGGGCATCGCGCACCGCCCGTCCGCGTTCGCGGCACCAGATGTAGTCGCGGCTCTTGTGGCGCATGCGGTACTCGAAGACGTATTCGCCACTGCCCTGGGTGCCGAGGATCTCGCGGTCGAAAATCGCCATGATCTTCGGCAGGTCATCCGGGTGCGTGATGCCGACCTGGGCATCCCAGCCATCGGGTAGTTCGTCCGCCCCATAGCCCAGCAACGCGCGAAACTGGCTGGAAAAACGCATGCTGCTGGCCGGGTGCTGCAGGTCGCCGTTGACCACCGTGATGTCCCAGCAGCCCTCGGTCAGCGTCGATTGCAACAACGCCCAGATCTGCGCTTCCTGGTGATGTTGCTGCACTTGCTGACGGTATTCGTCCCGTTGGCGCTCCAACAACTGTTCGCGGCCTTGAGCCTGTTCCAGTTGTTGGCGCAACATCTCCCGTTCGCGCTCGCCCTGCTGCCACCGCGCGGCCTGCTCGGCCAGTTGGGCCTCGACCTGAAGGCAACGCTCGGCGCTACTCGCCATTTGCCGGGCGTGTTGGGCCAGGCCTGTCCGCAACGCTGGGTACGCGTCGAGCATCGGCGTGTCCTCGGTGTCGCCGGCCAGTGCTCGCTGCACCTGGGCGCTCAACGCCAGTTTGTGTCGGTTGGTCTGGAGAAACATCGCCCGCTCCTTTGCCATCGAGTCGAAACACTGATCTGACCGCAAACACGCGCCGCTGGCTTGTACCTGGCTGCTGAAGGCCTTGCTCCTGGCTGCCAGGGCCACGTCCTGGCAGGCACGCACATGCCGCGCGGCAGGCACAGTCAAGCCGGGCCGCCGCGCAGCGATTAACCTCGGGGCTTTCCCTTCGCGATAGGAAACACCCATGAGCGATATTGCCCTGCTGCCTCAGGTCGAAGCCTTTCTCGGCCGGCGTCACGCACTGTTCATCGATGGTCGCTACGTCGAAAGCCAAGGCAGCCAGACGCTGGACGTCATCAACCCGGCCACCGGCCACGTCATCGCCCAGGTCAGCGACGCCAGTACGGCCGATATCGATCACGCGGTGGAATCGTCTCGACGCGGCTTCAGGCAGTGGTCCCAGGCCGCACCGGCGGTTCGTGGCCAGGTGCTGCTCAAGCTCGCGGACCTGTTGGAACAGCACCGCGAAGAGTTGGCCCAGATCGAAACCTGCCAGTCGGGAAAAATCATCCACATTTCCCGCGCTTTCGAGGTCGACCAGGCGGCGCACTTCCTGCGTTATTACGCCGGCTGGGCCACCAAGATCGGCGGCGAGACGATCACCCCGTCACTGCCCTCCTTCGCCGGAGAACGCTACACCGCGTTCACCCTGCGCGAACCGGTCGGGGTGGTGGTGGGCATCGTGCCGTGGAACTTCTCCACCATGATCGCCATCTGGAAACTGGCGTCAGCCTTGGTGACCGGCTGCAGCATCATCATCAAGCCCAGCGAGTTCACGCCGCTGACCATCCTGCGCATTGCCGAACTGGCGATCGAGGCCGGCCTGCCGGCGGGCGCCCTGAACGTGGTCACCGGTGGCGGCCAGGTGGGCAAAGGGTTGATCGAGCACCCAGGCACCAACAAGGTTTCGTTCACCGGTTCGGTACCCACCGGCCTCGCCGTGGGCCAGGCAGCCATGGGCGCCGGACTGACCCGGTCGACCCTGGAACTGGGTGGGAAAAATGCCGCGGGCTTTCTGCGCGATGTCGATCAAGAGGTGGCGGTCAACGGCATCATCGAAGCCGGCTTCCTGCACTCGGGGCAAATCTGCGCGGCGGCGGAACGGTTCTTTGTCCATCGTTCACAGATCGAGCCGATCATGGAAAAACTCGCCCAGCGCCTGGCCCGACTCACCATCGGTTCGCCCCTGGACGAACGCACCGAGTTCGGCCCGGTCACCAACCACTCGCATCAGCGCAAGCTCGGCGAGTTCTTCGCCAAGGCCCGGGCGCAGAACAACACCATCGTCCATGGCGGCAAGCTGATCGAAGGACCGGGCTGCTACGTCGAGCCAACGATCATCCTCGCCAACCGCCGCGACGACGCCCTGCTCAACGAAGAAACCTTCGGCCCGATCGCGACGTTCTTCCCCTACGACACGGAAGAAGAACTGCTGGAACTGATGAACGACACGCCCTACGGCCTCAGCGCCAGCCTCTGGACCCAAGACCTGAGCAAAGCCCTGCGCATGGTCCCGGCCATCGAAGCCGGCACCGTGTGGGTCAACATGCACACCCTGCTCGACCCGGCCGTACCTTTTGGCGGCAGCAAGTCTTCAGGGATCGGCCGGGAATTCGGCAGCGCGTTCATCGATGACTACACCGAGTTGAAATCGGTAATGATCCGCTACTGAACCTTGCTCCGGTGGGCGGACACTCAGCGCCCACCGGGTCTAGAAAACACCCACCACCGCCTGTGGGAACGAGCTTGCTCGCGAAAGCGGTGAATCAGCTGGAAATAATCCAAAGCAGAAATCGCCTTCGCGAGCAGGCTCACTCCCACCTTCCGCGGGAGCGAGCCGCTCGCGAAAGCGGCCCTCTTGCAACAACCTGGATAGGCGGTGTCTCCACCGCCCATGCTCAACCCCGGCAGGCATTGACCGGCGGCACGCGGCCGCGCCAGGGTTGGGCGCGTTCCAGTTGCGCGGCCAGGGCCAGCAAGGTGCTTTCCTCGCCAAAGCGACCGGCAAAGTGCGCGCCTATCGGCAAGCCGTTGGCACTCCAGGACAACGGCACCGACATGGCCGGCTGGCCGCTGGCATTGAACAGCGCGGTAAACGGCGAGTAACTGTGATAGCGCTCGATCAGTTGCTCAAGGCTCATGCACACGTCCTGGAGGTCAAGCTCACCAATGGGCGCCGGCTCACGGGTCAGCACCGGGGTCAGGATCACATCGTAATCCTGCATGAACGTCGCCAACTGCCGCCCCAACGCATGAATCCATTCCACCGCCCCGGCGTACTGGGCACCGGTGACATGCCCCTTGTCCCGCAGGATGATCCGGGTGCGCACCTCCAACTCCTCCGCCTGCACCTGCGCGCCCCGCATCTCGCCCAGCAAGTCGACATAGTGCCGGGTACTGGCGCCAATGATGGTGAACACCTGGTTGAGAAACTCCGGCAACACCACCGGCAGGCTGACCGGCTCGACACGGTGCCCCAGGGATTCGCACAACCGCGCTGCCTCGTTCAAGGCCTGGAGGCTCTGGGACGATGTCGGCCAGGGCGCGAGTTGTTCGACCAGGGCAATGCGCAACGGTCGTGGGTCACATTGCACCGCCGTCACGTACGGCAGCGCCTGGACCGGCGCGGCATAGGGCGCGCCCAGGTCGATGCCGGCAGTGGCGTCCAACAGCGCGGCACTGTCACGTACCGACAAAGTGATCGCATGGGCGGTGCCCATCCCGGCCCAGCCCTCGCCGACCATCGGCCCCGACGGCAGCAAGCCACGGCTGGGCTTGAAACCGAACACACCACAGCAGGACGCCGGCACGCGCAATGAGCCACCGCCGTCGTTGCCATGGGCGAAGGGCACCACGCGGGCCGCCACCAGTGCCGCCGCGCCACCGCTGGAACCGCCCGCGCTGTGCCCGGTGCTCCACGGGTTGCGCGTAGCGCCGAAGCGCGTGGATTCAGTGGAGTAGGACGTGCCGAACTCCGGCGACGTGCTGGTGCCCATCACCTGGCAACCCGCGCGCCGTAGACGCGTCACTACTTCCGATTCGAAGTCCGCCCGAAAATCCCCCAGGGAGCGAGATCCGTTGGTCATCGCCGCACCGGCGACCGGGGAAAACAAGTCCTTGATCAAGGTCGGCACGCCGGCAAGCAGGCCCTGGCCAACCGCGGCCGTGCGGGCGACCTCCCGCGCCGACTCGTACAACCGCTCGGCCACGGCATTGATGTGCGGCTCGACTTGCTCCAGGCGCTCGATGGCGGTTTCCAGCAACTCGCCAGGACCTACCTCGCCGCGCCTGACCCACTCGGCCAGCGCCGTGCCGTCTTCACGGTCCATCAAATGGTGAATGTCTTGCATACCCATGTTCAGATTCCTTGTTTCATGACGATTGACGTGTACCGATGGAAGTCGACTGGCCCTGGCCGCGTGTGCGCAGGCCCACGGCCACCCAGAGCAGTGCCGCGATAAATCCGGCGAAGGCCAGCCATTGGATGGACTGGCGCAGGTCCCCGGCGAAGCTGCCCACGAAGGCCACCACCAGCGGGCTGACGAACTGGCCGATGTACAGGCAGGACGTGAAACCGCCCAAGCCTCGACCGCGGGTGGTGGCGGTCAATGCGTTCATCACCGGCGCCATCACGTTGGGCACCAACAGCCCCGAACCCAGGCCCTGGATGACCACCGCCACCAGCACGGCGTTGTAGCTCTGGGCACGCATCAGCAGCCACAGCCCCAGTCCGATCAGGCCCAGCAACAGCGCGTTGCAACCGGCAACCCCGAAGCGCCGGCGCAACAGCGGCCACATCAACGAGCCGCCCAGGGTCGCCAACAGGCTCAGCCCGGCGGCCATCCCGATCATCGTGCTGGAGGTGATGCCGAGGCTGACCAGCAGCATCGGTGCCTGGATCGGTACGACGAAGGTCAGGACCATGCCGCCCATGACCATCAGGTAGCCGACCACCAGTTGCAGCACCGCCACCTTGCTCGGGCCCGACTCGGCGAGCGGTTGCTCGACGCTGTGGCGCCGGGTTACCGGCGGCTCCCACAACACCTTCATCATCGCCGGCACCAGCAGCAGCGGCAGCAGGTACAACAGGAACGGCGAACGCCACGAGTGCTCGCCGAGCGCGCCCCCCACCACGAAAAACAGCGCCCCCACCAAGCCGATGGTCACCACCTGGCGATTGACGTAGCGCAGCCGCTCTTCGCCCTGCCAGTAGTCGGCGATCAGTGTGGCGCAGCACGTCATCACCGCCGCTTCGGTGCAGCCAAACAACAGCCTCGCGCCGACGATCGACGGCAGGCTGTCGAGCAGCGCCGGCAGTGCGCCAAGCACGGCGTAGAGCAAGGTGGCAATCACCAGCAAGGCCTTGCGCCCGACCCGGTCGGCCAGCCATCCGGCCAGAGGCGCGAACAAGGCAATCGCCAGGGCCGGACCGGTGACCGCCAACGGCACCAGCAGATCGGCACGGGGCTCCACGGGGCCGAACTCGGCGCCCAGCCGGGGCAGGATCGGCGCGACCATCACCGAGCCCATGATGGTCAGGCTGCTGCCGAGCATCAGCACCAGCCCTTCACGCCCACCGGCCTGACGCACCGGGGCCGTTGATACGGAATTTGATTGGTTCATGACGAGCCCCTTCAGAAACTCTGGGAAATACGCAACGCCGCGGTGTAGCCCTCGGCGCGGTTGCGCGCGTCAAGCTCCTTGTAGACGTGCAACCACACCGGCGGCATGCCGGGCTTGAAGTAGCTGACCGCCGGCCCGACGGCCATGACCCGGGCGCGGTTACCGGACTCCAGCCCCGGCGCATCGTCGTCGGTGAACTGGCGGTAGTAATACCCGCCCACGCCCACGGTCCAGGGCCCGACGTGCTGGCCCACGGCGAACTCATGCCGGTACTCGACGCCGTTCTTGTAGTCGGTGTCTTCGTTGCGGGTGTTGATGTCGGCTTCAAAACTGGAAGACACCTCGAAGCCGCTGTCGGAAATGTAAGTGGCGTTGAGGATTGGGGAGAATGTCCAGTGATTGAGCCCAGGGGAAATCAGGCGATCCTTGTCGTAATCGCCCGTGGGCGCCTGGACCTGGAACTGGGCATTGACGAACAGGTTCGGCGACAGCGTCCATTGCAGGATCACCGGCAACACCTGGATGTCGGCGAGACGAAACGGATCGGCTTCCAGATCCAGCGGACCGACCGGTGTCTGCACCCGCACCGAGGCGTCCATTTTGAAGAACGGCACCACGGTGCCGAAACCGTACTTGGCCCCCAGCACGGTGTAATCGGTCATGCGCATGTAGGCCAGGCCGATGGAGAGCACGTCCAGGGAGAAATTGTTGTCCAGTGCCTTGCCGTGGCGGTCCTTCTGCACGTTGGCCGAATAGAACGCCGTACGCAGGCCGACCGTCCCGTAGGGCGTGGCCGGGGGCATCATGCCCGCGCCAAAATCGTAGACTCCGACTGCCGTGGTCGGTGCACCGTTTTCTGTCGCCTGGACAGCGGCACACAGCCCCAACATTCCCAAGGTGAAGCACATGCAACGCAAGCGGTTGGTTTTCTTATTCTGACTCATTGAATGCCCCTTCCGACCAAGTGGTGGTGGGGTCATCCTAGGCAGCCGGCGCGCGGGCGGTTATCCGTTTTCAGCACAGATGCGTACGACGCAGGGTTTGCGACGGCGTCTCGCCGAAAAGGATCCGGTAGTCGCTGGAAAACCGGCTCAAATGCCAGAATCCCCAGCGCGCAGCCACTTCCTGGACACCATGGGCCTGATCGCCATTGCGCAACTCGCGACGCACGGCATTGAGGCGCAATGCCCGCAAATAGGCCACCGGGTTGATGCCCAGGGTTTCCTGGAAGCAGTACTGCAACTTGCGCCGGCTGGCGCCGATGTGGTTGCACAGGTCCAGGATCGACAACGGCTCGTCGACATGGGTCATGGCGTACTCCCGGGCACGGTCGACCATGCGCTTGCGCGCGGTGGGACTGAGAGGAGGCGCCGCCTGGTCCGGCGCCACCAGCTCCAGCACCTGCAACATCACGGTGTCGCGCAGGCCCCGGCGAATCGACTCGTACCCCAGCAGCGACTCGCGGCCCTGCTCGCCCCCTTCCAGCTCATCGAACAGCGCGGCGAGTTCGGCCGGCAACGTTGAGTCACCGAGGCGGTAACACTTGGGAAGATCGGTAATTCGAAAACGGCTGCCCTGGCGCTCCAGCACATGTTCGAGCGCCCGCTCGTCAACGGCGACACCGAGCAGGTCGAGGTGCTGGGGCGTGCGCAATTCCGGCAGATTGTGACCCCGGGCGACCAGCAGGCTGGGCTCGAGGATCGGGTGTCCGGAGCAAAAGACCGGGCCGTCCGCGCTCAACGGCACGCTGAAGGTAATGGCGCCGTCCCAGGCCATCCCGTGCTTGGTCATGGCCTGATTAGAGCGGTCGCGCACCAATTGCATCCAGTCCGAGCGGAACTCGATCAGCTCGCCTTCGAAGCGTCCGGGCGTCAACTGGTTGTAGCTGACCTGCCAGCCGCCCATGTTGCGGGCATGCTCGTCGATGTCTGCCGTGCGAAACCGATTGATCGGTGGCAACGGCACCGGCTGCGGTCGGTGCGCCATAGTGGGATTGCTCATTGACCTGACCCTTGGTGATTGCAGGACTTACCAGCCGAAGGCCACGCAAATTCTGTTCCGTCCAGGCAAACGATTGTGCAATTGTGCTGAAAACGGATAATCGACCAGGTCCGCATACCCGGCGCAGGGCGGCACTTGGATACCCCCGCCATCGACGATCACCCACCGCGAAAACCACCATGAACGAAATGATCCAGGACGTAGGCGTTGCTACCGAATCGATGTCCCGCCCGCGCACGCTGGTCTTCCTGGCCTACCCGCAGATGGGCCTGCTGGACCTGACCGGCGCCCAGACCGTGTTCTGGGCCGCCACCAAGGCCATGGCCGAGCGCGGATTGCCCGGCTATGCAATGCACACCGCAAGCCTGGCGGGCGGGCTGATGCGCACCGCCGAAGGGCTGGTCGTGGACACCTGTGCCCTGGACCGGCTGGACGGCGCCGGCATCGACACGCTGATCGTGCCCGGCGCGCCGGACATACGCCAGGCGATGATCGACTGCGTCGACCTGGTGGCGTGGCTGCGGGCTGCCTCGCTCAAGGCTCGGCGCACCGCCTCGGTGTGCAGCGGGACGTTCCTCATGGCCCAGGCCGGTCTGCTGGATGGACGCCGGGCCGCCACCCACTGGGCCATGTGCGACCTGCTCAGGAGCCGATTTCCGTTGGTCGAGGTGGACCTGGATGCGATCTTCGTCCAACAGGACGCCGTGTGGACCTCGGCGGGTGTCAGTGCCGGGATCGACATGGCCCTGGCGCTGGTCGAGGCCGATTGCGGTCGCGACGTGGCCCTTCAGGTGGCCCGGGAACTGGTGGTCTTTCTCAAGCGCCCCGGCGGCCAGGCACAGTTCAGCCAGATGTTGCAATTGCAGATGCAGGACAGCGCCGGATTCGATGAACTGCACGTCTGGATCGCCGAACATCTGGACGACACCCACCTGACCATCGACCGACTGGCCCAACAGGCCGGCATGAGCCCACGCAATTTCGCCCGGGTCTACAAGCGCCAGACCGGCCGCACCCCGGCCAAAGCCGTCGAACTGTTCCGCCTCGAAGCCGCCCGACGGCAACTGGAAGACTCCCCACGCAACATCGACCAGATCGCCCGCTCATGCGGTTTCGGCGACGAGGACCGCATGCGCAACACTTTCCAGCGCCATCTCGCGATTTCCCCACGGGACTATCGCAACCGCTTTTCCCGCTGATCCGCCAGAGCTGGGACGGCCTCAAGCAGGCCGGGTGGGCAGGCTTGGCCGGATTTCAGGGTTTTATGTCCTACCGGATGGAAATGCCGCGCTTCTAAGATACCCAGGCAATGCCCTGGGCTGAGCGGTCGGGCGAGTGGTGGCGTGCAGAATCGTCATCCTCGATTCCGAAACCCATTCCGACCGGATCCCCGCATTGCTGTACATCACCTTGCTGTTGATGCCAGCCAAGCTGTTTTCAATCACGCCTGGTCATCACTGTCACGCTGAAAACCTAAATAACTCGACGTATCGATCCAGTCTTCGGGAGCAACTCATGAAACAGCATATTCTGATTGTCGGCGCAGGCTTCGGCGGGGTCTGGAGCGCCTTGAGCGCGGCACGCCTGCTGGACCTGCACGATCGCAACGACGTGCAGATCACGGTCCTGGCGCCCCAGGCGGAACTGCGCATCCGCCCGCGGTTCTATGAGCCGGACGTGCACACCATGCTGGCCCCGCTGGGTGGCCTGTTCGACGCGGTGGGCGTGCACTTCGTGCAAGGGTTTGCCGACAGTGTCGATGACACGCTCAAGCAGGTGAGCTACCACGATGCGTCCGGCGCCCAGGGCACGCTGGCCTATGATCGCCTGGTGCTTGCGGCCGGCAGTCAGCTGATTCGCCCTGACCTGGCCGGGGTGGTCGAGCACGCCTTCGACGTCGACCAGATCGAACAGGCCACTCAACTGGAAGACCACATCAAGGCCCTCGCCAACCTGCCGGACAGCCCTGCCCGCAACACCGTCGTGGTCGCCGGCGGCGGGTTCACCGGGATCGAAACGGCCACCGAACTGCCCGCGCGCCTACGCGCCGTGCTCGGCGAGGACGCGCCCATCCGGGTCATCGTGGTGGACCGCGGCCCGCAGATTGCGGCCTCGATGGGCGACGGTATCCGTCCATCCATCATCGAAGCCTCGGCGCACTTGGGCATCGAGTGGATCCTCAACGCTTCGGTGGAGTCGGTGGACGCCGCCGGCGTGACCCTGTCGAACGGCCAGCGCATCGAATCGCGCACCGTGATCTGGACCGTGGGCTTTCGCGCCAGCCCACTGACCCAGCATATCGCTGGCACCCGAGATCCCCAGGGCCGCCTGCACGTCGACAGCCAGCTGAAAGTACTGGGGCAGGCCCATGTTTTCGCCGCCGGTGACGTGGCCTACGCCGCCACCGACACGCTGGGCAACCACGCGGTGATGTCCTGCCAGCACGCCATCGCCCTGGGCCGTTACGCCGGCCACAACGTCGCGGCCGACCTGCTCGGCGTCGCGCCGATGCCCTACAGCCAGCCCAAGTACGTGACCTGCCTGGACCTCGGCGCCTGGGGCGCGGTGTACACCGAAGGCTGGGATCGCCAGCTCAAGTTGGTCGGTCAGGAAGCCAAGGACCTCAAGACCCAGATCAACAGCGTCTGGATCTACCCGCCGGCCGCTGATCGCGCCGCTGCCCTGGCCGCGGCAGACCCGTCGATTCCAGTGGCGTAATCCGCCCTGCCAACACCGGCCAGCGCTCCTTTGTGCGCTGGTCTTCCCAGACGCCCGCCCACGTTGCTTTGGCGGGCGTTTTTTTGCTGAAGTCAAAGCGTTCGCAGCCCTGGGTTACCGGGCATGGATTTGCGCGAGCTTGGTCGCTTGCGGCAACAGGTTCCAGGCATCCTTGGCTGCACATGGGCGTGGACGGCGCATTGCCGGGCAAGCTCCCGCGCTTCGGCATAACCTGGATCCATGGGCCGCCATCAAGCCTCTGCCGATACCGCGCTATTCCAGCAGCGGAACAATCCGCGGCTCGATCCCGCTGGCGCAGACCTCCAGCAACGCCAATGTCACCGGCAGCTTGAAACGCCGTCGGCCGGCACTGCCGGGGTTCAGATACAGCCGTTCGCCGTGCCAGTCGATGCCCGGCTGGTGGGAGTGGCCGGTGATCACCAGCTTCACGCTCGGGTCGAGGGGCGTCGGCACATCGGCAATATCGTGAACCAACAGCCCCGCCCAAACCTCCAGATCCAATTGCAGGCAATCAGCCAGATGAGCGGCCCAATCGGCCGCCAGGTCGTTATTCCCCCGCACCACCTGCAACGGCGCAATGGCCGCCAGTTGGTCCAGAATGTGCGGGCTGCCGATGTCGCCGGCGTGGATGATCCGTTCGCAGCCCTGCAACGCGGCTATCGCCTCGGGGCGGAGCAGCCCATGGGTATCGGAGATGACGCCAACTTTCATCCTGGCTCCCTTACAACGATTATTGTTCCGAATTCGAATAAGATAGGCTTCCAATAATAAATGCGCAGCCCGTCGTAAAAAGGAAAATGTTGATGCTCGGACGCAAACGGCCAGAGCCAGAGGTAGACAACTCTGACGAAGCCTTCTCGCCCCAGGCTGCACGGGCTGGAGCCGCGCTGCGGCTCACCGTGAGTTTCATGCTGGTGGTGGTCGTGGCGTTCCTGGCCGTTGAAGGCTGGCGGACGTGGCGTGATTATCGCGCCGCCTTTGCCGCCGCCCACGACTCGGTGACGAACCTGGCACGGGCTACGGCGCAGCATGCCGAAGACACCATCCGACAAGTGGATGTGGTGACCGCCGCGCTGAGTGAGCGGGTCGAAGGTGACGGGCTGCAGAACATCGACATCCCGCGCATCCACAAGCTGCTGGTCCAGCAATCCGCCATCATGCCGCAGTTGCACGGGCTGTTCATCTACGGCCCCGATGGCCAATGGCTGGTGACGGACAAGGAAGTGATCCCGGAAATGCCGAACAACGCCGACCGGGACTACTTCCAGTACCACCGCACCCACGAAGACCGCAACGTGAGAATCGGCGAGGTGATCAGGAGCCGCTCCACCAACGACCTGATCATCCCCATCTCCCGACGCCTGAACAACCCCGACGGCTCCTTCGCCGGCGTGCTGCTGGGCACCGTCAAGGTCAGCTACTTCGTCGACTACTACGGCGATTTCAAGATCGACGACAAGGGCGCGCTCGTCCTGGCCACACGCAGCGGGACCATCCTGGTACGCCGGCCCTTCTTCGCCTCGGTGGTCGGCAAGAGCCTGGTCAACAGTGTGATCTTCAAGAACTTCCTGCCCACCTCGAACCAGGGCGTGGCCGAGGCCAGGGCCGTGATCGATGACACCGAGCGGCTATACGGCTACCGGGCCCTGACCACCTATCCGCTGGTGGTGGAGGCCGGCCTGTCCCGGGAGTCGATCATCGCGCCGTGGCGTCGCGACCTGTTCAAGACCGGCCTCGTGCTGATTTTCCTGATCGCGATACTCGTCGGCTTCGGGCTCATCGTGCTGAGCCAGTTGCGCTATCGGATGAGCATGGAGAAGCAGATCCGCAGCGCTCACCAGACCATGCGCGACATGGCGCTGACCGACAGCCTGACCGGCCTGGGCAACCGCCGGCGCCTGGACAGCGCCCTGGCCGAGGCGCTTCGCCTGGCCAAGCGCCAGGGCTCGTCGTTGGCGATGATCATGCTCGATGTCGACTACTTCAAGCGTTTCAACGACAAGTACGGCCACGCCGCCGGGGACGATTGCCTGCGTGCGATTGCCGTGGCGGTCCAGAAAACCATCAAGCGCCCGGGGGACCTGGCCGTGCGGTACGGTGGCGAAGAGTTGACCGTCCTGTTGCCCAACACCGACAACGCCGGGGCGGCCCAGGTCGCCCAGGCCATCCTGGAGGGCATCCGGGCGCTGGGCATCGAACACGGCGACCATCCACTGGGGCTGGTCACCGCCAGCGCGGGTGTGGCCACCTGCCAGCCAGCCATCGAGGACGTCACGCCGGCGATGCTGATCAAGGCCGCCGACGCCTTCCTGTACCTGGCCAAGAACACCGGCCGCAACCGCTGGTGCAGTGCGGCCACGGTACCCGCCTGATCGCCCGCGCCGCGCCGTGCATCGGTCCGCGCGCGGCAATCCGAAGTCCGCAGGTGCCGGCAAGGCGCCTGGCGGCTACAATGCTCGCTTCGACCGTGACCAGCCTGACTATAAAACCCATGTCCTTGCCCAAACATCATCTGGAATTGCTCAGCCCCGCCCGCGACGTGACCATCGCCCGCGAGGCCATCCTGCATGGCGCCGACGCCGTGTACATCGGTGGCCCGAGCTTCGGCGCCCGACACAACGCCTGCAACGAAGTGAGCGATATCGCCCGGCTGGTGGAGTTCGCCCATCGCTACCACGCCCGGGTGTTCACCACGATCAACACCATCTTGCACGACAACGAGCTGGAGCCGGCCCGCCAGTTGATCCACCAACTGTACGACGCCGGTGTCGATGCGCTGATCGTCCAGGACCTGGGGGTGATGGAGCTGGACATCCCGCCGATCGAGCTGCACGCCAGCACCCAGACCGACATTCGTACCCTGGCACGGGCGAAGTTCCTCGACCAGGCCGGTTTCTCGCAGCTGGTGTTGGCCCGTGAGCTGAACTTGCAGGAAATCCGCGCCATCGCCGACGAGACCGACGCGGCCATCGAATTTTTCATCCACGGCGCCCTGTGCGTGGCCTTTTCCGGCCAGTGCAACATTTCTCACGCCCAGAACGGTCGCAGCGCCAACCGCGGCGACTGCTCCCAGGCCTGCCGCCTGCCCTACACCCTCAAGGATGACCAGGGCCGGGTGGTCGCCTACGAAAAACACCTGCTGTCGATGAAGGACAACAACCAGAGCGCCAACATTCGCGCGCTGGTGGAAGCCGGCGTGCGCTCGTTCAAGATCGAAGGGCGCTACAAGGATGCCGGCTATGTGAAAAACATCACCGCCTACTATCGCCAGCGCCTGGACGACGTCCTCGAAGACCGCCCCGACCTGGCCCGCGCCTCCAGCGGCCGCACCGCGCACTTCTTCGTGCCCGACCCGGAAAAGACCTTCCACCGGGGCAGCACCGACTATTTCGTCAGCGAGCGCAAGATCGACATCGGCGCCTTCGACTCGCCGACCTTCACCGGCGTGCCGGTGGGCGTGGTGGAAAAAGTCGGCAAGCGCGACATGCAGGTCGTGACCTTCGACCCACTGTCCAACGGCGATGGTCTCAACGTGCTGGTCAAGCGTGAAGTCGTGGGCTTTCGGGCCAACATCGCCGAGCCCAAGGGTGAGTTCGAAGAGGACGGCCAGAAGCGCTACCGCTACCGTGTCGAGCCCAACGAAATGCCAGCGGGCCTGTATCAACTGCGCCCCAACCATCCGTTGAGCCGTAACCTGGACCACAACTGGCAGCAAGCGCTGCTCAAGACCTCCTCCGAGCGCCGGATCGGCCTGGCCTGGGTCGCCCGCCTGCGCGAAGAGGGCCTAGAGCTGACCGCCACCAGCGAGGAAGGCATCAGCACCCAGGTGGCCCTGGACGGACCGTTCGGCGTGGCCAACAAGCCGGAGCAGGCCCTGGAGCAACTGCACGACCTGCTTGGCCAGTTGGGAACCACCGACTACCACGCCACGTCGATCAAGCTGGACGCGCCCCAAGCGTTCTTCATTCCCAACTCGCAGCTCAAGGCATTGCGCCGTGAAGCCATCGAGGCGTTGACCGCTGCCCGCGTCGCGGCTCACCCCCGTGGCGGCCGCAAGGCCGAGACCAACCCACCGCCGGTGTACCCGGAATCGCACCTGTCGTTCCTGGCCAACGTCTATAACCAGAAGGCCCGCGACTTCTATCACCGCCACGGCGTCAAACTGATCGACGCGGCCTTCGAGGCTCACGAAGAAACCGGTGAAGTGCCGGTGATGATCACCAAGCACTGCCTGCGCTTCTCGTTCAACCTGTGCCCCAAGCAAGCCAAGGGCGTCACCGGCGTGCGCACCAAGGTGGCTCCGATGCAACTGATCCACGGGGATGAAGTGCTGACCTTGAAGTTCGACTGCAAGCCCTGCGAAATGCACGTGGTGGGCAAGATCAAGGGCCACATCCTTGACCTGCCATTGCCAGGCAGCACCGCAGAGCCAGTGGTCGGCTACATCAGCCCTGAGGATTTGCTCAAGACCATTCCTCGCGCCCCGCATTAAGTAATGCCGCAATGGCCTGTGGGAGCGGGCTTGCTCGCGAAAGCGGTGTCTCTGTCACACAGATGTCGAATGTGCCGCCGCCTTCGCGGGTAAGCCCGCTCCCACATGGGCTGCCTACCCTTGTTTTTCATTTCTGCGCCGTTTTTGCCTGAGTGTGCGACAAATCCCACCTCATAGACTCCCCGCCCGCTGACCTGCAGTGTTACGTTGCGTAGTTGTTTCGCCAATGAAACATCTTCCTTCAACTCCCTGCAAAGGAATGCCCCCAGCAATGGACTTTTCGTTCAAGCACCTGGCCGTGACCACCCTGATGCTGTCCAGCCTCGCCGCGATCACCACCCCTGCCTTCGCCAATATCACTGCGCAACAGAGCGCTGCCATCGTCAAGACCTTCTCCGACAGCTCGGTCACCGACTTCCGTCAATTCCTGGCAACCGTCGGCAAGAGCGACGCGGCAAAAACCGCCGGCCTCGCCCCGGCCATCGACGGCTTCCTCGGCAACAAAACCCTGACAGCCGAACAACAGAACGAAATCCATCGCCTGCTGGGTATCTACGCGCGGGTGAAATATGGCGCCGCGGCCACCGAAACCCTGAAAGAGCTGGTGGCGATCCCGACCTACCGCAAGGAAGGCGTGGCCCAGCACGAGAACCCCGAGTTCCTCAAGATCGCCGAGAAGATCAAAAGCCTTGCCCAGTCCTTCAACCTGAACTTTCGCAACGTCGACAATCGCGTCTACGAGATTTCCCTCGAAGGCAGCGGCGACGAGGTCGTGGGCATCCACGCCCATGCTGACGTCGTGCCGGTGACGCCGGAAAACTGGGTGTTGAAAGATGGCACCCGGCTCGATCCGTTCAAGGTGACCCTGGTGGGCGACCGCATGTACGGTCGCGGCACCGAAGACGACAAGAACGGCATCGTGGTGGCGCTGTATGCGATGAAAGTCATCAAGGAAGAAAACCTGCCGCTGGCGCGCCATTTCAAGCTGCTGGTGGACACCACCGAGGAAACCACCGGCGACGCAATTCCTTATTACTTCGAGCACAACCCAACGCCCAACTACAACCTGGCGCTGGATGGCGGCTACCCCGTGGTGATTGCCGAGAAAGGCTACGGCACCGTCATGGCAAACTTCGCCCGACGCGAGGCTCAGGGCAAGGGCGCGCAGATCACCGCATTGACCGGCGGCCTGGCGACCAACCAGATCCCGTCGACGTCGGTGGCCACCTTCGTCACCGACCAACCCGCCGAATTGGCAGCCAGCCTGCTCAAGGCCGGCACCGAGTACGCCAAGGGCAATGGTGGCAACTTCGAGGTGACCAGCCAGGTCGTCGGCAAGGATGTCCAGTTGACCTTCACCGGCGTTTCCGCGCATTCCTCCGAGCCCGAATCAGGCGTCAACCCGGTCGCGCGGATGCTGGGCTTCATCAACAGCCTAGACGGCAAGGTCGCGCTCAAGCACAACCACATCACCGATGCGGCCCGCTACGCCGCCGACAACTGGGGCCTGGACTACCTGGGCAAGCAACTGGGCATCGGTTTCTCCGACGCGTTCATGGGCCCGCTGACGGCGTCGCTGACCTATGTCGGGATGGACGACAAGACCTTCAAGCTGGCGGTCAACCTGCGGGTGCCGGTGGGCAAATCCACCGAGGCGCTCAAGAGCGAGATCGCCGGCAAGCTGACCGACTGGAGCAAGCGGACCCATGTCGCGGTGGCCTTCGACTATTCCATCGACGAGCCGATGTACCGCAACCCTGAAGGCGAATGGGTCAAGGCGTTGCTGGCGGTGGCCAGTGAAAACCTTGGCATGGAACACAAGTACGGCACGTCCGCCGGCGCCACCTCGGTCCATGACCTGCCCAACGGCGTGCAATTCGGGCTGGCGATGCCGGACGTCAAGTACACCGGTCACAACGACAACGAGTTCAAGACGGTCGAGCAATTCCTGCTGGATTTGCAGATCGTGACCGAGATGATGGGCCGGGTTGGCCAGCTGCCGAAGCTATAACCGGAAGTCAGGCCTGCGGGCCTTGTGGCGAGGGGATTTATCCCCTCGCCACAAGGGGCCAGCTCATTTCTCCGGGTGCTTTGCAAACTCATCCACGGTTTTGTCGGTGATGTCAGTCAGTTCCACCCCCCAATCCCCATGCAGGTACCAATCCTCGCCGATCATCTCGGCCGGGTGCATGGTGCGGTCGGCGCCGTTGCCACAGGCCAGGGCCGTTGCCGCGCAGTAACGGTCGCAGCCCCAGCAGATGCGCTCCGGGTGCTTGGGACTGAGGGGAAAGGGCTTGGCCATGGGGACCCCGCGGACAGATGGGTGTACCTGCACCCTAGCGCCTCGGGCCCGGACCGACCTTGATTTCGATCAATAAGCGCCCGGGCATCCGCTTCGCACAATCACGCTGAAAATTGACAATAATCATTATTATTCGCAGCAAAGCTTCCTAGACTCGCTCATCTCTTACGCCGTCCAGGAAGTCACTATGCGTACCCTCGCCCCGCTGTCCCTCGCCTTGCTGTTTCTCGCACCGTTGGCCCAGGCCAAGGAATACCCCATCGGCGAACCGCAACTGTGTCCGGGGCTGGAAGTCGGTGCGGTCTACCTGCAACCGATTGAAATGGCCCCCGCCGGGATGATGCGCGCGACCGTCGATTCCGACGTCCACCTGGAGGCCGACATCCGCGCCACGGCGGACAATCACCAAGGCTTCCAGGAAGGCAGTTTCGTGCCCTACCTCAACGTATCGTTCCAGTTGAAGAAACAAGGCAACGACACCGAACTCAAGGGTGATTTCCATGCCATGGTCGCCAATGACGGGCCGCACTATGGCGACAACGTCAAGCTGCTCGGCCCCGGCAAGTACCAGCTGACTTTCACCGTCCTGCCGCCGGGCGGCCATGGGTCCCTCGGCCGCCACACCGACAAGGAAACCGGTGTCGCCCCGTGGTTCGAGCGCTGTGAATTGCACTACGAATTCGTCTACGCCGGGATCGGTAAAAAAGGCGGGTACTGAAGATGGATCGTCCATGCCGCGGACGGCTACTCACCCGCCGTCGACATTTGGCCGGGTGGCTGCTGGCGGGCCTGATGCTGCCGTCGATCGCCCATGCCGAGTTGCCCACCTACGAGCTGAGCATGCGTGACGGCCATTTCACCCCGCCAGTGCTGCAAGTGCCGGCCGGACAGCGCTTCAAGATCGTGTTGAAGAACGTGGGCCAGGGCCCGGCGGAATTCGAGAGCACGCCGCTGCGGGTGGAAAAAGTGCTGTCGCCGGGCGTCACTACCTTCGTGGTGATCCATCCCCTGCGGCCGGGGCACTATCCGTTTTTCGACGAGTTCAATCCGCAACTGCCCGAGGGCGGGATTCTCGCCCAGTAGTCGCCCGCAGGAGACACGTGCATGACTCAATCGATGTTTATTGTCTGGCGCGAAAGCGTCGAGGCGTTGCTGGTGATCGGCATTCTCCAGGCCTGGGTCAGCCAGCAACGCCAGGCCAGGTCGTTACTGCGCTACGTGTGGGGCGGCGCCGGGCTGGGCCTGCTGCTGTCCGGTGTGCTGGCCGGGCTGATCATGCTGGCGGGCGAAGCCATGAGCGGCGCGGCCAACGAATGGTTCCAGGCGGCCCTGGCGTTGCTCGCCAGCGGGCTGATCGTGCAGATGGTCGGTTGGATGCATCGCCATGGGCCGATGCTCAAGCGTGACCTCACGCGCCACGCCGACCAACGCCTGGGGCGCCAGGGTGGGCTGGGGTTGCTGATGCTGGCGTTGCTGGCGGTCAGCCGCGAGGGCAGCGAAACGGTGGTGTTCCTGTATGGCGCCGGCGCCCGCCTGCAAGGGCCGTCGCTGGGCCTGTTCGCCGTTGGCGCAGTGGCGGGCCTGGCGCTGGCGCTGCTGACCGTCTCGTTGTTGCACGGCAGCCGCCGGTTCATTTCATGGCCGAGGTTCTTTGCCATCAGCGAAGCGATTCTGTTGCTGCTGGGCGCGGCGCTGCTGGTCAGCGGCATCGAGCGCGTGGGCGGGCAATTGCTCGCAATGGACTGGCCCGAGGCGGTGTATCGCGGCATTGGCGACGCGCTCTGGGACAGCAGTGCGCTGCTGGACGACGGGCACGGCCTGGGTGGCTTCCTCGCTGATTTTACCGGCTACCGGGCCAGCCCCAGCGCGCTGACCTTGTTGGCGTGGCTGGGTTACTGGGGCCTCGTCGCCGGTTGGTTGCGGCCACGCAAAGCGGACGGCCTTCCATGCCCGACGTAAACCCCTGGCTCCAGCGCCTCGGCGACGGCATGCGGCGCCATGGGGCAACGATTCGCGCAGTGCAATGGGCAGTGGTGCTGTTCTACGCGGTGTTGCTGGTGGTGCCCGCCTTCTCGCCCTTGCCCGGCAGCCAGGCGCGCCTGTTCGATAACCTCACGCTGGTGGCGCAGTTCCTGTTCTGGGGGCTGTGGTGGCCGTTTGTGTTGTTGTCGATCGTGCTGTTCGGCCGGCTCTGGTGCGGCGTGCTGTGCCCCGAGGGAGCCTTGAGCGAATGGGCCAGTCAGTACGGCAAGGGCCTGGGCACGCCACGGGCGTTGCGCTGGGCCGGCTGGCCGACCCTGGCGTTCTGCCTGACCACGGTCTACGGGCAACTGATCAGCGTCTATGATTACGCCCAGGCGGCGCTGTTGATTCTCGGCGGCTCGACCGTCGCGGCGGTGATCGTCGGGCTGCTGTTTGCCCGAAGCAAGCGCGTGTGGTGCCGCTATCTGTGCCCGGTCAGTGGCGTCTTCGCCCTGCTCGCGCGCCTGGCACCGCTGCATTTCCAGGTGAACGAGCAACGCTGGCTGGAGAACCCAGCGCCGCGCCGTCCGCCGCCCAATTGCGCACCACTGCTGGACATCCGCCGCCTGCGCGGCGCCGCCGATTGCCATGCCTGTGGGCGTTGCAGCGGCCAACGCGACGCGGTGCGCCTGATTGCCCGCTCCAGCAACGAGGAAATCCTCCACTCAACGGCCGACACGCTCTCGCCATGGGAACCACGCCTGTTGTTGTTCGGCGTCATCGGCCTGGCGATGGGCGCCTTCCAGTGGACCGTCAGTCCCTGGTTCATAGCCCTCAAGCAACACTTGGCCGAATGGCTGGTCAGCCATGATCTGACCTGGCCACTGCGGGACAACGCGCCCTGGTGGCTGCTGACCCACTACCCTCAACTCAACGACAGCTTCAGTTGGCTCGACGGCTTCTGCATCGTCGCGTACCTGGGCATGAGTGCGCTGGTGATCGGCACGTCGCTGACGCTGTTGATGCGCCTGGCCGCGTGGTTCTCGGGGGATTCCGCACAATATTGGCCCCTGGCCATCACCCTGACGCCTCTCGGTGGTGCAGGCCTGTTCCTCGGTCTGTCGGCCACCACGGTGAAGCTGCTGCGCTATGAAGGGCTGTTGCTCGAATGGGTGCAGCCGGCGCGGGCCGCGCTTTTACTGGCGGCGATCGCCTGGAGCCTGTGGCTGGGTTGCAAACGCCTGGAATCGACGCCCTCACCTCGACGATGGCCCGCCATGACCTGCCTGGCATTGGCCAGCGGGTTGGTGGGCTATGGCTGGTGGTTGCAGTTTTGGGGGTGGTGATACAAACCCTGTGGGAGCGGGCTTGCTCGCGAATGCAGTGTGTCAGTGGTGCATAGGCAACTGAGAGACCGCTTTCGCGGGCAAGCCCGCTCCCACAGGGTGTCCGCAGTGTGTCGGTGATGCATAGGTCACTGAAAGCATGCTCCCACCGAGGGGCCGTAATGCCCCACCCTGCTACACCTTGAAGCGCGCCACCGTCTGATGCAGTGAGCCGGCCATCTGGGCCAGGTCCTGGCCTGCGCTGTCGGTGTGCCGGGCGCCGAGCAGCACCTGCTCGGACAGGTTGCGGATGCCCACCAGGTTGCGGTCCACCTCGCGGGCCACCAGGGCCTGCTGTTCCGTGGCGCTGGCGATCATCAGGTTGCGCTCGTTGATCTGCGAGATCGAGCGAGCGATTTCATCCAGGGCCTCGCCGGAACGTTGGGCCACTTGCAGCGTGGTCTGCACCAGCTCGCTGTTGTGTTGCATGGCCGTCACCGCGTGCCCGCTGTCCTCGCGGATATTGCCGATCATGTCCTCGATTTCCCGGGTTGAATCCTGGGTACGATGGGCCAGCGCCCGGACCTCGTCGGCCACCACGGCAAAGCCGCGGCCGGCATCCCCGGCCCGAGCCGCTTCAATGGCGGCGTTCAGTGCCAGCAGGTTGGTCTGCTCGGCCACGTTGCGGATCACGTCCAGCACCGAACTGATGTCCTGGACCCGCCCGGCCAGTTGCTGGATCCGCCCGGAGGTGTCCGTCACGCCGTCCGCCAGCGCAGTGATGGAGGCGACCGTTTCCTGGACTTGCTCGCGGCCGCGCTGGGCGGTGCGCTCCGACACCCGCGAAGCTTCGCTGGTGCTCACCGCGTTGCGCGCCACCTCGTCCACGGCGGCGGTCATCTGGTTCACCGCCGCCGCGGCCTGTTCGATTTCCTGGCCCTGCAACTGCAAGGTGCTGTTGGTCTGGCTGCTCACGGCACTCAACTCTTCCGAGGAACTGGCCACCCGGTCCACCGACGCCGCGATGTGCCGGACCATGCTGTTGAGGCTCTGTTGCATGTCGTGCATGTGGTTCATCACGCTGTCGTTGGCGCCGACGCCCACCGGCACCCGGATCGTCAGGTCGCCCTGGGCGATGTGGCTCAGCACCCGCGCCGCATCGTCGGGCTCCCCGCCCAAGGGCCGCGTCACGCTGCGGGTCACCAGGATCGCGACACTGGCGACCACCGCCAAACACGCCAGAACCAACGCCAGCATGTTGCGCCGCGCGTCGCTGTAGCGCGCCTGGGCCTGGCGTTCGCGCTCGACAAAGACCTTGCCCTGCATCGCCATGATCCCTTCGAGGCTCTTGTACACCTCCTGCTCCGCCGGGATCACGCCTTGCTTGAGTTGCTTCATCGCCTCATCCGTCGCGCCCTGGCGGATCAACGCCTGCACCTGGACGAATGCGGCGACGTAGGCCTCGCGGCGCTTCTTCAACTGCGCGTATGCCGCCTGGCCTTCGGGCTGGTCGAACAACGGTTCGAGGGTGGCAAAGGCCTGGGTGATGCGTTGCCGGGTGGCGTCGATGGACTGCTGGACTTGCCCATTGTCCTTGTCGATCAACAAGTCACGGGTGTTCCTGGCGTTATCGCGCACACCGGTGGCGATGACCATGATCGGGTCGATCTTCGGCCAATCCTGTCGCACGATCTGCTCGGACTGGTCGCGCAGCATCGCCAGGTCGTTCAAGGCGTACAGCGCCAGGGCGATCAAGGCCAATGGCGCGATGGCAAAGCCGATCACGATGCGTTGGGCGGTGGTGAGTCTGGTCATGTCAAATGCTCCCTGTTCAACTACCTGCCGGCTGGCAGCGCATTTGAAAACCAAAAAAAGGAATGGCCCGGTGGTTCCGGGCCGCGGTGAATCGTGCCCTGCAGCGGTCGGTCAACTGCGCAACACGAACGAGGGGAACAATTCGCGCATGGCGGCCCACAGGTCGGGTTGCAAGCCTTGTGCCGAGACGCTGGAAAGATGAGGGTCGAGCATCCGCGCAGTGCGTACCAGCTGCACGGCAAAGCGCCTGACGCCACGTTCGCTCAGGCGCCGGGCCAGGGTCAGCAGCCGCTCGGGATCGAACAGGTGCCAATGCACCGTGGTGCGACATTCGTAATCCACGCCGCTTTCGAGCAAGTGGTCGAGGCTGCGCCAGTTGGCGCTGCCGCTGCCTTCCACCCGGGTCACGTCCAGGGCATCCTCGGGCAGGGCCTTGATGTCGAACCCCACCCAGTCGGCTTGCCCGACCACCTTGGCAAAGGCCGCCGGCTTGATGCCGGCACTGTGCAAGCCGATGCGAAACCCCATCTGCCGAACTTCGTCCATGGCCGAGGCGAGGCCGTCCTGCAAGGTCGGTTCGCCGCCGCTGAACACCACGGCGTCGAGCAGGTCCTGGCGGCGTTGCAGGAACGCCAGCACGCGGCACCAATCCACTTCCTCGCTGCCACGAGGCGGGATCAGTTGCGGGTTATGGCAATAACGACAACGCCAGGCGCAGCCCTGGCAGAACAGCACGCACGCCAGTTGGCCCGGGTAATCGAGGGTGGTCAGGGGCACCATGCCCCCGACCCGCAGCACTCGACTCATGGACGCCCGGCCGCGCGTTCGGTGAAGTGCACCCGCTCGCGATGCTCGGACTGCTTGCCGGGGTTGAACGCCGCCACCGGACGGTGATAGCCCATCACTCGGGTCCAGACTTCACAACGTTGACGTTGCGCTTGCGCGACAGGGGTCTGTGGGGCCGTGCTCGATGCATTCATGGTAAAGCTCCTTGCGGTCGATGGATCGGATCAGTGGACGCTGCCGGCCTGTTGCTGTTGCAGCAGCAAGGCCTCGTCGCATTTGGGACAGAACTCGTGTTCGCCGGCCAGGTAACCGTGGACCGGGCAGATGGAAAAGGTCGGCGTGATGGTCAGGTACGGCAGGCGGAAGCGCCCGAGCGCCTTGCGCACCAGTTGCTTGCAGGCCTGCGTGGAGGAGATCTGCTCGGCCATGTACAGGTGCAACACGGTGCCGCCGGTGTATTTGCACTGCAGTTCGTCTTGCAGTTCGAGGGCCTCGAACGGGTCGTCGGTGAACCCCACCGGCAGTTGCGAAGAGTTGGTGTAGTACGGCGCCACCGGGCTGCCGGCCTGCAGGATGTCGGGGTAGCGCTTGAGGTCTTCCTTGGCGAAACGGTACGTGGTGCCTTCGGCAGGCGTGGCCTCCAGGTTGTAGAGGTGGCCGGTTTCCTCCTGGAAGCGCAGCAGCGTCGCACGCACGTGGTCCAGCAGCCTCAGGGCGAAGGCCCGGCCCTGTTCGGTGTGCAGGCCCTGCTGGTCATCGGTGAAGTTGCGCAGCATTTCGTGCAGGCCGTTCACGCCGATGGTGGAGAAGTGGTTGCGCAAGGTGCCCAGGTAACGCTTGGTGTAGGGGTACAGGCCGGCGTCCATGTGGTGCTGGATGACCTTGCGCTTGACCTCCAGGCTTTCCTTCGCCAGCTCCATCAGGGCATCGAGGCGTTGCAGCAAGGCACTGGTGTCGCCCTTGTACAGGTAGCCCAGGCGGGCGCAGTTGATCGTCACCACCCCAAGCGAGCCGGTCTGCTCCGCCGAACCGAACAGGCCGCCACCGCGCTTGAGCAGCTCGCGCACGTCCAGTTGCAAGCGGCAGCACATCGACCGCACCTGGTTGGGTTGCATGTCCGAGTTGAGGAAGTTCTGGAAGTACGGCAAGCCGTAGCGTGCGGTCATCTCGAACAGGCGGTCGGCGTTTTCGCTGTCCCACGGGAAGTCATGGGTGATGTTGTAGGTCGGGATCGGGAACGTGAACACCCGCCCTTTCGCGTCGCCGGCCTGCATCACTTCGATGTAGGCGCGGTTGAGCAACTCCATCTCCGCTTGCAGGTCGCCATAGGCGAACGGCATCTCTTCACCGCCGATGATCGGGATCTGCTCGCGCAGATCTTGTGGGCAGACCCAGTCGAAGGTCAGGTTGGTGAACGGCGTCTGCGTGCCCCAGCGCGACGGCACGTTAAGGTTGTAGATGAATTCCTGCAACGACTGGCGGACCTCATCGTAGCTGAGGTTGTCCTTGCGCACGTAGGGTGCCAGGTAGGTGTCGAACGAGCTGAACGCCTGGGCGCCGGCCCATTCGTTCTGCAAGGTGCCGAGGAAATTCACCATCTGCCCCAGGGCGCTGCTCAGGTGCTTGGGCGGCCCGGCCTCGACCCGCCCCGGCACGCCGTTGAGGCCATCGTGCAGCAGCGTGCGCAAGGACCATCCGGCACAGTAGCCGGCGAGCATGTCCA
The DNA here is from genome assembly GCF_018325965.1 of Pseudomonas sp. Cab53. Taxonomy (NCBI): domain Bacteria; kingdom Pseudomonadati; phylum Pseudomonadota; class Gammaproteobacteria; order Pseudomonadales; family Pseudomonadaceae; genus Pseudomonas; species Pseudomonas sp. Cab53. The sequence continues at coordinate 2,694,244 of NZ_AP021902.1, read as the reverse complement.
GGTCGTGGATGTGCAGGTCGGCCTCGCGGTGCGCCTGGCCGATGGCTTGTCTGTAGACCTCGTCGAGCCAGTAGTTGGCGGTGACCTTGCCCGACACATTGAGGATCAGCCCGCCGAGGGAATAGCCCTGGTTGGCGTTGGCCTGCACGCGCCAGTCTTCGCGGTCGAGGTATTCGTTCATCGACGTGGCGACTTCCACCAGCGTGCGGCGATCCCGGCGCAGGCGACCATGCTGCTCGCGATAGACGATGTAGGCGCGCATGGAGAGGAAGAACCCGGCGTCCATGAGCACCCGCTCGACCCGGTCCTGGATCTGCTCGACACTCAGTCGCGTTTGCCCTTCCAGACGCGCCAGCACCGCCTCCAGCAACCCTTCGGCTTGCGCCTCGGCGTACTCGCCGGTGGCCTTGCCGGCGGCGATCAAGGCCTGGCGGATCTTGTCCGCGTCAAAGGCCACCACGCTGCCGTCGCGCTTGTGCAGGCGGTTGCACCCTACTGAGATCAATGTGCTTTGCATTTGGGCTCCAGACACTACATATAGGCTTTTTTAATTCATAAACCACAATATGCAGTGAAGGGTACGGGTGAAAGGTGGGTTTGCAATTGATTGATGTCAAGAATCGGGAGAAGGCCTGAAGAACAATTTTGGGGCCTTGCGATGAGGGTGAATCAGTGTGCGAGGCAGTGGATGTACCGGCCCCTTCGCGGGCAAGCCCGCTCCCACAGGTACTTCACTGAAGATCCCGTGTGGGAGCGGGCTCGCCCGCGAAGGCGATGGCACAAGCGACGAGTATCCTCACCCCCCACTCATGTTCATGAACCGCACGACCTGCACCTCGCCACCGGGGTTGAAGTCGTGGCGCTGGGGTTTGCCGCGCAAGGCGTGTTGCACCGCCTGGATCAGCGGCAGGTCTTGCAGAGGATAGCGTCGTAGCAGGCCGCGCAGGTCAAGGGAGTCCTCCTGCCCCAGGCACAGCAGCAAGCGCCCTTCGACCGTCAGGCGCACGCGGTTGCAACTGGCGCAGAAGTTATGGGTGTTTGGCGAGATGAAGCCGATCCGGGTGTCCGGATGCCGCTCCAGGCGCACATAACGCGCCGGCCCGCCGCTGCTTTCGGCGCTGTCGAGCAAGCGATGCCGGCTGGCGATCGCGGCCCGCACCTCGTCGCTGGAACAGAACGACTCGCCCCGGGAACGCCCCACCTCCCCCAACGGCATTTCCTCGATGAAGCTGATGTCGATGCGTTGGTCGATGGCGTACTGCACCAACGCAGGCACCTCGTCGAAATTGCGCCCCTTCATCACCACGCAGTTGAGCTTGACCCGCTCGAAGCCCGCCGATTTCGCCGCTTCAATCCCGGCCAGCACCTGGTCGAGGTTGCCGTTGCGGGTGATCGCCCGAAACCGCTCCCCGTCCAGGCTGTCGAGGCTGATATTCATGCGCTTGACGCCAGCATCGACCAACGGCCGGGCCAGTCGCCCCAGCTGCGAGCCGTTGCTGGTCATCACCAGCTCACGCAGGCCGGGCAAGGCCGCGATATCGCGGCACAGCCCGACGATTCCCGGACGGATCAGCGGCTCGCCACCAGTCAGGCGAATCTTCTTCACCCCCAGCCCCACGAACAGCCGCGCCAAGCGCTGCAACTCCTCCAGGGTCAACACCTGCTGACGGGGCAGGAACGTCATGTTTTTCGCCATGCAATACACACAGCGAAAATCACAACGATCGGTCACCGACATCCGCAGATAATCGATCTGGCGTCCAAACCCGTCCTGCAACACGGCGTTCATGGTTATCCCCTGGTTGACCCGGTGCTACTGCACCAGCGGCGAATCGGCACCCTGCAGACGAATACCGCGGATGTCCGCCGCACCGATCAGGGTCTGCAGGTATTGCACCAGCGCTTTTTGCCAGACGCCTTGCTGCAACTGGGTACGGATCGCCGTCGCCACCGCCTCGTACGGCAGCGGCTGGCCGTCGATGCGCTGGTCGACACTGATCACGTGCCAGCCATAGCGACTTTCCAGCGGCTTGCTACACAGCCCCGCCGGCAAGGCAAACAGCTGGCGCTCCAGCTCAGGCACCGTCTGGCCCTTGCTGATCTGCCCCAGCGACCCACCCTGCTCCTTGGACGGACAGGCCGAGTACTTCTGGGCCAGCTCGGCAAAGCTGCCTGGGAACTGATCCAAGCGTTCCAGCAGCAGCTCGGCCTGGACGTGGGCGAGGCTGCGAGCCTCGGCATCGTCCGGCGCGCATTCGAGCAGGATGTGCCGCACCGCCAGCAACGGGGCGCTATGAAAGCGCGCCCGATTGCTGTCGTAATAGCGCAGGCAGGTGGCCTCGTCACAATGCGGCACCTGCACCTCCTGTTCGAGCAACAGCCGCGTCGCCGCTTCCTCTTCGTTTTCACCGGCACCAACCTGCAGGGACAGGCCCAGCTCGGCGATGCGCTGCTGCAGCAACTCACGGATCACCAAGGCCCGCGCCGCCTGGTAGAGCGCCTCTTCGCGGCTGTCCGCCGGGTGATACTGCAGCTCCTGGGCCATCGCCTGCGGGGTGATCGACACCCCGTTGACGCTGATGATCGGCCATTCCTGTTCACTGCTGGCGATCAACTCGGCCGGAGCCTCGTCCACCGCCACCGGCGCCGCCTGGGCCGGTGCGTACTGCACCGGTTCGACCTCGGCCACCGAGGCCGTCATCGGCGCGGCCTTTGCCGAAGAACCGCAGCCGCCGCTGCCGCCGTTACCGCCACCACATCCGCATCCACTGGCCATGATCGCCTCCTCAGAACTTCTGCCGAACGATTTGATAACGACGTCCCAGGTACCAGACCGGCGCACTGATGATGTGCACCAGACGGGTGAACGGGAACAGCACGAACAGGGTCAGGCCCAGCACCACATGGAGCTTGTAGACCAGGCTCACCGGCGCGATGGAGGTCGCGGCTTCCACCGGACGCAACAGCACGGTGTTCTGTGCCCAGTCCGCCAGCATCACCATTACCGAACCGTCCATATGGCCGGTGGAAGCGACGATGGTCAGCAAGCCCAGCACCAGTTGCACCAGCAGTACCACCAACACCAGGATGTCCGAGGTGTTGGACGTGGCACGCACCCGTGGATCGGTCAGGCGGCGGTTGAGCAGCATCAGCAAGCCGATCAGGCCCAGCACGCCGAAGAAGCCACCGGAAACCATCGCCAGCAACTGCTTGTGCTCGGTGCTCAGCACATGGTGGTAGATCGCGGCCGGCGTCAGCAGGCCGACGAAATGCCCGGCCAGCACGAACAGCACGCCGACGTGGAACAGGTTGCTGGCCACGCGCATGCCGCTCTTGTTCAGCATCTGGCTGGAACCGGCCTTCCAGGTGTACTGGGACAGGTCGAACCGTGCCCAGCTACCGATCAGGCAGATCGCCAAGGCGACATACGGATAGACCCCGAACAACAACAGATCCCATTTAGACATTGCCCACCTCCCCGGCCGGCGCAACGGCCTGCCCTTCATGCTGAAAATCCACCCAGTGCAACGGCACCGCACTTTCTTCTCTGGCCTTGCCCGGCGCGCTGGGCAGCGAACCGCAACGGTCCTGCTGCTCGGCCTTCAGGAAGTCCACCGCCTCTTCCTCCCAGATCCGGTCCAGGGCTTCGAGGGAGTCATCCCTCGGCTCGGCCTTGACCTGCTCACGCAGTTCGGCCACCGCGCCCTGGGGCTCGGCCCCGGCGATTTGCAACAAGGCCCGGAAGCAACTGGCATAGGCGCTTTCACGCTCCTCCAGGCGCGCCGCGAGCAAGGCCAGCAAGTGCGCGACATCGGCCAGCCCCTCGCGGGCCTCGAGGTCCTCGCGGGTGGAGAGGTATTCCAGGTACAGCGGGATATAATCCGGCAGCTCCTTGACGCCGATGGCGAAACCGGCCTCTTCGTACTGGGCCATCATGTCCACCATGGCCTGGCCCCGGTCGCGGGACTCGCCATGGACATGCTCGAACAGCAGCAACGACAGCGACCGACCGCGGCCGAACAGCGCGCCGTAGTGCTCCTGGCCGTCCATCAGGTCCTTGGCGCAGATCACTTCCAGCAGCTCGAACAGACCGGCGCGCTGGTTGGGACTGATTTCCCGCGCCTGGAGAATTGCTTCCTCCAGCTCGTCGCGACCGGCCACCAGGGTCTCGGTCGGGTAGTCGAGCAACAACGAAATCACCTTGAGAATGCGCATGGTCAGTCCTCCCACAACTGCACGGTCTTGATCACGTCGCGACGGTTGGCCTTCTTGCCGCCGAACATGTTGGTGTCGGAACTGCCGCTGCAACCGCTGCCGAAACTGAAACCGCAACCGGAGCGTTCGGCGAACGCGTCGCTCATCGCGTCTTCACGGTGGGCACTTGGCACGACGAAACGGTCTTCGTAGTTGGCGATGGCCAGGTAGCGGTACATCTCTTCCACCTGGTTCACGCTCAAATCGACATCGGCCAGCACTTTCAGGTCTTTCACGCCGTCCACCTGCTCGGAACGCTTGTAGGCACGCATCGCCAACAGACGCTTGAGGGCCAGCTTGACCGGCTTCTCATCGCCAGCGGTCAGCAGGTTGGCCAGGTAACGCAGCGGGATGCGTAGGCTGTCGACGTCCGGGATCACCCCGTTCATGCCGACGGTACCGGCCGCGGCGGCGTTCTGGATCGGCGACAGCGGCGGCACGTACCAGACCATTGGCAGGGTGCGGTATTCAGGGTGCAACGGCAGCGCGAGTTTCCAGTCCACGGCCATCTTGTACACCGGCGAACGTTGCGCCGAGTCGATCACCGACTGTGGCACGCCATCGGCCAGGGCCTGGCGGATCACCGCCGGGTCGTTCGGGTCGAGGAAAATTTCCAGCTGTTTCTCGTACAGGTCCTGCTCGTTGGCGGTGCTGGCCACTTCGCTGATGCGGTCGGCGTCATACAGCAGCACGCCCAGGTAGCGGATCCGTCCCACGCAGGTTTCAGCGCAGACAGTCGGCATGCCGGCTTCGATGCGCGGGTAGCAGAAAATGCATTTTTCCGACTTGCCGCTCTTCCAGTTGAAGTAAATCTTCTTGTACGGGCAGCCGCTGATGCACATGCGCCAGCCGCGGCATTTCTCCTGGTCGATCAGGACGATGCCGTCCTCTTCGCGCTTGTAGATCGCCCCGCTCGGGCAGGACGCCGCGCACGCCGGGTTCAGGCAGTGCTCGCACAGGCGCGGCAGGTACATCATGAAGGTGTTTTCGTACTCGCCGTAGATGTCCGCCTGGATCTTGTCGAAGTTCTTGTCCTTGCGCCGCTTGGCGAATTCGGTACCGAGAATTTCTTCCCAGTTCGGGCCCCACTCGATCTTCTCCATGCGTTTGCCGGACACCACCGAACGCGGCCGCGCAACAGGCTGGTGCTCGCCCAGCGGAGCGGTGTGCAGGTGCTGGTAGTCGAAGTCGAACGGTTCGTAGTAGTCGTCCAGGCTCGGCAGGTCCGGGTTGGCGAAGATGTTCGCCAACACGCGGAACTTGCCGCCGATGCGTGGGTTGATCGAGCCGTCGGCGTTACGGATCCAGCCGCCCTTCCACTTGTCCTGGTTTTCCCATTCCTTGGGGTAGCCGATCCCGGGTTTGGTCTCGACGTTGTTGAACCAGGCGTATTCCATGCCTTCGCGGCTGGTCCAGACGTTCTTGCAGGTGATCGAACAGGTGTGGCAACCGATGCACTTGTCCAGGTTCAGGACCATGCCGATCTGTGAACGAATTTTCATTTCAATCTCCTCAATCCAGCTCAGTCGGCAGGGGACGCGGCAGGTCATCGCCGCTGGAACCGTCGAGCCAGTCGACCTTGGCCATCTTGCGCACCACGACGAATTCATCGCGGTTGCAACCGACCGTGCCGTAATAGTTGAAGCCGTAGGCCTGCTGGGCGTAGCCACCGATCATGTGGGTGGGCTTGAGCACCACGCGGGTCACCGAGTTGTGGTGGCCGCCGCGGGTCTTGGTGGTTTCCGAGCCGGGCACGTTCACGATCCGTTCCTGGGCGTGGTACATCATCACCATGCCCTCCTTGACCCGCTGGCTGACCACCGCGCGGGCGGTCAGCGCGCCGTTGGCGTTGAAGCACTCGACCCAGTCGTTGTCCTCGATGCCGGCGCGCCGGGCGTCGATCTCGGAGAGCCAGATGATCGGGCCGCCACGGCTCAAGGTGAGCATCAGCAGGTTGTCGGTGTAGGTGCTGTGGATGCCCCATTTCTGGTGCGGGGTGATCCAGTTCAGGACGATCTCGGTCTCGCCGTTGCTGCGCTTGCCCTTGACCACGTCGATGGTGCGGGTGTTGACCGGTGGCCGGTAGCTCATCAGTTGCTCGCCGAACGCCTGCATCCAAGGGTGATCCTGGTAGAACTGCTGGCGGCCGGTGATGGTGCGCCATGGGATCGACTCATGGACGTTGGTGTAGCCGGCGTTGTAGCTGACGTGATCGTCTTCCAGGCCGGACCAGGTCGGGCTTGAAATGATCTTGCGCGGCTGGGCCTGGATGTCACGGAAGCGAATGGCCTCGTGTTCCTTGGGCACGGCCAGGTGGCTGTGGTCGATGCCGGTGAACTCCGACAAGGCCGCCCAGGCCTTGACCGCCACGTGGCCATTGGTTTCCGGGGCCAGGGACAGGATCACTTCGGCGGCGTCAATCGCGCTGTCGATTTTTGGCCGGCCCTGGCTGATGCCAGCTTCGACCTCGTGGTGGTTCAGTTCGCCAAGGAATTTCACCTCGGCCTCGGTGTTCCAGTTGATGCCCTTGCCGCCGTTGCCGAGCTTCTCGAGCATCGGGCCCAGGGAAGTGAACTGCTTGTAGATGTTGGGGTAGTCGCGCTCCACCACTTGCAGGTTCGGTGCGTTCTTGCCCGGTTGTGGCGCCTCGCCGGCGGTTTTCCAGTCGGTGCCGCCAAACGGCTGGGCCAGTTCGCCGACGCTGTCGTGCATCAGCGGTACGGTGACCAGGTCTTTTTCCACGCCCAGGTGGCCGACCGCCATGGCCGAGAACGCCTTGGCGATGCCCTTGTAGATTTCCCAGTCCGAACGCGATTCCCACGCAGGATCGATGGCCGCCGACAGTGGGTGGATGAACGGGTGCATGTCGGAGGTGTTCATGTCGTCTTTTTCGTACCAGGTGGCGGTCGGCAAGACGATGTCCGAATACACGCAGGTCGAGGACATGCGGAAGTCCAGGGTGGTCACCAGGTCGAGCTTGCCGATGGCGCCTTCGTCGACCCATTCGGCCTCGGTCGGCTTGCAGTCACCGACCTGGCCGATGTCTTCGTTCATCACGCCGTTCTTGGTACCCAGCAGGTACTTGAGCATGTACTCATGGCCCTTGCCCGAGGAGCCCAGCAGGTTGGAGCGCCAGATGAACATGTTGCGCGGGAAGTTCACCGGGTTGTCGGGTTGCTCGCAGGCGAAGCGCAGCGAACCGTCCTGCCAGGACTTGACCACGTAGTCCTTGGGTTCCAGGCCCGCGGCCGCGGCATCGCGGCAGATGTGCAGCGGGTTGGTGTTGAGTTGTGGCGCGCTGGGCAGCCACCCGGCCCGTTCGGCGCGGATGTTGTAATCCAGGGCGTGTTCGGGGAACTGCGACTTGTCGGCCAATGGCGAGAGCACATCGTGCATGCTCATTTTCTCGTGGCGCCATTGGGAGCTGTGGCCGTAGAAGAAGCTGGTGCCGTTCATCTGCCGCGAAGGACGGTTCCAGTCCAGGCCGAAAGCCAGGGGCAGCCAGCCGCACTGCGGACGGAGTTTTTCCTGGCCAACGTAGTGGGCCCAGCCACCGCCGGTCTGGCCGATGCAACCGCAGAGCATGAGCATGTTGATCAGCCCGCGGTAGTTCATGTCCATGTGGTACCAGTGGTTCATCGCCGCCCCGACGATGATCATCGAGCGTCCACGGGTCTTGTCGGCGTTGTCGGCGAACTCGCGGGCGATCTGGATCGCCTTCTCGCGGCTCACGCCAGTGATCTGCTCCTGCCAGGCCGGGGTGCCGGGCACCGAGGCGTCGTCGTAGTCCTTGGCAACGTTGGCGCCGCCCAGGCCACGGTCGATGGCCAGGTTGGCCGCCGACAGGTCGAACACGGTGGCCACTTTCGCCACACTGCCGTCGGCCAGCACCACGCTGTGCACCGGCACCCGGCGGAACTGCACCGCGTCACCGGCCACGTGCTGGAAGTGCTCCTGGGTTTCACCGGCAAAGTACGGGAACGCCACTTCGGCGACGTCGCCGCCGATCAGGCTCAACTTGAGGTCGATCTCACGCCCTTGGCCGCCTTCGCGCGGCAGGATGTTCCACTTGCCCTTCTCGCCCCAGCGATAGCCGATGGCGCCTTGGGGCGACACCAGCTCGCCGGCCGCATCCAGGGCGATGGTTTTCCACTCGGGGTTGTTGTCCTGGCCGAGGTTGTCGGTCAGGTCGCTGGCGCGCAGGAAGCGATCGGGCTGGTAACCCGATCCCGGAGCGGCGCCGAGCATCGGCTTGAGCATCACCAGCACCGGCAAGTCGGTGTAGCGCTTGGCGTAGTCGGTGAAATAGGCGCTCGGCTTGTCCAGGTGAAACTCTTTGAAGATCACATGGTTAAAGGCTTGGGCCAGCGCGGCGTCGGTGCCCTGCTTGGGGTTGAGCCACAGGTCGGTGAGCTTGGCGACTTCCGAATAGTCCGGGGTGATCGCCACGGTCTTGGTGCCCTTGTAGCGCACCTCGGTAAAGAAGTGTGCGTCGGGGGTGCGGGTCTGCGGGACGTTGGAGCCCCAGGCAATGATGTAGTTGGAGTTGTACCAGTCGGCCGATTCCGGCACGTCGGTCTGCTCGCCCCAGACCATCGGCGAGGCAGGCGGCAAGTCGCAGTACCAGTCATAGAAGCTCAGGCACACGCCACCGATCAGCGACAGGTAACGCGAGCCGGCGGCGTAGCTGACCATCGACATCGCCGGGATCGGCGAGAAGCCCACGACCCGGTCCGGGCCATGTTGCTTGATGGTGTAGACGTTAGCGGCGGCGATGATCTCGTTGACTTCCTCCCAGTTGGAACGGATGAAGCCCCCCATGCCGCGCTTGCTCTTGTAGGAGTCGGCCTTGGCCTTGTTCTCGACGATGCTGGCCCAGGCTTCCACCGGCGGCAGGGTCTGCCGAGCCTGGCGCCACAGCTTGAGCAGCGGCTTGCGGATCTTCGGGTACTTGAGGCGGTTGGCGCTGTAGATGTACCAGCTGTAGCTCGCCCCACGCGGGCAGCCGCGCGGCTCATGGTTGGGCAGGTCGTTGCGGGTGCGCGGGTAGTCGGTCTGCTGGGTTTCCCAGGTGATCAGGCCGTTCTTGACGTAGATTTTCCACGAGCACGAACCGGTGCAGTTCACCCCGTGGGTAGAACGCACGATCTTGTCGTACTGCCAGCGGGAACGGTAGACGTTCTCCCAGTCCCGAGACTCCTTGCGGGTCTCGCCGTGCCCCTCGGAAAACTCGCCTTGCTTGCGGTTGAAGAACCGCAGTTGATCCAGTAAATGACTCACAGTGTCTTTCCTCTCAGGCTTGCTCCGCGGGGTCTGCGCCCCGCCCACGCAACAGTTGAATTCGTCTTAGCAGGGGGTCGCGGCACCCTTGCGCGCGTACCACCACCAGGTCACCACGATGCAGCTCAGGTAGAAGCCGACGAACATGTAGAAGGCCATCTCCGGGCCGCCGGTCAGGGCCATCGAAGTGCCGAAGGACTTGGGAATGAAGAACGCACCGAAGGCGCCCATGGCCGAGCTGAAACCGAGCACCGCTGCCGACTCCTTGCCAGCGTCCTTGAGCGCCTGCTCACGCAGCTCGGGCTTTTTGCCCAGGGCGGCCTTTTCGTGCAGGGTGCGGAAGATCACCGGGATCATGCGGAAGGTGGAGCCGTTGCCCACGCCGGTGGTGATGAACAGCAGCATGAACATCCCCAGGAAGCCGTAGAAGCTGCCGCCCTGGCCGCCTTGTGGCAGGAAGTGCATGACGCCGAACACCATCACGATCATCAGCACGAAGTTCCACAGGGTCACCTTCGCGCCCCCGAGTTTGTCGGCCAGCCAGCCACCCAGCGGCCGCACCAGCGCGCCCACCAATGGGCCCAGGAAAGCGAACTTCAGGGCGATGACGTCCGGGAACGAGGTCTTGATCAGCAGTGGGAACGCGGCGGAGAAACCGATGAACGAACCGAAGGTGGCCAGGTACAGCCAGCACATCAGCCAGTTGTGCTTGCGCTTGAAGATCACCGCCTGCTCGCTGAACGAGGCACGGGCGCTGGACAGGTCGTTCATGCCGAACCAGGCGATCACGGTCACGGCGAGGATGAACGGCACCCAGATGAAACCGGCGTTCTGCAACCACAGCGAGCTGCCATCGGCCAGCACCTGCGGCTGGCCGCCGAGGAAGCCGAACACGCCGAAGGAAATCACCAGCGGCACGCTGAACTGCATCACCGACACACCCAGGTTGCCCAACCCGGCGTTCAGGCCCAGGGCAGTGCCCTGCTGGGACTTGGGGTAGAAGAAGCTGATGTTGGACATGCTCGAGGCGAAGTTGCCGCCGCCGAAACCGCAGAGCAAGGCGATCAGCACGAACACGTTGTAGGGTGTGCTCGGATCCTGCACGGCGAAGCCCATCCACAGCGCGGGCACCAGCAGCGAGGCCGTGCTCAGCGCGGTCCAGCGGCGACCGCCGAAGATCGGCACCATGAACGAGTAGAACACCCGCAAGGTTGCCCCCGACAGCCCCGGCAAGGCGGCCAGCCAGAACAACTGGTCGGTGCTGAAGCTGAAGCCGATGGCGTTCAGGCGCACGATCACCGTGCTCCAGACCATCCACACCGCGAAGGCGAGCAACAGCGCCGGGATCGAGATCCACAGGTTGCGCCGAGCGGTCTGTTTGCCGCTGCGCCCCCAGAATGCAGGGTCTTCCGGGCGCCAGTCATGAATGACCGGGCCTTTGTCAGGCGTTTGCAGAACGGACATGTTCTTCTCCTTGGGCAATGCTGGAAAACGGGGGTTGGCTGGCGGCGGGCGACTTGCCCAGCAGCGGGCGCTTGCGGATTTCGCAGACGTACATCCAGATCAGCGAGACCCAGACCACGCCGTACAGCAACATGAAGCAGGACGAGCGCACGCCGGTGAGGTCCACCAGGGCACCAAACAGGATCGGCAGCACGAACCCGCCCAGGCCGCCGGCCAGGCCGACGATGCCGGACACCGCGCCCATGTTGGTCGGGTAGTCGTTGGCGATGTACTTGAAGACCGAGGCCTTGCCGAACGCGAAGGCGATGCCCATCACGAACAGCAGCACGGTGAACAGCGTGGCGTTGAGGCCGATGTGGAAATCGACGATGCCGTTGACGGTCTGTACTTGCAGTTGTGTCTGCGGGTACGACAGCAGGAACAGGCAGATCCAGCTGACCCACAGCACCCACCAGGTCACGCTCTGGGCGCCCCAGCGGTCCGACATCCAGCCGCCGACGGCCCGCAGCACGCCGCCGGGCAGGGAGAAGCAGGCCGCCAGCAGTGCCGCGCTTTGCAGGCTGAAGCCGTACTCCTGCACGTAGTACTTGGTCATCCACAGGGCCAGGGCCACGTAGCCGCCGAACACGATTGAGTAGTACTGGCAGTAGCGCCACACGGCGGGCTCTTTCAATGCCTTGAGTTGCTCGCGCAGGCTTGTGCTACTGACGCTGCGGTGCTCCTTTTTCTCGGCGGTGAGGAACCAGAACAGCAGCGCGGTGATGAACAGGATGGCGCTGAACACCTTGGGCACCAGGTGCCAGGTGCCCAGGGCGATCAGCGCCGGGGCCAGGAACTTGGTGAGCGCGGACCCGGCGTTGCCGGCACCGAACACGCCCATGGCGAAACCTTGGTTCTGTTTGTCGAACCATTTGGCGACGTAGGCGATGCCGACCGAAAACGAACCGCCGGCCAGGCCGACGAACAGGCCCAGTACCAGGAATTGCCAGAACTGGGTCGCCAGAGTGATCAGGTACAGCGGCAGCACGCAGGACAGCATCAACAAGAAGAACACGATGCGTCCGCCGAAACGGTCGGTCAGCAGCCCCAAGGGCAACCGCACCAGGGAACCGGTCAACACCGGCGTGGCGGCCAGCAGGCCGAATTGGGTCTCGTTGAGGGTGAGCATTTCCTTGATCGGAACGCCCAGCACGGCAAACATCATCCAGACCATGAAGCACACGGTGAAGGCCAAGGTACTCATCCCTAGTACCAGCCCTTGTTGCACTTGCGCTCGCATCGCGATGCACTCCCGTCATTTCGTTGAGCGCAGCCTAGTGATGCGAACCCGGTAAAAACTTGACGTGGATCAAAGAGCTTCCTGGGGGTACTGGCCTATCCTTGGCCGGCCTACCTCCAAGGAGGTAGACCTGGATATTGCTGGAACCCTTTGTTTATCAATATCTTGAACAGATTGGCCGGGATTTTTATGGAAGCGCAGCGGCCGACAACTCTTTAGAGGTAGTGCACCCAGGATCGGCTGCCATACCCCAAGGTCCAGGCGCCTTCCCATGTCCGGGTTTCAGTTTTTCCTGCAAGGCCAGCGGTCATGATGCGCTGGCTGCGCAGTTCCCTGCCCGCTCGCGCCGGGCTCGCCGTGATCCTGATCGCTGTCCTCGCCCTGGCCAGTTCCCTGAGCGCCGGGTTGATCGCCTGGTTCAGCCAGGGCGATGCTGCCGCCATCAACACCGCCGGCTCCGTGCGCATGGAGACCTACCACCTGAGCTGGAAGCTGGCGGCCGGTGCCAGCGAGGACATTCCGGCCATCGTCGACAGCCTGCAACAGCGCCTGGACAGCCCTGCCCTGCGCGTCGTGCTGGAAGACGGACCAGCCACGTCCCTGCATCGCAGTTATCGCGACCTGCAACAACGCTGGAACCAGACCCTGCGCCCCGCCATCGAGCGCGGCGACGCGGCGTTCTTCCAGGCCAGCGCCAGCTCCTTCGTCGAACAACTGGACCAGTTCGTCACGCTGCTGCAACGCCAGAGCGAACACAAGCAGGGTTGGCAGCAGACGATCCAGGGCGTGGCGCTGTTCAGCACCATGATCATCCTGTTGATCGGCCTGTATGAGTTGCAGTACGGCGTGGTCACGCCGTTGCAGGAACTGGTGGACGCCACCCAGCGTTTTCGCCGGGGCGAGTTCCAGGTGCGGGTCAACCATCAGTCCGAGGATGAGCTGGGCCAGTTGGCGACCAGTTTCAACACCATGGCCGAGACCATCGAGCAATCGCACCGCACCCTGGAAAACCAGGTCCAACAGAAGACCCTCAACCTGCAACAGGCCAACGCCGCCCTGGAGCTGCTGTACCAGAGCAGCCGCAGCCTCGCCACGCGGCAGGCCAACGCAGAAGGGCTCGATGAGTTGATCCGGCGCTTCCAGCAACGGCTGCCGGGGCTGCGTCTGTCGCTGTGCCTGCAAGGGCAATTGCAGGCACCGGCCCGCCAGTTGCTGGCCCTGCACGGCGCCAACGGTCGCCAGGTCTGTGCCAGCAGTGACTGCGCCACGTGCGAACAACACCAGAGCGGCCGGCCGCTGACCTTCAGCATCAGCAACCAGGGCAACGACCTGGGCGAACTCAAGGCCCATTTCGTCGACGGCCACGCGGCGCAACCCTGGGAGAGCGCCCTGATCCAGGCCTTGGCGAACCTGATCGGCACCACCCTGTCGCTCAAGCGCCAGCGTGAACAGGACCATCGCCTCCTGCTGCTGGACGAGCGCACCATCATCGCTCGCGAACTGCACGACTCCCTCGCCCAGGCCCTCTCGTACATGAAGCTGCAAGTCAGCCGCATGCAGACCCTGTTGCGTCGGGGCGAACCGGTGCAGACCCTCGAAACCGTCACCGCCGAGCTGCGCGAGGGCCTCAACAACGCCTATCGCCAGTTGCGCGAGTTGCTGACCACCTTCCGCCTGCAGATTCACGACGACGGCCTGGTGGAAGAGCTCAAGGACACCGCCGAGGAGTTCTCCCACCGCGGGGACTTCCAGGTGCACCTGCGCATCGACCCCCTGGCCTTCGAGCTGTCGGCCAGCGAGCAGATCCACATCCTGCAGATCACCCGCGAAGCCTTGTCGAACTGCCTGCGCCACGCCCACGCCGAGAACGCCTGGCTCGAACTGCGCCAGGAAGGCGAGACCGTCCGGCTGTCCATCGAAGACGATGGCCGGGGGTTCAGTGGCGAGGTGGATCAGCGCGAACACCATGGCCTGAACATCATGAACGAACGCGCCCGCAGCCTGCGTGGCCAACTCCGGATTTTCTCCCGTACACCCCAGGGCACCTGCATCCAGGTGCATTTCCAGCCGGAATTCCTGGGTCAACCCACCGAAGGCATCGCCACATGAACGCCCCTCTGCGCCATACCCTCCTTTTGGTCGACGATCATCCGATGATGCGTCGCGGGATCCGCCAGATGCTCGAGCTCGAAGACGATCTACAGATCGTCGGCGAAGCCAGCCACGGCGAGGAAGCGCTGACACTGATCGACCCCCTCAAGCCCGACCTGGTGCTGCTGGACAACAACATGCCGCAGATGAACGGCATCGAGACCCTGCGGCGGCTGCGGGCCATGCACTACAGCGGCAAGGTGCTGCTGTTCACCGTCTCCGACGCCGAGGACGACATCCGCGACGCCCTGCGCCTGGACGCCAACGGCTACCTGCTCAAGGACATGGAGCCCGAGCTGCTGATCCAGTACATCCGCGATGCCCTCGCCGGCGCGCTGGTGATCAGCCCCGGCCTGACCCGGGTCATGGCCCAGGCCCTGCGTTCCCCACCGCGCCAGGCCGAGGTGGAACTGACCGACCGCGAACGCCAGGTCCTCAAGACCATCGCCGCCGGCTACAGCAACAAGGTGATCGGCCACAAGCTGGGCATCACCGAGGGCACGGTCAAGGTCCACGTGAAGAACCTGCTGCACAAGCTCGGCCTGCGCTCGCGGGTCGAAGCCGCGGTGTGGGCGATGGAGCATCTGCGCGGGGCCGGTTAGATGGCCAACACATTCCTCCTGTGGGAGCGGGCTTGCCCGCGAAGACGGCGGCACATTCAGCACAGATGCAAGCTGACCCACCGTCAGCGGGAGCAAGTTCCCTCGCCACAAGGTGTTGTGCAGAACTGACCTGACGGTCTCCATCCCTCTTCCGAGGTAGGCCTGCCGAGGCATAGGCCGGCGGTGCCTGGCGCCCTACCATGTTCGTACCCGGAGGTATGCCATGCTGACTCACCCTTCCATCGTTCTACTGTTGCGCCGTCATCACCTGTTCAGCCAATTGCCGGAGCGGGTCTTCGAAGACGTCTGCAACCTCGCTGTCCTCAAGCGCCTGGAATGCAACGGCACGCTCATGCACCAGGGCGACCCGGCCAAGCGGTTTTTCCTGTTGGTCAGCGGCCAGGTCAAGCTGTTTCGGGTCACGGGTGAAGGCCAGGAAAACCTGGTGGAAATCATCCAGCCAGGGCAGACCTTCGCCGAAGCCCTGTTGTTCAGCCAGGCCCGCTGCTACCCGGTGAGCGCGTCGGCGATCAAGGACAGCGTGCTGGTGAGCATCGAAGGCACCCATTACCGCAAGGCCCTGGAAGACCAGCCCAAGGTCTGCCTGGCGATCCTGGCGAGCATGAGCATCCACCTGCACCAGCGCCTCAAGGACATCGACAACCTGACCCTGGCCAGCGCCAGCCGGCGGGTCATCAACTTTCTGTTGCAGGAACGCGACCCACGGGACGGCCAGGTGGTGCTCCAGGTGTCCAAGCGCCTGGTGGCGTCCAAGCTGGGGATCCAGCCGGAAACGTTCTCACGCATTCTTCATCGATTGGTGGACGGCGGCCTGATCGCCATGGAGCGGCGCAACATCCGCATCCTGGCTGAGGAAGCGCTGGAGGCTTACCAGCAATAGCTGTGAACCCTCTATGGCGATCACCCCATACCCTGTGGCGAGGGGATTTATCCCCGATGGGGCGCGCAGCGCCCCCCTTCAACTGCCTGATACACCGTGGGCTCAGGCTTTGGGGCTGCTTCGCAGCCCAGCGGGGATAAATCCCCTCGCCACAGGGTGTGTGACTCCTTTACTCACCGCCCGGCCGATCCATCTCATCAACCCCCATCAACGCTATCAACCGCTCGAACAACGCCTCCCCCTCCTCTTGCGTGCAGTCGACCCCGAAGCGCTTGCGCCAGCCCAACTGACTCAAAATCACATGCACATCCGCTCGCAGGTCATGCTGCTGTAAACACGCCTGGACGCATTGCAAAGGACACCCATCCAGCGCAATGATCCGCCGCCCCGAGCGGGCCTTGTTGACCAGCGGCGCCACATGCCCGCCGACCCCGACGATGCAGGACATCTCGGCCAGGCCGGCACGGTCCAGGCGCAAGGCGACGTTGTTGGCCAATTGCGCGACGTTGGAGCAACCGGAGCAGGAATACACCAGGGGCAATGCGTTCGGCGTCTTCATCACACGGTCGCCAGCCCCTTGCCCGCCCGTTCCAGGTTGCGCCACAACCACGGCGGCAAGACCTCGGGGTCAAGGCTGTCGATCAGGTTCTTCAGGGCCAACCCCAGTTCCGTGTCCCCCTCGATCACCAGTCGCCGCCGGAAGAACAAGGTGTCCGGGTCTTCCTGGCGGCTGGCCAACAGCAGGAACTCGCGCCAGTTGCCACGAATGGTGACCTGGGCTTCGGCCCGCTCGGCGATGCGCAAGCCGTCCCGCGCCAGGGTCAGGTACCAGCACAACTTCAGGTCCGGCACCCGCAGGCACAACCAGCGACCGCGCAACAGGTCGAAGCCGCCATCGCGCAGCGGTTCGGCCAGGCAGCGGTTCAGTGCCTGCTGCAAGGCCAGGCGCTGGACCACGAACGGCACCTTGCCCACCAGGGGCAGCACCCTGTCGGCGCCCTTGAGCAACCATCGCTTTGGACTCAGCACAGGCCCGCCTCCTCTACTTTCAACATGCCGGCATGGCCGTGCCAATAGCCGTTGCAGCCCTCCACGAACACCGGTGGCGCCTCGCCGCGGCGAACCCGATCGAACGCATTGACCACCTCGTCCATGCCCTGGGCCCGCGGGCTCAAGCGCAGTACCTGGGCCCCGCAGGCCACCAGGGCGTTGTAGTCGGCCAGCAGATT
This sequence comes from Pseudomonas sp. Cab53, assembly GCF_018325965.1. Taxonomy (NCBI): domain Bacteria; kingdom Pseudomonadati; phylum Pseudomonadota; class Gammaproteobacteria; order Pseudomonadales; family Pseudomonadaceae; genus Pseudomonas; species Pseudomonas sp. Cab53. The sequence continues at coordinate 2,677,084 of NZ_AP021902.1, read as the reverse complement.
GCTGACCTCGCCCGACATCGTCTGGATGCCGTTGAGGGTGAACAACGGCTGGCCCTCCTGGCTGCTCAACGCCAGGCCGTCGGGGTAGTTGATACAACAGAACTGACAGTCGTCCTTGGGCCGGTTTTCGGCCCGCGCGGTGAAGCAGCGCGCCGAATACGCCAGCGGTAGATGACCGTAGGCGAAGATCTCCACTTCGGGCACTGCGCGATCCATTTCCCGCACTTGCTCCAGCACGTCGCTGATCAGCGCCGCCGAACACTCCACCGGCGGCACCCAGCGGACCATGCCGCTGTCGAGCAGTTGGGCCAGAGAATGGCCGTTGTACAGGTTCAGTGCCGGCCCGCCCACGAAGGGCAGTTTGCGCTCGGCCAGGAACTGCACCGCGCCCATGTCGTTGGCTTCCACCAGCAATTGGCCGTTGTCGCACAGCCGCCGCAACGAGGACAGTTCCGAGGCGGCCTCGATCAGCGTCAGGCTCGACAACACGATCTGCGCCTGGCTGCACGCTTGCAGCTCGCGGCCCAGGCCGAGCCATTGATCCAGGGAGAATGCCCGGCGCTTCGAGCACACGGTTTCCCCCAGGTAGATCACGTCCAGCGGCAATGCCGACATTTGGGCATAGAAATTTCCCAGTTGGGTTTTGTCCCAGTAAAACAGGACCGGTCCGAGGCTGAGTTTCATGGGTTCCTTCCTCATTGCCATGATCGATGGTAGGCGCCCAGGGTGGTCTGGCTGCCTTCGGACAGCCCGGCCAGGACCTGGCGCCATTCTTCTTGGACCCGGAACCGTTGCGGCGCGGCGCGGTGGGCATCCAGCGCGGCGCGCCAGACCCGGGTCACCTGCTCGACGTAGGCCGGGCTGCGCTGGCGCCCTTCGATCTTCACCGCCTCGACGCCGATGGCGGTGAGTTCCGGCAGCAGGTCCAGGGTGTCGAGGCTGGTGGGTTCCTCCAGCGCATGGAAACGCTTGCCGCCCACCAGGAAACGGCCCTTGCACAGGGTCGGGTAGCCGGCCGGCTCCTCGGGGGTGTAGCGGTCGATCAGCACCTCGCTCAGGCGTGCGCTGAGGCCTTGGGCGTCTTCGCTCCAACGCACCGCCTTGGCGGGCGAGCAGACGCCACACAGGTTCGGCGACTCGCCGGTGATGTAGGAAGACAGGTGGCAGCGACCTTCGGCCATGATGCACAAGCTGCCGAAACCGAAGACTTCGATCGGCACCGGGCTGGCAGCCGCCACTTGGCGCACCTGGGCCAGGGAGAGCACCCGCGGCAGCACGGCGCGGCGGATGTCATAGCGCTCAGCGTAGAACGCCAACGCGGCGGCATGGGTCGCCGAACCCTGCACGGACAGGTGCAGCGCCAGGTGTGGATGACGCTGGCGCGCGTAGCCGAGCACACCCGGATCGGCGGCGATCAGCGCGTCCACGCCGAAGTCGGCGGCGCGATCCACGGCGCGCTGCCAACGTTCCCAACCCTTGGGTTGCGGGTAGGTGTTGACCGCCACATAGAGCTTGCGCTGATGCTGGCGGATGTGGGCGACAGCGGCGTCGAACTGCTTGTCGTCCATGTTCAGCCCGGCGAAATGCCGGGCGTTGGTGTCATCGCGAAAACCGACATAGACGGCATCGGCGCCTTGGCGCACCGCCGCTTTGAGCGCAGGCAGATTCCCTGCCGGGCAAACCAGTTGCATGGGGCATCCTCGTGAGCGAACCAAGATGGCCGCCAGTCTAGCCAGCCCGCGGCCGGCCACCTTGACGGCAATCAATTGCCGTCAATGCATCAATCCGGCGAACGGCAGGTACATCACCGGTTCATGTTTGTGGACCTGGGCTTCGCACTCCACCACTGCCAGGCCGTCGGCCCAGCAGGCGGCCGTCAGCATCGCCGAGCTTTGTTGGGGGTGCAGTTCCACGCACAGGTGGCCTGTGACATCCGTCATCAAGCGGGCACGCAGGTATTGCCGGCGCCGATTGCGCTTGAGCCAGTCGAACCCCGCCGGCACCCGCAACGGCACCGGCTGCACATCGCCGACGCCCTGAGCGCGGAACAGGAACGGGCGCACGACAATCAACGCGGTGATCAACGCCGCCGACGGATTGCCCGGCAGGCCGATCCAGGGCTTGCCCTCCACATCGCCGAAGGCCAGCGGCTTGCCCGGCTGGATTGCCAGGCGCCAGAGGTCGATATTGCCCAGGGCCGCGATGGCCTGTTTGAGGTGGTCTTCCTCGCCCACCGACACACCGCCGGAGGTCAGCAACACGTCGCACTCGGCGGCGGCCAGGCGCAACGCCTGCCGGCTGGCCTGGAGTTGATCGGGCATGACACCGAAGTCATGCACCTCGAACCCCCAGCCGCGCAACAACGCGGCCAGCGTGTGCCTATTGCTGTTGTAGATCTGCCCCGGCGCCAGCGTCTCGCCCGGCTCGCGCAGCTCATCGCCGCTGCTGAGCAAACCCACCTGCAGCGGACGAAACACCTCGACCTTGGCGACCCCGGCACCGGCCAGCAGGCCCAACTCCTGGGCCCGCAGGCGCATACCGGCCTTGAGCAGGCAGTCCCCCTGCCGACGTTCCTCGCCTTCCTTGCGTACGTGATCACCGCGATTGACCGCCGGCAGCCAGACCCGCCCGCCTTCGACCCGACAGCTTTCCTGCGGCACCACCGTGTCGGCGCCGGGTGGCAGCGGCGCCCCGGTGAAGATCCGCACGGCCTGACCCGTTTGCAGCGGCTCGCCCGGCCCATCACCGGCGGCAATGCGCCCGCTCAACGCCAGGGCGCCGCCAGCGGCCGGCACATCGGCGGCGCGCACGGCATAACCGTCCATGGCGCTGTTGTCCCAGGCCGGCAGGTTCATCGGGCAAAGCACGTCGCTGGCCAGCACGCGGGCCAGGGCCAGGTCCAGGGCGATCCGCTGCACGGGCGGGGGCGGCGGCGCCTGGTCGAGCAGGTGCCGAATGGCCTCGTCTACCGGCACCAGCGCTCCGCTGTCACACACCGAGCCGCAGAGGGGCGCGTGCATCAGGGCGCTCACGAGCGCGTCTCGCACGCCACCGGAGCGACGCCGTCCTGCGGCTTGAGGTGCACAGTGAAATTGCACGGCCCGGTGCGGCTGTCCAGTTGCCCGGCCAGGATCTGCTCCCAACCGGTACGGCAGGCGCCTGGCGAACCCGGCAGGCAGCACACCAGCACGCCGTTGCTCATGCCCGCCAGCGCTCGCGATTGCAGGCTGGACATGCCGATCTCCGCCAGCGAGACCTGGCGGAACAACTCACCGAAGCCGTCGACGTGCTTGTCCAGCAATGGCGCGACGGCTTGAGGCGTGTTGTCGCGCGCGGTGAAGCCGGTGCCGCCGGTCATCAGCACCACTTGCACGCTGGGGTCGGCGATCCACTGCGAGACCTTGGCGCGGATCTGGTAGATATCATCCTTCACCAACCCGCGGTCGATGAGCACATGCCCGGCGGTTTGCAGCAGATCAGCCAGGGTCTGGCCAGAGGTGTCGGTCTCGAAACTGCGGGTATCGCTGATGGTGAGTACCGCGATGTTCAACGGTTGAAATTGGCGTTGCGTCAGATGGGCCATGGCGAGCCGTCCTGTCAGAAAAAGATGGCCCAGCCTGAACCGCAATCGTGACCGGGCCTATTCCTCCTTGGAGGTACCTCCCTCGGCGGTCAAGGGGCCAGGCGGCTGCGCTGCCACCCGTCCTCTTGGCAGCGGTAGTCGAGGCGATCATGCAGGCGATCGGCGCGCCCCTGCCAGAACTCCAGCCGCTCGGGGCGCAAGCAGTAGCCGCCCCACTGTTCGGGGCGCGGCACCGGTTGTTCGGCGAAACGCCGTTGGGTGTCCGCCAGCCGGGCGTCGAGGTCGGCGCGATTGGCCAGCGCCCGGCTCTGCGGCGACGCCCACGCGCCGAGCCGGCTGGCCAACGGCCGAGACTGGAAATAGGCATCCGACACCGCCGGATCGAGCCGCTGGACCGGCCCTTCGATACGCACCTGGCGCTCCAGGCCCGGCCAGAAGAACGTCATGGCGGCCCAGGGATTGAGCGCCAGATCGCGACCCTTGGCGCTGTCGTAGTGGCCGAAGAAGGTGAAGCCCGTTTCGTCGAAGCCCTTGAGCAACAGCACCCGGCAATGGGGCCGACCCTGTGCGTCCACGGTCGCCAGGACCATGCTGTTGGCCTCCACCGGCGCACGTTCAGTGTCGCGGGCCTGTTGCATCCACAGGCCGAACAGCACCAGCGGATCGTCCGGGGCCCGGGCCTCGTCGAGGCCTTCGCGGGTGTACTGGCGGCGCATGTTTGCCAGGGAAAGGGGCATGGGGGATCTCCACTGTGGTTTGGGCCAGTGTGGAGTCCCCTGCATGGGCGGGCCTTGATTATTGTCAATGCCGGTTCTTGTGCTGCTCAGGATGGCCACTTCGCGAGCAGGCTCGCTCCCACATTGGACCGGCGCTCACAAAACCCTGCTCGCCAAGCCCTACTTGAGCCCAAGCCGCCGCGCCAGCTTATGCAGGTTGCTCGGGTCGACCTCCAGCAGCCGCGCTGCGCCGGCCCAGTTCTGGCCGCAACGGTCCAGGGCCTTGAGAATCGCCTGGCGCTGGCAGGCATCGACGGCCTCGCCCAGCGGTGGGAGCGGCGCATCGGGGGATTCATGGGGCTGTTCGAGCAAGGCCCGCGCGCCGCCGGCACCGGCGTTGACGTCAAGGTCGAGCACTTGGGGCTCCAGGGTCATGATCAGGCTTCGACTGGCGCCATGACTCAGTTGCTTCAACGCAGCGCGGCTGATCACGTGCTCCAGTTCCCGCACGTTGCCCGGCCAGCTGTAGGCCAGCAAGGCCTGCTCGGCGGCCGGTGACAAGCGCAACCCGCGCAAGCCCAGGCGGGTTCGATTCAGTTCGAGGAAATGCCCGGCCAGCATCAACACGTCATGCCCACGCTCGCGCAGGGGTGGGATCGGCACCGGATAGACCGAGAGCCGGTGATACAGGTCGGCACGAAACAGCCCGTCGCGAATGCTGTCGGGCAGGTGCCGGTTGGTGGCGGCGATGATTCGCACATCGACGTGCAGCGGCTTGTCCGCGCCCAGTCGCTGGATCTCGCCGTTCTGCAAGGTGCGCAGCAGCTTGGCCTGCACGCTCAACGGCAATTCGCCCACTTCATCGAGAAACAGCGTGCCGCCATTGGCCGCATCGAAACGCCCGGCCCGGTCGGTCGTCGCCCCGGAAAACGCGCCTTTGACGTGCCCGAACAACTCGCTTTCGGCCAGGGACTCCGGCAGCGCCGCGCAGTTGACCTGGACCAGCGGCTTATGGCCGCGCCGGGACAGGCGATGCAGGCGCCGGGCGAACAACTCCTTGCCCACGCCGGTTTCCCCCAGCAACAGCACCGGCAGTTCCGAGTCGGCCAGGACATCCAGCTCGTTGAGCAATTGCTGCAAGCCTTCGCTGCGTCCCAGGATCTCGCCCTCTTCCGCCGGCAGCCGCAGGTCCGCCGGGTCACTGCGCGATGCCCGCAGGCTGCGATTCTCCTGCTCCAGGCGGGTGACCCGCACCGCCGCCTCGATCTGCAACGTGCAGCGTTTGAGCTCTTCATGGGCGCGGCTGTCGAAGGTCCCGGCGTGCAGTGCATCGAGGGTGATCGCGCCCCACAGCCGGCCTTCCACGTAAAGACTCACGCCCATGCAGTCATGCACCGGCAGCGGTTCACCGACGTGGGGGTCGAGCAGGCCGTCATAGGGGTCCGGCAGGCGGCTGTCCGGCTCGAACCAGGTCGGTTCGCGCGAGGCCATGATCGCCGCCAGGCGTGGGTGCTGGGCAATGACGAAGCGCCGGCCCAGCGCTTCATGGACCAGGCCCACGGTCGCCACGGGCCGCAGGCTGTCATCGTCCAGGCGCAGCAGGCCCACGGCGCCGCAATTGAAGTATTCGCGCAGGGTCTGCACCAGACGCTGCAACCGCACGGCATTGGGCAGCTCGACGATCAGGTCGGCGGCCAGGCTTTCACGCAGCATGGTAGTGATTACCCTCCAGGGTCCGATTGACCCCGTACCGCCAGGGTCAGATTGACCCTGGCCAAAAAATTATGGTTGATTTTCAATGCATTGCACTTGGCATGCGGCCTGCTAAGTCTGCTCATCTGTCCCGCTCCGGGATTCAACCCAAGGAAACATGATGAGCCTCGACCTGCTGGAACAAAGCCTGGGCCAACTGGCCTGCGACATTCCCGGTGCCACGCGTACCTTTCATCACTACAACCTCGACTTCTGTTGCGGCGGGCAAAAATCCTTGCGCGAGGCGGCGCTGGGCAAGGGCCTGAACCCGCTGCTGATCGCCGACGCCCTCAAGACACTGCAAGCTGCCGGCGAACTGGGCCACGACTGGCGCGACGAACCCCAGGCGCTGCTGATCACCCATATCCTGGAACGCTACCACGCCCGCCATCGCGAACAACTGCCGGAACTGATCCGCCTGGCCCGTCGCGTGGAACTGGTGCACGGCAACCGCGCCAGTTGCCCCAATGGCCTGGCCGACCACCTGGAGGACATGTACCAGGAACTCGAAGGCCACATGCTCAAGGAAGAACAGGTGCTGTTCCCAATGCTGCAACACGGCCTGGGCGAACGCGCCTCGGCGCCGATCCAGGTACTGCGCTACGAACACGACCAGCACGGTGAAGCCCTGGAAACCATGCTCACCCTGACCGACCAGATCACCCCGCCCTCCGACGCCTGCAACACCTGGCGCGCCCTGTACCGCGGGCTGGTGGAGTTTCGCGACGACCTGATGCAACACATCCACCTGGAGAACAACGTGCTGTTCGTCAACGCGATGAAGCCTGCTCACTAACCTCAAACAACACATACCCCTTGTGGGAGCGAGCTTGCTCGCGATGGCGTCGGGTCAGTTAATGCTGATCTCGACTGACACACCGCTATCGCGAGCAAGCTCGCTCCCACAAAGACCATTGGTGCGCTCCTATCCTGCAATCACTCCCAAGGCTGGGGGCTCAAAACTGCCAATAGAACATCCCCTTGGCCAACAGCACGATCAGTAGCATGTGCCCCAGGATGCTGCGCCGCAGCCAGCAGGCACGGGCCGGGCTCAATCGGCCCCGCGTAAGCCAGAACGCCAGCAACAGGTAATGCCCGATGATGCTCGTTGCCAGCAGGATCTTCAGGCTCAGCAGCAAGCCGAAGCTGCTGTCCAGCGGATGGCTCAACGCCCCGCGATGCTGCCAGGCCAGACCAATGCCGGCGCCGTAGAGCAGCAGCACCACACCGTGCAGCACGTGCCGTGAACGCTGGGCTATCGCCTGGTCGGCGGCGGCCCTGGCCGTCTCGGCCAACGGCCGGCGCGCGGCGTGCCAGATGCAGACTTCGAAAAACACAGTGCCTATGAACGCGATGGCCGCCAACAGGTGCGTGACCAGCAAGACCCCATACATCATCGATTCACTCCGCCCAAGGGACTCATCCCGGGTGTCCATCCACCCGGGCCTGCAACAACATCGGACCGTAGCGCCAAGCGTAGAGCCCGAACGCCAGGGCCCAGCACAACCCGGCCACCCACAGCGCGGCGAAGGGCAAGACCAGCACCAGCAACACGCGACTCAGGCACGCCAGGTTCAGCAGCACGAACGCCAGCGTCATCCCTTTGGGCGGTTCAAGGGCACGCCCGGTGTGGCCCAGGCTGACCCGGGCAATCATCGCCAGGATCAACCCGGCCATGGCACCGATGGTCAGGCTGTGCACGGCCAGGCTCGGCGTCACCGGCGCGCCGAAGTGCCACAGCGCCATGCCCAGGCAGGCCAGCGCCAACCAGGCGTAGGCCAGGTGCAACGACCACAGCAACGGCACACGCCACAGATCACGATCATGCCAGCGCACCAGCCGGATCCCATGGCCCAGCGCTAACGCACCGAATAACAGGCCGACCGCGCCGTTGGCCGACAACGCCGGTCCGAAGGCGTACAGCAACGCCACCAGGGCCGATCCGCCCAGCAACAGGCGATCGAGCCACGGCCAGGGGGCGACGCCTTCGACCCGGCCGAGGCCACGTTGGGTGAAAAATGGAATCACCCGCCCGCCGATCAGGCCCATCATGGCCGCCACCAGCCACAGGCCGGTGAGCACGCTTTGGCGTTGCAACCCCTCGTCGTGCCGGACCAGGCCGTACACGGACAGCCCATCGGCAGCGGCCAACAGCAGCAACACCAGCACGATCGGGTAGTTACGCTTTTGCCGCACGCGCCACAAGGTGACGCCCATCCAGGCCGCCACGGCCAGGGCGAAACCCAGTTCCAGCAGCGCCAGCACCGGCCAGGGGGCATCGGCCAGCCAGGCCAGTCGCGCCCCCAGCCAGACCAGCGCCAGCGCCGCCAAGCGCTTGCCACTGAGCCCCGGGGTGCCCGTCCAGGTCTGGACCGCCGTCAGCAGGAAGCCGGCAATGATCGCCAGGCCGAAACCGAACAGCAGCTCATGACGGTGCCAGGCCAACCAGCCGCCAGCCGGCTGCCAGCCCGCCAGGCGCCCACTGAAGGCGGCCAGCCACAAGGGCACCGCCAGCAGCGCCAGCACACACCCGGCCAGGAAAAACGGCCGGAACGCCAGGCGCCATACCGGCAGGATGGCCATGGCCTTGCGACGGTCGAGCACTTGCATACCTCACTCCTTACCTCACCCACGGACTGCCCGCTGGCAAGGGTCGACAAACAGGGTTCGAATGATCGGTGATCGCCGCTGACGGGACTTGTCTCAGATCAAGCCCGCTCACTGGCGATCGCCGGTCTCGCAACGGCACTTGCAAGGGCCTTGCCGGAAGCGGCCGTTCACCTTGAGAAAACCCCGCCCACCGCTGTGGGAGCGAGCCTGCTCGCGAAGGCGGTCCTGCGAGTGCATCGGCTTACCTGGCACACCGCCTTCGCGAGCAAGCGCGCTCTCATAGGAGATTAGGGTGATTTTTACCTGATGACGGTGATTTTTACCCTTTTGTGAGAGGGTCATTTTTACCCTGCTCGCCGTCAACCGCCCACGGACAAGGCCTGCAAGCATGGCCCGGCTCTTGCTCAGGGACGGCATAGACCTCTTGCCGGAAACCGCCCATGAAACCTGTCGCCCTCTCGCTCACCTGGTTCGTCCTGCTTTCCTGCGTCCTGGCGCTTGCCAGTGGCCTGTCCCTGAGCCTGGTCTGAAACCCAAGCATTTCTTTCTCATTACAAGGATCCACGCCATGGTGCTCCACCGTGTCCATCACCAGATTCTGCGCAGCCACCACCTGTTCGAGCCTCTGAACGAAGAGCAGCTCGACGAACTGATGAGCTCCAGCCAACTGCTGAACATCGACAAGGGCGACCCGCTGTTCCGCCAGGGCGCACCGGCCCAGGCGTTCTATTTCGTGATTTCCGGGGCGGTGAAAATCTATCGGCTGACTCCGGACGGCCAGGAAAAGGTCTTCGAGGTGATCGGTGAGCGCCAGACCTTCGCCGAAGCCATGATGCTGATGGACACTCCCAACTACGTCGCATCGGCCGAGGCTGTCGGGCCGACCCAGCTGTATCGCCTGTCCAACGCCACTTACATGCGGCTGTTGCAGAGCAATGGCCGATTGACGTTCGCCCTGCTGGCCAAGCTCTGCGTACGCCTGCACCAGCGGGTCAACGAGATTGAAACGCTGTCGCTGAAAAACGCCACCCACCGCGTGGTGCGCTACCTGCTGACGCAACTGGTGCGCCTGCAAACCGTCGACAGCCAGTTCGAACTGCCGATGGCCAAGCAATTGATTGCCGGGCACCTGTCGATCCAGCCGGAAACCTTCTCGCGGATCATCCGGCGCCTGATCGATGAAAAGATCATTACCCAGGACGGTCGCCAGATCGCCATTCTTGATCGCCTGCGCCTGGAGCAGTTCGAATGAGCCCGCACATCACCTGCCTGTATTGCCAGCAGGCCAACCCCGCGCCAGAAACCGAATGTCGCCAGTGCGGCATGCCCCTGCCGGCCGAGGCCGCGTTGGCCGGCGAACGCCGGCGGCGGCGCTTCACCTGGTTTTGCGTCGGCTTGACGGTGTTTTGCACCGTCATGTTTTTCTGGCTGCCCCGCGACATCGTCTGACCCTCACTCCTGCGTCAATTGCCGGTACAACTGCGGCAGGCGCAGGGGCAACTGCTCGGGCTGGCGAATCAGGGTGTAGCCATTGGCGCCGAACATGTACGGCAGGTAATCCCCCGCTTCACGATCGATGGTGATGCAGAACGGCGTCAGCCCCTGGCGCCGTGCCTCCAGCACGGCCTGGCGGGTATCTTCCACGCCGTAGCGTCCCTCGTAGAGGTCCAGGTCATTAGGCTTGCCATCGCTGAGCAGCAACAACAATCTGCGTCGCCGCTTGCAGCCCGCCAGCCGCTGGGTGGCCTGGCGGATCGCCGCGCCCATGCGCGTGTAGTAACCGGGCTTGAGCCCCAGGATCCGGCCTCGGGTCTGGTCGTCGTAGCGCTGGCCGAACGCCTTGAGCTCATACAGACGCACTTGCTGGCGGCGCAGCGAGGAAAACCCGTACAAGGCAAAGTCGTCCCCCAGCACCGCAAGGGTTTCACCGAACAGCAACAGGCTGTCGCGAATCACCTCGATCACCCGGTGCTCGTCGTTGAGGTGAGCGTCGGTGGACATCGACAGGTCGGCCAGCAGCAGGCAGGCCAGGTCGCGGCGGGTCTGGCGTTGTTCCAGGAACAGGCCGCGCTCGCTGCACTGGCCATGCTGGCGCTCGACATGAAAATCCAGCCAGGCCTGCAGGTCCAGCTCCGAACCCTGGGTCTGCTGGCGCAGCCATTGCCGGTCGTTGCGCAGGTGTTCGAACTGGCGCCGCAGTCGCTGGGCTGAAGGCCGCAAGCGTGCCGGCAACGGCTGGGCCTCGCAGTCGCGGGGCACAAAGGTCTGCACGCTGACGAAATCGGCTTGCAGGTGCTGTTTGCGGTAATCCCATTCCGGCAACAGGATGCCTTCACCGAGGGGAAGGTCATCCACATCGGCGGGCGGCAGGTCCAGGTGCAGTTTCAGGCCACCGCCCTTGCGCACCCGGGTGCGCGACAAGGTCAGGTGGTCCAGGTCTTCGGCCACGCGGGCAGCGTCCGGGTCTTCGCGGTCATCCGCCCAGCGATCCAGGTCCACGTGTTCGGTCCAGCTGAACAGGTTTTCCAGGCGAACGATCAACAGCCCGCCGTCGCGGCTGCTGTCGTCGATTCGTTCGGCACGCTTGCGACCGCCCTGCTGCTCCCCGGGTGGCGTCGCCAGGTACTGTTCGGACTCTTCGAGATTGGCCGCCTGGGGATCGGCCAGCGACTGGGGTGGGTACAGCCACAGCGGCAACGGCCAGACCGCCCGTTCACTGCGCGGAAAATGCTCGACACTGCCGGGGTCGCGCAACGCCTGGCAGACCGCGCGCTCCAGGGCGGCCTCGGCACTGTTGAGCGTGGCAGGGTCAGGCCGCAGGGACAGGTGTGCGTCCACCAGCCGCCGGTACCGCACGGCCATGGCCGGGTAGCGCCGCAGCACGGCCTGGGTCCAGCGCTGATTGTCTCGCCCCCAATGCCGCATCTCTCCCGCCTGGGCCGCCAGCAGCGCAAGCCAGCGGTACAGCTCTTCATTCAGTGCGGCGTCGGGAAAGGTCGCCAGGCTGGCCGGCAACCGTAGATTGTCGCCATCGCACCAGGCCAAAGGCACCTGCTTGCAGGTACCGGCAATCTGTTGCAGCAGGCTGCGTCGCAGCAGCAGGTCACGTTCACTGACGGCTTGCACCCCCAGGTGACGAGCCCCGCCCGTGGCGCGAAGCAGCACATGTAGCGCGCGTTGCCGAGGCATCAACGCCACCTGTGCCTCGGGAAAATCGACACTGGCGCGGCGGGTGATGAACCGGTGCCAGACACTGCCGACCCATTCTTCCAGCTCAAGGGTAAAGGCCATGATTGTCCTCCTTTCAAGCCAAATCCATTGTGGCGAGGGGGGTTATTCCCTCACCACACATGCGTTCGGCTTAGTCGTTGTGGCGACTCATGACGGCACCACGGCGGCCGGTGCACGCAGGGCGGCACGACCACGCTGACGGAAGCTGAGCAGGTAGCACAGCAGCCCCAGCAGGAAACCGACGCCACTGATCAGACGCGCCCAGAACAACGGCCGCAGGTGATCCATCGTCGCCATGAAGGGCAAGGCACTGCCGTCCACCGCCCAGCGTTGCAACCACACTTGCACGACACCGGCGGCGGTGAGGAACAAGGTGATCATCACCATCGACAGGGTCATCAGCCAGAAGCCCCAGATTTCCAATTTCTGCGAACGCTCGTCGGCCGCTTCCCCCAACCCGCGCAAGCGTGGCATGGCGTAGCTGATCAAGGTCATCACGATCATCGCGTAGGCCCCGTAGAAAGCCAGGTGGCCGTGTGCCGCGGTCAGTTGCGAACCGTGGGTGTAGAAGTTCACGGGCGCCAGGGTGTGCAGGAAGCCCCAGACGCCGGCACCGAAGAACGCGGTGACCGTGGTGCCCTTGGCCCACAGCGTGGCGGCACGATTGGGGTGATGACGACGACGGTTGCGCACCATGCTGAAGGCGAAGATCACCATGGCCAGGAACGGCAGCGGTTCCATCGCCGAGAAGATCGAACCGACCCACAACCAGACCTGCGGCGCGCCGATCCAGAAGAAATGGTGGCCGGTGCCGATGATGCCGGTGATCAACGCCATGGCGATGATCACGTAGAGCCATTTCTCCACCACTTCGCGGTCCACGCCGGTGATCTTGATCAACACGAAGGCAAGCATCGACCCCATGATCAGTTCCCAGACGCCTTCGACCCAGAGATGCACCACCCACCACCAGTAGTATTTGTCGCGGGCGAGGTTTTCCGGGTTGTAGAAGGAGAACAGGAAGAACACCGCAAGGCCGATCAAGCCCGTCATCATGACCATGCTGACGGTGGTCTTGCGGCCCTTGAGCAGGGTCATGCCGATGTTGTAGAGGAACCCCAGGCAAACCACCACGATGCCCATCTTGGTGATGGTGGGTTGTTCGAGGAACTCACGGCCCATGGTCGGCAACAGGTCATTGCCAGTGATTTTCGCCAGGGTCGCATACGGCACCGACAGATAGCCCAGGATCGTCATCACCCCGGCGGCGGCAAATACCCAGAACAGCACCAGCGCCAGTTTCGGGCTGTGCAGTTCGCGGTCGGCCTCCTCCGGTATCAGGTAGTACGCCGCGCCCATGAAGCCGAACAGCAGCCAGACGATCAGCAGGTTGGTGTGGACCATGCGGGCCACGTTGAAGGGGATCAGCGGGAACAGGAAGTCGCCGACCACGTATTGCAAGCCCATGATCAAACCAAACAGGACCTGCCCCAGGAACAGCATCAGGGCAAACACGAAATAGGGTTTGGCAACGGCCTGCGAGGCGAATTTCAGATGCGGATTAGCCATGCTCATCTCTCAGCCCTCCTTGTTTGGCGGCCAGCCATTGGTGTTGATTTTCGAACTCCACTTGAGGAACTCGGCGATGTCGTCGACCTCCTGTTCGCTCAAGTTGAATTGCGGCATGGCCCGGCGACCGGGCACGCCCAGCGGCTGCATTTTCATCCACGCGTGCAGGAACGGCTTGAACGCCTCATCGCCGCCGCGGCGGTTGACCACATTGCCCAGCTCCGGCGCGAAGTACGCGCCCTCGCCCAGCAGCGTATGGCAGCCGATGCAGTTGTTGCGCTCCCAGACGCCCTTGCCGCGAATCACCGATTCGGTCAACTGCGCCTGGTTGCTGCGTTCTGGAAAGGTCTGTTCCGTGTGGTAGGTCAGGGCCAGGAATATCAGGAAAAAGAACACGCTTCCCCCGAAGTAAATATTCCTGGCCATGCCTTTGGTGAAGGTATCTGACATGGTCACTTCCTCATTGCTTGGCGTGTTCATTCTAGGAAGCGAGCCCCTCGAAACCGCTTGATGGCGATCAAGAATCTCCGATGGTTTTGGTGGGTTGTTCCAATACAGTCCGAAAGACAGGCAGGCTTTTGTGGCGAGGGGATTTATCCCCGCTGGGCTGTGAAGCAGCCCTAAAACCAGACAACTCGGTGTATCAGAAAAATTTGAGTCGAATGCTTTGGGGTTGCTTCGCAACCCAACGGGGATAAATCCCCTCGCCACAGGGTATTTTGTGCAAGTTCAGATCGTGAACGAGATGACCATCCCGATCACAACCGCCAGCAGCGCAGCCCAGCTCAACACCAGCCGCCGCCACAATCGCGGCGCGTGGCGCAGCTCCATGAAGCCGTCGGCGATCAGCCAGGCCTTGGTCACCGCGACCACCAGGATGGCGATGGATACAAGCCCGGTAGCCGCGATCTGGCCCAGGGCAACGGTGCCGGCGCTCAACACGGCCAGCGTCAGCCAGCAGGCGATCAGGACACGGGAAGCCGACATGCGCACCTCCGCTCAATCAAGGATGTAGACAACCGGGAACAGCAGCACCCAGACCAGATCGACCATGTGCCAATACAGCACGCCGGATTCCAGCCCACTGTTGCGCAGCGCCCGATAGCGACGTCGCCGACAGCCCTCGGCCAGCCAGGCGAGGATCACCATGCCCAGCAACACATGGAGAAAATGAAACGCGGTGAGGATCCAGTACAACGTGAAGAATGTGTTGTGCTCCATCCCCAAGCCGTCCGCCAACAGGTGGGCGTACTCCGTGAGCTTGATCCCCACATAGCCGCAGGCGAGCAGCAACGCCACACACAGCAACCGTGCGGCGTGACGCGGCCGGTCGCGCCTGACCTGCTCCTGGGCCAGCGCGGCGAACAGCCCGGCGGTGAGCAGGCTGAGGGTCATCGCCAGGCCCGTGGAGCGATCCAGCAGATGACGGCCTTCGCTGAACGTCTGTGGGTCCAGCGCCTGGGCGACGGTGAACGCCAGGATCAGCAGCGCGAACACCGACAGTTCGGCAAGGATGAAAAACCACATCGCCAGGTCCCCCGGCAAACGCCGGGGCGTGGCCGGGGTTTCAGCCGAAGTGGACATCGACCACTTCCATCAGCGCGGCAACCGTCTGCGGGTCGTCGCTCAAGGGCTCGGCCAGGCAAGCCAGGCAGGCCTGGCGGGGGTCCATCCCGGCACCGATCATGCGCGCGGCAAAAATCAGCAGGCGCGTGGAAGCCACCTCCTCCAGGTCGTGCTGGTCGAGTCGGCGCAGCGCCTGCCCCAAGCGCACCACCTGGGCCGCCAGCGGCAACTGCACGCCGGCCTCGCGAGCGACGATGCGTTCTTCATCGGCGACCGCCGGATAGCCAAAGCGCATCGCCACGAAACGCTGACGGGTGCTGGGCTTCATGCCTTTGAGCAGGTTCTGGTAACCGGGGTTGTACGACACCACCAACATGAACGCTGGCGGCGCCTGGAGCACTTCCCCGGTGCGCTCCAGGTACAACTGCCGACGATCATCGGCCAGCGGGTGCAGCACCACCGCCGTGTCCTGCCGCGCTTCGACCACCTCGTCGAGGTAGCAGATGCCGCCTTCGCGCACGGCGCGGGTCAGGGGGCCGTCCTGCCACCACGTGCCCTGGGCGCCGATCAGGTGACGGCCCACCAGGTCGGCGGCGCTCAGGTCGTCGTGGCAGGCCACGGTGTACAGCGGCAGTTTCAAGCGATGGGCCATGTGCTGGACGAAGCGGGTCTTGCCACAACCGGTGGGCCCTTTGATCAACACCGGCATACGGTGCTGCCAGGCCTGCTCGAACAGCGCCTGCTCGTTGTCCTGGGGTTGGTAGAAAGGTTCGTCCGGCTGTTGCAAAGAGTGGATGGCGTTCATGACTGGACCTGATCAGGCAACTCGATTGCCGCCCACGCTACGGGGCCCTGCGACAACCTGGCAAGGGCTGCGGCGGGCAAACTTGATCGCCGTCAAGCGATCAACCACCGGCCCGGGCATAGCCTTGCAGGGCACCCAGAACCTGCGCGCCGAACGCCTGTTACGGCACACCATGCAGGTCATGCCTGAGGAGAAATGGAATGCTGATCAGCCACAAAAAATCGTGGGTCTTGAGGGTCGGGGCGTTATGTACGGCCCTGGTCGCCGCCCACGCCTTTGCCAACGACCCCGCGCCGGACCAGCCGCGCCTGGTCAAGACCGAAGGGGCGCCGGACATGAGCCAGGCCGACTTCGACGCGGCCAAGGAAATCTACTTCCAGCGCTGCGCCGGCTGCCACGGCGTGCTGCGCAAAGGCGCCACCGGCAAGCCCCTGACACCGGACATCACCCAGGCCCGTGGCCAGGCCTACCTGGAGGCGCTGATCACCTACGGCTCGGCCGCCGGCATGCCGAACTGGGGCACCTCCAATGCGCTGACCAAAGAACAGATCACGACGATGGCCAAGTTCGTCCAGCACACCCCGCCGACACCACCGGAATGGGGAATGGCCGAGACCCTCAAGACCTGGAAAGTGCTGGTCAAGCCTGAAGACCGCCCGACCCGGCAACTCAATACCCTCAACCTGCAGAACCTGTTCTCGGTGACCCTGCGTGACGATGGCAAGATCGCCCTGGTGGACGGCGACAGCAAGAAGATCGTCAAGCTGATCGACACCGGTTATGCGGTGCACATCTCGCGTATCTCGGCGTCCGGGCGTTACCTGCTGGTGATCGGCCGGGACGCCAAGATCGACATGATCGACCTGTGGCCGAAAGAGCCGACCAAGGTCGCGGAAATCAAAGTGGGCATCGAAGCCCGTTCGGTGGAAACCTCCAAGTTCAAGGGCTACGAAGACAAGTACACCATCGCCGGTTCCTACTGGCCGCCGCAGTTCACCATCATGGACGGCGAGACCCTGGAGCCGAAGCAGATCGTCTCGACCCGCGGCATGACCGTCGACACCCAGCAGTACCACCCCGAACCACGCGTGGCGGCCATCATCGCCTCTCACGAATGGCCGGAGTTCATCGTCAACGTCAAGGAAACCGGCAAGGTGATGCTGGTCAATTACCAGGACATCAAGAACCTCACCATCACCAGCATCGACGCCGCGCCGTTCCTTCATGACGGCGGTTGGGACAGCAGCCATCGCTACTTCATGACGGCCGCCAACAACTCCAACAAGGTCGCGGTGATCGACTCCAAGGAGCGCAAGCTCACCGCCCTGGTGGACGTCGGCAAGACCCCGCACCCGGGACGCGGCGCCAACTTCAACCACCCACTCTATGGGCCGGTGTGGGCCACCAGTCACCTGGGCGATGCCGGCGTCTCGCTGATCGGCACCGACCCGGTCAATCACCCGCAATACGCCTGGAAACAGGTCGGTTCGCTGCAAGGCCAGGGCGGCGGTTCGCTGTTCATCAAGACCCACCCCGAGTCCCGGCACCTGTACGTCGACACCACCTTGAGCCCGGACGCCAAGCTCAGCCAGTCGGTGGCCGTGTTCAACATCGACAAGCTCGATGCCGGCTACACCGTGCTGCCGATTGCCGAATACGCCGGCATCAAGAAAGGCGCCCTGCGCGTGGTGCAACCGGAATACAACAAGGCCGGCGATGAGGTCTGGTTCTCGGTCTGGAGCGGCCAGGACGACGAGTCGGCCCTGGTGGTGATCGACGACAAGACCCTCAAGGTCAAGAACGTGATCAAGGACAAGCGCCTGATCACGCCCACCGGCAAATTCAACGTCTACAACACCCAACACGACATCTATTGAGCTCCATCAATAAGAGGAAAAACCATGAAGCCTATTCTGATCGCACTGGCCCTGACAGCGGCCGCCAGCCTGCAACCGGCCCTGGCCGAAGACGGTCCGACGCTGTTCAAGAGCAAGCCCTGCGCGGCCTGTCACTCCATCGACACCAAGGTAGTGGGCCCGGCCCTCAAGGACGTCGCGGCGAAGAACGCCAACGTGCCCGGGGCCCAGGACGTGCTTGCCAAGCACATCAAGGAAGGTACGCAAGGCAACTGGGGCCCCATGCCGATGCCGGCCAACCCGGTGACTGAAGAAGAAGCCAAGACCCTGGCTGCGTGGGTCTTGACCCTCAAATAACCCTCAGTGAGAGAAACCTCTGTGGCGAGGGGATTTATCCCCGCTGGGCTGCGAAGCAGCCCCCCAGAAAGCAACCCCGTCAGCCTGACACACCGCGGTATCAGGTTTTGGGGCTGCTGTGCAGCCCAGCGGGGATAAATCCCCTCGCCACAGGGATCACTTAGCATTTGACCAGGAGGCGTCATGGAACGACACAGCTCAACAACCCTGATGACCGCCCTGCTCCTCAGTTTTTCGGCCGGCGCGCTGGCGTCTCCCGACCCGCAGCGCCAAGCCCAACTGCAACACCTGCTGGACCAGGACTGTGGCGCCTGCCACGGCCTGTACCTGACCGGCGGCCTCGGTCCACCGCTGACCCACGCCGCGCTGGCCGGAAAGTCCCGCGACAGCCTCATTGCCACCGTCACCCTGGGTCGCCCCGGCAGCGCCATGCCTGGCTGGGCACCCCTGCTCGGCCCCGACGACATCCGCTGGCTGGTGGACCGGCTTCTTCAAGGAAAACCTGCCTCATGATCCGTTCATTACTGACTTCATCGGCCCTCGCCCTGCTGCTCTGTGCCTGCACCCAGGCACCGCTTCGCGGCACCGGCGACCTGGGCGTGGTGGTCGAACGCGCCACGGGCAGCCTGCAAATCATCGAAAGCGATACCCGCACCGCCCTCGCCCGCGTCGAAGGCCTGGGCGACCTGTCCCACGCCTCGGTGGTGTTCTCCCGCGACCAACGCTATGCCTACGTGTTCGGGCGGGACGGCGGCTTGAGCAAGGTCGACCTGCTGACCGCGCGCATCGAGCGACGCATCGTCCAGGGCGGCAACAGCATCGGCGGCGCGATCAGCCAGGACGGCAAGCTGATCGCCGTCTCCAACTACGAGCCTGGCGGTGTCAAGGTGTTCGATGCCGCCACCCTGGACCAGGTCGCCGACATTCCCGCCACGCCATTGCCTGGCGGGGACAAGCGCTCGCGCGTGGTCGGCTTGGTGGATGCGCCGGGGCAGCGCTTCGTGTTCAGCCTGTTCGACACCGGCGAAATCTGGACGGCCGACTTCAGCCAGGGCCTCAACCCACGCATCGAGCGTTTCACCGACATCGGCCAGCAACCCTACGACGCACTGATCTCCCCGGACGGGCGCTACTACATGGCCGGGTTGTTCGGCGAAGACGGCATGGCCCAACTCGACCTGTGGCATCCGGAGCGCGGCGTAAAACGCGTACTGGGGCACTACGGACGCGGCCAGGCCCGGCTGCCGGTGTACAAGATGCCTCACCTGGAAGGCTGGGCCATCGCCGACCAGCAAGCCTTCGTGCCCGCCGTCGGCCATCACCAGGTGCTGGTGATGGATGCCCGCGACTGGCGACAGACCGACGCCATCGCGGTGGGCGGACAACCGGTGTTCGTCACTGCGCGTCCGGACGGCCGGCAGCTGTGGGTCAACTTCGCCTACCCGGACAACGACCGCGTCCAGGTCATCGACACCCAGACCCACGCCATTGTCGCGGACTTGCGACCCGGGCCTGCGGTGCTGCACATGGAGTTCACCGCCCGGGGTGACCAACTGTGGCTGTCGGCCCGGGACGGTGGCGACGTGCAGGTCTGGGACCCCTATCGGCTTGAACGCCTGGGCCGCCTGCCCGCCCTGAGCCCCAGCGGCATTTTCTTCAGCAGCCGCGCGCACAAACCGGGGTATTGAGCATGACTGCGAACCCCTTGGCCCGGCGCCTGATCGATCGCTTCCAGCATGGCCTGCCGTTGTGCGCCGAACCTTACCGGGCCATGGCCGAGGCCTTGGGCTGCACCCAGGCCCAGGTGCTCGATTGCTTGCAGTCCCTGCACCAGGCCGGCGCGTTGTCGCGGATCGGCCCGGTGTTCGAACACACCCGCGCCGGAGCCAGCACCCTCGCCGCCCTGGCGGTGCCCGAAGACCGCCTGCACCAGGTCGCATCGCGTATCAGCCAGTACCCGGAAGTCAATCACAACTACGCACGCGAACACCGCTACAACCTGTGGTTCGTGCTGACCGGTCCGAACCGCGCCCACCTGGACACCATTCTCCAGGAGTTGGAGCACGACACCGGCCTGACGCCCCTGGACCTGCCCATGCTGACCGCCTACCGCATCGACCTGGGCTTTGCCCTGGAGGCCTCCCATGCAAAACCCCTTGAGTGAGCAACAGTCGCTGGCGCTGCGCCGCGCGCTGGAAACCGGACTGCCGCTGACACCGCGTCCGTTCCAGGCCCTGGCCGAACAGATCGAGGCCAGCGAGCAGCAGGTGCTCGACCAGGTGCAGCATTGGCACGAACAGGGGCTGTTCCGGCGCGTCGGGCTGGTGGTCAATCACCGCGCCCTGGGGTTCACCGCCAATGCCATGCTGGTGCTGGACGTGCCGGACGCCCTGGTCGACGAGGTCGGTCGGCGCCTGGGCCAGGCCGCAGGCATCAGCCTGTGCTACCAACGCCCACGGCGCCTGCCCCAATGGCAGTACAACCTGTTCTGCATGATCCACGGGCGCCAGCGTGACCGTGTCGAGGCCCAGGTCCAGGCGCTGCTGGCCGAACATCTGCTGGACGACCTGCCTCATCAACTGCTGTTCAGCACGCACCTGTTCAAACAATGCGGTGGGCGCTTCGCTCCACCCGTGGGAGCCCGGATCGATGGATGACCTGGATCGACGCCTGATCAACCGCCTGCAACTGGGCCTGCCGCTGGTGCGCCATCCCTGGCAGGTACTGGCCTGCGAACTGGGCAGCAGCGCAACCGAACTGCTCGACCGCTTGCACGAACTGCTCAACGACGGCGTTCTCACGCGCTTCGGCCCGATGTTCGACATCGATCGCCTGGGCGGCGCCTTCACCCTGGCAGCGCTGGCGGTGCCCGAAGCCCGCTTCGACGCCATCGCCGAGCTGCTCGCGGACATGCCCGAGGTGGCCCACAACTACCGGCGCGAACACAGCTGGAACATGTGGTTCGTGCTGGCCTGCCCCAGTGAACAGGCGATCCACGACAGCCTGCTGCGGATCGAGCGCCTGACCGGCCTGGTGCCGCTGAACCTGCCCAAAGAGGAGACCTACCATGTCGGCCTGTATTTCCCCCTCTGAGTCGCACCTGGACGCACCACCTGACCAGGCTGAAACGTCCCTGGCGCTGCGCCTGGTGGAGCTGACCCAGGAAGGCCTGCCGTTGCTCGAAGACCCGTGGAGCTGGCTGGCCGAGCAGCTGGGCCTGAGCGTGGAGTCGACCCTCGACCTGCTCAAGCGCTTGCAGGCCGAAGGCGCGATCCGGCGCATTGCCGCCGTGCCCAATCACTACCGCCTGGGCTACCGCCACAACGGCATGACGGTCTGGGACGTGGCCGACGCCGACATGCCGCGCCTCGGTGCGCTGCTGGGCGCCCAGCCCTTCGTCAGCCACTGCTATCGGCGCCCGCGCCGGCCCGGCTGGCGCTACAACCTGTTCGCCATGGTCCACGGCCGCAGCCGCGAGGAAATCGACAGCTACCGCGATCACCTGCGCTACCTGCTGGGGGACGCCTGTCGCGCCGATGACATGCTGGTGAGCAGCCGGATCCTGAAAAAAACCGGCCTGCGCCTGTCGCCTGGCACACGCTGAGCCCGCGTCGACTCAAGGAGCGCTTTATGTTGAGGATCAGCCACTACCTGCGCGCCCTGGCCGGCCATTGCCCGGCCCCGCGCACCGCGCCACCGGGCAGCCTGAGGCCGCCCGTGGTGATCTGGAACCTGCTCAGGCGCTGCAACCTGACCTGCAAGCACTGCTACGCCACGTCCGCCGACAGTGTGTTTCGCGATGAGCTGGACACCCCGGCGGCGCTCCAGGTCATCGACGATCTGCATGACGCCGGCGTGCGTGTGCTGATCCTTTCGGGCGGCGAACCGTTGCTGCGCGATGACCTGTTCCAGCTCTGCGCCTACGCCCGCGCCAAGGGTTTCTTTCTCGCCCTGTCCAGCAACGGCACGCTGATCGACGCCGACAACATCCAGCAGATCGGCGCGGCGCAGTTCGACTACGTCGGCATCAGCATCGATGGCCTGGAGGCCACCCACGATGCCTTCCGCCAGCTCAAGGGCAGTTTCGCCCGTTCCATGGCGGCCATCCGGCTGTGCCGCGAGCAAGGGATCCGGGTCGGCCTGCGCACCACCCTCACCCAGCAGAACCACGCCCAGTTGCCCCGGTTGCTGGACCTGATGAACGAATACGACGTGCAGAAATTCTACCTGTCGCACCTCAACTACAGCGGCCGGGGCAAGCGCAGCCGCAAACTCGACGCCCACCAACAGATGAGCCGCGAGGCCATGACCCTGATCTTCGAGCGAGCCTGGCGCGACATCGAGCAGGGGCGCGACAGCGACTTCGTCAGCGGCAACAACGACGCCGATGCCATCCTGCTGCTGCAATGGGTCGGCCGCCGGTTGCCCCAGCACTACGCCGCGCTGGAGCAGATGCTACGGGCCTGGGGCGGCAACGCGTCGGGCAGCGGCATTGCCAATATCGACAACACCGGCGAGGTCCACCCCGACACCTACTGGTGGCAGCACTCGGTGGGCAATGTCCGCCAGACCCCGTTCAAGACGCTCTGGCTCGACCGCCCCGACGCATTGCTGCACAAGCTGCGTGAACATCCACGGGCCGTAGGCGGCCGCTGTGGGCAATGCCGCTGGCTGGCCATCTGCAACGGCAATACCCGCACCCGCGCCTGGGCCGACGGCGACCTGTGGGGCCAGGACCCCGGTTGCCACCTCAGTGACGACGAAATCGGCCTGCACGCCATTCCCAGCGTTGCCTTGCCTGTCGCTCGCTGAGCCAACGGCGAACATGCTACCGAACCAAGGAAGTCCCATGCCTGCCCCCATCGTTCTACCCGTTGCCCTGCAATCGCCATTCAGACCGGGGGAAGTCGCCCTGGTCGGTGCCGGCCCCGGTGACCCGGGCCTGCTCACGTTGCGTGCCTGGAGCCTGTTGATGCAGGCCGATGCCGTGGTCTATGACCGGCTGATCAGCCCGCAACTGCTGGGCCTGATTCCCCTGACCTGCGCCCGGCACTACGTGGGCAAGGCCGCCGGCTGCCACAGCCTGCCCCAGGCGCAGATCAACGAACTGCTGGTCGACCTGGCCGACCAGGGCCAACGCGTGGTCCGGCTCAAGGGCGGCGACCCGTTCATCTTCGGCCGTGGCGCCGAAGAACTGGAATACCTGCTGGCCCGTGGCATCGATTGCCAGGTGGTGCCCGGCATCACCGCCGCGGCCGGTTGCACGGCCTACGCCGGCATCCCCCTGACACACCGGGATTTCGTCAATTCCTGCCGGTTCATCACCGGCCACCTGCAACGCGAAGGCGACCTGGACCTGCCCTGGCATAGCCTGGCGGATGACAGCCAGACCCTGGTGTTCTACATGGGCCTGTCGAACCTGGGCACCATCGCCACGCGGTTGATCGAGGCCGGCCTGGCCGGCCGGACCCCAGCGGCATTGATCTGCAATGGCACGCGCCCCGATCAGCAAGTGCTGCGCGGCACCGTCGAGCAACTGCCGAGCATGGCCCAGGCCTGCGCCGAAGGCCTGCCGACCCTGACCGTGATCGGCAAGGTGGTCGACTTGTTCGCCCATCAGCCGCTGCACCATCCGGCACACCTTCACCCCGTGGCACAGGCCCGGACCGCCGCCGCGAAGGTGGCGCTGTGAAGCGCTGGTGGTGGTTGCCCTGGCTGTGGATCGGCGCGGCCCAGGGCGCCGTCGCCACGGCACCCGACCTGGACCAGGCCGAACGTAACTACCAACAGCACTGCCAGCAGTGCCACGGTGTAAACCGCATCGGTGGCGCCGGGCCGGCGCTGTTGCCCCAGAGCCTGAGCCGGATCAAGCCTGACGAAATCCGCGAGGTCATCACACAGGGGCGTCCGGCCAGCCAGATGGCGGCGTTCGGCGGCGTGCTCGACGCCGCGCAGATCGAGGGCCTGGTGCAGTACCTCCAGCGTCCCCCCGCGGTCGAGCCGCGCTGGGACGAGGATGACATTCGCCGCAGCCATCGGGTGCTCGAAGACCTCGCCAGCCTGCCGACCACCCCCCAGCACAAGGCCGACCCGCTGAACCTGTTCGTGGTGGTGGAAGCGGGTGACCATCACGTCGATGTCGTCGACGGTGACCGTTTCGAGGTGCTGGCCCGCTTCGCTTCGCACTTCGCGGTACACGGTGGGCCGAAGTTCTCTCCCGATGGACGCTTCGTCTACCTCGCCTCCCGGGACGGCTGGATCAGCCTGTACGACCTGCACAACCTCAAGCTGATCGCCGAAGTGCGGGCCGGCCTCAATACCCGCAACCTGGCAGTGAGCAAGGACGGGCGTTGGGTGCTGGTGGGCAACTACCTGCCCGGCAGCCTGGCGGTGCTGGACGCCCGGGACCTGTCGCTGGTCAAGACCGTCGCCACCGTGGGCCGCGACGGACAGGCGTCACGGGTGAGCGCGGTGTACACCGCCCCGCCCCGCAACAGCTTCATCGTCGCCTTGAAGGATGTGAAGGAGGTATGGGAACTGCCCACCGGTCCGAACCCGGATTTCGTGCCGAGGCGCATCGACGCCGAGGATTACCTGGATGACTTTTCCTTCTCGCCGGATTACCGGCAGTTGCTCGCCACCTCGCGCAAGGCCCAGGGCGGCCAGGTGATTGACCTCGACAATGGCCGGGTGATCACCGACATCGCCCTGCCGGGCATGCCGCACCTGGGCTCGGGCACCTATTGGCGGCGTGACGGCCACTGGGTACTCGCAACGCCGAACATCAGCAAAGGGCTGATTTCGGTGATCGACCTCGACACCTGGAAAGTCATCAAGCAGATCCCGACCCTGGGGCCGGGCTTCTTCCTGCGCAGCCACGCCAATTCGCGCTACGCCTGGACCGATGTGTTCTTCGGCCCCGACAACGATGCCATCCACCTGATCGACAAACAGACCCTGGAAATCGCCCACACCCTGCGCCCCGTGCCCGGCAAGACCGCCGCCCACGTCGAATTCACCCGCGACGGACGCTACTTGCTGCTGAGCATCTGGGCCACCGATGGGGCGCTGATCGTCTACGACAGCAACACCCTCCAGGAGATCAAGCGCCTGCCCATGAACAAGCCTTCAGGCAAGTACAACGTGGGGAACAAGATCGAGTTTGCCGAGGGGACGTCTCACTGAAAAAAGGGGGCTGATGCGCAGCCCCCAATATCAATCAGGCTCAGGGCCGCTTCGCGCCCCGGCGGGAGCAAGCTCCCTCGCCACAGGATTGCATCCGTATTCAAAAATGCAGTCGAACGCTGCTTTTGTGGCGAGGGAGCTTGCTCCCGCTGGACTGCGCAGCAGTCCCAAAAGCGACCTCACACACCTCATCTGAAGAGGATCACCCTTACCAGGTGAGCACCGCACCCACCGCAAACGTATCGGTGTCTTCATTCTGGGCACCGGTGTCGTGGCCGTTGATTTCGAACTGGTTGTACTCGGCCACGAGCTTGAGGTTGTCGTTGACGTCATGGAACAGCGCAATGCCACGGGTTTCATAATCGGCGCCGCTGCCCACCACCCCGTTGCCGTCGTCATCGGTCTTGCCGTAGGACAACGCCAGGCGGTTCTTGCCCAGCTTGTACGAGCCCTGCAACAGGTAGCCCTTGCTGTCGACATTGCGCAACGTGGCTTCGCCGGCATTGTTGGTGAAGAACGGGTTGATGCCCTTGGCCTGGAACCCCGAGCCGGTCAGCGACAAGCCCCCCATCTTGGCCTGCACGCCGTAGCCCAGGCCCTTGGAGGTCACTGACTCGACGTTGGAATCGGTATTGTCCGACGTCTGGTAGCTGCCGTTGAGCCAGCTGTAGATCTTCGCCCCGCCCAGGTCGAACTGGTAGGTGATCTCGCTCTCGGTGCGCGGGTTTTCCTGGTAGGCCTTGCCGGTGGCGCTGTTGTCGTTGGTGTCTACCGGGTCCATGATCCCCACCGCCACCCGCAGCCCCTCCATCACCGGCGTGCGGTAGGTGATCTGCGAGGTCGGGAACGGATACGGGTAACCGCTGCCGATGTTGCCGAACGAGACCCCGCCGCCGTCCACCAGCCCCAGCGTATCGCTGACCTGGCCATAACCGGCCAGCAGTTCGTCCAGCAGGATGTTGGAGCGGGCAAACAGGCCGAAGTCCTTGCCGATCAGCACTTCGCCCCACTCCGGGTTGGCGACGGTGCCGTAGAACTGCCGCACGTCGATGGCGGTATCGGTGCCGTTGGTCTCGCTGTCGTTGATGGTCACCCAGAACGACGCGCGAGCGCCCAGTTTGAGGTCATCGACCTGCTTGCCCATGTTGAAGCCCAGGTAGTTGGGCAAGAAGCCCATCTTCACCCGCGCCTGGCGCCGGTCATACTGCTCCCCTGCCCGGTCCACGTCGCTGTTGACGTAGAAGGCGTTGATGTAGCCGTCAGTGGAAAAGGTGGTCTGGTCTTTGTCGTACAGCATGATTTCGGCTTGGGCCCAGGGCGCCAGGCCGAATGTCGAAAGACTGGCGATGACCGCAGGCAAAAAACGGTGGCGGGTATTTTTATTGTTGTGCATGGCGCGCTCCGCGACGTGGGACGGGATGTCGGAGGCGATTATCGAAAGGCTGTGGGCGGCGCCATACGCTGCCTTGGAGGCAATTGACGAGTGCTTTGGTGGCGCGGGTTTGAAGCGGCAGTTTGGGTGTAAGACGGCGAGGTCGAGGGGTGCGACAGCTTGGGCGTAAGACTGCCTTGCCGACGGGCGCGATACTTTGGGTGTGGCCCGCTGGATGGGCTGGGAGGATCAACTCATTGGTCAGTCATAGCGAGCCGTTTGGTTTGGGGCTGCTGCGCAGCCCAGCGGGAGCAAGCTCCCTCGCCACAGGGGTCGCCCCCACACTCAAAATTGAAGTCAAATCCAGCTTTTGTGGCGAGGGAGCTTGCTCCCGCTGGCCTGCGCAGCAGGCCGCCTTCTTGGACTCAGAACCTCGGCTTGACGGTCTTCCAGTCCGGCCGGTAGCGCTGCATCTGCCGCACGTCATCACGCTGGCGGATGCCGCAACCGAGGAACTGGTCATGCAGCTTGCCCAGTTGATCGCGGTCCAGCTCCAGCCCGAGGCCCGGAGCCCGGGTGATCTTCACGCAACCGTCGACGATCGGCAGCTTGCCGCCCTTGATCACTTCTTCATCCGGTTCCTGCCAGGGGTAATGCGTGTCGCAGGCGTAGTCCAGGTTCGGCACCGCTGCCGCGACGTGGGCCATGGCCATGAGGCTGATGCCCAGGTGCGAATTGGAATGCATCGACACACCCAGGCCGAAGGTGCTGCACATTTTCGCCAGTGCCTGGGTGTCCCGCAGGCCACCCCAGTAATGGTGATCCGCGAGCACAATCTGCACGCTGTCCAGCGCCACGCTGCGTCGGAACTCGTCGAAATCGGTGACCACCATGTTGGTCGCCAACGGCAGGCCGGTGCGTTTGTGCAGTTCGGACATGCCCTCCAGCCCCGGCGTCGGGTCTTCGTAATACTGCAGGTCATCGCCGAGCAACTCGGCCATGCGAATGGAGGTCTCCAGCGACCAGTTGGCGTTCGGGTCGATGCGCAGCGGGTAGCCGGGAAACGCCTGCTTCAGCGCCTTGATGCAGGCGACTTCGTGCTCAGGCTCCAGGGCGCCGGCCTTGAGCTTGATGCTCTTGAAACCATACGCCTGGATCATGCGCCGGGCCTGGGCGACGATCTGCTGCTCATTCAAGGCCTCGCCCCAGCTGTCTGGCGGGTATGGCGAATCGATGTGCTCGGCGTACTTGAAAAACAGGTACGCGCTGAACGGGACTTCATCACGGATCGCACCGCCGAGAAGATCCACCAGCGGCACGTTCAGGTAATGGGCCTGGAGGTCCAGGCAGGCCACTTCAAAGGCCGAGTAAGCATTGCTGACCGCTTTGCTCGCATGGGAGCCCGGCGCCAGTTCGGCACCGGCGACACTGGCCGGCCGTTGCGCGGCGACGGTCGCCTCGACAATGGCCCGCAAGCGGTTGAGGTTGAACGGGTCGAGGCCGATCAACAGGTCCTGGAGTTGCATCTGGATCGCCAGGGCGGGCGCATCGCCGTAGCTCTCGCCCAGGCCGATGTAACCGTTGTCGCTTTCAATCTCGATGATCGAGCGCAGCGCGAACGGCTCATGGATGCCGCTGGCGTTGAGCAACGGTGGATCGCGAAAAGCAATGGGTGTGACCGTGACGCGTTTGATCTTCATACAGCGGCTCCCGATGGGCCTGGGTTCAAGGCTTGACGTTTTTCCGGCTGATCGGCGTCGGCGATGGGTTCGGGCCGACCGGACAATGAGTTGGGTGTGTCGCGCCCCGGTGAAGTGCGGGCGAAAAAGATCACCACGGCGGCGATCAGCGAAGTGATCGCCAGGCCATACAGGCCGCCTTCGATGGAACCGGTGGTCTGTTCCAGGAAACCGAAGGCCGTGGGCGCGACGAAGCCGCCCAGGTTGCCGATGGAGTTGATCAGCGCGATCACCGCGGCCGCGATGCGAGCGTCCAGATAGCCCTGGGGAATCGGCCAGAACAGCGCCGAGGCGGCCTTGAAACCGATCGCGGCAAAACAGATCGCGACGAAGGCGAAGACCGGCCCGCCCGTGGTGGACATGAACATGCCGAACGCGGCAATCACCAGCGTGACCGCGACCCAGGCCTGCTGGAACTTCCAGCGCCCGGCCAGGGCGGCGAAGCCGTACATCGCGACGATGGAGATGATCCACGGGATGGAATTGAGCAAGCCGACCTGGAAGTCCCCCAGGCTGCCCATCTTCTTGATCATGCTCGGCAACCAGAACGTGGCGCCGTAGATGGTCAGGGCAATGGAAAAGTAGATGAAGCAGAACAGCAGGATCTGCCGGTCGGCCAACAGCTTGAACACCGACGGCTTGATCACCTGGGTCGCTTCCCGGGCCCGTTGTTCCTCGGCAATGGCGGCGGTCAGTACGGCTTTCTCTTCAGCGGTCAGCCATTTGGCCTGGCTTGGGTGCGATTGCAGCCAGAACCAGACGAACCCGCACAACACAATGGAGGCGAAACCTTCGATCAGGAACATCCACTGCCAGCCGTGCAGGCCCAGCCCGCTGACGTGCAGCAGCGCACCCGACACCGGCCCGGAAATCACCGAGGCGATGGCCGAGCCACTGAGGAAAATCGCCATCGCCTTGCCGCGCTCGTTGGCCGGCAGCCACTGGGTGAAGTAATAGATGATGCCGGGGAAGAACCCCGCCTCCGCCGCGCCGAGGATAAAGCGCAGCACGTAAAAGCTGGTCTCGCCGCGCACGAAGGCCATCGCCATCGCCGCCGCGCCCCAGGTGAACATGATGCGGGTCAGCCAGGCCCGCGCGCCGTAGCGCTGCAGCAGCATGTTGGAGGGGACTTCGAACAGCGCGTAGCCGACGAAGAACAGCCCGGCGCCCAGGCCATAGGCCGCTGCGCCGATGCCCAGGTCGGTTTCCAGGTGGCTGCGCACGAAGCCGATGTTGACCCGATCGATGTAGTTGACGATGAACATCACCACCACCAGCGGCAGTACGTGACGTTTGACCTTGGCCGCCGCGAGCGCCAGGGTGCTCGCCGACGTGGAGTCCGGTACGTTGTTCAAGGGTGCCTCCCGATCATTGTTTTTGTGGGGAACGGGACGATGATGGACGCCGGGGATTGTTCCCGTCTAATCTAACTTGGCACTTGATTGATACCTGGATTGAATCAATGTTTGAACTGGCCCAACTGCGCTGCTTCACCACCGTGGCGACCGAACTCAACTTCCGTCGAGCCGCCGAACGCCTGAACATGACCCAGCCACCGTTGAGCCGGCAGATCCAGTTGCTGGAACATCACCTGGGGGTCGAACTGTTCACCCGCAGCACCCGCAGCGTGGCGCTCACCGCCGCCGGCCGGGCGTTTTTCCTCGAAGCCCAGAACCTGCTGGAACAAGCCCAACAAGCGGCCGTGGCGGCCCGGCGCTTCGCCCAGGGTGACATCGGCTCGGTCACCATCAGCTTCGTCGGCAGCGCGGTGTATGAATTTTTGCCCAAGGTGATCGCCGAAGCGCGGCTGAAACAGCCCCAGGTCAAAATCGTCCTGTCGGAGATGAATACCTACCAGCAGCATGAGGCCCTGCGCGCCCGGCGCATCGACCTGGGCATCGTCCGCTCGCCGCTACTGGAAACCGGCTACGCCACCGAATGCCTGGTGCGCGAACCCTTCGTGCTGGCGGTCCCGGCCGGGCACCCGCTGGCCCAGGCCGAAACCGTGAGTGTGCAGGACCTCGACGCGCAACCGTTCCTGATGTACTCCCATTCCGCCTACCCGCCGTTCAACGAATTGCTCACCGGCACGCTCCGCTCGGCCCGGGTGGCGCCGCAATACGTGCAATGGCTCGGCTCCTCGCTGACCATCCTGGCGCTGGTCAACGCCGGCATGGGCCTGGCCCTGGTGCCCCGGTGCGCCACCAGCGTGGTGTTCAAGCAGGTGGTGTTCCGCGAGATCGACCTGGGCGAAGGGGTGCAAAGCGAACTGCATCTGATTTGGCGGGAAGACAACGACAACCCGGCGTTTGCCATGTTGCTGGAAGGGATTCGGGGGGCGGTTCGCGAGGGGTTGTAAGCTCACTGCCAGGCAGCGGCCCGTGGCGAGGGAGCTTGCTCCCGCTGGCCGCGTAGCGGCCCCTGAGCGCACGCCAGAATGACCCGTGCGTCGGTGTCGCTTTTGGGGCTGCTTCGCAGCCCAGCGGGAGCAAGCTCCCTCGCCACGTTGGGGTCGTGAATCATTCGTTCATTTTTCCATTGCCGGTCTCTTGGCTATCCTGACACCGAAAGTAGTTGTACGATGACCGACGAGCGTAGTCAAAAACGCTCATGACGTTCCTCATACCTACAAAAACAAGGAAACACCCATGAAGAAAGCGACATTGGTCATCAGCTTCCTGTGCCTGTTCAGCGGTTATGCGGCCACTGCCGCGGCGTCGGCCGAGCAGGATGTGGCCCAGGCCGTCGACCACCTGACCCAGGCCATGCTGCACAAGGACATCCCCCAGCTCCAGGCATTGGCCGCCGAGAACCTCACCTACGGGCATTCCAGCGGGAACATCCAGGACAAGAAAGCCTTCATCGCCGACATCGAGACCGGCAAGAGCGCGTTCAAGACCCTGGAGATGAAAAACCAGAAGATCACCCTCTCAGGCGACACCGCCCTGGTGCGTAATCATTTCTCGGCCCAGGCGATCAAGGGCAGCGACATCGTGCCGACCGAAATCGAGAACTTCCAGATCTGGCAGAAACAGAAGGACGGTAAGTGGCTGCTGATCGGTCGGCAGGCGTTCAAGTTCTGATGATTGGCCAGGTGCATGCATGAAGTGGGAGCGAGCCTGCTCGCTCCCACAGCGCCTCAGGTTTTGGCCCACTGCTCGCGGTACTGCAACAGGAAGTCGATGAACGCGCGCACGCGCTGGGGCATGTGTCGGCCGTGGGGATAGAGCAATGTGAAGGGCCGTGAGCGGCCACCCAATGGCTGCAGCACTTCCACCAGGCGCCCGTCCGCCAGTTCCTGTTCGACGATGAAGCGGTAGGTCTGGAACAGGCCCGCACCGTGCTTGGCCAGCGTCACACCGCCCAGTACATCGTCCGAACAACCGTAGTGGCCTTGGGCAAAGACCTCCCGGTCCTTGCCATCGACTTTGAACAGCCAGGAAATCCGTCGACCGCTGCTGGGCAATTCGAACTGGATGCACTCGTGCTCATTCAGGTCTTCGAGGGTCTGTGGGGTACCGGCCCTGCGCAGGTAATCCGGCGCCGCGACCACCACCAGCCTCGCGTCTTCCAACTGCCGGGCGATCATCGAGGAGTCCGGCTGGGCTCGCACGCGGATCGCCAGGTCATACCCTTCGGCAACGAAGTCGATGTTGCGATTGCTCAGGTGCACGTCCACGCTGACTTGCGGGTACAGCGCCCGGAACGCCGGCAGCAACGGCAGGATCCGGTGGTGACCGTAGGTGGTGGGCAGGCTGATGCGCAATGGCCCGGCGGGCACCGCTTGGGCGCCCATCATTGCCTGTTGCGCCTCGATCAGTTGCGTCAGCGCCTGCCGGCATTGTTCGAAATAGGTCTTGCCGGCCTCTGTCAGGCGGATGCTACGAGTGGTACGCACGAAAAGGCGCGAGCCCAGGCGTTCTTCCAGGCGAAAGATCGAACGGCTCACCGCAGCCGGAGTGACACCCGCCACCTGCGCCGCCGCCGTGAAACTGCCCGCCTCGGCCGCCAGGCAAAACAGTTCTATGCTGCCCAGTTGCAGGTCTTCGAAATGCCGCTTCATGATTCGTTACACCGCGTATCAACTGAAGATTCCAGAGGCCTGTTTATCAGGCTGGCGCGTATAAATACAGTGGCCTCGGTGGCGTGGGAATGGTCCTGCGCCCGTGTTCATCAGCAGGAGTGCGAGATGCCCTTTGTCAATGTACGAATTACCCGTGATGGCGTGACACGTGAGCAGAAGGCCCAGGTGATCGCTGAGATCACCGAGACCCTTCAACGTGTGTTGGGCAAGGACCCGCACTTGACCCATATCGTGATCGAGGAGGTGGATACGGATAACTGGGGATACGCGGGTATGACGACGACGGAGTTTCGAAGTCTTCCAAAGGAGTGAGTCTGCTCGTGATGGCGGTCTTATTGAGTACCTATCCATTGCTGCGATAACGGCCGCTTTTTGAGACACCGGGAGCCAGATTAGCCAAAAGAAACCAAGAGCGTTTGCCCAACCCCCTGGTGCCTCGCCCAGGCTCGGCATGCCCGAGGCGGCCTTAAAGCCGACCTGGCTCGTTCGTGCCTGCGCAGGGCCCCTGTGGGAGCGGGCTTGCCCGCGAAGGCGACCTGACAGCCAACCCATATCTTCCAACTGCCCCGCAAGTCCCATTGCGAGAGCGAGCTCGCTCGCGAAGACAGTGGCACACCCAGCACTGATTCAACCGCTCCCACCTTCGCCACAGTTCGGTTGTGTGGATGTTTGAGATTGATTACATGAGGTATCAACTCAAGTACCAGAACCCTGATTTATCAAGCCTGAGTGCATCAATACCCTGAGCACAACCCGCGCCGCTCCCGGCGCAGCGGTTCAATCAATGTGATCAGGAGTCGACTTCATGAGTATCAACAAAACCGTCATCATCACCGGCGCTTCCAGCGGTATCGGCTTGGGCTTGGTCAAGGCATTCCTGGATCGGGGCTATAACGTGGTGGGCAATGCCCGTTCTCAATCCGGGCTGGACGCCGCTGCGGCCCAGCTCAACCATGCCGACCGATTCATTGGCGTGGCCGGTGATATTGCCGACCCGGCCACCTCTACCCGTGTCGTTGCCAAAGCCGTCGAGGCCTTCGGCCGTGTGGACGGGTTGGTGAACAATGCGGGTTTCTTTCTACCCAAGCCGTTCATCGAGTACAGCCCCCAGGACCTGGAAGCGCTGCTGGACACCAACCTCAAGGGCCTCGTGTATGCCAGCCAGGCAGCGGCCGCGCACATGATCGGCCGTCGCCAGGGCTTTATCGTCAACATCTCCGCCTCGGTGGCGCTGCAACCCAATATCCAGGTGCCGGCCGCGCTGCCGGTGTTGATCAAGGGCGGGGTCAACCAGATGACCCGCGCCCTGGCCCTGGAGTTGTCGCCCCATCACATCAAGGTCAACGCCGTCGCGCCCGGGATCATCGACACGCCGATGCATGACCCGGCGCACCGTGCGTTTCTCGATAACCTGGCGCCGGCGGGTCGTGTGGGGACGGTCGAGGAAATTGCCGAGGCCGTGCTTTATCTGGCAGGGGCCGATTTCACCACCGGCGTGGTATTGCCGGTGGATGGCGGGATGAGCACGGGCAAGTGGTGAGCATCAACTGCCCCGCTGTGTGGGAGCGAGCCTGCTCGCTCCCACAGGGATCAGAGGGTGTAGGAGATGCCAGCCTGCACAGTGCGCGGTGCGCCTGGGTAGGCGTAGACGTTACCGAACGCACCCTCTTCATAATCGGCGTCGAACAGGTTCTTCACGTCCAGGTTCAGGCGGATCCGCTCGTTGACCTTGTAGTAGCCCAGCAGGTCCACCACCGTGTAGCTGTCCATCGAGAAGGCATTCGCCGCCGTCTGGCCGGCGCGTTCGTCAACGTACCGGGCACCGGCGCCCAGCCCCAGGCCCTTGAGGCCGCCGTCCTGGAATTCGTAGACGTTCAACAGGCTGAAGGTGTTCTTGGGCACGTTGAGCAGGCGGGTCCCGCTTGGGATGCTGGTGTCCTTGGTCACCTCGGCATCGACGTAGGCATAGCCACCGATCACCCGCCACGCCGGTGTCAGGTTACCGGCCACGTTCAGGTCGAAGCCACGGCTGCGCACTTCGCCGGCGGCCACGCTGAAGGTGGAGTCCAGCGGGTCAGTGGTGAGCACGTTACGCTTCTCGATCTGATAGACCGCCGCGTCGACGCTCAACTGGCGATCCAGCGCTTCCCATTTCACACCCATCTCGTAGGACTTGCCCTCTTCCGGCTTGAAGCCGCCACCCTGGCGGCTGGCACCGGTGTTGGGCTTGAACGAGCGGGCCGTGTTGGCGTAGACCGCCACGGTGTCGGTCAGGACGTAGATCACGCCCAGCCGCGGGGTGACCGCGCTGTCGTCTTTGCTCCAGCTCCTGCCATTGGGCACAAACGTCTCGTACTCATGCTCGAAGCGCTCGAATCGCGCCCCCGCCAGCACTTTCAAGCGCTCGGTCAGCGCCACCTGGTCCTGGACGAACAGGCCAAGGGTCTTGAGGTTTTCCTGGTCGTCGGTGGGGGTGCGGGTCAGCGCCGGGCGGGGCTGGCCGTACACCGGATCGAAGATATCAATGGGATAGGCCCCGCTCCCGGCCGCGGAGCGCTGAATGATGGACTGGTAGTCGTAGTCTTCGTACTCGATCCCGGTCAACAGCGTGTGCTCCAAGCCGCCCGTGGCGAAATGCCCGGTGAGGTTCAGTTGCGTGTCGCGGTCTGTCCATTCCAGCTTGCGGTAGTTGAAATTGCGCCCCAGGGTACGGCCGTCGGCGGCGATGCCGTTGCCTTCGATGGCATTGCCCTGCAACGTGCCGTCCAGCCATTGGGTGCCACCGGCCAGGGTCCAGTCGTCGTTGAGCATGTGCTCGAAACGCACCTGCAGCATGTTGTTGTCGTTGTGCAGTTTGCCGGCGTCCTTTTCGCCGAAGAAGGTCTCGCGCGATGCCGTGCCACGCTGGCCAGGATAGTGCGTCACACCCCGGTCCAGCGGATGGTTGTTGCGCATGAAGTCGCCTTCGAACGTCAGGCGCGTGGTGTCGTTGAGTTGCCAGGTCACCACCGGGGCGACGCCGTAGCGCTCGGTCTCGACGTGGTCGCGGAAGGTATCGCCACCCTCGCCGATCACGTTCAAGCGATAGGCCAGCGTGCCCGCTTCGTCCAACGGGCCGGACGCGTCCAGCGTGCCGCGACGCATGCCTTGGTCATTGAGCTGGCTGCCGAGGGTCACCGTACGCTCGGCCAACGGCTGCTTGGACACCACGTTGAAGGTACCGCCGGGGTCGCCACGCCCGTACAGCATGGTCGCCGGGCCGCGCAGCACTTCCAGGCGCTCGATGGTGTTGGCGTCGGGCATGTTCGGGTAACCCCGGTTGATCGGGAAGCCGTTGCGGTAGAACTCCCCCGTGGTGAAGCCGCGCACGGTGAAGGTGGTCAGGCCCTGGCCGCCGAAATTGTTGGCCCGGCCCACGCCGCCGGCGTAGTCGAGGGCATCTTGCAGGCGTGTGGCGCCGAGGTCTTCGACGGCGTCGCGCGACACCACGGAGATCGATTGCGGGGTTTCATGGATCGCGGTATCGGTGCGGGTAGCGCTGGCCGAACGGGTGGCGTGATAGCCCTTGACCGGTACCTGGGGGTTCTCATAGTCGCCAGCGCCGACGATGTCGGTGGCTTGCAGCTCCATGGACGCCGGGGCGACGAGGGGCTCTTCTGCCCAGGTGGATACGGAATAAGCCTGCAGCACACACAGTGAAACGAGAATCCGACGCATCGATGCACAATCCTAAGGGAAAAACGCCAACCCGCTGGGGCCGGCAAGAATGTGTCGCGAAAGATACAGCAACTCATTCCTGTTTGATATGCATTCCCATTAACACCTTGCATTTCCCTGCGCATATTCAGTTATCGGGTGGCTGAGGGACTCTTGCTCGATTCGCTGGAGAAACCGTTGCGCGCGAACGTCCTGGACAAAGGCCACGTTCAGCCGCAGCCAGTCACACGCCTCACCCGCCGGCATGAAACTGGAACCCTGGGAGAGTTGCACCTGCGCTTCATGGGCAATCTGCTGCACCCGGTCGGCAGCCACGTGTCGCGGCCGGGCCCACACGAACAGGCCGCCGGTGGGTTCGGCAAAAACCTCCCAATACGCCTGGTCGAGTTGGCGAAGGGTGCTTGCCATCTGCTTGTTCAGCCGTTGGCGCAGGCGCTGGATCAACTTGCGATACGCGCCGTTGGCGAGCAACGCCGCCACGACGTTCTCCGCCAGCAGCGAGCAGCCGATGCCGGTCACCATCTTGACCTCGGCCAGCCGGTTGATGATGTCGGGCTGGGCAACCACGTAACCGACACGCAAGGAGCTGGACAAGGTCTTGGAAAAACTCGCGAGGTAGATCACCCGGTCCAGCCCGTCCAGGGTCGCCAGCCGGGACGTCACGCCGTTCTGGAAGTCGGCGTAGATGTCGTCCTCGATCAGCTTGAAGTCATGCTGGTTGGCCAGTTGCAGCAAGCGGTACGCCACGCTCGGTGCCAGGCTGGTGCCGGTGGGGTTCTGGTACATGCTGTTGAGGAAGAAATAGGCGGGTTTGTGCTGCTCCAGCAAGCGCTCCAGGTCCTCGATTGCCGGGCCCTGGGTGCCTCGCGCCACCGCCAGGGTCCTGACCCCGTGCAGCCTCAGCAGGTTGAACAGGTTGTAGTAGCCGGGGCTCTCCACCAGTACCAGGTCACCGGGTTTGAGCAGCGTGCGTACCAGCAGGTCAAGGCCCTGGCTGGCCCCCTGGGTCGTGAGAATCTGCGGCAGGTC
This sequence comes from Pseudomonas sp. Cab53, assembly GCF_018325965.1. Classification (NCBI taxonomy): domain Bacteria; kingdom Pseudomonadati; phylum Pseudomonadota; class Gammaproteobacteria; order Pseudomonadales; family Pseudomonadaceae; genus Pseudomonas; species Pseudomonas sp. Cab53. The sequence goes on along the minus strand of NZ_AP021902.1, from coordinate 2,639,913 downwards.
GACATGGATGTCGATCAAGTCCAGGCGTTTCTGAATGTGCTGGCGCAGCTCGACCGACCCCAGCGGCGTGCTGTAGTTGAACAGGGCGTGGTTGTCGCTGCGCACCACCTGGCGGATGGCCTGGCCCAGGTCGGTGTCGTCCCGCCAGGCGTCGGGCAGCCAGCCGCAGCCGAGCTTGAGCCGCGAAGACTGCGGCTCGAACAAGGCCCATGCGCCCTCCTCTTCGCCCGCCGCCGGTTCCTTCGGGCGCGACACCTGGGGCGCGACGAAAAAACCCGACCCATGCCGGGACTCCAACACCCCACTGGCAACCAGTTGGTCGTAGGCCTTGATCACACACGCCAGGCTCACGCCGTTTTCCTGGGCCAGTTGCCGGATCGAGGGCATCCGGGCACCGGGGCGGATGCGCTGGCGCTTTATCCAGCCCAGCAACTGCGCCACCAGTTGCCGGACCATCGGCTCGGTGGCGTTGCGATCGATGTTCAGGTCCATGGCACGCCTTCTAAGTGTTCGCTGTTTTTTGGCGAACAGTTAAACACAAAACGCCCCGGGCTGTTTCTTGTTCCTGGGGGAGTCGGCGGTGATAGTCCTCAGGACTTACGATTTCCTGAGGAACGCGCTTGAACGCACAGTATCGACACTCATGGGGGCTGGCTTTCGGCCTGTGCCTGATCACCCTGGCCGTGAACCTGCAGGCACCGTTGTACACCGTCTATGCGCAGGCTTCCGGTCATGGGGCCGGCGCCACGGCGGTGGCCTTCTCCTGTTATGTGCTGGGGGTGCTGCCGGTGTTGTTGGCCTTCGGCGGGATCGCCGACCGAGTGGGCCGCCGGCCCTTGATCCTGTTGGCGCTGGGCCTGTCGATGCTGGCGACGGTGGTCACCTCGATCTGGCCGAACCTGATCGCGCTGGGCCTGGCGCGGCTGATGATGGGCGTGGGCACGGGGCTCGCTTCGGCGACCGCGACAGCTTACATGACCGAACTGATGACCGGCGGCGACACCCGCGCGGCGGCCAACCGGGTCACCGCCAGTACCTCGCTGGGCTTCGGCCTCGGCGCGGCATTGACCAGCCTGTTCCTGATCGTCCAGCACAGCGTCGTGCCCGGCAGTTTTTGGCTGCAACTGACCCTGGCGGCCCTGGCGATGGGCGTGGTCGTCCGGTTGCCGGACCCTGCCACGCGCAACAGCCATGCACCGCTGCTGCGCCTGCCGCTGTTTCCCACTGGCAGCCTGCCCTACAGCTTTTCGATGCTGCTGGCCTGGGCCACCTCGGGGTTGGTCATTGCGATATTGCCATCGGTACTGGCCGCCCACGCTTTGCAGCAGTGGTCGGGCCTGTCGACCTTTACCGTGATCAGTTGCGGGCTGCTCTTCCAGCCCTGGGCCCGCCGCCTGCCCCCGGCCCGTGCCACCGGCATCGGCTTGCTGGTGCTGCCCGTAAGCTATGCGCTACTGGCGTGGGGCGCCAGCAACGGTTCGCTGCTCGCGGTGCTGTTGGGCGCCCTGGGGGCCAGCAGCGCGTGCTACGGGTTTCTGTACCTGGGCGGGTTATCGGCGATCACGGCCATGGCCGGCCTGGAAAAGGCCCGGGTCAGCGCCGGTTTTTTCCTGTTCGCGTATATCGGTTTCAGTCTTCCGGTGGTGGTTACCGGCGTGGTGGCCGACGCGTTCGGCGCCGATATGGCGTTGATCCTGTTCGGGGTGGCGTTGATGGTCGGATCGCTGGTCACCGGGTGGGTGGTTGTTCGCAAGGTGGAACCTGTGGCGAGGGCGCTTGCTCCCGCTCAATTGAGTGACAATCACTGAAATGGGGCTGCTGCGCAGCCCTGCGGGAGCAAGCGCCCTCGCCACGGGATAAAGCTCGCAGCAAGGCTCGACACTGGCTTCGGCAAAGTCGTATACCATATCCCCAACTCCACCAGCCGACCTGCCGCCGTGACCTTATCCAAGTTCAACCTGCCTGACCTAGGCAACACCCCCACCACTTCGGAAATCATCACCCGTCACCTGCGCGATGCCATCGTGGCCGGGCATTTTGCCGAAGACGAGCCGATTCGCCAGGACGACATCGCCCGGCAGTTCAACGTCAGCAAGATCCCCGTACGCGAAGCCCTCAAGCGCCTGGAGGCCGAGGGCCTGGTGATGTTCCAGCGCAATCGCGGGGCGATGGTCACGCGCATCTCCGAGGCGGAGCTGGCGCAGATGTTCGAGGTGCGCATGTTGCTGGAGGACAAGGTGCTGCGCCTGGCGATCCCGAACATGACCGAAGAGACCTTCGCCCGCGCGGACAGTATTTGCCGGGAGTTCATCGGCGAGGACGATGTGGGCCGCTGGGCCGAGCTGAACTGGCAATTGCATGCCTGTCTCTACGAACCGGCACAACGGCCGTTCCTGGTGGGGCTGATCCGTTCGGTCCACGACAAACTGGAGCGCTACCTGCGCATGCAGATGAGCCTGTCGGCCGGCAAGGACCGCGCCGACCACGAGCATCGGGAAATCCTCGACGCCTGCCGCGCCGGCGATGTCGAACGGGCGGTGAAACTCCTGGACGAACACATCGCCGGCGTCTGCAAGACCTTGTTCGAATTCCTGCCCTCCAGCCATTGACGACCGGGGGCATCCCCGGCGCTTTTGTGGGAGCGGGCTTGCTCGCGAAGACGGCGGCACATCCAATCTCACCGTCACAGACCCACCGCTTTCGCGAGCAAGCCCGCTCCCACAGGGGATAGTGGATTTCACGCACATACCGGGCATCCCCCCGGCGCTTTTGTGGGAGCGGGCTTGCTCGCGAAGACGGCGGCACATCCAAGTTCACCATCATTGACCCACCGCTTTCGCGAGCAAGCCCGCTCCCACAAGCTGGGGTTCCCGCGATGTTTAGAACAGGTTCTGCACCTGTTCCAGCACGGCGCGGTTCATCTGGCCGGTGTGGGTGTGCAGGCTGACGTAGCTTTGCAGCATGTCGAGCTTGGTATTGAGCAGGTCTCGACGGGCCTGGAACACCCGTTGCTGGGCGTCGAGGATGTCCACGGTGGAACGCACGCCGCCCTGGAAGCCTTTTTCCGTCGAGGTCAGCGCACGCTGATTGGACTCCACCGCCCGCTGTATCGCCTTGCTCTTGGCAAACCCCGCCACGACGCCCAGGTAGTCGGTCTCGATGTCCTCGGCCAGTTGCTGGCGTTGCACGTCGTAGTCGGACTGGGCCCCGGCCAGTTGCGCCTCGGCCTTGGCCACCGACGCACGCACCGCGCCGCCACGGTACAACGGGATGTCCAGTTGCACGCCGACGTAATAAGTGTCCTGGCGCGGGTCGAGTTCCTGGTATTGGCGGGTTTCCCGGCGGGTCAGTTGAGTGGTCAGGGACAAGGTCGGGTAGTGCCCGGCGCGCTGGCTGTCGGCCTGGGCCTCGGCGACCTTGACCGCCGCCAGCCGCGCGGCCAACTCGGGGCTGGCGTCGCGGGCGATCGCCGTCCAGTAGGGCAAGTCCTGCTCTGGTGGAATCGGGTTGGCGGTGGCCAGTTCCTCGCGCATGGGCTGGATGTCCTCGATCGGTACACTGGCGCGCCCGGACAATGCCCGCAGCGCCGCCACCCGGCGCGCCTGGGCTTCGGCCTCCTGGGCATCGACCAGGTCGAGCCGCGCCTGGGCCTCATCGATATCGGTGATCGCGCCCTGGCCGCCCTGATAGAGTTTCTTGCTCTGAATGACCAGGCCGTTGATCGCCGCCTTCTGCTGGGCGATCAACTTGATTTCGTTTTCGGCCCGAGCCACGTCGAAGTAGCCCTTGGCGACCCGGTCATACAAGGTCTGGCCGGCAACGTCGAACACCTGTACGCCCAATTGCCCCCGCGCCTTGCCCTCCTGGTACGCCGCCCAGCGCCCCTTGTCATAGAGCGGCTGCTGCGCCGCCAGGGTGACACTGTTCGCCTGGTAGTCGTTACTGTTGACATAGCTGCGGTCATCGCCGCCATCGGTACGGCCGCCGTAGCCATAACGTGAACTCAACGACACCTGCGGATAGAGCCCGCCCCGGCCGATCGCCTCTTCGTTCCGAGAAGCATCGAAAGCATGGGCGGCCGATTGCACGGTCGGGTCGTTGAGCCGCGAGGCGTCGTACGCAGCGGTCAGGCTCAAGCCCCCTTCGGCCGCCCAGGCGGGGCCGATCACCGCCCAACTGGTGCACAGGCCCAGCAACATCCGGGCGCGGTAACGGTGACGGTCGGTCATGCTCATTCCTCCTTGAAGGCCGCCAGCAAGCGTTCGCGCAAAGGCTTCATCAGGTAGTTCATCAAGGTGCGCTCCCCCGTCACCACCGTCACGTCGGCGAGCATGCCCGGGCGGACCAACAGCCCGGCACCCTGCAACGCTGCGACGGTCTCGGCGGGGATCTCGACCTTGGCGGAAAAATACGGCTGGTGGGTCTGTTCGTTGATCAACTGATCCGCCGAAACCGTCGTCACCGTGCCGGTGACCGTCGGCGTGTCGACCCGTTGCAGCGCGGTGAAGTGCACATGCACCGGCAGCCCGGGCCGCAGCTTGTTGGCCATCAACGGTTCGAAACGCGCAGTGATCGCCATGGGTGCGTCCAGTGGAACCACCTGCATCAAGGTCTGCCCCGCTTGCGCCACGCCGCCGACGGTATGAATGTTCACGTCCATGACTTGCCCGGACACCGGCGCGCGGACCGCCCCGTTGTCGACTTCGAACTGCAAGGCGCGAATCTGATCGGCATAGCCTGCGGCTTCGGCCGAGACTTCGCTGAGCTGGGTTTCGGCGTCCCGACGAAACTCCTGCTGCGCCTGCAAGGCCTTGAGCCGGCTTTCGTTGATGGCCTGGCGCGTCCTGCCGACGTCGCCGACGCCCGAGGCGATCTGCCCGGCCAGTTGCGCCGCGTTGCGCTCAGCCTCGAAGAGTTTGTTGCGCGGCACGTAGCCCTCCCGCGCCAGGTCACGCAGCCCTTCGAGCTCCTGCTGCTGGAAACGCATCTGCGCGTCGTAGTTGCGCTTCACGCCTTCGTAGCCCAGCAACTGCTGCTGCAACGCCGCGGCCTCGTGCTCGATGATCTGCAAGCGGCTGCCCAGCTCGGCGCGCCGGGTCAGGAACAGTTGGCTCTGCAACGCCATGGACGCCTTGACCCGTGGCTCGTCGGCACGCGCCAGCAGCTCCGGCGGCCATTGGATCTCGGCATTGCCCAGGCGCTCGGCAATCAGCCGTGCCTCGACGCTGCGATCGTTGAGCAACTTGCCCAGGGTTACGTCCAGTTGCGACTGTGCCTGCACGGTGTTGAGCTGCACCAGCAACTGCCCTTGGGTGACGCGGTCGCCGTCGCTGACCAGCAGTTTCTCCACCACCCCGCCGACCAGCGACTGCACCGCCTTGCGCTCGCCCGCCACCACCACGGTGCCGCTGCCCACCACGCCCTGGTCGAGCGGCGCCAGGCAGGCCCAGAGCAGGAAGCCGCCCAGGGCGAGCACCAGGAAACCGACACCATAGCGCGCCGCGCCACGGGCATCGGTGCTGGCGGTGGGCAGCGTCGAGCTGCTGCGAACACTCACCCCGTGCTCGCTGTAGGTGTGCGCTCCCGGCGTCAGATCACGCATCTTTGCCTGCCTCCCTCACCGCGGCCGGCCTCGGCCCCGGCATCAACGCCTTGAGAACCCGGTCCCGAGGGCCGAACGCCTGTTGCGTGCCGTCCTTGAGCACCAGGATGTGATCGACCACCGCCAGCACGTTCGGCCGGTGGGTGATCAGCACCACCGTGCTGCCCGCCGCCTTGAGCGCGTTGATGGCCTGCACCAGCGCCAGTTCGCCGGCTTCATCGAGGTTGGAATTGGGTTCATCGAGCACGATCAGCGCCGGCCGCCCATAGAGCGCGCGGGCCAGCCCGAGGCGCTGTTTCTGCCCGCCGGACAAGCCCAGCCCACCAGGGCCCAGCGGCGTGTCGTAGCCCTTGGGAAAACGCAGGATCATCTCGTGGATCCCGGCCAGGCGTCCGGCGGCGATGATCTTGTCCGCGTCCTGTTCGCCGAAGCGGGCGATGTTGTCGGCCACGCTGCCGTCGAACAGTTCGATGTCCTGGGGCAGGTAGCCCAGGTGCGGGCCCAGGGCGTCGTGGGTCCACTGGCTGATCTCGGCGTCGTCCAGGCGCACCGAGCCGCCCATGGCCGGCCAGACCCCAACCAGTGCCCTGGCGAGGGTCGATTTACCGCTGGCGCTGGGCCCGACAACGGCCAGCACGTCCCCTTTGGCCAGGCTGAACTGGATGCCCCGCAGAATCGGCTGCGTGGCACCCGGCGTACCGACGTACAGTTGCTCAAGGCGCACCGCGCCGCTGGGGGGCGGCAACGGCATGCGCAGGCGTTCGCGCGGATGCTGGGCCAACAACTGGCTCAAGCGCTGGTAGCTCTGGCGCCCGGCGTTGAATTGCTTCCACGAACCGATGGCGATTTCCACCGGCGCCAGGGCCCGTCCCAGCAACAGCGACATCGCGATCATCATGCCTGCCGACAACTGCCCTTCCAGCACCAGCAGCGCGCCCAGCCCCAATGACAACGACTGGCCCGAGATGCGCACGAAACGCGTCGCCGAGGTGATGCGCGCACCGCGATCGCTGGCGTGGGCCTGGGCCGCAATGATGCGCTGCTGCAACAGGCTCCAGCGTTGGCGCAACGGCCCGAGCATGCCCAGGGCCTGGATCACTTCGGCGTTGTGCAAGGTGCTGTTGACGTAAACCGCCGATTGCACCCCCAACCGATTGGCTTCCCCCAGGCGCGTGCGCGTCGCCAGTTCCCCCCACAGCGCCAGGCCGACCAGCACCAGGGCGAGGATCAACGTCAACACGCCGAACCAGGGATGAAAGATGAACGCCACCAACAGGAAGATCGGCAGCCATGGCGCATCGAGCAACGCGATCAGGCCCTGGCCGGTGATCAGTTGCCGCAGCGTGGCCAGGTCGGTGAGCACCTGGGCCGGGTTGGCGTTGTGCTCGCGCAGGCTGCGGGCGAAGGCCGCGTCGAAGATCCGCTCGCCGAGGGCATCGTCGAGCCCGGCGCTCATGCGGATCATCACCTCCCCGCGCACCCACTCGATCAACGCACTGAACAGGAACAGGCCCAGGGCGATCAAGGTGAGCATGAACAGCGTGGTTTCGTTGCGACTGGTGAGCACGCGGTCGTACACCTGCATCATGTACAGGGACGGCACCAGCACCAGCAGGTTGATCACCCCGCTGAACAGCGCAAGCGACCAGAAAACCCGGCGATAGCTCAGTAAAGCGGCATCAATGTCATGACGCGGATCGAGAAGCAAACCCATAGAATGTCGCCCGCAAAAGAAAGAGTCGGTCCAAGACGCAATCCATCGCGCGCTTTCTGCCCGGAGGCATTGGAGAAAACACTCACGTCGCTTTCAGTGACGATCCTCGTCGCTACAGGCGCCAATAACTGACAACGCCGCTACCGGTTAGTGCCGGTTCGACAGGCTGGGTTTTTACAGTGGGTGACCAGCGGGAGGGTTGTGCTGCAAGCCAGGGTTTTCGGGGCCTCGAACGGGCCCCGGGTGTGGATTTCTTGGCGCCAGCAACGTGGCGCCAAGCGGGCGAAAAACGCCGCCGGACTATCCGAGGGAAGCGGCCCGTTCGGGCTGCGCATGCTGCCGGGAAGTCACCAGCCCGATGAACGAAATCACCAGCGCCAGCCCCAGGGTGGTGCTCACTTCACTGCGGTGTTCGGGCGTCACCATCATCACCGCCAGCGCCGCCGAGATGAACACGATCACCAGCCAGGTCAGCCACGGGAACAGCCACATGTGAAAAGCCAGCTCGACGTTCTGCCGATGCAGCATCCTGCGCATGCGCAGCTGGGAAATGGCAATTACCAGGTACACCAGCAATGCGATGGCGCCGGAGCTGGCGAGCAGGAACTGGAACAGCCCCGCCGGCATGAAGTAGCTGAACAAGGTGACCCCTGCCCCCAGCACGGTGCTGGCGATCACCGCCGAGCGCGGGACACCGGTCGCGGACGTCACTTTCAGCGCCTTCGGCGCATCACCGCGGCGCCCCAGGGAATACAGCATGCGTGAGGCGATGTAGATCGAGGAGTTCATGCAACTGGCCACGGCAATCAACACCACCGCATCAACCATGAGCTTGGCGTGGGGAATGTTCATCAGTTCCAGCGCACGCTGGTAGGAGCCCACGGATGCCAGCAGCGGATCGTTCCAAGGCACCACGGAAATGACCACGAAGATCGACAGCAGGTAGAACACCCCGATTCGCCAGATCACCGACCGGGTCGCCTTGGCGATGTTCTGGGCCGGATCGTTGGACTCGGCCGCCGCGATGGTCACCGCCTCGGTGCCGATGAAGCTGAACATGATGGTGATGAAAGCACCGACCACCGCCGACAGGCCGTTGGGCGCGAACCCGCCGTGTTCTTCCATCAAGCGGCTCAGGCCGCTGGCTTCCCGCTCGGGGATCCAGCCCATCAACACGGCACCTCCCAGGGAAATGAAACCGATGATCGCCACCACCTTGGCCATCGCGAACCAGAACTCGAACTCCCCGTACTTGGCCACGCTGAACAGGTTGGTCACGGCCAACAGGACAATGGACGCCGAGGCAAACACCCAGGCGTCCACGGCCGGAAACCACTGGTTCAGGACATGCCCGGCGGCCAGCGCCTCGATCGGTATCACCAGCACCCAGAACCACCAGTAGAGCCAGCCGATGGTGAAGCCCGCCCAACGGCCGATGGCCTGGTCGGCGTAGGTGGAAAAGGATCCGGTGTCCGGGTTGGCCACCGCCATTTCACCCAGCATGCGCATGACAAGGACCACCAACAGCCCGGAAAACAGGTAAGCCAGCAAGACGGCCGGGCCGGCGGCGGCGATAGCGTGTCCGGAGCCGACGAACAGGCCCGCGCCGATGATCCCGGCGATGGACAGCATGGTGACGTGACGAGGCTTGAAGCCCTGCGCCAGATGGCCGTTCGAATCCTTGAAGCTGGGGCTGGTCATTTTCTTATTCTCTTTTGATCGGCATTGAGGCGTAGACAGGGATCAGTGGGTGACTGCCCCTCTTGAAGCGCTAACTTCCGGTTTTTCCTGGTCCCCCCTTTACGTATCTGTGTAACCGGATGGAATGACGCGTCACGTTACCTGCCTTGCCGACGGGGCAAATTACCTGAGCGCGCCGCGTCAGTGCCTGATCTCGCCACTGCCGGCCCCCCTTCCAGAGCCGAGCCAAAAGGCCAGTATTTGAAATGAGTGCTTCAAATATTTTATCCAGTTAAGTATTTTGCACAGGTATGCGGAAGCCCGCTCGCCCCCACCTTTGCGGCAGAGGGACGGTGGTGTGCGGCGGCCGCCTCTTCTCTCCCAGACAAGGACCTCCCGTGAGCGGACTGCGTGAACGCCAGAAAGCCGAACGACGGCAAGCCATCAGCAAAGCGGCCATCGAACTGTTCGAGCGCCAGGGCTACCAGGACACCACCATCGAACAGATCGCCAGCCAGGCCGGCGTCTCGGCGCCCACCGTGTTCAAGTACTTCGGCAACAAGCAGGAAATCATCCTGGAAATCCTCCACGAGGCCGACCAGCGCGCGCTCAAGGACACCCGCAGCCAGATCCCCGGGATTGAAGACCCGGTCGAGGCAATGTGTTACCTGGAGCGATTACTGACCGGGTACGCCCTGGAAGTCATGCACCCGAGCCTGTGGCGCGAACTGCTGCCGCTGATCCTGTTCGGGGGCGACAACGATTTGCCCGAAGGCTATCGCGCCATGAACGATGCGCTGCGAGCCGAAATCAGCGGCCTGCTCAGGGAGTTGCAAGCGGCCGGCAAGCTGCGCGCCGACCTCGACGTGGAACTGGCCGCCTTCCTGCTCAATGACTATTCACACCTGCAACTGTATCGGCTGGTCAACCAGCAGCAGCCGGATGTCGAGGCTCACTCCAGCCAGGTCCGGCGGATCACCGAGCTGCTGTTTCAAGGCATGCGGGCCTGATTAAGCCATGGGAAAGGCCCGGCGCCACGACGCCGGGCCAGCCTGCTCAGCGATTGCTCTTGATGGTGGTCCAGGTGCGCGTGCGGATCCGCTCGACGGCGGCCGGCACCGGCTCCAGGGCAAACAGCGTCTTGCGTGCCTCGTCCGGCACGTACATGGCGGGGTTGTTGCGGATCTCGGCATTCACCAGCGCGGTGGCATCCTTGTTGGGGTTGGGGTAGCCGATCTTGTTGCTGATCCGGGCAATCACGTCCGGGCGCAGGATGTAGTTGATGAAGGCGTAGGCCTCTTGGGTGTGAGGGGCATTGGTCGGCACCATCATCACGTCCGACCACACCGGCGCGCCCTCCTTCGGCAAGGCCATCTCGACCTTGACGCCCTTGCCCGCGGCATCGGCCAGTTGCTTGGCCAGGGCCACGCCGCCGGACCAGCCCACGGCGACGCACACATCACCGTTGGCCAGGTCCATGCCGTAGCGCGATGAACTGAAATAGTTGATGTAGGGGCGAATCTTCAGCATCGCGGCCTGGGCCTTCGGGTAGTCCTCGCGCCTCAGGCTATTGGGATCGAGGCCTTCGTAGTGCAAGGCGATCGGGATGATTTCGTTGGCGGCATCGAGAAAGCCCACGCCACAGCTGGCCAGCCTGGAGAGATTCTGTTCCTTGAAGATGATGTCCCAGCTGTTCATCTGCACATCGGCGCCCAGCGCCTTGCGCACCTTGTCGACGTTGTAGCCGATCAACGTGGTGCCCCAGAGGTACGGCACGGCGTAGCGGTTACCGGTGTCGCCCACCGCTTCGAGGGACTTCATGAACTCCGGGTCCAGGTGCTGCCAGTTGGGCAATTGGCTGCGGTCCAGTGGCTGGACGGCACCGGCGGCGATCAGGTGGCTGACGTTGGAGCTGCTCGGGTAGACCACGTCATACCCGGAGTTGCCGGTCAACAGCTTGGACTCCAGGGTCTCGACACTGTCGAATACGTCGTAGATCGGTCGAATACCGGTTTCTTCCTGGAAGCTCTTGAGGATTTCCGGCGGCAGGTACTCGATCCAGTTGTAGATCCGCACCGTGCGTTCGTCGGCCATCCCCGCGCCGCTGACCAACAATGAAATCAAACCGCCCAGCAAGGTGTTACGCAACGACTTGTACATGGGAAAAACTCCAGCGCGGCTGCGAAGGCTCGCGACACTTAATAGCGGTAGGTAAAGGACATTTCCAGTGCGCTGAATGTCTGGTCATCGCCAAACACCTGCTTGGCCGCGGCCATGGGCTTGACCCAGTTATAGGACAGCGACGTCACCAGCGCCCTGGACGGCGCCCAATCCAGGAAGACGACGCTCTCGTCGGCAAAACGCCGGTCATTGACGGCGGCCCCCATGTAGTTTTTTTCGTCCAGCCAGAACTGGTAGTGGATCGTTCCCAAGGTCAGCGTTTCGTTGAGGTGCGTCTTGAGGGAGAACTGCTGGACATTTTCATTGCTGTTGAACAGCAGGTAGTTGCCGACCACATCGCCCACCAGCCAGGTGCCCCAGTCGACATAACCTTTGCTTAGCGGGTCCCAGGACGCCTGACGGTTGTCGGCGAGGTTGTCGTCCCCGGAAAAGTGGGTGTAGCGATAGCCGATGATCGGCGTCAGCGGCACGTTTTCGAAGGCATAGTCGGCCTGGGCGTACCAGGCCTCGGCGTCATAGTCGACGCCTTCGCCGTGCCCGCGCTCTACGGCATATTCAGCGTTGAGCGTCAGCGCCGGCACGCCCGGCACCTTGGCATTGAGCGCCCGGACGTTGTACACCTGCATGCCGTCGCGGCGCAGCGGCGTCGCGCCCTTGGGGCCCAGAGCATTGACCTTCATGGCCATGGCCCCGAGCGTCACCTGGTCGGCGAGGTTGTAGTCGAGGTTGGCGCCGGTCATGCGGAAGTCGCCCAGGTCGCCGTCGGTGCGCAAGGAGAAAGCTTGGGTCTTCAATGCGCCATGGTCCCAGGCCAACAGCGCCGATTCCTTGAAGGCGGTTCTCGGCGCGAGCCAATAGGCGCCGTCCTTGAACTGGTCGAGGTCGCCGTCCATGACAATGAAACCGGTGCCGATCATGTAGTTTTGGCGCCCGGCCGTGAAGGTCCACTCCCCGGCGCGAAAACCGCCATAGAACTCTTCAGTGGACACCTCGCCGTCGGAACGCCGTGTGAAGCCACCGGCGTCGCCGTCGCCCAGGGTCGTCGCCGCCACCAGCGAGCCCCCGGCCAACAGGCTGAAGTCGGGCTGCAAGGCATATTCGAGCTTGACGCCGGGCTTGAGATAGAACTCTTGCCAATCGATTTTCGTGCCGTCGTTGCGGCGGCTGCGCAGATCGATCCGGCCCGCGCCGAAATTGACCTGGCGGGTCGAGAGGATGGCGCCGCCCGCCGTCAGGTTGGCCTCGCCCTTGAGGTTGCCGTCCTCGAACGTGTAGCCCGCCAGGACCGCTTGGGTGGTCAGGGGTAACCCGAACGCCAGCAACGTTCGGGACAAACGCATCATGGAAACCATTTGGAGCTCCTGTGTGATTATTGTTGTTACAGGGCAGTGAATGGCGGCGCAAAGCGTCGCCCAACACCTGGCCAGGCCAGGTGAATGGAACGCAGGTTTCTTATCGTCGGGCGCGGGTCAGTCGCGCAGTTGCGTGGCGATGGCTCGCAGCATGCGTACGCTGTCGGTGTCGAACGGGCCGATGGCGTCATCCAGCGAAGACTGCTTGACGATCACCACGCCGGAAGGTTTGTCGACGAACAGGTATTGGCCATGAATGCCACCGGCCATGATCGCCTGGCTGTGGTCGTTGAAGACGTACCACTGGCTGCGGTAGGACGCGCCGGGGGTCCAGGCGTGGAAGTCGGCTGACGTCGCATAGACCGCCGGGTCGGCACCGGCGGCGATGCGGGCCACCGTCTCGGCCGAGAGCAGTTGTCGTTCGCCCTGGCGGCCGTCGTTGGCCAGCAGGCGTCCGAAACGCGCCATGTCCCGCAACGTCGCGCTGAAACCGGCGCCGGCCACGCTGCGACCCCACGGATCGGCCATGAAGTAGCCGTCGCGCTCGCAGCCCAACTGGCGCCATACGGTTTGCAGCAACTGGTGACAGGCCTTGCCACTGGCCCGCTCCATGACCCAGGCCAAGGCTTCGGTGGTCGCCGTCACGTAGCTGAAGAAGCCGCCGTGCTGGCCGCGCTTTTTCAGGGACGGCAGGAACTGATACAGCGACTCGAACTGCGCGTATTGCGCCGGCGCCGGCTGGAACCCGCAGGCATAGCCGTACTGGGAGCTTTCGGAATCCGGGTCTTCGTAGACTTCGCTGTAGTCGATACCCACCGCCATGTCGAACAACTGGCGCACGGTGGCATCGCCGAACGCGCTGCCCGCCAGCTCCGGCACGTAGAAGGCAGCGGGTAATGTCGGGTCCAGCACACCGTCGCACACCAGTTGCTCGCCCAAGGTGCCGACCAGCGACTTGGTCACCGAAAACATGACGTGCCGGTCCTCGGGACGCTGCCCGTTGAAGTAGCGCTCATACAGCACCGTGTCGCCCTGCAGCACCAGGAAGGCGTCGGTCTGGCTGGCTACCAGATGGTCGATCACGCTGATGCTCAAGCCGCATTCGCTGTCGAAGTGCAGCTTGTCCAAGGGCTGTGGCGCCTGCTTGAACTCACTGACCGGCCCGCTGCCCGCCTGCACGTCGATGGTGGGACGCAGGCGTGCCAGGTTGCGAAACCCCCATTGGTTGAACGGGGGTTGCATCCAGTTGTTCCAGGTGACGCGGTGGTGGGGTTCGGCGGGAAAGCCCTGCATGAGCAATGGCCCATGGCGGGCGGCGTGCAAGGAAGATTCGTTGGCCTCGACGTAAAGGCTTGCCAAGGTTGGCAGGGTGTTCTGACTCATCGGGGTTGCCCCTGAACAGTGACTCTGCGTGAAAGCAGATGCAGGGAAATAATTATCCGATAATTTCTTTTAGTCAATAAATGTTTTTATAGACAATCTTCTTTGCAACGACCTGAGCGACACCGCGTCGCCGCGCGGCGATGGCTTTAAGCAAATAACTAAAGGTTATTTATTAACAATTTCTTAGATCATTTAGATTAAATCTTAAGCCGAATGGCTCGCGGGGTGCTGCCATCAAGGAGTGTTGGTCCTCACCCGACCTCAATCTCATCAACGGGTGCCATCGTCATGCAACTCCTCACGCTCCCCCCTCCCCCAGCCTGGCCACGTCGATCCGCGCAACGGCCCAGGTCTTCGAGGACCCCAGCTCTCGTGCCTTGCTGGCTCATTTGCAACAAGTCGCCCCCAGTGACGCCAGCGTGCTGATCATCGGCCAGACCGGCACCGGCAAAGAGTTGGTGGCCCGCCACGTGCACAACCTCAGCGCCCGCCGCGACAAGCCGTTCATTGCGGTCAACTGCGGGGCCTTTTCCGAAACGCTGGTCGAAGCCGAGCTGTTCGGGCACGAGAAAGGTGCCTTCACCGGCGCGCTGACCGCCAAGGCCGGCTGGTTCGAGGAAGCCGATGGCGGCACGCTGTTCCTCGATGAAATCGGTGACCTGCCGCTGCCCATCCAGGTCAAGTTGCTCCGTGTGCTGCAAGAGCGCGAGGTGGTACGCCTGGGTTCGCGCAAGAGCATCAGGATCAACGTGCGGGTGCTCGCGGCCACCAACGTGCAGCTGGAAAAAGCCATCAACGCCGGCCATTTTCGCGAAGACCTCTACTACCGCCTCAACGTGGTCACCCTGGTGCTCAAGCCGCTGCGCGAGCGGCCCGGCGACATCCTGCCGCTGATCCGCCATTTCATCGCCGAGTACAGCCGCAAGCTCGGCCTCGGCGACGTGACCCTGGACGCCCAGGCGCAGCGCAAACTGCTCGACTATTCCTGGCCAGGCAACATCCGTGAGCTGGAAAATGTCATCCATCACACCTTGCTGATCTGCCGTCACCGGGTGATCGGCGTGCAGGACCTGCATTTGTCGAACCTGCGCATCGAACGCCAGGACACCACCCAGGCGTGCCTGCCGCAAGACCCCGAGGCGCTGTTGCAAAGAGCCCTGGAAAAACTGCTCGAACAGGAACAGGGCGACTTGCATGAAAAGGTCGAAGCCGAGCTGTTGCGCGCCGCCTACCGTTACGCCAACTGCAACCAGGTCCATACCGCGCAACTGTTGGGGCTCAGCCGCAATGTCACCCGCAGCCTGCTGATCAAAATCGGCGAACTGGTGGTCAACCGACGTCGCTCCCCACTCGACACCCGGGACGGCCAGGTGATCAACCTGTCAACCTGAAACCGCACCGGCACTCACAGCCTGGCGCCCCGCGCCACCGGTCCGCGCGCCCAGGTAGAAATCCTGGAGATCGCTGCGGGCCGCCAGTTGCCCGGCGCTGCCTTCGCTCATCACGCGACCGCTTTCCAACACATAGCCGTAGTGCGCGTGACGCAGGGCAACGTTGATGTTCTGCTCGGCGACCAGGAAGCTGACGCCGTCATGCCGGTTGAGCTGGTGAATGATGGCGAAGATCTCCTCGACGACCTGCGGGGCCAGCCCCATCGACGGCTCGTCCAGCAAGACCAATCGCGGCTTGGCCATCAACGCGCGGCCGATGGCGATCATCTGTTGCTCGCCGCCGGAGGTGTAGCCGGCCAGGCTGTTGCGCCGCAGCTTCAGGCGCGGGAAATGACCATAGACCCACTCCAGGTCGGCCAGCAACTGGCGCCGCGGAGCCTGGCGCGCCAGGGCACCGGCCAAAAGATTTTCCTCCACGGTCAGTTGGGCAAAGCAATGCCGGCCCTCCAGCACCTGCACCAGGCCGTTCGCCGCCAGGGTGTGAGGGGCACTGTGGGTCACCTCCGCGCCCTGATAAACGATCCGTCCGCGCACCACTTCGCCCTTTTCGGCGCGTACCAGGTTGGACGCTGCCTTCAACGTGGTGCTCTTGCCCGCGCCATTGGCCCCCAACAGCACCACCACCTGCCCGGTCGGCACCGTCAGCGAGACGTTGCGCACCGCCAGGATGGTCTGTTCATAGAGCACTTCAATGTCATCGATCTGCAGGATCGGCGTGTTGATCGTCATGGGGTTTCACCTCGTCCAGGGGCGACCGGACGCACATGCGCCGATCGCCTTGATGCCTCAGGATTCCTTGCTGCAATCACGCGGGGTCAGGCCCTTTTCCCGGGCGTACTGATGGGACGACGCTTCGATGATCGGCCGCAGCAAGGCACGGTCGGCCTGCACCCAGTCACTGATCAGCTTCCATTGGCTGCCGTCCCATTGCTGGAAGCGCACCGCGCCACCGCCTTCATGGTCCGAGCACGACAATTGCAACGGTTGCACCAGCCCTAGCGCTCCCAATTCCTTGAGCCGGGCGTCGTCGAGCTTGAGGTGCTCGAAGCCCCAGCGCACTTGCTCACCGGTCAACGGCTGCTTGCCGAACTTCTCCTGGGCGATGCGCACGGCTTCGACGTTGAGGATGCCGTTGACCACGCCCAGGTTGTAATACACGGTGCCGAACCGCTTGGGGTCGGCCAGGTCGCCGTGACCTGCGTCGACCACTTGTTGCTTGATGCCCTGCAGGACCGGGAAGTCAGTGCCCGAAGGGTGCGTGGTGATGGCGATGAAGCCCTTGGCGGCGGCACCGGCTGGCGCGGCGTCATCCTCGGAGTTGCTCCAGATATTGCCGATGATGTGATCGGCCGGGAAACCGACTTTCTGCGCGGTCTTCAACGCCACCGGGTTCATCACGCCCCAGCCGCGCAGGATCACCCAATCGGGTTTTTCCCGGCGGATGTTCAACCATTGCGATTGCTGTTCGTTGCCCGGGTGCGGCACTTCCAGCAGGGTCAACGCAAAGCCGTACTTGTCGGCCAGGGTCTGCAAGACCTCGTTGGTTTCCTTGCCGTAGGGCGAGCCGTGGTACAGGGTGACGATCTTCAAACCCTTGAGCTTATCCAGCCCACCGGCCCGCTGACCGATGTAGTTGATGATCGCCGACACCTCGGAATACGGGTTCAACTGCAACGGGAAAACGTACGGGAACACGCTGCCGTCGGTGGAATCCGTGCGCCCGTGGTTGATGGTGATCAGCGGCAGTTTGTCGGCTGTCGAACGTTCCAGCGTGGCGTAGGCGATGCCCACCGATAACGGGTTGGTCGCCGCTGCCGGCGCGCCGTTCAAGCCTTTCTTCAGGCGCTCGTAGCATTCGACGCCTTTTTCCACCACGTACTCGGTTTCGCATTCGCTCCAGGTCAGCTTGACGCCGTTCACGCCGCCGTTGGCATTGACGTACTTGAGGTAGTCGATAAAGCCGCCGAAAAACCCGCTCCCACCGGCCGCGTAAGGGCCGACGCGATAGCTTTGCAGCGGGAAGTACTGCTCGTTGTCCGCCTGGACAGTGAAGGCCGCGACGGTGAGGCTGAGCGCCAATGCCAGTTGGCTGGCGAGTGATCGTTTGAACATCGGGTTTTCCTTGTAGGTATCAGTCACTGCGAAAATGGGTAGGTGCACGTCCTTCAGTAGCGCAGCGGCCATCGCCGCGCGCGTTCGCGCAAGCGCCGCCAGAGGCGCGCCAGGCCTTCTGGTTCCTTGATCAGGAACAGGATGATCAGGGCGCCGAAGATCATCTTCTGCAGGTTCTCCACCTGGCCGGCGTCGATCAGCCCGCCGGGCAGCAGCGCCGCCAGGTTCGAGAGCAGGATGGGAAACAGGACGATGAACGCGGCGCCGAGGAAGTTGCCCAGCAAGCTGCCGAGGCCGCCGATAATGATGATGAACAGGATCTGGAACGAACGATTGAGATCGAACCCATGGGGCTCCACCGTGCCCAGGTATGCGAAGGCCCAGAGCGCACCGGCCACCCCGAGGAAAAATCCGCTGATGGCGAAGGCCAGCAATTTGGTCTTTGCCAATGGAATCCCGATGACCGCAGCAGCGGCGTCCATGTCGCGCACCGCCATCCAACTGCGCCCCAGTTCGCTGCGCACCAGGTTCTTGCCCAGCCAGAACAACGCCACCACCACACTCAGGGTGAGCAGGTAGCGCCCGGCCGGGGCGTCCAGGTTCCAGCCGAACACGCTCAGCGGCGGCGCGCTGATGACGCCCGAGGCGCTGTTGTTGGAAAACCAGCTATAGCGGGTCAGCGCCCAGGTCACGAAAAACTGCGCCGCCAGGGTCGAGACCAGCAGATAGAAGCCCTTGATGCGCAGACTGGGCAAGCCGAACACCACCGCCACCAGTGCCGCCGTCAAGCCACCCAGCGCGATACTGACCAGCAATGGCAAGGCGCTGACGCGTATTTCCAGGTTGTAGGTGGCAAAGGCCCCCACCGCCATGAACGCCGCGGAACCGAGCGACAACTGCCCGGCGTAACCGGTCAGCAGGTTCAGCCCCAGGCCGGCCAGGGACAGCACCAGGAACGGAATCAGGATCGCGCTGAGCCAATAGTCGTTGCCGAGCCAGGGCACGCCGATGAAAGCCACCAGCAGCAAGGCGACGAGCCCGTGGCGATCCTGGCGCAGGGCGAAGACACGGCGGCCTTCGGCATAGCGCGTCGTGAACTGGCCGGCTTCTCGATAGAACATGGTGCTCCCCCTTCTAGACTCGCTCGATGGCACGTTCGCCAAACAACCCCGCCGGACGCACCAACAGGAACAGCAGCGCCAGCACGTAGGGGAACCAGTTCTCGATACCGCTGCCGATCACCGGTCCGAGGTACACCTCCGCCAGTTTTTCCGAGGCACCGATGATCAGCCCGCCGACAATCGCGCCGCTAATGGACGTGAAGCCGCCGATGATCAGCACCGGCAACGCCTTGAGCACCACCAGCGACAGCGAAAACTGCACCCCCAGGCGAGCGCCCCAGAGCAGGCCGGCGACCAGCCCGACAAACCCCGCCACCGACCACACCACCACCCACACGCGCTGCAAGCGGATCCCCACGGCCAGCGCCGCCAGCGGATCATCGGCCACCGCTCGCAGCGCCAGGCCCAGCCGGGTGCGGTTGAACAGCCACGACAGCACCAGCACCAGCGACGCCGCCGTCAGTGCGGCGAACAGGTCGAACTGCGACAGCAACAGCCCGCCCAGTTCCAGCGGCTCGTCGCTGATGCCCAGTTCCAGGCCATGCACCTGCGCGCCCCACAGCGCCTGGGCGAAGCCTTCGATGACGTAGGACAGCCCGAGGGTGGCCATGAACAGCGTGATGGGCGAACGGTTGACCAGCGGGCGCAGCACCACGCGCTCCACCGCCACGGCGATGATCACCATCGCCGCCAGGCTGATGAGGAACGCCAGCCAGAAAGGCACGCCGCGCTCCAGGAGGCTGACGAAGGTCAGCGCGGAAAACAGCACCATGGCGCCCTGGGCAAAATTGAACACCCCGGAGGCCTTGTAGATCAGCACGAAGCCGATGGCGACCAGGGCGTACATCACCCCTGCCAGCAACCCGCCAATCAATACTTCAAAGAAAAATTCCATGCCTGTTCCTGTTCTGCGGGCACAACTTGCCTGCCTTCCCGGTCGGGAAAGCCTCCAATAGTTAATGTCAGTGGCGAGTGCCCAGGTAGGCCGAAATGACCTCGGGGTTCTGCCGTACCGCGTCGGGCGTGCCGTCACCGACCTTGCGACCGTAGTCCAGCACCACCACGTGGTGGCTGATGTCCATGACGACGCCGATGTCGTGCTCGATCAACACCACGGTGGTGCCCAGCTCACGGTTGATGTCGACAATGAACCGGCTCATCTGCTGCTTCTCGTCGGCATTCATCCCGGCCATGGGTTCATCCAGCAGCAACAGCCGAGGCTCCGCCGCCAGGGCGCGAGCCAGTTCCACCCGCTTCTGCAAGCCGTAGGGCAAGGTGCCGACCAGCACGTCGCGCCACGGCTGCAAGTGAAGGAACTCGATCACCCGCTCTGCCGCTTCGCGCTGCCGATCGTCCTCGTCCCGCGCCCGGCCGATGCGCAGGGCTTGTTCGATCCAGCTGCTGCGACGCTTGAGGTGACGCCCGGTGAGCACGTTGTCGAGCACGCTCATGCCCTTGAACAGCGCAATGTTCTGGAACGTCCGGGCAATGCCGCGTACCGCCACGTCGCGAGCACGCATGCTGCGCCGCTCCTGGTGGTCGAAGCGGATGCACCCGGCCTGGGCCTGGTAGACGCCACTGATGACGTTCAACAACGAACTCTTGCCGGCGCCGTTGGGCCCGATCAGGGCGCAGATTTCACCCGTGGCTACTCGGAAACTGATGTCGGTGACGGCTTTGACGCCCTTGAATGACAGCGAAATATGTTCCAGTTCCAGCACATGCGTGGCGACAGTGTTTGTCATCGGCGCGGCCCCTCAAGCCAGTTGCGACTGGCGCTCGCGCCAATCATCGGGAGTCAGTTCCACAGGGGTTGGCGGTGCTTGCCAATGAGGGACATCACCCCAGTGGCGAACCTGGATCCCCAAGCGCTGGAAAAACGCCTGGGTCTCGGGCCGCAAGGCTTCCCCCACGACCAACGGAATACGGGTACGGGTAAACCCGAGCACGTCGCGCAATGGCCGGCGGACCAACCAGCCTCCCAACTGCCGTTGCAACACGCCTGGCGCTGGCGCCAACGCCCAATCCACCAGCCTGCGCGCCCAGCCACCCGGCTTGGGCAAGCGCTCCAGCACGTACCCGTGCAAGCGCTCGTAGGTGTCCCGCGTACCGGCCACCAGCGTCGGGCCCAGCTCCCGCCGGTCACGATCACGGGTGGCCAGGCTCTCAGGAAAATTCAGGCAAAAACCCGCCACCAGCCAAGGCGCCAACAAGTAGCGGGCTTGTCCGCCCGAGGCAAACGCACGGGCAGCCAGCGCTTCGTCCTGCCGCCCGAGGGCTTCACGCGTCACCAGGCGTTCGCCGTCCTGCAACAGTTCGGCGTGGCTGAGACATTGCTGCTCAGGGCCCTGCGCACCTTGGCGAAAGAACACGAAGGCCGTTGGCTGAGCGTGCGTGGGCGGCGCCTGACTGGCAGTCGACTGGTGGGCCACCAGCGTCGCGTAATCCAACGCCTGCACCGCTGGCAGGGCCTGGGGCAGCCCGCGCGGATCGAGGTACACCAATACCTGCGCCGTTACCGATGCCGCTTGCAGGCGCAGGATTTCCTCGGCGCCCTCCACCAGGACGAAATCCGGTTGCAGGGCGCCGAGCAACTGCGTCTGCTCAGGCGCCGGTTCCAGTGGATCGAACAGGCTCGCCACGCCACCCAGCCATTGCGCAGCCAAGGCCGCGAGCAGCGCTTGCGGGCGGGGCCGGCTGATGATCGTCAGCGTCGCGCCCACCGAGAACCCCCGAGCCTGCAAGGCAGCGGCCAGGCGCTGCACCTCGTCGGCCAATTGGCCCCAGGTCCGCACCTGCCAGATGCCCAGGTGCTTGTGGCGCAGGGCGACGTCGGCACCATGCCGCCGCGCCTGGCGCTGCAACCACTGGTGCAAACTGGACGGCGAGTCGTCGTGTGTATCGGTGAGCGTCCCCATGTTCGCCTCCGCGCCTACGCCACCGCCGCCGTTCGGGTGGCGGCCTTGCGTTGTTCCAGTTCACGCACCAGCGGCAAGACCTTGCGCCCGAAATATTCGACCTCTTCCTGGAAGTGCAGGAAGCCGGCGAGCACCAGGTCGACCCCCACGGCCTTGAGCGCGACGATGCGTTCGGCGATCTGCTGTGGCGTGCCGATCAGGTTGGTCTTGAAGCCATCGTTGTACTGCACCAGGTCCTCGAAACTGGACTTGGCCCAGTTGCCCTCGCCTTCCGGGCTCGACTTGCCGGCCTGCTTGGCCGCGTCGCCAAAGGCGTTCACTGCCTCCGGGTCAGCCTGCTCGATGATCTGCGCGAGTACCGCACGGGCTTCCTCCTCGGTGTCGCGGGCGATGACGAATGCGTTCACCCCGACCTTGACCGTGTGCTGGTTGGCGGCGGCTTTGGCCCGCAGGTCATCGATCTGGGCCTTGACGCCTTCCACGGTATTGCCATTGGTGAAGTACCAGTCGGACACGCGCGCGGCCATGTCCCGCGCGGCGCGAGAGCTGCCGCCCTGGAAGATTTCCGGGTGCTGTTGCAACGGTTTCGGCTTGAGGGTGTAGTCGTGGAAGCGGTAGAAGTCACCGCGAAAGGTGAAGTTGTCGGTGGTCCAGATGCCCTTGAGGGCGGTGATGAATTCTTCGGAACGCCGGTAGCGCTCGTCATGCTCCAGCCACGGCTCACCGATGGCGGTGAACTCCCCCTTGAACCAGCCGGACACCACGTTGATCGCCACGCGGCCGCCGGTCAGGTGGTCGATGGTCGCAATCTGCTTGGCCAGCACCGACGGCGTCCATGGCCCCGGTAGCACCGCGGCGATGACTTTCAGGCGTGTGGTGGCGGCCAGCAGGGCGTGACTGAACGCCACGGACTCATGCTGGTATTCGGCCCCGTAGCCGGCGGTGAAACGGACCTGGGACAACGCGTAGTCGAACCCCGCCGCTTCGGCGATCTGGGCCAGCTTGCGGTTGTAGTCGATGCCCCAATCGGTGCGTTGTTCGATCTTGCTGACCACCAGCCCACCGCTGACGTTGGGCACCCAGTAGGCGAACTTGATTGTGTCCTGGCTCATTGCATGTACTCCACGGCTCATAGAAAGAAAGCGGTTGTCAGGCGGCGCTGGCGTTGCGCCGCACATCCACGGCGAGGCTGAGGGACGCGGCCTCGGCCGCGCGCTCGATGCGTTCCAGCAGTTGTGCGCTGGCGATTCGGTAATGGCTGAAATCCGTTTCAGAGGCATAGACCCCCACCGGTAAGGTCAGGGCCTGGAAGAACCCAAACAATGGCCGCAACTGGTGATCGATGACCAAGGCATGGCGCTCGGAGCCTCCCGTGGCGGCCACCAGCACCGGCACGTTCTTCAAGGCTTCGTGATGCACGAAGTCGAACAGGTGCTTGAACAGCCCGGTGTAGGAAGCCCGATAGACAGGGCTCGCGGCGATCAGCAGATCGGCGCGTTCAATGGCTTGCAGGTCCGCCTGCACGGCAGCGGGCAAGGCCTCGCGCCGCAACACCCCGGCGAACTGCGGACCGACCTTCGCCAACTCGATCAGGCGTACCTCGATCGGCCGTTGCCGACCCAGGCTTTCCACCAGTGCCTTGACCAGTGCCAGGGTGCGCGAGGGTTGCTGCACACTGCCGGACACCGCCACCACGTTAAATTGCTTGCTCATCCGTTATCCCTTGCCGGTAGACGCCCCTTCAGCGTCTGCACAAGGTGTAGAGCAGCAACCGTGCCAGTTGAATATGTTCTTTATATTCAGCCAGTTAACACATCCAGACGAATCACCTCGCTGTCGCTCGACAGACAAGCTGTTGATCCACTGTTGCCCCACGAACACCCGACGCTCGACAGGCCTGGGCGATGGCTGTTGCCCGGCGCACAGTGGCGCAACAGATTGTTCGCGGGAGGACAGTCGCGTTGCCCTCGACCGCGAATGGGGCCCGCATTTATGGGGGGTTGGTCGACGGGCATGGACTGTGCAATGGCCACTGACAAGCACGGCCCGTCAGTGAACGACCTCCTCGCTCACCCCGTTGGCCGGCACCCGCCTACTCGCCATCGAAGGAACACCACCATGACTGCACAGCAACAACACCTGCCCCCGACCCTTTCCAGCGGTAGCGACTATGAAGCCCTGGCCGAGCGATTCCGGCCGATCTTTGCGCGCATCCAGGCCGGCGCGCTGGCGCGTGAGCAAACCCGCAGCCTGCCCTTTGAGCAGGTGCAATGGCTGAAGGAGGCCGGTTTTGGCGCCGTGCGCGTGCCGGTCGAATATGGCGGTGCCGGGGCCTCGTTGCCGCAGCTGTTGCAGTTGCTGATCGAACTGGCCGAAGCCGATTCCAACCTGCCCCAGGCCTTGCGCGGACATTTCGCCTTTGTCGAGGATCGCCTCAATGCCCATGCGGCGGAGCCACAAGACACCTGGTTCAAGCGCTTCGTCGAGGGTGACCTGGTGGGCAACGCCTGGACTGAAATCGGCGCGGTGAAGATCGGCGACGTCATCACCCGGGTGTCCCGTCATGGCGATCGATGGCAGGTCAACGGCACCAAGTACTACAGCACCGGCAGCATCTTTGCCGACTGGATCGACGTGTACGCCCAGCGCGATGACGACGGCACCGACGTGATCGCCGCCGTCCACGTGCACCAACCGGGCGTCAAGCTGAGCGACGACTGGGACGGCTTCGGCCAACGCACCACCGGCAGCGGCACCACGGTCTTCGAGCAGGCCTGGGTCGAGGCTGAACACATCATCGACTTCTCCACCCGCTTCAAGTACCAGACCGCGTTCTACCAGTTGGTCCTGCTGGCGGTGCAGGCCGGTGCCGGCCGTGCCGCGGTCCATGACTTCACCGGAAACGTACGCGCACGCACGCGAATTTTCAGTACCGGCAACGCCAGCACAGTGAGCCAGGACGTCCAGGTGCAACAAGTGATCGGCAAGGCCTCGGCCCAGGTCTATGCCGCCGAAGCCACCGCGCTGCGAGCGGCGAGCGCCGCTCAGCGGGCCTACGAGAGCCGGTTCAGCCAGGACGCCGAGGCCGAACACACCGCCAACATCGCCGCCGAACTGGAATCGGCCCAGGCCCAGGTGGTCATCGCCGACCTGATCCTGCGCGCCACCAGCGACCTGTTCAACGCCCTTGGCGCCTCCGCCACCAGCACCACCAAGGCCCTCGACCGCCATTGGCGCAACGCACGCACCGCCGCCTCGCACAACCCGCTGATCTACAAGGAACGCATCCTCGGCGACTGGGAAATCAACGGCACCGAGCCGCCGTATGTCTGGCAGATTGGCGCAGGCTCCAAGCAAAGCTGAAGCCCCAGAAATCCCCCTGTGGGAGCTTGCTCGCGAAGCGGTGTATCTGACACAGGGATGTCGAATGGACCGCCGCCTTCGCGGGCAAGCCCGCTCCCACAAGTCCAGCGGTGTCCCTTCTATTGTGGAGACACCACAACACATTCTGTGGGAGCGGGCTTGCTCGCGAAAACGGTGCATCTGCCACACAGATGTCGAATGGACCGCCGCCTTCGCGGGCAAGCCCGCTCCCACAGGTTCAGCGGTGACCCTTCAGCACACCTGCCACAAGTCCGTCGGCCTATTCAGGCATTTGCGCTAGCGCAGAAACAATCCGACCCACTCGCCCGGCGTCATCTTGGTCACCATCATCGACACGATCACGAACATCCCGGAAAACCCGGCAACCCCCATCCAGAACCACTGCCGGTACACCCGGCGGTAGGCCTGCGCCAGCCCTTCCCCACGGTCCGCCGCGCTCGACGCCATGTGTTGCAGGCGCTTCTGCAGCACCAATACCGGCAGCCAGAGCATCCCCACGCAAAGGAAGATGATCAGCGAGGTCAGCACCCAGCCCGTGGTCAGGGAAAGCCCAGCCAGGCTCACCAGCCAATACCCCGTGGCAATCTGGATGAAGCCGGCCGGCGTGGTGATCCAGGCGTCGTACCGCACCACCGTCCGGGCCACGTGGGCGATGACCTGCGGATTGGCCGTGCGGCTGGCGGCAATCAGGTACAGGTAGGAACCCATGCCGAACCCGAACAGAAAAATGGCAGCGATGACATGGAGGTACTTCAGGCCCAAATAGAGCATGGCTCAGCGCTGCCCATCGGCGACGTGCACCGAGATCGACAAGTTGACCGGGTCGTTGATGGCGGCCATGTACTCGTCCACCGTGATCTCGCCGACACACGCCCGGGCGCCGGGTTCGGGCCTGTAGCCCTGGGCGATCTTGGTCGCCAGGGCCACGGCGGCACAACTCGGGATCTCCGGCCCCTTGTCGTTCAAGGCCGTCAGTTGCACGGTCAGGGACAACGGTCGCCCATCGACACCCACACCCCGGACATCCAGGTACATGGCACTCTTGCCGTCGCCGAAGCGTTCGAACCAGGTGCCCCAACGATGCAGTCGGGCGGCCCAGGGGCGATGGTCGCGAACCCAGCCCATTTTCATCGCCTGGGCCAGCAGGCCGTTGGCGACACCGCCCAGCTTCAGCCCGGCACCGGCCTTGAAACTCAGGGTCCGGGCGCCATAGCGATGGGCGAAAATGTCCATGTCCGGCACGTCGACGTTCGACAGCAGCCGTGTGCCCAGTGACTGCATCTTGCGCAGCGTCAGGTCCTGCCAGCCCAACACCTCATGGACCTGGCCATCCCTGAGTTGCTTGATGGGTTTGCCTGCGTAGGCCAGGACGCCCTCGATGGTCGACAGCCCCGGCATCTTGGCCGACGAGGAAATGCCATGCTCGATCGAGTCGATACGTTGGAAACGATGCCGATGCTCATCGATCAACGCGGCCGACAGCGACGGCACCGAACTGCAACCACTGAGGATCGCGACGCCGGCTTGCCGGGCCTGTGCGTCGAGCACGCCAATGCCGTTGACGAAGGTGCGGCAGTCCGAGAGGTCGCAGTAGTGGACGCCGGCCTCGATACAACTCTGGGCAATCCGATAGGATTGGCCCTGGAAGGGGCCGCCGGTGTGGATGACCAGGTCAATGTTCATTTCTCCCAGGACCGTGCTGAACCCTTCTCCCATGGCGTCGCCACACCAACGCTCACAGACGTTGCCCGATTGTGCTTTCAACTCATCGGCCTTACGCAGTAACTTGTCCGGGTCACGCCCGGAGATCACCACCTCGATGCCCGGCGTCACGATCAGATGCCGGCAAACGATACTGCCGAAGTTTCCATAACCACCGATTACCATCACCCTGAGTGTCATTTTCCTTCCCTACAGCCACAGTGGTAGCCGCCATGATATCCCACGCGTTTCCCGGTATTGGTGATTTTGATCGAACCCTTGCCGCCCACTCCAGGATCATGAACGACCTGGACCTCACATCGAAGGCAAGGCAAGCATGAGCAGACAAACAGCCGCCTGTGCCCTGGCACTGACCGCGCTCTCGACCCTGTGCGCACCGGCACACGCCGGCACGTGGCAGATCTGCCGCCTGGAACTGCGCATCGTCGAGGTGGTGAAAAAGCCGTATCCGCAGCTAGAAGCAAGAGTCGCCAGGGCCAGCCCGGCGTCAGCCACGGTGGAGTGCCCGCCGCAAGGGTCGACGATCAGGTTCATCCCTGAAACCCCCGACTACCAGAGCACACTGCCCCGCCGCCAGTGGCCTGCCAAGGGCCAGTCGATGCGGGTCGACTACCGCTACCTCGATGGCATCTGCAAAGGCGATGGCAACCAGCATCCGTGCCGTATCAAGCATTATCCGCTGGCAGGCCATTGACGAAACGTCACTGAACCTGTGGCGAGGCCGCTGGTTCCCGTTGGAGTGCGCCGCACTCACAAAAAAGGGAGCGGCCACGCAGCGCGCTCGCCACGCGCCATTGTCAATCGTAGAACGGCGCCACCAGCGTCCGGCTGCCGACAAAGAAACTGTCTGCCACCAACCGCAGCGGTTGCAGGTCCATGTCGCTGGCCTTGTCCGCGATCAGTTGCTGGAAATGCCGGTACACCGCCGCATATTCCCCTTCATCGGCCACCGCCTGGCGCACGCCGTCGAGACTCAGCACAGCCCCCCCGTTATCCAGGCGCAAAGTGCCTTCGGTGCAGCGAATCTCGATGCTCCAGAGTTCATCATGGCCATGGTCGAAGTCGAACTCCGCGCGGATATCCAGGCGCCGCGCATCGGACATCCTGAGGCTGGCGGCGATGGGCGACTGGCAGTTGTCCGGGACGCGCAACTCGGCAGATTCGACGAACAACGGCAGCGCCAGCAGATGAGTCGCAATGGACAAGGCATTGATACCCGGATCGAAGACCCCCAAGCCACCGGGTTGCCAGATCCAGGCCTGGCCGGGGTGCCATTTGCGCACGTCTTCCTTCCAGTCGATCTGCACGCTTTGCAGGGTGCGGGTGGCCAGCCATTCACGGGCGACCTCGATACCGGGGGCGTAACGCGAGTGCCAGGCGAACAGGCCGCTGACGCCTTGCTCGCGGGCTTGATCCACCAGCGCCATGGCTTCGCCCAGCGTGGCGCAAGGTGGCTTTTCCACCAGGACATGTTTGCCGGCCGCCAAGGCCTCTTGCACCAGGGCGAAGCGCCCCTGGGGCGGCGTGCAGAAGGCAATCGCATCGACCTGCGGGCCCTTCGCGAGCAAGTCACCCAGGGAGCGGAAATTCTCGACCCCGGCGCAAGGCTGCCCCTGCGTGGCGACGGACACCAGCTGGAAAGCGGGATTGGCGAGGATGGCTGGAACATGTTGATCCTGGGCAATCTTGCCGTAGCCCACCAGAGCGAGACGAATCGGTTGCATCAATGACTCCTGATTTTTTTGTACTTGTGCCAGGGGCAGCAAACTAGCCCTAATTGCCGCGCTGGACAATGGGGCCGCCAGCGCTTTGACAAATCATTCAGCGCTGGGCACCCGTCGCCGTCACCACATTGGAGACCCTGCCAAAGAACGGTTCCAGTCGCTCGCGCGGAGCATCATGCTCCACCACCAGGGCGGTCACCTCTTCGCACGAAGCCACCTGGTAATGGGCGACACTGGAGAGTTTTTCATTGGTGACGGCGGTCACCAACTGGCCGCTGGCCGCCGCCACCGCGCGCTTGAACTCAGCGTCGTCCAGGCCGAACGCCGTGACCCCGTTGTCCGGGTCAATGGCGCAGGCACCGAGAAAGCACAGGTCGAAACTGAACTGGCGCAACTGCTGCACCGCCGTCACCCCGATCACGCCACCGGCCACCGGGTTCACCCGTCCGCCCAACAGAATCACCTCGGCACAGGGCAGCTTCATCAACTGCACCGCAATCAGCGGCGAATTGGTGGCGACGGTCAACCGCAACCCAGGGTCGATGGCGCAGGCAATGGCCAGGTTGGTCGAGCCGGCGTCGATGAACACATGCTGGCCCGCGCGCAGTAACGACGCCGCGGCCTGGCCGAGACTGCCCTTGCGCGCCGGGTCCTGCCGCACGCGCACGTCCATCGGTCGTTCGGCGGCGGGCAGCAATATGGCGCCACCGTAGACACGCTTGCACACCCCCGCCGCTGCCAATGCGCCAAGGTCGCGGCGTATGGAGTGTTCGGAAACATTGAATTCACTGGCCAGGTCAGCCGCGATCACCCGGCCATACCGGGCCAGGCGTTCACTGATCAGTTGCTGGCGCTCACCGGGAAACGCTTCGTGGGTGGATGTCATGGCAATAAACCTGCATAAACGAGCAACAATAATCACAAACGAGCAAAAATATGCCGGTTACAGCGCCAGTCGTCAAACCCTCTCGGAGTCGGCACAAAAAAAAGCCCCGCAGCCCAATAGGGTGCGGGGCAAGGGAATTGGTTGGTTGCGGCCAACCAAAGGAGCACGGTGGAGCGATTCTGTGACTCAGATGCAATCCTGCGCGGCGCGTTCAAAACTCGACGGCAGCAGGTTCGAGGCCAACAAGTGGCGCTCGTAGATGAACACCTTGCCGCCGTTTCCAGCCTTGTAGGCTTCCAGCACGTTGTCGGCCGACACTTTGCTCGGCACCACGATCCGGTAGCTGCGCTGGGTCTGCGACACCAGTGGATTCAACGCGCTGTCCTGCAATTTGGGCACGACGCATTCGGCGTATTGGGCTGGCGTCTTGCTGGTTTGCAGGGTCAGGGTCGGGTCATTCGGGACGGAGGCGCACCCGGCGAGCAACGACGCGGCGAACGCCATGGACAGTAAAAATAAACGGCGCATCGGTGTAATCCTGAAAATAAAAGTGGACGGCGTGTTCGATGGCGCTGATTTTCCACCGATTGCCGTCAAAGCAGAACTTGCGTTTGATGATGGTCACTATTACTTCTAACAATAGTTGCGCAACGCACTGCCCCCTGCGCACCGAATAACACTGGAAAAAACCGATGAGGGCCGTCCATGAGAACGTTTGACCTGATCCGCGATGCTGTACTGCCGGATTTCCGTGACCGGGTGAGCGACTACCTGGTCCAGTACGAAACGATCCTGCTGGACAAAGAGCCGGCCGACCCGGAGCTGGTGCGCGCCACCGCCCATCAGTTGCGCGGTTATCTGCGCGGCTTGAACACCACGCGGGTATTGGGCATGGCCGATTGGGAGGAGCTGGATCGGCGGGTGGTGAACACGTGGTTATAGCGCCCGCCGCCGGTGTTCAGGTTTCGCCAGGAACCGAAGACGGCGTCGCGGCAACACTGTCCTGCGCTTTCTTCACCAGACGCTGCACCCACCCGGCCTCCTCGGCATCGACCACGCCGTAGCGGTTCGGCGGGAAAAAAAGCCAATGATGGGCGGCGTCAGCCAGGCGCTTGAGCTCATCGGCAGACAGCCAATACGCCGTGTCCAGCAACGGCAGCGGCGCGCCACTGAATCGTCGCCCCAGGCACAGCTGGGTGCCGGGCGCAAAAGCGATCGCTACTTGCTGGCAAGGGTGCATCTGCCGGTCAGGCGCCGGTTTTGTGCCGACCCTTGCATAGCTGAAGTTGCCCGGGTACTGCTCCTTGAGAACCAGCCAGTGACCGGCCTCGGTCCGGGCCACGACCCATTGCACGACACCGCTGTCGTGCACGCATTCGAGCTTGCCGTGGGTCCATTGCATCAGCGTGTTGCAGTCGGGATCATAGTCGTTGGACCACAGGCTGATGCCAGAAACCAGCGTGTGGTGCTCAAGCTCGACCACGCCTCGATCCGGCATGGTCTGCCAGTAGCGCCGCGTGGGATCGCGGCTGTCGCGCCAAAAGTTGTGCAATACCCAGGCAGCCATGAACAGTCCTGCTGCGAGCGCAAGCCAGCCATGCCAGTCACCGATGGCCCGGTCGATATCCAGTTCAGGCGCCAGCAGTGACTGATAGAGCCACAGCCCGAGCAACACCCCCAACCCCGCCACAAACGGCCCCAGGCACAGCGGCGCCATCAACACCTCGATCCAGCTGAAGCGATGCCCAGAGGCATGCACACGCGACCACGCCTGCTCCTGGGCAAGCATCGGCGCCTGCTCCCGTGGGCCAAGCGCCGGATCGGGGGTCTGGAAGCGTTTGTACAGGGTGTAAGGGTTATCCGCCATGGACCAGGTCGCGCTCCGGGAAATCATTGCCAGCCAACTGACGGGCCGATCCTCATGGCGAAGGCGCTTGCTCTCGCCGGGTGTACAGCCGCGAACCCTATCACGTCGCGGGATCTGGCGGATGGCTTTCAGGGTGGCTTCACAACCCGGCGCGAGCAAGCGCCCTCGCCACGGCGAGACGCAGGATCAACAGTGAGGCGATCCAAGTCGCCGGACACCTGTCTCTCCCGTCACCTCATCCAATGCCTTGTCGACGGCCGCCAGCGCACCCTCCATGTAGCCGCCCTGCTCGCCACCGGCCTCGCTGCCGATCCAGCGCAGAGCCTCGCTCCACGGTGCGTCGGGGGCACATTGCAGCTCGTGTCGACCGTGCCAGCCCGGCGAAACCTGATCGTCCGGCGTGGCGGTGAATGGATCGGCTGCCCAATCATGGAAGAAGTCCTCGAGCGGGTCGGCCGCCTCTTCGCCAAACAGGCGTACCAGTTGCTCTCGGCATAGCGCTTTCAATGCCGACGCGCCCACACCGTTACGCCGCGCTGCGTCCATGCCCAAAAAACCGAACAGCGCAGCGCCCTGGTCGGTGCCGGCATCGTGGATTTCAGCCAGCGGCCCCACCCCGCTGAATGCATCACCGGACAGCCCTTGCTCCCGCCAAAACGGTTTTGGCGTAGCGCGCAACGTACTTGGCGTGGGAAGCCATCCAGGTCGGGACATTGGCCATCTGCTGCATTTCCTGCCCGGACAGGGCGGGCACCATGCGCAGGTTTTTTCCCAGGCGAGGCGGCAGCGCCAGCCAGAGATGGGTGTAATCGGCGGTATGGATACGCTTGTCGGAGAATGACAGGTGCACGCGTTCATCAACCCTTGCTACACCCGTCACCACAGCCGCCAGATGGACGCGTGTCTTGGGCAATGAAGCGGCAAGCGCCTGCACCAGGCGAGCCGTTCCGCCCTGGATGCGCATGGACACGTTGCCTGAGCGGTAGCCTTCGCGGCGGACTCGCTCGGTGGCCCAGCGCTCTATCAATGCATCGCCTTGCTCGTATTGCTGGAACACGGGCAATCCCAGCTCGGCCACCAGAGCGTGCATGCGCGGCTGGCAGTCCGGCCAGAACCAGGTCGGACCGAGGTCGAAGCCGCCAGTGGCGGTCGAGAGAATTCTTCCGCCCAGCCGATCGCGGGCTTCGAACAGCTCGAATTCCAGGCCAAGGCCATGCAGACGGTAGGCGGCGTAGACACCCGCCAGACCGGCGCCAACGATGGCAATCTTTTGTGTCGTCATGGGTGATCCTCGGAATGCGATGAAGGGCGCCATTGGCGCCCATCGCCGCTTCAGTGTTTCTCGAACGCCGACACCGCGTCGAACACCCGTGCGGTGTAGGTCAGTGCCGCGCCGGCGTTGAGCGAGATGGCAACGCCCAAGGCCTCGGCAATTTCTTCACGGGTTGCCCCATGCTTGAGTGCTGCTTGCACGTGAGAGGCGATGCAACCGTCGCAGCGGGTAGTGATCGCCACCGACAGCGCGATCAACTCATGGATCTTCGGGTCCAGGTGTCGGGCCGGTGCACTGCCCAGTGCGCTCATGCTCCGCATGGTTTCCGGGGCAAGCCTGGCAAACTCACCGACGTTGTTCATCAACCCGGCGAAATACTCGTTCCAGTTCATCATTCCTAACGACTCCTGTTTCAGTTGCGGCCGGCAGTCACGCCGCCATCGACCGGCAGCACGGTGCCGGTAATCCACGAAGCTTCCTGCGAGGCGAGGAACAGGATCGCCTCGGCCACATCGGCTGGCTGGCCATTACGGCCCAGCGGATGGAAAGCATTGAAGGTCGGCAGTGCCGCCTTGACCTGATCAGCGTCCATGAAGGTGCCGTAGACCGGCGTCTCGACCACTGCGGGGGCCACGGTATTGATGCGGATGTTGGCGCTCGCCAGTTCCAGGGCCAGGTTGCGAGTCAGCGCGTGGACACCCGCGTTAGCGGCGGAATAGGCCGCCGACGGGGTAGCCCCGATGGCCTGGATGGCCCACAGCGAGCCGGTCTGGACAATCGCCCCGCCACCGCGCTTGAGCATGGCCCTGGCGGCCGCCTGGGCCATGAAAAATTTGCCCTTGAGGATGATGTCCAGGAAGGCGTCGTACTCGTGGGGTTCCACTTCAAGGAAGGGCTTGGGGCTGAAGATGCCGGCGTTGTTGATCAGAATATCCACCCCGCCGAACTCATTCACCGCGAGATCCACCAGCGCCTGGCCCGTGGCCGGCTGGGCGATATCGCCCGCGAGGGTGCGCACATTCTGGCCGGTCGCATCGATGTCCCGGGCAACCCGGGCGAGCTTGGCGGCGTCACGACCACCGATCACCACACGGGCACCGGCGTCGACCAGACGCTGGGCGACCTCCTTGCCAATGCCCGAACCACCACCGGTCACAATCGCGACCTTGTTAGAAAAACTTTTCATGCCTGGATTTCCTCATTGACTGGACGCAAGGGATAAAAATATCGAAGACCTTGGATCAATCCCCGTTTCTGCTATATTTCAGGGATCTATCTGAGGACTTGGTGTGCATTCTTCGCCAAAGCCCGCAACGTCACAACGCAGAAGATTTTGTTTTCCGGAATAGAAAAACTATCAATGACCAGCCCCGCTTACCTTAACGCGCTCCGTGCATTCGAGACCGCAGCGCGACACCAGAGTTTCTCGGCCGCCGCGGCCGAGCTCAATGTCACTCCCGCAGCCGTTGGGCAACAGGTGCGTAATCTCGAGTCGTGGCTGGGCATCGCCCTGTTCATGCGTTCGAGCAGCGGCTCGGCGCGCCTGATGCTCACTGACGCCGCTCGCGCGGCCCTGCCGGATATCAGGGAAGGGTTCGATCGTTTGTCCATAGGCCTTGCGCGGTTGAAGGACGCCAGCGTGCATGCCGGGCTGACCGTCACCGTAAGCCCGGCCTTCGCCTCGAAATGGCTACTGCCGCGGATCGAGCGCTTTCAACACGCCTACCCGACGCTGGACGTGCTGCTGGATACGAACGCCCGGTCCGTGGATTTCCAGGTCGAGCAGATTGACGTGGGGGTTCGCTACGGCGCGGGGAAATGGCCGGGGCTCACCGCCGTGCACTTGATGGACGAAGTGATCTTCCCGGTCTGCTCGCCGGATTTCCCGTTGCTTGAGGGTGGCCGTCTTGCAGCCGATGCCTTGGCGCAGTGCACGCTGATCCACGACCTGTCCATGGCCAACGACCATGACTATCCCACCTGGCGCATGTGGCTGGACGCTTCCGGTTTCAACCAGATCAAGTCCGACCACGGCCTGCGGATCAACAATTCGGCTTCGGTACTGCAAGCGGCCATCGACGGCCAGGGCCTGGCACTCGCTCGCAGCGTCATGGTGCGCGACGACCTGGCGGCGGGTCGGCTGATCCGGCCGTTTGCGGACAAGGGCCTCGACTGCCCGCTGACCCAGGCTTACTACGTGGTGTACCGTCCCGAATGCAGTGAACTGCCCAAGGTCCAGGCCTTCAGGGACTGGCTGCTCGCCGAGGCCGGGCGCGCGGCCTCAGAGGCCTAGATCAGGCGAAGCGTCCTTGAGCCAGACCCGGGCACCTTGCGCGCCCGCCCTGGCTTCGAGAGGCTCGCCCGGCGGCAAGCGCATCCAGCCCAGGGGCTGCAAAGTGAAGTCCTCGCCCTGCAGTTCGCCTTCCAGCACCAGGAGTTCCAAGCCCCGCGGGTTGGCGTGCACATGAAGGCTGTCTGCCGGATAGCGTTGCACGCAAACACGTTCGTACTCGCTCTCGAACAGCAGTTGATCGTCGCGTGCATCAAGCAGCACAACAAGTGGCTGCCGGTCCTGGCGATGAAACTGGCGCAAGCGCACGAAGATCATGCAGCCAGCGCTTGCTCCGGGAGCATGCCGGCTACCTGGAGGGTTGCGCACGTACGTGCCCGCCGGGTATCGACCATGCTCATCCTCGAAGACGCCCTCCAGCACCAGGAACTCTTCCCCGCCGCAATGGGTGTGCGCACTGAATGCACTGCCGGGTGCATACCGCACCAAGGAGGTGGCCCTTGCCTGTTCACCACCGACCCGATACAGCGGCCGCCGGTACACCCCTGCCAGTGGACTGCGGACCCATGGCTGCGTGGCACCCTGCACGATGGACCTGAGAGAGTGGTCTGCGTTGATCAACGGCTTCATCACAATTGCGCCCGCCCCCCGTCGACGACCATCTCGGCACCCAGCATGTAGCTGGACGCATCACTGGCCAGGAACAGCACTGCCGCGGCAATCTCCTCGGCCCGCCCCATGCGACCGATGGGCGCTTGCGCACCGACACGCTCGGCATAGGCGCGATACGCTTCGACGCTTTGATTGGGCTGATGATGAATGGGGGTCTCAATGGCGCCAGGGCTGACGGCGTTGACGCGGATGCGTCGTTCCAGCAACTCGGCCGAAAGCGTGCGCGCGAAGCTGCGCACGGCAGCCTTGGAGGCAGACAACAACGCCCGGCCTGGCGCACCGACCTGGTTCAGCCAGGACGTAGACAGGATGATCGCCCCCCCGGACGCATGATCGGCTCAACGGCCTGCACCGAGAAAAAGACCCCTTTCACATTGATGTCCATGAGTTCGTCGTAGCGCTCCTCGGTGGTGCTCGACAACGGTGTGCCAAAGGCCACCCCGGCATTGGCGAAAAAGATGTCCAGGCCGCCGAACGCTTGCTCGACGGTCGCTGCCATCTGCCGCAGTTGCTCGCGTGATCGCACATCCGCCACCACCGTGATGACGCCGGGACCCAGCGCTCTGCGCGCCTGTTCCAATTTCTCCGCATCGCGGCCGGTGATCGCCACGCGCGCGCCCTGCTCCAGCAACTTCTGCGCCGTTGCCAGGCCGATGCCTGAATTGCCGCCCGTGATCAGGGCTGTTTTTCCGGTGAGCATAGGACACTCCTGCAGCGAGCCGGGTGGTCGGGAACGTGGAGTGCATCGGCTCGCAAGTTCGCAGGATGGAACAAAGCCGGGCCATGGGACGACTGATTAAATCTATGCATGCGCCGTAGAAAATCTTTGTTGCGAGCATTCCACTACAAGGAAAAACATGTGGCCATCAGCGACCAAAGAGCCGGCCATCAAAGCCATCTCGGCGGCAATGCGAAAGTTTTTCTATCAAACGGAGCCTTCTGCCGATGACAACGATCACCCCCATCGGCCGACGCGAACGTCGTTTTCCCGGCTGGGTCTTCCAAGCGATGGTGTGCCTGGTGGCCTTTGCGGCCAATTCCATTTTTTGCCGGCAAGCGCTGATGCAGGATCAAATCGACCCTGCGTCATTCACCGCGATCCGCCTGCTCAGCGGTGCTGTGTTCCTGCTGTGCCTGATTCGGTCGCGCCAGCCTCGGCCTGCCATGGGCGGCAGTTGGCGGGCCGGTCTGGCGCTGTTTCTCTATGCTTACTTATTCTCCATTGCCTACGTCCGACTCGGTGCGGGCGTAGGCGCCTTGATCCTGTTCGGAGCCGTGCAGGTGACGATGTTCGCCTGCGCCTGGAAACAGGGCGAGCCGGTTCAGAAAAAAGCGCTGATCGGCATGTCCTTGGCCTTCTGCGGCCTGCTGGTCCTTTTACTACCGGGCGCCGACACCCCACCCATGGGCAGCGCCCTGCTCATGGCGGTCTCGGGAATGGCCTGGGGAGCCTACTCACTGCTCGGCAAAGGCTGCGCCAACCCACTCGCAGACACCGCCGGCAACTTTGCCAGAACCCTGGCAATGCTGTGTGTGCTCGGCCCGATCATGCTCCTTGGCAGCCACCCGCGCCTGAGCGTGCCCGGCGTGCTTTATGCGCTGGCTTCCGGCATCCTGGCCTCTGGCTGCGGCTACGCGCTCTGGTATGGCACGGTCAAGAAAATCAGCGCACAACACGCCGCAACGCTGCAGCTCGGCGTGCCCATCCTCGCCTCGCTGGGCGGCGTATGGCTGCTGGATGAACCCATGTCGATCCGCTTGTTGACGGTCTCCATCGTTGTGTTGGGCGGCATTGCACTATCACTTAGGGCGCGAATCGCGTGAAGACCCAATCATGGTTCTGGACCCGGGCCTGGTGGCAGGCGAAGCAGGTCTGGTGCTGTGCCTCATCGGCGGGCTTGCCGTTGATAAAGCGACCGAATCCCCAGCCGCCGGTCGACGCGTATCTCTGCGAGTCCTTGACCATCACCTGGACGGTAGTGGCCGCACCGGGGATCGAGGCCGGCTCGAACTCCGGCGACTGGACGTGCTTCCAGGCCAGCTTCACCAGCACCGTGCCGTCGGGGAACGGCAGGGTTGAATCCTGATAGGCCTTCATCGCCAGACCATTGCCCACCACGGCTCGAAGTTCGTTCAGCGGCGTGGCTTCCTGGGCCGGGGCGATCAGGGCCCATTGGCGATAGCCCTCGGGAAGTTTCACCCCATAGATCGGCGAAACCTCGCCGCCCCCGTCATCGCCCAGGACCAGGCCAGCCGTGCCCCATGTCGCGGCGGCCACGGCGGCGGACATCGCCAGATGCTTGAGTTTCATCGTTGCTCTCCTGTGTGCCGAACGGTTACTTCGTCGCGGCACGTAACGGCCGGAACGCTTCGCGCAACTCTTCGCTGAACAATTGCGGCTGCTCCCAGGCAGCGAAGTGCCCCCCCTTGCCGACCTCGCTGAAGTAGGACAGCGATGGATAGGCACGCTGGGCCCAGGTCTTCGGCGCGCGGTAGATCTCCTGCGGGAACACGCTGATCGCCACCGGGACCTTGATGTCCGTGGTTTTCTGCGCGGCGGCGCTGAAGTTATTGTTGTTGTTCTCCCAATAGAAACGGGAGGACGAGGCACCGGAGTCGGTCAGCCAGTACAAGCTGATGTCGTCGAGCATTTCATCGCGGCTGAGTACGCGCTCAGGCTGGCCGTCGCTGTCGGTCCAGGCCGCGAATTTCTCGTACATCCAGGCCGCCGTACCGGTGGGCGAATCGGCCAGCAGGTAACCGATAGTCTGCGGCCGGGTTACCATCATTGCGCCGTAGGCGGCATTGCGGCCGAAGAACGTGCTCAGCGAGCGGTAGGCCGTGCGTTCCGGTTCGGTGAGCCCGGCCGGGGCCGGATCGCCGCTGTTGATCGGTTTCACCAGCTCCGGCGGCACGGTCGCTGGCATGTTCAAGTGGATCCCCAGCAGTCCGGGTGGCGCCAGGCGCCCCAGGGCATCGGAGATCACAGAACCGTGATCGCCGCCCTGGGACACGTAATGGCTGTAGCCCAACCGCTTCATCAACACGTCCCAGGCTTTCGCCACTCGGTCGGGGCCCCAGCCCAGTTCGGTCGGCTTGCCGGAAAAACCATGGCCGGGAATCGAAGGGATCACCACGTCGAAGGCATCCTCGGCGCGACCACCGTAGGCAGTCGGGTCGGTCAACGGGCCGATCGTCTTGAGGAATTCGAATTGCGAACCCGGCCAGCCGTGGGTGAGGATCAGCGGCATCGCGTTGGGGTGGCGCGAACGCACGTGGATGAACTGAATGTCGACACCATCGATGGTGGTGACGAACTCCGGCAAGGCGTTGAGTCGGGCCTCTGCCTTGCGCCAGTCGTAGCCGTCGCCCCAATACTTGACCAACGCCTGCACCTGGGCCAGCTGCACACCCTGGGAGGTGTCGCTGACGGTTTCCTTGTCCGGCCAGCGCGTGGCGGCGATGCGCTGGCGCAGCTCGGCCAACTTGGCGTCATCGACGTGAATGCGGTACGGGCGAATGGCTTGCGACCCGGCCTGCGCGGCGCTGGCGGTGGGGTCCTGTGCGGCCGAGGCCTCGGCGCTGGCGGCGAGCACGGCAAGACCGAGCGCACTGGCCGCGCTGGCTGAAACCAGGTAACGCTGCCAGGTAAAAACGAGCGGGGCTGCAAGCATGGTGAATCTCCTTTTGATGCCCAGAGGGACGGCAACGGCCGTCCCGACGCAGGCCATTTAAGGCCCCATGGGTATCGCGGATGTGTCACCAACGGACGCTAAAGCAACAGTCCGTATCGCAGTGGGGGCTGGATACACAGGGATACAGAGGTGGCGAGAAGGCGGCGCTACAGTCACTCCACCGCTTGTGCCTGCTGATACTCCCGAGGCGTACAGCCGAACTCACGCCGGAACACGGTGTGCAGGTACTGCGCCGATTTGAAGCCGCAACGCTGGGCGATGTCGGCAATCGGCGAGTCGGAGTTGCCGAGCCCGCTGGCGGCAGCGGCCAGCTTGAAGCGCAGGATCTCGTCGTGAACGCTGCACCCGCGCACCTTGCGAAAGTGCGACTCCAGGGATGAACGCGACACACCGACATACGCCGCCACCTGGGCGGTCTTGATGCCCTGGCAGGCGTATTGGCGGATGAACAGCAGCGCCTGCATGACGTAGGGATTGCCCAGCGGCTGGTGCAGGCTGGAAACCTGCACATTGATCGCATCCGGCGGAACCAGGATCTGCGTGCCCGTGGACGGCATGCCGTGGAGCATCTGGTGCAGCAGGCGCGCCGCGGTCCGGCCCATGGTTTCGGTGCCCTGGATCACCGAACTCAGTGGCACCCGCGTCAGGCTGCGGGTCAGCGGATCGTTGTCGATGCCGATCAACGCCACCTGCTCCGGGACGGCGATCCCGGCGGTCAGGCAGGCTTGCAACAGTTGGCGGGCGCGGGCATCGCTGACGGCAATGATGCCGATGGGTTTGGGCAGGCTTTGCAGCCAGGCGATCTGCTGTTCGACGGCGCTGTCCCAGAGCGGCGCGCTGGTGCCCATGCCGCGGTAGATCTCGGCGGGCAGGCCGTCGCGCTGCACCAGGCGGCGAAAGGCTTTTTCCCGCTCCTGGGCCCAACGATTGGCCTGTGCCTCGGGCAGGCTGAAACAGGCGAAGCGCGTCAGGCCGGCCTCGATCAAGTGCTCATAGGCCAGCGTCATCAACGCGTCGTTGTCGGTGGCGACGTAAGGGATGCCCTTCGGGTAGGCCCGCGCATCCTGGTAGGAACCGCCCACTGCCACCACGGGCAGCTTGATCCCCGCCAGCGCCTCGCCGATCAGCGGGTCGTCGAAATCGGCAATGATGCCGTCGCCCTGCCAGCGCTCGATGCCCTTGAGGCGACAGAGGAAATCCTCTTCGAGGAACAGGTCCCACGAAGCGCGGGTGCTGCTCAGGTAATTGCCGATGCCGCTGATGATCCCACGGTCGTAGATCTTGCTGCCGTTGAACAACAGGGCGATGCGGTGAACGGGCGGGACAGTTTTCATTGTTTGAACCCTTGGCCGATGGACACAGACCAGTCTCTGTCTGAAAAGCCTTGATACTCGTTCATGCTGCGTTGAAAACCGGCTCGGAATGCTCATTTACTCCAGTAAAGTCGAGCGCGACCCCGACCGTTCCTCGCCGGTTTTCGCCTTGCCTGACCTTCGTCTCAAGACTTTTCAAACAGAGACTAGGCTTGCTCGCGCTCAAGCTCAATACAAAATCGAACGGCCCGTTGGTGATTTTCATAATCAGCAGCCTCAGGTCCGGCGCTAGTATCGAGACACCGCCAAGAATAAAAAGGACACAGCCATGCCGTACTTCCCCGGTGTCGACAAGATTCGCTTCGAGGGTGCCGCCAGCGGCGCACCCCTCGCCTTCCGCCACTACGACGCCGACAAGCTCATCCTCGGCAAGCCCATGCGCGAACACCTGCGCATGGCGGTCTGCTACTGGCATTCGTTCGTCTGGCCGGGGTCCGACGTGTTCGGTGCCGGCACGTTCAAGCGCCCCTGGCAGCACGCCGGCGACCCCATGGAACTGGCCATCGGCAAGGCTGAAGCGGCCTTCGAGTTCTTCAGCAAACTGGGCATCGATTACTACTGCTTCCACGACACCGATGTCGCCCCCGAGGGCAGCTCGCTGCGCGAGTATCGCAACCATTTCGCGCAGATGGTCGATCACCTGGAACGCCATCAGGAACAGACCGGCATCCGATTGCTGTGGGGCACCGCCAACTGCTTCAGCAACCCGCGCTTTGCCGC
Source organism: Pseudomonas sp. Cab53 (assembly GCF_018325965.1). NCBI lineage: Bacteria > Pseudomonadati > Pseudomonadota > Gammaproteobacteria > Pseudomonadales > Pseudomonadaceae > Pseudomonas > Pseudomonas sp. Cab53. The sequence goes on along the minus strand of NZ_AP021902.1, from coordinate 2,598,793 downwards.
CGGCGCGGCAAGCAACCCGGACCCGGAAGTCTTCGCCTGCGCCGCCGCCCAGGTGTTCAGTGCCATGAACGCGACCCTGCGGCTCAAAGGCGCCAACTACGTGTTGTGGGGTGGCCGCGAGGGCTACGAAACCCTGCTCAATACCGACCTCAAGCGCGAGCGCGAGCAACTGGGCCGGTTCATGCGCATGGTGGTCGAGCACAAGCACAAGATCGGCTTCAAGGGCGACCTGCTCATCGAACCCAAGCCCCAGGAGCCGACCAAGCACCAATACGATTACGACACCGCCACAGTGTTCGGCTTCCTCCAGCAGTTCGGCCTGGAGCGCGAGATCAAGGTCAACATCGAGGCCAACCACGCGACCCTGGCCGGGCACAGCTTCCACCACGAGATCGCCACCGCGACGTCGCTGGGGATCTTCGGCAGCATCGACGCCAACCGGGGCGATCCGCAAAACGGCTGGGACACCGACCAGTTCCCCAACAGCGTCGAGGAAATGACCCTGGCCACTTATGAAATCCTCAAGGCCGGAGGGTTCACCCACGGTGGATTCAACTTCGACTCCAAGGTTCGTCGCCAGAGCGTCGACGATGTCGATCTGTTCCACGGCCATGTCGCCGCCATGGATGTCCTGGCCCTGGCCCTGGAGCGCGCGGCCGCCATGGTCCAGGACGATCAGTTGCAACGGTTCAAGGACCAACGCTACGCCGGCTGGCAGCAGCCGTTCGGCCAGGCAGTGCTGGCGGGCGACTACAGCCTCGCGGCGCTGGCTGAACATGCCTTCGACAACGCGTTGAACCCCCAAGCGGTCAGTGGCCGACAGGAGATGCTCGAGAACGTGGTCAACCGGTTCATCTACCCCTGACCCAGGACTGCACCGGGAGCCTGCGAGCCTGTGACATTCGCGCGACAAATCTGTGCCCACACCGCCGTGCAACGCTCTACAGTCTTACCGGCATCCCGCTCATCGTCAGGACGTGTCTTTCAAACAACAATAAAAGGACGCACTACCATGAAAACATTCAAACGCACGTTGCTCGCCGGCGCCCTCGCCCTGCTCTCGCTCCCGGTCATGGCCGACGCCGCGCACCCGAAAATCGGCTTCTCCATCGATGACCTGCGCCTGGAACGTTGGTCGCGGGACCGCGACTACTTCGTCGCGGCAGCGGAAAAACTCGAGGCCAAGGTCTTCGTCCAGTCGGCCGACGCCAACGAGCAGAAGCAGATCTCGCAGATCGAGAACCTCATCTCCCGGGGCGTCGACGTGATTGTCATCGTGCCATTCAACGCTACCGTGCTGACCAACGCCGTCGCCGAAGCCAAGAAGGCCGGAATCAAGGTGGTGTCCTACGACCGGCTGATCCTCAACGCCGACATCGACGCCTACATTTCCTTCGATAACGAAAAGGTCGGCGAAATGCAGGCCAGCGGCGTGTTGCAAGCGGCGCCCAAGGGTAATTACTTCCTGCTCGGCGGCGCCCCGACGGACAACAACGCCAAGGTGCTGCGCGAAGGCCAGATGAAAGTGCTGCAACCGGCCATCGACAAGGGCGACATCAAGATCGTCGGCCAGCAATGGGTGAAGGAGTGGAACCCCACCGAAGCCCTGAGCATCGTCGAGAACGCCCTGACCCGCAACAGCAACAAGATCGACGCCATCGTCGCCTCCAACGACGCCACTGCAGGCGGTGCGATCCAGGCCCTCGCGGCCCAGAAAATGGCCGGCAAGGTGCCGATCTCGGGCCAGGACGCCGACCTGGCGGCGGTCAAGCGGGTGATCGACGGCACCCAGACCATGACCGTCTACAAGCCACTCAAGCTGATCGCCACCGAAGCCGCCAAGCTCTCGGTGCAACTGGCACGCAACGAGAAACCCACCTACAGCTCGCAGTACGACAACGGCAGCAAGAAGGTCGACACCATCCTGCTCACCCCGACCCCGCTGACCAAGGACAACATCGACCTGCTGGAAAAGGACGGCTTCTACACCAAGGCGCAGATCGCCGGGCAATGAGTTGAGCACCACCTTGTAGAGACCTGTGGGAGCGGGCTTGCCCGCGAAAGCGATATATGACGCACCGTCATTATCAACTGCTCGACCGCCTTCGCGAGCAAGCCCGCTCCCACAAGGTCTGGCATGAGGGTGAGTGTGGCCCTCGGCGGCGCCCGCTTATGCGTAAGTCCTTCTCCACGAGTCCTTGCCATGTCCGATTACCTGCTGCAAATGAACGGCATCGTCAAGACCTTTGACGGTGTCAAGGCCCTGAACGGCATCGATATCAAGGTCCGGCCCGGTGAGTGCGTCGGCCTGTGCGGCGAGAACGGCGCGGGCAAATCCACGCTGATGAAAGTCCTGTCGGCGGTCTACCCCCATGGCACCTGGGAGGGCGAAATCCTCTGGGACGGCCAGCCGCTCAAGGCGCAATCGATCAGCGACACCGAAGCCGCCGGGATCGTCATCATCCACCAGGAGCTGACCCTGGTCCCCGACCTGTCGGTGGCCGAAAACATCTTCATGGGCCACGAGCTGACCCTGCCCGGCGGGCGCATGAATTACCCGGCCATGATCCATCGCGCCGAAGCCCTGATGCGTGAGCTCAAGGTGCCGGACATGAACGTCTCGCTGCCGGTGTCCCAGTACGGCGGCGGCTACCAGCAACTGGTGGAAATCGCCAAGGCCCTGAACAAGCAGGCGCGCCTGCTGATCCTCGACGAGCCCTCCTCGGCCCTGACCCGCTCGGAAATCGAGGTGCTGCTGGACATCATCCGCGACCTCAAGGCCAAGGGCGTCGCCTGCGTGTACATCTCCCACAAGCTCGACGAAGTGGCCGCCGTGTGCGACACGATTTCGGTGATCCGCGACGGCAAGCACATCGCCACGACCGCCATGGCCGACATGGACATCCCGAAGATCATCACCCAGATGGTCGGGCGAGAAATGAGCAACCTCTACCCCACCGAACCCCATGAGGTGGGCGAGGTGATCTTCGAGGCGCGCCACATCACCTGCTACGACATCGACAACCCCAGGCGCAAACGGGTCGACGACATCTCGTTCGTGCTCAAGCGTGGGGAAATCCTCGGCATCGCCGGGCTGGTCGGCGCCGGCCGCACGGAGCTGGTGTCGGCGCTGTTCGGCGCCTACCCCGGCCGCCACGAAGGCGAAGTCTGGCTCGACGGCCAGCCGATCGATACGCGCACCCCGCTCAAGGCGATCCGCGCCGGCCTGTGCATGGTCCCCGAAGACCGCAAGCGCCAGGGCATCATCCCGGACCTGGGCGTGGGCCAGAACATCACCCTGGCCGTGCTGGACACTTATTCACGCCTGACCCGCATCGATGCAGAGGCCGAGCTGGGCAGCATCGACAAGGAAATCGCGCGCATGCACCTCAAGACCGCGAGCCCGTTCCTGCCGATCACCAGCCTGTCGGGCGGCAACCAGCAAAAAGCCGTGCTGGCGAAAATGCTCCTGGCCCAGCCCCGGGTGTTGATCCTCGATGAACCGACCCGCGGCGTGGACGTCGGCGCCAAGTATGAGATCTACAAGCTGATGGGCGCGCTGGCAGCCGACGGCGTGTCGATCATCATGGTCTCCTCGGAACTGGCCGAGGTGCTGGGGGTGTCCGACCGGGTGCTGGTGATCGGCGAAGGCCAGTTGCGCGGCGACTTCATCAACCACGAACTGACCCAGGAACAGGTGCTCGCCGCCGCGCTCAGCCACCCCGATGGCCATCACAATAATGATCGGAAGTCCGCGTAGATGAATCAGGTCAAACAACTGTTCTCCCGCTACAAAATGCTCGCGCTGGTGATCGCCGTGGCGATGATCTGGCTGTTCTTCAGCTGGCAGACCGAGGGCGGCTTCCTGACCCCGCGCAACCTTTCCAACCTGCTGCGGCAAATGTCCATCACCGGGATCCTGGCCTGCGGCATGGTGCTGGTGATCATCAGCGGCGAGATCGACCTGTCGGTGGGGTCCTTGCTGGGGCTGCTGGGTGGGCTCGCGGCGATCCTTGATGTGGTCTATCACATCCCGCTGCTGGCGAACCTGAGCCTGGTCGCCCTGTGTGGCCTGGTGATCGGCCTGGGCAACGGCTACATGACCGCCTACCTGCGCATCCCCTCGTTCATCGTCGGCCTGGGCGGCATGCTTGCCTTTCGCGGGATCCTGCTGGGGGTCACCGGCGGGACCACCATCGCCCCGGTGTCGCCGGAGCTGGTCTACGTCGGCCAGGGCTATCTGCCGCACGCCGTGGGCACCGGGCTGGGCGTGGTGCTGTTCGCCCTGACCCTGTTCCTGACCTGGAAACAGCGGCGCAATCGAGCTTTGCATGGCCTGGCGGCGCACTCGTTGGTACGCGACGTGCTGCGGGTGGTGCTGATCGGCGCGGTGCTGGCCGGCTTCGTCTACACCCTCAACAGCTACGACGGCATCCCGGTTCCGGTGCTGCTTTTGCTGGTGCTGCTCGGCGTGTTCAGCTACGTCACCAGCCAGACCGTGTTTGGCCGGCGGGTGTATTCGGTGGGCAGCAACATGGAAGCCACGCGCCTGTCGGGTATCAACGTGCAAGCGGTGAAACTGTGGATCTTCGGCATCATGGGGGTGATGTGCGCCCTGGCCGGCGTGGTCAACACCGCGCGCCTGGCAGCGGGTTCGCCCTCGGCCGGCAACATGGGCGAGCTCGATGCCATCGCCGCCTGCTTCATCGGTGGCACTTCGATGCGCGGCGGCTCCGGCACGGTCTACGGCGCCCTCCTCGGCGCGCTGGTCATCACCAGCCTGGACAACGGCATGTCGATGCTCGACGTCGACAGTTACTGGCAGATGATCGTCAAGGGCAGCATCCTGGTGCTGGCGGTGTGGGTCGACGTGAGCACCCGCACCGGACGACGCTGAGCCGGGACTGGCGATGGCCCCGACGCCGTCGCCACCACGTGGCACGGCACAGGCCAAGGGCATTTTTTGGTCTATAGTTTCCAGCGAACCCGTTGATACACCTTTTCGCATGGACGCAATCGGGAGCTTCGGCCATCCGTCTCTTCCCCGGCGGATGTCCGCTAACCTGGAATGCCGGTACAACGCACGGAGCACATCATGTCGATCCAACGGACGAGTGGACTGAGGCAGGCTCGTGGTGTCGCCACCGATGCATCGCCCCGCCCCCCAGCCCGGCTCTTTCGACATGGCCTCGACCGCATAAGGGAAGCTTACGTCCTGCTGCCGCTGCTGGCGCTGCTCCTGCTGATCGCCCTCTGGTCCGCCACCCTCTATCTCATCCAGGTCGAACAAACCCGCGCCCAGCGCAACGCCGCGACATTGAGCCTGGAGATCAGCGCCACCTATGAGGCCCAGATGCTGCGCGCGGTGCGTGAAATCGATCAGACCCTCAAGCTCGTCAAGTACGCCTACGAGGCGCAAGGCGAGCACAACCCACTCACCGGGCTCAGGGAGCGAGCGCTGTTGCCGCCGGCCCTGTTGTTCGACGTGAGCGTGGTCGACGCCGACGCCCAACTGGTCGCCAGCACCCGCGCCAACGACACCAGCCATGGCAATGACCCGCAAGAACTGCGCACGCTACGGCACAACGACACGCTGCTGGTCAGCCGTCCCTGGAAAGACCCGCGCACCGGAGAATGGCGATTGCGCTTCAGCCGGCGCCTCGATGGACCGCAGGGCACGCTCTCGGGGATGGCCCGCGTCGAGGTGGACGCGGCCTACTTCGTCAGCAGCTATGACCCCTCGAAACTTGGCGTCCAAGGGGTACTCGGGCTGCTGGGCACCGACGGGGTGTTCCGGGTCCGGCGCACCGGCGATACCCTGCTGGCGGGCGATACGGTCGACTACGCAGCCCTGGTGCCAGACACCGAGGACACCCAGGCGTTGCTGCTGGTCAACCATTGGGACGGCGTGCGCCGCTACACCAGTGCCCGCCAGCTCTACGACGTTCCCCTGGCGGTGATCGTCGGGCTGTCCGAAGAGGAACAACTGCTTGCCGTGACCCGCCAGGCCCAGGTCTATTTGCATCGAGCCACCGCAGCCAGCCTGCTGCTGATCTGCCTGGCGGGTCTGCTCAGCCGGATGAGCTGGCAATTGGCGCAAAGCCGTCTGCAGGCTGCCGAAGCCAAGGTCGCCTACGCCGAACGCGTCGAATACCTGGCCTACCACGACGGCCTCACCGCGCTGCCGAACCGCAGCCTGTTCAGCAAACTGCTGGTGCAGAACATTCGCGAAGCCAGCCGTTATCGACGCCAGATGGCCGTACTGTTCCTCGACCTCGACCGCTTCAAACTGATCAACGACACCCTCGGCCACGATGCCGGCGACCAGTTGCTGCAAGAAGTCGCCCACCGTCTCAAGACCTGTCTGCGCGAAAGCGACATCGTCGCCCGCCTGGGCGGCGACGAATTCGTGATTCTGCTGCCGCAGCTGTCGGATGAACAGTACGTAGGGGCCACCGCCCAGAAAATCCTCGGGGCGATTGCCAGGCCCTTCAACCTGCAAGGGCAAGAGTTTCGCGTGACCGCCAGCATTGGCATCAGCCTGTACGACCGCGACGGCCAGGACGAACAGACCCTGAAGAAAAACGCCGACATCGCCATGTACCAGGCCAAGCAGCAGGGCAAGAACACCTTCCAGTTCTACTCCGAGCGCTTGAACGCCGAATCACTGGAGCGGCAAACCCTCGAACTGGGCTTGCGCCATGCCTTGGAACGGGATGAGTTCAGGCTTCACTACCAGGCCAAGCGCGACATCCGCAGCGGGCAGATCACCGGCATGGAAGCGCTGTTGCGCTGGGAACACCCCGACCTTGGCCTGGTGGCGCCCATGCAGTTCATTCCGGTGGCCGAAGAGACGGGCCTGATCGTGTCCATCGGCCAATGGGTGCTGCGGACGGCTTGCCTGCAAAACGTCGCCTGGCAACAACAGGGACTGGCGCGGTTGTGCGTGGCCGTGAACCTGACGGCCCGGCAGTTCTTCGACGACGCGCTGCTGAGCGACCTTGCCACTGTCCTGGCCGAGACCGGCATGGACGCCAACCTGCTGGAACTGGAGATCGCCGAGAGCCTGCTGATGCAGGACGTCAAGGCTGCCCTCCAGGTCCTGACCGGGCTCAAGCAACTGAACGTGCGCATCGCCATCGACGATTTCGGCGTCGGCTACTCATCGCTCTCGGCCCTGCAGCAGTTCCCGCTCGACGCCATCAAGATCGACCGCTCGTTCATTCGGGACGTGGCCCGGGTGTCGGAGGACCGGGCCTTGACCGAGGCCATCATCACCATGGGCCGCAGCCTCAGCCTGACGGTGGTGGCCCAGGGCGTGGAAACCAAGGAGCAAGCCGACTTCCTGCGGGACAACGCTTGCGATGAATTCCAGGGGTTCTACTTCAACAAGCCGATGCCCGCCGACCAGTTCCAGGCCTTGCTGCAAGCGCAAGCGCCTCACCCCTAGTCCTCACGGCGGATCCGCCGGCAGCACCCGGACACTGTCGTCCACGTCTCGCGCATCGATGTAGCCGACACTGTCGGGGTGGCCGGCCAGGTACTTCTTCACCTCCGCGCTGCTGCCAAGGGTTTCCGGCGGTTGGCCCCGGCCGGTAAAAATGATCTTCGACCAGTGCGCCTTGAGCTGGGCGGCGGACTTGCCGGTGAAGCGGGTGTAAAACTCGTCGCGAATCGCCGAGCCCTCGGGCAAATCAATGGGAACGGCCTGCCCGCCATCGGGAAAACGATTGGTCTTGCCCAGGAAGATATTCGCCACCTGGCTGCCCGCCAGCGTCTTCACCGGGCTGGCACTGGCAACGACCACCACCACCTCGGCCATCGCCAGCGTGCTGCCAGCGGACAATACGACGCCTGCCATCGCACACCCCGTGTGCTTGAGAAAGCGCATGATCGGGCCCATCAGAACACGAAATCCACGGCGACGCTGAGCAGGCTGAACGAGCCACCGGGCTCGAAGTCCGGCTGGAAATTGGTCAACGGTCCAGTGGCGGTGCTGCCAAGGCGCGTGTGGTCGTACTGCAGCTTGGCGTCCATGTTCTTGGTGAAATCCCAGCGCACGCCCAGGGACAGGGTCTGCTGGCGGCTGCCTGAGCCGAGGATGCCGTTGAGCGCGCCGTTGAGCTCACCCGCCGGCCCCACGAGCTCAGGCGGCAGGTTCGAGGTGTCCAGCCCCTCAGTGGACGTTTCGCTCAGGGTCTTGGAACGTGCATAGGTGACATAGGGTGTGAACGCATTGATCCTGTAGCCGCTGCTGACGTACCAGGCGCTCATCTCGCCAAACGCCGCGTGGCTTTTGAAATGCCCCCATTCGCCCATGACGAACCAGTCGCCTGGATCGTAGATGGCGCCCACGCCGACGAAGTTGAAATGCTTGCCTTTGGTGTCATAGCGGTCGGCAATGTCGTCGCCCTGCGCGCCGAACTGCCGGAAATCATCGAACAGCGGGTTGAAGGGCTCGTAGGTCAAATGCGTCTGCTGGAAGGTGATGCGCGTGGTCAAGGCGCCGTATTCGGTCAGGTTGGAAACGCCCCACGATTCCCGGGCGCGGGTTTCACCCGTGCCGTGGGGCATCTTCACCGTGCTCTGGCCCACGTTGCCCTGCACCGTGTTGGCAACATCGCCCACGTGCAGCCGGTAGCTGAGGTCCATGCCGTCGGTGCTGGTCACAGGGATCATGCTGTACACCTCGCCCGGCGGCCGTACCCAGGGAAGCGTGTAGCCGACCTTGCGAGTGTCGGAAAACAGGAAGGCCGGCTGCACCGTGCGACCGATGCGCAGGCTGAAATCCGGCGTGACCTGGTACTTGAAGTTCGCCCACTCCAGGGAGGGCCGGTAACTGTTGTCGTAACGTTGCTCCGAAATGACCTGCACCACCGCAGAAAGCTGCGGGTTGAAACGGGCGGTCAGCTGGGCCCCGATCAGGCTGTCGACATCGGCGCTCCAGTCGCGGGTGTGCCCGGCACCATTGGGCTTGTAGATGCTGGAGGTGTAGTCGGCGTTTTTCTCGTTGGAGTGAACCATCCCCACCGTGCCGAAGCTGCTCACTGAAAACGTCGGGCCCTGGGCGTCGGCGGCGTGCGCGGTGCAGGCGCACAGGGCCATCACGGCCAACGCCAGGGGGTTGAGTCGTGGCGTCATGGGTCAGTGCAGCCCTATGGCAAGGGAGATTTCAGCCAGGCTCGCTGGCGCCCTGGAACGTGTAACGACATTGATTGCGCAATTGCCCGGGGAGACTGCCACCATGCGTTCTAATCCTTGTAACGTTGGCTCAGTAGGCATTCGGTGATGCCACGAACGACATTGTAGTCGACAAACCGCCACCCGCCCGGCTCATGCCCGGCCGGTCGGGCCCGAAGGCCGGGTGGGCAGTTCCAGGGTGAAGGTGGCGCCCTGCCCCGGCCCGGCACTCTGGACCTTCAATGCCCCGCCCATCTCCATGGCGGCCAGCACGCAACTGTGCAGGCCGAAACCGTGGCCATCCTTGCGGGTGGTGAAGCCGTGGGCAAAGATGCGCGTCAGGTTGTCCTCGGCGATCCCCTCGCCATTGTCGATCACCCGGATGATCAAGGTCTGTTCCGTGTTCAGCTCGCCCTGCAAGGTGATCACCGGGGGCCGATCCGCCATGTCGACCATCGCGTTGCCGGCGTTCTTGATCAGGTTGACCAGGATCATCAGCACCCGGTGCTTGTCCAACTCAACCGCCGGCAAGCCTGTGAACGCCTTCTGCACCGTGACGTGGCGGGTCGTGAGCACGCCGGCGTTCATGCGTAACGCATCCTCGATCAGTTGCTGGACCTGCACGGTCTCGCGCAGGCTGGAAGCGCCTGAATACGATTGTTGGGCCGCCACGACTTCCTTGATGTGATCGATGCTCTTGGTCAACTGCTCAAGCTCTTCGGCCATGCTCTTCTGCTCGACCGCCAAGGCCTCCACCACCTGGTTCAGGTAGCCGGGCAGCAACCTGCCTTTCTCGTCCTGCGAGATGAAGTGGCCGAGGTCCTCGGTGTGCTGGTTCATCAACTGCATCGCCTTGCCCAGGCCCAAGGCTTTACTGGTGCGCAGTTTTTGCGTCAGCACCTCGGCGCAAACGTTGACGCTGTTGAGGACGTTGCCCACGTTGTGCAGCACGTTGGTGGCGATCTCGGCCATGCCGGCCTGGCGGGCGACGGCCACCAACTGAGTCTGGGCTTCAGCGGTGCGCAGGCGACTCTGTGCCAGCTGCCAGCTCATGCGGCTCAGCAACACCACCAGGAACATCAACACCAGACTGCCGGCCGCGGCCCGCCACACATAGGTTTGGGCTTGCTGGGTGACGGCCGCCAGCTGCTCCTGTTCGGACAACCCGACGATCACCGCCAGCGGCAGGTCATAGAGCTGCCGAGCGCTGGTGTAGCGGCGTACGCCGTCCCAATCGTTGGTCAGCAGCAGCGCCTGGGTGTCCTCGGTGTCCGGCACCAGCGCCGCGTAATCCACCGTGTCACCGGCCTGCACCGTCTCCCCGGTGCGCCGCACCCGGAACACGCCGTCGGTGCCCAGCAACCCGAAGACGCCCTGCTCGCCGAGCTTCGAGGCATCGTAGCTGCTGACGAAATAGTTCGCGTCAACCTCGACCCTGGCGACCCCCGCGAACCCGCCATCGGCCGAACTGAGGCGCCGGCTGAAGCGCAACCGCCATTCGCCGTTGAGCGGGTTTCTCCAGGGGCGGCTGATCAACAGCGTGTCGTCGCGCCGCAACGTGCGCAGGTCGTCCGCGTCGTCGACCACTTCCGTTTCGTTGGCCCGGGTGCTGGCCACCAACCTGGCATCGGCGTCGATCACGCTCACGTCAAACAACAGCGACGGCGGCAACAATGCCCGCTCCTTCAGCCTGGGCAGCGGGTTGCGCTGGCCTTCGGCCTCGTAGGTGTACTTGACGAGCTTGAGGGTCTGGTCGATTTCATGGACCGCCCGCAGCATCTGGGCTTCATAGGTCGCGCTGACTTCCAGGCTGACTGCCGCCGCGTTATGCCGCGCCCGGGTCAGTTCGCTGGTGATGAGGTACAGCGTCGTCAGCCAGATGGCCAACAACAGGAAAACCGCCAGCAGCGGAAACAGGACATACGCCTCCTTGGCATGACCGAGCCCACGCCGCAAGACGCGGCCCATGGCCTGGGAAACCGTCTCCGCGGACCTGGCGATACCGGAGGCCAACCTCAGTCCATCTGGCCGTTGAAACGACATGATGCGCTCCCTGCGTTGAACCGGCGTGTTCCTTGCGGCGTTCGGGCAAAACGATTGACTGGAGAAACTATAGATCACAAAACCGGTGCGGGCGTCGGGTGCTCAACAGCGAATGAGCGAACGAAACGCGCCCGAAAATCTCGCTGAAACCCACCTTGCCCGCTCCCACAGGGGATTGGGGGTGTACGCAGCCTTCGCATACACCACCGAGACCTGTGGGAGCGGGCTTGCCCGCGAAGACGGCGGCACATTCAGCATCTTCATGACAGACACTCCGCTTTCGCGGGCAAGCCCGCTCCCACCCAGGATTGAGGGTGTACGCAGCCTTTGCATGCACCAGCAAGACCTGTGGGAGCGGGCTTGCCCGCGAAGACGGCGGCACATTCAGCATCTTCATGGCAGGCACTCCGCTTTCGCGGGCAAGCCCGCTCCCACCCAGGATTGAGGGTGTACGCAGCCTTTGCATGCACCAGCAAGACCTGTGGGAGCGGGCTTGCCCGCGAAGACGGCGGCACATTCAGCATCTTCATGACAGACACTCCGCTTTCGCGGGCAAGCCCGCTCCCACCCAGGATTGGGGGTGTACGCAGCCTTTGCATACACCAGCAAGACCTGTGGGAGCGGGCTTGCCCGCGAAGATGGTGGCTCATTCAGCATCTTCATGGCAGACACTCCGCTTTCGCGGGCAAGCCCGCTCCCACCCAGGATTGAGGGTGTACGCAGCCTTTGCATGCACCAGCAAGACCTGTGGGAGCGGGCTTGCCCGCGAAGGCGGTGGCACTGTCAACGGGCCTCCAGAAAACACCCCAATGCGCCAGCCTCTGCCAGTACCCGCTGTCCGCCTTTTCCTACTGCTCCCGCCAGATAAATACCCAGCAACTCATAGGAAATTGCCAATAACCCAACCAGATCAGAAAAGTACCCTAGTCGCGTTCCGCTGCGTTTCGCTAACGTCAAAAAAACGAAGTTTGACTCTATAAGGCCATCACCTATCGTTCCTCCCCGAGACCACACCCAGGGACCGGGTGGCCCGGACGCCCTTTGAGGGTGAGGTCGTCAATGCTGTTCGATCAAGGAGCGATAAACATGTCTGGAGCAACCCAAACCATTGATGTGCTCGTCAACGTTGATGCCGATTACCTGCTCGCCCACCCCGGCGACGTAGGCGGCGCAATTGCCATGCTGGTAACCCGCAGTGCCGTCGACAGCCATGCCAACATCACCAGCGGCGAAGGCGAAGGCGGTAACGAGTTGTGGTTCGATGTAAATCCCGGTGACATCATTCGCTGGCGAGCCACCACGCTGTCGCGCAATTTCGACCGCATCGCGTTGATCAAGGACGTCGAGATCGGCAACCCGCACCAGGGCGGTGATTACAAGGGCACGATTTCGAAACCGACACCCTTCAATATCCCCGGCATCCCCGTGCCTTATCTGGACAACGGTGCCCCTGGTGGTATCTCCAAGACCGATGTGACCTATACCTTCTGGCAGTCCACTGCATTGAGCCCGGGAAAGCTCTGGTACCAAATCTACTTCGTGCTGCTGGACCGCAACCTGAACCAGATTGGCCCGACCAACACGTGGGACCCCTACGTCACCGTCAATAACCAATAACCGAAAGGCAAAAAGCCCCGTGGGAGCACAGTCAGCTGTGCGCCCACGGGGCTTTGTGGACTGACGGGGCTGGCTTTCTAGGCCGCTTTTTCAAACTCCAGCAATGCCGCCAATACCAACGGGTGCAGGACCGCCTCGGGATGTTTCGTTTGCCAGGCCGTCAAGTCGCGACACATGGCTGGCGTCCAGAAGCTCTTGATGTGTTGGTACACGCCACGCACCGCCACCGCAGGGTCCGGTTCACTGGCGAAGTACTGACCAATCTGGTTGGCCATCTTGATCAAGCTGTCAGAACTCATCGGCGCACCTCGGCTTTCTCGGCATGACGGCGTTCCCTCAGCAGGCGGCCTTGTTCATCACTGAACGCCTGGTAGCGTTTCTGCCATTCCGAAGGCTGGCTGACCCGCACGATCTCCACCGCCGTCACTTTGTATTCCGGGCAGTTGGTGGCCCAGTCGGAGTTGTCGGTGGTGATCACGTTAGCGCCCGACTCCGGGAAATGGAACGTGGTGTAAACCACGCCCGGCGCCACGCGCTCGGTCACCTTCGCCCGCAGCACGGTCTGCCCGGCACGGCTGCCGATGCCGACCCAATCGCCATCGACGATGCCACGGTTCTCGGCGTCGGTCGGGTGGATTTCGAGGCGGTCCTCCTCGTGCCAGGCGACGTTGTCGGTGCGCCGGGTCTGGGCACCGACGTTGTACTGGCTGAGGATACGGCCGGTGGTCAGCAGCAGTGGATAACGGTTGTTGACCTTTTCCTCGGTGGGCACATACCCGGTGAGCATGAATCGACCCTTGCCGCGCACGAATTGCTCGATATGCATGGTCGGCGTCCCGTCCGGCGCGGCATCGTTGCACGGCCATTGCAGGCTGCCGTGACGATCCAGCTCGGCGTAGCTGACGCGGGTGAAAGTCGGTGTCAGGCGGGCGATCTCATCCATGATCTGCGAAGGATGGCTGTAGTCCATCTTGTAGCCCAAGGCATTGGCCAGGGCGATCGTGGCCTCCCAGTCAGCCTTGCCGGCCAGCGGGTCCATGACCTTGCGCACCCGGGAGATGCGTCGCTCGGCGTTGGTGAAGGTACCGTCCTTCTCGAGGAACGAACTGCCCGGCAGGAACACGTGGGCGAACTTGGCCGTTTCGTTGAGGAAGATATCCTGGACGATCACGCATTCCAGGGCACTCAGCGCCGCGGTCACGTGCTGGGTGTTGGGGTCGCTCTGGGCAATGTCCTCGCCCTGGCAGTAAAGCGCCTTGAAGGTGCCATCCAACGCGGCCTCGAACATGTTCGGGATGCGCAGGCCCGGATCGGGTTGCAGGGTCACGTTCCAGGCCTGCTCGAACTCGGCGCGGACCGTTTCGTTGGAAATGTGCCGATAGCCCGGCAACTCGTGGGGGAACGAGCCCATGTCGCAGGAACCCTGGACGTTGTTCTGCCCACGCAGCGGGTTCACCCCGACGCCCTCGCGGCCGATGTTGCCGGTGGCCATGGCCAGGTTGGCGATGCCCATCACCGAGGTGCTGCCCTGGCTGTGCTCGGTCACGCCGAGGCCATAGTAGATGGCAGCGTTGCCACCGGTGGCGTAGAGCCGTGCGGCGGCGCGGATCTGTTCGGCCGGGACGCCGCAGACCGCTTCCAAGACCTCGGGCGCGTTCTCTGGCAGGCTGACGAAATCGCTCCAGCGGGCAAAATCGGCCGCCTCGCAGCGCTGTGCGACAAACGGCTGGTCAACCAGACCTTCAGTGACGATCACATGGGCCAGCGCGTTGAGCATGGCCACGTTGGTCCCTGGACGCAGTTGCAGGTGCAGCTCGGCACGGGCGTGGGGCGAATCCACCAGGTCGATGCGACGTGGGTCGATGACGATCAGCCGAGCGCCCTGGCGCAGACGACGCTTGAGCTGGGAACCGAAGACCGGGTGCGCATCGGTGGGGTTGGCGCCCATCACCAGGATGACGTCAGCCTTCATCACCGAGTCGAAATTCTGCGTGCCGGCCGATTCGCCCAGGGTTTGCTTGAGGCCATAACCGGTGGGCGAATGGCAAACACGGGCGCAGGTGTCGACGTTGTTGTTGCCGAATGCGGTACGCACCAGCTTCTGCACCAGGTAGGTTTCTTCGTTGGTGCAACGGCTGGAGGTGATGCCACCGATGGAGTCACGCCCGTACTTGAGCTGGATACGGCGCAATTCGCTGGCGGCATACGTCACCGCCTCGTCCCAGCTGACTTCCTGCCACGGGTCGTTGATGTGCTTGCGGATCATCGGCTTGGTGATGCGGTCCGGGTGAGTCGCGTAGCCCCAGGCGAAACGGCCCTTGACGCAGGAGTGGCCGTGGTTGGCCTGGCCGTTCTTGTCCGGGACCATGCGCACCAGTTGCTCGCCTTTCATCTCGGCACGGAAGGAACAGCCTACGCCACAATAGGCGCAGGTGGTGATGACGCTGCGCTCCGGCTGGCCGATCTCCACCACGCTCTTGTCGATCAGGGTGGCTGTCGGGCAGGCCTGCACGCACGCACCGCACGACACGCATTCGGAATCGAGGAAATTCTCACCGCCGGCCGCTTCGACCCGGGAGTCGAAACCACGCCCGCTGATCGTCAGCGCGAAAGTGCCCTGGATCTCTTCGCAAGCCCGAACGCAGCGGCTGCACACGATGCATTTGCTCGGGTCGTAGTCGAAATAGGGGTTGGAAACATCCTTGGCATCGCTCAGATGGTTGGCGCCCTCGTAGCCATAGCGCACTTCGCGCAGGCCCACCTGCCCCGCCACCGTCTGCAACTCGCAATTGCCATTGGCCGGACATGTCAGGCAGTCCAGCGGGTGGTCGGAGATGTACAGTTCCATGACGTTGCGGCGCAACGTGGCGAGCTTGGACGTCTGGGTGCTGACCACCATGCCCTCGGTCACCGGCGTGGTACAGGACGCCGGATAGCCGCGCATGCCCTCGATCTCCACCAGGCACATGCGGCAGGAGCCAAAGGCTTCCAGGCTGTCGGTGGCACAGAGTTTGGGAATGGTGGTGCCGAGCAAGGCCGCCGCGCGCATCACCGACGTACCGGAAGGTACGCTGATTTCACGTCCGTCGATGGTCAGGCTGACCTGCACCTCGCTTTCGCGCGCCGGGGTACCCAGGTCGATATCGCTGCTGGGATCGAAGATGTTGATCATTGGTCGGCCTCCGTGGTCGCCAGACCGAAGTCGGCGGGGAAGTACTTGAGGGCGCTGGCCACGGGGTAGGACGTCATCCCGCCAAGGGCGCAGAGCGAGCCGTATTGCAGGGTGTCGCAGAGGTCTTGCAGCAACAGCACCTGTTCCTGGCGAACAGCGGTATCGGTACTGGCGATCAAGCGATCGACCACCTCCACCCCACGGGTGGAGCCGATCCGGCAAGGCGTGCATTTACCGCAGGACTCTTCGGCACAGAATTGCAGGGCGAACCGGGCCATCTGGGCCATGTCGAGGCTGTCGTCAGCCACCACCACGCCGCCGTGGCCAAGCATCGCGCCCATGGCGGCGAAGGCTTCGTAGTCCAGCGGGGTATCGAATTGCGAAGGTGGCACCCAAGCCCCCAGTGGTCCGCCCACCTGGGCGGCTTTCAACGGTCGACCGCTGGCAGTCCCGCCACCGTAGCCTTCCACCAATTCCCGCAGGGTCAGGCCGAACGCGCGCTCGACCAAACCACCCTGGCGGACGTTGCCGGCCAGTTGGAACGGCATCGTGCCCAGGGAACGGCCCATGCCAAAATCGCGATAGAACTGCGCACCCTTCTCCAGGATCACCGGTATCGAAGCCAGGGTCACCACGTTGTGGACCAGCGTCGGCAGGCCGAAGAGGCCTTGCAGCGCGGGCAACGGCGGTTTCGCTCGCACTTCGCCGCGCTTGCCTTCGAGCGACTGCAGCAGCGACGTTTCTTCACCGCAGATGTAGGCCCCTGCCCCCACCCGGACTTCCAGTTCGAAGGTGCGACCGCTGCCGGCCACGTCCTTGCCCAGGTAGCCAGCGGCGCGAGCGATGCCCAGGGCGTCGTTCAGCGTACTGACCGCGTCCGGGTATTCCGAACGCACATAGATGTAGCCCAGGGTGGCGCCGACAGAGATGCCGGCAATGATCATGCCTTCGATCAGCAGGAACGGATCGCCCTCCATCAACATGCGGTCGGCAAACGTTCCGGAGTCGCCTTCGTCGGCGTTGCACACCACGTATTTCTGCGGCCCCACGGCCTCGCGCACGGTGCGCCACTTGATGCCCGCCGGGAACGCCGCCCCGCCCCGACCGCGCAAGCCGGAATCGAGGACACTGGCGACCACGTCCCCGCCATCCATCTGGACGGCGCGGGCCAGCCCGAGGAAGCCGCCCTGGGCACGGTAATCGTCCAGGGACAAGGGCTGGGTGATGCCGGCACGGGCGAACAGCAGGCGCTGCTGGCTCTTGAGATAAGGTATGTCTTCCACCGGCCCCAGGGCCAGCGGGTGGCTGCTCGGGTCGCCGGCCAGCGCATCCAGCAGGCTCGGCACGTCCTGCGGCGTGACCGGGCCGAAGCCCAGCCGGACGCCATCGCGTTCCAGCTCCACCAGCGGTTCCAGCCAATAGAGGCCACGGGAACTGGTACGTCGCAACGCCAGCGGCTGTTGTCGGCGCTCGGCCTCCGCCGCCAGCGCTGTGGCCACCTTGTCCGCGCCCACGGCACGGGCTACCGAGTCACGAGCAATGCAGAGCGTCAGCATGCGCCATCCTCCAGGCAACCATTGACCAGTTGGCGCAGGCGTTCCGGGGTCAGGCGTGCATGCAGCTCACCGTCCAGTTCCAGGGCCGGCGAACAGACGCAGGCGCCCAGACAATAGACCGGCCGCAGGCTGATGCGGCCATCGGCACTGGTGCCGTGGTCGTCCAGGGACAGGTGTTCGCGCAATTGCGCGGCCAGGCCCTCGGCGCCCATGCTCTTGCAGGACTCCGCGCGGCACAGGCGCAAGGTATGGCGGGCCGGTGGCGTGGTACGAAAATCGTGGTAGAAGCTGATCACCCCACGCACTTCAGCCTGGCTGAGGTTGAGGGCATGGGCGATTTCGGGGACGGCGATGTCGGGCACATACCCGCAGCCTTCCTGGATGGCGTGCAGGATGGGCAGCAAGGCACCGGGGGTGTCCTTTTCAAGCGCCAACACACTCTGAATCAAAGGCAGGTGAAGCGTCTCATCAGGCATAAACGTACCTCGGCATCTCGAACGACACTGCCGCCTGGCGGCAGCTGTCCGGAGTCTTGGCTGCGGCGTCCGGCCCACGTCACGGTAGCGTGGCAAATCCGGTCGCCATTCTCGCTCACCGGCCAAGTGTCTTTGGCGCACTCGGTCCGGGGCATCATCACAGCTTGCCATTCCCGCCGCTGGGCGGTAGCACACAGGCGACTAAACGTGTTCTGAAAGCGACTTGGGTTGGGAAGTCGTCCTGTGCCTACAGGAAAGTCAGATAACCCTTTCAGTGTAGGCGAACCCCAGCGAAGGGTTGGACTGACGGGCTGACGGTCGTCCGCTGGGATGGCAGGGAAAACAGGCGCGCCGGAGCATCCCAACATCAGGTTACAAATAAGCGACAAGCGTCGTAGCGATATTCAACCACCACAACACCATGCCATCCCCGTCTGGATCGAGGTGACAACACAGGCTTGGCTGCAACAATATCGCCAGCAACCGCCAGACAGGACGCCCGCCATGCCCAGCATTCATTTCAACCGAATCGTCAACCTCAGCCACCCGATCCACCCCGACATCGCGCTGTGGCCCAATGACCCACCGGTGGTGTTCAAGACCGAGGCTTCGCTGGAAAAGGACGGTTACCACCTGCGCAGTTTCAGCATGGGCGAGCACAGCGCCACCCACATGAATGCGCCGAACAGTTTCGACGCCGGCGCCATGGGCATCGACGGCTACACCGCCGAATCCCTGGTACGGCCCGCCGTGGTGGTGGACCTGGCGAGCCGTGTGGGGGATGAATCCGACTACATCATCGGCATTCAGGACATCGAGCGCTGGGAGCAGGCACATGGCCGGATCCCGGAGGGTTGCGTGGTGCTGTTCCACACCGGTTGGCAGTCGCGCTGGGCGGATCCGCAACGCTTCATCCAGGTTGATGCGCACGGCCCGCACTTCCCGGGCGTCGGCGCCGCCACCAGCCGATTCCTACTGGAGCAACGCGCCATCGCCGGCATCGGCATCGACACCCATGGGGTGGACCCAGGCCAGGAAACCACGTTCACCAGCAACCGAGGGGTGCTGCAACGCGGCGGCATCATCCTCGAATGCCTCGCCCAGCTCGACCAGCTACCGGCCACCGGCTGCACGCTGGTGATTGGCGTGCTGCGCCTGGAGGCCGGGTCTGGCTCGCCGGCCAGTGTGTTGGCGTTTGCGCCCTAGGGGATGGTGAACGTTCGGTACTCAGCCCAATCTGACACCTGCCCACCCGATGTCTGCCTTGCTGTCATCCTGTAAGATCCCGGCGCCAACCCGGCCCCTTCAATGATCCAGTCTCCGCGCCCATCGGCGATTGGTTTGCCAAAACAGTAGCCCGCCCCCTCAAGGCACACATCCACCATCGCGCCCGCAGCGCTTTTTCCCGAAATGGTAAAGGGTGGAGTTACGTGACTGGTCTGCGTCGGGCTCAAAATCAGTGGGGGCGCTGGGTACACCGGTATCGCTCCGCTCCCAGTGCCCACACCATTATTACAGCCATTTTGGATTGAAACCTCATGTGACACATCGGGCCTATAGGGTTCCAGATTCCACGGTGTTTTACTTCGAGCAATCGCCAAGTGACACACCAACTGACGACGCATGCCTCCCCCATCGTGATATTTCCACTGCCAATCGTTACCGAATTTTTGAACCAACTCGGCGTACTCCGCATTGGTCTGGTTGGACTGTATCGCCCGGCCACATTCGGTGGGTATCACAGACAAACTCCATTCGTTTCTTTGCGTTCCCGGATCGTAACGCTCTGACCAGGCCGCTGACTCAATGTATTGTGCACACGCGCCGCCCGCTCCTTGATCAGCACCATAAGCGACCTGGACAACTAACAATAATAAAAGCACATTAACTTTCATCGCCGCGCCCCTGCTTATCCGCTGAGTGCTCTTCTTTTTTCATCGACATCCGGCAGAACAAATTTCCAATTTTTTAAACTAATCAGGGGACCTTTATCGTTCGGTTATTTGCCCACGCCGACACCTGACCATTCGCTGTCTGTCTTGCCGTAAACCTATAGTCCCCAGGGCTTAATTGCGCGCCGTCGATAAACCAATAACCATTTGCGTCAGCGACCACGGGAGCGCCAAAACAATACCCACCGCCCTCCAAACATACGTCGACGGTTGCGCCAGGTGCACTTTTACCGGAAATTCTGAAGGGTGGCGTTACGGTAGCTCCCTCCATCGGGCTCACTATCCAGGGCTGCTCCGAATAGGACGGTGTTGTCCCGTCTCCTGCCATCACTTCCTGATCATTAGGAGCGAAATTGAAAAGCACGTCCTGATCCGCCGTCATGGGTAAACGGACGCTTATGATAGGAACAACGATGCCTCCGCTATCGCTATAGAATTCTTTTTGATTGGTTCGCGCATCCGCCAGGCCGGCAGGATCCGAATAAAAGAAGGCTTGGATGGGTAGCGTGCGAGCGCTGCCCTGGGGCCAGGTAGTGATCTGTAATTCGTTCCACTCATAAAAGCCATTGACTTTCTGCTTGGCTTTGACTGACTCATAGAAAAAAACTGCGCCGTTAGCCGTACCGCTCGCGACATCGAAGCCACACTGTTCCAAGTGGGGATTGCCGCTCACCGATTGGTTCCAGTGATTGGCCCACTGATCTGAATTGGTGATGCCTTGCGATTGGCAGGGTCGACTGACTTCGTAGTATTTGTTTCCCTCTAACGTTATTCGTCCGCACAAGGAATCGCGATGCCAATCCCACGAATCCATCGGGAATGAGCAAACAACGCCAAGCGAAAGCTTATTGGCCGGTGCCAGAAACTTGGGATAAAGAACATAGCCGTTATTGAACCCCCAGGCAAACGTCTGAAACTTGGCATCCGCTCTCAAATAGGAAAACGCCACCCCTCCTCTTTGTTGCGAAGCAGGACTGGGATCCCAAACCCTGTAGTTATTAGACTTTTTGGTCACCCTCAAGACAACGCCACTGCAGAGAAATGCCGGGCGATTATTTGTGCCACAATTCTCAGCCGCATTAGCGTATTGATTACGAATGGCAGCCAATGTCGCCTGCCCCTCGACCCAGGAGTTGCCCGTATTACCCGCAACCCATTGCGCATTCACCTGATAACAAACAGCGAGCAAGCCAAGTCCGGAAAAACAAAGTATCGTTTTCATAAGCGGGCCTCGTTAATGACTCAACGGTGAAGTGCTCACCACCTTGCAAACCAAGCGCCTCATAAACGGTACGAAATTCAATGACTCAACCCCTGCTTATCAGCCCCGACATCAGGCAACAGCTCCATCTAAGCCATATAACGCGATCAGTCTTGAACAGTCATGACACGCCCTGCACTTTGGTAAGCAGCCTATGACAAGCCCAGTAGCCACTCTACTGTCAGATATGACAGCGCTGACGAGCGGAACGATGGTTAGTCGCCATGCTGGCCAGGCAGATCGATTTCGACGCACGGGACCGCTGCCGTCATCTGCGTTTCAAGGCGTTGCTGCTGCCGTGAGAGACGCAACCTTTCCTACGGCAGCCAACTCTATTTGAGCACCTCCTACACGCTACACGCCGGCCGCCTCAAAACTTGAAGAGCGCCTGGGGCGCCTGGACCATCAACGCCTGCATCAACGACGCCGAACATTCCAACCCACGCAACTGTGCGATGACCGTCTCGAAGCCGACGTGTTCTTCATGCTGCGTGTGCGGCCAGTCACTGCCCCACACCAGTCGTTGGGGACCGAAACGCTGCTCAAGGACAGCCAATGCCGCCTGGGCGAACTCGAGGTTCTGGCGATCCGTTCCAGCCAATCGATAAATACCGGACACCTTCATCCACACCTGCCCGCTCGCACCCAGCGCCATCAGCTCGGCGAAGCCCGGTTGACCAAGGCCCTGGCGCGCATCCGGACGGCCGAAATGATCGACCACCAGCCGGATGCCGAGGGGCAACAATTGGCGAATCAATTCCGGCAGGTCTTCGACATGGCGGTGCAACTCGACATGCCAGTCCAGCTCGGCGATGTGAGCGAAAAAGGCCTTCCAGGCAGCCTCGCGAAAATCCGGCAAGGCCTGGCCCATCAGGTTCAGGCGCACGCCGACCACGCCTGCCCGGGCCATGTCTTGCAACTCGGCGCGGCTCACGCCCCGCTCCAGCACCACCACCCCGCGCAATTGCTCCGGCGCCTGGCGCAACGCGGCCAGCAGGTAGCGGTTGTCGGTGCCGAGAAAGCTCGGCTGCACCAGGACGCCATGGCTCAGGCCATGAGCGTGCAGGTGGTCGAGGTACTGCGCCAGCGTCGCATCATAGTCGGGTGTGTAGCGCCGCGCGGCGACCAGCGCCAGCTCGCGGCTGAACACATGCGCGTGGGAGTCGATGCCGGTGATCGGCGAACGCGTATCAGGCATGGGCGCTCTCGCTGGGGGTAACGGGATGTTCTGGTTGCTTCGACGCTTCCAGGCTACGGCCACGGGTCTCCGGCAGGCACAGCGCCGCGATCACCGCTACGCCATAGGCGATGCCGGCGTCGATGCCAATGGCCGATCCCAGCGACATCGAATCACTCATGTGCCCGACCAGGAACGGGAACACCGCCGACAGCACGCGGCCGAAGTTGTAGCAGAAGCCGACGCCGGCGCCCCGCACATCCGCCGGGTACAACTCGTTGAACAGCGCCCCGAGGCTCGCCGGGATGCCGGCCGCGAAGAAGCCCAGGGGGAAACCCAGGAACAGCATCTGGGTGTTGGTCAGCGGCAAGAATACGTAGCACTGCACGGTGACCACGCAGCACAGCGCGAACAACACGATGTTCTTGCGGCGGCCGATGCGATCGATCAACAGGCCGCTGACCACGCAACCGCACCAGAAGGCGAAGATGATCACCGCCAGGTAGCCGCCGGAGTTGAGTACCGACAGGTTGCGCTCGGTCTTGAGGAAGGTCGGCAACCAGGTCATCACCGCGTGATAGCCGCCGTGGGCACCCAAGCCCAGCAGGCCGCCAAACAATGTCACGCGGATCAGTTCAGGCCGGAAGATGCCGCCCAGGGACTTGAAGAAGTTCTGCGGAATGGCCTTTTCCTTTTGCAGGCGCTGGAAGCTGTCGGGTTCCTCGACGTTGCGCCGCACCCAGATGATCAGGAACGACGGCAGCAGGCCAACGATGAACATCACTCGCCAGGCCATGTCCTGGGGCACGAACGAGTAGATCAGCGTGAAGACCCCGACGGCTAGGCCCCAACCCACTGCCCAGGCACTCTGTACCGTGCCCATGACCTTGCCGCGATACTTGGGGTTGATGGTCTCGGCCATCAGCACCGCACCGGCGGCCCATTCGCCACCAATGCCGAAACCTTGCAGCGCCTTGACCACCAGCAGTTGATGGAAGCCGGTCACAAACGCCGACAGGAAGGTGAAGAAAGAAAACCACAGGATCATCCATTGCAGCGTACGCACCCGGCCGTAGCGGTCCGACAGCGTGCCGCCGACCCAGCCGCCGAGCGCCGAGGTGACCAGGGTCACGCCGCTGATCAGCCCCGCATCCCCCTTGGACAAGGCAAACGCGGCGATCAGCGCCGGTATCGCCAGGCCAAACATTTGCACTTCCAGCGCGTCGAGCGACCAGCCGCCGAAGCAGGCCCAGAACGTTTTGCGCTCCCGCGCAGTGACTTGGCGATACCAACTGAACATGTTTTTTATCCTTATAGTCGAATCAAAGGCAGCCGAGAGCGAACCGCGCCGCTGCAGGGCCAGTGATGGCAAAAAAACGGAACCGGCGCCGAGGTTCGCCGCCGGGGCTGTATCAACCCGTCATGGGTCAGCGAATATCCACGCTGTAGCGGAAATGCTCGGCATGCCCGCGCGAGCGCCGCCATTCCAGCGGCGTGCCGGCGTAGTCACGCGCCAGCCGCTCGATCACCACCACCGGGCTGTTGACCGGCACTTGCAGCAATCGCGCGTGCACGTCGTTCACCGACTCGGCGGTGAGGGTTTCCTGGGCGTAGGCAACCACCTGGCCGCAGGTTTCTTCGTAGATGGGGTACAGCAACGGGCCCTTCTGACTCAGGTCGATTTCGAGCAGCGATTGGAACCGGTCGCGCGGCAACCAGATTTCTTCGGCGAGCACCGGCTCGATATCGAGCAGACGCAGGCGGACGATGCGAATCACCGGGGCATCGGCGGGCAGCCCCAGCGCCTGGGCCACCGCCGACGGCGCGGCCACCGGCTCGATGGACAGGATGCGGCTCTCGGGAATCCGACGTTCGCCCGAGGCGCTCTGGAAACGGAAGAAACGAAACAAGGAAGATTGAAACTGTGGCCGGCGAATGAAGGTGCCTCGTCCTTGCTGGCGCTCCAGGATGCCCTCGCTGACCAGGGCATCGATGGCTTTGCGCACGGTGCCGGTGGACAGTTGATACTCCGCCGAGAGCGCGGCCTCCGTGGGGATCGCCTCCCCGGGCGCCAGCGGTTGTTGGCAATCTGCTCGGCCAACTGGTCGCGCAGGCGTTGATAGAGCGGCAGGCGCACATCACTGGAAAGAGGGTTCATTGACCTTATTCACCTTGTTATCTAGTCATATATATGAATATTGCGGCGAGTATTTCCCTTGCCCGTCCGGCTGTCAAGCCAGGCTTGACGGTGAGACGGACGAATGGCGAGCCAATCCGTGCATAACGACAAGCCCGCTCAATAGACCCGCCGAACGCCACGTAGTACAGTGCGTGAAAACCGATAAATATCCATCTTGAGGAGACTGAAGTGACCCGATTCCAACGTGACGCGACCGGCCTCGCCCGGTCAGTTGGGGTGAGCACCCCATGATCGAAATCACCGAAGTCTCCATTGCCCAACTGCGCGCTGCGCTTGAATCCGGCCAGACGACGGCGGTCGAGTTGGTGCAGGCCTACCTGGCCAGGATCGATGCTTATGATGGTCCGCACACGTCCACGGCCCTCAACGCCGTGGTGGTGCGCAACCCCGAGGCCCTCAAGGAAGCGCAGGCGTCCGATGCGCGCCGGGCCAGCGGCCAGACCCTTGGCCCGCTCGATGGCATCCCTTATACGGCCAAGGACAGTTACCTGGTCAAGGGGCTCACGGCAGCGTCCGGCAGCCCGGCCTTCAAGGACCTGGTTGCCTATCGCGATGCGTTCACCATCGAACGGCTGCGCGCCGCCGGTGCCATCTGCCTGGGCAAGACCAACATGCCCCCCATGGCGAATGGCGGCATGCAGCGTGGCGTGTATGGTCGGGCAGAAAGCCCCTACAACGGCGACTACCTCACCGCGCCTTTTGCCTCGGGCTCCTCCAACGGCGCCGGCACGGCCACTGCGGCCAGCTTCGCGGCCTTCGGCCTGGCGGAGGAAACCTGGTCCAGCGGCCGCGGCCCGGCGTCGAACAACGGCCTGTGCGCCTACACGCCCTCGCGTGGGGTGATCTCGGTTCGCGGCAACTGGCCGCTGACGCCGACCATGGACGTGGTCGTGCCCTTCGCCCGCACGATGGCCGACTTGCTGGAAGTGCTGGACGTGGTGGTGGCAAGCGATCCGGATACCCGTGGCGACCTGTGGCGCCTGCAACCCTGGGTGCCGATTCCGAGTGTCGAGGCGGTTCGCCCCGCCTCTTACCCAAGCCTGGCCAGCCAACCGGGCGCACTCGCCGGCAAGCGTTTCGGCGTACCGCGCATGTACATCAATGCCGATCCCGAAGCGGGTACGGCGGATGCACCGGGTATTGGCGGCCCGACGGGCCAGCGCATCCACACCCGCGCCTCGGTGATCGAGCTCTGGGAAGCGGCGCGCAAGGCCATCCAGGCCCATGGCGGCGAAGTGATCGAGGTGGATTTCCCATTGGTGTCCAACTGCGAGGGCGATCGCCCCGGCGCACCGACCGTGTTCACCCGGGGCCTGGTGTCC
Source organism: Pseudomonas sp. Cab53 (assembly GCF_018325965.1). Taxonomy (NCBI): domain Bacteria; kingdom Pseudomonadati; phylum Pseudomonadota; class Gammaproteobacteria; order Pseudomonadales; family Pseudomonadaceae; genus Pseudomonas; species Pseudomonas sp. Cab53. The sequence goes on along the minus strand of NZ_AP021902.1, from coordinate 2,572,837 downwards.
AAGGCGTTCCTGCACCATGAGCTGTGGGACTTGTCGGCCTGGGCCTTCGATGATTTCCTGCGGGCCAACGGGGATCCGACACTCAACCGTCTGGCCGACGTCGACGGGCCGAAGATCTTCCCTCACGATCCGGGCACCTTGCCCAACCGCGAGGATGATCTTGCCGCCGGGATGGACGAGTACGTGAAAATGGCCGAGCGCGGCATCACCCCCTGGGACCAGATCCCGACCCTGCCCGACGGCCTGCGCGGCCTCGAAGAAACGCGCCGGATCGACCTCGAAGACTGGATGGACCGGCTGGGCCTGGACGCGGTGATCTTCCCCACCGTTGCCGACGTTGGGCCGGCGGATGCGGATATCAATCCGGTATCTGCCGACATCGCCTGGAGCAACGGCGTCTGGGTTGCCAACGGCAACCTCGCCATCCGCCACCTGGGTGTGCCCACCGTCACCGTGCCGATGGGCGTCATGGCGGACATCGGCATGCCGGTCGGGCTGACGTTTGCCGGTCGAGCCTATGACGATTCGAAGCTGCTGCAACTGGCTTCGGCGTTTGAATCGATCGAGTCCAAACGCCTGATTCCGCCGCGCACACCGCCGTTGTCGACAAACGCCTGAGGCTGTGGGAGCTTGCTCGCGATCGCATTTGCACAGCCGACATCTCGGCAAGCTGATGGGTCGCTTTCGCGAGCAAGCTCGCTCCCACAAGGATCTGCGGTTGTTCATTGCATTTGCGCACGCACCAAATCCTGTGGGAGCGAGCTTGCTCGCGAAGGCGTCGGCACGGCCAACCTCGATTCAATCCTCAGCCGTCTCCTAATTAACAACGTTTAACTCGCCCCTCCCCGCCTCGCCACGAAGAATGACTCCCGCCGTTCGGCCCGGCCTTCCCACCGGAATCAGCCAAGCCGAGGCAAGTCATTTTTCACGCGGGGCATCACCCATGTTGCTTGCATCAAAAAATATCACCGGGCTCAAGCCGGTCTGGCTCCTGGCCTGGTTGGCCGGCGGGGCTGCGCCGGTGATGGCGGCGGGGTCGGGGCAAGAATCGACCGGCGTTCTCGACGGCGCCAAGCTGGACGTGCTCAGCCGCAACTTCTACCTCAATAACGACTATCGCTCCGCCAGCCCCTCAGGCAAAAGCTACAAGGCGGAATGGGCCCAGGGATTCATCACGTCTTTCGAGTCTGGATTTACCGCCGGCACGGTCGGCGTGGGCCTCGATGCCCACGGTTTCCTGGGTCTGAAGCTGGACGGCGGCAAGGGGTATTCCGGCACGGGATTGCTGCCGCTGGATGATGACGGCCGTAGCGAGGACCAGTATTCCAGCGCCGGCGGCGCGCTGAAGTTCAAAACCTCACGCACCACCCTGGCAGTGGGTGAAATGACCGTGGAAACCCCGGTATTCGACACCGCAGACAAACGCCTGCAACCGGAATACGCCACAGGCACGCTACTCACCAGCCACGAGCTCGACGGCATCGACCTGCAAGCGGGCCATTTCAACGCATTCAAGAACCAGGACGCCTCCACCGGCAGGGGCGACTTTTCCGGTTACGGCGCCACGACCCGTCACAGCACCATCGACTTCATCGGCGCCGACCTGCTGGCCGGACAGCCCCTGGGCGGCGCCCTCTATGCGTCCGAGCTGAGCGATACCTGGCGCCAGTACTACGCCAACCTGCACACCACCTTCGGCGCGCTGTTTGTCGACGGCAACCTGTACCACACCCGCGATGAAGGCCGGGCTGCCGCCGGCGAGATCGACACCACGGCCTATAGCCTGTCCGGTCGGTATCGACTCAACGCCCAGGCCTTCACCCTGGCCTATCAGAAGATCAATGGCGACACGCCCTTCGATTTCGTCGGCGGCGATTCGATCTACCTGGCCAACTCGATCAAGTACGCCGACTTCAACGGCCCGGGGGAACGCTCCTGGCAAGCACGGTACGACCTCGATCTCGGCGCCCTGGGCATTCCCGGCCTGAGCTTCATGGCCCGCTATGTAACCGGAAGCGGGATAGACGGCAGCCACGCGCCGCAAGGCGGTGCCTACAACCCGTTCGATGCGGACAGCGGCACCTACCGTCCACAACAAGGCGATGGCGGACGCCACTGGGAGCGCGACCTGGACCTGCACTACACCGTGCAATCAGGCCCGGCGAAAGACCTGTCACTGCAACTGTCCCATGTCACCCACCGGGCCAACAGCGCCCAGGCCGGGGATGACATCGACAGGCTGTATGTCGTCATCCAGTACCCGCTCAAGCTGGGGCCGTTTTGAACCACCGCGCCGGGTTCACAGCCGGAAATGCTGCTGCAGGGCCCGGCCGAGCAGGTCAACCGCTTCGTCGGCGTATGAGGCCTGAGACCTGACGAACACCACCTCATGGTCGGCAATGGCAGGCAGGTCGTCGAGGATTCGCATGCTCGGCGTCACCCGCGCGCGGTCTATCAGGCTGATCGCCAGGCCCGCTTCCACACACGCCTTGACGGCCTGGTTGGAGGGGCTTTCGAGGACGATGCGCGTCTTGCGGCCGCGTTGCCTGAGGGACTCGATCATCGCCTGGCGATAAGGGCATTGCGCCGCATGCACGGCCAGCGGCAACGGCTCCATCGAGGCGATCGCCGTCTGGGCCGGACCCACCCAGACCGGCGTGGTGGACACCAGCACCTGCGCCTGGGCATCCGGCTCGCCCTTCGGCTGGGTCACGACCGCGGCTTGAAGCTTGTCGCGCTGCACCAGGTCGCGCAGTGCATAGCTGGGCGCGGTCTTGAGCTCCAGCACTACATTGGGCCAGGCCGAGGCGAAGGTCGGGAGGATGTCGCGAATCACATGGTCGGCGTATTCGTCCGGCACCCCCAGGGTAATGCGGCCCGCCAGTCGCGTCCCCTGCAGGTCGGCCAGCACTCGGTCATGGGTGCGCAGCAGCTCCGTCGTCGCCAGCAGCAGCCGCTTGCCCAGCGTCGTCAGGGAAACGGCCTGATTGTCACGATTGAATAAACGGCCACCGGCAACCGCCTCCAGCCGTTGGATGTGCACGCTCACCGCTGCCGGGCTCTTGTGAAGCAGTTGCGCCGCTGCGTTGAACTTGCCGATCCGCGCCACCGCATGGAACGTGCGGACCAGGTCGATATCGAGTGTGGCTGTCATGGTTCAACCCTTTTGAACAACTGATGCACGATATTTTGATTTATTAGATTACGCCGGTTTCGTAGCCTGGGGCCATGAACTTGCCAAAATCGATGACCTGCCCTTCTCTCTCACGGCCCGACTGGTGCCAGGCCATTCCGTTGCCCCTACTGGAGGCGGCGTTGCTGCTGACCTGGAGTTCCGGCTTCATCGGCGCACGGTTCTCCCTCGACTACGCACCGGCGTTGCTGGTGGTGTTCTGGCGCTGCGTGGTGGTCACTGTCATTCTGTTTCCGTTCGTCATCAGTCAGTTGCGGCGCGCCTCCCCCGGCGTGCTTCTGAAAAATGCCGGCATCGGCCTCCTGGCCATGGCCGGCTACCTGGCCGGTATCGTCCAAGGCATTGCCCTGGGTGTACCCGCAGGCCTGGCCGCCCTGGTGGCCGATCTGTTGCCCATCGGCATGGCCCTGCTGGCGGCCGGCGTGTTGGGGCAACGACTGGCCTGGCCAGTCTGGGCAGGCCTGGTCATCGGGCTGCTAGGCGTGTCCGTGGTCACCCACGGCGCGCTGGCGTGGGGCAACGCGCCGTGGTGGGCCTATAGCCTGCCGCTGCTGGGCATGTTGTCGCTGGCCGTCGCCACCCTGTGGCAGAAGCGCCTTCCCGCGTCCGATTCACTGGGCCTGCTGCCTAACCTGTGGCTGCAATGTTGCGTCTCAGGCGTGGCCTTCGCCGGCCTTGCGGGCGCCCAGGGCAGCCTGGCCCCGATTCCCAGCGCAGGGTTTGCCATGAGCGTGCTGTGGACCGCCGGGTTGTCCACCCTGGGCGGCTATGGGTTGTATTGGCTGTGCCTGCGCCGCGCGACCGCCACTCGGGTCGCCAGCGTGCTTTACCTCAGCCCACCCATCACCCTGCTGTGGGCCTGGGCCATGTTCGGCGAGCCGCTTTCCTGGCAAATGGTGTCTGGCCTGGCTGTGTCCGCCTTGGGACTCTGGCTGGTGGTGCGCACGGAAGCGCGGCAGGCCCGGCGCCGATAGCGACCGCTCTCAGGCGCCCGAAGTTGTCACCGCAGGGTAATGCAGTGTCGTGCCGCAGACCTTCGCGGCTGGGTTCAAGACGGCTTTGTTTGCCTTGTCCTTGTCCAGGATATGGATGACTTCAACTCCGCGCAGCAGCAGATAATCCGCGATGATCCGCCGATGGCAGCGCCACCAGACAGCCTCCGCGCACATGATGACGCAACGTTGGTGCTGGCTCAGGTCCAGGAGGCGAACCAGCCCGCGCTCGAACTCGTCCGAGAGCGCGTAATCGGCATAGTTGTGGAAGCTGCGATTGTCCCAGAACCCATTGACCTCATCGGCAACGCTCCTGGACTTCTTGCGCAAGCCACCCAACTGCTCGATCTGCTCGTGACCCAGGCCCACTTCGGCCAGCCGTTGGGCAAAGGTATCCAGGTTGTATTGCGGGTTGGTGCGTGAGCGTGGAACCGTCCTGACGTCGACCACGGTCTCGATTGCAAACCCTTTGACGATGTCCACGAACTGGTCGAAGGTCCGGGTGGAATGACCGATCGTGTAGATGCTTGAATGCTCCATCAGTGAAAACCCGACGCTGATCCTGGTATTCGCATTAGGTCCGCCGTTCCGGCAAAGGTTTCTTGATCGTTTCACCGTGGCGAGGGCGCCGGCGCTCGCTGGACTGCGTGGCCTTCGCCACGGTGAAGGTGGGGCCAGTGATCACGCCGGGGCTTTGAGCGTGTCGTAGGCTTCCAGCGTGCGCAGCGAATAGATGTACGCAGCGCCGGCGTTCAACGAGATCGCCGTGGCCAGGGCTGCGCTGACCTCTTCGCGGTTTGCGCCGGCCTTGATCGCCGCGTCGGTGTGGGCGGCGATACATCCGTCGCAACGGGTGGTGACGGCGACCGCGATGGCGATCAGCTCGCGGGTCTTGGCATCGAGTACGTTGTTTTCACTGGCGGCCTCCCCCAAGGCCATGTAGGCCTTGACCATTTTCGGGTTGCTGCGGCCCAGCGCGCCGAAGGCTTTTTGAAGGGTGGGCAATAATTCGGACCAGTTATGGAACATGGCATTAACTCCTGAGTGGGTTGGGTGTACTGTTTCAACGCCTTCAGTTTTCCATCCCTGCGCCGGTCGGGTTTGTCCAATGCTCTCAGCGTTTTTCGCGAAAATCTCAAATGCATGCCATCGATAAACTCATCAGCCTGGCCAACGTACGCGGCAGCCTGGACCTGCGCTGCCAGTTCGACGGTGACTGGGCCCTGGATCACGCGCAGCAAGCGTTGGGCAAGGCGCCCTATCACATCGTGCTGGCCGGTGAATGTCGGGTGGAGTTTCCGGATGGGCAGCGCTTGCCCATGCGCGCCGGCGATATCCTGCTGCTGCCGCGCGGTGCCCGGCACGTCATGCACAGCCCCGGTAAAACCGTGGCGCCGGTCACGCCCACTCAAGTGATGGGCGGCACCTTGCCGATTCATCGCATCGGCGGTGCCAGCGTTGAGCTGGACATGCTCTGCGGCGACTTCCACTTCAACCGCGCCTCGCTGCTGTTCGCCGCCTTGCCCGACTACCTGGTGATTCCCAGCGGCGCACTGCCCGCCGGCGGCCCGCTGCCGGCGCTGGTCGAAGTGATGCGAGGGGAAGCGGACGGCAACCAGGTCGGCGCGGGGTTTCTGCTCGACGCCCTGTCCCAGGCGCTGTTCACCCTGATCCTTCGAGCACACCTGGCCAGCCAGGGGCAGGACAGCGGCTCGTTGGCCTTGCTGGGCGACAAGCGTCTGGGCCGGGCCTGGCAGGCGATGCTGGATGATCTCGCGCACCCGTGGACCATCGAAAGCCTGGCGCAGATCGCGAACATGTCCCGGGCGAACTTCATGCGCGCGTTCGTCAGAGTCGCCGGCGTCTCGCCCTGGGTGCTGCTGACGCACATGCGCATGGAGCAGGCGTTCAATCTCCTGCACCAGTCACACCTGGGGTTGAGTGACATCGCGTTACAGGTCGGCTACCAATCCCAGGCCGCGTTCAGCAAGAAATTCAAGGAGCTCCATGGCCAAGCCCCCGGCAAAGTGCGACGCGGGCTCTAGCTGAGCGGGCGCCGGTTCAGATCTCCAGCACCAGGGGTTCACTGCCTTGGGCCGGCACCGCGCAACAGATCAGCACTTCGCCTTCGCCAACCGGTTCGGCCGGCGGAGTCAGGTAGTGCACCTGGCCCTGGCTCAGGCGAGTCTTGCAGGTGCCACAGGAACCGCCACGGCAGCTGAATTCCGGCTCCAGTCCTCGCGCCTCGGCCAGTTCGAGCAAGGTCCCGCTGCCCGGTTCCCAACGCCCTTCCTTGGCCGAACCGGCGAACAGGATCTTCACCGGCTCGGTCGCCGCCGGCACTTGCTGCGCCGCCGGGAGACGGACCTCGACGTCCCGCACCAGGGTGGACGGGCCGAAGGTTTCGGCATGGATGCGATCGTCCGGAATGCGCAGGCCGCGCAGGCCATCGTACAGCGCCTGGGTAAAGCTGCCTGGCCCGCACAGGTAGTAGTCGTAGTCATTCAACGGCAGCCACTTCTTGAGCAGCTCGATATCGATCCGACCCGGCAGGTCGTAGGCTTCGTTCGCGCCCGCCTCCACAGGCGGCTGGCTGACCATGCGCAGCACTTGCACCTTGTCGCCGGCACGCGCCACCAGTGCATCGATCTCATCACGAAACGCCAGTTCAGCCACCGTCCGCGCGCTTTGCACCAACCAGACCGGGCGCAGGCGGTTGATGCGCAGCCCTTGGTAAACCACTTCGCGCAACATCGACAACAGCGGCGTGATGCCAACGCCGGCCGCCAGCAACACCATGGGGCGCCGTTCGGTCGGTTGCACAGTGAAATGCCCCTGGGGGGCGCGCGCCTCGATCGTGTGCAGTGGCAGGACCTGATCATGCAGGTGGGACGACACCGAGCCATCGCGCTTGACGCTGATGCGCAGAAAATCATCCGACGGCGCACTGGACACGCTGTAGGTTCGAATCGACGGGGCTTTGTGCCCAGGCAACGAGACCCGCACCGGCAGATGTTGCCCGGCTTCGAACCGCGGCATACCGACCCCGTCGCTCGCTTGCAGGTAGAACGAGCGAATGCCGGGGCTCTCCTCCACCACCCGCGTGACCTGCAGCGAACGCCAGTGAGTCCGCAAGGCCTCGGCCTGCAAACGCTCGGTGGCATGCTCCCAACTGCCGGTCATCCGCGAATTGGGCGATTCCCCTTCGGCTTTATCTTTCCAGCGCAATGGGAGTGCGGCCGGCCGGTGGACGATGCGCTGGGGCGTAAAGCGCAACAAGCGCTCGGCGCCCTGGAACGCGGCGATCTCGGGATCGTCCAGCACCACCTGCGCCGTGCCGCTCATCTGCAGCAGGTCGCCCGTCTGGACATCGACGAACACCAGCCCGGCCCGAGGGTTGAGCAGGATATTGCCCAAGGTATTGAAGAACAGGTTTCCGGAAAAGTCAGGCACCGTCAGTGTCCCGTCCTCATCCATGCGCACGAACCCCGGTTTACCGCCGCGGTGGGAGGCATCGACCTGCCGCTCGCCATCGCGCACCACGTAGGAGGCGATGTAGAACGAATCGGCGGTCGTCACCAGGCGCCGCACCAGGGGGTCCGCCACGGTCAACTCGCGGGGTGCGCCGGCCTGCTCCTCGACAAAGGCATACTCGCGCAGGTTGATGTAACGCGGGCAGTTGCCATAGGCCTGGCGCACCGAAATTTCGAGCCCCTGCTCAAGCTGGCGCCGCACGACCCCATTCATGCGGTTACGCCGCCGGGTGTGCAATTCGATGCCCAGCATGCCGATGGCGTCCCCTTCGCCCAGGCCTTCCTGGGCCGGGTCATCGGCTTGCGGTTGGACATTGATGTGCAGGGTTTGCGGATCGGGCGAGTTCATGAAACCGGGCCGCCCCGCACGCAGGGTCGCCCAGACATCGCCCTGGCGATCCACCGCTCCGAGCACCACGAACGGCAACTGGGCGTAGAACTCACGATGCTGATCCGGCATCCAGGTCCGCGCCAACTGACGCTGGCCAACACCGGCCATCATGTCCACCGCGCCCACCGAGCGCTGCAAAGTCAGCTCTCCTTCGTGCCAGGGCGAGGGTTGTACGGTCGTGGCTTCGTCCATCATCAGCTCCTCGCGCCCGCAGCGTAAAGCCGCGCCATGGCGCCTTGGTCAGGGATACTCCGCCACACCTGTGGCCAGGCGTGCAGGTCAGTGGCGTCATCTTCTGCCCAAAGCGCCGGTACAGGAATACGCACACGCTGCAATCCACTCTTTCACACAGTGCAAGGGTGATGGGGCCGTGCCGGTCCACGGCGTCATACCCTGAGGCTGGCGAAATGCTTGGTCAGCTCCATCAAGGTCGCCCGCAGCTCCGGGGGGCGCACGGGCTTGGCCAGGATCGAGATGTTCATGTGATGCAACGCATGGCGGATCCGTTCGATGTCGTGGCCGGTCATGATCATCGCCGGGACCTCCCAGCCACGTTGCTCGCGGATCGCCGCGATGCACTCGGAACCCGAGACCTTCGTCCCGAGGTCGAAGTCGGCAATGATGATGTCGCAGTCGCTGGTCACGCCCACCCCGTCGCTGTGGGTCTCGACTTCGCAACCCCACTTTTCCAGCAGCGCCGAGGTCGCCATCAGCACGTTGGCGTCATCCTCCACCAGGCACACCCGCAAGCCCTGCAAGCGGCTCTGCGTGGGCGGCGTACGCGCAAGCGCCGCCCGGGGCGCGACCTTTTCCAGGCCTTCGATGGCGGCGCAGGTTCCCCTGCCGACCCTGGAATCGAGCCGGATCTGCAGGTTGATCAGATGGCTGATGCGCTTGACGATCGACAACCCCAGGCCCAGCCCCTCGACGTCCTTGTCGCGGACGTGACGCACCCGGTAGAACTCCTTGAACACTTCGGGCAGATGTTCGGCGGCAATGCCGCGCCCCTTGTCGTAGATGACGATGGCCAGGCCATTGCCCCTGGGCCGCACGCCAATCAGCACCGGTTTGCCGGGGGCGTACTTCAGTGTATTGGAAATCAGGTTCTGCACCATGGTCGCCAACAGGCCGGCATTGACGTTGACCCACTGGTGGCAGGGCCGCAGGCGCAACTCGACACCGGCCCAGCGCGCCGCCTCGGTGTTCTGCTTGACCACGTCCTGCAGCAGCGCGCCCAGGTGCACGGGCTCCGATTGCGGCTCCAGTTGCCCGTTGTCGAGGGTGTAGATGTCCAGGATCGAGCGAAACAGTTGCGACACGATGTGCAATGAGCGGTCGATGTTATCGACCAGCCGCAGTTCTTCCTGGCCCAGCCGGGCGTCGCGCAGGCATGCGGTGAACAGCCCGATGGAGTGGATCGGCTGGCGCAGGTCATGGCTGGCCTGGGCCAGGAAGCGCGACTTTTCCTGGTTGGCGGCAATCGCTTCTTCCGAGGCGATGCGGGTACGGGTCAACAGGATGTGCGCATAGGCCGGCACGACGACAGTGGTGACGATCAGCATCAGGAACATGTAAGGCTGACCCCGCCAGAACGGCGTGAGCAGGAAGATCATGACCAGCGTCGCCAAGGCAATCAGCGTCGCGGCAGCCAGGTAACGTGACCCGAAGCGCATGCCATTACCCAACGTGACCCAGAGCAACGCGGCATAGACCGGCAATGCGGCCTCCCCGCCCACTATCATGGCGAAGGCGACGCTCGCGTAGTCAAGCGCCATGGCAAAGATACGACGCAGGAAAAAATGCCCGGGCCAGCGTTTGATCGCCATGCGCAGCGGCGCCGCGACACTGAAGAAAAACACCATGTACCACATGATCGGGACATAAGTGCCGAATTCCGAATAGGAAAGACACGCGACCACGATGATATAGATTGAAGCGCAGGCCCCGACTGTCAATCTCAATGTCGCCTGGTCCAGCTCGCTATTCTTTTCTGTCATGGTCACAGGATTATTCCAACATGAAAGGTTGTTTCAAACTTGAAACCCAAGGGGGCCGTTTAGGTTACGATGCGCTGACTTGAAGGTCAGGAGGATCTGGAGCATGACGTGCAGAGTAATTGTGGCCGATGACCATCCTTTGTTTCGCGAGGGCATGCTGCGGACCATCGAGCGATTGATACCGACGGCCACCATCGAACAGGCCGGCAATCTGGACGAAGTATTGGCCCTGGCGCGCGCCGGGCTGGAAGTGGACACCCTGATACTCGACCTGCGCTTTCCCGGTATCACGTCGCTGCAAGTCATCGGCCAATTGCGCAGTGAATTCAAGCGCACCTCGATCATTGTGGTTTCAATGGTGGATGACGTGGATGTCATTACCCAGGTCATGTCGCTGGGGGCTGACGGTTTCATCGGCAAGAACATCGACCCCGCCGGCATCGCCGACGCCATCATGGCCATCCGCGAAGGCGAAGTGGTGGTGAAATACCAGGCTGAAAACTCGGTGCTGGACGATGCACTGGCCCAACTGACCGCACGCCAGCGGGAAGTGCTTGGCTTGATCGCGGCCGGCAAGACCAACAAGGAAATCGCCCGAGACCTGGGCATCTCGCCCTTCACTGTACGCATCCATGTCTCCAGCCTGCTCAAATCCTTGGGCGTGCCTACCCGTGCGGCGGCAGCGGCACAATTCTCCAGTTTCCCCGTCAACGGCGGATGGCCAGTCAACTCACAGAGTTGAACCCGACACCGGTAGACCGACGGTGGGATTTATCCTCCCTGCCAGCGCGCCATGCCATAGAACACTTGTACTATAGCCGCGTCCTACCCTCCCCTCCTAAGCTGTGAACGCCCCTGAAAGGTGGCTGGAACAGCCAAGCCTGCAACCACCAACACTCCCGACTGCGCGCCGAAACACCAGGGTGCATGGATCGTATCGAACAGAGACATCCAATGGCCTGTTCGAACTCCGGGCATCGCCTCAACCGAGGGCGCTCCAATAGCCGGCCTCGCTCACTCCTTCCAGGTACCGCCACTCACGGTACACCCCTTGCGGGTGCTCTCCAGCAGCTCAGCCGTGCGCTTGTAGTAATAGAAATCCACCCCCTGTCCGTTGACGTTCAGGCAGGTGGCCTGGGGGTTTGGCGGGCAGGTTTGCGAATAGGTGATCCGGCCCGCCTCTCCGCCCAGGGCGACCGGCATGTTGGCATAGGCTTCACAGCTTGAACGGAACTTGGCCACCGGCTGCTCATCACTGGCCTGCACGCAGTCCTTGGCCTCGATATGCTGGCCCATGACCGTCATCTCACCTTCCATCGTGCAGGCCTGGCTACCGGCATGGGCCACTGAAACACACAGCAGCGTGGCACTGATCACACTGCAAAAACGAACGATTCCGTTCATGTACTCTCCCGAGATCCTGGATGGTCACAAGCGCCAAAGTATCCAGGCTCGGGGGTTCATTCTGAATAGCACAGATGGGCTAGTGGCCTGTGTGGCTCAACCCACCCAGCCGATGGCCGTCTTGGGAATGACCTCGGACTCGTCGAGCTTGGAGGCGAACATGCTCACCGCCTCAAGCGCATCGGTGGTGCCGGCCCGGATCTGGACGATGACCGAGCCGGCCTGGTCCGCCAGCGTAACCCCGCGCAAGGCCCCCTCGTGGGTCTCGTTCATGCTGGTCACCGCGTCACGGGTTTCGGACAGTATCTTGCCGATCATCTCGGCGATCTCCGACGTCGAGCGGCTGGTACGCCCGGCCAGTTGCCGGACTTCGTCGGCCACTACCGCGAACCCCCGCCCCTGGTCACCGGCCCGTGCAGCCTCGATGGCGGCATTGAGGGCCAGCAGGTTGGTCTGGTCGGCAATGCCGCGGATGGTGTTGACGATCGCCGTGATTTCTTCCGAACGCGCGCCCAATTGACCGACCAGGCGCGCGGAAGCGCCGATGTTGTCGGCGATCTCGCGCATTTCCTTGGCTGTCTGATGGATGACCTGGGCCCCCTGCTCCGCGACGCGCTCGGTCTCGGCAGAGATGTGATAGGCACGGGAGGCGCCGCGCGAGTCCTCTTCGAACTTCTCCACCCGCTCGCTGATATTGCTGGCGAACTTGACGATCTTGCTCAACTTGCCTTCGGCGTCATACACCGGGTTATAGCTGGCTTCCAGCCAGACCACCTTGCCGTGCTTGCCCAGGCGCTTGAACTGGCCGCTGAAGAATTCACCGGCGTTCAGGCGTCGCCAGAAATCACTGTATTCGGCGCTGTTGACCAGGTCCGAGTCGCAAAACATCCGATGGTGCTTACCTTTCAGCTCGCCCAGTGAGTAATTCATGACGTGCAAAAAGTTGTCGTTGGCGGTCAGGATATTGCCGCCCAGGTCGAACTCGATCACCGCCATGGCTCGGTCGAGCGCGGCCAGCCGGCCACGGGTTTCCGCCTCGCTCGCGACCTTGGCCGTGACATCGAGTGCATACTTGACCACTTTGACGACGCGGCCCTGTTCGTCGACGACCGGGTTGTAGCTGGCTTCCAGCCAGATGTTCTGGCCCTGCCCACCGCGACGTTGGAACGTACCGGAAACAAACTGACCAGAGCGCAGCTGGTTCCAGAATTCGCGGTACTCGGCACTACCGGCCAGCGCCGGGGTACAGAAATCGCGGTGCGAGAGCCCTGCCAGTTGGTCGGCACGGTAGCCCATCGTCTTCAGGAAATTCTCGTTCGCACGAAGGACTTTGCCATCGGGACTGAACTCGATCACGGCCATCGACCGTTCAAGCGCGCCGACTAATCCCTTGTATGTTGCCAGTTCGGCCGTCCTGGCCGACAGTTCACTTTTCAGTGCTGTGTTAAACATGGCATACCCTCTGCGAACCCGAAAATTTTATTGGACTTCAAAAGGGCTATCGACTCGCGGATCAGGGGCTTTATACACCGCAACACAATTATGTTTTGACGTCAGAAAAACACTGGCCGTGTCACCCGCCCAAATCACTGAATGCAGGTCTGTCGGGGCCTCTGACCTGCTCCAGCAGCCAGGTCCTGAACGCCTGCACCGTTTGGGTCCCGGCCGTTTCATGGGGGCTCACGAGATAGAAACCGAAATCGGATTTTAACTTCAGGTCAAAGGGCACTACCAAGCGCCCGGCCTTGAGGTCGTCCTTGACGTACGTCGAGCGCCCGATGCACACCCCCAAGCCATCCACCGCAGCTTGCACCGCCATCATCGCCAGGTCGAATGTCAGGCGTGAGCCCTCGGCAAGCCGCGCCGGCTGGGCGGCGGCCTCCAGCCAGGCGTTCCAGTCGCCCTGGGTCTGCCCACTGACCTGCAACAAGGTATGGCTGGCCAGATCGCCCGGGTTGCGCAAGGCGCCGGAGCCCTCCAGCAACCGCGGGCTGCACACCGGGAAGATCTCGTCGCACATCAGCCAGTCGGCCCGCAGTCCCTGCCAGTCACCGGCCCCGTAGCGGATAGCAGCATCAATGCCCGTTTTGCGAAAGTCCACCAACTCGGTGGACGCAGTGATACGCACATCGATGCCGGGAAACGCCTGCTGGAACGACGCCAATCGCGGCAACAGCCACTTGGAAGCAAATGAAACCAGGGTGCTGATCGTCAGCACGCTGTGATTGCGCGTCTCCAGCAGGGCCTCGGTGCAATGGCGCAGCTCGTGGAACGCCGAACGAATGCCGGGAAAGTAAGCCTGGCCCTCACGGCTCAGGGCCAGCCCGTCCTTGAGCCGCAGGAACAAACGCACGCCCAACTCCTCTTCGAGCCGCCGGATCTGATGGCTGACGGCGGTCTGTGTCACATTCAGCTCTTCGGCAGCCTTGGTAAAGCTCATGTGCCTGGCGGCCGATTCGAACGCCTTCAGGCCATTGAGGGAGGGAATTCTGCTGATCATGGGGCGACACGATGCTCATGAGGTTTTGTCATACGCTAGCACCGCAAATGTCCTTTGAACATGTTGCCGTTGCCAGGGATTCTAGGGACGCACGCCAAGGCAATCGCCCCAGCGAACCTCCACCGTCCCTTAGGAACACCATGAAACTGTACTTTGCCCCCATGACCTGTTCATTGTCCCCGCACATCGTCCTGCGGGAACTGGGCCTGCCATTCGAGTTGGTCCGGGTCGACAACCAGACCAAGCGCACCGCCGACGGGCTGGACTTCCTGAGCATCAATCCCAAGGGCTATGTCGCGGCCCTGGCGCTGGATGACGGCAACGTGTTGACCGAAGGACCGGCCATCGTCCAGTACCTGGCCGACCAAGTCCCGGGCAACTCCCTTGCGCCGGCCAATGGCACCTGGGAACGGGTGCGCTTGCAGGAGTGGCTGAATTTCATTGCCACCGAGATCCACAGCGGTTGCGCGCCACTGTTCAACGCCGGCATGGCCGCCTCGGCCAAGGTCATCTTCCGGGAAAAACTGTCCAGGCGTTTCGACTACCTGAACCGGGCTCTCGAACAACAGGCGTACCTGATGGGCCGCTTCGGCTTGGCCGACAGCTATCTGTTCAGCGTACTCAAATGGTTGCCACGGCTCGGCATCGAGATCAGCAACTGGCCGGCGCTGATGGCGTTCATGGAGCGTATCGAAGCACGCCCCTGCGTCCAGGCGGCCATGGCCGCCGAAGCAGCCTGACCTACGTCACATCGAAACGGCAGGTGGGCAGGCGCCCTATTTCCGGCCGCGCGTACAGGTAGCCTTGCATCAGCTCGATGCCCAGCCCCACCAGCGCAGCGCTTTCCCCTGGGGTCTCGACCCCTTCGGCAATGACCAGGATCCCCAGGCGCCTGGCCACCAGGAGAATCCCTTCGACAATGGCCTGTTTCACCGAATCCTGGTCGATACCACGGGTCAGCGCCATATCGATCTTCAGCACCTGCGGCTGGAACATCGCCAACAGGTTGAGACCCGAATAGCCGGAGCCGAAATCATCGATCGCGGTGGTGAACCCCTGGCGCTCGTATTCGGTGAAGATCGACTTGAGGTGGTCAGGGTCGTCGACTTTCTCGCCCTCGGTGACTTCGAACATCAACCGATCCAATGGAAAATTGGCCAGGCGCGCCGCCTCCAGCGTAGCCCGGATGCAGGTCTCGGCCCGGTAAACGGCGTTGGGCAGGAAGTTGATGCTCAGCAGGCATCGAGGGAGGTCCAGAAGGCCCAACCGGGTAGCCTCTTCGATCGCCTTTACGCGACATGCCTGGTCGAACCGGTAGCGGTTGCCGTCATTCACCTGCCCCAGGATGTCGCTCGCCGATTCACCGTTGATCCCTCTGACCAGTGCTTCATAGGCAAACGCAGCGCCGGTTCGCAGATTGAAGATCGGCTGGAACGCCATGGTGAAATCGAACCCGAGCGCCTCATGGTCGCGGCACTCGGCACAGCCAAGGGACTTGAAGGTTTGACGGGGGAGTGTTCGGTCATGATCGATATTCCGTTGCGTTGACGGTACGTCCCTGCCGGTGCAAAGACTCTAGTCAGCCCTCCCTGAATCGGCAAAGGCCTGGCTTTCTGGAGCGCCGTCGATCACCGGCGTCGGTTTGCAACCAAACACCTAGCCGGGTTTTACGGCCACAGGCATTGCCATTCGCGTGCACAGATACAGCAGACCTCCCACACCGACCAGGGCGCCGCCGCGCAACCAGGTTTCCAGGCTTTGCTGGCTGAGCAAGACCAGGCACGAGACGATCGCAAGGAGGGGCACCCAAGTGGGCACCCGAAAATGCGCTTGCGCCACCGGATCGCGG
Source organism: Pseudomonas sp. Cab53 (assembly GCF_018325965.1). Lineage (NCBI taxonomy): Bacteria > Pseudomonadati > Pseudomonadota > Gammaproteobacteria > Pseudomonadales > Pseudomonadaceae > Pseudomonas > Pseudomonas sp. Cab53. Next base: position 2,556,978 of record NZ_AP021902.1, on the reverse strand, counting down.
CGCAGCACCAACACCGCCAGGTTGGTGCTGAGGAAAACAAAAAGCAGCAAGAGCACGACGGTCTCGGCCAATGTGGCGAGAGAGCCTGTCAGCGTCAACGCGATGGAGACCAGGGTGGTGGCGATGATCGCGACCCACGGTGTGCGCCTTTTGCGCAGGACTCGCGCCAAGCCCCCCGGCAGTAAGCCCTGGCAGGCCATCCCATAGGCCAGTCGGCTGGCCATGATCATGGTCAGCAGCGCGCCATTGGCCACGGCGACCAGGGCGATGAAGGCAAAGACCCGCGGCGAAACGCTCAACCCCGAGGCGCGGACGACTTCCAGCAAAGGCGCCGAAGTAGCGACCAATTCTTCCATGGGCAGCACCGAGGCAGCCGCGACGCCCACGGCCATGTAAACCACGCCGGCGGTGAGCAACGCGGCAAACAAAGCGCGCGGATAGACCTTACGCACGTCGCGTATTTCTTCGGCGAGATTGGCCGAGGTTTCGAATCCGACGAACGAATAGAACGCCAGTAATGCCGCGCTCAACACCGCCAGCCATGGGCTGACGCCCGGTTTGAATTGCAGCGCACTGTGCAGATGGGCATCGCCGGAACGGAAAAACCAGGCCGCGGCGACGATGACCAGTATCAGGCCCGACAGCTCGATGAGGGTCATGACCAGGTTTGCCCCCAGGGACTCCTTGATTCCCCGGGCATTCAACAAGGCGATCATCACCAGGAACACCAGGGCAGCGATGTGGGGCGGGACGTGAGTGAAGGTCGCCAGGTAATCGCCCGCGAACGCCAACGAAAGGCCGGCTGCACTGGTCACCGCCGCGGCCAGCATGCAAAAGCCGACCAGAAAGGAAAGAAACGGCGAGCGGAACGCCTTTTCGGCGAACACCGACGCCGCGCCGGCCTGCGGGTACTTCGTAACCAGCTCCGCATACGAGCCGGCAGTAAGCATGGCGAAGAACAGCGCCACCAATAAAGGCACCCAGATCGCTCCCCCCACCTGTCCAGCGATGGTCCCGGCCAGCGCGTAGACACCGGCACCCAGCACATCGCCAAGGATGAAGAGAAACAACAAAGGTCCGGTCACGGCTCGCCGCAATGGGGTTCTGGAGGGTTTGGAGGTCACATTCACTCTCGGCTCTGGCGATCGTTCGAAGCCTGCTGGCATGCGCCAGGCGGCTGCATCGTGGTGCTTAAGCAATGGAAATATCGGCCAGGGGAAAGTTCAGAAATGTTCCGGGGATGGCGCTTGAAGCCGGCTGAAGCCTTTTTTTCGCGAGCAAGCCCGCTCCCGCACAGGGAATCTGTGACGGACACACATCTTGTGCCCACCCCATAACACTGTGGTAGCGGGCTTGCCCGCGAAGAGGCCAACCTCCCAATCACCGGCACCGACAGCGCACTTACACGAACACTTCACCGTTAACCTTGCGCCTGCTCCCCCAGAACCCTCGCATACACTGGCCGGTCAACGTTGCCGCCCGACAGAATCACCCCCACACGTTTCCCCGCCATCGCGTCACGCTCCTGCATGAGCGCCGCCAACGCCGCGGCGCCGGCACCTTCGGCGAGGTTGTGTGTGTCGGTGTAGTAGACCCGCATGGCCTCGGCAATTTCACGATCGTCGACCGCCACGATCCGTGCCGCCGCGGCCCCATAGAGGGCGAACGCCTCGGGTATGGGCTTGCGCACGGCGAGGCCGTCGGCGAAGGTGTTCGCCGAAGGGGTCTCGCACAGGGTCCCGGTCTCGAACGACTGCTTCGCCGCCGCAGCCTCAGTGGACACCACACCGACCACTTCGGTGTTCAAGCCCAAGGCATCACGGGCGGCGATGACGGCGCAGATCCCCGACCCGCAGCCGATCGGCACGTAGACCGTGTCCAGGTCCGGCACCGCCTTGAACAACTCCCACCCATAGGTCGCCACGCCCTTGACCAGCTCGGCGTGAAACGGTGGCACCAGAAACAAGCCCTGCCGCTGCGCCAAGCGTGCGGCCTCCTCGCGGGCCTCATCGAAATCGCGACCGAACTCCACCACCTCGCCACCGAAGCCGCGCATGGCTTGGTTCTTCTCCAGCGAATTGCCCTGTGGCACGACGATCAACGCCCGCAAGCCCAACGCTGTTGCCGCCAATGCCAGGCTCTGACCATGATTGCCACGGGTCGCCGTGACCACGCCCTTCACCTCGGGGTGCTCGCGCCTGAGCCAGTGCATGAACGTCAGACCACCGCGGACCTTGAATGCCCCGGTGGGCGTGTGGTTCTCGTGCTTGACCCACACCGTGCAACCCAGCCGTTCAGCCAGCAAGGGCCAAGCGTACTGGGCCGTGGCCGGCATGGTTGGGTATATGTTGCGCGCCGCTTGTTCGATATCGTCGAGCGTCAGTTTGTGCATAGGGTCGCCTCCAGGTTTTGCCCAGTCTAGTCATGGGCGCCACCGGCGGGCTTCCAGAAAACTGACCTGACTTTCAGCCCTTTTCTTCACTACTATGTCGCTCATGCACCGCCGCAATCGCCTGCCGCCGCCCCAACCCGAACCGATCAGGCGTATCGAGGCAGGCCCCTGGGCGATTGAATTGCTGCCGGGCTGCGCCTACGCGACCCGCTATGTCGCAACCCAAGCCTCGATCGGCTTCGCCTTCGACAGTCAGTGCGGCCTGCACGCCATCGGCAGCGACCGGGTGCATCCGTTCGAGGCCATGCCCAACGGCCTGGCCTTCGTCCCAGTGGGGTGTGATGTGTTCTCCGAATCGCCCCAGGGCGGTGAATACCTGCGCATCCAGCGCACCGACGGCGTTGCGCTGGAGGGTGAGCGGGCCTTCAACAATCGCATCGACCCGCCGGCCATTGCCCTCGCCCACCGCATGCGCAACGCGCTGTTGCAGGCATCGGCGCAGGACGACTGGGAATCCTGGGCGTTGGGGCTGGCTGAACGGGTGACGGGCCACGAACGGTTGCCGGCGCCCCCTCCCGGCTCGATCACCGGCCGACGCATGCGCCTGCTCGACGAGTTCATTGACGCAGGGCTCGCCGGCCCACTCGGCGTACCGGCGATGGCAGCGCTGCTGGGGTTGTCCGAAGGCTATTTCATCCGGGCATTCAAGCTCGCGACGGGAAAAAGCCCCCACAGCTACCTGATCGACCGACGCCTGGCCAAGGCCCGGACCTTGATGTGCGACACAAGCGCTAGGCTGACCGAGATCGCCCTCGCCTGCGGCTTCAATTCCCAGGCGCACATGACGACGCTCTTCAGGCAGCGCCTGGGCGTCAGCCCGGCACAGCTACGCGGGCACTCCAGAAGTTGACGAGGCAACCCAGGCCCCGGGTGTGCGACCCGCCCAGGGCAACGCTCGTTCCAACTGCGCTGCCAGGCGCAGCAACGGGGCCTCACGACCGAACCCCGCGCTAAACTGCAAGCCGATCGGCAGGCCGCTGTGCCGATCGACCGCCAGCGGCATGGACATCGAGGGCGAACCGGTCACATTCGCCAAGGCGGTAAAGGGCGAATGGCTGAAGACTCGATCCATCCAGCCCCGCCCGTCCAGCAGCGCCTGGCCTTCGTTGTAGTGACCTATCAACGGGGGCAGCGCTGGTAGGGTCGGGTTCAGCAGGATGTCGTACTGGCTAAAGAAGTGCCCCATGCGACGGGTCACGAGGTTGCGCAGGTGCATGGCCTCGATCAGATCCAGGGCGGTGAGTTGGCTGCCCAGCCGGTGCAACGCCAGCGTGGATGGCTCCAGTGTGCTGGCATCGACCGGACGCCCGGTGGCCGCCGCGAGGGCGTTGACCCAGGCGGCGGTATTGGCGGACCAGAAGCGCGCGTTCAGTTCCACGAACCCTTCCCAACCCAGGCCGATGTCGAGATCGACTTCCTCGACACGGTGCCCCATGCCCTCCAGTTGCACCGCCACCTCCCGCGTGGCCTGGGCGACCGGCTCGACGCAACGGGTTCCGTTGAGTGGGTGCAGCAACAAGCCGATGCGCAGCGCCCCCGGTTCGCGCGTCGTTTGTGAAAGCCAGGAATGCGCTGGCCGAGCGATCTCGAACGGATCCCCCACGGCCGCCCCTTCCATGGCATCCAGCAAGGCGGCGCTGTCGCGCACGGTTCGACTGACAACACCATGGACGGCAAGCCCGGCCCATACCTCGTCCACTGCCGGGCCCATGGAGATTCGGCCTCGGCTGGGCTTGAGTCCGAACAACCCGGTGGCGGCGGCCGGAACGCGAATCGAGCCACCGCCATCGGTGGCATGGGCAGCGGGCACCATGCCGGCGGCAACGGCAGCGGCCGAACCCCCACTGGAGCCTCCGGCGCTGCGGCTCAAATCCCAAGGGTTGCGGGTTGGGCCCGAATACGCGGCTTCGGTGGTGGTGCTGGCCGCCAACTCCGGCGTGCTGGTGCGGCCCAGGGTCACCAGGCCGGCCTGGCGCAGGCGAATCATCAGGTTGGAGTCTTCAGCGGCGACGCATCCGGCGGCCAGGCGACTGCCCAACTCGTTCAGGCGACCTTGGGCGGTCAGGCCCAAGTCCTTTACCAAGAACGGCACGCCCTTGAACGGGCCTGCGGTGGCCAGGGGTTCATCCTTCCACACCTCGACCACCGCGTTGATCCTGGGGTTGAGCTGTTCGATGGCGCCCAATGCCGCCTCTCTTACCTCGGTCTGGGTGACTTGGCCGTTGGCAATCAGATCGGCCAGGCCAAGGGCGTCATATCCTGCATATTCAGAGGGTTTCATCACATTCTTCCTGGTAAAGACGCTATGATTTGTACTTACCAGTATCGAGCGATACTGTTCGGTATAGTTAGATACCAAACAGTATCGCTGTCAAGCGGAGAACGCCATGCGCCCCGAACGAGTTCCACAACTAGCGCCCCGGGAACGGATCCTGGATGCCGCCGAAGCTCTGTTCTTCACCGAAGGGATCAGTCGGGTAACGGTGGATGCCATCGCGGCCAAGGCCAAATCGACCAAGATGACGGTCTACCGGCATTTCGAGTCGAAAGACGCGCTGGTGCTGGCGTGGATTCGCTTGCTCGTCGACCAGTACGCCGAGGTCTTCGAAGGGTTGGCGGCGCGGCACGCCGACGATCCCAAGGCGCAGATCCTCGGTTTCGCCGAATTCATCGCGCAGGATCTGTCCACGGCGTCTTACCGGGGCTGCCCCTTCACCCACTCGCTGGCGGAGCTCCCGGACCCGCAAAACCCTGCCCGCCAGCTCATCGAGGCGCACAAGAAGCGCCAGTTCCAGCGCCTGGTCGCCCTGTGTGAAGAAGCCGGTCTAGCTGAACCGAATGAAACGGCCATGGCGCTCACCTACCTGATGGAGGGCGCGCAAGTTGTCTCGCAGAACAAAAGTGTCGAGCAGGTCGGTGAAAACCTGATCCGGATGATCCGGAAGATACTCGGCGAATGAGCGCCTAGAGCGGTTCGGCTGTTTGAATCAGCGAATTCAACACCAACTTGATTTCCGCTGCCGGATCTTTATGCCCTTGCAATATCAAACCTTCCGACAAGGCAGTGAAGGTCTTTGCAAGCGTGGCATTTTCCATCGGCGGTTTCTTGCCCGCATGATTGAAGATGATGGTAATCAGCTTGCCCAAGGCAATGCTGTTTTCTTCATGCAGGTCATTGTAGAGCGGTGAAAACTCGGCATCGCGCAGTGCAATCAATTGCAACTCGACGTCAAGGATCGCGCAATTGGCGTTATCTTTCAGGGTGTCGATGTAGGCATTCAGGCCCTGCGTCAACTGCTCGGACGAATAGCCGGCCGCCAGGGTCGAGCCCAACCGATCGATTTCCACCCGCTTGAACCGCTGCGCCAATTGCAACAACAGGTCGGCCTTACTTGAAAAGTTGGAGAAAAATGCCCCTTTCGAATAACCAGCCTCCTCGGAAATGGTGTTCACGCTGGCCGCGTGAAAGCCTTTCTTGATCATCAGATCAATGGCCGTATCGAATAATCTGTCTCTGGTTACTTGCTGGCTTTCCTCTCGACCTAGTCTCTTTTTAATCACGCCCTCGGCTCCTTTAGCCAACGAAAATATCTATTTGTAACTGAATGCAAGCATTGGCTCCTGCCGGCAAAAAAACCCGTGACGGCCATCATATCTTATACACGCTCGTATTAATCACCCGCATCTAAACTTTTAAGCAGGTGCCATGTAATCGCCATGTATTGGGGCAGCCGAAGACGAATGCAAGATGAGTCGCCGGCAGCGACTTACTGTGCCATTAGAACAGCGTCGCCTGGCCTCGACGCCCATTGGAGAATGCCCCGCGATCACGTGCGGCCACCGATGGAACCTTGGGTAAAGCCCGGTTTTTCTCAGCCCCGCGGGCGCTTTTGCGGTGGACCACAAAAGCTTCACATAAATACCGCTTGATTTTCAGATACCGAATGGTTTTTACTTGCGCCGTTGGTGAAGCCCAACGCCTGGTTCGCGCATCGCGTCAGCGACAGCGATCCCGATGCAACGCCAGGGTCACCCCAAAGGAGCTGGATCTTAATGGAATATGCCTTCGTTACAGGCGCTACGGGCCTGCTTGGGAACAACGTCGTCCATGCGCTGCTACAGCGCAAAATCAAGGTGAAAGCGCTGGTTCGCTCCCTTGAAAAGGGCCGCAAGCAGTTCGGCGACCTGCCCGTTGAACTGGTGGAAGGCGACATGCTCGATGTCGACGCTTTCAGCCATGCCCTGCAAGGTTGCGACGCCCTGTTCCATACGGCCGCCTATTTCCGCGACAGCTACAAAGGCGGAAAGCACTGGCAAAAACTCTACGACACCAACGTCACCGGCACCGAACGTCTGCTGCAAGTCGCTTATGCCGCCGGCATCCGTCGTGCCGTGCACACCTCTTCCATTGCCGTGCTCAAGGGCAACCGGGATCAAGTCATCGACGAAACCATGTCTCGCAGTGAGCAGGAAGCGGACGATTACTACTTGAGCAAGATATTGTCCGAGCAGAAGGTCCAAGCGTTTCTAGTGCAGCACCCCGACATGTTCATCGCCATGGTATTGCCGGGCTGGATGTTTGGTCCCGGTGATATTGGCCCGACCTCCTCGGGACAGTTCCTGCTCGATTTTGTAGGACAAAAACTCCCTGGTGTTCTTCCTGGAAGTTTTTCCGTGGTCGACGCCCGTGACGTGGCTGAGCACCAGATCGCAGCCATCACCCGCGGTCGTTCCGGCGAACGTTATCTGGCCGCCGGTAACCACATGGACATGAAAAGTATTTTCCAGGCGCTCGCCAGTGTCAGTGGAATCAAGGCACCGGAACGCAAAGTGCCTTTGCTCATGTTGCGCATCATCGCCCTGGTCTACGAAGGTTATTACCGTCTTACCAAGAAACCGGTGTTGATCAGCACTTCCACGGTCAAACTCATGGAACAAGAGCAAGGCCGCACACACTTCAGCCATCAAAAGAGTTCAAGGGAGCTGGACTGCAAGTTCCGCCCTGTCAGTGAAACCCTGACCGATACGCTGAACTGGTATCGAAACAATAACTACCTAGATGCTTGATTGACATAAAACAACTATAGCCTGCCTCTGTAGCACTTTTCAGACACGCCATACATCCAAGGATTGAAAGAGGTTGGTATATGAAAAGCCTTTCCAGTAAAGAAGGTTTTCTGCATCGTTTTGTCGGTTTTTCGGAATCTTTCCCCGATCAGATAGCCATCAAGTATCTGGACGCGGAAGAACAGACCGTCACTTACCGTCAATTGCGAAACATGGCACAGGGCTGTAACGGTGTGCTTAAAGCGCTCGATGTTGTCCACGGCGATAAAGTTGCGTTAGTGCTGCCCAATAGCGTGGCGTTCATCGCTTATTACCTGGCGATCATCGGCCGCGGCGCGGTGCCAGTCATCCTCAACCACAAGCTGACGCCGTTCGAGATGTCCAACGTCATCGGCCTGGCCGGGCCCACGCTGGTGGTCACGACTGCCGCGCTGGCGGCGCAGCACAGCGAGCTGTTCCACCCGGACTCCGGCATCCGCCATACCTTGGTGCTGGAGGTGGGGGACGAGCCGGCGGCGGCGCTGCCAGCCCATGCGACTGCCGTCGCTCAGGTGCCGCACGAGGCCGAACCCCTGATGTTGCCCGAGGACAACCCGGTGGTCTCGGTGCAGTTCACTTATCGGGGGCTGGGCAAGCCTCTGGCCGTGGCCCACCGCTATCTCGACCTGACGCAATCGAGCGACGGGCTGCACGAGCAGTTCCATCTGCAAGGCGTCGGGTCGGTCCATCTGGTGACGCTGCCGCTCTACGCCATCTTCGGGTTGTCCGTGATGATGGTGTTTCCGTTGAGCATCGGCGCCACCCTGCTGATGACCAACACGCTGCTTAACCGCGACCTGGCTGAAGTCCTGTCCGAACATCAGGTCAGCTTCGCCTGCCTGGTGCCCGACGTCATCCGCTACTTCAACACGCGCCTGGCCAAGCGCAAGGGCGCGCTGTTGCCGATGCACCCGAAATTGATGGTCTATTCCGGCGGCAGCCACCTGCCGGCCGACGAAGCCGAGAAGCTGGGCAAGTTGCTCGGCTGCAACGCAGTGCTGCAAGGCTATGGCTTGACCGAAAGCATGCCGGTGATCGTCCAGAGCTCGATTGGCCAGGTCCACCGCGGTGCCATGGGACGCGCGATCAGCGGTGTGGACCTGCGAGTCGTCGACGCCGAGGGCCGTGACGTTGCCCGCGGACGCATCGGGGAACTGCTGATCCGCGGTTCGATGGTGATCGACGGTTACCTGGATGCCGATGACGCCAACGCCCGGTTCTGGCGTGATGGCTGGTTCCACACCGGAGACCTGGTGTGGCAGGACGAAGACAGCCATGTGTTCTTCTATTGCCAGCGCCTGCGGATCTCGAAGATCAAGGCGCAAATGGTCGACCTGACGGAAATCGAATCCATCGCCCTGAAACACCCTGGCGTAACGCGCGCCAAGGCCTACATCGTCCCGGACAACAAGGAAGTGAACGTCTTGCATCTGTGCGTGGAAGGCAGTGCCGACCTGACCCAGAACGCGATCGCCACCCTGCTTTCGCGCTACCTGTCGGGCTTCAAGCTGCCCAGGACCATCGAAATCATCGCGCTCAAGGAAGTGGCTCATGCAAGCTGATAACACCCAACCGGTACTGGCCGTCTTCGATTTCGACGGCACGTTGACCGACCGGCACACGTTCTGGCGCTACATGCGCTACATCGCCGGCACCCGGTCGTTCTGGCTCAGGATCATTCCCCTGTTGCCGAAAATGCTCAGCGTGGTCGTCGGGATCACCCCATTGATGCAAGCCCGGCTGGCCTTCATCGCCTGTTATCTGGGCGGCCTGTCCGTGGACGATGAGCGCGAGCACGCCAAGTACTTCATCACCGAACTGTTGCCACTGTGGCTGCGGCCCGAGGCCCTGCGCCGGTTGCAATGGCATCAGTCCATGGGCCACGTCACCGCGCTGGTCAGTAACTCGCCCGAGAATTACCTGATCCCCTGGGGCCAGGCGGTGGGTTTCGACTACGTCTGCGGCACTCGCCTGGCCACAGCGAAAAACAAACTGACGGGCGGCATTTGCGGCACCAATTGCGTTGAGAGAGAGAAAGTCACACGGCTCAAGGGCTGCTTGAGCAACCTCGATGACTTCTACATTTATGCCTACGGCGACTCATCTGGCGACGATGCCCTGCTCGGCATCGCTCACTCTCCCTTCTACAGAAATTGGTACTGACCGATGAACACTCTGAGCACGTTGGCCCCCACGTATTTCAAGCGCCCTGGCAGCGCCCCCACCGTCATGATCGTAGGCGCCGGCCCGATTGGCCTGTCCCTGGCGATCATGCTGAAAAAGTGGGGGGTTGGCTTTCGCATCATCGAAAAGAACGCCGGCCCTTCCACCGCGACCAAGGCCATGGCGATCCATTCGCGCACCCTGGAAATCTTCCGCGACCTGGGCATCGCCGATCAAGCCGTCAGGGATGGGTTCACCATCAACCAGTTTTCGGTGCAGTCGAACGCCAAGCGGGTGTTGAACTACAACTTCTCCTACCTGGATGCGACGTACCCGTTGCTGCTGAGCCTGCCGCAGCCGCAGACCGAGAAGCTGCTGCTGGAGCGGCTCAATGAACTGGGCGCGCAGGTCGAGTGGAACACCGAGCTGGTGGACCTGCAAAACCAGCCCGACGCCGTGAACATGACCCTGCGGCACGCCGACGGCCACGAAGAAACGCTGACCACCCGCTGGGTGGCCGCCTGCGACGGTGCACGCAGCAACATCCGCAAACGCCTGGACATGACGTTCGAAGGTTCGTCCTACGACCGCTTCTTCATGCTGGCCGACGCCGACATCGAGTGGTCCGGCAGCAAGGACGAAGGCGCCTTCTTCCTCGGCGCGCAGGACGGCTACGTGGCGGTCGCGCCGATCAGTGCCCAGTCTCGCTATCGCCTGTTCATCGAGATGCCCTACAACCTGCCGCCGGAAGGCGAGCGCCCTTCCCTGAGCCTGGAAAACTTCCAGCGGTTGTGCGAAGGACGCGGGCAGAAGATGACGCTGTCCAACATCTCGTCGACCACTATCGCCTCGTTCCAGCATCGCCGCGTGCAGACCATGCAGCAGGGTTCGGTATTCCTGGTGGGCGACTCCGCGCACATCGGCAGCCCGATCGGCGGGCAATGGATGAACCTGGGGGTTTCCGAGGCCTATAACCTGGCGTGGAAAATGGCCTACGTCGACCAGGGGCTGGCGGAGCCCACCCTGCTCGACAGCTACAACGACGAGCGCTACCCGGTCGCCCTCGAAGTCGAGAACACCGCCCACCGCCTGACCGGCCTGATCACCGTCCGCCAACGCGCGCTGGTCTGGCTGCGGGACAATGTCCTGCCGCTGTTGAGCAACCGCAAGAAGGTCCAGCGCAAGCTGCCGTCGATGATTTCCGGTCACCAATACCACTACGCTAAAAGCGATTACATCCAGGAGTCGCTGACGAAGAAACAGCGCAAGAACTGGTACCGCAAAGGCCAGAAGCCCGAGTTCCAGAGCGCGGCGCCGCGCGCGGGGCAATTGGCGCCGGATGTCGAGCTGTGGCAACTGCAAGGGCTGCCGGCAAAACGCTTGATCGACCTGTTCCACGGCACTTTCACGCTGCTGGTGTTCACCGGGGCCGATCAGTTTTCACCGCTGCTGCCGGGCTATTACACCCTGGCCCAGACCGTGGAAAAAGACTACCCGGGCATCAAGGCCTATTGCGTGATCGACGCCCTCAGCAGCGCCGGATTGCCCGCCTGGCATTCGACGTTGCTCGACCCTGACTGGCGGCTGCACAAGCGCTACCACGCCAGCGAGGGCACGCTGATGCTGATTCGTCCTGATGGCTACATTGCCTTCCAGGGCGCCGACGCCATGACCCTGGTGGCGTATCTGAACCTGAGGTCCGGGTTACTCAAGGGTGCCACAAGAACAACACCGTCCGAGGTTGACGCAGTAGAACTCCAACTTTAAGTCGCCCTGTCGACTACTGCCCGTTTGATGGGTGGATTCACCCAAGGCCCGGCCCTGGGCCATGACTTTTTGATTTTTCTTATTGATAGAAACGTCTACCGACTTCGGTTAGGAGAACCTCATGCGCTTGCAACTTAACGATGTTGTGCAGGAATTCATCGTGTCCAATGGAAAAATAGCCCACAGCTATTTTTCCCTTTCGGAAAAGATCATCGATTCATTGTGCGAATCCAATGTCGCCAAGGAATCGATCCTGATGCGCCTGCTGGAGCAGGCCGAGTCCGTCACCGCGCATTACTTCAGCGCACACAAGCAAGTCATCGAAGGGGTCTATGCCCAAGGCATCGACGCCCCGGTGAACAAGCCGGTTGCGGTGCTCGAAACGGTCCACGCCACGGCGCCGATCCTGGCCGCGGCACCCGTCGTCGAAGCACCTGCGGCACTCGACTACGCCCAATGGCTGCGCGCCGAGATTGCCTCGGCCACCGGCTTCAAGCAGGAGCAGATCGACTTCGATCAAAGTTTCGAGAGCCTGGGCATCGACTCCCTGGGGCTGGTGGACATCTTCGAATCCCTCGCCCAGCACTTCCCGGAAAAGCAGGCGCAAACCTCGCAGTTGTTCGATGCGCCCACCCCGACGGCCCTGCTGGCTCGCCTTGAAGCCGACCCACAAGCGCCCGCGGTGGATGTGCAAGCCTGGGTACTGGCGCAACTGGCGACCATCACCGGTTTTTCGGCCGAGCAGATCGACATGAACCAAAGCTACGAAGGCCTGGGCCTCGACTCGCTGGTGCAACTGGACTTCCTCGAATCCGTGGTCGCCACGTGGCCACAGCTCAAGGCCAACAGCTCCGAGTTGGCCAACGCCAAGTACCCGCAGGCGACCATCGCCCTGATCGATGCCGCCCTTGCCGGCCCAGGGCCCGAGGCCTGTGAACCCGCCCCGGCGGCGGTCACGGCCGAGACGCCGGCGCCGGCCCACAACCTGCTGCTCGACACACTGTCGCCGCTGGTCGCGGACACCGCGCAGTCGATCGATGTCCAGACACCTTTCGCCCAATTGGGCCTCAATGGCTTCAGCCGCGAAACGCTCTGCCAATCCATGGCCCAACACTGCTCGGCCAGTGAGTTTGCCGGCGAAGCGCTGATGTCCCGTCGCACGCCCCAGGACGCCCTGTCACTGCTGGCAAGGCTGGGCTGAAACACGCTGCGCAATACAGGAATGGAATCCGGGTGATCGAGCCGATCACCCAGCATTTTGGCGATCAGGAGACAAGGTATGAGTGGCGCAGTGACCACAGCAGGCGATTTCTGCTTCAGTGCGATGGCCGGTGAATTTCCCGGGGCGTCGTCCATCGACGCGCTCTGGCACCTGCTGTCCCAGGGGCAGATAGCGCCCATCGAATCGATGCCGGCCCGTTGGGAACTGGACAAGGCGTCGATCTATTCGGCAAAACCGGGGGAACGCAATCGCGTCTACCTGGACAGCGCCTTTTGCCTGACCGATGCCCCCGAAACCCCTTCGCGACATGAAGGGCGACAAGTCGCTATCGGTCAGAAAGTCCTCCAGACACTGCTCGGCCAACTCGCCGCTCAAGGTTCGACCCTGGCCCGCGAGCGCACGGCCCTGGTGGTGGCGACGTCCTGGAGCGACGAGAGCTTCTTCGTCAGCGGCATGGCCGCCAAAGCCGCTGCAGAGCAAGGCTATACGCCGGGCGAACAGGTGGCGGAACTCGCCGCGGCGGTTGGCCTGGGCGGCCCGGCGCTGTCAGTCGACACCGCTTGCAGTTCGTTTCCCTACGCCATCGACATGGCCCAGGCGCTGGTCAACAGTGGACAGGCCGACAACGCCATCGTCATGGCACTCAACACGGTATTGCCGCCGGCATTGTTCCTCGGCTTCTCTCAACTGACGGCCTTCTCTGCCCGCGCCCAAATGGAAGCCTTCGGCCAGGATGCCGACGGCATCGTGCCGGGCGAGTGCGCGGTAGCCTTTCTGGTCGAGCCCGTCGCCCAGGCCTTGCTTGCCCAGCGCCAACCGTTGGGGGTCCTGCGGGCCCTGGGATTGTCCGCCGACGGCGCCGAAGGCTCAGTGTTCGCGCCCGGAAAACAGGCGCAGTTCACCGCTTACCAGCGCGCCTACGCGGACCTCGACCCGAGCGACGTCGACTACATCGAAACCCACGGCACCGGCACCCCGCTGGGTGATGCCACCGAGCTGGCTTCGCTGAACAGTTTCTTCGCAGGCCACCGCCCCGACGACCGGAAAATCACCATCGGCTCGATCAAGTCGGTCATTGGCCACCCGCTGGCGGCCGCCGGGGGTCCTTCGCTGGCCAAGGCCTTGATGATCCTGCGCCACAAAGGCATTCCTCCCCAACCTGGCTACCGCCCCAGTGCCAAGGTCGACGAGACGTGCCTGCGGCTTGCCACCGGGCAGGTGCAGCCGCTGGCGGAGCGCTCCTCGGCGATCCGCGTCGGCATTTCCAGCTTCGGCTTTGGCGGGGCCAACGCTCACCTGGTGGTGGATGAGTACGTGCCCGGCCACGCGCTCGCCGCCCCTCGGGTTGCTCCCGGCGTGCTGATGCTGGACCTTGCGATTGTCGAAGCCGAAGCCGCGCTGGGCAGCCACAGTTCCTTGCACGCCTTCCAGCAACAGTTCGACCAGCCGGCGGCCCCTTCGGTGGTGTTCCCCTACGGGCGTTTCGTGGATTACACCGTGACGCCCGAGCAACCGTTGCTGCAGGGGAAATTCCTTGCCCGAGACCAGCTCATCGACATCGACGGTTTCGGCATGGGCCCCAAGCCATTGGCCCATGTCGATCCGTTCAAGTTGTTGATCACCGACCGCGTCAATCACCTGCTGCGCCGCCTGCCAGGTGTCGCCGGCTCGCCCGACACGGCGATGGTCATGTGCTGCAACATGGGCGGCGAGCGTTTCAGCAACGCGTACAGCAGCGCCCATCATTTCTACGGCCATGCCGAAAGGACGCCACCGGGTGTCGAGGTCACGGACGTGGCAACCATGCTGCCGAACATGCTGTCCGGGTACCCGGCGCAGATCTTTGACTTCAGGGGTTTCCATCAGACCCTGGTGGGCACCACGGGCCTGTTCTGGCAAACCCTGCTGGCTTCCCCGCAATGGTTCAACGACGGCATCACCACGCTGCTGCTCGGGGCCGGACGCTTTATCAGCGGCGAGATCGAGGTCGAACGGGCCCAGCGCTCCCCGGTCTTGCAAGGTGAAGGGCTGGGTGTATTTGCCCTGCGCCGTCATCAGGCAGGCGCCCGCGAAAAACCCTTGCTGGTGATTCGCGCGGCCGTGCTGGCCCACGCTGCCCGTTCGCTGGACGAAGCCTGCCGCCTGGCCGGCAAGCCGCGCGATCAATACCCCCATGTCGAGGTCTGCGAACTGCAACCTGATCCAGCGCCTGCACAGGATTCGCTGCGGGACATGACCGGTTTCCTGGCTGAAGCCACGGGCATCGAAACCCTGTTGGCGGTGATGTTGCGCAAGGCGAGCCACACCGTGATCGAGGTGCGCGACGCCGGCAAGACAGTGATGTGGTTGTTCACCGAAAAACTTCGCGAATGGCACCAGGGCGCAGACGCCACGACCGCCCCCATCAAATTGCCGTTCATGCTGCGGTTCGCCCATTCAGCGTCCCACGAACTGCAGCAACTCATCCCACCCGTGCGGCCGGTCAACCTGGTGCGCGAGCCGCAGCACGACGGTGTCGATGTGTTGCAGCTCAGCGACATGCTCACCAGCACGCTGCTGACCGGGCTACGGGTCCGGGTCCGCGCCATGGAAGGCCTCTTCGCCCTGCACCGGGGGGCTGACGCCCAGCGTCCGGCGCTGCGGCCGCGTCGCGAGGAAAATATCGTGATCGCCGACGTCCGGCGAGGTCCGCATGCCTTGCAGGCGCAGCTGGTGGTCAACGAGGCCCACCCTTACTTCTTCGATCACCCGCTGGACCACGTCCCCGGCATCCTGTTGATCGAAGGCGTGCTGCAATTGCTCGAACTCGCCACGCCGCCGGGTGGCCGCGCCGCCTACATCAAACGCCTGAGCATCAAGTTCCAGCAGTACGTGCAAAAAGAAACGCCGATTCAATTGCACCTGGAACAGGGCCAGGATGCGCAGGCGTTCACCGCCAAAGTCATGCAGGGCGGCCAGTTGATGTGCACCTGCGTGCTCGAAATGGCCCACAGCTCGGCGTTCGAGACCTCGCCGGCCGTGGCGTTCACCGCCGCGCCCTGCCGCGACAAGGCGCTGCTGCACAAGGCTCGCGCAGAAAACGTCATCGTCAGTGAGATGAGCGGGATCGCCCAGGGCTTGAGCGTGGACACGGTGGAACTGCCGGACCGGCACTTCTTCCATGAGGGCGATCCGCACCACCATTCGATGGTGTATTTCCTCGAAGTGGCCCGCCAATGCTACATGCAGATTGCCCACAGTCACCTGCATATCCCGCTCAAGACCCCCATGAACCTGCTGGCCTTGAGCTTCACCCTGGAGCGGCCCATTGCGCGCAACAGTCCGCTGTCGCTGGCGCCACAACCCGGGTTCGATGCGCAGTTGCGGTCGTTCAAGACCAACCGCATCTACATCGGCCTGTTCAACCGTGGCGAAAAAATCGGTCAGGCCAGCATCACCGCCCAGGTGCTGAGCCAGTCCGCGCCCGCCGCCTGAGAACGTTGAATGACCGCTTCCCTGAACCTCATCGAGCCCCCAACCAAGGTGACGCCGTGAACGATGTAAACGTGCAAATCGTAGTCAAATCGCCGCCTTCCGAGATCTGGAAGATCTGGAGCGATTTCTCCCAAGCGCCGCTGTGGGACACCGACGTTCGCCACTGCGAACTCGAGGGTCCATTCCAGGCCGGGACGCACGGCAAATGTGTTCTCAAGAACGGGTTGAACATGCCCCTGAAACTGGAGGCTGTGAGCCTGCACGAGAGCTACCGCAACACCGCGAAGCTGCTGTGGATCGACCTTGAGTTCGATCATCGGATGCGCAGGCTTTGCGCCGAAGAGACCCATGTCATCCATAGCGCGAGGATCTCCGGTCCATTGAGCTTTCTCTACCGGGGGCTGCTACGCAAAGCACTGACGGCGGCGATGACCAAGGCGCTGGACAACCTCTGCTCCCTGGCTGAACAGCGGACGAACGCCTCCCAAAGCCCGGCCGAGAAAACCGCAGCGCACCTGCACCTCGTATGAGTACGCCGGGGCCGTGCGCCGGTCCCCGGACACGCTTCGTTGACTTTTCAATCACAGAACACTTCGGATCGAGCATGAACCTAAAGCAAACCACTCACTCTTTCGTCATGGGCATCATCGGCCTGGGCCTGATCGCCCCCGCGTCCAGTTTCGCTGATACGCTTGGCCCTTATGTCAGTGCCATGGGTGGCCTGAACTGGGTCGCCGACCAGGACCTCAACCAGAACGACCTCGATTTCGTCGAGATGCAATACAACCAACCGCTGCATTCCGGCTACGCCACCGGGTTGGCGCTGGGCTGGGGCTTGCCGATCGGGCTGCGACCCGAACTGGAACTGAGCTACCGCAAGAACACCCTGACCCAGTTCAATCACCGGGTCTATGAAGGCGGCGGCAGCATCGACGGCGAAGGGAAAGAGGAAGCCAGCAGCCTGATGGCCAACCTCTGGTACGACGTCTCGAACCTGCCAGCGCCGTTGAACCGGGTCACGCCTTACGTCGGCGGCGGCCTGGGCTATGCGGTGTTGACCATCAGCGGCCTGGAAGCCGGCGGCGTCCAGTTCGGCAACAGCCACCGCGACACGGTCCCGGCCTACCAACTCGGTGCCGGGGTCGGTTTCGAACTCGCCGAGCACTGGTCCATGTCCCTGGACTACCGCTACTTCAAGACGCGTGAAGCCCATTTCGGCGACATCCAGAACCTGCCCCAGGGTGATGTGAAAACCGAGTACAAGGCCCAGTCCCTGATGCTCGGCCTGCGTTACTGGTTGTAAGCCGACACCGAACACCAAAGTCCCCTTGGTGGGCGTGAGCCTGCTCGCGAAGGCGTTGGTTCAGCTGGCTGGTTTGCTGGCTGATCGACCGCTTTCGCGAGCAGGTTTACTCCCACCGTTTTTTGGGCCAGGTATCGAAATTGCGGGCGGCTCCACAGCCTTCTGACCGCTGGTCGGATAATACCGACCCAATAAACCACACAAACATCATGGGCTAGTATCAATCCAGGTCGGCTGGAGATTGCCCATGTCATTGGCTGAAGATCGCAAACCCGAACGCCGCAAGGAAACTCGGCTGTTCCTGTTCCTTGTTGTCTGTCTTTTTCCGTTGTTATCGGTCGCCATCGTCGGCGGCTACGGGTTTCTCGTCTGGTTTTTCCAGATGCTCTACGGCCCGCCCGGTCCGCCTAACTGACGGATGACTTTTGCTCAACGCGCTGGAGCCCGTTCATGGACGAAGCCCTGCACATTGCCAGTCTTGTCGTACTCGCCCGGCCCTCGTTGTTCGAAGCGGTCAAGGCGAACCTGTGCTTGCTCGAAGGCCTGGAAATTCATCAGCAAAGTGCTGCCGGAAAACTGGTGGTGGTGCTGGAGGCCGTGGATGAAGACCAGATTCTGCAGCGCATTCAACAAATCAACAGCCTGCCAGGCGTTCTCAATGCCGCGCTGATCTATCACGAGCTCCTCGAACCCGAAGGTGACCCCGAATGAGCCTGACCCGCCGAGCGTTCGTCAAGTCCCAGGCCGCCGCCATTGCCGCCGCCGCTGCCGGTCTTCCGATCATGACGTCGGCCAGCAACCTGGTGACCGAAGCCGACATGGTCACCCTGGACTGGAACAAGGCACCCTGCCGGTTCTGCGGCACCGGTTGCAGCGTCATGGTCGCGACCCGGGACAACCGGGTGGTCGCCACCCACGGCGACATCAAGGCCGAGGTCAATCGCGGGCTGAACTGTGTGAAGGGCTATTTCCTGTCGAAAATCATGTATGGCTCCGACCGCCTGACCCAGCCGCTGCTGCGCATGAAGAACGGCCAGTACGACAAACAAGGCGAATTCCAACCGATCAGTTGGGAGAAGGCCTTCGACATCATGGCGTTGAAATTCAAGCAGGCCCTGAAAGACAAAGGTCCCGGCTCGGTCGGCATGTTCGGTTCCGGGCAATGGACGGTATGGGAAGGCTACGCCGCCAACAAGCTGATGAAGGCAGGCTTGCGCTCCAACAACATCGACCCCAACGCTCGTCACTGCATGGCCTCGGCGGTGATGGGCTTCATGCGTACGTTTGGCGCGGACGAGCCGATGGGGTGCTACGACGACATCGAAGCCACCGACGCCTTCGTGCTCTGGGGCTCGAACATGGCCGAGATGCACCCGATACTCTGGAGTCGGGTCACCGACCGGCGCCTCAGCCAGCCGACCGTGAAAGTCGCGGTGCTGTCCACCTTCGAGCACCGCAGCTTCGAACTCGCCGATATTCCCATGGTGTTCAAGCCGCAAACCGACCTGATGATCCTCAACTACATCGCCAATCACATCATCGAAAGCGGCGCCGTCAATCAGGATTTCATCAGCAAGCACACCCGCTTCGCCAAGGGCGCGGATGACATCGGCTACGGCCTGCGCCCCGACGATCCAAGGGAGCAGAAAGCCGCCAACGCCACCAAGGCCAACACCTGGACGGACATCTCCTTCGAGCAGTACGCCGCCTTCGTCAAGCCCTACACGCTGGAGCGCACCGCCAGGGAAACCGGGGTTCCCGCCGAGCGCCTGAAAAGCCTTGCCGAGCTGTATGCCGACCCCAAGCGCAAGGTCGTATCGTTCTGGACCATGGGCTTCAACCAGCACACGCGCGGGGTGTGGGCCAACAACCTGATCTACAACATCCATTTGCTCACCGGCAAGATCAGCGAACCGGGCAACAGTCCCTTCTCGCTGACGGGCCAGCCATCGGCCTGCGGTACGGCACGGGAGGTGGGTACATTCTCCCATCGCTTGCCTGCCGACCTGGTGGTGACCAACCCCAAGCACCGCGCCACCGCCGAAAGAATCTGGAAGCTGCCCGCCGGCACCCTCCAGGAAAAGCCCGGTTTCCACGCGGTGGAACAAAGCCGCATGCTCAAGGACAGTGTGCTCAATGTCTGCTGGACCCAGGCCAGCAACAACATGCAGGCCGGGCCGAACATCATGCAGGAAGTGCTGCCGGGATGGCGCAACCCGGACAATTTCATGATCGTTTCCGACGTCTACCCGACCGTTTCCGCCCAGGCCGCCGACCTGATCCTGCCCAGCGCCATGTGGGTGGAAAAGGAAGGTGCCTTCGGCAACGCCGAACGGCGCACCCAGTTCTGGCACCAGTTGGTAAGCGCGCCGGGCGATGCCCGCTCGGACCTGTGGCAACTGATGGAATTTTCCAAGCGCTTCACCACCGATGAAACCTGGCCCGCCGAACTACTGGCCCAGGCCCCCGAACTCAAGGGCAAGACCCTCTTCGAAGTGCTGTTCAGGAATGGCCAGGTCGACCAGTTTCCCGTCGAACAGATGGAGGCCGGCTACAAGAACGATGAAGCCAAGGCCTTTGGTTTCTACCCGCAGAAAGGGCTGTTCGAGGAGTACGCCCAGTTCGGTCGCGGCCACGGGCATGACCTGGCGACCTTCGACCGCTACCACAGCGAACGTGGGCTGCGCTGGCCGGTGGTCGAGGGCAAGGAAACCCGCTGGCGCTACCGCGAAGGGCTCGACCCTTATGTGGAGAAAGGCAGTGGGGTGCAGTTCTACGGCTACCCGGACAAGAAAGCGATCATCTTCGCCCTGCCCTACGAGCCGCCCGCCGAAGCCCCGGACGCCGACTACCCGTTCTGGCTGTCCACCGGCCGCGTCCTTGAACATTGGCACACCGGCAGCATGACCCAGCGTGTCGAAGAGCTGCACAAGGCCGTGCCGGATGCATTGGTCTACATGCACCCCGACGACGCCAAGGCTCTGAAGGCGCGTCGCGGCAGCGAAGTGAAGCTGGTCAGCCGTCGCGGCGAGATCCGCGCCCGCATCGAAACCCGCGGTCGCAACAAACCGCCCCAGGGGTTGGTCTTCGTGCCGTTTTTCGATGCCAACAAGCTGATCAACAAAGTCACGCTCGATGCCACCGACCCGATCTCCAAGCAGACCGACTATAAAAAATGCGCGATACGCATCGAGTTGATCAGCGTGGCCTGAGGAGAACCGTCATGCTTTTTCGCACCCTGCCGTTGCTCCTGCTCGCGATCATGGGGATCGCGATCGCCGCCGACGTCGATTACCCCTTGGACGCACCCGCGATGGACGGCCGCCGTCCCGGTGGCACCCTCTCCCAAAGCCTGCCGGCGCCTCCCATCGCCGAGGAAGAAAACAAAGACCTCAAGCGCGAACGCAATTACCCCGACCAACCGCCGACCATCCCCCACACCATTCGCGGTTACCAGATCGACAAGAACGGCAACAAATGCCTGACCTGCCACAGCCGTGCCAACAGCGCACGGACCCAGGCAACCATGATCAGCATCACCCACTACATGGACCGCGACGGCCAGGCCCTGGCGGCCGTTTCACCGCGCCGGTACTTCTGCAACCAGTGCCACGTGCCGCAGACCGATGCCAAGCCGCTGGTGGGCAACACGTTCGAGACCATCGACAAGATCCTGCAAGACGACGCCAACGCGGCCACCCGCAAGCCCTGAGGAGGCAACATGAAAGCACTGTTCGCCCTGCTCAAGGATTACTGGGGTGTCCTGCGTCGCCCCAGCCTGTACTACAGCCTGGGTTTCCTGACGCTGGGAGGGTTTGTCGCCGGGATCATCTTCTGGGGCGGTTTCAACACCGCGCTGGAGGCCACCAACACCGAGACGTTCTGCGTCTCCTGCCATGAAATGCGCGACAACGTCTTCGTCGAACTCAAGGACACGATCCACTACACCAATCGCTCAGGCGTACGCGCCAGTTGCCCGGATTGCCACGTTCCCCACGAATGGACGCACAAGATCGCACGCAAGATGCAGGCGTCCAAAGAGGTCTGGGGCAAGCTCTTCGGCACCATCGACACCCGCGACAAATTCCTCGCCATGCGCCGCGAGCTGGCCGAACACGAATGGGACAGGCTCAAGGCCAACGATTCACGTGAGTGCCGCAACTGCCACAACTTCGAATTCATGGATTTCACCCGCCAGGGCAAGCGAGCCGCCGCCATGCACTCGACGTCACTGGCCAATGGCGAAGCCACCTGCATCGACTGCCACAAAGGCATCGCCCACAAACTGCCGGACATGAGCGGCGTGAAAGGCTGGTAGCGGCCCTCAAAGGTCTACAACCGACCACCCAGTACCCTAGATCAAGGAATTCTGCGACGATAAGCGAAATAAAACGCCAAGGACCCTGGCTTTGCGACTCAATCCATGGCGACAAACGATGCATTTCCTTCCTTTCAACAGCCTCCGGGCGCGCTTCGCCATCGCAGTGGCCTCGGTTGTGCTGGTCCTCAGTTGCCTGTTCGGGGCCGCTATCGGCGAGTCCTCCATCTCCAGGCTCAAGGAGCACAACGGGCTGCAGTTGAGCGAGTACGCCTACTCGATGATCGATCGCCTGGACCGCGACATGAGCAGTCGCTCCAAGTCGCTCACGGTCCTGAGCCAGCTGCAAGCCCTGCGCGACCCGGCGAACACCGGCGAGGCCCGGTCGCTGCTCAACCACCTCAGCGACCAGTTTCCCAGCTACTCGTGGATCGGCCTGACCGACGCGCACGGCACGGTGGTGGCCTCCACCGACAAACTGCTGGAAGGCGCGGACATTTCGGCGCGCCCGGTCTTCCTCCAAGGCAAGGACACAACCTTCATCGGCGACGTCCACGACGCGGTCATGCTGGCCAAGCTGCTGCCCAACCCTTCTGGCGAAGCGATGAAGTTCGTCGACATCAGCATGCCGGTCCGTGACAACGCCGGCCAGTTCATGGGCGTGCTGGCGACCCACCTGTCCTGGAAGTGGGCCGCCGAGGTTGGCCGATCCCTGTTCGAGCCGTTGCAGAAGCGCTTACCTGGCCTGGAGTTCCTGGTGGTCAGCAAGGACGGCACCGTGCTGCTGGGTCCCAAGGCGATGATCGGCAAGCCCCTGGGCATCCAGCTCGACGACGGCAGCGGACAAAACTGGTCGGTGGCGCGCTGGCAGGACGGCAACCTCTACCTGGCCGGTTTCGCCCAGAGCACCGGCGTTGACGACTACCGTGGCCTGGGCTGGACGGTCATTACCCGACAGCCGGCCGACGCAGCCTTTGCCGAAGCGCATCAGTTGCGCGATGAGATCCTGATCTGGGGCATCGTGCTTTCGGTGGTATTCGCGTTGGTTGGCTGGTTCGTGGCAGGCATCATCACCGGGCCGGTGAACCAGATCGCCGATGCGGCCGCGCGCCTGTCCCAAGGCGCTGACGTGCGCATCCCGCTGCTCAAGGGCAGCCGTGAGGTCGAGACGTTGAGCCTCGCGATCCGCCACCTCGTCGACAGCCTGACCCGAAAAAGAAGCCAACTGGCCGTGGCCGAAGGCATGGCCTACCGCGATACCGTCACCGGCTTGCCCAACCGGGCGGCGCTGGACAAATACGTCGAGGCAGTGGCCAGCGAAAGCGGCGAGCGGCCTGATTTCGGCGTGCTATGCCTGGACCTCGACGGGTTCAAGCCCGTCAACGATCGCTTCGGCCATGCCATGGGCGACGCGCTGCTGCAGGAAGTCGGCAATCGCCTCCTCACAACGGTGCGCGACGGCGACATCGCCGTGCGCCATGGCGGCGATGAGTTCGTCCTCCTGCTGCGCCTGCGCTCGGGAGAAACCCTGACCAACATCCAGGGCGCCGCCCAGCGCATCGTTGCCAAACTGGCCGAACCGATGCTGCTGGCCGGAGAAACGCTCCAGATCGGCTGCAGCATCGGCGGCGCCCTATGGACCGGCGGCGCGTTCAGCGAAGCCCTGGCCCAGGCTGATGAAGCCCTTTATCGGGCCAAGCGTGCGGGCAAGTCCCAGGCGAAGTTTCATGAGGCGTTGGAGCTGCGCTGACGGGCCTCGAGGCTGAGCGGCTGTAACCAAGGCCTGCACGGCCGAGCAATGCCTGGTGGCGAGGGAGCTGGCTCCCGCTGGGACGCGAAGCGGCCCCTGTTGGACACGATTGATATCGCGAGGTGTCAGAGTAGATAGGAGGGCCGCTTCGCAGCCCAGCGGGAGCAAGCTCCCTCGCCACGGTTTGTGTGTTCTTCAGGGATCCGCTTAACTGACCGGGATTAACTTGCCTGCGGGGGGCATCCCATGACTGAATCACTGGAACGTTTCGTCCAGGCCCAAACCTCCACCTTTGAAACCGCCATGGCTGAGCTTGAGCGCGGGCGCAAGCAAAGCCACTGGATATGGTTCATCTTTCCCCAACTGCGCGGCCTGGGTCGCAGTGAAAACGCCGCCTACTATGGGCTGCGGGACATTGAAGAAGCGCGCGATTACCTGCAGCACCCCCTGCTGGGACCGCGTCTGGAACGGGCGACTCGCACCGTGCTGGACTCGTCAGTGCCGGTCCAGCGACTGCTGGGGGAGCTCGATGCCATGAAGTTCGCGTCGTGCATGACGCTGTTCCGCGCCGCTGCCGAAGCGGGCTCCGTGTATGCGCGGGCGCTGGACAGCACGGTGAGTGTCGATGTGCGAACACTGGAGATGCTGCACAAGCAAGAAAAAAACGGCGTCTAACGGCTGGGCATCGAAAGCACAAACCGACACCCAACCTCGGCCTTTTCGTCCTCAGGCCAACTGAAACCCATGGGCCAGCGGATCCTTGTCGTCGACGAAGATCGTGTTGTGGCCAATGATCTGTGCCCAGCCACTGATGCTCGGCCGGATGCCGGCGAAGGCGCCGACAGCGACGGCGGCTTCGACCTTCCCTTCGAATACCGTGCCGATCAGGCTTTCGTTGCGGAACGTGTCGCCGACCTTCAAGCGGCCCTTGCCGAACAGCTGAGCCATCCTGGCCGAAGTGCCGGTGCCGCCGGGCGAGCGGTCGATGGCTTTATCGCCGTAGAACACCGCGCAGCGACCATCGGCTGTGGCGTTGTGCGGCGCATCGCACCAGATGATGTGGTGGACGCCGCGGATCCGGCTGTTCTCGGGGTGGACGGGGTCGCAGATGTCCGCCAGGGCATCGCGAAGTTTCTGGCTCAGGCCGACGATATCCGCGGCATTCAACCCGTCGAAGCCTGCCCAGTTCGCCTGGGGTTCGACCACCGCGTAGAAGTTGCCGCCATAGGCGATGTCCACCGTGAGCACGCCGACACCGGGGACCTCGACCGATACATCAGCGCTGTGCAGGTAACTGGCGACGTTGAACAACCGAATCGCATCGACCGTCTCGCCCTCCAGCGTATACGCCACATCGACCCGGCCCGCCGGCGTTTCGATGGCCAGGGTGCCCGGTACGCGAGGAACGATCAGACCCTCTTCGATGACCACCGTCGACAGCCCAATGGTGCCGGCACCGCACATCGGCAGGCAGCCGCTGACTTCGATGAACAGCGCGCCGAAGTCGCAATCGTCCCGCACTGAGGGATAGATGATCACGCCGGACATGATGTCGTGGCCCCGGGGCTCGAACATCAACGCCGTGCGCACCCAATCGTGGTCGCGGACAAATATCTCCCGGCGCTCGGCCATGGAAACGGCGGGCAACAGCGGCCCGCCTCCGGCCACCACGCGCACGGGGTTGCCGCAGGCGTGGGAATCGATACAGAAAAAACTGCGTCTCATGCAGGCTCCTCCTAAACCAGTTTGGCCGGCGCGTGACGCTGCAACGCCCCACGTGACAGTCGGTCCATCAGCAAGGCGACCGCGACGATGGCCAGGCCAGCCCGCAGCCCCAGGCCCATCTCCATCCGGGACAGGCCCCGGGTCACTTCGGCCCCCAGGCCACCGGCCCCCACCAACCCCGCCAGGACCACCATGGCCAGGGACATGAGGATGCATTGGTTCAGGCCAACCAACAGGGTTGGCGCCGCCGTGGGCAGTTCGATCTTGAACAGGATGTCCCGAGGCGAAGCCCCCGATGCCTGGCCCAGTTCGAGCAGGTCCTTGGGCAGTTGCTTGAAGGCCAGGGTGGTGAGCCTGAGCATCGGCGGGATGCCGTAGACAATCGTCGCGATGATCGCCGGTACACGCCCGAGGCTGAACAGCATCACCGCCGGGATCAGGTACACCCAGGGCGGCACGGTCTGCATGATGTTCAGGATCGGCAGGAAAGCGTCCTCGACTTTCTTCACCCGAGCGGCCAGGACGCCCAACGGGAACGCCACCGACACCGAGATCAGCACCGCCACCGAGACCAGCGCGATGGTTTGCATGGACGCCACCCACAGGCCGGAAAACAGGCAGAACGCCAACATCAACGCGGCAAACAGCGCCACCCGCCGATTGGCGAAAAAGAACGCTGCGGCCACGACGATGCCGATGAGCACATAGGGGTGCGGTGCCAGCAGCGCATGCTCGACAAAGCCCAGTACCGCTTCGACGACCTGGCTGATGGCGACAAACAGACCGTGCAGGTTGGCGTTCAGCCAATCCACGCCGGGCGCAAGGAATTGGCCCGGTGAAAAACGCATGTCCGACATACTCATTGGCTGTCTCCCACTCGCGTACGGGCGGCGGCCTGCGCGAGACGATCGAGAATCATGGTGAGGATCACGATGGCGATGGCGGCGTTGATGGATTTGGCGATGTCCAACGTGCGCACCGCGCCGTAGATGGCTTCGCCCAACCCGCCCGAACCGACGATGCCGGCGATGACCACCATGCCGAACGCCATCATCAGGCTCTGGTTGACCCCGGCCATGATGCTGGGCATGGCGAACGGCAAGCGGATCTTGAAGAACATCTGCAGGCCGGTGACGCCGCTGGCATTGCCCAGTTCGATGAACTCGTTGGGCGTCATGCGGATGCCCAGCGAGGTCAACCGCATGGCCGGCGGCACCGCGACGATGAACGTCGCCAGCAGCGCCGTGGCCGGCCCGTAGCCGAGCAGCGCAATCGCCGGCAACAGGTAGATGTACGGCGGCATGGTCTGCACCAGGTCAAGGCA
Source organism: Pseudomonas sp. Cab53 (assembly GCF_018325965.1). Classification (NCBI taxonomy): domain Bacteria; kingdom Pseudomonadati; phylum Pseudomonadota; class Gammaproteobacteria; order Pseudomonadales; family Pseudomonadaceae; genus Pseudomonas; species Pseudomonas sp. Cab53. The sequence goes on along the minus strand of NZ_AP021902.1, from coordinate 2,530,374 downwards.
AGGGTCCACCACGCGATCGAACGCCGGGGTCAGGCCGGCGACAACCCCAAGGGGGATGGCCACCAGCAAGGCCAGCACCGTCGCGGTGAGCACCAGGGCCAGGGTGCTGACCGTTTCCGGCCACAGGCCGATCAAGGCGCAGAACATCAGCGCCAGGCCTGCCAGCAGCGCAAAACGCGCACCGATCATTCGCCAGCCGACCAGGGCCACGATCAGCGCGACAACCCAGGACGGCGGGTACGCGATGCACCACAGCACACCTTTGTAGACACTGGTCAGTGCCCCGTTGGCAGCGTCGAAAAGAAACTCGCCATGCTCCGACAACCACTCCAGGGTGGCGTCGATGGCCGCGTCGAACTGGCCGGAGAAATCAGGTGTACTCATGTCGCCGCCTCCAGCGCATCGACGGCCGACGGTGCAATGAACTCGCTAGCAGTACCCTGCACGCCACGCAGCAAGTCACGGGGTGTAATGACGCCAACCACCACGCCGTTATCGACCACCGCCAGGGCATCGCGCTCGGACTTCATGGTCAGGCCGATCAACTCATCGATGTCCGCGTCCGGCGTGGTCTTGGCCAGCTTGGCGATATCACAACCGGGATTGGCCGCCTTGAACGGCTCCACCGGCGTCATCACCGAATGCGCCTTGACCAGGTGCAGCCGGGAAATGCCGGCGACAAACTCGGCCACGTAGTCATCGGCCGGGTTCAAGACAATCTCTTCGGCCGTGCCGACCTGGATGATCACACCGTCCTTCATGATCGCGATGCGGTCGCCGATGCGTATCGCCTCGTCCAGGTCGTGGGTGATGAAGACCGCCGACTTGCCCAGGTCCTTGGTCAGTTGGCGGAACTCGTCCTGCAACTGGCGGCGAATCAGCGGGTCGAGCGCGCTGAACGGCTCGTCCATGAGGATCACTTCCGGGTCGGCGGTGATCGCCCGGGCCAGGCCGACCCGCTGCTGCATCCCGCCGGACAGTTCGGTCGGATAGCGCGAAGCCCACTCACTCAACCCCACCTTCGCCAGCGCCCGCTCGGCCACCTTGTAGCGCTCGGCCTTGCCGACGCCCTGGACCTCCAGGCCAAAGGCGGTGTTTTCCAGCACGGTGCGGTTCGGCAACAGGGCCACGCTCTGGAAGACCATGCCGATGTGCCGCGCCCTCACCTCGCGCAACGCCTTGGGTGACAACGCAGACAGGTCCTTGCCCTTGACCAGGACCTTGCCCGCGCTGGGGGTGATGAGTTTGTTGAGCAGCCTGATCAGCGTGGATTTACCACTGCCAGACAACCCCATGATGCAGAAGATCTCTCCACGCCGAACCTGGAGACTGACATCCGAGACGCCGACTACGCAGCTGTATTCTTGCAGTATCTGGGTCTTGGTGAGTCCGCGCTGGGCGACCGCATCGATCGCCGCGGGCGCGCTCTTACCGAAGATTTTCCAGACCGACTGGCAATCCACCAGCACTTCGTGAGTGTCTATTTTGGCCGTTGTCATTTCGTAACCCATCGAGCCGGTTCGTACCGGCTTCTCTCATTAATCAAAGGGCGGCAGTGGCAAGCACGCAAGGCGTATCAGTTCTTGATGTTTCCCCAGCGCTTCAACAGATCGCTGTGGCTGTCGGTCCAACCCTTCACGGCCTGCTCCATGGTCTTGCCGTCCTTGACCTCGGCGTTCATCGAGGTGATGTCGGCAATCGGCACATAGACACTGGCCATCAGTTCACGCGCACGAGGGTTGGCTTCGGCAAAGCCTTTGTGGCCAATCCAGTAGTAGCCTTGCAGCGGTGGGAAGATCGCTTTTGGATCCTTGAGGAATTTCAGGTCGAATTTCTTGGTCATCCAGGACGGATCCCAGACGGTCACTGCAACCCATTCCTTGCGGTCGACAGCCGACTTCAGTGCGGCGGTCATGGCCGAGGTGCTGCCCTCGATCAACTTGAGCTTGAGGTCGTAGGCCTTGACCACGTTGGTGGCGTCGCTCATCAGGCCCGAACCGGGTTCGATGCCGATGATCTTGCCGCCGAACTTGTCCGCGTTGGCGTTCAACTGGTCGATCGAATCGATGTCGACGTAGCTCGGTACGGCCAGCCCCTGGTACAGGCCGAAGGACACCGGCGACAGTTTTTCGAGCTTGTTCTTGTTCTTGTTCCAGTAGTCGGAGGCTGCATAGTCGGTCTGGGACGCCAGCACCTGGACGTCACCCTTGGTCAACGCCGCGTAGGCAATGCCCCACTCGGAAAACTCGACGACTTTCACGGTGTAGCCGGAGTCTTCGAGCACCTTCTTGGTGATACCGGTGATGGGCGTCAGGTCCTCCCAGTTCATCGTCCCCATGGTGATGGTCTTTTCTTCAGCGTGAGCTTGCAGACTCATCATGCCGGCGATGGCGACGGCGCAGACTGTCTTCCAGATCTTGTTCATGGCGTTTCCCCGTTCTACGTTTATGGAACTGGCTCCGGCTTTTGAAAGCCGCTTCTTTTTTTACAACTGCTTCAACCTTCTTTTCCCGCTTTGAATGCCTGCCAACGAATGACCGAGCGCACCCCCCATTGCGTCAACAACCTGGGCGGCAGCCTGCTCGGCCCCGGGGCATGACTGAAACTCTCAAGGAACTTCGAGTCGGTGCCCGTGGCCAACTCAGCGGCCATGACCCCGGCCAGGGTGCTCTTGACGGTGCCCAGGCCGTTCTCACAGCAAGCGCTGTAGAGGTTCGGTTCAATTTCGCCAAACGCCGGTGCGCTGTTGCGACTCAGGCAGAGCCGCCCCGCCCAACTGAATTCGAACGGCGTGTCCTTCAATTCAGGGAAGCGCAGGTCCAGCGAGTGCCGCTGCTCTTGCGCAACGGCCGCGACCCGCTTGGGGGTTACCTGGATGCTAGGGTCGTAGGTGAATTTGGTCCGGATGACGATTCGCGACAAACCGTCCGAGGTTATCTTGCGCAGCGTGGCGCCCATGGGATCGGCCGGCAGCAACGCCCACCGGTCCCTGCCGGGCAGCGTCTTGTCGAACTGCTCATCCCGGTAGCCGGCCGTCATCGACGCGTAGGTGAACACGTGCAACAGGCGGCCCTTGAAGTGGCCGAAATCCTCGATATGGCCGTTGACCGCCAGAATCACCTTGGGCGCAGTGACGGTACCGCGATGCGAGCGAGCGACCCAGTCGCCGCCGGTCCTGGACAACTCGATGACTGGCGAGCGCTCCAGCAGCGTCACCTTGTCCGCCAGCCCGGCCGCCAGGTCGCGGATGTATTGCGCCGGCTGGATCATGACCGCGCCGGGGGTGTACAACCCGCCGTGGTAGTAAGTCGAACCAGTGATTTCGCGCATCTGCGCGGCATCGAACAACTCATACCGCTCGCCAATACCATGCAGCGACTTGGCGTAGTTGTCATTGAGCTTGAGCCCGCGCTCGGTGGCCGCCGCGTTGATCTTGCCGGAAGGATCGAACGTGTGCGCACTCATGCCGTATTCATGCGCGGCCTGGGAGGCAAAATCGATCGCAAACCGATTTTGCGCAATCTCCAGGGCGGTGGCCGACTCACCAGCCACGGAGTACTCGCCCGACGACAGGTTATGCGGCACGTCGATCATGAAGCCTGAGTTCCGGCCGGCGGGCCCCTTCGCCACTTCGTGCGCATCCAGCACCACGATGCGCTCGCCCGGGCGCAGCTGCGACAGCCTGCGTGCGGCGGAAAGGCCGGCAAAACCGGCGCCGATGATCACCCAATCGGCGGTCACCTGCCCATCAAGCATGCGCACGGGCGTCGAGCGCGTCGAAATGGCCTCCCAACCCGAGACGCCGGTGTCTACCGGTAGACGCTTGATGGTATGGGCGCTCATTTTACGGTCTCGTCAACCGACCGATCGGACACATCGATCCAGATGGTCTTGATCTCGGTGTACTGGTCATGGGCGAAGACCGATTTGTCCCGACCACCGAACCCCGACTCCTTGTACCCGCCGAACGGCGTCGAGGCGTCACCTTCACCGAAGCAATTGACGGTGACGATGCCGGCGCGAATCTCCCGTGACAGCTTGATCGCCTTGCGCAGGCTGCCGGTGTACACCGACGCCGCCAGGCCGTAGGCCGTGTCGTTGGCCAGGGCGATGGCTTCGCAGATCGACGTGAACGAGGTCACGGACAACACCGGGCCGAAAATTTCTTCCTGGAACAAGCGGCTGTCACGGTCGACGCCGTCGATCACGGTCGGCTGCACGAAGGCGCCATCCTGGGTGTCGCCGCCGTACACGACGGCGAGCTTGTCGCCGTTCGCGTAGTCGAGGTACGACTTCACTTTCTCGAAATGATCAGTGCTGACCAAGGCCCCCACGCGGTTGTGCGGGTCGAGGGGATCGCCCATCTTCCACTCATTGAGGTAGGCGCCCATGCGTTGGAGCAGTTCATCCTTGACCGATGCGTGCACCAGCAGGCGCGACGTTGCCGAGCAGTTCTCGCCCATGTTCCAGAAGGCGCCGTTGACCACTTGTTCGGCCACCAGGTCCAGGTCCTCGGCGTCATCCATCACCACGGCGGGGTTCTTGCCGCCGCATTCCAGCACCACGCGCTTGAGGTTGGAGTCGGCGGCGTAATGCAGGAAGCGGCGGCCGGTGGCGGTGGAACCGGTGAAACTGACCATATCGACGTCTTTGTGCAGGCCGATGGGTTCGCCAACGTCCTTGCCGGTGCCCGTCACGATGTTCAGCACACCGGCTGGAACGCCCGCTTCAAACGCCAACTCGGCGACGCGCAACGTGGTGAGTGTGGTCTGCTCGGCCGGCTTGACAATCACCGAGCAGCCGGCGGCCAGCGCCGGGCCGATTTTCCAGGCGAGCATCAGCAGCGGGAAGTTCCAGGGCAGCACACACCCCACCACCCCGATCGGCTCGCGCACGACCATGGTCAGGGCATCATTGCCCACCGGGGCGGTATGGTCGTAAAGCTTGTCGATGACTTCAGCGTGCCAGCGCAGGGTGTGAATCGTGTCCGGCACATCCACGCATTGGCACTCGCGCACAGGCTTGCCGCTGTCGAGGCTTTCCAGCACCGCCAATTCGTGACGGTTGTCCTCCAGCAACTTGGCGAACTTCAACAGCACGGCCTTGCGTTCGCCCGGCGCCAACAGCCTCCAGCGCCCGTCCTCGAACGCTTCCCGGGCCTTGCTCACCGCGTAGTCGACATCCTCGACGGTGCAGGCGGCGATGTCCGCGAGAAATGCGCCGGTGGCGGGGTTATGGGTGGCAAATGTCTTGCCGCCAATCGCCGGTTTGAAAGCCCCGTCGATAAACGCATTGGACGCAAATGAAATGGATTTGGCGATAGCGGCATATTCAGCCGCAGTAAGCAGATCACGCATGGTTGGCTCCCGAGGTAATGTGTGCGACGGTGCGTTTCACGTTGGCGATAACGGTTTGCAGACTTCGTTTATCACCCGCATTCAACGGACGCAGTGGCGCACGCACATCACCTACTTTCAATCCATTCAATTCGCAGCCGAACTTGATTGACTGCACGAACTTTCCACCGTCCAGTGCATTCATCAGCGGCATCATTGCCGACATGATCTGGCGGCCTTTATCAAAGTTCTTTTCCAACACACAGGCTTCATACAACGCGACATGTTCCCTGGGCAGGAAGTTGGAACCGGCACACACCCAACTGCGCGCACCCCAGGCAAAGAACTCCAGGGCCTGATCGTCCCAGCCACACGACAACGCGATATGCGGAAACTCCCGCGCCAACAAGTGAACCCGGCCCATGTCACCGGAACTTTCCTTGATGGCGACGACATTCTTCGACTTACCCACGCGAGCGAGATAATCCTCGTTCATTTGCACGCACATGCGGCCTGGGTAGTTGTAAAGCATGATCGGCAGGTTTGCCGCACGGTCGATGGTCAACGCGTGGATCGCGTTCTCCTGGTCGGTCGGCAGCGCATAGGGCGGCGTGGTGACCAGGATCGCGTCAGCCTTGATGGCCTTGGCATCCTTGGCGAACAACACCGCGTCTTCGGTACGGATGGCGCCGGTGCCGATGATCAGTTGAACCCGCGAGCCGATGACATCCTTGGCCCGGGCGGCCAGTTCCAGACGCTCTTCAGCGGTCTGCGCATAATATTCGCCGGTCGAGCCGCCAATAATAATGCCGTGTACTTTCGCCTCGACCAGCGACTCCAGAACGTCATCGAACACATTCCAGTCGATATCGCCATCGGGCGTATGCGGCGTCACCGCCGGTGTATAAATACCTTCGAATCTCAAGACGGTTTCTCCGATTTCAAATGGCCGGAAGTATCAACAAGCGCCTCGAGCCAAGTCCGGCGGCGCACGATATAAATTCCCCGTGTGAACGGGACCGATTAATGAAAATAAAAACCTAAACTGACCAGCGCACATCTTTCAGTTATCTGCGAAAGCCCTTCTTCGCCCTGCACTCGCTCATACAGACACGGCACGAATACAACGCGAAAAAGCATCCACTGAAACAATGTCTAATCGTTTGGCAGGCACCAAACGACGTACCACGATCTTATTTTTAGAAACTTACCTGACAAAACAACGCCCCTTAGTTACAGCTGTTCGAGGGCCCGCTTGTTCAACATACCGTCTTCATAAATGCTTACGGCTTGGGTGAAGAGTACGTGTCAAAATCATTTCTCAACAAGAAACATTTATTCCGAGCAATGCATAACCTAGTGTTATCAATCAGTCGGTTTTAGGGGGTTGAGCTTGGAAAAAAGGGGGCAAAATGCGGGTTTGGGTGTGCCCTGACCCCACACGAGATTTTGGGGTGTATGCCGCCTTTGCATGCACCAGCAAGACCTGTGGGAGCGGGCTTGCTCGCGAAGACGGCGGCACATCCAACATTTTCATGACAGACACACCGCTTTCGCGGGCAAGCCCGCTCCCACAAGGGATTTGGGGTGTACGAAGCCTTTGCATGCACCAGCAAGCCCGCTCCCACAGGGGATTGAGATATGGCCGCGAGCGCCACGCCACAGGGAGGACTCAAGCCAACTGCGCAAGCATCCAATCGCGCAGCCGACAACACGCCTCATCATTCTGCCGATCCTGGCGAAAGGTCAGATAATGCAAACTCTCCCTGAGCACCACCTCCTCACTCACCGGACGAATCAACGTGCCGTCCTCCACCAACTTCTCCACCAGATGATTCCACCCCAGCGCCACCCCCTGGTGTGTCAGCACCATGGTGATGATGAGGTTGTAGTCATTGGCATTGAGCACATGAGGGCTGTCGAACGGGCGGTCGTTGATGTCGATGTCGTTGAAGGCCAGCCAGACACCCCAGTCCACGTGCTCCGCGACCTGAGAGCGCCCATAGGGGCTCAGGTTCAGCAGGACGCCGTCGCGCAACCCCTCCAGGCTTGAAAGCTCGGGGTGCGCGGCCTTGTACTGGGGCGTGCAGACCGGATAGATCACGTCATGGAACAGTGGGTAGCACTGGTAGCCATCCTGGATCTTGGCCATCTTGGTAATGAAGATGTCCGGGCGAATGCCGGGCTCCATGGACAGGAAGTTCTGCGTGGTGATCAGGTTCAGGTCGATGTCCGGGTTCTGGCTGAAAAACGTCGGCAGCCTCGCCGACAGCCATAGCGCGGAAAACGCCGGGGAACAGCACAGTGTCAGGACGCGTTTGCCGGCATTGTGGGTACGAATGCGCTCGGCCGCCTGGGAGATATTGACGAACGACATCTGCGCCGCGTCGAAGAAAATCACCCCGGCTTCCGTCAGCTCGACCGCCCGCCCCACCCTTTTGAACAGATCGACCTCAAGGTAGGCCTCAAGCTCGCGGATCTGTCGGCTGATGGCCGCCTGGGTGACGCACAATGCCTCCGCCGCCCGAGTGAAGCTTTGGTATTTGGCGGCCGCCACGAATGACTTGACGGCCTTGAGCGACGGCATTTTCAGCAACGTCAGATCGGGATCGATGTGCTTGACCATACGTGAGCGCTGAATGTCCTGTGGGCGGCTGGCGGGAAAACGAATGCTGGCGCCGGGCTCATTCCCCCGGCGCCTGAGAGAGTATCCGAGTTTGGCGGCCAGGGGCCAGAATGACCGCGGCCCCGCGCCGACCCTGCAAAACGAAAAATGCCCCGCATCTTGCGACACGGGGCATTTTTTCTGGAACGCGAAACGCTACCTACCGGTTACCCAAGCCGTTCAGGCCTGTTGGTTCCAGGGACGGTCTCCCTGCTCATCCTTGATGCGCGTCGGCAGGCCCATCACGTCCAACGCTTCGAGGAACACCTCGGCCGGCAACTCCTCGACGTTGACCATGCGCTGCACGTCCCACTGGCCACGGGCGACCAGCAGCGCGGCAGCCACGGGTGGCACGCCGGCGGTGTAGGAAATGCCCTGGCTGTCGGTTTCCGCGAAGGCGTCTTCGTGGTCGGCCACGTTATAGATGAACACTTCGCGCGGTTGTCCGTCCTTGACGCCCTTGACCAGGTCGCCGATGCAGGTCTTGCCGGTGTAGCCAGGCGCCAGTGAACTCGGGTCAGGCAGCACGGCCTTGACCACTTTCAGCGGCACCACTTCCAGGCCCTCGGCGGTCTTGACCGGTTGCTCGGAGAGCAGGCCCAGGTTACGCAGTACCGTGAACACGTTGATGTAGTGTTCGCCGAAGCTCATCCAGAAGCGCACGTTGGGCACGTCGAGGTTCTTCGACAGCGAGTGCACTTCGTCGTGGCCGGTCAGGTACAGGTTCTGCGAGCCTACGACCGGCAGGTCGTCGGTGCGCTTGACCTCGAACATGGTGTTGCTGGTCCACTGGCTGTCCTGCCAGCTCCACACCTGTCCGGTGAACTCACGGAAATTGATTTCCGGATCGAAATTGGTGGCGAAATATTTGCCGTGGGAGCCGGCATTGACGTCGAGGATGTCGATCGAATCAATGCGGTCGAAATACTGTTGTTGCGCCAGGGCCGCATAGGCATTGACCACACCCGGGTCGAAGCCGACGCCGAGAATGGCGGTGATGTTCTTCTCTTGGCACTCTTGCAGATGCTTCCACTCGTAGTTGCCATACCAGGGCGGCGTCTCGCAGACCTTGCCCGGTTCTTCGTGGATGGCGGTGTCCAGATAGGCCACGCCGGTATCGATGCAGGCACGCAGCACCGACATGTTGAGAAAAGCGGAGCCGACGTTGATCACGATCTGCGACTCGGTTTCGCGAATCAGCGCCTTGGTCGCTTCGACGTCCAGGGCGTTCAGTGCAAAGGCCTTGATGTCGGCGGGTTGCTTGAGGCTACCCTTGGCCTTGACGCTGTCGATGATGGCCTGGCATTTGGAGATGTTGCGCGACGCGATAGCAATACGACCGAGTTCGTCGTTGTGCTGCGCGCACTTGTGGGCCACCACCTTGGCGACACCTCCTGCACCAATGATAAGTACGTTCTTCTTCAATTTCTTCAAGTCTCCTTCTGTCCGCTCAAGAGAGGCTGGACAGGTAGTCGTCGTAAACAAATTCGCGAACCAGCTCGACACTACCGTCGAGTTGTTTCACTACGATGGACGGCATTTTCAGGCCGTTGAACCAGTTCTTCTTGACCATGGTGTAGCCCGCTGCGTCGATGAACGACAGCCGATCGCCGATGGACAGCGGACGATCGAATTGATACTCGCCGAAGATGTCTCCGGCCAGGCAGGACTTGCCGCACACCATGTAGGTGTGTTCGCCCTCGCTCGGTGCCAGCTTGGCGTTCAGGCGATAGATCAGCAGGTCGAGCATGTGCGCCTCGATGGAGCTGTCCACCACGGCCAGGTGCTTGCCGTTGTAGAGTGTGTCGAGCACGGTGACTTCCAAAGAAGCGCTCTGGGTGATCGCCGCTTCGCCCGGCTCCAGGTAGACCTGCACGCCATACTTCTGCGAGAAGGCTTTGAGCCGCGCGCAGAAGGCGTCAAGGGCATAGCCCTCGCCGGTGAAATGGATGCCGCCGCCGAGGCTGACCCACTCGACCTTATGCAGCAGATGACCGAAGCGTTCCTCGATAGTGCCGAGCATCTGGTCGAATAGACCGAAATCGCCGTTCTCGCAGTTGTTGTGGAACATGAAGCCGGAGATCTGCTCGATGACCTGCTCGATCTTCTCCGGATCCCATTCGCCCAGGCGGCTGAACGGTCGCGCCGGGTCGGCCAGCAGGTAGTCCGAGCTGCTCACTTGCGGATTGACCCGCAGGCCACGGACCTTGCCGGCCGAGGCTTGGGTGTAGCGCTGCAACTGGCCGATGGAGTTGAAGATGATCTTGTCGCAGTTGGCGAGCATCTCTTCGATTTCGTCGTCGGCCCAGGCAACGCTGTAGGCGTGGGTCTCGCCCGCGAACTTCTGGCGGCCGAGCTTGAGCTCGTAGAGCGACGACGACGTGGTGCCGTCCATGTACTGCTGCATCAGGTCGAACACCGACCAGGTGGCGAAGCACTTGAGTGCCAGCAAGGCCTTGGCCCCGGACTGCTCGCGCACGTAGGCGATCTTCTGCATGTTCGCCAGCAGCTTTTGTTTGTCGATGAGGTAGTACGGCGTCTTGATCATTTTCGCGGCCTCCGGCAAGGCGAGCCAAAAAAGGATGCGCATTGTGCCTTCACTGAATGCATATCGAAAGAGCGAAAAGCCCCGTTCGCGCAATCACTCGGGCCCAGGCCGTCGCTGGCGACAGCCCAGTGCATTCGCGGTTGGATGGAACAACGGTGGCGAGCGCTCTGGATAGAGCCGCTGCCAGTATGGGAAGACGGGCGTGACAGCGCCGGATCAGCGCTTGTGGATCAGGTCATGGAGAACGCCAAAGCGCAAACCCGGTTCGGAAGCGATCATCTGGGTGATCCCGAAAGCCTTGAAGGCCGCCAGCATGATCGCCAGGCCGCCGGGCAAGCTGCCCAGGCGATGGGCTTGCAGGCCGGCCAGGCGTAGTTGTTCGACATGCCGGACTTCCAGCAGGCGCAACGACAGGCGCAACAACCCGGTGTAAGTGATGCCGCCTTGTCCCAGGTCGTTCAGGCCATTGGCCTTGAGCACCTTGGCCAGCATCCGCGCCGTGCCGGACGAACCGATCGCCAGTTGCCAACCCTGGGCACGAAAACCCATCGCGACTTTTTCAAAGGCCAGGCTGGCCACGCGCTCGGCCTCCAGCAACGCCGGGGCCGTGATGTGTCCGTCACGGAAATAGCGCGTGCCAAAGGTACCGCTGCCTATGGCAAGGCTCTCGGTCAACAGTGGCTGGTCGCCCCGCCCCAGGATCAGCTCGGATGAGCCGCCGCCGATGTCCACCACCAGCCGCGTGTCCTCGACACCCGGCACCGTATGAGCGACCCCGGCGTAGACGAGACGGGCTTCTTCCTGCCCCGACAGCACGTCGATCCGAAAGCCCAGGTGGCGCTGGGCGCTATCTAGGAACAGTTGAGCGTTAGCCGCTTCGCGCACCGCGCTGGTCGCCACCGCCCGCACCCGGCCGGCTTCAAAACCTCGCAGTTTCTTGCCAAACCGTGCCAGCGCCTGCCATCCCCGATCCAGTGCCAACTCATCCAGCGCCCCGGCCTGCAAGCCTTCGGCCAGGCGGACCGGTTCACGCAGGGTCTTCACTTCCTGGATCACCAGGCGCCGGTTGCGCTTGACCGTCTGGCCAATCATCAAGCGAAACGCGTTGGAACCCAGGTCAATGGCCGCAAACAGGGGGGCGTCGCCTTTCATCGCGGTGTTCCTTGCACATTCATCTGCCAACGGGTCGGATCACCCGGTGCGGGTTTGCCAAAAAGCTTGCCACAGGGTCGATGACACCTGGATGACAGCGCGGCGTGTTCTTCGATCTCCAGTGGAACGTGCGGGCATCGAGCGTAGATAAACGGTTTAGCCCATGGCGATCGCGTGAAGCGCAGATGACCGTCACGCACATGTAACAAATTGCGACTAGCGTCGAATTCGCCTCTCCACGACGCGAGTTCCCCCCCATGCTTAGCCAGGACATCTTGATCCAGCGCATCCACCGCGAGCTGCTCGATCACACCGACGAAGAGCTGGAACTGGAGTTATCCGAAGACGGGCATGACATGGACACCTTCTTCGACGAGCACACGCCGCCGGGCAGCGAAAAGGACAGTCGCCGGCGTTACTTCAGCGAGCTGTTTCGCTTGCAAGGCGAACTGGTGAAGCTGCAGAGCTGGGTGGTCAAGACCGGGCACAAGGTGGTGATCCTGTTCGAAGGCCGCGATGCCGCCGGCAAGGGTGGCGTCATCAAGCGCATCACCCAGCGACTCAACCCACGGGTCTGCCGGGTCGCCGCCCTGCCCGCGCCCAACGACCGTGAACGGACGCAATGGTACTTCCAGCGCTACGTCTCCCATCTGCCGGCAGCAGGCGAAATCGTGCTGTTCGACCGCAGTTGGTACAACCGCGCCGGGGTCGAGCAGGTCATGGGGTTCTGCACCGCCGACCAGTACGAAGAGTTCTTTCGGACCGTGCCGGAATTCGAGCGGATGCTCGCCCGCTCGGGCATCCAGCTGATCAAGTACTGGTTCTCGATTTCCGACCAGGAACAGCACCTGCGTTTTCTCAGTCGCCTCCACGACCCGCTCAAGCAATGGAAGCTCAGCCCCATGGACCTGGAGTCCCGCCGGCGCTGGGAAGCCTATACCAAGGCCAAGGAAATCATGCTCGAACGCACCCACATCGCCGAGGCCCCGTGGTGGGTGGTGCAAGCCGACGACAAGAAAAAGGCCCGACTCAATTGCATTCATCACCTGCTGGGGCAGATGCCCTACGAAGAGGTGGAAGTGCCGGCAATCGAGTTGCCACAACGGGTGCGACAGGAAGATTACACCCGCAGCCCGACGCCACCGGAGCTCATCGTGCCGCAGGTCTATTGATCCGGACCTGATCGGGCACCCGACCTCGAGCCTTCCCTCAACAGCTTATTATTAGAAGCGGATTTCATCATGACGAACCCGACCCTGGCCATGGACTCACCGAGTTCAGTCGCCCACAGCTCAAGACCGCAACTCAACCGCAAGCCGAGCGTGATCACCCTGGTGGTGTTTTTCGCCGTGCTGGGCAGCGGGCTGCTGTTCACCGCCTACAGCCTGATGCACGACATGAACGAACTGGGCACGGTGGTGACCACCTGGACGCCATTTCTGCTGTTGGGCGTAGCCCTGCTGATCGCCCTGGGCTTCGAGTTCGTCAACGGCTTCCATGACACCGCCAATGCCGTCGCCACGGTCATCTACACCAACTCCATGGCACCGAATTTCGCCGTGGCCTGGTCGGGCTTCTTCAACTTCCTCGGGGTGCTGCTGTCCAGCGGCGCGGTGGCCTTCGGCATCATTGCGCTGCTGCCGGTGGAACTGATCCTGCAGGTCGGCTCTTCCGCCGGTTTCGCCATGATCTTCGCCCTGTTGATCGCCGCCATCCTGTGGAACCTGGGCACTTGGTGGCTGGGCTTGCCGGCCTCCTCGTCCCACACCCTGATTGGCTCGATCATTGGTGTCGGGGTCGCCAACGCGCTGATGCATGGCCGCGACGGCACCAGCGGCGTGGACTGGGCCCAGGCCACCAAGATCGGCTACGCGTTGCTGCTGTCGCCACTGGTGGGTTTCGGCTGCGCCGCGTTGCTGCTCCTGGCGCTGCGCGCCTTCGTCAAGAATCGCGCGCTGTACAAGGCACCCGAAGGCAACACGCCGCCGCCGTGGTGGATTCGCGGCATGCTGATCCTGACCTGCACTGGCGTGTCCTTCGCCCACGGTTCCAACGACGGGCAGAAAGGCATGGGCCTGATCATGTTGATCCTGGTCGGCACCCTGCCCATGGCTTACGCGCTGAACCGCGCCATGCCCGCCGACCAGGCGCTGCAATTCGCCGCCGTGGCCGAAGTCACTCAACAGGCCCTGGTGAAGAACTCGCCGCTGCCGGCACCGGCAGATCCACGCGCGATCCTGACCACCTACGTCGGCACCAAGGAGGCGACGCCGGAACTGGTTCCGGCCCTCGCTGCCCTGACCGGCAGTATCGGCGCCGAGGTCAAGGGCTACGGCTCGCTGGCCAGGGTGCCAGCCGAGGCCGTGGGCAACGTGCGCAACGACATGTACCTGACCAGCGAAACCATCCGTCTGATGGACAAGAACAAGGTCGGCCACTTCGACGCCGACACCAGCGCCAAGCTGCAACTGTTCAAGCAGCAGATCGACAATTCCACACGCTTCATCCCGCTGTGGGTGAAGATCGCCGTGGCCATCGCCCTCGGCCTGGGCACCATGGTCGGCTGGAAACGCATTGTGGTGACGGTGGGTGAAAAAATCGGCAAGAGCCACCTGACCTACGCCCAGGGCGCCTCGGCCGAAACCGTCGCGATGCTGACCATCGGCGCCGCCGACATGTTCGGCCTGCCGGTGTCCACCACCCACGTCCTGTCGTCGGGCGTGGCCGGGACCATGGTGGCCAACGGGGCCGGCTTGCAAATGCGCACGATCCGCAACCTGGTAATGGCCTGGGTCCTGACGCTGCCTGCCGCGATCCTGTTGTCCGGGAGCCTGTACTGGTTGTTCACCCGGCTGTTCTGATGCCTTTAGCGCCAAGGCCCCACGGATGGGACCTTGGGCGACGATCTGCGCAGCAGCAGGATGGGTCACGCCATACGAGTCATAACGACCAACGTGAAGGTTGTTTTGACCCTGGCCAGCGCGAGTCAAATTGACACGATCAGTTTCAACTCATTGAGTTATATAGTGTTACCGATTGGCACGGTTTCTGATCAGGTCACTCGCCCCTTTTGGCGAACCTAGGAAGAAGCCCCATGCACAATGAATTCAAGCCCAACCTCAGCGTAGTCACCGGTGCCAGTTCGGGCATCGGCCTGGCCGTCACCCGGCGCCTGCTGGAAAGCGGTTCGAAGGTGGTGGCGATGTCGCGCCAGATCGGCGGCCTCGGCGAACTGGTCGAGCGCTTCGGCGACATGCTGTCCTGGTTGCCTGGCGACGTCACGCAGGTCGCGGACCAGGCCAGGCTGGCGCAACGGGTCGGCACCCTGGGCCAGGTGGATTGCCTGGTGCCCAACGCCGGCATCGCACAACTGGCCGATGGCCTGGACCTGGCGGCCTTCGACCGTCAATGGGCAGTCAATGGCGCGGGCGCGCTCAACACCTTGAGCAGCCTGCGCGAGCATCTGGCCCCTGAGGCATCGGTGGTCTTCATCGGGACCTTCCTGGAACAGGCCACCTTTGCCGGGTTGGCCGCGTACATTGCCTCCAAGGCCGCATTGCGCGCGCAGATGCGCACCCTGGCGGTAGAACTGGCGCCCCACGGCGTGCGCCTCAACATGGTCTCACCGGGGCCAACCGCCACGCCGATCTGGGGCACCCTGGGCCTTGATGAACAGGCCTTGGGCTCCGTGGCCAACACGGTCAACCAGCGGTTATTGACGGGCCAGTTTCTTGAGCCGCAAGCCGTGGCCGACGTCATTCTCTTCCAGTTGAGCCGGGGTGCACGCGGCGTGTATGGCCAGGACTGGATCGTGGACAACGGCTACACCTTGCGTTGATCGTCCGGTGCGCGGTTCGCAACTGCCGCGCACCTACCCCCTTTTTTGAATCCTTGCCCTTGCGGGTCACCGTCCGTCATCGAGGTGCTGTTCGAGCATCGCCCAAGCCTCGGCGGTGAAGCAGTAGGTCTTGTCTGCCTGGAACAGGATGAGTCCCTCTTCGCAAAGTCGCCTGAGCACTTCGCGCACACTGACGAACGACAGGTCGGCAGACGTTTTCGCCAAATAAGCATGCACGCCGCGCACGCCCATCGTGCGGCCGTCCTGGGCGGCCGCCAGCAACGCGTTGATCACCTTGAAGCGGATCAGGCTGGTGCGCAGCCCATAGCAACGCAGCAGGTCGCGAATCGGTTCGTTGGCGCACCGGTCGGGATCGTGGGCCTGCGGCTCTGCCGCCGGGCGCAATGGCGCGCGCGCATTGGAGGGCGTCATGCCTGGATTGCCTTGCATATGAAAAGTCCTTTTCAGAGGGTGATCGAACGGGGGTGGCCCGGTACGGCGGCCACCCGTTGTTGTGCGTCTAGGCTATGTACGAAATAGCCTGAAACTTGGTTATGCGGCGTTAAAAACCGGCTCGGAATGCTCATTGACAACCAGTCAACTGCGCTTCCTCGCCGGTTTTTGCCTTGCCTAACCTGCGTTTCAAACTATTTCGTACACAGTCTAGAAATCGACCGTGGCCGACAACTGCAACGTGCGTGGCGAACCGGCGGAAAACGCACCATACGAGGCGACGCCCGACCAGTACTCGCGATCGAACACGTTTTGCACCGTGGCCCGGAACGTCGTCGGCCGGCCTTCGATTTTGGTGGCGTAGCGGGCTCCTGCATCGAAGCGGGTCCAGGCATCCAGCGACTGGGTGTTGGCCTGGTTGACGTACTGCTTGTCGGTATAGATCGCCCCGCCGGTGAGGGTAAAGCCTTGCACCCATGGGGTGTCCCATTCGGCCCAGAGGTTGGCCTGGACGTCCGGCACGCCCACGGGTTTGTTGCCCCGGTTGGCGGCGGTGGCCGACTCCGTCAACTCGCCATCGAGCAGCGTCACGCCGCCCATCAGCCGGGTGCCGGGGGCAACTTCGCCGAACATGCTCAGCTCGACACCGCGGTTGCGTTGCTCGGCCTGCACCGAGAACACGCCATCCGCGCCCAGCTCGCCACCCGGCTTCTCGATCTGGAACAACGCCAGGGTGGTCATGAAGGTGCCATGCTCATACTTGACGCCGAGCTCGTGCTGCTTGGACTCGTAGGGGGCGAACGTCATGCCGCTGTTGCTTGCCCCACTTGGCGCGGTATCGCCTTTGCTCAGGCCCTCGACATAGTTGTAGTAGAAGGACACGTCGTCCCAGGGCTTGACCACCACGCCCACCATCGGGTTGGTCGCGCTGTCGTCATAGCGGGAGCTGACCGCGCCGTTGCTGTAATTGCGCGACTCCACGTTTTGCCGGCGCAGGCCCAGGGTCAGTTGCAACCGGTCGTCGAGCACCGACAGCGTGTCGGTCACGGCGACGCCGGACAGCTCCGATTCGGACACCCGTTGGACCTTGGGCGAACGCAGGTACTGTTTGGGGGCATCCACGGGGTGGTAGATGTTCGAGGTAATCGCCGTACCGTTGGTGATCCCCCGGGACAATTCATCCTGGTAGGTGGTCGCCATCACCGTGGTGGTGTGGGTGACGGGGCCGGTGGCGAACACGCCGCGCAAGCCGACGTCGGCGGTCGAACGATCGACGTTGAACTTATAGTGCCCCGGCACGTTGCTGGTATCCCCGGCACTGTTGAGGATCCTGGGCACCTGGTCGGACATCCGATCGACGTCCGAGCGGCCACCGCCGGCATGAGCGAACACAGTGAGCGAATCGTTCAGGTCATACTCGCCGCCCAGCAGGGCCGACTGTTCACGGGTGTCCGACCAGCCCCACTTCTGCGGCAGGTTGGTCCGGCCGTTGGGCGCGGACGGCACCTCCACGCCCGGTGCGATCGTGAAGGGCCGCGAGGCACCTTCGAAGCTTTCTTTCTGGCTGATGAAATCGAGGTTCAAGCGCAACCGCTCGCCCCGGTAATCGAGGGCAATGGCGCCGATGTTCAGCTCACGCTCCTGATCGTCCACGACAGTATCGCCGCCCCGCAGGCTGCCATTGAAGCGCACGCCAAACTGGTTCTCGGAACCGAAGCGGCGACTGAGATCAAGATGACCGCCGACCTGGGAATCGGATTCGTAGGTGGTGGTCAAGCGCGTCAGGTCTTCGTCCAGCGGGCGCTTGGGGACGATATTGATCACCCCGCCGATGCCACTGTTCGGTGAAATCCCGTACATCAGGGCGCCCGGCCCCTTGAGGACTTCAACCCGTTCGGCGTACTCGGTAAACACCCGATAGTTGGGTGCCACGCCGTAGACGCCGTCGTAGGCCAGCTCGCCGATGTTGCCCTCGCCGATCGGAAAGCCACGGATGAAGAACGAATCGACGATGCCGCCCGTCTGCCCTGTCGAGCGCACCGAGGGATCCCTCTGCAAGGCGTCGGCCACGGTCACGGTCTGCAGATCGGCCAACGTCTTGGCGGTGTAGCTGGTCACGTTGAAGGGGGTGTCCATCACGTCCTTGTTGCCCATCATGCCCAGGCGTGCCCCACGGGCAACCTGCCCGCTCGCGAGCGCCGGCGGCAGCGCGGTCGCGCCGTTGTAGGCACCGGTGATGTTGATCTCATCGAGGGTCAGGCCCTGGGCATCCGCCGGCGCCGAAGCGTCGGCGTTCGCGTCGGCACTGGCCGGCGACGTGGAGGTTGCAGCCCAGCTGTTGGCGCTCCCTGCGACCAGAACAATGCCCAGCGTGGCGCAACGAATCGCGAATGAAAGCGCGGATTCACCGCAAGGTCGACGTGCAACAGACATGACGTAAGGATCCTTTTCAGCAAGAGAAAATGGTAATCACTCCTATTGCCAGCCGACCTGCGGAAAAGTATCACCCCACGGGCGTTATTTTTTTCCGCACCCTGCCCGCCCCGGCGAGCCGCCTACCCATACAGGCGCTCCAGCGGGATCGCGATGACCGGCAGGGCCGGGTCGAACGCGTGCCGCGTAGTCTTGTACGGGAACAGTTCGCCGCGCTCGATGGTGGTGAAAATCCGCGCCACCTCGAACGCCTGACCGGTCTGCCAGTGGCGCACGCGCACCCGAGGATCGGCATAGTCGAGCTGGATGCACGGCACTCGCTTCAACCCCAACTGCAGCGCCGCGTTCAGCCGGTGGTTGCCGTCCATCACGATGCCTCGGGAGCGCTCGACAATGATCGGTTCCAGCCAATGGCCGGCCCGGACGATCGACTGCCGGACCGACTCCACGTTGGCCGGATCGACGTGCTCCGATTGCAGCACCTCGCACAACGGTCGGAGCGAAATCTGATAACCCTGTTCCATGGCATTTCCCCTGATTGATGGCCGGTTCAGCAGGCATCCGCCTTGGCGGGTTCCCCGTAGAGACTGGCCACGTCCAGCAGCCGTTGCGCATGCTCGATGAGGGGCAGATCCACCATCTCGCCGTCCACCTGCACGGCATGGCTGCCACTGGCCACGGCCTGCATCACCCGGTCCGCCCACGCCAACTGGTGGGCATCGGGCAGGAAGGCCTGCTGGACCGTACGCAACTGGCCGGGGTGGATGCAGAGCTTGGCGCCAAAGCCCAGGGACCTGGCGTAGTGCGCCTCGTGCTTGACCGCCGCCAGGTCGCTGATCGCCGGGGTCACGCCGTCGACCGGTGCCGGCAAGCCGGCGGTTCGCGACGCCAGCACGATGCGATTGCGGGCGAAGAGAAACGCCTCGGGCACCTGGCTGCAGTTGATGTCCAGGGAAAAATCCAGGGAGCCGAACGCCAGCCGCGAGAGCCCGGCGATGCCGGCGATCGACTCGACCTCATGCAAGCCCCTGGCGGTCTCGATGATGGCGACAACCTTGAGCCCGGGCCTCCACGCCAGCAAGCGCTCGACCACCTCGGACAACCCCTCGCCATACTGCGCCTTGGGCAGGAAGATTCCCGAGCAGCGCTGCGGGTAGCGCATGTCTTCGAGCCACTTGAGGTCCTGGCGGAAGAACTCACTGCCAACGCTGTTCAGGCGGATGTAGCGCTGGCAGGAAACGTTGGGCGAACTCTCCTGCCAGGCCCAGATCGCGGCGCGGGCCGCGGCTTTGCTGTCGGGATGAACCGCGTCCTCGAGGTCGAGGATGATCGCATCCGGAGCCGCCGCGACGGCCTTGGCGAAACGCTCGGGGCGGTTCCCCGGGACGAACAGGTAGCTGATGGGAAGCGTGGGGGTGGTACCGGGACGTTCAGTGGTCATAAAGCTCTCCTAGGCATGCAACTGTCGTGGTTCAAGCGAAATTTCATCGATTTCGGGCGGGGCCATCGCGGTCCTGCAACAGCCCCTTACAACGTCGGTTAATTCCTTGTTGATCAAGGTATTAAGGCGCTCTTCCAAGTACGGATGGGCACCTGCAAACGTGAGCAAACAAGCGTTTGCACACGTTCAGCCAACGAGTAAATATTCAAAATATTTGAAAACCTTACTTGATAATCGTTCGCGTTAGCAATATGGTTCTCGCCATCGAAGATATCTCTCACACAACAAAGGAAGTTTTCGTACTCCCCAAGGAAGTGCAGTGCAGTGATGTCATTTGAATGTCAGCTAATGACCCTGTTCGAGAATAAGCCGCAGACTCGATAACGGCCTCTTCACGCCCAGGTAAAACCTCATGGAATGGATTTCTATGCAATATCTTTGTGAAGTATTGATAAAACCTGACGTCACGATAGTGAGGCCGGGTTTCGTTTGGCACGCACCGCCAGGCGTTTAAATCGTTCATGCCTGAAAAACGGCAAGTTCATATTCTTCGATAACACCAAGTTATCGAAAACTTGATGGGTGTTGATTTATACGCCAGGGGTTAACTATGCCTAATGTAATGACGCCAACATTTAACAATGTAACTGAAGTGCATCAACCGACCCTGTTGGCGCCATTGCTCGACCCGCTGATCGCGCAGTTCATCCAGCACTGTCCAGGCAAACTTTCAGCACTGGTCGACCACTATGGATCGCCGCTGAACCTGGTATGGCCCCACGCATTCAAGCTCAACGCGGCGGCGCTGCAGGGTGTGCTGAAACACTACAACGTCGCCCACACGCTGTTTTACGGCGCCAAGGCCAACAAGTCACAGAGCCTGCTGGCGGCGGCAGCGGCGATGGGCATTGGTGTCGATGTTTCGAGCCTTCACGAGTTGCACGCCGCGTTACGGGCCGGCATTCCAGGACAGCATTTATGCGCAACGGGACCGGCGAAAACGACAGTATTTCATCAAGCCCTGGTGGAGGTCGGCGCCCTCATCTGTGTGGATTCACGGGAGGAAATCGCCCACCTGACAACGCTGCTGGCGTCCCGGACAGCGTCAAGAAAAGCCAGAATCCTGTTGCGTTACCGGCCAAAAAGCTGCCCGACGAGCCGCTTTGGCATGGGCGCCGACGATGTGCTCGGGTGCCTGCAACAGTTGGCGCAGGAACGACAGCATTTTCACTTCGAAGGTTTTCATTTCCACCTCGGCGGCTACGGCCATGAATCGCGCGTCCAGGCGTTTGGCGAAGTGGTGGCGTATGTCGACGCCGCCCGGGAAATGGGGCTGGCCCCCGTCATGATCGACATCGGTGGAGGCCTGCCCATCCGATATGTCGACCCGCAGCGCTATGACAGTTTCCTGCGCAACGACAATAACCCCAGCCATTATTACAACCACACAGTGCCCGAGGCTTTTTACCCCTACGGCAGTCAACTCACCGCCAGCCAATGGTTGGCATTGTTCCTGGAGTCCGATTGTTTACCCGGCCAAACGATTGCCCATTATCTGCAATCGCAAAACATGACCTTGGCCCTGGAACCCGGCCGAAGTTTGGTCGACCAGGCCGCCATTTCAGTGTTCCGGGTGACTCGCTGTAAAAAACTGGCCAATGACAAAACCGTTATTTTCGTCGAGGGCAGCAGTTTCAGTGCCTGTGAAACATGGTTTTCATCCGAATACCTGGTGGACCCGATCCTGATCAGTGCAAGCGCGCCACCGCACACCCCGACACACGCCTATATCGCCGGACATAGTTGCCTGGACGATGACGTCATTACTTATCGCCTGATCAACTTTGTAACCTCGCCCCAGGCCGGTGACTTATTGATCTACGCCAATACCGCCGGTTATCAGATGGACCTGCTGGAAAATGAATTCCATCGCCATCCCCTGCCCCGGCGTATTACCGCCACTTGTTGTACACAAGGCCACTACACATTTTTACCTGACTGCTAAAAAGGGAGTCTTACTCATGATACTTGGCAAAGTTTCAGAACTGATTGGCAATACGCCCATGTTGGGCATCGATGTGCCTGATACCAATGCACGGCTGCTGCTGAAGATCGAAAAGAACAACCCCGGTGGCAGCATAAAAGACCGCATGGCCAGGAACATGGTGCTGGCGGCCCTCAAGTCAGGACGCTTGAAGCCCGGTGGCGTGGTCGTGGAGTCGTCTTCCGGCAACACGGGCATCGGCCTGGCCATGGCGGCCGTGGAATTCGGCCTGCAGTTCATTGCCGTGGTCGATCATCACGCGGCACAAGACAAAATCGCGGTCATGAAAGCCTTGGGCGCCGATGTTCGATTCGTCGCCGGCAACTACCGCGAAGATGAAGTCGCCGTGGTCGAGCGCCAGCGGATGGCCGCCGAACTGGCGACGCAGATCCCCGGTGCCGTGTTCATGAACCAGTCGGACAACGCCGCCAACGCCGGTGGCTACAGCGACTTCGTGCGCGAAACCATTGCCCAGGCGCACGGCACGATCGGTGCCTATGTCGGCTGTGTCGGCACCGGTGGCTCGATGACCGGCATCGCCCGCGGCCTGAAAGTGCATGACCCCGAGACGGTGACCGTCGGGGTCGAGCCCGCCGGTTCCATTGTGTTCGGCCATCCCGGTTATCCGTACTACCAGTCCGGCACGGGTACCCCGGCCGGCGACACCGTCGGCCTGGTGCTCGACTACAGCTGCATCGACCTGGGCGTGCAGGTCACCGACAGCCAGGCCTTCGAAACCGCCCGCTACATCGCCCGCAACCTGGCGCTGCTGGTGGGCGGTTCGACCGGCGGTGCGATTTTCAAGGCCCTGGAGTTGATCCACGCCGGCGTGCTGACCGGCAACGTCGTGGTGCCGATCGCCGATGGCGGCGAAAAATACCTGCACACCGTCTTCAACGAACAATGGCTGCAAGAGCGTGGCTTGCTCGACCCGAACGTTGGCGCGCAGTTGGACACCTGGCTGGGCAAGACCCAATGGCTGGAGTCCAGCTCGGCGCCCCTGCAACTGAGCGTTGCGTAACCTTCACCCCACACAGGAACGCCTCTGAATGAATGTGCTGAAAGTCGCCATCTGTGGCGGTGGCAGGACCGGCCACCTGAACGCAGTCCTGTTCAAGCAACTGCCCGATGTCCAGGTCTCGCTGCTCACCCGCAATGCACAGGTCGTCGAGCAACACCTCCGTCGGGCGCCGATACAAGCGCTGATGCCGGACGGCTCGACGCTGAGCGCGCAACTGGACCGAGTGACCACGGACGCCAAGGCCGCGGTCGAGGACGCCGACATCGTGATCATCACGGTGCCGGCCCACGCCCGCCCGCAAACCCTGCAAAGCATCGCCGCGCACCTGAGCACGGACAAACCGGTGTACATCGGTGCCATCCCGGGCTTCTGCGGGTTCGATTGGCTGGCCGAAGCCGCGCTGGCGCAGCGACCCAACCTGGTGATCTGGGGCATGAAGGATGTCCCGCACACGGCGTTCGATCTCAAGCCCGGGCGGTCGATCCGCATGGGCGGTGGCAAAAGCCAGCTGTACGTCGCGACCCACGCCCGTGAATCGCAGGCCTCGCGCCAACAGCTCGGCGAACTGCTCAGCCGCTTGTACGGCCCATGCGTGACGTTGCTCGACAACTACCTGGAAATCACCCTGACGCCCGGCAATCCGATCATGCACAGCTCGGTGATCTACGGGCTGATCGGGCCCTACGGCCAGTGGCATCGCAAGATCTTCCCGCAGCCGCTGTGCTGGTGGACGGAGTGCCCGGAACTGGGGGCCTACTTCCTGGAGCGCATGGACGAGGAAAGCCAACGGCTCTGCGCCGTCATCAGCGAACGCCTGGGCGTGGACCTGTCTTCGGTCAAGTCCTTGAAACAGGAAATCGTCGACGCCTACGGCGAGCAGATCCGTGACCGCAGCAGCATGTTGTCGATCCTGCGCACCAACCAGGCCTACAACGACATCCTCGCGCCGATGGTGCCCGCCGATAACAACCGCGCCGGCTACGTGATCGAACGCCAGAGCCGCGCCTTCAATGAAGACGTCGCCTACGGCCTGGTGCTGCTGGTGGAAATGGCCAGGCGCTTCGAACTGAAGGTGCCCTACATCGAGGAAGTTCTGCAGTGGAGCGTGGCCTACATGCAGGGCTTGCGCGACTCGGCGCTGGACTACTTCCCCCGCCACTGGCCCCACGCGGCATGAGCCCAACCTCCTCTTTACTCATCGACGAGCAGACAGCCGATATGGATGACTTCAAGACACTGATCGCTTACTCCCGCAAAAACGCCATGCGCCGCCTGGTGCGTTGCCTGTTTGCCGAGAACATCCTGGATCGCCGCGCCCTGGTGTTTTGCGCCGACGGCACGCAGGCCACCTACCCGCTCAAGAACGCCCGGGGTCATCTGTTTTTTTCGCACATCACGCTGGCCCCGGCCGACACCCTGATCCACGACGGTGAGGTGGTGCTGGTCACCGACGAAGGTGTGCGCCAGGTGGTCGACAGCCACCAGGACCTGCTGGACGTGCTGCGGGACAGCTTCGATTTCGCGTCCACCGACGAAGGCGTGGCCGGGCTCAAGGCCGACATGGAGAACAGCCTGATGAACGATGCCCACGCCCGCCGGCATCGCCAGCAATGGAACGCCCGGCTGGCCGAGGCCTGCCAGGGTCGAGGCCTCGCCAGCCTGACCGACTATCTGCGCCAACACGCCAGCACCCAGGACGCGGCGATCCTGCTGGACCAATGGGGTTCACTGGAAGGCCACCCGTATTACCCCACGTGGAAATCCCGCCCGGGCCTCAGCGATGCAGAAGTCGAGCAGCTGTCGCCCGAGTTCAATGCCCAGGTGCCCCTGCGTATCGCGGCATTGCGCGCCGACATGGCCATCAGCGAGAGCATGCCCCACGTCACCGATTACCTGGGCTGGTTCGCGGCGAACTTCCCGGCGCACTGGGAGCAATGGAAAACCGCGCTCAACGACAGAGGCCTGGATGAAAAACAGTGGCTGCCGCTGCCGATCCACGCCTGGCATTTGCAGGCTTATGTGCTGAAGCATTTCGCCGCGGAAATTGAACAAGGCATCCTGATCACTGACGGCCCGGACATCCTCACCCTGCCCACCATGTCCTATCGGACCATGATGCCCGCGCAGCAAGAAGCCGCGCCGCTGATCAAACTGCCCATCGCGGTGTGGATGACCAGTGAGCTGCGCAGCCTGCAAGCCAAGTCGATCCACATGGGCCCGCGCATCAGCACGGTGATCACGCAGATCCTTGCCGCCGAAAACGGCTTTGGCCAGCGCCTGGAAATTTTCCCGGAGGAGATCGGCGTGCGCTACCGCAACGCGATCACCCAGGACGACGCCCCCGGTCGGCACCTGTCGGTGGTCTATCGCGCCAGCAGGCAGGCCTTCCAGCGCAACGACGACTGCCTGCCCATCACCGTCGCATCGCTGTTCACGCGCCTGCCTGGCAGTGCTCGCCCATTGTTCACCGACCTGATCGAACGCGACGGCTTGCGCGCCAGCGCCCGCAATGTGGAGGACTGGTTCCGCCAGTACGCCAGGGTGGTCACGCACCCGGTGGTGGCGATCTACCTGATGTACGGTATCGGGCTGGAGGCCCACCAGCAAAACACCATGGTGCTGTTTTCCCCCGATGGCAAAGCGCGTAGTCTGCTGATCCGCGATTTTGGCGACGGCCGTACCTACGCGCCGCTGCTGGAAGCGCGTGGCTATACCTTGCAGCCCCATGTCCAGCCCGGCATCTTGCCGACGGTGTTCGTGGAGGATATCGAGCCGGTGCGCATGTTCGTGCTGGACGCCGCGTTCCTGACCCACCTGCACGAAGTCGCGCTGTGGCTGAGCACGGAATATGCGCTGGACGACACCCGGCTGTGGACCGTGCTGCGGGAGGAAACCGAAAGTGCCTTCGAGGCCGTGCGCGACCGTGTCGCGGCGCCGCTGTGGGAAGTCGAACACCAGGCCTTCCTTGAAGACCCGTGGCCAACACGATCGCTGCTGCGCATGCATTTGCTGCAGTATTCCAACTATCGTTTGCAGCACACGCTGACCAACCCGCTTGCCAGCGCCTAACCACCGAGGCTGAGTCATGTCCCACGCAGGTGTCACCCAGGGTTTGAACGTAAGAATCCTGATTTATCTTCTGTTCGCGATCCAGCTCGTCTCCATGGGCGCGATGGAAATGAGCGGGCCGTTCTGGCCGGTCCACCTGCGTGGGCTGACGTCCTCGGAGTCGGTTTTCAGCTTCGCCAGCATCGCCGTGTACGTCGGGCCGATGCTGGGCATCATCCTGACCAGTGCCTTCTGGGGCCGTATCGGCGACCGCTATGGCCACAAGTTGATGATGATCCGCGCCCTTGCCGGGCTGTCCTTGACCCAACTGGGCCTGGCGCTGGCCGGGGACATCTGGATGATCCTGGTGCTGCGCTTCCTGCAAGGCGCCTTCGCCGGCTACATTGCCCCGGCGCAGGCCTACGGCGTCAGCATCGAAGCCCCTTCGCGCCGGGCGCGGCTGTTCGCGATCCTGCAGATATCGACCAACGTGGGGTCGTTGCTCGGCGCGGTGGTCGGCGGCCTGATCCTCGATTACGCCACGTTCTTCTGGATCAACATGATCGCGGCGGTACTGTGCGCAGTCTGCACGGTGGTGGCTGCCGTGACCCTGCCGGACGTGCCGCCGGTGAAAAAGCCAACCGCTCAGACCGCCAGTGCGGCCACCGGACGCGGCAGCAGCCCCTGGCAGGGATCGCCGCTGTTGTCGTTGCTGTGCGTGATGGGCATCCTGCTGCTGGCGCGGATGCTGCCGCAGACCTCATTTTCCCTGTACGTGAGCACGGTATTCGAGGTCAGCAACGCCGTCGTCGGCTTGTGTTACGGCCTGTTGGCCCTGGGTTTCATCCTGTCGGCCACGGCCTGGTCACGCTACTTCGAACACCGCTCCCAGCAGGACACCCTGCAACGCATCACCTACGTCGTGCTGGGTTGTATCGCGCTGACCGCCGTGGCGGGCGTCACGCGCAACGCCCTGGTGTTCGTGGTGGCCTATTTCATCTGGGGCGTGCTGCTCGGTGCCACCACACCGGTGCTGATGGCGCTGATTTCGAAAGCGGCCGACAGCAGCCAGCAAGGCCATGTGCTCGGGATCGCCCAGGGCAGCGCGCAGTTTGCATCGATCGCGGGGATCTGCGTGGGCGGCCTGCTCAGCCAGGTCTATGGTTTGCAGTACACCTACCTGTTCGTCTGCCTGGCGTATGCGCTGGCGCTGATCCCGGTCGTCGCGTTGCGCTACTGGCCCGCCAGCCTGCAAGCCAGCCCCGCGCCGCCGGGGGAATGATCAAGGAGTTTCGCTTTGGACATTGAACAACTGCGCGCCGACACGCCCGGTGCCGCGGAGCTGATCCACTTCAACAATGCCGGCGCAGCGCTGATGCCCCAGCCGGTGCTCGACGCCATCACCGGCCACTTGCAGCGTGAGGCCTGCCTGGGAGGCTACGAAGCCGCCGCAGAACAGGCGCAGGCACTGGAGAACGTCTATGGCGCCATTGGCCGTCTGATCAACGCCCGGGCCGATGAAATCGCCGTGATCGAAAACGCCACCCGCGCCTGGGACATGGCCTTCTACTCCTTGCCATTGAGGCCGGGCGACGTGGTGCTGACGTCCACCACCGAATACGCCGGCAACTACATTCCCTACCTGCAACTGCAACGCCAGCGCGGGATCGAGCTTCGGGTCCTGCCCAACGATGAGCACGGCCAGGTCTGCCTGTCGGCGCTCAAGACCCTTCTGGACGATGAACGCGTGGCGCTGGTGTCGCTTCCGGTGATCGCCACCAACGGCGGCCCGGTCCAACCCATCGAACAGATCGGCGCATTGACGCGGGCAGCCGGCAAGCTGTTCCTGCTGGACGCCTGCCAGGGCGTCGGGCAGATGCCCATCGACGTGAAGAAGATCGGCTGCCACATGCTCGCCGCCACCAGCCGCAAGTATCTGCGGGGCCCCCGGGGCATGGGCTTTCTGTACGTCGAACACGCGTTGTGCCAGACCCTTGAGCCGACGTTCCTCGACCTTCACGCCGCGTCGCTGCTGACACCCGAAACCTTCGCCATCCGCGACGACGCCAGACGCTTCGAAAACTGGGAATGCAACGTGGCGGCGAAGCTGGGCCTCGGTGCCGCCGTGGAGTACGCCCTCGCCCAGGGTATCGAACCGATGTGGCAACGCATCCAGCAACTGGCCAGCCACTTGCGCACACAATTGGCGACGGTCCCCGGGGTAACCGTCCAGGACCTGGGCGCGCTCAAGTCAGGCATCGTGACGTTCACCCATCACCAGAGCGACGCGACCCAGCTCCAGCAGTGGTTGGCGCAGCAAGCCAGACGCATCAACGTCAGCACCTCCCGGGCCGGCTCGACGTTGCTGGACATGCAGCAGCGCGGCCTGCCAGAAGTCAGTCGCGCGTCCGTCCACGCGTACAACACCCACGCTGAAATCGACGCCCTGGTACACGCCCTCAGGCGCCTGCCCGGCCGCTGAAAGGCGCAGATGGAATCACGCTTGCGTCGCAGGCGGGTTGTCAATTAGCATTGGGAATACTTCTCAATTGCAAAAAACTGCAGCCATGAGCCAATCCCTGCCCGCGAACAACGACAACCATCTGCGCGTGATCGAGGCGCTGTATGCCGGTCATCACGGCTGGCTGTACGCCACGCTGAAGAAAAAGCTCGGCAACGCCATGGATGCAGCGGACCTGGCCCAGGACACCTTTACCCGCATCCTCGCGTCCCAGGTCACCACCATCGAACAGCCACGGGCCTACCTGAGCTGCGTGGCCAAGGGCATCCTGATCAACTGGTACCAGCGCAAGGCCCTCGAACGCGCCTACCTGGAAGCCCTCGCGCACCTGCCCGTCCAGGACGTCCCATCGCCCGAGCTGCGCTGGATGGTGCTGGAGACCCTGCACGAAATCGACGCCATGCTCGACAGCCTGGCCCCGCTGGTCCGCCGGGCATTCCTGCTGTCGCAGATCGGCGGCCTGAAGTACGACGATATCGCCGAACAGTTGAACATCTCGCTCATCACCGTCAAGCGCTACATGAAGCACGCCTTCATCCAGTGCCTGATGCTGGTGGAATGAATGCTGACCCATCGCCATGAGCCGCCCCTGGACCCCAAGGTCCTCGAGGAGGCGGCCGAGTGGCTGATGCGCTTGAGCGAAAGCGAGCTCAGCGACACCGAGCGCGCCGAATGGGAGTGCTGGAAAGTCAGCAGCCCCGAGCGGGATCGGGCCTGGAACCGCGCGCAATTGCTGCAAAGCAAGCTCGGCGGGTTACCGGCGACGCTGGCGATGTCGACGCTGGACCGTCCCAGCCACCCCGACCGTCGCCGGGCGCTCGGCAAGCTGGCCTTGCTGCTGGCGGCAGTGCCTACCGGGTGGGGCACCTGGAAACTCGCGCAACAGCAGCAATGGTCCGCCGACTACCGCACCGCCGTCGGCGAGCGCCGCGAATTGAGCCTGGCGGACGGTTCCCGGATCACCCTCAATACCGACTCGGCCATCGACGTGCTGTTCGACACCCGGCAACGCCTTGTCAGGCTGCGCGAAGGGGAAATCCTGGTGCAGACCGCCCCGGACACCGCCGTCCTGGCCCGCCCGTTCCGGGTCGACACCGGCCAGGGTCGGATGCAGGCCCTGGGCACGCAGTTCATCGTCCGCGAGCTTCAGGCGCGCACTCACCTGGCGGTGCTCGACGGCGCCGTGCGGGTCGAGTTGGCGCAAAGCACCCAGCAGGCGCCGTTGATCGTCGCGGCCGGGCAGCGCACCGATTTTTCCAGCCATGACATTGGCCAATTGACCCCGACCGATCGCAACGCCAGCGCCTGGACCCAAGGCATGCTGGTGGTCGACAAGATGCGCCTGGCGGATTTCGTCAGCGAGCTGGCGCGCTATCGCCGCGGCTTCCTGCGCTGCGACCCGGCCATCGCCGGGCTACGCATTTCCGGCGCCTTCCCGGTCAGTGACACGCAACGCACGTTGAACATGCTGGTGCAAACCTACCCGATCCTGGTCAGCGGCCACCTGAGCGGCTACTGGGTGACCCTTTCCCCCGCCTGACCCGACGAAAAAAATCATCGCGAGGGTGATACTTTTTTTCGCCTCGGCTGGCAAAGAAAGGAATAACCATTTTTCCTCGTCCATAGGGTCATCCATCCATGCTTGTTGCGCGGCCCCGGCGTCCGGATCGTCTGACCAAGCCCGTCTTTCGCAGTGTGTTGCTCGGCCTGGTCCTGGGCGCGGACAGCGGGTCGCTGGCCTTGGCCGCCCCGCCGACTCGACTCGATACGGTCGCAGTCCGCGCCTACAACATCGCGCCCGGCCCGCTCGGCCCCGCCTTGTCGAGTTTTGCCGCGCAAGCCGGTCTGGCCCTGTCGTTCCAGCCGGCAATCACCGAAGGCTTGCTCAGCCCCGGGCTGTCCGGCACGTATACGACCCAGCAAGCCCTGGGCCGTCTGCTGGCCGACAGTGGCGTGGACATGATCAGGCGCGACGATGGCAGCTATACCCTGGTGCTGCGTCGAGTAGCGCTGCCGCCCATCAACATCGAGACCCTGGGCAAGCCCGTCGACAGCCTGCCGCCAACCTACCCCGGCGGCCAGGTCGCTCGCGGTGCGCGTCTCGGCCTGTTGGGCAACAAGGATGCGATGGACGCCCCCTTCAGCATCAGCAGCTACACCTCGACCCTGGTCAAGGACCAGCAGGCGGTCACCGTCGGCGATGTGCTCGAACGTGATTCTTCGGTGCGCTCCACCGGGCAGGCAGGCGGAATCGT
Source organism: Pseudomonas sp. Cab53 (assembly GCF_018325965.1). Taxonomy (NCBI): domain Bacteria; kingdom Pseudomonadati; phylum Pseudomonadota; class Gammaproteobacteria; order Pseudomonadales; family Pseudomonadaceae; genus Pseudomonas; species Pseudomonas sp. Cab53. The sequence continues at coordinate 2,499,619 of NZ_AP021902.1, read as the reverse complement.
CGACTCGTTCTTCATCCGTGGTTTTCCGGTAGGGGAAGGCAATCTCGGCGAACTGGCATTCGACGGTGTCTACGGCGTGGCGTCCAACTACCGGGTGTTCGCCGACTACGCCGAGCGCATCGAACTGGTCAAGGGTCCGGGCGCCCTGCTCTACGGCATGTCGCCCAACAGCGCCGTCGGTGGCGTGATCAACGTGGTGCCCAAGCGGCCGCTCGACGAGGACCTGACCCGCTTCACGAGCCGCTACGCGATGAACTCGCAACTGGGGGGCCACCTCGACGTCAGCCGCCGGTTCGGCGAGGAACGCCGGTTCGGCGTCAGGCTCAACGGCAGCCTCCAGCAAGGGGACACGGCCATCGACCAGCAATCCCGGGACCTGGGGATCGGCGCCCTCTCCCTGGACTACCAGGGAGAACGCCTGCGGACCACGCTGGACCTGATCGACCAGCAAGAGGAGCTCGACGCCGCGTCCCGACCCTTCCTGATCGCGCCGGGCGTGCAGATTCCGTCCGCCGCCAACGGACGCACCAGTGTCAGCCAGGACTGGGGCCGGTCCAAGACCCGGGACCGGTCCGCGCTGCTGAGCGGCGAGTATGACCTCAGCGATGCGTTGACGGTGTTCGCCCACGCCGGCGGCGGCCAATCGGCGGTCGAACGTCTGTCGGACCAGACCCCAACCCTCATCAATGCCGCTAGCGATACCTCCTCGATTCCCGGCTATTACAAATTCGAAGTCCAGCGCTACACCGTCGACATCGGCGCGCGACTGGGCTTCGATACCGGGCCGGTCAGCCACAGCACGGTGCTGCAAGCGAGCCGTTACCGCGATGAGCTGTCCCGGGGCATCAATTCCGGCGCGCCGCTGCTGTCGAACATCTACCACCCGATCGACCGGCCCAAGCCTTCGATTGCTGAGCCGAGCACGCCGAAGGTTTCCGCGAGCGAACTGTCCGGCATCGCCCTCGCCGATACTCTGTCCGTGCTCGACGGGCGCCTGCAAGTGACCGCCGGCCTGCGCCGACAAACCATCGAGTCGCACAACTACAACGCCACGGGAGCGGTCACCGCCGACTACGACCAAGGCAAGAACACGCCGCTGTTCGGCGTCGTCGCCAAGCCCTGGAAGCATGTCTCGCTCTACTACAACTACGTCGAAGGCTTGAGCAAGGGCGACATCGCGCCGTCCGCCGCCTCGAACGCAGGCGAGGTTTTTTCGCCCTACGTTTCCCGGCAGCAGGAAGTCGGGCTCAAGCTCGACTACGACAGCTTCATGGCCACGCTGGCGCTGTTCCAGATCAAGAAGCCCAGCGGAGAACTGGCCTCCGGGGTGTTCTCGGTCCAGGGCGAACAACGCAACCGGGGCGTCGAGCTGAACCTGGCCGGCGAGATCGCCCGGGGCACGCGCCTGCTGGCTGGCACGACCCTGCTGGATGGCCAACTGACCAAAAGCCGCGTCGCCGCCAACCGTGGCAACACACCGGTGGGTGTTCCGCGAGTCCAGGCCAACCTCTGGGCGGAGTGGGACATACCCGGCATCGAAGGCCTGACGCTGACCAGCGGCGCGATCTACACCAGTCGCCAGTACGTCGACCAGGCCAACACCCAGGCGCTGGATGCCTGGACCCGCTTCGACGTCGGTGCCCGCTACACCACGCGCATCGCGCAACGACCGACCACCCTTCGCGCCACCGTGCAGAACGTGTTCGACCGCGAGTACTGGTCGGGAGTCGCCTCCTACGGCGCGTTTTCCCAGGGGGCGCCGCGCACCCTGCTGCTGTCTGCCACCGTTGATTTCTGAAACGTCCGGTCCGTCGCAACGACAGGCGTCGTTGTCCGGCCTGGCTTCTGTAAAGGCATAAACCATGGTTACCGTTTTTCGCCGCACCCGAACGCTCGCCGCGTTGCTGTTCACAGGTCTGCTGGGCCTCTCGCTAGGCTCACTGGCACCGCGCGAAGCCCTGGCCGCCGACCCGGCGCCCGCCTTGAGCACCGTGACCGACCTGCTCGGGCGCAAGGTCAAGGTCCACCTTCCGGTCCGGCGGGTGATCCTGGGCGAAGGGCGGCAGTTGTACCTGGTCGCGGCGCTGGACACCCAGAACCCCCTCGAACGCATCGTCGGATGGCGCAAGGACCTGATCCAGTCCGACCCGGACACCTACGGCGCCTACCTGCGCAAGTTTCCCGCCATCGCCAGGATCCCGACCTTTGGCGGCTTCGAGGACGGCACCTTCGACATCGAGCAGGCCATCTCCCAACGCCCGGACGTGATCATCCTCAACATCGAAGCCCAACACGCCACCGAGGACGCCCGCTACATCGAGAAACTCGACGCGCTGGGCATTCCCGTGGTCTACGTCGACTTCCGCAATAACCCGATGCAGAACACCGAGCCCACCATGCGCCTGTTCGGCCAATTGTTTGGCAAGCAAGCGCAGGCCGAGGCGCTCATCGATTTTCGCAACCAACAGATCCGGCGCGTGACCGATGTGATTGAAGCCCGCCACCCTACCCGTCCCAATGTGTTCATCGAGCGCATCGGCGGCTACACCGATGACTGCTGCCTGAGCTTCGGCAACGAGAACTTCGGGCTGTTCGTCGAGCTGGCCGGTGGCAACAACATTGCCAAAGGCATCATCCCCACCACGTTCGGCCAGTTGAACGCCGAGCAGGTGATTGTCGCCAACCCCGATCAGGTGGTGGTCACCAGCGCCAACTGGGAAGCCTTCGCCCCTGGCGGCCATTGGGTCGGCGTCGGCCCCGGCGCGGACATGGCCCAGGCGCGGCGCAAACTGGCGTGGTATACCCAACGCCCGGCCTATGCGGGCATCAAGGCCCAGGACAACCAGGCGTTCCACGCCATCTGGCATCAGTTCTACAACAGCCCCTATCAGTTCGTGGCGATCCAGCAACTGGCCAAGTGGTTTCACCCGGACCTGTTTGCCGACCTTGACCCGGATGCCGCCTTCCGCGAGTTGCATGAGCGATTCCTGCCGGTGCCGTACGAACCGGGCTATTTCGTCAGCCTGCACGCCCCGCAGGCCCAGCCATGAGCTCAATGAACGAGACCCTGGAAGTCCAGCGGGAAACCTATCGACGCCTGGTGCTGCGCAAACGCTTGATCCTCGGCGCGCTGGTGGTGTTGCTGATGGGCAGCGTGCTGCTGGACCTGGCCCTCGGGCCGGCGCGCTACAGCCTCGAAGAAGTGCTCGGCGCCCTGCTGTCGCCGGACAGCGCGTCCCCGCAAGTTCGGGTGGTGATGTGGGACATCCGCCTGCCGGTGGCCTTGATGGCTGTCGCGGTTGGCGCGGCATTGTCCCTGGCTGGCGCACAGATGCAGACGATCCTCAACAACCCCCTCGCCAGTCCGTTCACCCTGGGCATTTCCGCGGCCGCCGGTTTCGGCGCCGCGTTGGGACTGGCGTTCGGCGTCGCGTTGTTTCCCCTGGCGGCGCAGTACATGGTGCCGCTGAACGCCTTCATCATGGCGATGCTATCGGCCCTGTTGATCCACTTTTTGAGCATGCGCCGCGGCGTCACCGCCGAAACCATCGTGCTGCTGGGCATTGCCCTGGTCTTCACCTTCAATGCCCTGCTGGCGCTGGTGCAGTTTTTCGCCACCGAGCAAGCGGTGGCGGCCGTGGTGTTCTGGACGATGGGCAGCCTGACCAAGGCCACCTGGCCAAAACTGGGGGTCATTTGCCTGGTGATTCTCGTCACCCTGCCGATCTTCGCCAGGCGCGCCTGGGCCCTGACGGCGTTGCGCCTGGGCGACGACAAGGCGGCAAGCTTCGGCGTCAATGTGCGCAGCCTGCGCTTTCAAACGCTGATCATGGTCAGCCTGCTCGCCTCGTTCCCCGTGGCCTTCGTCGGCACCATCGGCTTCATCGGGCTGGTCGGGCCGCACATCGCGCGGATGCTGATCGGTGAAGACCAACGGTTCTTCCTGCCGGCGTCCCTGCTCACCGGCGCATTGATCCTGTCCGCCAGCTCGGTGGTCAGCAAGACGCTGATTCCCGGCGCGATCTTTCCCATCGGCGTGGTCACGTCGTTGATCGGCGTGCCGTTCTTCATATCACTGATCCTGGGCGGGAAGAAAAACACATGGTGAAGCTCCAACTGGACAACCTGGGGGCCCGCTACGGCCAGCACACCGTCATCGAGGGCGTCACCACCGCGGCCTTTATCGGCGGCCAGGTCGTGGCGGTGGTCGGGCCGAACGCGGCGGGCAAATCCACCTTGTTCAAACGGATGGCCGGCCTGATCGACGGCCCCGGCCAGGTGGTGCTGCAGGATTCGGAAAAAGGACCGCAAGGCATCAGCTACATGCCCCAGGGCTTGAATGCCAGCGCTCGCTTGACGGTGTACGAGTCGGTGCTGCTGGCGCGTAAACAACTGACCCAAGGCTGGGTCGTCCACGACGATGAACTGCGACGGGTGGACGACATCCTCGCCGCGCTCGGCATCACCGGGTTGTCCTTTCGCAACCTCGGCGAGCTCAGCGGCGGACAGCAGCAATTGGTGTCGATTGCACAAACCCTGGTGCGCGAACCGGAAATCCTGCTGATGGATGAGCCGACCAGCGCCCTGGACATGCACCGGCAAGTCCAGGTCCTGAAGTTCATGCGCGCCCTGGCCCGCGAGCGCAAGGTCATCGTGTTCATTGCCATCCATGACCTCAACCAGGCACTGCGCTTTGCCGACCAGGTGCTGGTCATTGCCGACGGCACCACCCAGGGCAGCGGCCCGAGCCATGAGGTGATCACCGAGTCGATGCTGCGCCAGGTCTACAAGGTGCAGGCACGGATCGAGCAGTGCAGCCGTGGCGAGCGTCACATCCTCATCGACGACATCGTCTGATGGCCGGCGCGGCCAGGCGATGTTCATGCCTGGCCGCGCCCGTGACGTCGACTAGATCCTCTCCATCACCGCACCCTGTTCATCGGCGACACCCTGCAACAGCTCCACCACCCAGTCGATAAACACCCGTACCCGTGGGGATAGCTGTCGATGGGGCGGGTACACCGCAGAGATCGGCCACAGCGGCACCGGGTACTCGCCCAACACCTGGACCAGCGTGCCCTCGGCCAACTGCCGCCGAACGTGGTAGCGCGGCACCTGGATCAAGCCGAAGCCAGCTTCGCAGGCCGCGACATAGGCGTCGGCATTATTGACGGTCAGCTCACCAGGCAGTTGCCTCTCGTGCACCTGCCCGGCCACCTCGAATTCGAACGGAAAGAACCGCCCATTGCCGGATGCGAACCGGATGACCCGGTGTGACGCCAGATCCTCCGGCACCTGGGGCGTGCCCGCGCGGGCAAGGTAGCCGGGGCTGGCACAGGTCAGTTGTGGCAGGCGCACGATGGGTCGCGCCACCAAGCCCTGGTCGGCGATGTTGCCGGCGCGGATCGCACAATCCACGCCTTCGCGTTGCAGGTGGACCTGCCAGTCATGGAAACCGATGTCCAGTTGCAACGCCGGGTAGCGCGCATAGAACGCCGGCAACCGAGGCACGATCCAGGCGCAGCCAAAGGCAATGGGCATGTCCACGCGCAACGTGCCATGGGGTTGGCTGCGCTGCACCGACAACGAACTTTCCAAGTCGTCGAGGTCGTCCAGCAACTGGCCGCTGCGCTGGTAATAGGCCTCGCCGTCGAGCGTTGCGCGCACCTGTCGGGTGGTGCGGTGCAGCAACTGCACCCCGAGGTGCGCTTCCAGTTGCTGGATCAACAGGCTGACGGTGGCGCGCGGCAGCTTGAGGTCGTCGGCCGCCTTGCCAAAGCCGCCCAGCTCGACGATACGCCGGAACACCTGCATGGCCTGTAGTCGATCCATCATCGGGCTCACTGTTTAGAAATGACGAATAGTTAAACCAATAATCACGGATTTATCCACCCAACCGTTTACTGGACACTGAACTCGTCATTCAACACCAGGGAAACCTCACCATGAACACCCGTCAACTCGGCCATCACGGCCCCCACGTTTCCTCCATCGGCCTGGGCTGCATGGGCATGTCCGATTTCTACACCACGGGCGTGGATGAGCAGGAAGCCATCGCCACCCTCCACCGCGCCGTTGAGCTGGGCGTGACTTTGTTCGACACCGCCGACATGTATGGGCCGCACACCAACGAAGCGCTGCTGGGGCGTGTGCTGCGGGGCAAGCGCGAGGGTCTTTACCTGGCGAGCAAATTCGGCCTGGTGCGCAGCAGCGATCCCCATGCCCGTGGCGTCAATGGCCGCCCCGAGTACATCAGGCAATCGATCGACGGCAGCCTCCAGCGCCTGCAAACGGATTACCTGGACCTCTACTACCAGCACCGCATCGATCCGCAGGTGCCGGTGGAAGAATCCGTCGGCGCCATGGCCGAGCTGGTCAAGGCCGGCAAGGTCCGCCACATCGGCCTGTCGGAAGCCAGCGCCGACACCATCCAGCGCGCCCATGCCGTGCATCCGCTGGCGGCCGTGCAAAGCGAGTACTCGTTGTGGTCACGGGAACCGGAGCGCAATGGCGTGCTCCAGACCTGCCAGCGCCTGGGCATCGCCTTCGTCGCGTACAGCCCGCTGGGCCGAGGCTTTTTGACCGGCACCCAGACGTCCGCGCAGGATTTTGCCGCCGATGACTATCGCCGCACCAACCCACGCTTCCAGGCGGACAACTTCAACCACAACCTGGCCCTGGTGGAACGGGTCAAGGCATTGGCCGCGGACAAGGGCATCAGCGCCGCCCAATTGGCCCTGGCCTGGGTCCTGGCTCAGGGCGAATACCTGATCCCGATCCCGGGGACCAAGCAACGCAAGTACCTGGAAAGCAACGTGGCGGCGAGCTCGATTGCCTTGAGCGCTGACGAGCTGGCACGGCTGGACGGGATCTTCACCGCCGAGGGCGCGGTGGCGGGCGACCGCTATGCAGCCGCGACCATGACGCTGCTCGACGGTTGAGCCCATCGTCAGGCGCAGCCCCCAGGCAGCGGCCCGTTACGCTCAAGCCGCTGCCAAACCCGCCGATAGCCTGATGAGCGTTAAGTGATAACGCTTGGGCCTGACCAGGCCTTGCGGGTTACTTAGGGTAATGATCGATGCTTTCTGCGCTTAACCGCCTGTTGTGTGGTGTCCTGCTGGCCCTGGCTGCGAACGCTTGCGCGGCCGAGGCCCCGCTGCGCATCGTCACCGAGGAACTGCCGCCCTACAACATGACGGAAAATGGCCGGGTGACGGGCATGAGCACCGAAGTGGTCGAGGCGGTGCTCAAGGAAGTCGGCATGGACGCACCGATCCATCCCATGCCCTGGGCCCGCGCGTATGAGCTGGCGCTCAATGAAAGCAACGTCCTGATCTATTCCATCGTGCGCACCCCCACGCGTGAATCACTGTTCCAGTGGGTCGGCGCGATTGCGCCGACCCAGTGGTACATCTACTCGCTGGCCGACCGCCCGGTGAAACTCAACTCGCTGGCCGACGCCCATGGTCACCAGATCGCCACGGTCAACCAGGACGTTGGCGAGCAATACCTGGTGTCGAAAGGTTTTCGCATCGGCGAGGAGCTGCAGTCGAGCACCAAATACGAGCACAACTACCGCAAGCTCAAGGTCGACCACGTGGAGCTGTGGATTTCCAACGAACTCAACGCCCTGTACCTGACCCGCCAGAACGGCGAAGACCCGGACAAAGTGCTGATCCGCTCATTGGCGCTACCCGACTTGAGCAGCGAAGGCCTCAACATGGCGTTCAGCCGCAACACGCCGGTCGAGACGGTCGAGAAGTTCCGGGCCGGCCTGGAAGCGATCCGCCGCAACGGTGTTTACGATGCCATCGTTCGCAAATGGCTATGACATGACCGGCAACTTCAGGGCCGTGTCCAGCGCGCAACCGCGTACCGGGGCATTCAGTTCCCTCGGCCGCCGCCTGGTGCTCGCGACCCTGTTGTTCAGCCTGGTCTTCACCCTGGCGATGGTCACCTGGCGCACCTGGTTGGCCTGGGAGAACAACCTGGCGGAGATGAACTCGGAGCTGGTGCTGATCGACCAGGTGTTCCAGAACACCCTGGCCCACGCCATCTGGGAAATGGACCGTGAATCCCTCGACCAGCAGATCGCCAGCGTCGCGACGGCCGCGCCAGTGGGGCGCGTGGTACTGAACATCGTGCGGCCGGGCCAACCGCCGGAAATCATCGAACTCAACCGATACACCGTCGAGTCTTCCGGTGCCGCGCCGGTGCTGCATCGCCAACTCGTCGCACAGCCCTACGCCGGGGCGCACGAAAAGGTCGGCGAGTTGACCATCGAAGGCGATAACCGCCTGCTGTGGGAACGCCTCTGGGACGAAGCCCGCAGCATCGTCATCACCCAAGTCATCCAGTCGTTGCTGCTGGCCGGGTTGGTCATGACCATGTTCAACCGCCTGGTGACCGTGCATGTGGTCCATATCGCCCGCCACCTGGGCGAAGTCGCGCCACAGACCCTCAAGCGCCACCTGCGATTGCAACGGGCGGTGCACCGCCAGGACGAGCTGAGCCTGCTCGAATGCCAGGTCAACGAACTCCAGGACAACCTCCACGCCCACCTGGAGCGCCAGCGTTCCGATGAACTGGCCCTCGCCGCCAGCCGCGACCAATTGGCCCAACTGGTGGAGGCACGGACCGCCGAACTCAAGGCCGCCAACCAGGCGCTCGAAGCCCTGTCGCGTCACGACGCCCTGACGGGCCTGGCCAACCGGCGCTATTTCGACGAACTCAAGGAGGTCGAATTCCGCCGGGCCATCCGCCACAAGACGCCACTTGCGGTGCTGATGTGCGACGTCGACTTCTTCAAGATCTACAACGACACCTACGGGCACATGCAAGGCGACCAGTGCTTGAAGCAGATCGCCGAAACCCTGCGCAGCGTCTTCGGCCGCTCGGGTGAACTGGCCGCTCGCCTGGGCGGCGAGGAATTCGTCGTGGTACTGCCCAACGTCAACGCCCGGCAGGCCAGCGAAGCCGCCCATCGGCTGCGCGCCAGCCTGGCCGAGCGTGAGCTGCCCCATAGCGGCTCCAGCGTCTCGCGCTTCGTCACGCTGAGCATCGGCATCGCCGAGTTGGACCCCGAGAGCATGGACCACTTCGATCAACTGTTGCAGCGCGCCGACCAGGCGCTGTACCGGGCCAAACACCAGGGGCGCGATTGCGTCGCTCTTTAACACCACGCGGCCAACGAGGTCTGTATGCCTAATCGCCTGACACTCTGCTTATGCCTGCTCCTCGCCCTCTTCAGCCTGAAAAGCCAGGCCGGGGCCATCGAAGTCGTGACCGAAGACTCCCTGTACGCCTACCTGCGTGAAGACAAGGTGGCCGGGCCCGGCACGCAGATCGCCGAAGAAACCCTCAAGGGCGCGGCCCTCAACGACTACAGCGTGCTGCTCTACCCCTGGGCCCGGGCCTACGAAAAGGCGCTGCACGAACCCAATGTGCTGATTTTCCCCCTGGACCGCACGCCGGCTCGCGAGCAGTCGTTCAAATGGGTGGGCGAGATCCTCCGGGTGCCGAGCAAGCTCTACAAGCTTCGCGGCGATGACAGCATCGCCGTCAAGGTCCTCGACGATGCCAAGCAGTACAGCATCGGGGTGGTACGCAACGACGCCAAGCAGATCTACCTGCAACAGCGCGGCTTCACCCGCCTGGTGGTGTCGGCTGACAATCACGATAACTTCCAGAAACTGCTGAACCATCAGATCCAGTTGCTTCCGATGCCGGAGAACGCCGCGCGCCTGATGAGCCAGGACACCCACGTGGACTTCAACAGCCTGGAAGAAGTCTATTCCCTCGACGAACAACCCCATCGGGTCTACCTGGCCTTCAGCCTGAGCACCCCGGACGACATCGTCGCCAAGGCCCAGCGCGCCTTCGAACAACTCAAGGCATCTGGCGAAGTGGCGCGAATCATGGGCGAAAAGCGGTAAGCTCTGGGGATCGGCACGCCCGCGTGCCAACCACCCAGGAGGTCAGTCCCTATGAGCAAAGCGTCCTATGTTCCGCCCAAAGTCTGGACTCATGAAGCCCCATCTGGCGGCCAGTTCGCCAGCATCAACCGCCCGATCGCCGGGCCGACCCACGAAAAGACCCTGCCGACGGGCAAGCAGCCACTGCAGCTCTACTCCCTGGCCACGCCCAATGGGGTCAAGGTCACCATCCTGCTCGAGGAACTGCTGGCCCTGGGGCACACGGGCGCCGAGTACGACGCCTGGCTGATCCGCATCAGCGAAGGCGATCAGTTCTCCAGCGGCTTCGTCGAGATCAACCCCAATTCGAAGATCCCGGCCCTGCTCGACCGCAGCGTGGAACCGCCGATCCGCGTGTTCGAATCAGGCTCGATCCTGTTGTACCTGGCGGAAAAATTCGGCGCCTTCCTGCCCACCGACCCGACCGGGCGCACCGAGACGCTGAACTGGCTGTTCTGGCAGATGGGTTCGGCACCTTACCTGGGTGGCGGCTTCGGGCACTTCTACGCCTACGCACCGGAAAAACTCGAGTACCCGATCAATCGCTTCACCATGGAAACCAAGCGCCAACTCGACGTCCTCGACCGCCGCCTGGGCGAAAGCCCGTACCTGGCCGGCGACCACTACACCATCGCCGACATCGCGGTCTGGCCGTGGTACGGCCAACTGGTGCGCAACAACGTCTATTCGGCCGCCGAATTCCTCGACGCCCAGCGCTACACCCACGTGCAACGCTGGGCCGAAGCCATCGCCAACCGCCCCGCCGTCCTGCGTGGACAACGTGTCAACCGGACCTGGGGTGATGAGGCCAGCCAGGTGCCGGAGCGGCATCGGGCTGAAGACCTGGACTGAAGGTGCGAGGGTCTACTTGTACTGATCCCCCGCCGACGCCGGACTGGTCTGCTTCGCCAGGGCAAACACACACTCATCCAGATAGGGCCTGACGTCCGCCCATTTCTTGCCATCGACGGCAAACCCTCGCAGCTTCTTGCCGGCGTCCACCACGTCAGGCTCATGTTTCATCAGCATGAGCCTGGCCACCGCACTGGCGTCGGCGTCCTTGTGCTTGGTGTGGTTCTGCCTGGCGTAGGAATGGAACTCCTCGATGCGGGCCAGGACCGCCTGGGTACCGTCCATGCACTTGTCGCCGAGAATTTCCTCCCGGCGCTGGACATGGCCACCGGCAAAACTGTCTTCCACCAGGTGCAACAGGCTGCCCAAGGCCACCTTGTCCACGTTGGTACGCAGCCAGGGGCGGCCGACGGCGAACAGGTCCTGCACGGTCTGCCCATTATTGAAATGCTGGTCCCAGCCGTCGATCCTGATGTCCTTCAAATAGGTATTGATGGGGTAAGTACCATCCGCAACCCCCCAGGCGAACTCTGCCCACATCATGATCTCCCGTTTGGTCTTCTCTGCGGGATTGCCCTCCTGGGAAGCCATTGCATGCAGAAACTGCAGGTCGCCGAAATGCGAACGTGCGATGTAGTTTCCCGTGCCCATGAAGGCCATCGGGTCCACGGCGCTCTTGTCCTCTGCCTCTTCGAAAAGGTTCACCCAACACCGGGTCTGGGAAATGAACCCCACCGAATAACGACCATCGCACCCCTTGGTCTTGACATCTTCGGCACTGGGCATGAACACCGGATCGTCGTTCCAGCGAACACCGGCAATGACATACGCACCGGCATCTTCGAGGTTGGGGTTGTTGCAATACTGCCAATCCCCGTCACACCCATAGATTTTCTGCGTCAACGCCTCATGGGCGGAATCGCCGAAGCTGTGCAACGCGAAACTCATGAGAGGCACCGACGCCTTATAGGAAACCCCATACTTCTTGGCCATCTCCCGCTCGGCCTCGGTACCGCTCGGCGAGAGCTGAAACGCCCCGGCCTGCCCAACGCAACCCAACCAAACGCCCCAGGCAATTGCCGCCACTTTCTTGTATTTATTCATGGGTTGTCTCAGCAAAGGCGATGACAAGCTGACGTCTCGTCTGTCGCCATGAAATCGATGGAGTGTTCAGGGTAAATGGCCAGAGGCCATCGCGGAAGCATAGCGGGTGCCGCTGGGGCGTCCAGGCGTTGGCGAGCTGATTTTTCGGGACAGCTAGCCCCCCAGCTCTTCCTGGCTCTGCACATCCAGCATCTCCCCGGCGTGGTCTTCAGCCCAGCGCACCAGGGCCGTCACGGGGGTTTCGAGTGTCCGGCCAAGGTCGGTCACTTCGTATTGAACGGCCACGGGCGAGGAGCAGATCACCTCGCGGCGGATCAACTTGTGGCGTTCGAGGCGCCTGAGGGCCTCGGTCAGTGATTTGTGGGTGATGTTCCCCAACAGTCTGCGCAGTTCATTGAAACGGACGGGCCCGTCGGCCAGCCGGGTCATGATCATGATCGACCATTTGTTGGCGATCTGGTCCAGGACCAGACGGGTTTGCTCCAGCCGTTGCGGGGTGCATTCGGGCTTTGCAGTATCGTCGAGCATATCTAGTACCCTTAAGGTGCGTAATTGCAACCTAGTATCCGATGTATACCATGGCAACTCAACCGTAAATCTCGTCGTGAATCCTCACGATGAGCACAAGAGGATGGGTCATGAACGCACTGACTGGACAAGTCGTACTGATTACCGGTGCATCGAGCGGCATTGGCGAAGCCACCGCGAAGAAACTCGCCGCCGCGGGCGCGAGGGTGGGTCTTGCGGCGCGCCGGGCCGATCGCCTTCACGCGTTGCACGCTGAGATTGAACAACAAGGTGGCCAGGCCCTGGTCCTGGAAATGGACGTCGCCGACAAGGCCTCCGTCGACGCCGGCGTGAGGAAACTGCTCGACACCTACGGCAGGATCGACGTGGCCTTCAACAACGCCGGGCTGATGCCGTTGTCGAGCGTCGATGAATTCAAGACCGACGAGTGGGACCGCATGGTGGACGTCAACATCAAGGGCGTATTGAACGTGTCGGCGGCGGTACTTCCACAGATGATCGAGCAGCATTCCGGCCACATCATCAACACGTCATCGGTCGCCGGTCGCAAGGTGTTCGGCCAGGGTTTCGCCGTGTACTCAGCCACCAAGTTCGCCGTGAGCGCCTTTACCGAAGGCCTGCGCATGGAGGTCGGGCACAAGCACAATATCCGCGTGACCAGCATCCAACCCGGTGCGACGGCCACGGAATTGACGCAGCACACGACCAGCGAAGAGTATGTGCAGATGATTGCCGGCTTCTCGGGCCAGTTGCAGTTCCTGTCGCCGGAAGACATTGCCGACACGGTCCTGTTCGCGGTCTCGGCCCCCGCAACGTCAACATTGCCGAGTTGTTCGTGATGCCGACCAATCAGGTCTGAATCGAACGAGCGGCTGCGGATCGAAGTTCGATCCGCAGCCGCCCCCCTTCAGGCCACCTTGAAACGACTGACCAACTGCTGCTGGTACTCCGCCAGGCGCGCCAGTTCCTGGCTGGTGATTGCCGTCTGCTCGGCCCCGGCGCTGACCTGGATCACCAGGTCATTGATCTCGTTGACATTGCGATTGATGTCTTCGGACACCGCACTCTGTTCTTCCGCCGCCGAAGCGATCTGGATGTTACGGTCGCTGATGGTCGCCACGCCCTCGGCAATTTCCACCAGCAACTCACCCGCCCGCTCGACCTTGCTCGCACCATCCTGAGCCTTGCCCAGGGTCTGCTGCATGGACAGCGCCGCGCGGTCCGAACCGGCCTGCAAGTTGCTGATCATCTGCTGGATGCTGCCCGTGGACTCTTGCGTCTTTTGCGCCAGGGTACGCACTTCCGAGGCCACCACCGCGAACCCGCGACCGTGATCGCCGGCACGCGCAGCCTCGATCGCCGCATTGAGGGCCAACAGGTTGGTCTGCTCGGCAATGCCACGAATCACATCCAGCACCGAGGAAATGGCATCGCTTTCCTCCTTGAGGTCCCCGATGATCGCTGCAGTCTCCTCGGCCTGGCCGGACAACTGGCGGATCAGCCCGATGGTGCTTTCAATCTCGACCCGGCCCTGAGCGGTGCTGATGTTCACCTGCTGTGACATGTGCGCCGCATCGTTGGTGCTTTGGGCCACCTCTCGCACCGTTGCGCTCATCTGGTTGATCGCCGTGGCGACCAGTTCAGTGCCCTGGCGTTGTTGCTCGACACTCTGGCTGGTCTGGATCGTCACCGTGGAAGACTCTTCCGCCGCCGTCGCCACTTGTGCCGTGGCGTTGCCGATTTCCTGCACCACCCCGCTGATCTCCTGGGCCATGCGGTTGAGGTTGCGGGAGATCTGGCCGAACTCGTCCTTGCCTTCGTGACTTGCCCGGGCAGTGAGATCACGCTCCGCCAGGTCATTGAGGACCTGATTCACGTCGCGCACCGCCAGGTCGATCATGCGGATGATCAGGTACGACAGCACCGCCACCGCCAGCAACGCAACGACCACGGCACCGATCGTCAGCCACAGGGCACGGCTGGCGCTATCGCGCTCGTGCATGGCCAGGCGGCTGACACTCTGACCGAGGGCTTCTTCCACCTGGCCCATCAGGTCGATCCGTTGGGTCGCGGTTTCAAACCAGTCTTGCGGCTTGATGCCCAGCAGTTGGCCCAGCGGCACCTCGAATGCCAGGCGCTGCAACCGGGCAACATCGACGGCCGCCGGCTTGCGCATCTGATCATCGAACTGCTGCAGCAAGACGGGTGGGGCCTTGCGACGGAAAGCGTCCAGGTAGGCGGTAAATTCACCCCAATTGCGGCTGAACCGTGACAACAGCCCTTCGTCGAAGCGGTCCTGGGCGAACACCAGGCCGAGCACGACGCGCTCGCGCCCGGCCCGTTCTTTCATTTCGATGAATTGATTGAGTGCGCCGAGCGCATGAACAATGGTCGCGTTATTGATGGTCGCTTCCAGGGAGTGGGTGTAACCGATCAATACTTGAATAATGTCGGTGTAGCGAACACCGGATTCGGTGCTGCTGATATTTAACTTGTCGACTTGTGCACGCACACTGGACAACTCATCCAAGGCACTAATGACTTTGGTGAGTTGATTGTTCCCCGACACCGGCAATTCACGAATCACAGCGACCGATGTGTCGGCATCCCGGCGCATCTGGGCCAGCCGGTCACCCATGGATTTACCGCCGCTACCGAGGAAAACCCCGCTGGCGCCGCGTTCGCGCTGGAGGGTGGTGATGAGCAGGCTCAGTTTCTGGGCGGTGGCGCTGGCGGTCACCGTCGCGTCCATGTCGCGCAGCGTCCGGTAGTTATCGCCGACAAAAATACCGGCCAGGGTCAGGAATCCTAATAACGGCAGTAAAAGAATCAATAAAAGTTTCAGACGTAGCGGTGCATTCCTGAGCATATTCGTTCAAGCCTCATTCCATACTCGATTAGTTGACGCGCGGCGCTGTTGTAAGAAGGGATTTTGTACACGCTGATCGTGGGGTGATATTAACCCAATATCAAATAGCCATCACCCCTAATATCCTACCGTACAGCGTTTATCTAAGCGCCAAGTGCAGAATTTGAATTTGCCTTGATCAAGATCAATAACCTGGCATTTAGTTGATGAGTGGCGGTACGTCACATCTGAGTCTTGTGCCGGGTGCAAGCCCCCTCCCCGGAGGCGGATTCAGGCACCACCGCGCGCCGGCCCCGCATGCGTTCCACCAGGGACAGCACCGCGACATAGAACACCGGCACCCACAGCACCCCGAGCACGGTCGCGGCCAGCATTCCGCCGATCACCCCGGTGCCGATCGCGCGCTGGCTGGCCGCACCGGCATCGCTGGCAAGCGCCAGGGGCAGCACGCCCAGGATGAACGCCAGCGAGGTCATGACAATCGGCCGGAACCGCAAGCGCGCCGCCTGTGCCGCGGCCTGCGCCAGGCTTGCCCCTTCGGCGTGCAACGCCCTGGCGAACTCGACGATGAGGATCGCGTTCTTCGCGGACAAGCCGATGATGGTGATCAAGCCGACCTTGAAGTAGACATCGTTGGGCAAGCCCATCACCGTCACCGCCAGTACCGCACCGAGCACACCCACCGGCACGATCAGCAGCACCGCGAACGGGATCGCCCAGCTCTCATAGAGCGCAACCAACACCAGCAACACCATCGTCAACGACAGGCCCACCAACAGCGGCACCTGATCGCTGGCCTGCTGCTCTTGCAACGACAGCCCTGCCCACTCAAGACTGAAGCCGGCCGGCAACTGCCGGGCGATCGCCTGCAACGCGGCCATTGCCTGGCCGGTGCTGTAGCCCGGCGCGGCATCCCCGGAAAAGCGCAGCGATGCCGAACCGTTGTAGCGACCGATCTGCAACGGCCCGACCTGCCACTCGAACCGACTGAAGGCTTCCAGCGGCACCAGACGGCCCTGGCGATTGGGCACCTGCAGGCGCAGCAGCGCTTGCGGGGTCTGCCGACTGGCCCCGTCGGCCTGGATGATCACCCGTTGCATGCGGCCCTGGTTGACGAATTCGTTGACCTGCTCCGACCCCAGCGCCGAAGACAACGCCGCGCTGATCACCTCGAAACCCACGCCCAGGGCTTCGGCCTTCTCGCGGTCGATGCTGACCTTGATTTGCGGCGCATCCGCCAGGCCATCCTCCCTCAGGTGTGCGATCACGGGCGAGGCCTTGGCCGCCTCGAGCAATTGGCGACGCGCCGCCAGCAGTGCCTCGTGCCCATGCCCTGCGAGGTCCTGCAAGCGCAAATCGAAGCCGCTGGAGGTGCCGAGGCCGTCCACCGGCGGCGGCACGACGCTGTACAGCGTGCCATCGGCCACGTCCTCGAAGGCGGCGTTCGCCCGCCGGGCCACCTCTTCGCTGGTCTGGCCAGTGCCGCGCAACGACCAGTCCTTGAGGGTGACGTAGGACAACGCTGCGTTGGCCCCTTCCCCGGAAAAACTGAAGCCCATGATCGCCAGCACCTGATCGGTGGCCGGTTGGGCCAGGGCATATTTTTCCCACGCCTGGACCGTCACGTCCGTGCGCGAGGCCGAGGCGGCGGGCGGCAGCTGGATATCGGTCACGATGTAGCCCTGGTCTTCCTCGGGCAGGAACGAGGACGGCAACCGGGCATAGGCGAAGGCCAGCACCAGCAGCAACGCCAGGTATAGGCACAGGCTGCGGGCACGGCGGCGCAACCAGCGTTCGCCCAGCCGGTCATAGCGCCGGGCCAGGGCCTGGAAGTGGCGATTGAAGCCCTGGGCCCAACGCGGCACGCGCACCGGGCGCGTCGGATCAACCGGCTTGAGCAGGGTCGCGCACAAGGCCGGCGTCAGGCTCAGCGCGAGAAAACCGGAGAACAGGATCGACACCGACAGGGTCATCGCGAACTGCTGGTAGATCACCCCCACCGAACCGCCCATGAATGCCAGGGGCAGGAACACCGCCGACAGCACCAGGGTGATGCCGACAATCGCCCCGCTGATCTGCTGCATGGCCTTGCGGGTCGCCGCCTTGGGCGACAGGTGTTCCTCGCTGATCAGCCGCTCGACGTTCTCCACCACGACAATGGCGTCGTCCACCAGGATCCCGATCGCCAGCACCATGCCGAACAGCGTCATCATATTGATCGAGAAGCCCAGCGGCGCCATGACCGCCATCGTGCCCAACAGACAGACCGGCACCACCACCGCCGGGATCAGCGTATAGCGCAGTTTCTGCAGGAACAGCAGCATCACCAGGAACACCAGGACCATGGCTTCGATCAGCGTGTAGAGGACTTGCTTGATCGCCACCTCGACAAAATACGAGGTGTCGTAGGGCACGCTCAGGGCCATGTTCGCCGGCAAGGTGCTCGACAGTTGATCCAGCCGCAGCTTGATCGCCTCCGCGGTTTCCAGCGCGTTGGCGCCCGGTGCCAGTTGCACCGACATGGCCGCCGCCGGCTTGCCGTTCAGCCGCGCGTCGAAGCGGTAGTCCTTGCGCCCCAGTTCAACCCGCGCCACGTCGCGAATCCGCACGCTGGAGCCGTCGTCATTGGCCCGCAGCACGATGTTGCCGAAAGCCTCCACCGAGTCCAACTGCCCTTGCACCATGACGGTGGCGGTAATGTGCTGGTCCGCCGGCCCCGGCCGCTCGCCCATGCTGCCGGCCGGCACCTGGATGTTCTGCCCGGCGATGGCCCTGCCCACATCGCTCATCGACAGGTCATAACCCACCAGGCGCGCCGGATCGACCCAGATCCGCATCGCCCGCTCGGCGGTGTACATCTGCACCCGCCCGACCCCGGCCACCCGACGGATTTCATTGTTGATCGCGCGAGCGGCATAGTCCGCCAACCCGACGGAGTCCTGCTGGTCGTCGGTGTAGGACAAGGCATACACCAATAGGAAGTTGGAGCGCGCCTGCTCCACCTCCAGGCCTTGCTCGATCACCGCCTGGGGCAAGCGACCGACCACCCGTTGCAGGCGATTCTGTACATCGACCTGGGCCATGTCCGGGTCGGTGCCTGGCTTGAAGGTAATGGTGGTTTCGGCACCGCCGTTGGCACTGTTGGACTCGTAGTAAAGCAGGCCCTTGAGGCCGTTGAGCTCTTCTTCGATCAGGCTGGTGACGTTCTGGCTGACGATCTGTGCCGACGCCCCTGGGTAATCGACACTGACGTTGATTTGCGGCGGCGCCACGTCCGGGTACTGGTTGACCGGCAGACGCCCCAGGGTCAGCGCACCCGCCAGGGCGATCAGCAGTGCGATGACCCAGGCGAAGTTCGGACGGTTGATGAAAAAATCCGGCATGGTGTGCTTCCCAAGGTCGGTCAGTGGCGAGCTTGCTGCCCGGCCAGAGTGACAACGTGGACCTGCGTCCCCGCGCTGAGCTTGTCGGCCCGCTCGATCACCACCTGCTCGCCGGCCACCAGGCCCTGGGTGATCTGCCAGTCGGAACCGAGCATGGCGCCGGTGCTGACCACCCGCTCACGGACCACGCCACGGTCGTCCACCAGCATCAACCGGGCCTGACCGTCGGCGCCGCGCTGCACGGCCTGCTGCGGCACGAACAACGCTTGCCGATCGACACCGGCCGGCGCGATCACCCGCACGTACATGCCGGGCAGCAGGAGGTTGTCCGGGTTGGGAAACTCACCGCGCAAGGTTACCTGGCCGGTGCTCCGGTCCACGGAGATGTCGGAAAACATCAAGGTGCCACGGCGTAACTGGGGAGGATTGCCCACTTGCACCGTCACCTGCGCCGTACCGTTGCCATCGAGGCTCAGGCGCCCGCTGGCCAGTGCCTGCTGCAAGGCCACCACCTGGTCGGCGGACTGGGTGAAGTCAGCGTAGATCGGGTCCAGTTGCTGGACTCGCGCCATTTGCGTCGCCTCGTCCTGCCCCACCAGCGAACCTTCGCTGACCAGAGCCCGACCGATGCGCCCGCTGATCGGCGCACGCACCTGGCAGTAACCAAGGTTGAGCCGCGCACTGGCCACGTCGGCCTGGGCCGCCAGGCGATTGGCCTGGGCGCTCTTGAGGTCGGACATGGCTTCGTCGAAGGTTTGCGGGCTGACGGCGTTGATCGCCACCAGTTGCTTGAAACGCTGCACCTGGGCGTTGGCCCGATAGACATCGGCCTCGGCCCGCGCCAAGGCACCCTCGGTGCGCATCAGCGCAGCCTTGAGCGGCGCCGGGTCGATGCTGAACAGCAACTGGCCGGCCTTGACGTCGCTGCCTTCCTGGAAATGCCGGGTCAGCACCACCCCGGCCACCCGCGCGCGCACCTCGGCGATGCGCACCGGCTCGATCCGTCCAGGCAAGTCCGTGGTCATGGCGAACGCCCGAGGCTGCACCGTCAGCGTCTTCACTTGCGGCACCGCCGCAGCCGGTTTGGCCGGTGCTTGCCGGTCGCCGCACGCGCTTAAACCCAGCAAGCCCAGCAACACCCAGGCGGGTGCCATCGCGGCGAAAATCTTCTGCATGGTCACTCCCTGCCCAATGAAAAAAGGCCCGCCGATTGCAATCGACAGGCCCCAATACCCCGTGGGAATGGGCTCGCTCGCGAAAGCGTCATCCCATCCAGCATCACTTCAAGCTGACCCACCGCTTTCGCGGGCAAGCCCGCTCCCACAGGTAATGTCGGCGAACACATCACGTGCAATCCCCACCCAACCCCTGTGGGAGCGGGCTCGCTCGCGAAGGCGTCATCCCATCCAACATCACTTCTAACTGACCCAACGCTTTCGCGAGCAAGCAGCGAAAACGCTCAATCAACGCGCTGAACGCTCGTTGAGGCTGCTCGCTGCCTGGAACAGGATCTTCGCCACGAAGTCGACCTCCTGCTCGGTGATGATCAACGGTGGCAGCAAGCGCACTGTCGCACCGTGCCGCCCACCGAGCTCGACGATCAAACCGTGTCGCAGGCAAGCCTGCTGGAAGGCCTTGGCCCTGGCCGTGTCCACTGGTGGATGGCCCTGGGCATCCGGCGCCCCCTGGGGATCGACGATTTCCATGCCGAGCATCAGGCCACGGCCGCGAACATCGCCCACCCAGGCGAATTCGTTCTGCAACGCCTCAAGCTGTTTGCGCAGTTGCGCACCCACCGTTTCGGCGTGCTTGACCAGGCCTTCATCGCGGATAAAGCGCAAGGTCGCGGTGCCCGCCGCCATTGCCAGCTGATTGCCGCGGAACGTGCCGGCGTGAGCGCCCGGCTGCCAGACGTCCAGCGAATCGTTGTAGACCATGACCGACAACGGCAAGCCACCGCCAATGGCCTTGGACAACGTGATGACATCCGGGGTGATGCCCGACTGCTCGAAACCAAACATCCGGCCGCTACGGGCGATGCCGCACTGGATCTCGTCGACGATCAACGGGATGCCATGGGCCTGGGTCAGTCGGCGCAGCTCCTGCAACCAGCGATCCGGCGCGGCAATCACCCCGCCCTCGCCCTGGATCGGTTCCAGGATCATCGCCGCCGGCGCGGTCACGCCGCTCTCCGGGTCGTTGAGCAAGTGTTCGAGGTAACGCACGTTCAAGGTGACCGCCTGGTCGCCGGCCACACCGAACGGGCAACGGTAGTCGTGGGGGAACGGCAGGCGCTGTACACCCGGCATCAACGCACCGAGGGCATTCTTCGGCGACAGGTTGCCGCTGATGGCCAGCGTGCCCAGCGTCATCCCGTGGTAGGCCCCTTCGAACGCCAGCACCGAGTGCCGGCCAGTCGCGGTGCGGGTCAGCTTGAGGGCCGCCTCCACCGCATCGGCCCCGCTTGGGCCGCAAAACTGGATGCGTGCGTTGCGAGCGAACTCGGCAGGCAAGCAACCGAAAATTTCCTGGACGAACGCGTCCTTGACCGGCGTCATGAGGTCCAGGGTGTGCATCGGCACGCCCGCCGCCATGACCTGGGTGATGGCTTCGATGATCACCGGATGATTGTGCCCCAGGGCCAGGGTGCCAGCCCCTGCCAGGCAGTCGACGAACACTTGCCCGCGGCTGTCCTGAACATAAATGCCATGGGCCCTTTCGAGCACCAGCGGAATGCGCCGCGGGTAACTGCGGGCGTTGGATTCCTGCTGTTGCTGGCGCTCCAGCAGCGGCGTCGGATCGAGGCAGTAAGGGCTCGACAGACCGGTATGCAACAGGCGTAGCTGTTGCGCGCCACCCGCTGTGACATTCGAAAAAGCACTCATGATTTCCTCCATGGAGGCTGGGTTTGGAAGGGAACTGCAGCCTGGAAACACATCGCTGACCTGCACCCTCGAGCGCGGGGAGATTGCCTCCCCGCGCCTTCGGTTTTACATGTCGTAGCGCAGGATCATCCCCACCGTGCGCGGTGCGCCGACGTCGATGATGGTGTCGTCGCGGTTGTTGGTGATGTATTCCTTGTCGAACGCATTCTTGACGTAGGCAGACACAGCGACATTCTTGGTGACTTTGTACTCGGTATTGAAGTTGACCAGCACATAAGCGTCGCTCTTACGCTCCCCACTGACCTTGCCGTTGGAGTCGAACTCGTACTCCGAGGGCGCAGTGCTCTGATAGACAATGTCCGTGCCGAACATCAGGCGATCATCGAAGCGATAGACACCGCCCATCGACGCCTTGTATTTCGGCGAATAGAGGAACGACTCGCCGCTCCTGTCCTGGCCATTGTCAGCAACGAAGTCCTTGTATTTGCTATCGGTAACGGCGCCGCCGAAATTCAGGGTCAGCTGCTCGGTGATGTCTTTCTCGACGAAGACTTCCAGCCCCTTGATGTCACTGCGACCGGCGTTGTAGATATCAATGACGGTGCTACCGGGCTGCCGAACGCTGACCTGCTGATCTTTCCAGTCGGTGTAGTACAGGTTGGCGCGGGCACGCAGGCTCTTATCGAAGAACGAACCGCGATAGGACAGCTCGTAGTTGGTGGTGTATTCCGGGTCGTAGGCTTGGTGACCGCTACCGGAGCGCAGGTTGACACCGCCGCCGCGATAACCCTTCTGCACCATGAAGCCAAGGTACTGATCCGTTGCCAGCTCGTAGTCGATACCGAGTTTCGGCAACACGGCATCAAACGACTTTTTGATTTTCTCGGGAACGAAACGGCCGTCTGCCTCGATGTCGGTATCGTTCGTCTCGTGGTCGTAACGCAGGCCGGTGATCAATGTCCAGCGCGGCGCGAACGTCCAGTTGACTTCACCGAACACCGCCTTGTTCTCAATCTTGGTATCACCCTTGACCGTGCGAGCCAGCACGTTGTCGAACAACAGCCGGTCATGGAACTTGTTGGTGTTATGGCCGTAATAGGCACCAATGAAACTCTTCACCGTGTCCGAGTCGTAATTCAGACGCAGCTCCTGACTGAACAGGTTACCGTCCTGCTTACGCAGAACGACCTCGTTGTCCACGGCGGTCTGGTCAAAGTCCAGGCGGTTGCTGTAGTCCGAACTGGTATTGGCGGTCATGCTCGTCAGCGACCAGGCATCGTTCAGGCGATGATCGATCTTGGCGCTGACGGTGTCCTGTTTGAGGTTATCGAAGGCTTCGGTGTTGGATGAAATGTCGTAATAGCTGGGCTTGCCGTCGGAACCGCGCATGGTCGAGCGATCACCCTGGCGGTGTTCGTTGTGGGCATAGGTCAGCAGGACATCGGTATCGTCATTGGGCAGGATCAGCAATTTGCCGCGGGCGTTGCTGGTGCGGTGCGGGTTGGCATCCTTGTCGAGCGTGGTGTTGCGGATGTAACCGTCACCGTCGGAATAGTCCACGGCGATACGACCGGCGATCTTGTCGTCGACGATGGCGCCGCCACCGGCAACCGCGGCCCCATGCTCACCGTAGTTACCAACGTTGGTTTGCGCCGAGAAGCTCGGTTCGAAGGTTGGATTCTTGGTGCGGATTACCACCGCACCGGCCAGGGAGTTGCGGCCCTGGGTGGTGGATTGCGGGCCGAGGAAGACTTCGACCTGCTCGGCGTCCCACAGCGGAACCGGGCTCAGGGTCAGCGCGCGGTTCGGTTGTACGGCACCGTCGACATACACCGACACCGCACCGTTCAGGGCCGCCGGGCCCTGGTCATCGAAACCGGATACCGGCACGCCACGAATGCCCCAGTTTTCGTTGCCAGCCTGGCTGTAGACGCCTGGCGTGCGGGCAAACACATCCACCAGGTCTTTGTCGCCGTGTTCACGCAGGGTCTTGTCAGTCATGACCACCACGCTGGACTGGGTCTGGTCCAGGGTACGGTCAATCTTTTCACCGGTGACGGTGATCGGAGCGATCTCCATCTTGCCGGCCTCTTCAGCCGCCCACGCACCGCTGCTCAGGCCCAACGCCGACCCCACAGCCAACGCAATTGTAGTCTTTTTGAAATTCACGCCCCGCTCCCCTGCGACAGATATTTTTGGTTTTCTTCGAGCTGGCTGAAGGCTGTTCGGTGCCAGCGGAGCGGAGTCTAATCCAAAAAATTATTTAAATAAATAGTATTGATAATCTCTCTCATTTGTACCTAATATGCCGTCCTGTATTGTTTTGCATACATTTACAGACCCGTCCTACATCTGCGACCACTGCCTTGCTGTTCCGGTCGTGACGGGTCGAAAAAGCTATAAGAGGATGCGCAAGGATGACCTCAATCGAACACCTGAACGGGCGTTCCGAGCCTGTTCCATTGGCTTGCACGGATGGCAGCGCAACGGCGTTACCCGTGCTGGTACAGGCCACACCAGGGCAGTCGATCCACGACCTGGAAGCTTCGATTCGCGAACGCCTGCCCCACCTGCTGGCGACCGTTGGCGGTGTCCTGTTTCGCGGATTCGGCGTGCCCACCCCGATCGATTTCAAGCGCTTCGCCGCCAGCTTCGGCGCGCCGCTGGCCAGCTACGAATTCGGCTCCACGCCCCGCAGTAAAGTCTTTGCCGGGGTCTACAGCTCCACTGAATACCCGGCCCACCAGTTCATCCCCCTGCACAACGAACAGGCCTACACCCGGCCCTGGCCTTCGCGCATCTGGTTCCACTGCATCAAGGCCAGCGAGACCGGCGGCGAAACGCCGATCGCCGACAGCCGCCTGATCTACCAGCGCATACCCGACGAAATCCGTGAGCTGTTCGCCCGCCGCGAGCTGCTTTACGTGCGCAACTACAGCGGCGCCCTAGACCTGCCCTGGGAGAAGGTCTTCAACACCCAGGATCGGGCCCAGGTCGAGCGTTACTGCCAGGACAACGACATCGAGTGGGAATGGAAAGCCGACGGCGACCTGCGCACCCGCCAGCGCTGCGCGGCGGTGCAACAGCACCCCGATACCGGCGAATGGGTCTGGTTCAACCAGGCGCACCTGTTCCATGTGTCGGCCATCGAGCCGAGCGTGCGCGCCAGCCTGCTGGCGGCGGTGGGTGAAGAGAACCTGCCGCGCCATGTCTATTTCGGCGATGGCTCGGTCATCCCCGACGCCATGCTCGACACCGTGCGCGAAGTCTATCGCCAGACCGCCATCAGCTTCCCCTGGCAGCCCGGCGACGTTCTGATGCTCGATAACCGACTGGTGGCACACGGTCGCAATCCTTATACCGGTGACCGCAAGGTCATCGTGGCCATGGCGTGAATTGCAGATGTTTTCATTCAAACAGTGGATCGAAGTGCTGGAGTCCAACGCCCGGCATTTTCCAGAGCGTGCGGCCCTGCACTTTTTGCCGGACGGCGTAGAGATCGGCGAAACCCTGACCTTTTCCCAATTGCACGAGCAGTCCCAGTCCCTGGCCGCCGCGTTGCAGGCACGCTACGCGCCGGGTGACCGGGTGTTGCTGATGCTGCCCAGCAGCCTCGACTACGCCCGCGCATTCTGTGCCTGCCTGTACGCAGGCATGATCGCGGTGCCGCTGTTCCCGCCGCCGTCACGTAAACCGCGTCACCTCGAACGCGTGCGAAACGTGGTGGTGGACGCCGAGCCGGCGCTGATCCTGGCCCCGGCGGAGCATTGCGAAGGCTTGCGAGAACTGGTGCAAGGCCGGGTCGACGTGCTGACGGTCCAGCACCTGGGCACGCCAGCCGCCAGCCAGTGGCAACGCCCGGCCATCGACGGTTCGACCGTGGCCTTCCTGCAATACACCTCAGGCTCCACCGGCTCGCCCAAAGGCGTCGAGGTGCGTCAGCGCAACCTGATCGCCAACGTCGAGCTGATGCGCCAGGCCTACGGTTTCGATGAGCACGGCGCCATGGTCAACTGGCTGCCGCTGTACCACGACATGGGCCTGATCGGCGGCCTCCTGGCGCCGCTCTACAGTGGCATGCCCTGCTACCTGATGGCTTCGCAGACCTTCGTCAACGCACCGTCCACTTGGTTGCAGGCCTTGAGTCGCTACCGTGGCACCGTGAGTTTCGCCCCCAATTTCGCCTACGCCCTGTGCAACCGGGTGGTCAGCGACAACCTGATCGCCCAACTCGACCTGAGCGCCTGGAAACACGCCATCAACGGCGCCGAGCCGATCCACCCCGGCACACTGGATGCCTTCGCCCAGCGCTTTGCCGCCTGCGGGCTCAACCCGCTGGCGATCAGCCCCGGTTATGGCCAGGCCGAAGCGACGCTGTGTGTCAGCGCCACCCCGGCGGATGTGCTGCCGGTGGTGTTGCGCCTGGACAAGGCTGTGCTGGAAACCGGCCGCGCGGCCCTGGCGAACGCCGATGCCGCCGCCGTCGAATTCGTCGCCTGTGGCTTCCCGCAGGCCTTGCACAGCATCGCCATCGTCGACCCGCAGACCCACGAGCGTTGCGCCGCTGATCGCATCGGCGAAGTCTGGCTCAAGGGCCCGAGCAACGCCGAGTCCTATTGGAAAAACCCCGAGGCCACCCGCGAAGCCTTTGAAGCACAGATCGTCGGTTCCTCCGAGCACTACCTGCGCTCCGGCGACCTGGGTTTCATGCACGAAGGCCAGGTGGTGATCTGCGGACGGCTCAAGGACCTGTTGATCCTCAACGGGCGCAACCTCTACCCCCACGACATCGAGTTCGCCATCACCGATGCCGAGCCCGGCATCCGCACCGGGCGCATCGCCGCGTTCTCGGAAATGGACCCGGTCCTGGGCCGCGAGAAACTGGTGATCGTCGCCGAGCCGCAGCGCAAGTTCGTCGACCCGGCGCGGCATCCGGCGCTGTTCGCGTCGATGCAGAACGCCGTGCGTGAAGCCGCTGACTGTGGCATCGACCAGATCGTGCTGGTGGAAGCCGGCACCATCCCGATGACCACCAGCGGCAAGATCGCCCGCCAGGGCGCACGCAAGCAACTGGCGGCGGGCACCTTGAGCATCATCGCCCAGAGCGGCGGGCCGGTGCCTTCCCCGCATGAAACCCTCGATGCAGGCCAGCTCAAGGCCCTGGTCCAGGCGTCGAAACACGAGACCCAAGGCGCCTGCCGCCAATGGCTCGCGCAGACCTTGCACGAGGTCAATCCGTACCTGGCCGTGGATTTCCAACAGAGCCTGGTAGGCCAGGGACTGGACTCCATCAGCGTCGCCGATTTCGCCGCACGCCTGCACCGGGACCTGGGTTGGAACCTCGACACCCAGGACCTGTTCGGCGAGCAGACCCTGGCGCAATGGGCCAAGGCCCTGCTGGATTTCCTCAGTGAGCCGCCAGCGGCCGAGCGACCCTCGACGGCGCGCGACAACGCCAGCGAACATCGCCAATCCTTCGCCCAGCGCCGCCTGTGGTTCCTGCGCCAACTCAACCCGGACGACACCCGGCACAACCTAGTGCTGCACCTGAGCCTGCGAGGTCCACTTGAAATCGAGGTGCTGGCCGAGCGCTTGAGCGCCTTGGTCAACCGACACAGCGTATTGCGCACGGTCTACCGCGATGGCATCGACGGCCCGCAGCAACAGGTGCAGCCCGCCACGCCGGTCGCATTGGACTGGCACGACCTGCAAGGGCAGAGTGAGGCGCAGCAACGGCAAGCGCTGCGCGACGCCCTGGCACGCGAACACACCACCCCGGTCAATCTCACCGAGGGGCCGCTGCTGCGCGCCCAACTGCTGAGCCGTGACGCGCAGCAACACGACCTGCTGCTGACCCTGCACCACATCGCCTTTGACGGGCGTTCGGCGCAAGTGCTGCTGGCGGAGTTGGCCGGTGTAGCGAACGCCCAACAGCCGGTGCAATACCTCGATTTCGCCCAGTGGGAAGCGACCCATTGGAGCGAACAGCGGATCGCCACCGAGCAGGACTTCTGGCGCGCCCATCTGGCCGGCCTGCCGCAAACCCTCGAACTGGGCGGCAGCGGCCAGGCCAAGGGTGAACACAGCCTGCACTTCAACGTGCCCCAGGCCACCTGCGAACAACTCTCGGCATTGGCCCGCGAGCGCGGCATGACCCTGTTCATGCTGTTGCTGGCCCACTACCAACTGGTGCTCAAGCAACTGGGCGGCCAGCAACGGTTCCTGCTCGGCACCGACGTCAGCGGTCGACCGTTGGCGGAGCACCACGACGTGATCGGTTTCTTCGTCAACCAACTGACGCTGCGCTGCGACCTGCACGGTGAGCCGACGCTGGCCGGTTTTCTTGAGCGGGTCCGCGATGAAGCGCGTCTGGCGTATGCCCACCAGGGCCTGCCGTTCGACCTGGTGGTTTCGGCCCTGGCGCCGCAACGCCTGCCCGGCCACTCGCCGCTGTTCCAGGTCAAGCTCAACTATCAACCGTCCCGCGTCACACCCGCCAGCATCGCCGGTGCGCAGTTGGACACGCTGGAAGTGGCGCAGGCGCCGGGGGATTTTCACCTGGTGCTGGACCTGGTGCACGGCACCGATGGCCTGGAAGCGACCCTCAAGTACCGCGGTGAATACTTCGACCAGGACCGTGCCTTGCGCCTGCAACACCTGTGGACGCGCCTGCTGGAAGACACTCGCCAGCAGCTGGACGAGCCGCTGCCGGCGCTGGCTGCGCGCGTCGACGCCTGGGACCAGGCGTTCCAGCGTGAGCGCCAGCAGGCCCAGGCGCAGACCGGACGCAGCCAGATGCTGCAAGCCAAACGTCGTTCCATGCCCCTTTAACCGAGTCGGATGCCGTTATGTCTATCGTGCCCCCATCGCCCCGCGCCCTAGGCGCCGTGCGTCGCAAAGCCATGAACGTCTCGGAACAGCGACTGGTCACCGAGCGCCTGCTCAGCCCCGAACACGCCCTGCCGCTGGTGATCGAACCGGCGGTCAGCGGCGTTGACCTGGTCGCCTGGGCCGCCCGCGAACGCGAGTCTCTGGAGCAAAAACTGCTGCAATACGGCGCCTTGTTGTTTCGCGGGTTCAACGTGGCGTCGGTCGAGCAGTTCGACCAGGTGATCGCCGCGCTCTCCCCTGGCGCCCTCGAATACATGTTCCGCGCCTCGCCCCGAACCCGGGTCGGCGGCAACATCTATACCTCGACCGACTACCCGGCCGACCAGATGATTTTCCCCCACAACGAACACTCCTATTCGCCACGCTTCCCGCTGCGATTGTTCTTCTACTGTCAGCTCGCTTCCGAGACCGGTGGCGAAACGCCGATCGGCTCGACCCGCGCGGTCAAGGCCCGCATCAGCCCGGAAATCGAAGCACGCTTCCGGGAAAAAGGCGTGTTGTACGTGCGCAACTATGGCGACGGTTTCGGCCTGCCCTGGCAGAGCGTGTTCCAGTCCGAAGATCGCAGCGAAGTGGAAACCTACTGCGCCAGCGTCGGCATCGAAGTGGAATGGAAGGACAACAATCGCCTGCGCACCCGTCAGCGCGGGCCGGCCGTGGTGCGTCATCCGCGCACCGGCGAAGAAGTCTGGTTCAACCATGCGACCTTCTTTCACATCAGCACCTTGCCACCGCGCATCCGGGATTCGCTGCAAAGCAACTTCAGCGACCTGGACCTGCCCACCAACACCTTCTACGGCGACGGCGAACCGATCGAGCCGCAGGTACTGGAGTCGCTGCGAGCGGCCTACCTCGACTCGCTGGTGCGATTCAGCTGGCAGCCGGGCGACGTGTTGTTCATCGACAACATGCTCGCGGTGCACGGTCGCGAACCCTTTACCGGCAAGCGCGCAATCATGACCGGCATGGCCGAAGCCCTGCTGTCGAGCGACGTCGCCGTTTGACTTCCAACGGGTCCACCCACCGCTTGCCAGCGGCTCGCTCGACTCTCGGTCAGCGAGCCCCGGCGGGCGCGGTGTCACCCCGATCCAAGCCCCCTTTCCAGACGAGTTGAACATGAGCGGACTTCAAGGTTTTCGTATCTCGCCGCAACAGGCAGCCCTCTACCCACACCTCAATGGCGTCGCCGCGCACCCTTACGGCTGTCACCTGCAATGGACGCTGTCCGGCCCGACGGACGTCGACGCGCTGGACAACCGCCTGCGCACGCTGCTGGCCGACTGCGAGATCCTGCGCACGCGCCTGATGCCGGTGCCCGGCCTGCGCCACCCGGTGCAAGTGATCGACGACAGCGGCTCGCTGGCGGTGACGTCGGTGGACCTGCGCCAACGTCCTGTCGCCGAACAGGAGGCCGAACTGGCGCGCCTGGCATCGCAGCCGCGGGACTGGACCACGCCGCTGGCCGTGACCGTGGTGCAACTGTCCGATGACCGCGCCGTGCTGGACCTGGCCGGCGCCAGCAGCCATTTCGACCTCGCCAGCCTCAGGTTGCTGGCGAACATGCTGTTGCAGGACACCCCACCGGACCTGTCCGAGACCCTGCAGTACGCCGACTACGCCGAATGGCGCTGGAGCCTGGTTGAAGACGAACCGGACCACCCGGGCACGCGCTTCTGGAAAACCCTGGGCCAGACCGAGCAGCCCACCTTGCAGCTGTCCCTTGAGGCGCCCTGCGGCAGCGGTTTTGCCCCAGCACGGCACACGCTGGCGCTGCCGGACGACCTCAGCCGTCACCCGAGCCTGAACGCAGACCTGCTATTGGCGGCCTGGGCAGCGGTGCTCGGCCGGTTGGCGGGCCAGCAACAGGTCCCGGTCACGCTGATCCATGAAAGCCGTGGCGTCGAGCTGGAAAGCGCCCTCGGCCTGTTCGAACAGGGCCTGCCCCTGAACATCGACCTGGATGCCCAGGCCACCCTGGCCCAGCAGAGCCAGCAGGTACGCGCCAGCGTCGAGCACGGCACCGGCTGGCAAGACTATTACACCGAGGGCTTCAGCACCGGCTACGCCTTCGCATGGCGCTCGGGCGACGCCCGGGAACGCTACGCCGACGCGCGGATGAACCCGCTCAAGGCCTGTCTGAACGTGCGCCAGTTGCCCGGCCAACTGTTGGCAGACCTGACGTACGATCGCCACGTGCTGAGCGCCGAAGCCGTGCGCTGCCTCGGCGAGCAGTGGCTGCAACTGCTGCTGGGCGCCCTGGCCGAACCGCAGCGAGCCTGGGCGCAATTGCCCTTGGGCGGCCCACTGCAATCGCAACTGCTGGATACCGGCGCCCACCTGCCGGTGATCGAACCCGTGACGCTGGTTGAACTCATCGCCCGCCAGGTTCGCCAGCAACCGGACGCCATCGCCCTCAGCGACCAGGCCGGCGACCTCAGCTACGCCCGCCTCGATGCCTGCGCCACGCGCCTGGCCCATCAACTGGTGGCTGCCGGCATCGGTCGCGACGTGCCGGTGGGCATCCTCTTCCCCCGTGGCAACGCCGCCATCGTCGCCATGCTGGCGGTGTTGAAGGCCGGTGGCGCCTACGTGCCGATCGACCCGACGTACCCGGCCGAACGCCGTGCCTACATGCTCGCCGACAGCGCCATCGCCCACATCGTCGTCAGCGCCGACCTGGCCGACAGCGTGCCGGCCAGCCTGCAACGCTTCGTCCTCGATGACTTGCAAGAGCAAGGCCACGCCGACCTGCCGCCCCTGCCCCAACCGGACCCGGACGCCCTCGCTTACCTGATCTACACCTCCGGTTCCACCGGCGCTCCGAAGGCCGTGGAAATCAGCCACGGCGCGCTGAGTTTCTCGACCCAGGTGCGCATGGCCGCCTATGAAACGCCAGTGCGCGCCTACCTGCTGCTGTCATCGTTTGCCTTCGACAGCTCGGTCGCGGGGATTTTCTGGACCCTGGCCCAAGGCGGGCGACTGGTGCTGCCGGCGCCAGGGGAAGAACTGGAGATGGCGCGCCTGGCGCAACTGGTGACCCAGCATCACGTCAGCCACGGCTTGTCGCTGCCGTCGCTCTACCAGGCGTTGTTGGAGCAGTTGCAACGGGCCGGTGGCAGCGAAAGCCTGCAATGCTGGATCGTCGCCGGCGAGGCCTGCCCGCCGACGCTGGTTAGCCAGCACCACAAGGCCCTGCCCCAGGCGCGCCTGGTGAACGAATACGGCCCCACCGAAGCCACGGTCTGGGCCAGCTACGACGTGCTGGAACCCAACCGCAGCGTCAGCATCGGTCGCCCCATCGCCGGCATGGACCTGCGCCTGCTGAACGAATTCGACCAGGCCTGCGGCATCGGCGAACCGGGCGAAATCGTCCTCGCCGGCCCGACCCTGGCCCGCGGCTACCGCAACAAACCCGACGAAACCGCCAAGGCTTTCGTCACCCTGGCCGACGGCACCCGCGCCTACCGCACGGGCGACCTGGCCTGTTGGCTGGCGGACGGGCGCCTGGCGTTCCTCGGGCGCAAGGACCACCAGGTGAAAGTCCGCGGTTACCGCATCGAACTGGGTGAAATCGAACGCCAGCTGTGCCTCCACAGCGACGTGCGCGAAGCCGCGGTGATCGTGCAGGAACACGCCGCCGGCAAGCGCCTGCTGGCCTACATCCTCGCCGCCCACGGCTATGCACCGGACTCCGAAGCGCTCAAGCGTTTCCTGGGCGAACGCCTGCCCTCGTACATGGTGCCGGCCCGGGTGCTGACCCTGGCGACCTTTCCGCGCACCCCCAACGGCAAGCTCGACGCCCGGCAACTGCCCGACCCGGATCAGTTCGACGAAAGCACTCATGTGGCGCCGCGCAACGCCATGGAAACCGCCTTGCAAGCCATCGTTGCCAAGGTGCTGAAACTGGCGTCGGTCAGTGTCACCGACAACTTCTTCGCCATTGGCGGCGACTCGATCCTGAGCCTGCAAGTGGTGGCCCAGGCCCACGAGCAAGGCATCGCGCTCTCGGCCAAGCAGGTCTTCGAGCGCCAGACCATCGCCGCCATGGCCGACGTCGCGCAACCGCTGGCCGAGTCCGCCGCCGAACCGCTCGCCCAGAGCACCGAGTTCAGCGCCTCGGGCCTGTCCGATGACGAAATGCAAGCGCTGATGGCTGAACTGAACGAGGCCGACCTGTGAGCGGTTTCACCCGTCGCCAGGCCATCACCGTCGCCCCTTTTTACGCAGGACGCTTTCAATGACCACCGCAAAGACCACCGGCAACCCGATCGAAGACATCTACCCGCTGTCGCCGCTGCAACAGGGGATGCTGTTCCATTCCCTGCTCCACGAAGACTCCGGTGTCTATCTGATGCAGGATCGCTACCGCATCGGCGGGGCCATCGACGAAGCCCTGTTTCTCGAATCGTGGCGCCAGGTGGTGGCGCTGCACCCGTCCCTGCGCGCCAGTTTCCAATGGAAAAGCCAGAAGCAACCGGTGCAGGTGATCCACCGCGAGGTCAAGGTGCCCCTGGATACCCTCGACCTGCGCGGCCTCGCCCCTCACGAACAGGAGGCACGCATCCGCACCCTGCTCGAAGACGAGCAGAAAGTCGGCTTCAACCTGTCGAAGCCACCGCTGATTCGCTTCCGCCTGGTGCGCCTGGCCGACGAGTCGTACGAATTCATTCGCAGCTTCCACCACATCCTGATGGACGCCTGGTGCATTTCCCTGGTGACGGTGGACTTCCTCAAGGTCTACGAAGCGCTGTGCAACGACCGCACTCCTGAACTGAAAAGCCCGCGGCCGTTTCGCGACTACATCCAATGGCTGCAACGCCAGGACGCGAGCAAGGCCGAACAGTTCTGGCGTGGCCAACTGCAAGGCCTCAATGCGCCCACGCCATTGACCGTGGACAACGGCGTGGCCCGCGACCGCTACACCGACGCGGTGCTGGTAGACGATCAACTGATTCACCTCAGCGCCACGCAGACCCAGGCGCTGGCCGCATTCTGCCGCAGCCGCCGGATCACCCCGAACACGTTTTTCCAGGGCGTCTGGTCGTTGCTGCTGTCGCGCTACAGCGGGCAGCAGGACGTGGTCTTCGGCGTCACCGTGGCCGGCCGTCCGGCGGACCTGACCGGCGTGGCGGAAATGATCGGCCTGTTCATCAACACCCTGCCGCTGCGGGTCTCGGTTGACCCGAACGCTACCCTTGGCGATTGGCTGGGTGCCCTGCAGGGGCTCAACGTCGACATGCGCGACTTCGAGCACACGCCGTTGACCGACATCCAGGGCTGGAGCGATTTCCCTCGCGGCGAAACCCTGTTCGACAGCATCCTGGTGTTTGAAAACGCGCCCATCGACGAGCAAATCCTCGAGGGCGGCTTCCAGTTCAGCCTTGAAGGCATGGACCACAGCGTGCACACCCACTACGGCCTGACCGTGGTGATCCTGCCCGGCGAGCAACTGGGCATCCGCGTGTCCTATGACCGCGAACGCTTCGAAGCGTCTACCGTGCAACGCCTGCTCGGGCATATCGCCAGCCTGGTCGAAGGCATGCTGGCGGCGCCGGACGCGCCCCTGGGCAGCTTTGAACTGCTCGCCGTCGAAGAACGCCAGCAATTGCTGGGCGATTGGGCGGTCAACCCACACGACTTCCCCCTCGACCAGAGCTACGCCCAGTTGTTCGCCGCCCAGGTCGCCCAGCGCGGTGATCAGGTTGTCGCGCGCTGTGACGACGAGTCGCTGACCTATGCCGAGCTGGACCGGCGCTCCACCCGCCTGGCCCACGCCTTGCGCGACGCCGGTGCCGGAGAAGATCAACTGGTCGCCCTGGTCGCTCCCCGTGGCCTGGCACTCCTGACCATGATGATCGCCGTGTTCAAGGCCGGCGCCGCCATGCTGCCGTTGGAAGTCAACCACCCGCCCGAGCGCCTGCGGGAAATCCTCGGCCTGGCCCGCGCGCCGTTGCTGGTGGTCAGCGAAGCGGCCGGCGGCTTGCTCGAGCCCTTGCTCAGTGGCCTCGACCAACCCCCTGCGGCGTTGTTCGCCGAAGCCTGCTGGAAATCCTGCAACGACGCGCCGCTGCCCCTGCTCGGTCGTCCGCAGAGCCTGGCCTACGTGCTGTTCACCTCGGGTTCGACCGGTACGCCAAAGGGCGTGATGATCGAACAGCGCGGCATGCTCAACAACATCTTCGGCAAGGTCCCGGCCCTGGGGCTGGGTGCCGAGGACCGGATTCCCCAGACCGCCTCGGTGGCGTTCGACATTTCGGTGTGGCAGTTCCTCGCCGCCCCGGTGCTCGGTGCCACCGTGCACATCCTTGCGGACGAAATCGCCCACGACCCGCAGCGCCTGCTGCACGTGCTCGCCAGCGAGCGCCTGAGCGTGCTGGAAATCGTCCCGAGCCTGATGCGCACCTTGCTCGCCCTGTGCCCGTGCGACCTGCAACTGCCCGACCTGCGCTGGGTCCTGCCCACCGGTGAAGCCCTGCCGCCCACCGTGGCCCGGGACTGGTTCGCGCGCTTCCCCGACATTGCCCTGATGAACGCCTACGGGCCGGCCGAGTGCGCCGACGACGTGGCGTTCCAGCCGATCTTTGCCGCACCCGATGCCAACGTCAGCCACATGCCCATCGGCCAGCCGACCGCCAACAACCGCCTGTATGTGCTGGACGAAAGCCTGCGCCCGGTGCCGGTCGGCGTGGCCGGGGAGATCTGCGTCGGTGGCGTCGGTGTCGGCCGCGGCTACCTGCACGACCCTAAGCGCACCGCCGATGCCTTCATCGACCACCCATCACTCAACGCTCGCGTGTACCGCACCGGTGACCTGGGACGCTGGCGTGCCGACGGGGTGATCGAATACCTCGGCCGACGCGACCAGCAGGTAAAACTGCGCGGCCACCGGATCGAACTGACCGAAATCGAACACCGCCTCGCCCAGCATGCCAACGTGCGCGAAGCCGCCGTGCTGCTGCGGGAAAACACCGCGGGCGAAGCCTGGCTGGTGGCGTACTGGTCGGCCCATGACGACACCCTGGGCAGCGATGGGCTGAGCGACCACCTGCGGGCGCAGTTGCCGCCGTACATGGTGCCGGCGGCGTTCGTCTGCCTGGAACGCCTGCCGCTGAACAACAACGGCAAGGTCGACCGCAAGGCCCTGGCCGCCCGGGAGCTGGACTGGCAGGTCGACACCCGGCAAAGCATCGCCCCGCGCAACGCGCTGGAAAGCGCCGTGGCCGCCATCTGGGCCGAGGTCCTGGGGCGCGACAGCATTGGCGTGGAGGACAACTTCTTCACCCTCGGCGGCCACTCGCTGCTGGCGACCCAGATCGTCGCGCGGCTGCGCAGCCACTTCAAACTGGAGCTGCCGCTGCGCACGCTCTTCGAACAACCGACCGTGGCCCTGCTGGCCGACGCCATCGCCGCACGCCAGGCCGACGCCGCCGCGCCGCAGGCCACCGCCCTCGCGGCGCCGACCGCCCGACCGCGCCCGGCCTTGCTGCCGCTGTCGTTCTCGCAGCAACGCCTGTGGTTCATCGAACAACTGACCCCGGGCACGACGCTGTTCAACATCCCGTTCGCCCTGCACCTCAAGGGCGCGCTCAATGTCGAGGCCCTGCACGCCAGCTTGAATGACCTGCTGGCGCGCCATGAAATCCTGCGCACCGGCATCGACAGCCGCGACGGCGTGCCGAGCCAATGCATCAGCCCGTCGCTGACCATCGCCCTGCCCTTCGACGACCTTTCCGGACTTTCCACCACGGCGCGCGAGGGCGCGCAGTTCACGGCCCTGCAAGACACCTTCGAGCAGCCGTTCGACCTGGCCACCCCGCCGCTGCTGCGCGCACGCCTGCTACGCCTGGCGCCGCAGGAACACGTACTGGGCATCGCCCTGCATCACCTGGTGTCGGACGCCTGGTCGGCCACCATCGCCCTGCGCGAACTGGCCCTGGGTTATGAAGCCCGCTGCAACGGCGGCGCCGCCCAACTGCCAGCCCTGGCGCTGCAATACGCCGACTTCGCCCTCTGGCAGCGCGAACACCTGCAAGGCGCCGAACTCAAGCGCCAGCTCGACTACTGGACCACCACCCTGGATCGGCGCGACAGCGAAGGCAGCCCGTTGCTGGCGCTGCCGACCGACCATCCACGGCCGTCGGTGCAAAGCTACCGCGCCGGGATCGTTCAGCGTGAACTGACCACCGACCTCAGTGACCGGGTACAAGCCTTTGCCAGCCGCCTGGGCACCACGCCGTTCACGGTGTTGTTCGCCGGTTTCGCCGTGCTGATGCACCGCCTGAGCGGCGATGCCACGGTGCTGGTCGGCACCCCGGTGACCCATCGCGAGCAACCGGGCACCGAAGGCCTGCTCGGCATCCTGCTGAACAACCTGGCGATCCGGGCCGACTTTACCCCCCAGGCAGACTTCACCGCCCTGGTCAAACAAGTGGCCGAACGCCTGCGCAGTGGCCTGCAACACCAAGACCTGCCTTTCGAGCAACTGGTGGACAGCCTGCAACTGCCCCGCAGCCTCAGCCACGCGCCGTTGTATCAGGTGATGGTGGCGCAACAGTTGGCCATGGAATCGCGGCTGCGCTTCCCCGGGCTGGAATTCGAAGCGCTGGACACGCCGCTGCGGCACTCGGAATGCGACCTGGACTTGCACGTGCTGTGCCCGGCCAATGCGCCGATCCAGCTGGAGCTGATGTTCGCCCTTGACCTGTTCACCGCCGACAGCGCCCGCCAGACCCTCGCCCGCCTTGAGCACCTGCTCGAACACATGCTCGCCGAGCCGCAACGCCCGGTGGCGGCCTTGCCGCTGTTGATGGATGCGGAATGGCAACGCACCGTGGTGGAGTGGAACAGGACCGAGATGCAGGTGCCCAGCCACCTGACCTTCGCCCAACTGTTCGAACAACAGGCCGAGCGGACCCCGGAGCGCGATGCACTGTGCTTCGAGGGCCGCCGCCTGAGCTACGACGAGCTGAACCGTCGAGCCAACCAGTTGGCCCATTACCTGCGCAGCCGTGGCGTGGTCGCCAATCGTCCGGTGGCGCTGTGTGTCGAGCGCTCGTTGGACCTGTTGGTCGGCCTGCTGGGCATCCTCAAGGCCGGCGGCGCCTACGTGCCGCTGGACCCGACCTACCCGGTGGATCGCCTGGCGTACATGCTCGAAGACGCGCAACCGGCGCTGTTCCTCGGCCAAAAAGGGCTGTTGGAGCAGTTGGGCGCCGACCTGCCCCGCCTGCGCCTGGACAGCGACGCGGCACACTTGGCCGACCTGCCGGACGACAACCTGCCGGCGCTCGCCGGGCCGAACGACCTGGCCTACATCATGTACACCTCTGGCTCGACCGGTAAGCCCAAGGGCACCCTGGTCACCAACGGCTCGGTGGTCAACCTGGCCTGGGCGCGCATCCATGGCCTGTATCGCCGCTACACCGACCAGCCGATGCGCACCAGCTTCAACTACTCGTTCGCCTTCGACAGTTCGGTGGCCGAGCTCATCCTGCTGCTCGACGGCCACAGCCTGTACCTGACCCCGGAAGACGTGCGCTACGACCCACAGGCGCTGGCGCAGTTCTTCGCCGAAACCCGCCTGGACGCTTTCGAATGCACTCCGGCCCAACTCAAGGCCCTGCTCGAAAGCGACGGCGTGCGCCGTGGCGAGGTGTACCTGCCGCGCTTCGTGCTGTTCGGCGGCGACGCGGTGGACGCGCAACTGTGGCAACGCCTGCCATCGATTGCCGGCAGCCGCTTCTTCAACACCTACGGCCCGACCGAATGCACCGTGGACGCCACCGGTTGTGCGGTCGATGATTTCCCCCAGCGCCCGATCATTGGCCGGCCGATTGCCAACGTGCGCACCTACGTCCTCGATGGGTTTCTCAACCCGATGCCGGTGGGCGTACCGGGCGAACTGCACATCGGCGGCGCCGGCGTGACCCTGGGCTACCTCAACCGCGCCGAGCAGACCGCCAAGGTGTTCATCGACGACCCGTTCTCGCCGGTCGAAGGCGCCCGGATGTACAAGTCCGGCGACCTGGTGCGCTGGTTGCCCGACGGCCAGCTCGAATACCTGGGACGCATGGATCACCAGGTCAAGATCCGTGGCTTCCGCGTCGAACTGGGGGAAATCGAAACCCTGATCGGCGCCCAGCCGGGCGTGCGCCAGGCCGTGGTGCTGGCCCGCGAGGACGTGCCCGGCGACAAGCGCCTGGTGGCCTACGTGACCTGTGACGAACAGGCCGACATCCATGCCTGGCGCAAGACCCTCGGCGCCGCCCTGCCCGACTACATGGTGCCTTCGGCGTTCGTGCTGCTGGATGAACTGCCGCTGACCGACAACGGCAAGCTCAACCGCAAGGCCTTGCCGGCACCGGACATCCAGGCCGCCCCGGACGCCCTCGATCC
Source organism: Pseudomonas sp. Cab53 (assembly GCF_018325965.1). Classification (NCBI taxonomy): domain Bacteria; kingdom Pseudomonadati; phylum Pseudomonadota; class Gammaproteobacteria; order Pseudomonadales; family Pseudomonadaceae; genus Pseudomonas; species Pseudomonas sp. Cab53. The sequence continues at coordinate 2,460,738 of NZ_AP021902.1, read as the reverse complement.
GCCCCGCAGCGCCGCCGAACAGCAACTCGCCGCGCTGTGGTCGGAACTGCTCAACGTGCCGGCGGCCCAGATCGGTCGCGACAGCCACTTCTTCTACCTCGGCGGCCATTCGCTGCTGGCGGCGGCGCTGTTTGCCCGCCTGCGCCAACAGTTCGCCACGGTGCCGCCGCTGCGCGCGGTGTTCGAGCACCCGACCCTCCAAGCCCTGGCCGCGCTGCTGGACGACCCGTTGCAAGCACCCGCCGCGACATTCCAACCGGCGCCTCGCCCGGCACGCCTGCCGCTGTCGTTCGAACAACAGCGCCTGTGGTTCCTTGAACAATTGAGTGCCGGCGGTGGCGAGTACAACGTGGTCAGCGCCGTGCAACTGGACGGCGAACTCGACACGCGCGCCCTGCAAGCAGCCCTTGAGCAAGTGGCCCAGCGTCACGAAATCCTGCGCAGCCGCATCGTGCGCGCCGACGACGGCGAGTTGGCACTGGTCATCGACCCCCAGGCCAACCTCACCTTGGGCGTCAGCACCCTGGACGCGACCGACGACACTCACTGGCAGCAGTTGACCGACGCCGCCGTCCACACCGAGACCGGGCGCCGTTTCGACCTCGCCCGCGAACAACCGATCCGCGCCACGCTGCTGCAACGCAGCCGCCGTGCCCAGTCGTTGTTGCTGCTCAGCGTGCATCACTGCGCCACCGATGATGCCTCCAGCCAGAACCTGCTGGATGAGCTGGGCCGCTGCTACAGCGCCCATGGCCAGGGCACCCGCGCCACATTGCCGGACCTGGCGCTGCAATACCCCGACTACGCGCTCTGGCAACGCGAGCCCGCTCAGCAGGCCGCGTTCAGCAGCCAGCTGAACTACTGGCGCAACCAGCTGGAGGACGGTGATTACCTGCTGGACCTGCCCACCGAGCACGGTCGTCCCGACCAACTCGCCCCAGCGGCCGGCGCCGTGCAATGGCAACTGCCACCGGCCCTGGTCGGTCGCCTGCGGCAATTCGCCCAGCAACGCGGCGCCACGCTGTACATGCTGATGCTCGCGGCGGCGCAGTTGCTTCTGGGCCGCTACGCCAACCAGCGCGATGTGCGGGTCGGCAGCCCGGTGGCCCAACGTCCGTTCGCCGAGCTGCAACCGCTGATCGGTTGCTTCGTCAACACCGTGGTGATGCGTGCCGACCTCGACCCGAACCTGGATTTCGAAGGCCTGCTGAATCAGGTCCGCGGCACCGTGCTGGACGCCCAGCAGCATCAGGACGTGCCGTTCGACCAGGTCGTCGAACACCTCAAGCCGGCCCGCAGCCTCGGCCAGACGCCGTTGTTCCAAGTGCTGTTCGCCATGCAGAACGCCGAGGCGTCGAGCCAGTCGTGGTCGCCGCTGCAGGTCAGCGAACGGGCGGTGAGCGCCCAGGCGACCAAGTTCGACCTGAACTGGGAAGTGCACGACGGTGAAATGCTGTCGGTGTTGCTGGAGTACCGCACCGCGCTGTTCAGCGAAACCACTGCCCGGCGCTGGCTGGAACAGTGGCAGCAGTTGCTTGAGACCCTGCTCGAAGCCCCCCGCACCCGTCTTGGCGACTGGTCGCCACTGCCAACGGCCGAGCGCCAACGGCAACTGGTCGAGTGGAACGCCACCGAGCGTCACTACAGCGGCCCCCGTGACTTGCACACTGCCCTGAGCCAGCAAGCGGCCCTGAGCCCCAACGCCCCGGCGCTGGTGTTCGAAGGCCAACGCCTGAGCTACGCCGAACTGGACCTGCGCGCCCAAGCCGTTGCTCGTGCCCTGCGCGCAGCCGGCATCGGCGCCGATACCATCGTGCCGGTGTGCATGGAGCGTTCCGTGGACATGGTCGTCGCCCTGCTCGGCATCGTCCACGCCGGCGCCGCCTGGCTGCCGCTGGATCCGGAACTGCCCGCCGCGCGCCTGGCGTTCCTGATCGAGGACGCCGACGCCAAGGTCACCCTGACCCAAGCCCAATGGTTGCCGAAGCTGCCGGCCGGGCATTCGGCCTGGACCCTCGATGCCCTGCCCGAGGCCCCTACGTTCGAACCGATCAGCGTGCAGGCCAACGACCTGGCCTACGTGCTCTACACCTCCGGCTCCACCGGCCAGCCGAAAGGCGTGATGAACGAACACGGCGCCCTGATGAACCGCCTGTACTGGATGCAGGACGCCTTCCCGATTGGCCCGAACGACCGCGTATTGCAGAAAACCCCGTACAGCTTCGACGTCTCGGTATGGGAGTTCTTCTGGCCGCTGATCACCGGCGCGACCCTGGTGGTCGCCCGTCCGGACGGCCATCGCGACCCGGCCTACCTCAGCCGGTTGATCCAGCAGGAACAGGTCACCACGCTGCACTTCGTGCCGTCGATGCTGCGCGCCTTCGTCGAGGAACCGAGCCTGGCCGACTGCCACAGCCTGCGCCAGGTGTTCGCCAGCGGCGAAGCGTTGCCGGTGGACCTGGTGCGGCGCTTCATGGGCCAACATCCGGCCGCGCTGGTCAACCTCTACGGCCCGACCGAAGCGGCCATCGACGTCTCGGTGTGGCGCTGCTCGGTGAACGATACGATCGTGCCGATCGGCAAGCCCATCGCCAACCTGCGCCTGTACATCCTTGACGAAACCCTGCAACCGTTGCCGATCGGCAGCATCGGCGAGCTGTACATCGGTGGCGTCGGCGTGGCCCGCGGTTACCTCAAGCGCCCGGACCTGACCAAGGAGCGTTTCCTGGCCAGCCCGTTCATCGACGGTGATCGCCTGTACCGCACCGGCGACCGCTGCCGCTTCCTCGCCGACGGCAACGTCGAATACCTCGGGCGCCTCGACCATCAGGTCAAGCTGCGTGGCCAGCGTATCGAGCTGGGTGAGATCGACTCGGTGCTGCTGGCCCAGGACGGCGTTCGCGATGCCGCGACCGTGCTGCTCGACCAACGCCTGGTGAGCTTCTGGTGCGGTGACGCGGATGAAGCCGCCTTGCGCAGCGCCTTGGGCGCCAGCCTGCCCGCGCACATGTTGCCCGGCCTCTTCGTTCAGCTCGAACGCCTGCCGCTCAACAGCAACGGCAAACTCGACCGCAAGGCCCTGGCCGCCCTGCCGTTGCCGCAAAGCCAGCGCGAACGCCCTCACACGGCACCGCGCAACGCCACCGAAGCCGTGCTCTGCGAAGTGTTCAGCGAAGTGCTGGCGTGCGACTGCGTCAGTGTCGACGATCACTTCTTCCAGCTCGGCGGCCACTCCCTGCTGGCCACGCGCCTGGTCAGCCGGGTACGTGAGCGCCTTGGGGTAGCCTTGCCCCTGGCACTGGTGTTCGCCCAGCCCACGGTGGCGGCCCTGGCCGAACACCTGCGCGCCGCATTGCCAGGCGAGTCGATCACGCCGCAGCCACGTCCGGACGTACTGCCGTTGGGCCTGGCGCAAAAACGCTTCTGGCTGCTCAGCCGCCTGGTGCCGGATTCGCGCGAGTACCACATGCCGTTCGCCCTGACCTTGCGCGGCGCGCTTCAGGTCAGCGTCCTGGGCGAAGCGTTCGAACAGGTCAGCCAACGTCACCTGGTGCTGCGCAGCCGCATTGTCGAGGTCGAAGGCGAGCCGCAACTGCTGATCGACGACCATGGGCCGGCGCTCACGGTCACGTCCGTCACCACCCAAGACTGGGCCGGCGCCGGCGCCACGGCCCAGGCCGAGTTGATGCGCCCGTTCGACCTGGCCCGCGCCGCGCCTTGGCGGGCGCACCTGCTGCAACGCCAGGGCAGCGACGAGAATCTCCTGCTGGTCTGCCTGCACCACAGCGCCACCGACGGCTGGGCCATGCAATTGCTCATCGATGAACTGACCCAGGCCTACGCTGCCGGTCTCGAAGGGCAATCGCCGACCTGGGCGCCGCTGGACATCGACTACGTCGACTTCGCCCTGTGGCAACAACACCCGGACACCCAGGCCCGACGCAATGCCAGCCTGGACTACTGGAAAAACCACCTGGGCCAGGACGACTATCAACTCGACCTGCCTGTGGACCATCCTCGTGGCGCCGAAGCGGATCGACGAGCCCGCCAACTGATCGTCAGCCTCGGCGCCCAGCGGGCCGAGGCGATCCGCCAGTTCGCCCGCCAGCGCGGCACGACCCCGTACGTGGTCCTGGCCGCGGCCCTGAGTGCACTGCTGGCGCGTTATAGCGGCCAGCGCGAGATTCGTCTCGGCACCCCGGCCGACCAGCGTGAACAGGCGCAATCCCAGGCGCTGCTCGCCTGCCTGGTCAACACCCTGGTGATCCGCAGCGAAGTCGATCCGCGTGCCCCGGCCGAACAGTTGCTCGCCAACCTCGAAGCCGACCTGCGCGCGGCCCAAGCGCACGCCGACCTGCCCTTCGCCACCCTGGTTGGCGCGGTCGCCCAACACCGCGACCTGAACCGCACGCCGCTGTTCCAGGTGCTGTTCTCCCTCAACTACGGTCGGGTGGACAGCCGCCAGTGGCCAGGGCTGAACGTCGAAGAGCAGGCCTTGCCAGTGATCGACGCCAAGTTCGAGCAGAGCTGGGAAGTCCAGGACGACGGCAGCGACATGACGCTGGCGCTGGAGTACCAGGCAGCGCTGTTCGACGAAGCGACGATGCAACGCTGGAGCGCGCAATGGTGTGCGCTGCTGGATGCATGGGTGGCGGCGCCGACACGCACGCTGATCGAGCTGTTCCCGCAGCAGCAGGACCAGCAGCAACTGGACCGCTGGAACGCCACCGAGCGTCACTACAGCGGCCCCCGTGACCTGCACACCGCCCTGAGCCAACAAGCGGCCCTGAGCCCCAACGCCCCGGCGCTGGTGTTCGAAGGTCAACGCCTGAGCTACGCCGAACTGGACCTGCGCGCCCAAGCCGTTGCCCGTGCCCTGCGCGCAGCCGGCGTCGGCGCCGACACCATCGTCCCGGTGTGCATGGAGCGCTCCGTGGACATGGTCGTCGCCCTGCTCGGCATCGTCCACGCCGGCGCCGCCTGGCTGCCGCTGGACCCGGAACTGCCCGCCGCGCGCCTTGCGTTCCTGATCGAGGACGCCGACGCCAAGGTCACCCTGACCCAAGCCCAATGGCTGCCCAAACTGCCGGCCGAGCATTCGGCCTGGACCCTCGACGCCCTGCCCGAGGCCCCTGCGTTCGAACCGATCAGCGTGCAGGCCAACGACCTGGCCTACGTGCTCTACACCTCCGGCTCCACCGGCCAGCCGAAAGGCGTGATGAACGAACACGGCGCCCTGATGAACCGCCTGTACTGGATGCAGGACGCCTTCCCGATTGGCCCGAACGACCGCGTATTGCAGAAAACCCCGTACAGCTTCGACGTCTCGGTGTGGGAGTTCTTCTGGCCACTGATCACCGGCGCAACCCTGGTGGTCGCCCGTCCGGACGGCCATCGCGACCCGGCCTACCTCAGCCGGTTGATCCAGCAGGAACAGGTCACCACGCTGCACTTCGTGCCGTCGATGCTGCGCGCCTTCGTCGAAGAACCAAGCCTGGCCGACTGCCACAGCCTGCGCCAGGTGTTCGCCAGCGGCGAAGCATTGCCGGTGGACCTGGTACGCAGCTTCATGGGCCAACACCCGGCGGCCCTGGTCAACCTCTACGGCCCGACCGAAGCGGCCATCGACGTCTCGGTATGGCGCTGCTCGGTGAACGATACGATCGTGCCGATCGGCAAGCCCATCGCCAACCTGCGCCTGTACATCCTTGACGAAACCCTGCAACCGTTGCCGATCGGCAGCATCGGCGAGCTGTACATCGGTGGCGTCGGCGTGGCCCGCGGTTACCTCAAGCGCCCGGACCTGACCGAGGAGCGTTTCCTGGCCAGCCCGTTCATCGACGGTGATCGCCTGTACCGCACCGGCGACCGCTGCCGCTTCCTCGCCGACGGCAACATCGAATACCTCGGGCGCCTCGACCATCAGGTCAAGCTGCGTGGCCAGCGTATCGAACTGGGTGAGATCGACGCGGCGCTGTTGAACCTTCCGGCCATCACCGCGGCCTGCACCCTGGTGATCGACAACCGCCTGGTGGCGTTCTACAGCAGCGCCACCGCGCAATCGGGCCTCGACAACCTGCTCGCCGCCGAGCTACCGGCCTACATGGTGCCGGCGGTGTGGGTCCAGGTGCCGGCGCTGCCGCTCAACAGCAACGGCAAGATCGACCGCAAGGCCCTCGCCGCCCTGCCGTTGCCGCAAACCCAAAAGGACTACGCCGCACCGCGCAACGCCCTGGAAAGCCTGTTGTGCCAACTGTTCGGCGAACTGCTCGGGGAAAGCCTGACCGGCGGCCGTGAGGTCGGCACCACAGACAGTTTCTTCGCCTTGGGCGGTGACTCGATTCTCGGCCTGAAGCTGATCAGCCGCTTGCGGGAGCAGGGCTACTCGCTCACCCCACGCGACCTGTTCCGCTCGCCGACCCCGGCGGCGCTGGCCCAAGTGACCACCGCGCTGCTGAGCCAGGCCGAACAGGGCGAGATCACCGGCGCGATGCCGCTGATGCCGTTGCACCAGTGGTTCTTCGACCAACAGCAACCGCAACCCGCGCACTGGAACCAATCGGTGCTGGCCGACAGCGACCGGCGCCTGGAACCGGCCCTCGTGCAGGCCGCACTGGATCGGCTGGTGGCGCACCACGACGCCTTGCGCCTGCGTTTCAGCCAGATCGCCGGGCAACCCGAGGTGCAATGGCAAGCGCAGATCGCCGCCGTGGCGCCTGCACAACTGACCTGCTGCACTCACGCCGATCAACTGGCCGCGGTCGCACAAAGTCTGGACCTGCAACACGGCCCGTTGTTTGCCGCCGCGCTGCTGGAAGGTGAGCCGCAACGCCTGTACCTGGCGGCGCATCACCTGGTGGTGGATGCCGTGTCCTGGACCCCGCTGCTGGAAGACTTCCAACAGCTGTACGCAGCCCTGGAACGCGGCGAGACGCCGACGTTGCCGGCGAAAACCACCGCCTACCGGCAGTGGTCCGAGCAACTGCACGCCCACGCCGCCAAGGTCACCGGCGAACAGCGCTACTGGAGCACCCAGGTCGGCACGAACCCGGCGCCGCTGGCGACAGTCGCCGAGCGCCAGACCCTGTCGGCTCGTTGGGAAGCGACCCGCACCCATCAATGGCTGACCGAGTCCCAGGCGGCCTACCGCACGCAACCGGAAGAGCTGCTGATCGCCGCCCTGGCCGCCACCCTGGCGGAGGCCAACGGCCGCAGCGACATCGTCGTGGACCTCGAACGCCACGGTCGCGATGCGCCCCTCGACGGCCTGGACGTCGGCCGCACCGTCGGCTGGTTCACCACGCTGTTCCCGCTGCGGGTCAGCGCCAGCGGCGCCCGTGGCGAGCAGGTGCGCCAGGCCAAGGAGGCGCTGCGCGCGGTGCCGGGCCAAGGGCTTGGCTACGGCCTGTTGCGCCAACGCGGTCAACTGCCGGCCGGTCACGGCGATGTGCTGTTCAACTACCTCGGGCATGAACAGGCACCGGCGGGCTGGTTGCGCGCCAGCGGCCTGACGCCACCGCCAGACGTGGCGCCGGCGAACCGGGTGACTCACGCCCGCGAAGTGGTGGCCTGGCTGGAGGACGGTGTGTTGCGTGTCGAATGGCACAGCGTCACGCCGGACACCGACAGTCGCTTGCCCGCCCGCTTGCTCGAACACCTGCAAGCACTGGTCGAACACTGCCTCGACCCGCAAGCCGGCGCACTGATGCCTTCGGACTTCCCGCTGGCCAAGGCGCTGAACCAGAAATCCCTGGACAAGTTGCTGGGCAAACTCAAGACCAAACCGAACTCCCAAAGCCAGTGAGTGGCGCAGCGCCCGCGGGGTCATCGCCTGACCCCAGCGAGGCGCCAGACCGACGCTCACTGTTTTCAAGCCTTTGAAATGGACCAAGCAAGCATGAACAACATCGAAGACATCTACTCCCTTTCGCCGACCCAGCACGGCCTGCTGTTTCACAGTGTCTTTGAACCGGACTCGCGGGTGTACTACCAGCAACTGACCCTGGAAATGAACGGCCCGCTGCAACTGGGCGCCTTTCGCGGGGCCTGGCAGGCGCTGATGCAACGCCACGCGGTGCTGCGCAGTGCGTTCCTGTGGGAAGAGCTGGACGATGCCTATCAGGTGGTGCAGCAGGACGTCGACCTGCCCTTGACCGAACTGGACTGGCAGGGCCGCGCCGACACGCAAGCGGCCCTGGAGCAACTGGGCCTTGAGCAACGGGCCCGACCGCTGGAACTGAACGAGTCGCCGCTGATGCGCGTGTGCCTGGTGCGCCTGGCGCCCGAGCGCTGGCACCTGATCTGGACCTTCCATCACATCCTCATGGACGGCTGGAGCGTCGGGATCGCGGTCCAGGAATGGCTGGCGCTGTACTACGAACAGGCCCACGGCCGCCCGGCCCACCTGGCAGCCACCCGCCCTTACCGCGACTACATCGCCTGGCTGGCGGAACAGGACATGGCCGTCACCGAACAGTTCTGGCGCGAACAGTTGCAGGACCTGAGCGAACCGACCCCGCTGCCGTCCTTCGCCACTCGCCAGGCCGCGCCGTCGGGCGCGCCGTTCGCCGAGCGGGAAAGCCGCCTGGACGCAGGTGAAACCGAGCAACTGACCCAGTTCGCCCGGCGCCATGACCTGACCATCAACACCTTGATCCAAGGCGCCTGGGCGTTGTTGCTGGGCCAGCACGCCGGACGCGACGACGTGGTGTACGGCGTCACGGTCGCCGGTCGGCCGGAGAACCTGGCGGCAGTGGACAGCACCGTCGGGCTGTTCATCAACACCCTGCCGCTGCGGGTGCAGTGGGCCGAGAGCCCGACGCTGGTGGACTGGCTGCAACAGTTGCAGCACGCCAACAGCGACCTGCGCCACCACGCCTACCTGCCGTTGGGCAAACTCAAGGCGATGACCCGCATTGCCGCCGAGCAGGCGTTGTTCGACTCGATCCTGGTGTTCGAGAACTTCCCGGTGACCGATGCCCTCAACCAGGACACCGGTGGCTTGAGCTTCAGCGCCCCGGCCAACGACCAGCAGGTCGACGGCCTCACCCTCACCCAGGGCCGCAACCACTTCCCGTTGTCGCTGATCGTGATGCCGGACACCCAACTGCACTACCTGATCAGCTACGACCGCAGCCGCTTCAGCGACGCCGAAGTCGCGGTGTTGTCCACGCAGTTGCGCGCGATCCTGCTGGCGATGACCAGCCAAGCCCAATGCCAGGTCAACCGCCTGGAATGGCTGGACGCCGAAGAACGCCAGCAATTGTTGGCGCAAGGCCGTGGCGCGCAACTGCCCGTGCCCCTCGAATGCCTGCACCAGCGCTTCGAACAGCAGGCTGCCCGTTGCCCCGAGCACCTGGCGGTTCGCGATCACCAGGTCGCATTGACCTACCGTGAACTCGATCAGCAGGCCAACCGCCTCGCCCACTGCCTGCGCGCCCAAGGCATCGACCAGGGCAGCGTGGTCGCACTGGCCTTCGAGCGCAGCGCCGATTTCGTGATCGCCCTGCTCGCCACCCTCAAGGCCGGCGCGGCGTACCTGCCCTTGGATATCAAGCAACCCGCCGGGCGTCTGGTCGACGTGCTGGTGGACAGCCGCGCGGCGCTGCTGCTTGGCGCCACACCGTCGCCCTTGCTCAAGCAACTGGCCGAACATACCCAGGCGTTGTGGCTGGCGGAACAGGCCGACACCCTCGCCCGTCAACCCGACACGCCACCGGCCGTGGCCCACAGCCCGACCGATGCGGCCTACGTGATCTACACCTCGGGTTCCACCGGCACGCCGAAAGGCGTGGTGGTCGAGCACCGCGCCATTGTCGACTACCTCACGGCGGTGCACGCCGTGCTCAACCCGCCGTCGGCCGCCACCTACGGCTTGCTGTCGAGCATTGCCGCCGACCTCGGCCACACCCAGCTGTTCGGTGCCCTGTGCAGCGGCGCCAGCCTGTTGTTGGTGGACGAGGACAGCGGTTTCAGCCCGCTGGCCCTGGCCGAGCTCTTCGACCGGCACCCGGTGGATGTGCTGAAGATCACCCCAAGCCACCTCGCCGGCCTGTTGCAGGCGCTGCCCGATGCGCGGCTGTTGCCGCGCTCGCTGCTGGTCTTCGGCGGTGACGCCCTCAGCCCGGCGCTCCTGGAGCAGGTGAATCACCTGGCGCCGGGGCTGAGGGTGTTCAACCACTACGGCCCGAGCGAAGCGACGGTCGGCGCGATTGCCACCGAACTGACCCCAGGCCTGCGCAGCATTGCCCTCGGCCGACCGCTGCCCAACCGCCACTTGCAAGTGGTCGATGGCGACGGTCGCCTGACCGCCACCGGCGTCAGCGGTGAGCTGCTGATCAGCGGCGCCCTGGCCCGGGGTTACCTGCACCGCGACGACCTCACCGCCGAACGTTTCCACCTGGATGCGCAACAGCAGCGCTGGTATCGCACCGGTGACCGCGTGCGCTGGCAAGTGGACGGCCAACTGGCGTTCCTCGGCCGCGTCGACAGCCAGGTGAAGATTCGCGGCAACCGCCTGGAGCTGGGGGAAGTCGAGGCACAGATCAAGCGCCTGTCGCCGCTGATCGAGCAGGCCCTGGTGCGTGCCGTGGAACTGGACGGCACCCTGCGCCTGGTGGCCTGGCTGGTCGCCAGCCAATCGCTGTCCGCCACCAAGCTGCGCAACGACCTCAGTGCCCGCGTGCCGGACTACATGGTCCCGGCGCACTTCATCACCCTCGATGAACTGCCCCTCACCCGCAACGGCAAGGTCGACGTCCAACGCCTGCCGACCCCGCAAAAGCCTACCGAAGACAGCGCCAGCCACGTGGCCCCGCGCAACGACGTCGAGGCGCTGCTGGCCGAGATCTGGCAGGACGTCCTAAAGCTGGAACGGGTCAGCGTGCACGACAACTTCTTCGCCCTTGGCGGCGACTCGATCATCAACCTGCAGATCATCGCCCGCGCCAACCAACAAGGGCTGAAACTCACCCCGCGCCAACTGTTCGAGAACCGCACCATCGCTGACATCGCCCGGGTACTGGGTGCCGACGCCAGCCAGGGAATGACGGACAACCTCGCCGAAGGCTATGAATTGCCCCTGGGTGCCGGCCAGCGGGCCCGCCTGGAACAGGGTGCGCTGGACGCCACGTGGCGCTGCGTGGCGCTGGCCCAGGCCCTTGACAGCGAATTGCTGGGCCAGGCGATCAGTGCGTTGCAGCAACACCACCAGGCTTTGCGTCTGGCGCTCAAGGCGCTGCCCGAAGGCCAATGGCAACAACGGGTGCTGGGCGCGGCCAAGGCGTCGGTCATCGGCAGCGAAACCCTGGCCGCCTGCACGCCAGCGCAGTTGCAGCGCCTGGCCCAGGCCGGTGTCGATGCCCTGGAGCTGGACGCCGGCCAGACCTTGCATGCCCGACTGCTGGACGTGGCCGGCAAGCCATTCTTGCTGTTGGCCGCTCACCCACTGAGCGTCGACGAAGCCTCTTGGTCACTGCTGCTGAGCGACCTCAACCTGGCGCTGGCGCAACTGCGCTATCAACGGCCGGTGCGCCTGTCCTATGGTGGCGGCGACTTCACCCAGTGGACCCGGCACCAGCAGGACCACGCCCAAGGGGATGCCCTGGACGAGGCCTGGGAGCACTGGCTGCAATACGCCGGTGCCGATACCCTGCAACTGCCTGCTAGCCAGGCATCGGCCGACCTGGTCGAACAGGCGCTGCCGGCCAGCCTCTCCAGCGACCTCAAGCGCGTGGCCCAAGTGCTGCAACTGGACTGGAACAGCCTGTTGGCCGCTGCCGTGGCCGAACAGTGCCGTGAGCACGGCGGCGCCGGCCTGCTGGCGCTGAGCGTACAGGGTGGGCGCCCCACCGCCGAACGCTTGCCCGTCAATGCACCGATTGCCGTGGCCGACCTTGAGCCGGCCCGCATCCTCGGCCCGTTGGACCTGGCGGTGCCGTACTTCCTCCAGGCCGAAGGCGACAACCTGCTGCAACGCGTGCAGGCGCTGGCCGCGCAGTGGCGGGCCTACCCGCAGCACGGCGTCGACTACGGTGCCCTGCGCTACCTGTCGGACAACGCGTACCTGCAAGAACCCCTGCGTGACCTGCCGCCGACAGCAGTCGCCATTCGCTGGCAGGGCAACCGCGACAGTCACCGCGAAGCACACGGCATCCTGGCCCAGATCGAGGCTGCGAGCCCATTGCCTGCAACGAACTGCCCGCTGACCCTGGACGCCTGGTGGCAGGACGGTTGCCTGCACGTGCGCTGCCAGGGTGCCCTCGCCGCCACCTGGGCGCCGCAGCTCGTGCAACGCTTGGGCGAACTGGCCGGGCTGATCAACGCCGCCGACCTGCGCCCCGCCAGCCAGGCCTTCCCGCTGTGCCACAAGCAAGCGGCGACCCTGGCGGCCGAACCGCTGGACTGGCTGAACATCGAAGACGTCTACCCGCTGTCGTCGATGCAACAGGGCATGCTGCTGCACACCCTGCTGCAACCCCACAGCGGGATCTACCTGATGCAACAGCGCTACAGCTGGGACGGCGTGTTGCAACGCCCGGCGATGGAAGCGGCTTGGCAACTGTTCCTGCAACGCCACCCGATGATGCGCACCGCATTCTGGTGGCAGGACGACCACGAACCGCTGCAATGCGTCTACCGTCAGACCCAGGCGGCGTTCGACTGGCAGGACCTGCGCCATCTCGATGCCGAGCAGCAACGCCTGGCGATGGACCAAGCATTGGAAGCCCAGCGTCTGCAAGGCTTCGACATGGCGTGTGCGCCCCTGACCCACCTGCGGGTATTCCAACTGGATGAGCGTCGCTTCGCCGTGGTGCGCAGCTTCCACCACATCCTCACCGACGCCTGGTGCTTCGGCCTGCTGATGGAAGACCTGCTGGCGATCTACCAGGCCATCGTGCGCGAAGAGCCGGTAGCCCGTCCGCGTCTGCGTTCGTTCCGTGGCTACATGAGCTGGCTGGAGCGCCATGACATGGCCGCCGCCCACGCTTTCTGGCAGGCGCAGATGGCCGGTTTCAGCGAACCGACGCCACTGCACGTGGACAGCCCCGTGGCGCGCCCCGAACAGGCGCCGGAACAGGTGGGTGACTTCGACCAGACCCTGAGCATCGCCCAGACCCAGCGTTTGCAGCAGCTGTGCCAGCAATACCAACTGACGCCGAACACCTGGATCCAGGGCGCCTGGGCGCTGTTGCTGTCGCGCTACAGCGGCAACCGCGACGTGCTGTTTGGCGTCACCGTGGCCGGTCGTCCCACCGACCTTGCCGGCGTCGAGGAAATGGTCGGGCTGTTCATCAACAGCCTGCCGCTGCGGGTGGACGTCGACCCGCAAGCGCCGGTCGCCGACTGGCTGCAAGCGCTGCTGTCGCAGAACGCGCAATTGCGCGAGCACGAAAGCGCGTCGCTGGTGGACATCCAGCGTTGCAGCGAAGTACCCCGCGGCCAGCAACTGTTCGACAGCCTGGTGGTGTTCGAGAACGCCCCGCTGGACATCAGCAGCGTGCAACTGGGTGCCTTCAGCATCGACATCTATGAAGACCGGGTGCACACCAACTTCCCGATGACCGTGGTGCTCTACCCCGGCGATCGCCTGGGCATTCGCCTGTCCTATGACAGCCAGCGCTTCACCACCGACACCGTGCAGCGCATGCTCGGCCATCTGGTGCAATTGCTGTCCAGCATGCTCGACCAGCCACAGGCACCGCTGGGCAGCTTGCAGATGCTCCCCGAAGCGGAGCGCCGTCACTTGCAGGTCGAGTGCAACCCAAGCACCGTCGACTTCCCGCTGGAGCGTGGCTACGCCTCGCTGTTCGCCGAACAGGTCCGTCGCCGCCCGCAGCACATCGCCGCGGTCTGCCAGGACCAATCGCTGACCTACGCCGAACTGGACCGTCGCACCAACGCCATCGCCTACGCGCTGCAACAGGCTGGCGCCGGCCCGGAAACCCTGGTGGCGCTGTTTGCCGAGCGTGGCCTGGCCCTGCTGACGATGATGATCGCCACGCTCAAGGCCGGCGCCGCGTTCCAGGCCCTCGACATCCAGCAGCCGCCGGCCCGCCTGGCGGAGCTGCTGGACCTCGGCGAAGCCCCGCTGCTGCTGGTGTGCGACAGCGCCAGCGCGACCCTGGACAACGTCCTGCCACAACTGCGTCGGCAACCCACCTGCCTGGTCGCCCAGGCGCTCTGGCAAGGCAGCGAGGCACCGGCGGTCACCTATGCCCACGACCCCGACCAACTGGCCTACGTGATCTTCACCTCGGGCTCCACCGGCACGCCGAAAGGGGTCATGGTCGAGCAACGCGGGATGCTCAACAACATGTTCGGCAAGGTCCCGAGCCTGGGCCTGGGCGAGCACGACCGGATTGCCCAGACCGCGTCGGCGGCGTTCGATATCTGCGTGTGGCAGTTCCTCGCCGCACCGCTGTTCGGCGCCACCGTGCAGATTCTTCCCGACACCCAGGCCCATGACCCGGTGGCCCTGCTCGACGCCGTCCAAGCGCACGGGCTGACGCTTCTGGAAACCGTGCCGGCGCTGATCCGCGGCATGCTCCAGGAAAGCCAGGCGCACCATACCCTGGCAAGCCTGCGCTGGTTGCTGCCCACCGGTGAAGCCTTGCCACCGGCCCTGGCGCGGGACTGGTTCGCACGCTTCCCGACCATCGCCCTGATGAACGCCTACGGCCCGGCGGAATGCTCGGACGATGTGGCCTTCCACCCAATCACCCAAGCCCCGGCCGACGACTGCCTGCACATGCCTATCGGCAAACCCACCGCCAACAACCAGGTGTTCGTGCTCGATTCAGCACTGCGCATGGTGCCCATCGGTGTTCCCGGTGAATTGTGCATCGGTGGCGTCGGCGTGGGGCGCGGTTACCTGCGCGACCCACAGCGCACCCGCGAAGCCTTCGTCCCGCACCCGTTCCAGGCGGATGCGCGGCTGTACCGCAGCGGTGACATCGGCCGGCTGCGCGCCGATGGCGTGCTCGAATACCTCGGCCGCCGCGATCAGCAAGTGAAGATCCGCGGCCATCGGATCGAACTCGGTGAAATCGAAAACCGCCTGATGCAACACCCGGCGGTGGACAGCGCGGCCGTCCTGGCATTGCCCGACGCCCGGGGAACCCTGCAACTGGTCGCCTGGTACGTGCTGGACAGCACCGCCGACCTGGGCGACGAGCCCGCGCCACAGGTGCTGGCCGCTTACCTGGGCGCGCAACTGGCGAGCTACATGGTGCCGGCGCGCTGGCTGGCGCTGGAGCAATTGCCGCTGAACGCCAACGGCAAGGTCGACCGCCGCGCCCTCGCCGCCCGCGGTGTGCCCCAGGCCGAGACTGCCGAAGCATTGTGCGTGGCCCCGCGCACCGAAACCGAACAGGTCCTGGCGCAACTGTGGCAGGAGATTCTCGGTCTGGACACGGTCGGTGTGCACGACGACTTCTTCGCCATCGGCGGTCACTCGCTGTTAGCAACCCAGGTGCTGTCGCGGATTCGTCGACGCCTGAACGTGAACCTGCCGCTGCGCACGCTGTTCGAGCGCGGCACCCTAGAGCAGTTGGCCGCCGCGGTGGACCGCCAGCGCGAGGTCCCGGTCGAGTCCGCGGGCGACAGCGACATCGCCCTGGCGCCACGGCACCAGCCGTTGCCGTTGTCGTTCAGCCAGCAACGCTTGTGGTTCCTCGATCGCTTCGAAGGCCCGAGCGCCGCCTACAACATGAGCACCGTAGTGCGGCTGCGCGGCGCGCTGGACATCCCGGCGCTGCAAGCGGCGTTGCAAACCGTGCTGGAGCGCCATGAATCACTGCGCACCGCCTTCCAGCTCAACGGCGACCAGCCTTGCCAAGTGTTCAGCCCGGCCCCGGTGGTCGACCTGACGCCGACCGAGCTGGCCCCGCTCGACGGCGAGCAGCAAGCGCACACCCTGCAACGCCTGATCGACGAGCAGGCCGGCACCCCATTCGACCTGCAACAGGCGCCGATGCTGCGCGCCCGGTTGCTGCGCCTGGGCGCGGACGATCACGTGCTGCAACTGGTGCTGCACCACATCGCCACCGACGCCTGGTCCATGGGCATCCTGGTGCAGGAGCTGATCACCGGCTACCAGGCCTACACTCGCGGTTCGACCCCGGACTTGCCGGTGTTGCCGGTCCAGTACGCCGACTACGCCTACTGGCAACGCAGCGAAGCGCAGCAACGCCAACTGGCACGGGCCATCGACTACTGGCGCCGCCAACTGGACGCTGCACCGACGCTGATCCCGCTGCCGCTCGACTACCCGCGCCCGGCGCGTCCCGACTACCAGGGCGCGGCCCTGGAGCAACGGTTCAGCCCGGCCCAGGCGCAGGTGCTCAAGGCCTATGCGCAACAGCAGCGAGCGACGCTGTTCATGGTCCTGCTCAACGCCTTCAACAGCCTGATGCAGCGCGCCACCGGGGCCAACGACTTCATCGTCGGCACCGACCTGGCCAACCGCGAACACCCGGCGCTGGAACACCTCATCGGCTTTTTCGTCAACGTGCTGCCCATCCGCGCACGCCTGAGCGAAGGCGAAGGGTTCGACGAGCGCCTGCAACGCCTGCGTGAAGACTGCCTATCGGCCTTCCAGCACCAGCAGGTGCCGTTCGACAAACTGGTCGAGGAACTGCAACCGCCCCGTACGCCAGGGGTGAATCCGCTGGTCCAGGTGCTGTTCGTCATGCAGAACACACCCACCGGCAATGCCAGCCTGGCCGATCTTGCGGTGGAGCACCTGGCGCCGCGCCAGGAAAGCAGCAAGTTCGACCTCGCCGTGTTTGTCGAGGAAGACGAAGCCCAAGGCCTGAATGTGCGTTGGGTGTACCGCACCGGCGTGCTGCAGGAAGCGACCGTCAAGCGCCTCGAACAGGGCTTCGAAAGCCTGGTGGAGCGGATCGCCTCGGCTTCCGGGCAAGCACTGGACGATTGGTCCTGGCGCTTGGCGCACCCTCAGGACAGCAGCGCGCCGACCCAGCCTGAAGCACCGGCCGACGACGCGACGGCACGCAGCGCGCGCAAGCTGTCCAAGCTGAGCAAGCTCAAGCAGACCCGGGCCACCGCCGTCAGCCAGTTGGCCCACGAACAGGTGCGCACCCGCACGCTGATCGCCGGGCAGCCCCTGCCGCTGGTCATCGAACCGCTGCTGGGCGACCTCGACCCGGCGCACTGGGCGCTGCAAGCCCGGGCATGGATCAACGAGCAATTGCGCACCCACGGCGGGCTGCTGTTCCGCGGCTTCAACCTGCCGGACGCCGCCGCCTTCGAACAGTTCGCCCAGGCCATTGAACCGGACCTCTACGGGACCTACGGTGACCTGCCGAAGAACACCTCCGGCAAGAACATCTACCACTCCACGCCGTACCCGGAACAACACATGATTCTCTTCCACAACGAGAGCTCGCACCTGCCGCAGTGGCCGCGCAAGCAGTGGTTCTATTGTGAAACACCGTCGCCGGTGGGCGGTTGCACGCCGATCGTCGATTGCCGCCAGGTGCTGGCGCGCCTGCCGGACGACATCGTTGCCCGCTTGAAGAGCCAGGGTCTGCTCTACGTGCGCCACTTCACCGACAAGCTGGACGTGCGCTGGCAGGACTTCTTCAAGACCCAACAGCGCGAGGAAGTCGAGCGCCAATGCCAGGCATCGGGCATGCGCTGGGAATGGCTGGGGGCCGATAACCTGCGCATCGCCCAGCACTGCCCGGCCATTGTCGAGCACCCCGAGACCGGCGAGCTGTCGTTCTTCAACCAGGTGCAATTGCACCACACCGCCTGCCTGGAGCCTGAAGTGCGCAGCAACCTGATCAATCTGTTCGGCCCGCAACACCTGCCGCGCAACGTCTATTACGGCGACGGCAGCGTGATCGAAGACGCGGTGATGGACGTGATCGGTGCGGCGTACGAAGACTGCGCCGTGCGGTTCGCCTGGCAAAAAGGTGACATGGTGATGCTCGACAACATGCTGGTGGCCCACGCCCGCGACCCGTTCGAAGGCGAGCGCAAGATCTGTGTCGCCATGGGCCAGATGATGCGTCGTGACCAATTGAAGGGGGCTTTGCCCGCCGTGCCGCCGCAGCCGGCGGCGGAGGTGCAGGCATGAGCGCCTACGAAAAGCGTGAAGAAGCCTTCGCCCTCTCGCCGCAGCAACGCAGCCAGTGGCTGGGCGGTTTGCCGTCGGCGCGCCTGGAGCTGGAGATCAGCGGCGCGCTGGCCCTGGAGCGCGTGCAGCAACGGCTCGCCGCGCTGAGCGCCTGCCACGAAGCGCTACGCCTGCGGGTACGGCCCGAGCCGGGCCTGTTGCTGCCGTTGCAGGTGGTGGAGTCGGCCGTCACCGCACACGACGCCATCCGTGTCGAGGTGCAATCGGTGGGGGCCGATCGGCATCGGCTCAGCCTGCAACTGCCAGCCCTGGGCGCGGACCGCGGGACCTTGCTGCGCCTGGCCCAGGCCTTGGCTTGCGCGCAGGCGCCGACGGTCGACGACGAAGCCATGACCTACACCCAATACAGCGCCTGGCTCTACGAATTGCAGGCCGACGAAGACGCCGAGCATGGCCGGCGTTTCTGGGCCACCCAGGCGGTGGACCCAGCGGCCACCGGCGAGCTGTTCTACCGCCAGGTGCGCAGCGACCGCGCCGCCACCCCGGTGACCACTCGCCTGCTCGCCAGCCCGCTGTTGAACGCGGCCCTGGACAGCTTTTGCCAGCGCCACGATGCATCTGCCGAGCAGGTGCTGATGACCGCCTGGGCCGTGTTGCTGCAACGCTTGAGCAGCGGCGACAGCCCGGCCCTGACCTTGAACTGGGTCCATGATTGCCGCGACGACTACGAAGAACTCGCCGACTGCTGGGGCCTGTTCGCCAAGCCCCTGCCCCTGCGCTGGCAACCGGCCCCCGAGAGCTCGTTCGCCCAGGCCCTGGCACACCTGCAAAACCTCTGCGAGCAAGCCACCGAATGGCAGGAATACTGCGGCGTCAGCACCGCCCAGGCATCCGAAGCGTCGCACTACGGCTTCCAGTGGGGCGCGCAACTGCCCGAGCGGCTCGACGTCCTGGGCAGCAGCGCCTCGACGCTCACGGTACTGGACGCCCACGCCATCCCGGCAGGCATGGAGCTGCTGTTGGTGGCTGAAACGACGGGCAGTGGTTATCGCCTGAGCCTGTCTCACCTGCCGAACCGCTACAGCGAACAGGCCGCCGCGATGCTGCTGGAACAGCTGCAGTCGCTGCTGCTCGATGCCCTCGCCAACCCTGCCACGCCGCTGTCGGCGCTGTCGTTGCAGGCCCCGAGCTTCGCCGCAACGCTGGCGGCGCTACAGGGCCCACTCGACAGCGCAGCGGTGTTGGCCAGCGTACCGGCGCGCTTCAGCGCCTGCGCCAGCCAATACCCTCTTCACGTGGCCCTGCGCGACCACCATGGGCATCTGGACTACGCCGAGCTGGACGCACGCAGCAACCAGCTGGCGCATTACCTGCGGGCCCAGGGTATCGGTCGCGAAGACCGCGTGGCGCTGTACCTGGATCGCTCGGCGCCGATGGTGCTGGCGATGCTCGCCGTGCTGAAAAGCGGTGCCGCGTTCGTGCCGCTGGACGTGCATCAACCCGCCCAACGCTCCCTGGCCATCCTGCAACAGGCGCGACCGACGTTCATCCTCAGCGGCGCGGCGGGCCCGGCACCCGCCCTGCCCGCCGTCGCCAGCCTCGATTTGCGCGAGGAAACGCTCTGGCAGCAAGGTCCGAGCCACGCACCGGAGCACGAGGTCCAACCCGCAGACGCCGCCTACGTGCTGTTCACTTCCGGCAGCACCGGCACGCCCAAAGGCGTGATCGTCGAGCACCGCCAGCTTGCCAGCTACGTCGCCAGTGTCTCCCGGCGCCTGTCACTGGCGGCCGGCGAGCGCAGCGCGGTGGTCACCTCGCTGGCCGCCGACCTGGGCTACACCTTGCTGTTCCCGGCGCTGCTCAGCGGCGGTGAACTGCACCTGCTGGACAAGGAAACCGCCATGGATGCCCAGGCCTGGGCCACGTGGCAGGCGCAGCATCCGGTCGATCACTTGAAGGTCGTACCGTCGTTGCTCGACGCCTGGCTGATTCACGCCCAAAGCGCCGCCGTGCTGCCGCGCAAGCAACTGATCCTCGGCGGTGAAAACTGCTCGCCCCGCTTGCTGCGCAGCGTTCGCGAACACGCGCCGGCCCTGACGATCTTCAACCATTACGGCCCCACCGAAACCACGGTCGGGGTGGTGATGCACCAGCTCGAACCGGCCGTGGACTATCGCCGCCTGCCCCTCGGCGACCGTCTCGACGGCATGCGCCTGCACCTGCTGGACGAGCAACTGGCGCCCGTCGCCCCCGGCCAGAGTGCCGAGCTGTACATCGCCGGCCCGCAATTGGCGCGGGGTTACCTGGACGCACAACAGGACGCCGGACGGTTCATCGAGCCGGCGCAAGGGCCCGGCGAGCGCCTGTATCGCACCGGCGACGTGGCGCGCTACCTCCACGACGGCAGCCTGGAGATCGCCGGGCGTGCGGACCGCCAGGTGAAGATCCGCGGCTTTCGCGTGGAACTCGACGAGATACAGGCCCAACTGGCCGGCCTGCCCGGTGTGGCCCAAGCGGCGGTGGAGTGCATTCCCCGTGGCGAACTCGGCCAGCAATTGTTCGCCTTCATGACCCTGGCACCCGGGCATTCGACCAGCGTCGCGCGCTTGCACGGCCAGGCCCAGGATTGCCTGCCGGACTACATGCTGCCGACCCTGCGGATCGTCGAAGCGTTGCCGCTGATGGGCAACGGCAAGCTCGACCGCAAGACTTTGCAGCAATGGGCCGACAAAGTGCTCGACACGGTCGGCAGTGCCTTGCCGCGCACACCGCTGGAGGCCCTGCTCGCCGAGGTCTGGGCACAGGTCCTGGGCCTGGAGCGGGTGGGCATCGACGATGACTTCTTCGAGCTGGGCGGCCATTCCCTGGCGGCGGTAACGCTGGCCAGCCGCTTGCAGACCGCCCTGTCGGCGCCAGTGACCGTCAACGCCGTGTTCAACGCGCCCAGCGTCTCGGCGTTCGCGGCGCTGGTGCAGGCCGAGTTGAAACTGTCGCCGCTGGTCAGGCTGTCGCCGCCCGGCGTCGAAGCGGCCAACCTGTTCTGCTTCCACCCGTCCACCGGCCATGTGCAGGACTACCGCGCGCTGTTGACGCCGTTGCAGGCCTGGAACCTCTGGGGCTTGCAGGCGGCCTACCTGGCCGAGGACAGCACGGCGCTGGGAGGCGACATCGAGAGCCTCGCCGCGCTCTACGTCGAACACCTGCGCCAACAGCAACCCCACGGGCCTTATCACCTGCTGGGCTTCTCCCTCGGTGGACTGCTGGCGATCGCCGCGGCGGCGCGCCTGGAAAGCCTGGGCGAACAGGTCGCCTTTCTGGGCATCATCGACTCGCAATACCAGCACCAGGCGCCGGAGGACAGCGTCCAAGCGCTGCTGGAATCGGCGGTCGAGGCCTTGACCCCCGACAGCCAGGCGCTGATGCGCCAATTGCCGGCGCCGCTGATGAGCGCGTTGACCGCGCAACTGGATGCCCTGCCCCGGCGGCGAGACTGCCGGAACTGGTGCAGTGGGCGCGCCAGCAAGGCTTGCAACTCGATGGCGACAGCTGGGAACATTTGCAGACGCGGCTGCGCTACCAGCAGCATACCCAGCACTTGCTGGCCAGCTTCAAGCCGGCCCGGCTGAGCTGCCCGGTGCATGTCTGGTGGGCCAGCGACACCCTGGCCCAGGCTGACTTTGCCGATCCACACTGGGAACGCCTGAGCAGCGGTTCGCTGACCCGCGACGTCATCCCGGCACAGCACCTCACTGTCCTCGAACAGCCCGCCTTCCAGCAGCAACTGGCGGCGCGTCTCGAGGCCCTTGCGACACACGGAGCGGTTTGAAATGGATCTGTTGTTACTCATGGCCAAACGTTCATGGCGCGCCCTGCTGGTGGCGACCTTGACGGGCCTGATCTGCGGCCTTGCGGCGGCTGGCCTGATCGCCAACATCAACCACAGCCTGACGGTGTTCGACCAACTGCGGCCGATGGATGGCGTGTACTTCGGCGCCCTGGTGGCGCTGGTGGCGGTGTCGCGGGTGATCTCCGACGTCAGCCTGCTGCGCCTGGGCCAGGCGGCGGTCAATGACATGCGCCTGCACCTGAGCGCCAAGCTGATCGACACGCCGTACGCGCAGTTGCAGCGCCTGGGCAAGCACCGCCTGCTGGCGATGCTGACCGACGATACGCAAACCATCAGCCAGGCGGTGGAGCTGGTGCCGATCCTGCTGGTCAACGCCGGGATCATCGCCGCCTGCCTGGCCTACCTGGGCTGGCTGAGCCTGCCGTTGCTCGGCCTGACGCTGTTGCTGATCGCCCTGGGCAGCCTCAGCTTCAACTGGCCGCAACGCCGGGCACTGACCTCGATCTCACGGGCCCGTGAGCTCAAGGACCAGTTGTTCGACCAGTACCGCCTGCTCACCGACGGCAGCAAGGAACTGCAACTCAACCACCCGCGCCGGCAACACTTCTTCACCCGGTTGCTGATTCCGGTGAGCCAGCAATATCGCCGGGATTTCGTGCGGGGCATGAGCATCTATGCGCTGGTGATGAACTGGGGCAATGCGGTGTTCTACCTGCTGATCGGCGTGGTGCTGTTCGCCGCGCCGCACTTTATCGAGCTGCAGGTCAGCCTGGTCACCGGCTACATCCTGGCGATCCTCTACATGATCACGCCGCTGTCGGAGCTGATGCACGCCCTGCCGACCCTGGGCCGGGCCAGTGTCGCGCTGAACAAGATTCGCGCCCTGGAAGGCGAGATGCAGGCCGCCGACGAGGCCATCGAGACGATCACCCCGACCCAGGTGCGCAGCCTGGTGTGCCGGCAGGTCAGCCATACCTACTACCGCGAGCGCGAGGACGGCCATTTCACGCTGGGCCCCATCGACCTTACGCTCAATGCCGGCGAAGTGGTGTTCATCACCGGTGGCAACGGCAGCGGCAAGACCACCCTGGCGTTGTTACTGACGGGCCTCTACCGGCCGGAAAACGGCGACATCGTACTCGACGAGCAAGTCTCCTCCAGCCACGACAACCACCATTACCGCCAGCACTTCTCGGCGATCTTCACCGACTTCTGCCTGTTCGAGAACCTGTTCGACGGCGACGATCCGCACCTGGTGAAGCAGGCGCAGGACTACCTGATCCAGCTGCAGCTTGATCACAAGGTGCAAATCGAGGAAGGCAAGCTGACGACCCTGGCCCTGTCCACCGGGCAACGCAAGCGCCTGGCGCTGCTCAGTGCCTACCTGGACGATCGCCCGTGCTACCTGTTCGACGAATGGGCGGCCGACCAGGACCCGGTGTTCAAGCATTTCTTCTACACCCGGATCCTGCCGGACCTGCGCGAGCGGGGCAAATTGCTGATCGTCATTTCCCACGACGACGCCTACTTCGGCCTGGCCGACCGGCTGATCCGCATCGAGCACGGCACGCTCAGCGAAGTGGCGCCCCAGGCTGCGGCGAAGGCCTCGGCGGTGTTGTCCTGAGGTCGTCGACAGACCCGTGGATAATCTGGCGAGCCCCGTTACCGGGGCTCACGCCTATTCATAGATGTAATGCAGATAGCTCACCTGCTCCGCCAGGGGCAGGCGATGCAGTTTCGGGCAGGACTCGCAGAGCACCGGTGGCTGGCCTTCGACGGGCTCGTGCAACTGATAGTGCAGGCAGCAATGCCGGCGCAAGGGCAAGGTTGGGCAAATCTGCGGCGCGGGCGACTCGACCATGCGTTGCAGGCCCCGCAACTTCAGGCGCCCGTCGTTGACCGTGGCTTGCTCCAGCCAACGGTGCGCCTCGGCGAACCCGTCCCGGGAGAGGTCGGGGTCCATTCTCGCGAAGGCCCCGTCCCAGATGGCAACCATGTTGCCCCAGAGTATTTTCGGTGCCAGGCCACCGGCAGCCGCCAGGGGGATGAACAACGGCGCCAGGTGCTCATGGACCAACCGCGACCAGTAGGCCGCGCGCTCTTGCGCGCCCAGGGCCGGCAGGCGGCTCGGCAGGCCCAGCGCCGACGGTTGGCCATCATCGTGCAGCAACTGTGCTTGCTCGCCCCAGAAGTCGATGGCGCAGTGACGGGTCAACACACAGGCCAGGGTGGCCGGCAGGACGATGCTCATGTAGTTCATCGACCATTGCGAGACCACGGCCGCGCGGTTCACGCCGGGGTAGCGCAGCGCGAAGCGGGCCAGCAAAGGCTGCAGCACCTCGGGGTTGGCCAGTTGGTTCAACGCGATGCAAGGCTGATCGCCAGGCCCCTGTCGGATCACGCGCTTTATCGGCGGCCAGGCCTGGTTCAGCCATTCTGGAAATTCGATAACGGGCTCCCGTGACTTTCCCTAATTAATGCAAACGATTAGCATTGGCTGATCCTATCCTCCCGCCCCTGTAAACTCAACGTCGTCAGCGACCAGGCTTACCAAAGACCTCATGCACACACTTCGCAATTTCTGGCGCCTCGCACGGCCTTTCTGGGTATCCGAGGAAAAGTACCCGGCCCTGTTGCTGCTGCTGGGTACCGTGCTGATGACCCTGTGCCTGGTGGGCGTCAACATCCTCAACAATTTCTGGAACCTGCATTTCTACAACGCCTTGCAAGCCCTGGACTACCACGGTTTTCTCGTTGGCAGCCTGCAATTCATCCTGCTGCAGGTCGGCACGGCCGCCTTTACCGTGGGCGCGTTCCACTTCCAGCAGAAGCTGACCATACGCTGGCGGCGCTGGGCCACCCGCCACATGCTCGACCAATGGCTGGGCAGCCAGCGCTACCAGAAGCTGAAGCTGACCGAGACCGAGGTCGATAACCCTGACCAGCGGATCGCCGAGGACATCGACCTGTTCATCGTCAAGTCGCTGAAGTTGAGCCTGGGCTTGCTGACGTCGGTGGTGTCGCTGTTTTCGTTCCTGAACATTCTCTGGCAGGCCTCCAGCCTGGTGAGCGTGCCGTTCAACGACCAGTCGGTGGTCATCCCCGGCCTGCTGGTGTGGATTGCCCTGGTGTACGCGCTGCTGGGCACAGGCCTGGCGTTCTGGCTGGGGCGCGCCCTGCCCGGCCTCAACTTCATGCAACAGCGGCGCGAGGCGGACTTTCGTTTCTCGCTGATTCGCCTGCGGGAAAACGCCGACTCGGTGGCCCAATACCGCGGTGAGGCGGTGGAGAACGAACGCTTCAACCGACGCCTGGAGGCGGCGCTGGAAAACTTCTGGGCGCTGGTCAAGAAGCAAAAGCTGATCATGGGCTACTCGACGTTCTACCTGCGCAGCGCCACGGTCATTCCCATGTTCATCATGGCGCCGCAATTCTTCGCCGGTGCCTTTCCCCTCGGCCGCCTGACCCAGATCAGCGCGGCCTTCGGCGAAGTGCACGCGGCCATCGCCTATCTGGTCAGCGTGTTTCCGGAGCTGTCGGAATGGAAATCGGTGATCGATCGTTTGAACGGGTTTCAGGAGCGCCTGGACAACGTCGAGGTCAAGTCTGCGGTGCGCCTCGAACAGCAGGCCAGCGGCCTCGACATCAAGGACCTGGACGTCTGGCTGCCGAACGGCCGGCAATTGTTCAAGGGCTTCAACCTGTCTCTCAAGCCCGGTGACAGCCTCATGATCAGTGCGCCGTCGGGCTACGGCAAATCGACGCTGATCCGCACCATCACCGGGCTCTGGCCCCACGCCACGGGCAGCAGCCACTATGACCGTGAACGGGCACTGACGCTGTCGCAAAAACCCTACCTGCCGCTGGGCAGCCTGCGCGAAGCCCTGTGGTACCCCAACCCGCCAAGGCGCGAGGAAGACGCGGCGCTGCGCCAGGCCATGGAGCACATCGGCCTGCAGCACCTGGGCGATCAGTTGGACCAGGAACGGGACTGGGCCCAGACCCTCAGCATCGGCGAACAGCAACGCTGCGCCTTCGTCCGCGCCCTGCTGGCCCGGCCCACGGTGCTGTTCCTCGACGAAAGCAGCTCGGCCCTGGATGCGGCCAACGAACAGCGCTGCTACCAACTGCTCAAGCAGGCCCTGCCGGAATCGATCCTGATCAGCGTCGGGCACAACACCTCGCTGGAACAGATTCACTGGCAAGTCCTCGAACTCAAGGACGAGGCCCAGTGGGTCCAGCGCAAAGCCCGGCAAGCAGCCATACCCCTGGGCTGACCCCGCTACCGTCTTCGCGGGCAAGCCCGCTCCCACAGGGTTGTTTGGCGGACTGGAGAGGTGTTTTCGCCATAGATCTCTTTGTGGGAGCGGGCTTGCTCGCGAAGAGGCCGGCAAGCCCTCTCCAACCCACCACAAGGTCCCCCAGCCCAGAACAACCGCCAGTCCTGCGCCCACGAGATCTCTCTGAACTTCCATCCGACCTTGCGTCTCTGCCCTTTACCATCACCCGATTAAAAAGGCAGGACGTCATGAGAGCACTTACTTATCACGGCGCGCACAGCGTCAAGGTCGACACGGTCCCGGACCCGGTTCTGGTGGACAGCGACGACATCATCCTGCGTGTAACGGCAACAGCCATCTGTGGCTCGGACCTGCACCTGTATCGCGGCAAGATCCCCACGGTCGAGCATGGCGATATCTTCGGCCACGAGTTCATGGGGATCGTCGAAGAAACGGGTTCTGCGGTGACCGCCGTACAACCCGGCGACCGCGTGGTGATCCCATTCGTGATCGCCTGCGGCAGCTGCTTTTTCTGCCAGATGGATTTGTTTGCCGCCTGTGAAACCACCAACACCGGCCGCGGCGCGATCCTGAACAAGAAGTCCATTCCACCGGGAGCGGCACTGTTCGGCTTCAGCCACCTGTACGGCGGCGTCCCCGGTGGCCAGGCCGAGTATGTGCGAGTGCCAAAGGCCAACACCGGCCCGTTCAAGGTGCCGGGCACCCTCGCGGACGAGAAAGTGCTGTTCCTCTCGGACATCTTGCCCACCGCGTTTCAAGCCGTCACCAACACGGGCATCGGCAACGGTTCGAGCATCGCGATCTACGGTGCCGGGCCGGTCGGTCTGTTGAGTGCGGCGTGCGCGAGAATGTTGGAGGCCGAGCGGATTTTCATGGTCGATCATCACCCCTATCGACTGGCCTACGCACAACGCACCTACGGTGTGATTCCAATCAACTTCGATGAAGACGACGACCCCGCCGACACGATCATTCGCCAGACCCAAGGCATGCGCGGGGTCGACGGTGTAGTGGATGCGGTCGGCTTCGAAGCCAAGGGCAGCACCACCGAAACCGTGCTCGCCACATTGAAGCTCGAAGGCAGCAGTGGCAAGGCCTTGCGCCAGTGCATTGCCGCCGTACGCCGTGGTGGGGTCGTGAGTGTGCCAGGGGTGTATTCCGGGTTCATCCACGGTTTTCTGTTTGGCGACGCGTTCGACAAAGGGCTGACCTTCAAAATGGGCCAGACCCACGTGCAGCGTTACCTTCCCGAATTGCTCGAACACATCGAGACCGGCCGCCTGGCACCCGAGGTCATCATCAGCCATCGAATGGCCCTGGAGCAGGCGGCCGAGGGCTACAAGATCTTTGACAAAAAACAGGAAGATTGCCGAAAGGTCATCCTGACCCCCGGCGACTCAGCCATCGCAGTGCCAGAGGGCGACGGCCCGGCCCTGGCGCTGGGGACCTAAAGCCGCCTCCCACAGTGTTATGGGGTGGACTGGAAATGTGTGCCCACCACAGATCCCTTGTGGGAGCGAGCTTGCTCGCGAAGACGATGGTCCATCCAGCATCGGGGCAAACTGACCCACCGCATTCGCGGGCAAGCCCGCTCCCACAGGGTTGTTTGGCGGACTGAAGAGGTGTGTCCACCACAGATCCCTTGTGGGAGCGAGCTTGCTCGCGAAGACGATGGTCCATCCAGCATCGGGGCAAACTGACCCACCGCATTCGCGGGCAAGCCCGCTCCCACAGGGTTGTTTGGCGGACTGGAGAGGTGTGTCCACCACAGATCCACTTGTGGGAGCGGGCTCGCTCGCGAAGACGATGGTCCATCCAGCATCGGGGCAAACTGACCCACCGCATTCGCGGGCAAGCCCGCTCCCACAGGGTTGTTTGGCGGACTGGAGAGGTGTGACCACCACAGATCCACTTGTGGGAGCGGGCTCGCTCGCGAAGACGATGGTCCATCCAGCATCGGGGCAAACTGACCCACCGCATTCGCGGGCAAGCCCGCTCCCACAGGGTTGTTTGGCGGACTGGAGAGGTGTGTCCACCACAGATCCACTTGTGGGAGCGAGCTTGCTCGCGAAGACGATGGTCCATCCAGCATCGGGGCAAACTGACCCACCGCATTCGCGGGCAAGCCCGCTCCCACAGGGTTGTTTGGCGGACTGGAGAGGTGAGGTGGTCAATTTTTTCCGGACACCTCAATCGGTGTTTTTCAGGCTGCTTGCCGCTCATACTGATTGGGCGGCAAATAGCCCAAAGATGAATGGATTCGCCTTCCGTTATAGAACCGCACGATGTAGTCCGTGATGTCTTTGATCGCTTCGCCATGGTTGGCGTAATCCTTGCGCCAAACACGCTCCATCTTCAGATTCAAGAAGAAGCGCTCCATGACCGCATTGTCCCAGCAGTTGCCCTTGCGACTCATGCTGCAACGCATTCCATGTCGCGTCAGCAAGTTCTGGTAATCCGTACCGGCATACTGGCTGCCTCGATCCGAATGAGCGATCAAGCCCGGTTCAGGTTGTCTCTGCGCGATGGCCAGTTGCATCGCACTGCATACCAACTCTGCTCGCATGTGGGGTGCCATGGCCCAGCCCACGATTTTGCGTGAGTACAGGTCCATGACGGCCGCCAGGTACAGCCAGCCGCTGCGGGTACGGATGTAGGTGATGTCAGCGACCCACGACTGGTTGATGCGCTCGGGATTGAACTGGCGATTGAGCAGGTTCTCAGCCACCGGAAAATTGTGATTGCTGTCAGTGGTATGAACGAACTTGCGCTTCCAAATCGGACGCAAATCCTGTTGTTTCATCAGGCGGCGGACCTTGTTCCGTCCAACGGAGACGCCAGTGTCACGCAGCGCTTTCACCAAACGACGGCTGCCATAACAGTGTTCATTGGACACGAAGGCAGCCTTGAGCTGAGCGGAAACCGAGCACACAGGTTTTGGCTTCAAACGCCGCTGACGAGCTTCGTAAAACCCCGAACGACTGATCCGCAACACCCGGCAGATACGCGCCACCGGGTAGGCCTTGCATTGGACTTGGTGAACCAACTGGTGGATCACTTCAACTCGCGGGCAAAGAAGGCCGTAGCTTTTTTTAATATGTCATTATCCGTCTTCAGTTCGCGGACTTGCTGTTCAAGCTGGCGAATACGCTGCTGGTCGCTGGTCAATGGTTTGCCAATCCCCGTACCGCCCGACTGCTCGGTTTGATACTGCTGAACCCAGCGGCGTACGGCGGTATCGCTCAGGCCTAAATCGGTACAAACCGAGTTCACGCTCAGACCTTGATCAACAACCATCTTGCAGACCTTCAGCTTGAACTCGGCGTCGAATTTTCTGTACTTCTTAGTCATGGAATATTCCTCAATGAGTGTAGTTTCACCCATTGAGGTGTCCGGGGCTATTAGACCAGCTCAAGGTGTGTCCGCCATAGGGAGGGTATCTGTCATTCACCTGTGCGGGCTTTGGAGGCGTTCGCTCCATATTTTTCCAGCAACTTGAGTGTCACGCCGTTGGTCCAGCCGAAGCCGTCCTGCAACGCGTATTCACCGCCGCCACCGCCCTGCCCCTGGCCAGACACGTTGTATTTCTCCACGAGTTTGTCCTCCTTGCGGTAAAGGTTTTGGACCTGCTGGAGAAAGCGCTGGCCAATCTGTGCCGCGAGGTCGCCTTGCTGGTAGCGGTCCAGCCCTTCCACCGCCACCCACTGCAACGGCGCCCAGCCATTGGGTTCGTCCCATTGCTGGCCATTGCTGACCTGGGTCGTGGCAAGCCCGCCAGCACGCAGCAGGCCGCCGCGCACTGCCTCGGCCGTGCGCCTGGCGTGCTCGTTGGACGCCAGCCCGGTGTACAGCGGGAACAGCGCCGCAGCCGTCAGGTCCGGACGCTGTCGGTCGAGCTGCCAATCGTAATCGACGTAGTAACCGCCATCGGCCTTCCACAAGTGCCGTTCGATGGCCTGCTGACGCCGGTCGGCGCGCTGGCCGTAAGCCTGGACGCACGACACGTCGCGGAGGGTCTCGCAGCCCTTGGCGATGGTGCGTTCCAGGTGATACATGAGGCTGTTCAAGTCCACCGGCACGATGGCGGTGGTGCGTATCGTCTCCAGGCGCTTGCCGTCACCCAGCCAGCGCGAACTGAAATCCCAGCCGCTTTCGGCGCCGGCGCGCAAGTCGCGCCAGACCTCCTGGCGCGTCCGGTCCGGCGCCTGGGCGGCGG
Organism: Pseudomonas sp. Cab53; assembly: GCF_018325965.1. Lineage (NCBI taxonomy): Bacteria > Pseudomonadati > Pseudomonadota > Gammaproteobacteria > Pseudomonadales > Pseudomonadaceae > Pseudomonas > Pseudomonas sp. Cab53. The sequence continues at coordinate 2,430,268 of NZ_AP021902.1, read as the reverse complement.
TCTTGATGTCTTGCAGCCAGGACTCCTGGCGGGGCGTCGCGCTGGCGTCCCAATAGCGATTGAGCACGCTGCCGTCGGCCAGCTTGACGACATGCCGGGCGGCCGCGCCGGGCTTGAGCGTCTGCGCACCGTCCATCCAGTAGGCGTACTCACGTTGCAGTTGGGGAAGGTAGCGAGCGTAGGCCTGGTCGCCTTCGATGCGAGCCTGCAGCTCCACCATGTAGGCGAAGAACGGCGGCTGCGACCGGCTCAGGTAGTACGTGCGATTGCCATTGGGGATATGACCGTAGGTGTCGATCATGTAGGCGAAGTTGTCGGTCATCTGCCGGACCTGATCCTTGTCGCCGCTGTGTTCGAGGCCCAGCATGGTGAAATACGAGTCCCAGTAGTACATCTCGCGAAAGCGTCCGCCCGGCACCACGTAGGGCTGCGGCAGCGGCAACAGGCTGCTGTACTGTGGCACCTCGCGGTAGGTGCGGCTCAATACCGGCCAGAGCGAATCGATGTGCGCCTCGATCGGCGCGCCAGGCTTGGGCGGTGGGCTTTGCGCTTCGCCGGATTCGATGAAGTTGTCTTGGACGAAGCCCTTCAGGTCGAAACCGTCGCGCTCATGAAGGGCAAGATAATCGGCGCGGATCTTCGCGGGATCGCGCTTGGGCAGCGCATCGACGAAGTGTTTCTGGTCGGTGAAGATCCCCTGGCGCTGCACCGCTTCAAACAGCTCCGGGTACGCGTGGTCAGGTGCAAGAGGGGTACGTTCCTTGGCGTCTTCATAGCTCCATGTGGCAGGCGGTTGACTCGAACAAGCGGCGCACAACAGTGCGGCGAAAGACAGGCTGGTGAAATCCATAGGTCGCATAGGCAGCTCCATCGTAGTGTCGTTCCTGACACAGGAGTGACCTGATGGACGGGCCCGGGTTCATTAAAAGACCCTGGCCCGGACCACGGCGCCAAGCCGCCTGTGCATGCAGCCACCGGCGCTCAGGCGGTTGCCCAGCCGTTCGGCCTCGGCCGCGCTAGGCCGTCTGTTCCTGCTCCAACCGCTTGAGCAGTGCCTCGGCGACGGCCTCGGAAGACGCCGGGTTCTGGCCGGTGATCAGGTGTCCGTCCTCGACCACATAGACCGCCCAGTCCGCCGCCTTGGAGTACTCGCCGCCCTTGGCCTTGAGCATGTCTTCCACCAGGAACGGCACCACCTGGGTCAGGCCCACCGCGTCTTCCTCGGAATTGGTGAAGCCAGTGACTTTCTTACCCTTGACCAGCGGCTGGCCATCGGGGGCAACGACGTTCTTGAACACGCCGGGGGCATGGCAAACGGCGGCGACGGGTTTGTTCGCGGCGTACATCGCCTCGATGAGGATCTTCGAGTCCCGGTCCTCGGCGAGGTCCCAGAGCGGGCCATGGCCGCCGGGATAGAACACGGCGTCGAAGTCATAGGGATCTACTTCGCCCAGCAGCACCGTGCTGGCCAGGGCAGCCTGGGCCTCGGTGTCCGTGCGGAACCGGCGGGTGGCGTCGGTCTGGGCGTCCTCTTCATTGCTCTTGGGGTCCAGCGGCGGCTGCCCGCCCTGGGGAGAAGCCAGCGTGACGTCCATCCCGGCGTCGACGAACACATAGTAGGGCGCGGCGAACTCCTCCAGCCAGAAGCCGGTTTTCTTGCCGGTATCGCCCAACTGATCGTGAGATGTAAGGACCATTAGAATGTTCATCTTAACCGCTCCTCCGAAGATCAAAGGCAAGGCGCGTGTCGCCTTGCTTAAGGTTCAGAGGTTGTGCCGGGCCAGACGTTCCATGGACATCAAGAGGACGCTGCACCTGAAGAATGCTTGGCAAGGTCAGCCGGCCCGTGGGGTATCCGAGGGTGATTCGCCGAACAACGCCCGATAATGCGCGGCGAAGTGGCTCAGGTGAAAGAAGCCCATGGCGACGGCGATATCACCAACGTTCAGTGTGGTCGCACAAGTGCTGATCAGGCGTCGCCGCACGGCGTTGAGCCTCAGATTGCGCAGGTACTCGACCGGACGCATCCCGGTCACGGCCTGGAAACTGTTCTGCAGGGTCTTGCGGCTCACCCGCAGTTGCCCGCACAAATCGAGAATGCTCAACGGCGTGTCACCGCTGGCGGCGACCAGTTCCTGGCAGCGTTTGACCAGGTAGGCGCTGACGGTGCAATTGCCGCGGCGGCCACGCACTTCATCCGAGGCATTGCTGAACAGGTCGAGGAACGCATCGAGCAGCACGTCTTCGAGCATCTTCTCCGCAGCCGGATGGATGGCGTCCGTCTGCTCCAGGAGGTGTCGGAACAGCGGATGGATCCGCTGCTGCACCCTGAGCAGTACCGCTTCATCCACGCTGATCTGCGATTCGCTTTTCAGGCGCCTGAGCTGTTCGTTCGACAACTCGCAGGCCGCCAGCTTGGCGAAACGCACCGTGTCGACGTTGACCGCGAAAAAGTGCGTGCCTTCCGGGGCATGCAGGACGAAGTCCTCGCTGTCGCGCAGCAGCACCACGCTGCGGGCGTCCACCCGATGCCCCTGGACCACTGGTGCGCTGCCCAGCGACATGGCGATACATAAGCGGCCTTTTGGCGCGCTGCCGCGCTGCACCACGCGCTTGTCCAGCACTTCCTGGAAAATCTGAAAACGGTCGGCATACACCTGCCGCAATTCGCTGCTCAGGCTGCCACGACCGAGTTGATCATAGACTTGTTGCCAGCCCCGTATGGAGCCGGCGTGTTGCTGGGGATCATTGAAGGTACGGACTTCGGCAAGCATGATCATCGTTCCTCGGTGGCCCCGTTGTAATTCCCAGCCCTTCATGGGCTGCCCGGTCCTCCCTGACGGTGGCTGGCTTCACGCGGCGTCGGTACCCGCCTGGAAAACCAAAGCCAGTTCCGTGCCAAGCATCTGCAAGCGGTACTCGCCGGCCTGGATGGCCAGGGGTGCCAGTAATGCACCGGACAGCACCACCTGGCCCGCCTCCAGCGCCTGTCCGTCGGCCAGCAGTCGCCGCACCAGCCAGCACAGATTGCTCGTCGGCGCGTCTTCCCGTGCCTGGGTGTCACCGCTGCCACAGGAGACCCCGTCGCAGGTGAGGCGATAGGCCACACTGGCGTGCAAGACCGGATCGAATACCACCGGCGAACCGAGGCAGTAGCGCGCGGCCGCGGCATTGTCCGCCAGGAACGCGCCCACGCCGAACTGCCAGCCCAGCCAACGGCAGTCGGCGATCTCGAAGGCCGGTGCGACCATGGACACGGCAGCCAGGATGGCTTCGTCACTGTAGTCACCCGGCACCAGTGTCCGTCCCAGCACGAACGCCAGTTCAACTTCCAGCTTGGGCTGGATCAACTGCGCCAACGCCACCGTACTACTCGGCTTGACGGCCATCGCTTGGGTGAGCGCTCCCAGCACCGGCTCGTGGAGGCCGAACCGGCGCTGGGCCGCGCTGCCGGCAAACGCGACTTTCCAGCCGGACAGTTGCTCGCCGCGCACTTCGCGTTGGCGCAGGGCCTCTCGCTGCAAGGCATAACCGGCGGGCACATCCAGTGCCAGGGGCGGCAACGGTGGCAAGGCCTCGGCGCCCAACCCGGCGTGGTGGAGTCGAACCACCAGATCGTCGAGCGGGTTCATGAGTGCTGCTCCGCCAATTTGCGCAACACACCGTCGAGCCGTTCCGGCGTGGTGATCGCGGCAACGAAGCGGTCCGGGCGCACCACCACGATGCAGTCGCGCACCTTGGCAAACCATTCCCCCAGCCGGTTGTCGACGTCCTCGACACTGATGGCGCCGCTGGCCGTCAACGGTTGGCCGGCCGCCTTGCCACTGCGTGAACGGTTGACCTGGATGAAGCGCGTGTCCCAACGCGCCCAATAGGCGGCGCTCTGCTCGCTGAGCGCCTCGCGCGGGTTGACCCTATACCCCAGCACCGCGTAGGAATGCCCCAACACCTCGTCAAGACGACGCCGCTGCCCCTGAGCATCCTCGATGGCCGGCTGGATGAACAGTTGGCCGACCAGATCGTCCTCATGCAGTTCTGCCCGCTCATGATGGACCAGGCCCTTGGTGATGGTCGCCTTGGGCTTGAACTTGAACTCCAGCAGGTGCGAGCGCAGGTTGTCGACGCTGTTGACGGCCTGGAACAACCAGTCCCGTACCCCGGCCATCAACGGGTTGGTCAGGCCCAGCACCGCGCCCATGTTGTCGGCCAGGGCGATCAGGTCGGTGGCGTGCCCGCGCCGCTCCTGGTCGTAGCTGGCCAGGATCGACGCCGATGCCCGCCCCTGGATGATGGCCGCGATCTTCCAGGCGACGTTGGCCACGTCACGCAGGCCTGAGTTCAGGCCCTGGCCGGCCCAGGGTGGGGAAATATGCGCCGCATCCCCCACCAGCGCCACGCGCCCTTCGACAAAGCGGGCCGCAACCCGGGAGTTGTGGGTGTACGCCCGGATACGGATGATGTCCAGTTGATCGACCGCATCACCAATGTGCTCCCGGATCAACGCCCGGATGGTGCCCTCCTCGCACATCCTCGCCTCGTCCTCGCCTTCCAGCAACATGAACTCCCAACGCCGTTGCTGGTACGGCAAATAGATGCAGACGAAGGGTCGCTGCGGATCGGCATGCAAGGCCGTGTAAGGCGCATCGAGGGTGTCGTTACAGGTGTCGATTACCACCCATTTGCGCGGGTGGGTCAGGCCCAGCAACTCGATGCCGAGTTTCTTGCGCACGGCGGAACGACCACCGTCCGCCCCGATGACGTACTGCGCCTGCAATTGATACAACTCACCCTGGGCGTCGCGCACCTGCAACGTCACGCCGCGGTCATCCTGCTCCAGGTCGAGCATTTCATGGCCCTGGCGCAGGTCGACGCCGGCGCGCGTGCCGAGCTGTTCGCGCAGGGTCGCTTCGAGCAATTGCTGCATGAAGATATTGCGCATCGGCCAGCCGTAGCGGGCGGTGCTCGGCTTGACCTCGGCAAAGCACACGCCCCGCGCATTGTAGTAGCGCAGCGGCACGTCGCAGATCATGTCGCGGACGGCCAGCTCGGCGATGCCGATGCCTTGCAGCACCCGCAGCGCCTCATCGTCCATGCCCACCGCGCGGGGATACGGCAGGATGCCGTCCGCCAACTCGAGGACAACGCATTCGATCCCGTACAGCCCCATGTAATGCGCGGCGGTGATCCCGTTCGGGCCACCGCCGACGATGACAACCTGGGTCTTGTCCTGCTTCATCACGATTCACCGCATTGTTTTTGTTGTGGTTGCAAGCCCTGGCCGTCCAGATAGTCCTTGACGACACGGTTGAAGATCTCGCTCTGGTCATCATGGACGTAATGACTGGCATCGGCGACTTCCGTCGTCTGCACCCGAGCATTGGCTTGCCTGATTGCCTCAAGGGTCGCCAGCGGCAGGAAATCGGAGCGCGCGCCACGAATGAACAGCGTCGGGCAATCCAGGCTGCGTACCGCCGGCCACAGGTCGGTGGGCGTGATGGTCAGGCGTGCCTGGGCGATGCCTTGCTGGTCGTGACGCCACTCGATGCCCGCCAGCGTTTCCTTCATCGAATGCATCAGCCGGGAGGCCAGCCCCTCCTGGGACAGGCCGGGGCGCGACTGCTGCCAGAACTGGGCGGCACTCGGCCAATCGGGAAACACCAGCGGCGTCTCGCTCATCTCGCGGCGGATACGCGCGGCTCCGTCGCCACTGACAGAAGAGCCTGGGCCAATGTCCTCGATCACCAGCGCCTGTAGCCGTCCGGGATTGAGCCGCGCGTACTCCAGTGCGTTGGTGCCGCCGAGGGAATGCCCCACCAGGATGAACTGCCGCAGCCCCAGGTGCACCACCCAATCCTCGACGTCACTGACATAGGCCTCGGTCCGGTAGCTGCTGGCCGACGCCCAGTCGCTGAAGCCACGGCCGCGTTGGTCGAGGGCATGGCAGCAGTACCGGTCGCCCAGCGCATTGGCCAGCGACTCCCAGGTCCGGGCATAAGAGCGCAGGCCGTGGAGCAGCAGCACGGGGATGCCCGACTCGTTGCCCCAGGACACGTAGTGCAGGTGCATCGACGATCGATTGGTGAAGAAGTGGCTGTTCGCAGACATTCGTTTGGCTCCCACGGTCAACGCCCCTCAGTACAGGCCATCGTTGCCCTTGACGTCGGCGGCCTGGAGGCCACCGAGTCGCGCATGCAGGCGTCCGCGCGTGGCAAACGCCCAGATGATTACCAGTTCATCGGCGGACGGGCCGTCACTGAACGAAAGCGAAATGCTGTCGTAGTGCGAACGCACATACAGCGCATCCTTGTGGGCCAACGGCACGTCGATGGTCGCACCCGGCCCGCCACGCTTGCCGGTGGAAGGCACCCAGGACTTGCCACCGCCCAGCGCGACCCGGATCGGGTCCGCCGCCGGGTTGGTGAGCAAGGCATTGCCGTGCTCGTACTCGCCCGCGCTGCCCACCAGGCAGGCCTTGCCATAGCTGACGATCTCGCGCCCGCCCGCCAGGGCCTGGATACGCCGGCCGAACTCCTGGCCCAGCAACGGCGAGGGTTCGACCAACTCGGCCAGGCTCTCGCTGAAGCGACCGGCATACGGGTTGGCGATCACGGCGCCAATGGCGTACTTGAACAACGGCTCGCCGTCGGCCAACTGGCCGGTTTCGTTGGCCAGGGTTTCCTCGACGAAGCTGTACCACTTGCGGATGTGATAACGGGCGAAATTAGCGGTTTTCATCAGACATGCCTCTTGTTCAAAGTGGGTCGAGATCGAAGTGACGACTGGGCGCGCCGGCCGACTTGAAACGTTCCTTGCCGCGCTCGTCGTCGTGTTCGGTCTCGAGGAAAAACTCCATGCGATTACCGTCGGGGTCGTTGAAATACACGCCGTTGCCGATTTCATGATCGGTGATCTTCACCACCTCGATCCCTTTGCCAAGCAACATGCCGTAGAGCTGGCGCAGGGTGGTCATGTCGCCGGCGATCTCCAGCCCGTAGTGCTGCAGGCCCAGTCCACCTTGGTGGGCACCCGGTTCTGCGCGGATCAGGGCGATGTCGTGGTGCTTGGCACCGAAGGCCATCATGATCCAGCTTTCACCCCGGGCACTTTCGTGCATGCCCAGCACGTCGGCGTACCAGCGTGCCGACGTTTCCGGGTCCTTGACGAACAGCGACAGATGCGTACGAACGACCTCGACTTTCATCGCGCGATACCTCAGTTCTTCTTGATGATGGATTGATGCCCGGACTTGATCTGCGCCACGGCTGGCGTCCAGAGCACATCAGCGATTTCACTGAACTCGCGCCACTGTTTCTGCCAGCCGTCACCGCCGTTCTCGGAGGTGAACAAATGGCCATACTTGGTGCCGGCGACGATCTGGCGCGGGTTGGCCGGGTTCAGGGCAATTGCCCAGACACAGGAGTTGGGTTGCTGTGACAGCGGCAGCACTTCCCAACTGATGGCCGCGTCCCGGGAGACGAGCACCTTGCTGGTGGTACCCGGCGTGCCATCGGAAATGCTCAGGTACAGGGTGTCCTGGCTGCCCAGCGGCGCATTCATGGCACGCACGTAGTACAGGCCGAAGGTTTCGCGGGCTTCTATGCCGGTCCAGGTCTGGCCCTCATCGAGGCTGCGGTAGACGGCGTTGACGCACACCACGACGATGACTTTCTGGCCGTGGTTGGGCAGTACCAGGATGTTGTGGATGTCTGAGTTGTAGTCCCACAACAGCCGGTCGTCGACACGAGTCCAGCTGTCGCCGCCATCGCGGCTGTGGAACAGGCCGCCCTCTTCGAGGCCGAACCAGAGCTGGTTGCGGTCCGTCGGGTCATAGGCGAACGCCAACAGGCGCGGCCGGCTGACACCTTCGCAGAACTCGGGAATCTCCACTGGCGCCCGGTCCCAGTGCTGGCCGCCATCGAGGGTGCGCCACAGGACGGCACGGGACGGTGCCCCGGTGCCAACGAAAATGCGCTGGGCATCCTGCGGATCCACGGCGACCTTCCACACCGTCTGCCCGTTGAACGGTGAGTCCACCCGTTGCCAGTGCCCGCCAGTGTCGCGGCTGACGCACAGGCCGACATCGGTGCCGGCGTAGATCACTTCAGGCGCCTCGGGATGAACACTCAAGGATCGGGTGATCGCATCGAACTCAAGGTCTTGCCCCAGGCCGAGGCGGTGCCAGGTGCGCCCGTCATCGGCACTGCGGATGACCGCCTGCCCCACGGTGGCGACCAAAAGGGTTCCGTTACTCATCGCTGTTGCTCCTCAAATGAAGATGCCACGGGTCAGGCCACCGTCGATGCCGATGGACTCGCCCGTTACGGCGCCGGCCTTGGGGGACGCCAGGAAACCGATCAGCCAGCCCATTTCGATGGGCGCCAGGGTGCGGCGAATCGGCGTCGCGTCGATGTAGCCCTGCTCCACCTGCCCAGGGGTCTTGCCCTGCTTGATCCCTTCGCGCTCGTACAGCTCCTGGATGTGCGGGGTGTCCACCACGCCGGGGTGAATCAGGTTGACGGTGATACCGGCCGGGCCCAGTTGGTCGGAGAGGGTCTTGGTCATGTGGGCGATGGCGAGGTTGCGCATGCCCGAGAGCACCTTGCTGCCACGCCCGGTCAGGCCACCGATGTTGATGATGCGACCGAAGCCACCGGCCTTCATGTGCGGGGTCACGGCCTTGGCGCAGCGGAAGTAGCCGATCACCTTGGTGTTGAGGTCCGACAGCAGCTCGTCGTCGCCGGCGTGCTCGATGTCATTGCGAACCACCCCGGACGGCGCCGCGGCGCCGTTGACCAGGATGTCGATGCGGCCAAAGTGCTTGTAGGCGGCCTGCACCATGTCCGTCACGGCCGACATCTGGTTGGTGTCGCAGTACAGCGGCAGTACCTCGTTACCGGTCTCGGCGCTGATTTCCTCGGCAGCCTGCTGCAAGAACTCCATGCGCCGGGCGCAGATCGCCACCTTGCAGCCTTCCTGGGAAAGAAAACGTGCGACTTCCTTGCCGATGCCCATCCCACCGCCGGTGACGATTGCCACGCGGCCTTGCAATTCCAGATCCATAGCAGTTCCTCTTGTGTTTATTCGGTTCAGGCCAGATCGACAAAGACACTCTTGGTCTCGGTGTAGGCATCGATCACGTGCTTGCTCATTTCCCGGCCCCAGCCGGATTGTTTGTAGCCACCAAACGGCGACGCCGGGTCGACGACGTTCCAGCAGTTGATCCACACCGATCCGGCTTTCAACTGTGCGGCCACCCGGTGGGCGGAGCGCAGGTCCCGGGTCCACAGGCCCGCTGCCAGGCCATAGGGCGAGTCGTTGGCGCGCAGCACCAGTTCGTCGATCTCGGTCCAGCTCATGACCGTCAGCACCGGTCCGAAGATTTCCTCGCGGGCGACACAGGCGCGTTCGGCGCGGTCGAGAAACACGCTGGGCTGGATGAAGTGGCCGCGCTCCAGGTGCTCGGGCCGCGCGCCGCCGCACACCAGCTCGGCACCCTCTTCCTGGCCGCGTTGCAGGTAGCCACGCACCGAGTTCAACTGCCGGGCCGATACCAGCGGCCCCATGCTGCTGCCCGGGTCCAGCCCAGGGCCCAGCGAGTGGGCGGCGGCATGGCGCTGGAGCTCTTCGAGCACCTGGTCGAGGACACTGGCGTGTACATACAGGCGTGACCCGGCGGTGCAAACCTGGCCCTGGTTGTAGAAAATGCCATCGGCGGCGCCCTTGGCCGCCCGCACGATGTCGGCGTCGGGCAGGATGATGTTCGGCGACTTGCCGCCCAGCTCCAGGGACACCTTCTTCATGTTGCCGGTGGCGGCCTGGGCGATCAGCCGGCCCACCTGGGTGGAACCTGTGAACGCGATCTTGTCCACGTCCGGGTGCTGGGCCAGCGGCGCACCGGTGTCGGCACCCAGGCCGGTGACCAGGTTGACCACCCCGGCCGGGAAGCCGGCGGCCTCGATCAACTGCACCAGGCGAATCGCAACCAGGGGCGTCTGCTCGGCAGGCTTGAGCACCGCGACGCAACCGGTCGCCAGCGCCGGGCCGAGCTTCCACACGCACATGGTCAGCGGGAAATTCCACGGCACGATCAAGGCGCAGACACCCACCGGTTCGCGCAGGGTGTAGTTGAGCATCGGCGCGCCGCTGGCGGGCGACACCGGCAGCGTGCTGCCTTCGATCTTGGTCGGCCAACCGGCAAAGTAGCGCACGATGTTGGCCGCGCTTGCCGCTTCGCCCCGGGCCATTGCGATCGGCTTGCCGTTCTCCAGCGTGATCAGTTGGGCCAATTCTTCACGGTGCTGGTCGAGCAGTTCCGCCAGGCGCAACAGCAGCAGGCCACGCTGGGCCGGTGAATGAGTGGCCCAGGGTCCGGTGAAGGCCGCGCGGGCGGCAGCGACGGCGGCGTCTATATCGCGCTTGTCACCTTCGGCCACGTGCGCCACGCTGCGTTCGTCCGCCGGATTTTCCACGGCAAACCGACGGCCACTGGCGGCGTCCTGCCAGGTCCCCCCGATGAACAGCCGGCCGGGTTGTGCCAGGAATTGCTCGACGGCGGGCAGTAATTGGATCTGACTCATATCCCCTCCTTCACAGGGCCATTTCGATCAGGCAAGGACCGCCATCAGCCTTGGCATTGGCCAGGGCCCGTTGCAGTTCGGCGTTGGTGCAGACGGTGCAGGCCGGCAGGCCGTAGCCCTTGGCCAGGGCCTTCCAGTCGACGCGTGGGCGGTCCAGGACGGTCAGGCTCAGGGCTTCGGGCCCCAGCTCGGTCATGCCGAAACGGCGCAATTCGTTCTGCAGGATCGCGTAGCGATGGTTGGCGGCAATCAGAATCACCACCGGCAATTGCTCGCGGGCGATGCTCCACAAGGTCTGGATGGTGTACTGGGCGCTGCCGTCCGATTGCAGGCAGAACACCCGGTTGCCACGCTCGGCCAGGGCCGCGCCAAACCCCACCGGAATGCCCTGGCCGATGGCGCCTCCGGTATTGGTCAGCACCCGGTGCCGCGCGGCATGGGCCGAGGCAGTGAAGAACGGGTAGCCACACGTGCCACCCTCCACGGAAACGATGCAGTCGTCCGGCAGTGAGGCAGCCAGGACCTGACCGATCGATTGCGGAGTCAGCTCGGCTTCGCCCGGCGGCAACTCGATGCCCATCGGGGTCGGCTGGAAGGCCGGTGCCTGCAAGGCATCGGCAAGCGCGGTGAGCGCACCGGCGACATCGTCCCCCACCTCGGCCAGGCACAGCAGGCGTTCACGCTCGGCCAAACGCGAGGCGATGCCCTCATAGCCGAAGTAACTGATCGGATCCGGGACGCCGGCACACACGACGGCGTCGTACTGGTCGAGGATCTCGATCGCCACCTCGGGGAAATACGGCAGGCGATCCAGGTCCGGCAAGCCACCGCCACGGTAGCTCAGGCGCGGGAACGTCTCGGCGAACATCCGTACACCCGGCAGTTGGGCCAGGCGCCCCGCCGCCTGGAGTCCGTCCACGGACAAGCCCTCGTCACCGACAATGAACACCAGCCGGCGCCCGTCGCGCAGGGCCTGGGCCACGGCTTCGATCCGGTCACCGGCCATACGCCGGACCGGGGCCTGCAAGGCGCTGAACGGACGTTCAATCGCCACGCTGTTGGCCTGTAAATCCATCGGCAGGATCAGGCTGGCGATTTGTCCCTTGGCCTGCCAGGCGGCACGCACCGCTTCCTGCAGGTCTTCCCCGACGCCGGCCGCCGTGCGCGAAGTCCGCACCCAACCGGAAACGCTGCCGGCCAGGGCCTGGATATCGCTGGCCAAGGGCGGATCGTAGTTGACGTGCCAGGAGGCGTGATCGCCGATGACATTGACGATAGGCGTGTTGGCCCGCCGGGCGTTGTGCAGGTTGGCGATGCCATTGGCAAAGCCTGGCCCCAGGTGCGTCAAGGTCATGGCCGGTTTGCCGGCGATCCGGCCATAGCCGTCCGCGGCCCCGGTGCACACGCCCTCGAACAGCGACAGGACCGGTTTGAGGGCCGGCGCACTGGCCATCGCGGCCACCAGGGGAATCTCCGTCGTTCCGGGATTGGCAAAGCAGTACTCGATACCGCTTGCCACCGCCGCCTTCACTATCAGTTGCGCACCATTCATTTCCAGCCCTCTTGATCGAGCGTTTGCAGTGGCTGAGATTTATCACACAGAAAACCTGGATCAACAAGCTATTTTTTAACGTAAAACTCGTATTTTGAGATTTTATTGTATTTTTAAACTTAAAAACGCCATGCATATGCTTGTTTTTCTCAGCCACAGGAGTACCGTGATGGCGGGTTATCCCTGCCATGGGCAGGCTTTCCATCCCTGGCGCGTCTACCTATAGTGCTCACCCATCGGCCATCCACGCGCCCTCCCTCCTTAGGAGTCAAATGAGCAGTCTGAGTAAAATGCTGAGCGTCCTGGACCTGTTCGGCCCGCAACAGCTGAAGATCGACCCCGACACCATTGCCGAACGCATGGGGTTGTCGCGGGCGACGGTGTACCGCTACGTCAAGGACCTGTGTGACGCCGGCCTGCTGGTCCGGGTGGACGCCGGCAGCTATGGCCTGGGGCCACGGATCATCGAGCTGGACTGGATGATGCGTCAGTACGACCCGATCCTCGTGGCCGGTCGCGAACTGATGCATACGCTGTCCGAGGAAACCGGACTGGCGGTCTTCGCCAGCGTTTTCTACGACGGCCACATCATCAACACGTACATTGCCGAACCCGATGACACCTACCAGTTTTCCTTTGGCCGAGGTCATCCGCTGCCGTTCTTCCGCGGCGCGCAATCCAAGGTGCTGATCGCCTTCCAGAAAGGCCGGCGCCTGCAACGCCTGTTCGATGAACACATGGCCAACGACCCCGACAGCCCTTACGACTGGGCCGGTTTTTCCAAGGCGGCGAAGAAGATCCGCAAGGATGGCTATTGCCTGACCCACGACGAGCTCAACCAAGGCCTGACCGGTATCGCGGCGCCGATCATCAACCCGGCGCTCGACGAGGTGGTCGGCAGCCTCTCGGCGGTCGGCAGTACCCAGAGCTTCAAGCTGCTACGCCAAGACACCGTGGTGGAAATGGTGATGGAGACCACCCGGCGAATCGCCGAGCGGATGAAGCACCCGCCGGTCTCCGGCCAGGGCTAGACAACCTCGCCAAGACAGACGCTGCGGTGCCATCCGCCCGCAGCGGCGCCGGATCAGAATGGAACGGCGACGGTGACCTGGCTGTACAGGTTGGTCCCGTTGCCGCCCACCTGGTTACCCCCTGTCGCGGCATCCCGGTCCGGTTTGTAGAGACCGATCAACGGGGTGACGATCAGGTGCTCGCTGACAGCCCACTCGGCATAGAGATCCAGCTCCCGGGCGTCGAGGTTGACGGCGTTTTCTTTGCGTACGGTGTTGTAGTCGAAGAACAGCGCACCGAGGGTCAGGTTCTCCAAGGGCGTGGCCTTCAGGCCGACATGATGGATACCCGTGTTGGTGTTGAACGGCCCGGCGTAGTTACCGGCCACCTCGCCCTGGAACCAAGTGCCGTAGCCAGTGCTCTGGCCGGTGAACAGCGAATCCCACCGGGACGAGTAGCAGGTGTAGCGGTACGTCAGCTTCGGCGCCCAGGCAACGTCCGCGAAGGTATACCCGGCCTCGGCGTACCAGGCATTCTCGGTGCCGGCGTCCTTGTCCTGCCAGGCGTACTCGAAGGCGAAGCTGGCGTTCTCGATGCCAGCGTCGCCCTCGCCGCGCAGGCTGTAGACGTCCAGCCCCTTGCGTTGGCGCTGGAAGTCGCTGGCCCACCGATCATCGACGTCAATACCGTGCACCCAGGTCAGCCCCAGCGTGCCGGCCTTGGCGGTGTAGTCCAGCGTACCGGCCGCGAGTTCGGTCTCGGCCTGGGCACGGTTGTCGGACTTGAGCCACACCACGCTGCCGTGCACCCCGTCCTGCCCTCCCAGCCGCACCACCGCGGTCTGGTCGAAGGCATGCCGGGCCGCCATGTAATAGGCACCGCCACGGTTCAGGCGGCCGTCGGCCGGTCCTTTACCCAGATTCGGCCCGTCGTCGTTGATGAGGAAGCCTCGCCCCAGCTTGACCACCTGGCGGCCGCCAGAGACATCGACGCCATCCTGGCCCAACGCCGGGAACAGGTCGCCGGAGCGCCAGCCCAGATAAGCCTCTTCGATCTTGGTGGTGCGCTCGGATCCAACCGAGTTGCCGGCCGGGTCGCCGTCCCCCCAGGTGGCGGAGCTGACCAGGTTGAACGCACCGTAGGCAGTGCCATGGCCGGCCAATCCCTGGTCGCCACTCAAACCGTACTTGATAAACCCTTCTCGCCAGGTCGATCCCCCCGGCGTGCCGTCGTAATTCTTGCGACTGTTGAACATCCCGAACACCGCCACGGCGTCGGCGTTGAGGTGGCTGTTTTCATCGGCGTACAGTTCGTATGCCTGGGCCTGGCTGATGACCGACAGCGTCAAGGCGCAGACGAGACTGTCCCTTGTACGTGAAACCCACGATGGATAGCGCATGGTTGAAGCTCCTGAGGGGGCGCCTGATGCTCAGGCGCGAACCGACGCAACCTGGCTGCGTCGGTGGAACGGACGCCGACTAGCGGCAGTCGGTTAGGGCCATATCGAGGGCAGAGACCATCTGGCCCGCCTCATCGGCCGTGAGGGTCAGGGGCGGCGAAAGGACGATCTTGTTGCCGATCGGCCGCACCAGCACTCCGGCGCGTCGTGCCTCGTCGGCGATGCGCGAGGCACGGCCGGACGCCGGATCGAGCGGCTCGCGGGTGGCCTTGTCGGCCACCAGGTCCAGGGCGATCATCAGGCCCTTGCCGCGCACCTCGCCGACCACTGCGTGGCGCTCGACCAGCGGCTGCAGTTGCGCCAGCAACTGGGCGCCGACGGTGGCCGCATTGCCCGGCAGGTCCTCGGCCTCGACGATATCCAGCACCGCCAGGGCCGCGGCGCAGGCCGTCGGGTGGCCGCTGTAGGTGTAGCCGTGCATGATGACGTTGCTGAAGCCCGGGCCGTTCTCGATCGCATCGGCCATGCGCTGGTTGAAGACCGTCGCGCCCATGGGGATGTAGCCGGCGGTGATGCCTTTGGCCAGGCACAGGACGTCCGGGGCGACACCCCAGCCGCGACTGCCGAGCATGCAGCCGGAGCGACCGAAACCGGTGACCACTTCATCGGCAATCAACAGGATCGCGTGGCGATCACAAACCTCCCGCAGGCGCTTCCAGTAGTGCGCCGGCGGCACGATCACGCCCCCCGCCCCCTGCACAGGCTCGGCCACCATTGCAGCAATGGTCTGCGCGCCCAACAAGGCAATCTGGTCTTCGAGCTGGCGGATACAGTGCTCCGTCAACGCCTCGGGGTCGCGGCAATCCCAGGGATTGCGATACAGCCAGGGAGTGTCGAGCAGATGACAGCCGGCCAGCAACGGACCGTGGTTGTAGTGGTACACGCCGTTGCCGCCCACCGAAGTGCCGCCCATGTGCACGCCGTGATAACCATTGCGCAGCGACAGGAAGCGCGTGCGGCCCGGTTCGCCGCTGGCGATCCAGTACTGGCGGGCCATTTTCAGGGCGGTCTCGACGGCATCGGAACCGCCGGAACTGAACAGCACCCGCGCCATTTTTTCCTGGGCGAACATCGACGTCAGGCGCTCGGCCAGGTCGAATACCCGTGGATGGGCAATGCCGTCGAACGTCTGGTAATACGCCAGCTCATCCAGTTGCGCGGCAATGGCGGCCTTCACCGAGGCGCGGTTGTGGCCGATATTGACGTTCCACAAGCCGCCTACGCCGTCGAGCATGCGGTGGCCGTCGATGTCCGTGATGTAGTTGCCGTCGCCGCTGGCGATGATCAAGGTCCGGGCCCGGTTCGCCGGGGCCGATGAACTCATCGGATGCCAGAACTTCTTGGGTGCTGTCTTATATTTCTCGTACATGACTGTTGCCCTCACTCGGTTTCAAGCTTGCGTACGTACACCAACTGCTGGGAGGTGAATTCCAGCAACCCTTCCAGCCCGAACTCGACGCCAAAGCCGGACAGCTTGCAGCCACCGAAAGGCGTGTTCGGTTGAATTTGCGCGTGACAGTTGACCCAGGCCACACCGCATTCCAGGCGACTGGCAAGAGCCTGCGCCTGGGCCAGATCCGTACCCCAGACCGACCCGCCCAAGCCCATGTCGCTGGCATTGGCGCGGCGCAGGGCGTCCTCGACATCCTGGTAGGCGATGACCGGCAACACCGGGCCAAACTGTTCTTCGTCGACCAGGCGCTGGCCGTCGGTGACATCCATCACCACCGTCGGCGGATAGAAAAAGCCCGGGCGGTCCAGCCGCGCACCGCCACACAACACACGGGCTCCCTGGGCCTGGGCGTCGCTTACCAGCCCGGCGACAAGCTCCAGTTGCTCAAGGTTCTGTACCGGGCCGAAACTCACGCCAGGCTCCAGGCCGTCGCCGACCACCTGACGCCGGGCGATGGCCGCCAAGGCCTCTGCGAAGGCCACGTACTGGGATTGGTGCACGTACAGCCGCTTCAGCGCGGCGCAGGTCTGCCCCATGTTGAGGAAGGCCGCCTGGAAGATGTCTTCGACCACCTGTTCCACTGGCGTGCCCGGCAACACGATCGCCGCGTCGTTGCCACCCAACTCCAGCGTCAGGCGCTTGAGATTGTCAGCCGCACCGCGCATCACACTCATGCCGGTGTCGGTCGAGCCGGTGAAGACCACTTTGTGAATGCCCGGGTGCCGAGCGATTGCACGGCCGAACCCCTGCTCGCCGGTGACGATGTTGATCACGCCCTGGGGGACATGCCGGGCGATGATCCCGACCAGTCGTAACGTGCTCAGGGGCGTCAGGCTCGAGGGTTTGCTGATCACGCAGTTGCCGGCGCGCAGGGCCGGCATGATGTGCCATACGGCGATCATGAAAGGCCAGTTCCAGGGCGTGATCGACGCCACCACGCCCAAGGGCTTGCGGTGCAACTCGACACGCTGGGCGGGGGTTTCTTCCACCAGTTCTACCGGGATCTGCTGTTGCCCGGCGTAGCGTGTCCAGGCCGCGGCCCCCATGACTTCGGAGAACGCCAGCGCCATGGGCTTGCCTTGCTCCAGAACGATCAGGCGAGCCAGTGCTTCGGCGTCGCGCTCGATGTCCGCGGCAATGGCCAACAGGCGCTCGCAACGGTCCTCATGGGCGGTGCAACGCCAGGAGCCAAACGCCCGCTGGGCAGCGTCGACGGCCTGGTCCAGCTGGGCCAGCGAGCCGGCGGGGCAGCGGGCGAATGCTCTGCCGGTCGCCGGGTTGATCACCTCGAAGTGACCGTCCTCGCCGTCCACCGGCTGGCCGTTGATGAGCATTTGATAATCGTGCATGACACTTTCCTTTCGCGCACCGACAAGCCGTCCGGTACACGGACGGGTCGGTATTTTTCGTAGGGGTTGAACGGGGCCGCGGGGCTTAGAGCTTATGGCTACCCAGTGCCTGGTATCGCTGCGGCGCGGTCTTGCGCAGTCGCGCGGCCAGGAGCACGCCGCCCAG
Organism: Pseudomonas sp. Cab53; assembly: GCF_018325965.1. NCBI lineage: Bacteria > Pseudomonadati > Pseudomonadota > Gammaproteobacteria > Pseudomonadales > Pseudomonadaceae > Pseudomonas > Pseudomonas sp. Cab53. The sequence goes on along the minus strand of NZ_AP021902.1, from coordinate 2,412,701 downwards.
CAGGGCCGCGGGGATGATGGCGCAGAGGCCGTAGGACAAGGCCACGCTGGCACCCGTCAGGACATCGAAATGAACCACTGCCAGGACCAGGACCGCCAGCAGCGCCAGGCAGGAAAAACCGGGGAAGATCCGCCCGCGCCAGATGCCCAGCTTGAGCTCGGGGTGGCGCCGGAAGAAGACCAGCACCGCCGCCGACGTGATCGCCATCAGCAGGATCACACAAAGCGTGGCCAGGTTGGACAGCCAGGCAAAGAGTTGCAGGATCGGGTCGGCGTCCATGGCGGCAAAGATCAGCACGATCACCGCAGAGATCAGGCTCTGCAACGCCGAACCCATATGAGGGCTCTGGTGGACGCGGTGGGTCGTGCCCAACTGGCGCGGCAGCAGGCCGTCACGCCCAATGGCATAGAAGTAGCGCGCCGCGGCGTTGTGGAAAGCCAGCAGCCCGGCATAGATGCTGACCATGAACAGCACGCGGATGATTTGCGTCAGGTACGGGCCGACAAAGTGGTCAGACATGCCATAGATGAAGGTGGTCGGGTCTTGCAAGGCTTGCAGCGTCGGGACGATCTTGTCCGCGCCGACGCCCACCACCATCGCCCAGACCGACAGGGCGTAGAACCCGCCGATCAGCAGGACCGAACAGTAAGTGGCAATCGGGATCGTGCGTTGCGGGTTCTTGGCTTCTTCACCGTAGATGGTCGTGGCCTCGAAACCGATGAACGCCGCGAAGCAGAACAGCAGGCCGATGGACGGCGTACCGCTGAGCACATGGGTGCGATCGAACGAATCGAGATTGATGCCGCTGTCCCCGCCGGTCTTGAGGATGGCGAAGTCCAGGGTCAGGATGGCCAGGTACTCGGCGATGACCACCACCGAGAGCAACCGGGCCGAGAGATCGATCTTGCGATACCCCAGGATCGCGACGCTGATCATCGCCATCAACGAATACGACCACCAGGGCAGCACCAGGCCGAAGACACTGGCCATGGTGCCGCTGACGACGCCCCCGAACATGCCATAGAGGCCGACCTGGAGGATGTTGTAGGCGAACATCGCCAGCACCCCCGCCGCCCCGCCGGCCAGGCCACCCAGGCCTCGGGCGGTGAAGGCATAGAAGCCACCGGCGTTGGTGACATGGCGGGACATGGTGGTATAGCCCACCGAGAACGCCAGCAACACCATCAAGGCCAGGATCAGCAATGCCGGTGTGCCGGCGCCGTTGCCCAGCATGATGCCAATGGGAAAGCCGCCGGCGATCACACTCAGCGGGCTCGCGGCCGAAACCACGAAAAAGATGATGAAGCCGACGCCCAGGGCACCACGTTTCAGATCTGTCGAGCTGTTGATCGGGATAGATACACTCATTTTCTTGACCTTATTGTATGAGGCAGTCGCTGCAGGATCGGCGCGGTCAACCACTCACCGGCACCGAACAGCTTGTCGTTCTTGTCGCACGCTGGATTCGATCCTATGCCGGCCCATGAACGCCTCGCTATCCCAAATTGGTAACATCGGCAGGCTTGCCCCAAAACAGGTCAAGACGCTCCGCGAGCGCCTGCCGATTCGGGGTGCACGGGAGTGATCCCGTCCAGGCAAAGGGTTTATTTCGCGCCAATGTCCGGCGCTGCTCCCCGCTCGTGGGGCGCCGCCGCGCCGTTCAAGCGTGGGCGCAGTGGGCGATGGTCGCGCGGGCGGTATGGGACGGCAGTTCGGCGAACAGCGCCTGGTACTCCGCCGCAAAGTGGCTCAGGTGATAGAAGCCCCACTGGGCGGCGGCATCGCCAATCGAAAGATGGGATGCCGGAGTGGACATCAAGGTCCGGCGCACGCCGTTGAGGCGTACGGAGCGCAGGTAATTGAGCGGCGTCGTCTCCGCCACGGCGCGAAAACTGTTCTGCATGGTTCGCCGGCTCACCTGGAGTCGTTGGCACAACTCACTCACGCTGGGCACGTGGTTCATCTCGGCGGTCGCCAGGCGATGGCATTTCTCGACGATGAAGCTGCGGGTGGAACTGGGGCTGCGCTGGCGCTTGTCGCAGGCCGGATCGGTCATCAGTTGCAGCAACTCGCCGAGCATGGCCTGCTCCAGCTCCCGGTCGCGGGCGCTGTCGAGCTCTTCGCTCACCAGTGCCTGGGAGAAGACCGCCAGCAACCGACGCCGGGCGTCCGCGAAGCGCTGGGTGGACACCCTGATCACCGGCTGTCGGAGCAGTTGGCTGATGTCCTTCGCCGACGCGGTCTGCACCAAGGCCTCCTCGAACAGCTCACGCTCGAAGGTGATGGACAGCAGCTCCATGCCCATCGGCATATGGAACATGAACTCCTCGCCACCGTGGAGGAAGAACAGGCTGCTGTCGTCCACGTCACGCCCCTGCATCCGGATCGAACCCGGGACGTTGATCGGCACCGCGAAGCACATCTTGCCGGCCGGGGCCACGCCGTGCTGCACGACACGCTGGTTGATCTGCTCGCAGAAAACATGGCAACGGGCGGTGCTCAACTGCATGAGCGAACTCTCGGCCGAACCGGCGGTGAGCTGGTTGTAATCCTGGCTCCATTCCTGGACCGTGGCCGCGTGGACATGGACGTCCTTGAAGTGACTTATGTTTATGTTTCTCATATTTCGCGAAAGCCCCGTTCAATATTATTGTTTTTATCCTGCCTTCCCGGGCGATATTCTCACAAAGATCAGATTCTGCAAATTCCATCACGTGACTTCAACGCGTGGCCACTGGCATTCGCTCAGTGTATCCATGTGCCGATTCGGGCTACCGGCCAGGATCGCACTCTGGGGATGATCGACATACTACAACCGACATCCAGAGAGACCGTCATGAGTGAAGCCAAGCTTGAATCCCTCCACTTCGCCGATGCCCCGCGAATCACTTCCAGCACCCTGCCCGGCCCGATGGCCGCCGAGGCCCTCGCGTTGTCGGCGCGTACCGAGTCGATGGCGCGCGGCGGCGGTCGCATGCCCGTGGCCATGGACCGTGCGTTTGGCGCAACCTTCAAGGACACGGACGGCAACACCTACATCGACCTGTCCGCCGGCGTAGGCGTCAGCAGCGTAGGCCGTTGCCACCCGAAAGTGGTGCAGGCCATTCGCGACCAGTCCGAAGTGCTGATGCATGCCCTGGAAGTCAACAGCACCCGCCGCACCGAACTGGCGGCCAAGCTTTCCGAGATCGCTCCCGAAGGCCTGCGCGGCGACTGCATCACCTTCTTCACGCAAAGTGGCAGCGATGCACTGGAAGCGGCGATCAAGTTTGCCAAGCGTATCACCGGGCGGCACCAGATCATCGCCTTCCACGGCGGCTACCACGGCGTGTGGAACGCCTCGGGCGCGCTGACCACGGGCACCGCCTACCGCAAGGGCTACGGGGCCATGATGGGCGGCGTGATCCATGCGCCCTACCCGTATGCCTACCGCTTCCCATTCGACACCACGCACAAGAGCGCCGAGCAGATCGCCGGCGATTACGTGGACTACCTGCTGAACACACCCTATACCGCCGCCGACGACGTGGCCGCGGTGATCGTGGAGCCGGTGCAGGGCGAAGGCGGCTACGTGCCGCCCTCGCCGGAATTCCTGCAACTGTTGCGCAAGGCCTGCGACCGCAGCGGTACGCTGCTGATCGTCGACGAAGTGCAATCCGGCGCCGGGCGCACCGGCAAGATGTGGGCGGTGGAGCACTCCGGCGTCAAACCCGACATGCTGACCTTCGGCAAGGGGATCGGCAGCGACCTGCCGATGGCCGGACTGATCATGCGCTCGGACCTGGCGGCCGCCATTCCTGACGGTTCGATGCCCAATACCTTCGCCGCCAACTCCCTGTCCGCCGCGGTGGCCCTGACCAACATCAGCATCCTGCAGGACCCGGACCTCGACCTGCTCAACCGCGCCCACACCCTGGGGCTCGAAGCCCAGGCGCGCATCCGCGGTTTCAACAGCCCGCTGGTCGGCGAGGTCCGCGGACGCGGCCTGATGATCGGTATCGAACTGGTTGCGGACCCGGTCACCAAGGCGCCGCTGGAAGGCGCGAAGATCGGCCAGCTCATGGGCTACCTGCTGAACCACGGCGTGCTGATGATCCCCTGCGGTCGCTACAGCAACGTGATGCGCGTCATGCCTTCGCTGACGATCTCACGGGCGCTGTTCTTCAAGGCACTGGACATCTTCGGCGACGCCCTGGCCTCCCTCGAGGCTTGAGGCTGTCTCGCCCAACACTCCCTATCATTCAAGGCCTTTAACATGACCCAGCACCTGAATCACTTCATCGCAGGCGCGACCTTCGAAGCCTCCGACGGTGGGCGCCTGCCCCTCATCGACCCTGTGACCGAGCAACAATACGGCAGCTGCGCCCGTGGCACCCGCGAGGACGTGGATCGCGCCGTGGAAGCGGCCCACGCCCAACTGGAAGGCGGCGCCTGGAGCCAGCTCGACGGCGCCCAGCGTGCACGGCTGCTGTTGAAACTGGCGGACCTGGTGGAGCGCGACACCGATCGGCTGGCCGACCTGGACGCCAATGCCATCGGCCGCTCGCCCATCGAGCCGCGGCGCCTGGACATACCCAACGTGCTCGCCAACCTGCGTGCCGCCGCCGGCTGGGCCAACCAACTGGAGGGTCGCACCATCCCCTCCGGCGGCTACTTCGGCACCCGCACCCTCTCGTACACCGTGCGCGAGCCGGTGGGTGTCGTGGGCGCCATCGTGCCCTGGAACTCGCCCCTGATGATCACCGTCTGGAAACTCGCCGCCCTGCTCGCCGCGGGCTGCACGGTGGTCATCAAACCGTCGGAAGAAACGCCACAGTCGGCCTTGCACCTGGCCGCGCTGGCCCAGGAAGCCGGATTCCCCGACGGCGTGATCAACGTAGTCACCGGCGTAGGTGCCGAAGTGGGTCGGGCGCTGTGCGAACACCCGCATGTCGCCAAAATCAGCTTCACCGGCAGCCCCGAGGCCGGACGCGAGATCCAGCGCACCGCCGGTGTGCTGTTCAAGCGCGTGGCCCTGGAGCTGGGAGGTAAGAGCCCGCAGATCGTTTTTGCCGATGCGCCTTTTGACGACGCGCTGCGTGGCTGCACACTCGGCCTGTTCGCCAACCAGGGCCAGGTCTGTGCGGCCGGCTCACGCATCCTGGTGCACCGCAGCCTCGCGGAACGCTTCGCCGCCGCCCTTGCGCAAGCCGCGCGCACGGTCAAGGTGGGCGATCCGCGCCTGCCCGATGTGCAGATGGGCCCGGTCGCCAAGAAAGCCCAGTTCGAACGCGTCAACCGTTACATCCAACTGGGGATCGACCAGGGCGCCACACTGCTGGCCGGCGGCGTGTCGAACCCCGGAAAAGGCTGGTTCGTCCGGCCGACGATCTTCGCCAATGCCCGCAATGACATGGCGATCGCCCGAGACGAAATCTTCGGCCCGGTCGGCACGGTGATAACGTTCGACAGCGAAGAAGAAGCCGTGACGCTGGCCAACGACTCCAGCTACGGCCTGGCCGCCACCGTGTGGACCAGCGACCTGGTGCGCGCCCATCGCGTCGCGGCGGCAGTGAAGGCCGGCGCCGTGGGCGTCAACTGCTGGAGCCCGTTGGACGCCAACCTGCCGTGGGGTGGCGTCAAGGCCAGCGGGATTGGCCGTGAAGGCGGGATTACCGGCGCGCTGGCCTACACCGAGGAGAAAGTCATCACCGTACTGTTGCCGACCTGAAAACACTCACTGCACCGGACCGAACCAGCGTCCAGGCCGCGCAAGGCCTGGACACTGGCCGGCCGGACATGCAGCCCCGATGCCTTGATGATCAATGAAGAGACTGCGATGAACAGCACAAATCAAGCGACAATTGATCGGTATCCGACGTCCTTGCGGTTACTGCACTGGGTGCGCGCCGTGCTCGTCACCGGCCTGCTCTGGGCCGGCTGGCACATGACCGGCCTGGCTGATGAAGTGGCGAGCAAGTACGAACTCTATTACCCCTGGCACAAGTCCTTCGGGGTGCTGGCGTTCCTGCTGGTACTGGTCCAGATCGTCCTGCGCTCGCGAACCGTCGACCTGCCCAGGCCATTGAGCACCCTGGACCGACATGAACAGATCCTGTCGAACCTGGTGCAGCGCGCCATGTATGGGCTGCTGGTCGTCGTGCCGTTGATGGGGTACTCCATGTCGAGCACCTACACCATGAGCGACGGGGTGTTCTTCTTCGGGGTGAACCTGCCCGAACTGCTCTCGAAGAACGACGACTGGTTCGTCGTCTTCCAATGGCTGCACAAGGTGCTCGCCTACACCCTGCTCGCCTTGATCGTGCTGCACATCGTTGGTGCTCTCAAGCACCGTTTCCTTGACCGCGACCCTCGCAAGGATGTGATGCGCCGCATGCTCTGAACAGGCGCGGTACCTCCTCCCCCTTTTGCAAGCAGGCGCCACGATTCGTGGCGCCTTTTTTTGTCGTGCCCCCTAGAACGTTACCCAGACGATGAACTGGAAGTACGTGTTGGTCGCGGCACTGCCACTTTGCAGCCCGCCGTTGCCGAGCCACTTGTCGGGCTTGTAGAAACCCAGCAGCGGCGAGAGCGTGATGGTGTCCGTCACCATCCAATCCAGGAACAGGTCCACCTCCCGCGCGCTGTAGTCGCGCTCCTGTCGATCCGAGAGCTGGCGGAAGTCGAAGGCCATCGCGTTAAGGGTCAGTTTATCGGTCGGCTTGACCGAGAGGAGCACGTCGTTGGTGACCATGTTCGAGGTCAGCGAACCGGCGTAGTTGACCGCCACTTCACCCTGGTAGCGTTTGCGGTAGCCACCCTGGAACAGGAAGTCCCAGCCTTCGGAATAGCGCGCATATCGATAACTCACGGTCGGCTGCCACTTGATATCGGCGAAGGTGTAGCCGGCATCGAAGAACATGGCCCGTTGCGCCCCCGAGCGCTTTTCCTGACGCGCCACCTCGAAGGCGAAATCGGCATTCTCGATCCCGGCGTTGCCCTGCCCGCGAACACTGTAGATATCCATGCCCTTACGCTCCATCCGGTCGGCGAAGGCGTAGCGTTTCTCAACATCCAGGCCGCGGATATAGGTCGAGCCGATCGAGCCGACAGACGTTGTGTAGTCGACGGTGGCGGCCGCCACTTCGGTCTTGGACTGCCCTGGGTTATCCGACTTCAGCCACATCAGGCTGCCGTGAAGCCCCTGCGTCCCTCCCAGCTTCAAAACAGCGGTGTTGCCAAACGCCAGACGCGAGCCCAGGTAGAAGGCACCGCCGCGATCGAATCGGCCATCGACAACGCCCTCGATAGGGTTGAAGGCCCTACCGGGGTTGAACCCGTCGTCGGTGATCAGGAAACCGTCCACCGTCACCAGCTGTCGACCGAAAGAGAAGTCGACTCCGTCCTGGCCCAGCGCCGGTACCGACTCACCTGATTTCCATCCCAGGTAGGCATCTTCCAGCGCGGTGTCCCTTTCGCTCCCGTCCGTGTTCGACCCCGGATCCCCATCGCCCCACGTTCCCGAGCTGATCAAGCTCAAGCCACCATAGACCGAACCATCCGTGAGCTTATCCGTCGTACCGCTCAAGCCATATTTCACGAAACCTTCCTGCCAGCGCATGCTGCCGGGCTGCTTCTGCGGGTCACCGAGGTAGTTTTCCTGGCTGCCGAACCAGCCGAACCCGGCCCACAGGTCGGCGTTCAGGACGGTGGCGCCTTCATTCTCGTTGTACAGCTCGTAGCCCAGGGCCTGGGGCTCGAACGTGCAGAGGGCGACCAGTGAAAACATTGGGGCGTATGGGGGGGTGCGCATGACGTCTCTCCTGTTTTTATATTTATGAGGCGAGCCGGGAGTGTTTCGGCCAGGGTTGCCCATGCGGTAACCCAAATCAGCAAGTGCAATGCAGTGGTTTGCGCTTGCGATCCGTGGCGCGGCCGCGGGCCCCCGCTGGGCTGCGCAGCAGTCGCAGGAAACGGCTGGACATCGCACTGCAAAAACACTTGCGAGACCCGAGAGGTTGCCGTTTTGGGTTACGGCCTCGGTCAGTGCCGACCTTATGCTGGGGCCATAAGAACGTATAAGAACCGAGGCACCGCCATGACTCCCATGTCCCCATCCCCGTTATTGCGCCAGGGGCTTTGCCTGCTGGCTCTCGTCGCCAGCAGCGCACTGCCCACCGTGGTCACGGCCCACCATTCGTTCGCGATCTTCGACCAGACCCGGACGATCACGGTCAAGGGCGTGATCCAGCGCTTTGCCTGGACCAACCCCCATATCGCCATTTACCTCGACACCCCCGGCCCTCCGCCTCAGCAGATCAAGATCGAGACCGGCAGCGTCAACGCGTTGAGCCGCACAGGCTGGACGGCCGACTCGATCAAGGCCGGCGAGGACGCCGAGGTCACTTACAAACCGCTGAAAAACGGTGAACCGGGCGGGTTGCTGGTGGAAATCAAGATCGGTGATGTCGTGCTCACGGGCGGCGGCTGAAACCCATCGCGCCCCGGCTTCATGAGTACTCGACAGCACACAGATCAACAGGGTGGAGACGCTTGAATGAAACCGACACGAACCTTGAACCCGGCAACGATGTTGCTCGGCGTCGCCCTCATGGCGTTCGCCGGGATGAACGCGGCGGCAACGCCCAAGAGCCAAGGCACGGCCACACGCCCCGACATCAGCGGCACCTGGGAAAGAACCCCGGACGACTGGTTCGGCGAGAACCCGGACAACCCGGTGCACCCGGGCGGACCGATGGACCTGAAGGAACCCTATGCCAGTGAATACGCCGTGCTGAAGAAGCGCGAAGCCGCGGCGAACGAGGCCGGGACACCCTTGGCAACCACCAGCGCCCGATGCTTGCCAGAGGGCATGCCGGTGTTGATGGCGGCGCTGTTTCCCATCCAGATCATCCACGACGAGCAACAGGTGGTGGTCCTCGGCGAGTACCTCCAGCAAGTCCGCCGGATCCTCCTGAACGAAGCGATGCCGCCGAAGGAGAAACTGGACCCCACCTACCAGGGCCACTCGCGGGGCCATTGGGAAGACGACACCCTGGTGGTGGAAACACTCGCGGTGCGCACGGACGTGGCTTTCTACGACGTTCCCCACGGCAAGGACATGAAGATCACCGAACGCATCAGGCTGACGACACCGGACCATCTGGTGGATGAGGTGTTGATCGAAGACCCCCAAGTACTCAACCGCCCTTATCGCTTCACCTTCGAGTACAAGCGGTCCGACTACCGCATCCAGGAATACGTCTGCGAAAACAACCAGATCGTGATCGACAGCGAGGGCAAGACCAGCCTGCGGCGCGACTGACGCGACGCCCTTCAATCACCACTTGGCCCACAACTTCTGGAGAGTGCCCGGATGGAACGACTGATCGCCTCCCATTGCCTGCGACCGACGAGACTGGGCGCCTGCATGTCGCTGCTGCTGATGTCGAGCGCCTTCGCCGAGGTGCCCCGCATGCCCACGGTGATCGCCGTGCCACCGTCCGGCAAGCCACCGCTCTCTTCGGCAAACTATCCGGGCACCGAGTACAGCGACCTGGATGGGCAACGCTACGTCGAGCAAGAGTTCTACCTGCAAGGCGTGGCACCGGCCATCACCGCCAGCGGCCAGCAGCTCTTCGATGCGCCCTACACCACACGCATTCTGGTGCGTAAACCGGCGGACCCGGCGCGTTTCAATGGCACCGTAGTGATCGAGCCTTTCAGTTGGTTCGGCGAGCGCGGTGCCGGATGGATCCTCACTCGCGACTATCTGCTGCGCCGCGGCTACGCATACGTCGGCTACACGCTGAACATCAACCGGCCGCCGGTCGACCCCAAGTTCCTCTCGGACACCCCGGCCGCCGAGGCCGAGCAGATTGCTCAATACGGGCGCATCGTCAACTTCGAATTCATGCGTCGCTTCGACTATGCACGCTACGCACCGTTGGCCAGCTACTACGACCCCGAACGCTTCACCCGCGGTAACGCGCCCGACCCATTCGCGCCGCAATCCCAGGGCATCGGGGCGCAACTGGCGTTGCTGCTCAAAACCCCATCGGCGCAAGGTCCGCTGGCCGGTCTCGATGTGCGCCGAATCTATGTCAACAGTTGGGCGGTAACCGCGCAAGTCTGGATGGACTACCTCGACCAGGGTCGGCACCAGCAATGGCGCATGCCCGACGCAACGCCCCTGATCGATGCCTACATGACTGGCCGCATGGCCTATGGCGAAGTGGGCGGCGACGTGATCCGGGTGCCGCGCCAGATGCCTGCCGGCGTGCCTTTCGTGACCGTCTACAGCCAGTCGGAACTGATGCACGACGTTATCGAAGGCATCGACCTGCCACCGGACACCGACAACCCGCAGATCCGCTATTACGAAGTGACCGGCATGCCGCACCTGCGATTGGCCGACCTCGGCACGGAGCACACCGAGAAGGTCGCCGCCGACATTGGCAAGGGTGACGACCCACAGTGCCGAACGCTGTATGACGAGCCGGCGGAGGTGGTCGTCGCGGCGCTGCTGGACGGCATGGACCAATGGGTTCGCGAAGGCAAGCCGATGCCCAGGGCCCAACGTGTGCTGCGCGCCGGCAAGACCGCCGCGCGCGACCCGGTGACCGGCAACCTCCAAGGCGGCGTACGCCCGCCGTGGATCCAGGTGCCCAGCGCGACCTATCTCACCGACCAGGAAACCGGCTGCGGCCTGATCTACGACACCAAGGCGCCTTATTCCAAGGAGCGCCTCGGCAAGCGCTATGGAAGCTTCAGCCAGTACCAACAGCAGTTCGAAGAGGCCAAGGCCACGGCGATCCAGCAAGGCTATCTGCTGCCGGAAGATGCGCCGGACCTGCGTCCGGTGGCGCGCCCCCAAGACTTCTAACCCCCCTGACCCAACACGGGAGAAAACCGATGTCATCAGCACCGATCATTGCCTGGCTCTACGCGACACCGGTGAGCACAGCCATCCGGGACATGCTCTGGGTCGTACCCACTGTCCAGTCCATCCATATCCTGGCTATCGCAGTGATCTTTGGTTGCGCCTTCATCTCCGATCTGCGGCTGGCCGGCCTGTTCGCCACGGACGAGCCCTTGGGCAGCGTCGTGCGCCGTTACTACCCGTGGATGCGTAACGCTCTCATCGTCCTGCTCGCCACAGGCCTGGTGATGTCCATCGGCGAACCCGACCGTGTCCTCGTCAACTCGACGTTCTGGCTGAAGATGGCCCTGGTAGTGGCCGCGTTCACCCTGGCCTGGTGGATCCGACGCCCCTTGCTGCGCCCTGCTGGGCAACCCCCGGAGGGTGCCAGCCGTCTGGTCAAGCCACTTGCCTGGCTGTCGATCGCCCTGTGGTGCGTGGTGATTTTCTGCGGCCGCTGGATCGCCTACACGATCTAACGCTTCCAACCCACAGCTCTCAGGTATTCGCCATGGACATTCAATCCGCCCTGCAAGCCCTCGAAGCCACCACTGTCGCCAGTTGGATCAGGGAATCGGGCTCGGCTTTCCCCACCCTCGAATCGGTGCACGTGATCGGCATCGCCCTGGTGTTCGGCACCATCGCCGTGGTGGACTTGCGCCTGCTCGGCATCGCTGCCCATCGCCGCAGCGCGTTGCGGCTGATCCAGGAGCTGCTGCCATTCACCTGGGTCGCCTTTGCGACGTGTGTGATCACCGGCCTGCTCATGTTCGCTTCCAACGCTTCCACCTATGCGCAGAACCCGATCTTCTGGTGGAAGATGGGGCTGTTGCTGCTGGCGGGCATCAACATGGGCATATTCCACCTGGGGGTCTTTCGCCGGATCGAGGAATGGGACGCGACGCTACCGCCCCCCGGCCAGGCGCGCGTCGCCGGCTTCAGCTCGATGGTGTTGTGGGCCGGGGTGGTGTGCCTCGGCCGCTGGATCGCTTTTTTCTGATGGCTCGCCTGTTGCCACGCAGCCCCACAGGCGCCGCGACCAGGCTGGTGAGCCCGCGCTCGGGCCGATGGGAGTCGCTGGCCCTGCTGCTGATGACCCTGGCGGTCATCGCCAGCGTCGCCGGTTATGTCCTGCTGCGACCCCAGAAAGCCGTCCCGCCCACCGCCTTGAGCTGGCAGGTCCGCTCCTTCGACGGCCTGGGTGCGGTCGACCAGGCGATCCACGGCGCACTGCTGCCAGCCGGCGAGGAAATCATCTGGTTCAACAACGACACCGGCGGCTGGATCACCCTGGAGCAGGCGCAGAAGCTCGTGCTGCCGCCGTTCTACCGCGATGCCTTCTGGAAGGCCAACGGCAAGGTGCGCTGGCAATTGATCCTGCCAGGCACCCACCAACCCCATGCCGTTGCCGGCGACACGCACACCGAAGGTCACGCCGATGCTCCTGCGCCGGCCCCGGGCACTGCCAGCGTGTCGCAAGCCACCCAAGGCCAGGGCGCGACGGTCTATTACGGCGCCGGTGGCAGCGCGCCAGGCCAGAGCGCCTACCTGCTGGTGATCGGGCATGCCCATGCCGGCGTCATGTGGGCCAACCAGGCCACGATCTGGGTCCACCACGACCCGGACGCGCCCTACCCCGGCATCGTCAAGCCCGAGTCGCTGGTCAGCAAAGGCTGGCGCCAGGTCATTGCCTATGACGGCAGCCGAGAAATCGAACGCGTAAAAGGAACCTTGCCATGATCGTCCCTGCAAGCTGCGCCCGGCTGCGCCGGTGTATCGCGCTGCTGATGCTCCTCCCTGCCATCGCACTCGCCGGCCAGGCCCATGCCCAGGGCAAGAAGCTCAAGATCGGTGTCACTCTGCATCCCTATTACAGCTTCGTGGCCAACATCGTCGGTGACCAGGCGCAGGTGGTGGCGCTCATTCCGGCGCAGGCGAACCCGCACAACTATCAGCCGTTGCCCGCCGACATCACCCGGGCGATGACGCTCGATGCCCTGGTCGTTAACGGTATCGGCCACGACCAATGGGCCTTCGAGATCGTCAAGGCCGCCGGCCGCACCGAGAACCTGCCCATCATCCAGGCCAATGCCACGGTCGCCCTCATTCCCATCGCCGGCGACCAGGGCGGTGCCAAGGTGGTCAACCCGCATACCTTTGTCTCCACCACCGCCGCGATACAGCAGGTGTTCGAGATCGCCCGCCGGTTGGGCGAGCTGGACCCGGACAACGCGCCGGCCTATCGACGCAATGCCCTGGCCTACGCCGGGCGCATCCGCGCGCTACGGGCACGCTTCATGAACCGCTTCGCCAACCTGGACCTGTCTTCGTTCCGCTGTGCCACGACGCACGCCGGCTACGACTACCTGATGCAGGAGTTCGGGCTGTTCGTCAGTGCCGTGATCGAGCCGCGCCATGGCGTCGCGCCGACCGCGCGGCAGTTGGCCAATACCCTCGACGCGATCAAGAAAGCCAATGTCCGCGTGCTGTTCGCCGAAAAGTACTTCTCCATCGACCTGGCCCAGCCGATCGAGGCTGCGACCGGGGTGAAAGTCTTCGCCCTGTCCCACATCACCGGCGGCGCCTACAGCGCGGACGAGTTCGAGGTGGCGATGAGCGAAAACCTCGAGACCCTGGCCGAGGCCGTCGAATTCACCCAGCCAAAATGAAGGAGAAAAACCTGATGCGCGGACCCGCTGTCGTGTTCGATAACGTCTCGCTGCAACTGGGAGGCACGCAAGCACTGGACGGGGTGAACTTGCGGGTCGAAGCCGGAGCGCTCCACTGCCTGGTGGGACCCAATGGCGGTGGCAAGACCTCGCTGGTGCGCGCCCTGCTCGGCCAGATGCCGCACTCAGGGACCATCCGCCTCGAAGGCGAGTGCGCCAGGCCCATGGGCTATGTCCCGCAGCGGCTGGATTTCGACCACAACCTGCCCATGACAGTCAACGATGTCATGGCCCTGCTCGGCCAGCGCAAGCCGGCGTTCCTGGGGGCAACCCGGTCCAACCGTGCGGCGACGACCCAGGCCCTCGCGCGTACCGGCGTTGCCGGTATGGGAGACAAGCCCTTTGGTGGCCTGTCCGGTGGCGAACGCCAGCGCGTGCTGCTGGCCCAGGCGATCACCCCGGCGCCCCGCTTGTTGATCCTCGACGAGCCAACGGCGGGCATCGACGAAGCCGGCATACGCCTGGTGGAGGCACTGGTGGTCGAGCTGCACCGCACGGGCACCACCATCCTCTGGGTCAATCACGACCTCGAACAGGTCAGGCGCATTGCCCAGTCGGTCACCGGGATCAACCGGCAGGTGATGTTCCATGGAGACCCGCATCAGGTCGCCGGCCAGTTGGAGATGTCCCGATGAGCGCCTTCTACACGTTCATTCGCGACCATCTCCAGGCGCTTGCGGCGAACCACTTCCTGCCGCAACCGTTCGAATACGAGTTCGTGATCAATGCGTTGCTCTGCGCACTGCTCATAGGGCCGTTGCTGGGCGTGCTGGGCTCGATGGTGATGATCAAGCGCATGGCCTTCTTCAGCCAGGCCGTCGGCAATGCGGCCATGACCGGGGTTGCCATTGGCGTGCTGATCGGCGAGTCCTACACCTCGCCCTACTGGTCAATGTTCGGCTTCTGCGTGTTGTTTGCGCTGACCCTCAAGTACACCCAGCATCGCACGGCACTGTCCAACGACACGCTGATCGGCGTGTTCCTGTCGATCTCGCTGGCGGTCGGGGCATCGTTGCTGCTGTTCGTGTCGGCAAAAATCAACACCCATGTGATGGAAAGCGTGTTGTTCGGTTCCATTCTGGCGGTGGACCACACCGACATGAACGTGCTGCTCGCCGTCACAGCGACCTGTGCGCTCGTCGGGCTGCCGCTGTACAACGGCATGCTGCTGAGCAGCCTCAATCCGAGCCTGGCACACGCCCGGGGCGTCCCGGTGCGCAGCGTCGAGTACCTGTTCGTCATACTGGTGACCCTGGTGACGGTGGCTTGCCTGAAGATCATCGGCGCCGTGCTGGTCGAGGCCCTGCTGTTGATACCGGCCGCAGCGGCGCGCAATGTCAGCCGCTCGCTCCCGGGGCTGGTCACGCTTGCCGTCCTGATTGCCACCTTTGCCTGCATCGTCGGCATCCTGGCACCCATGCAGTTCCAGATTCCCGTACCCACCGGTGGTGCGATCGTGATCGTCGCTGCCCTGGTGTTCATCGTGACCGCCGTGCTGCGTGCGACCGCGGCCCGATTCCGGGGGGCCAGCCTATGAAGAGGCTTGGCCGGTCGTCTCGCTCCTGGCTCGCGCTGCTGGTCCTGCTGCTGGGCACTCCGCCGGCCGCCTTCGCCGGCCCCCGGGTGCTGGTCGCGCTGCCGGCGTTACAGGCATTGACTTCAGCCCTCAGCGCCGACACCGGCATCGAAGTCGTCCGTCTGCCGCCCGATGCCGCCACGCCTATGGAGAGCCAGGCCAACGCACTGGCGCGCCTGGATGCCAGCGTGTTCCAGCAGGCCGATGCGGTGATCACCCTCGGCAGTCTCTGGCGCGCCGACCCCTTGTTTGCCGCGGCCCGTCGTCACAATCTGCGCACCGTCGAGATCGACGCCTCGCGCTCCTGGGACTCGATCAGGCCCGGCGTCGCCGTGGCCCGCACACCCGCGAACGACGTGCCCTGGGCCGGTGCACGGAACGGCAACGGCGGCCCGTCGCCTTACGCCTGGCTCGGTCCCATCAATGCCATGCGCCTGTCGGCGAACATCGCCGCCGACCTGATACGCCTGGCCCCCGCCGACGCCCCGCAAATACAACGCAACCTCACCACACTCGAAGGCGGATTGCGCCAACTCAAGGCCGAATACGGCGACCGGCTCGCGCAACGGCCGGACCTGCGCGTGTTGTCGTTGGCCGATGAGTTCATCTACCTGTTCGGCGAGTTCGACATTTTTGTCGACGGCTGGTTTGTCTGCCAGGACGTCGACTGGAGCGACGACGACCGCGCCGCGCTGAGCCGCTACCTGCGCGAGCGAGACATCCACGTGGTGGTCCACAAATGGGCGCCGGACGCCAGGATCGCCAAGGCCATCGAGGATGGCGGCGCTCGCTTGCTGATACTGGACGCGGGCAACCCAGGAATACTCGCCAAGGGAACCGTCGCCTATGACGCACTCGTGCGCGTGAACCTGGACGCCTTGCTGACCGCGTTCGCCGCCACCGACACACACCAATGACCCACTCGGCCCCTGGAGACTGCCCCCCTATGAAAATGCCCTGTTCGATGCACCGGCCAGCCATCGCCGGTGCCCTGCTATTCTGCCAGGCGGCCCTCGCCCATGGGCCGGTCTTCGACTGCTACATCGAGGCCGATGACCAGGTGAAATGCGAGGCTGGCTTCACCGACGGCAGCTCCGCCGCCGGCAGGAAAGTCTACGTCCGGGACGCCAGCGGCAAAGTGCTGCTCGAAGGCAGTGTCGGCCATGACAACACCTACAGGTTCCAGCCCCCCACCGGCAGCTACTCGGTGTCGTTCCTTGGCGGAGACGGCCATGACGTCTCGATCCAGTCCTCCGAAATCACACAGTGAATCGACCATGACCCATCCAAGAACGCTGCTCCAAGGCCTCGTCGCGGCGATGCTCATCGGCATGACCGGCGCCGCGCAGGCGCATTTCCAGATGCTCTACGTCAAGGACACCGCCCTGGCACGCGGCGAACCCTTGGAGTTCGCGGTCGTCTTCACGCACCCGTTCGCCGGTGGCCCCACCATGGTCATGGAAACGCCCCGCGCCTTCAGTCACACCAGCGCCCATGGCGGGGAAAAAATCGACCTGCGCCAGTACCTGCGGCCTGTCCAGTGGCAAAGCCGCGAGAACCGGGCAACCGCCTACCGCGCCTCAATTCCCCGTGAAGTGGTGCGACCACTGGGTGACCATATCTTCGTACTCGAACCCGAGCCTTACCTGGAAACCGAAGAAGACGTCTACATCCAGCAGTTCACCAAGCTGGTCGTGAACGTCGGCGGCGTGCCCGGCAACTGGGCTGAGCCACAGGGCCTGCCGGTGGAGATCCAGCCACTGAGCAAGCCTTATGCAAACTGGACCGGCGGCGTGTTCCGCGCTGTCGTGCTGGCCGACGGCAAGCCTGTGCCGTTCGCCGAGGTGGAAGTCGAATACCTCAACCACGCCGTCGAGATCGACAACAACACTTTCGGCCAACATGCCGACGTCACGGCCCCACAGGCTTCTTTCAACGCCACGAGCACATACGCCGATGCCCAGGGCATCATCACCATCGGCCTACCCCGGGCCGGTTGGTGGGGCATTGCCGCCCTCGACATCGGCACCACGAAAACCCACAAGGGCAAGCCGCTGTCCCAGGACGCGGTGCTGTGGGTCCAAGCCAGGGACATGAAATGAATCGCCTCACCATCCAATGGCGGATCACCCTCCTGAGTGGCCTGGTCCTGCTGGTCGTCGTCGGGGCCCTGACCGCGGCGGCGCTGTATCAGAACCAACAGAGTGCCGCATTGCTGAAACGCCAGAGCAGCGAGTTGCTGGGGCAAGCGGCCTTGGAACGCTTGCAGGCCCAAGCCTCGTTCCATGGCCAGCGAGTCGAGCGTTTTTTCAATGACACAGCGTTGTACGGCGAGGGGCTTGCCCAGACGATTCTTCAACTGCACGCCCAGGCCAGGGACGGGCGACTGACGGTCGAGCAACTGCGTCATGACCTGCTCGGCGTGACGCGCCAAGCGCTCGCGCGACACGAGAAGATCCTCGGCTTGTATGTCGTGTTGCTCCCCAACGCACTGGGCGATGCAGATGCCGGCTTTTCCGGGAGGCGTGATCTGGCCGGCAACGAGATCGGGCGCTTTGCCCTGTATTGGTCGCAAAGCCAGCCTGGGCGCCTGGTGCAGGAAGTACTCAGCGAAGCCCAGATCTTTGCCGACACCGCACCGGCCGGCAGCGAACCAGCCAACGCCTGGTTCGTGTGTCCGCAGACGCAAGGTCGCGTCTGCGTCACGGAGCCCTACGCCGTCGAAGTCGAGGGGCACAAGACCCTTATGAGCAGCATTTCGGTGCCCCTGGTCGTCGACGGCAAGACCCTCGGTGTCGTGGGCATGGACATCAGTCTCAGTACGCTGCAGGAACTCGCGGCCCATCTCGCCGCGGACCTGTATGCCGGGCAGAGTGAAATCAGGATCCTGTCCGCCTCCGGCCAGGTGGCCGGGCAAGGTGGCACGGTGTCGGCCGCCAGCATCGACGTCCGCCAAGCCGTGCAAACGGTCACCGGCAACGCGCCCTGGCAATTGCAGATACGCGTGCCGCAAGAACAGGTGCAAGCACCCGCGCTGAAAATGCAGGCACAACTGGACGACAAGCGGCGCCAGGAGAACTGGTTCAACCTCGGCTTGGGCCTGCTGGCCGGCGGCTGCGGATTGCTGCTGATCTGGCTCAGCGCCTACGGCGTCACCCGCCCGTTGCTCAACGTCGTGCGCTTACTCGACGCCATTGCCGAGGGCGACGGCGACCTGACCCGGCGCCTGCCCCATGAGCGCCACGACGAACTGGGCCAACTGGCACGGGGCTTCAACCGGTTTCTCGACACGCTGCAGCCCATTATCCGCAACATCCAGCAAGCGTCCCAAGACACGCGAGATAACGCCGACACCTCGGCAAGGGTGGCCGAGGAAGTCAGCGCCGGCATGCGCCAGCAGTACCAGGAAGTGGAACTGGCCGCCACCGCGCTGCATCAGATGAGCGTCAGCGCCCAGGAAGTTGCGCGCCATTCCCACCAGGCAGCCGACGCCGCCGCGGCGGCCGATCACGCCAGCCGATCAGGCCAGGAACTGTTCGCCAACGCCGCCGGCAGCATCGAGACCCTCGACCGGCGCCTGGAGACGACGCTCGGGCAAGTGAAGGCGCTTGCCGATAACAGCCAGCAGATCAACCAGGTGCTGGATGTGATCTGCGCCATCGCTCAACAGACCAACCTGCTGGCCTTGAACGCCGCCATCGAAGCCGCCCGGGCGGGTGAACAGGGACGCGGCTTCGCCGTGGTGGCGGACGAAGTTCGCCACCTGGCCAGCAATACCCAGGCCTCGGTCGAGCAGATACGCAGTGTCATCGAAGCACTGCAACAACTCAGCCTGGAGGTGGTGCAGAGCACGCAACAGAGCCGCGAACTGGCCCGGGGCAGCGTCATCCATGTCGAACAGACCCATGGCGCGCTGCAACACATCGCCAACGCCGTGGAAGTGATCGAACACATGAATCAGCAGATCGCCAGCGCGGCCCTGGAGCAAAGCACCGTGGTGGAAGACATCAGCCATCGCGTCAGCGACATCCGAGTTATCAGCGAGACATTGACCAGCCGCATGCAGGACGCCTCGCAAGCCAGCCATTCGCTGTACGACATGGCAAACCATCAGCAGCAACTGGTCGGGCACTTCCGTGCAGGAGCGGGCTGACGTCAAGTCACTCCATGGCCCCCGCCACGGCGGCATCGGGCCGTGGGGCACGCCGTGACAGGCAGGTCTCCGGCATGGCCAACAGCAAGCCGAAGGCCAGCGCAGCAATCGCGGCAAGTGTCAGGAATGCCGCGCTGTAGCCCGCCCCTTCGACTACGAAGCCCGCCAGGCTGTTGCTCAACGCGGCGCCGAGGCCGAACACAGTGGACAGCACGCCGAGGCTGACGTTGAACCGTCCCGTGCCCTGGGTCAGGTCCTTGACCACCAGCGGAAACAGCGCGCCAAACAGCCCGGCGCCGATGCCGTCGAGCAATTGCACCGCCACCAGCCAGTAAAGATCGTCCGAAAGCACGTACAGCACGCCGCGAATCGGCAGGATCAGGAATCCGGCCAGCAGCAGTGGCTTTCGCCCCCAGATGTCGGCCTTGAGGCCCACCAGCCAGGCCATCGGCACCATCACCAGTTGCGCCGCCACAATGCACGCCGAGGTCAGCGGCGTGGCCAGGTGCGCGTTGGCCTGAGCGAGTTTCTGACTGACCAGCGGCAGCATCGCCGCATTGGCCAGGTGGAACAGCGCGCAGCACATGGCGAAGAGCAACAGCGTGCGGTTATCCAGCAGGATCCGTAACGCCGAAGGCATCTCGCCGGTGACGGTCTGGCCGGTCTCCAGGCCGCGGGCCACATCATGGTCGATGGCTTCGGCGGACACGCAACTGACCGCGATGATGCTGGCCAAGGCCATCGCCGCCATCAGGTAGAACACCGCGATGGGACCGAACAGCCAGGCGAAACCACCGGCCAGCAACGCGGCGCAGGCGTTGCCCGCATGATTGAAGGTTTCGTTGCGCCCGGTCCGCCGGGTAAAGGCTTTCGCCCCGGTGATGCCCAGGGAAATGGCCGCGATGGCCGGGGCGAACACCGACGCCGCCACGGCACTGAGGGCCTGGGTCAACGCCACCAGACCAAACGAAGAGGTGAATGGCAACACCAGGCACCCCAGCGTCACCAGCAAGGCCGCGACCGCCACCACCGCGCGCTTGCTGCGAACGCGGTCGATCAACGCGCCGGCGGGGCCCTGGGTGATGAGCCCGGCGACGGCCGCCAGGGTCATGACCATGCCGATGCTGGAGGGTTGCCATTGATGCACGGCCAATAGATAGATGGCCAGGTATGGCCCCAGCCCGTCGCGGACGTCGGCGAGGAAGAAGTTCAGGCTGTCCAGGGACAGGTTATTGCGGCGATCCAGGTGTCGATCCACGTAGGCCTCGGCAAGGGCATTGGCCCGAAGATAATTGACAGCGGCACTGACGCTCAAATGCCGCAAGCGCAAGGCGACCCTAAGGTCCCTTCTTCATTCAGTCAAACCGTCAGACGACGAGAGCGAGGCGTCATTTCAACCAGCCAACCCAGCGACTGACCCACCGCATTCGCGGGCAAGCCCGCTCCCACAGAGTCATTTGGCGGACTGGAGAGGTGTGTCCGCCACAGATCCCCTTGTGGGAGCGAGCTTGCTCGCGAAGGCGGTGGCCCATCCAGCACCGGAGCAAACTGACCCTCCGCCTTCGCGGGCAAGCCCGCTCCCACAAAGAGATGACGGCGCCACCGTGTGGGGTAGGCCTATCCTCCGTTGCCCAGCATCGCCCACAGTGACGCCCCGACCCCAGTGATACTTTCCCCGGCAATCAACCCCGCTGCCGCGGTGATGGCGAAC
The DNA here is from genome assembly GCF_018325965.1 of Pseudomonas sp. Cab53. NCBI lineage: Bacteria > Pseudomonadati > Pseudomonadota > Gammaproteobacteria > Pseudomonadales > Pseudomonadaceae > Pseudomonas > Pseudomonas sp. Cab53. Next base: position 2,391,632 of record NZ_AP021902.1, on the reverse strand, counting down.
CGTTCCGTGACGGTCGGCCAGCGGCAGCTCACCAGCCAGGTGAGCACGGCGCCGAAAGCCATCATCAACGACACCGATGCCGGCAGTACAAACGCCAGGCCCAGGGCCGCCGTGCTGGGCAGCAGCCGGGCATGGCGTTCGGGCAACATGCTGTCGAGTATGCCCAGCAGCAAGCCGGCCAGACCGCCGACGAAAATCGACCAACGGATGCTCGTCGACAGGGAATCCAGGCCATGGGTCAGGGTTTGCGCCACGGCTTTCCAGGTGGCGACCGCCGGGGCCGGCCATTCTTCGGAGAGCAGCATGGCCTGTGGGTCCGGGATCAAGGCCAGATAGGCCAGTACCCCGACGATGCTGCCAACGAAAATCCCCAGGGTCTGGGCGATCAACTGCTTGCGCGGCGTCGCGCCGATCGCCCGGCCCACCTTGAAATCGTTCATCAGGTCGGTGCACTGTCCGGCCGAGCCGCCGGCGGTGTTGGCGCTCATCAGGTTGATCGGCACCTGCCCAGGTGCCACGATGCCGAAGCTCAGCTGTGACAGTTGCCCGATGGCCCCGATGGGCGGAATACCCGTGGCGCCGACCACCCGGGCGGCCACGGCGGCCAGGCAGATGGCCAGGGGAATGGTCAGCAAGGCCATCCACAGGTTGATGCCGAACAGCAGCGCTTGCAGGCTCACCACCAGGACAATCGCCAGCCCGAAACCGGCGGCTGGCCCCACCTTGGGCACCCGCCAGAGCGCCCCGCCACCGGCCTGGGTGGACGCGTGCAACGACCACAGGCGAATCGCCAGGGAGGCCAGCGTCGAGCAGACCATCAGACTCACGCCCGGCCACAACAACCACTCCACCAGCGCCGCGAACTGCGGACCGCTGCTGCCAGGGGGCAACTGCACCAGGCCTTGCCCCAGCAACCACGGCGCCAACCCGCCCCAGGCCAGCAACGCCCCCAGCAGCAGGCTCAGGCCGACACGAATCCCGATAATGCCGCCGAACCCCAGCAACAGCAGCGAGGGGTCAGCGGTGAAGGTCAGGCGCTCCAACTGGCCCGTCGGCGCCCAGCGTGGCAAGGCCCACATAAATGTGTCGATCCACTTGGCCAGCCCGGACACGAACGCGGCGCCGAGCAACACCTTAAGGCGCGTTGCTGCCTCATGGCCGTGGTTGTAGATGTGCAACAGGGTTTCCAGCGTCGCCATCCCCTCGGGAAACTTCAGCGCCTTGTCATTGAGCAACGACGGTCGCAGGTACCAGGCAATCCAGATCCCGAGAAAACTCACCGAGAACACCCAGGCCACCATCGGCAGGGCATCCAATTGCTGCCCGGTCAGCAAGGTGTACGCCGGAATCGGCGCCACCAATCCACCGGAAATGATCGAGGCCGCGGCAGACGCCACGGTCTGGTTGATGTTGCTTTCGTGCAGCGTCCACGGCACCCCGGCGCCGGAACGCCGGGCCAGGCCTTGCCAGATGCCGTAGCTGATCAGCAGGGCAATGATCGACATGTTGAACGACCAGCCGATCTTCAACCCGGCGTACACATTGGAAGGCGTCAACAGGATCCCAAGCACGATCCCGGTCGTGACCGCTCGTAGGCTGAGCTCGCGTTGCACAGGGCTGTCGAGGGGATTCGGTGGCGAGGTGTGGAGCATGCGAATTCCTTATCGGCGATGAGACAGCACGATCACTCGGCGCGACGGCTTAACAAGTGAGCGTTGCATGCACGGAAGGTTCACACACACCGGCAAATCCGCGTGTGGGAGCTTGCTCGCGAAAGCGCAGGCCCAGCCAGAGAATAGATCCCCGGCTGAGCCCACCGGACTCAGCCAGCCTTCTGCGCCTGCCCGGCCAACACCTGCTCCAAGACCACCTCCAGCGGGTGACGCAGCTGCTTGTCCGCCAGGCGCTTCACCTGGCTGCGGCAGGAATAGCCCGTGGCCAAGGCTTCGTCTTCCTTGTCCAGCTTATCGGCCCAGGACTGCTCGAAAATGGTTCGCGAGCTGTCCTGGTTGCGAACCTCATGCCCGTAGGTGCCGGACATGCCGCAGCAGCCGGTCGCCTCGGTCACCAGCTTGAGCCCCAACTGGGCGAACACGGTCTGCCATTGGGCCGTGCTGGCGGGCGCGTTGGTCTTTTCCGTGCAGTGTGCGAGCAAGCGGAACGTGCGCGCCACGGGCGCCGTCTGCGGCGCCACCGCATCGACGAGCCACTCCTGGGGCAGCAAGACCTTCGGGCACGCGTCGAGCCCCAGCACCTTCTGGTATTCCTGGCGATAGACCAGGGTCATGGCCGGGTCGAGGCCCACCAGGGGCACCGCGCAGTCGGCAAGGGCCTGGAGCTGGGTGGCGTTGCGGATCGCCGCCTGGTTGAAGGCACCGAGGAACCCCTGCACGTGCAACGGCTTGCCATTGGCGCTGTAGGGTGCAAGGAAAACCCGGTAGCCCAAGCGGTGAGCCAGCTCGATGAAGGCCGCCAGCAGCGGTGTTTCGAAGTAGCGGGTGAAGGCGTCCTGCACCAGCACCACGCTTCGCTCACGTTGTGCGGCGCTCAACTCACGCAGGGCGGGCACGCTGGCGACGGCGACCTTGCAGCGGGTCAAGGTGGCCTGGAGGTTGTAGCGACTGATCAGCGGACTGTCGACCATGCCGACCTGGCGCGCGAGCAGCCGGCTCAGCCATTTGGAGCCCATTACCGCGTTGTACAGACCCGGTGCGTAAGCCATGTAGGGGATGGTGAATTCCAGCGAGCCGATGAGGTAGTCGCGCAGCGGCCGTTGGTAGCGGCCATGGTAGAGCTGCAGGAAACGCGAGCGGAACTCCGGCACGTTGACCTTGACCGGGCACTGCCCCGCGCAGGATTTGCAGGCCAGGCAGCCGGCCATGGCGTCGTAGACTTCATGGGAGAAATCCGCCTCGCCCTGTGACCGCGCACGGTTGTTGCGCAACCGCGTCGGCAAGCCTTTGAGCCAGGACGCTCCGTCACGTGCCGCCTCCAGTACATCGACATTGGCCGCGCCTTGCAGGCGCAACCACTCGCGCATCAACGACGCCCGGCCCTTGGGCGAGTGCTGGCGTTCGCGGGTGGCTTTCCACGACGGGCACATGGCGTCGTCGGGGTCGAAGTTGTAGCAGGCGCCGTTGCCATTGCAGTGCATGGCGGTGCCGTAGCTTTGCCACACGCGCTCGTCGATTTGCCGATCCAGTTCACCGCGCAGGGTCACTTCGTTGACCTTGAGCAGGCCTTCGCTGGCGTCCGGCGGCGTGCAGATCTTGCCGGGGTTGAACTGGTTGTGAGGGTCGAATGCGCCCTTGAGCGATTGCAACGCCGGGTACAGTTCGCCAAAGAACGCCGGCACGTATTCCGAGCGCAGGCCCTTACCATGCTCACCCCACAGCAAGCCACCGTAGCGTTGGGTGAGTTCGGCCACGGCATCGGAAATCGGCTTGACCAGCGCAGCCTGGGCCGGGTCCTTCATGTCCAGGGCCGGGCGTACGTGCAGCACCCCGGCGTCGACGTGGCCGAACATGCCGTAGCTCAAGCCGTGGCTGTCAAGCAATGCACGGAACTCGGCGATGTAGTCGGCGAGCCGCTCCGGCGGGACCGCCGTGTCCTCCACGAACGGTTGCGGGCGAACCTCGCCCTCGACGTTACCCAGCAAGCCCACCGAGCGCTTGCGCATGGCATAGACGCGGTTCACCGCCGCGGCGCCTTCGGCCAGCGTATGGCCCAGGCGCTCGATGGTCTTGTCGCTTTGCAGGTGCTCCACGAACGCCGCCACGCGAGCATTCACCTGGGCGGCGTCGTCGCCGCTGAATTCCACCAGGTTGATGCCCAGGGTCGGGCGCTCGGCGTCTGCCGGAAAGTATTCGGCGACGCTGTGCCAGACGATGTCCTTCATCGCCAGCATCAGCACCCGCGAATCCACGGTTTCGATCGACAGCGGCTCGTGGGCCAGCAACGCATTGGCATCGCGCAGGGCGTCCATGAAGCTGCCGTAGCGCACGTTCACCAGCACCGAATAGTGGGGAATCGGCAGCACGTTGAGCTTGGCCTCGACCACGAAACCCAGCGAGCCTTCGGCGCCGCACAGCACGCTGTTGAGGTTGAAACGCCCCTGCTCATCGCGCAGATGCGCCAGGTCGTAACCGGTCAGGCAGCGGTTGAGCTTGGGGAACACCGACTCGATCAAGTCGGCCTGGGTGTCGTGGATCTGCCGCGCGGTGCGGTACACCTCGCCGATGCGCCCGGGCTCGGCGCAGGCCTGCGTCAGCTCGGCGTCGGACAGCGGCTGGCTGTGCAGGCGCTCACCGCCGAGCAGCACACTGTGCAGTTCCAGCACATGATCGCGGGTCTTGCCGTAGGTGCAACTGCCCTGGCCGCTGGCATCGGTGTTGATCATGCCGCCCACGGTGGCGCGGTTGGAGGTGGACAGCTCCGGGGCGAAGAACAACCCATGGGGCTTGAGCGCAGCGTTGAGCTGGTCCTTGACCACGCCCGCTTGCACCCGCACCCAGCGCTCGGCCACGTTGATCTCAAGGATGGTGTTCATGTGCCGCGACAGGTCGACCACGAGGCCGTCGGTGAGGGACTGGCCGTTGGTGCCAGTGCCTCCCCCTCGTGGCGTCAGTTTGATCTGGCGAAAGCGCGGTTCGGCCATCAGCCGGGCAATGCGCGCGACGTCATCGGCGTCCAGGGGAAAGACCGCGGCTTGCGGCAGGCGCTGGTAGATCGAGTTGTCGGTCGCCAGCACGGTACGGGTGGCGTAGTCGGCATTCAGGTGGCCACGAAAGCCGCTGGCGCGCAGGGCCTCGAGAAATTCCGGGTAATGGGCCGCAGGGGCAACGGCCGGCAATTGGGCGATCATTTAATGGCCTCTCAAGGGTCTCATCAGGTCATACTTGTCGCCGGCGCATGAATCGGTCAGGCTCGGACCGGCATTTTAGCCAATGTTCCCTTAGGCTCTGCGGCCAGACAAACGGATAATCCTGCCGCTATCGATGACTTTTACGAATGAATTATCGCCACCTCACACCGTCCATGTCGCTGCTGCTGGCATTTGAAGCCGCGGCCCGGCATGAAAGCTATACCCGCGCCGCCGTGGAGCTGTCGCTGACCCAAAGCGCCGTCAGCCGGCAGGTGCAGGCCCTGGAAGAACAATTGGGGCTGACGCTGTTTCGTCGTGAAGGCCGGCAGGTCCGGCTGACCGACGTCGGACGCCTGTACCAGCGGGAAATGAGTGAGGCGCTCGGGCGCATCCGTAGCGCGACGTTGCAGGCGATGGCGTATCAGTCCGGCAGTGGCACCTTGCGCCTGGCGACATTGCCGACGTTCGGTTCGAAGTGGCTGCTGCCGCGGCTGCATGCGTTCTACAAGACCCACCCCGGCATCCTGGTGCACATCAACTCCCGGATCGATGCCATCGACTTCGACACCAGCGACATCGATGCCGCCATCGTCGTCGGCCATGCCGACATGCCCGGCCTGATCAGCCATCGCCTGCACGCCGAAGAACTGACCGTGGTCATTTCCGCGCAAGCGGCCAAGGTCCATGAGACGTGGACCCCACAGCGGATCAGCGAACAGATGCTGCTCAACGTGGCGAACAACCCCACCGTCTGGGGCGACTGGTTCAGCCATTACAACCTGCCCCACCGCATGATGCGCCTGGGCCCCAGCTTCGAACTCACCTCTCACCTGATCCAGGCGGTGAAGGCGGACATCGGCATCGGCCTGGTACCGCGCATCCTGGTGGCCGATGAGCTGGCCAACGCCGAACTGATCAGCCTTGACCTGCCGGTCGCCAGCCGCCGCAGCTATTACCTGACCTACCCGCCCCGCAACGAAATGCTGCCGTCGCTGCGGGCGTTCCGTAGCTGGTTGCTGGAGCAGATCTGATGCCCAGGCGCGCCGACGTCAGTGTGCAGGCCCAGGGGTCGAGATGAAGCCGGTGATGGCCGCGACGACCTCGGCGCCCCGCTCAAGGTAGGGCACATGCCCTGAGTCTTCGATCAACTGGCCGCGGGCATCGGGTAATTGCTCGAGCAGGTGATCCAGTGTCGCGGGAAGGAACACCTGGTCATGCTGCCCCCAGATCACCAACGTTCTCGAAACGATTTGCGGAAGCCGATCGAGCAGCACATCCAAGCCTTCGCGGCGAAAGTCCTCGACCACTCGCTGTACCGCCGCGAACCTCGCCCTGCCGCTGGCGGCCATGGCCTGCGCCAGGCGCCCGCCTACCCGGGGCGGCTGGCGAAACAACAAGCGCCAGAACTGCCGCATTTCCTCGACCGTGCGATAACCAAAGACGCTGCCCTGCCCTTGCAGGCCTGCTTGCAACACCGGGCCGAGCGCGTTCGGGCCCAGTCCCGCCGGCGCCAGCAAGACCAGGTGACTGACCCGCTGGGGATGCCTGGCGGCGTACAGGCCGGCCACGCAACCGCCCAGGGAGCTGCCGACCAGCACGAAGGGGCCTTCGATGACCTTATCCAACAGGCCCTCAAGTGCTGCCAGCAAGGCCTGCGGCCCGTAACCCGCGGACGGCGCGTACAAGGACTGGCCATGGCCCGGCAGATCGACGAAGAGACACGGGTGACGGCGCGCCATGCCCAGGATCGCAGGCCCCCACTGATCCTTGCTGGCGCCCAGGCCGTGCAGGATGACCAGGGTCGGGCCTGTCCGCTCGCCGGTGCTTTGCAGGTACGCCAGGCGTCCCTGCTCACTCGTGTGCCAGCGCAGCTTCAGGCCGAACTGCCAGCGGTGGACCAGGCGCAAGGTGCCGAGCAACAGCCGATCAACGCTGTTCATCCGCCACCTCTTGCCGCTTGCGCCCCGCGAGCCTGGAAAAAAGCCGTTGCGCCACGCGCAGTTGGCACAACGCCACGCCCGACAGCGTCAACGCGGCACCGATCACCAGGCGCTGGCTGATCCCTTCTGCGAGCAGGATCTGGCTGACGGCGATCGCGAACAACGGCACCAGGAGCAGGTACGGGCTCAGTTGCTGCATCGAATTACGCCCCAGCAACCAGAACCACAGGCCGAACCCCAGCAGGCCGCCACTGAGCGCCGTATACACGACCGCCCACCAGGCCTGGGCGCTGGCCGCCTGGACACTTGCCCATTGCCCGCCTTCCTGGATGAACGACCATAGCAGCAGTTGCGGTGCGGCAATCACAGCGGTCCAGGCACTCAACGCCAGCGGGTCCAACGGCCCGAGGCGCTTGGTCAACACCGACCCGAGCGCGAAGGCCAGGGCCGCCAGCGCCACCAGCAGCATGCCCACGACACTCCCGCTCGCCGACGGTTTGGCCAGCAGCACCAGCACCCCGGCGAACGCCAGCACGATGCCCACCAGCACCTGCACCTTGAGCACTTCGCCCAACAACGCGAACGCCAGGATCAGGGTAAAGGGGGCCGCCAACTGGTAGATGATCGCCGAGGTCGAGGCATCTACCCGGGCGATGCCGCAATACAGCAAGCCAAAGTGCAAGGTGCCGGTGATCGTCGCGACCAGCGCCACGGTCCCGAATTGTTCGCGCTTGAGACGCTTGAGCAACGGCAGGAGAAACAGCGCCATGATCGCGTAGCGCATGGCGACCATGAGGATCGGTGGCAACTCGGCGCCGCCGATCTTCACGGCGGTGACCTGCGCGCCCCAGAGCAGCGCGACCAGCAGCGCCAGCAATGAATCTTTCAATGGCATGACGGTTAGCCCTTCTGAAACTGAATGGGGCGCAGGATCCGTTCCGGCTTGGCCGGCACGAGCCCCGTGGGGTGAAGTCGACGGTGGTGCTCGCAGAGCCGGTCCAGCGTCTCGCACAAGGCCTGCTCCGCTTCGGGGTCGTGGGCCAGTTGTGTCTGGAAACACGGTGGAAAGCCCGACCCCACCAGGATCATTTTGTTGAGCAGCACGTTCAACGCGACCTGGGAGAAAACGGCCGTGTGCCCATAGCGCCGGCCGACGACCGCAATCGCCGCGAGCTTGTCGCGCAAGGGGCGCTGGCGCGGCCGCAGGAAGCCGTAGCCGACGCGCTCCAGGAACGCCTGGAAGCGACTGTTGGTACCGTAGGCGTGCATGACGGGGAGGTAGAGCACCGCATCGGCGCGATCCAGCCGCGCCACCAACTGCCCGACGTCGTCCTGCATCGCGCAGTCCTGTTCCGAGCAGGCGTTATCGGCGTCGCAGTAGTCGATCCGGTAGTCCTTGAGCCAGATGGCATCGACCTCGACCTCCTCGCCCAGGTGGCGGCGCACCAGCGCCACCACCCGTGCACTGACCCCACAAGGTCGGCTGGAACCGACAATGATGGTCAGGTTCATGATTCAGGACGCCTCCCGCAGCCCTTCTTCACTCACCAGGTAAGCGCGTAACGCCTCCTCCATCAGTTGCCCGGTCAGCCACAACGTGACACGCGCCACTTCCTTGATCTGGCGGCGATGCTCTTCGGTCTTCACCGCTCGTTGCATGGCCACGCGCACTTCCTCGGCATGCTTCTCATCAATGGTCGAGTGAGCGACGAAGAAGGTCATCTGCTCGTCCTTCAGGCCCAGGTCGGCGCGGAACCGTTCCAGGATCGGCTGGATGTGCTCGTAGACGTCCTCGGCCCAGTAGCTGTAGCCCAGCCGCGCAATCGGCCCTTTGCGGATCGCCACGTCGTTGAGGAACGCAATCAGCGCCTGGGTCGGCGCCAGGGGCGCCGGCATTTCCTGCGGCAGCAGCCCGACCGATTCGAGGTCGCGCAGCACCATGCGCTCGTGGCCCAGCTCTTCCAGGGCGTGCTTGTAGACGAAACGCAGCAGGGTCGTTTCTTCCGGATCGGCGCTGAAGGCACACGCGGCCTGGTTGACCGAGTTGTAGCGGGTGTAGTGGTACACCTGCAGCATCAACTGCTGATAGAGCGCGGGCGATGTCGGGTTTTCCTGACTGAATTTCCAGTAGGCGCCCTGCTTGATCTGGGCCCAGCCCGCGTCGACGATGGCGTCGAGTTCCTTGAAGAATGCTTGCATTTCAAATGGCTCCTTTAACGGTGTGGTAAACATTTTCGAGTTCCAGGTACACGAGGCTGTAGCGCCGCTCGACCTGCTCTCCGGTCCAGGTCACGTCATCCACCAGCACGCGCCCGCCCAGGCCGACATACAGCGCGGCCAACGGGCCGCGACACAGTGCCGAGATGAACCGCAGATGGGTGTTGGCCCTCAGCCAGATGGCCGCTTGCAAGAGAAACAGGCGCAGGTGCCGTCCCCCGCGATAGCGCTCATCCAGCACCAGGCGATTGGCATCGAAGGCATCGGTCGATTGCTGGAAATAGGCGTGCACGTTGACGGCCCGCTCGACGAAACTCAGGCCATGGCCCAGGGGCGTGACGCGCAGGGTCCCGACCACTTCGTCGTTGTCCAGGTAGACCAGGTGATAGGACAAGGCGTCGCGCAACTGCTCTCGTCGCTCGAAGTCATCCTCCCTGGCCGGGTTGGTCCCCAGGTAACGGTTGCGCAGTTGCCGGACAGACTCGAACAGCTCATTGGCGTGGTCGATCACGCGAACAGACAGGCTCATCGCTGACCTCACTGGCCTTGACGCTGATCGACGATGCGCGCTTCTTTCCAGCTGAACCAACTGCCGAGGTTCACGTGATCGGCCAGGTCGCTCACCACCATGACCGTGGCCTCGACCCCCAGCCGTTCGCGCAGGCGTTCCTTGATCAGCAGCACCAGGCGGCCGCGGTCGCCCTCGAAGAAGCGCGACATCTCCAGCTTGGCGATGACGGTATCGCGATCATTGGCGCGACTGAGGACGATCTGGTAGCCAAGGCACTGCTCGACGCCTTCAAGCAGCGCCTGCTCGATCTGCGCGGCCGAGAAGGCACGATCATTCAGTTGCACCGCGTCCTTCACCCGGCCGACCACCTTGACGGTCTGGCGCATCGATTGCGGGTAGCCGGGCCGCGACTGGATCGAGACCAGGTCACCGGTGCGGTAGCGAACCAAAGGCTTGCTGCCGGGAATCAACATGGTCACGCACAGCTCGCCATCGCCGGTGCTGCCCAGGCTTTGCCCGGACTTGGGGTCGAGCACTTCGATGATGTAGTTGAGGCGATGGGGAACCAGTTGGTCGTTGGCGTTGCAGGCCGCGATGATCATCGCTTCCTGGGAGCCATACAGGCTGTTGTAGGCCTGCGCGCCCCACAGGCTGTAGAGGTTGTTCTTCAACGCCGGCGTGCACAGTTCGCCGCTCATCATGAAGGCACGCAAGGCGAAATCCTCGCGCGGATTGAAGCCCTGGCGCTCGGCTTCCTTCGCCATGGCCAGCAACAACCCCGGCGCAGATGCGAGCACGCCGATGCGCAGGTCCTTGAGCAACTGCAGGGACTTGGCCCAGCCGATCACCGGCGAGTGCGGCCAGATCTTGGCATTGCACAGGTCGAGCTGGGTGCAGACATCACCCAGGGTGTCACCGAAGGAATGGACCTCGGTCGGGCCCATGATGCCGACGACCGTCTTCTCCCCCGGAAAATGCTTTTCGATCACGGCCTGGTAGGCCATGGCCAGTTGGCGATTGCTCGCGTAGCTTTCCTTGCGGTCCCGTGGGCATGGCGTGGCAGGCCCGGTGGTGCCCGTGGTCTCGTAGTAGAAGATGCTGTCTTCGAGGGGGCCGGACAAGATGTCGAAACCGGCCTCGCGCAGGTCATCCTTGGTGGTGAAAGGCACGCTGGCAAGGTCATCCAGAGTCAGCGAACGCTCGTCGACCTGGGCGAGGTGCCTGGAGTAGAACGGCGAGGATCGCTTCACATGGCCGATCACTTCCCGCAACTGCTCCTGGTGCCATGCCGCCAGCGCGGCGTCGCTGAGGACGTCGGTCCAATAGGCCTGGTGGATCGGATCGTACCGTTTCTTGAATGTCTCTAGATGCTCTTTCATGTCAGCCGCTCAGGGTTGATGGGTTACTGGAACTCAACGGCCGCTACGTTAGTGACTGAAGTTACAAATACCCAGCTGAGCGATTACACAGTTGTGCGCACACGCGTTTCTTGTTATGAGCACGCGCGTTTACATAATGGACAGGGACAGCGTTTGCGCCGATCAACATTAAGCAATGAATGAAAGATGAATATCCGTCCCGGTTTACGGTTGACAGCCCAGGGGGGCACTGGTAATTTCGCCGCACTGCCGTTTATTTCCCGCAGTGCCTAGCCAAGACTGGGATGTCTAAAATGTACTATCACCTTTCTGCTATCAGTTCCTCCCACAGCTGCCCCGACAGCTGTTCCCGGGCCATTCTGGCCATCTTCAAAAGCAATATCTGGCGTCGCTAATCCAGCGAAGACCAGCGCCTGTCTGCTGCCTGCCAGCAACATCCTGACTCTTCATCCTTGAACTCGAAGGCGTTCGCGCCTTGTGCCCTGCACGTTGACTGGCCGCAATCCGTGGCCGGCCTGGTATTGCGCGCGGCATAAACAGCGTTCGTCCCGAACATTCAGGATATTCGTCCATTCCTATTTAAAGTGTTTACGCACTTTATATTTCCGTGGCGCTCTTTTAATGGAGTGCCTGAATCGCTGCACCTCGAAAAATGGTATTAACCGTGAACAGAAAATTAATTGACGTCAAAGTAACTCGCCGTGAAGAACGTCGACCCATGGACGCATTGGGTATATATGCAAGTGCCGCGGCTCAACGAGGTCGTGAGTCTGTCTTTATTCTTGAATCACTCTCCGGCCCGAGCCGCGACCGCCGCGCGACGATCATCGGGCTCGACCCGCTCTTCGAAGTATGCATCGATGAAGGCCAGGCACAATTGCGCGGTTGCCCTGCGCTTTGCGAGCACCTGCGCGAGCACCTGCAACAAGACGGCGTGCAGATCGATCACGAACACAAGATCCACCTGCCGGACAGCGAGGCGGCTTGGAACCTGCTGCGGGCCATCCAGGCGACGTTCCAGCCGGCGGCCAATGCTCCTTCCAGCCTGGCGTTCTTCGGCTATTTTTCCTACGACTGCGTTCGCCTGATCGAGCGGCTTCCCGACCTGGCCGAGCAAACCTACGACTACCCGCTCATCGCCCTGTCGGTCTACCAGACCCTGGTGTATCTGCACAGCAACGGCATCGTCGAAACCCTGATCAACAACCACCCCTTGTGGGCGGCCCGCACCGTGCAAGACTACCCCTTTCTGAGCGCCGCCGAGCCCGCGCAAACGCCGGAGTTGCCGGCGTACCCAGCGACCTTCGAGGAAACCCGCACGGTGTCCCCGGAGCAGTTTCACCAGCGCGTCGAAGTGGCGATGGAGCACATCCGCGCCGGTGACGTTTACCAGATCCAGCTCGGCCATGAGATCCGCATTCGCTCGCAGGTCACGCCGTTCGAGGTGTACCAGAACCTGAGGCTTCGCAACCCCTCGCCCTACATGTACCTGGCCCACGTGGGCGGTATCGACCTGATCGGCGCCAGCCCCGAGCTGTTCGTCCGGATCAGGGACGACCTGATCGAGATGCGCCCGATCGCCGGCACCGTCGGCAAGAAACCCGGCGTGGACCCCACCGAACTGGTCCTGGAGCTGACGCGCTCGGAGAAGGAGCGCGCCGAGCACCTGATGCTCATCGACCTGTGCCGCAACGACATCGGCCGCGTCTGCCAGGCCGGCTCGCTGGAGGTCGATGAGTTCATGCTGGTGGAAGAGTATTCGCACCTCTATCACATGGTCTCGAACGTCCGCGGCCTGTTGCGTCCCGGGCTCGACGCCTACGACGTGATCAAGGCTTCGTTCCCCGCCGGCACCATGTCCGGCGCGCCCAAGGTCCGGGCGATGGAACTGATCGAGGGCATGGAAAGCAACCGCCGTGGCATCTACGCCGGGGCCCTGGGCCTGGTCGGTTTCGACGGCAGCGTCAACACCGCCTTGTGCATCCGCTCGACGGTCTTCGATGAAGGCACCTACCACCTGCGGGCCTCCGCCGGCGTGGTCGCCGACTCGGTCCCCGAGATGGAATGGAAAGAAACGTTGTACAAAATGGGTTCCGTGTACCGAGCGGTAACCGGACAGGAGATCGGACTGTGAAAGTATTCCTCATCGACGCCTATGACAGCTTCGTCTTCATCATCAGCCAATACCTGGAACAATTGGGGCTGGAAACCCGCGTCGAGCGTCACGACGTGCCAGACCTTCTCCAGCGCATCGAGGCGTTCTCCCCGGATTTCTGCGTGCTGGGCCCTGGCCCTGGGCATCCGGCCGATGTCGGCTACATAGAGGTGATCAATCATTTCCAGGGCCGCCTGCCGCTGCTGGGCGTCTGCCTGGGCCACCAGGCCATCGGCCTGGCCTTCGGCGCCCAGGTGTGCAGGGCCCCGCACGTGATGCACGGCAAGGTGAGCACGATCGAGAACGACGGCAAGGGCGTTTATGACCACACCGACGCACGTGCCATACAAGCCACTCGTTATCATTCGTTGATGATCAGCGACCAACAACTGCCCGATTGCCTGGAAGTGACGTCCAGGTCCACGGACGATGGCTATGTCATGGGCGTGCGCCATCGTCACCTGCCGGTGGAAGGGGTGCAGTTCCACCCGGAGAGCATCCTGACCGAAAACGGCCTGGACCTGTTCCGCAGCTTCATCAAGTGTTACGTGCGCCAGTGATCCGCTCGAAGGGGCACGCGCCCCTTCTTCCCGTGCCGCAGCCGTTTCATTCCCGCTATGACAAGAGCGACTCGTTTATGGACAAACACAACTCCCCCCGGCCGCCGGCCGGGCGTACCGCACCGCTGGCCGCCTTCATGAATCTCGCCAAGGATGCCCACCGTTGCGATTGGGAGCGCCAGTTGAACAAAGTGCTGCGCCAACTCGGCTTCAGCAGCTACCTCATCAGCCTGGGCCCGGCGACGCCGAGGGACACCGACCCGCTCGCCGGCCTCATTACCACCTTTCCCAAACGCTGGCTTGACCAGTATCGCGGCGACGGGCTGATCGACATCGACCCGATACTCAGGCATTGCCGACGCGAGCTGGTGCCGTTTTTCTGGGACCGCGAACGCCGGCGCGCCCGGGGGCGCTCCCGGCACTTCTGGCAGCAGCGCGAGCTCTATGGCCTGCGCAGCGGCCTGAGCATTCCGCTGCGCTACGAACTGCTCAGGGGGACATTGAGCGTGGCCCTCGATGACACCGACATCACCGAGCCGGACGCGTTTTCCAACCCCGCCGTCTACCAACTGTTCATGCTCATCCCCTACCTGCTCGCCGGGATGAGCCATCAGTTGCGCGGGCCGGCCCCTCCCCGCCAGGACCTGACGCCCAAGGAACTGGACTGTCTGTATTGGGCCAGCGCCGGCAAGACCACCTGGGAAATCAGCCACATCCTGACGTGTTCGGAACGGACCATCGACTTCCACCTGCTCAACGCCCGACGCAAGCTCGGCTCGGTGAACCGCCAACAGGCCGTCGGTGCAGCGGCGGCCTTCGGACTGGTCATGCCGACGGTTACCCCAGCGGTGCACGCGTTGAAAAAAACCACTCACTGAGTGGTTTTTTCCGAACCTGCACGTTGAAACCTCCCCTCGCTTTCCGCGAACTCTTCACAGTCCCGGCAGTCTCCATGCATATCCATAAACATTGAGCCGTAAATCCGTGTGGCAGGGTTACACTACAACCTTTGCATACGAGACGCGCCGTGAATGAGCGGCGCACCATCCGAATCTCGATGAAGATCAGCGCAGAGGGACCAGAGTTGAAACAGCTTAAACGCCTTGAGAGCGGGATTGATGGCCTCGATACGCTGTTGAAGGGAGGCCTCATCGCCGGCTCGTCCTACATCATTCAAGGGCGGCCAGGGTCGGGCAAGACCATCCTGGCAAACCAGATCGGCTTCAACCATATCGACCATGGCGGCCGCGTGCTTTTCGCCACGTTGCTGGCCGAACCCCATGACCGGCTCTTCCAGTTCCTGTCCACGCTGACCTTCTACAAAAAGGAAGAGGTCAACCAAAACATCCAGTTCGTCAGCGCGTTCGATACGCTGGAAAACGAAGGGCTGGACGAAGTGGTCAAGCTGTTGCGCCGGGAAATCAGCCGGCAGAAATCCAGCCTGCTGATCCTCGATGGCTTGCTCAACGCCCGCTCGAAAGCGGAAACGCCATTGGACACCAAGCAGTTCATCTCCGAGCTGCAAGGGCATGCAGCCTTTGCCGGCTGCACCGTACTGTTCCTCACCAGTTCCCAGCTCGACGACGGCAGCCCCGAACACACCATGGTCGACGGTGTCATCGAAATGGGCGAAGAGATCATCGACTGCAAATCCGTTCGCCGGATAAAACTGCGCAAGACCCGCGGCAGCGGCGCGATCACCGGTCCCCACGAATTCGAGATCACCGAGAAAGGCATCACCATCTACCCTCGCATCGAAAGTGTCCTGACCCACCCCGCCCTCAGGGACAGCGACCACATGGAGACGATCAGCAGCGGAATTCCATCGCTGGACACGCAGATCGGCGGTGGGCTGATGACGTCGTCGGTCACGCTGATCATGGGCCCGTCCGGTGCGGGCAAAACCTCCGTCGGCGCGCAATTCCTGGCCGGCTCCACCCCCCAGGAACCAGGCCTGTATTTTGGCTTCCACGAATCTCCGCAACGCATGCGCATGAAGGCCAGGGCGCTCGGCCACGATTTTGCCGGGATGGAAGAAACCGGGGCATTGCACCTGGTGTGGAACTCCGCTTCGACGGGCCTGATCGACCGCGTGGCGTACGAACTGCTCGCCCTCGTCGAGCAGAAGCGAATCAGGCGTGTGTTCCTCGACAGCCTGGTGGCCATGGGCAGGGTCGCCGTCGATCAAACACGCGTGCTCGAAGTCTTCACCGCCGTGCTGGGCGAATTGCGCTCTCGCGGGGTGACGGTCATCGCGTCGTGGGAAATCCAGCGCATGTTCAGTGATCAGTTCGTCCTGGCAGTGCCCGAACTTTCCAGCGTGATGGATAACCTGTTACTCATCCAGTTCGGACGCAACGGTACTGAACTTCAACGGCAACTCTCGATTCTCAAGATCAGGGATAACCCCTATGACCTCTCGTTGCTTGAGGTGGTCATGGGCAATGCCGGAATCGTCGTCAGAAAGGTCTGAAAAATGCGAGTGGCAACGAGCTGGCGATCAACGCATGTGTTTCGCTCCAGGTTTCGAGGGTGGCCTTGGCGCGTGGTTGAAAAATGAAGACGATCCTGATTATCGATGATGAGTACTTGATCGCCGACATCCTCAGCTTTGCCCTTGAGGACGAAGGGTTTGCTGCGATTACCGCGGGTAGCGCGGTCAAGGCACTGGAAATCCTGGAAAGGGAACGGCCGGACTTGATCATCACGGACTTCATGATGCCGGCCATGACCGGGATCGAGTTTGCCGAGTCCGTTAAAAACAGAGCGCACCTCACCGCCATACCGATCATATTGATGAGCGGTGCACAGGCTCACCTGGGGTTGGAGCGTGCCGATCTGTTTGCCCGTGTCGTCGCCAAGCCTTTTGAGATCGACGGCATCATCTCCATCGTAAAATCCCTGGTGACACTGGATTGAAGCCGCCATCGACTTCTGGTCAGGCAAGCGCCGAGCCCGACGTGTCCGAGCGTTTGGGTTTTGCCGCCTGGGCCCGTGTCTGGGCGCAGCTTGGGGTCGAATGCGCGTCGCGCCAGACGCACGAAGCGCTCATTCGCCACTACCGCGAACCGCACCGCGCGTACCACAGTTGCCAGCATCTGGAGGAATGCCTTCAAGTGCGCGATTGCGTGGACGCGGCCTGTCAGGCCCCTGCCGAGGTTGACCTCGCCTTGTGGTTCCACGACGCGATCTACGACCCTCTTCGCCACGACAACGAACTGCGCAGCGCGCAATGGCTGGACACGGTGGCACGCGATAGCGGTCTGGACGAAGCCACCCGACGCAGGCTTCATGACCTGATCATGGTGACGCGACACGACGGCGCTCCCGCGACGGTCGACGAAGCGGTGCTGGTGGACACGGACCTGGCGATCCTTGGCGCCCCGTTCGAGCGCTTCGAGGAATACGACCAACAAGTGCGGCGCGAATACCGCCATGTGCCCTCGTTTTTATACCGCCGGAAGCGGCGTCAGGTCCTGGAAGGGTTTCTGGCGCGCGAGCGCATCTACACCAACGCGGCGTACTTCGATGCGTTCGAGCAGCAGGCACGGGCCAATCTGGCGCGCGCCATCGGCCGTCTCGCTTGAGGGTTGTCCCACGGACAGCAGCGCCGCGGCAAGACGAAGATACCGGTGCGACGCCAACACGCTTTGTCTTTGATCGCCAGCATGCTCACGCTCCATGCTTACTGGATTACTCACACAACAACCTGATAACTAG
This sequence comes from Pseudomonas sp. Cab53, assembly GCF_018325965.1. NCBI lineage: Bacteria > Pseudomonadati > Pseudomonadota > Gammaproteobacteria > Pseudomonadales > Pseudomonadaceae > Pseudomonas > Pseudomonas sp. Cab53. The sequence goes on along the minus strand of NZ_AP021902.1, from coordinate 2,374,286 downwards.
CACTTTAATGGCCATGCAACTTCAAGCGTGAAAGACGCTTGGCCAGGATATTGATTTCCCTCCCCCTGCCTCGTTCCATAGCACACTTGTACTATGGCGCCAGGCCTATCTCCCCCCCTAAGCTGTAAAGGCTCCGCAACGCGCTGCCAAACAGTCAACCGCGTATAAAAACCAATCAACGCACTGATGATCGTGGCGCGCGGTGCTGCGCGATTAAAACGTTAGGTCGGGCAAATTCGATTAATCACAATCGATGCCAGGTTCGCACGCCTGGCGTAACTTGAACGCCTACCCGGTTCAAATGGAAAGGCTGGCAATCACTAAGGTAAGTATTATGTCCCTCACGTATGGAAAAACATTAAAGAACGGAATAGCCCTGTGCGTGTTGGTCGGCGCCCTCCACGGTTGCGCCAACACCGGTGACTTGATGAGTTCGATGAACTCCTTGAACTCGGGCGCTAATAAATATGACATTGCTTACCTCAAGCAAAAGATCACGCCGGGCAAGACAACAAAAAATCAGATCAATCAAATGTTTGGCGCTCCGAGCAGTGAAGAGCTCAACTCGACCAGTACCAGCAACGAGTCGAACTGGACATACGAAAAGAGCGAAGAGGGTCTGGATAAGTACATGAAGCTGGCCCATAAATACGTTTCCACCGAAACCAGCTTGAAAATGTACGACACCTCGGCGCAGCTCTCGAAAGCCCAAGGCGTGGCCAATGATGTCACCAGCGTGACCGGCAACAAGAAGCCACAGAGCCAAAGCCAAGGTTCGACCTTGATCATCTACTTCATCGACGATGTCGTGAAGTACTACCGGGTCTATTAAGGAGTGACCTGTTCGGGCCCCGCCCCCGAACGACCGGTATCCGTCAGCACCCTCATCGAACGTTGGGGACGGCGAACCTGCCGTCTCCAACCGCACATCTGGCAGCCGAACCACTGGCCAGCCTCCCCCGACCAGTCCGGGTCATGACGCCGGCTGTCCATCCGCGGCCCCGTGCGCCTACCTGCATCGACCATGGCTAAACCATAATGCCGAGCATCGCCGAACGCACCTGTCGATGTTCATGAGGGGATCAAGGCCAATGGAAAAAAACAGCGAACTCGACCAAGCCACGCTCCGCCTGGTCGTCAGTGCCTGCGCCTGGTTGTACATCGTCGTCCTGGAGGGACTGGATGGCGGAGGGAATGCGCGCTACATCCCCATCATCATCTACATCTCGACGTTCTTCGTCGTCTCGATCTTCCTGCGCATGATCATCAAGCGCTGGCCGGGGCACTTCTTCTGGCGGCGCCTTTTCACGATGCTGCACGATTACGCCGGCATCGCCTTCGCCATGGTGCTGGGCGGCGAAGGCGCCTTGCCTATTTATGCGGCACTGCTCTGGGTGACCCTGGGCAACGGCATGCGCTTCGGCTCCCGCTACCTGGCGCTCGCCACGGCCATCGCGCTGTTGACCCTGGTGTTGATTTTCTGGCTCAACGCCTTCTGGCGCACCCAGCCGTACATGTTCCTGATGTTGATCGTGACCACCATCGTGGTACCCGCCTATGCGCACATCCTGCTCAAGCGCACGCGCATCGCCTCGGAGGAGGCGATCACAGCCAACCAGGAAAAATCCCGATTCCTGGCCCAGGCCAGCCATGACCTGCGCCAGCCGATCCACTCGATCGGCCTGTTCACCGCCTGCCTGCGCGACGCCAAACTGGGGCTGGAAGAGCTGCGCCTGGTCGATAACATCGACCGCTCATTGCATACCGTGTCGCAGCTGTTTCGTTCGATCCTGGACATCTACACCCTGGATCACGGCAAGTTGGTGCCCCAGGCGGACACCGTCCACCTGGGAGCGTTGTTGCAGGATGTCGTCAAGCAGAACACCGAAGCCGCACGCTGGGCGGGCGTCGAGTTGCGGTTGCGCCCCTGCCCTTACTGGGTCGCGGTGAATCCCGGGCTGCTCACGACGATGGTCCAGAACGTCTTGTCCAACGCCCTCAAATATGCCCCCGGCCAGCCCGTATTGATCGGCGTGCGACGCCAGGCCAGCCGCCTGGCGGTGGTCATCTACGACAAGGGGCGCGGCATCGCCAGCGAGCACCTGGCCCACGTGTTCGACGAGTTCTATCGCGTGCGCCATGTCCGCGACAAGGACGTCGAAGGCCTCGGCCTGGGCCTGTCCATCGTCAAACGGATCAGCCAATTGCTCGATGTCGACATCCACATCCGTTCCCGCGTGGGACAAGGCACCAGGGTGACCATCGGCGGCCTGGAGCCCGCCACGCCCAAGACCCCGAACACACCCAGGGCGGCCCCCTTCCATGAGCGCCTGAATGGATTGCGGGTCTGCCTGGTGGAGGATGACGCCAACGTCCTGATGGCGACCTCGGCGCTGCTGGAGAAATGGGGCTGCCAGGTGGAAAGCCACAGCGATGGCGAGGGGCTGACCAGTGACTGCGACATCATCATTGCCGACTTTGACCTCGGGACGAAAATCTCCGGCTCAGAATGCATCGCCGCCATACGCGAGCAGCGCGGCTGGGAAGTCCCGGCACTGGTCATCACCGGGCATGAGATCGAGCGGATACGCCAGTCGCTGCACAACTTGAACATCTCGGTGATGGCCAAGCCCGTGCGCCCGCCGGAGCTGCGCGGTGTCTTGCTCGAACTGGTCAAGCTCATGGATCGCCAGGACGGGAGTCCGATGCGCCCCTAGTCAGCTGGCCGGTGGCGGCCCCGGGCTTGTGGGCGCCAAAGACGACTCAAGGCCTACCCCTCGGCTAAGGCGAAGCGTCCTGCGTCTGGCGCCCGGCATAACGGGCGGCGGCCACCGCCCGGTTGGGAACGTTCAACGCACGGATAAGGGACGAAACGTGGATTCGCACCGTGAAAGGCGAGATTTCAAGCAGCGCGGCGATCTGCTTGTTGGTCTTGCCTTGGGCGATCAGCCGCCAGACTTCCCTCTGCCGGGAGGTCAGTCGGCTCATATCATCGTTCACATCCAGGGGCAGCAGGCTGGAGGACTCGTACTTGACCAACACTTTGCCTTCCAGGATGTCGACAATGGCCTTGCCCACCTCTTCCGAAGAGAGGCTCTTGCCAACAAACCCATCTACGCCGGCATCCATGACTTGGCCAACGACATCACCGTCATCAATGGTCGACACCACTATTAATTTGACATGTCTCAACTCCTGACGCAGTTGAGCCAACTCACTAATGGCGTTTAATCCGGGAAGACGAATTTCAAGAATTAATGTATCGACGGGACGCCCTTGCGCGATCAACGTTCGTACTTCTTCCAGATTACCTGCTTGCTCGATCATTGCAGCGGGTATCAAACGTTCAAGCAATACCATCAGGCCTTCGCGAAACAGCGGATGCTCATCTGCCACGATAATTCGGCAATTCATATCACACAACACACGACATCCATTCGAATAGAAAAACGATCCGATGATGTCCGAGTCTTGTGACTTAAGATATAGAACACCTGAACTAGCACACTTGTACTAGTCAGGCTTTCAATTAGTGAAACGACATGAACTTAAAGTGCCATCATGCCGTCCAGACAATTGATTATCCGCTCGCATTATTGCCCTATCATTGCGCAGACCGGGGGCATTCCTTTTACCGGTTGTTGTTCAGTTCACAACACCCGATCGTGGCGAATAGCGTTGTTAATCCAGTGAAGCGAGCGTTAGATAATTCAGCCTTGGGGCAAGCCAAAGTCATTGCGCTCGATACTGCATCTTTACTACTTCAGTGATCCGCTCCGGCACGCCATTGGCCGCGGGCGTAACAGCCCTGATCGATTGTCCTCGATAAGGCCCCTCGGCAGGAAACCAGTTATGGACGACGACCGGCGCGGGTTGTGCTCCCGCCCGCGAGCCCACCGAAATCCGATTGGTGAACTTACAGGTGTTGAACGTGCCGAGTGCCGTGGTAAGGGTCTCACGGCCGCTGTAGGTCAGTTGCTCCGTGACGTCATACTCAACCGTCGCGCCGGCACTGACTGCCTGGCTCTTGTAGCGAACGTCGACCGTCTGCCCGGGTTGCAGATCAATCGGCACGGCGGCTGCGGGATGGTAGGTGGTGGTCACCAGCGAGGCGCCCGCGCCATGCCGATCGCCATAGCGAATCAGCTGGCCGTCCCTGACTTCGGCAAATGTCGTCGTCAAGAAGAACGGCGCGCCGTTCAGGTATGACGTGTGTGAGGAAGCCACCGGCGTGACCCCGGCAAACGCTTGCGGCCCCAGCGTCTCGGTCTTGCTGCGGCTGAGCGCGGGCGACAGGTTGTCACGGCTTTCAGACTCCACCACCGTACCGGCACGAAAGTCTGCTTCGTTCACACACGCGGCCGAAGATGAATCAGTCGACGTCGCTGTCGCATCAGCCATGACGAGGCCAGGGATTCCCGCGCCGCAAACGGCAAGGGCGAAGCAGACCAATGCCGTCGAGGTACGCTTGGAGTGAGCAGCATCCAGATCAGATTGTTTGGCGGGTGAGTTTTTCAAGAACGTTTCCTTGTTGGGTTCAGCGTGCAAGCAGCCAACTCCAGGTCCGAGAATGCCTTGTCTGGTGCGGTGCTGATATGCGGCGACCAGACCCAGCCTTGCACGGGTTCCAGGCGCTGGCCGCTCCAGAATGGCACCTGGCCGAAATCGGCGATGTCCGGCGTGCTGCCATATCCTTGTCCTGACCTCAGGTCGAGAGATGGGCGCTCCATCAGGCCAGACCACTCCCAGTCCGGCAATAGTCCAACTGTACTATTGCCCCTGGGCAGCGTTAGCCGCCAACCCACGCTATCAGGCAGCACTGACAGCTTCATGGGGCGGCAAGCGGCCTCAAGGTGTCTCCAGGTTGCCCCGTCCCCAGACAGCCGTTACAAGGGCAACTCTCGCAGCGTTGCGCCCTCCTTCTCCAGGCGCTGCCGGTACGTCACGGCGTCCAGCAGTTGATAAGGGAAATAGAGGCCGGGCGCAGTGGGTGGTTGCCCATCGAGCCCCAACAGCCGTTCCAGGAGCAAGGCCACGCTGAGGCCAGTCAGCGGTGCAGTGCCCGCCGGGTGCACGAGCGCATGCCGGGTACGCAGCGCCTTGCCCTGCTGATCCTCGCCCGCCAGTTCGATGATGATTTCGGTCGACATCGGACCGCCCTGGTGCCGGGTCGAACTCGTGCCGATGGCCATGTTGAATTGCACATCGGCTGCGCCCGTGGCAGCCGCCAGACCGACGACGTCGATGGATGAAAAACCGCTGCCGTCGATCGCCCTGCCGTCCACCGCTTGAAAACGCGCCTTGGCCTTTTCGCCTTCACGCCAGACGTACACCCCTTCGCGCCGTGTCAGTGCGGCTGGCAGCATCCTGTTCAAGTGTTCGAAGTCGGTTGCCACCGTCGGGCCGCCAGTGTCCTGCTCATCGATCAACGCGCTGATCCTGATGTCGCGTACGCGGCTGAACCCCTTGGCGACACTCAAGGTCGACACTGTCGTGGCGCCGGCCATCCACTCGTATCCGAGGACGATGGGCGCGGCATCAGGCCTGTGCATGTAGGTGGCTATTTCCGGGGCGATCTCGAAGATGCCGGACGATATGCTCAGGTGCGGCACACCCCGTTGCTGGGCGAAGCGCAACCCCGCAAGGGCATGATCCATGTAGAACACCACGACCGCGCTCACGGGACGATCGCCGAGTCCCAGGTCATCCGCAGCAGCGTCGATCAGCACGCCCTGGGCCCCGCCGATCTGCTCTGCGGCCCGCTGGGCCCTGCCCAGGTCGCGCCCTCCGATCAGCAGCGGTACGCCGGGATGGGCCGCGCGCAGTGCTTGGGCAGAATGATGGCCGATGGCGCCAGAGCCGCCCATAAACAGAATAGGATCAATAGACATGGTATGTTCTCCTAGCGTTGGGAACCAAACCTACCATTGGTAGGCGAACAACCATGACCTTACACCTCACCACCTACCATTGGTAGGTTTTTTCACCTGGAGCGACGAAGTGCAAACAGACATCGAGCCCCCGGCCACGTCTTCCACCCGCCGGCTTTCGAAGGCCGAACGACGGCGACAGTTGCTGGATACCGCCTTACTGATCGTGCGCGAGGAAGGCGCCGACCGCCTGACCCTGGGGCATCTGGCGGTGCGTGCGGGGGTGTCGAAACCGGTGGTCTACGATCATTTCAGTACCCGTTCGCTCCTGCTGATCGAACTCTATAAATGGATCGATACCGAACGGGTCAATGCATTCCGTGACGCCATGGCCGGTTCCGCCCGGACGCTGGAAGACACTGCCCAACTGCTGGCCAGTGCCTACATCCAGTGCGCGGCTGACAACACTGACGAATTTTATGCCGTGGGCGCGGCGCTGGCAGGCAGCGACGAAAAGGCAGCGGTTTTCCAGGAGCTGCTGGATAACTGCGTGCAGATGTTCACGAGCGTGCTCAAGCCCCACGCCGCGCTGTCAGCCGTTGAGCTGGAGCGTCGCTGCACCGGGCTGGTCGGCGCGGGCGAAGCGCTGGCGGGGGCCCTGGTACGAGGACGGCATGACAAGGATGACGTGACGCAGGCATTCGCTTCGCTTATCCGAGGGGCGTTGCGGGAGGCCGAATGACAGCGTAATCACGGCCCGCCGGCGTCGCGGGCCGCAACGCATTCACCAGAGTGCAATGTCGTAGGTGAAGTAGATCCGGTTGCTGTCTCGTCCACGGGCGTAGTCGGCGTGGTAGACGTAATTGCGCAACCGCACGCCCAGGCCTTTGAACGTACCTTGCTGCACGACATAAGCCAGTTCGGCGTCTCGTTCCCACTCTTTGATCGCCGTGTCGGACTGGCCGTCGTTGCCACTCAGGTAGCGTGTCGAAAAGGTCAGGCCAGGGACGCCGAGGGCGGCGAAGTTGTAGCCGTAGTTGAGCATCCAGGTCTTTTCATCCTCTTCGATGAACTTCCCGATGCCTGCGTTGCTGAACGAATAGACCGTGGCACCGCTGATGTATGGCAGGCCGGCATCGCCATTGAGCACCTGGTAGCCGCCGCCCACGGTATGGCCTGCGATCGCATAGGACAATTGCCCGCTCAGCATCGTGTTGTCGATCTTGCCGCCGTAGGCAGAACCGCTGTCGACACTGTTGAAATAGCGCAGGTCGCTGGTCAGCACACCGCACCCCAAGGGCAGGTCGTGCTGGATCCCGGCGAAGTGCTGTCGGTAGAAGTTTTCCAGCTCACCGTAGAAGTAACTCAGGCGAACGTTCTTCCCGAGCTTGTATTCGGCGCCGGCGTAGCTGAAGTCGCCCGATTTGTCGCCGCTATAGCCGTCGGGGACGATCGGCATGCTGTCGCTGGAATCACGCAACTTGAATCGATCCAGGTAGCCGCCAGTGAGCGTCAGGTCCTGGATGTCGACGCTGCTGACCTGGGTGCCCCGGTAGGTCTGCGGCAACAGGCGCGCATCGTTGTAGATCAGCACTGGCGTCTTCGGCAACAGCGTGCCGTACTTGATCGTGGTCTTGGCCAGGCGCGCTTTGGCCGTCAGGCCGAGGCTGGCGAATTCGTCAGCCGCGCGGCCATCGTCATGCACGGGCAACAAGCCGGTGCCGCTGCGGCCGCGACCGGAATCCAGCTTGACCCCGAGCAGCCCCAAAGCATCAACACCCACCCCGAGGGTGCCAGGGGTGAACCCTGACTGGTAGTCCAGCAAAAACCCCTGGGCCCATTCGGTTCGCTCGCTTTTCGCCGTCCTCGCCGCGCGCGCGCTCATGCCATGCTCGTCGCGAAAATTTTCATTGAAATAGACGTTGCGCAATTGCAGCTTGAGCTTGCTGTCATCGATCAATCCTTCGGCGCTGGCGCTCGCCAGCGGCAACAGGCCAAGAAGGGAAAACAACGCCCGTTGGGTATGCAAAGTGCTCATGGTTCACTACTCATTGTTGTTATTTGGGGTGCAGGACAGCGCGCGCCTGCCCGGGCAGGCGCGTGGGAAACACAGGAGGTTGGGTGAATCAGGTGAAGAGGCTGATCGCTCCGGTCAGCAGGGCCAGCGCGGTAATGACCAGCGAGGTCAGCACGGCCCACTTGACGGTGGCTTTCTGGAAGTCGCCGATGTCGCGGTCGACCATACCGACCAACAACAGGGTCGACGCCACCAGCGGGCTCATCAGGTGCACCGGTTGACCGAGGATCGAGGCCCGGGCGATTTCCACCGGATCGATGCCATAGGCCGCCGCCGCATTCGCCAGGATCGGCACCACACCGAAGTAATAGGCGTCGTTGGACAGCACAAAGGTCAACGGCATGCTGGTAATCGCCACCACCAGCGGGAACAGGTGACCCCAGGACGGTGGGATCCAGTCGACCAGGGTTTGTGCCAGGGAATCGACCATCTTGGTGCCGGAGAAGATGCCGGCGAAGATGCCTGCCGCAAACACCAGCAGCACCACGGTCATGGCATTGCCCGAATGGGCCAGGATGCGTTCTTTCTGAATATCCAGCTGCGGGTAGTTGATCATCAGCGTCAGCACGAAGCCGATCAGGAACAGGATCGCCGAATGCATGATCCCCATCACCAACGCCACCATCACCGCGATGACCAGCAGCAGGTTGACGTAGGCCAATTTCGGGCGCTTGTAAGGAGTGTCCTCGAGGATCGCCTTGATGTAGCAGTTACCGCCGCCGCTCTCCAACTGGATATTGCCGATGCGTTTGCGCTCGGCGCGCCCCAGCAGGAATGCGGTGAAGACCACCCACATCGCTCCGCCGATCATGGTGGGCAGCAAGGGCACGAAGTATTCGCCGGCATCCAGACCCAGCGCTGCAATCGCGCGGGTGGCAGGCCCACCCCAGGGCGTCATGCCGCTCATGATGCTCAGCGACAGCATGGCAATGGTCGCCAGGATCATCGGGTTCATCCCGATGCGCTTGTAGAGCGGCAGCATGGCCGCGCAGGTGATCATGTAGGTGGTGGTGCCATCGCCGTCCAGGGCCACCATCAACGACAGCAGCGCAGTGCCGACGGCAATTTTCATCGGGTCGCCGTTGACCCGCTTGAGGATCTTGCGGATCAGCGGATCGAACAGTCCGGCGTCGATCATCAGGCCGAAGAACAGAATCGCGAACAGCAGCAGCGCCGCCGACGGAGCGACCATTTTCAGGCCGTCGAGCATCATCTTGCCGGTGGTGCCGCCAAACCCACCCAGGACAGCGAAAACGATGGGCACCACGGTCAGGGCGACAATCGGTGACAGCCGTTTGGTCATGATCAAAACGGTGAAGACGACCACCATGGCCAAGCCAAGCAATGCGAGCATAGGTTTGATCTCTTGTTCTTATGAGTAGCGTGGCCGACGCCAAGGCGCACGGCCCCTAACCCGCCAGGCGGCACGATGAACGGCGCCTGGCGGAAGTTTTATGAGGCAGGGTGAAGGGCTAGCGGAAACGGCTAGACGGGTTTGGTGACCTTCGGCTGTTCCCAGGTGTGAGCCTGGACCTGGCCGACCGAGGCTCCCGGCTTACCGTCCAGCGTGCGAAGCAACCGGTCGCGATCGCAGGCGTTTTCGCTGATGGAGATGACCACCGTGGCGACCGCGTTGCTGGCCAGGCTGGTCAAAGCCCGGGCTTCCGACATGAAGCGATCGATGCCGATCAGCAAGGCCAGGCCCGCCAAGGGAATGTCGTGGATCACCGTCAGGGTCGACGCCAGGGCGACGAAACCGGAACCGGTCACGCCGGCCGCGCCCTTGGAGGACAACAGCATGATCGCGAGCATCGTCACGGTCTGCCCGAGCGTGAGGTCGATGTTGCAGGCCTGGGCAATGAACACCGCCGCCAGGGACAGGTAAATCGCCGTGCCGTCGAGGTTGAACGAGTACCCGGTTGGCAGCACCAGGCCCACCACGCCTTTCTTGCACCCCAGCGCCTGCAGTTTTTCCAGCATCCGCGGCATGACCGGTTCGGTGGAAGATGTCCCGAGCACCACCAGGAATTCTTCGCGCAAGTAGCGCAGCAGTTTCCAGAGAGTGAACCCGTGGGCGCGGCAGATGCCCCCCAGCACCACGATGACGAAGAACGCACAGGCGATGTACAGCGTCATGATCAGCTTGGCCAGGGAACCCAGCGAGGTGATGCCGTATTGGCCAACGGTGAACGCCAGCGCGCCGAAGGCACCTATCGGGGCGAAGCGCATCAGGTAGGAAAAAATCTTGAACACCATGTGCGAGGCGGATTCCAGCACGTCCAGTACCGGCTTGCCGCGCTCGCCGATGGCCGACAAGGCAAAACCCGAGAGCACCGCGATGAACAGCACCGGCAGCACTTCACCCTTGTTGAAGGCGCCGAGGAACGTGTCGGGAATGATGTGCATGAAAAACTCGACGACGCCCAGCTTCGCAGCGGAATCGGTGTACTGCGACAGACCCTTGGTGCTCAGTTGGGTCGGGTCGATGTTCATGCCCACGCCGGGCTTGAACAGGTACACCGCCACCAGGCCGATGATCAGGCTGATCACGGTCAGACCCAGGAACAGCAGCATGGTCTTGCTCAACAAGCGACCCAGGGAGCGTTTATCGCTCATGCCGGCGATGCCGGTGACGATCGTGCAGAACACCACGGGCGCGATCATCATCTTGATCAACTTGATGAAGGCATCCCCCAGCGGCTTCAGGGCGATCGCCTGCTGCGACCAGAAATGTCCGACCAGCACACCCAACAGCACGGCGAGCAGAATCTGGAAGTAGAGCGATTTTACAACTTTCATGGCATCACCCATTTTTAGAATTGTGCTGATGCAGGAAACGGCAACGATCGGGGAAGCTATCCGACGAGTCGTTGAGGCGCCGTGGCGTAGACATAACCGGAAAACAGCCTGCGTGACGTCCGCACCACCGAGGCACGAATCGTCTCACCCCGGGCGCCGGTGTAGGACAATACAACGTCGATACCGCCACTGGGGTGTTCAATGCGCACGTGCTTCAAGCGCGGCTCGCGGGCCTCGCCGAGCAACTGCGCAACCACGCTGCCCTCGGTGACGCAAGCGGTGGCCAGGCCAATGGAGCCCGTGATCGCCAGCGCCCGATGGCAGTTGTGTGGCATGAAGTAGCGCACCTGGACGGTGCCGCCCGCCTTGGCCGGCGAGACCAGCACCGGCTTGGGGATGACCTTGTCACTGACATCACCCAGACCCATCGCCAGACCCGCTTGCAGGCGCAGGGACTCCAGGCGGCGCAGGAACTCCTTGTCGGCATCCAGTTCTGCCGGGCTTTCGTCGCCGCGCTTACCCAATTGGCCCGCTTCGACAATCATCATCGGCATGGCCATGTCGATGCAGGTCACGGGGATACCGTCGATCACGTCCTGTTTGTTTCCGGTCGGGAACAACTTACCGGTCTTGCTGCCCGCCGCATCGAGGAACGTCAGCTGCACCGGCGCAGCCGTGCCAGGGACGCCGTCGATGGCGGTGTCGCCTTCGTAGCTGACTTTCCCGCCGGGGGTCAGCACTTCGGCGTTCACGAACGTGCCGGTGTTGAGGTTGCGAATGCGCACTTGGGTACGCTCCTGAGACGCCTTCACCAACCCCTGCTCCACAGCAAACGGGCCGACGGCGCACAGCATGTTGCCGCAGTTGGGCGCCGTGTCGACCCGCCGCTGGGAGACCATCACCTGGACGAACAGGTAATCGACATCGGCGTCAGGGTGAAGCGAGGGGCTGACGATGGCGACCTTGCTGGTTTGCGGGCTGCCACCGCCGATACCGTCGATCTCCAGCTCGTGGCCGGAGCCCATCAGATTGAGCAGCAGCTCGTCACGTTCTTCGATCGCCACGGGCAGATCCCAGGCAAGGAACACCGGGCCCTTGGAGGTACCACCGCGCATCAGCACACAGGGAATTCGTTGCATAACACAGACTCTTGTTGATCAATCGGAGCAATTGATGTCTTGATTGCAAGAGTCGCAGCCTTTAAAAATTGTTTCCAATGCAAATATCAGCGCCATTATTTCATTTCATGCATGACTACTGGCGATTCTCCCACGCGCGAACAAGTTCTTTTCAGCGGGACAAAACGATGCAATATGAACTCAACGACATTCGTTCTTTCGTAAAAATCGCCGAACTGGGAAGCTTTCATGAAGCCGCCGATGCGTTGCACCTGTCCCAGCCGGCGTTAAGCCGCCGGATGAAAAAACTCGAGGAAGGATTGGGCACCGCCCTGCTCGACCGCACCACAAGACGGGTCAGCCTCACCAGCGTGGGCCGGGACTTTTTGCCCAAGGCCCGGCGCTTGCTGGATGATTTCGACGACTCGATCCTCAACATCCGCGAACTCGCCGAGCGGCAGAGTGGCCGGGTTACCCTCGCCTGCATCCCGACCGCGGCCTTCTACTTCCTGCCCTCGGTCATCCGTCTCTACAACGAACGCTATCCGCAGATCCGCATCCGCCTGCTGGATCTCAGCGCCAACGAAGGGCTGGAGGCGGTCCTGCGGGGCGAAGCCGATTTCGGCATCAACATGATGAGCGGCCAGCACCCCGACATAGAGTTCGTGCCATTGGTCAACGAGCCCTTTGTCCTGGCGTGCCGCCGCGATCATGAATTGGCCAAGCGCAGCGCGGTGACCTGGTCGGAACTGAGTCATTACCGCCTTATCGGTGTCGGTCGCCTCAGCGGCAACCGGATGCTGCTGGACCACGCGCTATCGGGCTTGAGCTGGCGCCCGCAGTGGTTCTATGAGGTCCAGCACCTGTCGACATCGCTGGGCCTGGTGGAGGCCGGGCTCGGCGTCTCGGCCATGCCGAGCCTGGCGATGCCGGCCGAGGATCACCCCACGCTGGTCAGTGTCCCGCTGATCGAACCGGTGGTGAACCGGTCGCTGGGGCTGGTGTATCGACGGGGAGCATCGCTGTCACCGGCGGCGGAAAAATTCGTCTCGATCCTGCTCGAACAATGGGAACGATGATCCTGCCTCTGTGGGTTATGGGGTGGTGCTCAGGCGCATCGATCCGTTGTCCTCCAGGAGAACGCCCAGCCCGCGATAGTCGCGGATCTGCCCGTGGACAGTGTCCATCGGGTGCGTATGGGTCGCCGTCACCACCATCACGTTCGCTCCCGCCGCCTCGCCCGCGCGAATGCCGGCCTCGGCGTCCTCGAACACCAGGCACTCCCCTGGCTTCACCTGGAGCCGTTCTGCGGCCAGTCGGTAGCAGGTGGGGTCGGGCTTGCCATCGCTTACGTCTTCGGCGGTGACCATCACCGCCGGACGCGGTATCCCGGCCGCTTCCATGCGGCGCAAGGCCAACGCCATGGGCGCCGAAGTGACGATTGCCCATTGCGCCGGCGGCAGGCTTTGCAGGAACGCCAGCGCACCGGGCACGGGCACCACGCCCTCGACGTCCTCGATTTCCTCCCGGGTGATCTGCTCGGCCTCGGCCGCCGCGTCCACGCCCGGCAGGTGCTGGCGGGCGATGGTGTCGACGGCGCGCACCCCATGGATCGTCGGCAGGAACGTGGCCACGTCCACACCGTGACGTTGGGCCCAGCGGGTCCAGATCCGCTCGGCGGCGGCAATAGAATTGAGCAGCGTGCCATCCATGTCGAAAAGGAATGCGCGGTAGGCCGTGGATGAGTGCTGTACAGACATGGGAATCCTTGGGTTATCAAACTGCAAAAAAAAGCGCCGCCCTTGTGGGGGCCTTGGGTTGCCTGGGCTATACCAGCCGCTCGATTCGCTGATGCTGCCAGACCCGCTTGTAGTACACCGTTTGCAGCAACAGCATGCTCAGGTAAGCCACCGGAAATGCCATCCATACGCCTTGCAGGCCGAAGTGTGCGTCCAGCAGGTAAGCCACCGGCACCTCCACCCCGACGATGCAGAAGATCGAGATCGCCACGGGCACCAGCACCGTGCCGCTGGCGCGCATGATGCCGCCGACCACCGCCTGGAAGCCGAACACCAGCAAACTCCAAAGCATGATGTGCAACAGGTGTTCGGCCTGGACCCGCGCCGCCGGATCGGTGATGAACAACCCCAGCAGCCAATGGGACAACAGATACCCCAGCACCACCAGCCCGCCGGTGAGCCAGACGTTGACCAGCAGCCCCGTGCGCAGGATCGGCCCAAGCCGCTCCAGCCGACCGGCGCCGATGGCCTGGGCGCCCAGGATCGTCGCGGTGATGGCGATCGACAGCGCCGGGAACTGCACGTAATTGACGATCTGCGTCACCGCGCCATACGCCGCCGTGGCCTGGGAACCGTGGCGATTGACCAGCGCCAGGATCACCAGCTCCGACACCGAGATCACCACCATCTGCAACCCGGTGGGCAAACCGATGCCCAACACTTTGCCGAGGATCTCGCGGTCCAGGCGCATTGCCGCGAACAACGCGCGATCCGGCGCCAAAGGGTGCTCACGGCGGTTCAGGCGCCAGGCCAGCATGACCATGGCCGAGGCCGTGCCCACCAGGCCCGCCAGGGCCGCACTCTGGATGCCCATCTGTGGCAACCCCAGCCAACCGCGGATCAACGCCGGGGTCAACAGCAGGCCGACGCCAGTGGACACCAGCAACGCCAACAGTGGCGACAGCGTATCGCTCACGCCGCGCAGTAACTGGGTGAACAGCACGAACACCAGCAGGATCGGCAACAGCCACATCATCACCCGGGCATAGGAAACGGCATCGTCCAGCACATCCGCCGGAGTCCCCAACCCCTGTAACGCCTGGCGCGCGAAAACACTGCCAAGCACCGCCGCCACCAGCCCGATGATCGCCCCCAGCAGCAGTGTCGAACCGGCCACCGCCTTGACCGTTCCGGTTTCGCCAGCGCCATAGGCCTGCCCGATCAGCACCCCTGCCCCCGCACCCAGGCCAATCACCAGCGCAATGAAGAAAAACACGATGGGGAACATCCCCGACACCGCCGCCAGGGACTGGGTGCCCAGCATCTGGCCGATGTAGATGCTGTTGAACGTGCCGGACATCGATTGCAGGAAGTTGGACAGGACCATGGGGGCCAGGAACAGCAGGTAGGTTTTCCAGAGGGGCGGGGTTGGCAGCATGGGAACTCATGAGGGCAGGTTCAAAATCCAATGCCAGGTAATTTAGCGCAATCGGCACTTGTGGCGAGGGGATTTATCCCCGTTGGGTTGCGAAGCGACCCTGACAAGCTGAAATCAATACATCTCTCGTACCGAGTCGTCAGGTGTGGGGCCGCTTCGCAGCCCATCGGGGATAAATCCCCTCGCCACAGGGGATCGCGTGCACAAATGGCTTCGTCGGTCCGACTCGACAATTGGGAGACAGCGTCTAGTCTGAGATAGCACAGTGCCACGCGCTGCGTAGGTCATTGCCTACAGCGGTCGGAATCGGACGACTGGTCTTCAAGTCTGACCAGGGGTCGCAGATAACCAGTTATTCGCCAATAACCTGTAGCAACACTGTTCAAGGACCGAACCATGACGTCGTATTCACACGGTCATTCCTTTACCTCTATCCAACCACGCCTGCTCTGGAACCCCGTGCTCGTGGCCGCCGTCGCAAGCATCGGCGTGCTGCTGCTCAATGGCCTGAGCGGGCAGAACATTGCGTTGAGCGCGGTGATCCTGGCCTTGGGTATTGCCGCGGGCGTGTGGGGCGCGCGGACGCAGCGCCGGCAGTTCGACCGTGCATTCGCCGCGGCCACTGCCCAGCATGAACGGCACGCCAGCGAGCAGCGCTCCCACCACTCCAACACGCAACTCAACGAAGTGGTCCTGGGCGCCATGCCGATCTGGGCCAAGCAAGTGGAGAGCTCCCGGCAGCAGACCGAAACCGCGATCGTCTCGCTGACCAGCCGCTTCACCGGTATCTCCTCCCGCCTGGAAGACACCGTGCAAGCCTCGCAGCAAGCCGCCGGCGAACTGGCCGGCAGTGGCAGCGGCGGTGCCGTGCAGGTGCTCGCCCAAAGTGAAAGCGAGCTGGTCCAGCTCATCGACATCTTGAGAACAGCCCAGACCAGCCGCGATGAAACCCTGGCCCAGGTGCGCAACCTGACCGCCTACACTGGCGAGCTGCGGACCATGGCCGCCGACGTCGCGGCGATTGCCGCCCAGACCAACCTGCTGGCCCTCAACGCCGCCATCGAAGCCGCCCGTGCCGGTGAAGCCGGGCGTGGTTTTGCGGTGGTGGCCGACGCCGTGCGCAGCCTGTCGAGCAAGTCCAGCGAGACCGGCCAGCAGATGTCGGCCAAGGTCGACATCATCAACACCGCCATTACCCAACTGGTCCAGGCCGCCTCCAGCGGCGCAGACCAGGACAGTCATTCGGTCAGCGCCTCCGAGCAAAGCATCCAGCGCGTGCTGGAGCGCTTCAAGAGCGTGACCGGGCGCCTGGCCGATTCGGCCGAGCTGCTGCAACAGGAAAGCTTCGGGATCCGCGACGAACTCACCGAAGTGCTGGTCAGCCTGCAATTCCAGGATCGGGTCAGCCAGATCCTCAGCCACGTGCGCGACAACATCGAAGACCTGCATGTGCACTTGCAGCAGGCCAGCCAGTCGCCCGACCAAGCCGTCGCCATCGATGCCCGCCAATGGCTGGCGCGCATGGAAACCACTTATGCCACCGACGAGCAACGCCGCAACCACCACGGCGACTCGAGCGTGCAGCAAGCTTCACAGGAAATAACCTTCTTCTAGGAGAGCCGTTCATGGCTAAAAGTGTATTGGTTGTCGACGACTCGGCGAGCGTTCGGCAGGTTGTCGGCATCGCGTTGAAAAGTGCCGGCTACGACGTGATCGAGGCCAGCGATGGCAAGGACGCGCTGGGCAAGCTGACCGGTCAGAAAGTCCACCTGATCATCAGCGACGTGAACATGCCGAACATGGACGGCATCACCTTCGTCAAGGAGGTCAAGAAGCTGGCCAGCTACAAGTTCACGCCGATCATCATGCTGACCACCGAGTCCCAGGAATCGAAGAAGCAGGAAGGCCAGGCGGCCGGGGCCAAGGCCTGGGTGGTCAAGCCGTTCCAACCGGCGCAGATGCTGGCGGCGGTGTCCAAACTGATTCTGCCCTGAGGGCCGGAGGCTGCAATGCCGTTGTTGTACGAAACCGTCGATGACACCGCGCAGGTGCAGATCGACGGTGAGCTGACGATCTACACCGCCGCCGACCTGTCCGCACAGTGGCTGCCCCACCTGGGGGCCACGCCGCGCATGGAGGTGGATCTGTCACAGGTCACTGAAATGGACGGCGCCGGTCTGCAACTGCTGCTGATGGTGCTGCGCGAGGCGCCCAAGGCCGGCACCCACCTGACCCTCACCGGTCGCAGCAAAGCCGTCACCGAAACACTCGAGCTGTGCAACCTGCCGGCCTAGGCCCCTGCATTGCGGCCCGACACGACAAAGGATATGAGCGTGAGCATCAATCTCGATCAGGCACAACAGACCTTCATCGTCGAGGCACGGGAACAGTTGCAGGCGATGGAAGAGTCGTTGCTGCAACTGGAAACCAACCCGGGCGACGATGACGCCATCGGCGCGATCTTTCGCGCAGCCCACACCATCAAGGGCTCGGCCGGGCTGTTTGGCCTGGAACCGATCGTCAGCTTCACCCACATCGTCGAAGACGTGCTCGATCGCCTGCGCAATGGCAGCGTCGAGGTGGACACCGGCCTGATCGCCGTGTTGCTCAAGTCCAGCGATCACATGCTGGAGCTGATCAACGTGGTGGCCAACCAGGGCGGGACACTGACGCCCCCAGCGTTGAAACGCGAGATGGAGCTGTGCCAGGTGCTGCAGGAATACCAGGCGCCTCCCTCCACCGACACACCCACGGCAGCCAGCAGCAGCGCCGCGCACGCCCCCGGCGAACTGCGCCTCTGGCACATTTCCCTGCGCTTCGGCCAGGAGGTATTTCGCAATGGCATGGACCCGCTGTCGTTCCTGCGTTATCTGCAAACCCTCGGTGAAGTCGTCGAGATCAGCACCCTGACGGACGCCCTGCCCGCCATCGAAGCCTGGGACGCCGAATCCTGCTACCTGGGCTTCGACATCGAATTCAGCTCGGCGGCCAGCCATCAGGCGATCAACGAAGTCTTCGATTTTGTCCGCGAAGATTGCGTCATCGAAATCATCGCCCTTGAAGATGCCGCGCCTGCGGCGAATACCGGCCTGGTCACGACCCAGCCGGAACAGCCCGAGGAAAACACCGCGCTGGTCACCACCGGCGAGCTGTTGCCGGACCAGCGCAAGACCCCGCGGACGGCCTCCCGGGTCGCCCTCGACAAACAACCGACGACAACCGACAACAAGGCCAAGGACGGCGCCTATGTGCGGGTCAACGCCGACAAGCTGGACGAGTTGATCAACCTGGTGGGCGAACTGGTCATCGCCAGCGCCGGCGCAAGCCTGCTGGCGCGCACCTGCCATAACGCACCGTTGCAGGAATCCACCTCCAGCGTGTCCGCCCTGGTGGAGGAGATCCTCGACGGTGCCCTGCGCCTGCGCATGATCCCCATTGGCGAGACCTTCAACCGCTTCCGCCGGGTGGTGCGCGACGTCAGCCAGGAACTGGGCAAGGACATCGACCTGATCATCAACGGCGCCGAAACCGAGCTGGACAAGACCGTGGTGGAAAAGATCGGCGACCCGCTCATGCACCTGTTGCGCAACGCCATGGACCACGGCATCGAAACCGCCGAGGCGCGGTTGGCGGCCGGCAAGCCGGCCAAGGGGCACTTGCACCTCAACGCCTACCACGACTCGGGCAACATCGTGCTGGAAATCGCCGACGACGGTGCAGGCCTGAACCGCGACCGAATCCTGGAAAAAGCCCAGGAACGCGGGCTGGTGTCCCCCGGCGCCAACCCCACCGACCAGGAGATCTACAACCTGATCTTCGAACCGGGCTTCTCCACCGCCCAGGCCGTTACCAGCCTGTCGGGACGGGGCGTGGGCATGGACGTGGTCAAGCGCAACATCACCCTGCTGCGCGGCACCGTCGACCTGGACAGCCAGCCAGGCCAAGGCACCGTGGTGCGCATCCGCCTGCCGCTGACCCTGGCAATCATCAACGGCTTTCTGGTGGGCATCGACCAGTCCACCTACGTCATCCCGCTGGACATGGTCCAGGAGTGCGTCGAACTGAGCGAGGACGACGGGATCGCCAGCCGCGAGCAGGGTTACCTGGACCTGCGCGGTGAAGTCCTGCCGCTGGTCTACCTGCGCGACCACTTCAACCACGAAGGCCCGGCTTCGCGCCGGCAGAACGTGGTGGTGGTGCGCTACGCCGAACTCAAGGCCGGGCTGGTGGTGGATGACCTGCTGGGTGAATTCCAGACCGTCATCAAGCCCTTGGGCAAGCTGTTCGGCGCCCTGCGCGGCATCAGCGGCTCGACCATCCTGGGCAGCGGCGCCGTGGCGTTGATTCTCGACATTCCCGCGCTGCTGACCCAGATCGCCCAGATAGAAAACCGCTACACCACTCAATTTCAACAAGCCACTGCTCGCTGACGCTTTAGCAATTCCATGGAGAGGTACTTCCCGATGAAATGGTTCTACGATCTTAGAATCGCCACCAAACTGATCACGTCATTTCTGATGGTGCTGGCCCTGACCGCTGCCATGGGTGTGTTCTCGATCATCCAGCTGGGCGAGGTGAACGGCACCACCCAGGAGATCCGCGACAACTGGATGCCGTCGATGCGCGCCGCTTCGGGCATGCGGTTCTTCGCGGCGAACTATCGCCTCAAGGAAAACCGTCACATCACCGCCGATTCCGAGCAGGAACGCAACACCGTCGAACAGGAAGCCGAAGAATCCAAAAAGGCCTTCGAGACCCGTCTGGCGACATACGAAAAACTGCTCTCCAACGCCGAAGACCGCCAGCTGTTCGAGACCACCCGCTCTGACTGGGTCGCTTACCTGGCGGTCAGCAAGGACCTGATGGCACTGTCCCGGCAGAACCTGTCGGACCAAGCCCATGCCCTGCTGCGGGGCGAGTCCAAGCGTCGCTTCGATTTGGTGACCGCCGACCTGCAGAAACTGGTGGACCTCAATGACACCGGTGCCGGGGCGGCCAGCGAACGCGGCACCGCGCTGTTCGAGAAATCGCGCCTGTCGATCATTGTCGTGCTGGCGGCTGCCCTGCTGACCGGCCTGGGCCTGGCGCTGTTCATCTCGCGGATCATTTCCCGCCCCCTGAAGCAAGCCGCATCGGTGGCCGAACAACTGGCCGAAGGCAACCTGAACGCGAAAATCGAAGCCGGCTCCAAGGACGAAACCGGCATGGTGCTCAACGCCATGCAGAACATGGTGGGCAAGCTCTCCCATATCATCGGTGAAGTGCGCAACGCGGCGGACAACCTGGCCAGCGCCTCCGAAGAGGTCAGTGCCACGGCCCAATCCATGAGCCAGGCCACCAGCGAACAAGCGGCCAGCGTCGAGGAAACCAGCGCGTCCATCGAACAGATGAGCGCCAGCATCAACCAGAACACCGAGAACGCCAAGGTCACCGATGGCATGGCCAGCAAGGCCGCCAAGGAAGCCACCGAAGGCGGCGACTCGGTGCAGCAGACCGTGGTGGCGATGAAGAAAATCGCCCAGCGCATCAGCATCATCGACGACATTGCCTACCAGACCAACCTGCTGGCCCTCAACGCCGCCATCGAAGCCGCTCGCGCCGGCGAACACGGCAAGGGCTTTGCCGTCGTCGCCGCCGAGGTGCGCAAACTGGCCGAACGCAGCCAGGTGGCGGCCCAGGAAATCGGCGAGCTGTCCTCCAGCAGCGTCGACATGGCCGAGACTGCCGGGCACTTGCTCAACGAGATGGTCCCGTCCATCAACAAGACCTCGGACCTGGTGCAGGAAATCAGCGCGGCCTCCGAGGAACAAGCCGCTGGCGTGGCGCAGATCAACACCGCCATGACCCAACTCAACCAGGTGACCCAACAGAACGCGTCCAGCAGCGAAGAGCTGGCCGCCACCGCCGAGGAGATGAGTAGCCAGGCCGAACAACTGCAGCAGGCCATGAGCTTCTTCACCCTGGACACGCCGCCCAAGTCGGCCAGCCAGCCGCTGAAAGTCGACAACACCCCGGGCCCGTCCAGCCGCAAACCGGCGCGCGCCGCCGTGCCCGCCCTGCCCAAGGCCTTTGCCTACAGCATGGCGAGCGCTCCGGACGAATCCGAATTCACCCGGTTCTGACGGTCGGTTTTCACAAGCTCGCTTAAAGGAGATACAGGCATGGGCGCCATCGCTACGACACGTCAGACCGCCGCCGCGGTCGAGGAAGAAGCGCAGTACCTGACATTCATGCTCGGCACGGAGATGTTCGCCATCGGCATCCTGTGCATCAAGGAAATCATCGAGTACGGCAACCTCACGGTCGTGCCGATGATGCCGGCTTTCGTGCGCGGGGTGATCAACCTGCGCGGCGCGGTCGTGCCGGTGGTGGACCTGTCGGCGCGGTTCAGCCGGCAGAACTCGACGATCACCCGGCGCTCGTGCGTGGTGATCATCGAGGCCAACACCGAGGACGGCCACGCCCAGGACATCGGCCTGCTGGTGGACACGGTGTCGGCCGTCCTGGAAGTCCCGTCGTCGCAGATCGAACCGCCACCCAGCTTCGGGGCGAAGATCCGCGCCGACTTCATCAGCGGCATGGCCAAGGTCAATGGCAAGTTCGTCATCGTGCTGGAGGTAGGGCGCGTGCTGTCCATCGACGAAATGTCGCAACTCGCCGAAGCCAGCCCGACCGCGCTGGAAGTCGAGGCCCCGTGAACGTCGACAGTTGCAAGGAACGCACCGTGAATTCAGTGGCCCTCAGCGATCGGGAGTTCAGCCAGTTCCAGTCCTGGTTGTACCAGGCCGCTGGCATCAACCTGTCCGAGGCCAAGAAAGCCCTGGTCGCCGGGCGCCTGTTCAAGCGCCTCAAGCATTATGAGCTGGACAGCTACGGCGACTATTTCAAGCTGATCATGAACGGCCAGCGCACCGATGAATTGCAGGTGGCGCTGGACCTGCTCACCACCAACGAAACCTACTTCTTCCGCGAGCCCAAGCATTTCGACTTCCTGCGCCAGCAGGTGCTGCCCAACGCCACGCCGGGCAAGACGTTCCGCCTGTGGAGCGCCGCCAGTTCGTCGGGAGAAGAACCCTACAGCCTGGCGATGACCCTGGCCGAAGGGCTGGGGACCACGCCTTGGGAAGTCATCGGTTCGGACATCAGCAGCCAAGTACTGGCCAAGGCCCGTTCCGGGCATTACCCGATGGAACGGGCACGCACCCTGCCCCATCCACTGCTGGTGAAATATTGCCTCAAGGGCACCGGCAGCCAGCAAGGCACGTTCCTCATCGACAGGACGTTGCGCAGCCGGGTCCACTTCATCCAGGTCAACCTCAACGACACGTTGCCCGACCTGGGAGAGTTCGACGTGATCTTCCTGCGCAACGTCATGATCTATTTCGATCAAGCCACCAAGAGCAAGGTCGTCGCCCGCCTGATTCCCCGACTCAAGCCCGGCGGCTACTTCATCATCAGCCATTCGGAAAGCCTCAACGGCGTGTCCGATGCGTTGAAACTGGTGGCCCCCTCGATCTATCGCAAGCCATGAGCGCCTTGATGAGGGAAGTGCAGGAGGTGTACCTGGCGCCGGGGGAATTCCGCTTCGCCACCTGCCCGACCCGGCTGCGCACGATCCTCGGTTCCTGCGTGGCAATCACCCTGTGGCACCCCGTACGCAAAATCGGCGCCATGTGCCATTTCATGTTGCCCAGCCGCTCACGCTGCTCCACGGCCCTCAACGGCCTGTACGCCGACGAGGCCATCGAGCTGTTCATTCGCCAGGCGCGGGCCCACCGGACCGACCCCGAAGACTACCAACTGAAGCTGTTCGGCGGCGGCGAGATGTTCCCCGAACTGCAACGCCACATTCCCTACGGTGATGTGGCACGGCTGAACATCAACGCCGCCCTGGAAATGACCGCCCTCTACCGCCTCGACCTGATTGCCCAGGACATGGGCAGCACCGGCTACCGAAGCATCATCTTCGACCTGTGCAATGGCGATGTGTGGGTCAGGCACCAACCGATAAGGACTCGGCATTAACCATGTCAAAAAAGATCAATGTACTGCTGGTGGATGACTCGGCCGTGGTCCGCCAGGTGTTGCTGGCGATCCTCAGCGACACCCCGGATATCCACGTCATGGGCGCCGCGTCCGACCCGATTTTTGCCATGGACAAACTGGCCCGTGAGTGGCCCGATGTGATCGTACTGGACGTGGAAATGCCACGCATGGACGGCATCACCTTCCTCAAGAAAATCATGAGCGAACGCCCCACGCCCGTGGTGATCTGCTCGTCCCTGACCCCCAGGGGCGCGGAAACCACCTTGCAGGCGATGGCCGCCGGGGCAGTGGAAATCATCACCAAGCCCACCACCGGCCTGAAGAATTTCCTGCTGGAATCGGCACCGGAACTGGTGGCGGCGATCCGCGCCGCCGCCCAGGTCAATGTACGCAACCTGGGCAAGCGCGCCGCCCCGGTCGCACTAACGCCCGCCACAAAACTCACGGCCGACGCCATGCTGCCCGCCGCCAATGGCCACGCCATGGCGCAGACCACCGAGCGCATCGTCGCCCTCGGCACCTCCACCGGCGGCACCCAGGCCCTGGAAGCGGTGCTCACCGCCCTGCCTCGCGTGTGCCCGGGCATCGTGATCGTCCAGCACATGCCGGAAAAGTTCACCGCTTCGTTCGCCGCCCGGCTCAACAGCCTGTGCCAGATCGAAGTGCGCGAGGCGCGCAACAACGACCGCATCCACCCGGGCCTGGCGTTGATCGCTCCGGGCGGCAAACACATGATGGTGACCCGCAGCGGCGCGTTCTATCACGTGCAGGTGGTGGACGGCCCGCTGGTCAACCGTCACCGGCCGTCGGTGGACGTGTTGTTTCGCTCCGTGGCCAAGTTCGCCGGACGCAACGCCACCGGCGTGATCATGACCGGCATGGGCGACGACGGCGCCCGCGGCCTGAAGGAAATGCTCGACGCCGGCAGCAGCACCGTGGCCCAGGACGAAGCCAGTTGCGTGGTCTTCGGCATGCCCAAGGAAGCCATCAAGCTCAACGCCGCCCAGCGCATCATCGGCTTGCAGGATATCGCCCAGGTGATCCTGCACCGCTAGCCACGGCAGCCCTTACCCTCGCCGGCTCACACCGGCGAAATCGTCGCAAGCACACCGATCAACAAGGTCAGTGCCAAAAAACCACCCAAGAACATCGCCATCTTCGCCATGAGCCCTCCTGAAAGAATTGCAACCAATGAACGTGTGAATTGGGCACCGCGTGCCTGCCCTATTCTGGCGTGGGCCTGCCGTTGCATGACAGGGCCACCTGCCGGCAAAAAAACCGGATCAGAACGCAGGCCTTCGCCACGGCTATACCAAGGTATCGTTTCGCGCCCTTAATCTCAGTGGTCATCGCCCGGGCCCCGCCTTAACCTCAGCGCACGTCAATACCGACACCCTGAACGAGGTGCTCGATGCGCTCTTCATTCCGTGCCCCCGCATTGCCCTCCCTGAACGACAACGAGCACGCATCCTGGTGGGCCGACGTCACCCTGCTCAGCCTCATCGCCTTGCTGGCGGCGTTCATTTTCTATGGCGTCGAACAGATGAACCAGCCTCTCGGCGCCCTGGTTTCATCGCCGTTGTCCCTGGACCTGAGCCACCTGCCGGCCTACACCTTGCGCACCACCCTGCGCATGTTCATCGCCCTCTTCGCCTCGCTGGTCTTTTCCCTGGTCGTCGCCACGTTGGCCGCCAAGAGCCGCAAGGCGGCCCTCGTTATCCTGCCGGCGCTGGACATCCTTCAGTCAGTGCCGGTGCTGGGTTTCCTGACCTTTACCGTGGTGTTCTTCATGGGCCTGTTTCCGGGCAAGGAAACGGGCGTGGAATGCGCGGCGATCTTTGCCATCTTCACCAGCCAGGTCTGGAACATGACGTTCAGCGTCTATCAGTCGCTGAGAACCGTGCCCCACGACCTCCAGGAAGTCAGCCGGCAGTTCGCGCTTTCACCCTGGCAACGCTTTGTCAGGCTCGAGTTGCCTTTCGCCACGCCTGGCCTGGTGTGGAACATGATGATGTCCATGTCCGGCGGCTGGTTTTTCGTGGTCGCGTCCGAAGCCATCACCGTCGGAGACACCACCGTCAGCTTGCCGGGTATCGGCTCATGGCTGGCCTTGGCGATCGCGCAGAAAAACACCGTGGCCATCGCCTGGGCGGTATTCGCCATGGCCGGGGTGATCATCCTCTATGACCTGCTGTTCTTCCGCCCCATCGTCGCCTGGGCGGACCGCTTTCGCTTCGAACAGACCGCCTCGCAAAAACGCCCACGCTCCAGGGTCTACGACCTGCTGCGCGCGACCCGACTGGTGCCGTGGGTGTTGCTCGTGCTGGAAGACCTCATGGCTGCGTTGCCACTGGACAGGCTTGCGCGGTTTGCCCGCCGCCTCCGCTTCCACACCGGCGCCCGCTTCAACCGCCTGGTCGACCTGGCCTGGAGGAGCCTGGTGGCGGTCGCTTGCCTGGTCGGCGCGGTGCAACTGTCGCGCTTCATTGGCAGCACCCTGGGCCTGGGCGACGTGATCGAGGTCTTCGGCCTGGGCCTGGCGACCCTGTTGCGCGTCGCCGTACTCATCGTGCTTGCCAGCGTGGTCTGGGTGCCCATCGGCGTCTGGATCGGCCTGAACCCGCGCTGGGCCGAGCGCTTGCAACCCATCGCACAGTTGCTGGCGGCGTTCCCGGCCAACGTGCTGTTCCCGTTCGCGGTGGTCGCCATTGTTGCCCTGAAGCTCAACCCCAATGTCTGGCTGTCGCCGCTGATGGTCCTGGGCACGCAGTGGTACATCCTGTTCAACGTGATCGCCGGCGCCAGCGCCTTGCCGACCGACCTGCGGGAAGCGGCGCGCAGCTTCCAGGTGCGCGGTTGGCAATGGTGGCGTCAGGTCGCGCTGCCGGGGGTATTCCCCTACTACGTCACCGGCGCCTTGACGGCGGCAGGCGGATCCTGGAACGCCAGCATCGTCGCCGAAGCCGTGTCCTGGGGTCATGAGCACCTGTATGCCTCGGGCCTGGGGTCGTTCATCGCCCTGGCCACCTCGGCGGGGGATTTGCAGCGCGTGGCCCTGGGGGTGTCGGTCATGGCGATGTTCGTGGTGGGTTTCAACCGGCTGCTGTGGCGCCCCTTGTACGGCTACGCCGAACGCCGGCTTCGAATTGATTGAGGAGAGAGCAATGCATGTGATCGACAAACGTTGCCTCGTCGATGTGCGGCAACTGGGGCACGTATACGGTACGGCAGGCAGTGCCGAGCGACTGGTGCTGGACGACGTCTGCCTGCGCCTGGACGAAGGGGAGATCGTCGGCCTGCTGGGGCGCTCGGGGTCCGGGAAGTCGACCTTGCTGCGCGCCATCGCCGGGTTGATTGCCCCCACCGCGGGCGTGGTCGACTTCCCGGCGGATGCGCAAGGGGATGCGAGTTCGGTGCGCATGGTGTTCCAAAGCTTTGCCCTGTTCCCCTGGCTGACGGTGTTGCAAAACGTCGAGATCGGCCTCGAAGCCTTGCACGTGGCGGCCCCTGAGCGACGGCGCCGGGCCCTGGCCGCCATCGACCTGATTGGCCTCGACGGGTTCGAAAGCGCTTTCCCAAAAGAGCTGTCAGGCGGCATGCGCCAGCGCGTCGGCCTGGCGCGTGCATTGGTGGTGGCGCCGGATGTGCTGTTGATGGACGAGCCGTTTTCCGCCCTGGACGTGCTGACGGCTGAGACCCTGCGCACCGACCTGCTGGACCTGTGGCGGGAAAGGCGCATGCCGATCAAATCGATACTGATGGTCACCCACAACATCGAAGAAGCGGTGCTGATGTGTGATCGGATCCTGATCTTTTCCTCCAACCCGGGGCGGGTGATGACGCACATCAACGTGGACCTCAGCCAACCACGCAACCGCAGCGACCCGGCCTTCCAGGCGCTGGTCGAGCACATCTACGTGCAAATGGCCGGCGGCGGCGCGACAGGTTCCGCGCGCCGGGACGTGTTTGCGGGCAGCGGAGTGGGCATGGTCCTGCCGTCGATTTCCACCAACGCGTTGGCCGGGTTGATGGAGGCGGTCCAGGATCACCCTTACGACGGCCAGGCGGATTTGCGTGAACTGGCCAAGGCGTTGCGCTACAACGCCAGCGATCTTTTCCCGGTGGCCGAGGTGCTGCAACTGATGCGCTTCGCCAACATGCACGACGGCCACATCACCCTGCTGCCGGCCGGGCACCGCTATGCAGACTCGACCGTCGATGAGCGCAAGCAATTGTTCGCCCAGCACCTGCTCCGGTATGTGCCGCTGGCGGGGCACGTGCGCCGGGTGCTGGATGACCGGCCCACCCGTACCGCACCGGCCCGGCGCTTCCGTGACCAGTTGGAGGACTTCATGTCCGAGCACGACGCCGTCCATACCCTGGACTGTGTCACCCAATGGGGACGCTACGCCGAGCTGTTCGCCTACGATGAAGTGGCCGACCAGTTCAGCCTGGACAACCCCTCCTGAAGCGTTTTGGGCGGTATACACTGCGTCACTGAAGCCTTGGCAGCCGACACAACCGTGGGATGAACCGTTAATGAGAAGAACCCAGCTGACGCTTCGCTTGCTGCTGTTGCTGGGCCTGGCGCTCGGCATCGCCGCGATAGACACCGTCACCGACCTGGAAATCGCGGTGGGCGTGTTCCAGATCGTGGTGGTGCTGATCGCCGTGAGGCTCCTGCCGGCGCGGGCGGTGGCAGGCGTGTCAGTCGCCTGCATGGTGCTGACGATCTTAAGCTACCGATACACCCGCTTC
The DNA here is from genome assembly GCF_018325965.1 of Pseudomonas sp. Cab53. Lineage (NCBI taxonomy): Bacteria > Pseudomonadati > Pseudomonadota > Gammaproteobacteria > Pseudomonadales > Pseudomonadaceae > Pseudomonas > Pseudomonas sp. Cab53. The sequence goes on along the minus strand of NZ_AP021902.1, from coordinate 2,346,441 downwards.
GGTGACTCGGAAGCCGGCCTGATCAACGTGCTGATCAGCCTCGCGGCCATCGCCGGCACGACCTACCTGGCGCTGCGCCTGTCGGCCGCCATCGGCACCGTGCATCGGACCCGAGCGCACCTGGCGCACATTGCCCGCGTGAACATGCTCGGCGAACTGGCGGCCTCCATCGCCCACGAAGTGAACCAGCCACTGGCCGCCGTCGCCAACAGCAGCAGCGCGTGCCTGCGCTGGATGGCCAATGACCCGCCCAACCTGCCCAAGGCCCGACAAGCCGTGGAACGCATCCTCGCCGACACCCATCGGGCCAGTGACATCATTGCCCGGTTGCGCGGCATGGCCCGTCACCAGGCGCCGACCAAGCAGTGGTTGAACGTGGCCGACACGGTGAACGCCGCGCTGCGGCTGTTGGCCGGCGAGTTGAATGAGCAGAACATCCATTTGCGCGTGCAGATCCAGGAAGGACTGCCGCCGATGCTGGTGGACGAGGTGCAGATCCAGCAAGTGCTCCTGAACCTGGCAATGAACGCCATCGACGCCCTGCGCCAGGTCGATGACGACGATCGCCGGACCCTCGACGTTCGTGCCGGGCTGGAAGCGGGGCAACTGCATTTTTCCGTGTCCGACCAGGGCAAGGGCCTCGCCGGCAACGACCACGAACGGGTGTTCGACGCTTTCTACAGCACCAAGCCGGACGGCATGGGGATGGGCCTGGCCATCAGTCGCTCCATCATCGAGGCCCATGACGGACGGATCTGGGTCGCCAGCAACCCGCAATCAGGCGCGACCTTTCATTTCACCCTGCCTGCCGTGACACGGGAGCCCGATGAGCAGAACTGACGCCCACGACACCGCCGAACCGATGGTCTACATCGTCGACGACGACAGCTCGGTGCGTGCTTCGCTGCAAGACCTGCTGGCCTCGGTGGGCCTGGCAAGCATGGCCTTCGGCTCGGCCCGCGAGTTCATGCAAGCCCGGTTGCCGGACGCACCGGCCTGCCTGGTCCTCGACGTGCGCATGCCGGGCGTGAGCGGGCTGGATTTCCAGCAAGACATGGCCCGTTTGAACATCCTGGTCCCGGTGATCTTCATCACCGCCCACGGCGACATCCCGATGTCGGTCAAAGCCATGAAGGCTGGCGCGCTGGAGTTCCTGACCAAGCCCTTTCGCGAGCAGGACCTGCTCGACGCGATCAGCCTGGGGCTGGACCGTGATCAGCTACGACGCCAGACGGCGGCGACCTTGGACGAACTCAGGCGCCGCCATGGCACCCTGAATGACGGGGAACGCGAGGTCATGGCGTTGGTGGTATCAGGTTTGTTGAACAAGCAGGTGGCCGCCCGGCTGGGCGTGAGCGAGGTGACCGTGAAAGTGCGGCGTGGCGCCCTGATGCGCAAGATGAATGCGGATTCGTTGGCAACCCTGGTCAAAATGTCGGAAAAACTCAAGGACGTGGATCGCTAGCCGCACCTGTCGCGGCTATCATGCCTTTCGCCCTGCTCACGGGCGTTGCAGACCACCTCAAGGACCCAGGTATGACCCTTCCACCGTCACGCGCCACCCTCCTCGTCTCCAGTCTCCTGTTCAGCTCGCTGTGCCTGGCCGAAGGCGAGTCGACGGACAGCGTCATCAAGGACTCCACCAAGTCCGCCGTCTCGACGTTCATCACGGCGGGAAAGAACCTGTTGGGCGGTGTCAGCGAAGGCGTGCTCGATGGTCGAGAATCGGTCCAGGGCACTGACGGCGCGGCGATCGTTGCCTCTGGCGAGCAGATGAAGGACCGTATTCAGGTGGAGGTGCTGAAACTGGAATCCAGCGAAGACATCTACACCATTACCCTCGGTTTCAAGAACAGCACCGACACCCAGCTGCGCCTGATCAATCTCGGCCAGACCGGTGTGCTGCTGGCCATCGACCAGGCCGGTTACGCCAACAAGCTCACTGGCCTGGACAACCCGGACGAAGTCACCATCCCGCCGAAAACCGCCGTGCGGCAGAAGTTCGTGTTCGAAGGCATGAACGAAGCGATGACCACCGTGCGGTTGTGGGGCAAGGATTATCCCCTCAAGAAATGAGCAAGGACGCACCGTCCCCCCATCGAACAGGGCCGGTGCTCACTTGACCAAGCGAGTATCCAGGCCGAACCGCTCCTGCGAGACCAGCCTGAACTGATCCGCCGCCAGGTCGCAGCTCACCAGCAGGTTCCAGGAATGCTGGGTCACCGCCGAAGGAATCAGCACGAAGGGGTGCTGCGCCAGCAACGCGTCAGCGAACTGCTGCTGATTGGGCGAGGGGCGAGCCGGAGCCAGCCAGTTCGGGTTGGGCACGTCTTCGGCCTGGACCACTTTGATGAGCGCCGGATCCAGCACCTCGAAGCAGGTCAGCAGATGGGGCACCGTGTCCAGGGCATCGAACCCCAGGTGCGCCGCCACCTCCAGAATGGCCGTGGCCGGGTCAGCCGAAGCGTAGATGACCCGTCGTCCGGGCGGGTTCCAACGGCCACCGCTTCGTTGCGCACCAATGCCGCTGTCCCACGTCTGCCTGTAGACCTCGCGATCAAGGCGCCAAGCGTGCCATCGCCCCTCCCAGGGCAAAGGATTCACTGGTAAACCCCGTGTTCGATCCGGGTCAGGTAATCCTCCACCACCTGGAAGCCCAGCGCGTTGTCGATCAGTTCCAGTGGCACGTGGCCGTCCAGGTACTTGCAGGGCTTTCTCAACCAGTCCTCCGCCAACGACTGGCTGCCAAAGACATTGATGGCCTGTTCCAGGACCTGGGCGTACTGGAAAGCCACCGTGCTCTGCTGCGGGTTCAGGCGAATGGGCTGGGTCTCCTTCGCCAGGCGCTGGACGGTCCTGACGGACTTGCCGGTAATGCGCTGAACCAGATCATGCTCCAGGTACAACGTGGACGTGGACAGCATCTCCTTGACGTCGCTCAGGTAAAAACCTTCTTGCGCGTAGCGGATGATCAACAAGCGCTCATCCCCCTTGCGGCCCTGTAACAACACTTCGGTAGGCTTCCTGCTGGCCTTCTTCGCCCTCGCCGTGGTTTTGACGATTGAAGCGTCTGCTTGCTTGGCTACGGACATGGCATTGACCTTTCTGCGACATTTGTCGCCATGTTAACGCCAAATGTCGCAAGCGCGGTAACTCCGTTCGTCGGTCTTGGCGAATACGGTTTCAGGCATCGAACTGTCCTCACGATAGAGACTGGGCATCGGATGCCCGAGGGGGGCGCCGTGGCAGAGTCAGATCGTAAGGGGAGCACTTCCGAGGGCCAACCCTAAAAAGCTGTCGGAGACTTCTTCGTTTTCGGCTCGAAATTCAACGCAAGCACACTCACCAACACGATGACGGTTCCTGTCATGACCATTATCGAGGGACGCTCGGCCAACACCAGGGCGGCCATCGACATCGCGGTGGGCGGTATCAGGTAAAGCGCCATTGTTGCTCGACTCACGTTGCTGTGCGCCAGCACATAGGCCCAGGCGAGATAAGCCAACGCGCTGGGGAAAACGCCGAGGGTCAGCACCGCCAGGTTCACCGATGCCGAGGCCTGGCGCGCCGCGTCCGCCAAGCCCGGTGCAAACACGAACAACAGGAGGGTGCCTGACCACAGGGTGTAGCACACCATGGTCAATCCGTCGTAACGATGGGCGTGGCGTTTTTGCAAAGAGAAATACAGGCTCCAGGACAGCGCCGCCAACAGGATCAACAGCCCATGGGCGTCCACCGCTCCCCAGCCATGATCCCCCGCGACCACCACGGCGGCGCCCAATAGCCCGCACAACACACAGCCCCAGCGCCAACCACAGACGCGTTCCTTGAAGACCCATTGCGCCAGCAACGTGCTGAACAGCGGCGTGGATTGAGCCAGCACGCTGGCCGCACCGGCACTGACACCCCGCTGTCCGTAATTGAGCGCAATGTGGTGCAGACTCACGGCCAAAAAACCCAACACCGCCAGCAGCGGAAAATCCCTGAGCCGCGGCCGGGCAATCCCCTTCACCGTCGCCACGAGGGTCATGAACAGCGAAGCGATAAGGAATCGCATCAACGCCAGTTGACCGGGCGCGTAGGCCTGCAAGCCAATGTGGATACCAATCGGTGAATAGGCCCAGCAGACAATCACGAACAGCGTCGCCAGTAGAACCTTCACGTTCGGTTTGCGCAGGCTCTTGGCGCCTTCGAACGACATGCCACGGGTTTGCATCCTGAGTTCCTGCACAGGGCCTATTTGCCTGGGAGTATCGAAACCTCTCCCACCTCAGCACAAGTGACTTAAACTCAATCCATCATTCACTTTGGGTGAGCCATGGAACTGTCCCAACTGCGCATGCTCAAGACGGTCTGCGACACCGGCAGCATTGCCCGTGCGGCCGAAGTGCTGCACTGCGTACCGTCCAACATCACTGCGCGCCTCAAGTCCTTGGAGCGGGAACTGGGCACCGCGTTGTTTTTTCGTGAAGGTCGCGGCCTGCGGATCAGCCCGGCGGGCGAAGTGTTCCTGGACTATGCGAAAAAAATCCTGAGCTTGACGGAACAGGCGCGCCACGCGGTTGGCCCTGACAGTACGCCGAGCGGGCCCCTGCGCATTGGCGCCATTGAGTCCAGCGCCAGCGGGCGCCTGCCGCAACTGCTGGCGAAATACCACGCCCGATACCCGCAAATGTCCCTGGAACTGAGCACGGGAACCTGGTCCCAACTGCTGGATGATAGTCAGCGCCACCGCCTCGACGGCGTGATCGTCGCCGTCGACATCGAGCGGCCTGGGCTCAAACGGGTGGTGACGTATCGCGAAGACCTGGTGCTGATCGCGTCCGAATCCCACGGACCGTTGCGCAGCGCCGCAGACCTTCGAGGCAAGGCGATCTTCATGTGGCCTTCGGGCTGCCCTTATCGCCTGGCGCTGGAGCAATGGCTGCTGCGTCACGGTCAAGTGCAACCCATCGTCAGCATCGCCAGCTATGGCGCCATCGTCGGGTGTGTCAGTGCGGGTGCCGGCGTCTCGCTGGTGCCGCGCGGGATCTATGAACAATACCGCCAGGGCGCCGGCTGCAGCGGGTATGAGTTCGCCGAACTGACGGGCATCGACAACCTGTTCTACTGGCCTGAAAACGCCGGCCAGCACCCTGCCAGGGAAGCATTCCTGGCCATGCTACAAACGGAGTTCGAGCCATGAGCCGAGCGGCCGGACAGCCTTCCCGCCGCGTTGGGCAGAAGTCGTGCTACAGCGGGCCCAAGGCAACCCCGGAAGGTTCGAATCGCTCGCTCGTGTCCATCTGGATGCTGCGCAGCGCGGCGGTCTCCAGGTGCGAGGCATAGAGCTGCTCTGAAAAGTACCCGATCAGGATGGAGCGACGACGCGCACCGTTCACATTCAGGCTGGCGGCGTGAACCAGTTCGGCGTCAAAAACCAGAATGTCACCGGCGCAACCCGACAGTTGGACGGAGCGGGACTCGTCAGTGAAATCGAAGGAGGGGGCTTGCGGGTCGGGGCGATGGCTGCCGGGCACGAGGCGTGTCGCACCGTTCTCGGGGCCATAGTCGTCGAAGAACGCCAGGGCGACGGCCGTATCGCCGGGGCGCTGGGCCGACAGGTCGCGGTGCAACTGCTGGTGGCCGCCGCCCGCCAGAGGCTCGCGCCCTTCCACTTGGGCCAGGAAGAACCGTTCGCCGATCACTTCGCCCACCGCTGCCAGCAACGGCGGCAAGCGGCACACCGCCTGAATCTGCGCATCACCCTCCAGCAGCGAATGCTGCCAGTCCCAGCCCCGCGGTGTCGGCCATTGATCCGAGGGCCGGACACCCGCATCGAACACGACGCGCAGGCCTGCCAGCCATTCGGCCGGGATCGCCCGGCGCAGCAGGACATAGCCATCCAGGTGGAGCCGTTCGCGGTCTGTCATGGTGACGCCCATTTCCTTATGTTCAGGGGGCCTTCTCCAGGCTAGCCCGACACGAGACTTTTCGCCTCGTGACATCCAAGTTCAGCCGGCCATGGACTCGCGGCTGATGGCTTGCACCGCTTGCACCAGGCCCTGAATCGTCCCCGGGAAGCCAAGATGGTGCTGCGCCACGCCGATTCTGCCTCTCTCTCTGGAAAGGTTCGTCCCGCGGGCGTGTGGATGCAGAGCGCTTACCGTATCTGATACAGCACAGCAGCCCCTGGCTTGGGTTCGAAAGCCGGCACCGTGCGCTGCTGGAGGGGCGTCCCCGTTGCGTCCCAAACCAAGGTGTCCGAGGGGTACTCGTCCTTGCGGGTCATGGCGTCGATCTGCTTGGCGATCACTTGCGAGCTTGCAGGCACTTCGGGGTTCCATTCGAATACGCCGACCCTGCCGTAGAACACCGCCGGCGCATCGGTATCGAGACGCCGATCGGGACACATGACCAAGCCGCGATCGAGCATCACCCGCAACGCGCCGACAGGCACCGCCTTCACCGTGGGCGTGGTGCGCTCGGTGCTATGGCCAGGGCAGACATTGGCCGAGCGAGTCACCATGTCCTCGACCACTTGATTATCGGATTGGGCCTGCGCCGAAAAGGCAACGGCAGACAGGGCAAGCACTACAAGGTTTGACTTCCAGGGCACTCGAAACCTCCTATGGAAAAAAGACTCCAGCGTTGCGGGCCGCTACCCTGCCAAGAACAGTTCGTTGTCAGGGGGCACACTTGAAGACTACCACGACGTTAGTTTGTTCCACTTCTCGATTGAGGTGCTGATTCAATAGCCAAGGCCGCTAGAAAAGGACGGTATCGATGAAAGCTGCAACATTGGAAGAGGTCGGCGAGGCACTAAAAATTCCGAACAACTGATTCTCGAAACCAACGGCGTGTCATCCAGGCGGATCGGGAAATCCGGTTCAGGGCCCCCAGCAAGACACCGGCACAGTCGCCAGCGGTCACGAAAAGCCCCGACACCTCACACCAGACGCTTCTGTACCCAACGCCGATATTGCCGGGTGCGCCAGAGCACCGCGAGCTGCTGCAAGATCAGCGCGCGCAATGGCGACACCGTCGGGTCGGGCTGCTTGTCGCGGCTGAGTTTACTCAGCTGGAACTTGACCACCGCCATGTTGGCCAGGGCCGCGAAGGCTTTGTTCTTCCAGGTGATCGGCGGCAGTTGAGGGGCGCTGTCCTTGCCCTGGCGCCAATCACGAGGCAGGCCCGGGTCGATGGCCAGCGCCGTCCCGATGCCCACCATGTCCACCCCACTGGCCACGACACTCTCAGCCACCGGGCGTCGGCGCACACCGCCGGTGACCATCACGGGCATCCTGGCGACGGTCTGGATGTCGCGGGCAAACTCGACGAAATAGGCCTCACGCGCCAGGGTACGCCCATCGCGCGCATCACCCTGCATGGCGGGAGCTTCGTAACTGCCGCCCGACAGCTCCACCAGGTCCACCCCCAGATCGTTGAGCCACTCGACGACCTTCCTGGCGTCGTCGGCCGTGAACCCTCCGCGCTGGAAGTCAGCGGAATTCAGTTTGACCGCCACCGCAAATTCCGCGGACACCACCGCCCGGACGGCCTTGACGATGTCGAGCAACAGGCGCGCGCGGTTTTCCAGGGAGCCGCCCCACTCGTCCGTCCTCTGGTTGGTCAGCGGTGAAAGGAACTGGCTCAACAAGTAACCATGGGCAGCGTGGATCTGCACCCCGTTGAAACCGGCCAGCTCGCCAAGGCGCGCGCTGCGGGTAAATCGCTGGATGACCTCTTCAATCACCGCCGGGGTCATGGCGTGAGGCGTTGAGAAAAGCTTGGACATGGAGCCCAGGTCCAGCGGCACAGCAGATGGTGCCCAGGCCTTTTGCCCGAGATTGGCCTGCATCTGGCGACCTGGGTGGTTGATCTGCAACCAGAATTGCGCACCGCCGGATCGACCCACACGTGCCCAGCGCTTGAACTTGTCCAGTTGCTGGTCATCCTGCAACACCACGCCCCCGGACCGGTCATGGCACGGCCGTCGACCATGACGTTGCCTGTGATGATCAGGCCGGCTCCGCCATCGGCCCACGCCTGATACAGCCGCATCAGGGCTTCGGAGGGCGCCTGGTCGGCGTCCGCCATGTTCTCTTCCATGGCGGCTTTGGCAATTCGGTTCTGGATGGTCGAGCCGTTGGGAAGGATCAGGGGGTCGAACACACTCATGGGGCAGTCCTCAGCGGGGGGAGGCAGCCACCTTAAGATTGAAGTCAACTTTAAGGTCAACAGATTTTTTTCAGCTTCAAACCCTGCGTGCTTTTTTCCCCTTGGACGTCACCCCGTCCTGACGGGCTGGGGCTGCCCTCGCCCCTTCTTCACGCAGGCGGTGCAACAACAATTGCGCGTTGTCGGCACACGCCACGCCCTCGGGCTTGCCCTCGATGCCCTTGATGACCAGCAGCAGCTGGGCCTTGTTCTGGGCCAGTCGCTGCTGCAGGATTTCGATTTCCTCGACCTTTTGCCTGAGCCCGCCAAGCAGCTCTTCCTCCTGCCAGCCGTTGGCGTCCACCGGCATCAATTGCCGGATCTGCTCCAATGAAAACCCTGCCGCTTGGGCACCCGTGATGATCTGCAGGATCCACTCGGTCTCAGGCGCATAGTCACGATAACCGTTGGCCTTGCGCTCGACCGACCGGATCAGACCGCTCGCCTCGTAGAAGCGGATGCGCGAGGGCGCCAACCCGCTGATTTTCGCCAGTTCACCAATCCTCATCGCCGCTCCAGAACACCCATTGACCTTGAAGTTGACTTTAACCCTGCAGGCACCGGGCAGCCAAGTGACTCACGGTTTCGGCGACGGCCGCTGCAACCCTGCAAGGGAGCGAAACCGGAAACTTTATTTTTGATATCGACTACCGCAATATATGGAAATATATAGCGCTTGAGCCGCGCCTTTCATGCCAAGGGAATGAACGATGAATGCTGTCTCCAACAACAAAGAAGCGGTCGGTGAGCGCTATCAGCTTGAAACGATGCGCCATGCACAGCAGATGACCTGGAAGGCCATCGATCAGATCGCCCGCGCCATCACCCCCGGCATGCGCGAATCCGAGGCGCAGGCACAAGGCAAGACGATCCTGGCGCAAATGGGCATGGACCGGATCTGGCACCCCTTGCTGGTGCGCTTCGGCGCCAACACGCTCAAGACGTTCAAACAGCGCTCCGAGGGCGATCCCGAGCTGGGAACCGACGATATTTTCTTCATCGACATGGGCGTCGTCTGGCAAGGCCATGAGGGTGACGCCGGGGCGACCTTCACCACGGGCTCCGACCCGCAGATGATTGCCTGTGCCGCAGCCGCCAAGACACTGTTCGACCAGGTCGAGGGCTTCTGGCGCAGTGAACAGGTATCCGGGGTGGCGCTTTACGACTTCGCAGCCGCCCAGGCGAAAGCCATGGGCTGGACGCTCAACCTCGACATCAAGGGCCACCGGGTCAGCGACTTCCCCCATGCGATTCATCGCGGCGGCGACCTCGGGAACCTGGCGCAATACCCCAATACCGGCCTGTGGATCCTGGAAATCCAATTGGCCCATCCTGAGCGCCCGTTTGGTGCGTTTTATGAGGACTTGTTGATCTGAGCGAACCCGATGCTCGAAGAATGCCCGTGTGAACAGCAGCCACGGGCTTCAGCCGACCGGTTCATCCATCGCTTCCGAACGCGCAACCCTCACTGGGCCATCCATCCGAGGGGCGACCCGATTCAAGGTCAGCTCTGCGCATAAACCGCCTCCAGGCTTGTTGTAGAGCCTTAAGTCGCAACCAATCTTGTTGGCGATCATCTCTACAATCGACAGCCCCAACCCGGCGCCCTTCGCATTGCCCCGGCTGTAGAAGCGCTCGAACAGTCGGCCCATTTCCTCTTCATCGATCCCCGGCCCCTGGTCTTCCACGCTCAGGCAATGGGCGCTGATCACCACCTTCACTTCGCTGCCGGGCGGGGAAAAGTTGAGTGCATTGGTCACCAGGTTCTGAAGTGCAATGGCCAACGCCACGGGTTCGCTCTCTACCCAGCATTCCTCATTGCCTTCCAGCACCAGCTCCACGTCTTTTTCCATGGCCAGCGGCGTCAGTTCGGCCAGTTCTTCGCGCACCAGTTCGGTCAGTTGCACACGGCTGCGCTTGGGGTTTTTCAGTTGTGGCTCGATGCGGGCCATGGTCAGTAGTTGGCTGCCGATGCGCGTGGCGCGATCTACACCGTTTACCAGGAAGTCCAGCGCCTCGTACCGCTGTTCAGGCGTGTCGGCGTTCTGGGCGTTCTGGGCATGGATGCGCAGGATCGCCAGGGGCGTGCGCAATTCATGGGCGGCATCGGCGATGAAGCGACGTTCGCGTTCGAGCAACTCGTCCACCTGCACCAGCAACCGGTTGAGCGCGGTCTGCATGGGTTCCAGGTCGCTGGGAAGTGGCTTCAGATGAAGCGGCTGCAAGGTTTCAGCCGTGCGCCCACGAATGGAGCGGGCCATGGCGCGCAGAGGCTTGAGCCCCCAGCCGATGACCAGCCAGATCAGCACGGTCAGCAGCGGCACGCCAATCAGGGTGGGCCAGAGGGTGTGGCGCACGATGCGCTGGATCAGGTCCTGGCGGATGTCATCGCGCTCGCCCACCCAGATCAGCAGGCCCTGTTGCGGGTCGGCCAGGAGGAAGGCGCACCAGTCGTTGCCATTGAGCAGCAGATCGTGGGAGCCGAGGGTCGTCGGGGGTGCCGCGAGCGCAGGGGCCTGCGCGGAACGCACCAGCAACTCACCTTCGCTGCTCCAGACCTGGAAGGTCAACCGGGTTTCATAAGGATGGGCCACGCCGTCCTCGCCCACGCGGCTCATGGCCTGGTCGAAGGCCTGGTACAAGCGGTCCCAATCCGCTTCGCCAGGGTCGCGCTGGCGCAGCACGCCTTGCAGCAGGCGCGCGCTTTGGGCCAGTTGGGCGTCATAGACCTCCTCGATTTCGTGGTGGCTGTCGCGCAGCACCAGCCAACTGATCAAGGCGTCTCCGAGCAGGATCAGCACCAGCACCGGAACGAGGATGCGCGCTCGTACGGAATTCATGGTTTGAGCGCCAGCACATAGCCAACACCGCGCACGGTGCGGATCAGTTCGGTGGACAGCTTTCTACGCAGGTTGTGGATCAACACTTCCAGCGTGTTGCTCTCCACCCGTTCCTGCCAGCCGTACAGCGCGCGGGACAAGCGCTCGCGGGTCACCACTTTGCCGGGGCGCACCATCAATTGGTGCAACAACTGGTACTCCATGGGGGTGACGATGATGTCGGCGTCCTGGTAGCGCACCTGCTGGGTGGCCGGATCGAGGCTGACGCCGGCGTGTTCGAGCATCGGTTGCGCGCGGCCCTGGCTGCGGCGCAACAGGGCTCGGACGCGGGCCTTGAGTTCCTCCACGTCGAAAGGTTTGACCAGGTAGTCGTCGGCACCGGCGTCGAGGCCGGCGATGCGCTCGGCGGTGCCGTCGCGAGCGGTGAGAATCAGCACCGGCAAGTCATGCTGTCCGGCGCGCAGTTGTTGCAGCAGGTCAATCCCGTCGAGCCGTGGCAGGCCGAGGTCGAGCAACAGCAAATCGAAGCTTTCGCTGCGCAAGGCGTGCAAGGCCGCGGCGCCATCCTGCAACCAGTCCAGGGTGTAGCCTTCGGCAGCCAAAGCCACGCGAATCCCTTGGCCGAGGGCACGGTCATCTTCGACAAGCAGTAGGCGCATGGCAAAAGTCTCTGGAGGAATCGGCGGCATCATGCCGGGTTCTGATCGGGGTTATTTCGGCAAAGATGTTACGGCTCGTTGCAAACTAAGATTGTCCTAAGGTTGGTTTTGCATTGTGAAATCTCCCACATCTGCTGAGAGCTTTTCCATGCGCAAAATTCTCCTGCTGTCCCTGATCATCGCCAGCCCTCTGGCCTTCGCCGGCCCGCAATGCACCACCGCCGAGCGCTCGCAATGGCAAGACGAAAAAGCCTTCCAGGACAAACTCAAGGCTGACGGCTACACCATCAGCAAATTCAAGGTCACTGACGGCAACTGCTACGAGATCTACGGTTTCGACAAGGACAAGCGCAAGGTCGAAATCTACCACGACCCGGTCACCGGCAAGGCGGTGAAGACGGAGATCAAAGGCTGATGCCCGGCGAATCCCTGCGCTTGTGGGACCCCTTGGTGAGGCTGTTCCATGCCTCCATTGCCGGGGTCTTTGTCGCCAACTACTTCTTCAACGAAGCCGGCGACGATTGGCATGTCTGGCTGGGCTACTACGCCATGGCCTGGCTGCTGGTACGAACCGTGTGGGGATTTGTCGGACCGCGCAGTGCACGTTGGGCGGACTTCTGGCCTACCCCCAGAAGGCTCAATGCCCACGTGCGCTCGTTGCTCAACGGTCGCCCGCAACATCGCCTGGGCCACTCGCCCATTGGCGCGCTGGTGATGCTGTCGATGTTGCTGGCGTTGCTGCTGATCGGCGTCAGCGGTTTCCTGATGCAGGAAGTCGACGCCTTGTGGGGCGCCGATTGGCCGCTCCAGGTCCATGAAACGGCCGCCAATGGGCTGCTGGCCCTGGTGTGTATCCACGTGCTGGCGGCGCTGTTTGAAAGTGTCCTGGTGCGGGACAACCTGCCGTTATCCATGCTCACCGGTCGCAGGAAGCGCCTGCCGGATGAACGTGGGCAGTAATTTCTCTTGCCACGGGTTCCCTATGCGCTCCACCTTATTGATTGGCCTCTTGCTGGGAGTGTTCTTCGCGGCCTGGCAAAGCCATCCGCCCCATGTGTTGGCGCCGTTTGCCCAGGTCGCTTCGAACACCGCAAACGTCGATGCACCGACGCAGTACAGCAGCCGATTCGTGTCCACCCAGCTCACGGATTTCGTGCATTCCTCATCGGTCACGGCCCTGCCCGGCGGCGACCTGATGGCCGTGTGGTTCGCCGGTTCGCGCGAAGGCGCCGCCGATGTGCAGGTGCGCACCGCCCGCTTTGATGCGCGCAGCGGCGAATGGGGCGCCGAACAGGTACTGGCCACGCGGGAAAGCACCCGCGATGGCACCCAACGTCACATCCGCAAGCTCGGCAACCCGGTGATCGCCCTGGCGCCGGATAATCGCCTGTGGATGTTCTACGTATCGGTCTCGGTAGGCGGCTGGGCCACCAGCGCGATCAACGTGATGGTCTCTGATGACCTTGGTGCCAGCTGGACAGCGCCCCGGCAATTGGTGACGTCGCCGTTCTTCAACATCAGCACCCTGGTCCGCGCCGCCCCGGTGTTCCACGCCGACGGCTCCATCGGCCTGCCGGTGTACCACGAGTTCATGGGCAAGTTTGCCGAGTACCTGTACCTGAGCGCGGACGGCGCCGTGATCGACAAATTCCGCATCAGCCGTGGCAAGAACGCCCTGCAACCGACCATCGTGCCGCTGGACGGCCAGCGCGCCGTGGCGATGTTGCGCTATGCCGGCGACACCCATCACCGCGTGCTGGCCAGCCGCACCGCGGACGCCGGGCAAACCTGGAGCCCGCCGTACCCACTGGAGCCCGCCAACCCCAATTCGTCGCTGGCGGCGGTGGGCACCGCGGACGACGGTTTGCTGGTGGCCCTGAACGACCTGCAGGACGGCCGCTTCAAGCTCAGCCTCTACAGCACCGACGCCCAGCTCAGTCAGTGGCGCACCGTGGTGGAACTGGATCAGTCGCCCGACCCGCTCGGTCAGCCGTTTTCCCCCGAAGCCTATAAAGCAATCATTGGCGAAGGCTTTCGCGCCTCCAGCGGTGCGAAACGGTTACCGCTGGCGCAACGCTTCCTCAGCAACCTCGACTACCGCGTATGCAAGCCCCAAGGCTGCGATTTCGAATACGAGTACCCGTACTTCAGCCGCAGCCCGGACGGCATGTATCACCTGGTGTACTCGTGGAATAACACGTTCATCAAACATGTCAGCTTCAACGAAGCCTGGCTGGCGGAGCGTCTGTGATGGTTTCTCTGTGGCAGGCCCACTTGAGTTTCGTGCTGCTGGGGTTCGTGCTTTTGAGCACGCTCCGGTTCACCGCACCCTGGCGGCCATGGCTGTTGCCAATGCTGGCGGCGGTGAGTTTTGTGCAGGTCAATGAGCTGCCGTTGGCGGCGTACGTGCGCAGTTTTACCGATGACTTGGCCATCAGCACGCTGGTGCTGCTGGCGTGGGTCGTGCTCAACCGCCTGGGCGTGGTGCCGCCGCTCGCTCGACGGCACCAGGTGCAAATGTGGCTGCTGTTCGGTCTGTTGAGCCTGGTGCTCTACCCCGCCACGCTGGGCCTGACCTATTTCGACCCCTACCGCTGGGGCTTCAACCCTCGACCGATGATCGTGCTGGTGGCAGCGGCGACGCTGCTGATGCTGTGGCTGAGGCATGCGTTGGCGGTGGGGATGCTGGCGATCGGCACGTTGGCGTTCGCCTTGCGGCTCAAGGCCTCGGAAAACTATTGGGATTATCTGATGGACCCATTGCTGGCCGGCTACTGCCTGATCGCCGGTGCAGGGTTGTTGATCGGCATCGCCTGGCGTCCCCTTTTGAAATGGCACAGAGGTCAATGATGAGCGCGTTGCAATCACGCCGCTTGCGCTACGGCGTGGGCGCGATCGGGCTGGTATTTGCGTTGCTGGTGGCGCTGCGGCTGGTGTTCCTGCTGGGCTTTTCAGGTCTGGACTTGACCACCCCGGCGCTGCTGGAAACCCTGGGCATCGGCCTGCGCTTCGACCTGCGCCTGGCCGTGCTGCTCCTGCTGCCGCTGGCTGTGCTGGCGTGGCTACCGCGCTGGAACCTCAGCACCCTCCCGGCCCTGCGCTGGCTGGCGCGCGCGTATCTGGCTGTGGCCTTGGCGATGATCGGCCTGGTGTACATCATCGACTTCGGTCATTACGCCTACCTGGGCGTGCGCATCAATGCGACGGTACTGCGTTACCTGCAAGACGCGCAGATTTCACAACAGATGGTGTGGGAAACCTACCCGGTGCTATGGATCACCGCCGGCTGGCTGGCAGCGGTGGTGGCGTGGGTGTGGGCGTTGG
The DNA here is from genome assembly GCF_018325965.1 of Pseudomonas sp. Cab53. Lineage (NCBI taxonomy): Bacteria > Pseudomonadati > Pseudomonadota > Gammaproteobacteria > Pseudomonadales > Pseudomonadaceae > Pseudomonas > Pseudomonas sp. Cab53. The sequence goes on along the minus strand of NZ_AP021902.1, from coordinate 2,331,419 downwards.
TCCGCCTGGAGCGCTTGACCTTGGACCGCACGCCCACCTCCCACAACCGGTGGGCGCTGGCATCCGTCTCAGTGATGGGCGTGATCGCCGTGTTGCTGGCCCTGCTCGGCCGCGTCGCCAACCTCAACCTGGAAAACCCGGTGCCCCTGCGCTGGAGCGATGCATTCTTTTCCGGCAACAGCCAAGTGGCCGCCGTGGGGCTGAACCCGGTGCTGTTTCTGTACGACACCCTGAAAACTGGCCAATCGCAGTTCGATGAAGCCCTGGTGCGCCAGTATTATCCGCAAATCGCCAAGTACCTGGGGGTGGATCGGCCGGATGCCCGGCAGTTGGACTTCAAGCGCCATCAAGGCGTACAGCCCTATCGGCTGGCCGGCGAGCGCCCGCCGAACGTGATCTTTGTGATGCTCGAATCCCTCGGCACCAGCGCCGTCGGTGCCTACGGCAACCCACTCAATCCCACGCCGAACCTGGACAAACTCGCCACGCAGAGCTGGTTCTTCAAGCATTTCTACGTGCCGGTCACGGGCACCGCCAAGACCGTCTGGGCCAGCATCACGGGCGTACCCGACGTCACCCGCCAGGAAACGGCCACGCGCAACCCGCTGATCACCCGGCAGCACACACTGATCAACGCGTTCGAAGGCTATCGGAAGTTCTACATGATCGGCGGCAACGCCGGTTGGGCCAATATCAATGCATTGATCCGCCAGAGCATCGACGATGTGCAGCTGTTTGAAGAGAGCGACTGGCGATCGCCACGGGTGGATGTGTGGGGCATTTCCGACCTGGACCTGTTCAAGGAGAGTGACGAACGGCTGCGCGCCGTCCCCAAGGACCAGCCGTTCTTCGCTTACCTGCAAACCTCCGGCAACCATCGCCCCTTCACCATCCCCAAGCACAACGACGGCTTCCAGGTGAGTGATGTGACGCTGGAACAAGCCCAGGCCGCCGGTTCGCGCAGCGTCGAGCAATACAACGCGGTGCGCCTGCTGGACTACAACATCGGCCGTCTGATGGAGATCGCCAAGGCCGGCGGCTACTACGACAACAGCATCTTTGTGTTCTTTGGCGACCACAACACACGCATCAGCCAGATCCCGCACATGGCGCCCGCCTTCGAACAGCTGGGTCTGGAAAGCAACAACGTACCGTTGCTGATCCACGCCCCAGGCCTCGCGCCCCGCGTGATCGAAGAGGCCGTCGGCCTGGCCGACCTGTTGCCCACCGTGGCGGGCCTGGCAGGCATCCCCTTCACCAACGGCGCCATGGGCCGGGACATCCAGCAGCCCGCCCCCGAAGGCGAACGCGTGGTGCCGCTGGTGTTGCGCGAAGGCACCTTCCCGATCATCGGCGGCGTGACCCAACACTTCCTGCTGCAGATGCAACACGACGGCAGCTCACCTACCCTGCATGACCTGGCCTCGCCAACGCCCCGAGAAGACGTGGCCGCGCAACACCCTGAAGAGTTCCTGCGCTTGCAGGAACTGACGCGCGGCCTTCACGAAAGTGCGCGTCTGATGCTGCATCGCAACGTTCGTTAGCCGTGGCCAATAAGCGGTGATCTGAAGAACAGCGCGACCTCCGCCTTCGAGGTCGCGCGCAGCGTCAGCGAAAATCAGCACGTTTTCGATAGCAGTCCAGAAGCCAAGCCCACCCCTGTCGTCTCGCGAACGGGACAGACGTCTTCGTGCCTTAAAAAATATTCCCTTTAAAAACAATTAGCTAATGGAAATTTCAATGTATTTCCAAAAATTAGCTTGCGCGCTAAATTTCAATGCGATAATTTTCACTCAACTTCTTAGCGCGCAAACATTTAAGGCGCTAAAACCTAACCAGCACCGTCCGCATCTACTCTCAGGAGAAAGACCATGAAAGCACTCTACACCGCTGTAGCAACCGCCACTGGTGGCCGTGATGGCCGCGCTGTTTCGAACGACGGCATCCTCGACGTGAAGCTGACTACCCCCAAGGAACTTGGCGGCGCCGGCGGTGCGGCGACCAACCCTGAGCAACTGTTCGCCGCCGGTTACTCGGCCTGCTTCATCGGCGCGCTGAAATTCGTCGCCAGCCAGGGCAAGCGCAAGATCCCGGACGACGCCTCGATCACCGCCCACGTCGGCATCGGCCAGATCCCCGGCGGTTTCGGCCTCGACATCGACCTGCACATCAGCCTGCCGGGCCTTGATCAAGCCGATGCCCAGGCGCTGGTCGACGCGGCCCACCAGGTCTGCCCGTACTCCAACGCCACCCGCGGTAATGTCGATGTGCGCCTGCACGTCTCGGTCTGACGTCACGGGCCTTCCCGAACGTGCACACCGCCACAACAGGCAACCACCCGCTTCTTCTTTTTAAAGGTAATGACTCATGAAAAAGCTTCTTTCTGGCCTGGCCCTCGCCACCGCTTTCGCAGCTGCCGGTCTTGCAAACGCGGCCGACGTCAAACCCACTGTCGTGCTAGTGCATGGCGCTTTCGCCGACTCTTCGAGCTGGAACGGCGTGGTGAAAATTCTGGAAAAGGACGGCTATCCGGTCATTGCGGCGGCGAACCCTTTGCGGGGCGTCAGCAGTGATGCCCAGGCCGTGGCGAGCATCGTCAAGAACATCAAGACGCCGGTGGTCCTGGTCGGCCACTCCTACGGCGGCTCGGTGATCAGTGAGGCGGCGTACGGCAACCCCAACGTGAAGGGCCTGGTGTACGTGGCAGCGTTCACGCCCGAGACGGGCGAGACGGCGGCGCAACTGTCTGGACGGTTCCCGGGCGGTACCCTGGCTTCGGCCTTGGCGGCCCCGATGGACCTGGCCGACGGCGGCAAGGATCTGTACATCCAGCAGGACAAGTTCCACGACCAGTTCGCCGCCGATGTACCTGAGGCCGAAGCACGCCTGATGGCTGCCGGTCAGCGTCCGGTCACCGTCGCCGCGCTCAACGAAGCCGCGACCGACCCGGCCTGGAAAACCATTCCATCCTGGTTCGTGTACGGCGACAAGGACAAGAACATCCCGCCTCAAGCCATGGCGTTCATGGCAGAGCGTGCCCATTCCAAACAGACCGTCGTGGTGAAAGGCGCCTCACACGTGGTGATGGTTTCCAACCCGAAGGTGGTGGCCAACCTGATCGAGAAAGCGGCGCAATAACACGCCCTCTGGCAACCGGGGACCGCTGGCAACAGGCAGCGGTCCTTGCTCATCTGCTGCAAGCTGCAACGGCCCGGCAGGCATTCCATCGGCACTGCACACGTCTAATCCTTGATGGCTCATGGCTATCTGTCGATAATCACGCCTCTTTAAAAAAGCACATAAGGATTTGCTGTGAAGAAGCTCTACCTGGCTCTACCGTTCTGCGCCCTGCTGCTTCAAGGCTGCGGTGTGACCATGACCCGCTACGAACCCAACTTCCAGAACGTTCAACAGCTCAAGCAACAGGAGCCCGTGCAGCCCGTGCGTGAAGCCCAGGTCGATGCCGATTCCGGCCAAGGGTCGCTGATGGTGCGCATGAACCCGATCTCTTCGCCTGCCGGTAGCGTTCCGCTGCACATCCAGGCAGCGATCAACGACGAACTGCGCCAGGCGGGTCTGCTGGACCCTCGCGCTGACCGTCAGTTGCAAGTCCGGTTGATCAAGAACCAGCTCACGGCCGGCATGGGCAGCGGTCATGGCGAGTTGTCCGCACGCTTCACGCTGCGCAAGGGCGATCAGGTTCTCTACGAAGCCACCAAGGACGTGCAGCGCGAATGGGACAGCAGTTTCTTCGGCCCGATCGCCATCCCGGCGGCCGCGAACAACTACAACCCGATGGTGCAGGACTTGCTCAAAAACTTGTACAGCGACCCGCAGTTCACTCAAGCGTTGAAGTAAGCAAAAAAAAAGAGCCGCAATCGCGGCTCTTTTTTTCAGCGGTGTCAGCCCCGTGGAATGCGGGTGTCGACAGCGGAGTATTTCGTGTGGTTGTTGTCGACCCAGTTCTTCAACAGCGCATTGACCTGGCGGTTGAAGGTGTCAGTGACGGCTGCCTTGGGGGTATTGCCTGCCAGCGGCAGGAACCAGATGCCCATCCAGGTGTTGATCGCGTCATGGTTGTTGGCTTTGCCCAGTGGCTGGCCACGCTCATCCACGGTTTCCAGGCTCATGGTGTACTGGTCCGTTGCCAGTGCAGGAATAATCCCGAGCGAGAAACCACTGATGAACGCCAAGACCAACTGACCGCCGCCTGGCGCGTGGTTGTAGACCTTCAGGCGCAGGCTGTAGTCACCGGGTTGCTTCTGGAATTCGTCGAAAACCACGCGGCCAAACAGCCCCGATTCATCGATGGTACGTTTCAGTTCGGGCTTGAGCATGTCGCGGGCCTGCGGCACTTCGGTGGCCTTGGCACTGTCAGGTTCGCCCTGATAGAAATCGAAGTCGACATAGACGTTCGGCTTGTTCGAATAACCGGCCATCGAAGGCAGGTTCACTGGGGCGACTTCATCCTTGGTGAAGCTGGCGCAGCCAGTGAGGCTCAAGGCCAGGACAAGACCTATGGCTTTTGCAAATTGCATATCAACTTCCTTGCGTAATGTTCTAGTTGCCGCTCACGAAGAGGGGTGCGGATTCTAGCGGGATCCACCCGAAATCAAAAGGCCATCACTTGGCTGGCCTCAATGCCTGCATGCAATCGTGCAAACAAGCGGTCACAGATCCAGGGTGCCTCTGATCAAGGCGTTGAGCACGCCCTCGACATCGGCGTCCTGCTCGTTCAACAGGCACAGCGGAATGCCTTGCAGGGCGGCTTGCGAGCCAGCCAGCCCCACCCCCGTCAGGGCCAGTGGGCAAGCGATGTCCATTTGTAACGAACGCAGGCGCGTGGCCAGGAGGGGGTTGACCGGCGCTTGCAACGCAATCACCAGCGCCGCCGGCTGGATGGCCGCGCACACCAGGGCAAGCTCTTGCAAGGGTTGCCCGCAACCGAGCACGTCGATGCGTTGCTGCTTGCCGCCCAGCAGCACGGCGGCGCACAGCAACTGCAGTTCGGCATGCCCTTCGGTACCGGCCAGCAGTACGTGCGGCGCATCCACCTGATCCCTCTGCAGGCGCAGCATCAGGCGATTGCGCAGGAACGTGTCGAGAAACAGCCATTGGCTGCACGCCCCCAACGCACTGCCCGCCGCCAGGTCTTGCCAGACCGGCATCAACACCTTGCGCAGTACCACAGCCTTGGGCAATAGCGTGAACAACCGGTGATAGAGGTCTTCCAGCGCCCGGGCATCGAAGGCCTTGGTGGCGTGCACGACGGCGGCACGCCAATCGTCAAGCGCGTTGTCCTCGGGCGGGACCACCTCGTGCTGGCCTTCGAGCAGTTCGCCGACCTTGCTGATGGGCAGGCCACCGGCCGTCCAGCGCAGGATGTCGCGTATGCGCTGCACATCCTCGACCGTGTACAACCGATGACCACCGTCGGTGCGTTGCGGGCGGATCAACCCATGGCGTCGTTCCCAGGCACGCAATGTCACCGGATTGATGCCGGTCAGGCTGACCACGTCACGCATGGGCAGCAAATCGGGTGGGGTGGCTTCAGTCATACGAGGGGTTTATCCGAAAGGTGGCACATTCTAAACCCATACAGTCTTTCTGCGGCGAGCATCCGTAGGTCATCATGTGGCAAACCGCACCGAGGCTTCGCACAGGTGCGCTACGCAGACCGCTGCATTATTTCGTGGGTGGGCCCAATGATCGACGCAAAGCTGCTGCAATTGATGGTCGAAAACTCCAACGATGGCATCGTCGTCGCCGAGCAGGAGGGCAACGACAGCATCCTCATCTATACCAACCCGGCCTTCGAACGCCTCACCGGCTATAGCGCCGACGATATCCTCTACCAGGACTGCCGCTTTCTCCAGCGCCAGGATCATGATCAGGCGGGCATCGCCGCTATCCGCGAGGCGATCAGCCAGGGCCGGCCCTGCCGTCAGGTCCTGCGCAACTATCGCAAGGACGGCAGTCTGTTCTGGAATGAATTGTCCATCACGCCCGTGCACAACGAGGCGGACCAGTTGACGTACTACATCGGCATCCAACGCGACGTTACGGCGCAGATTGCCGCCGAGGAACAGGTTCGCGCGCTGGAAGCAGACGTCGCGGAACTGCGTCGGCAACTCGCCGAGATCAATCGTTGAAACAAAAACTGTACAAGAGGATTGACTTGTACAGATTTAACCGTACGCTTCAGCCATACCTGTACAACATTTCTTTTTTGTACAGGATTGCCTGGAGTGCCGTATGTCAGCCTACCTGCAGCAATTCGCCGAGGACTTTGCCAGTCTCACGGGAGACAACCTCGATGCACTGGAAAAGCTGTACAGCGAAGACATCATCTTCCGTGATCCCCTGCATCAGATCCAGGGCTTGAAGGACCTGCGAGCCTACTTCACCGAGCTGTACGCCAACGCCCACGACATCCGCTATGCCTTCACCAGCGCCGACGAAGTCCAGCCTGGGCAAGGTTACCTGCGCTGGACCTTGCAGTTCCGTCATCCACGCCTGGCCCGCGGCGAGCAGATCACCCTGCAAGGCTGCAGTCATTTGCAGTGGAGCGACCGGGTCCATTTCCACCAGGATTATTTCGACGCCGGCGCCCTGCTCTATGAACACATCCCGGTCATGGGCGGCGCCATCCGCTGGCTCAAGGGCCGGTTGGCATGAGCCGTTGCTGGCTGACCGGCGCCAGTAGCGGCATCGGGGCCGCGCTCGCGCAACACCTGCTGGAGCAAGGCCATCAGGTGGCATTGGGCGGTCGCCACGCAGATAGCCTCGCACCTCTGGCGGAGCGGTTTCCCGGCCAAGTATTGCTGGCCATCGGCGACCTCGACGACCCGGAGCAAGTGGCCGGGATCGCCACCCGGATCCAGCTTGCCTGGGGAGCGCTGGACATGGCGATCCTCAATGCCGGCACCTGCGAGTACCTGGAACCGGGCCATTTCGACCCCGCCGTGGTCGAGCGAGTGATGCGCACCAATCTCATGGGGGTCAGCCACTGCCTGGCGGCCGCCCTGCCCTTGCTGCGCAATGGCCAGCGACCCCACCTGGTGGTGATGGGCAGTTCGGTGACCTGGCTGGCCTTGCCCCGCGCCGGTGCCTACGGCGCGTCCAAGGCGGCCGTGCGGTATCTGGTGGAGTCGCAGCGTATCGACCTGGCCCGCGAGGGCATCGACGTCACCCTGGTCAACCCCGGCTTCGTCGACACGCCACTGACCCGTCGCAACGACTTCCCCATGCCGCAACTGTGGTCGGCGCAGCGCGCCGCACGGCATATCGCCAAGCGTCTGCCCCGACGGCCGCTGGAGATCAACTTCCCCGGCATTTTCACCCTGGTGTTGCGCCTGCTCGGGGCCATGCCCGCGTGCCTGCGCCTGAAGCTGGGCCAACGCCTGGCCCGCCATGAACAGGATTGACGATCGATGCGTATAGCAATCATCGGCAGCGGCATCGCGGGCCTGACCTGCGCCCACCTGCTGTCACGCAAACACGAAGTGACGGTGTTCGAGGCCGCCGAATGGATTGGCGGTCACACCCACACCGTCGATGTGGCCTGGCGTGGCGAGCACTATGCCATCGACACCGGCTTCATTGTCTTCAACGACTGGACCTATCCGAACTTCATCCGCTTGCTCGATCAGCTCAAGGTCGCCTCACGGCCGACCGAGATGAGCTTCTCGGTGCATAACCCGCTCACCGGCCTGGAATACAACGGTCACGACCTGAACACGTTGTTCGCCCAGCGTCGCAACCTGGTGTCGCCGGGATTCTGGGGAATGCTGCGCGATATCCTGCGCTTCAATCGTCAGGCGCTCGCCGACCTGGACGAGCAGCGTATCGACGCCAGCATCACGCTGGGCAGCTACCTGCAAGCGCAGGGCTACGGCCAGCGCTTCATCGAGCACTACATCGTGCCGATGGGCGCGGCGATCTGGTCGATGTCCCCCGCGGATATGCTCGACTTTCCCCTGCAGTTCTTCGTGCGCTTTTGCCGCAACCACGGCTTGCTATCGGTGAATCAGCGTCCGCAATGGCGGGTCATCGAAGGCGGCTCGCGCAGTTACATCGCGCCGTTGTGCCAACCGTTCGCGCAACGTATCCGGCTCAACTGCAAGGTTCACCGGGTCAGCCGCGACGAAGGCGGCGTAACGCTGACCAGCGCCGCCGGCCCGGAACGCTTCGACAGCGTGGTGTTCGCCTGCCACAGCGACCAGGCCCTGGCGCTGCTGGAAGCGCCCAGCCCGCAAGAACGCGCCGTACTGGGCGCCATCCGCTACGCAGACAATGACGTCGTGCTGCACACCGACAGCCGCCTGCTGCCGCGCCGCAGGAGGGCCTGGGCCAGCTGGAACTATCGTCTCGGCGGCAGCGACCAGGCCCCGGCGGCCGTGACCTACAACATGAACATCCTGCAAGGTATCCAGGCATCGGAGACCTTCTGTGTAAGCCTCAACCAGACAGCGTTGGTGGACCCGGCAAAGATCATCGCCCGCTTCCAGTACGCCCATCCGCAGTACAGCCTGGCCGCATCGGCTGCGCAAGCGGACCACGCGCAACTGCAAGGCCAGCAATTGAGTTACTACTGCGGTGCCTATTGGGGCAACGGCTTTCACGAGGACGGGGTGGTCAGCGCGCTGAAGGTGGCTGAGCATTTCGGAGAAACATTGTGAACAGCAGCCTTTGCCTGGGCTGGATCAGCCACCGTCGCCTGTCGCCACGGCGCCATGCCTTCCGCTACCGGATCGGCCTGTTCTACCTGGACCTGGACGAGCAAGCCTGGCTGCTCGGCCTGTCGCGCTGGCTGCGGCGCTGGCGCCTGGCACCGCTGAGCTGGCGCGAGAGCGACTACCTGCCGGCGCGGACCCGTCAAGGCGAGTCACTGGCCCAGGCCGCCCGCCTGCTGGTCGGACAGGCCACGGGACAAACGCCCGAGGGCCCGGTCCACCTGCTCACGCAGTTGCGTTGCTGGGGCCTGTCGTTCAACCCGGTGAGTTTCTATTTCTGCCACAACCGCGACGGGCGCCTGGCGGCGATCCTGCTCGAAGTGCGCAACACGCCGTGGCGTGAGCGATTCCACTACGTGCTGCCGGTGCAAGACGACCTCGCCAAACCGTTCGCCGTGGCCAAAGCCTTCCATGTGTCGCCGTTCATGCCGATGGACATGGACTATCGCCTGCGATTCGCCCTGGACGAACAGCACGTGCGCATCCACATGGAGAACTGGCAAGGCACCGACAGGGTTTTCGAGGCCGACCTCGCCTTGCGCCGCCAGCCGCTGGATCGAAAGGCGTTGCATCGATACATCCTGGCGTTCCCCTGGATGAGCCTGCGCACTGTCTCGGCCATTTACTGGCAAGCCTTGCGCCTGTTGTTCAAGCGCACCCCAATCCATGACCACACGACCCGCCCGGGCGACCTGGCGCTCGGCCAACCTTGCGAGAACCCCGACCATGTCCAATTCCACCCTGAGCGTTAGCAAGTCCACGGGCCTGGCGCCTTTGCTCGGCGGGCTGGCCCGCACCGCCGTGCTCGCTCAACTGGGCAAGCTGCGCCACGGTCACCTGCGGCTGCTCAGCCATGGGCGGCAATGGAACTTCGGTGATGCCGCCAGCCCGTTGCAGGCCGAAGTGGAGATCCTCGACGACACCACCTGGGGCATGATCGCCGGCAACGGCTCAATCGGCGCGGGCGAGGCCTATATCCACGGCTTCTGGCGCAGCCCGGACCTGGCCTTGGTGACCCGCCTGTTCGTCGCCAACCTGGACGTGCTCGATGCCCTTGAAGGCGGCCTGGCGCGCCTGGGTCGCCCGGCCCTGCGACTGCTGCATCGGTTGAACCGCAACAGCCGACGCGGTTCCCGGCGCAACATCCTAGCCCACTACGACCTGGGCAATGCCTTGTTCGAGCGGCTGCTGGACCCGACCATGATGTACTCCGCCGCCCAGTTCGAGCACGCCGGGCAAACACTGGAACAAGCCCAGTTGCACAAGCTGGAAAACATTTGCCAGAAGCTTGAGCTGCGCCCCGACGATCATCTGCTGGAGATCGGCTGCGGCTGGGGCAGCCTGGCGATCCACGCGGCCATCCGGCACGGTTGCCGGGTCACCACCACGACCCTTTCCGAAGCGCAGTACGCCTATACCGTGCAGCGCGTGCAGGCCCTGGGGCTGGAGCAGCGCGTGACGGTGCTGCGCGAAGACTACCGCGACCTCAAGGGCACCTTCGACAAGCTCGTCTCGATCGAAATGATCGAGGCTGTCGGCCACCGCTACCTGCCGGTGTATTTCCGCCAATGCGCGGCACTGCTCAAACCCGAGGGCCTTATGCTGTTGCAGGCGATCACCATCCGAGACCAGCGCTATGCCCAGGCACGGCGCTCGGTGGACTTCATCCAACGCTACATCTTCCCCGGCGGCGCCCTGCCCTCGCTGAGCGTGATGCTCGACACCGCCAGCCGTCACACCGCCCTCAACCTCGTGCACCTGGAGGATTTCGGCCTGGACTACGCCCGCACCCTGGAACATTGGCGCGATAACTTGCGACAGGCGCGTACCGAACTGACGACGCTGGGCTACGACGATACGTTCCAGCGTCTGTGGGAGTTCTACCTGTGTTATTGCCAGGGCGGTTTCCAGGAGCGCGCCATTGGTGTGGCGCACCTGCTCTGGGCCGCGCCCCAGGCAAGGCGTGCGGCCTTGCCTGGACAGGCTTGATGCCCAGGCGATGGCTGGTCGCCAATGCCCTCTGGTTGCAGGTCGGCTGGTGGATCTGCGTACTAGGGGCTCAGCATCCCTGGCTGTTGTTGCTGGTGCCCGTCGGCCTGGCCCTGCATCTGTGGCTGTGTCCGGACTTCAATGGCGAGGTAAAGGCCCTGCTGCGCACCGCCCTGGTCGGTTGTGCGCTGGATAGCCTGCTAGGGGCGTTGAACGTATTCCGCTTCGACAGCTGGCCGCTGCCCCTGTGGCTGGCGCTGTTGTGGCTGGTCCTGGCCAGCGGCTTGCGCCACAGCCTGGCCTGGACCGGCCGGCCCGTCTGGCGCGCGGCGATGCTCGGCGCAGTGGGAGGTCCGTTGGCCTACCTGGGCGGCGCCAGGGTGGCGCAGGTCGAGCTGCCGCTGGGCGTCATGGAAACGGGCCTGCTGTTGAGCGCGGTCTGGGCATTGGCCTTTCCCCTGCTTGTGCGCCTCGCGGCGTGGCGCTGACCCACGGCCTAGCTACCACTGGCTAGCCAGCGTCAACGGCAGCCGCAAGGGCGTGATGGGGCCGTCACGCTGCCCACACATTTCATCATGCACCACATGCTGCACCAACGTGCACGGCACGGGTGGCAGATCGATCAGCAACTGGCGCAGCTCGGTGGATGAACGCAATCGAACAGGCTGGCCCTGGGCATCGCTCAGGGTGACCGGACCGGTACCGGTCATGGCGCGCAGGAGGTAGAAGCCGCCTTCCAGCGACAGCAACTCAAGCGCTTCGACTTCACCGGCCGTGACTCGCTCAGTGAGTTGACTCAAATTCATGGCGTGCCCTCCGGCAAGCGGCGGAAGAACAAGGTGATCTGGCCGATCTCCACCCCCAGTTTGCTCATGCTCGAACGGTTGATCAGGGTGTCTTCATCCATCAGGTACATCCAGTCGTCCAGGTCCACTTCCCAATGCCGTCCTTCCACGGGCAAGTCCAATCGGTAACGCCAACGCAGTGCGTTACCGGCCACTTCGCCCCGGGCCTCGCCGATCACATCCCCGGCGGTTCCGCGCCAACGACCCGGGCCGTCCGGCACAATCGTCCAGGTACGCTGCTGTCGCGTGCCGTCGCTGTAGAGGAAGTGTTCATCGAGGATCAGACGCTCGCCTTCACGGCGACTGTCGATGCGAACGTGGAAGCGCTTGACCACTTCTCCGGACCGCTTCTGGAACATCCCCCAGGCCTGCACCGGTCGCGAGAAGAACGCCGCCAGGTCCAAGCGCGGTTGTTCCCCGGCATAGTGCTCGACGCCGACATTGCCGCAACTGCCGAGAAACAGGCAGGCCACCAGCAAAAGTGCTTTGTACATGTTCAGGTCCCTCGGTCGTTGTCCGCCAGGCCTAGCAGGCGCTGGCGCAATTGTGGGTCGCGGGCCCGCGGATCCAGCCAGATGGCGAAGAACGCCCGGGCAAACACCGGGTCGGCTACTTCATGGCTGAGCTTGCCGTCCACGTAGAAGCGGCAACCCTTGCCCGGCAGGTACAGGCCAGTGATGCGCATGCCGGGGCGCACGTCCACGAATGCGGCCTGCATCGCCTGGGTCCAGGCCTCAACGGATTGGGCTGTCACGCTGTCGGGGCCTAGCCGCTGCATTTCCTCGAGGCTGGCCTGCACCAGCGTTTCCCGGGATATCGATCGGTGATAAAGCAACTCCAGCGCGAAGGGCTGGTTCCAATCCTGTACCGGGCCGGCGGTCCACAACCGGGCGGTATACAGGCGCAGGCCGAACCAGGTGAAATCGCCCTCCCCCAGCCGTTGCGCGGTGGGCAGCGTCGTTCGCCAGTCTGCGGCGGCCGAGGCCATCACCGTCAGCATCAGGCAAAGGCAGGCCCAACGAACAGAGTGCGCCATGGAGAACCTGTAGAATACGAAAATATCTGTACAAGATTAGTTTCTTGTACAGATAAATTCAAACTTTGTATAGATTATGCGCAGTCCCTGGTGAGGAGTTTTCATGCTGTACGTAGTCATGCTCGGCGGTCGTCACCCCCGAGCCAGCATCGAAGTACACGACGTGGTGTTCGCCCAAGCGGACTCACTCGAACAGGCGTACCCCCAACTGCGCCAGGCGTGGTTCGGCAGCCGTCAGGGTTTGCATATCGATTCCTGGCTGGAAATCGACGGCATCGACACCTACCGCGTCGAATTCAGCTCGATGGCCCCAGGCCCCGACGAACCCAAGCTGTTTTTCATCAACCTGGGTGGCTACGAGCGCGAAGTGTTTGGTGAAGCCCACCGCTACCTGCTGGTAGTGGCCCGAGACAAGACCCAGGCCAAGCAATTGGGCAAGCGCCGCATGCCGGCGGATTGGCTCAAGGCCCACACCGACGCCGTGCTCCAGGTGGACGATTGCCTGCCGGTGGACTGGGTAAACGGCCACTACGTCCACCTGGTCACGGGGGCTCACAAGGGGATGGGTCAATACAGCGACTACAGTCTGATCTGAAGATCTGATTGCCTGCCAACGACTGAAATCCCCAAGCAAAACGGCTTCAATGCGCCTGGCCGATTGTCAGGCCCCGAACGCGCCATCAATGGTGTGCATCGCGCCTGTGACGAAACCGGCCTCCGGGCCAGCCAGCCAAGCGACCATGGCCGCCACCTCTTCCGGCCTTCCATGGCGTTTGATGGCCATGAAACTGTGCATGAGATCCTTCATCGGTCCGTCCGCCGGGTTCGCGTCGGTGTCAATCGGACCGGGCTGGACCACATTGACGGTAATTCCACGCGGCCCGAAATCCCGGGCGAGTCCACGGGCCAGCCCTTGCAGCGCGGATTTGCTCACGGCGTAGGACGCCATCCCAGGGACCGGCATCCGATCACCGTTGACGGAACCAATGATGAGGATACGTCCTCCTTCGGGCATCCGCCGGGCCGCTTCCACTGCTGCGAAGTAAGGCGCATGAATGTTGATCCGAAAGAGCCGCTCGATCGCATCCGGGTCCTGCTCCAGCGCATCGCCGAAAATCGCGATGCCTGCATTGACCACCAGCACATCCAGAGGACCGCTGTCGCGCACCCGCGCGATGACCGCATCACGGTCGGAACTGTCGGTCTCGACGGCGATGCTGTTTGTTTCGTTGGCAAGCTGCTCAGCGGCCTGTTTCGAGCCGGCATAACTGAACGTCACCGCAGCCCCCTCCGAGGCGAAACGCCGCACGATCGCAGCCCCAATTCCCCGGCTGCCGCCGAGCACCAAAACAGATTTATCGTTGAAAGCTGACATGTGATTCTCCTGGAAATCGCGGGTTCTATTACACGCTGCCGATCATTTGCTCGCTTCTTTCCCAGAGCGCTTGCGCCTTGGAAGGATCAAGCGCGTACGACCTCGCGCCATCAGCAAACGGGTTCGAGGTATCGACAATCGGCGCGACCGCGCAATCTTCGAGATAACGTCCGCCAATCGCGTCTTTTTCTGCGAGGACGGCGGCCCAGACCGAGGTGGCCGCCGCTTGTGGAATCGATTTGAGTTCCAGGGGCGGCAGACCTGCTTCGGCCCGCGCGTTGCCCACGGTTTCAAAAAGGCCCTGCAACGCTTCCTGCGGGAAATGGCGCGGTAGATCGGTCAGGCTGTTGCCAGGCATCACCGCCGCGGCGCGGATGCCACGGCTGCGGTGCCGTTGGTCAAAGGCAACGGCGAACAGTGTGGTGGCTGTTTTCGAGCGGCCGTAGGCGACAAAGGGGTCGTAGGCCTGTTGTTCGAAATTCGGATCGTCCAGATCGATGTCGGCGACGCGATGCGCCTGGGAGGACAGCACCACCAGGCGTCCGTTGTCGACGAGCAGCGGCGCGATGCGATTGATCAAGGCGAAATGGCCCAGGTGATTGGTTCCTAGCTGGACCTCGAAACCATCGACCGTATGCCCGAACGGCGTTGCCATCACACCCGCATTGGCAATGATGGCGTCGAAGGACTGGCCATTGGCAAGTAACCTGTGCGCGGTGGCGCGAACGCTTTGCAAGGAGGCCAGGTCCAGCTCGAGCAACGCCAGGCTGCCCCCCGCTCGCGCAGCTTCTTCAAAAACCGAAGCCGTGGCCTTCTCGGCTTTGGCGAGGTCTCTGACCGTCCCCACCACCGTGGCACCGTGGGCAACCAATGAGCGTGCGGTTTCCAGGCCAATGCCCGAAGACACGCCGGTCACCAGGTAGCGCTTGCCATTGAGTTCGAGACCGGAGAGCACGTCGTCCGCGGTCGACTTTGCGCCAAACTTATTCGTCATTTGATATCCCTTGTTCATGCACTGGAAAATTTCGACCGGCTCGACCTGCGTCGAGGGTCATTCGAACGTCCTGCGCGCTACCCGCACAGCGAGGACTGACTGCATTTAAATTTCATAATCACCGTTACAGTAACGACTGTTATTAAATTGACCTTGCCCCAGGGTGTCAAGGCATTTAATATCGATCGTTATGAAAAAACGGAGGTAAGAAATGGGTCGTCAGCGCGAGTTCGACGTGGATCAGGCGTTAGAGGCTGCCCTGGGTGTGTTCTGGCGCAAGGGCTACGAGGGCACCTCGTACACGGACCTCACGCAGGCCACCGGGGTGGAGCGGCCAGGCCTGTATTCGGCGTTCGGCAACAAAGAGGCCCTGTTCCGCCGGGCGCTGGAGCGCTACTACGAGGTCTACCTCGCTTTCTTCCCCGAAGCGATGTTGCAGCCGACCTCGCGCCAGGTGGTCGAGCACATCCTGCGGGGGGTGGCCGAACTCAATACCCGCTACCCCGACCGCAGGGGATGCCTGGGTATACAGGGAGTGCTGGCCGGCTCGGACGACGCCGAACCCATCCGGCAAGCGCTGATTGAGGCACGGGCAGAGGGAGAGACGGCACTGCGCGAACGGTTCGAGCGGGCCAAGGCTGAGGGCGATCTGCCCGAGTCGGCCAACTGCGCTGCCCTGGCGGCGTTCATCATGGCGGTGACCCACGGCATGGCCGTTCAAGCCAAGGCTGGCTTCAGCCGTGAAACACTCGAGGCGGTGGCCGACCAGGCCTTGTCGACCTGGCCATAGCCTTTGTAATGCGTGGTTGTCCCTCAGGTCACTGCGGTCCCTTGCCTCGGACTATCAACTCGGCCGGCCGCAATGGCTAATGCCGTGTCGCTGCGTCAACGAAGACCGACAGATCGCGATTGAAACGTTCGGCCTCCTCCAGGAAAGGAGCATGCCCCGAGTTCGGATAAAACTTGCCTAGGACTGAGGCATTCAACGCCTTGGCGCGATTGAACGAAGGTTCAGCCTGCACCAGGGCGTCGCGCGCCCCATAAATCAACAACAATGGCTTGTGCATCGCGCCCAGGCCCTTGGGGGCGTCCAGCGACATGCCATGCACCGCTTTCTGCATGTTTTCCGACGCCATGGCCGCATTCGCCACCAAGCGCTGGAACGTATCGGCATCAGGCCGCGTGGCAAAACACAGCGCGACAAACTCACGTTCGGCATCGAGATGGGTCTTGAGATCAGGCGATGCCATTCCACTGTACACACGAGTGTGCGCAACGATTTGCTCGGGTTTCAGCTCAATCACACCCCCCACGTACACGGCACCGGCAATCTTCGCGTCGCCATAGGCTGCCAGGTAATTTGTCGCCACCGCCGCCCCCAGCGACCACCCCACCAGCACAGGCCGTTGGGCGCCGGAGCCCGCAATCACCGCGGCCAGATCATCAGCCCAACGGCGTCCATCACGATAGGCATCGGCACGCTCGGGCCGGCCGGAACCGCCATGCCCCCTCAGGTCGTAGGTAATGAGACGGTAGCGCTGCAGTTCAGGGCTATTGACCTGCTTTTCCCAACTCAGATGGCTGCCCAGCAAGCCGTGAATAAAGAGGATGGGTGAACCATTCGGGTCTCCCGCTTCTTGCACGGCATTGGACACGCCATCGGGCGCCGTCACGGTGTACGGCTGCACGGCAGCCTGTGCCAGCAAAGACACGCCCATGAGCGCGATGCCGGCACACCCGCTTCGCCAGGGGTTGAAGGCCTTGAAAGACATCATGTTAAAGCTCCTGCGAATGGAAAGCGCGCAGCCTAAACCCTGACATTAGTGTCACGGTCAAGCAGCAATGCTATGGTTCGATCCATGAACCAGACATCGCCTCCCGCCCCGCTGAAGATTGGTGCCCTGGCACGAGCAACCGGCGCCAGCGTGCGCTCGATTCGTCATTACGATCAGCAAGGCTTGCTCACGTGCACGCGGGCCGATAACGGCTACCGGGCATTCCCCGCAGTCGCCATCACGCAGGTCAAGCAAATCCAGCGCCTGATCGCCAGCGGCTTCAGCCTGGATGAGATCCGCACCTTCCCCGACTGCATGCTGCTGATCGAAGGGGCGAAAGCCTGCGCTAACATCACCGACACCCAGCGCAAGCGGCTGGCGATGCTCGAACAGCAGATCGAAGCGCTCGAACACCAACGCCAACGCTTGCGCGCCATGCTGATTGAAGGCTCGGAGCCCGATCAGGCGCCCTGACCGCGTCGACTGCAACATTGCTCCCAGCGCCAGACGCTACCATTCGAAATTCGAATGGGACCCATGACGCTTATTCGCTTTTCTGAACCCCACGATTGCTTCCACAATGGCGCCCCTGTAGCGGTACAACTTGAGGCAGTCGTGAGGTGAAGGTGTGTTGAGTGTCGATGCGGGCTCCGTGAGCCTGGATAGGAACCTGGTGTGGAGTGGCTTCAAGCAGCTGTTACCGATTTCCCTGTTCGTGATTGTCTTCGCCGTTGCCTTCGGCCTTGCCGCTGCGCAAACCGGCCTGGACGCAACGTCAACCTTGCTGATGAGCACGCTGGTATTCGCCGGCGCCGCGCAATTTGCCGTGCTTGACCTGTGGGGGCCGCACGTTCCGGTGCTGCCGCTGGTGGTGACGGTATTCGCGATCAATGCCCGGCATCTGCTGATGGGGGCCACGTTGTATCCCTGGCTGCGGGAACTGCCCCGGGCCCGGCGCTATGGCGTGATGCTGGTGGTCTCGGACGCCAACTGGGCGATGTCCATGCAGGCGTTCAGCAACCGCAAGCCAGGCCTGGGCCTGCTGTTTGGCGGTGGCCTGGCGCTGTGGTCGGCCTGGGCGCTCGGCAGTTGGCTGGGGTTGAAGTTCGGCAGCGTCATCCAGGACCCGGTGAGCCTCGGCCTGGACATGGTCATGGGCTGCTTTCTGCTCGCCATGGTACTCGGAGGCCAAAAGAACCTGCGCATGCTGATCATCTGGAGCGTGGCCGCCGGTGCGTCGTTGCTGGCGTACAGGTACCTGCCTGAAAACGCCCACGTGGTCACCGGGGCATTGGCCGGTGGTGTGCTGGGCGCGGTCTGGACGGAGAAAAAACATGAGCATTGAGACCTCAGGCTACGGCACATTCCTCATCATCCTGATCATGGCCGTGGTGACCCTCGCGACGCGTTGGGGCGGCGTGTTCGTGATGTCATTCGTCCCGATCAACTACCGGGTGCAGCAGTTCATCAACGCCATGTCCGGCTCGGTACTGGTGGCGGTGCTCGCGCCGCTGGCGGTCACCGGTGACAACGGTGCGCGGCTGGCCCTGCTGACGACCGCCGTCATGATGCTAACCCTGCGCAAGCCGCTTCCAGCAATTGCCGCCGGGATCCTGATGGCGGCTTTATCCAGGCAATTCTAGGTTTGTCTTGTACTATGCCCGTCTCCAACCACCTATGAATGAGACCAATGGACCTGCACTCAATCCTGGCCTTTACACTGGTCGCCGCGATTGCCATCGCAAGCCCCGGCCCTGCGACCGTGATGGCGATCAATAACAGCCTGGCCTACGGGCCGCGGTACGCAGTATGGTCTTCGCTGGGCAATGCCTGCGGGCTGTTCTGCCTGTCGGCGGCGGCGATGTCCGGCCTGGGTGCCCTGCTTGCCAGCTCCGAATGGATGTTCAACGCGGTGAAGGTCCTGGGTGCCGGTTATCTGTTCTACCTGGGCGCCAGGCAATTGCTCACTCGGCAGCCGATCCTCGCCCAGCAGATCCAGCCAGACGGAACAGTCCAAGCCCCGTCGCGCAAAAAGCTCTACAAGTCGGCGTTCCTGACCGCTGCCACCAACCCCAAGGCGACGATGTTCTTCACCGCCCTCTTCCCACAATTTATCGACCAGGGCGCAGCGCTGTTGCCGCAATTCCTGTTGCTCACCTCGATATTCATGGGGTTGTCGTTGGTGTCACTGAGTCTGTACGCAGCCGCTGCGGCCCAGGTCAAAGGCCTGCTGACCCGTCCAGCGTTCTCCATATGGATCAGCCGGCTGGTGGGCTCGACGTTCATCGGTTTTGGCGCCGCCATCCTTGCGATGCGTCGGCCTGTTTCCTGAAGGGCCTTGGGCGACTCTTCCGTGGCTTCGTCCGACATGCGCAACTTGTCACGCGGGTGGAAAATCCTCATAACACTTAGGCAAGTAACCCCAGATCCTCAACACATCGCCACGCACTTCGAATTCGAATCCAATCCGTGCGACCACTGCCGATAGTTCGTCGGTGTGGTCGATGGTTGTCCGGGCCAGCAGCCGTCCCCGGAACGGGCCTTCTTGCGTCAGGCCGATGTCGAACCATTCGACGCAGGCGAATGGAAACGGCAAATGGTAGAACCATTCCACATCCCACCCCGAGATGTAGCCGGAGACTGACTTGTACCGCCAGGACGGGCACCATCCCTCGCGCTGGCGGAAATGGCTGATCAGTTCATCCCACTTGGTGTTGTTTGACGCACTCGCCAGGTTTCTTGCAGCCACGGCGGCGCTGATCTTCTTGCGCATCGCCTCGTCGTGGCCAATGCCGGCTGTTGGCAGTTCGTTCATGCGCGGTCCACCTGTCAGCTACTCCACATACCGCAACCAAAGGTGCGTACGCCCGTTGATCGCCGCCATGACCCGGGCAATCACCGTTTCGCGGTCTTCGTCACGGGTGTTGTACAACGCACAGAAATCCGCCGCCACCGCAAGGGCCTCCTCTGGGGCGGGCGGTTCTGCGCGCAGGTAGCCGAGATAGGATGCCCCCACCCCGATCAATTCATAACCATGAGTCAGCGCAAAATGGCGGGCCACCGCGAAGTTCTGCGCGGGGTCCAGGTCGCAAGTGAAGTAGCCGTTGGGGAAAGCGGCGAGCGCCTGGTAACTCTGTTCAACCGGCACCACGAGTGCCGAGAGCGGCTGGTCGAGCAATGACACCGGGTCTTGCTGATACGCCTCCCACTCTTGCAGGGCTGTTGTGTCGAGGGTCAGGCCGTGGGCGCAGGCGTCCTGGAATGACGTGGCCGCGACCAGGTTCATGAAATTGCGATAGCCGATGGCGAATTCGGCCTTGGTCGTGGGATACCCCAGGTACTCGCCGTTTTCAAAGCATTCGGGCGGCAACCCGGCGATGTCCTGCTCGGATGCACTATCCAGCCCCAGGTTGTCCCGTGCATGCCCGCAGGTGTAGCGGGCCTGGTGCAGGTCATCAAGCGAAAGCAATGGCTTGGTACCTGGGTGACGGGCCGCGATGTGCTGATAAGCGCCGTGCACGTCATCGAAGCTGGAGATGCCGCTGACGCTGTATTCATCGCAGGTGCCTGCGGACGGATTATGAGGCATTGCGTGACCGCGAAACTGGATGTCCATCGAAGGGTTACCTGCTCCATAGAAGTCATGAGGCGAGCGACTGAGCTCGGATCGCTCGCCATCGTTACACCGCTCCTCGCCACAATCAAATGGTGGCAGCTCTTATGCAGCGAGTCAGATTTGCGCCAGGCCGCCGTCGACCGCGAGTTCGCCAGCGGTCATGAAGCTGCTGTCCTGAGAGGCAAGAAAGGCCGCCGCCGCGCCAAGCTCGGCCGGATCAGCCATGCGCTGGAGCGGGTTCATCGAGGCGAAGACCTTCATGCCCTCCTCGCCCAGCGCCTGCTTGGCGAGTTCGGTCGCCGTCGGCCCGGGCGACAGCACGTTCACCCGGATGCCGGTGCCCTTCAGGTCCAGCGCCCAAGTCCGCGCGAGGTTGCGCACTGCCGCCTTGCTGGCGCTGTAGGCACTGAAGCCCGGCGCCCCCGTGGTACCGGCACTCGAACCGGTCAGGATGATCGAGCCACCCTGGCCCATCAGCGGTAGCGCCTTCTGGACCGTGAAGATCGCCCCCTTCACATTGGTCTCGAAGATTTCGTCAATGTGTTCGGCAGTGATTTCGCCAAGCACAAGCTGGCTTCCCGCCCCGGCGTTGGCGAAGACGATGTCGAGGGTCCCGCGCTCGGCCCTCACCGCCGCGTAAAGTCGGTCGAGGTCGGACAGGTCGGAAACCGAGCCCTTCACCGCACGGGCATTGGCCCCGAGTTCGGCCACGGCGGCATCGAGCGCCTCTTGCCGGCGACCGAAAATGAAGACAAAAGCCCCTTCCTCTATGAACCGTTTTGCCGCCGCAAGGCCGATCCCGGTAGCACCGCCGGTGATCACGGCGGTCTTTCCATTCAGTCTGGTCATATCATGCATCCCTCGTTGGCGTTTAACCCAAGCAGAAAATTGCTCGTTGAGCCCGAGGATGCCGCCCTGATAACCTAAGAACAAGTATGCACCTTTTGGTAAGTATCAAAATATGACCTTTTCTCCTGAAATCTGCGGTACCGGCTGCGGGCTCAACGCCACGTTGCGCATCATCTCGGGCAAGTGGAAACCGCTCGTCCTGTTTTTCCTGCGCGAGGGGCCGAAGCGTTATGGCGAGCTCAAGCGTTTGATCCCAGCCGTCAGCGACAAGGTGCTGATCCAGCAGTTGAAGGATCTGGAAGCCGACCGCGTGCTGGCACGGACCGACTACAAGGAAGTGCCGCCGCGCGTGGATTATGCGCTGACCCCGCTGGGGCGTAGCCTGGCCGAGGCGATCATCCCCCTGTGCACCTGGGGGACCGAGAACGCGGAGCAAATAGCCGGCATCTTTGCGGAGCGCGACGCTTTGCCATAGCACAAGCCAAACAGGCTCCTGCTGCGACTCCCGGTCAGTCGATCACAGCAGGACTAACCGTTCGTGGCTCGACGTTCCAGGCCATGGTGTGCAGGTGCGCCGCAAGGCGCACCTGCGGTTCAGACGCCCTTGGTGGACGGCAACAGGACCGTCAGCACACCCAGCAACGGCAAGTAGGAACACAGGGTGTAGACGTATTCGATACCGTGGATGTCGGCGAGGTAACCCAGCAGCGCGGCACCGATGCCGCCAAAGCCGAACATCAGGCCGAAGAACACGCCGGCAATCATGCCGACATTGCCCGGCACCAGTTCCTGGGCAAAAACCACGATGGCGGAGAACGCCGAGGCCAGGACGAAACCGATGATCATGCTCAGCACGCCGGTCCAGAACAGATCCACGTAGGGCAGTGCCAGGGTGAACGGCGCCACGCCCAGGATCGAGAACCAGATGACCTTCTTGCGGCCGATCCTGTCGCCGATGGGGCCACCGAAGAAGGTGCCAGCGGCCACCGATCCCAGGAACAGGAACAGGTACAGCTGGGAACTGGTCACTGACAGCTGGAATTTTTCGATCAGGTAGAACGTGAAATAGCTGGTGAAGCTGGCCATGTAGAAATACTTGGAGAACACCAGCAACGCCAGGACCACCAGGGCCGCAGTCACTCGCTGCCTGGACAGGCCGTGGGTCGCCTTGCCGCCCTGCTTGAGCTTGAACAGGTTGAGGTGGTTGCGATACCAGCGGCTCAGGCCGTACTGCACGAGGATCGCGAATGCCGCAAACAAGCCGAACCAGGCGACGTGACCCTGGCCATAGGGAATCACGATGGCCGCGGCCAGCAGCGGGCCGAAGGCGCTGCCCGCGTTGCCGCCTACCTGGAAGGTCGACTGCGCCAGGCCATAGCGGCCGCCTGAAGCGAGGCGTGCCACGCGCGAGGTTTCCGGGTGGAAGGTCGACGAGCCAATGCCCACCAGCGCGGAGGCCAGGAGGATGGCACCGAAGCTGCCGACGAACGCCAGCATCAGAATGCCGATGAGGGTGCAGACCATCCCGGCGGGCAGCAGCCAGGGCTTGGGATGACGGTCGGTGTGATAGCCCACCCACGGTTGCAACAGCGAGGCCGTCAGTTGGAAGGTCAGTGTGATCAATCCCACCTGGGTGAAGGTCAGGCCGTAGTTGGCCTTCAGCATCGGATAGATGGAAGGCAGCACGGCCTGGATGAGGTCATTGATCAGGTGCGCGAGGGCGCAGGCACCGATGACCCGCATGACAAGCGGGCTCGTTTGATTGACGACGGAGGCCGTGGTCGGGGCTGTGGCGGTGGTGGACATGACAAAGCTTCCAGGCGATGGGTCTGAAAAAAAAAACGTAGGCAGAAGGTGACAGCACTTTCTGACAGGCGCGGCATCATCCTAGAATCCAAAAAAATGTCTGTCTCACTGGACAAGGGAATCAACCGTCGCAAAAAGGACATCATGATCAAACCGTTGAATGAAGCATTGCTCGAGATCGACGAAGGCGCCTGGACGATGATCGGGAGGGCGACCGATTACCCGGACAATTGGCTGATCGCCTCGCACTCCCATGAAAAGCACCAACTGATCTACGCTGTCGAAGGGGTGATGGTGGTGCACACGGCGTCCAGTCAGTGGACGGTGCCGTCGAATCGAGGGCTGTGGATGCCCTGCGGGCAGGTGCATTCGGTGCGCTGCGTCGGGCACGTGAAAATGCGCAGCCTGTTTGTCCGGCCCGATGCCGCCGCAGACCTGCCGACGGAAACGAAGGCGGTGAGCATTTCCGCCCTCTTGAGCGAATTGATCAAGGTTGCCGTGCACCTGCAACTCCCCTATGCCCCGAACACCCGAGCCGCCCGGGTGATGCAGCTGATTCTCGATGAACTCGCCCTGCTCCCCACCCTGCCCCTGCACTTGCCACAGCCGGCGGACCGGCGCATCAAGAAGATCTGCGTCACGTTGCAAGGCGACCCCGCCGACGGCTCGACGCTGTCGGATTGGAGCGCCCGCCTGGGCCTTGACGAGAAGACCATCCAGCGGCTGTTCCGCAAGGAAACCGGCATTACTTTCGGGCAGTGGCGGCAGCAGGTGCGCCTGTTGCAGGGGGTCGAGCGCATGGCAATGGGCGAGAAGATCATCGACGTTGCGCTGGCGCTGGGCTACGAAAGCCCGAGTGCGTTCACCAACATGTTCCGCAAGCAGTTTGGCAAGACACCGAGCACGTTCTTCAAATAGAGCCGCGCGCTTCACGCTGCTGATATCATCCGCGCGCTTACACACCGAGTAGCCGTCATGAATCGTCGCAAGAAAATAAAGCAGTTGCTGCAGGCCCATGCGAAAAAGGCCAGCGCCAAACTGGCACCGCAGAAACCCAAGTACATCAGCAAGGCGGATCGCCTGAAACTGGCGGCCGAGGCTGAACAAGCGCCGGAGGCGCCTGTCGAGCATTGAGGGGGTGCGCCACTTTCGCGAACAAGCTCGCGAAGGCGCCAGCACTTCCCACTTTCACCTGCCTGACACCCCGCCCGGCTTTGTAGCCTGCATCCCACTGGAGGCCCACGGCTTGAAACTGCTGGCCATCCACCGGGCCGATGCCTCGTATAACCAACACAACCGTTCTCCCTGGTGCGCACCTGACCTACGCTGATTCGCGCGATCAACGAAGCCTGCGCTATCAAGGAGTTTCGACATGTTCAACAAAGTCCCCCTCCCGCTCGCGACACTGTTTACCACCCTGGTTCTGGCGGGGACGATCACCTCGGTAAATGCCGCCGCGACACCGGTCGCGGAGCCCTTACCCATCCACAAACCGCAGGTGGCAGGTGTCTACCGATTCCAGGTCGGCGCCTTCCAGATCACCGCCCTGAGCGACGGCACGCTGCCGCTGGACCTGCACCCGCTGCTGCGAGGCATCAGCGCCGAGAAGATCGATGCGTTGCTGAAAAAAGGCTTTATTCGCAACCCCGTCGAGACGTCGATCAACGCCTATGTGATCGACACCGGCCCACGGGTGCTGCTGGTGGATACCGGAGCCGGCGAGCTGTTTGGCCAGGTGGCGGGCAAGTTGCCCCAGAGCCTGGCGGCGGCCGGTTATAAACTGGAGGACATCAGCGACGTCCTGCTCACCCACATCCACGCCGATCACTCCGGCGGGCTGTCGCGCAACCGGCAGATGATGTTCCCCAATGCGACCGTCCACGTGGCCCAGGCCGACGTCGATTTCTTCCTCGACCCGGCCAATCTGACCAAGGGGCTCAAACCCCAGGACCTGGAGAAGAGCCAGAGGACCGTTGGGCCTTACGTCGATGCGGGCCGGGTCAAGACCTTCAGCGGCCCTACGACCCTGGTGCCCGGCATCACGGTGATCCCGACACCTGGCCATACCCCAGGCCACAGCGTCTACCGGGTCGAGAGCCGGGGTGAGAGCATCGATTTCTGGGGCGATCTCCTCCACGTCGGCCCGGTCCAGTTTGCCCGACCTGACGTGACGGTCACTTTCGACGTCGACCAGGACCGCGCACGCGCCCAGCGCCAACAGCAGTTCAAGGCCTCGGCCAACGAGGCGCGCCTGTCGGCGGCCGCGCACTTGCCGTTCCCGGGGATAGGCCACCTTCGCGCGCAAGCCGGGCACTATGAATGGGTGCCGGCCGACTATCGCAACCGTGACTGAGACGGGCGAGCAAGCCCGGGCCGCCCTGTACAGACCACTGCCTGGTTTGATTTGATGCCCGTACAGCCGCCTGCCTGAAGGCGCTGATCGGGAGATCATGATGAACTACACGGATTTCGACGCGGCACTGCTGCTGACGCTCAAGGCGCTGCTGGAGGAACGCAACGTCACCCGGGCCGCCGCCCGCTTGGGCATCAGCCAGCCGGCCCTGTCGGCGCGGCTGGCACGCTTGCGAGACATCCTCGCCGACCCGCTGTTCGTGCCGGCGGCAAACGGCCGAGGCGTCGTGCCCACGCCCCGGGCGCAAGCGCTGGAGCAAGAATTGCTGCAGGTACTCGAAGGCCTCAGGCGCCTGGCCAGTGAACCCGATGCATTCGATCCGGCCACAACGACCCGCACCTTCGTCATCGCGTTATTCGAAACGCCGGCAGCGCTCCTCGCACCGGCGCTTTGCGCCGGCCTGGCGCGAGAGGCCAAGCACGCCAGGCTGGCTTTCGTTCAGCCTGCGCACGATGTGTTCGAACGCCTGGAGCAAGGGCAGATCGACCTGCTGATCACCGTGCCGGAGGCCCTGCGTGACGATGTCATGCAGCGCGCCCTCTGGGAGGATGGTTTCCTGACCGCCCAGCGCAAAGGCCATCCACGGGGAACCGGCCCGCTCGATCTCGACGTTTTTTGCGCCCTCGACCACGTGCTCGTCTCTTCCGAAGGCGGACGCTTCGCAGGTGTGGTCGACGATGCACTGGTGGGGCTGAACCGCGTGCGCAACGTGGTGTTTTCCATTCAAAGCTATGCCCTCGCGCCCTCGTTGATTGCGGCAACGGATGCGGTGTGCACCCTGCCCGCGCGTTTCCTTGCCCAGTACCGCGACCGCCTGGACCTGTTCGAGCCCCCCGTCGAACTGGCGACCCTGCGCCTGTCGCTGGCCTGGCATCCGCGCAACAACAAGGATGCCGGGCACCAATGGCTGCGCCGCCAAGTTTACCTGGCGGCGCAGGTGGAGCCTGCCTAGCGGGTCTCAGCGCCTCTTTCCCAACAGGTTCGCCCCCACCCAGCGGAGCGAAGCCCAGCTATCGGTCAAGCGCATAGTTGCTATCAATACCCGCACCGTTCTCGACATCGGCGTCCCTCTCTAATCTGCACACCAAGCGATCGACAACGGTCGCAACCAGACAGACCAACCCCTTAGGAGAGAGACCATGAACACACTGAACCGCACCCTGGCCGTCGCCACCTTGGCACTGGCCTCCCTCGGCGCCGAAGCCGCCACCCCGTCCCAGGCCACCGCCCCGGTGTCCGCGGTCGGCAGCGTGATCCAGTCCGCCAGCTACATCACCACAAAAGATGGCGTGCAGCTGTACTACAAGGACTGGGGCCCGCGTGATGGCCAGGTCGTGACGTTCAGCCACGGCTGGCCGCTGGACTCCGACAGCTGGGAAGCGCAGATGATGTTCCTCGCCTCCAAGGGCTACCGCGTGATTGCCCACGACCGTCGCGGTCACGGTCGCTCCAGCCAGCCTTGGGAAGGCAACGACATGGATCACTACGCCGATGACCTGGCAGCCGTGATCGAAGCTTTGGACCTGAAGGACGTGACCCTGGTCGGTTTCTCCACGGGCGGCGGTGAAGTGGCGCGCTACATTGGTCGCCACGGCACCGGACGCGTGAAGAAAGCCGTGTTGGTGTCCTCCGTGCCGCCGTTGATGCTCAAGACCGACACCAACCCCGGCGGCCTGCCCATCGAGGTGTTCGACGGCCTGCGCAAGGCGTCCCTTGAGAACCGCTCGCAGCTGTACCTGGACATCGCCTCGGGGCCGTTCTATGGCTACAACCGCAAGGGCGCCAAACCGTCCCAAGGCCTGATCCAGTCTTTCTGGGCGCAAGGCATGCAAGGCGGCAGCAAGAACACCTACGATTCGATCGCGGCGTTCTCGGCCACCGATTTCCGCGCCGACCTGAAGAAGTTCGACGTGCCGACCCTGGTGATCCACGGTGACGACGACCAGATCGTCCCCATCGACGCCTCGGGCAAAGCCTCGGCCGCACTGATCAAGGGCGCCCGACTGATTGTCTACGCCGGGGCCCCTCATGGCCTGACCGAGACCCACAAGGATCGCCTGAACCAGGACTTGTTGAAGTTTCTTCAGCAATAACGCTGCGCAAGCCGCTCGCTCCCCCAGGGATGGCCCGCAACCAGGCAGTCCATGGGGGAGCGAGCTTGCTCGCGAAGGCGGTGGATCAAGCCATGTTGCAGCGCCTGACCTACCGCCTTCGCGAGCAAGCTCACTCCCACAGATGAAGTGAACAGGCACGGTCATCGATTCGTGTGAACCTAGCCCGCGCCCGGCCCTCGGATATGGAAGACGGAGCAAGGGTGACCCACATGGCAATGGAAGATACGTTACTGCGCCAACGCAAGGTGCTGGCCGAACTCGGTGAGCTGGCGCTGGTGTCGGACGACCTGGAGCACATCCTCGACGAGGCGTGCCGTCTGGTGGGCGATGCACTCGAAACCCACATGGCGAAATTCATGCTGCTGGAAGAGGACGGGCTCACGCTGACCGTGCGCAACGGAGTCGGTTGGGCCCCGGGCGTGGTGGGCCAGGTCCGGGTGCAGGCGCTGGACGGCACCCCCGAACGCCACTCGCTGGACACCGGCAGTGCGGTGATTTCCACGGACATCGCCACCGAAACCCGTTTTCGCTATCACGACTTCCAGATCCAGAACGGCGTCCAGGCTTTCGTCAACGTGCTGGTCCATGGCGCCACCGAAGCGCGACCGTTCGGGATCTTCGAGGTCGACTGTCGCCATCCACGACAGTTTACCCAGAGCGATATCGATTTTTTGCGCGGCTACGCCAACCTGATCGGGGCGGCCTTGAAGCGCTCCGTGACCTTGCACGCCATGCGCCTGACCGAGGCAAAGCTGCGCGAGAGTGAAAGGCACTACCGGATCGCGGCCGAGCTCAACCCACTCTGGCCCTGGACGGCCACCAGCGATGGCGCGCTGCTGTCGCTGGATCCGCGCTGGTACGACTACACCGCCCGGACCCCGGAGCAGACGCTGGGGCGCCAATGGTTGAACGCCGCGCACCCCGACGACAAGCTCACCATCGCCCGGGCGTGGAACCAGTCCCTGGCGAGCCTGCAACCCTTCGACGCGCAGATTCGCCTGCGCCGGCACACCGGCGAATACCGCTGGTTCAGGGTCCGGGCGTTGTGCAGCCTCGACGCTGCCGGGCACTGCGAACAATGGTATGGCACCGTCGAAGACATCAACGAGCGGGTGCAGCTGGAAGCCGCATTGCGAGACTGGAACGACCAGCTCGAAGCACGCATCGCCCAGCGTACCGGGCAATTGGAGGCCGAACAGCACGAGCGCGCCCTGGCCGAGTCGAAGCTGCGGCAAAGCCAGAAAATGGAAGCGGTCGGCCAGCTCACCGGCGGCATCGCCCACGACTTCAACAACCTGCTGGCAGGCATCACGGGCAGCCTGGAGCTGATGCAGCGGCGCATCGACAACCAGCAGTACGCCGAGCTGTCGCGCTACAACGCCGTTGCCTTGACCTCGGCGACCCGGGCCGCCGCCCTCACCCAGCGGCTGCTGGCCTTTTCCCGGCAGCAATCGCTGCAACCGGCCGTCCTCGAACCGCGCAAGGTGGTGGCCGGCCTGGAAGAAATGATCCGCCGTTCCGTGGGGCCGAATATCGTTGTGGAGTGTTCGTTCCGCAACAACGACCCGATCAAATGCGACCCGAACGAACTGGAGAATGCCCTGCTCAACCTGGCGATCAACGCCCGGGACGCCATGCCCGAAGGCGGTGTCCTCAAGCTCGACGTCCACCGCTACGTGATCGAGGAAAACGGCGCCGACGCAAAACTGTTGCCGCCGGGGCCGTATGTAGCGATCGCAGTCTCGGACTCGGGAACGGGCATCAGTGCCGACATCCTGTCCCGGGTGTTCGACCCCTTCTTCACGACCAAGCGCCTGGGCGAGGGATCGGGGCTGGGCCTGTCGATGATCTACGGATTTGCCCAGCAGTCCGCAGGGCACGTCAGGATCCAGAGCAATGTCGGCGAAGGTACGACGGTGACGATGTATTTCCCGGTGGCGCGCCGCGCCTCCCAACGCACGAAAACCGCCGCGCCCGACAGCGCGGCGCCGGTGCAACCCGGCGGCAACGAAACGGTCCTTCTGGTGGACGACGAAGCGGCCATCCGGCAGATGGTCTCGGAGTACCTGGCGGAAACCGGTTATCGCGTCGTCGAGGCTCTGGACAGTGTCTCGGCCTTGCAGCAAGCCGAAAAAGCCGGGGCCATCGACCTGTTGCTGACCGACATCGGCCTGCCCGGCGCCATGAACGGCATCGGCCTCGCCGAAGAATTGCGCAAGCGCGACCCGGGGCTGAAGGTGCTGTTCATCACCGGCTTCGCCGAGGGGGAAAGCCTGGTCAGCGTCAATGCGACGACCTGGATCATGACCAAGCCCTTCAGCCTGACCGACCTGGGGCGCCGGGTGCGCTCGCTGATCCAGTCGGCCAAGCGCTGACTCAATGGCGCAGCAGCTTGCGCAGCGGAATCTCGTCCTTGCGCACCGGAGACTTGATGACGATGTAGCTGAAGTACTTGGAGATGCCGATGTTGCGGTCCAACAGACTTTCCATCACGTCCTGGTAATCCTGGATGCTGCGGGTCATGAAGCGCACCAGGTAGTCGTAGCCGCCGCTGATCAGGTGGCATTCGAGCACTTCATCCACCAGGCGAATATTGGATTCGAACTTGGCGAAATCCTCGCGCTTGTGGTCGCTCAGGGTGACCTCGGTGAAGACCGTCACCGAATCGGTGATCTTGGCCAGGTTCAGATGGGCCTTGTAGCTGGAAATATACCCCAGCGATTCCAACCGCTTGACCCGTTGCAGACAGGGACTTGCCGACAGGCCAACGGCATCGGCCAGGCTGACGTTGGTCATGCGACCGTCTTTTTGAAGCTCTACCAAAATGCTGATATCGATCCGGTCCAGTTTCGCTAAACCTTCCATCGCATACCTCTTGCCTGCCGTTTGTAAGACAATCTTCTAACAAAATCAGCGTCGTAAAGACAGCTGATGCTGAGCCACCAGGTCAGCCATGCTGTCGATGCAGTAGTCCGCGCTGCACGGCCGGGACGCTTTGTCGGGGTCGCGACAGATCAGGCAGGCCGCCCCGACGACCAATGCACGGGCGCCCGGGCGGGTCACCCGCAGGACCGCCTCGGCGTCGAGGGCATTGGCCTGCAACCAGGCGTGATCCTGCAAGGGATCGCTGGCCAGGGAAATGAAATCTTCCGGCTCGATGCCCAGCCGCTCGCACAACACACCGCGATCTTCGGCATCCCGGTCTCCCTGCACCAGCAGGCGATAGAACTTGCGCAGGTAGAGCATCGCACCCGGCCCATCCTCGAACAACGACCAACTGGCGGCCGAGCGGGCGAAACTCATGCCCTCCTCCCAACTGACCTTGAGCCTCCAGTGTTCGGCCAATTGACGGTGGGCAAAGCACAGCAGGCCACTGAAGCCCAGCTCGCCGAAACGCGGGTACAAGGCTTGCAACACCTCGTCGAACTCGGCCAACACCCGGGCCTTGTCCTGCGGCTCGCCACGCTGCTCCAACAGCGGCTGCAACGCCGTCCAGACACCGGAATCGCGGTCCACCAGAACCTCGTCGCAGTCGATCAACAACGCTCGATATTCAGTCAGCCTCATGGGTAAACCTCTGATGAGTCCCTAATGCCGTTCTTCCAAGGAATTGCGCCGAGTGTGGCGATTCAATTCATGACTCGCGCCAACGCGCCCTCGAGAATCTGCAGCGCTTCGTCGACCTGCGCTTCGTCGGTCACCAGCGGCGCCAGGAAGCGCAAGACGTTGCGATAGACCCCGCACTTGATCACCAGCAGCCCGCCCAGCCGGGCCTCGTCGATCAGCCGCTGGTTCAACTCAGCATCCGGCGTGCGGGCTTCGTCGTCCTGGATCAGCTCGATCGCCAGCATGAAACCGCTGCCGCGCACGTCGCCGATACGCGGGTAGCGGGCCTGCAAGCGCAACAAGCCCTGGCGCAGGCGCTCGCCCAGGGCTTCGCCACGGGCCAGCAGGTGCTCCTGCTCGTAGGCGTCGATCACCGCCAGCGCCGCCGCGCACGACAGCGCGTTGCCGCCATAAGTGCCACCCAACCCGCCCGGCAGCGGCGCATCCATGATCTGCGCCTTGCCGACCACGCCCGACAAGGGCAAGCCTCCGGCCAGGCTCTTGGCGACGGTGACCAGGTCCGGCTGGATCCCGGCGTGCTGGTAACCGAACCATTTACCGGTGCGACCGAACCCGGTCTGGATCTCGTCGAGGATCAGCACGATACCGTGCTTCTCGGTCAGCGCCCGCAGCGCCTGGAGGAACTCGGCGGGGGCCGCGAGGAAACCGCCGTCGCCCTGCACCGGCTCGATAATGATGGCGGCGACGCGCTCGGGCGCCACTTGGGTCGCCAGCAATTCGTCCAGGGCCTGGAGCGCCATCTCGCTGGTAACGCCGCGATAGGCATTCGGATAAGGCGTGTGGAAGACCTCCGGGGCGAACGGTCCGAAATTCTGTTTATACGGCTGGCTCATGCCGGTCAACGTGGTGCCGAGCAAGGTCCGACCGTGGAACCCGCCGCGAAAGGCGATCACCGCCGAGCGTTGGGTGTGGGCCCGGGCGATCTTCACGGCGTTTTCCACCGCTTCGGCGCCGGAGGTGAAGAACGCCGCCTTATAGGCCTGCTCGCCGCCGATCATCCGGCACAGCCGCTGGGCCAGGTCGAGGTAAGGCGTGTAGGCCACGACCTGGAAGCAGGCATGGGACACCTTCTGCAACTGGGCCTGCACCGCCGCGACGACCTTGGGGTGGTTGTGGCCGATGTTCAACACACCGATACCGCCGACGAAGTCCAGGTAACGCTTGCCGTCCACGTCCCACAGTTGCGCACCCTGGGCCCGGTCGATCACCAAGGGGTGAGCGGTGACCAGGCCACGGGGCACGAATTGATCACGTTGACGGAGCAGACTTGGGGTTTCTTCGACTTTACTGTTCATTGGCATTTCCCATCGTGAGCCTCGCACCCGGGAAGCGGCTGCGGTGTGATCACAGGTTAAGCGTTCGACACGATTGTCTAAGCCGAACTTGGTCACTGAGAAATTCGGATCGACTGTTTACACGTCGGCAAACAGCAGAATCCGCCAAGGCGCCCCAGGCCCATCGAATCTGCCGCCCCGAGGGCTCTGCAACGCAGCGCCGGGTTTTATCGCCGCGCCTTTCGACAGATCCTGCTCCGCCGTTGAGGCATGCTTGAGGCTCCTTGATTTCAGGCGAGAAGCGATCCATGGCCCTGCTCTACAAAGCTGACCCGGTACGCGGTGAACACTGGCAACGGCTGTTCGCCGAACACGCGCCGGACATCCAATGGCGTGCCTGGCCAGACATCGGCGACCCTCGGGAAATCCGCTACCTCGCGGCCTGGCAGGCACCGGACGACATCCAGACACTGCTGCCGAACCTGCAAGTGCTGTTCGCCCTGTCGGCGGGGGTCGATCAGCTCGACCTCGACCGCTTGCCGGCCACGCTGCCGGTGGTGCGCCTGCTCGACCCGGGCATCACCCAGGGCATGTGCGAATACGCCAGCTTCGCCGTGCTCGGCCTGCACCGCGACATGCTGCGCTACCGCCAGCAGCAGGCCCAGGGGAACTGGCAGGCGCACCGGCTGGTGCCCGCGCAACAACGCCGGGTCGGGGTCATGGGCCTGGGCTTGCAGGCACGGCAGATACTCGCCACCTTGCAGGCCTTCGGCTTCGCCTTGTCGGGTTGGGCGCGTAGCGAACATCGCATCGACGGGGTGACCTGCTTTGCCGGCGCCGAACAACTGCCGGCCTTTCTCGGCCAGTGCGACATCGTCGTGTGCGTGCTGCCGCTGACCGAGCAGACCCGTGGGATCCTCGACCGCTCGTTGTTCCAGCACCTGCCAAAGGGGGCCGCGCTGGTCAACATGGGCCGCGGTGGGCACCTGGTCGAAGCGGACCTGCTCCAAGCCCTGGCGAGCGGCCAATTGAGCGCTGCCGTGCTCGACGTCCTGGAACAGGAGCCGGCCCCGCCGGACCATCCGTTCTGGACTCATCCGCAGATCCTGCTGACGCCCCACATCGCCGCCATGACGCAACCCGACAGCGCCTTTGCGGGGTTGCTGGAAAACATTCGTCGGCATCAACGGGGCGAACCGATGCTGGGATGCGTGGACCGAGCGCGCAGTTACTGACCGCGACGGGCGCAAGACCAGGCCGACAAGAGGCGTGCAGCCGTGGCAAGGCGCTTATCCCGCCGGGCTGCGCTGTTGCCCCACAGCACGCCAACTACCTTTGGCCTCCACCGAAGTGATAGCATTTAGCCTTCAACTTCTGATGGACCGCCTGCATGAATGAAGCTGCAAGGACGCTGATCACATTGAACGGCGAACGCTATGTGTTCGAAAGCATCGCCGCCAAATGCGAGTTCATGAAAAACGAACTGAGCTTCTGGAAAGCGCAACATGAAGCGCTCCAGGTCAAAAATATGTCTGCGAAGCACCAAGCCTTCGAAAACCTGGCCAACAGCCTGGCCGTCCTCCGATACGAGATCGAGGTCAATGAGAACGACTTTATCTACGATGACCAGCCCGAAGAGAGACTCTGGGATGTCTGGCTCTACAGCGAGTCCCCCGCAACGCGCAAATGGCTGGAGTTGCACGCACAACAACCGAAGGTGGCGGAAGGCTTCTATGACGGGATCTTCCTTGGAAAAAGCGAGCACCTGGATTCATTCGATCACCTGACGGGCTACCTGGCGGCTTATGAGTTCAAGCTGCCCCTGGAAAGCGCCTTCGCTGGCCGTGCCGCTGCGCAAACCTTGGCCCTGCGCGACGTCCATTCCAAGTTCTTCAAAGCCAAAGCCAGGCTCACCCGCAAAGCTGAAAAAGAGCTGAGTACGTTTTCCGACTGGCACAAGACCGAAGAGGCGGCCTGGACCCAGCGCCTCAACACGTTGGAAGCCACCTACCGGGAAAAGCTGCGTCTGGAGGGACCGGCCACCTACTGGGCGAAGAAAGCCAGCGAGCACCAGACCCGCGGCTACATCTGGACCGGCGTGCTCGGCGTCATCCTGTTCGTCTCTGTCATCTGGCTATGGACGTCTTTCAACATCTGGTTGAGTGGCGCGCGGACTCCGGTGGGGCTCAGTCAGATTGAAGGCGCGCTGATTTTCGTCTCGCTCCTGTCGACGCTGGCCTTTACCGTCAGGACGCTCTCCAAGCTGATCTTCAGCGCGTTTCACCTGCAACGGGACGCCGAGGAACGAGAACAGCTCACGCACCTGTACCTGTCCTTGAACAACGACACGCAAGTGGACGAAGAGTCGCGAAAGATCATCCTGCAGTCGCTGTTCAGTCGCTCGGAAACCGGGCTCATTTCCAACGAGTCCGGCCCGACCATGCCCGGGCTGACCGACCTGTTGTCGACCTTGAAAAAAGGCTGATCGCCCGCCCAAAGGCCCGTCGCGTGACAGGCGATACACGGCAAGCCCCGCGCCGGGCCACTGAAAAACGGCCCGGTATTTACTGCTGGCCAAGCCGCGCATTTGAGCAAGAAATGTGGCGGCAAAAGCCGCGGCTTACCTAACCTGCCGAATCAATTGCTGGCGCTTGTCAGGGCCCGTTGCAGGTGAGATACAAGCACCAGCAGCGGTTGAATCCGCCCCCATCAAGCACCTTTTCCAGCGGTGACTCGCCATGTCCAATGCGCAACGCCCCACCTATTCCTACCGTTCCATGACGGCCGCCGATGTCCCTTCGGCGCACGCATTGTCGGTGCAGTTGAAATGGCCTCATCGGCTGGAAGACTGGGCCATGTTGCAGCGTGTCGCCCACGGGTTCGTCGTGGAAGACCAAGGCCGCGTGATCGGTTCGGCCTTCACCTGCCCTCAGGGCGGCCATGCCACCATCGGCCTGGTGATTGTCAGCGACGAGTACCAGGGCCAGGGAATCGGGCGCAAGTTGATGGAACTGGCCATCGAGGCCTGCGGCGCGCGGACGGCCATCCTCAATGCCACGCTGGCCGGCGCGCCGTTGTATGCCAGCCAGGGTTTCGTCGACTTCGGGCATGTCCAGCAGCATCAAGGGCAGGCGCGGGTGCCGGCCCTGCAAGCATTGGCCGCCGGTGAGCATTGCCGGGCGTTGACCAGCACCGACAACGCCCGCCTGATCCAACTGGCCAACGCCGGCAGCGGGCTGGATCGGGAAGCCCTGCTGACGGACCTGTTCGAGGTCGTCGAGCATTCGGTGGGCATCGAACGCGACGGCCAGTTGTGCGCCTTCGCCCTGTTGCGCCCCTTTGGCCGTGGCCGCTGCATTGGCCCGGTGGTGGCGCAAACCGCCGAGCAGGCCCGGCACTTGATCACTCAATTGTTGGCCCGGGTGCCGGACGCCTTCGTGCGCATCGACATTCCCGTCCACACGGGCCTGGCGCCCTGGCTGGAAGACGCCGGGCTCAAGCAGGTCGACAGCGTCGCCCAGATGGCCCGGGGCACGCCGCCACAGCCCAGCGGCGGCGTGCAGCAGTTCGCGCTGGCGACCCAGGCCGTCGGCTGAGCATTTACCGTTCCGAACAACATTCCAAGAGAGTCATCGCCATGCTCGAACCCACCGCCATGCTGCTGGCCCACGCCGACGGCCGCCTCCCCTCGACCCCGTTCACCGAAGGCACCCTGGGGCCCAACGATCCGTTCGACAGGCTCATTGCCTACCATGGCGCGGATGGCATGGCGGCCGGGGTGGTCCGGGCGAGCGGACGATTGACCGTCGAGGATTACCCGTTCAGTGAAACGATCGTGGTGCACGCCGGCGACGTCACCCTGCGTAGCCCGGCGCTAACGCTGCAGCTCAAACCAGGGGACAGCGCGGTGATCGGCCGCGGTACGTCACTGGAGGTCGAGGCACACCCTCAGTCGCTCTGGGCCTTCTGCGCCGATGCGCAGGCGATCGATACGCGGATGCCCGGGCTCACGGCACTGCCCGCCCACACCCTGCTCTCGCCTTCGGCGGCGCCCGATGCGCAGATCCTGCTCAGTGCCGCGCCGCAATGTCGCTCGCACAATCTGTTCGTCGAGGAGGCCACCGACCTGCGCGTCGGCCTCTGGGATTCGACGCCCTACACCCGCGGCTCACGACCGCACAAGCTGCATGAACTGATGCACCTTCTAGAAGGCAGCGTCACCCTCCAAGTCGCCGATGGCCGCGAACTGCTGGTCGGCACGGGCGATACAGTGTTCGTGCCGCTGAATGCGCCGTGTGCCTGGAAGAGCCTGGTCTATGTGCGCAAGGTGTATGTCGTCAGGTAGGACAGGTTGAATCCCCCCCCCGCCCCACCCACAGGGTTTACCTGCGCAGTCCCATAAAAAAGCCCGCAGTGCGCGCGGGCAAAGGTGCTGCGAGTGGATGGCGTTCAATCGGCCCGGAGCGCCTCGGTAATTGCCCTGCCGACGTCCTGGGTCGAGCCCTGGCCGCCCAGGTCGGGGGTGATCGGGCCTTCGGCGATCACCTGCTCGATGGCCTTGAGAATGCCGTCGTGGGCGGCGCGGTAACGTTCATCGCCGTTGCCGAGGAAGTCGAGCATCAATGCCCCGGACCAGATCATCGCGATCGGGTTGGCGATGTTCTGCCCATAGATGTCCGGCGCCGAACCATGCACCGGCTCGAACAGTGACGGAAAGCGCCGCTGCGGATCGAGGTTGGCCGAGGGCGCGATGCCGATGGTGCCGGCACAGGCCGGACCAAGGTCAGAGAGGATGTCGCCGAACAGGTTGGACGCCACCACCACGTCGAACCGATCCGGTTGCAGGACGAAACGCGCGCACAGGATATCGATGTGTTGCTTGTCCCATTGCACCTGCGGGTACTGCTCGGCCATCAGCGCCGTGCGCTCATCCCAGTAGGGCATGCTGATGGAGATGCCGTTGGACTTGGTCGCCGCCGTCAGGCGCTTGCGCGGCCGGGCCTGGGCCAGGTCGAAGGCGAACTTGAGGATGCGATCGACACCGCGCCGGGTGAACACCGACTCCTGGAGTACGAACTCGTGCTCGGTGCCTTCGAACATCTTGCCGCCGACGGAAGAATATTCGCCCTCGGTGTTCTCGCGGATCACCACGAAGTCGATGTCCCCCGCTTCGCGTCCGGCCAGGGGGCACGGCACGCCGGGGAACAGGCGCACCGGGCGGATGTTCACGTACTGGTCGAAGTCGCGGCGGAACTTGAGCAGCGAGCCCCACAGCGACACATGGTCCGGGACCTTGTCCGGCCAGCCCACGGCGCCGAAGTAGATCGCGTCGAAGCCCTTGAGGCGCTCGAACCAGTCGGCGGGCATCATCTGCCCGTGCTCCAGGTAGTAGTCGCAGTGGGCCCAGTCGAGCACTTCGATGCTCAGCGCCAACTGCCATGTTTTTGCGGCCTGCTCCAGTACCCGCAATCCTTGCGGCAGGACTTCCTTGCCAATGCCATCGCCGGCAATGGCGGCGATTCGAAAGGGTCTATTCATCTATCGTGGCTCCACGGTGTTGGTTCGAACGGTGACCGGCTCACAGCCCACCGATGTGGAAGGCTTTGACTTCCAGGTATTCATCCAGGCCGTACTTGCTGCCTTCGCGTCCCAGGCCGGATTGCTTGACCCCGCCGAACGGCGCGACCTCCATGGAAATGATCCCGGTATTGAGGCCGACCATGCCGAACTCCAGCGCTTCCCCGACCCGCCATGAGCGGCGCAGGTCCTGGGTGAAGTAGTACGCCC
Source organism: Pseudomonas sp. Cab53 (assembly GCF_018325965.1). Classification (NCBI taxonomy): domain Bacteria; kingdom Pseudomonadati; phylum Pseudomonadota; class Gammaproteobacteria; order Pseudomonadales; family Pseudomonadaceae; genus Pseudomonas; species Pseudomonas sp. Cab53. The sequence goes on along the minus strand of NZ_AP021902.1, from coordinate 2,293,184 downwards.
CCAGGCCATAGGGGGTGGCATTGGCCAGGGCCAGGGCTTCTTGCTCGGTGCTAAAGCGCATCAGCGGCGCCACCGGGCCGAAGGTTTCTTCGCTGGCCAACAACATGCCGGCGTGGGCCTCCCCCAGCACCGTCGGCTGGACAAACTGGCTGTCGCCGTCAGGCACGCCCCCACACAGCAGCCGAGCGCCCTGGCTCAGGGCATCGTCGATATGTCGGGCCACCTTGTCGACCGCGGCCGGATTGATCAGCGGGCCGATCGTCACGTCAGCCTCCAGGCCACTGCCAACCTTGAGCTTGCCCACCTCTTCCACCAGGCGCGCGGCGAAACGCTCGTAGATGCCGTCCTGCACCAGGATGCGGTTGGCGCACACGCAGGTCTGGCCGGCATTGCGAAACTTGCTGAGCATGATGCCGGCCACGGCTTGCTCCAGATCGGCGTCGTCGAACACGATGAACGGGGCATTGCCGCCCAGTTCCAGGCTCAGGCGCTTGATGTGCTCGGCGCTCTGGCGCATCAGCAAACGGCCGACGGCGGTTGAGCCGGTGAAGGAAATCTTGCGCACGACCGGGTTGCTGGTCAGCGCTTCGCCGATGGCCGTCGGCAGGCCGGTGACGACGTTGAACACCCCGGCCGGAATCCCCACCCGCTCGGCCAGCAGCGCCAGCGCCAGCGCCGACAACGGGGTCAGGTCCGACGGCTTGACGATCACCGGGCAGCCCGCCGCCAGGGCCGGCGCACATTTGCGGGTGATCATCGCGTTGGGGAAGTTCCACGGTGTGATGGCCGCGCAGACGCCCACCGGCTGCTTGAGCGTGAGCAGGCGCCGGTCGCCGCTGGGCGTCGGGATGGTCTCGCCGTACACCCGGCGGGCTTCCTCGGCAAACCATTTGACGAAACTGGCGCCGTAGCGAATTTCGCCTTTGGCTTCGTTCAGCGGCTTGCCCTGTTCACAGGTCATGATCAGCGCCAGGTCGTCGAGGTTGTCGATCATGGCCTGGTACCAGCGCTCCAGCAGCACCGCGCGCTCGGCAGCCGGGCGCGCACGCCAGGCTGGCCAGGCACGCTCGGCGGCCTCGATGGCGCGGTGGGTTTCGCCGCCCTGCATCGCCGGCACCCGCGCGAGGCACTGGCCGCTGGACGGGTCCAGCACGTCGAGGGTGGCCGCGTCATCAGCGGCGGCCCATTGACCATCGATGTAGGCGAGTTCTACCAGCAGGCTGGGGTCTTTCAGGCGATTCTTGAGCATGGTCGTGTCCTGTTCCGAGGTCATTCCAGTCTAGGGAGATGCCACGGGGCAGGATGCTGAAAGGGTATTTTGGCGCAGTGTTGGATGCTGAAAATCGCGACGGGACGGCAGGCTCTACCGACCGCCGGAATCAACCTGATCCTGATGATTCCCCTTGTTGGAGAATCCCGAGTGGGGGCAAGCTCGCACAGTTGTTTTTGGGGTGGCTGCGATAATTGCGGCAAGCAGAAACCCCGTGGGAACGGGCTTGCTCGCGAAGGCGTCAGGTCAGCTACCTAGGCAGCGGCAGACACACCATTTTCGCGAGCAAGCTCCCACAGGAGTCTAGCGCTTGAGCGATCCCAGCAGCCCATCCAGAAATCGCTCGCCCGCTTCCATCTGGCTGATCTCGATGAACTCATCGGGCTTGTGCGCCTGTTCGATCGAGCCCGGGCCGCAGACCACCACCGGCACGTCCAGGCGTTGCTTGAACAGGCCGCCCTCGGTGCCGAAGGAGACCTTGGCGGTGCCGGTGTCCGGGGCGGCGAAGGCCTTGAGGAAACGCACCGCCTCGACGCTCGGGTGAGTGTCCAGGCCCGGGTAGACGTTCACGGTTTCGATCTCGATGGCCGCCACGCTGGACAACTGCCTGGCCTCCCTGACGATCAATTCGGCGTGTTCGCGCAACTGCTCCAGGAACCCGTCGAGGTCATCGGCCGGCAGGTTGCGCACCTCGAAATCCAGGGTGCACAGGTTCGGCACGATGTTCAGCGCCTTGCCACCGACAATCTGTCCCACATGCACGGTGCTGTAGGGCACGTCGTAATCCGCATCCTGCGCTCCGTGCGCCTGCAACCGCTGCTGGCTCTGGCGCAAGGCGGCGATGAAGTCGCAGGCCAGGTGGATCGCATTCACCGAGCGCGGCGCCAGCGACGAATGCGCCTCCAGGCCACGGCAGTAGGTGCGGTAGGAACCCTTGCCCTTATGGCCGAGCACGAACTGCATGTTGGTCGGCTCGCCGATCACACACAGGAACGGTCGCACCGGCGCCAGGTGCAGCACATCGAGCAAGCGTCGCACCCCCACGCAACCGATTTCCTCGTCGTGGGACAACGCCAGCTGCAACGGCCGGCTCAACGGATGCTCGGCTGCATCGAGCATGGCGTCGATGGCCAGGGCGATGAAGCCCTTCATGTCGCAGCTGCCACGGCCGTAGATCCGGCCGTCCCGCAGCGTCGCCTGGAACGCCGGGACCGTCCAGGCCTGCCCGGCCGCCGGCACCACGTCGGTGTGCCCGGACAACAGGATCCCCGGCAACTCCCGTGGCCCGGTGCTGGCGAACAGGTTGGCTTTCTTGCCGCTTTCATCCTCGACGATCAGTGAATCGATGCCCTTGCTCAGCAACAGGTCGCGCACATATTCGATCAAGGCGAGGTTCGACTGCGAGGAGACCGTTTCAAAGGCCAGCAGGCGTTCGAGGATGGCCAGTACCCGAGGTTTCATGAGGCCTTGCTCCGTTGCTCGGCGGATGAGGCGAACCGGCGAATGGAAAACGGCTCGATGGAAGTGCTGGTGCTGCCGGTGCTGATCAGTTCGGCCATGACGTCGCCGACGCCCGGGCCGAGCTGGAAGCCGTGGCCGCTGAAGCCGAAAGCATAGAACAGACCGTCGACATTGCCGCTGCGACCCATCACCGGCAAAGCATCCGACAGGTAGCCTTCGATACCGCTCCACACCCGGATGATGTTGAGGTTGTCGATGCCCGGCACCAGGCGCCGCATCTGCTCCAGTTGGTTGAGGATGCTGCGCGGCTCGACGTAGGCCCGGCGGTTGAGCATGTCCGGCTTGCTGCGATATCCCCCGCCAATGATGATGTTGCCCCGCGGGATCTGGCGGAAGTAGATCACCTCTTCGGGGATTTTGGTGTACACGCCGATCACCGTCGGCAAGGCATACGGCACCGGTTCGGTGACGGCCATCTGCGGGCCGTTGGTTTCCAGGGGAACCGGTTCGCCGAATTGCGCCGAGAGCTTCTCGCCCCAGGCACCGGCGGTGATCAGCAACTGCGCGGCGCTGAACTGGCGGCCATCGGTGGTGGTCACGCCAAACCCGTCGCCACTCTTGTGCACTTCGGCCACCTCGGTGCGCTCTTCGATCCGCGCCCCGAGCCGCCGGGCCGCCCGCGCAAACGCAGGTGCCGCCAGGCGGGGGTTGGCATGCCCGTCGTGCGGCGCATAGGAGCCGCCCTTGACATCCTTGCCCAGAAACGGGAAGCGCTCGTGCAGGTCGGCGCCCCGGTAGATCTGCAAATCCAGCTGCGCCGCCTCAGGCGCCGCCGCGTAGGCTTGGAGCTCGGCAATTTCATCCTCGCGATAACACACGCGCATGTGACCGCTGGCGATGAATTCCAGGTCATCGTCGATCAACTCCGGCAGGCGCTTCCACAAGGCCCACGAACGGTTCGCCAGTTCCAACTGCCCGAGAAAACGCCCCTGGCGTCGCACATTGCCGAAGTTCACACCGCTGGCGTACTGACCGACCTGGTCACGCTCCAGCAGGATCACCGACTGCCCCCGCTGCCGCAGGAAAAACGCCGTGGCCGAGCCCATCAGGCCGCCGCCGACAATCACCACATCGGCTCGTTGCACCGTCATGGGGTTACCTCCCGGGTCAGCATCGAAAGCGGTTTCACCGGTGCCTGGCCACGTTGGCGCCCCACCTCCTGCACCGGGATGCCAGCGGCGGCGGCGATCACTTCGGCCCCGGCCTGGGAACAGTAACGACCCTGGCAGCGGCCCATGCCGACCCGGCTGAACGCCTTGGCCCGGTTCACTTCGCAGGCGCCCTTCTCGCTGACGGTGCGGCGCAACTCGCCGGCGCTGATCATTTCGCAGCGACAGACGATGGCCTCGTCCGGCAAGGCCCCGGCTTGTTCGGCAGGCCAGGGGAATGCCTCGGCCAGGCCCAGGCGAAACGCATCCATGACCTTGAGCGCACGCTGCTGATCGGCCAGGTGTGTCGCCTCCACCGGCTGCTGCAGGTCAGTGAGCAGCGCCATGGCGACCAGGCGACCGGCATGTTCGGCGGCATCGGCACCGCGGACCTTCGCCCCATCGCCGGCCGCGTAGACGCCACTGACCGAGGTCCGGCCCTCAGCGTCCGTGTCCAGCCACCATTGACTGCTCGCCTCGTCAAAGCGCAGGCGACAGCCCGCCAGGTCGGCCAGTTGGGTCTCCGGCCGCAGGTGGTAACCCAGCGCCAGCGCGTCGCATGCCACGGTCAACGTCTCGCCATTCGCGCGGCGCACCCGCACGCCGCTGACGCCACGGCTGGCCTCGCCGAGCACGCCGAGGGGAGAAATGCCCAGGTGCACCGGGATCTTCGCCCGATACAGTTGCGCCAGCAGTTTCAGCCCGGTGAACAGTAATCCCGGGCGTGCCATGAGCTTGGGCAAAGCCTTGAGCCGATGGCCCAGGGGCGAGGTGTCCAGCACCGCGGCCACCGAGGCCCCGGCTTTCACATACTGGCTGGCGACCAGGTACAGCAACGGCCCGCTGCCCATGAACACCACGCGATGGCCGATGGAAACGGCCTGGGCCTTGAGCGCGATCTGCGCCCCGCCGAGGCTGTAGGTGCCGCCCAGTTGCCAGCCTTCGACCGGCATCAAGCGGTCGGTGGCACCGGTGCAAAGAATCAGGGCGTCGTACTCCACCGTCGAATGCACGCCCTGGCCGACGCAACACAGCTGGCCCGGCGTCAGGTTCCAGACCAGGGTGTCCGGGCGATAGTCGATCTGCGGGCGCAGGCGATCGAAGCTGTCGTGCAAGGCCCTGGCCTTGTCCGCCTCGGTGCCGTACAGCGTCGCGTAGCTGCGAGTGAAGCCTTCGGGCTGGCGGCGATAGATCTGCCCGCCGTCGCGACGATTTTCGTCGATCAGGATCGGCCTGAAGCCCGCCGCCACCAGGGTCTCGGCGCACCGCACGCCGGCCGGGCCCGCGCCGACGATGGCAATTCGATGAGTGTTCATCCGCGCAGTGGCCATATCGCCTCCGGTTGCCGGGTGATGATGTCCAATCCTTCGCGCACTTCATTGGAACAAGCGCGCAGGCGCTCGCCGCCGCGGGTCCAGACCCAGCAATCCTGGCAGGCGCCCATCAGGCAGAAGCCGGCGCGGCTGCCGGGGTCGAACTCCGACTGGCGCAGCGCCGGGCCATGGGTCAACAGCGCGACCATCAGCGTGTCGCCCTGCAACGCCTCGATGGGTTCGCCATCGACCTTCAATCGGACAACGGGCCGGCCCTGTTCGGCCAACCTCACAAAACGCGCGTTCATGCGTAGGCTCCCACGATCATGCTGTTTGAATCCTGTTGGGTCTTGAGCAGCTCGCCGCTGTCGTGATGACAGAGCACTTCGCTGCCGCCGTCGATGATTCGTCGCGGCGGCGCGGTGCGATTGCACACGCCATCGACCCGCACCGGGCAACGTTCGAGAAAGGTGCACAACCCCGGCACATCGGCCCTCGGCCCCAGGGCGGGCAGCGAGCCGCAAGTCGTGGCGCCGCAGCTTTCCAGCCAGCCCTGGCGCATTTCTGGCACCGAATGGATCAACAGGTCGGTGTAGGGATGGAACGGCGCCTGGGCGAAGGCTTGCCGCGCACCGGCCTGGACCTTGTAGCCGCTGTACATCACCACGATGTCGTCGCACAGCGCCCGCACCGTGGAGATGTCATGGCTGATGAACAGGTAGGAAACCCCCAGTTGCTGGCGCAGGTCGCGCAGCAGTTCGAGGATCGCCGCGCCGACCACGGTGTCGAGGGCCGAGGTCACTTCATCGCACAGGATCAGGTCCGGCTTCGCCGCCAGCGCCCGGGCCAGGTTGACGCGCTGTTTCTGCCCGCCGGAAAGCTCGCCGGGGCGGCGTTCGGCCAAGTCCCGCGGCAGGCGTACCAGGTCCAGCAGCTCACCGATACGCTCACGCAGGGCCGCGCCCTTGAGGCCGAAATACATCTTCAGCGGCCGACCCAGGATGGTGCTGATGCTGTGCATCGGATTGAGCGCGGTGTCGGCGTTCTGGAACACCATCTGGATCCGTCGGAACTGTTCATCGGTGCGCTCGGACAGGCTGCCACCCAAGGGTTGCCCGTCGAACGTCAGCCCGCCGACCGCCGGGGTCAGCAACCCCGCCACCACCCGCGCCAGGGTCGACTTGCCCGAACCCGACTCACCGATCACACCGATGGCCTGGCCCCGGCGCACCGTCAGGTCGATGTCCTCCAGGACGCGGATCGTCGGCATGCCGCGCGCATCCTTGTTGCCGTAGCCGGCGGTCAAGCCCTGGATGGTCAGCAGCGGCGTGTCTTGCGCCACGCCGCACGGCGGGCGCAGGGTCATGTCCGGTCGCGCCGCCGCCAACAGGCTGCGGGTGTAGGCGTGGGCCGGGCCCTTGAGCAACGGCGCGGTGGCGCTCTGCTCGAAGATCTGCCCGCCGTTGAGCACCACGATCTGGTCGGCCATCTGGGCCACGACGGCCAGGTCGTGGGACACGTAGACCGCCGTGGCGCCGCGCTCGCGCACCACGCGTTTGAAGGCACGCAACACATCGATCTGGGTGGTCACGTCCAGGGCAGTGGTCGGCTCGTCGAGCACCACCAGCAGCGGGTCGCTGATCAGCGCCATGGCCGCCATGACCCGCTGCAATTGTCCGCCGGACACTTGATGAGGATAGCGGCGGCCGATGCGTTCGGGGTTCGGCAACGCCAGGTCGCGAAACAACTCCATGGCCTTGGCTTCCAGCGTGGCCCGACTGCCCAGGCCATGGATCAGTGCCCCTTCCACCACTTGGTCGATCAACCTCTTGGCCGGGTTGAACGCCGCCGCGGCGCTTTGGGCGATGTACGAGACTCGGTTGCCACGCAAGCCCTGCAACTCGCTTTCGCTCAATGCGAGCATGTCGTGCTCGCCGATCTGCACCACCCCACCCGCCAGGCGACAGCCGCGCCGGGCGTAGCCGAGCAGCGCCAGGGCGATGGTGGTCTTGCCGGAGCCGGACTCGCCGATCAGGGCCAGCACCTCGCCTTTTTCCAGGGCGAAGCTCACGCCCTTGACGATCTCCACGTCACCGCGCTCGCCACTGGCGACCACCCGCAGGTTGTCGACTCGGATCAATTCACTCATATCAATGGCCTCCCGAACGTCGATTGCGCCGTGACGACAGGCGATCGATAAACAGATTGACGCCAATGGTCAGGGTGCCGATGGCCAACGCCGGGATCACGATGGCCGGTGCGCCCTGGTTGAGGCCACCGATGTTCTCGCGCACCAGCGATCCCAGGTCGGCGTCCGGCGGTTGCACGCCGAGGCCGAGGAAGCTCATGCCGCTGAGCAGCAGGACGATGAAGCCAAAGCGCAACCCCAGGTCAGCCAGCACCGGGTTGAGCATGTTCGGCAGAATTTCCACACAGGCGACGTACAGCCGCCGCTCGCCCCGGGTGCGGGCCACTTGCACGTACTCCAGCGCCTCGATATTCACCGCCATGCTGCGGGCGATGCGAAACGCGCCCGGCGTGTAGCTCAGCACCGCCGTGCACACCAGCAGCGTCACCGACGAACCGAAGGCCGAGACCATGATCAGCGCCAGCATCTTGCTCGGGATCGAAATGAAGGCGTCCATCAGCCGACTGATCAGTTCATCCAGCCACTTGGGCGAGACCACTGACAGCAGCGCGCAACTGGTGCCGAGCCCACTGGCCAGGACCGCCGCCACCAGCGCCAGGCCCACCGTGAGGCGCGCGCCCACGAGAATGCGGCTGAGCATGTCGCGCCCCAGGTAATCGGTGCCCAGCGGGTAGGCCGCGCTGAAACTGTCGAAGATATTGTCGGAGACCACTTCGCCCACCGGGTGCGGTGCCAGCCAGGGGCCGAAGATCGCCACCAGCAGCCAGACCGCGCACATCACGGCGCCGATCAGCCCCAGCCAGGACGAACCGTGAGCGTCCTTGCCCAATGCCAGTGCGACCGCCGCCGTCGGGGATTTCACAATGGGATTGTTCATTGGTTTCTCAGCCTCGGATTGGAAAGGATCGCGCACAGATCGGCAATCAGCACCAACATCAGGTACGCCGTGCAGAACAGCATGGTGCAGGCCTGGACCAGCGCCATGTCACGGTTGGTCACGGCATCGACCATCAGGCTGGCGATGCCGGGGTAGTTGAAAATCGTCTCGACGATCACCACCCCGCCCAGCAGGTAGGAGAGGCTCAAGGCGATGGCGTTGGCGATCGGTCCAATCGCGTTGGGCAAGGCATGCCGCAGCACCACCCGCACCGCACTCACGCCCTTGAGGCGGGCCATTTCCACGTAGGGGCTGTCCAGTTGATCGATCACCGCTGCCCGGGTCATGCGCGCCATCTGCGCAACGATCACGCAGCACAGCGTCATCACCGGCAAGGCGTAGGTGCGCATGAACTGCCACGGCGAGGTGATTTCACTGGCGTAGGACAGTGCCGAAAGCCAACCCAGGTTCACCGCGAAAATCAGCACCGCCAGGGTCGCGACCAGGAACTCCGGCACCGCCACCATCATCAGGGTGAAGAAGCTCATGAAACCGTCGACGCGGCCACCACGCCACATCGCCGAGCCAATGCCCAGGATCAATGCCACGGGCACCGAGACCAGCGCCGTGGTGGCCGCCAGCATCAGCGTGTTGGGCACCCTGCCTGCCATCAGCTCGGTGACCGGCACGGCATTGGAGACCGACACGCCGAGGTCGCCACTGAGCAGGCTCGTCAACCAGTGCAGGTAGCGCAGCACGCCCGGCTGATCGAGGCCCATCTTCACCCGCAGCGCCGCGACCTGCTCCGGCGTGGCGAACTGTCCAAGGGCCTGTTGCGCCGCATCTCCCGGCAACACCGCCGTGATGGCGAACACCACCATCGAGACGATCAACAGCGTCACGATCGCGGCGCCTGCGCGCCGGCCGATCAGCCACAGTGTGCTGCTATTCATCACCCTGCCCTCCTGCCCGGTCACCCGGCCGATACCCGACGCTCATCAGGCGTCCAGCCAGACTTGCTCGGCGAACATGTAGCCCATGAAACCGCCCAGCGGGTTGGTGCCATAGCCCTTGACGCGCTGGTCGACGCCGTCGATGTTGCTGATGAACACCGGAATGCCGATGCCGCTGTGGTCGTGCACCAGGGTCTGCATGTCGGCGTACATCTTGCCGCGCTTGGCCTCGTCGGTTTCCCCCCGGGCCTGCACCAACAGTTGGTCGAACTGCGGGTTCTTCCAACCGGACTCGTTCCACGGCGCCGAGGACTGGAAGAACTGCGAAAACAGCATGTCGGCGTTGGGACGCGGGTTGATGTTGCCGAAACTCAGCGGGTGCTTGGCCCAGTGGTTGGACCAGTAGCCATCGCTCGGCAGGCGGTTGACGTTGAGCTTGAGCCCGGCTTCCTTGGCCGATTGCTGCAACAGCACGGCCACGTCCACCGAACCGGTGGCGGCCGGCGAGCACATCAACGGCATGCTGATGCTTTCCATGCCGGCCTTCTTGAGCAGGAACCTGGCCTTCTCCGGGTCGTAGACCCGCTGAGGCAGGTCGGCGTTGTAGAACCGTGCGCCGGGGGCGATGGGGTGGTCGTTGCCGACCCGGGCGAAGCCACGGAAGATCGCCGACTTGACCTGCTCGCGGTCCAGCAGCAGTTTCAGCGCCTCGGTGAACTCGGCGCTCTGGCCGGGCATCTGGTCCTGGCGAATGATCAGGTCGGTGTAGTTGCCCGACGGGGAATCCACCACACGATGGCCGCTGCTGTCCTTGATCCGCGTGGTCGAACGCGGGTTGACCTCGTTGATGATCTGCACGTCGCCCGACAGCAGCGCGTTGACCCGCGACGGCTCGTCGCCGATGCCGATGAATTCGATCTCGTCCAGGTACGGCAGGCCGGGTTTCCAGTAGCCGGTGTTGCGTACACCGATCGAACGCACCCCAGGCTTGAATTCCTTGACCTTGTACGGCCCGGTCCCGATGCCCTGGTTGAAGTCGCTGGTGCCCTCCGGGACGATCAGCAGGTGAGAAACGGCGAGGATCGACGGCAGTTCGGCATTCGGGCCGCTCAGGCGGATCTGCACCTCGTGGGTGCCGGTGGCCTTGACCTCGGCGAACTGCTCCGCCAGCGACATGACCTTGGAACCGGTGATCGGGTCTTTGTGGCGCATCAGCGAATACACCACATCGGCAGCGGTCAGCCCCTTGCCGTTGTGGAACGTCACTTCCTTGCGCAGGGTGACGACCCAGAGCGTGGCGTCGGTGGTGTCGATGCGTTCGGCCAGCTCCAGTTGCGGCACCATGTGGCTGTCGAAACGGGTCAGGCCGTTGTAGAACATGTAGTGACGTACGTAGTCGGTGGACGACGAGCCTTTGGCCGGGTCCAGGGTATCGGCGGTCGAGCTGGAGATGCCCGCGACGCGGATACGCCCGCCGGGCTTGCCTTTGCCGGGGTTGGCCTGTTCATCGGCGAACAACTTGCCAGCGGCGCCGAACAGGCTGCCGGCCCCCGCTGCCGCGACACCCGCCAGCCCCAGCATCTGCAAGGCGTGGCGACGCGACATGCCGCGGTTGAGCCCTTCGAAAACACGCAGACTTTCTGTGCCGGTAATCAACTGGCTGTCGATGCTGTTCTTATTGTCAGTCATGTCAGTTCTACCTTTCCAAGTGATAAGGGCTCGGTTGCGCACGGTTGACGCAACGTGAATGGAACGCCAAGCAACTTCATGAAACTCAGTGCAGGTAGTCCTGCAGCCGGTAGTACGCCCCCACCAACGGCAGGAACCAAGGCTTGCCGAAGTGGCCGGGGATGGCCGGCCAATCGAGTTCACGCCAAGGATTGGCCTCGGCCTTGCCGGCCATGACCTCGGCCATGACCTGGCCCATGTGCACCGACATCTGCACGCCATGGCCGCTGTAGCCCATGGAGTGGAACACCCCGCCATGCTGCCCGGCCCGGGGCAGGCGATCGGACGTCATGTCCACCAGGCCGCCCCAGCAATAATCGATCCGGGTGTTCGCCAGTTGCGGGAACATCCGCACCATCGCCGCTTGCAGCACCTTGCCGCTCTTGGCATCGGACACGCTGTCGGACATGGCAAACCGCGCGCGGCCGCCAAACAGCAGGCGATTGTCCGGCGTCAACCGGAAGTAATTGCCGATCATCCGGCTGGTGACATAGGAGCGCCGGGCCGGCAGCAGGCTGTCGATCAATGCGTCAGGCAACACCTCAGTAGCCACCACGAAGCTGCCCACCGGGACAATGCGCCGCCGATACCAACCCAAGCCGCCCTGCTGGCTGGCGCCGGTCGCCAACAAGACCTGCGAGGCGTGCAACGTGCCCTTGCTGGTGTTGACCCGATAGCCGCCGGCGCTGGCCTTCCAGTCCTTGACCGTGACGCCCTGGAAGATCAGCGCGCCGTGACGCGCCGCCGCCTCGGCCAGGCCGATCCCGAAGCGCCCGACGTGCATCTGCACGCCGTTGCGCTGCAACAGGCCGCCGTGGAACTGGCTGGAGTTGACCTCCGCCCGGGCCTCTTGCGCAGACAGCAATTGGACCTGGGCATCGACCTCCTTGCGAATCAGCTCGCAAGTGCGCGCCAACCCTTCGTAGTGCATCGGCTTGGCGGCCAGTTTGAGCTTGCCGTTGCGCTTGAGGTCGCAGGCAATCCCCTCCTGCTCCACCAGTGAAACGACGCTTTGCACCGCGCTTTCGTAGGCCTGGTAATAGGCACGCGCCTTATCGGCGCCAAGGCTGGCGGTGAGTGCGGCGTAGTCCTGGGCCACGCCGGTGCTGCAATGGCCGCCGTTGCGCCCCGACGCTTCGCCGATCACTCTGCCGGCCTCCAGCACTACCACGCTGGCGCCCTTCAAGGCCAAGGCGCGGGCCGCCGCCAGGCCGGTGAAGCCACCACCCACGATGGCGACGTCGACCTGCCCCGGCAACCCGCCGAGCTGGGCACCGGTGAACGCCGGTGCGGTATCGAGCCAATAGGACTCACTGCCCATGTCTAACCCCTTTGACCTTGAAGAATGCGTGCGCCTCAGAGCCCGACCAGGCCGGGCAAGCCACCGATATCGGCGATCTGGTGGTAGCCGTAGATGGCGTTGCCTGGTTGTTCATGGCCACGGGCGACGAAGGCTTTGTTCCTGATCTTCATGTCGTGGGCGGGCATCAGGTCGTAGCGGAAACTGGACGAGACGTGCAGCACGTCCTCCGGCCCGCAGCCTAAGTTGTCGAGCATGAATTCGAAGGCCGCCAGGCGCGGCTTGTAGGCCTGGGCCTGCTGGGCGGTGAAGACTTTATGAAAAGGCGCGCCGAGCTTGTCGACGTTGGACATGATCTGCTCGTCCATCGCGTTGGAGAAAATCACCAGGGGGATCTTGTCGGCGATCTTCGACAGGCCCGCCGGTACGTCGGCGTGCGGGCCCCAGGTGGGAACGGCATCGTAATAGAGCTGGCCTTCGCCCCGGTACTCGACGCCCCAACGCTTGCAGACCCGCATCAGGGCGGTCTTGATGATTTCATCATAGGGCCGCCAGTCACCCATCACCTGGTCCAGACGATAGGCGGCGAAGTCCGTGACGAACTGGTCCATCTGCCCGGCGCTGACACGGTCGGCAAACAGCTCGCGGGTCATGGTGCCCATCTGGAAATTGGTCAACGTGCCGTAGCAGTCGAAGGTGATGTACTTGGGTCGAAGAAAGCTCATGAGTGCGGGTCCTGATGATGGTTGAGGGCCTGACGTGGCAAACATTGCTGCGGGTCGTGAGGCGTCGCGGCATCGCTGCATCACGTTTTCATTACAACACCATGAGACCGTGGAAAAACGGTTAAAAATACTGGCCGCTTGGTACAAACCACCGTTTTGCGGGGCTCCCTCAGCAGACTTTGCGGGATGCTCCAGGCGTGGGCGCTGCACCCGTGTTTCTGAGGCTTTGCGGGCAGTTATGGTGCGCAAACCGGCGCTGCAAAGGGTGCTTTACGGCAGAATCTACGCCTGGAATAGGCAGTGCTGCCGGCTGTGTGGAATGGACGATCGCTTTCGCGAGCAAGCTCGCGCCCACAGGAGGTATCGGGTGTTGCTGCACTGGATGCACCCCACCAAACCACTGCGGGAGCGAGCTTGCTCGCGAAGGCGGCAGGCCTGTAGAACTCAGGCCTTCAATTCAGCCTCGAAGAAGCTCACCAAGGCCTGTACCCGTGCGCTGCGGAGCTTGCGCGAGGGCACCAGCAGGTTGATCGGGGCGCTGTCGAATTGCCAATCAGCGAGCACCCGCACCAGGCGGCCTTCGGCGATGGCTTTGCTGACGTCCCATTGCGAGCGCAGCACCAAGCCCAGCCCCTGCTCGGCCCAACGCCGGGCCACGCTGCCGTCGTTGCTCAATAGCGCGGGCTTGATGCGCAACGTCTTGCGCCCCTGCCCGTTGCGCAGATGCCACAGCGTGACGTCTTCATCGTTTTCCCGAATACAGATGCAGCGGTGTTCAGCCAGTTGCTCAGGTAACGCAGGCGTACCGTACTGCTCCAGATAGGCCGGACTTGCGCAGAGCCATCGATCATTCTGGGTCAGGGGCCGGGCCACCCACTGGCTGTCACTGAGGGCGCCGACGTGTATCACCGCGTCGCTGTCATGGCGATCAGGCCAGGGCGTTTCGCGCAAATCCAGGTGCAGGCACAGGTGCGGATGCAGCCGGGCGAAACGGGCCAGCAGCGGCGCGATGCGTTGTCGACCATAGCCGAACGGCGCCGCCAGCCTGAGGGTGCCGGCCAGCTGATCGTCCTGTTGCTTGAACGACTCGGGCAGCGCCTCCAACTGCTCCAGCAACAGCGCGCTCTGGCGCGAGAACCGCTCGCCGTCGGCGGTCAGGCTCAGGCGCCGGGCGTCGCGGTTGGCCAAGGTCAGGCCGAGCAGCGTTTCCAGCTTGCGCAAACGCATGGATAGCGCCGGAGGCGAGACATTGAGGGCCCTGGCGGCGGCACTCAACGAATCGGAACGCGCCAGCGTCACGGCCATGCGCAGGTCTTCGATGGCAATCATTCAATTCAACTTAATGATAGATGACGAAGCATTGAACCATAACTTCACGATGGCTGCGTAGAGTCGCCCTGTCTCCCCTCACCGAGTCCTGCCCATGCCTGCCTCCCTTGCCTCTCTCGACACCCCCGTTGCGCTCATCGATGTGCCGCGAATGCAGCGCAATATCCAACGCATGCAGCAACGCATGGACGCATTGGGCGTTCGCCTGCGCCCGCACATCAAGACCAGCAAATGCCTGCCCGTGGTCCAGGCACAGATCCAGGCCGGCGCCAGCGGGATCACCGTCTCCACCTTGAAGGAGGCGCAACACTGTTTCGCCAACGGCATCCAGGACATCTTCTATGCGGTCGCCATGGCTCCTGGCAAATTGCCCCAGGCCCTGGCCCTCAGGCGCAAGGGCTGCCAGCTGAGCCTCCTGGTCGACAGTCTGGCCGCCGCCCAGGCCGTCGTCGATTTCGGCGGGCACCACGACGAACGTTTCGCCGTCTGGATCGAGATCGATTGCGACGGCCATCGATCCGGCCTGCGGGTCGAGGACCCGTCGCTCGTCGACATCGCGCGGACACTCAGCGACGGCGGCATGCACCTGTGCGGCGTGATGACCCACGCCGGATCCAGCTACGAACTCGACACGCCCCAGGCGCTGCAAGCCTTGGCCGAACAGGAGCGGCACGCCTGTGTCAGCGCCGCCCAGCGCATCCGCGAAGCCGGCCTGGCCTGCCCGCAGGTCAGCATCGGCTCGACACCCACGGCCTTGTCGGCGCAGCACCTGGAAGGCGTCACCGAAGTTCGCGCCGGGGTGTATGTGTTCTTCGACCTGGTGATGCACAACGTCGGTGTTTGCGCCGCCGACGAGTTGGCCCTGAGCGTACTGACCACCGTGATCGGTCATCAGAAAGACAAAGGCTGGATCATCACCGATGCCGGCTGGATGGCCATGAGTCGCGACCGGGGGACGCAGCGCCAACGGCGCGACTTTGGCTACGGCCAGGTGTGCAACGAGGCCGGCGACTGGATCGACGGCGCGCGGCTCACCGGCGCCAATCAGGAGCACGGCATCATCACCCTGGAACAGCCCGCAAACGTGGACATCACGACACGGTTTCCCGTCGGCAGCCGCCTGCGCATCCTGCCCAACCACGCGTGCGCCACGGGCGCGCAGTTTGCTCAGTACAGCGCCTGTGAGGCCAGCGGCGAAATCCAGACCTGGAGTCGCCTGCATGGCTGGTGAAATCGACTTGATTCATACCCCCCAGCCTGCCGCGCCGGGTAGGCATTACCCCCAGGCCGTGGTCCCGGTGCCGGCCCTGCATCTCGGTTACCTCATCGAAATCGAAGCGCTGGCCGGTGTCCCCGAGGGCACCTATTCACCCTCGCCCCATGGGCCCATCGAGCACACATCATGAAGCCACAAAAAAGCGATGTACTGATTATCGGCGGCGGCATCATGGGCTCGGCGTCGGCGTTTTTCCTGCGCCAGCGCGGGCGTTCGGTGACGTTGCTGGAACGCGACCTGATCGGCCAGTACGCCAGTGGGGTGAACTTCGGCAACGTGCGGCGCCAGGGACGATTCCTTGGCCAACTGGAGCTGTCCAACCGCTCCTACGGGTTATGGAAACGGCTACCCGAACTGATCGGCGACGACCTGGAATTCATTCCCAGCGGCCACATGCGCGTGTGTTATCGCGAAGACGAGATCGCCGAGCTGCAGGCCTACGCCGACGCCCCCGAGGCTCGGGCGCTGGACTTGCAGATCATCACCGGCAAGGCCTTGCACGAGCGCTTTCCCTTCCTCGGCCCCGAGGTCAAGGGCGGCTCCTACGCCCCCCACGACGGTCACGCCAATCCGCGCCTGGCGGCCCCGGCCTTTGCCCGCGCGGCAACCCGGGCCGGGGCCCACGTCCGCGAACGCACGGAAGTGGCCGACGTGCAAAAGGTCAACGGCGAATTCCACGTGACCACCACCGACGGCCAGCAGTTCATCGGCGAGCAGTTGCTGATCACGGCGGGCGCCTGGGGGGCCAGGCTGTCCGAACAGTTCGACGAAGCCGTGCCCCTGGAGCCCAACGGGCCACAGATGTCGGTCACTGAACCGGTGCCCTATGCGTTGCCGACAGTGATTGGAGTGTTCACCAAGATCAAGGAAGAAGTGATCTACTTCCGGCAGATCCCCCGGGGCAATCTCATCATCGGCGGTGGCAACCGCTGCAAGCCGGACATGATCAACCGTCGCGCCTACTTCCGGCCGGAAAGCCTGCTCAACCAGATGCACCAGATGAGTCGCCTGCTGCCGGGGGTCGGCCACCTCAACATCATCCGCGTGTGGAGCGGCATCGAGAGCTATACCCCCGACTCGCTGCCGATCATGGGCCCCAGCGGCAGGGTGCCGGGGCTGTTCTATGCCTTCGGGTTCTGCGGGCATGGTTTCCAGCTCGGCCCAGGCGTCGGCGATGTCATGGCCGAGTTGATCAGCACCGGCAGCACCGGCACCTTGATCAGCCCGTTCGACATCCGCCGCTTCACCGACCCGATGGCCCTCGCCACGCCGCTCTCGGCCAGCATCGCGAGCACCGGCAAGCTTGTCTGAACCGCCCAAGCCATCGGCTGACGACCCGAGGTTTTTTGCGCCATGAAACCTGCGTCGCTACGTTTTGCCCAGTCTGCCCGGCAGATACAGCAGATTATCCTTTGCCAGGCTCAACAACGGCACAAGCCATCGCAACGGCTTTGATAGTTTATTGATGAGAAACGGCATCGCGATCTGCTGCCGGCCATCGCATTACGCCCCATGGGAGCCCGTTGGATGACCACCCGATCTTCGAATAGCCCGCTGAAGCATGGGCAGTTTTACATCAACGGCGACTGGTCGTTTGCGGCCCACCCGGCCACGCTACCGGTGGTCAACCCGGCCACCGAAGCGGTAATCGCCGAAGTCGCCCGCGGTTCCAGCGAGGACGTCGACCGGGCAGTCGCCGCCGCCCGTGGGGCCTTTGCGGGGTGGGCCGCGACCCCGGTGGCCACGCGCGCATCGATCCTGGGCAGACTCCATGAGCTGATCCTTGAACACAAGGAGGCATTGGCCCAGACGCTCTCGCTGGAAATGGGCGCCGCCATCGGTTTCGCCCGGGCCATGCAGGTGCCGCTGGCGGCCGAACATGTCCGGGTGGCCCGTGACCTGCTCGCCACCTATGCGTTTCGCAAGGTCGAGAACGGCACCGCCATCGACCGCGAGCCCATTGGCGTCTGCGGCCTCATCACGCCGTGGAACTGGCCGCTGTACCAGATCACCGCCAAGGTCGCCCCGGCGATTGCCGCCGGCTGCACGGTGGTCCTCAAACCCAGCGAACTGTCGCCGTTGAGCGCCCTGCTCTTCGCCCAACTGGTGCATGACGCCGGCCTCCCTCCAGGCGTTTTCAACCTGGTGAACGGCAGCGGTGCCGACGTTGGCGCGGCCATGGCGGCGCATCCGGATATCGACATGATCTCCATCACCGGCTCGAACCGCGCCGGCGCGCTGGTGGCCCAGGCCGCCGCGCCCACGGTCAAGCGCGTCACCCAGGAACTGGGCGGCAAATCACCGAACCTGCTGATGCCGGACGCGGACGTGGCCAAGGCCGTGCCGCCAGGCGTGATGTCGGCATTTCGCAACGTCGGCCAGTCCTGCAGCGCACCGACCCGGATGATCGTACCGCGCAGTCGCCTGGCGGAGGTCGAAGCCCTCGCGGCCGCGACCGCCAACGCGATCATCGTTGGCGATCCGCAATCGGAAGCCACCGTCCTCGGCCCCATCGCCAACGAAGCGCAGTTCAACCGCGTGCAAGGCATGATCGCCCTCGGCCTGGAGGAAGGCGCAAAATTGCTGTGCGGCGGGCCAGGCCGCGTGCCCGGCTTTGACAAAGGTTTCTATGCCCGGCCGACGGTATTCTCCCAGGTGGACAGTGCCATGCGCATCGCCCAGGAAGAGATCTTCGGCCCGGTGCTGTGCATCATCCCCTACGACACGCTGGACGAAGCCGTCGCCATCGCCAACGACACCGTCTACGGCCTCGGGGCCCATGTCCAGGGCCAGGACCTCGACCAGGTGCGCAGCGTGGCGTCGCGCATCCGCGCAGGCCAGGTGCTGTTGAACTACCCGGCCTGGAATCCGATGGCGCCGTTCGGTGGCTACAAGCGCTCGGGCAATGGCCGCGAGTATGGCGTCCATGGGTTCGAGGAGTATCTGGAGACCAAGGCGATTGTCGGCTTCGGTTGATCGCCTACGGCTCTGACCGCCCAGGGCCCTTACGGTCGCCTGCGTACGGTTTCATGTGCACGAACGCCGGCAACCAGGCCTCGCGCCGCCGGGTCCAGCACTCGTAGGTCGGCATCAACTGATCAGGGGCATCCAGGGCGCCCAGGTTCACCTCGATTTCATCCCCGCTGCGGGCGAACACCGACGAGCCGCAGCGCGGACAGAAAAAACGCCCGGCGTAATCGCGCGTCTCGCCTTCGATCCTAACCGCCGTCTCAGGGAATATGGCCGCCGCGAAGAACAATGCCCCATGGTGCTTGCGGCAGTCGAGGCAGTGGCAAAGCCCCACTCGATAAGGGCGGCCCGAGGCTTCGATACGCACGTTGCCACACAGGCATCCGCCGGTGAATCGGTCCATGGTGTGGTTCCTCTTGGCCAGGGTATCGATACACCTTCGACCCCTCTTGCATCTGGTTTGCTTCAGCCGTTGCCCACCATCGGTACCGCCATCAGCAAGATCGCGGTACCGTGCGTCGCGGTCGATGCCACGACCCCGTGGCGCATGCGCACCCACCCACAAGCCAACCCCTCCACCAACGTGAAAAGAAGAATTGGCCAGCCAAGCGACGTCACGCTCAAGGCGAGGAACCCATGGCACGCCGCAAACGCCACACCACTGATCAGCGCCGCTCGCAGGGCGCTGACGTGCTGTTCGAGATGGCCCTGAAGGAAACCGCGAAACAGCACTTCTTCCAGCATATTGGCACCATAGGCCAGCACCACCATGCCCGGCAACCATGCCCAATAGCCTGGCAGCATTGCCGCATCAGTCGCTTGACAAAGCCGCAGCGGCAAGCCGATCAAGCCTCCCACGCCGACGCCCAGGGCAACGCCCGCCAATCGACTCCCCTTGGACAACACCACCAGTTGCCACAGGTCGGGCAACAAGCGAGCACCCAGTGCGATCAGCCCCAGCGACGACAGCCCCAGTGTGGCCAGCACGAACGGGTTGGCGAGAAAGCTGATCTGCAAGTCACCCTTGAGCGACCACAGGCGCAGCGGTGTCATCACGTCGCGCATCAGCACGAACGCCATCAGCAGAATCAAAATACGCGTTCCTGTCAGGGCCTTGGGCGTCAAGCCGAACCACAGCCCGAAGAGCACCAGGCCGGGTATCAGGTACAACGCGTAGTCCAGCAGTATCACGATTGCCTGGGCGATCATCCGTCTTCCTTGCTTGGAAATGCATGCAGCGGTCAGTAGTCACGGATCATGACGATTGATAACGGGCGCATGCAACGCCATCAACTCCGCGACCCATTCGATGAACACCCGCAACTTGGCGCTGAGGTGGCGGTTCGGCGGATAGGCCAGGTAGAGCGGCATGGGCTCTATGCGCCAGTCTTCGAAAAGCGGCACAAGCTGGCCTTGCGCTTCGTATGGCCTGGACATGTACCGAGGCAGCCACAGCACCCCCAGCCCCGCGAGGCCCGCCGCCAGGTAGGCGTTGCCATCGTCGACGGCCAGCGCGTAGCGGCCCTTGACCTGCAAGCGCTCGCCCCGGCGATGCATCGCATACGGCATGGGTTTGCGCGTGCGCGCCCAGAGGAAACCAACGACACGGTGCTGGGAATCTTCCAACGCCTGCGGATGATCCGGCGCGCCGTGACGCGCCAGGTAACCCGGCGCGGCGAAAATGCCCAGGGCCAGATCGCCGATGCGCCGGGCAACCAGTGACTGATCCACCAGCTCGCCGCCGCGCACCACGCAATCGACGTTTTCATCGAGCATGTCGACAATCCGGTCACTGACACCCAGGTCGATCTGGATGTCCGGGTACCGCGCATAAAACGCAGGCAAGGCCGGCACCAGGATCATGGCAGCGAGCGGACTCGGCACGTCCACCCGCAGCCGTCCACGGGGCAAGGTCTGCGCACCGGCGAGGCTGGTCTCGGCATCGTCCATGTCCGCCAGCAGCCGGATCACCCGTTCGTAATAGGCCGCGCCGTCAGCGGTGACGTTGACCTTGCGCGTGGTGCGATTGAGCAACCTGACCCGCAAGCGCGCCTCCAGTTGCTGGACCAGTTGCGTCACGGTGGTCTTGCTCATGTGCAGGGTTTCGGCAGCCTTGGTGAAGCTGCCCGCCTCCACCACCCGCACGAACGCCTGCATCGCATCGAAACGATCCATATCTGCCTCGGCACTTGTCGGATTGTTTGGGTTTTACAAATAGTGATCGCCAAGGTTGCTCGTTTATCGCCTGGGCACAAGTCCCTAGAGTGACTTCATCGTTGATTTCGGGTCGCTCACGGCCCATTGATGGAGGTCTGCATGACACAGCGTGACGTTGTTTTCCCCGCCGGACGCCAGGCGCTTTATGAGCGCAATCGCTATTCGCCGGCCATTCGTTCCAACGGGTTTCTGTTCGTGTCAGGGCAGGTCGGCAGCACCGAGGAGGGTTCGCCGGTGCCCGAGCTACAAGCCCAGGTGCGGCAGGCGTTCAACAACCTGAAAGCGATTCTCGCGGCCGCCGATTGCACCTTCGACGACGTGGTGGACGTCATCGTTTTCATCGTCGACCCCGAAGCGAAATTCGAGGCCATCTGGGAGGTTGTGCCCGAATTCTGGGGCAACGCTCCGCATCCGACCCTGACGGCGGTCGGTGTGACCTGGTTGTATGGGTTTGAGTTTGAAATCAAGGTGATTGCCAAGGTGCCGGAGGGTGGCAAGGGGTAAGTCTTCGGCCGACGCCTTCGCGAGCGAGCTCGCTCCCACAAAGGCGCGCGGTAGGGCGCCGCAGAGCCATTTGTGGGAGCTTGCTCGCGAAGGCGGTGGATCAGCCGTGATCAACCCCTGACGGCCGCCTCGATCGCCGCGATGTCGATCTTGGTCATCGTCATCATGGCGTCGAAGGCGCGCTTGGCGATCGCCTGGTCCGGGTGAGTGACGGCCTCGCTCAGGACCCGGGGGTGATCTGCCAGGAGATGCCCCACTTGTCCGTGCACCAGCCACAGGCATTTTCCTGCCCACCGTTGCTCACAATGGCGTGCCACAGACGGTCAGTCTCGGCCTGGTCATCAGTGGCCACCTGGAAGGAAAACGCAATGCCGTGCTTGACCGAAGGCCCTCCGTTCAACCCCAGGCACGGGATGCCCATCACCGTGAACTCCACCGTCAACTCATCGCCTTGTTTGCCCGAAGGGAAATCGCCCGGCGCACGGTGCACGGCCAGCACCTTGCTGTCCGGGAAGGTCTGCGCATAGAACTGGGCCGCTTGCAGCGCAGCGCCGTCGTACCAGAGACAGATCGTGTTCTTGTTGTTCATCCGCGTTCTCCGAGAGAGGGACTGGACGGTGAAGTCTAGCAGTCCCCTATCGAGCCGGGCCTATCGCCCATCAGGTGAACAGATCGACCCCCAGCTGGAACGCCACCCACAGCGCCAGCCCCGTCGCGAACAGCAGTGCGATGTTCTCGAACAGGTTGTTGCGGTATTGCTTGCTCAGCAACGATTTCTGGTTGGACATGATCAACAGGCCCAGGGAAATGACCGGCAGGCCGACGATGTTCAGCGCGCTGACACCGATGGTCAGGGTGACGAAGTCCGGCATGCCGGGCATCGACCAGATCAACGGTGTGACGAGGATGAAGAGCATGAACCACTTGTGCATCGGGTCACGGTGGAACTCCTTGCCGTAGCGCTCCCGACGCTTGGGCAGGACGTGCTGGAAGGCATCGGTAATGAGCATCGGGAACGCCGTGGTCTTGCCGGAAATACTGGCGAACAGCGTGGCGAATACGCCGACGAAGAACACATACCAGCCGATGGGGCCGAAGAAGATTTCCAACGCCTTGCCCAGGTCACCCAGGGTTTTGACTTCAATGCCGTTGGGCCGCAGGATCTCGGCACCGACGATCCAGATCGCCAGGTTGATGACAATCCCCACGAACACCGCGAACAGCAGGTCGTTGCGCTGGATGCGCTTGTGCTCGGGCCCGGTCCAGCCCTTCTGGCGCATGACGTATGGATGCACGAAGTTGGCAATCGAGCCGGCCACCGCGCCAATCACCGAGACTGCCACCAGCAGCGCACCGTGGACACCTTCGTCCGCAGGAATGCTGAAGCCGATGGTGCCTTTGACGATCCCCACCACATCCGGTCCGGACATCACGGCCAGGGCGATGAACGCCAGGGTCATGATCGCCAGCAGCGCCTTCATCACCCCTTCGATCATCGAATAGATGTTGCGCCCCACCAGCAGCCACACCGCCAGCACCACCGCCACCGAACACAGCAACGGGTAGTCGACCCGCAGCAGCATCGCCAGGGACTCGCCAGCGCCCTTGATCATGTAGGCGTTCATCAAGTGGCCCATGAGCAGCGCGTAGACCAGCAGGAACCAGGCGAAGAACGGGTTGAGCTGGGCGTACCCCTGCAAGATGGTCATGCCCTGGTTATTGCAGAGCTGGAAGCGCGCGATGATGTTGACGATCAGGTACCTGAGCAGCAGCGACACCGCCAGCACCCACATCATCGCGTAGCCGTAGTTCGCACCGGCCACCGAAGAGGTGATCAGGTCGCCGGCGCCGAGCCAGGAAAGGACCGCGATGATGCCCGGGCCCAGAAGCTTGAGTATTCGTACAAAGCGGCCTTGGGCGGGCGCGGCGGCCTTGCCTTCGACGGACGGAATGCTCGACATGGATGGAATCTCCGTTATTTTTTTTGTGAGAAACGGGCCACAGTCGAACACATTAGATACGACATCGTACAACCATTCTTGAGCCTCAAGTATGTAGAAATGTTTCATTGATCCGCGGCCGGAAAAGCTGGCAATTTGACAGCCAGCGCCCTCAGCGCTCGCCGTTCTCGACCATCCAGCGCACCATGTCCACCAACGCCACTCGATGCTGGTGCACGGCGCACCAACCGGCGTGGTCCTGGCTGAACCGTTCGACATAGCGGCTGAGCACCACATGGCGCCCATCCTCGGCCAGGTGCAGCTCCACCTCGCGGCAGTGCAAGGCCCCCTGCTCAAGCGTGCGCATCCGTCGATGCAAGACCAGCGCGCCCCTACTCATCGGCGTTCTCCTCGTCCGGGCATGTTGATTGACCGGTCACCACGGCGCCCAGCTTGCCCTCGGCGACAACATCGGCGCGCCGCTGTGCCACGGCCTCTCGCAGGGCCGCGTAATAGTCCGGTCGGGTCCGCAGTTCGTCTGTCAGCGGCAACGCCTGCGCACGTCCATCGACGATGCCGCCGGCGGTGTTGAGCGTGCCCAGGGTGTCGACGGTGCTGCTGTTGTCACCGAACGGGCTGACCATGAAATCGATCACCTTGCCCGTGGCGTCCCGCAGGTTGGCCGTGCCCAGTATCGGCAGTTCCACGGTCGGCCCCGCCGCGATGTTCCAGACGCCGAACGTCTGGCCGAAATCGGCCTCGTGGCGTTCGATACCCAGTTTGCCGGAGACGTCGACCAGGCCGACGATGCCCGCCGTGGTGTTGATCACGAAACGGCCCAGGGTGTTGACCGAGCGCTGGCCGTTGCCTTGCAGCAGGTCGTTGACGAACACTTTGGGCTCGCCGAAGTTCGCCACGAAGTTGTGCACCCCGGCCTGGAAGAACCCAGGGAGCTTGCGGTAACCGCGGGCCACCGGGGCCAGCGCATAGTCATCCACCGTCCGGTTGAAGGCGAAGATGCCGCGATTGATGGGCTCGGCGGGATCATGGACGCCATAGCGCGCATGCTCGCAACGGCCGGGCGTGGCCGCCGGCGTCTGGGCACAGCCGCTGGCGAAGGCGGCGAGTGCCAGGACCAGGGAATATCGAACACGTAACGAAGCGGGATCGGTGAGCGGCATACGGGGCTGTCTCGCAAGGAATTGAGGAAGTGCTGCCTGAATGCCCGTGGCGAGTGTGGTCGCAGGCAAACTGACTGACACCGGCGCAATCCTGCCGCCGTTTTCTTGCCCGAAGATTTCCGCAACATTGCCCAGCGGCAACTTTATTTCCGAATTGAAATATATGACGCGGGCCCTGGATTGACCCTAGTATCGACGCCTGTATTCCTTGCCCAGCGTGCCCGCCGTGAGCCATTTACTACTGGTGGACGACGACCTCGAAGTCCTCGCCCTCTTGCGCAAATTCCTCGAACAACATGGCTACAGCGTGGACGTGGCCGCCGACGGTCGCGCCCTCTGGCAAGCGGTGGAACGCCGGTTGCCGGACCTGATCATCCTCGACGTCATGCTGCCGGGCGACAGTGGCCTGGTGCTGTGCCAGCGACTGCGGGCCGAGCACACCGTGGGCATCGTCATGCTCACCGCCATGGGCGAATTGAGTGATCGCGTCGTGGGCCTGGAGCTGGGAGCGGACGACTACCTGACCAAACCGTTCGATGCCCGCGAACTCCTGGCCCGGGTCCGCGCCGTCCTCAGGCGCACCGGCGAAACCAGGAGCCCCGCCAACGACACGTCCCGCTGGGTGCTGGCGTTCGATAACTGGCAACTGGACGTCACCCGCCGCGAACTGCGTTCACCGGACAACGTCATGATCCCGCTCTCCACCGGCGAGTTCGAACTGTTGCTGGTCTTTGTCGAGCACCCGCGCCGGGTGCTCAGCCGCCAGCAGTTGCTGGACATGGCCCGTGGCGAGACCTACGACGCGTTCGACCGCAGCATCGACGTGCAAGTCAGCCGGCTACGCCGCAAGTTGGAAACCGACAGCACCGGCGCGTCGATGATCCGCACCGTGCGCAACGGCGGCTACCTGTTCACGCCCCAGGTGGTAAAACGATGAAACCGCCGCGCTCGGGCGCCAAGCGCCCACGGGACACCCTGGCGCGCTGGATCGCCCTGACGACCCTCGGTGCCATGCTGACGTTGCTGGCCCTGAACGCGCTGTTCAGCCAATTGGCCGATGCCTGGGCGCGCCCGCCCCTGATGGAAACCGGCCTGTTCGAAAAGATCTCCGCCATCAGCCGCATCATCGACTCGGCAACGCCCGAACAGCGCCCCGCCATCGCCAGGGCCGCCAGCGACCAGGCATTCAACACGCAATGGCTGCAACACCACGACGACGCACGAGTGCCGGTGATCGACGACGACCCGCAATACAACGACGGCGCGGCGCGGCTGCGCCAGCAACTGGGCAGGCCGGATGCGCGGATAGAAGGCTACGAGCCGAGCGACTGGCCCGCTGGCGAACCCGGCGGGCGCTACGCCGCGCTGATCGAGTTGAGTGATCATTCGTGGGTGATGTTCTCCATGCCCGCGCGCAACTGGGGGCTGGAAGACTGGGAGCGCAACCTGATCATCCTGGCGTTGATCCTGCTGTCGACCTTCATCGTGGCGTTGGTCGCCACCCGGCACCTGGCCGCGCCTCTGGAACGCTTCGCCGAAGGGGCCAGGCGCTTTGGCGTGGATCACCGGGCCCCGCCCATTCCCGTGATCGGCCCTTACGAAATCCGCCAGGCGATCCTCGCCTTCAATGCCATGCAGGCCCAGCTCAGGCACTTCATCGAAGACCGCACGCAAATGCTCGCCGCCATCTCCCATGACCTGCGGGCACCGTTGACCCGCATGCGCCTGCGCGGGGAGTTCATCGACGATGCCGAGCAGCAATCCCGGCTGTTCAGGGACGTGGACGAGATGCAGGCGATGGTCAACTCGGCCCTGGAGTTCTTCCGCGACGACGCCCGGCTGGAGCATGCCACCGCCTTCGACCTGGCCGAACTGCTGCACACCGTCGTCGATGATTTCAAGGACGCCGGCATCGAGGTGGCCTTCGAGGGCGCCCAGCGGTTCGTCTATGTCGGCCGGCCCATCGGGATCAAGCGCGCCTTGGTGAACCTGATCGACAACGCGATCAAGTACGGCAGCGAACCGGCGGTGCAACTCAAGGCCTGGACCGATCACGTCGAGATTCGCATCCTCGACCGCGGCCCAGGCATTGCCCCCGAATACCAGGAGCGGGTATTCGCTCCGTTCTTCCGCCTCGAAGGCTCACGCAACAAAAACACCGGCGGTGTCGGCCTGGGCCTGTCAGCAGCCCGGGCCACCGTGCTGGAGCATGGCGGGACGCTGAGCCTGAACAATCGTCACGGTGGTGGACTGGAGGCCAAGGTCCTGCTGCCCTTGAATGGTTAGCCCGGCAACGGCTGGAAAAAACCCCACGATGAATAATGCGCTAAACAATCGGCGCCTTCCTCGATAGGATGTCCGGCCCCGCTGCCCCGGCCCTGTCCGGGAAGGCGCTTTTTTTCTGCCCGACACCGCGCTCGGGCGCAATCGTTCCCCCTTCACTCACGTGTGCCAAAGGATCGACGGAGCCAATTGAACGTTATGGAGTTCACCCGATGATTCTTATCATTTACGCCCATCCCTACCCCGATAAATCGCGGGTCAACCAGGAGATGCTCAGGCGCGCCGCCCGTCACCCGGACGTGGTCATCCGCTCCCTCTACGAGCTGTACCCGGACTTCGACATCGATGTCGAGGCCGAACAGCGGGCAGTCGAGCAAGCGCAACTGGTGGTGCTGCAACACCCGATGTACTGGTACAGCGCCCCGCCACTGCTGAAATTGTGGATCGACAAGGTGTTCACCCAGGGCTGGGCCTATGGCAAGGGCGCCGTCGCCCTCAAGGGCAAGCCCTTGCTGTGGGCCGTCACCACCGGTGGCGCGCACGATCATTTCCAGATGGGCGACTACCCCGGTTTTTTGGCGCTGACCCAACCCCTCCACGCGACAGCCCTCTACTGCCACATGCGGTGGCTGGAGCCGGTAGCCGTGCACGGCGCGTATGCCGGTGCCTGCGACGCCCAAGACGCACAAATCGAGCACTATTGCGCTCGCCTGGCCGCCTGGAAGGACGATTGAAATGGAAACACATAGCCTGATTGAAATGCTCATCTACCTGGGCTCGGCGGCTCTGATCGTGCCGATCGCCGTCCGGTTGGGGCTGGGCCCGGTGCTGGGCTACCTGCTCGCCGGTTGCGCCATCGGTCCCTGGGGCCTGAAGCTCGTCACCGACGTCAAGGCGATCCTGGAATTCGCCGAGATCGGCGTGGTGCTGATGCTCTTCATCATCGGCCTCGAACTGGACCCCAAGCGCTTGTGGGCGCTGCGCAAAATGGTGTTTGGCGGCGGCGCGCTGCAAATGCTCGCCTGTGGCGCAGCCATCGCCTCGTTCTGCGCGCTGCTTGGCCTGAACTGGACGGCGGCGCTGCTGGTGGGCCTGACCTTGAGCCTGTCCTCCACGGCCATTGCCATGCAGGCCATGAGTGAGCGCAACCTGACCGCGACTGCCGTGGGGCGCAGCAGTTTTGCCGTGCTGCTGTTCCAGGACATCGCCGCCATTCCCCTGGTGGCCATGATCCCCTGTTGGCGGCCCACGGCGGAACCCCGTCAGGCGCCGACCTGGCCTTGTCGATCGGCAAGATCGTCGCGGCAGTCGGCCTTGTCGTGGTGCTCGGCCGTTACGTTTCCCGGCCGCTGCTGCGCTTTGTCGCCAAATCCGGCCTGCGGGAAATCTTCAGTGCCGTCGCCCTCTTCCTGGTATTCGGCTTCGGGTTCCTGCTGGAGGAAGCCGGCCTGTCGATGGCGATGGGCGCATTCCTCGCCGGGGTGCTGCTGGCCAGCTCGGAATACCGGCACGCCCTGGAAAGCGACATCGAGCCGTTCAAAGGCTTACTGCTGGGGTTGTTTTTTATCGGCGTGGGCATGTCGATCGACTTCGGCACCCTGATCCATGCGCCGCTGAAGGTCCTGACCCTGACCCTGGGTTTCATCCTGATCAAGCTGCTGGTGATCCGGCTTATCGCACGCGTGCTCAATGTCCCCGGTGGCCAGCGCTCATGGCAGGCGGTGCTGCTCGGCCAGGGCAGCGAATTTGCCTTCGTGGTGTTCGGCGCCGCGACGGTCGCGGGCATCCTGACCGAGCAATGGGGTAAAAGCCTGACGCTGGCCGTGGCCTTGTCCATGTGCCTGACGCCGTTGCTCATCCTGCTGTTGGCGCGCATGGAGTCCGCCAGCAAGAAGAACCGCCAGGAATCCGACCTGGTCGACCCGCAGACGCCCCGGGTGATCATCGCCGGGTTCGGCCGGTTCGGGCAAATCGCCGGCCGCCTGCTGATGTCCTGCGGCGTCGAGGTGGTGGTCCTGGACCACGACCCGGACAACATCGAGACCTTGCGCAAATTCGGCGTGAAAGTGTTCTACGGCGACGCCACCCGCCTCGACCTGCTGGAAGCGGCCGGCGCGGGCCAGGCCGTGGTGATGATCAATGCGATCGACGACCAGGAAGACAACCTGAAGCTGACGCGCCTGGTCCGGGAACACTTCCCCGGCTTGAAGCTGCTTGCCCGGGCCCGGGACATGGGGCACATCATCGCCCTGCGGCAACTGGGCGTGGAGGCCGCCGAGCGAGAAACCTTCGAAAGCGCGCTGGCGCTGGGTCGAAGCGCCCTGGTGCAGATGGGTGTGGGCAGCTACGAGGCACGGGAGCGCGCGGACCAGTTCCGTCGCCTGAACCTGCAGATGCTCGACGAGATCGTGGCCCACCCGGCGGACGACCTCGACTTCCGCCACAACGCCTACCTACGAGCCAACGCATTGCTCGAAGAAATGTTCAACGAAGACCGCGCCCGGCCGACCCACGGCTGGTCCGAACAGCATCGGCCGGAGCCGGACTGAGTCGCGCGCCCGACGTCAGCCCACCTCCACCAAGGCGTCCAGCTCGGCGAGCAGCGCCGGTGCAAGGGTCAGCTCGCTGGCACTGAGGTTTTCCCGCAGGTGCGCCAACGATGACGTACCCGGGATCAACAGGATGTTGGGCGCCCGTTGCAGCAGCCACGCCAGGGCCACGCACAGCGGCGACGCCTCCAGGCGCGCCGCGACGCTGGACAGGGTTTGCGATTGCAACGGCGTGAAGCCGCCCAACGGGAAGAACGGCACGTAGGCGATGCCTTCGCGGCCAAGCTCGGCGATGAGGGACTCGTCGGCCCGATGGGTCAGGTTGAAGTGGTTCTGCACACAGACAACCTTGGCGATGCCCTGGGCCTGCCTGACCTGCGCGGCGGTGACGTTGCTCACGCCCAAATGCCGGATAAGCCCCTGGTGCTGCAACTCAGCCAGGGCCGTGAAGGATTGCTCGATGGATTCGTCCGACGGTGAATTCATATTGCCCCATACCCGCAGGTTGACCACATCCAGCACATCCAGGCCCAGGTTGCGCAGGTTGTCGTGCACCGCCTGGGTCAACTCGGCGGGGCTCTGGGCCGGGTTCCAGGATGCATCGGCGCCGCGCACTGCGCCCACCTTGGTCACGAGGGTCAAGTCCTCGGCGTAGGGGTGCAACGCTTCGCGAATCAACCGGTTGGTGACGTGCGGGCCGTAGAAGTCGGCGGTGTCGATGTGGTTGACCCCGCTAGCCACGGCCTCACGCAGCACCGCGACGGCCGCCGCCGGGTCCTTGGGTGGCCCGAATACATGGGGCCCCGCCAGTTGCATCGCCCCGTAGCCCATGCGCTTGACCGCACGGTCGCCCAGTAGAAAAGTGCCTGCCTTGTCTGCAATGCTCATCGCGTGCCCCTTGGATCAATGAAAGTACGAGCACTATAAGCATTGACCATTGCGCTGATAATCAGGTGCAATCGGCACAGCTTGTACGACGGAGAGAACAATGGCGGCAGATATCCAGGACTTGCTGGCCTTCGTGGCGGTGGTCAACGCAGGGGGCTTTCGCGAAGGCGCGCGGCTCAGCGGCAAGTCTGCCTCCAGCCTCAGCGATGCGGTACGCCGGATGGAGCAGCGCCTGGGCGTGCGCCTGCTCAACCGCACCACTCGCAGCGTGGTACCAACCGAGGCCGGTGCCCGGTTGATGGAGCGCATCGTGCCGGCCCTGGGCGAGGTCGAGTCGGCGCTGGACGTGGTCAACGAATTTCGCGACCGCCCTTCGGGCACGCTGCGGCTGAACGTACCGGCCAGCGCGGTCAGGCTGGTGCTGCCCGCGATCGTCACGCCGTTCCTGAAAAGCTACCCCGACATTCGCCTGGAGGTGATTGCCGAAGAAAGCTTCGTGGACGTGCTCGCGGCCGGTTGCGACGCCGGCATCCGCTACGACGAGCGCCTTGAGCAGGACATGATCGCTATCCCCATCGGCCCGCGTTTCCAACGCTTCGCCACGGCGGCCTCACCGGCGTACCTGGACGCCAGGGGCCGCCCCGAACACCCGCGGGACCTGCTCCAGCACGCCTGCCTGCGGGGCAAGTTCGCCAGCGGCGCCATGCCGCCGTGGGAGTACGAACGCGACGGCGAAACCGTGAGCGTCGACCCGAGCGGCCCGTTGATCGTGCGGATCGGCGGCGCGGTGGACCTGGCGGTCCAGGCCGCCCTGGATGGGCTAGGCGTAATCTACCTGTTCGAAGACTGGCTGCGCCCCTACCTCGACAGCGGCGCCCTCGAACCGGTCCTCGAACCCTGGTGGCAGCGCTTCACCGGCCCCTTCCTCTACTACCCCGGCCGCCGCTACCTGCCCTCGCCGCTGCGGGCCTTCGTGGATTTCATCCAGGCCCGCAAATGACGGTGGCGGCCCGCCTCGACAGGGCTGCACGCCGATCCGGCGGTTTCGGCCCAGCCCACCCGCCACTCGTCCCCCCGCCCTCAGGATTTTCGAACCAAGCGTCTCGCTACGGCTCGTAGCTACATGACACCGCTGCAAGCGACGGGGCATCACGGCTTAAACGGCGGGCGCATTGAGTGTCCTTGCAGTTCACTGCCGGAGTTTCGCCATGTACGAATGCCTAGTCCAACAGGTTTCCTCGAAGGAGTCCCTGGCGTTTTTTGCCCAACGCGATACCCACGGCACGGGTTTCAAGGCCTGTGCGCCCGCCGCCGGGCTGTCGGTGACGGCTCAGTTCAAACCCCACGACCAGCAGAACCTGATCAAGCCGAACATGCAGCTCAGTGCCATTCGCTGCCGGGGCGGGCGCCTGGAGTGCATCAAGGTGCGCTGGGGTTGGTCGCCGATCTGGTCCGTCGGAACGATGCCGCCGCTGACCCATCTGCCGCTGCACCTGGTGATGCGCTCCAAGGTCTTCGATCGAATCAAGCGCGAGGGCCGGGTGCTGGTGGCGGTGAACGGCTGGTACGAGTCGGCCGACGCCACCGTGGCGCCCGCCTCCCCGCGCCTGAGCTACACCGCGTCCAACCAGGGCGCGCCGATCTTCCTCGCGGCCCTGGCCCAGGCCAGCGAAACCCCCAACGGCTGCGACGGCCTGACCCTGGTGACCTACGGCGACATCGCCAGCAAGCAGCAGCGCCTGCTGGCCTTCACCGGCGAGGAAGCCCTCCAGTGGCTACGGCCCGACCTGGATTGGGAACAGGCGCAGCAGATCGCGGCGAGCGCGGCGCTGATCAACCCACCCCTCGGACACATCCCGCCACCCCAACGGCTGATCCAGGGCCGAGGCTGACAGCGCCACTCAAGGAAATCACGAAAGGCTCGACGAGGGACGGTAGACTGGCCGCGCAACACCGCCCCTCATCCTTTCGAACAAGAGACTTGCATGGCCAATCCAGACATCACCTTCACCCCCGACCCAGACGCAGATTCCATCTCCTCCGACGTTGCCGGCTTCGGCGGCCTGCTGGTTTCCACCCAGATCCCGACCCGGGCCGATGGCAGCCTGGAGCTGGGCGACATCACCTTGCAAAGCGAATGCACCTTGCAAGCCCTCAAGACCGCCCTGGAGCGCGCCGGCAGTTCCATGGACCGGGTCCTGCACCTGACCATCTACCTTACCGACATGGCGGATCGCGGTGCCTTCAACGAAGTCTACAAACGCTTCTTCGCCAAACCCTGGCCGGTGCGCGCAGCCGTGGGCGTGGCGGCGCTGGCAGTAGAAGGCATGCGCGTGGAAGTGACGGCAATAGCCGCCAAGGCCTGATGTTGCCGGTATAACCTGCAGGGTAGAGGCACTTATGTGGCAAGGGGATTTATCCCCTCGCCACAGGTTCCAGCATAAACCTCGGGCTCCGCGACCTGCCCCAAACGCGCGTTTTCCCGAAAAACAGTCATTTACGCACCTAGCCCGGCCTCGACCACGCCGCTAAAGTGCGCCGTTTCCATCCTGGTGGCGTGCTCATGAATCTCTGGTTCCGACTCTTGTTGATGCTGTTGCGTCGTCCCTGGCGCAAGCCCACTGACCCTTTGGGCACCACCGTGGTGCGGATGCGCGTCTGGCCACTGGACCTGGACCTCAACCGCCACGTCACCAACGGGCGCTACTTCACCCTGGCCGACGTCGGGCGCATGGATTACGTGCTGCGCAGCGGCGCCTACAAAGTCGCCCTGCGCCAACGCGCGGTGCCGATCGTGGGGGATGTCTGGGGCAAGTTCCGGCGCGAACTCAAGTTGTTCGAAGCGTTCGAGGTGCACTCGCGGATGCTCGGCTGGGACGACAAGTGGACCTTCATGGAGCATCGCTTCATCAGCCAGGGGCGCGTGGTCGGCGTGGTGATCATGCGGGGCCTGTTCCGCTCGGCCCGGGGCACGGTTGCACCGGGTGAGTTCATCCGCGCACTGGGGCTGGCCGAACAGTCGCCGGCGCTGGCGCCCTGGTTGAGTGCCTGGTCGCAAAGCTGCGATGGCTTGAGCCTGGCGCTGCGAGAGGAGCAAAACTGACGGGACGGCCTACCGCCCAATCCCCTTCTATACTGTTCTGCCAACCCCACGGGGCCTGCACTTCCAATAATAAAAAGCAGAGGTGGAACATGGTCTGGCAACAAGTCTACGATCCCTTCGGTAATGCAGTGCTGTCGACGCTCCTGGCGGCGGTCCCGGTGGTGGTGATGCTGGCGTCCCTGGCGTTCTTTCATATCAAGGCGCACCTGGCGGCGCTGCTGGCCTTGGCGTCGGCCCTGCTGATCGCGATCTTCGCCTTCGGCATGCCCGCCGGGATGGCCGGGTCGGCGGCGTTGTACGGCGCGGCCAACGGCCTGTTACCCATTGGCTGGATCGTGCTCAACATCATTTTCCTGCACCGACTGACCACCGAGAACGGCTCGTTCAAGGTCCTGCAGGATTCCCTCGCACGCATCACCGACGACCGGCGCCTGCAATTGCTGCTGATCGCCTTCTGCTTCGGCGCATTCTTCGAAGGCGCGGCCGGCTTCGGTACGCCGGTGGCGGTGACCGGGGCCATCTTGATCGGCCTGGGCTTCTCGCCCCTGGCCGCCTCGGGCCTGGCCTTGATCGCCAACACCGCGCCCGTGGCGTTCGGCGCCCTGGGCACGCCCATCATCACCCTGGCCAAGGTCACCGGCCTGGATGAAATGGAGCTGTCGATGATGGTCGGCCGGCAACTGCCGTTCTTCTCGGTCATCGTCCCGTTCTGGCTGATCTGGGCATTCGCCGGCTGGCGCAAGATGCTGGAAATCTGGCCGGCGATCCTGGTGGCCGGCGTCAGCTTCGCCATCCCGCAGTTCCTGGTCTCCAACTACCACGGGCCGATGCTGGTGGACGTGATTGCCGCGCTGATTTCCATGGCCTGCCTGACCGGCTTCCTCAAGGTCTGGAAACCGGCCACGGTGCACACCTCCGCCGCGCTGTCGGGGCGGGTCGATGACTCGAAGATCGAGGCCAGCGAGCAGGCGCAGCCCGTCGCCGGCGGTGCGTTCGCCAGCGATGCGCGCCCGGCCGTGCTGCGGGCGTGGATGCCGTGGATCATCCTCACCGTGTTCGTCTTCGCCTGGGGCACCCAGGGCTTCAAGAACCTGTTCGACACCCGTCCGGCGCTCGACCCGCAGACCCAGTCGGTCAAGCTGGATCAGCAAGGCAAGCCGGTGCGCGAGGCCAATCCGCTGTTCTCGCCGATGCTGACATTCACTACCCTGCACCAGCAGATCGAGAAAGTCCCGCCGGTGGTGCCACAACCGAAAACCGAGGAAGCGATCTACAAGTTCAACTGGTTCACCGCCACCGGCAGCGGCATCTTCCTGGCGGCCATCCTCGGCGGCCTGCTGATGGGCTATTCGATCCCGCAACTGCTGCGCCAGTACCTGCGCACGCTCTGGGTGGTGCGCTATTCGCTGATCACCATCGTGGCGATGCTGGCCCTGGGGTTCCTCACGCGCTATTCGGGGCTGGACGCCACCATGGGTCTGGCCTTCGCCGCGACGGGCATCTTCTACCCAATGTTCGGCACACTGCTGGGCTGGCTCGGCGTGGCGCTGACCGGTTCGGACACGGCGTCCAACGTGCTGTTCGGTGGCTTGCAGCGGGTCACGGCGGAACAGTTGGGGATCAGCCCGGTGCTGATGGCGGCGGCGAACAGTTCCGGCGGGGTGATGGGCAAGATGGTCGATGCGCAATCGATCGTGGTCGCCTCAACCGCGACTCGCTGGTACGGCCATGAAGGGGAAATCCTGCGCTACGTATTCTTCCACTCGGTCGTGCTGGCGATCCTGGTGGGCGGGCTGGTGACGTTGCAGGCGTATGTGGTGCCGTTCAGTCGGATGGTGGTCGGGGGGCACTGAGGGGACTGTGGCGAGGGAGACGCTGACTCGCCACAGCGATGGCTTACTGAACGTTCTTCAGCTTGACCACATCACCGGACACCGAGGTGGTGTAGCCGGTCAGGACCCACGCCCAGAACCAGTTTTCCTGGACTTGGGTGTTGATCATGGCGTCGCCGCCCTTAGCCTTGATCGCAGCGGTCTGGGCGCGCACGAAACGGCTGTTCTGCTGGATCGGGATCACCCCGAACAGCAGCAGGCCGGTGGCCTTGGCTTCACTGTGGCCGACTACGGTGTATTGGCTGCTGTCGTATTGCTGGGTTTTCATCGGGGCGCCGGTGCAGCCCGCCAGGGCCAGGCCGAGCAGTGCGCAGGCAGCGATCTTGCTGAGGTGGTTCATTGAATACTCCATGGGAAAACGCCCGGGATCCATCTCTCGGGCGGCGCGTACTCTAACCGATCAGCATCAGATTGACAGCATTCACTTGTTCAGCTGCGAGGCGCCACCCAGAGCCGCTCGTCAGTTGCCACTCCAGCGAAACGGCGCGCCGTCGATAAACCAGTCACTGCGCCCGGCAAGGCCATTGGTTGCCCAGCAGACCAAGTATCGATGAACGACGGCCAGCCCCGTTGGAGCGCTTGAGCATGATTGACCTGACTGTCTGGAACATCACCCTGCCCGTGCAAACGCCGGCCCTGACCGTAGCCACCAAGGCCATGCCGACGCTACAGAGCCCGTATTTCAACCGCAACGGCGAGCGCATCGTGTTCTGGGCACCGGTGACCGGTTCCCACACCGGCAAAAGCGACTTCCCGCGCTCCGAACTGCGGGAAACCGGTAAGGACGGCAAGCTGCGCAACTGGCGCTACAACAGTGGCCTCAACACCCTCAACGGCACCTTGTCGGTAAACCAGGTACCGTCGGAAGGACGGGTCGTGGTGGCGCAGATCCACGCCAAGGACGCCCCCGCCCCGCTGCTGAAACTGGTGTATCGCTACGCCAAGGGCACCGGCAACCTCGACGTGGAATACCGGGTCAAGCCCAAGGACGTGAAGAGCCCGGTGCTCTTCAGCGTGCCGAACATGGCGCTGAACAAAGCCTTCACCTATGCGTTGCAGATGGACAAGCAAGGCACGCTCACCGTGCTGATCAACAGCCTCGGCAAGCAGGTCAAGCTGGACCCTTCCTGGTACGCCTACGACTTTTACTTCAAGGCCGGCGTCTACACCCTGGACAACGTCGGGTACGCCAGCGAAGGCGGGAAAGTGACCTACACCAGGCTGGACGTCGGCCATAAATGACCGGCGTCGCCCCTTCCGTGGCGAGGGCGCTTGCTTGCGCGGGGCTGCGAGGCAGCCCGCGCCACAGGAAAAGGGCTGCCTGACAGCACTCGATCGATCAGGCGAACGTCGCCCCCGCGTATTCACGAACAGTGAATACAACGAATGGCTGCCCGCCATGAACAACCGGTTACCTTCCCGGCCGCCAAAGCAGACATTGGGGCAGCGTTCCGGCAGGGAGATGTGCCCGATAGCCTTGCCTTGAGGGTTGAACACCCGCACGCCATCGAGTTTTTCCAGGTCGGCCTTGGGGTCACCGTTGCCGCCCCAGCCGCACCAGAGGTTGCCGCTTTCGTCGCACTTGATGCCATCGATGGCGGCGTAGTCCAGGCCCTCGATGTGCTTGCGCCGCTCGCCCAAGGTGCCGTCGTCCTTGACCGTGATCGCCCAGATCAGGCGGTTGGGCTTGGCCCGGCCTTCGACCACGTAGAGGATTTTCTCGTCCGGGGAAAAGCACAGCCCGTTCGGCCCCGCCAGGTCGTCGATCACCCGGCTGAGCGTACCTGTCTCGCCATCGATGCGGTACACCGCATGGGGCTGGGCCGGCGTGACTTTGTGCCCTTCGTAGTTGTTGCCGGTCTGGAACGGCGGGTCGGTGAACCAGATCGAACCGTCCTTCTTGCAGACGATGTCGTTGGGCGAGTTGAGCGGCTTGCCCTCGAAACTGTCCGCCAGCACGGTGATCGTGCCGTTGTGCTCGGTGCGGGTCACGCGCCGGCCTTCGCTGGACGTGGTGGAACCTTCGCACACCAGCAATCGTCCCTGGCGATCCCGGCACATGCCGTTGGAGAAGTTGGAGTGTTCGCGGTACACCGAGAGATCGCCGGTGATTTCATCCCAGCGCACGATGCGGTTGTTGGGAATGTCACTGACCAGCAGGTAACGACCGTCGCCGATCCACACCGGCCCTTCCGCCCAGCGCAGGCCGGTGGCGAGCTTTTCCACGCTGGCGTTGAAGATGCGCAAGTCCATGAAGCTAGGGTCGAGGATATTGATCAACGGGTCCGGGTAACGCTGGCTCAGCGGTTCGGCCTGGGCGAGCCCCGGCAGGTTGCCCAAGGTAGCGGCAGCCGCCGAAACCACCAGGGATTTTTTCAGGAAGACCCGACGCCCCTGATCGGCGGCGGTTGAAGATTGCGAAGCATCCATCGTGCGTCTCTCCGTTATTGTTATTGGACGGGAGCACAGTTTTACTCCGTGATAAGACATCGTACAAGACAGGCAATTCAGCGTTTTTTCGCGATGCTCCGCATTTCAGCCCACTGATGGCGAGCCACTGATACCGACTGCGCGCTTGTTTCCTGGCCCTTCGTGGGGTAAAAACTCATGTTGTACGATAACTAATAACAATAACGGCCATCCGAAATACTTGCTCGGCGGCCTGCCCTTCGAGACCGCCATGACCCTCGCTACTGCCGCTCCCACTCCACTTCCCCGGCACCTCGCGGTGCTTGTCCTGCTGTGCATGGGCTGCGCCTTTGCCGGTAATCATGTCGCCGCCCGGGCCGCCTTCGACGACGGCGCCGGCGTGTTGCTGGCGATACTGCTGCGCTCGGGCGGGACCTTGCTGGTGCTGGCCGCCCTGGTGCTGTGGCAACGCCAGAGCCTGCGCCTGCCCCGCGGTGCGTGGCGCTGGCAGCTGACGCTGGGGTTGTTGATCGGTGCCCAGAGCCTATGCCTCTACTCCGCCGTGGCGAGGGTGCCCGTGGCGTTGGCGCTGCTGGTCGGCAACCTCTTTCCGATTCTGCTGGCGCTGCTCACCTGGGCACTGGGTGGGCCCCGCCCG
This sequence comes from Pseudomonas sp. Cab53, assembly GCF_018325965.1. Classification (NCBI taxonomy): domain Bacteria; kingdom Pseudomonadati; phylum Pseudomonadota; class Gammaproteobacteria; order Pseudomonadales; family Pseudomonadaceae; genus Pseudomonas; species Pseudomonas sp. Cab53. The sequence goes on along the minus strand of NZ_AP021902.1, from coordinate 2,255,001 downwards.
ACCGCACGCACCGCCGCACTGATGGGGATGATCCTGGTGGGCCTGGTGTTCGTGCTGGAGGTGCCGGCGCGGCTGGCCTCTGAACAGAGCGTCGGCCCGCAATGGCTGGTCGGGGTGGGGCTGGCCTTCTGCGCCGCCTGCGTGTTTGCCTGCGCCTTGTGGATTACCGACCACAAGTTGTCCCAGGTGCGCGGCTCGGTGCGCAGCCTGCTGACGATTTTCATCGTCTTCAGCAGCGTCAACCTCGCCGGCCTGACCGGCGCCCTGCCCGGCGGTTTCGACCTGCCGGCCAGCAGCACCGGCTGGCTGGCCCTGGCCACGCTGGTGGTGCTCTACGGCACCGGGTTCACCGTCCTGTTCATCTGCGTGCCGCGCCTGGATATGCCACGCAACGCCCCAGTGATGAACATCGAACCGCTGGCCACGCTGCTGATTGGCTGGCTGGTGCTGGACCAGATGCTCAACCCGGGCCAGGTGCTGGGCGGCGCGATCGTGGTCACCGGTATCGTGCTGCTGACGTACCGCAAGGTTGAACGGGCCAAGGCGCCCGTGGCCGGGGTGGCTGGGCGTAACTGAAGCACCGGCGTCGCGCCCTGGCGACCAGGTTTTGTGGCGAGGGAGCAAGCTCTCTCGCCACAGGTGCTGGGTGAGGTCAGAACCGCACGGCCTCCGCCGGCACCACATCGATCCGCGACACCGCGCTGCTCAGGCGCCCCAGGCGGTTGTTGTGGTTGGCGATGATCTGCTCTGCCGTCATGCTGCCGTTGTCCACCGTAGAGTGGGCGTCTGCCGCCAGCACCAGGTCATAGCCGAGAGCATGGGCCTGGCGCACGGTGGCGTTGACGCAGTAATCGGTCTGCAGCCCGCAGACCACCAGCCGATCAATACTCCGCGCTTGCAGCAGCGACAGCAGGTCGGTCTGGTAGAAGGCGTCCGGCGTGGTCTTGCGCACCCGCAGATCGTCTGCGTCAGTCAGCAGGCCGTCAGCCAGTTGCCAGGCGTCGCAGCCATGGGTCAGCGAACCTTCCAGCTCCTCATGCTGGACCAGGATCACCGGCCAGCCGGCCGCCCTGGCCTTGGCGCTGAGGTCGTTGATGGTCCGGATGACGCGCTGGATGTCGAAACATTCTTCTTCGCCACTGCACAGTCCGTTCTGGACATCGATGATCAGCAATGCGGTGCTCATGACTTTCCTCTGCAAACGTTGATGGGATCAGTAACCCAACGACAACCCAGTGTTACGGCGAGGGTCGTTGGCGCCATAGAAGCGGTTCTTGCCCACCGGTTTGCCACCCAGCGACGGCGCACCGACCAGGATCGCCGCGATGTGGTTGGGGTCTTGCGGGCCGGCGAACTTGTGGCCCCAGCTTTCCAACAGCTTCTGCGTATCGGGGCTGGCGGCGAAGGTTTCCAGGTTGGTCTCCTCGGGCATCCACTGCTGATGGAAACGCGGCGCATCGACGGCTTCCTGAAGGTTCATGCCGTAGTCGATCACATTGAGGATGGTCAACAAGGTCGCCGTGATGATGCGGCTGCCGCCCGGCGTCCCCACCACCATCACCGTCTTGCCGTCCTTGGTGACGATGGTCGGGCTCATGGACGACAGCGGCGCCTTGCCCGGTGCGATGGCATTGGCCTCGCCCTGCACCAGGCCGTACATGTTGGGCACGCCGACCTTGGCGGTGAAGTCGTCCATCTCGTCGTTGAGGATGACCCCGGTCTTGCTCGCCATCACCCCGGCACCGAACCAGTCGTTGAGGGTGTAGGTGACGGAAACGGCGTTGCCCCACTGGTCGACGATGGAGTAATGGGTGGTGTTGCTGCCCTCATGGGGCGCCACGCCCGGCTTGATCTTCTGCGAATCGCCAGCCTTTTGCGGCTCGATGGCGGCGCGCAACTTGGCGGCGTATTGCTTGTCCAGCAGGTGGTCGATGGGGTTCTTCACGAAGTCCGGGTCACCCAGGTAGCTGTTGCGGTCCACGTAGGCGTGGCGCATGGCTTCAATCTGGTAATGCATGCCCTGGGCCGAATGAAAGCCCAGCTCCTTCATCGGATAGCCGTCGAGGATGTTCATGATCTGGCACAACACCACCCCACCGGAACTGGGCGGTGGCGCCGAGACAATGTGGTAGCCGCGGTAGTCGCACTCCACCGGTGCCAGCTCACGGGTCTTGTACTTGTCCAGGTCGGCCTGGGTGATGATGCCCTTGTTGGCCTGGCTGGAGGTAACGAGTGCATCGGCGACCCAGCCCTTGTAGAAGCCATCGGCGCCCTTGGCGGAGATTTCCCGCAGGGTCTTGGCGAGGTCCTTCTGCACCAGTTTCTGGCCAACCTGCATGGGCTCGCCGTTGTGCAGGAAAATCGCCCCGGAGTCGCGCATGTCCTTCTTGAACACATCGGTTGCGGTTTCCAGCAGGTCGACATCGCCCTGCTCGAGGGTGAACCCTTCTTCGGCGAGGCGAATGGCCGGGGCGATCAGTTCAGCCCGGGGCTTGCTGCCGTATTTCTGCAACGCCAGCTCCATGCCGGACACGGTGCCGGGCACACCCACCGCCAAGTGGCCACGGGTGCTGAGTTCGGGCACGACGTTGCCGTCCTTGTCCAGGTACATGTTGGCGGTGGCCGCCAGAGGGGCTTTTTCGCGGAAGTCCAGGAAGGTCTTGCGGCCGTCGGCCAGTTGGAGGGTCATGAAGCCGCCGCCCCCCAGGTTGCCCGCCGCCGGGTAGACCACCGCCAGGGCATAGCCCACCGCCACTGCTGCATCCACGGCATTACCGCCGTTCTTGAGCACATCGACGCCCACGTGGGTGGCCAGGTGCTGGGCGGTGACCACCATGCCGTTTTCGGCGGCAACCGGCGCCTGGGACGCGGCCTGCGCGGCCAGGCAGCCAAGGGTCAGCGAGGTGGCCAGGAGGGTCCTGGCAAGGGATTGGAACATCATGGGTCAGGTCTCTTCTTGTTTTAGGACCTAGCCAGTATGGCCCGGTTTGCGCAATGCGCCCGTTGCGATAGTCTCGCGCAGATCATTCCCGCTTGAGGACATCCCCAATGACGCTGCGAATCGAACGCACCGATGCGCCCACCGACGAGGAGCGCCAGGCCATTCTCGCGCCGCTGCGCGCCTACAACAGCGCCCAGACCGGCGCCACGGTGCCCGAGCTCGTCGCCTTGCTGATACGCGACGAGCACAGCACTGAAGTCGTCGGCGGGCTCTACGGGCGAATATTTTTCCGCTGGCTCTACATCGAGTTGCTGGTCGTGCCGGAACAGGCCCGCGGCCAAGGCACGGGCTCGACCCTGATGCAAATGGCCGAAGACCTGGCGCGGGAGAAAAACTGCGTGGGCATTTTTCTGGACACCTTCGACTTCCAGGCACCGGCGTTCTATCGCAAGCAAGGCTTCACGGAAGTCGGCCACATCGACGACTACCCTCCGGGCCACCAGCACTTTTTCTTCCAGAAGCGCCTGAAAGCTGCGGACTGAACGCCCACAGGGCTGCTGGGCCGGCGACTTACAAACAGGTCGCCAGCGCCGCCAACCGACGCTTGGCGACGAAGTCGTCGTGCTGGGCGTAGTAGTTCAACGCGGTGCCGTTGGCGCCGGCCAGGACATCGACGAACGATTCGGCGGAGCGGGTGTACACCGTCAGGCCACCCTTCTCGCCGGGTTGCAGGTACGCCGCGGCATCGACGCCGAACACTGCTTCGTCCTGCCAGGCAAACTGCACGCACTGGGCCACGACCTGCGCAGGCTTGTCCGAGGCCAGGGTCTTGTAGGGCGCCTGGGTCCGGGCCTGGTTCATCGCCGAACCCGCACAGCCAGCCAGCAAGGTAGCGGCCAGGGCCACCGTCAACATTCGCATTGCGTTCTCTCACCGAAAAAAGCCGACTGTAGCACTACGACCCGAACCGTCGCGCTGCTTTACTGAAATTTACCCGCGACAGCAGGCCTCGATTCGCGCAACCTGTGGGCCATCAACCAAAGGAGTCACCATGGCGGCAACCGAACAACAACACGAACGGGCCCTGGCCAGGTTTCTCGACGAACGCCCGCACCTGCGCCACGAACTGGACACCCTCAACCCGCTGCTCGCCCAGGCCAAGGGCGAGACCGCCGAACAATATCGCGCCGAACGGCTGCATGAAGCCTTCGAAGCCGAGGCCGAGCGCCAGCACCTGTTCGCCTGGGAATTGACCCTGCAACTGACCGCCGCCTCGCCCGAGGACTACCAGGCCCAGCGCCTGGAGGTGCACAAGGAAGTGGCGGAAATGGCGGGGATGGACTGGGCGGAGTATTGCCAGCTGCATGGCCTTGAAGACAAGCCGTAACCGTGGCGAGGGAGCAAGCTCGCTCACCACACAGTGATCGCCATGCCCTTCGTGTCGAGCCCCCTTGGCAATCGCCCCACCGCCCATAAAGCTTTATCATGGCCGCAGTTTCGCTGACCGGGTCTGTCATGAAGTTCGCCATCGCGCTGTTTTCCGCCGCCCACGCGCCCTCCTCGCGCCGTGCCTTGCTGTTCGCCCAGGCTGCGCTGGCCGGTGGGCACGAAATCGTGCGGTTGTTTTTCTACCAGGACGGCGTCTATAACGCCGGCGCCAGCATCGTCACGCCCCAGGACGAACAGGACCTGCCACGCGAATGGCGCACGTTCGTCAGCGACCACCAGCTCGACGGCGTGGTGTGCATCGCCGCGGCGTTGCGCCGGGGTGTGTTGAACGATGAGGAAGCCCAGCGCTACCAGCGTTCGGCGGCCAGTGTCGAGGCGCCCTGGGCCCTGTCCGGCCTCGGCCAGTTGCACGATGCAATCCAGGACGCGGACCGCCTGATCTGTTTTGGAGGCGCTTGATGCCCAAGTCATTACTGCTGATCAGCCGCCAGGCCCCATGGTCGGGCCCGAGCGCCCGCGAAGCGCTGGACATCGTCCTGGCCGGCGGCGCGTTCGACCTGCCCATCGGCCTGCTGTTTCTCGACGACGGCGTGCTCCAGTTACTCGCGGCGCAAGACGCCAGGGCCGTCCAGCAGAAGGACCTGAGCGCGAACCTGCAGGCACTGCCGCTGTTCGGCGTCGAGCAACTGTTTGTCTGCGCCGACAGCGCCGCCGAGCGCGGCGTCGCCCCGGACACGCTGGCGCTGGACGACGTGAATGTACTGGACGCGGCACAGATCGCCGCGCTCATTGACCGCTACGACCAGGTGATCACCCTCTGATGTCGACCTTGCACGTATTGTCTCACTCGCCCTTCGGCGACTCTCGTTTCGCCAGTTGCTTGCGCATATTCGGCGAACACGATGCCCTGCTGCTGTGCGGCGACGCGACGTATGCCCTACGGCCTGGCACCGCGCCGTTTGAAACCCTGCTGGGCCGCGGCCTGAAACTGTTCGTGCTCGCTGAAGACGTCCAGGCCCGCGCCTTGCAAGCGCCAGACTGGGCCAAGGCCATCGACTATCCGGCCTTCGTCGAACTGTCGATCGAGCATGACAAGGTCAACACCTGGCTATGAACACGTTGAATGTGGGCGAACGCGCCATCGCGCTGGACAAGGACGGCTACCTGGCCGACCTGGACGACTGGTCGGCCGATGTCGCCACGGCCCTGGCCGCCACCGAAGAAATCGAACTGAGCCCCGAGCACTGGGAAATCCTCGAACTGCTGCGCGGCTTCTACCGCGAGTTCCAGCTCTCCCCCGCGACCCGGCCACTGATCAAGTACACCGCGCTGAAATTGGGCGCGGACAAAGGCAACAGCCTGCACTTGAACCGACTGTTCAAAGGCACTCCCGCCAAACTCGCCGCCAAGCTGGCGGGCCTGCCCAAACCGACGAATTGCCTATGACCGACTTTGCTTCGCTGACCCTAGAGACCCCGGCCGAACATCCGTTCGCCCCGTTCGTGCGCATCCTTGGCAAAGGCAAGCGCGGCGCCCGCAACCTGACCCGCGAAGAAGCGCGCCAGGCCATGGGCCTGGTGCTGGATGAACAGGTCGAGGACACCCAGCTTGGCGCTTTCCTGATGCTGTTGCGGCACAAGGAAGAAAGCGCCGAGGAAATGGCCGGTTTCACCGAAGCCCTGCGTGAGCGCCTGGTCGTGCCGGGGTTGACGGTGGACCTCGACTGGCCAACCTACGCAGGCAAGAAACGCCATTTGCCGTGGTACCTGCTGGCAGCCAAGTGCCTTGGGCAGAACGGCGTGCGGATCTTCATGCACGGCGGCGGCGCTCATACGTCGGGTCGCCTCTACACCGAACAATTGCTGGGCTTTCTGCAAATCCCGCTGTGCCGGGACTGGCAGCAAGTCGCCGGCGCCCTGGACAACGGCGGCCTGGCCTTCATGCCACTGGTGGACTGGGCGCCGCAAATGCAACGGATGATCGACCTGCGCAACACCCTCGGGTTGCGTTCGCCTATCCATTCCCTGGCGCGGATCCTCAACCCGCTGGGCGCACGGTGCGGGTTGCAAAGCATTTTCCACCCCGGCTACCAGGCCGTGCACCGCGAAGCCAGCGGCTTGCTGGGCGATACCGCCATCGTGATCAAGGGTGACGGCGGCGAAATCGAGATCAACCCGGACGCCGACAGCCACCTCTACGGAACGTCCGGCGGCGTCAGCTGGGACGAGCAATGGCCGCGACTGGCCGAACAGCGCCACGTCAAGCCGGAAAGCCTCGACCCCGAACACTTGAAGGCCGTCTGGCGCGGTGACGTACAGGACAGCTACCCGCAATTGGCCCTGATCGCCACCATGGCCTTGGCCTTGCGCGGCCTGGGCCTGACTCGTGAAGCGGCGTTCGAGCGCGCCCGCCAGTACTGGGACGGCCGGGATCGTTCGATTTAACTGATGATTAACGCCTAACCTTTGCGCTTTTTGTTCGAACCTATCGGAATAGACTCCTCTCCAACGTTTATAGATCGAGGAAATCGAGATGGGTTTGTTAGTTGAAGGCCGCTGGCAGGACCAGTGGTATGAAAGCAAGGACGGCAGCTTCCAACGCGAGCAGGCGCAGCGCCGTCACTGGGTGACCGCCGATGGCAGCGCCGGCCCTAGCGGTGAGGGCGGTTTCGCCGCCGAGGCCGGGCGCTATCATCTATACGTCTCCCTGGCCTGTCCCTGGGCCCACCGCACGCTGATTTTCCGCAAGCTCAAAGGCTTGGAAAACCTGATCGACGTCTCGGTGGTCAGCTACCTGATGCTGGAAAACGGCTGGACCTTCGACAAAACCCACGGTTCCACCGGCGACAAACTGGACGACCTCGACTTCCTGCACCAGCGCTACACCGCCGACACCGCCGACTACACCGGCCGCGTCACCGTGCCGGTGCTGTGGGACAAGCAACAGGGGCGCATCGTCAACAATGAATCGGCGGAGATCATCCGCATGTTCAATGGCGCATTCGACGGCCTGACTGAAAATCACCTGGACCTGTACCCGGCGCACCTGCGCAGCGAGATCGACGCGCTCAACGAGCGGATCTACCCGGCGGTGAACAACGGCGTGTATCGCGCCGGGTTCGCCACCACCCAAGCCGCCTACGAAGAAGCCTTCGACGGCCTGTTCGCCGAGCTGGACCGGCTGGAGGCCCTGTTGGCCAGCCGCCGCTACCTGGCCGGTGAATACCTGACCGAGGCGGACATCCGCCTGTTCACCACGATCATTCGCTTCGACGCGGTGTATTTCGGCCATTTCAAATGCAACCTGCGGCGCATCGCCGACTATCCGAACCTGTCGAACTGGTTGAGGGAGTTGTACCAGTGGCCGGGCATCGCCGAGACCGTGGACTTCGTTCACATCCAGGGTCATTACTACGGCAGCCACAAGACCATCAACCCCAATGGGATCGTACCGAAGGGGCCGAAGCAGGACTTCACCGGGGCCCATGATCGGGCGCGGTTGAGTGGGAAAGGGATTTGGCGGGGGACTGGGGATTGATCCGGGAAGTCCGTTGTCACTGAGGGCCTCTTCGCGAGCAAGCCCGCTCCCACACTGGACCGTGTATGGCCACCGATTCATGGTGAACAACGATCCAACGTGGGAGCGGGCTTGCTCGCGAAGGGCGCGACGCAGTCTTCAGACCTGCCCCTGGGCCCCTTCGAACCACGCCAGCTTCTCGCGCAGTTGCACCACTTCCCCCACGATCACCAGCGTCGGTGCATGCACCTCATGCTCCGCCACCAGCCGCGGCAAGTCTGCCAGGGTGCCGGTGAATACCCGCTGGTTGACCGTCGTGCCTTGCTGGATCAAGGCCGCCGGCGTATCCGCCGCGCGGCCATGCCTGATCAGCTCGCTGCAGATCATCGGCAAGCCCACCAACCCCATGTAGAACACCAGCGTCTGGGCCGGGGAAACCAGGTCTGCCCACGGCAAGTCGCTGCTGCCATCCTTGAGGTGGCCCGTGATGAAACGTACCGACTGGGCGTGGTCGCGGTGGGTCAACGGAATGCCCGCGTACGCCGCGCAACCACTGGCCGCGGTGATACCCGGCACGACCTGGAACGGGATGCCGTGGGCGGCCAGTTCTTCGATCTCTTCGCCGCCGCGACCGAAAATGAACGGATCGCCGCCCTTCAACCGCACCACGCGCTTGCCCTGTCGGGCCAGGTCCACCAGTTGCTGGTTGATCTGGTCCTGGGGCACGGCGTGTTCGGAGCGACGCTTGCCCACATAAACCCGCTCGGCGTCACGCCGGCACAACTCGAGGATCGCGGGCGCCACCAGGCGGTCGTAGAGCACCACGTCCGCCTGTTGCATCAGCCGCAAGGCGCGGAAGGTCAGCAGGTCCGGATCACCGGGCCCTGCCCCCACCAAGTAGACTTCGCCCGGCGCATGCGGCGCCTGGCCGGCGATCTTCTCGCGCAGCAGACGCTCGGCCTCGGCGCCCTGCCCGGCCAACTGGCGATCAGCGATCGGCCCCTGGAACACGTCTTCCCAGAACGCCCGGCGTTGCTGTACGTCTGGGAACAGGCCCTTGACCTGGCTGCGAAACCGCGCCGCCAGGCCGGCAAGTTGCCCGTAGGTCGAGGGAATCCAGGTTTCCAGCTTGGCCCGGATCAACCGCGCCAGCACCGGTGCATCACCGCCACTGGACACCGCGATCACCAGCGGCGAACGGTCGACGATCGCCGGGAAGATCACGCTGCACAGGGCCGGCGCGTCCACCACGTTGACCGGCACGCAGCGCCGATGGGCATCGGCCGAGACCCGGGCGTTGAGTGCCTCGTCGTCAGTGGCGGCGATGATCAGGCCGCAGCCGTCCAGGTCCGCTTCGAGGTAACCGCGCAGGACGCATTCGCCACCGCTGCCACTCACCAGTTCGCGCAATTGCGGTTCGATTTCGGGTGCGACCACCCGCAACAGCGCACCGGCATCGGCCAGCAGGCGGGACTTGCGCAAGGCAATCTCCCCGCCGCCAACCACCAGCACGCGACTGCCGCGCAGGTTGTGGAACAGTGGCAAATATTCCATTTAGCCGATGACCTCGATACCGCCCATGTACGGCTTCAACACCTCGGGCACACGGATCGAGCCGTCGGCCTGCTGGTAGTTTTCCAGCACGGCCACCAGGGTCCGGCCCACGGCCAGGCCGGAGCCATTGAGGGTGTGCACCAGTTCCGGCTTGCCGGTCTCCGGGTTACGGAAACGCGCCTGCATGCGGCGGGCCTGGAAGTCGCCGCAGTTGGAGCACGACGAAATCTCACGGTACTTGTCCTGGCTCGGGATCCACACTTCCAGGTCATAGGTCTTGACCGCGCTGAAGCCCATGTCGCCGGTGCACAGCGCCAGGGTGCGATACGGCAGCTCCAGCAGTTGCAGAACCTTCTCGGCGTTGGCCGTCAGGCTTTCAAGCGCTTCCATGGACTTGGAAGGCTCGACGATCTGCACCATCTCGACCTTGTCGAACTGGTGCTGGCGGATCATCCCGCGGGTGTCGCGCCCCGATGCCCCGGCTTCGCTGCGGAAGCATGGGGTGTGGGCGACGAACTTGATCGGCAGTTGCTTGGCGTCGACGATCTCGCCGGCCACGATGTTGGTCAGCGACACTTCGGCGGTCGGGATCAGGTACAGGTCGGCCTCGCCTTCGCGGCCGATCTTGAACAGATCCTCCTCGAATTTCGGCAACTGGCCGGTGCCTTGCAAAGCCGGCGCCTGGACCAGGTACGGGGTATAGGCTTCCTCGTACCCGTGCTCGGTCACGTGCAGGTTGATCATGAATTGCGCCAGGGCGCGGTGCAGGCGGGCGATCGGCCCACGCAGCAAGGCAAAACGGGCACCGGACAATTTGGCGGCGGTTTCGAAATCCAGCCAGCCGAACTTCTCGCCCAGGGCGACATGGTCCTGTACCGCGAAGTCGAAAGTCTTCGGCGTCCCCCAGCGGCGCACTTCGACGTTGCCGTCTTCATCCTCACCGACCGGCACCGACTCGTGTGGCAGGTTCGGAATGCCCAGCAGGATCGCGTCCAGCTCGGTCTGGATCGCGTCGAGGGCAATCTTGCCGTTGTTGAGTTCGCTGCCCATGTTCTCGACACTGGCCATCAACGGAGCAATATCCTCACCGCGCTGCTTGGCCTGGCCGATGCTCTTGGAAATGGCGTTGCGCTCGGCCTGGAGCTTCTCGGTGGTCGTCTGGACAGTCTTGCGCTGTTCTTCCAGCGCTTCGATGCGCGCGACGTCCAGGACAAAGCCGCGGGACGCCAGGCGGCCCGCTACGTCCTGGAGGTTGCTACGTAACAGTTTGGAATCGAGCATGTCGGTCTCTCGTTATCAAAGTTTGGTCAGGGACAGGCCGACCCAGGTGGCGAGCAGCCCGCCGAATACGCTGATGGCCGCATAGCCCAGGGCCAGCGGCACCTGCCCGCTTTCCAGCAGGCGCACCGTATCCAGTGAAAAGGATGAAAAAGTCGTCAGGCCGCCGAGGAAGCCGACGATAAGCCCCGCGCGCATTTCAATGGGCACTTCGGGACGAATCAAAAACAGACCGTATAGAACGCCGATCAGCAGACAGCCCACGATATTAACGGCGAGCGTCGCGGTATAGAAGTACCGGGGCCAATTTGCATTGATCCAATTGCCCGTGGCGAAACGCAACAACGTGCCGGCCACGCCGCCGGCGGACACTGCAAGGATCAGGGGGATCAAGGTTTTCTCCGCTGCCGTGGGCTCAGGCGATCGAGTTGGGCCAGGTGGTTGAGCTTTTCGCCGATCTTCAATTCCAGGCCCCGGGGCACGGGTTCATAGAACCGCTGGGGTTCGAGGGCCTCGGGGAAATAATCCTCGCCGGCGGCGTAGGCGTCCGGTTCATCATGGGCATAGCGGTATTCTTCGCCATAGCCCAGCTGTTTCATGAGCTTGGTCGGCGCATTGCGCAGGTGCAGCGGTACTTCGAGGGAGCCGTGCTCGGTGGCGCTGCGCATCGCGGCCTTGAAGCCCATGTACACCGCATTGCTCTTGGGCGCGCAAGCCAGGTAGGTGATGGCCTGGGCCACGGCGAGCTCGCCTTCCGGGCTGCCGAGGCGCTCCTGCACATCCCAGGCCGCCAGGCACAGGCTCAAGGCCCGCGGATCGGCGTTGCCGATGTCTTCGCTGGCCATGCGCACCACGCGCCGCGCCAAGTACAACGGATCACAACCGCCATCGATCATCCGCGCGAACCAGTACAAGGCCGCGTCGGGATTGGAACCGCGGATGGATTTGTGCAGCGCCGAGATCTGGTCGTAGAACGCCTCGCCGCCCTTGTCGAAACGACGACGGGTATCGCCCAGCAGGCTTTGCAACAGCTCGACGCCGATCTCGCTGTTGTCCTCGGCCAGGTCGGACGCGTTCTCCAGCAAGTTGAGCAACCGCCGGCCATCGCCGTCGGCGGCGGCACACAGGATCTGGAAACCTTCCTCGTCAAGCGTCAGTTGGCGCTTGCCCAGGCCGCGTTCCTCGGTCAGCGCCCGGTGCACCAGCTTGCGCATCGCCGACTCGTCGAGGCTCCTGAGCACATAGACCCGCGCCCTCGACAGCAAGGCGTTGTTGAGTTCGAACGACGGATTCTCGGTGGTCGCGCCGATGAAGATCAGCGTACCGTCCTCGACGTACGGCAGGAACGCGTCCTGCTGGGACTTGTTGAAACGGTGCACTTCGTCGACGAACAGGATCGTGCGCTTGCCGTATTGGCCGGCCTGCTGCTTGGCCACTTCCACCGCCTGGCGGATTTCCTTGACCCCGGCCAGCACCGCGGACACCGTCTCGAAGTGGGCATCGGAAACTTCCGCCAGCAACCGCGCCAGGGTGGTCTTGCCCACGCCCGGCGGGCCCCAGAAGATCATCGAGTGCAGGGCCCCCTGCTCCAGGGCCTCGCGCAGCGGCTTGCCGCGGGCGAGCACATGCTCCTGGCCGACGTACTCATCCAGGTTGGTCGCGCGCAGGCGGGCGGCCAATGGCTGGGCAATCGGTGCGCTTCGAAACAGGTCCATCACTGCTTATGCAACCTCACTCGATCCTGTTGCCGGAGACCCTTGTGGGAGCGGGCTTGCCCGCGAATGCGGCAGGTCAGTCAACATTGATGTTGAATGTTACATCGCATTCGCGGGCAAGCCCGCTCCCACAAGTCGGCTGTGCTTATTCCTGGATGACGTCGGCACCCTTGGGAATGTCGAACTTGAACTTGGACGCGGCGATCGGCTCGTTGGCCTTCACGCCGGTGAACAGGATATTGGTGCGCTGGCCGACGCTGTCGATCAGTTGCATGTCATTGACCAGGCCATTGCGGAACGACAGGCGCAGGCTGTCGAACAGGCTGTCCTTGGTCTTGGGCTTGAGGGTGAAGTCGATCACGCCGCCCGCTTCCTTGGCGCTGATGTCGAAGCTCTGGCTGATCTTGGAAATGTCACCCGACAGCAGCAACGCCGGAGTCTGGGTCAGGCGCTGGTCGAGGGTCTTGATGGTGACCTGCTCCAGGTCCGGGTCCCACAAGGAGACCTTCTTGCCATCGGACACCATCAACTGCTCGGCCGGCGCATCGGTGTGCCAGTAGAACAGGCCTGGACGTTGCAGCGCCATGTCGCCGGCGGTTTCCTGCAACTGGGTGCCGCTGCCGTCCAGGGTCAGTTGGGAGAAGCGCGCGGTCAGGGTCTTGGATGTTTCCAACAGCTGGGTCAGGCGGGCCACGTCCTTTTCGTCAGCGTGGGCCGACAAGGTGGTCAGGGCCAGTACGGGCAACAGCAACATGCGAATCAGGCGCATGGGAATCCTCATGAATTCATAGGGGGGCGAGCGGCGTGAAGCACGCCGCTCGGGTCGTTAGTCGCGCATCGGGCCCGGCGCCAGCACTTCGCGCGAGCCGTTGGTGTTCATGGCCGTCACGACCCCGGCCATTTCCATGGCTTCGATCATGCGCGCGGCGCGGTTGTAGCCGATCTTCAACTTGCGCTGAACCGCGGAAATCGAGGCCCGGCGGCTTTCCAGGACGAACTGCACCGCTTCGTCATAGAGCGCGTCGGTTTCAGCATCTTCTTCACCGCCGCCGCTGCCGCCCTCGAAGCCACTGCCGGCTTCCTCGACGCCATTGAGAATGTCGTCGTTGTATTCAGGTGCCCCGCGCAGCTTCCAGGCTTCCACCACGCGATGCACTTCATCGTCGGAAACGAACGCGCCATGGACCCGGATCGGCAGGCTGGTGCCCGGCGGCATGTAGAGCATGTCACCGTGACCGAGCAACTGCTCGGCACCGCCCTGGTCGATGATGGTCCGCGAGTCGATCTTGCTCGACACCTGGAACGCCATGCGGGTCGGGATGTTGGCCTTGATCAGGCCGGTGATCACGTCCACCGACGGCCGCTGGGTCGCCAGGATCAGGTGGATACCGGCGGCACGGGCCTTCTGGGCGATACGGGCGATCAGCTCTTCGACCTTCTTGCCGACGATCATCATCATGTCGGCGAATTCGTCCACCACCACCACGATGGTCGGCAGCTTGTGCAGCAGCGGCGCTTCATCGTGGATGTTTTCGCGGTGGTACAACGGGTCGCTCAGCGGGGTGCCGGCCTCTTCGGCCTCCTTGACCTTGGCATTGAAGCCCGACAGGTTGCGCACGCCCATCTTCGCCATCAGCTTGTAGCGGCGCTCCATCTCGGCGACGCTCCAGCGCAAGGCGTTGGCAGCGTCTTTCATGTCGGTGACCACCGGGCACAGCAAGTGCGGAATGCCTTCGTAGATCGACAATTCGAGCATTTTCGGGTCGATCATGATCAGCTTGGCGTCTTCCGGGCCCGACTTGAACAGGATCGACAGGATCATCGCGTTCACCCCCACCGACTTACCCGAACCGGTGGTACCGGCCACCAGCAGGTGGGGCATCTTCGCCAGGTCGGTGATCACCGGCTTGCCGCCGATGTCGTGGCCCAGGGCCAAGGTGACCGGCGACTTGTGGTTGTCGTACTCGGTGGTCGACAGCACTTCGGAGAAGCGCACGATCTGCCGGTCTTCGTTGGGGATCTCGATGCCCACGGTGGTCTTGCCGGGAATCACTTCCACCACCCGCACGCTGGTCACGGCCAGGGAACGTGCCAGGTCCTTGGCCAGGTTGGCGATGCGGCTGACCTTCACGCCGGCGGCCGGCTGGATCTCGTAGCGGGTAATGACCGGGCCCGGGTGAATCGAATCCACCGAGACCTCGACCCCGAACTCCTTGAGCTTGATCTCCAGCAGATGGCCGACGGCCGCCAGGGATTCGGGAGAATAGTTGAGCTGTTTCTTTTCGGCCGGGTCGAGGATCGAGATCGGCGGCAAGGTGCCTTCCACGGCGCTGTCGACGAACAACGGCACCTGTTTTTCCTTCTGCACGCGCTTGCTCGGCTCCGGCGGCTTGGGCGGGGCCATGCTGATGACCGGCGGCACCTGCTTCTCGCGCTCGGACATGTGTTTGCTCAACGCCTGCTCGCGTTCGATCAGGCGCTCCTTGACCTTGGCCTGCTCGCGCTTGTCCGGCAGCGTCGGGGCCACCACGTCGTGGACGCGGTCGTCGACTTCACGCAGTTGCGCCACCAGTTGCTTGCGCTCGGTGCGCGCCGCCCACCAGCGGTTCATCGCACCCTGGATCAATTCGATCAGGTCGAGGGTGATCTTGCCGGTGACGTCCATGACCTTGAACCACGACAGGTCAGTGAACACCGTCAGGCCGAACAGGAACAGGGCGATGAACAGCAGCGTGCTGCCCTGGATGTTCAAGGCGTTCCTGGCCAGGTCGCCGAGGCTTTCCCCCAGCGCCCCGCCCGCCCCGGCCGGCAAGCCGGTGGGCGCATGGAAATGGATATGAGCCAGCGCAGCGCCCGACAGCACCAGGAACACCAGGCCGATCAGCCGCCAGGAGAACAGCCAGCCGCTCCACTCCCACGGCTCGTGGCGCTGACGGAAGATCTGGTAGGCCTTGATCGCCAGCAGCAACGGGAAAATGTAGGCGAAATAACCCAGGACCATGAACAGGATGTCGGCGCTGTAGGAGCCGGCCGGCCCGCCGAAGTTCTGCACGTCCTCGATCTTGCTGTTGTGGCTCCAGCCCGGATCGTCCTTGCCGTAGGTTAGCAAAGCCATCATCAGGAACAGGCACAAGGCACCGATCGCGATCAACGCACCTTCCTTGAGCCGGTAGTGCAATTGCTGGCGCCAGAGCGGAACGACTGTTTTAGGTGCTGCGGTGGATTTCTTCAAAACGCTTCTTTTCCTGCGCCAACGGCGCGTCCATCTGTTGAATGACTATAAAAAACTGCTCAAGACGAACAGGTAAAAAAGTGAATGTGCACAACCGGTACTACTTTTACCACTGTGAGGTGCATCCAGAAAACCGCAGGTGCTGCCGAAAATTTTGATCTTTAGCCCATCCTGCGCTCAAAACTCAAGCATTGTACGGGTTTGTCGGCCCCGAGGCATCGCCCGGCCCCTGGATCCCCACCTGGCCCAGAACGGCCTGCACAGGCGTCAATTGGACCATGCATTGTCTTTTGTGACAAAGGCTTATGAGGTGTTTTTATGAACGAAGTGAAGCATTCACGCTTGATCATTCTCGGCTCCGGGCCTGCTGGCTACAGCGCGGCGGTGTACGCCGCCCGGGCCAACCTCAAGCCCGTTGTCATCACCGGCATGCAGGCCGGTGGCCAGCTCACCACCACGGTGGAAGTCGACAACTGGCCGGGCGATGTCGAAGGCCTGACCGGGCCGGTGCTGATGGAGCGCATGCAGCGGCACGCCGAGCGTTTCGACACGCAGATCGTCTACGACCATATCCACACCGCCAAGTTGCAGCAGCGCCCGTTCGAACTGATCGGCGACAGCGGCACCTACACCTGCGACGCCCTGATCATCGCCACCGGCGCCTCGGCCCAGTACCTGGGGTTGCCGTCGGAAGAAAGCTTCGCCGGCAAGGGCGTTTCCGCCTGCGCGACCTGCGACGGTTTTTTCTACCGCAACCAGGTGGTCGCGGTAGTCGGCGGCGGCAACACCGCGGTCGAGGAAGCCCTGTACTTGTCGAACATTGCCCGGGAAGTCCACCTGATCCACCGTCGCGACAAGTTGCGCTCGGAGAAGATCCTGCAAGACAAGCTCTTCGAAAAAGCCGCCAACGGCAACATAAAGCTGCATTGGAACCAGAACCTGGACGAGGTCCTGGGCGATGCCAGCGGCGTGACCGGCGCTCGCCTGCGCCACAGCGAGACCGGCGAAACCAGCACCTTGTCCCTGGCTGGGGTGTTCATTGCCATCGGTCACAAGCCCAACACCGAACTGTTCCAGGGCCAGTTGAACATGCATGACGGCTACCTGCTCGTGCGCGGCGGCAGCGAGGGCAATGCCACGGCCACCGACATTGAAGGGGTGTTCGCCGCCGGCGACGTCGCCGACCACGTCTATCGCCAGGCCATCACGTCTGCCGGCGCCGGCTGCATGGCCGCGCTCGATGCGGAGAAGTATCTCGATGACATTCCGGCCGTTTGACGGTTAGTCTTGTGGCGAGGACCTGACAGCCCTCGCCACAGTTCATCTGCGCGCGCCCACCCTCCCCTTCTGCAAGCGAATGACAATGCTGACCTGGTTACAACGCAACTCCCTGGATTTCCCACCGCTGGAAAAAGCCATGCGCGACCCCAACGGGCTGCTGGCCGCTGGTGGCGATCTGTCCGCTGACCGCCTGGTCCAGGCCTATCGCCACGGCTGCTTTCCATGGTTCTCCGAGGGCCAGCCGATCCTGTGGTGGTCTCCGGACCCTCGCACGGTGCTGTTTCCCGACGAGCTGCACGTCTCCCGCAGCCTTGGCAAACTGTTGCGCAAGCAACGCTACCAGGTGACGTTCGACCAGGACTTCGCCGCCGTCATCCGGGCCTGCGCCGCGCCACGGGACTACGCCGAAGGCACCTGGATCACCGAGGCCATGCAGAGCGCCTACCTGGAGCTGCATCGGCGCGGCTTCGCCCACTCCGTGGAGGTCTGGGACCAGGGCGCGCTGGTGGGCGGTCTGTACGGCCTGGCAATGGGGCAGCTGTTTTTTGGCGAGTCCATGTTCAGCCGGGCCGACAACGCGTCGAAATTCGGCTTCGCCACGCTGGTCCAACACCTCAAGGCCGCCGGCTTCGTGCTGATCGACTGCCAGATGCCTACCGAGCACCTGCACAGCCTGGGCGCCCGGTCGATCCCCCGTGCAACGTTCGCCGGCTACCTCGAGGCGCACCTGGATCAACCCAACCACGCGACCTGGGTTTGCTGAGCGACATTGGCGCTCCTGGCTTACACTTAACCCCATAGCTTATCCCGAGGGTTGATCATGACCGAGTTGGCGCGTTTGAAGTTCTATGCCACTCAGCCCCACTCTTGCAGTTACCTGCCGGAGGAGCAGGCCACGACGCTGTTCCTCGACCCCAGCCAGCCGATGGATGTGCATGTCTACGCTGACCTGTCGGAAATGGGCTTTCGTCGCAGCGGCGATCATCTCTACCGGCCCCATTGCCAGCACTGCAACGCCTGCGTCCCGGCGCGCATCCCCGTGGTGCAATTTGCGCCCAATCGCCAGCAGAAACGCATTTTCAAGCGCAACGCCGACCTTCAGGTCCGGCCGGCCAAGCCGCAGTTCACCGAGGAGTATTTCGACCTGTATCAACGCTACATCGAGCAACGCCATGCCGATGGCGACATGTACCCGCCCAGCCGCGATCAATTTTCCACCTTCCTGGTGCGCGACCTGCCTTTTTCGCGCTTCTACGAGTTCCGTCTCGACGGACGGTTGGTGGCGATTGCCGTCACCGACCTGCTCCCCAACGGTCTTTCAGCGGTGTACACCTTCTATGAGCCAGAGCAAGAGCGACGCAGCCTGGGGCGCTTCGCCATCCTCTGGCAAATCAGCGAAGCCCGGCGCCTGGGGCTCGATGCGGTGTACCTGGGCTACTGGATCAAGAACTGCAAGAAAATGAACTACAAGACCCAATATCGCCCCATTGAACTGCTGATTAACCAGCGCTGGGTTGTCCTGAACTAGAACCCCTTGGCTTGCCCCCCTTTTTCGGGCACAATGCACGCCGCTTTTGCCTGGCGCAGTTGCACCGGGCCATTCACTGGACACCGAGGGCTTTACTGCATGTCGAAAGAAGACAGCTTCGAAATGGAAGGCACTGTCGTCGACACCCTGCCCAACACCATGTTTCGCGTGGAGTTGGAAAATGGGCACGTCGTAACCGCGCATATCTCCGGCAAGATGCGCAAGAACTACATTCGTATTCTTACCGGTGACAAAGTGCGCGTCGAGCTGACGCCCTATGACTTGAGCAAAGGGCGCATCACTTACCGCGCTCGCTAACAAGTCAATACAAGACGCCCGGCTGATGCCGGGCGTTTTTGTTTGTCCGCGATTTGATAATCCCCCGCCTCTCCTGTGGGAGCGGGCTTGCCCGCGAAAGCGGTGGATCAGCTTTCATGGATGTCAAATGAGAAACCGCATTCGCGAGCAAGCTCGCTCCCACAGGGGTTAGGGTGCGGTTGCGAAGACAACAAAAAGGCGCCTTTCGGCGCCTTTTGCTTGTTACGGGTTTCGATCAGGCCATTTCGGCCGTGGTTTCGAAGTCGAAGGTCAGTTCGCCGTCCTTGATGTCGATGTGCACCACACCGCCATGCTCGGACAACTCGCCAAACAGGATCTCCTCCGCCAGCGGACGCTTGATCTTGTCCTGGATCAGGCGAGCCATTGGCCGTGCACCCATCGTCACATCGTAGCCGCCTTCCGCCAGCCAGCTGCGCGCCGCGTCGGTGACTTCCAGCAACACACGCTTGTCTTCGAGCTGCGCCTGAAGTTCGGTGAGGAACTTGTCCACCACGCTCTTGATCACCTCATGGCTGAGGCGACCAAACTGGATGATGGTATCCAGGCGGTTGCGGAACTCAGGCGTGAAGCTCTTCTTGATCACTTCCATCGCATCGGACGAATGGTCCTGATGGGTGAAACCGATCGAAGCGCGCGCCGCCGTCTCGGCACCGGCGTTGGTGGTCATGATCAGGATCACGTTGCGGAAATCCGCCTTGCGCCCATTGTTATCGGTCAGCGTACCGTGGTCCATGACCTGCAGGAGCAGGTTGAAGACTTCCGGGTGGGCCTTCTCGATCTCATCGAGCAGCAACACGCAATGCGGCTGCTTGGTGATGGCCTCGGTCAGCAAGCCGCCCTGGTCGAACCCGACATAGCCCGGAGGCGCACCGATCAGACGGGACACGGTATGGCGCTCCATGTACTCGGACATGTCGAAGCGCACCAGCTCGATGCCCATCGCCTTGGCCAGTTGCCGCGCAGCCTCGGTCTTGCCCACGCCGGTAGGCCCGGCGAACAGGAACGAACCCACCGGCTTGTCCGGCGACTTGAGTCCGGCGCGGGACAGCTTGATAGCCGTCGACAACGAGTCGATGGCCGCGTCCTGACCGAACACCGTCAGCTTCAGGTCACGCTCCAGGTTGCGCAGCAGTTCCTTGTCGGAACTGGTGACATGCTTGGGCGGAATCCGCGCGATCTTCGCCACGATGTCCTCGACCTGAGGCACGTCGATGCGCTTGACGCGTTTGTCCACCGGTTGCAGGCGCTGATAGGCACCCGCCTCGTCGATGACGTCGATGGCCTTGTCCGGCATGTGCCGGTCATTGATGTAGCGCGAGGCCAGTTCGGCCGCCGCGCGCAGGGCTTCATCGCTGTACTCGATGTTGTGGTGCAGCTCGAAACGCCCTTTCAGGCCGCGCAGGATACCGATGGTGTCTTCCACCGACGGCTCCGACACGTCGACCTTCTGGAAACGCCGCGCCAGGGCCCGGTCCTTCTCGAAGATGCCGCGGAATTCCTGGAACGTGGTCGAACCGATGCAGCGGATATCACCCGACGACAGCAGTGGCTTGAGCAGGTTGGACGCGTCCATGACCCCACCCGACGCGGCGCCGGCACCGATGATGGTGTGGATCTCGTCAATGAACAGGATCGCCTGCGGACGTTTCTTCAACTCGCCGAGCAACGCCTTGAAACGCTTCTCGAAATCGCCGCGGTACTTGGTGCCGGCCAGCAAGGCACCCAGGTCGAGGGAATACACCACGCTGTTGGCCAGCAGGTCCGGCACCTGGTTGTCGACGATGCGCTTGGCCAGGCCTTCGGCGATCGCGGTCTTGCCTACGCCCGCCTCGCCCACCAGCAATGGGTTGTTCTTGCGCCGCCGGGCGAGGATCTGCGCCACGCGCTCGACTTCGAGCTCTCGGCCCACGAGCGGGTCGATACGCCCCTGGCGCGCCAGTTCGTTCAGGTTGCTGGCATAGGCATCCAGCGGATTGCCCGAAGAAGAAGACTCACCGCCCTCGTCGTCCTGCATATCCTGCTCACCCTCGGAATGATCGCCATGCCCCGGCACCTTGGAGATGCCATGGGCGATGTAGTTGACGACATCGATACGTGCAACGCTCTGTTGCTTGAGCAGGAATACGGCCTGGCTTTCCTGCTCGCTGAAGATCGCAACCAGCACGTTGGCGCCGGTGACTTCACGCTTGCCCGAGCTCTGTACATGGAAGACAGCACGCTGCAGGACACGCTGGAAGCCCAGGGTTGGCTGGGTTTCCCGATCCTCGTCATGAACGGGGATCAAGGGCGTGGTGGAGTCGATGAACTCCTGCAGGTCATGCTTGAGTTTATCGAGGTTCGCGCCGCAGGCACGCAATACGGTGGCGGCAGCCTCGTTATCCAATAGGGCCAGCAGCAGGTGCTCGACGGTCATGAACTCATGACGCTTCGAACGAGCCTCCTTGAAGGCAAGATTGAGGGTGACTTCGAGCTCGCGGTTTAACATAGCTTCACCTCATACCCAAGTGGTCGGCGTTAACCGTCCTTCTCGATTTCACAGAGTAGCGGATGCTGGCTTTCCCGGGCGTACTGGTTGACCTGCATGGCCTTTGTCTCGGCGATGTCGCGGGTAAACACTCCACATACTGCCCGTCCCTCTGTATGAACGGCCAGCATGACCTTGGTCGCCAGCTCGCGATTCAGGTTAAAAAACACCTCGAGCACTTCGACGACGAAATCCATCGGTGTGTAGTCATCGTTGAACAAAACCACCTTGTACATCGGTGGCGCCTGTAATGCAGGCTTTGCCTCCTGAACAGCAATGCCTGCGGAATCGTCGTCGTGTAGATCCGGGCGATCCTGATTGAATGTTAGTCGAATCTGGCTGACTGCATGCATGGAAAGAAAGGTTCGTTTAGTTGGCGAATACAGTGATGGGGGCGCTTTCGGGCGATTTCAACCACGACCACCCGGCCACCTTGACTATCGGCAAAACGGTGTTACAACCAATAGAGCCCATCGTGGGTTAAAAAGGTCCGTGGCTTCTACCCTGTTTTCAAGATTAGCCTGCGGATGGACTGGATGATACTCCAGTGATGGAGTGCGTTGCAGAGGGATATGGTTTATGTCGGCTGTCAAGATGAGTGGCAAGGTGAAATGGTTCAACAATGCCAAGGGCTACGGATTCATTATCGCAGCCGGCCGGGATGAAGACCTTTTCGCCCATTACTCGGCAATCAGCATGGAAGGCTATAAGACCCTGAAGGCTGGACAACCTGTGACGTTCGAAGTCATCCAGGGACCCAAGGGCCTGCACGCGGTCAACATCAAGGTGGACTGCGTCGAAGACACCGCCGCCCCCGCACCCGCCAGGGTCGTCGAGACGCTTTGACCGGCAACTACCCCGGACGAACGAAAAATGCCCGGCTCGATCGACTCGAGCCGGGCATTCGCGTTGGGCGCCGATCCGTTTACATGTGCGAGATCAGGGCATCGCCGAAGCCCGAAGACGACACCAGCTTGGCACCGTCCATCAGGCGTTCGAAGTCATAGGTCACGGTCTTGGCCGAAATCGCGCCGTTGGTGCCCTTGATGATCAGGTCGGCCGCCTCGGTCCACCCCATGTGACGCAGCATCATTTCAGCCGACAGGATCAGCGACCCCGGGTTGACCTGGTCCTTGCCCGCATACTTGGGCGCAGTACCGTGGGTGGCTTCGAACATCGCCACGGTGTCGGACAGGTTGGCACCTGGCGCGATACCGATCCCGCCCACTTCCGCCGCCAGGGCGTCGGAGAGGTAGTCACCGTTGAGGTTCAACGTCGCAATCACATCGTACTCGGCCGGACGCAGCAGGATCTGCTGGAGCATCGCATCGGCGATGGCATCCTTGACGATCACGTTCTTGCCGGTCTTCGGGTTCTTGAACTGCATCCATGGGCCGCCGTCGAGCAGCGTCGCGCCAAACTCCTCGGCCGCCACTTCGTAGGCCCATTCCTTGAAGGCACCTTCGGTGAACTTCATGATGTTGCCTTTGTGCACGATGGTCAGCGAATCCCGGTCATTGTCGACGACATATTGCAAGGCCTTGCGCGCCAGGCGCTGGGTGCCTTGCTTGGACACCGGCTTGACGCCAATGCCGCAGTTTTCGTCGAAGCGGATCTTGGTCACGCCCATTTCTTCTTTCAGGAACTTGATGACCTTGGTGGCTTCGGCCGAGCCGGCCTTCCACTCGATGCCCGCGTAGATGTCTTCGGAGTTCTCGCGAAAGATCGTCATGTCCACGTCACCCGGCTTCTTGACCGGGCTCGGCACGCCTTCGAACCAGCGCACCGGGCGCAGGCACACATACAGGTCGAGTTGCTGGCGCAGCGCCACGTTGAGCGAACGGATGCCGCCACCGACCGGCGTGGTCAGCGGGCCCTTGATGGACACCACGTAATCCTTGACCGCATCCAGGGTTTCCTGGGGCAGCCAGGTGTCCTGGTCGTAGACCTGGGTGGCCTTCTCACCGGCATAGACCTCCATCCAGGAAATCTTGCGCTTGCCGCCGTAGGCCTTCTGCACCGCAGCGTCCACAACCTTGATCATGACCGGACTGATATCGACGCCAATGCCGTCGCCTTCGATGAAGGGGATGATCGGGTTGTCGGGAACATTAAGAGAATGGTCTGCATTGACGGTAATTTTGTCACCGACGGCTGGAACCTGAATCTTTTGATACCCCATGCTGAACTCCATTGCTTGGATTGAACATCTGGCTGCATTCGAGCGTAACCCAGTTGTATCGGCACGCAAACCCTACGTTCGACTCATCCGGCACAAAGCGCTGCAGTTGGCCGCGTACAAGCCTGAAAACCAAGGGAAAAGTGCCAAACATGAGCATAGTCCGACCGCCCGCGCCTGCGACGTTTAGACCAATGGACGTGTACGGAAGTCTATGAAGCATCGGCAGATTGCCAGCTACCTATGTATAATGCCGCCGCTGACCACAGGGTCACGACGGCCGGACGCTTGCGCTTGAGAAGAAAAAGCCAGGATTTTCCGCCAGTTACGAAGCCGGACCGTTACCGCGGCTCCACCGCTTGACGCTCGACTGATGCACCCAACATCACCGCGAAGAAACCTCGACATTCGGCTCACGGATGACTTTGAACGAACGCGCTTACCCGGCGCCCCTCGAGTTTCTGCGCATGCTTTAGCAAAGAAGAGAGTTAATCCGAATATGCCCACCCGCTCGAAGATCATCTATACCTTCACCGACGAAGCTCCCGCCCTCGCCACCTATTCACTGCTGCCGATCGTCGAAGCCTTTACCGCTTCGGCCGATATCGCCGTGGAAACCCGCGACATCTCCCTCGCAGGGCGCATCCTGGCCAGCTTCCCCGAGCAATTGGGTGACAAAGCCGTAGCCGACCACCTCGCCGAACTGGGCGACCTGGCCGTTACGCCTGAAGCCAACATCATCAAACTGCCGAACATCAGTGCTTCGGTGCCGCAACTGCAGGCCGCGATCAAGGAATTGCAGGCCCAGGGCTACGCGCTGCCGGACTACCCGGAAACCGTGACCAGCGATGCCGAGAAAGACGCTCGCGCCCGTTACGACAAAGTCAAAGGCAGCGCCGTGAACCCGGTCCTGCGCGAAGGCAACTCCGACCGTCGTGCGCCGCTGTCGGTCAAGAACTACGCGCGCAAGCACCCGCACAAGATGGGCGCCTGGGCAGCGGACTCCAAGTCCCACGTGGCCCACATGAGCAACGGTGATTTCTACGGCAGCGAAAAAGCCGCCCTGATCGACGCCGCTGGCAGCGTGAAAATCGAGTTGATCGCCCAGGACGGCACTGCCACTGTCCTGAAGGAAAAAACCACCGTGCAAGTCGGTGAGATCCTCGACTGCGCCGTACTGAGCAAGAAAGCCCTGCGCGAATTCATCGCAGCCCAGATCGAAGACGCCAAGAAACAAGGCGTGCTGCTGTCGGTGCACCTCAAGGCCACCATGATGAAGGTCTCCGACCCGATCATGTTCGGTCAGATCGTGGCCGAGTTCTATAAAGACGCCCTGGCCAAGCACGCCGAGGTGCTGGAGCAGATCGGTTTCAACCTGAACAACGGCATCGGCGACCTGTACGCCCGCATCAAGGCCCTGCCGGCCGAGCAGCAGGCGCAGATCGAAGCCGACATCCAAGCGGTCTACGCGGTGCGTCCATCCCTGGCGATGGTCAACTCCGACAAAGGCATCACCAACCTGCACGTGCCGAGCGACGTCATCGTCGACGCCTCGATGCCAGCCATGATCCGTGACTCCGGCAAGATGTGGGGCACCGATGGCCAACTGCACGACACCAAGGCTGTGATCCCGGACCGCTGCTACGCCACCATCTACCAGGCGGTGATCGAAGACTGCAAGCAACACGGCGCCTTCGACCCCACCACCATGGGCAGCGTGCCGAACGTCGGCCTGATGGCCAAGAAGGCCGAGGAATACGGCTCCCACGACAAGACCTTCCAGATCAAGGTCGACGGCGTGGTGCGTGTATCCGACAGCACCGGTCGCACTCTGCTGGAGCAGAACGTCGAGGCTGGCGACATCTTCCGCATGTGCCAGACCAAGGACGCGCCGATCCAGGATTGGGTCAAGCTGGCCGTCAACCGTGCCCGCGCCAGCAACACGCCGGCGATTTTCTGGCTGGACCCGATGCGCGCCCATGACGGCGTGGTCATCGAGAAAGTCCAGGCCTACCTGAAAGACCACGACACCAACGGCCTGGACCTGCGCATCATGTCGCCGGTCGAAGCGATGAAGTTCACCCTGGCCCGCACTCGCGAAGGCAAGGACACCATCTCGGTGACCGGCAACGTGCTGCGCGACTACCTGACCGACCTGTTCCCGATCATGGAACTGGGCACCAGCGCCAAGATGCTGTCGATCGTGCCGCTGATGAACGGTGGTGGCCTGTTCGAAACAGGCGCCGGCGGTTCCGCGCCCAAGCACGTCCAGCAACTGCTGGAAGAAAACTTCCTGCGCTGGGATTCCCTGGGCGAGTTCCTGGCCCTGGCCGCGTCCCTCGAACACCTGGGCGTGACCTACAACAACCCCAAGGCACTGGTGCTGGCCAAGACCCTCGATCAGGCCACTGGCGAGTTCCTGGACCGCAACAAGTCGCCTTCGCGCAAAGTGGGCGGCATCGACAACCGTGGCAGCCACTTCTACCTGACCCTGTTCTGGGCCCAGGCACTGGCCGCACAGAATGACGATGAAGCCCTCAAGGCTCAGTTCACCGCCCTGGCCAAGACGCTGACCGACAACGAAGAGAAGATCGTTGCCGAACTCAACGCCGTGCAGGGCAAGCCCGTGGACATTGGCGGCTACTACTTCGCCAACCCGGAACTGACCAGCAAGGCCATGCGCCCGAGCGCCACCTTCAACGCGGCAATCGCTGCGCTGGTGTAAGGTCCTCAGGAAGCACCACGAACCCCGGCCTTGTGCCGGGGTTTGTGTTTTCAGCCTTGCCACATCACCTTGTGGGAGCGGGCTTGCTCGCGAAGGCGGTGGGTCAGCGAACGAATAGGCCGACTGACCCACCGCTTTCGCGAGCAAGCCCGCTCCCACATTAATCGCATTCAGACATTGAGATCGAGGACGCCACATGAATTGGAACCCCCACATCACCGTCGCCACCATCGTCGAGGACAACGGCCGCTTCCTGATGGTGGAGGAATCCAAGGGCGGGCGCGCGGTGCTCAACCAGCCCGCCGGGCACCTGGACCCGGATGAGACGCTGATCGAGGCCGCCGTGCGCGAAACCCTGGAAGAAACCGGCTGGGACGTCGAGCCCACCAGCGTGGTGGGCATCTACCTGTACACCGCCCCCAGCAATGGCGTGACCTACCAGCGGGTCTGCTTCGCCGCCAAGGCGCTCAGGCACCACCCCGAGGCACCGCTGGACGACGGCATTCTCGGCGCCCGATGGCTGACCCGCGACGAACTGCTCGAACAGCGCGAACGCTGGCGCAGCGAGCTGATCATCCGCTGCATCGACGATTATCTGGCCGGTCATCGCCACAGTCTGACGCTGATCCGTCCTTCTCTTTAGCCTTGAGCGCCCGGGCCTGATAGAATCGCGTCCTTTTTCAAGACACTCATTGAACTGCTATGCGCGATCCAGCCCCTTCTGACACACAAAAGAAGCGCGTCATTGTCGGCATGTCCGGCGGCGTGGACTCTTCCGTTTCCGCCCTTCTGCTGATCGAGCAGGGTTATGAGGTGGAAGGCCTGTTCATGAAGAACTGGGAAGAAGACGACGGAACCGAATACTGCACCGCCATGGACGACCTCGCGGACGCCCAGGCCGTGTGCGACAAGATCGGCATCAAGCTGCACACCGCCAACTTTGCCGCCGAGTACTGGGACAACGTGTTCGAGCACTTCCTGGCCGAGTACAAGGCCGGTCGCACGCCGAACCCGGACATCCTCTGCAACCGCGAGATCAAGTTCAAGGCGTTCCTCGACTACGCGATGATGCTCGGCGCCGACCTGATCGCCACCGGTCACTACGTGCGCCGCCGCGACATCGACGGTCGCACCGAGCTGCTCAAGGGCCTGGACCCGAACAAGGACCAGAGCTACTTCCTGCATGCGGTCGGCGGCGAACAGATCGCCAAGACGCTGTTCCCGGTGGGCGAACTGGAAAAGCCCGAAGTACGGGCCATCGCCGAGAAACACGCCCTCGCCACCGCGAAGAAGAAGGACTCCACCGGGATCTGCTTCATCGGCGAGCGCCGCTTCAGCGACTTCCTCAAGCAATACCTGCCGGCCCAGCCAGGCGAGATCAAGACAACCGAAGGCGAAGTCATCGGCCGCCACCATGGCCTGATGTACCACACCATCGGCCAGCGCCAGGGCCTGGGCATCGGCGGCCTGAAAGACGCCGGCGAAGAGCCGTGGTACGTACTGATCAAGGACCTGGAACACAACGAGCTGATCGTCGGCCAGGGCAATGACCATCCGTGGCTGTTTTCCCGCGCCCTGCTCGCCTCCGACATCTATTGGGTCAACCCGATCGACCTCAGCGAGCCACGCCGCCTGACGGCCAAGGTCCGCTACCGGCAGGGCGACCAGCCTTGCACCCTGGAAAAGACCGCCACCGGCTACCGAGCCACGTTCGACGATCCGCAACGGGCGGTCACGCCTGGCCAGTCCGTGGTGTTCTACGATGGCGAAATCTGCCTGGGCGGCGGCGTCATCGAAGTGGCCGAGCCCTGGAGTAGCAAGGCATGACCCCGATCCAGGAACAACTGACGGCGTTGGGCGGCGTGTTTCTCGCCGCCGTGCTGGTGGACCGGATCGCCAAGACCGGCCAGGCCTCCGAAGCGGGCCTGAGCTGCATGCTCGGCAGCCTGCTGGTTCGCGACCCCAAGGACACCCTGGAAGTCTACGGTGGCGACGACCTCAACCTGCGCGAAGGCTACCGCGCACTGGTCGGCGCCCTGGAGCGCGACCCCAGCGCCTTGCAGCGCGAACCGCTGCGCTACGCCCTGTCTATGCTGGGGCTCGAGCGCCAGCTGGCCAAGCGCGACGACATGCTGGAGACCATCGGCAAGCGTCTGCCGCAGATTCAATCCCAGGTCGAACACTTCGGCCCGTCCCACGAGAATGTCGTGGCCGCCTGTGGCGCCCTGTACCAAGACACCCTGAGCACCCTGCGCCAACGCATCCAGGTGCACGGCGACATGCGCAACCTGCAGCAACCGAGCAACGCCTCGAAGATCCGCGCCCTGCTGCTCGCCGGGATCCGCTCGGCGCGGTTGTGGCGGCAACTGGGCGGCCATCGCTGGCAACTGGTGATCAGCCGGCGCAAGTTGCTGAAAGAGCTTTACCCATTGATGCGCAACGAATAAGTCGCTTCAACCGGTTTTTTTTGTGGCGAGGGGATTCATCCCCGTTGGGCTGCGAAGCGGCCCCAAACCAGGTAACTCGGTGCGCCAAGAAGATTGAGTTCGCTGCTTTTAGGGCTGCTGCGCAGCCCAACGGGGATGAATCCCCTCGCCACAGGTAATAAACAGTTTTATTTCGTTACGCGTAACACGCCGGTCAGTTGGCGACGGATCGGCGATTGTTTTCATGTATGATACGCGCCCCATTTCGTTGCCCGACTGTCCGAGAACACCCCATGCAGCTCTCTTCGCTCACTGCGGTTTCCCCTGTAGACGGCCGCTACGCCGGCAAAACCCAGGCCCTGCGCCCGATTTTCAGCGAGTACGGCCTGATCCGTGCCCGCGTCCTGGTTGAAGTGCGCTGGCTCCAGCGCCTGGCCGCCCACCCCGCCATCGGCGAAGTCCCGGCGTTTTCCGCCGAAGCCAACGCGGTGTTGAACACCCTGGCGGACAACTTTGCGCTGGAGCATGCCGAGCGCGTCAAAGAGATCGAACGCACCACCAACCACGACGTCAAGGCCATCGAGTACCTGCTCAAGGAGCAGGCGGCCAAGCTGCCGGAACTGGCCAACGTGAGCGAGTTCATTCACTTCGCCTGCACCAGCGAGGACATCAACAACCTGTCCCACGCCCTGATGCTGCGCGAAGGCCGTGACGAGGTGATGCTGCCGCTGATGCGCCAGGTCGCCCAGGCGATCCGCGAGCTGGCCATCCGCTTTGCCGACGTCCCAATGCTGTCCCGCACCCACGGTCAACCGGCATCGCCGACCACCCTGGGCAAGGAACTGGCGAACGTGGTGTACCGCCTGGAGCGCCAGATCGCTCAAGTGGCCGCCGTGCCGCTGCTGGGCAAGATCAATGGCGCCGTGGGCAACTACAACGCCCACCTGTCGGCCTACCCGGACATCGACTGGGAAGCCAACGCCCGCGCCTTCATCGAAGACGAACTGGGCCTGAGCTTCAACCCGTACACCACCCAGATCGAGCCGCATGACTACATTGCCGAGCTGTTCGATGCGATCGCGCGCTTCAACACCATCCTGATCGACTTCGACCGTGACATCTGGGGCTACATCTCCCTGGGTTACTTCAAGCAACGCACCATTGCCGGCGAAATCGGTTCCTCGACCATGCCGCACAAGGTCAACCCGATCGACTTCGAAAACTCCGAAGGCAACCTGGGCATCGCCAACGCACTGTTCCAGCACCTGGCGAGCAAGCTGCCAATCTCCCGCTGGCAGCGCGACCTGACCGACTCCACCGTGCTGCGCAACCTGGGCGTGGGCTTTGCCCACAGCGTCATCGCCTACGAAGCCAGCCTCAAGGGCATCGGCAAGCTGGAACTGAACGAGCAGAAGATCGCCGCCGACCTGGACGCCTGCTGGGAAGTCCTGGCCGAGCCGATCCAGACGGTCATGCGCCGCTACAACATCGAAAACCCCTACGAAAAACTGAAAGAACTGACCCGCGGCAAAGGCATCAGCCCTGAAGCGTTGCAGACTTTCATCGATGGCCTGGACATGCCCGCCGACGCCAAGACCGAACTGAAGAAGCTGACCCCGGCCAGCTACATCGGCAACGCCGCGGCACAAGCCAAGCGCATCTGACGCACCGCTGCACCCTTGAGACGCCCGGCCGCGCCGGGCGTTTTTATTCGCGTATGAAAAGTATATTTTTTCAATAGGTTACACATGAATCCTGATATTCCTCTGCAACTTCTGGGCGGCATCACGGCACGGGAGTTCTTGCGCGACTACTGGCAGAAAAAGCCCCTGCTGATCCGCCAGGCCATTGCTGACTTCGAAAGCCCGATCGATGCCGACGAACTGGCCGGCCTGGCCCTGGAAGAAGAAGTCGAATCGCGCCTGGTGCTCGAGCACGGCGAGCGCCCCTGGGAACTGCGTCGCGGCCCGTTCGCCGAAGACGAATTCAGCCAACTGCCGGCGCGAGACTGGACCCTGCTGGTGCAAGCCGTCGACCAGTTCGTCCCGGAAGTCAGCGAACTGCTGGAGCACTTCCGCTTCCTGCCGAGCTGGCGCATCGATGACGTGATGATCAGCTTCGCTGCCCCAGGTGGCAGCGTCGGCCCGCATTTCGACAACTACGACGTATTCCTGCTGCAAGGCCATGGCAAGCGCAACTGGAAGATCGGCCAGATGTGCGACTCCGACAGCCCGCTGCTGCCCCACGCCGACTTGCGCATCCTCGCCGACTTCGAGGCCACCGACGAATGGGTCCTGGAACCCGGCGACATGCTCTACCTGCCGCCGCGCCTGGCCCATTGCGGGGTGGCCGTGGATGACTGCATGACTTACTCCGTGGGCTTTCGCGCACCGAGCGCGGCCGAAGTGCTGACCCACTTCACCGACTTCCTCAGCCAGTTCCTGCCGGACGAAGAACGCTACACCGACGCCGACGCGCGCCCGGT
The DNA here is from genome assembly GCF_018325965.1 of Pseudomonas sp. Cab53. Lineage (NCBI taxonomy): Bacteria > Pseudomonadati > Pseudomonadota > Gammaproteobacteria > Pseudomonadales > Pseudomonadaceae > Pseudomonas > Pseudomonas sp. Cab53. The sequence continues at coordinate 2,223,829 of NZ_AP021902.1, read as the reverse complement.
AAGCGATCCACACCAGATCCAGCACGATGCTCTCGACCGCCTCAAGGGCCTGCTGGCCGAACACATGAGCGACGAACGCCTGCTGCTGACCTGGTTCGGCCAGTTCATGACCGAGCCACGCTACCCGGAACTGGTGGTTGGCCCGGAACTGGAAGAAGACGACCTTTTGGCCGGCCTGGAACAAGGCGCGGTGATCATCCGCAATCCGAGCGCGCGCCTGGCCTGGTCGGAAGTCGACGACGACCTGCTGCTGTTCGCCAGCGGCCAGAGCCGCTACCTGCCGGGCAAGCTGCGCGATCTGCTGAAGATGATCTGCGCCGCCGACGCCCTGCACATCGAGAACCTCGGCCCCTGGCTGGCCGATGAAGACGGCCGCGGCCTGATCTGCGAGCTGGTCAAACAAGGCAGCCTGGGGTTCGCCGATGAATAAAATTCACGTTCGTGTCGCAGACTGGCAAAAGGATAACGCCGAGATCCGGCGCATTCGTGAAGCGGTGTTCATTGCCGAGCAATCCGTCCCACCCGAGCTGGAATGGGATGCCGACGACCAGGGCGCCGTGCACTTCCTCGCCTTCGAAGGCGATTTCCCCATCGGCACCGCGCGCCTGCTGACCGACGGCCATGTCGGGCGCGTCTCGGTGCTCAAGGACTGGCGCGGCCTGAAGGTCGGCGACGCCCTGATGCACGCGGTGATCGCGGAAGCCGAGAAGCGTGGCCTCAAGCAACAGAAACTCAGCGCCCAGGTGCACGCCACGCCGTTCTATGAGCGACTGGGCTTCGCCGTGGTCAGCGAGGAGTTCCTGGAAGCCGGGATCCCTCATGTGGATATGGTGCGCGGTAGCGCCTGAGCGCTGCGCCCCACGATTGATCGAGCACCAGCAAGAAAGCCATGGGCTTGCATGCAGGTTGCCCAAATAAATGGATCGGCAAAAAAGCGGCCATCGTGAGATGGCCGCTTTTTTGCATAACACCTAATACCAGAAACCTTCCTTAAGCACCCTCCCGATAAACGGATCACCGTTGGTCAATACTGCCATTTCTGACAGTAGCCGCTTGAATCGTCAGCCCCTAGCATCGAACTGAAACTTGGAAAAGACGATGAAGTTAGGTCTGCTGCCTACGCGTTGCACACATGGGCACCCAGAACAGTATGTGAGTTTAGCTTTTCCAATCCTTCAGTTTATGTTTATGCCGAATGGAGAAGTGAAATGACAGCTATGATTCTAAATCCCCTTTATGATGAGATTGCAGTCGCCCGCAGACCCAAAGTGACAGGCACCAGCAGCCCAAACGCTGCCATCACGCTCTACGAGTCCAATGTCGGTAATAAGATATGGGGTAGCACTTATGCAGATGCCAGTGGCAACTGGACCCTTGTACCCAGCGAAGACCTGCCGCTGGGGAGGTTTGGGCTAGTAGTCTCGGAAAATGGTGAATGGTCGAATAATCGTTATGTCCAAGTACGGGATTGGGACTTTCTCATTAACACCCCCGAAGAGGATGCCCGAGTAATACGACGCCCCACGATATCCGGAATCTCCGAACCCGATTCAAAAATAGATATTTATGAGTCTAATGTCGGAAACAAGATATGGGGTAGCGGCCATGCCGACAAATATGGATCTTGGAGCATTACACTTTCCGAAGATCTACCAGACGTCAGGTTTGGGCTGGTTGCCAATGATGGTAAACAATGGTCAAACAATCGATATGTCACTGTAACGGCGGGTGTTCTCTCTCCGACGCCGTCTTTTTCTCTGCTCATCTGGTACCCTCACGAGGATGATCAGGTACCACGACGCCCCACGGTAGCCGGATTCGCCGAACCCAATTCAAAGATAGATATATATGAGGCTAATGTCGGCAACAAGATATGGGGCAGTGGCAATACCGACCCATATGGATATTGGAGCATCGATCTTCCCGAGGATCTGCCAGAGACCAGGTTTGGTCTGATTGCCAGTGATGGCAAACAATGGTCGAACAATCGATATGTCAATGTATCGAACTTGGGCAATCCATCCCCAGGGCAAAACACCGCCCTGAACATCGACAGGCCCGGCGAGGACACTCAGGTATCGCGGCGTCCGATGGTATCCGGAACCGCTGCTCCAAATTCGAAAATTGACATCTACGAGTCATATGTCGGAAACAAGATATGGGGCAGCGGTTATGCTGACCAGTATGGACGATGGTACATTATCCTCTCCGATGATCTGCCGCAGACCAGGTTCGGGCTGGTCGCCAACGATGGTAATGGTTGGTCAAACAATCGATATATTTATGTGGCCCCCTCCCCCCCAGACATTGACAAGATCGCCCACCAAGTGACTGGCTATTTAAACGAGATTGTCCCGTTTGCGAATAAAATACTTGGACTTATACAAAGCGGCGCTTACACCCCTCCCTCCGGGGGCGGAAGTGCAATACCTATTACAGGAGATGTTGTAGGTGTCGCCTTGAATGTATACAACGATATAAAAGAGTATGGCTTCATATGGAATAGAACACCTGACACCACACGCCACGACCGCACGGGGGTCATACTCACAGTCGACGCAAATACGCGGACTCCGCAACGTGCCAGCGTATCCGTAAGCAGGGACTGGCTGGTGTCATTTGTATCTTCAAGTGTTGCTTTCCCGGTGCCGATCCCCCTGCCTGCCGACACATGGGAATACGGCCATAATCTTTACTGCAAAGCAGCTGGCGACACCAATTATCCTATAGCCAGCGGTGACAATAACTTCCCTTTCAATGGGCCGGGAGCCTATGTTGGACAATTGCTCTATAAGTTTGGGGAGAACGGAAAGGCCTTGCCGATTTATAACGAACACTATGCAAGCACACTGAGCGAGCAAGGTGAACTTTTTCTGAGAATGAACATACCTGACGAGCGGCTTACCCGATGCTACGGCGCCATGCAGGTTTACGTCGGCACATTCAGACCCAGTGGAGAACTCGTATTCGTTACAGTAATCCCGGACAGCGGCTGGGTCAGGTGCGGCATCACCAGACATCAGAACTGGGACAAGATCGTTCACTTGGGAAATTCCAGTGAACCGATATTCATGGCGCTCGATGCACCGGCCGTCTCACGAAAAAACAACTGGGGAGCCCCGGCGCTCACCACTACGGTTGCCTCGATTTCAGGAGATTGCGGCCCAGCAGGCGTATCGGAAAAACTTATTTCCATCGTCGGCGACACGTCTTATCCCTACAGCGGGCCAGGCGCCAGATATGGCCAGCTCATCTATAAATGGGGAGAAAACGGGACACCGCTGCCCGCTTGGCATTCGGAGGAGCGAGGTGAACAGAAGATCGGAGACATTTTCTTGAGAATGAACGACAGGGGAGACGGCATGCATGACAACCAGTCAAGCCTAATACGAGTCATTGTCAGCTGAGGCGCGGCAGACTTTCTGAGACAATCTCATCAGATGGGCGGTTCGCCGCCTATCGCTCTACCAGACGCCTGTCCAAGAAAACGCCCCGCCATCCTCCAATGCCGGGGCGTTTTGCTGCCTATCATTCAACTTGCACCACGCTGGGCCGACAAACTGGCAATATCAAGCCTTTGTCCCGCGGAGAAATGGAATGTCCCTACGCACCCTCCTGACCACCCTGCTACTGGGGTGCAGCCTGTCTGTGATGGCCGACACGCAAATCGTCCCGTTGAATTACCGAACCAGCGCCGACTTGCTGCCGGTGGCGCAGAATTTCATGGGCAAGGACGGCCAGGTCAGCGCCTATGGCAATCAACTGATCGTCAATGGCGAGCCCGGCAAGATCGAAGAACTGCGCCAGTTCCTGGCACAACTGGACACCGCCCCCAAGCGCCTGCTGATCACGGTCGACACCAACGAGAACAATCTGCAGGGCGACCAGGGCTATTCCATCAACGGCGCCGCCCCCAGCCAGACCCGCATCATCAACCGCAGCACCGCGAGCCGCGACGGCGGCGTGCAGCAGGTGCAGGCCAGCGAAGGCCAGCCGGCCCTGATCCAGGTGGGCCAGAGCGTGCCGTTCACCAGCAGCCAGAGCGACAACTACGGTCGCGTGCAGAGCCAGACCGAATACCGCAACGTCACCCAGGGTTTCTACGTCACCGCTAGCGTCACCGGCGAAACCGTTCACCTGAGCATCAGTACCAACCGTGACCGCATGAGCCAAGAACGTCCCGATGTAGTGAACGTGCAAAGTACCGACACAACCGTCAGCGGACGCCTGGGCGAATGGATCACCCTGGCCGGAGTGAATCGCCAGACCCAGGCCGATAAACAGGGGCTGACCCGCAGCTACTCGACCCAGGGCCGCGATGACATGATTTTGCGGGTCAAGGTCGACACCCTGAACTGAAGCACCAAAAACTGACTGATGAGTCGTATTAGACCAAAGATGTAGTGCTCAAAAAAAAGCACTACAAAACGTTTGACGAGCCAAAAAACCGAAGGCATGATGGCCTCGCTCCCGCTAATCAGGGGCCCTGGCAAGGGCCTTCGGGTCGACGCTTGCAACCACCCTGCGAGCCGATTCGTGTCTGTACCGCCCACAAGGTGTGTTTGACGAGGTTGCGACTGGAACGAAGTTGTCCCGAGGGACGGAAGCGTAACTAGGTAACCCGGCATCACTCTGAGTTCGTATAAAGGCCCACGACGCCCGCATGCGCCCGCAGTTCGCCCCTACCTGCTCACTTTCCCCTCGAGCCCATCGTTCATCCCGTCGCCGCCCCGCCTGAACCGACTTGTCCGCCCGGCCCCCTGGCCAGCGAGCAGCCTCCTTCGCCAATGACTGGCGCCGTAGGCACGCAGGACATTTGACCCAGACCGATTTTTTCTACACGACGCGACGAGGTTTATCTCCATGGCACTGACACGCGAACAGCAAATTGCAGCCCTTGAAAAAGACTGGGCTGAAAACCCGCGCTGGAAAGGCGTGAAGCGCAATTATTCCGCTGCTGACGTCGTCCGCCTGCGTGGCTCGGTTCAACCTGAGCACACCTTTGCAAAGATGGGCGCCGAGAAGCTGTGGAACCTGGTCACCCAGGGCGCCAAGCCATCCTTCCGTCCCGAGAAAGATTTCGTCAACTGCATGGGCGCCCTGACCGGCGGCCAGGCCGTTCAGCAAGTCAAGGCCGGCATCCAGGCGATCTACCTGTCGGGCTGGCAAGTGGCCGCGGACAACAACTCCGCCGAGTCGATGTACCCTGATCAGTCGCTGTACCCGGTGGACTCGGTGCCAACCGTGGTCAAGCGCATCAACAACTCGTTCCGTCGCGCCGACCAGATCCAGTGGAAAGCTGGCAAGAACCCGGGCGATGAAGGCTACATCGACTACTTCGCACCGATCGTGGCTGACGCCGAAGCCGGTTTCGGCGGCGTCCTGAACGCCTACGAACTGATGAAGAGCATGATCGAGGCAGGCGCCGCCGGCGTGCACTTCGAAGATCAGTTGGCCTCGGTGAAGAAATGCGGCCACATGGGCGGCAAGGTACTGGTTCCGACCCAGGAAGCCGTGCAGAAGCTGACCGCTGCCCGCCTGGCCGCCGACGTTGCCGGTGTACCGACCATCATCCTGGCCCGTACCGACGCCAACGCCGCTGACCTGCTGACCTCCGACTGCGACCCGTACGACCAGCCGTTCGTGACCGGCACCCGCACTCAGGAAGGCTTCTACAAGGTCCGCGCCGGCCTCGACCAGGCCATCGCCCGCGGCCTGGCCTACGCGCCGTACGCCGACCTGATCTGGTGCGAAACCGCCAAGCCGGACCTGGACGAAGCCCGTCGTTTCGCCGAAGCGATCAAGAAGGAATACCCGGACCAGATCCTGTCGTACAACTGCTCGCCTTCCTTCAACTGGAAGAAAAACCTGGACGACGCGACCATCGCCAAGTTCCAGCGCGAACTGTCCGCCATGGGCTACAAGCACCAGTTCATCACCCTGGCCGGCATTCACAACATGTGGCACAGCATGTTCAACCTGGCGCACGACTACGCCCGCAACGACATGACCGCCTACGTGAAGCTGCAAGAGCAGGAATTCGCTGACGCTGCCAAAGGCTACACCTTCGTGGCCCACCAGCAGGAAGTGGGCACTGGCTACTTCGACGACATGACCACCGTGATCCAGGGCGGCACCTCGTCGGTGACCGCGCTGACCGGTTCGACCGAAGAAGAACAGTTCCACTGATCCGCCTGAACGGCCCTTGCGGACCGAGTAAAAACTAACCGCAAGGCCTATATCTGACGCCCCGACCGGTTCGGGGCTTTTTTTCGCCTACGCTTCAAGGGGCGAAGCGCCCTTGTGGGAGCGGGCTTGCTCGTGAAGGCGACGCGCCAGGCAATGAATGCACAACTGACACACCGCTTTCGCGAGCAAGCCCGCTCCCATCAGAAACGGAAGAACCTTCAGAAAAATTGATCGAACGCAGTATCAGGCAGTCTGAAAAAGAGTAAAACGGCCGGCGCTGACAATTGCAGTCACTACCCTGTAAGAAAAGTACTCAGCTACTGCGCGGGCTTACTTGATGAAACGCCCGCACAAACAATAACAATTATCATTTAGGCGAACATCTCTTTGTTACAACCAACGCGAAATATTATTGAAGAATCAACGGCCAATGCCCATCCCACCGGGGCCGCGGGGCCTTGGAGGTGCGCTATGTCCTTATTCCAATAAATAATTTCGCTATAGGAATTTTACTTGCCCGGTGTTTAGCCATAAAATCACCGCGATTGATTGCTGCGACATATCGTCACTGCGTTATTTCTTTTCAAGCTCAGAGGCCCTTGCCCTCTGTTAAGGATTTCCAGCATGCCCGAAGCGACAGGACTCATGGCCCACAACTGGGGCTTTGCCATTTTCCTTCTGGGCGTCGTCGGCCTGTGTGCCTTCATGCTCGGCGTGTCGAGCCTGCTCGGGTCAAAAGCCTGGGGCCGCAGCAAAAACGAACCGTTCGAGTCCGGCATGCTACCTACCGGTGGCGCCCGCTTGCGGCTCTCAGCCAAATTCTATCTGGTCGCGATGCTCTTCGTGATCTTCGATATCGAAGCCCTCTTTCTCTTTGCATGGTCTGTGTCCGTCCGCGAAAGCGGCTGGACCGGATTCGTCGAAGCACTCGTTTTCATAGCAATTCTGTTGGCAGGTCTTGTCTACCTTTACCGGGTGGGGGCACTTGATTGGGCTCCGGAAGCTCGGCGCAAGCGGCAAGCGAAGCTGAAACAATGAGGCTTTGGCAATGCAATACAATCTCACCAGGATCGACCCCGATGCTCCTAACGAGCAGTATCCGATTGGCAAACGGGAAACCGTCGCCGATCCGTTAGAAGATCAAGTCCACAAGAACATCTTCATGGGCAAGCTCGAAGACGTGCTGAACAGCACGGTCAACTGGGGTCGCAAGAACTCCCTGTGGCCGTACAACTTCGGCCTTTCGTGCTGCTACGTGGAAATGACCACCGCCTTCACGGCGCCCCACGACATCGCGCGCTTCGGCGCCGAAGTGATCCGGGCCTCGCCGCGCCAGGCGGACTTCATGGTTATCGCCGGAACCTGCTTCATCAAGATGGCGCCGATCATCCAGCGTCTCTATGAGCAGATGCTCGAACCCAAGTGGGTGATCTCCATGGGTTCGTGCGCCAACTCCGGTGGCATGTACGACATCTATTCCGTCGTTCAAGGGGTGGACAAGTTCCTGCCCGTGGACGTCTACGTGCCTGGCTGCCCGCCTCGCCCTGAAGCTTTCCTGCAAGGCTTGATGCTGTTGCAGGAGTCGATTGGCCAGGAGCGTCGCCCACTGTCCTGGGTCGTTGGTGATCAAGGCGTTTATCGCGCCGAGATGCCGTCGCAAAAGGAACAGCGTCGCGAACAGCGTATCGCAGTCACCAACCTGCGCAGCCCCGACGAAGTCTGATCCAGCTCTGTTCCTCACAGTAGAAACGAGAACCTGGCTTCATTCTTTACGTTGACCGAAAGCGATAAATAACCATGACTACAGGCAGTGCTCTGTACATCCCGCCTTACAAGGCAGACGACCAGGATGTGGTCGTCGAACTGAACAACCGTTTTGGCGCCGACGCGTTCACCGTCCAGTCGACCCGCACCGGCATGCCGGTGCTGTGGGTTGCCCGCGCCCGACTCATCGAAGTCCTGACCTTCCTGCGCAACCTGCCCAAGCCGTACGTCATGCTCTATGACCTGCACGGCGTGGACGAGCGTCTGCGCACCAAGCGCCAGGGCCTGCCCGACGGCGTCGACTTCACCGTGTTCTACCACCTGCTGTCGATCGAGCGTAATAGTGACGTAATGATCAAGGTCGCCTTGTCCGAGAGCGACCTCAGCGTGCCGACCGTGACCGGTATCTGGCCGAACGCCAACTGGTACGAGCGTGAAGTGTGGGACATGTACGGGATCGACTTCCCCGGCCACCCGCACCTGTCGCGCATCATGATGCCGCCGACCTGGGAAGGTCACCCGCTGCGCAAGGACTTCCCGGCCCGGGCCACCGAGTTCGACCCCTTCAGCCTGTCGCTGGCCAAACAACAGCTCGAGGAAGAAGCCGCGCGCTTCAAGCCTGAAGACTGGGGCATGAAGCGTTCGGGCGCCAACGAGGACTACATGTTCCTCAACCTGGGTCCGAACCACCCTTCGGCCCACGGTGCGTTCCGCATCATCCTGCAACTGGACGGCGAAGAAATCGTCGACTGCGTCCCGGACATCGGCTACCACCACCGTGGCGCCGAGAAAATGGCCGAGCGCCAGTCCTGGCACAGCTACATCCCGTACACCGACCGCATCGATTATCTCGGCGGGGTGATGAACAACCTGCCGTACGTGCTCTCGGTCGAGAAGCTGGCCGGGATCAAGGTACCGGAGAAGGTCGACGTCATCCGCATCATGATGGCCGAGTTCTTCCGTATCACCAGCCACCTGCTGTTCCTGGGCACCTACATCCAGGACGTCGGCGCCATGACCCCGGTGTTCTTCACCTTCACCGACCGCCAGAAGGCTTACACGGTGATCGAAGCCATCACCGGTTTCCGCCTGCACCCGGCCTGGTACCGCATCGGTGGCGTCGCCCACGACCTGCCGCGCGGCTGGGAGAAGCTGGTCAAGGACTTCGTCGAATGGATGCCCAAGCGCCTGGACGAATACACCAAGGCTGCCCTGCAGAACAGCATCCTCAAGGGCCGGACCATCGGGGTTGCCGCGTACAACACCAAGGAAGCCCTGGAATGGGGCGTCACCGGTGCCGGCCTGCGTTCCACCGGTTGCGACTTCGACCTGCGCAAGGCACGCCCTTACTCCGGCTACGAGAACTTCGAATTCGAAGTCCCGCTGGCCGCCAACGGTGACGCCTACGACCGCTGCATGGTTCGCGTCGAGGAAATGCGCCAGAGCGTCAAGATCATCGACCAGTGCCTACGCAACATGCCGGAAGGCCCGTACAAGGCGGACCACCCGCTGACCACGCCGCCGCCCAAGGAGCGCACGCTGCAGCACATCGAGACCTTGATCACGCACTTCCTGCAGGTTTCGTGGGGCCCGGTCATGCCGGCCAACGAGTCCTTCCAGATGATCGAAGCGACCAAGGGCATCAACAGTTATTACCTGACGAGCGACGGCGGCACCATGAGCTACCGTACCCGGATTCGCACCCCAAGCTACCCGCACCTGCAGCAGATCCCTTCGGTGATCAAAGGCAGCATGGTCGCGGACTTGATCGCGTACCTGGGTAGTATCGACTTCGTTATGGCCGACGTGGACCGCTAAGCATGAACAGCACGCTTATCCAGACAGACCGTTTCGCCCTCAGCGAAACCGAGCGCTCGGCCATCGAGCACGAGCTGCATCACTACGAAGACCCGCGCGCGGCGTCGATCGAAGCCTTGAAGATCGTCCAGAAGGAACGTGGCTGGGTGCCTGACGGCGCGCTCTACGCCATCGGCGAGATCCTCGGCATCCCGGCCAGCGATGTCGAGGGCGTCGCCACCTTCTACAGCCAGATCTTCCGCCAACCAGTGGGCCGTCACATCATTCGCGTCTGCGACAGCATGGTCTGCTACATCGGCGGCCACGAGTCCGTGGTCAGCGAGATCCAGGGCAAGCTGGGCATCGGCCTGGGCCAGACCACCGCCGACGGCCGCTTCACGCTGTTGCCGGTGTGCTGCCTGGGCAACTGCGACAAGGCACCGGCGCTGATGATCGACGACGACACCTTCGGTGACGTCAAGCCTGAAGGCGTCGCCAAACTGCTGGAGGGCTACGTATGACCCTGACTTCCTTCGGGCCCGCCAACCGCATCCAGCGTTCGGCCGAAACCCATCCCCTGACCTGGCGCCTGCGCGACGACGGCGAAGCCGTGTGGCTGGACGAGTACCAGGCCAAGAACGGCTATGCCGCCGCGCGCAAGGCGTTCGCCGACATGGCCGCGGACGACATTGTCCAGACCGTGAAGGACTCCGGCCTCAAGGGCCGCGGTGGTGCGGGCTTCCCCACGGGCGTGAAGTGGGGCCTGATGCCCAAGGACGAATCCATCAATATCCGCTACCTGCTGTGCAACGCGGACGAGATGGAACCCAACACCTGGAAAGACCGCATGCTGATGGAGCAACTGCCCCATCTGCTGATCGAAGGCATGCTGATCAGTGCTCGCGCGCTGAAGACCTACCGCGGCTACATCTTCCTGCGTGGCGAATACACCACCGCCGCCAGGCACCTCAACCGTGCCGTGGAAGAAGCCAAGGCCGCGGGCCTGCTGGGCAAGAACATCCTGGGCAGCGGCTTCGATTTCGAGCTGTTCGTCCACACCGGTGCCGGGCGCTACATCTGCGGTGAAGAAACCGCGCTGATCAACTCCCTGGAAGGCCGCCGCGCCAACCCACGCTCCAAGCCGCCCTTCCCTGCCGCCGTGGGCGTGTGGGGCAAGCCGACCTGCGTGAACAACGTCGAGACGCTGTGCAACGTGCCGGCAATCATTGCCGACGGCGTGGACTGGTACAAATCCCTGGCCCGCGACGGCAGCGAAGACATGGGCACCAAGCTCATGGGCTTCTCCGGCCGAGTCAAGAACCCGGGCCTGTGGGAACTGCCATTCGGCGTCACCGCGCGCGAGCTGTTCGAGGACTACGCCGGCGGCATGCGCGACGGCTACACGCTCAAGTGCTGGCAGCCAGGCGGCGCCGGTACCGGCTTCCTGTTGCCGGAACACCTGGACGCACAAATGTACGCCGGCGGCATCGCCAAGGTGGGCACTCGGATGGGTACCGGCCTGGCCATGGCGGTGGACAACAGCGTCAACATGGTGTCGCTGCTGCGCAACATGGAGCAGTTCTTTGCCCGTGAATCCTGCGGCTTCTGCACCCCTTGCCGTGACGGCCTGCCGTGGAGCGTCAAGCTGCTGATGGCCATCGAGAACGGCCAAGGCCAGCCTGGCGACATCGAGACCCTGCTGGGCCTGGTGGGTTTCCTCGGCCCAGGCAAGACCTTCTGTGCTCACGCACCGGGTGCCGTGGAGCCGTTGGGCAGCGCAATCAAATACTTCCGCCCTGAATTCGAGGCCGGCATCGCGCCAACCCGCGCCGGTGACCTCAATCAGGTGGTCACGCCGACCATGGTCGGCGCGTAACGACGCTTTACCAGGCGAAGGGTCCGTGCCCTTCGCCTTTCGTCCGATGACGCCTTTTCACCGAGGCTGTTTGGATTCGGACGAACGACAAGATTCCATTAGCCACGCCCGCTGACACCGGGCCAACGAAGAACTTTGAACCATGGCCACTATCCACGTAGACGGCAAAGCGCTCGAAGTCGACGGGGCAGACAACCTGTTACAGGCATGTCTGTCGCTGGGCCTCGACATTCCTTATTTCTGCTGGCACCCCGCCCTTGGCAGCGTCGGCGCCTGTCGCCAGTGCGCAGTCAAGCAATACACCGACGAGAACGACACCCGTGGTCGGATCGTCATGTCCTGCATGACCCCCGCCACCGACAACACCTGGATCTCCATCGACGATGAAGAATCCAAGGCGTTTCGCGCCAGCGTCGTCGAATGGCTGATGACCAACCACCCGCACGACTGCCCGGTCTGTGAGGAAGGCGGTCACTGCCACCTGCAAGACATGACCGTGATGACCGGCCACAACGAGCGCCGTTATCGCTTCAAGAAACGCACCCACCAGAACCAGCAACTGGGCCCATTCATTTCCCACGAGATGAACCGCTGCATCGCCTGCTACCGCTGCGTGCGTTTCTACAAGGACTACGCCGGCGGTACCGACCTGGGCGTGTTCGGCGCCCACGACAACGTGTACTTCGGACGCGTTGAAGACGGCACCCTGGAAAGCGAGTTCTCCGGCAACCTCACCGAGGTCTGCCCGACCGGCGTGTTCACCGACAAGACCCACTCCGAGCGCTACAACCGCAAGTGGGACATGCAGTTCTCGCCGAGCATCTGCCACGGCTGCTCCAGCGGTTGCAACATCTCCCCGGGCGAGCGCTACGGCGAACTGCGTCGCATCGAGAACCGCTACAACGGTTCGGTGAACCAGTACTTCCTCTGTGACCGCGGCCGTTTCGGCTACGGCTACGTCAACCGCACCGACCGTCCGCGCCAACCGCTGTTGGCGGGCGGCACCAAGCTGAGCCTGGACGAAGCACTGGACAAGGCCGCCGACCTGCTGCGCGGCCGCAACATCGTCGGCATCGGTTCGCCACGGGCCAGCCTGGAAAGCAACTACGCGTTGCGTGAACTGGTCGGCGCCGAACACTTCTACAGTGGCATCGAAGCCGCCGAGCTGGAGCGCATCCGCCTGGTGCTGCAAGTGCTCAAGGACAGCCCGCTGCCCGTGCCGACGATGCGCGACATCGAAGACCACGACGCCGTGTTCGTCCTTGGCGAAGACCTGACCCAGACCGCCGCGCGCATGGCCCTGGCCCTGCGCCAGTCGGTCAAGGGCAAGGCCGAGGACATGGCCGACGCCATGCGCGTGCAGCCTTGGCTCGACGCCGCGGTGAAAAACATCGGCCAGCACGCGCTGAACCCGCTGTTCATCGCCAGCCTCGCCGAAACCAAGCTCGACGACGTCGCCGAAGAATGCGTGCATGCCGCGCCTGACGACCTGGCCCGCATCGGCTTTGCCGTCGCCCACGCCCTGGACGCCAGTGCACCGGCCGTCGAAGGCCTCGACAGCGAAGCCGCCGAACTGGTGCAGCGCATCGCCGACGCCCTGCTGGCCGCCAAGCGTCCGTTGATCATTGCCGGCACGTCCTTGGGTTCCAAGGCGTTGATCGAAGCCGCCGCCAACATCGCCAAGGCCTTGAAGCTGCGCGAGAAGAACGGCTCCATCAGCCTGGTCGTGCCGGAAGCCAACAGCCTCGGCCTGGCCATGCTCGGTGGCGAATCGGTGGATGCAGCCCTGCAAGCGGTGATCGACGGCAGCGCCGACGCCATCGTGGTGCTGGAAAACGACCTCTACACCCGGACCGACAAGGCCCGTGTGGACGCCGCCCTGAACGCCGCGAAAACCGTGATCGTCGCCGACCACCAGAAGACCGCCACCACCGACCGTGCCCAGCTGGTGTTGCCGGCGGCGAGCTTTGCCGAAGGCGACGGCACGCTGGTCAGCCAGGAAGGTCGCGCCCAGCGCTTCTTCCAGGTCTTCGACCCGCAATACCTGGACGCCAGCATCCTGGTCCACGAAGGCTGGCGCTGGCTGCATGCCCTGCGCGCCACCCTGCTGAACCAGCCGATCGACTGGACCCAACTGGACCACGTCACCGCCGCCTGCGCGTCGAGCAGCCCGCAACTGGCTGCCATCGTCGACGCCGCGCCGTCCGCCGCGTTCCGCATCAAGGGCATGAAGCTGGCCCGCGAGCCGCTGCGTTACTCCGGCCGCACGGCCATGCGCGCCAACATCAGCGTGCACGAACCGCGCACCCCGCAAGACCAGGACACCCCATTCGCCTTCTCCATGGAAGGTTACTCGGGCTCCGCCGAACCGCGCTCGCAAGTGCCGTTCGCCTGGTCGCCGGGCTGGAACTCGCCGCAAGCCTGGAACAAGTTCCAGGACGAGGTCGGCGGTCACCTGCGTGCCGGTGACCCGGGCAAGCGCCTGATCGAAAGCCAGGGCGATGGCCTCAGCTGGTTCGCCAGCGTGCCGCGCGCCTTCAACCCGGCACCAGGGACCTGGCAGGTCGTGCCGTTCCATCACCTGTTCGGCAGCGAAGAGAACTCTTCCAAGGCCGCACCGGTGCAGGAGCGCATCCCGGCCGCCTACGTGGCGCTGGCCAAGTCCGAAGCCGATCGCCTGGGCGTCAACGACGGGGCCCTGCTGAGCCTGAACGTGGCGGGCCAGACCCTGCGTCTGCCGCTGCGTATCAATGAAGCGCTGGGCGCCGGCCTGGTGGCGCTGCCCGCCGGCCTGGCCGGCATCCCACCGGCGATATTCGGCAAAACCGTCGACGGTCTGCAGGAGGCAGCGCAATGAGCTGGTTCACCCCTGAAGTGATCGACGTGATCCTGACGGTCCTCAAGGCCATCGTGATCCTGCTGGCCGTGGTGGTCGCAGGTGCACTGTTGAGCTTCGTCGAACGTCGCCTGCTGGGCTGGTGGCAGGACCGCTACGGTCCGAACCGCGTCGGCCCGTTCGGCATGTTCCAGATCGCCGCCGACATGGTGAAAATGTTCTTCAAGGAAGACTGGACCCCACCGTTTGCCGACAAGGTGATCTTCACCCTGGCACCGGTCGTGGCCATGAGCGCCTTGCTGATCGCCTTCGCGATCATCCCGATCACCCCGACCTGGGGCGTGGCGGACCTGAACATCGGCCTGCTGTTCTTCTTCGCCATGGCCGGCCTGTCGGTGTACGCGGTGCTGTTCGCCGGCTGGTCGAGCAACAACAAGTTCGCCCTGCTGGGCAGCCTGCGGGCCTCGGCCCAGACCGTGTCCTACGAAGTGTTCATGGGCCTGGCGCTCATGGGCATCGTGATCCAGGCCGGCTCGTTCAACATGCGTGACATCGTCGAGTACCAGGCGCAGAACCTGTGGTTCATCATTCCGCAGTTCTTCGGCTTCTGTACCTTCTTCATCGCCGGCGTGGCCGTGACTCACCGTCACCCCTTCGACCAGCCGGAAGCGGAACAGGAACTGGCCGACGGTTACCACATTGAATATGCCGGCATGAAATGGGGCATGTTCTTCGTCGGCGAGTACATCGGCATCATCCTGATCTCGGCGCTGCTGGTCACGCTGTTCTTCGGTGGCTGGCACGGTCCGTTCGGCATCCTGCCGCAATTGTCCTTCGTCTGGTTCGCCTTGAAGACCGCGTTCTTCATCATGCTGTTCGTCCTGCTGCGCGCCTCGATCCCGCGCCCACGCTACGACCAGGTGATGGACTTCAGCTGGAAATTCTGCCTGCCGCTGACCCTGATCAACATGCTGGTGACCGCTGCGATCGTTTTAATGAACGCGCCTGCGGCCGCGGTTCAGTGAGGATTTGACCCATGTTCAAATATATTGGCGACATCGTTAAGGGTACCGGTACCCAACTGCGAAGCCTGGTCATGATCTTCGGCCATGGCTTTCGCAAGCGCGACACCCTGCAATACCCCGAAGAGCCGGTCTACCTGGCTCCGCGTTATCGCGGCCGCATCGTCCTGACCCGTGATCCCGACGGCGAAGAGCGTTGCGTGGCGTGCAACCTGTGCGCCGTGGCCTGCCCGGTCGGTTGCATCTCGTTGCAGAAAGCTGAAACCGAAGACGGTCGCTGGTACCCGGACTTCTTCCGCATCAACTTCTCGCGCTGCATTTTCTGCGGCCTCTGCGAGGAAGCGTGCCCGACCACCGCGATCCAGCTCACGCCGGATTTCGAAATGGCCGAGTTCAAACGTCAGGACCTGGTGTACGAGAAAGAAGACTTGCTGATTTCCGGTCCCGGTAAAAACCCTGATTACAACTTCTATCGTGTTGCAGGTATGGCCATTGCCGGTAAGCCCAAAGGCGCCGCGCAGAACGAAGCCGAACCGATCAACGTGAAGAGCTTGCTGCCTTAAGGAAGAAAGATGGAATTCGCTTTCTATTTCGCATCGGGTATCGCGGTGGTGTCCACGCTTCGTGTGGTCACCAACACCAACCCCATCCATGCCCTGCTCTACCTGATCATTTCGCTGATCGCCGTGGCCATGACCTTCTTCGCCCTCGGCGCGCCGTTTGCCGGTGCGCTGGAAGTGATCGCCTACGCCGGCGCCATCATGGTGCTGTTCGTGTTCGTGGTGATGATGCTCAACCTGGGCCCCGCCTCGGTGCAGCAGGAGCGCTCCTGGCTCAAGCCCGGCATCTGGGCAGGGCCGGTGATTCTCGCCGTCCTGCTGCTGGGGGAACTGCTGTACGTGCTGTTCGCCCACCAGAGCGGCCAGGCCATCGGCCACACCACCGTAGGTCCAAAGGCCGTGGGCATCAGCCTGTTCGGCCCATACCTGCTGGTGGTCGAACTCGCCTCGATGCTGCTGCTTGCCGCAGCCGTCACGGCGTTCCATTTGGGCCGTAACGAGGCGAAGGAGTAATCACATGCCTGCTATCCCTCTCGAGCATGGCCTGGCAGTCGCCGGCATCCTGTTCTGTCTCGGCCTGGTCGGCCTGATGGTCCGTCGCAACATCCTGTTCGTGCTGATGAGCCTGGAGGTCATGATGAACGCCTCTGCCCTGGCCTTCATCGTGGCAGGCGCTCGCTGGGCGCAACCGGATGGACAGATCATGTTCATCCTGGTGATCAGCCTGGCAGCCGCCGAGGCCAGTATCGGCCTGGCGATCCTGTTGCAACTGTATCGCCGCTTCCACACGCTCGATATCGACGCTGCCAGTGAGATGCGCGGATGAACATGATCTTTCTGACTTTCGTATTTCCCCTGATCGGTTTCCTGCTGCTGTCGTTCTCCCGGGGACGCCTCTCGGAAAACCTCTCGGCACTGATCGGTGTCGGTTCCATCGGCCTGTCGGCGATTGTCGCTGCCTACGTGATCTGGCAATTCAACGTCGCACCACCTGAAGGCGGGCACTACACCCTGGTGCTGTGGCGCTGGATGGCGGTGGAAGGCTTCACGCCGAACTTCGC
This sequence comes from Pseudomonas sp. Cab53, assembly GCF_018325965.1. Classification (NCBI taxonomy): domain Bacteria; kingdom Pseudomonadati; phylum Pseudomonadota; class Gammaproteobacteria; order Pseudomonadales; family Pseudomonadaceae; genus Pseudomonas; species Pseudomonas sp. Cab53. The sequence continues at coordinate 2,206,724 of NZ_AP021902.1, read as the reverse complement.
CCTGTACATCGACGGCCTGTCGATCACCATGCTCGGCGTCGTGGTTGGCGTGGGTTTCCTGATCCACCTGTTCGCGTCCTGGTACATGCGCGGTGAAGACGGCTACTCGCGTTTCTTCGCCTACACCAACCTGTTCATCGCCAGCATGCTGTTCCTGGTGCTCGGCGATAACCTGTTGTTCCTGTACTTCGGCTGGGAAGGCGTGGGCCTGTGCTCGTACCTGCTGATCGGTTTCTACTACACCAATCGCAACAACGGTAACGCGGCACTCAAGGCGTTCATCGTCACCCGCATCGGCGACGTGTTCATGGCCATCGGCCTGTTCATCCTGTTCCAGCAGCTGGGTACGCTGAATATCCAGGAACTGCTGGTCAAGGCCCCCGAGCACTTCAAGGTCGGCGATTTCTGGATCGTCCTGGCGACCCTGATGCTGCTGGGCGGCGCTGTCGGTAAATCGGCGCAACTGCCGCTGCAAACCTGGTTGGCGGATGCAATGGCCGGCCCTACCCCGGTCTCGGCACTGATCCACGCCGCAACCATGGTGACCGCGGGCGTCTACCTGATTGCCCGTACTCATGGCCTGTTCGCCCTGGCGCCGGACATCCTGCACCTGGTGGGCATCGTCGGTGGCGTAACCCTGGTACTGGCCGGCTTCGCCGCGCTGGTGCAGACCGACATCAAGCGTATCCTCGCCTACTCGACCATGAGCCAGATCGGCTACATGTTCCTGGCCCTGGGCGTCGGTGCCTGGGAAGGCGCGATCTTCCACCTGATGACCCACGCCTTCTTCAAGGCCCTGCTGTTCCTTGCTTCCGGTGCGGTAATCGTTGCCTGCCACCACGAGCAGAACATCTTCAAGATGGGTGGCCTGTGGAAGAAACTGCCGTTGGCCTACGCCAGCTTCATCGTTGGCGGCGCGGCCCTGGCGGCCCTGCCACTGGTCACCGCCGGTTTCTATTCCAAGGACGAGATCCTCTGGGAAGCGTTCGCCAGCGGTAACCAGGGCCTGCTCTATGCCGGCCTGGTGGGTGCGTTCATGACCTCGCTGTACACCTTCCGCCTGATCTTCATCGCGTTCCACGGTGAAGCCAAGACCGAAGCCCACGCCGGCCACGGCATTGCCCACTGGCTGCCGTTGTCGGTGTTGATCGTGCTGTCGACCTTCGTCGGCGCCATGATCGCCCCGCCACTGCACGGCGTACTGCCGCAAAGCGTCGGCCATGCCGGCGGCGAAGCCAAGCACAGCCTGGAAATCGCCTCGGGCGCCATCGCCCTGGCCGGGATCCTGCTGGCCGCCCTGCTGTTCCTGGGCAAGCGTCGTTTCGTCACCGCCATCGCCAACAGCGGCCTGGGCCGTGTCCTTTCGGCCTGGTGGTTCGCCGCCTGGGGCTTCGACTGGATCTACGACAAACTGTTCGTCAAGCCATACCTTGCGATCAGCCACATTCTGCGCAAAGACCCGCTCGACCAGACCATTGGCCTGATCCCGCGCATGGCCAAGGGTGGCCACACCGCCCTGAGCCGTACCGAGACCGGTCAACTGCGTTGGTATGCGGCTTCCATGGCGGCTGGCGCCGTGCTGGTTATCGGCGCCATCGTGCTGGTAGCGGTCTGATATGAACCTTGCGAACTTGCGAAAGGAAACGAGCCCGTCATGATTCTGCCCTGGCTAATCCTGATCCCCTTCATCGGCGGCCTGTTGTGCTGGATCGCGGAGCGCTCCAGCTCCACGCTCCCGCGCTGGATTGCGCTGCTGACCATGTCCCTGGAACTCGCGCTCGGCCTCTGGCTGTGGGCGACCGGCGACTTCACATTTGCCCCGGCGCCTGGCGCCGAGCCGACCTGGGCGCTTGAATTCAAGCACCTGTGGATCGCGCGCTTCGGCATCAGCGTGCACCTGGCCCTCGACGGCCTGTCGCTGCTGATGATCCTGCTGACCGGCCTGCTGGGTATCCTCTCGGTGCTCTGCTCCTGGAAAGAGATCCAGCGTCACGTCGGCTTCTTCCACCTGAACCTGATGTGGATCCTGGGCGGTGTCGTCGGCGTGTTCCTGGCGCTGGACCTGTTCATGTTCTTCTTCTTCTGGGAAATGATGCTGGTGCCGATGTACTTCCTAATCGCGCTCTGGGGTCACAGTTCCTCGGACGGCAAGAAGACCCGGATCTACGCGGCGACCAAGTTCTTCATCTTCACCCAGGCGTCCGGCCTGATCATGTTGGTGGCGATCCTTGGCCTGGTGCTGGTCAACTTCAACAACACCGGCGTGATCACCTTCAACTACGCCGACCTGTTGAAAGTGCAGATGTCGCGCACCACCGAGTACGTGCTGATGCTGGGCTTCTTCATCGCGTTCGCGGTGAAGCTGCCGGTGGTGCCATTCCACTCCTGGCTGCCCGACGCCCACGCCCAGGCGCCGACCGCCGGTTCCGTGGACCTGGCCGGTATCTTGCTCAAGACCGCGGCCTACGGCCTGCTGCGCTTTGCCCTGCCGATGTTCCCCAACGCCTCGGCCGAGTTCGCGCCCATCGCCATGACCCTGGGCCTGATCGGGATTTTCTACGGTGCGTTCCTGGCGTTCGCCCAGACCGACATCAAGCGCCTGATCGCCTTCTCCAGCGTCTCGCACATGGGCTTCGTGCTGATCGGTATCTACTCCGGCAGCCAGCTGGCCCTGCAAGGCGCGGTGATCCAGATGCTCGCCCACGGCCTGTCGGCGGCGGCGCTGTTTATCCTCAGCGGCCAGTTGTACGAGCGCCTGCACACCCGCGACATGCGCGAGATGGGCGGCGTCTGGTCGCGCATCGCCTACCTGCCGGCCATCAGCCTGTTCTTCGCGGCCGCCTCCCTGGGCCTGCCGGGTACCGGCAACTTCGTCGGCGAGTTCCTGATCCTGATCGGCTCGTTCGTCAGTGCCCCATGGATCACGGCCATCGCCACGTCCGGCCTGGTGTTCGGTTCGGTCTACTCGCTGATCATGATCCACCGCGCCTACTTCGGTCCGGCCAAGTCGGATGAAGTGCTGCGCGGCATGGACGCTCGCGAACTGATCATGGTGCTTGGCCTTGCGGTGCTGCTGGTATACCTCGGCGTTTCCCCGCAACCGTTCCTCGACACCTCTGCCGCCACGATGCATGGCGTGCAGCAGTGGCTCGGCACCGCCTTCTCTCAACTCGCTTCGGCCCGGTAAGAGCGCTATGGAATTCACGATTCAACACTTTATCGCGCTTGCGCCGCTGTTGATCACCAGCGCCACGATCATCGTGGTGATGCTGGCGATCGCCTGGCGGCGCAATCACTCACAGACCTTCCTGCTGTCGGTGGCGGGGCTGAACCTGGCCCTGCTGTCGATCCTGCCGGCCCTGAAAGTCGCGCCCCTGGTGGTCACGCCGCTGATCCAGATCGACAGCTTCGCCTGCCTGTACATGGCGTTGATCCTGGTCGCCACCCTCGCCTGCGTCACCCTCGCCCACGCCTACCTCGGCGATGGCGGTTCGGGTTACCCGGGCAACCGCGAAGAACTGTACCTGCTGATCCTGATGGCCGCCGCCGGTGGCCTGGTCCTGGTCAGCGCGCAGCACCTGGCCAGCCTGTTCATCGGCCTGGAACTGCTGTCGGTACCGGTCTACGGCCTGGTGGCCTACGCCTTCTTCAACAAGCGCTCCCTGGAAGCCGGCATCAAGTACATGGTGCTGTCGGCGGCCGGTTCCGCGTTCCTGTTGTTCGGCATGGCGCTGCTCTACGCAGAAGCCGGCACCCTGAGCTTCGTCGGTATCGGCCAGGCCCTGGCGGCCACCGGCCTGCCAAGCCCGATCGCGCAACTGGGCCTGGGCATGATGTTGATCGGCCTGGCGTTCAAGCTGTCACTGGTGCCCTTCCACCTCTGGACCCCGGACGTCTACGAAGGCGCCCCGGCACCGGTGGCGGCGTTCCTGGCCACCGCGTCGAAAGTGGCGGTGTTCGCGGTGATGGTTCGCCTGTTCCAGATCTCCCCGGTGGCCAGCAGCGGCGTGCTGAACGACGTGCTGACGATCATTGCCATCGTGTCGATCCTGTTCGGTAACCTGCTGGCACTGACCCAGAGCAACCTCAAGCGCCTGCTGGGTTACTCGTCCATCGCCCACTTCGGCTACCTGCTGATCGCGTTGATCGCCAGCAAGGGCCTGGCGGTGGAAGCCATTGGCGTGTACCTGGTCACCTACGTCATCACCAGCCTCGGCGCGTTCGGCGTGATCACCCTGATGTCCTCGCCATACAACGGCCGCGACGCCGACGCCCTGTACGAATACCGTGGCCTGTTCTGGCGCCGTCCGTACCTGACCGCCGTACTGACCGTGATGATGCTGTCCCTGGCCGGCATTCCGCTGACCGCCGGCTTCATCGGCAAGTTCTACATCATCGCCACCGGTGTCGAGGCGCACCAATGGTGGCTGGTCGGCTCCCTGGTGCTGGGCAGTGCCATCGGCGTGTTCTACTACCTGCGCGTCATGGTCACCCTGTACCTGATGGAACCGAACCTGCGTCGCCACGACGCCGAGCTGCACTGGGAGCAGAAGGCAGGCGGCGTGATGCTGCTGGCTATCGCCGTACTGGCGTTCTTCCTGGGCGTGTACCCACAACCGTTGCTGACCCTGGTCCAGCAAGCGGGCCTGGTGGGCTGATCGCCTCGGCAGCACCGCTGTGAAAAAACCCGTATCGCGAGATACGGGTTTTTTTATGGCTGGGTTCTGAAGAATGACAAATCGTGGCGAGGGAGCAAGCTTCCTCGCCACGGGCCAGGTGTGTCAACAGGCGCTTTTAGCCGCGCGTCAGCGCAAAGTGCAACGAGCTTTTACCCCGGGTCTTGCAGCTTGCACGAAGCCGGAACTTACCACTCATCCAACTCTTTGTTTTACCTGTACTTTTTTATAAGCGCTGGCTGGCATGGCTGATGCAATTTACCCCGTACGCGGCGTCGGCGCTTGAAGCCTACCCGCAACCGTGAATTGCCAGGAGCTACTTATGAACGCCATCGACCTTTTGAAAGCCGACCATGAACGCGTGAAAGCGATTCTGACCCAACTGAGCGAATCCACTGATCGCGCCATCAAGAAACGCACCGATCTGTTGGCGAAACTGGAAATGGAAGTGACCATCCACACCCGCCTGGAAGAAGAGATCCTGTATCCGGCTTTCAAGCAAGCGGGTGGCAAGGACGAAGCGGAAATGTATTACGAGGCCAAGGAAGAGCATCGCACCGTCGACTCGCTGGTGCTGCCGGACCTGAAAGCCACCGATCCATCCCAGCCTGAATTCGCCGGTCGGGTGAAGGTGGTCAAGGAACTGCTCGAACACCACATCGAAGAGGAAGAAAAGGAGATGTTCCCCCAGGCCAAGAAAGTCTTGGGCAAGGCCAAGCTGGATGCCTTGGGCGCGGAAATGGAAACCATGAAAGCGCAGTACAAAAAGGAACTGGGCAGCGCCAACCTCGCCGCCTGATCCTTGCCTCGAATGCTTCAGCCGTCTCCGGACGGCTGAACGTCGTTATGGGGTCCTGTACTAACCGATCCAGCCCCGTGCGTCACGGCTGCATCTGTTCGCGCAGAAACTCCACCAGCGCCTGTACCGGGCGCGAGCCCTGCCGATGTTGCGGGTAAACCGCTGACAGCGTCAGTGGCTCGGTCTCGTAACCCTCCAGCACCCGGGTCAATCGACCGTCCTTCAGTGCATCGCCGAGAATGAAGGTGGGCAGGTAGGTGATGCCCATGCCGGCAATGGCCGCGTCCCGAAGCAGGTCACCGTTGTTGGCCCGCATGCGTCCGGTGACATCCAGGGACAAAGGTTTGCCACGTCCTTCGAAGCGCCATTGGACTTGCCGGCTGTGACCATAAGGCAGGCAATCGTGATTGCGCAGGTCTTCAGGTCGCTCGGGCGTACCGCGTTCTGCCAGGTAGGCCGGGCTGGCGCAATACAGCCGCTCGATGCTGGCGATACGCCGGGCAATCAGCGTCGAGTCCTCCAGCACGCCAATGCGCAACGCCAGATCGTAGCCCTCCCCCAGCAGATCCACCGAGCGGTCGCTCAAATCCACTTCGACGCTGACGTCGGGGTAGCGTTGCAGGAACACCGGCAGCAGGCTCCCCAGGTGCGCCACAGCGAACGACAGCGGCGCGCTGAGGCGAATGGTGCCGCGGGGCGCGTCGGTCTGGCCGCTGATGCCCTGCTCCACCTCTTCGATTTCACTGAGCAGGCGCAATGCTGATTCGTAATAACGCTGGCCCAAGGGGGTAATGTCCAGGCGCCGCGTCGAACGATTGAGCAGGCGCACGCCCAGACGCTGCTCCAGCTCCATCAGCTTGCGGCTGACGAACTGCTTGGACAGCCCGAGCGTGTCCGCCGCCGCGGTAAAGCTGCCCGACTCCATGACCTGGACGAAAATGCGCATGTCTTCGAAGGGGTTCATTGGGGATCCGTGGGTGAATAATCAAGAACTTTATAAAGGTGTTCAGGGTGAACTCAACCCTGTGGCGAGGGGATTTATCCCCGTTGGGCTGCGCAGCAGACCTGATTACTGACTCCGGTAAACAGTCTGACACACCAGGTGATCAACTTTGGGGCTGCTACGCAGCCCAACGGGGATAAATCCCCTCGCCACAGGTTTTCGCCAGGCAAAAAGATGCCCGCACGATGGCGGGCATCCGTTTAGCCTGTGAGCTCAGCTTACTTGGCGGTCAGCGCCGAGTAGCTGTTCATCAGGTTGCGGTAGTTCGGAATGCGCTGGGACAACAGGTTGCCCAGGCCTTCGATGTCGTTGCGCCAGTCACGGTGCAGCTCGCAGGCCACCGAGAACCAGTTCATCATTTGCGCGCCAGCGGCGGTCATGCGGACCCAGGCGGCTTGTTGCACGGTTTCGTTAAAGGTGCCCGAAGCGTCGGTGACGACGAACACGTCAAAACCTTCAGCCAGTGCCGACAGGGTCGGGAACGCTACGCAGACGTCGGTCACCACGCCAGCGATGATCAGTTGCTTGCGGCCGGTGGCCTTGATCGCCTTGACGAAGTCTTCGTTGTCCCAGGCGTTGATCTGGCCTGGACGCGGGATGTACGGTGCGTCCGGGAACATTTCCTTGAGTTCCGGCACGATCGGGCCGTTCGGACCTTTTTCGAAACTGGTGGTCAGGATGGTCGGCAGTTCGAAGAACTTCGCCAGGTCAGCCAGGGCCAGCACGTTGTTCTTGAACTCGTTGGGCGAAAAGTCCTGGACCAGAGAGATCAGGCCAGTCTGGTGATCGACCAGCAGGACCACAGCGTCGTCTTTGTTCAGGCGGTTGTAGCTGGGAACATTGCTCATGGGATGACTCCTTTGGATGGATGTTACAAGTCCTGTGGGAGCGGGCTTGCTCGCGAATGCGTCGGCACATCCGACGACGTCGCAAGCTGACACACCGCTTTCGCGAGCAAGCCCGCTCCCACAGGGGGATGTTGGTGTTCGTCAGAACGCGAAGCAGGAACAGCCGAACGCGCCCCAGAAGCCTTGGAAATCGCTGACCGGAACGTTCGACAGGCGTGCCCGTTCATGGCTGTGGGCGTGCACCGTGCACGGCCCGCTGCACTGGTGGACTTGCGCCTGCAACGGCGAGCTCGGGCGCCAGTGACCAGGGACCTTGACCACTGGCGACCAGTCCGGCAGCACCGGAACGCTGGCCGGGCCGAGCTTCTCGAAATCGCCGGCGGCGTAGACCACCTTGCCGCCCACCACCGTCAGCACGGACTCGATCCACTTGATGGCTTCTTCCTCGACGCTGAAGAAGTCCGCGCTCAGGGCTGCCACGTCCGCCAGCTGGCCGACCTTGATCTGGCCTTTCTTGCCCTGCTCCGAGGAGAACCAGGCGCTGCCGTGGGTGAACAGTTCCAGGGCGGTCAGGCGCGGCAGACCTTCTTCGTGCAATGCCAGGCCGCCGACGGTGCGGCCGCTGACCATCCAGTACAGCGAGGTCCATGGGTTGTAGCTCGACACCCGGGTGGCGTCGGTGCCGGCGCCGACCGGCACGCCTTCGGCCAGCATGCGCTTGATCGGCGGCGTGGCTTCGGCGGCCTTGGCGCCGTAGCGGTCCACGAAGTACTCACCCTGGAAGGCCATGCGGTCCTGGATGGCGATGCCGCCGCCCAGCGCGCGGACCCGCTCGATGTTCTGCGGGGTAATGGTCTCGGCGTGGTCGAAGAACCACGGCAGGCCGTTGAACGGGATGTCGCGGTTGACCTTCTCGAACACATCGAGCATGCGGCTGATGGATTCGTTATAGGTGGCGTGCAGACGGAACGGCCAGCGCTGTTCCACCAGGTGCCGCACCACCGGTTCCAGGTCTTGCTCCATGCTCGCCGGCAGGTCCGGACGCGGTTCGAGGAAGTCCTCGAAGTCGGCCGCCGAGAACACCAGCATTTCGCCGGCGCCGTTATGCCGCAGGAATTCGTCGCCCTGGTGCAGCTTGACGCTGCCGGTCCAGTTCTTGAAGTCGCTGAGCTCTTCCTTGGGTTTCTGGGTGAACAGGTTGTAGGCGATGCGCACCGTCAACTGCTGTTCCCGGGCCAACTGCTCGATCACGGCGTAATCGTCCGGGTAGTTCTGGAAACCACCGCCGGCATCGATGGCGCTGGTCAGCCCGAGGCGATTGAGTTCACGCATGAACTGGCGGGTGGAGTTGACCTGGTACTCCAGCGGCAACTTCGGTCCCTTGGCCAGGGTCGAGTAGAGGATCATCGCGTTAGGTCGCGCCACCAGCATGCCGGTCGGCTCGCCGTTGCTGTCACGCACGATCTCGCCGCCGGGCGGGTTCGGCGTGTCGCGGGTGTAGCCGGCCACGCGCAGCGCGGTGCGGTTGAGCAAGGCGCGGTCATACAGGTGCAGGACGAACACCGGGGTGTCCGGGGCCGCCTGGTTGAGTTCTTCCAGGGTCGGCATGCGTTTTTCGGCGAACTGGAATTCGTTCCAGCCGCCCACCACACGCACCCATTGAGGCGTCGGCGTGCGGTCGGCCTGGTCCTTGAGCATGCGCAGAGCATCGGCCAGGGACGGCACGCCTTCCCAGCGCAGTTCCAGGTTGTAGTTCAAGCCACCCCGGATCAGGTGCAGGTGCGAGTCATTGAGCCCGGGGATGACGGTGCGGCCCTTGAGGTCGATGACCTGGGTGCCGCTGCCGCGCAGGGCCATGGCTTCGGCGTCGGTGCCCACGGCAACGAATTTGCCCTGGCTGATCGCCACGGCGCTGGCCCGGGGGTTTTCCCGGTCGACGGTGTGGAACTGGCCATTGAACAGAATCAGATCGGCGTTCATAGGGTTTTCCTTCAACGATCAAAAATAGAAATTGTGGCGAGGGGATTTATCCCCGCTGGACTGCGAAGCAGTCCTGAAAGAGCGGCCGCTACGCGACCGAGCGGGGATAAATCCCCTCGCCACAACAGTGCTCGGCGCAACACTCAACAAGCTAAGGCTCCAAATGCTCATGCGCCTTCGAAGCCTCCATCCACGGTGCGAACAGACGGGTCGCCAGCGGCATGCACACGTAGCAGACCGAAAGCACGATGGTCAGGGTGATCAAGAACGTCGCGACCACGTAGTTGGAAAGAATCGCGTGGAGTTGCAGCACGGGCCCCCAGATCAGCGGCACCAGCAAGGTGTGCGGCAGGATCACCAGCAAGGTCACTACGGCCTGCTTCCAGCGCGGTGGCGGTGTGGCGGCGTCCGCCAGCGGGGTGAACCAGAACTCCTTGTGGGACGCGACTTCGGTCTGGTCGCCATCGGCCAGCAACGGCGCCGCCTCTTGCACCAACTCGCTGCGCTCGGGCGAATCCAGCCAGCGCTGCAAGGCCTCGGTGGAACAGAAGCGCAGCACGCAGGTGAACAGCGACAGGCCGTCCTGCTTGCCTCGCACCACGTCCACCCCCAAGTGCCCTGGCCAGCCACCGGCGACGCGCACGATGCGCCGCAGCCAGGCCTCGTAGGCCGCGTCCTGGCCGGCCTTGATCCGGTGCTTGACCACCAGGGTGACGATTTCGTCGACGCCAGGCTTGGCCTTGGGCTCAACGGTTTGCAATTCAGACATGACGAAGCACTCCAACAAAGCGCGTGTTCATCGCCAGGCGGCCAGGGCCGGCGATGAAGACGCTGGTAAATACAATCAGCAGCAACCAACCGAACTGCCCTTCTTCCAGGCTCCACTGCGGGTGCACCACCAGCAGCGCCACGGCCAGCAAAAACAGGATTGGCAGGCAGGCCAGGCGCACCAGCACGCCGGCCATGATCAGCAGCGGGCACACCACTTCGGCGAAGATCGCCAGGATCAGCGTGGGCGCCGCGCCAAGGTGAAACGGGTCTTCGATGCGGGTCAGTTCGGCGCTGTAGTGCAACAGCTTCGGCAACCCATGGACCCACAGCAAAAACAGCGCGCCACTGAGGCGCAGGAACAGCAAGCCCAGATCCTGCATCGGGCGTTCATCGGTGATGTTCATCGGTGGGCTCCGTCCGAATCTGCGTAAGCCGCGGCCGGCAACGGTTGGGACATGTGGGTGGCAATGCGCGAGCGCAGCCAGCGCTCGGCAGGGTCGTTGTCATGCACGCCGCTCCAGACCATCGACAGTTCCGCCGCGTTGATCTCGAACGGTGGGTCCTCGGCCCGCAGCGCGCAGCCTTCGACCAGGGCACAGGCGGCATAGTCGGGCACGGTGGCGATCAGCTCGGTGCCTGCCAGCAAGGCGCGCAAGCCACTGAACTGTGGCACCCCGAGCACCACCTTGCGGGTCCGGCCGATGCGGGCCAGGTCCAGGTCGATGTTGCCGCTCAGGTCGCCCGAAAACGACACCATGGCGTGGGGCCTTGCGCAGTACTCATCCAGGGTCAGTGGCCCTGGGCGATTGTCGCCGCGCAAGACCTTGCAGGGGATGTCCCGCAGCTTCTTGCGCTTGGCATTGGCCGGCAAATCGGTGGTATAGCTGACGCCCACGCTGATTTCGCCACTGCCCAGCAACGACGACATCAGCAGATAGTTGGCCCGACGCACCACCACGATGATGCCCGGCGCTTCTTCACGCAGTTGGCTGAGCAAGGGTGGAAACAGGCCGAACTCGGCATCGTCCGACAGGCCGATGCGAAACACATCGCAACTGGTGGACGGGTCGAACGCCTTGGCCCGGCTGACCGCGCCGGAAATCGTGTCCATGGCCGGTTGCAGTTCCCGCAGAATGGCCAGGGCCCGAGGCGTCGGCTCCATGCCACGACCGTGGCGGATCAGCAACGGGTCGTCGAACAGATCCCGCAGCCGCCCCAACGCCGCGCTCACCGCCGGCTGGCCCATGAACAGCTTCTCGGCGACGCGGGTCAGGTTCTTTTCGAACATCAGCGCCTCGAAGATCACCAGCAGGTTCATGTCGAGACGGCGTAAATCGTTGCGGTTCATCGGGTTATTTGATCCTGTTGAATGGCCAGGGATGGGTGAAGTCCCTGTGGGAGCGAGCTTGCTCGCGAAGGCGTGCCGACCTTCAACATCCTCGTCGACTGACCCTGCGCTTTCGCGAGCAAGCTCGCTCCCACATTAGGTTTTGTGGCTTGCCCCAAGCATCAGGGCAGCCCCCTTCAGCCCCGGATAAACGCCAGCAAATCAGCGTTCAGACGGTCCTTGTGGGTATCGGTCAGGCCATGGGGCGCGCCGGGGTAGACCAGCAACTGAGCGTTCTTGAGCAGCTTGGCGGCGGCGATGCCGGCGGCTTCGATCGGCACCACCTGGTCGTCGTCGCCATGCACCACCAAGGTCGGCACGTCGATGCCGCGCAGGTCGTCGGAAAGGTCGGTTTCCGAGAACGCCTTGATGCAGTCATAGGTGTTCTTGTGCCCGGCGAGCATGCCTTGCATCCAGAACCAGTCGATCATGCCCTGGGAGACTTTGGCGCCCGGACGGTTGGCGCCAAAAAACGCGCTGGCCACATCCTTGTATAGCTGAGAACGGTCGGCCAGGGAGGCCTGGCGGAAGCCGTCGAACACCTCGATGGGCAAGCCGCCCGGGTTGGACGCGGTCTTGAGCATCAGCGGGGTCACCGCCGAGATCAGGCCGAGCTTGGCGACGCGCGCGGCACCGTGGCGACCGATGTAGCGCGTCACTTCGCCACCGCCGGTGGAGAAGCCCAGCAACACCGCGTCCTTCAGGTCCAGTCGCTCGATCAGCTCGGCCAGGTCGTCAGCGTAGGTGTTCATGTCGTTGCCGTCCCAAGGCTGGCTGGAGCGACCGTGCCCACGGCGGTCGTGAGCGATCACCCGATAGCCGTTGGAAGCCAGGAACATCATCTGCGCTTCCCAACTGTCCGAGTTCAATGGCCAGCCGTGGCTGAACACCACCGGTTGCCCACTGCCCCAATCCTTGTAGTAGAGCTCGGTGCCGTCGCGGGTGATGAAGGTACTCATGCCATGATTCCTTGAGGTGAGTGAATGGCTTCATGGTCTGGTCAGCAGGGGTGTGAGCGTGAGTTAAACGTTGTTAATTTTTTGTCGGAGCAAGACCCTCCCGCGATGAGGGTGTGACGTTTCCTGCGGGCCGAAGCGGCTTCATCACGAGCAAGCTTTTGCGCCTGCAAGGCTCTAAACCGTTGCACTTGCCGACAAACCTGAGGAACATGCTCGGGTATACCCGCCCTGCACCGGGACAGAATATCGAGCGCATGATGAGTCAATCCCCCAGCCTGCCCGTCGACCAGACGGTGCATTTCGGCCCTTACCGGGTCCACCCTCGACAGCGCCTGGTGATGGAAGCCGGGCAACCGTTGCGCCTGGGACGACGGGCGGTGGATATCCTGCTGGTGCTGCTCGAACACGCCGGGCAGGTGGTGAGCAAACAACAACTGATCGCCCGCGTCTGGCCCAAGAGCGTTGTCGAAGACACCAACCTGCGGGTGCACGTCGCGGCGCTGCGCAAGGCCCTGGGCGACGGCCAGGCTGGCCAGCGCTACATCATCACCGTGGCGCAGCGCGGCTACAGCTTCGTGGCCCCCGTGTCATTGGCCCCTCTTGAACCATCGGCGCCCACGCCCCACCCTTCCCTGGCGCACAACCTGCCGCTGCGGCACACGCGAATGATCGGACGCCACGCCCTGCTGGAAAACCTGGTGGCGCAACTGCCGCGCAAACGCTTCATCACCCTGGTGGGCACCGGCGGCATCGGCAAGACCACCGTTGCCCTGCGGGTCGCCGAACGGCTGATCGGCCGCTACCGTGATGGCACCTACCTGCTGGACCTGGCCCCACTGAACGACCCGGTCATGATCGCGCCCAACCTGGCGGCGCTGCTGGACCTGCCGTTGCAGGACGGCGACCCGCTGGAGACCATCACCCGGCAACTCAAGGAACGGCACCTGCTGCTGGTCATCGACAACTGCGAACACCTGATCGACGCCGTCGCCCAGCTCAGCGAAACCTTGCTGCGCGGCGCCCCGCACCTGCACATCCTCGCCACCAGCCGCGAAGACCTGCGTGCCGAAGGCGAACACGTCCAGCGCCTGGACGCCCTGGCGTTCCCACCGCCGGAAATGCCCATCGAAGGCTTCCCGGCCCTGGCGTACCCGGCCTTGCAGTTGTTCGCCGAGCGCGCGATGGCCAGCCGCGACGACTTCGAGCTGACCGACGCCGACGTGCCGCTGGTGGTGGACATCTGCCGGCGGCTGGACGGCATTCCCCTGGCCATCGAACTGGCCGCCGCGCAGATCAGCCGCTTTACCGTGCAACAGCTGCACCGGCAACTGCTGGACAGTCTGGCCTTGCTTCACAACAGCGGCGATGCCGCCCCTCGCCAGCAGACCTTGCGCGCCACGCTGGACTGGAGCTTCGCCCTGCTCACCCCTTGCGAGCAAACCTGCCTGCGACGGCTGGCGGTGTTCATGGGCAGTTTCAACCTGGTCTCGGCGGCGGCGGTGATCGTCGGCCAGCAGGTGGCGCCCGAGCAGGTGCTGGTGTCTGTCAGCCAGTTGGTGGCCAAGTCATTGCTCAACGTCGAGATCGGCGACGAAGAGGTGCGCTACCGCCTGCTGGACACCACGCGCAGTTATGCCCTGGAAAAACTCACCGATGCCGCAGAACTGTCCGCGAGCCGGGAACGTCACGCCGAGCGCTGCCTGACGCTGATGGAACAGGCCGAGGACGATTGGCAGACCACCCCGACGCGACTGTGGATCGGCCGTTACGCGGCCTATCGCGACGACATTCGCGCGGCGCTCGACTGGGGGTTGGGCGCGCAAGGTGTGCGGGCCGTGGCGATCCGCCTGACCGCCCGAACCTTGCCGCTCTGGCAGGAGTTGTCCTTGCTCAAGGAGCATGGCCTCTACGTCAGCAAGGCGCTGGCCTTGCTGCGGGCCACGCCCACGCCATGTCCGAAGCTGACCCTTGCCCTGGAACTGGCGCACGGCAGCTACCGTTACCACACCGAAGGCGGCACCCCGGCCACCATCAATGCCTTCATCACGGCGCGTCGGCTGGCCCGGCAAAGCCAGGACCTGGCCGGCGAATTGCGGGCGGTGTCCGGCCACATGGCGGTCAACCTCAGTTGCGGCAATTACCGCCAGGCGCTGGAGCAGAGCCAGGATTTCGACCGGCTGGGGCCTCAGGGCGACCCGATCCTGTCCCTCAGCGCCCAGCGCCTGCGTGTCCTGGCGCTGCACTTCGCCGGGAACCAGGCCGTGGCCCGCCGCGACGCCGAGCAGGTGATCCAGCGCATGGCCCAGAGCGGGCATCTGAGCCGTTTCACCCACGGTTTCGGCGTGCAGTACGACCAGAGTGTGGCGTCGCTGACCATTCTGGCGCGCATCCTGTGGCTACAGGGCTTCGCCGAGAAAGCCCAGCGGACCGCCGACCTGGCGTTGCAGATTGCCTTGCAGATCAACCATGGCACCTCGATCTGCTACACCCTGGCGCTGGCCAGTTGCGTGATAGCCCGCTACAACGGCGATCACGCAACCGCCCAGGACAGGCTCGACCTGTTGCAGCACCAGACGAAAAAGCACTTCGTGATGTTCTTCCACGACTGGGCCCGGCATTACGTCCGCGCTTTCGATAACCCGCCGCCGGAGATCGACTCGACCAGCGCGCGGTTGGTCCAGGACATCGTCACCACCCTGCGCGCCGATTGCGTCACCCCGGCACAACTGGAACGCGCCCACAGCGGCGCGGCGGGCTGGTGTGCGGCGGAGATCCTTCGGGCCGACGCGCAAACCCTGCTGGCACGCAACGACCCCGCGCTGGAGGCGCGTGCCGAAGAACAATTGCTCAAATCACTGGCGGTGGCCCGGCGAGACAACGCCCTGGCCTGGGAACTGCGCAGCGCCACGACCCTGGCGCGGCTGTGGCAACGTCGGGGCCAGGACCTGGACGCACACGGGTTACTCGGCCCGGTCTATCGGCGCTTCACCGAAGGCTTCGACACCCCCGACCTAATGGAGGCCGACGCGCTGCTCCAGGCCTTGTCGGGGCGGTGCGGGCCTTGAATGCAAGGGTTTGACGGCGTCCTGCAAGAGGTAGCGCCGGTGGTACAACGACCACTGGCCGCTGCGCCGGAGCTTTTCCAGGGCATAGGCGCGCGTGGTATTGAGCCAGAAAAACCGGACGCCATTGGCACAGGCCTCGACCATCACCAGGGACTGGCTGGCCAGGCGTGACAGCAACCACGGCAGTTGATCCACGCCCAGCTCCGGGCAACTGATGACCGCCATCGCCGCCTTCAGGGTAAAGGGCCGCTCAAACACCGCCAGCCGTTGGAACACCCGTTGCTCGGCGGCGCTCAGGCGTTCGAAACTCCAATCCAGCATCGCCTCCAGGCTTTGATGCCGGGCCACCGCGGTACGCCGCCCGTGGCTCAACAACGACAGCCCCTGCTCCAGTTGCTCCAGCACGCCGGCCACGCCCAGCACCCCGACCTGGGCCGCCGCGAGTTCCAGCGCCAGCGGCAAGCCGTCCAGGCGCTGGCAGATTTGCGCGATCGCCACCAGGTCGCGGTCGGTGGCGGCGAACCCTTGCTGCCGGGCGCCAACCCGTTCGATCAGCAGCTGCGTGGCCGGGCTCGCCAACAGTTGCGGCTCAAGTTCAAGGGGCGACACCCGTGCCAGGCCTGGCAACTGCACGGTGCATTCATCGACCATGTTCAAGGCTTCGCGGCTGCTCAACAGCAATGTCACACCGGGCGCCGAGGCGCCCACCCTCAGCGCCAGCTCCCGACAGGCCTGCAACAGATGCTCGCAGCCATCGAGCACCAGCAACAGGCGCCGGGCTTGCAGTTGCCGGATCAGGGCGTCGGGCGCGAGCCCCAGGGCCTGCGCCACGTGTGCCTGCAACTGGTGCGGCTCGGTGAGGGCGGCCAGGTCGACAAACCAGGCGCCGTCGGCAAAATGCTCCAGCAACAGCTCCGCCACCCGCAGCACCACGGTGGTCTTGCCGACGCCACCCGGGCCGGTCACGGTGGTCAGGCGCTGACGGGGCACGTCGGCCAGCAACCGCCCCAACACTTTATCGCGACCGATCACCGGGCTCAGCCGGGCCGGCAGGTTGTGTCGTTCAAGGTCGGTCGTCGGGGCCAGGGAGGCGGCAAGGCAATAGCCTTGCCGGGGATCGTTGAGAATGTACTGGCTGCCGTCCTGCCCGTCGCCAAAGGCTCGGCGCAGGGCGGCGATGTGCACCCGCAGGTTGATTTCCTCGACGACGCTGTCCGGCCAGACGCGGGTCAACAAGGCTTGCTTGCTGACGTAGGCGCCGGCGTGCTCCACCAGCACCTGGAAAATGTCCAGGGCCCGCCCCCCCAGCACAAGCGGTTCGCCATCGCGGGTCACCAGACGTTGCTGGGGGTAGAAGACAAACGGACCGAAGCCCACCGCCGCTTCGGTATCGGGTGTGACGAGACTGTTCATGAGCAATCAAGCGCCGGATCACCGCGGCGGGCATGACGTCGCGAATCAACGAACGCGTCTGCCCCGGCTCCTGCACATCCTTTCCAGAGGGTGTGCCGTTATCTTGGCAGCCATCGTTTGCAGAACAATGCTGGCACAGGACGCACCACGGACATGACGATGCCCTGGACGGACATCTTCGGCTCAACTGAACTGTTGGCGGTACTGGACGGGGGTCAGGCCGAGCTTTTCACTGAACAGCGAGCGCATGTGCCGGACACTGCCGAAGCCGCTGCGAAAGGCCACGGTCTTGAGCGGCAGGTCGGTGCTTTCGAGCAACTGGCGGGCCCGGTCAATGCGCGCGCCTTGCAGGAACTCCATCGGGGTCATCTTCACTTCGCGAGCGAACAGCCGGGCGAAATGCCGCGAGCTCATGGAAGCCAGCGCCGCCATGCGCTCGATGGTGAACGGTTCCTCCAGGTGTTCCATGACATGGTTCTGCACCCGGGTAATGGCCGATTCCTGCGCCGCCACCGCGGCCACCAGCGGACTGAACTGCGCCTGGCCGCCCTGGCGCTTCATCACCACCAACAACACCTTGGCCACGTCCAGCGCCACTTTGCGGCCGTGATCCTGGGCAACGATGGACAGCGCCAGGTCGATACCGGCGGTGACGCCACCGGACGTGATCAGGCGCCGGTCCTGCAGGAAGATTTTATCGGTCTCCACCAGCGCCTTGGGGAAACGCTGGATCAGCCGCTCGGTGTAGTGCCAGTGGGTGGTGACGCGGTAACCGTCAAGCAACCCGGCCTCGCCCAGTACAAAGGCGCCGGTGCAAATCGAGCCGTAGCGCGTGGCCCGCTGCGCGGCGGCCTTCAGCCAGATGTGCAAGCCCGGGTGCCGGTCGTTGTAGGCGCCCGGCCCGCCCGGCACCAGCAACACGTCGTAGGCGGCCCACGCCTGGTCGATGTGGATGTCGGCCTGCACGGTCACGCCGTTGGAAGCGCGCATCGGGCCGCGCTCGGTGCCCAGGGTCAACAGTTGATAATGGTTATCCGCGTCGAGGTACCGATTGGCAATCGAAAACACTTCCAGCGGCCCGGCCATGTCGAGCAACAAGAAATCGGGGAACAGCACCATTGCAACGGTTTTCATCAGTAGAAACGCCAGGAAATCAGAGAGACACAGTAAACGTTCAAGCCCACAAGGTCGGTGGAGGGGCATTATGACGAAGCCAAGCGCCGGGGGCGAGCTGACTATTGTCCACTCACAAGAGACAGTATTTCGTTTTTCATCTACTTATCGAAGATTACGATAACCATTAATCTTCTTCTGAACCCGGCGAACGGCCCAGCCGCCGCCCACAGACATCAGGAGAATCCATCATGCTGACCCTTCGCAAAGCTTCGGATCGCGGCATCGCCCGCCACGGCTGGCTGACCTCGTTCCACACCTTTTCTTTCGCCAACTACCGGGACCTCAACCAACAGGGCTTCTCCGACCTGCTGGTCATCAACGATGACCGCGTCGCCGCCGCCAAAGGTTTCGGCCAGCATCCCCATCGGGACATGGAGATTTTCTCCTACGTGCTCGAAGGCGCGCTGGAACACAAGGACACCCTGGGCACAGGCTCGGTGATTCGCCCCGGCGACGTACAGTTGATGAGCGCCGGCAGCGGCGTGGCCCACAGTGAGTTCAACCACAGCGCGGACGAACGGGTGCACTTCCTGCAAATCTGGATCGTGCCCAATGTCAGCGGCGCCAAGCCACGCTACCAACAGGAGCACTTCAGCGCCGAGCAGAAACGCGGTCGCCTGCAACTGATCATCTCCCCGGACGGCGCCGACGGCTCGCTCGAGGTGCGCCAGGATGCACGGGTCTATGCCGGGCTGTTCGACGGCAACGAAAGCGCCACCCTGACCTTGGCACCGGACCGTTACGCCTATGTGCACGTCGCCCGGGGCTCGGTCGAACTCAATGGCCTGTCACTGCAGGAAGGCGACGGCGTGCGAGTCCGCGAGGAACAGGTGCTGACATTGAGCAACGGCGTGGATTCGGAAGTGCTGGTGTTCGACCTGCAACCGCGGGAACTGCCGCAAATGCCATGAGCCGCGACAGGGCTCCGGGCATGACCGAGGCAACGTTCAAGCGACCGCAATACCCCACAAGGCGCAGGCCTCGTCCGACAAGACGAGGCCTCGGCGCATTCCCCACCCGCAGCGTTTATTTGCGCGCGAACGTCGAACGGTAGCTGCCCGGCGGCACGCCGAAGAAGTCCCGGAAGCGCCGTTGGAAGTGCGGCGAGCTGACGAACCCCGTTGCCACGGCGATTTCCGTCACCGAGCGATTGGTCTGCTGGATGAGCTGGCGGGCGCGGGTCAGGCGCAGCTCCAGGTAGTAACGCGTCGGGGTCGCCCCGAGAAAACTGCAGAAACGCCGCTCCAGCTGGCGCTTGGAAATCTTCACGCAGGCCGCCAGCTCATCGATCGTCAGCGGCTCCTCGACGTTTTGCCACATCAATTCCAAGGCCAACTTGAGGCTTTCCGGCAGCGTTGGGTCGGTCTCGACGAACACCGGCGGCAGGTCCGACGCATCGCCCGATTCATCACAGCGCAGGATTTCCTCGATCGCACCCACCAGCGCCTCGCCGCCCGTCTGGCGGATCAACTGGAGCATCATGCGCAACGAACTGTTGGCCCCGGCGCAGCTGACGCGTCCGCGGTCCAGGACATAGGCACGGCTGGACACTTTCACGTTGGGGAACACTTCGGCCATCATCGCCCGGCTTTCCGGGTGGACGGCGCACTCGAAACCCTCCAGCAGGCCGGCGTCGGCGACAAAGAACACACCGTTCCACAGCCCGCCCATGATCGCCCCGGCCGTGGCATTGGCGCGCAGCTTGCGGCGCAGCAACGGATGACCTTGCAGTTTCACGCGAAAACCGCCGGCGACGATCATCACGTCCTGGTTTTCCGGCATCTGTGCCAGCTCGATGTCGGTCGAGATGACAATTCCCAGGTCACTCGTCACCTGCCCACCCGAGACGCCCACCGTCAGCACCTCATAGAGGGGCTTGTCGCTCATCAGGTTGGCGGTCACCAGCGCATCGACCGCGCCGGTGAAAGACATCATCGAGAAATTGTCCATCAATACAAACGCGACGCGAATGGGCGCTTGGCTGGCCGGGGTCGCCCCCTGGGGTCGATAAGCCATGTTCTTGTTTTTAAGTACGCTCTCGAATGCGCTTGGCATAGGGCCTCGTGAATACAGAAGACGATCAGGACTTGCTTCACTTTTGCGTTCGCGCAAAGGCGGCAGGGCCATCCGCGCTATTTTCCAGCCTGGCCGCGTTCGCTGCAATCACCTTGCTGCGCGGCGCAGCGGCCGGTCCAAATTACGCTGAATGGTCTCAAGTGCCTACGACTTTGGTCGATATACCGGGTGTGGGCATGGGCGCTTTTCCCTTTCCAGAAACTCGCAACGCCAACCGCTATCGTTTCCGCCGTTCCAACATCAAAAATATTCCGCGGGAGAAGTCATGAATATCAAGCAAAAGCTGACATGGGCGTTCGCGACCATTGCCTGCCTCCCGGTTATCCTGGTGGCGGTGCTCGTCGTATTGAACCTGCGAGACGCGGCAAAGACCAACTTCCTGGACAGCAGCGGCCGCGAGATCCGCCAGATCGACAACGGGATGAAGATGTTCTTCGACGGCATCAGCCAAAACGTCGAGTTCTTCGCCAAGGATCCGCGGATTGTCTCGGCCAAGGGATTGAAGAACTATTCGAGCGCCGACGCCGCACAAATTCCCCTGACGGAAACCAACCAGCAGTTGCTGGCGATCTTCGACGGCTTCGCCAAGTCCCATCCGACCACCGCGTACCTTTCCCTGGGCCAGAATGACGGCGGCTACGCCAGCTGGCCTGACGACGCCAAGTTGTCCAACTACGACCCGCGCGTGCGCCCCTGGTACAAGGCTGCCCTGGCCTCGCCCGGCACCACCACCCGCACCGACGCCTACTATTGGGCGCCGGACGACGTGACACTGATCTGCACGGTCCACACCGTCACCGACGCCAACGGCAAGGTCATCGGCGTTGTCGGCCTGGACGTGTCGCTCAAGCAACTGACCGAACTGGTCAAGGCCATCAAGCTGGGCGACAGCGGTTACCTGATGCTGATCGAGGGCAACGGCAACGTGCTGGTGGATGCCAGTGACGCCAAGCACAACTTCAAGCCCCTCGCCGACCTCGGCCCCAACTATGCCGAACTGGCCAAGAGCGGCGACGGCGTGACTCAGATCGAGATCGACGGCGTGCCCTACATGGCCAACGTGGTCAGTTCCAAGGGCCTGGGCTGGCGCTTCATCGGCCTGATCAAGCGCGACGAAGTGATGGCCGAGGCGTCGAGCCTGACGTGGCTGATCGCAGTGATTGCCGCCGTACTGGCCGCGGTGTTCGCGGTGGTCGGGGCGAGCTTTGCCAGCGTGATCGTGCGTCCGATCCGCGGCGTGGCCAACGGCCTGCAGGAAATCGCCGAAGGTGAAGGCGACCTGACCCGTCAGCTCAGCGTGCAAGGCAAGGACGAAACCGCCACCCTGGCGAGCTGGTTCAACCAGTTCCTGGGCATGATCGCCCAGCTGGTGCAACGCATCGGCAGTGCGTCGTCCGATCTGCAGAGCGCCGCCGCCGATACCAGCGATGTCGCCCAGAACATGAACGAAGCCGCCGGGCGCCAGCGCCAGGCCGTGGAACTGGTGAGCACCGCGTTCAACGAAATGGTCGCCACCGCCAACGAAGTGGCGCGCTCGTGCAGCGAAGCCGCCTCCAGTGCCGACACCGGCTACCGTGACGTACACGACGGCCAGCATCACATCGGCGAAGCCACCGGCAGCGTGTTGAAACTGAGCGAGGACCTGCAGAAGTCGACCCAGACCATGCAGGCCCTGGAGCAGGACAGCAAGAACATCAACACCATCCTCGACACCATCCGCTCGATTGCCGAACAGACCAACCTGTTGGCCCTCAACGCCGCCATCGAAGCCGCGCGCGCCGGCGACCAGGGCCGCGGGTTCGCCGTGGTGGCCGATGAAGTACGGGCACTGGCACGGCGCACCGCCGACTCCACCGGCGAAATCGACAGCCTGCTGGGCAACCTGGCCCGACGGACCCAGGAAGTGACGCAGCAGATGCAGAGCAGCCTGCAAGTGTCGCAAACCAGTGTCGAGCGCATCCAGCAGGCCCGCGACAGTTTCGACAAGATCCGCCACTCGGTGGACTCGATTCGCGACCAGAACACCCAGATCGCCACGGCCGCCGAGGAACAGCATCAGGTGGCGGAAGACATCAACCGGCACATCGCGCAGATCCATGCCGACGCCCAGTTGGTCGAGGAATTCGCCCACTCGGCACAAACCGGTTCGGGCCGCCTGACGGACATTTCCGGGCAGCTCAAGGGGCTGGTGGGACGCTTCAAGTTCTAAGAGATGGCCCCAAGGGAGCCAGGGACGGCTCCGGGGTCAGACTGTCTAATGCATCGCCTGATCGATCAATCGTCATCAGCGACGATGCTCCTGCAAAAACTGCCAACGAAACCGGTGCCCCTCACCGTCCATCAAGGGCACCGGCCCGCCCCATCACTCAACGCCGGCGATCATTGCTGGCCCGTTGTCGCGGACGCCGTCTGGTTGCCGAACATGGCTTCGAAACGCGGCTTGTTCGCGGCGTAGTACTCGGCAACCACTTTGTCAGCCGAGCTGTCGCGGGCGCTGGCCATCAACTTCTCAAGATCAGCCTGGGGAATCTTGAAATTGGCGAAAAACCGCGCGACGTCAGGGTGCTGCGCGCTGAAGCCTTTGCGGGCAACGGCGTGGATCTGCTCGGCGCCGCCAAAGATCTGCTTGGGATCATCGAGGTAGCGCAGCGACCATTTGGAGAACATCCAATGGGGACTCCAGGCGTTGATCAGTGACCACCGGTCACGCTTGAGGTTGCGGTCCAGCTCGCTCAGCATGCCGGACTCCGAGGACGCGACCATCTTGTAGCCATCGAGCTTGTAGGCCTGGATGGCTTTCTCGGTGAGCTTGTACTGCCCATTGCCCACTTCGGAGGTGAGGATCTTGCCGCCGAGTTTCTCCCGCACCTCAGGCTTGTTGAGGTCTTCGACGCTGGCCAGTTCGCTGGTGGGAACGGACGTCGGCACCGCCATGCCGATCCGCCCCTCATACAGCCAGCCCAGGTCTTCGAGCTTGTCCTGGTACTTGTCATAGAACGACTTGTGCGTGTTCGGCAGCCAGACCATCGGAATCAGGTCGATGCTGCCGTTGGCGAGTGCCTGGAACTGAATGCCGATATCGGCCAGGACCAGCTTGACCGGTTGCTTGAGATGGTCTCGCAGGGCCGTGTCTGCCAGTTTCACGGCGATTTCCGTATCCGACCAATTCACCCACCCGATCCGGATAGGCGTGGGTTCCTCGGCTTGTGCAACCAGGCAACTGGAGGCCATCGCCAGGCCGGCGAGCCAGCCGATACAGCTTCTACTGGATAACGTGATCATGGTGCGTCTCCGCGTCTGTATTAATGGTTATTGGCAGGGCAGTAGAAAAAATTTCAAGCCGATAGTAATCCCGGCCTTGGGGTTGGGCAAGGGAAATGTACACCAGTGTCACAACCGTTGACACAGGTGAACATTGCACATACCGTCATGTCAAAACCCAGCCTGATGTTCTGTTCCCGGAGCGCAACACCATGTCCAGCGATCCCTTGCTGCAGCCCTACCAGATCAAACACCTGACCCTCAGAAACCGGATCATGACCACCTCCCATGAGCCGGCTTACCCAGTCGACGGCATGCCGAAAGACCTGTATCGGGCCTATCACGTCGAACGTGCCAAGGCCGGCGTGGCATTGACCATGACCGCCGGGTCCGCCGCGGTATCGCGGGACAGCCCGCCGGTGTTCAACAACGTGCTGGCGTACAAGGACGAAGTGGTCAAATGGATGAAGGACCTGACCGACGAGTGCCACGAGCATGGCGCGGCGGTGATGATTCAACTGACCCACCTGGGGCGGCGCACACGCTGGGACAAGGCCGACTGGCTGCCGGTGGTCTCGCCCTCGCATCGCCGCGAGGCCTCGCACCGGGCCTTCCCGAAAAAGCTGGAAGACTGGGACATCGATCGCATCATCAAGGACTACGTCGACGCCGCCGAGCGCATGAAGGCGGCCGGACTCGATGGCTTGGAATTGCAGGCCTACGGTCATCTCATGGACCAGTTCTGGTCGCCCCTGACCAACGACCTCGATGGCCCCTACGGCGGTTCGTTGGAGAACCGCTTGCGCTTTACCTTCGATATCCTGCGCGGCATCCGCCAACGCTGCGGCGAAGACTTCCTGCTGGGGATTCGCTACACCGGCGATGAAGACCTGCCCGGCGGTTTCGGGGCCAGCGACGGCCTGCGGATCTCCCATATGCTCAAGGACAGCGGCCTGGTCGACTTCCTCAACGTCGTTCGCGGGCACATCGACACCGACGCCGGCCTCACCGATGTGATCCCGATCCAGGGCATGCGCAATTCCCCGCACCTGGACTTTGCCGGCGAGATCCGCTCGGCCACCGGTTTCCCGACCTTCCACGCCGCCAAGATTCCCGACGTCGCCACGGCACGCCACGCCATCGCCTCCGGCAAGGTGGACATGATCGGCATGACCCGCGCGCACATGACCGATCCGCACATCGTGCGCAAGATCATTGAAAAACGCGAAGAGGACATCCGCCCCTGCGTGGGCGCGAACTACTGCCTGGACCGCATCTACCAGGGGGGCGCGGCGTATTGCATCCACAACGCCGCCACCGGGCGCGAAACCACCATGCCCCACGAGATTTCCAAGGCGCCGCTCAAGCGCAAGGTGGTGGTGATCGGCACCGGCCCGGCAGGCCTGGAAGCGGCACGGGTGGCCGGTGAACGCGGGCATGCCGTCACGGTGTTCGAGGTGGCGGACCAACCCGGCGGGCAGGTCCGCCTGACGGCCCTCAGCGAACGCCGCCGCGAGATGATCAGCATCATCGAATGGCGCATGGCGCAATGCGAACGCTTGGGCGTCAAGTTCCACTTCAACACCTGGGCCGAGGCCGAGACGGTATTGGCCGAGGAACCGGACGTGGTGATCGTCGCCACCGGCGGCCTGCCCCACACCGAGGTGCTCAAGCACGGCAATGAACTGGTGGTGTCGACCTGGGACATCATTTGCGGCGACGTCAAACCCGGCAGGAACGTGCTGATCTTCGACGACGCGGGCGACCACGCCGCGCTGCAGGCGGCCGAAGTCATCGCCAGCAGCGGCGCGAAACTGGAGATCGTCACACCGGACCGGTCATTCGCCCCGGAAGTGATGGCGATGAACCTGGTGCCCTACATGCGCAGCCTGCAAGACCTGAACGTCACCTTTACCGTCACCTACCGGGTCGACACCGTCGAGCAACGCGACGGGCAACTGGTGGCCACCTTCGGCAGCGATTATGGCCAGGTACACAAGCAGCGCGTGGTCGATCAGGTGGTGATCAACCACGGCACCCTTCCCCTCGATGATCTGTACTTCGAATTGCGCCCTTACTCGCGCAACAACGGTGCGGTCGAGCAGCAGGATCTGATCGCCGGCAAGCCCCAGAACATCGTGACCCACCCGGAAGGCCGCTTCCAACTGTTCCGCATCGGCGATGCCGTGTCGGCACGCAATACCCACGCGGCCATCTATGATGCACTGCGCTTGCTCAAGGACATTTGAGGTCTTGCCCCCCTGTGGCGAGGGCTCTTGCCACAGGGGTTATCCGTCTCAGCCGTGAAGCCCTTTGCGAGCCACCGCCGCCCCGGCCTGCAAGGCTTGGCCGAGGTGTTCTTCGAAGCGGCTGTCGGCCATTGACTGCAACGCCGCGGCCGTGACGCCCCGATAGGCCACCAAGGCCTCGATCATTTGCTGCGCGTCATGGGTTTGCAGCAGTTGGCTGCTATTGACCACCACGTTCCTGGCGGCCAATTGCGCGATATCGGCAGGCAGGCCGGCGGCCATTGCCTGGTTGGCCAGCGCGGTCATCAGCAAGGCCGGAAAAGCCGGGCCGGTGCCCGACAGCGCAGACAGGTAGTCGATGAACCCCTCCTCCCGGACCTCTGCCGCCGTGCCCACGGATTCGAACAGTTGCTGCACCAGCTCTCGCGTCGCGGTGTCCACCGTCCCCGAACAGAACCAGGGCGTAAAGGACTGCCGGATTTCCACCGCCGCGTTGGGCATCGCCCGCACCACCGCCGAAGCCGAGGTCTGCGTGGCAATCGCCTGCGCGGTGATCCCGGCCATCAACGAAATGACGACCTTGCCTGTCGCATCGATGTCCAGGCTGGCGAAATGCTCGGGTCGCACGGCAATGATCACCACATCGCTGCGCGCCACCAAGGCCTGGTTGTCCGTGACCAGGCATACACCTTGCCCGGCCAGCGGATAACTGCCCGAGCGGTTGGAGAGCACCAGGTTAGCGGCCGGCAGCCGCGCAGTGGCCAGCAACGCGTGGGCGATTGCCCCGCCCAGCCAGCCGGTTCCGCCGATGATGCCCAGGGTCTTACTGATCATCACCCGCCCCTTCCTCGAACGTCTCTGCCAAGGGCACGAAGACCCCCGGTTCTTTTTCGGCGTAGCCGAACTTCCCATAGAAACGATCCAGCTCGCGCTGCTTGGGCACCTTGCCGGTGAAGATGCTCACGTAATGCGGAATACGCTCGAAACGCGTGGTGATCAGCTCACGGGTGTTCATGCTGATGTAGCCGATCTGGGTCAGATAGATCGTCCGGGCCCGGGTGTCGGCCCCCTGGCTGTCGTAGCCAAAACGCTTGAACATGCTCGCCAGCGCATTCATCCGCTGTTCATCCACGGTAGCGACTTCCTGGGCCACCTCCGCCGACTGCAGCGCCCAACTGCGCACCGCGAACTCGAATTGGGAGTCGAACAGTTGCGGGTTGAGCCAGCACTCGAACACGTTCAGGATCGCTTCGGAAATGCTCTCGGCATAACTTTCGGTCTGGCGGATCAGTCCGCCGGTGTTGGTCTCCCGCCAGCGAGAGAGCAAGGCCGCCAGCAACTGTTCGCGATCCTCGAAAAACCAGTAGAAGCTGGTTCGCGACAGACCCAGGCGCTTGGCGAGCGGCATGACCCTGACGGCGTCGATGCCCGATTCCTTCAAGGCGTCGTAGGCGGCCTCCAGCCAACCTTCCGGCGACCCGCGCCAACCGCTGTCCTGGGCCTTGCCACGCGCCTTCCCTAACTGGGACATCTCGCTTCACCTTCTTCAAAAAACCTGAACCGAATGTACCCTGCCGACCGAAAAATGTACATCTGAGTACATTTCATTGACCAAACAGTTGAGAGCAGGCAGGCTTGATCCGGTTCGTGTTCTTCGGTGCAAACCCCGCCCATGAACGCCCACAAGCCCCGTAGCGGAATGTGCCCATGCAACCCAGCGAGATGGATAAAAAGGTCAAGGGCTATCGACGGTTGATCCCGTCCATGACCGCCCTGTTGGAGTTCGAAGCCGTGGCGCGGCTTGCCAGTTTTACCCTCGCGGCCCAGGAGCTGGGTGTGACCCAGGCGGCCGTCAGCAAGCAGATCCGCCTGCTGGAAGATACGCTGGGCACCAAGCTGTTCCATCGTCTGCACCGCGCCATCAAGCTGACACACGAGGGCTATCTGCTGCATTCGGTCGTGGCCGAATCCATTCACCGCATGGCCAGCGTATTCGACAAGATTGCCGAGGGCATCGGCGAACAGGAGATCACCCTGGCCTGCACCGGGGCGTTTTCCCACATGAGGATCCTGCCTCGGTTGATGTCGCTGCGTACGCTGCAACCGCAATTGAAACTGCGCTTGATCACGCCGTTGCTTTCGACGGGCGCCTATCGGGATGACGCGGACCTGGCCATCCGCTTCGGCAACGGCAAATGGGATGACGGCCGCTCGATCTTCCTGTTCGACGAAGAAGTATTTCCCGTGTGCTCGCCCGCCTGGCTGGCGGCCCACCCGGCGCCAACGTCGATCGATGATTTCCTGGACGTGGCCCTGATCGACTCCGACGCCACCCTCGAAGGCTGGATGACCTGGAACGGCTGGTGCCGGGAACTCGGGGACATGCATCCCAAGCTGAATTATTCACTGCGGTGCAGCGCCTACAACGACGCGATCCAGGCCGCTCTCCAGGGGTACGGCATCGCGCTGGGCTGGGGCCGACTGATTGCGCACCTGCTCAACAGTGGCGAACTGGTCAGGATCACCCCCTACGTGGTCAAGCCCAAGGACGCCTACTACGTGGTCGTGCCCACCGGTCGAGAACCGGGCGCGATCACTCCCACGTTAGTTGATTGGTTACAGGACGACAGCCACCTGAAACATTGATCGACCGTAATACTTTGCTGGCATAACTGCGGGTTATGCCAAGGTGAAAATAAAGCGCGTTGACGGAAAAATACCCCGTTTCGATACTGTACTGGCCGCCCACTTAGCGACTTTTATTAGTTCGAGCGAGATCCCTCAATGACCCTCAGCGCCGTGAAAACCCACCGTGAACTTCTGACTGATCGCGAAACCGGGCACGGCCTGCCCGGCGGCCTGTTCGGTCGACAGGATGTCTTCGAAAACGACGTGGATATCTTCTTTACCCAGCATTGGATACTGGTCGGTGTGACCAGCGACATTGCCGAGCCCGGGGATGTCTCCACCCTCGACATCGGCAAGTCTTCGATCCTCCTGATACGCGACGATGACGAGCAGGTGCAGGCGTTTCGCAATGTCTGCCGGCATCGCGGGGCGCGCTTGAAGCCGGCGGGCAAATCCACCGTGGGCCTGTTGGTCTGCCCTTATCATCAGTGGACTTATGACCTGGACGGCAGTTTGAAACATGCCGCGCACATGGGCCAGAACTTCGACCCTACCTGCAAGCGCCTGATACCGGTTCACACCAAAGTAGTCGGCACGCATATATTCGTTTGCCTGGCTGACGAAGCGCCGGAAGATATCAGTTACCTTGACCACGTCATGTCACCGCGCTTTGCCCAATACGAACTTACTTATTCAAAGATTGCCCATGAATCGGAAATTATCGAGAACGGCAATTGGAAGTTGGTCATCGAGAATAACCGTGAGTGTTATCACTGCGCCGGTACTCATCCCGAACTGACAGCATCGTTCCTGCCGGAAGATTTCGGCTTCTGCACCGACGGGCTCAGCGAGGACTCGCTTCAGGTGCTCGACGAATACCACCGTCGCAATGCCGACACCAAGCGCAACTGGGAGAACGAGGGCTACCTCTGCGACGCCGTCGAACACCTGGGCGAGGACGTGGTCACTCAATTCCGCTCGCAACGCCTGGTCATCGCCGGCCATGGCGAATCCCAGACCCTCGATACCCGAGTGGCCTGCACGCGCCTGTTCGGCCACCTCACCCGCCGTGACCTGGGAGACATGCACCTGTGGACGCACAACTCATGGACGCACGTCATGAGCGACCACGCCGTGATCTCCTACATCATCCCCCTGGCACCGGACAAAACCCTGGTGCGGACCAAGTGGCTGGTCCACGCGGACGCCATCGAGGGCGTGGACTACCAGTTGGATAAACTGACCGAAGTCTGGGCCGCGACCAACCTCCAGGACGCCAGCCTCGTGGGCATCACCCACAGCGGCACCCAGGACCCGGCCTACGCACCGGGACCGTTCTCGGCCTTCACCGAATCCTATGTCGATCAGTTCTCGCGCTGGTACTCGGCGCGCCTGGCCGCCCATGGCGTGTGAGCAATGGACATGACAACTTACGAAAACCTTGCCCCCCTTGAGCCTACCGACGCTGCCAGACGCTTTACCGACCCACAGATGTGGAGCACGTTTGGCGCGCAATGGAACAGCGGCGAACAGAAAACCCTGGTGTGCTGCGCCGTGTACCCGGAAACCCATGACGTGAAGACGTTCGTGTTTCGCTGCGCGGACTTCAGCGCGCTGAGTTTCGAAGCGGGCCAATTCATCACGCTATCACCGGTCATCGCGGGCCAGCCCATCGCCCGCTGCTACACCGTGTCGTCGTCCCCCACTCGCCCGTTCGCGTTCGCCATCACCGTCAAGCGGGTGCCGGGCGGGCTCGTGTCGAACTGGCTGCACGACCGCCTCCAGCCCGGGGACTGCCTGCGCGCGTCCGGCCCGGCGGGGAGCTTTACCCCGGTCGGCATTCCGGCGAAGAAATGGCTCTACCTGTCGGCGGGCTCCGGCGTGACGCCCCTGATGTCGATGACCCGCACAGCCTTCGACATGGCCAGCGACCTGGACATCGTCTTCGTGCACAGCGCCCGTACGCCGACCGACATCATCTTCCACGACGAACTCCAGGGCATGCAGGCGCGCATGGCCGGCCTGCGCGTGCTGCACGTCTGCGAAAGCCCGGGCACCATCGTCGACTGGCAACACCCCATCGGCCGGCTCGATTTGCCTTTGCTCAGCCAACACGTCCCGGACTTCAGGGAGCGCGAAGTGTTCACCTGCGGCCCTCAAGGCTACATGGAGGCCGTCAAATCGCTGCTCAAGGACGCGCGGTTCGATTTCGCCCACTACCACCAGGAAAGCTTCGACATCACGGTGCTGAACGCAGAGCCGGTGATCGAACAAGCGCCTTCGCTGGATCAGGCGAGCCTGTTCACGGTGACCCTGTCCCGCTCGGGAAAGACCTTCACCATGACCGGCACCCAGACCGTGCTGAGTGCCGCCAAGAAAGCCGGCGCCATCGTGCCCTCCTCCTGCAGCCAGGGCGTGTGCGGCACCTGCAAGACGGCGCTGCTCGAAGGCACGGTGGACATGAACCACAACGGCGGGATCCGCCAACGGGAAATCGACAAGGGCCTGCGCCTGCTGTGCTGCAGCAAGCCGACGTCGGACCTGGTGATCGATCTCTGACAAGCTCTGCTGGAGCCCCTGACGAGCCCTGTGGGAGTGAGCCCACAGGCTTGATCGGTCTGGGTGCAGGCACCGCCTGCCAAGGAAAAAATCATATTGCCATCAGGCGACCTTGCAAAAACACCATGCCCGTCTAGATTCAAGACTGTCTTCACCGGCATGACCGCACGGTCATGAAAACCAGCCATCGAGGCGAGGGAATCCATTGATCTGAAACGCACCAGACGCTGCTTTTAATTGCTGACACGGACTCTGTCAAAAATAAAAGAGGGATGCTTGATGAAGCGCAGCCGTTGGTTTCGTGCGCTCTCGAAAAGAGGGCCAGCCGGTTTTTTCTGGCTGTCGTTGTTTGGCTTCTCGGGCCTGGTCATCGCCAGTTTCCTGCTGTTCGAGCAACAGCTCCAGGATGTGCTGACCCACCTTACCCTGTTCCTGCCCTCGACCCCGGCCCAGACACTCGGCCTGGCGCTGCTGCTGATCGCCCTGCTGGCACTGGACGTGGTGCTGCCGGTGCCTTCCAGCATGGTGGCCCTGCTGGCCGTGGCGATGCTCGGCAGCCTCGGCGGCTACTTGGCGATTTTCATCGGTCTGTGCCTGGGGGCCTGGCTGGGTTACGCGCTGGGGGCCGGATACTTTCGCCTGCTGTCCGGGCGCCTGGGCCTGCACCAGCGTCAGCCGGGGCACATGGCGTATCGCTTGGGCACGTTGTCGTTGGTCTGCCTGCGTGGCGTGCCGGTGTTGGCGGAAACCTCGGTGGTCGCCGCCGGCATGCAACGCTACCCACTGCGCGCGTTCATGCTGGTCACCACCCTGGCGAACGCGGGCCTGGCCCTGGCCTACAGCGCAATCGGCACCTTCCTGGTGGAACAGAACGCGTTGCTGGTGACCCTGCTCGCCGGCATGGTATTGCCCGGGCTGTTCATCGCCGGCCACAGCCTGTTCAAGGCCTTGCGTGGCAATGCCCCGGAGCAGCCGCTGCGTGGGCGCTTCGAGGTCCGTTACGACTACCCGGTGCTGTTCACCGATCATCTGTTCGACCCACTCAATCCTTGCCTGCATCGTCAGCTCACCGCCCAGGCCAGTGGGCCGGTGACGGTGCTGATGTTCGCCGATGAACTCCTGCTGCAAAGCGCCCCACAATTGCGGGAGCAGATCGACGGCTACTTTGCCGTCCATCGGGCGGACCTGCGCTTGCAGGCGGCACCCATTGCGGTACCGGCCGGTGAACTGAGCAAGGACGCGCAAGTGTTGCAGCAGCTGTACCTGGACATGCTGCACCACGGGCTGGACCGGCATTGCTACGTACTCGCCCTGGGCGGCGGCGCGGTGTTGGATGCAGTGGGCTACGCCTGTGCGACCTTCCATCGCGGGATTCGCCTGATCCGCATCCCGAGCACAGTGCTCGCGCAAAACGACGCTGGCATCGGGGTCAAGAACGGGATCAACGCCTTCGGCCAGAAGAACCTGCTGGGCGCCTTCTATCCCGCCACCGCCGTGATCAACGACTTCCAATTGCTGACCAGCCTGGGCCGGCGCGACCAGATCGCCGGGCTGGCCGAAGCGGTAAAAGTCGCGCTGATCAAGGACGTGGTCTTTTTCCAATGGATGGAGCAACACACCGACGCCCTCGCCCACTTCGACCACGCGGCCAGCCGCTACGCCATCCGCCGCTGCGCCGAACTGCACCTGGCGCACATCACCGGGGCGGGCGATCCTTTCGAGCGCGGTAACGGCCGGCCGCTGGACTATGGGCACTGGGCTGCGCACAAGCTGGAGAACCTCAGCCAGCATCGCCTGCGCCATGGCGAGGCCGTCGCGGTGGGCATGGCCCTGGACGGGCTCTACGCCAATGCCTTGGGGCTGTTGAGCGATGCCGACAGCGACCGGGTCCTGCGCCTGTTGATCACGCTCGGCTTCTGCCTGAATCCGCCGGAGCTGGACTTGAAGGATGCCCAGGGCCGTTCACAGGTGCTGCTCGGCCTGGAGGAGTTTCGCCAGCACCTGGGCGGGCAGTTGTCCATTCCCATGCTCAGCCGCATCGGCGAATCGGTGGACCTGCATGAAATCGACACCGCGCGAATGGAGCAGGCGCTGCAACGGCTGTCCCGCGGCTTCGATCCGGCCCCGATCCTCAACGCAGGCTGCGCGCAATGAACTCGCCGGCGCTGAACCTGAAGACCTGGATGACCCTGGGCCGGGTGTCCAACCTGCCGACGGTGTGGACCAATGTCATGGCGGCCGCCCTGCTCGCCAGCAATGCCGGCGCCCTGGCACCGCCCTCGTCGCTGGTGTGGGTGTTGCTGTTGGCCGCGCTGTCACTGCTGTACCTGGCCGGCATGTTGTTGAACGACCTGTTGGACGCCGACTGGGACCAGCAACACCAGAACCCCCGCCCCATCACCCTCGGGCTGGTCAGCCGCCAGCAAGTGAGGTTGGCCACCACGCTACTGCTGGCACTGGCCGCCGCCGCGTTGCTGGGCCTGAGCCAACGGGTCGATCAACCGCACTGGCTGCTGGGCAGCGCCGCGCTGCTGGTCGGCTGCATCCTCGGCTACAACCTGCTGCACAAGAAATACACCCACAGCGTCTGGCTGATGGGCGCCTGCCGCTCGACGCTCTACCTCACCGCCGCCGCCAGCCTGGCGGTGCCGCCGGAACCGATCTGGCTGTGCGCAATCTTGCTTGGCGTGTACATCAGCGGCCTGACCTACCTGGCCCGCCAGGAACACCGCAACCAGTTGCTCAGCCGTCTTCCCCTGGCCTTGATGCTCAGCCCGCTGGCCCTGGCGTTCTATGGCGACAACGCCTGGTTCTGGCCGGTGTTGCTGCTCTGGCTGGGTTGGCTGGGCTGGCACTACTGGCGCCACCTGGCCAACCCTCGGCACCGGCAAGTGCGCGCATTCATCGGCGCGGGCCTGGCCGCCCTGCCGCTGTTCGATGCCTTGGTGCTGGCCGTGGCGGACCAGCCACTGGGCAGCCTGATCGGGGTCTTGGTGTTTTTCCTGCTTCCCCACTTGCAGCGCTGGATCAAACCGACATGAACACGGACGTTAATACGCCGTCATCGACGGCCCTCGACCTGCGCCAGGACTGCCTCGCCGAGTATCGCCAGGTTTTCAGCCTGCAACTCGATGACAGCGAGTTGCAGTGGTGGCGCCAGGCGCAGGCACAACTGGCGCAACACCCGGACGCCAGCACCGCGGCGCTGTTGAGCAGCCAGTGCAAGCGCCATCTCAAGGACCATCCGCTGCCCGGCTGTGGCAGTTGGAGCAACGTGCAACTGGCGCGGGCGTTGTTACTGGCGCAAGCGCTGGAGCAACACACCCCGGCCGAGCAAGTGCCCTTGTTGCGTCAACTGTTCCTGTGGGGTGACGACCAGGAAAAGATCGCCACGCTCAAGGCCCTGGACTGGCTCGACAGCCAAGGGCTCTGCGTGGAGCTGGCGTTGCAGGCCGGGCGCACCAGCAACAGCCAGGTGTTTGCCGCCCTCGCCCTGGACACCCGCTACCCGTCACGCCACTACAGCGAACGGGCCTTCCATCAACTGGTGCTGAAAGCGCTGGGCATGGGCCTGGACGTTCGGCGCCTGGTCGGCCTGGAGCAGCGCCAGGGCGTCGCCCTCAACCAGCTTGCCCTCGACCTGCTGGACGAACAACTCGCCGCCCAGCGAACGGTGTCACCGGGGCTGCCCCTGGCGATTGCCTTCAACCTGCTCAGCCCGGCGCAACGCCAGCGCCTGGTTGGCCTGAACCAGCAGCAATGCCTGCCGCCGGAATGGCACGACCACCTGGCCGAACGCCCGGCGAACTGATGCCCCACGGTCCGATTTTTCCTGATGAGGATTCACCATGCCGCGCTATTTCGACCCGCATATCCATATGGTCAGCCGCACCACCGACGACTACCAGAACATGGCCGCCGCCGGCATCACCGGGGTCATAGAACCCGCCTTCTGGCAGGGCCAGGCCAGGACCAGCGTCGGCAGCTTCATCGACTACTTCGACACCCTGCTGGGTTGGGAACGCTTTCGCGCCAGCATGTTCGGCATCCATCACTTCTGCACCATCGGCCTCAATCCCAAGGAAGCCAATGACCTGTCGATCGCCTACGAAGTGCTGGACATCCTGCCGCGCTACCTGGTGAAGGATGGCGTCGTGGCCGTCGGTGAAATCGGCTACGACGACATCACCCCTGAAGAGGATCGCTTCCTGGCCGCCCAGTTGGAACTGGCCAAGCAATTCAACCTGCCGGTGCTGGTCCACACCCCGCACCGCGACAAGATCGGCGGCACCAAGCGCACCCTGGCGGTGATACGCGAAGTGGGGATTGCCGAGCATCAAGTGATCATCGACCACCTCAACGAACTGACCCTGCCCCTGGTGCTGGACAGCGACTGCTGGCGCGGCCACTCCATCTACCCCAACACCAAGATGTCGGAACAGCGCATGGTTGCCCTGCTGCAGCAGTACGGCACCGAGAAAATGGTCGTCAACAGCGCCGCCGACTGGGGCATCAGCGATCCACTCAAGGTGCCCAAGACCGGCCAGGCGATGCTGGCGGCCGGCTTCAGCGAAGCCCAGGTCGAACAGGTGCTGTTTCACAACCCGGTGGATTTCTTTGCCCAGAGCGGCCAGTTGGACAAATCGCTGGTCAGCACCCCGCTGCCCATCGACCAGCGTCGGCAATGGCAGGAGAACTCCGCCCTGCGGGCCAGGAACCGGTGATCAAATGATGGCCGGCAACGGTTGGGCGGCCTCGCAAGTCGGGTATTGCAGCAATGTACACCCGACTCGCGACCTGGCCGGGCTGCGCGCCTGCATCGAAAGCCATTTCCAGCAGGTGCGAAGCCTGCGCGGGTTGGACGAACAGGACAGCGGACTGTGGATCAGCGCCCTCGCCGCTGCGCAGCTACAGCAAAAATCGGCTCGCATGGACTTCCTCAAGCTGCTGCAACGCAGCGGGCTGCGCCTGACGTCGCTCAACGGGTTTCCCTACGGCCAGTTCCATGAAGGAGCGGTCAAAGCCGAGGTCTACCAGCCCAGTTGGGCCGATCAGAAGCGCCTGGCGTACAGCTTGAACCTGGCCTGGATTCTCGCGCAGGCCCTGCCGCCGGACTGTCACCAAGGGGTGATTTCCAGCGTACCGCTGGGCTATGCCGCCACCTGGAACCCGATATTGCAGGAGCGCGCCGAATACCACCTGCGCCAACTCACCGCCTCGTTGGCCAGGCTGCATCGGGAAACGGGCAAGAAAATCGTGTTCTGCCTGGAGATGGAACCGGACTGCGTGCTGGAAAACACCGACCAGGCCATCGCCTTCTTCCAGGCCGTGCAAGCCACGGACCCGCACCACGATCACCTGGCGCTGTGCTTTGACGTCTGCCACCAGGCCGTGATGTTCGAGGACTGTTATCAGTCCCTGAACACGCTGCGCCAGGCCGGGGTGCCCGTCGGCAAGATCCAGCTGTCCAACGCGCTGATCTGTCGCCTGCCGGCGGATGTCGAACGCCGCAGGCACGTGCTCGCGACCTTGGGCGACTTCGCCGAAACCACCTACCTGCATCAAGTGAAGGCGCGCGACAGCCAGGACCGACTGTCGGCCTGGGCGGACCTGCCCATCGCCCTCGACGCCTGCGCGAACAACCCACGGCCACACCCCGAACTGCGGATTCACTTCCACATTCCGCTGTTCAGCGAACAGCTGCTGTTGCCCGAACTCAGCGGCAGCCAGGTCGCCCTGGCGCAAACCTTCGACTTCCTGGCCGACCACGGCGATTTCCGCCCGGTCCTGGAAGTGGAAACCTACAGTTGGGGTGTCTTGCCGGCGTCGTTGCGGCCCACCACCGAGCAAGCCCAGCTCCAGGGCATCGCGGCGGAACTGCATTGGGTCGAAGCGCAACTGCACCAGCGCCAGTTGCTGCAGTACCCGGCGCAAGAGGCCTACGCCAATGCCCGCTGAGCGCCCCCGGCAGCCGCTGCTGCTGATCAATGTGGTGGGGCTGACCCCAGCGCTGCTAGGGCCGGCGACGCCCCACATCAATGCCCTGTTGAAAACCGCCAGGATGGCCCACCTGCAACCGGTGTTTCCAGCCGTCACCTCGACGGTGCAGGCGTCGATCCTCACCGGCCAGGCGCCTTCGAAACACGGCATCGTGGGCAACGGCTGGTACTTTCGCGATCAGGCCGAAGTGCGTTTCTGGCTGCAACCCAATACCCTGATGCAAGGAGAAAAGGTCTGGCAGACGCTCAAGCGCCAGCTCCCCGGCTTTCGCTGCAGCCAGTTGTTCTGGTGGTACAACATGTACGCGGACGTGGACGCCGCCATCACCCCGCGTCCTCACTACCCTGCCGACGGACGCAAGCTGTTCGGCCTGTATTCGTCGCCGGCCACGCTGCACGAACGCATCGAAGCGCAGATCGGCGAGTTTCCGTTCCCCAGCTTCTGGGGCCCGGCGGCGGGCATCGCCTCAAGCCGCTGGATCGTCGATTGCGCCATCGCCGAGTTCCAGCTCGATCGCCCCGACCTGCAGTTGATCTACCTGCCTCACCTCGACTACAGCCTGCAACGCCTGGGCCCCGATCACCCGTCGATTGCCGACGAGGTGCGGGCCATCGACAGTGAAGTCGGTCGCCTGCTGGCCTTCGCCCAGGCACAAGGCGCGGCGGTGATGCTGCTGTCCGAGTACGGCATCGAAGCCGTCCGGCAATCGATCTCCATCAACCGGCTGTTGCGCGCCGAAGGCTGGTTGCAGGTGCGCCAGTCGCTGAGCTGGGAGCTGCTGGACCCCGGCGCCAGCGCGGCCTTCGCGGTGGCCGATCACCAGGTCGCGCATGTCTACGTGAAACAGGCGCAGGACATCCCCCAGGTCAAGGCGCTGTTGCAGCGCCAGCCCGGCATCGAGCGCGTACTGGACAAGGCCGAACAGCAAGCCTGGCAACTGGACCACCCACGCAGCGGCGAGCTGGTGGCCGTGGCCGAACCGGGCCATTGGTTCGATTACTACTACTGGTTCGACGACCGCAAGGCACCCGACTTTGCCCGCACCGTGGACATCCACCGCAAGCCAGGCTACGACCCGGTGGAACTGTTCGTCGATCCGGCCATTCGTTTCCCCAAATGGAAAGTGGCGCGCCGCCTGCTCCAGAAAAAGCTCGGCTTTCGCTACTACATGGACCTGATTGCGCTGGACACCGGACTGGTTCGCGGCAGCCACGGACGCCTGCCCGACACCCCACAGACTGGCCCGCTGCTCATCACCAATTGTGATCTGCCGTTGCCGCAGCACCTTGCAGCCACGGCAGTGAACCAACTGCTCCTCGAACACTTCCTGGGGCGCTCTCCTACCGACACGGCCAATGCCAAGGAGCTTCCATGCGGCGAGCCATTTCCATAACTGTTCTCAGTGCCCTGGCCGGTTTGGCTCAGGCCCAGAACCCCACCACCTTCGATTGCAGCAATTTCCTGCAATTTGGCCCCAACATCGACCAGACGCGGGCGGCATTTGCCAAGAGTCCCGAGACCATGGCCTGGAACTGGTTCGTATGCCTGAACCAGCCGGCCGCCGGAAGTCCCAACCTCGAATGGGAGACCATGAAACCCTCCGACCAGGTCTACCTGCCCAATGGCGCCAACCCCGGCGCCTACGCCAACCGCGTGCCGCCGCCGGACGCGGTGCTGCAGCAGGCCAAGTCCCAGGGCATGGACACCCAACGCCTGATCCACAACCTCAATGCCACCCAGCAGGTCGATGGGCTGATCCTGCAAATGGGCGGTGCCGTGCCCGCAGACCAACAGGGCAACGCGGTGCGTTTCCAGTTGCTGATGGGCCAGGACACCTACGACTACATCCTCAAGAACAACGTCTACAACATGAACGGCCAGGCGGCACTGGCGAACAACCTGACCTTTCCATCCACGGCCTGGGAGCTGAAATCCGCCTGGCTGTGGGTCGGCACCGACACGGCCTACAAGCAGACGCTGCAAAAAGACGGTTATTACATCGCCCAGGCCTATTACAAGAATGACGACGGCACCTACACGGTCGGCTACGCCGCCCTGAGCGGCCTGCATGTGGTCAACAAGCTGGACGCCAACTGGGTCTGGACCACCTTCGAAAACGTCAACAACAGCAAGTACACCGTGACCAACGCCGCGCCGTCCGCGCCGATGACCAACACCACCGGGCCGACCCCGGCGGCCAAGCCGGTCAATACGCAATTCCAGGCCAGCACCCCGGCCTTGTCGCAGTACGAACTGATCGGTGTGGAGTTCAAGCCCATCACCCAGGTGCTGGCCAACTCCCAGCTGGAGTCGGCGTTCCAGAGCACATCATCGTGCCTGGCCTGCCATGGCACCGCCGCCTATTCGATCGATCAGGGCTACTTCAATTTCGCCATCGCGCACAAAGGCGGCATCGCCTACCCCACCACTCCGCTGCCGGACTCGGCTTTCGCCGGTTACAAAAAACTGGACTTTGTCTGGTCGCTGAAACGCGCCCAGTGGCAACGCTAAGGAGCATGACATGAGCGTATTGAATTTCCCCCGCATCTACCTAAACGGGCACATGTTCTGGAACCCGCCGACGGCCAATAACAATGATGTGCTGCCGCTCTACGACGCGGTCAAGATGGACATCAACTGGCCGTTCGTGGAAACGTACGGGATCACGCCGGACAACGCCCCCACCACCCTGATGCCCTGGGCGATCAAACCCGTGGAGACGGTCCCGACCTATGTGGCGCAGGTGCCGACCAATGGCAGCCCGACGCCGTTCATACCCGCCGAATGGGACCTGTTCGGCGACAATGCCTGCGGCACGGTGAGCTACAACCAGACTCAATCGGTGGTCATCGGCGGCGAGTTGCAGGCCAACACCTACATCGACCAGGATGCGCTGGTCGGCAAAAGCTACCAGTTGTACGGGAACCCTTTTGGCACCACCGGCCCGTCCGCGGCTCGCTTCGTGGACATCAGCCCGTGGCAGAACACCTTCACCGCGCTGTATTTCGACAAGCTGGTGCTGGGAGACGAAACCTGCGGCCTGACCCTCAATCGCCAGTACCGCATGCTGGACCGTTTTCTCAACTTCAAGTGGGCGCACCTGGGTGGCCTGTCGTATGTCACCACCACCTGGCAGAGCTGTTTCACCCAGGACAGCCTGGAATGGGCCGTCGGCAACTCGTCCCTGTTGAACAACCTGCAACAGCAGATGAAACAGCAAAACGCCCAGGGCCTGATGTTCAGGTTTTCCACCTACCTGACCTGTTACGACCGGAACGGCGTGTTCAATGATTTCCCGCCGATCGACACCCGCTCGACGACCAAGGAGGCCATGGAAAAGGTGACCAGGATGTATGAGGCGGGCCTGGCCAACGTCTCCAAGATTTTCTTCAACCCCGCCTACAGCCGCACCGTGGCCACCCTGGGCCTGTGGTTCGCCAACGAATACCCCACCGCACCCGCCGGGCCGCGCCTGGTGCCCGTCGATGCGGTCGACCTTTATCAAGGCACCCAGTCGCAACCCATGACGCTGGGGGTGACGTCGGCGCAGATCACCGGCAACACCTTGTCGCTGGATCTGGCGAACACCTTCCCGTTCTATCCGGTCGACCCCAAGGCGCCGATCCTGACCGCCGAAAAATACCAGGCCGGCGACTACCAATTGGGCGCGCGCCAGAACGGTGTGTTCACCCCGGTGGTCAATTTCGGCTTCGAACAATACCGGCAATCGGCCTTCGACCAACGTTCGGGCCTGCTGGACTTCACCCTCAGCGACGCAGACAAGGCCACCTTGCAGTCAGGCCCGCTGGAACTGCACCAACAGGGCCCGGCACCGGCGTCCCCTGTGATCGCCGCCGCCCAGCAGGAGTGGACTGCCGAGGTGATCGAGAGCGGCAGTTTCATCGACGTGGGTGACCACAAGACACTGCAGATCATGGTGCAGAAAAACGGCGTGCCAGCCGCCAACACCACGCTGTGGGTGGCGGAGTACGGCAATCCCTACAGTGTGACCACCAGCGACTACTACCTGGCCTTCAGCAATGCGGCCGAGTTCATACTGTTCTACGACAATCCGTCGGACCGCACATTGAACACCGCCAACCTGCCACGGTTCGAGAACGCCCCGCCGACGTCCCCTTACCTGGCAACCGGCAGTGGTCGCCGGCTCACCGCCCTGCAATTCGTCGACACGCCGACGGGCACGCCCATCGGCTATCAAGCGTTCCTGCACGGCCCGAGCAGTGCGATCGCGGTCGACCTGCGTCCGTGCCTGGCCTTCGACGCTGCCACCTACACCACCGCGAAGCTGGACAACAGCCAGGCCAGCCCGATCGACTATTCGTACGTCACGACGACCACCGACGACAATGGCATCGCCCAGCTGAGCTTCCGCGCAGTGGCGCCGGGCTTTCCCACGTTGCGTTTTTTCGTCAAGGAAGACCAACACGACCCCGTCATCCCCTTCAGTTTCAAACTGCCCCAAGCCTACATCGACTTCCTCGCCCCACTGCGGGTCCTGCCGCTGGACGTCAAGCTGCAACAGGACTTCGTCAACACATGGAACGACCTGTACAAGGACCCGAACGCGCCCAAGAAACTGTGGGACACCTTCATTTTTCCCCGCGTCCTGCAAACGTTCTATTACCTGTACCCGATCATGAACAAGTACATGCCGCTCGACTCCCAGACCCGGGTCGAAGGTGCCATCGACCAGTTGATCGTATTGATCAGCAAGCCATACCAGGAAGAAAGCACGCTCTCGATGCCCATCACTCGCGACATGTCACAAAGCCGTCGCGCCGTCCTGGAGCTGTGGGCCAAGTTCCTGGTCAAGCGCAACTACCCGCCCATCGCGCTGAAGATGAGCGACTACGACAAGCTCTGACGGTTTGACAGGATCACCGGGTGGCATGCCAGCCACCCGGCACTTCACAGGAGTGTCATATGAAAGCCAGCATTGTGAAACGGCTGTTGCTGCTGACCCTGCTGCTCAGCCCCGCACTTTTTGCCCAGCCAGACAGCGGGGCCGTCTACTTCACCATGGGGGTGCACAACAACGAAGGTTGCAACGCGCAGAACGGCAACTGCATCACCGAACGCGCACCGGGCGACCCCTCCGATCCGTTTTTCCCGGCGTTCTGGATCAGCGACTGGACCCTGTACCGGGTCATGCACAACTACCAGAAGAATCCGCCGCCCTATAGCAATCCGCCCAGCACCCTCACCCCGGCGGATTACACCGTGTCACGGGGGACCAGCTACTACGACACCACGTACATCCCGCCGGATGGCGACGGTTTCGGTGCGATGATGGAGCACTACGAGAAATACTGCCTGCCGATCTTCCCGATCAAGAACAACAACTACACCTGCTCCTTCGTGTCCCTGGGCAACAAGGCGTACTTCCTGACCTACCCGCAGGACCGCCCCAAGGACATGCCGGCCTGCTGCATGTTCTCGCCGATGAATCATCCACCGCGCCAGGACTTCATCCAGCATCTGCCCTACAGCGCCGAACGCAGCAAGCACCTCGATGGCAGCGTGCAGGCCTACGCCCTGGATCTCGATTCACCGCAAGGTCCGATCCTGTTCGGCTACGCCTTCTACAAGCAGATGTCGGGGCAGCCGCCCTATCGGCCGCCGCAGTCGTTCTACTTCTCCGGTGACACCAGCGTCGCCAACGCGCCCATCGTCAGCCAGAACTACACCCACTTTCGCATCGCCAAGCCCGATCCGGCCCAGACCTGGGCACAGGTGGCCGCCATGTGCCCGTCGAACCCGCCGCCCTGCCAACTGTTCGAGCCTGCGGCGTCCCAGAGCAATGGCCAGAAGGCCCAGTGGAACAAGCTGATGCAGCGCAAGCCCTGAACACTTGACTCAAGGCGTTGAAAGGGTCAGCGGCAAAGGGACTGACTGTGGCGAGGGCGCTCGCCTCCGTGAATCGACTCAAGACGAAGGATTGCCATGAAAACGTTCACCGTGATGTTGCTGGGGCTCGCCAGTCTGCCGGCCCTGGCCCTGGATCAAACCCAGACCTCAACCGAACCTACACAGGCCAGCAGCCTTGATTGCCAGCCCCCCACCACGGCGCCGGCAGCCACTGCCAGCCAGGACCTGTTCGATCAATACAGCTGGCAGTTGTTCATTGCCTTGAACTGGCCCGCCCAGAACGGCCAGCGCGGTGACCCCGATTGCAGCAAGCAACCCGGGGCCTCCGGCTACACCGTCTGGCAAACCTACAAGACCGTCGAAGACATCTTCCTGCCGCAGGGCGCCAATCCCGGCCCCTGGAATACCCCGCAAAAAGCCAAGAGCCTGGGCATCATCAACATCGCGGCCTTGAAGAACAGCACCCAGGTCAATGCCGTCGACCAGGCCGTCGGTGGCTGGCTGATCGACCAGGCCGGCAACCCGACCTACTACGACATCTCCGCCAACGAGACTTCCTACGACTACATCGTCAACAACCAGTACTACAACGCCGACGTGGTCTCCAAGGCCAACAACATCAACTTTCCCAACGGTGTCATCGAGGTCAAGTCGAGCTGGCGCATTCTTACGCCCAAGGACAATGCCAGCCACTACCTGACCCAGTTCGCCCGCGTCGCCACCTTCGACGCCCAAGGCCAGCGCACCGGGGTCACCGAGGCCTACCTTGGTTTGGTGGGGCTGCACCTCATCACCAAGGTGAACGGCTACCCGCAGTGGATCTGGTCAACCTTCGAGCAGATCGACAACGTCCCTCCCAAGCAGCAGGTGCACGGCCAGTGGGTCGATCAGCCGGCAACCGGCACCGCCTATGCCTACTTCAACGCCGATGCCCCCGCCGCCAGCCTCAACCAGTCGCCCTGTGACTGGCAGGCCCAGGGCGCGCACCTGGTCTGCGTGCCCAAGCCAGGCACGACCTTCCAGACCCCGAACCCGCTGAACCGGGTCACGCCGATTGCCGAGGTGACCAATGGCGTCAACGCCCACTACCGCAGCCACCCGGACCTGCAGAAAAGCGTGCTCAAGTACTACCAGCTCATCACCACCCAACGCCCGTTGATGCCCGACAACCCCAGCAACCCACTGGGCCAGCCGACCCCGGCCCTGGCAGCCAACGTGACCATGGAGAGCTACATCCAGCCCAACAGCAGTTGCATGAACTGTCACTCCATGGCGACACCGGTCAAGAGCCCCTACAAATCGGACTTCTCCTACCTGTTCAAATTCGCCAATTCGCCGGTCATCAAACCCATCAAGGACGAGGAATAGCGCATGAGTATCCTGAACGGACCACGATTGAATTTCTGGGGCGGCATTCGCACGGACGTTAGCTTGCCGAACAACTCGCCCACCATTCCCTACGACGGCAATGACGACTGGCCGCTGTTCGACCTGACCACCTCGACCCTGGCACCGGGCGCCCAGTCCTACACCGATGACCAGTTGAACGACATGATCAACGCCCCCAATGGCAACTACTACACCGCCGGCGGCTGGAATCACTATGGGCAGCACGTCGTCGACATGCAGAACGCCTTGATCAGCTCCCAGGGCGTTGCGGGCAGCATCAGCACCACCGGCGACCTGGTCGGCCAGCCGGTCTACCTGCTCGGTTCAGTGGACCCGGTGACCCGACAGCCCCCGGTTTCCGGCCCGATGATGGTGGACCTGGACCCCACCGCCTCGACCACCACGCAGATTTTCGCCGGTGGCCTGCAAATCGGTGGCAGCAACGATATCCAGCTGTTGATCCACAACGACACCGTGTGCAGCAGCTTTGACGTGAAGGGCCGTGTGCTGCTGCCAGCGAAAATGGACGCACCGGGCTCCTTTCACGCCAGCGGCACGTTCCAGCTGACCTTTCCCCTGAGCAGCATCGTCATCTGGAACCAGAACAGCGCCGGCCTGCGCTCGATCATCCAGGCCCCGGGAGCGACCGGGATCGTGTTGCGCTTCGTCATGT
This sequence comes from Pseudomonas sp. Cab53, assembly GCF_018325965.1. Lineage (NCBI taxonomy): Bacteria > Pseudomonadati > Pseudomonadota > Gammaproteobacteria > Pseudomonadales > Pseudomonadaceae > Pseudomonas > Pseudomonas sp. Cab53. The sequence goes on along the minus strand of NZ_AP021902.1, from coordinate 2,161,923 downwards.
TCGAAATGTGCCCCACGATGACCACCGCCCAACTGGACGCCGACTACGCCGCCGGCCAATACACCCCAACCCGAGCATCGGGCGGGTCATTGGCACACTGGCACCGGCCTTCGCCGACGAACCGCTGGGTTGCCCGCCGGGCCGGCAGTTGGTCAACCAGAGTACCCAGAACGCCGGTTATGCCGACCTTGGCAGCAACAACGGCTACCTGAGCATCGACATGGTGAACCTCATCCCCAAGCAAACCTTCCGCGCCGTAAGGGATGACATCACCAGCCCCATCGGGCCCAACGCCAATTACGGCACGGTCACTATCAAGGCCGGGACCACCGCCCTGGCGACCCTGGACCCGACCAGCAGCCCGCTGCTCGACTACTACGTGTACGGCGGCATTGTCGACCTGCCCATGACCGCCGCCCAACAGCAAGCGGTGCGCACCAGCGCCCTGGCAATCACCGCGCCCGGCCAGGTCGCCGGCACCACGCTGCAAGCCACCGAGTCGACCTATCGGATCTACGCCGACCAGCGCAACGTCTATCTCGAGGACTACCCCAACGGCCTGTCGATCACCCTTCAGGTCCGGTACCTGGGCGCTGCGGTGCCCAACACCACGGAAATCGACCTGCAGGCCGCCCCACCTGAGGCCTATGACCAGCCGCAATATTGGGATTTCCTTGAGTTCCCCTCCTCACTGACGATCAATGCTGGCCAACTTTCCGTCAGTTTCCCCGTCACCCTCAAGCCCGACAGCGCTGCACAGGCGGGTTTCGTCGCACTGACCTGCACGGTCAAAGGCTTCGCCAGCAGCGCCTACTTCACCAACTTGCGCAAATACGCCCAGACCGACTTCGGCATTCCCGCCGGCACCACCATCACCTGGCCGCTGATGTACCCCAACGTGCTGCGCTTTCACTACCTGGCCTTCCCCGCCATGTCGCGCTACATCCCGCTGAACCAGCCCGATGCGATCATGGGCGCCAAGAACCCCATCCTCGCCCGAACCTCGGACGCCTACAAAGGCACCACCCTGTTCATGCCCGTGGTGCGCTCGATGTCGCCCTGCCAACGCGCGCTGCTACGGGCCTACCTCACCGGTGAACCGTGGCAGCCACCGCAGTAGTCGCCCCTTCACTCACACGGAGAAACGCCCATGCTCATTCATGTCCCAGCGCACCCCAGCGAAACCCTGTGCGCGAGCAGCGTGGTCGCCGAGGGCCTGCTGAACCCTCGCGGCCTCTGCGTGCAGGCCGATGGCAGCCTGCTGCTGGTCGAGGCCGGCTCAGGCCTGCCGGACCAGACGTTCAGCGGTCGTATCAGCCGGCTAAGGCCGGACCCACACAGCGCCGGTGCCTACCTGCCTGCGCAAATCCTCGCCGACGGCTTTCGCGCCATGAACATGCAAGCACGCATGTTGCGCGATGAAATCATGGGGCTGTCGGACATCGCCTGCGGCGACGGACGCTGCCTGGCCAGCCAGACCGATTACGTGGCGGGCTCCAAGTTGCTGGACCTGCAATACACACCGCCCGAGCCGGTGTTCCACAGCCGCGGCAATCTCAACGCCCTGTGCTACCACCCGTCCCGCCGCAGTTGGCTGGCCGTCAAACCCGACACCAACCAACTGGTCGAATTCATCCCTGGCCAGGACGAACGCTTGCTGGTCCAACTGCCCGACCTCGACCAGGGCCAGGAAGCCGTGCCCGTCACCCTGGTGCACGAACCGACGACAGACGCCGTACTGATCAGCCTGTTCTCTGGAGAACTGCACAGCGACCCTCACCGCAAAGGCATCGACTTCGCCGATAAGGCCGGCCGGGTCATCCGCGTCTGGCCAGACAGCGGGCAGATCGACCCCCTTATCGATGGCCTGCAACTGCCCACCGGACTGGCCCTGTGCCCGGACGGCAATCTCCTGGTCCTGGAACTCTGCGACAGCCTGCAACAACCCCTGCCACCGGACTGGAACGGCGCCCCCCTCCACGGCGGCTTCACGCGTTTCAGCGGTCGACTGCTGCGCTGCAACCTGCACACCGCCGACGTCACCGTCCTCGCCCGCGACCTGGACACCCCCTCCAACCTGTGCGTGGTGGACGGTGCGGTATTGATCAGCGAAGGCATGGGCTTGACGGGACGGCCGTTACCGGCGCCGGGGGGGCGGATTGTGCCGTTGGGTGGGAGGGTGCGGCGGGTGGTGATTTGAGAGGACTGAGGGGATGTAGGCACGCGCCCGACCTGTTTTGGGTTGGGCTGGATGCGGGAAACACACCGTGTGAGCACGGGGTCGCTTTGCGCAGGTTTTACGCAGGCACAAAAAAGCCGATCTAGCTGATCGGCTTAAGTGTCTGATTTTACTCAGAAAATATGGTCGGGACGGAGTGATTCGAACACTCGACCCCTAGCACCCCATGCTAGTGCGCTACCGGACTGCGCTACGCCCCGACTAGGCGTGAATCTTGTTTCGCTTCTCAGCGGAACGCTCAGGAATATATCGCAAGCTTTTGAAAACTGGAAGTATTTAAAAGCAGAAATTTTATTTCTTGAGCACCACCAGCACATCTTCAAGCTCGGCGATCATCTGGCGGATCATTTGTTTGTACTGGGTAGTGTCGTCTTTGGCCTCGTCACCCGACAAGCGCAGGCGTGCGCCGCCGATGGTGAAGCCCTGGTCATAGAGCAGCGCGCGGATCTGCCGGATCATCAGCACGTCCTGTCGCTGATAGTACCGGCGGTTTCCGCGGCGCTTGACCGGGTTGAGCTGAGGAAACTCCTGCTCCCAATAGCGCAGCACGTGCGGTTTTACCGCACACAGCTCGCTGACTTCACCGATGGTGAAGTAGCGTTTGCCTGGGATGACGGGTAGCTCGTCGTTATGACTTGGTTCCAGCATAAGCCTCAACTCGGGCCTTCAACTTCTGCCCTGGACGAAAGGTGACCACACGGCGAGCCGTGATCGGGATTTCTTCTCCCGTTTTTGGATTGCGGCCAGGCCGCTGGCGTTTGTCCCGCAGGTCAAAATTGCCGAAACCGGACAACTTGACCTGTTCGTTGTCTTCAAGAGCGTGCCTGATTTCTTCGAAAAACAGTTCAACCAGTTCTTTGGCTTCCCGTTTATTCAGGCCCAGCTCCTCATACAGACGTTCCGCCATCTCAGCTTTCGTCAGAGCCCCCATACGTCACTTCCTTAACGTGGCGTTCAACCTGGTTTCGAGCGAGGTGAGGATGTTTTGCGTTGCGGTATTCACCTCATCGTCGTTAAGAGTGCGCGATGGATGCTGCCAGGTCAAGCCGACTGCAAGGCTTTTTCTATGCGGATCAATGCCTTTACCCTGATACACGTCAAATAGCCTGAGGTCCGTCAGCCACTCGCCTGCATTTTCACGAATTACGTCCAATACAGCACTGGCCGCCACTTCGCGATCAGCCAGCAAGGCCAGGTCACGACGTACTTCAGGAAAGCGCGATAACTCCTGGAATTTCGGCATTTTCCCCAGTGCGACTTCGGCCAGGATCAGCTCGAAAACGAACACCGGCCGATCGAGGCCCAGGGTTTTCGACAGTTCAGGGTGAATGGCGCCGACATAGCCGACTTCACGCCCATCCCGCTCGATGCGCGCAGTCTGCCCCGGGTGCAGGGCCGGATGCTTGCCCGGCACGAAAGTGAACGCGTCGAGCGCACCGGCGAAACCGAGGACCGCTTCCACGTCAGCCTTGACGTCGAAGAAGTCGACGCCGTCGCGACCTTGCGCCCAACCTTCCGGCAGGCGGCTGCCACAGACGACACCGGCCAGCATCGGCTCCTGCTTCAAGCCGTCCAACTGACCGACAAAGCGCAGGCCGCTTTCGAACAGGCGCACGCGATCCTGTTGGCGGTTCAGGTTGTGCTGCAGCGACTTGACCAGACCCGGCCACAAGGACGAGCGCATGGCCGCCATGTCGTTGGAGATCGGATTGGCCAGCAACAGCGGCTCGACGCCGGGACTGAACAGCTCGAATTGGCGCGGATCGATGAAGCTGTAGGTGATCGCTTCCTGGTACCCACGGGCCACCAGCAGGCGCCGCAGTTCCGGCAGGCCGCTACGGGCTTCAGCCTTGGCCTGCGGGGCCAGGCGGGCTTGCGGGTAGCGGACCGGCAGACGGTTGTAGCCGTACAGGCGGGCCAGCTCTTCGATCAGGTCGACTTCCAGGCTGATATCGAAGCGGTGGCTGGGCACCTCCACACGCCACTGCCCTGCTCCGTCGGCGCTGATGCCCAGGCCGAGGCCACTGAGCAGACGCTCGACTTCGCTGGCGTCCATGTCCATGCCCAGCATCTGGGAAATGCGCTGGGCACGCAGGGTGACCGGAGCGATCTTGGGCAGGTGCTGTTCGCTGACGGTTTCAATGATCGGGCCGGCTTCGCCGCCTGTGATCTCCAGCAGCAGGCCAGTGGCGCGCTCCATGGCTTCACGGGCCAGTTGCCAGTCCACGCCACGCTCGTAACGGTGCGAGGCATCGGTGTGCAGGCCATAGGAACGCGCCTTGCCAGCGACCGCGATCTGGTCGAAGAACGCACTTTCAAGGAACACATCACGGGTCGTCGTGGAGACACCGCTGTGCTCGCCACCCATCACGCCGGCAATCGCCAGGGCGCGGGAATGGTCGGCAATCACCAGGGTATCGCTGCGCAGGGACACTTCCTGGCCATCCAGCAATACCAGCTTCTCGCCCTCTTCAGCCATGCGGACACGGATGCCGCCATTGATTTCGGCGAGATCGAACGCATGCAGCGGTTGACCCAGCTCCAGCATCACGTAGTTGGTGATGTCGACGGCGGCGTCGATGCTGCGCACGTCGGCGCGGCGCAGGCGCTCGACCATCCACAGCGGCGTCGGCTTGGACAGATCGACGTTACGGATCACACGACCCAGGTAACGCGGGCATGCCGAGGGAGCCAGCACTTCGACCGAACGCACTTCATCGTGCACAGCCGGCACGGGCGCGACCACCGGACGTGTCACCGCCGTGGCGTACAGCGCGCCGACTTCACGGGCCAGGCCGGCCAGGGACAGGCAGTCCCCACGGTTCGGCGTCAGGTCGACCTCGATGCTCGCATCGTCCAGGCTCAGGTATTCACGGATGTCCTGGCCGACCGGCGCATCGGCTGCCAGTTCCATCAGGCCATCGTTGCCTTCGCCGATCTGCAGCTCGGCCTGGGAGCACAACATACCGTTGGACTCGACGCCGCGCAGCTTGGCTTTCTTGATCTTGAAGTCGCCCGGCAGCTCGGCACCGATCATGGCGAACGGGATCTTCAGGCCCGGGCGCACGTTTGGCGCGCCGCAGACGACCTGGAAGGTCTCCGCGCCATTGCTGACCTGGCAGACCCGCAGCTTGTCAGCGTCCGGATGCTGCTCGGTGCTCAGCACCTCGCCCACCACCACACCGCTGAACGCGCCGGCAACCGGCGTTACGCTATCGACCTCAAGGCCGGCCATCGACAGGCGAGCAACCAGCTCGTCCCGGCTAACCTGCGGGCTTACCCAGCCGCGCAGCCATTGTTCACTGAATTTCATCCTGCTCTCCTAATAGATTCGTTACGGGCCCGCGACCTAGCGAAATTGCGCAAGGAACCGCAAGTCGTTGTCGAAGAACAGGCGCAAGTCATTCACACCGTAACGCAGCATGGCCAGACGTTCGACGCCCATGCCGAAAGCAAAACCCGAGAATTCTTCCGGATCGATCCCGGACATGCGCAGCACGTTCGGATGAACCATGCCGCAGCCCATGACTTCCAGCCAGCCCGTCTGCTTGCAGACACGGCAGCCTTTGCCACTGCACATCACGCATTCCATATCGACTTCGGCGGATGGCTCGGTGAACGGGAAGTACGAAGGGCGGAAACGTACCGCCAGCTCTTTCTCGAAGAACACCCGCAGGAACTCTTCGATGGTGCCTTTGAGGTCGGCGAAATTGATGTCGCGATCCACCAGCAGGCCTTCGACCTGGTGGAACATCGGCGAGTGGGTGATATCGGAGTCGCTGCGATACACACGGCCCGGGCAGACGATGCGGATCGGCGGACGTTGCGACTCCATGGTGCGGACCTGTACCGGCGAGGTATGGGTGCGCAACAGCATGTTCGCATTGAAATAGAAGGTGTCATGCATCGACCGGGCCGGGTGGTGGCCTGGGATGTTGAGCGCTTCGAAGTTGTGGTAGTCGTCTTCGACCTCGGGGCCTTCGGCAATGCCGTAGCCGATGTGGGTGAAGAACTGCTCGATGCGTTCCAGGGTCCGGGTTACCGGATGCAGGCCGCCGGAGGTCTGGCCACGGCCAGGCAGGGTCACGTCGATGGACTCGGCGGCGAGCTTGGCAGCCAGGTCGGCCTCCTCGAACAACGCCTTGCGCGCATTGAGGACTTCTGTGACACGTTCCTTGGCGACGTTGATCAGCGCACCGACTTGCGGACGCTCTTCGGCCGGCAGGTTCCCCAGGGTCTTCATCACCTGAGTCAACTCGCCCTTCTTACCAAGGTAGTGAACCCGGATTTGCTCCAGGGCATTGATATCTTCAGCGCTTTGCACAGCCTCTAGTGCTTGAGAGACCAGCGCATCCAGGTTTTCCATGTACAGACTCCAGATACAAAATAGGGGAAGAGCTTTAAGGCTCTTCCCCTATTTATGACGTTTAACACCCAGGCCCACAGAGGTGGACCCCGGTGACTGCCGGGGGTACTTAAACCAAGGTGGCTTTAGCTTTCTCGACAATCGCAGCAAACGCCGCTTTTTCGTTCACTGCCAGATCAGCCAGAACCTTACGGTCGATCTCGATGGACGCCTTTTTCAGGCCAGCGATCAAACGGCTGTAGGACAGACCGTTGGTACGAGCACCAGCATTGATACGAGCAATCCACAGAGCGCGGAACTGACGTTTTTTCTGACGACGGTCACGGTAGGCGTATTGGCCTGCCTTGATTACGGCTTGCTTGGCAACACGGAATACGCGGGAACGCGCACCGTAGTAGCCTTTAGCAAGTTTCATAATTTTCTTGTGACGCTTACGGGCAATGACGCCACGCTTTACACGAGCCATGAGTTACTTCCTCTATTCTTGATCCAAAAATTAACGAAGGCGCAGCATGCGCTCGACTTTTGCCACGTCAGACGGATGCAGCAAGCTGCTACCGCGCAGTTGACGCTTACGCTTGGTCGACATTTTGGTCAGGATGTGGCTCTTGAAAGCGTGCTTGTGCTTGATACCGTTAGCAGTTTTCAGAAACCGCTTAGCAGCACCACTCTTGGTTTTCATCTTTGGCATGTTCGGATACTCCGCATTCAGTTGATAAACATAATCGCAAGGCCTGCCGTGCCCTGGTGATTACTTCTTCTTTTTCGGGGCGATGACCATGATCAGCTGGCGTCCTTCCATCTTAGGATGCTGTTCGACCGAACCGTACTCGAGCAGGTCTTGTTCAACCCGCTTGAGGAGTTCCATCCCCAGCTCCTGGTGGGCCATCTCACGGCCGCGGAATCGCAAGGATACCTTGGCCCTGTCCCCGTCACTCAGGAAACGTACCAGGTTGCGCAGTTTTACCTGGTAATCCCCTTCCTCCGTCCCTGGACGAAACTTGATTTCTTTTACCTGAATCTGCTTCTGGTTCTTCTTCGCCGCGGCAATCTGTTTCTTCTTCTCGAAGATCGACTTGCCGTAGTCCATCACCCGGCATACCGGTGGGACTGCGTCTGCGGAAATTTCTACCAGATCAAGCTTGGCTTCTTCAGCAATTCGAAGCGCTTCATCAATCGAGACGATGCCAATCTGCTCGCCGTCAGCGCCAATTAACCGAACCTCGCGTGCCGAGATATTCTCGTTGATCGGGGCTTTCGGTGCAGCTCGTTTATCTTGTCTCATATCACGCTTAATAATAATTACTCCGAATCTGGGCGACCACGCCGGGAAACCGCTTGCGCGAGAAACTCGGCGAATTGGGCGACGGGCATCGAGCCCAGGTCAGCACCTTCACGAGTACGCACAGCGACAGTCTGCATCTCGACCTCCCGATCTCCGATAACCAAGAGAAAGGGAACCTTGAGCAAAGTATGCTCGCGGATTTTAAAGCCGATCTTTTCATTTCTCAAGTCAGACTTGGCACGAAATCCGCTTTGGTTGAGAGTTTTTTCGACCTCGGCGGCAAAATCTGCCTGTTTATCAGTGATATTCATGATCACTGCCTGGGTCGGCGCCAGCCACGCGGGGAACGCGCCCTCGTAGTGCTCGATCAGAATCCCGACGAAACGCTCGAAGGAACCGAGGATCGCGCGGTGAAGCATGACCGGGTGCTTGCGACTGTTGTCTTCGGACACGTATTCGGCGCCCAGACGGATCGGCAGGTTGAAATCGAGCTGCAAGGTACCACATTGCCACACGCGACCGAGGCAATCTTTCAGCGAGAATTCGATCTTCGGACCATAGAAGGCCCCCTCGCCCGGCTGAAGCTCGTACGCAAGGCCCGCGCTGTCGAGGGCTGCGGCCAGTGCCGCCTCGGCGCGATCCCACAATTCGTCGGAGCCGACGCGTTTTTCCGGACGAGTGGACAGCTTCATCTCGACTTCGGTGAAGCCGAAGTCACGGTAGACGTCCATCGTCAGCTTGATGAACGCGGCGGATTCGGCCTGCATCTGCTCTTCGGTGCAGAAGATGTGCGCGTCGTCCTGGGTGAAGGCGCGCACGCGCATGATGCCGTGCAAGGCACCCGATGGCTCGTTGCGGTGGCAGGCACCGAACTCAGCCAGGCGCATCGGCAGCTCGCGGTAGCTTTTGAGCCCCTGGTTGAACACCTGCACGTGGCAAGGGCAGTTCATCGGCTTGATCGCGTAGTCGCGGTTTTCCGACTGGGTGGTGAACATGTTGTCGGCGTAGTTGGCCCAGTGCCCGGATTTTTCCCACAGGCTGCGGTCCACCACTTGCGGTGTCTTGATCTCCAGGTAGCCGTTTTCACGCTGGACCTGGCGCATGTACTGCTCGAGCACCTGGTACAGGGTCCAGCCGTTCGGGTGCCAGAACACCATGCCCGGCGACTCTTCCTGGGTGTGGAACAGGCCCAGGCGCTTGCCGATCTTGCGATGGTCGCGTTTCTCGGCCTCCTCGATGCGCTGGATGTAGGCTGCCAGTTGCTTCTTGTCGGCCCAGGCCGTGCCATAGACGCGCTGCAATTGCTCGTTCTTGGCATCGCCACGCCAGTAGGCGCCGGACAGCTTGGTCAGCTTGAAGGATTTCAGGAAGCGGGTATTGGGCACGTGCGGGCCACGGCACATGTCGACGTATTCTTCGTGGTAGTACAGGCCCATGGCCTGCTCGTCCGGCATGTCTTCCACCAGACGCAGCTTATAGTCCTCGCCACGGGCCTTGAACACTTCGATGACTTCGGCGCGCGGCGTGACCTTCTTGATGACGTCGTAATCTTTCTCGATCAGCTGCTGCATGCGCTGTTCGATGGCGGCCATGTCTTCCGGCGTGAAGGGACGCTCGAAGGCGATGTCGTAATAGAAGCCTTCGTCGATGACCGGCCCGATGACCATCTTCGCGCTCGGGTACAGCTGCTTGACCGCATGACCGACCAGGTGCGCGCAAGAGTGGCGAATGATCTCCAGCCCCTCTTCATCCTTGGGCGTGATGATTTGCAGCGTAGCGTCGCTGTCGATGACGTCACTGGCGTCGACCAGCTTGCCGTTGACCTTGCCGGCCAGGGTGGCCTTGGCCAGGCCCGCACCGATGGATGCGGCGACCTCGGCTACGGAAACCGGGTGGTCGAATGAACGTTGACTGCCGTCGGGAAGAGTAATAGTTGGCATGGCGCCTCCTCTCCTAGTGGTGACCCCTACCAAAGGTCACGTGGGTTGGGATGAGCCAGTACAAGATCCAGTCCAGGCCATTCAATGACGAACGCCTGCCTTACAGCGGCAGGAGCCTTGCGGCCAACCGTGGAAACCGAACCAGAGTGACTGGGATTCAAATCAGGGTTAAATCGAACATTTGCCGCCACCGGGACCCGTGGTCATCCGGGGCCTTGAAAATACCCGAGCCCGGCATGCTAGCACAGATGAACGGTCATCGCCGCGCTCGAATCGCCGCCAGCGTAAATCCACGGTTTTTATGCCACAGTGCTGAACTGAAACGAGCCCAACGCCTCAGATAACAAGACATTGACCCAAAAGGAGCATCTTCGCATGCGTCTGAATACCTTGCTCGCAGCCGTCGCCCCCCTTGTCCTGCTGCTTCCGCTGTCCGCCCATGCCGACTGGCCCAAGGGCGAGCGCGACAAATACATGGCCCAGTGCACCCAAGCGGCTACACCACAGATCGGAGAAGCGGCGGCCAAATCCCATTGTGCGTGCGGCGCCGATGCGATCAAGTCCTACCCGGCCGCCGATATCCAGGCCCTGATGGACAACAAGGCACCCGAGGCCCTGCAACGCAAAGCCCTCGGTGAAATCGCCAAATGCAAGGCCCAGGCTCCGGCGAAAAAGTGAGCCAGGCAGGCTTTTGAGGTGACCCTGAATCGATAAAACCTGCCGAATCAGCCTTTTTTCCGACGATTAACGCAGGTTTTACAGCTTTTTTTATCGCCTTTACTTTCCGCTGACAGCCTTTAAAACCGGGGCTTCCAGCGTGTTCAGACGGTAAAGAAAACACGACTGATTGGCAAACAGCGCCTGCGGGGGGCTCCCAAATCGAACATTTCGACTATGATACCCAGGTGTGCCCAGTTGGCCTGAGCAGCACAGTACACTGAAAATATATGTTTCTTGGAGATACACCATGTCTAATCGCCAAACCGGCACCGTTAAATGGTTCAACGATGAAAAAGGCTTCGGCTTCATCACTCCTACAGGTGGCGGTGACGACCTGTTCGTACACTTCAAAGCTATCGAAAGCGACGGTTTCAAGAGCCTGAAAGAAGGCCAAACCGTTTCCTTCGTGGCTGAGAAAGGCCAAAAGGGTATGCAAGCTGCACAGGTTCGCGGAGAGTAATTTCTCGGCGCGCTAAAAAACCCCGTCCATGTGACGGGGTTTTTTATGGGCGGCGGTAAACCTTACGCTTAGCCGCAGTTGACTCGATTGACCACCAGCTTGGCATCGGTCGTGAGGTTCAGCCGATCGGAACGGTACTCGAGCGTCACCATGTCATTGGGCTTGAGGATGCGAGCGTTCTGCGCCCCGGCGCGCGTACGGGCCTGCTCCAGCAATTGCGGCGAGGCCTGCTTGCCAATGGCGAATTCAGCGCCCTTGGCGTCGCAGCGGCCGTTACCGGCTTCGGTGGCCACTGGATCGGGGGTCGACTCGGATGTGCTGCTGCAACCGCTCAAGAGCGCAACGACCAGCGCAGTACTCAATGACGCAAGCTTCCAAGGCATGAAGCCTCCTTTCTTGATAAATAAACAGAGAACGTGCGACAGCCTAAACGGCGCTTTGGTTTCAACACCGGCCCTATCAGCCTGCCACCTGCGAAAACCGGCAGTTTGCCTGAGGCCAACGCCCCGTTCAGCGCTCAATCGTGACTGAATATGAACGCCGCTCAGTAAACGTCGATGTAATCGAAGGGTGGATTCGGCCAGTTGTCTTTCAGCGCGTTATAGATCTGCATCACCCAGACCTCATCGCTGGCGGCGACCCACCCCACGTAGCCGGAACCTTTCGCCCAGGTCTCGAGGCGGAACAGCAAGCCACCGATATCGGTGCCACCGACCACACCCGACGACAGGTAGGCGATGCCCTCCCGGGTCACACGCAGCTGGGTATGCTCATCATCGCTGGCTGAGGCAAGCAATTGGCGAACCGCCTCCAAGGTCAGGCCGCCTGGCGCGTTCAAATCGATCTGCACTGCAGCTCTCCCTGAAAGAATCAAAGGCCAAGTGTCGCACAGCCCTCCCCTGATGCCTAAGTCGCAGTGCCAAACCCCGGGCAAAAATGTTTAACTCAGCCCACAGCCCTCCAACGCGCGAGCATCACCATGAGCACCCTCAGCATCGAAGCCACCATCAAGGCCAAATGGTCGGAGGGCCACAGTTCCTATAGCCCGAGCAGCCCGGAAGAGCTGGCGATCATCGGCATAGAACTGTTGGTGAAGGAGTTGGGAACGGAAGTCGCCCGCGGCTTTATCCAGCAGGCATTCGAGCGCTATCCGAGCCTGATCGATGCGGTGGATTGAGGCGACATGAAAAACCCGTGGGAGCCGAACGGGCCCCACAGGTCTGTTGCTTGAGACCGCTTACTTGAGCCGCGCCAGGCGCTCGGTCAGCAGGTCGAAAAAGCCCTGGGCATCACCGTTCTCGACCCAGAAGGCGTTCTTCGGCGCTTTCAGGCCATCGTACCAATCGACGATGGTCTGGCCGAACGTCGGGCCCTCGCGACTGTCGACCACGACATTGACCGAACGACCAGTGAACAGTTGTGGCTTGAGCAGGTAGGCAATCACCGTCGCATCATGCACCGGGCCGCCTGTCAGGCCATAGTGTTCCATGTCGCCCTTGATGTATTCGTTGAGGATGTCGCCGACCAGTTTGCTGGCATTGTTGTTGACCGCCGCGATCTGCTTCAGGCGCGCTTCGCTGGTGAGCATCTTGTGGGTCACGTCCAGCGGCAGGTACGTCAGTTTCACCCCGCTCTTGGCCACCACTTCGGCCGCTTGGGGATCGGCGAACAGGTTGAACTCAGCCACCGGCGTGATGTTGCCGCCGTTGAAGTGCGCGCCGCCCATGATCACCACTTCCTTGATGCCCTGGACAATGTCGGGCTCCTGGACCAGCGCCAACGCCAGGTTGGTCTGCGGACCGAGCATGGCAATGGTGATGCTATGGGGTTTGGCGGCCTTGAGGGTGTCGATCAGGTAGTTGACGGCGTTGCCCTTGGCCAGGCCTTTCTTCGGCTCGTGCACGGTGACGCCCGACAGGCCTTCCTTGCCATGGATGTTCTCGGCGTAGATCGGCGTACGCATCAGCGGCTTCGGCGCCCCGGCATAGACCGGCACCTCTTCGCGCCCTGCCCATTCCCGCGCCAGGCGAGCGTTGCGCGAGGTCTTGTCCAGGCGCACATTGCCGGCGACGGTGGTCAGGGCGCGGATGTTCAGTTCCTCCGGCGAAGCCAGGGCGAACAACAGCGCCACCACGTCATCGGCGCCAGGATCGGTGTCGATGATCAAGTCGATTTTTTCCGCCGCGTGGGCGCTCGTAGCGGTGATCAGGGACAAAAGCAGCAGGCTCCGGAACAGGTGATGCATTTTCTGAGCATAGCGGTGCATGGCGCACTCCTTGTGCAAGGTTGAAAGAACACGACAACGACGGGTTAGAACGTGACCCCAGCGATCAGCACGATGTTGCAGTACGGAGAGCATTCTCCTGTGCGAATGATCGCCCGAGCCTGTCGGCTAAGAATCTTGAACTGCTCGTGGCTGCCCATCGTCCGCGTGCCCAGCGCACCCTCGGCCTGCAGGGCATCCAGTGTCGTCAGGGCCGCGGGTTGCTTCTCGAGGATTTCTTCGGCCAGGACATGGCTTTCCACCTGCATCTCACTGAGCACCACTTTCAGGGTGCTGACAAAATCAGGAATGCCATGGGTCAACGCCAGGTCGATCAACTCGACGCCTGGCGGCACCGGCAGGCCGGCATCGCCGATCACCACTTTGTCGCCATGACCCAGCGAAGCGATCAGTCGCGACAGTGCCACATTCAACAACGGAGTCTTTTTCATGCCTTGAACGCCTGTACTTCCTGCAAGGTGGGGATAGAGGGCTGCGCGCCCGCGCGGGTGACCGACAGCGCGGCGGCAACCTGGCCGAAACGAATCGCCTCGACCTCGCTTTTGCCGCTCGCCAGGGCGGCGGCGAAACCACCGACAAAGGTATCGCCTGCCGCCGTGGTGTCCACTGCCTTGACCCGGGGCGCCGGGAAATGCTCGAAGCTGCTGCCGTTGGCGAACATCAGGCCCTGGGCCCCAGGGTCACGATCACCTTGCCGGCGCCCGCACTCATCAACTGCGTCGCGGCGGCTTCGGCGGTGTCCAGGGAGTCCACCGCCAACCCGCTGAGGACCGCGGCTTCGCTTTCATTGGGGATGAGGTAATCGACGTAGCCGTACCAGTGCGCCGGCAACGCATGGGACGCCGGTGCCGGGTTGAGAATGACGATTTTGCCCAGTTCGCGGCCACGCTTGAGGGCGTGCCCCACGGTGGCGTCCGGCACTTCGAGCTGGCAGATGATCACATCGGCGCCTTGCAGCACCTCATCGACGCTGTCCAGCACGGCGGGAGTCAGCGCACCGTTGGCACCGGCCACGATCACGATCGCATTCTGGCTGTTGTCATCGACCACGATCAGGGCCACGCCACTGGAGCCTTCCACGACACCGACCGCCTGGCAATCGATCCCCTCGTCCAGCAGTGCTCCACGCAATTGCTGGCCGTAGGCATCGCTGCCCACGCACCCGACCATGGCCACCTGCGCGCCCAGGCGCGCGGCCGCCACCGCTTGGTTGGCGCCCTTGCCGCCGGGGATGGTGGAGAACGACTGGCCGATCAGCGTTTCACCGCCACGGGGCAGGCGCGGTGCCCGGGTGACCAGGTCCATGTTCAGGCTGCCTATTACCACTACTTTTGCTGGCATACATCAGTACTCATCAATTCGGTTCAGCGGTATTGGGCGAATGTGCCGGACAGCGGCGCAGTCGACTCTCGCAAGACAATGCTGGGCGTCACGATCCGCTGGTCAGTGGCGAGGCCCGGCGTCGCGATGCGGCGCAGCAGCACCTCGGCGGCCATTTCGCCCAGTTGCAGGATCGACTGCCCGACCGTGGTCAACGCCGGGTAGACGTAGCGGCTCATCTGGATGTCATCGAAACCGATCACCGACAATTCGCTGGGCACGCGCACGTTGCGCTCAGCGGCGGCGCGCAGCACGCCGATGCCGATCATGTCGTTGGCCGCGAAGATCGCGCTGGGCGGCTGCCGGTCAAGCAGTTCGGCGGCGGCACGGTAGCCACCGGTGCTGGTGAAATCGCTTTCAAGCATGTGTTCGACCGGCCGTTCGATCCCCGCCTCTTCCAGCGCCCGGCAGTAACCCGCCAGGCGCATCTGCGCCACACTGGTGTCGGCCGGCCCGCCGATGAAGGCGATGTCCCGGTGGCCCAGTTCCAGCAGGTGGCGGGTCGCCAGGTACGCGCCGAACTCATGATCGATGCGCACCAGGTCGGCGTCGATGCCGTCGAGCCCACGGTCGACGATCACCATGGGTGTACGCACCCCAGTTAAGCCTTCCACCAGGCCGACATCGCCGCCGGCCGAGGCGACGATCAGGCCGTCGATGCGTTTTTCCAGCAGCACCCGCAGGTAACTGCGCTGCTTGTCCGGGTTGTCGTCGGAATTGCACAGGATCACGCAGTAACCGTTGCGCTCACAGTAATCCTCGATGCCCCGGGCCAGCTCGGCGAAATAAGGGTTGAGGCTGTTGGGCACCAGCAGGCCGATGGTCGCGGTGGTCTTGGCCTTGAGCGAACGGGCCACCGCGCTGGGCACATAGTCCAGGCGCTCGATGGCCGCCTCGACCTTGCGCCGCACCTCCTCACTGACCGGCCGCGTCTTGTTCACCACGTGGGACACGGTCGTGTAGGAGATCCCCGCGAGCGCCGCCACATCCTTGATCGTTGCCATGGTTCAGCCTCGCCGACTGGCGCGATGGCTGCGGTAGGTATCGAGCACGACCGCCACCACGATCACCGCACCGGTGATGATGCGCTTGGTCGGCTCGCTGGCGCCGATCTGCGCCAGGCCTGCCGCGAGCACCGAGATGATCAGCACGCCAAAGAAGGTGCTGATGACCGAGCCACGCCCGCCCATCAGACTGGTGCCGCCGATCACCACCGCCGCGATCACCTGCAATTCGAGCCCGGAACCGGCGTTCGGGTCTGCGGCTTCCAGGCGCGAAATCTGGAACAGCGCCGCAACACCCGCAAGCAGGCCCATGAGGCTGAACACCAGAATCTTGTACGGCTTTGGATTGATGCCCGCCAGGCGCACGGCCTCTTCGTTGGTGCCGATGCCGATCAGGTAGCGACCGAACACCGTGCGGGTCAACACGGCCTGGGCAATGAAGATCACCAGCAAGGCGATGATGAACGAAGGGGAAATGCCGAAGGCAATCGGGTTGGACAGCCAGGCGAAGGAATCGCCGATGTAGGCGGTTCGCGAGCCGGTCATCTGGTACGCCAGGCCCCGGGCCATTTCCAGCACGCCGAGGGAGACGATGAACGACGGGATCCGCCATGCCACGGTAATCGAGCCGGTGACCGTGCCCGCCAGCGCCGCCACGGCCATGCCGAGCAAGGCCGACGGCCAGACGCTCCAGCCCCAGCCGAGGACGGCCACGCTGACGGTCGAGGCCGCCAGCGCCAGCACCGACCCCACCGACAGGTCGATGCCGCCGATAATCAAAATGAACGTCATGCCGACCGCCAGCACCATGAGGTCGGGAATCTGGTTAGCCAGGGTACTGAAGGTGTCGTACGACAGGAAATGGCTGCTCAGGGTCGAGAACAGCGCGACCATCGCCAGCAACGCGCCGGCCAGGCCCAGGTAAGTGCCCAGGCCATAGAAGTTGCCACTCGATTTACCGACGGCGGATACGGTTTTCATGAGAGTTCCCTAGGCGCTGCCTCGTTGAGCAACGCATCACGTTTCTGGTAGCCGGCGAACGCGGCCGCCAGCAAGTCATCCTGGGTCCAGCTGTCGCGCTCGAAGGTGTCGATCAGGCGCCCGGCGGAGAGCACGCCGATCCGGTCGCAGATCAGCATCAGCTCGCGCAGGTCACTGGACACCACGACCAGCGCCTTGCCCTGGCGAGTCAGTTCACCGAGCAACGCATAAATGTCGAACTTGGCACCCACGTCGATGCCACGGGTTGGCTCGTCGAACAGCAGCACCGAACAGTCGCGTTCGAGCCAGCGGCCGATCACCACCTTCTGTTGATTGCCGCCCGACAGCTCGGACACCAATTGCGTGGGGCTGGAACTGCGGATGCGCATGGCATCGATCTGCCGCTGCGCAAGGCTCAGCTCTGCATCGCCATTGACGACGCCGGCACTGGAAATCTCCGGCATGTTGCCCAGCGCGATGTTGGCGGCGATGGATTGAGTCAGCAACAGGCCTTCGCCCTTGCGGTCTTCGGTGATCAGCGCGATACCGTGGGCCACCGCATCGGCCGGGGAGCGAATGCTCACCGCCTTGGCTGGCGAACCCAGCGCCACGCTGCCGCTGTCGGCGGTATCGGCACCGAAGATCAACCGCAACAGCTCGGTACGCCCGGCCCCGATCAGGCCGGAGATGCCGAAGATCTCGCCGCTGCGCACTTCGAAGGACACATCGCGGACTTTGTCGGAACGGGTCAGGCCCTTGACCGTCAGCGCCGGCGCACCGATCTGGCGGGGGCCCAGGTCGATATGCTCGCCCAGCTCCCGGCCGACCATCAGGGTCACCAGTTGCTCACTGTTGTAGTTGGCCATCGGCTCGACGCAGACCAGGTTGCCGTCACGCAACACCGCGATGCGCTGGGCCACCCGTGCCAGTTCTTCGAGGCGATGGGAAATGTAGATGATCGACACGCCCCGAGCCTGCAGGCGGGTGATCTGTTCGAACAGCATCTCGACTTCCCGCGCCGTCAGCATGGCGGTCGGCTCATCGAGAATCAGCACACGGCAATCGCCGATCAGGTTGCGGGCGATCTCGACCATCTGCTGGTGGCCGATGCCCAACTCACCCACCGGCGTGTCCGGATCGATCGCATCAAGCCCCACTTGGGCCATGGCCTCGATGGCTGCCTTGCGCAATTGCTTGCGGCTGATCCAGCCACCGCAACTGGGCAAATTGTCGAGAAACAGGTTCTCCGCCACGGAAAGGGTCGGCAGCAGGTTGAGCTCCTGCATCACCATGCGTACGCCCAACTCTTCCGCCTGGGTACGGCTGCCGGGACGATAGTCCTGCCCCAGAAATTGCATCTGCCCGGTCGTCGGCGTCACCAGCCCGCCGATGATCTTGGACAAGGTGCTTTTGCCGGCGCCATTTTCACCGGTCAGCGCCAACACTTCCCCGCGCATCAACGTCAGGTCGATGCCGGTCAGTACTGGCTGGGCATAGGTTTTACCGATGCCGCTGACAGACAGGACAGCGTTCGGGTCAAAAACGGACATAAAGACTCTCCATGCGCTCGCCCGGATGGGCGAGCACCGCTACATCGCCAGGATGATTACTTCGTAACCAGCTCGACCGGCGTTTCGATCACGCCGTTGGCACCGCTGTCGACTTTCTCGCCCTTGAGCATCTTCAGGGCCGTCTCGATGCCGAACACCGCCTGCTTGGCAGCGAACTGGTCGGCCGTGGCCAGGACGCGACCGTCCTTGAGCATCGGCTTGATGGCATTGATGTTGTCGTAGCCGACCACTTGGACCTTGCCCGCCTTGCCCGCCGCGCGCACGGCGGAGACGGCGCCGACCGCCATGCTGTCGTTGCCGGCCAGCAGCGCCTTGATGTCCGGGTATTCGCTGAGCATCGAGGCGGCCACCTGGTTGCCCTTGTTGATTTCCCAGTCGCCCGATTGCAGGGACACGACCTTGATCTGCGCCGCTTCCATCGCGTCCTTGAAGCCTGCGGTGCGCGCCTGGGCGTTGGTGGTGGTGGAAACACCTTCGATGATGCCGACTTCGTCACCGGCCTTGAGCTGCTTGGCCAGGTATTCACCGACCAGGCGGGCGCCCTTGCGGTTGTCCGGGCCTACGAACGGCACATTGATGTTCTTGCTCTTGACCACGGCGGGATCGAGTTGGTTATCGATGTTGATAACCGTGATACCGGCGTCGACGGCTTTCTTGATCACCGGCACCATCGCCTTGGAATCGGCGGGTGCGATGACCAGTGCATCGACCTTGGACACGATCATCTGCTCGACGATACGGATCTGGTTGGCTGTGTCGGTTTCATCCTTGATCCCGTTGGAGATCAACTCGAAATCGGCGGAGTGTTCCTTCTGATAGGCCTTGGCGCCGTCTTCCATGGTGAGGAAGAACTCGTTGGCCAGGGATTTCATGACCAAAGCGACCTTGGGTTTTTCAGCGGTCTGGGCAAATGCCGAGGAGAGAGGCAGCGCAGCGGATGCGGCCGCGAGCATGGCGACAGCGAGGAGACGTCCAGCGAATGGCAACTTCATGGGTTCACTCCGATCTTATGATTATTGTGGGCAAATCAATGCACGGAACGCCGCGCAAACGTTTGCGTGAAGTGAACTATGGTAAGGGTTTGCTGATTTGTCAACGTCGCGATAGGCGCGATCGAGTGCCCGGCCCAGGCCACCGGTTGAAGGTACAGCGGTCGGCTTTATCTGTCGCGGCTGCAAATAAAAATTCTCCTCCTACATCAAAACGCCAAAAGCGCTGTCAGACGATTTTCTTGAATTTTAAGTAGTTGCGTAAATGCCTACGGTTAAATACTGTATGCACGTACAGCTTAATAAGGATAATCCTGTGGCCCCGCCCTCCGCTGCAACTTCCCCTTTAGACGCCTACGCACGACTCGCCCTTCGCGTCTCGAAAATCATCAACGGTCCCACCGCCCAAAAAGCCAAGTCCGCCCTGATCTTCCGTCTTCCCGATGAGCCGGTGGAAGAGTGGGAACGCCTGCTGGAAGAAATCGACGAGAACGACAACGTGACCCTCGCCTATCGCGACGATGGCGGTGTGCAGGTTTTCTGGGTTGTGCCGAAGGAAGATTGAGCGTGATGAGTGTTCGCTGTTTTGCTTTATTGCTGGCTTTCGCCGCGATGGGGGCACAGGCCGCTGCGCCGCGCACCTTCAACGAAGCCAAGAAAATCGCCTGGAAACTCTACGCGCCGCAATCCACCGAGTTCTACTGCGGCTGCAAGTACACCGGCAATCGCGTGAACCTGGCGGCTTGCGGCTACGTGCCGCGCAAGAATGCCAGCCGCGCCGCGCGCATCGAGTGGGAGCACATTGTCCCGGCGTGGCAGATCGGCCATCAGCGCCAATGCTGGCAGGAAGGCGGCCGCAAACAATGCACCCGCTACGACCCGGTCTATCAACGAGCCGAGGCCGACCTGCATAACCTGGTGCCGAGCATTGGCGAAGTGAATGGCGACCGGAACAATTTCAGCTTCGGCTGGCTGCCGGTGCAGAAGGGCCAATACGGTTCGTGCCTGACCCAGGTGGATTTCAAGGCCAAGAAGGTCATGCCCCGCCCTTCCATTCGCGGCATGATCGCCCGCACCTACTTCTACATGAGCAAGCAGTACGGCCTGCGCTTGTCGAAACAGGACCGACGCCTGTACGAAGCCTGGGACAAGACCTACCCGGTCGAAAGCTGGGAACGCCAACGCAACCAGAGTGTGGCGTGCGTCATGGGGCACGGTAACGAGTTCGTCGGGCCGGTGGACCTCAAGGCCTGCGGCTGACTCACCCGAGTGACAACGCAATCGGCTGTGGGAGCGAGCTTGCTCGCGATGGCAGTGTATCAGCCAACATCAATGCTGACTGATCCGACGCTTTCGCGAGCAAGCTCGCGCCCACCGTTGATGGGGTGCTGCCCGATTATTGGGCCGTCGGGTAATCCACCACCAGGGTCTCGATGTTGCGCTTTTTCGCCCGGACCAGGGCAGCGGTGATTTTCTCCTGACCTGCTTCAGCGTCGGCCTTGGAGTTGAATGGGCCGACCAGCACCCGCTCCTTGCCATTTTCCCGCACCACGGTCGACATGAAGCTGTGCTCGATGAGCCACCCGGTCAGGTCGCTGATCGCTTGCGGGGTCTCGCCTCGAACCTCGACCGCCCATTGCGGCGCGGCAGCGGCAGCCGGCGCGGAGGTCGCGGCGGGTTTGGGCTTCGGTGCCTCGGCGTCACGCCCTTCACCACACCCAGCCAGCATCAATACCGCGATAACCCAAGCCAATTTGCGCACAACGTTTCCCCTGGAAGACATGAGGCACGGATTTTAACACTCACATCCAGCAAGAACCCCGCGAACGACGCTCAAAACACGAGAATCCTGCCCGACGTCTCTGTATAGTCGCACCCTGGGAATTCACTCTGGGAATTAATGCTGCGTCTGCACGTCAGAAAGAGGCACCCACGTTGTGACACTTAGCACTAATCTATAAGCAGTACCGACATCTGCACTGTCTGAATCAGGTGCCCTATAAAGCAATCAAGGAGAACACCATGCTGATACTCACCCGCAAAGTCGGTGAAAGCATAAACATTGGTGACGACATCACGATCACCATTCTGGGCGTTAGCGGCCAACAAGTCCGGATCGGCATCAACGCCCCGAAAAACGTCGCGGTACACCGCGAAGAGATCTACCAACGTATTCAGGCAGGCCTCACCGCCCCCGACAAGCCGCAAACGCCCTGAGCCTTGCAGCAGTCCGTAGCCAGCCCGTTTGCATCGCCGCAATGGCTGGCTAAAGATTCAGGCCGATCGAGCCTTACCCCGATCCACCCCGCCTCTTGATTGTCGTCCAGCCCGTGAACCGATACTAATGGCATGGCTCGTAGCCTGGCTGTCAGACGTTTCGTTTTAATGGCGGTGAAGCAGGCGCGCGTGGCAGCTCAGCCCAGGCTCACACCCCGCGCCATGCCGGTGGCCGCCACCACCATCAAGACCAGCAGCAAGGCTTCGATGTGGCTGACCCGGGCAAACCGGCCAGCCCGTGACGGATCGACAGCCATGCCCTTGGCCAAGGCTATGCGCCATTTGACCAGGGCGATCATTGGCGCGATTTCCAGCAACAGGATCAGCAGCAACAGCGTCATCTTCAGGTGAAACAGCGGTTGATGCAGGTAGTAGTCAGAACCTTTTTCGAACCCCGCGAACGCCCGCATCCCCCCGGTCACCAACAGCACCAGCGCCGACACGCCCCACACGTTATCCGCCACCAGCACGTTGCGAACCGCGTCCGCGCCATCCGCCACGCGCCGCAGTGCCGTGCCGCGCGTCAGCACCGCCCAGAAGCCAAGGGCGAAGGCCAGGAGATGAATTGCCGCGAGAGACCAATGAGCCAACATGAGAGAGGCGCCTGTCAGTGAACGTCGGGTCGACCTGACAGTACTAGCTCATAAAACAATGATTGCCAGGGTTGGCATGCAAAAAAACTGTGGGAGCGGGCTTGCTCGCGAATGCGGCGTATCAGTCAACAAATCACTCACTGATACACCGCATTCGCGAGCAAGCCCGCTCCCACAGGGGTATTGCGAACGCTAAAAGATTTTAGTCGGCCAGACGCCAGGTCGTGCCGCCCTTCCCGTCTTCCAGCACCACGCCCATGGCGGTGAGCTGATCGCGGATACGGTCGGATTCGGCCCAGTCCTTGTTGGCCCGCGCGGTCAGGCGCGCCTGGATCAATGCCTCGACCTCGGCGGCGTCCACGCGGCCTTCGGCACCGGCCTGGAGGAAGTCATCCGCCTCGAGCTGCAACACCCCCAGCACATTGGCCAGTTCCTTCAGGCGTGCCGCCAGGCCCGCCGCCGCATTGAGATCGCTCTCGCGCAGGCGGTTGATCTCACGCACCATTTCAAACAGCACCGCGCAGGCTTCCGGCGTGCCGAAGTCGTCGTTCATCACTTCGGTAAACCGCGCCACGTAGGCTTCGCCACCAGCGGCAGGCACGCTCGGCAGGCCTTTCAACGCATGGTAAAAACGCTCCAGGGCGCCCTTGGCGTCCTTGAGGTTGTCTTCCGAATAGTTGATGGCGCTGCGGTAGTGACTGGACACCAGCAGGTAACGCACGACCTCGGGGTGGTACTTGTCGAGCACGTCGCGGATGGTGAAGAAGTTGTTCAAGGACTTGGACATCTTCTCGCCGTTGATCCGGATCATGCCGCAATGCATCCACGCGTTGGCGTAGGTCTTGCCGGAAGCCGCTTCGCTCTGGGCGATCTCGTTCTCGTGGTGCGGGAACTCCAGGTCGCTGCCGCCGCCATGGATATCGAAGGTCTCGCCCAGGCAGCAGGTGGACATCACCGAGCACTCGATGTGCCAGCCCGGGCGCCCGGCGCCCCACGGCGATTCCCAGCTCGGCTCACCCGGCTTGGCGGCTTTCCACAGCACGAAATCCAGCGGGTCTTCTTTCGACTCGCCGACCTCGATGCGTGCGCCGATGCGCAGGTCTTCGATTTTCTTGCGCGACAACTTGCCGTAGCCCATGAACTTGGCAACGCGGTAATACACGTCGCCATTGCCCGCTGCGTAGGCATAGCCCTTGTCGATCAGGGTCTGGATCATCGCCAGCATGCCGGGAATGTGATCCGTGGCACGAGGCTCCAGGTCCGGCTTGAGGATATTGAGGCGCGCCTCGTCCTCGTGCATGGCCTCGATCATGCGGGCGGTCAACGCATCGTAGGGCTCGCCGTTCTCGCGGGCCCGGTTGATGATCTTGTCTTCGATGTCGGTGATGTTGCGCACATAGGTCAGGTCATAACCGCTGTAGCGCAGCCAGCGGGTTACCAGGTCGAAGGCGACCATGCTGCGGCCATGCCCAAGGTGGCAGTAGTCGTACACGGTCATCCCGCAGACGTACATGCGCACCTTGTTGCCATCCAGCGGCTTGAAGACTTCTTTGCTCTTGGTGAGCGTGTTGTAGATCGTTAGCACAGGGTTTCCCTTAAGACTTGATCACTGACCCCAGGAATCACGCAAGGTCACGGTACGGTTGAAGACCGGACGACCGGGTTTTGAGTCCTTGATATCCGCGCAGAAGTAACCTTCGCGCTCGAACTGGAAACGGTCTTCCGGCTGTGCGTTGCCCAGCGATGGCTCGGCACGACAACCGGTGAGTACTTGCAGGGAGTCAGGGTTGATGTTGTCCAGGAAGCTGGCGCTGTCTTCGGCCTTCTCCGGGTTCGGTGAACGGAACAGGCGATCGTACAGGCGCACTTCGCACTCGACGCTGGCGGCAGCCGGCACCCAGTGGATCACGCCCTTGACCTTGCGCCCTTCCGGGTTCTTGCCCAGGGTGTCCGGGTCATAGGAGCAGCGCAGCTCGACGATGTTGCCATCGGCATCCTTGATGGCTTCGTCGGCGCGGATCACGTAGCTGCCGCGCAGACGCACTTCACCGGCTGGTTCCAGGCGCTTGTAGCCCTTTGGCGGCTCTTCCATGAAGTCGTCGCGGTCGATGTAGATCTCCCGGGCGAACGGCAGGACGCGCACGCCCATGTCCTCTTTCGGATGGCACGGCAGCTCGAGGTTCTCGACCTGGCCTTCCGGGTAATTGGTGATCACCACCTTCAGCGGGCGCAGCACGCACATGGCGCGCGGGGCGCTGTGGTCGAGGTCGTCACGGATGCTGAACTCCAGCATGCCGAAGTCCACCACGCCGTCGGAACGGTTGGTGCCGACCATCTCGCAGAAATTGCGGATCGATTTCGGCGTGTAGCCACGACGCCGGAAGCCCGACAGCGTCGACATGCGCGGGTCGTCCCAGCCGTTGACGTGCTTCTCGTCCACCAGTTGCTTGAGCTTGCGCTTGCTGGTGATGGTGTAGTTCAGGTTCAGGCGGCTGAATTCGTACTGGCGCGGGTTGGCTGGCACGGGCAGGTGCTCGAGGAACCACTCGTACAGCGGACGATGGCTTTCGAATTCCAGGGTGCAGATCGAATGGGTAATGCCTTCGATGGCGTCCGACTGGCCGTGGGTGAAGTCATAGTTGGGGTAGATGCACCACTTGTCACCGGTCTGGTGGTGATGGGCGTGGCGGATGCGATACATGATCGGGTCGCGCAGGTTCATGTTCGGCGAGGCCATGTCGATCTTGGCGCGCAACACCCGCGCACCGTCCGGGAACTCACCGGCGCGCATGCGGGCGAACAGGTCGAGGTTCTCTTCCACGCTGCGGTCACGGAACGGACTGTTCTTGCCCGGCTCGGTCAGACTGCCACGGTATTCCTTGGCCTGCTCGGGGGTCAGGTCGCAGACATAGGCGTTGCCGGCCTTGATCAGCTCCACCGCCCAGTCGTGCAGTTGGTCGAAATACTGCGAGGCATAGCGCACTTCACCGGACCATTGGAAGCCCAGCCACTTGACGTCGCTTTCGATCGCGTCGATGTATTCCTGGTCTTCCTTGGCCGGGTTGGTGTCGTCGAAACGCAGGTGCGTGACGCCACCGAACTCCTCGGCCAGGCCAAAGTTCACGCAGATCGACTTGGCATGGCCGATGTGCAGGTAGCCGTTGGGTTCCGGCGGGAAACGGGTGACGATCTGTGTGTGCTTACCCGAATCCAGGTCCGCCTGGATGATCGGGCGCAGGAAATTGACCGGCACGGCCGGGCCGGTCTTGGAATTCGAGGTAGGGTCGACAGTGGGCTTGCTCATAGGATCCTTGAACAGACAAGTGCGCGGCCGGGTGCGGCCTGATAAATCAAAGCCCGTATCATAGCCGATGCTGTCAAGCACCTGACAGGCCAGGCCGGCAAACGATTGAATTTAATCGACGACCCGATGAAAAACAGCCTCGAAATTCGTGCCTGGCAGGCTAAACTGCCCAGCCTGGCCGATCATAGCCAGACCGGTTGCGGGCCTCACGGCCCCAAAACCCAAGAATTCCTAGAAAGAGTAGCGATCATGAGCAAAGTCAAACTGACCACCAACCACGGTGACATCGTTCTGCAACTGAACAAAGAAAAGGCGCCGCTGACCGTCGCCAACTTCATCGAGTATGTCCAGGCCGGTCACTACACCAACACCGTCTTCCACCGCGTCATCGGCAACTTCATGATCCAGGGCGGCGGTTTCGAGCCAGGCATGAAGGAAAAGAAAGACAAGCGCCCAAGCATCCAGAACGAAGCCGACAACGGCCTGCCGAACAAGAAGTACAGCATTGCCATGGCCCGCACCATGGAACCGCATTCGGCCTCCGCGCAGTTCTTCATCAACGTGGCAGACAACAGCTTCCTCAACCACAGCGCCAAGACCGTACAGGGCTGGGGCTATGCCGTGTTCGGTGAAGTGATCGAAGGCACCGACGTGGTCGACAGCATCAAGGGCGTTTCCACCACGTCCAAAGCTGGCCACCAGGACGTCCCGGCAGAAGACGTGATCATCGAGAAAGCCGAGATCATTGAGTGATACTACTGATTTCAGATTTGCATCTGGAAGAGGAGCGCCCGGACATCACCCGGGCGTTTCTGGATTTACTCGCCACCCGCGCCCGCTCGGCGCAAGCGTTGTACATCCTGGGCGATTTTTTCGAAGCCTGGATCGGCGACGATGCCATGACCCCGTTCCAGCGCTCCATCTGCCAGGCCCTGCGCGCATTGAGCGACAGCGGCACGGCCATCTTCCTGATGCACGGCAATCGCGATTTCATGCTGGGGCAGGCCTTCTGCAAGGCCGCTGGTTGCACCCTGGTCAAGGACCCGAGTGTCGTGCAGTTCAACGGCGAGCCGGTGCTGCTGATGCATGGCGACAGCCTGTGCACCCGCGATGAAGGCTACATGAAGCTGCGGCGCTGGCTGCGCAACCCGGTCACGCTGTTCATCCTGCGCCACCTGCCCTTGGGCAGCCGGCAGAAACTGGCGCGTAAACTGCGCAGCGAAAGCCGGGCACAGACACGGATGAAGGCCAATGACATCGTCGACGTCACGCCTGAAGAAATCCCGCGGATCATGCAGCAGTACGGCGTACAGACCCTGATCCACGGCCACACCCACCGCCCCGCCATCCACAAGCTGCAACTCGGCGAACATGCAGCGAGACGCATCGTGCTGGGGGATTGGGACAAGCAAGGCTGGGCGCTGCAGGTGGATGAACAGGGCTACACCCTCGCCCCCTTCCCCTTCACCCCTGCGCCCCAACTGGCAGGCCCCACTCACTGAGCCGTCCTTTCTCTACCGTGAGAGTGGAAGCTGCTTGCGAAGCATTCTGTGTGTTCACCACAGATCCCCTTGTGGGAGCGGGCTTGCCCGCGAAGAGGGTGGATCAGTTGATGAAGATGTTGGCTGACCCACCGCCTTCGCGGGCAAGCCCGCTCCCACCAGAAGATCGCCCCCACTGAAGAATCAATGTCCCGCCGAAGCCGGCCCCGCCTTCGCCGCAAACGGCGGCTTCGCCAACCACACCAACACAATCAACCCCATGAACGCCCACCCCAACAACGTGAAGTAATCCACGGTGGAGAGCATGTACGCCTGACTGGTAAGAATCTGATCGAGCTGGGCATACGCCGGCGCGCTCGCGCCGCCGAGCTGGTTGAGGGCCTCGCGGGTACTGGGTTCGAACGTGCTGATGTTCTCGCTCAGGTAGGCATGATGCATGTCGGCCCGACGGATCCAGATCCAGGTGGTGAGCGACGCCGCAAAGCTGCCGCCCAGGGTCCGCAGGAACGTCGCCAACCCGGCGCCATCGGCAATCTGGTGCGGCGGCAGGTCCGACATCAGGATGCTCAGCGTCGGCATGAAGAACAACGCCACGCCGATGCCCATGAACAACTGCACCAGGGCGATGTGCTGGAAGTCCACTTCGTTGTTGAAGCCTGCCCGCATGAAGCAGCTCAGGCCGATGGCCAGGAACGCCAGCCCGGCCAACAGGCGCAGGTCGAACTTGTGGGCGTACTTGCCGACGAAGGGCGACATCAGCACCGGCAGGATACCGATGGGCGCCACCGCCAGCCCGGCCCAGGTGGCGGTGTAGCCCATCTGGGTCTGCAGCCACTGCGGCAGGATCAGGTTGATGCCGAAGAACCCGGCGTAGCCACCCACCAGCACGATGGTGCCGATACGGAAGTTGCGATAGGCGAACAGCCGCAGGTTGACCACCGGATGGCGGTCGGTCATTTCCCAGATCACGAACACCGCCAGGGCGATCACCGAAATCAACGCGCCAATGATGATGAAGTTCGACTCGAACCAGTCCAGGTCGTTGCCCTTGTCGAGGATCACCTGGAGCGCACCGACGCCGATGATCAGCGTGATCAACCCGACGTAGTCCATCGGCTGGCGACTGGTGACCACCGGACGCGCCTTGAGCTGCTGCTGCACCACCATCGCCGCGAAAACACCGATGGGGACGTTGATGAAGAAAATCCACGGCCAACTGTAGCTGTCGGTGATCCAGCCGCCCAGGATCGGACCGGCAATGGGCGCCACCACCGTGACCATCGCCAGCAACGCCAGGGCCATGCCCCGCCTGGCCGGCGGGTACACGGCAATCAGCAAGGTCTGGGTCATCGGGTACAACGGCCCGGCCACCAGGCCCTGAAGCACGCGGAAGCCGATCAGCTCGGGCATCGAGGTGGAGATACCACATAGAAAGGAAGCGAGCACGAACAGCATCGTCGCCCACAGGAACAGCTTCACCTCGCCAAACCGGCGGCTCAACCAACCGGTCAACGGCAGCGCGATGGCGTTGCTCACCGCGAACGAGGTGATCACCCACGTGCCCTGCTCCGAGCTGACGCCCAGGTTGCCGGAAATGGTCGGCAAGGCCACGTTGGCGATGGTGGTGTCGAGCACTTGCATGAACGTCGCCAGCGACAGCCCGATGGTACTGAGCAACAGGCTGGGCGGTGTGAAGGACGCGTTATTGCTCATTACGAAACCCTATGAAGCGAAGGTGGCGGAATCGTCCAAC
Organism: Pseudomonas sp. Cab53; assembly: GCF_018325965.1. Classification (NCBI taxonomy): domain Bacteria; kingdom Pseudomonadati; phylum Pseudomonadota; class Gammaproteobacteria; order Pseudomonadales; family Pseudomonadaceae; genus Pseudomonas; species Pseudomonas sp. Cab53. The sequence goes on along the minus strand of NZ_AP021902.1, from coordinate 2,133,275 downwards.
TCAAGACACAGATACAGAACCTGTGTGAGCGGGCTTGCCCGCGAAGGCGATTCCACATTCAATAATTGCTGCCTGAAACTGCGCATTCGCGAACGAGCCCACTCCCACATCGGGCCCGGGCGCTCGCAGGATCGGTGTTCACTGCAATTGCCCGTGGGAGCGCGCCATCAAGGGCTAACGCTGTACCGTCTTGCTTGCCGCGGCGCTGTTCTCGTGGATCAGCCGGGCAATCATCGCGTCGGCATCGGCCAGTTGGCGGTCGTAGACCTGGGTGCTGAAGGTGGCCTTCTGCGGAGGCTGTTGAGCCAGGACCGGGCCGCTCTGGTCGTGCAGGTTGACGTTGACCAGGGTCGACAAGCCGATCCGCAAGGGATGCTCGCTCAGTTCCTGGGCATTGACATGAATGCGCACCGGCACCCGCTGGACGATCTTGATCCAGTTACCCGTGGCGTTCTGCGCCGGCAACAAGGCAAACGCGCTGCCGGTGCCGGCACCGAGGCTGTCGATCGTGCCGCTGTATTTCACGTCGCTGCCGTAAAGGTCGGTCTCGATCTCCACGGGTTGGCCAATGCGCATGTCACGCAATTGGGTTTCCTTGAAGTTGGCGTCGATCCACAACTGGTCCAGCGGGATCACCGCCATCAACGCCGTCCCCGGCTGCACCCGCTGCCCCAACTGCACGGTACGCTTGGCGACGTAGCCGGTGACCGGTGCGATCAAGGTGCTGCGGGCGTTGGCGAGGAAGGCCTGGCGCAGTTGCGCGGCGGCGGACTGCACGTCGGGATGGGACGACACCACGGTGTCATCCACCAGGGCGCTGGTGGTCTTGAGTTGCTGCCGGGCATTGGCCAGGGCATTTTGCGCCGAGGTCAGGTCGTCCCGGGCATGGGAGAGTTCTTCCTGGGAGATCGCCCCGCCGGCCGCCAGGTTGCGGCGCCGGTTGTAGTTCTCCTGGGCTTTCTGCACCTCGGCTTCCTGGGCATTGACCTGTGCGCGCATGCCGTCGACGTTGCTGTACAAGCCACGCACCTGGCGCACGGTGCGGGCCAGGTTGGCCTGGGCACTCTGCAGCCCGACTTCGGCATCGTTCGGGTCGAATTGCACCAGAATCTGACCTTCGCGCACCAGGTCACCGTCGTCGGCGCCGATGCTCACCACGGTGCCGGTGACCTGCGGCGTGATTTCCACCACGTTGCCGTTCACATAGGCATCGTCGGTGCTTTCGTTCCAGCGCCCGTACAGCTCGTGCCAGGCCCAGACGCCCAGGCCGCAGAGGATGACGATGACCGCGAGGGCCAGCAGCATGACCTTGCGCTTGCGCGGGTTGCCGCTGTCCTGCGGGTTTTGGGTAGGTTGCGTAGTGTCGGCAGTGGCCATGACAAGTCCCTCGAATCAGTTATTCGGCGCAGAGGCCGGTGTGGCCGCGGCCAGGGCCTGGGGTTCGAAACCACCGCCCAGGGCCTGCATCAGCTGGATCGACAGGTCGATCTGCTCGGCATTCAGGTTCGCCAATTGACGTTGGGCCTGGAGCAATTGCTGCTCGATGCTCAGCACGTCCAGGTAATTGCCGATGCCCGAGCCGTAGCGCTGGACCACGGTGTCGTATGAGCTTTGGGCGATATCAGTGGCATGTTGCTGGGCGCCAATCTGGCGGGCGATGTCACGCAGCTGGTTGATGGTGTCGCTGACATCCCCCAGGGCCTGGACCAGGCTTTTGTTGTACTGCGCCACCGCCAGGTCGTAGTCGGCGTCCCGGGCATCCAGGTCAGCCCGCAGGCGTCCGCCATCGAAGATCGGCAGCGAGACCGTCGGCGCCACGTTGAAGAAACGACTGGGCGAGCCGAACATCGCATCGCCCAACAGTGACCGCACCCCCGCCGCCGCGCTCAGGTTGAGGTTGGGGTAGAAGTTGGTCTTGCCGGCCTCGATGTCCTTGCTCGCCGCTTCGACCCGCCAACGAGCGGCCACCAGGTCGGGGCGACGGCCCAGCAACTCGGCCGGCAGGTTTGACGGCAAGGCGACCGCGCTCGATTGCAGCACGTTGGGCCGGGCGATTTCGCTGCCCCGGTCCGGGCCTTTGCCCAACAGCACCGCCAAGGCGATCTTGGCGCTTTGCAGGCGTTTCTCAGCGTCGATCAAGGTCGCATCGGCGCTGGCCTCCAGGCTTTCGGTCTGCTGGAACTGGTACTCGCTGTCGATCCCGGCGTTGAGACGGCGCTTGCTCAGGTCGAGCATCTGCCGGGTGCGCTTGAGGTCTTCGGCCGCCAGGTCACGAATGATGTGGGCTTGGCCCAGGTCGCTGTAGGCCCGGGCCACATCGGCGGCCAGGGTCAGTTGCGCTGCCTGGCGGTCGATCTCGGCGGCACGGGCCTGGCCCAGCGCGGCTTCCCAGGCGGCCCGCTGACCACCCCAGAGGTCGAAGGTGTAATTGAAGTTAACCCCCAGCGTGCGCAAGGTGCTGTAGGCACCGCCCTCGCCCGCCGGGTCCTCGTCGCGGGACAGACGCGAACGGCTGACACCGCCGCTGGCATCCAGGGTGGGCAGGCGCGCCGCATTGGCGGCGTAGGCGGCGGCACTGGCCTGATGCACCCGGGCGCTGGCGATCTGCATGTCCGGGCTGTCGCGCAAGGCTTCACGGATCAGGCCGTCGAGCTGCGGGTCGCCCAGGCTTTTCCACCAATCGTTTTTCGGCCATGCGGCCGGCGACAACTTGACACCGTTCAGCGATTGCCCGGCCTTGAGGCTCTGGGCCTCAAGGCTGACGCCTTCGGTCTTCAGGCCGCTATAGCTGGCGCAACCGGCCAGGCTCATGGCGAGCAGCACCAGGCTCAGGCGGGTACGCAAGGTCTTACGCTTCATTTGTCCCCCAATCGCAACACGGTGATGGGATCACCGGCGGCAAGCAGAATTTTCTTGAGAATCTGTTCGAGGGTTTGCAGCTCCTCGCGGCTGATGGCGCTGGCCAACTGGTTCATGGCGTCGGCACCGATCACCGGCAGCCGATCCGCCAGGGCCTGGCCGGCGTCGGTCAGCACCAGCAGCACTTGCCGCCGATCATCCACCGAACGTTGACGAGCGAGGAAACCTTTCTGTTGCAAGCGATCGAGCATGCGGGTCATCGAACCGCTGTCCAGGGACAGGTAGCGACACAGCTCGGCGGGTGTGTCGATGCCGTGCTGGGCCATGATGATCAACACCTTGAACTGCGCGGCCGTGATGCCGACGGGTTCCATGTGGGTATCGATGATCCGATCCTTGAGCAGCGCGGCGCGTCCGAGCAGCATGCCGAGATGGCACTTGTGGAATTCGTCTGGGGTGAAATGCTTCATCTGAGCACCGTTTGCTGCCTAGGCAGTGAATGTATGTCGAGATATTACTGCTTAGGCAGCAAATGTCAAATAAAATAGTTAGCTTGCTATTCATGAGGGCAGGCACAGAAACAAAATGTGGGAGCGGGCTTGCTCGCGAATGCGGTGGGTCAGCCAACATCTTCATCAGCTGATTCACCCTCTTCGCGAGCAAGCCCGCTCCCACATTGAGGTTTTGGGGAACGGTTAGAAATCGCGCTTGTAGAAGATGTCCAGGGAGCTGGCGACCCCACTGGCGGCTTCGAGGTAGACCTTTTTGCTGAGCTTGTAACGCAAGGCGATGGTGTTGGCCGGTTCGAACACGCCGACGCCGTAGCGCAGGCTGAGTTTTTCCGACAGGTTGCCGCTGGCGACCACACTGGTGGTATCGCCGCTGCCCTGGGTGTCGAGTTGGAAATCACTGATGCCCAGGTTGTTGGCCAGGCTGGTGGTCACCCCGGCACTGCCCATCAGGCCCAGACCCAGCGCCGCTTGGGCGAGCATGTTGTTGTCCTCGCCCGTGGTGCTCAGCGGCCGACCCAGCACCAGATAGGACAGCGCCTGTTCCTGGCTCATGGCCGGTTCCGAGAAGATCTGCGTGGTCGGCTGCTCGGCGCTGCCGCTCAAGCGGATGCCGGCAATCACATCGTCGGTCTGGCGGATTGCCTCGATGTCCAGGTAAGGCTGGTCGATAGGCCCAGCGAACAGCAGGCGCGCGCGACGGACCGTCAGCCGTTGCCCATAGGCCCGGTAGCGACCGTCGTTGAGCCAGAGTTCGCCGCGGGTGTCCATGTTGTCGCCGATGTGCACCTGGCCTTGGACGTTGGCGGTCAGGCCGAAGCCTGCAAACGCGAGTTTGTCCTGGCCGACAATCACGTCGATGTCCATCGCCATGGCCATCGGCGGCTTGCCCTCCTCGGTCTGGTGCCCAACGATCACCGTGTCGTCCGAGACCTTGACGGTGGAAGGTGGCAGTTCGCGAATGGTGATCTCACCCTTGGGCACCAGGACCTTGCCGGCAATGGCCAGCCGTTCGCCTTGCAGGGTGATGTCGAGGTCCGGCGCCACATCCAGCACCGCGTACGGCTCGACCGTGACCGGCAAATGCGAGCCCTTGAGCGCCAGGTTCATGCTCAAGGCCTCGCCCCAGCCGATGTCCCCGGTCAGGCTGCCCTGCCCGTCCTTGCCGCTTTTCCAGTCACCGTTGAGCCGCATTGTGTCGCCGGCGATCATCGCGCGCACCTGCAGGGCTTCGAGGCTGACCGGCAGTTGAGGCCCGGACACTTCGCCGTCGCTGAGCACCAGGTTGCCGTTGACCTGGGGCGCCAGCAAGCCCCCGGACAAGGTCCCGCTGCCGTTCAGGTGGCCGGTGAGGGTTTGCACCATCGGCACGAATGGCCGGGCCACGGACAGGTCCAGGCCGGTCAGGCGGAACGAACCGCTGAGGGGTTTGCTGGCCGGCAGCGGGTTGATTTGCGCCTGGAGCATCAGCTCACCGAGCCGGGCGCCGACGAAATTCAGTTGGGTGTCGATGCGCTTGGGGGTCAGGCGGCTGTCCAGGGTCAGGGTCTGGTAGGGGAAGTCCAGCCACGGCGCCTGCTCGTGTTCCTTGTCGCGGATGCGCAACGTGCCGCCACTGGCGTCCACCAGGATCCGCCCGTTCGGGCCGCTGGCCGGCAAGTCCAGTTGCAGGTCGGCATTGAGCTGGCCCTTCCAGGCGAAATCCTTGGGCATCCACTGGGCCAGGCTTTCGATGGGGAACTGCTTGAGGTGATAGCGCAGCTTCGGCTCCGGCATCAGCCGCTGGTCTTCACCACACAGGCTGGCCTGGCCGGAACGCCAGCAATGGGCGCCCACGTTGAGCGTGCCGTTGGCCAGGCGCTCCAGTTTCGCCGGGGCTTGCAGGCGCCAGGCCTGGCCGCCGGCCTGGACGTCACCGCTGGCCAGGCGTCCGCGCCAGTTGCCCTGGTCGAGCCGGCCATCCAGCGCCAATGTCGTGTCGAGTTGCGGCCCCTGCAAGTCCAGGGTGAGTGTCTGTTGCTTGATATCACCCTGCCCGCTGACGGTCAGCACACCCAGCGCCGTGTCGCCGGCGCGAATGCCACTGGCCTTGAGGTCGACCTTGCCTCGCTGCGCTTTGTCCAGGGTTGCGTCCAGGTTCAGACGTTGAAGATGGTTGTCCTGAAACGCCAGTTGGGTGCCTTGCAGGCCGAGCTTGCCCTGAGGGGCCTTGAGTGTCCCCGCGACCTCGACGCGCCCCATGACCTGGCCGCGCAATTGCGGCCAGAGCTGGGCCAGACGCGCGAGCTTGATGTCGACCTGGCCGGTGAGCGTCTGTTGCAGGCTGGCGCTGCCGTTGATGCGGTTGTCCCCCAGGCGGATGTCCAGCGCGCTGAGGTTCCATTGTTCGCCGGCGCCGCTGGCCCGGGCCTGGAACAGCGCCGGTTGACCGCGCAGCTTGCCCTTGAGGTCCAGGTCCGCGTCGAGGTTGAGGGTGCCGTTGTTGATCGACCCCTTGCTGCGCAACGGCCCCGCCAGGGTGCCGGGCAATTCGCCGAGCCAGTACGCCGGGTTGATGGCCGACAATGCCAGGGCCGTGTCCCAGGCAATACCCTCGGCAAATTGCAGGTCCAGGTGCCCTTCGGCCTTGCCTTGGCCGGCGGTGAGCTCAAGTTGCGGCAAATGGATCTGGGTCAGGTCGCCGCTGAACGGGCTGCCCAGGCTGAAGACGCCGGCGGGCCCATCCAATGCGGCCTGGAAATGGCCGAGGTAGTTGCCATCGGTGTACGAGACTTCGCCGTCGAAGCGGCGCACGCTCACTTGTGGCTCATCGATCAGCGGGTAAAGCCGATGCCAGGGGAAATCCAGCCAGGCGATCTTGGCGTCGGCGCTCAGGCCCTCGCGCCAGTCCACCTGGCCGCTGAGCTTGAGGCTCTGCTGCTCGCCAGCGTCCAGGTCCAAGGCGGCGATCTGCGCGCCTTTGGCGTCCACCTTGCCTTGCAGCAGCAACGCCACGGGGCCTTTCTCGGCCGGCAGGGTCGCCTTGCCGAGCAGTTGGTAACCGGTGTCCAGGTCGCCCTCGCCGGTCAACTCGAGCTGATTGAGCACCAGGGTGTCCGGCAGGTCGGCGCTGGCCTTGAAGCCGTCGGCGGTGATGCGCACCTTGGCCGGCAGGTGGTCGGCCAAGGGTTGCAGCTCGCCCACCAGACGGCCTTGCAGGTAACCGCGGCTGTCAGCGCTGAGGTTGAGCGTCTTGAGCAGGTCGCCATCGACGTTCAAGTCCAGGGTCCAGGGCACGCCTGTCGGTGCGGGCAGAGTCAACTGGCCGGCGGCCTTCAGCGGCCAGTCCGCGCCGGGCTTCAGCAGACCGGAAAGCTGTAGGCTCAGTGCGTCGCGTTGCAGTTGCAGCGAGTCGATCCGCAAGCCCTCGGCCGTCCAATGGGCCGCCAATTGCAAGCCCTTGAGTTGCTCGCTGCCATTGAACAGCAGGCGAGCGACCTGCACCTCTCCCAGTTCGATGGCCACCGGCAAGTCCAGGTCGGGCAAGCTGATCGGACCGCTGCTCGGCTCATCGGCGGAAGGCGGAAATTGCAGGCTGATCTGATCGGCCTTGAGCCGTTCGATGCACAAGGTCAGACGGGTCAGGCACAGCGGCGACCAGGCGAAGATCAGCCCATCGATTTCTACCCGACTGCTGTCCTGTTGCCACAGCAGATGATCGGCGCTCCATTGCCCGCCAAGGCGCCCCTGGAAATTGTCCACGCTCAGCCCGGGCACCAGGCCAAGGGCCCAGCGGCTGCCGAATGCGCTGCCCAGGATAAGGCCCAGCGCCAATACCACCACGGCCAGCAGCGTACCCAACGCCAGCAGCGTTACCTTCAAACCACGACTCACAATTCGGGCCCCATGGAAAAGTGCAAACGAATGCCACCCTCATCGTCCAGCGCATGGGCCAGATCGAGGCGGATCGGGCCCACCGGCGACACCCAGCGCACACCGATACCCACGCCGGTCTTGAGGCTTGGCAATTCAAGATTGTTGAACGAATTGCCCTGGTCGACGAAGGTCGCCACCCGCCATTTCTCTGCGACCGAATACTGGTATTCGAGACTGCCGGCCACCATGTAGCGGCCGCCGATGCGATCACCCTCGGCGTTCTCCGGTGACAGGCTCTGGTAGTCGTAGCCACGCACGCTCTGGTCGCCGCCGGCAAAAAAGCGCAGGGACGGCGGGATGGATTTGTAGCCATTGGTGGCGCTGCCCCCGACCTGGGCGCGGGCCAGCAGGCGGTGCTTGTCGAACACGGTGGTCAGGCCCTTGACCATGGCGGTGCCGTAGACGAGGTTGTTGTCCGAACCCAGCCCTTCCTTGGCGACCTTGGTGTCGAACTGCAAGCGGTAGCCGTTGTGCGGGTCGATGCGGTTGTCGCTGCGCAGGTAGGAATAGCTGACGCCCGGCATCAGCAACGTGCTCAAGCCCGAATCGTCGCCGAGGCGGTATTCCTCGCGCTGCCATTTGAGCGATACCACCCGTTGCCAGCCGCTGGGCAACTTGCTGTGCCATTCCGGGCCGACGGTCAGCAGCTTGCTGAGGGTGTCGGTGCCGGCCAACTCTTCGTACTGGTAGCCGCCGGCGTAGCGCAGCTTGTCGGTCAGCGGTGGGTCCAGCGGCACGTCGTACCACAGGCCGACGTTCTGTCGGGGCGCCGAGACTTCGGCCTCCCAGCCATAACTGTGGCCCTGGGGATTGACCCAGTGACGCGTCCAGTTGGCCTTGGCCCGCGGGCCGACGTCGGTGGAAAACCCCAGGCCCAAGCCCATGGTACGGGGCTTGCGGGTGTCGAGCTTGACCGCCACCGGGATCACGTTATCGGTGGCCGCGGTCGGTGCCGCGTCGACCCGCACGCCTTCGAAGTAGCCGCTCGACTGCAAGGCCTGGTTGAGCTCGGCAATGAGTTCGGAGTCGTAGGGGGTGCCCGCCTTGAACGGCACCATGCGCCGCAGCAGGTCTTCGTCGAACGGCGTATCGCCCTCGAAATTCACCGGGCCCAGGGCGTAACGCGGGCCGCTGTCGTAGATCAATTCGATGTCGGCGATACCGGCCTGGGGGTCCACGGACAATTGCTGGCGAGTGAATCGCCCACTGAAAAAACCGTAGCGCGAGGCCTGGTTCTGGATCAGTCGCTTGGCGTCTTCGTAACGACCGTGGTTGAGCACCGCACCGGGCTTGAGGCCGGGATCGTCCGGCAGGCGAAACGCCTTGAGGGACGCCGCCGGGCCCTCGACGCGCAGGGTCACGTTGCGCAGATGCACCGGTTCGCCAGGGTCAATGCTCAGGACCAGGCGCGGGTCCTTGCCGCCCTTGACCTCGCTGTCGATCTGCGGCTGGTAGTAGCCCAGCGCCTGGGCAGCCTTGCGGGCCTGCTCCTCGGCGCCGCGGCTGAAGCGCAACAGCGCCTCTTCGTCGCGATCGCCCACCCCACCGATGTAACCTTCTACGTTGGCCTTGAGTGCGTCGTTGGCCGGCTTGACCCGTACCTCCAGTTCACTGTTCGCCAGCGCCGCGCAGCTGAGGGACAGCATGAGCACGCCGCTGGTCATTCTTCCTGAAACATTCATGGAGCGGATGCTATCACGGGCTTGGGAGCCTGATAGAGCCAGACTCGTCCTAAAAGTTCGTCCGATCAGGCCGTTGCGCTGTGCAGGACCTGCGGATTGGCGTGGAAAAACACGTGTTCGCGGATCGGTCCTACGGCAATCTCGCCGATTTCCTCGTAGCCTTGGCGCTTATAAAAATCCAGGTAACGGGGGTTGCCGGTGTCCAGCACAACGCCTTGGGAATGCTCATCCACCGCGCACCAGTTGTGCACGGCCGTGAGTAATTGCTCGCCATAATGCTGGCCTTGGAACTGTGGGTGAATGCCCAGCAACGGCAACACATGAACCGCATCCGACGGCAGGCAGGCCGTGACCGCCGCGTGGTACTCCAGGTAGCGCCGGGTGCAGCGAAACCCCGTGCTCAACACCATGCGCAACCGCCACGCCCAGCTTTCGGTGATGCCCAGGCGCCGCTGTGGCGGGGCGATCAAGGCGATGCCGATAAGCCGGTCATTGACCAGCAGGCCGATGGCCGGCAGGTCCTGGAGAAAATGCTGCTTCACCAACTCCCGCACCGTGGCCCGCACTCGCTGCTCGTAGCCGGGACGCTCGGATTCGAACAGGAAGCTGAAGGTCGGCTCATGGCGATAGGCCTGGTACAGCAACGAACGGGCTTCGCGGGAATAACCGCTGTCGAGCATATGGATGTCGGCGAGGGCGGTGGCGGTTTCAGGCATGGTGGCGGATCTCCTGGGCGGGCTCGGTGAGGCCCTGCTCTTATTGACTACGAACCCGGCAGGGCTGTGATCGTTCCTACAAGCAAAGGACATTAGCAGCGCATTTGTCCTACTGCCACGCTGGCCCCCTTCCGACATGTCAGCTAGCATCGCAGTTTTGCCAGGACTGCCGACCATGAAGATCGTCTCCTTCAACATCAACGGGCTGCGCGCCCGTCCTCATCAGCTGGCGGCGCTGATCGACAAGCACCAGCCGGACGTGATCGGACTGCAGGAAACCAAGGTCCACGACGAGCAGTTCCCGCTGGCCGAGATCCAGGCCCTGGGTTACCACGTGCACTACCACGGGCAAAAGGGCCACTACGGCGTCGCCCTGCTCTCCCGCCAGCCGCCACTGAGCCTGCACAAGGGTTTCGAAAGCGACGACGAAGACGCCCAGCGGCGTTTCATCTGGGGCACCTTCGCCGATGCCAACGGTGTGCCGGTGACGATCATGAACGGCTATTTCCCACAAGGTGAAAGCCGCGACCACCCGACCAAATTCCCCGCCAAGGAGCGGTTCTACAACGACTTGCAGCAATTGCTGGAAAGCCGCTTCAGCAACGATCAGCCGGTGGTGGTGATGGGCGACGTGAACATCTCCCCGCAAGACTGCGACATCGGCATCGGCCCGGACAATATGAAGCGCTGGCTGAAAACCGGTAAATGCAGCTTCCTGCCGGAAGAACGCGAGTGGATGGCCCGCCTGAAGAACTGGGGCCTGGTGGACAGCTTCCGCCACCTGAACCCGGACGTCTGCGACCGCTTCAGCTGGTTCGACTACCGCAGCCGCGGCTTCGAAGACGAACCCAAGCGCGGCCTGCGCATCGACCTGATCCTCACCTCCCAGGGGCTGCTGCACCGGGTCAAGGATGCCGGCGTCGACTATGAACTGCGGGGCATGGAAAAGCCGTCGGACCATGCACCGATCTGGCTGCAACTGAGCTGACCGCAACCACAGGTACTGGGCCACCACAGGGGTTGGGGTTTGCCTTGAGCCTGTGATCGCCACAGAATCCATTGTGGGAGCGGGCTTGCCCGCGAAGGCGCCGGGTCAGTCGATGGCGAGGTTGGCTGTAACGCCGTCTTCGCGGGCAAGCCCGCTCCCACAGGTTTTTTGGGTTTGCCTTGAGTCTGTGATCGCCACAGAACCCATTGTGGGAGCGGGCTTGCCCGCGAAGGCGCCGGGTCAGTCGATGGCGAGGTTGGCTGTAAGGCCGCTTTCGCGGGCAAGCCCGCTCCCACAGTTTTTTTGGGTTTGCTCTGGGTCTGTGGTCGCCACAGAACCCATTGTGGGAGCAACTGTCTTACCTCTGCCACCCGTCACCGCCATTCAGTGCCGTCTCGAAGCATGACATTCAGTCTGATTAGCAATATTCGCATGCAGGCGATGAGCGCGACTTTCGCGCTCTTGCCTCGCCCTCGAAGTGCTTCGTACCGGGCCTTGAAGTCGGCGTGATAGCGGATGACAACCCAGCACGACATATAAAGCGCACGTCTGACCCGCGCTCTTCCTCCGTAAATCTGACGTTTGCCGCTGTGATTGCCACTGTCGTCGTTGTAGGGGGCGATTCCCGCCAGGGACGCGATCTCTCTGCGATCAAGCTCACCGAGCTCAGGCAGGTAAACCAACAAACTAGCAGTCGCCACAGTGCCGATCCCTTTAACTGATGTGAGTCGGTCGGCTTTCTCCGCATCCAGCTTACGCATGCTTTGATTAATGGCTTTGCCAAACTGCTTGATTTGGATTTGCAGGTAGCGAATATGATCTTTGATCACCTCGATAACCGCCGGAAGCTGAGCCTGCTGTAGCCGGCGCTTGTTGTCATCTCGTTGTTGGACGAAGTGTTCGCGCAGCTGAATCAGCTCCCGCAGTGCTTCACGCTCAGGTGAAATGGGCTTTTCGTGAGACGCATGCAGAGCTTCGGCAAAATCGGCAAGAACAGCCGCATCGATGGGGTCGGTCTTGGCATTCTTGCCCATTGCTACGGCGAAGGCTCTAGCCCGACGAGGGTTGATCCTGAGCACATTGAAACCTGCCTCCTGCAGTGCTGCCATAACCTTTCGTTCATAGCCGCCCGTGGCTTCCAGTAACACCCGGCCAATCGTGTACGGGCTTAGCTGTTCGACCAGTTGTGCAAAACCCTCAGGCGTATTGGGGACCTCGTAGCCTTGGTTCTGTGGTCGAACCCAAACGACGAGATTTGATTTGGATATATCGATACCGACCCAGGAAATCATGGCAAAACCCTCTTACACTCAGAAATGAGAGTGCTCTGGCTTTGCCCACGCTTGTGATTCGAGTGCCGCTCGTCCAACTGTTCGGGCTTATGGGCCAGAGTAGAAAGGTAGATGGCAGCTTTGCTCCCACTCGTGCTTCAAGCACCGCGGACTCACAGCTTGCCATCTACCCCTCTCACCCCAGAGTTTATTCCCTTACTCAGACACAAGCGGGCTTGCCCGCGAAGGCGGTGGGTCAGTCGATGGCGAGGTTGGCTGCAAGGCCGCTTTCGCGGGCAAGCCCGCTCCCACAGTTTTTTTGGGTTTGCCTTGGGTCTGTGATCGCCACAGATGGAACGGTCGCCTTGCTGTCATCTTTCAGTCACCTGACTGACTTAATCTTCCGGCACTTCCTCAGGTTCTGAAGGTGCCGGCATGCGGCTGTGGTTGGGTGTGTTGATGGGGCTCTGGTTGCCGCTCGCGACATGGGCCGGCAGCTTGCCGGTGCCTGAGCGTGGACCGGCACTGCGCATCCAGGGCTCCAACACCATCGGCGCGGCGCTGGGGCCGGCGTTGGTCAAGGGCTTGATGGAAGATCAGGGCCTGCTCAAGGTCAGTGCCGAAATCACCGGCCGGGATAACGAACAGCGCATCGTCGGCCAGACCCGCGATGGTCGTCGGGTCGAAGTCGACATCGCTGCCCACGGCTCCAGCACCGGTTTCACCGCCCTCAAGCAGGCCAGCACCGACCTGGCGGCCGCATCCCGGCCGATCAAGGACAGCGAGCTGAAGGAATTGTCCGCCCTCGGCGATCTGAAAAGTCCTGCCGCCGAGCAGGTCATTGCCATCGACGGCCTGGCGATCATCCTTCATCCCCAGAACCCGCTGCGTCAGCTCGATACCGTGCAACTGGCGAAGATCTTCAGCGGCGAGGCAAAGACCTGGGAAGCGGTGGGCAGCGTGGGCGGGCCGATCCACCTTTACGCCCGGGATGAACAATCGGGCACCTACGACACCTTCAAGGAACTGGTGCTCAGCCGACAAGACAAGCGGCTGGATCCTACAGCGCGACGCTTCGAATCCAGCGAACAGTTGTCGGACGCCGTCAGCCAGGACCCGCAAGGCATCGGTTTCATCGGTTTGCCCTACGTACGCCAAGCCAAGGCACTGGCGATCGTCGACGGCGATTCCCAACCCATGTTGCCGCTGAACACCCTGATCGCCACCGAGGACTACCCGCTGTCCCGCCGGCTGTTCTTCTACCTGCCGCCGTGGGACCAGAACCCCTGGGCCCAGGCATTGGTCGACTTCACCCAGAGCGACAAGGGCCAGGCCATCGTCGCGGCCAACGGCTTCATCGCCCAGACCGTACGGGCCATGTCGGTGACGCCAAACGCGCTGATGCCCGAGGGTTACCAGGCCCTGAGTCGCCATGCACAACGCCTGTCCGTGAACTTCCGCTTCGAAGAAGGCAGCGCCAGCCTCGACAACAAGGCCCACCAGGACCTGGGGCGGGTGCTCGACTACATAAAGCAGCACGGCAAGCTCGATCGACGCGTGACGCTGGTGGGTTTCGGCGACGCCAAGGACGACCCGGCACGCGCCGACCTGTTGTCCAAACTGCGGGCCATGGCCGTGCGCCGCGAACTGGTCAAGAACGGCGTGACACTGCGCGAGGTACGTGGCTTCGGCGCGCTGATGCCGGTGGCGGCCAACAGCGAGGATGAAGGCCGGATCCGCAATCGGCGGGTGGAGGTGTGGGTTTATTGAGACCTTGGCAGCTCCCTGTGTCCCTGTGTCCCTGTGGCGAGGGGATTTATCCCCGCTGGGCTGCGAAGCAGCCCCAAAGCCAGACGCTGCGGTGTGACAGAGGAACCGTGTCAGCCGGTTTTACGACTGCTTCGCAGCCGAACGGGGATAAATCCCCTCGCCACAGGAAACGCGTGTTTACTCCGTTCGTTTCGGTGTAGGCACAGGCGCCCTTACCTTGCGCCATTGCCTACAACTACGCCAGAATCCGCCGGCTTGTGCACCTTGGGGCTGGGTTTTATCGTTTCCCGGTCGCTGACAAATCAGTGATCGGGTTTGGTAGCCCGGGGAAAACTAAGGTTCACAGCTTCGGCAACTACATTCTGCTGACGATCGTGTCAGCAGATTTGTTATGGCAGCTGTGCGCAGGGCGCCCTTGTGGCGCGCTGGGGTTTCCTTGGTACCCGGTCTACCAACCTGCGTATAGCCGCCACCTAATGTTTGGTAGCAATAGGTTGTGGCTCCATAACCAAGGAGTTTCATCCATGTTCAAAGTCACCCCCAACCCACCGGAAACCGATCCGGACTCAAGCGCCTTCGACAAAGCCGCCGACCGCGCCCTCGACTTCTACCTCAAGCCCAAGCCCACAGAACCCACCTCCGATCCAGGCCAACTTTTCACCGTCGTCAACGGCATCGACACCGAATGCCTGCTTGCCAACCTCAGCGAAACCCTGGCGTCGGCCAATGCGATGGTCAGCGACCTGGCGTTTGAACTGGACGGCTCCAGGCGGCATGTGGCGCTGGGCATCCAGCAGTTGATCGAGCTCGGCAGCCTGCTGGCGAACCGGGCGCTGGATAACGTCGACCCGCGTTAGTCAACCAACACATAACCCTTGTGGGAGCGGGCTTGCTCGCGAAAGCGGAGTGTCAGGTACCCTTCATCAACTGACACACCGCCTTCGCGAGCAAGCCCACTCCCACAGGGTTTGAGTCGATCACACTATTGGGAGTAACTATCGCTTCGCCAACTCCATGATCATCCGCGACAACAGGTAAACCCGCGGCACCACGCTCTCCACCTCGGCGTATTCCTCGGGGGTATGAATGTTGCCGCCGACGATGCCAAAGCCGTCCAGCGTCGGCGTGCCGACGCCGGCGGAGAGGCTGGCATCCGCCGCGCCGCCGCTGCCTTCTTCGGTGAGTTTGCGGCCCAGTTCGCCATAGATGCCTTGGGCCATCGCCATCAGGCGATCCGATTCCGCCGTCTGTGGCATCGGTGGCAGGCCGCGCTTGAGGCTGGTGGTGACCTCGGTGTCGGCGATCAACTTGTCTTGTGACACCCGGGCCAGGTCTTTTTCGAGGCGGTCGAACTCTTCCGGCACCGCCGCGCGCACGTCGGCCTTGGCGCTGGCCTTGTCGGGAATCACATTGGTGCGGTCACCGGCCTGGATCACCGTGAAGTTGATGGTGGTTTTCTTTTCGGCATCGCCCAGCTTGCCCAGTTGCAGGATCTGGTGCGCCGCTTCCATCGCCGCATTGCGCCCCAGCTCCGGCGCAACACCGGCGTGGGACGCCTTGCCCTTGACCTCCAGCAACGCCGTGGCACTGCCCTTGCGCCACACCACCAGGCCATCCGCCGGGCGGCCCGGCTCGAGGTTGAGGGTCACGTCATGGGCCTTGGCGGTTCTTTTGATCAGGTCGGTGGCGGCGTCCGAGCCGGTTTCTTCGCTGGCATCGAGCAGGAAGGTGATCTGTGCGTAGTCCTTGAAATCCAGATCCTTGAGGATCTTCAAGGCGTAGACCCCAGCGACGATGCCGCCCTTGTCATCCATCACCCCCGGCCCGTAGGCCCGCCCATCCTTGATATGGAACGGACGCTCGGCGGCAGAGCCCTCCTTGAACACGGTGTCCATGTGGGCCATCAGCAGAATCTTCGCCTTGCCGCTGCCCTTGAGGGTCGCAAGGATGTGCTGGGTGCCGTCCGAGTTCGGCACTTTCTCGATGGTGGCGCCCAACTTTTTCAATTCTTCGATGGTGATGTCGCCAACCTGGGTCAGGCCCGGCACATACCCGGAACCGGAGTCGATGTTGACCAGTCGTTCCAGCAGTTTCAGGGCCTCGCCCTTGTACTGTTCGGCGTGGGCCAGGACCTGCTGCTGGGGCTGCGCGAAGGCAACGGGCGAGAGCGCGCCGAGGGCCAGGCTCAGGCCGAGGCTGACGGCCAGGCGGGTGCGAAGAGCGGTCATCGTCATGATTTCATCCTTGTTCGTTGCGAAAGAGTGCACAGGCACCCTACCCGACTCTGGACCAGGGCTCTAGACCGCAGAGGGCTGATTGGGACATTTGCCGAGGCTTGCCTCATCAAAAGGCTTGGCTCGCCGTGAATTTTGGCTATACATGACAAGGGGGTCCGGCACATCCCGAGGAAGGAGGCCCATGGGCAGTTACCAGGTGTTGATCATCGGCAGCGGGTTTGGAGGCCAGTGTGCGGCGGTCAATCTGCTCAAAGCAGGGTTCGAGGATTTCCTGATGCTCGAGCGTCGGGACTTTTTCGGCGGCACCTGGTGCCAGAACACTTACCCTGGCGCGGCGGTGGACGTTCCCTCTCCCCTGTATTCCCTGTCGTTCGCCGCCTACGACTGGCGCCAGATGTTCGCCGGGCAGGATGAATTGCACCGCTACACCCAAACCGTGATCGCGCGTTTCAAGCTGCGGGACAAAGTGCGGCTGGGGACGAACGTAGAGCGTGTGGAATGGGACGACAGCGCCCGGCAGTGGGTGGTCCAGACCAACCACCAGGTCTATCGCGCACAGTTCCTGATCAATGCCACCGGGCCCCTCAGCCAGCCGGTGATCCCGGCGTTCGACGGTCGGGAGCGCTTCAAGGGCCAGGCCTTTCATACCAACCAGTGGGACCCTGCCTACGACTATCGCCACAAACGCGTGGCCATTGTCGGCAGCGGTGCCAGCGCCGCCCAGGTGATTCCGGCCATCGCCCCCCAAGTCGAGCACCTGCACGTGTTCCAGCGCACGCCGCACTGGGTGCTGCCACGTCCCGATCACACGTTCAACCGCCTGGAGCGCTGGCTGCTGGGCCTGGCCCCGGTGCGCACACTGTTGCGCTGGTCGATCTACTGGCAATTCGAGACCCGCGTGATTGCCTTCAAGTATTCGCGGCCGGCGGTGCGCATGGTCCAGCGCAAGGCATTGAAACTGCTGAAACGCCAAGTGCCCGACCCGCAGCTGCGCAAGCGCTTGACACCGGACTACCTGATCGGCTGCAAGCGCGTCATCCTCTCCAGCACGCTGTACCCGGCGCTGTGCCGGCCCAACGTCAGCGTGCACGGGCAGGAACAAGGCATTGCCGCCCTCGACGAAACCGGCATCATCACCCGCGACGGCCGGCACATCGCCTTGGACCTGATCGTCTGGTCCACCGGCTATGACGCCACCGACGGGGTGATTTCCTACCCGGTGACCGGCAAGCACGCCACCGAGCTGCGCGCAGTCTGGGACCCATATCCACGGGCGTACCTGGGCACCAGCCTGCCGGGCTTTCCCAACCTGTTCATCGTTACCGGGCCCAACACCGGCATCGGCCACACCTCGGCGCTGTTCATCATCGAAGCGCAGATGAACTACATCCTCGACTGCATCCGCACGGTGAAGCGGCAAAACCTGCGCTGCATCGAAGTGCAGCCAGCGGCGGAACGACGCTACACGGACATGATCCACCGGGAAATGCAGCGCACGGTCTGGAAGTCCGGAGGCTGTCACAGCTGGTATCAAAGCAAAAGCGGCCATGTGATCGCGATGTTCCCGGGTTTCAGCTTCACTTATTACTGGCTGACCCGCCGGCTGAAGCCGGCGGATCACATCCTGTCGTAACCCATGGAGGGCGTGACATGCTGGTGTTGTGCGCAGTTCTTGCCGTGTTTATCGCCTGGAGCTGGTTGACGTATCCGGGCATCGGCCATGTGTTGTATGACCTGAGCATGGCCCTGGAGGCGCGACTTTACCGGTTGCACAAGATCACCGTGCCGATCAGCGAGATGACCGTATCGACCTGGCAGGGCGGACCCTATGAAGCGTCCGGCAGCATCCTGATGCTGCACGGCTACAGCGCTGACAAAAACCTCTGGCTGCGCTTTGCCCGGCACTTTGTCGGCGACTACCGGGTGGTGGTTCCCGACCTGGCCGGCCATGGCGAGACCGGCTTCAAGGCCGGCGGCGGTTACGACATCCCGACCCAGGCCCGGCGCGCCATCGAGTTGCTCGACGCCTGCGGGCTGGACAAGGTCCATGTGATCGGCAACTCCATGGGCGGCTACCTCGCGGCATGGCTGGCGGCCACCTATCCCGAGCGCGTATCGACCCTGGCGCTGATCGACCCCGCCGGCGTCACCGCACCCGAGCCGAGCGACATGGAGCGTCACCTGGCCGCAGGGCATAACCCGTTCCTTGTGCACTCGCGGGATGAGTTCGCGCCGTTCTACGCCATGACCATGGCCTCGCCGCCCTGGGTGCCGAGCGTGGTGCTGGCGGCATTGGCGCAACGCTACGAGCAGCGCCGGGATGAACTGGCGGAGATCTTCGTCGACTTTCGCGCCAGCCCGCCGATGGAACCGCGCCTGTCCCAGATCCGCGCGCCGTCGCTGTTGCTCTGGGGCCGCAAGGACCGGCTGATCGACGTCAGCAGCGTGCCGGTGTGGAGCAAGGGTATCGCGGACCTGCGGGTGGAAATCTGGGACGGGGTCGGCCACATGCCCATGGTCGAGAAACCAAGGAAAACCGCGGCGTTGTACCGGGAGTTTCTCAAGGGTCTGGGGCAGTAGCCGCCCCCTGGCACCGGTCAGTCCCTGGCAGAATGAAGTCCTGAAGATTCTTCGTTTGTCGGCACCGGCGAAGGCTGCGATCTTTCGTGCAACTTCTTCCTCCCGATAGCCATAGCCAGGAACGCCCACCATGAGCTTCGTCAGCCCCGACCTGATCCGTCAACGCTTCTCCCGAGCGATGTCCGACATGTACCGCGACGAGGTGCCGTTGTATGGCGCGTTGATGAAGCTGGTGGAGCACACCAACGCCCAGGTGCTGGCCGAAGACCCGTCACTGGCCGCGCACCTGCGCAGCACCGGCGAACTGCAACGCCTGGACCTGGAACGCCACGGTGCGATCCGCGTCGGCACCGCGGCAGAGCTCAACACCCTGGGGCGACTGTTCGCGGTCATGGGCATGCAGCCGGTGGGCTACTACGACCTCACGCCGGCCGGGGTGCCGGTGCATTCCACCGCGTTCCGCGCCGTGCATGAAAGCGCGTTGCAGGTCAGCCCGTTCCGGGTGTTTACCTCCCTGCTGCGCCTGGAGTTGATCGAGAACACCGAACTGCGAGCGTTTGCCGAATCCGTGCTGGCCAGGCGGCAGATCTTCACCCCTGGCGCGCTGGAACTCATTGCCCTCGCCGAACGTGAGGGAGGCCTGACCGAGCCCCAGGCGGACGACTTTGTCCGCCAGGCCCTGGAAACCTTCCGTTGGCACCACAGCGCCACTGTCACGGCGGACCAATACCGACAACTGAGCGCGCAACATCGGCTGATCGCCGACGTGGTGGCCTTCAAGGGCCCGCACATCAACCACCTGACGCCGCGGACCCTGGACATCGACATCGTCCAGGCCCAGATGCCCGTGCAGGGCATCACGCCCAAGGCGGTGATCGAAGGCCCGCCCCGTCGCCAATGCCCTATCCTGCTGCGCCAGACCAGCTTCAAGGCCCTCGATGAACCCGTCGCTTTCACCGATCAGCCCGACGGCCAGGGCAGTCACAGCGCCCGTTTCGGCGAAATCGAACAACGCGGCGCCGCCCTCACGCCCAAGGGCCGAGCACTCTACGACCAACTGCTGAACGCGGCCCGCGATGCGCTGGGCGAGTTCCCCAACGAGGCCAATGCTCTACGCTACGACGCATTGATGAGCGAGCACTTCGCGGCCTTCCCGGACGACCACGAAGCGCTGCGTCACCAGGCACTGGCCTACTTCCGCTATTTCGTGACGCCAGAAGGCCTCGCCGCCAAGGGCACCCTCGAACCGCAGGCCCCTCTGGAACGCTTGTTGGAACTGCGCTACCTGCGCGCCGAACCCCTCGTGTACGAGGATTTCCTGCCCGTCAGTGCCGCTGGCATCTTCCAGTCGAACCTTGGCGA
The DNA here is from genome assembly GCF_018325965.1 of Pseudomonas sp. Cab53. Classification (NCBI taxonomy): domain Bacteria; kingdom Pseudomonadati; phylum Pseudomonadota; class Gammaproteobacteria; order Pseudomonadales; family Pseudomonadaceae; genus Pseudomonas; species Pseudomonas sp. Cab53. Next base: position 2,113,386 of record NZ_AP021902.1, on the reverse strand, counting down.
CGCCGCCCAGAGCCACTACGCCGGGCAATCCAACCGCCAGGCCTTTGAAGAAGCCCTGGGACGCTCGACCATTGATGAACTGGGGCTGTATGCGCAGACGCAGCAGCGCTCGATCGATGAATGCATGGCCGCGCTGGGCGTGTAGGAACGGACTGTAGGGTACGTCGGCAGGAAACTGCGTTGATCCGCGCAAGCCTTGAGGCGCTTTTCCTGCCCAGATGCGATAGCCATAGGCCGACAACTCACTCAATAGATTGATTTATATGATCTTTTAAGAAATGGCATAGCTCTTGATAACCGTCGGGTCCCCTGGCACGACTTCCGTCCCAGGCTATCCAGGAAGGAGAGCATCCATTGGCTACCCCCGCGTACATGGTTATCAAAGGTCGTAAGCAAGGCCTGATCACAGCCGGTGCCTTTTCGGCCGAATCGGTTGGCAACATCTACCAGGAGGGTCGTGAAGACCAGATCATGGTGCAAGGTTTCCAACACCACATTACCCGCCCGCGAGACTCCCAATCCGGTCAAACGACCAGCCAGCGCGTGCATCATCCTCTGATCATCACAAAAGTGTTCGACAAGGCCACGCCTCTGCTACAGCAAGCGCTCACAAGTGGTGAAACCTTGGAAAAAGTCGAGATCCAGTGGATGCGGACTTCGGCTGAGGGCACCCAGGAACACTACTTCACCACCACGATGCTTGACGCGGTCATCGTCGAGATCAAAGACTACATGTTCAACTGCCAGGATCCGGCGAACGCGCACTTCACCCATCTGGAAGACGTGCATTTCTCGTATCGCAAGATCACCTGGAACCACGAGGTCTGCGGCACGATGGGCAGCGATGACTGGCGCGCACCTGCCGCAGGCTAGGTCCAGCCAGATGCTCGATGCACCCGCCAGGGCTGGTTTGGCGGTGTGCACGGGAAGAGGAGAACATTAACGCCAAGGGTGTTCGCCCAGTGCAATGGCCTCGGCATTCCATGCACTGGTAAAGAGCCTGACACTGGGCGAACGGACACAATCATAGTGGAAGCTGCAGAGTATGTCCGCCGACCACGTTTAAATAATTGTTTATGTATGGCGCACTGTTTAAAACTCAGGGTTTTATTACAGTGCCGAGTGCAACCACCGTGTCGGTAACACTTATACAGACACGTCTACAAAAACAATCAAGCAGTACAAAAAAACTTCATGCCGAGTCCTGCAACGGGACTCGGTAAGTTAAACAGCCATTGACCCGTCTCTTCTAAAATCGGCAACGCCGAGCACTTAAGCGCCCCGCAACCGAGTGAACGGGCATACAACGCATCAACCACGCCGTGCGGTTTTCTGCGCGTCGGTATCCCCCGCCTGTTCATCGCCGCCCTCATGCTTGCGCTTGGCCGGATCATTAGGGCGTAGCGCGTCGTTGTCGCGCTCCACCTCACCGGGCATCGCCGGTTCGTCAGGGTTGTGCTGGGTGGATTCGGTGCGGTGTTTCATGACGGACTCCTTGAGTCTTGTTCAAGCGTGCAATCAGGCATCGGGGTCGTCGACTTCTTGTGCGACGTTGGCCTGCGGGGAGCGTTGGTGCAGTTGCTCGGCCTTGGTCTTCAACGCCTGCCACTGCGCCAGGTCGATGGCACCCTGGCCGAACAGGTCGTTGGCCACCTGCATCAGCGCGGTGAAATGAGCATCGGGCGATTGCTGCCAATAGGCCTGGTCGTCGAACAGCCGCTGCCAATCGGCCAGCGACCCAGGTGTGAGGTCATCGCTCATAGCGGGCTCCTGCGAGACGTTCATAAGCTATGAGGGCCGAGGTTCGCGGGGAGTTCCGGCGATTATCAATAGCCAGTCATTTCCAGATAGCCGTTGCCGCCGTGGCTGCCCTCCAGCCGCACCGGCCCTTCCCAATAAGGAATGCGCAGGTCCATCCAGGCGGCAGGGTTCAAGGCTTCGGTGGTCACGTCCAGGTGCTTGCCGGGCACCTTGATCGACCAGCGCACCGGCATTGCACGGCCGGCGACCTTGGCCGTGCCCAGCGGCGCCAGCTCGATGTCACCGGCCTGCAACGCTTGCGAATGGCCCTGGGCATCGATCCAGGTGCCGGTAAGGTAGGGCGCGCCGTCCTTGTGGCGCATGCGGTAGAGCATCAGGTGTTCGCCGCTGTCCAGGTGCAGGGAGAACCAGTCCCAGCCAGTCTGGTTGGCCGTCAGCGGTTGGCTGCTCCACTCCCGATCCAGCCAGGCCGGGCCACTGACCGTGTAGCGCTGGCCGTCGATTTCCAACTGGCCGCTGGCCTGGAAAAACGGCTGGCTGTAGTAATACGAAGCCTGGCCCTGCTCGGACTTCTGGCTGAAACCGTTGTCCCCCTGCAGCACCAACGGTCGGGTCGAAGTAAGCCGCAGTGCGTAGCTGAACCGCGAGTCGTGGGCCTTCAACTGCATATCCGCCAACGGATCGGCACCCGACGCCTGGGTGCCGAACTGCCAGTCATCGATCCAGGCATTGAAAGGCACCGCCTGCACCCCGGCCTGCCCTACGCCACCACGGGCATAACGCTCGGCGGCATGGTGCACGGTGGCGGACGTGACCGCCGCGTGACCGAGCCAGATCGTCTGGTTGCGCCAGCCGTCGGCCTGGGGCGCGGCGTCCAAGGCGCTGCGAAACAGGGTCCACTGCACGCCGAAGTCACGGCCCTGAGCGTCCTTGAGATTGGCGGTGACGTACCACCACTCGATACGAAAGCCTTCGTGGGCGCCATGATCGGCCGGGAAACTGAACGTGCGCCCCGGCACCACCGGGGTGAAGGCGACGGCCTGGTCGCCGAGGCCGGCAAAGCCCTTCTCCGGCGCCGGCGGGTTGTCGCAGCCGCCGAGCAACGACGCCAGCAGCATCAGGCCAACGCTGAGCTTCATGGGCCCTCCTCGGAAAAATGCCTGAGCAAATCCGCAGGTTGCGTACGGTACAACGCGTACAGCGGCCAGGCCGATGCCAGCAGCGTGGCGAACATCGCCAGGGCCAGCAAATGGGCCAGTTGCAATGGGAAGACCTGCAACGGCAGCCGCCAACCAAAGGCCTGCACGTTGATCACCGTGTCCAGGCACCAGGCCAGGGCGATGCCCAGCGGCAAAGCGAGCACCAGGGTCAGCAACGCCAGCAGCCAGGTCTGGCCGAGGTTGAGCAGCATCAACTGGCGGCGGGTCACCCCCAATGCCCACAACGGAGCCAACTGGCCGAGACGACTCTGGCTCTGGGTCAGCAGGCTGATGAACAACGCGACGCCGGCGACCGCCAGGGTCAGGCTGTTGAGGGCGGCGGTGGCGGCAAAGGTGCGCTCGAACACCTGGGTCGACCAGCCTTTGAGCCGGGCCTGATCGACGATACGGCTGTCATCCAGGTGGAAGCGACTTTGCAACGCGTTCACCAACGCCGGGATCGCGGACGGCTCGATCCGCAGATTGAAGCGATACGGCGTCAAGTGCGGCCAGTGCGCCAGCAGGTGGTCGGCGTTGATCAGCACGTGGCCCTTGGGGTTGCCGTAGTCGGCGTAGATCCCGACGATCCGTGGCGTCCATGGCCCCTGCGGGGTCGGCAGGGTCAAGCGCTCACCGATCGTCACCTTGAGACGCCGCGCCAGTTGCTCACTGAGCATCAGCGTGTCGGCATCGGCCAGTTGCGCCCACGGGTCGCCGTCGGACGCCTCCAGCAGTGGCCAGTGCTGGCGATACGCAGGGTGATCGATGATGCCGAAGAGGTCTGTCGGCCACCCGCGCAGGGGCACCGAGACTTGCCAGTTGGGCAGCACCGCGGTGACGGCCGGTTGCTGCTTGAGCCAGGCGTGCAGCGCTGCGGCCTGGAGCGGGGTTTGCGGGCTGACATACAACTCCGAGGTCAGCCGTTGTTCAAGCCAATGGTTGAAGGTCTGGCGGAAACCCGAGGTCATGCTGCCGGCGCCAATGTTCGCCGCCAACGCCAGCAACAAGGCCATCAGCGCCAGGCTCAGCGTCGGCAGTTGCTGGCGACAATCGGCGAGAAACCACTGCCCCAGCACCGAGCGGCTACGACGCAACAACCCATCCAAGGCGCCGTTGAGCAGCACGGGCAAGGCCAGGGCGGCGCCCAGCAACAGCGCCGTCATCAAGACAAAACCGCTGGCCAGACTGTCGCCCCAGATCAACGCCGACGCGCCGATCGATGCGACCAACGCCGCTATCCAACCCTGGCGGCGCAACCGGCGTGCATGGGCCTGGTGCCAGGCCTGGGGGTTGGCCAACGCCAGCAAGGGCAGGCGCGCCGCCCGCAGCAGGCTGTCGGCCCCGGCCAGCAGCGCACCCAGCAGGCTCAGGCCGATTCCGCTGAGCCACCACCACGGGCTGAGGTTCAAGTGCCCGGCCACTTCGGCGCCGTACAACCCGCGCAAACTCGCAGCGACATCCGGCAATAACAGGCTCGCCAGCCAATACCCGCTGAGCACCCCGGCCACGCCGCCGAGCAACGCCAGCACTCCCAGTTCAAGGGCCAGGCTGGCGACCAGTCGCCGCGCACTGACCCCGCAGGCCCGCAAGGTTCGCAGCAGGCCGCGGCGTTGCTCCAGCGCCAGGCCGATCGCCGCGTGAGCAATGAACAGCCCCACCACGAACGACAGAAACCCCAGGGCATCGAGGTTCAGGTGGAAGCTTTCGGTCAGGCGCGACAGGTTATTTTCTTCATCGGCGCGCTTGAACTGCAACCGGCCATTGAACGCCTCCGGCAAGGCTGCGTTGAAGGCGGCGGGCAGCAGCAAGCGCGACACCTGGTCCGGCAGCCCGAGGGCTTGCTGGGCAAAGCCGATGTCCATCAACAGCATGCCTGGGGCCATGTCCGGCTGGACGTGCAAGGGTGGCAAGGATCGTCCATCGACGGTCCGAGGCCGATCGCCCTCGCCCATCCCCAGCGCTTGCAGGGTCTGCGGGGCGATCCAGGTGCGCCCCGGATCGCTGAAAAACGCCACCACCTCGCTCATGTCCCGCGCCTGCCCTGCCAGTGCCGCACCGGGCGGCAGCGACACCGGGTCGATGCCCATCAGTTGCAGGCGCAGGTCATCGTGCCCTTCAAGGTTCACCCGGGCCTGCACCACCGGCGACACCGGCCAGCCCTGGCGGCGCAGATCGACAAACCACTGCTGGGGAAACGGCCCGCCGCCGGGGGCGCTGAGGCTGGCCTGCGGCTCGCCGCCGATGAGCTGGCTGGCCCGGGCGTAACTGTCCCGGGCCTGACTGTTGAGTGCCAGCACGCCGGTCAACAGGCTGGTGGCGAGCCACAGCCCGGTGAGCACGCTGAAAAATTGCACCGGATGCCGGCGCCAATGGCTGAGCAGCGCCTTGAGGGTCTGAAGAAAAATCATCACCCCTGGGCCACCTGCGCGAGCCGCCCCCCCTGCAACACCACACGCTGCGCCAGGCGGGCGGCCACCCGAGGGCTGTGGGTCACCATCAACAGGCTGGTGGGACTGTCGGCCAGCAATTCCAACAACAATTGCAGCACTTCGTCACTGGTGGCCTCGTCAAGACTGCCAGTGGGCTCATCGGCCAACAACAACGGCGGGCGCGATGCCAGCGCCCGACCCAGCGCCACCCGTTGCTGCTGGCCGCCGGACAACTGCTCGGGATAACGCCGCAGCAGATCTGCGAGGCCAAGCCGCCGCACCAGGTGCGCCTGCCACGCCGGGTCGTGCCGACCACACAGCCGCGCCTGGAACGCCAGGTTGTCCGCCACCGACAGGCTGCTGATGAGGTTGAACTGCTGGAACACCAGGCCGATTTCCGTACGCCGCCAGTTGGCCAGCTGACTTTCGCTCATGCCGTCGAGCCGGTACTCGCCACTGCGGATGCTGCCGCGATCGACCTTGTCCAGCCCGGCAACCAGATGCAACAACGTGCTCTTGCCGCTGCCGGACTCCCCCATCAACGCCAGGCTGCTGCCCGGCGCCAGCGTCAAATCGACGCCCTGCAACACCGGCAGCGGGCCCTGGGGCGTAGGGTAGCTTTTGAAAACGTCGCGGACTTCCAGCATGGACAGGCTCGGATGGGAAACGTGAGGCTCAGGATAGCGGAGTTATGCGCCAAGCCCCTTCGTTGGTGCATTGTTATTGCGCTCGCCCGCTTGTCAGAGGCTGGAGGCACGTTCGTTTAGCGTTAATTTCCAGCGATCAGTCAGGGCCCGACCTGGCACGATCCCACAGGCCCAACAGTGGGCGACCTGATCAATGCCCCACGGCCATTTCTGCCTGGGTCGGTTTCGGGGTGACGATGTGGCTCAGGTCGATGTGCCGCCAGGCCGGTTTCGCCCCCAGGCGCGCGTTGAAGCGGTAGTTGAAGGTGAAATCGTCATCGGTAGGCTGGACCAGCGACCTGCCATAGACCGACTCGACGCCAGCAGTGTCGTAGCCCATCAACTGCAACAGGGTCGGGAAGATGTTGTAGTGACTCGAACGGTCCTTGTTCTGCGCCAGGGCATCACGCCAGTCGAGGGTGTGCAAGGCCTTGCCCTGGATGACCACCAACGGCACCAGCCCCTCCTCTGCCACCGGGTCGCCGCCGCAGTGGGTGTTCAGGCCCGGGTTGCCGCGCTCATGCAGGTCCTGGCCATGATCGGAGGTGTAGATCACCACGGCATGGCTCAGGTCGGCCTGCTGGAAAATGCGCCTGAAGAACTCCCCGACATTCCACAGCAACGTGTTCTGATAGGCATTGCGGTACAACACCCAATCGTCGTTCTGGCCGTTGAAACCGTCGCGCTTGCCGGTGTCGGCCACGTCCTGATACTGCCCGCGCGGCAGGGCCGGTCGATAGCTCATGAAATCGTCGGGGTATTTGTCGTGGACCGGGAAGTGCGCGCCCATCTTGTTGATCACCACCAGCTCGGCCTGGCCGTCACCCAGCAGTTCGACCAGCTTCGCCGCGGCCGCCATGTCGCGGTCGCGTACGCGCACCTGGTCGAACTGGACGAAGGCGTCGATGTCCTGTTTTTCCAGGTCGGTCATCAGGTTCTGCAAGTTGCCGCCGGTGCGCTGGGCGTCGATGTAGACCGTGCGCAGGCCCGCTTTCCTGGCGTACTGCCAGATCGATGGCAGGGTGCTGTTGATGCGCATGTAGTCGGCGCGCGTGCCGCCATAGCGCAGGGTGACGTTGGTGTCGGCGCTGCAATTGGCGATGGAGGCGGCATAGCCGTAGTTGAAAATTTCCACGCCGTCCGGCGCCGTTTCCAGGCCACTGTGCACGCCGGAAGGGGTATTGATGTCGAGGTAGTTGCCGGCAATGCTTTCATCGATGATCAGCACGATATCGTGGTCGATGGGCGCCGTTGACCGCGCAATATCCACCGGTTCCCGAGGGCCGACGGTGTTGTGCCAGGCCTCGTAGAGAAACAGGTTCAAGTAGGCCAGCGGCGTGTACATCACCGGTAACCCGCGGGCACCTTCCCCCGCCCGTACGAACAGCACCCCACTGAGTAACAGCACGCCCAGCACCGGTGCGGCGATGGGCAGGTGTCCGGGGATCGCCAGCCGCCGCCGCGGCTTGAGCCCGACACCCAGCAACAGCAACAGGCCTCCGGCCATGGCGCTGATGATCACCTCACGGTACTGGTAGGCCGCCTCCTGGATGAACCCACCCGAATACACCAGCGACACGAACTGGCTGTAGGTCAGGTAGCTGTCGGTGACCCGCGTGTACACCTCGAAGAACACCGCCGAGACGAACAACACCAGGGCGAACAGGTGCCGCACAAGCGCCAGGCGAATGTGCGCGGCCAGCCATAAGGCAATCACCAGCACCACGAACATCGCGCCGAACAGCAGTGTGGCAACACCCACGCCCAGCGCGCCCAGACGATCGAGGTAGTACTCGTGACCCCGAACCAGATATAGCACCAGCAACAGTTCCTTGAGGTATCGGGTCATGACGTTCTCGGTGGGGTCGCGACGTTGAAAAGAGGCGCGTTCCGGCGCCAGTAAAGCGGCGCTTTTGCGGTGCCCGGACAGGCTTCGTTTCTGCACAGTAGCAGCGGCCTTCCAAAGTGCAAGAAATGCCCTGACCAACGAGCGCGTCAAAAAAAAGTTAGCCCAAAAATGACACGATTAAGGCTCTTAAAATCGAAAAATCTATGGATTATGACCGTTCATCGCTTTCTTAAACGCCTCTAAAACCCTTTAAAACCGAGACTTTTCCAAGACAGTCAATAACTTGATATCAAAAGGCCCTGTTCTTTCGAGTTTTGCCAACACTGACAACTGTCATTTTGCTGACACGCTTTTCTGAGGCTGCGCTATACCCCCTCATAACAGTTTCATCCGAGTTACATAAACAGGTTTTTTCGAGGCGCGCCAAGAATGGACGTGAGCGTATTTGGAACGGGGTATGTGGGGCTGATCCAGGCCGCCGCGCTGGCCGATGTCGGGCATCGCGTGCTGTGCATCGACATCGACCCGAACAAGATCCGGCAACTGCAACAAGCGGTGCCGCCTATCAGCGAACCGGGCCTGTCCGGCTTGCTCGAAGAGAACATCAAGGCCGGGCGGCTGGCGTTCAGTTCCCAGGCCAGCGATGCGGTCAATCACGGCGAATTGATCTTCATCGCCGTCGGCACGCCCGCCGATGAGGACGGTTCAGCCGACCTGAGCCATGTGCTGGGCGTCACCCGCCAGATCGCCGACTTCATGGACAGCGACCGCACCTTGATCATCAAGTCCACGGTGCCGGTGGGCACGGCCGACAAAGTTGCCGACTGCGCCCGCCAGGCGCTGGCACGCCGAGGCCTGAAGCAACTGAATGTGCGGGTGGTGTCCAACCCCGAATTTCTCAAGGAGGGCAGCGCCCTCGCCGATTGCATGCGCCCGGACCGGATCATCGTCGGCACCGCCGATCAGTTGGCCCGCGACCAGATGAGCGAGCTGTACGCGCCCTTCTGCCGTAACCACGAAAAACTGATGTTCATGGACAACCGCAGCGCCGAACTGACCAAGTACGCCGCCAACGCGATGCTCGCCACACGCATCAGCTTCATGAACGAGCTGGCCAACCTCACAGAACGCCTGGGGGCCGACATCGAAGCGGTGCGCAAAGGCATCGGTTCAGACCCGCGCATCGGCTATCACTTCATCTACCCCGGCTGCGGCTTCGGTGGCTCGTGCTTCCCCAAGGACCTGCGAGCCCTGCTGCACACCGCCGAACAGAGCGGCATGCCCCTGCGCCTGCTGCGTAGTGTCACCGACGTCAACGACAGCCAGCGGCACATCCTCTTCGAGAAACTCGCCAAGCAGTTCCCCGACGGCCTGTCCGGCAAGTCGATTGCCATCTGGGGCCTGGCCTTCAAGCCCAACACCGATGACATGCGCGAAGCCCCCAGCCGCTACCTGATGGAAGCGCTGTGGCGCGAAGGCGCCCGGGTCCAGGCCTATGACCCGGAAGCCATGTCCGAATGCCGCCGTCTCTACGGCTACCGCAAAGACCTGAACCTGTGCGCCACCCGCGATGACACCCTGGAAGACGCCGACGCCCTGGTGATCTGCACCGAGTGGAAAAACTTCCGCGTAGTGGACTTCGACCTGCTGGCCAGCAAGTTGCGCGCCCGCGTGATCATCGATGGCCGCAACCTGTACAACCCCGAACACCTGGCCGCCGCCGGGCTGTTGTATCGCGGCATCGGCCTGCGGCACACCCCGCCGGACACCGCTGCACCAGGGCCGCAAGCGTGAATGTCCTGGTGACCGGCGCAGCCGGGTTCATCGGTGCACATTGCGTGCTGCGCCTGCTGCGCGACGGCCATCGGGTGTGCGGGCTGGACAACTTCAACGACTACTACGACCCGCAGCTCAAGCACGACCGCGTTGCCTGGGTGCACGAGCAGGCCGGCGAGTTCCCGCTGGCCCGGATCGACTTGAGCGACGCACCGGCCATCGATGCGCTGTTCCAGCACCACCGCCCGGAGGTGGTGATCCACCTCGCCGCCCAGGCCGGCGTGCGCTATTCCCTGGAGAACCCGCGGGCCTATGTCGACAGCAACCTCGGCGGTTTCCTCAACATCCTGGAAAGCTGCCGCCGCTACCCGGTCAGGCACCTGATCTACGCCTCTTCCAGCTCGGTGTACGGCGCCAACCCGCACACCCCGTACTCGGAGCAGGACAACGTCGACCATCCGTTGTCGCTGTACGCGGCCAGCAAAAAAGCCAATGAGCTGATGGCCCACAGCTACAGCCACTTGTTCGGCATCCCGTGCACGGGGCTGCGCTTCTTCACCGTATACGGCCCCTGGGGCCGGCCGGACATGTCGCCGATCCAGTTCGCCCGCGCCATCACCGAAGGTCGGGTGCTGTCGCTGTACAACCACGGCGAGCACCAACGGGATTTCACCTACGTCGACGACATCATCGAGAGCATCGCCCGGCTGGTCGACCGCCCGCCCCATGTCACGCCCCAAGACGCCTGCGAACAACCGGGCCCGGCCACCAGCCGGGCGCCCTGGCGGATCTTCAACATCGGCGGGCAGCACCCGGTGGCGCTGCGCAGCTATGTGGCGCTGCTGGAAAAACACCTGGGCCGCAGCGCCCGCATCGAACTGCTGCCCCTGCAAGCCGGGGACGTACTCAACACCTGCGCCGACGCCAGTGGCCTGGCGCGGGCCACCGGGTTCCAGCCGCGCATCGAATTGGACGAAGGCCTCGGCCGCTTCATCGCCTGGTTTCTGGAGTACTACGCGCGGCCTGCTGCCCACCCGCCGCTCGCGGCTGAACCTGCGCACGAACCTCAGCGGAGGAGTCTATGACCCGACATGAGCATGACCTACCGATCAACGCACCCGGACGCGACAAACGTGTCGACCCCGACCACCGCAGGCGCCTCGACGCGGCCATCCACCGCCAAGGCCGGGGCTGGCTGACCGGCCGCGACGGCGGCCGGCCCTGGACGGTCTCACGGACCAATCGGGTGATGGCCTGCCTCGGTGCCCTGACGATTCTGCTGATGCTCTGCCCATTGCTGCTGGGCCTGGCGCTGCTGGTCAAGTTCTCAAGCCCGGGGCCGGTGCTGTTCGTGCAGAAGCGCACCGGCTACCGCGGCCGAGTCTTTGGCATGTACAAGTTTCGCACCATGGTCGCCGACGCCGAAGCCCTCAAGGAGTCGCTGCGCCACCTCAACAAACACGGCGTCGATGCCATCGACTTCAAGATCGACAACGACCCGCGCATCACGCCCATCGGCCGGTTCCTGCGACGCAGCAGCCTCGACGAACTGCCGAACCTGATCAATGTAGTGACCGGCGACATGCGCCTGGTGGGCCCGCGGCCGACCTCGTTCAACGCCTACCGCTACAAGGACAACCACCTTGTGCGCCTGAGTATCTACCCCGGCATGACCGGCCTTTGGCAGATCTCCGGGCGCAGCAATATCGACTTCGACCAGCGCGTGGAATTGGACCTCAGCTATATCGCCGAGCAAAGCCTGATGCTGGATTTGAAGATCCTGATGATGACCCCCTTCAAAGTGTTCAGCGGCCACGGAGCGAGTTAAATGGACGGTTCGACGAATATTCTCACCATAGCAAGCCCGAGCGAGACCAACCTGACCTCGACCGTGCTCGACCCTTCCTTGCGGATACTGCTGCTGACGGCCGCCAACACCGGCACCGGCACCAGCACCAGCGCCATGGCGCTGGCCGCTCAACTGGCGCAGATGAGCACGGGGCGCGTGTTGCTGGTAGATGCCAGCCATTCGCCGCGCAACCTCAGCCAGCAACTGTCGCTGTACAAGGAGCGTGGCTTCAGCGACCTGCTGTTCAACAGCCTCGCCCCGCCCCTGTTGCAGGACTGCGTGGTGCAGATCTCCAGCCTGCCCTTCGACTTCCTGCCGCTCGGACGCCTGGGCCGCAATGCCGAACGCCTGAGCCCCGAGCAACTGCGCCCGCTGTTCCGGCAACTGGCGGCGCAGTACCGCTTCGTGGTGATCGACGCCGACGCGGTGTATTCGGCCTGCGACACGCTGGTGCTCAGCACCCAGGTGGACGGCGTGGTGCTGGTGGTGCGCGGTGAAGACACCCGGTGGGAAGTGGCCCAGGCCACTCGCCAGCGCTTGTCCCAGGCCGGCGCGAAGGTGGTGGGCAGCGTGTTCAACCGCCGCAAGTACTACATGCCCAAATGGCTCTACAACAACCTGTAAGCGTGCAGAAGGATGACGAGATGAACGCCAGAATACTTGTCCTGCTGTTGCTGCCGCTCGCCGGTTGCTCCAGCACCACCGATACCCGTTCGATGCCGGTGCAGATCCTCACGGCCGCGCCGGCCAACGCCCAGGCCACCGACATGCCCAAGGTCGAGCAGACCCTGCGGCCTCAGGATGTGCTCGATGTGATCTTTCACATCAGCACCACCGGCCCACAGGCCTACCGCGTACAACCGGGTGACCAGGTGGCCCTGAACTTCACCGCCGCCAGCCAGCTCAACGGCACGCAACAGGTCATGCCCGATGGCAGCATTGAACTGCCGGGCGCCAACACCGCGGTCAAGGTCGCCGGCTTGACCACCGACGAAGCCCGCCTCGCGGTGCAACGGGCCTACGACCAGAAAATGCTCTTCCAACCCAACCGCAACCAGTTGACGGTGCTGGTCACCAGCCCGCTGGCCGGCGAGAACAACCTGCGCAGCACCTTGAGTCACCCCGGCACCGGCATGAGCCGGGAAATCACCGTGGGCCGGGACGGCTATGCGAGCTTTCCGGAAATCGGGGCCGTGCCGCTGCAAGGCATGACCGTCACCCAGCTGGAGGCGTTTCTCAATGAGCGTTACGCCCAACTGCCCGGGCACATGACCGTCGATGTGCTGCTCAAGTCCACCGCCGGCAACGAGATCTACGTGCTCGGTGAAGTCGCCCAACCCGGCTCCTACCCCATCCGCCGGCCGATCTCGGTGCTTGAGGCGCTGACCCTGGCCCGCGGCACCAACGTCAAGGCCCGGCTCGATTCGGTGGTGATCATGCGCCGCAACGGCAACCAGGTCGAAGCCCGGCATTACGACGTGGAAAAAGCCCTGAGCGGCGACGCGTCGCAAATCGCCTACCTGCAACCCGAAGACATGCTGTTCGTACCCAAGACCAAGCTCGCCAGCGCCGGCGAACTCGCCAGGCAACTGGCCGACGTGGTGCTGTTCCAGGGCGTGGGGGTCAGCTTCGGCTACCGCCTCGATAACAAAGGCAGCAACAGCAACTGACCCAGGTGATCGACATGAATCCCAAGGAAAATTATCTGCACGAGTTCTTCAGGATCTTCTTCGCCAACAAGCAGTGGGTGAAGCGTGTTTTCCTGATTTTCGCCGTCATCGCCCTGGTGTTGCCGCTGATGCTCAAGCAGAGCTTCGATATCACCGCCCAGGTGATCGTGCAGTCGAAAAAAATCTCCCAGGGCGACGCCACCACGTCGCTCAACCAGGAGAACGCCACGTTCATTCCACCGTCCCTGGCGGACATGGAAACCGAGAGCAATATCCTCCGTTCGCCCGCGCTGATCCGCCAGACCATCAGCACCCTGCGCGATCAGGGCGAGTACACGCCCAGCCCCGGCATCTTCAACAGGTGGGTGAGCGATCCGTTCAAGCGCTACATCACCACGCCACTGCGTGAGTACGCCATCAACCCGCTGCGCGACGCGCTGGGGCTGGAGGTGGATCCGGTGCGTGACACCGTGCTCGATACCCTGACCGACGAAGCCGTCGAAAACCTCAAGATCGAGACCCTGCCCGGCTCCAACGTCATCTCCATCGTCTACAGCTTCGGTGACCCGGCCCAAGGCACCCGGTTCGTCGCACAACTGCTGCAGAACTACCTCGCCAGTCGCCAGGAACTGCAATCGATCGAGCTGCCGCAAACCTTCTACGAACAGAAGAAAAGCCAGTACCAGCATCGCCTCGACGGCCTGGAAAGCACCCGCCTGACCTTGCTCGAAGGCGTCGGCTCGGCGGATCCGAAGGAGGAAATCACCTTCCGCCTGAACGCCATCAACACCGAAGAACAGGCCCTGAACCTGTACCAGGATCGCCTGCTGCAAAGCCAACGCTGGCTCGACTACCTCAAGACCAGCCTGGCGTCGGCGAACAGCTCGCGGTTCAACGACTACACCTTCCCGTTCACCTTCACCACCACCGTGGACAACATCGCCTTCGAAGACCGGGAAATCAAACAGTTGGGCGAGCAACTGACCGGCCAGGTCGCCCGCTACATGAATGACCTGGCGATCTTCCAACCCGGCAGCGAACCGATGCTGCTGGCCCGGGAGCAGATCGTGCGCACCCGCCAGCAGTTCCTGAAGGTGGTGAGCAACCGGATCCAGGAACGCACCACCGACCTGGCCGTGGTCAGCTCGGTGATCAACCAGAAGGTCGAGCGCATCGCCGAGTTCAAGGAACGCATCCACCAGTTGCAGGAAACCCAGAGCAAGCTGCGGCAGATGGACACCGAGATCGACGCCCTGCATGCGGCGTTCTCCACCTACGCCCAACGGTTCGCCGAAGCCAGCACCGCCCGTTCGCTGGACAGCGACCTGTCCAACGCCCGGGTCCTGAGCCCACCCTTCGAACCGACCGCCCCGGCGTTCCCCAAACCGATGCTGATCATCGCGTTCGGCCTGTTCAGCGGCCTGTTGCTGGCGATCGCCCTGGTCTATGTGCGTGAGTTCTTCGACCATCGCTTCAAGCATCCGGCCCAGATCAGCCAACAACTGGATGTACCGGTGCTGCTGGTGATCAACGAGCAGTCCCCCGACCAGGTCAACCCGCACCGCAACTGGAGCCTGCCCAGCCTTGTCCATTGGGTGCGCAATTGAACGCGCCGTTCGGCCCGACCCGCCACAGCAGCCCCCTGTCGATCATTCACCTGCTCGACAGCGGCGGCTTCTACGGGGCCGAGCGGATGCTGCTCGATCATTGCCTGGCCACGCCCGGACAGCACCAGGTGCTGTTCCTGGCGGCGCCGCCGACCTTGATCACGCGCTTTCGCCAGGCCGGGGTCGACTGCCGCCATTGCGCCAATTGGGCCGAGCTGTTGCAGCACCTGCGCCAGCGCCGCGAGGACCGGCCGCTGATCAACACCCACAACTTCAAGGGGCTGTTGTTCGGCTGGTCCGCCGCCACGTTGCTGCGCCTGCCACTGGTGATCACCCAGCACGGCTTCACCCCGCGCAGCCCCAAGCAGCGCTTCTACACCTGGCTGAGCCTGCAACTGTGCCGCACCGGCTCGGTCAAGCGAGTGGTCTGCGTGGCCGAGAGCATTGCCGCCCTGCACCGCCAGGCCAGCGTGCGCGCGTCGAAACTCGACGTGATCCCCAACGGCTTGCCGGCGGTCACCGCGCCGCCGGCCCACCGCGCCGATGAACAGCGCTGGCGGGTCGGCTACGTCGGGCGCTTGAGCAGCGAGAAAGGCCCGGATCTGTTCCTCGACGCCATGATCCCGCTGTGCCAGCGGCATTCGTCACTGCATGCGGTGATGCTCGGCGACGGTCCGGAACGCCAGACGCTGCTCAAGCGCATCAACGACGCCGGCCTGCCGACGCGCATCGAGCTGCCGGGCTACCAGACCGACATGAACGCCTGGTGGAGTCGCCTCGATGCCCTGGTGATCAGCTCGCGCACCGAAGGCACGCCGATGATCCTGCTCGAAGCCATGCAGGCCGGTGTGCCGGTGGTGGCGTTCGGCGTCGGCGGCATTCCCGATGTCCTGCAGGACCGGCACAACGGCCTGCTCGCGACACCGGCCGACAGCCACGCACTGGCGCAACAGATCGAGACGCTGTTCAGCGAACCGCCCCTGGCGCGGATCCTCGCCGACAACGCCCGTCGCACCCAGCAGGATCGCTACGACCTGCGCACGCTGGCCGAGCGCTGGTCGCAGCTCTACATCCGCACGGCACAGGAGGCTCACCCATGATCGTCCCGCTCTCGATCATCAGCCTGCTGGGCCTGGCTTGCCTGGCGTTGCTGGCCAGTCCTTATCCGTTCCTGGCGCCAGGCGCGGTGCTGGGCCTGGTCGGTGTCGCCGTGCTGTACCGCAAGCCCGGCTGGGGGCTGCTGGGCATCGCCGCCCTGGTGCCCTTCGAAGGCCTGTTCAAGGACAACGCTTTCTCCGGCACCAAGTTCTTCGGCCTGGCCCTGGCGCTGATCCTGATGTTGCAATTGGCTGTGCACCAGATTCCCGCCACGCGCCTGCGCAGCAACATCTGGCGGCCGTTGATCGGCTTCATGCTGCTCTACGGCTTGAGCATGCTGCTGACGGAAAACATGGACTTGTCCATGACCCATTTTCGCGAACTGAGCGTGGGCCTGATCCTGTTCGGCATCACGTTGCTGATCGGCCGCGAACTGAACCTGGACATGTTTTGCCGCCTGGTGACGTTGAGCGTGACCGCCACCTGCGTGCTCGCGATGTTCTCGGCCAAGTACCAGGACCAGGGCCGCGCGTCCGGCCTGCTGGAAGACCCGAACGCCTTTGCCCTGCTAATCGCTTTCACCGTGCCACTGGCCCTGCTGCTGATCGTGCGTGGCCCGTACCTGCTGTACCGGTTGTTCTGGGGTGGCTGCCTCGTCCTGCTGCTGGGCGGGATGACCAAGACCGAATCGCGCTCGGGGTTGGTGGTGCTGCTGCTCAGCCTGATCATCGGCCTGTACCACTACCGCGCGCAGTTGCCACGGATCCGTCCGCGGCACCTGGGGTTCGCGATGCTCGGGCTGGCGCTGATGGTCCCGCTGGCGGTCGCGGTGCTGCCGGCCGGCTACGTGGCACGCATCCAGTCGCTGAGCATCCTCAGTGCCGGCGCCAATGCCCACAAGGACGAGTCCCTCGGACGGCGCGCCTCGTACATCGTGGTCGGCAGCCAGATGATCCGCGAGAACCCGGTGCTGGGCGCAGGCCCTGGGACCTTCCCCCTGCACTACGCACCCACCGGTTACGCCAAGGCGTTCTCGGCCAATCGCAAGCTGGGGGACCTGTATCGCCGGGCCCACAACACTTACCTGGAGATTTTCAGTGAGATCGGCATACCGGGCGGCTTGATGTTCGTCGGCATGCTCGGCCTGGGCCTGTACAACCTGATGCACGCCCGCCAGCTCTGGCTGCAACGCCGGGACTGGGCGCAAGCCGACCTGCTGACGCACCTGGGCATGAGCTTCCTGTCGCTGACCCTTTTCCTGATGTTCCTCAGTGCGCCGAACCACAAGTTGCTGTGGATCATGCTCGCCCTCACCAGCGTGCTGCGCTACGAAGCCGAACAGGGCGCGCCACGGGAGACCCAGCCATGAAGCGGATCAGCATCGTCATCCCGATGTACAACGAGGCCCGACACATTGGCCGGACACTGCTGGCGGCCCGGGAAGCGGCGCGTCAGGCCGAGCTGGAGTGCGAGCTGATCGTGGTGGACAACGGTTCCGACGACCGCGGCCCACACATCGCCAGCGAGCTGGGCGCACGGGTGCTGATCGTGCCCGGCGTGCACATCGGCGCGCTGCGCAACCGCGGTGCGGCGGTGGCTCACGGCGACTGGCTGGCGTTCATCGACGCCGACATCGAAATGCCGGCCAACTGGCTCAAGCTGCTGCTGGAACTCGAAGGCCAGCAGGGCGATGTGCTCGGCCTCGACCTGGACACGCCGCGCCAAGCCCCCTGGTTCGCCGAAGCCTGGCAACGTCGCAGCCAGCGTCCGGGGGCCCATCGCCTGCACCGGGTGCAGTGGCTGCCCAGCGCCAACCTGTTGCTGCGCCGCACCTGGTTCGCCCAGATCGGCGGTTTCGACGAAACCCTGCGCACCGGCGAGGACAAGGATTTTTCCCTGCGTCTGCGCCAGGCCGGCGCGCAGCTGCTGCTGGTCAACGAAAGCGTGGCCCTGCACTGGGGTTACGAAGGCAGCTGGCGCGAATGGATGAGCAAGGAGTTGTGGCGCCAGGGCAGTCATCTGCAACTGCTGCGCAGCCATGGCCCGAGCCTGCGGCTGTTGCGCTTCCCGGCGCTGTCCGTGGGCGCCTGGGCGCTGGACGTCCTGGCCCTGCTCGCCTTGCTCCAGGGCCAGCCGCGCCTGGCCCTGATGCTGCTGCTGATCACCGCACTCCCGCCGCTGTTGCTCAGCCTGCGCCAGAGCCGGCGTGACCCGCGCCTGACCTTGCAACTGTGGGCCTTGCATGGGGTGCGCCTGCACCTGACCGGCGCCGCGCTATTGCTCAATCTTTGTCATTGGACCGTCAGGAGACCTGCCCGTGGCTGAATTCATCTATTGGTCGTGCCTGTTGCTGCCGGTGTACGCCTACCTTGGCTACCCGGTGATCCTGAGCCTGCTGGCCCCCTTGTTTCCGCTGCGCTACTACGCCAAAGCGGTGCCGATGGACGTCAGCATCGTGATTGCCGCCCATAACGAGGCGCGGCACATCGAACAGAAGTTGCGCACCTTGCTGGCCCAGGATTACCGGGCCCATTCGCTGCAGATCATCCTGGCCAGCGACGGCTCCAGCGACGACACGGTGGCCTGCGCGCGCAACGTGGCGGACCCGCGCATCACCGTGCTCGACCTGCCCCGCCAAGGCAAGGCCGCCGCCCTCAACACCGGGGTGGCCCACAGCCGCGGCGCGATCCTGGTTTTCACCGACGCCGACAACCAATGGGCCACCGACACCCTCGGCCACCTGTTGGCGCCGCTGAGCGACCCGGAAGTGGGCGCGTGTGCCGGGCACATGGAAATCCCCGTGCCAGGCAAAGGCCTGAGCCTGGGCGACAGCCTGTATCGCCACTACGAAGGCTGGCTGCGCCGGGTGGAAAGCCGCACCGGTTGCATGGTGTCGGCCGACGGTGCGCTGTTGGCACTGCGGCGCGAACTGTTCGAACCCATACCGGCGCAGGTCAACGATGACTTCTTCCTCAGCACCTGCGCGCCGGCCGCCGGCAAGAGCATCGTCTATGCGCCACGGGCTCGGGTGCTCGACCAGGGCGTGGACGAGGCCGACAAGCAGTTCCGTCGCCGCCAGCGGGTCACCGTCGGCGGCCTGCAAAGCCTGGCCCAGCGGCGCGCGCTGCTCAACCCACTGCGTCATGGGCTCTACGCCATCGGGTTGATCAGCCACAAGTTGATCCGCCGCCTGGCGCCGGTGCTGTTGCTGCCGTTGCTGCTGAGCAATGCCTGGCTGTGGAACGAGCATCCGTTCTATCGCCTGAGCCTGCTGGCACAACTGATCGGCTACAGCATGGCGCTGCTCGGGCTGATGGACTCGCAGCACCGCCTGCCCAGACCCTTTCGCCTGGCCGCGTTCGTGCTGGTGACGCTGGCGGGCATGAGCATCGGGCTGTGGCAGTTTCTGCGGGGCCAGCGCTACAGCCAATGGAACCCCGAGCAGAACCGCTGAAAAGGAGGATGGCCGATGTCGATCAAACACGTTTTCAAGCGCACCGGCGGTTGGCTGTACCTGAACACGGCCCTGGGTCGCGGGCCCCTGCGCGGTGCCGGGGTGATCCTGATGCTGCACCGGGTGCTGAGCAACGACCGCGCCGCCGAACTGCCCCATCGCAACGAGCTGTGCGTCGGCCCGGAAGCCTTCGAGCACCTGCTGCTCTGGCTGCAACGCCACTTCGATTGCGTGCCCTTGATGACGCTGCTGCTGGCCGACCCGGAACACGTGCCAAACCGCCCACGGGTGGCACTGACCTTCGACGACGGCTGGCGCGACAACGCCATGAATGCCTTTCCACTGCTGCGCCAGTACCAGGTGCCGGCGAGTATTTTCCTGTCCACGGACTTCATCGGCAGCCGTCAACATTTCTGGTGGGAAACCCTCGGCGAAACCCTCTGGGGCAGCCACGGCCAGGTGGCGCGTCACTCGCTGATCGAACATTTGCATCAGGTCGGCCGGCCACTGCCGGTGCTGCTCGATGACATCGACGACGACCGCCGCAGCCTGGCGCTCGTGCACTACCTGCAAAGCCTCAAGAGCCTCGACCCACAGGTGCTGAGCGACCTCACCGAAAGCTGTCCCCATGGCGCCCAGCCCCAGGCGCTGGACTGGTCCCAAGTACGCATGCTGGAAGACTCCGGCCTGATTCGCTTCGGCCCTCACGGCGCCAGCCACGCGATCCTCACCGGGCTGGACGACCAGCGCCTGCACGAAGAACTGTCGCGCAGCCGCATCGCCCTGGAAAACGGCTGCGCACAACCCCTGCCGGTGTATTGCTACCCCAACGGCGACCACGATGCCCGCGTGCGCCAGCAGGTGGCCGCCCACGGTTATCCGTTTGCCCTGGGTACCGAGACCGGCCTGTACCGCCACGACGGCGACCCCTTGAACCTGCCGCGCTTCGGCGTCAGCCAACGCAACGCTCATCACCCTGAACTGCTGGCCTGGCGAATTCGCCGAGGAACACGCTCATGAGCCGTGGTCATTACCTCAAGCATCTGCTGTTGAGCATGGGGACGCGCCTGGCGATGATCGGCCTGCGCCTGCTGCGTAATGTGCTGCTGGCACGGGTGCTCGGGCCCAGCGAACGGGGACTGTTCGCCCTGCTCAGCACCCTGCCGGACCTGATCAGCGCCGCCACCAGCGGCGGCCTGAACTCCGCCGTCGGCTACCAGGCAGCGCAGCAGCGTTCGATGGGTTTGTTGCTCAGCCAGGTGCTGGTGTTCGGTTGCCTGCTGGCCGGGCTGCTGACCTTGCTGGTGGTGGCGCTGGCGCGCGAGTTTGGCACTGACCTGGACGTCACCACACAATTGGGGTTACTGGCCTGGCTGCTGTTGCTCGCCGTGCCGTTGACCGTGCTCAAGAGCGGCCTGCTGACCCTGCACAACGCGTCCGGCGGCGTCGGCGCCTTTAATGCCCTGCGCCTGGTGGAATCGGTAGCGCCGCTGTTGCTGTTCCTGGCGTTGTTCTGGCTCTGGAAAGACGCGGCCCTGGAAGCGGCGTTGATCAGTTGGCTGGCCGGCCTGAGCCTGGTGGTGCTGGCCGGTTGGGTCTGGCTGTGCCGGGACCAGGACGTCACCCTGCAATGGGATCGCAGCGGCCAGAACGAGCTGCTGCGCTACGGCGCCCGCAGCCACCCGGACCTGTTGTTCCAGCAAGTGATCTTGCGCTCCGACTACCTGTTCATCGGCGCCCTGCTGGGCAGCACCGCCCTGGGTCACTACGCGATGGCCAGCGCCGCCGCCGAGCTGCTGCTGATCGTGCCGGAAGCCGTCACCACACCGCTGATGAAGCGCCTGTTGCAGCAGGACCGGGACATGCAGCGCCTGACCCCACTGGCCTTGCGCCTGACCGCCACGGTGATGCTGGGGGCCTGCCTGAGCATGGCCTTGATCGGCGAATGGTTGATCGTCACCTTGTTCGGCGTCGCCTACCAACCGGCGTATCCGGCGCTGCTGGCACTGCTGCCGGGGCTGTTCGGGCTGTGCTACGCGAGCATCCTGCGCCTGGACCTGCTGGGCAAGAACCGGCCCGGTGCTGTCTCGTTTTTGATGGGCTTGGGGGCGCTGCTGAACCTGGCGCTGAATGTGTTGCTGATCCCGCGCTATGGCATCGTCGGTGCCGCCGCCGCATCGTCCATCGCCTACCTGGGCGTGACCCTGGCGCTGCTGGCGATGTATTGCCGCCTCAGCGGCGTGGCGCCGTGGCAGACACTGATCATCCTGCCCAGCGATTTACTGCCGATGCGCCAGATGCTACTGGGGAAATCGGCATGAAGTTTCCTGGCGCCTGGCCGTGCGCCTTCGCGAGCTGGCTCGCATCCACAGGCGCGGCACCGAACCCTGTGGGAGCGAGCTTGCTCGCCAAAAGGACGACGCGGCACTGGGCGTTGGGCGCCTGCCTGTGGGCGCTGGCGCTCTCGGCCCATGGCGCATCCATGGCCTGGACCGGCATTCGCGACGGCAGCCTGTACTTGCAGACCGATCGGCCAGACACCGTGACCGTGCGCTGGGTGCCGGCCTGGCAAGCCAACGCCAATGCCGAGCATATCTACCTGCTCAATGGCCAGGGCCGCCTGGTGGGTGAACGCCTCATCAAGGCCGAGCAGGAACGCGGCGAGCAGCAATGGCCCTTGCTGCCCGGCCCCGCCAGCTATCGGCTGGAAATCCCCGGCTACAGTTTCCGTCGCTATACCCTTGAACACGATGCACGCACCCAGGCGCTGTTCGCCCCGGCCAAGGTGCACTTCAGCGCCGAAGCCCATGACGGCGACGAACTGTACTTCAAGGTCGCCGCGGGCGAGCGTGCCGTGCTGGCGGGCAAGTTCCACGGTGGCGTGCGCGGCCTGCAAGCCCGGCGCGTGGCCGACGGCAAACAACTGCAACTGAACCTCAAGCCGTACCCCGCCTATTGGCAGTTCGACCAAGTGGCCCTGCCGGTCGCCGACGTCGAGCAGGTCTGGCGCCTGCACTTGCTGGGCAACGGCAAGGCGGCGTTCTGGCTGGACGGCACTGCCAACCTGTTCGCCCAAGCCCCGGCGCAACTGCAGCCGCTTCGCGAAGACCCGGGGCACGTGCAGTTGAAGGTCTACCCCGAGGTGCTGGGCGACACGCCGAAACTGGGGGTTTCGCTGCCTTACGTCATGCCGCCGCCCGCCGCCTACGCGGTCATCGATGCACTCAAGCCCCAGGCGGCCAGTTACTACAGCATGGTCGACGTGACTGCCGCCAAGCCCGACCACGAGGATCGGTTCCGGCGCCTGTACCAGGATCGCTTCGGCATCAACCAGGACATTACCCTGCTCGCTGGCAGCGGACGCAAGGCCGACCTTGTGGCCGATCGGACCAGCAACAGCGGCCTGCAAGCCTGGCTCAAGTCCACCCGCGCCCTGGGCGGCAAAGGCGTGCATTACTTAGGTTTCGCCGATGAGCCGAACCTCAACTACCCCGACTTCGCCAGCTATCAGGCGGTGTTCGAGAGCATGGCCAATGAGGTCCGCGCCCTGCCCGCCAACGTCCGCGCGGGGGTGCGCATCGCGATCCCGGCCAGCTCCCGGTTCACCAACGGTCCGCTGGCCGAAAACGCCGCCGACAAACGCGGCATCGACTGGGCCCGGCGTCTGCTGGCCCGGTACGGCGACCAGGTCGATGCCCTGGCCTGGCACGAATGGATGATTCGCGACCTGCTGGCGACGCGGGTGTATCGCAGCAGTGTGCGGCGCGCGGCCAGGCTGGTGGGCCTGGACGCCACGGGCCGGCCACGCAAGGCGCTACTGCTGGACCAGACCAATATGTCCAGCGGCTCGAGCCTGAGCCCCTACGACCAGGAAACCCACTACGCCGCCCTGTGGTGGACCTCGGTGGTGATCAACGCCTCCGCCGATGGCCTGCTCGACATGCTCAACTGGTTCCAGGCCGCCGACGAGCCGGAGTACCCCAAGGGCATGGTGAGGGTCCTGGACAACGATCGCTTCGAGCTCAAGCCGGTGGGCCTGGCCCAGCAGTTCATCCAGCAGCACTGGTTCGACCAGGTGTTACGCCTGGACAACGACGCCTTCGAAGTCGACGCACTGGCCATGGCCACCGGCATGCAACGCGGCCTGCTGGGCGTGAACAAAAGCACCCGGGCGCAACAGGTCGATATCGACGCCGGGCTCTGTCCACAGGCGCAGGCAACCCTGGTGTATTTCGGCCCGGACAACCGCAGCCGCAGCGCCTCATTCACCTGCGAAGTCGGACAAATCCATTTTCTATTGCCAGGGCAAACCCTGTTTGCCCTGGGCTGGACCACCTCTTCCATTCCTCAACCCGCCACCCGTCAGGAGGCACCATGAACGTACTGCAGAAACTGCGTGATCGCATCCAGAAGAAAGGCCTGCGCGCCGTGTTCAAACAGGTGATCCGGCACTTCGTGTTTTTCCACTCGCAACTGGTGTGGCTGGAACACGACGTGCGAGTCCCGCTACCGCCCCATAACCTCAAGCCCTACCCGCCGGCGCGCCGGGAATTCATCACGGTCAGCAATGCCGACGCGTTTGCCAAGTACTTCGGCGACCGCGTCGAAACCATGCGCGAACTGGCGGCCGAAGGCTACACCGGCTTGATGTACCTGGATGGCCAGGGCGACGCCGTGGGGTTTGCCTGGGGCAGTACCCGAGATTATTTCGATCGGCATTTCTATCGCTGCCTGTTCCCGATCAAGCCGGGCGAGTATTTCCAGTTCGGTGGGGAGATGACCCGCGCTTACTGGGGAACCCAGATGTCGGCGGACGTCCAGCAGGACATGTGGAGGATCATGGCGGAAAAAGGCTGCACCAAGATGGTCGATGTCTGCGACTTGCAGAACATCCCGGCGATCAAGATGCACATCCGCATGGACTTCAAGGAGCGCGGCCAGATCACTCACGTGTATTGCCTGTTCGGGCGTTGGCGCTTCTTCCGCGATACGTTCTACACCGGCTCGGTGCTGGATACCTTTCGCAAACCGGCCCAGCCCGCCCCCACGGCGGCGGCGGCCTGATGGCAATCCGCTTCGAATGGCGACGCTCACTGCTCGCCACGGACTTCCCGGCTACGGCTTATGAGCAGCTGCGCACCCGGGTGGCCGACTACACGCCGTTCAATAACCTGGCCTGGCTGCAAGCGGCGGAACTGGCGCTGCAACCCGGTCAGGACCTGCACGTGCTGCTGGGCTGGCAAGACCAGGCGCTGAGCCTGTGCCTGCCCCTGGTCAGCGCGCGCGAGCGCATCGGCGGGCTGCGGTTCCGGGTGCTGCGTCACCTGGGTTATCCGCTGGCGGACCGCATCGCCCTGCTGGTGCGCGTCGACGCTGACAGCATGGGCCAGGCGTTGATGCAGATCCGGCAACAACTGCCCCACGCGTTGCTGCAATTGAATGAAGTGGTCGAGGCCGTTGGCGAGCAAAGCGCGCTGAGTGCCTGGATGGCATTGAGCTCCACCGGGGAGCGACGGTTGAGCTGCCGGGTCCCGGTGCATCTGATCAGCGACAGTGACCATCAGGAAATTTCCGGCGATCCACGCTATAAGTTACGTAAGGCACGCAAGCGTATCGCCGCATGCGGCGCACAGATCCGTCGACTGACCCCCGATGCCATCAGCATGGGCCTGCTGCTGCAGGAACTTGCCGAGGTCGAGTCGGCCAGTTGGAAAGGTGAAGAAGGCGTCGGCATTTTCTCCGACCCGGTGCGCCGGCAATGGATGAAACACGCCTTCACCGCCCTCGCCGCCCAAGGCCTGGTGCGCGTGGTGGTGCTGGAGCTGGAAGGACGCTGCATCAGCTACCGACTGGGCCTGCTGGAACAGGGCCGACTGTACGACTACAACCTGGCGTTCCTGCCGGAGCATGCCGACCTGGGCAGCGGCCGGGTACTGCTGGAGGAATGGATCCGCTGGGGGCTGGAGGACAACTGGCGCTGGGTCGATGCGTCCCGGGTCAGCCTGGAAAACTCCAGCCATCAACTGCATGAACGCATGACCGGACAATTGGAACACTGGCGTTGGAGTTTTTATTCATGGCAACCCGGCGGGCTGGTCCTGGGGTTCGCCTTGCGACTATGGAAGAGTCTCAAGCCATGGCTACGCAAGCGCCCGGCCGCCGCAACACCTTTGCCCCCCACTTCCAAGCGCCAGGAGAACGTGAATGCCTCAACAAGTGATCGTCAACGCTGACGATTTCGGGCTCTGCCTCAGTGAAAACGCACTCATCCTGCGAGCCTTCGAGGCCGGCGTGATCAGCTCCGCCACCGCCATGGCCAACATGCCAGGGTTCGAACAGGCTTGCGAGCTGGCCCGTCAACCCCTGCTCAACGGACGTATCGGCTTGCATTTCAACCTCAGCCACGGTGCGCCGCTGAGCCAGGCAATCACCTCGCGACCCGCGTTCTGTGCCCCCAACGGCGAATTCGACCTCAACGTGTCGCGCTACTGCCTGCGCCTGGGTTCAAAAGACCTCGCGGCGGTGCAAGACGAACTTGAGGCGCAATGGCAACATTGCCTGGACCACGGCCTGCACCCCAGCCACCTCGACTCCCACCAACACGTGCACAACATCTGGCCCATCGGCGAGCTGGTGGCCCGTTTCGCCGAGCGCCATGGCGTGCCCATCCGCTTGGCGCGCAACCTGGGGGCAAACCTGAACGTGCCCAAACGCATCTTCAAGACCCTACTCAACCGACGCATGCGCAGCCTCAGCGGCGCGACGGCCGACTACGTCTGCACCCCGGCCGACCTGGACCACGCAGCACCGCCGGAGCATGGCTCACTCGAAGTGATCGTCCACCCGCAGGACCTGGACGGCGACTTCGGCGACGCCAGCCTGGCACCCGGCGAATCACTGACCCAGGTGCTGCACAAGCGCCTGGCGGGCGTGCCCAAAGTGCCCTACGGCAGCAAGCGGCAGCCTCTGAGGTTGGCTGAGTATGGGGACGTGCACTGACCGGCGGATAATGGACATCACGCTGCCCCCAACCGGTTCGCCACTGGCATCCGTCGCCGCCGCGCCCGCCTGTTCCATTCGTCCGGGTCTGGTCTCTGGAGGCCTGAGTCATCATGGCATCGTCCTCAATGTTTTAGGGGGTCAAGTTTTCGAGTGAGGCGAAGCCAAAGACTTCGGTATGGGCCGTGAAAGTCTCTATAAGGCCTTCGCTCCGGGGGCGAAGCCGCGCTTTGATACCGTACTCAAGGTCGTCCACGCAATGGGTATCGATTGATGTGCACGCCCCACTCCCACGCAGAATCCGACGACCGCATGAGCGAAAGCCCGCAACCGTCTGAAATCACGCCATCCTTCGGGCGAATCTGTTAAAAAGCATCTTCTGTCTTGAGTAGCGAAACCCTTTGATGCGTGCTTTTTTTCTTCCTCGTCCTGATCGGCGCTGGCTGGCGATGCTGTGCATGGCGGCCATGGTCGTCGGGCTGCCGGTGGGCTGTGCGGTGTTGCAGCACAAGGAGCGCGAGCTGGTGTTCAGGATCGAGCCCGGCACGGCCAGTTGGTTCAACGGCTTGCCGAGCAGCGTGCAGGAGTTTGACCTCAGGCCCAGTCAGTTCAAGGCCGGGGAGAATATCCACGGCTGGTGGTGGCCGGCCGAGCGCAAGAGTGCGCCGGCGATCCTGTACCTGCACGGTGTGCGCTGGAACCTGACCGGGCAGTTGTTTCGCATCCAGCAATTGAGGGACCTGGGCTTTTCGGTGCTGGCAATCGACTACCGGGGATTTGGCAAAAGCCATGGCGACCTGCCCTCGGAAGCCAGTGTCTACGAAGACGCCCGGATCGCCTGGGCACGCCTGGAAACGCTGCAACCCGACCCGGCGCTGCGGCTGATCTATGGCCACTCCCTGGGCGGTGCCGTCGCGGTGGACCTGGCAGCGGAACTGGGCCAAAAAGCGGCGAAAGACGGCAGCGTCGTAGCGGCCCGGGGGTTGGTCATCGAATCCACCTTCACGTCCCTGGGCGATGTCGCCACGGCCATGGCCGACACGTCGCTGCCGGTACGCTGGTTGCTGTCGCAGAAATTCGATTCCATCGACAAGATTCATGAGATCAACATGCCCTTGCTGGTGGTCCATGGCGCCGCCGACCGCTACGTACCGCCACGCTTCAGCGAACAGCTGTTCAACGCCGCCCAGGAGCCCAAGCGCCTGCTGCTGGTGCCGGGTGCCACCCACAACAACAGCATGAGCCTGGCCGGCCGGCAGTATCGCCAGGCACTGGACGCCTTGCTCAAACCCCGCCCTTCCCCTGTGGCCGGAACGCCCCAGGTGAACGCCGCCAAGGCCGGCTGAGCCGATCCGCCAAAGGGATGGGTCGACGGGCAGGCCGCCTTCGCGAGCAAGCTCGCTCCCACAGATGAGTGCAGTGAATCAAGCACCTGCAAACACCACCAACCCCCTGTGGGAGCGAGCTTGCTCGCGAAGGCGGTGGGTCTGTTTGCTGAGAGGCTGGGTGGGCTGATGCCTTCGCGGGCAAGCCCGCTCCCACAAGGCTCGCGCCAGCCGCAAGGCTCGAATCCACCCCAATCAACCAGGGGGCTGGACGAAAAAAAACGGCACCTCTCGGTGCCGTTTGTCTTTCACTGTCAGACGCTTTACTTGCGGGCCGCTTCCCACGACTTCAGCAGTTCGCTGTAGCTCACGGTCTCACCTTTAGGCTTCTCGTTCGCCAGCTTCGGCTTCGGTGCCCCCGGTTGATCGAACCAGTACTGCGCATCGCGCTCCGGGTTCATTTTCGGGGCGCAGGTGGCCTGGGCCTTGGAGCGTTCCAGGCGCGTCATGATCGCGTCCTGGTCCTTGGCCAAGCCGTCGAGCGCCTGTTGCGGGGTCTTCTCGCCGCTGGCCGCTTCGGCGATGTGGCTCCACCACAGTTGCGCGAGGCGCGGATAGTCCGGCACGTTGGTCCCGGTCGGGGTCCATTGCACGCGGGCCGGGCTGCGGTAGAACTCCACCAGGCCACCGAGCTTGGGCGCCAGGTCGGTCATCGCCTGCGAGTTGATGTCCGACTCACGAATCGGCGTCAGGCCAACGATGGTCTTCTTCAGCGACACGGTTTTCGACGTCACGAACTGCGCGTACAGCCAGGCCGCCAATTTCTGCTTCTCAGGCGTGGACTTCATGAAGGTCCAGGACCCCACGTCCTGATAACCCAGCTTCATGCCCTCTTCCCAGTACGGACCACGCGGCGAAGGTGCCATGCGCCATTTCGGCGTGCCGTCGGCGTTGACCACCGGCAGGCCCGGCTTGGTCATGTCGGCGGTGAAAGCGGTGTACCAGAAGATCTGCTGGGCGATGTTGCCCTGGGACGGCACCGGGCCGGACTCGGAGAACGTCATGCCCGCCGCTTCCGGTGGCGCGTACTTCTTCAGCCAGTCGACGTATTTGGTGGTGGCGAACACCGCCGCCGGGCCGTTGGTATCGCCACCACGGGTGACGCTGGAGCCGACCGGATGGCAGTCCTCGACGCGAATGCCCCACTCGTCCACTGGCAAGCCATTGGGCAGGCCCTTGTCGCCGCCGCCGGCCATGGAGAACCAGGCATCGGTGAAGCGCCAGCCCAGTGATGGGTCTTTCTTGCCGTAGTCCATGTGGCCGTAGACGCGCTTGCCGTCGATTTCCTTGACGTCTTCGCTGAAGAACTTGGCGATGTCTTCATAAGCCGACCAGTTCACCGGTACGCCCAGCTCGTAGCCGTACTTCTCCTTGAACTTGGCCTTCAGGTCCGCACGCTCGAACCAGTCGGCGCGGAACCAGTAGAGGTTGGCGAACTGCTGGTCGGGCAGTTGATACAGCTTGCCGTCCGGCGCAGTGGTGAACGAGGTGCCGATGAAGTCCTTGAGGTCCAGGGTCGGCGAAGTGAAGTTCTTGCCTTCGTTGGCCATCAGGTCGGTGATCGATTCAGTCTTGCCGTAGCGAAAGTGCGTACCAATGAGGTCCGAATCGTTGACCCAGCCGTCATAGATATTTTTGTCCGACTGCATCACCGTCTGCATCTTTTCCACCACGTCGCCTTCTTGCAGCAGGTCGTGGGTCAACTGGATCCCGGTGATTTCGGTGAAGGCCTTGGCCAGTACCTTGGACTCGTATTCGTGGGTGGTGAGGGTTTCCGACACCACGTTGATCTTCATGCCACGAAACGGCTCAGCGGCCTTGATGAACCACTTGAGCTCTTCGAGCTGCTGCTCGGCTGTCAAGGTTGACGGTTTGAATTCACTGCCGATCCATTTTTTAGCGGCGTCTTCATAGGCGTCAGCCCAGGCCACAGCGCTCAAGCCGCTGAGTGCCAGTGCGGCTGCCAATGAAACGCTATGTCGCAGCTTATTGTTTTTATTGAACATAGAGACCTCCTGTTTGGATTTGAGAGCCTGATCGTCAAATACGCGCGACTAGCCCCACCGCATCACTGCCAACAGCCACACCCAAGACAACGCGAACGCTGTCCAGATGCTCCAGTCGGTGGCGCCGATGACCAGCAGATGCAGGTAGGCGCTACCGAGAAGACCGATAAACAACCGATCGCCACGGGTCGTGGTAATCGGCAGGAAACCACGCCGAGGGATGCTCGGCGAACGCAACTCCCAAGTGGTCATGCCGATCAGGAACAAGGCGATGACCCCAAAAAACGCCGCCGTCGGGACGGTCCAGTTCATCCATTCCATCATCGACTCCTCAGACCCGGCCCAGGGCAAAGCCCTTGGCCACGTGGTTGCGAACGAACCAGATCACCAGCATGCCCGGCAGGATGGTCAACACCCCCGCCGCCGCCAGCACGCCCCAATCGATGCCGGACGCCGACACGGTGCGGGTCATGACCGCGGCGATCGGCTTGGCATTGACCGAGGTGAGCGTGCGGGCCAGCAACAATTCGACCCAGGAAAACATGAAGCAGAAGAACGCCGTCACACCGATGCCGGAGCCGATCAACGGGATGAAGATCTTGGCGAAGAACTTGGGGAAACTGTAGCCGTCAATGTAGGCGGTCTCGTCAATTTCTTTCGGCACCCCGGACATGAAGCCTTCGAGGATCCACACCGCCAGCGGCACGTTGAACAGGCAGTGGGCCAGGGCCACGGCGATGTGGGTGTCGAACAGCCCGATGGACGAATACAGCTGGAAAAACGGCAGCAGGAACACCGCCGGCGGCGCCATGCGGTTGGTGAGCAGCCAGAAGAACAGGTGCTTGTCCCCCAGGAACCGGTAGCGCGAGAACGCATAGGCCGCCGGCAGCGCCACGGCCAGGGAAATCACCGTGTTCAGGCTCACGTAGTACAGCGAGTTCAGGTAACCGGTGTACCAGCTCGGGTCGGTGAAGATCACCTTGTAGTTGTGGAAAGTGAAGTCCTGGGGCCACAGGGTCAGGCTGCCGAGGATCTCGGTGTTGCTCTTGAACGACATGTTCAGCAGCCAGTAGATGGGCACCAGCAGGAACAGGATGTAGATCAGCAATGGAACCAGCTTTTTCTTGCTCATCGTGCGGGCCTCAACGGTTGGCGTCGGAGTGCGTCATGGCGGTATAGAACAGCCACGACACCAACAGAATGATCAGGAAGTACACCAGGGAAAACGCCGCTGCCGGGCCCAGGTCGAATTGGCCGATGGCCATCTGCGTCAGGGTCTGGCTCAGGAACGTGGTGGCATTGCCCGGCCCGCCGCCGGTGAGCACGAACGGCTCGGTGTAGATCATGAAGCTGTCCATGAAACGCAGCATCACCGCGATCAACAGCACGCTCTTCATCTTCGGCAACTGGATGTGCCGAAACACTGCCCAGTTAGAGGCCCGGTCGATCCGCGCCGCCTGGTAATACACGTCGGGAATCGCCCGCAGCCCCGAGTAGCAGAGCAAGGCCACCAAAGACGTCCAGTGCCAGACGTCCATCACCAGCACGGTGACCCAGGCGTCCATGGTGTTGGCCGCATAGTTGTAGTTGATGCCCAGGGCGTTGAGGCTCGAACCCAGCAGGCCGATGTCGGCGCGGCCGAATATCTGCCAGATGGTGCCCACCACGTTCCACGGAATCAGCAGCGGAATCGCCAGGATGATCAGCACCAGGGACGACCACTTGCCCTTGGTCGGCATGGTCAGGGCGATGGCGATGCCCAGCGGGATCTCGATCAGCAGCACGCACGCCGAGTAGATGAACTGGCGCAGCAACGAGTCGTGCAGGCGCGGATCGAGCAGCACCTGCTTGTACCAGTCGGCACCGACGAAGTAGCGGCTGGACTGGTCGAAGATGTCCTGCACCGAGTAGTTGACCACCGTCATCATCGGGATCACGGCGCTGAACGCCACCAGCAGGAACACCGGCAGCACCAGCCACCAGGCTTTGTTGTTCTGCACCTTGTTCATGGCTGCACCTCGCTCAACGGTTCCAGCAGGTATTCATCGGCATAGACCATCAACCATTGGGCCGGAAAACTGATGTACGCGGTGCCTTCCGGCACAGGCTTGTCTTCGGCCAGGCGCACTTTCAAAGGCGCGCCATCGAGGTTGAGGGTCAGGATCTTGTAAGTGCCCAGGTCTTCGACGTGGACGACTTGCGCGCGCATCGCGTCGTCGTAGGGGCCGTCCCAGACATGGACGAACTCTGGCCGGATGCCGACCTTCAGGCGCTTGCCCTGGGCCTCGGCCACGCGCTGTTGCAGGGGGCCCGACAAAGGCAGGTGGGTCGAGGCAAAACCGACGCCTCCGGGTTGCGCCGTGACCTCGATGAGGTTCATCCCCGGGCTGCCGATGAAATAGCCGACGAAAGTGTGGCTCGGACGCTCGAACAAGTCCCGGGGTGTGCCGAACTGGACGATCTGGCCGCCATACATCACGGCGATCTTATCGGCGAAGGTGGAGGCCTCCAACTGGTCGTGGGTGACGTAGACCATGGTGATGTTGAACTGCTCGTGGATCTGCTTGAGCTTGCGCCGCAGCTTCCATTTCAGGTGTGGGTCGATCACTGTCAGCGGTTCGTCGAAGAGGATCGCTGACACGTCGTCGCGCACCAGCCCGCGGCCCATGGAGACTTTCTGCTTTTCGTCGGCGGTGAGGTTGCGCGCCTTCTTGTCCAGCAGGTTCTGCAGGTCGAGGACTTCGGCGATTTCCTGCACCTTGGTGTGGACCCGCGCCTCGGCCAGCCCCTGGTTGCGCAGCGGGAACGCCAGGTTGTCGAACACCGTCATGGTGTCGTAGACCACCGGGAACTGGAACACCTGGGCAATGTTGCGCCGCTCCGGGCTCAGTTCGTTGACGGCCTTGCCGTCGAACAGCACCTGGCCCTCGGACGGGCTGAGCAGGCCGGAAATGATGTTGAGCAAAGTGGATTTGCCGCAGCCCGAGGGCCCGAGCAAGGCATAGGCGCCGCCCTGCTCCCAGATGTGGTTCATCTCGCGGATCGCATAGTCTTCGGGGCTCGCCGGGGTGCTGGTGTAGCTGTGGGCGAGGTTCTGCAAACGAATTTCAGCCATCAGGCAACCCTCGCGATGCGCTGGCCCGGCGCCTGGACCAACTTGCCCTGGGCATCGAAGACAAACAGTTTATGGGTCGGGATGTAGATGCGGATCGGCGCATCCACGTCGTATTCATGGACGCCGGGCAAGTGCAGCACCAGCAGGAAATGCTCGTTGCGCACATGCAGGAACGTTTCCGAACCACTGATCTCGGCCACCTCCACGGTCACCGCCAGCTCGAGGTCGTCGTCGTTGCTTGGCACCAGGGAAATATGGCTGGGGCGCACGCCGAAACGGAACTCACCCTCGCCCACCGGCCGCAGGTCGACGTTCAGCGGGAAGTGCACGAAATTGGCGAAACTCACCTCGTTGCCCGCGATGCGGCCCGGCATGAGGTTGATCGGCGGCTCGGAAAACAGCTCGGCGGCCAGCACGGTTTGCGGCTGGTGGTACACCGAGGACGATTTGCCGCTCTGGATGACCCGGCCTTCGTGCAGGATCGTGGTGGTACCGCCCAGGGCCAAGGCCTCGTTGGGCTCGGTGGTGGCGTAGACGGCAATGGTGTGGCGGGCCTGGAACAACTCGCGCATTTCCTGGCGAAGTTCCTCGCGCAGCTTGTAGTCGAGGTTCACCAGCGGCTCGTCGAACAGAATCAGCTCGGCGTCCTTGACCAACGCCCGGGCCATGGCGGTGCGCTGCTGCTGGCCGCCGGACAGCTCCAGCGGATGGCGCTTGAGGAATTTCTCGATGCGCAACATCCTGGCGGTTTGCAGCACCTTGTCCTGGATCACCTCGTCGGACACACCCGCCTGGCGCAGCGGCGAGGCGATGTTTTCGAAGACGGTCATGGTCGGGTAATTGATGAACTGCTGATAGACCATCGACACATTACGCAGCCGCACGGGCTTGTTCGTGACGTCGACGCCGTTCATCAGCACGCGTCCGCTGTCGGGCTTGTCCAACCCGGCCATCAAGCGCATGAGGCTGGTCTTGCCGGACAGCGTGCGGCCCAGCAGGACGTTGAAGGATCCGGGTTCGAAACTCAGATTGGCATCGTCGATCCAGGTCTGGCCTTCGACGGTGCGACAGATGTGCTCAAGCTTTAATGACATGGCTCGGCCTTTTTATTATTTGGAGTCAAGCGACCCGAGCTTCAAAGCGAAAGCCGTGCCAGAAAATGCAAGCCATTGATCTAGCTGCGTCTACCTGGGATTTCTCAAAGTTACGTGTTCGTTGATGAACAAAAGTGAACAACTCGGATTGAACAACTGAACAGTTCGAGCCTTGACAATGAACAAATTTGAACAACACTGACTGGAATGCTTTAGCCGGGCCGCAGGCAATCCTCCTGTGGGAGCGGGCTTGCCCGCGAAGCGGTATATCAGCCGACACGTGTATAGCTGAGCCACCGCTTTCGCGAGCAAGCCCGCTCCTACATGGGAATGTGAATTGAGTCTTATCCAGACCTGCCCCTGCACAAGGAGTATGTGCGAGACTCACCACCACAATAAAAACAGCACCTGCGAGAGTGCCCCATGGCCGCACCTGCCCCCGCCTTGTCCCACGAGGCCATCATCCAGGCCTCCTGGTCCCGTTGCCGCGCTTTCGGCCTGAACCATCAGAGCATACCGGCCTTCGACCCGCTGCCCGCCGATGGCATCGCCCAGTTGCTGGAGAGCCAGCATTCACTGGTGCAGACCACCCACCAGGAAGTCTTGCCGTACTACGAGAACATCCTGAGCAACTCCAACTGCCTGATCATGCTGACCGACAACCAGGGCCAGGTCCTGACGTCCTGGGGCACCCAGCGTTTCATCGAGCCCAAACTGGCCCACGGCTTCAGCGCCGGGGCGAGCTGGATGGAACGCTGCACCGGCACCAATGCCATCGGCACCGCGCTGGCCTGCGAGCAGGCCGTGCACATCGAGCACGATGAGCATTTCCTCAAGGCCAACCGTTTCATGACCGGCTCCGCCGCGCCGATCTTCGACGCCGAGCGCAAGGTCATCGCCGTGCTGGACGTCTCCAGCGACAGCTACCTGCCGCCCTCCCACACCCTGGGCATGGTCAAAATGATGAGCCAGACCGTGGAGAACCGGCTGATCCTCAACCTGTTTCGCGGCGAACACTTTCAACTGACCTTCAACACCGGGCTGAACAACCTGGACAGCCAATGGGCCGGGCTGCTGATCTTCGACGAGAGCGGCCAGGTGCTTTCCGCCAACCGCCGGGCCGACAACCTGCTGGGCCTGAGCCTGTCACGGGTCAGCATCGAAAGCCTGTTCAAGGTTTCGTTGCTGGAGCTGCTGAACCAGCCCGATGGCCTGCCGTTCGCCCTGCAAGCGTCCAGACGCAACCGCTTCCAGTGCCTGCTGCGGCGGCCGAGCCAGGTTTCGATCAAGGCGCGGGTATTCACCGAAGCCCCCCCTTCGCCGGCCCCCGCGCCCGCCGCCAACATCATCAACCTCAACACCCTGCACTTCGGCGACAGCCGTGTGGAAAAAGCCGTGCGCCAGGCCGAGCGCCTTCTGGAGAAAGACATTCCGCTGCTGATCCATGGCGAGACCGGCGTCGGCAAGGAAGTGTTCGTCAAGGCCCTTCACCAGGCCAGTTCGCGCTGCAAACAACCGTTCATTGCCGTCAACTGCGCAGCGATTCCCGCCGAGTTGGTGGAGTCGGAACTGTTCGGCTACGAAAAAGGCGCCTTCACCGGCGCCAATCAAAAGGGCAGCATCGGCCTGATCCGCAAGGCCGACCGCGGCACGCTGTTCCTCGACGAGATCGGCGACATGCCCCTGCCGACCCAGGCTCGGCTGCTGCGGGTGTTGCAAGAGCGCTGCGTGCAACCGGTAGGCAGCGCCGAGCTGTTCCCGGTGGACATCCGCATCATTTCCGCCACCAACCGCTCGCTGCGTGAACAGGTGCAATTGGGGCGCTTTCGCGAAGACTTGTACTACCGCATCGGCGGCCTGACCCTGGAACTGCCACCGCTGCGCGAACGCAGCGACAAACAGGCCCTGTTCAAACGCCTTTGGGAACACCACCGTGAACCGACCCAATGGGCCGGCCTGAGTCGGGAGGTGCTGGAGCTGTTCGACCGCCACCCGTGGCCGGGCAACCTGCGCCAAGTCAGCAGCGTGCTGCAAGTCGCCCTGGCCATGGCCGAGGAACAGCCGATCCGCCCGGAACACCTGCCGGACGACTTCTTCGTCGACCTTGAAATGGAGCCGGTAGACACCCCCGAACCGCTGGCGGTGGACTTGAACGATGCCGAGGACTTGAACAGGCAGTTACAGGCCGTCGGCGGGAATATCTCGCATCTGGCGCGACGGCTGGGGGTCAGCCGCAACACCTTGTACAAGCGCCTGCGCCAACTTGAAAACTGAGACGAAACCTGTGGGAGCGAGCTTGCTCGCGATAGCGTCA
Source organism: Pseudomonas sp. Cab53 (assembly GCF_018325965.1). NCBI lineage: Bacteria > Pseudomonadati > Pseudomonadota > Gammaproteobacteria > Pseudomonadales > Pseudomonadaceae > Pseudomonas > Pseudomonas sp. Cab53. The sequence goes on along the minus strand of NZ_AP021902.1, from coordinate 2,077,095 downwards.
GTTCAGCCAATAATGCAGTAATTGACAGGCCGTCATCGCGAGCAGGCTCGCTCCCACATAAGGTTCGTTTCACTGACTGTCCAACGTGTCAGTCGAACGCGCCGTTCAGCACTTCATAGATAATGCCGCTGGCGATGGCCACCAGGATCAGGTCGGTGCCTACCTGCTGCCATTCATAACCGTCGTAGTGCGGCAACCGGCCCAAGAGGCGTGAATCGAGTTTCTTGGCAATGCCCGGTGGCAGCGGCTTGCCCCGGGCGAGGTTTTTCTGGATCCCCGGCGGCAACGCAGGCCCCGGACTCCAGTAGTCACGATAGCCACCGATCACACCCAGCACGCCGCCGCGGTCGATACTGGGGCCGTTATGCCAGTCGCCGCCACCTCGGTTACCCTGCCCTCCCGGGTTGCCTTGATTGCCCTGATCGCCCTTGTGGCCTTGCCCACCCTTGCCTTGGCCATGGCCGGGCCCTTGGTCGAATGGGGCATTGCCCTTGCCGTTACCTGGGTCTGCCACGACAACCCCAGGCCCGGCCACCAGGGCGAAGCAGGTCAGTACAGCCATCAACGAGCGCGATTCAAACATGATGGTTCTCACTAAAAAGGGAAGATGGCTGCCTATATAGACGCCAAGGATGATATTAGTCGCCTATCACGCTACACGCCGCTGGCATGGCTGTTGGTCGCCGTGCTGGCCGCGCCCATCGGCAACAGGTCAGCCTGCAGCTGGCATGCGCCACCAGTTTGATCGGCATCGCCGTGATCGTGATGTACAGGAACGCGACACCCGCGCCAGGCGCCTATGGCGTCGATTCGCAATAAGCGGCACGGGTACCAGCTGGACGGCGACTCGAATGTCCCGGTTTGTATTATCAATGACTTATTGCTAAGGCATGGTTGGCACGTTGCAGCGTCGTCGCGGGGTCTGGGCTAGGGCTTCCACGGCAAACCGCCATCCGTCGCCTCTCCAATAACAAGATCAACCGGTGACCGTGTCTGGCTTAGGGTTTGCTTCGGCTTGCTCCAGCAGCCAAGAACGACGTGATTCTGACGCGGCGGCAAATCAATCAAGGCTAGGGTCAGCAAACGGAGATGTACCGTGTCAACTCTCAACGAAATCGCAGCGAACCACGCGAGAATGGCAAAGGCAAAGGAAGAAGAGTCGATACGGCTGGGGGCGCTCCAGGGGCAAATAGTCGGTAGCTTTGAAATTTCGCCGATTGAGGAGAAACAGCCGATACCGTTGCACTTCATGGCGGGTGTACCGGAACATGGCTTCGCAGAGGCCGCTGCGCTGGCGTTCTGACGGGCGACGCGAATACTGCTTCTTGTGGCGAGGCTGGCGCCCTCGCCACGGATTCCTGCTTCAGGTGAGAACTCTGCGCACAGTGATGCCCATCACAAATTGAACGGCCGCTTCAGCGAGCAGGGGCATTTTTCCATCCGAACGATTATAAAGCCGAGCACAGGATTTCTCGGAAGAACAACGTCGTTTAATGGAACACCAGGAGCAGCAAAAAATGAGCGCAACCGAACACGTGCACAGCAGCGCAAAATACAGCGCCAAATGGCAGGAACGCTTCAACTTCTTTGACACCTATGGCGCGCCCACCGACCCGCGCTACAAGGAAGCCCTCAAGAAGCTGCCCGGCTTCAAGAAAAAAATCCTCATCAATGCCAACGTGATCGCGTTTTTCTTCGGTCCCATCTACCTGTTCGTACTGGGCCTGTGGAAAAAGAACCTGGCCCTGCTGGGCATCATATTGCTGGTCAACATTGTGCTGAGCGTGATCTTCGCGGCCCTGGGCATGGACTTCCCCAAGCCGCTGAACGCCGGCCTGAACGGTGCCACCTCGGTGATGTACGCCATCATGACCAACTACGCCTACTACTTGAAAGAAGTCAAAGGCGAGCAAGGCTGGAACCCGTTCCAAGGGATGAGTTTGCGGTAGCGATTTTGCTTGGCGAGGGCCCGCACTTCTCCACGGATGTGCAGGCCCTCGCGCCTCAAGCTATTGAGGCCCGCGAAACTGATGACGGGTATTGCCACTCACGACAGTGTCGAAGTAGTTCTTGAACGCCTCTTCGAACAAGGCTGAGGCGGGGAACACGAACAGTGAATGTTCAGGTACTCAATAGCATCAGGGAAACCGGCGCAGGCCAGACTTGGGGCTCAAAAAAACCCGGCGCAGTGGCCGGGCTTCAGGAGCAAAGGCATCATCATCGAGGGTCGGGATGCTCGGTCGTCACCGAATCGGCGGCATTCACATCGGACATATCCTCTTCGATAGGTGCGTCGTCGTCCGGCGGCAGCGGGACTTCAGGTGCATCCTTGCTGGGGTCGTGACCTGTTTCGTTATCGGTGCCGCGCGTGACTTCCTGCTGGGACCTGTTTCCAGGCGCATTTTCGTCGATTTCCATGCTGGCTCTCCATTCTGGCGCGCGGGACAGCCGCGCTAAAACATAAGAGGCAGCGGAACATCGCAAGTGCGGGGCAATGGATGAACGGCGCAGGGCGTTGTGGGTGCTCAACCGTTCTATTCCAGCACTCACGAAGAACCGGGCGGAATGCCGTCCTTGTTGAAATCCTTCAGACGCTCACGCTCTTGCTCAGTGGCATGAGCCGGCGTGTCATTGTTGGGTTGTTGCTGTTCTTTTTCATCTGCCATGGCGTTGCCCTCCGAGTGATACCCCGTTGGGCTGCCTGCGGTACCGGCAGTTCAATTTGTTTCGAGTGGCCGGGCAGGCTGCGCCGAGAGCGGAACATCGAAGACCCGATCGAACGCCCACTGGAACACCAGCGAATAAAAAAAGAAGAACACGAACAACCCCAGGTTGGTCACCAGCGCCAGCCACAGGCTGATGCCCAGCCACGCCGCGATCACCGGGGTAAGGATCAGGGTCAAGCCACCTTCGAACCCCAAGGCGTGAAGCAACCGTCGCCGCCAACTGCGATGACGGTTGTGCTGACGGCGTTCCCACCATTCGAACAGACCGTTGAAAAGCATGTTCCAGGCCAGTGCGACGGCAGAAATCACCAGTGACAACAGGGTCGAATACCCCATGCCCTGGCCATAGATCAGCGCCAGCGCCGGTGCCACGAACAGCACACCGCCGGCTTCATAGAGTACGGCCTGGAGGATTTTACGGGGCGCGCCTTGCATGGGGTGATCTCCTGTTGGCAGTGCGAGACCACAGCCTGGCAAGTTGAGCCGACGCGTACAAATGAGCTAAATTGAGCCACGCTCAACCCGAGTAATCCAGCCGCCCATGTTTGCCAAACTGCCCCTCACCGCCTTGCGCGGCTTCGAGTCTGCCGCACGGCTGGGCAGCTTCAAGGCGGCGGCCCAGGAGCTGCATGTCAGCCCGGCGGCGATCTCCCATCAAGTCAAGAGCCTCGAGGCATTCCTGGGCGTGCGATTGTTCGAACGCTCCAGCCAGAACGTGCGCCTGAGCGCCGACGGCGAGCGCCTTCACCCACAATTGCACCGCGCCCTGCTGGACATCCAGCACGGCTTGCAGGCGCTGTCACCGCCCTGCGCTTCACAGTCGCTGGTGGTGAGCACCACCCCGGCGTTCGCCAGCCTGTGGCTGATCCCTCGGCTCGGGGACTTTCATCGGTTATACCCGGAGATCGACGTGAGGCTGCATAGCAGCAACGAGGTGGTCGACCTGCTCCGCGACGCCAGCATCGACCTGGCCATCCGCGCCCAGTTCACGCCTGATCCTCAGCTGTTCCAGCAACCGTTGCTGGAAGAGTTCTTCGGCGCCTACTGTCGCCCCGACTGGCAACCGCCCACCGCCGACTCCCCCGTGGAGTTGATCGACGTGCCCTGGCTGAGCAGTTCAAACGAAGCGGTCGATTGGCCGACCTGGTGCGCCAAGGCAGGCACCCCGGACTGGCTGGGTACCGCGCGCTTTCGACGCTACGACGAGGAGCAGCATGCCCTGCAGGCCGCCATCGTCGGGCATGGCCTGGTGCTTGCCAGCAATGTATTGGTTGCAGAAGCGGTCGCACGTGGACAACTGGTCGGCTATCGGCCTGACGTTCGCCTGGCTGGCGCGCGATACAGCGTAGTGTGCGTGCCGGGGCGGGAACGCCAGTCGGTGGTGCACGGGTTCAGTGAGTGGTTGCGGGGACAGGCGCTCACGGCGCAGACGGGGCATTAACCCGGGGCCCTACACTGTCTTCAGGTCAATGAAGAACCCTGCGGCTCTCGCCAATCCTGATGCGATCGAGCGCCCTGTTCAAAGCATCCAAAGCGCCCAATAGCGCCTTCGCCTCGGCTTCCCGACCGTCGCCCCAAAGACGTTCCGCCATCTTGTTCAACGCCTGGATGGAGCGCTCAATATCGGCAGCCGTCACGGCGGTGCTTTCCTGATGTTTCTTCGGCATTGCCTTACTCTCTTCGGAACCTGGATCAAGACGCTCCACTGTACGCTGGGCTCATGTGCAAGCCGAGCCCTATACTTGCGCTGGACTTTCCGAACGTCTACCCAAAATGCGCCCAGGGAGATGACCGATAGGAAACCAAGGACTGACAAGGGGAAGCGAGCAATGAGTACGCTTGAAAGAGCAATATCGATTTCCGCGCTGGCCCATGAAGGGCAAACCGATAAAGGGGGGGCTCCTTATATCCTGCATCCGTTGAAAGTCATGTTGCGTCTATCCGGTGACGAAGAACGCATCGTCGCGGTGTTGCACGACGTCGTCGAAGACACTGCCGTTACCTTGGCAGACCTGCGCGATGCAGGCTTCAGCGAAGCGACTCTGAATGCCATCGATTCACTCACCAAGCGCGACGGCGAAACCTATCAGGCCTTTATCGAACGCGCCGCACGTGACCCTATGGCGCGCCGGGTGAAACTGGCCGACCTGGCGGAGAACAGTGACTTGTCACGCCTGGGCACACCCAGCCAAAAAGATCTGGAGCGCATTGCAAAGTACCGTGAGGCCATCGATTACCTGGCAACGCAAGCGTGACACCCCTGACCCTTATCACGAGCAGAAGTGGGAGATGATCCCCAACGCCAGATCAGGGCTGCACTTGCGCTGCAAGTGACTGGATCATTTACTGATTACCGCTTTAGTAACGTCGCATATTTTTTCAACACGTCAGATTCAGAGAGGCCTGCGACGATCTCCAGCAGCTTCTGGTTGTGCTCCAGATACAACACGTTGTATTTCAAATCAACGGGAAACGTGAGATTGGCAATAGCTGCTGCGGGAAGCTCGAATACCACCGTCACAACCTCCCCACGAGTAGGGCCTAACGTGCCTATTTTGTAGAACGTCTTCCCGTCGGAAATTTGTACATCGGAACTGCCCTGGGCCCTGTAGGACACCTCAAGGGAAGCACCTTGCTTCAAGGAGCTCAACTCTTCGATTGTCTTTACCTCCACCCTGAAGGGTGCATGGTTAAACGCCCCTGCTGCTTCGACTATTTTCCTGAAATCAGTCCGTGGCTGTTTCGACTCTTTGTACGGCTCGGACCAATTCATGTCCGCAGACACGATCAGACTTGCATCCCGAGTAATATCATGGTCTCCAGGCGTACCGGGAAGAATGCTCCTCGAAACATCCTTCGCAGCCAGTTTTATAGAAAAAACATCTAGCGTTTCATGGGTCAGATAAAATCTAAATAGCACATCGAGCCTTGAAGGAGCCAGAGAGTACGCCGAAATCGGCCCGGGGTATTCAGGGCGTTGAATTACATAGCTTTGGATATTTTTTTCAAGCCAGGCAACTGATCGAGTAGCCAGTCGCAAGGGTGCCTTGCTTTTAGAAAACTGCGCATAATCATACAAGGCAATGGTTGCAATCAAATTACCATTCAGCACCGCAATCCGTTCGTTTACCGGATACTCTTCAAACAACACATCCTTGCCAACAGTCCTGGCAAAACCTCCTTTGTCAACGGGCATCGAGTATGACAAATAAATCGCTTCAGCCTTGTTTTTGTAGTAGATGTTTCCCGTCTTTTTTGCCATTTCCATATAAAACTCAAGCGCAATGCCTTGGGTAAAAGCAGATACCCAAGGCGCCCTGAGCTGGAAAGGCCACGCATCTATGTAATCATCCATAAAGGCATAAAAGAGACCGCCACCTCTCATCTTTTCAAAAACTCTCAACTTTTTTTCACACGCCACAGCACCGGCAAGGTCACCGGACAGTGCCGCCTCAAGACCCCGTATTGCCAGCTTGCTTGGGGACCTGAAATTCTTTGTCCGACTGGACATCCCCACTGTCGCATCACACTCCTTGCTGGTTCCAAATGCCCAAGGATAATTGGGCGAGCCCTCTGCATAAAACTTGAGTAGATCTGACTGCTGCGCTTGTACAGAAGCACAGGACATCGCCAAACAGAAGAAAAGAAACAGCAGTTTTTTTGAGTTTATTAGCATAGTCACGTACAGCCTTATAAAAATCCCACGCAAGATCATCAGTGCGCCCATTAACCACCCGCAGCCTGACCCCAGCTCGCGGACGGAACAGAGTTGGTCCATCAGGAAGATTTGGCGCAGACGTCTCAACGCCGGCCATAACAGAAACCAGCGCGGAGCTCCAGACAACCCTACTTGAGCCCCCATTGCAATTTTTCGTATGCAGTGCGGGCCTCGAATCGCCCCCTGCATTCCGCTCAACGGATGATAGGACCAAACCCCTCATTTACAAGAAATTTAATCGACGCACAGCGGTGAAAATCCCCAGAACGCCCCCCAAAAAATCGATGAATTGTCGAAGACTCCTACAGCACTCTCCCATTGGTAACATCCACACTGGCCTCATTGCCTCCAGCTGCTACGCTCAGTCCCGAGGTGCAAACCCACCATCCAGCCTGGAGGATGAAAAACCCGAAAGCGTGCACGCTAAGCGCACGTGACCGCAACCTTGAATGAGAAATAGCTGCCGGACAGCAGCTTGATAATGATACAGAGGACGTATGAATTTTCGGCTCGACATACAAGCCCTCAGAGGGCTTGCCGTTGCATTTGTAGTGATGGACCACCTGGGTTTCACCGCTTTAAAAGCTGGATTTCTAGGCGTAGATATATTTTTTGTCATTTCCGGATATTTGATTACCGGAATCATCGCCAGCAAAATAGCCAGTGGCGACTTTCGTCTTTCTGAATTTTATTACAAGCGCGCCAAACGCCTGGTACCGGCCGTCTATGTAACAATTTTAGCCACCTGCATCGGCGCCTATCTGTTATTAACACCGATGGAAAACAGGAACCTGCTCTCTCAAGTTGCAGGAGCGGTGACCTACACTACCAATTTTGTTCTATTGAATCAGACTGGATATTTTGATGCCGATGCGTCCACCAAGCCATTGCTGCACTTATGGTCTCTGGCTGTCGAGGAACAGTATTACCTGATTTTTCCACTTATTCTTATTCTCAGCCCCGCTCGCCTCTGGTTGCGCATTGTTATCACTGTCTTAATCGGCAGCCTCCTAGCCTGCCTGTACCTGAAACAAACCCATCCCTCAGCGACTTTTTTCCTGCTGCCCACTCGTTGCTGGGAATTATTGATCGGCTCGGGCGGCTATCTGGCTGCCCAGAAATTCAACATAAAGATTCCCCGCCCCGTATTTTTACTGGCCATCCTCGCAGTTCTAATCATCCCCACGATGGAAATTAAATGGGGCCACCCAGGACCGGCAGCAGTTGTTGTATGCCTCTCGACCCTCTTCATCATCTGGGCCAATAGCACGATAGCCAATACGTCCATTTTTATCAAACCACTTGTCAAGCTTGGCGACATTTCCTACTCCCTGTACCTAGTGCATTGGCCGGTCATTGTTTTCGCACACGCGGTACTGCCTAATGAGCTTACACTGTTTAGTCAAATATCCTTGTTTCTAGTATCGCTGTTATGTGCGGGGGTTCTTTACATCTTCGTTGAGCAACCCAGTCGTCGGTCCCTGATTCCTCAAGCCGGACTGACATGGACGATAACTCTCGGAGCGGCCGTACTGGTATCAATCCAATACACCGCAACCCGACACAACAATAATCAAGTAGATTTCGACGCTTTGTTACGGCCCAATTACGGCCTTGATAGAGCTTGCGACAACTATCTGTTCAAGAACGATGAAAAATGCCGAACCTCCACCCCGGCTCGCAATATAGTCTGGGGCGATTCCTATGCCATGCACACCATCGAGGGAGTTAAGAACCACAGAAAAGGAGGGATCGCACAGGCGACCTACAGCGCTTGCCCTCCCTTCTTGGATACTGCGCCTTACAACCCGGCACGAGCAGATGCAGGGAAGCTAGCAAATTACTGCATAGCATTTAACGACACTGTATTTTCTGCGATCAAAGCAGACAAAACCATTGAGACGGTCATCCTTGCCGCCTCTTTTTGGCAATACACCGTGCCCACCAACAAAATGCTGACAAGGGACGAACAAGACAAGGGTTCGACTCGCATAGTGCCTACAAGCCTTGATCAAGTTGAAAATGACCTGGGCAGGACCATCAGCGAGCTTAAGCGGATCGGCAAAGAAGTCATCGTCATTGGCCCACCTCCCTCCGTAGGCAATGAAAATATCAGCTGCATGCAGCAGCAGCTGTCCAACAGCACAACTGCACACGACTGCACCATCCCATTAAAGAACTACAGGGAATACAACGCCGGCGTCCTTACGTTGCTCGATACCATTGAAACGAAATACGCGATACGGGTCATTCGTCTAAGCAATGCACTGTGTGATGACACGGTTTGCCGCACCGTTGTAGACGGAGTGCCCATGTACCGTGATTCAGGGCACTTGTCATACGTAGGTTCTGCAAAAGCTTTCGATATCCTTGCGAACACGAAAAATCTTTGGTGAAAGCCATCCTCGGCAGGAGCCTGACGCGTGAAAGCAGGCTCCGTGTTTGTTTGGAAAGCGCGATTTTACAAAGACGCCTATGGGCAGGTAACAGCCTTTCGAGACTGCTTCTTGGTCCACAGCAGACGACCGTTGATTCTTCCCTCAGACCACGATTCGGTAACCAAAGCGCAATTACCGCCCAGGTTCTCGACAAACGTCCTTGGGTAGCCTTCAGGCTCATCTCCACCAAGACGCATCCAGTTCGGATCGGTCGAAGTCACTGTTTGATAAGGCATGCAGGCTACCAGTGTGACCAACAAAAGAGCCAAAACTACTTTTCCCATACCAGTCCAACCCATTCGGCAACAGACAGCTTTATTGCCATCCGGCCATCTTGAAAACAGCCACCACCTGAACGGGCATTCGCAACCCCATCGATCTTGTGACAACGCTATTTAAATCCCCTGGCAACTGGCCTTTCGTCCTTTGGGAGGAAGAACGCGACGCACACGCTGCGTAACGCCTCCACACCACCGCTCGGGCCTTGCCCGGCAAGGAGGACCGCATAGCTGAATACCTGATGGGGCCGACCAATAGTGCGCCAGGTCAGGCTGGCTTTAGGTTGCTTTCATTTGTCGAGATTTAGCAACTCGCACATCCGCTCCCCTAACATTCCACGTAACCACGCACCATGAAACTCAATATTTTCCAGCGAGGTACCGTGCGCTAACGGGTATTCGAAAACCCTACCCTTCGCCCCCCGATAAGCGACGAGAAAATAGCCATCGTGATCAAACGCTGCGAGCACGCAAGGACGGATATGAATGATTTGGCTAAATGGCACGCGCACTTCAGTGGCTTTTAGGCCACGACGAGTGATGGTGAGGGTCAACATCTGCTGGTTTTCGTCAAACGTGAAAGCCCGCACTTGAGACGCAGGGACAATCCACGCAAAGAACGCACCGATGAGCACTGCACTGGCCAGCATTAACAGAATAAAGGATGACCCTGTGAGGCTCTCACCATGGTCAGGCTGCACCCCATGCATGACCTCCGGCCCTGGGAAAAGGAACGTCACAAGCCCATAGGCCGGTAAAAGCAGAAGCAACGCAAGAGAGAAGCCAAAAACGCCCATGCCATTGCTTTCGATAATGGGTATTTCAGGACCGTAATACCAGATAGGTGGGTGGGCAGTGCCCGGCACGCCAGCAGGCGCTGCTGTAACGCTAGCGGGTCTTCGATGATTCATCTGGCTGTCTCAAGGATTGCGGCGCAGACGTTACCACTACTAGCGGACAGCCTGGAAACGGATCACGGGACTTTTTTCAATATGTCGCCCCATCCATTCTCACTTTTCCGGGGTGATCAGATCATCACTCGAGCGGCCATCCAAAGCTGGCATCGGGTCTATTTGAACTCCAGCCACGACGCTCGCAAGAGCCGTGTAGGCGGAACCAACCCGAGAAAAGGCCTCCTTCCAAAGGCAACCTGAGACCTCGCCAGCAACCACCAGCATCATCATTTTGGTTGTGGCGGCGTCCAGCTCTAAAAGTGACTGGTGTGCTTCGAATCGAAAGGTGTCATTGGACATGGTAAACCGTTTGCCCCCCTGCTCTTAGCAGCGGCGCCTCCTGCCTGAGTTCTTGCGGGTTTGCCCCAACAGTTATACACCTAACGCTTCGTACAAGAACAAGTGGTTCGTCTATGACCAAGCAATATCCGGAAGGGAATGGGGGAAAAGACGATTGAGTACGTCGAGGTGGGCGCCGAATTGGCGTTCTGAGGTGGGGGTTTTGCAAGAGTTTTGCAAATGGCAGAAAGCAAAAAGGGGCTACCGTTTCCGGTAACCCCTTCTAGACCGCCCAGCAGAGCGGATTTTGTTTGGTAGGCGCGATTGGACTCGAACCAACGACCCCCACCATGTCAAGGTGGTGCTCTAACCAACTGAGCTACGTGCCTGCTGTGAGGCGGCATTCTACGGAATTCCAAAGGGGTGTCAACACCTTTTTTTCACCTAACCCTATGAATATGCAAAATATTTAATTTCGCCCACGCGACGAAGATATTGCAGTGGCTGGCGGCCGATTTTTATCTCGGGTAGGATCGGCGCATTCGTAAAAAATATAAAACAGAGGTTGCAGAATGGCGAACACATCCTACCCAGCGTCCTATTATGCTGCGTCGGCCAACCCGGCTCCGTCGCGCCCAGCCCTGCAGGGTGAGGTCGAGACGGATGTGTGTGTAATCGGTGCGGGGTACACCGGCCTGTCCTCTGCGCTGTTCCTGCTGGAAAACGGCTTCAAGGTCACCATCCTTGAAGCGGCCAAGGTGGGCTTCGGTGCGTCGGGTCGCAACGGTGGGCAGATCGTCAACAGTTATAGCCGTGACATCGATGTGATCGAACGCAGCGTCGGCCCTCAACAGGCGCAATTGCTGGGCAATATGGCGTTCGAGGGCGGACGGATCATTCGGGAACGAGTGGCCAAGTATCAGATTCAGTGCGATTTGAAGGACGGTGGCGTGTTTGCCGCCCTGACCGCCAAGCAGATGGGCCACCTGGAGTCGCAGAAGCGCTTATGGGAGCGTTTCGGGCATACCCAGCTGGAGTTGCTGGACCAGCGTCGCATTCGCGAGGTGGTGGCTTGTGAGGAGTATGTTGGCGGCATGCTGGACATGAGCGGCGGGCATATCCATCCACTGAACCTGGCCTTGGGTGAAGCAGCGGCCGTCGAGTCGCTCGGCGGGGTCATCCATGAGCAGTCACCTGCAGTGCGTATCGAGCGCGGCGCCAGTCCCGTCGTGCATACGCCTCAGGGTAAGGTCAGGGCCAAGTTCATCATCGTGGCCGGCAATGCTTACCTGGGCAACCTGGTGCCGGAACTGGCTGCCAAATCCATGCCGTGCGGCACCCAGGTGATCGCGACCGAGCCACTGGGGGACGAGTTGGCCCACAGTCTGTTGCCGCAGGATTACTGTGTCGAGGACTGCAATTACCTGCTCGACTACTACCGACTGACCGGCGACAAGCGCCTGATCTTCGGGGTGGCGTGGTGTACGGCGCCAGGGACCCGGCGAACATCGAGGCCATCATCCGACCGAAGATGCTCAAGGCGTTTCCTCAGCTCAAACAGGTGAAGATCGACTACGCCTGGACCGGAAACTTCCTACTGACGTTGTCACGTCTTCCTCAGGTCGGGCGCCTGGGGGACAACATCTACTATTCCCAGGGCTGCAGTGGCCATGGCGTGACGTACACGCACCTGGCAGGCAAGGTCCTGGCCGAGGCGCTGCGTGGTCAGGCTGAGCGTTTTGATGCGTTTGCCGACCTGCCCCACTACCCGTTCCCCGGCGGCCAACTGCTGCGTACGCCGTTTGCGGCGATGGGTGCATGGTATTACGGGCTGCGGGATAGACTCGGATTCTGAGGCTCACGCTCATAACCAGCCATCAGGAAATCGAGTTGCCTGCCTGTTCGGCAGGAAAGAAGTCACCGAGCAATTCAATGAAGGACTGACGCAACCACCGGTTCGCCGGATCATGGTGGAAACGCGTATGCCAATACAGGTGGATCTCATAACCACCGATGTCCCAAGGTAGCGGGACCAGGCGTACGTCGGTGATTTCGGCGAACCGCCGGCCTACCGCCAGGGGAACGGTGGCGATCATGTCGGACTCCGCCACCAGGAAAGGCACCCCCATGAAGCGTGGCAGGCTGAAACGCACCCGGCGTGAAATACCGTGGGCTGCCAGCTCACGATCCAGCACGTCCATGCCCCGCCCTTCCGCCTGGACCGCGACATGCACAGCGGCCTGATACTGTTCGGCGCTCATGCTGTCGCCGATCGTCGGATGATCGCTGCGTACAATGCACACGAAGGAGTGGCGGTACAGCGCCCGATGCCGGATCGAGGTGTTGAGCAAGCGTGGGAAATAACCGATCGCCGCGTCCACTTCGCCTGCGTCCAATCCCTCTTCCAACTGCTCGGAGGACAAGGCCAGGGTCCGAATCCGCAATTGCGGCGCCTTCCTGTCGAGCATGCGCATCAATCGGGGCAGGAACACCATTTCACCAATGTCCGACATACACAGCACCAACTGGCGTTCGGAATGCTCGGCGACAAACCCGGTGGATGGCAGCACGTCGCTGCTGACCATCTCCAGGATCCGTTGCACGGGCTCAGCGATCTGCAAAGCCCTGGCGGTAGGCTGCATGCCCCGGGAAGTACGGATGAACAGCGGATCATCGAACAACGCTCGCAACTTGGACAAAGCGAAGCTCATGGCCGGCTGGCTGAGGCCCATGAGGTCGCCGGCCAGTGTCACGCTCTGTTTCTTGCGTAACGCATCGAAGACTTTCAGCAGGTTGAGGTCGACATCTTTAATATCCATATTTTGGATTTTATCTATAAGCAAAATAAGGTTTTCGGATTCTAGGGTGAAGCCTAGACTCGTTACAAGATCGTTAACGCGATTAACCAATTTGCGAGTCCTATAACAATAAACGGAGCTCACCATGCCCAAGAAGCTGCGCAGCAATTTCCCCCACGGGTCTTACTTATGGGCCGTGCGCGCTGCCCAGTGGCGTGCCTTGGGCATTGACGAAAGCGAGCTGGAGAAAACCAAGATCGCGATCGTCAATTCCTCGTCGAACCTGGCGATCTGTTTCAGTCACCTGGACGGTATCGCCGCCAGGATCAAGCAATCGATACGCGATGCCGGCGCCCTGCCCTTCGAGATCCGCACCGCGGCGCCCAGTGACTTCATCACCGGGGCCGGCGCTGGAGGCGCCTACATGCTGGCCGCGCGCGACCTCATCACCAACGACATCGAAGTGGCGGTAGAAGGTGCTCAGCTCGATGGCATGATTTGCCTGGCTTCCTGCGATAAAACGGTGCCGGGCCAACTGATGGCCGCGGCCCGGCTGAATATTCCGACGCTGATCGTGATTTGCGGGTATCAACCCAGCGGCGAATACCAAGGCCAGCACGTCGACATTGAAGACGTGTTCATCAGTTCCATGCACGTAGTCACCGGCAAACTCCCGGTCGAAGAGTTGGTGGGCATGACCCGCAATGCCATCAAGGGGCCAGGCGTGTGCTCGGGCATGGGCACCGCCAACTCCATGCATCTGGTGTGTGAAGCCCTGGGCATGTCCCTGCCCGGCAGTGCGCCCATTGCCGCTAACAGCCCGCAGATGTTCGATTTCGTGGACCAGGCCGGCAAGCGCATCGTGGAAATGGTCGCAGAGGACCTCAAGCCCCGCGACATCCTCACTCCGGGCGCCTTCGCCAACGCGGTGGCGACCATGCTTGCCGCCGGAGGGTCGGTCAATACCATCAAGCACATGCAGGCAGTGGCCGCCGAAGGCGGGATCGAGGTGGATGTCTATCAGCTTTTCAAGGACCTGGGTCAACAAGTACCCGTATTGGTCGGCGTGCGCCCGGTAGGTCAGCACAGCATCGAGCAGATGGAAGCCGCAGGTGGCGGGCGGGCGCTACTCAAGCGCCTGCAGCCGCTGTTGCACGGCGATGTGCTGACTGTCACCGGCAAGACGCTTGCGCAAAACCTGGAAGGGGTCAGCGTCGACGACGCCGAAGTGATCCGTCCGCTGGACAACCCTTTCGCCACCCGGCCGGCGATCGTGATGCTGCGCGGCAACATCGCGCCCCAGGCCGGCATCGTCAAATATGGCATCGACCCGGGCAAAATGCGCCGCTTCAAAGGCCCCGCGATCTGCTTCGAGCGCTCCGCCGATGCTATCGAGGCCTTGCAGGATGGGCGCATACAACCCGGCCATGTGGTGGTCATGCGCGGTGCGGGCGTGCGCGGCGGCCCGGCCATGGGCGGTGGCGCCTCAAGGGTGGTGTTCGCCATCGACGGCGCCGGCCTTGGCGATCATGTCGCGATGCTGACCGACGGTCATCTCTCGGGGTTGGTCTGCAAAGGCCTGGTGGTGGCTGAAGTGGCGCCAGAAGCCGCTGTCGGGGGCCCGCTGGCGTTGATTGAAAACGGAGACATCATCGACATCGACCTGGACCTCCACACCCTGAATGCCGCCATCAGCGACACTGAAATGGAGGCCCGCCGGGCCCGCTGGCAGCCTCGGGCACCGCAGTTCGGCGGAGGCTGGCTGGATATCTATCGCAACAGCGTCTCGGCCATGGAGCACGGTGCCGTATTGATCAAGCCGCTCGACCGCACCGACCAGCGGGAACCGCAGTGATGAGATTGCTCGACGACGAAAAAGCCATGCTCGCCGGCGATCAAGGCCCGGCGGTGCAGAAGGCCATGGACCTGCTCGTGCGCTATGGCGAAGCCCTGGGCGCGCGATACCTGGTGAACACCCGCAACGTGGCCGGGACCATCGGCGCCACGACGCCGTTCCTGCGTCATTACGCCGAGCGCGAAGGCGGCATGGACGCCGTGTTCAGCGAGTTCAATCTCGACAGCGCCGAAGTGGTCAAGATCCCTAGGGTCAAGGTGCCCAGCAGCCACCTGCAACAGGGCATCGACCCGCACCACGCCGAACGCCAGGGCGTCAGCGAAGACGTGGTGCGTATCTACGAGACAGGCCAGGCCTACAGCAGCAGCCTGGGCGTTCAGCCCTTGAACACGTGCACGCCCTACCAGGTAGGAAACGTGCCAGTGAAAGGCGAACACTGCGCCTGGATGGAATCCTCCGCCGTCATCTACATCAACTCGGTACTTGGCGCGCGTACCAACGCCGAAGGCCGGGAAAGCACCGGCGCGGCGATGCTGACCGGCAAGATCCCCCATTGGGGCCTGCACCTCGATGAAAACCGTCGCGGTAGCCACCTGATCCATCTGCAGACCGATGTGACGACCACAGCCGACTGGGGGCTGCTCGGCTACTGGGTGGGTGAACAGGTGCAGGATCGCATCCCGGTCATCGAAGGCGTGACGCACCAACCCAACTTGGCTCGTCTCAAGCACTTCGGCGCTGCGGCGGCCTCCAGCGGCGGCGTGGAGATGTACCACCTGGTGGGTGTCACCCCCGAAGCCCGCACCCGCGAGCAGGCATTCGGCGGATCCCGGCCTTCGACGATCCTGAGCTTCGGTGAAGCCGAACGGCGCTGGGCCTACGAACAAGTCAACGTCACCGCGCGAGATGCGCAGGTCGACTTCGTCATGCTTGGCTGTCCGCACTACAGCCTCGAACAGATCTGGGAAGTCTGCCAACTGCTCGAAGGCCAACGCCTGAGTCCCAATACCGAACTCTGGCTGTTCACCGCCGCATCGATCAAGCACCTGGCCGACGTCGCCGGTTATACGCGCATCATCGAACAGGCGGGTGGGCACGTGATGACAGACACCTGCTCCGCGATTGGCAGGGTGATTCCCAAGGGCACCCGGGTAGCGGCCGTGGACTCGGCCAAACAGGCCCATTACCTGCCCGCGATCATGGGTATCCAGGCGTGGTTCGGCACCACCGCCGACTGCGTCGAGGCGGCCATCGAAGGCCGCTGGCAAGGAGGTTTGCAATGAGCACACCCTTTACGATCAAAGGCCGCAAAGTGGTCGGCGGCTGCTTCGAAGGCGAAGCGTTGGTGACCCATGAGCGCATCTCCGGCTGGGGCGGCATCGACCCGCGCAGTGGCACCGTCATCGAAACACGTCACGAACTCAAGGGCATCAGTTTTGCGGGCAAGGTCCTGGTGTTTCCCGGTGCCAAGGGGTCGTCCGGCTGGTCCTCGCAGTTTCATATCGCGCGCCTCGCCGGTGTCGCGCCCGGCGCCATGCTGTTCAATGAAATGACCGCGAAAATAGGCCTGGGGGTTGTCGTCGTGCACGCACCCGCCATGACCGACTTCACCGAGGATCCGCTGGGCCGGATCCGCACCGGAGATTGGGTGCGCGTCGATGCCGACGCCGGGATCGTCGAAGTGACCCCGCAACAACCCCGCCCAGCCCAACCCATAGAGCAACCACTGGACAGGACGACGCGACCGCCAGACCCGTCGTAGCCCACAACTATTTTGTTTGCCGAAACAACCACCACCGAGGCCTCTGGCCAACGGTTTCGGGCTCGGCCGCCCTTTTGTCACCCCAAAGGTAATGTCATGGCTCATGTTATTCGCACGGTGCGTCGCACCAGCGCCCCCACCGTTCAACGCCTGCAGGCCGACGTCTGCATCGCCGGCGCCGGCATCTCCGGCATTTCCGCCGCCCTTGAAGCCGCCGCCCTCGGCAAGCGCGTGGTGCTGTTCGACGCCCTGCCGATGCTGGGCGGCCAGGCGGTCGGCTCGATCATCGGCACCTTCTGCGGCTTGTTCTCCAATGGCCCGAACCGTCAATTGCTGACCCACGGCATCGCCGACGGCATCCTGCGTGACCTGGGTGCCTCGGGCGACCTGCACCAGGCCATTGGTCCGCTGACCACCGTGGTCTACTACGACGAAGTCGCCCTGGGCCGTTGGATGGGACAAAAGGTGCTCGACGCCGGTATCACCGTGGTGCTCGGCGCGGTATTGCGGGATGTCGTACGCGAAGGCCCGCGGGTCCAGGAAGTGGAGTTGGCCACCCGCTATGGCGACGTACGCGTGGCGGCCGACGGGTTTATCGATGCCAGTGGCGATGCTGCGCTGGTCTGGAATGCCGGGTTTGCCTGCCGCGAACCGGATACACCAATCTACGGCACTCAAATGTTCGTGCTGGAACACATTAATGAAGCACACCTGCCTACCCGCGCGCAGTTCACCGAACGGGTCAAACAAGCAGCCAGGCACTACGGTATCGAGCGCGATGATGGCTTGTTCTTCCAGTTTCCCGGCCGGGGTACGGCGGCGTTCAACATGACTCACATCGAAACCCCGTTGGACCCGATTGCCGCGTCCCACGTCGCCATCGCCGGTCGCCAACAGGTGGAACAGGTGATCGAGTTCCTCAAGGCGGAATACCCCGAGGCCTATGGCAAGGCCAGAGTGCGCTCGTATGCACTGCCAGGCATTCGCCAGACGCGCTGGATTGTCGGGCTGCATCACCTGACGGCCGATGAAGTACGGGCCGCCACGATGTTCCCGGACGCAGTGGCTCGCACCTCCTGGCCGGTGGAATTGCACGGCAATACCAGCGGTTATCAATGGGAACCCTTCGGCGACGATCACATCCACAGCGTGCCGCTGCGCAGTATGCTCCCCGAGGGCAGCGACAATCTGGTGGTCGCCGGCCGCTGCATCGACGCCGACGCGGCCGCGCTGTCGAGTGTGCGCGTGATGGGACCGTGTATCGCGATGGGCGCCGCGGCCGCTCATGCGCTGGACCTTGCGGGCCCCGGCGGCCGGCTGGCCGATATACCCGCCCACGCGTTGCGTGAGCGACTTGCGTTCAACCTGGAATAGCTTTTTCAAGCGGTTCGATGCGACCGTCGTGCAAACGCGGGCGCCACTCCAACAACAATAAGAAATGCGGTGGAGAACGTACATGTCACAGTCACGCCCCCTGGATGTCGCGGCACTCATAGAAGGCCGCAAATTGTCACGTTTCAACTATGTGGTGATCCTCGTCTCGGTCCTGATCACCTTCCTCGACGGTTTCGATCTGCTGGTGCTCTCGCACACGGCGTCCTATATCGCCGATGAGGTCGGCCTGGACAAGATCCAACTGGGCGAAATCTTCTCCATCGGCCTGCTGGGGATGATGCTCGGCGGGTTCTTCTTCGGCTACCTGGGCGACCGCATCGGGCGCCGCCCCACGATCCTGTTCTCAAACTGCGCGTTTGGCCTGCTGACCTTGCTGTTTGTCATGGCCGACAGCTATGAATCGTTGATGGTCCTGCGCTTTTTCAACGGCTTTGCCCTGGGCGCCATGCTGCCCCTGTGCTGGGCGTTGAACATTGAGTTCGTCCCCAAGCGCTACCGCTCCACGGTCGTCACCGTGATCATGGTCGGTTTCAGCCTTGGCAGCGCAGTAGCCGGGCCGCTGACGGTATGGCTGGCGCCGCATGTCGGATGGCAAGGCGTATTCGTGTTCGGCGGCGTGCTGACGCTGCTCGCTTGGGTGCTGTTGCTGTTCACCCTGCCCGAATCGGTTCGTTTCCTGGCCAGCAAGCGCAAGGCGCCGGAGAAAATCGCGGCGATTCTCAAGCGCATGGACCGGCACCTGGATGTACGCCCCGACGACCAGTTCGTCCTGCTGGACGAGCCGGACATCGGCCGCCAACCCTTTCGTGTCAGCCAACTGTTCATCGGCCGCCTGAAATGGATCACACCGATGATCTGGCTGGGCTACTCCGCCAGCTCCATGGCCATGTACTTCCTCGCCTCCTGGAGCCCGTTGGTCTATCAATACGCAGGATTCGATCGCGCGACCGCGTCGTGGGTCAGCTCGATCGCGTCGTTCAGCGGGGCGATGGCGGGGCTGGTGATGATGCGCTTCGTCGACACCCGCGGGCCCTACATGGTGATGGTCTATCCGCTGCTGGCCTTGCCTTTCCTGCTGGTACTCGGCGTTACCGGCATGCAGGGCACCGCCTTCCTGATGCTGAGCCTGGCCGGCGGCCTGTTCGTCAAAGGCTCACACTACGGCATCCTCAGTATTGCCGGGATCTTCTATCCCAGCGCCATCCGCGCCAATGGCGCCGGCTGGGCCACGTCAATTGCCAAGATCGGTTCGATCCTAGGCCCACTGCTCGGTGCCTACGTGCTCAACAGCGGCCTGCCGGTGGTGAAGAGTTTCCTGGTATTGGCGATTTGTCCGGCCCTGCTCTCCGTCTGCGCTTTCGTCATCGGACGGCTGGTTGAAAAAGGCGAGCCTTCTGCCGCCGAGCCAGTACCGGACACCTCCCAAGCCTGACGCCTGGGCTTCAGAACATAACGATTCGTAAAACGCCACGGCCAACACCGTGGCCCGGAAGACGTGTGCGCAAATTTCGCCTCATTCCATTCCTGGAGACCAATAACAATGATCAGGATCCCGTTTTTACTGCTGTCACGACGCAACACTGCCCTGGCCGCCAGCGTTCTGCTCCTCATCAGCCAACCGGCAAATGCAGAATTTCTGAAAGACAGCACCGCAACGCTGACCACCCGCAACTTCTATCTGAACCGCGACTTCCGACAAGACAACGCACCTCAGTCCAAAACCGAGGAATGGGCCCAGGGCTTCATCATAGATTTGCGGTCCGGTTACACCGAGGGCTCCGTCGGTTTCGGGCTGGACGCGCTGGCTGAGTTGGGTGTGAAGCTGGACTCCGGTGCAGGGCGACGCGGCTCAGGCCTGTTGCCCTACGGCCCTGACAGCAATGAGCCAACCGACAACTACAGCGAATTGGGCGCCACCGCCAAGGTACGCCTCGCCAAGAGCGAGCTGAAGATCGGCACGCTTATGCCGACCCACCCGCTGGCCTTCTACAACGATATGCGGCTATTGCCCTCGACATTCGCAGGCGGATTACTGACCTCCAATGACATAGACCGATTGACCTTCACCACCGGACGCCTGACCAAGGGCAATGCGCGCGATTCATCCAGCAACGATGACATCGGTTATGCGGGCCAGAAATCCAGCCATCTGGATCTGGTAGGGGGGACTTTGCGCTGACCAAGGAACTGACGCTGCGTTACCATCACGGCGAACTGGACGATATTTATGTCCAGCAATTTGCCGGCCTGATCCACACCCTACCCCTGGGTGAAGGCGTCAGCCTGCGCAGTGACCTGCGGTATTTCGATAGCCGCGATACGGGCAATGCCAAGGCCGGGCGCATCGATAACCGCAACTTCAACGGCATCGTCACGTTGGGTGTGGCAGCGCACAAGTTCTCCATGGGTTATCAGGAAATGCGCGGGGATACGGCGTTTCCTGTCATCGAAACCGGCACGCCCTACGTGGTGAACCTGGTCACCTACAACAGCTTCACCAAGATCGGCGAAACCTCCTGGCAATTGCGTTACAACTATGATTTTGCCGCCTTGGGCATACCCGGGCTGACGTTCATGACGCGTTACGTAAAAGGCACAGGCGTGGAAAGTCGTACGGTCAGTAGCGGCACTGAATGGGAACGCGATACCGACATCACCTACGTGATACAGAGCGGCGCGCTCAAGGGCCTGGACCTGCGCTGGCGCAATGCGACCTTTCGCTCCAGCAATGGCTTGACGCAAGACCTGGACGAAAACCGGCTCATTGCCGCCTATACCTGGAAACTCCGGTAATCAAGGGACCATTGCGATGATGAATCGACGGGAATTACTGGGCAGTTCGCTGGCGCTGGCTTCGTTGGCCACGATCGCACAAGCGCAGGAGATGACGCTGGCGATGACCAACGACGACTTGCTGCAGCAACTGCAACGCGACCTCGAGAAACACGCGGCCCTGGGTGACAAAGGCAGTGGGGGCAAAGGCGACCGTGCGACAGCCGATTGGATTGCATCGCGGCTCAAAGCGTCCGGGTACGTCGTCGAAGAGCAGAACGTGTCGCTCCCGTACTTCGAATCAGTGCGTTCCGAGCTCGCCTGGGAAGGGCATAAAGTCGAGGTGAAACCCCAACCTGTCGTGGTGTCGACGTCGGCGGCAGGGCTGACTGCAAAGGCCGTCCTGATCCATGACCCCTCCCAGGCGCCCGAGGCTTCGGGAAAGATTGCAATACTGGTGCTGCCCCATGACAAACATGCGGCGCTGTTCATGGGGCAGGCGGGGCGTTTTCTTGAGGCCGCCGTCAAGGCAGCTCCTGCCGCCATCGTCATCGTCCCGGTCGGGCCGACAGGAGGGATCGTCGGTCTCAATACACGACTGAAACCGATGGCCGATGTGCCCATCGTCGTCATGGCCCCCAGTGACCTGCCGTCATTGATACCGGCAATCGTGCAGGACAGAAGCATCACGCTGACAGTGTCGGGGCAGGCAAGCCAGCGCGACACCGTCAACCTGATAGGACGAAGAGTGGCAGGCAAGAAATGGTTGGTCATTTCCACGCCACGCACCGGCTGGTTCTCCTGCGTGGCCGAGCGCGGCACGGGAACTGCCGCTTTTTTGCATCTTGCTCAATGGGCAGCGAAGCGCTTTGCCGACCACTCCATCTGTGTCATCAATTCCGGTGGCCATGAAATGGATTTTGCCGGTATGCACAAAGCCGTGCCGCTCGCGCCGTCACCAGAGGCCACGGCGATCTGGACCCATATCGGCGCAGGCTTGGCTACGCGCGACTGTCTCGACCTGGCGAGCCGGGACAAGCCCTTCTTCCTACCCTCCGCTGACCCGCAACGCGCGTTGATGGTATCGCCTGCGCTCATGGACAAGGCGACACGGGTATTCGCCGGTCTGTCGGGCTTGGAGCGCCCCCTCAATGCCTTGAAAGGCAAAGGAGAACTATCCGGCATCATCGAGCGCGGATACCTCAATGCCTTCGCGGTGCTGGGCGTACATCGCTGGTTCCATACCCAGGAGGACACCCTGGAAAAAGTCGATGCCTGCCTCTTGGTACCGGTGGTGGAAGCCCATAAAGCCATGATCGAAGCCTTTTCTTGAAGGCACGTCGAGGCACGCCGCTCGGCCTGGCGCCGGGCGGCATATTTGAATGTTTGACTGGAAAAATCGGGGTGGGTACTGAATTCAATGGAAGCCAAAAACGAAAAAAGCGGCCTTAGGCCGCTTGTTTCGTAGCTTCAAGGCGTTCAGTGGGCCTCGAAGCAGATATGGCGCAGCGGACGGGACTCGAACCCGCGACCCCCGGCGTGACAGGCCGGTATTCTAACCGACTGAACTACCGCTGCGTATCGCTGTGGACTTGCGTCCAGTTAACTCGTCTGACCAGCCCCTTGGGATTGATCTCGAACCAGGCGAACCTGCTTCGGAAAATATGGCGCAGCGGACGGGACTCGAACCCGCGACCCCCGGCGTGACAGGCCGGTATTCTAACCGACTGAACTACCGCTGCGCGTCGGTGGAGGCTTTTGACAGCTTCCATCTTGCTTTCGCAAGACTCTCTTGAAACATGGTGGGTGATGACGGGATCGAACCGCCGACATTCTGCTTGTAAGGCAGACGCTCTCCCGGCTGAGCTAATCACCCTTTGCTTTGCTGAGGCCGCGAAATTTACGCAGGTACCGAAGCTAAGTCAATAGCAGGGTTGAAGTTTTTTCAAAACAGTTTCAAGCGCCGCGCGCCCATGGACTTATTTGTAAATCATCTTCTTGGTCATGCCGCCGTCCACCACGAACTCCTGGCCCGTGACAAAACCGGCATTGCGCGACAACAGCCATGCCACCATCGCCGCCACGTCCTCCACGGTCCCTACCCTGCCCGCCGGATGTTGGGCGTGATCGGAATCGGTGAGTGGCTCTGCACGGCGCTGCGAAGGGTCGCGCGCATCGATCCAGCCAGGACTGACGGCGTTGACGCGGATCTCCGGCCCGAGGCTGATCGCCAGGGCATGGGTCAGGGCCAGCAGGCCGCCCTTGCTTGCCGCATAGGCTTCGGTGTCCGGCTCCGATTGTGCGGCGCGGGTCGAGGCCAGGTTGACGATCGCGCCGTTGTGGGCACGCAGGTACGGCGCACAATGCTTGGCCAGCAGCATCGGCCCACCCAGGTTCACCGCCAGGACCCGATTCCAGTAGGCCAGGTCCAGGCTTTCCAGGGTGATGTTGTGCGGGTCGGCAATGGCCGCATTGCACACCAGCGCATCGAGACGGCCGAACTGGCCAAGCACCTCGGCGATACCGGTGGCGACCTGCGCCTCGTCCGCCACGTCCATGGCGATGAACCAGGCGTTGTCGCCCAGGGTCTTCGCAACCTTGGAACCGCGCTCGCGATCCAGGTCGGTCAACACCACCTGCCAGCCTTCGCAAATTAACCAGGCAGCAATGCCCAGGCCGATGCCCCGCGCGGCCCCCGTGACCAGTGCAACCCGGCCGTGAGTGCCGCCCGGCGGCGTTGCCAACTCGATCACAAGGCCGCCAACCCGCGACCCAGGTCGGCTTGCAGGTCGGCCACGTCTTCCAGGCCGACCGCAACGCGAATCAGGCTGTCACGAATACCCGCCGCTTCACGCTCCTGGGGCGACAGGCGACCGTGGGACGTGGTGCTCGGGTGGGTAATGGTGGTCTTGCTATCGCCCAGGTTGGCGGTGATGGAAATCAACCGGGTCGCGTCGATGAAGCGCCAGGCGCCCTCCTTGCCCCCCTTGACCTCGAAACTCACCACTGCACCAAAGCCGCGCTGCTGGCGCTGGGCCAGGTCATGCTGCGGATGGCTCTTGAGACCGGCGTAATGGACCTTCTCGATGCCGTCCTGCTGCTCCAGCCATTCGGCCAGGGCCTGGGCGTTGGCACAGTGCGCCTTCATGCGCAGGCCCAGGGTTTCCAGGCCCTTGAGGAAGATCCAGGCGTTGAACGGGCTGAGGGTCGGCCCGGCAGTGCGCAGGAACCCCACCACTTCCTTCATCTGCTCGCCGCGACCGGCCACCACGCCACCCATGCATCGGCCCTGGCCGTCGATGAACTTGGTCGCCGAATGCACCACCACGTCAGCCCCCAGTTTCAGCGGCTGTTGCAGCGCCGGGGTGCAGAAGCAGTTGTCGACCACCAGCATGGCGCCCTTGGCATGGGCGACTTCCGCCAGCGCGGCAATGTCCACCAGCTCGGCCAAGGGGTTGGAGGGCGATTCAACGAACAACAGCTTGGTGTTGGGCTTGATCGCCGCGTCCCAGCCGGACAGGTCCGCCAGGGGCACGTAGTCGACTTCCACGCCAAAGCGCTTGAAGTATTTTTCGAACAGACTGATGGTCGAACCGAAGACACTGCGCGAAACCAGGACATGGTCGCCGGCGCTGCACAGGCTCATCACCACCGCCATGATCGCCGCCATGCCGGTAGCGGTAGCGACCGCTTGCTCGGCGCCTTCCAGGGCGGCAATGCGCTCTTCGAAAGCGCGCACGGTCGGGTTGGTGTAGCGCGAGTAGACGTTGCCTGGCACCTCGCCAGCAAACCGCGCTGCCGCATCGGCGGCCGTGCGGAATACGTAGCTGGAGGTAAAGAACATCGGATCGCCATGTTCGGCTTCCGGTGTGCGGTGCTGACCCGCGCGCACCGCCAGGGTGTCGAACGCTACGCCCTCAAGGTCGCTGTCCAGCCGACCGGCATCCCAATCCTGACTCATGCTGCCACTCCTTCAAATCGCAAACCGGCCCCTCGGGGCCGGTTCGTCACTCAGTTGTTGTACAGATCGATGATCGCACTGACCGCCTGGGTCTTGGCCTTGGACGCATCGTTACGCGCGTGCTCGATCCGGTTCAGGTAGGCCTCGTCGATGTCGCCGGTGACGTACTTGCCGTCGAACACCGCGCAATCGAACTGCTCGATCTTGATTTTGCCGCCGCCCACCGCTTCGATCAGGTCCGGCAGGTCCTGGTAGATCAACCAGTCGGCGCCGATCAGGTCGGCCACGTCCTGGGTGCTGCGGTTGTGCGCGATCAGTTCGTGGGCACTCGGCATGTCGATGCCGTAGACGTTCGGATAACGCACCGCCGGAGCGGCCGAGCAGAAATACACGTTCTTGGCGCCGGCTTCGCGGGCCATCTGGATGATCTGCTTGCACGTGGTGCCGCGTACGATGGAGTCATCCACCAGCATCACGTTCTTGCCGCGAAATTCCAGCTCGATGGCGTTGAGTTTCTGGCGTACGGATTTTTTCCGCGCAGCCTGGCCCGGCATGATGAAGGTACGGCCGATGTAGCGGTTCTTCACGAAGCCTTCGCGGAACTTGACGCCCAGGTGGTTCGCCAACTCCAGGGCCGCCGTGCGGCTGGTGTCCGGGATCGGGATGACCACGTCGATGTCATGGTCCGGGCGCTCGCGCAGGATCTTCTCGGCCAGCTTTTCGCCCATGCGCAGGCGGGCCTTGTAGACAGAGATGCCGTCGATGATCGAGTCCGGGCGCGCCAGGTAGACGTGCTCGAAGATGCAGGGGGTCAGGCTCGGGTTGGTCGCGCATTGGCGGGTGTGCAGCTTGCCGTCTTCAGTGATGTAGACCGCTTCGCCTGGGGCCAGGTCGCGAATCAGGGTGAAACCGAGCACGTCCAGGGACACGCTTTCGGAGGCGATCATGTACTCGACGCCTTCGTCGGTGTGACGCTGGCCGAACACGATCGGACGAATGCCGTGGGGATCGCGGAAGCCGACGATACCGTAGCCGGTGATCATCGCCACCACCGAGTAGCCGCCGACGCAACGGTTATGCACGTCGGTCACCGCCGCGAACACATCTTCCTCGGTAGGCTGCAGCTTGCCGCGCTGGGCCAGCTCATGGGCGAACACGTTGAGCATCACTTCCGAGTCGGAACTGGTGTTGACGTGGCGCAGGTCCGATTCGTAGATTTCCTTGGCCAGCTGCTCGACGTTGGTCAAGTTGCCGTTGTGCGCCAGGGTGATGCCGTATGGCGAGTTGACGTAGAACGGCTGGGCCTCAGCCGACGTCGAGCTGCCCGCCGTCGGATAGCGCACGTGGCCGATACCCATGTGGCCGACCAGGCGCTGCATGTGACGCTGGTGGAACACGTCACGCACCAGGCCGTTGTCCTTGCGCAGGAATAACCGGCCGTCATGGCTGGTCACGATACCGGCAGCGTCCTGGCCGCGGTGCTGGAGCACGGTTAGCGCGTCATACAGCGCCTGATTGACGTTCGACTTACCGACGATACCGACGATGCCACACATGCGACGCAACCCCTACTTAATGGATCTGAACTGAACAGCACTCACTGCGGCGTTTTGGCCATCGGCAAGAGCTGCTCCTTGAACGGTATTTCAGCGGGTACGCTGATACCGCTGGCAAGCCACTGACTGCTCCAACCCAGAATCAGGTTTTTAGACCAGTCTGCGACCAATAGAAATTGTGGCACGAGCCGGGACTCCTGCCACCACGTATCCTGCTGCACCGGCCCCAAGCTCAGGAGCCCGACGGCCACGACCACCAGCAACGCGCCACGCGCCGCGCCGAAGGCCATGCCCAGGAACCGGTCCGTCCCGGAAAGCCCGGTGACGCGAATCAGTTCGCCGATCAGATAATTGATCATTGCGCCGACCAGCAAGGTGGCGATAAACAAGATGGCACAGCCCGCGATCACGCGAGCCGACGGGGTTTCGATGTATCCGGCGAGGTACTGGGACAGCGAGCCACCAAACATCCAGGCCACGACTCCCGCGATGATCCAGGTCAGCAGCGAGAGGGCTTCCTTGACGAAGCCTCGGCTCAGACTGATCAATGCGGAGATGGCGACGATCGCAACGATCGCCCAGTCAACCCAGGTAAATGGCACGGTGCAGCCTGCAGACGGATAAGGCGGCGCATTTTAGCAGAGCCCAGGGCTGTCGGTAAGCTGCGTGATTCAAATCAGCTAAATCGCCGGTCAACCACGCTCTGGCTGGAAACGTACCACGAAACCCTTGAGGTTCTGCTGGCGCCCGAGCAGGTCACGCAGGCGATCGGCCTCGGCGCGCTCGATCAACGGCCCGACAAATACCCGGTTCTTGCCATCGGCGGAGCGGATATAAGCGTTGTAGCCCTGGCTGCGCAGGTTTTTCTGCAAGCTTTCAGCACTTTCGCGACTGGTCAGGCTGGCCAGTTGCACCGACCAACTGACCGACAGGCCGTTGGCATCCACACGGCTTTGCGTGGTGTCCGGCTTGGCGGGTGCGGCGGTAATCGGCTGGGTCGGGGCCGGCTTGACGGCAGGCGCCGCCGGAGCAGGCGTCGGCGCGACGACCGGTTTGCTCGGCGCTGGCGCAGCGGGTGCGGGTGCGGGTGCGATAGGCGTCGACGGCGCAGCTGGCTGCTGCGCCAGCTCCTCGTCACTCGGTACAGGTTCCTGGGGCAGTGCCTGTGGTTCAGGCACCGCCACCGGCTCTACCTGCACGGGCGGCACGGCAGGCGCCTGGGGCGCAGCCGGCGCATCCACCGTGATCTGGCGCTGCTCGTCCTGGCGGGAAAACAGCATCGGCAGGAAAATCACCGCCAGGGCCACCAACACCAGGGCACCGACCATGCGCTGCTTGTACGCCTTATCCAGCATTGCCATCTGCCGCGTCCTCCGTGGAGCGCCGGGCCAGCCATTGAAGGGCCTCGGCAACACAAAAAAATGATCCGAACAACAGGATCTCGTCATCGGCCGTCGCCGCGGCGCACTGCCCTTCCAGCGCGGCGGCCACACTGCCATAGCTTTGTACAGCAGCACCGTGACGCTGCAAAGTGGCCTGCAACTCGGTCGCCGGACGCGAACGCGGCGAGTCCAGCGGCGTCACCGCCCATTGCTGGACACTAGCACCCAACGCCTCGACAACGCCATCCAGGTCTTTGTCGGACAGCAGTCCGAATACCGCCAGGCGCCGCCCACGACCGGCCGCCGGGCCAGACGCTCGGCCAGGTACTGCGCGGCATGGGGATTGTGCCCGACATCCAGCAACAGGTTCAGGCGCTTGCCCTGCCACTCGAACTGGCGACGATCCAACCGCCCGACAACGCGCGCTGCCTGCAACGCCTCGGCAATCTGCCCCGCCTCCCACGGCAAGCCGAGCAGCAAGTAGGCCTGAAGCGCCAGCGCGGCGTTTTCCATCGGCAGGTCCAGCAGCGGCAGGTCACGCAGTTCCACTGGCTGGCCCTGGGCATCGCTGCCGCGCCATTGCCAGTGCTGCTCGGTCATTGCCAGGTCAAAATCCCGCCCACGCAGGAAGAATGGGCAGCCCAGCTCGCGGACCTTGTCCAGCAGCGGTTGAGGCGGATCGAGGTCGCCGCAGAGCGCAGGTGCGCCCTGGCGAAAGATACCGGCCTTCTCGAACGCCACGGATTCGCGGGTATCGCCCAGGTAATCGGCATGGTCCACGCCGATGCTGGTGACCAAGGCGATGTCGGCGTCCACCAGGTTGACCGCATCCAGGCGCCCGCCCAGGCCGACTTCCAGCACCACGGCATCGAGGCCTGCCCGAGCGAACAGCCAGAACGCCGCCAGGGTGCCCATTTCGAAATAGGTCAGGGAAGTCTCGCCCCGCCCGGTTTCCACCGCGGCAAAGGCTTCGCACAGTTGGGCGTCAGTGGCCTCGACGCCGTTGACCTGCACCCGCTCGTTGTAGCGCAGCAGGTGCGGCGAACTGTAGACACCGACGTTCAACCCCTGGGCCCGCAGCAGCGAGGCCAGGAAGGCGCAGGTCGAACCCTTACCGTTGGTGCCGGTAACGGTAATGACCCGGGGCGCCGGCTTGGCCAGTCCCATGCGGGACGCTACCGCTTGCGAGCGCTCCAGCCCCATGTCGATGGCCGACGGATGCAACTGCTCGAGGTAGGCAAGCCAGTCGCCCAGGGTACGTTGGGTCATAGGCCTGCAGGCACCGGCGGAACCACGATCGGCTCGACGGGAGCGGCGACGAACTTCGGCGTCGGCAGCCCCATCAGTTGCGCCAGCAGGTTGCCCAGGCGCGGACGCAGTTCCTGGCGATGGATGATCATGTCGATCGCACCGTGCTCCAGCAGGAACTCGCTTCGCTGGAAGCCTTCGGGCAGTTTTTCACGCACGGTCTGCTCGATCACACGCGGGCCGGCAAAGCCGATCAGCGCCTTAGGCTCGCCGACGATCACGTCGCCCAGCATGGCCAGGCTGGCGGAGACACCGCCGTAGACCGGGTCGGTCAGCACCGAGATGAATGGAATGCCTTCTTCACGCAAGCGTGCCAGCACCGCGGAGGTCTTGGCCATCTGCATCAGGGAAATCAGCGCTTCCTGCATCCGCGCACCGCCGGAGGCGGCGAAGCAGATCATCGGGCAACGGTTTTCCAGGGCATGGTTGGCGGCACGAACGAAACGCTCGCCAACGATGGCACCCATGGAACCGCCCATGAAGGAGAACTCGAACGCCGAGACCACCACCGGCATGCCCAGCAAAGTGCCGCTCATGGACACCAGGGCGTCTTTCTCGCCGGTCTGCTTCTGGGCAGCTGTCAGGCGGTCCTTGTACTTCTTGCCGTCGCGGAACTTCAGGCGGTCCACCGGCTCCAGGTCGGCGCCGAGCTCTTCACGACCCTCGGCGTCCAGGAAGATATCGATACGGGCACGCGCGCCAATGCGCATGTGGTGGTTGCACTTGGGGCACACGTCCAGGGTCTTTTCCAGCTCCGGGCGATACAACACCGCTTCGCAGGAAGGACATTTGTGCCACAGACCTTCAGGCACCGAGCTTTTCTTCACCTCGGAACGCATGATCGAAGGGATCAGTTTGTCTACTAACCAGTTGCTCATGCTTTCTTTCTCCAGTACCGGCGGCCCGAACGCTCTGGTTCGCGGCCCCGCGTATGCCCTTGAGCTAAATTCATTGTGCGGCGAGGGCCGAAGGGCCGCCACGGTCAGCGCGAAACATGACCTGCGTGCAACCCAACCTTCCTCAGCCATCCCGGCAACCGCTTCATCGTGGTTGCCACTACGCTATCGGCCCACCCGGAGGCGGTGCCTGCCTGCTGTGTACAGTGCAGGTATGGACGGCGGCAGTCTGCCAGCCGTCACATTGGCGACTGGCTGCTGCGTACAGCCGCCATGAACGCGCGAATCCTTGCCGGATCCTTGATCCCCTTGCCCTGCTCCACGCCGCCGCTCACATCGACCGCATACGGACGAACCTGGCGAATGGCCTCGGCCACATTCTCTGCCGTCAGGCCACCGGCCAGGATAATCGGCTTACTCAGCCCCTTGGGCACCAGTGACCAGTCGAACGCCTCGCCAGTACCCCCGGGAACGCCTTCCACGTAGGTGTCCAGCAAAATACCGCTGGCTCCGGCGAAGGTCTCGCATGCGGCGGCGATGTCATCGCCCGCCTTGACCCGCAACGCCTTGATGTACGGGCGGTGCCAGCCCTCGCAGTCCTCCGGGGTTTCGTCGCCATGGAACTGCAACAGCGCCAGCGGCACCGCATCGAGTATCTCGCCCAGCTCGCAACGACTGGCATTGACGAACAGCCCGACCGGGGTCACGAACGGCGGCAAGGCCTGGATGATTGCCCTCGCCTGCTGCACCGTCACCGCCCTCGGGCTCTTGGCGTAGAACACCAACCCGATGGCATCGGCTCCGGCCTCGACCGCCGCCAACGCGTCCTCGACGCGGGTGATCCCGCAAATCTTGCTGCGAACGGCCGACATGTCGTGAAAACTCCAAGGCAAATCCGTGAAAGTCCCGGATGGTAGCAAATGCTGCGAAAGGCGTCAGCCGTCGAGTTCCGAGAAGCCGGTGAGGAAATGTGGCCCGATGTAACGCTCGGGCAACTCGAATTCATCGCGGTATTCCACCTGCACCAGGTACAGGCCGAACGGATGCGCGGTCACCCCGCCGGAGCGGCGGATACGGCTGTCGAGCACTTCCTTGATCCACTCCACTGGGCGTTCGCCGGCGCCAATAGTCATCAACACACCGGCAATGTTGCGCACCATGTGGTGCAGGAATGCGCTGGCGCGGATGTCGAGCACGATCATCTTGCCGTGCCGCGTCACGCGCAGGTGATGCAGCTCCTTGATCGGCGACTTGGCCTGGCACTGGCCGGCGCGGAACGCGCTGAAATCATGCACACCGACCAGATACTGCGCCGCCTCGGCCATGCGCTCGACATCCAGCGGACGGTGGTTCCAGGTGATTTCTTCGTTCAGGTGCGCCGGGCGGATCTGATCGTTGTAGATCACATAGCGATAACGCCGGGCGATAGCCTTGAAGCGCGCGTGAAAGTGCGCCGGCATCACCTTGGCCCAACTGACGCTGACATCGTGCGGCAGGTTGATGTTGGCGCCCATCACCCAGGCCTTCATCGAGCGCTCGACCTGGGTGTCGAAATGCACCACTTGGCCGCAGGCGTGCACGCCTGCGTCGGTACGACCGGCACAATGCAGCGACACCGGCGAGTCGGCGACTTTGGACAGCGCATTCTCGAGGGTTTCCTGCACCGTCAGCACACCAGAAGCCTGGCGCTGCCAACCCCGATAGCGCGAGCCCTTGTATTCAACGCCCAGGGCGATCCGGAAAAAGCCGTCGGCCGCCATTTCGGCGGCCGGATTGTCTATGTTTGCCAAGGAATTACAGCCTGCTGAGGGACGCAAAGGCGGGCATTATAAGGCCGATGGCTTGGGATGCCAGTCCGGCGGGTGATCTGTGTTGAATGGGCTGGCGCTATCGCGAGCACGCTTACTCCCACAGGGGTTCAGATGGTTTTCAAACCAAGACAAGTCCTTGTGGCGAGGGAGCTTGCTCCCGCTCGAGTGCGCAGCGCTCGCAAAAGTGCTCGACGTGCCATAGAGAGGCCTGCTTCGCAGCCCAGCGGGAGCAAGCTCCCTCGCCACAAGAGCAGCGTGAATGACCCACAAATAAAAACGGCAGCCTCACCGGCTGCCATTTTTTGTATAACCACTGATTCACGCCAGGCGCGACAACATCTCCTGCGCTTCGCTCTTCTGCGTAGCATCGCCTTCGCTAAGGACTTCGCCGAGGATGTCCCGGGCGCCATCATTATCGCCCATGTCCATGTAGGCCTGGGCCAGGTCGAGCTTGGTCGCCACCTCGTCGGTGCCGCTGAGGAAGTCGAAATCCGGCTCGTCCTCGGCGCCGGCCAGCGCATCTTCGGCGGTGAAGGTTGGCTCGCTCAGGCTGTCCGACAGGCGGTCCAACTCGGCATTGACGTCGTCCAGCTCGGACTCGAAGGCGTCCTTCGGCGCGCCAGGGACATCCATTTCGTCAGCCAGGGACAGGTCGAAATCCGCGGGCAGCTCGAGATCGTCGGACGGAGTGTCGAGCAACGCAGGCGCATCGGCCGGCGGCAAGTCGAAGCCCTTGAGGTCGTCGCCCAGATCCAACAGGAAGTCCTCGTCATCGAGGGCTGCGGTCGGGGCCGGGGTATCGGCGCCCAGGTCCAGGTCGAACTCGGACAGGTCATCGAGGCTCTGGTTGGCTTCGGTCTGCTGCTTGAGCACCGACTCGAAGCTCAGGTCGTCGTCTTCCGGGAATGCATCCAGCTCGGCGATCGGCTCGGCGGCCGGTGGCACCGGCGTCGTTTCCAGGTCATCCAGGCTCAGGTCAAAGGCACTGTCCAGTTCCTCATCGGACAACGGCTTGTCTTCCAGCAGGTCCTTGACGTACTGCGCATCCAGCTCGGCGGCCAGTGCCGCCGCAGCCAGGCCGGCGCCGGTCGCCACGACCATGGCAGGGAAACGGCTCTTGAGCTGCTCGACCTGGGCGTAGTTGTCGCCGTTGGCCACGAGCTGGCGCTCCTGGGCGACGAACGCATCGCGATCGCCTTGCTGGCCGTAGACTTCCATGAGCTTCAGCCGCAGGTCACTGCGCTGGGGTTCGGCCTTGATGCCTTGTTCCAGCAGGTCGGCGGCCTGGTTCAGGCGACCGCGGTCGATGTGGGACTGGGCCAGGGGCAACACGTCATCCGAAGGCTCGGCGGCAGGCGCCACCAAGGGCGCGGCAATCGGCGGCGTGACAATCACCGGGGCAACGAGCGGGGCCGGCTTGGGCACTGGCGCAGGCGCCGGTTTTGGCTCGAGTTTGACGCTGGGAGGTGGAACTTCAATGCCCTCGAAGCTGCTCGGGGGCAGATCGAGCTCCGGGGAGAAGTCGGCCTCCTCCTCGAGGGCTCGGGCCATGCGCAAATGTTTCTCGGCTTCCTGCTGGGCCTTGCGGCGGCGGGCGAGCAACAACAGCAGCAACAGCAGGATCAACACGCCGCCGCCCACCAGGCCCAGCAGGACCGGGTTGGTCAGCAGATCGTTGTACTTCTGCTCATTGGAAGCCGCCGGCGCTGGCTCGATCGGCGTGGCCGGCGGTGTCGCTTCCGGGGTGGCGGCCGGTGCGGGAGCAGCCTCGGGCGCGACAGTCGGAGCCTGCGCCCCCGGCGTTTGCGCAGCCGGTGCGGGGGTCAATTGCGCGGACATCGCCGGGGCCGCTTCACCCGCAGGCGGCACTGCGCCACCTTCGGCCTGCATCTTGGCCAGCTGATTGTTCTTCAATTCGATCAGGCGTTGCAGCTTGTCCAACTGGCTTTGCAGGTCGGCCATGCGGCTTTTCAGCTCTTCGTTGTCCCGGCGGGCCGAATCGAGGCTCTCCTGGGTCACCGCCAGCTTGTTGCTCAGCGCCTGGGCATCACCGGCAGCGCCCTTGCCCTTGCCGCCCGCCTTCGCCGACTCGGCCGACACCAGGCTCAGGTTATCGCGACCAGCGGCCTGGGCCGGCGCGCCTTCACCGCGGCCACGCCGGGTTGCATCCAGCTGTTGCTGGCCCGCGCCCGCCACGCCACGCCGCCCCGAACGCCAGGCGGCGTTCTGCGCGGCGACTTCGGCAATGGCCTGGGGCTGCGGCAGCGCGGTGCTTTGCACCGAGTCTGGCAAGCGCAGCACCTGGCCGGTCTTGAGCAGGTTGATGTTGCCGTTGATGAATGCATTCGGATTCAACGCCTGGATCGCCAACATGGTCTGCTGGACCGACCCGCCGTTGCGCACCTTGGCGGCGATTTCCCACAGGGTGTCGCGCGGCGTGGTGGTGTACTGGGAAGGCTTGGTGGCACCGGTGACCGGCGTGGACACCACCTGAGGCGGTTTCGCCCGGGCAGCATCCGCCGCCTGCGGGGAGAACTTGGACGGGTCGAGCAGCACGCTGTAGTCGCGCAACAGGCGACCGTTGGGCCACATCACCTGCACCAGGAACTTGACCATCGGCTCGGACAGCGGCCGGCTGGAGGTGACCCGCAAGACGCTCTTGCCATTGGCGTTGATCACCGGCGTGAAGCTCAGGTCGTTGAGGAAGGCTTGGCGGTCGACGCCGGCCTTGGCGAAGTCTTCGGGCGAGGCCAGGCTCGGCACGACTTCGGCGGCGGTCAACTGCTGGACGTCGAGCAGCTCGATCTCGGCGACCAGGGGCTGGTTCGGCGTCGACTTCAGGGTCAATTCCCCAAGCCCGAGCGCCTGCGCCATACCGGAGGACAGCGCCGAGGCGGCCGCTATTGCTAACACCAGTTTGCGAACTTGAACCATAGCCTCTTCCTTTGTTTGAACATTCCTCGGCCAGCGAGAAGGTATTGATGCCGCTGCCGTAAGGCATTGCGCGCAGCCCCGAAGCGACGGTGCGCGCGATCGTTTCACTCATGTCCCGGGAAGCCCCCGGAGGGAGGTTCGCCTTCAGCTCTCTGGCCAAGCATAGCGCCCAGCTAGAACCATTCGACAAATTGACGCCAAGTATCTTTTACAGCAAGTCTTTTATCAACAACTCAGCGACCTGCACCGCATTGAGCGCCGCGCCTTTGCGTACGTTATCTGACGTCAGCCACATATTTAGTTCAGCCGGATCGTCGATACCCAGTCGCACACGCCCGACGTAGACCTCATCCTGCCCCACCGCATCGCCCACCGGCGTCGGGTAGTCGCCCGCCTCCACGAGCTCGATACCCGGCGCAGCTTCGAGGGCCGCATTGACCTTCGCCAGGTCGACGGCATCGGCCGTCTGCACCGTCACGCTAAAGCTATCGCCAAAAAACACCGGCGCTTGAATGCAAGTACCGGAAATCTTTAACAAAGGTTGCTCCAGCACCTGGCGCAATTCGCGCACCAGGCGCTTTTCCAGCAGCGTGTGACCCTGCTCGTCCGGCGTACCGACCTGGGCCAGCAGGTTGAACGCCATCTGCCGATCGAAAAAGGTCGGCTCCAACGGGCGGGCGTTGAGCAGTTCGGCGGTCTGGCGCGCCAACTCGTTCACGGCGACACGGCCCTGGGTGGACACGGCGAGGTGGGCGGTCACGCTGACGCGCTGCATCACCAGACACTCGCGCAGCGGCGCCAGCGCCATGGCCAGTACCGTGGCCGAAGCGCTCGGGCTGCTGACCTGGAAAGGTTTTGCCAGGCCGGCCAGCACCTGGGCGTTAGCTTGCGGCACGATCTGCGGCGCCTGCTCCGGCGGCAACGCACCGGACAGATCGACCAACGCACAGCCGGCCGCCGTGGCACGCGGGGCGAAACTCAGGGTCACCGCCGGGCCTGCGGCGAAAAACGCCAGTTGAACCTTGCTGAAATCAAATTCAGCGACCTCCCGCACCCGCACGTTCTTGCCACGAAACAGCACCGAGCTGCCGGCCGACTCGCTGCTGGCCAGCAAATGCAGGTTGCCGATCGGGAAATCGCGCTCTTCGAGAATCTGGACAAGGGTTTCGCCGACAGTACCGGTGGCGCCGATCACGGCAATATCAAAGGACTGGCTCATGGGTCTACCTCAGGTAACACGGGGGGAGCGGCACTTTACCGGGTGGTGGGTATGCAGGCAATTGGCTGGGGGACTTGCAGTGCCTGGACTGGCCTCCTCGCGAGCAAGCTCGCTCCCACATGGGATTTCGCGGCGAACAAAGAACCTGTGGGAGCGGGCTTGCTCGCGAAGACGGGGGCACATTCAACGCAGGTGCAAACTGACATACCGCTTTCGCGAGCAAGCCCGCTCCCACAAGGACGCGTTTATCTGTAACCATAAAAAAACCCGCACCTTTCACAAGGCACGGGTTCTTTCACAGCCACATCGAATCAACGCTCGAGCAGGATCCGCAGCATGCGGCGCAGCGGCTCGGCCGCACCCCACAGCAACTGGTCGCCGACGGTGAAGGCACCGACGAATTGCGAACCCATGTTCAGCTTGCGCAGACGCCCCACTGGCACGTTCAGGGTGCCGGTGACCTTGGTTGGGCTCAGCTCCTGCATGCTGATGTCGCGGTTGTTCGGCACCAGCTTGACCCATGGGTTGTGCTGGCTGATCAGCCCTTCGATGTCGGCGATCGGGACGTCTTTGTTCAGCTTGATGGTCAGCGCCTGGCTGTGGCAGCGCATGGCACCGATGCGCACACAGATGCCGTCCACCGGGATCGGGCTCTTGAAGCGGCCCAGGATCTTGTTGGTTTCAGCCTGGGCCTTCCACTCTTCGCGGCTCTGGCCGTTAGGCAGTTCCTTGTCGATCCACGGGATCAGGCTGCCGGCCAGCGGCACGCCAAAGTTCTCGGTCGGATAGGCATCGCTGCGCATCGCCTCGGCCACCTTGCGGTCGATGTCCAGGATGGCGCTGGCCGGGTTGGCCAGGTCATCGGCGACGGCGGCGTGGGTCGCGCCCATCTGCTTGATCAGCTCGCGCATGTTCTGCGCACCGGCACCGGACGCCGCCTGGTAGGTCATGGCGCTCATCCACTCCACCAGGCCGGCCTCGAACAGGCCGCCCAGGCCCATCAGCATCAGGCTGACGGTGCAGTTGCCGCCGATGTAGTTCTTGGTGCCCGCATCCAACTGCTGGTCGATGACCTTG
Source organism: Pseudomonas sp. Cab53 (assembly GCF_018325965.1). Classification (NCBI taxonomy): domain Bacteria; kingdom Pseudomonadati; phylum Pseudomonadota; class Gammaproteobacteria; order Pseudomonadales; family Pseudomonadaceae; genus Pseudomonas; species Pseudomonas sp. Cab53. The sequence continues at coordinate 2,039,977 of NZ_AP021902.1, read as the reverse complement.
CGGTTCACCGGATCGAGAATGATCACCGCGTCGTCCTGCATGCGCAGGCTGGAAGCGGCGTCGATCCAGTAACCCTGCCAGCCGGCTTCACGCAGCTTGGGGAAGACTTCGCTGGTGTAGTCGCCGCCCTGGCAGGTCAGGATCACGTCGAGGGTCTTGAGCTCTTCGATGCTGTAGGCATCCTTGAGCGCGCCGGTATCCTTGCCCACGGACGGGCCCTGGCCACCTACGTTGGAGGTGGTGAAAAACACCGGCTCAATGAGATCGAAATCCTGCTCTTCCAGCATTCGCTGCATGAGCACGGAACCGACCATGCCGCGCCAACCGATCAGACCTACACGTTTCATCGCAACTACACCTATACAAAAGTGGGCCACCGTCGAAGCAGTGGGCCCGAAAGATTACAGATTCCGCAGCGCGGCGACTACTGCATCGCCCATTTGCTGCGTACCGACTTTGGTACAACCGGCCGACCAGATATCGCCTGTGCGCAAGCCCTGGTCCAACACCACGCTGACCGCCTGCTCGATGGCGTCGGCCGCGTCACTGCGGTTGAAGCTGTAGCGCAGCATCATCGACACCGACAGGATGGTCGCCAACGGGTTGGCGATGCCCTGCCCGGCGATGTCCGGCGCCGAACCGTGGCATGGCTCGTACATCCCCTTGTTGTTGGCATCCAGGGACGCCGACGGCAACATGCCGATGGAACCGGTGAGCATCGACGCTTCGTCGGACAGGATGTCGCCGAACATGTTGTCGGTGACCATCACGTCGAACTGCTTCGGCGCACGCACCAGTTGCATGGCGGCGTTGTCGACGTACATGTGGCTCAGCTCGACGTCCGGGTAATCCTTGGCCACCTGCTCGACCACTTCGCGCCACAGTTGGCTGGACGCCAGCACGTTGGCCTTGTCCACCGAGCACAGCTTCTTGCCCCGCACGCGGGCCATGTCGAAACCGACCCGGGCGATGCGGCGGATTTCGCTTTCGCTGTACGGCAGGGTGTCGTAGGCCTGGCGTTCGCCATTATCCAGCTCACGGGTGCCACGGGGGGCGCCGAAGTAGATACCGCCGGTCAGCTCACGAACGATGAGGATGTCCAGGCCCGAGACAATTTCCGGCTTCAGGCTCGAAGCATCGGCCAGTTGCGGGTAGAGGATCGCCGGACGCAGGTTGCCGAACAGGCCCAGTTGCGCACGGATCTTCAGCAGGCCGCGCTCGGGGCGGATGTCACGCTCGATCTTGTCCCATTTCGGGCCGCCCACGGCGCCCAGCAGCACGGCATCGGCCGCACGGGCACGCTCCAGGGTTTCATCGGCCAGCGGCACGCCGTGCTTGTCGATGGCTGCGCCACCGATGACGTCGTGGCTGAGCTCGAAGCCCAGGTCGTACTTGTCGTTCGCCAACTCCAGGACCTTGACCGCCTCGGCCATGATTTCCGGGCCAATACCGTCGCCGGGGAGAATCAGAATCTGCTTGCTCATGCTTTCCTCGTTTGCTCTATCGGCACGCACCAGGTTCTAAACCCAGGTCGCACCAGGAAAAATGCTATCGCTCGGCCCACAGCACCAGTACATCTGTACTGAACGAACCATCGGCCTCAATCTCAAAATATTCACGCACTTCATCGCCCATCGCACGCTGCAGCGCCAGAATCGCCCCGCGCATCACCTCGGGGGTGCGCATGCGCTCGACCCAGGACTGGTATTCCAACCGCAGGCGCTGGCGCGAAAGACTGCGGGTGTACAGCCCCGCCTCGCTGACCTGGCGCAACCACTCGTCAGCCGAATAGTCGCGCACATGGCTGGTGTCGCGCAGCACTTCGATGCTTTGCAGGTAAGTGTCCAGCAACGGTGTGCCCGGCGACAGGATATCGATGAACGCCATCACCCCACCCGGCTTGAGCACGCGGCGCACTTCGCGCAACGCCAGGCCCAGGTCGCTCCAATGATGCGCCGAATAGCGGCTGAACACGAAGTCGAACTCGCCATCAGCGAACGGCAGGCGCTCGGCGGCACCGCGCACCGTGGTGATGTTGTCCAGGCCACGGTCCGCAGCCGCCGTGGCCACGACATCGAGCATCTGCTGTGACAGGTCATAGGCCACCACTTCACCGGCCAGCGGCGCCACGTGGAAACTCACGTGGCCGGCACCGCATCCCAGGTCCAGCACACGCGCCTGCTCATGACCGGCCAGCTCCGCCTTCAGCAGCGCGAACTCGGCGCCCTGGGCGTGCACGGCACTGCTCAGGTAGGCCGAGGCCTGTTCACCGAATTGTTTCTGTACAACCTGACTGTGGGCGGTGCTGGTCATGGGCACTTCCTTTTTTGGGGTTAGCCTGGTGGTGTTTTTGCTGCCGTCTTCGAGGGCGAGCCCGCGCCCACACTGGATGTTCGCAAAACTTTGTGGGAGCGGGCTTGCCCGCGAAGAGGCCGGCCCTGCCTATTTAAAGCTCAAATCAATCAGGCATCGCGAAACAGCCAAGGCTGGCTCGCCCGGTGCCTGGCCTCGAACGCGGCAATCGCATCGCTGTCCTGCAGGGTCAGGCCGATGTCATCCAGGCCATTGAGCAGGCAATGCTTGCGGAAGGCATCGATCTCGAACCCCAGCACCTTGCCGTCGGGACGGGTGACGGTCTGGGCCGCCAGATCGATCTGCAACTGGTAACCCGGGTTGGCTTCGACCTGCTGGAACAGCTCGTCGACTTCAGCGTCGCTCAGGATGATCGGCAGCAAGCCGTTCTTGAAGCTGTTGTTGAAGAAGATGTCGGCGTAGCTCGGCGCGATGATGCTACGGAAACCGTACTCTTCCAGGGCCCACGGCGCGTGCTCGCGGCTCGAACCGCAGCCGAAGTTCTCGCGGGCCAGCAACACGCTGGCGCCTTGGTAACGCTCGGCGTTGAGTACGAAATCCTTGTTCAGCGGGCGCTTGGAGTTGTCCTGGTACGGCTGGCCCACATCCAGGTAGCGCCACTCATCGAACAGGTTCGGGCCGAAACCGGTGCGCTTGATGGACTTCAAGAACTGTTTGGGAATGATCTGGTCGGTGTCGACGTTGGCACGATCCAAAGGCGCGACAAGACCGGTGTGCTGGGTAAAAGCTTTCATGCTGCGCTCCTTCAGATCAATTCGCGGACGTCGACGAAACGGCCGTTGACAGCCGCTGCCGCGGCCATGGCCGGGCTCACCAGGTGCGTACGGCCACCGGCGCCCTGACGGCCTTCGAAGTTACGGTTGGAGGTGGAAGCGCAATGCTCGCCCGACTCCAGGCGATCCGGGTTCATCGCCAGGCACATCGAGCACCCCGGCTCACGCCATTCGAAACCGGCCTCGATGAACACTTTGTCCAGCCCTTCCGCTTCAGCCTGGGCTTTCACCAGGCCCGAGCCTGGCACCACGATGGCCTGCTTGATGGTCGAAGCAACCTTGCGGCCCTTGGCGATCACCGCGGCAGCGCGCAGGTCTTCGATCCGCGAGTTGGTGCACGAGCCGATGAACACGCGGTCGAGCTGAATGTCGGTGATCGCCTGGTTGGCGCTCAGGCCCATGTATTTCAAGGCACGGACGATAGAGTCGCGCTTGACCAGGTCCATCTCCTTGGCCGGATCCGGGACGTTCTGGTCAACGGCCAGGACCATTTCCGGCGAAGTGCCCCAGCTGACCTGCGGTTTGATCTGGGCGGCGTCGAGTTCGACCACGGTGTCGAAGTGGGCGTCGGCGTCGGACACCAGGTCCTTCCAGGCTTCGACCGCCATGTCCCACTCCGCGCCTTTTGGCGAGAACGGACGACCCTTAACGTATTCCACGGTTTTTTCATCGGCCGCCACCAGGCCCACGCGGGCACCGGCCTCGATGGACATGTTGCAGATGGTCATGCGGCCTTCGACGGACAAGTCGCGAATCGCGCTGCCAGCGAACTCGATGGCATGGCCGTTGCCGCCGGCGGTGCCGATCTTGCCGATCACCGCCAGGACGATGTCCTTGGCAGTCACACCGAACGGCAGCTTGCCTTCGACGCGAACCAGCATGTTTTTCATTTTCTTGGCGACCAGGCACTGGGTGGCGAGCACGTGCTCGACCTCGGAAGTACCGATGCCATGGGCCAGGGCGCCGAATGCGCCGTGGGTGGAAGTGTGCGAGTCGCCGCAGACCACGGTCATGCCGGGCAAGGTCGCGCCCTGCTCCGGGCCGATGACGTGGACGATACCCTGGCGCACGTCATTCATCTTGAATTCGACGATGCCGTACTCGTCACAGTTATCGTCGAGGGTCTGGACTTGCAGGCGCGAGACCTGGTCGGCAATGGCCGCGATGCCGCCCTTGCGCTCCGGGGTGGTCGGTACGTTGTGGTCCGGGGTGGCGATGTTGGCGTCGATGCGCCACGGCTTGCGCCCAGCCAGGCGCAGGCCTTCGAAGGCTTGCGGCGACGTCACTTCGTGGATGATGTGACGATCGATATAGATCAGCGCCGAGCCATCGTCGCGCTGCTTGACCAAATGCGAATCCCAGAGCTTGTCGTAGAGCGTTTTGCCGGCCATCAGACGGTTCCTCATCAGCTTGTTTCTATGCCCCGGGCCTTGAACGTTTCAATAACCCTTTGGCTTGTGAGGCTGATGCTATGGGGTTACATTGAATAACTCAAATTCATATTTTTTATACTTTGCATAACCAACTGGAATTCGACCCCGACCGCCATGGACCTCGCCAACCTCAACGCCTTTATTGCCATCGCCGAGACGGGCAGTTTCTCCGGTGCCGGTGAACGCCTGCACCTGACCCAACCGGCCATCAGCAAGCGCATTGCCGGCCTGGAACAACAACTCAACGTACGCCTGTTCGACCGCCTGGGCCGTGAAGTGGGCCTGACCGAGGCCGGCCGCGCGCTGCTGCCACGGGCCTATCAAATCCTCAATGTACTGGACGATACCCGCCGCGCCCTGACCAACCTGACCGGCGAAGTGACCGGGCGACTGACCCTCGCCACCAGCCACCACATCGGCCTGCACCGCCTGCCACCGCTGTTGAGGGCATTCACCCGACGCTACCCACAGGTGGCGCTGGATATTCAGTTCCTGGATTCGGAAGTGGCCTACGAGGAAATCCTCCATGGCCGGGCGGAGCTGGCGGTTATCACCCTCGCCCCCGAACCGCACACGCTGGTGCGTGCCACGCCGGTCTGGGACGACCCGCTGGATTTCGTGGTGGCGCCGGAACATGCGCTGCTGGAAAACGGCGCCGTCAGCCTCGCCGACATCGCCTTGCACCCCGCGGTCTTCCCGGGCGGCAATACGTTCACCCATCACATCGTGCGACGGCTGTTCGAGGCCCAGGGCCTGACGCCCAACATCGCCATGAGCACGAATTATCTGGAAACCATAAAGATGATGGTTTCCATCGGCCTGGCCTGGAGCGTTTTGCCGCGCACCATGCTCGACGAACAGGTGGCGCGTATTCCTTTGCCAGGCATACAGCTCACTCGCCAGCTAGGCTATATCTTGCACACCGAACGGACGCTGTCGAATGCTGCACGGGCCTTCATGGCGCTACTGGACGCACAAATCGATCTGCCAGGGACTCAGGCATAGGTTGTGCGACGCCTGTAGCGCCACGCCACCCGCGCTTAAGTCCCAAACCTGCCCAAGGCTCGCCAGAGAATGCCCAAACCCGTAGATCCCCTACCGCCCCTGCCGCGTATCCAGGCGCTTGACCCGAAGCGGTCCGAGCAAAGCTGGGACAGTGCGCCACAGTTGCTGGCCGCGCTCAACGGTGCGCGGCTGGGCGCCTGGTCGTGGGACATCGAGACGGGCCAGATCAGTTGGTCCCGCGGAACCCAGGCACTCTTCGGCTTCGACCCGCGCCAACCGCTGCCGGCGGACATGGACTACCTGGACCTGTTGCTGCCCGAAGATCGCGCCCGGGCCATCCGCGCCTTTCGCGCCGCCGTGGCCGGCGCGCCGCTGGAACAGGCGATGCACCACCGCATCGTCTGGCCCGACGGCAGCCTGCACTGGCTGGAGATCAGTGGCAGCGTCCAGCCTGACAAACACGGGCGCCCGCGCATGATCGGGGTGATCCGCGAGATCACTCACCAGCGCCAACGCGAGCAGGCGTTGCGCAGCTCGGAGAAACGCTTCGCCACGCTGTTCCACCTGTGCCCGAACATGGTGCTGCTGACGCGCCAGGAAGACGGCCTGATCAGCGAGGTCAACCAGTACTTCGAAAGCCTGTTCGGCTGGCCGGTCCATGCCGTGATCGGCCGCACGACCCTGGAGCTGGGTCTGTGGGTAGACCCCAGCCAACGACAGAAACTGGTGCAGGCGACCAAGGCCAAGGGCGAACTGGTCAGCATGGAAGTGGAGTTCCGGGCCAGTAACGGCCAGATCCACAACGGCATCCTCAGCGCGCAGAAGGTCGAGCTCGAGGGCCAACCCTATCTGCTGAGCACCTTTCTCGACACCACCGAGCGCAAACTCGCCGAACAGGCCCTCAAGGACAGCCAGGAGCGCCTTGACCTGGCCCTCGACTCGGCGCAACTGGGCACCTGGGACTGGCACATTCCCAGCGGCATGCTCTACGGCTCCGCACGCGCCGCGCAATTGCATGGCCTGGAGCCCAAGGCGTTCCATGAATCGTTCGATGCGTTTTTCGAAGGGGTGCCCGATGAAGAACGCAACAATATGCGCAATGCCTACCGCAGCCTGCGCGAAGGCCCGGCAGGCAACTACCAACTGACCTACCGCGTGCAACTGCCGGACGGCAGCTCCCGCTACCTGGAAAGCCGCGCGCGCCTCTACCGCAACGAAGACGGCAGCCCCTGCGCATGGCCGGCACGCTGCTGGACATCACCGACCAGGTCGAGCGCGAACAGAGCCTGGCGGCCTCGGAAGAGAAATTCGCCACGCTGTTCCAGGTCAGTCCCGACCCGATTTGCGTGACCCACCAGGACAGCGGCCGGTTCCTGGAGATCAACTCCAGCTTCACCCAGACCTTCGGCTGGAGCGCCAAGGACGTGATCGGCCTCAGCGCCGACGAAATCGGCCTCTGGGAAGCCTCGGGCAGCAGCCTGCAGCGCATCGAACGAGTGATTCGCGAGCAATCGCTGAGCAATGTCGCCATCGTCGTCCACCACAAGGACGGCCAGCCACTGACCTGCGTGATCTCCAGCCGGCAGATCAACGTCGGCAACCAGCCCTGTATCGTCACCACCCTGCGCGATATCACCCACCAGCAGCGCTCGGAAGCGGCCCTGAAGGCCAGCGAGGAAAAATTCGCCAAGGCGTTTCACTCCAGCCCCGACGCCATCACCATCACCGAACGCGAAAGCGGCCGCTACCTGGAGATCAACGACGGCTTCTATCGCCTGACCGGCTACCGTGCCGACGAGGTGCTGGGCCGCACAGTCTATGAAGTGGGCATCTGGGCCGATGAAAAACAGCGCACGGCGTTGCTGGCCGAGCTGCAACTCAAGGGCCGCGTGCACCACCGGGAAATGCTCGGGCGCAACAAGCGCGGGGAAATCCTCACGGTGGAGGTGTCCGTCGAGCCGATCACCCTGAACGAAACCGCCTGCCTGTTGCTCACCGCCCGAGACGTCAGCCTGCTGCGCAATGCCGAAGCGCAGATCCGCCACCTGGCCTACCACGACCCGCTGACCAACCTGCCCAACCGCGCCCTGTTGATGGACCGCCTGAGCCAACAGATCGCCCTGCTCAAGCGCCACAACCTGCGCGGTGCCCTGCTGTTTCTCGACCTGGACCATTTCAAGCACATCAACGACTCCCTCGGCCACCCCGTGGGCGACACCGTGCTGAAGATCATCACGGCGCGACTGGAGGCCAGCGTACGCCTGGAAGACACCGTGGCCCGACTTGGCGGCGACGAGTTCGTCGTGCTGCTCAGCGGGCTGGAGGGCAACCGTGCCGCCGTCAGCGAGCAAGTGCAGAAACTGGCCGACACCCTGCGTGAGCTGCTCTCGGAGCCGATGTTCCTCGATGGCCAGCGCCTGCAAGTCACGCCGAGCATCGGCATGGCGCTGATTCCCGACCACGGCTCCACGCCCGCCGACCTGCTCAAGCGCGCCGACATTGCGCTGTACCGCGCCAAGGATTCAGGGCGCAACACTTCGCAGATGTTCCACGCCACCATGCAAAAAGCCGCCAGCGAACGGCTGCGAATGGAAACCGACCTGCGCCAGGCCCTGGCCCGTGGCGAATTCAGCCTGCACTTCCAGCCCCAGGTCGACGCCCGGGACAACCGCATCGTCGGCGCCGAAGCCCTGGTTCGCTGGCATCACCCGGAACTGGGTGCCCAGTCGCCCAACGAGTTCATCAAGGTGCTGGAAGACAGCGGCCTGATCCTCGAAGTCGGGACCTGGATCCTCGATGAGGCCTGTGTCGGCTTCAAGGACCTGATCGCCCGGGGCAGGATCGACCCGCGGCGATTCAGCCTGTGCGTGAACATCAGCCCCCGGCAGTTCCGCCAGAGCGACTTCGTCGAACGCATCGAAAGCAGCCTGGTCACCCACGGCCTGCCCTTTTCCATGCTCAAACTGGAGATCACCGAAGGCATCGTGATCCAGAACCTGGACGACACCATCGGCAAGATGCGCCGGCTGAAAAAACTGGGGGTGAGTTTCGCCATGGACGACTTCGGCACCGGCTACTCATCACTGACCTACCTCAAGCGCCTGCCGGTAGACACGCTGAAAATCGACCAGTCGTTCGTGCGCGACGCCACCTGCGACCCCAACGACGCTGAAATCATCCGCGCCATCGTCGCCATGGCCCACAGCCTGAACCTGGAAATGATCGCCGAAGGCGTGGAAACCCTGGAACAACTGCAATTCCTGCAAGGGCTCGACTGCCATCTGTACCAGGGCTACCTGCACAGCCGGCCGCTGCCGCTGGAGGCGTTTGAACGGCTGCTGCCCTGAAGGTGAAAGGCTGGACATGAAAAAGGGCGCCTTTCGGCGCCCTTTTTCAGTGGCGATGCATCAGTTCTGCAACGCAGGTTGTTGCTGCACCCCGTTGATTGGGATGCGCTTGGCTTTCGCCTCTTCCGGGATGACCCGCAACAGGTCGATGCTCAACAGACCGTTGCTCAGGCCAGCGGACTTGATCTCGATATGATCCGCCAACCGGAAGGACAGCTTGAATGCACGCTGGGCGATGCCCTGGTGCAAGTAGGTCACGCTGTCGTTGCTGGCCTCGCGCTTACCGCCGCTGATGGTCAGCACACCTTTTTCCACCTGCAGGTCCAGGTCTTCTTCCCGGAAACCTGCGGCGGCGACCACGATACGGTATTGATCATCACCGTATTTTTCCACGTTGTAGGGTGGATAGCTGCTGCCTGGTTCGTTGCGCAGCGCGGTTTCGAACAAGTCGTTGAAACGGTCGAAACCTACCGAGGAACGGAACAGTGGGGCCAGCGAAAATGCAGTACTCATGATTCAAATCTCCTGAAAAATTCAGCAAGGTTTTTTGTCTCCGCGACCCGAATTCGGCATCGCGTAACCCCTATCTAGGGGCCGCCAAATACTTTTCAAGAGCTTTTTTTGAAATTTTTTTCAGGCCGCTTCCGTGCGCTTCACACCCAACAAATGCCCCACCGCTTCCAGCTCGGTCTCCCGGCGCAACGCACTGAACAACGTCACCGCCTCGGAGTAATTGCGCGTCAGCATCGCCAGCCACTGCTTCAATCGGCCAGGGGCCTGGCGGGGCGTCAGTTGCTCGACCACTTGCCCCCAAAAATCTTGCAGCATCGGTTGCAGTTCGGCCCAGGACATCGGCACCACTTCTTCGCCGGCCCGGGCAGCGGCAATCTGCCGAGCCAGGTCTGGACGGGAAACCAGGCCGCGACCGAGCATGATGTCGTCGACGCCACTGATTTCGCGGCAACGCCGCCAATCCTCGACACTCCAGATATCGCCATTGGCGAACACCGGCACCTTGACCACGTCCTGGACTCGGGGAATCCATTCCCAATGAGCCGGTGGCTTGTAGCCGTCGGTCTTGGTCCGCGCATGCACCACGATGTGCTCTGCACCGCCCTCGGCCAGCGCCGTGGCACACACCAGCGCGCCGTCCGGGCTGTCGAAGCCCAGGCGCATCTTGGCGGTTACCGGAATGTGCCGGGGCACTGCGCGGCGTACGTGTTCGACGATCTGGTTGAGCAGTTCCGGCTCCTTGAGCAAGACCGCCCCACCGCGGGATTTGTTCACGGTCTTGGCCGGGCACCCGAAGTTCAGGTCGATCACCTCAGAGCCCAGCTCGCAGGCCAACGCTGCGTTCTCCGCCAGGCACACCGGGTCGGACCCCAGCAATTGCACCCGTAGCGGCACGCCGGCGGCGGTCCGAGCCTGGGTCAGCAGCTCCGGGGCGAGCTTATGAAAGTACGCCGGCGTGAGCAGGCGATCGTTGACGCGGATGAACTCGGTGACGCACCAGTCGATTCCGCCAACGCGGGTCAGAACATCGCGCAGGATGTTGTCGACCAACCCCTCCATGGGCGCCAGGGCAATTTGCATGAAACACACACTCAACGGAAAAACGTGCGGCAGTTTACCGGATTTTGCCCACATATCCGGCATTCAGCATAAATCCCTGTGGGAGCGGGCTTGCTCGCGAAAGCGGTGGGTCAGTTTGCATTGATGTTGAATGTACCGCCGCATTCGCGGGCAAGCCCGCTCCCACAGGTTGATCGTTGGCGGACACAGGATGTGTGTCCACCGTAAATCCTTTGTGGGAGCGGGCTTGCCCGCGAAGGCGGTGGGTCAGCTGGTGATGACATCAGGCGCGACCTGGGACTCCAGCGCCGGGCCGTATCCGTCGATGAACTCCGCCGGCATGCGCTTGGGCCTGCCGCTGGACAGCTCGATGCAGACAAAGGTGGTTTGGGCCCGCAGCAAAGTGGCGTTGTCACGGGGGCGGACCAGTTGGAAGTGCCGGGTCATCTTCAGGCGCTGGTCCCAGTCGACGATCCAGGTGGCCAGTTGCAGCTCATCGCCCTCATAGGCCGCCGCCAGGTAATCGATTTCATGCCGCACCACCGCCATGGCGCGGTCCAGGCGCCGGTATTCCACCAGATCCAACCCCAGGCGCTGTGAGTGGCGCCAGGCGCAACGTTCGAGCCAGCTGACGTACACCGCGTTGTTGGCGTGACCCAGCCCGTCGATGTCCTCGGCATTCACTTGAAGATCAATGATGAACGGCGTTGCCCGATCCCAGCCCATGCCCCTCTCCCGGTCGAATATGGATCGGGGCAGTGTACCGGATGCTCAAGCCGATTGCCGCGCCTGCAAACTGCGCCCGGCCAGCAGGGACAGCACCCCGTCGATGACCCGCGGATCAGCCAGTACCCGCTGGTGCCCACCCTGGGGCAGCCGCAGCAGGCGACTGTCGAACCAGGCCTCATGAATCACCTGCGACTCTTTGACCGAGACCGACGTATCGTCCTCGGCATGGACGATCAACCCTGGGATGTCCAATTGGTAGTGCGCCACGTCCATCTTCGAGGCCGGCATGCCTACGTCGAGTTCCACCTGACGGATGAATGCCGAACGTGCCTGGGGCGGCAGGCCCATCATCCGGGCAAAGCCGCGCAATATGCCAAGAATGCGCGCGGGGGCGGCGATGCTCACCAGCGTCTCGGTGCGTAACCCCAACTGGACCGCCAGCATGGCGCTGGCACCGCCCATTGAATGACCGATCACTGCTTGCAGCGGCGGCAGTTCCGCGGCGGCTTCAAGCATGGCCCGGGCAAACAACAGGACATTCGCCTCGCGCCCCGGCGAACGGCCATGGGCCGGACCATCCAGCGCCACCACCGTGTAGCCGGCGTCCACCAGCGCCGTGATCAGCGCCGCGAACTGCGTGGGCCGCCCTTCCCAGCCATGCATCAGCAGGACGGTCGGGCCTTTGCCCCAACGCAGGGCCGAAAGCCCGAAGCGCAAGGTGATGCGCTCGGACGTTGCCAGCAATGGCAGTTCCCAGTCCCGTGGCGGCAGGTTTCGCGGACGCATGAACAGCGAGCGCATTTTCTTCGCCACCAGGCGCGGCGCTACCCGCCCAAGCGTGCCATTGACACCACGAATCCAGCTCAACCTGTCCATTGCTCATCTCCAGGGCTTGCGCCTTAGCTCATCGCACCGCCGATTTGGCAGCGCGCAGCAAACGATCCGATAACTCTCCAGGGCCCAGCGCCCGCGCCAGGGACAAGCCGCCGACCATCAGGGCGATGTCGGCCAAGGCCTTGTCGGTGTCTTCGGGGCTGGCCGCCAACTGCGCAGCCATGAGTTCTATGTGTTCATTGAGCACCGCGCGAAACTCATCCGGCAGGCGTCCGAGCTCACCCACCGAGGCCGGGATCGGGCAGGCTTGTTCGCTGGAGTCGCGGTGCTTGCGCGACAGGTAGAACGCCGCCGACAGCGTGCGCCGCTCTTCACCGGTCAGCCCTGCGTCCAGGCCGGCGATCAAGTCGCGACGATGGCTGAGCAACTGCTTGAACGCCTCCAGCATCAGGGCATCCTTGCTTTCGAAGTGCGCATAGAAGCCGCCCACCGTCAGACCCGCCGCGCCCATCACCTCACCCACGCTCGGCTCGGCCGGGCCATGCTTGATCAACGCCGCACTGGCGGCCTTGAGAATGCGTTCGCGGGTTTGTGCCTTCTTATCGCTCATCGTCGCCTCCGAATATTACGATTGAAATATTATCCGTATAATAATTTTCCTCAAGCGGAATATCTGCCCGTCGGTCAGAAGCCTGTTTTCAAAGGTTAGGAGAATTGGCCGAACGCCAGACAAACAAAAGGGCCATTCAAGAATTGAATGACCCTTATAAAATCCCGCAGAGCGGGTAATCGTGGCGTCCCCTAGGGGACTCGAACCCCTGTTACCGCCGTGAAAGGGCGGTGTCCTAGGCCACTAGACGAAGGGGACACAAACCTTCTGAACATGATCAGCGCTGAGAACTGATCGCTTCAAGGCCGGTGTGGCCAGACCTTGAAGTGTAAATTGGTGGAGCTAGACGGGATCGAACCGTCGACCTCTTGCATGCCATGCAAGCGCTCTCCCAGCTGAGCTATAGCCCCAGGTTTTTCGCCTCGCGGCGGAGCGACATCTTGCAACATCGCTTCTGTAAAACTGGCGTCCCCTAGGGGACTCGAACCCCTGTTACCGCCGTGAAAGGGCGGTGTCCTAGGCCACTAGACGAAGGGGACGCAAACCCTTCTATACCACTGATCAACGCTGAGTGTTGATCGCTTCGAGGCCGGTGTGGCCAGACCTCGAAGTGTAAATTGGTGGAGCTAGACGGGATCGAACCGTCGACCTCTTGCATGCCATGCAAGCGCTCTCCCAGCTGAGCTATAGCCCCTCATCGCTGAGGACGGGGCGAATCTTAAGGGCGTATCGGAGGGCTGTCAAATTTATTTTCAACAAATTTGAAAATTTTTTGCCGGGATAACAATCACTTACCGACAAACCCCGGAAAACCGGGGTGTGCCCTGCCTCATCGACCGCTTAAGCGATCGCGCCCAGCAGTTTTTCCCACTCCTTGTTTTCCTTTTTCGACACGCCGCCGAGCAGATCAATGGCCTGGCGCAGGCGGAAACGGGTCAGGTCCGGCCCGAGGATTTCCATCGCATCGAGCACCGACACAGAACTGGCCTGGCCCGTGATGGCGGCGAACATCAGCGGCATGGCATCACGCAGCTTCAACTCCAGGGACTCGACCACGGCCTGGATGGTCGCAGTGATGCTGTCCTTCTCCCATTGGCGCAAGCTCTCAAGCTTCCACAGGATGAGTTGCATCAACTGGCGCACTTGGTCGCCCGAAAGTTTCTTCGATTCGAACAGCTTCGCATCCGGCGTCACGCCACCGGCAAAGAAGAAGCCGGCCAGCGGTGCGATCTGACTGAAGGTCTCCACCCTGCCCTGCACATGAGGGGCGATCTTCATCATGTAGTCGGGGTTCAGCGCCCATTTCTGCACGCGCGCGGCGAACTCTTCCACCGGCAGGTCCCGCAGCCACTGGCCGTTGAGCCAGGACAGTTTCTCGATGTCGAAGATCGGGCCGCCCAGGGAAACACGCGACAGGTCGAAGTGCTCGACCATTTCCTGTAGCGAGAACTTCTCGCGCTCGTCCGGCATCGACCAGCCCATGCGCCCCAGGTAATTGAGCATCGCCTCGGGCATGAAGCCCATGCGCTCGTAGAACGTCACCGAAGTCGGGTTCTTGCGCTTGGACAGCTTGCTCTTGTCCGGGTTACGTAGCAGCGGCATGTAGCACAGCTGCGGTTGTTCCCAGCCGAAATACTCGTAGAGCAGGATCAGTTTCGGCGCCGATGGCAGCCATTCCTCACCGCGCAACACGTGGGTGATGCCCATCAGGTGGTCGTCGACCACGTTGGCCAGGAAGTACGTCGGCAGGCCGTCGGTCTTCATCAGCACTTGCATGTCCATGCGATCCCACGGGATCTCGACGTCGCCACGCAGCATGTCCGGGACCACGCAGACGCCCTCGGACGGCACCTTCATGCGGATCACATGGGGCTCGCCAGCGGCCAGGCGGCGGGCGACTTCTTCCTTGGACAGCAGCAACGCACGCCCGTCATAGCGCGGGGTTTCGCCGCGGGCCATCTGCTCGGCGCGCATCTGGTCCAGCTCTTCGGCGGTACAGAAACACGGGAACGCATGCCCCATGTCCACCAGTTGCTGGCAGTACTGCTGGTAGATCGCACCGCGCTCGCTCTGGCGATACGGACCATGGGGACCGCCCACATCCGGGCCTTCGCTCCAGTCGATCCCCAGCCAGCGCAGGGCGTCGAAAATCTGCTGTTCGGACTCACGGGTCGAACGCAACTGATCGGTGTCCTCGATGCGCAGGATGAACTCACCGCCGTGCTGCTTGGCAAAGCAATAGTTGAACAAAGCGATGTAGGCGGTGCCGACATGGGGATCGCCAGTGGGCGAAGGCGCGATGCGGGTGCGGACGGTGGTCATGGCATGTCTCGGAAAAGAAGATAAAAGCGGAGGTCAAACAGGGGGCGAATGGTAACAGGCGATGGCGGGCGGGCTCCAGTGAGAGCGGGATTTGTGTGGCTCGTCGTCGGACCGAGTCGCGCCCATCGCGAGCAAGCTCGCTCCCACAGAAGACCGCTTGCAGCCTGGACGACGCGGCCCACTGTGGGAGCGAGCTTGCTCGCGATGAGGCCCTTAAGGTCGCCACACAACCTCAGACAGCCAGCAACCGCTCACGCAACTTGCCGATCTCGTCGCGCAGTTGCGCCGCCGCTTCGAACTCCAGGTCCCGGGCCAGTTGGTACATCTTTTCTTCCAACTGCCGGATGCGTTTGGTGATTTCGCTCGGCGAGCGCAGTTCGGCTTCGTAGCGGGCGCTTTCCTCGGCGACTTTCGCCATGCCCTTGCGCTTCTTGCTGCGAGAGCCGGGCACGGTGGCGCCTTCCATGATGTCGGCGACGTCCTTGAACACCCCTTTTGGCGTGATCCCATTGGCCAGGTTGAAGGCAATCTGCTTGTCGCGGCGCCGTTCCGTCTCGCCGATGGCCCGCTCCATGGAACCGGTGATGCGATCGGCATAGAGAATCGCCCGGCCGTTGAGGTTACGCGCGGCCCGACCGATGGTCTGGATCAGCGAACGCTCGGAACGCAGGAAGCCTTCCTTGTCGGCGTCCAGGATCGCCACGAGCGACACTTCCGGCATGTCCAGGCCTTCGCGCAGCAAGTTGATGCCCACCAGCACATCGAAGGTGCCCAGGCGCAGATCGCGGATGATCTCAACCCGCTCCACCGTGTCGATGTCCGAGTGCAGGTAACGTACCCGCACGCCGTGGTCGGCCAGGTAGTCGGTGAGGTCTTCGGCCATGCGCTTGGTCAGCGTGGTGACCAGCACCCGCTCTTCCAGAGCCACGCGTTTGGTGATTTCCGAGAGCAAGTCGTCGACCTGGGTCAAGGCCGGCCGCACCTCGACCTGCGGGTCCACCAGGCCGGTCGGTCGCACCACCTGCTCGACCACCCGCCCCGCGTGCTCGGCCTCGTAGTTGCCCGGGGTCGCCGAGACGAAAATCGTCTGCGGGCTGACGCTTTCCCACTCATCGAAGCGCATCGGCCGGTTGTCCAGTGCCGACGGCAGGCGGAAGCCGTACTCCACCAGGGTTTCCTTGCGCGAGCGGTCGCCTTTGTACATCGCGCCGACCTGGGGCACGCTGACGTGGGACTCGTCGATCACCAGCAAGGCATCGGCCGGCAGGTAGTCGTAGAGCGTGGGCGGCGCAGCACCCGCCGGACGCCCCGACAGGTAGCGCGAGTAGTTCTCGATACCGTTGCAATAGCCCAGCTCGAGGATCATCTCCAGGTCGAAACGGGTTCGCTGCTCCAGGCGCTGGGCCTCCACCAGCTTGTTGTTCGTGCGCAGGTATTCCAGGCGCTCCTGCAGCTCGGCCTTGATCCCTTCGATGGCGTCCAGCAGGGTTTCCCGTGGCGTGACGTAGTGACTCTTGGGGTAGAAGGTGAACCGTGGCAGCTTGCGGATCACCTCCCCCGTCAGCGGGTCGAACGCCGAGAGGCTCTCTACTTCATCGTCGAACAGCTCGATGCGGATCGCTTCCAGGTCCGATTCGGCCGGATAGATATCGATCACGTCACCGCGCACCCGGAACGTCGCCCGGGCGAAATCCATGTCGTTGCGGGTGTATTGCAGATCCGCCAGGCGGCGCAGCAAGGCGCGCTGGTCGAGTTTGTCGCCACGGTCCACGTGCAAGACCATCTTCAGATAGGTTTCCGGGCTGCCCAAGCCGTAGATGCACGAGACGGTGGTGACGATGATCGCATCCTTGCGTTCCAGCAGCGCCTTGGTCGCCGACAGTCGCATCTGTTCGATGTGGTCGTTGATCGAGGCGTCCTTCTCGATGAAGGTGTCCGACGACGGCACGTACGCCTCGGGCTGGTAGTAGTCGTAGTAAGAGACGAAGTACTCCACCGCGTTGTTGGGGAAAAACGCCTTGAACTCGCCATACAACTGAGCCGCGAGGGTCTTGTTCGGCGCCAGCACCAGGGTCGGGCGCTGCACCTGGGCGATCACGTTGGCGATGCTGAAGGTCTTGCCCGACCCGGTCACACCGAGCAGCGTCTGGTGCGCCAGCCCGGCCTCGATGCCTTCGACCATCAGGCGGATGGCTTCCGGCTGGTCGCCGGCGGGCTGAAATCGGGTGACTAGCTGGAATTCAGACATGACATAACCCCTGGATTCACTCCTGCTGGCCAACCAACAGGAACGAGAAAGACCGAAACGACTGATGTCGCCCGAGGAAAAAACTGGAATGCACACAATGTGGAGGTGAATGCCTTCGCTTTCAAGACGAACGTCCTACACGCCTTGCAGACTTTGACGTCGAGAAGAGACTAACGGTCGAAAAAAATCGAAAATACTTACCGTAAAAACCGAATCGCCTGTCGCCCTGCCCTGTGATGGCCTCTATACTAGCTCCCCGTTTGTGCACCGCTCTAGTGCATCCGGCTGGAGCGCGACACGTCCCCCCTCACTCCATTCAGAGCCGCGCAATAATGAGCCTGTTTTCCGCTGTCGAATTGGCACCCCGCGATCCCATCCTGGGCCTCAACGAAGCATTCAACGCCGATACCCGTACCAATAAGGTCAACCTGGGCGTGGGTGTTTACTGCAACGAGGAGGGGCGCATTCCACTCCTGCGCGCCGTGGTCGAAGCCGAGACGATTCGCGTGGCTCAGCATGTCTCGCGCGGCTACCTGCCGATCGACGGCATCGCGGCCTACGACCAGGCGGTCCAGACCCTGCTGTTCGGCAAGGACTCCCCGCTGATCGCCGCCGGCCGTGTCATCACCACCCAGGCGGTCGGTGGCACTGGCGCCCTGAAGATCGGCGCAGACTTCCTCAAGCAACTGCTGCCCGACGCCGTCGTGGCCATCAGCGACCCGAGCTGGGAAAACCACCGCGCGCTGTTCGAGACCGCCGGCTTCCCGGTGCAGAACTATCGCTACTACGACGCCGCCACCCATGACGTGAACCGCACCGGCTTGCTGGAAGACCTCAACGCCCTGCCCGACCGCTCGATCATCGTGCTGCACGCCTGCTGCCACAACCCGACCGGCGTGGACCTGAGCCCGCAAGACTGGAAAAACGTGCTGGCCGTGGTCAAGGCCAAGAACCACGTTCCATTCCTGGACATGGCCTACCAGGGCTTTGGCGCGGGCATCGACGAAGACGCCGCGGCCGTGCGCCTGTTCGCCGAGTCGGGCCTGACCTTCTTCGCCTCCAGCTCGTTCTCCAAGTCGTTCTCCCTGTACGGCGAGCGCGTAGGCGCCCTGTCGATCGTCAGCGAGTCGAAAGAAGAAAGCGCCCGCGTGCTGTCCCAGGTCAAGCGCGTGATCCGCACCAACTACTCCAACCCACCGACCCACGGCGCCAGCATCGTTGCCGCCGTGCTCAACAGCCCTGAGCTGCGCGCCCAGTGGGAAGCGGAACTGGGCGAAATGCGCCTGCGGATTCGTGGTATGCGCACCCAGATGGTGGACATGCTGGCCAAAGCCGCGCCGCAGCATGACTTCAGCTTCGTCGCGCGCCAGAGCGGGATGTTTTCCTATTCCGGCCTGACCGTTGAACAAGTCACCCGCCTGCGCAACGAGTTCGGCATCTATGCCCTGGACACCGGCCGCATCTGCGTGGCGGCGCTGAACCAGAACAACATCGGCGCGGTGACCCAGGCCATCGTCCAGGTGATCTGAGGCTTGCTCATTAAAAGCAGAACCAGGTGAGATCTGTGGGAGCGGGCTTGCTCGCGAAGGCGATATGTCAGTTGAAATATTCTTAGCTGACACACCGTATTCGCGAGCAAGCCCGCTCCCACAGCGTTTTTATGTTTCTTGCATTTAAGGCTGGCTGAAGCGGTAACAGGTGAGCAATGGACCGCTGACCGCCCCTGCAACGCGCCAATCATCACCCAAAGCTTGACTTCTCTTTTCCAATCAGTAACATACGCGCCATTCCGCGATAGCTCAGTTGGTAGAGCAAGTGACTGTTAATCACTGGGTCCCTGGTTCGAGTCCAGGTCGTGGAGCCAGACAGCAATAAAAAAGCCCCTGAATCGAAAGGTTCAGGGGCTTTTTCATGGGCCAAAGAAAAACGCTGCTGGCTGAAAAAGCTCGTCGAGGTCGCTACCGGAACAATAATCCGGCGCCAAAAAGGCATTATGGTCTGAATCCTGCTTTGTTTTCCTGCAACCCAGGCTGTCACGTGAGCGTCATGGCGGTGCCGCACACTGACGCTGTCCGTCAACAACAGCTTCATAACAACAAGGACGAAGCTATGCCCACGCAAAATCCCCATCGCATCGTTGGCCTGTGCACTTCCAGCAAGGTCTACAACGCGCTCACAGAACTCAAGCACCTAGAAGGCCACCGAACCGCCAAGTTCATTTCACTGCTGGCGGAGAACCTGGTGCGCAAAGGCGTGCTCCATGAGCAGGAAGTGGTGCACATGCTCGATCTGGTGGTCGATTGAGCGACATCGATTCCCACTATTGAGCCGGTTGATTTTTCGTTACCGCGGCTGAGTCGTAAGGTAACCCCATCGATTGATGGAGGTTCCCATGCCCAAGGTTCAAATCATGTCTGTCATTGGCAGTGCCGTCCCCGCCCCGCTCAGGGAGCGCGGTCTGCTGGCCTGCTGGTATCTGGTGCAAGATGGCGTAACCATCAGCGGCCCGCTGACTTCACTGCCCGCCGCCCAGGCCATGTCGCAACGCATCGGCCCGTACCTGCTGACCGCCTAGGGCAACTGCACCCGAGGCGCGGTTTCGACGAACAGCGCCCAGCACGACAGGAACAACGCGGCGATCAACGGGCCGATCACGAACCCGTTCAACCCGAACACCGCCAGCCCGCCCAACGTCGAGACCAGCACCATGTAGTCGGGCATCTTGGTGTCCTTGCCCACCAGGATCGGTCGCAGGAAGTTGTCCACCAGGCCGATCACGAATACCCCGAACAGTATCAGCACCACGCCCTGCCAGATGGCCCCCGAGAGCAGGAAGTACACGGCCACCGGCGCCCAGACCAGGCCTGCCCCCACCGCTGGCAGCAGCGACAGGAACGCCATCAGCACCGCCCAGGGCAACACCGTCGGAATGCCCAGGATCCAGAAGATCAACCCGCCCAGCGCGCCCTGGGTGATCGCCACCAGCAGGTTGCCTTTCACCGTCGCCCGCACCACGCGGTTGAATTTCAACTGCAGGCGCCGCTTCTGGTGTTCGGCCAGCGGCACCGCGGCACGCACCTTGCGCACCAGCTCAGGGCCATCGCGCAGAAAGAAGAACAGCAGGTACAGCATCACCGACAGGCTGACCAGGAACTGGAAAGTGCCCTGGCCGAAGCTGAACGCCTGGGTGGCGAAGAACTCACTGCCTTGCATGGCGCTCTTGACGATCTTGTCACGCAGGCCATTGAGGTTGCCCAGGCCAAAGCGGTCCAGCAGGTGCTGGAAGTACGGTGGTAACGCATCCTTGAAGCGGGCCAGGTAATCGGCAATGTCCAGCTCTCCGCTCTCCAGGCTCTTGTACAGCGCCGCGCCTTCCTGAACCAGCAGCAAGCCGATGACGATCACCGGCAAAATCGCGATCACCACGCACGTGCTCAGGGTGAACAACGAGGTGACGTTGCGCTGCCAGCCGAACTTCAGTTGCAGCCGCCGTTGCATCGGCGCAAAGACGATGCCCAGGATCACCGCCCAAAACACCGCGCCGTAGAATGGCAACAGGATCCAGATGAAAGCCAGGGTGACCAGGACCAGTAACAGCATCTGGGATTTGTTTTGCAGCATCTTTCGATTCATCAGCTTTCCATGTCCTGAGGCGGGTTACACATTAGTCAGCCAGGAATCGCCGGAGTGCCGTCGGTTCTGCGCTTGTGCCTTGATCCACATCAATAAGGCCCGGTCCGGCGTGGCGTACCCTCGCCGCTTTTTGCGACCGACGCCACCATGACCCTCGCCGCCCCTGAACTGCTCGCCCCCGCCGGCACCCTGAAGAACATGCGTTATGCCTTCGCCTACGGGGCGGACGCGGTGTACGCCGGTCAACCGCGCTACAGCCTGCGGGTGCGCAACAACGAATTCGACCACGCGAACCTGGCCCTGGGGATACGCGAAGCCCAGGCCATGGGTAAGCGCTTCTACGTGGTGGTGAACATCGCCCCGCACAACGCCAAGCTGCGGACCTTCCTCAAAGACCTGGAGCCGGTGATCGCCATGGCGCCGGACGCGCTGATCATGTCCGACCCGGGTTGATCATGCTGGTACGCCGGCATTTCCCGCAGATGCCCATCCACTTGTCGGTGCAGGCCAATACCGTGAACTGGGCGAGCGTCGAGTTCTGGCAGCAACAGGGCTTGAGCCGGATCATCCTGTCCCGGGAGTTGTCCCTGGAGGAAATCGCCGAGATCCGCCAGCAGGTGCCGGCCATGGAACTGGAAGTTTTCGTCCATGGTGCGTTGTGCATGGCTTATTCGGGGCGCTGCCTGCTGTCGGGCTACCTGAACCGGCGCGACGCCAATCAGGGCAGTTGCACCAACGCTTGCCGCTGGAAGTATTCGGCGCAGCCGGCCACCGAGAACCTGGTGGGCGACATCGTGCAAACCTATACGCCCGAGCCGACCCTGGGCATCGGTGCCCCCACCGACCAGGTGTTCCTGCTCCAGGAGGCGAACCGGCCGGAGGAATCCATGCCAGCCTTCGAGGACGAGCACGGCACTTACATCATGAACGCTAAGGACCTGCGTGCCGTGCAGCACGTCGACCGGCTGGCGCGGATGGGCGTGCACTCACTGAAAATCGAAGGCCGCACCAAGTCGCACTTCTATTGCGCCCGCACCACCCAGGTGTACCGCCGGGCCATTGATGACGCGGTGTCCGGCCGCGACTTCGACCGCACCTTGATGACCGACCTGGAATCCCTGGCCCAACGCGGCTACACCGAAGGTTTCCTGCGACGCCATGTGCATGATGAGTATCAGAACTACCAGAACGGCAGTTCGGTGTCGGCGCGCCAGCAATTCGTCGGCGAGCTGACCGGCGAACGGCGCGAGCGCCTGGCCGAAGTGCGGGTGAAGAACCGCTTCGGCCTGGGAGACCATCTGGAACTGATGACCCCCAAGGGCAACTTTCATTTCGACCTGCACCAGTTGCAGGACATCAAAGGCCAGGGCATCGACGTCGCACCGGGGGACGGGCACGTGGTGTATGTGCCGATTCCAGATGCGGTGGACCTGCAGTTCGGGTTGTTGATGCGGGATGTGCGCTAGGCTCTGTTTGAAAAGTCTTGAGACGAAGGTCAGGCAAGGCGAAAACCGGAGAGGAAGCGGAGTTTACTGGAGTAAATGAGCATTCCGAGCCGGTTTTCAACGCAGCATGAACGAGTATCAAGGCTTTTCAGACAGAGCCTAGGCCTGGTGCTGCCGCCATTCCTTGTGAAAGCAAGTGGTGTGTCAGAAGTGAATACATTGCCTGACACGCTGCATTCGCGAGCAAGCCCGCTCCCACTGGGGCCAGTATTGGCCGTTGGACCGCGACAGGAACTGCCGAAGGCTGCGATCCTCCCCGACCGATAGGGCCCGGCTGCCCGGGCGTCACATCTGGATCGGGCGCGAAAGATCGCAGCCTTCGGCAGCTCCAGCCGGTCAGATGCGGAACTGGCCGACCAATTTGCCCAGGCGCTGGCCCAGCTCGTTGAGGCTGCGGGAGGTCTGGGCGCCGAGCTGGGTTTCGTCGGCAACATTGTCCACTGCGACGGCGATCTGATGCACGCTGCGGTTGATTTCCTCGGCCACCGCGGTCTGCTCTTCGGCGGCACTGGCGATCTGGGCGTTCATCGAGTTGATGGTGCCGATCAACTGCGCCATGGTGTCCAGGGACGCGCCCGCCTCGTTGGCCCGCACCGACGTGCCGTCGCCGGCCTCGCTGGAGCGGCGCATCGCCTCCACGGCAGCATGGGTGCCTGATTGCAGGCGGTCGATCATGCCCTGGATTTCCTGGGTGCTTTGCTGGGTCCGGCTGGCCAGGGCCCGCACCTCATCGGCCACCACCGCGAAGCCACGCCCCGCCTCCCCGGCACGCGCGGCCTCGATGGCGGCGTTGAGGGCCAGCAGGTTGGTCTGCTCGGCAATCGAACGAATCACCCCGAGCACGCTGACGATCGAGGACACGTCCTGTTGCAGGCTGTCCAGGGACACGCCGCTGCTGCGGATATCGTTCACCAACGCATGAATCTGCTGGATGCTACCGGCCACCACGCGCTTGGCCGACTGGCCTTCTTCGTCAGTCTGCTGGGCGGCGACGGCCGCGCCCTGGGCGCTGCGTGCCACTTCCTGGGCGGCCGAAGACATTTCGTTGATCGCCGTGGCGACCTGGTCGGTTTCGTGGCGCTGGCGCTCCATGGCCTGCTCCGAGCGCTGGGCCTGCTCGGACACTTGCGTCACCAGCCCGGTCAGTTGCGAGGTCATGTCGGTGATCTGCCGCACCAGGCCGTGGATCTTGTCGACGAAGCGGTTGAACGAACCGGCCAGTTGGCCGAGCTCGTCCTGGCTGGTGATCGCCAGGCGCCGGGTCAGGTCGCCCTCGCCCGCCGCGATGTCATCGAGGTTGTCCTTCATCAGGTGCAGCGGCCGCAGGATGGTGTTCGCCAGCAGCAGGCCCACCACGGCAATCACCAGCAACACCACGGCGGCGATGCCGACGATGCTCAGGATCACACCCTGCACGCGTTCATGGACCTTGGTCTCCACCAGGGCGACCTGGGCTTCGATGCCGTCCAGGTTGACCGAGCTACCGACCGCCATGTCCCACTTGGGCAGGTATTCGGTGTAGCCGAGCTTGGGCACCAGTTCCTGGCTGTTGGGCAGTGGCGAGCTGTATTCGAGGTAGTGGGTACCGTCCTTGGCGACTTTCACCAGGTCACGGTTGACGTAGACCCCGTTGGGATCGCGGTTGTCCTTGAAACTCTTGCCCACGCCGTCGGCGCTGTTGGCCTTGAACAGGCGCACGGTCTCGGAGTCGTAGCCGAAGAAGTAGCCGTCCTTGCCGTAGCTGATGTTCGACAGGAGCTTGATCGCCTGGGCCCGCGCCTCGTTGTCACCGGCAGCGGCGGCATCGTACAGCGGCTTGATGGCGGTCAACCCCACCGCCACGTAGTTCTGCAGCGTCGCCTTGGCCTCCGCGAGCAGGCGTTCGCGCGTCTGCTGCACCTCTTTGCCGGCCTGCTCCGTTAGGATGAAGGCCGTGGTCAGGCTGATGATCACCGCAGACAACAGGACCGGCAGTATTGCCAGGGACAGGACTTTAGCCTTCAGGCTCAGGCGCATGCTGTTCACTCTTGTTGGTGTTATTGGCGTGGTTAGCTGGGTTAGCGGCAGCGCACGGCAAAACTGTAGGACAAGGTGAAAAAGCTTGGCGCGAATGGTCTACCGATTTGTCATCGGATTTAATGGCCTCTTCGCGAGCAAGCCCGCTCCCACACTGGACTGCTGGCAGCACCTATTGGGTGTTCACAGCAGATCTTTTGTGGGAGCGGGCTTGCTCGCGAAGGGTTCGGCTCGGTCCTGAGCCTGTTTGAATATCCCTTACAACACCATCGCCGCCACCCAACCAAACGCCAGCAAGGGCAGGTTGTAGTGGATGAAGGTCGGGACCACCGTGTCCCAGATATGATGGTGCTGGCCGTCGATGTTCAGGCCGGAGGTCGGGCCCAGGGTCGAGTCCGAGGCAGGCGAGCCGGCATCGCCCAGGGCACCGGCGGTGCCGACGATGCAGACGATCGCCAGTGGGCTGAAGCCCAGTTGCAGGCACAGCGGGACGAAGATCGTCGCGAGGATCGGCACCGTGGAGAACGACGAACCGATCCCCATGGTCACCAGCAGCCCGACCAGCAGCATCATCAGCGCACCGATGCCCTTGTTGTGGCCGATCCAGGCCGCCGAGGCCTCCACCAGGCTCTGGACTTCACCCGTGGCCTTCATCACTTCGGCAAACCCCGAGGCGGCGATCATGATGAAACCGATCATCGCCATCATCTTCATGCCTTCGGTGAACAGGTCGTCGGTCTCACGCCAGCGCACCACGCCCGACAGGGAGAAAATCAGGAAGCCGACCAGGGCACCGATGATCATCGAGTCCACCAGCAACTGGATGGCGAACGCCGCCGCCACGGCCAACCCGGCCACCATCAGGCTCATCGGGTTGTAGCGCACCGCCACTTGCTCGACCCGGGCGATTTTCTTCAGGTCGTAGACGCGTTTCTTGCGGTAGCTGAACAACGACAGCAACAAGCCGAACACCATGCCCAACGCCGGGATGCCCATGGCGTGGGTGACGTTGATGCCGCTGACGTCCACACCGCTGCGGGCGATGTTGGCGAGCAGGATTTCATTGAGAAAGATGTTGCCAAAGCCCACCGGCAAAAACATGTAGGGAGTGATCAGGCCGAAGGTCATGACGCAGGCGATCAACCGGCGATCGAGTTGCAGCTTGGTCAGCACATAGAGCAGCGGTGGCACCAGCAGCGGGATGAAGGCGATGTGGATCGGCAGGATGTTCTGCGAGGCGACCGCGACGGTGCCCAACAGGCCGATGAGGACCCATTTGACGCCGGACCCGCCGGCGGCGTCCTGACGGTCCACCATGGCCAGGGCTTTGTCCGCCAGGGCGTGGGCCATGCCGGATTTGGCAATCGCCACGGCGAACGCGCCGAGCAACGCGTAGGACAGCGCCACCGTCGCACCGCCCCCAAGGCCGGCGTTGAACGCCTTGAGCGTCGCGTCGATGCCCAAGCCCCCGGTCAAGCCCCCCACCAGCGCGCCAATGATCAGCGCGATTACCACATGCACACGAGACAAGCTGAGCACCAGCATGATGCCAACCGCGGCAATTACTGCATTTATCATCGTTACCTCAAAGCACAGCGATGGAAAGCCACCGGACAAAAAGGGCGCGACTTTGCAGGAAGCGGCGGCAAGCTGCAAGGGCCAAGGTGGTGATTTGTGCCAGCCACAAAGCGCCGGGCCTCTCTCCGTCAAATGTGGGAGCGGGCTTGCCCGCGAAGGCGGTGTATCAGCTAAACATTCATGACTGACACTCCGCCTTCGCGGGCAAGCCCGCTCCCACAGGGGGATTTGTGCCAGCCACAAAAGGCGAGCCCGCTCCCACAGTGGCAAGTGCAGGCTTCAGCGCTTGGACAGTTCGATCACCACCTTCAACCCACCCCACTCACTGGCGTCCAACACCAGCCTGCCGCCCCAGCTGTCGACGATGTCGCGCACGATCCCCAGCCCCAGGCCATGGCCATCGGTCTGTTCATCCAGTCGGGTGCCACGGCTGAACACCTGGTCGCGGCGGTCTTCAGGGATGCCTGGGCCGTCGTCTTCCACGGCCAGGCTGAATCCCCGGCCGTCTCGGTCACCGTTAGGCGCACTTCGGCGTCGGCCCATTTGCAGGCGTTATCCAGCAGGTTGCCCAGCAGTTCCAGCAGGTCCTCGCGGTCCCATGGCAGGTGCAGGCCAGGAGGGCCGAGGTAACTTAAATGCAAGTGTTCGCCGTGGATCATATTGAGCGTCGCCAGCAGGCCAGGCAGTTCGGCGTCGCAATCGAGGTGGGCGCCGGGCAACGCATCGCCGGCCAACCGGGCGCGATTGAGCTCACGGTTCAGGCGCTGGCGTACCTGTTCCAGTTGTTCGAGCAACAGCTTGCGCAATTCGGGGTGCGGGTCGAGTTTCTCGTTCGACGCCAGGCTTTGCAGCACCGCCAAGGGTGTTTTCAAGGCATGGCCGAGATTGCCCAGGGCATTGCGCGAACGCTTGAGGCTGTCCTCGGTGTGGGCCAGCAGATGGTTGATCTGCGCCACCAGCGGTTCCAGTTCGCGCGGGACCTGCTCGTCGAGCTGCGAACGCTGGCCGCGTTGCAACTGCGCAATCTGCTCCCGGGCCCGGTCCAACGGGCGCAAGGCCCGACGCACGGTGAGGCGTTGCAGCAACAGGATCAGCAGCAGCCCCGCCAACCCCAGGCCCAGGCCGATCTGCTGCATCCGGCGGAAACTGTCGCGCACGGGGGTGTAGTCCTGAGCGACGCTGATGGAGATCGCCTGGCCCAGGCGCCGGTAATCGGTGCGCAACACCAGCAGCTTCTGGCCCTCGGGGCCCAGTTGCAGGTTGCTGTGCAGGCCCGGATGGTCGAGCCGGGGCAGTTCCTGGTCCCACAGCGAGCGGGAACGCCAGTGGGCATCGGCAAAATCGATGCGAAAGTAATGCCCGGAAAACGGCCGCTGGTAGGCCGGCGACAAGCGTCGCTCATCCAGTTGCAGGCCCTGCGGGCCACGCACCAACGCCACCAGCAGGTTCTCGCTGTCGTTGCGCAACCCGGCTTCCAGGTAACGCTGCAAACCCAACTCGAACAGCCACAGGCTGGTTTGGGCCAGGACCAGGCCCACCACCACCATCACACCGATCAGGCCCAGGCTCAGGCGGCGCTGGATGGATCTCACGGCAGGTCGCTCATTGGGCCTGCCCGCCGAACAGGTAACCCTGGCCGCGACGGGTTTCGATCACGCTGCGGCCCAGTTTGCGTCGCAAGTGATTGACGTGGACCTCCAGCACATTGGAATCGCGCTCGGTTTCACCGTCGTACAGGTGCTCGGCGAGATGACTCTTGGACAGGATCTGCTCGGGGTGCAGCATGAAATAGCGCAGCAGCCGAAACTCGGCGGCGGTCAACTGGATGTCGGTGCCGTCGCGGATCACGCATTGACGCCCCTCGTCCAAGTGCAGCCCGGCGGCCTGGAGCGTCGGCTGGTTGAACTGGCCATGGGAGCGACGCAGCAGCGCCTGGATCCGCAGGTGCAGTTCTTCGGGATGAAAAGGCTTGGTCAGGTAATCGTCGGCCCCGGCCTTGAGGCCTTCGATGCGCTCGGCCCACGAACCGCGCGCGGTCAGGATCAACACCGGCGTGGCCAGGCCACCGGCACGCCATTGGGCCAGCACCTCAAGGCCCGGCACGCCCGGCAGGCCCAGGTCGAGGATGATCAGGTCATAGGGCTCACTGCTGCCTTGATACACCGCGTCGCGCCCATCGGCGAGCCAATCGACGGCGTAGCCCTGCCGTGTCAGCCCGGCCATCAGCTCGTCGGCCAAGGGAACGTGATCTTCCACCAGAAGCAGGCGCATCAGTCTTCCTTATCTTTGAGTAAACGGCCGGTCGCGGCCTCCAGGTCCAGTTCGCGCACGACGCCGTCGGTGTCCAGCAGCTCGACCTCGTAAATATAGACGCCGTGCTTTTCTTCCAGCTCGGCCTCCAGCAGCTTGGCCCCGGGATGAAGGTCCAGCGCCTGTTGCAGCAGTTGCTCCAGCGGCAGGATCACGCCCTGCTGACGCAGGTGCAGGGCTTCGTCCTGGTCCAGGTCCCGGGCCACCACCACCGAACAGACCGCCAGCAGCGCCAGCGCCCAGCGGCTGCGGGCGCGTAAATTAAGCTTCATTACGTATCCTGATGATTCTTGAGTACCTTGCCGGTGACGGCGTCCAATTCCAGGTCCCAGTCGATGCCTTTGGGATCGCGCAGCTCCACCTGGTAAATGTACTTGCCGTACTCTTCTTCCAACTCGGAGTCGGTGACGGTGGCACCCGGGTGTTCGGCCAGGGCGGCGGCGTCGAGTTTTTCAAAGCTCAGGATGGTACCAGCGTCTTGCAGCTTGCGGGACTCATCGGCCCCCAAGTCGCGAGCGTGAGCCAGGCCCGCGTTGAAGGCCATGAGGGTCGCGATGAATAAGGCAGTCAGGCGGTTCATGGGTTGTCTCCTTTTTATAGTCGTCACCTTGGAACTGTATCGGGGTGAACTTAACTGAAACTGAATTGCCATCATCGAACCCAGGTCAAAGTCGCGATCCCTGTGGGAGCGGGCTTGCTCGCAAAGGCGTCAGTACATCCAACATCGATGCAAGCTGGCCCACCCCATTCGCGAGCAAGCCCGCTCCCACAGATAGAGTGTGTCGCTATAATCCTTCGCTTGCCCAAGTCACGAGACCGGTATGACAGCCATCCACATCAAGTTCCCCGCCCTCACCCTCAAGGCCGGCCCTCGTGCGCTCGCACGCATCCGCCAGGCCGGCCTGAATGCCGCCGACGTCGGCACGTTGCCAGGTGCCGCCGGGGGCCCGAAAGCCCTGGGGATCCAGGGGCTGGACCTGGCGCTGTTCGGCGAGTGGCTGCCTGCCGCGCCCCGGGAACGCTCGCTGATCGGGGCCTCGGTGGGTTCCTGGCGCTTCGCCAGTGCCTGCCTGCCGGATGCCGCCGAGGGAATCCGACGCCTGGGCACCTTGTACAACGAACAGAGCTTCGCCAAGGGCGTGACCATGGCCGGCGTCAGCCAGAGCTCGCAACGCATGCTCGACGACCTGCTCGAAGGCCGCGACAACACGATCCTCGAAACCCCGCACTACCGGCTCAACATCATGGTGGTCAAGAGCCACGGCTGGCTGGCACAGGACCATCGCGGGCGACTGGGCCTGGGGTTATCGTCGGTGATTGCCGACAACCTGCGCGGCCGTGCAAGGCTTTCAAGGCACTTCGAACGCCTGATCATCCACGACCCGCGCCGGGCTCCGCCGCTGCATCCGCTGGAGGACTTTCCGTCCCGCTTCGTGCCGCTGGACGCCTCGAACCTGCGCCAAGCGCTGCTGGCATCGGGCTCGATCCCGATGGTGATGCAGGGGGTGCGCGACCTGCCCGGTGCCGGCGCCGGCACCTACCGCGACGGTGGCCTGCTGGATTATCACCTCGACCTGCCCTACAGCGGCAACGACATCGTGCTGTACCCGCACTTCACCGACCGGGTCATCCCCGGCTGGTTCGACAAAGGCCTGCCTTGGCGTCGGGCCAGCGTCGAACGCCTGCAGGACGTGCTGTTACTGGCGCCGTCACGGGAATACCTGGCTCGCCTGCCCTACGGCAAACTGCCAGACCGTAACGATTTCAAGCGTTTCATGGGCGATGACCCGAGCCGCCGCACCTACTGGCGCAAGGCGATGGACGAGAGTCGCCGCCTCGGTGACGAGTTTCTCGAGCTGACCGTCAACGGTGGCCTGGCCGAGCGATTGCTGACCCTTTAGTCAGCATGGCCGCGCACCACCGTTGGCAACCTGATAAACTGCGCCGCCTGCCTCGCGACTGATCTTTCAAAGAGCCCGAACCTGTGGAAATTTTCAAAGAATTCACCTTCGAATCCGCCCACCGCCTGCCCCACGTGCCGGACGGCCACAAGTGCGGGCGCCTTCACGGGCATTCGTTCAAGGTGGCGATCCACCTGAGCGGCGACATCGACCCGCATACCGGGTGGATCCGCGACTTTTCAGAGATCAAGGCGATCTTCAAGCCGCTCTACGAGCGTCTGGACCACAACTACCTCAATGACATCCCCGGCCTGGAAAACCCCACCAGCGAAGTACTGGCCAAGTGGATCTGGAACGAGCTGAAGCCATTGCTGCCGGAACTCAGCGCGATTCGCATCCATGAAACCTGCACCAGCGGCTGCATCTATCACGGCGAGTGACCCCACGCTGTTCCCGTGGCGAGGGAGCTTGCTCCCGCTGGGCCGCGAAGCGGCCCTTAAGCCTGGGGCTGTGTCGTCAGGTCGATCGTTGTCGCCGCTTTCGGGGCTGCTGCGCAGCCCAACGGGAGCAAGCTCCCTCGCCACAACTGTGCTCTCCTGCCATCCTGCATTGGCCTATGCTCTACCCCCTGAACCCTTCTCGGCGGAGCATCGACCATGACCGACTGGCAGCTGGATCAGGTATACGACTTCAACGGACATTCCATTCGCTACGCCATCCAGGGTGACGGGCCACCGCTGGTGTTTGTCCATGGAACGCCCTTCTCGTCCTATGTGTGGCACCGGATCG
This sequence comes from Pseudomonas sp. Cab53, assembly GCF_018325965.1. Classification (NCBI taxonomy): domain Bacteria; kingdom Pseudomonadati; phylum Pseudomonadota; class Gammaproteobacteria; order Pseudomonadales; family Pseudomonadaceae; genus Pseudomonas; species Pseudomonas sp. Cab53. The sequence continues at coordinate 2,008,999 of NZ_AP021902.1, read as the reverse complement.
CCCCGCTCTTCTTTTCCACCCACCGGGTGCATTACTTCGACCTGTTGGGCTACGGCCAATCCGCGCAACCCGATGCCGATGTGTCCCTCGGCGTGCAGAACCCATTGCTCGCGCAGTTGCTGGCGCACTGGGGCTTGGACTGCCCGGATGTGGTGGCCCATGACTTCGGCGGCGCCACCGCGCTGCGCACGCATCTGCTCAATGGTAAGAACTACCGCAGCCTGACGCTGATCGACCCGGTGGCGCTATCGCCCTGGGGCTCGCCTTTCGTGCAGCACGTTCGTCAGCACGAAGCGGCCTTTAACGGCCTGCCCGATTACATCCAGCGGGCCATCGTGCCGACCTATATCCGCGGCGCGATCGAACGGGACATCCCGGACCGGGAGCTGGCGCCCTACGTCCAGCCCTGGCTCGGCGAGACCGGCCAGGCGGCGTTCTATCGGCAGATCGCGCAAATGGACGAGCGCTACACCCGCGAAGTCGAGGGGTTGTACACCAGCGTACGTTGCCCGACGCAGATTCTCTGGGGAGAGAATGACCAATGGATCCCCATCGAACGCGGCCAGGCCCTGCAACGGTTGATTCCGGGCGCACAACTGCTGCCCGTCCCCAATGCCGGGCACCTTGTCCAGGAGGACGCGCCAGAGGCGATCGTGGCGGCGGTGTTGCGATATATAGGCGCCAATGCGGACACCCCAGTGTCCGGGACGCGGGGCTGACCGTCGCGCGCGATGTACTGCGTAAAGGGCACTCGCCACTCTCTGGCGTATGTGCTATTGATCAGCGCCATGGGGGCTCGCTCCGCTGACGCGCCACTCCAAGACCTCTGAAAGGGACTCGCCTGATGCACATCATCAACGCCCGCCTGCGCAACCACGAAGGCTTGCATGAACTGCACCTGGAAAATGGCCTGATTGCCAGCGTCGCCCGCCAGACCGAGGCCCCCAGCCTGGGCCCTCAGGACCTCGATGCCGGCGGTAACCTGGTGGTGCCGCCCTTCGTCGAGCCGCACATTCACCTGGACGCCACCCTCACCGCCGGCGAGCCGCGCTGGAACATGAGCGGCACGCTGTTCGAAGGCATCGAGTGCTGGGGCGAACGCAAGGCCACCATCACCGAGGAAGACACCCGGACCCGCGCGCGCAAAACCCTCCAGGCCCTCGCCGCCCACGGCATTCAGCATGTGCGCACCCACGTCGATGTCACCGATCCCCAGCTCACCGCCCTCAAGGCGATGTTGCAGGTGCGCGAAGAGAACCGCCATTTGGTCGACATGCAAATCGTCGCGTTCCCCCAGGAAGGCATCGAGTCCTACCGCAACGGCCGCGAGTTGATGGAAGAAGCGATCCGCATGGGCGCCGACGTGGTGGGGGGCATCCCGCACTTCGAGTACACCCGCGACCAGGGCGTCAGTTCAGTGAAATTTTTGATGGACCTGGCCGAACGCACCGGTTGCCTGGTGGATGTGCATTGCGACGAAACCGACGACCCGCATTCGCGCTTCCTCGAAGTGCTGGCCGAGGAAGCTCGCAGCCGCGACATGGGCGCTCGGGTCACCGCCAGCCACACCACTGCCATGGGCTCCTACGACAACGCCTACTGCGCCAAACTGTTCCGGCTGCTCGGGCACTCGGGCATCAGCTTCGTGTCCTGCCCCACCGAGAGCATCCACCTGCAAGGCCGCTTCGACACCTTTCCCAAGCGCCGCGGCGTCACGCGGGTCAACGAACTGCTCGAAGCCGGGATGAACGTGTGCTTCGGCCAGGATTCGATCGTCGACCCGTGGTACCCCCTGGGCAACGGCAACATCCTGCGGGTACTGGAAGCCGGGCTGCACATCTGCCACATGCTCGGCTACCGCAACCTGCAGAGCGCCCTCGACCTGGTCACCGACAACAGCGCCAAGGCCATGGCCCTGGGCGAGCGCTACGGGCTGGAACCCGGACGCCCGGCGAACCTGCTGATCCTCTCGGCCGACAGCGATTATGAAATGATCCGCAGCCAGGGGTTGCCGCTGTACTCGATTCGCAATGGCGAGGTGCTGATGAAGCGGCAGATGCCGGTGGTGGAATTCGGAACGCAGTTGGACTGACCTCTGATGCCGTCCCGTGGGAGCGAGCTTGCTCGCGATGGCGGTCTATCAATTGATACTGGGGTGACTGATCCGGCGCTATCGCGAGCAAGCTCGCTCCCACAGGGGTTCAGCGTTGTACATCAGATTGATGACTACTGAAGATCCACTGTGGGAGCGAGCCTGCTCGCGATGAGGCCATCAGCCTCACGACTCCCTCAAGGCATGACCCTGGCCGCCCCAAACAGACTCACCCGCACCAACTCTCCACTCTCTTCCTGCAACAGAATCGGCGCCGTGCCGCCCGGCATCACTACGCTGACCGGCCCCGCTGTCACCCAACCCACCCGCCACGCGGCGCAGGCCACGGCGCTGGCACTGGTGCCCGAGGAGGCGGTGGGCCCTTCGCCGCGCTCGAACACCCGGGCCGCCAGTCGCCTTTCGGCTTCGCGCCAGCCCCATTGCAGGTTCACCCCCAGCGGACAGGGAACCCCGTCGCCACCGGGCGCGGCGAACGCGATGCGGGTCAGTTCCTGCAAGAGTGGCGCAGCGCCCATCTGCGCATTGGCCGGCAACGCCTCGGCATCCTCCACCAGCGTCACGCAGTGCGGGTTGCCCAGGTTGACGAACTGACTGTGGCCCCAGGCCGGGTTCAACTCACAGAGCGCAGGTACTCGACTGAGGTCTCGTTGATCGAAGGTCACACTGTCCACCCCTTGGGCACCCACTGCCTGCGGCCCGAACAGTGGCTGCCCCAGGTCCAGCCAGAAGCCTTGCAGGCCCTCGAACTCAGCGGCACGCACCGAAGTCTGCAACGGTGAAAAGCCTTGGCGCTTGTCATGATGAACCTGCAGCACACATTCGCCATCGTCCGGCATCAAGCCCTGCTCTCGCAGCGCCTGGGAGAAAATCGTCAGACCGTTGCCGCTGCGTTCGGCCAGGGTGCCGTCGGTGTTGACGATCAACACATCGAACGGTGGTTTCTCCTGGAAGGGCCCGATCAACAGACCGTCGCTGCGATGGTCCTTGGCCCCCGCCGGCTTCTCGCCCGGCGCCCAGGCACAGAACGCCTGTATCGCCGCCGCAGCCCAAATTTCTCGTACCTGTGCGGCAAGGGCCGCCGTCGGCGGCAAGGCCACACCGCAAGCCCGCACCTGTTGCGGGGAAACCACCCCGTAGAGATTGCCGCGTGCATCATAGAACTGCGTCATGAATCGGGTCCGGAAGCTGCCAGATGAGCCGCCACTTTAAGGGCCCAAGCCCCAAAAGCACACCTCATACACGCAAAAACAGCGGTCGTAACCTGTCAGTTCCGACAGGTGCGCACTGACCAGGGGAACCCGTATTTTGGCTCTTCCAACCCAGGCACAAGGACGCCCCTCCCATGACCCGCAAAGCCTCTTCCAGCCCCATGGCCGAGCTCTACAGCGAAGGCCGCAAACATTTCATCGAACTGGTGCCCGACGGTGGCGCGCGCCTCGATGCCCTGTTCCACACCGCGCCGGCACTCGGCGAACTGGCGGTGGGCGTGGTGTACGGTCATCTGCAGAGTCGCCCCGGCCTCGACCCACGCTTGCGAGAAGGCGCAACGCTGGCCGCCATCGTTGCGGCCGGCATGGTCGGGCCGCCCCTGAGCGTGCATTTCAGGACCGGTCTGGCGTCCGGCCTCGCGCCGGGGGAAATCGTCGAACTGGTGGTGCAAGCCTCGGCGTTCACCGGTTTCCCCAGGGCCGTTTCCACCGCCGATCAGCTCAACCGGTTGTTCGCGGAGCTTGGCCTGGCTTCACCGCCGCCGCCCACCCCACGCGAGGTCGCCCTGACCTTTTGCGATAACGTGCGCAAAGGCCGGCCACCGATACCGGTGGATCCCGCAGTCAAGCGCGCGCTGCGCCGGGCCAAGCACTTGTCGGCCCATGCCACGTCGGCGCGAAGGGTGATCGTCGAATGCATCGATGAGCCCGCATCCCTGACCGCGCTCCTCGCTCTGGATATCGAGGCGGACCAGGTGGCGCGTATCCAATTGTTCGAGGAACGCTAAAGCCACCGGATGCAAGGAGGATACGGCGGCGTTCTGGCACCTTGGGGTCGCGGTGCGGTCAGTGGATATGCAAGCATAGGCCCCTTGCCTGCGTCACCCGACCGCACTGCCCGAAAACCAAGGACGATTCATGACCGCCATTACCCCTCCGCCCACTTTTGTCCCCGGACGCCTGGAACAGATGTCCACCCGCCTTGCCTACCTCATCGCCGGCGTGGGCATTGCGGCCTGGGCACCGCTGGTGCCCTACGCCAAGGCACGGGCGAACCTGGATGAAGGCACACTCGGCCTGCTGTTGTTGTGCCTGGGTGTGGGTTCGATCCTGGCGATGCCGATTTCCGGTGCGCTGGCGGCGCGGTTCGGTTGCCGCCGGGTGCTCAGTGGCGGCACGATCCTGGTCTGCCTGGCGCTGCCGCTGCTGGCGACGATGACTTCATTGCCCTGGCTGGTGGCGGCCTTGTTCCTGTTCGGTGCCGGGCTCGGTACCGTGGACTCCACCGTGAACCTGCAAGCGGTGATCGTCGAACGGGCCAGCGGCAAGACCATGATGTCGGGGTTCCATGGCATGTTCAGCCTCGGCGGGATCGTCGGTGCCGCCGGGGTGAGCGCGCTGCTCGGCCTGGGGTTGTCGCCCCTGGGGGCGACGCTGGTGGTCAACGCCTTGTTGCTGGTGGCGTTGTTCAAGGCCGCGCCGCACTTGCTGCCCTATGGCAGCGAGAGCTCGGGACCGGCGTTTGCGATTCCCCACGGCGTGGTGCTGTTTATCGGCATCTTGTGTTTCATCGTGTTCCTGGCCGAAGGCGCTGTGCTGGACTGGAGCGCGGTGTTCCTGACCACCGAACGTGGCGTGGAGACGGCCTATGCCGGGCTGGGGTATGCCGCGTTCGCGCTGACCATGACGGTGGGCCGGCTGACAGGCGACTCCGTGGTGCGTCGCCTGGGACCCAAACGCATCATCATCTACGGCGGGACCCTCGCAGCGACGGGGTTCCTGTTGGCAACCCTGGCACCAATGTGGCAAGCGGCGCTGCTGGGGTATGCGTTGGTGGGGGCCGGTTGTTCGAACATCGTGCCGGTGCTGTACACCGCGGTCGGCAAGCAGACGCTGATGCCAGAGGCCATCGCGGTGCCGGCCATCACCACGATTGGCTACGCCGGCATCCTGGCCGGCCCGGCGTTGATCGGTTTCGTGGCCCATGGCAGCAGCCTGAGCGTGGCCTTCGGGCTGATCGCGCTGGCGCTGGTGGCGGTGGCAGCCAGCGGCAAGGTCCTCAAGGTCTGAGGCCTGGCCAGCCCTTCATGCCCCACGGATCGCTGTCGGGCTCGATCACCCGCGCGGGCTTAAGCCTCGGGCATCTTGCGGAAACCGACCGCCAAACGGTTCCAACCGTTGATGGCGTTGATCGCCACGGTCAGGTCGACCATTTCCTTGGGATTGAAGTGTTCGCTCAGCAGAGCGTAGTCGGCGTCCGGTGCGTGGGTGTCGCTCAGGCGCGTCAGGGCTTCGGTCCAGGCCAGTGCGGCGCGCTCGCGGCCGGTGAAGAACGGCGCCTCGCGCCAGGCAGTGACGGCGTAGAGGCGCCGTTCGGTCTCGCCGTCCTTGCGGGCGTCGGCGGTGTGCATGTCGATGCAGAAGGCACAGCCGTTGATCTGCGAGGCACGCAGCTTGACCAGTTCGATCAGGGATTTTTCCAGGCCCAGTTTCGAGACGGCGGTTTCCAGGGCGAACATCGCTTTGAAAGCGTCAGGAGAAGCGGTGTAGAAATCGATGCGCGGTTGCATGGTGAACTCCAGAACAAAGGTGGGTGTGGCGCTACGTTAGCCCTGCAATAGCGCAAGACAAATAGCCAATTGTTGGGAAGTTCGGGTAGCCAATGGGCCCATCGGCGCGACTTATGCGCAGGGGCCATGAACCAAAAAGGGCTGGCAAATATCGCCCCTGTGGCGAGGGAGCTTGCTCCCGCTCGACTGCGCAGCAGGCGCAAGGATTCTGGGGTCGCTACGCAACCCAGCGGGAGCAAGCTCCCTCGCCACAGGGGGGCGGGGCAACTTCAGGATTCGCTCAAGCCCGGCTACGCAGCCACTGCAGAAAGCGCTTCTTGGCGATCGGCTTGGGGGCTTCGCGCGTCAGGTTCTCGGCCAGGTGGATGCGCACGTCCAGCAGGTTCTTCATGGCATCGCTGATGTCACGACGGGCCTCCAGGCACGGCTTGAGGTAGGTGTTCTCGATGCGATAAAGGCTGCAGAACGTCTTCGCCGAAAAGTTCGCCAGCGTGGCTTGCTCGGCGACGATGCCCGCTTCGCCGATGACCTCCCCCGGGCCCATGCGTCCGCCTTCGAGCGTCAGGCCGTTGCGCACGAGGGTGACGCTGACCACGCCGGATTCGATGATGAACAGGTGATCGCTGACCTCTCCCGCCGGCAGGATCATGTCGCCGGGGCGGAAGGTCTGCAGGGTCATGTTCTGGCTGAAGGTGTCCTTTTCCTCCTGGCGCAGGGTGGAGAAAATGCTCGAACTTTCCAGCAATGCCCTGGGCCGCGAGAACGCGCTGGCCGACGCGCTTTCCGTGGTGGACAACAGGCTGATGCCCGACGCCCGCAGATGCCGGAACGCCAGATCGTACAGTTGATTGCGCACGTCGCGCTTTTGCCCCATCGAGGCCACGAACCCGCTGATTTCGTATTCCGCCCCGCTGCTGCCGGAGGACTTGAGCGTCACGCAGGGTGCCGGGCTGGCGAGCAACGCACGGCAGCCGATCATGGCACGCTCGAGCGCTTCGATGACCTTTTGCGGCCGGGCGTGCGGGCTGACCTGGACGCTGATGGACAAACCATGCACGTCGCTGGGCCGGCTGAAGTTGATGATCTTGGCCTTGGCCGCCAGGGAGTTGGGGATCACCGCCATGCTGCCCTGGGAGGTCTGCAACCGCGTGGCCCGCCAGTCGATGTCGGTGACCCGGCCTTCGGTGCCGTCGATGGAAATCCAGTCATCGAGTTGATAAGGCTTGGTGGTGTTGAGCACGATTCCGGAAAACACATCGCTCAGGGTGCTCTGCAAGGCCAGGCCGACGATGATCGCCACCGCGCCGGACGTCGCCAGCACGCCCTTGACCGGCAGGTCCAGCACGTAGGCCAGGGCCGCGATGACAGCGATCAGGAAGATCACCGCGCCGAGCAGGTCCTGCAGCAACCGCCCGGTGTGGCCGACCCGTTGCATCATCGCCGCACCGATCAACTCCGTCAGGGTCCGCGCGGCAAACAACCACCAGGCAATCTGCAAACCGGTGGCCGCCAGATGCCGGGGCACGTCGTCGACCCACTGCGCCGGCACCATCGGGTTGAGGCCTTCGTTGAACAGCAGCACGCTGAACAACGAGAAAATCACCAGCCGCGTGCCGATTTTCCAATAGGTCCGCTGCGCGCTGACCAGTCGCCACAACAGCAGGTCGAGCACCAGCAACACCAGGGCACAGAGCAACGGGTGGTCGGAGATCAAGGACAGCATCGGGACAGCTCCAGGCAGGTCATCGACGGCAAGAGTGGCACAGATTGCGCAGCCTGTAGAAGACACCGCGAAACCCCATTGTGGGAGCGGGCTTGCTCGCGAAGAGGGTGGCAAGTTCGACAAAGATGTCGACTGTGACTACGCCTTCGCGAGCAAGCCCGCTCCCACAATGGATCGGTGTCGTTAGTTATTCAATCTGCAACACTTGTGCGCTTCAACCCTCCATCCGCCCAAAGCGCCCGGAATGGAAATCGCCGAAGGCCTGGTGGATTTCCTGCTCGCTGTTCATCACGAACGGACCATGGCCGACGATCGGCTCGTCGATGGGCTCGCCGCTGAGCAGCAGCACCACCGCCTCGTTATTGGCGTGCAGGCTCAACTGGTCGCCGGCCCGATCGAACAGGGCCAGTTGACCGGCCTCGACCCGTTCGCGGCCGTTGGCCTGGACCGAACCGCGCAGCACCACCAGGGCCGTGTTGTGACCTTCGACCAGGTCAAGGGTGAGGGTCTTGCCGGCGTTCAAGCGGATGTCCCAGACGTCGATGGGCGTGAACGTCCTGGCCGGCCCCTGCTGTCCGTCGAATTGCCCGGCGATCAGGCGCAGGCTGCCGGCGTCGTCCTTGAGGGCGATGTTGGGAATGTCGGCCTTGAGGATCGTCTGGTAGCCGGCCGGGGCCATTTTGTCCTTGGCGGGCAAGTTGACCCACAGTTGGACCATCTCCATGAACCCGCCCTGCCGGGCGAATGCTTCGGAGTGGAATTCCTCATGAATGATGCCGGAAGCGGCGGTCATCCATTGCACATCACCGGGGCCGATCTTGCCGCCGCTGCCCGTGGAGTCACGGTGTTCCAGCTCGCCCTGGTAGACAATGGTCACGGTTTCAAAGCCGCGATGGGGGTGCTGGCCGACCCCACGCCGTTCAGTGGTGGGGGCGAATTCGGTGGGGGCCGCGTGATCCAGCAGCAGGAACGGGCTGATGTGCTTGCCCAGGTGGTCGTAGGAAAACAGCGTGCGGACCGGGAAGCCATCGCCGACCCAATGCGGTCGGGGGCTGGTGTAGAGGCCAATGATGTTTTTCATGCCGTGTCTCCCAATCAGGGGTAGCGATTCGATGACACAGCTTAAAACCCAACCCTTTGACGCACTAGACCGCAAAAACCAGCTTTAGCGTTCCATTAAAAGAACGATCCCCCTGTGGGCGCGAGCCCGTTCACGCCCGCCGCTGCCTGGCAAAAAGTGCTTAGAGATGATTGCGCTTGGCGAAATCCGAGAGCCCCACCAGCGATTTCAGCCCGAGCTTTTCCAACAGGCGGGTCTTGTAGGTGCTGACGGTCTTGGGGCTCAGGAACAGGCTTTCGGCAATGTCCTTGCCGCGCATCCCCATCGCCAGCATGCGCAAGATGGACAGTTCCCGCGTGGAGAGGCTTTCCAGGGCCTGCTGTTCGGTGCGCTGCTGGAAGTCGAGGCGCACGGACAATTGTGGAAAGTAGGCATAGCCGGACTTCAACGCATGGATGGCCTTGATCAGTTCCTTCAGGTCGCTTTTCTTGGTCACGAAGCCCCGCGCTCCGGCCGAGATGCAACGGTTGCAGAAATGCTGGGCATCCTGGGCGGTGAACACCAGCACGCTGCACGCGGGAAACTGGCCCATGATCCAGACCAGCAGGTCCAGACCGTCGAAACCGTTCATCACCAGGTCGAGGATCACCAGGTCTGGCGCGCCCTCCTTGATGAGGTCCCTGGCATCGGCCACGCCACTGGCATCCCTGACACGGTGGAAGCCTTCGTTCTGGCAAATGAGCCGCAGCGCCCCTCGGATCACAGGGTGGTCATCCACGATCAATACGTCTTTCAAGGCTGTTCCCCAGTCAATATAAAAGGCGCCGATGCCATGTTTGCAGCGGACTGTTCCACAGGTGACTGGCCTTGCCACCTGTCAGGGCCGACAGTGCGGACCAACGGCCCACCTCAACCACCACGGCCTTGCCTCAAGGACCGTCCCCAGGGTTGCATCGGCTCGCTGGCCGGGGGATCGACCCGCTCCGTCACCCGCCGCAACGCGGCCAGGTCAGGCAACGGGGCGTGACTCAGGTGCAGGCTGGAACGGCGCACGGCGGGCACCGGCGACAGGCCGATCTGCTGCACGTTGTAGAGCATGGCGTGACGCACCTGCGGGTTGTAGAGGATGAAATCGTGCAGGTCCAGCGCCCCCTCCGCCAGCCCGGCGTTGACCACCACCAGGTCGAAGGGCTCGCTGCCGTACTCCACCAACGTCAGCAGCGCTTGCACGTCGCTCACCGGGACAATCCGGAAGTAGCCCTGTTGATTGAACAGGCGTTCCAGCACGATTCGATGGGTATGTTGAGTGTCGGCAATCAGGATACGTAGTGCTTTATTCGGCATGGCAGGCATTCCAATAGCAACGCGCCCGGCGGGAACCGGCTCGTAAACAGTAAGGGGCGTCAGGCTAGAGGAAGCTTTTGAGAGGCGCTGTAGGACTATTCCCAAATTGAAGAAGGACGCATTCCTCATGACGTTGGGATTCGTCCCAGTAAACCCTTTCATGCGCCCCCCGGACCGGGCATCGCGGCCATGTGTCGCGCCAGTCGCTGCGCCAGTTGCTCCATGACCACGCGCAGGTCTTCCACGGCGGGCGCCAGTATGCTCCGGTCGGCGGCGCGGCAGGCGCTTTCCAAGGCTTCACAGGCGTCGATCAGCGGCTGGGCGTTGATCATCCGCGCGCCGCCCTTGATCCGATGCGCCAGGTCCGCCAGGCCCGGCAAGTCGCGCTGATCGGACAGGCGCAGCAGCCGGGCTTGATCTTCGACATGGCTGCTGAGCAGTTCGCGCAGCAGCTGCCTGAGAGAGTCGGTGTCGCTGCCGGTCAGTTGTTCGAGGGTGGACAGGTCGAAACCGGCGCTGGGCGACGATGGCGCCGCCTCCGGCAGGACCTGGGCCAGACGCGCGGCGAGCTCCCTCAGGCCGATGGGCTTGAACAGGCAGTCGTCCATCCCCGCTTCGGCGCAGCGTTGCTTCTCTTCTGGCAGGGCATTGGCCGTAAAGCCCAGGAGCAGCGTTGCCGGCACGTTACGGGCGCGCTCCTCGGCCCGGATGGCGCGGGCCAGGTCGTAACCGCTCAACAACGGCATGTTGCAGTCGGTGATGACCACGTCGAAGGGTTCGCTGCGCCAGGCCCGCAGGCCTTGCTCACCATCCGCAGCAACCTGGACGTGGTGCCCCAGGTAGCTCAGTTGCTGGCTCAGCAGCAAGCGGTTGGCCGGGTAGTCGTCGACCACCAGGATCTTCAGAGCCCGAGCCGCCACCGCAGCCTCAGTCTCAGTCTCGGCGCGCGGCACGCCGGGCCGGGCGTCGAGCACCGGCAGGCTGAGCAGCACCTCGACCTGCGTGCCCTGTCCCGGCACGCTGCTCAACCTCAGGGTACCGCCCATCATTTCGCACAGGGTTCGACTGATCACCAGACCCAGCCCGGAACCGCCGCGGGCCGACGAGGCATTCTGACCGGCCTGGCTGAACGGGCTGAACAGCCGCCGCTGATCTTCAAGCGAAATCCCGCAGCCGGTGTCCTCGACCCGCAGGCACACGTCCAGGCGTTCACCCTTCAGGCCCGGTTCGCCGCGGACCTTCAGGCGGACCTCGCCCTGGTCGGTGAACTTGATGGCGTTGCTCAACAGGTTCGAGACGATCTGCTTGAAGCGTAGCGGATCGATCAACACATCGCGCTGGAGCGTGGCCTCCACGTCCAGCAGCAGACGCAGGTGTTTCTGTCGGGCCAGCCCGTCGAACATGCGCGCCATCGACTCGATCAGCTCATGCAGAGCGGCGCGTTCCGGCATCAACGTGAGTTTGCCGGACTCGATGCGGGCAATGTCGAGGATGTCGCCGATCAAGTCCAACATGCCGCGGGCCGCCGTTGACGCAACTTCGATGGCGGACCGGTCGACGACGCCCTGGTCGGCTTTTTTCTGCGCCAGCTCCAGCATGCCGATCACCGCGTTCATCGGTGTGCGGATTTCATGGCTCATGGTCGCGACGAAGGTGGTCTTGGCGCGGTTGGTGTCGTCGGCGCTTTGCTTGGCCACGCGCAACTGCTCCAGCAGGCGCCGCAGGTAGACGACCCAGCCCAGGGTCACCAGCAACAACAGCGCTGCGATGGCGAAGCCGCGCAGGATGGTCGTGCGGTTACGCAGCCAGTAGCTGTCATCGATCACCACTTCACTGCGCCAACGGTTGGTCAGTTCGTCCATTTCCTCGGGGGAAATGCTCAGCAGCGCCTTGTCCAGGATCGAATGCAGTTGCGTCGAGTCTCGCCGGGTCACCAGGGCCACGCGAGCCGGCAAGGTGCCGACGGTGCTGGTGACCTGCAACCGGTCGCGGTACTGGCGGGAAATCAGGTAGCGGGCGCTGATCAACGAATTGACCGCGCCCTCCACCGTGCCGGCGGCCACCATCGCCATGGCGTCGGCGGTGTTTTCAGCCGGCACCAGGTGCACGCCGGGAAAGGTTTCCGAGAGGTAGTCACGCAGCACGTTGCCACGGATCAGCGCCAGCCGCTTGCCGTCCATCTGGTCCAGGGTCAGCGCGACCTTGCGCGGCGTCACCAGCACGAACGGGTTGGTCAGGTACGGTCGGGTGAAGCGCAACTGGTCTTCCAGTTCGGGGCTGACGGGCGCGGCCGCCAGCACATCGGCCTGGCCACTGCGCACCTGCTCGATGAGCTCGTTGAGCGAACCGCCGCGCAGCAGATCGAACTTCAGGCCGGTGCGCAGGCTGATCCTGGCCAGCACGTCGGCGCTGATACCGCGCAACTGGCCCTGGTCATCGATGAACGTCAGCGGTGGGAAATGCTCGTTGACCGCCACCCTGATCCGCGGATGGGTGTCCAGCCAGCGCTGCTCCTTGACACTGAAATGCAGCGCCTGCTGCCCCGGCACGCTGGCGCCGCCGGCACTCCAGCGGCGCAGGATGCTCATCCGCTCGCCAGCTGGAATGGCTTGCAACGCGGCGTTGAGGATACGCAGCAGGCGCGTGTTGTCGCGGCTGACCGCGAAGGCGAACGGCTGCACCTCCAGGCGAGAGAAATCCGCCAGCTGGACATTGTTCAGGTAGTTCTTGCTGATCAGGTAATGGGCGCTGATCGAATCCCCCAGGTAGACGTCGGCCTGTCCGAACGCCACGGCGCCGATGGCGCTGAGGGTCGAGGGGTACAACTGCAAGGACGCCTCGGGATAAAACGCCTTGACGGTGTCCGGCGGCAAGTAGTGGTACAGCATCGCGACGCGCTTGCCCGCCAGGTCCGGCGGCAAGTCCTGGCTGTCGTCGGTGCGCGCCACGAGGGTAGGCAGGTCATCGGCATAGGCTTGGGACATCGCCAGGTCCGGGTCGCCGGCCTCGAAGCCATTGGCATTGCCGAGCAGGTCGATCTCGCCGCCACGCAGGGCCTGGAGCGATTCGGCCCGGGACGGATAGCGCTGGACCACCACCTGGACGTGCAAGAGCTGCCCCAGCAGTTGCGCATAGTCGGCGGTCAGGCCTTCGTAGTGGCGCCCGTCGCCGGTCATGCCGAACGGCGCATAGTCCGGCGCCGACTCGCCCAGCCGCAACGTGCCTTTCTGGCGCAGCCAGGCCCAGTCCGCCGCGCCCAGGGACACCGAATAATCGTCCACGTTCGAACGCCCGAGCACCTGCAACGACTCGGGCGCCGCCTCCACCGGTGGCGTCACACTCAACGAGCCCAGCAACAGCGCCGCCAGGCCTGTGCGTAGAAGCTGCATCATCGGGGTCAGGTTGTATCGCTTGGCGTAGTCGGCCCGGGACGCCGCCGACTGCGTTCGAGTCGGGACACCCGGCTGATGGGTTCAGACTGCCAATACGGGAGAACAGCGAACCGTCCATGGGCCTGTCAAATGGCGGCAGGCGTGGACTGAGTGTAGGAAATTTCTGAGGATTTGCCTGCCATGCAGCGCAAATTCAGGTGGAGCGCTTTCGCGGGCAAGCCCGCTCCCACAGGACTTTGGGTTTGCCTTGAGTCTGTGGTCGCCACCTAGCCCATTGTGGGAGCGGGCTTGCCCGCGAAAGCGGCCGCACAGCCAACATCGCCATCGACTGCCCCAGCGCATTCGCGAGCAAGCTCCCACGGGGAGTCTGGCAGTGGGCGGTTACGCCGACGCCAGGTGCAGGTCTGGCACCGGGCGCGCTTGCCCGCGGTGCTTGCCATGGTCATACAGCGAGCCGGCGATTTCATCGGCGCGCACCGGCAGGATCGACAGCAAGGTGTCGCTCAAGCCATGGCTGGCCTGGCAGAAGCCCTGCATGTAGATGGCCGCCTTGCAGCGTTCATCGGTGATCAACTTGTAGTGCCGGTCCACTTCGAAATCGCCCAGGTACGGCGCCAGCGGGGCCAGCAGCGAACGGTGCATCTGCCGCTCATAACCGGTGGCGAGCACCACCGCGTCGTAACGGCGCACGGTCAGTTCGCCGGTGGCGCTGTTGCGCACCGCCAGCTCGATACCGGCGTCGGTGGCCGTGGCTTTTTCCACGGTGGTCAGGGTACGGAAGGCATGGCGGGCCACGCCGGAGACTTTCTGGCGATAGAAAATCCCGTAGATGCGCTCGATCAGGTCGATGTCCACCACCGAATAGTTGGTGTTGTGGTACTCGTTGACCAGGCGCTCGCGCTCGCTGTGGGGCTGCTGGAACACCAGGTCGGTGAATTCCGGCGAGAACACCTCGTTGACGAACGGGCTGTCATCCGCCGGCTTCAGGGCCGAGCCACGCAGGATCATGTCGACATGGACCGACGGGAAGCTGTCGTTGAGGTCGATGAAAGCCTCGGCGGCGCTCTGCCCACCACCGATGATGGCCACTTTCATCGGCTGGCCGCTCATGCACGGCTGGGTTGCCATGCGCTCCAGGTATTGGGAATGATGGAACACCCGGCGATCGTCCTTGAACGCCTTGAACGCGTCCGGGATGCGCGGCGTGCCGCCGGCGCTGACCACCACCGAACGGGCGGTGCGGACGAATTCCTCGCCCTGGCTGTCACGGGAAATCACCCGCAGCGCCTCCACCTGCTGGTGGTGCAGCACCGGCTCGATACGCAGCACTTCCTCGCCATAGCGGCTCTGTTCGGCGAACTGCGCGGCGACCCAGCGCAGGTAGTCGTTGAACTCCATGCGGCATGGGTAGAAGGTGCCCAGGTTGATGAAATCCACCAGGCGCCCGTGCTGCTTGAGGTAATTGACGAACGAATAAGGGCTGGTGGGGTTGCGCAGGGTCACCAGGTCCTTGAGGAAGGAAATCTGCAACTCGCTCTGGGTCACCAGGGTGTTGCCATGCCAGCGGTAATCGGCCTGCTTGTCGAGGAACAGCACGTCCAGCTCGCCCTGGACCGGCCCTCGCTCCTGCAACGCAATGGCCAGTGCCAGGTTCGAAGGGCCGAAGCCAATGCCGATCAAGTCGTGAACGATGGGCGATGCAATTGCCTGTGTCATTCCAGTGTCCTCTGGAGAAGCCCCTCAACAGGGCGCGAAAAGCCTGGGGGTAACCGACCGGCCCGAGTGCAGGGCCGGCAAGTCGTCTGTTGAGAGGAACGAGGACAAGGAAAAAAAATTTACCGCTGCGCGAATCGCCAGCGGCAAATCAAGGCGTGTCCCACTGTCGCACCCGAACGCGACAGTGCTTCATGGCATTGACGATGTGCTTCTCCACCAGCGCCCGGGAAATGCCCAGGCGCTCGGCGATCTGCGGGTGCGACAAGCCTTCGAGCTTGCGCAACAGGAAACTTTCGCGGCACAGCGGCGGCAACTCGGCCAGGGCGCGCTGGAGCATGTCCAGGCGCTGGCCGTGATCGAGACAGGTGTGGGGCGATGGCGTGAAGAAGCGTTCTTCGCTGTCCAGCACGTCCAGGGATTCGACCTGGCGCAGGGTGTTGCGCCGATGGCCGTCGATCACCAGGTTCAACGCCGTGCGATACAGGAAGGCCCGCGGCTGTTCGATGGGCGTGTCGCTGGCGCGCTCCAGAACCCGCACATAGGCGTCATGCACCACATCCTCGGCCGCCTGGCGGCTGCCCAGCCTGGCGTTCAGGAAACACACCAGCTCGCGATAGTAGTTTTCCAACATGACTCCCGTGCGCAATGGCTGCGACCGCTATCCCTGTGTCCACTCGGCGTGCCTGGAACAGGCAGTGGCACGATAGTGGCAGATTCAATCGCGTAATTTATAGTAATTCTCATATAGATTTAAAGCTGTGGCGAGGGGATTTATCCCCGTTGGGGCGCGAAGCGTCCCCGTTGAGGGCTCCCTGGCGTATCAGACGCGAAGAGTTGACAAGTTTTAGGGGCGCTTCGCGCCCCAACGGGGATAAATCCCCTCGCCACATCATCGGCGCCTTCCTCAACCTGCTACCAAGTGTTTCAACCAGTAAATTCCCGCCCAAAACGCTCGTTTACCAGAACAGCCTCCCGTCCCTGCCCCTGCTACGACGGGCTTGAACCCATCGGCCGGAACCCTGCATGAAACGTCCCCGCCCTACCCGACGCGCCTGGCTCCTTACCATCACCCTGCTGCCCGCCGTCGCCTTCGCCGCCTGGCAAGCCGTCGCGCCGACGCCCACCGCCCGGGCGACCGCCGCCGTCAGCCGTGGCGACATCGAAAACAGCGTCACCGCCCTCGGCACCCTGCAACCGCGCCGCTACGTGGATGTCGGCGCCCAGGCGTCCGGACAGATCCAGAAGATCCACGTGGAAGCCGGCGACGAAGTGCGCGAAGGCCAGTTGCTGGTGGAAATCGATCCGTCCACGCAAAAAGCCAAACTGGACGCCGGGCGCTTCGCCATCGAAAACCTCAAGGCCCAGTTGCAGGAGCAACGGGCGCAACACGACCTGGCCCAGCAGAAATCCCGTCGCCAGCAACAATTGCAGGCCGGCGGCGCAACCCGCGAGGAAGACGTGCAGACCGCCCAGGCCGAGGTGCGGGCCACCCAGGCGCGCATCGACATGTTCCAGGCCCGGATCCGCGAAGCCCAGGCCAGCCTGCGCAGCGACGAAGCCGAGTTGGGCTACACACGGATCTACGCGCCCATGAGCGGCACCGTGGTCGCCGTCGGCGCCCGGGAAGGCCAGACGCTCAACGCGCAGCAACAGACCCCGCTGATCCTGCGCATCGCCCGGCTGACGCCCATGACGGTCTGGGCCGAGGTCTCGGAAGCCGACATCGGTCACGTCAAACCGGGCATGAACGCCTACTTCACCACCCTGGCCGGCGGCACCCGGCGCTGGAGCAGCAGCGTTCGCCAGATTCTCCCGGTGCCGCCGCGCCCCCTGGAAGCCAGCCAGGGCGGCAGCCCCACCGGTGGCCGCAGCGGCAGCGAGCGCGTGGTGCTCTACACCGTGCTGCTGGATGTCGACAACGCCGACCGCGCCCTGATGACGGACATGACCGCCCAGGTATTTTTCGTCGCTGCCCAGGCCCGCGACGTGCTCAGCGTGCCCACCGCCGCGTTGCAGGATGCCGCCGGCCAGGTGCTGGTGGTGGCCGATAATGGCGACGTCCAACCACGCACGGTACGCACCGGCATCAGCGATCGACTGCGCACCCAGGTGCTCGAAGGCCTGAATGAAGGCGAACGGGTGCTGATCGGCCCGGCGCCCGGCAGCGGAGGCTGAATGGACACGCCCCTGATCGAACTGCGGGACATCCGCAAGGCTTACGGCGGTGGCGACAGCCCTCGGGTGGAGGTGCTGCGGGGCATCGACCTGTCGATCCATGCCGGGGAATTCCTGGCAATCGTCGGGGCGTCCGGCTCCGGCAAATCGACACTGATGAATATTCTCGGCTGCCTCGACCGCCCCACCAGCGGCGAGTACCGGTTCGCCGGCGAAGACGTCGCCCGTCTGGGCAGCGACGAACTGGCCTGGCTGCGGCGCGAAGCCTTCGGATTCGTGTTCCAGGGCTACCACTTGATCCCGTCCGGCACCGCTCAGGAAAACGTCGAGATGCCGGCCATCTACGCCGGCACCTCGGCCGCTGAACGCCACGCACGGGCCCAGGCGCTGCTCGAACGCCTGGGCCTGGCGAGCCGCACCGGCAACCGTCCGCACCAACTCTCCGGCGGGCAACAGCAACGGGTGTCGATTGCCCGAGCGTTGATGAACGGCGGTCACATCATCCTCGCCGACGAACCCACCGGCGCCCTCGACAGCCAGAGCGGCATCGAAGTCATGGCCTTGCTCGATGAACTGGCGAGCCAGGGCCACGTGGTGATCCTGATCACCCATGACCGCGAAGTGGCGGCACGGGCCAAGCGCATCATCGAAATCCGCGACGGGTCGATCATCAGCGACAGCGCCAACGGCGCGCCCGCGACGCCCTGCGCCAACCCAAAGGCGTTGCAGGCCGTGGACCTGCGCCAGCGGCTGAGTGCCGGCAGCGAACACAACGGCGCCTGGAAAGGCGAACTGCTCGACGCCGTGCACGCCGCGTGGCGGGTGATGTGGATCAACCGTTTCCGCACCGCCCTGACCTTGCTCGGCATCATCATCGGCGTGGCGTCGGTGGTGGTGATGCTGGCGGTGGGCGAAGGCAGCAAGCGCCAGGTGATGGCCCAGATGGGCGCCTTCGGCTCCAACATCATCTACCTCAACGGCATCGCGCCCAACCCGCGCGCCACCAAGGGCATCATCAGCGAACAGGACCTGGCCGCCCTCGCCGCCCTGCCCGAGGTGCAACGCATCATGCCGGTCAACGGTGCCGAAGCCAGTGTGCGCTTCGGCAACCTCGACCACAAAAGCTACGTCGGCGGCAACGACACGCACTTTCCGCTTATCTTCAATTGGCCGGTGGTCCAGGGCAGTTACTTCAGCGATGCCGATGAGCGCAGCGCGGCGGCGGTCGCCGTGATCGGCCACAAGGTCCGGCAGAAACTGCTCAAGGACGTCGCCGACCCCATCGGCCGCTACATCCTGATCGAGAACGTACCGTTCCAGGTGGTCGGCGTGCTCGCGGAAAAAGGCGCCAGCTCCGGCGACTCCGACGCCGACAACCGCATCGCCGTGCCCTACTCCGCCGCCAGCGTGCGACTGTTCGGTAGCCGGCACCCGGAATACGTGGTGATCGCCGCCCGGGACGCCGGCAAGGTCCGTCAGGCCGAACAGGCGGTGTCCCGCACCCTGTTGCGCCTGCACGACGGCCAGCAGGATTTCGAACTGACCAACAACGCCGCGATGATCCAGGCCGAGGCGCGCACCCAAGGGACGCTGTCGCTGATGCTCGGGGCGATTGCTGCGATTTCGCTGCTGGTGGGCGGCATCGGCGTGATGAACATCATGCTCATGACCGTGCGCGAACGGACCCGGGAAATCGGCATTCGCATGGCCACCGGCGCCCGCCAACGGGACATCCTGCGCCAGTTTCTCACCGAAGCGGTGATGCTCTCGGTGGTCGGAGGCCTGGCCGGCATCGGCCTGGCCCTGCTGGTGGGCGGCGCGTTGCTGCTGGGCAAGATCGCGGTGGCGTTCGAATGGCTGGCGGTGTTCGGCGCCTTCGGTTGCGCCCTGGCCACCGGTGTTGTGTTTGGCTTCATGCCGGCCCGCAAGGCCGCCCGCCTCGACCCCGTCGCGGCCCTCACCAGTGAATGAATGCATGCCGATGAAAGCGCACCTGACCCTCCTGGCCGCCAGCCTGCTACTGGCGGCGTGCAGCACTCCGTTGTCGCCCCCGGACAGCGGCATCCAATCGCCATCGACCTGGCAGCACCTCGAAACTCCCGCCGCCGAGGCAGACAACCGGCAATGGTGGACGCAATTTGGCAGCCCACAACTCAATCGTCTGATCGAGCAGGCACGCCTGGACAGCCACGACCTCGCCGCCGCCATGGCACGGGTTCGCCAGGCCCAGGCCAACGCAGTGATCGCCGGTGCGCCCCTGCTGCCGGAACTCAAGGCCGGGCTCAACGGCACGCGCCAGGAACTATTGCGCGGCAAGGGCTACAGCCAACTGGACGTGGACCGGGACAACCGCTCGCTGGATTACTACGACGCCAACCTCAGCGCCACCTATGAGCTGGATTTCTGGGGAGGCAAACGCGCGGCCCGGGACAGCGCGCTGGGCACCCTGGCGGCCAGCCGGTTCGACCGGGCGACCGTGGAATTGACCCTGCTCAGTGGCGTCGCCAACAGCTACACCCAGGCGCTGTCCCTGGGCGAACAACGACGCATCGCCGAACTGAACCTGGCCAATGCCCAAAGCGTGCTCGACCTGGTGCAGACCCGCTACGACGCCGGCAGCGCCACCGCCGTGGAACTGTCCCAGCAGAAAGGCCTGGTGGCAGCGCAGCAGCGCCGGCTGCCGCAGGTGCAGCAACAGGCCCGGGAGGCGCTGATCACCTTGGCGACGCTGTTGGGGCAGCCGGTGCAGGCGGTCCGCCTCGATGCCGAGGACTTCGACCGCCTGCACTGGCCGTCCATCGACGCCGGCGTGCCCAGCGACCTGCTGCGCCGCCGCCCGGACATCGCCGCCGCCGAAGCACGCCTGAGCGCCGCCGAAGCCGACATCCGCGTGGCGCGCGCGGCAATGCTACCCTCGATGACCCTGGGCCTGAGCCTCGTCAGCGGTGCCGACATCGCCGACCAGGTGTTGCGCAACAACGTCTACAACCTCACCGCCGGCCTGGCGGCGCCAGTGTTCAACAACGGCCGCCTGAAAGCCGAACGGGACAAGGCCACCGCCCGCCAGGAAGAGCTGCTGCAAACCTACCGCGCGGCCATCATCAACGGCTTCGCCGACGTCGAAAAAGCCTTGAACGGCATCAACGGCCTGGAACGACAACGGCAGTGGCAAGCCGAAGAACTGCAACAGGCCCAGAGCGCCTTCGACATCGCCCAGCGCCGCTACCAGGCCGGCGCCGAAGACCTGCTCACCGTACTGGAAACCCAACGCACCCTCTACGCCGCCCAGGACATGAACGTGCAACTGCGCCTGGCCCGAGTCCAGGCCAGCGTGGCGCTGTACAAGGCGTTGGGTGGGGGGTGGCGGGTGATGTAACATCCCTCAACTCCTCAAGCCAAGCCACACACACCTGTGGCGAGGGGATTCATCCCCGCTGGGCTGCGCAGCAGCCCCAAACCGGCTCACTCAATACCCCTGACACACCGAGGTGCCGGCTCTGGGGCTGCTGCGCAGCCCAACGGGGATGAATCCCCTCGCCACAACTGCGTTCTCTTCAGCGCTGTTGAGGCTGCAATGTAGGACTCCCCAGCCAGGCTACATCGCCTTGCGCCGTGGCAAGCGAGCGCTGGGCATCCAGCAAATGATTTGAGTTGGCAGAACTGCTAGCAAACCGCGCCCTGGACATCGCCGCGCCGCGCTAAACGCATACCTCCAAGCCAAGTGACACCCGTGGCGAGGGAGCTTGCTCCCGCTGGGCTGCGCAGCAGCCCTAAGATCTTGCGGTCGCTGCGCAACCGAGCGGGAGCAAGCTCCCTCGCCACAAATAATTCCCGCCCCTGTTCATCCAATCAGAAAGGTTAAGCAGGCTTGGCCTTGAGATTGCGCGCATACCACGGTCGTTGCGGCACCCGGCGAAACAGTTCGGAGAGCTTTTTGTCATCGCTGCCGAAGGTGATGCGCAGGGCCAGTTTCATGGTTTCCGGGTCCATTTCCACCGAACGCCCCACTTGCAGCCCCGGCGTGGTGCTGCAACCGTGGGTGTCCGGGCCCAGCCAGGGGTCGGCAATTTCCACCCAGCGGCCCGGGGCGAACCAGGGTACGCCGTTGACGTCCAGGCGGCTCACTTCGCCGGGGTGGAAACGTTCGTGGGCACGAAACCAGTCTTCGAGACGATCATCGATCCAGCCGTGAAAGGACCAGAACACCGGGTTCACGTGGGAAGAAAACGGGTCGCCGAGAAAGTCGTTTTCCGCTGCATACCAGCGCTGGGCAAAGTCGGCCGGGTCACGGGCGAACGGCACCGGGTGGCCGTTGGACGGGTCCCTGGGCACCGAGGCCCAGCGCATGTGCAGCCAGTCGTGCAGCCCCAGTTCCATCTCCGAACCCAACTGGCCCAAGGTCAGTTTCGACAGGTAGCGCGGGTCACGGTAGCGCGATTCCCAGACCTGGAAATTGCTGTGGTAGGTCTCGGCCGTCTTGATGTCGCTCACCCATTGGGCGTACTGCTCGTCGCCGTCGGCCAGCCAGGTGGGCGGCAAGGCCGTGCCGTCGTGGTTGTCGAAATAGCGGGCGAACCCAATGCGATCACGCGCCAGTTCCGGTTGCGGCAACGGGAAGCGCGGCCAGGACGGCAACGGCTGGAACGAGCGCGCCGTGCCCAGCATGTGCCGGTGCATGAAGAAGAAGTCGATGCCCGAGCCGTTGCGATCCTTGCGCGGCCCGCGAGCGTCGCGCTCCTGGCCCCTTGGTCCGGGCTGCCAGCCGATGCCGCGCAAGGCGTTGCGCTTGTCTTCGTCCAGGGTGTGCCATTTGTCCCGCGTCGCATGCCAGAGTTGATGGAACAAGCGATGCTCGGGCGACACCAACCAGGCCAACAGCGCCGGGCTCAGTGGCACGCGGTCGCGGGCTTCGGGAAATGGCTGCTTGACGGCGATGAAGCGGTTGTCGAGTTCCGGCTGGGCCAGCGGACGATCCAACGACCACGCGCGCCCGCTGAGGGTCGCGGGGCCGGCATTGCCGAAACCGGCCCAGACTTCGTCCAGGGTCATGATGAATTCATAACGCGGCACGCCGCTCGCCCCATCGACCAGCCGCCAGCTCAACTGCCGGGGGTCGGTTCCGGCCAGGTCACCCAGCACCCGGTAGCGCGGCTCGCCGCCGCTGCGCAGCCGCTCGGCGGTGTCGAGGCAGCCCACCAGGCCACGGCCCTTGTGGGCGATGTCGAGGAAGAGCTGCAGATCGTCGTCCGGCACGCCCGCAAGGCCGGCCTCCTGCCCGCTGAAACGGATCGTCCAGATCCCCCGCAACGTATCCGCCTGACGCTGGCCCGCCACATTCGCCACATCGAAGGACGCCTCGCCGGGGGTGATGGTCGGGTCCGGGCGGGTCAGTTCGCGATGTCCGTAATACACCGCAGGCACAGCGGCACCGGTCAGTGCCAGGCCTGCCATGAACCCTCGTCGAGAAATCGTCATTGCCTTACCTGTGTTCAGCCCTGGGGTGGGCGTTATCCAAGCTAGGACGATGGCTGGGGGGACAAATTTAAAGACTGTGGGGGCCTCTTCGCGAGCAAGCCCGCTCCCACAAAGGTCAGCCACCTGGAGGAGATCCCCTGTGGGAGCGAGCTTGCTCGCGAAGAGGCCCTCCCAGACCGCTAAATTTCCCCACCGATCACTCGTTCTTCCCAGACAGCAAAGGCGAACCTGACTGAGATCGGCAATGACAACACGACGTTCGAAAAAGGCGCTGTTCACCGGCGTGCCCCTGGCCCTGGCATTGGTGGTGGGCGGTGGCCTCGCGGCCTGGGACTACGGGTGGCGGGACAACCCCGGCTACCCGGTCAAGGTGATGAAAGAGGCTCGGGCGCTGCATGAGCGCCTGCTCTCCTTCGACAGCCACATCACCGTGCCGCTGGATTTCGGCACCGCCGGCCACGAAGCCGACAAGGACGGCGACGGCCAGTTCGACCTGGTGAAAGCCAATCGCGGCCAGTTGTCCGGCGCGGCGCTGACGGTGTTCGGCTGGCCGGAGTTGTGGAACGGCCCCAACGCGCCGCACAAGCCCACCGCCGGCTTCGTCGAGGAGGCACGCAACCAACAGGAAGTGCGCTACAAGATCATCACCGGGCTGGTCCGCGACTACCCCAACCAGGTCGCCATCGCCTACACCCCGGAGGATTTTCGCCGGCTGCACGGTGAAGGCAAGTTCGCGATTTTCATCAGCATGCTCAACGCCTACCCCCTTGGCGATGATCTGAACCTGCTGGACCTGTGGACGGCGCGAGGCATGCGCATGTTCGGCTTCAGCTACATCGGCAACAACGACTGGGCCGATTCCTCGCGCCCGCTGCCGTTCTTCAACGACTCGCCGGATGCCCTTGGTGGCCTGTCGGACATCGGCAAGCAAGCGGTGACCCGCCTGAATGACCTCGGTGTGATCATCGACGTGTCGCAGATGTCGACCCAGGCCCTGGAGCAGGTTGCGCAACTGAGCCGCACACCGCTGGTGGCCTCGCATTCCGCGCCACGGGCGATGGTGGACATCCCGCGCAACCTCAGCGACAAGGAACTGCAACTGATCAAGCGCAGCGGCGGCGTGGTGCAGATCGTCGGCTTCTCCCAGTACCTGCGCCCGCTCACGCAAAAGACCCAGGACAAGCTCAACGCCCTGCGCGCGCGTTTCGATCTGCCGCCGCTGCCCAACCTGGCCATGGCGCTGATGCCCGGCGATCCGATCATCGCCGCCTGGCCCGAGCAGAAGTTCGGTGAATACGCCGCCCAGCTCTACGGCATCCTGGAAGAAGAACCCAAGGCCAGCCTCAAGGACCTGGGGGACGCCATCGACTACACCGTGCGCAAGATCGGCATCGACCACGTAGGCATCAGCTCCGACTTCAACGAAGGCGGCGGCGTGAAAGGCTGGGAAAACGTCGGCGACATCCGCAACGTCACCGCCGAATTGCTCACCCGCGGCTACTCCGAAGCCGACATCGCCAAACTCTGGGGCGGCAATTTCCTGCGGGTCTGGGATCAGGTCCAGAAGGCCGCGCGACCGGCCGTGGCCTCGAACCAGAAGGTCGGCCAGCCATGAATGAACGCCGCACGTTCCTGAAGCGGGCCGGGATCCTCGCCGCCGGCCTACCCCTGGCCAACAGCCTGCCCGCCACGGCCGGCACCCCATCGCTGCCGTCGCTGCCCCGGGATAAATGGGCGCAACTGCGCTCGTTGTTCGACCAGGATCCGGACTACCTGCATTTCGCCAACTTCCTCGTCACCACCCACCCGCGCCCGGTGCGCGAGGCCATCGAGCAACACCGCGCCGCCCTCGACAAGAACCCCGGCCTGCAGATGGACTGGGACCTGGGCATCACCGAAGCCCGCGAGGAAAACGTGCGCACCTGGGCCGGCCGCTATCTGCAAGCGGGCCCCAAGCAGATCGCCCTCACCGGCAGCACCACCCAGGGCCTGGCGATGATCTACGGCGGGGTCCAGGTCAAGCCTGACCAGGAAATCCTCACCACCGTCCACGAACACTACGCCACCCACACCATCCTCGACCTGCGCGCCCAACGGGACGGCACCCGCGTGCGCAAGATCAAGCTGTTCGAGGACGCCCACCGCGCCAGCCACGATGAGATCCTGGCCGCCATCGACCGCGCCATCCGCCCGCAAACAAGGGTGCTGGGCATGACCTGGGTGCACTCCGGCAGCGGCGTGAAGTTGCCCATCGACCAGATCGGTGCGCTGGTGGAGCGGCACAACCAGGGCCGCCGCGATGACCAACGCATCGTCTACGTGGTGGACGGCGTGCACGGGTTCGGCGTGGAGGATCTGGGCTTTGCGGCGATGAACTGCGACTTCTTCATCGCCGGCACCCACAAGTGGATGTTCGGCCCGCGCGGCACGGGGCTGGTGTGCAGCCGCAGCGACGAACTCAAATACGTCACGCCGATCATCCCGACCTTTTCCGAAGCCACGGCGTTTTCCACCGTCATGACCCCGGGCGGCTTCCATGCCTTCGAGCACCGCTGGGCGGTGGACGAGGCGTTCAAGCTGCACCTGGAGCTGGGCAAGGCCGAGGTACAGGCGCGCATTCACGCCCTCAACAGCTACCTGAAAAAACAGCTGGTGGCGATGCCGCAGGTTGAACTGGTCACGCCGTTGAGCCCGGCGCTGTCGGCCGGCTTTACCTTTTTCCGCATCAAGGGCCGCGAGAGCGGCCAGGTGGCCGGCGACCTGATGAAGCAACGCGTGATCGTCGACGCCGTTCACCGCGATGCCGGGCCGGTGATACGCACCGCACCGGGCCTGCTCAACAACGAAGCCCAAATCGATCGTTTCATGACGCTGTTGAACCAGGCGATCTGACCCGCGCTTGTTGGACTTTAATCGAGAGAAAAAAATGAACCGTTTTCCACTGAAGGTACTTGCCGCATTGGCCTTGGTCGCCCCGCTGCCCAGCGGCGCCGAAGCGTCTCAACCGGGCCAGGTGTTTCGCGATTGCAAGGATTGCCCGGAGATGGTCGTGTTGCCCACCGGCACCTTCCAGATGGGCACCCCGCCGGACGAAGTCGGCCGCGAGCCGGACGAAGGTCCGATGCACCCGGTGACGTTCGCCCGGCCGCTGGCGATCAGCCGCTTCCACGTGTTGAAGGGTGAATGGTTCGCCTATTTGCGCGACACCGGCTACACGATGCCCGACGGTGATGACCGCCCTGGCCGCGCCTGCAAGGCTGGCATCCCGGATTACCAGGGCAGCGACCCGCGCAAGCAATACAGCGACCGCCACCCGGCGGTGTGCATGGACTTCAACGAGGCCAATGCCTACGTGGCCTGGTTGTCGAAGAAAACCGGCAAGCCCTACCGACTGACCAGCGAGTCGGTGCGCGAATACGCCGCGCGCGGCGGCACTACCGGGCCGTTCCCCTTCCCGTTCGATGAAGGCAAGGACTACAGCATCGCCCGGCATGCCAACACCTACGGCGCCGCCGATGGCTTCAACTTCACCTCGCCGGCCGGCAGCTTCCCGACCAACGCCTTCGGCGTGTACGACATGCACGGCAATGTCTACGAGTGGACAGCCGATTGCTACAACGACAGCTACACCGGCGCCCCGAACGACGGCAGCGCCTGGCTCGACGGCGACTGCAAGGTGCGGCGTATCCGTGGCAACGACTGGGGCGAGGCGCCAGTGTTTTCCCGCTCGGGCAACCGTAACGCGGCGTACCCCGATGCGCGTGGGGATTGGCTGGGGTTTCGGGTGGTGCGGGATATGTAGCCCGTGAATTCACTTGTGGAGTGCACTTTGTGGCGAGGGGATTTATCCCCGCTGGCGCGCGCAGTGCCCCCATAGCCTGGACATGCGTTGTGTCGGACGGGTTGAGGGGACGAGAGGCCGCTGCGCGGCCAGCGGGAGCAAGCTCCCTCGCCACGGACACCGGTCGCTAAATCCCATGTTCTTCCAACCGTTCTACAGGGGGGCGCGACACAACCGGCGCGCTCCGTCCTCAAGCCCTTGCGATGAATACCTGCGGGGGCCTTCGCCCTTTCTTCAAGCAGGGAAACCGCCATGAACCAACCAACACGCGGGGTGATGCACGAGCTGTTCACGCTGCTCAAACCTTTCCGGCTGATTGTCATCGGCGCCATTGCGCTGGGCATGCTTGGCGGGCTCAGCGTCACGGTGCTGCTGGCGACGATCAACCAGGTCCTGCACGCCGACAACGGCCTCAGCACCACGGTGGTCGGCGTGTTTGCCGGGCTGTGCCTGCTGGCGCTGACCAGCTCGATCTTCTCGGACATCGGCACCAACTATGTCGGCCAGAAAATCATCGCCAGTTTGCGCAAGACCCTGGGGGAAAAAGTGCTGTCGGCGCCCATCGAACAGATCGAGCGCTATCGCAGCCATCGCCTGATCCCGGTGCTGACCCACGACGTCGACACTATCAGCGACTTCGCCTTCGCCTTCGCCCCGCTGGCCATTTCCCTGACCGTCACACTCGGTTGCATGGGTTACCTGGCGCTGTTGTCGTGGCCGATGTTCCTGGTCACGGTGGTGGCGATCCTGATCGGCACGGTCATCCAGTACATCGCCCGGGGCCGCGGCATGCAGGGTTTCCTGAACGCCCGCGAACACGAGGACGAACTGCAAAAGCACTACAACGCCATCGCCGAGGGCGCCAAGGAACTGCGCATCCACCGCCCCCGTCGCCAGCGCATGTTCGTCTCGGGCATCGAACGCACCGCCGACACAATCTGCGACACACAGATCCGCTCGGTGAATATCTTCGTGGTCGCCAAGACCCTAGGCTCCATGCTGTTTTTCGTGGTCATCGGCCTGGCCCTGGCGCTGCAATCGCTGTGGCCAAGCGCGGACAAAGCGGTGATGAGCGGTTTCGTGCTGGTGCTGCTGTACATGAAGGGGCCGCTGGAACACCTGATCGGCACCCTGCCGATCGTCAGCCGCGCGCAGATCGCCTTCCGCCGGATCGCCGAGCTGTCGGAACGGTTTTCCTCGCCCGAACCACACCTGCTGCTCAGCGACCCGGGCAACCGCAAGGCCTCCGTGCGAAGCCTGGAACTGAACAACGTGGCCTACAGCTTCCCGTCGGTCGAAGGCGCCACGCCCTTTCGCCTGGGCCCGGTGAACCTGCGCATCGACCAGGGCGAGATCATTTTCATCGTCGGAGAAAACGGCTGTGGCAAGACCACGCTGATCAAGCTGTTGCTGGGCCTGTATGCCCCGCAACAGGGGGAAATCCGCCTCAATGGCCGGGCGGTGACCGACCTGGACCGCGACGACTACCGCCAACTGTTCACAACGATCTTTGCCGACTACTACCTGTTCGACGACGTCGTGCAGGGCGAGACCCACATCCCCGACGACGCCAACCAGTACCTGCAACGCCTGGAGATCGCCCACAAGGTCAGCGTGCGCGACGGCACCTTCACCACCACCGACCTGTCCACCGGCCAACGCAAGCGCCTGGCCCTGGTCAACGCCTGGCTGGAAGAACGCCCGGTGCTGGTGTTCGACGAATGGGCCGCCGACCAGGACCCGACTTTCCGGCGGATTTTCTACACCGAGCTGCTGCCGGACCTCAAGCGCCTGGGCAAGACCATCATCGTGATTTCCCACGACGACCGTTACTTCGATATCGCCGACCAGTTGGTGCGTATGGAAGCCGGCCATGTCGTCACCGAGCTGCAACCGGCCTGACGGTGAACATTTCTTTAAAAAAAGACGCTGGGTCTTTCCGGTTTACCAAAGGCCCAACGTCTTACTAGCAGCCAATAGAAATAGTTCTCAGTAACATTCTGACGAGAAAAAATAATGCCAGCACCGCTAGGACTGAAACCGCTCACCCAGGCTCTACTGATCCGTCATTCGTTTCGACCGCATGTCCCGGTCCTCTGCGCGCTGGTCCTGGGCCTGCCGCTGACGGCCCAGGCCCAGAGTCTGCCGATCAACATCCAGGCGCAACCGCTGGGCAGCGCGTTGCAGGAGTTCGGTCGCCAGACCAACCTGCAAGTGCTCTACAACCCGGCCGACGTCAGTGGCCTGCGCAGCACCGCGGTGAGCGGTGACCTGGAGCCGGCCGCCGCCATGGCCCGGTTGCTCCAGGGCACCCCGATCGCCTACAGCGTCCAGGGCAACAGCATGACACTGCGCAGCCGCAACGATGGCGCGGGCCTGGACCTGGCGCCGATCAACATTTCGGGCACCCAGGAGTCGGCATGGGGGCCGGTGGATGGGATCGTCGCGAAAAAAACCGGCACCGGCACCAAGACCGACACGCCGCTCAACGAAGTGCCGCAGACCGTCAACGTCATCACCCAGGACGAGGTCAAGCTGCGCGGCTCGCAGAGCGTCACCGAAGCCCTGCGCTACACCGCCGGCATGACCGGTGGCGGTTTCTCCGACCGGGTGACGATCTTCGACGAACCGACTTCCCGCGGCTTCATTCCGACGCCGCTGTACCTCGACGGCCTGCACCTGCCCTACGGCGGCGGCAGCACCGGCGGCGCCCTGCAGATCGACCCGTACACCCTGGAGCGCATCGAAGTGCTCAAGGGTCCGGCCTCGGTGCTCTACGGCCAGAACCAGCCGGGCGGGATCGTCAACATGGTCAGCAAGCGCCCCACCGCCACGCCGTTGCATGAGGTGACCCTGGGCGCCGGCGACAACGACCGCAAGAAGCTCGGCTTCGACCTGGCCGGCCCGCTGGATGACCAGGGCGAATTCCTCTATCGCCTGACCGGCGTGGCGGAGGATTCCGGTTCGGAAATCGACTACGTCGAGAAAAACCGCATGCTCCTGGCGCCGAGCCTGACGTGGAACCCGAGCGACGAAACCAGCATCACCTTCTTCGCCCAGTACCAGAAAGACCACGACACCCCGTCCGCCCAGGGCCTGCCCGCCTCCGGCACGGTGCTGCCGAACCCGAACGGCAAGTACAGCCGCTCGACCTTTTTCGGCGAGCCGGACGTGAACAAGTACAACCGCGAGCAGTTCGTCGTGGGCTATGAGGCCTCCCATGAACTCAATGACGTCTGGACGCTGAAGCAGACCGCGCGTTACGCCCAGGTCGATGACCAGTACGTGGATCCGCTGCACGGCTACGGCTTCATCGCCAACCCGGTCACCGGGGCCAACGACCAACGCTACATGCGCCGCTACGGGGTGGACTGGTCGCAGACCAACAAGGTCTACAACATCGATACCACTGCCCAGGCCAAATTCCACACAGGGGCACTGGACCACACCGTCTTGCTGGGCGTGGACCACTACCATTTCGAGTCGAAGTTCCTCGGCCTGTACGATCGCAGCGCGTCGGCCATCGACATGTACAACCCGGTGTACGGCGGCGCGATCAATTTCAGCTCGCCCTACCGCTGGGACAACACCGTTCGCCAGACCGGGCTGTATGTCCAGGACCAGCTCAAATGGGACAAGTGGTTCCTCACGCTGGGCGGCCGCTATGACTTTGCCGAAACCGACAACAAGCGTCCGCTTGACGGGACCAGCACCAAGACCCGGGATGAAAAATTCAGTGGCCGGGCCGGCTTCGGCTACCTGTTCGATAACGGTCTGACGCCTTATGTGAGCTACTCGGAGTCATTCCTCCCCGTCACTGACACCGGGTTTGGCAACACCGCGTTCAAGCCGACGACAGGCAAGCAGTACGAAGCCGGGATCAAGTACGAACCCAAGGCTATCGACGGTTTTATCCAGGTGTCGGTCTACGACATCGTGCAAAAGAATGTGGTGACGTCCAATCCGCTCACCCCCGGCTTCAGCGGCCAGTCCGGTGAAGTGCGTTCCCAGGGCATCGAGTTGGAAGGCAAGGTCAACCTCAACAAGAACGTACGGGTGATCGGTTCGGTGTCGCGCAACGACATCGAGTACACCAAGGACAACGATGGTCGCGAAGGCCGTCACCCGGCCAGTGCGCCACCCCTGACCGCCTCGGCCTGGATCGACTACACCTTCACCGGCGCCAGCCCCCTGGCCGGTCTCGGCGCGGGCATCGGCGCACGGTATGTGCGCGAGAGCTACGGCACCGACTACGAAGGCGCATTCACGATTCCGTCCTACACGGTCTACGACGCCATGATGTCCTACGACTTCGAGAAATCCCCGCTGCACATCAAGGGCGTGAGCGTGCGGATGAACATGGAAAACCTCGAGGACAAGAAATACGTCGCCAGTTGCCGCAGCAACTGGGACTGCTACTACGGCCAGGGCCGCACCCTCACCACCGACCTGACCTACAACTGGTAACCCTCACCGCCGCAAAGGATTGCGGCTGAGGTTGTCTGGACTGCCGTCTTCGCGAAGAAGAGGCCAGGCCTGTCCAACATCTCCATCAACTGACCCACCGCTTTCGCGGGCAAGCCCGCTCCCACAAGGGATTTACGGTGAACACACATCTGTGGTCGCCAACGATCAACCTGTGGGAGCGGGCTTGCTCGCGAAGACGGCGGTACATTCAACATCAATGCAAACTGACCCACCGCTTTCGCGAGCAAGCCCGCTCCCACAAGGGATTTACGGTGAACACACATCTGTGGTCGCCAACGATCAACCTGTGGGAGCGGGCTTGCTCGCGAAGACGGCGGTACATTCAACATCAATGCAAACTGACCCACCGCTTTCGCGAGCAAGCCCGCTCCCACAAGGGATTTACGGTGAACACACATCTGTGGTCGCCAACGATCAACCTGTGGGAGCGGGCTTGCTCGCGAAGACGGCGGCACGGTCGCATCATCACTCACTGACCCATCGCTATCCCAACTGCGTTTCCACGCGATCCCGCCCAGCCTGCTTGGCGGCATACACGCCCGAGTCGGCCCGTAGCAACAAGGCATCGGCGCCCTCACCGGCGCGCCAGGTGGCGATGCCGAAGCTGGCGGTGACGATTCCCACGTCCTCGATCGGGGCCGAGCGCAAGCCTTCCCACAGTCCCAGGGCCAGGGCATAGGCACTCTCGCTGTCCGTGTCCGGACACAACACCACGAACTCTTCCCCACCCAATCGGCAGAACACATCGGTACGTCGCAACCGCTGGGCAACCCGCTGGCAGACCGCCTGCAACACCCGGTCGCCCACCGCATGGCCATGCTGGTCGTTGATGCGCTTGAAGTGATCGATGTCCAACATGATCACCGCCAGCCCCCCGGAACCGCGCTCGACCCGGGACATCTCCGAGGTCAGTCGCTCCTGGAAATAACGGCGGTTGCGAATCCCCGTCAAGGCATCGGTAACCGACAGCGCCCGCAGTTCTTCCTCCACCCGCTTGAGGTCGGAAATATCCGAGATGTAGCCGTGCCACAACACCCCGCCGCCGGGCAGTTCCTCCGGCGTGGCCTCGCCCCGGACCCAACGCAGGCCCCGCTGCGGCAACTGCAGCCGGTATTCTTCACGCCAGGGGCTCAGGGTATCAGCCGACGCACGAATCGAGCTGCGCACGCGGCTGGCGTCCAGGCAATGAATGCGCGAGAAAATCGCCTCGGCGTTCTGCACCAGCACGTGCGGCTCCAATTCGTAGATGTCGCGAATGCCGTCGCTGGCGTAGATCACACTGAAACGGCCGTTGAAATCCATCTTGAACTGATAGATGCCGCCCGGCACATGGGCGCTGAGTTTCTTCAGCAACAGGTCCCGTGCCGCCAAGGCTTCGTGGACGCGCTTGCGTTCGGTGATGTCGATGCAGATCGCCAGGTGCCCGACCCACAGCCCTTGGTCATCGAGCATCGGCGTGGCCAGCATGTTCACGGTCAGATGGCTGCCGTCGCGACGCACCAGGGTCCATTCCCGTGCCTGCTGGCCGCCCTGCTCGCCCCCCTCGAGCAACATCGCGTGACAGGTGGGGATCGGCTTGCCGAAACGCGCACCGAGCTGGGCGGCCCGGGCCTGGAGTTCACGCGGCACATGCAGGCTTTCGAGGGTCATGCTTTGCAGGACCTCGCTGCTGGGGTAGCCGAGCATCTGTTCGGCGCCGGCGTTGAAAGTCGTGATGACGCCGCGCAGGTCCGTGGCGATGATCGCCACCTCCGTCGCCGCATCCAGCACCCCGCGCAACTGGCCATGGGTGCCGCGCAGTTCCTGCTCCCTGGCCCGCAATTCGCGGGTGCGTTGCTCCACCAGTTTCAGTGCCCGTTGCCGCTGGCTGACCAGCACGTAAAGCAAGGCGCTGAGCAACAGGCTGAGCAAGCCACCCAGCACCACCAGGCTTGCCGCCGATGAGTGGTTGGTTGTCAGGAACGTCCGGCTGGGCCGCAGCTCCACCCGATAATCGCGATCGGCCAGACGCACCCGGCGGGTCTCCGACAATTCGCTGTGGCCGGCCGGGGTGGGCGATTCGAACAGGGCTTCCTCGCGATCGTCCGCAGACAGGTCGATAACCCGCATCGACAGATTGTCATGACCGGCCGTCGGCAGGCCGTCGCCCGCCAGTTGGCGCATGCTGATGGCCGCGACCACATACCCGAACGGTTCGGTGGCCCCTGGTCGGGTGACCGGTGCCGCCAGCAACACGCCGCGGGTGAAGGCCGGATCGACGCCAATCAGGTCCAGTGGCTGTGAAACCGCCAGCCGGCCACTCTGCCGCGCCCGGTCCAGGGTGGCCCGCCGAACGGGCTCGAACAGCAGGTCCATGCCCAAGGGCGAGCCATAGGAGGCCTGGCTTTGCACGTAGAGCACCGGCACATACTCGTCCCGCTCGGCGGCCGGCCGCAGACCACCGCTGCCGTCGGCTTCACGGACGGTGAAGTTTATCGAGCCTTCGGCCCGCGCCTGCTGTTCGAACGCCAGCCGTTCGTCCCGTCGCACCCTGGGCGCCCAGGCAAGCGCCCGGGTACGTCGCAACAAGGCTTCGGCGTACCCGCGGAATTCGTCATTGGACACCGACTCCGAGTTGGCGAAGAAGCGCCGCAGGCCATCCAGACGCTGCTCCTGCTCCTGGAAGCGCTCCTCGATCCGGCTGAAACGCTCCTCGGCCTGCAGTTCGAAGCGCTGGCGCAGTTGCTGGCCGAACAGGTTCATCATCGCCCAGCTCAGCACCGCCGTCAGAAAGCTGCCGGCCAGCAAGACCAGCGTTGCCACGAGCCAGGCCGAGACGTCTTCGCTGATAAAGCCCAGGATCCTGGGGCGCACCTGATGCAAGGCCATAAACACGACTCAAAAAGGGCCAGGCAGTAGGTTCAACCCGGCCACAGGCTAAGTTATAGCTATTAGCCATCATTTTGACCAGCCCCAAGATGAGCTGAAAGCCTTGAGTTACAAGGCCTGCGTGGATCCAATCAGCAATCGATCAACGGGCCGTGATCCTCCAGGCACGGTGGATCTTGCCGTTGCGGGCAAAGTCCGGATCGATGGTCTTGGCGGTGATTTCCTCCACCGCGTAGCGCTCGCCGAGGTTGTCCTCGAGCTGGAACTTGCGGAAATTGTTGGAGAAATACAGCACGCCACCCGGTGCGAGGCGGGCCATGGCCAGGTCCAGGAGCTGGACGTGGTCGCGTTGCACGTCAAAGATCCCTTCCATGCGCTTGGAGTTGGAGAAGGTCGGTGGATCGATGAAGATCAGGTCGTATTCGTCGCGACTGGCTTCCAGCCAGGCCATGACGTCACCCTGTTCCAGGCGGTTCTTGTCGGAAAAACCGTTGAGCGAGAGGTTGCGTCGCGCCCAGTCCAGGTAGGTTTTCGACAAGTCGACACTGGTGGTGCTCCGAGCACCGCCCTTGGCCGCATGGACGCTGGCGGTCGCGGTGTAGCAGAACAGGTTGAGGAAGCGCTTGCCGGCCGCCTCTTTCTGGATCCGCAGGCGCATCGGCCGGTGGTCGAGGAACAGCCCGGTGTCCAGGTAGTCGGTGAGGTTGACCAGCAGCTTGACGCCACCTTCGTTGACCTCGGTGAACTTGCCCTGGGCGCTCTGGCGCTCGTATTGCTTGGTGCCGCTCTGGCGTTCGCGACGCTTGATCACCACGCGGCTCTTGTCGACGCTCAGGGCCTGGGGAATGGCCGCCAGGGCATCGAACAGCCGGGCCGAGGCCTTTTCCGGGTCGATGGATTTCGGCGCGGCGTATTCCTGCACATGGACCCAGTCATGGTACAGGTCGATGGCCATGGCGTATTCCGGCATGTCGGCATCGTAGACCCGGTAGCAGTCCACACCTTCACGTTTGGCCCACTTACCCAGCAACTTGAGGTTCTTTTGCAGGCGATTGGCGAACATCTGCCCGCCTTCGCTCAAGCGTGCCTGCTCCACCACCGGGGCGGGGACAGGAGCCGGCTTGATCGGGTTGCCATTCTTGTTGTACTGGCGCTCCTGCGTTGCCGCGGGCGCTTGCTGGTCAAGGAGGGCCTGCTCGCGCTCGGCCTGACGCTGTTCCGGGGTGCGACGCTCGCCGGTGACGAACTGGTCCGGCAGCACCTTGATCAGCAACAATTTGCACGGCAAGGCGCCGTTCCAGAACGAATACTGCTTGTGGCTGCGGATGCCCATGCGCTTGCCCAGGTCCGGCGCGCCGGTGAACACCGCGGCCTCCCAGTTCAGGCAGGCCTGGCGTAGGCGCTCGCCGAGGTTCTGGTAGAGGTAAAGCAGGCTCGCTTCGTCGCCAAGCCGCTCGCCGTACGGAGGGTTGCAAATGACCAGGCCTTTCTGGTTCTGGTCCGGGCGGGGTTCGAAGGTGGCGACTTCGCCCTGATAGATCTTGATCCACTCGCTCAAGCCGGCACGCTCGACGTTGTTGCGGCCCGGCTGGATCAGCCGTGGATCAGCCTCGTAGCCGCGAATCCACAGCGGCGGCTTGGCCAGCCCGGCGGCAGCGCGGGCGGTGGCCTCTTCGTGGAGTTTCTTCCACAGCGCCGGCACATGGCCGAGCCACGCGGTGAAGCCCCACTGCTGGCGACGCAGGTTCGGCGCCATGTCGGCGGCGATCATGCCGGCTTCCACCAGGAACGTGCCCACGCCGCACATCGGGTCGGCCAGCGCCCCGCCTTCGGCGGCGATGCGCGGCCAACCGGCCCGGATCAGGATCGCGGCGGCGAGGTTTTCCTTCAGCGGCGCGGCGCCCTGCTGCAAGCGATAGCCGCGCTGGTGCAGGCTGTGGCCGGAAAGATCGAGGGACAGGATCGCTTCGCCACGGTCCAGGCGCAGGTGGATGCGCAGGTCCGGGTTGAGCTTGTCGACGGACGGCCGCTCGCCCGACGGGGTACGCAGCTTGTCGACGATGGCATCCTTGACCTTCAAGGCGCCGAAGTGGGTGTTGTCGATGCCCGAACCGTGTCCGCTGAACTCCACCGCCAGGGTGCCGTCGGCCAGCATGTGGTCTTGCCAGTCGACGTCCAGCACGCCGTGGTACAGGTCGTCGGCGTTCTTCATCTCGAACCGCTTGAGGACCAGCAGCACCCGGTTGGCCAGGCGCGACCACAGGCACAGGCGGTACGCGGTCTCCATGTCGGCCATGCCGCGCACGGCCGAGGTGTGCTCGCGCGCCTCTTCAAGGCCAAGCCCGACGGCTTCCTCGATAAGCAGGCCTTCGAGGCCCTTGGGGCAAGTGAGGAAGAGTTCGAAACGGTCGGACATGGGGATTCCAGCGCCTTTGGCTAAGTGGACCGGGCAACGCATTGCCGGGTCGGGTTCAGTCAGGTGCTTTTCTCAAGAGCACCCGCGTGGCACGAAGGTGTGCCGCTCCACCCTCGCCGCTCAGGTTAAAAGAGCTTAGATGCGGGGGCAGATAAAAAATTCTGTGCAACAAATTGTGAAAACCCGACCCTTTCGTCGAATAGTACCCGAGTGCAACGGAAGGACATTCTCATCCGGGTCAGGACCGCGCCTTTGAGCGCAGGGCTGATCATACAGGGGTCTTGCTCAAAAGCGGACGCTGAACATCAAGTTACTTATCGCCCTAACATCTTTATTGTTACGTGCTTATGACAAAACGATCATTCCATCCATGTGACGCTTTGGTTAGAACTCAACACAGGTTGACGTCGCCACGGCGCCAACACCTTGGCTCGTCACGCCGGCAACGAGCCACCAACGGCAGAATGATTCTGCCCCGGCCCCGACAAGGGCCGACGCTAAAGAAACAGTCAACAAGTGAGGGCAACACCCTATGAGAAGACTTAAGCGTGATCCGTTGGAAAGAGCATTTTTACGCGGTTACCAATATGGCGTTGGTGGTAAATCCCGTGAGCTTTGCCCCTTTACTCTACCGTCAGTACGTCAAGCCTGGATCAACGGCTGGCGAGAAGGACGCGGCGACAACTGGGACGGTATGACCGGCACTGCGGGTATCCATAGACTCAACGAACTTCACGCCGTCGGCTGACACAGGGCTTAACACTCGAGAACTCGACAATCTGATGTGCCAATCGATTTAACCACGCGCGTCCCATCCGGACGGCGGGCTACGGCCCAGGGGCTCCTTCGAGGAGCCCTTTTTATTGCCGGAATCTTATGAACAACGCCGATGCCTGGCTGTGAACACAGGTGTGGCGAGGGTGCTTGCTCCCGCTGGGCTGCACGGCAGCCCAAACACCATGACACACGGTGATTCAGTCATATCGCGTTAGCAGATTTCGGGAGTGCTTCGCACTCCAGCGGGAGCAAGCTCCCTCGCCACAATGGATTTGCCCGATTTTCAGAAAGGCTGAATCAACCCAACGCCGCAATCGCATCCACCGACTCACGAATCAACGCCGGCCCCTTGTAGATGAAGCCCGAATAGATCTGCACCAGACTCGCACCGGCGCTGATCTTCTCGGCGGCATGCCGTCCCTCGGTGACCCCGCCCGCCGCGATGATCGGCAAGCGCCCCGCCAGTTCGGCGGCCAGGACCTTCACCGTGTGGGTGCTCTTGTCACGCACCGGCGCGCCAGACAAGCCGCCCGCCTCGTCACCGTGTTCCAGCCCTTCGACACCTTCGCGCCCCAGGGTCGTGTTGGTGGCGATCACCGCGTCCATGCCGGTCTCAACCAGGGCCTGGGCCACCTGGGCGGTTTCTTCGTCGCTCATGTCCGGGGCGATCTTGATGGCCAGCGGCACATGCCGGCCATGGATCACCGCCAGTTCCGCACGACGACGGGCCAGGTCGGCCAGCAGTTGCTTGAGGGAGTCACCAAATTGCAGGCTGCGCAGCCCCGGGGTGTTCGGCGAGCTGACGTTGACGGTCACGTAGCTGGCGTGGGCGTAGACCTTGTCCAGGCAGATCAGGTAATCGTCGACGGCGCGCTCCACCGGTGTGTCGAAGTTCTTGCCGATGTTGATCCCCAGCACGCCCCGGTACTTGGCCGCCGCCACCCGGGCGAGCAGATGGTCGACACCGAGGTTGTTGAACCCCATGCGATTGATGATCGCCTCGGCTTGCGGAAGGCGGAACAGCCGCGGCTTGGGGTTGCCCGGCTGCGGACGCGGGGTGACGGTGCCGATTTCCACGAAACCGAAGCCCAACTGGGCGAACCCGTCGATGGCCGTACCGTTCTTGTCCAGCCCCGCCGCCAACCCGACCGGGTTAGGGAATTCCAGGCCCATCACCGTCACCGGCAGTTTCGCCGGGGCCTTGCACAGCAAACCGTTAAGCCCCAGCCGCCCGCCCGCGCCGATCAGGTCCAGGGACAGGTCGTGGGAAGTTTCGGGGGAAAGTTTGAACAGCAGCTCACGGGCCAGGGTGTACATGGGCGGGTTTGACTCGATCGACGAAATGAGCCGCGGATTATAGCCGGGGTGGAGCGCTGGGAGCGAGCAGCCGATGGCTGCCCACTCTTGGGCTGGATCAATCCGTGGTCGTTTCCTGCAGCGTATGGGTGTTGCTGGTTTGCTTCAGGTTGGCAAAGATAAGTGGAAAGTAAAGAAACATCATCATCACGGCGAAACAGCCATTGAGAAGATGGCCCTGGGTATCCTCTCCGAAGTCGTACTCGCTCAACAAAGCGCCTGCCGCACCTACGACCAGACTGACAGCGTGGCCATACGATAGGCGTGCCCCCGCCACATTCACGAATGCATCGGCTAATTGAGTCCTGGTGGGCCACTGAACACCCGCGCGAACCTCCAACGCCATTTGTCGTAAAGACTCCGGATCAGAAAAGACCGAATCCGACCCTGGCTGGGGGGATAGCACATGCCAACTCTTGCAGATAATCAAGGTAGACACATCGGCTACCATTCCGAGCGCATTCAATCCGGCTTTGATAGCGTCCGCCCCGAAATCGTGATCCATCGCCTCGACGGCCCTGGCAGGCCCACTCAATGGCATGACCTTACCCAGTTCCGCCAATGCAAATTGAAACGCGCCATAAGCCGCTGCTGTAACAGCGGTTGACGCTGCGTTCGCGGAACCTGCGTTGTCTTTCAAAGGGAAAAAGGATTGAGCCAGCGCCCGGGCCATGATGTACACGACCCCGCCGGCCATTGCAGGGAAAAGCTTTGACGCCGTTCCCGTGAGAACGGCCGCGACACAGCCTCCCAGCGCTGCAGACGCTATGCACACACTCCCCAGCCGAGATTTCCAGCTCGCCTCCCCTGAGACCTCTCTGCGGATAGCCCCCATCAGCGTCAACGCTGGCCCCGTCATTGCCAGCGCCACAGCCGCCCATGCCCGCGTGGCCTCAGGTGTATCACCCGCACCCAGAGCGTGTTCGACGAGATAGCCAACGTACTCGCGCAACAAGGTGGTCAGCGCAATGATTACCCCCGTGTTCCCGGCGACATTCAACAGATTGAGACCTGGCCCCTTGGCGGATTCGAGCAGTTCCATGCCAGCCTCAAGTACAGACTTCAAGCGATCCTCACGATTTTCGCAGCCTTCGGCCCTTTCATTTATTAAATCAAAAATTGCATGGCTGTCAGGCTCGTGAAGCGTTACACCGGTTTCGACAAATTGCGTAATCTGATCGGTTACATCGCGATCGTACTGTCCCAGGTCGGCAGAGAGTTCCTTCAGCGAGGCCGTCGTGGCATTACCCAGATGCACAAAACCCATTGCGACATGTTTAGGCGCCCCCAATTGGTCCAATTGAAAATCAGTAGTGTCCAGCAGTACAGATTCAAGCGTCGCTGATGTTTCTACCGAACTAGTTGAAGATGAAACGAAATCACTTCGGGCGACATCTGTAGAAATGCTCGCACCTTGTCCAATTTGCATGGTTATTTTTCCTTGCTCTCATATAAACCATCAAAACTTTCTCACCACTCACTCCTCTCCCACGCCTCATCCCCCATCGGCTCAAACACCTCA
Source organism: Pseudomonas sp. Cab53 (assembly GCF_018325965.1). Lineage (NCBI taxonomy): Bacteria > Pseudomonadati > Pseudomonadota > Gammaproteobacteria > Pseudomonadales > Pseudomonadaceae > Pseudomonas > Pseudomonas sp. Cab53. Next base: position 1,968,955 of record NZ_AP021902.1, on the reverse strand, counting down.
CGCATCCACCCCGTGACAAACACCTCCATGGCAAACGCCAGCCCATTGGCGCCGCTGATCTCTTTGTAGAGCCGGGACTTTTCCAGCCCCTCGTCCTTCAATCGAAACAGCACCTGCAACGTGACCGCCTTCAATGCGCTTGCGGTGGGGTACGCCGCGGTGTCGCCGTCTGGCCCTCGCAGCCCGCGCAAAAATTCATAGAGGGCCTTTTCGCCCTGCCCCTCCATCCCTAACAGCCATTGATACAGTTGCTCGAACCCAGGGTCAGGGCGCTTGGTGGCGGTCAATGGTTCATGGGCGGCCAGCAAGCGCGATTCCAATGTTTGCACCGGGGAGCCGGCGTCGCGATCGAGGGCAACGGTGCCGGGTGTGGGTTCAATCTTCACAAGGCACATCGGCAGGCGCGGTTTGTGGGGCGAAACTGGCGCACAGCGCCGACAGGGCTTGCAACGCGGCCTGGTCCAGCACGCGCACCGAATCCGGCAAGTCGGCAATGCTCGCCAACAAGCGCGGCGCGAGCCGCTCGCGCGTGGCTTCCAGGTCGAACTCCAGCAGTTGATCCGCCAGCCGCAGCACGTAGCGATCCTGCGGGTGGTACTCCAGGTGCAGTTCACCCGACCAGTGCTTGCCCACGCACTCGCGCATTTCATCGCCGCGCGGACGACAGTGTTGCGGCAATAACACCTGCAACACCGCGTCGCTGTCGCCGGCTTGCCCGACCAGCCAGCGCGCCAGCATGTCGTCCAGCCATGGGGGCTGGTCCAAGGCCTGGGCGAGCAGATCGCCCGCAGCCCGGATCAGTTGCTGGTGCAGTTGTTGGCCGAGGGTTTGGGCGGTCAACAAGCCTTCCGCCAACTGCCCGGCCGCCCGCAGGATGCCCTCGGCATACCCCTGCCGGAACGCCTCGGCGTGTACCGCTTCGGCCTCGCGCCGCGCCTGTTCGAGACATTCTCGGGCCCGGCGCTGGGCTTCGAGTTGCAGGCGTCGACGGCGGCGGGCAGCAGCGATGTCCTCGCGGGCCAGGTGCACGTCTTCGTCAACGGGCAGGTCAGCGATGGATCGGATCGAGTCGAGCATGCTGCACCGCCAGGAAGAAAAGCGTCGGGTCCGGTTCAGGGACCGGCCACTGCCGATGCAAGCCCACGACCGGTTCGGAAAACTGCAAGGCCAGGCACTCCAGCAGCCACGGTGGGACCTGCCTGTGCCAGCCCCACAGCGCATTGAGGCCGGCCGCTTCGACCTGCTCGATTGAAACCGGCAGGCCCGCGACCGGCAGGCCGCCGCGGGCCCCTAGGCGACAGCCGGCGAACCGGCGCACCGACGCCGGCAGGCATCGCCATGCCGCCCCTCGCGCCAACGCGGGCCACAGCCGATAGGCCCCCATCAGCAACGCCACGCAGGGCAACTGCCGCCACTGGCGAACCCACTGTTTTGCCACGCCGCCCAGCGCTGTCGAAGGCAGCGCCAGTGGCAGCGCCAGCCCATCACGCAGCATGTCATTGAGCCGCCGGCGCGCCTCTTCGCCCTCGAAGTCCGGCGGCACCACCAGGCGCTGCGGGTGCAGATAAGCCAAAGGCTCGACGAGAAGACGCCGCAGGCATTCAACGTCCGACATCACGTCGCCTCACACCGGCAAAGTGGTAAAGCCAGGCCGCTCCACCAGCCACCAGTAGTCCGCTCATCACCCCCAACAACCACGGCCAGGGCGAATACCCTTGGGTGGTCAACCGCGATGGCGCAACGTGCTGGGTCGGCGAGCGCCTGGACAGCACCACCGAGATGTTCTCGTAGTCCACCGCGGCGAAACTGTTCTTGAGGAAACGCTTGATGTCGTTGATCAGCAATTGCGCCTCGACGTCGCGCTCATGCAACACCATCGCCGAGAGGTGCACAGGCGCAGGCTTGCGACCGCCCTCGCCGGCGTCCAAGTCATAGCTGATGTGGACCCGCGCCGACACCACCCCTTCGAGCACCCCCAGCGATTGCTCGACGCGCTGTTCCAACGCCGAATACAACCGGGCCTTTTCCGCGCGGGGCGAGGCCACCAGGGCGTCGGCGGGAAACATCTCGGAGACTTGCAGGCGCGGCCTGGAAGGCAGCGCGTAGAGGTTGAGCAGGTCGACGGCGGCGGCAAAATCCAGTGGATCGATCTTCACCGCGTAACCGGTCTTGCCGGTGTCAACCTTCACCGCGGCAATGTTGTTGCGCTGCAACACCGACAGCACTTCGTTGGCCTGTTGCTGATCCAGACCCTCCAGCAGGCTCGGCTGGCGGCACCCCGCCAGGGCCAGGCACAGCAACACGCAACAAAGGCTCGTTCTCATGAAGCACGCAACAGGGTTTCGGCGGTGCCCACGGCCTTGCGCACCATCACGTTGAGCAAGTTGATGTCGACGTTGTATTGCCCGGTCAGCTCCTGCAACTGGGCCAACACGTCAGGGTCGGTGACGTCGGGGCGGCGCAGCAACTGACCAATAGCCGAGACATCCTGCCCGCTGTCAACGAAAGCCCTGGCATAGCTGTCGATCAGTCGCGACTCCAGCGAAACGATCGGCCCCTCCTGGGGGCCATGCAATTCAGCGATGGCCAACCGCTCGATGGCCGCCGGGTAAAGACTTTGCAAAGGCATACGGTGCACTCATGAAAGGGCCATCGTCACACGCGATGGCCAGCCGAAAGAGAAAGCGTCAACGCGCCGCCTGGATGATCGCCATGTCGATGTCCTTGAAGCCCTTGATCGTGTTGGTCTGGGCGTTGCGAAAGACCGTGTACGAGGAAAACGCGGTCTGGTAGGCCGCCAGCAGCCCGGGGTCGGACGCATCGTTTTTCAGCTTCTCCAGCGCTTCGTCCAAGGCTTCCTTGAGTTTCTTCGCACCCTCTTCGAATGCCGCGGCCTGCTCACCGAGAAAGTCATCGGGGAATGTGATGGGGAGTCCGATACCAGCCATGCGTCACCTACTCTGTCTGATTTAGAAAATGCCAGGACGAAGACCCCGTCTTGACGTAGCCCTGGGGGCCGGTTTGAAACGACTTGCCCTTGAGCGCGTCGTCCTTGAGCTCGACGGTGAAGTGCACGTAGCGATCCCCCCACTGCCGGTAAAAATCGTCGACGTACTGGCGCGCCGCAGCCAGCTCGGCATCTTGCAAGTTGCCCTCGACGGCGAACGTGACACTGTCGCTGTGCTCGACCCGGCTGAACGCCAGCGAGAGGCGTTGCAAACCACTCTGGGCCAGGTCAGCCAGCCTTCGGTCGTCCTGCATCTGCAGCACGACATCGCGGGCATACGGCGTCGCCGCCAGCAGTGTTTCGAGCAGGCGCGCCTGGCTGTCGGGCGTGAGCAGGTTGCGTTGTGCGCTGAGCCACAGGCGCGGCAATGACGGGTCCTTGAGATCGAGCACATGCCAGGCCAGTTGCGGGTCATGGTCGATCAGCACCTGCTCCAGCCGACGCCGCTCCTGCTCCAGCAGCAGCACCGTCCCCTCGAAGCCGGGGCGGCGAGTCAGCACCTGACGGCTCCAGCCGGCATCGCGCTCGCTGGAGACAAACACGTACACCGCCCCATCGCGCCCACCCAGCACCTGTACCTGGGCACTGGCGCCGGCAATCAACGCGCGAACGGCGGTTTCAGGCGCCGGTCCCGGTCGCGCCACGAAGCCGAGCCCAATCGCCAGTGCAGCCAGCACCAGGCCGCAGGCGATCCAACGGGACCGTGGGCTGTTCCACGCGATGGGGGCGGCTGCATGATCAGGCGCAGCGCTCGGATGCTTGAAAAGATCGGGCGCCCAACCTTCGTTCTGGGCTCGCAAGGCGATGTACAAACCACCGACCTGGACCCTGGCCTGGAAGGCCGCATGGCGAACCTCGACCGAATCGCCGAGCACCCGCAACGGCACGCTCTGCGGCGTGGCCTGGTCGGCCAGCACCTCGAAGTTACAGCCACCGGTCTGCAGTGGAACGAAAATGGCCTCGGCAGGCACACCGGCCGAAAGCGCGCCCTCCTCCAACAGGTCCACCGCCCCGACCACGAACACCGTGGTGCCTTCGCCCAGCGCAAACTCGCAGCCCTGCAACGGGCCATTGAGTATCCGCAGGACGCAAGGCTGTAGCGTAGGGGCCGTCGGCACTGTCACCGTCCAAACTCCAGGGCAGTCGAATGAGCCGCCATGGTAGGCACTGCGCAAACAGGCTTCCTGATCGAAATCTGCCGGTTGTGCCGCGCAAGGGATCAGAATCCCGAGAAAGCCCCGTGGCGAAGCTCATCCGTCCGACGGTTCGGTTGCAGGTCGTCCTGGCTGGCCCTGAGTGAGCGCTTGGTAGCGCTGCCAGACCTTGCGCGCATAGCGCAGGCGTGCGGCCTGGCGATGGGGTGAGTTGCCCGCGTTGTAAGCGCCGACCGCCGTCCAGTTGTAGCCATGGCGGGCGATGAATTCGGCCAGCACCGACGCCCCGACTTCCACCGACAGGCACGGTTCTTCCAGCAAACGCCGCTCGGTGATCCCCTGGCGTTGCAGACGCGGCAGATGGCTGCTGTTGACCTGCATCAGGCCAATGTCGCGGGTGCCGTTGCGGTTGTGGTTGATCGCGCCGGGCTGCTGCCCCGACTCGACCTCGGCAATCGCTTGCAGCAGCTCGGGTTCGATGCCATGCAACTGCCCGGCCTTGCTCCAGCACCAGGCATTGGCCTGCGTCACGCCCAGGCCCAGACCGAGACACACCGGCCAGCACAACCAAGGATTGCGACGCCCCTTCATGCCAGGCGCCGCTCGCCGGCCCTGGTCAGCTGCTCGTCAATGCGCCCCTTCAACAGTCGGGCCCGGACACAATCGGGATCGTGCGCCAGGCACTGGTCGATGACGCTCGCAGCCAGTTCGTTACGGCGCCAGAACCAGTGATGCCAGGCGTGAAAGTACAACACGTCCGCCTGATCGGCCGACAACAGGCAGCGTCGAAACAACACCTCGGCCGCCTGTTCGCAGCCGCGCAGACTGGTAAGCAAGGCCAATCGCGTCAACGCCGGCAGGCTGCCGGGGTCCAGTGCCAAGGCCTTGGAAACCGCCACATGGGCCTCTTCGATGGCCCGCTCCTGATCGACCACCCCGATCATCGCCTGCCCGAGCCAGACATCGGCCATGCCGCACCACGGTGGCGCGTACCCGGCATCGAGGTTCACACACTGCCTGAACAGCACCGCCGCATCGCGCAGGCTCTGGACCGTGTGTCGTTGCACTTGGCACAGCCCGTTGAGATAAGCCACCGCCACCGGATAGGCACCACACCGATCACCCACCGGGCGCAGGCCGGGCACGCGCTGGGCCACCAGACACGTCAGCGCGCCCAACGCCTCGCCGGCATCGCGGGCGTCCAGCGTCTGCCCATGGAGCAACGCCTGGTCGGCGCCGCGCATCAACTCGACCGACCACAGCGGCGCCGCGCTCGACCCGCTGAAACGCCCACTCAGGCAGTAATCCACCGACAACCGCCCGACCCACGAACGCACGTCCTCCACGGCCCCACAGGCCGCGATCAAGCCCGAGGGAATAACCCGCAACGCCTCGCCGAACGCCACGCTCAACTGACGGATCATTACATCCTGCAGATCCAGCGCCGCCGTCTCATCCAGATTGCGAAACGGCAGCACGGCCAACGAAGGCGCCGTAGCCCTCGCCTGGCTTGGCCCATCGAGCGCCACCACCGGGCAGGTGAATCGATACCCCTGGCCGTACACCGTCGCGATGAAATCCTTGTTGTCCCTGAGCAACTTGCGCAAGGCATAGATGCAGCGGGTCAACGATTCCTCGGCCGTGTCCATGCGGGGCCAGACCTGGTCCAGCAGGTGGTCCTTGCCGACCACCGAACCCGCCGAACCCAGCAACAGGCGCAGCACGTGCAATTCTTTGGGGGGAACATGGACACCTTGTCCGTCTCGCGTCAGCGTTCCATCGCTTTGCAATAGCCAGTGGTCGAACACGAATGATCCGACCGGCGTTTGATCAGTTGCACTGTCCATACTCTGAGATTTCTCTATAGAAAGTTACTGAAGCGCAATTGAGCCTGCCGGGTGGGCAGGCTCGGGATGGCGAGGTGCGTGACTATAGGAAGTTGACTCAGGCTAATCCGTAGGAAAAAACAACTTATGTCACAATGAAAACACGACCAGGCTTGTAGGATTATTCCACCAGCAGCAACCCAAAGCCAACCAACAAAAAACAACGAAGCACTTAAACTTCGACAACTGAAAAAAGTGAACTCAGTAATTCCTGAGTTGCGAATAGGGTTTAGCCTTGCCCGCCCCCAATGTAAGAATTTCGCTATTATCTTGCCAACCGTGACTTTTATAGAAATAAAAGCAGTCTTCACCTTCCGCCGTCTGCTTATACATCATCTGCATCCCAACACCATTCAGCAGAAGACTCGACTCCAGCAGAACCTTCCTTGCATCATCAACGTTATCACACTTGAAAAAAGTAGTTACTCGCTCACTCAATTCCAACAAAAGCAAGGCAAAACCCCGATTATCATTGTATTGTCTAAAATCTGAAGTCGATGCATGAATCACTTTATTTCCGGCCACTGCCAAATCGACGATTGGCTCACGCAAATCCCATAGCACCCCATCGTAACCTTGAAATCCGTTACCCTCCACGAGAGCCCGAAGACTGTCCATTGCCCATTCGGGATATGTAGCATCAGCTTGCTTTAATGAAAAATCTTTATTGACATTCTCCTTCCCAAATAATTCAGTCGTTTTTATGCCAGGAGCAATATTAACATTCAGCATACCTCGCTGCTCCGCCTCTACCTTTAGATCTTTGAGCGCGTCATGCTTAAACGAACAGAAAATTATATCCTCCAGTGGAAATTTATCAGCCTGCCTAACTCCCTCACATACCAAATCCAATATTTCGGAGACCACTGTCGAATCTTTTATTTCAATATTCAACAAAATAGGTCGCTGCTCATATTTCGCCAATACATCATTAGCATTATTGACGAGCTCAGCCACTTCTAAAAACGTGGGCATAACCTCTCCATCGCGCCCTATCGACACCTCTCTCAACTGATCAATCGTTTTTTTACCGACTAGATATGAGTCTTTCGTCTCACCAAAAGGTAACTGAGCGCCCGTACGATCTGCTCCGTACTCATTGCGCCAAATTTCATCATCATGCGTAACAACAACAGTGCCATCCGCCGCTTTGAAGATATCAATTTCAATAGCGTCTGCGCCCTGCATGATGGCAGCCCTGATGCTAGAGATACTGTTTTCGGGAGGCAACTCCTTTGGAAAGGTGGAGCCAAACACACTCGTCGGACCTAGACCCCGATGGGCAACAAGCAATAGGTTATTCCCCGTACGCTCTCTAAGCAGGTCATTATTACCTCTAGACTGTAACATCTCCTGAATTTCCTGCTCGTTTAAATCAAGACGCGACTCACCCAGGGCTAGTGAACTAACTCCATCACAGACCGAAACCAGAGAAGAAATACCCGCACCAGCAGAAGCCTGACAAAACATAATAAACCTCAAGCACCAAAAAACAACATCGACAAAACATTAAATCAACAAAACGACAATATTTAAATCATTACCTCCTCAACACGTCCTGCACAGTATTAATTATGTCCATAACAGACCTCCATCTTGCCACCTGATCTGGAGGAACCTCTATATCAAACTCCTCACCAATCAGCACAACAATTTCCACCACCCCATAGAGTCGACATTCAAGTCTTCAACTATTCTCAAGCAACTTTCCAAGTTACACGACACACCCAAATACTCGGACAGTATATAAGCAACCTTAGCCTCAACAGAAATCTCAACGACCGACAAGCCCATCCACAGCACCTACACGAATTAAAAATTCAACATCGCCCGCAACATATCCGCAAACTGATTCAAATGCGCCGACAGCGTCTTGTTGAAGTTGTCGTGGTAGGCATTGGCGTTCGAATACTTCTGGGTCAACGATTGCAGCAGGTTCTTCATACGTTCTTCCTGGGCGTTGAAGCCGGTCTGCCACTGGTTGTACTTGGCGGTGTCCCAGGTCACGGTGCCGCCGCTGGCGGGCAGGCCTTCCTTCATGAGGGTGAGCGGGTCAAGGTCGATGACCACGCACCAGGTGCCGTCGCCGTTTGGCTTGAGACACCTGCCGGGCAGGCCCAGGGCCTTGAGCCATTTCTCGGCTTCGTCCTTGCTGGCGCCGCCTTCCCCGGGTTTTGGAAACAGCACGGAGGCCGGGTTGGGATGGCTGTATTTTTCGATCAGCCGGGTCAGTGCGGCGCGCAGGGCACCGGCATCGAGCTTGACGTCCTTGCCGTCGTTCGCACCTTCGATCCAGTCCTTCATCTGCGCGGTGATCTCGGCGTTGAAGTCGGCGAAGAAGTCCGAATAGGCGGCGATGATGTGCTCGTAGCCGGCGAGGTAGCCGTTTTTGATCAGGTCGATCAGTTCGAGGAGCTTTTCGAAGAAATCGTTCGAGGAATTGATCGAGGCGTCCAGGGCCTCCGCGATCTCGATGGGTTTGTCCTTGTCCAGGTGCACCTTGAGATCGCGCAGGATTTCGCCTTGTTTGCTTTCGAGCTGGCGAAGCCGGGTTTCGTCCAGAGCACTCATGCAGCCGGTCATGGCCGCGCTGCACTGACGCAATTGCAAGCTCCACAACTGCGACCGTGTGCGCTTGGCGTGGATCTGTTCGAAGGCCTCTGCGAGATCCATCTTCGCCAAGCCTTCGGCCGTCAGGCTCTTCAAACGACCGATCGTGTCTGCCGAGCATTCGAGCATTCGTTGGAGGTGGCGATTGAGCGTCTTGAAAGAACGCTCCAATACGTCCACCGGTTGGAAGGCCGACTGACCCATCGCGCTCATTTCAGGCGGGGCCGGCGCGGGATCCGAATGATCGGCATAGGTCGCTTGCCGAGGCGTTTGGGTGACACCTTGTATGTCCATCTTATGAATGCCCTCAAGCGGTAACGGCACGCACGACGTCGGCGCGTGACTGGAAAAGCTGCATCACCATGTCCATCAGCTTCTGCAACAACGCGGCTTCGGCCGCGTCTTTCTGCGCGACTTCATCGGCCAGGCTCTTCTGGCTGTTCTGCGCGCTTTGCTGCAGCACTTCCTGCTCCCGGGCGGCGTGCTCGGTGAGGCGCACCACGTTGGCCACTACCTGGCTTAAGTTCATCGACATGGCGCCGAGGGCGCGGCCGATTTCCAGTTTTTTCTCGATGCCCTTGCTGCCCATCTGGCTCAGCCAGTCGGAGGTCTGGCCGACCTTCTGGGCCTTGAGGATCTCACCGTCGAACCAGGCCTGTTCCTGGGGCGTCAGGGTGGCGCCCTTGGGTTTGAAATCGACGGTGGTCGGACGGGCGAAATCATCCAGGGTATTGATCTTGTAGGTGGTTTTCGGGTCCCAGTCCTCCCGCTGGCGCTGCAGCTTGAGGTCGCGTTCGAGGTTGCCGGCGTCCAAGGCGTTGCGCCTGTGCAGATCGATGTCGGCGTGTTTCAGCGCCTGCCCGTGGAGGGTCTTGACCATGGAAAAACCGGCGACTGCGCCGGACACCACGGCAGCGGTGATGGCGCTGTACAGCGCCGCCTGGCCGGATTCGACGATGGCCCTGCCCTGGGCCTTGGCCGCGTCGGACGCCATGACGGTGAAATGGCCGCGCAGTTGCGCGTTGGCGACGCGCGCGATGTTCAGCGCGATGATCGCGGCCACCAACACGTTGGCGTGTTTTTCCCAGGCGCCGGGGTCGAAGATCAGTTCGTTGCGCGCATCGTCGCTGAGCATCATCGAGGCCGCCATGAAGTCTTGCCCATCCGCTTCGGTGGGCTGATAGGCGTTGATTCTGCGTTCGAGCTCAGTCGGCGCGATGAAGCTGTCGCGTTCGAGTACCTGACTGGCGGTGGCCGCGTCGAACACGGCGGAACCGGAGCGATACGATTTGGACGGGTGCTCTGGGTTGGCATCGACCCGTACAGGGGCGATCCCGGTCGTAGCGTAAGGATTGATCATCTCGGATACCTGGGGTCAGTGATTGATTTCAAACATGCCGAACCATGCTCAGGCTCGCGGCATGGCTGCGTTGCAGGTCGGCGAAGACCTGTTCGATCTGTCGGGTCCTGTCGCGCATCGCTTGCCCGTAGTCCTCGACCACCTGGGTCAGGTACCGGCTGATTTCCTCGCTGATCGCCATGCGCACTCGCACGTCCGCCAGGTGCACGGCGGCCTGGGCCTGGTGCTTGCCGCTCTGGATCTGCAACCCGCCCTGCACCGCCACGCTGCCGAATTCGGTCAGGGCCTGGGCGATCTCCAGGTTCGCGGCATAACGGGCCAGCGTCACCGGATCGGCGCCGTGGGTGATGAAACCACGCAGTTGGCTCAGCGCCTGCGTCAGGGCGTTACCGACCGACGACGCCATCTGCTTCATGGCTTGCACGGCGGCGGGTGCTGCCTGGGCGGCCACGGAAGCGAGTTTCGAAGCGACGGCACTCACCATTGGCCCGATCACCTGCACGCCGACAATGGCGACCAGGGCCACCGCTGCCAGGGTCGAGATCACGCCCTGGATCATGCCGGCGATCTGCGCGATGTCCCGGGCCTTTTCGGGATCGACGCCGAAATCGATCAAGAGCTGGGTGTAGAGCTCGGTGAACCGCTTGATGGCTTCCTGCATCGCGTCGGTCAACGGTTTCATGGCCTCGGCCATGAACGACTTGCCGGTTTTTGCCTCTACCACCACATCGGCAAACATCACAACCATGCCAACCACCCCGACCACGATCAACGGCAAGTTGCCGGTCATGACCCCGGCAACGATAGTGACAGTGGCCACTAGCGCACCGATGATCTTGCCGATGCAGCCCATGGTTTTCTGGAGTGCCTCGGCCTTGCGGACTTCCTCCAGATATTTATCCGACTCACGCTTCATGTGCTCCTGAAGCTTGGCCTGCAATTCCTGGAACAGCTCCTGGCTGAGTTCCTCTTTGTTCTGCGCCGCCTCGCCCAGCAACTCGATGATCTTGAGGCGATTGAGCAACGCCAGCGCGCTGCTGCTGAGGGCTTTTTCATCCGTCTCTTGCGTGGCGGAGCCGCTCATGCCGGACACCACTACCCTGGCGACCACACCGCTCAAGGTGTTGGCAAAGGCATTGGCGATGCCGATCAATTTCAGGTGGGCCTCGGTCGCCGCGCTAAAGGCTTGGGTGTGGCTCGCCAACTCGCCCTTGAGCTGGTCATGGCGGCTCAGTTCTTCAGCGTACTCGGCGGACCCTGGGTCCAACTGCGCCAGCCGGGCTTCGCTTTCGGCCAGCAAGCCCTGCGCATGCACGAGCCGCTCATGCAATTGCTCGAGATGCTCCTGGCTGCTGCCGACCTGCCCTTCGGCCGCCGCCCAGGCCTGGAGTGCCGCGGCGTAATCGGCCGAGAGGCTTTCCAGCCCCTGCTGCCGGGCGCTCGCCATGCTCTGCAGCATCGCCAGGCGGTTCTTCAGTTTGTTGACGTCGACTTCACCGATCAGCTCGCTGATCATCGCCATCAACAAGGTGAACAGGTCGCCATTGGTCTCCTGCCTGTTGCCGTCGGCTCGCAGCGGCGGATGCAGCACGGGCCGGCCCAGGCTGGCGGTGGACGGGCCACCCTGGCCTTCGTAGCGCACCGACATCAGGTCCTCCAGCGCCTTCTGGCCCGCCTCGCGGTACTGCGTGGTCCTGGCGGCCTGGCTGGCGGCGGCGCCGTAGCGCTCAAAGACCTCGGCGCGGTTCATCGTGACGCCCGGGTACGCGGGGCGGGTAATCTCACTCATGTTCAGTCCTCCGAACATTGCTGTTCCATGTGGGCCAAGGTGTCGAGATACACCTTGGCCTGCTCGCGCAGCGTGTCTTGCGTGGCGTGCTCAAGCACGTAGTCGAAACACAACCGGGCCTTGCCAACCTTGCCCAGGGCCAGGTGGCACTGGCCGGTGTAGAGCATTGGCCGGTAGTCGTCCTTGCCTTGGGCAAAGGCAATCGCATACAGGTCGATCGCTTTCTGGTGGTCTTGCTTGAGCTGGTGCACGGCCGCCAATCCCATCCAGTAATGGCTGTTGTAGAAGTCGTAGATGCACAGGAAGTGGAAGAACTTCTGCGCATCGTCCAGGCGCCCCTGCTCGTAGAACTCGAAGGCGAAGGCATAGAGGCTGGCCATGTGTTCGTCACTGATGCCTTGCACGTCTTTCAACGCCGCGCCCGCGAGCACCGCATCGACGACCTCCAGGGCCACCTGCTCGTCTTGTTGTTTGTTGCGACTCATCGGCCCCACTCCTGAAAAAATGCCAGCGTCGCTGACGGGTGCATTGAGCCAAACCGCGGGTGGGGGGCGCTGCCAAATTGCGCTCATTGCGGTGAGTGCCTTCCCCTGGTCGGCAGAAATCTTTTGTGGCGAGGGGATTTATCCCCGCTGGGCTGCGCAGCAGCCCCAAAACGGCAAACTCAATTGACATGACGCACCGCGTTGTCTGGTTTAGGGCCGCTGCGCAGCCCAGCGGGGATAAATCCCCTCGCCACAGGGTTGTGCATGAGCCTGGGCGCACATCGGCCTCACGCCTGCTCCACCTGCTCCAGCCAGATCAGCAAGCGCAGCACTTGCTCCACTTCCTGCACCTGGAGAAAGCTGTAGCGCTGGTGGGTCTTGAAAATGCGCCGGGCCAGGGTCACGTCGTTGACCACCGGCACCCCCACCTCCTTGGCGTACGCCCGCACGGCCAGGGCGCGCTGGTTGGTTTCCATCAGGGAAATGAACGGCAGCAAGGTGATTTCCGGGCGGAAGTACACGCCGATGGCGATGTGGGTCGGGTTGGCGATGATCATGCGCGAGCTGCGCACGTCGGACTTGACCTGCTCCGACAGCAGCTCCATGTGCAGGTCGCGGCGGCGGCCCTTGATCTGCGGGTTGCCGTCCTGCTCCTTGTGTTCGCGCTTGACCGAGTCCTTGTCCATCATCTGGTCCTTCATGAACAGCCCGTACTCGCACAGCGCATCGAGCACGACGATCAACACGACACAGGCCAGGAACGCCAGCACCAGCACCAGCAGCAAACGTCCCCAGATCGCGAACAGATCGGGGGCCTGGGCGAACAGTTGGGCAAATAGCAGCGGCCGTTGCGTGACCCAGACGACCCATAGCGCCAGGGCGAAACTGCCCAGGTACAAAAGCGCCTTCACGGTGTCCTTGACGGTGCGCAGGCTGAACAGCTTCTTGAAGCCATTGACCGGGTTCAACGCGCCAAAATTGAGTTTCAACGCTTCGCTGGCCAAGGCAAAACCGCTTTGCAGCAAGGCCGGCACGGCGCTGGTCAGCACGCACACCAGTAACAGCGGCAGCAACGCTTCCAGCCCCAGCAGCACCCACATCATCGAGTACGCTTGCAGGTCGGCGTCAAAGCCGCTGTCGATGATCCGCCGGTAGACCTCCATGACCTCGACCAGCGAGCTGTTGAAGACCAGGTAGCTGATACCGCACAGGGTCAGGCAGCTGATGACCAGGTCCTTGGCCTTGAACGTCTGGCCTTTGCGGGCCGCATCCCGGAGCCGCTTGGCTGTGGGTTTTTCAGTCTTCGAGGCGCTGGACGACATGCCCGCCCTCTTCAACATCCAGGTAGTCGGCCAGGCCTGCGGACATGCCGCCCATGCGCAGCACTTCATCCGGCAGGTGCACGCCGAAGTACAGCATCAACACCACCAGCGCCACCAGGCTCTTGACCGTCAGCGACACCGAGAACGCGTTCATCTGCGGCGCATAGCGCGAGAGCAAGCCGAGCAGGGCTTCACTGACCAGCAACGCGGCCACCACCGGTGCACTGATCACCAGGGTCTTGCCCACCAGCATGTCCAGCAGGGCATGGATGGCCGGCAGGTTCATCGCGCAACCACTCACCGGCGCGCACAGGCGATAGCTCTGGGCAACGGTTTCAAGCATCAACAGCAGGCCGCCACCTTCCAGGTACACCACCGCGGCGAACAACTGGAGAAAGTTCGCCAGCTCCGAGGTGTCGACGCCGTTGGCCGGGTCCACCGTGCTGCTGAGCATCGCGCCGCGCTGGTTGTCGATCAGGTTGCCCATGGCATGCAACACCCAGAACGGCCAGCACAACAGCCCGCCCAGCAGCACGCCAATGCTCGCCTCACGCAGCATCAAGCCAAGAAACGCCAGGCTGTCGAGGGCGGGCACGGGCACGCCCACATAGGCCCAGAACCCCAGTGCCACCAGCACGATCACCGCCTGGCGCGGCACGCCGGTGAGCACACCGCTGTTGAGGAACGGCAGCATGAAGAACATCGGCGCCAGGCGTGCCAGGCCCAGGAGCGCGGCGGCAAACCCGGCGTACAGCTCAAAGAACAAGGTCATCGACATCGGCCTAGTCCAACGCCAGGCGGATGACTTCGCGACTGAAATCCAGCAGGGTTTCGCCGTACCAGCCCGAGAGCAGGAACAGGCACGCGGCGACCGCCAACAACTTGAACCCGAACGGCAGGGTCTGCTCCTGCAACTGGGTCACGGTCTGGATCAACCCCACCACCAGGCCGACCACCGTGGCGACGATGATCGGCCAGGCCACCATCAACAGGATCAGGTACAGGGTCTTGTTACCGGCATAGACCAGGTCGTTCATCGTCCGCCCCTATGCCAGCAAGGTCAGGTATTGCTTGACCAGTCCGGTGGACAGCAGCGCCCAGCCATCGAGGGCGACAAACAGCACCAGTTTGATCGGCACCGAGATGATCACCGGGCTCATCATCATCATGCCCAGCGCCAGCAGGATGCTGGAAATCACCAGGTCGACGATCACGAACGGCAGGTACAGGTAGAAGCCGATCTTGAAGGCGCTTTTGATTTCACTCAACGCATAGGCCGGCAGCAGCGAAAACAACGACGGCGCCAGGTCATCCTCGGCATACCGGTCGGCGTCGGCATCGACCTGGCCCGCCTGGGCGCGCTCGAAGAACAGCGCCAGCTCCGGGTCGGTGTACCGACGCAGGTAATCCTTGTAGCTGCCCAGGCCGTTCTCGGCGAAATTCACCACCGACTCGAGGTCGGTAAAGACCACCGCCTCGTGCTTGTAATAGTCATGGCCCTGCTTCATCACCGGCGTCATGACGAAGATCGCCAGCATCAGCGCGATCGCATTCAGCGCCATGTTCGAAGGCACCTGCTGCAACCCCAGGGCGTTGCGCACGATGACGAAGACGATGGAGAACTTCAGGTAGCACGTGCCCGCCGCCACCAGGAACGGCAACAGCGAAGCGAACGCCAGCAGCGCGATCAGCGAAACGTCATTCATCGCTGCCGTTCCGATAGACCTTAAGCAGCTCAACGCCCAACTGCGCCTCCATTTGCACCAACTCCCCCACGGCCACGGGCCGGCCATTGGCGCGAATCTCGATGTGCTGCGCGGCATCGGCGGCCAGTGGGATCAGTTGCCCGTCGATGAATTGCGACAGCCGCGCCAAGTCGATGTCGCAGCTCGCGAGGACGAACTCCAGGCGCACCATCAGCGCGCTCGGATCGACGGCCGGGCCAGGTGACGGGGGGATCGGTGGATCGGCATCGGCCACGCTCGGTTGCATGTGTAAGCCCTCTTCGGTGAATGTGAAAACGCCCAGGCAACGGTTTGCCAGCAAACCGTGCTGAGTCCGCTCGGTGATGCGCAGGACATCGCCTTTGTGCAGGCGCCGAAGCCTTGCAGCGCGCAGTTCACTGACGCCCAACTGCAACACCAGGCGCATCGGCAATGCCTGGAGCCAGGCGTGTGACCCTGGCTCGACCACGCGGCCCCGCGGCGGTAAGCGTGTGACCCACACGCGCCCGCGAGGCGTGTCGAGCCAGGGCAGGTCGTGCGTCGGGCATCGCGTTCTTTCAACGCCTTCGATGTCCGCCAGCCGGCTGTAGCGCAGTTCGTCCACCGCCAACGGCAAGGGCCGAGGCACCGCACGGAACAAAGCGACGATGCTCGACAACGGGCTCTGGCGCCCCACCCACGACGGCGAGGTCGGCAGTGCTCGATGCAGCCAGTCATGGGCCAGGATCAGCCCGTGCCAGTCCCCGCCGTCGCCCTGCGCGCGAAACTGGATGAAGCCCGAGCGGTCGGGCACCCGGCCCAACCCAGCCGTCCGACCGGCCCGGCGCCAACGCTCGATCGCTTGCGTGCAGGCATGCAGGCGGGAATCGACCCGCCGCAGCTTCAAGGCCCTCACGCTGGATGTTCCGGCGCTTCGTCCTGATCGTCATCCGGCGTCTGCTGCGACCCCTGGCGCGGTTGTTCGCCGTCACTGTCGGTCAATCGCCAGGCCGGCTCCCGCGCCTGGGCGAAAGGCTCCTTGAGTTGCTCCAGGACCAGAGCATTGCTGGGGCTGAGCATCAGGCGAGCGGACTCGTCCGGCAGCCGATGGATCGTCACCTGGCCGCTGGCCGCACCGTTGTTGAACGGCACCTGCAGCAATCCCGGCGAGGTCATCACCCCTGCGTCCGGCGCTGTCGGCATGACCACGGGAGCAAGTGGCGCCGGGATGGCGCCGGGCACAAGACGGACAACCTGCGAATTCGGTGCGGACATGCGCAGCGCTTGCTCGACAGCCGCGAACGGCTCGGCCGGCGCCGGCTCCATCGGTGCCGCCTGCATGGGTAGATTCGTGTACTCAACGGCCATTTCCAGCCGTGACGACACCGCCACTGACATCGCATCGGACAACGGGCTCGCCTGTGGCAAAGGCTTCGCGGTCACGCTTCGCTCATGCACGACATCCCTCGCGACCGTGCCGCTCAGCGACGCGTCGCGGTGCTGAACGGCGTCGCCCTCCTGAACGATAGGCATCGCATGCCGAGCCAACCCCCGACCGCTGTCCAACTGGCGTCGGGGGAAACCCGGCAACGCCGCCAGAAGGTCCAGCACCCCCTGGGGCAAGTCCTCTTCCTGCACCGGGACGAGCATGTCCCGCGGCTCGTCCAGTCGCCCTTCACCAACGGGCTCCAACGTCTGCACCGGCCGAGCGGGCGCCCCGACAATCTGATTCATCGCCTCATCCCCGTCATGTCTTCCTGCTCCCGTTCTTCCTGGCGTATCTGCACCAGCCGTTGCCGGCGGCGTTGCTGCTCGACCGCACCCTGAAGCTGAAGGTGCTTGCGCTGCAACGAACGCAGGCACTCGCGCTGGGTTTGCACCTGTTGCTCAACCGCTCCGCACTGCTGGTCGACGCGGTCACGCTCGACCCGCAGCAGATCGATCCGTCGCCGGATGACGGCCTGGGTACGCAGCAGCGCCAACAGTTGCCCGTGATCCAGCACGCAGTCATTCGCGCGGTGGCTGGCCAACAGTTCAAGCAGCGCCGCCTCTTGCGTCTCGAAGCCGCGCCGTTCCTGCAACAACGGCTGCAATTGCCGCTGGGCGCGCAGCAGCGCGTGCTCACCGCGCTGTTGGCGCCACTGACTGAGGGCCAACAGGCGGCGCCCATCAAGCGAGGATGTCATGCAGGCGGCGCAGGGTTTCATCGGGCTCGCAGCGCTCATCCGTGGGCTGGCGCAGCCACTGCTCGAGGGCGTCGCGGCATTGCATCGCCCGGTCGTTGGCCGCATCCGCCCCCGGTCTGTACTCGCCCATGTCGACAAACACCTGCAACTGTTCGAGACGGGCCAGCGTGTCCCGGGCAGACGCGGCCAATTGCCGAGCCTGCGGCGTGGTGACTTGTGTCGCCACGCGGCTGACGCTGCGCAAGACGTCGATGGCCGGGTAATGCCCCTTGGCCGCCAGCGCACGGCTGAGGTAGACGTGGCCGTCAAGGATCGAGCGAATCTCCTCGGCGATCGGGTCCGGTTCGTCATCGCTTTCCAGCAGCACCGTGTACCACGCGGTGATGCTGCCTCCAGCGGTCACGCCGGGGCGTTCCAGCAGGCGCGGCAAGGCATCGAACACCGAGGCCGGAAAACCGCGCCGCGCCGGCGCTTCACCGGCCGCCAGGGCCAGGTCGCGGCGCGCGCGGGCGTAGCGGGTCAGCGAATCGAGCAACAACACCACGCGCCGGCCCTGGTCACGAAAGTACTCGGCGATGGTGGTGGCCTGCAGCGCCGAGTTGCAACGATCCACCGAGGAAAAATCCGAGGTGGCGTACACCACCACGCAGCGCGAACGCTGGGGCGACTCGCGCAGGTGCGCGATGAACTCGGTCACCTCCCGCCCACGCTCGCCGATCAGGCCGATCACGAAGACCTCGGCATCGGTGTGCGCGATCAGCATGTTGATCAAGGTGGTCTTGCCGGACCCGGCCGCGGCGAAGATGCCGAGGCGCTGGCCGACGCCGCAGGTCAGCAGGCCGTCGATGGCGCGAATGCCGGTGGGCAACGGCTGCGCCACCGGGCGCCGCTGCTGGTACGACGGCGGGTCGGCGTCCACCGGGCAGTCCCGTTGCGCCACGGCCGTCGACGGTGCCAGGCGCTCGACGATGCGGCCCTGGGGATCGACCACACTGCCGAGCAAGGCATCGCTGCAGGTCAATTGCAAGGTGGCGCCAGTGGGCACGATCATCGACTCCCGGGACAGGCCTTTCGCCTCGCCCAGCAGGCTGAGCAGCACGGCGCCGGGCTTGAAGCCGATGACCTGCGCCCGGGCCGCCACCTCGGGCGAGCGCCAGTGCCGACGCACTTCACAGACCTCCCCCACCACCACCTCGCCCAGCGCCGCCTCGATCAGCGGGCCGCTCAGGCGCAGGGGATGGGCGGCGTGTCGTTCCAGGCGCAGGTTCATTGACGAACGATCTCCCTACAGCGTCTTGATGACATTGACCGAAACGGTCTCGGAGATTTCGCCGAACGACATGACGTCCAGCTCCCGAAAGCGGCCCTCGATCAGTTTCTTGATGTAGCGCCGCACATCCACCGAGCACAGCAGCACCAGGTCTTTGTGGGCGATGTGCAGGCTGTCCAGGCCAACACTGAGGCGGTCCATCAGCTCTTCCGATTCGGCCGGCTCAAGGTTGAGGAAGCTGCCGCCGGAGGTTTGCCGGATGCCTCGGCGCACTCCCTCTTCGAACTCCGGCGACAACAGCAGCACGCGCAAGTCGTTGCCCTGGGCAAACTTGTTGCTGATGTAGCGGGCCATGGCCCCGCGCACGTGTTCCACCAGCGCCAACACGTCTTTTTCCCGGGAGGCCCAGTGCGCGAGCGATTCAAGGACAAGCTTCATGTTGCGCACGGAAATGCGCTCGCCGATCAGGCGCTGCAGCACTTCGGCGATCTTCTGCACGGTGACGTGGCGATACACTTCCTTGAGCAGGTCGGGATAGCGGCTTTCCATTTCGTCGAGCAGTTGCTTGGTTTCCTGCACACCGAAAAACTCGCGGATGTTGCGCGCCAGCAACGTGACCAGGCAGCGATAGCATTCCTCGTCCGCCGGGCGCAGGTGATAGCCCAGTTGCTGCACCCGCTCGCGGTCGGCCGCGCCAACCCAGACCCCGCCCTGGCGATTGCTGTCGTTGCCGCGCACCAGGGCGAACCCCAGGGGCTCAAGCTCGGGTGAATAGTCCAGCAGGCGCCAGTGGTCGAAGTGAATGTCGAATTGTTCGGCGCGCACCTCATTGATCAGCACCGCCACTTGATGCGCCGGCAGTGCTTCGCTGGCCCGCAGCCGGGGTTCGGGAATGCGCAAGCCGTAGTCGACGAAGAACTGGCTGCGAAAGCGCGCGGCCCACCGCTGCTTTTCCAGCGCCGGCAAACGTGCGGCGGGCACCAGCAGCATCAGTGCGACGGTCTCCGTGGCGATGTGGTCGACGTCTTCGAGCAAGCCAGAATCGGCCTGCGGCGCGTCCTGACCGGCGGGTTCGGCGCGCTGTTCTGCCGAGCCCTGGCGCCAGGCCTTGCGCTGGCGCACGAACACCACCAGCCCGAGCGCGCTGGCGATGGCCAGGAAGGTCAGCAAGGGAAAACCCGGCAGCAGGCCGACGCCAACCGCCAGCAACGCGGTGACACCGAGCACGAACGGGTTGCCGAGCATCTGGCTGAGCATGTTGCGACCCAGGTTGCTGTCGTCACCGTTGACCCGAGTGACGATGAACCCGGCGCCGATGGCGATCAGCAGCGCGGGAATCTGCGCCACCAGGCCATCGCCGATGGTCAACAGGGTGTAGGTCGACAGGGCCATGGACATGTCCATGCCCAATTGCCCGACACCGATGGCCATGCCGCCGATGAAGTTGACGAAGATAATGATGATGCCGGCGATGGCATCGCCCTTGATGAACTTCATCGCGCCGTCGAAGGAGCCGTACAACTGGCTTTCACGCTCCAGCACGCTGCGTTTCTCCCGGGCCTGGGCGGCATCGATGGCGCCGGCCTTGAGGTCACCGTCGATGCTCATCTGCTTGCCCGGCATGCCGTCCAGGGAGAAGCGTGCGGCCACCTCGGCCACCCGCTCCGAGCCCTTGGTGATGACGATGAACTGGACAATGGTGACGATGGAAAAAATCACGAAGCCCACCACCAGGCTTTCACCGATCACGAAGTCACCGAACGAGGCGATGATCTCGCCGGCGTCGGCCTGGCTCAGGATCAGCCGGCTGGTGCTGATCGACAACGCCAGGCGGAACAACGTCGTCAGCAACAGCAATGCCGGGAACGTCGAGTAGCTGAGGATGCGCTCGATGTAGAACGAGCCCATGAACACCAGCAGCGAAATGACGATGTTCAGGCCGATCAGCGCGTCCACCAGCACCGTGGGCAACGGGATGATCAGCATGGCGATGATCATCACCATCAGGCTCAGGATCAGCAGTTCCGGGCGCGCGCTGACGTTGCGCAAAAACACATTAAGCATTCAGGCCAGGCTCCGGGACGGCATCACGGGCAACCGCCGGCGCGGCGCTGTTCGAGGCATTCATGGGCATAGGCGACATCGGCCAGGCGGGTGAACTGTTGGGCCAGGCGCACCGGCGCGTCTTCATCGACGAACAACGACGGCGGCAAGCGCAGGCTGAGCCGGCGCACGGTCTGCAACAGCGCCGAACGGTCACGGTGGGAACTGAGCAGCACCGGCTCGCCCACCGCACCGAGCAGCCATTGGTCGAGGTCATCGGGGTAGGCCAGCACGCCGAACAGGAACACCAGCCAGTCAGCCTCATCGGCGTTGTGCCGGCAGACGAGTGCATCGCCCAGCAACGCGTCGATGAACAGCCCGTCGGTCGAGCGCAGGTGCTTGAGGTCGGTCAGTCGTCCCAGCAATTGGCCGAACTCGGCGTGGGAACAACTGGGGTCCTGGGCGCTGATGTCGGTGAGCAACGCGGCCTCGATGAAGGCCAGCACGTTCATGCGCTGCGACGGTCCGTACAGGGCGATCCAATCCTGGTAGGCATTGAGCGGGCCGTCGTCGGATTCGAGAAAGTCGCGGTAGGTTTCCCGCAGCAGGCCGGCCCGCACCGCCATGCTCGCGCCGAACATCCGCGCCTTGAGCGCCGCGTTGATCCCGGCGTTCATGCGCTTGGGCGAGCCTTGGGCAACCACCGTCTGCAACAGCGTTTCGAGGCGCTGGCGGGTCGGACTTTGCAGGTTGTGTCGGCGCAACAACGCCCGCAGCACCAGGGCCAGGTCGCTGTCGTCGGGGAACAGTTGCCGCGCCATGTCCAGCAGCCAGGCCACCGGTTTGTCCGCCAGCCGCGCCAGGCTCAGCACCTGCCGCGCCTTGGGCACGGTGTCGTCCTCCAGCACGCGTTCGAAGGTGTCGGTCGGCGTTTCGGACTTGAGCTCGAACAAGCGCCGGCCACGGAATTGGGTGAGCGCCGCCGACAGCTCGTCGCTGATCTGCACCATGCGCTGCGCCACCGCCGCCGTGGCGCTGTCGTCCGCGTCCGCCCAGGCGTCGACCGACGGCTGCGGATGCTCGGCGGCCTTCTCGCTGTTCAGGCGGGCCTGGGCGGAGCGTCCGCCCATGGAAACCGGCGGCAGGCTCATGGTTGCGACAGCCTGAAGTAAGAACGCCGCAAGCGCTCGTGCTGCTCCGGGGTGAGCAATGGGCCGCCCGGCTCGCTCGTGTCAGGTTCAAGGGCCTGGCGAATTTCCTGGGGTTGGATCAGGAACACCCGCACGGTGTTGGCCGAGCGGCTCTGGCGATAGCTGAACAACCTGCCGAGCCACGGGATCGAGCCCAACACAGGGACCCGGCCGATCTGCTCGCCGTGGTCGTCACGGGTAAAGCCACCCACCAGCAGGCTCTTGCCCTGGGGCACCCGCGCCACCGTGTTGATGCGGGTACGGCCCACCGTCGGCAACGCGCCCTGGCGCTCGTCCTGGGCCGGGCGCTCGACCTCGTTGCCGTCCTCGATGTTGAGCGACATCTCGATCTCGTCGGCCTGGGCGAAGCGCGGCAGTACGCTGACCAGGGTGCCGTAGGTCACGTGTTGCAGGTCGACGCTGCGCTCCCCCACCAGCGGCGCATAGAAGGTACGGTTGTTGTCGAAGATCGCCGGGACGTTTTCCTGGGTCAGGATCACCGGGCGCGACACGACGTTGGCCCGCTGGGTGCGCTCCAGGGCCAGTACGCGGGTGACGAACGACGCACCGTCTAGGGTGGTCGCCGAACCGGCGTTGAGCGAGGCACTGAACGTACCACCGGATTTCACCGCGCCTTGCCAGTTGATGCCCAGTTGGTTGAGCTCATCCTTGTGCAGGTCGATGATCCACAACGACAGCTCGACGTGGCGCTTGGGTGTGTCCAGCGCGTTCACCAGGTTCTCGATAAAGCGCACCTGTTCCGGCAGCCCCTTGACCAGCAGGCTGTTGGTGTCCGGGTAGGCCACCACGCGAATGTTGCCGGCGGCCACTTCCCGCGCGAGGATGCGCGGCGCGGTGGGGTCGTGTTCCGAGGCCGTGTTCGCCAGGCCTTCGAGGGGAAACACCGGCATCATCGCCCGCGACCGTGGCCCGGGCGCCTGGGCCACCGTGGGCTCGACCGGCTGCGGCTCACCGCGCAACAACGCCTCGATCACGCTGGCCAACCCCGGCAGCGTCACCTTGTCATCGCGCAATTCGTACTGGCGATCGCTGACGAAGGTATTGCGCACCTGGATCACGCCGATCTGCTGCTTGCCCAACAACAGCTCCGAACGCTGGTTGTCCATCAACTGCGCGGCCTGTAGCACCAGGTCGACGTAGATCGGCGGCCCGGACACGTGAAAGGTGCGCAGGCCGTCGTTGCGCAACGGGTAGCGTGGGTCGTGCAGCCCGGATTGCTTGAGAAACGCCAGCAGCTTGGCCACCGTCAGCGTCTGCAACGAGGCCATCGAGCTTTTGATTTCCGAGCCGTCGTACAGGTAGATCGCCTGACCGTCGCTGTACCAGATCAGGCCCATTTGCGCGCTGATGCGCTCGAACGTCTGCTGTGGCGTACGCAAGTCGAAGGTGCCGCCCACCCGCTTGGCCGCCGCCACCTTGCTGACGATGACAGGCTTGCCGAGCACGCCTGACAGCTCGCTGAAAAACGTTCGCGCACTCTGCTCGCGAGCTTCGAAGCTGTAGACGTCGGCCCACGCCGCGAGGGGTGCGAGCAGCAGGAGCAAGGACAGGGACAACGCGCGACGGCTCATCGGTTCACTTGCCCGGCAGGTAGGTGATGTCGGCCAGGCTGCTGGGGGCGAACCCCACCAGCTCGCGCACTTCTTTGGAGAAATGCGAGGAAGAGGCAAAGCCGAACGCCAGCGCGACGTCGGTCAGCGAACCGTTGCCCAGGCTCATGTCCAACAACGCCTGGGCCGTGCGCCACCCGCGCAAGGCCGGTTTGGCCGCGCTGCCCAGGGCCTGCCGGCAGAGCCGGCGAAAGTGCGAGACCGACACCCCGTAGCGCTGCGCGAGGGTGTTGAGCTTTTCGCTGCGGGTGCCTTGCTCCAACAAAAAACGCACCAGGCCGTAGCTTTCATGCTGGCGCAACAACGGTGCAACGGCGTGATAACCCGGGGTGCCACCCAGCGCCTGTTCAATGAACCAGCGCTCGAGCCGCGCCGGAGTCCGCACGACGTCATCCGCCACCGGCAACAAGGCCCATGGCGCGACCTCGGTTCTTTTCGCGGCGAAGGCATCGCTCATGTCGAAGAACGCCTGCAACTTCACCAGCGGCGCCGGGCAGACCGGCAGCACGTGCAATTGGTCACCGGAAAACCGCAACGGGTCGCGCAGCACCACCAGCCCTTGCCAACCGCTCGGCAGGGCCTGCCGCTGCCCGCCCCCTGCGCTGTCCAGCGCCACCGCGCCCTGGACGACCCGCAGGTGCACCACCCGCTCGCGCGGGTCAGTCAATACCGTGGAGCGAGATGATGTGTCCTGCACCGGTGTCTCCTCTGCAACGTGGCGAATGGAAGGAGCGACAGGATGAAAGGCGCGGCGCCTGAAATCTTGATGCAAAGATGATGAGCACCGGGCTGGCATATGCCTTGCACCCTTTTCGTTCATCGGTGCCCATGCCGTTGCCGGGATGAGTGCCACACGGTTTTGAGGACAAGGGCGCCGTCATCCAGCCGGATGGCGGCGCTTTCATGTGGAAGGTGATGCGCGATGAATGAAGTTCCAGCCAACCCCCTGGCCTGGGTCAATGGCAGCGATGCCCCGGAAAAGAGCGCGGTCAATCTTGGCTTCATGGCCCTGAGCGACTGCGCCCCCCTGGTGGTGGCCGCCACCCAGGGGTTCGCCCAGCCCTACGGCCTGACCCTGAACCTCAAGCGCCAGGCATCCTGGGCCAACCTGCGGGACAAGCTGGTCAGTGGTGAAATCGACGCCGCCCACAGCTTGTACGGCCTGGTCTACGCGGTGCACTTGGGCATCGGCGGCGTGGCGCCCACCGACATGGCCGTGCTGATGGGGCTGAACCAGAACGGCCAGAGCATCAACCTGTCCCACGGCTTGCAGGCCCAGGGCGTGACCAGTCCTGAGGCACTGGAACGGCATGTGCACCAATCTCGCCCGAAACTGACCTTCGCCCAGACGTTTCCCACCGGCACCCATGCCATGTGGCTCTATTACTGGCTGGCGGCCCAGGGCATCCACCCCTTGACCGACGTCGACAGCGTGGTGGTGCCGCCGCCCCAGATGATCGCCCACTTGCAGGCCGGGCGGATCGACGGCTTCTGCGTCGGCGAGCCCTGGTGCGCCAGCGCGGTGAAGCAGAACCTGGGGTTCACCCTGGCAACCACCCAGACCATCTGGCCCGACCACCCGGAAAAAGTCCTAGGCTGCACCCGCGCGTTCGTCGAGCAGTACCCCAACACCGCCCGGGCCCTGGTGATGGCGATCCTCGAGGCCAGCCGCTTCATCGAGCAGAGCAGCGAGAACCGCCGCAGCACCGCACAACTGTTGAGTGCGCCGCAATACCTCGACGCCCCGCTGGACTGCATCGAACCGCGCTTGCTGGGGATCTATGCCGACGGCCTGGGCAACAGCTGGCAGGATCCTCACGCCATGCGCTTCCATGCGGGCGGCGCGGTGAACCTGCCGTACCTGTCCGACGGCATGTGGTTCATGACCCAATTCCGCCGCTGGGGCTTGCTGCGCGAGGACCCGGACTACCTGGACGTGGCGCGGCAAGTCCAGCAACTCACGCTGTACCGTGAAGCCTGCGCGGCGCTGGACATCCCCGCCCCGCTGCCGGACATGCGCAGCAGCCTGTTGATCGACGGCACCACCTGGGACGGCACGGACCCGGCCGGGTATGCCAAAAGCTTCAAGCTGCACGCCTTGAGCGATGCCGCCGCCCTTTTCGCCAGTCGCTGACAGGAGCCTTCCACATGCTGCGTATCCTGCTGATCAATGACACCGCGAAAAAAGTCGGGCGCCTGAAAGCGGCCCTGATTGAAGCCGGGTTCGAGGTGATCGACGAATCCGGCCTGACCATCGATTTGCCCGCACGCGTCGAAACGGTGCGTCCGGACGTGATTCTGATCGATACCGAGTCACCCGGACGCGATGTGATGGAGCAAGTGGTGCTGGTCAGTCGCGACCAGCCACGACCGATCGTCATGTTCACCGACGAGCACGACCCTGATGTGATGCGCCAGGCCATCAAGTCGGGGGTCAGCGCCTACATCGTCGAAGGCATCCACGCCGCGCGCCTGCAACCGATCCTCGACGTGGCCATGGCCCGCTTCGAAAGCGACCAGGCCCTGCGCGCCCAACTGCTGGCCCGCGACCAGCAACTGGCCGAACGCAAGCGCATCGAACTGGCCAAGGGCATGCTGATGAAGATGAAGGATTGCAACGAAGAACAGGCCTACACCCTGATGCGCCGCCAGGCCATGAGCCGCCAGCAGAAGCTGATCCAGGTGGCCGAGCAGATCATTGCCATGAACGAACTGCTCGGCTGAACGCCCCGCGGCGCCTGGCCCGACGCCTTCGCGAGCAAGCTCGCTCCCACATGGGCTCTAGGGTTAACACTGCCTTTGTGAACACCCCAAGTCACCTGTGGGAGCGGGCTTTAGGGTGAGCACTGCCTTTCTGAGCCCCCCAAGTTACCGTGGGAGCGAGCTTGCTCGCGATAGCCCTCACAGGTTGGCACAGATCTCGCTTAAGCAACCTCACAGGTAACCAACGGCGGTTGCCCCACCTACGACAAAGACGTCGCACACCCTTTTCGCCTGGCTTGGCGACTCGGGTTGCGGCGTTTTTTTGCTTTGGCCCCAACGTCCGGGGTCGGTGGGGGTCGCCGTTGTGGCGCACCACCTCGAAGCACTGACTCATTTTCGAGACTTTAACCGCTGAGGTGCGCGATGAATTCAAGCTTCTGGAAATCCGGCCACACCCCGACCCTGTTCGCGGCCTTCCTGTATTTCGACCTGAGTTTCATGGTCTGGTACCTGCTCGGCCCATTGGCGGTGCAGATCTCGACCGACCTGCACCTGACCACCCAGCAACGCGGCCTGATGGTCGCCACGCCGATCCTGGCCGGCGCGGTGCTGCGCCTGTTCATGGGCCTTCTGGCCGATCGGATTTCGCCAAAGACTGCCGGCATGGTGGGTCAGGTGATCGTAATCAGCGCATTGTTCTGCGCCTGGAAGCTGGGCATCCACAGCTATGAACAAGCCCTGCTGCTGGGCCTGTTCCTGGGGGTGGCCGGGGCTTCGTTCGCCGTGGCCCTGCCGTTGGCCTCGCAGTGGTATCCGCCCCAGCACCAAGGCAAGGCGATGGGCATCGCCGGTGCCGGTAACTCGGGCACCGTGCTCGCCGCGTTGATCGCGCCGATCATGGCCGTGACGTTCGGTTGGACCAATGTGTTCGGTTTCGCCCTCATCCCCCTGGCGCTGACCCTGGTCCTCTTCGCCTGGCTGGCCAAGAACGCTCCCGAGCGCCCCAAAGCCAAATCCATGGCCGATTACCTCAAGGCCCTGGGCGACCGTGACAGCTGGTGGTTCATGTTCTTCTACAGCGTGACCTTCGGCGGCTTCATCGGCCTGGCCAGCGCCCTGCCCGGCTACTTCAACGACCAGTATGGCCTGAGCCCGGTGACGGCCGGCTACTACACCGCCGCCTGCGTCTTTGGCGGCAGCCTGATGCGGCCCTTGGGCGGCGCCCTGGCCGACCGTTTCGGCGGCATCCGCACCTTGCTGGGCATGTACACCGTCGCGGCCATCTGCATTGCCGCGGTGGGCTTCAACCTGCCGAACTCCTACGCCGCCCTGGCCCTGTTCGTCTGCACCATGCTCGGCCTGGGTGCGGGCAACGGCGCGGTGTTCCAACTGGTGCCGCAACGCTTCCGTCGCGAGATCGGCGTGATGACCGGGCTGATCGGCATGGCCGGCGGCATCGGCGGTTTCGCCCTGGCGGCGGGCATGGGTGCGATCAAGCAGAGCACCGGCAGCTACCAGATGGCGCTGTGGTTGTTCGCCAGCCTCGGCGTCCTGGCCTGGTTCGGCCTGTACGGCGTCAAGCGTCGCTGGAGAACCACCTGGGGTTCGGCCGCCGTCACCGCCGCCCGGGTGTAAGCCAACTCCATGAGCCTGCAACTGAGTTTTGCCGAAGCCAGCGCCATCGGCCCACGGGACGAAAACCAGGACGCCCTGCGCCTGGTCACCCCGGCCCCGGCCCTGGCCGCCAGCAAGGGCTACCTGTTCGCCATCGCCGACGGCGTGAGCCAATGCGCCGACGGCGGGCTGGCGGCCCGGTCGACCTTGCAGGCGCTGGCTCTGGACTATTACGCCACGCCACAAACCTGGGGCGTGGCCCAGGCACTGGATCGCCTGCTGCTGGCGCAGAATCGCTGGCTGCAAGCCAACGGTGGCGGGCAACCGCTGCTCACCACCGTCAGCGCGCTGGTCCTGCGGGGCCGTCGCTTCACCCTCGCCCATGTCGGCGATTGCCGGGTCTACCGCTGGCACGCCGATCATCTGCATCGCATCAGCGAAGACCACGTCTGGGACCAACAGGGCATGCAACATGTGCTCAAGCGAGCGTTGGGGCTGGATCAACACCTGGTGCTGGATTTCCTCGATGGCGAACTGCGCCCCGACGAAACTTTCGTCCTGCTCAGCGACGGCGTCTGGGCCGCCCTGGGGGACACGGCCATCGCCGGCGTCCTGCGCGACCAACCGGACCTCGATCGCGCAGCGCAGACCCTGGTCAACGCCGCGCACCTGGCCGGCAGCCAGGACAACGCCAGCGCCTTGCTGGTGCGCGTCGACGCCTTGGGCGAAGCGAGCATCGGCGACGCGCTGATCCAGTTGCAGCAATGGCCCCTGCCCCCAGCGCTGAAAGCAGGCCAGGCCTTCGAGGGGTGGCAGGTCGAAGCTTTGCTCGGTCAAAGCCAGCAATCACTGCTCTACCGGGTGCACGACGGCCAGGGCCAGCCATGGCTGTTGAAAACCCTGCCCGGCCAGCTCCGGGACGACAGTCGGGCCGGGCAAGCGCTGCTCTCCGAAGAATGGTTTCTCAGGCGGGTCGCCGGTCGACAATTTCCGGAAGTCCATGGCGTGCCCCAGCGCCAGCACCTGTATTACGTGATGCGCGAATACCCCGGCGCGACCCTGGCCGAACTGTTCGACCAGGGTGGCCCGTTGCCACTGGCACAATGGCTGGACCTGGCGCAACGGCTGGTGCGCGCGGTGGGGCTGCTGCATCGACGACAGATCTACCACCGCGACATCAAGCCGGAAAACCTGCACCTGGGGGACGATGGCGAATTGCGCCTGCTGGATTTCGGGCTGGCCTACTGCCCGGGGCTGTCCGAAGACCAGGCCAACGTCTTGCCCGGAACGCCCAGCTACATCGCCCCGGAAGCCTTCGCCGGCCACGCGCCGACCGCTCGGCAAGACCTGTACGCCGTGGGCGTGACCCTGTACTTCCTGCTGACCGGCCACTACCCCTATGGCGAGATCGAGGCGTTCCAGCGGCCGCGCTTTGGCGTGCCGGTCAGTGCCCACCGTTATCGACCGGACCTGGCGGAATGGCTCGGGCAAAGTCTGGAGCGCGCCGTGGCGGCAGACCCGGACGAGCGTTTCGAAACCGCCGAGGAATGGCTGCTGTTGCTGGAACAGGGCGAACGTCGCAGCTTGAGCGTAAGGCCCCGGCCACTGTTGGAACGCGAGCCGCTGAAGGTCTGGCGCACGTTGGCGCTGCTGTCTCTGGTGGTGAACATCGTGCTGCTGTTCCTGGTATTTCACAGCTGAGATCCTGTGGGAGCGGGCTTGCCCGCGAAGGCGTCAGCACCTTCAGCATGGATGTTGACTGACGCACCGCTTTCGCGGGCAAGCCCGCTCCCACAATGGATCCGATGCAGGAGCAAAGCTTACGCCGCGATGCGCCAGCCCCAACGCTCCATTACCGGGCAATACGCTTTGATTCGGTGCAATAAATCCCGCCATTGCGCGCCCGACCAGCGGCCCGCCCAATAAATCCGCACCCTCGGCCCACTTGGCACAACCACTGCATAACCCCTGGCAACAGACATAAGGCAACGCCTCCAACGATGAGGGCGGTGCCTCCCGAGAGAACGGGACCAGGACAAAGGCGTCCTCGCTAGCTTGCTAGCGGGACGCCTTTTTTGTTTTCGAAAAAATGGCCGAGTCAGCCCGATCGCCGTGATGAAACGGGCATGAGCTCGCGGAGAACCCTGATGAAAAAACTCAAACTGGTGATGATCGGCAACGGTATGGCCGGGGTTCGGACCCTTGAAGAATTGCTCAAGCTGAGCAACGAGCTGTACGACATCACGGTGTTCGGCGCCGAGCCCCACACCAACTACAACCGTATCCTGCTGTCGCCGGTGCTGGCCGGCGAGCAGACGTTCGAAGAGATCGTGCTCAACGACCTGAGCTGGTACCAGGACAATCACATCAACCTGCTGCTCAACCGCAAGGTGGTGCAGATCGATCGGGTCAAGCGCCGGGTCATCGCCCAGGACGGCACCGAGGCCGAGTACGATCGCCTGCTGATCGCCACCGGTTCCACGCCGTTCATCCTGCCGATCCCTGGCCACACGCTCGAAGGCGTCATCGGCTACCGCGACATCGCCGACACCCAGGCCATGATCGACACCGCCAAGACCCACAAGCACGCCGTGGTGATCGGCGGCGGCCTGCTGGGCCTCGAAGCCGCCAACGGCTTGAAGCTGCGGGGCATGGACGTGACCGTGGTGCACCTCGGTGACTGGCTGCTGGAGCGGCAACTGGACAAGACCAGCGGCCAATTGCTGCAAAGCGCGCTGCAAGAGCGTGGCCTGACCTTTCGCCTCAACGAGCAGACCCAGGCCCTGCACGACGCCGGCAACGGCCGGGTCGGCTCGGTCCAGTTCAAGAACGGCGACATCATCCCCGCCGATCTGGTGGTGATGGCTGCCGGCATCCGCCCCAACACCGAGCTGGCGGAAAAGTCCGGCATTCCGTGCAGCCGCGGAATCCTGGTCAACGACACGATGCAGACCTACGACCCGCGCATCTATGCCATCGGCGAATGCGCCAACCATCGCGGCACGGCCTATGGCCTGGTGGCCCCGCTGTTCGAACAGGCCAAGGTCTGCGCCAACCACCTTGCGCAACTGGGCTTTGCCACCTACAAGGGTTCGGTGACCTCGACCAAGCTCAAGGTCACCGGCATCGACCTGTTTTCCGCCGGGGACTTCATGGGCGGCGAAGGCACCGAGACCATCACCCTCTCCGACCCGATTGGCGGCGTCTACAAGAAGCTGGTGATCAAGGACGACGTGCTGGTCGGCGCCTGCCTGTACGGCGATACGGCGGACGGCGGCTGGTATTTCCGCCAGATCCGTGAAAACGCCGGGATCAGCGAAATCCGCGATCACCTCATGTTCGGTGAAAACGCCTTGGGCGATGTCGGCCACCAGGGCCAGGACAAAGCCATGAGCATGGCCGACAGCGCCGAAGTCTGCGGTTGCAACGGTGTGTGCAAGGGCACCATCGTCAAGGCGATCCAGGAACACGGGCTGTTCAGCGTCGATGACGTGAAAAAACACACCAAGGCCGCCAGTTCCTGCGGCTCCTGCGCCGGCCTGGTAGAGCAGATCCTGATCAACACCGTGGGCGGTGCGGCGGACGTCAAGCCGAAAAGCGAGAAAGCCATCTGCGGCTGCAGCGACCTCAACCACGGCCAGATCCGCCAGGCGATCCGCGACGAACACCTGCTGACCATCGCCGGCACCATGAGCTACCTGAACTGGCGCACCCCCAACGGCTGCGCCACCTGCCGCCCGGCCCTGAACTACTACCTGATCTCCACCTGGCCCGGCGAAGCCCAGGACGACCCACAGTCGCGCCTGATCAACGAACGCGCCCACGCCAACATCCAGAAAGACGGCACCTACTCGGTCGTGCCGCGGATGTGGGGCGGCGTGACCACGCCGGCGGAGTTGCGCCGCATCGCCGACGTCGCCGATAAATACAGCGTGCCCATGGTCAAGGTCACCGGCGGGCAACGCATCGACTTGCTGGGCATCAAGAAGCACGACCTGCCGGGCGTCTGGAAAGACCTCGACATGCCGTCCGGCCACGCCTACGGCAAGTCCATCCGCACCGTGAAGACCTGCGTGGGCAGCGAGTTCTGCCGCTTTGGCACGCAGAACTCCACCCAGCTGGGCATTGAACTGGAGCACGACCTGTTCAACATGTGGTCGCCACACAAGGTGAAGCTGGCGGTCTCGGGCTGTCCACGCAATTGTTCGGAGGCGGGCATCAAGGACGTCGGCATCATCGGCGTCGACTCCGGCTGGGAGATGTACATCGGTGGCAACGGCGGGATCAAGACCGAAGTCGCCGAGTTCTTCGTCAAGCTCAAGACCGCCGAAGAAGTCCGCGAATACAACGGCGCATTCCTGCAGCTGTACCGCGAAGAAGCCTTCTACCTCGAGCGCACCGTGCACTACATGCAGCGGGTCGGCATGGAGCACATCAAGAAAGCCGTGCTGGAAGACCCGGCTCGCCGCAAAGCGCTGCATGAACGCCTGAAATTTTCCCTGGCCCTGGAACAGGACCCATGGAAACAGCGCCTGGAACAACCCCAGCTGAAAAAAGAGTTCGAAGTCATCCCCGTGAAGAACCTGGAGGTGCCGGCATGAACTGGCTGGATATCTGCGCATTGGAAGAGATCAACGCCCTGGGCTCACGCATCATCCAGGGCCCGAAAGGCGATATCGCGATTTTTCGTACCAGCGACGATGAAGTCTTCGCACTCGACGACCGTTGCCCGCACAAAGGGGGGCCGTTGTCCCAGGGCCTGATCTACGGCAAACGCGTGGCCTGCCCATTGCACAACTGGCAGATCGACCTGCAAAGCGGCGAGGCCCAGGCGCCGGATGTGGGCTGCGCCCATCATCATTCGGCCCGTGTCGAAAACGGCCGGGTCCTGCTGGCGCTACGGGACGCAAGCTGATGAGCCACCAAACCACTGCCTCGACCTGCTGTTACTGCGGGGTCGGTTGCGGCGTGCTGATCGACCATGACGACGAGCGCATTCTCGGCGTCAGTGGCGACCCCACCCACCCGGCCAATTTCGGCAAACTGTGCAGCAAGGGCTCGACCCTGCACCTGACCGGCGACCTCGCCGCCCGCGCCCTGTACCCCGAACTGCGCCTGGGCAAGGGCCTGGCCCGCGCCCGTACCGACTGGGACAGCGCCCTGGAGCATGCCGCCAGCGTCTTCGCGGCCACTATTGCCGAGCACGGCCCCGACAGCGTGGCGTTCTACATTTCCGGCCAGTTGCTGACCGAGGACTACTACGCGTTCAACAAACTCGCCCGGGCCTTGGTCGGCACCAACAACATCGACAGCAATTCGCGCCTGTGCATGTCTTCGGCCGTGGTCGGCTACAAGCGCAGCCTCGGTGCCGACGCCCCGCCCTGCAACTATGAAGACCTGGCACTGAGCGATTGCGTGATGATCGTCGGCAGCAACATGGCCTACGCGCATCCGATCCTGTTTCGTCGCCTCGAAGAAGCCAAGTCCCGCCGTCCGCAGATGAAAATCATCGTCATCGACCCTCGGCGCACCGACACCTGCGACCTGGCTGACCTGCACCTGGCGATCCTGCCGGGAACCGACGTCGCCTTGTTCCACGGGATTTTGCACCTGTTGCTGTGGGAAGACTGGGTCGACCGCGATTTCATCAAGGCCCACACCGAAGGCCTGGCTGAATTGAAGAACCTGGTGCGCGACTACACCCCGGCCATGGTCGCCCAGGTGTGCGGCATCAGTGTCGAACAACTGCACCAGTGCGCCGAATGGGTCGGCACCGCGCCGAGTTTCCTGTCGCTGTGGTGCATGGGCTTGAACCAGTCCACCGCCGGCAGTGCGAAGAACAGCGCGTTGATCAATCTGCACTTGGCCACCGGGCAAATCGGCCGTCCGGGCGCGGGGCCGTTCTCGCTGACCGGCCAGCCCAACGCTATGGGCGGACGGGAAACCGGCAGCCTGTCGAACCTGTTGCCCGGTCATCGGGAAGCCAACAACCCGGAACACCGCGATGAGGTCGCCCGCTACTGGGGCGTCGAGCAATTGCCTGCCAACCCGGGCTTGAGCGCCATCGAGCTGCTCGACGAAGTGCGCAGCGGCAAGATCAAGGCCTTGTGGATCGCCTGCACCAACCCGGCCCAATCGATGCCGGACCAGACGGCGGTACGGGACGCGCTGCAAGCCTGTCCGTTCGTGGTGTTGCAGGAAGCGTTCCGCACCACCGAGACCGCCGCCTTCGCCGACCTGCTGCTGCCCGCGGCCAGCTGGGGCGAGAAAGAGGGTTCGGTGACCAACTCCGAACGGCGTATTTCCCACGTTCGCCGGGCGGTCAACGCGCCCGGTGAAGCACGCCCGGACTGGGCGATTACCGTGGACTTCGCCCAGCGCCTGGAACAACGCCTGCGGCCGGGCCAGCCCAGCCTGTTCGACTTTGCCAGCCCGGCCCAGGTGTTCGACGAATACAAACACCTGACCCGCGGGCGCGACCTCGACCTGTCCGGCATCAGTCATGCCCTGATCGATGAACTCGGCCCCCAGCAATGGCCCTTCCCGGAAGGCGCCACGACCGGCACCGCGCGCTTGTACGAAGACGGGATCTTTCCCACCGACAGCGGGCGCGCGCGATTTGTCGCCGAACCGTATCGTGCCGCCAGGGAGCTGCGCGACGTACGCTACCCCTTAACCCTGAACACCGGGCGGCTGCGCGATCAATGGCACGGCATGAGCCGCACCGGCACCGCCGCACAATTGTTCGGTCATGTGAATGAAGCCGTCCTCAGCCTGCACCCTGACGAACTGCAGCGCCATCGCTTGCAGGCCGGCGACCTGGTCAGCCTGAAAAGCCGGCGCGGCGCGGTGGTCGTGGCCGTGGACAGCGACGAAAGCGTGCGTCCCGGCCAGGCGTTCCTGCCCATGCACTGGGGCGACCGGTTCCTCAAGGGTGGGGTCAACCGCCTGACCCAACCGGCCTTCGACCCGTTGTCGAAACAGCCGGAACTCAAGCACAGCGGCGTACGCCTGGAACCGGTGAACCTGCCTTGGCAGTTGTTCACATTGATCGAGGGCGATGTTCAACAGCATCTGGAGACGCTTCGACCGCTCTGTGAGGCGTTTGCCTACGTCAGCCTCAGCCTAACCGGCCGTGAACGCCCGGCGCTGGTGATTCGCGCGGCCAGCGCCGCAGCGCCCGATCCCGAACTGCTGCAGGACATCGACGAGCAACTGGGGCTGATCGACGGCCCGGTGCTGGCCTACGACGATCCGCGTCGTGCCATCGGCAAACGGGTGCGGATCGAGAACGGTCGCATCACCGCCATCCGCCTGGCCGGCGAAACCCTCGCCCGGCACTGGTTGCAGAATCTGTGGCAGGAAGGTCGCAGTGATGAACAACTGCGCCGCTGGCTGCTGGCGCCATTGAGCGCTCCGCCAGGCAATGTCGGCGCGGCGGTGGGTGGCGGTAGCGGCGGCAAGACACTGTGCAACTGCTTGAACGTCAGCCAGCGCGCGATCTGCGCCGGCATCGAACGCGGCCTGGACTTGCAGGGGCTGAAAAAGGAATTGGGCTGTGGCACGCAATGCGGTTCCTGCGTACCGGAAATCAAGCGCCTGCTGGTTGCCTCGGCGCAACCGATGGCCGCTCTCTCGTGAGGAAAACACTATGAACGCAAAAGTCTGGCTGGTGGGTGCAGGTCCTGGCGACCCTGAGTTGCTGACCCTCAAGGCCGTGCGTGCGCTGCGCGAAGCCGACGTGGTGTTGATCGACGACCTGGTCAACGAGGCGGTGCTGGAACATTGTCCCGGTGCCCGCGTCATCGCCGTGGGCAAGCGCGGCGGCTGCCGCTCCACCCCCCAGGCGTTCATCCATCGACTGATGCTGCGCTATGCCCGCCAGGGCAAATGCGTAGTGCGCCTAAAGGGCGGCGATCCGTGCATCTTTGGCCGTGGCGGTGAAGAAGCACAGTGGCTGCAGGCGCAAGGTGTCGAGGTGGAGTTGGTCAATGGCATCACGGCGGGCCTGGCCGGGGCCACCCGCTGTGACATCCCGCTGACCCTGCGCGGCGTCGCCCGGGGCGTGACCCTGGTGACCGCCCACACCCAGGACGGCAGCAGCCTGAATTGGCAGGCACTGGCGCAAAGCGGCACGACCCTGGTGGTGTACATGGGCGTGGCGAAGCTGAACGAGATCCGCGAGCAGTTGCTGGCCGGTGGCCTTGCGGCAAACACGCCCGTGGCCATGATCGAAAACGCCTCCCTGCCCCACCAGCGTGATTGCCGCAGCGACCTGGCCTCGATGGAAGCCGATGCCAACGCGTTCCAGCTCAAGAGCCCGGCGATCCTGGTGATCGGTGCGGTGGCCGGTGCTGCCGAACTCACCGCATCACAGCCTGCGTGGGTTCAGGCTTCGGCGCTGTAACAAACAACACCCAGCCTAATGTGGGAGCGAGCTTGCTCGCGATAGCATCGGGTCAGCAGCATCAATACTGGCTGACACACCGCTATCGCGAGCAAGCTCGCTCCCACAGGTTTTGTGTTTAACCAACTGTTTTGCGGCAACGCCCCCTCATTTTCATAAATCCCAGGCAAAGAAAAGCCCGGCCTAAGCCGGGCTCTTCCAAAGCTGTGGGCTAATTACTTAGCTTGGGCTTCAACCTGCGCTTCTACG
Source organism: Pseudomonas sp. Cab53 (assembly GCF_018325965.1). Classification (NCBI taxonomy): domain Bacteria; kingdom Pseudomonadati; phylum Pseudomonadota; class Gammaproteobacteria; order Pseudomonadales; family Pseudomonadaceae; genus Pseudomonas; species Pseudomonas sp. Cab53. Next base: position 1,932,346 of record NZ_AP021902.1, on the reverse strand, counting down.
CGACGGTTAACAGCACGACCAGCTTCAGTGGCGTTGTCAGCAACTGGGCGGGATTCGCCGTAGCCAACGGACTGAACGCGGGACGATTCAACACCGTACTGGTTGGTCAGAACTTGCTTGACGGCGTTTGCACGACGCTCAGACAGTTTCTGGTTGTAAGCGTCAGGACCGACGGAGTCAGTGTGACCTTCAACAGTAGTGGTGGTGGATGGGTACTGCTTCATGAAGTCAGCCAGGTTCTTGATGTCGCCGTAGCTGTTAGGCTTGACGACCGACTTGTCGAAGTCGAACTTGACGTCCAGCTCAACGCGTACAACTTCAGCAACGGCTGGGCAGCCGTCAGCGTCAACAGTGACGTTGGCAGGGGTGTCTGGGCACTTGTCGACGTTGTCGCACACGCCGTCGTTGTCGCTGTCGGAGCAGACTTCAGCCGGAGCTGGAACTGGAGCAGCAGCAGGCTTGGAGCCGCCACCGAAGTTCACACCGATACCAACGCTTGGCGCCCACTCGGTGTCGCCTTGGTCGATGTTGTATTGAGCTTCAACGCCAGCACGGGCGTAGAAGTTCTCGGTGAAGTACAGCTTGGCGCCGCCACCAACGTTGGCGAAGGTAGAACGGTTACGACCGTTGCTGCCATTCTGGTCGATGCTCTGGTCGGAGAAACCGGCCGAGACGTAAGGACGCAGCATGTCGCCTGGGTTGTTGAAGTGGTACAGAGCGTCCAGGGCAGTGTTGGCGCCCTTGACGTTGGTGCCGTCGTCGGTACGTGCGTTGTGCACTTCGTCGTAGGCCAGACGCAGTTCAACGTCGTCGGTCAGGAAGTAACCGATCGAACCGCCGAACAGGTTGCCGTTGTTCTTGAAGTTACGAGCGCTGTCGAATTGTTCTTTCTTGGCGAAGCCTTCGATTTCAACTGCGCCTTGGCCTTGTGCCAGAGCGCCGAACGAAGTGGCAGCAATCAAAGAACCAATGGCAAAGCCCAAGGTGTTTTTCAGTTTCATCCGTTAAATCCCCATCTGGTGATTGTGAAGCAGTCCCGCAAACCGGGGACAACTCGGCGGCAAGTCTATCAGAACTTGCCTACACGTAAGAGATATTTGCGCCGAACTAAGTTTCAGCAATGCCTGCAAATTTCTCACGCAATTTGTCAAGAGCGCGCTTGTAACGCATTTTTGTCGCGCTCAAACCCATGTGCATTATGTCTGCGATCTCCTGGAACTCCAGCTCTGCGACAAATCGTAGCACCAGAATTTCCCGATCAATCGGGTTTACATGGACCAACCAGCGATCGAGTCCACCCTTCTCCTCGGGTTTGGGCGCCTTTTCCTCAGACGCTTCTTCAAGAGGGTCCAGGCTCAGAGCGTCCATCAAGCGACGCTTTCGCCGTTCCTTACGGTACTGCGTGATGCATTCGTTGTAGGTGATGCTGTAGAGCCAGGTCTTGAACTTCGATTTCCCCTCGAAGTTCTTCAACCCATACAGCACCTTCAACATCACCTCCTGACAGACATCGTCAGCATCGCGATCGTTCCCCAGGTACCGTGCACAAACGTTAAATAATGTCCTTTGGTAGCGGCGCATCAACTCTTCATAGGCGCGCGTTACGTGGAACAGCTCCGTATGCGCGCGGGCAACCAACTCCTCATCGGAGAGATCACGGGGGTCGTAGCGCGTGGACAGCGATTGGGGTTTGTTCAAAACAGGTCGGGCCGACAGTCTAGGTCAATGTGCGCCGCAGCCTGGAGATAGCAGGCATTTTGCGGCGGCATACATTAGCAGGGTTTGCCGGGTTAGCGGCTACTCACATGCTGTTCCAGCAGGATCCGATTGGAGAGCGACACCAGTTCGCCCTCGTCGGTCAGCAATGTGGTTTTCACCGTGCCGATCTCTTCGATCTGACCTTCGACCTCGCCAACACGCACCTGTTGCCCAACCTCATACAATTCACGCACATAGATTCCCGCGAGAATCTGACCGGCGATTTCCCGGCTTCCCAACCCCATGGCCAGCGCAACGGCCAGACCAACGGTAATCAAAACGATCACGATCACGTGGTTGAGCAGGTCTGTCTTGACCTCCAACTGGCTGATCGCAACCGAGATACTGATGATGATCACCAGGCCCTGGGCGATTCGCCCAACGCCGGCGGCGTAGTCCAGCCCCACGCCTTCGGCGGCGCCACGCACCAGCCCGTTGGCCAGTTGGGCCAACAGGACACCCACCAGCAGCACCAGCGCGGCGCCGAATACTTTCGGCAAATACAGCGCAAGCATGTCCAGCGTAGCTGAAACTCGCTCAAGTCCAAGGGATTCAGCCGCCGAAACCAGGAAAATGAGCAATACGAACCAATAGACGATCTTGCCGACCAGGGTCGAAATGGGCACCTGGATGCCGCCTCGCGACAGCAACTTGGTCAGGCCGGTGCCGCCCATCAGGCGATCGAGGCCCAGTTTGGCGAGCAGTTTGGAGAGCAGTGTATCCAGCAATTTGGCCACGACGAAACCGAGCAACAGCACCACCAGGGCGCCGAAGAGGTTCGGGATGAAGTTGGCCACCTTGGTCCACAACGCGGTCATTGCCGTGACGAGGCTCTGGGTCCAGAGATCAAGTTCCATATTCAATCAGCCTTATCAGCGGTGCGAGTAACAGGTTTACGGCGGGAAACCGGCGCGACATGGGCCGACCCGTTGTTCAAGGCGATCATCAGCGCGGGCAGCCAACGGCCCAGCAGGCTGAACAGATCACTGGCGCCGACCTGGCGGTTGGCGGTTTTCAGTACACGTCCCAGGCATGCGTCGTCGTCCCGGCTGGACGGCGAAGCCTTGAGCATGTCGCGCAAAGACTGTTCAAACGGATCGTGCATACGCACCTCTCGTGATGTCTGTGGAAGACGCGATCAGATTTCGTCGGGTCACATGAAGCCTCATCACACCCAGCGCAGACGCCGGAACAGCCACCACTGTCCCAGCGCCACACAGACCATCAGCAAGCACGCGACCAGGAAACCGTAGGGGCTCGCCGAGAACGGGATACCGCCCACATTGATGCCCAACAGGCCGGTCAGGAAACTCATCGGCAGGAAAATCCCGGTGATGATGCCGAAGCGGTACATGGTGCGGTTCATGCGCACCGACAGGCGCCGGTCTTCGGCCTCCAGCACAAGCCCCACGCGCTCGCGAGTCAATTCCAGCTCCTCGAGGTAACGGGTCAGGCTGTTGTTCAATTCGTTCCAGTAATCGCCATCGTCTTCGACGAACCAGGGCAGTTTCAGCCGGGTCATCTGGGCGAAAATGTCCCGCTGCGGCGCCAGGAACCGCTTCAACCCGGCCGCCCTTCGACGGATGTGCAAAATGGCGTCGTGCTCGGGGGTGTACCGTTCGTCGGTATCGAGTTTTTCTTCCTCGCCATCGACGATTTCCGAGAGACAGGTGACCAGGTCCTGCACCTTGTTGGTGAGGTACTGGGCCATATAAAGGATGAGTTCCGACGCGGTCTTCGGCCCCTTGCCCTCGGCCAGTTGCGCCAACAGCTCATCGGTGGCCCGCAGCGGTCGCAAACGCAGGGAGATCACACGCTGGGCAGCGGCGAAGATCCGCACCGAGACCATGTCTTCCGGCTCGGCCCCCGGATTCAGGTTGATCCCCCGCAGGAACAGCAGCAGCTCGGCGTTAGGCAGGGGCAGCAGGCGCGGACGGGTGTTCTCTTCCAGCAGCAGGTCGCAGTTGAATTCGCTCAGGCCGCTGGATTTGCGCAACCAGGTGTGAGTTTGCGGATGACTGCGATCCCAGTGCAGCCACAGGCTTTCGTGGGCCTGCAACTGCAATTCGTCGAGGTCGGTCCGGGCAATGGAACGCGCGCCGCCCTTACCGTCCAACACCAGGGCATGCACCAGCCCCCATTGCGCGTTTTCTTCCTCGAACATCCTCATCCCTTATGGCTGTAGCGCTTCATTCAGGCATTTTCAACGGGCTTGGCGAGACGATCACGCCGTTGTTGTCCGCGTACACATACTCGCCCGGACGGAACGTCACGCCGGCAAAGGTCACCGCTACGTTGAGGTCGCCGATGCCGCGCTTGTCGGTTTTCATCGGATGACTGGCCAGGGCCTGGACGCCGAGGTCGGTCTGGGCGATGACGTCGACGTCGCGGATGCACCCGTAGATCACCAGCCCTTCCCAGCCACTCTTCGCGGCTTTTTCCGCCAGCATGTCACCCAGCAAGGCCCGACGCAGAGAGCCGCCACCGTCCACCACCAGCACCTTGCCGGCGCCCGGTTGCTCAACTTGCTCCTTGACCAGCGAGTTGTCTTCGAAGCACTTGATGGTCACGATTTCGCCGCCGAAGGAATCGCGGCCGCCGAAATTGCTGAACATCGGCTCCAGCACCTGAACCAGGTCCGGGTAGGCATCGCACAGGTCGGGCGTGAGGTAATGGTTCATCGAACAACTCCTGTAAGGCTGGAACGTCAGACTGAATGAGCAACCGTTTGTGACCGAAACCGCTTCAAGCGTCATATCTTAGCCGCAAGCCGACCAGAGCGAAATGCTCTTGTCAGGGCCTTCGCCTCAAACCGCCTCGGCCAGACTGGGTTGTTCTGCCATCAACGGCGCACAGGGGTTTTCCAGCCAGCGCGCCACCAACGGCCAGACATCCGTGTGCGCGGCCTTGCTGACCAGCATCTCGACATGCCCGAAATCTTCACTGAACCCCTGTGCCCGGCCCAGGCAGACAAACTGCTTGTGCTCGGAGCCGATCTGTTCGAAGAGCTTGCGGCAGGCCCAGGTCGGGTCCTGGTGATCGCCTGCGGCACTTACCGCCAGCACCGGCACCTGGACATCGGCCAAACCGGCCCACCAGTTCTTCTCGGCATCGCCGAAGCGCCCGAACAGGCCATACCAGCGCATGCTTTCCAGGGCCAGGCCGATGGGCTCGTCCTCCGGACCACGCTTGAGCCGTGAGCCGGACAGTTGAGCAAAGCGCTTGAGAATGAAACGCCCGCTCCATTCCACCGGCGGGATCTTCAGCGGCCAGTAGGTGCGGCTGACCTGGGTGCCGAAAAACGCCGCCGACGCCACGGCCGGCTCGCCCAGGTAATGGCCGCCTAGCGCCGCCGCCAGGGTGATGCCGCCCAAGGAGTGGCCGATCCAGTGCGGCACTTGCCCACTTTGCTCGCGCACGAAAGCACCGATGGCGGGCAAGTCGTAGCGGGCGTAATCAGCTACACGGTTGTTGCGGTAATCCTGGTTGCGCTGGGACAGCCCATGGCCGCGCATCTCCGGAATCCAGACATCGAAACCCAGGCGCGTCAGGTACGCCCCCAGGCCGAGGCCCTTGGGGAATACCAGAAGCGGCGGTTGGAGAAGCTGCCGTGCAACAGGATCACGGGAACGCCGCGGGTCTGGCCGGCGTCGGCCATGCCCAGGCGGGTGACGGCCAGTTCGACGCTGTAGTCCGGGCTGTTGCCGGGCTTGAGGCGATAAACGTCTTCGCTCAGATCACCGCGTCGCTCGGCGCTGATCAGGGCGACAGGAAAAAGGTTGCTGCTGCTTTGCATAATGCTCTTGCACAAAAAAAGACGACTGTGGGAGTGAGCTTGCTCGCGATGGCGGTGGATCAGCAAAATAATCTTGGCTGACACTCCGCTATCGCGAGCAAGCTCGCTCCCACAAAGGTTACCCGGCTTACATCACCGGTGAGGCCCCTTCACTCAATCAGACCGCGCCCTGCCCCTCGGCCAGGAAGAACCAGGTTTCCAGCACGGAGTCGGGGTTCAACGAAACGCTTTCGATGCCCTGTTCCATCAGCCACTTGGCCAGGTCCGGGTGGTCCGAAGGGCCCTGGCCGCAGATGCCGATGTACTTGCCGGCCTTGTTGCAGGCGGCGATGGCATTGGCCAGCAGCTTCTTGACCGCCGGGTTCCGCTCGTCGAACAGGTGCGCAATGATCCCCGAGTCGCGGTCCAGGCCCAGGGTCAACTGGGTCAGGTCGTTGGAGCCGATGGAGAAACCGTCGAAGAACTCGAGGAATTCTTCCGCCAGGATGGCGTTGGACGGCAGTTCGCACATCATGATCACGCGCAGGCCGTTGTCGCCACGGGCCAGGCCGTTCTCGGCCAGCAGGTCGACCACCTGGCTCGCTTCACCGAGGGTACGCACGAACGGCACCATGATCTCGACGTTGGTCAGGCCCATCTCGTTGCGCACACGCTTGAGGGCGCGGCACTCGAGCTCGAAGCAATCACGGAACGATTCGCTGATGTAGCGCGAAGCGCCGCGGAAGCCCAGCATCGGGTTTTCTTCTTCCGGCTCGTAGAGCTTGCCGCCGATCAGGTTCGCGTATTCGTTGGACTTGAAGTCCGACAGGCGCACGATGACCTTTTTCGGGTAGAACGCCGCTGCCAGGGTGCTGATGCCTTCTACCAGTTTCTCGACGTAGAAACCGACCGGATCGTCGTAGCCGGCGATGCGCTTGTCGACGCTGTCCTTGATTTCAGGGGGCAGGCCGTCGTAGTTCAGCAGCGCCTTGGGGTGCACGCCGATCATGCGGTTGATGATGAACTCCAGGCGGGCCAGGCCCACGCCGGCGTTCGGCAACTGCGCGAAGTCGAAGGCGCGGTCCGGGTTGCCGACGTTCATCATGATCTTGAACGGCAGCTCCGGCATGGCGTCCACGGAGTTCTTCTTGATGTCGAAGCCCAACTCACCTTCGAAGATGTAGCCGGTATCGCCCTCGGCGCAGGACACGGTCACGCCTTGGCCATCCTTGAGCAGTTGGGTCGCGTTGCCGCAACCGACCACGGCCGGGATCCCCAGCTCACGGGCGATGATCGCCGCGTGGCAGGTGCGCCCGCCGCGGTTGGTGACGATGGCGCTGGCGCGCTTCATCACCGGTTCCCAGTCCGGGTCGGTCATGTCGGACACCAGCACGTCGCCGGCCTGGACCTTGTCCATTTCCGAGACGTCGTTGATGATCCGCACCTTGCCGGCGCCGATGCGCTGGCCGATGGCGCGGCCTTCCACCAGCACGGTGCCGGTTTCCTTGAGCAGGTAGCGCTCCATGACGTTGGCCTGGGTGCGGCTCTTCACGGTTTCCGGACGGGCCTGCACGATGTACAGCTTGCCGTCGTCACCGTCCTTGGCCCATTCGATGTCCATCGGGCACTTGTAGTGCTTCTCGATGATCATCGCCTGCTTGGCCAGCTCGCTGACTTCGGCGTCGGTCAGGCAGAAACGCGCGCGCTCGGCCTTGTCCACGTCGACGGTCTTGACCGAACGACCGGCCTTGGCTTCGTCACCGTAGATCATCTTGATGGCCTTGCTGCCCAGGTTGCGGCGCAGGATGGCCGGGCGGCCGGCAGTCAGCGTGCCTTTGTGGACGTAGAACTCGTCCGGGTTGACCGCGCCTTGTACGACGGTTTCACCCAGGCCGTAGGCGCCGGTGATGAACACCACGTCACGGAAGCCCGACTCGGTGTCGAGGGTGAACATCACGCCGGCGGTGCCGGTTTCGGAACGGACCATGCGCTGCACACCCGCGGACAGGGCGACCAGCTTGTGGTCGAAGCCCTGGTGCACGCGGTAGGAAATGGCACGGTCGTTGAAGAGGGAAGCGAAGACTTCCTTGGCGGCGCGGATGACGTTTTCCACGCCACGGATGTTCAGGAAGGTTTCCTGCTGGCCGGCAAAGGACGCGTCCGGCAGGTCTTCGGCGGTGGCCGAGGAACGTACGGCGACCGCGATGTCGGGATTGCCTTCGGACAGCTTGGCGAAAGCGGTGCGGATCTCGCTGTTCAGTTGCTCGGGGAACTCGGCTTCCATGATCCACTGGCGGATCTGGGCGCCGGTCTTGGCCAGGGCATTGACGTCATCGACGTCCAGGGCATCGAGCGCATCGTGGATCTGCTTGTTCAGGCCGCTCAGTTCCAGGAAATCACGATAAGCCTGAGCGGTCGTGGCGAAGCCACCTGGCACCGATACGCCGGCACCGGCGAGGTTACTGATCATCTCGCCCAGGGATGCGTTCTTGCCCCCCACATGCTCCACATCATGGACGCCGAGCTTATCGAGGGAAACTACGTACTCTACCAAGGTGATCTCTCCACTAACTGTGTTGGAAAAGCTCAAGGCACCGACGGCTCCAGGGGAGCGATTGCCGGCGATATGGCCTGGACCTGGAAAATAAGTGAGAATGCGGGCCACTGGCGGCCGGCAAATCGCGCCTATCATATCCAAGAATCGTCACTAGCTCACTAGGGCCCAAGGCGCAAATGAAACGATCTGCTTTCTTTATCTCCGACGGCACCGGCATCACGGCCGAAACCTTAGGTCAAAGCCTGTTGGCGCAATTCGAAAACATTACCTTCACCAAGCTGACACGTCCGTACATCGACAGCGTCGACAAAGCGCGGGCCATGGTACAGCAAATCAATAAAGCCGCCGAAACCGACGGTTTCCGCCCGATCATCTTCGACACCATCGTCAATCAGGACATCCGTGAGATTCTCGCAACGTCCAATGGTTTCATGATCGACATCTTTTCGACCTTCCTGGCGCCCCTGGAGCAGGAACTGAGCGAACACTCCTCCTACTCGGTCGGCAAGTCCCATTCCATCGGGCACAACTCCAACTACATGGAGCGGATCGAGGCGGTCAACTTCGCGCTGGACAACGATGACGGCGCCCGCACGCATTATTACGACAAGGCCGACCTGATCCTAGTGGGCGTGTCGCGTTGTGGTAAGACGCCGACGTGCCTGTACATGGCGATGCAGTTCGGCATCCGCGCGGCCAACTACCCGCTGACCGAAGAGGACATGGAGCGCCTGCAACTGCCCAGCGCCCTGCGCGCCCACCAGCACAAGCTGTTCGGCCTGACCATCGACCCGGACCGCCTCACCGCGATCCGCAACGAGCGCAAGCCCAACAGCCGCTATTCGAGCTATGCCCAGTGCGAGTTCGAGGTGCGCGAAGTGGAAAATCTTTTCCGGCGGGAAAATATTCCGCATATCAATTCCACGCATTTTTCCGTGGAAGAGATATCGGCGAAGATCCTGGTGGAGAAAGGGGTGGAGCGGCGGTTCAAGTGAGGTAGAGGCCTGGAACCAAAACCTGTGGGAGCGAGCTTGCTCGCGATAGCGGTGTGTCAGCCGCATGAATGTTGCCTGACACTTCCCAATCGCGAGCAAGCTCGCTCCCACATGGGTTCTGCTATGACTGCAGGATTTGTATTCCCCTGCTTTCCTCCTGTGGAAAGCAGCTCCCACAGGTTCTACCTCAATGAACCACAGCCGCCTGTTCTTCCATTTTCTTGCGCAGGCTCAACGGGCGCATGTCGGTCCAGACTTCTTCGATGTAGGCCAGGCATTCCTTCTTGAAGCCGCTCTTGCCGACGGTACGCCAGCCTTCGGGAACGGCCTTGTAGTCCGGCCAGATCGAATACTGCTCTTCGTGGTTGACCACGACCTGAAAGACGATGTCCTCGCGGTCGAATACTGACGTCATGGGTGTCTCTCCATCTTTGCTCGAGGTTCACTGCGGCGCATGCGCAGCCAGGGTATGAAAGGAACGTTTGGGGCCGGATGAAAATTAGGCGTCGCTGACGGCCGCGCTCAAGGCTCGCCCGAAAATGTCGGCGATCCGGTCGATGTCGGCCGCGGTGACGATCAGCGGTGGCAGGAATCGCACCACGCCGCCCTGGCGTCCGCCCAGTTCCAGGATCAGCCCGCGCTTGAGGCACTCGCGCTGCACCCGTGGCGCCAGGCGGCCATCCACCGGCGGATGGCCCTGGGCGTCCGGCGTGCCGTGGGGGTCAACCAGCTCGACGCCAAGCATCAAGCCACGACCGCGGATATCACCCAATTGCGCAAAGTCGCGCTGCAGAATGCGCAGGTGCTCGCTCAGGCGCTCACCCATGGCGGTCGCGTGGGCCGGCAGGTCATGCTCCACCAGATAGCGCATGACCGCCGAGCCGGCGGCCATCGCCATTTGGTTACCCCGGAACGTCCCGGCGTGGGCGCCCGGCAACCAGGTGTCGAGCCAGTCGCGGTAGACCACCACCGCCAGCGGCAGGCTGCCGCCGATGGCCTTGGACAGTACCACCACGTCCGGGATGATCCCGGCATGCTCGAACGCGAACATCTTGCCGGTCCGACCGAAGCCGCTCTGGATTTCATCGACGATCAGCGCCACGCCGGCCTGCTCGGTGATCCGCCGCAAGCCGCGCAGCCAGTCGAGGTCGGCCGGTATGACCCCGCCCTCGCCTTGCACCACTTCGACGATCACCGCCGCCGGCAATTGCACCCCGGCCTCGGGGTCGTTCAACAGGTTGTGCAAGTAATGCAGGTTGGCCTTCACGCCTTGCGCGCCGCCCAGCCCGAACGGGCAACGGTAATCGTAGGGGAACGGCATGAACTGCACGCCATTGCTGAGCAAGGCACCCAGGGGTCGCTTCGGCCCCAGGCTGCCCATCAGGCTCAGCGCGCCCTGGCTCATGCCGTGGTAACCGCCCTGGAACGACAGCACGGTGCTGCGTCCGGTGGCGGTGCGCACCAGTTTGAGGGCGGCCTCCACCGCGTCGGTGCCGGTGGGGCCGCAGAACTGGATCTTCGCCTCGGCCGCCAGCGCCGCCGGCAGCAGGCCGAACAGGTCCTGGACGAAGCGATCCTTGACCGGTGTGGTCAGGTCCAGGGTGTGCAGGGGCAATTCATCCGCCAGCACCTGCTGGATCGCCTCGATCACCACCGGGTGGTTGTGCCCCAGCGCCAGCGTGCCGGCGCCGGCCAGGCAATCGATGAACGTACGCCCCTCGACGTCTTCGACATGCAAGCCGCGGGCACGCTTGAGGGCCAGAGGCAGGCGCCGGGGATAGCTGCGGGCATTGGACTCCTGGCGGTTCTGGCGGGCCAGCAGCGGCGACTCATTGAATTGATAGAGTGTCTCGGCCGGCTCCGGGCTGAGCCGGGCCGGTGGTGCTTCGATAAGGCTGTTGGCGACTGGCATCTCTCGACCTCGCTGTGCACACATGTGCAGGTTTCCTGATGTGGAAACGCACCAGCGAGGCCGGGATTTAGCCTGTGGAGAAAAAGCTCGTCCCAGGTAAGGGGGTCAGCCCGGCAACGACTGCACCGGCACCGTCAACTCGACTCGCAACCCGTCCGTCCGGCTGTCGAAATGCAGGCCGCAGCCGCAACGCTGGACGATGGCCTGGACAATCGCCAGGCCCAACCCGCAGCCCGTGCTCTGGCCGTTGCGCCAGAAGCGTTGGGTCAGGTGCTGGATGTCGTCGGCGGCGATGCCCGGCCCATGGTCGCGCACTTGGAAGCGAACCCGCTGGCCGACCATTTCCAGGTTCAACTGCACTTCGGTATCGCCGGGGGTGTGGCGCAAGGCGTTATCCAGCAGGTTGCGCACGGCAGCGATGGAGAGCACCGCCGGCATCTGCACCGGCGCTTCGGACAACCCTGGGGCCAGTTGCAGCTTGATCCGCCGGGAATCATGGCTGGCCGCGTCCTGGATCGCCAATCGCGCGACCTGCTCGGCATTGCACTGCACGCCATCGTCGAACGACAGGCTACCCTCCACCCGCGCCAACAGCAGCAACTGCTCCAGGGTTCGATGCAGGCGGTCGGCGCCCTCCTCGGCCCGGGCCAGCGACTGGTCGCGGGCGGCGCCTTCGGTCATGCGCGCGACCTGCAGGTGGGTCTTGATGGCCGTCAACGGGCTGCGCAGTTCGTGGGCGGCATCGCCGGTCAGCCGCCGCTCACGCTCGAGGGTCTTGCCAATGCGCTGGAATAACTGATTCTGGGTCTCCAGCAGTGGCCGCAGCTCGCTGGGCAGCGGATGGATCTGCAGCGGCTCCAGGGAATCGGCGTTGCGCCGCATCAACGCGTCGCGCATGCGATTGAGCGGCGCCAGGCCCTGGCCGATGCCCAGCCACAACAGGCACAGGCAGCCGAGCAGCGCCACGCCCACCGGCACCGAGGCCGCCAGGAGGATCGACATGTTCAGGGCCTCGCGCTCGATCTGGCGGTCGGCGGTGGTGATACGCACGTCACCTCGGGCCAGGGTGAAGCTGCGCCAGGGCGCGCCGTCGATCATCTGGTCATGGAAACCCATTTTCTCCGCTTCCAGGGCCTGCTCCGGGGTGCCATGGCTGCGCGCCAGGATTTCCCCACGCAAGGAACTGACCTGGCAGGCCATGCCCCCGGGGATGCTCAACTGCTCGGCGCTGAAGTGCGTGCCGTCGCCCTTGCTGGGCAACGGTGGCAACTGCTCCAGCAGGCCGGCGACCATCCGCGCCGACGCCACCAGGCGCTGGTCGAGGGAAAACATCATCTGGTTGCGCAGGTCGCTGAGCATCCACGCCGCCGCCAGGGCCCAGATCAGGGCGAAGGCCGCGCCGAGGGTCAGGCTCAGGCGCAATCGCAGGCTCATCACTTGGAAGACTCCCCGCCATCGGCAGGCCCCAGGCGATAACCCAACCCGCGCACGGTCTCGACGATCCCGTTGCCCAGCTTGCGCCGCAGGTGATGGATATGGACATTGAGGGCGTTGCTCTCCAGTTCGTCGTTGAAACCGTAGACGCTGTCCTTGAGTTGCTCGGTGGACAACACCCGGCCGCGACTGTGCAGCAGGGCCTGCAACAACGACTGCTCGCGCCGGGACAAGTCCACCGGCTGGCCGTCCAGCAAGGTTTCCCGGCTGCTGGGATCGTACGTCAACCGGCCGTGTTCGATCAGGTTGACGCTGCGCCCCGCCACGCGCCGCAACAGGGTGTGCAGGCGCGCCGCGAGTTCGCGCAGGTCGAAAGGCTTGAGCAGGTAGTCATCGGCGCCGGCCTGCAAGCCGTCGACCCGATCGGTCACCGAGTCCCGCGCGGTGAGGATCAACACCGGGATCTCCAGGCCTTGCTGGCGCAGTTGCTTGAGCAGTTTCAGGCCGTCCTCGTCGGGCAGCCCCAGGTCCAGCACCATGACGTCGAACTCGGCCACGCCGACCATCGCCCGCGCCGCCGACGCCGTGGCAACATGCTCGACGGTCAGGCCCTGGGCCGTAAGGCCGGCGACGATGCCGCTGGCGATCAACTCATCGTCTTCGCAGACCAGTACGTGCATGGTAAGCCCCGTGGAAAAAGGTACATTAGGCCGCCGGCCGATTAAGCCGACATTATGCGACGAGTCCGCCCGATTTGGGCGATCATTGCGGCCGAGGCCCGGTTGTCGTCGGGTTAATCGACGGTTAATCGCCGGCCGCCATTGTGCATTCCACTTGCTTCGTTCTAAGGCTTTATCCATGCGTCGATTGTTTTTGTTGTGGCTGTTGCTGATTTCGGGCCTGGCCCAGGCCGCCAATCCCTTCGAGACCAAACCCGATTTCCTGCCGGTGGAAAAGGCCTTCGTGTTCACCTCCGAACGCCTGGACTCCGGCGAAACGCAGCTGTTCTGGCAGATCGCCGATGGCTACTACCTGTACCAGCAACGGCTCAAGTTCGACGGCCTGGCCGAGGCGCAGAAACCCAGGCTGCCGGAGGGTGAAGCCCACAGCGACGAGTTCTTCGGCGACCAGCAGGTCTATCGCCAGGCCTTGGAACTGAAGATCCCGGCCGGCGCCACCGGCAAGATCAAGGTCGGCTTCCAGGGCTGCGCCGACGCGGGCCTGTGTTACCCACCCCAGACGCAAATCGTCGATCTGGGCGGCGCCGCACCTGTGGCCGCCGGCAACCAGGCGCCGGACCAGGCCCTGGCCAGCGGCCTGCAACAACGGGCATTGGGCTGGAGCCTGCTGGTGTTCTTCGGCCTGGGACTGTTGCTGGCGTTCACCCCGTGCTCCCTGCCCATGCTGCCGATTCTGGCGGGCCTGGTGGTGGGCAGCGGCGCCGGCCCGCGGCGCGGCCTGGCGCTGGCCGGCAGCTACGTAATCAGCATGGCCCTGGTGTACGCCGCCATGGGCGTATTGGCCGCGTTGCTGGGCGCCAACCTCCAGGCGTTGCTGCAGCAGCCGTGGCTGCTGGGCACGTTCGCGGCGATCTTCGTGCTGCTGGCGCTGCCGATGTTCGGTTTCTTCGAGTTGCAGTTGCCGGCCGCCCTGCGCGACCGCTTGGAAAACGCCGGGCGCCAGCGCCGCGGTGGCAGTCTGGTGGGCGCCGGCATCCTCGGCGCACTGTCCGGTCTGTTGGTGGGGCCGTGCATGACCGCCCCGCTGGCCGGCGCGCTGTTGTACATCGCCCAGGGCGGCAATGCGCTGCACGGTGGGCTGATCCTGTTTGCCATGGGCCTGGGCATTGGCCTGCCGCTGTTGCTGCTGGTGACCGTGGGCAATCGCTTCCTGCCCAAGCCCGGCGCCTGGATGAACCTGCTCAAGGGCTTGTTCGGCTTCCTGTTCCTGGGCACGGCCCTGTTGATGATTCGCCCGGTGATCGATGGCTCGCTGTGGATCGGGCTGTGGGGCGCGCTGTTGTTGATCGCCGCGTACAGTGCCTGGCGCCAGACCGAAGGTTTTGGCCGCGCCGCCTATGCCTGCGGCAGCGCCTCGTTGCTGTTCGGCCTGTGGGGCAGCGTCCTGGTGGTCGGTGCGGCGGGCGGCAGCGATGACTTCTTCCAGCCGCTCAAGGTCTACACCGCCACCGCGCCGGGCGGCTCGGTCGCCAAGGCCCATGACGCCTTCGTCACGGTCAGTGAGCCGGCGGCCCTGCAACAGCAATTGGACGAGGCCAAGGCCCAGGACCAATGGGTGCTGCTGGACTACTACGCCGACTGGTGCGTGTCCTGCAAGATCATGGAAAAACAGGTGTTCGGCCGCGCCGACGTGCAGGACGCCTTGAACGGCGTGCGCCTGCTGCGCCTGGACGTCACCACTGACAACGCCGCCAGCCGCGCGTTACTGGGCCGCTACCAGGTGCCAGGGCCGCCGAGCCTGTTGTGGATCGGCGCCGACGGTGAAGAACGCCGCAGCCAGCGGATCACCGGGGAAGTCGATGCCAAGGCCTTCCTGGAACGCTGGAACGTCACCAGGGATGCCCGCTGATGCTCACGCTCACCCTCGGCACTTTTGCCATCGCCCTTAACCACCTGCTGCTGATCAGCGCCTTGGCGCTGGCGACCTTCGTGGGCTGGCGGGTCGCCAAGCGCGGTGGCGAGAACCCCGAGTCGGTGCTGTTCGTGCTGTTTTTGCTCGGCCTGCTGGCCGCGCGGGTCGGCTTTGTCGTCGCCTACTGGAACCATTACCAGGACGATGCCTGGCAAATCGTCGACCTGCGCGACGGCGGTTTCCTGGCCTGGCCGGGGGTCGTCGCGGTGTTAATCGGCGCATTGCTGTGGGCGCGGCGGCGCCCGGCCCTGCGCCGGCCGTTGGGTTTCGGCGTCGGCAGTGGCTTGCTGTTCTGGCTGGTGGCGTCCCTGTCGCTGACGATCTACGAACAGGGCACGCGGCTGCCGGACATCGACCTGCGCAGCGCCGACGGGCAGACCGTCAAGCTCGGCGACTATCAGGGCGCCCCCCTGGTGATCAACCTCTGGGCCACCTGGTGCCCGCCCTGCCGGCGTGAAATGCCGGTACTGGAAGAAGCCCAACAGCGGCGTCCGGACCTGACGTTCCTGTTCGTCAACCAGGCCGAAAGCATGCAGAGCGTGAGCACCTACCTCGCCACCCAGGGCTTGAGCCTGGACAACGTGCTGTTCGACGGCAGCGGTCGCCTCGGCCAGGCCGTGGGCTCCATGGCACTGCCGACGACGCTGTTCTACAGCGCCGACGGTCGCCTGCTGGGCAGCCACCTGGGCGAGCTGTCGGAAGCGAGCCTGGCCCGCGCCCTGGAAAATTTTGAAGCGCCGGGTTCGCCCGTGCCGCCCCACCCTGTCACAAGGAAATCGCCATGCCCCGCCTCCGCCACCTGCTGACCCTGGGCTTTTCAGCCGCGTTGCTGCAAGCGCCGCTGCTGCAGGCCGAAGAGCTGCCCGCGGCGATCAAGAAGATCGAAGCCAAGGGCGCGAAGATCATCGGCACCTTCGACGCCCCGGACGGCCTGCGCGGTTACGCGGCGCAATACCAGAACCGAGGCATGGCCCTGTACCTGACGCCGGACGGCCAGCACGTGCTGCTGGGCAACCTGTACGACGCCGACGGCAAGGACCTGAGCGTGGAACCGCTGCAAAAACTGGTGTATGCGCCGATGGCCAAGGCCATGTGGGCGAAGATGGCCGCCAGCCATTGGATCGCCGACGGTAACCCGGACGCGCCGCGCACGGTGTACCTGTTCAGCGACCCGAACTGCCCGTACTGCAACATGTTCTGGGAGCAGGCGCGGCCCTGGGTCAAGGCCGGCAAGGTGCAACTGCGCCACATCATGGTGGGGATCATCCGCGAGGACAGCCCAGGCAAAGCCGCGGCACTGCTGGCGGCCAAGGCCCCGGAGAAAGCCCTGGAGACCCACGAGAAGGCCGGCAAGGGCAGCGCCCTCAAGCCCCTCAAGGACATCCCGCCGGCCATCCAGGCGAAAATGGACGCCAACCAGCAGTTGATGGACGAACTGGAACTGACCGCGACCCCAGCGATTTTCTACCTCGACGACAAAGGCGAACTGCAACAACAGCAAGGCGCGCCTTCGCCGGACAAACTGGTGAAGATCCTCGGGCCGAAGTGATGTCGGCTGGGCGGGCTTGCTCGCGATAGCGGTCTGTCTGTGCCGGTGATGCTGGCCGGGCGGGCCCCTTCGCGGGCAAGCCCGCTCCCACAGAGATCTTTGCCAGGCGCAGATTGTGTGAACATCCCCCATTAATGGTGGGAGCGGGCTTGCTCGCGATAGCGGTCTGTCTGTGCCGGTGATGCTGGCTGGGCGGGCCCCTTCGCGGGCAAGCCCGCTCCCACAGGGATATTTGCCAGGCGCAGATTGTTTGAACATCCCCCATTAATTGTGGGAGCGGGCTTGCTCGCGAAGGCCAAGGTC
The DNA here is from genome assembly GCF_018325965.1 of Pseudomonas sp. Cab53. Lineage (NCBI taxonomy): Bacteria > Pseudomonadati > Pseudomonadota > Gammaproteobacteria > Pseudomonadales > Pseudomonadaceae > Pseudomonas > Pseudomonas sp. Cab53. The sequence goes on along the minus strand of NZ_AP021902.1, from coordinate 1,915,411 downwards.
AGCGGCGCAGGAACTCCAGCAATACCTGCGTCACGAACTCCGGGTTTTCCAGGTTGGAGATATGCCCCGCCTCCGGGATCAGCACGTGGGGGCAGCCGATCCGCTCGGCCATCTCCAGCGCTTCGGACGGCGGGCGCGGCTTGTCCTGGTCGCCGCACATCACCAACGTGCGCCCGGCGTCCAGTTCAGTCAGGCGCGGGAGGATGTCGTCCCGGCCAAAAATGATCCGGCCCAGCGGCACGATGCTGTCGCGCAGGCGCTCGGTCGGCAGCGCCGCCAGGGTCGCACGAAACTGCTGGTACAAGGAGGACTGCGGATCGATGCCTGGACGGAAGAAAATTGGCACGACGATGTCCAGCAGCGGTTCGGGAATGCTGCCGCTGGCTTCGATCTTGTCGAACAGCGAGAAGTAGTACTGGCGGGTCGGCTCCGGCTCGACGCCCACGTAGGTGTCCATCAGCACCAGGGACTTGACCCGCGTCGGCGCCGCAAGCGCCAGCCGCGCGCCCCACATCCCGCCCACCGACAGCCCCACCAGGTCGAAGCCGTCGACCTGCAAGTGATCCATCAAGGCCAATGCCTGGCGAGCCAGGTCGTCCAGCGAGGTCATGCCTTCGGGCAATTGCCCGGATTGGCCGTGGCCCCACAGGTCCAGGGCGATGACCCGGTAATGCCGGGACAACGCCTCGATCTGCGGCGCCCACATGGTGTGGTCCCACAAATAGCTGCTGCCCAGCAGCACCACCGGGCCATGGCCCTGATCCAGGTAATGAAGCGGTTGTCCGTCAACGGTTGCAAAAGGCATCGGCGACCTCCTTGTATGAATGAAAAAGGCCTGGAGAGACTGGGCCGTGCAAGGCGAGGCGTCAACCTCGGGTTGCGGCGCATCACGCACGACCGCCTTCGCGAGCAAGCCCGCTCCCACAGGGGCTCAGTGTTCACAAGCCTGGTGTGGGAGCGGGCTTGCTCGCGAAGAGGCCCTCACCGCCACCGCCGCCCTACAGCCCCTCCAGCTCGGACATCAAGTCGTTCAGCCGATCCACCTTCTCCCCGGTGATTTCACTGGCCGCCAGCCCCTCGATGTAACGGGCCAGCGCTTGCACCGTGCTGCATTCGAACATCGCCCGCAGCGGCACCTCGCGTTGCAGGGCCTTTTGCACCCGTGAAGCGATTTGCGTCGCCAGCAGCGAATGCCCGCCCAACTCGAAGAAGTTGTCGCGTACCCCCACCCTCTCGACCTTCAGCACCTCGGCCCAGATGTCCGCCAGGATCTGCTCCAGTTCATTGCCGGCCGCCTGGTAGTCCTGGCTTTGCAACTGGCCGATCTCCAGGGCCGGCAAGGCCTTGCGGTCGAGCTTGCCGTTGGCGTTGAGCGGCAGGCGCTCGAGCCACAGCCAGTGCAGCGGCACCATGTACTCCGGCAGTTCGGCCCGCAGCCGCTGCTGGATACGCTCCAGGCGTTCACTGGGGCTCAGCGCCGTATCGGCGGCCACCAGGTAACCCACCAAATGCTTGCCATGGACGCCTTCCTGCACACCCACCGCCGCGTCGCGCAGTTCGGGTTGTTCGTGCAGGCGTGCCTCGATTTCCCCCAGTTCGATGCGATAACCGCGCACCTTCACCTGATGGTCGATGCGCCCGACGTACTCCAACACCCCGTCAGGGCGCCGCCGGGCCAGGTCGCCGGTGCGGTACAGCCGCTCTCCCGGCGCCCCGAACGGATTCGGCACGAACACCGGCGCGGTGCGCAAAGGATCGCTGACATACCCGCGCCCCACCCCGGTGCCGGCCACGCACAACTCGCCGACGGCGCCCAACGGCACCAGGTCCAGCGCGCCGTCGAGCAGGTACAAGCGATTGTTGTCGGTGGGCGTGCCGATTGGCAGGTAGGTGCCACGGGTCGAGGCCAGGTCCACGCGGAAGAACGCCACGTCATCGGAGCACTCCGCCGGACCGTAGGCGTTCACCAACCCGATGGCCGGGTAGCGCAACAGCCATTGGTGGGCCAGCTCCGGTGGCATCGCCTCGCCGGTGGGCAGCATCCAGCGCAGGCCATCCAGGCCGATGCGCTCCTGGGCGAGCATGCCCTGGATCAACGACGGCACGCTTTCCAGCACCGTGATGCCCTGCTGCTGCACGTGTTGCAGCAAGCCTTGCGGGTCATGGGCGATGGCATTGGGCACGATGTCCACCCGCGCGCCGAACAGCGGCCCGGCGAGGAACTGCCACACCGAAATGTCGAAGCTCTGGGACGCCGTCTGGGCGATCACGTCGGCTTCGCTCAACGCCAGGTACGGCACCTTGCTGAGCTGGTTGTTGAGCATGCCCCGTTGTTCCACCATCACGCCCTTGGGCAATCCGGTGGAGCCGGAGGTGTAGATGACGTAAGCCAGGTGCTCCGGCCCGCTGTAGATACCAGGGTTTTGCACCGACGCAGCGCTGGCCTGCACCTCTTCCCACACCAATAGCTTCGGCCGCCCGGAACAGGCGAACGCGTCCAGCAGGGCCAACGCCTGGGCGCGGCAGGCCTGGCTGCACACCAGCAACGGCGTGCGGCTCAGCTCGATGATTCGCCCCAGGCGCTGGCTCGGCAGGCCCGGGTCCAGGGGCAGGTAGCCGGCACCGGCCTTGAAGCTGCCGATGATCATGCCCAACAGGTCCGCGTCCCGCTCGGCCAGCAACGCCACCGGCTGGTCGGGACCGACGCCGGCGGCCACCAGCGCATGGCCGAGGCGATTGCTGCGGGCGTTCAGTTGCGCATAGGTGTGCGTCACGTCCAGGCAACTGACGGCGATGCGCTGGGGATGGGTCGCCACCTGGGCTTCGAACAGTTCGACGTAGCTGTGTTCCAGCGGGTAGGCCCGCTCGCTCCGGTTGCAGCCATGCACCAGCAAGTCCCGTTCCTGGGCGCCAATCAACGGCAGCTCGGCCATCTCCCCGTGGAACCCGTCCACCAAGGCCAGCAACAGGCGCTTGAACTCCGCCAACAAGCCCTGGACGGTGGATTCGTTGAAGTAGCGCTGGTCGTAGGAAAGGTGCAGACCCAGGTCATCCCCGGATAACAGACCGCCGTCAGCGGGAAGTTGGTGTGGGTGCGGCCCGAGTCCGAGGTGGCATTGAGACTCTGGGCGCGGTCCAGTACCGAGACCTCCACCGGTGCGTTCTCGAACACGAACAGGCTGTCGAACAGCGGCTGACCCTTGGGCAACTCGCTGACCTCCTGGATGCTCACCAACGGCAGGTATTCGTACTCACGCAACTGCATGTTGCTGTCCAGCAGGCCGCCGAGCCATTGGCGCACGCTGCACGGCTGATGGTCCTCGGGCATCTGCACCCGCAAGGCGACGCTGTTGATAAACAGGCCCACGGTGCGCTGCATCTGCGGCAGTTCCACCGGACGCCCGGCCACGGTGACGCCGAACAGCACGTCGCGGTCGCCGCTCACACGCCGTAGCACCAGGGCCCACGCGCCCTGGGCAAAGGTGTTGACCGTCAGTTGATGGGCCTGGGCCAGTTCCCGCAGGCGCGCACCGTCCCGGGCATCGAGGCGGGTGTAGCAGTCGCCGACGATCATGCCGCCGCTGTCACCGGCGTGTTCGCGCAGGAACGGCCGGTCGGCGGGGATCGGCGTGGTCCGCTCGAAGCCTTGCAGGTTGCGCTGCCACCACTGCCGGGCCTCGGCCAGGCTCTGGTGTTGCAACCAACCGATGTAGTCGCGGTAGCGCGGCGGCACGGCCAGCCGGGGTTCGCGGCCCTCACCGAGGGCCGTGTAGAGCTCGAAGAAATCGTCCATCAGCAGCGAACGGCACCAGGCATCGATGAGGATGTGGTGGTTGCTCATCATGAACCAGTAGCGCGCCGCGCCGACCCGGATCAGGCGCAAGTGGAACGGCGCCTGGTTCAACAGATCGAAACCGGCCTCGCGCTCGTCCTTGAGCAAGGTTTGCAGCCTGGCTTCCTGCTGGTCTGGCGACACCTCGCTCCAATCGAGGTAATCCACCGGCGTGCGACCGGGCTTGTGGATGATTTGCAGCATGTCTTCGCCCACGTTCCAGCAGAACGAGGCGCGCAGGGCTTCGTGCCGGGTGATGACCGCTTGCCAGGCCTGGGCAAAACGCTGCGGGTCGAGTTCGCTGTTGATGCGGTAACGGTCCTGCATGTAGTACAGGCCGGTGCCTGGTTCCAGCAAGGTGTGCAGCAACATGCCTTCCTGCATCGGCGTCAGCGGGTAGACATCCTCGATCTGCGCGGCGGGAACCGGCAGGCTGTCGAGCTGGCCCTGGGTCAGTTTCGCCAGGGGGAAATCCGAGGGCGTCAGGCCGCCCGCCTCATCCGAGAGGCAATGGGCGATCAGTTGCCGCAGCTCATCGAGGTAAGCCTCGGCCAGCTGGCTGATCGCGTGTTCGTCGTGGCGTTCGCGGCTGTAGGTCCAGCGCACCACCAACTCGCCACCGCTGACCTGGCTGTCGATGCTTAACTCATTGGGCAGCGGCGCGTCGGCGTCGTGGATCGCCCCGAGAGGTGCGTCCAGCGCTCGGAACAGTGCGTCGTGGCCCAGGGTCTGGTCGAGCTGGCCCAGGTAGTTGAAGGTGATCGACGCTTGCGGCAAGACGGCCATGGCCTCGCGCGTGGCCTCGTCGGCCAGGTAGCGCAGCACGCCATGGCCGAGACCTTTGTGGGGCACGACGCGCAGCTGTTCCTTGATGGCCTTGATCGAGGCCCCCTGGTCGTTGACCTCGGGGCGCAGGCGCAGCGGATAGACGTTGGTGAACCAGCCCACGGTGCGGGTCAGGTCGAGGTCATCGAACAGCGCCTCGCGGCCGTGCCCTTCGAGCTGGACCAGCACCGACTCATGGCCGCTCCAGCGGCACAGCACCCGGCTCAACGCCGTGAGCAACAGATCATTGACCTGGGTGCGGTAGGCACTCGGCGCCTGTTGCAGCAGTTGCCGGGTCAGCTCGCGGTCCAGGTGCACGCTGACGGTTTGCGCGTGACGCTCCAGGCGACCGCCGTCAGGGTGCGCGCACGGCAGCGCCTGCGCCGGGCCACTCAAGCGTTCTCGCCAGCCGTCCAATTCTTCGCGCAGGGATTCGCTGCCGGCGTAAGCCTGCAGGCGCGCCGCCCAGTCACGAAACGGGCTGGTCTTGGCCGGCAACTGCGGCGCCTGGCCGGCGGCCAGCTGGCGGTAGGCGGTTTGCAGATCGTCCATCAGCACCCGCCACGACACACCGTCAACCACCAGGTGATGGATGACGATCAACAGCCGTTGCCGGCCTTCGGGCAACTGCGCCAACAGCGCGCGTAGCAACGGCCCGGTGGGCAGCTCCAGACTGCGCTGCGTTTCGGCGAACAAGCTCTCGCAGGCTTCCAGGGACGTGACCTGGACCGACTCCAGCCACCGCGCCTCGGCCAGCGGCTGGTGTGCGGCGCGCCAGTGTCCGGTGGTGGCGTCGAAGCCCAGGCGCAAGGCATCGTGCTGTTCCACTACGCTGCGCAGCGCCTGCTCCAGGCACTGCGGGTCGAGGGCGCTGGTCGGTTCCAGCAACAGCGCCTGGTTCCAGTGATGACGGTTCGGCATCGGCGTTTCGAAGAACCAATGCTGGATCGGCGTCAGCGCCGACTCACCGCTCACCATGCCCTGCTCGGCGCGCACCTGCTCGACATGACTGGCCACGGTCGCCAGGGTCTGCACGGTCTGGTGCTGGAACAAGTCCCGGGGCGTGAAATGAATGCCCTGCTGCCGGGCGCGACTGACGACCTGGATGGACAGGATCGAATCGCCGCCCAGTTCGAAGAAGTTGTCGTTGAGGCCGACCTGCGCGACGTTCAGCACCTCGCCCCAGATCGTCGCCAGGGTCTGCTCCAGGGCACTGGCCGGCGCCACATAGTGCTGGCGGTTGAGCTCCGGGTCCGGCGCCGGCAAGGCGCGGCGGTCGAGCTTGCCGTTGGCGGTCAGTGGCATGTTCGCCAGCAGGATCAAGTGCGTGGGCACCATGTAGTCCGGCAGTTGTGCCTTGAGCTGGCTGCGCAAGGCTTCGCGCAATGCCGCCTGTTGCCCGGCGTCCTGTTCGGCGATATCGCTCACCAGATAGGCCGCCAGTTGCTTGCCTCCTGGCAGGTCAAGGGCGAGCACCACCGCTTCGCAAATCGCCGGGTGTTCCAGCAGGCGGGTTTCGATTTCCCCCAGTTCGATGCGGAACCCCCGGACCTTCACCTGGTGGTCGATCCGCCCGAGGTATTCCACCTGGCCATCGGCGCACTGGCGCACCAAGTCGCCGGTGCGGTACAGGCGCCCGCCAGCAGTGGCGAACGGGTCGGCGACGAAGCGCTCGGCGGTCAAGCCCGGACGCTGGTGATACCCCTGGGCCAGCCCCGCACCGCCCACATACAACTCGCCGGTGGCACCCTGGGGCACCAGCGCCAGGTGCGCGTCGAGGATGTAGGCCACCCGCGCGCCGACCACGCTGCCGATCGGCACGCTCGCAACGCCCTCCTCCAATCGCTCCGGCGCCAGGCTCGCCAACGGCATCACCACGGTTTCGGTCGGGCCGTAGGCGTTGAAGAACAGGCTCGGGCTGAATGCCGCCCGGATCCGTTGCAGGTGCTCCCCCGTCAGCGCTTCGCCACCGGTGATGCACATGCGCACCGGCAGGGTTTGCCCGTGGCTCGCCAGCCATTGCGCCAACTGGCTGCCATAGCTGGGGGTGAAGCCGAGGACGTTGACCCGATGCGCGCGAATCAACCCGCAGATGCCCTCGGCGTCCCACTGCCCCTGGGCCCGCAAGACCACCTGGGCACCGCTGAGCAGCGGCACCAGCAGGCGCTCGGTGGCGGCGTCGAAGTTGATTGAATAGAAATGCAGCTCGCAATCGTCCGGGCGCATGCCGAAGCGTTGGATCACGGCCTGGCAGTGCATGGCGATTTCCCCGTGGGACACCACCACGCCCTTGGGCTGGCCGGTGGAACCAGAGGTGTAGATCAGGTAGGCCGGGTGCTGCGGCAAGGTGTTCGACGGCGGCGCCTGGTCCGGGTATTGCGCCAGCGCCGGGCTGTCGTCTTCCAGGCACCAGCACGCCACGCCGTCGGGCAACGGACCGAGGGCCTGGAACAGGGCCCGGTCACTGAGCAGCAAGCCAACGCCGCTGTCCGCGATCATGTAGTGCAAGCGGTCCAGCGGATACTCCGGATCCAGCGGCACGTAGGCGCCGCCCGCCTTGAGGATCGCCAACAGGCCGATGACCATCTCCAGCGAACGCTCCAGCGCCAGGCCCACCCGCACCTGCGGCCCGACGCCGCGCTCGCGCAGCACCCAGGCCAGGCGATTGGCGCGGCGGTCCAGCTCGCCGTAGCTCAGGGTCTGCTCGGCGAAGGTCAGGGCCGGCGCTTCGGGCCGGGCCTGGACCTGTTTGTCGAACAACCCGTGGAGGCACTGGTCCAGACGATGCTCACCGGGTTCGACCCCGAGGCTGTCGAGCAACTGTTGCTGTTCCTCGGCGGCCAGCAGCGGCAGTTCACCCAGGCACCGGGCCGGGTCGGCCAGCAGCGCCTCCAGCAGATTGCGCCAGTGCCCGGCCATGCGGGCGATGCGCGGCTCGTCGAACAGGTCGGTGCTGTAGGTCAGGCAGCAACCCAGGCGATGATCGAGGTCGGTGACCTCCAGGTTGAGGTCGAACTTGGTGGCCCGGGCGTCGTTGGCCAGGTATTCGACGCTCATCCCGGCCAACGTGCGGCGCTGCTGGAATTCCCAGCGCTGCACGTTGCACATCACCTGGAACAGCGGGTTGTAGGCGGCGCTGCGTGGCGGTTGCAGGGCTTCGACCAAGTGATCGAAAGGCAAGTCCTGGTGAGACTGGCCTTCGATCACCGTGTGCCGCACCTGCTCGAACAACTCGCTCACGCTCATCTGCCCGTCGAGTTGGCAGCGCAGCACCTGGGTGTTGAGGAATGCGCCGATCAGCCCTTCGCTTTCCGGGCGAATGCGGTTGGCCACCGGCGCGCCGATGCGCAAGTCGGTCTGGCCGCTGTAGCGGTAGAGCAGCACCGCGAGGGCGGCGGTCATGGTCATGAACAGGGTCAGGCCGTGTTCGGCATTGAAGGCATGCACCCGCGCCGCCAGGTCATCGCTGAGGTCGAAACGAAACAGCTCGCCGCGATGGCTTTGCACTGGCGGGCGCGGACGATCGCCGGGCAACTCCAGCAGCGGGTGTTCGTCGCCCAGTTGCGCGGTCCAGTAGTCCAGTTGGCGTTGCCGCTCGCCGGACTCCAGCCACTGGCGCTGCCAGACGCTGTAGTCCAGGTACTGCACCGGCAAGGGCTCCAGGGGCGACTCGCGGTCATCGACAAACGCTTCGTACAAGGCGCTCAATTCGCGGGCGAAAATGTCCATCGCCCAGCCTTCGGTGACGATGTGGTGCAGGGTCAGCACCAGGTAATGTTCACGCTCGCCGGTCTTGACCAGGCAGGCGCGCAGCAATGGCCCGGTTTCCAGGTCGAAGGGCCGGTGGGCCTCGCTGTCCGCCAGTTGTTGCACGCGTTGTTCACGGACGTCGGCGGCCAGGGTCGAGAAGTCCTTCCAGTCCATGCGCAGGCCTGTCTCGGCGTGCACCTGTTGCCGGGCAACCCCGTCGATGCTCGGGAAGGTGGTGCGCAAGGTTTCGTGGCGCAGGATCAACGCCTGCAACGCCGCCTCGAAGCGCCCGACGTCGAGCACCCCGCGCAGGCGCGCCATGCCGCCGACGTTGTAGGCCGGGCTGTCCGGTTCCATCTGCCAGAGGAACCACATGCGTTGCTGGGAATAGGACAGCGGCACCGGTTGGCCGCGGTCGACCTGCTCGATGGGGGGCTGGCGGTTGGTCTGGCCGCTGGCCTGGATCAAGCGCACCTGTTCGGCGAAGGCCCCCAACTCGCTGGCCTCGAACAAGACCCGCAACGGCAGCTCGACGTCGCAGACCTGGCGGGTGCGGGAGATGATCTGGGTCGCCAGCAGCGAATGGCCGCCCAAGGCAAAGAAATCATCCCGCAGGCCAATCCGTGCAAGCCCCAGGACGTCGCGCCAGATTCCGGCGATCTGCTGTTCGAGGGCGCTGGTCGGCTCGACGTGTTCGCGCACCTGCCAGTGCGGCTCGGGCAAGGCGCGCCGGTCGAGCTTGCCGCTCGGGCCCAGGGGCATGGCGTCCAGGCGCAGCAGTTGGGCCGGCACCATGTAGTCCGGCAACTCGGCGGCCAGGGCGGCCTTGAGCCGGGCGTGGATGGCATCCTGGTCTTCGGAGACATCGGGGGCGGTGTAGTAGCCGATCAGTTGCGGGCCCGCCGAGGTGTCCCGCACCAACACCGCAGCCTGGGCGACACCGGCCTGGGCCAACAGCCGCGCTTCGACTTCCTGGGGCTCGACGCGAAAGCCTCGTAGCTTGACCTGTTGGTCGAGGCGACCCATGTACTCGATCACGCCCTCGGCGTTCCAGCGCGCCCGGTCGCCGGTGCGGTACAGCCGCGTGCCCGCCTCGCCCAGCGGGTCGGCGACAAAGCGCTCGGCGCTCAGGCCGGGACGGGCAAGGTAACCACGGGCCAATCCCAGGCCACCGATGCACAATTCGCCCGGCACACCGGCCGGCACGGGATTGAGTTCGTCATCGAGGATGCGGCACAGCACGTTGCCCAGTGGCCGACCGATCGGCGAGTGCTCGCCATCGGCCTCGGTGCAGTGCCAGTGGGTGACGTTGATGGCAGTTTCGGTCGGGCCGTAGCGATTGTGCAATTGCGCAGCCGGCAGGTGCGCCAGCACCCGGTTGCGCAGCTCGGCCGACAAGGCTTCGCCACCGCAAAAGACGCGACGCAGGCTCGTGCAACGGGCGCTCAACGGTTCGTCGATGAACAGGCTGAGCAGCGGCGGCACGAAGTGCAGCGTGGTCACGCCAAACTGTTGCACCAGCTGGGCGATGCGGTGCGGGTCGCGGTGTTCCCCCGGGCCGGCAAGCACCAATTGGCTGCCGGTGAGCAGCGGCCAGAAGCATTCCCACACCGACACGTCAAAGCTGATCGGCGCTTTTTGCATCAGCACGTCGGTTTCATCCAGCCCATAGGTGGCCTGCATCCATTGCAGGCGCTCCGCCAGGGCCGCGTGGGTGTTGCCCACGCCCTTGGGCTGGCCGGTGGAACCGGAGGTGTAGATCACGTAGGCCAGGTGATCGCCATGCAGGTGCAGGCCCGGTGGGTTGCTCGGCCATTGTTCCAGGTGCAAGGCGTCCAGGGCGATGACGCTGACGCCCGCGCAGGCGGGCAAACGATCGAGCAAGGCGCTCTGGGTCAGCAGCAGTTCGACACCACTGTCCTCAAGCATGTAGGCCAGGCGCTCGGCCGGGTAATCGGCATCCAGCGGCACATAGGCACCGCCGGCCTTGATGATCGCCAGCACGCCGACGAGCAACTGCGGCGAACGCTCGGCGGCAATCGCCACGCAGACATCCGGGCCAACGCCTTTGTCGCGCAGGTAGTGCGCCAGTCGATTGGCCTGGGTGTGCAACTCGGCGTAGTCCAGGCGACCGCCGTCCCACAGCAACGCTGTGTGCCGCGGCGTGCGCCGGGCCTGTTCGTTCAACAGCTCCGGCAACCACTGGCTGGCCGGCGCGCACGGCGCCGCGCTCCACTGCCGTTGCTGGGCGTATTCATCGGCGCCGAGCAACGGCAGTTCGCCGATGGCTTGTTGCGCATCGGCACAGACCGCGCGCAACAGGTTGCCGTAATGCTCGGCCAGGCGAGCGATGGTCGAGGCCTCGAACAGGTCGTCGGCGTAGTCGAACGACAGGGTCAGCCGGCCGTGGCGATCCTCTTCGCTGTGCAATTGCAGGTCGAACTTAGCTTCGCGACTGTGCCACGGCAACTCATCGGCCAGCAGCCCCGGCAGGCGACGCAAGGCGCCCAGGTCGCGTTGCTGATGGTTGAACATCACCTGGAACAGACCCTGCTCCCGAGCCTGGGGAAACGCTTCCAGCAGTTGCTCGAACGGCAGGTCCTGGTGGGCCTGGGCGCCCAGGGTGGCCTCCCGCGCCTGGCCCAGCAACGCGGCGAACGGCTGCCGCGAATCCACCTGTCCGCGCAGCACCTGGGTGTTGATGAAGAAGCCGATCAGACCCTGGGTTTCCAGGCGTGGCCGGTTGGCATTGGGCACGCCGATGCGGATGTCGGCCTGGCCGGTGTAACGCTGCAGCAGGACCTGGAAAACCGCCAGCAACAACATGAATGGCGTCGCGTCGTGGGCCAGGGCCGTTTGCCGTACTGCGTCGCTCAGGGCCTTTTCCAGGCGCAAGCCATGCCGCGCGGCACGGCGCCGAGAGTGGGCGCGGCGGGGATGATCCGTGCTCAGCGCAAGAGTCGGGTGCTCATCGCCCAGTTGCTGCCGCCAGTAGGTCAATTGGCGTTCGGCCTCGCCCTCGGCGAGCCACTGGCGCTGCCAGTTGCCGTAGTCGGCGTACTGCAACGACAGCGGCGCCAACGCGGCAACCTGCCCCTGGCAGGCCGCCGCGTACAGCCGCGAGAACTCATCGACCAGGATGTTCATCGACCAGCCGTCGGCGATGATGTGGTGCAGCGTCACCAGCAGGTGGTGGTCCTCGTCGTCCAGACGCACCAGGCGGACCCGCAGCAACGGGCCCTTTTCCAGGTCGAACGGGGTGCTGGCTTCTTCCTCCCGGATCTGGCGTGCGCGGGCGTCGCGCGCGTCCCTCGGCAGGTCGCGCAGGTCGAATACCGGCACGTTGAACTCCACCGCCGGATCAATCTGTTGCAGGGCGACGCCGTCGCGTTCCAGGAACCGTGTGCGCAAGGATTCGTGGCGCTCGATCAGGTGCTGGAAGCTGCCGCGCACGGCCTCTTCATCCAGCTCACCGCGCAGGTGCAAGGCGCCGGGAATGTTGTAGGCGCCGCTCGCGGGATCGAGCTGCCAGGTGATCCACAAACGGTTCTGCGCCAGGGACTGCGGCAGCGCGTGGTGGCGCGCCAAGGTGCCGATGGGGTCCTGGGCCCGACCATTGGCCGAGGGCAGGCTGGCCACCGCGGCGGTGAAGGCGGCCAGGGTCGGGGCCTCGAACAGCAACCGCAGGTTCAGCGCCATTCCCAGGGCTTCACCCAACCGTGCAATCACCTGGGTCGCGGCGATGGAGTTGCCGCCCAGCAGGAAGAAATGATCGTCAGCCTGGACCTGTTCGACCTGCAACTGCTCGCACCAGAGCTGGCCGATCAGCGTTTGCAGGGACGTTGACGGCCCGGCCTCGGCGACCGCCTCCGTGGCCTGCGACGGAAACCGCGCATAGCTGTCGAGGCTGCCGTCCGCCAACCGGGCACGGCAGGCCGAGCGCTGCAACTTGCCGCTGGACGTCTTGGGCAAGGCGCCGGGGTTGAGCAGCGCCACCACGCTCGGGGCTTGCTGGCAGGCCTCGGCCACGGCTTGGCGAATGGCCTTGATCAAGGTGTCGGGCGCCAGGAGTTTCTGCACGCTGCGGCTGATTTCCACGGCAATGCCAATGCCTTCCTCACCGTGGTCATCGACCGCGAACGCTGCCACCCGGCCCTTGCGCACCGCCTCGACCTCGCGCTCGACGGCTTGCTCGATGTCCTGGGGATACAGGTTGTGCCCGCGCACGATGAGCAAGTCCTTCAGGCGGCCGGTGATGAACAGCTCGCCGCCGCGCAGGAAGCCCAGGTCGCCGGTGCGCAGCCAGGTGCGACCGGCGTGCTGGACGAACGTCTGGGCGCTGGCTTCGCGATTGCGCCAGTAGCCGTGGGCGATGCTGGGCCCGGCGGCCCAGACTTCGCCGACCTGGTTGTCTTCGCGCACCTGTAACGTGGTGGGTTCGACGATCAGCACGGCATGGCCCGGCTGGCTGACACCGCAACTCATCACCGCACTGCCCTGCCCCGGCTCGACACGGTTGAGCGCCAGTGCCGCGTCGTCCACCCGTAGCGAAGGAATGCCTTGGCGACGCGGCGTGCCGGCCACGAACAGGGTGGCTTCCGCCAAACCATAGGAGGCCATGAAACTGGCCTCGGTGAAGCCGCACGGGGCGAACTTTTCAGCGAAGCGTTGCAGTGTATCGAGGCGAATCGGCTCGGACCCCGAATAGGCCACGCGCCAACCGCTCAGGTCGAGACGCTCCAGGGCCGCCTCACTGACCCGCTCGCTGCACAGCCGGTAGGCGAAGTCCGGGCCACCGCTGATGGTGCCACCGTACTCGCTGATCGCTTCGAGCCAGCGCAGGGGCCGGGCCAGGAAGTAGCCAGGCGACATCAGTACGCACGGCACACCGCTGAAAACCGGCTGCAACAGCCCACCAATCAGGCCCATGTCGTGGTACAGCGGCAGCCAGCTGACGATGACGTCATCGGGGTTCAGGTCGATGCCGAAACCCTGGCGGATCAACAGCTCGTTGGCCACCAGGTTGCCGTGGCTGACCTGCACGCCCTTGGGCAAGGCGGTGGAGCCGGAGGTGTATTGCAGGAAAGCGATGTCATCGTCCTGCAACGTGGGTGGCAGCCATTGCTCGGCGAGCCTGGGCTGCAACGTATCGACGCACAGCACCGGCGGCGCCGATTCGAGGGCTTGCAAGGGCTCGCGCAAATCGCTGCTGGTGAGCAACAGGCGCGGCTCGGCGTCGGCGATGATCGACAGCAGGCGCTCCTGGTGATGACGGCGCGCGGACTCCGGTGGATAGGCCGGCACCGCGATCACGCCGGCGTACAGGCACCCAAAGAACGCCGCGACGTAATCCGGGCCGCTGGGGAACAACAGCACCGCACGTTCGCCGAACGCCGCTTCGGCCTGCAAGGCGGCGGCGATGGTTCGGGCACGCACATCCAGGTCGCGGTAACTCAACACCACACCCTGCTCCGGGGTATCGGCAAGGAAGCGCAGGGCCACCCGGTCCGGCGTCAACGCGGCGCGGCGCTGGAGGGCATGGGCCAGGGTGCTGGGGAGTTCGAACGCGTCGGTCATGAGGTTTCCTGCCTGAAATTCGGCTTGCAAGTGGTATCGGGTGTTCTTCCATCCAACCAAGGGAACGGATGCCACGGGCAAAGAATTAGTCGGCGATCGCGTGCGCCAACCCTGTCAGGGGTGTGATCCGACTGCGGCAATGGGTCGCGCTTCAGGCGCTGGACTTACACGCTGCAATAATTCTTTTTCTCAATTGACAATCATTATCATTAAGCCTAATTTGGCGCTCGATGCGTAGGACAGGTCGGACAGATCATTCGTCCTGCTAACTTTTTGCAGCAAGGTGAATTCCATGACGGAACAAGTATCCACAAGCAGGTGTGAGTCACCGTTACTTCAGGCGTTCGTCGATAATCGCTTGATCCTGGTCAAGATTGCCGCGCGTATCACCGGGTGCCGGTCCCGCGCGGAAGATGTGGTGCAGGACGCGTTCTTCCGACTGCAATCGGCACCGCAGATCACCTCGTCGTTCAAGGCACAGCTCAGCTACCTGTTCCAGATCGTGCGCAACCTGGCGATCGACCACTATCGCAAGCAGGCGTTGGAGCAGAAATACGCGGGGCCGGAGGAGGAAGGCTTGAACGTGGTGATCCAGGGTGCGTCGCCGGAAACCTCCCACATCAACTTCTCCACGCTGGAGCACATCGCCGATGCGCTCACCGAACTGCCCAGCCGAACCCGCTATGCCTTCGAGATGTACCGCCTGCACGGCGTGCCACAGAAAGACATTGCCAAGGAACTGGGCGTCTCGCCGACCCTGGTGAACTTCATGATCCGCGACGCCCTGGTGCATTGCCGCAAGGTGTCCGGGGTACGCGGGGACACCTTCGCCCGGCGATAAGCGCCGGGCCATCGGACAGCCCCTTCGCGGGCGGACTCGCTTGCACAGGTGTCCGCCGCACGCCCTACCCTACATCAGTGAGCAACGGTCAAAAAACCGCTCCCGCCCCAGGATCATCAGCGCCGCGCGCTTGTGGGGGAAGTCGAATTCCTTTTCACAGTGGAAACACTGGTTGTGCAGGTGCCCGATCATCCGCGCGTTGTCAGCCCGGGGTTCGGCCACCACGCGCTGGGTGCGCGGGTCGTCGAGGAACAGGTAATGCACCAGCGCCGACAACCAGCTCGCCACCTTGTGCGGCCCGCGGTGCTGTTCCTCGCCCACCAGCATGTGGATGCCGCGATCGTAGTGCCCGGCCTCATAGAACGGCGCAATACGGTCTTCCTTGGCCCAGTAGGCTTCGAAATAGGCGAACGGCTGGTCATCGAAACAGCCGATCAGGGTCAGCACACGGGGATCGTCCGCCAGCGTGTCCAGGTACTCGCGATGCTGCGCCAGGGTGCCCTCCTCCTGCCAGAAGCTCGCCACCCGCGGGCTGTTCTGCCAGCGGTTGAAACGCTCCAGGTCCTGCTCGATCTCCAGGGTACGCAGTGATACCCAGGCGCCCAGCCGCGCGTCGAAGCGCCGGTACACCTCGCCACGCGGCTTGACCGGCCGGCGCGGATGACGCCGGCCATCGGTGATGATCATCTGCTGCGGGTAACTGCCATTGAACGACTCCCCCAGCCAGGGTTGCGGCAACTGCCAGAACATCGTGCGCTCGCAGACGTATTCGCCGGGACGCCCGGCGCTGGTCAACAGGCCACTGAGCAAGGCTTCGCCGGGGCGCTCCTGAAGGTGCCAGACCAGGCGTCGACAGTCCGGGTCACGGGCAAACAACCAGTAGCAGGCCGCCCAGAGCGCCGGGCCCACGGGACGGTCGTGGACCTCCTGCAAGTGGACATGCAACTCGGGCCCGCGCTCCAGACGCAGCCGGATCAGCGGCGCGCCTTCAAGCATCAGGCTCAGGTGGCGTTCGGTTTCATCGGCGCCGAGACGGCGCCCGCCGGGCAGGGGCAACGCCATGGGCTGGTTGAGATTGGACATGGAAAGGGGCTCGCGTAGTCGTCGGTAGTCAACGAGGGACGTGAGCCGCGCCGGGAAATTTAGGGCCCGCTCAGTGGGCGTGCGTGGGCACCAGCTCGATCTGGTACGGCTTGAAGATCTTCAACAGCTGGCCGTTGTCCCGCAGCGTCTGCAACAGTTGCGCAAACGCCTCGCTGGTAATGGGTGCCTGGGGCCGGATCAGGGCGTAATGGTGGTAGACCTGATCGATACGCTCGGACACCAGCAATTGCGGGCCGACCTCAGGATTGCGCAGCACATAATCGTTGAGGTACGAGCGAGTCACCAAGGCGATGTCGGCGCGCCCGCGCAAGACCATCAGCAGGTTGCTGTCGTGGGAGTACGTCAGGGTGGCGTTGTACTGGCCGGCGAGGAACTTGGAGTCGGCGTTGAATTCGGCAAAGGCGTAGTGGTAACCGCTGAACAGCGCCAGGCGCTTGCCCCTCAGGTCGGCGAAATAATTCTGCTGGCGGTCTGGCTGGTGCTGGGCGACGAAGACTTCGGCGTCTTCCAGGCCCATGTCGACCGCCGTATGCGGCACATCCTGCCAGCCCCAGTCGGGGTTCTCGAAAATCGCCATGTCGACCCGGCCCTGCTTGAAGTCGTTGAAACGGCGAGGTATGGAGGTCGGGACCAGGACGAACTGATAGGTTGCCTGCGATTGATTCAAGGCCTCCACCATCTGCGGCAGCAGGCCCGTGTCGGCACCGTTCTCGGGACGAACGGTGTAGGGTGGAAAATGCGCGGCACCGATCCGGACCAATTGCGCCGCCGAGGCCGGCAACGCCAGGAAAGCGGCCAGGGCAGCCAGCAGCACACGGGAAGTCATCCCCATCGGCGAAAACGTCAAGATCCCCACTCCCCAAAAGTACCCGTCAATACAATCAAGCTAGGCGGTTTCAGCCGCTTAGCCAGCCCTATGGCGATTTAAAGCACCGCTTGATTATTGTTTTTCTTCAAGCACCAGGATCAGGGCTTGCTCGGCCAGCTCATCGAGACTCAAGTTGCCTTCGGCGCGAAACCAGGTGGTGGTCCAGGACAATGCGCCGGTGAGGAAACGTCGGGTAATGAACACGTCTCCGCGAATATACCCGGCCGCCTTGGCCTGGCCCAGAACCTCGAGCCACAAGTCTTCATAAATGTCGCGCAGGGCCAGCACCTGCCGTTGCCCGTCCTGGGACAGCGAGCGCCATTCGTAGACCAACACGGCCATCGCCTCGCCGGTGCCGCCCATGATCGACTGCAATTCACAGCGGATCAGCGCCAGTACCCGTTCGCGCACGCCACTCGCCTCGGCCAGCGCGGCCCGCATCAACGCCGTGTTGTAGCGCACGGTTTCTTCCATCACCGCCCGCAGGATCTCGTCCTTGCTCTTGAAATGGTGAAAGATGCTGCCCGACTGGATGCCCACGGCGCTCGCCAGGTCGCGCACGGT
The DNA here is from genome assembly GCF_018325965.1 of Pseudomonas sp. Cab53. NCBI lineage: Bacteria > Pseudomonadati > Pseudomonadota > Gammaproteobacteria > Pseudomonadales > Pseudomonadaceae > Pseudomonas > Pseudomonas sp. Cab53. The sequence continues at coordinate 1,898,050 of NZ_AP021902.1, read as the reverse complement.
GGTGCGTTCGAAGCCCTTGTTGCGAAACAGATGGGCAGCGCTCTGGAGCAGTTTGCCACGCGCGCTCTGCGGGTCGGTCAGTTGCCCGTTGTCGACCAGCTCGTGCATCACATCCAGGGCTTTTTGCTCGTCCACCCATTCTCTCCTACAGTCGATCAACCTATGCGCGGCCGCGTCCCAATCAACAGAGCTGCGCGGGCAATTTAAGCCGACCCAGGCCACCAAGCAAGCGCTCGGGTGGAAAACCCGCAGCCGTTTACAGACCAAGCGCTTGCTTGGTAGTCTCGAGCCACGCTTGCCGGAGGGAATCTCATGCCAGGAACGATCCGCATCGGTTGCGCCAGCGCCTTCTGGGGCGATACCTGCAGCGCCGCCGCGCAACTGGTCGAAGGAGGCGCGCTGGACTACCTGGTGTTCGACTACCTGGCGGAAGTCACGATGTCGATCCTGGCCGGGGCGCGCCTGAAGGATCCCCAGGCCGGCTATGCCACGGACTTCATCGAGGTGCTCACGCCACTGCTCCCGCGCTTGCACGCCGAGCGGATCCGCGTGATCAGCAACGCCGGCGGAGTCAATCCCCAGGCCTGCGCCGCGGCGCTGCAAGCGGCGTGTGACCAGGCGGGCGTGCCGTTGAAGATCGCCGTGCTGCTGGGCGATGACTTGCAAGGGCAATGGGATCGGCTCGCCGGCCAGGGCCTGCGCGAGATGTTCAGCGGCGAGCCCCTGCCGCCCGCGTGCGTGTCCAGCAACGCCTACCTCGGCGCGCCGGGCATCGTCGAAGCCTTGCGCCTGGGCGCGGACATCGTGATCACCGGGCGGGTGGTGGACAGCGCCGTGGTCAGTGCCCCTCTCGTACATGAATTCGGCTGGGCCTGGGACGACTACGACAAACTGGCCCAGGCCGCGCTGGCAGGCCACCTCATCGAGTGCGGGGCACAATCCACCGGCGGGAACTTCACCGACTGGCGGGAGGTACCGGACTACGAGCACATCGGCTTTCCCATCGTCGACGTTAGCGCCGATGGCCAATTCATCGTCACCAAGGCCCCCGGCACCGGCGGGCTGATCACGCCACTGACAGTCGGCGAGCAATTGCTGTACGAGATCGGCGACCCGCAAGGCTACCTGCTGCCCGACGTGATCTGCGATTTCAGCCAGGTCCGGCTGATCCAGCAAGGCAAGCATGCGGTACGCGTCCATGGCGCCCGGGGCCTGCCGCCCAGCGACCAGTACAAGGTCTGCGCCACCGGGCTGGACGGCTACCGCTGCACCGCCACCTGCCTGATCGCCGGTATCGATGCGGTGGCAAAGGCTGAACGGGTCGGCCAGGCAATTATCGCCAGGACCTCGCAGATGTTCAGCCAGCGCGGCTGGGCGCCCTACCGCGAGGTGAACGTCGAGTTGTTGGGCAGCGAAGCCACTTACGGTCAGCACCGCCGGCGCCAGGACACCCGTGAAGTGGTGCTCAAACTGGCGGTTCGGCACCCGGACAGGCAAGCGCTGGTGCTGTTTTCCCGGGAAATCGCCCAGGCTGCCACCGGCATGGCACCCGGGCTGACCGGCATGGTGGGTGGCAGGCCGACGGTGTCGCCGTTAATCCGCCTGTTTTCGTTCCTGATCGACAAAGCCCACTGCACGCTCGCGATTGAATGCCAGGGGCAACGCCACCCGTGCCCCCTGCCCCCTCTCGACACCTTGCAAACCGACGACCTGCCGCTCGCCGCAGACGTGCCCAAACCCCAGGGTCGGGCCGATGCCAGCGTGCCGCTGGTCAAGCTGGCGGTGGCGCGCTCCGGCGACAAGGGCAACCACGTCAATATCGGCGTGATCGCGCGTGCGCCCGAATACCTGCCGTGGATCGCCGAAGCCCTGACGCCGGAAGTGGTGGTCGACTGGATGAGTCACGTCCTTGACCCGTTGCTGGGCCGCGTCGAACGCTGGTACCTGCCGGGCACCCATAGCCTGAATTTCCTGCTGGAAAACGCCCTGGGCGGCGGTGGTGCCGCCAGCCTGCGCGGCGACCCCCAGGGCAAGGCGCTGGCCCAGCAGTTGCTCGATATCCAGATACCGGTGCCGCAAAGCATCGCCGATCAACTCGACTAGCGCGTTCGCATCGAAAAAGGAGAACGGTCCATGCCGGTCATCGAAACGCTGCTTGACCCTCACAGCACCGACTTCGCCCGCCACCACGCGGCCATGCTGGCGGGCGTCGAGCAACTGCGCGCGATCGAACAGGCCGTGCTGGAAAAAGCCGCCCAGGCCCAGGACACCTTCGACCAGCGCGGCCAGTTGTTGCCGCGCCAGCGCCTGAACCTGCTGCTGGACCCCGGCGCGCCGTTCCTCGAACTGGCGAGCCTGGCCGGCTACAAGCGCCATGATGACAAGGATGGCAGCCAGGCCGGCGGTGGCCTGATCGCCGGGATCGGCCATGTGTCCGGCGTACGGGTGCTGGTGGTGGTCAACAACAGCGCGATCAAGGGCGGGACCATTTCCCCCAGCGGCTTGCAGAAAACCCTGCGCCTGCAACAGATCGCCATGGAAAACAAACTGCCGGTCGTCACCCTGGCCGAAAGCGGCGGCGCCAACCTCAACTATGCCGCGCAGATCTTCGTCGAAGGGGCGCGCTGCTTTGCCAATCAGGCACGGATGTCGGCCATGGGCCTGCCGCAGATCACCGTGGTCCATGGTTCGGCCACCGCCGGCGGGGCCTATCAGCCGGGGCTGTCGGACTACGTGGTGGTGGTGCGCGACAAGGCGCGGTTGTTCCTGGCCGGGCCGCCGCTGCTCAAGGCCGCCACGGGCGAAGTCGCCAGCGAAGAGGAACTCGGCGGTGCGCAGATGCATGCGCAAGTGGCAGGCACCGCCGAATACCTGGCGCAGGACGATGCCGACGGCATACGCCTGGCCCGGGAGATCCTCAGCTTGCTGCCCTGGAACGCGCAACTGGCGCCCTCGCCCGAACGGACCTGGGCCGAGCCGTTGTACCCCGCCGACGATCTGCTGGGGCTGGTGCCCGACGACCCGAAGAAGCCCTACGACGTGGCGGAAATCATCGCCCGCATCGCCGACGGCTCGGCGTTCCTGGCGTTCAAGCAAGCATTCGACCCGCAAACCGTTTGCGGCCATCTGCACATCCGCGGCCATGCCTGCGGCGTGATCGGCAACAACGGCCCGATCACCGCCAAGGGCGCCAGCAAGGCCGCGCAGTTCATCCAGTTGTGCGACCAGAGCCGCACGCCGCTGCTGTTCCTGCACAACACCACCGGCTTCATGGTCGGCACCGAATCGGAACGACAAGGTGTGATCAAGCATGGCGCCAAGATGATCCAGGCCGTGGCCAATGCCCGGGTGGCCAAGCTGACGGTCGTGGTGGGCGGCTCCTACGGCGCCGGCAACTACGCCATGTGCGGTCGCGGGCTGGACCCGCGCTTCATCTTCGCCTGGCCCAACAGCCGCACGGCCGTGATGGGCGGCGCCCAGGCCGGCAAGGTGCTGCGCATCGTCACCGAGGCCACGCAGATCAGGCAGGGCGTGAGCCCCGACCCGAAGATGCTGGACCTGCTCGAACAGACCACCGCGCAAAAACTCGACAGCCAGTCCAGCGCCCTCTACGGCAGCGCCCACCTTTGGGACGACGGGCTCATCGATCCGCGTGACACCCGCACACTGCTGGGCTACCTGCTGGACATCTGCCACGAAGCCGAGCGGCGGTCGCTGCAAGCCAACAGCTTTGGCGTGGCCCGTTTCTGACCCGGTGATGGACTTGCGACCACGGAGAACAAAAAAATGATCTTCAGCCAGGAACACGAAGCACTGCGGCGTAGCGTTTGCCAGTTCGTCGAGCGCGACATCAACCCCTACGTCGACGAATGGGAGCAAGCCGGGCAGTTCCCTATCCACGAGGTCTTGCGCAAGGCCGGCGACCTGGGTTTGCTGGGCATTTCCAAGCCCGAACAGTTCGGCGGCATGGGCCTGGACTACAGCTATTCGATCGTCGCGGCCGAAGCGTTCGGGACGATTCATTGCGGCGGCGTCCCGATGTCCATCGGCGTACAGACCGACATGTGCACGCCAGCGCTGGCGCGTTTTGGCTCCGATGCGCTGCGTGAAGAGTTCCTGCGCCCGGCCATCCGTGGCGAACAGGTGGGCTGCATCGGCGTTTCCGAGATCGGCGCCGGTTCCGACGTCGCCGGGCTCAAGACCACGGCCCGCAAGGACGGCGACGATTACCTCATCAACGGCAGCAAGATGTGGATCACCAACGCCCCGAGCGCCGACTTCATGTGCCTGCTCGCCAACACCTCCGACGACAAGCCCCACCACAACAAATCCCTGATCATGGTGCCCATGCGCAGCCCCGGTATCAGCCTCGGCGAGCCCCTGGACAAACTCGGCATGCGCAGCTCGCAGACCGCCCAGGTGTTCTTCGATGACGTGCGCGTGCCGCAACGCAATCGAATCGGCCAGGAAGGCGCCGGGTTCATGATGCAGATGCTGCAGTTCCAGGAAGAACGGCTGTTCGGCGCGGCAAACATGCTCAAGGGCATGGAGCGTTGCATCGACAGCACGATCGAGTACTGCCGGGAGCGCAAGACCTTCGGCAGCGCCCTGATCGACAACCAGGTGATCCACTTTCGCCTGGCGGAACTGGCCTGCGAGGTCGAATGCCTGCGGGCGCTGGTCTACCAGGCCACCGAGCAGTACATCAACAGCCAGGACGTGACCCGGCTGGCGTCCATGGCCAAGCTCAAGGCCGGACGCCTGGCCCGGGAAGTCACCGACAGCTGCCTGCAATACTGGGGTGGCATGGGCTTCATGTGGGACAACCCGGTCGCCCGGGCCTACCGCGACGTACGGCTGGTGTCCATCGGCGCCGGGGCCGACGAGATCATGCTGGGCATCCTCTGCAAGCTCATGGGGACGTTGCCGGGCAAGCAGCACTGAAAGCGGCCCACCAGACACCGCAGAACCCAGGACAGAACCCATGCCCGTCTTCAGCAAACTGCTCATTGCCAACCGCGGCGAAATCGCCTGCCGGATCCAGCGCACCGCCCAGGCCCAGGGTTATCGCACGGTCGCGGTGTTCAGCGAAGCCGACGCCGATGCGCGACATGTGCGCGTGGCCGATGAGGCCGTGCTGATCGGCCCGGCCTCGGTCCAGCAGTCCTACCTGGATCCGACGGCCATCCTCGAGGCGGCCCGGCGCACCGGCGCCGATGCGATCCACCCCGGCTACGGCTTCCTCGCCGAAAACGCCGGGTTCGCCAGGGCCTGCGCGGCGGCCGGTATCGTGTTCATCGGTCCCAGTCCCGAGGCCATCGAACGGATGGGCAGCAAGCGCCGCTCGAAAATCGCCATGCTCGCCGCCGGCGTGCCTTGCATCGCGGGCTATGAAGGTGAAGCCCAGGACGACGACAGCCTGTGCCGGGAAGCCGCGCGCATCGGCTACCCGCTGATGATCAAGGCCAGCGCCGGTGGAGGTGGCCGTGGCATGCGCCTGGTGCAGCGGGCCGAGGACCTGCCTGAACAACTGCGCATCGCTCGCGCCGAGGCGCTGCACGGGTTCGGCGACGCTGAACTGATCCTCGAACAGGCACTGCTCGACCCGCGTCATGTGGAAATCCAGATTTTCGGCGACCACCACGGTCAACTGATCCACCTCGGCGAGCGGGACTGCTCGATCCAGCGGCGCCACCAGAAAATCATCGAAGAAGCGCCTTGCCCGGTCATGACCGCCGAACTGCGCCAGGCCATGGGCAATGCGGCGCTCATGGCGGGCCGCGCGGTGGACTACGTCGGTGCCGGGACCGTGGAATTCCTCTTGGCCGCGGACGGTCGGTTCTACTTTCTGGAGATGAACACCCGCCTGCAAGTCGAACACCCGGTCACCGAACTGATCACCGGCCAGGATCTGGTGGCCTGGCAACTGGACATCGCCGCCGGCCTGCCCTTGCCGCTGCGCCAGGACCAGGTACACCTGGACGGGCATGCCATGGAGGTGCGCCTGTACACCGAAGACCCCGCGGCGGATTTCCTGCCGCAGACCGGCCGATTGATCGGTTGGGAGCCCCCCACGGGCGAGGGCGTGCGAATCGACCACGGTTTGCTGGAAGGCCAGGCCATCACGCCGTTCTACGACTCGATGCTGGGCAAACTGATCGCCCACGGCGCCACCCGCGAGCAAGCCCGACGCCGATTGCTGCGGGCAGTGGAAGATTGCGTACTGCTGGGCGTGCAGAGCAATCAGCGGTTGCTGGCGGCGTTGCTGGCGCATCCGCGCTTCATCGACGGCGACGTCGGCACCGGTTTCATCGAGCAGCACTTTGCCCGGCATGTCGCCCTCCAGGCATCGACGCCATCCGCCGAACAACTCGCCATCGCCACGGCCCTGTTCTATCAATGCGCCCGCGCCCGGCATGCCGCCGACCTGGGCGGCTGGCGCAACAACGCCGGCTCGGCGCTGCGTTACCGGATCGGCATGGGCGAGCGCGACTGGACCCTGGACCTGCTGGCCAGGCCCGACGGGACGCTGAGCATCCACGGCGCCGAACGCTCGGTCGAACTGAAATGGCTGGAGGTCGACCAGTCTGGCGCCGTGCTGATGCTCGATGGCCTTCGCCAACGCCATCGCTGGCGCCTCGACGGCAACGATCTGTGGTTGTTCACCCGCCCCGGTGGCCTGCCGCTGCAAGACCGGACCCGCGCCCCCATCACGCCCGCCGCCAGCGCCCCTGGCGACGGCCTGCTCAAGGCCCCCATGGACGGCGCGATCGTCGAGGTGCTGGTCAGCGAAGGCACGCGGGTTCGCCAGGGCCAGCTGTTGCTGGTGCTGGAAGCGATGAAAATGGAGCACCCCCTCAAGGCGGGCTTCGACGGAGTGGTCAGGCAATTGCAGGTCGCGCCCGGCGAACAGGTCAGGCAGCAGCAGGTTTTGTTGCGAGTCGAGACAGCGCACTAGGCGGATGCGCCGGGTTTGACTACGCTCAAAGCCATCAGCACGCCGATACCGGGAACCTTGCGATGCCTCACTGGCTGGTGATTGATCTGGAGGCCACCACCGATGAAGGTGGCTGGCCGGTAACCGAAATGGAAATTATCGAAATCGGCGCCACGCTGGTGAATCGTGACGGGCGTGAGGTCGATCATTTCCAGCGCTTCGTACGCCCCTTGAGACGTCCGCTGCTCACGTCCTTCTGTCGCGAACTGACCCACATCACCCAGGCCAACATCGACGGCGCCGCACCGCTGACCGAGGTCTGGCCGGCATTCGAACGCTGGTTGGCGCCGTATCATTCGAACCTCGAAGGCTGGGTCAGCTGGGGCGACTACGACCGCAAGCAACTGCTCCAGGAATGGCAGCACCAACACCTGCACAGCGTGCTGGGCCAGTTGCCGCACATGAACCTCAAGCAGCGCTTCGCCAAGGCCCGTCGCCTGGAACGCCCCCTGGGCCTCAATGCCGCGTTGCAACTGGCGGGCCTGCAATTCTGCGGTCAACAGCACCGCGCGCTGGAGGATGCCCGCAACACCGCGCGGCTGTTGCCATTGGTACTGCCGGGTTGAGGGGCGAGCCCGAACCCGCTCGGCAGATGACGAACACCGACGCCTTGTGCATACTGGCCGGCCTTTTTCAGCCCCTTTTTCGAGGAATCGCCCATGTTTAAAGTCAACGAGTACTTCGACGGCACCGTCAAGTCGATCGCTTTTGGCACTGCCGAAGGCCCTGCGACCATCGGCGTCATGGCACCGGGCGAATACGAATTCGGCACGGCCCAGCGGGAAATCATGCACGTCGTTTCCGGCGCCCTGACCGTAAAACTGCCAGGCAGCAGCGACTGGGAAACCTTCGCGGCGGGCAGCCAGTTCAACGTACCGGCCGACAGCAAGTTCCAGCTCAAAGTGGCCGTCGACACCGCTTACCTGTGTGAATACCGCGGCTGACCGTCAAGCAGCCACAGAGTGTCGGTATGAGAAACAAAAATGCCCGTGTCCAATGACACGGGCATTTTTTTCAAGCGCAATACTTACTCAAGCACCTCAACCGGCATGCCGACTTCCAGCCGGCCATTGCCGTCATTGACCAGGTTCTGGCCAAACATCGCGCCGTCAGGGGTCGAGCGGTATTGCTGCAAGGTCGCGAAAGGTTCGCGGTTGGGGTCGCGATCACCGGTTTGCGGATCGACCGTGGTCATGATGCAACGCGAACATGGCTTGACCAGCCGGAACTCCACGTCGCCGATACGAATGCGCTTCCAGCCATCCTCGGCAAACGCCTCGCTGCCCTCGACCACCAGGTTGGGGCGAAAGCGCAGCATTTCCAATGGACGCCCGACCCGATTGGACAGGTCCTGCAATGAGGCCTGGCCGATGAGCAGCAGCGGAAAACCGTCGGCAAACGCGACCTTGTCGTCATCCTTGCCATAACCGGCGGCAGTGGTGCGCGCCAGTTCCACCGGCACATGCACCAACCGCGTGGGGTTGCCAATGAACGCACTGACCCAGGCGGCCGCCTCGTCGCCGGCGTCCGGTACCCGCAAGGTGTCGCGCCAGATGATCACCCCGCGCAGTGACGCCTCGACCGTGGACGGCAGCGCCACGTCGAGGGTGCCATGGCCCGGTGCGCTGAGCGTCAGCCCACCGGCCTCATTCCACAAGGCCGAGAGCTGGCTCATCTTCGCCACGGCCCGCTGGGTCAGGAAACGCCCCGTGCCTTCGTCCACCAGCATCCAGCGCCGGTCACCGTCCAGCCCGAGCTTGTCCAGACCAATCCCTTGCAGGGACTGGCCCTTGCCGGACTTCAACGGATAACGGTACAGCGCGCTCAGCCGCAACATGGTCAACTTCCCTGGGGGCGAAAAAGTGCCACCTTATACGAGCCGACCGTTGAAGCAAACCACCCAGCGACCTCAGTCAAGCGACAGGCGTTGGCGTACCACATCCACCAGTTTGTCCGGCTGGAATTTGGAGAGAAAATTGTCGCAACCCACCTTCTTGACCATCGAGTCGTTGAAGCTGCCGGACAGCGAGGTGTGCAGCACCACGTAGAGCCCACGCAACCGCGGATCGTTGCGGATCTCGGTGGTCAGGCGGTAGCCGTCCATTTCCGGCATTTCGGCGTCGGTGAAGATCATCAGCAACTTGTCGGTCATCACCTCGCCAGTATCGGCCCAGGCCTTGAGCATGTTCAGGGCTTTCAAGCCATCGCTGGCGATGTGCATCTTCACCCCCAACTGACCCAGGGTGTCGCGCAACTGCGACAGCGCGACATTGGAGTCGTCCACCAGCAGCACTTCGCGGCCACGGGCACGCTCCAGCACCGGGTCTTCGAGTTTGTCCCGGGAGACCTTGGCGTTGTACGGCACGATTTCGGCCAGGACCTTTTCCACGTCGATGATTTCCACCAACTGATCGTCCACCTTGCTGATGGCCGTCAGGTAGTGCTCGCGTCCCGCGCTGCCCGGAGGTGGCAGGATCGCTTCCCAGTTCATGTTGACGATGCGGTCGACGCCGCCTACCAGGAACGCCTGGACCGAACGGTTGTACTCGGTAACGATGATGGTGCTGTTGGCACCCGGCACCAGCGGCCGCATGCCGATGGCCTGGGACAGGTCGATCACCGGCAGCGTCTGGCCCCGCAGATTGACCACGCCACAGACGAAGGGATGGCGCTGGGGCATCAGCGTCAGCTTCGGCAGTTGCAACACTTCCTGGACCTTGAACACGTTAATGGCGAACAGTTGCCGGCCCGCCAGGCGAAACATGAGAATTTCCAGGCGATTCTCACCCACCAGTTGGGTTCGTTGATCTACTGTGTCGAGAATGCCGGCCATCGATGACTCCTGGGCTTGTTCGGATGAATCCAATGAAAGGGATATCGGCTGGGTACGCCGGATCTTGACCCCTGATAAAATACAAGCGCGGGGCATTGATGTCACATTAACATCATGCTTTACTGGCGCAGCATTTTCATCCGCTATTTTCCCCGCTGCGCGACCTCGGTTTGCGCATTAGGTTCCGCTGCCTAAGGGATTCCCCTAGGCACAATCAGGTCCAACCTGATATTCCCGCTATCCAATAGCCATTAATGTGACGCCATTCTCATTGCTGAACGGAGTCAGGCTTCTGTGCGCGACCCCAGGACATCGGATTCCGGCCTTGTAGCCGAGCCCACCCGTGCAATCGTTTGCGGGTTCGTCGCCGTTGATCGGCCCGGACCTCATGCCGCGCGCGTGTCCGTCGTCGACCTTGAGATCCAGCCGTTCGCTGTACACGGTTTTCTTTCGCCTGACATGATGTTGTGGAGATAAGCATGCCGAATGATCGCAGGAACTGGAATGAGCGCCTGCCCGAACTCCTGGTCGAGGCCGAGACGCTGTTGGCCAAGTCGGAAGAGTGCCTGAGCCATTTGCAATTGATCAGCAATGACAGGGATGCGATCGACTGCATGCTCAGTACCTTGCTGAAACTGGCAGGCAAGGCCAATGCCCTCGCCCTGGAAGCCCTTTCGGAATTCTCGCTGCACATCCATGGCCTGCTCAGCCATGCGCAGAACCACATGGAACTGCATGACCAGGCCCTGTGCGCCTTGAAGGACTGCTTCACCCTGATGGCCTGGCAACTGGAACTGGTCGACCACACCACCGGCACGCTGGGCCTGGATCGCAGCGAACAGACCTCGCTGATCGAAGCCTTTGCCTTCCAGGTTGGCCAGAGCCCCTGCGAGGCGCTGGCTGCCTCGCGCCCACTGGCCTTGGTGCATTACGCCCAGAAACAAGCCTGACTTCGATGCCGACGGCGCGATGCCGAGCGCGACCAACGTTGCGCGAAGTGGTAGTATCTCTCACGTCAGTCGCTTCACGACCGCGCCGTCATGGCCGCCAACCGAAGCGGCCCTCGACCTGAAACGTTTACCCAACCCGGCCTGTCAGATGCGCTGACCGGCCAGCCCGCAGCGAACATCATTGGCTCCATCCGCTATGTACGCCAGCCTCAAGTCATTCATCACCTGGCCTCCCTCCCGAGAAAATGCCCGCCGCTTCACATTGTTGTTGTGCGTCTGCTCTGCCTTGGGCTGCCTGCTGACCTACCTGTTCGCCCATACATTGCCGCTGAGCGTGGTGGTGCTGAACCTGGTGGCCGTGGCCTGTGTCTGGATCGGCCATCGACTGTCGCGCAAATCCATCAAGCTGCAGCCCCAGGAACTGGCCGACCGCTTGCTTGAAGTCCAGGAAAACGAACGCCATCGACTCAGCCGCGAATTGCACGACGACATCGGCCAACTGCTGACCGCCGCGAAACTGCAAAGCGAATGGCTCAAGCAGCGGATTCCGGAAGAGTTGCAGGGCCAGTGCGCCATCCTCTGCGACACCCTCAGCGAGACCCTCGACAAGGTCCGCGACGTGTCAGCGATCCTCAACCCCAGGCAGTTGGCCAGCCTGGGACTGGAAGCCAGCCTGCGGGCGCACCTGCTCAAGACGCTGGCCAATGCGCCGGTGAAATGGAGCCTCGATTGCCAACAGCGCATGACCGGCATTCCCGAAGAAATGTCGGTCGCCGTGTTCCGGATCACCCAGGAAGCGGTCACCAACATCCTGCGCCATTCCCGCGCGACCAACCTGCTGGTGCGCCTACAACGCCTACCGGATGGCCTCACCCTGCTGATCAGCGACGATGGCCAGGGGTTCGCCCCGGCCACCCACCCTGGCCGCGAAGGCCAACGCGGCATGGCCGGCATGTCGGAGCGGGTCGAGCAACTGGGCGGCACGCTCGAGGTCACTAGCGAGGCCGGCAAAGGCACTCACATCGAAGCACGCTTCCCCTGGGCGCCCCGCGCCCTGGAGCGGGCCAGCAAGAATAAGGTTCTCCATTGATCTGTAATTTGCTTCTGGTCGATGACCACTCCCTGATCAGGGCCGGCGTACGAGCCCTGGTCATGGATATCCCAGGCTACGCGGTCATCGGCGAAGCCAGCGACGGCAAGCAGTTGGTGGAGCTGGTGGAACGGCTCGAGCCCGACATCGTGTTGCTGGACATCTCCATGAAGGACACCGGCGGCCTGGAAGCCTTGCAGCAACTCAAGCGGGTGCGCCCCCACAGCAAGGTACTGATCCTGTCCATGCACACGGATCCGGCGCTGATCATGCAGGCGCTGGAATGCGGCGCCCACGGCTACCTGCTCAAGGACACCACCGTCAATGAGCTGAAACATGCCCTGGAAGCGCTGCGCAAGAACGAGCGTTACCTGAGCCCGGCCATTGCCCATACCGTGATCAACCAGGCGCTGACCCGCGTCCAGAAACGTCAGCCCGAACCTGCCCAGACCCATAACCTGACCGCGCGCCAGCTGGAAATACTGCGGCTGATCGTGCGCGGCAAGTCCACCCGGGAAATCGCCAACGGCCTGAGCCTGAGCATCAAGACCGTGGAAACCCACCGGGCGCAGATCATGAAACGCCTACAGATCCATGACGTCGCCGGCCTGGTGTTGTTCGCGGTACGCGAGCAGATCATCAGCCTGGACGATTGAGCGCCGCCGAGCCTCCCAACAGCGGCGAATCGGTCGGCAGGTGCACGCGCAGCGCCTTCGGGCGCACCGTGAAACGCAGCGTGTCGACCTGCAATGGCTCACCGTCCAGGTTCATGTCCAGGCCCTGGGCGACCTTGATCTCCACCCAGGGCAAGCGGGCGCGCACGAACATGTTGTCGATGCCCAGCCCGCCCGCCAGCAAGTCCTTCAACGTGCCGACCACCTCCTGGGGCGCCGGCAAAATGCTGACATCCAGCAGCCCATCGTCCGCCAACGCCTCGGGGCACAGTACATGCCCTCCTCCCGCTTGCCGGCCGTTGCCGATGCCGAGCGCCAACAGATCCCCCGCCCAATGGAAATCAGGCCCCTGCAGCTCGCCATAGGCGGCGCTCAGCTCACTGAATCGCGATAGGCCGGTGAACAGGTAGGCGGCGCCTCCAAGGACCTTCTTGAGGTCTTCGGACGTGTTGGCGGTAACCTGGCTGCCGAAGCCGCCCGTGGCCATGTTCAGGAACATCCGCCCGCCGACCTCGCCCAGGTCAACGGGCTGGGCGGCCACGTCCAGCAAGTCCAGGGCCTGTTCCGGTTCCAGCGGCACACCGGCGGCGCGGGCAAAGTCATTGGCGGTGCCCAGCGGCATCAGCACCAGGCTGGCATCGCCGGGATTGAGGGCCATCGCCTCGGCGATATCGCGCAAGGTTCCATCACCGCCGCCGGCAATCAATTGCTCGTAGCCCGCCGCCAGGGCTTCCTCGACGCATCGTCGGGCATCCCCGGCCTCCCAGGTCAACCGCACCGCCAGGTCCCACCCCTGCTCGCGCTTGAGCATCACGGCCGCGCGAACCTCTTCGTTGAGCGCTTGCTTGCCATGCAAAATCAACAGCGCCTTGCCCTTGCTCATCGTCGTCTCCGTCATTGGAAGGTTCAGCAAATGGGACCACTCATTGCGCCGAAAAAGCCCGGCCTGGCTCAATTTAATGGAAAAATCGCAAACGACTGCCCAAGCGAACCCCATGCGCAGGGGTGGCCCGACCGATACTTCTGCATTCGAAGAGTTTTCTTACAAGACCCGGCGAATCAGCTCAATTGACCCTCCAGCGCTATTGAGACAACTTGGCATTCTGTTTTGCCAGACCGGTAAAACGCTCATCACCACACAAGGAAGTGCCAGACCATGAATAGATACGTCACGGCCCGTCGGGGCCGGATCAAGGGTTCTGAACGTAATGGCCAAGGGGATGAACCGTCCCATGCATAGCCGTGAATACAAGCTGTCGCCCCCACAGCTCGCGTCTTTTGGGAGCGGACGGGCCGCCCCTCAAAACGATTGCAAGCATTGCAGTCATCCCGCTGGAGGAGTTGATTTGGAACCGCGCGTCGTTGAACTGGAAACCCACCTCAAGTACATCCGCAAAGACATGGATGAGATTCGCACCGACGTCAGGGTGATCCGCCACAGGCTGGCCTACTCGGCTGGCGCGGCGGCGGTGGTCCTCGGTCTGTTGGGCTGGGTGGCCAACAGTCGCTTCGACCAACTGGTGGCACTGCTCACGGGATAATGGCCATGCAAGCGAGGGCCCGGGTATCCGTCCCGGGCCCCACGACACTGCACGGCGCTAGCCCAGGACTTCGCTCAGGGGGATGAAACCCACTTCGTCGCCTTCGACCAGGGTCTGCCCTTCCAGCACCTCGACCAGCCCTTCGGCCCAGGCCGCGCTGCGCAGGACACCGGAGCTCTGGTTGCGATAGATGATCGCGCGACCATTCTCCATTCGGCCTCGCAAGTACTCCCGTCGGCTGCCCGCCTTCGGCCAGGCGAAACCGGCCGGCACCTTGAACTTGAGCGGCATCACCGACTCGACACCCTGGCGCCTGAGCAGATAAGGCCGTGCCAACAGCGCGAACGTCACCAGAGTCGAAGCCGGGTTCCCAGGCAGGCCGATCACCGGCACGCCACGGTAGTGCCCGAACGTGAGCGGTTTCCCAGGCTTGATGGCAAGCTTCCAAAGCGCCAGCTCACCGTCCTCGCGCAAGGCAATGCCCAGGAAGTCCGCCTCTCCCACCGATACGCCACCGGTGGACAGGATCAGGTCGACATCCGACAACTGCGCCAGGCGTTCACGGGTGGTCGGCAAGTCGTCGGGCAGGATACCCGCGTCGACCACCTCACAGCCCAGACCTCGCAGCCAGCCACACAGCAGCACGCGGTTACTGTTGTAGATCTGGCCCGGCCCCAGTGGCTCGCCCGGCTCGACCAGCTCGTCGCCGGTTGACAGGACAGCCACACGGACCTTGCGCACCACCTCCAGCGATGCGCACCCCAGGGATGCCGCCAACCCCAGTTCGACCGGCCCCAGGCGCGTACCCGCCGCAAGGACCTGCTCACCGACGGTGGTTTCCTGCCCCTGAGGGCGGATGTTCTGGCCAATGACCATGGGTTCGGTGAAGCGAACGCGCTCGTCAGCTTCGACCACGGCATTTTCCTGCATCTCGACGCAATCCGCGCCAGCAGGAACAGGCGCCCCGGTGAAGATTCGCGCACAGGTTCCGGCCGCCAGCGGCGCCGGGGCCTGACCGGCAAAAACCCGCTGGCTGACCACCAACGGCTCGTCTTTGCAGTCCGCCAGCCGCAAGGCATAGCCGTCCATGGCGCTGTTGGGCCATGGCGGCAAATCAAGGGTCGACACCAGGTCCTGCGCGAGCACCCTTCCCTGTGCCGCAGCCAACGGCAATGTTTCGCGCTCGACGATCGGCGCGGCTGCCGCCATGTCGAGCAAGCGCTGCAACGCCACTTCGACAGCCATCAAGGCCCCGGCCTTGCCCGGTTTACCCACGGGATTCACACGGCGCCGCCTGTTTCAGATGAGGCACGAAATTACAGGGTCGGTGCCGTGCATCCAGTTGTTCAGCCAGGATCCCATCCCAACCGGTCCGCACCGCATTGGTGGAACCCGGCAGGCAACACACCAGCGTGCCATTGGCCAGGCCGGCCAGGGCCCGCGACTGGACGGTGGAGGTGCCGATGTCCGCCACGGAGATCTGCCGGAACAACTCGCCGAAGCCATCGACCTGCTTGTCCAGCAGGCACGTGACCGCTTCAGGGGTGCTGTCGCGCCCCGTGAACCCGGTGCCGCCGGTGATCAGCACCACCTGCACCACGTCCTCGGCGATCCAGGTCGCGACTTGCGCGCGGATCTTGTACAAATCATCTTTGAGCAGGACCCGCGCCGCCAGGTTGTGGCCGGCCGCCATCAGCCGATCGACAAAGACCTGCCCGGAGGTATCGGTTTCCAGGGTACGGGTATCACTGACTGTCAGCACCGCGATATTGAGCGGCACGAAAGGTACATCAGCCTTGGCTTTCATAGGCTCGTCCAGTTGTAGGGGAAACAGGCCGGTGTTATATCACAGCGCTTCATTTATTCGCCCGTGCGGAGACACAACATGACCAACACGCCCCTGCCCCCCTGCTCGATCCTGCTGCTGGCAGGCGGACGCGGCCAACGCATGGGCGGCCAGGACAAGGGCCTGCTGGAGTGGCAAGGCGAGCCATTGATTGCCCATCTCCACCGCCAGACCCGCGCGATAAGCGACGACCTGATCATTTCGTGCAACCGCAATCCGGCACGCTACGCGGTGTACGCCGACCAACTGGTGCATGACGACGAGGGTGACTTTCCCGGCCCGCTGGCAGGCATCCGCGCCGGCCTCAAGGTGGCCCGACACGCACAGTTGCTGGTGCTGCCGTGTGATGTGCCGCAAATCGATGCCGGCCTGCTCGACAGCATGCGCCGGGCGGCCAGCCAGCACCCAGACAAACCGCTGATGGTGCGGCACGGCGAGCATTGGGAACCGCTGCTGTGCGTCATCCCACTGACATTGGCCGACACCTTCGAGAAGGCCTGGCACGACGGCGAACGCAGCCCCGGCCGGATCATGCGCACGCTGCACGCCGTTGCCTTGCAATGCCCCGCCGACGACCCGCGACTGGCCAACCTGAACACGCCGGAATTACTGACCCGTTACAAAGGCGTGTCAGATTGACACTAGCCAGGAACTTGCGCGCGTTGTATACGTCTGAGGGTTAGTAACTTGAAGAATCCATTTCGGAGAAACACCATGACTCAACGGACCCTCGCCACTTTCATGCTTGCTCTGGGCCTCGCCACCCTCGCCGGTTGCGCCTCGCCAACAGTGATCACCTTGAATGACGGTCGCGAAATCCAGGCCGTCGACACACCCAAGTACGACGAAGAAAGCGGCTTCTATGAATTCGAGCAACTGGATGGCAAGCAAACCCGCGTGAACAAGGATCAGGTTCGTACCGTCAAGGATCTGTAATCTTCGACGCTGGCGTCTGCTGTGAAATAGCGGCGCATTGCTGTTGACCAAAAAAACCGGCGCCTGCCTTTTTTCAAAGGCAAGCGCCGTTTTTTTTTATGGGACCGTTCTAGAGAAAGCAGCCGTGGTGAACGGAAAAGTTTCGATCAGGGCAACTTAGCCTGTGACCAGAGCCCCGCCTCAGCTCACCACTGCAACGTAATACGGCTCTCGAACACCCGCTCCTGACCACTCAGCGGGTCGTTAAAACGCAGCCCCTGCGCCAGCAGCTTGAGCGGGTTGGCGTAATCGTCCTCCACATCCCGCAGCACGTCGGGGTAGAAGGGATCGTTGCAGATACCCGCCCCAAGGGCATTCATGTGCACCCGCAACTGGTGCTTCTTGCCCGTGACCGGAGACAGGCCATAGCGCCACAGCTCGCCGTTTCGCTCCAGGACTTCGATGGCCGTTTCAGTATTCGGCTCGCCCGGCCCCTCACACATCCGAAAGAACGGCTCGCCATCGATCATTCGGCTTTTATGCACGCGGGGAAAGCTCAACCCAGGCAGCGCCGGGGCAATGGCCTGGTAGTGCTTTTCGATCTGCCGGGTGGGGAACAACGCTTGATACGCCGAACGACTGTCGGGGTTGGCGGAAAACAGCACCAGGCCGGCAGTGTGTCGATCGATTCGGTGCAACGGCACCAGGTGGGGATTGTCCAGGCTTCGGATCAGCCGCCGCAACAAGGTTTGCTCGACATATTCGCCCGCCGGCGTGACCGGCAGGAAATGTGGTTTGTCTGCCACCACCAGGTGTTCGTCGGCGTACAGGATCGACTCCACCACCGGGATCGGCTTCTCGTCGGGCACTTCACGGAAATAGTGGATGCGCAGGCCCTCACGGTACGGCAGGTCGGCACGGATCGCGTTGCCCTCCCCGTCCAGCACCCGCCCGCGAGCGATCCGGTCCAGCCATTGCTCGCGGCTGATGGCCTTGAAATGTTCGCACAGGCACTCCAGCACCGTCGGCCAGGAGCCCGGGGGCAGGTACAACGTGCTGGCCTGATGGTGTGCAGCGGAAAATGATGAAACCATGGAAAACTCTTGAGCCTTTTCGCAGGGCGGTATTATCCACCAGTCGCGCCAGCCCGCCCAACAATGATTGCTTCAGGCCGGGACCGACGCCGGTTTGGCTGCCGCCTCGGTGAACTCCTTCAACCAGCGCAACACCTCCACCGCCTCCCAGCGACCAGGGTCGTACAATGCGTACAGCAAGCCCTGGTAACCCACTACATCCAGTTGCTTGTGATAGCCGGCACGCTGGAACAACGCCTCGATCTCGGCGAAACAGGTGTTGAAATGCAATTTATTGAAAGGTGTCTTGCCTTCGGTGACCAAGCCATCCAGGCGCAGTTCCAGGACCGCCTCGCGCACAACGTCCGCGGACATCCTGTTTACGCTGCTTTTCAGTTGTTCGACATTGACCAAGGGAACGCACTCCAGATAGCTGTATGGACATACAGTAACCGAAGAATACAGCTTACGCCAATGACCGCGGGCGAATGGAAGGTGCGAACGGTTCAAGCAGGAACGCGGCCACCCGGTCGGGATCATCGAAAGGCCAGTCCAGCTCCGCGCCGGTATCGGTTCGCCGCAGGACCGGGATCCGCAGTCCATAGGCCTCGGTCAGCATCTCGCTCTCGGCGATGTCCACCAGTTCCACCAGCAATCCATGCTCGACGAAAGGCATCAACACACCCTCGGCAACTTCACACAAGTGACAACCCAGGGTGCCGAGCAGCTGGCATTCAGGAGACATGGCAGGTAGACCCAAAAAAGATAGACGGTCATTCTAGGCCCGCACCGGGAAACCGTCGAGCCGCTGCCTCGCTTCAGGGTGTTTCGGCAAAACGCTGATGCAAATCACTGAAGATTGAGGCTTTTGCGGCGAGGCTGGGTGCCTTTCCCCGCTACGCTGTCAGTTGTCGTCTTGAAACGGAGTGCCCCTTGTTTGCCAATCTGCTGATCATTCTTGCCTCATCCCTGGTGGTCATCGCCTTGTTCCGACGCCTGCGACTGCCGCCCGTGCTGGGCTATCTCTGCGTCGGGCTGGCCGTGGGGCCGACCGCGCTGGACTGGGTGAACGACAGCGAAGAACTGCCCGACTTGGCCGAACTCGGGGTGGTGTTCCTGCTGTTCTCGTTGGGGCTGGAGTTTTCCCTGTCGAAAATGCTCGAGCTGCGTCGGGTGGTGTTCGGCCTCGGCAGCCTGCAAGTACTCGCCACGGGGACGGTCCTCGCCGGGCTGTTGGCCTTCTCTGGCGCGCCCCTGGCCGCGGCGCTGTTGCTGGGGGCAGGGCTGGCCTTGTCGTCCACCGCCATCGTCAGCAAGGAACTGACCAGCCTGGGGGAAATCTTCAGCAGCCATGGCCAGAACGCCATCGGGGTGTTGTTGTTCCAGGACGTCATCGCCGTGCTGCTGTTGACCCTGGTGCCGGTATTCGCCGGCAGCAGCGAGCACCCGTGGTATTGGGCGCTGCCACTGACCCTCGGCAAGACCCTGGTGCTGTTCGCTGGTTTGTTGCTGGCCAGCCGCCTGCTGCTGCCCCGATTGTTCCATGAGGTGGCTGCCTCGCGGTCCGCAGAACTGTTCGTGCTGCTGGCCCTGGTGATCGTGCTGCTGACGGCATGGCTGACTCACCTGCTCGGCCTGTCCCCCGCCCTGGGGGCATTCCTGGCGGGCATGTTGCTGGGTGAAAGCCACTACCGGCATCAGATCGAGGCCGACATCCGCCCCTTCCGCGACATCCTGCTGGGGCTGTTCTTTGTCAGCATTGGCATGCTGATCGACCTGCAATTGTTCGTCGACGACGGGCTGTTGATCCTCGGCCTGACGCTCGGCCTGATGCTCATCAAGGGCTGCGTGGTCGCTGCCTTGGTGAAGTGGCGCGGCAGCGACGGTGAAACCGCCTGGCGCAGTGGACTGGCCCTGGCCCAGGGTGGCGAATTCTGTTTTGCCCTGATGGCGCTCATGCAGCAGAACCGCCTGATGCCTGCCGACATCAGTGGCCTGCTGCTGGCCGCGACATTCTGCTCGATGCTGCTGACCCCGCTGTTGCTGCGTGCCGCCCCCCACATCGCCGCCCGCCTGCACCGCAAACCCAACCAAGAGGCACAACTGGAGCAGATCAGCGCGCTCAACGCCGGGCTGTCAGGGCATGTGGTCATTTGTGGTTACGGCCGCGTCGGCCAGTCCATCGGCCGGTTCCTGCGGCGCGAAGGCCTGGCGTTCGTCGCCCTGGATGACGACCCGGTGATTATCCAGGAAGCCAGCGTCGACGAACGCTGCGTGCATTACGGCGATTCGCGCCGAGGCGACCTGCTGGGAGCGGTCGGTTTGAATCGTGCGAGGTTGCTGGTGATTGCCGTGGACAAGACCGACATCGCCATCACCGTGCTCAAGGAGGCACGGCGGGTCAACCCGCAGGTGCCGATCCTGGTCCGCACCCGCGACGACAGCCAGCTGGCCGAGCTGCAAGCGGCCGGGGCCAGCGAAGTGGTCCCGGAGTTGCTCGAGTCGAGCCTGATGCTGGCCTCCCATGCCCTGATCATGCTCGGCCTGCCCGAGCAGCAGGTCCGCCATCACGTGGACCAGGTTCGGCACGACCGCTATCGCCTGCTGCACGGCTTCTACCCGGGCGACCAGGACAAGGCGCCCTAGTGCATCGGTCAGTCCTGGCTGATGGCGCCGATCTTGTGAATCGACAAATCGGCGCCGTAATACTCTTCTTCCTGGCTCAGGCGCAGCCCCAGCAGCCCCTTGATGACGCCATACACCGCAAAGCCGCCGGCCAGGGCAATGCCGACGCCCAGCGCCGTGCCGATCAGTTGGCTGGCCAGGCTCACGCCGCCCAGGCCGCCGAACGCGCCTTGGCCAAAAATGCCGCAAGCAATGCCGCCCCAGACACCGCACAGCCCATGCAGTGGCCAGACCCCGAGCACATCATCGATCTTCCATTTGCCTTGGGCGGCGGTGAAGCACCAGACAAACAACGCACCGGCGATGGCGCCGGTGGCCAGCGCACCTACCGGGTGCATCAGGTCGGAACCGGCGCAGACCGCCACCAGGCCGGCGAGCGGGCCGTTATGCAGGAAGCCGGGGTCATTGCGCCCCACGAGCAATGCCGCCACGGTACCGCCGACCATCGCCATCAACGAGTTGACCGCCACCAACCCGCTCACCCCCGGCAGGGTCTGAGCACTCATCACGTTGAAGCCGAACCAGCCGACAATCAGGATCCACGACCCCAGGGCCAGGAACGGAATGCTCGACGGCGCGAACGCCACCAGTCGACCGTCCCGGTAGCGGCCATTGCGCGGCCCGAGCAGGAGTACCGCGGCCAGTGCCAGCCAGCCGCCCATGGCATGCACCACCACGGAGCCGGCAAAGTCGTGGAAACCAGCACCGAAGCGGGCTTGCAGCCAGGCCTGCACACCAAAGTTGCCGTTCCAGACCAGGCCTTCGAAGAACGGGTAGACGAACGCCACGATCAGCACCGTGGCGCACAACTGCGGAGCGAACCGGGCACGTTCGGCAATACCGCCGGAAATGATCGCCGGGATGGCGGCGGCGAACGTCAGCAGGAAAAAGAACTTCACCAGGCTGTAGCCATGGTCGGTGCTGAGCACCGCCGCAGGTTGCATGAAGGTCACGCCGTAGGAAATCCAATAGCCGATGAAGAAATAGGCCAGGGTCGAAACAGCGAAGTCGCTGAGAATCTTCGACAGCGCATTGACCTGGTTCTTTTGCCGGACCGTTCCCACTTCCAGGAACGCAAAACCGGCATGCATGGCCAGGACCATGACCGCACCCAGCAGGATGAACAGTGTGTTGGAGCTGTGGACCAGACTGTCCACGGCACTTTGCATATTTTCCATGGTGATGGCAGACCTGAAAAAGTGGAGAAAGGCACCAAACCGGTTCGCTCGCGCCGACGACGCACCAAGTTGAAACGCGTGGCCGGCTTTGGCCAGCCAGGCGAACCGCTTTGGTGCATCGAAACGGCTGAAACGCAGTCCCGCTTCAAGGCGCTTCGCGGGTTTTGATTATTTGGGTTAAGGTTTTCGGGCTCGCGCCCAGCTTCAGCGCACCAGCGCGGGCTGACGCACCAGTACATGGCAAAAGCCAGAGCAAAAGTTGTACCAGTCACTTTCACTGAACCTTCCGGCAAGGCTCATACTCGAACGCTTCAGACGTCACTTACGGAGATTCACCCCATGGCCAGAACCCAGGCACAGACTGCTCAAGAAATCCTGAAGGAAGATTTTCAGACGCTGGTCAACGACACGGAACGCTTGCTGGACCACACCGCAACGCTGGCGGGTGACCAGGCGGACGTGCTGCGCAGCCAGATCCAGGAAACGCTTTTGCGCGCCCGTGAAACGCTCAAGCTGACCGAAGATTCCATGCGCGAACGTGGCCAGGCGGCCGTGGACGCCACCGAGGAATATGTCCAGGCCAACCCTTGGCAATCCGTCGGCATCGCGGCGGGCGTGGGCTTTCTGATCGGCCTGCTGGCGACCAGACGCTGATGATCGGCCTCGACGAATCCGGCTCGCCCGAAGCGGGCACCGCCCCCACGGCACGTCGCCTGAGCGCAGCCTTCCTGGGTTTGCTGCACAGCCATGTCGAATTGTTCGGCATCGAATTGCAGGAGCAGAAAGCGCGCACCGTCAGCCTGCTGTTGTTCGCGGGCCTTGCCCTGGTGTTCGCCTTGCTCCTGCTGGTAGGGCTCTCGGCCCTGGTGCTGATCCTGGTGTGGGATACCTATCGCCTGGCGGGCATCATCGGCCTGTGCCTGTTCTACCTGTTGGCGGCGCTGTTCTGTGGCCTTCGGTTGCGAGCAGCGATCTATGACGAATCGTCGCCCTTCCATGCCACCCTTGAAGAATTGGCCAACGATCGGGAGCGCCTGCTGCCATGAGCCTGCCTGATATCCCTCAAGCCCAGACCCGCCAGGAAATGCGCAAGGCGCTGGTGCGCCTGCGCATGGAGATGCATCGCCAGGAGATCCGCCAGGAAACACGCCAGTTGCTGCTCCCCCTGCGACGGGTACGCGGCCTGTCGCAGAGCTGGCACGAAGGCTTCGGCATCAAGCACGCGCCATTGTGGGGCGTGGCGGCGGTGTCGCTGCTCGGCTTTTTCACCGGCAGGCGCACCCGCGCCGGGCGTACCGGCGGCCTCACCGGTTTGGTCCGGCTGGCCACGACGCTGCTGCCGTTGATCAAATTGGCCAAGAGCGCGCGCAAACCCTGAGGCAACGGTGACAAGGGCAGGTAAATCGACTTGCCCTTGCACCATGCCTCACGAACCGGGAAGCTAGGGCATCGACCCTATCAAACGGAGCAACCGGCCTTGGATTGGCACACCCTGCTGACACGCGAACGCCTCGGAAAACCCCTTCACAGCCCGCAAGAGCTGGGCCGCAGCCCCTTCCACAAGGACCACGACCGGATCATCTTTTCCGGCGCCTTCCGCCGCCTGGGGCGCAAGACCCAGGTGCATCCGGTGTCCAGCAACGACCACATCCACACGCGCCTGACCCACTCGCTGGAAGTCAGTTGCGTGGGGCGCTCCCTGGGCATGCGCGTGGGCGAAACCATCCGCAGCGCCCTGCCCGACTGGTGTGAGCCGAGCGACCTGGGCATGGTCGTGCAATCGGCCTGCCTGGCCCACGACATCGGTAACCCACCGTTCGGTCACTCGGGCGAGGATGCCATCCGCTATTGGTTCCAGCAGGCCGCCGGGCGAGGTTGGCTGGATGCCATGAGCGAAGCCGAGCGCGGCGATTTCCTGAATTTCGAAGGCAATGCCCAGGGCTTTCGCGTGCTTACCCAGCTTGAATACCATCAGTTCGACGGTGGTACGCGGTTGACCTACGCCACCCTAGGCACCTATCTGAAGTACCCCTGGACCGCTCGCCACGCCGACTCCCTGGGCTACAAGAAGCACAAGTTCGGCTGCTACCAGAGCGAACTGCCGCTGCTGGAGCAGATCGCCAACAAACTCGGCCTGCCGCAGATCGAGGACCAGCGCTGGGCCCGGCATCCGCTGGTGTACCTGATGGAGGCCGCCGATGACATCTGCTACGCGTTGATCGACCTGGAAGACGGCGTGGAAATGGATCTGCTGGAATACCCACAGGTGGAATCGCTGCTCCTGGACCTGGTGGGGGACGACCTTCCGGACACCTACCGCCAGTTGGGCCCGCAGGATTCCCGGCGGCGCAAACTGGCGATCCTGCGGGGCAAGGCCATCGAGCACCTGACCAACGCCGCCGCCCGGGCATTCGTCGAACAGCAGGAGGCGTTGCTGGCCGGCACGCTGCCGGGGGACCTGGTGGAGCACATGCACGGCCCGGCCAAGCGCTGCGTGCTGAATGCCAAGGACATGGCCCGCAAGAAAATTTTCCAGGACAAGCGCAAGACCCTGCATGAGATCGGCGCGTATACCACGTTGGAGATCCTGCTCAACGGGTTCTGCGGCGCCGCACTCGAACAGCATGGCGGCCGCACGCCTTCCTTCAAGAACCGCCGCATCCTCGACCTGCTGGGCAACAACGCCCCCGACCCGAATGGCCCACTGCACGCGGCATTCCTGCGCATGATCGACTTCATCGCCGGGATGACGGACAGCTACGCCAGCGACATGGCCCAGGAGATGACAGGCCGCACGCGTCAATAAAAGGTGTGGGAACGACGGTTTGATGGGCCTGGCCCAACCCTGTGGGAGCGGGCTTGCTCGCGAAAGCGGTGGGTCAAATTGCGACGGTATCGAATGACCTGCGCCTTCGCGAGCAAGCCCGCTTTCACAAGGGATTCATGCAAGTTTCACAGGCGAAAACACGGAAAACCTGTCAGCAACATTCAATAAGCCCTGCACGCCACTTGTTTGCATAAACATCCCGCGAAAAGAAACACCTCTTCACAAAAAAGCCTTTATTTCTCCGCCCTGTTTGACCCACCTACTAAAAAACCGATTACATCGTAATATCTTGCCTCTTTTTTTGTAGGAAACTTCTGAAATTGAAGTTGGGTGCCCGTCTCTTCGTACGACCCTGGCTGTAACTGGGCTAAGGTGCGCGCTTTATTAAGCTCGCAGGGTATTTTATTCATGAACTCCGTTTTCATTGTCGACGATCATCCGGTCATCCGCCTCGCCGTTCGCATGCTCCTGGAGCATGAGGGCTATAAGGTCGTGGGGGAAACTGACAACGGCGTCGATGCGATGCAAATGGTGCGCGAATGCATGCCAGACCTGGTGATCCTGGACATCAGCATTCCAAAACTTGACGGGCTGGAAATCCTCTCGCGCTTCAACGCCATGACCACGCCCCTCAAGACATTGGTGCTCACGGCCCAGTCGCCGACCCTGTTCGGCATCCGCTGCATGCAATCGGGCGCTTCCGGCTATGTGTGCAAGCAGGAAGACCTCAGCGAACTGGTCAGTGCCATCAAGGCCGTACTGTCTGGCTACAACTACTTTCCGAGCCAGGCCTTGAACCCGATACGCCCGGATGATCCGCGCAGTATAGAGCTGGATCTTTTCAAGAGCGTCAACGACAGGGAGTTGATGGTCCTGCAACTTTTTGCCCAGGGCCGCACTAACAAGGAAATCGCCAAGGGCATGTTTCTGAGCAATAAAACCGTCAGTACCTACAAAAAAAGACTGATGCAGAAACTCAAGGTCAAGTCCCTCGTAGAACTGATCGAAATGGCGAAACGCAACGCACTTGTGTGAGAAGAACAGGATGCTCAGACGCATAAAGGAATGCCTGCTGCTAGTGAGTGCAGGGTTATATGCAAGTGTCCTCGCGGCGGCGCCAGCCATGCCCGAGCACCTGACGCTGCTGGGCCGCTCGACGGCGGCTGCGTCGATCCAGCTCGACGACGCCCAGAAGGCCTGGCTGCAGGGTCGGCGTGAATGGGTCCTGGGCACGTCCGCGCCCGACTATCCCCCCTTCGACCTTTCCACCAGCGGCCACGACTACGAAGGCATGACCGCCGACTATGCCGGCCTCCTCGCCCAGGCAACCGGCCTGCCCATGAAGGTCCTGCGTTTCGAATCCCGCGACGCCGCCGTGGCAGCGCTCAAGGCCGGGCAGATCGACCTGCTGGGCACCGCCAATGGCTTTGAAGCCCGCCAGCCCGACATCCTGCTGTCGACGCCCTATGCCGTGGACCAGCCGGTGCTCGTCACTCGCGCCAATGAAAGCCGTTCCCTGGCCGAAGGCCTCGAAGGCCTGCGCCTGAGCATGGTCTATCACTACCTGCCCCTGGAGGAAATCGAGCACCTGTACCCCAAAGCCCACCTGACCACCTACCCCTCCTATCAGAACGCGATCAACGCCGTTGCCTTTGGCCAGGCCGACGTCTTCCTCGGCGACACCCTGTCCACCCATTACATGATCAGCAAGGGCTACCTGAGCAACATCCGCATGGCCAGCTTCGGCAAGCATGAGGCCTTTGGCTTCGGGTTCGCGGTGCGCCGCAGCGACACCCGCCTGTTGGAGATCATCAATGCCACGCTGAACCAGATTCCCCTCGCCGAACACACCAGCATCGCCAAGCGCTGGAGTGCCGGCAGCGACATGTACCTCGCCGATCACCGGATCCAACTGACCGACCGCGAACAACGCTGGCTGGCGGCGCATCCGGTGGTGCGGGTGGTGGTGAATGAACATTCCGCGCCCTTCACCTTCTTCGATTCGGACGGCGCCTTGCGTGGGATCAGCGCCGACCTGCTGGAGTTGATCCGCCTGCGCACCGGCCTGCGCCTGGATATCCAGCGTCGCCAGAGCGACAGCGAGATGATCGCCGCGATCCAGGAAGACCAGGCCGACCTGATCGCCGCATTCCTGCCCAGTAGCGAACGGCAGCAGAAATTGAAGTTCAGCCGACCTTACCTCGACAGTTCGTTCGTCCTTCTGACCCGTAAACAGTCCGGCACCCCGGCCACGCTCGACCAGTTCGGCAGTCGGAGCCTGGCCATCGCCAAGGGCAACCCACTGATCGAATGGCTGCGCCAGCACTTTGCGGACATCAGGATCGTCGAGGCAGACGGCACCCTGGGGGCCATGGAGATGCTCGCCCAGGGCCAGGTCGACGGCGGGGTCAGCTCGTTGGTCATGGCTAACTACTTCATCTCGTCCCACTCCTGGCGCGACACATTGCAGATCAACAGCACCGTCGGCACCCAGCCGGCCCTGTTCGCCCTCGCCAGCGCCAAAAATGCCACCGAACTCAATTCCATCCTCGACAAGGCCCTGACCAGCATCGACCCCGATCAACTGGGGGTGATCAACAACCGTTGGCGCGGCTACGTCTCGGCGTCGCAACATACCTGGCGCACCTATAACCGCCTGTTCTTCCAGATCGTCGCAGGCGTCGGCCTGCTGTTGCTGCTGTCGCTGGCCTGGAACGCCTACATGCAGCGCCAGATCCGGCAACGCCAACGGGCCGAGCTCGCCCTCAACGACCAGTTGGAATTCATGCACGCACTGCTCAACGGCACGCCGCACCCGATCTACGTGAGGGACCGCAACGGCTGCCTGCAAAGCTGCAACGACAGTTACCTGCAAACGTTCGACGCCAGGCGCGAAGACGTCATTGGCAAGAACGTGATGCCGGGGGCCATGAGCAATGCCTTCGAGGCGCAGGAGTACCAGGCCGACTATCAACGGGTGATGGCCGAAGGCACCCCGCTGATCGTCGATCGCCCCCTGCACATCGGGGACAGGGAACTGACCATCTATCACTGGATCCTCCCCTACCGGAACTCGGCCGCGCAGGTGCAGGGCATCATCGGCGGGTGGATCGACATCAGTGAGCGACGCCAGCTTTTCGAAGAGCTGCGGGCGTCCAAGAAGCAGGCCGAAGACGCGAACCGCGCCAAGAGCACCTTCCTGGCGACCATGAGCCATGAGATCCGCACA
The DNA here is from genome assembly GCF_018325965.1 of Pseudomonas sp. Cab53. Taxonomy (NCBI): domain Bacteria; kingdom Pseudomonadati; phylum Pseudomonadota; class Gammaproteobacteria; order Pseudomonadales; family Pseudomonadaceae; genus Pseudomonas; species Pseudomonas sp. Cab53. The sequence goes on along the minus strand of NZ_AP021902.1, from coordinate 1,870,212 downwards.
CCCATGAACGCGGTGATCGGCATGCTTGAACTGGCCCTGAAACAGACCGACAAGGGTCATGTGGACCGTTCGACCATCGCCGTGGCCTACGAATCGGCCGCCGGCATGCTGGAGCTGATCGGCGACATCCTGGACATCGCCCGGATCGAATCGGGCCACCTGAGCCTGGCACCCGAGCGCGTCAACCTGCGGGCCATGCTGCAATCGGTGATCCGGGTATTCGAAGGCGTGGCGAGGCAGAAAAACCTGGCGTTGTCGCTGCAGTTCGACGCCGCCGAAGGCAACCCGGACGTGTCGATCGACCCGTTGCGCTTCAAACAGGTGCTCTCGAACCTGATCAGCAATGCCCTCAAGTTCACTGAACAGGGCCGGGTGCTGGTCAAGGTCCGGTTGTCACCCACCGACCAGGACGACGTCCTGCACTTGCACCTTGAGGTCAACGACAGCGGCATCGGCATCGGCCCGGCAGACCTCAAGCGCCTCTTCGAACCCTTTGCCCAGGTCGACAACAATGGCCGGATGGCGCGCAAGGGCGCCGGACTGGGGCTGGTGATCAGTCGCAACCTGTGCCAGATGATGGGTGGCAACCTGCACATGAACAGCCAGCCCGGCCTTGGCACCCAGGTCCAGGTCCGGCTGCGGCTGAACGTCTTGCCAGCGGCGCCGGCCGGCGTGGCCGCCGAGCCGATCATCGAAACGGCGGCAGGCGTGCTGAACGTCCTGGTGGTGGACGATCACCCGGCCAACCGCCTGCTGATGTCACAGCAACTGGAGTACCTCGGCTACCCCTATCAGGTTGCCCATGATGGCGCCCATGGGTTCGAGGTCTGGCAGCAAGGGCATTTCGACCTGGTCATCGCCGACTGCAACATGCCCATCATGAGCGGCTATGAATTGGCGCGTTCGATTCGCCGCGAGGAGTCCGAGCAGCAACGCCCTCCCTGCACCATCCTGGGGTTCACCGCCAATGCGCAGCCGGAGGAAAAACAACGGTGCCAGGACGCGGGAATGGACGACTGCCTGTTCAAGCCCATCAGCCTGAGCGCCCTGAGCCAGTGGATCAAGGCCGTCAAACCCAGCCGGCAGGCCCGGGTTTTCAGCCTGCAAGGCCTGCAAGCACTGACCGGCGGCGATCCCTCGTCCACCCACCGCCTGCTGAGCGAGATGCTCAACAGCAATCGCCTGGATCGCCAGGAGCTGCTCGACGTGGCCCGGAGCGGCGAGCGCCAGGCCTTGAGCGAGACGGCGCACAAGATCAAGGGGGTCGCCCGGATCATGCAGGCGACGTCGTTGATCCAGCGTTGCGAGGCACTGGAACAGGCCTGTCAGCCCGCCTCGGCACCGCAGCGGATCAGCGAATGCGTCGAAGCCCTCGACCAGGCCATGATCGACGTCGGGGTTGCCCTCCAAACAGCACTCGCCAAGGCACGATAACCCAGCGTTTACTATGCTGTTGCCTGAGCAGTGCGTACCAGGGGTGTTCTCGATCAGCGTCCCCTCCACGCGGAAACACCCTTTGAGAACGCCCCTTACACTTGGAGTGACTGCAATGCCCAGCGCACCGCGTACGGATAAACGCCGGTTCCCCCTGCACGTCCATATCAGCGTGATGTTCACCCTGCTTCTGCTGCTGACCGGCGTGGTACTGGGCATTTTCAACTATCGGCAGACCACGCAAATCATCCTCTCCAGCAGTGAAAAACTGTTCAACCGGATCGAGCAGGACGTGCGCCTGGATTTGTACGACACCTACGAACCGATCCGCCACCTGCTGGGTCTGCTGGCCGATTACCCGGCCACGCGCTCACCCCGGATGGAGCAACGCCTGGCCTTGCTCGGGCCCTTCAGCCAGGCGCTGCGGGACAATCCGAACCTGGCGTCGTTGTACCTGGGTGATGCCCTGGGTGATTTCCTGATGGTCCGGCCGTTGCGCAGCGCGGCCCTGAAAACCGCCGTGGGCGCCCCGGCCGACGCGGCCTACCAGGTCTGGACCGTGGAGCGAGCGACGTCCGACGGCTCGGTTCGCGCCCAGTCGCTGTTCTACGACGAACACCTGACGCTCATCGATCACCGGGACATCGCTGAAGAGACGTTCGATCCGCGCAATCGAAGCTGGTTTCGCAGCGCCGCTGGCTCCGCCGAGCAGATCACCACCGAGCCCTATCTGTTCTTCTCCACCCACACCATCGGCACCACCCTGGCCCGGCGCAGCGGCGAGCAAGCGGTGATCGGCGCCGACCTGACACTCGCGGCGCTGTCACAGACCCTGGCCAAGCACAAGGTCACCACCGACACCGAGATCGTCCTGCTCGACCCCAAGGGTAACGCGGTGGCCTATCCCGACAGCAGCCGACTGGTGGCGGACGCTCAATCCGCGCGCCTGGTCAAGGCCCGCGACCTCAACCCGGCCATCGCCGCCACCCTCGACGACAGCACGGGCACGTCGCGCCTGGAGGCCGCCGGACGGCGCTGGATCGTATCGCACAGCCACATGCAGGAAGGCGGACCGCAAGGCCTGGAACTGGCGCTGCTGGTGCCCGAGGACGAACTGCTCGACGAGGCCTATCGCATGCGTTGGCAAGGCGCGCTGATCACCCTGGCCACCCTGCTGTTGTGCCTGCCGCTGGGCTGGCTGACATCGAGGATCCTGGTCAAGCCGCTGCGCGCGTTGGTGCAAGAGGCCGATGCCATTCGCAGCTTCGACTTCAATTACCCGGTCTCGCGGCGCTCACCGGTGCTGGAAGTCGACCAGTTGAGCGTGTCGATGGCGCGCATGAAGGAGACCCTGGCCAGCTTCTTCAAGATCACCGCCAGCCTGCGCGCCGAGACCCGCTTCGCGCCGCTGCTGGAGCGGGTGTTGTTCGAGACCGTGGCCATCGGCCAGGCCCAGGCCGGGCTGATCTACCTGCGCGAAAACGATGACAATCGGGTCAAGCCGTATGGGCTGGTGATCGAAGGTGTCCCCCGGGACCTGGCAGCGTTCAAGCTCAACAGTTACGAGCTGCAGGCCGAGCGCAGCCCGCAATGGCTCCAGCAACTGGCTGTCTCGGACAATCTGGTGACCTCCCTGGGCTTCGAACAGGCGGCCGACCTGCAAGGTGTCCTGAGGGCGATGGACGCTCCCCGGGCCCACCTGATCGGCATCCGCTTGCGCAATCGCCACCAGGAAACCGTCGGCGTCCTGGTGTTGCTGATCAACGACAGCGGCACCGAAGCCGACCTGGAAAAGCTGCAACCGGACCGCATCGCGTTTCTCCAGGCGGTGTCCGGGGCCGCCACCGTCAGCATCGAAGGCCAGCGCCTGCAAGCCCGACAGAAGCAATTGCTGGATTCGTTCATCCAGTTGCTGGCCGGCGCGATCGACGCCAAGAGCCCCTACACCGGTGGCCATTGCCAGCGGGTGCCGGTGCTGACCCTGATGATCGCCGAGGCCGCGGCGGCGAGCCAGGCGTCGGCGTTCGAGGCGTACCAGCCAACGGAAGATGAATGGGAAGCGCTGCACATCGCCGCCTGGCTGCACGATTGCGGCAAGGTCACCACCCCCGAATACGTCGTCGACAAGGCCACCAAGCTGGAAACCCTGAACGACCGGATCCACGAGATTCGCACGCGCTTCGAAGTGCTCAAGCGAGACGCCTGGGTCGACTACTGGCAAGCGATGGCGGCGGGCGGCGACCCGGCCTCACTGGCGCAGCAACGCGATGCGACATTGGCCAGCCTCGATGACGACTTTGCCTTCGTCGCCCGCTGCAACCTGGGCTCCGAAGCCATGGTCGACGCCGACCTGCAGCGCCTGCAAAACATCGCCCAACGCCCATGGCAGCGCACGCTCGATGACCGCCTGGGGGTGTCCTGGGAAGAAAACCGCCGCCAGGCGCGCACGCCCCCGCCGACGTTGCCCGTCACCGAAGCGTTGTTGGCGGACAAGCCAGAGCACCTGTTCGAGCGTCACGAAGCCGAGCTGATCCCGGCGGACAACCCGTGGGGCTTCAAGCTCGACGTGCCGCGCTGGAAGTACAACCGCGGCGAACTCTACAACCTGAGCATCACCCGCGGCACGCTGACCCGTGAGGAGCGCTACGTCATCAACCATCACATGGTGCAGACGATCCTGATGCTCAGCCAACTGCCCTTCCCCAGCCACCTGGACAACGTGGCGGAAATCGCCGGCGGCCATCATGAAAAGATGGACGGCAGCGGTTACCCCAAGGGACTCAAGCGCGAGGAAATGAGCCTGCCGGCCCGCATGATGGCAATCGCCGATATTTTCGAAGCGCTGACGGCAGCCGACCGGCCCTACAAGAAGGCCAAGAAACTGAGCGAAGCCCTGGGCATCATGGCCACCATGTGCCGCGACGCCCATATCGATCCGCAGTTGTTCGGCTTGTTCATCGAAGAACAGATCTACGCCCGCTACGCCGAGCAGTTTCTCGACCCGCAGCAGATCGATGAGATCGACCGGGACGCCCTGCTGGCCCGAGCGGGATTACGACCATGCTGAATCGCACCGCACCCCGTGTTGGAGCAAACCTGCCGGCCCACCGCAAGGTCATGCACCCGACAGGGCCCGCGCGATGGCGGGCCAGCCTTGCTCCAGCCGGTTGGCCTCGTTCAGCACTCGGTCAGGCGCAGGAAAATCGCCGCCATCGCTTCGATGCCGGCCTGATCGTGCTCGGTAAAACGCGCCAGTTTCGGGCTGTCCAGGTCGAGCACGCCAATCAGGCGCCCGTCCTTGACCAGAGGCACCACCAGCTCGCTGTTCGACGCGCTGTCGCAGGCGATGTGCCCGGGAAACTGGTGGACATCTTCAACCCGCTGGGTCTGTCGGGTCGCCGCCGCCGCGCCGCACACGCCCCGGCCGAAGGGAATCCGCACGCAGGCGATCTGGCCCTGGAACGGCCCCAGGACCAGCTCGTCGTTGCGATTGAGGTAGAAACCGGCCCAGTTCAGGTCCTCCAGCTGGCTGAACAGGAACGCCGAGAACTGTGCCGCGTTGGCGATGAAATCACGCTCATCGGCCAACAGGGATTGCAGCTGTGCCGATAACAGACCATAGCCGTCGAGGCCCTGGCCGGTGCTCTTCAAATCGATCATGCCTTGTGCTCCAAGAGTTTGAGCCCTACCCAATAACGGGCGAACTGGTAGGCGCAACGTCCGTTGCGGTTGCCGCGGCCGGTGGCCCAGCGCACCGCCTGCACGTCCAGCGCCTCGTCGCGCTGCCAGGTCAACCCGGCCTTGGCCGCCAGCTCACCGATCCAGTGCTCCACCACGTCGAGGAAATGCTCCTGGGTAAATGGATAGAACGACAGCCACAGGCCGAAGCGGTCGGACAACGCGATCTTGTCCTCCACGGCTTCGCTGGGGTGCAGCTCGCCATCGACTCGCTTCCAGTTCTCGTTGTCGCTCTCCTTTTCCGGCACCAGGTGACGGCGGTTGGAGGTGGCGTACAACAGCACGTTATCCGGTGCCTGTTCGAGGGAGCCGTCCAGGACGCTTTTGAGCACGCGGTAATCGCCTTCGCCGGACTCGAACGACAGGTCATCGCAGAACAGCACGAAACGCTGTGGCAGTTTCGCCACCTGCTCGACCACCCGAGGCAGGTCGGCCAGGTGGTCACGCTCGATCTCGATCAACCGCAAGCCATGCTGGGCATGTTCGGCCAACAGCGCACGCACCAGGGACGATTTGCCGGTGCCCCGCGAGCCCCAGAGCAGCGCGTGGTTGGCGGGCATGCCGTCGATGAACTGGCGGGTGTTGCGCCCCAGTTGCTCGACCTGGCGATCCACGCCGATCAAGTCCGACAGGCGCATGTCGAGGCTGACCTGAAGCGGCAGCAGGAAACCGCTGCGCCCATCCCGTTGCCAGCGGGCGGCCAGGGTCTGGGTCCAATCGATGGCGGGGCGCGGCGCAGGCAACAAGGGCTCGATCCGGGCCAGCACCGCATCGGCGCGTTCAAGAAAAGCATTCAATCGAGAGTCCACGTCTTTTCCTCGGACTGGTTCACGGTAATGATGGCGCTGCAGCGACGAAACGCCTTACCCAATGGCGGGTCTACCCCAAATAACATAAACCGGCCACGCCGGAATTCAGCGATGATCAGCTATGCTTGAGCGGCGAAGGGAAACGTAAGTGGTTCATCACTCAATGGACATCAGATTCACCCAGCGGCTGTCCTACAAACAGGCCCGCCTGACCGTCCTGGTGGGCTTCGTGCTGGGCACCTTATTGAGCCTGATGCAGATCGGTATCGATTATGCCAGCGAAGACGCCTCGATCAACCGTGAAATCCTGTCGCTTTTGGAAATCAGCCACAACCCGGCCTCGCGCATCGCCTACAACATCGACGCGGAACTGGCCCAGGAGCTGTCCCAGGGCCTGTTGCGTTCACCGGCCATCATCGGCGCCGAACTGGTGGACAACAACAAGACGGTGCTGGCCAGCGTCAAGCGACCCGAACTGCAAAGCAGTTATCGATTCATCAGCGACTTCCTGTTTGGCGCCCAGCGCCAGTTCGAGGACCGTCTCTACCTGGACCATCTGCCTGACGAGTCCCTCGGCGTGCTGCGCCTGGATGTCGACACCTACTCATTCGGCAGCCGCTTCCTGCGCCGGGCCGAAGTCACCCTGCTCAACGGGTTCGCCCGTAGCCTGATCCTGACCGGCCTGCTGCTGGCGCTGTTCTACGTGATGCTGACCAAGCCCCTGGTACGGGTCATCCGCGAGCTGAGCAGTCGCGACCCGGGCAGCAGCGAACAGAGCCGCCTGGAATGCCCCGCCGGCCACCAATACGACGAAATCGGCGTGCTGGTGTCAGTGGCCAACCAACAGTTCGAGAACATCTCCACCGAAATCCAGCAGCGGCGCACCGCCGAAAACCGCCTCACCGAATACCTGGCGCAACTGGAAAACATCGTCTCGGCGCGCACTGCCGAACTCAAGGCCATCAACGCCCGCCTCAGCCAGTCCAACGAAGAGCTGGAAGTGGCCCGGCGTACCGCGCTGGACATGGCCGAGGCCCGCTCTGCCTTCCTCGCCAACATGAGCCACGAGATTCGCACGCCGCTCAACGGCCTGCTGGGGATGATCGCCCTGTCCCTCGACGGCCCGCTGACGGCCGAACAACAGCAGCAGTTGTCGATTGCCCACGACTCGGGCAAGGTCCTGGTGGAACTGCTCAACGACATCCTCGACCTGTCGAAATTCGACGCCGGTCAGTTGGAACTCGAGCGCATCCCGTTCGACCTTGGCTCGCTGGTCGAAGACACCGCCAACCTGCTGTCGCAGAATGCCGCCCCCAGCGTCGAGCTGGCCTGCCTGATCGACCCGCAGTTTCCAGCCCAGGTCCTGGGCGACCCGACGCGGGTACGCCAGATCGTCAGCAACCTGCTGTCCAACGCGTTGAAATTCACCCGCTTCGGCCGGGTCGATGTGCGCTTGAGTCAGCACGAAGGGGGGGTGCGGATCGAGGTCTGCGACACCGGCATCGGGATTCCCCAGGAAGCACAGGCCAGGATCCTGCAACCGTTCACCCAAGCCGGCGCCGGGATCACCCGCCAGTTCGGTGGCACCGGGCTGGGCCTGGCACTGACCTACAACCTCTGCGAAGCCATGCAGGGCCGGTTGACGATCAGCTCCGAGGCCGGCTTCGGCAGCCAGTTCTGCGCCGACCTGCCCCTGCCCTGCCACACCCCGGCGCCGTCGGTCGAACCACTGCGCGGCAAGGTCGTTGCCATCACCGACAGCAACAGCGGGCTGGCCGAGTTGCTGGGCATGCTGTTGCCCGGCTGGGGCCTGGACTATCTACGGCGCTCCGTGGATGACGGACTGCTGGGGCTCGAACCCGACGTGCTGATCACCGACTGCCCGGAGTGCCTGTTCAACCTGCGGCCGACCTTCGACGCCCCGATCCTGCTGGTAACCGCCTACGGCAGCTTCATGCCCAGCGAACAGGCCGCGGCCCTCGCCCCGCTGTTGCAACAGGCCCGGCCGTTGGCGCGTCATGCGCTGTACCAGATTCTGCGCCGAGCCCTGCAAAGCGAGGAAACCACCATCAACGATGCCCGGATCGATACCCTGGCGCCCTCCAGGCGTGGCCGGGTGTTGCTGGTGGAGGACAATCCGGTCAACCAGTTGGTGGCCAAGGGCATGCTGGGGAAACTGGGCTGCGAAGTCACCATTGCCGCCCACGGTGTCGAAGCCCTGGACCAGCTCGAACAGCATGTGTTCGACCTGGTGCTGATGGACTGCAACATGCCGGTGATGGATGGCTACGAGGCCAGCCGGCAGATCCGGCGCAGTGGTCGCTGGTCGCAGTTGCCGATTGTCGCGCTGACGGCCAATGCCATGCCCGAGGAACGCGAGCGCTGCCGCGCGGCGGGCATGAACGACTACCTGTCCAAGCCGTTCCGCCGCGAAGAACTGGCGGCGATCCTGGACCAGTGGGTGCCCACTACGTCAGCGCTCTGATCTGCCCCAATAAATGATCGAGACCGTCGCGCAGTTCCCCGAGGCGGTCCAGGTCAATCCCGCTGTCGCATAACAGGCGGGCCTTGAGCGGCCCGACCTGCTCTCGCAAGGCCCGCCCCGACTGCGTCAGGCTCAGGTGCACCTCACGCTCGTCCCGAGGCGAACGCTGGCGCTGGACCAGCGCCAGTTGCTCCAGGCGCTTGAGCAGCGGCGTCAACGTGCCGGAGTCCAGCGACAAGCGCTCGCCCAGGGCCTTGACGGTGGGTTGTTCCGGCGCCGTTTCCTGCCATTCCCACAGCACCAGCATCACCAGGTATTGCGGGTACGTCAGGCCGAGCTGGTCGAGCATCGGCTTGTAGCCACGGATCACCGCCCGCGAGGCGGCGTACAGCTTGAAGCACAACTGGCTGTCGAGCTTCAGCGCATCGGCTGGCAACGGGTTCATTTGAGCAGTGCTTCGATCTCGCCAGTCAGGTCCTGGGGCTTGGTGGTCGGGGCGAACCGCTTGACCACCTGGCCGTCCTTGCCGATCAGGAACTTGGTGAAATTCCACTTGATGCCCTTGGACCCCAGCACCCCGGGGGCCCGTTGCTTGAGCTGGACAAACAACGGATGGGCGTTGGCCCCGTTGACCTCGATTTTCTTGAACAGCGGGAAACTCACACCAAAGTTCAGCTCGCAGAACTCGCTGATCGCCGCCTCGTTACCCGGTTCCTGCTTGCCGAACTGGTTGCAGGGAAAGCCCAGCACCACCAGGCCCTGGTCCTTGTAGGTCTGCCACAGGGCCTCGAGCCCTTTGTACTGTGGGGTGAATCCGCACTGGCTGGCGGTGTTGACGACCAGCACGGCCTTGCCGGCGAAGTCGGCCAGGGTCTTTTGCTCACCCTGGAGGGTGGTGCACGGGATGCTCAGCAGGTTGTCGCTCATGGCAAGGCTCCAAAGGAATGGGACTGGCGTGCAAGATAGCGAGCAATTCAATTGTGTGCAATTTAATTACAAGCAAACAGCACTGGAACATCTTGGGCTGTTGCCGACAACGGACATGTGGCGAGGGGATTTATCCCCGCTGGACTGCGAAGCAGTCCCCCTCGGTCCGTCTGACAAACCGCATGCTCAGGCCTTGGGGCGCTTCGCGCCCCAGCGGGGATAAATCCCCTCGCCACACGTCTATTCACGGGGGACGAGATCCAGGCACACCGAGTTGATGCAATAGCGCAGGCCCGTGGGCGGCGGGCCGTCGGGGAAGACATGGCCCAAGTGTGCGTCGCATCTGGCACAGACGACCTCGGTGCGGATCATGCCGTGGCTGATATCCCGCACTTCCACCACCGCACTTCCCTCTATCGGCGCATAGAAGCTCGGCCAGCCACAGCCGGAATCGAATTTGGTCTGCGAATCGAACAACGGTTCGTTGCAGCAGATGCAGTGGTACACGCCGTCGGTCTTGGTGGCGTTGTATCGACCGGAGAACGGCCGCTCGGTGCCTTTCAGCCGGCAGACGTTGTACTGCTCCGGGTCGAGCATGGCACGCCATTCTTCAAGGGTTTTCTCCAACTTTTCCATCGTCCTACCTCGGCAATTGAAAAAGCCCGATCCGACGCTTTTCCGCGGATCGGGCGGCACGTATGATTGCGCCTCGTCAGACGCCAGTCTGGCAGTCACGCCATGCGCATTCAAACGGATTGTGACGCCCATACCGCGTCAGGCCTGGGCACAGGCGCAGGATCCCCAGTACGGTAGTTCACTCACCGCCTGGATCGTTCATTTTCAGGAACACATCGCCATGCAGGTCAGCAAATCGAACAAGCTCGCCAACGTCTGCTACGACATTCGCGGCCCGGTGCTCAAGCACGCCAAGCGCCTGGAAGAGGAAGGCCATCGCATCCTCAAGCTGAACATCGGCAACCCGGCGCCCTTTGGTTTCGAAGCGCCCGATGAAATCCTCCAGGACGTCATCCGCAACCTGCCGACCGCCCAGGGCTACAGCGATTCCAAGGGCCTGTTCAGCGCCCGCAAGGCCGTGATGCAGTACTACCAGCAGAAGCAGGTCGAAGGTGTCGGCATCGAAGACATCTACCTGGGCAACGGCGTCTCCGAGCTGATCGTGATGTCGATGCAGGCGCTGCTCAACAACGGCGACGAAGTGCTGGTGCCAGCGCCGGACTACCCACTGTGGACCGCCGCCGTGAGCCTCTCCGGAGGCAACCCGGTGCATTACCTCTGCGACGAGCAGGCCAACTGGTTCCCTGACCTTGCGGACATCAAGGCCAAGATCACACCGAACACCAAGGCCCTGGTGATCATCAACCCGAACAACCCGACCGGCGCCGTGTATTCCAGGGAAGTGCTGCTGGGCATGCTGGAGCTGGCCCGCCAGCACAACCTGGTGGTGTTCTCCGATGAAATCTACGACAAGATCCTCTACGACGATGCCGTGCACGTGTGCACCGCGTCCCTGGCACCGGACCTGCTGTGCCTGACCTTCAACGGCCTGTCCAAGTCGTACCGGGTCGCCGGCTTCCGTTCCGGCTGGATCGCCATCTCCGGTCCCAAGCATCACGCCCAGAGCTACATCGAAGGCATCGACATGCTGGCCAACATGCGCCTGTGCGCCAACGTGCCGAGCCAGCACGCAATCCAGACGGCACTGGGCGGCTACCAGAGCATCAACGACCTGGTATTGCCCCCGGGCCGGTTGCTGGAACAGCGCAATCGTACCTGGGAGCTGCTCAACGACATTCCCGGCGTCAGTTGCGTCAAGCCGATGGGCGCGCTGTATGCCTTCCCACGGATCGACCCGAAAGTCTGCCCGATCCACAACGACGAAAAGTTCGTCCTCGACCTGCTGCTGTCGGAAAAGCTGCTGGTGGTCCAGGGCACGGCCTTCAACTGGCCGTGGCCGGATCACTTCCGTGTCGTGACCCTGCCGCGGGTCGATGACCTCGACCAGGCCATCGGCCGGATCGGCAACTTCCTCAAGTCCTACCGCCAGTAAGCCAGACAGCGTGCGAGGCCTCCTTGCCTCGCACGCTGTCTGATTCAGCAACATATCCGTTCCGATGACGCCGACTGGCCTTCTACACTCAAGGCTGGATGGCCGGCGCGCACCCCCGTTCAACGTTCACGGGGGCTGGCGCCCCATTTTTTTTCCCTCGTCACTTTCAGAAAAGTCTTTCAATCATTTAGGACGCCTGTAGGACACAGTTTGAAATAGTCGCTCAGTTGAATCGCCTGCGGCAGCACCTTATATACCCCGCATGACGCTACATCTTAAGCATGAGGAGAATTCCACCACCATGATGCGCATCCTGCTGTTCTTGGCCACTAACCTGGCGGTCGTGCTGATTGCCAGCATCACCCTGAGCCTTTTCGGCTTCAACGGGTTCATGGCGGCCAATGGGGTTGACCTCAACCTCAATCAGCTGCTGATCTTCTGTGCGGTGTTCGGTTTCGCCGGTTCCCTGTTCTCGCTGTTCATCTCCAAGTGGATGGCGAAGATGAGCACTGGCACCCAGATCATCACTCAGCCGCGCACTCGCCATGAACAATGGCTGTTGCAAACCGTCGAGCAGCTGTCCCGCGAAGCCGGTATCAAGATGCCCGAGGTCGGGATCTTCCCCGCCTACGAGGCCAACGCCTTCGCCACTGGCTGGAACAAGAACGACGCCCTGGTCGCCGTCAGCCAGGGTTTGCTCGAGCGGTTTACACCCGACGAAGTCAGGGCCGTGCTGGCCCACGAGATCGGCCACGTCGCCAACGGCGACATGGTGACCCTGGCGTTGATCCAGGGCGTGGTGAACACCTTCGTGATGTTCTTTGCCCGGATCATCGGTAATTTCGTCGACAAGGTGATCTTCAAGAACGAAGAAGGCCAGGGCATGGCCTACTACATCGCGACCATCTTTGCCGAGCTGGTCCTGGGTATCCTCGCCAGCGCCATCGTCATGTGGTTCTCGCGCAAGCGCGAGTTCCGCGCTGACGACGCCGGTGCACGCCTGGCCGGCACCGGTGCCATGATCGGCGCCCTGCAACGCCTGCGAGCCGAACAAGGCTTGCCGGTACACATGCCCGACACCCTGAACGCCTTTGGCATCAACGGTGGCATCAAGCAGGGCCTGGCGCGCATGTTCATGAGCCACCCGCCTCTGGAAGAGCGGATCGAAGCCCTGCGCCGTCGCGGCTGAGCATGATCGTTCCCACGCGCTGCGTGGGAACGCAGCCTGGGACTCTATGTGTCCCAAGGCTGAATGCGGAGCGTCCTTTTGGGGCGCTCACCCGCGCTTCAACGACTGGAAATCCGATACACCCGCTCATCCAGCCTCGTCACACCCGCCTGCAAAAACTTCCAGCTCTCCCCCAGCACATCCTGCACCTGCAAGACCTCCAACTGCCAGGCACCTCCCAGCAGCCGTTGCACCTCGTCATCTCCCACGGAGAACGGTGGGCCAGGCATTTCATCCTGGTTGTAATCGAGGGTAATCAACAGGCCGACGCCGCGGGGCAAAATGCTCTGCAGGTGAGCCGCATACTGTTCCCGCATCGGCACAGGCAAGGCGATCAGCGCCGCGCGGTCGTACAACGCCGAACAGTCAGCCACATCACCCGGCTCCAGGGCGAAGAAATCACCGCAGCGAATCTCGATACCGGCGGCACGAAAGACCTTGAATGCGCCCTCCTCGCTCACGCTCGGCTCAAGCTGATGCTCAAGGAAAAAATCAGTCGCGGCCTTTTCCGACAACTCCACCCCCAGCACCGAATACCCTTGCTGGGCGAGCCAGATCAGATCCAGGGTCTTGCCGCACAGCGGCACCAGCACACGACTGCCCTGGGCCACCCCCAGTTGCGGCCAGAAACGTTGCAGGTAAGGGTTCACCTGCGGCGAGTGAAAGCCGATCTGGTTCGATGACCAACGCTTGTGCCAAAACTCGGGCTCCATGTTTCCCTCCAGAAATTCGATCAAAACGGGCTAAAACTTATATTAGATTCCGATCATAGTCCTGACGGAAGATGACGGCATCTTAACGCTCAGGAGCCCGCTCATGCTGCCCAGCCTGTTTATCTCCCATGGCTCACCGATGCTCGCGCTGGAGCCTGGCGCCAGCGGCCCGGCATTGGCTCGCCTCGCCGCACAATTGCCCCGGCCCAAGGCCATCGTCCTGGTGTCCGCCCATTGGGAGAGCGACGAACTGTTGGTCAACGCAAACCCGCAGCCTCGCACCTGGCATGACTTCGGTGGCTTCCCTCCGGCGCTGTACCAAGTGCAATACCCGGCAGCAGGCGACCCGGCGTTGGCGGCCCAGGTCGCAGAGCTGCTCAACGCCGCGCACCTACCGGCACGCCTCGATACCCAGCGGCCCGCCGACCGTGGCGTCTGGGTGCCGTTGTCCTTGATGTACCCGAGGCCGACATCCCGGTGGTGCAGGTGTCTCTGCCCAGCCGCCAGGGTCCCGCGTTGCAGACCCGGGTCGGCCAGGCGTTGGCAAGCCTGCGCCAGCAAGGTGTGCTGCTGATCGGCTCCGGCAGCATCACTCATAACCTGCGCGACCTGGACTGGAATGCTGGCCCTGAAAGCGTCGAACCCTGGGCCCAGGCCTTTCGCGACTGGATGGTCGAGAAACTGGCAGCCGACGACGAGCCCGCGCTGCATGACTACCGTCGCCAGGCACCCCATGCCGTGCGCAGCCACCCCAGCGATGAACACCTGCTGCCGCTGTATTTCGCCCGGGGGGCGGGAGGCGTGTTCAGCGTTGCCCACCAAGGGTTCGAGATGGGGACGCTGGGAATGGACATCTACCGGTTTGACTGACCGGTAGACCGACTCGCCCCCTTCGCGAGCAAGCTCGCTCCCACAGGGGTATGTGTCGGCGGTGGGGGTGAGCGGCTCGCGAAGGCCTCAACGCCCTTGAGCGCCGTCACCCGGCAACAGGCAAAAAAAATCCCCGAACCAGTCGGGGATTTTTTTCGCTCAATCAGCCCAGGGGCCGATCAATCTTCGCGGTAGCGACGCAGCTTGAGTTGCTTGCCGGCCACGCGGGTGTCCTTGAGCTTGGTCAGCAGTTTTTCCAGGCCATCTTCCGGCAGTTCAACCAGGCTGAAGCTGTCACGCACCTGGATGCGACCGATGGCCTCACGCGCCAGGCCACCTTCGTTGAGGATGGCACCCAGCAGGTTCTTGGCCGCGATGCCGTCACGGGCACCCAAAGCGGTACGGCAGCGAGCGCGGCCTTCGGCCAGCGGGATCGGTGCGCGACGCTCACGGTCACCACGGTCCGGACGATCGCCACTGCGCTCAGGACGGTCGCCACGCGGTGCGCTGTTCGGCACCAGTGGACGTTCCTTCTCGATGGCCGCCAGGTTCAGCGCCTGACCATTGGTGGCCTTGCGCAGCAGGGCAGCAGCCAGGGCACGCGGAGTGCAACCGATGTCGGCAGTCAGGCGGTCGAGCAGATCACCATGGGTCGATTCGGCATCGGCCACCAGCGGCGACAGGCTGTTGGTCAGTTTCTTGATGCGCGCATCGAGCACGGCCTGGGCGTCCGGCAGGCGAACCTCGGCCACTTTCTGGCCGGTCACACGCTCGATCACTTGCAGCATGCGGCGCTCACGCGGGGTGACCAGCAGCAGTGCACGACCTTCGCGACCGGCACGGCCGGTACGGCCGATACGGTGGACGTAGGATTCCGGATCGTACGGCATGTCCACGTTGAACACGTGGGTGATGCGCGGAACGTCCAGGCCACGGGCAGCCACGTCGGTCGCCACGACGATGTCCAGGCGGCCATCCTTGAGGGAGTCGATGACGCGCTCACGCTGGTTCTGGGCAATGTCACCGTTCAGCGCGGCAGCCTTGTAGCCTTTGGCTTCCAGGGCGCTGGCCAGGTCCAGGGTCGCTTGCTTGGTGCGAACGAACATGATCAGGGCGTCGAAATCCTCGACTTCCAGCAGGCTCAGCACGGCAGAGGTCTTCTGGTCAGCGTGAACCAGCAGGTGAGCCTGCTCGATCGCGGTGACGGTCTGGGTCTTGCTCTGGATCTTGACGTGTTTCGGGTCTTTCAAGTGACGCTCGGCGATCGCACGGATCGACTGCGGCAAGGTGGCCGAGAACAGGACGGTCTGACGGGTTTCCGGCATGGCCTTGAAGATGACTTCCAGGTCGTCCATGAAGCCCAGCTTGAGCATTTCGTCCGCTTCGTCGAGAACCAGGTGGTTCACGGTGGCGAGGACTTTCTCGTCACGACGCAGGTGGTCGCACAGACGGCCAGGGGTAGCGACAACGATTTGTGCGCCATTACGGATTGCTTTCAGTTGTGGGCCCATCGGCGCGCCGCCGTAGACAGCCACAACAGTCACGCCTGGCATTTGCTTGGCGTAGGTTTCGAAAGCGGTTGCAACTTGCAGCGCCAACTCACGAGTTGGGGCCAGGATCAGAGCTTGCGGCTCGCGCTTGGACGGATCAATGCGGTGCAGGATCGGCAGGGCGAACGCGGCGGTCTTACCCGTGCCGGTTTGCGCCTGGCCAATCATATCGTGACCGGCGAGGATGATCGGGATCGACTGCTGCTGAATGGCCGAAGGCTCTTCATAGCCGGTAGCGACTACTGCAGCGACAATATTGGGATGAAGTTCAAGAGCGGCGAAGCCGCCGATTTCCTGGGTCATGGGTCTGCCTCTAAGTGCATCCGCAAAGACCCATGCTCCAAAGCTGCGCATGCCGTGTTGAGACTCAAGAGTCGCCCTGGCAGCTTTGTCGGCGGGGATTTGCGAAAACGAATGAATGAAAAAGAACGTCGTGGGTGTGTCCGTTGTGCGGACATGCAACCGAAGTTGCCTTCGAAATTGCGCTACCTTGACGCGGCCCGGCTAAAGGCCGGCGCGCACTATACCGGAATTCGCCCGAAAAGGGAGCTTTTTTTAATCCAGCTGAAACGCTTCACCTCAGTAATGTGGCAAGGAGATTTATCCCCTCGCCACAGGAGCCGCCACGTTTCAAGTCGCCGGCCGAATCGCCTTGATCAGCGGCAGCAAGGAATAACCCAGCTGTGGCGAGAGCGCTTCGGCGCGGGCCACCAGGCCTTGCATGTCCAGTGCCTGGTCCAGGTCCGCCGGGACGATCAGGATCACGTTGCCCTCCTTCACTGGCAGTTCCCAGTAATGCCGGTGGTACAAGCCGCGCAACAGCGCCGCGCCCAAGGGCTTGCCATCGTCGGTGGCCCATTGGTTGATCACCAGCCAGCCGCCCGGGTTGAGGCGTTTCTGGCAGTTTTCCAGGAAGCCCCAGGCCAGGTGCCCGACGCCAGGGCCGACGTCGGTGTAGAGGTCGACGAAAATCAGGTCCGCCGGCTCGGCGGTCTCCAATAGCTCCAGGGCGTCGCCGATGCGGATGTACAGGCGCGGATCGTCATCCAGGCCCAGGTATTCAATCGCCAGGCGGGGCACGTCGGGACGCAGCTCGATGGCCTCGACGTCCTCCAGCGGCAGGAACTTGAGGCAGGCCTGGGTCAGCGTCCCGGCCCCCAGCCCGAGGAACAAGGCACTGTCCGGTTGCTCATGGCACAACGCCCCGATCAGCATGGCGCGGGTGTAATCGTATTCGAGCCAACTGGGGTCGGCCGTGAACACGCAGCTTTGCTCGATGGCATCGCCGAACTCCAGAAACCGGTAATCGGCCACTTCGAAGACCCGGATCATGCCGAACTCGTCGTGCACCTCGGCGAGCAGATGCTCGACGCGTTCCTCTGTCATTTCATCTCCTGATGGTTGCCGCACCGGCGGCGCAAAAGCTGTGATTGTCCGCGAAGCCACGCAAACAGGTCACGCACTAATTTGCTGCTAACATGGCTGTCCGAGCGTAAACCACCCTAGAGATCATGATGAGCCAACCCTGGAGCCCTGACAGCTGGCGCGCCCTGCCGATCCAGCAGCAACCCCGTTACCCCGACGCCGCGCACCTGTCGCGGGTGGAGCAGACCCTGGCCAGTTATCCACCGCTGGTGTTTGCCGGTGAAGCGCGGGAGTTGCGCCGTCAGTTCGCCGAGGTGACCCAGGGCCGGGCGTTTTTGCTGCAAGGTGGCGATTGCGCCGAGAGCTTTGCCGAGTTCTCGGCGGCGAAGATCCGCGACACCTTCAAGGTCCTGCTGCAAATGGCGATCGTCATGACCTTTGCCGCCGGCTGCCCGGTGGTCAAGGTCGGGCGCATGGCCGGACAGTTCGCCAAGCCGCGTTCGGCCAACGATGAAACCATCGACGGTGTCACGCTGCCAGCGTACCGGGGCGACATCGTCAACGGCATCGGCTTCGACGAAAAAAGCCGCGTACCGGACCCGGAGCGACTGCTGCAGTCCTACCACCAGTCCACGGCCACCCTGAACCTGTTGCGCGCCTTCGCCCAAGGCGGCTTCGCCGATTTGCACCAGGTGCACCAATGGAACCTGGACTTCATCGCCAACTCGGCCCTGGCGGAAAAATACAGTCATCTGGCCGACCGCATCGACGAGACCCTGGCCTTCATGCGCGCCTGCGGCATGGACAGCTCGCCACAACTGCGCGAAACCAGCTTCTTTACCGCTCACGAGGCGCTGCTGCTCAATTACGAAGAAGCCTTCGTGCGCCGCGACAGCCTGACCAACGACTACTACGACTGCTCGGCGCACATGCTCTGGATCGGCGACCGGACTCGCCAGTTGGACGGCGCCCACGTCGAGTTCCTGCGCGGGGTGAACAACCCGATCGGGGTCAAGGTGGGGCCGAGCATGGACCCTGACGACCTGATCCGCCTGATTGATGCGCTCAACCCGGACAACGACCCGGGCCGCCTGAACCTGATCGCCCGGATGGGCGCCAACAAGGTCGGCGATCACCTGCCGCCGCTGTTGCGTGCCGTGCAGCGCGAAGGCAGGCAGGTGCTGTGGAGCTCCGACCCCATGCACGGCAACACCATCAAGGCCAGCAGTGGCTACAAGACCCGGGACTTCGCGCAGATCCTTGGCGAAGTGAAACAGTTCTTCCAGGCCCACGAGGCGGAAGGCACCTATGCCGGCGGCATCCACATCGAGATGACCGGGCAGAACGTCACCGAATGCATCGGCGGCGCACGACCGATCACCGAAG
Source organism: Pseudomonas sp. Cab53 (assembly GCF_018325965.1). Lineage (NCBI taxonomy): Bacteria > Pseudomonadati > Pseudomonadota > Gammaproteobacteria > Pseudomonadales > Pseudomonadaceae > Pseudomonas > Pseudomonas sp. Cab53. The sequence continues at coordinate 1,851,639 of NZ_AP021902.1, read as the reverse complement.
ATGGGCTGTCGGACCGCTACCACACCCATTGCGACCCACGGATGAATGCCGATCAGTCGTTGGAGCTGGCGTTCCTGATTGCCGAGACGTTGAAGCAGGTCAGGCGCTGAACCTGACCGTTTTGTAGGGCCTGGCCTATGGCTTTCGCGAGCAAGCCCGCTCCCACATTGGACCGAGTCGGTCACTGATTTGGTGAACTCAACAAATCCTGTGTGGGAGCGGGCTTGTTCGCGAAATGGCCAGTTCAGTCACCACTTGACTGAGCCAATGCCTGGGCCAACCGAACCCCACTCACCCGCTGGCAGTTGAGCTGGACCCGCTCCAACCCCAGCCACCGGGCCATGCGACGCAGGTTCAGCGCCAGGGCCTGCACACCCTCCTCGTCCAACCCCGGTGCCTCCTCGTGCACCGCATGCACCGCCAGTCGGCCCAAGGCCCGCTCTGCCCGCAGGTCGACCCGCGCCGCGATGCGTTCGTTGTGCAGGAACGGCAAGACGTAGTAGCCATACACCCGCTTGTGCACCGGGGTGTAGATCTCCAGCCGGTAACGAAAATCGAACAGCCGCTCGGTACGGCTGCGCTCCCACACCAGGGAATCGAAAGGTGACAACAAGGCGCTGGCCGCCACTTTGCGAGGGATTTTCGCCGAGGGTCGACACCAGGCCACTTGCTTCCAGCCCTGCACCTGGCAGCGCACCAATTCGCCGGCCTCCTCCAGCTCGGCCAGGCGCCCACGGCAGTCCGCCGGTTCAAGGCGAAAGTAGTCGCGCAGGTCCTTTTCCGTACCAACCCCCAGGGCGTCGGCGGCGCGCATCAGCAACGCCCGTTGAGCCTGGGCCTCGTCCGGCGGCGCCTGTTGCAGAATTTCGGCGGGCAACACCCGTTCCGGCAAATCGTAGAGCCGCTCGAAGCCTCGCCGCCCCGCCACCGTCACTTCGCCTGCGGCGAACAACCATTCCAGGGCATGCTTCTCCTCGCTCCAGTCCCACCAGGGCCCGGCCTTTTCCTGGCGCGTGGACAAGCTGCCCGCACCCACGGCGCCCTGCGCCCGGACCGACGCCAGCACCCGACGAATCACGTCCTGGCGCTCCTGCCCGAAACGCGCCAACTGCTGGTAGATCCCCTCGCCACGGGCGGCACGCTGCATGCGCCAACGCATCAGCGGATACAACGCCATCGGCAACAACGACGCTTCATGACCCCAATATTCGAACAGCGTCCGGCGTCGGCCTTGGCTCCAGGCCGCCTGGTCGAGTAAATCGGGGTTGTAGGTACCGAGACGGGAGAACAGCGGGAGGTAGTGCGAGCGCACCAGCGCATTGACCGAGTCGATCTGCAGGACGCCGAGGCGTTCAATCAGGCGATTGAGGCGCGAGGGTTGCACCGAAGCTGGCGGCGACCGCCCATCGAATCCTTGGGCGGCCAACGCCAGACGCCGGGCCTGTTTGAGGGTAAAGGACAGCGTCGCGGGCATGGAGATCTCCTTGTCTGCTCGCAACCTACCTCACCAATAAGGGGTTTGTGTAGGGAAGGATGGCTCATTTGTGCATCGGGTCATCCCAGAATGGCCGGACCACTTCCCGTTCCACGTCGGCACGGCTGACGCCAATGTCCTTGAGTGCCTCGTCGCTCATGCCGGCCAGCAGTTCACGTTCGTGGTGCAATTCGTACCAGCGGCTAAACTTGTGCATCAGCGCGCTGAGCGAGAAGCCATGGGAGAGTTTGTCTACCAGTAGATATCCTTTTTGACCTTTCATCGTGATGTCCTCCGTTGGGGATGGCTCAAGTCTCGCGCCAACGCTAAGATCAATCCAACGAATGTTTTTTATGCAATACATCTCGGAGATTGATCAATTGTCGAGTTACCCGAGCATCGATACGGAAGTGCTGCGCACCTTCGTCGCCATCGCCGACCAGGGCGGTTTCACCCGCGCCGGCGAATTGGTCAATCGCACCCAATCGGCCGTCAGCATGCAAATGAAGCGGTTGGAAGAGGATGTGCTGCAGCGGCGGCTGTTCGAGCGTGACGGGCGCCAGGTCAAGCTCACCGCCGAAGGCCAGGTGCTGCTCGGCTACGCCCGGCGGATCCTCAAGCTGCACAGCGAGGTGTTCAATACCCTGCGCGAACCGCACATGGTCGGCACGGTGCGCATCGGCACGCCGGACGACTACGTGATGCGGTTCCTGCCGGGGATCCTGCAGCGCTTTGCCCAGTTCTATCCCCTGATAGAGATCGAGGTGCACTGCGAGTCGTCCAAGCAATTGTTGCTTCGCCAGGACCTGGACCTGTCCATCGTCACCCGCAAACCGGGGGACGAAATCGGCCAGCTGCTGCGCAAGGAACGTTTTGTCTGGGCCGAAGCCGCGTGCTTCAACGTTCACGAACAGACGCCGTTGCCACTGGCGATGTTCAACAGCGATTGCTTCTGCCGGCAGTGGGCCTGCAACGCGCTGGATGCCATGGGCCGCGAGTATCGCGTGGCGTACAACAGTTCGAGCCTGTCGGCGCTCATGGCAGTGGTGGGCGCGGGCCTGGCCATCACCGCCCAGCTGGAAAGCCTGCTGACCCCGGACATGCGCGTGCTGGGCGAGGCCGAAGACCTGCCGGAATTGCCCGAGGCCAGCATCATGCTGATCCGCAACCTGCACAATCCGTCGCCGATCACCGAGTGCCTGGCCGAGCACATTGTCGAGGGCTTCAAACTTTAAGGGCGAGCAGCACCGCGCACAGCACCAGGAAACCGCAGAACAGCCCGCGCAGCAGCCGCTCGGGCAAGGCATGGGCCACCTTCACGCCCCAGCTGATGCTCAACAGGCCACCGACGGCCAGCGGCAGGCCGATGCTCCAGTCCACCTCGTGATGGAAGGCATACGTGGCGAGGGTCACGCCAGTGCTGGGCAAGGCCAGCGCCAGGGACAACCCTTGGGCAACGACCTGGGTGGTGCCGAACAGGCTGGTCAGGATCGGCGTTGCAACGACCGCCCCGCCCACACCGAACAACCCGCCCATGGCACCGGACGCCGCCCCCAATACACCGAGCCATGGCCAGCCATGACGCATCTGCGCCGAAGGCGGTGCCGTCGCGGTGAACATGCGGGCAAGGTTGTAGAGCGTCAGCGCCACCAGGAACGCCACGAAACCGATCCGCATGCTCTGGGCATCGATACCGACGGCCCAGATCGATCCGAGCCAGGCAAAACAGAAGCCCATGGACGCCAACGGCAGGACATGGCGCAGTTCGATACGATTGCGCTGGTGATAACGCCACAGCGCGAGCATGACATTGGGCACCACCATGACCAGCGCCGTGCCTTGGGCCAGTTGCTGGTCAAGCCCGAACCATACGCCCAGCACCGGAATCGCAATCAGCCCGCCACCGATGCCAAACAATCCCCCAGGGTGCCCAGCGCGGCACCGAACAACAGAAACACCACAAACTCGATCACAGACGACTCCCCTTTCACCAAGGCGCTTATCCTACGCAGTCGCCGCCAGCGAGGGAACGCAACATCTGATCAGATCGTCAGAATTATCTGGCGCATTAAAGATTCGCCCGCTAGATTCAGCTCATCTCTGTTTGAAGGTTCTGCCATGACCACCCAGCGCGACACCCCCGAAGCTTGCGGAGCCCTGTTGCTCGACAACCAGGTCTGCTTCGCCCTGCATTCCACCTCCTTGATGATGACCAAGGTCTACAAGCCGTTGCTCCAGGCACTGGGCCTGACGTATCCGCAATACCTGGCAATGATGGTGCTGTGGGAAAAAGATGGCCTGACTGTCGGTGAAATCAGCACCCGCCTGCTCACCGATCCCGGCTCCCTCACCCCATTGCTCAAGCGCCTGGAAGCCGAAGGCCTGTTGAGCCGCACCCGCAGCCGCGAAGATGAACGCGTGGTGATCGTCGAACTCACCGAGCAAGGCCGTGCCCTGCGCGAAAAAGCCCTCGGCATCCCCCAATGCATCCTCGCCGCCAGCGGCCAGACCATGGAGCAGTTGAAAAAACTGCAACTCGAGCTCCAGGCATTGCGCAGCCATCTGCAAGACACCCTGTAGCCATCAGAACGTCCCGGTGGAGCGAGCCGATTCAGCACTTCGATAGCTGACACACCGTTTCGCGAGCTGGCTCGCTCCCACCCTGGATCTTGGATAGGCGTACGTCCAGCCGCCCCCCTGCTCGCGAAAGCGCCAGCCCTTCCACCAAAAACCTCCCTCACCAAAAAAAACTCACCTCCTTCAAACAGCTCTAACTCAATAGTTTCAGCCTGATGAAAGGCCTTTCGCCAAAACTTTCTTGAAAATTTATCTTGCGCGCAAAACATTAGCGCTATACATTCTCTTCACGCCTACTTAGCGCGCAAACATTTAGCGCAAAACATCAACCAGAAATGAGGATTTCACCATGCAAACACTCTATACCGCCATCGCAACCTCCACCGGCGGCCGTGATGGCCGTGCGATCTCCAGCGACAACATCCTCGACGTCAAACTCGCCACCCCCAAGGAACTCGGCGGTGCCGGCGGTGCAGCAACCAACCCTGAACAACTGTTTGCCGCCGGTTACTCGGCCTGCTTCATCGGCGCGCTGAAATTCGTCGCCAGCCAGGGCAAGCGCAAGATCCCGGACGACGCCTCGATCACCGCCCACGTCGGCATCGGCCAGATCCCCGGCGGTTTCGGCCTCGACATCGACCTGCACATCAGCCTGCCGGGCCTTGATCAAGCCGATGCCCAGGCGCTGGTCGACGCAGCCCACCAGGTCTGCCCGTACTCCAACGCCACCCGTGGCAACGTCGATGTGCGCCTGCACGTCACGGTTTAACCCACCATTCCCGAATTCGAACCTAAGGACGCTCACATGAACACGCTCAGCAAAGCCTTGACCGGTACCCTCCTCGCCCTCAGCGTCAGCAGCGCTTTCGCCAACGGCATCGTGGAACACAACACCCAGGCATTTCTCGATGCGCTGAACGCCGGCACCGGCAAGCCACTGGAACAACTGTCGCCCAAGGACGCTCGCGCCGTGCTGGTGGGCGCCCAGGCCGGGGTCAAGCTGACCTTGCCCAAGGCCGATGTCAGTGAGAAGACCATCCAGGCCGATGGCCAGTCGATCAGCCTGACCATCGTCCGTCCGGCCGGGGTCAAGGGTGAGTTGCCCGTGTTCATGTTCTTCCACGGCGGCGGCTGGGTGCTGGGCGATTTCCCGACCCACGAGCGACTGGTTCGGGACCTGGTGGCGGGTTCGGGTGCTGTCGCGGTGTTCGTCAACTACACGCCTTCACCCGAGGCGCATTACCCGGTGGCGATCAACCAGGCCTACGCCGCGACGAAATGGGTGGCCGAACACGGCAAGCAGATCAATGTCGACGGCAAGCGCCTGGCGGTAGTCGGCAACAGCGTGGGTGGCAACATGGCGGCCGTCGTGGCCCTGATGGCCAAGGACAAGGGCACCCCGGCGATCCGCTTCCAGGCGCTGTTGTGGCCAGTGACCGACGCCAGCTTCGAGACCGCGTCCTACAACCAGTTCGCCGAAGGGCATTTCCTCAGCAAGAACATGATGAAATGGTTCTGGGACAACTACACCACCGACGCCGGGCAACGCAGCGAGATCTATGCCTCGCCGTTGCGGGCCAGTACCGCGCAGCTCAAGGGCCTGCCGCCAGCGCTGGTCCAGACCGCCGAGGCCGATGTCTTGCGTGATGAAGGTGAAGCCTATGCGCGCAAACTGGACGCCGCCGGAGTGCCGGTCACGGCCGTGCGCTACAACGGAATGATCCACGACTACGGTTTGCTCAACGTGGTTAGCCAAGTGCCAGCGGTGCGCTCGGCGATGTTGCAAGTGTCGCAAGAGCTCAAGCAGCACTTGAAGTGATTGCACGCCGAAACTTTTGTGGCGAGGGAGCAAGCTCCCTCGCCACAGGCGATTGGGTGCCTAGTCCTGAAATAAAAAAGCCCGACTCGATGGTCGGGCTTTTTCATGCAAAGGCTTCGCTTATTTAGCGCGGCCTTTGTAGGAACCGCCTTCGCGGGTATCGATCTCGATCATGTCACCGATTTCGATGAAGTCGGCCACCGACAGTTCGGTACCGTTCTTCAGTTTGGCAGGCTTCATGACCTTGCCGGAAGTGTCGCCGCGAGCGGAACCTTCGGTGTAGTCAACCTGACGCACGATGGTGGTCGGCAGCTCTACGGACACCAGGCGCTCTTCGAAGAACACGGCTTCGCAGACGTCGGTCATGCCTTCTTCCACGAATGGCAGAACGCTTTCGATGTCTTCGGCGTTCAGCTCGTACATGGTGTAGTCAGTGGTGTCCATGAACGTGTAGGTGTCGCCGCTGATGAAGGACAGGGTCGCTTCCTTGCGGTCGAGGATCACGTCGTCCAGTTTGTCGTCCGCACCGTAAACGGTTTCGGTCTTGTAACCGGTCAGCAGGTTCTTCAGCTTGGTCTTCATGATCGCGCTGTTACGACCCGACTTGGTGAATTCAGCTTTCTGAACCAGCCAAGGATCGTTGTCGATACGAATCACGGTACCGGGTTTGAGTTCTTTACCAGTTTTCATTGCGAATATCCGAATTTGGATGGGATTTACAAAAATCTAGGCCGCGTATCATATCCAATTTCCATAAAACTTCACCAGCGCCGCGGCAAGATCGGGTCGCGAGGCCTGTTCCAGACACCACGCCTGGGCATGTTCGGCCAGTTCCTGCTGCTGTTGGCGGGTCGATCGCCAGTGTTCGGCCATGTCCTGGCCGGCATTCCAGGCCCGCCAAAGACCGCTGATCGCATTTTGCGCCGCCTCCGAAAGACCCTGGGTGTACAGCCTGAGGAACGCCTCGAGTTTTTCCAGGTGAACGTCTTCTTCCTGCTGGTAGATATGCCAGAGCAGTGGCCGGCCGGCCCATTGGGCACGGACGAAGGAGTCTTCGCCACGCACCGCATTGAAATCGCAGCACCACAGCAGTTGATCGTATTCGTCCTGGCGGATGAACGGCAGCACCTGCACCGTCAGGGCGCCGCGTCGATGCACCGCACCCACGGCCAGGCCATCGACCCCGAGCCAGCGCTGGACATCCCCCACCACCCGCCCTTCGGGCACCAGCACGTGAAACGCCTGGGTATCGGCGGCCATGGCGTCGAACCAACTGGCGAGCCCGGTGTTTTCATAGGCAAACAGCGAGATCAGGCACGCATCGGGCGACCGATCGACGCCCAGCCCCTGTAGGAAAAGCGTCTGCGCCTGGGCATCCAGCTGAAATTGCCGACGGCGCTCCAGCAGGCCCGCTTCGCGCAGCAAGCCTCCGGTGCCCTGCGCAAAGCCCGGGAAAAAGAAATACTTCTGCACGTGGTGGTACTTGACCGACGGCAAGCCGTGGCAACCGATTACCCAGTCTTCGGCACTCAGGTAGTCGAGGTTCATCCACAACGGCGGTGTCGGGCGCTCGGCCATTGCGTCCATGTAGGCACTTGGCAGTTGGCAAGCGAACGCGGCAATCACCACGTCGGCGGCTTCGGTGGTCGGCCATTGCTGCGGCCAGTGGCGCACCTCCACACCCTGCTGCCATTGCTCGGACAACGTGGTGTCGACCTCCGGGCACAGCCGCTCGAACGCCCGCAGGTCGTCGACCCACAGCCGCACCACGCATCGATGCTCGGCCACCAGTTGCCGAGCCAGGCGCCACGTGACGCCAATGTCGCCAAAGTTATCGACGACGGTGCAAAAAATATCCCAGCGCACGGTCATTCCCGACTCCCTGTGGCAAAGGCCTGATTGTCCCGAATAAACCAGGCATGCAGAAGAGCCGACGGCGATTAATCTTCATGCGACAATCACTCCCTGCCCATGCCCCTGCCAGGAAGCAGCCATGTCTGATTACCCGCCCGCCCCACGTCTTTCAGCCTTGAAACTGACCGTCAGTATTGCCCTTGGCCTGTGGCTGGGGTTCCTTGCCATTGTCCTGACGGGCTGGCTCATGTCGCGATTGTTCCTGGGTGAAACCCTGGCGCCGGTCGCCGCAGCCGTGCATCAACTGGCACAACCACCGGCGGCGCAACCGGCCCCGCCACCGCCCACGCCAATGTTCGAGCAATACCAGCAGAACCTGCAACGCAACGAGCAGCGGCAAGCGCTGGACCAGGTCCGCAACAACCCCCGCAACCTGTCCAACCCCAAGTGCCAGTTCTGGTTGCAACAGGACCAGAACGCGCCCAGCGAAAAAAGCCGCGCCAACGTGCTGCAATTCTGCGAATGAGCATGAACAAACAGACCGTCCACCAACTGATCCTGGACAAGCTCAGGATCGATCTCGACATCGCCGAACGCGCGGCCCTGACCGCGTATGAAACCGCGACCCATGAAGAAAACATCGCCGAGAACAAATACGACACCCTCGGCCTTGAGGCCGCCTACCTCGCCGCCGGCCAGGCCAGGCGCGTGGAGGAAATCCGCCAGGCCCTCACCCTTTGCCAGAACCTTTCGCCCAGGCCCTACAGCGAGCAGCGCGGGATCGAGGTCGGTACGTTGATCGGGCTGGAAGATGAAGACGGCCGCCAGCAGTGGCTGTTCCTGGGGCCGGACGCGGCGGGGTTGAAGGTCTCGCTGGTGGGCCAGCCGATCACGGTCATCACCCCTCGCTCGCCGCTGGGCCGGAGCCTTCTGGGCAAGTTCGAAGGGGATGAAGTGGAGATTGTCGTGGCGGGCGCCCGGCAACAGTTCGCTGTCACCGAGGCGATCTAGAAACCTGGCTTAATGCACGGGCAGTTCGACGCCGTCGAACAGCTCTTCGAGTTCCTGCTTGTTGTGGCACTGGATGGCCTTGGCCATGACTTCACGGGTCAGGTGCGGTGCGAACTTCTCGATGAAATCGCACATGAAGCCACGCAGGAAAGTACCGCGACGGAAACCGATCTTGGTCACGCTGGACTCGAACAACTCGCTGGCATCCAGCACCACCAGGTCATTGTCGAGCTTGGTGTCGACCGCCATCTTGGCCACGATGCCCACGCCCAGGCCGAGGCGCACGTAGGTCTTGATCACGTCGGCATCGGCGGCGGTGAACACCACCTTGGGGGTCAGGCCGCGATGGCTGAAGGCTTCGTCGAGCTTCGAACGACCGGTGAAACCGAAGACGTAGGTCACGATCGGGTACTCGGCCAGGGCTTCGAGGGTCAGCTTCGGCAACTTGGTCAGGGGATGGCCCTGGGGCACGACCACACAGCGGTTCCAGCGGTAGCACGGCATCATCACCAAGTCGCCGAACAGTTCCAGGGCCTCGGTGGCGATGGCGAAATCCACGGTGCCGTCGGCGGCCATTTCAGCGATCTGCATCGGCGAGCCCTGGTGCATGTGCAGCGCCACGTCCGGGTATTGCTTGATGAAGTTGCTGATCACCGGCGGCAGTGCATAACGGGCCTGGGTGTGGGTGGTGGCGATCGACAGGGTGCCCTTTTTCTCGTTGGAGAACTCCTGGGCGATCTGCTTGATGCTTTCGACCTTGCGCAGGATCTCGCCGGCCGTGGTGATGATGCGCTCGCCCGCCGGGGTTACGCGGGTCAGGTGCTTGCCGCTGCGGGCGAAGACTTCGACGCCCAGTTCGTCTTCCAACAGGCGGATCTGTTTGCTGATGCCGGGTTGTGACGTGTACAGGCTCTGGGCAGTAGCGGAAACGTTGAGGTCGTGGTGCGCCACTTCCCAGATGTAGCGCAGTTGTTGAAGCTTCATATGTATCCCTCAAAGCAGTTGGACGCCACGGGCATCAGCGACGGTATATAACTATATGAAAGGTTTTGGCAATAAATCTAGAACTTTTTATAAAAAGCCATCATTTAGCCTCAAGCCTCTCCCTGGCGTCGACGCTGCACCAGCGGCACGAGGTAGACCGGCACCCGGGACAACTGCAATACCCGGGCGGCAGTCCTGCCCAGGGGGCTTTCTCCATTGGCCCCCTGGCAATGACTGCCGACGATCAGCAAATCGACCGAGAGCTTCGCAGCCTGCTCGAGGATGACCTGGGAAGGATCACCCTGGAAAACCCTGACCGACTTGATCAGTTGCAAGTCCTGCTGCCCTTCGCCCAACTCCTCGCGAAAACTGTCGAGCACCCGTTGCTCAATGTTGGCCATCACCGTATTCAGACCTTGGCGATGAAATTCGTTCAGCGCCTGCTCGTCGAGATAGCTTTGCAACACCGATTCGGCGAACAACCCCATCGGCTCTACCGCATGCACCACATACAACTCGGCTTTAAACGTCCGTGCCAACGCCAAGGCATGCTGCATCACATAAGGGGCGTAGAGCCCCAGGTCTGTGGCGTACAGCATCGAACGAATCATGTGACCTCCTCGCGTGCCAGAATGGCGGAGATGGATTGAGCTTAGCAGCGCCTTCGCCAGCACGACGTGCGGCTTAGCGTCCTGAACAACCGGTCGTCAGGGCTTCACCTCGTTACTGATGCCGTGGGGGACATGCCCCGTGGCGACCACCTCACGGGCCAATTCGCAGTGGCCGGTCTGGTCGTCGAAAAACACGTCGGCGGCGAAGGCTTCAAGGAATGCCGACTTGGTCAGGCCGCCAAGGAACAGCGACTCGTCCAGGCGAATATCCCATTCACGCAAGGTTCGGATGACCCGCTCGTGAGCCGGTGCCGAACGGGCCGTCACCAGCGCCGTGCGAATCGGGCAGGCGTCCTCGGGAAACTCGCGTTGCAGGGCATTGAGCGCAGCCAGGAAACCCTTGAACGGTCCGCCTCGCAATGGCTCGCGGGCCGCCTGCCGTTCGCTGGCCTGGAACGCTTCGAGGCCACCGGCCTGATAAACGCGCTCCGACTCATCGGAGAACAGCACCGCGTCGCCGTCGAACGCGATGCGCAATTCCTCGCTGGCGGCGCGGCTGGCACCGCCGGAGAGAATGGTCGCCGCGGCGAACCCGGCATCAAGGGCACTGCGCACGTCTTCGGCATGGGTGGACAAGAACAGGTCGCAGCCGAACGCCTTCAGGTAGGGATAAGGACTGCGGCCGCCGACGAACGCGGCACGCGAGATCGCCAGGCCATAGTGACCAATCGAATTGAACACCCGAAGGCCGGTATCGGCACTGTTGCGCGAGACCAGCACCACTTCGACCCGGGCACGCCCCAGGTGCGCATTGAGGCTCAGCAGTTTCTCCACCAGGGCGAACGCGTCTCCCCGCGCCAGGACTTCATCTTCGTGCTCGATCTGGTATTGCCGGTAGGCCTCGACGCCACTGGACAGGTACACCTTGTGGCTTTCGCTGAGGTCGAACAACGCCCGCGATGAAATCGCCAGCACCAGCTTGTCGTCAATATTGTTTGCCATGTCGCCCCCCCATCCGCGCTCAGCGGTTATGCCGATCCATGAACGCCAACGCCTGGTACAAGGCTTCGATTTTCGGCAGCGCACACCCCGCCGCTTTCGCCGCCGCCAACGGCCGGGCGTAGATTGCCTCCAGTTCCAGCGCGCGTTTGTGCAGATGATCGTGGTGCATGCTCGGCCAGTAGTCGGGCATCTTCTCGGTCATCGCGAACAGGTAGTCGGCGTAGCCCGGTGCGATGTGATGACCGCAGGCCTGGGCCCCCTGCACCACTTCGCGCATCAATGCCTGGATCAGCTCGCGACTGGCGGCATCGGCCATCAACGGCGTGGTGCTGGCCCCCAGCAACACCGAGAGACCGTTGTAGGGCACGTTCCACACCAATTTCTGCCAACGGGCCTGTTGCAGGTCGGCCATGGCCTGGGCATCGATGCCGGCATGGCGAAACAGCGTCGCAGCCTCTTCGACAATCAGCATGCGTTCAGCCTGATCGCCGCACGGGCCGCTGTGGTAACCGATGTTGACCGCGCCCAGCGCCTGGTGGGTGATGACACCGGGACCGGCCCGATGAACACAGATCAGGCAGAGCCCGCCCAACAGGTGCAGCGAGTCGGGCAGCAAGGGGCGCAGCGCCTCCTCGACATCCAGGCCGTTCTGCAATAGCAGGACCTTTGCCCCGGGCGCAGCCGCCTGGCGGATGACCGGGGCCAACTCGGCGTTGCTGGTGGTTTTGGCGCCCACCAGCAACCAGTCGCAGGGCGGCATCTCGGCCGCCGAGCGGTAGGCCTGGACCGGGTTGAGGGCCAGTGCACCATGAACCGCACTGTCGACCTGCAACCCGCCTTCGGCCACCGCATTGAACTCACTGCGTAACAAGAAGTGCACGTCAAAACCGGCACGCGCCAGCATCACGCCATAGAACCCGCCAATGGCCCCGGTGCCGATCATGCCGATCCGCGGTTTAACACCTGCCTGCATCTTTGCGCTCCTCTGGTAAACGGCCCTGCACATCATTGCACAGCCCCCCGGGACTCGGGGACTTATCCCACCGGGGATAAATCCCCTTCAAACCGGCCCCTGCCCATTGTCGAGCCCCCTCGTAACGCGATAAGGTTCGGCTCCCCGACGCGCTTAAATCCGCTGTGCACCGCCGCGCGGGGATCGCTGGCGGCCGGCACCCGTGACCTGACGAGTAACACGATGGCTGATTTACCGATCAATGACCTTAACGTCGCCTCCAACGAGACCCTCATCACGCCTGACCAGCTCAAGCGCGATATCCCCCTGAGCGACGCTGCCCTGCGCACCGTGACCAAGGGCCGGGAAGTCATCCGCAATATCCTCGACGGCAGCGACCATCGCCTGTTCGTGGTCATCGGGCCCTGCTCGATCCATGACATCAAGGCCGCCCACGAATACGCCGAGCGCCTGAAGGTCCTGGCGGCGGAAGTGTCCGACACCCTGTACCTGGTGATGCGGGTGTATTTCGAGAAGCCGCGTACCACCGTCGGCTGGAAAGGCCTGATCAACGACCCGTACCTGGACGACTCGTTCAAGATCCAGGACGGCCTGCACATCGGTCGTCAGTTGTTGCTGGACCTGGCTGAAATGGGTCTGCCCACCGCCACCGAAGCGCTGGACCCGATCTCGCCGCAATACCTGCAGGACCTGATCAGCTGGTCGGCCATCGGTGCGCGCACCACCGAATCCCAGACTCACCGCGAGATGGCGTCCGGCCTGTCGTCGGCGGTGGGCTTCAAGAACGGCACCGACGGTGGCCTCACCGTGGCCATCAACGCCTTGCAATCGGTTTCCAGCCCTCACCGCTTCCTGGGCATCAACCAGGAAGGCGGCGTGTCGATCGTCACCACCAAGGGCAACGCCTACGGTCACGTCGTGCTGCGCGGTGGTAACGGCAAGCCGAACTACGACTCGGTCAGTGTCGCGCTGTGTGAACAGGCGCTGAACAAGGCAAAGATCAAGCCGAACATCATGGTCGACTGCAGCCACGCCAACTCCAACAAGGACCCCGCCTTGCAACCGTTGGTGATGGAGAACGTGGCCAACCAGATCCTGGAAGGCAACCAGTCGATCATCGGCCTGATGGTCGAAAGCCATCTGAACTGGGGTTGCCAGGCGATCCCGAAAGACCTCGCCGACTTGCAGTACGGCGTCTCCATCACCGATGCCTGCATCGACTGGAGCGCGACCGAAAACACCCTGCGCAGCATGCACGCCAAACTCAAGGACGTGCTGCCCAAGCGTCAGCGCGGCTGATCGAGCGTCTTCCCTATCAGGAAGATCGAGGCAAAAAAATGCCGGGCTGAAAAGCCCGGCATTTTTCATTGGGGAATCCGTCTTCGGTCAAAGCTTCGCAGCGTGCCGCTGGTGACGCTCCATGTAGCGCTCCACGTAGGAGCAGGACGGGATCACCGTGTAGCCCATCTCTTCGGCGTACTGCAGCGCCTTTTCGGTCAGCGCCGCCGCAATGCCCCGGCCGCGCAGGGCGTTGGGCACGAAGGTGCGATAGATGTCCAGGGTCTGCTTGCCCAGGTCCATATAGGTCAGATAGGCACGATGACCGTCCACGGTGGTCTCGAATTGATGACCAGCCTGGTCATGGTGGATGGACAACGCCTCGCTCATCACTACTCCTCGCGGGTCTGAATGCTGACCCCTACCTTACCGATGTTTTTCCGGCGAAGGAACATCTACGCCACCCCGTGCCTTCCTGGTCACCGAGCGCCAAAACCGATCCGCTCAAACCCGAGCACGTCGTGAATAGTAGGCACCAATGACGCAAATGCTCAAGACACACCTGTCATCGAAGGGGTAACCTCGTCGGTTTTATCGACCGGGCGCCATCGCCGTGCTGAAGTCGGTGTCGCGGTGCAATAGCTGAACATCGCCAGTTGTTGAGTCTTGAGACGAGCGCCGGTAGTTAAAGTCACCGCCAAGACCCAATAAAGATGCCTGGGAGATTGCGCAAAAAATGTACAAAAGTCTAGGCGAATCAATCAACAACGACGTTAGCGGGCCTTTGGGGAGTTGATCCCGGCGCGGAACTTTTCTTCATCTAGACACTCCAGTCTGGGGCTTGGCGCTGGTGCTTGTTCAACAGCGCACAGAAAAGTTGCTCGAAAAAGAATCACCGCCTACAATTTTTTTGCTTCTTGCGTTACGTCAGTTTACTTACTACAAGTAATGGGTAGTATGTACGCCGGCTAACTCCCCAGTCTGGGGAGACAGTCACTAATAGAAAGTCCTTGAAGGGGAACACGATGAACAACGTTCTGAAATTCTCTGCTTTGGCCCTGGCCGCAGTTCTGGCTACCGGTTGCAGCAGCGCATCGAAAGAAACCGAAGCACGTCTGACTGCTACCGAAGACGCAGCTGCTCGCGCCCAAGCTCGTGCAGACGAAGCTTACCGTAAAGCTGATGAAGCTCTGGCTGCTGCTCAAAAAGCACAACAGACTGCTGACGAAGCTAACGAGCGTGCTCTGCGCATGCTGGACAAAGCTAGCCGCAAGTAATAGTCCTTCGGGATTGTTATCGAGCCGACCCATTCATGGGTCGGCTTTTTTATTGCCCGGTGTTTTTTTCGGGTAATAAAAAACCCGCCGACCTCGCGAGACGTCGGCGGGTTGCCTTGGAGCGTTATTACTGCTGCAGGTCGATCGGTGCACTCGAGACCATCGGGGCCGACGTGCTCGGCACGGCGATCTCCACCGGCAGGCCATCTTCGGCCGCCACCACGTCCCGCACCACA
Organism: Pseudomonas sp. Cab53; assembly: GCF_018325965.1. Classification (NCBI taxonomy): domain Bacteria; kingdom Pseudomonadati; phylum Pseudomonadota; class Gammaproteobacteria; order Pseudomonadales; family Pseudomonadaceae; genus Pseudomonas; species Pseudomonas sp. Cab53. Next base: position 1,836,543 of record NZ_AP021902.1, on the reverse strand, counting down.
TCCCAGTTCATGCGCAGGTTGCTGGTGATGTCTTCGCGCTTGAGCATCGCGTTGATCACCGCCGTGTGCTTGTCCACCACCGACGGGTTGCCGTTGTCATCCAGCGGCGTGTGGGCTTCGAGGTAAACCTTGCCGCCGCTCAAGCCCAGTTTGTAGGGGTCGTTGATGATCCGCACCGACGTGCCCACCGGCACCATGCCGGCCATTTCCAGGACGTTGTTGTTGAACATCCGGAAGCAACCGTGGCTGGTACGCATGCCGATGCCGAATTTCTTGTTCGAACCATGGATCAGGTAGCCCGGGGTGCCCAGGGTGAACTTGAAAGGCCCCAGCGGGTTATCCGGGCCGGCCGGCACCACATTCGGCAGCGGGTCGCCATCGGCGGCGTGCTCGGCCTTGATCGAGGCTGGCGGGGTCCATGTCGGGTTAGGCGTCTTGGCAATGATGCTGGTGTGGGCGATCGGCGAGCCCCAGCCTTCACGGCCGATCCCCAGCGGGAAGGTGTAGACCACGTTCCGGCCCTTGGGGAAGTAGTAGAGGCGGTACTCGGCCAGGTTGATCACGATCCCCTCGCGCGGCCCCGGCGGCAGGATGAAGCGGGTCGGCAGCACGATCTCGGTGCCCGCGCCCGGCAACCAGGGGTCGACGCCCGGGTTGGCCGCGACCATCTCGGTGTAGCCCAGGTCATAGGTGGTGCCCAGGTCGGCGAAGGTGTCTTCGTACTTGGCCTTGATGACTTGCACCTGGCCGATGATGTCTTCACCCGGCGGTGGCAAAGGCAGCTCCAGTGCTGCAACGGGGCCGGCCATACACAGGGCGGCTAGAGACAGGCAGCGGGCGACGGCAGGCAAGCGCGGCAACATCCGGGAAATCCTTCGCAGATCGAACAGAGGGTATGAAAGCGCCGATTGTACACCGCAGCCTGTTACTTCGGGGAGGGCGGCATCAAGGCGTCCGATGTGCAGCAGATCGAGGGCTGCACAGACTCCCGCAGGCATTACAGCTCGAACCGCAGCTCCGGCCAGATCGGCGAGGTGCCGCGCTTCTGGGATTCGAGGATCGCCCGGCACAAGGAACACAGGCGATGGTCCTGGAAGATCCGCCGATCGACACTCGACCAGCGCGGCTGGGCCGGCAGCAGGCTGCCGCAGAGCGTACGGTCGGCGGAGCCGCCAAGTTCCAGCTGCCGAGTTACCAGATGCACCCGCACTTCCTGGCAGGCGAACAGGTCCAACTGCTCGTCAGGCTCGATCAGTTGGTAGGCAAACAAGGACCAGGCGGGACGCGGCATCGGGGGCTCCAAATCGGGGGCGCCACATTAGCCGAAAGCCCGCCTCTAGAAAAGCGTCAAAGCAGCGGTTTCAGCGTCGGCCAGACATTTTCCAGCAACTTGCCCTGGGCGGCGACGGACGGGTGCAATCCGTCGCCCTGCATCATCCCCGGAACACCGCCGACGTCCTTGAGGAAAAACGGCACGAGGGGGACTTTCTTCTCCTCGGCCAGGGTGCTGTAGACCTGGGCAAACGCATCGGTGTACCGCCGCCCATAGTTGGGCGGCAGTTGCATGCCCAGCAGCAGGACCTTGGCACCGCTGGCACGGGCGCTGTCGATCATCGCTGCAAGGTTTTGTTGCAATTGTGTTGGCGGTTGTCCGCGCAAGCCATCGTTGCCTCCCAGTTCCAGGACCACCAGGTCCGGTTTATGGGCTGCAAGCAGCGCCGGCAGCCGCGCCTGGCCTCCCGCGCTGGTGTCGCCACTGATCGACGCATTGACCACTTTGTCGTCAAAACCCTCGGCCTTGAGCCGTTGTTCAAGCAACGACACCCAGCCCTGCCGGGTATCCAGGCCGAAAGCCGCGCTGATACTATCGCCAACGATCAGGACTGTACCCGCCGCTGCGTTCTGGACCATGCACATCAAGGCCAGGCCGGCACTCAAAAACCACACACGCATCGGATTCTCCATGGGCTCAAGCATTCTCACCGCGACGGACCTTAGCAAAGTGGTCTCCAGCGCGGAAGGTGAACTGACCATCCTGCACGAACTCAGCCTGGAACTGAACAAAGGCGACAGCCTGGCGATCGTCGGCGCGTCCGGCTCCGGCAAATCCACCCTGCTGGGCCTGCTGGCCGGCCTCGACCTGCCCAGCAGCGGCGAGGTCACGCTCGCCGGCCAGGCCCTGAGCGCCCTTGATGAAGACCAGAGGGCGCGGATCCGCGCCGAGCACGTAGGCTTCGTCTTCCAGTCGTTCCAGTTGCTCGACAGCCTCAACGCCCTCGAAAACGTCATGCTGCCGCTGGAGCTGGACGGGCGCAAGGACGCCCGCGAACGCGCTGCCGAACTGCTGCAACGGGTCGGCCTGGGCCAGCGCCTGACCCACTCGCCCCGCCAGCTCTCCGGCGGCGAGCAGCAACGCGTGGCGATTGCCCGCGCCTTTGCCGCCGAACCCGATGTGCTGTTTGCCGACGAACCGACCGGCAACCTCGACAGCCACACCGGCGAGCGCATCAGCGACCTGCTGTTCGAACTGAACAAGGAACGCGGCACGACCCTGGTGCTGGTCACCCACGATGAACGCCTGGCCCATCGCTGCCGGCGCCTGATCCGACTTGAAGCCGGCCAGATGGTCGCGCCCCTGGAGCCTTGATGGCACGCTTGCCGCTGTTGCGCCTGTTCAGTCTTGCTGTTCGTCAATTGCTGCGCGACGCCCGCGCCGGCGAGTTGCGGGTGTTGTTCTTCGCCCTGCTGGTGGCGGTGGCGGCGAGTACCGCCATCGGCTACTTCGGTGCCCGCCTCAACGGCGCGATGATGTTGCGTGCCACCGAATTCCTCGGCGCCGACCTGCTGCTCGAAGGCAGCTCGCCGGCCCGCGCGGAACAGATCCGCAGCGGCACCGAGCTGGGCCTGGAACATGCCCGGGTGGTGGAGTTCTCCAGCGTCGTCGCCACTGACAATGGCATCCAGTTATCCAGCGTTAAGGCTGCCGATGACCTCTACCCATTGCGCGGCGAGCTGAAAAGCGCCGCCGCGCCGTTCGCGCCGGAAGAAACCGGCGGGCGTCCGAGCCCGGGCGAAGCCTGGGTCGAGTCCCGGCTATTGACGGCCCTGGACCTGAAGATCGGCGACAGCATCGACATCGGCAACAAGACCCTGCGCCTGAGCCGGGTCCTGACCTATGAACCCGATCGCGCCGGGAATTTCTATAGCCTCACGCCGCGGGTCATGATCAACCTCAAGGACCTGGACGCCACCGGCGTGGTGCAACCCGGCAGCCGTGTCAGCTATCGCGACCTGTGGCGCGGCCCGGCGCCGGCGCTGCAAACCTATCGCGACCTGGTCAAGCCAGGCCTTGAGCCTAACCAGCGCCTGCAGGATGCCCGCGACGGCAACCGGCAGATCGGTGGAGCCCTGGGCAAGGCCGAGCGCTACTTGAACATGGCCAGCCTGGTGGCGGTGCTGTTATCCGGCGTCGCGGTCGCGCTGTCGGCCAACCGTTTTGCCACCCGCCGTTTCGATGCCAGCGCCCTGCTGCGCTGCCTGGGTTTGTCACGCCGGGAAACCATGGTGCTGTTCAGCCTGCAATTGGCAGTGCTCGGCCTCCTGGCCAGCATCAGCGGCGCCCTACTCGGCTGGATCGCCCAATTGGGCCTGTTCGCGCTGCTGCATGACCTCTTGCCCACGGCGGTTCCGCCAGGGGGCGTGCTGCCGGCAATCGCCGGGATCGGCACCGGCCTGGTGGCCCTGGCGGGGTTTGCCCTGCCACCGTTGGCCGCGCTGGGCCGGGTGCCGCCGCTGCGCGTGCTGCGCCGGGACATGCTGCCGATCCCGTCCAGCACCTGGGTGGTCTATGGCGCCGCATTGGGCGCCCTGGGCCTGATCATGTGGCGCCTGAGCCTGGACCTGGTCCTCACGTTCGCCCTGCTCGGTGGCGGCGTCGTCGCGGCGCTGGTACTCGGTGGGCTGTTGCTATTGCTGCTCCAGAGCCTGCGTCGCCTGCTGGCCCGCGCCGCCCTGCCCTGGCGGCTCGGCCTCGGCCAACTGCTGCGCCATCCCCTGGCGGCGGCCGGCCAGGCCCTGGCATTCGGCTTGATCCTGTTGTCCATGGCGCTGATTGCGCTGTTGCGCGGCGAGCTGCTGGACACCTGGCAAAACCAGTTGCCGAAGAACGCGCCCAATTATTTCGCCCTGAACATCCTGCCCGACGACAAGCAGGCCTTCACCGACAAGCTGGTGGCGCTGTCGGCACAATCGGCGCCACTCTACCCCGTGGTGCCGGGGCGTCTGATCAGTATCAATGGCGAGCCGGCCAGCGAGCTCGTCACCAAGGACTCCGCCGGTGACCGGGCCCTGCAGCGCGACCTGAGCCTGACCTGGGCCGCGGACCTGCCGGCGGGCAACGTCGTCACGGCCGGCACCTGGTGGCCGCAACAACCACCAGACGATATCCCGGGGGTTTCGGTGGAAGGCAAAGTCGCCGACAACCTCAAGATCAAGCTCGGTGATCGCCTGGTCTTCAGCGTGGGCGGCGTCAACCGCGAAGCGAAGGTCACCAGCCTGCGGGAAATCAACTGGGACAACTTCCAGCCCAACTTCTTCATGATCTTCCAGCCCGGAACGCTGAAGGACCTGCCGGCCACCTACCTCACCAGCTTCTATCTGGCGGCGGGCCACGACCAGCAGATCGTCGACCTGTCCCGGGCCTTCCCGGCGGTGACGATCCTGCAAGTCGAGGCGCTGCTCGAACAGCTGCGCAGCATCCTGGCCCAGGTCACCCTGGCCGTGGAATATGTGCTGCTGTTCGTCCTGGCGGCAGGCATGGCCGTGCTGTTCTCCGGCCTGCAGGCGACCCTCGATGAGCGGATTCGCCAGGGTGCGCTGTTGCGGGCCCTGGGTGCCGAACGACCATTGCTGGTCAAGGCCCGACGCATCGAATTCGGCCTGCTGGGCGCGGTCAGCGGTTTGCTCGCGGCCCTGGGCTCGGAGCTGGTGAGCCTGGTGCTCTACCGCTACGCGTTCGACCTGCCATGGCATCCGCATCCGTGGCTGCTGTTGTTGCCGTTGGTGGGCGCTTTGTTGATCGGCGGCGCCGGGGTGTTCGGCACCCGACGAGCGCTCAATGCCAGCCCGCTGACAGTGTTGCGCGAGGGTTGATAGACTTCCGGCTTCGCCATTACAAGAAGTTGCCATGAGCCGCTATCGCCCACCCCGCACCGCCGGCACCGCGCTGATCACCCCCGAAGGTGAAGCGCGGATGCGCGCGGAGTTCCATGAGCTGTGGCATGTGCGCCGCCCCCAGGTGACCCAGGCGGTCAGCGAGGCGGCGGCCCAGGGTGATCGCTCGGAAAATGCCGAGTACACCTACGGCAAGAAAATGCTGCGGGAAATCGACAGTCGCGTGCGCTTTCTCACCAAGCGCCTTGAAGCGCTGAAGGTGGTCAGTGAAAAGCCCAGCGATCCCAACAAGGTGTATTTCGGCGCCTGGGTCACCGTCGAGGACGAGGAAGGCAAGGCGTCGCGCTATCGCATCGTCGGCCCTGACGAACTGGATCTGAAACAGAACCTGATCAGCATCGACTCGCCACTGGCCCGGGCCCTGATTGGCAAGGCCCTGGATGCTGAAGTCAAGGTCCAGACACCGACCGGCGAAAAAATGGTCTATATCGTCGACATCACCTATCCGTAAGGGCCGAACACCTCAACGGCGGGTAATCAGCCCCTGCCGCGCGACACGGGTCAGTTGCCGGATCATCTCGGGGGCGTCCGCCGCGCTGGGTGATTGGATAACGGCCAGGTCGAAACTGTCATTGGCGAAACGCGCCAAGGATTCACCGTCTTCGACAAACTGGATCAGGAAAGCGGCCGGCCCGTGGTTACGTCGCGGCCAGCCGTCAAGATAGCGCAGCAACGTGGGCTGGTGGGTGCCACCCAGGAGGATTTTCGGATTGCGTTGCACTAGGTTCGCCGTGATGGGCGCAAGACGTACAAGGGGGCTGGGTGCATTCATCGTGTCGTGTCTCTGCCTCAAAAGTCTGCATGGCAGGTGAGAGGCAACACCGAACCAGCGCTTTAGCGGTACTTCGAAGCCGCGTAACCCGGCTTCTGTCGGTAACTGGATGAGTCACCTGGCGCCCCGCAAGTAGCTGTTTAAATCGGCGCATGAGCGGCATCCTAGAGAAGCTGACCGGGCGGTGTCAAGAACGGCGGCAGGGTCACCCTGCGGGAGCGGCACGACCATGGCGGCTGTCAGCCGCAAAAGAAAAAGGCGCTTTCCTCGAAAAAGGAAAGCGCCTTTGTTTTCAGTTGAGCATCAGCCGGCGATGGCTCGATCCACCGACAGTTTGCCAGCGCCTTCGACCAGGATGGCAACGCTGCCCGCCAACAACGCCAGGGCAAACTCATAGCCGTTGTTGGCCATGAACAAACCGTTACCAATGTGCACCGAGAAAATCGCCACCAGTGACAGGAAGGCCAGGCCCAGTGCCGCCGGACGGGTCAGCAGGCCGATGATAAGCGCCAGCCCGGCGAAAAACTCGGTACCGCCGGCCAATGTCGCCATCAGGTAGCCAGGGGTCAGGCCAATGCTTTCCATCCATTGCGCCGTGCCAGCCAGGCCGTAGCCGCCGAACAGGCCGAAGAGCTTCTGTGAACCGTGCGCGGCGAAGATGATGCCGACGGCAATACGCAGGACAGTCAGGCCGTAGCCGGCACGGGTGGACATTATTTTGTTGATCAGCGAGCTCATGGGTTCATCCCTAGATGTGTGGTGGTTGGACGCCATATTAATCAAAAAAACTTGTGCTAAAAGCGCAAAAATTGCGACACATCAATCAATTTAATTGATCATTTCCGTAAAGCGACCTTCTGCCCGTTCGGCTCCAGGGACTCTCGCTCCCGATCAAAAGCCAAATAGTATTTGTTCACGCTATTAACGTAGCTGACGGCGCCCATTCCCACCTGCTCCATGGCAATGCGCTCGACCTGGAAGAACCACTGGTTGGGATTCAACCCCCGTCGCCGGGCTTCGGCGCGCATGCCCTGGACGCGCTCCGGCCCCATGTTGTAGGCGGCCAGGACGAATGCCATGCGCTCGCGCTCATTGAGCTTGGGGCTGGCGAAAAACTTGCGGCGAATCATGGCCAGGTACTTGGCGCCCGCCTGCACGTTGGCGTCGAGGTTCTGGATGTTGTCCACCCCCACCCGTTGGGCTGCCGACGGGGTGATCTGCATCAGCCCGGTGGGGCCACCGCTCCCGCGAGCGCTGGGTTGCAGGGCTGACTCCTTGAAGGCCAGGGCCGCCAGGTTGAGCCAGTCCATGCCCTGGGCCTCGGCATGTTTTTGCAACACCGGACGCAGCTTCTCCAGGCGCTGGCGATCGGCGCGGGCCAGCGGATAGTGAACCTGGTACAGCCGCCGGTAGATGCGCAGGAACGCTGCGTCCTGGTTGTCCGGCACTTTGTAGGTCGCCAGGAACCGGTCGATGCTAGCCCGGAGCATGGCGGCATCACGACGCACGAACCAGTATTCATCGCCGGGCTCGCCGATCAGCACCTGGCGGTCGAAGCGCAACTTGGGAAGAATCTTGCCCCAGCGTTCGGCAATGGGTTGCTCGACGATGGTTAGATGGAAAATCCCGCCCTGGACCATCTCCAGCACATCTTCCACCGCCAGGGTCGGGTCGACCCATTCGATTTTCACCGGCGGCAATTTGAGCAGGGCCAGTTTCTGGTTGATCTGGCTCACCGCATCCCCCGCCGCACTGCCGTTGGGCAGGGCCAGGGTCTTACCGGAAAGTTGTTCCACGCGGTTGTAGCGCTTCTCACCCTTGATGCCCACCAGCAGCAATGGCACATCGCTGCGGATCGGATCGCTGGGGCTGACCGCATGGCTGGCCAGGGGCTCGAGCAGCTCGCCGGGGGCCACGAGATCGCCCTCGCCACGCTGCAACGCACCGAGCAACTGATCCTTGGCCTTGGGGATGATCTTGAGGGTGATTTCCTGGCCGTCCCGGGCGTGACCGTTGAGGTACTGCTCGAAGGCGCGTAACCGGTGGTATTCGACACCGATGGGCTGGCCCTGGACTTCGCCGGAGCTGTTGCGACTCTGGTTGACCAGCACCTTCAGCACCCGGCTGCTGCGGATTTGCGCCAGGTCGCGTACGGTGCCCGGCGCCACGACCTGCACCGGCCCAGGCAGCCGCGCGTCCGCCGGGATCGGCAAGAGCAGCGAGCAACACAGCAGTAGCAACGCCTGGGGACGTGTCATCCACTCTCCGGAAGGAACACTGCCGGCCGCCTCGAAAACGAGGCCGGGGCCGACAGAAACAGAGCGCTTGGGGCGCTGAAAAGTGCGAAAGACTGGCACAGTGATAGCGTTTATACCAACCCGACCTGTCTCGCGGCCTCAACAGACAGCCACAACTCGTTGTAGTTCTTGGCTTTTCTTATAAATCTACAGCTCTGATATGCTTTCCGGCCTTTGGGCCGAGGTAGCACCATGCAACTCATCGATATCGGCGTCAACCTGACCAACCCCAGTTTTGCCGATAAACATCAGGCAGTGCTCGACCGCGCCTATGAATCGGGGGTCTGCCAACTGGTTTTGACCGGCACCAGCATCGAGGGCAGCGAACAGGCCCTGGCACTGTGCGAGCGCCTGGATGAGCGCGGCGAGCATCTGTTCGCCACTGCCGGCATTCACCCCCACAGCGCCAGCGACTGGACCGCCGACAGCGCCAGGCACCTCAAGGACCTGTTGAGCCACGACCGCGTGCGGGCGGTGGGTGAATGCGGGCTGGATTTCAACCGCGACTTTTCCCCCAGGCCGCAGCAGGAGAAGGTGCTGCAAGAGCACCTGGCCCTGGCGGTCCAACTGCAATTGCCGGTGTTCCTCCACGAGCGTGACGCCAACCAGCGGCTGCTGGACATCCTGCGGGATTTTCGCGACCGGTTGCCGGCCGCCGTCGTGCACTGCTTCACCGGTGAAAAAAAGGCCCTGTTCAACTACCTCGACCTAGACCTGCACATCGGTATCACCGGCTGGATCTGTGATGAACGCCGGGGCACGCACCTGCATCCGTTGGTGCGCGACATCCCTCGCGGCCGCCTGATGCTCGAAAGCGACGCGCCATACCTGTTGCCGCGCACGCTGCGACCCAAGCCGAAGAACGGCCGGAACGAACCGGCCTATCTGACCGAAGTGTTGCGCGAAGTAGGGTTGCACCGCGGCGAAACCCCGGAAGACCTGGCGGCCCATACCACTGCGTGCGCACGGGCGTTTTTTGGATTGCCCGTCCTATCGGTTTAAACACACCTCTGTGTGGGAGCGGGCTTGCTCGCGAATGCACTAGACCCGTTCATCCTGCTGTGAATGACCCACCGCCTTCGCGAGCAAGCCCGCTCCCACAGAGGGTTTCGGGGTGTCTGTTGACCCACATCAACCTCCCAGCCCTGGGGGAGCGGCACAATAATGGCACCTTGCCAAAACTGTTTCCGCTATCAGAGAAGACCTTCCATGGGTGCCTGGCTTAGCAATATCTCACTGAAGTACAAATTCTGGGCGGTCAACGCGGTCGCCTTTGTCACCACCCTGCTGCTGGTGCTCTACGCAGTGCACCTTGAACAGCAGGCGCGCAATCATGCGGCCCAGGCCAATGCCCAGGCCCAGGCGTACCTGTTGGGCGCCTGGCCGGCCGGGCAGGCGCTGCCCAAGGTCGGCACCGTCCTGGCGCTCCAGCGCGACCAGGTACCGGTGTTCAATGAACAGCCGCTGCCGGCACTGACGCAAGCCAACGGCTGGGTCGAACTGGATGCCAGCCCGCTGTTGGGCGATGACCCGCTGCTGGGCGCCGAAGTGATCCGGCGCGGCGACGGCCAACAACTGGCCATCCTGGCCCATGGCGTCAGCCTGGGCCAGGTGTTTGGCGAACGCTTCAGCCAATACGCCGTGGCGGTATTCGTGCTGATGCTGGCAATGCTGGGGGCCTCGCAACTGTTGATCCGCTTCCTGCTCAGCCAGCTCAACACGCTGAAGGACGTCATGCTGCACGTGGAAAAAACCGGTGACCTGTCCGCCCGCGTCCCCTTGGCCTGCAAGGATGAAGTGGGCCAGATGGCGGCCGCGTTCAATGCCATGCAGGCCGGTTATCAACGGGTCGTGGACACCGTCGCCAGCACGGCTCGGCAGTTGGACACCGGCGCGGCACGCCTGGCGTCGAGCATGACCGACGTGCGCCACGGCATGCTCGGCCAGCAGAGCGAGACCGACCAGGCCGCCACGGCGATCAACGAGATGTCTGCCACGGTCTACCACATCGCCCAGCACGCCAGCGCCACCCGTGACCTGTCGAAGACCGCCGACACCTTGGCCGGCAACGGTCATGACGTGGTGAGCCGCGTTCAGCAGTCGATCACCGGGCTGTCCTCGGGGGTGCAACAGACCGCCGAGATGATCCAGCGCCTGGCCGAAGACAGCCAGAAGATCAGTGGCGTGGTCAGTGTGATCCACAGCATTGCCGAACAAACCAACCTGCTGGCGTTGAACGCTGCCATCGAGGCGGCACGGGCCGGGGAAATGGGACGGGGCTTTGCCGTGGTCGCCGATGAGGTCCGCAACCTGGCCAAGCGGGTGCAGATTTCCACGGACGAAATCACCACCATGATCGTGGCCCTGCAGGCCGGTACACGGGACGCCGTGGACTTCATGCAGGAGAGCTCGTACAAGGCCGACGACTGCGTGCAACAGGCCCGCGAGGCCGGCGATGCGTTGGCGCAGATCACCGCCGCCGTGGCCCAGATGCGCGAGAGCAACACCCAGATCGCCGTCGCGGCCGAACAGCAGAGCCAGGTTGCCGAGGACATGAACCGGGCGGTGGTGAGCATTCGCGACGTCACCGAAAACACCGTGCGCCAAACCGTCGACTCGGCCACCACCAGCCATGAGCTGGCGACCCTGGCGGGCGAGTTGAACAAAGCGATCGGGCAGTTGAAGTTTTAGGGCGCCAATCCTACCGGCCTGGGGTGGCTGCTGTTTGTGGCGAGGGGATTTATCCCCGTTGGGTCGCGCAGCGGCCCCAAAGCATTTGACCGAGGTACCCAACCTTACGGAGGCGCCTTTGAGGGCGCTTCGCACCCCAACGGGGATAAATCCCCTCGCCACAAAAAGTGGATCTTCCCAACACCTGTTTCGCCCTATCACATCGATAGCCAAGCGCGATTCGCCGCTTCACCCGGCCGGGCCTATTCTTGGGTTATTCGATTTCGTGAACTCAAGGACATGCATCATGGGCAAACGTCACCCTCACTTACCCGCTTGGCAATGGCGCACCTGGCCCGCCCCTGACCGCCAACCGACCCACCAGGTGTTGCACCTGATGGCGGTGCCGCTGTTCATCATTGCGTTCCTGCTGCTTGTGTCCGGGGTGTTCAGTGCCAGCGCGGCGGACATCGCCATCGGCACCATCGGCGTGGTCGCCGCATTGGGGTTGCAGCGCCACCATCCGTGATCCATCGCCTCAGGCGAAAATCGTCACCGTCTGCCGGCTCAAGGCGATCAAGCGGCCATCGGCGCTCCAGAATTTGGCGGCGACATGGCCGTAGCCATCCTGGGCATGGTCGATCTCGGCCAAATACTTGCACCAGTCCAGGGTCGTCAGCTCCAGCAACGGCTGGACAAACTCGATGGTCCAGGTCAACGTGCTGCCCGGGGCCATTTGCTTGAGATGAGGCAGCAATGCCGGTGGCCAGGCATCCACCAGCGCCAGGATGTGGCTCTCGTTCAACGGTTCTTCTTTCACGTCACCGCGCAGACGCACCCAACCACCCATGCTGAGGGATGTGTTGCCGGTGAACGGCAAGCCACCGACGCTCCAGCACATGGCCAGGTGACGCATGAATTCAGGGGTAGCGCCCTTGACGTAAGGCAGCTCCTGGCACTGTTCCACGCTCTTGAACTCCGGCGCCGGGTCGGCCTGAACCGCCACCACGGAAGAACGCGAGGCACCAAAACTGCCCTGCACCACCGTCACCACCTGGCCGTTCTGCACGGCGCGCCCCAACACCTGGCTCACCGCCTTGCCTTCGCGCAGTACATCGACTTCAAAGCTGACCGGCACATCCGGCTCGACCGGGCCGACAAACGTGATCGCGAGTGAACGTACCGGGCGATCCGCCGGCACCCGGGCACGCATCGCCTCATACTGCAACGCCGCCACCAACCCGCCAAACGTGGCGCGCCCCTGGCCCCATTCAGGCGCGATGGTGACGGCCTCTGGTTGACGGCGCACGGCATCGATCAAATCGGAAAAGCGCATGACGACCTCGAAAGCAGGGAAAAGAGATGAAGGGATCTTAACCAGCGCCGGCAAGCGGCACAGCGCTCATTCCGGCCAAAGAGACTGGCAGATAAGCCGCCGCTATTGAATCAGTGGGAGCGAGCTCGCCCCCACACAGGGAAACTCAGGATTTTTCGAAGCAGCTCGCAATGAGCTTATCGAGCACCCTGTCGGACTTGGCCTCGGCCTTTTCCATCGTGCGCTGCCAGGTGGGCACGCAGGATCGCAGGTCGGCCTCTTCCTCGGCCCTGGCCAGCCATTGCCAGCAGTCGTGCCAGTCACCCAGCGCGCCCTGGGCGGACTTGAGCCGTGGCATGGCCGCCTCGGGCAAGCGGTCGAGTTCAGGGTAGGCTTCGAGGGCGTAGCGCACACGCTTGATCAGCAGGCGCAACCGGTGACGGTCATGGGCAGGGTCGCGCAAAGCTTCACCGAGTTTTTGCCATTGTTTGTCCAGGCGCTTTTCGATGCGCTTGCGCAAGCCCTTGAGCAGCCCCTCCCGCTGGGCAGCGCGAATGAAGCGAGGAAAGGCATCGAGGATCATCAGCAACTGGCCCAGCTCCGGGCTGCCGGCCACGCTGGGGTACGCGTCGGCCATCAGCGCCCGGCGGCGGCGCGCCGCCTCCACTTGGCCATGTTGTTCGAGGTAGGCCGCCAGGACTTCCCGGTCGCGCAACGGCGTGGTCAGGGTGCCGACCGCGGAAGCGGCGGTTTCCAGCTGTTCGACCCCGGGCAAGCCACGCAGCGGACGAAGCAGACTGCGCAGGCGGCGGACGGTGGTCCGCAGGTCATGCAGCGCTTCGCTGTCGGTATGGGCATTGAGGCGGGCCTGACAGGCCAGCAGGCGGACTTCCAGGCCCAGTATCCGGGCCACCAGCCGATCGATCATGGACACTACTCCGTAAGCAGCTTAGCGCTGCGGACTACAAGTGAGGAACACGGTGCGCCCTTCACTTGTAGCCTGCAACCCATCGCTTGTCGCTGCTTTTAACGTCCTGTAATGGATTCGCGGGGCTCAACGGCCAGCGCGAGACTCACGAATGTAGAAGCGCGCCTTCTCGGCTTTTTTGGAGCAACCTTCGAACGCTTCGAATTGCTGCTGGGTCTTGGCGCCGGTCAACAGCGACAGTGCCTTGGAGTAGCTGACGGTGCCGGCAAAGCCTTCGGCCTTGGCCAGGTCCAGTTCATGCCAGGCGGCATCGAGCTGGGTACCGCAGCTGTCACGGTAAGCGGTCTTGGCCGCGCAACCGGTCAGGGCCAGAACCATCAGGGAAGCTACCAGGGGAAGGCAGATCCGGGCTTTCATCATTACACCTCGAGTCAGGTAAACAGTCGTGCAGGTAAGACGGTTTCGCCGGCAAAAAGTGCCGAGGCCAGCCGCGTATATTCCAGCGTGGGCGAGCATACGCAAATGCCACGGCGGCGTGTCAAAAAACGACGCCTGCGCCACAACGATTGAGCCAAGCCGCTGATCAGTGCATTGTTGAAGTCTGTTCGACAAGAGGCCGGGTCATGACAAAACGTGTCGCATTGGTACTGGGATCGGGCGGCGCCCGGGGCTATGCCCATATCGGGGTGATCGAAGAAATCGAACGACGTGGCTACGACATTGCCTGCATCGCCGGTTGTTCGATGGGCGCGGTGGTCGGCGGGATCTATGCCGCCGGCAAGCTCAAGGATTACCGCCACTGGATTGAAAGCCTCGACTACCTGGATGTCCTGCGGCTGGTGGACGTGAGCTTTCGCCTGGGAGCGATTCGCGGCGAGAAAGTCTTCGGCCAGATCCGCAAGATCGTCGGCGAACTCAACATCGAAGACCTGCGCATTCCCTACACCGCCGTTGCCACCGACCTGACCAACCAGCAGGAAATCTGGTTCCAGGAAGGCTGCCTGCATCAGGCGATGCGTGCCTCGGCGGCCATCCCCAGTCTGTTCACCCCGGTGATGCAGGGCAACCGCATGCTGGTGGACGGTGGCCTGCTCAACCCGCTGCCGATCGTGCCGGTCGTGTCGAGCCATTGCGACCTGATCATCGCGGTCAACCTCAACGCCACCAACCAGAAGCAGTACAAGCTCCCGGTCATCCAGCGCCCCGCCGCGTTCCGGCGACGCTTCGACACCCTCGTCAGCTCGCTGGGTTCGCGCCTGCCGTTTCGCCGCAAGCAGGCCGAGCAACTGTTGCTGCTGGAACAGGAGGCGCTGAAGGCCGAGGCGGCCGAGATCAATCCCTGGCTGGAATCGGCGGAACCCGAAGGCCAGCAACCGGCCGCGGCGCCCGAGGCCGAAGGCGCGCCGAAATCCGCCACGGGTTCGTTCATCATCGACAACGTCGGTCCGGCCTCGTTGCTGGATTTGATCAACCAGAGTTTCGAGGTGATGCAGACGTCATTGGCCCAGTACAAGATTGCCGGTTATCCGCCGGATGTACTGATCAACGTGCCGAAGCGGGTGTGCCGTTTCTTCGAGTTCTACAAGGCCCCGGAGCTGATCGCGCTGGGGCGGGAGATTGCCAGCGACACGCTGGATCGGTATGAGAATGAGCAGAAATAGATATGATCATCGCCACGCTCTGGTGGCGAGGGGATTTATCCCCGCTGGGGCGCCAAGCGCACCCCCTCAATCGTTCTGCTCCACTCCAAGGCCTGGTTTGGGGCTGCTTCGCAGCCCAGCGGGGATAAATCCCCTCGCCACAACGGCGTTTGACTGAAGCCCGATGGGTTAAGGCCCACCCTCCCCCAACAACCGATACCCCACCCCCGCCTCGGTCGCGATGAAGCGAGGCCGGGTCGGGTCGTCGGCCAGTTTCTGGCGCAGGTGACCGACCACGATCCGCAGGTAATGGCTGTCTTCGACATGGGTCGGGCCCCAGATGTCCTTGAGCAGTTGCTGCTGGGTGATGACCCGCCCCGGGTGCCGCGCCAACTGCGCCAGAACCGCATATTCCTTACGGGTCAGGGCCACCTCGGCGCCATCCAGCAACACCCGTCGGTAGGCCAGGTCCACCGTCAGCGGGCCGAATCGCAGCGCCGCTTCCTCAGGCGCCCCGGCCGGGGCCTGGCGCAACAGGGCGCGGATGCGGGCGAGGAACTCCTGGATCCCGAACGGCTTGGTCACGTAATCATTGGCGCCGTTGTCCAGCGCTTCGACCTTCTGCGCTTCGCTGGCTCGCACCGAGAGCACCATTACCGGCACCGTCGACCATTGGCGCAACTCGCGCAGCACCTGCTGGCCGTCCATGTCCGGCAACCCCAGGTCGAGCACCAGCAAATCGGGCTTGTTCAGCGCCGCCTGGGCAAGCCCTTGCGCCCCCGTGCCGGCCTCCAACACCTTGTAGCCTTGGGAGGCCAGGCTGATACGCAAGAACTTGCGGATCTGCGGTTCGTCATCGATGACCAAGAGGGTCGCGGTCTGGTTCATGGGGCTCGTTCAACGCTGGGTGGGTAGCAAGCGGCAAGCATATCGCAGGGCCGCTCAGGCTTCATCGTCCAGGCCCGGTTGCGTCTGCAACGGCAGGTGCAAAGTGATGCAGGTGCCGCGCCCGTCCAGGCCATCACCCACGCTGATGCGCCCACCATGGGCGCCGACCATGCCCTGACAGATCGCCAACCCCAGCCCGGTGCCCTGCCCGCCGCGGTCGCCACGGGCAGCGGTGTAGAACATGTCGAAGATCTTCTCCCGCTCTTCTTCGGGAATGCCCGGCCCTTCATCGGCGACGGCAAAGAACACCTCGCTGTCCGTCGCCCCGGCACTCAACCGGAGCCGCCCGTGGGCCGGCGAGAAACGCGCAGCGTTCTCCAGCACGTTCACCAGCGCCTGCTCGATCAGCGCCGCATGGACGTACAGCAACGGCAGTTCAGGCGAGGCTTCAACCGCAAGCGCCAGGGGCGCCAACACCGCGCGCAGGCGGTTCAGGGCACTGCCGACGATATCGGCCGGCGACACCCAATCGCGCGCCAGTTTCAGCGCGCCGTGCCCCAGGCGGGTCATGTCCAGCAGGTTCTGGATATAGCGGTCCAGTCGTTCGGCCTCATCGCGCGTCCCTTCGAGCAATTCGCGGCGGTCCTCCAGCGGGATCGCCTCGCCCAGCGCCAGCAGGCTGTCGATGCTGCCACGCATGGCGGTTAGCGGTGTGCGCAAATCATGGGACACCGACGCCAGCAAGGCACTGCGCAACTGTTCGGTTTCCCCGTGCAGGCGCGCCGCTTCCAGGTCCTGGGCCAATTGTGCCCGGGCCAGCGCCTGGGCCAATGGCTGGCTGAGAGCCGCCAGCAAACGGCGGCGCTGGCCACTGAGCTGCGAGCCTTCCATCGGACACACACCCAGCAAGGCCAGCGGGCCGCCCTCTGCCGACAGCGGCCACCACCACCAGCGTCCGGATGGCAACGTCCCGGTGCCGGCGCCGGCCGGTTGATCGTGCTGCCAGGACCAATCGGCGGCCGCGCGTTCGGCTTCGGTGAACGTCAGCGGTTCGCCGCTCTCGACCTTCCAGTGACCTTGGCCGTCGCGGTTGAGCAGGCACAGTTGCAAGTCGTGCCCGCCACCGAGGTGCTGCGTGGCGGCGCTGATGACGGCCTGGCGATCGGTAGCGGCGGTGAGCTTGCGCGACAGGTCGAGCAGTTCACTGGTTTCCTGCTGGGTGTCGCGCAGCGCCTGCAACTGGCGACGCTGGCGGGCGGCCAGGTTGCCGGTCAACGCCGCCATCAAGAGAAAGAACACCAGGGTCAGCACGTCTTCTTCGCGCTGGATAGTGAGGGAAAAATTGGGCGGGATGAACAGGAAGTCGTAGGCCAGGAACGACAGCGCCGCACAAGCCAGCGCCGGGCCGAGGCTGCTGCGCACGGCCACCAGCAACACCGCCATCAGGAACACCAGGGAAATATTGGGCAACGCCAACACCCCCGAGATCCCCCAAGCCAGGGCACTGGCCATGACTGTCGCGACCAATGCCAGCACGTAATCGAAGCCGGTCTGCACGCTGCTTGAACGCACACGAGCCGGGCGCGGTTGTTCGTCGCCGTCCAGCACGTTGATTTCCAGGCCTCGGGCATCGCGCAGCAGCCGTGAGGCCAGGCCACCGCCCAGCCAACGTCGACGCAGACGAGGGCTGGACTGGCCCACCAGCAACAGTGTGGCGCGACGTTCGCTGGCATGCTGGATCAGTGTCCGGGCCACCTCCGCGGCCCGTAGTAGCACCACTTCGCCACCCAGGCGTTCGGCCAGTTGCTGGGCATTCTGCAAGCGCTGGCGCGAGGCTTCGTCGCGGACACTGCCGTTGTCCACGTGCACCAGGCTCCATGGCAAATGCCGCCGCTGGGCGACGCGACTGGCGTGGCGTACCAGACGCTCCGCCTGGAGGTCACCGTCCACGCCCACCAGCAATCGCCCACGCACAGCCGGAGCGGCCTGGCCCAGTTGTCGATAGCCCTGGGCCAGATCGTTATCGACCTGGGCAGCGGCGGTCTGCATGGCCAGCTCGCGCAAGGCGGTCAGGTTGGTCTGGGTGAAGAAGGCGTCGATGGCCGCGCGAGCCTGTTCCGGTACGTAGACCTTGCCATCGCGCAGGCGCTCCAGCAGCTCGCGCGGCGGCAGGTCGATCAGCAGCAACTCGTCGGCCTCCTGCAGGACCCAGTCCGGCAGCGTCTCGCGCACCTGCACGCCCGTGATGCCGCGCACCTGGTCGTTGAGGCTTTCCAGGTGCTGGACGTTGACGGTGGTGTAGACATCGATACCGGCGGCGAGCAGGTCCTGGATGTCTTGCCAGCGCTTGAGGTGGCGGCTGCCCGGGGCGTTGCTGTGGGCCAGCTCATCCACCAGGGCCAGGGCCGGCCGGGCCGCGAGCAGACCGTCGAGGTCCATCTCCTCGAGCATCACGCCGCGATACTCCGAACGCACCAGCGGCTGCTGCGGCAGGCCGCCCAACAGCGCTTCGGTTTCACTGCGTCCGTGGGTCTCGACCACACCGGCAATCACCTTCACGCCCTGGCGCAGTTGGGTGTGGGCCGCTTGCAGCATGGCGTAGGTCTTGCCCACGCCGGGCGCCGCGCCAAGAAAGACCTTGAGCCGGCCACGGCCGTTGCGCGGTAGATGGGCTAACAGTGCGTCGGCGCGGCCGGAATCGCTCATGTTGGGGGTCTCGTTCAGGCATTAATCAAGCCCTTGTGAGAGCGAGCTTGCTGGCGATGGCGGTGGGACAGTCGCCACTCAGGCCGACTGATACAAAGCCATCGCGAGCAAGCTCGCTCCCACAGGGTTTACAGCTTTTGCAGCGCCAGGTTCAGCGCCAGGACATTCACCACCGGCGGACCCACCAGGGGTTGCTCGACATGGGCATCGAGCAGTTGCTCCAGCGTCGAGAGCGGCAGGTTGCGCGCCGCAGCGACACGCGCCAGTTGATAGGCAATTGCGCTCGGTGGCAAGTGCGGGTCCAAGCCACTGCCGGAGGTGGTCAGCAGCGCCAGCGGCACCGGGCCTGCGCCGGGCACCTGCAACTTCTCGGCGTCGGCGATCACTCGTGCCGCCAGGGCCGGATTACTGGGTGACAGATTGCTCGCGCCACTGGCGACCGTGGCGAAGGCCGCGGCCGATGGCCGTGGATGAAACCAGGCGTCGCCCGTGAAGTCCTGGGCGATCAACAACGAGCCGCGGACCTTGCCCTCGGCATCCCTCACCAGGCTGCCGTTGGCCTGGGCGGGAAACGCGACTTGCGCCACGCCCGTGACCACCAGTGGGTAAGCGACACCGGTGACCAGGGTCATCAGCAGAATCAGGCTCAGGGCCGGGCGTATCAGAGTGGACATTTCAAACTCCTCGAATCAGAACACACAGGTGTGGCGAGGGCGCCTGCCAGAAGCGCAGTCACCTCAAACCAGCCTCAACGCCGTCAACGCCATGTCGATCAGCTTGATCCCCACGAACGGCACCACGATCCCGCCCAGGCCATAGATCAGCAGGTTGCGCCGCAACAAGGCCGCCGCGTTCGCCGCTTGCACCCGTACGCCGCGCAAGGCCAGGGGGATCAGCACCACGATGATCAGGGCGTTGAAGACAATGGCCGACACAATCGCGCTTTGCGGGCTGCTCAGGTGCATCACGTTCAACACGCCGAGCTGTGGATAAATCGAGGCGAACAGCGCCGGCAGGATCGCGAAATACTTGGCGATGTCGTTGGCGATGGAGAACGTCGTCAGCGCACCACGGGTCACCAGCAATTCCTTGCCGATCTGCACCACGTCCAGCAACTTGGTCGGGTCGCTGTCGAGGTCGACCATGTTGGCCGCTTCCCGCGCCGCCTGGGTGCCGTCGTTCATTGCCATGCCGACATCGGCCTGGGCCAGGGCCGGGGCGTCGTTGGCACCGTCGCCGCACATCGCCACCAGCCGACCGTCATTCTGCTCATGGCGGATGCGCGCCAGTTTTTTCTCCGGCGTGGCCTCGGCCAGCACGTCGTCGACGCCTGCCTCTGCGGCAATCGCGGCGGCGGTCAGCGGGTTGTCCCCCGTCACCATCACCGTGCGGATGCCCAACTTGCGCAACTCGGCGAAGCGTTCGCGAATGCCTGGCTTGACCACGTCCTTGAGATGAATGACACCCAGCAGCTTGCCGTCCATGCACACCAACAACGGCGTGCCACCGCTCTGAGCGATTTTGTCGACTTCCCGGGCCAATGCCGCCGGCAACTCGTTGCGTGGCATACCGATGAACTCCAGCAGCGAATCCACGGCGCCCTTTCGATAAATGCGCCCTTGGTAATCGACCCCGGACAAGCGCGTTTCGGCGCTGAACGGCACGGCGGTCAGCGACTCGAGGCCAGGTTCGGGCAGCGGATGCAGGCCTCGCAGAAACTCGACGATAGACTTGCCTTCGGCCGTATCGTCGGCCAGCGAGGCAAACAGCGTACCTTCGGCCAACTCCCTGGCGCTCACCCCAGGGGCGGCATGCACCGCGGCACAGCGTCGGTTGCCAAAGGTGATGGTGCCGGTCTTGTCCAGCATCAGCACATGCACGTCCCCCGCCGCCTCCACCGCGCGACCGGACTTGGCGATCACGTTCAAGCGCACCAGCCGATCCATGCCGGCGATACCGATGGCCGACAGCAGCCCACCGATGGTGGTGGGAATCAGGGTGACCAACAGTGCCACCAGGAACACCAGTGGCAGGCTGCCGTTGGCGAAATGGGCGAAGGGTTGCAGCGTCACCACCACCAGCAGGAAGATCAACGTCAGGCCAATCAGCAGGATGTCCAGTGCCACTTCGTTCGGGGTTTTCTGGCGCTTGGCTCCCTCCACCAGGGCGATCATGCGGTCCAGGGTGGACTCGCCAGGGTTGCTGGTAATGCGCACCAGCAACCAGTCGGAGACCAGCCGAGTGTTGCCGGTGACCGCCGAACGATCGCCGCCGGACTCGCGGATCACCGGCGCCGACTCACCCGTGATCGCCGCCTCGTTGACGGCAGCGATGCCTTCGATCACCTCGCCGTCCCCGGGAATCATCTCCCCGGCCGCGACACGCACCACGTCGCCCTTGCGCAGACGGGTAGCGGGCACCACTTCAAATCCGTTGGCGGTCTGGCGCCGTGCGCTCAGGCCTTCGCTGCCGGCCTTGAGGCTGTCGGCCCGCGCCTTGCCGCGCCCCTCGGCCAAGGCTTCGGCGAAGTTGGCGAACAGTACGGTGAACCACAGCCACAGAGCGATCTGCACGGCGACGAACGTCGGCACCGCCGTGTCGGGAACGAAGCACAGCACAGTGGTGAGGATGGCGGTCAGTTCCACCACCAGCATCACCGGGGCCCGGTGCAACTGGCGTGGGTCGAGCTTGACGAACGCTTGCACCAGCGCTGGCCGCCACAAGGACGAGAAGTTGGTTTTCAGGGGTTCCGACGTCTTGGCGACGACGGCTTTGCTCATCGGCATATTCATCATCAATTCCTCAGAAGCCCATGCTCAGGTGTTCGGCGATCGGCCCCAAGGCCAGGGTCGGCAGGAAGGTCAGGCCGCCCACCAGCAGAATCGTCACGGTCAACAAAGTGACGAACAGCGGGCCGTGGGTGGGGAAGCTGTTCTGCCCGATCGGCGCGGTTTTCTTCAGTGCCAGGCTACCGGCCAACGCCAGCACCGGCAGGATGTAGCCGAAACGACCGATCAACATGCCCAGGCCCAGCATCAGGTTGTGGAAAGGGGTATTGGCGCTGAACCCACCAAAGGCCGAGCCGTTGTTCGCCCCCGCCGAGGTGTAGGCGTACAGCAACTGGCTGAAACCGTGGGCACCCGGGTTGCTCACCGCGGCTGCCGGCCCGGGCAGGCTTGCGGCGATGGCGCCCAGCACCAGCACACTCACCGGCATCACCAGCAGGGTGACCACCAGCAACTGAACTTCCCGGGCGCCGAGCTTCTTGCCCAGGTATTCCGGTGTGCGGCCGATCATCAACCCGGACAGGAACACCGCGATCAGCACGTTCAGCAACATGCCGTAGAGCCCTGCGCCGACACCGCCGAAAATCACCTCGCCGACCATCATGTTCACCAGCGCAACCATGCCGCTCAGCGGGTTGAGGCTGTCGTGCATGCCGTTGACCGAGCCATTGGAGGCCGCCGTGGTGGTCACCGACCAGAGCACCGTCGCGGTGGTCCCGAAGCGCGCTTCCTTGCCTTCCAGCGACGCGGTTTGTTCGACGGCGGGGTTGTTCAAGGTCGGGTTGGGCTGGTACTCGGCCCACAGCGACGTGGCACCGCCGATCAGGAACAGCACCAGCATGCAGGCGATGATTGCCCGGCTCTGGCGCAGGTCCTTGACGTAATGGCCGAAGGTGAACACCAGCGCGGCGGGAATCAGGATGATCGACGCGAGCTCGAACAGGTTGCTCCAGGCCGTCGGGTTCTCGAACGGGTGCGCCGAGTTGACGCCGAAGAACCCACCACCGTTGGTGCCCAATTGCTTGATCGCAATCTGGCTGGCCGCCGGCCCCAGCGGGATCACCTGATCGGCGCCCTGCAGGGTCATCCCATGCACATAGTGAGCGAAGGTCTGCGGCACGCCCTGCCACACCAGGAAGAGCGCCAACAGCAGGCACAACGGCAACAGCCCGTAAAGGGTGGCGCGGGTCATGTCGACCCAGAAGTTGCCCAGCGTCGCGGCGGACTTGCGCCCGATCCCGCGACACAACGCTACCAGCACCGCCAGTCCGGTGGCGGCGCTGACAAAGTTCTGCACCGTCAGGCCGACCATCTGGCTCAGGTAGCTCACCGACGCCTCGCCACTGTAGGACTGCCAGTTGGTGTTGGTCATGAAACTCACGGCCGTGTTGAAAGCCTGGGTCCATTCCATGTCTGGCAGTTGTTCGGTGTTGAGCGGCAGATGCCCTTGAAACAGAAGAATCGCAAACAACAGCACAAAGCCCGCCAGGTTGAACGCGAGCAAGGCCAGGGTGTATTTCTGCCAGCTCTGCTCAGCGCCGGGATCAACGCCTGCCAGCCGATAGCAACCCCGCTCCACGGGTCCGAGAACCGGAGAGAGCCAGGTACGCTGGCCCTCCATCACCCGGTAGTAAAAACGCCCCAGCAACGGTGCTGGAATCAGCACCAGGGCGAAAAAAGCGAGGATCAGCCCGAAATCATAACCGTGCATAGCCGCTCCTAGTTCCGATCCGCGCGCAACAGCGCAACCAGCAGGTAAATGAACAGCGCCACTGCCAACAGCAGCGACACCCCGTCCAGAACACTCATGGGATTTCTCCGTCGTACGGCGTCGTGCCGTGTGTGGAGTGATTGTCGACAGGGAGGGCGTAAAGGAACGAGATCGAGAGAGCGGTTGGGGGATAAAGAATCTGTAAAAAATCGGCGGAATCGATGGTTGGGCGGGCTTCTTCGCGAGCCAGCCCGCCGACTGCTCAGCGCAAGTCCAGTGTGGGAGCGGGCTTGCCCGCGAAGGCGGCACCATCAGCGCCAACGCCCTCAACTGGCGCACAACAGGGGCACATCAAGCAAGGAACATCCCCGATACGACAGGATTTCACCCATTGCGACCGCCCCCGACACACTGGCACGTCCACTGCACTGCCTTCCCCAGCGCTTTTGCTATGGATCGAGGGGAGCCACCGATGAACACACAACTCAAACCCACGCTGGGCACCCTGCATTTATGGGGGATCGCCGTCGGGTTGGTGATATCCGGCGAGTATTTCGGCTGGAGCTACGGCTGGGGCGTGGCCGGGACACTGGGTTTTCTGGTGACGTCATTCATGGTCGCGGCCATGTACACCTGCTTCATCTTCAGCTTCACCGAACTGACCACGGCCATTCCCCATGCCGGCGGACCGTTTGCCTACAGCCGTCGTGCCTTCGGCGCGAAAGGCGGATTGATCGCCGGGCTGGCGACGCTGATCGAGTTCGTCTTCGCGCCGCCCGCCATTGCCTTGGCCATCGGGGCCTACCTGAACGTGCAATTCCCGGCGCTGGACCCCAAGCACGCGGCGGTTGGCGCCTACATCGTGTTCATGGGCCTGAACATCCTCGGGGTCAAGCTGGCCGCGACGTTCGAACTGATCGTCTGCGTCCTGGCGGTGGCCGAGTTGCTGGTGTTCATGGGCGTTGTCGCCCCGGCCTTCAGCTTCAGTCACTTCGCCTTGAACGGCTGGGCCGGTTCCGACGTATTCGGCGCCCCTGCCATTGCCGGGATGTTCGCCGCCATCCCGTTTGCCATCTGGTTCTTCCTGGCCATCGAAGGCGCGGCCATGGCGGCCGAAGAAGCCAGGGACCCGAAACGCACCATCCCCAAGGCCTACATCAGTGGCATCCTGACCCTGGTGGTGCTGGCGATGGGGGTGATGTTCTTCGCCGGCGGCGTCGGTGACTGGCGCACCCTGTCGAACATCAACGACCCGCTGCCACAGGCCATGAAAACCGTGGTCGGCGAAAGCTCCGGCTGGTTGCACATGCTGGTGTGGATCGGCCTGTTCGGCCTGGTGGCGAGTTTCCACGGCATCATCCTGGGCTACTCGCGGCAGTTCTTCGCCCTGGCGCGCGCCGGCTACCTGCCCGCCTCCCTGGCCAAGCTCTCACGCTTCCAGACGCCACACCGCGCCATCATCGCCGGAGGCCTGATCGGCATTGCCGCTATCTACAGCGACGGCCTGATCAACCTCGGCGGCATGACCCTGACCGCCGCGATGATCACCATGGCGGTGTTCGGTGCGATCGTCATGTACATCATGAGCATGCTCAGCCTGTTCAAACTGCGCAAAACCGAGCCCAACCTGGAGCGCACCTTCCGCGCGCCGGGCTACCCTCTCGTGCCGGGAATCGCCCTGGTATTGGCGGTGGTATGCCTGGTGGCGATGGCCTGGTTCAATGCGCTGATCGGCCTGATCTTCGTCGCGTTCATGGCGGCGGGCTTCGTCTACTTCACCCTGACCGCACAACTGCGAGCGGCGGCTCCAGCCGATGCAATGCTGACCGGGCCTTGAGGTGAAGCCGGCCGAACGGGCGTAGTATGGAACCACTGCGAACGAGCTTCGCTCATAAGTGGTAGGCGCGGCAGATTGGCGAACAGACGCCCACTGGCCGCGCCCTCAAGGAGAGCCCTATGCCCTGGTATGCCTGGTTGATTCTGATTGTTGCAATCGGCTCGATCGTTGGTGGTCTGATGATGCTGCGCGACACCGCCAACAAGGTCGAGTTGACGGACGAACAACGCAAGCGTGTTGCCGAGCGCAACGCCGAGATGGACGCGAAGGAGGCCAAGGATCGTTGAGTGCTGGCTGCTGGCTGCTGGCTGGCACAACACTGTGGAGTGCTGCCTGACACAAAACTTTTGTGGCGAGGGGATTTATCCCCGTTGGGCTGCGCAGCAGCCCCAAAACCTGTCACGCGGTCTATCTGATCGACTGGGTGGGTTTTAAAAGGGGCCGCTGCGCGCCCCAGCGGGGATAAATCCCCTCGCCACAGAAGGCCGCGTCCTGTCCGCCTACTGCGTTACTTCTCCCAATCCGCCCTGGCGATGTGCAAGCCATGCAACCCCTTGTACGCCGCCCGCTCAGGCTGGCTCCAGCCTTCCAACAATGCGTCGTCCAACCGATAGATCTCCACCCCCAGTGGCCGACAGACGCTCAATGGATCCTGCGCATCCGGCCCCCACATGGCCAGTGACAGGTCACCGCCCGGGCAGGTGGACAGGGCGCACAACAGATCAATTTCGGCAAAGAACTCCAGGTAATCGCCCTTCTGTGCCGGACAGGCCTTCATGAAGTACATGTCGTCATGGTTCAGCCCGGTGCACTGGAAGATATTCAGCACGTCGTGTACATCGAACTCGGTCAAGCCGTGGGGCAACACCGCGCGAGTCAGGTTCGAATGGCAGTGATGGTGGAAATCCTCGCCGGTCAGCATCTTGTTGACGTAAGGGTCGCAACGCGTGCCCAGCAGATCGTGCAACCGCCCCCCGTGCTCGTCGATGCCATAACCGGCCAGGCTGTCGTCGGTGATGGTCACCAGCGGCCGCAGGAACGGCAAGTTCGACCACAACCGGTCGTGGGTACTGACATGGGCGCCCTGCAACTGCCGGGTACGCGCGGCCCACAATCGCTCCCGCGGGTCGTGGGCGTTCCAGACGTTGAAGTCGCCGACCTGCGGGCCCTGCGGCGTGGTGACACGAAAGACGTGCCCGGCGGGTACATGCCAGGCACGGCCAGTGCGAATGGGGACTTCGAACTGCTCGATCAGCGTGCGCTGGTCCTGCCGGGTACGGATTCGGTCGTAGAAAGGCTTGTCCACCTGGAGGGCGGAACCTTTGCTGACCTGGTAGGCAGCTGGGTAGTCTTTGTACATGGCAAGGCTCCTTGATCGCCTGTTAGCGAGCGGCCAATGAGGCTATGAGGCTGCTCATCCAACGGGATATGAACGGTGAGGTCGAGTCCAGCGTCATGCTTCAGTTTGAATGGCCTATAAGCGGCAAAAAAGTGGATCAATTCACTCAAAGAGCGAACCCACGCAGCCCGCTATCGATAAAACGGAAAAAGCCAGTCCCATCGACTGGCCATTCCTTTTGATTCAGCTCAATTCACTTCCAGTTTATCCCGATTTTTGTCCAGGATTGCCTTACCAATGCCCTTGACCTCCAACAACTCTTCGACTGATGAAAAAGCACCATTACTTTCACGATATGCAACAATTGCATCAGCCTTCGCCTTACCTATCCCAGTCAGCTCACGCTGAAGCGTCGTAGCATCTGCCTGGTTCAAATCCACCTTGCCCTCTTGCGAAGACACCGAGCTCTGCACCACAGGAGGTATTGCCACCTCGGGCTTGACCACTGCGGTCGCGCCTACCGCGACCGAGGCATTGGCCAGGAGGGCAAAAATCAGCGGGTAAAAATATCCTTTACGCATAAAATGAAGCTCCTTGATACCGTCAAGAGGAAGCAGCTTTGTGACGCTGCATTCCAAACTTAGGCGATGATTGAGGGCTGTCAAAAAGGCGACCATTGCAAAAAATGTAATAACGAGGCGTATTAGACTTTCAGGGGCTCACGCGAAATGGGTAGGTCAATCGCATCCCACGCCAGCGAAACGGTGACGGCAAAAACACATCGATGCTCAAGCTAAGGCCACCTACTTCGAGCTGCGAAATCCCCTGCAAGGGCCCCTGCTCCCGAGTTTATCAATCGCCATGACTCTTTCGCTTTGCCTGTAGCACAGAAAAATTTGAGCAGTTACTTTATTATCAGCCGCTGGATCAATGGCTTATAAGCCAATAATCTAACGAAACTTGCCAACACAGGGTGGTGTTCCAACCATCCAATGGAACGGATAACAATGAGCGATCATAAAGATTACTTCGTGCATTCCCACGCTTTATGCGAAACCTCCCAGATAGGCAAAGGCACTCGGGTTTGGGCCTTCACCCACTTGCTACCCGGGGCCAAAATCGGCCAGGACTGCAATATCTGCGACCACGTGTTCATCGAAAACGACGTCGTCGTAGGAGACCGGGTAACAATCAAATGCGGTGTTCAGCTGTGGGATGGTGTTTCCATCGGAGACGATGTGTTTATTGGTCCCAACGCCACATTCACCAATGACCGCTTTCCAAGAAGCAAGGTCTATCCTGAAAGCTTCGACAGAACCGTAATAAGCAAAGGCGCCTCCTTGGGCGCCAATTGCACTATTCTTCCAGGAATAACTATTGGGGAGAACGCGATGATTGGCGCAGGGGCGGTGGTCACCCGTTCAGTGCCCGCCAATGTCACGGTGGTGGGTAACCCAGCAAAGATACTGCAGCGCAAGGATGAAGGCCAAAACCAGGCTTGAACGAGCCTTTGGACGGTTTCGGCACCCAAACAGAATGGGCACATCCTCAATTTTCCTGAAGGTGTGCCCTGCGCATTTATCGAACGTCTTTATCATCGTTCAAGAACAAGCGGGGCAGAGACCGTTGCTTACCCTGACCAGTGAACGCTCAGCCTTGATCAAGGGTCGCGTCGTCTTTGCTGGTGGATCCAGTCCACTATTTCTCCATCGGGTGCATAACCACTGACTGTATCGCGCAACAACTGGCGTACACGCGAATAATCGTCAGTCTCGACGGCGGTGATCAACTCAGCCAATTTACCCTTCAACGCATCCCAAGGTATGAAGTCTTCATTGGCACTCATAATCATCGGATGAGAAGTTTGCACTACGTTATCGCCAATCAATAACTCTTCGTACAACTTCTCTCCAGGCCGCAGCCCCGTGAACTCTATGGCAATGTCTCCATGGGGGTTCTTTTCCGAACGCACACTGAAGCCCGACAGATGAATCATCTTCTCGGCCAGTTCGACGATCCTGACCGGTTCTCCCATGTCCAATACGAAAACATCCCCCCCATCCCCATGGCCCCGGCCTGAATAACCAGTTGTGCAGCTTCTGGGATCGTCATGAAATATCGGGTGATTTTCGGATGAGTGACGGTCAGCGGTCCACCTGACTTTATCTGCTTATGGAACAAAGGGATGACCGAACCTGACGAGCCGAGAACATTACCGAAACGAACCATCGTGAAACGGGTTTTATTGACACGTGATACGTTGGCATTATCGCCAAAAAGCACCGGTGCTATTTCCCGGCTAAGCGCCTGCAGCGTTAGCTCTGCCAGACGTTTGGTACTGCCCATGACGTTGGTAGGACGTACAGCCTTGTCTGTGGAAATCAAAACAAAATTGGCAACCCCTGCCTGCAGAGCCGCTTGGGCGGTATTCAATGTACCAATGACGTTGTTCAGAACACCTTCGGCAATATTATGTTCGACTATAGGAACGTGTTTATAGGCTGCTGCATGGTAGACAGTGTTCACTTGCCATACATTCATCACGTCAAGCAGTTTACGCGGGTTGGTTACTGAACCCAGGATCGGCAAAAGACGTACGGAAAGGGACTTCCTGGCAACCTGCTGCTCCAACTCGGACAAGATGCTGTACAGATTGAACTCGCTATGTTCGAACATTATTAATGTCGACGGGCGCAATTCAAGTATCTGGCGGCACAGTTCCGAGCCGATCGACCCTCCGGCGCCCGTCACCATAACCACCTGCTCCTTGATGCAATGCTCGAGCAAGCTCTCCTGGGCCGGTACTGCATCACGGCCTAACAGATCGGCGATATCGACTTCCTGAATGTCGTCAACTTTTACGCGCCCGCTTGCCAAGTCCATAAAGCCGGGAATACTGCGTACGTGAAGGGGGAAGCCTTCGAGGAAGCCCAAGATCTCACGACGCCTTACCCGGTTTGCCGAGGGAATGGCCAGTAGAATTTCCTGAGCCCCCGTGACATCGATCATGCGCTGAATGTTTTTGGGTTTGTAGACCTGCAGACCCGCGATCACCCGATCGGCGATACTGCTATCGTCGTCGATAAACGCTATCGGACGCATGACACGCCCCATACGCAGTGCAGCTACCAATTGGTTACCGGCAGCACCTGCGCCATAGATGGCGACCTTTGGCAATCCATCGTCACGATTCGTGAAAGGAACATGCTGCGCCGCCGTGAACCAGTCGCCCAGGAAGTACTGACGCATCGCCAGGCGCAGTCCGCCAATCATGATCAGACTAAGCCACCAATAGTTGAAGATGATCGACCTGGGCACAATGTTCTGATGATTGCTGTACCAGAAGACGACGATCCCCAGAATCAACGAAGAGAGGCTGACAGCCTTGATGATGGCGATAAGTGCGTCATTGCCAAAGTACCTCATCACCGCGCGGTACATTCCAAAACGGATAAACAACGGAATCGCGATGGCCGGCGCACTCAGGAACAGAACCTGATGGGCAGTGAATGGATTGATCAGCGCATCGACGCCCAAACGCACCACAAACGAAAGCCACAGCGCCAACCAGACCAGAACGATATCCGCAGACACTTGAATCAAGCGCTTCTGCCGGCGCGATAGCTCCAGCAAGAAAGTTCGTAATTTATCCATAAATCCTTTGGGTACCTAATAAAACGGCTGAACAGTCAGTCTCTTCTCGATGAAGATCCAGAGGCCAGAAACCTAAACCAGTTTCTGCTGAGTACCCTCTGCCAAGCCAGCTCGAAACTTCAGTGCCAGTAAAATCAAAGGTACATACGCTACCAGTACCCCAACAACGCCTTGCACAACCCCCTCGACCACCAGGAAAGCCATAGGCAGCAGCCACAGCAGATTAAGTGCCCCCACTGTCAATGTCACAGGCAAATGTTGCTTGTAATGCCGCGAGGCGAATTGGTAGGCATGGCTGCGATGAGCTTCGTAGAGCTTTTCTCCTCTCAGTAGACGGCGAATCAGCGTCACTGTTGCATCCACGATAAAAACGCCGAGCAAGATCAGCCAGGCAAAAAACAGATCAGACGATATCCAGGCAGACTGAAGTGCAAAAATGCCCAACGTGATACCCAGGAAACCACTCCCGGCATCGCCCATGAAAATCCTCGCAGGCGGGTAATTCCAGCACAGGAAGCCCAGCACAGCACTGGCAAGCAACAACGGACCGACAACGTTGCCAGCACCCTGCAACCCACCTAGCAGCGCAGCACTCAGGCAGACCGTTATAGCCTCGACACTGGCGATCCCGTCGATACCATCCATAAAATTATAAAGATTCAACATCCAGACCAGGAACAACGCCGCAACCACATAACCAAAAACACCCAACTCCACGTTCATGCCGAACATGGAAAGCGGTGCAAGGCCACCGACCCAGTATAACGCCCAAAACGCGGCGATAAAGTGACCCAACAGGCGCCATCTGGCAGCAATATGCCCATGATCATCCAGAAAACCCAGGATAGCCACCAACGATCCTGCCCCTAAGAGCGCCGCGACCGGATTCAATGGCAGGATGCCCAGGAAAAACGATGCCGCCACCGCTGCGAAAAAGCATAGGACAATTGCCACCCCGCCGCCTCTGGGCGTGGGTGCAGTATGGGAACTGCGGGCGTTAGGTACGTCTATAAGACTGCGAGCCAATGCATACCGACGCAGGACCCAGGTCAGCAGGAAGGAAGCAATCGCGATAACCGGCAAAACGAACCACAGCATTAAAAACTCCTTTATTCAGACTGTTCCGGTCTTGAACGACACTTTTCTGCGGACAACATAAACTCCCGTGCCGACCTGACAAGCTCATTGCGAGAAGAAAAAGGTGGTGTCCACCCTAATAGTTTCATCGCCTTTGCGGGGTTGACAACGAAAGATCCACACAACTGGGTTACCAAAGCACGCTTACCGACGAGCTGGCCGGCCGCATAAATGAGCTTGACAGGAAAATAGAAAACCCGGGGCCGCTTCCCCATGCCAACAGAAAGAGCATCAATGATTTCCGGCAAGGCGAGGTCGTCACCGTCGGATACAAGAAATAACTCTCCAGCGGCATCGGGATGAATGGCGCACACGCGTATAAAATCAGTCAAATTATCAAGAGAGATCATGCTTCTTCGGTTGGCGACCCCAGAAAAGGGCAAGGGCAAACCGCTCCTGACGAGTTTCAACAGACGTTGGAAATTACCCGGCGCATTGGCCGCATAAACAAGGGGCGGACGGATAATAACCAATTCCATCCCACTGGCACCCTCTATGTATGCACGGCTGAGGGCGACTTCGGCCTCGTACTTGGATAAAGCATAATCCTTGACGGGGGTGGCAGGGCTGGTTTCGTCAATAGGCGCTAATCCGGTTTCGACCCCGTTGACACCAATAGAACTGACGAAAATAAAGCGCTTGACTCCGCGCTGCTCCGCAATGGAGGCGAGCCTCAAGGTGAAGTCTCTGTTCACCTTGAACATCGCCGAGACATCCTTGGCGGCTTTGCCAAATTGATGCGCCCTGCCCGCGAGATGGACAACGATATCTACGCCAGACAACGCTTCGGAAAGGAACTCTTCATTGTCCAGCTCACCGAACAGGCATTCATAATCTGCGGCGGCCGCCGAAGGCTTGCGCATAAGCGCACGCACGGCAAACCCCTTTGCCTGAAGATCAAGACACAAAGAACGCCCAATAAAGCCACTTGCCCCCGTCACTAGGATCTTCATTTTTTGTTCACCAGCATAATAATTTCATCAAGCCAGCCGGCCAGGCTATAGCGATGATAAATATGAGGATCAACAGCCTTATAAGGCCGTTCAAGAAACGCCTTGCTGATAACGGGTTCCCAACGATCAATGACAAGAATATTATCTTCAGCGTAAAAATCGTACTGTTTAACGCTTGCGTTGGTGGTAACCAGCTTCTTCCTTGCCCCTAATGTTTCCAACGTACGCATGGTCAACCCCGTCTGCTGAGGATGCTCTATATCGAGTATCGCATTTGAAACGTTAAAAACACGCTGAACCTCAGACTTGGGTATCGACGCGAATTTGAAATTACTTTTCCTGGCATTCCGATAGGCGCGATTAAAGCAGCGATAGAACCAATAAACCCAATTGGCCTGCAAGTAAAGATACCAATATCTTTTTGTTGACGCATCCAATTGGCGATCTATTTTATCGACAATAAAAAACCGATCGGTGTGTGCTGTACCAATAAAACTTATATCGTATTCTGTCTTCGTCTCGACGACAGCATTAAAACCCGCCGAAAAAAATAAAGGCCGAAAATTGACATTGTACTTTTCAGCATCATTTTTATCGAAGGTAAACACACTATCAAAATACTTTAGATTATGAAGCGTCTGTTGTCGATTGGAAAAAGAATCCCACATATATAGGATAAATTTTGCCTTTGGATACCGTTCACGCCACGCAGAAAGTGTTTTCGCAGAGAGCGTCTGTCCATTGACAACAAAAACGTAGTCAAACTCCGTATGAACGGAGTTCATCTGTCGTTCATAATATCGATCGGCAGCGCCGATTACCCACGCGTGACGAAACTTTGTGAGCGCCTTTAGAAAAGGCGATTCGAATGGACGGTCCAATAGAAAAGTGACGCTGGCGCCCTGTTGCTCCAGTTCTCCCTTTATCTCGGACTCATAACCAAAAAACATCGGAGCCACGTATAAGACGTTTTTATTCTTTAACAATTCATTCACACCAACGTCGCTCGCTGTTTAACGATTTTTGCAGGCATGCCGGCGACGATGACATTTGCCGGCATACTCGTCAGCAACACCGAGTTGGCGGCCACCGTAACATTATCGCCCACCGTTATCCCCCCAGCACTTTCGCCCCGGCACCGACTACCACATCGTTACCAATAACGGGACGGTGGTCCGCGTCGTAGGTAAAATCCAGATCCTTGGCGCCCAGCGTCACGCCTTGATAGATAACAGCGTTTGCGCCTACGCTGACAGCACCGATAACGGTTCCCTGGGTATGGGGGAAAAACAGGCCCGGACCAATTTTGCAGGCAACCGCTATTTCTATCCCAAAGACGGTGTAATTCAACAAGGAAAAAAACCGGCCGATTATTTTCAGCCCGTTGGAATTCATTGAATATGCTAGCCTGTAGAGCAGCACGGGAGCAAATCTAGGAGAAACCATAGCCAACACCAACTTTATCTTTGACCTGGTCGCAGGAGCCTTGAATAGTGCCCTCTGCCTCTCAATGTCTGCGCACAACAGACGCCACAAACCCGGGTTGTCCTGCTCCATGGCAAGCTCCTTAATTCATCAACTTTCGAGCGCGTAATTCTTGATTAGCCTTTTCCAGCTGATCCTCTGGCAGCGGCTGCTGGAGCACCCACTCAGCGAAGCGCTTGAGACCTTCTTTCAGCGTAATCTTGGGATGAATACCGAGCAACTTATTCAACCGTTCAATATCAGCGTAATTATGACGAATATCGCCAACTCTAAACTGCCCGGTCACTTGAACATTCGGTTTTTTCCCGAACGCGACTGTCAACTCCTCGGCGACTTCCTTAACAGAGGTGGCAATCCCGCTACCAACATTAACGACGGTATTGGGTGATTTTTCAACAAGCAAACCCGCAACCAACGCATCTGTCACATCATCGACATGCACAAAATCGCGGCTCTCGAGGCCATCTTCGAAAAGTGGAAGAACGGTATCGCGACGAATCTTGGTGGAAAATATGGACAATATGCCAGTGTACGGATTATTGAGCGACTGTCGCTCACCGTAAACATTCTGCAAACGGAAAATCGTATAATCTATGCCCATTGACTGACTGCCAATCCTGACAAGATCCTCTTGCGCATACTTGGTCGCTGCATAGAACGAGGACGGGGCGATCAGATCCGTTTCCTTCGTCGGTACAAGTTGCAATGCATCGCCTGTAAAGGGGCAAAGAGGTTCCCACATTTGTTTACTCAGCGCGTCAGCGGAACGAGCGGTCGGGCATACACGCTGTTGAGTGAGAGAGTTGATATAGGCCCCCTCTCCATATACCGAACGACTTGAGGAGAGAATGATTCTCTTAACACGATGCGCCGGTAACTTGCCCAGGACGTCAAACATCAAGGCAGTGCCTTGGGAGTTAACCTCGTTATAGCGGGCAATCTCGTACATCGATTGACCAGTGCCGGTTTCTGCCGCCAAATGGACGATGCCGTCAACGCCTTCAAGCGCCTTTGTCCAATCTTCTCGCGAAGTGACACTTCCGCGAATGAACTCGATGCCTTCACCATTCAACCAATCGAGGTCAACAGGTAGACTGCCATGCACCTGAACGGTTAGAGGATCCAGAATTCTAACGGTATGGTTCGTTTTCAACAGTTTGGGAACGAGGTGCGAACCTATGAACCCTGCACCACCAGTGATTAGAATCTTTTTCATAACGGTACCTCTATCCATCAACAGTAAAACATCTTTGCGTCTGACATGGGCGCTTAGGGTGCGTCTTGCCGCGCGTATTTTTCATGTCTACCGGAACGGAGGCCGGCAAAAACATACAGAGAACAGCAGATAAAAAATTGGAACAATGTCGGCAACAGGAAAAACATATCATAGAAAATTGAAAACACGAGAATCTGAAAGGCTACCGAATAAGCAAAGATCCCCCAGGGTCGCCCCCTGAGCGAGACCTTGTATACACAGCAGCAAACCAATTGAATCAGCGCAACAAATATAAAGCCACCCAAAGCCCCGGTATCCGATACGAAGCCTGCATAAATGGTAGAGGTATTCAAATTGTTATCCACAAACGTGAACAGATCGTTCCTGGCATCCAACTCAAAATACGCCTTCACAATCGAAGGCAGCATATTGGACATCGAATAGGATACCGACCAGTTTGGAATCACAGTATCAATGTTGTGGAAAAAATTACTGAGCCCGGCTGTCAGGTAGACGTAAAACCAGAGAAAACCGCTGGGCAAGGCATCAAACACTTCTCCGGATTGACCAGATACCAAATAGGCAAAGGGGTTTGAGGTTTGCCGCATATCACCCAAGTAGCCAAAAATCACCACAACCGCCACAGCAACGACAGCCAGCGAAAGTATCTTCTTAGAGGATACCTTCGTCAGTAGCAACGCAACACAAACGACCTGAATCAATCCGCTCAGCAGAATACCGCGGCCCAACATCAACACCGGCCATAGCAAAAGAACTAGAATCAATACAGCCATTTTTTTGGAGTGTTTTTTTATAGACAAATAAGTCGCCATTGACAGCACCTGCAGATAGCAGGCATTCATGACTCCATGGAGGGAAGGCACACCGAACTCGGTGTACAGTTTATTAATACCCACCAAACGCCAATAAAGAGGCACGCCCCCCGAATAATAAATCTCGAAAGCGGTGCCAAGAAACCACACACACCCTAACAACATTAAAAAACGCGACACGACACTTATATAAAAATCGGTCTGTGCTTCACTGGGAACTTCGATCTTTTTCCGCCCCCTTAAAAGCAAATACAATAACAATATGCTGACCATATTCATGATTATCACCATCAGTCCCACCGCCGAGGGGGAGACCAAATTTGTGGTCAAGTCAAAAAAATACAGCAACAGGACCAGCGACCACATGGCAATATAAACAAATGCAGGGTTCAGCATAGTCGTTTATACCTGTCGCTTTAGGGCATTTTTCAGCCGGGGCAGCACCCCCGAAACAACGTTGAAAATCATGGGGCGACGCAGAATCCCAAAAAGCAAATTGGTCATTGTTCGTTTGTTTCCGGATGAATACTTCAGGAATAACGGACGCAGCGCCTCGACATTGGCCTTGTTCTTCTTAACAACCTGCCTGAAAAGCTCACCTAGAAGATAACGGTAGCCACCTTGTTGGCACGCTTCCCTAATGGCCGGATCATGTTCATAGCGTTTGGCAATGAGATCGACGGTCAGCAGAGACTCTTGCAGCAATTCGAATGTCCTGTCGCTAGCCCCTAGACCATGCTTACGATACTTGCCATAGACACCCGGGAGTTCACGAATTTCGCCTTGCAACGCGACTTCAATATAAAAGATCCAGTCTGAAACGACGGGAAAGAGCGGATCGAAGCCGTGCGTAGGACACGAAGAACGTCTAACCATGACCGAAGAAGCACCTGGAATACCCCCCTTCGATATTAAATCGTGGACGTTATTGATTCGCTCTTTTTCAGTAGTATTGGTACGAAAAATCAACGCACCATCAGCGTGATTAAAAATATCCACAGGATGGTAAGACAGTACGACCTTGGGATCCTCGAAAAGCGCCACCTGGGCCTTCAACTTCCCGGGTAAAAACAGGTCATCGCCACCTAGCACTGCGACCAGCTCTCCGCTGCAGGCAAAAAAAGCCGCATTGGAGTTGCCGGTAATGCCGAGATTCTTCTCATTCAAGACCGGCACAATCACATCAGGATATTTATTATAAAAGTCCAGAATAACTTCGCGCGTACCGTCTGTAGAGGCGTCGTCTGCTACCACAATCTCGAAATTGTCATAGTCTTGCGTCAATACACTCTCGATCGTTTCCGCAATCAGATGCTGCTGATTGTAAGTAATGATCATCACAGAAACTTTTGGATTATAAATATTCAACGCAAGCGCCTCAACAGAAAAACCATTATCCAGCAAATCCTTCAGCCAACTAGCCCGTCAGCTTTCACTTTCTTCAACTCCATCGTAACGAACAGCATTAACAACGCCCAGTAAACTGCATAGTTCACCGCGTGAGCCAGAGACACTCCCTCCAAGCCCAATAATTTTGTAAAAACGACCGTCATGACATAAAAAGAAATTGCAGAAAGCACTTCGGAAAAGATAAAGAGCTTGAACATGGCCTTACCCAGCATGACATAAGCAAGGATCCAGCTACCTATCTTGAGAGTATCGCCAACGATCTGCCAGGCGAAAAGACTCCTCATGGGCAGGAAATCCGCTGTAAACAACACATGTATGATGAAGTCACGCAAGACAAAGATAATCAGTCCGCACAACGCGGCACAGG
Source organism: Pseudomonas sp. Cab53 (assembly GCF_018325965.1). Classification (NCBI taxonomy): domain Bacteria; kingdom Pseudomonadati; phylum Pseudomonadota; class Gammaproteobacteria; order Pseudomonadales; family Pseudomonadaceae; genus Pseudomonas; species Pseudomonas sp. Cab53. The sequence continues at coordinate 1,799,367 of NZ_AP021902.1, read as the reverse complement.
GCAATATGACACGGTAGCCCAATAGAACTTCCGCTCTTATCGCTTCCCGGCTTTCCAATTCAGAAAGCCTGGGCAAATAATAAACGCTGAGGGTCGTTGTTACGAGCATGAGGTAGGCGGCACTAAGACGCCACATGGCTTCCCAGTAGCCGGCCGCATCCCAACCAAATGATGAACCCAGGTAGTTTCGCACGAAGATATGGCTGACCGGTACGCAAATAGCTGATGTAAGGGCCATGGCCGTATATTTCAGAAAATTTTTGGCCACTGCATAATCGACGCGCCCCACCATATAGTTAAAGCGAAACCAAGGCGCTTTCAGACAAATAACAAGAGTCACAAAAAAACTAATTGATTGATAAATAGCCAGAGCTATCAACGCACCATACAGGCCGAAATACATTGATAAAGCCGTAGTTACTAGAAAGGCAAAGACGCTTCCAGCAATATTTGCGAAAACGTAACGAAGCAGATCTTTTTTACCGTTAAGTATCGCCAGCAAAAGCGCATTTAATGTAAAGAATACCAGCGTAGCCGCAAACCATCTGAAGACACCGCCAAAGTCGGAGTTCTTTAGAAATGCAACCGCCAGCTCATCACTGAATATCATTATAACGACACTGCAAAGCAGTGAGCCTAACAAGGCTATAGTCCCAGCACTCCGCCAGACGGCGTGCTGCTTGTCCTCGTTATAATGATATTCCGCCGTGTACTTCGTAACACCTGTATTAATAGCACCACTGGCAAAAGTAGTGATCATTTGAATAGCGTTTTGAAACTGCCCAAGCGCTGCATAACCCACAGGACCAACGTAGATGGCCAGGACTTTATTTATTCCAAGCAACGTCAACATTTTAACGAGTACGGCAACCCCGTTAAGCAGACTTGTTTTTATCAGCGTCATTAGCCTTCAACCAAGGCCATTAAAACTATTGCAGGCATCAATCACAGCGCTCGCGTCTTCGAGGGTCATGGTGGGACCAATCGGAAGGCTGAGTACCTCGTCGTGTATCCTCTCGGTTAACGGGAACGACTGGCTATTCCAGTTTTTGTAAGCAAGCTGTTTATGCGGAGGTATTGGATAATGTATCAATGTCTGGATACCTGATGCAGCCAAGTGCTTCTGCAAAGCATCACGGTGCTGGCAGCGAACAACATAAAGATGCCAGACATGGCCTTCAAAATCCAAGGGAGACACATTTTCCTGGATGGGCAGACGGATCGCAGCATTACGGATACCGTCACTGTACGCACGCGCAATCTTTCTGCGACTTTGAATATCAGTCGACAGATATTTTAATTTAACGCTCAACATTGCGGCTTGTATTTCATCAAGCCGGCTGTTGACACCTTGGTAGATATTCTTGTATTTCTCGTGAGAGCCATAATTGCGTAGTGCTTTTAGTACTGTAGCCAGTTCCGGGTCATTCGTGGTAATCGCCCCAGCATCACCCAGTGCGCCGAGATTTTTCCCTGGATAGAAGCTGAATCCGGCTGCATCGCCCCAACTACCGGCCACTTTTGCGTCAATACTCGCACCGTGCGCCTGTGCGGAGTCCTCCAAAACCAAAAGATTATGCTTTTTTGCGATACTCATGATACTTGGCATATCAGCCAAGCGACCATAAAGATGAACGGGAATAATTGCCTTGGTTTTGGGGCCGATAGAAGACTCTATCAACGCCGGCGAAATGTTCAAGGTTTCATCAGGCTCAACGAGCACAGGGGTCAAGCCATTTTCGGTAATGGCCAGGACACTCGCTATATAAGTGTTGGCAGGGACGATCACTTCATCGCCTTCGGTCAACCTGCCGAGGAGCTTCCACGCTCTCAAGGTTAGCGTCAGCGCGTCCAGCCCATTCGCTACGCCAAGACAAAATTGCACGCCACACGCCTTCGCAAAATCACTCTCGAAGGCCTCCAGCTCTTTTCCTTGAATATACCAGCCAGAATCGATGACTCGCGCACAGGCAGCTTTGAGTTCGGAAGCGTAGGCCGCGTTTACATCTTTCAAACTTAGAAACTCAATCATTAAACACCTGTTCTTTGCGTGTAGATCAAATCAGCTGGCTTCAAGAGCAAGCCGGGATCAAACAGCCTTATTGGATACGGCAGCGGCGGCTACTAAATTAGTAAATTCTTTGTAATTTCGAATATAGTCTTTTTCGTCATATTCATGGCTGGCGAATACGACCAACACACAGTCCGGGCTAAAATCATGCATTTCCCGCCAGACAAGATTATTGATCAGAACCCCTTTTGTCGGCGAGTCCAACCAGATCTCTTCCTTCGTCACGCCGTTATCCATCAACATCCGGCACTTTCCCGAAACACACACGGCCAGTTGACGAAGATCTTTGTGCGCATGAAACCCTCTGCTGACCTCAGGTTGCGTGCCAAAAATATAATAGACGCGTCTAAACTCAAATGGTATCTGACTCGACTTTTCCAAGGCGATCAGACTTCCTCGGCTATCCCCAATAATGTCCAGCGTCAGCGCTTGAGTACTGCCGGGGGTATACAGACTTGGAAGATCAGCGTCTTTCAACGGGCTCGCCTGCCTGTCTTTTTCACTGATAATAAAATCAGCCCCAGCAGGCCAGTCGATGCCTAAATCAGGGTCGTCCCACTTGATGCTGCGCTCAAGTTCTTTACTGTAGACATCCGTGGTCTTGTATAAAAAGTGCGTGTTATCTTCCAACGCTACAAAGCCGTGTGCGAATCCTTCAGGAATCCACAGCATGCGATGGTTTTCTGCGCTTAGCTCGGCCCCCACCCATTTCCCATAGGTGGGCGACCCCTTGCGAATATCGACAGCAACGTCATAGGCCGATCCCGAGACAACTCTGACCAACTTACCCTGAGCGTGGGGTGCGAGCTGATAATGCAAACCGCGAAGAACGCCCTTCTGCGAGGAGGAATGGTTGTCTTGAATAAAGCTTCTGGGTATGGGCAAACCTAACTTTGAAAGCTCGTCGTGAAAACGCGGTTCATTAAAACTTTCAAAAAACCAGCCCCGTTCATCCCTAAAAACCGTCGGTTCTATAATCACTACGTCCTGCAAATCGGTTTTTAGCAATTTCATGGAGTGTTTCCTTAACCAACTGGGCACATCAAAATAGGGTTCAGACTTGATAACCTGGAGATTTTTTTGCCGACTTCCCGCCCAGGTGATGGACCGAAAGCGCTGCCAAGACACCCAGCATCAGGCCGAGGACCAATGCCAGCAACACAACAAGTGTTCTTTTCGGCTTGATAGCCTCTTGTGGCACTTCAACATCGCCGTCATAGCGGTACATATCGATTTTCAGGGGGGTGACTGCCAGCTTTTCAAAAAAGCTCTTCTTGGCTTGAAGGTCCCTCAAGCCGGACAGGAATGCGTCATTGGAAGACCTGCCCTCTATGCTTTTTATTTCAGCCTTAAGCGCCTCGACGCCTCTCAAGAAGCTCATTTCCCCTGTCATGTTCGTGGTTGCCGCGTTCGGGGTACCATCGAATATCATCGTAGGTTTCTGCACGCCAACCGCCTCAGCGACGCCTAGCGACGCTCGTAATTTGACCAACGTATCCGCACGCATGGCCTCACCTGTTTCACGCTTGGCATCTATCTCCCGCCCCATATTCTGGGCACGGACCTTGGCTTCATATGAAACGTTCTTGGTGATTTCGTTGACTGCTTGTAATTCTGCATGCCTGATATATTTCTTGACCCAGTCCACTGACTGTTCTGCGTTACCCGTCTGGGCAATCACGGAGTAGCGACCCACCTCATCAGCCGTAACCGGAGTCACCTTCAGTTTCTTCAGGAACTCGGCGTACAACGCATCCTGCGAGCGTTTTTTTTCATCTTCACTCAGCGATGGAAGGTACGTACTTTCAAAAAACTCCTGGCGCAGCGTCTCGGAGAGTAGATTTCGCACAAATAAACGATATACATGCTCAATGGTATAGGGCTCAAGCTCGAATTCCTTGGTACGCCCTGCATTTAACTCGGCAATATCACTTTGGGTCGGAGGCACCAGATAGGCGCGGGCCTCAAAGACTCGCTCGCTGAAAAACGCATACATCAGCCCCAGGACAACGGCAATAGCGGTTACGCTGATAATGACCCACACTTGGCGCCATAACGCTCGCGCGATCTGGAAGGCATCAAATTCATTGGCGTATTGATTATTCGCAGCATCACTTTGCATAGTCTTTAAGCCTTGTTTTATCTACTTCAGCACGCTGTTGAGAGCGAGTTTGAGTTTTCTGCCCATTCCACAGCGACTGTCATTAAGCAGTCGCTGCGTCGATGTGCTACTTAAGATCTATTAAGCAACAGGAAATGAATCCTGGTGCGGATGGGTATCGATTAACTCAAAAGCTTGGAAAGATAGTGGCCGTATCCGGTTTTTTTAAGGCGTTCAGCCTGCTCAGCCAATTGCGCTCTGTTTATCCAGCCGTTGGTAAAAGCTATCTCCTCCAGGCAAGCTACTTTAAGGCCCTGTCGTTGCTCAATGGTATGAACGAAATGGCTGGCCTCCAGAAGAGAATCATGGGTCCCTGTGTCAAGCCATGCAAAACCGCGGCCGAGCATTTCCACACGGAGTTTCTTGCGCTCCAGGTAGACACGATTGACGTCGGTGATTTCCAACTCACCGCGGGCAGAAGGCTTTATGCTCTTTGCTATGCCAACCACATCATTATCGTAAAAATAAAGACCAGTGACGGCGTAATTTGACTTGGGAGCGACGGGTTTCTCTTCGATGCTGAGGGCACGTCCCGAGTCATCGAACTCCACTACCCCAAAACGCTCCGGATCAGACACGTGATAACCAAATACTGTTGCGCCTTCCTTTTGATGGGTGGCCGAACGCAAATTATCCGAAAAGTGTTGCCCGTAAAAAATGTTGTCACCCAAAATCAGGCAGCAAGGATCGTTACCGATGAACGCTTCACCAATAATGAACGCCTGGGCCAGGCCATCGGGACTTGGCTGCTCGGCGTAGGTCAATTGAATACCGTAAAGGCTGCCATCACCCAGCAGCTTCTTGAAACAAGGCAAGTCTTCGGGGGTGGAAATAATCAAGATCTCCCGCATCCCCGCAAGCATCAGCACTGAAAGCGGATAAAAAATCATCGGCTTATCGTAGATCGGCAACATCTGTTTCGATACACCGAGCGTCAATGGGTGCAACCGAGTGCCCGATCCACCAGCGAGAATGATCCCTTTACGGTTTGTTGTTGTCATTTATTCATTACTTCCCTAAGCATTCGGGTGACGCCGCTCTGCCAATCCGGCAGATGCAGTGAAAATTGATCGCGCAGTTTCTGGGTATTCAAGCGTGAGTTCAGCGGGCGTTTTGCCGGGGTTGGATAAGCATTGGTTTCGATGGGATTTACTGCGCTTACCATCAACGGCTCGCCATGGCTACGGGCGAAATCGATGACGTGACTGGCGTAGCCGTGCCAGGAAACCTCTCCACTCGCGACCAAATGATAAATGCCGCTAGAGCCCGCCCCTTCATCCAGTCGCCGAATCACCAGGGCAGTGACATCAGCAATGAGATCCGCCCCAGTTGGCGCGCCAATTTGATCGGCAATGACGTTTAATGTTTCGCGTTCTTTCGCCAGACGTAACATGGTCTTGGCAAAGTTATTACCGCGAGCACCATATACCCAACTCGTACGCAATATCAGGTAGTTGCAACCAGATGCGATAATCGCCTGCTCGCCGGCCAGCTTACTGGCACCGTAGTGGTTGACCGGTGCCGTGGGATCTGTTTCCTGCCAAGGCCTGCTCCCTTGGCCATTGAAGACATAATCCGTGGAATAGTGAATAAGCCAGGCATCCAGCGATGCAGCTTCCTGTGCCATTATCCGACAGGCGTCGCCATTTATACGATCAGCCAGCTCAGGTTCGTCGTGCTCAGCCTTGTCCACAGCCGTGTAAGCGGCTGCGTTAACGATGATGTCCGGGCTGACTTGCCGAATCGTCTCACGCAGAGCGTCAACATCGGTCAAATCACCACAAAGCCCATCCACTGTTTGACGATCCAGTGCAATCACATCTCCCAGTGGCGCAAGTGAACGTTGAAGCTCCCAGCCTACCTGCCCGTTTTTCCCAAGCAGAAGGATCTTCATGATTCACTCGAAGGATCGTTGTAGTGCTGGTCAATCCATTGCTGGTAGCTTCCGCTCTTTACATGCGCCACCCACTCGGTGTTGTTCAGGTACCACTCCACAGTCTTGCGAATGCCACTTTCAAACGTTTCCTCAGGCACCCAGCCCAACTCCCGTTGAATTTTACTCGCATCGATGGCGTAACGCTGATCGTGGCCAGGGCGATCCTGAACGTAGCTGATCAATTCGGCATGGGGACGGTAAGGCGAGCCCGGACGCAACTCATCCAGCAAGGCGCAAAGGGTGCGCACGACCTCGATGTTCTGTTTCTCGTTATGGCCGCCGATGTTGTACGTCTGGCCGACGACACCCTCGGTCACGACCTTGTAGAGGGCCCGAGCGTGGTCTTCCACATAAAGCCAATCCCGAACCTGGTCGCCTTTGCCATATACGGGCAGCGGCTTCCCCTCAAGTGCATTGAGGATGATCAGAGGAATCAATTTTTCGGGGAAATGGTATGGGCCGTAATTGTTCGAACAATTGGTGACCAGCGTCGGTAAACCGTAAGTACGGGCCCATGCGCGTACCAAGTGATCGGAGCTTGCCTTGCTGGCCGAATACGGAGAGCTGGGTTGATAAGGTGTCGTTTCGGTGAACAACTCTTCGGGGCCTTCAAGATCGCCGTACACTTCGTCTGTGGAAATATGATGAAAACGAAAGCCGGGCTTGCGCGCCTCATCTAAAGTGGCCCAATAATGGCGCGCCGCTTCCAATAAGACATAGGTGCCGATAATGTTGGTCTGGATAAATTCCGATGGCCCGGAAATGGAACGATCCACATGGGACTCAGCAGCCAGGTGCATGATGGCATCCGGTTGATGCTCTCTCAAGACCCGGTCAATGGCTGCACGATCGCAGATATCGACATGCTCGAATGCATAGCGAGGACTCTGGCACACATCAATCAGGGACTCGAGATTGCCGGCATACGTCAGCTTGTCGACATTCACGACAGAGTCAGCCGTGTCGGAAATGATATGCCGAATGACGGCCGAACCGATGAACCCTGCGCCGCCGGTGACTAGAATTTTCACGCGAAACCGTACCTTGAGTTGACGACAGGGCTGCCAACCGAGCGCTGTCTAATCCTTGAATACGAAGCCTAGGCCTCGTTACCCCGACTGGCGCTTACATGTGCCATGTTGCGGTCAAGCGGTGCATTTTACAGGTAAATAAATGATTTACTAATGGATATAGACCGACAACTCCTGAGCTGTCTGTAGGAACCTTCCTATTTTTTTGTTAAATAAGCTGCTTTCGCGAAGATCGCATCAGACGAGTGACAAGCCATCCCAATAATGGGCCAATTAACATGCCCATCAACAGTGCAAGAACGATGATTACAGAGACAGGTAGCTCAGGCCCGCTCCAACCTAAGAATAGCAAGGAAACCGATTGCTGATTTTCCAGCACGAACGCCAGGACAATCAGAATCACCAGCAACAGAAATACGGCAAGTACAACACGCTTTAGATTACGCATGGCCTGCCCCTTGGTTAGTAGCCTTCAATCCGCCTCCTCCTCTTCGTTGACACGATCCCTGAGCTCCTTGCCCGGCTTGAAATGAGGGACGAATTTACCGTCGAGGCTGACGGACTGACCGGTCTTGGGGTTGCGACCCACCCGAGGAGCGCGGTAATGCAGGGAAAAGCTGCCGAAGCCACGGATCTCGATACGATCTCCAGTCGCCAGGCATTGGGACATTTGTTCAAGCATTGTCTTGATGGCCAGCTCTACATCCTTGGATGAGAGTAGCCCTTGATGGGTGACAATTCGTTCGATCAACTCCGACTTCGTCATATTTTTCCCTTCTTTTTCAAGCAGCTAGATCAGCGCTTCAAAGGTTTTAGCATGCCCGGAGGATTTTGAACAGCCCAAGTATTGACATATCGCCTACAAGCTCAGCCTGCCCCTTTTTTGGGCAGATGGGCGTCATTTCAGGCGCTAACGACACATGACCAGCATCGTGCGAGTCAGGTAGCCTGCCGGATTGAAGCCGAAGGGATATTGGTCGTCGTCCCTGGCGTCATCGGATCGGGTAATCACCTTGTAGCCCGCCCCCTTGCATTCCTTCGCTGCCCGCTTCTGGCACTTTTCCCAGCCCGAACCCAACCCCGAGCAGTCGACCTCGATACCACTGACACCACGCACGGCATGCGTCTTTGCACTGGTAGAGCAACCTGCCAGGGCCGCAACCAACAGCACGAGAAAGAGTCTGTTCATTCAAATCCCTATCACCCCAGCACCTCAAGGCAACCCTTAGTCGTTATATAGATGATTGATCTGCATAACAAAAGAGACAGTTTTATTAAGGGATAGGTTTCATGGCCAACGTGAAACCCCGGCTCCTTAAGAAACCAAGGCAAATCGCGGCCACAAAAAAGGGCGACCGAAGTCGCCCTTTTTCTATGGTCTGACAGAACTCAGTTCTGTTTTTCCATTTGTGCACGCAGCAGGTCGCCCAGAGTGGTAGGACCAGCAGCGACGCTGTCCGAAGCTGGCTTGTCGCGCAGGCTTTGGATAGCTTCTTTCTCGTCTTCAACGTCTTTCGACTTGATCGAGAGCTGGATTACGCGGCTCTTGCGGTCAACGCTGATGATCTTGGCTTCTACTTCTTCGCCTTCCTTCAGGACGTTGCGCGCGTCTTCAACGCGGTCACGGCTGATTTCGGAGGCTTTCAGAGTCGCTTCGATATCGTCGGCCAGAGTGATGATGGCGCCTTTGGCGTCAACTTCTTTCACGATGCCCTTAACGATTGCGCCTTTGTCGTTCTCTTGAACGTACTCGGAGAACGGATCGCTTTCCAGTTGCTTGATACCCAGGGAGATGCGCTCGCGCTCTGGGTCAACCGACAGGATAACGGTGTCCAGCTCGTCGCCCTTCTTGAAACGGCGTACGGCTTCTTCGCCCACTTCGTTCCAGGAAATGTCGGACAGGTGAACCAGGCCGTCGATGCCGCCGTCCAGACCAATGAAGATACCGAAATCGGTGATCGACTTGATGGTGCCGGAGATTTTATCGCCCTTGTTGAACTGGCCAGAGAAGTCTTCCCATGGGTTGGACTTGCACTGCTTGATGCCGAGGGAGATACGACGACGCTCTTCGTCGATGTCCAGAACCATGACTTCCACTTCGTCGCCGACTTGTACGACTTTCGAAGGGTGGATGTTCTTGTTGGTCCAGTCCATTTCGGAAACGTGTACCAGGCCTTCAACGCCTTCTTCCAGCTCAGCGAAGCAGCCGTAGTCGGTGAGGTTGGTAACACGAGCGGTGACGCGGGTGCCTTCTGGGTAACGGGCTTTGATAGCAACCCATGGGTCTTCACCCAGTTGCTTCAAGCCCAGGGAAACACGATTGCGCTCGCGATCGTACTTCAGAACCTTGACATCGATCTCGTCGCCAACGTTGACGATTTCCGAAGGATGCTTGATACGCTTCCAGGCCATGTCGGTGATGTGCAGCAGGCCATCGACGCCGCCCAGATCAACGAATGCGCCGTAGTCGGTGAGGTTCTTGACGATACCCTTGACCTGCTGGCCTTCCTGCAGCGATTCCAGCAGAGCTTCACGCTCGGCGGAGTTCTCGGCTTCCAGGACGCTGCGACGGGAAACGACAACGTTGTTGCGCTTCTGGTCCAGTTTGATGACCTTGAATTCCAGCTCTTTGCCTTCCAGGTGCGTGGTGTCGCGCACTGGACGGACGTCAACCAGGGAACCTGGCAGGAACGCACGGATGCCGTTAACGTCGACAGTGAAGCCGCCTTTAACCTTACCGTTGATAACGCCCTTGACCACTTCCTCAGCTGCGAAAGCCGCTTCCAGAACGATCCAGCATTCAGCACGCTTGGCTTTTTCACGGGACAGCTTGGTTTCACCAAAGCCGTCTTCAACCGAGTCCAGCGCAACGTGAACTTCGTCACCGACGTTGATGTTCAGTTCGCCAGCGTCGTTGTAGAACTGCTCAAGCGGGATGAGTGCTTCAGACTTCAGACCAGCGTGAACGGTTACCCAGCGAGCCTGGTAATCGATATCGACGATAACACCGGTGATGATGGAGCCAGCCTGAAGGTTCAGGGTTTTTAGGCTTTCTTCAAAGAGTTCCGCAAAGCTTTCGCTCATTTTAATTCCTGATGATTGGGGCGAAGGATACGCCCGGCTCCACACCCCAGACGGTGTGGGTTAGTTTCATGTAGAAGAAGCACCGCAGGACTATGACTGGTCCCCTGCAGAGCTTCCTGGTCACCCGGCGAGATCGCGCAGTGCGATTTCGCTCATGATGCGTTGCAACACCTGATCGATGGACAACTCCGTGGAATCCAGCTGTATCGCATCGGCCGCCGGCTTGAGCGGGGCCACTGCGCGCTGGGTGTCACGCTCGTCGCGTGCACGGATCTCATCTAGCAGACTCGACAGACTAACATCCTCGCCTTTGCCCTTCAACTGCAAATATCGACGACGAGCCCGCTCCTCCGCGCTGGCGGTGAGGAAAATCTTCAAGGGCGCTTCAGGAAATACCACCGTGCCCATGTCACGACCGTCGGCCACCAACCCTGGCAGCTCCTGGAAAGCACGCTGGCGTTGCAGCAACGCTTCGCGCACCGCCGGCAGCGCAGCCACCTGGGAAGCCCCGGCCCCCACGCTTTCGGTGCGAATGACATCGCTGACTTCATCGCCTTCCAGGATGATGCGCTGCAACTGGCCATCGGTGGCTGCGATGAACTGGACATCCAGGTGCGCGGCCAGAGCCTTGAGCAACTCCTCGTTGGTCAGGTCGACACCATGGTTCGCCGCGGCGAATGCCAGCAGGCGATACAAGGCACCCGAATCCAACAGGTTCCAGCCCAGTTGCCTGGCCAGGATCCCGGCCACGGTGCCCTTGCCCGAACCGCTCGGGCCATCGATGGTGATGACCGGTGCCTTGATGATCACGACTGCGCCTCTTGTGCTACTCGAATGCCGACCTGTGCGCACAGCGCCAGGAAATTCGGGAACGACGTGGCGACGTTGGCGCAGTCATGGATGCGAATCGGCGCGCTGGCGCGCAACGATGCAACGCTGAAGGCCATGGCAATGCGGTGATCGCCGTGACCATGGACTTCGCCGCCGCCGATCTGGCCGCCGTCGATGATGATGCCGTCCGGTGTCGGTTGGCACTTCACGCCCAGGGCCAGCAGGCCGTCGGCCATTACCTGGATACGATCCGACTCCTTGACCCGCAGCTCTTCAGCACCGGTCAGCACTGTGCGGCCTTCGGCACAGGCAGCGGCCACGAACAGCACCGGGAACTCGTCGATGGCCAGCGGAACCAAAGCCTCCGGAATCTCGATACCCTTGAGTTTAGCCGCTCTTACGCGAAGGTCCGCCACCGGTTCACCGCCCACTTCACGCTGGTTCTCCAGGGTGATGTCGGCGCCCATCAGGCGCAGGATGTCGATCACGCCGGTGCGGGTCGGGTTGATACCCACATGTTCGAGCACCAGTTCGGAGCCCTCGGCGATGGACGCGGCCACCAGGAAGAATGCCGACGACGAGATATCGCCAGGGACTTCGATGTGAGTCGCGGTCAGCTTGCTGCCGGACTCGACCGACGCAGTTGCGCCGTTGACGGTGACCGGGTAGCCGAAGCCACGCAGCATGCGCTCGGTGTGATCACGAGTGGGCGCAGGCTCGGTCACGATGGTCTTGCCTTCGGCGTAGAGACCAGCCAGCAGCAGACAGGATTTCACCTGCGCACTGGCCATCGGCATGGTGTAGGTCAGCCCCTTGAGCTTGTTGCCGCCACGGATGGTCATCGGTGGACGACCTTCGGCAGCCGTCTCGATGACCGCACCCATTTCCCGCAACGGGTTGGCGACACGGTTCATCGGCCGCTTGGACAGCGAGGCGTCGCCGGTCAGCGTGCTGTCGAAATCCTGCGCGGCCAGCAGGCCGGACAGCAGGCGCATCGACGTCCCGGAGTTACCCAGGTAGATCGGCCCAGGCGCTGGCTTCAAGCCATGCAGCCCGACACCGTGGATGGTCACGCGACCGTGGTGCGGACCTTCGATGACCACGCCCATGTCGCGAAACGCCTGCAGCGTCGCCAGGGCGTCTTCGCCTTCGAGGAAGCCTTCCACCTCGGTCACGCCTTCGGCCAGGGAGCCGAGCATGATCGAGCGGTGGGAAATCGATTTATCGCCCGGTACACGAATACGCCCACTCAGGGAGCCACCAGGTTGTGCCAGGAAAATCAGATCGTTGGAGTTCATAGCGTCCACATAGGCCCGACGGGCCAGGATTTTACTGAAATGCTCGCGGGCCACCCTGGCGCGTGTGAAAACGCCCAGCAATTGGTGCCCGTCCCCTGCATCGACCGCGTCGCGCAAGGCGTCGAGATCGCTGCGAAATGTATCGAGTGTGCGCAGGACAGCTTCACGGTTGGCGAGGAAGATGTCGTGCCACATGACCGGGTCGCTACCGGCGATTCTCGTGAAATCGCGGAAACCGCCGGCAGCGTAACGGAAGATCTCAAGATTTTCATTGCGTTTGGCCAATGAATCCACCAACCCGAACGCCAACAGGTGCGGCAAATGGCTGGTGGCGGCCAAGACTTCATCGTGGCGCTCGACCTGCATATGCTCGACGTCGGCGCCCAGCTCGCGCCAGAGGCGGTCCACCACCGCCAACGCAGCCGGATCGGTCTGCTCCAGCGGCGTCAGGATCACCTTGTGCCGGCGAAACAGCTCGGCGTTGGAGGCTTCCACCCCGCTCTGCTCGGAACCGGCAATCGGGTGCCCCGGCACAAAGCGCCCCGGCATCCCGCCGAACGCCAGGGTGGCCGCCCGCACGACATTGCCCTTGGCACTGCCGACATCCGTGAGGATGGCGCGCCCCAGGTCCATGGTCGCCAGGCGCGCCAGCAGTTTTTCCATGGCCAGGATCGGCACCGCCAACTGAATCACGTCCGCGCCCTGGCAGGCGACCGTCAGGTCGTCTTCACAGCGATCCACCACACCCAACTCGACCGCCAGCTTGCGTGACTGCGGGTCCAGGTCGACGCCGACCACCTCCCGGCACAGCCCACTTTCGCGCAATCCCTTGGCAAACGAACCACCGATCAGCCCCAGGCCGACCACCACCAGGCGCCCGATCATAGGAACAGCAGGTTGCAATGAAGTGACATCAACCACGAGCCAGGACCTTGCTCAACGCCTCCAGGAAACGGCTGTTCTCCGCCGGCAGCCCAATAGTGATGCGCAGGTGGTTCGGCATGCCGTAGTTGGCCACCGGACGCACGATCACGCCCTCACGCAACAACCCCTGGAACACCGGGGCGGCGACACGCCCGAGGTCGACGCAGATGAAATTGCCTTTCGAGGGGATCCAGTCCAGGCCCAACTCGCGGAAACCGGCTTCGAGCTGCTGCATGCCGGCCTCATTGAGACGACGGCTCTGCGCCAGGTATTCCTCGTCCTGCAACGCGGCACAGGCCGCGGCCAGTGCGAAGCTGTTGACGTTGAACGGCTGGCGCACGCGGTTCAGCACATCGGCCACCACGGCCGTGGACAAGCCGTAGCCAACCCGCAGCGACGCCAGGCCATAGGCCTTGGAGAACGTGCGCGAAACCAGCAGGTTCGGGTAGGCCGCTAGGAAATCCAGGCCATCAGGCAGGTCGCTGCCTTCGGCGTACTCGATGTAGGCCTCGTCCAGCACCACCAGCACATGCTCCGGCACGTCCTGCAGGAAGTCATCCAGGGCCTGGGCATCGAACCAGGTGCCGGTCGGGTTGTTCGGGTTGGCGATGAAGACCACCCGGGTGTTGGCGTCGATGGCCGCCAGCATCGCCGGCAGATCGTGCCCCCACGCCTTGGCCGCCACCACATGGGCGTCGGCGCCGACAGCTTGCGTCGCGATCGGGTAAACCGCGAACGCGTGTTCGCTGAACACCGCATTGAGGCCCGGCGCCAGGTAGGCGCGGGCCACCAGCTCGAGGATGTCGTTGGAGCCGTTGCCCAGGGTCACCTGGTTCAGCTCTACGCCACAGCGCTCGGCCAGCAGGCTTTTCAAGGCAAAGCCGTTGCCATCGGGGTAACGGGTCAGCTCGGCCAGCTCGTCACGGATCGCCGCCAGCGCCTTGGGACTTGCGCCCAGCGGGTTTTCGTTGCTCGCCAGCTTGACGATGCTGGCCGGGTCCAGGTCCAGCTCGCGGGCCAACTCATCCACAGGCTTGCCCGGAACATAAGGCGAAAGTTGTTGCACGCCTGGCTGCGCCAGTGCGAGGAAGTTGCCACTCATTTGCTATCCGCCCTTAAAGAACTGCCTTGGGGTAGGAACCCAGCACCTTGAGTGCCACTGCTTCCTGACTGATTTTCTCAAGCACACCTTTGACCAGAGGATCGCGGTGGTGGCCGACAAAATCGATGAAGAACACGTAGGTCCATTTACCGCTGCGCGACGGACGCGTCTCGATACGGGTCAGGTCGATGCCATTGTCATGGAACGGCACCAACAGCTCATGGAGCGCACCGGGCTTGTTGCTCATGGAAACGATGATCGATGTCTTGTCGTCGCCGGTCGGCGGCACTTCCTGGCTGCCGATCATCAGGAACCGCGTGGAGTTATCCGGGCGATCCTCGATTTTCTCGGCCAGGCGAGTCAACCCGTAGAGGCCGGCCGCCATATCGCCGGCAATCGCCGCCGAATTCCATTCGCCCTTGACCCGCTTGGCCGCCTCGGCGTTGCTGGAGACCGCCACGCGCTCGACGTTCGGGTAATGAGCATCCAGCCATTTGCGGCACTGGGCCAGCGACTGGGCGTGGGAATAGATCCGGCTGATACTGTCGGTCTTGGTGTTTTCACCGACCAGCAGGTGATGGTGGATGCGCAGCTCGACTTCGCCGCAGATCACCATGTCGTGCTCGAGGAAGCTGTCCAGCGTGTGGTTGACCGCGCCTTCGGTGGAGTTTTCCACCGGCACCACGCCAAAATTCACCGCGCCGGCCGCCACTTCGCGGAAGACTTCGTCAATGGCCGCCATGGGCTTGCTGATCACCGCGTGGCCGAAGTGTTTCAGGGCCGCGGCCTGGGTGAAGGTGCCTTCGGGGCCCAGGTAGGCGACTTTCAGCGGCTGCTCAAGCGCCAGGCACGAAGACATCACCTCGCGGAACAGCCGCGCCATCTCTTCATTGCTCAACGGGCCCTTGTTGCGTTTCATGACCCGCTTGAGCACCTGCGCTTCACGCTCAGGACGATAAAACACCGGCACTTCGCCTTCCGCCAACGACGCCATTTTCACCCGGGCGACTTCCTGGGCGCAGCGCGCGCGCTCGCTGATCAGCTCCAGGACCTTTTCGTCCAGGGCGTCGATGCGCAGGCGCAGCGCCTTGAGTTCCTGTTCAGACATCAGCCATGTTCCTTCTCGAACTCTGCCATGTAGGCCACCAACGCATTGACGGCGTTGATGTCCACGGCGTTGTAGATGGACGCGCGCATGCCACCCACCGAGCGATGGCCCTTGAGGTTCAACAGGCCACGCTCGTCGGCACCCGCCAGGAACGGCTTGTCGAGACGGTCGTCGGCCAGGCGGAACGGCACGTTCATCCAGGAACGATCGGTCTTGTTGATCGGGTTGCTGTACAGGCCGCTGGCATCGATGAACTCATACAGCGTGCGCTGCTTCACCTCGTTGAGCTTGCCGATCGCTTCGACACCGCCCTGCTCCTTGAGCCATTCGAACACCAGGCCGGACAGGTACCAGGCCAGGGTCGGCGGCGTGTTGTACATCGAGCCGTTGTCCGCCGCGACCTTGTAGTTGAGCATGGTCGGGCACAGGGAACGGGCACGGCCCAGCAGGTCTTCGCGAATGATGCTGACCAGGATGCCGCTCGGGCCGATGTTCTTCTGGGCACCGGCGTAGATCATGCCGAAACGGGACACGTCCACCGGGCGCGAGAGGATGTCCGAGGACATGTCGGCGACCAGCGGCACGTCGCCGGTTTCCGGGATCCAGTTGAATTCCAGGCCGCCGATGGTTTCGTTCGGCGCGTAATGCACGTAGGCCGCGTCCTTGGACAGGTTCCACTCGTTCTGGCCGGGAATGGCGAAATAATCATAGGGCTTGGCGGTGGCGGCGACGTTGACGTGGCCGTAGCGCGAAGCTTCTTCGATGGCCTTCTGCGACCAGATACCGGTGTCGATATAGTCGGCCTTGCCGTTTTCCGGCAGCAGGTTCAGCGGAATCTGGGCGAACTGCTGGCTGGCGCCGCCTTGCAGGAACAACACTTTATAGTTGGACGGGATGTTCAGCAGATCACGCAGGTCCTGCTCGGCCTTGGTGGCAATGGACACGAACTCATCGCTGCGATGGCTCATTTCCATGACGGACAGGCCCTTGCCATGCCAGTCGAGAAGTTCACCCTGGGCGCGCTTCAGGACCGCTTCAGGAAGCGCCGCCGGGCCGGCACAGAAGTTATAGGCTCTCTTGCTCACATCCAATCTCGCTCTGATCTGGTGGTCACATAAATCTTGTGTTCTGCCCCCCCTGTGGGAGCGGGCTTGCTCGCGAATGCGGTATGTCAGCCATTTAAATGTCGACTGACACACCGCATTCGCGAGCAAGCCCGCTCCCACAAGGAGAATGCGCAGTGTCGCAAATTTTCAAAAGGGACAAACAACAAGGGGCGAATCTTCATCCGCCCCCTGCGTGTCCGCTTAGTCCTGCGGTTCTTCTTCGTCTGCGGCGGCATCCAGCGACTGATCGCCAGCCGTATCGTCGACATCGGCACCGAGCGTGCCGTCGAACGCCACGTCATCCTCGCTTTCCAGCTCCTCGCCTTCGACTTCCGACGGCTCCTGGACCCGCTCCAGCCCTACTAGCGTTTCATCGCTGGCCAGCTTGATCAGCGTCACGCCCTGGGTGTTACGACCCAGGCTCGACACCTCGTCGACCCGCGTACGCACCAGGGTGCCCTGGTCGGAGATCAGCATGATCTCCTCGCCATCGAGCACCTGGACCGCGCCGACCAGACGACCGTTACGCTCGTTGCTGACCATGGCGATGACGCCCTGGCCGCCACGTTTGTACTCGGGGAATTCGCCGATGGCGGTGCGCTTGCCATAACCACGTTCGGAAGCCGTGAGGATCTGGCTGCCTTCTTCCGGGATCAGCATGGAAATCAGCTTCTGCCCTTCTGGCAGGCGCATGCCGCGCACACCGCGGGCGGTACGGCCCATGGCGCGGACATCGGACTCCTTGAAGCGCGTCACCTTGCCACCGTCGGAGAACAGCATGACCTCGCGCTCGCCGTCGGTAATGGCAGCGGAAATCAGCACGTCGCCCTCGTCCAGTTCCAGGGCGATCAAGCCGACGCTGCGCTGGCGACTGAAGGATTCCAGCGGGGTCTTCTTGACGGTGCCGTTGGCGGTCGCCATGAAGATGTAGTGGCCTTCGGTGTACTCCTCGACCGGCAACATGGTGGTGATGTACTCACCGTCGTCCAGCGGCAACAAGTTGACCAGCGGACGGCCACGGGCGGCACGGGAGGCCTCGGGGATTTCGTAGGTCTTGAGCCAGTACACCTTGCCCTTGCTGGAGAACAGCAGCAGCGTGGTATGGCTGTTGGCGACCAGCAGGTGGGCGATGTAGTCCTCGTCCTTGACGCCTGTCGCCGACTTGCCCTTGCCACCCCGGCGCTGGGCCTGGTAGGCAGCCAATGGCTGGGTCTTGGCGTAGCCGCCGTGGGAAATGGTCACCACGCGGTCTTCTTCCGGGATCATGTCACCCAGGGTCAGGTCCAGGCGCGCATCGAGGATCTCGGTGCGACGCACGTCGCCGTATTCGGCGCGGATCACTTCCAGCTCTTCGCGGATCACTTCCATCAGGCGCGTGGCGCTGTTGAGGATGCGGATCAGCTCGCCGATCTGGTTGAGGATCTCCTGGTACTCGGCCAGCAGCTTCTCGTGCTCCAGGCCGGTCAGGCGGTGCAGGCGCAGTTCCAGAATGGCCTGGGCCTGCTCCGGGGACAGGAAGTACTTGCCGTCACGCAGGCCGTATTGCGGATCGAGGTTTTCCGGGCGGCAGGAATCGGCGCCGGCGCGCTCGACCATGGTCATCACCGCGCTGGACTCCCAAGGGGTGCTGATCAGCGCTTCCTTGGCTTCCGACGGAGTTGGCGAAGCCTTGATCAGGGCGATCACCGGGTCGATGTTCGACAGGGCGACGGCCTGGCCTTCGAGGATGTGACCACGCTCACGGGCCTTGCGCAGTTCGAACACGGTACGGCGGGTGACCACTTCGCGGCGGTGACGCACGAAGGCTTCCAGCAGGTCCTTGAGGTTCAGGATCCGCGGACGACCGTCGATCAGCGCAACGATGTTGATGCCGAACACGCTTTGCAGCTGGGTCTGGGCGTAGAGGTTGTTGAGGATTACCTCGGGCACTTCGCCGCGACGCAACTCGATCACGACGCGCATGCCGTCCTTGTCGGACTCGTCACGCAGCTCGGTGATGCCTTCGAGTTTCTTTTCCTTGACCAGCTCGGCGATCTTCTCGATCAGGCGGGCCTTGTTCAGTTGGTACGGCAGCTCGGTGATGACGATCTGCTGGCGGCCGCCGACCTTGTCGATGTCCTCGACGGTCGAGCGGGCACGCATGTAAATGCGCCCACGACCGGTGCGGTAGGCTTCGATGATGCCGGCACGACCGTTGATGATCGCGGCGGTCGGGAAGTCGGGGCCGGGGATGTACTGCATCAGCTCATCGACACTCAGCTCGGGATTGTCGATGAGAGCCAGGCAACCGTCGATGACTTCACCGAGGTTGTGCGGCGGGATGTTGGTCGCCATGCCCACGGCGATACCGCTGGAGCCGTTGACCAGCAGGTTGGGGATACGGGTCGGCATGACCGCCGGGATCATCTCGGTGCCGTCGTAGTTCGGCACCCAGTCCACGGTTTCCTTGTGCAGGTCGGCCAGCAACTCGTGGGCCAGCTTGGTCATGCGCACTTCGGTGTATCGCATGGCCGCGGCGTTGTCGCCGTCCACCGAACCGAAGTTGCCCTGGCCGTCTACCAGCAGGTAGCGCAGGGAAAATGGCTGGGCCATCCGAACGATGGTGTCGTACACGGCGGTGTCACCGTGAGGGTGATACTTACCGATCACGTCACCGACGACACGGGCGGATTTCTTGTACGGCTTGTTGAAGTCGTTGCCCAGCTCGCTCATCGCGTACAGCACGCGCCGGTGCACGGGCTTCAAGCCATCGCGCGCATCCGGCAGCGCCCGCCCGACGATTACGCTCATTGCGTAGTCGAGGTAGGACTGTTTCAGCTCGTCTTCGATATTGACCGGTAGGATTTCTTTGGCCAGTTCGCCCATGAGAAGCCTGATTCCTTTTTCTGGTGAAACCTCGTCACATCCAGATGGGACGAACGAAGCTCGCCGCTGCCGAACAAATGCCGTGCAACGACTTACGACAAATCAACGAGTTATGCCATGGATCTGCGCAGTGAAGGCCGCCTCGCGAGGCAGCCTTGGAAACCGCCGGATGTTATCACAAGAGCCGCCACGCACCTATCCCCCAGATGCGCATGGTGCGTAGTTAGTTGACCGGTGACAGGCTGATATGGGATCAGAGGGGCTTAGAGGCGCTATGGATGGAGAACAAGAGCACAAATGCAAGGAATTTGTTGCCTGTAGAGGCCTCTTCGCGAGCAAGCCCGCTCCCACAGGGGATTTGTGTATGCCAGGGATGTCAGCCATAACACATTCCAGTGTGGGAGCGAGCTTGCTCGCGATGGCGACATTACTGACAACAACCGTCTCAATGCAGCCGCTTGCGGCACATCAACTGCGCCAGTTTCGCCGTATCGGGACGCTCGACGATGCCCTTTTCCGTGACGATGACGTCGATCAGGTCCGCCGGGGTGACATCGAACCGCGGGTCGAAGGCCTCGATGTCGGCGCCGATGCGCTGGCCCTCCATCTCCAGCAATGCGCGCCCATCGCCGTCCTCGAGCACAATGTCCTCGCCGCAGGCCAGGCTCATGTCGATGGCCGAGCTCGGCGCCACCACCATGAAGCGCACACCGTGATGCATCGCGCAGACGGCCAGTTGATACGTACCGATCCGGTTCGCCACGTCACCATTGGCGGCAATGCAGTCAGCCCCCACGATCAGCCAGGTCACGCCCTTGGTCTTCATGATATGGGCGGCGGCGGAATCGACGTTAATGGTCACCGGCAGGCCCTCCTCGGCCAGCTCCCAGGCGCTCAGGCGCGAGCCTGGCAGGCAAGGCCGGGTTTCATTGACATAGACACGCTCGACCATGCCTTCGATGAACGCGCCACGAATCACCCCCAGGGCGGTACCGAAGCCGCCGGTGGCCAGGGCCCCGGCGTTACAGTGGGTGAGGATGGCCTGGGCGTTGCCCTGGTGCTTGCGGATCAGGTCGACGCCGAGCTGGGCCATGGTCAGGTTGGCCTCGCGATCGCTCACATGGATCGCGATGGCTTCGGCCTCCAGCACCGCCAGCGGTTCGGCGTGCTCCTTCAGGCGGCCCAACCGATCACGCATCCGATCCAGCGCCCAGAACAAATTCGCCGCCGTCGGCCGGGCGGCAGCCAGCACGGCAAAGTCGGCTTCCAACGCGGCCTGCCAGTCACCGCCCTGCGTCATCCGGGCACGGGCGGCGAGCACGACGCCGTACGCTGCACAAATGCCAATGACGGGGGCGCCGCGCACCACTCGCGCACCAATGGCGTCGGCCACTTCGGCGGCGCTGGTGCAGGCGATCCAGTTTTGCTCGAATGGCAATGCCCGCAGATCTTGCAAGTACAGGACGCCATCGCGCCAATCGATGGCCTTCACCTTCTCCGCAGCCAACAGTCGATCGCGCATCCCTCACCCCGCACTCATGAACAAAAGCCGCCGATTATAGCGATCCCTCTGCGAAGACGCTCGGGTATACTTCGCCATCCTTTATACCCCATGGAACCGCTCCACGATGCCCAAGCCTGCCGTTGCGCTCGACTTATTATTGCTGCCGAGCTGGTTAGTGCCTGTCGAACCCGCCGGCGTAGTGCTCCAGAACCATGGCCTGGGCATTCGCGACGGTTGCATCGTATTTATCGGCCCGCGGACAGAAGCCCTCAAGTGTGACGCCGCAGAGGTTCGCGAACTGCCCGGCATGCTCCTGGCCCCCGGTCTGGTCAATGCCCACGGGCACGCGGCCATGACGCTGTTCCGTGGCCTGGCCGACGACCTGCCCTTGATGACCTGGCTCGAGCAGCACATCTGGCCGGCCGAGGCCAAGTGGGTCGACGAGGATTTCGTCCGCGATGGCACCGACCTGGCGATCGCCGAGCAGATCAAGGGCGGCATCACTTGCTTCAGCGACATGTACTTCTACCCCAAGGTGGCCAGCGAGCGCGTGCACAACAGCGGCATGCGCGCGCAACTGGCCATTCCGATCCTCGACTTCCCGATCCCCGGTGCGGCCAGCGCCGATGACGCCATTCGTCAGGGCATCGAGCTGTTTGGCGACCTCAAGCACCATCCTCGGATCAAAATCGCATTTGGCCCCCATGCGCCCTATACCGTGGGCGACGAGAACCTGGAGAAAATCCGCGTGATCGCCGAGGAGTTGGACGCGCCCATCCACATGCATGTCCACGAAACCGCCTTCGAAGTGCAGCAGGCTGTGGATAACACCGCCGAGCGACCGCTGGCGCGCCTGGGCCGGCTTGGCCTGCTGGGACCGCGCTTCCAGGCCGTGCACATGACTCAGATCAGCGATGAAGACCAGGCTTTGCTGGTAGAAAGCAATTGCAGCGTGATCCACTGCCCGGAATCGAACCTGAAACTGGCCAGCGGCTTCTGCCCGGTGGAGCGTTTATGGCAGGCGGGGGTCAATGTCGCCATTGGCACCGACGGCGCGGCCAGCAACAACGACCTGGACCTGCTGGGGGAAACCCGCACCGCTGCCCTGCTGGCCAAGGCTGTCGCCGGTTCCGCCACCGCCCTGGACGCCCACCGAGCGCTGCGCATGGCCACGCTCAATGGCGCGCGGGCGCTGGGCATCGAGTCCACCGTGGGCTCGCTGGAAGTCGGCAAGGCCGCCGACCTGGTGGCCTTCGACCTGTCGGGCCTGGCGCAGCAGCCGATCTACGATCCAGTGTCGCAGTTGATCTACGCCACGGGGCGCAACTGTGTGAAACACCTCTGGGTGGCCGGCAAGCCGTTATTGGAAGACGGCCGGCTGACGCGCCTCGACGAATCGCAATTGACCGCCACGGCCCAGGCCTGGGGGCGCCGCATCAGCGGACACGACGAATAACCACGCCCCTTGAGCCACCAGGCTCGGGGCACCTGACTTTCCCAGCTTTTCGAGGATCTGCACATGAGCAACGTCGACCACGCCGAAATCGCCAAGTTCGAAGCCCTGGCCCATCGCTGGTGGGACCGTGAAAGCGAGTTCAAGCCGCTGCACGACATCAACCCACTGCGGGTCAACTGGATCGATGAACGGGTCAACCTGGCTGGCAAGAAGGTGCTCGACGTCGGCTGCGGCGGCGGCATCCTCAGCGAGGCCATGGCCCAGCGTGGGGCGACGGTGATGGGCATCGACATGGGGGAGGCGCCGCTGGCGGTGGCCCAGTTGCACCAGCTGGAATCCGGCGTCAACGTGGAATATCGGCAGATCACCGCCGAAGCCCTGGCCGAGGAAATGCCCGGCCAGTTCGACGTGGTGACGTGCCTGGAAATGCTCGAGCACGTGCCGGATCCGTCCTCGGTCATCCGCGCCTGCTTCCGCATGGTCAAGCCGGGCGGCCAGGTGTTCTTCTCCACCATCAACCGCAACCCGAAGGCCTACCTGTTCGCCATCGTCGGCGCCGAATACATCATGAAGCTGTTGCCGCGTGGCACCCACGACTTCAAGAAATTCATCCGCCCGTCCGAGCTCGGCGCCTGGAGCCGCATGGCCGGCCTGACCGTCAAGGACATCATCGGCCTGACCTACAACCCGCTGACCAAGCACTACAAGCTGGCCGCCGACGTTGATGTCAACTACATGATCCAGACCCTGCGCGAGGAGTAAGGCGATGCGTCTCAAAGCGGTTCTTTTCGACATGGACGGCACGTTGCTCGATACCGCGCCGGACTTCATCGCCATCTGCCAGGCCATGCGCGCTGATCGCGGCCTGCCACCGATGAACCCGCAGCACATCCGCGACGAGATTTCCGGCGGCGCCCGGGCAATGGTCGCGGTGACCTTCTCCATGGACCCGGAATCGCCCGGGTTCGAGGACCTTCGCCAGGAATTCCTCGACCGCTACCTCAAGGGTTGCGCCGTGCACAGCCATCTCTTCGACGGCATGGCCCAGGTGCTGGCCGACATCGAGGCGGCCAACCTGATCTGGGGCGTGGTCACCAACAAGCCGGTGCGCTTCGCTGAACCGATCATGCAGCAACTGGGCCTGGCGCAGCGCTCGAAAGTGCTGATCTGCCCCGACCATGTGACGAACAGCAAGCCCGACCCGGAACCGCTGACCCTGGCCTGCAAGATGCTCGACCTGGACCCGGCCAGCGTGTTGTTCGTAGGCGACGACCTGCGGGACATCGAGTCCGGTCGCAGCGCCGGCACTCGAACCTGCGCCGTGACCTACGGCTACATCCACCCGGACGACAACCCCAAGCACTGGGGCGCTGACGTGGTGATCGATCACCCGCTGGCACTGCGCGAGGTGCTGGATAACGCGTTGTGCAGTTGCTGAGGCAAATCGAGTATCGCTCCTGTGGCGAGGGGATTTATCCCCGCTGAGGCGCGAAGCGCCTCCACAAACTGTCTGTCACCGCGATGAATCAAGTAAACGAAGGGGGTCGCTTCGCGACCCAGCGGGGATAAATCCCCTCGCCACAACAGCTCGTCACTACGCATCGTTATGTTTCGTGAGGTTTTTTTATGTTTGATTATTCCGCCCGCCCCGACCTGCTCCAGGGCCGGGTCATCCTGGTCACCGGCGCCGGTCGCGGTATCGGGGCTGCCGCTGCCAAGGTCTACGCGGCCCATGGCGCCACCGTGCTGCTGCTGGGCAAGACCGAAGCCAACCTGACCCAGGTCTATGACGAAATCGAGGCAGCCGGCCATCCGCAGCCGGCGGTGATCCCGTTCAACCTCGAAACCGCCCTGCCCCATCAATACGATGAACTGGCGGCCATGATCGAGACCGAGTTCGGTCACCTGGACGGCCTGCTGCACAACGCCTCGATCATCGGCCCGCGCACGCCGCTGGAGCAGTTGTCCGGGGAGAACTTCATGCGGGTGATGCACATCAACGTCAACGCCATGTTCATGCTCACCAGCACCTTGCTGCCGCTGCTCAAGCTGTCCAAGGATGCGTCCGTGGTGTTCACCTCCAGCAGCGTTGGCCGCAAGGGCCGGGCGTACTGGGGCGCCTATGGCGTGTCCAAGTTCGCCACCGAGGGACTGATGCAGACCCTGGCCGACGAAGTCGACAGCGTCGCCGCCGTGCGCGCCAACAGCATCAACCCGGGTGCGACCCGCACCAGCATGCGCGCCCAGGCCTACCCTGGGGAAAACCCGCTCGACAACCCGACGCCCGAGGCAATCATGCCGGTCTACCTCTACCTGATGGGGCCGGACAGCACAGGTGTGAACGGCCAGGCCTTCAACGCCCAGTAACACCGGGCTCGCGTCGCGACGACTTCCCGTCGCGACGCGCCTTTGCACGGCACGCAGCCAGGCGAAACGCCAAACCCTCGTCACCTCAGTGCCCCCGGCAACTTGAAACGCACACACAAGACCTTGATTTCCCATCGGTTTTTATTGAAATGAACCGAATGGCACGACTTTCGCTCTAAATATCCTCAAAACACGCCATGTTCGGCGGGTAACGGACGTTGAGACGAGACTTAGCCAGCCAGGGAAAGCCGACTAGACTCCTATCAGAGTCCTACGGGACTGATGGACCAGTACGACGCGCAGCCCAAAGCCGCCATACCCAGCCTGCCGGGACAGATTTAGCTTAGGGGCTAACGCCATATGAAAACGCCCATGCAGATGAACGCGATTGATTTTGACAGTGCCAAGTTGCAGCGCCTGGGCCTCGGCCAGCCGTCGCCGCTCGCGGCGCGCTCTGTCAGCCTGTCGCAATTGCGCCAGCAACTGGGCCAGCAATTGCAGACCAGCCTGGAGCCGCAGCGCATCCTGGGCTTGTTCTTCCGCGAGGTTCAGCGGCTCGTGCCTCTGGATGCATTGGCGTATCAACACAAGCCGAGCGATCTGCGCCTGGAGTTCGGCCAGCGTGGGCACCACACCGTCAGCTATAACCTCAGTCACGAAGGCGAACACTTGGGCGAACTGGTGTTTCGCCGCAACCAACGCTTCACCGACGCCGAACAGGCCGACCTGGAAGCGATGCTCTCCACGCTCTTGTATCCACTGCGCAATGCCTTGCTCTACCGCGCGGCGACCCAGAGCGCCCTGCGCGACCCCCTGACCGGCACCGGCAACCGCATCGCGATGGACCAGACGCTGATCCGGGAAATCGACATGGCCAAGCGCCATTCGCAGCCCCTGTCGTTGCTGATGCTGGACATCGACCACTTCAAGCATATCAACGACAACCATGGGCACAGCGTCGGCGATGACGTGCTCAAGGCCGTGGCCGAGTCGATCAAGAATCAACTGCGCAATGTGGACATGGTGTTTAGGTTCGGAGGCGAGGAGTTTCTGATCCTGCTGGCCAACACCAGCCGGGACGCCGCGGCCATGGTGGGTGAACGCCTGCGTCATGCCGCCCAGGTCCAGGATTACTTCGCCGGGGGCACCCGGATCGAACTCACCGTCAGCCTGGGCTGCGCCACCCTGCTGCCCGGCGAATCAGCCGAAAGCCTGTTGCGGCGAGCCGACAGCGCGCTGTATGTGGCCAAGCGCGAGGGGCGCAATCGGTTGGCGATGGCGGGTTGAAGCCAACCAAGTGAATAACATCATCACCTGAGGGAGCGAGCCTGCTCGCGATGAGGGCCTGACAGTCGACCTCCCCGTCGACTCTGCAGGCTCTATCGCGAGCTGACTCACTCCCCGAGGGGTTCAGCTATGTCCGGGAAACGGCTCAGCTGCCGGCCAGCGCGAGGCGCTCACGGTTGACTGGCGACTTGCCCACGGACTCCGAGTGTTCCAGTTGCATGCAACGCTCCAGGAACAGGTACATGTAGTCATAGCTCTTGCACACGGCCTGGCGCAGCTCCGTTTGCAGGGCCTTGCTCGGATTCATGCCCGCCAGCGTAACGATGATCTCCAGGGCTTCCCAAGGATGGGCATCGTCGTACTGGGCGTGCATCTTCAGCCACTTCATCGCCCGCTTGCGTTCCTCTTCGGCGAACGCCGCCGCGTAGACGCCGGTGGAGCACACCAAGGCCGACCACTCCCCAGTGGCGCCCTCGATGGCATAGTTGGTCGCGGCGATGGCCACGATCAGCGAGTCCGACGAACTGGTGTGCCAGCACCAGTGGCTCAGCGCATGAAGCTCCGGAGGCACTTGCTGGGCCTGCAGGTCTTCGAGGGTCACGCCATGGGCGGCGCTCCAGTTGACCCAGTAGTCGGCATGGTTGAGTTCGACACGGATATTACGCATCAGCCAACGACGGGCCATGTCCTCGCCGGGATGGCGGGCAAAGCGGGTCTTGGTGAGGTTCTGTGCCATGTATAAGGCGAACTGTTCAACGACCGGCCAACCACCAATGAGGTAGTGGCGCATGGTCTTGGCGCTGAGCTTGTTATCGCGCATGCGCTGATACAGCTCGTGTTCGACAACCCGGCGCTTGCTCTCGCTGCAATCGATAATGAGCTGCTGTGCCCATTTCGGATAGCTTTGGGCCTCCATGAGCGGGCCTGTTCGGTTGAATGTGTCGATCACTGTCTGGCTCCTTTTGATTGTGATTTTCCGGATCAACAAGAGGTTCAGCGGAACGTGCCGGGGGCCTTGAATAACAACGGCTGGGGCCGGGCCGGCCTACATTGCAACGTGTCACAGGTAAACAATTGCGGGCGTTCAATCACATACCCTTGAGCGTAATCCACCCCGATTTCCAGCAATGCCTGCTCGATCTGGGTGGTTTCAACAAACTCGGCAATCGTGCGCTTACCCATGACGTGGCCGATATGATTGATCACTTCGACCATTGCACGGTTAATCGGGTCGTCCAGCATATCCTTTACGAAACTCCCGTCGATCTTCAGGAAGTCTACAGGTAAATGTTTCAGGTAAGCGAATGAAGACATTCCGGCGCAAAAGTCATCCAGCGAGAAGTAACAACCCAAGCTCTTGAGTTCATTGATAAAGCGGATCGCACTGCCCAAATTCGAAATAGCGCTGGTCTCGGTAATTTCAAAACAAATCATTTCCGGGGGATCGAGTAGGCCGCGAATTGTTTACGCAAGAAGTCGAGGAACGCCTGATCTCCGATAGTCGTACCTGACAGATTAATCGCACACATGGCCATCGGTGCCTGCCGTGATTCATTCAGGCACTGGCGAATGACCTTGAACACGTTCTCCACCACCCAGCGGTCCAGGGAGGTCATCAGGCCATAGCGCTCCGCCGCGGGAATGAAGCTGTCGGGCAGGATCATCCGCCCGGCCTCGTCGTGCAGCCGCAACAGGATTTCGATGTGCCCGCCGCCATGGTCGCCAGGCCCCAACGCGGCGATTTCCTGGGCGTAGAGGCAGAAGCGGTTTTCCTCCAGGGCCATGTGCAGGCGCTGGACCCAGGCCATCTCGCCAAAGCGCAGGGACAGCTCCGAGTCGTCGGCATGGTAGACCTGGACCCGGTTGCGGCCCTTCTCCTTGGCCATGTAGCAGGCCATGTCGGCGGCCCGCAAGGAGGCCTCCAGGGTCGTCGGGGTCTGGGCGATGTGCACCAGGCCGATGCTCACCGTGGTCACGAACGGCCGGCCCTTCCAGACGAAATGCAGGTTCTGCACGGTCTGGCGCAGCCCCTCGGCGATTTTTTCCGCGGCCTCCGGCGAACAGTTTTCCAGCAGGATGCCGAACTCGTCCCCGCCCAACCGGGCCAGGGTGTCATTTTCCCGCAGCCCCGATTGCAGCAAGGCGCAGATATGGCGCAACAACTCGTCGCCCGCGGCGTGGCCGCAGGTATCGTTGACCAGCTTGAACTGGTCCAGGTCGAGGAACATCAAGGCATGGCGACCGACCTGGCGCGTGAGGTTGTGCAGGGCCTGTTCGAGCCGGTATTCAAACTCCCGGCGGTTGGCCAGCCCGGTCAATGCATCATGGGTGGCTTGCCAGGACAGGTTGGCGATGTACTGGCGCTCCTGGGTCATGTCGTGCAGCACCAGCACGGCGCCGCTGACGTTGCCCGCATGGCGGATCGGCGCGCCCACCAGCGTGACCGACACGGTGCTGCCGTCCAGGCGCTGGATCAGCTTGGAGTGTTCGCTGGCACCGCTGAGCCGGCCGCTGAGGATGTGCTCGATCAGGGTCAGCCCTTCCGCCTGGGCGTTGTCATCGAGCAAATTGAACAGCGCCGCCAGGGGCAGGCCCATGGCATGTTCGGCTTTCCAGTGGGTCATCGCCTCGGCGGCGGGGTTCATGTAGGCAATGGCTCCCTCGACGTCGGTGGTGATCACGCCGTCGCCGATCGATTGCAAGGTGATCTGGGCGCGTTCCTTCTCCAGTTGCAACGCATTGGCAAAGACCTGCCGCTGGGCCAGCAATTTGTGGGTACGCAGCAATGCCAGGACGATCAACCCCAGCGCCGTGGCGAAGTTGGTCACCAGCAACAGCCGCAGGATGAAGCGCGAGCCCTCGCCCAGCGCATCGCTGAATGCCTTGGCCGCCGGGGTGACGGAATCGTTGATGGCAAAAATCCGCGCCTTCCAGCCGCGGACATCGACCTCCGTCGCCTGGCCCGCGCTGATGCTGGCGTGCATCTGCTGGGCGACGTTATCCAGCTCGATCAGGTAGCCGTCCCCCACCGTCCACAGGTCGATGGCCTCTTCCAGGTAGCTGAAGTGACGAAAATTCAGATACAGCCAGATCAGGCTCGCCACGTCGTCCGGGTGATTGCCGCCCTTGAGGATGGCGGTCCTGGCCGCTTCCAGGTCCGGCGGCTGGCGGTCCAGCGCCACCCGCAGCTCATGCCCGCCCTCGGGAACGGCGATGGCTTGCTGGTACTTGAGGAAAGTGGCTTCGTCGCGGCTGTCGGCATAGAGGTTGAGGTAATAGATGGCGTCTTTCTGCCCCTTGGACCAGAGGCTCTCCCCCGCCACGTAACCGCGAACCGCCGACAATACGTAGAGACTCACGCCACCGAGCAATGCCTGAAATAGCACAACGGCAATAAAGGGCCAGACGATGCCCAACAATCGAGGCGTTCCGAGAGTCCGTTTTTGCTTCATGAGGTCCCTTGCACAGGCGTTGCCGATAAGCACCCGCGAGAAATCCGCTGCTAATTCCAGAGCCTAGGCTAGTTTTCGATCCTTGGAACGCCGGTAGGAAGAATCGAGGGGCTTTAGCTGGAAATTCAGTGAAGTCGGGGGTGTTTGGCTGATTTTTTTTCGATACTAAGCACAGAAAAGTGCCGGAAACTCAAGGCTGCTGTATCTGTTGCAAGTGACCGTAGAGTCGAGCGTACAAGCCACCTTCGGCAATCAGCTGCAAATGGTCGCCGTCCTCGGCGATCTGCCCACCATCGAACACCAGCACGCGGTCGGCCTGTTTCACCGCGGAGAGCCGATGGGCGATGATCAGCGTGGTGCGCCCGCGCAGGAAACGCGCCAGGGCCTGGTGGAGGTTGTACTCGGTGGCAGCGTCCAGCGCCGACGTGGCTTCATCGAGGATCACCACCCGCGGATCCGCCAATACCATGCGGGCGATGGCCAGCCGTTGCCGCTGACCACCGGACAGCCGAACCCCGGAACGCCCGACGATACTGTCCAACCCCTGGGGCAGCGCGCGCACGGTGGCATCGAGCTGGGCGATCTCCAGGGCTCGCCAACAGGCCTCGTCGGTGCACTCGCGGCCCATGGTGAGGTTGGCGCGCACCGTGTCGTTGAACAGCGCCGGATGCTGCAACACCACCGCGACATTCTCCCGGATGGTCTCCAGGCCAATCTCGTGTTGCGTCGCCCCGCCGAAACGGATGCTGCCCGCCTGCGGCGTGTACAAGCCCAGCAGCAGTTGCACCAGTGTGCTCTTGCCACCGCCACTGGCACCGACGATGGCGACTTTCTCCCCGGGCAGGATGGACAGGTTCAACTGGTTGAGCACCAATTCCTCGCCATAGCCGAAATCCAGCCCCTGAATGTCGATGCCCACCGTGTCACGGCCCTTGAACGGGTCGCTGCCGCCGGGGTACTGCGGCTCGTCGGCACGGGCCAACAGCTCATTGATCCGCGACAGCGCACCGCCCGCCGCATAAAAGGCGTACTGCAGATTGAGCAACTGCTCCACCGGGCCGATCATGAACCACAGGTAGCTGAACACCGCCAGCATCTGCCCGATCGACAAGTCCGAAAACAGCACGGTGAGCATGGCCGCGGCGCGAAAGATATCGATGCCGAACTGGAACAACAGGCCGGTGGCGCGGCTGGACGCGTCGGTTTTCCACTGCGAACTCACGGCGTAATCGCGAACTTCCCTTGCCCGCATGCCCAGGCGCCCGAGGAAAAAGCCCTGGCGATTGCCGGCGCGCACTTCCTGGATGGCGTCCAGGGTTTCCGTCAGGACCTGGGTGAAGCGCGAGGTGCTGTCGTTTTCCAGCTTCTTGAGGTGCTTGACCCTTTTCCCCAATTGCACCGTGGCGTAGATCACCAATGGGTTGAACAACAGGATCAGAAGCGCCAGTTTCCAGTGCATCCACACCAGGATCCCGGCGGTGCCCACCAGGGTCAGCATCGCCACCAGGAAACGGCTGAGGGTTTCACCGACGAACTTGTCGACCGTGTCCAGGTCGGTGACCAGATGCGCCGCCACGGTGCCGCTGCCCAGGCTTTCGTACTCGCCGAGGGAAATGCGCTTGAGCCGTTCGATCAGGCGGATGCGAATGCGGTAGACGATGTCCTTGGCCAACCGGGCGAACAGCCGCGCCTGCAACACGTTGAAGAGCAATGCACCGCAACGCAGCACCAGGGTCGCCAGCAGCATCAGCCCGATGTAGCCGGCCGCCTGCTGCCACCCCGCGGGCAACACCTGGTTCATCACGTTCAAGGCCGCATCGCCGCGCCCCAACAGCACTTCGTCCACCAACAGCGGCAGGAGCAATGGAATCGGCACGCTGCACAGCGTCGCCAGCACGGCCACGCCGTTGGCGATCCACAGGGCTTTCTTGTGCTTGAGGGCCAGGCGACGGATTTCGGCCCAGCTCAACCGATCGATGCGTTGCGGGGTTGGCGAGTGCTCCGGCCGGTCAGGCACAGGCGGCGCGCTCCAGCCAACGGCCCAGCAAGGGCGACAAGGATTCCAGGGGCTGGTAGCCGTTGGTCAACAACGCCAACTGACCGTCACGCTCGGCCAGCAGCGTGGGAAACCCGGCAATCCCCAGGTCCTGCACCCAGGTGAAATCGGCGGCGGTGGCCGCGTGCTGGTCGGCGCGATCGAAGGCGGCGGCGAACTCGATGCGCGGCAGCCCGGCCTGTTCGGCCAATTCCACCAGGACGCTGGCGTGGGTGACGTCGCGCCCCTGCACGTAAAACGCCTGCTGGATCAGCTTCAGCAGCTTGAAGGCCAGGTCCGGCGCCAGGTTGCGGGCGGTGACCACGGCGCGGCAGGCCGGCTCGGTGTCGTAGACAAACCCGTCCGGCAGCGCGCCTTCAAGCGTGAACGGCTGGCCGGTGGCCTGGGTGACCGCCTGCCAGTGTTCGAGAATGTAGCGTCGGGTCGTCGGCTCCAGCGCCGACCCGCTGCCGGTGCGCAAGCCGCCCACCACCAGGTGCAACTCCACCCCCGCCGCCTGCGCCTGCTCCACCAGCGCCTCGGCCACCGGTGCAAAACCCCAGCACCAGGAACACATCGGGTCCATTACATAGAGCAGGCGTGGCGCCATGGTTCAAGCCTCGGAAGATGACTGCTTGTAGTTGTAGCCGATCGGGTGCGGCAGGTTGCGGGCCTTGGCCAGTTCGATCTGCTTTTGCCGGTCGATGGCGCTGCGGCGGGTTTTCTCGCTCAGCGTGTCCCAGCAATGCGGGCAGCTGATACCCGGCACATAGTGCTCCGAAGCACGGTCTTCGACGCTGACCGGCGTACGACAGGCATGACATTGATCGTAGTCGCCTTCGCTGAGGTCGTGGCGAACGGTGACGCGGTTATCGAACACGAAACAGTCGCCACGCCACTTGGATTGTTCCTGGGGCACTTCTTCAAGGTACTTGAGGATGCCGCCCTTGAGGTGGTAGACCTCCTCGAAACCCTCGCCGAGCATATAACTGGAGGCTTTCTCGCAGCGGATGCCGCCGGTGCAGAACATGGCGACTTTCTTGTGGCGGGCCGGATCGAAATGGGCCTTGATGTACTCGGGGAACTCGCGAAAGCTGGTGGTCTTGGGGTCGATGGCCCCTTCGAAGGTGCCGATGGACACTTCGTAGTCGTTACGGGTGTCGATCAGCAGCACCTGCGGATCGCTGATCAGCGCATTCCAATCCTGCGGCTCGACGTAGGTGCCGACCTGTTTGTTCGGGTCCACGCCTTCGACGCCGAGGGTGACGATTTCTTTCTTCAGCTTGACCTTGGTGCGATAGAACGGCTGCTCGTCGCAGTACGACTCTTTATGGTCGATGTCGATCATGCGTGGATCGTTCTTGAGCCAGGCCAGCAACCCGTCGATGCCCTCGCGGGTGCCGGAGACCGTGCCGTTGATGCCTTCTTCGGCGATCAGCAGGGTGCCTTTGATGCCGTTATCGAGCATGGCCTTGAGCAGGGGCTCGCGCAGTTCGACGTAGTCTTCAAGGGTGACGAACTTATACAGTGCCGCCACGACAATGGGTTGTGTCATGGGTGTTTCTCCAGGTGGCTACCCTCGCAAAGGGTGAACCGGATGCGAAAAAAAAAGCGCCCTTGCAGGCGCGTTGCGGATTCTAGCAAATACACGGTGGCTTTAGGAGCACACCGGTGGCGAGGGAGCTTGCTTCCGCTCGGCGGCGAAGCCGTCGCCTGCGTTGTTCAGGGGGACCGCTTCGCGGTCCAACGGGAGCAAGCTCCCTCGCCACGGAAAGCGCGTTCACCACGGCAAGCGTCCTCGCCACAGCGCCTGAATCAGTGCTTGCTGCCACCTGCGCAGGTCGGCGAAGCGGGCGCGGCGTCGATCTGCGCCCACTCCTCGGGGGTGTAGGTGTGCAGCGCCAACGCGTGAAACTCGCCCATCAGCTCGCCCAGCGTGCCGTAGACCTTCTGGTGGCGCTTGACGCGATTGAGCCCCTCGAACTGCCGGCTGACCACCACGGCCTTGAAGTGGGTCTGTAGCCCACGGCTGTGCATGTGGCTTTCATCCAGCACTTGCAGGTGCTCGGGCTGCAACAGCCCGAGGGTCGATTCGATGCGTTGCTGCATGCTCATACCGGGCTCCGCTTACGGCTTTTTCTTGGCCGGCGCAGCGGCTTTTGGCTCGAGCTCGGCGGTCATGTCCGCCAGCAGCTTGTTGACCACCGGCACCGCGCTTTCAAGCTTGGCCTGGGTCAACTGGGCCGATTGCTGGGTCAGCTGCGGCATTTTTTCCAGGACTTTCTTGCCCAGCGGCGACTGGTAGAACGCCACCAGGTCCTTGAGCTCCGACTCGCTGAAGTTGCTGGTGTAGAGCTTGACCATGTCCGGTTTGAGCTTGTTCCAGCCGATGGCCTGGTCCAGCGCGGCGTTGGCCTTGGCCTGGTAGGTTTCCAGGGTGGCTTTCTTCGACTCGGGGGCCTTGGTCTGTTCAAAGCGCTGGGCAAACATCTGCTGCACTTGCATGTACACCGGGGTGCCCAGTTTGTCAGCGTGCGCCAGGGTCAGGAACGCTTCGGCGCTGGCGTTATGGCTGGCGGTATCGGCGAAAACAGGGCCGCTGGCACATACCAGAGCAACTGCGGTACAGATGGCACGAAGACGGGTCATCGAGTTTCCTTTCATTACAGGCGAGGTAAAACCCCAAGGGCGACCATTCTGCGCCTAATAAACGCCGGGCCTCAACCCCGACGCTTGTTGGGTCCGATTGACGGGCCGGACTCACCGCCCCTAGATTGACGGAACCGGCGCCGCCCAATCGGGCCTAAACTGCGCATTCAGCCTTAAAGGAGTTTGACCCGATGAGCCGTACCGAAACCGACAGCCTGGGCCAGGTTGAAGTCCCTGACGACGCCTACTGGGGCGCCCAGACACAGCGGTCCATGATCAACTTCGCCATCGGCAATGAACGCATGCCGCTGTCGGTGCTGCATGCCCTGGCGCTGATCAAGAAAGCCGCCGCGCGGGTCAATGACCGCAACGGCGACCTGCCCGCCGACATCGCCCGGCTGATCGAACAGGCCGCCGACGAAGTGCTCGACGGCCAGCATGACAACCAGTTCCCACTGGTGGTCTGGCAGACCGGCAGCGGCACCCAGAGCAACATGAACGTCAACGAAGTGATCGCCGGGCGCGCCAACGAGCTGGCGGGCAACCCCCGCGGCGGCAAGACCCCGGTGCACCCGAACGATCACGTCAACCGCTCCCAGAGCTCCAACGACTGCTTCCCCACCGCCATGCACATCGCCGCGGTGCAGGCCGTCCACAAGCAACTGTTGCCGGCCATCAGCGAATTGTCCGGCGGGCTGGCGGAACTGGCGGCGCGCCACCTGAAGCTGGTCAAGACCGGTCGCACCCACATGATGGACGCCACGCCCATTACCTTCGGCCAGGAACTGTCGGCGTTCATTGCCCAGCTCGATTATGCCGAACGGGCGATCCGTGCCGCATTGCCAGCGGTGTGTGAACTGGCCCAGGGCGGCACGGCGGTGGGCACCGGGCTCAATTCGCCCCATGGCTTTGGCGAAGCGATCGCGGCCGAACTCGCGGCACTTTCCGGCCTGCCGTTCGTCACCGCGCCGAACAAGTTTGCCGCGCTGGCGGGTCATGAACCGCTCACCGCGTTGTCCGGCGCGCTGAAAACCCTGGCGGTGACCCTGATGAAAATCGCCAACGACCTACGCCTGCTGGGCTCCGGGCCACGGGCCGGGTTCGCCGAGGTGAAATTGCCGGCCAACGAACCGGGCAGCTCGATCATGCCTGGCAAGGTCAACCCGACCCAATGCGAAGCCCTGTCGATGCTCGCCTGCCAGGTGATGGGCAACGACGTCACCATCGGCTTCGCCGCCAGCCAGGGTCACTTGCAGTTGAACGTGTTCAAGCCGGTGATCATCCACAACCTGCTGCAATCGATCCAGTTGCTGGCCGATGGCTGCAGCAACTTCCAGCAGCACTGCATCGCCGGCCTCGAACCGGATGCCGAGCAGATGGCCGCGCACCTGGAACGTGGGCTGATGCTGGTGACCGCGCTGAACCCGCACATCGGCTACGACAAGTCTGCCGAAATCGCCAAGAAAGCCTACAGCGAAGGGCTGACCTTGCGTGAGGCGGCGTTGCAACTGGGGTACCTGACCGATGAACAGTTCGACGCCTGGGTGAGGCCGGAAAACATGTTGGAAGCCGGCAGCCAGGGCTGAGCCTGGATGGACCGCGAGCAGGCCTTCGTGAGCCTGCTCGCGAAAAGCCCTGCCCTAGCGCCCCACCGCCAACCGCTGACGCCGCGCCCTGAGCCCGGCGATCAGCGAAGGCCCCAGCGCGACCAGCGCCGAGCCCAATACCACCAGCACCGCCCCGCCATACCCCAGCAGGTTGATCTGCTCGGCATGCACGTAGTCGGGCCACCACCAGGCCGCCAACGCCACGGCGGCGAAGGTCACCAACGGCGTAATCGCCAGCGTCGCACTGACCCGTGACGCCTCCCAGTGCGCCAGGGCTTCGGCGAATGCGCCATAGGCGATCAGGGTATTGAGGCAGCAGGCCAACAGCAGCCAACCTTGTACCGGGCTCAATTGCAACGCCTCCAAGGGATGCACCCAGGGCGTGAGCAGCAACGCGCAGAAGAGGTAGATCACCATCATCACCTGCAGTGAATTCCACACCGTCAGCAATTGCTTCTGCCCCAAGGCATAGAAGGTCCAGACCGTGGACGCCAGCAACACCAGCAGCACCCCGGCGGTGTACTCACTCAGCGATGTGAGCAACTCAACGAGGCGCTGGTTGAAGAACAGCGCGAAACCGATCAACAGCACCGCCAGGCCGATGCCCTGGCCGATGCTGAAGCGCTCCTTGAACACGAACAGACTGGCGACCAGCAGCATGATCGGGCCCATCTGCACCACCAGTTGCGCCGTGCCGGGGCTCAGACGGTTCAGGCCCATCAGGTACAACACGTAGTTGCCCACCAGCCCCAGCACCGCCATCGCCACCAGCCAGCCGCCCCTGGGGCCGAGCACCCGGCGACTGGGCAAACGACGGGTAGCCGCCAGGTAGATGAACAGCAGGCCGCCGGACACCAACAGGCGAAACCAGGTCACGGTGACCGGGTCCATCACGTGCAGCACTTGCTTGAGCTTGATCGGCAGGATTCCCCATAACAGGGCGGTCAGCAGGGCGAGAAACAGGCCGTAGACCCAGCGACCGGATGAAATATGCATGCAATCCTCGAAGCCCAGGACAAAAGAGCGTCTATTCTAGGCATGGATCACGGGGCAACACAGGGACAGTTGGTCACTAACAGTTCATGATAAGGGATGGCACATTGCCGCCTATCGGCTGCCCAAGCGCCCGCCAGCCACAACACATAAACTTCACTCCATCAGCTTTCGCCTTCCTTTGGAGCCGCTCATGCTTGGCAAACGTGCCGAAGACGTCGTCCCCGCGATGGTCTTTCCCAGTGACCGAATTTGCCGGGTGAACGGCCAATTTTATTTCAACACCCGGGAAGGTACGCATGAGGGGCCATTCCCCGATCGTGAAACAGCGGAACGCGAGGTCGCGGCGTACATCGAGCGCATGCTGCAACTGCCGCAAGTCGTGGGCTGAGCACTGCCTGAATAGCTCCACCCACCTATGACAGGCAGCTTGTTGAGACGAGAGAACTTGCTGTAGCGAGGGAGCCTGCTGTGGCGAGGGAGCCTGCTGTGGCGAGGGAGCTTGCTCCCGCTGGGCCGCGAAGCGGCCCCCCTCTTGCCCCCGTACCGTAGCGAAGGATTGACGACCGCTGCGCAGCCGAGCGGGAGCAAGCTCCCTCGCCACAAAACCTCTGTTAGCAGGGGTTATCCAACCGCCTCGAACAACCCCGTCGCCCCCATCCCGCCGCCCACGCACATGGTCACGACGCCGTAGCGCAGATTGCGCCGCTGCAGTTCGCGCACCAGATGCCCCACCTGCCGCGAGCCGGTCATGCCGAACGGGTGGCCGATGGAAATCGAGCCGCCGTTGACGTTGTACTTCTCGTTGTCGATCTCCAACCGGTCGCGGCTGTACAGGCACTGGGAGGCGAAGGCTTCGTTGAGTTCCCACAGGTCGATATCGGCCACCTGCAAGCCCTTGGCCTTGAGCAGCTTGGGCACCGAGAACACCGGACCGATGCCCATTTCGTCGGGCTCGCAACCGGCCACGGTAAAGCCACGGAAAAACGCCTTGGGCTTGAGCCCCAGCGCCAGGGCTTTCTCCAGGCTCATCACCAGGGTCATCGAGGCGCCGTCGGACAGTTGCGACGAGTTGCCCGCCGTGACCGAACCGTCCTCGGCAAACACCGGTTTCAGCCCGGCCAGGCTTTCGTAGGTGGTGTCGGGGCGGTTGCAGTCGTCATGGTCGACCACGCCATCGAGGATCTGCACCGCGCCGGTGTGCTTGTCTTCGACCCGGTACTTGACCGACATCGCAATGATTTCGTCGGCGAACAGCCCGGCGGCCTGGGCCTTGGCGGTGCGTTGCTGGCTCTGCAAGGCGTAGCGGTCCTGCGCCTCGCGGCTGACCTGGTAACGGCGCGCGACGACTTCGGCCGTCTGGCCCATGGGGAAATAAATCCCCGGCACCTGCTCCTTGAGGAGCGGGTTGATCAGGTTATCGGTGTTGACGCTCTTCATCGTCAGGCTGATGGACTCCACGCCGCCGGCCACGATGATGTCGCTGCAACCGGACGCGATCTGGTTGGCAGCGATGGCGATGGCTTGCAGGCCGGAGGAGCAAAAGCGGTTGAGGGTCATGCCGGCGGTGCCGGTGCCCAGTTGCGAGAGCACCGCGACGTTGCGGCCGATGTTGTAGCCCTGGGCGCCTTCATTGGAGCCGGCACCGACGATGCAGTCCTCGACGCTGGCCGGGTCGAGGTCATTGCGCGCCAACAACGCGTTGACGCAATGCGCCGCCATGTCGTCCGGGCGGGTAATGTTGAACTTGCCGCGAAAAGACTTGGCCAGGCCGGTTCGTACGCTATCGACGATCACCACTTCACGCATGGCGGTACTCCATTGTTGTAGTCGGTTGAGAGTGGATCGAGCATAGATCCACTGCATAACCGATCGCGACAATCATTCACCTCGCGTATGCGCCGCCATCGCCTATTTCCTGGATTTGCGTTTGCGCGCCTGCTTGTCGGCGCGCTCGAACGCATCCTCCAGCGCCTGGTTCAGAGTGCGCAACACTTTGACCCGGGCCCAACGTTTGTCGTTGGCCTCCACCAGTGTCCAGGGGGAAATCTCGGTGCTGGTGCGGTCCACCATGTCACACACGGCGGCCCGGTAGGCGTCCCACTTGTCGCGGTTGCGCCAGTCGTCCTCGGTGATCTTGAAGCGCTTGAACGGGATCTCCTCACGCGCCTGGAAACGTTCCAGTTGCGTCTCCTTATCGATGGCCAGCCAGAACTTGACCACCACCACACCGGCGTCGGCGATCTGTTCCTCGAAATCGTTGATCTCGCCGT
The DNA here is from genome assembly GCF_018325965.1 of Pseudomonas sp. Cab53. Taxonomy (NCBI): domain Bacteria; kingdom Pseudomonadati; phylum Pseudomonadota; class Gammaproteobacteria; order Pseudomonadales; family Pseudomonadaceae; genus Pseudomonas; species Pseudomonas sp. Cab53. The sequence continues at coordinate 1,760,227 of NZ_AP021902.1, read as the reverse complement.
AGGCCCTTAGCCAGTCGGCCCGGCTGCAAAAGCCCTCGACCCGTTCCACCAGCACCCGGCCATACCAGGAACGGTCGAACACGGTGAACTTGCCCCGTGCCGGCAGATGCCGCCAGAACCGCCACATATAGGGATGGGCGCGCTCCTCCTCGGTGGGCGCGGCGATCGGCACGATGCTGTATTGGCGCGGATCGAGGGCCGCCGCGACCCGACGGATCGCGCCGCCCTTGCCCGCCGCATCGTTGCCTTCGAACACCGCCACCAGCGCATGCCGGCGCATGCGTTTGTCCCGCAGCAGGCCGGCGAAGCGCGCCTGCTCGGTAATCAGCTGTTCTTCGTAGTCGTCCTTTTCCAGGCGCAGGGTCATGTCCAGGCTGTCGATCAGCGTGACCTGGTCGTCCAGTGCCGGCAGCGGCGCCACGGCGACTTTTTCCGGCTTGACCTTCGGCCGGTCCAACGCCTGGCGCAAACCTTCGAGCAGAATCCGCCCGACCGTCAGGCTGCGATAACAGCTGTCCACGCCCTCGATCACGTGCCAAGGCGCGTAGTCGCGACTGGTACGGCGCAAGACCCGCTCGCCGTATTTGACGAACTTGTCGTAGGTCTGCGATTGCTGCCAGTCCAGCGGGCTGATGCGCCAACTGTGCAGCGGGTCATCCTTGAGCCCCTTGAGCCGGGCTTTCATCTGTTTCTTGGACAGGTGAAACCAGAACTTGAAGATCAACGCGCCTTCGTCGCAAAGCATTTTTTCCAGGCGCTCGGCGGCGTTGATCGCCTGGTCGAGCCGCGGATCCTTGAACTCGCCATGGACCCGCCCCTGCAACATCTGGCTGTACCAGTTGCCAAAGAAGATCCCCATGCGCCCCTTGGCCGGGAGCATCCGCCAGTAGCGCCAGGCCGGAGGATGCGCCAGTTCCTCGTCGGTCTGCTGGTCGAAGGTGCGCACTTCGATCAGCCGCGGGTCCATCCACTCGTTGAGCAACTTCACCGTCTCACCCTTGCCCGCGCCTTCGATGCCGTTGATCAGCACGATGACCGGGAAGCGGCCCTGCTGCTGCAACTCGAATTGCGCTTCGAGCAGCGCTTCACGCAGGGCCGGGACCTCGGCCTCGAAGGTGTCTTTGTCGATGACGTGACCGATTTCAGCGGATTCAAACATGGGCAACTCCTTCCAAGGATCCGCCAAGACTAGCGGATTGGATGCCCTGCGGTGTAGCACCAGGCAGGATCATTCCCTACGCCTGGCATGACAATGCCTGTGCGCACGCTGCGCGTTCGGCTTTGTGGATCAGCTAGAATGGCCTCCCCGTTTTCACCGAGCCTGCCATGACGCCCATCCAGCAACACGCCCAACTCGACTGGGATGAACAGGGTCGCCCGCGTTCGCGGGTGTTCGACGACGTGTATTTTTCCGATCAGTCGGGGCTGGATGAAACCCGCTACGTGTTCCTTGAACAGAACCAGCTGGCCGAGCGCTTCGCCGCGCTGCCCGAGGACGGGCGCCTGGTGATCGGCGAAACCGGGTTCGGCACCGGCCTGAACTTCCTCTGCGCCTGGCAGTTGTTCGAGCAGTGCGCACCGGCCGGGGCGCGGCTGCATTTCGTCAGCGTCGAGAAGTACCCCTTGAGCCCCGAGGACCTGCGTCGCGCCCTGGCCCTCTGGCCGCAGCTTCAAGCCCAGGCGCAGCAGTTACTGGACCAATACGTGGCCATCCACCAGGGTTTCCAACGCCTGGTCCTGGCCAATGGCCGGGTGACGCTGACCTTGCTGATCGGCGACGCGCTGGAGCAGTTGCCGCAACTGGATGCCCGCATCGACGCGTGGTTCCTCGACGGGTTTGCACCCGCCAGGAACCCCGAGATGTGGACGGCCGAGCTGTTCGCCGAACTGGCGCGGCTGGCGGCCCCGGGATCGACCCTCAGCACCTTCACCAGCACCGGTTGGGTTCGGCGGTTGCTGAACGCGGCAGGTTTCAAGATGAAACGCACGCCCGGCATCGGCCATAAATGGGAGATCCTGCGCGGCGTGTTCCTGGGCCGGCCGGAACAGACACCGGCGCCGTCCGCGGCAAAACCCTGGTACGCCCGCCCCGCGGCCCTCGGCAACGAGCGTCGGGCATTGGTGATCGGTGGCGGCCTGGCCGGTTGCGCCAGCGCCGCCAGCCTCGCCGCGCGGGGCTGGCAGGTGACGCTGCTGGAACGACACGCCGGGTTGGCCGAAGAGGCGTCGGGCAATCCGCAGGGCGTGCTGTACCTCAAGCTGTCGGCCCACGGCACCGCGCTGTCGCAGATGATCCTCAGCGGCTTCGGCTACACCCGCCGTCTGTTGGAGCACCTGCAACGGGGCGTCGACTGGGACGGCTGCGGCGTCCTGCAACTGGCCTTCAATCACAAGGAAGCCGAGCGCCAGGCGCAACTGGCCGAGGCGTTCCCCGCTGACTTGCTGCACCCCCTGGCGCAGCCCGAGGCACAAAGGCTGTCAGGTATCGGCCTGGCCTGCGGTGGTCTGTTCTATCCCGAAGCCGGCTGGGTGCATCCGCCGGCGCTGTGCCGCTGGCAGGCCTCGGGCACCGCGATCGAGGTGCAAGCGCACCATGACGTGCTGCAATTGCGTCGCGTCGATGGCCAGTGGCAAGCGTGGGACGGTCAACGCTGCCTGGCCAGCGCGCCGGTGGTGATCCTCGCCAGTGCCGCCGAAATCAAGCGTTTCGAACCGGCCGCCGGATTGCCCCTCAAGCGCATTCGCGGGCAAATCACCCGGCTGCCGCAAACCGCGCGCAGCCAGGACCTGGCGACCGTGGTCTGCGCCGAAGGCTACGTGGCGCCGCCACGTCTGGGCGAGCACACCCTGGGCGCCAGCTTCGACTTCAACAGCGACGACCTGACCCCCACCGCCGCCGAACACGCCGGCAACCTGCAGATGCTCGAAGAAATTTCCGAGGACCTGCTCGAACGCCTCGGCGCCGCCACCCTGGACCCGCAACGGCTCGAAGGCCGCGCGGCGTTCCGCTGCACCAGCCCGGACTACCTGCCGATCGTAGGGCCCCTAGCTGACAGCCAGGCCTTCCACGAGGCTTACCACGCCTTGAGCAAAGACGCCCGGCAAGTGCCGGACATCCCCTGCCCCTGGCTCGACGGCCTCTACGTCAACAGCGGCCACGGCTCGCGCGGCCTGATCACCGCGCCCCTGTCGGGCGAACTAATCGCCGCCTGGCTCGACGACGAACCCCTGCCGCTGCCCCGAAGCGTGGCCGAAGCCTGCCACCCGAACCGGTTCGCGTTGCGAGCGTTGATTCGAGGCAAGGCCTGAACCACATAAGAATCCCTATGGAAGCCGTTGGCGACTCTCGAACGGAACGATGAATTCGTGAAAACTGCACTGGCCGTGATAAGCACCCCAGAATAAGCCCTATTCTGCCGTCGATGCAGATTCAGTCGGAGCTATCCAATATGCATCTCTAACCTCATCTAAAGCCTGCCATGGTTCAGGGCCGAACCTCGCATTTGGACAGCCGCCAGCCCCGTAGCTGGCCATGACGCATTGTGTAAAATCCTGCACGAACAGTAGAGTTCGCGCCACTGAATGGAGTTAGGGCATGGGCATGAATAAAATAATAAGGCTTATCGCACTGGCTGCGATTATCACAAGCGCTGCATGCAGCAAGCAGGATAACTTCAACACTTTGTCGCCAGGCGAGATGCTCAAGCCCATTTCCTTGCAAGCTCACAACAACCCTACGTGGGCAAGTTCTGACTCCCAGTACGAGAAATCGCAGAACCCTGCCAAATGGTCGCCTTATTTCTGGGCATCGAATGCAGCGGCGCTTCAGAGCATCGCCAATGACAAGCCTCGCCTTGAGGCGACGGTCAGGGCTCTGATGGATGAGATGAAGGCAAACTCGATTGTTGATAGCGATGGTAACTACCGAGTCATCTACCGGTTCCCATACGTCTTCGACAAGTACCCGATGTCGGCGCCTTGGTACTCGGCTTTCGGGAACGCGGCTATCGCTGTAGGCCTGATGCACATCAGGAACTCGACAGGGGACACATCGAACGATGGGTTGATTAATGAATACCTGGACACCATCGTCAAGAAGTATTCATACAAGACCCCTGAAGGAAACATATGGTTTGCTGAATACATCTCTGATGACCTCCCTGATGGCCATGTGAGCGTGATCAACGGTCACTTCTTCGTGGTCGCCGCCATGTATGAATGGAAGAGCATGAGTAAAACAAATCGGTACGACAGGCCAATATCCCAAGGATTGGATACCATGCGCGACGAGTTGCCAAAGTTCATTCAGGAAGGATACTTCTCATACGCTGATGGTTTCAAACACATGAAGGATTATGGTCAGCAGCGTGCAGTAAACTTCGCTGTTGCTTCCTGCAAACTCCGCGACGAAATATGCCCCATCGCTGTTCGGTATCAGAAGCTCTTCAATGAATGGTCGAAGTGATGGTCCTGTCGTTGGCGGTTACCCCATAGCAGGCCCATCCGCCATTCCTGCACTGCCGGTCGCACCTGCGTCGGCGACCATCAGTGCAGGGGCAGTACCATTAGCCCCGCCAGCTTCTGCATCGGCGTCATGCGAGAGCCCGCCGGAGCCGTCCCGTCCGTCGGCTTATAACGCATCGATCTAAAACTCACAGCAATCCCACCGGTCAGTTTCAGAGTACCCGCCCTTTCGGCGGACGTTGCTTGACCCCTCCCCAACGGAAAAACCGGTAAGGACTTATGTGCGGATTAGCTGGAGAGTTACGTTTCGATCAACAACCTGCGGACCTTGCGGCCGTAGAGCGAATCACCCATCACCTGGCCCCGCGTGGCCCTGACGCATGGGGTTTCCATAGCCAGGGGCCGATTGCCCTAGGCCACCGTCGCCTGAAGATCATGGACCTGTCGGACGGCTCGGCGCAGCCGATGATCGACAATCAGTTGGGCCTGTCCCTGGCCTTCAACGGCGCCATCTACAACTTCCCGGAACTGCGCGCCGAGCTTGAAGCACTGGGCTATGCCTTCCATTCCGGCGGCGACACCGAAGTGCTGCTCAAGGGCTATCACGCCTGGGGCGAGGCCCTCCTGCCCAAGCTCAACGGCATGTTTGCCTTCGCCATCTGGGAACGGGACGCCAAGCGGCTGTTCATCGCCCGCGACCGCCTCGGCGTCAAGCCGCTGTACCTGTCGCGCACCGGCCAGCGCTTGCGCTTTGCCTCGGCCCTGCCGGCCCTGCTCAAGGGCGGTGACATCAGCCCGATGCTCGACCCGGTGGCCTTGAACCATTACCTGAATTTCCATGCGGTGGTGCCGGCGCCTCGCACCCTGTTGGCCGGCGTCGAAAAACTACCGCCAGCCACCTGGATGCGGGTCGAAGCCGACGGCACCACCGAGCAGAAAACCTGGTGGACCCTGCCCTACGGCCCCCGCGCCGATGAGCAGAACCTGAACCTGGAAGACTGGATCGACCGCGTGCTCGACAGCACCCGCGAAGCCGTCGCCATTCGCCAACGCGCGGCCGTCGATGTGGGCGTGCTGTTGTCCGGCGGCGTCGACTCGAGCCTGTTGGTGGGGTTACTGCGCGAAGTCGGCGTGGAAGACTTGTCCACCTTTTCCATCGGTTTCCAGGATGCCGGCGGCGAGCGCGGCGACGAATTCCAGTATTCGGACCTGATCGCCAAGCACTATGGCACCCGCCACCATCAGCTGCGCATCGACGAAAAAGAGATCATCGAACAACTGCCGGCGGCCTTCCGCGCCATGAGCGAACCGATGGTCAGCCACGACTGCATCGCCTTTTACCTGCTGTCGCGAGAAGTGGCCAAGCATTGCAAGGTGGTGCAAAGCGGCCAGGGTGCCGATGAGCTGTTCGCCGGTTATCACTGGTACCCGCAAGTGGACGGCGCCAGCGACCCTTACGCGGCCTACCGTGCCGCATTCTTCGACCGTAGCTACGAGGAATACGCCGACACCGTGGAGCCCAAGTGGCTGACGGCCAATGACGCCGCCGGTGACTTCGTCAAGGAACATTTCGCCCAACCCGGCGCCGACGCCGCGGTCGACAAGGCGCTGCGCTTGGACAGCACGGTGATGCTGGTGGACGACCCGGTCAAGCGCGTCGACAACATGACCATGGCCTGGGGCCTGGAAGCGCGCACGCCGTTCCTCGACTACCGGTTGGTGGAGCTTTCGGCCCGGGTGCCGGCGAAGTTCAAGCTGCCCGACGGCGGCAAGCAGGTGCTCAAGGAAGCCGCCCGGCGCGTGATCCCCAGCGAGGTCATCGACCGCAAGAAGGGCTATTTCCCCGTGCCTGGGCTCAAGCACCTGGAAGGCGACACGCTGGCCTGGGTGCGCGAACTGCTGCTGGATCCGAGCCAGGATCGCGGCCTGTTCAACCCGGCCATGCTCGACCGCCTGCTCACCGACCCCAACGGCCAATTGACCCCGCTGCGCGGTTCGCGCCTGTGGCAACTGGCGGCGCTGAACCTGTGGCTCAGCGAGCAAGGAATCTGATTGATGAAACCCCACCCTACCGTTCACAACCAACGCCTCTTGCGGGGCCAGGCGCCTTCGTACGAACGTCTGCAGGCGCGCCTGGCCGAAGATGGCAGCGCAATGGGCGCCGACCCGATCGCCGTCCACTGCGGCTGGGGTCGGCTGCTGATCGGCCACACGTTCCCCGACCCGGCTTGCCTGGCCCAGGAACTGCTCAATGAGCAACCGGGCGAACGCGACATTGCCCTGTACGTCGCCGCGCCCCAGCAAGTCCTGGGGCTGGAACCGGCGCATCTGTTCCTCGACCCGTCCGACACCTTGCGCCTGTGGTTCAGCGATTATCGCCAGGCCACGCGGGTGTTCCGTGGGTTTCGCATCCGCCGGGCGCAAGGGGACGCCGACTGGCAAGCCATCAACCAGCTTTACCAGGCCCGCGGCATGTTGCCCATCGACCCGCAACGCCTGACCCCGCGTCACGAAGGCGGCCCGGTCTACTGGCTGGCCGAAGACGACGATACCGGCGCGGTGATCGGCAGCGTCATGGGCCTGAATCACCAGAAAGCCTTCAACGACCCGGAAAACGGCAGCAGCCTCTGGTGCCTCGCCGTGGACCCGCAATGCTCACGGCCAGGTGTTGGCGAAGTGCTGGTGCGCCATCTCATCGAGCATTTCATGAGCCGGGGCCTGAGCTACCTCGACCTGTCGGTGCTGCACGACAATCGCTTGGCGAAAAACCTCTACGCCAAGCTCGGTTTCCGCAACCTCTCGACCTTTGCCATCAAACGCAAGAACGGCATCAACCTGCCGCTGTTCCTTGGCCCGGGTCCCGAGGCTCAGTTCAACCCTTATGCGCGGATCATTGTCGAGGAAGCCCACCGTCGCGGCATCGAGGTCCAGGTGGACGACGCCGAGGCCGGGTTGTTCACCCTGGTCCACGGCAGCCGCCGGGTGCGTTGCCGCGAATCCCTGAGTGACCTGACCAGCGCCATCAGCATGACCCTGTGCCAGGACAAGAGCCTGACCCACAAGGTGCTGAAGAACGCCGGCCTGAACCTGCCGGCGCAACAACTGGCGGGCAATGCCGACGACAACCTGGCGTTTCTCGACGAGCACGAACGGGTCGTGGTCAAGCCGCTGGACGGTGAACAAGGCCAGGGCGTGGCAGTGGACCTGCGCACCATTGAAGAAGTACAAGCCGCCATCGAAACGGCCCGGCAGTTCGACAGCCGGGTGCTGCTGGAAAGCTTCCACGAAGGGTTGGACCTGCGAATCCTGGTGATCGGTTTCGAAGTGGTGGCGGCCGCCATCCGGCGGCCGGCGGAAGTGATCGGCGACGGCCGCCACACCATCGGCGCCCTGATCGAAGCCCAGAGTCGCCGACGCCAGGCCGCCACGGGTGGCGAAAGCAAGATCCCGATGGATGCCGAGACCGAGCGCACGCTCAAGGCGGCGGGGTTCGACTACGACAGCGTCCTGCCGGCCGGAGAGCACCTGTTCGTGCGGCGCACGGCCAACCTTCATACCGGCGGGGTACTGGAAGACGTCACCGGCATCCTCCACCCGACCTTGGCCGATGCGGCGGTACGCGCCGCCCGAGCGTTGGACATTCCCATGGTCGGCCTTGACCTGCTGGTGCCGGCGGCCGACCAGCCCGACTATGTGTTCATCGAAGCCAACGAACGCGCCGGCCTGGCCAACCACGAACCGCAACCCACTGCCGAACGCTTTGTGGACCTGCTGTTTCCCCATAGCCAGGCGGTGGCCTGAGCACCGTTCACAGTGGCGAGGGAGCTTGCTCCCGCTGGGTCGCGGAGCGCCCCCCTTCGATGCGAATGTCCGGATTATTCAGGGCTGGAGCTGCGACCGCTTTGCGTTCGAACGAGAGCAAGCTCCCTCGCCACAAGGCTCTTCTGCCTAACCTTATCGTCCGAGAGGAGTTTCCATGATCAGCAAAATTCCCGAACCGAATCTCGAATACCTGCAAAAAGTCTTGCTGGAAATGCTCGCCATTCCCAGCCCGACCGGCTTCACCGACACCATCGTGCGCTACGTTGCCGAACGGCTCGAAGAGTTGGGTATCCCCTTTGAAATGACCCGTCGCGGCACCATCCGCGCCACCCTCAAGGGCCGCAAGAACAGCCCCGACCGCGCGGTGTCCGCGCACCTGGACACCATCGGCGCCTCGGTACGGGCCATCAAGGACAATGGGCGCCTGACCTTGGCCCCGGTGGGCTGCTGGTCGAGCCGGTTTGCCGAGGGCAGCCGGGTCAGCCTGTTTACCGACACCGGCGTGATTCGCGGCAGCGTGCTGCCCTTGATGGCATCCGGGCATGCGTTCAACACCGCCGTGGATGAAATGCCCATCAGCTGGGACCACATCGAACTGCGCCTGGACGCCTACTGCACCACCCGCGCCGATTGCGAAACCCTGGGCGTGAGCGTTGGCGACTACGTGGCCTTCGACCCGTTGCCGGAGTTCACCGAAAGCGGTCACATCAGCGCCCGCCACCTGGATGACAAGGCCGGCGTCGCCGCGCTGCTGGCGGCACTCAAGGCCATTGTCGACAGCGGTGAGGAACTGCTGATCGACTGCCACCCGCTGTTCACCATCACCGAGGAAACCGGCAGCGGTGCAGCCGCCGCGCTGCCCTGGGACGTCAGCGAATTCGTCGGCATCGATATCGCGCCGGTCGCGCCCGGCCAGCAGTCGAGCGAACATGCGGTGAGCGTGGCCATGCAGGACTCCGGTGGCCCCTACGACTACCACCTGTCGCGGCACCTGCTGAAACTGGCCAAGGAGAACGAGCTGCCGGCCCGCCGGGACCTGTTCCGCTATTATTTCAGCGACGCCCACTCGGCCATCACCGCCGGCCACGACATTCGCACCGCCCTGCTGGCCTTCGGCTGCGACGCCACCCATGGCTACGAACGCACCCACATCGACAGCCTGGCCGCCCTCAGCCGCCTGCTCGGCGCCTACATCCTCAGCCCACCCGTGTTTGCCAGCGACGCGCAACCGGCCCAAGGCTCGCTGGACCGCTTCAGTCACCAGATCGAACACGATGCGCAGATGGAAAGCGATACCCGGGTGCCTTCGGTGGATAGCCTGCTGGGGCAACGGTCGGACAACTGAGTCGCCCGCCTTGCGGGGCGGCGTCAGCAAAACCGATTTCGCAAGCAAGCTCGCTCCCACAAAGGTTGCATGCCAATGTGATAGCGAGCTTGCTCGCGAAGCCGTCAGCGCACCCCGGCAAGCCCCCCAAGGCTAGCCGCAAACGCCCGTTGGCCGTAGCATCGCCTCATTGTCTAGCCGAGGTACCCCATGCTGATTCCCCACGACCAACTCGAAGTCGACACACTCACCCGCCTGATCGAGGATTTCGTGACCCGCGACGGCACCGACAATGGCGACGACACGCCCCTCGAAACCCGCGTACTGCGCGTGCGGCAAGCGCTGACCAAGGGCCAGGCGATGATCGTGTTCGATCCCGAGAGCGAACAATGCCAACTGATGCTCAAGCACGACGTGCCCAAGCACCTATTCGACTGAACAGGCCTTGCGCTGGGCGTGGGCTTTTTTCTTCTGGATCTTTTCGTAGATTTCGGAGCGATGGACATCGATGTGTCGGGGCGCTTCGACGCCAAAACGCACGGTGCCGCCGGTGACCGACAGCACGCGAACGGAAATGTCGTCACCGATGGAAATCAGTTCGCCCACAGCGCGGCTTAGTACGAGCATGGTTCTTGTCCTTAAGAATGTCTGGACCTCGACCATGCCCGGCCTGATTCAGCTTCTCAAGGCTCCCACGACAAATCAGTAAGGCCCTACAAGCAAAGCACTTCGGGCTGACGGAAACGTCCTGCAAAACCTGTATAGCGGCGTTTATTTCAGGTCGCCGAGAAGCGTGGCCCGAACAGGATCACGCTCGCCCCCAGCACGCAAAGCGCCACGCCGATCCAGTCCGAACCCAGCGGCCGCACCCGTTCCACCACGGCCAGCCAGCCAATCGAGGCGATGATGTAGATACCGCCGTAGGCGGCGTAGGCGCGACCGGCATAAGTGGCTTCGATGCGGGTCAGCAACAGGGCAAAGAGGGTCAGGCTGATCAGCGCAGGGGCGATCCACCAGGCGCTCTTGCCTTGGCGCAGCCACATCCAGAACGCGTAGCAACCGGCGATTTCAAACAGCGCGGCAAGAAAGAACCACAGGTAATTGAGCATGCAAATGTCCATCAGGAAGGCCGAATCGCGCCATCCTGAGGACACCGGGCCGCCAGGTCAACTCGGGTTCTGTCGAGCCTTGGCGCGCATCTTGTCGGCCATGACGGTCATTTCGTCGTAGAGCTTCTGCGGGGCCTGCTGCTTGAGCGCCCACGCCGCCCGCCCCTGCTCGTGGGGCAGGATCATGAACTGGCCCAAGACGACGTGCTGGTAGATGTAATTGGCGATGTCGGCGGCGCTGATGGGCGAGCTTTCCAGCAGTTTGCCAACCTGGGCCTTCATGGCCGGTGTCGGCCCACGGAAGGAGTCGAGCAGGTTGGTCTGGAAGAACGACGGGCACACCACGTGCACGCCGATTTCCTGCTGGGCCAGTTCAACCAGCAGGCTTTCCGACAAGGCCACCACGCCGGCCTTGGCCACGTTGTAGTTGCTCATGGCCGGCCCTTGCATCAGCGCGGCCATGGAGGCGATGTTGATGATTTTGCCGCGGCTCTGCTCCAGCAACGGCAAGAACGCCTTGCAGCCCTTGACCACGCCCATCAGGTTGATTGCGATCTGCCAGTCCCAGTCTTCCAGGGACAGTTCGCTGAAGAACCCGCCCGAGGCCACGCCCGCGTTATTGACGATGATGTCGATGCCGCCGAACTTCTCTTCGCAGGCCTGGGCGAAGGCCGTCAGTTGGCTGTAGTCGCGCACATCGCAACGTTGGATGAAACCGTCGCCACCTGCCTCGCGCACCAACCTCAGGGTTTCCACCAGGCCGGGCTCACTGACATCCGACAAGGCCAGGCGCCAGCCTTCGCGGGCCCAGCGCAACGCGATTTCGCGGCCCAGGCCAGAGCCGGCCCCAGTGATCATCATGCGATTTTGCATAGCAGACAGCCTTGTTGTTCCGGGAGAGATAGGCCGAGTGTAGCGAAGGACCCGGCCGTCCCCACGCTCCATCAGATTGCTGAATGGCGAGGGCAAACCATGGCGGGATGTGAAGGGCCCCGTGGCGGCTTGCACACTTTGTAGCGGGTACTAAAAAACATTGAATTTTTTACAGGACGTTACGGTCGGACCTATTAAGCCGCCCGGATTTAATGCATGCGCGCTGGCAGTCAAAAGTTGCATCAACCCAGAACTGACCAATAAGGAAATCTACAATGGGCACAATTCTTATCATTATCCTGATCCTCCTGCTGATCGGTGGTCTGCCGGTCTTCCCGCACTCCAGAAGTTGGGGTTACGGCCCGTCCGGTATTATCGGTGTGGTGTTGGTGGTGCTGTTGGTCCTGCTACTACTGGGCAAGATATGAACCACTAAGAACAAAAAAAGAGGCCCTTACGGGCCTCTTTTTTTATGCTCGCCGATAATCAGTCCGGCTTGCCGTCGATAACACCGGCGGTGTTATCCAACAAGCTCTTGGTGGCCGTCTGCAGGAACGACTCGAGCTTGAGTTTCATCGCTGCGGTGTCCGGTGCATCCGGGACGATCTCCGCACGGGGGTTGGCACCCAGTTCATAGCGATACATCTTTGGCGGCATTTCCTTTTCCTTCGGCAGCACCAGGATCTGGTCGTCCTTGATGATCGCCGTGGTCTGTTCGCTGCCCGATGGCTTGATCACGCCAAAACCGGTATCGCCCTGCGGCAGGTTCAAAAGGTCACGCCCCCAGCACTGGTTGCGCACCTGACCGCCGATCCGGCCCATGATGGTCGGCACGATATCGACCTGGGTACCCACGGTGTGGCTGCGCTGGCCGAACTTCTCCTGGACGCCCGGGCCGATCAGCAGCAACGGCACGTTGAAGCGGCCCAGGTCCATTTCGGTGATCTGGCGTTCGTTGCCGAAGCCATGGTCGCCCACCACCACAAACAGGGTTTCCTTGAAATACGGTTCCTTGCGGGCCTTCTCGAAGAACTGGCCCAGGGCCCAGTCGGCGTAGCGCATGGCGGTCAGGTGTTCGTTCAGGCTGCCACGGTCGGTCACCCGCTCCACTGGCAACGGTGTCGGCAGCGCATACGGCGTGTGGTTCGACAGGGTCTGCAGCAAGGCGTAGAACGGCTTGCCGTTTTCCCGCGCCTTGAGCTCGATCAGGCCACGGTCGAACATGTCCTGGTCGGACACGCCCCAGGTCGGATCGGAGAACACCGGGTTGACGAAGTCGTTACGCCCGATGAAGTTGGTCATGCCCTGGCTGCTGAAGAACCCCGACTGGTTGTCCCAGGCAAAGTCGCCGTTGTAGACGTACACGTCGTCGTAGTCACGGGCACTGAGCAACTGCGGCAGGCCCGACAGCTTGTGGCTGCCTTCCGGCGTCTGCATCAGGTATTCGAAACCGGGCAGGTTCGGGAAGCACGCCATGGTGGCGAACATGCCCTGGTGGGTGTGGGTGCCGTTGGAGAAGAAGCGGTCGAACAGCAGGCCTTCCTTGGACAGCTTGTCCAGGTAAGGCGTGATGTTGCCCGATGCGCCCAGGGCGCCCACCGAGTGACCGGCCATGCTTTCCATGAGGATCACCACCACATTTTTGATGGGCAGCGTCTTGTCGGTCGGCGGCGTGTAGTCGCGGCGCACGGCGGCGGTCTCGGTGTCCACCAGCTTGTCGTCGGGCATGACCAGCATGTCGCGCACGGTCTGCTGGGCCAACGGTTGTTCGAGGGTGGCTTTCCAGATGTTGTCACGGTCTTCGGACATCCGGCTCTTGGCCGCCGCCACCAGCGACAGCGTGCCGTTGAGGCCCAGCTGGTTGGCGAAGTTCGAGTCGGTGGTGTACACGTCGCCCCAACGCAGCGGCGGGCCCTGGCGCAGAGTGCCACGGGCGGCGACCACGGCCACCAGCAGGCAGACCATGAACACCGCTACACGTCCGTACCACGGGGCGATCTGGCGCGTGCCGATGCTGCCACCGCTGAACGGGCCGCGCGGACGGGTCGCCCGGTCGGCGCCCTTGAACGCCAGGCTCAGGATGATCGTGCCGCCGACCCAGGCCAGCAGGTAGCGCACCACCGGGAAGCCGTACCAGAGCATGCTCATCACGGTCTTCGGGTCTTCCTTTACATACTGGAAGACCAGGCCGTTGAGACGCTGGTGGAATTCACGGTAGAAGTCCATCTCCATCAGGCCCAGGAACAAGGCGATGCTGGAGGTGACCGTCAGCCAGAAACGAAAGAACCCACGTGCCGCCATGGCCCTGGCGCTGAACAACGCCAGCAGCAATGGAATGCAGAGGTAGACCACCAGGCGCAGGTCGAATCGCAAGCCGTTGACGAACGCTTCGACAAAGGTAGAGGCCGGGGTGTCGAGGATCATCTCGCGGTTGTAGACCAGCAGCGCCACGCGCAGCAGGCTGAACATGACCATCATCACCAGGGCGCAAAGCAGGGTGTAGGCCAGGTGCGATTTGACGGTCGGTTGCAGCAGGCGATGCGTAGTGCGCTGCTGACTCAGGGCGTCCGGGATTGCCATGTCGTTTTAGGACCTATTGGAGTTTGAGTGACAAAAAGGAACAACGGCGCGCCCTCTGTTGGCCAATGCCTGGCCCCGGGGCTTGCGCGAGTGCGCAAATGTTTGCACGAACGGCCATGGCATTGCCATTAAATAACCGGCCGCGATAAAAGCGCGGGGGATTGTCCGCAAGGTTTTGTGAAAATTTTGTTCAATGAATATTCAGAAACACAAAATCCCCGGTGCTACGCATAGGCGAGACGAACTCATTGTGGCGAAGGAACTTGCTCGCGCGAAGCTGCGCGGCAGTCGCAAAACCGACCAAATGAGACATGCCTGATCAAGCGCGGTGACTGGATTGGGCTGCTTCGCCGCCCAGCGGGAGCAAGCTCCCTCGCCACAGAATGCACCTTTGCCTCAGAAAGCTCTCCCCAGAGGGATTCTTAGCGATTAGTGAAACTGCCGCCCCAACCCCGCCGGCACGCCTTCGATGGTGGTGTCTTCCCACGGGCCGTTCGGGCTGACGGAGCGGCTCCAGCCGTTGTTCCAGCGGTAGTAGGTGCGTTGGCGATAGAAGGTGTTGGTCTGGTTATCCAGCACATACACCCCCAGCTTGGCATCCCAATGGCTGTTGCCGCCCGGCGGCGGGGCGAAGCTGGCGGAGGTGCGTGGTACAGGCTTGGCCGGTTTGCTCGGGGTGGCCGGTTTGCCCGGCGGCGTGGACGGGCCAGGCTTGGTGGTCGGGGTCGACGGCGGAATCGGCGGCAGTGGCGTCGAAGGCTCCGGCGGACGCTGGACCGCACAAGCGCTCAGGCCCAGGACGAGCGTGAGCAAGGTGATGCGAGCGATGGCGGTCATGGTGCGAATTCCTGTTATTGGTCCGGGCTGTCGATGGTCAGGTGCTGCGACGCGGTGGTGCTGCTCGCCAGGGGTTGGCTGCGGCCGATCCATTCACCGGCGGTGGGTTGACCGGCACGGGAGATCCGCGCCACCAGTTGGACTTCAGGGAAGTTCGACAGTTTCAGCTGCGGCATCATCGCGTCCGCATCCCCCAGCTCTACGGTCACCGGCAGGTCGGCGACGGTCAGGCGCTTGGCCGCCAGCGGGGCCGGCGGGCCGGACGCGGCGCGGGCGAAGATGAACACGCTGTCGCCTGGCTGCACCTTGGCCTTGAGCGCCGGCGCCAGCTCGACACGCACCTTGAGCACGGCGGCCGCCTTGGCGGCAGGTGCCTGGGTCTGAGCCTGGGCCGGCGCAACCTGGCCGCCAGCGGCCTGAAGCTTCTCGGTGGCGCGGGCGATACCGCCCTGCAACGCCTCGCGGGACTTGTCACCCTCCGGTAGCTCCACCAACAGGCGGCTCCAGTAATCGATCGCGTCCTGGTAACGTTCGCCCTCGAACGCGGCGATGCCCAGCAGGCCGAGGCTGGTGACCTCCTTGGGATCGAGCTTCAGCGCTTCGTCGGTCAGGGCCTGGACCTGGTCCGACCATTTCTTGCCGTCGGCGAAGTACTGCGCCTGGGCCCACTGGCCCAGCAGTTCGGGTTGGCGGCCCGCCACCGCCACGGTGCGCTGGAAGATCTTCGCTGCATCCGCGGGCCGATCCTGGGCCATGTACGTACGGCCAAGGAAATACAGGCCCTCGGCGTTGTCCGGTTGCGCCGCCACCGCCCGCTCCAGGCGTTGGGTCATTTCTTCCATCGACTGCGGCGCCTGGGCGAACTCACGGGTCAGTTCGACCTTGTCGCTGGCACCGAAATGCAGGTACAGCCCCAAGCCCAGCAACGGTACCAGCACGGCGGCGAGCAACGGCAAGGGCTTGCCCAGGCGCGACTCGCGCGGCGCATCGGCGCCCTCGGTGTCGGCCAGCAGCTCACGGGCGGCTTCGGCGCGGCCGGTGTCCAACTGCGCGGCGTTGAGCACGCCCTCCTCCCGCTCGGCCTGCAGTTGAGCGACGCGCTCCTGGTACAGCGCCACGTTGAGCGCGGTACGGTCCTCTTCGCGCTGGGCACGGCGACCACGCAACACAGGAATCAACAGAAAACTCAGGGCAATCAGGAGCAGCAGACCTGCGGCGAGCCAGAAATCAATCATGCTTGGTTGTATCCAACAGTTGGTCGAGGCGCTGGCGCTCTTCGACGGAAAGCGTGTCCGGGGCGGCCGTACGCTGCACCCGACGGCGGCGAACGATCACGGCGATGACCACGAAGCCACCGAGCAACAGCCCGGCGGGGCCGAACCAGAGCAGCGCGGTCTTGGAGGACAAGGCGGGGTTGTAGCGCACGAACTCACCGTAGCGGTCCACCATGAAGTCGATGATCTGCTGGTTGTCCTTGCCCTCGCCGAGCATGCGGAAGATTTCCTTGCGCAGGTCAGCGGCAATCGGTGCGTTGGAGTCGGCGATGTCCTGGTTCTGGCACTTGGGGCAGCGCAGTTCCTTGGTCAGCTCGCGAAACCGCTCGCGCTCGCCCTCGTTGGCGAATTCGTACGTGTCGATGGCGGCGTGGGCCACCCCCACCAGGCTCAACCCGAGCATGGCGGCTGCCAGCCAGCGCCTCATGGCTTGGCCTCGTCAACCAGTGCCTGGTATTTGGCGGCCAACTTCTCGCGCCAGACCTGTTCGTCGATCACCCCGACAAACTTGTCGCGGATGATGCCCTTGGCGTCGATGAAGAAGGTTTCCGGCGCCCCATAGACCCCCAGGTTCAGGCCCAGGGAACCCTCCTCGTCGCGAATATCCAACTGGTAAGGGTTATGGAACTCGGCGAGCCATTTCAGCGCGTCGGCGTTGACGTCCTTGTAATTGACGCCGTAGATCACCACGCCGTTCTGCGCCAGTTTGTTCAGCACCGGGTGCTCGACCCGGCAAGAGATGCACCAGGTGCCCCACACATTGACCAGCGCCGGCTTGCCCAGCAGGTCGGCGCGGGTCAGGGTCTTGTCACCCTGCACCGACGGCAGGGAAAACTCCGGGAACGGCTTGCCGATCATCGCCGAGGGCAGCTCGGCCGGGTTCAGGTAAAGCCCCCGGTACAGAAACACCGCCACCACCAGGAACAGCGCCAGCGGCAACACCATCATCCAACGTCTCATGCAGTGGCTCCCGTCACGCCCAGGGCTTCGCGCACCCGGGTTTTCACCTTGACCCGATAACGCCGATCCAGCGCCGCCAGGACCCCGCCAAGACCGGTGAGCAGGCCACCGAACCAGATCCAGCGCACGAACGGCTTGACGTGCACCCGCACGGCCCAGGCGCCATCGCCCAGGGATTCACCCAGTGCCACATACAGGTCGCGGGTGAAACCGGCATCGATGCCGGCCTCGGTCATCACCGAGTTCTGCACGGTGTACAGGCGTTTTTCCGGGTGCAGGACCGTCACTTCCCGGCCGTCGCGAATGACCCGCACGGTGCCTTTGTCGGAGGTGAAGTTCGGGCCTTCGAAATGCTTGGCGCCCTCGAACACGAACTGATACCCGGCCAGCTCCATGGACTCTCCCGGGGCCAGGCGCAGGTCGCGCTCGGCGCTGTTCTGGCTGGACAGCACCACGCCCAGGGCGCAGACGGCGATGCCCAGGTGGGCGATCTGCATGCCCCAGTAGCTGCGGGTCAGGGTTGGCAGGCCCTTGACCAGGCCTTTGTGGCGGGTCTTGTCGAGAATGTCTCGGACACCGGCCAGCAGCACCCAGGCCGCCAGCACGAAAGTGGCCAGCACCGCCCAGTTGAAGTCGCCATAGGCCACCCCGGCCACCACGGCCAGGGCCGCCGTGCCCAGCAGCACCGGCGTCAGCATGCCCAGCAACCACTTGACCGGCGTGTCTTTCCAGCGCACCAGTACGCCGATGGCCATCACCACCATCAGGATCCCCATCAGCGGGATGAACAAGGCGTTGAAGTACGGCGGACCGACCGACAGCTTGGCCCCGGACAACGCATCGAGCACCAGCGGGTACAGCGTCCCCAGCAGGATCATCGACGCGGCCACCACCAGCACCAGGTTGTTGCCCAGCAACAGGGTTTCCCGCGACCAGAGGTTGAAGCCCACCTGGCTTTTCACCACCGGCGCGCGCAGGGCGAACAACGTCAGCGAACCGCCGACCACGCACAACAGGAACATCAGGATGAACACGCCGCGCTCAGGGTCCGAGGCGAAGGCATGCACCGAAGTCAGGACACCGGAGCGCACCAGAAACGTCCCGAGCAGGCTCAGGGAAAACGCCGCGATGGCCAGCAGCACGGTCCAGCTCTTGAACACGCCACGTTTTTCCGTGACGGCCAGGGAATGGATCAGTGCCGTGCCCACCAGCCAGGGCATGAACGAGGCGTTTTCCACAGGATCCCAGAACCACCAGCCGCCCCAGCCGAGTTCGTAGTAGGCCCACCACGAACCGAGGGTGATGCCGATGCCGAGGAAGGCCCAGGCGACAATGGTCCAGGGCCGCGACCAGCGAGCCCAGGCGGCATCCAGGCGTCCGCCGAGCAAGGCCGCGATGGCGAAGGCGAAGGCCACGGAGAAGCCGACGTACCCCATGTACAGCATGGGTGGGTGCACGATCAGGCCGATGTCTTGCAACAGCGGATTGAGGTCGCGGCCATCGCTGGGCATCTGCGGCAGGATGCGCTCGAACGGGTTGGAGGTGACGATCAGGAACAGCAGGAAGCCGGTACTGATCATGCCCATCACCGCCAGTACCCGGGCCAGCATCACCTGGGGCAACTGCCGGGAGAACACCGAGACGGCGAAGGTCCAGCCGGCCAGGATCAATGCCCAGAGCAGCAGCGAACCTTCATGGGCACCCCACACCGCACTGAACTTGTAATACCAGGGCAACGCGCTGTTGGAGTTGCTGGCGACGTAGGCCACGGAAAAATCGTCGGTCATGAAGGCGTAGGTCAGGCAACCGAAGGCGAACACCATGAAGGCGAACTGGCCCCACGCCGCCGGCTGGGCCAGGCTCATCCACAGGCGGTCGCCGCGCCAGGCACCGAGCAACGGCACCACGGCCTGCACTAGGGCAAAGCAGAGGGCCAGGATCATCGCCAGGTGGCCCAACTCGGGAATAAAGATACCGGTGCTCATCGATCAGCCCTCCTTCACGGGAGCAGGCGCCGACTGACCGCTGTCTTTCAGGGCCTTGGTCACTTCCGGCGGCATGTATTTTTCATCGTGCTTGGCCAGCACTTCATCGGCCACCACCACGCCACTGGCGTTGAGCTTGCCCAGGGCGACGATGCCCTGCCCCTCGCGGAACAGATCCGGGAGGATGCCGCGATAGGTGATGGTGACGGTCTTGTTGAAATCAGTGACGTTGAAGGTCACGTCCAGCGAATCCCCGGAACGCACCAGCGACCCCTTTTCCACCATGCCACCGGCGCGGATGCGTGTGTCATGGGGCGCTTCGCCGTTGGCAATCTGGGTCGGGGTGTAGAACAGGTTGATGTTCTGCTGCAAGGCACTGAGCGCCAGGCCGACCGCGGCACCGACACCCACCAGGATCGCCAGAATGATGACAAGACGTTTTTTGCGCAGCGGATTCACTGACCGTTCTCCCGGCGCAGACGACGCGCCTCCTGTTGCAGATACCGCTTGCGGGCCAGGATCGGCACCGCCACGTTGAGGGCCAGTACCGCCAGGCAAATGCCATAGGCTGACCAGACATACAGGCCATGATGGCCCATGGCGAGGAAATCGCCGAATGAAGCGAAACTCATCGAGCGGCCTCCAGGCTGTTCTGTACTTCGGCCTTCACCCAACTGGCGCGGGCTTCGCGCTTGAGCACTTCGAGGCGCATGCGCAGCAGCAGCACCGCGCCGAAGAAACAATAGAACCCCAGCACCGTCAGCAGCAGCGGCAGCCACATTTCCACCGGCATCGCCGGCTTTTCGGTGAGGGTGAACGTCGCGCCCTGGTGCAGGGTGTTCCACCACTCCACCGAGTACTTGATGATCGGGATGTTGATCACGCCGACGATCGCCAGCACCGCGCACGCCTTGGCGGCGCTGTCACGATTGCTGATGGCGTTGCCCAGCGCAATAAGACCGAAGTACAGGAACAGCAGGATCAGCATCGACGTCAGTCGGGCATCCCAGACCCACCATGAACCCCAGGTCGGCTTGCCCCAGATGGCACCGGTGACCAGCGCAACGGCGGTCATCCAGGCGCCGATGGGCGCCGCGCATTGCAGGGCCACGTCGGCCAGCTTCATCTTCCACACCAGCCCGACCACCCCGCACACCGCCAGCATCACGTAGACGGACTGGGCCAGCATCGCCGTGGGCACATGAATGTAGATGATGCGGAAGCTGTTGCCCTGCTGGTAATCCGGCGGGGCGAAGGCCAGGCCCCAGACGATGCCGGAACCGATCAGCAGCAGAGCGGCGATGCTCAGCCAGGGCAGCAGCCTGCCGCTGATGCCATAGAACCACTTGGGTGAGCCGAGCTTGTGAAACCAGGTCCAGTTCATTGCTGTTTCCATCACGGTTGCGGCTCGCCATCACGAACCGCCGGGGCGGCCTTGACTTCCAGGGAAGTGGTCAGTTTTTGACCAGGCCTCATTATTATTCGCCGACGCTGATCTTCAGGCCAGCGGCTATTGCAAAGGGTGTCAGGGTTATCGCCAGGGCGGTCAGGCTCCCAAGCCACAGCAGATAACCCGTCGCCGGCATGCCCTGCAAAGCCGCCTGCAAGGCGCCACTGCCGAGGATCAACACCGGGATATACAGCGGCAGGATCAACAATGCCAGCAGCAGGCCGCCGCGCTTCAAACCCACCGTCAACGCCGCGCCCACCGCACCGAGCAAGCTCAGCACCGGCGTACCCAGCAGCAGCGACACCAGCAGCACCGGCATGCACGCGCTGGGCAAGCCAAGCATCATGGCCAGCAGCGGCGAGAGCAGCACCAGCGCCAACCCGGAAAAAACCCAGTGTGCCAGTACCTTGGCCAAAACCAGAAGGGCCAGGGGGTGCGACGAAAGGACCCACTGCTCGAGGGAACCGTCCTCGAAATCACTGCGGAAAAGCCCGTCCAGCGAGAGCAGGACCGATAAAAGCGCCGCCACCCAGACCAGTCCTGGCGACAAGGTTTGCAACAATTGAGTCTCCGGGCCGACGGCCAACGGGAACAATGCAATCACGATCGCGAAGAACACCAGCGGATTGGCCAATTCGGCCGGACGACGAAACAACAGCCGAGCCTCGCGGGCCAACAACAAACCGAACACACTCATACCGCCCAGGTCCCCAGGTCAATGCTGCGATAACCGGATGGCATCCGCGCCAGCGTGTGGTGAGTGGTCAACAGCACCGTGCCACCGCGCTCGCAGTGTCCGGCCAGGTGTTCCTCGAGCTGCGCCACGCCCTGCTTGTCCAGGGCGGTGAAGGGTTCGTCGAGGATCCACAGCGGCGGGCTGTCCAGATACAGCCGGGCCAGGGCCACGCGACGCTGCTGGCCGGCGGACAGGGTGTGACACGGTACGTCTTCAAAACCGCGCAAGCCCACCGTGGCCAACGCCTGCCAGATCGCCTCGCGTCCGGCCGGGCGATGCAAGGCGCAGAGCCAACTGAGGTTTTCTTCCGGGGTGAGCAGATCCTTGATCCCGGCGGCATGGCCGATCCAGAGCAGGTTGCGCGCCAGTTCGCTGCGCTGGCTCTGCAACGGCTGGCCATTGAGCAGCACCTGGCCGGCGGTGGGCTGCATCAACCCGGCCAGCAGCCGCAGCAAGCTGGTCTTGCCGCTGCCGTTGGGGCCACTGACCTGCACCATATCGCCGGGCGAGAGTCTCAATTCGAGATGTTCGAACAGCAGCCGCAAGTCTCGCTCACAAGCGAGGCCGACGGTTTGCAAAAGAGGACTGGTCAAGGGATCGCGGGCCTTATACGGTTCAAGTCGGCGGTGCAGCGGCCGTTAAAGAGATGCAGCATAGATGCATTGACGGCCTGTTCCACAGAGCTGCGTCAAACAATTGCAAGGTTTTCGCCACTCCCTGTAAGACGGGCGGCATTATACATGTCGTGCCCTGCGCGAAAGAGGGCTTTTTCCCAAGGTAAGACTGCTGATGACAGGTGACATGAACATTCAGCCGCTGCCTCAGCCCACGGCGACGACGCGTACGCCCGTGGTCAGTGGCGAGCTGCTCAAACTGCTGACGCCGGTCGAGGGCCTGATCGGTGCCGGCCAGACGGCGAGTGCCGAAGTCCTTTCGCTCAAGCAGGCCGACCAGACATTCCAGCTATTGCTCAAGGTCACCCTGGAAAGCGGCCGCCAGACCACGGTCCAGGCCACCAGCATGCAGCCGCTGCCCCAGGGCACCAGCCTGGCCGTGACCCAGCCCTCGGCCACCAACCTGGCCGTGACGGTGCAACAGGCCATCGCCTCCAGCGTCGCCACACTGACCCGCATCGACACCGCGCAAATGCCGGTCGGGACCCTGCTGCAAGGCAAGGTGCTGACCAGCCAGGCCCTGCCGCAACTGCCGGGGCAGCCGGTGGTGTACCGGTCGTTGGTGAGCCTGCTCAACACCGCCCAGGCAGGGGCCACCCTCGACATCGACAGCTCGCAGCCGCTGCGCATCGGCACATTGTTGAGCGCCCAGGTGCAAGACGCCCAGACCCTGAAGTTCGTGCCATTGAGCAACCACCAGGAGCAACTGGCGGTAAGCCAGCAACTGGCCACCCAAGTGAGCCGCCAAGGCTCGCTGGACAGCCTGATCAGCGCCTTGCAGAACCTCCCGGCCACTGACGACACCGGTGCCGAGCTGCGCGCAGCCGTGACGCGGCTGTTGGCCGGCCTGCCGGATGTCCAACAATTGAGCACGCCCAAAGGCCTGGCCCAGGCCATGGTGGCCAGCGGGGTGTTCCTGGAAAGCAAACTGCTTGCCGGGCCTGCGCTGGGTCCGGCGGCAGACATGAAAGGCGACCTGTTGAAGCTGATCGCCCAACTGACCCCGTCGCTGCCCGCCTCCACCAACCTGGGCGCCATCATCGCCGCCAACACCTTGGCCCAGGCCTTGCCCACCTTTGTGCGCAGCGCCCTGGGGATGCTCGGCCAGGTCAGCGCCAAGCCGCAACCGACCAATTTCCCCCTGCCCTCGCGGCTGCTGAAGGAGCAGGATGACGAAGGCGACCTCGAGCACCTGCTGCGCCTGGCCGCCGCTGCCGTGTCGCGCCTGCAAAGCCATCAGCTGTCGAGCCTGGAACAAACGGGGCTGACCCCCGACGGCAGGCTGATGAGCACCTGGCAACTGGAGATCCCCATGCGCAACCTGCAGGACATCGTGCCCTTGCAGGTCAAGTTTCAGCGCGAGGAAACCCCGCCTCGGGAACAACCTGACGAGCGCCGGGAAGAACGTGAACCGAAGCAGCAACTCTGGCGGGTCGAACTGGCGTTCGACATGGAGCCGCTGGGCCCCTTGCAGGTCCAGGCCCAACTGCTCAGCGGTAGCCTGTCGAGCCAGTTGTGGGCGCAGCGGCCGTACACCGCGAGCCTGATCGAGAGCAACCTGGCGACCTTGCGTGAACGCCTGCTGGACTGCGGCTTGAACGTCAGCGACCTGGACTGCCACCTCGGCATCCCGCCCCAAGGGCCCAAGACCCGACTCGAACAACGCTGGGTGGATGAAACCGCATGACAACCCACACCGAACCGCGCCAGGCCATCGCCCTCAAATACGACGGCCACCACGCCCCGACCCTCACCGCCAAGGGCGACGAAGCCCTGGCCGAGGAAATCCTGCGGATCGCCCGGGACAGCGAAGTACCGATCTATGAAAATGCCGAATTGGTGAAACTGCTGGCCAGGCTGGAACTGGGCGACAGCATCCCGGAGGAGCTGTACCGCACGATCGCCGAGATCATCGCGTTCGCCTGGAACCTGAAAGGCAAGTTCCCCAAGGGCTACGACCCGAATGCGCCGAGCCTCGAGAAAGATGTGACGGAGCGCGGGGACGACTACTGATCGACCGTGGCGAGGGAGCTTGCTCCCGCTCCGCCGGGCTGGCGCTCCAGTGCGCAGCAGCCGCAAAAAAGCGAGGGCCGCTGCGCTGCCCTGCGGCAACGATCGCCCTCGCCATGGTGATGGTGCTGGGCGCCGAACGGCTCAGCCGCCCTTGTGCAACTTGCTCATCAACTCCGCTTCGGCCTGGGTCAGGCCGCAGGCTTGGGTCAGTTCGTCGATGCTGGCACCCATGCCTACCAGGCGGGCGGCTTGGGCGAACGAGAGGGTGGAAGGGTCACGCTGCTCCAGCTGGGCGAGTTTGTCCGGCAACGGCGCGACCACGGCCCGCAGCTCATGGAGCGCTTCGCCCATGCGCACGGTGCCGTTCTGATAGTCGTCGACGCGCTTGGCCAGCTCCTTGATGCGCTGGTCACGCAGCGCATCGCCTTGGGCCTGCTGAGCAGCAACTTGTCGCTGGTCGCGTATGTACGCCACGAACATTGCCAGCGTGCCTGCCCAAAACAGGAACAGGACAATGACTGCTACCTCAAGAATCAAATCAGATACTCTCCAGTTCCGACCACTCTTCTTCGCTCATCATTTTTTCCAGCTCGACCAGGATTAGCAACTCATTGTTCTTGTTGCAGACGCCCTGGATGAACTTGGCCGACTCTTCGTTACCGACGTTAGGCGCGGTTTCGATTTCCGACTGACGCAAGTAAACCACTTCGGCCACGCTGTCGACCAGGATACCGACCACTTGCTTGTCAGCCTCGATGATCACGATACGGGTGTTGTCGTTGACCTCGGTGGAATTCAGGCCGAAACGCTGGCGGGTGTCGATCACCGTGACCACGTTGCCGCGCAGGTTGATGATCCCCAGCACGTAGCTTGGCGCACCCGGAACCGGAGCGATCTCGGTATAGCGCAGCACTTCCTGGACCCGCATCACGTTGATGCCATAGGTTTCGTTATCGAGCTTGAAGGTCACCCATTGCAAAATCGGATCTTCGGAACCCTTGAGAGACGACGCCTTATCATTCATACCCTGACCCCTCGAAAAACCGCCTTGTGGCGGCGTGTATTCTGTCCAGCGACGCTGTGCGCCACCGGTTGTGTTATTTCGGTTTCTGGACCGGCAGGCTGCCATCCAGGTGTTTTGCCCCGCCGCTGGCGATCAGCTCTGCCAGCTCGGAAACGTCCAGCAAGGCGCACATGTGCTCGATCACCGTACCGGCCAGCCATGGCCGTTGCCCTCGATGGCTGCGCCACTTGATCTCGTTCGGATCCAGGCGCAGCGAACGGCTGACCTGGTGAACCGCCAATCCCCACTCGTACCCCTGCACCGAAATCACGTATTGCAGGCCCTGGCGAAAATCGTCGCGATAACGGTCCGGCATCACCCAGCGCGCGGTATCGAGCACCTTCAGGTTACCGGCCTGGCTCGGCAGGATCCCAAGGAACCATTGCGGCTGGCCAAACAACGGCGTCAATTCCTGCCCGGCCAGGGAGTAGATCGACCCCAGGCACACCAGCGGCACCGCCAGGGTCAACCCGGCCACATCGAACAACAGGCACTCGAACGGCTCGGCGGCCCAGCTCGGGCGGTCATCGGTCGGCTCCGGCGGCGGCGGGCTGCTCGGCGGCAGGTGGACTTCCACCACCGGCGTCACCAGCCCCTGCAACAGCGGTGCAACCGTCGACACCGGCGCAAGGATCGGCGCGGGTGCGTCCATGACCTTCAGCGACGGCTTGACGAACGGTGCCTCGACCGCTGCGGCAACCACCGACGTACGGGCGTCACGAGCCTGCTCTTCGAGCACGGCCGCTTGAAACTCATCCAGCACACCTTCGGCTTCGACAGGCTCGGGCTCGGGCAACGCCTCGATCACACTCGGCGACGGTGGTAATTCTTCGGTCGCTTCCTGCAACAGCCCGTCCAGGTAGGACTGCAGGGCCAGTTGGGGACGCGAGGTCGTCTTTATCGGGCGGTTCATTGGAAAAGTCCGCCACTTGAAAAGGTTATCGGCATGAATGCTGTAGGACTTGAGCGCTCACGAGTCGGCGCAATGCCTGTAGGAAACCTCGTCACGTTAAGCCACCTGCTGCGAAACGAGTTGCTGGGCCAACAAGTGCTTGAGCAGCGCCCGGTAAGCCAGCACACCGCGGCTCTTGCCATCGAACTGCGACGGGGTCACGCCGACGCGGCTGGCGTCCCGCAAGCGCGTATCGACGGGGATGTAGCCTTGCCAGATGTCATCCGGGTACTTGTCCCGCAGAACGCGCAGCGTCCCCAGGGACGCCTGGGTACGGCGGTCGAACAGGGTCGGCACGATGTTGAACGCCAGCGATTGCTTGCGTGAGCGGTTGACCATCGCCAACGTATTGACCATGCGCTCCAGGCCCTTGACCGCCAGGTGCTCGGTTTGCACCGGGATCACCAATTGCTGGCTCGCGGCCAAGGCGTTGACCATCAACAGGCCCAGCAACGGCGGGCTGTCGATGATGGCGTAATCGAAATCCTGCCACAGCTGCGCCAGACTCTTGGCGATCACCAGGCCCAGGCCACTCTGGCCCGGCGACTGGCGCTCCAGCGTGGCCAGGGCGGTGCTCGATGGCAACAGCGAGATGCTTTCGTGGCTGGTGGACAACAGCAACTGCCCCGGCAAGCCCTCGGGCACGGTGCCCTTGTGCAGGAACAGGTCGAAGTTGCTGTGCTCCAGGCTATCGGGATCGTAGCCGAAATAGCTGGTCATCGAGCCATGGGGGTCCAGGTCGACGATGACCACGCGCTTGCCCGCCTCGGCCAGCAAGCCAGCTAGAGCGATGGAAGATGTGGTTTTACCCACACCACCTTTTTGATTGGCGACTGCCCAGACTCTCATTCGGATCGTTCCTCCCGGCCGAAACAGGCTCGACCGAGAAATAGCTCGGTTATAAAGCGGGTGACGGAGAATTGACGGCGCTCCGCTGTCCCGGCGACTTGACCGCAGCCGGTGCAGTTTGTGTGCCAGCACGCTTCAACGCCGCATCCGGTGTTGCGTTGGCCGTCCCTGTACCGGTCAGGCTACGGCGCACATCAAGGTTGCGCGACACCACCAGCACCACGCGACGGTTGCGCGCACGGCCTTCGGCGGTGGCGTTGTTGGCCACCGGCTGGAACTCGCCATAGCCCACCGACGCCAGGCGACCGGGGTTCACGCCCTGCATCGCCAGCATGCGGACAATGCTGGCCGAACGGGCCGAGGACAGCTCCCAGTTGGTCGGGTACTGCGCGGTCCGGATCGGCTGGTCGTCCGTAAAGCCTTCGACATGGACCGGGTTGTCGAACGGCTTCAGGATCGCCGCCACCTTGTCGATGATGTTGAAGGCCATGTCGCTGGGCATTGCGTCGCCGCTGCCGAACAACAGGCTGGAATTGAGTTCGATCTCGACCCACAACTCGTTGCCGCGCACGGTCATCTGATTGGAATTGATCAGGTCACCGAATGCCGCGCTGATGTCGTCGGCAATGCTTTTCAATGGATCGCTGCCACCGGCGATGCCGGCATCGACCTGCTCGGAATCCTTGACCAGCGGCTGGGCCGGGGTCGTGGTCTTGGGCCGCTCTTCGCCAATGGGGATGGGCTTGAGGGCGCGATCAGAGTCGGTGAAGACGCCGATCAGGGCCTCGGAAATGACCTTGTACTTGCCTTCGTTGACCGACGAGATCGAATACATGACCACGAAAAAGGCGAACAGCAGCGTGATGAAGTCAGCGTAGGAAACCAGCCAGCGTTCATGGTTGACGTGTTCTTCAGTGTGCCTGCGACGGGCCATGGTCCATTACCCCCATTAATCCATGAAGCCCTGGAGCTTCAACTCAATGGAGCGTGGGTTTTCACCCTCGGCGATCGACAGGATCCCTTCCAGCAGCATTTCGCGGTAGCGCGACTGGCGCAATGCGATGGACTTGAGCTTGGCGGCAATCGGCAGCAACACCAGGTTGGCGCTCGCCACGCCGTAGATCGTGGCAACGAAGGCCACGGCGATGCCGCTGCCCAGTTGCGATGGGTCGGCCAGATTGCCCATCACGTGGATCAAGCCCATCACCGCACCGATGATGCCGATGGTCGGCGCGTAGCCGCCCATGCTTTCGAACACCTTGGCCGCTTCGATGTCGCGGGCTTCCTGGGTGTAGAAATCCACCTCCAGGATGCTGCGGATGGCTTCCGGCTCGGCACCGTCCACCAGCAATTGCAGGCCTTTGCGCGAGTAGCTGTCGGGTTCGGCGTCGGCCACCCCTTCCAGGCCCAGCAAGCCTTCCTTGCGCGCGGTCAGGCTCCAGTTCACCACCCGGTCGATGCCGCCGGCCAGGTCGACACGCGGCGGAAACAGGATCCAGACCAGCACCTGAATCGCCCGTTTGAATGCACTCATGGGCGATTGCAGCAGCGCCGCGCCAATGGTGCCACCGAGCACGATCAACGCAGCCGGGCCATTGGCCAGGGCACCGAGATGCCCGCCTTCCAGGTAGTTGCCACCGATGATGGCGACGAACGCCATGATGATGCCGATCAGGCTGAGCACATCCATTACAGGCATGCCTCGACCAGGTGTCGACCTATGTCATCCAGGCTGTACACCGCGTCGGCGAGATCGGCTTTCACGATGGCCATCGGCATGCCGTAGATCACGCAACTGGCTTCGTCCTGGGCCCAGATCGCACTGCCGCCCTGTTTGAGCAGGCGTGCGCCCTCGCGCCCGTCGGCGCCCATGCCGGTGAGCACCACCGCCAGAACTTTGTCACCGTAGGACTTGGCCGCCGAACCGAAGGTAATGTCCACGCACGGCTTGTAGTTCAGCCGCTCGTCGCCCGGCAGGATTTTCACCGCGCCACGCCCGTCGACCATCATCTGTTTGCCACCCGGCGCCAGCAACGCCAGGCCTGGACGCAGGATGTCACCATCCTCGGCTTCCTTGACGCTGATGTTGCACAGCTTGTCCAGGCGCTCCGCGAAGGCCTTGGTGAACGCCGCGGGCATGTGCTGGATCAGCACGATGGGGGCCGGGAAATTGGCCGGCAATTGGGTCAGGACCCGTTGCAGCGCCACCGGGCCGCCCGTAGACGTACCGATCGCGACCAGCTTGTAGGCTTTGCGCTTGGGCGCCGCCGAAGAGGCGCTGGCCGGGGCCGAACGAGTGGGGGCCGGTGCCGGTGCACTGCGCACCGGTGGCGGGTTGAAGCTGCTCGAAGCGCTTGGCGTCGGCGCAGGGCTTGGCGCGGCGACAGCGGCCGGTGCCGGGGCGCTGTAGCCACCGACGCGGCGGTTGCTGCGCGAAATGCTGTGGACCTTCTCGCACAGCAACTGCCGGACCTTGTCGGGGTTGCGCGAGATGTCTTCGAAGTTTTTCGGCAGGAAATCCACGGCCCCGGCGTCCAGCGCATCGAGGGTCACCCGGGCGCCTTCGTGGGTCAGGGACGAGAACATCAATACCGGAGTCGGGCAGCGCTGCATGATGTGGCGCACGGCCGTGATGCCATCCATCATCGGCATCTCGTAGTCCATGGTGATCACATCCGGCTTGAGTGCCAGGGCCTGATCGATCGCCTCTTTGCCGTTGGTTGCCGTACCGACAACCTGGATACTCGTATCAGCCGAAAGAATTTCCGAGACGCGGCGGCGAAAAAAACCCGAATCGTCCACCACCAGGACTTTAACTACCATAAACACTCCGTTAGACGAGGCGCGGCCATGGACCGCCCTCCTCCAGAATCAAATACGCCGGGCGGCGTAGCGCTTGAGCATGCTGGGCACATCGAGAATCAGTGCGATACGGCCGTCGCCGGTGATGGTGGCGCCGGACATGCCCGGGGTGCCCTGGAGCATCTTGCCCAACGGCTTGATGACCACTTCTTCCTGGCCCACCAACTGATCGACGACGAAGCCGATCCGCTGGGTGCCCACCGAAAGGATCACCACGTGGCCTTCGCCCTGCTCCTCGTGCGCCGCCGAACTGACCAGCCAGCGCTTGAGGTAGAACAGCGGCAATGCCTTGTCCCGTACGATCACCACTTCCTGGCCGTCCACCACGTTGGTGCGCGACAGGTCGAGGTGGAAGATTTCGTTGACGTTCACCAGCGGGAAGGCGAACGCCTGGTTGCCCAGCATCACCATCAGGGTCGGCATGATCGCCAGGGTCAACGGGACCTTGATGACGATCTTCGAGCCCTGGCCCTTGGTCGAGTAGATATTGATCGAACCGTTGAGCTGGGAAATCTTGGTTTTCACCACGTCCATGCCCACGCCACGGCCCGACACGTCGGAGATCTCGGTCTTGGTGGAGAAGCCCGGGGCAAAGATCAGGTTGTAGCACTCGGTGTCGCTGAGGCGGTCGGCGGCATCCTTGTCCATCACGCCGCGTTTCACCGCGATGGAGCGCAACACGTTCGGGTCCATGCCCTTGCCGTCGTCGGAGATCGACAACAGGATGTGGTCGCCCTCCTGCTCGGCGGCCAGGATCACCCTGCCACTGCGGACCTTGCCCGCTTCTTCTCGCTCCTGCGGCGACTCGATACCGTGGTCGACCGCGTTGCGCACCAAGTGAACCAGCGGGTCGGCCAGGGCCTCGACAAGGTTCTTGTCGAGGTCGGTTTCTTCACCCACCAGTTCCAGGTTGATTTCTTTCTTGAGCTGTCGCGCCAGGTCGCGAACCAGGCGCGGGAAGCGCCCGAAGACTTTCTTGATCGGCTGCATCCGGGTCTTCATGACCGCGGTCTGCAGGTCGGCCGTGACCACGTCGAGGTTCGACACGGCCTTGGACATGGCTTCGTCCTGGCTGTTGAGGCCCAGGCGCACCAGGCGGTTACGCACCAGCACCAGTTCGCCGACCATGTTCATGATCTCGTCCAGGCGTGCGGTGTCGACCCGAACGGTGGTCTCGGCTTCGCTGGCTGGTTTTTCCGCTGGCGGCGCCGACGCGGCACGAGCCGGTGCTGGCGCGGCCGCAGCGGCTGGCTTGGCCGCGGGCGCAGGTGTCTCGGCCTTTGGCTCCGGCGCCTTGGCAGCCGGTTTCGGCGCGGCCTTGGCCACCGGTGCAGCCGTCGCAGCGCCAGCCCCCGTAGCGGAAGCCGTGCCGACTTCGGTGAATTTGCCTTTGCCGTGCAACTCGTCCAGCAGCGACTCGAATTCGTGGTCGCTGATCAGGTCGCTGCCGGCCGCAGCGGCGGCAGGTTGCGCCGGGCTTGGCGCCGAAGCGATGGCCGAATCCAGGGCGTCGACGGCAAAGGTACCCTTGCCATGCAACTGATCGAGCAAGGCTTCGAATTCGTCGTCGGTGATGTCCGAGTTGTCGCCCGCCGCTTTCGGGGCGGCCGGGGCCGCCGCAGGCGCGACGGCATCGACGGCGAACTGGCCCTTGCCATGCAACTGGTCGAGCAACGACTCGAACTCGGCGTCGGTGATTTCATCGCTGGCAGCGGCATCGCCCGCCGGTGCGGCAGCCGGAGCCGCCGGCGCCTCGGCCTGGGCCTTGGCGGCGCTCAGGGAGTCCAGCAGTTGTTCGAATTCGTTATCGGTGATGTCGCCCGATTCCTCGGCGACGGGTTCCTCGACGGCCGGTTCTTCAATGACCGGCTCGGCCACGGCAGCGGTTTCATCCGCCGACTGAGGCTCGGCCAGGCGCGACAGCGCAGCGAGCAGCTCAGGCGTGGCAGGGGTAATCGGCGAGCGCTCGCGCACTTCGCTGAACATGCTGTTGACCGCATCCAGCGCTTCAAGCACCACGTCCATCAGCTCCGAATCAACGCGACGCTCACCCTTGCGCAGGATGTCGAACACGTTTTCGGCAATGTGACAGCACTCCACCAGCTCGTTGAGCTGGAGGAAGCCGGCGCCTCCTTTTACAGTGTGGAAACCGCGAAAAATTGCGTTGAGCAGATCCGCATCATCCGGCCGGCTTTCCAGCTCGACCAATTGCTCGGACAGTTGCTCAAGAATCTCGCCAGCCTCAACCAGGAAATCCTGAAGGATCTCTTCATCGGCGCCGAAGCTCATTAATGGGGTGCTCCTAAAACAGGCTAAAATCCAAGGCTGGACAGCAAATCGTCCACATCGTCCTGACCGGACACAACGTCTTCTCTTTTATCGGCATGAATTTGCGGACCTTCACCCTGAGAGAGATGTTTTTGTGGATCTTTTTCAGCAAGCATCGCTTCACGGTCGTGTTCGATGCCCGCAAAGCGGTCGACTTGGCTGGCCATCAACACCAGCTTGAGCAAATTGCTTTCCACTTCGGTAACCAGTTGGGTCACGCGCTTGATCACCTGGCCGGTCAGGTCCTGATAGTCCTGGGCCAACAAGATGTCGTTGAGGTTGCTGGCGACGGCGCGGTTTTCGCTGCTGCTGCGCGTCAGGAAACCGTCGACCCGGCGGGCCAACTCGCGAAACTCCTCGGCCCCCACCTCGCGACGCATGAACCGACCCCAGTCGGTGCTCAAGGCCTGGGCTTCCTCGCTCAGGCCATTGACCAGCGGCGTGGCGCTCTCCACCAAATCCATGGTGCGGTTGGCCGCCGCTTCGGTCAGCTTGACCACATACCCCAGGCGCTCGGTGGCGTCGGTGATCTGCGAGACTTCCTCGGCCTGCGGCATGCGCGGGTCGATCTGGAAATTGACAATCGCGCTGTGCAATTCACGCGTGAGCTTGCCCACTTCCAGATACAGACCACGGTCACGGGTCTGGTTGAGCTCATGGATCATTTGAACCGCATCGCCAAAACGGCCTTTTTCGAGGCTTTCGACCAGTTCACGGGCATGTTTTTTCAGGGTCGATTCGAAATCGCCCATTGAAGATTCGTTATCCATAGCTCCCCCCGGGGCGCCGTTAGCCGATGCGTTCGAAGATTTTTTCGATCTTCTCTTTCAACGCCTGGGCCGTGAAGGGTTTGACCACGTAGCCGTTCACACCGGCCTGGGCCGCTTCGATGATCTGCTCGCGCTTGGCTTCGGCGGTGACCATCAGCACGGGAAGGTGCTTGAGTTTTTCATCAGCGCGCACCTGGCGCAGCAGGTCGATGCCGGTCATGCCGGGCATGTTCCAGTCGGTGACCAGAAAATCGAAGTTGCCACTGTGCAACATCGGGAGCGCAGTGGTCCCGTCATCTGCTTCGGCCGTGTTGGTGAACCCAAGGTCACGCAACAGGTTTTTAATGATCCGCCGCATCGTTGAGAAGTCATCAACGATGAGGATTTTCATGTTCTTGTCCAATTCGACCTCCAAGCAGTCTTAAACGCGTCCAGCACCTGAACGCGCCATTTCAATCAATCCGGCACAACGCTCGACAACAGCGCGCAGCACAACGGGTGAGACCGTGCAGTACCTGCCAGCCTCGTTCGCAGCGCCCCCGCACTGCGTATCAGCGCGCTCGCCATTCCCCCAAACGCCCCCGCAAACGGGCTGCGCACTGGCTGTGTAACTGGCTGACCCGCGATTCGCTGACCCCCAGGACCTCACCGATTTCCTTGAGGTTCAGCTCTTCGTCGTAGTACAGCGCCAAGACCAGTCGCTCACGCTCCGGCAAATTGGCAATCGCTTCGGCCAGCGCGCTCTGGAAGCGTTCATCTTCCAGGTCACGCGATGGCTCCATGTGAGCACTCGCGCCATCCTCGTGCAGCCCTTCATGCTCGCCGTCCTGCAACAGGTCGTCGAAACTGAACAGGCGGCTGCCCAAGGTATCGTTCAAAATCCCGTAATAATCATCGAGACTCAACTGGAGTTCGGCCGCAACCTCGTGATCTTTAGCGTCACGCCCGGTTTTAGCTTCAATCGCACGGATCGCATCGCTCACCATGCGGGTGTTGCGGTGCACCGAACGCGGTGCCCAATCGCCCTTGCGGACCTCATCGAGCATCGCGCCGCGGATACGGATACCGGCGTAGGTCTCGAAACTGGCGCCCTTGCTCGCGTCGTATTTGTTCGACACTTCGAGCAGGCCGATCATGCCGGCCTGGATCAGGTCCTCGACCTGGACACTGGCCGGCAGCCGCGCCAGCAAGTGATAGGCGATACGCTTGACCAGGGGCGCGTAACGCTCGATCAACTCGTACTGGGCGTCCCGTGCCGATTTCTTGTAGAGGTGGTTGTAACTGCTGGCTGTCATAGCACGGGCCCTGCTGTTTGTTGCACGAGACGCTCGACGAAAAATTCCAGATGCCCGCGCGGGTTGGCCGGCAGCGGCCAGCTATCGACCTTCTGGGCGATTGCCTTGAACGCCAGCGCACATTTGGAACGTGGAAAAGCTTCATAGACGGCACGTTGCTTCTGGACGGCCTTGCGGACACTTTCGTCGTAGGGCACGGCGCCGACGTATTGTAGGGCGACATCCAGGAAGCGATCCGTGACCTTGGTCAGCTTGGCGAACAGATTGCGTCCCTCCTGCGGGCTCTGCGCCATGTTGGCCAGGACGCGGAAGCGGTTCATGCCGTAGTCGCGGTTCAGCAGCTTGATCAGGGCATAGGCGTCGGTGATGGAAGTCGGTTCATCGCAGACCACCAGCAGCACTTCCTGGGCGGCCCGCACGAAACTGACGACCGAGTCACCGATGCCGGCCGCGGTGTCGATTACCAGCACATCGAGGTTGTCGCCGATGTCGCTGAACGCCTGGATCAGGCCCGCGTGCTGGGCCGGGGTCAGGTGAACCATGCTCTGGGTGCCGGAGGCGGCCGGCACGATGCGAATCCCGCCAGGCCCTTGCAACAGTACGTCGCGCAGTTCACAGCGGCCTTCGATCACGTCCGCCAGCGTGCGCTTTGGGGTTAGCCCCAGCAACACGTCGACGTTCGCCAGGCCCAGGTCGGCGTCCAGCAGCATGACCCGTCGGCCAAGCTCTGCCAGAGCCAGGGACAAGTTCACTGACACGTTAGTCTTCCCGACGCCACCTTTGCCGCCGGTCACCGCGATCACCTGTACGGGATGCATGCTGCCCATGTTCGTTCTTTACCTTGTCTTACTTAGACGGAGGCCACATTACTGGCTGCGCGTTCACACGGAACAATGCATGGCAGACCATCGATGTAGGTACAAAAAATACTCATGATAACCTCAGCCGACCTGTTTGGATGGGCTGTGGTAGATATCAGCGAACATGTCAGCCATGGCTTCTTCGCTGGGTTCTTCCTGCATTTGCACACTCACGGCACGACTGACCAGTTGATGACGGCGCGGCAGATGCAGATCATCCGGGATCCGCGGCCCGTCGGTCAGGTAGGCCACCGGCAGTTCATGACCGATCGCCAGGCTCAACACCTCGCCCAGGCTTGCCGTTTCGTCCAGCTTAGTCAGGATGCAGCCGGCCAGCCCGCAGCGCTTGTAGCTGTGGTATGCGGCGGTTAGAACCTGTTTCTGGCTGGTGGTTGCCAACACGAGATAATTTTTTGACTTGATACCGCGCCCGGCCAGGCTCTCGAGCTGCAGGCGCAGGGCCGGATCGCTGGCTTGCAGGCCGGCGGTATCGATCAGCACGACGCGCTTGCGCAGCAAAGGCTCCAGCGCCTGGGCCAGGGACTGGCCCGGGTCCACGTGGGTCACCGACACATTGAGGATACGGCCCAGGGTCTTGAGTTGCTCCTGGGCTCCGATGCGGAAGCTGTCCATGCTCACCAGCGCAATGCTCTGGGCACCGTACTTGAGTACATAACGGGCGGCGAGCTTGGCCAGGGTGGTGGTCTTGCCCATGCCGGCAGGACCGACCATGGCAATCACCCCGCCCTCTTCCAGTGGCTCGACGTCCGGCGTGGCGATCATACGCGCCAGGTGTGCCAACAGCATGCGCCAAGCCTGGCGAGGCTCTTCGATCCCATTGATCAGTGCCAGCAGGTCGCGGGACAACGGACCGGACAGACCGATGCGTTGCAGGCGACGCCACAGGTTGGCCTGGGCCGGACGGCTGCCTTGCAACTGGTTCCAGGCCAGGGAGCCGAGCTGGACTTCCATCAGTTCGCGCAGGCTGTTGAGTTCAAAGCGCATCGAGTCCAGGGCACGCGGGTCGACCCCACGGGCTGGCGCGGCGGGCGCTGGCGCCGGCCGACGCGGCTCGGCCTGGGTAGGCTCGATCAGCGGTTCAGCGGCAGTCAGCGGCAGGCCGGCGGTCAGTGGCTGACCGGCGAACAATTGACGATTGGTGCCTGGCGCGGCCTCGCCTTCGCTGCTGCGCAGGCTCAGTTCGGCCTGGGCACTGGCGATGCGCGATTGGGTCTTGCGCAGCTCGTCCTCGAGTTCCATGTTCGGAACACGCGGGGCCAGCGCCGACAATTTGTAGTCCAGAGCCGCTGTCAGCTCGACACCGCCGGCGATCCGGCGATTACCGATGATGGCTGCTTCGGCGCCCAGCTCGTCACGAACCAGCTTCATGGCCTGACGCATATCGGCGGCGAAAAAACGCTTCACTTGCATAAACCACTACCTCAGCCGTTGGGCCCTACTGTCGCAACGATGGTCACTTGCTTGTTGTCCGGTATTTCCTGGTAAGCCAGCACATGCAGCCCCGGGACCGCGAGGCGCCCGAACCGCGAGAGCATCGCGCGAATCGGACCGGCCACCAGCAGGATCACCGGTTGCCCTTGCATCTCTTGCCGCTGGGCTGCTTCGATCAACGAACGCTGCAGCTTCTCGGCCATGCTTGGCTCCAGCAGAACACCCTCTTCCGAACCTTGTCCTGCCTTCTGCAAACTATTGAGCAATATCTGTTCCAACCTTGGCTCCAAGGTGATCACAGGCAGCTCGGACTCAGTACCTACAATGCTTTGGACGATTGCGCGGGATACACCGACCCGCACCGCCGCCACCATCGCGGCGGTATCTTGACTCTTGGAAGCGTTATTGGCGATGGCTTCGGCGATGCTGCGAATGTCGCGCACTGGCACTTGCTCGGCCAGGAGCGCCTGCAGGATCTTGAGCAGTTGCGACAGCGAAACCACCCCCGGCACCAACTCTTCGGCCAGCTTCGGCGAGCCCTTGGCCAGCACTTGCAGCAATTGCTGGACTTCTTCGTGACCGATCAGCTCGCTGGAGTGCTTGTACAGAATCTGGTTCAAGTGGGTGGCAACCACGGTGCTGGCGTCCACCACGGTATAGCCGAGAGACTGCGCTTGCGCCCGCTGGCTGATTTCGATCCACACCGCTTCCAGGCCGAAAGCCGGATCTTTGGCGGTGATGCCGTTGAGCGAACCGTAGACCTGTCCCGGATTGATCGCCAGCTCGCGATCCGGGTAGATCTCGGCTTCGGCCAGGATCACCCCCATCAGTGTCAGGCGATAGGCACTCGGCGCCAGGTCGAGGTTGTCACGGATATGCACGGTCGGCATCAGGAAGCCCAAATCCTGGGACAGCTTCTTGCGCACGCCCTTGATCCGCGCCAGCAACTGGCCGCCCTGGTTGCGATCGACCAATGGAATCAGGCGGTAGCCGACTTCCAGGCCGATCATGTCGATCGGGGTCACGTCGTCCCAGCCCAGTTCCTTGGTCTCCAGTGCGCGAGCCGGCGACGGCAGCAGTTCCTGCTGGCGCTTGACCTCTTGCAGGGCCTGGATTTTCTGGGCGTTCTGTTTTTTCCAGAACAGGTAGGCACCACCCGCCGCCAATGCGGCCATGCTCAGGAAGGAGACATGGGGCATGCCCGGCACCAGGCCCATCACCGCCATCAGGCCAGCGGCCACGGCCAGGGCCTTGGGCGAGGCGAACATCTGCCGACCGATCTGCTTGCCCATGTCCTCGGAACCCGATGCACGGGTCACCATGATCGCGGCCGCTGTGGATAACAACAGTGATGGCAATTGCGCCACCAAACCGTCACCGATGGTCAGCAAGGCGTAGACCCGGCCCGCATCGCCAAAGCTCATGCCGTGCTGGAAGATACCGACCGCCATGCCGCCGATCAGGTTGATGAACAGGATCAGCAGGCCGGCGATGGCGTCACCGCGCACGAACTTGCTGGCGCCGTCCATGGAACCGTAGAACTCGGCTTCCTGGGCCACTTCCAGGCGTCGCGTCTTGGCTTGGTTCTGATCGATCAGGCCGGCGTTGAGGTCGGCGTCGATCGCCATTTGCTTGCCGGGCATCGCGTCGAGGGTAAAACGCGCGCTCACCTCGGAAATCCGCCCGGCACCCTTGGTCACCACGACGAAGTTGATGATCATCAAGATGGCGAAAACCACGATACCCACCACGTAGTTACCGCCAATCACCACCTCGCCGAAGGCCTGGATCACCTTACCGGCGGCGGCATGACCGTCCTGGCCGTGGAGCATGACCACCCGGGTGGACGCCACGTTCAGCGCCAGGCGCAGCAACGTCGCCACCAGCAGGATGGTGGGGAACACCGCGAAATCCAGGGGGCGCAGGGCGTAGACGCAGACCAGCAACACCACGATCGACAGGGCGATGTTGAATGTGAAGAACACGTCCAGCAGGAACGGCGGCACGGGCAGCATCATCATGGCAAGCATGACCATCAGCAGCAGCGGCACCCCGAGGTTGCCTTGGCTGAGAGTCACAGCGTTGCTGCGCGCGGTGCTGAGTAGCTGAGAGCGATTCACCGATATTCCCCGTTTCTGTGAAGCAAACTTTTGACGCTGGCAGCGTCTTGGGAGCTGCTTTTGCAAAAAGCCGTCCAACTTTGGGGAGACGCGAAAATTGAGACAAAGCCAAGTGACAGGCCAGAAGTTGCGCATACCGCCAGCACCGAACGAGCGAAACGTCAACCTGGCACATCTGAGAGTGGTTAAGACTGGCAACGGGGTGTTGAATGAATGCGCAATGGATGTGGCGCTAGCGAAAACCGCAGCGCACTTGGCGGAGGCTTGTCATGATCGATAATACTTCCCTTGCCGAACAAATGGGCGTGCATCCGGACCACCTGGACGGACAGGGCGTACTGAAACCTTACGTTCAGCCTGATTTCGCGCCCTTCCCTTACGAACCATACCCCGACACCGAACAGGCGACCCACTGTGAATCCACCCCTGGTGAGGAGGAGCTTTCAGCACCCAGGGTAGGCTGGTGCCCGAACGGCAGTATCAGCGGCGGTATTTGCTCACCTTTCAATAATGTTCGCCCCAACTGGATGGGCTACTACCCCGGCGTTACCGGGAGCTTGCGCATCGATGAAATGATCCTGCCCGGCACGCACAACTCGGCGATGGATAAGCAAGCGGGTTACAGCAACAGCCTTGAGACCTGCCAAGACGTATCA
Organism: Pseudomonas sp. Cab53; assembly: GCF_018325965.1. Lineage (NCBI taxonomy): Bacteria > Pseudomonadati > Pseudomonadota > Gammaproteobacteria > Pseudomonadales > Pseudomonadaceae > Pseudomonas > Pseudomonas sp. Cab53. Next base: position 1,720,919 of record NZ_AP021902.1, on the reverse strand, counting down.
CCTCATAGTCAATTACATACAGGTATCCGGGTGCTCGATCTGAGGATCCAGTTTTACTGGGGACTGGCGCAGTCAGACCCTAGAAGATTTTCTATCTTCCACAGCGGCAACTCTGGCAGGACCGTCTCAGGCGACTGCCTGCAAGCGGCTATCAACCTCTATACCGCCCACGATAAAGAAGTGATGATCCTCGATTTCCATGGATTCAAAGACTTTACCGACGCAGCACATCGGGAGTTAGCCACGATCATAAAAAACCGGCTGGGCAACCGATTGATCGAACCCAGGTGGAACATGCTGGTACTCAGGCAGTTGTGGGCCTTGCAGAAGAATGTGGTGATCGCCTACAACAGCAGCCAGCGCGATCCGCTGTTCTGGCCAGGGGTCAATCAACGCTGGATAGGCAAGGACCGGCCTTCCAGCAGCGAACTGAAGAACTTCATCGATCAGGTGGGTAACGAACCCAAACCCGACTATGAGCTACGCGCCATCCAGGCACACAAATACACTCAGGTCTTTCAACCTGACGACATGTCCTCGGACGTCATGAACTGGTTCGCAGCGGGCGCTGCAAATTCACCGATCATGAAGTATCACATCATCAATACGGATTGGTCCCTGCGACATCGGCATATCGACAACTGCATTCATGCCAACAGCTTCAGAAGCAAGCAATGGAGCGCCCTTTCGCTAACCCCTCTGGAACTTACCAACGGCTTCATACCTCCTGGACACCGGGCAATCGTCCTGGACATATACGACGGCAATTGGCGGGACACGCTGCACCTGCCTTCCTATGCGACGCCCGATGGCACGGTGCTCATCATCCATAAGGCTGCATGGAATACAACCCTGAAGGTAGACACAAGTAATATTCCAACCGATCACATAATTCTAACGAAAGGTGATGTAGTGCTATTCACCTACAACGCCGAGCAAACCAAATGGACCGTGCACCCCGAGATTGTCCACTCCCCCAATACCTCAGGCGATACGGTCCCGGACATAGGTGCCGAAGAGAAATTCGTCCGTTACAGGACCGCGGATTACAACTGGACAGACCATATCTACCTGCCAGGCACCGCACCCGCCTATAGGTATCTCGAGATAGCGTCCGAAATAACGGCCGCCGAAGGCTGGCACAGCCATATCCATCGTCGTTCCGGCGACAGGGTCTATCGCTGCCAGCGGGGCGATCAGTATCTCTTCATGTTCAACCAAGGCACCTGGCAGTTGGTAAAGGCGGCCATACACAGCTATGGCGCGGCCCAGGCGGGCGCCCAGATGGCAGATACCGGCACCGAAGAAACCCAGGTGCATTTCAGGAACGGGGACTTTGTCCGGCAGATCACACTTCCCGCCAATGCCTGGAACAACGACAAGGTCACCCTGACCTCCAGTGCAACCTACACCGCTACCGTCATGGGTACCAACCTGGCATCAGGGGTCGACCTGCAGCTTAAAACAGGCGATACCCTCCACTTTCGCTATGCCGCTTCAACCAACAAGTGGAACAGAACTCCGTAGCCCAGGAGGCGACTGGCCCGATGCCGCCCAACCCACGAGCAGCTCAGGAATCACGCCGCAAATCCGGCGGAATCGGCAGGTCTTTCAGCGGCTCGGGACGCTTGCCCTTGCCGGCGCGGTGCTGGCGGATCTGGTAGACGTAGGCCAACACCTGGGCCACGGCCAGGTACAAGCCGCCGGGGATTTCTTCTTCGAGTTCGGTGGAGTAGTAGATCGACCGTGCCAGGGCCGGGGATTCGAGCAGCATCACCTGGTTGGCGACGGCGATCTCGCGGATCTTCAAGGCCAGGAAGTCGCTGCCCTTGGCCAGCAACACTGGCGCATTGCCTTTTTCGGGGTCGTACTTGAGCGCCACGGCGTAGTGGGTCGGGTTGGTGATGACCACATCGGCCTCCGGAATGGCCGCCATCATCCGGCGCTGGGAGACTTCGCGCTGCAGCTGACGGATCTTTTGCTTGACCTCCGGCTTGCCCTCCTGCTCCTTGTACTCGTCGCGCACCTCCTGCTTGGTCATCATCAGCTTCTGCTTGCTCTGATAAAGCTGGATCGGTACGTCGATGGCGGCGATCAGGATCAGCCCGCAAGCCATCCACAACGTGCTCCACCCCACCAGTTGCACACTGTGGATGATGGCCTGCTCCAACGGCTCGTGGGCAATGCTCAGAAGGTCGTCGATGTCGCCCTGCAACACCGTCAACGCCACGGACAGGACCAACAGGAACTTGCCGAAGGCCTTCAGCAGTTCCATCAGCGCCGAAGTGGAAAACATCCGCTTGAGGCCCGACAGCGGGTTCATTCGGCTGAACTTGGGCGCCAGGCTGCCGGCGGCGAACAGCCAGCCGCCCAGGGAAATCGGCCCGATAAAGGCCGCCAGCAGCAGGAAAATCAGAATCGGCTGCACCGCCAGGATCGCGATCTTGCCCGAGTGCAACAGGTACTGCGTCATTGCGCCGGGCGTGAGCAGTATTTCGCGAGGCAGGGAAAAGTTAAGGCGCATGATTTCCAGCAGGTCCAGGGCCAACCCACCCCCGTAGATCAACAGGCCACCCGCCCCGGCCAGCATGATCGCCAGGGTGTTGAGCTCCTTGGAGCGGGCAATCTCGCCCTTTTCCCGGGATTCGCGCTTGCGCTTCTCCGTGGGGTCTTCTGTCTTGTCCTGGCCACTCTCGCTTTCAGCCATGGTCAGCGCGCCTGTGCCATGTCACGTAGCAGCTGCAGGGCCTGGGTCGCCAGCGGCTGATACTGGTTGAGAATATCCCCCAGGCTGATCCAGAAGATCACCATGCCCAGCACCAGGGTCAGCGGGAAACCGATCGAGAAGATGTTCAGTTGCGGCGCCGCCCGGGTCATGACGCCGAAAGCGATGTTCACTACCAGCAGTGCGGTGATCGCCGGCAATACCAGCACCATCGCCGCACCCAGGACCCAACCGAGCTTGCCGGCAATCTCCCAGAAATGATTGACCAGCAGCGCGCTGCCCACAGGCATCGTGGTGAAACTTTCGGTCAGTACCTCGAACACCACCAGGTGCCCGTTCATGGCGAGGAACAGCAAGGTCACCAGCATGGTCAGGAACTGCCCGATCACCGCACTGTTGACCCCGTTGGTGGGGTCGACCATGGAGGCGAAGGCCATGCCCATCTGGATCGAAATGATTTGCCCGGCCACGACGAATGCCTGGAAAAACAGCTGCAACGAGAACCCCATCAGGGCACCGATGAGGATCTGCTCGGCCACCAGCATCAACGCACTGAGGTCCAATGCATGGACCGGCGGCATCGGCGGCAGGCCGGGGGCGATGACCACCGTGATCGCCAGGGCGAAATACAAGCGCACGCGTCGCGGCAACAGGGTCGTGCCGAAGACCGGCATGCTCATCAGCACGGCGGTGACGCGAAACAGCGGCAGGACGAACGCCGCCACCCAGGAACTGATCTGGGTGTCGGTCAGCGCAAGCATCGACATCAGGTCAGCCGATCAACTGCGGAATACTGCCGTACAAACGCAGGATGTATTCCATAAAGGTTTGCACGATCCAGGGGCCGCCCACGATCAGCGTGACCAGCATCACCAGCAGACGCGGCAGGAAGCTCAGGGTCTGTTCGTTGATCTGGGTCGCGGCCTGGAACATCGCCACCAGCAAGCCCACCAGCAGGCTGGGGATCACCAGGATGGCGACCATCATGGTGGTCAGCCAGAGCGCTTCGCGAAACAGGTCTACCGCAACTTCAGGCGTCATATCTTGCTATCCGCAGGGAAGGTCTAAACACCGCCGAAACTGCCCGCCAGGGTGCCAATGATCAACGCCCAGCCATCCACCAGCACGAACAGCATGATCTTGAACGGCAAGGAAATGATCAGCGGCGACAGCATCATCATACCCATGGCCATCAGCACGCTGGCGACCACCAGGTCGATGATCAGGAACGGGATGAAGATCATGAAGCCGATCTGGAACGCGGTCTTCAGCTCGGAAGTGACGAACGCCGGCACCAGGATGGTCAGCGGCGCCTGGTCCGGACTGGCGATGTCGGTGCGCTTGGACAGGCGCATGAACAGCTCCAGGTCGCTGCTGCGAGTCTGGGCAAGCATGAAGTCCTTGATCGGCACCTGGGCCTTGGCAACCGCGTCCTGGGCGCTGAGTTTTTCCGCCAGGTAGGGTTGCAGCGCATCCTGGTTCACCCGGTCGAACACCGGGGCCATGATGAACATCGTCAGGAACAGCGCCATGCCGGTGAGGATCTGGTTCGACGGTGTCTGTTGCAGACCCAGGGCCTGGCGCAGGATCGAGAAGACAATGATGATCCGGGTAAAGCTGGTCATCAACATGACGAACGCCGGAATGAAGCTCAGCGCGGTCATGATCAGCAGGATCTGCAAGCTGACCGAATATTCCTGGGCCCCGTCGGCGTTGGTGCCCAGGGTAATCGCCGGGATTGACAGCGGATCGGCGGCAAAGACCGACGGTGCGGCCAGCATCAAGGCCAGCGCCAACAGAATGCGCAACGGCATTACTTCTTATCCTTCTGGTCTTTGCCCAGCAGTTCCATGAGGCGCTGGGCAAATTCGGGGGTAGCCTGCTCGGTGGAGGGCACCTGCACCGGCTCCTTGAGGACGTGCAAGGCGGTGATGCTTCCTGGACTCAGGCCGAGCAGGATCTGCTCGTTGCCGACCTGCACCAGCACCAGCCGGTCCCGTGGGCCGAGCGCGCGCGTGCTGACGATGTCGATGACCTGCCCCTTGCCCGCCGGCCCGGCCTGCTGCACGCGGCGCAGCAACCAGGCGAGGAAGAAGATCAGGCCCAGCACCAGCAACAGGCCGATCACCAATTGCGCCAATTGCCCGGCCACGCCGCTGCCACTGGCCGACGTAGCGGCCGCCGTGGCCACCGGCTCGGCCGCCAGCACGCTGAACGGCAGCATCAATGCAGCGCCAAGGAAACCTTTCACTCAGCGCAGCTTCTTGATGCGTTCGCTCGGACTGATCACGTCCGTCAGGCGAATGCCGAACTTCTCGTTGACCACCACCACTTCGCCATGGGCGATCAGCGTGCCGTTGACCAGGACATCCAGCGGCTCGCCCGCCAGACGGTCCAGCTCGATCACCGAACCCTGGTTCAGTTGCAGCAGGTTGCGAATGTTGATGTCGGTGCTGCCCACTTCCATGGAGATCGACACCGGGATGTCGAGGATCACGTCCAGGTTCGGACCGTCCAGGGTAACCTGCTCATTGCTCTTGGGCATGCTGCCGAACTCTTCCATCGGCAGACGGTTGGAAGCGTGGGCCCCCGTATCGGCCGCCAGCAGCGCATCGATATCGGCCTGCCCGGCGTTGCCGGTTTCTTCCAGGGCCGCAGCCCATTCGTCGGCCAGCGCCTGGTCATCCTGGGTATTCATATCGTCAGCCATCATGTGTCCTCGGCGGGCAAAAATCGGTTCAAAACGTAAAAGTCAGTAAAAAAGGCTCAGCCACTTCGACACCGGTCAGCGGCGTTCGATCGGCTCGATCACCTGCAACGCCAGGTTGCCCTTGTGGGAACCCATCTTGACCTTGAAGGCCGGCACGCCGTTGGCGCGCATGATCATGTCTTCCGGCATTTCGACGGGAATGATGTCCCCCGGCTGCATATGCAGGATGTCCCGCAGACGCAACTGGCGCCGGGCGACCGTCGCACCGATCGGCACGTCGACATCCAGCACGTCCTGGCGCAACGCGTTGATCCAGCGTTCGTCCTGGTCGTCGAGGTCCGATTGGAAACCGGCGTCGAGCATTTCTCGCACCGGCTCGATCATCGAGTACGGCATGGTCACGTGCAGGTCGCCGCCACCGCCATCGAGTTCGATGTGGAAAGTCGAGACCACGATGGCTTCGCTCGGGCCGACGATGTTGGCCATGGCCGGGTTCACTTCGGAGTTGATGTACTCGAAGTTCACTTCCATGATCGCCTGCCAGGCCTCCTTCAAGTCGACGAAGGCCTGTTCCAGCACCATGCGCACGACCCGCAGCTCGGTCGGGGTGAATTCACGCCCCTCGATCTTGGCGTGACGGCCGTCGCCACCAAAGAAGTTGTCCACCAGCTTGAACACCAGTTTGGCATCGAGGATGAACAAGGCGGTGCCACGCAACGGCTTGATCTTCACCAGGTTGAGGCTGGTGGGTACGTACAGCGAGTGTACGTATTCACCGAACTTCATCACCTGTACGCCACCGACGGCCACATCGGCCGAGCGGCGCAGCATGTTGAACATGCTGATGCGGGTGTAGCGGGCGAAACGCTCGTTGATCATTTCCAGGGTCGGCATGCGTCCACGAACGATGCGATCCTGGCTGGTCAGGTCATAGCTTTTGACGCTGCCCGGTTCAGCAGCATTTTCGGTCTGCACCAGGCCATCGTCGACACCATGCAACAGCGCATCGATTTCGTCCTGGGACAACAGGTCCTGCACGGCCATGTCGTGTTCCTACTGCAATACGAAGTTAGTGAAGAGCAATTGTTCGATCACCACTTTGCCCAGCTCTTTCTGAGCCACTTCCTGGACGCTGGCCGTGGCTTTCTGGCGCAACATTTCCTGGCCGACAGGGGTGGCCAGGGTGTCGAAATTCTGTCCGGAGAACAGCATCACCAGGTTGTTGCGGATCAGCGGCATGTGCACCCGCAGGGCCTCCAGGTCGGCCTGGTTGCGCCCCATCAGGGTGATGCTGACCTGCATGTAGCGCTGGCGGCCATTCTGGGTGTAGTTGGCGACGAACGCAGGCGCCATGGATTCGAAAATGGCCGGTTGCTTACCGACGGGGGCGGCTTCGGCCACGGGAGCCGGCTTGCTCTGGGCTCCATGCATGAAATACCAGGTAGCCCCCACGGACACCCCGATCGCCAACAGCAGGCCCACCACGATCATGATGATCATCTTGAGCTTGCCCTTGGTTGCCGGGTCTTTTACAGCTGCTGCTTCACTCTTCGCCATGCCAATAATCCGTCACTAATCGGGGGGTTCACGGTTGCCTGGCAAGGCAGGAGCAAGTGTTATGCCAGAAGCAATTTACGCCACCCGAAAACAACTGTGGGAGCGGGCTTGCTCGCGAAGGCAGTGCGTCAGATGACATGATTATCAACTGGCACACCGCCTTCGCGAGCAAGCCCGCTCCCACAAAAGGTTACCTCACCAGGTCAGGCGTAGTAATCGACCGCGCTGCTGCCGATCACACTGGTCGTACTGGCTGCAACTTCGGCCACGCCAGCCGGCAGGTGCTCATCCACCGACGCATCCGCTCGACCGCCCGATGAGGTGGTACGTCCGGCCTGGGCCTGCTGCTGGGCCGGCTGGTCCTGGTTGGGCGATCCTCGGGACTGATCGGACACGTTGACGTCGACCTGCCCCATGCCCTGCTGGGTGAAGCTGTCCCGCAGGCGGTGCAATTGGCCTTCGAGGGCTTCGCGAACGCCCGGGTGAGCACTCATGAACGTGACCTGGGTCTGCTGGTCCGGCACCATGTTCACGCGGATGTCCAGTCGACCGAGTTCGGCGGGTTGCAGTTGGATGTCGGCCGCCTTGAGATTGGCGCTCGACAGGTACATCACCCGGTTGACCACCTCTTCGGTCCAGCCATTCTGGTTCATGGCAATGGGCTGGTTGACCGGCACCGCGTTGGCTGTCTTCGGCGTCGCCGCCTGGGTCAGGGCCGCCAGGCGATTGGCGAAGTCGTCGACCCGGGTGTCGCTGGCCGCACTGGTCAGGTCCTTGAGGCCCTCGTTGATCAAGCCGCCAAAAGCCTTTTCACCGCCCTGGCTGCCAGGGCTGGTGCTGTCCTGGTCAGCCTGCACGGTGAGCATGCTCGCCATGCCGGCGGCGAAGGTTTGCGCCGACGTCGGCTCGGCATCAAGTGCTGCCGGGGCGGCAGCCTTGGGCTGGGCCTGGCTGGCGGCGGAAACATGACCACCCTGCTCCATGGCCAGCCGCAAGGCGGGCATCGCGTCGAGCGGGTCGGCTTGGGGATCGAACGCAGGGTCCGTCGCCGGGTCCGCAGGCGGCGTGGTCAGCGCCTGCGAGACGACTGGAGCCACTACCGCAGCGGCCACCTGGGGATCCGCCGCCACCACTACTGGCGCGGGCTCCGGCGCAGTCGTCACCACGGGCGTGGTGACCTCCGGCAGCAATGTCGGATCAACCGGCGCAGCGTCAGCCACTGGCGCGTCGGTCGAATCTGCGGCGTCATCGCTCGCGACCTGGTCGTCGGCATCGGCGGGTTTGTCCGCGGGCAAGGGTTTGCCGCTATCGGCAACCGTCCGCTCGGGGGCGGCAGCGGTTTCGTTGCCGGCGTCCTTTTTGACGGTGTTATCGGAAGACTTGTCGCGCATCGGTTTTACCGACGGTTCAGGGGCAGCCGATGACTTGGCGGGCGCCTGACGGGCGAAGACCTGAGCGAAGCTGGAGGCTCTATCCCCATTGTCCGGGGCCGCCGCCGGTGAATTGACGGCTGCCTGGGGCTTGGCCTGGGCAGTGGCCTGGAGCAGCGTATTAGGGGTGACAGGCATGAACATTTTCTCCGCTGCACTGGATTCATAGGTACAGTCGGACAAGACAATGCAAGGGGCGGGCCAACGCTTGAGTGGCCGGTAGATCTCAGCAGTGGAAGCCTTCGCGCTCTTCCCGGCAAAGATTGCGGACATGGGCAAATTCGCTGTCGATTTCGCTGACCAGTTTTTCGATACCCCCCAGCGAAGGCTGTTTGGCACGCTGTTCCAGCTCACCACACAACTCGGCGAGGCGAATGGCTCCCATGTTACTGCTGCTGCCTTTGAAGCTGTGGGCGGTGGCGCTCAGTTTTTCAGCGTCCCGGGCTTCATGCAGCACGCGCAAACGCGCCTCGGAGTCGTTGAGGAAGGTATCCAGCAGTTCCAGATAGCCCTCTTCCATGACTTCCTTCAACGTGCTGAGCACGTCGCGATCCAGATGAATCTCACTCACTTGTTCGCTCCCTGATCAAGAATGACCCGATTATGCCAGAGCCTCCCAGAAAAACTCCACGCGTACACTACGACCATCGTCTGACCAACGGGCCTGATGGCTCAGCTGACGCACCAGGCTTACGCCGCGCCCGGACAACCGATCACAGTCCACGGGCCGTGCCAACACCCGGGCAACATCGAAACCTTCGCCGCTGTCCTCGACCTCGATAACCAGACGGCCACCGTCGCCGTTTGGCGTGACGTGCAGATGCACCCGCACGTAACCGGCGCTCAACTCATCCAGACGCGTATTGCGATCGTTGTAATAACGTGCAAATCCTGACGCGTCGCGCTTGAGGTCCGAGTCGAGCCCCAGCACCCCGTGATCCAGAGCGTTGGAGTAGAGCTCCGACAGAACACTGTAGAGGGCGCCACTCTGCGCCCGAAGCCCATGGACCTCAAGCAGTAACTGCAGCAGATACGGCATCGGGTTGAAGCGCTTGAGCGTCTGCGCCCGGAACTCGAAGCTCACCGACCAGTCCAGCGGGCTCGATTGACCGCTATCGGAATAGACCGGTGGCGGCGGGTTGAGTTGCGTCGCGGCGACCAGGCTGACCTCGACCATGCTGAAATCGTCCCGGGCCTCACCGCGAAAGTCCCGCAGGGCCTGCTGGATGTCCTCGAACAGCAGGTCTGGCTCGCGGTTGGCCGCGAACACCTGCTGCAGACGCTCCACGCCGAACAATTGCTCGTCATCGTTAGCGGTGTCGATCACCCCGTCGGACAGCAGGAACACCCGGTCCCCCAGGGACATGGGGTGCACTTCGGTGCGGTCGTCGAACAGTTGCGGCGAGAGCACACCCAACGGCAGGTGCCGCGCCGGCAGCGGCGTGCGCGCCCCGCTCAGGCTGTCATGCAGGTAGCCATCGGGCATGCCGCCGTTCCAGACCTCCACCGTGCGCCGTTGGAAGCTCAGGCACAGCAGGGTCGCGCAACAGAACATGTCCACCGGAAGGATGCGTTTGAGCTTGGCATTCATCTCCCGCAGGATCTGCGCCAGGCCGTAGCCCTTGGCGGTCATCCCATAGAACACTTCGGCCAGCGGCATCGCACCGACCGCCGCCGGCAACCCATGCCCGGTGAAGTCCCCGAGCAGGATATGCATGTCGCCGGCGGGGTTGAACGCGGCCAGCAACAGGTCGCCGTTGAACAGGGCATAGGGCGATTGCAGGTAACGGATGTTCGGCGCGCTCAGGCAGCCGGAGTGGGCGATCTTGTCGAACACCGCCTTGGCGACGCGCTGCTCGTTGAGCAGGTAGTCATGGTGTCGGGCAATCTGGTCGCGCTGCTCTACCACTGTGGCCTGCAACCGCCGCAGACGGTCCATGGCCTTGATCTTGGCGGCCAGGATCACCTGGTTGTAGGGTTTGGCAAGAAAGTCGTCGCCGCCGGCCTCCAGGCAACGCGCCAGGCCTTCGCTTTCGGTCAACGAGGTGAGAAAAATGATCGGGACCAACTGATCCCCGGCCAACTGCTTGATTTTCTGCGCGGCCTCGAAACCATCCATGACGGGCATCATCGCATCCATCAGCACCAGGTGCGGGCGCTGCTCCAGATAGACCTCGACCGCTTCGGCGCCATCGGCGGCAGTGAGCACCTGATGCCCTTGGCGGCGGACGATGGTCGACAACAGCAGGCGGTCAGCGGCACTGTCCTCGGCAATCAGGACTGTCAGTGATTCGGCGGCGGACAACATGGCTGTATCAGGCTTTGCCCGAGGATTGCCCTGCCTGCTGCCGTCCCTCCGCCGACTTGTCTTCTTTCGGGCTGTTGATATCGAACAGCTTCTCGAAATTGGAGATCGCGAGGATCTTGCGCACATCCGCGCCGCAATTGATGACACTCACGTCGGCGTCCTCGCCGCCCGCGTAGTCGCGCAGCAACAGCAGCATGCCCAGCGCGGAGCTGTCGAGGTAAGTGGTGTCTTTCAAGTCCACGACATAGCTATCAAGCTGTGCATTGAGTGTTTCGTACTTCTCGTAAGACTGCCGAAACTCTTGATGGAGCTTGAAATCGAACCGCCCCTTGACCGAAATCGTCAGCTTTTTTCCATTGCTCGATAATTCGGTAAAGACTTGTATCGCTTGAGCTTGCATAGCTGGCTTCCCTGTCATGGACATACGTGTACAAGGTTTAGCACTTGGTCGAAGCCTGAGCAAGGTTTCACAGCATTCACTCTAAAAACTCCATGATCAGTACGGATTCTGTCGCGGCAGGCGCTGGGACAATTCATCCAGCAGCTTTTGCTCGCGCTTGTCTTCCAACTGCCGTGCTTCATCGATATAGCGTTGCACCAGCTTGCGCAGGCCTTCGACCCGGGCAAACGCCTCTTGCCAACTCTGGCGGGCCTTTTCCAGATTGTTCTGGTGCCAGACCAGGCTTTGTCGTTGCTGGTCGATCGCGGTGCCCAATTGTGCAAGAAACCCTTGGTAACCCAGCAGCCATTGCCCGGAGACACCGTGGCTGCCACGGGTGATCCACTGTTCCTGGTATTCGAGGCGAAAGTTTTCCAGGTCGGCCAGCTTACTTTCGGCAACCGCCACCTGGCCCTGGAAATAGGCCAATCGCTGGACGGCGGTTTTCTCGGCCTTCTCCGCCATCTCGACCACTGGCGCCAGACGCGCCGCACGACTCGTGGCCATGATCGGTTACCCGCCGGCGATCGGCGTGAAGATACTTTCCAGGTGCGCTTCGCTGGCGCCCAAGCCAATGTTGTCGTTCAGGCTCTGGCGCAGGTAGACGGACATTGCCGGGTAAAGATTGATGGCGATGTCGGTCTCGCGATCACCGCCGGGCACGTAGGCGCCCACGCTGATCAGGTCCCGGCTCTGCTGGTAGCGCGACCAGTACTGCTTGAACTGCTGGGCGCGCTTGAGGTGTTCGGTGCTGATGACCGACGGCATGACCCGGCTGATGGACGCCTCGATGTCGATGGCCGGGTAATGCCCTTCCTCGGCCAGGCGCCGGGACAGCACGATGTGACCGTCGAGCACACCCCGCGCCGAGTCGGCGATAGGGTCCTGCTGGTCGTCGCCTTCGGACAACACGGTGTAGAAGGCGGTGATCGAACCACCGCCCTTCTCCGCGTTACCGGCGCGCTCCACCAGTTTCGGCAGCTTGGCGAACACCGACGGTGGATACCCCTTGGTGGCCGGCGGCTCGCCGATGGCCAGGGCAATTTCCCGCTGGGCCTGGGCGAAACGGGTCAGCGAATCCATCAGCAACAGGACGTTCTTGCCCTTGTCGCGAAAATACTCGGCGATACGCGTGCAATACATGGCCGCCCGCAGGCGCATCAACGGCGCATCGTCCGCGGGCGATGCCACGACCACCGAACGCTTGAGGCCTTCCTCGCCGAGGATGTGCTCGATGAACTCCTTCACCTCGCGGCCCCGTTCGCCGATCAGCCCGACCACGATGATGTCGGCTTCGGTGAAACGGGTCATCATGCCCAACAGCACACTCTTGCCCACGCCGGTACCGGCGAACAGACCCAGGCGCTGCCCGCGTCCTACCGTCAATAAACCGTTGATGCAGCGGATGCCCACGTCCAGTGGAACGCTGATGGGGTCGCGCTTGAGCGGGTTGATCGTCGGGCCGTCCATCGGCACCCAGTCTTCAGCCTTCATGCCGCCCTTGCCGTCAAGAGCCCGTCCGGCACCGTCCAGCACGCGCCCGAGCATGCTCATGCCCATGGGCAGGCGACCGGTATCGGCCAACGGCACGACACGTGCGCCCGGAGCGATCCCGGCCACGCTGCCCACCGGCATCAGGAAAACCTTGCTGCCGGCAAAGCCCATGACTTCGGCTTCAACCTGCACCGGGTGATAACTGTCGTCGTTGATCACCATGCAGCGACTGCCCATGGCCGCGCGCAGGCCTTCGGCTTCGAGGGTCAGGCCGACCATGCGCAACAGGCGCCCTTCGAGGATCGGTTGGCCGGCCAGTTCGGTCGCCTCGGCGTAACTGCCCAGGCGCTTGCCGAAGCTGGTTCGCTCAAGGCGCATCGCGGTCGTCCGCTGTCGTTGCAACCGGTTCGACGCCTTCGAGGTCGATACCGGCGGCGCCCTTGGGTTCGTCCGGCAACTCCAGGCTCAAATCGCTGGGGGCCGGGTGCAAGGCTTGCTCGTGCAATTGGTCGAGCAACTTGGCCATGACTTGGTTGATGCGCGTCTCGACGGTCGCATCGATGCGGCTGTGCTCGGTTTCCACCCGGCAACCGCCCGGCAGCAACGACGCATCCTCGACGATGCGCCAGGTTTCTTCGTGGCGCTCGCGCAGGGCTTTGACCAGTTCGAAATCCTGGGGATTGATGTACAGCCGCACATTGCCCACGCCCAACGGCAACAGCTTGAGGGCTTCACGCATGACATGCTCGATCTGGCTCGAATCGATCGCCAGTTCGCGCTGAATCACCTGCCGGGAAATATGCTGCACCAGGTCCACCAGGGACTTCTCGATCTGGGTGTCCTGTTCGGCGATCGGCTCGAACAGGTTGACCATCAGCGATTCCAGCGCCCGGAGCTTGGCCGTCAGCGCCACATCGGCTTCCTGGCGAACCTTGAGGGTGGTGCTATGGAAGCCTTCCTTCTCGCCGACGGCAAAGCCTTCGTTATAGGCTTCCTGACGAATGCTCTCGACTTCCTCAAGGGTCAGCGGCTGGACTTCCTCCAGCGGTACTTCCTCGATTTCCGGCAGTTCTTCCACCGGCTCCGGTTCAGGCTCGGGCACATGGGGATCGAAGCTGGGCAGCGACCAGACGTCGAAACCACCGACGTCCCGGGCGCGGATCAGGTCGCTGGGTGACTCATCGCTCTTGGCAGACATAACGACCTTAGATCATCTCTTCGCCGCCCTTGCCACCGAGCACGATCTCTCCGGCTTCGGCCATGCGGCGGGCGATGGTAAGGATTTCCTTCTGCGCAGTTTCCACGTCGCTGACGCGCACCGGGCCCTTGGCCTCGAGGTCGTCGCGCAACAGTTCCGCCGCCCGTTTGGACATGTTCTTGAAAATCTTTTCCTTGACGCCTTCGTCCGACCCCTTGAGGGCCAGGACCAGCACATCGGAAGACACTTCGCGCAACAGCGCCTGGATGCCCCGATCGTCGACGTCCGCCAGGTTGTTGAACACGAACATGAGGTCTTCGATCTGGCCGGACAGGTCTTCGTCGAACTCGCGGATCGAGTCCATCAGCTGGCCTTCGATCGAGCTGTCGAGGAAGTTCATGATGTCCGCCGCACGCTTGATACCACCCAGGGTGGTGCGCGAGGCATTGGAGTTGCCCGAGAACTGCTTCTCCAGAATCTGGTTCAATTCCTTCAGGGCCGCCGGCTGCACGGTGTTGAGCGAGGACACCCGCAGGATGATGTCCAGGCGCACCTTGTGGTCGAAGTTGCCCAGTACTTCACCGGCCTGGTCCGGGTCGAGGTAAGCCACCACGATGGCCTGGATCTGCGGGTGCTCGTAGCGGATCACGTCGGCAACGGCGCGCGGTTCCATCCACTTGAGGCTGTCCAGGCCACTGGTGTTGCCACCCAGCAGGATACGGTCGATCAGGCCGTTGGCCTTGTCCTCGCCGAGAGCCTGGGTCAGCATCTTGCGCACGTAGTCGTCGGAGCCGACGCCCAGGCTGGTCTGGTCGCCGACGATGTCGACGAACTCGCTCATCACCTGTTCAACCTGCTCGCGATGCACATTGCCCATCTGCGCCATGGCCACGCCCACGCGCTGGACCTCCTTGGGCCCCATGTGGCGCAGCACCTGGGCAGCGTCGGTCGAACCCAGGGACAGCAGCAGGATCGCGGCTTTGTCGACCCGGGACAATTTGGCAACAGCGGCTCGATTATCACTCATCTGCGTTAATCCACTCTTTCACGACCTGGGCCACACGACCCGGATCTTCTGCCACCAGACTCTTGATGGCGTTCAACTGTGCGTCATAGCCTTCGCTCGGGCTTGGCAGCAGAATGCTCTGCGGCCCGCCAAGGCTGACGCGATCGTTAGCCAATTCGCCATCCAGGCCGCCCATGCCGCCCAGTTCTACGTCACCCAGGCCTGCCAACTGCTTGCTCTTGCCGCCGCCGGTAATGTTGTTGAGCACCGGACGCAGCACGCCGAACACCAGGATCAGGATGAACAGCACGCCCAATATCTGCTTGACCACATCCCAGAACCAGGGTTGCGAATAAAACGGAATATCGGCGATCACTTCCCCGCGCTCCGAAGAGAACGGCACGTTGATCACGCTGACGCTGTCGCCGCGGCTGGCGTCGAAACCGACGGCGTCCTGCACCAGGCGGGTGAAACGCGCCAATTCGTCGGCGCTCCAAGGGGCACGGCTGGTTTCGCCGTTGGCCGGATTGACCTTGACCTGGTCGTCCACCACCACGGCAACCGACAGGCGGTTCAACCGGCCCTGCTGTTGCTTGGTGTGACTGATGGAACGGTCAAGCTCGAAGTTCTTGGTCGACTGCTGACGCTTGTCGGCCGGGTACGGCGCCAGCATCGGCTGGCCAGTGGCCGGGTCCATGATCTGCTGGCCGTTGGCGTCCACCAGTGGCTGGCCTGGCTGCACCATGCCGGCGGCACCTGCGGCACCTCCCGTGGTTTGCGGCGCGCTGGCCGGCGATGGCGGCTGGTTGCTCAGGGCACCCGGCACGCCTTGCGGGCCATTGCTGGCGGTACGTTGTTCATTCACCGACTGCTCGCTGCGCAACGCCGGCTGGTCCGGGTTGAACTGCTCGGAAGTCGACTCGACTGCACTGAAGTCCACGTCGGCCGACACTTCGGCCTTGTAGCGGTCGTTACCCAGGATCGGTTGCAGGATGTTGTGCACCCGCTGGGTCAACATGCCTTCCATGCGGCGGCTGTAGTCGAATTGCTTGCCGGCCATGGTGAGTTCGGAGTTTTCCGCCTGGTCGGACAGCAGATTGCCTTTCTGGTCGACCACGGTGATCTGCGATTTGCTCAGTTCAGGGACGCTGGTGGACACCAGGTTGACGATGGCCAGGACCTGGCCAGGCTCGAGGGAGCGGCCGGCGTACAGCTCAACCAATACCGACGCACTCGGCTTGCGCTCATCGCGCACGAACACCGAGCTTTTCGGGATCGCCAAGTGCACACGGGCGGCCTTGACGTTGTTCAGGCTGGAAATGGTCCGTGCCAGCTCACCTTCCAGGCCGCGACGATAACGGGTCGCTTCCATGAACTGGCTGGTGCCCAGGCCCTGGTCCTTGTCGAGGATCTCGAAACCGATGTTGCCGTCTTTTGGCGTCACGCCCGCCGCGGCAAGCTTGAGGCGCGCACGGGCGACATCGTCGGCCTTGACCAGCAAGGCACCGGAATTGGGTTCGACGGTATAAGGAATGTCGGCGGAAGACAGCGTCTCCATGACTTGCTTGGCATCCATGCCCTCCAGACTGCCATAGAGGGGACGGTAGTCCGGCTGCTGGGACCACAACACCACGGCAAAACCAATCGCCACGCTGGCAGCCAGGCCGACCAACAGGCCAACCTGACGCAACATGGTCATCTCGGAGAGATTTTCCAGGAAGGACAAGCCGAACAGCGGCGGTTTGCCGTCTGGTGCGGTGGCCTTGGCTGGAACGTTATCTACGGCTGCTTCTGCCATGACTCAATAGTTTCCTTAAACCGGCATCTGCATGATGTCTTGATAGGCTTGAACCAGTTTGTTGCGAACCTGGGTCAACGCCTGGAACGAGACACTGGCTTTCTGCGAAGAGATCATCACGTCTGTGAGGTCGACACCACTTTTGCCCATTTCAAAAGCACTGGCTAATTGGTTCGACGCCTGCTGGGTATCGTTCACTTTATTGACGGCCTGACCGAGCATGTCGGAAAAGCTGCTGCCACCCACCTGGGGGACCGCGACCGACTTGGGCTGCGCCATGGCGTCCATTTGCATGGCCCGCATGTCCAACATCAATCGATTAAATTCAATACCTTGGCTCATGGTCTACTCTCTTTGGCGGCCCGCATTTTTTTGACACTTACTCAGCGGGTACCCAGGTAGTAGCAACAAGGGTGCCAGCTCGATGACCGCAATAAACAAATGAGTGGGAGCAAGCCTGCTCGCGGAAGGGGTGGGCCAGACAACATCTGTATTGTTTGACCGAGCGCTTTCGCGAGCAGGCTCGCTCCCACAAGTGAATGACTGGTTTACACGCCTCAACTGGCGAACAGGTAGGCCTCTACGTCCATGCCGGCGTCGCGCATTTGCGCCAGCTTGTAGCGCAGTGTGCGAGGGCTGATGCCCAGGCGCTCGGCGGCTTCCTTGCGGCGGCCGCGCTCGGCCCGAAGGGTGTCGATGATCATCTGGAATTCACGCCGGCGCAGGTCATCTCCCAGGGCGCCGGCCGACTCGCCTTCCACTTCGACCGCAGGCGCCGCAGCCACGGTTGAAACCACTGACAAGGCCGGCAATGGCGCGCAGGCCACCGGGCCGGCCAGGCAGAAATCTTCCGGCTGGATCACACCACCCTGCTGCAGGATCAACGCCCGCTGAATGGCGTTATCCAATTCGCGGACATTGCCCGGCCATGGATAAGCGATCAGGCAAGCCTGGGCCTGCGGAGAAAACCTGGCGGCCGCGTGCTTCATTTTATTGACGTGCCTGGCCAACAGCCGCTCGGCCAGCGGCAGGATATCGGCGGTGCGCTCGCGCAGCGGGCGCCAGGCCAGCGGAAAGACCGACAGGCGGTAATACAGGTCCTCACGAAAACGCCCCGCCGCCACTTCGCCGGCCAGGTCGCGGTTGGTGGTCGCCACCACGCGGATATCCAGGCTGATGGGCTTGCGTGCCCCCACCCGCTCCACTTCCCGCTCCTGCAACACCCGCAATAACTTGGCTTGCAGCCCCATGGGCATCTCGGAAATTTCATCGAGCAGGATCGTGCCGCCGTCGGCCTGCTCGAACTTGCCCGCCTGGGCAGCGATGGCGCCGGTGAACGAACCCTTTTCATGACCGAACAGCGTAGCTTCGAGCATGTTGTCGGGAATCGCCGCGCAGTTGATGGCGATGAACGGCTCGTTGGCGCGGTGCGATTGCTGGTGGATATAGCGCGCCAGCACCTCCTTGCCGGTACCGGACTCCCCGGAAATCAACACGGTCGAATCACTGCGCGCCACCCGCGCGGCCAGCTCCAGCAACTGGGCACTGGCCGGCTCGATGGCCACCGGCCCTTCGCGTTCGGGCCCGAGACTGCCCAGCGCATGGCGAGCCACCAGGTCCAGCAGCGCCTTGGGCTCGAATGGCTTGACCAGATAATCGGCGGCCCCCTGGCGCATGGCATCCACCGCGCGCTCGACAGCACCGTGGGCCGTCATCAGCAGCACCGGCAGTTGCGGCTGGCGGACACGTAACAGGCCCAACAATTGATGGCCGTCCATGCCCGGCATATTGACGTCGCTGACCACCAGGCTGAACGCCTCCCGTCCCACGGCCAGCAACGCCTCTTCCGCCGACCCGACGGAAACATGATCATGCCCGGCCAGCATCAGCGTATCGGCCAGCGCTTCGCGCAGGGCTCGATCGTCTTCAACCAGCAGTACTTTGGTCGCCATGGCTCTCACTCCATTCCTGGCGCGCTGGAAAACAGCGGCAGGAGCACCGTCGCGCAAGTGCCGCGCCCCAACCGCGAGCGCAACTGCAATTCTCCCTGATGAGCACGGGCCACAGCCTTGACCACAGTCAGGCCAAGGCCTGTCCCGGTGGTCTTGGTGGTGAAGAATGGTTCACCCAACCGCGCCAGCACGGCCGGCTCGATGCCACTGCCGCTGTCACTGACGCACAGGCGCAAGGTGTTGTCGCGGGTATAGAGGTGCACTTTCAGCCGGACATCGCTGCCACTGGCCTGGATCGCATTTTCAATGAGGTTCAATACCGCGCCCACCAGCGTGTCGCGGTTGCACAATATGTCCCCGGCATGGCTGTCGCACTGCCAGCGGATCGACAGGCCCTGCACATGGGTCAACGCGGCAGCCTGCAATGATTGAAGCAGCGCCTTGGGAGTCACGCGGTCGGTCAGCGGCAGCTCGCCGCGGGCGAACACCAGCATGTCACGCACCTGGTGCTCCAGCTCATGCAGGCGTTCCTTCAAGCGCCCGGCGAACCGTTGCTGGGTTTCCATCGGCAGGGGCTGTTCTGTCAGATGACTGGCGTAGAGCAGCGCGGCCGACAGCGGCGTGCGAATCTGGTGCGCCAACGACGCCACCATCCGCCCCAAGGAAGACAGGCGCTCATGGCGGGCCAGCTGATCTTGCAGGTGACGGGTTTCGGTCAAGTCGTTAAGCAACACCAGTTGGCCAGGCTCGGCGTCCAGCGAACGGGTCGAGATGGACAACCGTCGGCCGTCCTTGAGGGACACTTCGTGGCCGTCATCCTCGCGGGGCGCGAAGCAGCGGGCGATGACGTGGCGCCACAGCTCACCTTCCAACGGCAGGCCGAGCAACTCGCAGGCGGCCGGGTTGGCTTCGCGCACGCGACCATGGGCATCGATGACGATGACGCCCCCCGGTAGCAAGTCGAGAAGATTCTGCAAGCGATTCGCCAGACGCTCTTTTTCCGCCAACTCCTGCATGCGCTGGGCACTGACCACGGCCAGCTCCCCCTTGAGCTCGGTCACCCGGGCTTCCAGCAGGCTGTAGGAGTCCGTCAGTTGGCTGGACATCTGATTGAACAGCGAAAAGGCCTGCTCGAGTCCAAGCCGGCTCGCCTGTTCGGCGCTCGGCAGGTGTCCCGGATCAGGGACAGGAGACATCTGGGCTTGGGCGGCTTGGCTCATCGGGCTCTCTCGCTTGGCTGACCGTCAGTTAAACGGAACGTTGCGAGGGGTGTAGCAATACCCGTGCCGAGACAAAGAGCAAAGAAAAAGTGCATGTGTAGCGAGGGCGCTTGCTCCCGCCAGGACGTGCAGCGGCACTGTTTAGAGCCTGTCAGGCGAACCAGCAGGGACAAACGCCCCCACCTTCAACAGTCAGGCGCGTGGAAAACAGGCGTCAATCATCCGCCTGTTCATCACCTTCGCGTCGGCTCATGCCGTACTTGCGCATTTTTTCCACCAGGGTGGTCCGGCGAATGCGCAGGCGTTCCGCAGCACGGGCGACAATTCCGTTGGCGTCGTCCAGGGCCTGCTGGATCAGCCCTTGCTCCAGGCCGCCAAGGTAGTCCTTGAGGTCCAGGCCTTCGGGTGGCAGCAGGGCATTGGCGGTGAAGTCCGGCGTGTGGCCGTTGATCGCCACCCGCTCTTCCAGATCACTGCGCAGGCTGTCGACCATCTGCTCGTCTTCATCGTCGACATAGCGGAATTTTTTCGGCAGTTCGTTCACACCGATCACCCCGTACGGGTGCATGATCGCCATGCGCTCCACCAGGTTGGCCAGCTCGCGGACGTTGCCCGGCCAGCCATGCCGGCACAAGGACATGATCGCTGCCGAGTTGAAGCGGATCGAACCGCGCTTCTCGTGCTCCATGCGCGAAATCAATTCATTCATCAGCAGCGGAATGTCTTCGACCCGCTCACGCAGCGGCGCCATTTCGATCGGGAATACGTTGAGGCGGTAATAGAGGTCTTCGCGGAAACTGCCGATCTCGATCATGCTCTCGAGATTCTTGTGGGTCGCGGCAATGATCCGTACATCGACGCTTTGGGTCTTGTTGCTGCCCACGCGCTCGAATGTACGCTCCTGCAAGACCCGCAGCAGCTTGACCTGCATCGGCAGGGGCATGTCGCCGATTTCATCGAGAAACAGCGTGCCACCATTGGCCAGCTCGAAACGCCCGGCGCGGCTGGTGATGGCACCGGTGAAGGCGCCCTTCTCATGGCCGAACAGTTCGCTTTCCAGCAACTCGGCCGGAATCGCTCCGCAATTGACCGGCACGAACGGCGCTTCGCGGCGCTTGGAATGGTAATGCAGGTTGCGCGCGACCACTTCCTTGCCGGTGCCCGACTCGCCCAGGATCAGCACGCTGGCATCGGTATCGGCGACCTGCTGCATCATCTGGCGGACGTGCTGGATGGCCCGGCTGGTGCCGACGAGGCTGCGGAAAAGATTGGGTTCGCGGTGCCGGCCACGCTCGCGGGCCTGGTCGTACATCTCGCGATAGACCTGCGCACGGTGCAGCGAATCCAGCAACTTGCTGTAGCTGGGCGGCATTTCGAGCGTGGAAAGCACACGGCGACGCTGGTCTTCTGGCAAGTCAAGGGAAGAATTTTCGCCCATCAACAAAACCGGAAGGAACTCATCCCAGGTTGAGAGTGTCTTTAGCAAGCCCAATAGCGTAGCGGGAGCATTTACGGTCCCGATAAGGACACAAATGACTTCACGGCTGGACGACAAGGAGCCGACGGCCTGCTGCCAATCATGGCTGCCGCAGGGCAGATTTTCTTCGCCAAGAAAATTCAGGATCACCGCCAGGTCACGGCGGCGAACGCTATCGTCATCGATCAGGAGAATTTTGGTTTCACGCCACATGCAATAGCAACTTCCCTAGTCAACCCAATGCCCGAAATTAGGGGGCAAGCTAGACGCTTGCAGACTTGTCATGCCTGTAGACGCCTCAAATCTGTAAACAGATACTAGTTAAGTCAAAAAACCGTGCACAGTCAAATTTATGGCGCAGCGGCGTTGGATTAACTGAGCATTAACCGAACAGATGGTAAACCTTTGCAGCGTTCTGTGCTTGATGGACTTGCGACATCTCGTCGACGATTGCCTGGCGCTCCCCTGTCGCCGCCTCGAGCAACTGCTTGTAGACCCCCAGCAATTCCTCAAGATTGTTACGCAACGTCGCCTCGTCCACCCCGGATTCACTCAGGACGTCTTCCATGCACGAACGGCACGTCAAGTCCAACTGACCGATTGCCTCCCAGTTGCGCTGGGCCAGGGCATCGACCAACGCATCACGGGTTTGTTCTATTCGCTGCAAGACAAGACTCATGAGAGTGCTCCTTAGAATTGCGGACCAGGCGCGGCGATGCCATCCCAGCCTTCTTTGACCGTGCGCAGCAGATCGGCGACTTCGTCGAGGATCTTCGGATCGGTCTGGATGTTGGCGTCGGTCAGACGCTTGATCATGTAGGCATACAGGTTGTCCAGCTCCGTCACCGACTCGGCCTGGTTCTCCAGGTCCAGCCCTTCACGCAGGCCGCCGATGATGCCGATGGCCTTGCTGATCAGGATGCCTTTGCTGGCGATGTCCTTGCGCTCCATCGCGCCCTTGGCCTGGGCAATACGGTCCAGCCCACCTTCCATGAGCATCTGCACCAGACGATGGGGACTTGCCTCGGAGGTTTGCGCCTGGGCGCCAATCTTCTGGTATTGGCGAAGGGCCAACATCGGATTCATGTTCTACCTCATCAAAAATCTTCGGTTCGTATAAACAGCGTATCGACGCTGCGTCAAAAAACTTTAGACCGAAAAGCCGAAAGCCCGGAACGTTGTCAAAACGTTGCCGGGCTTTTTTGCATCGGTCGAAATCAGCTGTTTCGCTGTTGCGCCGTCAGAGCCTCGAACATCGAAGTGATGTTACTGGCCGTGGCCTTCAGCTTACCGACCAAGGTGTCCATGTCGTTGTACTTCTTGGTCAACGAGGCCGTCAAGGTCTCGACCCGGCGATCCAGGGCCGCCTGATCGCTCTTGAGGCGGGTCTGGGTCTTGGTCAGCGCAGAGGTCCGCTGGTCGAGAATGCCGCCGGTCTGGGTGAAGGGCTCGATCGCCTTGCCCATGCGCTCCAGCAAGCCGTTGGTACCGGTGAACATCGTCTGGACTTCACCGCTGAGTTTCTTGTCATTCATGGCCGTGTTGAACTTGGCGGTATCGAAGTTCAACGCACCCGTCTTCTGGTCGGTGGTAATACCCAGCTGGGCCAGCACCGTCAGCTTGTCGCCGGCGCCCGTCTGGGACAACGGTTCGCGGATCGTCGCCAGGAGCGAGCGAGGCAAAGAGTCACCGGTCAGCTTGGCCGGTATTGTCGGGTTGCCATCATCGTCCAGGGACGGCTTGGTCAGCGCAGTGACACTGTTGGCGACCGCGTTGTAGGCGTCGACAAATTTCTGGATCGAGGCTTTCAGGCCATCATTGTTCGGCGCGACGGTAACGGTTGACGTTCCGTCTCCTGGCACTCCGACCAGATTCAGGGTCAATCCGGAAATCGCCGTGCTCACCGTGTTGCTTGCGCTGGTCAGCTTCATGCCGTCGACGGAAAACACGGCGTCCTGGGCCAGGGCACCGATAGCGCCCGCCGAGGTGGCCGTCAGCGCAGCACCGTTGGCACCCACGACGTTCGTCCCATCGATCTCCAGCCCGGCGATGCCGCTGACCGAGATGTCGGAACCTGCGCCGGTGGTGGTGGAACCCAGCACCAGCCGCGAACCAAAGGAGTCGGTCACGATGTTGGCGCTCAAACCGGCGGCCTTCATGGACGAGTCGGCGTTGATCGCGTCACGCACCGATTGCAGGGTCGAACCATCCGGCACAGTGAGGTTGTAGTTGACCCCCTTCTGCGCGATGGTCAGCGTGCCGGAAGGGATCGCACTGGTCGTACCGCCGGCGAAAGCCGCCGAGGTGACCTTGGACGCCGTGGCGAGGTTGGTGACCTTGATGGCGTAAGTGCCGTTCACCGCCGTGTTGCTGGCGGTAGCCGTGAGGACACCGGGGACGGAAGAGGTTGCGGCAAAACCCGCGAATTGCGGGGTCCTGGTGTTGCCCAAGTCCTTCATGGCGGTGTTGAAGGCTGCCAGCAACGACTTCAGGGTTCCGACCCCCGAGATACTGTTGCTAGTCGTGGTGGTGGCTCGGGTGATCTGACCTTGCTTGGCAGCCTTGTCGGAATCGACCAGCGCCTTGACGATCTCAGTCGTATTAAGGCCAGAACCCAGCCCCAGGCCAGGTAGAATTGGACTTGCCATGAGGAACTCCCTTCAGTGTGTCGCCGGCCTTTTGACCCCTACAACGCCCAAAAGTACATAGCAACGAAATTCGTGCCGATTGTCAGGCTTCAGCGCTGAACAACAAGCTGTTTGCATCATTCAAACTGTTCGCCAGTTTCAGAACTTCTTCGTTCGGGATCTGGCGAATCACTTCACCGGAACCGCTGGCGATGACTTTGACCACTACTTTGCCTGAAGGCTCATCAATAGAGAACTCCAGATTACGCTTGACCGACTGGACGAACTTCTCGATTTCCTGAACGGCCTTCTTGAGTTTGTCTTGCTCGGCAGCAGCGTCCTTGGGAGTTTCCTTGACCGGTGCCACGGAAACAACATCGGCTTGAGGCTTCTCCACTGGCTTGTCGGCCACTGTAGGCGTCGGCTTCGCCGCTGGATAAGACAAGTTCAGCTTCACGCTCATATCCATGTCCATCACCTCTTGAACGGAAAAAGCGAGAGAGCACGCATGCGCACTCCCCCGCTAAAACTCATCCAGCTATTACTGAAGCAGCTTCAGTACAGCGGATGGCAGTTGGTTGGCCTGGGCCAGAACCGAAGTCGACGCTTGCTGCAGAGTCTGCTGCTTGGTCAGTTGTGCAGTTTCAGCAGCGAAGTCGGTATCTTGTACGCGACCCAGTGCAGCACTGGCGTTTTCGTTGATGTTCTGCAGGTTGGAGATGGTGCTGGCGAAACGGTTCTGAGCAGCACCGAGGTCGGCACGAGCACTGTTGATGGTGTCGATCGCGCTGGTGATTGCGTCCATTGCGGCCGAGAAGTTGGTTTCAGCAGTAGCGCTGTCGGAACCAACGATGGTGATTGCCGAGTCAACACCCAGGGCCGCGGCGTCGAAGCTGGCGCTCAGGGTCAGGGAGATCTGGTTGTCGGAACCGGTGTTCGAACCAACCTGGAAGGTCATGGTGCTAGCAGTACCGTCGAGCAGGTTCTTGCCGTTCAGGTTGGTGCTGTTGGCGATACGGGTCAGTTCGTCGCTCATCTGCGAGAACTCTTTGTTCAGAGCGATACGGTCATCTGCGCTGTTGCTATCGTTACGGGACTGGATGGCCAGTTCACGCATACGCTGCAGAATGTTGGTTTGCTCTTGCATCGCGCCTTCAGCGGTCTGCGCCATGGAGATACCGTCGTTGGCGTTTTTGATTGCCATGGTCTGACCGCGGATTTGCGAGGTCATACGGGTAGCGATCTGCAGGCCGGCGGCGTCGTCTTTGGCGCTGTTGATTTTCAGGCCGGAAGACAGACGAGTCATCGAAGTGGAGAGAGCGTCGGAAGCACGGTTCAAGTTCTTCTGAACGTTCAGCGAAGTAGTGTTGGTGTTTACTGTTAAAGCCATGACGAATTCCTCGTTGGTTGGGTACTGCGGCTTCCGGCCCTTTGGCAACCGCCGGGGTGTGGCCTAGAGAACCTTCGTAATAGTTATCGTCGGGTTGGGAACTTGCTTGAGGGCTTTTTTCAAAAAATTTGCTAGCAGACTGCCACCCCTTGATAAACAAGGGCTTAGCGTGGAGCGAAGCGCTGAAAAATGGCGTCAAAAACCTGAGCCATGAAATCGCAGGCAAAAAAAGAGGGAGCGGGCTTGCTCGCGAAGGCGGTGGATCAGCTTGTATCTGTGCTGAAGTACCGACGCCTTCGCGGGCAAGCCCGCTCCCACACTTATGTTCCGGTGTGAATCAGTCGCGATAGAGAATCGCCGATCCCCACGACAGGCCCACGCCGAAACCGCTGATCGCCACGCGCTTCCAGTCGGCATCCAGCACGTGCTTCTCCAGCAGCAACGGAATGCTCGACGATACGGTGTTGCCGGTCTCGACCATGTCCTTGATGAATTTCTCGGGCTCACCCTCGAAACGGCGCGCCACGGCATCGACAATCGCCGCGCTGCCCTGGTGGATGCAGAAGGCATCGATGTCGCTGGCTTGCAGCGAGGATTCATCGAGCAGCTCGTGCAAATGGGCCGGCACTTTCAACAAGGCAAAATTGAACACCTGGCGGCCGTTCATGAAAAACACGCCGTCGCTGACCTTCAAGTGCGGCGCGCCGGAGCCGTCGGTGCCGAACTTGGACTTGCCCAACTGCCAGTTGGCCCCTTCGGCCATCCAGGTGGCCGTGGCGGCATCGCCGAACAGCATGGTGGTGTTGCGGTCTTCAGGGTCGACGATCTTCGAATAAGGGTCAGCCGTCACCAACAGGCCGTTCTTCAGCCCAGCGGCCTCCATGAAGCCTTTGAGAGCGTAGATACCGTAGACGTAGCCCGAGCAGCCCAGCGAGATATCGAATGCCGCCACGTGAGTCGGCAGCCCCAGCTTGTCCTGCACGATGGCCGCGGTATGGGGCAGCCCTTCTTCGTCACCGTTCTGGGTGACCACGATCAGCGCGTCGATGGACTCGCGCGACAGCTGCGGGTTGTTGGCGAACAAGGCGTTCACGGCTTCGACACACAGGTCCGAGGTTTCCTGGTCGGCGTCTTTGCGCGGCAGGAACGCCGAACCGATCTTGCCAAGGATGAACTCCTCATCCTTCTCGAATTTGGCACCCTGAGCGTAGTTATCCACGCCAGCGGTCGGCACGTAACTCGCTATGCTTTTTATGCCAATCATCATGGCTTCCCGATCATAAACTGCGACTAGGTTCCACCCCCAAAAGCTCAGGGGCGCTTCAAAATGGTTGATTTCCAAGGGCGCAGGCCATTGCCAGGCAAACGAACGGGCCTCCACTCCGCGGAATACAATACAGTGAAGATGCACTTTATGACCTATGCGTCACGCCGTTTTGTCCCGCAGAGGCATTTTTTCATGACAAACGAAGCCGTGTCATTGCCCGCGTCCGTCAGAGACTGCGGGCAGGCATCGGGTGATGAGTGGGGTACTTCGGCAAGTGCGCCGGCAGGTTCACCCTGCCGACGCTGAGCAGCGAGGTCAGGCGGCAGGTTCGTCGAGCAGGTCGGTCCACGGTACGTTGCGCACCGGTCCCAGGGCGAAACCCGCACCTTGCAGCGACAGGTTGGCGTTGTAGAAACGGTCCTGAGCGAACGCCTCGGACCACTTGCCACGCAGCGCCGCAAGCGCCTCGGGCGTACTGGCCAGCACGCCGGACTGGATGACCTGCACATGGGGCGTCCAGACCGTCAGGTAACCCGCCTGGCCCACCCTGAGGCACAGGTCGACATCCCCCAGGGCCTCGTCGAACAGTCCGCTGTCGATGCCGTCGGCCGCGTTGAACAACTGCCGGGAAATCATCAGGCAGGCGAACGACACCGCCGAACAGTTCTGCTCGACAACCAGCCTGTTCATGTAGCCCTTGGCGGTTTTCGATTCGCCGATGAAAGGCGAGCCCACCTCGTCATTCAAGCCCAGGATCAAGCCAGCCTGGCTGATACGCCCATCGCGCTCGATCAGCCTGGCGCCGACCACACCGACTTCCGGACGCAAGGCCTGGTTGAGCAACGACTCGATCCAGTTGACGTTGAGCACCTCGCTGTCGGCCGCCAGGGTCACCAGATAGTCACCCTTGGCCTCCTGGCTGACGGCGTTGATCAACGACCCTGTCGCGACGCCGGGTTCGATCTCCAGCAACCGCACCCGACTGGCCTGATGCCCCTGGCCACCGAGCCAGGTGCGCAGCGTCGCGTGCTCGGCCGCCACGAGCGGGACCAACACCTCGTAGCGCTGATACCGGGTGCGTTGCAGCACGCTGAGCAAGCAGCGCTGCAGCGGCGTCAGGTCGGTGATGCCATGGACGATGATCGACACCATCGGACGCTCGGCAAAGCGGTAGTCGATCTTGTGTGTCCCCGGCACCGACGCGCTCACATCGGCTTGATAACCACGCACCGCCAGGTGACGCAGCAACGTCTTGCGTTCATCGGCGTTGTCTTCCACCGCCGGCGCCTGGCAGGTCAGCAAAGGCTCATCCAGGTGGGCAAGCCCTTCCAGGCCGTCCTGCTCGATCAAACGCAACAGCAGGTCGAACTCCATCGCTTGCTTGAACTCGCGGGAATAGCCGCCGAGCCTGACCAACGTCTCACGGCGTACCAGCCAATGACGGGCCATCAAGGCCGGGGCGTTCAGCAGCAAGTCGAGGTTGAACCCTGGCCGGAACACATCGGCCAGCGTCCCGTCGGGCTGACGTTGGAACTCATCCATTGCCACAGCCTGGCACTGTGGAGCGCCCAGCAATTCCACACCCGCGCGGAACAGGCCGCCCGGCGTCAGTTCATCACCGGCCTCGGCCATGACCATCCAATCGCAATCGCTTTGGCTGACCACCTGGTTGATCTTGTCGACGTAGTTGCTTTCGTTGACCTTGACGAAATGCAGGACATTCTTTGACGTGGTCTCGGCCGGCAGATCGCCGGTGGTAAACACAACAATCTTGAACGCCCGGCAATAGCCATTGATGACGCTGTCGAACGTCGCCTGCATCTTGAAGATGTCGGCGTCCAGGTCCAGGATCAAAATGCCGAACGTCGGGCCACCGTTGCGGGCGGCCAGGTATTTGGAGACTTTCCGGGCGTCACTGGCGCTCGGCTCACGCGCTTCGAGCCAGGCCAGCAATTGGCCGGAGCGCGTGGTGTCGAACAACCTCGCGGTATTTTCAAACGCCGCCGCCTTGAGCCGTTGGTCCCAGGCCTGGAGCATTTGCACGTAGCGCTTGTCACCCTTGGCCTGCATGAGTTCGAGCAGTTGCTTGATCAGGTCCTGGTTGAACGCATAGCTGAGGAAAGCCCTCGCCAGTTGTTCATCAAGCGGCTCGGCGCTGGCATTGCGTTGGGGGCGAGACAGCTCCTTCTGCTTGAGCATGACCGCTTCCAGCTCCCTCAACTGCACCTGCCCGCTTGGCGCCGCATGAAGCAGGAATTCCAGGTCGGTGAGTTCGTCAAAGAACGCCCGGTTATAGAAAGGCATCTCGACGTATTGCGTCGGTTCGAACCGGCGAACCGGTTCGCCACGCCGCGAATCCCAAGCGGACTCCAACAGCTTGCCGGACTGCGGCACCGAGCGCTCGGCCAGTTTCTTCACGATGGTTTTGGCGTGCTCGCGCGTCGAGGCTCCCGCACCCAATGCGCTAGCCAACGTCGTGGCCAGGCGTTCCTGTTCGGCGGCCGCGCGCAGGTCCTGGGAACCCGGCACTGCGGACGGGCTTCGCGGCGGCGCCACGCGACCGCGTTCATGCACACCGTACGGAATGTCCAGCAGGCGCACCGAGGCTTCGCTCACCACACCATAGGTATGGCCGGCTTCCTGCAATCGCGAATCAAAACCGGTGGGCAACGACGCGTAGCTGCGCCGCAGGGTTTCAGTGCGCACGAGGGCATTGGCCAGCGACGGGCAATCTTCGGCAAACGCAGCCAGCCGCGCTTCGGTCGATGCTCCGCGGTAGTCATCACTGCCCTTGCGGTCGAACAGGTAGTAGTCGACGCGATCGGCGTGGGCCTCGAACGCCAGGCTGTAGCCCTGGCAGGCACTGTAGTCGGGGTGTGCCTCAAGGAACTGAAACGCCTGCTCGAGCGCTTGGGGCAGCAGGAAATCCTCGGCATCGGCCACTGCCAGGTAAGGCGTGGCGACGCGCTCGACAGCCTGGCGAACCTTGTCGCCGAAACCCGTGGCCGTGGGTGCATGCAGGTATTGCACGCCTGGGAACGCTGCCGTGATGTCGCCGCCGGGTTGGCTGGACGAGTCGATGACCAGCACGGCGAATGAACCGTCGCGGTAGTGGTGCAACGCCCGCCGCAGGGCAGTCGACTGGTCGTGAGCGAGCAGCACCAGGGTCAACCGTTCATTCAACGGCGCAGACGATCCTGTTGGGACATTGCTTTGCATATTCATTCCTTAACGAGTGGGTGACCGCATCAGCGACACCGGGAGTTTCAAGGTTGAAACCCATCAATCCGGCAGCCAGCCGTTGGCCCAGTACTGCAGGTTATCGCCGCGCAAGATAAAGTCGCGCAGCACCACTTCACGTAATTCGTCGCCCATCCGGTAACTGGCAATCGGGTCTGCCAGGTGCATGCGGATCGCCTCCAGCCATTCTTCGCTGCTGTTGGTGAGAATCCGCGTACAAGGCAAATGCCCCCGGTAAGCTTCGGTATCCGAGCAAATGACCGGATAGCCACACGCACCGTACTCCAGCAGGCGAAGATTGCTCTTGCAGTCATTGAAAACATGAAACTCAAGCGGCGCCAGGGCCAGGTCAAGGTTCAGGCTGGCAAGCTTTGCCGGATACGCCGCCAGGCTCACGCCAGGATGGAACTCATGGATATAGGGCTTGAGCAGATCCGGGCACATGCCGAAGAAAACCCATTCGACTTCGTCAGCCAGTTCACGCACGACATCTGCAATGAGCTCCAGGTCGCCACGGTGGCTGGTGCCGCCGCCCCAACCGATACGCGGCTTGCTGGAGGTGGCACGCAGGCTTCTGAGCTGGTGCCACAGGCCGGCCGCCAACATGTTCGGCACCACGCGGATATCGTGGTGCATGCTGGACAAGACGTCCGCCAGCGGATGGGTGGAAACCACCACCCGATCACACTGGGCGATCCCCCGGCGTAGCAAGTCTTCGAGGTTGTCCGGCATATTGCGACGGTGTTCGTTTTTTTCCGGGACGTTGGCGATGTAGTCATCCAATTCGTAGATGCGCATGGCCTTGGAGTAATTCTTGACCTGGGCGATGTCCTTGAACTTACCCACGTTATAGCGACCTTGAAGCACGATCACATCGGGTGACTGACGCTCGATATCGATGATCGAGGGCGTATCGTAGGCAACACGTCCCACGATCCGCCCTGCCGCTTCCAGTTCGAACAACGGCTGGCTGACCCGGTAGTGCCCCACCGCCGAGGTATTGACCGCCATCCCCAGGATCGAAGGCACGTTGCGGGTAATCAACGGATTCCAGCCGGTGCGGGGTCCGGGTTCGAGGCTGAAGCTTTTCCCGGTCAGGGTCAGGTTACGGTTGTAGGCAGGATCATTGGCGATCCTGGGCAACCAGCGCTGATAGAACGCCTCCTGCTCGTGCTCCAACCGCTGCTTCCAGGAGGCATCGCGACTGGCTTCCACGCCAGACGCCAGCACCACGTCACTGTAAGGGGTGGTGACGATCAGGTAACCGTTTTTCCCGACCTGCTGGCACAGCTCCAGGGCGTTGATGCGCTGCGTCGTGATCGACTCATCGAACCCACCGGTCTCCTCCAGCACCTGCTTGCGCACCAACAGGCAGTGATCACCGACAGCGCTCCAGTTCTGCACGGTCTGCAAGCGTTGCATATAGCCGCCTGACGTGACCGACTCGTTGACAAAGGCCCTGCCCGCCAGGCCACCGAGCCCCATGATCATGCCGGAATCGATGACCCGCCCTTGCTGGTTGAGTGTGCGGGGCCCGACGATGCCAACCTCGGGACGCTGCCCATGATTGAGCAGCTCGTCCAGCCAGGCGGCTTCCAGCACGATGCAATTGGGGTTGAGCAACAACAGGTATTCACCGCGGGCCTGCTGCACGGCGAAGTTGCGGATAACGGCTTCGTTGTCGCTTCCCGGGTGGGTGAATATTCGCAGGGTGTCGCTGCCCAATTCGGCCATTGCCCGCAACCAATGTTGCAGCTCGGCGTTCTCGCTGGCGTTATCGACGATGATGATTTCGTAGTGCGGATACGTGGTCGTGCTGATCAGGCTGTTGACGCAGCGTTCCAGCGCGCCCAGGTCATCCTTGACGCTGATGACGATCGACACCAGCGGCCGCTCGTCGAACAGATATTCGATGCGCGGGATCAACGCCAGGAGCGGCCCCGGATGCAGCCGGTGCGGTACGCCGATGCGCTGCAGGTGAGCGCCGACCAGCCGGGCGTTCTGCTCGATGACCTCGGGCAGCGAGAGCCATTGGGCGAACGAGAACATCGACTCGACCTGGACCTCGGGAATATGCCCAATGACTTGCGGCCCGTCCGTTTCCACCAGTCGCCAGACCAGGTCATGGGGGGCCAACTCGCCCAGGCTCGGATCGAACCCACCCGAGCCCAGGAATCGCTCGCGCTCGAACGCCAGTGTCCGACCGACATAGGGATAGCCGCGCATGAGGTCGACGTTGAAGTCGGGCTTGAAGATCGGCTCGGCCGATTTTTCATCCACCAGCGCGCCTTCATCGCTGTAGAGACAGACCGCACCCGGCGAACCGACAATCCGGTCGGCCATTATCAACAGCGCCGATTCGGTCAGGCGATCGCCGGCCTGCAGCAGGTAGAACCAGTCGGCACCGTCCAGCTGGGGCAGCAAGCCATTGAGCTGCTGCGCCCAATCTGCTTGCAGCCCAAGGCGCAGGACATGGTTGTCCAGTGACTGGCGACCATTGGACAACACCAGCACCGATTCGCAGGCATAGGCCTGGGCAGCAATACTCTGCAGGGTAATCCCCAGCGCATAGGCATCGTCCTGCGCGTCGATGATGACGGGGACTATCCTCGGACGATAGGCCCAGCGGGCGATCTGTCGAGACAGGACTTGCTTGCGCAATGGGCTGAAACGCCGGCACTCCAGCCACTGCACGTAGAGGTCTGCGTAGCTTTCGATGTCCGTACCGACTTGCGAACCGATAACGCCCTGCCGGGTCGCAATGATCGAGTAGACGTTGACCTCCTCCCACTCCGGTGCCCCCGGCTCCTTGGGCTGCCCCAGCGTCTGGTAACGCACCCAGCCACTGGCGGGCGCCGGCTCGCCACTGCGCTGGGCGAGCATTTCCTTGAGCCATGTCAGTTCCACCGTGGCCGCATCGAGCATCTTGGGCTGACGCCCCAGGCGATCCGGATGCAACCGCTGGCCGCTGCCCTCGGCATAAAGCTGGACCAGGTTGCCGCGGCGCAACAGGCAGATGAACAAGGCAAAGTCGAGGACAGCCTCGAAGCCTTCACCGGCCCGCGCCAACGCGGGCAGCAAGGCCTCGGCATCGGTGCGGCGCATTAACGCACCACTGAAGCCGCCGAGAATATTACGGGTGGTTTTTTCGAAATACGCCAGCATGTCAGTGCCGTTGAACAGCGCATCGAATTGGGTGATGCCGGTGTTTTCCAAGCGGATCGGCAAGGCGTAATTGTCGGCATCGATCAGGTGATGCTTGCTGACCACCAACGACACTTGCGCATGCTCCTGCAGCATCGCCGCCTGCTGGCTGACGCAGAGCGGCAACAACTGGTCGTCATCGCACAGGAACTTGATGAATTCGCCCCGGGACTCTTCAAGGCAGCGCAACAGGTTCTGCTGGAATCCCAGCCGCTGCGGGTTGCGCAGGTAGCGCACGGGGACGTTGGAACCCGCGCCAAGGGTCTGGACAATCTGCTCCACTTCATCGGTGCGACAGTCGTCGCAGATGACAATCTCCAGGTTCTCGTAGGTCTGGTCGAGCGCACTTTGCAAAGCGAGAGTGAAGAAGCGTGGGTTGAACGCGGGGATGGCAATACTGACAAGAGGAGCTGATTTCACACGCATGGCTCTCAACCGGCGGGCGTCAACTCAGGCGAGAGCAGGACGTCCTGAATCGTATAAGGAGCGAGTCAGGGACCGCGCTGGCGTCACGGTCCCTGCCCCGGATCAGATTTTGTTGAACAGACCCAATTGAGCGATCTTGCTGAACGCCAACTGCGATGCCTGCAGCATAGTCTGCTGCAAGGTCAGGCGCGTCATCACTTCGGCCGGGTCGGAATCACGAATCGCCGACTGGGTCTGGGAGTTGGCCAACACAAAACTCTGGTTGGTGTCGCTCTGGGTGTCGAGGGACTGGCCACGACCACCGACCGAACTCAACGCGCTGGTCAGCTGGTCAGTGCCACTGGCCAGGTTACCCATGGCCGAAGCCAGCGCCGCGTTCAGTTTCTGGCCGGCGATGTTGTTGCCATCGACGGGCGTTTCCAATGCCGAGCGCAACTGGTTCACGGTGTCCAGGATGTTCTGGGTCTCGTGGGTGTTGACCGCGATGCTGAACTGATCGTCGGCGGCCGGGGCACCGTTGAGCGTGAAGCTCACGCCGGAGGCGGTCGCGACGTTGCCTGCCAGGGTGCCGCTGGATACCGGCTTGCTGTCGGCGGTCAGTGGCGCGGCGTACAGGTCGAAATCCGTGGCACTGGTGAATTTCATCACGGCCGACCCCGACGGGAAACTGGCGTGGTAGGCCACCGGGTCGGTGATGGTGCTGCCGGTGATCTGGGTCGTCGTGGTGTTGCCCGGGCTGCGGGCCGGCGTGAAGCTGTCGGGCTTGGCCGCCAGGGTGAAGGTATGACCAGGCAGCACCGTGCCGGCCGCGTCGCCCGTATGAAGGTTGACGTTCAAGGTCAGGTCGACACCGCGAAAGCTAACGGTCTGCCCAGCCTGGGTGTTGGGGTTGATGACGCCGCCCTTGCTGGCTTCGGCCGTCACGTCGTTGCCGCTCGAATCGGTGATTTTCAACTGAGTGCCGCTGGCGAACTCCACGGTGTACGGTTCACCGCTGCGGAACTGGCTGTTGTAAGTCACGGCGGACGAGACCTGGCCGTTGGTCAACACCACGCGACCATCATCCACCGCTGGCGCAGTCATGGTGACCTGGCTACGGCTGGTGTTGACGGCTTGCTGGAATGCTTCCCAGCCGGTGCTGTTGGTGGCCATGGACATGGTGTCGCCGATCGGCAGGTCCAAGGTGACCTGGTCGCCGTTGTAGCTGTAGGTGCCGTCGTCGTTGCGGGTGAACGGCACGACATCGCCCTTGGAGCCGGCAAAGATGTACTTGCCGTTCTCGTCCTTGGTGTTCATCAGGCTCAGCAGTTGCTCTTCGATCGACCCCAATTCCGAGGCCACCGCCTTGCGGTCGGAGTCGGTGTAGGCGGCGTTGCCGGCGCTGACGGCCAATTCCTTGGCGCGTTGCAGCACGTTGCCGATGCTGGTCATGACCGCTTCGGTGGTGCCCAGGGTCGCCTTGATCGTGGTGACGTTCGCTTCGTATTGCGAAAGCATCGACGCCTGGTTGCCCAGTTGCAGCAGACGCGAAGCGCCCACCGGATCATCGGCGGCCGTGTTCACCCGTACCAGGCTGCTGGCCTCTTCGCTGGTCTTGACCACATTGGCGAAGTTCTTCTGGTAGTTCGCAGCCGTGCTTTCGTAAAACTGAGAGGTAGAAATGCGCATGGGCTACGGCTCCTTAAAGACTGTTGATCAATGTGCTGAAGATTTGTTGCGCAGCCTTGATGATCTGCGAAGACGCGGTGTAGTACTGCTGGAACTTGACCAGGTTGCCGGTTTCTTCGTCCAGGTCCACGCCCGACAGCGAGTCGCGGGCGCTCTTGGCGTTGTTCAGGATGGCGCCGGTGGCGGCGCTGTCCAGCTTGCCCTGGGCGGCCTTGGCACCGACACCTTCCACCAGCTTGCCGTAGGCATCGTTCAGGGAAATGCCCTTGCTGCCGGAATTGGTGTCCACGGTCTTGGCGGTCTGCAAACCGGCCAGGACGGTGCCGTTACGGTTATCCAGGCTGCCGGCCTGGCTGAGGCTGATGTTGATGCCCGCCCCCTGGGAAGGCGCGCCGGCGATGGACATGTCGAACGAGACGGTACGCTGCACCGGCGGGACGGACGAGTCCATGATCGGGTTGCCGCTGGCGTCCTTGAGTGGAACGCTCAGGCTCAGGGTGTTGCTCTGGCCAGGCTTGATCGTGCCGCTGCTGATCGTGCCGCCCTTGGCATCGAGCAACTGGTAACCCTGGCTCGTGCCGTCAGCGGAGGTCGCGCCGAACACCACCTTGACCGGCATCGAGTTCTGGATGCCGTTCTGGATGATGCTGGTGGTGGCTTCGTCGTAGATGTCCAGTTTGGTGGTCATCGCCGGCTGGCCACTGGCCGGAATGGTCAGCGTGCCACTGCCGCCCGCTGCGATGGCGGCGCCCAACGGCGCGGCAATCGCCAGCCGCTTGGAATCGGTCATCTCGGTCTTGATGCTGCCCGCCGCATTGCGGGTCGGGGTGATCTTGAACGAGTCGCCGGCGGCCGCGGTGCCGTTGGCGAAGGTCAGCGAGAAGCCATCGACCACCGGTGGCGGCGTGGTCGCGGTGTTGAACGCGCCCATCGAGGTGCCATCGGGCAGGCGCTGGACGGTGTAGTCGCTGCCGCTGGTAAAGGTGATCTTGTAGTCGTTGGTGGTCAGCTTGCCGGTGTCCTCGATGGACACGTTGAAGTTGCCGGCGCCGGCGCTGTTGTTCAGGGCGGCGACGCTGCGCTGGCTCATCTGCGCGGCACTGTTGATGCTGCTGAACAGGTTGGAACCGAAGGCACCGTTCTTGTCGATACCCGAGGCCTGGATGCTGTTCATCTGGTCGGCGACGACCAGCGCCACACGGCCCAGCTCGTTCATGGCCGGGTCGAGCACGGTGCTGCGGTAGCGCATCAGGCCACCGATCTCACCGCCGGTCAGCACCTGAGTCAGGTCCATTGAACTGGAACCACTGTTGAGCTGGATGCCGATGCGCCCCGGATCGTTCTTGTCCGGCACCGCTTGCAGGGTGTTGGTGATGTTGCCCATCACCAGCGGCTGGCCGGAACCGAGGTAGATATCCAGGCTGTTGCCGTTCTCCACGACCTGGGTGCCGGTGAAGGTCGACAGCTGGCGAATGGCTTCGCCGCGCGAGTCCAGCAGGTCATTGGGCGCACCGCCCGAGTTGGAGACTTCGGAGATCTTCTTGTTCAACTGGGAAATGGTGGTGGCCAGGCTATTGATCTGGTCGACCATGTTCGACAGGTTGCCGTTGATGTTGTCGTTCTGCGCGGTCAACTGGCTGGCCACCGAGTTGAAGCGGTTGCTCAGGGCCTGGGCATCGCTGAGCAGCAACTGGCGGGAAGCGTCGTCGCCCGGCTTGGCATTGACGTTCTGCACCGAGGCGAAAAACTTGGTCAGTGCGCCGTTCAGGCCGGTGCCGCTGTCGGACAACAGGGAATCGAGCGGCGTGATCTGCCCCTGATAGGCCGCCGCATCGCTGTTGAGCGAGGTGGTGGTCTTGAGCTGTGCTTCGAGGTAGGAGTTATACACCCGACGCACGTCGGCCAGGGTGGTGCCAGAGCCGATGAACACGTTGCCGTACTGGTTCGACGCCTTGGTCGTCTGCACGGTCTGCTGACGCGAATACCCGGCGGTATCGACGTTGGCAATGTTGTTACCCGTGGTCACCAACGCGGTCTGGCTTGTGGACAGACCTGACATCCCTATATTGAGCAAACTCATGGTTCAGACCTTATAACGTCGTGGTGGCGCCTGCCGATGCGTAGTTCTGGTAACTCGTCATCTGCCGGGCTATATGCGAAATCTTGCGGGCGTAGTTCGGGTCGGTGGCGTAACCGGCCTTCTGCAACTCGCGTACAAACTGTTCGGGGTTATCGGCCGACTTCAGCACATCTTGATAGCGGCTGTTGCTCTGCAACAGATTGACCAGGTCGTGGAAGCTGTCGCGATAGGACGCATAGGAACGGAACTCGGCCGTCTCCTTGACCATCTCGCCATTGCGAAACTCGCTGGTGATCGCCCGCGCCGAATCGCCTTTCCAGTTCTGGCTCGCCTTGATGCCGAAGAGGTTGTGGCTGCTGCTGCCATCGGGCTGGCGCATGACGGATTTGCCCCAACCGGTTTCCAAGGCCGCCTGGGCCACCAGGTAGCGTGGGTCGACACCGATGCGGTCCGCAGCTTCCTTGGCCATCGGCAACATGGCGTTGACGAATTCGTCGGCATCGCGGAAAGCCTTGCGCGCCGGTGCCAATGGCGGCTGCGCGACGGCACGGCCGTAGACCTGCATGTCCGGTTTCGCGTCGGCCGCCTTGAGCGCGGCCAGCCAGTCGCCGTTGCCCAGCTCGCCGCTCGACGGCTTGACGGCGGCGACAGCACGATCGGGCAGCAGGTTCTGCGCCGGGGCCTCGGCATTGACCGAGGCCGAAGGCACCAGGCCCGCGAGCAGGCGGTCGGCCAGCTTCGGCGGCAGGGCCAGGCGACGCTGGTTGAGCAGTTCCATGTCGTTGCGATGACCACCCTCGGCGCCCTGCGGCGCACTGACGGCCCGCGAGGCCCACAGTGGACGCTGGCCGCTGGTGCGCGACAACGGGCCGTCCGTGGGCAGGGTGCCGGCGGCAACCGGGGTCGGCACGGCCGCCTTGGTCGCCTTGTCCAGCGCCTCTTGCTGCTTGGCCGCCGACAGCGTGGCCGCTTCGCCCGGGGCCAGCGGCTTGTTCTTGGACATCTGGCGCAACAGCACGTCGGCCAAGCCGATACCGCCGCCTTCGCGGGACATGGAAACGGCCAACTGCTGGTCGTACATTTCCTGGTACTGCTTGGCTTCAGGCGTATTCATCGGATTGTCCTTGCCCAGGGCCTCGGTGGCCGAACGCATGGACTTGAGCATTTCGCCGAGGAACAGCGACTCGAATTCCTGCGCCACCTTGCGCAGGTTGCCATCGCTGTTCTTGTCGCCAACCTTGAGTTGGTTCAAGCGGTTCAGGTCCGAGTAGGACGCCGAGTCGCCGCTGGTCAAAGCGCCCTTGCGCATATCCATGGCTCGACCCTCAGATCACGATCAGGTCGGCTTGCAACGCGCCGGCCTGCTTCAAGGCTTCGAGGATCGCCATCAAGTCGCCCGGTGCCGCGCCGACCTGGTTCACCGCCCGGACGATTTCATCCAGGGTGGTGCCCGGGCCGAACTTGAACATCGGCTTGGCTTCCTGCTCGGCATTGACCCGCGACCGCGGCACGACGGCGGTCTGGCCGTTGGACAACGGACCCGGCTGGCTGACGATCGGGTCTTCGGTGATGGTCACGGTCAGGCTGCCGTGGGTCACGGCGGCCGGTGAAACCTTGACGTTCTGGCCGATCACGATAGTACCGGTGCGCGAATTGATGATGACTTTCGCCACGGCCTGGCCCGGATCCACTTCGAGGTTTTCCAGGATCGACAGGTAGTCGACCCGCTGGCTCGGATCCAGCGGCGCGGTGACCCGGATCGAGCCGCCGTCGATGGCCTGGGCCACGCCTGGGCCGAGCATGTCGTTGATCTTGTCGACGATGCGCTTGGCGGTGGTGAAGTCGGAACGGTTGAGGTTCAGCGTCAGGCTGTTGCCCTGGTTGAAACCACTCGGCACCGCACGTTCCACCGACGCACCGCCAGGGATGCGACCGGCCGACGGAACATTGACAGTGATCTTCGAACCGTCGCGCCCCTCGGCGTCGAAGCCGCCCACCACCAGGTTGCCCTGGGCGATGGCGTAGACGTTGCCGTCGATACCCTTGAGCGGCGTCAGCAGCAAGGTACCGCCGCGCAGGCTCTTGGAGTTACCGATGGACGAAACGGTGATATCCACCTGCTGGCCGGGCTTGGCGAAAGCCGGCAGGTCGGCACTGACCGACACCGCCGCGACGTTCTTCAACTGCACGTTGCCGGAACCGGCCGGCACCTTGATGCCGAACTGCGACAACATGTTGTTGAAGGTCTGCAGCGTGAACGGGGTCTGGGTGGTCTGGTCACCGGTGCCATTGAGGCCCACGACCAGGCCGTAGCCGATCAACTGGTTGGAGCGCACGCCGGAAATGCTGGCGATGTCCTTCAGGCGCTCGGCTTGAGCGGCGAAGGCTGCCGACATCATCAGCGCACCGAGCAACAGCTGTTTAAGATTCAACGGGGCCACCTAGAAAGGGAACTTCGGGCTGAGGAAGAAACGATCGAACCAACCGGGCTGACTGGCATCGGCGAAGGCACCGGTGCCCGAATAGGTAATGCGCGCATCAGCCACGCGGGTGGACGAAACGGTGTTGTCGGTGGCGATGTCGTCGGCACGAACCATGCCGGCGATGCGCACCAGTTCGTCACCGGTGTTGAGGGTCAGCCACTTCTCGCCCCGCACGACGATGATGCCGTTGGGCAGCACGTCGGCGACGGTCACGGTGATCGAACCGGTCAGGCTGTTGCTCTGGCCGGACTTGCTGTCGCCCTTGGTCGCCCGGTCGGCGTTGTAGCCGGCATTGAGGCTCAGGTCGTTGCTGCCGATCGGGTTGTTGGTGGTCAGGCTGGAACCGAACAGCGAGGTCAGGCCGACGCTGGTGGCGCTGGTCTTGTCCATCTGCGAGTTGGCGTTCTTGCTGGCCTGGGTCCGCTCGTTCAGGGTGATGGTGATGATGTCACCGACCCGGAATGCCTTGCGGTCGCTGTACAGGTTCTGCTCGAAGCCGGCCTGGTAGATCGAGCCATTGTTGGCCGCAGCCGGCAACGGTGTACGCGGCAACACCGGCGCGTAGTACGGGTCATTGGGCCTGGGCGTTGGCGCGACACAACCCGCAAGCGCGGTGATCCCACTCAATGCCAGTACAGATACAAAGCGTTTCATGACCCTACCTCTCGGTGTTGCAGGCGACCTACGGGCCGCCCTGTCTACGTAAGTACAGATGTTGGGACGATTACAGATTCTGCGTGACGAACGAGAGCATCTGGTCGGCGGTGGAGATCACCTTGGAGTTCATTTCGTAGGCGCGCTGGGTGGTGATCATGTTGACCATCTCCTCGACCGTGCTCACGTTGGAGGTTTCCAGGGTGTTCTGCAGCGTGGTGCCGAAACCGTTCAGGCCCGGGGTGCCGATTTGCGGCGCGCCACTGGCGGCGGTCTCCAGGAACAGGTTGTTGCCCACGGCCTGCAAGCCGGCCGGGTTGATGAAGTCGGCGGTCTGCAGGTTGCCGATCACCTGGGCGGCCGGGTTGCCTGCCACGGTGATGGACACGGTACCGTCGCGGCCCACGGTGAAGGTCTGGGCATCGTTCGGGATGATGATGGCCGGTTCCAGGGCGAAACCGCTGGCATTGACGATCTGGCCATTGGAGTCGAGGTGGAAGGTACCGTCACGGGTGTAGGACGTGGTGCCGTCCGGCTGCAGGATCTGGAAGAAACCGCGACCGTCGATGGCCATGTCCAGCGGCTGCTCGGTGGTTTGCAGGCTGCCGGCGTTGAAGTTCTTCTGGGTGCCGACGATGCGCACACCGGTACCCACTTGCAGGCCCGACGGCAGCTCGCTGTCCTGGGTCGACTGGGCACCTGGCTGACGCTTGACCTGGTACAGCAGGTCCTGGAACTCGGCACGATCACGCTTGAAACCCGTGGTCGAGACGTTCGCCAGGTTGTTGGAAATGGTGGTCAGGTTGGTGTCCTGGGCGGACAAACCTGTTTTGGCAACCCACAAAGCCGGAAGCATTCGATTCTCCTCGTACGCCTGATTATCGGCGCGACGCTGTCATTAATAGTTAGATCTGCAAGACCCGAGCCATAGCCTCATCGCCTTCTTTGGCGGTGTTCATCATCTTCACGTGAAGCTCGAACTGCTTGGCCAGGGCCAGGACCGAGGTCATCTCGTCCACGGCATTGACGTTGCTCGCTTCCTGGAACCCCGAGACCAACTGCACGTTGGCATCGATGGGTGCCGGCTGGCCGTCCTTGGTCCGGATCGAACCGTCCAGGCCCTTGGTCATGTTCTTGAGGTCCGGATTGACCAGCTTGATGCGGTCCACCTCGGCCATTACCCGCGGGCCTTCGCCCATGGCGCGGATGCTGATGGTGCCGTCCTGGCCGATTTCGATCTTCTGCTCCGGCGGCACGGCGATGGGACCGCCGTTGCC
Source organism: Pseudomonas sp. Cab53 (assembly GCF_018325965.1). NCBI lineage: Bacteria > Pseudomonadati > Pseudomonadota > Gammaproteobacteria > Pseudomonadales > Pseudomonadaceae > Pseudomonas > Pseudomonas sp. Cab53. Next base: position 1,679,289 of record NZ_AP021902.1, on the reverse strand, counting down.
CATCACCGGCATGCCGTTGCCGGCCCGCAGCACGCCCAGGGCGTCAACATTGAGGCTGCCGGTGCGCACGTAGCTTTCACCACCGTCGGGATTCTGTACCGCCATCCAGCCCGGACCGCTGACCGCCACGTCGAGGTCGCGACCGGTTTCCACCAACGCGCCCGGTGTGAAGTCCGTGGCAGGTCGCTCGGACATGGCAAACGCCCGCGCCGGAAAGCTGTCGCCGAACACCGGCATCGAGCGCGCCTGCTCCAGGTCTTTCTGGAAACCATTGGTGGAAATGTTCGCCAGGTTGTTGGCATGGGCCCGTTGCGCCAGTGCGTTCTGGCTGGCGCCGGTCATTGCCACATAAAGGTACTTGTCCACTGTCGTTCCTCTGCATGCCGGACGTTTGCCGTCCACTGCTGTGTTGCACAGCCTTAAGCAATTTGCAGACCAACTTTTTTCTGGCGGGCCAAGGCCCGGTAAACAAAGGGCCTGGGGGATTTACAGAGGATAGGTTGAGGGTGTCGAAGTCGAAAAACCGGCGGTGTTATGCCGCTAGGTGGCAAGGCCTGGCACCTGGCCTGATGCCAGGCGCCTCATCGGCTGGCGGAGGTCAGGCCTTTGCCAAGGCATCGCCCAACACACCCACCACCTGCTCCTGGTGCTCATGGGTCAAGCCGAGCCACATGGGCAAACGCAACAGGCGCTCGGAATAGCCGTCAGTCACCTCCATCGACCCCTGCACGCGTCCATAACGCAGGCCACCGGGCGATGAATGCAGCGGCACGTAATGGAACACCGCGTAGATGGCATGTCGCTTGAGCTCTTCGAGGACGGCCTGGCGCTCGACGCCCGGGGCGAGGATCACGTAGTACATGTGCGCGTTGTGCTGGCAGTTTTCAGGCACTATCGGACGCCGCAGCGCCCCTTGCCGCTCAAGCGTCGCCAGCGCCGCATGGTAATTGTCCCAGAGGGCCAGGCGGCGGTTGGTGATGGCTTGCGCCTCTTCCAACTGGGCCCAGAGGAACGCGGCCGTCATTTCCCCCGGCAGGAACGAGGAGCCCACTTCCTGCCACGTGTACTTGTCTACTTCACCCCGGAAGAACCGGCTGCGATCGGTGCCTTTTTCCCGGATGATCTCGGCCCGCAACGCCAACGCGGGATCATTGACCAGCAAGGCCCCGCCCTCCCCCGAAATCACGTTCTTGGTTTCGTGAAAGCTGAAGGCCCCCAGGTCACCGATACTGCCCAGCGCCCGCCCCTTGTAGGTCGACATCACACCTTGCGCGGCGTCTTCCACCACGGCCAGCCCATGCCTGCGGGCAATGGCCAGGATCTCGTCCATCTCGCAGGCCACGCCTGCGTAGTGCACAGGTACGATGGCCTTGGTCCGTGGCGTGATCGCCGCCTCGATCAGGCGCTCGTCCAGGTTCAGGGTGTCGGGCCGCACATCGACGAAGACCGGCACCGCGCCGCGCAACACGAAGGCATTGGCGGTGGAGACGAACGTATACGACGGCAGGATGACTTCATCGCCAGGCTGGATATCCAGCAGCAACGCCGTCATTTCCAGGGCCGCGGTGCATGAATGGGTCAGCAGGGCCTTGTTGCTGCCCGTTTGCGCCTCCAGCCAGCGATGACACCGCTTGGTGAAGGGGCCATCGCCGGCGAGCATGTTGCCGAACTTGGCCTGGGCGATGTAATCCAGTTCCTTGCCGGTCATGTAAGGGCGATTGAAGAAGATCGTTTCTTTGCTCATTGCAAACTTCCCTGGATGGGCATGGTCATGGGTGGCGCGAAGGACAAAACCTCAAACCGCACTGATCCGCCCACCTATCTGGCTGCCTGTATCAAGATTTTCATAGAAGTACGGAGTGAATCCGGCTCGCTTCATCGCCTGCTGGGTTTCAACGATGTCGTATTCAACCCGGTGCAGCTCGAACGCCTCACCGTCCCAGGTGGCGAAACCGGCCCGAGCGTCACCATCACGGGGCTGGCCGACTGAACCAGGGTTGCAGTAGACCTTGCCTTCGCCGCTCCACAGGTACTGGACATGAGTATGGCCCGAGGCGAAGTAGCGGCCAGGCAAGGGCGAAAAATACGCCTGCGAAGGTCGCACGTACTCATCCAACGGATCGTTCCAGCCACCGTGGACGATGCTCACCCCCTGTTGGTTCGAGCGCTGCGCAAGCGAGCCCAGCCAGGCCAGGTTCTGCGCCGTGACGACGCCTTGCTGGTAGTCCAGGCAGGCATTGGCGCTGTTGGAACGAGGGCATCGCTCGTGCTTGGCCAGGTACCAGTCGTGGTTGCCCATCACCGAGAAGACGTCCCGCTCGCGCAGGGCGTCGCAGCATTCATTGACCTGGCTGTAGTAACCGGCGGTGTCGCCCAAGCAGATGATCTGTGTAACACCCAGTTCGTCGAGCTTGGCCAGCACTGTCCGAAGGGCGCTGTAATTGCCATGTACGTCAGAAATGATCCCGATCATAGACAATGAAGTCCTCTATATAACGAACAGCGAAACCACTGCGCAGCGTAGGCCGGGCCAGCGTCTTGCCGTGCAGGTAATAGTCCAGGCACATGGCCGCCTCGTTGTAGCCGAATGCGCGGCGTATCGAACTGGTCGAGGAGATCCGCGGATTGATCTCCAGCAGGCTCCAGGAACCGTCGCCGCCACGCCGGAACTGCAAGTTGGTCGGCCCCTCAGGCTTGAAGGCACGGCATAACCTGACCACCACCTGTTCCAGCGAATCGTCCTGATACACCCAAGCCTTGGCGGTGGAGCCATCCGAGGCCAGGCGGCGCTGGAAGGCAATGATCGGCCCGGGGTCGCCGCGACCGTCGCCAAACGCCGCCACGGTGAACTCGTCGGCCGCGCTGCCAATGATCGGTTGGGCCATGAGGTACTCACCCAGCAACGGCGCGTGAGGCGTGAAGTCGCGCTCCTCGCGAACCCAGACCAACCCCTTGGAAGCGTAGCTCCTGCGCGGCTTGAGCAGGAACGGCAGGCCCAGCGCGGCCGTGAGCGAATGAAAGTCCCCGGACAGCAGGCTGGGAATACGGCAGGCATCCCCCAGCGCCACCAGCGCCTGGTCCATGGCCCATTTATCCCGGGAAAGGTCGATCAGGTGCGAATTGTTGAGCACCACCCGGCAGTCAAGCGTGGCCAACAACGCGCGGTTGTCCGACAGCCAATGGAGGTCCTGTTCGATCCCCGGAATCAGCAGGTCAACCTTGTGCCGGGCCAGGGTGTCGCCCAGCCATTGGCCATATCCCGGGTCAGCGGTCAGCGGGGCTTGCTCGAATGCATCGCTCCAGGCGCGCCCGACAGCGTCGTCGTAGATATCGGTGCCGATCAGCCGGACAGAGGCATCCGCCGCACGCAAGGACTTGAGCAGGCCATAGCCCATGATGGCCCCTACGCCAGTCACCATGACGGTCTTCATGCCAGGGTCTCCCGGTGCGCTCGCATCAACTCGAATCCCTGGCGAATGTCGATTCGCGGGGTGAAACCCGTTTGCTCGTGGAGCGCCTGCAAATCGTCGAAGGGCGGCAGGTCGGGGATGTCGTTTTTTTCCGCCAGGAAGCGGACGTCCAGCGGCTTGCCAAATGCTTCGAACGCGGCCTGGGCGATCTCGGAAAGACGCGGGGATTGCGGATGGCCGCAGTTGAACAGCCCTGTAATGCCGTGGGTCGCTACCCGTGCGCAGAGCTCGGCAAGGTCGTTCAGGTGCAGGTAGTTGCGCTTGGCGTCGTTGCGGCCATACAGCTCGACGGCCTGCCCGGCTTGCGCTTTGTCGGCCATGGCATACAACAGCGGTTGATGAGACCGGCACTGCTCGTCACTGCCGTAGACCTGGCTGATACGCAGGATGCTCAACGCCATGCCGCGCTCCTGGCAATACAGGCTCGCCACTTCCTCGGCATGGCGCTTGGACAGCGAGTAGATGCCAAAGTAGGGATCCGTCACCTGGTCGCAGGCCGAACGCGACGACAGCAAGATGAAATGGCGGGCCCCGCATTGTTCCGCCAGGCGACAGGCCGCCAGCGTACCCACGCTGTTGACCAGCTCGGCGCGAACCAGCTCATCCGGCTGGCGCCCGCCGAAATCGGCAGCGGCCAACACGACAACGTCGAAGCGCTCATCGCAGGCGACGGGCGCCTGGGCACTCAAGTCGAAGGCGATGTCGGCATCCCGGCGCCCCGCCAACCTGACCTGGCCATGGCGCGACAAGCCGCGAGCAACCGCCTGGCCGATGACCGAGGTACTTCCGATGACCAGGCTTCTCATGACGCAGCGACTGTCGCTTCGAGCATGAGCGCGCAACTGAGCTCCGGGTAATCGATCCCCACGGTGCACATGGCCTGGACGATGTCCGCCCCCAGGTTCAATTCCTTCAGTTGACCGGTGGTGAAAGGCTTGAGGAACACGCCTTCCTTGCGCACCACCTCAAGCCCTGCGGCTTGCAGCTCGGCCGTCAGGGACTGTAGCGAATAGCTGCGCACATGACCCAGTTCCAGATCGCCGCTGCCCAGCGCCATCATGTCGTCAAGCAACCCGGCAGCATGGCCGAAGCGCCGATGCAGGGACTCGCCATTGGGCACCAGCACGAAGCAACGCCCCCCCGGCGCCAGGAAACGCTTGAACCGTTGCAGCACGACCTGCGGATCATCGACGTGCTCAAGCACGAAGCCCATCACAATGAGATCGAAACGCTGGTCGGTGTCGAAGGTCTCGAAATAACTTTCGACAATCTCGGCCGGGCTGTCCGGGTACTGGGCCTTGAACTGGGCGATCACCGAGGCGGAGCCGTCGATGACCGTGTGTTTGCTAAAGAACTTCGAGAAGCGATGGGTACTGAAACCATGGCCCACGCCGAGCTCCAGCAGGCTTTGCGCCTGGGTGCACAGCGCCATGATGCGTTGGGGATACCAATTGAGAATGATGTTGTTGTCATACGCATAGCCAAAGCTGTCGCTGTAGGCGGCGATGAAGGTATCAAGATCGTTGCTCATGTCACTGCACTCCGCTGGGCGGCCAAATAGTCATCGGTACGGTTCAATCAGCCAGCCAGGCCTGTCGCCAGGCGTCCAGGCGCTCACCTTCGAGCAGCCACTGGGTACGCACGGCCGACTGCAAGGCGTCTCCCAGGGTCGCCGAGGCCTCACGATCCTCCAGGTGCAGGCGAATCGTGCGGATCCAGTCTTGCGCCTCGTTGCTCACGCGCGACAGCGGCAATACCTCGCCACCGACAAACCCCGGCACCCGGCTGCAAATGACCGGATGCCCGCAAGCGGCATGCTGCAGGACGCGCAGGTCGGCCGAGCAGGCGTTGCCCAGGGTTTCGGCCATCGGTACCAAGGCAAGATCAAGGTTCAACGCGGCCAGGGCGCCCGCCAACTGCTGCTGCCCGACACCCGGGTGCAGTTCTGCCACGAAAGGCCGCATGGCCGCCGGACAGTCGCCCAGCACCACCCAGTCCACTTCGCCGGCCAACGCTGGCAGCACATCGGCCAACAGCTCGGCGTCCTTGCCACCCAGCCAGCCCAGGCGCGGCCTGACGCCTACGGCACGCTTGCTCTGCAGGCGCCCCCAGGCGGCCGGCAGCAGGGTTTCCACCAGGCGAATATCATCGTGCTGGCCCTGCAACAGTTCGGCCAGCGTCGGTGAAGAGACCAATACCCGATCGGCCTGTAGCAGCCCGAACCGCAGGCGCTCCAACAGCTCATCGGCCGAGTCATCACCCTTCAATTCCATCTGCGGCAAGTAACCGTCCAGGTCGTAGACCGTGAACGCTTTGGAAAACGCCCTCAGGCGGCTCAGGGCCAACAGCCCCGCGTCATCCAGAGGCCGCTGCAACACCACGGTGGCCGGCGCCAGGCGCTCGATCTCCACCGCCGACAACACCGTTGAAACCGCCGTACCCTCGACCTGCCCGGCTTCCAGCATGGCCCGCAACGGCTGGATCAGCCGCGAGTGCCCCGTCGCCTGCGGGTCAGTGATGCAAACCAGCAGCCTCGGCACGCTGCCTTGCAGCGGATACCAGCTCAGGTCGTTGTTTTCCAGGGTAAAGCCCTCACCGGCACGCAGCGAGAAATTGGCGTTGTAGCCAGGGTCGCGGGCCAACTGCGGCATCCAGCGGGCGAACAATGCGTCCTCCTGCTCGCGGCTCGCACGGGGGGCCGGCAGCGGGTCGACCAACAGGCGTGTGAAAGGCGTCCAGACGTTCAGGTACCCCGCCTGGTACAACTTCAGGCACAGGTCGATAGAGGTCCAGGGCGCCAACAACGGATCGGTGTCGAAGCCGCCCGCTTCGAGGAACAACGCCCGACGCAGCATCAGGCACTCACCGTCCACCGCGCAGCAGCTCTGCTCAAGCCCCAGCCGCCCCATGTAGCCCGCCACCTGGGATGACACACCCTCGAAAGCCCGACCGACCGTTCCTCCCAACCCCAGCACCAGGCCCGCCTGGCGAATGCGCCCCTGGTTGTCCTGGGACTTGCCGCCCACGGCGCCGACTTCCGGGCGCTGGGCCTGGTTGAGCAACGCGTGCAACCAGCCGGGTTCCAGCACGGCGGCATGGGCATCGAGCCACAGCAGGTACTCGCCACGCGCTTCCTGCGCCGCCGCATTGCACATGGCTGCACGGGATTGTCCCGGCATGAAACGCAACACCTGGAAACGGCCTTCGCCCATCTCCTCGACTAGCGCCAGCCACTCCAGCAAGGCAGGGTCGTCGCCGCCCGGCTCGACCAGTAAGACTTCGAAGTCCACGGCGCTGGTCTGGATCAGCAGGCTTTCCAGGCAACGCTGGAAATTGACCAGTTGCCCTTCGAGGTAGATCACAATGCTGACCGAGGCCTGGCGCTCATGGCCGTAGTCGATGCGGTAGCCGCCGGGCTGCATGTCCAGGGCGATCGCCTGCCCTTGAACGTAGCCACGCGCCTGCAGATGCGCGTCGATGACCGCACGCTCATCGGCGCAGTCCGACGGCCTCGGCTCGTTGGCGATCAGCAGGGGCTCGCTGACATGCCCCACGCTCTGCCCACCTTGCTCGCTGATCAGGCGCAACTGATAGGCCAGCTCAAAGGCTCCGCCGCAGGTCTCGTCAAAACCGCACAGCTGCACCAGCGCTTCGCGACGGTACATCCAGTGACGGGAAAAACTGGCCGGGTTGGCCAACAGCAAGTCCAGGTTCAGATCGGGGCGCAGCGCGACATTGACCACGCCAGCCATGCGCAGCGCCTCGTCGGCGTACACCGCCAGGCAATTGTCGGGGGCGTCGAGCAGGTTGAGCGCCGTCACCTGCAAGCCTGCGGCCACGAACTCCTCCCCCGCCTCGACCATCATCACCCAGTCGCTCTGGATGCCAGCGAGCAAGCCATTGATCGCAGTCACCGGCTGCCTCGGATCACAGTCCAACCACTGGACGTTGGCGCGCGCCGGATCGACGCTGCCCATCACGCACACATGGATGCGCTGGTACAACTGTCGATCCAGGCTGTCGAGGGTGTGCGCCAATGCAAGCGGGTTGCCGTCATCGCGGACCAGGACCGTGAAGCTGGGGGCCGTTGGGATCGCCAAGCGCTCGTTGACCAGGCGCAACTGCTGGGCCGTCGGGTAGCGCTGGCGCAACCAGTCGAGCGCCCCCAGGCGGTTGCCGACGGCTTCCCGGGCGGCGGTCGCCTGGGTCCTGGCAATGAACACATCCAGTTGCTGCCAGAAAGACGCGGTGCGCTCAACGTAACGCGGCAAAGCATCACCGAGGCTGGCCCGGGCATGCGCCAACGGGTCCGGCTGGTCGAGCATGGCAAAGCCCACACTGCCGAAGAAACTGGTGTCGAGCAGCGGCTGGTCGACGCCATGCCCCGGAATGAAAATCACCGGGCAGCCGCACAGCACCGCCATCACGCAGGTCATCGACCACTCGTAGGAATACATCACCTCGGCCTTGCGCAACACCTTGGCCAACTCAGGCAGGGTCAGCGGATTGGCCATGCTCAGCAGACGAATGTCGGCGGGCAGTTGCGCGTAGTCGATCTTTTCCAGCGGGTGGCGGTTCTGATAGAGATAGCTACCCTCGCGCACAGCATCGGTGCCCACGCTGGAGAACATTTCGATGTCGATGGTCGGCAGGCACAGCAGGTCGCCGTCAGGGTCGCCCCGGTGCTCGGCGAGCCGGGCTGCGTAATAGAAAAACAAGTCGGTGGGCGCCGCGTCCATGCTGTTTCCGGTCAGGAAGCCCTCGAAATTCAGCAGAAAACGCGCCACGACCGAACAGTTCAGCGGATTGCCGGGGAACACCTCGGGGTACACCGCGATCGGCACTTTGCCGGCGGCCTTGTGGCGCTGTTTGATCGCGGAGGTGATCACCGGGGTCTTGAGGTCTGGATTGACCACGTCGCTGCCGCAGATGTAAGCCTCACGGCCACTGAGATTGAGCATGTGGCAGAGGTAATGCAGCGAGACCACGCCCGACGACGATTCACGGTAGGCAGGTGCGGCGAAATAGTAGGGATGCTCGGGTTTGGCATACATCAGCCGCAAACGCGCCAACGCCTGTTCAAGCGAATGAGCGTCCAACTGCGCGGGGTTCGACATCGGGTGCATCTCCACAATCAAATCAAACAGGGTGTGACTGCAAGGCCCGCTCAGGCAGCCCCTCGCGTCATGAAAGCCGATGCATCCGCGCCGGTATTGAACAACAGGTCGATGACACTGACCGCGTGCTGGAAGTCGCCGTACACCTGCGGGTATTCGGGGTAGCCGGCGTAGCTCATGTACGACACCGTGATGCCTTGGGCGGCGAACGCGGCTTCGTCGAGGTAATGGCTGGCTGCCGGTCCGGAAAGGTAATGCTCGGCACCGAGGGCCTGGCACAGGTGGATCAGGCGCTCGTTCTTGCCCTCGACCCCACCCAGGTCCTCGGAACGGTAAAGCGGTGTGTGGATGCCCAGCAGGGGGCACAGGCCGGCGATGAACAGGTGGTTGATCCGGGTCAGGTGGGTCAGGTCGGCCGCCTGCTCGTAGAGCGCCCGAATCGGCGCTTGCATCTGCGCAAAATACGGCGCGCGTCGGTAGCTCTGCTCGATGGTTTTCCAGTGCGCGGCGGCCCAGCCCGGAGTGCTGATCTCGACTTCATTGATCAACTGGCCGAGGCGGCCCTTTTTCTTGACCGGGATACTCAGCCAATACTCGCCCTGGGCGGTCTTGATCTTGTTACGGTTGCGCCAGTCACTGCGGGTGTACTGGACGTCGTCGTACAGGATGAACGCATCGACGCTGCGGATCAGATCGAAGTAGCCCTTCCAGGGAATGTAGTTCGACTGCACCACTGCAATTTTCTTATGCATTCTGAATCTCACGTACGCAGCGGGAACCGGGGCTGAGCCCTGTCAAAAAGTCGCCACAGAATGTGAATAAGCGGCGCACCGACCTCGGTCGAGCAAATCCCATACCAACTATTTCAGGCGCCGCTACGGTCAGGACTCAGCCTTGCCCACCTCGTACGCCCGCAACTTGTTGGCAATGGTGGTATGGGACACCCCCAACCGCTTGCCCAATTGCCGGCTGCTGGGGTGCTCGGAGTAGAGGCGCTCCAGCACCGCCTTCTCGAAGCGCCCGACGATCTCTTCGAGCCCGCCCTCAAGGGAGAAATCGCCAAGGGGCTGGCGCACGCCGTAGTCCGGCAGGCGAATGTGCTCGGCCCGCACTTTCCCGCCATCGCACAGGGACACCGCCTGGAACAACACGTTTTCCAGCTGCCGGACATTGCCCGGCCAATGGTAGTGGCTCAGGCGCTCCATCGCCGCCGGGGCCAGCCTTGGCAACGGGCAGCCGATCTGGCGGCTGGCCTGGTCGAGAAAGTGCTCCACCAACGGCGTCAGCCCATCCAGGCATTCACGCAGTGGCGGAATGTGCAGCGACAGAACGTTCAAGCGGTGGTAGAGGTCCTGGCGGAATTCGCCGCGGGCGCAGAGTTCGGAGAGGTCCACCTGGGTGGCGCAGATCACGCGCACATCCAGGTACACCTCCTCATCGCTGCCGACCCGACGAAAGCAACCGTCCTGCAAAAAGCGCAGCAGCTTCACTTGCAGGCGTGGGCTCATCTCCCCGACCCCGTCGAGAAACAGCGTGCCCCCCGCCGTCAGTTCCAGCAGGCCGAGCTTGCCTTCGGCCCGGGCACCTTCGAAGGCGCCAGGGCCGTAGCCGAACAGTTCGGTCTCGGCCATGGACTCCGGCAGGCCGGCACAGTTGAGCGCCATCAGCGGCGATTGCCCGCGCGGGCTCGCCAGGTGGCAGGCCCGCGCCAGCAATTCCTTGCCGGTGCCGGTCTCGCCTTCGATCAACAGCGGCGCATCCAGCGGCGCCATGCGCCGGGCTTCACGGACCACCGCCGCCATCACCTTGGAGCTCTGGAAGATGCTGTCGAAGCCGCGTAACTCCTGCTTGCGCACGTTGTAGATGCGCTCGCCGACCCGGTCGGCGCGGTGCAACGTCAGGACCGCGCCGGCCATGGCCTCGCTGTCGTCGTGCTCCGATTGCAAAGGCGCGATATCGGCCAGGAACACATCGCCCTTGACCTTGACCCGCAGGCCGTTAATGCGCGACTGGTTGGCGCGCACCAGCTCCGGCAGGTCGAAATCCTCGGCATAACGCGACAACGGGATTCCCGGCACCTCATCCACCCGCACCCCGAGCAACTGCGCCGCCGCCCGGTTCGCGGCGACGATGGAGCCGCCCATGTCGATGGACAGCACCGGAAACTCCAGGGCGCCCAGCAAGGCGTTGAGCTCCATGTGCCGACGCTCGCTGGGCATCAGCCCTACACGCTTGACGCCAAACACCCCGGCGATGCCCTCGAACTTTGGACGCAACGCCTGGAATTGAATGTTGATCAGGTTGGGACAGTGCAGGTAGATCGCATTGCCATGTTCGCCACCAACCTCCCCGCGGGCGACGTTGATGCCGTACTCCACCAACAGGTTGAGGATGTCCCGCAGGATGCCGATGCGGTTCTGGCAATGGACTTTGATGCGCATAAGGAGGCCCGGGAGCTCGTTGTGAGTAGGATTTTTCTGAGACTGAGTGCAAATAACCGTCAAGATTATGTGACAGCTGCAGGGCATTTCCCAGCTGAAAATCCAATCGGCATGGACGCACCGGCCCATCTGTAACGAAAAATTTACGAAACAGCGCCATTCCATCCACCCACGTCGCCATGGCCCTGCTGCACATTCGTCTGCTTCGCGTTATCTCTACTGCATCGCTGGACATAACAACAAAACACGCCTTTCCCCCTGAGGGGAATCAGCAGGAGAACAGCATGAAGCAGACGCAGTACGTGGCCCGCGAGCCCGATGCGCAAGGTTTTATCGACTACCCCGCCGAAGAACATGCGGTGTGGAACACGCTGATCACCCGCCAGTTGAAAGTCATCGAGGGCCGCGCGTGCCAGGAATACCTCGACGGCATCGAAAAGCTCGGCCTGCCCCACGATCGCATCCCGCAACTGGGTGAAATCAATAAAGTGCTGGGCGAAACCACAGGCTGGCAAGTCGCCCGGGTGCCGGCGCTGATCCCCTTCCAGACCTTTTTTGAATTGCTGGCCAGCAAGCAGTTTCCGGTGGCGACCTTTATTCGTACCCGTGAAGAACTGGACTACCTGCAAGAGCCGGACATTTTCCACGAGATCTTCGGCCACTGTCCCCTGCTGACCAACCCCTGGTTCGCCGAATTCACCCACACCTACGGCAAGCTCGGTCTGCAGGCCTCCAAGGAAGAACGCGTCTACCTGGCGCGCCTGTACTGGATGACCATCGAGTTCGGCCTGGTGGACACGCCTCAGGGCCGACGCATCTACGGCGGTGGCATCCTGTCGTCCCCCAAGGAGACGGTGTACTGCCTGTCCGACGAGCCCGAGCACCAGGCGTTCGATCCGCTGGAAGCCATGCGCACGCCGTATCGCATCGACATCCTGCAACCGGTGTACTTCGTCCTTCCCGAACTCAAGCGCCTGTTCGACCTGGCCCATGAAGACATCATGAGCCTGGTCAAGCGCGGCCGGGAACTGGGCCTGCACACGCCGAAATTTCCGCCAAAAGCGGCCTGAATGGCTTTTTTTGAGCCCAATTGAGTCTGTTGCGCCGCACGGCTTTGCTTTAGCGTGGGCGCATCGACGTTCTACTCTTTCGATCCAGGAACACACCATGAACACTCTGAACCAAGCCCATTGCGAAGCCTGCCGCGCCGATGCCCCGCAAGTCAGCGACGAAGAACTGCCGGTACTGATCAAGCAGATCCCGGACTGGAACATCGAAGTGCGCGACAGCGTGATGCAGCTGGAAAAGGTCTTCCTGTTCAAGAATTTCAAGCACGCCCTGGCCTTCACCAACGCCGTCGGCGAGATCTCCGAAGCCGAGGGCCATCACCCGGGCTTGCTGACCGAATGGGGCAAAGTCACCGTGACCTGGTGGAGCCACTCCATCAAGGGCCTGCACCGCAATGACTTCATCATGGCCGCGCGCACCGATGAAGTGGCCAAGACCGCCGAGGGTCGCAAGTAATGCATTTCGACGCCATCGGCCGGGTGCCCGGCGATCCGATCCTCGGCCTGATGGAGGCCTACGGCGCGGACACCAACCCGAGCAAGTTCGACCTGGGCGTGGGGGTCTACAAGGACGCCCAAGGCCTGACGCCGATCCTCGAATCGGTAAAGCAGGCCGAACAGCGCCTGGTGGATCGCCAGACCACCAAGACTTACATTGGCGGTCACGGCGACGCGGCGTTCGGCCAGTTGATCAGTGAACTGGTGCTGGGCGCGGACTCGGCACACATCGCCGAAAAACGCGCCGGCGCCACCCAGACCCCAGGGGGCACCGGGGCCCTGCGCCTGAGTGCCGACTTCATCGCCCAGTGCCTGCCCGGACGGGGCGTCTGGCTGAGCAACCCGACCTGGCCGATCCACGAGACCATCTTCGCCGCCGCTGGCGTCAAGGCCAGTCACTACCCCTACGTGGGCGCCGACAATCGCCTGGATATCGAGGCCATGCTGGCGACCTTGAACCAGGCGCCCAAAGGCGATGTGGTGCTGCTGCACGCGTGCTGCCACAACCCCACCGGTTTCGACCTGACCCATGATCAATGGCGCCAGGTACTGGACGTGGTGCGCCAGCGTGAACTGTTGCCGTTGATCGACTTCGCCTACCAGGGCTTTGGCGACGGGCTGGAACAGGATGCGTGGGCGGTGCGGCTGTTTGCCCAGGCGCTGCCGGAAGTGCTGATCACCAGTTCCTGCTCGAAGAACTTTGGCCTGTACTGCGATCGCACCGGGGCGCTGATCGTCTGCGCCGGGGAAAGCGGGAAGTTGCTGGATATCCGCAGCCAACTGGCCAACATCGCCCGCAACCTGTGGTCGACGCCGCCGGATCACGGTGCCGCCGTGGTCGCGACGATCCTTGGCGATGCACAACTCAAAGGCCTGTGGGCCGATGAAGTCCAGGCCATGCGTCTGCGCATCGCCCAACTACGCAGCGGCCTGCTGGACGCCCTCGAGCCCCACGGCCTGCGGGAGCGCTTCGCCCATATCGGCGTACAACGCGGAATGTTTTCCTACACCGGCCTGACGCCGGAGCAGGTCCGGCATCTGCGCGAGCGGCACAGCGTGTACATGGTCGGCACGGGCCGGGCCAACGTGGCGGGCATCGACGCGACACGCCTGGACCAATTGGCCGAGGCGATTGCTGACGTTTGTAAATAACTGTCATCCCTATCTGACACATGCCCCTTTGTGGCGAGGGGATTTATCCCCGTTGGGCTGCGCAGCAGCCCTGAAAGCTGACGCCTCGGCTGTGTCAGATTGACCTGCAAAAACAGTTTGGGGGGCTGCTGCGCAGCCCAGCGGGGATTAAATCCCCTCGCCACAAGAGCCCGCCAGTTGTAGCTACAGCCCTGTCCACTCACGAACAAATTCGGCGGTGTCTTCCTTCGGAGCAACGCGTGCCTCTTTCTGCGGGGTGCCCAGGTAAAGGAAGCCGATCACCTCTTCGCCGTCCTCCAGGCCAAGCCCCTTGGCCACGTGCGGGGAATACGCCAGCTCGCCCGTACGCCAGACGCCACCGACGCCCTGGGCATAAGCCGCCAGCAGGATGGCATGGGCCGCGCAGCCGGCCGCCAGCATCTGCTCGGCCTTCGGGACCTTGAAATGATCCTGCAGGCGGGCGATCACCACCACGACCAACGGCGCACGCAACGGGCCGTTGAGGGCTTTTTCCACAACGGCTTCGGCCACCAGCGGGTCGTTGAAGCGCGCCGCTTCGGCCAGCAGTTCGCCCATGCGCTGGCGCGCCGCCCCCTCCACCGTCAGAAAACGCCAAGGCCGCAACTGGCCGTGATCCGGCGCCCGCATCGCAGCGGCGAACATGACCTCGCGCTGTTCCGGCGTAGGGGCCGGGTCCACCAGGCGCGGGACGGAAACACGGTTGAGCAAAGCGTCGAGAGCCTGCATCGGCCACCTCCCTGAAAAATGTCCGGCTATTCTAGTGGCTGTACGGCGAGTTCGTTAGCGCAAATTAGAACGCCGATGCACACGCCCGTCGCGCCGGGTGCGGTTTACATGCCGCTTGCCGTCGGTAGAATGGCGCCCTTCCCCTTTCAGCCCGAGCGGACTTCATGGCGTTGCCGACCCTGCGGATCATAGGTTTCATCATCGGCATCTTCCTGATCACCCTGGCGATCTTCATGGTCGTGCCCATGGCCACGTTGCTGGTGTTCGACCGCACCAGTGACCTGCCGTCGTTCCTCTGGTCGAGCATGATCACCTTCGTCGCCGGCCTGGCCCTGGTCCTTCCCGGGCGCCCGGAACACATTCACCTGCGCCCGCGCGACATGTACCTGCTGACCGTCAGCAGTTGGCTGGTGGTGTGCATCTTCGCCGCGCTGCCGTTCCTGCTGACTCAGCACATCAGCTACACCGATTCATTCTTCGAGAGCATGTCGGGGATCACCGCCACCGGCGCCACGGTCCTGAGCGGCCTGGACACCATGTCCCCGGGCATCCTGATGTGGCGCTCGCTGCTGCACTGGCTCGGCGGGATCGGCTTCATCGGCATGGCGGTGGCGATCCTGCCGTTGCTGCGCATCGGTGGCATGCGGCTGTTCCAGACCGAGTCGTCGGACCGCTCGGAAAAGGTCATGCCTCGCTCGCACATGGTGGCGCGGCTGATCGTGGCGTCCTACGTGGGCATCACCATCCTCGGCACACTGGCCCTGTGGTGGGCCGGGATGAGCCTGTTCGACGCGATCAACCATTCGATGTCGGCGATTTCCACCGGCGGTTTCTCCACCTCGGACCTGTCCCTGGCCAAATGGACGCAGCCGGCCGTGCACTGGGTGGCCATCGTCATCATGATCCTCGGCAGCCTGCCGTTCGCCCTGTACGTCTCGACCCTGCGCGGTAATCGCCGGGCGTTGATCAAGGACCAGCAGGTCCAGGGCTTGATCGGGGTGCTGCTGGTCACCTGGCTGGTGCTCGGCACCTGGTACTGGGCCACCACCGACCTGCATTGGCTGGACGCCCTGCGGCACGTGGCACTGAACGTGACGTCGATCGTCACCACCACCGGCTTCGCCCTGGGGGACTACAGCCTGTGGGGCAATTTCTCACTGATGTTGTTCTTCTACCTGGGCTTCGTCGGCGGCTGCTCGGGCTCGACGGCCGGCGGGATCAAGATCTTCCGCTTCCAAGTCGCCTACATCCTGCTGCGGGCCAACCTCAATCAGCTGATCCACCCTCGGGCAGTGATCAAGCAGAAATACAACGGCCACCGCCTCGACGAGGAAATCGTCCGTTCGATCCTGACCTTCTCGTTCTTCTTCGCCATCACCATCTGCGTGATCGCCCTGCTGCTGTCGCTGCTGGGGGTGGAATGGATGACTGCCCTGACCGGCGCGGCCAGCACCGTGTCCGGCGTCGGCCCGGGGCTGGGGGAAACCATCGGCCCGGCCGGCAACTTCGCACCGCTGCCCGATGCCGCCAAGTGGATCCTGTCCGGCGGCATGCTGCTGGGACGGCTGGAGATCATCACGGTGTTCGTGCTGTGTATCCCGGCGTTCTGGCGTCACTGACCGGTTTCGTCGCACTCGCCAGCCGTGCCCGGTACTCGCCGGGCGTGGTGTCGAACCAACGGCGAAAGGCCCGGAAAAAATTGCTCGGGTCGGCAAAGCCCAGCAAGTAGGCGATTTCCAGCAAGGTCATGGCCGGTTGCGCCAGGTACTGTTCGGCCAGCTCGCGGCGGGTGTCGTCGAGCAGGCTCTGGAAACTGGTGCCCTCCTCCTGCAGGCGGCGTTGCAAGGTGCGCTGGGACAGGTGCAGCGTCTGCGCCACCACGTCGCGCTTGGGCTCGCCCTGGGGCAGCAGTCGGCACAGCACCTGCCGCGCCTTGTGGGTCACACGGCTTTCCGAAAACCGCGCCAGGTACTCGCCGGCAAACCGGTCGTGCAGCCTCGCCATGGCCTCGTTGGCCGTGGGCAGCGGCGCTTCCAGGTCGCTGCGCTCCAGGATCAGCGCGTCGTAAGGCGCACCGAACACCAGCGGCGCGGGAAACGCCTGGCGATAAGGCGCCAGGTCCGCCGGTTCCTCTCCCTGGAACAGCACCTTCACCGGACGCAGGGTGCGCCCGGTCAACCAGTTGCACAGGGCCAGCGCGCAGGCCAGGGATGCTTCGGCGCTCTGGCGGGTGGGGGGCAGATGATCGCCGTGCACCGTCAGGATCAGCCCGTAGCCCTCTTCGAACTGACGAAAACTCAACTCGGCGCTTTCGGCGATGATCCGCTGGTAACGCACCAGCCGTTGGAAACCTTCCACCAGCGTGCGGCTGGACATCAGGGCGTAGCCCGCCACGTGGAAGGAAGCCGGGCGCACTACCTTGCCCATGTTCAGGCCAATGGCCGGGTTGCCCGAGAGTTGCACGGCCTGCTGCCAGAGCCGCGTCATCGAGTCCTGGGGAAAGCGCGCGTCCGGATCGTCCAGGGCCTCGAAATCCAACCCCAGTTGCTTGAACAGCGCCCGACAATCGAGGCCGTCCATTTCCAGCGCCTTGACAATCCCCATCGCCCAGCTTGAAGAAGTCGTTCGTTCGCTCATGACGGATCACTTGCACGAGGAGCCGCGTGCTGCGGCCGGATTTGCGAAGGATACTAGACTGGCCCTCATTGTCACTGGCCGATGCAGATGAGCGCTCTAGACTTGAAAGGACAATAACCCTCAAAGAGCCTGCCGTCTTGGGAAAGGTCAGATCATTCAACAGCTTCGCCGAGTTCTACCCCTACTACCTCGGCGAGCACAGCAACAGCACCTGCCGACGACTGCACTTCATCGGCACCTCCCTGGTCATCCTGCTGGTTGCCGTGGCGTGGGTCGTCGGCAGCGCCTGGTGGCTGCTCGCCCTGCCTGTCGCCGGCTACGGCTTTGCCTGGGTCGGGCACTTCTTCTTCGAAAAAAACCGTCCGGCCACCTTTCAACACCCGCTCTACAGCCTGCTCGGTGACTTCGTCATGTACCGGGACATGATGCTGGGCAAGGTGGCGTTTTAACCAGGTACCAGGGGATTGTCGATGAGCACCCACGCACGCTTTACCCACATGCAGGACGGCACCCGGGAAGACTGGGCGATCATCGCGGCCGACTTCAGCGCCTACGCGCGGCAGTTGCCGGGAAGGATCCTGGCCCACCTGAAACTGCTGGATGGTGATTTCGGTGGCTTCCCGGTGGATCGCCTGACCCACTCCTTGCAGACCGCCACCCGCGCTTACCGCGACGGGCGAGACGAGGAATACGTGGTCTGCGCCCTGCTCCACGACATCGGCGACACGCTGGGCTCGTACAACCACCCGGACATCGCCGCGGCGATCCTCAAGCCCTTCGTCAGTGCCGAAAACCTGTGGATGGTGGAGAAGCACGGGCTTTTCCAGGGCTACTACTTCTTCCATCACCTGGGCATGGACCGGCACCTGCGCGAGCAATTTCGCGAACACCCGCAGTACCAGGCCACCCTCGAATTCTGCGCCCGCTACGACGCGGCGGCGTTCGACGCCGACTACGACACGCTGCCGTTGAGCTTCTTCGAACCCCTGCTGGAAAGGGTATTCGCCGCGCCGAAGCAGTCGATCTACAAGGCGGCGATGGCTGACGCACCCGCCTGACACAACAGCAGACGACTCAGGCAGGCTCAGCCACTTTGAGGGCCTTCAACTGCGCCTCCCGCGCCTGGGCATCCGCCAGCCGATACAGCTCGATCGAGCCGTCCCAATGCTCGATCAGCGCCGTGCATGACTCGACCCAGTCGCCGCAATTGAGGTACTCCACGCCACCCACCTGGCGAATCTCGGCATGATGGATGTGCCCGCACACCACGCCATGCAGCTCGCGCTTGACGCATTCGTGGGCGATGGCCTCTTCGAAGTCGCTGATAAAACTCACCGCGGTCTTGACCTTGTGCTTGAGGTAGGCCGACAGCGACCAGTACCCATAGCCATAACGGGCCCGCCAGTGGTTCAGCCAGCGGTTGAGCGTAAGGGTAAATTCGTAGGCCGAGTCGCCGAGGAACGCCAACCAACGGTGGTAACGGGTGATGACGTCGAACTGGTCGCCATGGATCACCAGCAGGTGCCGACCGTCGGCGGTGACGTGCACGGCTTCGTCCACCAGTTGGATATTGCCCAGGATCAGTTTCGAATAGCGGCGCAGGAACTCATCATGGTTACCGGTGACGTAGATCACTTCGGTGCCGCGCTTGCTCATGGTCAGCAAGCGGCGAATGACGTTGGTGTGGGCCTGGGGCCAGTACATGCCGCCGCGCAGCTTCCAGCCATCGATGATGTCGCCGACCAGATAGATCCTGTCGGCGTGATAGCCCTTGAGAAAATGCGACAGGTGCTCGGCCTGGCAATCCCGGGTGCCCAGGTGCACATCGGAGATCCACAGGGTGCGAACACGTTGTTTGCGGCTGGGTCTGGCGAGCTCGGCGCTGGTCATGGGCAACCCTCTGATCGTTTGTGCCACTGTGCACCCAGGCGGTTAATGGCCCATGACAGGCACAAGTCGGTTACATGACAACGCGAGGCGCGGCGCGCCGGGTGTAGACTGGCGGCCTGCCCCCGGGAGACCGCGATGAGACCGATCCTCACGCTACGCCACTACAGCCAGGACCTGATCGTCCACAGCCATGACCACGCCCAGTTGGTGTTCGGCTTGTCGGGCGCGCTGGATTTCGAGGTCGAGGGCTGCGGCAGCCAGGTGGTGCAGCAAAGTTTCGTGGTGGTGCCGGCCGGTGCCCACCATGCCTGTGACAGCCCCCGCGGCAGCCGCTGCCTGGTGCTGGATGTGCCGAGCGATGAGTGGGTCGGGCAATCCCTGGGCGACCATGCCGACGCCAGCCGGCGGTTGCTGGACCGCTGCGCGCGCCTGCCGCTGGATGCGGGGCAAAACCAGTTGGTCAGTTGGCTGGCGGGCAGCCCGGTGGACGACCCGGTGATCGCCCAGCAAGGTGCGGTGCTGCTCCTGGCCAGCCTCAATGGCATTGGCCCGCAGCCGTCCGGTGGCCGGCGCCTGCCCTTTGCCGCCCTCGACGCCCACATCGACCAGTACGCCGCCTATGCGCTGCAAGTGGCCGATCTGGCCAAGGTCGCCGGACTCTCCAGCGCGCGCTTGCACGCCCGCTTCATCGCCGAGTGCGGCCAGACCCCGATGGACTACATCCGCAGCCGCCGCTTGCACAAGGCCGTGGCGTTGCTGCGCGACAGCGACCTGCCCATCGGCGAGATCGCCCATCGCGTCGGCTACAGCTCCCAGAGCGCCTTCGCCGCCGCCATCCTGCGCGAATTCGGCGCCTCACCGGGCCAGTTGCGACGCCAACGCTAGCCTGGCGCTAAAAAACGCCAGGATCGCGACAGACACCAAGGCGTGCTTGACGCTTAAATACCCTTGTGGGAGCGAGCTTGCTCGCGATGGCGGCCTGCCAGTCAACGTTGCATTGATTGAGCAAGCTCCCACAGGGAATTGTGTTGGCTGATAGCGATCAGTGAGCCCATGCCCTTATCCACCCGTTCCAATCCACCAGCCCAAGGACCGCAATGACTCCCCGTACCGCCCTCGGCGCCCTGCACATCGGCGCCCTCATGTTTGGCCTGACCGGCGTGTTCGGCAAGCTCGCCGCCGCTTCGCCGGCGGTCATCGTGTTCGGTCGCGCCGTCTTCGCCGTACTGGCCCTGGCGGTGTTTGCCCGGTTCGCCAGCCCTACCCGTTGGCAAAAACTGCGGGCAACCGATGGCCGTCGACTGTTGTTGGGCGGGTTGCTGTTGACCGGGCATTGGGTGAGCTTCTTCATCGCGGTCAAAGTCGCCGGCGTGGCGATTGCGACGTTGGGGTTCGCCAGTTTCCCGGCCTTTACGGTGTTGCTCGAAGGGCTGATCTTCCGCGAGCGGATTCGCGCCAATGAAATCCTGCTGGTGGTGTTGGTGAGCATCGGCCTGGTGCTGGTCACGCCAGACTTCGACCTGGCCAGCGGCGCCACTACCGGCCTGCTGTGGGCCGTGGCCTCGGGGTTGCTGTTCTCGCTGTTGTCATTGACCAACCGCGCCGGCTCGGCGCATGTGCCGCCGGTCCAGGCCGCACTGTGCCAGAACGTGGTGGTTGGCCTGTGCCTGCTGCCCATGGCCGCGCCACAACTGGCCGATGTACGCCCTCTCGACTGGCTGTGGATCGCGCTGCTCGGCGTGTTCTGCACCGGCCTGGCCCACAGCCTGTTCGTCGCCAGCCTGGCGGTGATCAAGGCCCGCACGGCGGCCGTGGTCTTTGCCATGGAGCCGGTCTACGGCATCACCATCGCCTGGTTACTGTTCGATGAAAACCCGACGCTGCGCATGTTGATCGGCGGCGCGGTGATCATCGTTGCAATCGTCGTGTCGAGCCAGGTGGCCGGTTCGAAGAAACCGAGTGTCGGCACCGAGGCCGCGTCTCACTGAACCCGGTCGTTATGGCCCAGGTCGCGCGCCGGATCGATCTGGTCGCGAACCCGTTGCTTGAGCACCTTGGCCTCGGGAAACCCGCCGTCGGCCTTGCGTTCCCAGATCGAGGTGCCGTCGCAACTGATGTGGAAGACCCCACCAGTGCCCGGCACCAGCGACACCTTGCCCAGGTCGTCGGCGAAGGTGCTGAGCAACTCCTGGGCCAGCCAGGCGGCGCGCAGCAGCCATTGGCACTGGGTGCAATAGGTGATGACGATTTCCGGTTTGTGCGCGGTCATTGCGAGTGAACTCCTGGGGTCGAGGGCGTCGTTATAATACCCGCCTTTACCGTTCGCCCGAGATTGACGATGCGCCGCTTGCTGCCCTGCCTGCTCCTGTTGTTGCTGCCCCTGTTCGGTCATGCCGACGCACCCGCCGCACAAACCGCGCGACCGAAAATCGGCCTGGTGCTGTCCGGCGGCGCGGCCCGGGGGCTGGCCCATATCGGCGTGCTCAAGGCCCTGGAAGAACAAGGCATCAAGATCGACGCCATCGCCGGCACCAGCATGGGCGCGGTGATCGGCGGGCTGTACGCGTCGGGCTACAAGATCGACGAACTGGAGAAGCTGGCCCTGGGCATCGACTGGCAACAGGCGCTGTCCGATGCCCCGCCCCGCAAGGATGTGCCCTTCAGGCGCAAGCAGGATGACCGGGACTTCCTGGTGAAACAGAAGCTGAGCTTTCGCGACGATGGCAGCCTCGGCCTGCCGTTGGGCGTGATCCAGGGGCAGAACCTGGACCTGCTGCTGGAAAGCCTGCTGGCCCACGCCAGCGACACCCGCGACTTCAACAAGCTGCCGATCCCGTTCCGCGCAGTGGCGACCGACATCGCCAGCGGCGAAAAGGTGGTGTTCAGCAAAGGCCACTTGCCCAAGGTCATTCGCGCCAGCATGTCGATCCCGGCGGTGTTCGCCCCGGTAGAACTGGACGGCCGGTTGCTGGTGGACGGCGGCATGGCCGACAACATTCCATTGGACGTGGCCCGGGAAATGGGCGTGGACGTGGCCATCGTGGTCGACATCGGCACGCCTTTGCGCAACCGCAAGCAGTTAGTCACGGTGGTCGACGTGCTGAACCAGTCGACCACCCTGATGACCCGGCGCAACTCCGAAGAGCAACTGGCCACGCTGAAACAGGACGACGTGTTGATCCAGCCGGCCCTGGCGAGCTTCGGCTCCACCGATTTCGGACGCGCCCGGGAAATGATCGATGCCGGCTACCGCGCCACGCAAATCCTCCAGGCCCGCCTGGCACACCTGCGCCCCGCCGAACCGCCCGACCCGCAGCTCATGGCGGCGCGCACGCCAAGTGAACGCACGCCGGTCATCACCGCGATCCGGGTGGAAAACGATTCGAAAGTCGGCGACGACGTGATTCGCTACTACGTCCGCCAACAGATCGGCGAGCCGCTGGACCTGGGGCGCTTGCAGACCGACATGGGCACGCTGTATGGCCTGGATTACTTCGAGCAGGTGCAATACCGCGTGGTGCGCAAGGGCCAGGACCATACGCTGGTGATCAGCGCCCGGGGCAAACGAACCGGCACCGATTACCTGCGGCTGGGGCTAAGCCTGTCGGACGACATGCGCGGCGACAGCGCGTTCAACCTCGGCGCCAGCTACCGGGTCAACGGGATCAATCGCCTGGGCGCCGAATGGCTGACGCGGGCGCAGATCGGCGACAGGCAGGAGCTGTACAGCGAGTTCTACCAACCGCTGGACGTCGGCTCGCGCTATTTCATCGCACCCTATGGGCAATTCGAGTCGCGCAACGTCGAGGCTATCCTGGACAACGATCCGATCGCCCAGTATCGCGTCGAGCGCTACGGCTTCGGCCTGAACCTGGGCCGACAGATCGGCAACAGCGGCGAGGTCCGCCTCGGTGTCGGCCAGGCCTGGGGCAAGGCGGACGTGCGCATCGGCGACCACGACCAGCCCAGCGAAAATTTCAATGAGGGCTTCTACGAACTGAAATACTCGTTCGATTCCTTCGACAATGTGTATTTCCCCCATGAAGGCGAGGACATTGGCCTGGCCTGGCGCCAGTACGAACCAGGATTGGGGTCCGACCAGCGCTACCGCCAGTGGGAGTTCAAGCTGGACAAGGCCCTGAGCAGCGGCCCGAACACTTTCATCCTGGGCGGGCGCTACGGGCGGACACTCGACACCGCCGAAATCGTGACTTCAAGCTTCGTCCTGGGGGGAGCACGGCAACTGTCGGGCTTTCGCGAAGACAGTATCTCGGGGCAGAACATGAGCCTGATGCGCGCCGTATATTATCGCCGCCTCACGCCGCGGGCGTACCTGCCGCTGGACTTCCCGCTGTACATCGGCGGCTCGCTGGAGCGCGGCCGGGCCTGGAACAACGACAATGCGTTCGACAGCGGCTACATCAATGCCGCCAGCCTTTTCCTGGGCTTCGACACACCGCTGGGGCCACTGAATTTCAGCTATGGCTTCAATGACGATGACGAGCAAGCGGTGTACCTGAACCTGGGCCAGACGTTCTGAGGGACCTGGGGCATTGGCGCCTGCTCGCGAAGAGCCCGGCAAGCCGATACCCCGTCAATGCCTAGCGAATCCCGGCCAACAACACCCGGGCGGTCTGCTTGAGGGGCTCGTCCCCCTCTTCGAGCAGTTCTTCCAGCAGTGAGATGGCGGTCTTGAGGTCGCCATCATCGATGCAGTTCTGCGCCTGCTCCAACTTCTCCGAGGTTTCCGGCACCTCGGGCTCCAGGGTAAAGGACTCAAGGGAATCGGCTTCAACAGTGCCCGGTTCGAAGGGCAATGCTTCCAGCTCCAGCGCCTGCTCTTCATCGGCAAAGCTGTCGAGGAAATCATCGTCCAGCGACTCGGTTTCCAGGGGGGCCTCCCATTGCAGTTCCGGTTCGCCGAATCCCGAGAGCGACAACTCGTCAGAGGCCGCCGATGCCGGCTTTTCTACGGCAGGCGACGGAACATCGGCCAAATCCCAACTGGTTTCCAGGGACAGCGCGTCGAGGTCCAGTTCGAATTCGTCGCCCGGCACGTGGGTGGGTGGCGGGGCCGGCGCAGCAGCAGGCGGTTGCGGCGCGAGCTCGGCGGCCGATGCCTGAAACACGGCGGGAACCGCAGCCGCTGTGGCGAGGGTCGCCACCTTGGGGTAGCGCCCGCGAATACCCTCCAGCACGTCGGCGTCGACGCCCTGGGCCAGCAAATGTTGTTCCTGGGCCTGGAAACCGATGACATCGCCCTGCCTGCCCAGCACCTCAAGCAACTTGAGGCCCAGGTCGGTGCGCTCCGGCTCCGCCAGCAAGGCCGCACGCAACAACCCCGCCGCCTCGGTGAAGCGACCGTAGGTCAGGTAGATCCCGACACCTTCCAGCACATCCCCCAAGGGCGTATCGCCGTGATTGAAGGTGCTGGCGACCTCGGGTTGCGCCTTGTCGAGGGGCACGGCATAGGGTTCGGCCGCGTCTTCCAATATCGGCGCAGGGCGCTCGGGGATCGGCGTCGAATCGACCTGTTCCTGCTGGCGACGACGAATGAACAACAGCAATCCGAGCAAGCCCAGCAAGCCGACCAGCCCGCCCACCCACAGCCAGTCGATGCCGTCCGGCTCCGGCTCGGTGGCCGCTGGCGCTGTCGACTGGACGTCCGCCACCGGGGCCGCTGCCGAAGGTGGCGACGACGCCTGGGCGGCCACGGCAGGCGCGGGGGCGGACTCGGCCAAACGCGCCTGCAATTCGCTGATCTGCTTGCGCTGGCCGTTGATTTCTTCGTCCTGCGCCTGGAGCCGGGCCTGCAACGCCTCGATGGTTTTCTGTTGCTGTTGGTTTTGCAGCACGCTGGCGGCCAACTGTTCATCGGAGGCGGCCGTTACAGTGGCAGCGCCAGCGGCAGGCCCCACGGAGGTCGGCAACACGGCCGAATCAGGCAGCAACAAGCGTTGACCGATGGAGAGCCGGTCGCTGCCGGGGTTCAGCGCCTGGATGCCTTCCATCAGCTCGTTGACCGAGCCGTTGCTGCCGGCATCATGCAAGCGCTTGGCGATGATCCAAGGGTTGTCCCCCGGCACGACGGTGTAGCGCTTGCCTTGTGTCGCAGGGGCGGCTTGATGGCCGGCGCGGCTTGGCTCGGTGTCGACGACTGCGCGGCTGCACCGGGTTCGTCATTGGCCGGCACGATCCCCGGTGTGCCGGGCGGGTCCATCAGCACGGTGAACTCGCGCAACAGGCGCCCATTGGGTTGGCTGACTTGTACCAGGAAGTTGAGGAACGGTTCTTCCACCGGTTTGCTGGAGGTCACCCGGATGTAGCTGCGCTCACCTCGCAATACCGGCGTAAAGCGCAGGTTGTTGAGGAAAAACACCCGTTCCACGCCCGCGCGATTGAAATCGTCCGGGCTTGCCAGGCTGGCCGACAGGTCGCCCTCGGCGAGCCCGGCGACATCGACCAGGGCAATATCGGCGCGCAACGGCTGGTTCAAGGCAGAATGAAGCGTGATCTCTCCCAGCCCCAGCGCAGACGCCAGGGCCGAATACCCCAATGCCCCCACGACGACCAACACGTTGACTCCACTGCGCAACGTGGACTGCAGACTTTCAAGCATGGGTATCCCTTTCGATTCGAACGCATCCAATACGATTGCTCAGTACTGGTTATAGTTCGCTAACGGCCGAATCTCAAAAGTCGGGATACCGCCGATATGCCTCAGGATTTTTCCAGGTTGGCCAGGATCCTGCCGTGGACCCGCATGCACACACGCATGTCCGCTTCGTCGATGCCTTCGAACAACTCCCGGCGCAACTGCGTGGCAATGGTTTCGATCTGTTCGATCAGCGGTCGGGCCGGCGGGCACAGCACGATCTTCTTCGCACGCCGATCTTCGGCCACGGCCTGGCGCTGCACCAGCCCTTGGGTTTCCAGGCTGTCGAGCAAGCGGGCCAGGGTCGGGCCTTCGACGGCAACGCTCTGGGCCAACTCGCGCTGGGTCGGCGCCTGTTCGAAACGCGCCAGGTGCAACAGCACCAGCCAGCGTGCCTGGGACAAGCCCAGCCCCGCCAGGCGACGATCCAGCTCGGCGCGCCAGCCTCGGGACATCTGCGCCAGTTGCATGCCAAATCGGTGTTGATCGGTTAACGGCATAAAAAACTCATCAGATCTGAAATAGGGAAATGCTAATTATTAGTCAGCTAAGCATGAGCTTCGGATTCAAGCAAGGGTTGCCCTGTAGTGAATCGTTAAAGGCGCTTAACACACTGATCAGACTTCAAATTCCGACTGCAAGGCGGCTCTGACGCAATACAGCACACCTTCTGGCACTCGCCCTACAAACAGTGCGGCAACTTCCGACACCGATGGCAACTCGCCCTCGCCATCCAGAAACGCGTCTTGCACCTCGCCCATCAAGTCCTCGGGCAGGTCCAGCGCCTGTTCCAGGGACAACTGCTGCTGGCCGATGGCCTCGGCCAGCATCGTGTAGACGTTCTTTTCCGAGCACTGCAACTGCCCGGCGATCTGCAGCGGCGTCATGCCGGCTCGTGCCAGGGTGATCAGTTCGTGGCGGACGTCGAGCACCGCCGCCGGCGCCTCGGCCTCGCCGCCCAGCACCTGGAGGAAGGCCTCGCCATAACGTTCCAGCTTGCGCGCCCCCACGCCGCTGACCCGAGCCATGTCGGCCAGGGTCGCGGGTTGGCTGCGGAGCATTTCCAAGAGCGTCGAATCGGGGAAGATGACGTACGGCGGCACGCCATGTTCCTCGGCCAGTTTGCGGCGCAAGGCGCGCAAGGCTTCCCACTGGTCGCGCTCTTCGCCGCGCACCAGTTGGCTGGCCTGGCTCTTGCTGCTCTTGACCGCGGTGGCTGGCTTGAGGTCGCGGCGCAACTCCTGCGTGACCTCGCCCTTGAGCAAGGGGCGGCAGCGCTCGGTCAGGCGCAGGCCGCCGTAGCCTTCGAGGTCGATGTCGGCCAGGCCGCGGGCCACGAGCTGACGGAACAACGATCGCCATTCACTTTCACTGCGGGCCTTGCCCACGCCGTAGACCGACAGGTGCTGGTGACCGAAGCTGCGGATCTTCTCGTTGTCCTTGCCCAGCAGCACATCCACCAGGTGCCCCACGCCATAACGCTGACCGGTGCGAAAAATGGCCGACAACGCCTGGCGGGCCGGCTCGGTGGCATCCCAGGTCTGCACGCCGTCGACACAGTTGTCGCAGTGTCCGCACGGTTGGGGCATGTCTTCGTCGAAATAGGCCAGCAGGGTCTGGCGCCGGCAACGGGTTTCCTCGCAGAGCGAGAGCATCGCGTCGAGCTTGTGTTGCTCCAGGCGCTTGTGCCGCTCGTCGCCTTCGGAGTTCTGCAACATCTGCTTGAGCATCACCACGTCTTGCAGGCCGTAGGCCATCCAGGCATCGGCCGGCAGGCCGTCGCGGCCGGCACGTCCGGTTTCCTGGTAATACGCCTCGAGGGATTTGGGCAGGTCCAGGTGCGCGACGAAGCGCACGTTCGGCTTGTCGATGCCCATGCCGAACGCCACGGTGGCCACCATGATCAGGCCTTCTTCGTTGAGAAAGCGCTTCTGGTGGTAGGCCCGCAGGTCGTTGGGCAGGCCGGCATGGTAGGGCAACGCCGGAAACCCCTGCTCGCACAGGAACGCCGACACTTCATCGACCTTCTTGCGCGACAGGCAGTAGACGATGCCGGCGTCGCTGCGCCGCTCGGCGAGGAACGCCAGCAACTGCTTGCGCGGCTGCTCCTTGGGCACGATACGGTAGAAAATATTGGGGCGGTCGAAACTGGAGAGGAATCGCTCGGCGTTCTGCAGGTGCAGGCGCTCGACGATCTCTTCGCGGGTACGCTTGTCGGCGGTGGCCGTCAGGGCGATACGTGGGACGTCGGGGAAGAGTTCCGCCAGTTGCCCCAGTTGCAGGTATTCACGACGAAAATCGTGGCCCCACTGCGACACGCAGTGGGCTTCGTCGATGGCGAACAGGGCGATTTCCAGGCTCTGCAGGAACGCCAGCATGCGCGGCTGCACCAGGCGCTCCGGCGCCAGGTACAACATCTTCACTTCGCCGCGCTTGATCCGCGCCGCCAGGTCCCGCTGCTGCTCGGCGCTCAGGGTGGAGTTCAGCGACGCGGCGGCCACGCCCAGTTCCTCGAGGGTCGCGACCTGGTCATCCATCAAGGCGATCAGCGGCGACACCACCACGGCCAGGCCGTTGCGCAGCAGCGCCGGCACCTGGAAGCACAAGGACTTGCCGCCGCCGGTGGGCATGAGCACCAGGGCATCGCCACCGCTGGCCACGCGCTCAATGATGGCACCCTGGCGGCCACGGAAACTGTCGTAGCCGAAGATGTCCTTGAGGACGCGTTGAGCCTGTTCGAGCATAGGAACTCCAAAAATCACCGAAACATCCCTGCAAGGCTGGTTCAGAATCACCCACACTGCCTGGGCAAATCGTAAGTGTGCGTTTCGAACCGGCGGGACGCCGCAGGGCATCACAAAACGCGGCAGTATACCCGAGGCCTTCGGTGCAAAGGGCGCTGCTGACAAGAGGTGGTTGAATCCAGACATCGTTCCATGTGGCGAGGGGATTTATCCCCGTTGGGCTGCGGAGCAGCCCTGAAACCATGCGCCCCGGTGTGTCAGGTGGGTTGAGTTGCCTCTTTTGGGGCTGCTCCGCAGCCCAACGGGGATAAATCCCCTCGCCACAGGTCATTCCCTTCGCCACAGAGGCTGCGTCTACCATCGAGAAGGAGGCAAATACGCCACGCGGCTGGCCTGTGGGCGCAAGAAGGCCTAGAATTCCCGCATTGTTTATTCCCCAAGGTAGCCCGTAATGTCCTTCGCTGAGCAACTGACCCGCCTGCAAGTCTTCCTCGACGCCGATGAGCTGCACGAAGAGGCGCTGGATTACGTGGCCGCTCATGGCTATCTGACCGCCCTGTCGATCTGCTCCGAACCGGTGCCGGATCGCGAATGGATCGATGCCCTGTTCGCCGAAGAGCCGCATTACAGCGACGAAGCCCAACGTGCCGAAATCGAAGCCACGCTGGTTGGCCTCAAGGCCCACATCGCCCGTCAGCTGGCTTCCGACGAGGAATTCGAGCTGCCCTGTGAACTGGACCTGGGCGATGACCCGGACGATTCGGAACTGCGTGGCTGGTGCATCGGCTTCATGGAAGGCGTGTTCCTGCGCGAAGCCGCCTGGTTCGAAACCGCCGAAGAGGAAGTCAGCGAGATGCTGCTGCCGATCATGGTCGGTTCCGGGCTGTTCGACGAGCAGCCGGAGTTTTCCGACATCGCTGCCGACGCCAACCTGATGGACGACATGATCGTGCAGATCCCGGAGGCGCTCACCGCCCTGTACCTGCTGTGCAACGCACCGGATGAGAAACCGGCGATCCTCAAGCCTCGTCACCACTGAGTGCCTGGGTGTCCGCGCCCATCGGCAATCGCCCGCTGATCCTGCGTTACGCTCTGCTGGCCATCGGCTGGTTGAGCGTGGTGCTGGGGGTCATCGGTATCTTCGTTCCCGTCCTCCCCACGACTCCTTTCCTGCTCCTGGCCGCAGCCTGCTTCGCGCGCAGCTCGCCGCGCTTCTACCAATGGCTGGTAGAACATCCCCGCCTCGGCCCGTGGATCCGTGACTACCTCAACGGCAATGGCATCCCGCTCAAGGGCAAGGTCTACGCCATCGGCCTGATGTGGGCGAGCATCCTGTTCTCCTGCTACCTGGTCCCGCTGCCATGGGCCCGCGGTTTCATGCTCACCAGCGCGGTGCTGGTGACGGTCTACATCCTCAAGCAGAAGACCCTGCGCAAACCGTAAGCCCCGACCATCCGTCAGCCACGCGCGCAACCTGTCAGATCCGACAGTAGCCAGCGAACCGAATCCACCTCATTAATCGCTCCATCGTCCTTTCGCGACCGGAGCATCCGCCATGCCGACCCCATTGAAAAACAAGCTGGCGCCGCTGGCCTTTGCCGGGCTGGTACTGGCCGCCGGGTTGGCGGTCGCTGCCGTGCAGCCTGCGCCTGCCACCCCGATCACTCCTGGCCAGATCATCGGCGAGAGCCAGCTCGAAAAGGCCCGATGCGTACAGGCGTCGGACCCGGCAAAGTACCAGCGCTCACGGGCGGTCGGGAGGATTTATACCGGGCGCAGCTATGGCACTGCATGGCGGGTAGGGCCTGGGAACCTCGTGTTCACCAACCTGCATGTCATCGGTGAGAACCCGGACATAACGCGGATGGTGGTGGAGTTCGATTACGAGGAAACGAGCTGCGACTCGGAGGCTGTGCGGCCTGCTGTCCGGGTGCCGGTCGAGCGAATCGTTGCATCCGATGGCTCGGGTGATTTTGCGCTGCTGGCCCTGAATCAGGCGGCGGTCGACAGCGGCGTATTGGACGCCTTCGGCTACCTGGGCCTGGATACCCGCATCTCGGAGGTTGGCGACCCGGTCTACATTGCAGGCCACCCCTTGGCGGGGCCGAAACGAATTTCGCGCTTTCACGACGACGGGCACCCTTGCTGGGTGACCGAAGTGCGTAACAACGGTCGGACGGATTTCGCAAAATACAACTGCGACACCGACTCAGGGTCCTCCGGATCGCCAGTGATCGATGCGCGAACCAATGCGGTGGTTGCCCTGAACTATGGTTTCAGTTCGGGGTACAACGCTGGCACGCAGATCAGCAGCATCTGGCCCGGAGTCGCGGGATATTTCGATGAGCGGTTGCCCGAGGGCAGTGTCCCGGTGGAACAGCCGAGCGTGCCAGTGGCCAAGCCGGGAGCGGCTGGCGTGCCGATTGCGGTACGCGTGACCCAGGTGGACGGAGAATCCCCGGTGGCAGGCAAACCCGGCGAGCAGTTGTATTACCACGCCCCCACCCATACCGCGATCACTGACCTGTCCTGCCAGAGCGGCGCCACCCAATGGATCGCCGAGGACGGTAAAGCCGCGTCATGCACCCTGCAAGGCGCAGCCAACTGGGCCACGGCACAAACGGCCATGCTGCGTGTGGATGACAGCGCCCCCGAGGGCCGGATCACCGATGGCCGGGTACGGCTGTTGTCCGATACCGGGCAGATCCGCGGCGCAAGCCACCTCGCCCTGACCGTGATGTCCCGTGGGCCGGGCGAGGTTCAGTCGCTACGAACGCAGGCGGGAAATCTCCAGGCCGCCCCCACAGACAGCCGGTTTGCGAAGCCATTGACCGCACGGGCAAGAGACCCCTTGGACGCAGCGATCGAGGGTGCACAGGTCACCTTTGCAGTCACTGATGATG
Organism: Pseudomonas sp. Cab53; assembly: GCF_018325965.1. Classification (NCBI taxonomy): domain Bacteria; kingdom Pseudomonadati; phylum Pseudomonadota; class Gammaproteobacteria; order Pseudomonadales; family Pseudomonadaceae; genus Pseudomonas; species Pseudomonas sp. Cab53. The sequence continues at coordinate 1,647,968 of NZ_AP021902.1, read as the reverse complement.
GCGGAACCGGGACCCGGTTCGAAGGGGCTGACCAGACACCGATCGTGCAGACGAACGCCGAGGGTGATGCGACGTCGCCAGCGCTGGTGACCGACGCCAGGACGGGGACGTTGCAGGTCACCGCCCTGTCCAGCGGCCGGACAGCCACGTTCCACTTGCGAGTGGTGTCGCAGGAGGGCGACCCGACGAAGAACGTGGAGCATCTGTCCGTGGTCACGGGGCAAGGCCAGATCGCGCCCGAAGGGACTGAGTTCCCCCTGCCCCTCACGGCGCGCACCTTGAATCAGGACCGCAATCCGGTAGAGGGCGCCTGGGTCACCTACACGATCATCGACGACAGGGAAACCGGAACCCGCTTCGTCGGGGACGACCAGACACCGACCGCGACGACCAACAGCCAGGGTGACGCCGTGTCGCCGAAGCTGATCGCCGGCGACCAATACGGTTTCGTGACGGTCACCGCGACCTCCAACGGCAAGACGGCGACGTTCATCATCATTGTCGGCACGATATAAAAGCACGAGGCTGATCGTTCCCACGTACCGCATGGGAACGATCAGCCACTGAGGGACTGGACCGGCAAGGGACGAAACCGCCCCAGACCAGACGCCGCGGTACCGCTCAAATCACACCGTGTCCACCTTCAAGGAATGGTCGTTCAGCATCCCGTTGATGATCGTCGCCGTGTCCGCGCCTCCGGCGATCATCCCACCTGCCCCCGGCGTGACACCGTAGTGGCTGGCGAGGTTGACGCCCGCCAGGTCGATGGTCTGGCTCGGCGTGGCGCCGGCCAGTGCGCTGACGTCGATGCTGGTGGTGACCGACGCACCGCTGCCGCTGACGGTGAAGTGCAGGTAATCGTCCAGGGACGCCGCACTGCCGTTTTCGCCCTGCAACAGTTGCGACAGGTCGAGTTTGTCGACGCCGGGGGTGAAGTCGGTGATCACGTCGTGGCCGCTGTTGCCCGCCCGCCACTGGAAGGTGTCGGCGCCGCTGCCACCGGTCAGGGTGTTGTTGCCCAGGCCGCCGATCAGCAGGTCGTCGCCCCCACCGCCATTGAGCACGTCATTGCCCAACCCGCCATCGATGCGGTTGTTGCCGGCGTCACCGGTGAGGGTATCGTTGAAGTTCGAGCCGACGAGGTTTTCGATGCCGTTCAAGGTATCGGTGCCTGCACCGAGGGTGTTTTGCGCGCCCAACAGGCCCAGGTTCACCGTCACCGCGGCCGTAGCGTGCGCGTAGCTGGCAGTGTCGTTGCCCGTGCCGCCGTCGAGCAGGTCGTTGCCCGCGCCGCTGTAAAGCAAGTCATTGCCCGCCCCACCGTGCAGGGCGTTGTTGCCCGAGCCCGCGCTGAGGATGTCGTTGCCGTCGCCGGCGTTGAGGACGTTGTCGCCATCGCCGGCCAACAGCACGTCATCACCGCTGGTGCCCGTCAGGGTGTGCCCGGCCTGGTAGCTGATGCTCACCGCCGCACCGTCGCTGCCGCCATGGTTGTCACTGGCGGTGTAGGTGCCGTGGTAATCCGGTGTGATGTCGTGGGCGCCGGCGTAGTTGACGGTCAGGGTCAGTTGGTAGTTTTCCGCCGCATTGACGTTGCCGTTGCCGGGGTTGGCAATGTTGGTCACGTGGATCTGGTAATTGCCATCGGCGGCGGCCGTGAACGAGCCGCCATCGGCAATGGCGATGAATGGCCCGCCGTTGAGGGCGTATTCCAGGCTGACGTGGCCGGCCGCCAGGTTGTGATCCAGGGTAAGGGTTTCACCTTGCTTGAGGCTGATGTTGAGCCGGTCTTCATCATTGGCGTTGTTGTTGGACACCGCCCCCAATGCGCCGCTGACCACCAGCACGGCAGTCATGGTCGCGGCATTGGCGACGAACGTGCTGCGGCTGAGGTTGATCGACTGCACATTGTTGCCGGTGAAGCTCGCCGTGCCGGTGCTGCCGGTAAAGTCCGCGCCACGGGCCACCCAGCCGGTGTTAAAGCTGGTGGGCGAAGCGCTCAGCGGATCGCCATTGGCATCGCCGTCGTTGCCCAGCAGCAGTTCGCCCGGAATCACGATGTTGCCCGAGAGCACGTTGGTGATGATGTTGTCATCGACCGCCACCGGTGGGCTGTTGGGTTGGACCTTGATGACCAGGTTGGAGCTGGCCAGGTCACCGTCGTTATCGCTGAGGGTATAGCCGATGTTCTCGGTGATCACGGTGCTGGTGGTGGTCTGGGAGGCATAGCTGAACGCACCGGTATCGAGATTCACCACGAGCATGCCGCTATGGGCGGTGGCAATGCTGAGGGTGTTGGTCACGGTATTGAAGGAGCCGTGGTTGGCCCCGCCGCTGGCGGTCAGCGCACCTTGGCCACCGTTGGCGTCCGGGTTGTAGCTGTAGGTCGTGCCGTCCACCACCAGGCTCTTGATAAACCCGCCGTCGGCGCCGAACGAGCCGCCCTCGCCGAACAGGCTACCGGTCACCGGCACGCCCTGCACCGTGCCGGAAAGCACCGAATTGAGCTGGTTCAAGTCAGTGACCACCACCGCGTTGGTGTCGGTGTGGGTGCTGCCATCATAGGCCAGCGGGTCGAGGTTGACGTTTCTGGCGCCGCTGCCCAGGCCGACGGCGTAATTCTTGATGTTGTTGGCATCGAGAAAGGCTTTCCACGCGACCTCGTCCGCCGAGCCGATTTCGCCCAGGGTCGGCTTGCCATCGGAGAAGAAATAGCCAATGTTCTGTGCGCCGGTCAGTTGTCCGGGGGTTGCGAACGCCGTCTTGGCCATCGCCACGGCCGCATCGTAATTGGTGTCACCGTGCGCGTTCAACGCGGCGATCAGCGTCTTGGCCGTTGCCACGTCCACCCACACGCTACTCTGGTCGGTGGCACTGCCGCTGAAGGTCACAAGCTGGACTTTGACGTCGCCCATGTCGTCGTATTTGTCGAGCAAGGCGCTGATCGCCTGCTTGGCCAGATCCATGCGCGAAAGCCCCGGCACGCCGGAATCGTCTTTCATGCTGCCAGACACATCGAGCACGATCAGCAGGTTCGAATCGATCTCCACCGCCGTGACCGATCGCTCGGACGCGACTGCCTTGGGCACATCGTCGACGATGCTCACCACCAGGCTGCCGTTGACGCTGTTGCCCAGGGCATCGGTGGCCTTGTACGTGAAGCTTTCGTTCAACACGTTCGGGCCGTCATTGGCGTGGGGCGTGGTCGTGGCGGGCGAAGTCAGGGTGTAGGTGTACGAGCCGTCCGGATGGAGCAGCAATTGCCCATACGCCCCCGTGGCGTTGCCCACCAGCGTGAAGGTCACCGCGCCCGTGGCACCGGACACCGAACCGACCAGGCTGCCGCTGGCTGTTTCGCCGGTGGAATTCGGGTTACTGCCAGTGACGGTGCCGGGGGCCAGGTCCTGGCCGTCCTGGTTCAGGTCCAGGGCTTTTTCGTAGACGGTGATGTCCTGGTCCGACGTGGCGACGAGGCAGCTGTTGTGCACGTCGATGGTGATGGTCGTGGTGCTCTGGTCGCCATCGGCATCGCGCACGGTGTAGGTGAACACGTCGGTGGCGCCCGGTGCGCCGACGCTATTGGGGTTGCTGTGGTAGACGGCGTTGCCGTTGGCGTCCAGGGTCAGGTAGCCGTAGGTGCCGTTGATCTGGGTATTGAGGCCACCGATCACCGGGGACGAGGTGTCGTTGCCGGCCCGGATGCCGATGACTTCACCGCCGTCGGCGCCGAGCACGTCGTTGCCCAGCACATTGCCGTTGACCGTGCCGCCCTCCACCACCGAAGCGAAGTCGGCATGGGCGTTGGGCACATCGTCGACAATGTTGATCACGATGGTGCTGGTGACGGTATTGCCCAGGGAGTCCGTGGCCTGGTAGGTGAAGCTTTCGCTCAAGACGTTCGGGCCGTCATTGGCATGAGGCGTGGTCGTGGTCGGCGCGGTCAGGGTGTAGGTGTAGGTCCCGTCGGCGTGAAGCAACAACTGACCGTAGGCTCCGGTGGCATTACCCACCAAGGCGAACGTCACGGCACCCACGGCACCGGACACCGAACCGACCAGGCTGCCGCTGGCTGTTTCGCCGGTGGAATTCGGGTTGCTGCCAGTGACGGTGCCGGGGGCCAGGTCCTGGCCGTCCTGGGTCAGGTCCAGGGCTTTTTCGTAGACGGTGATGTCCTGGTCCGACGTGGCGACGAGGCAGCTGTTGTGCACGTCGATGGTGATGGTCGTGGTGCTCTGGTCGCCATCGGCGTCGCGCACAGTGTAGGTGAACACGTCGGTGGCGCCCGGTGCGCCGACACTATTGGGGTTGCTGTGGTAGACGGCGTTGCCGTTGGCGTCCAGGGTCAGGTAGCCGTAGGTGCCGTTGATCTGGGTGTTGAGGCCGCCGATCACCGGGGACGAAGTGTCGTTGCCAGCCCGTACGCCGATCACTGCGCCACTGGCAGCCGGCCCGTCGGCACCGCCCACGTCGTTGTCCAGTACGTTGCCGCTCACCGTCCCGCCCTCCACCACCGAGGCCGAGTCGGCGTGAGCGGTTGGTAAGTCGTCGACGATATTCACGTCCAGGTTGCCGTTGGCGGTGGTGCCGTTGTCATCGGTGACCACGACCGCGAACTGCTCGCTCAGGCTGTTGGCACCGTTGGCGTTTGGATGGGCTTCGTTATCCAGCAGCGTGTAGCTATAGCTCACTACCCCCGTGGTGGCGTTGAAGCCCGTGATGGTCAGGGTGTTGCCCAACGCGGTGGTGATCGACTGAGGGAAACCAGCGGCCACGCCACCGCTCACCACGTTGATACCGCCGACGCTCAAGGTTTGCACGCCATCCAGTGCGGTGACGGTAAAGGTGCCGCTCTGGGTCAGCGCCGGGGCATCGGGGTTGCTGCCGTCACTGAGGTTTTTCTCCTGCACCGTCAGCTCGCCGCCATCGGTGTCGAGGCCGGTGATGATCACCGGGTCGTCATTGTTGTGGACTTGCAGCACCAGGTTGGCGGTGCTGGTGTCGCCGTCGGCATCGGTCAGGGTGTAGGTGAAGGTCTCGCTGCCATTGCCCCCGCCGTGCAGGCCTTTGAAGTCTGCATCCGTCGTATTGAGCGTATAGGTGTAGGAACCGTCGGCGTTGAGCACCAGGGTGCCGTAAGTCCCGGTGAACGTCCCAGGCGTGACAGGGCCGGACGCGACCTGGTCCGCACCTTGGGTGTCATTGGTCAGCACGCTGCCGGTCAGGGTCAGGTGGGTTTCCGACGCGGTGGCGGCGTTGCTGTCGTCCACGGCCTTGGGCACGTCATCGACGATGTTCACGTCCAGGTTGCCGTTGGCGGTGGTGCCGTTGTCGTCAGTGACCACGACCGAAAACTGTTCGCTCAGGCCGTTGGCACCGTTGCCGTTGGGATGAGCTTCGTTATCCAGCAGCGTGTAGCTGTAACTCACCACACCCGTAGCGGCGTTGAAACCCGTGATGGTCAGGGTGTTGCCCAGCGCGGTGGTGATCGACTGAGGGAAACCGGCCGCCACGCCACCGGTCACCACGTTGATACCGCCGACGCTCAAGGTCTGCACACCATCCAGCGCGGTGACGGTGAAGGTGCCGTTCTGGGTCAGTGCCGGGGCATCGGGGCTGCTGCCGTCGCTGAGGTTTTTCTCCTGCACCGTCAGCTCGCCGCCATCGGTGTCGAGGCCGGTGATGATCACCGGGTCGTCATTGTTGTGGACTTGCAGCACCAGGTTCGCGGTGCTGGTGTCGCCGTCGGCATCGGTCAGGGTGTAGGTGAAGATCTCGCTGCCATTGCCACCGCCGTGCAGGCCTTTGAAGTCTGCATCCGTCGTATTGAGCGTGTAGGTGTAGGAACCGTCGGCGTTGAGCACCAGGGTGCCGTAAGTCCCGGTGAACGTACCAGGCGTGACAGGGCCGGACGCGACCTGGTCCGCACCTTGAGTGTCATTGGTCAGCACGCTGCCGGTCAGGGTCAGGTGGGTTTCCGACGCGGTGGCGGCGTTGCTGTCGTCCACGGCCTTGGGCACGTCGTCGACGATGTTCACATCCAGGTTGCCGTTGGCGGTGGTGCCGTTGTCATCGGTGACCACGACCGCGAACTGTTCGCTCAGGCTGTTGGCACCGTTGGCGTTTGGATGGGCTTCGTTATCCAGCAACGTGTAGCTGTAGCTCACCACCCCCGTGGTGGCGTTGAAGCCCGTGATGGTCAACGTGTTGCCCAACGCGGTGGTGATCGACTGAGGGAAACCAGCGGCCACGCCACCGCTCACCACATTGATACCGCCGACGCTCAAGGTTTGCACGCCATCCAGTGCGGTGACGGTAAAGGTGCCGTTCTGTGTCAGCGCCGGGGCATCGGGGCTGCTGCCGTCGCTGAGGTTTTTCTCCTGTACCGTCAGCTCGCCGCCATCGGTGTCGAGGCCGGTGATGATCACCGGGTCGTCATTGTTGTGGACTTGCAGCACCAGGTTGGCGGTGCTGGTGTCGCCGTCGGCATCGGTCAGGGTGTAGGTGAAGGTCTCGCTGCCATTGCCACCACCGTGCAGGCCTTTGAAGTCTCCATCCGCGGTGTTGAGCGTGTAGGTGTAGGAACCGTCGGCGTTGAGCACCAGGGTGCCGTAAGTCCCGGTGAACGTACCGGGCGTCACGGGGCCGGACGCGACCTGGTCCGCACCTTGGGTGTCATTGGTCAGCACGCTGCCGGTCAGGGTCAGGTGGGTTTCCGACGCGGTGGCGGCGTTGCTGTCGTCCACGGCCTTGGGCACGTCGTCGACGATGTTCACGTCCAGGTTGCCGTTGGCGGTGGTGCCGTTATCGTCAGTGACCACAACCGCGAACTGCTCGCTCAGGCTGTTGGCACCGTTGGCGTTTGGATGAGCTTCGTTATCCAGCAGCGTGTAGCTATAGCTCACCACCCCCGTGGTGGCGTTGAAACCCGTGATGGTCAACGTGTTGCCCAGCGCGGTGGTGATTGACTGAGGGAAACCGGCGGCCACGCCACCGCTCACCACGTTGATACCGCCCACGCTCAGGGTTTGCACGCCATCCAGCGCGGTGACGGTAAAGGTGCCGTTCTGGGTCAGCGCCGAAGCATCCGGGCTGCTGCCGTCGCTGAGGTTTTTCTCCTGCACCGTCAGCTCGCCGCCATCGGTGTCGAGGCCGGTGATGATCACCGGGTCGTCATTGTTGTGGACTTGCAGCACCAGGTTGGCGGTGCTGGTGTCGCCGTCGGCATCGGTCAGGGTGTAGGTGAACGTTTCGGTACCGCTGCCTCCCCCATGCAGCGCGACAAATTGCGGGTCGCTGGTGTTGAGGGTGTAGGTGTACGTGCCGTTGGGGTTGAGCACCAGGGTGCCGTAGGTGCCGGTGAACGTCCCACCCACGATCGGGCCGCTGTCGGGGCCGGTGGGGATGCGGTCGGCCCCTGGAGGTCGTTGGGCAGCACGTTGCCAGTGAGCGTGACCAGGGTTTCCGAGGCAGTAGCGGGATTGTTGTCGTCGATCGCCTGCGGCACGTCGTCGGTGATGTTCACGTCGAGGGTGCCGGTGGCCGTGTCGCCGTCGGTGTCGACCGCCACCACAGGGAACTGCTCAGTAATGCTGTTGGCACCACCGCCGGTCGGGTGGGTTTCATTGCCCGTGAGGGTGTAGGTGTAGCTGACCACTCCGGTGGCCGGGTCATAGCCCGTGATGGTCAGCGTATTGCCCAACGTCGAGGTGATGGCCTGGGGAAAGCCCACAGGCACGCCACCGGTCATCACGCTGATGCCACCGATGCTCAAGCTGCTCAGCCCGTCGGGGGCGGACACCGTGAAGGTGCCGCTCTGCACCAGCGCCCCCGGATTGCTGGCGGTGCCATCGGCCAGGTTGGCTTCGTTGGTGGTCAGTTCACCGCCTTGCACATCGACCCCGTCGAGGGTCACCGGGTTGTCGGGAGGCGTCACCGGCGGCACGCCGGCGTCGTTGCCGTTATTGTCTGGCTCAGCGGCCAGGCGCAATTGCGGAAACTCGGGAATCCCGTTGAATCCGGCGGTGGGGAAGCCGATCTGCGGATCAACCTGCCCGCCCACCTCCTCCAGCAGCACATAGCTGTGGCCGCCACCCAGGCCGCCCGCGGCGTTGCCCGCCCCAGGGCCTGCTGCCGTGGCTTCGCCCGTCTGGGTCGGGTCGGCGCCGGCCGCGATGGCTTGTTGCAGTTTTTGCACATCGGTCAGTTGCGCGTCGCTGGGGGCCGTCGCTTCCGGCGTATCCACATGCGGCGCCTGCGCTTGGTGCGCGAGCAATTGCGCCGTCAGGGTCAGGTTGCTCTCGCGGCCCAAGGTCAGTTCCTGGCCGTTCTGCAGGTGCACCGCCACTGCGCCCTCGGCACCGGTGACCAGGTGTTCGCCGGCATAGAGCCGATCGCCTTCCACCAAGGGCCGCCGCAGCCCTCCGGCCCCTTCTGCGAAAACCTGCCCTACCACTTTGCTGACGGTACCGATGAGCGCTGCCATGTGCTGTCCTCCGTTGCCGACTGCAATCGGCACGTGTCTGGGTGAAGAATCCGTCCTCGGGATGGCGATCGAAAAGCTGGAAAATCTGCCAGCTTTTACAGGGTCGAAAGGTGCTGGCTTTCCGACAGAATGACAAAAAACCGTCGCTTAATTTCGCCCCGCCGTCCCCACTTTCGACACTTCTTCACGTCGTCTAGAAAATCGCCTGAAACTTTTATTGACGCCTAAAAGCCGTCATAACCCGCAGATTCAAAGGCTTGCGCTTTGAACAATGTGCTGGTTTTCGAAGAGCACATAAGTTTTTTTCGAAATAAGCCTTATGAGAAATTCTTCTTAGGTTTCTCGCAGGATGTTCTTAGCTGTGTTGTTACAAGGTTGAAACGGTTTTGATCTTAAATACGTCAATTTTCTGGCGACAACGAAGCACTTACAGACCTCAGGAGATGCACCCCATGCGCGTTCTAACCCCCCTCTGCAGCGCGGTTTTGCTGGCCATGGCCTGCTCTTCTCAGGCGCAGGCCATGTCATTGACCGAAGCGATCCAGAGCACCATCGCGACCCACCCGGAACTGGCACAGCGGGTGGACAGCCGTCTGTCGGCCAATGAAGACGTCAAGGTCGCCAAGGGGGGCTTCTACCCGTCGGTGGATTTGAACGCCGGCTACGGCCGTGGCTACAGCGACAACACCAACACCCGGGCATTGGGCAACCACCACACCAATATCCTGAACTACACCCAATCGGAGCTGCGCCTGCGGCAGATGATCTTCGACGGGTTCAACGTCGCCAATGAAGTGGAACGCACCAAGGGCGTGGTCAACTCCCGCGCCTATTACGCCCAGGGCACCGCCCAGGACCTGGCCCTGCGCACCATCGAGGTCTACCTGGAAGTGCTCAAGCGTCGCGAACTGGTAACCCTGGCCAAGAACAACCTGCAAGCGCACTTGCGGGTCAACGACCAGATCGGCCTGCGCACCGAACGCGGGGTGGGCAGCACCGCCGACGCCGACCAGTCCCGGGCCCGTCGCGCCCTGGCGGAAAACAACTTCGACACCGCCGAAGTGGACCTGGCCGATGCCGAGGCGAACTTCTACAGCGTGGTCGGGCGCATGCCCGATGAACTGGAAACCCCGCCCTCGACCAAGGGTGAAATGCCCGCCGACCTGCGCCAGGCCCAGCAGAGCATGATCGACAACAACCCGTACCTGAAATCGGCCCAGGCCGACATCCAGTCTGCGGAAAGCCAGTACGAAGTGGCGAAGTCGCCGTTCTACCCACGCTTCGATGCCGAGGCCGCGGTGGGCGCCAACAACAACCTCGGCGGCGAGGAAGGCCACGACAACAACTGGCGCGTGGGCGTGGTGATGAACTACAACCTGTTTCGCGGCGGCAGCGACAAGGCCCGGCTCGCGTCCAACGCCCATCAGATCAACCAGGCCATGGACATCCGCAACAACGCCCTGCGCCAGCTCAACGAAGACACGCGCCTGGCCTGGAACGCCATGACCAACGCCCGTAAGCAGACCCCTACCGCCCGCGAATACGCCGAGACCACCACCCGTGTGCGCGCGGCCTACCAGGACCAGTTCGGCCTCGGCCAGCGCACCCTGCTGGACCTGCTCGACAGCGAAAACGAGCTGTACAACGCCAACCGGCGCTACACCGAAGTGCGCTACACCGAGGAATACTCGATGTACCGGGTGCTGGCGAACATGGGCCTGCTGCTGAACAAACAGCGGGTGGTGCTGCCGGCCGACGCGATTGCGCAGACCGAGGTCAAGAACGAAGCGCGGTTGCCAGAACTCAAGTAGCGCCTGGGAGCGACCGACATGACCAGCATGGAACCCGCAACCCCCGGCGCCGACCCGCGCCTGAACTTTGATGATCCCTTGCTGGACGGCCTGTTGATCCTCTGCAAACTCCATGGCGCGACCGCCAGTCGCGCCAGCCTCAGCGCCGGGCTTCCTATGGCGCACCAACGCCTGGGCCTGGAGCTGCTGCCCCGCGCAGCAGCCCGGGCCAGCTTGCAGGCCAGGGTGCTGCGCCGCGAGCTGGCCGACATCTCGCCGCTCAACCTGCCGGTGATGCTGATCCTGGCGGGAGGGCGCTGTGCGGTACTGCGGCGTTGGGGCGAGGACGGCCGGGCATTGATCCTGCCCAGCGAAGCCGACGGCGGCGAACAATGGGTCAGCCGCGAGGAACTGGCCCTCGACTACAGTGGCCAGGCCTTGTTCGCCCGGCCACGGCATGAACTCGAAGACTTGCGCGCCCCCTTGGTGCCGCGGGTCGAAGCGTGGTTTCGCGACACCTTGAAACTGTCGCGCTGGCTGTACAGCGACGCGATCCTGGCGAGCTTGCTGATCAACCTGCTGGGGTTGATGGTGCCGCTGTTCGTCATGCAGACCTACGACCGCGTGGTGCCCAACCAGGCCACTTCGACTTTGTGGGTGCTGGCCGTGGGATTGTTGATCGGCACCGGGTTCGAGCTGGTGCTGCGGGTGGTGCGCGCTCATCTGTTGGACACCGCCGGCAAGAAAACCGACGTGATCCTCTCCGCGACCCTGTTCGAACGCATCACCGGCATGGCCATGAAAGCCAAGCCGGTGACCATCGGCGGGTTCGCCCAGAGCATCCATGACTTCCAGGGCCTGCGCGAATTTCTCACCGCCGTGACCCTCACCAGCCTCATCGACCTGCCCTTCGCCGTGCTGATGCTGGTGGTGATCGGCTTGCTGGGCGGCTGGCTGGTGGTGATTCCGGTCATCGCGTTCCCGATCACCATTGTTTTCGCCATGATCATCCAGGTGCGCCTGCGCGACACCGTGCAAAAAAGCCTGGCCCTGGGCGCCCAACGCCAGGCCTTGCTGATCGAAACCCTCGGCGGCCTGGAAACCCTCAAGGCCTGCAGCGCCGAAAGCGAGCGCCAGCATCAATGGGAAAGCACCCACGGCGCCCTCACCCGCCTGGACAGCCACGCGCGTAACCTCTCGGCGCTGGCGACCAACGGTACGCTGTTCCTGCAACAACTGGCCGGCATGGCGACCATCGTGGCCGGGGTCTACAGCATCATCGCCGGCAACCTCAGCGTCGGCGCACTGGTGGCCACCTACATGCTCGGCAGCCGGGTGCTGGCACCCCTGGGCCAGATCGCCGGGCTGATCACCCGCTACCAGCAAGCCCAGCTCACCATGCGCAGCACCGATGCCCTGATGGCCCTGCCCCAGGAGCGCGATGCCAGGCAGCGGCCGCTGGAGCGCACCCAATTGCAGGGTGCGCTGGACATCAGCGGCGTGACGTTCCATTACAACGGCCAGAGCACCCCGGCCTTGGCCGACATCAGCTTCAGCCTCAAGCCCGGCGAACGGGTCGGGATCATCGGGCGCAGCGGCTCGGGCAAAAGCACCCTGGCGCGCCTGGTGATGGGTTTCTATGCGCCGCAGGAAGGCCAACTGCTGCTCGACGGCCTGGACCTGCGGCAGCTGGACGTCGCCGACCTGCGCCAACAGGTCGGCTACGTGGCCCACGACTTGCCGTTGCTGGCCGGCAGCCTGCGCGACAACCTCACTCTGGGCGCCCGCTACGTCAGCGACGCGCGCATGCTGGAAGTGGCGGAACTGACCGGCGTCACCGAACTGGCCCGCCAGCATCCCCAAGGCTTCGACCGCCCGGTGGGTGAGCGTGGCCAACTGCTCTCCGGTGGGCAACGCCAGGCCGTGCTGATGGCCCGGGCCCTGCTGCTCGACCCGCCGATCCTGCTGCTGGACGAACCCACCAGTGCCATGGACAACAGCAGCGAGGACCTCTTGCGGCAAAAACTTCATACCCGTGTGCAGGGCAAGACCGTGCTGCTGGTTACCCACCGCACCTCGATGCTGAGCCTGGTGGACCGCCTGGTGGTGCTGGACAACGGCCGGATCGTGGCGGACGGGCCGAAGGACGCGGTGATCGATGCGCTGCGCAAGGGGCGGGTGGGGTCTGGCGCCGTCTAGTCGATGCCGTGGCGAGGGAGCTTGCTCCCGCTGGGCTGCGTAGCGGCCCCGGACCCTGACACCGCGGAACGTCAGGCAGATCGAGTTGATTTTTTGGGGCCACTTCGCAGCCCAGCGGGAGCAAGCTCCCTCGCCACAAAAGCGTCACTTGGCTTTATTTCACTTAACCAACGGGTATCCCCATGTCTGCCCAAACACCCGATCCAACTGCCCGAAGCTACTTCGGCAGTTTCAACAAAAGCGCCGAAAGCGAGTTCATGGCGGAAACCGCCAGCGCGGCGTTGCAGGATTCGCCTCGGCGATCGCGGGTCACCGTGTGGCTGGCCGCCGGGCTGATCATCACCGGGTTGGTCTGGGCGAAGCTGGCGGTCTTGCAGGAAGTCACCACCGGCGAAGGCAAGGCGATTCCGTCGAGCAAAGTGCAGGTGATCCAGAACCTGGAAGGCGGCATCGTCACCGAGATTTTCGTGCGCGAAGGCCAGATGGTGAACAAGGGTGACACCCTGTTGCGCCTGGATGACACGCGGTTCCTGTCGAACAAGGGCGAAAGCGAAGCCGACCGCTACGCCTTGACCGCCCAGGTCGAACGGCTCTCGGCCGAGGCCGAGGGGCGCCCCTTCAAGCTGTCGGCCGAGGTGGCCAGCAAGGCCCCGCAAGTGGCCGAGGACGAACGCGCGCTGTACGAACAACGGCAACGGCGCCTGGCCAGCGAACAACGGACCCTGACCGAACAACTGCGGCAGAAGACCCAGGAACTGGCGGAGTTTCGCTCCAAGCAAAGCCAGTTCAGCTCTGCCCTGGCCTTGCTGCAAGAAGAAATGAACATGTCCGCGCCCTTGGTGAAGACCGGGGCCGTGTCGCCGGTGGAGATCCTGCGGCTCAAACGCAACGCGGTGGAAATCCGCGGCTCGCTCAACGCCACCACCCTGGCCATTCCCCGGGCCGAATCGGCGATCAATGAGATCAAGAGCAAGATCGACGAATCGGAACAGACCTTCCGCTCAGACGCGGCCAAGGACCTCAACGAAAAACGCACCGAGCTGTCGAAAATCACCGCCTCGAGCATCGCCATCGACGACCGCGTGTCCCGCACCACCGTGGTATCGCCGGTGCACGGGGTGATCAAGCAATTGAAGGTCAACACCATCGGCGGCGTGGTGCAGCCGGGCAGCGACATGGTGGAAATCGTGCCCTTGGAAGACAACCTGTTGATCGAAGCCAAGGTCCGTCCGCAGGACGTGGCATTCCTGCATCCGGGCCAGAAAGCCATGGTCAAGTTCAGCGCCTACGACTACACCATCTACGGCGGACTGAGCGCCCGCCTCGAACTGATCGGCGCCGACACCATCACCGACGACAAGGGCAACAGCTTCTACCTGATCCAGGTCCGCACCGACAAAAACCACTTGGGGGGTAACGTGAAGCCGTTGCTGATCATCCCGGGGATGGTGGCGACCGTGGACATCATCACCGGAGAGAAAAGCGTGCTGGACTACTTGCTCAAACCGGTACTGAAGGCGCGGACCGAGGCGATGCGCGAGCGGTAGTCTCTGGCTGGGATTATCTGTGGCCATTCGGGCCCCTTCGCGGGCAAGCCCGCTCCCACAGAGGCTCGGAGGCGCACCATCCATCCAGTGTGGGAGCGGGCTTGCCCGCGAAGGGGGCGGCAGGAACACGCACTATTTTTCAGCATGGTTGCGCCGAAACGTCTGCTCCCCCATCGCCGCAATCTGCCCTTCGATCAACGCCTCGAACGGCTTCAGCAACGGCTCGAAACTCGTCGGTGCCTCCAGTACCTGCAATGCCTGGACAATCGCCTCCACCGTCGACAGTGCCCCTGGCCCCGGTGCCTTGCGCAAGCGATAGCGGGACACCCCGCCGTCAGCCAGCGTCACCCTCGGCAGTGCCGCCAGCAATGGATTGAGGTGCAGCAACTTGCGCGCCTTGCGCCAGGTGCCGTCCGGCACCACCAACAGCAGTGGATCGTCGGACGCTGCATAAGCCTGCAACGGTTGCGCGACCTCGCCGGGAAACAGCAAGCGTGCCTGATACCCCGGCCGGTGGAGCAATTGCGGCAAGTCTTCGAACACTTCGCCCACGATCAGCTCGGCATTGTTCAGCCCCAGGGCCGCCAGCCGGGCGGTGTTCAAGGCGTGATTGACTTCGCTGGGATGCTGCAGCAGCAACACTCGGGTACGGCTGTCGAGGCTGGGAATCAGCGGGCACAGGCAATGGCTTTGTGGCCGGTGGCAACGCGGGCAATGGATTCGGGACATGGCGGCACCTCAGGCCTGGTTGAGCTGCGCCTTGAGCAGGTCGCGGAAGGTCTGGATCAAGGGTTCGCGGCTGCGGCCACGGCGCACGATCATCGAAAACGGCGCCTGGTAGCCAAAGGTGGCCGGCAGCAGCACCCGCAAATCGCCCTTGTCGACCCAGGCCTGGGCGTAATGCTCGGGCAAGTAACCGACATAGGCGCCGGACAACACCAGGATCAACTGCGCCTCCATGCTCTCCACCGTCGCCGCGCTGTGCTTGAAACCATGGCGGGCCAGTTCGGCCTGGCTCCAATACCCGCGTCCGACCATACGCTGCTGGGTAATGACTGGTTCGGGGATGCGCCGCTCGTGAAACAACGGGTGGCGATTGCTGCAATACAACCAATGCTGCTCGCGGTACAGCGGCATGTAGACCAGCCCGCTCATGCGCGTGGAAAACGCGCCGATGGCCAGGTCCAGGCGGTTGTCCTGCACACCGAGCTGCAGTTCATAAGGGCTCAGGACGGACAGATGCAGGTGCACCGCCGGATGCTCCTGGCTGTAGGCACCGATGGCCTCGGCGAATGGCAAGGCCTTGTCGCTGACGGTGGAGTCGATCACGCCCAGGTTCAGCGTGCCGCGCAGCTCCCCCTTGAGGGCCGCCGCATACTGTTCGAACCCTTCGAGCTCACCCAGCAGGCGCAGGGTTTCCTGGTGGAACAACTCGCCCTTGCTGGTCAGGCTGAACCCACCCCGCCCGCGATGACACAGCACCAGGCCCAGGGCCGACTCGAGCTGGCTCATGTAGGTGCTGATGGCCGATGTCGAAAGGTTGAGTTCGTGCTGGGCGTTGGCAAACCCCTGGTGCCGGACCACGCTGACGAAAATACGCAGCAGTTTCAGGTCGGGTAGAGCGTTGGCCATTGGGTTTCTCCGTACCGGCGTATCACTGCAAGACTGTGTGGCGAGGGGATTTATCCCCGCTGGGCTGCGAAGCAGCCCCAATACCATTTTCCTGACACACCGAGCTTTCAGGTTTTAGGGCCGCTTCGCGCCCCAGCGGGGATAAATCCCCTCGCCACAGAACCACACCCATCCAAACAGGGGGACCGTGCTGACGCGGAGTCTATCGCCCTACCCCACATTAGTTTAGAAAAATCTGAACTAAGTATTTGCCCCCAGCGATTTTTCAGCGCCACGGCTTTTCGCAGAATCGGCCCCTGATAAATAAAACAACGATGAGGCCCTACCCGTGGACAAGATTCTTCACCAGCCACTGGGCGGCAACGAAATGCCGCGCTTCGGCGGCATCGCCACCATGATGCGCCTTCCCCACGTGCCCACCGCCGCCGGCCTGGACGCTGCCTTCGTCGGCGTGCCGCTGGACATCGGCACCTCCCTGCGCGCCGGCACCCGTTTCGGGCCCCGCGAGATCCGCGCCGAATCGGTGATGGTCCGCCCCTACAACATGGCCACCGGCGCTGCGCCCTTCGACTCGCTGTCGGTCGCCGACATCGGCGACGTGGCAATCAACACCTTCAACCTGCTGGACGCGGTACGGATCATCGAAGAGTCGTACCACACCATCCTCGAACACGACGTCATCCCCCTGACCCTGGGCGGCGACCACACCATCACGCTGCCGATCCTGCGGGCCATCCACAAGAAACACGGAAAGGTCGGCCTGGTGCACATCGACGCCCACGCCGACGTGAACGACCACATGTTCGGCGAGAAGATCGCCCACGGCACCACGTTCCGCCGGGCCGTGGAAGAGGGCCTGCTCGATTGCGATCGCGTGGTGCAGATCGGCCTGCGCGCCCAGGGCTATACCGCCGATGACTTCAACTGGAGCCGCCGCCAGGGCTTTCGCGTGGTCCAGGCCGAAGAGTGCTGGCACCATTCCCTGGCGCCGCTGATGGCTGAAGTCCGGGAGAAGGTCGGGGGCGGCCCGGTGTACCTGAGCTTTGACATCGACGGCATCGACCCGGCCTGGGCCCCAGGCACCGGCACCCCGGAAATCGGCGGCCTGACCACCATCCAGGCGATCGAAATCGTGCGCGGCTGCCAGGGCCTCGACCTGGTCGGTTGCGATCTGGTAGAAGTCTCGCCGCCGTACGACACCACCGGCAATACCTCGCTGCTGGGCGCCAACCTGCTGTACGAGATGCTCTGCGTACTGCCTGGCGTGGCTCATCGCTGAGGGGCGCGCCATGAACGAACGCGAGCAAGTCCTGCTGGCCGCCGCCGAACTGGTGGCGGCCTTCGCCCGCAACGACCGCGAGGCTTACTTCGGCGCGTTCACCGCCGATGCGAGTTTCGTGTTCCACACCCTCGAACAGCCGTTGCTGTCACGCGATGCCTACCAGGCGTTGTGGGATCGCTGGCGGTCCGAGGATGGCTTCGAGGTGCTGGCGTGCACCTCGAGCAACGCCTTCGTCAGCCTGCAAGGTGACGTGGCGGTTTTCATCCATGACGTGGCCACCGAGCTGCGCTTGCAAGGGGAGCGACACTTTAGCCAGGAGCGCGAAACCATCCTGTTCCGCAAGCAGGAAGGACGCACACAAGAACAACAGGGCCTTTGGCTGGCCTGCCATGAACATTTGTCCGCCATGCCGGAAGGGCTGCCACCCCCTTAGCCAAACAGGCGACGTCCACCTTCGATGAACGCGCCTCGATGATCGGAGCAGATCATGCATAACAATAATGAAAACAGCCTTACGCAAATCGAAACCAACGGGGTCGAACAGATCCCGGACCACGAACGCACCGCCGGCCCGGGCGATCTGTTTCGCCTGATCTTCGGCGGCGCCAACACCTTCGCCACCGCCGTGCTGGGCAGTTTCCCGGTGCTGTTCGGCCTGTCGTTCCAGGCCGGGGCCTGGGCGATCGTCCTGGGGGTGTTGGTGGGTTCGATCATCCTCGCCCCCATGGGCCTGTTCGGCCCGCTCAACGGCACCAACAACGCGGTGTCCTCCGGTGCGCACTTCGGTGTGCATGGGCGGATCGTCGGTTCGTTCCTGTCGCTGCTGACCGCCATCGCGTTCTTCTCGTTGTCGGTGTGGAGCTCCGGAGATGCGTTGATCGGCGGCGCCAAGCGGCTGGCCGGCGTCCCGGAAACCGACCTGAGCCTGGGCCTGGCCTACGGCCTGTTCGCCCTGCTGGTGTTGACGGTGTGCATCTACGGCTTTCGCTTCATGCTGTGGGTCAACCGCGTGGCCGTATGGGCCGCCAGCCTGTTGTTCCTGCTGGGCATCGTGGCGTTCGCGCCAAGCTTCGACAGCCAGTTCGCAGGCACTGTCGGGCTTGGTCAACCGGGCTTCTGGGCGGCGTTCATCGGCGCGGCGCTGGTGGCCATGAGCAACCCGATTTCCTTCGGTGCGTTCCTCGGTGACTGGTCGCGTTACATCCCGAGCCACACCTCCAAGCGGCGCATCATGCTGGCGGTGATCGCCGCACAACTGGCCACCCTGATCCCGTTCCTGTTCGGCCTCGCCACCGCCACCATCGTGGCGATCAAGGCCCCGGACTACATCGCGGCGAACAACTACGTGGGCGGGCTGCTGGCGGTGTCGCCGAGCTGGTTCTTCCTGCCAGTGTGCCTGATCGCGGTGATTGGCGGCATGTCCACCGGCACCACGTCGCTGTATGGCACCGGGCTGGACATGTCCAGCGTGTTCCCACGGCTGTTGTCGCGGGTCAAGGCGACGTTGCTGATCGGCCTGCTGTCGATTGCCTTCATCTTCATCGGGCGCTTCGCCGCGAACCTGGTGCAGAGCGTGTCGACCTTCGCCGTGCTGATCATCACCTGCACCACCCCGTGGATGGTGATCATGATCATCGGCCTGCTGGTGCGACGCGGTTTCTACTGCCCCGACGATCTGCAAGTGTTCACCCGAGGCGAAACCGGCGGACGCTACTGGTTCAACCATGGCTGGAACTGGCGCGGCCTGGGGGCGTGGATCCCCAGCGCACTGGTCGGGCTGTGCTTCGTCAACCTGCCGGGGCAGTTCGTCGGCCCGTTGGGTGAACTGGCCGGTGGCATCGACATCAGCCTGCCGGTGACCCTGGGCCTGGCGTCGGTGGTGTACCTGGTGTTGCTTGGGCTGTTCGCCGAGCCGGCGGCGGTGTATGGGCCGCAGGATCCGCGTAGCAAAAACCAGCCGAGCACAGAACCTGTGGCGAGGGGATTTATCCCCGCTGGAGCGCGCAGCGCTCCCAAACCCTGACACCTCGGTGTGCCAGCCAGATTGAGTTGACTATTTTGGGGCTGCTTCGCAGCCCAACGGGGATGAATCCCCTCGCCACAAGGGCATCACTCATCCCGACCTTCCTATAAAAAGACAATCGGAGACTCGCCACCATGGCTTTGGACTTAATCGTCGTTCTTCTCTACGCCACGGGCATGATCGCCCTGGGCTGGTATGGCATGCGTCGCGCCAAGACCCGCGACGACTACCTGGTCGCCGGACGCAACCTCGGCCCGGGCTTCTACCTGGGCACCATGGCCGCGACGGTCCTGGGCGGCGCGTCCACCATCGGCACCGTGCGCCTGGGCTATGTCCATGGGATTTCCGGCTTCTGGCTGTGCGGCGCCATCGGCCTGGGCATCGTCGGCCTGAGCCTGTTTCTGGCCAAGCCGCTGCTCAAACTCAAGATCTACACCGTGACCCAGGTGCTGGAGCGCCGCTACAACCCGGCCGCGCGTCACGCCAGTGCGCTGATCATGCTGGTGTATGCGTTGATGATCGGCGCCACCTCGACCATCGCCATCGGCACGGTGATGCAAGTGCTGTTCGGCCTGCCCTTCTGGGTCTCGATCCTGGTGGGCGGTGGCGTGGTGGTGCTGTACTCCACCATCGGCGGCATGTGGTCGCTGACCCTCACCGACATCGTGCAGTTTCTGATCATGACCATCGGCCTGGTGTTCCTGCTGATGCCGATGTCCATCGTCGACGCCGGCGGTTGGGATGCGATGGTGGCGAAACTGCCGGCCAGTTACTTCGATTTCACCGCCATTGGCTGGGACACCATCCTTACCTACTTCCTGATCTACTTCTTCGGGATTTTCATCGGCCAGGACATCTGGCAGCGGGTGTTCACCGCTCGCAGCGAAGGCGTGGCGAAAGTGGCCGGCACCGCCGCCGGCCTATATTGTGTGCTCTACGGCCTGGCCGGGGCATTGATCGGCATGGCCGCCAAGGTGTTGCTGCCGGACCTTGCCAACGTCAACAACGCCTTTGCCAGCGTGGTCCAGACCAGCCTGCCCAATGGAATTCGCGGGCTGGTGGTCGCCGCTGCCCTGGCGGCCTTGATGTCCACCGCCGCAGCCGGCCTGCTCGCGGCGTCCACCACGGTGGTGCAGGACCTGTTGCCACGTTTGCGCCAGGGCCGTGAAGGCGGCAGCGGCGATGTCCACGAGAACCGCATCGCCACCCTGCTGATGGGGGCATTGGTGTTGGTTATCGCCCTGGTGGTCAGTGACGTCATCAGCGCCCTGACCCTGGCCTATAACCTGTTAGTGGGCGGCATGTTGATCCCGTTGATTGGCGCCATCTACTGGAAACGCGCCACCACCGCCGGCGCGATCAGCAGCATGTCGCTGGGCTTCCTGACGGCGTTGTTCTTCATGGTCAAGGACGGCCTGGACGCCAACACGCCGATCTACTACAGCCTGAGCGTGGCGCTGGTGAGTTTTGTGGTGGTAAGCCTGTTGTCGCCACGAGCGAATGCGGTGGCGAAGATGGTCTGATAATCGGTAAACGACTGTGGGAGCGAGCCTGCTCACGATGGCGGCGTATCAGCCACCACTTATGCTGCTGATACAACGCATTCGCGAGCAGGCTCGCTCCCACAAAAACCGACCTGACAGCTAATCAGCGGCGGCGCGGCTGGCGGCGGCGTTGCTCGTCATCGGTACGGATCGGGACCGGCTGCATCGGCGGTTCGATCAAGCCAAGCGCAACACCCAGGTCGTGAAGCCAGTTCTGGATTTTCTCTTTCATCGTGGTGCCCCCTCAGGGTAATACGAGCGGCAGAATGCTATGGCCCCTTCGCTCTGATAATAGTCCGATGTGTTACGCAATGCTCGTTTCAGTTTGCAATGATCTGTTACTGAATTGATCCAAATCCCACGCCCGGAGTTCAAGCCGATCGAGCCGTCACGGCAGGCACGCGCGGCCAGGCCTGTTGTTGCAATTCAATCCAGGCATTCAGGTTGGCGCCCACCATGCCCTTACGCCACATCAGCCAGGTCGTGGCGCTGGCAAACGGCTCGGCCAACGGGTGCACCGTCACCCGCTCGCGGCCCGGCATGCTGGCCAGCATCGACTCGGACAACAACGCCACCCCGGAGCCAGCGATTACGCACGCCAGCATCCCCTGGTAAGACTCGATCTCCATCGCCCGCCCCATGGTCGCGTGGTCATGGGCAAACCAGGCTTCCAGGCGCATGCGGTACGAACAGCCCCGGCGAAACGTGAACACCGAGCGCCCCTGGACATCCAGCGCACTGCGCACCGGCGGGTGATCGGCCTCGGTGATCACCACCAGCCGCTCGTCGCACAGCGGCACGCCGTCCAGCCCCGCCAGCTCCAGCGGGCCATCCACCAGCGCGGCATCAAGGCGCCCGGTGAGCAAGCCTTCGAGCAGTTCGCCGCTGGGCCCGGACTGCACCTGCAGGTTCACCGCCGGGTAAGTACGGTGATAAGCGGCCAGAAGGTCCGGCAAGTGAATCGCCGCGGTGCTGTACATCGTGCCCAACACAAAATCCCCGGCCGGTTGCCCACCCTGCACCGCCGCGTGGGCTTCGTCGTGCAGGGCAAAAAGCTTGCTCGCATAGTCCAGCAGGACTTTTCCCGCCGGTGACAACTGCAAGCGCTGACGCTCGCGCAAGAAAAGATCCACCCCCAGCTGTTCTTCCAGCTGCTTGAGCCGGGTCGAGAGGTTCGACGGCACCCGGTGCAAGCGTTCGGCCGCCCGGGTGATGGATCCTTCCTCGGCCACGGCCTGGAAAATCCGCAATTGGCTGAACTCCACAACATTCTCTAAAAAAGAACAAGTTACTCACTATTATTCATTTTTAATGAAAGTCAATCGGTTCTAGCCTGACGGTCATTCGCCTCGACGCTGGAGAACGACATGTCACCTCTCACTCGCCTGCTCGGCAGCTTCATCGCCTTGATGATGGCCATGGGCATTGGTCGCTTTGCCCTGACGCCCCAGTTACCTCATCTCATCGGCGAGGGCCAGGTCGACTTGACCGCCGCCGGTCTGATTGCCGCCGCCAACTACCTGGGTTACTTCCTCGGCGCGCTGGATGCGATGTTCGCCCGTCGTGCGGAACAGGTGAGGCGCCGGTTGCTCGGCGGCCTGTGGCTGTGCGTGCTGCTGACGCTGGCGTCGTTCTGGGCCTGGGGCTTCTGGCCGCACCTGGCGCTGCGTTTCGGCACGGGCGTGGCGAGTGCCTGGGTGCTGGTGATGATCACGGCCTTGAGCCAGCCCTTGGCCGCGGCGGCCGGACGCCCTCGCCTCGGCGCCCTGGTGTTTGCCGGCCCAGGCCTGGGGATTGCGCTGACCGGCTTGCTCGCCCTGGGCTCGAACCTGCTGGGCCAGGCCTCCGCCACCCTATGGCTGGTCTACGCCGGCGTGGCGTTGGCGATGCTGCTCGGAATCCTGCCGATCCTGCCGCAGCCCGCCGCAACCGCCGCCGTCGCAGCGCCGCCCCGCCATTCACCCAGCCGTGGCATTGCCCGCCTTGGTGTGGTGTACGCCCTCTACGGCGTGGGCTACATCATCCCGGCCACGTTTTTGTCGCAAATGGCCTCGGCCCAATTCCACGGGCAATGGCAGGCTGACCTGTTCTGGCCCAGCTTTGGCCTGGCCGCCGCGCTGGGCGTGCTGCTGGTCAGCCTGCGTCGCCCGGACCCGAACACCACCGGTCGCTGGTTGATCGGCACGCTCTGGCTGCAGGCCGCCGGGGTGTTCGCCTGCCTGCTGGGCAGCGGCTTGGGGCTGGCACTGGGGGTCCTCCTGTGTGGCGCGCCGTTCCTGGCTTGCATGCAACTGGTGATGCTGCGCTCGCGGGAACTGGCTCCCCACGCCACCCAGCGCAACGCCGGGTTGCTGACCGCCAGCTTTGCCGTGGGCCAGCTCAGCGGCCCACTGCTCGCGGCACTGAGCAGTCATTTCAGCGGTGGGTTGCAACCGGCACTGATCATCGCCGGCAGCGGCCTGGTGCTGGCCGGCGGGCTGTTGCTGCGGCCCGCCAGCCAGGCTGCGGCGAGCCCCTGCCCTCGCACCATCCTGCGTTGATCAAGCCTGGCCGGCCGGGTTGAGCGAGGGACCGCGCTGCAGGATCGACTCGCGCCGCGCCAGGGCGAAGTACAGCGCGCCCCCAAGCAGGCAACCGGTGAACCAGGCAAAGTTGGCCATCGGTTGCAGCACCGGCGTAAAGGTAATCGCCGCCCCCACTAGCGTCGCCGCGATCATGGCCTTGACCGCCGTCCAGTTAATGCCGCCGCTGTAGTAATAACGCCCGCTCGGCCCGTCATTGAACAGCGCATCCACATCGATGTGCTGTTTTTTGATCAGGTAGTAGTCCGCCAGCAGAATGCCGAACAACGGGCCAATGAACGCCGCCAGCACGTCCAGGGTGTAGTGGATCACCTCCGGGTTGTTGAACAGGTTCCACGGCGTGATGAAAATCGAGGCCACGGCGGCAATCATCCCGCCCGCGCGCCAACTGATCTTGCTCGGCGCGACGTTGGCGAAGTCAAACGCGGGAGACACGAAGTTGGCGACGATGTTGATGCCGATGGTCGCGGTGACGAAGGCAAAGGCCCCCAGCAGCACAGCCACGTCGTTGTCGATGCGCGCCACGGTGGCGATCGGGTCGTGGAGCATTTCGCCGAACACGGGCAGGGTCCCGGAAACAATCACTACCGTGACCAGGGAGAACGCCAGGAAATTCACCGGCAGCCCCCAGAAATTGCCTCGGCGCACGTCAGACATGCTCCGGCAATAACGGCTGAAATCGCCAAAATTGAGGGTCGGACCGGAAAAGTACGACACCACCAGCGCCGTCGCCACGATCACCTGGCCGACCGCCTGCCAGCCCGACAAGGACTTTTCCGCCAGCGTGAAGCTGATGTTGCTCCAACCGGCCTTCCACACGATCCAGCCGGCCAACAGGAACATCACCGCATAGACCACTGGCCCGGCCCAGTCGATGAACCGGCGGATCGAGTCCATCCCGGTCCAGAACACCAACGCCTGGACGCACCAAAGACCGAGGAAACCGAACCAGCCCAGGTAGGACAGGCCGGCAAACTGCGGCTCGGCGTAGGCTTGCATCGAAGGAAAGAACCGCAGCACCACGATGATCAGCGCGCTGGAAGCCAGGTAGGTCTGGATGCCATACCAGGCCACGGCAATCAAACCGCGGATGACCGCCGGAATGTTCGCCCCGAAGACCCCGAACGCCAGCCGACAGATCACCGGGTACGGCACCGCCGCCTGCTGGCTCGGCCTGGCGACCAGGTTGGCGATCAACTGCACGATGCAAATCCCGCCCAGCAAGGCAATCAACACCTGCCAACTGGCCAGGCCCAACGCGAACAGGCTGGCGGCAAAGACGTAGCCACCCACGCTGTGCACATCGCTCATCCAGAACGCGAAGATGTTGTACCAATTCCATTTCTGCGGCAGCGGGCCCAGGTCCTCGTTGTAGAGGCGCGGGCTGTAGCCGTTGGGCAATTGCTTGGACATTGCGGGGCTCCTTTTGAGTACCGCCGTGCTCCCGCATCAACCTGCTCACCATACTGCGCACGGGAGCCGGCATGGTTTGTATACGAAGCGCTACGCAGAATGCGTGCCATAGGGAGAAGATGTGCGACAAAACGCGGTGTACAGCGAAGAATGCAACCGTCCAGACAAGTGCCTACGCCCACGAACAGGGCGTGGGTGCATGCTAAAGGTGCAGTTTTTTGTATACAGCGAAGATCTCGTGATGAGGGAGCTTGCTCCCGCTGGGCTGCGAAGCAGGCCTAAAACACGTATGCTCAATCAAAACTGACACACCGAGGGGCATGGTCGAGGGGCCGCTTCGCGACCCAGCGGGAGCAAGCTCCCTCGCCACCGGAGATACGGATTGCTGCCCAGAGGCACATGTTTTGTGCCACAGGACCGCACGCGTGATGGGGGCTCAGCTCAATTCAATGCGATCAGCATGAATGACAATCTGCCCATTCTTGTACAGCGCGCCAATGGCTTTCTTGAAGTTGCCCTTGCTCACGCCAAACAGGCTGCTGATCAGCGCCGGATCGCTCTTGTCGCTGACCGCCAGGGTGCCGTTGTTCTCGCGCAACTTGGCGAGGATCTTGGCGTTCAGGCTGGTGGCGGCTTCCTGGCCCACCGGCTGCAGGCTCAAGCTGATCTTGCCGTCCGGACGGACTTCCTTGATGAAGCCTTTTTCCTGCTTGCCGGCACGCATGAACTTGAAGATTTCGTTCTTGTGGATCAAGCCCCAGTGCTTGTTGTTGATGATCGCCTTGAACCCCATGTCGGTGGCCTCGGCCACCAGCAAATCCACTTCCTGGCCCGGCGTGTAGTTGGCCGGTGTCTTGTCCAGGTAACGGTCCAGGCGAGCGGTGGCGGTAATGCGGCGGGTGTGCTTGTCCAGGTAGACGTGCACCACGCAGTAATCGCCAGCGCTCAACTGGCGCTTTTCCTCGGAGTACGGCAGCAGCAAGTCCTTGGGCAGGCCCCAGTCGAGGAACACGCCAATGCTGTTGACTTCAACCACTTTCAGGCTGGCGAACTCACCGACCTGGACTTTGGGCTTTTCCGTGGTCGCGATCAGTTTGTCGTCGCTGTCCAAATAAATAAAAACATTGAGCCAGTCTTCATCTTCGCTGGGAATATCCTTGGGGATATAACGGTTGGGCAGCAGAATTTCGCCGTCCGGCCCGCCGTCCAGATATAAACCGAAGTTAGTGTGTTTAACCACTTGCAGACTGTTGTAGCGCCCGATTAAAGCCATTTCCAATACCCTCATTGCGTGGGCGGCATTCTACCCGGTTTTGCGGCGCGATTCGTGGCCGTCACACGCTTTGCCGGGAAGGCCCGCGCAACCGTTGATTTTCCTGGCCTTTCGCGCAAACGGCGGCCATTCGTCAGGCCAGCGACGGAGCCAAACGCCCGCCGGCGGCGTTATATTTTTCGCACCGTTGTTATTTAAAACAGAGGGTTAGGGCAACAATGGCTGGATTATCCGGGTGTCATTTGCGCTTGGGCAATACGCCTCGCGGGGGATATTTCCCAAGCTATTGTCAAGTATTTCCTGTACGATGCCTGGCCCAATTAATGATCTATAGGTTAATGGCCGTCATGCGCGTAAAAGCATCCAACAGCAAAGCAAAGCCAGCTCCAGCCGTTGAAACCAGCGAGTCGATCAACGACCAGATCGCGGCGTTCCTCAAGTCCGGCGGCGAGATCCAGCAAATTGCCAAAGGTGTCAGCGGCCAGACGTTCGGCCCGTCCAAGCAGATCAGCCTGGGCAAGAAGTAACCTGCGCCTCACCTTGTCCCAAAGCGCTTTGAGCTTCGAAGCGCTTGGACTGGAAAATCCCTTCCCTGCCTCCTGCATTTCCAACGAATCGACGAACGGCCATCGCTGCCGAGTATTCGCCGGTATCCTTGCACCTCTCTAGCTCAAGCGTTTCAGCTTAGTTTCCGTTCCTGCTCCTCGCTAATTCCGGAGTGAAGCATGCGCTTTCCTGTTGCTGTGCTGACGACCAGCCTGATGACATGTTCCCTGGCCTATGGGCAGGTCTTCCAGCGCGAGCTTGGCGACTTCGACCTCAAGCTTGGCACCACGCCGACCCGCAGCATGGCCCAGGGCCTGGTGACCCAATCGAGCACCGGCTCGTTCCATGGCGGCCTGGACCTGAGCCACGACAGCGGCTGGTACGCCGGCCAATGGTCCCCGAGCGCCGGTCTGACGTCGGACCTTGAAGTCGATTCCTACATGGGCTTTAAACACCCCTTCGACCAGACGCTGGGCTATGAAGTCGGCCTGATCCATTACAGCTATCCCACCGCCGATACCCTCGACAGCCAGGAATTCTTCGGCGGCCTGACCGTACTCGGCAGCCGCTTCGGTGCCGCCTTGAGCAACGATCCGGATAAGCTGAACAGCACGCTATTTGCCGACCTTGGCGGCAACGTGCCCTTCGGCATCGGCATCAGCGCCAAGTACACCACCCACCAGCTCAACACGCCCGTGTCGGTGGACAACGGTTATGTCAGCAGTTTCAGTGACTGGTCGCTGAAAATTTCCCGCCCCTGGAAAGGGCTCGACCTGGACCTGATCTACAGCGACTCGAGCCTCAGCGGCAGCAGCTGCTCGGCCTATTCCGGGCACAACAGCCAGTGCGACAGCCTGCTGACCCTCAAGATGGCCCACCCTTTTTACTAGGCTATGTACGAAATATCTTGAAACTTGGTTATGCGGCGTTAAAAACCGGCTCGGAATGCTCATTGACAACCAGTCAAGTCGAGCGCGACCCCGGTCGTTCCAAGCCGGTTTTTGCCTTGCCTAACCTGCGTTTCAAACTATTTCGTACACAGCCTAGGCGTTACGCTTTTAATCGGCTGAACTGCCGCGCGTCTGCAATGCTCCAACAAAGCACCTACGCCCTCGCAAGGACTCGCTCATGTCGCGCTGGTTAACACGCACCGCCCTGTTCATCGCCGTGCTATTGATGCTCACCGCCTGCAGCCGGGTAGGCCTGGCCTACCGCAACCTCGACCTGATCATCCCGTGGACCCTCAATGACTACCTGGAAATCAACGGCGAGCAAAAAGACTGGTTCAACGAACGCCTCAAGCAACACCTGAGCTGGCACTGCACCACGCAGCTACCGGGCTACCTCGACTGGCTGGACCGCCTCAAGACCATGGTGCAAACCAACCAGGTGACCGATGCCGCCCTGCAACAGCGCACTCAGGAAGCCAAGGCCGCCATCGCCGAAACCGCCCGGGAAATCACCCCGTCGGCCATCCAGTTGCTCCAGGGGCTTAGCGACGAACAAGTGGCGGACATGGACGCCGCCTTCGTCAAGGACCAGCGCAAGCGCCAGGAGGAATACCTCAAGCCGTCATTGCAGGAGCAAATCCAGGCGCGCAGCAAACGCATGGAGAAACGCCTGAACGACTGGCTCGGCCCAATCAACGAGGCTCAGCGTCAACGTGTGATGGCATGGTCCACTGCCCTCGGCGACCAGAACCAACAATGGATCGCCAACCGCGCCCACTGGCAGAACCAGTTCAGCCAAGCCGTGGCCCAACGCCACAGCCCCGATTTCCCGCAGCGCATCGAGCAACTGCTGGTCAACCGCGAAAGCCTCTGGACACCGGCCTATCGCGAAGCCTTCAGCAAGACCGAAGCCCAGGCCCGCAGCCTGCTGATCGACCTGCTGGCCGAAAGCACCCCGCCCCAGCGCGAGCGTTTGCTGAAGAAAATCGACGGGGTAAAGAAGGACTTCAGCGACTTGAAATGCCTGAAATCGGCACGCTCTTGAAACCACAAAAAATCCAATGTGGGAAACGGGCTTGCCCGCGAATGCGATCTACCAGCTAACGATCATGTTGGCTGACACGGCGCATTCGCGGGCAAGTCCGCTCCCACAAACAAGGCGCACACCCATCAGGCAATCTGCGCCTTCGAAGCCAAGTCATCGAACGTGAACTCATCCAGCGCATCGTCCTGCTCATCCAGCACCTGGCGTGGGTGATCATTGCCCGGAATGCTGCTGTCGATCAGGCTCAGCAAGCGCGAACCGCGGGGCGTGAGCACGAAGTTTTCGCCATTACCGCCTTCTTCCTCCGGCCGAGGTTCAATGAAGCCACGCTCCAGCAGCAGCTTTTCATACTCCCCGGCAACCGCTTTCAGATGATCGAGATTCTCGATCTCCTCGCCCTGCGCCGCCTTGGCCGCCGCGTGCTGCTCCGCATAAGGCCGAGGGGTAAAGCTGTGGCCGGCGCCGTTCTGCACTTCGTGCAGCAGCCGTTCGATCAAGTCCCAGTTATAAGTCGTCATCCTGGTCCATCCTCCAAAGAGTGAGATGCCTTCCCAGCGTCCTGTTTCGCAAATACAAGACACTAAGGGTGTGACCGAGACGCTGCGCCGCCGTTCAGCCGGGCTTCCCGACGGGCCATTTCATCTGCCGACCAACGGTCTGTCGAATTCACACACGGCCAAACGACCACTGACACAAGCACTTGCTGAACGACCCTGCCTACAGGAGAAATCATCATGAACGTCGAGAATCATCCGGTCGTCTCGCGGGAAGAATGGCTCGCTGCGCGCCGCGAACACCTGGCCCACGAAAAAGCCTTCACCCGCGAACGGGACAGACTCAGCGCCGAACGACGCGCCCTGCCCTGGGTCAAGATCGACAAACCCTATCGCTTCCAGGGCCCCCACGGCGAACTCAGCCTGGCCGACCTGTTCGACGGCCGTAGCCAACTGGTCGTCTACCACTTCATGTTCGGCCCCGGCTGGAAAGAAGGTTGCCACGGCTGCTCCTTCCTGTCCGACCACATCGACGGCGCCAACCAACACCTCGCCCATCACGACGTGGCGGTGGTCGCCGTCTCCCGCGCATCCTTTGCCGAATTCCAGCCGTTCAAGCGGCGCATGGGCTGGGCCTTCGACTGGGTCTCCTCAAACGGTTGCGACTTCAACGACGACTTCGGCGTCAGTTTCAAAGCCGAAGACACCGCTGCCGGAACGGCCACCTACAACTACGAAAAAACCGACACCGCCGAAGGCGAACTCCCAGGCCTGAGCGTCTTCTATCGCAACCAAGCCGGCGAGATCTTTCACACCTACTCCACCTATGCCCGAGGTTTGGACATGCTGGTCGGGACCTACCACTACCTCGACCTCACGCCGAAGGGTCGTAATGAGGACGAAATCATGGACTGGGTACGGCATCACGATAAGTACGACGAGGCCAAGCCACACAGCTGCTGCCACGACTGATGCGCCAACCCGCACAAGTCGAGCGCGACCCCTGTGGCGAGGGAGCTCGCTCCCGCTCGACTGCGTAGCAGGCGCCCGCGATGCCTGAATCAACACCACCACTTGAATGTGATTGGAAACGATTGCGGCCGCAGGAAGAACAATAATGAAAACGGACGACCTGATTCGCCCGTTTCATTGCTGGATCCTTTATTGCCGGTGGTTTTGCTGCGCTTGCATGTACTGACGCAGAAGTTGATTGATGCGCGTCTGGTAACCAGCGCCCTGCCCCTTGAACCACTCCAGCACATCGGAGTCGAGGCGAATGGTCACCGCTTGTTTTGTTGGAACACGCAGCTCCGCGCGGCGGAAGAAGTCCTCACCCAGCTCAGGAATATCGCTGGTATCGATGTTCGGGTCATTCAACTTGGCCAGGCGCTCCCAGTCAGTTTTCGATGTTTTCGACATACCGTATGGCCTCCTGCTTATGGCTTTTCGGAAGGAGATGATGAGGATTACATCGCCCCGCAGCTCGATGTACACGACCATGCCAATCATCGCTTTGATCAAGCCAATGGTTCGACGCATGGCGCCTCTTCACCGAAGACTACTGCCAAAACCGTTCTTCTGAAATCAGACGCATCCCGAAAAAAAGTACGAAAGAACCTGCACAGACGTGGAAACCTCCTGCGAAACAGACGGACAGAATTACAGCAGGTCGTAGTGAAGGAAACGGGAACTTGCTCCGCTACCGTGATGAAGTATGAAGACGCCAAGCCACATGGCTGCTCATACGGCTAAAAACCAATCCTTAGGCCGACATCGCTCCGTGGCGAGGGAGCTTGCTCCCGCTCGACTGCGTAGCAGTCGCTTGCTTTGCCTGACCCGCGGCAGCCCCAAAAGCCGACTGATGCAGGGCCAAAGGTCTTACACAAAGCTCGGAAAGTGGCGTCTTGTGGCTCGGGATGGGTCGGCCTATAGTCCCCCATCGCCCCAAAAGGCGATTCGGGTTTGGCGACCCGACTACAGAGAATGCGAAAGCTACCAGCTCATTGCAGGTACCGACGCACCCGCAAAGCCGCTATATTCCACGGCGGCTGTGCGCGGGAGATCTTCGGATCTGCCGGTTTTCTCTGTAACCGGTTCGCCAACCTGCGCACAGCCACCACCCAATTGTTTGGCGACGACTGAGTGATGGCTTTCAGCCAATCAAACAGAGATCTTCAAAATGAATCGATACATGCCCATCACTGGCATCGACTGCGTCCCCGCCACCCTGCTCATCGACACCGAAGCTCCACTCGACGTACTTTTCGAAACCGCCGACTACCGTATTCGGACCGTGACTCAGGTGTTGGAGAACATCGCGTTTCGTTCGGATATCAGCTCCGACACCATCGTGCTTTCCGACTTCTGCAAACTGCTGACAGTATCGTTGCGCGATGGGTGTGATGTAATGGATGTGATTGGGCGACGGTTGCGCGATCAAGCGGCGAGGTAATGAAAAAATGGGCGACCTGTGGTCGCCCGTTTTGCATGTGCCAACTGAATTAGAGGCTAGGAACTTTCGCGATAGGAGTGCGTTGCTGAGGTTGTGTGGTGTCATAGACATGCAATTCGCAGCCCTGCCCCACAAACTGAAACT
Source organism: Pseudomonas sp. Cab53 (assembly GCF_018325965.1). Classification (NCBI taxonomy): domain Bacteria; kingdom Pseudomonadati; phylum Pseudomonadota; class Gammaproteobacteria; order Pseudomonadales; family Pseudomonadaceae; genus Pseudomonas; species Pseudomonas sp. Cab53. Next base: position 1,616,570 of record NZ_AP021902.1, on the reverse strand, counting down.
CCGCCAAGTAAACCTTACCTTTCTAGGGTGAACGTGGGGTTGATCGGGATCAGCTTGTACTTCCAACTGTGAGAAGTGCTTCAAGGCTGCGCAATGCTACTACCTTCACCTGATCCAACCTCAAACACACTTGAAGCCACACCCATCAAACAACCATACTTTTTTTATACACCACACCCTCCCCTTCATTGAACGCATAGACGCTATCGTACTGAAAGGAAAGAACGAAGCGCACCGAGGACTTTAACGATAATTCCTCCATCACATGCCCTGATCTCGCGCCAACTCTGCTCCAGTTTATGCAGGGGGCAATGAAATGCCCCCATGACACCAACAAGCCAATCCACGCCCCACCCCTCAGCTGACACAACACTGGGCGGTTCGACCAATTCAAAATAAAAGAAGCAGTTCGAATCAGAAAAATGGCCTTCTAACGAGTTTTTCTCCACTGTTACAGTATTGGCAATCTTCTGCACAACATGCCGAATAACTTCCAGCGTGGCACCCGCCTCAATTTCCATGAACATAGTGATTGTCATCGCTGGACCTCAATCAAAAAAGGGACAGATTCTGAGGGATCCCCACAAATCTACTCCAGTGCCTGCGCCTCTTGATGTACCTCTGCGCGCAGCGCGTGCTCAAGCCTCTCCAAGGTGCTTCGAGAATTTGAGCCGCGTCCGCTGCGCCAGTATTCCAAGCCCAGCCGCCAAAGCGATAGCACTCGTCGGCGTTTAAGGCTGTTGCTTTGAAATCGGCGCTCATGACCCGCCTCGCGGGCCTGCAACCCCGTTAAACAAATGATGTAATTAGCCAGAGCCGAGATCAGCAAAAGCACTTCGATTCGGCGTGGGCAGCGACTCCGATGGCGAGTGATGCCTACCCCAAAATACTCACTTTTTACATCCCTGAAGCCTTCTTCTATCTGCATGCGCTGTTTATAAATGGCCACGATTTTCGATGGGTTCCATTGATCTTCCGGCAGGTTGCTGGCCAACAACCAGGGCTCTCGTTCACGATTGGCCGATTGCCTACTGAGTTTGTTTTTGGCAATTGAGCCGGTGACACGCTGGTGTTTGCGACCCTTTGCCGAATGCTTAACGCAATACAGATCAATGATGTGCGGAGCGCTCTGGGTCATCTCGATCCGTCCCAGTGACTTCGGTGAGGACGATGCCAAAGCGTAGAGGCTTTTAACGGGTAGCCAAGTGTCTGCGTCGTTTCGGTAGAGATCCCGATTACGTACACGTCCCACGTAATATCAGCCTTGCGCTTCGACGGCTTTGATCCATGGCCGGCGAAAACCTGCATCAGCCACAAGGATCGGAACGCAGTCTTTGGGGAGTATTTCGGCCAGCGTTTGTAGCAGTCGTTTTTGATATTTCGGACAACCCTCGCGTTCGTGAACACTCTCGTAGATCGGGAACGAACGTCCTGCCAAAGGGATGGCAGCGCGCAACAAAAAGAACTCTCCAGCCGCATCAATAGGTGACCAGTCAACCAGGATCAACGGATGTTTCAGCGAGCTCAGCAATGCTCTCAGCATGACCCAGTAGAACAACGGGCGCTCGGTTTGCAGATGCCGATTACCCAGCAACCGATCCACTCGCTTGATGGTGTGTTTGGGATAGGCTTTGCTCGGCAAGAATCGACCAAGCCCCGTCAGAGTGAGCCGACGTCCTCGGAGTAAAGCGCTGACACAACACATCAACGTTTTCAGACGATGAGAATGAACATCGGGAAGTGCTTGGGCGAGCGCGCTGTGTAAGAATCGGATGGCCTGCATGGGTCGGGATCTTGTTTTGTGTGGTGCAACACAAGCTGCCGATTCATGCAGGTCTCTTCAATATTCCAACTTCTTGATTTTGTGTAAGAAAATTCGGGGATCCCTCAGAATCCGACCCCTTTTTCTCCGCTGAGGAATCCCCGTAGAGTAATAGATCTACTCTAGCAAACCTTGATAATTTTTATATTATCGAAAGACCCAACCGGAATTTTGTATAAAACCCCTTTAATATTCAGCGGCAATTTAGAGTCCTTCATTCCACCTTTAGGCCTTGCTATTAATTTGTAACCAGCATCACAAACATCATAACTAAACAATCCTTTCCTAGCCATCGCAGCAAACGACTTCAAGTATCGATCGCGCTGAACCTTGATATTAAAATCTGGAATATTTTCCTCAACTACTTCGCACTCAAAACCATCACTCAACGAACAAAAAAACTCATAGGCCATTTCATAATCAGAAATCGACTCCCTGATCACCTCAGGAACAACACCTCGCCCTCCAGTTGCAAAATGCGCAAGCAACCCATCATTGAAAACTGCAAACCAATCCAAATCATTAACCTCTAAAAATTCATCATCCATTTCCACTTATTCAGCTCCAAAAATATTTGTGCAATTCTCGCAACGTGGCACCACCTCACCAGGCCTAAGAAAAAGGGGACAGATTTATTTTCCCGACTCAGTCCTCGGCCGCCCCTGTCTTCGCCGCTCTACGCGCGCACCCACAATCCGCCCGACCTCGTCTACGAAACGGCTTGTACCCGTCAATTGACCTCGCTGCAACGCATCGCGGATCAATCAGGATAGTTTGGTGTACAAACGCCTAATACCGGTCCCCTTTTCGGAAAATAAATCTGTCCCCTTTTTATTCTTTTTATTTCGTCCCCTTTTCATTTCCGGGAATATTGGCTCCTTGCAAGCTCTCAGCGTAACAGAGGAATGAAAAATAAATCTTTCATCTTTTATTTATCACTCATACAAACCGAAGCTTCCAATAGTCATTTCCCGCCACCACCCAATACCGCTCGCTAGCAGGAATCAAAAAGCTAAAATCAAAACATTCAGCAATCCAGTCTGGATAAGCTAGACCTTCATGAACACGCGCGTCATCCATATGCATAAAAATTTTTCTGTCAAAATTTATGTAAAACCTAGGAAACCTAGAGTGAATCATGTTGGCGCGTTTAAACAGATCCTGGGTCAAACCTTCACCGGTTAAAAAATAATACTCAACTTTTTCAAAAACCTCGAAATCCGCACCTATAAAATCATTTAAATCACTTGGAGACAAAATTTTTCCACTTGAATCACCCAAATACTGCGGAAAATTTTCCGCCGTCATTTTCAGAATGCCACCTCTGAAACTTTTGCAAGACTGCTCATATTGCTCCTGGGTTATTTCGCCACTATCAAGGTAGGCGCGATAGTCTTTCTCTGCATCAAGAGAAAAATTATACTTCTCATCTACAACCCAATAACACTTTCCAGCATGCACAAAAAAGCAAATACTTTTCTCCCCCCGCCAAAGATCATCAAGTACCGATTGACTTACGGTCATTGCTTGAACTCCTTAAAAAATTCATCCTGTGTATAAACCCGGGCGTTGCTCGAGTTCTTTTCGAGTAGCGACTCCCACATTTTTGGTAACTCCACAAAGGGGACAGATTTATTTTCCCAACTCAGCCCTCGGCCGCCCCTGCCCTCGCTGCTCTACCCTCACACCAACAATTCGCTCCACCTCATCTACGAAACGGCTTGTTCCCGTCAGTTGGCCTCGCTGCAAGGCATCGCGGATCAATCGAAGCTGATCAGACGGAATGGCTTGGCGCACAAACTCCCCATACCGAAGCTGCCGCTCCAGCGGGGTATCACCCAAAGCCAAGAAGCAGGGATCAGAATCTAACCAGCACCTACCAGGCCCATCACTTACCCGGCTTCGATAGCTCGACCATACATAGTCTGCGACATCAGCGACCATACGAGCACGTACAGGATTCAACTCAATGTAACGACTACAAGCGAGCAAATATGAATCCGACTGGACCACGCTGGATTTGTAACGGCTTTCCCACAGGGTGCCTGAACGCCCTTCCAATCGATTTCGATAGCGCGTCGCACGGGCAGCCAGTGCCTTCATTAACTGCCCCAGCCCAACGGTCGACTCCCCTGGAGCTAGCAACAAATGGACATGATTCGTCATCAGGCAATAGGCGTAGACCTTTACTCCGAACGCATCCTTCAGCTCACGCAGATCAGATAGATAGCGCTGATAATCCTCCGCCGCCGCAAACACTACCTGCCGGTTATGGCCGCGCTGTACCACGTGATGCGGATAATTTGGTAAAACAATACGTCCCATTCTTGGCATATTCGCTTCCTGTATCCTTGGAAGCTTTCAGCGTAGCAGAGGAATGAAAAATAAATCTGTCCCCTTTTTCTGTTTTCGCCGCATTCTTGGCAGATTCGCTTCCTGTATCCTTGGAAGCTTTCAGCGTGGCAGAGGATTGAAAAATAAATCTGTCCCCTGTTTGCTAAAAATAATTTGGCGTACAGACGCCTCATACCGCCGTCCATTTTCGGAAAATAGATCTGTCCCCTTTTTCCCTTCTAACGCATACCTCTGTACGGATCCTTAACTGAGTCACCTACCTCAGAAAGCGCAAGTGAAATCTCATTAAAAACTTCCGGCGACACATCCATTAATGAGCAGGAGCATAGAAACCCCCTTATTTTCTCGAGCCCTAATCTCACCATAATACCAATGATATCTTCAACCAACGCTTGATCATACCCATCCCATACGGAAATCAAGCAATATTCGATCCGTTCTCTTATACCACCATCCAAAACATTATAAGTATGCCACTGTCTATCACTTAATTCTAAAATCGACTTTATAAAATCTCCCCTTTTGACAGCTTGCAACTCGAAACCATCCAACAACTCTGTAAATTCAACTTCGAGCTCTTTGTTAGTCATTGAGTCTGGCAGACTAGTATAGTATTCAAAACTCTTCATATTTAAAAATCCACCGGTATATGCGTTGCATTGGAAGGCTGCCTGTACAACAAGCCGTCTTGACCAAGCAGCTTGTTCCCAATTTTTATTTGTGCAGTCCATCCGGAGCCAGCGTTTGAACCAGGAAACTTAGCAGCAGCGTTCGCATCAGGCGCATGCCATTTTATCTCGACTTTTTGACCATTCCATATGTATTGAAACTTGCTCCCATCGGCAATTGTACCTGAGGGCTTGAAACTATTTTGCGTACCAGGCGGCACCAGCTTCTCCAAATCCGCAGCACTGATCCTACCATTATTAATAAACCCTTTGGCTGAAGCGTAAGCATCAAAAAAGGCGGCTGTTTTATTCACTGGCTGGTTTAAGTAGCCAAAATCGCCATCTGCTTGCGACGCGGGGGACTCAGGCTTTGAGCTTGGCGGAGTCGCTTGTTCCGTCGCTCCCCCTTTCGGAACATTAACACCGACAACCACAGGACTTTTACCCAGAATCTCCATACTCAAGGTAGTCTTCAGCTCAGTCAACAACCCAGCCCGCTCAAACAGCGATAACTGCCGTCCAGCCTGTTGATCAAGCCAACTGGTCTCCTTGACCCATTGATCGACCCCTGCCCATTCATCCGGCGTCAGCCAACCTTCCTTGAGGCTCTTCGCGAACGCCATTTGCTTATCTGAGGTAAACAGCGCTCCCCAACCATCTACTCCCTGTGACGGAACGGCAACCGCCCCTGGATTTCCCGTGAGAAGCCCGGCCATGTCATAAGAAACATTACGCCGCAGGAAGTCCATCAAGTCCTTGGCGACAGGAGCGTCCAAAGAAACCGCGCTTTGCTGGATCGCCTCTACACACGCTCTGCTTTCACAAGCGTTGATGGCCATGGAACGCTGGGCAGATAGTTCTTCGTACTTTCCGACGATCTCGCGGATGTTCTGTGCGCTGCATCCCTCAGTCGCCCGACACCCCTGAAGTTCTTTAAGCAGACGTTCTGCTGACTGATGATTGAGGTTATTGTACTGAGTTGCGTTTGCCGTTACCGCAGCGGCGGCGGATGCGTCCCCGCCCGTAAATGCCGCTGTCAACACACCTATCAGCTGAGAAGCACCCAACAACTTGCTCACGCCTTGTTGGTATTCCGGGCTGTTTCGATCTACTCCGACCGGTAGCAACTTGTCGGCAAGGGCATCTACCAATGCCTCGTTCGCGCCAGCAGCAATAGCGCCTGTACGGAAGTCCCCTCCCATAGCTTCCGCCATCAATCCACCCAACGCGGCATGCATCACTACTTTGGAAAGCTTGCCATTGTCGAAGACGGTGATATCACCAATTTTATTAGCGGAAACCGCCCCACCAATGCTAATCGCCGAACCCAATGCAGACGTAACCAGGTTGTCTTTCAGGCTCCCGCCAGTGATCACTGTCTTGGCGGCGGCGTCAGCGGCCACTTTTATAGCCACGCTTTGTGCGCTGGGGATATCAAACTTCAGATCTGTAGGACTAAACCCGAACTGCGAAGCGATGCCCGCTGACGCCCCTGCCAGCACATAGCCCTTCAGGTTTTCGGATGAGAAAACGTCTTTGAAGACAGCTCCCATATTACCTTTGTTATTAATTGTGCTGACCGCTGCAGTACTAGCCACCGATGTCAGCGCCGCAGAGGCAATAAGGTTACCGGTCCCTGCCGCTGCGGTCCCCACCGCCGTACCCGCCGATACCATTGCGGAGCTACCCGCAGCCGCCATCGCCGTACCTGAACCGGCCGTTGCGCCAGCTGCCGACCCCACTGCCGCACTCGCAGCTCCGGCTGTCAGGACGGTGACAATAATAATGATCGCCAACATCGCCCCCTGCCCAAGGCTGGAGCTGCTGTACTTGAACGACTCGTGAGTTTCTTTCACCAACCGCCAGTCAACATCGCCACGCTGTTCGGCCTCCTTGAGCCAAGCCAACTGAGGGTCAGCTTTAACCATCGCATCAATGGTCTGACTGACCGTGTTCTGGTTGATATTCTTGATATCGATGTTCAAGCCATCGACCGCTTTGATGACCAAGTCTCCCTGTGCTACAAGTTGGCTCTGGATCAAGGTCTCGTCCGTATGGCCTTTGCCCTTCATCGAGTTCCAGGCCATGCTGGACTTGCTCTTTGTATGAGTCTCCTGACTCAGATCCTTCACGCCCTCAAAAGTAATCGCCCCTCCACTCTGCACAGTCAGGTCACCCCCACTGTTCAATTTGGCAGCTTGATACCGCTGGTCATCCCCACTGACCAACGTCAGATCGCCTCCGGTGGTGATTTCACTCCCCACGTTCGTGACCTTGGTCACCTCGTCATGCTTGGTCTGCTTTTTCCCCCAACTGCCCTTTTTCTTTTTGTCGTACAGCGAGTAGTCACTGTCCTGCGCTGCCAAGACGTCGAGGTTTTCGCCCGCCACCAGGTAAGCTTCATCCCCGGCACTGATGCGGCTGGAGATGATGGCCATGTCTTTTCCGGCCCCCATCGTCACGTCACCGCCAGCGCTGATGGCGCTGCCAATCTGTTTGACGTGATCTTCCTGGGTGGTGACTTTTTTCGTTTTGGAATAAGAGTGGGTTTCGTCAGTTGCGGAGGAGATGGTCATATTCTCCCCGGCGGTCAATGCGACGTTGCGCTCGGCCCCGAGTTGGCTGGCGATGGCAGCGAAATCCCGGCCGGCGTTCACGGTCAGGTCGCGACCTGCTTGCGCGCTGGAGCCGAATTGCGTCACCGCGCTTTTGCGAACGCCATTGTTGCTGGCACTTTCCTGTTGGGCTGAGGCAATGATCGCGTCCCGACCGGCATCGATCGTGGTGTCACGACCACTGACCATGACGCTGCCGACGCTCTTGAAATCGCGTCCGGCGCCCATGTCCAGGTCATTGGCAGCCTCGATACGGGCGGCGCTGTCCATGAAGTCCTGTCGCCGACTGTCGTTTGCGGTGGTAACGGTACGCTCGTTGACGACGTCCCCCATCACCGCCTTGATGCTGACGTCACGCCCGGCGAGGATCCCACCGGCCTGGTTGGCGATGTTGTTGACCGCCAACACGTCCAGGCGATTACCGGCCTCGATCAAGCCACTGTTGACCAGGTCGTTGCCTGCGGTCGCCGAAAGATTGTTGGATGCGCGCAGGGTGCCGACGTTGTCGAGGTTTTGGCCGGCGATCAGCGTCACGTCATTACCGGCAATCAGCGCACCGGTAGGCCCGAGGCGGCCCTCGGTCTGCGCCAGGTACAGCACCGGCACCAGGACTTTTTCGCCATTCACTTCGTGCTCTTCAAGCCAGACGATGTCGTGGGTCAGCGCCGCGACTTGCTCCGAAGTCAACGTCACGCCTACCGACAAACCAAGCTCCTGCTTGCTGGCGATGGCGTTGTTCATCAGGTACTTGAACAGGCCTTCGTCGCTGGTTTGGCCGTCGATGAAGCGCTGGCCGGTGCGGGCGACCACCGCTTGTTGGATCAAGCGCTGTTCGTAGAGGCCGTCGCCCAGGCGTTTGGCGCTTTGGTCCGGGTCGTAGCCGAGGTTTTGCAGCAGGTAGTCCGAGCTCATGAACGACTTGAGGTCGGTGAGTACGGGGTTGGTCTCGATCAGGTACTTTTGCGGGTTAGGCTTGAAGGAGGTCTCTGGTATACCTTGAACGCGCGCGACCGTCTGGCTGGCGGCTGGCGTATCAACCACATTGCCCACCTGGGGGACGACCTGGGTCGTTGGGAGCAGGTTGGTGCCTGTGACATTCACCGCGGCCACTTGAGTCCCGGCGCTGCTGCTGTTGCGACTTGGCATCGGCAGCGAGTGGCTGTCTTGTGCAGGCGCACTGACGTTGAGCGTACTGGCGCTCACGTCGCTGTCGTTGGCTTGACGAGCGATCAGGGACAGTTGCCGATCACTGGCACCCACCGCCGCGATCGCACCTACCTGGACAGCACGGGCTTGAGTATCCGGCAGGTCTTGTTGGCGCTGGCTGGTGCTGATCGAGGCGCTGCCCATGCTCCAGTTTGGCGAGCCGGAGTTGGCCTGAGTGGCCTGTTGAGCCGAACCACCTTGGCCGCTCAGGCGGAACAGACCGTTTTGACCGGTTGGCAAGGCGAAGCCAGGAAGGCTCAGTGGGTTCACCTGCTGCTGGGCGCGATCAGGTGGCAGCTGATTGTTGATCCTGACGATGGTGGTGCCGGTTCCGCTTGCCTGGGTATTCGCGACTTTGTTGGTACCGCCGCTGGCGGTGTAGTCCTCATGGATGACACTGTTCTGCAGGTCTTTGGTGGCGGTGATCGAGACGTTACCGCCGGCCTGGATGACGGCGTTACGGCTGCCGACTGTACTGGCGGTGCCGGAACTGTCTTTGGCGATTTCGATGTCACTTAGAAGGTTGTACTGATCCAGGTTTGGCATCTGAAGCAGGTTGTTCGGATCGTACTGGGATTGCGTGGTGTTCTCGAAACCGTAGGCCAGCCCGGGCAGTACGAGGTTGTAGTCTCCACGTGTTTTGACCGTGCCCCCTGTATCGGCATCTGTAAGACTCACCACGGAAAACGATTCACCGTCTCGCCCCCCTTCCCTGTAGCGAGTCGATTTGGGGATGGCCTTGTGAATATTCCCGTCCAGATCAAGGTAATAGACATACGGGAAATCAGGGTTATTGCGCTGGTTGTAAGGAGTCAGGACGTTGGCGAAAAACCGTCCAGTACCGCCGTCGCTCATACCTGCGACTTGATACATGCGGGTGCGCTCGATGGTTCCGTTCTGCGCACCGATGTTCTGCACGTTGTCGGCCACGATGTTGATATTGCCGCCGGCGCTCACCGTACTTTTACTGTTGAGAAAGCTGCTGCCTTGGAACACGAAATCCTTGCCGGCCGTCAGCAATGACGAGGCACTGGTGTCGTTGTCAACACTTTCGAAGACCTCACGGGCCGCCAGTGTGAAGGTGTAGTAGTCCCCTTTGCAGTCATTACATATATTGGCGATAAACCCCGAAATCAGCTTGCGCCCACCAGACGCCACCGCACCCTCGGTACGGTTCTGGAACCCATCGGCGTTGATCGTGAATGTGCCGCCGCTCTCCATCGAACCGGAGACGTTGTTTACGCTGGCGGCTCGCGCGGCGGCGCCATAACCCCCTATCAACACATTCCCCAACCCGTAAAGATCACCGCTCTGGTTGGTGAAGTTACTCACCCCCAGCGTCATATCCGCACCGCTGAATACCAACCCACGGTCATTAAGCAGCGAAGGGGTTTTCAACACGAGGTTGCGGGCCGAACCCAGGGTCCCGGCGTTGATGAGGTTTCCGGCCTGGACGGTCAGGTTGGCACTGGAGGTGAGACGCCCGGCGTTGCTCAGTTGTCCGCCGATGGTCACTGTCGAGTCACCACCACCGGCGATGCTGGAGGCCGCGCCCAGACTCAGTTGGGCCGCGGTCAGGTCAATCCCACCGAGACTCGACATCCGCCCGTTGCCAACATAGCTCCCCCCCAAGGTAAGGTTGATCGAACCATCACTGGCAATCAGCCCATCATTGCTCCAATTTCCCCCACTCCCCACCAAACGGGTAGAAGCCAGCAACTGCCCCGTCCCGGTCTGCGTCAGGTTGTTCACATTGACGGTCAGTCGCCCGGCCTGGATCACGCTGCTGTTGGTCCAGCTGTCTGCGGTCAGCGTCAAGCCGCCGCGGGTGACGAGGCTGCCGCCGGCGTTGGTGAGGTTGGCGGTGGAGATGTCAAAGTCGCCGCTGCCAACATGCAACAAGCTGCCGCCCAGGTTCTGGAAGTTGGCGGCGTTGAGGATCAGGCCGTTGTTGGCGGTTTCCAGCGTGCCGTTACGGTTATCGAACAGCCCACCAATCTGGAAGTTGGTCGTACCGCTCCCGCCCAATGCCCGCAACTGCCCGGTCTGGTTATCGAGGCTCGCCGCTTTGATTGCCAGGGTGCTGTCGCTCTCGATGATGCCCAGGCGGTTGTTCAGCGCGCCGGTGAGGTTCAGGTCGATCTGGCTGCCGGCGATCTGGCCGTCGTTGTCGCCGCTGTTATCGAAATCGTTGCCGGTGACGTTGACCTTGCCTTTGGCGTAGAGGCCGCCGTTGCGGTTGTCGAAGTTGCGGGTGGTGACGGTGGCGTCGCCGGTTTGCGCGGAGATGCGCCCGCCGTAGTTGTCGAGGCCGCCGAGGGCGATCAGGTTCAGGCGCTGGGCCTGGGTGATGCCGCCCTGGCGGTTGTTGTTCAGGTCGTAGCCGTTTTTCAGCACGCCGCTCAGTTGGGTGGTGAGCAGGCCTTGCAGGCTGGCGAGCACGCCGCCGCGGTTGTCCAGGTTGCGCCCGACGACCGCCACGTCACCGGCCTTGGCTTGGAGGCGGCCGCTCTGGTTGTCGATGTCGCCGGTCACGGTGAGCGTCAGCGCGCCCTGGCTTTGCACGACACCCTTACCGTTGCCGAGGCTGGCCGCGTCGATCTGCACGCCGCTGTTCTGGCTGTAGATCAGACCGTCGGCGTCGTTCTGTACCGTGCCGGTCGTGTTGAGGATCAATTGATCATTAGCCGCGACGGTGCCGCGATTGCGGTTGTCCAGGCCACCGGTGAGCAAGGTCAACAGGCCTTGGCTGGCGATCTGGCCGCCCTGGTTGTTGATTTGCGTGGCGCGCTCGACCCGCAGGGGGCCGACGCTGGCGAGCTTGCCGTTGGTGTTGGTCAGGGCGCCGAGCAGGTCCAGGGTGACAGCGGCGTTGCCGATCAGGTTGCCACCGCTGTTGTCCAGGCTGGTGCCGGTGAAGCTCAGAGCGTTCTGTGCATTGAGGGTGCCGTTGGCGTTGCCCAGCGTCATGGCGTTCATGACCAGGGTTGCGCCGCTGTCGATCAGGCCGCCTTGGGCGTTGTTCAGCAAACCGCCCGTGACGGTCAGGGTCTGGTCGGCACCGCTGGAAAGAATCCCGCCCCGGTTATCCAGGCTGGCGGCGCTGACCGTGAGTTTTTTCTGGCTGACCAGCGCACCGGCAGCGCCGTTGAGCAGCGCTGCGCTGAGGGTGACGCCGACGTCCCCGTTGCGGCTGGAGAGCGTGCCGTTGTTGCGGTTGTCCAGGCTGCTGCCATTGACCTGCAAGTCTTGCCATCCAGAGATCAAGCCGCTCTGGTTGACCAAGCTATCGCCGTCGAGGCTCAGGCTCTGGCTGCTGATCAGCTTGCCGCCGCTGTTATCGAGTGTCTGGCCGCTGAGCGTGAAGCTCTGGCTACTGGAAATTTCGCCGCTCTGGTTGTTCAGGTTGCGCAGGCCGTTGAGGGTCAGCGGACCTTTAGCGGTGATCAGGCCATTGCGGTTGTTCAGGTCATGGCCGCCCAGGTTCAGCGCCATGGCTTGTTCGCCCAACAGACGCCCACCGTTTTGGGTCAACGCCGCGAGGGTCAGGTGCATATCGCCCTTGGCCGACACTTCGCCACCGTCGCTGGAGTCCAGCGCGTTGGCAGTCAGCGTGAGATCACCCTGGGCATTGATCAGGCCGTTGGCGCTGTTGTTAAGCGCCATGGCGTTGAGGAGCAAGGCACCGCTGGCCAACACGCTGCCGCCCTGGTTGTTCAAATCGCCGCTGTTGAGCGTGAGCAATTGCGCGGCGCTAATGAGGCCTTGGGCCTGGTTATCCAGTTGTTGATCGATCGCCAGGACGAGGTTGCTGCGACTGGTGAGTGTGCCGCCATTGTTGTTCAGGCTTTGGGCGTGGGCATCGACGGTTGCCGCGCCGATCAGGCCCTTGACGTTGTTCAGCGCCTGGGCGATGCGCAGGGTCAGGCCCTGGTTGCTGAGCAACCGGCCGCCGTCGTTGTTGAGGCTTTGCGCCGCCAGGGTGAAGGCTTGGGCGCTGGAGATTTCGCCGCCCTGGTTGTTCACGCCGAGCAGGTTTTTCAGCAGCAGCGTGCCGGGGGCATTGATCAGGCCGTTCGGGTTGTTGAGCTGGCCGTTGTTCAGGTCCAGGCTCAGCGAGGTGTTGCTGAACAGCTGGCCGCCCTGTTGATCCAGGCCGGACACCGAAGCCGTCAGCGCGCCTTGGCTGCCGATACGGCCGCCGTCCTGGTTGGTGACCTGGGCCGCGTTGAGGCTCAGGGTGCTGCCGCTGTTGAGACGTCCGTTCTGGCTGTTGTCGAACGCGCCGGTGGTGACGTTCACCGCACCTTTGCCGCTGATGCTGCCCTGCTGACGGTTGTCCAGCGCCGTGCTGGTGAGGAGCAACGCGCCGTCGGTCACCAGTTCACCGCCCTGGTTGTCGAGGCGGCCCAGGCTTTTAACCGTGAGATTGGCCGCACTGGACAGGCTGCCGCCGGTGTTGCTCAGGTTGGCGGCGCTGACGTCCAGGGTGCCTTCGCTGCTGAGTTGACCCTGGGTGTTGATCAGGTCGCCACTGAGCTCAATGCGCTGGTTTTGCTGGCTGATCAGATAGCCGCCGCTGTTGTCCAGCGAAGCGCCATCGAGGTTCAACTGTGCCTTGGCACTGAGCAGGCCCTTGTTGCGGTTGATCAGTTTGTCCACGGTGAGCTTCAGCGTCTGCCCGGCGAATAACTGGCCGCTGTCGCTGTTGTCGAGGTTTTTACTCACCAGCGTGACACCCGTGTTACCACTCAGCTCGCCGCCACGGTTATCGAGATCGTCAACCTTGAGATCCAGCGCTTTTGTTGCGCCGATCAAACCGGCCTGACGGTTGTCCAGGCTGGATGCCTTCAAGCTCAGGTCCGTGGTGCTGACCAGCGTGCCTTGACGGTTGTCCAGCGCGGAGACGGTGACGTCGAGCCCGGCTTTGCCGGCGATGCTGGCGGTGCGGTTGTCCAGGCGATCAGCGTTCAATACCAGCGCGCCGTCGGCGATCAGCGAACCGCGCTGGTTGTCGAGCAACGTATCGACAGTCAAATCGAGTTGATCGAGGCTGCTGATCAGGCCATCGCGGTTATCCAGGCTGGCGCTGTGGCTGTCTACGGACGCGGCCGAGATAATCCCTTTGGCGTTGTTCAGCGCCTGCACTGTTCGAAGCATCAGGCCTTGGTTGCTGAGCAGTTTGCCGCCGCTGTTATCGAGGTTGCGCGCCGCCAGGGTGAACGCTTGCCGGCTGGAAATTTCACCGCCCTGGTTGTTGACGTCCTTGAGGTTGCTGAGCAGCAACAGGCCCGGGGCATTGATCAGGCCGCCCTGGTTGTTCAGTTGGCCTTGGTTCATGTCCAGGCTGACGCGGGTGTTGCTGAACAACTCGCCTTGCTGTTGATCCAGGCCAGTGAGGGATGCACTCAGGGCCTGGCTGCTGGCGATACGGCCAGCGGCGTTGTTCACCTGAGTGGCGGTGAGCGTCAGGGTATTGCCCGAGGTCAGGCGCCCGCCCTGGCTGTTATTGAAAGCGCCAGTGCGCACTTCAGTGGCGGCGCTGCCCGAGACCAGGCCTTTCTGGCTATTGTCCAGGCTGGCGCTGTTGAGCGTCAGCGCGGCATCGGTGCTGATGGAGCCGCCTTGGTTGATCAAACCGCCCTTACTGACAATCGACAACGCACCGGCGCTGCCCAGGCTGCCGGCAGTGTTGTCGAGGCTGCCGGCGTTGACGGTCAGTGCACCTTCGCTGCTGATCAGGCCTTTGTTATTGAGCAGTGCGTTGTCGAGGGTGATCACCAACGCCTCAAGGCTGCTGAGGGAGCCTGCACTGTTGTCCAGGGTGCTGCCGGTGAGCGTGAGGCCGCCTTGGGCGTGGATCAGGCCCTTGGTCTGGTTGATCAGTTGCGCGACTTTCAATTCAAGAGCGCTGCCGGCAATCAGTTTGCCGCCGTCGCTGTTGTCCAGCCGTTGAGCGCCGACCTTGACGCCCAGTCCTGCGGACAGTTCGCCCGCACGGTTATCGATCTGCCCAACCTGCAGATCCAGCGCTTTTGTAGTGCCGACCAAGCCACCGTTGCGGTTATCCAGAACGCTGCCGGTCAGGCTCAGGTTGCCTTGGGCGACCAGCGCACCGCCCTGCTGTTGCAAGGTATCGATCACGGCGGTGAGGTCGGTTTGGCTGGAGATTCGGCCAAGACCGTTCTGTACTTCATCGGCCTTCAAGTTCAGCGGGCCGACGCTGCTCAGCAGGCCACCGCTGTTGTCCAGCCGCGTGCTTTCGACGGTGACCTGGGTCTTGCCGGTGATGACGCCGTTGTTGCGGTTGTCCAGTTGCGCGACTGTCAGTTGCAGCGCTTTGTCAGCGCGGACGTTGCCGCCACGGTTGTCGAGCGAATCGCTGCGCAAGGTCAGCAGATCCTTGCCGGTAAGGCGTCCGCTACGGTTATCGAGGCTGCCGGTTTGCAGGTCCAGTGCGCCTTTGGCAATCACTTCGCCCTGGCTCTGGTTGTCCAGTAGGCCGCTGATGCGGGCGCGCAAGCTGTCGTCGCTGATCAGCTGCCCGCCGCCGCTGTTGTTCAGGCTGGTGGCCTGGATGTCCACCCGCTTGCCCGAACCGAGCACGCCCTCGCGGTTGTCCAGCGCACCACCCAGGGTGATCTCCAGGGCGTTGTCGCCCAGCACCTGGCCGTTGCGGTTGTTCAGGGTCCTCGCGTTGAGTCGGGTCAGCCCGGCACTGGACACTTCGCCCGCCAGGTTGGTCAGCGCGGCGTCGAGGTTCACGCTCAGGTCGGCGTCGCTGCTCAAGGTGCCGCTGCTGTTGTCCAGGCTGGCTGCGCGCACGACAAGGCCACTGGCCGAGATCCGTCCTTGGGCGTTGTTCAACGCCTGGGCAATGGTCAGGTTGAGGCCTTGCTTGCTGACGACTTTGCCGGCCCTGTTGTCCAACGCGCTGGCGTTCAGGCTGAAGGCCTTGTCGCTGGAGATCTCACCGCCACGGTTGTCCACAGCGGCAAGGTTGTTCAGCAGCAGCGCGCCGGGAGTACTGATCAGCCCGCCCTGGTTGCTCAGCTGCCCATGGTTAAGGTCAAGAGAGAGACGGGTGTTGCTGACCAGTTGGCCATTCTGTTGCGCCAGCCCGGTGACGCTGGCATTCAGGGCCTTGGCACTGGCGATGCGGCCGGTGGCGTTGTTCACCTGGCCGGCCTTCAACAGCAGCGTGTCGCCGCTGATCACGCTACCGCCCAGGTTGCTCAAGGTCGCGGCACTGTCGATGTTCAACGCACCGACGCTGGTCAGTTGGCCCGCATCGTTAGTGATCCCGGCGGCTTTGACGTTGGCGGTGGTATCGCCTTTGATGCTGCCTTGGGCATTGAGCAGTTGCCCGCTCAGGTCCAGGTTCATCCCTTGCCGGGCGTAAAGCGAACCCTGGCGGTTGTCCAGTTGCCCGGCGTTGACTGCCAAGGCGCTTCGGCTGGAGATCACGCCCTGGCTCTGGTTGCCCAGGCGTTCCAGGGTCAGGCGCAGGTCGCCGTAGGCAATCAGTTTGCCGCTGTTGCTGTTATCCAGCTCGGTGCCGGTCAACGTCAGGGCGCCCTGACTCGACAGCTCACCGCCGCGGTTATCCACCTTGCCTACATTGACGTCGGCGGCCTGGGTTGTGGTGACAACGCCATTCTGGCGGTTGTCCAGGCTCGCCGCATTGAGCGTCAGCAGTCCAGCCGACGACAGCAATCCCGCCTGATTCAGCAGTTGCGCCGAAAGGCTGGCGGTGAGCGCGCCGTCACTGAGCAAACGGCCCGCCGTGTTATCCATCGATGCAGCGCCGAGCTGGACGCTCTTGCTTGAAGTGAGCCGACCACTGCGGTTGTTCACCTGGCCGCTGGCGTTGATAACCAAACCCTGCCCCGCCGCGACCAGACCCGCCACGTTATCCAGCGAAGCGACGCGCAACGTGACGCCGTTCAAGCCGGTAAATTCGCCACTGTTGTTATTCAACTGCCCGACATTGGCCGTGAGATTGCCGTTGCTGCTGATCGTGCCCTGGGTGTTGAGCAGTGTGTTAGCGGTGATGTTCAGGGTGTTGTTGCTCAGCACCCGACCTTGGTTTTGGTTGTCCAGGGTCGCGGCGTTGACCGTGGTGGTCTGCCCACCGCTCAGCGTTCCGCCTTGGTTACTCAGCGTCTGCGTCACGTTGGCTGTGAGGTTACGACTGGCAACAACACTCTTACCCTCGTTACTCAGACTCTGCGCCGTCAGGCTCACATCCCCCGCCGCATTACGCGTGTTATCCGC
Source organism: Pseudomonas sp. Cab53 (assembly GCF_018325965.1). NCBI lineage: Bacteria > Pseudomonadati > Pseudomonadota > Gammaproteobacteria > Pseudomonadales > Pseudomonadaceae > Pseudomonas > Pseudomonas sp. Cab53. Next base: position 1,599,627 of record NZ_AP021902.1, on the reverse strand, counting down.
ATTGACCCCGGCCTCGATCATGCCGCTGTTGGTCAACTGCCCGCCCGCGTTCAGGGTGATGCTGTCTCGCGCCGCGAGGGTTTGCTGGTTGCTCAGGTTGCCTTGGGTCTGCACATTCAGTGCGGTGCCGGCATAGACCGCGCCTTGCACGGTGGCGCTGGCCGCCTTGACGTTGACCGCGCCCGTGGCGGAGGTCTCGGCCAGGCTCAACTGGCCGTTGGCGTCGAGCTGGATGTCGCCGCCGCTGGCGATCAGTTTGCCGTCCAGCTTCACGCCGACGCCGGCCTCGGTGCCCACCAGCTTGATGGCTCCGGCGTACATCCCGCCCAGGGCCGAGGAGTCGATGGCCAGTTGCGGTTTGGCGCTGCCGTCGTCGGCGCGGGCGGTGGCGTTGAGGGTGTCGGCGTTGACGTCGTTGCGACCGGCAACAATCGTCAGGTTTTTTGCCTGGATCTCGGCGTTGATCCTGGCGCTGCGGGTGATGATTTCGAAGCGGTCGATGTTGGTGGCGTTGAGGCCGGCGCCTTCGACGGTGACGCTGCCCTGGTCCACTTGGTAACGGTCCAGCCGGCCGTTTTCCACCACCGGTTTACCGGTGCTCAAGGTCACTTGCGGGCTGTTGATGAACCCACAGCCGTTACAGGTGATGCCGTAAGGGTTGGCGACGATGACGCGGGCCGACTGCCCCGCCACTTCGGTGTAGCCGCGCAGTTGGCTGGGGTTGCCGCCGTTGACTTCGTTGAGGATGGTCGTGGCCGCGGTGCCGCTCAGGTTCGGGTTGCCGAGGATGATCCCGCCCAGTTGCGTGGCCTGGGTGCGGGCGGTGGCGTTGTTGAGGATCACGCCGTTGCTGCCGACGTTGTAGTCCGTGAACTGGTTGTGCGATAGGCCGTTGCCGTTGGGCCGGGCGATGTTGACGATGGGCACGCCATTGCCTGCCCGGTCCAGGCCGGTGCCCGCCGCACTTACGGCAATCCCGTCGGCCTGGGCCCACATCGGTTGCCAGAACATGACGTTGGCCAGCAAAAACGCCAGGCCACGCTTGGGCATGCCGCAGAACCGTTCGCGGGTTTGCAGGGCAGCAGAAGGTTGGCGGGCCAGGAAGGCGTATTGGCGATCGTCCATGTTCAAGTCTCTTTGCAGCAAAAATTAAAGAAGTACGTCCAGGCGGAAGTAGATCGGCGCTTCGCGCTCGGTCAGGGGATCCGGCCGTTCCAGGGAATGGGCGAAGGTGACGCTGGCGGTCAGGTGCTCGCCGCGGGCAAACAGCTCCGCCGAGTTGCTCGACATGCGCCCGTGCTGATCGCCGTTGTAGCGGTCATCGCGGATCACGCCCTGGTCGTAGCCAAGGCTGGCGCCGTATTCGGCGAACACCGGGCGCAGCCAGGCCTGGGAGATCGGCCGGCTCCAACGCAGGTCGTTGCGCCAGTAGCCACCGCTGTCGCCGGACAGCGACTGATCCTTGTAGCCGCGAATCGACGACTGCCCGCCCAGGCTTATGCGCTGCGGGCTGAACAGCACGTCCTCGCTGCGCTGACCGGTCATCAGGCTGCTGAAACTGAACGACTCGTTCCACAGCTTGAAGGGCAGCAGGTAACTGGCGGTGGCGGTGTACTTGCGATAGCGGGCGTCGGCCTGGCCGGGGCCCGGGCTGTTGTTGTCCTGGGCATCGAACGCGCCAATGCCTTGCTGCATGCCCAGGTCCAGGTTGATAAAGGCGCTGCCGACCCGCCGGCCATGGTTGATGCCGAACTGTGCTTCGCTCAGGCGATTGCTGCTGACCGCCAGCTTGCTGTCTTCGATGAAGTTATTGCTGCGCAGGTAAGCCAGGCCAGTGTTCAGGGAGGTCTTGCTCAGGGCATCACGGTGGATCACTCGCTCAACGCGCAGCTGGTGGTTCTGGCTGTCGCCGGTCTGTTTGAAGTTGAAACCGTTCGCCGCGATCTGCGAGCGGTACTCGCTCTGGCTGTAGGTGTAGCTGACGTTCCACCAGCCAAATGGCAGGTTGTAATAGAGCATGGCGTTGTTGGAGGTGTGCTGATGGTCGGTCATCGCGTCGTGACCGCCGCGCAACATCAACTGGTCGGCCAGGCCCAGCGGGCTGTCCCATTCAAAGCTAGAGCCCCACTGTTGCTCACCGGTGCTGCGCTGGCCGTCGTTGCTGCGCGACAGGCCGGCACGCCAGGGCTTTCGCGGGTCATTGGTGACGCGCACTTCACTGCCGCCAACGTTCTGGCCGGGGGTCAGCTCCATTTTTGCCTGGTTCGACGGCAGGCGATTGAGCTGGTCCACCATCTGTTCGATCTCTCGAAGGTTGACCAGGTCGCCGGCCTTGCCGGGAAACGCCATCGCCAGCTCACGATCCGACAGTTGGCTGTTCTCGGCGCCTTCAAGGCCTTCGAGTCGCCCTTCCACCACCAGCACGCTCAAGTGCCCACCCGACAGATCCTGCTGCGGCAGGTAGGCACGGCTGGTGACCAGGCCTTTTTCGATGTAACGGTCGGTGATGACCTTGAGCAACTCGTTGAGCTGGGTCACCCCCAGGCACTGGCCGATGTAAGGTTTGAGCAGGCGCTCGCGCTCACTGGCGGAGAGACTGTCGGCGCCCTTGAGTTCGATGGTCTTGATGGGGAAACAACGGGCATCGACCGGCGCCGTCGGCTGGGCCGGCTTCGCTTCCTGGCCCGGCAAGTCCTTGAGCTCCTCCAGGCGACGCTGCTGCTCTTCGAGCAGGCGATTCTGGCGCTCACGGATCAGGTCGGTTTCACCGGGTGTCGGGGCGGCACGGGCGTCGGTCAGCGGAGAAAGGCACAGCAGAGCCAGGCACAACCTCGCCCAATGGGCGGGTGAGGACATGTTCGATCCCTCGAGCAAAAATGACATCAAAATAGTGGCGCGATATTAGAGAGCCATCATTTTGGCGTCAATTAACCAATGCCCGAAAAATGAAAGTTTCATGGAACGTTGGTCGGAAACCCGGTGACGTCGGATTGAACTCTTTCAAGGTGAACTTTCAGGCCCAAACCAGCCTCAACCCCTTACCCGCCCAACAAGGAATACGAGGCCCGCCCCATGAAAACCTTCCTGAAATTCACCCTGGCCACCACCCTCGCCTGCGCCCTGCCCGCCTGGGCCTGCACGCCCGAGGAAGCCACCGCCAAACGCGAGCAACTGGCCCAGGAAGTGACCAGGCTCACTCAGCAGAATCCGGCCAAGGCCAAGGAAATCAACGATGAACTGCAGGCCATGGATCTGAAGACCGCCAGCAAGGATTTGCCGGACAAGTGCCAGTTGATCGACAAGCGTTTGCAAGAGTTGAAAGAGGCGCAGCAGAAGGCGGGTTGATTGCCCCAACCGGAGTGCCACAGGTCTTTGTGGCGAGGGAGCTTGCTCCCGCTGAGCCGGCAGGCGAATGCTCCCGTGCGAAACATCCCAAACGTGGGATCAACCCCTTGAGTCAGGTGAACAGGCAGCCTGATGGGGCCGCTGCGCAGCCCAGCGGGAGCAAGCTCCCTCGCCACGGTTCCTGTGCCAGGCAAAAAAAAAAACCGGACTCAAGGTCCGGTTTTTTTGCAACGCTACAGCCCCCTCACTCCGCCGCCGGTGCCTCTGGCTTGCGACGCTTGAGCGGGGCCATGCCGTCCTTGCTGACCAGCGAAGGCGCGTCGGCTTTCGGGCGGTTGGCGGTCTTGCGCTTGGTCGGGGACTTGGCGGCGGCTTTCTTCTTGTCGCCCTTGCCGTCGACCTTTTTCTTCTTCACGCCAACGGCCTTGCCCGACGCCTTGACCTTTTTCGGCCCGCTGTAGGTGCCCTTGACTTCCTTGATGGTGCGGCGCTCGAAGCTCTGCTTGAGGTAGCGTTCGATGCTCGACATCAGGTTCCAGTCGCCGTGGCAGATCAGCGAGATCGCCAGGCCGTCATTGCCGGCGCGGCCGGTACGGCCGATGCGGTGCACGTATTCATCGCCGCTGCGAGGCATGTCGAAGTTGATGACCATGTCCAGGCCGTCCACGTCCAGGCCGCGGGCGGCAACGTCGGTGGCGACGAGGATTTTCACGCCGCCCTGCTTGAGGCGGTCGATGGCCAGCTTGCGGTCCTTCTGGTCTTTCTCGCCGTGCAGGACGAAAGCCTTGTATTCCTGCGCCACCAGGCGACCGTAGATGCGGTCGGCCATGGCGCGGGTGTTGGTGAACACAATGGCCTTTTCGTAGGTTTCGTTGGCCAGCAACCAGTTCACGATCTGCTCTTTGTGCTGGTTGTGGTCCGCCGTGATGATCTGCTGGCGGGTCGTGGAGTTCAGTTGGCTGACCGCGTTGAGCTGCAAGTGCTCAGGGTTGTTCAGCACCTTGGCGACCATCTCGCGCAGGCCCGAACCACCGGTGGTGGCGGAGAACAGCATGGTCTGCTGGCGATTGGCGCACTCGTCCACCAGGCGCTGCACGTCTTCGGCAAAGCCCATGTCCAGCATGCGGTCGGCTTCGTCCAATACCAGCACTTCGACCTCCTTGAGGTCCAGGTTGCCGGCGTTCAACTGTTCGATCATCCGCCCTGGGGTGCCGATCAGGATGTCCGGCACCTTGCGCAGCATGGCGGCCTGGACCTTGAAGTCTTCACCGCCGGTGATCAGGCCGGACTTGATGAAGGTGAACTGCGAGAAACGCTCCACTTCCTTCAAGGTCTGCTGGGCCAGTTCACGGGTCGGCAGCAGGATCAGGGTCTTGATGCTGACGCGGACCTTGGCCGGACCGATCAGGCGGTTGAGAATCGGCAGCACGAACGCGGCGGTCTTGCCACTGCCGGTTTGCGCCGTCACCCGCAGGTCACGCCCTTGGAGCGCGAGCGGAATGGCCGCTGCCTGCACGGGCGTTGGCTCGACAAATTTAAGCTCGGCCACGGCTTTGAGCAGGCGTTCGTGCAGGGCGAATTCGGAAAACACGGGTGCTACCTCGAAGAAATGCAAAAAAACAGCTGCATAGGGTAACGGTTTCGAGCGCGAAGGCCGAGTTTCTTTATGCAAACGCCGACAATATGCGATTTTTTCCGGCCTCCGCGCGCCCTAACGGTCACCTGGGCCGGCTTAAATGCTCTAATCGCGCCATCGCGTCTTATAGAGAAGAACCGTTTCGTCCATGGATATCAAACAACTCTGGGTCCACCTTCAAGACCTCTGGGGTGCCCTAGACCAGCACCCACTCCTGCACTCCGGCCTCGGCCTGATGTTGCTGCTGGTGATTGCGCTGGTGCTCGGGCGCGTGGCGCGCTACCTGATCCTGCACGCCGCCAAGCTGCTGGGGCGCCAACCGGCCCTGCACTGGATCAATGACCTGCGCCAGAACAAGGTCTTCCATCGCCTGGCGCAGACAACGCCGTCGCTGATCATCCAGTTCGGCCTGCACCTGGTGCCGGAACTGAGCAAGGCCAGCCTGGTGTTCCTAGGCAATGTCGCCACGGCCTTCACCATCCTATTCATGGTGCTGGCCCTCAGTGCGCTGCTCAGTGCCCTGCTGGATGTCTACGCGCGCACCGAGCACGCGCGCACCCGCTCGATCAAAGGCTACGTGCAACTGACCAAGATGGTGCTGTATGTGTTTGCCGCGATCATCATCGTCGCCACCCTGATCGACCGCTCGCCGCTGTTGCTGCTGTCCGGCCTGGGTGCGATGTCGGCGGTGATCCTGCTGGTCTACAAGGACACCTTGCTGTCGTTCGTCGCCAGCGTGCAGTTGACCAGCAACGACATGTTGCGGGTCGGCGACTGGATCGAGATGCCCCAGGTCGGGGCGGACGGCGACGTGGTGGACATCACTTTGCACACGGTCAAGGTGCAGAACTTCGACAAGACCATCGTCTCGATCCCGACCTGGCGCCTGATGTCCGAGTCGTTCAAGAACTGGCGTGGCATGCAGCAATCCGGCGGCCGACGCATCAAGCGCAGCCTGTTCATCGACGCCAGCGGCGTGCGTTTTCTGCATGACGAGGAAGAACAGCGCCTGACCCAGGTGCGGCTGCTGACGGATTACATCAGCCGCAAGCAAGCTGAGCTCAAGGCCTGGAACGAAGCCCAGGGCAACGTCGCGGCAATGTCGGCGAACCGTCGACGCATGACCAACCTGGGGACCTTCCGCGCCTATGCCCTCGCCTACCTGAAAAGCCACGCCGAGATCCAGCCGAACATGACTTGCATGGTCCGCCAGTTGCAGACCACGGCCCAGGGCATCCCCCTGGAAATCTACTGTTTCACCCGCACCACGGTGTGGGCCGACTATGAGCGGATCCAGGGGGATATCTTCGATTACCTGCTGGCGGTGATGCCGGAGTTCGGCCTGAACCTGTACCAACAGCCCAGCGGCACGGACCTGCGCTCAGGCCTGCTGCCGGCGGTGTTGGGGGCGAGCCACCTGCCGGAGCCGCAGAAGCAGGTGGTCTAAAGCCAACCACCACCCCCCTGTGGGAGCGAGCTTGCTCGCGATAGCGGTGTGTCAGAAACATAGATGCTGACTGATGATCGGCTATCGCGAGCTAGCTCGCTCCTACAGTGTTCAGGGTGAAGGCTGAGGCTGGCGTACCCCCAACCGGCTGATCCACACCGCCGCCAATATCACTGACCCGCCCAGCAGCAAGCGGCCCAGTGCCTCGTGCTGGTTCCAGATCAGCAGGTTCAGCAGCAACCCTACCGGCACATGCAGGTTGTTCATCACCGCCAGCGTGCCGCCGTTGACCAGGCACGCGCCCTTGTTCCACCAGTACAGCCCCAGCGCGGTGGACACCAGGCCGAGAAACAGCAGCACGCCCCATTGCAGCGGTGCCTCGGGCCAGAAGTCGGCCTTGCCGAACAGCAGGAACGCCGGCAACGCCACCGCCAGCGCACCGAGGTAGAAATAGCCGAAACGCCGGTAGTGCGGCAGGTCGCTGGGGTGGCGGGCCACCAGGTGCTTGTACAGCACCTGCCCGGCCGCGTAAGTGAAGTTGGCCAGTTGCAGGAGCAAAAAGCCCATGAAGAAATCCGGATTGATCCGGTCATAGCGAATCACCGCCGCACCGGCCACGGCCACCAGTGCCGCGATCAACGCCCAGGGGTTGAAGCGGCGGTTCAGTGCGTCTTCGATCAGGGTGACGTGCAGCGGGGTCAGGATGGTAAAGAGCAACACTTCTGGCACCGTCAACACCCGGAAGCTCAGGTACAGGCAGACGTAGGTCACACCGAACTGCAAGGCACCGATCAGCAACATGCCGCGCATGAACGACGGCTCGACCTGGCGCCAGCGCGTCAATGGAATGAACACCAGCCCCGCCAGCACGACCCGCACCAGCACCGCGAAATAGCTGTCGACGTGCCCGGCCAGGTACTCGCCGATCAGGCTGAAGGAAAACGCCTGGATCAGCGTCACAAAAAGTAGATAGCCCATAAGCCCCTCGTTTCGAATGGCGGCGAAGATAGCGGTTTTACGCGGTGGGGGCGAGTTTGCTGGCGATGGCGGCGGTGCATTCACAGATCCAGCCCAGCGCACACAAGATCCGTAAGCACCGCACTTCCCTGTGGGAGCGGGCTTGCCCGCGAAAGCGGCGTGTCAGCCAACAAATTTGTCACTGATGAGCCGCCTTCGCGGGCAAGCCTGCTCCCACAAAGGGTTTTGTGTGAGTGAAATCGCAGGCAAAAAAAAGCCCGATCTCGCCAGGGCGTTCAATCGGGCTGATGCACTCAGGAGCAATAAGTGCAAAGGGAGGTTCGATGCGCAAAACGGTTTGAAGGGAAGCGCCAGGTCACTAGACCACCTGGCGATTACCCGAGGATTAACGGATCAGGCGACCTGGGAGAGCTTGGCATTGGCCTGGTTCAGGCCCTTCTCCTGGAAGTCGCCGCCCAGGTTCATGCCCTCGGCATGGATGAAGGTCACGTCGTGGATCCCGATGAAGCCCATGACCTGGCGCAGGTACGGTTCCTGATGGTCAGTGCTGCCGCCGGCATGGATACCGCCACGGGCGGTCAGCACGAAGGCGCGTTTGCCGGTCAGCAGGCCTTGCGGGCCGGTGGGGGTGTATTTGAAGGTCACGCCGGCACGCAGTACGTGGTCGAGCCAGGCCTTCAAGGTGCTTGGAATCGCGAAGTTGTACATCGGCGCCGCCATCACCAGCACATCGGCGGCCAACAGTTCCTCCGTCAACTGATCGGAACGTTCCAGCGAGGCATTTTCGCTGTCGTTGCGTTGCTCGGCAGGCTTCATCCAGCCACCCAGCAGGTTGGCGTCAAGGTGCGGCACCGGGTTGACGGCCAGGTCACGGACCTTGATCTCATCGGCCGGGTGCGCGGCTTTCCACTGGTTGATGAACGTCTGGGTCAGTTGACGGGAAACCGAGTCTTGCTGGCGGGCGCTGCTTTCGATGATCAGGACGCGTGACATGGGTTGTAGGCTCCATCTGAAAATGTTGTCAGTCGATGGAGTGAAGATTAAACATGAGCATATCGATGAAAAAGCGCAAATAACTGCTGTAAAGCATCGATAAATTCGTTTATAAGCGGAGCAAGCACTCGGCGCTTGCCCCGCTATGCCGTTATTTCGGTTGGCAGGTCAGCACGATGCGCAGCTTGATGATGTTGCGGTTGAACTTGGCCGTGGCGTTCTTGAACTTGCCGGCGGCGACTTCGAGCTTGCGGGTGCGTGGCGCTTCGGGGCCGTTGCGAAAGACCACCGTGCACGCCGCGTCCGTGTTGCCGTAGTTGTTGACCTGGATGGAGCCGATGTCGGCATCGGTGTCGTAGGCGTTGTAGTCGATGCTCAGGCCGTTGAGGTGTTTTTCCACATCGATCGGGTACGCAAACGCGGTCAGCGGCAGCAAGGCCAGCACCGCACAACAGATTTTTTTCATTCGGCAGTCTCCACCCAGGGACCGCCAGCTTAGGACAAGAGGAGCTCAATATGAAAGCGCCCCGCGTGACCCTTGATCAATGGCGAACGTTGCAGGCCGTGGTGGACCACGGCGGTTTCGCCCAGGCCGCCGAAGTGTTGCATCGCTCCCAGTCATCGGTCAGCTACACCGTGGCCCGCATGCAGGACCAGCTCGGCGTGCCGCTGCTGCGGATCGACGGGCGCAAGGCCGTGTTGACCGAGGCCGGCGGTGTGTTGCTGCGGCGCTCCCGGCAACTGGTGAAACAGGCCAGCCAGTTGGAAGACCTGGCCCACCACATGGAACAAGGCTGGGAAGCGGAAGTGCGCCTGGTGGTCGACGCGGCCTACCCCTCGGCCCGCCTGGTGCGCGCGTTGACGGCGTTCATGCCGCAAAGCCGTGGCTGCCGGGTCCGGCTGCGCGAAGAGGTGCTGTCGGGGTGGAGGAAGTGTTGCTCGAAGGCGTGGCCGATCTGGCGATCAGCAGTTTCAATATTCCTGGCTACCTCGGCGCGGAGTTGAGCGATGTAGAGTTCGTCGCAGTGGCGCACCCTGAACATGCCCTGCACCGGCTCAATCGCGAACTGAGCTTCCAGGACCTGGAAAGCCAGCTGCAAGTGGTGATCCGCGACTCCGGGCGCCAGCAACCCCGGGACGTGGGCTGGCTCGGCGCCGAGCAACGCTGGACCGTCGGCAGCCTCGCCACCGCCGCCACGTTCGTCAGCAGCGGCCTGGGCTTCGCCTGGCTGCCCCGGCACATGATCGAGCGAGAACTCAAGGAAGGCACGCTCAAACGACTACCCTTGGATCAGGGTGGCAGCCGTAACCCGAGTTTCTACCTGTATTCAAACAAGGAAAAACCCCTGGGCCCGGCAACGCAGATCCTCGTCGAACTGCTGCGCACCTTCGACACCGCGCCGCTGGATGCGCCGTTCGCCGCCCCTGAACAAGCCTGACAGGAGTCATCGATGGCCTACTTCGAACATGAAGGTTGTCACCTGCACTACGAGGAATACGGCCACGGTGCGCCCTTGCTGCTGGTCCACGGCCTGGGTTCCAGCACTCGGGACTGGGAACAGCAGATCCCGGCGCTGTCCGCTCACTATCGATTGATCGTCATGGACGTGCGCGGCCACGGCCGCTCCGACAAGCCTCGCGAGCGCTACAGCATCGAGGGTTTCAGCGCCGACCTGATCGCCCTGATCGAACACCTCGACCTCGGCCCGGTGCACCTGGTGGGCTGGTCCATGGGCGGGATGATCGCCTTTCAGCTGGCCGTGGACGAACCTGCGCGGGTCAGGAGCCTGTGCATCGTCAACAGCGCCCCCGAAGTCAAGGTCCGCACGCCCGACGACTGCTGGCAATGGTTCAAGCGCTGGAGCCTGATGCGCCTCCTCAGCCTGGAAACCATCGGCAAGGCCCTGGGCGCCAAGTTGTTTCCCAAGCCCGGGCAGATCGAGTTACGCCTGGAAATGGCCCGACGCTGGGCAAAGAACGACAAACGTGCTTATCTCGCCAGCTTCGACGCGATCGTGGGTTGGGGCGTCCAGGAACGACTGTCGCAGATCACCTGTCCAACGCTCGTCATCTGCGCCGACCATGACTACACCCCTGTGGCGCTCAAAGAAGCCTATGTGAAGCGGCTGCCGAATGCGCAACTGGCGGTCATCGCCGATTCACGGCACGCTACCCCGCTGGATCAACCCGAACGCTTCAACCAAACCCTGTTGCACTTCTTGAGCGCAACCGACTCCACCACTCAGGATCACTGACCCCATGCTGAAAAAAATCGCCCTCGCCGCCGGTACCGTATTGTTCGCCGCCAACCTGATGGCCGCGCCTGCGCCTCACGTGCTGCTGGAGACCACCAATGGCCAGATCGAAATCGAACTGGACCCGGTCAAGGCCCCTATCAGTACCAAGAACTTTCTCGAGTACGTGGACAGCGGTTTCTACAACAACACGATTTTCCACCGCGTGATCCCCGGCTTCATGGCCCAGGGCGGCGGTTTCACCCAACAGATGCAACAGAAGGACACCAAGGCACCGATCAAGAACGAAGCCAGCAATGGCCTGCATAACGTTCGCGGCACCTTGTCGATGGCCCGCACTTCCGATCCGAACTCGGCCACCAGCCAGTTCTTCATCAACGTGGCCGACAATGCCTTCCTCGACCCGGGCCGTGACGCCGGTTACGCGGTGTTCGCCAAAGTGGTCAAGGGCATGGACGTGGTGGACATCATCGTCAACTCCCAGACCACCACCAAGCAAGGCATGCAGAACGTGCCAATCGACCCTGTGATCATCAAGTCGGCCAAGCGCATCGACTGAGGCACACGGCAAGCCTGAGCGGCGAGGCCAATCGCGCGCCGCTCACAGCAAAAGGAGAGCCCCTGCCAGGGCATTGACCGATGGTTTATCGCCGTTTCGAACAACTGATCGACATCTTCCGCGACGCCCCCACTTCGGCACCGCCGAACCGCGTCCTACCCTTCTACACCTATTACCTGAAACAGGTCTGGCCGAGCTTCGCCGTGCTGCTGGTGGTGGGCCTGATCGGCGCACTGATCGAAGTGGCGTTGTTCAGCTACCTGAGCCGCATCATCGACCTGGCCCAGGGCACGCCCAATGTGGACTTCTTCAAGATCCACGGCCTGGAGCTGGCCTGGATGGCCGTGGTGGCGCTGGTCTTTCGCCCCATTTTCGTGGCCCTGCATGACCTGCTGGTGCACCAGACCCTGAGCCCCGGCATGACCAGCCTGATCCGCTGGCAGAACCACAGCTATGTGCTCAAACAGAGCCTGAATTTCTTCCAGAACGATTTTGCCGGGCGCATCGCCCAGCGCATCATGCAGACCGGCAACTCCCTACGCGACTCGGCGGTGCAGGCCGTGGATGCGCTGTGGCACGTGCTGATCTACGCCATCAGCTCGCTGGTGCTGTTCGCCGAGGCCGACTGGCGCCTGATGATCCCGCTGTTGCTCTGGATCGCCGCCTACATCGGCGCCCTGTGCTACTTCGTGCCGCGGGTCAAGGAGCGCTCGGTGGTGTCGTCCGATGCCCGCTCCAAGCTCATGGGCCGGATCGTCGACGGTTACACCAACATCACCACCCTGAAGCTGTTCGCCCACACCAACTTCGAACAGCAATACGCCCGCGAGGCGATCCAGGAACAGACCGAAAAAGCCCAGCTGGCCGGCCGTGTGGTGACCAGCATGGACGTGGTCATTACCAGCATGAACGGCCTGCTGATCGTCGGCACCACGGGCCTGGCGCTGTGGCTGTGGACCCAATCGCTGATCAGCGTCGGCGCGATTGCCCTGGCGACCGGGCTGGTGATTCGCATCGTCAACATGTCCGGCTGGATCATGTGGGTGGTCAACGGCATCTTCGAAAACATCGGCATAGTCCAGGATGGCCTACAGACCATCGCCCAGCCGGTCAGCGTCACCGACCGCGACCAGGCCAAGCCCCTGGCGGTGGCCCGGGGCGAGGTGCGCTTCGAACATGTGGACTTCCACTACGGCAAGAAAAGCGGGGTGATCGGCGACCTCAACCTGACCATCAAGCCCGGTGAGAAGATCGGCCTGATCGGTCCGTCCGGCGCCGGTAAGTCCACCTTGGTCAACCTGCTGCTGCGTCTCTATGACGTGCAGGGCGGGCGCATTCTCATCGACGGCCAGGACATTGCCGAAGTGAGCCAGGAAAGCCTGCGCTCGCGCATCGGCATGATCACCCAGGACACCTCGCTGCTGCACCGTTCGATTCGCGAGAACCTGCTCTACGGCAAGCCCGACGCCACCGACGCGCAGCTCTGGGAAGCCGTGCACAAGGCCCGCGCCGATGAGTTCATCCCGCTGCTGTCGGACGCCGAGGGGCGCACCGGCTTCGATGCCCACGTGGGTGAGCGCGGCGTAAAACTCTCCGGCGGCCAGCGCCAGCGCATCGCTATCGCGCGGGTGCTGCTCAAGGACGCGCCGATCCTGATCATGGACGAAGCAACGTCAGCCCTGGACTCGGAAGTCGAAGCGGCGATCCAGGAAAGCCTCGAGACCCTGATGCAAGGCAAGACGGTGATCGCCATCGCCCACCGCCTCTCCACCATCGCCCGGATGGACCGGTTGGTGGTCCTGGAGCATGGCCGCATCGCCGAAACCGGCAGCCACGCCGAACTGCTGGCGCACGGCGGGTTGTATGCGCGGTTGTGGCAGCATCAGACGGGTGGGTTTGTGGGGATCGACTAGGACCTGACTCAATCGTACCTGTGGCGAGGGGATTCATCCCCGCTGGGCTGCGAAGCAGCCCTAAAACCTGGCACCTCGGTATATCAGGCTGATTGAGTTGGACTCTTTTGGGGCTGCTCCGCAGCCCAGCGGGGATAAATCCCCTCGCCACAGAGGGCCGTGCCAGCCAGTGAGTTCAGCACTGTCGATACGGCAGTGCAGTCCTGGCCTCCTCGGCGTAGGCCAAAACCCCTTCCTGCTCGCGCGCCAGGAAGTCCGCCACCGCGGCCTTCAACCCCGGATGGCGCAAGTAATGCCACGACCGGGTGATCACCGGCTCGAACCCACGTATCAATTTGTGCTCGCCCTGGGCACCGGCATCGAAGCGTTGCAAGCCGTGGGCAATCGCATAATCCATCCCCTGGTAAAAACAGGTCTCGAAGTGCAAGCGATCGTATTCCGCCAGGCAACCCCAGTAACGCCCATAGAAGCTGTCACCGCCCACCAGGCTGAAGGCCATCGCCACCGGCCGTGAGCCTTGCTTGGCCAGCACCACGCGAATGGCCTCGGGCATGCGCTCGGCCAGCAGGCTGAAGAACGCCCGCGTCAGGTACGGCGCCTGCCGACGCACCGCGTAGGTGTTGGCGTAACAGGCGTAGACGAAATCCCACTGCGCCTCGTCCAGTTGATGGCCATCGAGCCATTCGAACTCGATGCCCTGCCCCGCCACCTGCTCGCGCTCCTTGCGCATCTGCTTGCGCTTGCGGGAACTGAGCGCGTCGAGAAAGTCCTGGAAGTCCCGGTAACCGCGATTCTGCCAATGGTACTGGCAGCCAATCCGCTGCAACCAACCCTCCTGCCCGGCCAGCGCGGTATCGGTGAAGTCATCGGTAAAGTTGATGTGGGCGCTGGACAGCCCCTCGACCTCCAGATACCCAGGCACGCTGCCCAACAACGCCAGCCCATCCTCTCCCCGCGCCGCCAGCAGACGCGGACCGCTGACCGGGCTGAACGGCACCGCCGTCAGCAGCTTGGGGTAATAGTCGATACCGGCCCGGGCACACGCATCGGCCCAGCCGTGGTCGAACACGTACTCACCGTAGGAATGCCACTTGCGGTAACTGGGCAAGGCGGCCAGCAGACGACCGTCTTCGACGAGCAGCAAATGCTCGGGCTGCCAACCGGATTGCGGGCCGAGGCTGGCACTGTCTTCCAGGGAGCTCAGGAAGGCGTGGCGCAGGAACGGTTGATGGTCGGGCACCATCGCGTCCCATTCCTGGGACGCGATGGTGGAGAGAGTGTCCAGTACGTGAAGCGGCATGCGGGTCCTCGATAGCCGGACGATGGATGGAGCGAGTATCGCCTATCTGGACCCGGTGAGACGAGGAGCAAAGTAGTTTTTGAGTTCATGGCCGATGGGCGTGAATTCCCATTGCTACTCCATTCGATCAATCACCGTCAGGCTGATAACCTAAGTGCCGCTTCCTTACGTTTGGCTCACGCGGCCTTGCAGCTCTGACTTCCTTAATTTGGACTTCTAGGTTCGCCCGAACTCTACCTTTATTCGCAAGAGCTCTGATTGCCATTCTAGAATCGTAATCCTCGGCGACTCTCTTGATTGTCGCAGCGCCCTCCCTAGTGATACCGATTTTCCCTTCGTTTTTTTTGGCGTACTCGTGAGCCGTAGTGGCTAATATCGCATCATCTTTCAATGTCTCGAAATCCAAAGCATTGCGCTGCCCTGCTTTCTCCGCATCATCCCAAAACAAAAGCGCTCGTTTTCTCAAACGAGAAATATGTTTCTTTTCAATCGGATACAACGTTGTCGGATGAGACTTCGAATTTCTAGAAAGTATCTTCGGCAATTTTTCATAACCAGGCGTAGCGGTGGTGACCCTTGGAGATCCAATCGTGTTCCTGAAACCTCTCAGCAACCATCCCCACGGACTATGCCCCGTTGGATCCACGCTATTTATCGGATCCCCCACGCAATAGATATACGCATTCAAGCCCCCCTTGCCAAACGGGCTCAAGTTGTCCGGACTGTGAAATCGCATCAACAACGGATTGAAGACTCTGTAGCCGTTGCCCAACAAATACCAACCGGTTTGTGTCTCACGTCGTTCGCCGTTGTAGCCCAGATGACAGTTCACCGAGGCGCTCTGCGTAAGATGGCCGTACGCCGAATAAGCGATGCTTTTGACAGCACCCTGGCTGATCTCACTCAACACGCTGTTCTTGTCATCGCCCGCCAACAGCATGACCTCTGAACCACTGCCGGTCCGGTGCTCGGCAAGTACGACACCCTCGGCGCGGATGAAAGTGCTGTTGATGTTCCCGTTGGTTTCATTCGCCAATTCATCGCTTCGGTAGAAACGTTGCTCTCTACCGGCGGAGGTCGTTCGACCAATCAAGTTGTCCAGCGCGTCATAGTGAAAGCCGTCAGTCGTTTCGTTGCGTGAAACCCCGGAGTCGCCGAGAGAGCCATTGGACCCAGGCTGTCCTACTTTATCTGAACCCGCCATGTCGTTCTCCGCATCTGCCATTGCGCCTGAACGAAGTAAGCACGTTTTCCGGAAACCGTGAAACTGTCAGGGTTTACAGGTGCATGCCCGTACAGTGCCCCCGGAAAAAAGGCCAAAAAAAACCCCGCCAGAGGCGGGGTTCAAAGGAGCTTAACGGATGAAGCGAGAGCGGTGTAGCGGTACGTGGCTTAGAACACGTACTGGGCGCGCATGACAAAACCATCGCCGTCGTCGTCACCGTTGACGTTGGTGACTTTGTCGGTCTTGGCCTTGATGTAGGCGGCGGAGATTTTCACCGCTTCGTTGGCGTACCAGTTCACGCCCAGGTTGTGCACCTTGGCTTCGGCATCGCCGACGTCGCGGGTGGCGCTGGCGGTGGTGATGTTGTCGTCTTCGACGGTCATGCTGTCGTAGCGATAGAACACTTCCCAGGCGCCGATGGATTTGTTCTGAGGCTTGATGGCGTCGAACTTGCCCACTTTATAGCCGCGCGATTCACCGGTGAGGGTGTAGGCGCCCTGAACGTAGAAGCCATGGCCCTTGAGGTCTTCGAAGCCGTCGGCATCAGCCTTGGTCTTGCGGGTGATGTACTCACCCTGGATCGACGCAGGCCCCATGGCGAAGGCGGCTTCCAGGCCGAACGCGGTGTCGCGGTCGTAGGAACCGGCCGGCGAGTTGTTGGCACCGCCCAGTACCGGACGGTTACCGTTAGGGCCGGCATCGTTGCCGCCGAGGGTTTCTACGCCACGCATGCCCAGGCGAGAGCGATAACGTGCATCGAACACGGTGTCGGAGACATCGCGCGAGGCCACGTTCACACCGAAGTGCAACACGTTGCCAGCCTCGTGCATCGGGGCGAACACGAAGCGGCCGTTGACTTGCTTGACGCTGTCGCCGTCGGTGTCGTCGGTGTCCTTGCTGAACACACCGGCCGATGCATAGAACGAATCGGCGAAGGTGCTGGACGCTTGCAGGCCCAGGCCGTTCTGGTGGCTGTTGGCCCAGTCGATCAGGTCGTAAGCAGCGTTACGCTCAGGCGCGGTGACCCACTTGGAGCTGGTGGCTTTTTCCAGGCCGAAGTCGGGGTCGAAACGACCGACCTTGATCGACACTGGTTTGAAACCGTTATAGGCCAGGGACGCTTCGTCGAAGTAGCCGTTGTCCGAGTCGCCGCTGTTGTGGGACATGTCGTAGTTGATGGTGTAGGCCCAGTCCGTGTACAGCACGCCGGACAGTTCCAGGAATGCGCGACGGATGTAAGCGGCATCGGCAGATTTGCCGTTGTCGGTGTAGATCCCGTCGAACTGGCTGTAGTCAGCCTGCAAACGACCGCCGAGCTTGAAGCTGAACTCTTTGTCAGTGGTAGCGACCTCAAGGCCGCCCTTGGTCTTGACCACGATATCGGCGCCATCGGTGGTGACGGTGCCGGCGAAAGCCTGGGCGGTTACTGCCATTGCCAGTGCGCTGGCGGCAAAACCTGCGAAGTGCTTACGGATCATCGAAGAATTCCCCTAGTTGGTAGTCTATGCGTTAGAAAACACGCGGAACTGGGCCCGCTGGTGTTGGGAGGGGATCTTGGCGGCAGGTTGTGTCAGGCGAGTTGCTATCACATAAAGATTTTATTACAGCGGAACTTTTTACTTCGAAAGGGAATAACCAGAGGCGACGCAGCCCCCTGTGGGAGCGGGCTCGCTCGCGAAAGCGGTGTGCCAGTCGACATGGATATCGAATGTGCCACCGTATTCGCGAGCAAGCCCGCTCCCACAAATTGCGCGGTTGGCGGATTTTAGTGGCTGGATCGACGACGTTCGGCCGCAAGTTTTTCGGCGAGGTGGTCGAGATCGGGCACCGGCGGTTCAGGGAGTTTTCTCAGGGTCGCCTGCATCAGGCGCATCTGGCGGATGAAACGCCGACAGTTGGGGCAGAACATCAGGTGATGGCGCACCATCAGGCGCTCGCGAAAGCTCAGTTGCCCATCGAGGTAATCGCTGGAGCGCGCCACTTGTTCCTTGCAGGTCAGCATTCGCCGGTTTCCTCGAAATGTTCCACGGTCGCGAAGACCTTTAGCCGGGCGCGATGCAACAGCACACGAACGTTGGAGAGCGAGATGTCGAGAAGATTACAGATTTCTTCCAGCTCCAGGCCCTGACGCTCACGCAGGGTCAGCACACTGCCCTGCAGGTCCGACAGGCTGAGCAAGGTGTGCTCCAGGCAATCGCGCAACTCGCTTTCCGTGAGCAGGGCTTCGGGGGTGTCCTGGTGCCAGGCGAACGGTGCCAGCAACCAATGCCCGTCGGCGGCGAAGCGTTCGTCGCCCAGGGTGCCGTGGGGCGCCGGCAGATCGTCGAGCAGCACTTCCCGCCGGTTCTGCTTGTAGCGGCCCTTGGCGGCATTGGCGGTGATGGTCAACAGCCAGGTCTTGAGGCTGGAACGCCCCTGGAAACCGCTGAGATTGCGCACCACCGACAACCAGGCGTCCTGCACCACTTCGTCGGCGTGGCGGTTGCCGACGATGGCATAGGCGACCGCGCGCATCGGGCCCTGGTAGGTACTGACCAGTTCCTTGTAGGCACGCTGCTCACCGGCCAGCAGGCGCTGGAGCAGTTGGGTGTCATCGCTGGCGGTCATTCAAACGCCCCAAATGCCAGGGAAACTTGATATTGCTTTTGTGGCGAGGGGATTTATCCCCGCTGGGTTGCGAAGCGACCCTAATCTCACGCATCGCGATATATCAGGATGAGTGCATCGCCTGTTTTGGGGCTGCTGCGCAGCCCAGCGGGGATAAATCCCCTCGCCACAAAATCCGCTCACCGCAACAGTGGATCAACGCTTGCGCAGAATCACACTGCCAATCGAATAGCCGGCGCCAAACGAGCTGAGAACGGCCACGGTGCCCGCCGGCAGGTCATCCTGGTACAGGTGGAAGGCAATGACCGAACCTGCCGAACTGGTGTTGGCGTAGCGGTCGAGGATGACCGGGGCTTCTTCTTCGGTGGCTTCGCGTCCCAGCAGCTTGCGCACGATCAACTGGTTCATGCTCAGGTTGGCCTGGTGCAGCCAGAAACGCTTCACCTGGCCGACGTCCAGTTGGTTCTCATCCAGGTGGGCGCCGATCAGTTCGGCCACCATCGGGCAAACGTCGCGGAACACCTTGCGGCCTTCCTGGACGAACAGTTTGTCCCGGCTGCCGACACCCTCTTCGGCGGCGCGGTTGAGGAAACCGAAGTTGTTGCGGATGTTATTGGAGAACTTGGTCAGCAGCTTGGTGCTGACCACGTCGAACTGGTGCGCCGAGGTGGCCTGGTCGGCGCGTTCGATGATCACGGCGGTGGCCGCGTCGCCGAAGATGAAGTGGCTGTCGCGGTCACGGAAGTTCAGGTGCCCGGTGCACACTTCCGGGTTGACCATCAGGATCGCCCGGGCCTGGCCCAGTTGCACGCTGTTGGCGGCGGCCTGGATGCCGAACGTTGCCGAGGAGCAGGCCACGTTCATGTCGAAGCCGAAGCCCTCGATGCCCAGCGCTTCCTGAACCTCGATGGCGATGGCCGGGTACGGCCGCTGCAGGTTGGAACAGGCGACGATCACGCCGTCGATGTCGGCAGCGGTGCGGCCGGCGCGCTCCAGGGCTTGCCTGGCGGCACCGACCGCCATTTCGCAGAGCACCGACCACTCGTCGTTGGAGCGCTCGGGCAGGCGCGGGGTCATGCGTTGCGGGTCGAGGATGCCATCCCTGTCCATGACAAAGCGGCTCTTGATACCGGAGGCCTTTTCGATGAACGCGGCATTGGATTCGGTCAGCGCCTCCACTTCGCCGCGCTCGATGGCCTCGGCGTTGTCGGCGTTGAACTGGGCGACATAGGTATTGAAGGAGTGCACCAGTTCTTCGTTGGAGATGCTGTTGGCCGGGGTGTACAGGCCGGTGCCGCTGATGACGACGTTATGCATGGGCGTGTCTCTGATCTGTTCAGGCAGAAAGCATTGGCACCGACGTACCAATACACAAAGGGACTTTTCCCATCCGGGGAAGCAGCCCTGGCAGCGCTTTATTCCGATCCGCCCGAGGGATTGAAGCTCAACAACCACGGGACCGGCATTTATAGGCGCGAAGTTTGCCATAAACCCTGGGGTTTGGCGTCACTCCCATGAGCTATGGCACATCTTCCTGTGGAAGCAGGCTTGCTCGCGAAAGCGGTGCGTCAATCGACACGAGTGCTGAATGTGCCACCGCATTCGCGGGCAAGCCCGCTCGCACAAGGGTTAGGCGCAGGTCACGTTTCCACCTGCCCCCATTGCTTGCCCAGGCGCTTGTCGGAAATCGGCACCTTGGTGCCCAACTGCTGGGCGAACAGCGACACCCGGTATTCCTCCAGCCACCAGCGGTACAACTCCAGTTGCGGGTCGCGCTTGCCTTCCTGGGCATGTTTGTCGGCACGGGCCTGGTATTGGGCCCAGAGGTTCGACAGCTCGCCGCTCCAGACTCGGTCCTTCTGCACCTGGCCGCCGAGCTTCTCGAAGCGCTGCTCGATGGCCTTGAGGTAGCGCGGCAGTTCCTTGAGCCATTGATGCGGAGTTTCGCGCACGAAGCCCGGGTACACCAGGTGGCCGAGCTGCTGCTTGATGTCGTTCAGAGCCACGGCCTGGGCCAGGTCGATCTTGCCCTTGAAGCGCTTTTGCAGGCCGTGCCAGAGCTTGAGGATGTCCAGGGTCAGCTTCGCCAGACGCTCGGCGTGCTCGGTCCACCCGCCGCGCTTGCGCTCGGCCAGGGAGGCGAGCGCGGCGCCGTCGCGGGGCAGGCTCGCCTCGCCGTCCAGCACGCAACTGTCGAGGCTCGCCAGCAGGATATCTTCGACCAGGCTGTCGATGCGCCCCAGCTCGCGATACAGCAGGCCCAACTCGGTCAGCCCCGGCAGCTTGCCGCGCAGGAACTTGGCGGACTCGGCCAGTTGTTGCATCAACAGGCGCTGCAAGGCGCGGCGGTGCTGGAACTCGGCTTCGGCCGGTGTCGGGAAGCGCCCTTCCTTGACCACGCCGCCCTCTTCCACCAGCGCCGGGTAGACCGTCATCGACAGCCCGGCGATCTTCTGTTGGGTTTTCTCGGCCACCGGCGCAAAGACTTTCGCCTCCACCGGCGCCTGGCTTTTCGCCGTTTGCGGCACCGCCAATGCGGCCTGGCTGGCCTCGGCAAAGCGCGCCGTCAGTTCGGCCAGGTCGCGGCCTTCGCCGAGGAACTTGCCCTGGCCGTCGACGATTTCCAGGTTCATGCGCAGATGACTTTCGACTTGCTGCGCCGCTTCGACCCAGGCTTCGTCGCTAACCCGCGCCCCGGTCATGCGCAGCAGTTCACGCCCTAGGGCCTGGGGCAACGAACCCTCGGCGAAGGTGATGCGTTGCAGCGCGGCCTTGACGAAGTCCGGCACTGGCACGAAATTCTTGCGCAAGGCCTTGGGCAGGTTGCGCACCAGGGCGATGCACTTGGCCTCGATCATCCCCGGCACCAGCCACTCCAAGCGCTCCGGTGGCAACATCGGCAACAGCGGCGCCGGTACGCGCAAGGTCACGCCATCGCGGGGGTGGTTGGGCTCGAAGTGGTAGCTCAACGGCAAGGTCAGGTCGCCGACGCGCAAGGTGTCCGGGTAGTACGCGGCGGTGACCTCGCTGGCCTCGCGAGCCAGTACGTCTTCTTCGCGCATGATCAGCAGTTGCGGGTCTTTCTGGCTGTTGATGCGATACCAGCTGTCGAACGTCGCGGTCTGGTGGATCTCCGCTGGCAAGCGCGCGTCGTAGAAACCGAACAGCGTTTCTTCATCCGCCAGGATGTCGCGACGACGGGCCTTGGCCTCCAGCTCGTCGAGCTGCTCCAGCAGCCTGGTATTGGCCCCCAGGCACTTGGCCCGGGACTGGATCTCGCCACGCACCAGCGCTTCGCGGATGAACAGTTCGCGGGAGACCACCGGGTCCACCGGCCCGTAGTGCACCGGCCGACGACCGACCACGATCAGCCCGAACAGGGTGATCTGCTCGTACGCCACCACCTGCCCGCGCTTCTTCTCCCAATGGGGTTCGAAATGGTTCTTCTTGATCAGGTGCCCGGCCAGCGGCTCGATCCAGTCCGGCTCGATCTTGGCGACCATGCGCGCATACAGCTTGGTGGTTTCCACCAACTCGGCGGTCATCAGCCACTGCGGGCGTTTCTTGCCCAGGCCCGATGACGGGTGGACCCAGAACCGCCGTTGACGGGCCCCCAGGTAGTCGCCGTCCTCGGTCTTCTGGCCAATCTGGCTGAGCAGCCCCGAGAGCACCGCCTTGTGCAGCTTCGGGTAATCCGCCGGTTCCTTGTTGAGGCTCAACTGCAGGTCGCGGCAGATCAGGCTCAATTGCCGATGGGCGTCGCGCCACTCGCGCAGGCGCAAGTAGTTGAGGAAGTTCTTCCGGCACCAGTTGCGTAACGGGCTGGCGGTCAGGGCCTGGCGCTGCTCTTCGAAACCGCGCCACAGGTTGACCAGCCCGGCGAAGTCCGAGTCCGTGTCCTTCCACTGGGCGTGGGCCTGGTCGGCGGCCTGCTGGCGCTCGGGCGGACGCTCGCGCGGATCCTGGACCGACATGGCGCTGGCCACGATCAGCACCTCCTGCAGGCTTCCCAGCTTCGCCGCTTCCAGCAGCATGCGACCCATGCGCGGGTCTACCGGCAGGCGGGCCAACTGGCGGCCCAACGCCGTGAGCTGGCCATTGCGGTCCACCGCCGACAACTCTTGCAGCAGGTTGAAACCGTCGCTGATGGCCTTGCCGTCCGGCGGCTCGATGAACGGGAAATCGGTGATCTCACCTAGGCGCAGGTGCAGCATCTGCAGGATCACCGCCGCCAGGTTGGTGCGCAGGATCTCGGGGTCGGTGAATTCCGGCCGGCCGAGGAAATCCTCCTCGCTGTACAACCGCACACAGATCCCCGGCTCGACCCGCCCGCAGCGCCCTTTGCGCTGGTTGGCGCTGGCCTGGGAAATGGCTTCGATGGGCAGGCGCTGGACCTTGGCCCGGTAGCTGTAGCGGCTGATACGCGCGGTGCCGCTGTCGATGACGTAGCGGATGCCCGGCACGGTCAGCGAGGTTTCGGCGACGTTGGTCGCCAGCACCACGCGCCGCCCCGGATGGGACTGGAAAATTCGCTGTTGTTCGGCCGGGGACAAGCGCGCATACAAAGGCAAGATCTCGGTGTGCTTGAGCTGGGCCTTGCGCAGCATTTCCGCCGCGTCACGAATCTCCCGCTCGCCTGGCAGGAACACCAGCACGTCACCGGGGCTACGGCGCTCGCTGCGTTCATGGGCGGCGATTTCATCGAGGGTGGCGAGGATCGCCTGGTCGACGGTCAGGTCGTCTTCGACCCGGTTGCCTTCTTCGTCCTGCTCCAGGGTCAGCGGCCGATACCAGGTTTCCACCGGGAAGGTGCGCCCCGAGACCTCCACGATCGGCGCATCGTCGAAGTGCTTGGAGAAGCGCTCAAGATCGATGGTCGCCGAGGTGATGATGACTTTCAGGTCCGGGCGGCGCGGCAGCAGGGTCTTGAGATAGCCCAGCAGGAAATCGATGTTCAGGCTGCGTTCGTGGGCCTCGTCGACGATGATCGTGTCGTAGCGTTCGAGGTAGCGATCGTTCTGGGTCTCGGCCAGCAGGATGCCGTCGGTCATCAGCTTGATCAGGGTGTTGGCGTCGCTCTGGTCCTCGAACCGCACCTGGTAGCCCACCAGCGCGCCCAACGGCGTCGCCAGTTCCTCGGCGACCCGGCTGGCAACGCTGCGAGCGGCGATACGGCGCGGCTGGGTGTGGCCGATCAGGCCATGCTGGCCGCGACCGATTTCCAGGCAGATCTTTGGCAACTGGGTGGTTTTGCCCGAGCCGGTTTCGCCCGCGATGATCAGAACCTGATGCTTGAGCAACGCGTCCTTGATTTCATCGCGCTTGGCCGCGATCGGCAGATTGTCGTCGTAGCGAATCACCGGCAGGCTGGCCTTGCGCGCCAGCACCTGGTCACACGATGCCTGCATGCGCGCCACCCACTGGGCCAGCTTGGCCTCGTCGGGTTTCTTGCGCAGCTCGAGCAACTGGCGCCGCAACCGGTGACGGTCGGCGAGCATGGCGTGGTCGAGGTTCTTCAGCAGCTTGTCGATAGCGGGGGCTTGGTCAGTCATCAGGTACGCAAGGATCGTCGTTTTGAGCAGGGGGCGATTGTCGCAGATTTGCGCAAGGGACGCCGACAGCAAACCGCTTTTGTGGCGAGGGAGCTTGCTCCCGCTCGAGTGTGCATCGCTCGCCGCTTTTGGGGCCGCTGCGCAGCCCAGCGGGAGCAAGCTCCCTCGCCACGAGTACTTCGCGGGTCTGCGAAGTCACTCGCTGTCGAAGTCCTTGCGCCGATACGGGAACACATCGATCACCTTCCCCGCCCGGATCGCCTCTTGCAGGCCTTTCCAGTAATCGGCGTTGTACAGCTCGCCGTGCAATTGGTCGAACAGCTTGCGCTGGCCCACGTCGGCGAACAGGAACGGTGGGAATTCCTCGGGGAACACGTCCAGCGGGCCGATGGAATACCAGGGCTCGGAGGCCATCTCGTCTTCCGGCGTGCGGGGCTGGGGGATGTGGCGGAAGTTGGCTTCGGTGAGGAAGCAGATCTCATCGTAGTCGTAGAACACCACGCGGCCGTGGCGGGTCACGCCGAAGTTCTTGAGCAACATGTCACCGGGGAAAATGTTCGCCGCCGCCAGTTGCTTGATCGCCAGGCCGTAGTCTTCCAGCGCCTCGCGCACCTGGGCCTCGCTGGCGTTTTCCAGGTAGAGGTTCAACGGCGTCATGCGCCGCTCGGTCCAGCAATGGCGAATCAGCACGGTATCGCCCTCCACCGACACCGTGGACGGTGCCACGTCGAGCAGTTCTTCCAGGCAGGCCGGCTCGAACTTGCTCAGCGGGAAGCGGAAGTCGGCGAACTCCTGGGTATCGGCCATGCGCCCAACCCGATCGACACTTTTCACCAGGCGATACTTCTCGATCACCGTGGCCCGGTCGACGTTTTTCGACGGCGAGAAACGGTCCTTGATGATTTTGAACACAGTGTTGAAGCCCGGCAGGGTGAACACGCTCATGACCATGCCGCGTACCCCCGGCGCCATGATGAACTGGTCGTCGGTGTTGGCCAGGTGGTTGATCAGCGCCCGGTAGAATTCGGACTTACCGTGCTTGTAGAAACCGATGGAGGTGTACAGCTCGGCAATGTGCTTGCCCGGCAGGATGCGCTTGAGAAAGCCGATGAATTCCGCCGGCACCGGTACGTCCACCATGAAGTACGAACGGGTGAACGAGAAGATGATCGACACCTGCGCCTCGTCGGTGATTAGCGCGTCGATCTGGATGCCCCGGCCTTCGCGGTGCAACAGCGGGATCACCAGGGGCCATTGGTCGTCCTGGGTGTAGATCCGGCCCACCAGGTAGGCGCCCTTGTTGCGGTACAGCACTGAGGAAAACAACTCCACCGTCAGTTCCGGGTCCTTGCAGACCCAGTCCGGCAGGTTCTCGCGCAGTTGGGCTTCGAGGCGCTGCAGGTCGCCCGGCAGGTCGGCGTAGTCCTCGCTGAAGCGGTAGTCGGCGAAGATGTTCGCCAGCATCCGGTCGAGCTGGCCCTGGGGCTTGTAGGTACGCGTCTGGGCGGCCCGGGCCCGGCGCAGGCTGGGCCGGGTGGTGTGGATGAACATGGTGCCGTCGCTGATCAGGTCGTGGCTGAACAGCCCGCAGAAGATCGAGTTGTACCAGGTTTCCGACAGTTCATCGTCGAAACGCAGGTCGATCAGGCTGATGTAGGCGCTCTTGACCAGCGGCCAGCAGCCCACGTCCATCAACGCCTCGGCTTCGAAGGCCTTGCGCAGCCGCGCCACGGTTTCAAAGACTTTTTCTTCATACAGATTGATCCGCGCCGCCGACGCCGCTTGCGCCTCCAGCCACTGGGCCTGCTCGAACCGGGCGCGGGCGCCGTCGGTAATCTGCCGGAAATGCTCGCGATAATCGTCGAAGCCTTCGAGGATCGAACGGGCGATATCGGTGGCGGGCCATGGTTGCGGCATAGGGTGAACCTCGGCGGGTCAGGCTTGTTATTGGCGACTGAGCTTAGAGGCCAATCGCGCGCCAGCGCAACCATTGCCATCGGTATCCGGGGCAGCGACACTTGTCGCCCGATTCTGCCAGGAAAGCACCGTGAACCTCGTCGATACCCTGCGTTTGCTATCACTGGCCGCCATCTGGGGGGCCAGCTTTCTGTTCATGCGCATTATCGCCCCCGTCATTGGCACGATCCCCACTGCATTTTTTCGCGTGTCCATCGCCTTCGTCGGCCTGCTGGTCATCCTGACGCTGATGCGTATCGACTTTGATTTTCGCGGCAAGCTCAAAGTGGTGATGGTGCTGGGCCTGATCAACTCGGGCATCCCGGCCACGTTCTACTCGCTGGCGGCCCAGGTGTTGCCCGCCGGCTACTCGGCCATCTTCAACGCCACCACGCCATTGATGGGCGTGCTGATCGGCGGCCTGTTCTTCAGCGAAAAACTCACCGTGGCCAAGGTCAGCGGGGTGTTCCTGGGCCTGTTCGGGGTGGGTATCCTGACCGGCGCCGGGCCGGTGGCCTTCGACCTGCAATTGCTGATGGGCGCCCTCGCCTGCCTGCTGGCGACCACCTGCTATGGCTTTGCCGGCTTCCTCACTCGCCGCTGGCTCGATCATCAAGGGGGGTTGGACAGCCGCCTCGCCGCGCTGGGCAGCATGTTCGGCGCCACGGTGTTCTTGCTGCCGCTGTTCGGCTACACCGCCATCAGCCAGCCCCCGGCCAGCTGGGGCGGCTGGAGCGTCTGGTTGTCGCTGCTGGGGTTGGGGCTGGTGTGCACGGCACTGGCGTACATTCTGTACTTCCGGCTGCTCAGTTCCATCGGTCCGGTCAAGTCCATGACCGTGACCTTCCTGATCCCGCCGTTCGGCGTGTTGTGGGGGGCGTTGCTGCTGGATGAGCCGCTGGGCATGGCGCATCTGTATGGCGGGGTGCTGATTGCGGCGGCGTTGTGGCTGGTGTTGAAGCCAGGGGTGACGAAGCCTGTTGAGGTAGAGTAAGGCCGTGGCGAGGAAGCTTGCTCTCGCCGGGCGCGAAGCGGCCCTCGTTTTCTGGGGCGGCTGCGCCACCCAGCGGGAGCAAGCTCCCTCGCCATAGGTCAGCCGAACAACCAGTAGCCCAGGGCCGTCAGCACCAGCACCGCCAACACGGGGCGCATCACCCGGTAGGCCTTGGGATGCTTGCGCTTCCACTGCTTGACCTGACCACTGAAGCCGTCACTGAACCTCTTGCTCCAGGCGTAAGCCTGGTTGATCCCGCCGACGCGTTCGTCGTCGAGGTTCTGCGGTGCGGTGGCGCGACCGAGGAAGGCACTGATGGCGCGGTTGAGACGGGTCATCAGCCGGCTTTTCAGCGGGCGTTCGACGTCGCAGAACAAGATCACCCGGGTTTGCGGGGTTTCGTTCTTGACCCAGTGCACGTAGGTCTCATCGAACATGACGTCTTCGCCATCACGCCAGGCATAGACCTGGCCGTCGACAAAGATCCGGCAGTCGTCGGAATTGGGCGTGGACAGCCCCAGGTGATAGCGCAGGGAACCGGCGAACGGGTCCCGGTGAGGGTTCAGATGGCTACCGCCCGGCAGCAGGGCAAACATTGCGCCCTTCACGTTGGGAATGGCGCTGACCAGCTCGACGGTTTTCGGGCACAGCAGCTCGGCAGACGGCAGCGGTTTGTCGTACCACTTGAGGTAGAAGCGCTTCCAGCCTTTCTTGAAGAACGATCCGAAGCCGGCATCGTTGTTCTTTTCCGCGGCCCGGATGTAGCCCTCGTCGAACAGGTGCATGGCCTCGTCACGAATGACGTGCCAGTTGTCCTTGAGCACATCCAGCTCGGGAAATTTGCTGCGGTCCAGGTAGGGCTTGGAGGGCACGCCGGAAAACAGGTACATCAAGGCGTTGTAGGGGGCGAACAAGGCCGAGTGATTGACGAACTGGCGCAATACCGGCAAACGCGCGCGACCGCGCAAGTGCACATACAGCGTACTGCCCAGGAACAGCAGCAATACCGAGGCCTTGGCGACAAACGAAACGGTCATTGTAAAACTCCTTGTCCAAAACGACTTGCGCAACGCCATCAGCCCGGCGCGACGGCCGGCCATGGTATAGAGCCTTGCCCGGGGAAGAAACCGCCCCAGGCAACATTCACTGTTGAGAATGACGCAACAATGCCCTTCTTAACACGCATGAGCTGAACGTTGGCTGATGCAGTCCACTGTGGCGAGGGGATTTATCCCCGCTGGACTGCGCAGCAGTCCCAACAACTCATCCGGCTCCATTTATCTCGGGGTCGGGTTTGGGGTCGCTTCGCAACCCAACGGGGATAAATCCCCTCGCCACAAAAAGCCTCGATTGCTTGGCCGTTACTGCTGGATCTCCTGCTCGGTGAACAAATCACTGAACAACATGCTCGACAGATAGCGCTCGCCCGAATCCGGCAGGATCACCACCAGGGTCTTGCCCTGCATTTCCGGTTTTTCCGCCAGGCGCACGGCCACGGCCATCGCAGCGCCGCAAGAGATGCCGCAGAGGATGCCCTCCTCCTGCATCAGGCGCAAAGCCATGGCCTTGGACTCCTCGTCGGTGACCCGCTCGACCTGGTCGACGATCGACAGGTCAAGGTTCTTCGGCACGAAGCCGGCACCGATCCCCTGGATCTTGTGGGGGCTGGGCTTGATCTCCTGCCCCGCCATCGCCTGGGTAATCACCGGCGAGGTTTCGGGCTCGACCGCCACCGACAGGATCGGCTTGCCACACGTGTTCTTGATATACCGTGAAACGCCGGTGATGGTTCCCCCGGTGCCGACCCCCGCGACCAGCACATCCACCGCGCCATCGGTGTCGTTCCAGATTTCCGGGCCGGTGGTTTTTTCGTGGATCGCCGGGTTCGCCGGATTTTCGAACTGCTGCGGCATGAAATAGCGGGAAGGGTCGCTGGCGAGGATCTCGGCGGCCTTCTCGATGGCGCCTTTCATGCCCTTGGCCGGCTCGGTGAGCACCAGTTCCGCGCCCAGGGCCTTGAGCACCTTGCGCCGCTCGACGCTCATGGACGCCGGCATGGTCAGCATCAGCTTGTAGCCGCGGGCGGCGGCGACGAACGCCAGGCCGATACCGGTGTTGCCCGAGGTCGGTTCGATGATGGTCATGCCCGGCTTGAGCCTGCCGGTGCTTTCGGCGTCCCAGATCATGTTCGCGCCGATCCGGCACTTGACCGAATAACCCGGGTTGCGCCCCTCGATCTTGGCCAGGATGGTCACGCCACGCGGCGCGATGCGGTTGATCTGCACCAGCGGCGTATTGCCAATGGAATGGGCGTTGTCGACGAATATGCGGCTCATGACCGGTCCTTGAGGCTGCGGATAGTTAAGCGCTTTAAGGTAAGCCTGTTGCCCATGGGCGTCCAGTTGCACCGAACGTTCGCACGGCGACAACGGTCAATGGCTTTAACAACGCTGGAGACTGACTGACATGAAGCGTCGATACAGCTGGCCACTGTGGGGACTCGCCGCCCTCGTCGTGCTGCTGGTGGCCTTGCACTTCACCTTGCCTTATCTGGTTCGCGACTACCTGAACGACAAGTTGGCGAATATGGGCGATTATCGCGGCCAAGTCACCGACGTGGACCTGACCTGGTGGCGCGGGGCCTATCGGATCAACGGCCTGAAAATCATCAAGGTCGACGGCAAGGTCCCGGTGCCTTTCGTCGATGCACCGCTGGTCGATTTGTCCGTCAGTTGGCATTCGCTGTGGTACGACCATGCGGTGGTGGCCGAGGCGGAGTTCGCCCGGCCCGAAGTGAACTTCGTCGACGGCGGTGGCAACCGACAGAACTCCCAGACCGGTCAGGGCACCAACTGGCGCGAACAACTGAGCAAACTGCTGCCCATCACCTTCAACGAAGTGCGGATCAGGGATGGCCACGTGACCTTTCGCAACTTCAACTCCAAGCCGCCCGTCAACCTGCGGGCCACCGACGTCAATGCCAGCTTCTATAACCTGACCAACGTGGTCGACACCGAAGGCAAGCGTGACGCGCGTTTCGAGGGCAAGGCGCTGGTGGCCGAGCACGCGCCCCTGGAAGTGCTGGCCACCTTCGATCCACTGAGCAATTTCGAGGATTTCGATTTCCGCCTGCGGGCCACGGACATCGAACTCAAGCGCCTCAACGACTTCGCCGCGGCCTATGGCAAGTTCGACTTCAACGCCGGCCACGGCGACCTGGTGATCGAAGCGCAGGCGACCGACGCCAAGCTCAGCGGCTACATCAAGCCGCTGCTGCGCGATGTGGACGTCTTCGATTGGCAGCAGGACGTGGAAAACGAGAAAAAGAACATTTTCCGCTCGGTCTGGGAAGCGCTGGTCGGCGCGGGTGAAACGGCACTGAAGAACCAGCGCAAGAACCAGTTCGCCACCCGGGTCGAACTCAGCGGCAATGTCCATCAACAGAACATCAGCGCCTTCGAAGCCTTCCTGCAGATATTGCGCAACGGCTTCGTCCAGGCCTTCAACGCCCGCTATGAACAGCCACCGCCATCCAAAGACTAGGCGCATCAATCCTGTAGTGAGACCGGGTCAACATGTGACGCTCCATTCAGAGACTGAATACAGCGTCTGCGTTCACAGTCGGCGGGACGTCGCGTTATAGTCGGGCACGACATTTATTTTCGCGCGCCCCGCCTCGCCGGGCCGACGACACGTTCGAGGAATCCGCAGATGAAGTTCGAAGGCACCCGCGCCTACGTGGCCACCGATGACCTGAAGCTGGCCGTCAACGCCGCCATCACCCTGGAGCGGCCGCTGCTGGTCAAGGGCGAACCGGGCACCGGCAAGACCATGCTGGCCGAGCAACTGGCTGAGTCCTTCGGCGCCCGCCTGATCACCTGGCACATCAAGTCCACCACCAAGGCTCACCAAGGCCTGTACGAGTACGACGCGGTCAGCCGCCTGCGGGACTCGCAACTGGGTGTGGACAAGGTCCATGACGTGCGCAACTACCTGAAGAAAGGCAAGCTCTGGGAAGCGTTCGAGTCCGAGGAACGGGTCATCCTGCTGATCGACGAGATCGACAAGGCCGACATCGAGTTCCCCAACGACCTGCTGCAAGAACTCGACAAGATGGAGTTCTACGTCTACGAGACCGACGAAACCATCAAGGCCAAGCAGCGGCCGATCATCATCATTACCTCCAATAATGAAAAGGAGCTGCCGGACGCCTTCCTGCGCCGCTGCTTCTTCCACTACATCGCCTTCCCGGACCGCGCGACGCTGCAGAAGATCGTCGATGTGCATTACCCGGATATCAAGAAAGACCTGGTCAGCGAAGCGCTGGACGTGTTCTTCGACGTGCGCAAGGTGCCGGGCCTCAAGAAAAAGCCCTCCACCTCCGAGCTGGTGGACTGGCTCAAGCTGTTGATGGCCGACAACATCGGTGACGCGGTCCTGCGCGAGCGCGACCCCACCAAGGCCATCCCGCCGCTGGCCGGTGCCCTGGTCAAGAACGAACAGGACGTGCAGCTGCTTGAGCGCCTGGCGTTCATGAGCCGTCGCGGCACGCGTTGAGCCCTCTTCGTCAACAAGCGCGAGGGCAACTGCCATGCTGCTGAACCTGTTCAATGAGATGCGCGCCGCCAAGGTGCCCGTGTCGGTGCGTGAACTGCTGGACCTGATCAATGCGCTGAAACAGCGGGTGATCTTCGCCGACATGGACGAGTTCTATTACCTGTCCCGGGCGATCCTGGTGAAGGACGAACGCCATTTCGACAAGTTCGACCGGGCCTTCGCCGCTTACTTCAATGGCCTGGAGAAACTCGACGATCATCTCCAGGCGCTGATCCCCGAAGACTGGTTGCGCAAGGAGTTCGAGCGCTCGCTGACCGATGAAGAGCGGGCGCAGATCCAGTCCCTGGGTGGCCTCGACAAGCTGATCGAGGAATTCAAGAAGCGCCTGGAAGAACAGAAGGAACGCCATGCCGGCGGCAACAAGTGGATCGGCACCGGCGGCACCAGCCCGTTCGGCTCCGGGGGTTTCAACCCCGAAGGCATCCGTGTCGGCGACGCCGGCAAGCGCCAGGGCAAGGCCGTGAAGGTCTGGGACCAACGCGAGTACAAGAACCTCGACGACCAGGTGGAATTGGGCACCCGCAACATCAAGATCGCCCTGCGCCGCCTGCGCAAGTTTGCCCGCCAGGGCGCGGCCGAAGAGCTGGACATCGACGGCACCATCGACCATACCGCCCGGGATGCCGGCCTGTTGAACATCCAGATGCGGCCGGAGCGGCGCAACACCGTCAAGCTGCTGTTGCTGTTCGACATCGGCGGTTCGATGGATGCCCACGTGAAGATCTGCGAAGAGCTGTTCTCGGCCTGCAAGACCGAGTTCAAGCACCTGGAGTACTTCTACTTCCACAACTTCGTGTACGAGTCGGTGTGGAAGAACAACCTGCGCCGCACCTCCGAACGCACCTCCACCCAGGACCTGCTGCACAAGTACGGCGCCGACTACAAAGTGATCTTCATCGGCGACGCCGCCATGGCGCCCTATGAAATCACCCAGCCGGGCGGCAGCGTCGAGCACTGGAACGAAGAAGCGGGCTACGTGTGGATGCAGCGCTTCATGGAGAAGTACAAGAAACTCATCTGGATCAACCCCTACCCCAAGGACACCTGGGGCTACACCGCCTCCACCAACATCGTGCGGGAACTGGTGGAGGACCGGATGTATCCGCTGACCCTGCGAGGGTTGGAGGAAGGGATGCGGTTTCTTTCCAAGTGATCGTTGGTGCCCTTTAGGGCCTCATCGTCGGATCGCCGCCCGGAGCAAGCTCGCTCCCACACTGGATCTTCGTCACACATGAGATCCCCTGTGGGAGCGAGCTTGCTCGCGATGCTTTTAGCGGTCGAGAAAACCGCGCAAGCACTCCACCTGCTGCCGATGCGCCACCTCCTGCACCACCGGCCGCAACCGCACCTGCGCCCCCGGCAGGCATTGCGCCAACCGGGCCAGGGCCAGCGGGGTCAAGGCGCCCAGGCGCGGGTAGCCACCGATGGTTTGCCGGTCGTTGAGCAACACGATGGGCTGGCCGTCCGGCGGCACCTGCACGGCCCCCAGGGGAATGCCTTCGGAAATCATCGGCGGGCCCTGGTACTCCAGCGGCGTTCCCAGCAGGCGGATGCCCATGCGATCGGCGCGGCTGTCCAGCGTCCAGGGCGTGTTGAACGCATCGAACAGGCTGCGGCCACTGAACGCCCCGTTCTGCGCGCCCAGGATCAGCTCCAGCGGCTGAGCCTGCTGGAAATCCGGGATCAACCGGCCCGGCATCGGCCGAGGCGTGGCCGCCCCCCCATAGCTCAAGCGCTCGCCGCGAGCCAACGCCCGCCCCAGCCCATCCAACCCGCCGAGCGCTTCGCGCACCACCGTTGCCCGGCTGCCCAACACCGCCGGGGCTTCGAAGCCGCCAGGGGCCGCAAGGTAGGCACGAGCCCCCAGCACGGGCTGGGTGAGCGCCAGGGATTGGCCTTTGCGCAGGCTGAAATAGCGCCAAGGCGCCACGGCCTGGCCGTCCACCCGGGCGCCCAGGTCGGCCCCGGCCAGCGCCAGCACGCAGTCGTCCTCGGCCACCAGCGTGAAGCCGCCAAGGGTGACTTCCACCACCGCCGCGTCCAGGGCATTGCCCAGCATCCAGTTGGCCCAGGCCATCGACAGCCAATCCGCCGCACCGCCCTGGGTCACGCCCAGGTGGCGGACGCCAAAGCGGCCGGCGTCCTGCAACAGGCACAGCGGGGTGCTGGCCTGGATCAATAAGCGGCTCATGCCTGGGCCTCCTGGGGTGTGTCATCGCCGCCCAAGCGGATGAACTCGGCGCGGTCCACGGCGACAAAACGCACCGTGTCGCCGGGTTGCATCAGGCTGTAGCCGTCACGTTCACGGTCGAACAGTTTGGCCGGGGTGCGGCCGATCAGGTTCCAGCCGCCAGGCGACACCAGCGGGTACGCCGCGGTCTGGCGCTCGGCAATCCCGACGCTGCCTGCGGCCACCCGCTTGCGCGGCGTGTCCAGGCGCGGCGCGGCGAGCGCTTCGTCCACCAACCCCATGAAGGCAAACCCCGGAGCGAAGCCCAGGGCGAACACCTGGTATTCGTGTTCGCTGTGGCGCCGGATCACCTGCTCCACGGTCAACCCGCTGCGACCCGACAACAGCAGAAGTTCCGGTCCGACGCTCAGGTCGTACCACACCGGCAGCACATGGCAGCGCCCAGCCGAGCGAGCATCGGGCGACAAATGGTTCAGCGCCTCGCTGACCAGCGACCGGGCCTGCGCCGGGCTCAAGGCCAACAGATCGTAATGCACCATCAACGTGGTGTAGGACGGCACCAGGTCGATCAGGTCGGCGGCGAACACCGCGCGCAGGCGCTCGCTGGCGGCGAGCATCCACGGCATGTTGTCTTCGGCGATTTCATCGAACAGGCGCACCATCAGGCAGTCCACCGCGACCACTTCCACACGTGGCTTCATGACGCACGCTGCCGGTCCAGCGCTTCGCGGATGCGTTGCACGGCGGCCACGGAGCTGGCGTTGTCACCGTGCACGCACAAGGTATTGGCGTGCAGGATCAACGCGCTGCCATCGCTGGCGGCCAAGGCATCGCCACGGGCAATGGTCAGGGCCTGGGCAATGATGGCTTCGGGATCGTGATGCACCGCCCCCGGCGCCTGCCGCGACACCAGGCGGCCAGCGCTGTCGTAGGCACGGTCGGCGAAGGCTTCGAACCACAACGTCAGGCCATATTCGTCACCCAGGGCCTGGGCGGCGCTGTTATCCCGGGTCGCCATGAGCATCAGCGGCAGGTCCGGGTCATAGTGGGCCACCGCCTCGATCACCGCGCGCAACTGCGCCGGGTTGGCCATCATGTCGTTGTACATCGCGCCGTGCGGCTTGACGTAGCTGACCCGTCCACCCTGGGCCCGGCAGATGCCGTCGAGGGCGCCGATCTGGTAGTGCAACAGGTCCTGCAGTTCCTGGGCAGCGTAGGCCATGGAGCGGCGGCCGAAGCCGGCCAGGTCCTGATAGGCCGGGTGTGCGCCGATCTGCACGCCGTTGGCCAGGGCCAGGCTGACGGTCTTGCGCATGATGCTCGGGTCGCCGGCGTGAAAGCCGCAGGCGATGTTGGCGCAATCGATGAAGGGCATCACTTCGGCGTCCAGACCCATGGTCCAACTGCCGAAGCTTTCGCCGATGTCACAATTCAATAGCAGGCGGTTCACGCTGAACGCTCCTGTAGGTACTTTCTTCTGACCCTGGGGGCACACACCCCCAGGTTACTCGTTACTCGGCTTCCAGTTGCTTGCCTTGGGTTTCCGGCAGGCTCAGGGCCGCCAGGATCACCACGCCGTAGGACACGGCCGCAAACGCACCGATCCCGACGCTCAACGGCACCCGCTGGCTCAGCAGGCCGATCAGCAGCGGGAACAATGCCGCCACCGCCCGACCAATGTTGTAGCAAAAACCCTGGCCCGAGCCCCGGATACGTGTGGGGAACAGCTCGGTGAGGAACGAGCCCATGCCGCTGAACATCCCGGAGGCAAAGAAGCCCAGGGGAAAGCCCAGCCAGAGCATCACGTTATTGCTCACCGGCACCTGGGTGTACAGCAGCACGATGGTGAACGAGCCGACGGCGAACAGGACGAAATTTTTCTTGCGCCCCAGTATGTCCGACAAGTATGCGCTGATGACGTAACCCACGTAGGAGCCGACGATCACCATCGCCAGGTAGCCACCGGTGCCCAGCACGCTCAAGCCGCGCTCGTTCTTCAGGAACGTCGGCAGCCAGGACGTGATTGCATAGTAGCCACCCAGGGCGCCGGTGGTCAGCAGCGAAGCGCGGATCGTGGTGAAGAGGATGCCGGGGGCGAAAATCTCGTAGAACCTGGCGTTATTGCCAGACGCCAGGCGGGCCTTGGTCTGGTTGTAGACCTCCGGGTCCTTGACCAGCCGACGGACGAAAATCACGAACACCGCTGGCACGATGCCAAGGATGAACAGCGCGCGCCAGGCGTCTTCCGGCGCCAGCACCGAGAACAGCAGCGCGTACAGAATCGCCGTCATGCCCCAACCCAGCGCCCATCCCGATTGCACCATGCCCACCGCCTTGCCACGGTCCTTGGCGCGAATCACCTCGCCCATCAACACCGCGCCAGCGGTCCACTCGCCGCCGAAGCCGAAGCCCATCAGCGTACGGGCGATCAACAATTGTTCGTAGTTCTGGGCAAAGCCGCAGAGGAAGGTGAAGAACGCGAACCACAGCACGGTCAGTTGGAGGGTGCGGACCCGGCCGATACGATCCGAGAGAATGCCGGCCACCCAACCGCCAAGTGCCGAGGCGATCAGGGTGCTGGTGTGAATCAGCCCCGCCTGACCGGTGGTGATGCCCCACATCGCGATGAGCGTCGGCACCACGAAACTGAGCATCTGCGTGTCCATGCCGTCCAAGGCGTAGCCGATCTTGCAACTCCAGAATGTGCGACGTTCCTGTTGGTTGATGTTGCGATACCAATCGAACGGGCCGGAACGGGCCTTGGACTCGGGGACGCCGAGCATGTCGGGTGCACTCATGGTGGTTCTCCACGGTTTTATTGTTTTAAGCCTCGACGCTGCAAACGTCGGGATCGGGTGCCGTGATTCTTGAGCGCAGGCGCCGGCGCGTCCAACTAATAAAACCTCGGACGGGTCATAAGAAAAAGTTGATGGGTAGAACTACCCGCGGAAACGGCGCAAAGCCTTTGTGGCGAGGGAGCTTGCTCCGCTGGGCCGGGCTGGCGCTCCAGCGCGCAGCGGCCCCAAAAAAGCGATGAGCGCTTCGCACTCAAGCGGGAGCAAGCTCCCTCGCCACAAAAAGCGTTCTAGCGTGAGCGTCAAAGCCCGCGCAAATCCCGCTCTTCGATCGGTCGGCTCTGGCGCAGGCGCTTGCCGCCCAGCACGACCCAGTCGATCAGGCGGAACAGGCATTCCAGGCCGAACGACAGCAGCATTGCGCCGCTGATGCCCCAGACCATGGCCTCGGGGGTCAGCAGGATCTGGTAGCTGTAGCCGTTCCAGGTTTCCTTGCGAATGTCCGGGTCTGCGGCCAGTGCCACTTGCAGCAAGCGGATGTACCACGGCCCCTGCATCGCCTGGAACTGCTTGTCCAAGGCCTGCTGGCGCACGAGCAAGGTGTTCAGGCTGTCGGCGTCGCTGCGAAAGATCGGGTCTTCGCTGGCGCGGTAATGGGCGACCAGGGCCTGCATGTCACCCTTGAAAAACTGGTTGGCGGTGCCCTGGAAACCTTGCAGGCCTGTCTGTGCCTCGATCAGGTGGGCCTCGACCCGCTTGGCGTAATCATTGATGAAGCCCGGCACCTGGACCCCCACCAGCAGGCCAATCGCGAACAACACCAGCCGTAGATAACTGAGCAACATAGCGTGACGTCCTTATTCGGTCCGGCCCTGGCTGACGCATTCGCCGCGCCGCCACAGGCTCCATTGGCCCGGTTCGTAGCGGGTCCAGGTTTCGTTTTCGGTCAAGGGCTCGGTGGCGATCACCGTGACCACGTCGTTGGGCGTGGTTTCGGCCTGGAAATCGACGATCACGTCGACATCCTTCAGCCGTGCCGGGCCGAATGGCGCACGCCGAGTGATCTGGGCCAGTTTGGTCGAGCAATAGCAGAACAGCCAGTCGCCGTCGCTCAACAGGCAATTGAACACGCCTTTGCGACGGTATTCGCCGCAGGCTTCGATCAGCGCCGGCAGCAGTTGCTCCACGTCCACCGGTTCCGGGAAGGACTGGCGCACGCGGTTGAGCAAATCGCAGAAGGCCGCTTCGCTGTCGGTGTCGCCCACCGGGCGGTAGAAACTCACGCCCGGCTGGAAATCCGCGAGCTGGCCGTTGTGGGCGAAACACCAGTTGCGGCCCCACAGCTCGCGCACGAACGGGTGCGTGTTGGCCAGGCAGACCTTGCCGACGTTGGCCTGGCGAATATGCCCGATCACCACTTCACTCTTGATCGGATAGCGCTGCACCAGGTTCGCCACTTCCGACTCGCTGCTGGCGGCCGGGTCCTGGAACAGGCGCAAGCCCCGGCCTTCGTAGAAGGCGATGCCCCAGCCGTCCCGGTGCGGCCCGGTCTTGCCCCCGCGCTGCATCAGCCCGGTAAAGCTGAACACGATGTCGGTCGGCACATTGGCGCTCATGCCCAGTAACTCACACATGCTCGGACTCTCGCTTCAAAAGGCAGGCTTGGCTACAGGCGCGGTTCGATGCGCGAACGCTGGGGATTGCTCGGCACCGGCGGACGACCGTAGCGATCATCGCCGGCCACGCCGAACGGCGGCTCATCCTCGGGCTCATCGGCGGCGGCAGCGGCTTTTGCGGCGGCGGCACGTGCCTTGCGGGCATTGGATGCGCGCTCGATGGGCAAGCGCACCAGCGCGAAGAGCAAGTAGACGCCGAACGCGATCATGCCGTACATGAGCAGGTCGGACGCGGCCCGCCAGACGTTGTTGCCCACCTTGAACAGCACGTCCAGGGCGACAATGGCCACGGCAGGGGCAAACTTGTCCTTCACCGGGTCGACAATGGTCGGGCAGAACAGCAACACCGCCATCAGCAAGCGCAGCGGCTCGCGCAACCAGCGCCACATCCAGCGGGTCATGCGCATCCACACCAGCAGGCAGCCCAGGGCCGCGAAGGCATAGAGGCCCCAGGCGATCAGATAGTCGTTCTCGGTCATGGTGTCCATGGCAAGGCAGGCAAAGAGGCGCTTATAGTAACGACTTTTCGCTCGTCAGGCTGCCCCGGCGTCTGCCAAGCCCCTTTTCGTACAACGTTCGAGAGCCTTCCATGTCCTTATCTGCCCACGTTTCCAACGCCCCGATTGCCCGCAGGGACGCCGGGGTGGACCCGTACGCCTGGCTGCAGGAACGCGACACCGACGCGGTGCTCGACTACCTCAAGGCCGAAAACAGCTACCAGGAAGACCAACTCGCCGACCAGGCCGACCTGCGCGAGGCCCTGTTCCAGGAGATCAAGGGACGGATCCTGGAGACCGACCTGTCCCTGCCCTCGCCCTGGGGACCGTACCTGTACTACACCCGCACCACCGCCGGCGACGAATACCCGCGCCATTACCGCTGCCCGCGTCCGGCCGACGACAGCCTGAGCGTGGACGAGAGTCGCGAACAACTGCTGCTGGACCCGAACGCGCTGGCGGGCGGCGGTTTCTTTTCCCTCGGTGCGTTCAGCATCAGCCCCGACCACCAGCGCCTGGCCTACAGCCTGGACACCACCGGCGACGAGATCTACACGCTGTTCGTCAAGGAACTGTCCAACGACAAGATCAGTGAACTGTCCTTCGAACACTGCGACGGCAGCATGACGTGGGCCAACGACAGCCTGACGCTGTTCTTCGGCGAACTGGACGACACCCATCGCCCCCACAAGCTCTGGCGCTATCGCCTGGATGGCACCGCCGCCGAAGAAGTGTTCCACGAGCCGGATGGACGTTTCTTCCTGCACTGCTACCGTTCCAGCTCCGAGCGCCAGTTGATCCTGTCCCTGGGCAGCAAGACCACCAGCGAAGCCTGGGTGCTGGATGCCGCGCACCCGCAACAGCCTTTCACTTGCCTGGCGCCACGGCGCGAACACCACGAATACGACGTCGACCACGGCCTGCTGGATGGCCAGTGGACCTGGCTGATCCGCAGCAACCGCGACGGCATCAACTTTGCCCTGTACCAGGCCGCGGACACCGGCATAGCGCCGACCGAAGCCGACTGGCAGAACCTCATTCCCCACAGCGAAACGGTGATGATCGACGGCCTGAGCCTGAATGCCGAGGCGATGACCCTGAGCCTGCGCGAAGGTGGCCTGCCGATCATCGAAGTCCACCCACAGGACCTGCCGGCCTATCGCGTGCAACTGCCGGACGCCGCCTACAGCCTGCACGTGCAGAACAGCCTGGAGTTTTCCAGCCCGCGCATTCGCCTGCGTTACGAAGCCTTGAACCGCCCCGCGCAGATCCGCCAACTGGACCTGGCCAGCGGTGAGCAGGTGGTCCTCAAGCAAACCCCGGTGCTGGGGCCGTTCGATGCCGACGCCTACGTCAGCCAGCGGATCTGGGCCACGGCCCCGGATGGCACGCAAGTTCCTATCAGCCTGGTGGTCAAGCGCGAGGCCCTCGGCCAACCGGTGCCGCTGTACCTGTACGGCTACGGCGCCTATGGCCAGAGCCTCGACCCCTGGTTTTCCCACGCACGGCTGAGTTTGCTCGATCGCGGCGTGGCGTTCGCCATCGCCCACGTACGCGGTGGCGGTGAACTGGGCGAAGCCTGGTACCGCGCCGGCAAGCAGGAGCACAAGGCCAACACTTTCAGCGACTTCATCGCCTGCGCCGAGCATTTGATCGCCAACGGTTTCACCACCGCCGAGCAGTTGGCGATCAGTGGCGGCAGCGCCGGTGGCCTGTTGATCGGCGCGGTGCTCAATCAACGCCCGGAGCTGTTCAAGGTCGCCATTGCCGAAGTGCCGTTCGTCGATGTGCTCAACACCATGCTCGACCCGGAGCTGCCACTGACCGTCACCGAATACGACGAATGGGGCAACCCGCAGGAGCCGGACGTCTACGATCGGATCCGCGCCTACGCCCCGTACGAAAACGTCAAGGCCCAGGCATACCCGGCGCTGCTGGTCATCGCCGGCTACAACGACAGCCGCGTGCAGTACTGGGAAGCGGCCAAGTGGGTGGCGAAACTGCGCGCCACCAAGACCGACGACAACCCCTTGCTGCTCAAGACCGAACTGGGCGCAGGCCACGGGGGCATGAGCGGGCGCTACCAGGGATTGCGTGACGTAGCCCTCGAATATGCATTTGTCTTGAAGGTTTTGGGCAAGGCCTGAGGAACTCTGGATGACGGCCGGGTCTTAGAAACGACGCGCGCTCAAAAGCTGGGAGCGGGCTTGCTTGCGAAGGCGATGTGTCAGCCGACATCAGCAGTGACTGATATGGCGCCTTCGCGGGCAAGCCCGCTCCTACAGGGCCCTGCTTGCAGCCAAGCAATCCAAACCGTAGCAGACACAAGAAAAAGACCGTGACGACATGTCAGAACCGACCTTACTGAACAAAGAAATCCGCGACTGGCTGATGGACTGCGGCCTGTTCGACCAATTGCAGCCTGCCGACTTCGCGGCGGCGTCGGGCTATTTCAGCATCAGCGCCATCGCCGAGGGCGAGGCGATCTTCCGAGAGGGTGATGCGGGCAGTTTCATGTGCATCATCCACACCGGCCAGGTGGCCGTGCAGAAAACCGGCCCCGACGGCCAACCCGTGACCATCGCCACCTTGCGCAGTGGCCGGGCGTTCGGGGAAATGGCCGTGCTGGACGGCGAGCGGCGCTCGGCCAGTTGCATCGCGGCCAGCCCCTGCCAGTTGCTGAACCTGGGCAAGGACTCCCTGGAAAAAATGCTCAACGACGCCCCCAAGATCGCCGCCAAGATCATCCGCGCCCTCGCTGTGTCCCTGTCCAAGCGCCTGCGCATGGCCGATGGACAGCTGCTGTCGCAGCAGGTCTGACGGCCAACCACAATCGGCGTGGGAGCGGGCTTGCTCGCGAAAGCGGAGTGTCAAACAACATTGATGTCGACTGACACTCCGCTTTCGCGAGCAAGCCCGCTCCCACAGGGCCCGTCATTCACCTATCAGGTTCATCCCCCGGCGACTTGGCCTTCGGCGCTTGCGACTCCATGCCCGGTAGCGGTTGGTCCTTGGGCGGGTGGGGCATTTCGATCGGCGGCAGCAAAGGCGGCCCGGCGCTTCCGGGGCCGGTCTTGGGTAGGCCGCTGGGCGCGACCGGCGGGTACGGCAGGGGCGTGGCGGTGCCGGGCGAACCGGGGATGCTCGGCGGGTTGACCGGAATCGTCGGCTGCTGGGCCTGCGCGCAACTCATCGAGCACACCGCCAGGACAATGGCCGGTAGAATGATGCACTTCATCAATGGCTCCGTGGCGACTGTTGCCTTCAGGCTAGACCCAGGAGGCCTGTGTGGCTAATGGATGCACTGGAATTAACCGCACAGCCCGCTGGCACACCGGTCCACCCTCCCTCATGAGACTTCCATGAAACGTTTCGTTCTGCTCGACACCACCCCCATCCCGGCCAACGGCGGCGCCTTGTGCCTGTTCGAGTACGGCGAAGACTTCGTCATCAAGATCCAGGGCGGTGACGGCGGCCAGTTGATGAACACGCGCATGCACGGTTCCGAGGATGCCCTGGCCGAGATCCCCTGCCGCAAGGTCGCCGGCCGGCCCGATTCACGAGTGTTGATTGGCGGCCTTGGCATGGGTTTCACCCTCGCCTCGGCCCTCAAGCACCTGGGCAAGCAGGCCGAAGTGGTGGTGGCCGAGCTGGTGCCCGGCGTGGTGGAGTGGAATCGCGGCCCCCTGGGTGAAAAGGCTGGGCGGCCGCTGTCGGACCCGCGCACCGTCATCCGCCTTGAAGACGTGGCCAAGGTCCTGCAGGCCGAACCCCAAGGGTTCGACGCGATCATGCTCGATGTCGACAACGGTCCCGAAGGCCTGACCCAGAAAGCCAACAGTTGGCTGTATTCGGCTGCCGGCCTGGCCGCCTGCGCCAAGGCGCTGCGCCCCAAGGGCGTGCTGGCGGTGTGGTCGGCCAGCGCTGACCGGCAGTTTTCCGACAAACTGAAAAAAGCCGGCTTCAAGGCCGAGGAAGTGCAAGTGTTCGCCCACGGCAACAAAGGCACCCGCCACACCATCTGGATTGCCGAGAAGCTCAAGGGCTGAGCTAAACTGCATTCAACCGTCATTTGTCTTTTCTACAAGGTGAACCCATGAGTTCGTCAACGCCACCGTCCAACACCGCCAAGCTGGACCGCATTCTCGCCGACGCCCAGCGCGACCGGGAAATGGGCTACCGCGACAAGGCCCTGAAAATGTATCCCCACGTCTGCGGCCGCTGCGCCCGTGAGTTTTCCGGCAAGCGCCTGAGCGAGCTGACCGTTCACCACCGCGACCACAACCACGACAACAACCCGCAGGACGGTTCCAACTGGGAACTGCTGTGCCTGTACTGCCACGACAACGAGCACTCGCGCTACACCGACCAGCAGTACTTCGGCGACGGCTCCCTCAGCACGCCGAAAATCGCCAAGGCGACCCACAACCCCTTCGCCGCGCTGGCTGGGTTGATGAAGAAGGACGAGTGATCGGCACAGTCCTGAACCAGCCTCTTCAGGGGCTGTCAGGGCCTCTTCGCGAGCAAGCTCGCTCCCACAGGGGGCTATCGGCGTACGTGAGCTTTTGTGTACGCCTCGATCCACTGTGGGAGCGAGCTTGCTCGCGAAAGCGGTCCGACAGTCACCGCCAATCTCGAAACTGCCGCCCCTCCCCCATTCCCCGTATAATCTCGCCTTTTTCCCCAAAGGCACCCCGCCCGTGGCCAACAAACGCTACAGCTGCATCGGTCTGTTCAACCCCAAGTCACCGGAAAACGTCGGTTCGGTCATGCGCGCCGCCGGCTGCTACGGCGTGGCGTCGGTGTTCTACACCGGCAAGCGCTACGAGCGCGCCGCCGACTTCGTCACCGACACCAAGAAAGTCCACTACGACATTCCACTGATCGGCATCGACGACCTGAAGAAAATCCTGCCCCTGGGCTGCGTACCGGTGGCCGTGGAACTGGTGGAAGGCGCCCGTCCGCTGCCCGAATACACCCACCCGGACCGGGCCCTGTACATCTTCGGCCCCGAAGACGGCTCGCTGGACAAGGACATCCGCGACTGGTGCGAAGACGTGGTGTACATCCCGACCACGGGCTGTATGAACCTGGCCGCCACCGTCAACGTCGTGCTGTACGACCGCATGGCCAAAGGCAACAACACCCGCTCCGGTCCGCAATTCCGCTGACCGGCGTCAAATCCGATTGAACAAGGCAAACGCTCGGGCAGTCAGCTTTATACCAATCCCCACACTGGAGACAGATCATGAGCGATAACAATCCATTCGAGCCGATTCAGAGCACCCCTTTCCAATCCCACCCGCGGCAGAACGTGCACGGCTGGGAGCGCATCGGCTCGCTGGCCGGTGGGGTACTGATGATGGGCAAGGGCTTGCGCCGTGGCGGGGTGATCGGGCTGGCTCAACTGGCCATTGGCGGCATGGCACTGGCGCGGGGCATCACCGGGCATTGCTCGGCCAAGTCGCTGCTGGAAAAAAATCGCCAGAACCTCGACAACGCCCGGGCCCGGATTGAACAGGCCGGCGAGGAGCTGAGCCGCATGAAGGCCAACGCCGAAGCGGCGACGAGCACGGCTACGGTGACGGGGAATGATTCGCTGGTTTCGCCCAAAGCCGGGCTCTGATCTTTTGCGCCGGGGCTGATGGCCCCACCGCGAGCAGGCTCGCGCCTACAGTGTCTCGGCCACAAGACCGCAGAACACCGTTGATCCCCTGAGGGA
This sequence comes from Pseudomonas sp. Cab53, assembly GCF_018325965.1. Classification (NCBI taxonomy): domain Bacteria; kingdom Pseudomonadati; phylum Pseudomonadota; class Gammaproteobacteria; order Pseudomonadales; family Pseudomonadaceae; genus Pseudomonas; species Pseudomonas sp. Cab53. The sequence continues at coordinate 1,555,369 of NZ_AP021902.1, read as the reverse complement.
ACGAGCCAGCTCGCGAAAGCGCCGTCACTGAAGCAAGCGGTTATCCAGGACGGTGGAAGCGCCCTCCAGGATGCTTTCGCTGAGCTGCACGAACTCCTCGGTATCGACCGTCTCCAGCCGCATCGCCCCTTGCAGCACATCGTCCAGCGAACGCTTGTTACGGGTTTTCAGGCGGATCTCACGGTCCAGTTCCTGCAACAGCAGGACCGCCTTGGCCACCATCGCGGGGCTGATCTGCTCGCCGCGCAAAGTCGTGACACCCCGGCTGTCCCGAGCGAGCCGGTCATTGAGGGCCTGATAGCGCTCGTCACTCAGGCCGCCGGCGCGACGCAGCAGTTCGATGGTATAGAACTCCGTCAGCCCCTCGCTGATCCAGTCGCTGCGATCACGGTCGTTGACCCGTGCCAGCACTTGCATCAACTCGCGCAACAGCGGGCTGCTGCCCCGCTCGCTCACCAGCGGCGGACGGCTGTGCAGGTAGATCGATTCGTGGGCGCCCTGGGCACCGCGCCATAACGGGTCGCCCGCGCCGACGATCAGCAGCTTGGCGGGATGACGCGGCACCACGGCCTGCACCTGCGGCCAGACGAACGTCAGCAGCGTCAGCACGTCCATCCGGCGCATGCCCTGGCCTTGAGGCGAGGCCACCGTCACTTCGGTTTCCCCCAGGCGTGTGCGGCGGCTGCCGAGTTTGCCGGCGAGCATCCAGCCGGTAGGCCGGTCGAAAAGGCGCGAGGGGTTGTCGATGCGAAAACGTTGCTTGCCGATGCGCGGCCACGGCGTCTCGATGCTTTTCCAGCCGTCGGGCAACTCGACTTCCAGGCGCGCGACCAATTCGACACCGTCCTGCTGGTCGAGCTTGGCCGATGGCACCAGGTCGTCGCCGCGAAACAGGGCCCAGGTCGGAGTCATGCGGGTTTCGAAGGTGCCATTCTTGCGCGTATGGCTGATGCGCACCCGGTAGCTCAGGCTGGCCTTGTCGGCTGTCGGCCGCCAGACACCCCGGGCGTGCTTGCCGGGGGTCAGTTGCCACTGGCCGTCGGCCTTGAAATCACTGTAGCGGCTGCCGTCGTCGAGGTCGAAATCCAGGCTGCGCACCGCCGAACCGCGGGCCAGCGTCAGGCGCACTTCGGCCTGGTCGCTCTGGGGCAGCAGGTGCACGTGATAATCCAGGTCGACTTTCTGCGCCGCCCACAAAGGGCCACACACGACCAGGCACCCGGCCGCCAGCATCCGTTTCAATCCTGCAGCCATGGGTTCTCCCTGGTAGCGATGCCCGGCGGCTCAGCCGGCGCGAAAAATCAGATGATCTTCCCAATCTTCTTCGGGCACGCTGCCTTCGGCCAGCATGCGCCCGGACTGGGAAATGCGTTCGTGGTGCACCGCATCGCGATCACCGCAGACAAGGTGGTGCCACAGCGGCAGGTCCTTGCCCTCGCTGACCAGCCGATAACCGCAGGTCGGTGGCAGCCACTTGAACTCATCGGCCTTGCCCGGGGTAAGTTGAATGCAATCGGGAACGAACGCACGGCGGTTGGCATAGTCGCTGCACTGGCAGGTCTTGAGGTCCAGCAGTTTGCAGGCGATGCGCGTGTAGTAGACGCTGTTGTCTTCTTCGTCTTCGAGCTTTTGCAGGCAGCACAGGCCGCAGCCGTCGCACAGCGATTCCCATTCCTGGGCATCCAGCTGATCGAGGGTTTTGCGTATCCAGAACGGTTCGACTTTGGCGGCCATGGCTCAAGCATCAACATCAGGTGGTGAAAAGGCCGACAGTCTAGTGCCCGGGCTGCTTCAGGCCAAGCATTGGCGACTGTCGGTAGGCGGGGTCTTGCCAGGCCGCACGCCGCGACGTAGGTTGTTGCGACATTTTCCAAACAGCCCTGTCAGGTGAGTCATGAGCGCCAATTCCCGCATCGCCGATTACGCCATTCATCCGCAGTTCATCGAACGCTGGTCGCCCCGCGCCTTTACGGGCGAAAGCATTGCCGAAGACACCCTGCTGGGCTTTTTCGAAGCCGCGCGCTGGGCGCCATCGGCCTACAACTCGCAACCGTGGCGGTTCTTGTACGCGCGCCGTGACACGCCGAACTGGGAGCGCTTCCTGGGCCTGCTCAACGAATTCAACCGCAGCTGGGCCCAGCATGCCTCGGCGCTGGTGATCATCGTGTCGAAGACCACCTTCGCCGTGCCCGGCGCCACCGAAGAAACCCCGGCGCAGAGCCACGCCTTCGACACCGGCGCGGCCTGGGGCCACCTGGCGCTGCAAGCCAGCCTCAGCGGCTGGCACACCCACGGCATGGCCGGGTTCGATCAGGCACTGACCCGCCAGGAGCTGAAGATCCCCGAGGGCTATGACCTGCACGCGGCCGTGGCGATTGGCAAGCTGGGGGACAAATCCACCCTGGCCGAGTACCTCCAGGCCCGCGAAACCCCTAGCCCGCGCCGGCCGTTGAGCGAACTGGTGGCCGAAGGCGATTTCACTCTGTAACCCGTGTGGGAGCGGGCTTGCTCGCGAAGGCGATGTGTCAGCCAACATTGACTCTGGCTGAACCATCGTCTTCGCGAGCAAGCCCGCTCCCACAAGATTGATCGGTGGTTTCAGTAACCCCGAGTGAAATCCACTTCCCCGCGCAGTGCCTCGCCGGCCTGGTAGGCCCGCAGGTTTTCCAGGAACAGCTGCGCCATCATCGGTGGCGAGGTCGGGGCGGAGCTGTGGCCGGTGAGCAGCAGGCCCCAGGCAGTCCAGAATGGATGGCGTTGCGGCAGCGGCTCCTGGCGGCAGACGTCGATCACCGCGCCGGCCAGGTGCCCTTCCTTCAGGGCCTCGACCAGGTCCGCATCCACCACCGCCACGCCGCGTCCGACGTTGATGAACAGACCGCTGGGCTTGAACTGCTTGAATAACGCCGCATCGTACACATCATGGGTGTCGGGCGTGTTGGGCAGCAGGTTGATGACGTAGTCCGCCTCCCCCACCAGCCGCGGCAGATCCTCCAGCGCTCCCACTTCGACGAACGGCGCCTGCTCGCGGGCCTCGCTGGCAATGCCATACAACTGCACGCCAAACGGCAGCAGGAACTGCGCCACGCGCTGGCCGATATCGCCCGTACCGACGATCAACACCTTGCGCCCCACCAGGCCCTGTCCCTGCCGGTTGTCCCATTTGCGCTCCACCTGGCTGACCAGGCGCGCCAGGACCTCGCGCTCATGGCCGAGCATGTAGGTGAGCACGTATTCGGCCATCACCTGGCCGAAAATGCCCACCGCCCGGGTCAGGCGGTAGTCGCGGGTCAAGCCTTCGGCAAGCAACGGCGTGATGCCGGCCCAGGTCGACTGCAACCACTGCGGCTGGTGGCCTTGGCGCAACAGTGTGGCGAGCAGGTCGGGCTGGCCGAGCCAGACCGGGCAATCGGCGGCCAGCCGCGACAGTTCGGCGGAATCGCCGCTGGTCAGGACTTCAAGATCGGGGGCAGCCTGGCGCAGCAGTTGGGCGTATACCGCATGATCGTGTTCGGCAATCAGAACGCGCATGAATCAAACCTTTCAAAAACAGTACAGACGACCGCCGGCGGAGCGTTTTCCGCCCTGGGGTCATCATCGATAAATCCATTCCAGTGTTTCAAGCGCCCCAGGACGGGGCCTCGGGGTACCTGTCAGACCGGGTCGTTACGGCGCAGCAACTCTTCGGGCAGATGCTCGATGTACTCGTCTTCGGCGGGCGGCATCTGCAAGTGGTAGCCCTGGGTATCGAGGTTTTCCAGCACCCGGTTGATGTCCTCCCGGGACAGCTGTCGCTCCGGGGTCAGGACCAGGTCAAAGGCATGGATCGCCTTGCCGAAGGCCGCCATCAACGGCTCGGGGACCCGCGCCAGTGCATCGCTCTTGAGCACATACAGGTACATCTCGTTTTTCTTCGAGCTTCGGTAGATGGAGCAGATACGTTTCAAGGCTGTTCTCCGGCAGTGGCCAGGCTGTCGAGCAGCGCCTGGCCCATCAATTCGCGGCGCCAGCCACGCAGCGAATCGGGCAATTGGTAAGGGCCCTCGGGAAAGCCGCTCTTGATCAGGGCTTCGAGGGTTTTCTTGCGCAGCATCAGCTCCGGGGCAATCCCCAGGCGCTCGGCTTCGGCCTGTCCCAACGCCCGCAGGCGCTTGACCAGGGCCGCGGCCTCGATCGGCAACGGCTCGGCCACGGCCGGCGGCCATTGGTCGGGCGGTACGCTGCCGGCGCGCTGGATCAGGTCCAGCAGGAACTCGCCGTCCTGACGCACGGTGCGCGGATGCATGTCTTCGATTTTAGCCAACGCCCCGAGGTTATCCGGCTGCGTACGGGCCAGGGGCCACAGCGAATGCTCACGGATGATGCGGTTGCGCGGCAGGTCGCGGGCACGCGCCTCACGCTCGCGCCAGGCACACAGCTCGCGCAGCACGGCCAATTGGGCGCGGGAGAGCTTCCAGGCCAGCTTGGCTTCGCGGTACACCTCATACGGGTCGATTTCACGACGCAGGTTGGCCACCAGTTCGGCACCATCCTCCAGGACCCAGGCGTATTTTTCATCGGACAGTTTCGGACGCAGTTGTACGAAAACTTCCGCCAGATGCAGCGCATCTTCGGCGGCGTAGCTGATCTGCGTCTCGGACAAGGGCCGTTGCAACCAGTCGGAACGGGTCTCACCCTTGGGCAGGTCGATCCCCAGCACGTCCTGCACCAGGCGCGAGTACCCCATGGAGAACCCCAGGTTCAGGTACGCGGCGGCCAGTTGGGTGTCGAACAACGGCGCGGGCAGGCTGCCCGTCAGGCGCAGCAGCACTTCAAGGTCTTCGCTGCAGGCGTGCAGCACCTTGAGCACCGCCGGGTTCTCCAGCAGTGCGGCCAGGGGTTGCCAGTTGTCGATGGTCAAGGGGTCGATCAGGTAGGCGCGCTTGCCATCGCCGATCTGCAGCAAGCCGGCAATCGGGTAAAAGGTGTCGACCCGCATGAATTCGGTGTCGAGGGCGACGAAGGGCAACTGCTGCCATTCGGCGCAAAACTGACCGAGGCTATCGTTGTCGCGAATCCAGTGAATATCGATGGCCACACGGCTCTCCCTTGAAGAATGGCGCGCAGTATATATCGCCGCCGGCGATTGCGAGCATTCGTAGAGCCAGAGCCTGAGAGAAATTGCCCGCGCAAACGCAAGAATAGTCTTACATTACGAACTAACTGGTCTTACGCAATACATATACCCGCGTCAGTGCAAAACCGGGCAGGAAATCCTGGTGCCACACCACGGTGAAACCGGCCTTTCGGAATTCGGTCTCGATGTCCGCCTTGCCGGCGAGTTTGCGCGGCGAAGAATGGCCGATCTTCAGACGGCCCTCGATCTGCACCGAAACGATCACCGTGTCGCGGCTGACCCGATAAAACTCGCGCAACAAGGCCAGGCGATGCTCGCTGGCGCTGACGTGCCGAAACAGTTGCAGGCAAAAAATACAATCCACCGCGTTGGCCGAGAGCCCGATGGTGAACGCCGAACTGGGAAACGTCCTGACCCGCTGGAGCAGCGCGCCACCATGGTGGGTGAGCGCGTGCTCGAGCATGTCCGGCGATGGGTCCGCCGCCAGGATCACCCGGTTGGCGTGCTCGGCCAGCACCGGCCAGAACCGCCCGGCCCCGCACGCCACATCCAGCACCAACCCCGGTTCACCAGCCACTTTCAGGGCGTTGCGCACCATGTGCTCATCCCGCCAGAACGCCAGGCGCAGCCGTCGAGGCGCCGGTTGGCAGCAGACCTGCGCATGCTCCTGGTCGTGCTGCCTGGCGAACTCAAGCTCGACGGTGGAAGGGGGTAACGCGGACATACGAATGGCTCTTGGGAAATGGATGACAGACAGGTTAACCGGCGTCGCGTGAAAAAAAGGTGTAGGCACTCACTCGCGCGCCAACACGCCGTCGATGACCGCGCCGCGGCAATTGGCGAACAGGTCCAGGTCCGGGTTGTAGACCTTGCTGCTGACCTCCAGCAGCCCGAGCATCGAATGGAACAGGTTGTCCTGGCTCAGAGGTTTCTCACGGCTCAGTTGCAAGCAATGGGTGTCGACCGAGAACGCCTTCTGATAGCTGTCGGAAAACCAGGCGAGCATCGCCACGTGCTTCTGTTGTTCCGGGGCGAGCATGTAGGGCGTGCCATGGAGGAACAGGTTGTACTCGCCCAGGGACTCGCCATGGTCCGACAGGTAGAGCATGGCCGTGTCGACCTTGTCCTGGTTGGCCCGCAGCAGGTCGATCAGCGTCGACAGCACATGGTCGGTGTACACCAACGTATTGTCGTAGCCGTTGACGATGCTCTCGCGACTGCAATTGTTCAGCGCATTGCTCTCGCACACCGGAGTGAAGTGCTCGTACTCCTTGGGGTAGCGCTTGAAGTACTCCGGCCCGTGGCTGCCCATCTGGTGCAGCACCAGCACGGTGTCTTTGTCGAGGTTGTCGATGAAGTGCTGCAGACCCTGCAACAGGATTTCGTCGCGGCACTCGCTGTTGGCGCACAGCGCCGGATCCTTGAGGTTGCTCACATCCTGCAACGTGACGCGGTCGCAGGTGCCCTTGCAGCCGGATTGGTTGTCGCGCCAGATCACCTCCAGCCCGGCACGTTTGAGCACGTCCAGCAGGCCTTCTTCATTCCTGGCCTTGCTGGCGTCGTAGTTCTTGCGCCCCATGTTGGAGAACATGCACGGCACCGACACGGCGGTCTCGGTCCCGCAGGAATGTACATCGGTGAAGGCGATCAGACCGGCTTCCTTATCCAGGTTCGGGGTGGTGTCGCGGTTGTAGCCGAGGATGCCGAAGTTCTCGGCCCGGGCGCTCTCCCCCACCACCAGCACCGTCAGGGATTTGCGCCCGTGGGTTTGCCAGGCCGGGTTGCGGCTGGCGTCCTCGCCCACGGCGATGAAGGGTTGCTTGGCCGACGCGACCTGTTCGCGCAAGTAGCCGACGGTCGCCCCGATGTAGTTGCTGGGCACGACCATCAGGCGCAATTCGTGGTGGTTGCGAAACAACGACGACAACCCTTGGTAGTTGACCAACGCGACGCCACCGATCACCGCCACCGACGCCACGCCGACCAACAACTTACTTAATAACTCCCTTGGCCAGCGACGATAGTTGATCGGTGTCTTGAACAATAACCAGGACGGCACGACACCCAGTAAAACGATGTAGGCAAACAACTTCAGCGACAATAGGTCGCGGACTTCCGTGGCATTGGTTTCGGCAAAGTTGCGCAGCATCCCGGCATCGATCAGCACGCCATACTGCGCCATGAAATAGGCCACGCCGGCGCTGATCATGAACAGCAGTATCAACACCGGCTTGAGCAGCGGCCGGAACGCCACGAGCGTCAACACCAGGTTGAAGGCGCAGAAGATCATCACGCCAAAGGCCAGGCACATCAGCAGGCCCCGGGCGTCCGCCGTGGTGATCGCCAGCAAGTGTTGCCAGAGCACAATGTTGAAGCCCACTAACAAGAAGGCACTGGCCACCAGTGTCACCCACTCCGGGCGCACGGCTTTAATAGTCGGCATGATGATTGACGGTTTCCTGAAAGTTGCTCTTTGAAAAAGAAGTGCTGCAGGTGAATGTGAAAAATTCATTCCCTACGGCAACACAAACTTTAAGTAGATCACCATCAATTTTTCGTGAAAAAGTTGCTATTAAATAATTTTTTAAGCAACACGCCGCACGGGGCGCATGCCCCGCGCGGCTTGCCCGGGCGTCAGGCGTGATGCAAGTACCAACGCCAGTCCTGCTCGCCCACCTCCCCCATGAACTGGCGGTACTCGGCGCGCTTGACCGCTAGATAAACATTGAGAAACTCATCGCCAAACGCTTCCCGCGCCCAGGTCGATGCCTCCAGGGCACTCAGGGTGGTGAGCCAGTCGGTGGGCAACAACGCGGTCGCCTGGGCATAACCATTGCCTTCGACAGGTGCCCCGGGATCGCACTGCTGGCGTATGCCGTGATGGATACCGGCCAATATCGCCGCGGCCGCCAGGTACGGGTTGGCGTCTGCGCCGCAGATGCGGTGTTCGATGTGCCGGGACGAAGCGGGCCCGCCCGGCACCCTCAGGCTCACGGTGCGATTGTCCACGCCCCAGGTCGCCGCCAGCGGCGCGTAGCTGTGGCTTTGGAAGCGTCGGTAGGAGTTGGCGTTCGGGCAGAACATCAGCAACGAGTCGAACAAGGTTTCGAGCATCCCGCCCACCGCATGGCGCAACAGCGGCGTGCCCTCGGCGGCTTCGCTGGCGAACAGGTTGTGGCCCTTCTCGTCCGCCAGGCTGACATGCATGTGCAGGCCGGAACCTGCCAAGTGGGCGAAAGGCTTGGCCATGAAGCACGCGGCCATGCCGTGTTTATGCGCCACGCCCTTGACCAGCCGCTTGTAGCGCACCGCTTCGTCCATGGCCTGCAAGGCATCGGCGCGATGCTCGAGGGTGATCTCCACCTGGCCCGGCGCGTACTCGGAAATCGCGGTCCGGGCGGGAATCCCCTGGAGCTTGCATGCGGCATAAAGGTCCGCCAGGAACGGTTCGATCTGTTCCAGCTCACGCAAACCATAGACCTGGGTCGCACTCGGGCGAGCACCGTCAGCGTCCCGCGCCGGTTGCGGCCGCCCCTGGCTGTCGCGTTGCGCGTCCAGCAGGTAGAACTCCAACTCCGCCGCCATCACCGGGTAATAGCCGTCCGCCTGCAAGGCCGCGATCACCCGGCTGAGCAGGTAGCGCGGATCGGCGACGGTCGCGGGCATTCCCTCCTCGGGGTGCATGCTGACCTGCACCGCAGCCGTGGGGATCAGCCGCCAGGGCAGGCGCTGCAAGCTGCCGCTGAGGGGATAGGCCCGGCAATCGATGTCGCCGACGTCCCACACCAGCCCGGAGTTTTCCACGTCGTCGCCATTGAGGGTCAGCCCGAGAATCGTGCTGGGCAGCGGCCGGCCACTGGTGTAGACCGCCCGCAATTCGTCCCGGTGCAACAACTTGCCGCGAGGCACGCCGTTGTTGTCGAGAATGAACAGCTCGAACAGTTCGATATCGGGGTTTTCGGTGAGGAAGGCGTCGGCGTGCTGCACTGACGCGAAGGGTGTCTTGGCAAGGTTCATCACAAGGCTCGTATGGTCATGTCGGACAGGCGCCCAGGCGCCGTCAACCCGTGCTCGCATGGGCAAGCACCGTGAAGGGATCAACAGGAAATACGGCAGTCCGGAGGCCGGGCATGGCGACAATGCCAGAGTGCCCAGAAGGCCAGTTCCGAAGGCAGCGCGCTCAGCGAGGGCGTCGCGACGCAGCGCGGCCCCAGGGCAGTCGGTGACGAGTACGGGTTTGCTGAAGGCCAACCGTCCATGAGCGCATCACTGAAAAACAGATCCGAGCAGCGTCCCACGACAACCTACAGACGTTAAACATTGATTTGATGGAGTTCGGATCGGGCCGAGCTAAACAATGAATCATCGACCCGGGCGTTGATCGACGCGTCGTATTCCCTACATTATGTGTCCCACTGCCGACCGTGAAACGGCCTGCCCGGCATTCTCTTGGGACCATCGTTCCGTTACGATCATCAGCCTGGTTTGCGCAAGATCCGCGCAAGGAGCACAGCGAGAGACAGAAAGGATGCTGAACAGTAACTCCCTCAGAAAGCTCGATATGCAAGACCTCATGGTGTTTAGCGCCGTGTACGAGCAAAGCAGCGTCACCGGCGTGTCCGAGGCGCTGTGTGTCAGCCAGTCCACTGTCAGCTACTGCCTGAAGAAACTGCGAACCTGTTTCGAAGACGAGCTGTTTATCAACACCCGCACCGGCATGCGTCCTACCTACAAGGCCGAGGGCATGTACGACCACGTGCGCGCCATTTTGCAAAGCATCAACCTGTGCCACGCCGGTACGCCAACGTTCGATCCGACCCGGCAGGCCATCACGTTCAATATCTGCGCGCCGGAGTATTTCGAGCACGTGATCCTGCCGCAGTTGCTGCGAAACTTCGACTACGCCGACCTGCCCGTGGTGGTCAACGTGCACAAGCTCGAAGCCGATATTCCTGCCGAAGAACTGCGAGACGGCAGCCTCGACCTGGTGATCTGCTTTGGTCCGAACTTCCACAGCAACCACGCCGACTTCAAATCCCGGCAGTTGCTGGAGGAAGAGCTGGTGTGTGTCGTGGACAAGCGGGCGACGCCACTGGAGCCGCAACTGAGCCTTCAATCATTCGTACAGCGCCGGCACGTTTTTCCGACACCCTGGATGTCATCCAGCAACATGGTGGACGGCTGGCTGTCGCAGCAGGCGCACCAGCGCCAGATTGCCGCACGAGCCAACAGCTACAGCGCCGCGCTGAAGATGATCACCGGCACCGACTTCATCCTGACCCTGCCTCGCCGCATCCAGAAGCTGCTGGCGAACGAGGCGATCTTCAATCACCACGAAGTGCCCAAGGGGCTGCCGGGGTTTACCTTGAACATGCAATGGAGCCAGGCCGCCGACCAGGACAGCGCCAATGCCTGGCTGCGCGAACAGATCATCAAGGCCTGCGCCGGGTAAGGGGCCCGACGCTCAACGCTCGATCAAGGCCTTGGCGTACGGGCCGCGATCGATGTCGAGGATTTCCGCACACAGTTGCACGGACACGCCTTCCGGCCAAGGACCCAGCTCCTGGATCACCGCCAGCAGGCTGTCGGCCAACTGCTTCTTGATTTCCGGCGAGCGACCGCTCAACAGCGCCAGCTTCACGTGCACGAAAGCGCGCTCGCCCAGACCGGTGCCGACCCGAAACGTTTCCACCTTCATGGCCCGGCTCTTGATGTCCGACTCCGCCGCGAACTGACCGGACGCCACCAGCGCATTATTGAGGCGCAACAGGGCGACCTCGGGCTTGAGCTCGGGCAGGTTGGCGGTGTACTCCATGTGCAGGTGGGGCATGTATTCGACTCCGGTTCGAGAATGACGAGGTGATGAAACCTGGCAACCATAGCTCGACTTTCGTCTGTGCGGCAGTTTTTTGTTTCGTCGTCCGGCGAGCTCAGGAACGCCCTGGCGCGATGCGTTCGCCCATGAACGCCTCCAGCCGGGATCGCAGCCAGCGCTCGGCCGGGTCGCTGTCGACATGGCTCAGCCAGACCATGGACAAGTCCAGGGTGGGGGTCTTGAAGGGAAAGGGTTCACTGAACAACTGGCCCGATGCGGCCATCGCCGCGGCGGTGTAATCCGGCAGGCTGGCGATCAGGTCCGTGCCTGCCAGCAGCGCCGGTAACGCGCTGTACTGCGGCACGGACAGCACCACCTGGCGCGTCCGACCGATCTCGGCCAGCCACTCGTCGGCAAAACCGGCCACGTTCGCGGTATGGGACACCAGCACATGCGGGCGCGCGCAGTATTCGTCGAGGGTCAGCGGCGTGTCCGATGCATCGGCGCGCAATACCCGGGGCTGGATGTGTCGCAACAATTTGCGTTTGGCATTGGCCGGCAGCCCACGCGTCTGGCTGATGCCCACGGTGATGTCACCCGATGCCAGCAGGTCGGGGATGCGCCAGTAGTCGACGTGCTGGACCACGAACACGATTTGCGGCGCTTCCTGGCGCAGGCTGCTCAGCAAGGGCGGCAGTAGGCCGAACTCGACGTCGTCCGACAGGCCGATGCGAAACGTCATGGTGCTGCTGGCGGGATCGAAATCGTGTGTCAGGCTCAAGGCCACCGACAGCGAGTCCAGGGCCGGCGACAAATGCCGGATGATCTCCTCGGCTCGGGCGGTCGGCTCCATGCGATGGCCGACGCGAATGAACAGCGGGTCGTTGAACATCTTGCGCAAACGGTTCAGGGCCGAGCTGATGGTCGGCTGGCCCAGGAACAACTTCTCCGCCACCCGCGTGACGTTGCGTTCGAGCATCAGCGTTTCGAACACCACCATCAGGTTGATGTCGGCCTTGCGCAATTCGTTGCGATTCATCCACAGCTCCCAATCCCGAACTGGGTGCAGTGTAGAAACGCCGAGGGTTGCGCGTCTATCCACAAAAGGTCCAAGCGCGGGGTTGCAATCATCCACAGACTCCCACCGGCGATCTACGGTGAACACACATCCCGTGCCCACCAACGACCAAAATGTGGGAGCGGACTTGCCCGCGAAGAGGCCGGTCTAGCCAACATCTCCGCCGACTGACACACCGCTTTCGCGGGCAAGCCCGCTCCCACAAGGGATGTGCGATGAACACAAATCTTGTGTCCGCCAAGGGTCAACCTGTGGGAGCGGGCTTGCCCGCGAAGGGGCCGGGCCTGGCCAACCTCTCCATCGACTGACACACCGCTTTCGCGGGCAAGCCCGCTCCCACCGGGGATCTACGGTGAACACACATCTCGTGCCCGCCAACGATCAATCTGTGGGAGCGGGCTTGCCCGCGAAGGGGCCGGTTTATCCAACATCTCCGCCGACTGACACACCGCTTTCGCGGGCAGACTCCCACAGGCCCGCTCCTACAGGATGAGTATTCAGTTCACTGTCAGGGATTTCAGCCCCAACCCCAGGACTCGCTCATCCGTCCCCAACCCCAGCGCCTTGGGGCTGATGGCATCGGGCAAATGGAACTGCACGCGCACCTGGCCTTCCACTTCCATCGCCTCTCGAATGGCGGGTGTCAGCGGCAGCTCGAGGGTGTTGTCCTGCAAGCGAGTGAGCCGCGTCGACAGCACCGCGATACCATTGATCGAAACCTCGACCCGCTGGCTCGTATGCCGGGGCTGGATGAAGGCCGCCGCTTCAATGGCAATCCCGCGGGCCTGGGGTGGTACGCGTAACACCACCTCAGCCGCCATGCCTTCGGACCAGGTGCCCCAATCCTCGACACGACCCCAGCCACTGGTCAGCATCGCATTGGCGCGGTTGAACACTTGGCGCTCACCAAGCCGGGCTTGCACATCCAACGTCTCATCGGCAAATGGCCGGCACTGGGCGCAGGACTTCCAGCCCGGTGCCAGGACCACCAAGCCATCGACACGGGTCAGCAGGTCGGTCTGGCGATGAACGGTTTTCGCCGCCAGGAGCGCGGCGCGGCTGTCGAGGATGTACAGCGAGTCCGCCTCATACTCACCGCTGGCAAGCATCTGGTCGGCGCGCCGTTGGGCCTGTTCGATCTCGCGGGTGCCCATGCGCCCCAGGTAAACGCCGTCGGTTCCCAGCCCATGGCTCAGGGCGTACTGACTGGTCAGCAACCAGTTTTCCGGCTGATTCTGCGGCATCAACGTGCGGACCTTCGAATAATGCCCGGCTGCACTGGCCCAGAACGGATCGCTCATCGAGGTCGGCCAACTCGACGCGGCGGGCTGCATCCGGTTCTTGCGCAGGCCAGCCCAGCCGGCATGGGTATCCAGGACCTGGACCACCAGGGCGATGGCCAGCAGGCATGCCGCCGCCCGCGGCCTGTTGCCCCGGATCACCAGGAAGATCACGACAAACACGATGGCGTAGAACACCGGCCAGAACATCCGACCGGCCGCGCGAAACACATTCGCCGCTTGTTCAAGGCTTTTGGGCAGCCAGTAATGCACCTCCAGCAGGCCGATGCCAAGGTGGTTGGTCAGCGAAAAGAGCGTCAGCCCGATCAGCGCCACCAGCAACAACCACCGGTTACGCACGGCCCTGCCCAGCCCCGTATTGCCTTGCAGCAGGGCCACGCCCGCGCAGATCGCCAGCACCAGGATGCCCAAGCCCAGGTAATTGAAGCCTTCGTAATCCCCCGGCCCCTGGGGGATATCCCGCAACACATGCGACCAGCCGCTGGGGTTGACCAGCGACATGACGTTCAGGCGATACAGGCCATAACCGCCCGCCACGGTCCCGCCGCCCACACTGAAATAACCCGCCTGCCAACAGCAGAACGCAACCAGCAGAAACAGGCCCGCCAGCTCGATCCCGGCACGGCGCCGCGACAAAGTGCCCTGGTGGGTTCGGGTCGCCAGGTCCGCCAGCCAGATCAACGCCACCATCGCCAGCAGGTACGCATGCACCAACGCCGTTGCCGCCAGCAACGCCCCCCACGCCAGCCGACTCTTCTCTGTACCGGGGCGCAGCGCCTGGTACAGCGCCGCCAGGATCAGGAAATGCCCGGACAACGACAGGTGCCCGCCCATGCGCAGGAACATCGGCGGCGAAAACACGAACAGGCCGGTCCCCAGCAACCGCACCCACACCGAGGACGACAACAACCCTGTCAGCTTCCAGGCGAACCAGGCCTGCAGGACAAAACAGGCCAGCAACCAGAAACCGAAATACTGGAAAGTGTCCGGGAGCCAGGCGCTGAAAGGTTTGAACATAAACGCCAGCAGCGGGTTGGAATCGGAAAAGATGATCCCGTTGCCCAACTCCAGCCCATAGGAGGGGTTCATGCCCAGTGGAAAAGTCCAGGGCGAATGGCGGAAAAAGGCCCAGCCCATGTAGTGGGTCGCCGCATCGCCCTCCCCCAGCCAGGCAATGTTCGTCGGGTCGAGCACCCGAGGGCCGATGACCAGCAGAAATGCCAGCGCACCCAGCAGCAGGGGCAATAGGGAAAGCGAGTAGTGCCGGCCGCGAGCGGTCATCGATAGGTCCAGAAATTGTGCAGGATGAAGGTAAACACCGGGATGATCAGCGCCACGGCCGCGATGCCCGCCAGGTAGTCCAGGCCGGCGCTCTGGGCCACCCAGGCCACCAGCATCGCCAGCCAGAACCCGCCGATCGACACCACCACGAAACGAGCGAGGGTGCGACCCTGCAACTGGCTGGAAAAACTCCACAGGGTGTTGATCAGGTAGGAAACGAGAGTGGCGACAATAAAGGCGAAACCATTGGCCAGCGGTGGGTTGGCCATGACCAGGTGCATGAACGCCACGGCGGCCACCACGTGTATCGCGGTGACGAGCAGGCCCGTCAGGCCGAAACGCAGGGCACGGCGTAGCAACGGCGAATGCATCCAGGTCACGGCTTCTGCGCCAGGCAGAACACCGTCAGGCCGGCGAGACGATTGGCGCCCATGAACGGGCGCTCCAGGCTGCACAAGGCCTTCAACACACCGTTGACCCACGGATGATGCCGCGCCAGCTGGGACTTGGGCGCCTCGCTGGACGTGCTGCGCTGCACCAGCCGCAGGCCGGCGGCAATGGGGAACACCAGGCCGAAATAATAGGCGCCTTGCTGCACCTGCAACCCGGCCTGCGCCACGACGCCCTCCAATTGCCCGAGGGTATAGCGGCGCTTGTGTTCGAGGAAATCGTCGTGGCCGCTCCAGAGAAACTGGAACGCCGGCACGGTGATCAGGAAACGGCTGCCGGACGGCACCTTGTCGACATAGCCCTTGAGCAACCCGACGTCGTCGTCCACATGCTCCAGCACATCCATCAGCAACACCAGGTCGGCGTCCAGCGTGTCGATGGCGCGTCGATAATGAACCGGTTTGCCGGCGGTGGTGGCATCGGAATCGTCCGGGTAACTGATGTCCACGCACCACGCCTGGGCCGTGTCGGTATGGGTCAGCAGATGGTGGGAAAAAAAACCCGACCCGGCGCCCACATCCAGCAACGTACGGGCCGAAATGCCCTTGAGCAGGTGGCGCATGGCGAGCGCCTTGGAACGGTAATACCAGTGCTGCCCGATATCGGGCCCCAGGATATCGGTTTCCTTGAGATCCACGGTTCAGTCCTTAGGGTCATAGATGCGTCGCACCAGGAACACCGGTCGACGCTTGGATTCGATGTAGGTGCGGCCCAGGTACTCCCCCAGCACGCCGATGCCGATCAATTGCAACCCACCGAGGAACGTGACCGCCACCATCAGCGAGGCATAACCTGGCAAGTCGATGCCGGAAATCAGGGTGCGCAGGATGATGAACACCGCAAAGGCGAAAGACACCAGCGAGACGCACAGCCCCAGGTAGGTCCAGATGCGCAGCGGTTCAGTGCTGAAGCTGGTGATGCCTTCGAGGGCGAAGTTCCACAGGCGCCAGCCGTTGAACTTGCTGTGGCCGGCGGCACGCTCAGGCCTGACGTAATCGACGTAGGTGGTGCGGAACCCAACCCAGGCAAACAGCCCTTTCATGAAGCGCCGGGACTCGGGCAACGTCTGCAAGGCATCGACCACGCACCTATCCATCAAGCGGAAATCACCGACGTTTTCCGGCAGCTTGTGGTCGGCGATTTTATTGTGCAGGCGGTAGAAGCTGTTGGCGGAAACCTGCTTGGCCCAGGAGTCGGAGTCGCGGTTGACCCGGTGCCCCAGCACCACCTCGGCACCGTTGCGCCAGTGCGTGATCATTTCGAGAATGACCTCGGGAGGGTCTTGCAGATCGACGTCGATCGGCACCACCGCCTGGCCGCGCGCGGCTTGCAGGCCAGCGCTCAATGCCGCCTCCTTGCCGAAGTTGCGACTCAGGTCGACAACGCGGATACGCGGGTCGGTCTTCTGCCGTTCCAGCAGCAGCACCAGGGTGTCGTCCACGCTGCCGTCATTGACGAACACCAGCTCCAGGTCCACCAGCGATTCATGGACAAAGACCTGGTCGATCCTGGTGATGAACAAGTCAATGGACTGGACTTCGTTGTAAACCGGTATGACAAGCGAAAGCGCTAGACGTCCTTGCAGATCCGTTCCTGGATATTCAGTCACTTGATGGCTCTTTTTCTTATAGTGTTTTCGGACCTGTCGGACAGCCCCACCTCAGGTTACCGGCCCCCAGGCCCTCATTGGAGGAGGCCCGTGTCGAACCGTATTAAGCAGGACCGGTCAGGGCAACGCAAGGATGAAACCGGAACTTGCCACAGACTCGCCGGCCGCAACATGACTTGTTTTCCACTCATGGTCGAGCCGTTTGCCAGAGCCTGCGCCCGGACATACCTGATAACCAATGGAAACGATTTTCACGTAGCCAAATCCGGCCGCTTGGCTAGGCTGTGAGCCACATGTGCACCACATGTCTTGACTGAATCATCGCAGGGAGCGAATCGATGTATTTTGAAATCTACCGGCAAACCCGTGGCACCCTTTGCACCGGAAAAGGCCAATGGCGCTGGCGCTTGAGGGCCGGCAACCATGAAACGATCGCCAGCGGCGAATCCTATGTGAACAAGGCCGACTGCATGCATGCCATCGGGCTGATCAAGAACGTCCAGGGCGAGACACCCGTAAAGGAGATCTGACCGTTGGAGGGCTCCAGGACGCACGATCCCGGGGCCACGGCCTCAAACGCGGAAACGCCCCGTCAATTGCGCCAGGTTCTTCGACAGGGTGGAAAGCTGCTGGCTGGCCTGCATGCTCTGGGCGGAATTCTGCGCCGCTTCGTTGGACAAATCACGGATATCGGAAATATTGCGGGCAATTTCCTCGGTGACACTGCTCTGCTCCTCGCAGGCGTTGGCGATCTGCGCAGCCATGTCGTTGATCCGCTGGATCGAGCCGCTGGTACCGCTGAGCACCTGATCGACCCCGGCGGCCTGCGCGACACTGTCGCGGGCCTTGCCGCTGCCTACCTGCATGGCCTGGACGGCCTTGGCGACGCCCGATTGCAGGCGTTCGATGCGAACCTGGATGTCCTTGGTCGAATCCTGGGTGCGCGCCGCCAGGGCCCTGACTTCGTCCGCCACGACAGCGAAACCGCGGCCCTGCTCGCCGGCCCGAGCGGCCTCAATGGCTGCGTTCAGCGCAAGCAGGTTGGTCTGCTCGGCAATCCCGCGGATGACCTCCAGCACGGCGCCGATGCTGGAAGTTTCCTGGGCCAAGGCCTCGATGGTAGACGACGCACTTTCCACTTCCTGGGCGAGTTGCCGAATCGAGTCGATGGTGCTGTTGACCACCTCGGTGCCCTCACGGGACTGGCTGCTGGCCTGCTGTGCGGCGTCGGACGCGCTCACCGCATTGTGGGCCACCTCGTGTACGGCGGCGCTCATCTGGGTCGCGGCGGTGCTGACCTGGTCGAGGGCGGCATGTTCACTGCTGATCAGTTGATCATTGGTCGCCGCCATCTTCGCCATGGCGCGTGCCGCTGAATCGACCTCACCGGACACCCGGCCCACCTCGGCAATCAGCGGTTGCAGCTTGTCGAGGAAACGGTTGAAAGCACTGCCGAGCTGGCCCAGCTCATCCGCCGAGCCCACCTCGAGGCGCCCCTTCAGATCGCCGCCGCCCTCGGCAATCTGCTCGACGCGGTGCAGCAAACGCCGCATCGGACGCAACACCACCAAGGGCAAGACCGCAATCAACACCATGCAGCCGAGCAACCCAATCAACAGAATGCCGCCCTGCTGCACTCCCACCGCTTCACCATGATCAATTGCCGCCTGCCCCTCGCGTTGCGACGCGGCATCCTCCAACTCACCGAGCTTGTCGATGGCATCGCGCATGGTATCGAACTTACTTTCACCCTCGCCGAAACTCAGGGCGCTGGCCGCCTGTGGATTGCTTGCCGCCTGCTCGACCACCTGCCGTGACAGTTGCGACCACTGGGCAAAGCGGTCATTGAACTGACTGACCAGTGCCATCGCATCGGCCCCCGGCTGCATCGCGGCGTATTTCTGCACGCGATCATAAGCCTGCTTCAGGTTGTCCCGATGACTGGCCCGCAACGCCTCCAGATGCTCCCCCGCATTGCCCCCCAGCAGGCTGCGTTCGGCGACAAACGCCTGGTAAAGGTCGCGATCGGCGTTGAGCAGCAGGCTGATCGCCGGCAGATAACGGTTGGTCAATTGCGTGCTCGACTCCGTCACCTGGCCAATGCCCCGCATCCCCGACCACCCCATCAACACCAGCAACAACGCCAGGAAAGCAATGGGCAGGGTGATTTTCCAGCGAAAGCCCAGATCGGCGAAGAACCGTGGCATGAGGTCACTCCTTTTTAGGGTATGTCTTACCTATCGGCAGGCAAGCCTTCTGCTAGAGAGACATTAGCGCAATTGTCACAGGGTGGTGACATGCACAGAGGATTACGCTGGGAATTGGCGTGGCGAGGGCGCTTGCCCCCCGCAGGGCTGTGAAGCGGTACCTTTAGTATTCGACCTTGAAGGGTCACGGCGGCATGCGGCGATGGGTATTCAGCAGGTGATCGATCTGGGCGAACTGCTGGCAAATCGGGTAGCGGGTAGCGTTGATCAGCGCTAGCCCCAAGTCCGTGGCGTTGTGACGAGATCACCGCCTGAAAATCAAACGCCAGAAACGAAAAAGCCCCTGAAATGTTCATTTCCAGGGGCTTGGTGCTATCAATTATGTCAAAACAAGAGCTTGGTCAGACTCGACGGTTGGCGACTTCATAAACTTCATCGTCGCGTCTTGCGCCTACACACAGGACCAAGATAATTTCGGTGCCGTTGATGCGATAGACGATGCGTACATCACCCGTCCGAATTCGGCGATAACCGGCAAGCGCTCCACGAAGGGCCTTACCGATCTTCTCGGGCTCTCCTTCTGAAATACGCTCGCGTATCACCTTCAGGATTTGTTTCGCCTTGGCATTGCCCAGCTGTTTCAAGTCATGTTCAACATCGGGGTGAAATCGGACGCTCCATTTCATTAGCTGCTGCCTACTTGAAGCAAGCCTCCATACTCTCAAGGCTTACCGTGTTCTGTTCGTCCAAGGTTGCCAGACGCTCGATGGCCAGGCGCTCGGCACGCAGATCCTCAAGCTCATCCTGCAGGGCTTGATAGGCATCTACGCCTACCAACACAGCAGCCGGCTCGTTGTCTTTGAAAATCACCAGGTGGGTGACCTCCCCACTGGTGACTTCCTTCAATTTCGCACTGAAACCGCGAACCATCGCGGTAGCGGAGACTGCCTGCTCAGCTCGGTCTAGAAGTGCACTCATGCGCTAGTTGCCTCAATTCATTTGTTAACGTCGCTGCTTAGGCGCGCACCCTGAGTATACGTAAAGTAATGCGCAAAACAATGCGCACTAGAATCACTCAAACCCGAAAAACGAAAAAGCCCCTGAAATGTTCAACCATTTCAGGGGCTTAATCGTATTCAATAATGGCGGAGAGATAGGGATTTGAACCCTAGGTACTGTCGCCAGTACAACGGATTTCGAATCCGTCCCGTTCGGCCACTCCGGCATCTCTCCAGTGGCGCGCATCATACCAGCACATTCGCCGGAAGCGAACCCCCGAGCGAAATTTTTTCCGTGCTATCAGATGCTTGCGTCGTTTACAGCGGCACACCCAGGCGTTGGGCGACTTCTTCGTAGGCTTCGATGACATCACCGAGGCCTTGGCGGAAGCGGTCCTTGTCCATTTTCTTCTTGGTGGCCTTGTCCCAGAGGCGGCAGCCGTCCGGGCTGAATTCGTCACCCAGGACGATGGAGCCGTCGCTGAATACGCCGAACTCGAGCTTGAAGTCCACCAGCAGCAGGCCGGCGTCGTCGAACAGCTTGCTCAGCACCTCGTTGACCTTGAGGGACAGTTCCTTCATGCGCGCCAGTTGCTCGGCGGTGCCCCAGCCGAATGCCACGACGTGGGATTCGTTGATGAACGGGTCGCCCTTGGCGTCGTCCTTCAGGAACAATTCGAAGGTGTAGGGGTTGAGCTTCATGCCCTCTTCCACGCCCAGGCGCTTGACCAGGCTGCCGGCGGCGTAGTTACGCACGACGCACTCGACCGGGATCATGTCCAGCTTCTTGACCAGGCATTCATTGTCGCCCAGCAGCTTGTCGAACTGGGTCGGCACGCCGGCGGCTTCGAGCTTCTGCATGATGAAGGCGTTGAACTTGTTGTTCACCATGCCCTTGCGGTCCAGCTGTTCGATGCGCTTGCCGTCGAACGCCGAGGTGTCGTTGCGAAACAGCAGGATCAAACGGTCGGCGTCGTCGGTCTTGTAAACCGACTTGGCTTTGCCGCGGTAGAGTTCTTCACGTTTTTCCATGATGGGCTCCGCTTGCTAAGTAGTGGGCTAGGCGATATGTCGCCAGTCGAGCCCTGAATCTTGATCGGCCAGTTGCAGCCAGTCCGGGTCGCACCCAAGGGTGTCGACAAAACATTGCCGGGCCAGCTGCGGCAGGTTGTTCTTGCTGCTCAGATGGGCCAGGACCAGGTGTTGCAGGCCTTGCCAGCCCAACTCGGCCACCAGGAACGCGGCCTGGTGGTTGTTCAAATGTCCGTGTTCCCCGCCGACCCGCTGCTTGAGGAAGTACGGGTAGTACCCGCGCGCCAACATGTCACGACAGTGGTTGGACTCGATCATCAAGGCATCGAGGTCGCGGTAACTGTCCATCACCCTGTCGCAATACGAACCCAGGTCGGTCAACAAGCCGAAGCGCCGCTCGCCGTCACTGAACACATATTGCGTCGGCTCACGGGCATCATGGGCCACGCTGACCACACTGATGTCCAGGCAGCCGATGCGCAATTGCTCGCCACCGGCCACGAACCCCGCCGGCTCGATGGGCTTGCGCAGGCCGCCGAAAGTCCCACGGCTCAGGTACACCGGCAGATTGTAGCGCCGAGACAGCAAACCCACGCCATGCACGTGGTCGGCATGTTCGTGGGTCACGAGTATCGCGCTCAGTTGCGCCGGATGCACACCCAGGCGCAACAGGCGCTTCTCGGTTTCCCGCAGGGAGAAACCACAATCGACCAGCACATACGTACCGGCACTGGCGACCAGCGTGCCGTTCCCTTGGCTACCGCTGCCGAGAACGGCAAAACGCATCGGATCAGCCCAGGTTGTCCTGAATCACGCTCAACACTTTACGAGCCACTTCGGCCGGCGCCACGGTGTTGATGTTCTTCTCGACGGTCACCTGGACGCTGTCACCCACCTTGCTCAGGCGAACCTGATAGCGCTCGGCACGGGCTTCAACTTCTTCCTTGTCCGGCTTGCTGCCGAACAGGCCACTGAAGAAGCCCGGCTTCTCGTCTTTCTTCTCGGCTTTTTCGGCGAGGTTGATGTAGTACAGGCCCAGGCTGCGGTTGATATCTTCAACTCGCCATTCGCCCTGCTCCAATGCACGGCCAACACTCGACCAGGCACGGTCCAGGTCGGAGCCGACGTTGAGCACCGGGTTGCCGCTGCCGTCTTCGCTCAGGCTGACGCGGCTTGGCGTGTCGTAGTCGCGGGTGGCGAGCATCGAAACCGAACCACCCTGCTCGGCGGTACGGCTCATGCTGGCCAGCATGTCATCGACCAGTGCTGCGTCGAGGCCGGTGTTGACCGAACGGTTGGTGAAGGCCACGTCGGCGGTGCTGCCGGCAGGACGCTCGGCGCTGACGACATAGATTTCACTGGTGTTGCGCTGCACGCCAGGCTCGATGCGCACCCGCACGCGGGTTTCGGCGTCGGATGCGACACCGGCGGCGCTCAGGCGCTTGCCCATGGCCGCGGACAGTTCATCGGCGCGCTGCCAGGTGGTGGTGAATTCGCCGGTCTGCGGGCGTTGTTCATCCAGGCGGAAACCGTTGTCCTGGAAGAACTGGATTGCCACGGGCCAGACTTCAGCCGGTGGATGCTGGCCCATGACCCAGCTGGAATCGCCACTTTTCTGCAAGGTGTAGTCGCTGGCCTCGGCCACGGCCGACAGCGGCTGCGGGCGTGGGACGACGTATTCGCCCTTGGCGGTGTCGTCGGCGACGTTGCGCGGGATCGGCAGCAGCGGATCCAGGCGCTTGGCGACGTTGACGTCTTGCGGCAATTGCATCGGTGCAGTCTGTTGCGCCTGCAGGTAATCGCTACCACGGTCGCGGAAGTAACCTTCCGGCCCCCAGATCCATCCGCAGCCGCTGGTGCTGGAGATAATCAAGGCAAGTGCGGAAAGTCCGGCCATTCGCTTCATGCGTTGTACTTCCTCAATTAAACCAGGACGCCGGACTGGCGCATGGCCTGCCGCAGCGGTTCATGACAGGTGTTGCTCAGCCAGGTCAGTGGCAGGCGGATACCCTCGTGCATCAGGCCCATTTCGACCAAGGCCCATTTCACCGGAATCGGGTTGGCCTCGATGAACAGGTCCTTGTGCAGCGGCATCAGTTTTTCGTTGATGGCCCGGGCGGTCTCGGCGTCGCCCTTGAGCGCGGCCTCGCACAGGTCGGCCATTTCGCGCGGGGCGACGTTGGCAGTCACGGAAATGTTGCCCTTGCCACCCAGCAGGATCAGCTCGACGGCGGTCGGGTCGTCACCGGACAGCACGAGGAAATCCTCGCTCACGCCATCGAGAATCGCTTTGGCGCGCTTCATGTCGCCCGTGGCTTCCTTGATGCCGATGATGTTCGGCACGGTGGACAGGCGGATCACCGTCTCGGCCTGCATGTCGCAGGAGGTGCGGCCGGGAACGTTATAGAGGATCTGCGGGATGTCGACGGCTTCGGCAATGTGTTTGAAGTGCTGGTACAGGCCTTCCTGGGTCGGCTTGTTGTAGTACGGGACAACCAGCAGGCAGGCATCGGCGCCGGCTTCCTTGGCATTGCGGGTCAGTTCGACGGCTTCGCGGGTGGAGTTGGCGCCGGTGCCGGCGATGACCGGGATGCGGCCATTGACCTGCTTGACCACGGCCCGGATGACTTCAATGTGTTCGTTGACGTCGAGGGTGGCCGACTCGCCGGTGGTGCCGACGGCGACAATGGCATGGGTGCCGTTTTCAAGGTGGAAGTCCACGAGTTTGCTGAGGCTGGCCCAGTCAAGATGCCCTTGTGCATCCATGGGTGTGACCAGTGCCACCATACTGCCCGCAATCATGAAACCGCTCCTGCCGGAAAAAGAGAGCGGTAATGGTACTGGCGCCAAGATGCTTGTACAAGCGAACTACCATTCCCCTTGGCGATGGTTTTCGCTACCCTTCAGGCTTTGATCGGTACCGATAAGCTCGTACGCCGGTTTCCAGCCTCCGTTTTCGTCGCCACAAGCCCCGATCCTGCGTTTGTCCCGGTCCGTTGCTGCCATCGCGGAACACGGCGCAACCCCGGACACTGGGCCTGGGCCGTGCGCTTTTCCGGGGCCTGGCGCCGTACCGGGCTGTAAAAAGTACTGACCGCTCATCGCTTTAGGAATGCTGCATGTCCACCCCCACAGTCCGCGAACAATTCCTTGTTATCAGTGCCCTTGGCGCCAACCCCATGGAGCTGACTAACGTCCTGTGCCGCGCCAGCCATGAAAATCGCTGCGCCGTCGTGACCTCACGCCTGACCCGTCACGGCGAATGCAGTGCGCTCGTGCTGGAAATTTCCGGCAGCTGGGACGCCCTCGCTCGCCTGGAAGGCAGCCTCCCCGTGTTGGCGAAGAAGCACGCCTTCACCGTCAACGTGGTGCGCAGCGCCGCGTTGGAGAACCGTCCCCAGGCCCTGCCCTACGTGGCCTACGTGAGCTCGGCCTACCGCCCGGACATCATCAACGAGCTGTGCCAGTTCTTCATGGACCACCACGTCGAGCTGGAAAACCTGACCTGCGACACCTACCAGGCACCCCAGACCGGCGGCACCATGCTCAATGCCACGTTCACCGTGACCCTGCCGGCCGGCACCCAGATCAGTTGGCTGCGCGATCAGTTCCTGGACTTCGCCGACGCGATGAATCTGGATGCGCTGATCGAACCGTGGCGTCCACAAAACCCAATGTAAGGAAGCGTTCATGGCCGTTGCCGTCGACCAACCGGTTACCGATTTCCAGGCGCCCGCCACCAGCGGGCAGACCATCAGCCTCGCGGCCCTGAAAGGCAAGCAGGTGGTGATCTACTTCTACCCGAAGGACAGCACGCCGGGCTGCACCACCGAAGGCCAGGGGTTCCGTGACCTGTACCCGCAGTTCCAGGCCGCCAACACCGAGGTGTTCGGCGTCTCCCGGGACAGCCTCAAGTCCCACGAGAACTTCAAGTGCAAACAGGAATTCCCGTTCGAGCTGATCAGCGACAAGGACGAAGCCGTTTGCCAGCTGTTCGATGTGATCAAACTGAAAAAGCTCTATGGCAAGGAATACCTGGGCGTGGATCGCAGCACCTTCCTGATCGACAAGGACGGTGTACTGCGCCAGGAGTGGCGTGGTGTGAAAGTGCCGGGGCATGTGGATGCGGTGCTGGCGGCGGCCCAGGCGCTCGACAAGGCCTGAAATTCTCACTGCCCTGTACTGGCGCCATCGCGAGCAAGCTCGCTCCCACTATGGATTGGTGGTGTTAATCAATCCCTGTGGGAGCGAGCTTGCTCGCGATGGCGCCATCAACCTCACCGACTCATTCAGATGTGACCGCTACAACAACGGCGCCACCACCGGCTCCTTGCTCGGCCACGCATCCAGCACGGCCTTGAACAGCGTCGCCAGGGGAATGGCGAAGAACACGCCCCAGAACCCCCACAACCCGCCGAACAGCAGCACCGCGCAGATGATCGCCACCGGGTGCAGGTTCACCGCCTCGGAAAACAGCAGCGGCACCAACACGTTGCCATCCAGGGTCTGGATGATCCCGTAGACCGCCATCAGGTAAATGAACTGATCGCTCCAGCCCCACTGGAACAGCGCAATCAGCGCCACCGGCACGGTGACGACGACGGTGCCCACGTACGGCACCACCACGGAAACCCCCACCAGCAAGGCCAACAGCGCCGCGTAGTTGAGCCCCAGGGCCACGAAGCCGATGTAGGTCACGCCGCCGCAGATGAA
Organism: Pseudomonas sp. Cab53; assembly: GCF_018325965.1. NCBI lineage: Bacteria > Pseudomonadati > Pseudomonadota > Gammaproteobacteria > Pseudomonadales > Pseudomonadaceae > Pseudomonas > Pseudomonas sp. Cab53. Next base: position 1,529,769 of record NZ_AP021902.1, on the reverse strand, counting down.
AATCTCGATGACTTTGCCGCGAATGTAATTGGCGATCTGGCGGTTCATTTCCTGGGCCACCCGAGTGATCAGCGTGCGCTCGCGAGGCAGGTAGCCCCGGACCCAGCGCCCGATCATTTCCCGGTCCTTGAGAAAGAAGAACACCAGGATCGGCACCAGCACCAGGTAAATCATGATGTTGACCAGCAGCGGCAGGCTGGACAGTGAAAACGTCAGCGCCCACTGACCGAACTTGCCAATCTGCCCGCGCACCACCTCGATGGTCTGCAGTACCTGCTCGTCGGACACCAGGTGCGGATAACGCTCGGGCAGCAGCAACAGCAGCGACTGCCATTTGGCGAGCATCCCCGGCAACTCGTTGAACAGCGTCACCAACTGGTGCCAGAGCAGCGGCACGATCACCACGATGAACAGCACCAGCAAGCCCATGAACAGGGCGAACACCAAGCCGACGGCCACGGCGCCCGGCAAACGCAGGCGCTCCAGGGTGGTGACCAGGCCCTGCATCAGGTACGCCAGCACCATCCCCGCCAGCACCGGTGCCAGCATGCCGCCCAGGGTGAGCACGGCGGTGAAGGCCAGGAACAGCAGGACAGCCAGGACCACCGCCTCCTCATCGGAGAAGTAGCGTTGAATCCAGTCGCGTAACACCTTGAACATTAAAAATCCTTAAGAAGCGTCATCGATTGCTCAGGCCTTTTTCAGCCAGTAACGGTAAACGCCGTTATCGTCTTCTTCACGCAGCAGCGTATGACCGGCCAACCGGGCGAAGGTGCGGAAATCACGCTGGGAGCCCGCATCCGTGGCGGTCACCTTGAGCACCGCGCCACTGGCCAGCCGATTGAGTTCCAGCTTGGCCTTGAGCAACGGCAACGGGCAGTTCAGGCCGCTGGCGTCCAGTTCGGCATCGTGGGCTACAGCATCGGTCATCGGTTCACTCCGCGGCAGGTCGTTGAGCCGCCTAGAATATCTGGTCCCGGGCCCGGTGTCCGGCTACAGTAAGGTCTTTGTCGACTAAGGCTTCGTGCATGACATTTCTGCGCCCCACCCTGCTGACGCTCGCTTGCCTGCTTGCCTCACCGGGCTTCGCCGACGACCTGCCGTCACTTGGCGACGCCAGTTCTGCCATCGTCTCGCCGGAACAGGAACACCAGCTGGGTCGCGCCTGGCTGGCCCTGTTGCGCAGCCAGGTGTCCCAGCTCAACGATCCACAGCTCAAGGATTATGTTGAAACCAGCGTCTACAAGCTGGTGGAAACCAGCCAGGTCAATGACCGGCGCCTGGAGTTCATCCTGATCAACAGCCCGCAACTCAACGCCTTCGCCGCGCCGGGCGGGATCGTAGGGGTCAACGGCGGCCTGTTCCTCAACGCCCAGACCGAAGGCGAATACGCCTCGGTCATGGCGCACGAACTGGCGCACTTGTCGCAACGCCACTTCGCCCGCGGCGTCGAAGCCCAGCAGCGCATGCAAGTGCCGATGATGGCGGCGCTGTTGACCGGCATCGTGATCGCCGCCGCCGGTGGCGGTGACGCCGGCATCGCCGCCATCGCCGGGACCCAGGCAGCCGCCATCCAGGAACAGCGGCGCTTCTCCCGCCAGAATGAACAGGAGGCCGACCGTATCGGCATCCTGAACCTGGAGAAGGCCGGTTACGATCCGCGCTCCATGCCGACCATGTTCGAGCGCCTGATGCGCCAGTACCGCTTCGACGCCCGGCCTCCGGAGTTCCTGCTGACTCACCCAGTGACCGAATCCCGGATCGCCGACACCCGTAACCGCGCCGAACAGGCCAAGCCGGGCGGCATCGAGGACAGCGTGCGTTATCAACTGATTCGCGCACGCGTCCAGTTGATCTACGAAGAAACCCCGGGCCTGGGCGCCAAGCGCTTCCGGGCGCAGCTGGATGAGAACCCGAAGAACGACGTGGCGCGCTATGGCCTGGCGATCGCGCAGATCAAGGGCGGCCAATTGAACGAGGCCCGGGAAAACCTCAAGCCGCTACTGGCCAAATCACCCAACGAAATCATCTACAACCTGGCCCAGGTTGACCTGGACATCACCAGCAACAAGCTGGCCGACGCACAATCGCGCGTCGACCGGATGCTGACGCAATACCCAGGCAACTACCCCCTCAACCAGGTACGGGTCGACCTGCTGCTCAAGCAAAACCGCCCCGCCGACGCCGAGAAGGCCCTGGAAACGCTGCTCAAGTCCCGCCCGGACGACCCGGACGTTTGGTACATGGTGGCCGAGACTCGCGGCTTGTCGGGCAACATCATTGGCTTGCATCAGGCGCGTGCCGAGTACTTCGCGCTGGTTGGCGACTACCGCCAGGCCATCCAGCAACTGGACTTCGCCAAACGTCGCGCCGGCACCAACTTCCCGCTGTCGTCACGCATCGACGCCCGGCAACGGGAGCTCATGGAACAGGAACGCATGGTCAAGGACATGATGGGGTAAGGCTGCGACGCCAGGTTTACGGCCCAGCACAGCTCCCTTGTGGGAGCGGGCTTGCTCGCGAAAGCGGTGGGTCAGCTTGCAATGATGTTGAAGGTGCTGACCCTTTCGCGAGCAAGCCCGCTCCCACAGGGTCATGGGCTCGTCACCCATCTGCGTGGCAGGCAGTATTTACCACGCATAAAAAACCGCCTCTCTTGAGGCGGTTTTTTCATTGCGGCGCTAACCGGTCATTCGGCCAGCTTGAAGGTGATGAAACTCGCACGTCCCTGACGCAGGACCCGCATCGACACCGAGCGATTCTTCGGCAGTGCCTTGGCGATATCGGTGAACTCCTTGGCCGAACCGATGGCCTGGTTGTTCAGGTGAGTGATGATGTCGCCTGGTTGCAAGCCGATCAGGGCCGCAGGACCGTCCTGCACTTCCTTGATCACCACGCCGCCCTGAAGCTCCAGGGTGCGCTTCTGCTCTTCGGTAAGCTCGGCCACTGCCACGCCCAGTCGATTGCTGCTGCGCTCGACACCGGATTTGGTCTGCGAATCCAGCTCCTTGCCTTCCTCGGGAATGGCCCCGACGGTCAGTTCGACATTCTTGCGCTTGCCTTCGCGGATCACTTCCAGATTGGCCTTGGCACCGGCCTTGAGGGCGCCCACCAGGTGCGGCAGGTCGGCGGACATGATGATCGGCTGGCCGTTCATGCTCAGGATCACGTCACCCACTTGCAGGCCGCCCTTGGCCGCCGGCCCCCTTCCTGGATCTGCGCCACCAGCGCACCGGCTGGTTTTTCCAGCCCGAACGACTCGGCCAGGTCCTTGTTCACTTCCTGGATGACGACGCCCAGCCAGCCACGGCTGACCTTGCCTTCGCTTTTCAGCTGGCTCGACACGTCCATGGCCACGTCGATCGGGATGGCGAAGGACACGCCCATGAAGCCGCCCGACCGGGTGTAGATCTGCGAGTTGATACCCACCACTTCACCGGCAAGGTTGAACAGCGGGCCACCGGAGTTACCCGGATTGATCGGCACGTCGGTCTGGATGAAGGGCACGTAGTTCTCGTTCGGCAAGCTGCGCCCGATGGCGCTGACAATGCCTTGGGTCACGGTGTGGTCGAAACCGAACGGTGAACCGATGGCCACGACCCACTGGCCGGCCTTCAGGTCCTGGGATTTGCCCAGCTTGAGCACGGGCAGGTCCTTGCCGTCGATTTTCAGCAAGGCCACGTCGGAGCGTGGGTCGGTGCCGATCAGCTTGGCCTTGAGTTCACTGCGATCAGCCAGGCGCACCAGGATCTCATCGGCGTCGGCGATCACGTGGTTGTTGGTCAGGATGTAGCCATCAGGCGAAATGATGAAGCCGGAACCCAGGGATTGCGCCTCACGCTGGCGACCGCCACCCGGCGACCGCGGTTGCGGCGGCATCCCGCGCTCGAAGAACTCGCGCAGCATCGGCGGCAGGCCTTCGAGGTCCGGCATCTGCTGGTCCGATACCCGACGATCCGGCAACTTCTGGGTCGTACTGATGTTCACCACTGCGGGCGACGCCTGCTCGACCAACTGCGTGAAGTCAGGCAACTCGGCTGCCACGGCAGGGACAGCCTGGCCGAGCACAAGCACGGTGGCAAAGATGGAGAGATAGGTTTTCAAGCGTGGTATCGACATACGGCTCCCGTTACGACGAGCATGGTTAAGCGATATGGAGCAAGCAATACCAGGGAAAGATACGCCGGTATTTTTGTTCCGCAAACAGACAAGGCCAGGGCCGAGCGGCTCTGACCTAATAGAAAAAAAACCGTGTTTTTGCAAATGAAAATGCTGACAGGAAGTTTCGGCATTTCGATCAGACCCCGGCGCCATCAGCCTTTCGCGCATTCAGGCCACCCAGCCAATACGCTACTGGGTCGCCGTGACATCGGAACGCATGGACAGCGCGATCCGCTCCGCCGTCCCGATGGGAATCTCGCCAACCACCGTGACCATCATTTCGCCCTGGGGCGTGGTGAGTCGACGGGAGACGGCGGCCGTCGGGCCGAGCTGAGTGCGGGTATCGGTGGCGTTGGCGCCATTCAATGGCTCAAGGAACACCGAGAAGCGCGCCAAGCCATCGTCGTACATCAGGCTGTTGACCAGGACCTTGGTGTCCGGGTCCTTGCGCGCGGTACTGCTGGCCAACTCGAAGCCCGGCGGCAGCCAGTCCGAGTGCCAGGAGGCTTTCACCGCAGCGGCCTTGTCCGGGTCCTGTGCAACCACCTTACAATCAGCCGAGGCCTGCAAATCGGCCTCCGCCGGCGCGGCAACGTTCATGCGCGTGAACTGGAACCGTTCGAGCAGTTGCCCCTTGTCATTGAGCAACAAGGACTTGAGCGGCAACCCCGTCTCTTTGTCCAGGTGCAGTTCGAAGCCGTAGCGATGCTGGTCCTTGGGCGTCAACGCCACGATGACCGCCGGACGCCCAGCCACACGCGACTTGCCAATGACGGCAAGGTCATACCAATTCTTGAGTTTTTGCGGATCGAGCGCCCGTGCAGTGCCGTCTGGCGTATTGCCCAACCCCGCGATCAGGGAGCCGCTGACGCATTGAGTCCGTCCATCAATGCGCACGACTTCCTGTGCCGAGCCGTCGAGCTGGAGTAGCCGCTCGCGGACCTTGCCATCCTGGACACGATGCCAGATGTTGTGGGTAGAGAAACTACCGTTGCGCTCGTAAACGAAAGTGCCCTGGAAGCTTTGTTGCTGCTCGGCCTGGCCCAGGCGGTTCAACCAGTCCTGAGCCTCATCGGCATAGGCTGGAACCGTACACCAGCCTCCCAGCAACAGCGCGAATAAAGGTATGGCGCGCAATGGTCGTCCTTAATTAACGGTTTTCCATACTGGCTGCACGGGCATAGGGCAGCGCGCTTTCAGTACCCTTCAAGGCAGCTTGCTGGGCATGCTGACGCAGGTAGTTAGGCAGACGCTGGTCATGCCAGCCAGGTTGGCCTTGCAGCACACCGTTGGTCATCGGACCTGCAGCTTCCGAACCTTCGCTGTAGCCGGCCAGCACTGCCGGGCCCTTGACCTGTGGAGCGGCCAGGCCAGGCTGGGTGGACTGCTGCGCCATTTGCACGCCGGCAATCTCATCCTGGTTGTACAGGCGCACACCGGCCAGTACGGCTACGGTGACCGAAGCGGCAACGGCCAGGCGACCCAGGCTGCGCCATGGTCCGCGGGAGGCTTTTGCCGGTACGGCTTCGTCAGCCAATGCAGAAGAAACGGCCGCAGCGATGTCCAGGCGCGGAAGCAGCAGGTCCTTGTGCATTACAGCCCGAGCGATCTGGTAACGAGCCCAGGTCTCACGGGTTTCAACATCGTCAAAGGCATTCAATACCCGACGCAATTCCAGTTCGTCCGCTTCGTTATCCATCACTGCGGACAGCGATTCCTGCAGGGCTTCACGACTCATGGCGTTCCTCTCTTGGCTATCGCCGCTGTCTTTAGTTTTCCTGCAACAACGGTTGCAGGGCTTTATCGATGGCCTCCCGAGCGCGGAAGATCCGGGAGCGCACGGTACCCACCGGACATTGCATGACGCTCGCAATGTCCTCATAACTCAGACCGTCGAACTCGCGTAAAGTTAAAGCCGTACGCAAATCTTCGGGCAGTTGCTGGATGGTTCGGTGGACAGTGCCCTCGATCTCATCCCGCAGCAATGCGCGTTCCGGGGATTCGAGGTCCTTGAGGCCGTGATCGCCATCGTAGAACTCTGCATCTTCAGAACTTACATCGCTATCCGGCGGCCGGCGGCCGCGTGAAACCAGATAGTTTTTCGCCGTGTTGATGGCGATGCGGTAAAGCCACGTGTAGAACGCGCTGTCGCCGCGAAAATTACCAAGTGCACGGTAGGCCTTGATGAAGGCCTCCTGAGCAACATCCTGCGCTTCATGGGTGTCGTGCACGAACCGCACGATCAACCCGAGAATTTTGTGCTGGTATTTCAGCACTAGCAGATCGAAAGCTCGCTTGTCGCCGCGTTGTACGCGCTCAACCAGCTGCTGATCCTCTTCCTGGGTTAGCATGAACACTCCTCGATAAGCTCGAAGGAGGCTTGCATTACTAATTGTCCGGGCTTGCAAACATAGACTCGGGCTTTTCGCAAAAGTTCTCCCCCTTCCAAGCAAGTTTCCGGCGCGCTCTGATCTCGGCACGCACGAAAAACGCAGCACGAGATTCCCCGGCTGCGCGAATAATCTATCGCCGGGCCTGTCGGCAAGGACTTCAATCGAAATCCTGCACACCCAACGCTGCTCCCTTTTGCAGACAACCGTCTATTGAACGTAGGCGCCTGGCAAAAGTTCCCTCTATTTTATAGCGCTGTGAAGTGGACATTGGCCAACCGTGACGGGATAAACCACGCTCTATCCTCGAAACGGCCGCCTTGTTGCCCGCCCATGCGAAACCGCGATCCGACGAAGCGTGCCGCTGTTCCACCACACTGGTACCACATTGCCATGATTCGCCCGGCTATTGTGCCGGTCCCCCCCTCTATATACTAGTGGGCTGCGTGGCTGCGTGACCCGATGAAACGGTGTCCTGCGCCAACCCCGACCCGGGTCGCCTTGAGCGGAAACCATTCGAATGAGCCAACAGTTCCAACATGATGTTCTGGTAATCGGCAGCGGAGCCGCCGGTTTGAGCCTTGCCCTGACCTTGCCGGAGCATTTGCGCATCGCCGTGCTGAGCAAGGGCGACCTGGCCAACGGCTCGACATTCTGGGCCCAGGGCGGCGTCGCGGCCGTCCTGGACGATACCGATACCGTCGAGTCCCATGTCGACGACACCCTCAACGCTGGTGGCGGCCTGTGTCACCCGGACGCGGTGCGCTTTACCGTCGAGCACAGCCGGGAAGCCATCCAGTGGCTGATCGACCAGGGCGTGCCATTTACCCGTGACGAGCACTCCGGCAACGAAGACGGCGGTTTCGAATTTCACCTGACCCGCGAAGGCGGCCACAGCCATCGACGGATCATCCACGCGGCCGATGCCACCGGCGCGGCGATCTTCAAGACATTGCTCGCCCAGGCGCGGCAGCGGCCGAACATCGAGTTGCTGGAGCAGCGCGTCGCGGTCGACCTGATTACCGAAAAGCGCCTGGGCCTGGAGGGTGATCGTTGCCTGGGCGCCTACGTGCTCAATCGCGGCACCGGCGAAGTCGACACCTACGGCGCGCGTTTCGTCATCCTGGCCTCCGGCGGGGCCGCGAAAGTCTACCTTTATACCAGCAACCCCGACGGCGCCTGCGGCGACGGCATCGCCATGGCATGGCGCTCGGGCTGCCGGGTGGCGAACCTGGAATTCAACCAGTTCCACCCCACCTGCCTTTACCACCCGCTGGCCAAGAGTTTCCTGGTGACCGAGGCCCTGCGTGGCGAAGGGGCCCACCTGAAGCTGCCCAACGGTGAACGCTTCATGCAGCGCTTCGACCCGCGTGCCGAACTGGCGCCCCGGGACATCGTCGCCCGGGCCATCGACCATGAAATGAAGCGCCTGGGCATCGATTGCGTCTACCTGGACATCAGCCACAAGCCCGAAGCCTTCATCAAGAGCCATTTCCCGACCGTCTACGAGCGTTGCCTGGAGTTTTCCATCGACATCACCCGGCAACCGATCCCGGTGGTGCCGGCGGCGCACTACACCTGCGGTGGCGTGATGGTCGACCAGCAGGGCCGCACCGACGTGCCGGGCCTGTACGCCATCGGCGAAACCAGCTTCACCGGCCTGCACGGCGCCAACCGCATGGCCAGCAACTCGCTGCTGGAATGCTTCGTCTACGCCCGCTCGGCGGCGGCAGACATCCTGCAACAGTTGCCACAGATCGCCATCCCCGCCGCCCTGCCCTCGTGGGACGCCAGCCAGGTCACCGATTCGGACGAAGACGTGATCATCGCCCACAACTGGGACGAACTACGGCGTTTCATGTGGGACTACGTGGGGATCGTGCGCACCAACAAGCGCCTGCAACGGGCCCAGCATCGGGTGCGCTTGCTGCTGGATGAAATCGACGAGTTCTACAGCAACTACAAAGTCAGTCGCGACCTGATCGAGCTGCGCAACCTGGCCCAGGTGGCCGAACTGATGATTCGCTCGGCCATGGAGCGCAAGGAAAGCCGAGGGCTGCATTACACCCTCGACTACCCGAACCTACTGCCCGAGGCACTGGACACTATCCTGGTGCCGCCCACCTACGTCGACTGAACCTGAGCCGCACCCGCAGGCGCCGATGAACATCCGGCGCCATCGCGTCGCGCGGCACGCACAGCGAGCGGACCCGCCACTCGCCCCGCAGGCGAAAACGCAGCACGACGATCATCGGCAACGCCAGGCTGTCGGGGCGCAACTGCACCGCCCGCCAACCGTGAGCCGGGCTCCACAGGTGCCAACCGGCCGCATCGTAACGCAAACCACTGAAGGCCTGTCGATGGGTCAACAAGAGCTGTCGCGGCAGGACCCAGGCGCCATGGGCCAGGCACAGCACCACGCCAAGCGCTGCCAACGGGAAAGGGACAGACAGGAGACACAACGAACCCAGGGCGACCGCCTGGGCCAGCAGGTAGGCCGCCAGCAGTTGCCTGGAGGCCTGCCAGCGGCATTCGAAGCGGTTACTTTGGCTGGACACGGTCCAGAATCATCCGAACCATGCGCTGCAGCTCTGGATCGTCGGATTCGCTACGCTCCATGAACCAGCCGAACATGTCCTGGTCCTCGCATTCGAGCAGGCGGACATAGCACGCGCGGTCCGTTTCATTGAGATGGGGATAGACCTCTTTCACGAACGGCACCAGCAACACGTCCAGCTCAAGCATGCCGCGACGGCTGTGCCAGTAGAGGCGATTCAGTTCAACATCTTCGACCATGGAGCGCTCCTCAAATAGAGCGCAAGTATACAGGCCCCGCCGTGGTGGAACAGACAGCATTGGTCGACCACGACCGTTCCTTTGTGAACTACCCATTTCAAGGGCGCCCCCTTATGATGTCCACCAGACTTTTTACCCTGCGATGTCCCATGGCTGATTCCGCTTTTTTCTGCACCCTGTCCCACGAAGGCGTTCTCGCGGTCCGCGGCGTGGATGCCGGCAAATTCCTGCAAGGTCAATTGACCTGCAATCTCAACTACCTGAGCGACAGCCGTGCCAGCCTTGGTGCCCGCTGCACCCAGAAAGGCCGGATGCAATCGAGCTTCCGCATCCTGCTCGAAGGCGACGGCGTGCTGATGGCGATGGCCAGCGAGCTGCTCGAGCCTCAACTGGCGGACCTGAAAAAATACGCCGTGTTCTCCAAATCCAAACTCACCGACGAAAGCCCGGCCTGGGTTCGCTTCGGCCTGGAAAACGCCGACGACGTGCTCGCCGGCCTGGGCCTCGAACTGCCGGCCGACACCGACAGTGTGGTTCGCCATGAGTCGCTGATCGCCGTGCGGGTTTCCCCCGGCCGTGCTGAACTCTGGGCCCGCGCCGAGCAGGCGCCAGCGCTCAGGAGCCAACTGGCCGCGGCACTCGCCGAGAAAGACCTGAACCCGTGGCTGCTGGGCCAGGTCCGCGCCGGTATCGGTCAGGTGATGCCGGCCACCCGTGAGCTGTTCATCCCGCAGATGCTCAACCTGCAAGCCGTTGGCGGCGTGAGTTTCAAGAAAGGTTGCTACACCGGCCAGGAAATCGTCGCCCGCATGCAGTACCTGGGCAAGCTCAAACGGCGCCTGTATCGCCTGCAACTGGACGCCAGCGAACTGCCGGAACCGGGCACGGCGCTGTTCTCCCCGACCCACGGCAGCTCCATCGGCGAAGTGGTGATGGCTGCGCGAGCCGAGCAAAACATTGAACTGCTGGCGGTGTTGCAGGCCGAAGCAGCGGAAGATGGCAACCTGCACCTGGGCGCCCTGGAAGGCCCAACCCTGCAGTTGCTCGACTTGCCTTACGAGTTGGACCGCGACCGCGAGATCCAGCGCTGATCGCAGCCTTTGTCGCAACACCCTAGAGAACCGAAATGAGCGATTTGGCGGAGAAGGTCCAACGGGATTTGGTGGAGGCCATCGATAACGATGACCTGGTGTTGCCAACATTACCGGAAGTGGCCCTGCAGATTCGCCGGGCCGCTGAAGACCCGGAAATCAGCGTAAGCAACCTGAGCAAAGTGATCGGTCGCGACACGGCGCTTTCGGCTCGCCTGATAAAAGTGGTCAACAGCCCGCTGCTTCGCGCCACCCAGGAAGTCACCGACCTGCACACGGCCATCACCCGGCTTGGCGTCAACTACAGCAGTAACCTGGCCATTGGCCTGGTCATGGAGCAGATTTTCCATGCCCGCTCCGAGGTGGTCGAACAGAAAATGCGCGAAGTCTGGCGCAAAAGCCTGGAGATCGCCGGTGTCAGCTATGCGCTGTGCCGCGGCTACACGCAGCTCAAGCCCGACCAGGCGGCCCTCGGTGGGCTGGTGCACCAGATCGGCGTGCTGCCGATCCTGACGTACGCGCAAGACAACAACGAATTGTTGTCCGACCCCGTCAGCCTCAACCATGTCATCGAGACGATTCATCCGGTGCTGGGGGACAAGTTGCTCAGTGTCTGGGAGTTTCCAGAGAGGCTGGTGAAACTGCCGGGCTTGTACCTGGATTTCACCCGGGATACCCGGCAGGTCGATTATGTCGACCTGGTGCAGGTCGCTGCGCTGTATTGCTACAGAGACACCGACCACCCTCTCGGCAAGATCGATGTGTTTGCGGTGCCGTCCTTCAAGAAGCTGGGCATCGACCTGGACAACAAGGATCGCTGCGCGCACATCGAAGAGGCGCGGTCGATGTTTTACTAGCGAGCCGGGTGCGCCGAAGCGCATTGGAATCAGTCCGAGCCCGGTACAAAACTCACCCGCACCTTCAGCCCCCGCTCCTGCCCATCGTGCAGGGTGATCTGCGCCAAGTGAGCGCGGCAGATCTCACCGACGATCGCCAACCCCAGGCCGGACCCGGCCACTTGCTGGTTGCGACGATAGAAGCGCTCGAACACCCGATCGCGCTCGTGCAGGGGAATGCCAGGGCCGTCGTCCTCAACTTCCAGCACCGCCGGCGCGGTGACCCGCAGGATCACGTTGCCGCCCGATGGGGTATGCGCCAGGGCGTTATCCACCAGGTTGCTCAGCAACTCGTTGAGCAAGGTCGGCTCGCCCCGCAGCCACACCGGCTCATCGGCTTCCAGCGCCAACGCCACACCCCGGGCATGGGCCAGCGGCGCCATGGCCATGCCCAGCTCCCGGGCCAGCTGACTCATGTCGAGCAACTGCGCGCCGCCCTCGGCGATGGCGCGGGCGCCGTTTTCGACGCGGGCCATGGACAACAGCTGATTCGCCAGATGGGTCAAGCGGTCGGTGCCTTGGGCGGCGGTTTCCAAGGTTTCACGCCAGGTCGCCGGCTCACTGGCGCGCAAGCCCAGCTCCAGGCGGGCCTTGAGCGCGGCCAACGGTGTGCGCAGTTCATGGGCGGCATCGGCAATGAATTGCGCCTGGCGCTCGAACTGCCCGCGCAGCCGCTCGGTGAAGTGGTTGAGGGCCCGCACCAGGGGCCAGAGCTCATGCTGGACTTCCACCAGCGGCAGCGGACGCAAATCGTCCGGCTGGCGCTCCTCCACCGCCGTACGCAAGCGCTCCAGTGGACGCAATGCGGCACTGACCGCGAACCACACCAGCAGCAACGCCCCCACGGCCAGCATCCCGAGGCGCAGCAAGGTGTCGGCCATCAGGCTGCGGGCCATGCTGACCCGCGCCTCTTCGGTCTCCGCAACGCGAATCTCCGCCATGCCGTTCATGTTCGGCTCGCTCACGGCTTTGAGCAGGCTCACCACCCGCACGTTCTGGCCCTGGTAACTGGCGTTGTAGAAGCGCGCCAGGGCCGGGTAATCGTCGGTGCGTGGCGTACCGGGCGGCGGGCCGGGAAGGTTTTCATAGCCAGAGATCAACTGCTTGTTGATGTCATTGACCTGGTAATAAATGCGCCCGGCGCTGTCATAGGCGAAGGTGTCCAGGGCCACATAGGGCACGTCCGCGCTCAGGCTGCCATCGCGCTGGGAAAGCCCCGCGGCGATGGTTCGGGCCGAGGCCAGCAGCGTGCGGTCATAGGCGGTATCCGCGGCTTCGCGACCGTTCCAGTAGGCGCTCAGGCCGCTGGCGAGCATCAGCACCACCAACAGCAATGCGAGGTTCCAGAGCAACCGCCAGCGCAGGCTGTCGGGCTTATGCATCGCGGTTTTCCAGCAGGTAGCCCAGGCCACGGAACGTCACGATGGCGACGGCATGGCCATCGAGTTTCTTGCGCAGCCGGTGGACGTAGATCTCGATGGCATCCGCACTGGCTTCTTCGTCCAGGCCAAATACCTGGGCGGCCAACTGCTCCTTGCTCATCACCCGCCCCGGCCGGGCGATCAACGCCTCCAGCACCGCCTGCTCGCGGGATGTCAGCGTCAGCAGTTCATCGTCGAGGGTGAAACGACGGGTGTCCAGGTCATACACCAGCCCACCACAGCGCTGTTGGCGTTCGCCGCCCAGGACACTGCGCCGCAACAGCGCCTTGACCCGGGCCTCCAGCTCGGTCAGTTCAAAGGGCTTGGCCAGGTAATCGTCGGCCCCCAGGTTCAGGCCGTGGACGCGGTCCTTAACGTCGCTGCGGGCGGTGAGCATCAGCACCGGCAGGGTCTTGCCGCGAGCCCGCAGGCGCGCCAGCACTTCGAAACCGTCCATGCGCGGCAGCCCGACATCGAGGACGGCCACGGCGTACTCCTCGCTGCTCAAGGCCAGGTCTGCGGCCACGCCATCGTGCAGCACATCGACGGTCAAACCGGTGCTCTTGAGCGCCTGGGCAACGCTTTCGGCAAGCTGCAGATGGTCTTCGACGAGCAGAACACGCATGGGTTATTCCTCGATTCAGGGATGGCCGACGCCATTCTTTGGCGCGGAGTTTACAGCCGCAACGCCCACTGTGAAGCCAAAAAACAGCCTGAAAGGTATTGAAAGGTTAGCGAAAGGTTGGGCCGTTAGAGTCCCAGGACGGACAGTTTCGACTGCCGGTCGCGATGCGGATCGCGAACGAAAAACGCCTCGAAGCGTTTTCGCCGATAAGAACAATAAAAGCGGAGTGTTCATCATGCTGTCCATGCAGCGTCAGGCCACCGTGCCAGCCCACCTTTCCCGCTTCCAACAGACCGTCCTGGCCAGCTTCACTGCTGCCCGGCCTGCCGTTGTTCCATCGCGCCCCTCCCTGCCACGACCTGTGTCGGCCATCCTCGATGAGCAAGGCAAGGAGCCGGCATCGCCCCCTTCGTACCACACACAACAACAACTCCTGTGGAGACAATAATGAGCCTATCACTGCGTAAAGTCGTCCTGGCCGCCGGCTGCCTGATGTTCGCCGGGCAGTTGCTCGCCGAACCCAAGCGCCCCGAATGCATCGCACCGGCCTCCCCCGGCGGCGGTTTCGACCTGACGTGCAAGCTTGCGCAAAGCGCACTGGTCAACCAGAAGCTGCTGACCAAGCCGATGCGCGTCACCTACATGCCCGGTGGCGTTGGCGCGGTGGCCTATAACGCCGTGGTCGCCCAGCGCCCGGCGGACGCCGGCACCCTGGTGGCCTGGTCCAGCGGCTCGCTGTTGAACCTGGCCCAGGGCAAGTTCGGTCGCTTCGACGAAAGCGCCGTGCGTTGGCTGGCCGCCGTCGGTACCAGCTATGGCGCCATCGCAGTGAAGAGTGATTCGCCCTACAAGACCCTCGATGATCTGGTACAAGCCCTGAAGAAAGATCCAGGCTCAGTGGTCATCGGCTCCGGCGGCACCGTGGGCAGCCAGGACTGGATGCAGACCGCACTCATCGCCAAGGCCGCCGGGATCAACCCTCGCGACCTGCGCTATGTGGCCCTCGAAGGCGGCGGTGAAATCGCTACTGCCCTGCTCGGCGGGCACATCCAGGTCGGCAGTACCGACATCTCCGACTCCATGCCCCATATCCAGAGCGGTGACATGCGCCTGCTGGCCGTGTTCGCCGAAAAACGCATCGACGAGCCGGAAATGAAAGACATCCCGACCGCCAAGGAACAAGGCTACGACATCGTCTGGCCGGTGGTGCGCGGCTTCTACCTCGGGCCAAAGGTCAGCGACGAAGATTACGCCTGGTGGAAAGACGCCTTCGACAAGCTGCTGGCCTCCGAAGAGTTCGCCAAGCTGCGAGACCAGCGCGAGTTGTTCCCGTTCGCCATGACCGGCCAGGAACTGGACACCTACGTGAAGAAGCAAGTCGCCGATTACAAGGTGCTGGCCAAAGAGTTCGGCCTGATCCAGTAACCGTCTCTGTTCGCGCGGCGGCGTCGGCTACCCCGACGCTGCCCAGGAGTTAGTCATGCTCACCCTTCAACGTATTTTTGCGGCGGTGCTGTTGCTGGCCTGTGTTGGCCTGGCACTGATGGCCTGGCCTTACCAGGCGGCTTTTTCTTATGAACCCGTTGGCCCACGAGCCTTTCCCCTGCTGATGCTTGGGCTGATGGGCCTGGCTTTGTTGTACATGCTGTTTCGTCCCGCACCGGTCGTACACAGCGACGAAGACCCGCAACTGGACCGCGAAACCCTGCAGAAAATCGGCATCTGCATAGCACTGCTGCTGGTGTTCGCCGGCACCTTCGAACCTTTGGGCTTCATCCTCGCCAGCATTTTGGTCGGAGTGCCGATGGCACGCCTGTATGGCGGCCGTTGGGTGCCGAGCGTGGTGATCATCAGCCTGATGGCCATTGGTCTGTATCTGTTGTTCGACAAGCTGATGGACGTCCCCCTGCCCCTCGGCCTGCTCGACGTCCTGGAGAATTGATATGGATACCCTGAATTATCTCGGCCAGGGTTTTGGCGTGGCACTGACGCCTTACAACCTCGTCACCGCATTGACCGGCACCTTGATCGGCACCGTGGTCGGTTTGTTGCCGGGTCTGGGCCCGATCAATGGCGTGGCACTGCTGATCCCGATTGCATTCGCCCTTGGCCTGCCGCCGGAGTCGGCGCTTATCCTGTTGGCCGCCGTGTACCTGGGTTGCGAATATGGCGGGCGCATTAGCTCGATCCTGCTCAACATCCCGGGCGAAGCCTCCACCGTGATGACCACCCTCGACGGCTACCCGATGGCGCGCCAAGGCCTGGCCGGAGTGGCGTTGTCACTGTCGGCGTGGAGTTCGTTCATCGGTGCGTTCATCGCCACCTGCGGCATGGTCCTGTTTGCCCCGCTGCTGGCCAAATGGGCAATTGCCTTCGGACCGGCGGAGTATTTCGTCCTGATGGTGTTCGCCATCGTCTGCCTGGGTGGCATGGCCGGCGACCGTCCCCTCAAAACGTTTATCGCAGCGCTGATCGGCCTGTTCCTGTCCAGTGTCGGGATCGATGCCAACAGCGGCGTGTACCGCTTCACCGGTGACAACATCCACCTGACCGACGGGATCCAGTTCGTCGTGCTGGTGCTCGGCCTGTTTTCCATCAGCGAGATCCTGTTGCTGTTGGAGAAAACCCACCGCGGCCAGGAAGCGGTGAAAGCCACCGGGCGGATGATGTTCAACTTCAAGGAAGCGGCATCGGTGTTTGTCGTGAACCTGCGTTGCGGCCTACTCGGTTTCATCATGGGCGTGTTGCCGGGCGCCGGCGCCACCCTCGCCAGTGCCGTGGCCTACATGACCGAGAAGCGCATCGCCGGTGCCAGCGGCACGTTCGGCCAGGGCGACAAGCGTGGCCTCGCCGCGCCGGAAACCGCCATCGGTGGCGCAGCCTGCGGTGCGCTGGTGCCGATGCTGACCCTCGGCGTTCCCGGCTCGGGCACCACGGCGGTGATGATCGGCGCGCTGTCGCTGTACAACATCACCCCTGGCCCGTTGCTGTTCCAGCAACAGCCGGACATCGTCTGGGGCCTGATCGCGTCGTTGTTCATCGCCAACGTCATGCTGGTGATCCTCAACATCCCGATGATCCGCGTGTTCACCCGCATCCTGGCGGTACCGAACTGGGCGCTGGTACCGGTCATCGCCATCATCACCGGCATCGGTGTCTATGCGGTGCACGCCACCACGTTCGACCTGTTCCTGATGATCGGCATCGGCATCTTCGGCTACATCCTGCGCAAGCTGGACTTCCCGCTGTCACCGGTGCTGCTGGGCTTTATCCTGGGCGGCCTGATGGAGCAGAACCTGCGGCGTGCGTTGTCGATTTCCAATGGCGCACTGGAGATCCTCTGGTTGAGCCCGATCACCTTCGGTTGCTGGATCCTGACGGCGATCATGCTGTTCATGCCATTGTTGCGGATCTGGCGTCGTCGCGCCGCCCAACGACGTGCCCTGGCCAATGTCTGAGGCGACTTTTAGACAATGGTGGGGAACACCGCTGGTCGGCCTGGCCGGCGGTTACCTGGCCAGCCTGGTTGGCTGGCCCTTGCCCTGGATGGTCGGCTCGTTGCTGGCGATCATCCTGGTGCGCTGCCTGACACCCTGGCAGTTGAAGGAAATCCCCGGCGGCCGCAAATGCGGCCAATGGGTAGTGGGTATCGGAATCGGCCTGCACTTCACGCCCCTGGTGATGGAGCAGGTCCTGGGCCACTTCGGCCTGATTTTTTTTGGCGCGCTGATCACCAGCGTGTCCAGCGGGGTGAGTGTCTGGCTGATGCGCCGCACCGGCGAGGACCGCGCCACCGCTTTCTTTTCCAGCATGCCGGGCGGCTCCGGCGAAATGGTCAACCTTGGCGCCCGTAACGGCGCCGATCTGAGCCGCGTCGCCGCGGGCCAGAGCTTGCGGGTGCTGGTGGTGGTGCTGTGCGTGCCCGCAGCATTCAAGTACCTGTTGGGCGAAGGCTCCCCGGTACAACACGCCACGACCGTGGACTGGCTCTGGTTGGCGCTGCTGTTTCCAGCCGGCGCCCTGCTCGCCTGGATCTGGGAGCGCCTGCGCCAACCCAACCCGTGGCTGTTCGGGCCGCTGCTGGTGAGCGCGGCAGTGAGCATCGGCTGGGACCTGCACATCGGCTTGCCCCACGGCGCCAGCCAGATTGGCCAATGGCTGATCGGCAGCGGCCTGGGTTGTCATTTCAACCGACAGTTCTTCCGGCGGGCGCCGTCGTTCATGGGCCGCACCCTGATCGGCACCGTGTTGACGATGCTGATCGCCAGCCTCGCGGCCCTGGGCCTGAGCACACTGACCCACCTGGACCTGCGCTCACTGACCCTCGGCATGATGCCCGGCGGCATCGCGGAAATGAGCTTGACGGCGGAGACGCTGCAATTGTCGGTGCCGTTGGTGACGGCGTTGCAGGTCATGCGACTGTTGTTCGTGCTGTTTCTGGCAGAACCGTTGTTCCGTTACTGGATACGGCGCCAGGGGCAGGCCTGATTGCCTGCGGTGTTTTCTTCGCGAGCCTGCTGGCGAACAGGCCCCGAGGACGAACACTCAGACCGGCGGCAATCGCCAGTCGATCGGCGCCTCGCCGTGCTGTTCGAGGAACTTGTTGGTGCGGCTGAAATGTCCGCACCCCAGGAACCCCCGGTACGCCGATAACGGCGACGGATGCACCGAGGTCAGCACCAGGTGCTTGGTCGCGTCGATCAGTTTCTGCTTGCTTTGCGCATGGGCACCCCACAGCAGGAACACCAGGTGCGGCTGGTGCTCGCTGACCACTTCGATGACCCGGTCGGTAAAATGCTGCCAACCCTTGCCCGCGTGGGCGTTGGCATTGGCGCGCTCCACGGTCATGGTGGTGTTAAGCAGCAGCACCCCTTGGTCGGCCCAGCTTTGCAGGTAGCCGTGGTTGGGAATGTCGATGTTCAGGTCGCGCTTCAATTCCTTATAGATGTTCACCAGCGACGGCGGCGTCGGCACGCCCGGCTGCACCGAGAAGCACAAGCCGTGGGCCTGGCCCGGGCCGTGGTACGGGTCCTGGCCGAGGATGACCACCTTGACCTTGTCCAGCGGCGTGGAGTTGAGGGCGTTGAAGATCAGCGATGCCGGTGGGTAGATCTCCTTGCCCGCGGCGTACTCCCGACGCAGGAATTCGCGCAACTCTGCCATGTAGGGCTGGTCGAACTCGGCACGCAGTGCCTGCTTCCAGCTCGGTTCGAGTTTGATACGGTCATCAGCAGTCATGATTGCACCCGGTAGAAACAATGGGCGCACCCTAGGAAAGCCTACATGGCTTGTCAATTGATCTGACACAGAACCGGCACTTTCCCACGCAACGGTCATACTGAACATTCAAATTTCGGATCGAGGTCACGATGAATCTGCACTTCGAAGAACTGACGGGTATCACAGGAGCGCGCATCGGCGTCGCCACCCTGGATGCCGAAAAAACCCTGAACGCCCTGTCCCTGCCGATGATCAACGCCCTGCGTGACCGTCTCGATGCCTGGGCCAGAGAACCGCAAATCGTCTGCGTGCTGCTGCGTGGCAACGGCGCCAAGGCCTTCTGCGCCGGCGGTGAAGTCCGCAGCCTGGTGGAGGCCTGCCGGGCCAGTCCCGGTGAAGTGCCGCCCCTGGCCGCGCAATTCTTCGCGGCGGAATACCGGCTGGACTTCAACCTGCACACCTACCCCAAACCTCTGCTGTGCTGGGGACATGGCTACGTATTGGGCGGCGGCATGGGCCTGCTGCAAGGCGCCAGCACGCGCATCGTCACGCCCAGCAGTCGCTTGGCGATGCCCGAGATCAGCATCGGCTTGTACCCGGACGTCGGCGCCAGTTGGTTCCTGTCGCGCCTGCCGGGCAAGCTCGGCTTGTTCCTCGGCCTGACCGGCGCCCACATGAACGCTCGGGATGCCCTCGACCTGGGCCTGGCCGACCGTTTCCTGTTGGACGAACAACAGGACGACCTGATCGAAGGCTTGTTGCAGCTCAACTGGCAGGAACAGACCCAGATGCAGCTCAACAGCCTGTTCAAGGCCTTGCAGCAGGAAGCCGTCGCGCAACTGCCCGAAGCCCAATGGCTGCCGCGCCGGCAAAAAATCGATGAGTGGCTGGACGTCAGCGACGTGCGCTGCGCCTGGAAAGCACTGAGCCTGCTGGTGGACCACCAGGACCCGCTGATCGCTCGGGCAGCCCGGACAATGACTGAAGGTTCGCCCCTGACCGCGCACCTGGTCTGGGAGCAGATCCTCCGCGCCCGACACCTGTCATTGGCCGGTGTGTTCCGAATGGAATACACCTTGAGCCTCAACTGCTGCCGCCATCCGGAATTCAGCGAAGGCGTACGGGCACGGCTGATCGACAAGGATCACAAGCCCCATTGGCACTGGCCGGACATCAACCATATTCCGGAAGCCGTGGTGCAAGCGCATTTCCACAAGGCTTGGGAAGGTCGGCACCCGTTGGCGGACTTGTCCAACGAATAGGCGTTGAACGAGCCCTGTCAGTGCGGGCCACAACGTGGGTGTAAGCCAGGCAAAAAAAAGCGGCGCTCGATGCGCCGCTTCTTATTGCCAGGGGATCAGCGGTGGCCGCCTCTGCCTCGTCCGTCATGATCACCGCGTCCTCGATGATCATGTCCACCTCGATCGTCATTCCAGCCGCCCCGGTCGCGACCGCCCCAGCCATCCCAGCCACCCCGGTTCGGATAAGGCCGGTAGGCGGCCCGCGGTGGCGCGTAATAGCGCGGGCCTTGTTGGTAGTAGCGCGGGGCCGAATAGTAGCGCGGCGCCGGTTGGTAATACCGCGGTGCGTAATAGCCACGTGGGACCGAATAATAACCTGCGCCCCCGTAGTAGACCGGCGCGGGTGAAGTGTAGACCTCTGAACGGTAGTAGCTCGAGTCTCCGTCGTAGTAGGGCACGCAGGCCGAAAGAGTCAAACCGAGAAACGCAAGGAGCAGCAGTCGTCGATACATGGCGGCCTCCTGGACCGCGAATGGGCCACATCAGCGACGCTGATGGGCGGCAGTCGTCTTTGGATGACTGACGAATATTCAGACAGCAAAATCGGAATCTGGTGCGATATGGCAACAACTGGAAACATGTCCCTCGTCGCCCTCTTCCGGTGCGCGGCAGCACCACAAGCAAGCACAAATCCGCCCTCGCCCCTCCTTCCCCAACACCTGCCGTCTCTGGCCCGGGCCTTTGCCGGAGTTGGCACGTCTCTCGCTTTAACAAACCCGTGCAGGAGTCATCACAGGTTCGCGGCACCACAATTTGCAATGGCTGACTAGGGTTCCGGCTCGCTTCTGGCGAGTGGCTGGTCCGAGAGTTGGCGACCTCCAGTTGAGGTTACACGGCGGGACAAAAGCCCGGGAGACAAGCCACCGTTCGCGGTGCCGCGTTGCTCCTGTCCGCCCTTGATCAACTGGAGAACCACCATGCTCAAGCTTCGTCTGTCCGCCTTGCTCCTCGCCGCCCTCTCGGCCCTCGTGAGCTTTTCATCCGCTGCCGCACAAAAAGACCACTTCAGCGTCTGCTGGACCATTTACGCCGGCTGGATGCCCTGGGAATACGCCGGCAGCCAAGGCATCGTCGACAAATGGGCAAAAAAGTACGGCATCAAGATCGATGTCGTGCAGCTCAACGATTACGTTGAATCCATCAATCAGTACACCGCCGGTCAGTTCGACGGCTGCACCATGACCAATATGGACGCCCTGACCATTCCCGCGGCCGGTGGCGTGGACAGCACCGCGCTGATCGTCAGCGATTTCTCCAACGGCAACGACGGCATCGTCCTCAAGGGCGAGGGCAAGAAAGTGGCCGATCTCAAGGGCATGGACGTCAACCTGGTGGAACTGTCAGTGTCCCATTACCTGCTGGCCCGCGCCCTGGACTCCGTCGGCCTCGCCGAAAAAGACCTGAAAGTCGTCAACACCTCCGACGCCGACATCTCCGCCGCGTTCAACACCGATCAGGTCAAGGCCGTCACCACCTGGAACCCGATGCTCTCGGACATCAAGGCCCAGCCAGGCGTCAGTGAAGTGTTCAACTCCAGCCAGATTCCCGGCGAGATCATGGACATGATGGTGGTCAATACCCAGACCTTGCAGGACAACCCGGCCCTGGGCAAAGCGTTGACCGGCGCCTGGTTTGAAGTGGTGGCGCTGATGAATGCGAAAAACGCAGCCAGCCAGGCCGCGTTGGAACACATGGCCAAAGCCTCGGGCACCGACCTCAAAGGTTTCCAGGCGCAACTGGACACCACCAAGTTGTTCGCCACCCCCAAAGAAGCGCTCAACTTCGCCACCAGCGAACAACTGCCCGCCACCATGGGCAAGGTGGCCGAGTTCTCCTTTCAGCACGGCTTGTTGGGCGAAGGCGCCAAGGACACGAACGCGGTCGGCATGACGTTCGCCAATGGCGTGACCCGCGGCGACAAGGCCAACCTCAAGCTGCGCTTTGACCCGACCTACGTACAGCTGGCCGCCGACGCCAAGCTGTAAACCGGAGGACCTGGCATGCGCCTGATCAACCGCTACCCGGATCGCCCCAGCCGCTTGTTGCTGGTGATCCTGCCTTTCGCGCTGGTGTTGTTCGCCTACTTCATGGGCTCGGCCGAACGGTTGACGGACAATCCCAACGACAAACTGCTACCCAGCGCCGTGCAAATGGCCGATGCGGTCAAGCGCCTGGCCTTCACCGCTGACGCCCGCAGCGGCGAGTACCTGCTCTGGCAAGACACCGGCTCAAGCCTGCGCCGGTTAGTCATCGGCCTGGGCATCAGTGCCCTGGCCGGGCTGTGCCTGGGCATGGCCGCCGGCACGTTGCCGCTATTGGGCGCGCCGTTATCGCCGCTGCTCACCGTGGTGTCGATGGTGCCGCCGCTGGCTATCCTGCCGATCCTGTTCATCGTCTTCGGGCTGGGAGAGTTGTCCAAAGTGATGCTGATCGTGATTGGCATCACCCCGAGCCTGGCCCGGGACCTGGAACAGCGCGCCCGGGAAATCCCCTCCGAGCTGCTGATCAAGGCCCAGACCCTCGGCGCCTCGACCTGGACCCTGATGCTGCGGGTGGTGCTGCCGCAATTACTGCCGCGCCTGTTGATTTCCCTGCGACTGATGCTCGGTTCGGCCTGGCTGTTTCTGATCGCCGCCGAAGCCATCGCCTCCACCGATGGGCTGGGCTATCGGATTTTCCTGGTGCGCCGTTACCTGGCGATGGACGTGATCTTGCCGTACGTGGTGTGGATCACCCTGCTCGCCTGGCTGATGGACTGGGGCCTCAAGCGCCTGACCCGGCAGGCGTTCCCCTGGTATGAGGGGGCGAAGGCATGAGCTTCATTACGGTGAACAACGTCTGGCAACAGTACGGCGACCAGGTGGTACTGGAGCGCTTGAACCTGAACGTCGCCGAGGGTGAGTTCTGCACATTGGTGGGGGCCTCGGGTTGCGGCAAGTCGACCTTCCTGCGATTGCTACTGGGCCAGGAGTGCGCCAGTCGTGGACAGATTCTCCTGGACGACGCCCCCTTGTCCGGCGAGCCGGATATGAGCCGGGGCGTGGTGTTCCAGCGCTACTCGGTGTTCCCGCACCTGAGCGTGCTGGACAACGTCGCCCTGGGCCTGGAGTTGCCGCGCTCGCCGCTGCTGGGCCGTCTGTTCGGCAGCGCCAAGCGCCAGGCCCGGGAAGAAGCCGCACAGTTGCTGGACAAGGTCGGACTCGGCCATGCGCGGGATAAATACCCGGCGCAACTGTCCGGGGGGATGCAGCAGCGACTGGCCATCGCCCAGGCACTGATCATGAAGCCGCGCGTCCTGCTGCTGGACGAACCCTTCGGCGCCCTCGACCCGGGCATTCGCAAGGACATGCATGCCTTGTTGCTGGAGCTGTGGCGCGAAACCCGGCTGACCGTGTTCATGGTCACCCATGACCTGAGCGAAGGTTTCAGCCTCGGCACGCGCCTGCTGGTGTTCGACAAAGTCCGTGTCGATCCCCACGCCCCTGGCGCCTATGGCGCACGCATCACCTACGACATTCCATTGAACAGCGACCGCCGCACCGCCCGTGCCGCCGTCGACGCCCTGCCCGCCGAACTGGCCGGCACATTGCGTATCGCTTGAAAGGAGTTTTTCCATGACCGATTCGACCCGCTTGTTTACACCCTTCGCCGAAGAACTGCTGCCCGGCGGCGGCCACCGTTCGTTCGTGCTCAAGCGCGGCCAACTGCTGCGCCTGACCGATCTGCGCGGCGGGGCCAATGTGAGCCTGACGCTACTCAATGCCAACGAGAAAACCGAACGCCTGAACCTGCCTGACAGCCTCAAATGCCAACACACCGCCAAACTCACCGCCGGCCACTGCCTCTACTCGGACATGGGCCGGGTACTGGCGGCAATCACCGCCGACACCTGCGGCTGGAGCGACAGCCTGGGCGGTGTGCTCTGCGCCGAGGAAGTCGCGCAAAAGTACGGTCAGGGGCGCTATCAGGAACTGCGCAACGGCTTCTTTCGCAACGGCACCGACAACCTGTTGGTGGAACTGGGCAAATGGGGTCTGGGCCTATCCGACCTGTTGATGACCCTCAACCTGTTCAGCCGGGTCAACGTCGATGAGGCCGGCCACTTTCACTTCGTCGAAGGCCATTCCAAGGCCGGCGACTACATCGAGCTGTACGCACCGATGGACACCCTGGTGGTGCTGACCGCGCTGCAACACCCGATGGACCCGAACCCGCAATACGCCCCGCAACCGCTCAAGCTCAGCTGGATGAACGCCGATGCCAGCGTCGCCGAGCACTGCCGCCTTTCGCGCCCGGAAAACCAGCGCGGCTTCATCAACACCGACCGCCTGTTCGCCTGAGGATCGCTGCCATGTCACTCGC
Source organism: Pseudomonas sp. Cab53 (assembly GCF_018325965.1). NCBI lineage: Bacteria > Pseudomonadati > Pseudomonadota > Gammaproteobacteria > Pseudomonadales > Pseudomonadaceae > Pseudomonas > Pseudomonas sp. Cab53. The sequence goes on along the minus strand of NZ_AP021902.1, from coordinate 1,505,506 downwards.
CATCGCCACCGCACACAAACAACCCGATACCGCCGTCTACCGTGCCACGATTCCCGCCGGGGAACCCTGGCTGGTGGAGGTCAAGGCAGGCCAGACCCTACGCATCCTCGACCTGGAAGGTAACCAGGCAGTCGATACGCTGTTCTACAGCCTGGCCAACCCCAAGGAGCGCTACGACGTGCAGCGCACCCTGCGCCGGCAAAACAGCGTTTATTTGAGCACCGGCAGCGTGCTGTATTCCAACCTCGGCCACCCGATGCTAACCATCGTCGAGGACACCTGTGGACGCCACGACACCCTCGGCGGCGCTTGCGCCCAGGAAAGCAACACCGTGCGCTACGCCCTGGAAAAACGCTACATGCACAGTTGCCGTGACAATTATCTGCGGGCCTGCGCCCACGATGGTCGCCTGGGCAAGGGTGATATCGGGCCGAACATCAACTTTTTCATGAACGTGCCGGTCACCGCCGACGGCGGCCTGACCTTCGAAGACGGGATCTCGGCGCCAGGCAAATACGTCGACCTGCGGGCCGAGATGGATGTGATCGTGCTGATCTCCAACTGCCCGCAACTGAATAACCCCTGCAACGCCTACAACCCCACGCCAGCGGAGCTTTTGATATGGAACTGAAACTCACCTGCCTGCGTCGCTGGCTGTTCACGCTGTGCCAGAGCCGATCGGGGCAATGCATCAAACAGCACTGACACCCAAAACCTCATGTGGGAGCGGGCTTGCTCGCGAAAGCGGTACGACAGTGACATTGATGTTGACTGACTCACCGATTTCGCGAGCAAACCCGCCCCCACAGGGGTCAGCGGTGTTTGTAAGATTGATTATTTCGCTCACGGGGACGACCCCGGTGGCCATCGACAACTGCGGGACGGCCCGCATCCCAGTTCAGGCAGCACGCATGCCTGAGGGGGCAATGCCATGTTCGAAAAAATCCTGATCGCCAACCGTGGAGCCATCGCTTGCCGCATCCTGCGGACCTTGGGCGAACTGAAGGTCCAAGGCGTGGCGGTGTATTCCCAAGCCGATGCCGCCAGCCTGCATATCTTGCAGGCCGACGAAGCCCACAGCCTGGGCGAAGGCGCGGCGGCCAATACGTATCTGGCGGTGGACAAGCTTCTGGCGATTGCCAAAAGCAGCGGCGCGACAGCGATTCATCCCGGCTACGGCTTCCTCTCGGAAAACGCAGCCTTCGCCGAAGCCTGCGAAGCTGCCGGTATCGCCTTCATTGGTCCGACACCAGAACAACTGCGTGTGTTCGGCCTCAAGCACACCGCCCGCGACCTGGCGCGACAGCACGGCGTGCCTCTGCTCAAAGGCACCGAACTGCTCGACAGCCTCGACGCCGCACTGTTGGCCGGCACCCGGATCGGTTATCCGGTCATGCTCAAAAGTACCGCCGGCGGCGGCGGAATCGGCATGCGCGTGTGCCGCAGTGCCGCCGAACTGAGCGAATCCTTCGAAGCGGTCAAGCGCCTGGGCCAGAACAACTTCAGCGACGCCGGAGTGTTCATCGAGAAATACATCGAGAAGGCCCGGCACCTGGAGGTCCAGGTGTTCGGCGACGGCCAGGGCCAGGTGATCGCCCTGGGCGTGCGCGACTGCTCGGTGCAGCGACGCAACCAGAAAGTCATCGAGGAAACGCCGGCCCCCAACCTGCCCGAAGGCATGGCCGACGAACTCTGCGCAGCGGCGATCCAACTGGCCCAGGCCGTGAACTACCGCAGCGCCGGCACCGTGGAGTTCGTCTTCGACAGCGATGCGGGGCGCTTCTATTTCCTGGAAGTGAACACCCGCCTGCAAGTGGAGCACGGTGTCACCGAGCAGGTGTGGGGCGTGGACCTGGTGCGTTGGATGGTGCAACTGGCAGCCGGAGACCTGCCACCACTGAAAGCGTTGAGCGAGGGTTTAAAAGCCGAGGGCCACGCGATCCAGGCTCGCTTGTATGCCGAGGATCCAGGTCGGGACTTCCAGCCAAGCCCGGGGCTACTGACCGCCGTGAAATTCCCCGAGGCCGATGGCAAACAGCTACGCATCGACACCTGGGTCGAGGCTGGTTGCCAGATCCCGCCCTACTTCGACCCGATGATCGCCAAGGTCATTCGCTGGGCTCCAACCCGCGAGCAGGCCCGCCTGGGCTTGCACCAAGCGCTGGACGAAAGCCAGCTGTACGGCGTCGAAACCAATCGCGACTACCTGCAACAGATTCTCCTCGATGCACCGTTTGCCAACGGCCAGCCCTGGACCCGCTGCCTGGAGACGTTGGTCTACCGTGCCAACACCGTTGAAGTGCTCAGCCCCGGCACCCAGACCAGCGTCCAGGACTATCCCGGCCGCCTCGGTTACTGGGCAGTGGGGGTGCCGCCGTCAGGACCGATGGACAGCCGTTCGTTGCGCCTGGGCAATCGCCTGCTGGGCAATGAAGAAGGTGCGGCGGCATTGGAAATCACCATGAACGGGCCACTGCTGCGTTTCAACTGCGATGCCCGGGTGGCGGTGACCGGTGCGGTGATTGCCCTCACACTCGACGGTGAAGCCGTACCGATGAACACGCCGTTGTCGATCACTGCCGGCTCCACCCTCGCCATCGGCAACATTTCCGGTGCCGGGGCGCGCAGCTACCTGTGCCTGCAGGGTGGCGTACAAGTGCCGGATTACCTGGGCAGCAAAAGCACCTTTACCCTCGGTCAGTTCGGCGGCCATGGCGGACGGGCGTTGTGTACCGGCGACGTGTTGCATCTGGTGCCGCTGGATGAGCAAGCGACGCTGCCGCCAACGAGCGCACCGATCCTGGAACTGCCGAGCGTGCGCCAGATCCGCGTGATCTACGGCCCGCACGGCGCGCCCGAATATTTCACCGAGCGCTACATCCAGACGTTCTTCGACACCGCCTGGGAAGTGCACTTCAACTCCAGCCGCACCGGCGTCCGACTGATCGGGCCGAAACCTGAATGGGTTCGCGCCGACGGTGGCGAGGCCGGGCTGCACCCTTCCAATATCCATGACAACCCCTACGCCATCGGCGCCGTGGACTTCACCGGCGACATGCCGGTCATCCTCGGCCCCGACGGCCCGAGCCTGGGCGGTTTTGTCTGTCCGGTGACGGTGATCGAAGCGGATCTCTGGCAGTTGGGGCAACTCAAGGCGGGGGACAAGGTGCGATTCGTGCCGGTGGATATATCGACCGCGCGCTCACTGGCCCTGAAATGGGCTCCCTGTGGGGGCGAGCTTGCTCGCGATAGCGGTCTGTCGGATACATCAATGCTGAATGTGCCATCGCCTTCGCGAGCAAGCTCGCTCCCACAGGGGATCGTGTCGCCTGTGGTGTTGGATATCGGGCAGGACGATACCCGCCTGGTCGCTCGCTTGGCTGGCGACACTCATCTGTTGCTGGAAATCGGCGCCCCCGAACTGGACCTGGTGCTGCGCTTTCGCGCCCATGCCTTGATGCAGGCGTTGGAACACAAACAATTGCACGGGGTGATCGACCTGACGCCGGGCATTCGTTCGCTTCAAGTGCACTATCAACCCGAACAACTGCCCCTGGCCGATCTACTGAGCCTCGTCGCCGGTGAGTGGGACGCCGTGTGCGCCGCGCAGGACTTGCAAGTGCCGTCGCGCATCGTTCACCTGCCGCTGTCCTGGGATGACCCGGCCTGTCAGCTGGCCATCGAGAAATACATGACCACGGTGCGCAAGGACGCGCCCTGGTGCCCGAGCAACCTGGAGTTCATTCGACGCATCAACGACCTGCCCAACCTCGACGAAGTGCAACGCACAGTGTTTGACGCCAGCTATCTGGTGATGGGCCTGGGGGACGTCTACCTCGGCGCACCGGTCGCCACACCGCTCGACCCACGCCATCGACTGGTGACCACCAAATACAACCCGGCCCGGACCTGGACCGCGGAAAACTCGGTGGGCATCGGCGGCGCCTACCTGTGCGTGTACGGCATGGAAGGGCCGGGCGGCTATCAGTTCGTCGGGCGCACGTTGCAGATGTGGAATCGTTATCGGGACGTCGCCGCATTCGACGGCAAGCCCTGGTTGCTGCGGTTCTTCGATCAGATCCGCTTCTACCCGGTCAGCGCCGATGAGCTGCTGAACATCCGCCGCGAATTCCCCCTGGGCCGCTTCGACCTGAAGATCGAGCACAGCCAGCTCAACCTCGCCGACTACCAGCGTTTCCTGCTGCAGGAAGCCGACAGCATCGCCACGTTCCGCCGCCAGCAACAAGGTGCCTTCGATGCCGAGCGCGAGCGTTGGATCGCCAGTGGCCAGGCGCACTTTGACAGTGAAGAACCGCCCATCGCGCCGAGCGAAGATTCGCTGCTGACCGAAGGTCAACTGAGCGTCGACAGCCACATCGCCGGTAACCTCTGGCAGGTCCAGGTGCAGGTTGGCGCTCGGGTCGCCGTCGGCGATGTGCTGGTCATCCTGGAGTCGATGAAGATGGAAATCCCGCTGCTTGCGCCCTCGGCCGGCGTGGTGCGCGAGGTGCGCGTCCAGGCCGGTTCGGCGGTGCGCGCCGGACAGCGCGTCGTGGTGCTGGAACGTGACTGAACTCAATCAAAGGATTAAGACCATGAACCTTTCGCTTCGCTTGGACGACCTGCGCGATGCCTATCGCAGCGGCGAACTGACGCCGCGCAAATTGCTGTTGGAACTGCGCCAAAAAGCCGCGGCGCTGAACCCGGACTATCACGTGTTCATCCACCTGCTGACGGTCGAGGAACTGGAGCCCTACCTGGCCGCATTGGAAAGCCGCGACCTGGAGAGCCTGCCGCTGTATGGGGTGCCGTTTGCCATCAAGGACAACATCGACCTGGCCGGCATTCCGACCACGGCAGCCTGCCCGGCGTTTGCCTATGTGCCGCCGCGCTCGGCGACCATTGTCGAGCAGTTGCTGGCACTGGGCGCGATCCCCCTGGGCAAGACCAACCTCGACCAGTTCGCCACCGGGCTCAATGGCACCCGCTCGCCCTACGGCGCCTGCCGCAACAGCGTGTTGCCCGACTATCCGGCAGGCGGTTCGAGCGCCGGCTCGTCGCTGGCCGTAGCCCTGGGCCTGGCAAGTTTTGCCTTGGGCACCGATACCGCCGGCTCCGGTCGGGTGCCCGCCGCGCTGAACAACCTGGTGGGATTGAAAGCCACCCTGGGATTGATCTCCACGGCGGGCGTGGTCCCGGCCTGTCGCACACTGGACTGCGTCACCACCTTCACGGCGACGGCCAGGGAAGCCAGCCAGCTATTGGCGCTGACAGCCCGCCCAGACCCGCGTGACGACTACAGCCGCCACAACCCGCAGTGGAACGATGGCTCTGCGTTCGGCGTGCCTCGGCGCTTTCGTTTCGGTGTGCCGCGCCAGCAAGACCTGGCGTTTTTCGGTTGCCCTGAAGGTCCGCAACTGTTTCAGGAAGCCGTCAAACGACTCGAACGCCTGGGCGGCGAAGCCGTGGAACTGGACCTGTCGCCGTTCCTGGAAGCCGCACGGCTGCTTTATGAAGGTCCGTGGGTAGCCGAGCGCTACAGCGTCGCCGGCCCATTGATGGAGCGCGAGCCCGACGCCGTGCTGCCCGTCATTCGTGCCGTGCTGGCGAAAGCGCCTACGGTAGATGGCGTACAGACCTTCCGCGCCCGGTACCGTCTGCAAGCGCTCAAAGCCCAATGCGACCGAGCCATGGACGCGCTTGACTGCGTACTCACACCGACCATCGGCCGGCCAGTGACCCTCGCCGAACTGGCCGCCGAACCGGTACTGCGCAACTCGGAACTGGGTTATTACACCAATTTCATGAACCTGCTGGACTACGCCGCCGTCGCCGTCCCCAGCGCGTTCATGGCCAACGGCTTGCCCTGGGGCGTGACGCTGTTCGGTCGAGCCTTCACCGATCAGTACCTCTTGAGCCTGGCCGATGCCTTGCAGCGTCAACAGGACAAGACGTTGCCCGTTGCCGTCCACCCGGCGCGCCACGACCGGGCGCGGCTGGTCGTGTGCGGCGCACACCTGGACGGGTTGGCGCTGAACTGGCAGCTCAGGCAACGCGGCGCCCGGCTGATCGAGGCCACCCAAAGCTCGCCAGACTACCGCCTGCATGCCTTGCCCGGCGGCCCACCCTCGCGCCCCGGCATGGTTCGGGTTCGTGAAGGCGGCGTGGCGATCGAGGTCGAAGTCTGGGAGCTGCCGAGCAGTGAACTGGGCTCGTTCCTGACTGGCATTCCCGCCCCGTTGGGACTGGGCAAGGTGCAACTGGCCGATGGGCGCTGGGAAAACGGATTCATCTGTGAGTCGTATGGTTTGGAGGGCGCTCAGGACATCAGCCATCTGGGGGGATGGCGGGCTTATCTAACTACCCTTGAGTAAACAGTACCTGTGGCGAGGGGATTTATCCCCTCGCCACAATCTTGCAAACCGGCAAAATCGACTGTCTTTTCCCACAAGGCCACTAAACTGACTTCATTGGGTCTGCGCCAAGGGAATCGCCATGTCGCTCCGTTCGCCGTTGTATTCCCTGTGCAAGCCGCTGCTGGCGGTGGTGGCGCTGCTCGGTACTGGCTTCCTGATCATTACGTTGCTGGGCTATTACGCAGCCCAGGCCTCGATACGCGAGCACATTCTCAGGACGCTGTACCTGAACCTGCTGATCGGCGTGCTCGTGACACTGGCGGTCCTGACCATTGTTTATCGGCTGATCAACGACTACCAGCAACGCATCGACGCCCAGGCCACCCTCGACAGCCTGACCGAATTGCCAAACCGCCGTGGCTTCGATCTGCTGGCCGTGCAAGCCCTGCACGAAGCCCAGCGTGAGCCCAGACCCTTGACGGCGCTGCTGGTGGAACTGGACGACTTCAAGCGACTGGACACCACTCACGGTCATATCGCCACCGATCAACTGTTGACCGGGTTCGCCCGCAGCCTGACTGAGAGCCTGCGGCATTCAGACATCGTCTGTCGCTGGAGCACCGATGCCTTTGTCGTCCTGCTCAAGGACACCGATGGACAGACCGGTCTGAAAATCGCTGAGAAAATTCGTCAGCACATCGAAAAACAGCGCTATTTCTGCAGCGGGAAACAATTGCTGGTCACGGTCAGCATCGGACTGACCACGGTGCAGGACGAAGACACCTTGCACAGCCTGCTGTCCCGGACCGATCATGCCCTGCAACGCGCCCGGCAAAGCGGGTGCAACCGAACCTGTGTGGACATGCCTCACTCCAGCTATGAATAAACCTGACCTTTGCCCCGCCTGCGGTGGCGCCAATGATTGCTCACTCGCCGATCCGAGGACCGTCGACCGGGCCTGCTGGTGTTTTGGCGTAAGCATCGACCCGGCCGTGCTCGAAGCGCTGCCGGCAGAGCTGCGTGATCAATCCTGCCTGTGCCCACGCTGTGCACAGGTTGAAGCCCAACTGCACGCCAAGCCCCGGCCGATCGCGTAAGATGCGCGCCCTCTTCCTGGCCTGAACTGCCCCATGCGCGTTGACCGCTTTCTCAGCAATCTACCCCGATTCAATCGCCAGCAGGCCCGCCTGTTACTGGTGGCGGGCCGGGTGCGGATCGACGGCCAGACCGTCACCGACCCGCACGCCCAGGTGCGTGAGTTCAGTCGTGTTGAAGTCGATGACGAGGTGCTGCAGGCGGGCCGACGTCCACGGTATTTCATGCTGCACAAGCCACCCGGCTGCGTCAGCGCCACCCGCGATCCGCAACACCCGACCGTGCTCGATTGGCTCGATGAACCTGACAAGGACGACCTGCACATCGCCGGGCGCCTGGACTTCAATACCACCGGCCTGATGCTGATCACCAATGACGGCAGTTGGTCGCGCCGCCTGACCCAACCGCAGACCAAGCTGCCCAAGGTCTATTACGTCGAAACCGAACAGCCGATCACCGCCGAGTACGCCGACACCTTCGCGCGGGGTCTGTATTTCGCCTTCGAAGACCTCACCACCCAACCGGCAGGGTTGACGCTGCTGGGGCCGACCACGGCGCGCCTGAGCATCGTCGAAGGGCGTTATCACCAGGTCAAGCGCATGTTCGGCCACTTCGACAATAAGGTGTTGCGCCTGCACCGCGAACGCATGGGCCCCCTGGTGCTGGACCCTGCTCTCGAACCGGGCCAGTACCGCGCCCTGGGCGCTGACGAGATCAGCCTGATCTGAGCCCATTACCGTCGGGCAGAAGTGTCGAACAATTTTCCAAGCGGTACTTGCACAACGGTCGTCCCCCTGCTTGAATCAAACCGTCGGCCGAAATGTGACCGATGAGTCACAACATACTTCCAAGAAACTTTTTGCCGGCCAGAGCCCCCAGGCTCCGCCGTATCTCTCCCGGCAAACTGCCCGCCTACAACAACACCCGTCGACCGCTTCAGTGGATCGACATGGGCCTTATCTTCCAGGCGTATGCCTACCTGTCACATTGCCCGTGCAATCTCATTGCGCGCATACCCGCTTGCCAGGAGTCTTATGACATGAGGCCAGAAATCGCTGTGCTGGATATACAAGGTCAGTATCGGGTTTACACGGAGTTCTATCGCGCAGACGCCGCACAAAAGACCATCATCATGGTCAACGGCTCGATGGCCACGACTGCGTCGTTTGCACAGACCGTCAAAAGCCTCCATCCGCAATTCAACGTTGTGTTGTACGACCAGCCCTATGCGGGTAAGTCAAAAGCGCACAACCGGCATGAAAGAATGCTCACCAAGGAGATCGAAGGGCAGATTCTCCTGGAACTGATCGACCACTTTGCCGCCGAGCATGTGCTGTCCTTTTCCTGGGGCGGCGCCGCCACGTTGAGCGCCCTGGCCCAGCGCCCACAGCGGATTGAAAAAGCGGTGATCAGTTCGTTCTCGCCGGTGCTCAACGCACCGATGCGCGACTACCTGGAGCGTGGCGTGGATTACCTGAGCAACCTGGACCGCGACCGGGTCGGCCACCTGGTCAACAGCACCATCGGCAAGCATTTGCCGCCGCTGTTCAAGCGCTTCAACTATCGCCATGTCAGCAGCCTGGCCGAGCATGAGTACGGCCAGATGCATTTCCACATCACTGACGTGCTCCAGAGCGACCCGCAGTGCTACGTCAACGCGGCGAGAAAAATCAACGTGCCGGTACTGTTCCTCAACGGCGAATGGGATGAATACACCTCGGCCGACGACGCCAGGCTTTTTGCCAACCATGTCCGGCACAGTACGTTCAGCACGGTGCAAGCCACCGGGCATTTCCTGGACATGGAACACAAGGCCGCCTGCCGCGACAGCCGCAACGCCGTGATGAACTTCCTCACGCCGACACACCGCGAAAGCCGTCCGCGCTACAGCTTCGTGCAGGACTACCATGCACTGGCAATCTGAAACGAGTCCTCGCGAGCAAGCCCCGCCCCGCGCCAACAAAACGGGGTTTGCCCGCGAAAGACCGCTTTGATCCAAGGCCTGCGTAGACGAGCGCACGCGCATCAGGCAAAGAAAAACTTCAAATCCTCGCCCACATCTGGTACAAAGTCAGCCGCTCTGAGCGGGTGTCGTATAATGGCATTACTCCAGCTTCCCAAGCTGATAACGAGGGTTCGATTCCCTTCACCCGCTCCACATTTACTTTCCCTGGATATCCAAGTCCGGGAATGCCTGCAACCCAAAGCGCTGAACCTGTTTTTCCTCAAGCGCACACTCCAGTGACATGAGATGGCCTGAATAAGGCTTCTGCGGTGCGCGCCCCAGCTTGGCGCACGTCTCCAGGTAGTCAGTCACCGCCTCCTTGAACGCCGCTCGAAGCTCGCTGACAGATTCGCCGTGAAACCCGACGACATCCTTGATCCCCGCGATATGGCCTACAAGCAGACCGTCCTCGTCACTGTAGTCAATCCGAGCGGCGTAGCCTTGATAATTCATAACGTTCACGGGGTCACTCCTGTGGATAGCAGACACCTTCCGCTTGGCTTGTAGGCAGAATCCGAGAACTGCACATCACAACACCGGCTGGTTGTTATCAATTGATCGGCCCGGGGCCTCTCGCAAATAAACCTGTGGGAGCGGTGCAAATGTAAGCAGAATTTTCAACGCGTCGTTGCTGTCTCACCAGACAGGTGAATCCCATTAAGGAACACGGCAATGAACTTCGCAAAAATCGCACAGAAGCTGGCTCTATGGGCGGGAAGCCCGAAGACGTTCTTGGGCGCCATTGTATTACTGGCGCTTTGGGCGATCAGCGGCCCCTTTTTCCAGTTCAACGACACCTGGCAGCTGATCATCAACACGTCGACGACGATCATCACCTTCCTGATGGTATTTCTGATTCAGAACACGCAGAACCGCGACACAGACATCTTGCACCTGAAGATCGATGAGTTGTTGCGAGCCACGGCGGAGGCGCAGAACGCGATGCTCGGTCTCGAATCGCTGGACCTCAAGCAACTGGAGGCATTGAGGAAGCACTACCAGACGATGGGCCAGGGCGAGGTCAAGAACCTTGAAGGCCTTGAGCAAAAAAGCAACGTTGACCTGAATCAGTGCTGATACGAAGACGCGAGGGGCGTGATGCCCCTCGCGTCTTCCCGGCCACCGTCAAGGCAATGGATGTCGCCCTCACGTCAAAAGGTGCAGCGGCTCAGCGGCTGGCTTGCAGCGCCCTGGCCATCTCCAGATGGGTTTGCAACTTGGGCAGGGTCTCATCGGCGAAGGCCTTGATCTCAGGCACTTCGGTGGTCTGGGCCTGCTCCTGGATCTGGGTAATGGCCTCCTCCGTGGCCTTGACCTGGCTGGCGGCATAGGCGGCCTCGAACGACTCACCCTCCTGCACCTGCGGCATCAGGGTCTTGGCCTTGTCAGCCATTTCCTCCCGAGGCGCGACGGGCAAGTCGAGCTTCTTCGCGATCTTCGCCAGGTGTTGGTTGGCGGTAGTACGGTCGTTGATCACCATGATGGTGTAGTCCTTGACCTCCCTGGACTCAGCCTTGCCATGGGCCATGCGGCTGGCCTCGATGTCGGCCATGCCCTTGGCGGAAGCGTCGTTGATGAATTCGGCAGGCGATTGGGCCCAGGCACTGTTGGCACCCAGGCCCATCAACACGACGAGGCTGGTGGTGCGAAAAAAGGTGGCCATCCGGTTCATGGTCGCGCCCTCCTCAATTGAACATTCGGCAGCGGCCCCACCACGGGACCTGCCAGGGTTTCGAAAGGCAAAAGGGCTGAAAAGTTTGATTCAAGTGCCTCGCCGCGACGAACGGCGACCTACGCTCAGTGGCTGAATGCCCGATGGTTCTGACGCTTGGCGGCGTACATCGCCTCGTCGGCATGACGGAACAGCGCCACATCTTCGACCCCATGGTCGGGAAAACAAGCGACCCCGATGCTCGGCTCGATGCTCAGGCAATAGCCGTCCAGCCGCAGCGGCTGACTCAGCACCTGGCGGATTTTTTCCTGCACGCGGTGAGCATCGTCCAACGCTTGGATGCTATGAAGCAGCACCACGAACTCGTCCCCGCCGATGCGCGCCACGGTGTCGACATCCCGTATACAGCCCTTGAGACGGCTGGCCACCGCTTGCAACAACAGGTCGCCTACGCCGTGGCCGTAGGTGTCGTTGATCTGTTTGAAGCGATCGAGGTCGATGTACAGCAAGGCCATGCGCCCCGACACGGCACGGGCGCTGGCCAGTGCAGCCTTGAACCGGTCACGCAGCAATTCACGGTTAGGCACCTGGGTCAACTGATCGTATTGCGCCATGTGCTGCAGCCGGGCATGCAATTGCTGGCGTTCGATGGCGATGGTGATTTGAGCGCAGACGTATTGCAGCAGGTCCTTATCCTGCTCGGTGTAGCGCTCGTTGTCCGGGGCACTCTTGACGATCAGCGCCCCGATCGTGCCGTTCTGCGAGTTCAACGGCACACCGAGCCAACAGGGCGCGCCCGGCTGCGCCACGAGGTCGCAGAACCCCGACGGCAGTGAGCTGCAACCGGGCGTCAACAGGATCGGCTGGCCGCTGCGGATCACCTCGGCGCACAAACGCCCGGTCATCGTGCCGGGAAGCTCGGGCTGCTGCTCCAGGTCGTCGACGTGATAGGCGAAGTTCAACTGCGCGCATTGCTCGTCGTACAGCGCCACCGAAAAATTCAACGCCGGCAGCCATTCGCCGATGATCTGGTGGACGCGCTTGAACAGCGCCAACAGGTCCGCCGCCGCATGGGCGGCCTCGGAAATCGCATACAACGCCGCCTGGCGCGACTCTGCCAGCTTGCGCTCGGTGATGTCGCGCGCCACGGCGATCCGCAATTGGTCCACCGGCGACCAGCGCGCCGACCAGAGGATGTGCACCACCCGGCCATCCTTGTGCAGGTAGCGGTTCTCGAAATTGAGCTTGGGCTCCCCGTTCATGATCTCCCGCGCGGCCTCGAGGGTACGCTGGCGATCGGCGGGGTGCACGAGGTCGATCATCGCCTGCCCCATCAATTCCTGCGGGGTATAGCCGAAAATGCGCTCGCAGGCAGCACTGACAAACACGAAGCGCCCCTGGCCATCGACCGCGCACACGGCGTCCAGCATCAGGTCGATGTAACTGGCCAGCGGCGTGTGGCTTCGGGTGTCCATGGTGCTGGAGTCATCCGGGTGAGTGCAGCGGTAAAGGGGCGAAAGTCATGATGAGGATAGCGCAGGTGACCGAGGCGCAAGCCACGCCCCCCCATTAAAGAATAGAGCCCCCCAGCCCGCAGAGCATAACCTGCCGGCACCTCGCACTCGCAAATGGATTTGCCGTCCAGGTTCCTAGGCAAACTCCTACGCAGAAGTCTCCAGTAACACTCAAACATGCCGGAAACGACCGATTCAAAGCCTATGGCCCTGCGCTGTAAAGTCTGGAAACACGGCGACGAAACACGCCACGGACAGCGTCGTGAATCAAGGAATGTGATCGAACCATGAACCAGACTGCACACCCCACCCATCGCTTCACCCACTACCGTAAAGTCATTTCCCTCGCGGATCAGGATTGGCAATGCGCTGAAGCCGGAAAAATCTCAGGGCTCAATGTCGAGGTCAAGACGCCCAATGTCCTGGTCGACCAATATGGCCGTACCCTCCATCACTTCTGCACCACGTCCTACCTGGGGCTGGATTACCACCCGGCCTTGCTGGATGGCGCCATGACCGCCCTGTGGGAAACCGGGACCTTGCGAGTCGCCAACTCCAGGAACCGCTGCAAGCTGGCGATCCTTGCGCAGTACGAGACCCAATTGTCGGAGCTGTTCGGCGCCAGTTGCCTCAGTGCGCTGTCGTGCAGCGCGGCGAGTGCCGGGATCCTGCCGCTGCTGGCCAGCGGTGCCTTCTCGGACAATCGATCGCCCGTCATGGTGTTCGACAAGCTGGCCCATTATTCGATGAATCACATCAAGGCGGCTTGCGCCGATGAAACCCAGGTGCTCACCTGTGCGCACAACGACATGGACTTCATCGAGGACGTGTGCAAGCGCCAGCGCAACGTGGCGTACGTGGCCGACGGTGCCTACAGCATGGGCGGCCTCGCGGACCTGGACAGCCTGATGTACCTCAAGCAACGGTACGGTCTGTTTCTCTACCTGGACGATTCTCATGCGCTGTCGGCCGTCGGGGAGCGCGGCATGGGCCTGGTCCGCTCGCGCCTGCCCGCCTTGGACGAGCGCACCCTGATCGTCGCTTCGCTGGCGAAATCCTTCGGGGCCAGCGGTGGGCTGGCGATGTTCGGCAGCGAACGGCACAAGGCGCTGGTGCAACGCTACGGTGGGCCAAGCAACTGGTCCCAGAGCTTGAACGCGGCAGCCATCGGTGCCGGCATGGCTTCGATTCGCCTGCACCACAGCCGCGAGCTCGGCAGCTTGCAGGAGCGTTTGCAGGCTAATATCCGCCTCTTCGACCGCCTCGTTCGTACCGAACAGCACGGCAGCCCCATGGCGATCCGACTGGTGCCTTGCGGTGAAACCACCCTGGCGAACAGCCTGGCGACCGAACTGGCCGAACGAGGGTACTTCACCTCGGCGGTCTTTTTCCCGGTGGTGCCCCAAGGCAAGGCTGCGATCCGTATTACCCTGCGCGCCGATATGGAGCCAAAGGTGATCAGCGAATTCTGCCAAGGCATCACCCAACTGCTGGCTGCCCACGGACGCGACATCCGCCCATGAAACGAGCCTCCTGATGAACAACCGCACCACCCTGATCGTCACCTGCACGACCGTGTTCCTGGCACAACTGGGCATGAGCATCTATTTGCCGGCCCTGCCTGACATCGCCCAGGCCCTGGGAACCGACGCCTCCCGGGTGTCCTGGGGCCTGGCGGCGTACCTGATCGGCATGGCCCTGCCGATGCTGTGGTGGGGGAGCCTGAGCCAGCGGCTGGGGCGCAAGGTGGTGTTGCTGGCGGCATTGGGGCTCTACGGCCTGAGCAACCTGGCCTTGCCGATGGGCAGCAACGCCGAGGCATTCCTGGCGATGAGGCTGATCCAGGGCATCGGCGCCAGCGGTATCTCGGTGATGGCACGGGTGCTGATTCGCGACAGTTTCAGCGGTGACCTGCTGGCCAAGGCCCTTTCATGGATATCCATCGCCTTCGTGGTGGCCCTCGGCATCGGTCAATACCTGGGCTCGTTGATCCAGGCTGCACTGGGTTGGGAGGCGATTTTCCAAGGGGTGGGCGCCACCAGCCTGGTCATGGCGGCGGCGGTCTCCCGGGCCAGGTTTCCGGTGGTGGCGCCGAGCCAGGACAGCCCATCGGCCTGGCGAATCTACGCCCGGATACTCAGGCACCGTCACTTTTTGCGACCGGCATTGGCCGGCGGGCTGGGTTACGGCGTGATCATTGCCTTCAATACCGCAGCGCCATTGATTCTGCAGGAAGGCTTTGACTGGTCGCCCATCGAATACGGGCTGCTGGGGTGGCCGATCAGCGCGGCGTACCTGCTCGGAGCGCTGACGGTCAATGCTTTCGTGCTGCGTACCGGCCAGCAGCGGATGATGGGCTGGGGCATTGCCCTGGTGTTGGCCGGCAGCACGATCATGTTGGTCAGCAGCCTGGCGCTGAGCCACGTCGCCTTGCTGTTCTGGCTGCCCTATTGCTTTGCGGTGTTCGGCCAGTCGGTCAACTACCCCATCAGCCTGTCCCTGGCCAACCAAGGCTCGCCGGTGGCCGGTGCCTATGCCATGGCGTTGAGCGGTTTCCTGCATCAACTGCTGGCTTCGGTGATCGGTGCCGTGGCCAGCCTGTTGCTGAGCCAACAGGCCTGGCCACTGGCGACGATGTGCGCCTTGCTGGGTGTGGCGGCGATGGCCTGCGTGAGGTCCAGGCCGCCCCAGGGCGATTAGAACGCGCTGCGGAAGATTTCCTCGATCTGGCGCTGGTCCGCCGCTCGGGGGTTGGTCAGGCCGCAGGCGTCTTTCAGCGCATTGGAGGCCAGGACCGGTACGTCATTGAGGCGTACGCCCAATTCACGCAAGCCGGCGGGGATGTCCACGTCCTGGGCCAGGCTGCGGATCGCCGCGATGGCGGCCTGTGCGCCCTCTTCCGGGGTGGCCCTCGGCGCGTCGACGCCCATGGCCCGCCCCACCTCAGCCAGGCGAGCGGCGCACACCGTGGCATTGAAGCTCTGCACATGCGGCAACAGCACCGCGTTGCACACCCCGTGAGGCAAGTCGTAGAAGCCACCCAGTTGGTGGGCCATGGCGTGCACGAAACCCAGCGAAGCGTTGTTGAACGCCATCCCGGCGAGAAACTGTGCGTAGGCCATGTTCTCCCGCGCCGCCAGATCGCTGCCGTCGCGCACGGCCAGGCGCAGGTTGTTGCTGATCAGGGTGACGGCTTTCAGGGCACAGGCATCGGTGATCGGCGTGGCAGCGGTGGACACATACGCCTCGACCGCATGGGTCAGCGCATCCATGCCGGTGGCCGCCGTCAGGCCCTTGGGCATCGCGACCATCAGCGCCGGGTCGTTCACCGACATCAATGGCGTCACGTTGCGATCGACGATCGCCATTTTCACGTGGCGCGTCTCGTCGGTGATGATGCAGAAGCGGGTCATCTCGCTGGCCGTGCCGGCGGTGGTGTTGATGGCGATCAGTGGCAGTTGCGACTTGCTGGAACGGTCCACGCCTTCATAGTCACGGATGTGCCCGCCGTTGGTGGCGCAAAGGGCAATGCCCTTGGCGCAATCGTGGGGCGAACCTCCGCCGAGCGACACGACGAAGTCGCACCCGCTCTCCTTCAGCAGCCCCAGCCCAAGCTCGACGTTGGCAATGCTTGGATTGGGCTTGGCGCCGTCGAAAATCACCGCATCGACGTCCTGGACTGCCAGCAGCTCAGCCACCTTGCCGGCCACGCCGGCCTTCGCCAACCCAGCGTCGGTGACGATCAAGGCCTTGCGAAAACCGTAGTTGCGAATGGCGGTCATCGCCTCGTCGAGGCAACCCAGGCCCATGATGTTCACGGCTGGAATGAAAAAGGTGCTGCTCATGGGACACGCTCCTGGAAGAGACCGGATCGGTAGGGGTATACAGGATTGACCGATCAGTCACGGCGTTCCTTGATCTGGCTCAAGAGTTTGTCGTGATAAAGTCGCGCCCTGCCTTTGCCACGTTTTGGATGAGCTTCGCGATGACCGATTTCCACGAATACGACGCCCGGCTTGAAGATTGGGCGGCCCTGCAGGCCAGCACCGACTTCAGCGGCCTGCTGTTGGGCAATGGTGCCAGTCGCGCGGTGTGGGACGATTTCGGCTACGACTCACTGTTCGAAAACGCCCGCACCGTCGAGGAAAAGCCCCTGAGCCCGTCGGAGTTGAGTGTGTTCGATGCGATGCAGACGCGCAGCTTCGAGCAGGTGCTCGGCGCGCTCAAGACCACCAGCCGGGTCAACAAGGCCCTGGCCGTCAGCTCCGCCGCCCCGCGCAACCGCTACTATGCGATCAAGGAAGCGCTGATCAATACCGTGCACGCGGTGCACATCCCGTGGCGACTGGTGCAGCCTTCCATGTTGGCGACGCTCAATCAGGCGTTGAGCCACTACCGCACGGTGTTCACCACCAACTACGACCTGCTCAATCACTGGGCGATCCAGCACGCGCCGGGCACCCTCACCGACCTGTTCACGGGCAGCGATCACCATTTCGATCTGAGCCAGGTGAGCACTGACAAACCGCGCATGCTGTACCTGCACGGCGGCCTGCACCTGGTGCGCAACCAGGACGGCATGGCGCGCAGGTTGAGCTCCACCGAAGGCACGTTGCTGGGCAGCTTCGCCATCAACAACACCCTCAAGACCCTCGACGATGTGCCGCTGTTCGTCAATGAAGGCCCGAGCCAGGACAAGCTCAAGACCATCCGCAGCTCCGACTACCTGTCATTCTGCTACGACCAGTTGCTGCATCACGGCGACAACCTGTGCCTGTTCGGCCATGCCCTCGGCGAGCAGGACCGGCACATCGTCGACGCCCTTCGCCTGGCGGCCCCCAAGGTCGTGGCGATCTCGATCTACCCGCGCAGCCAGGCATTCATCCAGCACCAGAAACGCCATTACGCCAACGTGTTCCAGGGATTGGCGGTGGAGCTGCGGTTCTTCGACGCCAAGAGTCATCCCCTGGGCGATCCGAAGCTGGCGGTGCCGGTGGAGGTTTGACCGCCCCCCCATCGTGGCCTAGACGCTGGCGATGCCTGGCGACATGGCTATAACGTGATCGCCGTGCCCAGCAAGGTCAGGAACCCCGCCAGCCAGTTCGGATGTGCCGGCCAGGCCGGAGCGGTCGCCAGGTTGCCCTGGACATGGCCTTGAGTCACCGGAATGTCGATGTAGGTGCCTCCGGCCAGCCGCACTTCCGGGGCGCAGGCCGGGTAAGCACTGCATTCGCGACCTTCGAGGATGCCGGCGGCCGCCAGTAATTGCGCGCCGTGGCAAACCGCCGCGATCGGCTTGCCGGCCAGATCGAAATCCCGCACCAGTTGCAGCACCGTTTCATTCAGGCGCAGGTATTCCGGCGCACGCCCGCCCGGGATCAGCAATGCGTCGTAGTCGGCGGCGGCGACAGTGGCGAAGTCTTGGTTGAGGGCAAACAGGTGCCCAGGCTTTTCGCTATAGGTCTGGTCACCTTCGAAATCGTGGATCGCCGTGCGCACCGTCTGCCCGGCGTTCTTGTCCGGGCACACCGCGTGCACGGTATGGCCGACCATCTGCAAGGCCTGGAACGGCACCATCACTTCATAGTCTTCGACGTAATCGCCGACCAGCATCAGGATTTTCTTGGCGGCCATGGTTGAGCTCCTTTGTATGCGAGAAGGGTGAACGCATTAAAGGTAGCCCGGTGGCCCGGCCGTGCAGCGCCAACCCGGCATTACCGGACGGGCTGCACGACGAGAGAGAAACAGGCCTGCTCGCGATGGCGGAGTAGTCAGCCCACGGCAATGGGGCTGATGTACCGCTTTCGCGAGCAAGCTCGCTCCCACAGGGGCGGCGTCAGAGGTGTCCATCCGCGCGCAGCAGGGTCTCCAGGCAATGCTCGGTGACGTGATAGAACGCCTTGAGTTCCTGGATCTTGCGCAGCAGTTCGGTCGTATCGATGGGTTCGGCGCGCTTGACCGCCAGGATCATCTTGTTCTTGTTGGTGTGTTCCAGGGAGATGAACTCGAACACCTTGGTTTCATAGCCACAGGCTTCGAGGAACAGCGCCCGCAGGCTGTCGGTGACCATTTCCGCCTGCTGGCCCAGGTGCAGGCCGTATTGCAGCATGGGCTTGAGCAAGGCTGGGCTCTGGATCTGCAGGCGGATCTGTTTGTGGCAGCACGGCGAGCACATGATGATCGAGGCGCCGGAGCGAATGCCCATGTGGATCGCGTAGTCGGTGGCGATGTCACAGGCGTGCAAGGCGATCATCACGTCCACCGCGCTCGGCGCGACGCTGCGCACGTCACCGTGCTGGAAGCTCAGGCCCGGATGCTCCAGGCGCGCCGCCGCTTCGTTGCACAGCTTGACCATGTCTTCGCGCAGCTCGACACCGGTGACCACGCCCTCGGCCTGCAAGGTGTTGCGCAGGTAATCGTGGATGGCGAAGGTGAGGTAGCCCTTGCCCGAGCCGAAATCCGAGACCCGCACCGGCTTGTCCAGGGCCAGGGGCGAAGACGTCAGCGCATGGCTGAACACCTCGATGAACTTGTTGATCTGCTTCCACTTGCGCGACATCGCTGGGATCAGCTCGTGCTTGTGGTTGGTCACACCCAGGTCGGCAAGGAACGGCCGGCTCAGGTCGAGGAAGCGGTTCTTCTCGCGGTTGTGCTCGCCGGACGGCACCTCACGCAACTGCTGGGGCTTGCTCCTGAACAGCGAAGGCTTGCCCTTCTTGCTGTATTCCAGCTGCGCCTCGTCGGTGACCGCCAGCAGGTGCGCGTTCTTGAACGACGCCGGCAAGAGCGCAGCAACGGTGTCCACCCCTTCGGCCAACGGGAAGTTCTTGGTGATGTCGCGGGTCTTGTAGCGGTAGACGAAGGACAGGCACGGCTGCTCCTTGACCGTCAGCGGCTTGATGATCAACCGCTGGAGGTCCGCTTCATCCCCGACATGCTTGGCCAGTACCAGTTTGATGAAAGCGTTTTGCGCAAGGCTGGTGCGCAACAGCTCGATGAACTGGGCGTGATGATCCGGCGCGGGACGGGCGGGGGTGGCGGTAACGGACATGAACAAGCGGCCTCGGGGCGGGGCGAAACGGGAGTGGTGGGTATTTTAGGGGGGATGGGGTTCGAGGGCACGGGGAATTGGGAAATTAATGTGGCGAGGGGATTTATCCCCGTTGGGCTGCGCAGCAGCCCTCAAAAAAACAGGCGACCAGATCGCTTGGCGTTCCAGCCGTCGGCTCTTTGGGGGGCTTCGCCCCCAGCGGGGATAAATCCCCTCGCCACAACGATGTTCGACAGCAGATCTTCAGCCCAACACCACCAACCGGTTCGGCAATTCATTGCGCGCCTGGGTCACCGGCACGTGTTCCTTGAGCAAGGTGCCGCAGGCTTCGATGCAGTTCACGAAGCCCTGCAACGTCTGGCCCTGGCGCACCTGCTGGGTGAACGTGGCGACGATGGCGTCCCAATGCTTGTTGTCGAGGCGCTTGGAAATGCCCTCGTCCACCAGGATTTCCACGTAGCGCTCGGCCTCGCAGACGAAGATCAACATGCCCGTGCCGCCCACCGTGTGGTGCAGGTTCTGTTCGAGGAACTGCCGGCGCGCCAGGTTGGAGGCGCGCCAATGCCGTACGGAACGGGGGATCAGGTGCGTGGTGATGCGGGGAATGCGAAACACCAGGCACAAGCCGATGAAGCTGAGCCATTGCACCAGCAGCAAACTGTGCATCGCCAGCCAGCCCGTGAGGTAATGCACCACGCCGGGCACCACCAGGGCCAGCAGGCTGGCCCACAGCAGCGGGATGTAGGCATAGTCGTCGGCACGGGCGGCGAGCACCGTGACCAGCTCGGCGTCGGTGTCCTGCTCGACCCGGGCAATGGCCTCGGCCACCTTGCGTTGTTCGTGTTCAGTCAGTAATGCCATGGTTAGAAATGCCCGTTCATTATTATTGTCACCAGCCGCCCGACGAACCGCCGCCTCCAAAACTGCCACCGCCCCCGCTGAAGCCTCCGCCGCCCCCTCCGTCGCTGGAGTCACCGCCGCCAAAACCACCACTGGAACCACTGCTACTGGAACCGCTGGAGCTGCCGATGCTTACGGGCAGGATGCCCAGCACCTGGCACACCATCACGGTGATGATAAACAGCATCACCAGCAGGACCAACAGCCACGGGTGCCGCTGGACGAAATCGCCCTCCTGCTGCTCGTCCGTGCTGTACACCGGCGCCGGTTCATCCAGCGGGCTGCCGCCCAGCACCACCAGCATCGCCGACACGCCGTCGCTGATGCCCTTGTTGAAGTTGCCGGTCTTGAACGCCGGGGTGATCACCTGGTTGATGATCACCGAACTCTGGGCGTCGGTCAGGCGGTCCTCCAGGCCGTAGCCCACCTCGATGCGCAGTTTACGGTCATCCCGGGCGACGATCAGCAGGGCGCCGTTGTTTTTATCCTTCTGCCCGATGCCCCAGTGGCGCCCGAGCAGATAGCCGAAGTCCTCGATCCTGGCGCCTTGCAGGTCTGGCACCGTGACGACGACCACCTGCTCGCCGGTCGCCTGCTCATGGGACTTGAGCTGCGCATCCAGTTGCTCGCGCACCGCCGGCTCAAGCAACTGGGCGGTGTCCACCACCCGCCCGGTCAGCGCCGGAAACTTCAACTCGGCCTGGGCCGTGACTGCAAACACCCAGAGCAACAGCACCAGGCCAAATTTCAACACGCGCATTGGAACTCCTGTAGGCGCCGGGTACCGATCAGAACTTCACCTGGGGCGCTTTCTCGGCATCGGGGCTGGTGGCCTCGAAGGTCTGGCGGACCGGCAGGTCGCTGTACATCACGCTGTGCCACAGGCGTCCCGGGAAGGTACGGATCTCGGTGTTGTACTGCTGCACCGCCAGGATGAAGTCGCGACGGGCCACGGCGATGCGGTTCTCGGTGCCTTCGAGTTGCGATTGCAGGGCCAGGAAGTTCTGGTTGGCCTTGAGGTCCGGATAACGTTCGGACACCACCATCAGCCGGCTCAATGCCCCGGACAGTTGATCCTGTGCCTGCTGGAACTGCTTGAGTTTTTCCGGGTTGTCCAGGGTGCTGGCATCGACCTGGATCGACGTGGCCTTGGCCCGGGCCTCGACCACGGCGGTGAGGGTTTCCTGTTCATGCTGGGCGTAGCCCTTGACGGTTTCCACCAGGTTGGGGATCAGGTCGGCACGCCGCTGGTACTGGTTCTGCACCTGGCCCCAGGCGGCCTTGGCCTGTTCGTCCAGGGTCGGGATGTTGTTGATGCCGCAACCGGCCAGCAGCGTGGTGAACAGCATCAGCACCAGCACCTGTAAGCCGCTGCGGTGGTTCAGTCGTAGATTCATCGGGTGAAGCTCTCCCTTGCATGACATTAAAAAACGCGGCCACCTATCGCCTCGGCGTCTAGGGCATAATCTGCCGCCGCACTGGATTCAATCAGGGCGATGGGCTAAAAGATGCGCGGTGCGAAACTAAGTTCAGCCCACCGGGCTCGAAAGTGTGCTGTATTTGACCGAACAACAATAGCCGCTCCTCACATTTTGGCTGACCGGCGTGTGCTCACCGCCCTTTAGGCTTGCGAGAAAACTATTCATGAAGAAGCTGTGTTTGCTGGGCCTGTTTGTCACCCTGGCCAGTCAATCCGTAGTAGCCGACAACCTGCCAGCCCCCATAGAGAACAAGGATGCCTTCATCAGCAACCTGATGAAGCAGATGACCCTCGAAGAGAAGATCGGCCAGTTGCGGCTGATTAGCATCGGCCCGGAAATGCCCCGGGAGATGATCCGCAAGGAAATCGCCGCGGGGAACATCGGCGGCACGTTCAACTCCATCACCCGCGATGAAAACCGTCCGATGCAGGA
The DNA here is from genome assembly GCF_018325965.1 of Pseudomonas sp. Cab53. Lineage (NCBI taxonomy): Bacteria > Pseudomonadati > Pseudomonadota > Gammaproteobacteria > Pseudomonadales > Pseudomonadaceae > Pseudomonas > Pseudomonas sp. Cab53. The sequence goes on along the minus strand of NZ_AP021902.1, from coordinate 1,483,000 downwards.
CGCGGCCATGCGCAGCCGGTTGAAGATCCCGATGTTCTTCGCCTATGACGTGATCCACGGCCACCGCACCATTTTCCCGATCCCCCTGGCCCTGGCGTCGAGCTGGGACATGGACGCCATCTACCACTCCGGGCGCATCGCCGCCCAGGAAGCCGCTGCCGACAGCCTGGACATCACCTTCGCGCCGATGGTCGACATCTCCCGCGACCCGCGCTGGGGGCGGACGTCCGAAGGCTTTGGCGAAGACACCTACCTGGTGTCGCGCATCGCCGGGGTGATGGTCAAGGCGTTCCAGGGCAACGGCGCCAACGCCGCCGACAGCATCATGGCCAGCGTCAAGCACTTCGCCCTGTACGGCGCCGTGGAAGGCGGCCGGGACTACAACACCGTGGACATGAGCCCGGTGAAAATGTACCAGGACTACCTGCCCCCCTACCGCGCCGCCATCGATGCCGGCGCCGGCGGGGTAATGGTCGCGCTGAACTCCATCAACGGCATACCGGCCACGGCCAACACCTGGCTGATGCACGACCTGCTGCGCAAGGAGTGGGGCTTCAAGGGCCTGGCCGTGAGCGATCACGGCGCGATCTTCGAACTGATCAAGCACGGCGTCGCCCGGGACGGTCGCGAAGCGGCGAAGCTGGCGATCAAGGCCGGCATCGACATGAGCATGAACGACTCGCTGTATGGCAAGGAATTGCCGGGGCTGCTCAAGTCCGGCGAGATCGAGCAGAGCGACATCGACAACGCGGTGCGTGAAGTGCTGGCTGCCAAGTACGACATGGGCCTGTTCAAGGACCCGTACCTGCGCATCGGCAAGGCCGAGGATGACCCGGCCGACACCTACGCCGAAAGCCGCCTGCACCGCGCCGACGCCCGTGACGTGGCACGCCGCAGCCTGGTGTTGCTGGAGAACCGCAACCAGACCCTGCCCCTGAAAAAGAGCGCGAAAATCGCCTTGGTCGGCCCGCTGGCCAAGGCACCGATCGACATGATGGGCAGTTGGGCCGCCGCCGGGCGCCCTGCGCAGTCGGTCACGCTGTTCGACGGCATGACCCGCGCCCTGGGCGCCGAGTCGAAACTGGTCTACGCCCGTGGCGCCAACATCACCAGCGACAAGAAGGTGCTCGACTACCTGAACTTCCTCAACTTCGATGCCCCGGAAGTGGTGGACGACCCGCGTCCGGCCCAGGTGCTGATCGACGAAGCGGTGAAAGCCGCCAAGGACGCCGATGTGGTGGTGGCCGCGGTGGGTGAATCCCGTGGCATGTCCCACGAGTCCTCAAGCCGCACCGAACTGAACATCCCGGCCAGCCAACGCGAGTTGATCAAGGCCCTGAAAGCCACCGGCAAGCCGCTGGTGCTGGTGTTGATGAACGGCCGTCCGCTGTCGTTGCTGGAAGAACAGCAACAGGCCGATGCGATCCTGGAAACCTGGTTCAGCGGCACCGAGGGCGGCAATGCCATCGCCGACGTGCTGTTTGGCGACTACAACCCATCGGGCAAGCTGCCGATCACTTTCCCACGTTCGGTTGGGCAGATTCCGACCTACTACAACCACCTGAGCATCGGCCGGCCGTTCACACCCGGCAAGCCAGGCAACTACACCTCGCAATACTTCGACGACACCACCGGCCCGCTCTACCCCTTCGGCTACGGCCTGAGCTACACCGAGTTCAGCCTGTCGGACATGGCCCTGTCGTCGACCACGCTGAACAAGACCGGCAAGCTCGACGCCAGCGTGACGGTGGAGAACACCGGCAAGCGTGACGGCGAGACCGTGGTGCAGTTGTACATCCAGGACGTGACGGGCTCGATCATCCGCCCGGTGAAGGAACTGAAGAACTTCCGCAAGGTGATGCTCAAGGCCGGCGAGAAGAAGGTCGTCCACTTCACCATCAGCGAGGATGACCTGAAGTTCTTCAATGCCCAGCTCAAGTACGCCGCCGAACCGGGCAAGTTCAATGTGCAGATCGGCCTGGACTCCCAGGATGTGAAGCAACAGAGTTTTGAGTTGCTCTGATCCCCAGGCAACACAAAACCCATGTGGGAGCGAGCTTGCTCGCGATAGCGGCTTAACATTCAACTCAGATGTCGAACATCAGACCGCCATCGCGAGCAAGCTCGTTCCCACCGTTGTATCTGGGTGTTCAGGCTAGCCTCGCCGATCCAACAGGTTCACCACCAACCGGTCCACCCATCCCCACAGCCGCTGCTTGAACCGCTTCCACAGCGGTCGGCGCCGCCAGGCGTCGAGGCTGACTTGCAGGCTCTGGCTGAAATCGCGCTCGAAACTCGCCGCCACCGCCTGGCTGAGCCCGGGGTCCAGGGCTTCGAGGTTGGCTTCCAGGTTGAAGCGCAGGTTCCAGTGATCGAAGTTACACGAGCCGATGCTGACCCAGTCGTCCACCAGCACCATCTTCAGGTGCAGGAAACAGGGCTGGTACTCAAAGATCTTCACCCCGGCCTTGAGCAATCGCGGGTAGTAACGGTGCCCGGCGTAGCGCACGGAGGGGTGGTCGGTGCGCGGGCCGGTCAACAGCAGGCGCACGTCGATACCCCGGGCCGCTGCCTTGCGCAGGGAGCGCCGGACGTTCCACGTCGGCAGGAAATACGGGGTCGCCATCCAGATGCGTTTCTGGCCGCTGTTCAGCGCCCGGGACAATGATTGCAGGATGTCGCGGTGCTGGCGGGCGTCGGCATACGCCACCCGCCCCATGCCCTCGCCCGCCGGCGGAACACGTGGCAGGCGCGGCAAGCCGAAGTTGGAAGCCGGCTTCCAGGCGCGCCGATGACGGTTGGCGAGCCACTGGCGGTCAAACAGCAACTGCCAGTCGAGCACCAGCGGGCCGACGATTTCCACCATCACCTCGTGCCATTCGCTGCGATCATCCAGGGGGTTCCAGAATTCATCGGTCACGCCGGTGCCGCCCACCACTGCCAAGCGCTGGTCCACCAGCAACAACTTGCGGTGGTCACGGTAGAAATTGCGCACCCAACGCCGCCAGCTCAGGCGGTTGTAGAAACGCAGCTCCACCCCGGCTTCGACCAGGCGATTGCGCAGGCTGAGGGTAAACGCCAGGCTGCCGTAGTCGTCGAACAGGCACCGCACGCGAACACCGCGCTCGGCCGCCTGCACCAGGGCCTGGACCATCGCCTCGGCACAGTGCCCCGCTTCCACCAGGTACAGTTCCAGCTCGACCTGTTCCTGGGCGCGGGCGATTTCCACCAGCATGCGCGGGAAGAATTGCGGCCCGTCGATCAGCAGCTCGAAGCGGTTGCCGTCACGCCAGGGGAAGACCGGGCCGCTCATGTCAGCGCGCCGTAAAGATCAGCACCGCATTGACCGGCACCGAGAGGCTGATGGCCGACAACCCGGCCAGATGGCGCAGTTTTTCCAGGCCCGGCGCCAGTTCGAAATCCGCGGCGTCGAGTACCACCGGCTCCAGGGTCACCACCTGGAAGCGGCGTTCATCCAGGCGAGTGGCCAGCAGCTCGACGTTGTACTCATGCTGCTTGCCATGCAAGTCCACCGTCAGCGGCAGGCGCAGTTCCAGTTGCGCGCCGTTGGCCAGGTCCTGGATGGGTGCCAGGTCGATCTGCGCGGTGGCCGTCGCTTCGGCAAACTGCTTGACCTCGAACAGCTCGGCGCGCATGCGCTCGTCCCGCAGGGGGATGCCGCTGTTGATGGAGTCGAGTTCCACTTCCAGGCGCGCCAGCCCATTGGGCTGGACTTGACCATGAAGCACCAGGAACCGCTGGACCTCGGAGACATTGCCGTTCTTGCTGCTGATGAACGACAGCCGCGACGATTCACCGTCCAGGTACCAGTTGGCCTGGGCCGGCAGCGCGGCGCAGGCCAGTAGCAAGGTAGCGACGGCGTGGGAGAGAGACCGCTTGAACATACACACTCGGCAGACAGATAAACCTGTGGCGAACCTTAACCGGGCCAGGGCCGCTTGCAAACTGTCTGTTGCAACAGTGAACCGGCTATCCACACATTCCGTGGCGAGGGAGCTTGCTCCCGCTGGGCTGCGAGGCAGCCCCAAGATTACGACCGACTGAAGAATTTGCGAGCGCTGCACACTCGAGCGCAAGCAAGTTCCCTCGCCACAAAAGGCAATCGCCAAAGTCAGCTTTCAGGGCTCCAACCGACACCCCTGCCGCTCTCCCAGCCACCGCGCGCTGTGGCTACGACCCAAGCCGCTGACGGTGACGCGTTTGGCCTCGGGGGTTTCCAGGAATGCGCTGATGGGCACCGACTGTTTCACATAGCCACGGCAATAGTCGGCCGGTTGCAGCATCACGTAGCGGCACGAGCAGTACTCCTTGGCGGTGTAGGCGCTGATGATGTCCGGAAAGACCCGCAGCGCCGTTCGCTCGCGCCAGAGCCAACTGGCCAGCGCCACGAACAGAACCGCCAACAGCACGAGCAGCCAGCGCCGCTTCATGGCTGCACCGTTTCGGCGAACGCCGCCATCGCACGCTTGAGCAGTTCGTTGTGGCGATACAAGCCGTCGCGGTCGTCGCCGTAGCGCACGATTACCAACTTCACGCTGGGAATGACGTACAACGCCTGGCCCCAATGGCCCAGCGCGGCGAACGTATCCGGCGGCGCATCGGGCCAAGGATGGATGGCCGGGTCGGCGGCGCGATTGAGCCACCAATGGCCTCCGGGAACCGCTTCATCCTGGCCGGCCTGGAAGTGGACGAAGGGCTCGCGGTTGAACGCGACCCAGGCCTTGGGGATCAGTTGCCGCTCACCCCAGCGTCCGTCGCGCTGCATCAACAGCCCCACCCGCGCCAGGTCCCGTGCCGTGAGGTAGGCATAGGACGAACCGACGAACGTGCCACTGGTATCGCTTTCCCAAGTGGCGCGGCGAATGCCCAGCGGTTCGAACAGGGCCGTCCAGGGGTAATCGGGATAACGCTGCGGCCCGACGATGTTCCTCAGCGCCGCCGCCAGCAGGTTGCTGTCGCCGCTGGAGTAACGGAACGCCTGACCCGGTGGGCTGTAGCGCTCATGCCGTGCGGTGAACGCCGCCATGTCGTGGCGTCCGCGGGTGTACAGCATCGCCACCACCGACGAATTGAGCGGCGCGTATTCGTAGTCCTCCTGCCAGTCCAGGCCGGACGCCCAGTGGAACAGATCCGCCAGGGTCATCGTCGGCTGCTGGTCCAGGGCCGGGTAATACCGGGCGGCCGGGTCCTGCAGATCGAACAACCGCTCCCCGTAGGCCACGCCGAACAGCGTCGCCAGCAGGCTTTTGCTGATGGACCAGGTCAGGTGCAAGGTGTCGGCGCTGTTCGGCCCGGCGTAACGTTCGTAGACCAGGCGACCGTCGCGGATCACCAGCAGCGCGTCGGTACGGATGCCTTGGCGGGTGGCGTCGTCCCGAGCCGGGAAAGCGTATTGCTCCAGGGCTTCAACCGCCGGCCCACTGGTTGCAGGGCCGGTGGGCCATTGCTCGCCAGGCCAGTCTTCGGCGTGGGCGCTCAGGGTGAGCAGCAGGAGCGGGATCAGCAACCAGCCTTTGGACATGCGTGGGGCTCGCAGGATTGAACCTGCTGATCCTAATCGAGCTTGATGACAGTTTGAGTGCCGGGGTGGGAGGTGGGAGCGAGCTTGGTCGCGAAAGCGGCGTGTCTGTCATGAAGAGGCTGAATGTGCCGCCGTCTTCGCGGGCAAGCCCGCTCCCACAGAGTCAGGTGGTGCATGCAAAGGCGGCGTACACGCCAAATCCCGGGTGGGAGCTTGCTCGCCCTCACAGGGGTGGGTCACTTAGCCGTGCTGCCCAACGCCTTGGCCAACCGCTTGGCCCGCGCGCCCGCCGCCATGTCCATCACGGCGTTATCCCGCGTCCACATCTCGCGCCAGGGCGTCGGCCCGGCGGCCAGTGCGGCATTCAATTCCCCCTCCAGCCCCTGGAACTGAGCGAACAAGCCACCCAGCAGTACATGCCCGGCAGCGCTGGAAGGGTTGTGCCGGCTCACTTCCGCGCACCCGGCGAGCAGTGCCAGCAAGCGCAGTTGCAGCGCCTGGGGCCAGTCGCACTCTTGCCCCACGCCATACAGCCAGGCGGTCATGGCGCTGAGTACGTAAAGGTCTTCCAGGGTGCGGAACGGTTTCACATAGGCATCCCAGCCATCGCCCGCGAGCAATTCACACGAGGCGCCGTCGAGGTGTACGCGGCCATGGCTGATGTCGGGCATCAGGGCGATGGCCGGGAGTGTCTCCAGGTTCACCCCGGGCTCGCCGGGGTAGACCACCGCCAGGCTCAGCCGCGGCGTTTGCCCCGGTGCTTCGCTGCGAGCGGCGATGAGCAGCCACTCGGCGGCGTCGCCGGCGGTGACGAAGTCCTTGCGCCCGCTCAGGCGCAAGTCGTCGAGGCGGGTGTGCAGGTCGGCCGGGCGCAGGCTGCGCTGCTCGGTGGCACACAGCGCGCCCAGGCCCTGGGGCGCACTGGGCCAGAGCACGCGCAACGCCGCCTGATAGCCCACCAGGAACGCCAGCCCCGGCGTCGCCATCAACCGTGCGCCGGCCACCGCCAGTTCGAACGGCGTCACCGGCCCCAATCGCTGCTGCAAGGTCGCGTAACCCTCGGCCAGGTCCGGGTGGGCGGGCAGGCGTTCACTGCGTTCGATCAGGTTTTGCCAGGGCATGGGCGGCTCCTCGAAGGCTGTCATATAAGCATCACCAAAGCTTCATGGCGATGACACCGGGGCTACATAGCCTGACTTTGCACAACATGGCTGCATAAAGAAAGTTGATTGGCTGCAACCTTAAGACGGCCAGCACGGAGATTCGCTATGACCCAGATCGCCCGCATCAGCGACACCGGCAATGAACGCCGCCTGCAAGCCGAACGCCTGATCGGCGCCCAGGCCTTGCAAGAAGCCCAGGCCCTGCGCTTCAACGTCTTCAGTGGCGAATTCAACGCCAAGCTCAAAGGCGCGGAAATGGGTCTGGACATGGACGACTATGATGTTCACTGCGCCCACATCGGCGTACGCGACCTGAACACCGGCCGCCTCGTGGCGACCACCCGCCTGCTCGACCACCAGGCCGCCAGCAGCCTGGGCCGGTTCTACAGCGAAGAAGAATTCAGTCTCCATGGCCTGGTCCACCTCAAGGGCCCGATCCTGGAAATCGGCCGCACCTGCGTCGACCCGGCCTACCGCAACGGCGGCACCATCGCCGTGCTCTGGGGGGAGCTGGCCGAAGTTTTGAACGAAGGCGGCTACAGCTACCTGATGGGCTGCGCGAGCATTCCGATGCAAGATGGCGGCATCCAGGCCCAGGCAATCATGCAGCGCCTGCGCGAACGCTACCTGTGCACCGAACACTTGCAGGCCGTACCAAAAAAACCGCTGCCGACCCTCGACGTGCCGTCCAACGTCATCGCCGAGATGCCCCCGCTGCTGAAGGCCTACATGCGCCTGGGTGCGAAAATCTGCGGCGAGCCTTGCTGGGACGAGGATTTCCAAGTGGCCGACGTGTTCATCCTGCTCAAGCGCGACGAACTCTGCCCGCGCTACGCCCGCCACTTCAAGGCAGCCGTGTGATGAGCCGGTTGCGCGTGTACGCGCGGATCGCGCGGGTGTTGCTGGTGGTGACACTGGGCCTTTGCATGGCGAGCATTTTCGGCCTGTTCGAACGCCTGGGGATTGCCAACTCCATGGTGCGGCGCCAGCGTTGGTCGCGTTTTTTCATGGCACGGCTGAGCAATGCCCTGCCCTTTTCCGTCACCGTCCACGGTCAACTGCCGCAACGGCCGATGCTTTGGGTCAGCAACCACGTGTCCTGGACCGACATCCCGCTGCTGGGCATGCTCACGCCGCTGTCGTTCCTGTCCAAGGCCGAAGTGCGTACCTGGCCGGTCGCCGGATGGCTGGCCGCCAAGGCCGGTAGCCTGTTCATCCGTCGCGGCTCGGGCGACAGCCAGTTGATCCGCAAGCAAATGAGCCGTCATCTGGAACAGGACCACCCGCTGCTGATGTTTCCGGAGGGCACCACCACCGATGGCCGTTCGTTGCGCACCTTCCATGGTCGCTTGCTGTCGGCGGCCATCGATGCGGACGTGGCGTTGCAGCCGGTGGCGATCCGTTACCTGCGCAATGGCGAGCCTGATTCGCTGGCGCCGTTCATTGGCGACGACGACCTGTTGTCGCACCTGATGCGGTTGTTCGCCAACGACCGGGGCGACGTGCACATCCATCTGCTGCAACCCATCGCCTGCCACGGCCAGGAGCGTGCGGCCCTGGCGTTCCAGGCGCAGCAAGCGGTGCACAAGGCGTTGTTCGGCGCCGTGCCCGAAAAGCAGTCAGTGCCAATGCGCCCCGCCATCGCGGCCTGATCCGAATCGCTGTACAGATCCCATGTGGGAGCGGGCTTGCTCGCGAAGACGGCAGTACACTCAACACAGAGGTTGACTGATCCACCGCCTTCGCGAGCAAGCCCGCTCCCACATTTAGTTATTCGGTGTGACCTGGCTCTGGGCAAAGTCCTGAAGCTGTGGATAAAACAACCGGAAATCCTCGCTCAACGGCTCATAGAGCCTGGTCAGCTCCTCCATCGCCCCGGCCAGTTCCTCGGGGCGGGTCAGGCGTCGGGAAATACCGCGCAGTACCTGCTCGAGTACGTCGAACGCCTGATAAGAACCCAGCCAATCATTCGCCGCCATGTGTGGCGCAATCTGCGCCAGCCGCCCCGGCAACTGCGGTTCGGTAGAAAGCACCTGGTACACCCGTGACGTGAACGCCCCCAGCGGCCCCTCGCCGTACGACGCCCAGTCCCGGGCCAGGCAGTGATCGAAGAACACGTCGAGCACGATGCCGGCATAGCGTCGGCGCACCGTGGAAAAACGCGACAGGGCGCCATCCACCAGCGGATGGCGGTCGGTGTACATGTCGATGCGCCGGTGCAGCGCAATGGCCGCTTCGATCTGCGGCGTGTACTGGCCCTGCAGCGGTCCCTTGACGAAGTCGCCGTAGAGGCTGCCGAGCAGTTGTTCGCGGCCCGAGCCGCCGAGGTGCAGGTGTGCGAGATAGTTCATGGTCGGCAGCTTAGCACCGTCGCGCCCATATCGTTATAACCCGATATAGCGATTTATTCGGTCTTCAGAACAAATACATATTGGTATATCGCGAAGCAACGATTTAAGGTTCGCTTCATCGCGATATAGCGTTTTATCCACTTGAGCCCATTACGAACCGCCACCATGACCCTCGACCTCGACGAAATAATAAAAGCCCTGGCGCACCCAGTACGGCGAGACATCCTCAACTGGCTAAAAGACCCCAAGGTCCAGTTCCCCGAGCAGTTGCACAACCACGAATTCGGTATCTGCGCCGGCCAGATCGACCAGCGCTGCGGCCTCTCGCAGTCCACGGTGTCGGCGCACCTGGCGGTGTTGCAACGGGCGGGGCTGATTACCAGCCAGAAGGTCGGTCAGTGGCATTTCTTCAAGCGCAACGAGGAACTGATCCAGCAGTTCCTCCAGCAAATGAGCCAAGAGCTCTGACCTGACAAGGACCCCGACATGCCCCTCTCGCTCCTCATCCTGGCCCTGAGTGCCTTCGCCATCGGCACCACCGAGTTCGTCATCATGGGCCTGCTGCCCGATGTGGCGGCCGACCTGGGTGTCTCGATACCTGGCGCCGGCTGGCTGGTGACCGGCTACGCCCTGGGCGTGGCCATTGGTGCGCCGTTCATGGCCCTCGCCACCGCACGGCTGCCACGCAAGGCCGCCCTCGTGGCGCTAATGGGCATTTTCATCATCGGCAACCTGCTCTGCGCCATCGCCAGCGACTACAACGTGCTGATGTTCGCCCGGGTCATCACTGCCCTGTGCCACGGCGCGTTCTTCGGCATCGGCTCGGTGGTGGCCGCCGGCCTGGTGGCGCCCAACAAACGCGCCTCGGCCGTCGCGTTGATGTTCACCGGCCTGACCCTGGCCAACGTGCTGGGCGTGCCCCTGGGCACCGCGCTGGGCCAGGAAGCCGGCTGGCGTTCGACGTTCTGGGCGGTGACCGCCATCGGTGTGGTGGCATTGATCGGCCTGGTGCGTTTCCTGCCGGCCAAGCGCGATGAAGAAAAGCTCGACATGCGCTCGGAACTGGTCGCCCTCAAGGGAGCCGGCCTGTGGTTGTCCCTGAGCATGACCGCGTTGTTTTCCGCCTCGGTGTTCACCCTGTTCACCTACGTCGCGCCGCTGCTGGGAGAGGTCACCGGCGTATCGCCCCGTGGCGTGACCTGGACCCTGGTGCTGATCGGCCTGGGCCTGACCCTGGGCAACATCATCGGCGGCAAGCTGGCGGACAAGAGCCTGGTGAACACACTGATGGGCGTCTTCATCACCATGGCCGTGGTGTCGACGGTGCTGAGCTGGACCAGCGTCGCGCTGATCCCCACCGAGATCACGCTGTTCCTCTGGGCCACCGCCTGCTTCGCCGCCGTGCCCGCCTTGCAAGTCAATGTGGTGACCTTCGGCAAGGCCGCGCCGAACCTGGTTTCCACCCTGAACATCGGCGCCTTCAACATCGGCAACGCCCTGGGCGCCTGGGTTGGCGGCAGCGTCATCGACCACGGCCTGGGCCTGACCACCGTTCCACTGGCCGCCGGCGCGCTCGCCGTGCTGGCGCTGCTGGTCACCCTGATCACTTTCCGCCAGGGCGCTAACCCCGACCTGGCTCCGGCAACGCGTTGACTTTTACCCTTTCCATTTCGAGGTTGTAATCCATGGCAACTATTTTCGACCCTATCAAACTCGGCGACATCGAGCTGAAGAACCGCATCATCATGGCCCCGCTCACCCGCTGCCGCGCCGACGCAGGCCGCGTCCCCAATGCACTGATGGCCGAGTACTACGTACAACGGGCCTCCGCCGGCCTGATCCTCAGCGAAGCGACCTCCGTCACGCCGATGGGCGTGGGTTACCCGGACACTCCCGGCATCTGGTCCAACGACCAGGTGCGTGGCTGGGCCAACGTGACCAAGGCCATCCACGGCGCCGGCGGCAAGATCTTCCTGCAACTGTGGCACGTCGGCCGGATCTCCCACCCGTCGTACCTGAACGGCGAAACCCCGGTAGCCCCCAGCGCCATCCAACCCAAGGGCCATGTGAGCCTGGTGCGCCCACTGGCGGACTACCCGACGCCACGCGCCCTGGAAACCGCTGAGATCGCCGACATCGTCGACGCCTACCGCGTGGGTGCCGAGAACGCCAAGGCCGCCGGTTTCGACGGTGTGGAAATCCATGGTGCCAACGGCTACCTGCTCGACCAGTTCCTGCAAAGCAGCACCAACCAGCGCACCGACCAATACGGCGGCTCCCTGGAAAACCGTGCCCGCCTGCTGCTGGAAGTGACCGATGCCGCCATCGAAGTCTGGGGCGCCGGACGGGTTGGCGTGCACCTGGCACCTCGGGCCGACTCCCATGACATGGGCGACGAAAACCGCCTGGAAACCTTCAGCTACGTCGCTCGCGAGTTGGGCAAGCGCGGCATCGCCTTCATCTGCTCCCGCGAGAAGGAAGGCGACGACAGCATCGGCCCGCAACTCAAGCAAGCCTTCGGCGGCCCCTACATTGCCAACGAACGCTTCACCAAGGACAGCGCCAATGCCTGGCTGGCCGAAGGCAAGGCCGATGCGGTCGCGTTTGGGGTCCCGTTCATTGCCAACCCGGACCTGCCGGCACGCTTGAAAGCCGACGCCCCGCTGAACGAGCCGCACCCTGAAACCTTCTACGGAAAAGGCCCGGTGGGCTACATTGATTACCCTGTGATGTAAGTTCAAAAACACTTGATTGAAAAAAAGCCCTGACTCGAAAGAGCCGGGGCTTTTTCATGCCCGCAAAACGCCAAGTGTGATTCAAGCAACTTGAGCCGCAACATCAAATAACAAGACGACACTTTTCAAGCATGGCTTCACTCGCCGGACAGCGCTAATAATTCCTCCCGCACACATCACTCATTTAACCAACGGACGGGTTACTTGCACATGACGACAATTCTTTATTAACAACCTTATCACTACCAACCCAACACACTCCGCTTGCAGGCCATCCCGGCAAGCCTTACACCTATGCGAGATGAAGGACCATGAATACGCTGAAAAGCTTCACACTTGCCTTACTGCTGGGCCCCGCGCTGGTTACCCACAGTCTGGCGAACACCGAAGTGACCGTGGAGATTGCCAACCACACCCGCGGCACCTTGAAAATGAACAGCCTGTTAACCGACCCACCCCAGGCCGAGGAATTTTCCCCGGGCGCCCATGAGATCGCCCCCCAATCAACTTACCAACTTCGTATCGGCCACATCAGAAACTACACTTACCCCGGTGCAGGCTGGCAACCGACATTAAAGAAAATCAAGCCGATTGAAATAGTCCTCAACTATGAAATGAGCAACTTCAACTTCGAATGCCAAATGCAGACGCGATTCAAGGCCTCGATCGTTCCGGGCGCCTTGGAACCCAGTTATAAGCCGGACTGGAAGAGCAGGACCACTTACACCGGCAATGGCGAATACACGTGCCGGTCTGATGTTTCTCGGAAGATGCTCGAGCCGCCCTTCCATTACACCGTACGCCTCATCGTCGAACCCGGTCGGTAACAGGCCGGAGGGAGCAGGCGTTGTACATGGACACGTCATCATTGCCCGGCATGATGACGTCACGGGCCTGGGGGCCGGCGCAGTACCGGTGATCCTGAAACAAATCCCCTACAAATTTTGTTCACGATCGCCTATCAACCACGACGGCATTCAGTTTATAAAAGCGGCTTCGACCACTTGGGATGAAACAAACCGAAGCAATTCCGCATTTTGTTTCATTTGCGCAGGCTAGGGCTCAGGCGCAGCATGTCCAGCCCAATCTCGACCCAACGCTCGGCATCACCTGCCAGGGCGAAGCTGTCGGGCGCCAACAGCCATTGGTACAGAATGCCGTCGATGTAAGCGTGGATTGCGACCGCCGCTCTCTCCGGATCCAGGTCATCCGGCAACTGGCCGCGATTCACCGCGTTGCGCAGCGACAACGCGATACGCACGTTGCAGTCCAGGCTGACCTGGCGCCGCTGCTGGCGCAGGTCGCACATCTCATCGGTGAATTCACACTTATGGAACAGGATTTCATTAATGCGTCGGGTCTTCGGATCCAGGGCCACCTGCTGGAACAGGCGCACCAACAGCTTGCGTACGCAACCTAGGGGATCAAGCTCTTGCTCACTCTCACTGGCCCGGGCCAAGTCATCGAGAGGCTCATGCAACGTATCGAGCATCGCCTGGAGCAAGTCCGCCTTGTTGCTGAAATGCCAATAGATGGCGCCGCGTGTCACACCGGCCAGGGTGGCGATATCGGCCAGCGTCGTGCGGGCGACGCCGCGTTCGAAAAAGGCTTTCTCGGCCGCTTCGAGTATCTGGCTGCGAGTCTCCAGGGCTTCCTCTTTGGTACGACGAACCATGGCAGTAAACACCTCAATCAGGACGCATCAGCAGTGCTAAAGGATCGACTATAAAAAAGGGGCCACGTTTCCTTGGAACGCGTCCCCGACCTACACAGCCTTTGTCAGGCTTTTGTAAAGTCGGATGGTACGCAATTTGGCTGTTTACAAACAACCATGTACGTAAGTATATTTCTTAGCATCCTACTAATTGAATAACGCTGCCTTTTTAACCTTCCACTTTCGAGTGCGCCTGTTGCGCGCCTGGACCCGAGGATTTCCATGCAATTCAAGCCAGCTGTTACCGCTCTGGTTACCGCCATCGCCCTGGCATCGCTGCTCAGCGGATGCAAGAAGGAAGAAGCGGCACCTCCTGCCCCTATCCCTCAGGTCGGCGTCGTAACCCTCAAGACCCAACCCTTCACCCTGACATCGGAGCTGCCAGGCCGCACCAGCGCCTTCCGCGTCGCGGAAGTTCGCCCGCAGGTCAACGGCATCATTCTCAAGCGCCTGTTCAAGGAAGGCGCCGACGTCAAGGCCGGCCAGCAGCTCTACCAGATCGATCCGGCCGTGTATGAGGCAACCCTCAAGAGCGCCGAAGCCAACCTGCGCTCCACCAAGTCGATCGCCGACCGCTACAAGCAATTGGTGGACGAACAGGCCGTCAGCCGCCAGGAATACGACACCGCCGTGGCCAATCGCCTGGAGTCGGAAGCCAACCTGCAGACCGCCCAGATCAACGTGCGCTACACCAAGGTCTACGCGCCGATCTCCGGGCGCATCGGCCGTTCCTCGGTCACCGAGGGGGCGCTGGTGAGCAACGGCCAGGCCGACGCGCTGGCGACCATCCAGCAACTGGACCCGATCTATGTCGACGTTACCCAGAGCTCGGTGGAACTGCTGCAACTGCGCCGCGAGCTGGAAAGCGGCCGCTTGCAGAAGGCCGGCGACAACGCCGCCGCGGTCAAGCTGACCCTGGAAGACGGCAGCCAGTATCCACACGAGGGTAAGCTGGAGTTCTCCGAAGTGTCGGTCGACCAGACCACCGGCTCGGTGACCTTGCGCGCCGTGTTCCCCAACCCTGACCACACCCTGCTGCCGGGCATGTTCGTCCACGCGCAGTTGCAGGCCGGTGTGAACAGCGCCGCGATCCTCGCCCCGCAACAAGGCGTGACGCGCGACCTCAAGGGCACGCCAACCGCATTGGTGGTGGGCCCGGACAACAAGGTCGAGCTGCGCCAGCTCAAGGCCACCCGCACCGTCGGCAGCCAGTGGCTGATCGAAGACGGCCTCAAGGCCGGCGATCGCCTGATCACCGAAGGCCTGCAATTCATACGGCCAGGGGTGGAAGTCAAGGTCGCCGAAGCCACCAACGTCGCCAACAAGAACCCGGCCCCCGCTCAGGCAGCTGATAAAGCAGCCGGCGGCAAAGGGGAGTAAACCATGTCGAAATTCTTTATCGACCGTCCGATTTTCGCCTGGGTAATCGCCCTGGTGATCATGCTGGTCGGGGCCCTGTCGATCCTCAAGTTGCCGATCAACCAATACCCGAGCATCGCCCCGCCGGCCATTGCGATCCAGGTTACCTATCCGGGTGCGTCCGCGCAGACCGTGCAGGACACCGTGGTGCAGGTCATCGAGCAGCAGCTCAACGGTATCGACAACCTGCGTTATGTGTCCTCGGAAAGTAACTCCGACGGCAGCATGACCATCACGGCGACCTTCGAGCAAGGCACCAACTCCGACACCGCGCAGGTCCAGGTCCAGAACAAGCTGAACCTGGCCACCCCGCTGCTGCCCCAAGAAGTGCAGCAACAGGGCATCCGCGTGACCAAGTCGGTGCGCAACTTCCTGATGGTGATCGGCGTGGTGTCGCGCGACGGCGGCATGACCCGTGAGGACTTGTCCAACTACATCGTGTCGAACATGCAGGACCCGATCTCGCGGACCGCCGGTGTTGGTGACTTCCAGGTCTTCGGTGCCCAGTACGCGATGCGGATCTGGCTCGACCCGGCCAAGCTGAACAACTTCAACCTGACCCCGGTGGACGTGCGCACGGCGATCGCCGCGCAGAACGTCCAGGTCTCGTCCGGCCAGCTCGGCGGCCTGCCCGCCCTGCCCGGCCAGCAGTTGAACGCCACGATCATCGGCAAGACCCGCCTGCAGACCGCCGAGCAGTTCAAGAACATCCTGCTCAAGGTCAACCCGGACGGCTCGCAGGTGCGCGTCGGCGACGTCGCCGACGTCGGCCTGGGCGGAGAGAACTACAGCATCAACGCCCAGTTCAACGGTGCCCCGGCTTCCGGCCTGGCCGTGCGCCTGGCCACCGGTGCCAACGCCCTCGACACGGCCAAGGCCCTGCGCAAGACCGTGGATGACCTCAAGCCGTTCTTCCCGCCAGGCATGGAAGTGGTGTTCCCCTACGACACCACGCCGGTGGTGAGCGAGTCGATCAAGGGCGTGGTTGAAACCCTGGTCGAAGCGATCGTGCTGGTGTTCCTGGTGATGTTCCTGTTCCTGCAGAACTTCCGCGCCACCATCATCACCACGATGACGGTGCCGGTGGTGTTGCTCGGTACGTTCGGGATCCTCGCGGCGTTCGGTTTCAGCATCAACACCCTGACCATGTTCGGCATGGTGCTGGCCATCGGCTTGCTGGTGGACGACGCCATCGTCGTGGTGGAAAACGTCGAGCGGGTGATGAGCGAGGAAGGCCTGTCGCCCAAGGAGGCCACCAAGAAGTCCATGGGCCAGATCCAAGGTGCCCTGGTGGGTATCGCCCTGGTGCTGTCGGCGGTATTGCTGCCCATGGCGTTCTTCGGTGGTTCCACCGGTGTGATCTACAAGCAGTTCTCCATCACCATCGTCTCGGCCATGGCCCTGTCGGTGCTGGTCGCACTGATCTTCACCCCAGCCCTGTGCGCCACCATGCTCAAGGCGATTCCCAAAGGTGAGCACGGTACGCCCAAGCGCGGTTTCTTCGGCTGGTTCAACCGCACGTTCGACCGTGGCGTCAGGAGCTACGAGCGCGGCGTGGGCAACATGCTCAGGCACAAGGCCCCGTTCCTGCTGGCCTACCTGATCATCGTGGTCGGCATGGTCTGGCTGTTCACCCGCATCCCGACCGCCTTCCTGCCGGAAGAAGACCAGGGCGTGCTGTTTGCCCAGGTGCAGACCCCGGCCGGTTCCAGCGCCGAGCGAACCCAGGTGGTGGTGGACAACATGCGTGAATTCCTGCTGCGTCCGGGCAAGGACGGCGGCGAAGGCGATGGCGTGGCCTCGGTGTTTACCGTGACCGGCTTCAACTTCGCCGGTCGTGGCCAGAGCTCCGGCCTGGCGTTCATCATGCTCAAGCCGTGGGAAGAACGTAACGCCGACAACACCGTGTTCAAGATCTCGGCCCGTGCCCAGCAACACTTCTTCACCTTCCGCGACGCGATGGTGTTCGCCTTCGCCCCGCCGGCGGTGATGGAGTTGGGTAACGCCACCGGTTTCGACGTGTTCCTGCAGGACCGCGCCGGTATCGGTCACGAGAAACTGATGGAAGCCCGCAACCAGTTCCTGGGCATGGCGTCCCAGAGCAAGGTCCTGGCTCAGGTACGTCCCAATGGCCTGAACGACGAGCCGCAGTACCAACTGGAAATCGATGACGAAAAAGCCAGCGCGTTGGGCATCACCCTGTCGGACATCAACAACACCCTGTCGATTGCCCTGGGCAGTAGCTACGTCAACGACTTCATCGACCGTGGTCGGGTGAAGAAGGTGTACGTGCAAGGCCAGCCGGGCGCGCGCATGAACCCCGAGGACCTGAAGAAGTGGTATGTGCGCAACAGCGCCGGGACCATGGTGCCGTTCAGCGCCTTCGCCAAGGGTGAGTGGGTCTTCGGTTCGCCGAAACTGGCCCGCTACAACGGCGTTGAAGCGATGGAAATCCTTGGCTCGCCAGCGCCCGGTTATTCCACCGGTGAAGCCATGGCCGAAGTCGAGGCCATCGCCAAGAAACTGCCATCCGGCGTGGGGATTTCCTGGACGGGCCTGTCCTACGAGGAACGCTTGTCCGGTTCCCAGGCCCCGGCCTTGTACGCCCTGTCGCTGCTGATGGTGTTCCTGTGCCTGGCGGCCCTGTATGAAAGCTGGTCGATTCCGATCGCGGTCATGCTCGTGGTGCCGTTGGGGATCATCGGTGCCCTGCTGGCGACCAGCCTGCGCGGCCTGTCCAACGACGTGTACTTCCAGGTGGGGCTGCTGACCACCATCGGCCTGGCGGCGAAAAACGCCATCCTGATCGTCGAGTTCGCCAAGGAACTCCACGAACAGGGTCGCAGCTTGATGGATGCCGCCATTGAAGCTTGTCGGATGCGTCTGCGACCGATCATCATGACGTCCTTGGCGTTCGTCCTCGGTGTGGTCCCGCTGGCGATTTCCACGGGCGCTGGCTCGGGCAGCCAGCACGCCATCGGTACCGGTGTGATCGGCGGCATGTTGACCGCCACCGTCCTGGCGATTTTCTGGGTGCCGTTGTTCTTTGTGACCGTGTCGTCGATAGGCCGCCGCAAACAGGCCGACCAGGACGATACTCCTGAAACTTCTAAAGAGGCTGGCCAATGAGCAAGTCGCTACTCTCCCTGACCATCGCTGCCGTCGTGCTCAGCGGTTGCTCGCTGATCCCCGACTATCAGCGACCCGAAGCACCGGTCGCGTCGCAATACCCGCAGGGGCCGGCCTACGAGGCGGCCAATGCCCCCGGCCAGGCCGCCGCCGAGCAAGGCTGGAAGCAGTTCTTCCATGACCCGGCGTTGCAGCAACTGATCCAGGTGGCCCTGGAAAACAACCGCGACCTGCGGGTCGCGGCGCTGAACATCGATGCCTACGCCGCGCAGTACCGCATCCAGCGGGCGGACCTGTTCCCGGCGGTCTCGGCCACCGGCTCGGGCAGCCGCCAGCGGGTGCCGGCACGGGCGTCGCAGACCGGTGAAGCGTCCATCAGCAGTTCGTATTCGGCCACCCTGGGCGTCAGCGCCTATGAACTGGACCTGTTCGGCCGAGTTCGCAGCCTGAGCGAACAAGCGTTGCAAAGCTACTTCGCCACCGAAGAAGCCCGCCGCAGTACCCAGATCAGCCTGGTGGCCAACGTGGCCAACGCCTACCTGACCTGGCAGGCCGACAAGGAACTGCTCAAGCTGACCCAGGAAACCCTTGGCGCCTACGAGCAGAGCTTCAAGCTGACCTCGCGCAGCGCCGAAGTCGGCGTGGCCTCGGCCCTGGACCTGAGCCAGGCGCGCACCGCCGTGGAAAACGCCCGCGTGCAACTGGCGCGCTACACCCGCCAGGTCGCCCAGGACGAAAACAGCCTGACCCTGCTGCTGGGCACCGGCCTGCCGGCCAACCTGGCCTCGCGACCGCTGAGCGATGACCTGCTGAGCGAAGTGCCGGCCGGTTTGCCGTCGGACCTCTTGCAACGTCGTCCGGACATCCTCCAGGCCGAACGCAACCTGCTCGCCGCTAACGCCAACATCGGCGCCGCACGGGCCGCGTTCTTCCCGAGCATCAGCCTGACGGCGAACGCCGGCACCCTGAGCCCGGACCTGTCCGGCCTGTTCAAGGGCGGCTCGGGCACCTGGACCTTCGCCCCGCAGATCAACCTGCCAATCTTCAATGCCGGTAGCCTGCGGGCGAGCCTGGACTACGCGAAGATCCAGAAAGACATCAACGTCGCGCAGTACGAGAAGTCGATTCAGACCGCGTTTCAGGAAGTCTCCGACGGCCTGGCGGCGCGCCAGACCTACAACGAACAGTTGCAGGCCCAGACCGACTTCGTCGCCGCCAACCAGGATTACTACCGCCTGGCCGAGCGTCGCTACCGCATTGGTGTCGACAGCAACCTGACCTTCCTCGACGCCCAGCGCCAGCTGTTCAGCGCGCAACAATCGCTGATCACTGACCGCCTTGCGCAGTTGACCAGTGAGGTCAATCTGTACAAGGCGTTGGGTGGTGGCTGGAATGCCGAGACGGGCAAGAACGAGCCGGTGAAGGAAGAAGCGCCGAAGATGAAGTTGTTCTGACTTGATGTTTGAACGCTGAAACACGAAGCCCACCGAAAGGTGGGCTTTTTGTTTGGGTTTCTACAGGGGTGTGTGGGAGCGGGCTTGCTCGCGAAGGCGGTTTAGGGTTTGGATAGAGTACATATCCATTGCTGCGGTAACGGCTGCTGGCGGTTCCGCCCTTACGGCGGGTTACTTTTGGCAAACGCCCCAAAAGTAACCAAAAGGTCTCAGCCCCACCACTCGGCACCTCGCCTAAGGCGAGGTGTTCCCTCACTCCGGCATTGCTCCGTGGGCCCGCCGCGAAGGGCCATCCATGGCCCAGCGCGGCTACCTCGGCATCCATGCCGAGGTGCCCACTGCGCAATGCCTGCGTTCGGCCAGCGTGGTTAATGGGGCATTGAAGATCAAAAGCCAAAGCCGCCAAAGCCAAAGCACGGTGATTAACTGACGTACTGCCATCGCGAGCGAGCTTTGCTCCCACAGCCCAGCTTGGGGATAAACACCACCTGGCTAACGCGGGTCGACGATATCCAAGGCACGATTAGCCAACAGCTCACTCAATTCAATCATCTGCGCCACGCCCAATGCGACATGCCGCCGCGAGCCTTCCAGATCGAACGCCAGGTCATTGACCATGGCATTGGCCGAGGCCAGGGTTTCGCTGAGATTCGCCAGTAGGCACTCGGTGTCGAGGGTATCGACGACGGTGAAAACTTGAGTTGAGGTTTTGGGCTTGGGATCAGCGTGGGTGCCCAGATGGAAATCGAGTGCTCGATCTGCCGCCTCTTGGAGCTTGTTCGGATCGGGGTCGTTGTAGGGGAAGGTGGAACCAGGCACAGGGGGATTGGGTGTTTCTTTGATCATGATGGTGCTCCTAACGAAAATGAGAGCTGCCAGCATCACTTGCAGATGATAGGAGGCAGCTGTATGCGGGTCTGCAAGACCGAGTCGTTAGGCAACCTCGGCAGACCCGAAGGTCTCCCGCACACAGCCACCATAAAACGATGGCACCAAAAAGCGCCATGGATTATAGGGGCGCGGCTAGGCGCCTAACAAATTCGGCGGGCTTGCAGTCCCGATCGCTGAATGTGCAGCGACACGAACAAGCTAGAGATACAGCTTCCGAAGGGCAACCTTAAAACCTCGTCGGAAAAATCCCCGCGTCTGTCAGACCGCCCCCGAATTCTGTGGGAGGAACCTGCTGGCGATGGCTTTGGCTTTGGCTTTGGCTTTGGCTTTTGATCTTGAGCGCCCCATTAACCACAAGGGCCGAACGCAGGCATTGCGTAGTGGGCAACCCGGCATGGATGCCGGGTTAGCCGCGCAGGGCCATGGATGGCCCTTCGCGGCGGGCCCCACGGAGCAATGCCGGAGTGAGGGAACACCTCGCCTCGGCGAGGTGCCCAGTGGTGGGGCACAGACCTTTTGGTTACTTTTGGCTGGGCCGGCATTCCGGGCGTTTGCCAAAAGTGACCCGCCGTAAGGGCGGAACCCTAAGCAGCCGTTACCGCAAAAATGGATATGTACCCGAAATCCAGGTCGACTATGACACAGCCATCGCGAGCAAGCTCGCTCCCACAGGAATGGCGTCTATCGATTGGTTTTGCCGTTCGATAATCGCCCAAAACCCGCCACCGGTAATTGAATCGATCCAGCCCAGACCTTCACCATCGCTGCCACAAAACCAATAACAACAGGTTCGACGCCATGCCCCTGCGCCCCGCCTCGCCCGGCTGATCCCCAATCGCCCTAATAACCCTGGCTACCCCCTTACCGCTTGCACCTAAAAAAAGTGCGGCAACGATCCGCTTCGTCCAGAAAAAATAAGAGACAACGCCCCATGAAGCCCACACAGCATTTGTTCCCCAGCCTCATTGCCATCGCCCTGACCAGCGTCGCCCTGCCCGTCCTGGCGGCAGAACCAGGGTTTATCGACGATGCCAAGGCCACGCTGACCCTGCGCAACGCCTATTTCAACCGCAACTTCACCAACCCGAACAACGCCCAGGGCAAAGCCGAGGAATGGACCCAAAACTTCATCCTCGACGCCAAGTCCGGTTTCACCCAGGGCGTGGTGGGATTCGGCGTGGACGTGCTGGGCCTGTACTCGGTCAAGCTCGACGGCGGTCGCGGTACGGCGGGTACGCAGTTGCTACCGGTGCATGACGACGGTCGTCCGGCCGATGATTTCGGTCGTCTGGGCGTGGCCCTGAAGGCCAAGGTGTCGAAGACCGAATTGAAGGTCGGCGAATGGATGCCGGTGCTGCCGATCCTGCGCTCCGACGACGGCCGTTCCCTGCCCCAGACCTTCCGTGGCGGCCAGGTGACCTCCACCGTAATCAATGGCCTGAGCCTCTACGGGGGTCAGTTCCGCGGCAACAGCCCGCGCAACGACGCGAGCATGGAAGACATGTCGATGAACGGCCGGGGCGCCTTCACCTCCGACCGTTTCAACTTCGGCGGCGGCGAGTATGCCTTCAACGAAAAACGCACCCAGGTCGGCGTCTGGTACGCCGAGCTGTCCGACATCTACCAGCAGCAGTATTTCAACCTGACCCACAGCCAGCCCATCGGCGATTGGACCCTGGGCGCCAACCTCGGCTACTTCATCGGCAAGGAAGACGGCAGCGCGCTGGCCGGTGACCTGGACAACAAAACCGCGTTCGCCATGCTCTCGGCCAAGTACGGCGGCAACACCTTTTACGTCGGCCTGCAGAAAGTCGGCGGCGATGACGCGTGGATGCGCGTCAACGGCACCAGCGGCGGCACCCTGGCCAACGACAGCTACAACTCCAGTTATGACAATGCCAAGGAAAAATCCTGGCAACTGCGCCACGACTTCAACTTCGCCGCCGTCGGCGTGCCGGGCCTGACCCTGATGAACCGCTACATCAGCGGCGACAATGTGCACACCGCCACCGTCGACGATGGCAAGGAATGGGGCCGCGAAACCGAACTGGCCTACACCGTGCAGAGCGGCGCGCTGAAAAGCCTCAACGTGAAATGGCGCAACTCGACGATGCGGCGGGATTTCAGCACCAATGAGTTCGATGAGAACCGCATTTTCATCAGCTACCCGATCAGCCTGCTGTAAAAGCCAAACATGGATGGAGGCTGTACCACCGCTTTCGCGGGCAAGCCCGCTCCCACAGGGGGTTTGTGCTGTACGCAAATCCCTGTGGCCGCTGAAGATCAGTGTGGGAGCGAGCTTGCTCGCGAAGGCATCGTCACATTCAACATCGATGCAAGCTGCCCCACCGCTTTCGCGAGCAAGCCCGCTCCCACAGGGATTTGTGCTGTACGCAAATCCCTGTGGCCGCTGAAGATCAGTGTGGGAGCGAGCTTGCTCGCGAAGGCATCGTCACATTCAACATCGATGCAAGCTGACCCAACGCTTTCGCGAGCAAGCCCACGCCCACAGGGGTTGCGGTGAATCTACTCCCGTGACTCGACGCCCAGCTCGTCCCACACCGACTCGGCCAGGTGGAAGGTGGCGTTGGCCGCCGGGATGCCGCAGTAGATGGCGCTCTGCATGATCACTTCCTTGATCTCGCTGCGGCTCACGCCGTTGTTGGCCGCGGCGCGCAGGTGCAACTTGAGCTCTTCGTTGCGGTTCATGCCGATCAGCATGGCAATGGTAATCAGGCTGCGGGTGTGGCGCGGCAGACCCGGGCGGGTCCAGATGTCGCCCCAGGCGTGGCGAGTAATCATCTCCTGGAATTCGCTGTTGAATTCACTCAGGGCATTGAGGCTGCGGTCGACGTGGGCATCGCCCAGCACCGCGCGGCGTACCTGCATGCCTTCGTCGTAACGTTGTTTCTCGTCCACAGAAAACTCCTCAGGCCCCGAGCAGGAAATCCAGCACCCGAGCGCTGAATGCGGCACCGGCCTGGACATTGGAAAGGTGTGCGGCACGGAACTCGGCGTATTGCGCGCCACTGACCCGCTCCTGGATAAAGTGCCCGCCCGACGGCGGCGTGACTGCATCCTCGGTGCCGGCGATTACCAGCAGCGGCACGCGGATCGACGACAACTGCTCGCGAAAATCCGCATCACGCACCGCCGCACAGTTGGCGGCGTAGCCCTGGGGCGAGGTGGCGGCGAGCATGTCGGTGATTTTTCTGGCTTTCTCTGGATAAGCCTCGGCGAAGTCCGGGGTGAACCAGCGGGCGATCGAGGCGTCACGCAACGCCACCATTGCCGCCTTGCCGTCACGCAGCACGGTTTCGATTCGCGGATTCCACACCGACGGATCGCCGATCTTGGCGGCGGTGTTGCACACCACCAGCTTGCGCAGGCGCTCACCCGCGTTGATCCCCAGCCACTGGCCGATCAACCCGCCCATGGACAATCCGCAGAAATGCACCTGGTCGAGGTCCAGCGCATCGAGCATCGCCAGCACGTCGCGGCCTAGCTGCTCGATGCTGTAGGGGCCTTCGGTGACCAACGACTGACCGTGACCCCGGGTGTCGAAACGCAGCACGCGAAAATGTTCGCCGAACGCCGCCACTTGGTCGTCCCACATGTGCAAATCAGTGCCCAGGGAGTTGGAGAGCACCAGCACCGGGGCGTCTTGCCGCCCGTCGAAACGGTAATTCAGTTCGCCGTCGGCGAGTTTGACGAATCCCACAACAGTCTCCTTTCAGGCCATCAAGGCATGGTGTTCGGCCACCGCTCGGGCAACCCAGGTGCGGGCCTGGCCGAGGTAGTGGGCGGGGTTGAGCAAATGATCGAGTTCGGCGGCGGACAACTGCGCGGTGACCTGGGGTTCGTCCCCCAGCACCTCGCGCAGATGCCGCTGTTGGGCGACGGCGCGCTTGCAGCATTGCTCCAGCAGATGATGGGCAGTGTCGCGCCCGACCCGCTGGGCCAGGACGATGCTCACTGCTTCGGCCAGCACCAGGCCCTGGGTCAGTTCGAGGTTGCGGGCCATGCGCGCCGCGTCCACTTCCAGCCCCTCGGCCAGCAACCGAGCCTGTTGCAGGGCGCCGGACACCAGGCAGCAGATCTCCGGCAAGGTTTCCCATTCGGCGTGCCACAGACCGAGGCTGCGCTCATGTTCCTGGGGCATGGCGCTGAACAGCGTCGAGACCAGGCCAGGTACCCGCGTCGCCGCACTGATCAACACGGCCGCGCCCACCGGGTTGCGTTTGTGGGGCATGGTCGATGAACCGCCCTTGCCGGGTGCCGATGGCTCGAAGGCCTCGCCAGCCTCGGTTTGCATCAGCAGGCTGATGTCGCGGCCCAGCTTGCCAAGGCTGCCGGCGATCAGCCCGAGCACCGCGGCGAACTCCACCAGGCGATCGCGCTGGGTGTGCCACGGTTGCTCCGGCAGGCTCAGTTGCAGCTCGGCGGCCAGGGCCTGGGCGACGGGCAACGCTTGCTCGCCGAGCGCAGCAAGAGTCCCCGAGGCGCCGCCGAATTGCAGCACCAGCAAGCGCGGCTTCAGCTCTTTCAACCGTTGGCGGCTGCGGGTGACCGCCCCCAGCCAACCGGCGATTTTCATGCCCAGGGTCACCGGCGTTGCATGCTGCAGCCAAGTACGACCGGCCAGCGGCGTGGCGGCGTAGTGCTCGGCTTGGCGGGCCAGGATGTCGGCCAACTGCGCCAGTTCGTCTTCGATCAACGCCAGCGCCTGGCGCAGTTGCAGCACCAGCCCGCTGTCCATCACGTCCTGGCTGGTGGCGCCCAGGTGCACATAGCGCTCAGCCTCGGCGTCGGTGGCGGCGATGCGCTTGCCCAACGCCTTGACCAACGGGATGGCCGAGTTGCCAGCACTGGTAATGGCCTCACCCAGCGCCGAAAAGTCATAGCACTGGGCGCGACAGGCCTGCTCGATCGGCGCCACCGCACTGGCGGGAATCACCCCCACCCGCGCCTCGGCCCGGGCCAGTGCCGCCTCGACGTCGAGCATGGCCTGGACCCGGCCCGCATCGCAGAACACCTCGCGCATGTCGCGGGCGGTGAAATAGGCATCGAACAGCTGATTGCCCGGTCGTTCGCTCATAGACAGTCCTTGGGTGCGCCGACCTTGAGGCCGGCGCGGTTGGATCAATAGGGATGAGTCAAAGGTCGTGATGCAAATACGTCGGTTGCTTGGGCAGGCGCAGGCTGAACAGGAACGCCACCACCATCATGACCGTGACATACCAGTAAAAGGCGTTTTCCATGCCCTGGGCCTTCAGGCTCAAGGCCACGTACTCGGCCGAACCACCAAAAATCGCATTCGCCACCGCATAGGCCAACCCTACGCCCAGGGCGCGCACCTCGGGTGGAAACATTTCGGCTTTCACCAGGCCGCTGATGGAGGTGTAGAAGCTGACGATCGCCAGGGCCAGGGTAATCAGGATAAACGCCAGGAACGGACTGCTGATGCTCTTGAGGGTCAACAGGATCGGCACTGTGCACAACGCCCCCAGGGCGCCGAACCAGAGCATGGAATTACGTCGGCCGATCTTGTCAGCCAGGATGCCGAACAGCGGCTGCATGCACATGTACAGGAACAGCGCACCGGTCATGATGTAGCTGGCGGTCTTGGCCGGCAGGCCGGCGGTGTTCACCAGGTACTTCTGCATGTAGGTGGTGAAGGTGTAGAAAATCAACGAGCCGCCGGCGGTGTAGCCCAGCACGGTGATGAACGCGGCCTTGTGGCTGCGAAACAGCGCGGCGATGCTGCCGGCGTCCTTGTTCTCGCGCATTTCCTTGCTGCTGGTTTCCTTGAGGGAACGCCGCAGGAACAGCGAAATCAGCGCGGCCAAGGCGCCGACCACGAACGGGATCCGCCAGCCATAGGCACGCAATTCTTCTTCACTGAGGAACTGCTGCAGGATCACCACCAGCGACACTGCCAGCAGTTGCCCGCCGATCAGCGTCACGTACTGGAACGAAGCGAAGAAGCCACGCTGGCCCTTGAGGGCGACTTCGCTCATGTAGGTGGCCGTGGTGCCGTACTCGCCCCCCACCGACAGACCCTGCAGCAAGCGTGCGAACAACAGCAGCACCGGCGCCCAGACGCCGATGTCCTTGTAGGTGGGCAAGCAGGCGATGAGCAACGAGCCGAAGCACATCATCAGCACCGAGATCATCATCGAGTTCTTACGCCCATGACGGTCCGCCACTCGGCCGAATATCCAGCCGCCAATGGGTCGCATCAGGAACCCGGCGGCGAAGACCCCGGCCGTGTTGACCAGTTGCACCGTGGGGTTGTCCGAGGGAAAGAACGCCGACGCGAAATAGATCGCGCAGAACGCGTAGACGTAGAAGTCGAACCATTCGACCAGGTTGCCGGACGAAGCGCCGACAATAGCGAAAATGCGCTTGCTGCGTTCTTCGCCGGTGTAGTGGCTGGTTGGGGTGGTCATGGGTTATTCACTCGTTAGGGACTGACAAAGTCTAGACACACTTCGTAACAGTCCCGTTCCACAAACAGACTTTCAAGCAGCAGCGCCTGTACCGTCGCCATCGCGAGCAAGCTCGCTCCCACACAATATGCAGATCACCTGTGGGAGCGAGCTTGCTCGCGATGTCTCCAGTGAACTCAATAATCGAAAAACACCGTCTCGGCATCCGTCCCCTGCAACACCACATTCCATTGGTACACCCCCGACGCATCGGGCTTGGTCACGAGGGTGGCGCGACGCTCTTCGGGTACGCAAGCCAGCAGCGGATCGGTTTCGTTGGCCTGCTCGCCGTCGAAGTAGATGCGCGTCAGCAGGTGCTTGACCAGGCCGCGGGCAAACACCAGCACCACCAGGTGCGGCGCCTGGGTCGTGCCCCCCAGCCCCGGTACGGTGCCCGGCTTGATGGTGGTGAAGCGAAAGCGCCCCTCAGCGTCCACCGGCACCCGGCCGAAGCCTTCGAAGCTGGGGTCCAGAGGCCTGTCCTGATCGTCTTCCGGGTGGGCATATTTGCCGGCGGCGTTGGCTTGCCAGACTTCCAGCATGGCGTCGTTGACGAACTCGCCATTGCCGTCGATCACCTGCCCGGTGATCGCCACGCGCTGGCCGAGGGTTTCGGCGACGGTCAAGTCTTCGCGGTTCAGCCAGGTCAGGCCGATGTGGTAGTAAGGGCCGACGGTATGGGATGTGGTGGCAGTGAGCGTCATCTTATTTCTCCATCGGCGTGGCATCGCGGCCGCGCAAGACGATGTCCCAGCGATAACCGAGGGCGTAGTGAGGGATGGTTTTTTCCAGGTCGAAGCTGGCGATCAGACGTTCCTTGGCGCGGGTGTCCGGCACGCAGTTGTAGATTGGATCGTAGGCCAGCAGCGGGTCGCCGGGGAAATACATCTGCGTCACCAGACGCGTGAGGATGCTGGGCCCGAACAGCGAGAAATGGATATGGGCCGGGCGCCAGGCGTTGTGGTGGTTACCCCAGGGATACGCGCCGGGCTTGATGGTCTGGAACTGGTACCAGCCGTCGGCGTCGGTGATGGCGCGACCGGTGCCGGTGAAGTTCGGGTCCAGCGGCGCATCGTGCTTGTCGCGGTCATGGTGATAGCGACCGGCGGCGTTGGCCTGCCAGATCTCCACCAGGATGCCCGGCACCGGCTGGCCGTGCTCATCCAGCACCCGCCCGTGAATGATGATCCGCTCCCCCAGCGGCTCGCCGGCATGCTGGGCGGTGAGGTCGTTGTCCTTCTCCTGCACGCGGTCGGCGCCGACGGTCGGGCCGGTGATTTCCGACAGCGAATGAGGCAGGAACACCAGCGGCTTGGACGGCGAGCGCAGGTTGGTGGACTGGTACGGCGGGTGCAGGTATTGCGGCTGGGTGCCCGCTTGAGGGCGACGATAACCAGGCTTGTCAGTCATGAAGCATTCCTCGGTTTCTTATTAGTAGTGCGACGCGTCAGACGCGTTCGATAGCCAATGCCAGGCCCTGGCCGACGCCGACACACATGGTCGCCAGGCCTTTCTTGCCGCCGGTCTTTTCCAAGTGGTGCAATGCCGTCAGCACCAGCCGCGCCCCGCTCATGCCCAACGGATGACCGAGCGCGATGGCGCCGCCATTCGGGTTGACCTGAGGCGCATCGTCCGCCAGCCCCAACTCGCGCAGCACCGCCAGGCCCTGGCTGGCGAAGGCCTCATTGAGTTCGATTACATCGAAGTCGGCGACCGCCAGGCCCAGGCGCTCGGTGAGCTTGCGCACCGCCGGCACCGGACCGATGCCCATGACCCGCGGTGCCACGCCGGCGCTGGCCATGCCCAGGACCTTGGCGCGCGGGGTCAGGCCATGTTTTTTCACCGCGTCGGCGGACGCCAGGATCAGCGCCGCCGCACCGTCGTTCACCCCAGAGGCATTGCCGGCGGTGACGGTCTTGTCCGGGCCGTTGACCGGCTTGAGTCTGGCCAAGGCGTCAAGCGTGGTGTCGGCGCGCGGGTGTTCATCCTGCTCGACCACGGTTTCGCCCTTCTTGTGGGCGATCCGTACCGGCACGATCTCTTCGGCAAAAAAGCCCGCCGCTTGGGCCGCCGCCGTGCGCTGTTGACTGCGCAGGGCGAAGGCATCCTGGTCTTCGCGGGACACCGCGTAGTCATCGGCCACGTTGTCTGCGGTCTGCGGCATCGCGTCCACGCCGTACTGGGCTTTCATCAACGGGTTGATGAAGCGCCAACCGATGGTGGTGTCTTCCAGCTTCATGTTGCGGGAGAACGCCGCGTCAGCCTTGCCCATCACGAAAGGAGCGCGAGACATCGACTCCACCCCGCCGGCGATCGCCAGCTCCATCTCGCCGCTGGCAATGGCGCGGAACGCTGTGCCGATGGCGTCCATGCCCGAGGCGCAAAGGCGGTTGAGGGTTACGCCGGGAATGCTCTCCGGCAGGCCTGCCAGCAACAGCGCCATGCGCGCGACGTTGCGGTTGTCCTCGCCGGCCTGGTTGGCGCAGCCGAGGAAGACCTCGTCCACCGCCTCCCAGTCCACCGACGGGTTGCGCGCCATCAGTGCCTTGATCGGCACGGCCGCCAGGTCATCGGCGCGCACGGCTGCCAGGCCACCGCCGAAGCGGCCGATGGGGGTACGAATCGCATCACAGAGATAGACGTCGCGCATCAGGCTTCTCCCGGTGCCTGGCCGTGGGCCGCCGCCGTGCGAGCTTCAAGATCGCGCAGGGCGCGCAGCTCCACGTCGGTCGGCTCGGCGGTGGTGTGCACCTGGTCGGCGAAGCGGATTGCCCACCCGGTCGCGGCAATGACCTGCTCACGGGTGACGCCAGGGTGCAAGGCCGTGACCACGAACTCATGGCTGCCGGCTTCCGGTTCCATGATGCACAGGTCGGTAATGATGCCCACGGGGCCCGCACCCGGCAGGCCCAGGCGCTTGCGTGAATCACCGCCCTCACCGTGGCCGACCGAGGTGACGAAGTCCAGCTTGTCGACGAACGAACGCGCCGACTGCTTGAGGATAATCAACACGCTCTTGGCCGAGCCGGCAATTTCCGGTGCGCCACCGGCACCTGGCAGACGGACTTTGGGCTGGTGGTAATCCCCCACCACCGTGGTGTTGATGTTACCGAAACGGTCGACCTGGGCAGCGCCCAGGAAGCCGACGTCGATACGCCCGCCCTGCAACCAGTAGCGAAAGATCTCACCGGTCGGCACCACAGTGTCGGCGGTTTCCGCCAGCTCGCCGTCGCCAATGGACAGCGGCAGCACGCCAGGCTTGGCACCGATCGGGCCGGACTCGTAGATCAACACTACATCCGGTGCCGACGTCAGCCGCGCCAGATTGGCCGCTTTCGACGGCAGGCCGATGCCGACAAAGCACACGGCGTTGTTCTTCAAGCGACGGGCCGCGGCCACGGTCATCATTTCGTTGGTGGAGTACGTCATTGTTTCGCCTCCGAAGCGGCAGCCAGTCGGGCCTGGAATTCAGTGAAATCCTGGGTGCCACGGATGAATTCGTCGATCCAGGCGGTAAACGTCTCACGGTCGCGGGCGATGGGGTCCCACGCCTGATAGAAACGGTTGTCACGTTCGGTGTAGCCATGGGCGTAGGAAGGATGCGCGCCGCCCGGTACGAGGCATACCGCACTGAGGGCCCAGGTGGGCAGCACGCAGGCGTTCATCGGCGCGTTCAGGTCGTCGACGATTTCTTCCACGGTGACGATGCAACGCTTGGCAGCCAGGGCCGCTTCCTTCTGCACGCCGAGGATGCCCACAACAACACGTTGCCCTTGCGGTCGGCTTTCTGGGCGTGGATCACGGTGATGTCCGGGCGCACCGACGGCACGGCGGCCAGCACCTCCCCGGTAAACGGACACGTGACGCTCTTGATCAGCGGGTTGACCTTGGGCAGGTCGGAACCCGCGTAGGCCCGCAGGACCGCGAACGGTAGGCCGGAGGCACCGGCGACGTAGGCATTGGCCAGGTCGGCGTGGCTGTGTTCCTCGATCTCCAACGGTTGCGGCCACTGCTTCTCCACCGCATCGCGCAGCCGGTGCAGCGAGCCCACGCCCGGGTTGCCGCCCCAGGAGAAAATCAACTTGCGCGCACAACCGGCACCGATCAACTGGTCGTAGATCAGGTCAGGGGTCATCCGCACCAGGGTCAGGTCTTTCTTGCCCTGACGAATGATTTCGTGACCCGCTGCGGTCGGGATCAGGTGAGTGAAGCCTTCGAGCGCGACGGTATCGCCGTCGTTGACGAACTGCTTCACCGCATCGTGCAGCGAAAGGATTTCAGCCATGGTGCAGGCTCCCGTATTCCAGTAGACCGACATGAAGAAAAAGGCGCGAGGTTCAGCGCCGGAGTGACCCAAGAGTAAGCCGCGGCAAAACGCCAAACAATCCGATAATCGACTGAGTGTTCGCTTATCGAACAGATTGTTGTTTGGCTAACGATTGGTTCCTGTGCCACGCATTCTGTGGGAGCGAGCTTGCTCGCGATGACGTTCCGTCAGCCCCAGACTCGGAGACTGACACACCGCAATCGCGAGCTCGCTCCCACAGGGGATGGGATTTATCCCAAGGGAATTTGTGTCAGCCGCTCAAGTCGCATCCGCATGGCTGACCAACCCCTTGATCACCACCGCCGTGGTGGCCAGTGCGGCGGGAATGACCAGGGCGGTCAGCACCTGTTCGAAGTTCCAGCCCAGGCCCAGCAAGGTCGCCCCCATCCAGGCTCCGAGGATCGCGCCGAAGCGACCGATGCCGAGCATCCACGACACCCCGGTGGCGCGGCCTTGGGTCGGATAGAAACGCGCCGCCAGGGACGGCATCGCCGATTGCGCGCCGTTGACGCACATGCCGGCCACCAGCACCAGCGTCGCGAGCAATGTGATGTGGCCCAGGCTCTGCCCTACCGCGTAGGCAAACACCCCGGCCATCAGGTAGAACAGGCCGATGACCTTGTGCGGGTTGAACCGGTCCATCGCCCAGCCCACGCCCACCGCGCTCAACACCCCGCCAAACTGGAACAACGCGCCGATGAACGCGGCCTGCTCCATGCTCGCGCCGCTGTCGCGCATCAGTGTCGGCAGCCAACTGGTCAGCAGGTAGACGATCACCAGCCCCATGAAATAGGTCAGCCACAGCAGCAGCGTGCCGGCGCTGTAGGTCCCGGAAAAAATCACCGCCAGCACGTTGCGCGCCTTCACGGTTTTCTGTTCCGGCACACTGAAGCTCGCGGCCTGGGCAACCGTGTGCGGGTCGATGGGTGCCAGGGTCTTGCGCACTTTATCGGTGCCGCGGTTGCGCACCACTAGGTAACGCGCCGACTCCGGCAGCCAGAACACCAGCACGACCGTCAGCAGCAACGGCAGGATCCCGCCGATCAGCAACAGGCTGTGCCAGCCGAACGCCGGGATCAGCTTGGCGGAAATGAACCCGCCGCCGGCCATGCCCAGGTTGAAGCCGCAGAACATGCTGGTCACTAACAGCGATTTCTTGCGTTCGGGGGTGTATTCGGACAGCAAGGTGGTGGCGTTGGGCATCCCGGCCCCCAATCCCAGGCCGGTGAGGAAGCGCAGCACCAGCAGTTGGTCGACGTTGGTGCTGTAGGCCGAAGCCAGGCTGAACGCGCCAAACAGCAGGACCGCGCCCACCAGGACCACTTTGCGCCCGAAGCGGTCAGCCAAGGGCCCGGAACCGAGTGCGCCGAAAACCATGCCGATCAGCGCGGCACTCATCACCGGGCCCAGGCTGGCGCGGTCGATCCCCCAATCCTGGGACAGGGCCGGGGCAATGAAGCCCATGGCTGCCGTGTCGAGTCCGTCGAGGAAAACAATCAGGAAACAGAGGATCACTACCCGCCACTGGTAGCGCGAGATGGGCTGGGCATTGATGAAGGACTGCACGTCGAGGCAGTGGCCTACGGAGGTCTGGGGTTGGTTCATCGTGTCTCTCATTATTATTGTGTCGAGTCGCCCACCCATGGCCGGGCCGAGAGGCTCCAGCACGCCGGATGACGCTGGCGCGACATTAATGAGGCCGGACAAACACCGTCAATTCACCGCAAGCGACTGTGTGCGTTTATCGAACACTTAGGTGAACAACTGCGCGCTCAGGTCGCGACTGGCCCCCAACAGGCCGGGCAGGAACCGCTGCTCCAGCTCGTTACGGCTGACGCGCCCGGCATGGGTGCTGACGTTCAACGCCGCCACCACCTGGCCGGAAGCGTCGTACACCGGCACGGCAATCGAGCGCAGGCCCTGCTCCAATTCCTGGTCGACGATGCACCAGCCCTGTTGCCGCACCTGTTGCAGGCATTCGAGCAGGGCCTGGGGGGTGTGCAGGGTGCGGCTGGTCTTGGCTTGCAGGTCGGCATGATCGAGGTAATCGCGCAGCGACGCATCGTCCAGCGCCGCCAGCAGAATCCGGCCCATGGACGTGCAATAGGCCGGCAGCCGCCCGCCGACCGACAGGTCCACCGAGATCAATCGCTGAGTGGTGGCCGACCGGGCGATGTAGAGGATGTCGTCGCCCTCGAGGGTGGCCATGTTGCAGGCTTCATGCAGTTGCTCGCTCATGCGGTCCAGGTACGGCTGCGCGGAAACCGCCAGGGGCGTCGAGGACAAGTAGGCGTGCCCGAGGGTGAGCACTTTGGGCAGCAGTGAATAGGTGCGCCCGTCCGTGGTGGCGTAGCCAAGCTTGATCAAGGTATGCAGGCAGCGGCGGACGGCCGCCCGGGGAATTTCCGTACGGTGGCTGATCTGAGCGATGGTCAGATGCCGCTTGCGCTCCTGGAAGGCCTGCACCACGGCCAGCCCACGGGCCAGGGAGGTCATGAAGTCCGGGTCACCGGTCAGGGCCTGGATCCGCTTGGCCGCAGAGGCCACGATCGGTGGCGCGACTGAAGTGAAGGCGTTGCGCAATTGGTCGTTCATGTCTGATCCTTCCCGGGTGGAGGGCTATTACAAGCAGCGGCTCAACGGGCCGGCAAGCGCCGGCCGCCAACAACGTGCGATTATCGAACCGACGATCGATAATCGCAATGCGCGGTCGTCGATCGGTACTTTCATTTCGGATCCAATACAAACTTGGCAAACAACGCGGGCCGTTCTCCAGGCAGGGGGGTTATTGAACTTGTCGAACCCGCCAGCGTCAGGATATCGACGACTGTGGAAAACCCGCGGTGTTTAAGTTGCCTCTACAAATATTGATTCACACTAGGCTGTGTACGAAATAGTTTGAAACGCAGGTTAGGCAAGGCAAAAACCGGCGAGGAACGACCGGGGTCGCGCTCGACTTGACTGGTTGTCAATGAGCATTCCGAGCCGGTTTTTAACGCCGCATAACCAAGTTTCAAGCTATTTCGTACATAGCTTAGAACAGACCTCTTTAACTTTTGCCGGTAGTGTTATTCGACGGGACCGCTATAATGCGCTTCAGTGACGGTACGGCTTTCAACCGCTATCGTCCGCCGGCACTGTAGCCAAGCTGCGGTGCCCGAGGCGCCTGATGGCCGCTTCCCCGTAACGGCAACAACACGAACCCCTGATGCTACGTCAGCTGTCAGCTCTGGTGCCGTGGCCGTCTGCATGACGACATGCAGTGCGTATCACCAGAATAAATTTCAATTAATTAGGTACAACTGTGACGAAAGACGAACTGCGCGCGGAACTTGAGCGCCAGGAACAACGTTACAAGGAAGTTTACGGCGGAGAAATCACCACCTACGCCGCGCAACCTGAACCGGAACGCAAACCCTGGCGTAAACGCGCCACCGTTCAAGACCAGGCTTTTACCCAGGAACTTCAAAAGATGGAAAAGGAACTCAAGGCCGAAGAGCATTTGATGCCCGACGTCTGAGGGGTTTGTCGAAGGATAGCGGCCCACACCCAGGCTGCAGGCTGATACCGCACGCCCGCCACGAGCAGGCTGCCAGCGCCTCGCGACCGCCGGTCGTGAGCGGTTGAGGCCGACCTTCTTTCAGAAATTTCATACAGCCGCTGGGGGTGAGTTTCACCACTCCGGTCACCCCTGCTGCTGCGCTTTGCGCCCCGAAATCAAAGGGTTGAGCGCCCCATCGGGCCCTTCGTCCCGGAGGGTTTCCTACAAATTATTTCGTTGAAGAATGTTACCGATGAGCAGGCAGTGCATCGATTACCGAGGTTTTCTGGCATAATCGCGCCCCCTTACGACCGGGTCAGAAAACCTTCATGATCGATTTATTCAGCGGACTGGATGCTTGGGTGCTTGTGAGCCTCTTGCTCGCCCTGGCTTTTGTCCTCGCCTTCGAGTTCATCAACGGCTTTCATGACACCGCTAACGCGGTTGCCACTGTTATCTACACCAAAGCGATGCCGCCGCACCTGGCGGTGTTCTTTTCCGGGGTGTTCAATTTTCTCGGTGTGTTGCTGGGCGGCGTGGGGGTGGCGTACGCCATCGTCCACTTGCTGCCCGTGGAACTGCTGATCAACGTGAACACCGGCCACGGGTTGGCCATGGTGTTCTCGCTGCTCGCGGCGGCCATCACCTGGAACCTGGGCACCTGGTACTTCGGTATCCCGGCTTCCAGCTCCCACACCCTGATCGGCTCGATCCTCGGCGTGGGCCTGGCCAACGCGCTGATCAACGATATCCCGCTGGCCGACGGCGTGAACTGGCAGAAGGCGATCGATATCGCCGCGTCCCTGGTGTTCTCACCCATGGCCGGCTTCCTGATAGCCGCCCTGGTGCTGATCGGCCTGAAATGGTGGCGCCCGCTGTCGAAGATGCACAAGACGCCGGAACAGCGCCGCAAGATCGACGACAAGAAGCACCCGCCGTTCTGGAACCGCCTGGTGCTGGTGATCTCGGCCATGGCCGTCAGCTTCGTCCACGGCTCCAACGATGGCCAGAAAGGCATCGGCCTGATCATGCTGGTACTGATCGGCATCGTGCCCGCGCAATTCGTCCTCGACCTGGGCAGCACCACCTACCAGATCGAACGGACCCGCGACGCGACCTTGCACCTGAGCCAGTTCTACACGCGCAACAGTGAGTCGCTGGGCGAATTCCTGGCCCTGGGCAAGAGCGTGGAAGGCGACCTGCCGGAGAAATTCCGCTGCAACCCGCAGCAGACCGAACCGACCATCAACGCGCTGCTCGACACCCTCAAAGGCGTGTCGGACTACCATTCGCTGCCGTCGGAAAGCCGCATTGAAGTACGTCGCTACCTGCTCTGCCTGGACGACACGGCGAAGAAGGTGGGCAAGTTGCCTAACCTGGCGGCACGTGAGAAAGACGACCTGAACAAGCTGCGCAAGGACCTTACGACCACCACCGAATACGCCCCGTTCTGGGTGATCCTGGCGGTAGCCCTGGCGTTGGGCCTGGGTACCATGGTCGGCTGGAAGCGCGTGGTACTGACCATCGGCGAGAAGATCGGCAAGCAAGGCATGACCTACGCCCAGGGCATGTCGGCACAGATCACCGCCGCGTGCATGATCGGCATGGCGAACATCTTCAGCCTGCCGGTTTCCACCACCCACGTGCTGTCCTCGGGCGTGGCCGGCACCATGGTCGCCAACAAGAGCGGCCTGCAAGGTGGCACGGTGCGCAACATCCTCCTGGCCTGGGTGCTGACCCTGCCTGCGACGGTGGCACTGTCGGCCGGGTTGTTCTGGCTGGCGTCGAAAGCCTTGGGCAGCTGATTCCAGCGGCTTGAAAAAAAGGTGCGACCCTCGCGGGTCGCACCTTTTTTTTGCCCAAAACATTATCCCCTGTGAAAGCGGGTGCATGGGGCGGGAATTTTGCGCAAAAAAAAGGGCGACCGAAGTCGCCCAAAATGCCTTGCGTGCTCGTTGTAACCGGAAAGACCTATGGTTTCTTGCGCTTGTGGGCGTCTTTCCAGATGAATAATCCAAACCCTGCGAAGAACACGAACATGAGGCCGACCGTCAACACACCGGCAAACACCACATTATCGAAAAACATGACTGGCCTCCTGGTCTCGTCCCTGTTGCGATGGGTTCAAGTTAACCAATCAGGCCTGGATGGAAATTGACCGGGGTCAATAACGCCCGCAACGGGGCGAAAAGGTGGGGAAATAACTGATCTGCATCAATGGATCGAGGGGGTTCAGCGCTTTTTCGGTTTGTTTTTCGGCTTTTTCTTCGGCTTGGCCAAAGGCATCGCTTGCTCGAAAGCCTGGCGGACTTCGTTGAGGCGCTTGTCGTTGAGGTCATGAACGCGCTTGGCGCGCTCAGCGCTGAGGTCGATCAGTTTGGCGTCTTGGCTCATGGCGTGTCGGCATCGCAGTGAAAGTCGGATGCGCCCATGATGCGGGCTGTTGGCGGCGTTGACCAGCCTGCGTACGTCGGCCAATGGCTGGGTCAGATCTGGATATCGACCCACAGGCCCTGGCGCGATTCTTCTTCCATCAGCGGCACCACGGGCACGGTGTTATCGGCGTTGAGCTCGGTGCCCGGTACGGCCAGGTGTTCCTCGGGGTCTTCGTCGGCTTCGCGGCGACGGCGGTCGCGTTCCTGCTGGCGACGTTGCTCCTCGCGCAGCAGCAGCGCCCCCTCTTCCGGATCGCGCTTTTGCAGGTCGATGGTGCTCTCGCTGGAGCTCTGCTGCACCGGGACCACGGGCGGTATGTCCGGTCGTGGACGAACCGGATCCTGCTGCGCGGT
Organism: Pseudomonas sp. Cab53; assembly: GCF_018325965.1. NCBI lineage: Bacteria > Pseudomonadati > Pseudomonadota > Gammaproteobacteria > Pseudomonadales > Pseudomonadaceae > Pseudomonas > Pseudomonas sp. Cab53. Next base: position 1,445,454 of record NZ_AP021902.1, on the reverse strand, counting down.
GACGGGCACGGTGCTCAAAGGGAGCGTAGGTAGCAACATAAAGGTCTCCTGTCTTCAGGTTGTCGGCGGCGGACGTCGCAGCTTGAACCGCCGGTCCGAAACTTGTGACCCAGTTGGCATTGCAACAAAAAGCCGGGGCCGAGCCTGTTTGATCGTTGAGCGCGCTTAAGTTCCCTACCCGTCGGGTGACCAATCGCCTTGCTGTCGAGGGGCCGTGTACGTAAATCCTTTGGTCTGAAGGATCATTCCGTTAAGATAACCGGCTTTTTCAAGGCGGGAGTCAGGCAGCATGGCGCAGCAGTATCAACCGGGGCAACGCTGGATCAGTGACAGCGAAGCCGAGCTGGGTTTAGGCACCGTTCTGGCACAGGATGGCCGCTTGTTGACCGTGCTCTATCCGGCCACTGGCGACACTCGCCAGTACGCGCTACGGAATGCGCCCCTCACTCGCGTACGGTTTTCGCCGGGCGACGTGATCACTCACTTCGAAGGTTGGAAGATGACCGTGCGTGAAGTCGACGATGTCGATGGATTGCTGGTCTACCACGGCCTCAACGGGCAGAACGAAGTCGTGACCCTGCCGGAAACCCAACTGTCGAACTTCATCCAGTTCCGCCTCGCCAGCGACCGCCTGTTCGCCGGCCAGATCGACCCGCTGGCCTGGTTCTCCCTGCGCTACCACACCCTGGAACACACCAGCCGCCAGTTGCAGTCTTCGCTCTGGGGCCTTGGCGGCGTGCGCGCCCAGCCGATCGCCCACCAACTGCACATCGCTCGCGAAGTGGCCGACCGCATTGCACCGCGCGTCTTGCTGGCGGACGAAGTGGGGCTGGGCAAGACCATCGAAGCCGGCCTGGTCATCCACCGTCAACTGCTGTCCGGCCGTGCCAGCCGTGTCCTGATCCTGGTGCCGGAAAACCTCCAGCACCAATGGCTGGTGGAAATGCGCCGGCGCTTCAACCTGCAGGTCGCGTTGTTCGACGAAGAACGCTTTATCGAAAGCGATGCCAGCAACCCGTTCGAAGACACCCAGCTGGCCCTGGTGGCGCTGGAATGGCTGGTGGACGACGAGAAGGCCCAGGACGCGCTGTTCGCCGCTGGCTGGGACCTGATGGTGGTCGACGAAGCGCATCACCTGGTGTGGCACGAGGATCAGGTCAGCCCGCAGTACGCGTTGGTCGAGCAACTGGCCGAAACCATCCCCGGCGTGCTGCTGCTCACCGCGACCCCGGAACAACTGGGCCAGGACAGCCACTTCGCCCGTCTGCGCCTGCTAGACCCGAACCGCTTCCATGACCTCAAGGCCTTCCGCGCCGAGAGCGAGAACTATCGTCCGGTGGCCGAAGCCGTGCAGGAGCTGCTGGACAAGGGCCGTCTCTCGCCGCAAGCCCACCAGACCATCCTCGGTTTCCTGGGCAACGAAGGCGAAGCCTTGCTGACCGCCGTCAACGATGGCGATGTCCAAGCCAGTGCCCGCCTGGTGCGCGAACTGCTGGACCGCCACGGCACCGGCCGCGTGCTGTTTCGCAACACCCGCGCCGCGGTGCAGGGTTTCCCGGAGCGCAAGCTGCACGCCTACCCGCTGCCGTGCCCGGACGAATACCTCGAGTTGCCGCTGGGCGATCACGCCGACCTGTACCCGGAAGTCAGCTTCCAGGCGCAGCCGGACGCCAGTGACGAAGAACGCTGGTGGAAATTCGACCCGCGCGTGGAGTGGCTGATCGACCAGCTGAAAATGCTCAAGCGCACCAAGGTGCTGGTGATCTGCGCCCACGCCGAAACCGCCATGGACCTGGAAGACGCCCTGCGCGTGCGTTCCGGGATCCCGGCCACGGTGTTCCACGAAGGCATGAACATCCTTGAGCGCGACCGCGCCGCCGCTTACTTCGCCGACGAAGAGTTTGGCGCGCAGGTACTGATCTGCTCGGAAATCGGCAGCGAAGGGCGCAACTTCCAGTTCGCTCACCACCTGGTGCTGTTCGACCTGCCTTCCCACCCTGACCTGCTGGAACAGCGGATCGGCCGTCTCGACCGGATCGGCCAGAAGCACACCATCGAGCTGCACGTGCCCTACCTGGAAACCAGTCCGCAGGAGCGCTTGTTCCAGTGGTACCACGAGGCGCTGAACGCGTTCCTCAACACCTGCCCGACCGGCAACGCCCTGCAGCACCAGTTCGGCCCGCGCCTGCTGCCGCTGCTGGAAGAGGCCGACGATGGCCAGTGGCAAGCGCTGATCGACGAGGCCCGCGCCGAACGCGAGCGCCTGGAAACCGAGCTGCACACCGGTCGTGACCGCTTGCTGGAACTCAACTCCGGTGGTGCCGGTGAAGGCGACGCGCTGGTGGAGGCCATTCTCGAACAGGACGACCAGTTCGCCCTGCCGATCTACATGGAAACCCTGTTCGACGCCTTTGGCATCGACAGCGAGGACCATTCGGAAAACGCGCTGATCCTCAAGCCGAGTGAAAAGATGCTCGACGCCAGCTTCCCGCTCGGCGACGACGAAGGCGTGACCATCACCTACGATCGCAACCAGGCGCTGTCGCGCGAAGACATGCAGTTCATCACCTGGGAGCACCCGATGGTGCAAGGCGGCATGGACCTGGTGCTGTCGGGCTCCATGGGCAACACCGCCGTGGCGCTGATCAAGAACAAGGCGCTCAAGCCTGGCACGGTGCTGCTGGAGCTGCTCTACGTCAGCGAAGTGGTCGCCCCGCGTTCGCTGCAACTGGGCCGCTACCTGCCCCCGGCCGCCCTGCGCTGCCTGCTGGATACCAACGGCAACGACCTGGCTGCCCGGGTTTCGTTCGACACGCTGAACGACCAGCTCGAAAGCGTGCCTCGTGCCAGCGCCAACAAGTTCATCCAGGCCCAGCGCGACCAGCTCTCACCGCGGATCAACGCCGGGGAAGAGAAAGTCGCCCCGCGTCACGCCGAGCGCGTGGCCGAGGCCCAACGCCGCCTGGCGGCCGATACCGACGAAGAATTGGCACGCCTGACCGCCCTGCAAGCGGTCAACCCGACCGTACGCGACAGCGAGCTGGTTGCGCTGCGCCAACAGCGCGAACAGGGCCTGGCGATGCTGGAAAAGGCGGCGTTGCGCCTGGAAGCGATCCGGGTGCTGGTGGCAGGCTGATTGCCACTGGCTGAAGGTTGCCTGGATTCACCTGTGGCGAGGGCGCTTGCTCTCGCCACGATATCCAGCGCCTCGCCTCACGGGCTGTAGTACCCCACCGCCACCAGGAAATGCCCGACCTTCCTCAGGTACGCGTGCTTGTCCTCGACCTTGCCCGTGACCGGGTTCTTCCAGCGATAGGCGTACTCCCCGGTCGGCTGCTTGCCGATCATGGCCAGGATCGGTTCGCCCACCGGCTTGCCTGCTGGATCCCTGACCTTGGCGAAATCGGTGTTGACCAACCGCAGATTGGTGCCGTGGGCGACATAGCGCTGGGTTACCAAATCCACCACGAAGACATACAGGTCATCCTGCAAGTACCCACCCTTGAGTGCGTTGATCGCCGTCAGCGTGGCTTTCTCGTTCTTCTGCAGGTCGGTGGAGGCCTTGTCCAGTAACGCCCTGGCCTGTTCGGCCGAGGCCCGTGGCAAGTAATAGCCGACCGCAAGGATTCGCTCGCCAACCCGCTGGAAGTACACGTGCTTGCGCTCGACCTTGCCGTCCGCCCAGTTCTGCCAGCGATACTCGGCCTGCTGGATACCACTGGCCTCGGGGGTCTTCAGGGCATCCTTGAACGCTTTGCGCAGGTCAGGCCCGAGCATTTCGGAAACGTCCCGCCCGATCAGCGCCGAAGAAGGCCCGCCACTGGCGAGCATCACGCCCCGAGTGTCCACCACAAAGACGTAGCGGTCCTGATCGACGAACTCTCCCTGGCGGCTGAACGCCGCAAAAGCCTTGTCGCCGTTATCGTGGTAATAGGCCAAGGCCTTTTCCAGCAACGCCCGGGCCGCCTGGCCGTCATCTTGCGTCGCGGCATGCACTTGCGTCAGCCCCAGTAACAACACTGCGCCCAGCCAGGCCATCTTGCGGAAACACCCCATACGCGCGCCCTCGTTCTTGTGGGTATTTCAAGAGAGTAGCTGGCATGAGCTGATGTGGAAGCATTCAGCAAAACACGGTGCAAACACGACACCGTGCGGGAGCGAGCTCGCTCGCGAAAGCGTCATCCCAGCCAGCATCTTCGTGACTGATCCAACGCTTTCGCGGGCAAGCCCGCTCCCACAAGGGATGGAAGGTGGACCTGATTCCCGCCAGCACCCCAAGACCACTGTGGGAGCGAGCTCGCTCGCGAAGGCGTCGGGCCAGCCAACTTCTTCGTGACTGATCCGGCACTTTCGCGGGCAAGCCCGCTCCCACAAGGGATGGAAGGTGGACCTGATTCCCGCCAGCACCACAAGACCACTGTGGGAGCGAGCTCGCTCGCGAAGGCGTCGGGCCAGCCAACTTCTTCGTGACTGATCCGGCACTTTCGCGGGCAAGCCCGCTCCCACAAGGGATGGAGGTGGACCTGATTCCGGCCAGCACCACAAGACCACTGTGGGAGCGGGCTTGCTCGCGAAGGCTTTACTGGGCGCGAGCGCTGAGTTGCTGTTGCAGGTGTTGGATCTGCGCTTGCAGGGTGTTGATGTTGCGGGTGACCTGGCCGCGGAAGGCGTCGAATTCGGCGGTGTTGCCGCCGTTGTCCTGCTGGCTCTTGAGAACGATCACGTCCTGTTCCAGCCGTTCGAGGGCCGAGTTGGAGGTGGCTCGCTTGAGCGCCGTGATGTCGGCGCCGATACTCTTGAGCTGGGCATCCAGCGCTCCGCCCTCGCCTTGGTTCTTCAGGGCCGTCATTTCAGTCGACAACGCCTTGACCTGGGCCTGGAGCTCCTTGTTGGCAGCCTGCAACTGGGTACTGGTGTTCTGCTGCTCAGTGGCCTGGGCAATGAGCTGGGCCAGCTCCTTGTCCAGGTCGGCGGACGGACCGAACGTGGCCTGCTGGAGTTTGTACTGCTCCTGCAACTTGCTGTCGAACTGCCGAGCCTGGTCCTGGAGCTTGCCTTCCAGCTGCTTGATCTGCAGCTTCAAGGCTTCGCTGTCGCTCATGACATTGGATTGCCCAGCCACCACCTTGCCGGAAATATCCTGCAGCCGCCCTGCCGCATCCTCGCTGATGCGCGCAAAACTTTCCTGGGTCGCCACCAGCTGCTGTTCCATCAGGGAAATCTGCTGGAAGCTCCACCAGGCCAGGAAGCCGAACGCACACACCAAGGCGCCGATCAACGCCCACAACGGCCCGGTACTGGGGCCCTTGACCTTGGCTGCGGCAACGGCTGCCGGCCGCGCCTGCGCGTGGGCCGGGCGGTGGGTCGGGAAGTCATCGTCATCGGGGATGTCGGCGCGCATCCGCAGGCTCGGTACATCGTCGAAGTCGTCGTTGGCATCGTTACGCATGGGCATGGTTCAACCTTTGGGAAACCGGTGATGACTGGGTGCGGGGAGTATAACCCCCTCGCCCGCCGCACCGATTGACCCCGAACCCGGCACTCGGTTCATGACGGGCCGATCAGCGGGCATCCTGGGCTTTGTACCAGGCACAGAACTCATCGAGCGCGGCCCACAGGCTGACCTGGGGGTCGTAATCGAGATACTGCCGAGCCCGGCTGATGTCCAGGGTGAAGTGCCTGTTCATGACCTGCATCCCCAGACGTGACAGCGTCGGTTCGGGGCGGCCCGGCCATAACGCACAGACCCCTTCGTTCAGGGCGGCGACACTATAAGCCAACCCGTAGGAACGGTAACGCCTGACCTGTGGGACTTGCATCTGGCGCATCACGTAATTGACCACATCCCACAGCGGCACCGGCGCGCCGTTGCTGATGTTGTAGGCCTTGCCCAGGGCCGAACCGGTGACGAGCAGGCTGCTGAGCAATACCTCATTGAGGTTCTGCACGCTGGTGAAATCCACTTTGTTCAACCCATTGCCCACAATGGCCAGCCGCCCCTTGCGCTGCATCTTCAGCAGGCGCGGGAAGATGCTCATGTCGCCGGCACCGGTGACAAAACGCGGGCGCAGGGCCAGCACTTCGAGGCCGAACTCCTGGGCACCGAATACCTTCTGCTCGGCCAGGTACTTGGTGGCGGCATACGGGTGCTTGAAGCGCTTGGGCACTTGCTCTTCCGTCAACCCGAGGTGGTCACGGCCGTCGAAGTAGATGGACGGCGACGACAGGTGGACCAACCGCCGGACCTTCTGCTTGAGGCAAGCCTCGACGACATTTTCCGTGACCTCGACATTGCCCTGGTGAAAATCCTGGTAACGCCCCCACAGCCCCACAGAGCCGGCGCAATGCACCACGGCCTCGACATCCACGCACAGGTCACGCGCCAGCAGCGGATCGCTCAGGTCTCCCTGGACAAACTGCGCACCGCGACGCACCAGGTGCTCCACGCTCTCGGCCCGGCGACCGTTGACCCGTACATCCAGGCCCTGCTCCAGGGCGAAACGCGCAAAGCGCCCGCCGATGAAGCCGCTCGCGCCGGTAACCAGAATTTTCATGAATGCTCCTTGGAAGGGCGGTTACGAGCGTCAAGCTACAACAACCTGCCAATTTAACTGTGCGTCGCTTGCGACCTGTTGCTTGACGTCTAGGACGGTGCCCAAGGCACCAGCCACTGCCGGGAGGAACGGATCAATTGTTCGGTCAACGCACCGAGCAACTGCCCACCATTGCGCCAATGATGCCAGTACAACGGCACATCGATCGGTTTATCTGCCAGCAAGTTCACCAGCGTGCCCTGGGCCAGTTGTTCACGCACCTGCAATTCCGGCACCAGGCCCCAGCCGAGACCGGCTTCGGCAAGGCGAATGAACCCTTCGGACGACGGGCACAAATGGTGTTCGAAACCGCCTTCGACGCCCAGGGACGCGAGGTAGCGGTGTTGCAGGAAGTCGTCCGGGCCGAACACCAGGGCTGGGGTGTGGGCCAGTTGATCGGCGCGCACGCCGTCGGGGAAGTACCGGGCGATGAACGCCGGGCTGGCCAGCGCGCGGTAACGCATGGCACCCAGCAGCACGCTGCGTGCACCGGCCACCGGACGCTCGCTGGCGCAGACGCACGCCGCCACTTCGCCCGCACGCATGCGCTTGAGGCCGACAGTCTGGTCCTCCACCACCAGGTCGAGCAGCACATGCTGCCGGGCGCAGAAATCGCCCAGCGCCGCCGCCCACCAGGTCGCCAGGCTGTCGGCGTTCAAGGCGATGCGCAAGCGCTCGGGCAGGCCTTCTTCATCCAGCGCCGGCACCAGGCTTTGCAGGTCTCGCTCCAACAGACGCACTTGCTGCACGTGGTTGAGCAGGCGCCGGCCGATCTCCGTCGGCGCCGGTGGCGTGGCACGCACCAGGACCGGTTGGCCGACGCGTGCCTCCAGTAACTTGATCCTTTGGGAAATGGCCGATTGCGACAAGCCCAGCACCTGGGCCGCCCGCTCGAAACCGGCCTGCTCGACCACAGCGGCGAGGGCGGAAAGCAACTTGTAGTCGAACATCAGTTTTCCTAATGAGCAATCAGCAGGATTGGTTTTTCTTATACAGCGCCCCACCGGACAATGGCCAGCATCATTTGAAGGAGCGAGCCATGCCTGGCGAAACATCATTGACCACCCTGATCCGCAGCCTGAGCCCGCAGCTCAATCACGGCGACTACGTGTTCTGCTGCCTGCCCGACGGCGAGGTGCCGGCCGGCATCGAGATCATCGGCAGCTTTCTCGAACGCGAGGGGCTGACCGTCATCCTGGAAAAATCCCAGGCACAGCAGGCCGGCCTGGCCTGGGACTACGTCGCCGCCTGGATCACCCTCAACGTGCACTCGGCGCTGCAAGCCGTAGGCCTGACCGCCGCCTTCGCCACGGCCCTGGGCAACGCCGGGATCAGTTGCAACGTGATTGCCGGCTACTACCACGACCATCTGTTCGTCGGCCGTGACGACGCCGCACGGGCCATGGACGTGCTTAGGCAACTGGCCGCCAGCGGGGAGTGACGAACATGTGGCAAAGCTATGTGAACGGATTGTTGATGGCCCTCGGGCTGATCATGGCCATCGGTGCCCAGAATGCATTCGTCCTGGCCCAGAGCCTGCGCCGCGAGCACCACTTGCCGGTGGCCGCCCTGTGCATTACCTGCGATGCGCTGCTGGTCGCGGCAGGCGTCTTCGGCCTGGCAACGCTGCTGGCCCAAAGCCCCTTGCTGCTGTCGATCGCCCGCTGGGGCGGCGCCGCCTTCCTGCTCTGGTATGGCAGCCTGGCGTTGCGCCGGGCCTGTTCGAAACAAAGCCTGCAACACGGTGAGAACCAGGCCGTGCGCTCCTTGCGGGCGGTATTGCTCAGCGCCCTGGCGGTGACGCTGCTCAACCCCCACGTGTATCTCGACACCGTGCTGTTGATCGGCTCCCTCGGTGCCCAGCAGAGCATGCCCGGTGCCTACGTGATCGGCGCGGCGAGTGCGTCGCTGTTGTGGTTCCTCACCCTCGCCTTCGGCGCCGCACGGCTGGCCCCGTGGCTGGCTCGCCCCGCCACCTGGCGGATCCTCGACCTGCTGGTCGCGGCGATGATGTTCACCGTGGCCGGGCAATTGATCGTCAGTGGCTGATTATTCCAAACCGCTCTGGAACCTCTATCCCACACAGTTGTTGCGTGGTTATGCCGCACCCCCGGTGCTATGATCCGACTCCTGCGCCGCAAAGAGTACAAACTCCCCGGCGCAAGTCGGGCCGCCCGTGATCGGCCTTGCGCTCACCGCAACTGACCTGATTAGGAGAATCACCATGGCTTTCGAATTGCCGCCGCTGCCTTACCCACACGATGCACTGCAGCCGCACATCTCCAAAGAAACTCTGGAATACCACCACGACAAGCACCACAACACCTATGTCGTGAACCTGAACAACCTGGTACCTGGCACCGAGTTCGAAGGCAAGACCCTGGAAGAAATCGTCAAGACCTCCTCGGGTGGTATCTTCAACAACGCCGCTCAGGTCTGGAACCACACCTTCTACTGGAACTGCCTGGCGCCAAACGCCGGCGGCGAACCTACCGGCGCACTGGCCGAAGCCATCAACAAGGCCTTCGGTTCGTTCGACAAGTTCAAGGAAGAGTTCAGCAAGACGTCCATCGGCACCTTCGGCTCCGGCTGGGGCTGGCTGGTGAAAAAGGCTGACGGTTCCCTGGCCCTGGCCAGCACCATCGGCGCCGGCAACCCGCTGACCAGCGGCGACACCCCGCTGCTGACCTGCGACGTCTGGGAACACGCCTACTACATCGACTACCGCAACGTTCGTCCGAAATACGTCGAAGCGTTCTGGAACCTGGTCAACTGGAAATTCGTGGCCGAGCAGTTCGAAGGCAAGACCTTCACCGCCTAAGCCCGTAGCCAGACCAAAGAACCCGGCACCTTGCCGGGTTTTTTGTGCCCGGCGCCAATGGCCGGGTATCGATCGGTGCCGGGGACACCGTGCGCCTTGAGCACCAATAAAAATTCCCGCCAGGCCTCAAGTTGCGCTCCCTTGCAACCGACACAATGGGCATAGAGCAATCACTCTGAAAGAACCGTCCATCGGCCATGTTTATCGGCGAAAACCCTGGTGTTTGATTGTCCCTTTGACTGACATCACAGGATTGCCAATACTCATGGCAACTTGACGCTACCGCACGGAACAAGGAACCACTCTTTGAAGCTGGAACTCAAGAACAGCTTGTCTGTGAAGTTGCTCCGGGTCGTGCTCCTCTCGGCATTGATCGTTGGCGTGCTCTTGAGCTGCGCCCAGATCGTGTTCGATGCCTACAAAACCAACCAGGCCGTCGCCAACGACGCCCAGCGTATCCTCGACATGTTCCGCGATCCGTCGACCCAGGCCGTCTACAGCCTGGACCGGGAAATGGGCATGCAGGTGATCGAAGGCCTGTTCCAGGACAAAGCCGTACGCATGGCCTCCATAGGCCATCCCCGCGAAACCATGCTCGCCGAAAAAAGCCGTGCCCTGCAGGCGTCCGAAAGCCGATGGCTGACCGACCTGATCCTGGGCAAGGAGCGCACCTTCACCACGCAACTGGTGGGGCGCGGGCCCTACAGCGAATACTACGGTGACCTGAGCATTACCCTCGACACCGCCACCTATGGCGAGAGCTTCATCGTCAGCTCGGTGATCATCTTCATCTCCGGCATGCTTCGGGCCCTGGCCATGGGCCTGGTGCTGTACCTGGTCTACCACTGGCTGCTGACCAAGCCGTTGTCGCGGATCATCGAGCACCTGACCGAAATCAACCCTGATCGCCCCAGCGCCCACAAGATCCCGCAACTGCGCGGTCACGAACATAACGAGCTGGGGCTGTGGATCAATACCGCCAACCAGTTGCTCGAATCCATCGAGCGCAACACGCACCTGCGCCACGAAGCGGAAGACAGCCTGTTGCGCATGGCCCAGTACGACTTTCTCACCGGTCTGCCCAATCGCCAGCAATTGCAACAGCAACTGGACAAGATCCTGGTGGATGCCGGCCGTCTGCAACGCCGGGTGGCGGTGCTGTGTGTCGGGCTGGATGATTTCAAGGGCATCAACGAGCAGTTCAGCTATCAGACCGGCGACCAGTTGCTGCTCGCCCTCGCCGACCGGCTACGCGCCCACAGTGGTCGTCTCGGTGCCCTGGCGCGACTGGGGGGCGACCAGTTCGCCCTGGTCCAGGCCGACATCGAACAGCCCTACGAGGCTGCCGAACTGGCCCAGAGCATCCTCGACGACCTGGAGGCGCCGTTCGCCCTCGATGACCACGGGATCCGGCTGCGGGCGACCATCGGCATCACCCTCTTCCCCGAAGACGGCGACAGCACCGAGAAACTGCTGCAAAAAGCCGAGCAGACCATGACCCTGGCCAAGAGCCGCTCGCGCAATCGCTATCAGTTCTACATCGCCAGCGTCGACAGCGAGATGCGCCGCCGCCGCGAACTGGAGAAAGACCTGCGCGAGGCCCTGATCCGCGAGCAGTTCACCCTCGTGTACCAACCACAAATCAGCTACCGCGACCTGCGGGTAGTGGGCACCGAGGCCCTGATTCGCTGGCACCATCCCGAGCACGGCCTGGTGCCGCCGGACCTCTTTATCCCGCTGGCCGAACAGAACGGCACCATCATCGCCATCGGCGAATGGGTGCTGGACCAGGCATGCCGGCAACTGCGCGAATGGCATGACCAGGGCTTCACCCAACTGCGCATGGCGGTCAACCTGTCGACGGTGCAGTTGCACCATGCGGAGCTGCCGCGGGTGGTCAACAACCTCCTGCAGATGTACCGGCTGCCGCCTCGCAGCCTGGAGCTGGAAGTCACCGAGACCGGCCTGATGGAAGACATCACCACCGCGGCCCAACACCTGCTGAGCCTGCGCCGCTCCGGCGCACTGATTGCCATCGACGACTTCGGGACCGGCTATTCGTCCCTGAGCTACCTCAAGAGCCTGCCGCTGGACAAGATCAAGATCGACAAGAGCTTCGTCCAGGACCTGCTCGAAGACGAAGACGACGCAACCATCGTCCGGGCGATCATCCAGCTCGGCAAGAGCCTGGGCATGCAAGTGATCGCCGAAGGCGTCGAGACGGTCGAGCAGGAAGCCTACATCATCGCCGAGGGCTGCCACGAAGGTCAGGGCTACTACTACAGCAAGCCGCTGCCGGCACGGGAACTGGGCGCTTACCTGAAGCAGGCGGAGCGCAGCAAGGCCTCCATCCTCTGATTCCTTGATCCATCACAGCCTTCAACATTTCCTACAACGGTTCCGCGCCGTTCTGTCGGAGTGGTCCGAGACTGCGATCGGCATTGATTAAATAAGAAATATTTACAGCCGCAACCCTTTACACATAATGCAAATCTTTCGCATTATGTCGCAGTTTTTGCGCACCCTCGCGCCTGTCCCATCCATTTCCGAAGCAGGATGTTCGCCATGATTCGTATGCCTCTGGCTACCGCCAGTCTGCTGGCCATCGCTATTTCCCTCGCCGGTTGCGGCGAAGGCAAAGACAAGGCCGCCGCGCCGCAAGCGCCAGCGCCTGCCGCCAGCACTGCGGCACCGGTCGCCCCTGCTGCCGCCGGCAAAGTCGATGAAGCCGCCGCCAAGGCCGTTGTCGCGCACTACGCCGACATCGTCTACGCCGTCTACAGCGATGCCGAATCCACGGCCAAGACCCTGCAAACCGCCGTCGACGCGTTCCTGGCCAAGCCGAACGCCGAGACCCTGGGCGCTGCCCGCACTGCCTGGATCGCGGCACGCGTGCCGTACCTGCAGAGCGAAGTGTTCCGCTTCGGCAATACCATCATCGACGACTGGGAAGGCCAGGTGAACGCCTGGCCCCTGGACGAAGGCCTGATCGACTACGTCGACAAGTCCTACGAGCACGCTCTGGGCAACCCGGGCGCCACCGCCAACATCATCGCCAACACTCAAGTCCAGGTGGGTGAAGACAAGGTCGACGTCAAGGACATCACCCCGGAAAAACTCGCCAGCCTGAACGAGCTGGGCGGTTCCGAGGCCAACGTCGCCACCGGCTACCACGCCATCGAATTCCTGCTCTGGGGCCAGGACCTCAACGGCACCGGCCCGGGTGCGGGCAACCGTCCGGCGTCCGACTACCTGCAAGGCGCCGGCGCCACCGGTGGCCACAACGACCGCCGTCGTGCCTACCTCAAGTCCGTGACCCAACTGCTGGTCAGCGACCTGGAAGAAATGGTCGGCAACTGGAAGCCGAACGTGGCTGACAACTACCGCGCCACCCTGGAAGCGGAACCGGCCGAGAGCGGCCTGCGCAAGATGCTGTTCGGCATGGGCAGCCTGTCCCTCGGTGAACTGGCGGGCGAGCGCATGAAGGTGTCCCTGGAAGCCAACTCGCCAGAAGACGAGCAGGACTGCTTCAGCGACAACACCCACAACTCGCACTTCTACGACGCCAAGGGCGTGCGTAACGTGTACCTGGGCGAATACACCCGCGTCGACGGCACCAAGATGACTGGCGCCAGCCTGTCGTCCCTGGTCGCCAAGGCCGACCCGGCGGCGGACACCGCGCTGAAGGCCGACCTGGCCGACACCGAGGCCAAGATCCAGGTCATGGTCGATCACGCCAACAAGGGCGAGCACTACGATCAACTGATCGCCGCCGGCAACACCGCCGGTAACCAGATCGTGCGCGACGCCATCGCCGCACTGGTCAAGCAGACCGGTTCGATCGAACAAGCGGCCGGCAAACTGGGCATCAGCGACCTGAACCCGGACAACGCCGATCACGAGTTCTGATCGACGCCGGCAAACTGAAAAGGCGACCTTCGGGTCGCCTTTTTTGCACCTGGAGAAATCGGAGCGACTTGGGGGACTTGCTTGCGACTGCGGTATGCCAGTCAACATCTCGGTCGGCTGGACCACCGCCTTCGCGAGCAAGCCCGCTCCCACAGGGTTCCAAGGTGGACCTGGCATTGGTGATCACCGCAACGCCAACTGTGGGAGCGGGCTTGCTCGCGAAGGCGGTGGCACATTCGACATCGATGGTGACTGATACTGTGCTTTCGCGAGCAAGCTCTCCCACAGGGTTCCAAGGTGGACCTGGCATTGGTGATCACCGCAACGCCAACTGTGGGAGCGGGCTTGCTCGCGAAGGCGGTGGCACATTCGACATCGATGGTGACTGGTACTGTGCTTTCGCGAGCAAGCTCTCCCACAGGGTTCCAAGGCGGGGCTGGCATTGGTGATCACCGCTCCCACAATGACCGAGTTAAACCCGACTTTTACCGGGCCGGCTATGGCTTGGCTAATTTCGCAAGTCGCCCTTCGATAAACCGCCGCTCCGGTAACTGTTGCGTCAGTTCAAGGGCGCGCTCGTACGCGGCCCTGGCCTCGTCGTCCCGCCCCAGTTGGCGGCAGAATTCGGCCCGCGCCGAGTGGGCAAGGTGGTAGTCCTGCAGTTCGCCACGGCCCAGGATCGCGTCGATCAAGCACAAGCCTGCCAGCGGGCCATCGCGCTGGGCCAGGGCGGCGGCGCGGTTGAGTTCGATCACGGGGGACGGCATGGCGCGCAACAGCACGTCATAGAGCCCGACGATCTGCGGCCAGTCGGTTTCCCGGGCCGTCGGCGCTTCGGCGTGTACCGCCGCTATCGCCGCTTGCAGGCAATACGGCCCGAACCGTCGGGTGCCCAGCGCCGCTTCCACCAGGGCACAGCCTTCGGCAATCAGTTCGGCATCCCACACCGTGCGGTCCTGCTCGTCCAACAGGATCAACTCCCCGGTCGACGACGTGCGCGCCAGGCGCCGGGATTCGTGCAGCAGCATTAACGCCAACAGGCCCATGACCTCGGCCTCGGGCAACAATTGCAGGAGCAATCGCCCGAGCCGGATGGCCTCGCGGGTCAGGTCTTCACGGGTCAATTCGGCGCCCATCGAGGCCGAATAACCCTCGTTGAACACCAGGTAAATCACCCGCAGCACGCTGTCCAGCCGCTCGGGCAACTCCGCGCGGGACGGCACCTGATAGGGGATCTTCGCGTCACGGATCTTCGCCTTGGCCCGCACGATGCGCTGGGCAATGGCCGCCGGGGCGGCAAGAAAGGCGCGAGCGATTTGCTCGGTGGTCAGGTCGCAGACTTCTCGCAGCGTCAACGGCACCTGTGCATCGGCGGCCAGGGCCGGATGGCAGCAGGTGAAAATCAGCCGCAAGCGATCGTCTTCCACGTCTTCATCACTCCAGTCGGCCTGCTCCAGCGCCTCCAGTTGAGCGATCAACAGCGGCCGGGACGCGGCAAAGCGCGCGCGCCTGCGCAAGCTGTCGATGGCCTTGAACCGCCCGGCTGACACCAGCCAGGCCCGCGGATTGTCCGGTACGCCGTCGCGCTGCCAGCGTTCGACGGCGATGAAAAAGGCGTCGTGCAAGGCCTCTTCCGCCAGGTCGAAGTCTCCCAGCAGGCGAATCAGCGTGGCGAGGATGCGCCGCGAATCTTGCCGGTATACCTGCTCGACCCGCGCCCGAACCGCCTCGGCCGGCATCAGTCGGGCATGCCTTGGGTGACTAGCGTTTCCAGGCGGTCCAGGCTCTGGCCCCAACCGTCATGGAAACCCATCGCCTCGTGCGCCTGGCGATCCTCCTCGCTCCAGTGCAATGCCCGGGCGGTGTAGCGGGTTTTGTCACCGACCTCTTCGAGCACCACTTCAGCGGTCATGAAAGCCTTGCCCGACGGTATCCAGCCCGGCACGAATGCATCGGTGAACACCAGCCGTCGAGGTGCAAGGATTTCCAGGAACACGCCCATGGTCGGGTACTCACTGCCGTCCGGCGCGCGCATCAAGGTGCGAAACTGGCCACCGACCCACAGGTCCATTTCGCACTCCGGCGTCGTCATGCCGTGGGGGCCCCACCACTGCACCAGCAAGGCCGGCTCGGTCCAGGCGCGGAAAATCTTCTGGCACGGCGCGTCGATCATTCGGCTGATGGACAACGCATGAGGGGCTGGCTTGAGGTTCATGGGTCAAATCCTGTCTTGTGATTGTTGTTCAGGGGTTCAGTTGGCGTACCGGTCGCACTTCGACGCAGCCGACCCGGGCCGCCGGGATATGGCCGGCGACCTGGATGGCTTCGTTCAAGTCCTTCGCGTCGATCAGGTAGAAGCCCGCCAGTTGCTCCTTGGTCTCGGCGAACGGGCCGTCGGTGATCGACAGCTTGCCGCCGCGCATGCGCACCGTGGTGGCCGTCTGCACCGACGCCAGGGCCTCGGCGGCGAGCATCCGCCCGCTGCCCTGGATCGACTCGGCGTAGGCCATGCACTCGGCATCCTCAGGACTGTCGGGGGCGTTGTGCAGCGTGTGTTCGTTGCTGTAGACCAGGCATAAGTACTTCATGACAAACTCCGCGATCGAACGGATCAACTATGGACGGCAGAAAGACCGTTGGCGAAAAAACCGACGATCAGGGCTGCAAATCGAAGATCGCCGTGCCGGCCATCGGGTCGAACGGTGCCGACCAGTGCTCGTGGACGATCTTCCATTGCCCGGCCACGCGCCGGTAGCAGGCCGTCACGCGCATCCAGCAGGCCTGTTCCTCGCCCTTGTCGTTGGTGCCGCCGCAGTAGGCCAGCCAGTGGGCGAAGGCAATGGCGTCGGCGGGCGTGATCCGGACCTGATGGAAGTCGAACTTGTGCGGCCCGGGGCACATTTCCATGCACGCCTGCCAGTGCGCCCGGTAGGCGGCCTTGCCCTTGAATTGCAGGGCCTGAATGGCATCGAACGAGACGATGTCCTCGTCATAGAGGGCCATGACTTTTTCGACATCCTTGCTTATGACCGCTTCGCGATAGGTGTCGATCAAAGCCTGGATCTGGGTTTCGGTGGCTTGGGTATTCATGGTGATTCTCCGCAGTTTTTTGTGGAAGACACCCTTTGTCGTCTGGAGAAACGGCGAATCGACAACCCTGGCAAAAATAATTCGAGGCAAAAAATTCGTTAGAATCGCGCCCCTACACTGCCGGCAAACCAAGGACGTTTTTGTGACCGCCCAACTCGTACCCTACGAAGCCCTGACCCCGCAGCAACGCGAACAGGTCGAAGCCATCGAAATCCATCCCGCACAGGTGCAGTACGCCGGTGATATCCACGGTGCACTGCACACGTTGCTGTCCAGGCCCGGCCCCGGGGTCAAGGGCTTTGCCCTGGTGGCCAACGACGTGCCCGTGGCCTTCCTGCTGCTCAAGCGTCCGCCGGTACTGCCCGCCTGGGCCAATGAACACAGCGCCACCCTGCACGCCCTGCAGGTTGATCATCGGGTCCAGGGCCAGGGCTACGGCAAGGCCTGCCTGGAGGCGCTGCCCGCCGTGGCACGGGCGGCCTGGCCGGAAATCAGGGGGCTGGAGCTTTCGGTCGATGCCGATAATGCAGCGGCCATCGGCCTGTACACCCGACTGGGCTGGGTCGACAGCGGCGAGGCGTACAGGGGCCGTATCGGTTATGAGCGGCGGATGGGGTTGATGTTCTAGCCGCCGGTCACGGCTGGAGCGGTATCCAGATCTCCAGGCTGCCCTCGCCGGTCTTTGGGTTGAAATCTTCGCTGTAGCGTTCGAATTCCGGGGCATCCGCCGCGGTATGGCCTGACTGGGGCAACCAGACATCCCAGATGTAGCGGAACGTCTCCGGCAGTTGTTTCAAAGGCCCCTTGTGTTCGAACACCGCGTAACGGGCCGGCTGGATCTCGATCCAGCGGAATTGTTCGGGCAAGTCGTCGAGCCGGCTGATTTCCACGCCGGCGATGTATTCGAACCCGCCCTCCCCGTCCGGGTTGCAACCCACGCCGTAGGTGACTTCATCCTTCTCCCCCGGCACCTTGCCGAGCCAAGGCAGGAATTTCTCCCAGACCAGCGGGATGTCCTGCATCGTGCACGCGGTAAAACGTGCGCCAAAACCGGCAATCAGTAGAAAGCGACCTTGTTCGAGGCGTGGCTCGGCGGCGTAATCGCGTGCGTGCTTTTCCATGCGTCAACACTCCGGAAAAACGTGAAGTCGGGCTTGGCAGTATAGAAAGCCAACACGTGATTGCCAGCACCGTTTCGCTTGTCAGAACCCCGGCAAGGCCGGCATGGCGGTTTTTGCAACGAACTCGTCGTAGCCAGAAACAATTACGTATACGGCGAAATAGCAGAAGATCGCCGCGGATGCCAAGTAGGAGTAGCGCAACAGCTTATCCCCCAGCAATTTGCCGCCCTGGGTCGCCGCCAGGCACAGGCCCGCACTCCATAGCAACCCGGCGCAGAGAAAACCACTGAGAAACAGCGCCGAACTGAGCACCGTCCCGCCGCCCGCACGAGCAATGAGCGTGCCCCCCACCGCCGCGAACCACAAAATGGCGCTGGGTGACGACATGGCCAGGAAGATCCCGCGCAGGAACGCCTGCCGGGAGGATTGACCACGCACTTCGCCGGCCTCGGCCAAGACGGCACTGTGATACATCGCCGCGTGGATCATCTTCGCCGAGAAATACAGCAATAACGCCGAACCGCCGATCCACAGCACCCAGCGCACCGTTTCGTATTGCAACAGCACGGTCATGCCCGCCAGGGCCAGCACCGCATAGATCAGGTCCCCCACGCATGTGCCCAGGCCCAGGGCAAACCCCTGGGAATAACCGCGCTGCATGGCCAGGGTGATCATCGCGATGTTGGCGACGCCGATGTCCAGGCACAGGGAGAGGCTCAGCAAAAAACCGCTGGAAAATTCCATCATCGTTCCGTTCGAGTAGGTATGGCGAATTGCGACTGTCCGCACGCGTGCGGCGGGCGGGTCGACAGTGTCGTCGAAAATAGTTGTGGGGCGCCACTGGACAAGCGGCCACGGCGGCCATTATCTTGCGCCGCAGGCCACCGCAGTGGCCAACGTCGCTCGGACGGTTCCGGGCGCTCACGTATCTCGAGGCAACAATGGCCGAACAAGGTTCGCCGCGCCGCTTTGCGCGCATCGATCGACTCCCCCCTTACGTTTTCAATATCACTGCCGAGCTGAAGATGGCTGCGCGTCGGCGCGGCGAAGACATCATCGACTTGAGCATGGGTAACCCCGACGGCGCCACGCCTCCCCACATCGTGGAGAAACTGGTGACCGTCGCCCAGCGGGAAGACACCCACGGCTACTCCACCTCCAAGGGCATCCCGCGCCTGCGCCGCGCCATTTCGCGCTGGTACAAGGACCGCTACGAGGTGGACATCGACCCGGAAAGCGAAGCCATCGTCACCATCGGTTCCAAGGAGGGCCTGGCCCACCTGATGCTGGCGACCCTGGACCAGGGCGACACCGTGCTGGTGCCCAACCCCAGCTACCCGATCCACATCTACGGCGCGGTGATCGCCGGCGCCCAGGTGCGCTCGGTGCCACTGGTGCCGGGCGTGGACTTCTTCGACGAACTGGAACGGGCCATTCGCGGCTCGATCCCGAAGCCGAAGATGATGATCCTGGGCTTCCCGTCCAACCCCACGGCGCAATGCGTCGAGCTGGATTTCTTCGAGCGGGTCATCGCCCTCGCCAAGCAGTACGACGTGCTGGTAATCCACGACCTGGCCTACGCCGACATCGTCTACGACGGCTGGAAAGCCCCGTCGATCATGCAGGTGCCGGGCGCGAAGGACATCGCGGTGGAGTTCTTCACCCTGTCCAAGAGCTACAACATGGCCGGCTGGCGCATCGGCTTCATGGTCGGCAACCCGGAACTGGTCAGCGCCCTGGCGCGGATCAAGAGCTACCACGACTACGGCACCTTCACGCCCTTGCAGGTGGCCGCCATCGCCGCGCTGGAAGGCGACCAGCAATGCGTGCGCGATATCGCCGAGCAGTACCGCCAACGCCGCAACGTGCTGGTCAAGGGCCTGCATGAACTGGGTTGGATGGTGGAAAACCCCAAGGCCTCGATGTACGTCTGGGCCAAGATTCCAGAGGCGTATGCGCACCTGGGCTCGCTGGAGTTCGCCAAGAAGCTGCTGGCCGAAGCCAAGGTCTGCGTCTCGCCAGGGGTGGGGTTCGGTGAATACGGGGATGATCACGTGCGCTTCGCACTGATCGAGAACCAGGACCGGATTCGTCAGGCGGTGCGGGGCATTCGGGCGATGTTCCGGGCCGATGGGTGGGTCGGCAAACCTAACGCCTGACACACAACCAAAATGTGGGAGCGGGCTTGCTCGCGAAAGCGCACTGACTGAGGTGGTCAATTTTTTCCGGACACCTCAATCGGTGTTTTTCAGGCTGCTTGCCGCTCATACTGATTGGGCGGCAAATAGCCCAAGGATGAATGGATTCGCCTTCCGTTATAGAACCGCACGATGTAGTCCGTGATGTCTTTGATCGCTTCGCCATGGTTGGCGTAATCCTTGCGCCAAACACGCTCCATCTTCAGATTCAAGAAGAAGCGCTCCATGACCGCATTGTCCCAGCAGTTGCCCTTGCGACTCATGCTGCAACGCATTCCATGTCGCGTCAGCAAGTTCTGGTAATCCGTACCGGCATACTGGCTGCCTCGATCCGAATGAGCGATCAAGCCCGGTTCAGGTTGTCTCTGCGCGATGGCCAGTTGCATCGCACTGCATACCAACTCTGCTCGCATGTGGGGTGCCATGGCCCAGCCCACGATTTTGCGTGAGTACAGGTCCATGACGGCCGCCAGGTACAGCCAGCCGCTGCGGGTACGGATGTAGGTGATGTCAGCGACCCACGACTGGTTGATGCGCTCGGGATTGAACTGGCGATTGAGCAGGTTCTCAGCCACCGGAAAATTGTGATTGCTGTCAGTGGTATGAACGAACTTGCGCTTCCAAATCGGACGCAAATCCTGTTGTTTCATCAGGCGGCGGACCTTGTTCCGTCCAACGGAGACGCCAGTGTCACGCAGCGCTTTCACCAAACGACGGCTGCCATAACAGTGTTCATTGGACACGAAGGCAGCCTTGAGCTGAGCGGAAACCGAGCACACAGGTTTTGGCTTCAAACGCCGCTGACGAGCTTCGTAAAACCCCGAACGACTGATCCGCAACACCCGGCAGATACGCGCCACCGGGTAGGCCTTGCATTGGACTTGGTGAACCAACTGGTGGATCACTTCAACTCGCGGGCAAAGAAGGCCGTAGCTTTTTTTAATATGTCATTATCCGTCTTCAGTTCGCGGACTTGCTGTTCAAGCTGGCGAATACGCTGCTGGTCGCTGGTCAATGGTTTGCCAATCCCCGTACCGCCCGACTGCTCGGTTTGATACTGCTGAACCCAGCGGCGCACGGCGGTATCGCTCAGGCCTAAATCGGTACAAACCGAGTTCACGCTCAGACCTTGATCAACAACCATCTTGCAGACCTTCAGCTTGAACTCGGCGTCGAATTTTCTGTACTTCTTAGTCATGGAATATTCCTCAATGAGTGTAGTTTCACCCATTGAGGTGTCCGGGGCTATTAGACCAGCTCAGACCATCAACGAAGATGTTGATGTTCTACCGCCTTCGCGAGCAAGCCCGCTCCCACATTGCTTATGCGCGGCTTAAACCACCAGCGACAACAACAGGATAAAGCCCAGGCCCACCACGGACAGGATGGTCTCCATCGCGGTCCAGGTCTTGAACGTCTCGGCCACGGTCATGTTGAAGTACTGCTTGACCAGCCAGAAGCCTGCATCGTTGACGTGGGACAGGATCAACGAACCGGCGCCGGTTGCCAGCACCAGCAACTCGCGGTTCACACCCGGGATCATCCCCACCACGGGGACCACAATGCCAGCACCGGTGATGGTCGCGACGGTGGCCGAACCCGTGGCGATACGAATCACCGCGGCCACCAGCCAGGCCAGCAGGATCGGCGAGATCTGCGCATTCACCGCCATATGGCCGATGACATCACCCACGCCGCTGGTCACCAGCATCTGCTTGAAGCCACCACCGGCACCGATGATCAGGATGATCGCGGCGGTGGGCGCCAGGCTGGCGTCGAGCAATTTCAGGATCTGGTTCGAACCGATGCCCTGGCGATGCCCGAAGGTGTACAGCGACAGCAACAGCGCCAGCAGCAACGCCGAGATCGGGTGGCCGATCAGGTCCATGAACGTGCGAAAGACGTTACCGTCCGGCAGCACCACATCGGCAAAAGTCTTGAGCAGCATCAGGAACACCGGCAGCAGCACGGTGACCAGGGTGATGCTGAAGCTCGGCAATTCCTTGGCATCGGGTTCGCGGGCCAGTTGGTCAACCAGCTCCTGATTGGCGTGACCTGGAATGTGCTTGGCGATGAACGTACCGAAAATCGGACCGGCAATGATGGCGGTCGGCAAGGCAACGATCAGCCCATAGAGGATGGTCTTGCCGATGTCGGCGCCGAACACCCCGATGGCCAGCAGCGGCCCCGGGTGTGGCGGTACCAGGCCGTGCACGGCGGACAGGCCGGCGAGCAGCGGGATGCCGATCTTGATGATCGACACGCCGGTGCGCCGGGCCACGATGAACACCAGCGGGATCAACAGCACGAAGCCGATTTCGAAGAACAGCGGAATCCCCACCAGGAACGCGGCGAACATCATGGCCCACTGCACCTTGTCCTTGCCGAACGCGCGGATCAAGGTCTGGGCGATTTGGTCGGCCCCGCCCGACTCGGCCATCATCTTGCCGAGCATCGTGCCCAGCGCCAGGATGATCCCGACAAAGCCCAGCACCCCCCCGAAGCCGTCCTGGAACGCCTTGATGATGGTGCCGATCGGCATGCCCGAGGTCAGGCCGAGAAACGCGGCGGCGATGGTCAGGGCAATGAACGGATGGAGTTTGAACTGGGTGATGAGGAGGATAAGTCCGATCACCGTGACCACTGCATCGAGCAGTAGGAACGTCTCGTGGGACATGCCAAACATGAGGGGTGTCTCCTGATTTGTTGTTGTTATTGAAGCAGTTAGTTGTAAGCCGTCGGGACAGCGCTATCTTTCTGACGCAAAAACAGTGGGGCTCAGCTCGCCAGCTTCAAGCCGTGTTCCAACCACCAGGCGTAGGCTTGCTGGGCCAGTTCGTCGACGCTGTGGCTGGACGCGTCCAGAGCCAGGGTCAGGGGCTCGCCGACAGGGGACTGGAGGGTGGCAAACTGGCTGTCGATCAGGGTCGACGGCATGAAATGGCCCGGACGATGGGACACGCGGTCGGCGGCCACTTCGGGGGTCAGTTCGAGGAATACGAAGCCCAGGCCCGGCAAGGCGCTGCGCAGACGTTCGCGATAACTGCGCTTGAGGGCCGAACAGGTCAGCACCGGGCGTTCGCCGGTGGCATCGACGCGGCGCAACTCGTCGCACAGGCTGTCGAGCCAGCCGGCACGGTCGTCGTCGTTCAGGGGAATACCGGCGCTCATCTTCTGGATGTTGGCCGCAGGGTGGAAGGTGTCGCCTTCGATGGCGGTGGCGCCGCTCAACTGGCACAGGGCCTGGCTGACACAGGTTTTGCCGCAACCGGCAACGCCCATGATGACCAGGGCGGTGATGGGATTGTTCATGTAACACCTCAGCGCGCAGACAGCGCTACCTTTGCCAGTTATGACACCGCAGCAAAAGCAGAAGTTGCCGACGCCTTCTTGTCATTTTTGTGGTTGCAGCATGTTCGTTCACGACACCCACGCACGAGGTTCAGGCAAACCCCGCTCACGCATTTGCAGCCGCGTCGAGACAGCGCTACCTTAGTGCCTTGATTTTTGTTTGGCAAGCCGCCCTGATGACCGCCCCTAAAAACGATAAGAATCCTCGCACCACCGGCCGCCCTACCCTCAACGAAGTAGCACACCTGGCCGGTGTCAGCCCCATCACCGCTTCCCGCGCCTTGCGCGGCGTCAGCACCGTGGCCACGGAACTGGTGGAAAAAGTCCGCCAGGCCGCGCTGGAACTCAACTACGTGGTCAACCCGGCCGCCCGCGCGCTGGCATCGGCCCAGAGCCATTCGGTGGTAGTGCTGGTCCCGTCGCTGTCCAACCTGCTGTTCATCGACACCCTGGAGGCGATCCATCGTGTGCTGCGGCCCAAGGGCTTCGAAGTGGTGATCGGCAACTACCACTATTCCCGGGACGAAGAAGAAGACCTGTTGCGCAACTACATGGCCTATCAGCCACGAGGCTTGCTGCTGACCGGTTTCGACCGCACCGAGAGCGCCCGGCGCATGATCGAGGCCAGCAACATTCCCTGTGTGTACATGATGGAACTGGACCCCGGCGCGGGCCTCAATTGCGTGGGCTTTTCCCAACTCAAGGCTGGCGAGACGGCCGCCGCGCACCTGATTTCCAAGGGCCGCAAGCGCCTGGCCTACATCGGCGCCCAGCTGGACCAGCGCACCCTGGCGCGCGGCGAAGGCTTCCGCCGCGCGTTGCAGAAGGCCGGGCTGTACGACCCGGATCTGGAACTGCTGACGCCACGCCCGTCCTCGGTGGGGCTGGGCGGCGAGCTGTTCCTGCAATTGCTCGACAGCCACCCGGATGTCGACGCGATCTTCTTTGGCAACGACGACCTGGCCCACGGCGCCTTGTTCGAGGCCCTGCGCTGCGGCATCAGGATCCCCGAGCAGATCTCGGTCCTGGGCTTCAACGACCTGCCCGCCTCCGCCCACATGGTGCCGCGCCTGAGCAGCATCAGCACCCCACGGGAAGCCATCGGCCAGCGCGCCGCTGAGCAGATGCTGACGCTGATGGCGGGCAACCGCATCGCGCAACCGGTGGTGGACATGGGGTTCGAACTCAAAGTGCGCGAAAGCACCTGAAGGCCCAGGCGGTCGATCGATGCCGTCCAGCGGCAAGGGTTGGCCGCCCTTCCTAGCGTCCGATGGCGCCGCCCCCTGTAAAACCTGGGGTCGCAGGCCAGGCATGGGAATTGCTCTGGCCCATGGCCCAGCCATTACCTACAGGTGTCCATCATGTTGGTCAGTGCCAAACAGCAAGCGATCAATCTGCCCCTCAAACGCCCCGGCGAGGACCTTACCGCCGAGGCGGCCAGCGGCCTGCAAAGCGCCGCATTGCAGGCGCTGCGCGATAACGTCCAGGCCCAAGCCAGCCAGGCCAGCACCCAGGTCCAGGATTCGTTCACCCGCCGCGCCACCCAGCAGGTCAACGCAGCCATCGCCATCAGCGACAAGGTGGACGAGGCATTCGCCAAGACCCGCGTGCAATTGCAGAGCTCGTCGTCCAAAGACACGGCCGCGGCCGGCAGTTCCGCAATGGAAGCCTTCAAGGACTACATGAGCAAGACGCCGGAGCAACGCCTGCGCGACAGCATTCTTGCGGAGCTGGGCATCACCGAAGAAGAGTTCCAGGCAATGCCGCCCGAGAAGCAGGCAGCCGTCAGCCAGGAGATCGCGCAACGCATGCAGGACAAATCAGCGATAGCCCAGGTTGAAAAGGCCCAGGAAAACCGTACCGATGGCAAAACCCCATTGGCTGATGTGTTCCTCGCCTCTCTCTAAGCTTGATGATGCGCCGGGGCGGCCAGCTATACTGGCGGCCCCTGATTCCCTCCCCCCGCCCCTGCCATGCCTGAAATCCACTACACGTTGCTCGACGAACCGCTATGGCCGCTGATGAACAAGTTCTACCGCGCCCACCAATCCTCGATGAAGGCGGTGCGTGACGCACAGCTGTGGGTAGCGCGCCAGGACGACATCGTCGCCGCCCTGTGCCTGCGGCAGGTAGCAGGTGGGCATTGGTTGACCGGATTGTTTGTCGACCCGGCCTACCGCGCCCAAGGCATCGCGGCGCGGTTGATCGCCGAGGCGGTGAAGGCCGTGCAAGCGCCGGTGTGGTTGTTCTGCCATCCGGACCTGCGTGAATTTTATGAACGACGCGGATTCAGCTTCGACCCGGCCCTGCCCTATGCGATGGCGGAGCGATTGAGCCGGTATGCCCGCAGCAAGCCGATGATTGCGATGGGGTTGGTGCCTCCTTCTTAATGGCAACACAGGCCAATGTGGGAGCGAGCTTGCTCGCGATGGCGTCGGGTCTGTGATTCGACTGTGACCGACACATCGCTATCGCGAGCAAGCTCGCTCCCACAGAGGGACTGTGTCGGTTCCAGTCAGTCGTCGGCCGCAGGGTCCAGGTCCGGGAACATCACCTCGGTGAAGCCGAACTTGCTGAAGTCGCTGATGCGCGACGGGTACAGGCGCCCGATCAGGTGATCGCACTCATGCTGGACTACCCGCGCGTGAAACCCCGAGGCCGTGCGCACGATGGGCTGGCCCTTGGGGTCGAATCCTTCGTAGCGAATGTGCCGATAGCGCTCCACGGCGCCGCGCAGGCCCGGCACGGACAGGCAACCTTCGAAGCCTTCCTCCATCTGCGGGTCCAGCGGGGTGATCAGCGGGTTGATCAGGATCGTTTGCGGCACGGCCTCGGCGTCGGGGTATCGCTCGCTGTGCTCGAAGCCGAAGATCACCAACTGCAGGTCCACGCCGATCTGCGGCGCCGCCAGGCCAACGCCGCCGACACTTTCCATGGTCTGGAACATGTCATCGATCAACTGCCACAGCTGCGGCGAGTCGAACATCTCCGGTGGCACGGGCGGGGCAATGCGCAGCAGGCGCTCGTCCCCCATCTTCAGGATTTCGCGAATCATGGTCGGGCTTCATCGGGGTGGGGGTGAGGGATTGAATGGTCGCGGCCCAGGCCCGACACATGCTGTTTCTCGTGCTCGCCAGGGTGTTTTTCACCCGGGTCCTTGCCCTCGGTGGACATGTGCTCGATGACGGCATTCATTTCCGCCCCAAGCAACAGCACCGCCGAAGAAATGTAGAAGTACAGCAACAGCACGATGATCGCGCCGATGCTGCCGTACATGGCGTTGTAGTTGGCGAAGGTCTTGACGTAGAACGCAAAGCCCAGCGAAGCGATGATCCACACCACCACCGCCAGCACCGACCCCGGCGTGATGAAGCGAAACTCCTGCTTGACGTCAGGCATCACGTAATAGATCAACGCCACCGCCACCATCAGCAAAATCACGATCACCGGCCAGCGCACGATCGTCCAGAGCGTGACGATGAATTCCTCCAGCCCGACCTGGGCCGCGATCCACTCCATCACCTGTGGCCCGAGAACCATCAGCGCCGCCGCAATAAGCAACATGCCGGCGATGCCCACGGTGTAGAAGATCGACAGCGGGAAACGCTTCCAGGCCGGACGGCCTTCCACCACGTCGTAGGCAGCGTTCATGGCGCTCATCATCAGCCGCACGCCCGCCGAGGCGGTCCACAAGGCAATGACAATACCCACCGACAGCAACCCACCCTTGGATTGCTGGAGCTGGTCGATCACCGGGTTGACCTGCTCCAGGGCCTGGGGCGGCAGCACCAGTTCCGACTGCAGGCGCAGCCAGGAAAAGAAGTCCGGCAGGTGCAGGAAACCGATCAGCGCGATCAGGAAGAGGATGAAGGGAAACAGCGAAAACAGCATCTGATAGGCCAATGCCGACGCATAGGTGGACATCTCGTCGTCGAGAAACTCGGTCACGGTGCGCATCATCACACGATGCAAGGGCAAGCCTTTCATGGCCGGGAACATCATGTGCGTCTCCTTTCGCCGCAAAAAAGGAAGGTCGCTTGGCGACTCATGGGTTGTTATGCCAGACAAAGTAACCTGTTTGGCGACTTTTGGAACAATTTCCCCGGCGCAAGTTCGAGCCGACACGAAAACGGCCACCCGCAGATGGCCGTTCCAATCGTTTTTCCAGCGGGCCGGTTACGCTTTATCGACGCCTTTCTTGAGCGCGTCCTTGGCCTTGCCCACGTTTTGCTGGACCTCGCCCTTCTTCTCCTGGACCACGCCCTCGGCGCGCAGGCGGTCATTGTCGGTGGCCTTGCCGACGCCTTGCTTGATATTGCCGACGGCTTCGTTGGCAACGCCCTTCACTTTATCGCTCGTGCTACCCATGATGTGTCTCCTGTGAACAACGCTACGAAAAGTCATTACATAGGGTTGACCGGGGCCGTTTGCGGGGAGTTTCATTTTTTTCAACGGCACATTTGATCGGCAAATGCAGGTTGCGCTTTATGTTTGCCGAGCAACCCCCGAGAATGCCCCACGTATTCAGGCTGCGGCTTGAAGCTCCAACCCCGTAGGAACGTTATGAAACTCGATAAAAAGCAGGCCATTGCCCGCAGGAACCAGGAACTGGGCGGCGCCGTACTGGGCGTCAACAACTGCCACTTCAGCGAATTGAACCGCAACCGCAACATTTTCTGGTTCAACCTCCCGGTGACGCGCCTGGCCATCGGGCAATACGAATGGATCCACCTGCTGCTGCACACCCCGGCCACCGACCAGTTGCTGCACCTGAAAGTGCCGACGGTGTTCCTGCGCGAAAAAATGGAAGGCCTGGAAGTACGCAACCAAGGCAAGCGCAAGGCAGCCCTGAGCCTGGAGTTGAGCGCGGACAAGGATTCGTACCTGCAAGACATGCGGCCGGGGGGCACCAACCTGGATTTTGCGCAGTTCAGGGTGTAGCCAACTGCTGACGAACAACCCATTGTGGCGAGGGGATTTATCCCCGCTGGGGCGCGAAGCGGCCCTCGCTTTTTGGGTCTGCTTCGCAGCCCAGCGGGGATAAATCCCCTCGCCACAACGGCGGTCGACTCCAGATCACCGCCCAATAAAAAACCCCGCTCATGCGGGGCTTTTTGTGTACAAGCTTTTTACTTCTTCACACCCAGTTTCCTGAGCTCTTCATCACGCAGCTCGCGCCGCAGGATCTTGCCCACGTTGGTGGTCGGCAAGGCATCGCGGAACTCCACGGCCCTGGGCACTTTGTAGCCGGTGACGTTGGCGCGCATGTGCTCCATGACCTGCTCCTTGGTCAAGGTGACGCCCGGTCGTGCAACGATGAAGATCTTGATCGCTTCACCGGACTTCTCGTCCGGAATGCCGATGGCCGCGCATTGCAGCACGCCCGGCAGCGTCGCCAGCACGTCTTCCAGCTCGTTGGGGTACACGTTGAAACCGGAGATCAGGATCATGTCCTTCTTGCGATCGACGATGCGCATGTAGCCGTCGGGCTGGATCAGCGCGATGTCACCGGTCTTGAGCCAGCCTTCGCTGTCGAGGATTTCGTCGGTGGCTTCCTGGCGCTGCCAGTAGCCCTTCATCACCTGCGGCCCCTTCACGCACAATTCGCCGATTTCGCCCAACGGCTGTTCGACGCCCGCGTCGTTGATCACCTTGCACAAGGTCGAAGGCACCGGAATACCGATGGTGCCGACCTGGATGTTCTGGATCGGATTCACCGTGGCGACCGGGCTGGTCTCGGTCATGCCATAGCCTTCGCAGATCGGGCATCCGGTCACCGCTTTCCAGCGCTCGGCCGCCGCCAGTTGCAGGGCCATGCCGCCGGACAAGGTGACCTTGAGGGCCGAGAAGTCCAGCTTGCGGAACGCCTCGTTGTTGCACAGCGCCACGAACAGGGTGTTGAGGCCGACGAAGCCGCTGAACTTCCACTTGGACAGTTCCTTGACCATCGCCGGAAGGTCGCGCGGGTTGCTGATCAGGATGTTGTGGTTGCCGATCAGCATCATCGCCATGCAATGGAAGGTGAAGGCATAGATGTGATACAGCGGCAGCGGCGTGATCAGCACTTCGCAACCTTCGTTGAGGTTCGAGCCCATGAGCGCCTTGCATTGCAGCATGTTCGCCACCAGGTTGCGGTGGCTCAGCATCGCGCCCTTGGCCACGCCGGTGGTGCCGCCGGTGTATTGCAGCACCGCCACCTCATCGCTGGAAGGGTTGGCTTCGCTCACCGGCTGGCCGTGGCCCTTGCTCAGCACATCGTTGAACTTGACGGCCTTGGGCAAGTGATAGGCCGGGACCATCTTCTTGACGTACTTGATCACGCTGTTGATCAACAGGCGCTTGAGCGGCGGCAACAGGTCGGCCACTTCGGTGACGATGACGTGCTTGACACTCGTCTTGGGGACCACGGCCTCGGCCAGGTGCGCCATGTTCGCCAGGCACACCAGCGCCTTGGCGCCGGAGTCGTTGAACTGGTGTTCCATCTCCCGCGCGGTGTACAGCGGGTTGGTATTGACCACGATGAGCCCGGCGCGGATCGCACCGAACACGGCCACCGGGTACTGGAGGACGTTGGGCAACTGCACGGCGATTCGATCACCGGGCTGCAAATCGGTATGCTGTTGCAGGTACGCGGCAAAGGCCCCGGACAACTCGTAGAGTTCACCGTAGGTGATCGTCTTGCCGAGGTTGCTGAATGCCGGCTTGTTGGCGAAGCGTTGGCAGGACTGCTTCAACACCGCCTGAATATTCGGATACTCGTCTGGATTGATGTCGGCAGCAATCCCAGCTGGGTACTTATCCTTCCAAAAGTCTTCGATCATGGAAGCCCACTCCTCAGCAACGCGAATTCTCACCGCATTTGATGCGATTATTATTGGTGTGTGTTTGTTGGTGAATCTGGCTTGAATCAAGGCCGAGAAGTCACAAAAGCGCGCCGAGAGTAGCAGCTTTGCCGAGGGTCGCCTAGGGCCAAAAGTGGCCCCCACAGTCACAAACATGACTCAAGAATATTCAATGGTCATTTTTAGAGTAAAAATTCTAGCCTGATCTGAATCGCCCTGAATACCCAAAAAACGATGGGAGCGAGCTTGCTCGCGATGGCGGTGTATCAGTCAGCATCTCTGTCACTGATATATCGCCATCGCGAGCAGGCTCGCTCCCACAGAGGGCTACTGGGCTTCTCGGGCCTCAGGCGATGTCGCGTAACTCACGACGCAGGATCTTGCCCACCGGCGTCATCGGCAACGACTCACGCAGCACGATGTGCTTGGGGATCTTGTAGCCGGTGAAGTTCTCCTTGCAGTAGGCCTTGAGCTCTTCCAGGCTGACGCCCGCTTCGCGCGCCACCACGAACAGTTTCACCGCCTCCCCCGAACGTTCGTCCGGCACGCCGATCACCGCGCAGTTGGCCACCTTCGGATGGGCCATCACCACGTCTTCGATCTCGTTGGGGTACACGTTGAAACCGGAGACGATGATCATGTCCTTCTTGCGGTCGACGATGCGCACGAATCCGTCCGGGTCGATCACCGCGATATCGCCGGACTTGAACCAGCCTTCGCTGTCCAGCACTTCGGCCGTGGCTTCGGGCTTGTTCCAATAGCCCTTCATGATCTGCGGGCCCTTGATGCACAACTCGCCACGTTCGCCCAAGGGCTGCTCGATGCCGTCGTCGCTGATCACCTTCATCAGCGTGCCGGGCACCGGCAAGCCCACCGTGCCCAGTCGCGACTTGTCGCCATAAGGGTTGGTGCAGGCCACGGGCGAGGTCTCGGTCAGGCCGTAGCCTTCGGTGATGCGGCATCCGGTGAGCTGCGCCCAACGCTCTGCGGTGGCCTTGACCAGCGCGGTGCCACCGGAATTGGTGACCTTGAGGTGGGAGAAATCCAGGGTCTTGAAGTCCGGGTGGTCCATCAACGCCACAAACAGCGTGTTGAGCCCCAGCAGCGCCGAGAATCGCCAGTGCTTCAGCTCCTTGATGAAGCCGCCGATGTCCCGCGGATTGGTGATCAGGACGTTGTGATTGCCGGTGACCATCATGCACATGCAATTGGCCGTGAAGGCATAGATGTGGTACAGCGGCAGCGGCGCGATCATCACCTCCTGGCCTTCGCGCATCAGCGGATGGCCATCGTCGCCGAACTGCCCCAGGCACGCCCGGGCCTGCTGCATGTTCGCCACCAGGTTGCCGTGGGTCAGCATCGCGCCTTTCGCCAGCCCGGTGGTACCGCCGGTGTATTGCAGTACGGCCACATCATCGAGGCTGACCTTCAGCGGCTTGATCGGCTGGCCGCGTCCCAGGCGCAACGCACTCTTGAACGAAATGGCCTGGGGCAGCGAATAGTCCGGGACCATTTTCTTGACCTTGTTCACCATCAGGTTGACCAGCCAGCCCTTGGCGGCAGGCATCAGGTCGCCCATCCTGGCTTCGATCAGGTACTGCAGGTCGGTATCGGGCAGCACCTCCTGGACTTTCTGCCCGAACAGGTTCATGTACACCAGCGCGCGGGCACCGGAGTCTTTGAACTGATGGCGCATTTCCCGCGGGGTGTACAACGGGTTGGTGTTGACCACGATCAGACCGGCCCGCAAAGCGCCGAACACGGCAATCGGATAATGCAGGACATTGGGCATCTGCACCGCGATGCGATCGCCCGGCGCCAGGTCGGTATGGGCTTGCAGGTAGCCGGCAAACGCCGCGCTGTAGCGCTCGAGCTCGGCATACGTGAGGGTCACCCCCATGTTGCTGAACGCCGGGCGGTCGGCGAACTTCTTGCAGGAACGCTCGAACACCTCGATGACCGACTTGTAGGCGTCGAGGTCGACGTCCTGGGGCACGCCGGCCGGGCGCTTGTCATTCCAGAAATCAGGCTGCATTGTTTTTGTCCTCTTTACCTGAGCGTATCCGGGACCGCATCTGTATCGCTTGCAGAGGCGGAGCTTCTGGGACACTAGCAGCTATGGTCAATCAGGCAAATATGGCAACCTGCGTCATAGATCGTGTGAATCTTCCTGCCTAGTGGTTTGTGTGGTGAGTTCAGCTTCTGGCGCCGAAGTGACTGACAGAACTGACCACATAGACACGAAAGCGTCGTCTGATCAGGCGAGACGCAACGGATGGGCTATACCATTGAGCAACATCGTGCCAAGGAACCGCCATGATCCACCAAACGTTCTGGCTGACCGCAACCGACCACAGCCGTCTGTTCGTCAACCAGTGGCTGCCCGACGCCGCGCCGGTGGCGGTCATCCTGCTGGCCCACGGCATGGCCGAGCACAGCGGCCGCTATGCGCGCCTGGCCCAGGCGCTGTGCGATGAGGGCTATGGCGTCTACGCCCCGGACCTGCGCGGCCACGGACGCACCGCCGACGGAGCGACCCTCGGGCATTACGCGGATCAGGACGGCTGGGCCAAGGTCGTGGGCGACCTGGCGAGCCTCAACCATCACATCGGCCAGCAACATCCAGACACACCAATCGTGCTGCTCGGCCATAGCATGGGCAGCTACATCGCCCAGGGCTACCTGCTGCACCACAGCGCCAGCCTGCATGGAGCGATCCTCAGCGGTTCCAACTTTCAGCCCGTGGCGCTCTACCGCGCCGCGCGCCTGATCGCGCGTTTCGAGCGTCGGCGCCAGGGTGCCACCGGGCGCAGTGCGTTGATCGAGTGGCTGTCGTTCGGCAGTTTCAACAAGCCTTTCAAGCCCACGCGCACCGCTTTCGACTGGCTCAGCCGGGACCCGGCGGAAGTCGACAAGTACGTGCACGACCCCCTGTGCGGCTTTCGCTGCACCAACCAGCTGTGGGTCGATCTGCTCGGCGGGTTGCAGCAAATCAGCAAAGCGTCCAATCTCGCCCAGATCGATCCGGGCCTGCCGCTGCTGGTGATCGGTGGTGAATGTGATCCGGTGAGCCAAGGCAAGCGTC
The DNA here is from genome assembly GCF_018325965.1 of Pseudomonas sp. Cab53. Taxonomy (NCBI): domain Bacteria; kingdom Pseudomonadati; phylum Pseudomonadota; class Gammaproteobacteria; order Pseudomonadales; family Pseudomonadaceae; genus Pseudomonas; species Pseudomonas sp. Cab53. Next base: position 1,412,444 of record NZ_AP021902.1, on the reverse strand, counting down.
TGAAGGATCTGGCCGACGCTTTGCGCGCCGCAGGCAGCCAGCACCTGCAACTGACGATCTACCCGCAGGCCCGGCACGAACTGTTCAATGAAACCAACCGCGATGAAGTGACCGCCGACGTACTGGCCTGGATTGCCCAGGCCCTCAGCCACAAACGGCCGCCACGCAGCGAGTAGGTCTCCAGCGTTTTCCTTTACCCGTCACAGGATTCAAGACACATGACCCAGGTTACCAACATCCCTTACGAAGCCCTCGAAGTCGGCCAGACCGCCAGCTACAGCAAGACCGTGGAAGAACGCGATATCCAGCTGTTCGCCGCGATGTCGGGCGACCACAACCCGGTGCACCTGGACGCCGAATTCGCCGCGGCCAGCATGTTCAAGGAACGCATCGCCCACGGCATGTTCAGCGGTGCGCTGATCAGCGCGGCGGTGGCCTGCGAGCTGCCTGGGCCGGGCACCATCTACATCGGCCAGCAGATGAGCTTCCAGAAACCGGTGAAGATCGGCGACACCCTGACCGTGCGCCTGGAGATCCTCGAGAAACTGCCGAAATTCCGCGTGCGCATCGCGACCCGCGTGTTCAATCAGCGTGATGAGCTGGTGGTGGACGGCGAAGCCGAAATCCTCGCCCCGCGCAAGCAACAGACCGTGACCTTGCCGACGCTGCCGGCGATTACTGTCGGTTGATTCGCTGAAGCGATCAGCCCCAGCGGATTGAATGAAGCACCGCATCTCCTGTGGCGAGGTAGCAAGCTCCCCTCGCCACAAGGTTCGTGGCGCGACGGACTATGGCAGGTCTTCGCGCACTTGCACGCTCGCCGTCATCCCTGCACTCAGGTTCACCCCTTCCGGTACCTTGTCCAACTTGATCCGCACCGGGATCCGCTGGGCCAGGCGCACCCAGTTGAACGTCGGCTCGACCTCCGCTAGCAGTTGCGCATCGGGGTTGGTGTTGCGGTCGGTGATGCCCCGGCTGATGCTCTCGACGTGGCCTTGCAATGCATGGTCGGTGCTCATCAGCCAGACCTTGACCAGATCACCGACGCGAATCCTCGGCAGTTTGGTTTCTTCAAAGTAAGCCTGCACATAGAAGGTCGAGTCATCGATCAACGCCATGACCGGCTGCCCGGCGTTCACGTAGTTGCCCTCGGCCAGGCGCAGGTTGGTGATGTGGCCGCTGCGGGGGGCCAGGACCTGGCTGCGGGCCAGGTTGAGCTCGGCAACCTTGGCTTCGGCCTGGGCTTCGCGCAATTCGCCGCGGGCGATGCCGGCGTTGATCTGGGCGTTTTCCCGCAGCTCGGCGCTGATGGCCTGTGGCCCCAGGGCGGCGCGGCGGCTGGCTTCGTGTTCGCGCAGGCTCAGTTGCTGCTGGCGGGTCTGGACCACCGCATGGGCTTTTTCCACCGCCGCCTCGAAACGCTCGCGGTCGATGCTCAGCAAGAGATCGCCGGCCTTGACCTGCTGGTTATCCACCGCCTTGAGCTCGCGCACCCAACCCGACACGTCGGGCGCAATCACCACCACGTCGGCACGGATCCGCGCATCGCGGGTCCAGGGGGTGAGCATGTAGTACTGCCACAGGTGGAACCCGGCGAAGATCGCCACGGCAACCACGCACAGCGTGACGGCGACACGTACGGAGGTACGCATGTTCAACTCCTATAGCGGCCCGAGGACCACGGTAATGACAGTCAGGACACAGACATAGAGGGCGCAGTCGAACAAGGCTTCATGCCAGATCCAGCGCCCGACCGGCAGCAGGCCGAGCAACAGGCGCAGCGCGCCGGTCACCAGCAGCGCCAACACCAGGTAAATCAGGAACGGACTGAGCAACACCCCGCCAATCGTCCACTCACGCAAGCCCATGGCTGTGCTCCCGTCGTTCAGGTTCATGCTGGCGGCACCAGGCGCGCCAGCTGTTCTGCAATTGCACCACCGCGCCCTGGGCCAGTTTCAGCGCATCACTGGCGGGTTGGGCCGCCAACACCTCAAGAAATTCGGCGCTCGCCGTCGCCAGGGCGTCGGCCCGATCGCCGGCCGGCCCGCGTTCGAGCGTGTGCTCCAAGGCAGCGAAGTAACGTTGCTGCGCCTGCTGCTCGGACACCTGGGCGACGGCCAGGCTCAGGCGCAGGTGCAACAGCTCATCGCCAATGTCCAGGCCCAGCAAGCCGTCGTCCCAACGGCTGCGGGCCTGCACCGGCAACTCCGGGTAATGCCGCGCCAGTTGCAACAGTCGGTCAGCCATGCGCCCGCCGAACCAGCTCTCGGCGCCACGCAGGCTGCGATGGGTCAGACGCACCAGATCATCGAGCGTCGCCGCCAGCAAGCGCCGGCTGTGCCAGGCCGGGTCACGCAGCATCAGCAGGTTGAACGCCAGCACCGCCGCGCCCACGCCGATCATCATCGCCTGGGCGTTGTTGAAGAACGCCGCGACGTCGTACTTCATGGTGTTGAGCGGCGAGACCAACACCACGAAATGCAGGCAGAACGAGGTAGCGGTGGCGAAGATCGGCGGCTTGGCCATGCCCAGTGCGCCGAAAAACAAAGGCACGCCCATGGCCAGGCTGAGCAGGGCGAAACTGCTCCACTGCGGCAGTACGATCTCGCCGATCACGAACGCCGTGGGCACGGCCAGGCAAATACCGCGCAGGAAGCTCATGCCAATCTGCGCACCGTTTTCGCGGCTGGCGAACAGGCTGCACACCACACACGTGAGCACCAGGGCGCCCGAGGCCGCAGGCCAGGCCGTGGCCAGCCAGAAACTGGCCACGGCGAGGAACGCCAGGGCACTGCGCGCGCCAAACACCATCGCCAGGGACAGGTCGCGATGAGGCGCCAGGGTGCGCGGCGGATCCACCGCCGCCTTGCCCTCCTGCACAGCCGTCAGGGCCGCGCAGGCGGCCAGGGCGGTGTCGAGCAACAACGCGATCCTGGCCAGGCAGTAACTCTGTGCCGAACTGATCTGCGGATCGTGGGACGCATCCCACACCCGGGGGCGCAGCGCTTGCAACGTGGCGCTGTCGCCGTCGAGGGCTTGCTGCACGTCGTCCATCCACGGCTGGAGCGCCTGGGCTTCGACGGGATCGAGTTGCCTCCACTGCCGACGCACCGAGCGGGAAATGCGCAGCAGCATCAACAGTTTCTGGCTCAAGCCGCTGATGGCCCGGGCCCGCTGCCGCCCCAGGCGGCCCTCGAACCAGGCGTGTTCACGCTGGGCGTCGACCGCGACAATCTTGCCGAGGATTTCCAGCAAGCCCTTGCGCGCCTGGGCATCGCCCGCCAGGGTGGCACGGGCCGCCTGCATGCCGCTCTGCCAGGCGGCGCGAGCCTGCCCGGCCAGTTGCCGCTCGACCCGCAGCGGCCAGAGCAAGGCACTGGCGGCCGTGGCGCAGATGATCCCCAGGCTGATCTCGGTGCAGCGCGCCACCGCCTGGTCGAACACGGTCAAAGGATGGGAAATGGCCGGCAAGGCGATGATCGCCACGGTGTACCCGGCGAGCACGAATGAGTAAGACCAGGCACTGCGCAGCAACGTCGAACAGGCCGTGCACAAGCCCAGCCACACCGCCAGGGCCAGCAGGAACAACCACGGTGTCTGGGCGAACAGGGCCATGAACACCACGGACATGACCGTGCCCACCAGCGTGCCGAGCAGGCGTGCCAGGCCTTTCTGGACGACCATGCCGGACAACGGCTGCGCGACGATGATCGCCGTCATCAATGCCCACGACGGCTGCTCCAGCCCGAAGCGCAACGCCAGCCACAGGGCCAGTCCGGCGCCGAGCACGGTCTTGATGGCGAACTGCAACGCGAGGCGGTCGGGAGCGAACAGGGCCTGGAAGGTAATGGGCACGCAAAAGACTCTTCTGGGGGAACGTTGTAACGATAGATGGAATGCAGGTAATCGGCAGGCGCAATTATTAGCTGGCTAACTACTTCAGTCCATAGGCGATTACCGTTGATTTTCACAACACACTTTCTCTGACCGGCGACGCTGCGCAAGAGATCCCTTGTCGCCAAACGACGCCCACAAAAAAACGCCAGGCAAGCTGGCGTTTTTTTGGGTCAGGCGTGCGCGTTAGCTGGCAGCACGCGCCTGGTTACGCAGCGCCTTGACCTGATCATGGTTGCGTTGCACACCGTGGTACTGGCGCTCGACCAGATCACGAATGCCCACCAGGTTGTGCTTGTTGATTTTCTCGATGGCTTCGCGATAAGCCTTCAAGGCATGGTCTTCGCCGCGCTCGGCTTCGTTGAGCACTGCCTCTTCGTCCTTGCCAGTGAACATCGACTTCACGTCGACCCAACGGCGGTGCAGGTCACCGGCTACGCTGGTGGAGGTTTCCGGATCGCCGCCCAGGGAACGTACAGCCGCTTGCAGTTCGGCAGCAGCCGTCGCGCAGTCAGTCGAACGCTTCACGAACAGCGCCTTGAGTTCGGGGTGCTTGATGTCTTCTGCGCAGGTCTTGAACCCTTCCTGGCCATCTTTGCTGGTCTCGATCAGGTCGTTCAGGACGGAGATGGATTCTTTGTTGATGTCAGTCATTTTTCAGTTCCTTTGCTGGTGAATAAAACCTGCAAGGACTATTGCATCGGCCGTGCCAGGCCAAAAACAAGATAAATATTCAATAAAATCAATCAGTTAATATTTAACCGGAAATCTGTATCCGCGTTATTTGCATGATCTGTCAATTGGCCTGCATGCAGAATGCCTGTATTTTCCAGGCTGGTTGAAGGAAGACGAATGCCATGAACCCGCAAATGCTCGAACTGCTGGTCACCCGCCAGATGCCCTTCGGCAAATACAAGGGTCGCATCCTGGCCGACCTGCCCGGCCCTTACCTGAATTGGTTCGCCCGCGAAGGTTTTCCCCACGGCGAACTGGGCGGCCTGCTGGCGTTGATGCAGGAAATCGACCACAACGGTTTGTCCGACCTGCTCGACCCGTTGCGCGCCAAACACGGCAAACCCAAGCCCCGCCATTGACCGAGTCTCCCATGCCCGAGAATACGCTGCGCGCCCACGATGAAGCTTTCTGGCAGACCTTTGTCGGTCGCTACGATGTCGATCCTGGTGCACCGCTCAACCTGGAAAACGGTTACTTCGGGCGCATGTCCCGCACCGTTGTCGAGGAATACCAACGCAACATCGAATTCATCAACCGCACAAACTCGGTGTATGTACGCCAGCATTTCGACCTTGAACACAGCGAAGCCATTCGCCGCCAGATCGCGCAGTTGATCCACGCTGCGCCCCAGGCCGTGGCATTGGCCACCAGCGCAGTGGACGCCCTGCAGACGTTGATTCGCAATTACAACGGCCTGAAACCGGGCGACCAGGTGCTGATCAGTGACGTGGAATATGCCTCGGTCAAAAGCGCGATGCGCTGGCTGGCGCGCCAGCGCGGCGTGGAACTGATTGAAATCGTCCACCCGCACCCCGCCAGCTACGAGAGCCTGGTGGGCACTTACCGCCAAGCGTTCACCCAGCACCCTCGCCTCAAATTGATGGCGCTGACCTATGTCAACCACCTCACCGGGCTGGTGATGCCGGTCCAGGCAATTGCCGAGACCGCCCGGGAGTTCGGGGTCGACATCATCCTCGACGGCGCCCACGCCCTGGGCCAGATCAACTTCGACCTGCAGAAGCTCGGAATCGAGTTTGCCGGGTTCAATTTGCAGAAGTGGATCGGCGGTCCGCTGGCCCTGGGGTTCCTGTACATCGCCCCCCATCGGCTGGCCGACATCGACCCGGACATGGACGAAGGGAGCTATCCGGCCAGTGACATCCGCTCGCGCACGCCCCACAGCACGCCCAACATCCCGGCGTTGCTCACCCTGCCCCTGGTGTTCGAGGAGCACCGCGCCCTGGGCGGCGCCTCGGCCAAGGGCGCGCGCCTGTGCCACTTGCGCGACCTGTGGGTGACGGCGGTGCGCGACCTGCCAGGCATCGAAGTCATGACACCGGACGATCGGCGCCTGTATTGCGGCATCACCGCCATGCGCTTCACCGCCCACACCGACCAGCAGGCGATGGCCGATCGATTGCTCGACGAGTACGGGATCTTCACCGTGGTGCGCCAAACCAGCGCCGGGCCTTGCATCCGCATTACCCCAGGGCTGATTACCTTGGCGAGTGATATCGAACGGTTGACCCAAGCGCTGATCGAATTGAGCCGAACATAATTGTGGTCGGTGTTCAGCTGGCACGATGTGGCGAACTTCAGGCAAAAAAAAACGGTGCGCCGACCAAGCGCACCGTAAAACCGTAGAGCACCCAACGAGGTTCGGTCGAATCAGTCCAGCAGCGCCAAGGCCTCGGCGGTGCATTCCTGAATGCGGGCCCAGTCGCCGTTCTTGATCCACTCCGGATCGAGCATCCAACTGCCGCCCACGCACATCACGTTCTTCAATGCCATGTAACTCTTGATATTGGCCGGACCGACGCCGCCGGTCGGGCAGAATTTCACTTCGCCGAAGGGGCCGCCCAGGGCCTTGATGGCCGCGACGCCGCCACTGACTTCCGCCGGGAACAACTTGAAGCGGCGGTAGCCCAGGCCATAGCCTTCCATGATGCCCGAGGCGTTGCTGATGCCCGGCAACAACGGGATCGAGCTGTACACGCTGGCTTCAAGCAGGTCACGAGTAATGCCTGGGGTCACGATGAACTGCGAACCGGCCGCTTCGGCGGCCTCCAGCATATGGCGATCGAGCACCGTACCGGCACCGGTCACCAACTCTGGACGCTGCTCGCGCAGGACCTGGATGGCCTTGAGGCCGAACTGGGAACGCAAGGTCACTTCCAACGCCGTCAGGCCACCGGCAGCCAAGGCGTCGGCCAGCGGCAGGATGTCCTGTTCGCGGGCGATGGTGATCACCGGCAGGATCCGCGCCTTGGCGCAGAGGCTGTCGATCAGGGCAACTTTGTCCGCCATGGAAACGGTCGGGGATGGGTTTGTCATAGCGGCTGATCCTTGGTTCATGGGCACCAGTAAATCTCTAACGTAGGTTGCAAAAACGCACGGATCGGCATTTCGGCGACGTTGTCACCGGCCACCGCGGCGCTCAGGGTGGTCAATTTCGACTGACCGGAAATCGACAGCACTTTGTGCTTCGCAGAGGCCAGCAAGGCACGGCTCATGGTCAGGCGCTGATGCGGCACCGTCGGCGCCAGCATCGGCCAGCAGCGGCGCGTGCCCTGGGCATCGAGGGCTTGAGCCAGGTTCGGGCTGTCGGGGAACAACGACGCGGTGTGCCCGTCGTCTCCCATGCCCAAAACCAACACGTCGATGGACGGCAATTCGCCCAGCAGGCGATCGGCCTGTTCGGCGGCCGCCTCCAGGTTGGCGCTTGGGCTGTAGAGGCTCAGGAACTGGGCCTTGGCCGCAGCGCCTTGCAGCAGGTAGCGCTTGAGCAGGCCGGCATTGCTGTCGGCATGTTCAACCGGCACCCAGCGCTCGTCCGCCAGGCTCACCAACACCTTCGACCAGTCCAGGGCCTGCTTGGCCAGGCTCTGGAAAAACGCCACCGGGCTACGACCGCCCGACACCACCAGCACGGCCGTGCCACGCGCGTCGATCGCCTCGCGCAGTTGCTCGGCCACCTTCAGGGCCAAGCCTTCGGCCAACAACACCGGGCTCTTGAATTCGAGGGCGCTGACGCCCTGGGGCAGTTTCACTTCAGATATCGCCATACCATGACCTCCCATCCCGCGTGATCAGTGCAATGGAGCTCATCGGCCCCCAGGACCCGGCCGCGTACGGCTTGGGCGCATCGCCAGACTTCTTCCACCCGGCGATCAACTGGTCACACCACGTCCACGCGGCTTCGATTTCATCTTTACGGACAAACAGGTTCTGATTGCCATTCATGACTTCCAGCAACAACCGCTCGTAGGCATCGGGAATCCGTGCGCTGCGCCAGGTGTCGGAGAAGTTGAGTTGCAACGGACCGCTGCGCAATTGCATGCCCTTGTCCAGGCCCTGCTCCTTGGTCATCACCCGCAAGGAGATCCCTTCGTCCGGTTGCAGGCGGATGATCAGTTTGTTGCTGATCTGCAAGCGCTGCTCAGGGGCGAAAATGTAGTGGGACGGTTCCTTGAAGTGGATGACGATCTGCGACAGCTTCTGCGGCATGCGCTTGCCGGTACGCAAGTAGAACGGCACGCCGGCCCAGCGCCAGTTGCGGATGTCGGCACGCAGGGCGACGAAGGTTTCGGTGTCGCTCTGGGTGTTGGAATTGGGCTCTTCCAGGTAACCCGGCACAGCCTTGCCTTCGCTGTGGCCGGCGATGTACTGGCCGCGCACCACCTGGGTGGTCAGGCCTTCCGGGCTGATCGGCGCCAGGGCCTTGAGCACCTTGACCTTCTCGTCACGGATGCTGTCGGCCGACAGGTCGGCCGGCGGGTCCATGGCAATCAGGCACAACAGTTGGAGCAAGTGGTTCTGGATCATGTCCCGCAGTTGGCCGGCCTTGTCGAAATAGCCCCAGCGGCCTTCGATACCGACCTTCTCGGCCACGGTGATTTCCACGTGGGAGATGTAGTTCTGGTTCCACTGGGTTTCGAACAGGCTGTTGGCGAACCGCAACGCAATCAGGTTCTGGACCGTTTCCTTGCCCAGGTAGTGGTCGATGCGGTAGGTGCGGTTTTCGGGGAAGAACTGCGCCACCGCGTCGTTGACCTTGCGCGACGACTCCAGGTCCGAGCCGATGGGTTTTTCCAGCACGACGCGGGTGTTTTCGCTCAGGCCAACCTTGGCCAGGTTCTCGCAGATCGCGCCGTACACCGCCGCCGGGGTGGCGAAATAGGCGATGACCTGCTGGGCCGAACCGGCCTGCTCGGCCAGGGCGACGTAATCGTCAGCCTTGAGAAAGTCCACATGCAGGTACGTCAGTCGCGCCAGGAAGCGCTCGACCACGGCTTCGTCCAGGTCCTTGTCGCCCACGTAGCGGCGCAGTTCGGTGGCAATGAAAGCCAGGTGCTGCTGCTCGCTGCCGGGTTCACGGGCCAGCGCGATGATTCGCGTATCCTCGTGCAGCAATTGCGCGCCATCGAGTTGATAAAGGGCAGGAAAAAGCTTGCGCAGGGCCAGGTCGCCCAACGCGCCGAACAAGGCAAAGGTGCACGGTTCAACCGTAATCGAATGCATGATGTTTGTTCTTTTATCAAGTTAAGCTACAAATACCTTTTTTCAAGGCATCACTCAAGGAAAAATGTAGTAATAACCACAACATTTTCCGAAAATACCGTTTCCGAGTGGTGGTCCGTCGGAGCCAACAGTAGGATAGGCCACCGCAAAGGGTCGTACCAAAGACCCGTCTTTCTAGGAATCTTGTATGGACCGCGTGCGAAATTTACTGGAACAGATCCAGACTCGCCTTGAAGAACTCAACAAGGCAGAACGCAAGGTGGCCGAGATCATCCTGCTCAACCCACAGCAGGCGACCCGCTTCAGCATCGCTGCCCTCGCCCAGGCCGCTTCGGTCAGCGAACCGACCGTCAACCGCTTCTGCCGCTCGTTCGGCGTCAGCGGCTACCCGGAACTCAAGCTGCAACTGGCCCAGAGCCTGGCGAGCGGCGCAGCCTATGTCAGCCGCGCCGTGGAAGCCGACGACAACCCGGAAGCCTACACCCGCAAGATCTTCGGCAGTGCCATTGCTTCATTGGACAGCGCCTGCCAGGCCCTTGATCCAAATTTGATCAGTCGTGCCGTGGACCTGCTGATCCAGGCCCGACAGATCCACTTCTTCGGCCTCGGCGCCTCGGCTCCGGTGGCCCTGGATGCCCAGCACAAGTTCTTCCGATTCAACCTGGCGGTGACCGCCCACGCCGACGTATTGATGCAGCGCATGATCGCGTCGGTGGCCCATACCGGCGAACTGTTCGTGATCATTTCCTACACCGGGCGCACCCGCGAGCTGGTGGAAGTGGCACGCATCGCCCGGGAAAACGGAGCGTCCGTGCTCGGCCTGACCGCTGAAAATTCGCCCCTGGCGAAGGCCAGCACCTTGAGCCTGAACATTCCGCTGCCCGAAGACACCGACATCTACATGCCGATGACGTCGCGGATCATCCAACTCACCGTGCTGGACGTGCTCGCCACCGGCATGACCTTGCGCCGAGGCGTGGATTTCCAGCCGCACCTGCGCAAGATCAAGGAAAGCCTGAACGCCAGCCGGTATCCGGTGGGGGATGAGTTCAACTGATTCGGCGTGAGTGCTTTATGGCCTGACAAGCCGTCATCGCGAGCAAGCTCGCTCCCACACTGGATCTTTGGCGTTCCCCCCCTGTGGGAGCGAGCTTGCTCGCGATGGGGCCGGCAGCCTCACCCCCCCTCCAGAATCAAGCCCCCACCCGCGCCTGCAAACTCAGGTGAGCCCGCTCCCCCGGCGCCAGGCACAGGCTGTCGGTGCCGCCACTGGCGGCCTCGACGCAGACAAACTCGCTGATCTCATCCCAGCTCACCCCCAGCAATGGCCGGGCACCCGGGTGCCACACCACGGTGTCGGCGCTGTCGCCCGTGTCGATGCACAGTTCGCGCTGCCAGGCGCGATCCTTGAGCTGCAATTCGCCCTCATGCTGGAACACCCGCTGGCAACCGCCGTCGACTCGCAACTCACCTTCCTGCTGGCAAACCTCGCGACTCAACTGGTCGTAACCTTGAGCACCTTCCAGCCCAGACAGCGCTATCTCACCAACATCGCCAATACGCCAGTAGGCATGCAAAGCCTGACTCAACTGGCACGGCAGGCTGTCCTGGTGCTCGGTGCTCAAGCGCAGCTCCATGCGTTCACCCAGGTCGGCATGCAGGTCCACCTGCCAGTCGCACAGTTGCAACTGCCAGTGCAGGTGCACGCCGTCGTCATCGCTGCGGCTGTCGAGCAGTTTCCAGTCGATCAGTCGCGCCCAGCCATGGGACGGCCAGGCGTTTTCACTGGGATGGCGGCCATACCACGGCCAACACACCGGCACCCCGCCGCGTATCGCACCGACTTGCGGCCACTTGGCCGCACACCACAACCAGGGTTTCTGGCCACGGGGTTGGAAATGCAGCAACTGCGCGCCCTGGCGGCTGAACACCGCCTGGCACAGCGGATGGTCGATCACCAGCACATCGCGCTGCCGATAGCGCTCCCAGGCAAACACCGGGCGCTCGCGCAAGGATCTGAAAAAGCGTTGTAGCGGATGCTCATGCATGGGCCGCGGTCCTGGAAATCATTGAATTGCTCATCTGTTCGCGACGCGCTCTTTTGTGGCGAGGGAGCTAGCTCCCTCGCCACAACGCTCGGTGTCCAACCAAACGATTGAGTGCTCCCCAAAAAAAAGCGGACAGCCTTGGCTGTCCGCAAATATGCGCACATAGAGAGGAGCTTATCGCAACAACGTTAGAACACCGACTGAATTTTCAGGCCGGCCACCAGGGCGTTGTCGACTTCATCCACGCCACCTGGGTGGGTGATGTACTGCAGGTTGGGACGTACGGTCAGCCAGTTGGTGACGTGAACACCGTAGTTGAGCTCGTAGTTGTACTCGGTGCTGCGCAGCGGTGCGAACAACGGGTCGTTGTAGTCGTTGACGCCATTGGCAGCGTTGGTCAGCTCGGCGTTTTTCTTCACGTCATCGTTGACATGGATACGCGAGAAGCCGATCCCGATGTCATCTTTGGGACGTGCATCGAACGGCCCCTTGTACACGAACATCAACGACTGGTAGTTGTCGACGACGTTGGTGTCCTTGTCGTGGAAGGTCGCGTTGGCGGCGATGTTCAGGCCGCGGGACGCGTCACCGTTGTGAGTGGTGAGCTGTTGCTGCGCCACGAACCAGTAGCCGTGCTTGCTGTCATGGCTGCGATAGGCATTGCCGGTGGTCGCGGCGTCGTTACCGTTGTCATCCTCACGGACGTCATTGGCATCGGCCGTGCTTTTGTAGTAACCGACCCGGTATTCGCCTGGCAGGTTGTTGACCTTCGGCGACCAGACCAGCTCGACCGGGATGACGGTGCCCTTGGTGCCACTGCCGCTGAGCTTGAAGCCGTTGCCGTGCTCCAGTTGCGAAGGGTTCTGGTTGTAGGCACCGATCTGCGCATAGAACTCAGGCGTGAGGTTGTACTTCACGCGGATCGCCGCCTGGCTGACGGGCCAGTTGTACCAGATGTTGGTCGCCCAGTTACCCACCTGGGAACCGCAGAAAGCCAGGTTCTGGAATTCGCAAGGGAAGGTGTTGAAGTCTTCGCCTTCGCCGAAGTAACCGGCCTTCACGTCCAGCTTGCCGTCGAGGAACTGGTGCTTGATCCACAGTTGGGTCAGACGGACCATGTGGCCACGGCCGTAGACTTCCTGCGAAGAGCTCAAGGTGCCGGCACGCGGATCGCCGACACGGTCATTGGAGATGTTTTGCCCGTTACGATTGGTCAGCTGGATCTTGGCCTGGGTGTTATCCCAGCCCCACAGCTTTTGCAGGTCCAACGCCACGCCCAGACCGAACTGGTCGGAGTAGCGCGCTGTCTTGTCGTTGTTGTAGCCACCGTGCAGGTTGCCACCCACTTCACCGACGTAGTCAGCCTTGATGTCGATACCCTGCTCGATCAGCTTGGTCCGTTCACCACCCCAGTCACCCGTCATCCACTGCGAATCGGCGCTGAACGCGTCGGCCGCATGTGCGCTACCGGCCAGCATCATCGCCGCAACGGCTGACAACTGGCAGATAAGCTGGGTGTTGTTTTTCTTCTTCATCCCTACATCCTCGTCTTTATTGTTATTAACTGTTTTTATCTAACGCGGTTTACAACGATTGCGGCGAATGGTCCCCCACCCACCGCATGCTCTGCTGTGGGAACGGGCTTGCTCGCGAATGCGCTGTATCAGTCGCCAGAAATGCCAAATGGCACACTGCATTCGCGAGCAAGCCCGCTCCCACACTGCTTTCTCAGCGGCCCTTGAACTGAGCCACGTTCGCCGCCCGAGCTTCGCCTTGTGGCTGACCCGCCACACCCAGGCGCTCACCTGTCTGCGCATCAAATAGTAATACTTTTTGAGGATCAAATTGAAGCGTCAGATTTTCCCCTGCTTGCGGAGCAAGGTCCGGCGCCAGGCGGCAGCAAACCTTGGTGTCATTTAGACTGACAAATACCAGGGTGTCCGGCCCCGTCGGCTCGGTCACCTGAACCTCCGCCCGGATGGTCGGCAAGCCGTTGGGCTCGCTGCCGGCCAGCACGATCTGTTCCGGACGCAAGCCGAGAATCACTTCACGGTCTTCAAGGCCGGCGTCCTGCATGCCCAGCGGCAGCTCGCAACGGGCCTGGCCGCTGTCGAGCAGCGCCAGCAGGCGACCGTCCTTGCGTTGCAGGCGCAATGGGATGAAGTTCATCGGCGGCGAACCAATGAAGCTCGCCACGAACAGGTTGGCCGGGTTGTTGTAGATATCCTTCGGCGTGCCGAACTGCTGGATGATCCCGTCCTTCATCACCGCCACTTTGTCGCCCAGGGTCATGGCCTCGATCTGGTCGTGGGTGACGTAGACGGTGGTGGTTTTCAGGCGCTGGTGCATCAGCTTCATTTCGGTCCGCATCTCGACCCGCAGCTTGGCGTCGAGGTTGGACAGCGGTTCGTCAAACAGGTAGATCTTCGGCCGCCGCGCCAGTGCCCGGCCCATGGCCACGCGCTGTTGCTGACCACCGGAGAGCTGGCCGGGCTTGCGATTGAGCAGGTGCTCGATCTGCAACAGCTTGGCCACGCGGGTGACTTCCTCGTCGATGGCCGCCTGGGGCATCTTGCGGATCTTGAGGCCGAACTCGATGTTCTCGCGCACGCTCATGGTCGGGTACAGCGCGTAGGACTGGAACACCATGGCGATGTCACGGTCCTTGGGGCTCATGCCGCTGACATCCTGGTCGCCGATCATGATCGCGCCGCCGGTGATGGTTTCGAGGCCGGCGATGCAGTTCATCAGCGTCGACTTGCCGCAACCCGAAGGGCCGACGAGGATCAGGAACTCACCGTCCTTGATCGACAACTCGATGTTCTTCAGGGTGTCCGGCAGGCCGGCACCGTAGGTCTTGTTTACATTGCGAAGTTCAAGCGTTGCCATGATTACCCCTTGACTGCGCCGGCCGTCAGGCCGCGCACGAAATACTTGCCTGCCACTACATAGACCAGCAGGGTCGGCAGCCCGGCGATCATCGCCGCCGCCATATCAACGTTGTATTCCTTGGCCCCGGTGCTGGTATTGACCAGGTTGTTCAGCGCCACCGTGATCGGCTGGGAATCGCCGCTGGAGAACACCACGCCGAACAGGAAGTCGTTCCAGATCTGGGTGAACTGCCAGATCAGGCAGACCATGATGATCGGGGTGGACATCGGCAGGATGATCCGCCGGAAGATCGTGAAGAACCCCGCGCCGTCCAGGCGCGCAGCCTTCACCAGCGCATCGGGAATGCTGACGTAGTAGTTGCGAAAGAACAGCGTGGTGAAGGCCAGGCCGTAGACCACGTGCACGAACACCAGGCCGGTGGTGGTGCTGGCCAGGCCCATCTTGCCGAGGGTGAACGAAGCCGGCAGCAGGACGGTCTGGAACGGCAGGAAGCAGCCGAACAGCAACAGGCCGAAGAACAACTGCGAACCGCGAAAGCGCCACATCGACAGCACGTAGCCGTTCAATGCACCGATGGCGGTGGAGATCAGGACGGCCGGAATGGTGATCTTGATCGAGTTCCAGAAGTAGCCGTTGACCGTCGCCCAGGCCTTGATCCAGCCGATGCCGCTGACCACGGTCGGCCAGCTCAGCAGGTTGCCGGTGCTGATGTCTTCCGGGGTCTTGAAGCTGGTCAACAGCATGACCACCAACGGCACCAGGTAGAGCAATACGGCGAGGATCAGCACCGCGTAGATCGCGATGCGACTCAGGCTGATGGCGGGTTTGGCAGCGAGACTAGTCATGGCGCTTGGTCCTCAGCTCGGAGTACAGGTAAGGCACGATGATTGCGAGAATCGCACCGAGCATCAGGATTGCGCTGGCCGAGCCCATGCCCATCTGGCCGCGGCTGAACGTGAAGGAATACATGAACATGGCCGGCAGGTCGGAGGAATAGCCGGGGCCGCCGGCGGTCATTGCCGCCACCAGGTCGAAGCTCTTGATCGCGATATGCGCCAGGATCATCACGGCACTGAAGAACACCGGCCGCAGGCTTGGCAGCACCACTTTCCAGTAGATGCGCGGCATGCTCGCGCCGTCGATCTGCGCGGCGCGGATGATCGACTGGTCGACACCTCGCAGCCCGGCCAGGAACATCGCCATGATGAAACCCGAAGCCTGCCAGACAGCAGCGATCACCAGGCAGTACACAACGCGGTCCGGGTCGATCAGCCAGTCGAGACGGAAGCCTTCCCAGCCCCAGTCACGCAGCAATTTGTCCAGGCCCATGCCCGGGTTGAGCAACCATTTCCAGGCCGTGCCGGTGACGATCATCGACAGGGCCATCGGGTACAGGTAAATGGTGCGGATGAAACCTTCGCGACGGATGCGCTGGTCGAGGAACACCGCCAGCAGCACGCCAATCACCAGGGTGATGCCAATGAACAGGCCGCCGAAGAGCGCCAGGTTCTTGCTCGCCACCCACCAGCGGTCGTTGTCCATCAACCGCGCGTATTGCGCCAGGCCGGCCCATTTGTAGGTCGGCAGGAAGGTCGAGGTGGTGAACGACAGAACGAACGTCCACACGATATAGCCATAGAAGCCCACCAGGACGATGAACATGCTCGGCGCCAGCACCAGTTTGGGCAGCCAGCGTTGCAGCGCATCGAACGGCGAGGCCTTGCTGAACACAGCAACAGAACTCATGGGGAAATCCAGTATTGAAAACTACAGTGACATCCCTTGTGGGAGCGGGCTTGCTCGCGAAGGCGTCGTGTCATTTCACACACGGTTGCCTGACACTGCGCTTTCGCGAGCAAGCCCGCTCCCACAGGGACAGCGGTATTAACCGTTACTTGGCAGACTGAACCGCAGCACCCAGCTTCTTGGCGGCATCGGTCGGGTCGGCTTTCGGGTCGTTGATGTAGTTGGTCACCACGTCAAAGAACGCGCCCTGCACCGCCAGCGTGGTCGCCATGTTGTGCGCCATGCTCGGCTGCAGCCCACCGGACTTGGCATCCGCCAGGAAGTCCTTGGCCGCGGTCTGGGCGCAGGAATCGAAACCGTACTTGGCCATGTCGCCCAGCATGTCGTTGCGCACCGGGATCGAGCCCTTGTTGATGCTGAAGACTTTCTGGAAGTTCTCGCCCAGCACGACCTTGGCGATGTCCTGCTGGCCGGCCGCGGTGCCCTTGTCTTTCTGCTTGAACACCGCCAGGGAGTCGATGTTGTAGGTGAAGGCCTTGTCGGTGCCCGGGAAGGCTACGCACTCGTAATCCTTGCCAGCGACTTTCTTGGCGGCGGTCCATTCACTCTTGGCCCAGTCACCCATGATCTGCATGCCGGCCTTGCCGTTGATGACCTTGGCCGCTTCCAGGTTCCAGTCCTGGCCCTTGCCGTCGGCGTCCATGTAGGTCGCGACTTTCTTCAGCTCAGTCAGCGCCTTGACCATTTCCGGACCGGTCAGGGCCTTGTTGTCCAGGTCGACCAGGGCTTTCTTGTAGCCATCAGCGCCCATCACCGAAAGCACCACGGCTTCAAACACGGTGCTGTCCTGCCAAGGCTGGCCGCCATGGGCGAGCGGGATGAAGCCCGCGGCCTTGAGCTTGTCGCCGGCGGCGTAGAATTCTTCGAGGGTGGTCGGGTTCTTGGTGATGCCGGCTTTCTTGAAGACTTCCGGGTTGATCCACAGCCAGTTGACGCGGTGGATGTTCACCGGCACGGCCACGTAGTCACCTTCGTACTTCACGGTATCGGAGACTTTCTTGTCGAGCAGGCTGTCCCACTTCTCTTCCTTGGCCACGTCCTTGAGCACGTCGCTGTCGAGCAGGCCGGTGGAAGCCCATTCCTGGATGTCCGGGCCCTTGATCTGGGCCACGCCTGGCGGGTTGCCAGCCACGGCGCGGCTCTTGAGCACGGTCATGGCCGTGGAACCGCCACCACCGGCGACAGCGCCGTCCTTCCAGGTAAAACCGTCTTTCTCGACCTGGGCCTTGAGCACATCGACCGCGGCTTTTTCACCACCCGACGTCCACCAGTGGACGACTTCCACGGTGCCTTTGGATTCGGCGGCAAGGGTGCTGACAGGGAACGCTGCGACGGGAAGCAGGGAAGCAAGAGAAATGACAGTAGCGAGGCGAGAAATCGCATTCATCTAGAAGTACCTTTCTTGTTGTTATGCATGCAAGTCGGTGCTTGCGCTGCATGGATTCTAATCAGAGGGAATCCCTTCGCAGGTAACGAAGGGACGTGCAAATGTCACGACATGGTTACACGGGTGAAGGGCTGGAGAGCCGCGCCAGAGCCGTCGCCATGCTGGGTGCCAGGGGCAGGCGCGGAATCAGCACCGCCTGCCAGGCGTGGTACAGGTCCGGCTTGCCCGGCCAGATATCGGCGCTGGGGCGGTTTTGTGGGTCGAGTTCGTGATGCCAGCTCCCATTGCAGCGGTCGATGAAGTGTTTGTCACAGAATTCCCAGAAAGTTCGGTACCAGGCTTCGTATTTCGCTTCATCGGTCCGTTTGAGCAAGGCACTGGCGGCGGCGGCAGCCTCGGCGTGCACCCAGTGCAGGCGGTGGCGGACCACCGCGCGGTTGTCCCAGTCCAGGGTGTAGACAAGGCCGGGCGCGCCGTCGACGTCCCAGCCGTGGCGGCAGTTCTGGTCGAAGAGTTTCTGTGCATCCTGGGCCAGCCAACCCGGCGTCAGCATGCCGATCTGGACCCGCGCCGCCTCGAGGTGCAGCAACAACCGCGCCCATTCGAACCCATGGCCGGGGGTGGTGCCGTACGGACGAAAGCCGTCGGCGGGGTTGTCGTGGTTGTAGTCGCGCAGCGGCTGCCAGTCACGGTCGAAGTGTTCCACCACCAGGTAATCGTTGGCCGCGGCATGGCCGTGAATCACCCGCTCGACGATGCGCAGGGCGCGGACCAGCCAGCGCGGGTCGTCGGTGGCGTCGGCCAGGGCCAGGAACGCTTCGGTGGCGTGCATGTTGCTGTTGGCACCGCGGTACGCCTCTTCGTCGCGCCAGTCACGACTGAAGGACTCGCGCAGGGCACCTTCTTCTTCGCTCCAGAAATGCGTGTCGATGACCCGCACCGCTTCGTCGAGCAACGCCTGGGCACCGGGACGCTGGGCCACCACGGCGGAGCTGGCGGCCAACGCGACGAAGGCATGCAGGTAGGCGGCCTTGCCGGTTTGTTCGTCATGGGGCTGCGCGGTGGCGAACCAGCCGCCGTGCTCGGCGTCGCGCAACGGCCCGCTGAGGGCCTGGACGCCGTGGTCCACCAGTTCGGCAAAGCCGGGCAGACCTTGGATGTGGGCCATGGCGAAGCTGTGGGTCATGCGGGCGGTGTTCATGGTCTCGGCCCGCGCCCCGGCCGGGAGGCGTCCCTGGTCGTCGAGGTTGCCAAAGCCGTCCGGCAGCTTCGACGCCTTGGCGAACGCCAGCAATCGCAAGCCTTCGGCAGCGAGCCAGTGCTGGTGGGCAGGCGCGTTCAGCCAACTGCTGAAAGCCGGGAGGAAGGTATCCATCGCAGGTCCCTTTTTTGTTGTTTTGACGCAGGGAGTCTAAACAAGGGCGGACGGCGGGCAGGTAACGAAAGGGGCGAGTTATGTCACTGAGTTGTGACATTTACCTGGGAGAGGCGTTGAGGTTACTGGCGCCATCGCGAGCAAGCTCGCTCCCACAGTGGACGTCATGGAGCACCGGTCTCCTTGTGGGAGCGAGCTTGCTCGCGATGAACGATAACGCGGTCTGATCAATCCACACTGCGCGGCAACTGCAACGTCACCCGCAGCCCGCCCTCGCGCAGGTTCTGCAGGCTCACTTCGCCGCCGTGGCTATGGGCAATGTTGCGGGCGATGCCCAGCCCCAGCCCATACCCCTGCTGCTGCCCGGCCAGGCGGAAGTGCGGCTCGAAGACTTGCTCGAGGCGCTGTTCCGGCACGCCAGGCCCTTCGTCATCGACGTGCAGGACGAACGCACTTTCATCGTCCTCGATGTGCAGGTGGGCGTTCTGCCCGTACTTGAGCGCGTTGTCGATCAGGTTGCCGATGCAGCGCTTGAGCGCCAGCGGCTTGCCGTGATACGGCGCCAGCGCGCGTCCGTCCTGGGTCACCCGGCCATTGCCGTTGGGCGCCAGGTAAGGCTCGACCAGGCAATCGAGCACGTGGTTGAGGTCCACCGGCTCGATGTTCTCGTGGATATCGGTGTCCTTGACGCACTGCAACGCGCCCTTGACCAGCAGTTCCAGCTCATCGAGGTCGCGACCGAACTTGGCTTGCAGGTTTTCGTCTTCCAGCAATTCGACCCGCAGGCGCAACCGGGTGATCGGTGTGCGCAGGTCATGGGAGATCGCGCTGAACAACTGGCTGCGCTCGGTCAGGTAGCGGCTGATGCGTTCACGCATGGCGTTGAACGCCCGCCCTACTTCCACCACTTCGCTGCCCCCTCCCTCCGCCACCGGTTCCACTTCGGCGCCCAGGGACATGTCCCGCGCCGCGCGGGCCAAACGCTTGAGGGGACGGCTCTGCCAGTGCACCAGCAGGCCGATGAACAGCAACAGCAGGCTGCTGGTGAGCACGATGAAACCGACCTGCTGCTTGGGCAGGTCCTGCTCTTCGAGGCTGGTGTAGGGTTCGGGCAGCAACGAAGCGATGTACAGCCATTCGCCCGGCGCCATCTGGATCTGCGTGACCAGCACCGGCGGGTTCACCGGTTCGAGCGTCAACGCGTAATGGGCCCAGGAACGTGGCAGCTCATCGAGCTTCAGCCCGCCGTTGAAGATCCGCAGGTCTTCGGGGCTGACAAACTTCACCGAGATGTCGGCGTTATTGCCCAGGGAGCGGCGCAATACCTCGTCCACCGCCTTGAGCACCGCCAGCTTGCGCGGCGTCACCGGCAGCACGTCCATGCCCAGGGGTTTGTCATTGAGGGTGACGACGAACCGGGTACCGCCCATGCTGCGCAACTGATCGAGGACCAGGGGCCGGTAGGCCACCGGCAACGAACGCAGGTAGCTGACGCTGGCGGTCATCGAATGGGCGAGGCTGCGGGCGCTGGTGACCAGGCCTTCGAGCTGCGTGGCACGCAGTTGCGAAACCCAGATCAGGCTGGACAGCGTTTGCGCGAACAGCACCACCAGCAAGGTCAGTAACAGCATCCGGCCGAGCAGCGAACGCGGCACCGGCACCCGTCCTATGACCTTTTTGACCCCATCAATGACCATTGCTGGCAACCACACTGGCTGCCAACTGGTAACCACTGCCGCGTACCGTGCGGATCAGCCGCGGTGGCTTGTCGGTGTCGCGCAGGCGCTGGCGCAGGCGACTGACGGCCATGTCGACGATCCGGTCCAGGGGCATCAGCTCGCGGCCACGGGTGGCGTTGCCGATGGTGTCGCGGTCGAGGATTTCCTGGGGATGATCGAGGAACAGCTTGAGCAAGGCGAAATCGGCGCCGGAAAGAATCACTTCTTCGCCGTCGGCGTGGAACAGCCGATGGCTGACCATGTCCAGCCGCCATTCATCGAACGCCAGCACTTCACCGCCGGACCGTTCCTGGCCGAATTGCGCCCGGCGCAGCAACGCCTTGATGCGCGCCTGCAACTCGCGTGGGCTGAACGGCTTGCCCAGGTAGTCATCGGCGCCCAGTTCAAGGCCGATGACCCGGTCGGCCTCGTCGGAACTGGCCGTCAGCATGATGATCGGCACATGCGCCTGGCGCGGGTGCTGGCGAACCCAGCGGCACAGGCTGAAGCCGTCCTCGTCCGGGAGCATCACGTCGAGGATCACCAGGTCGCTCGGTGCCTCGTTCAGCGCCTGGCGAAAGCCGGCGCCGTCCGGCGTGGTGCGCACCTGGAAACCCGCGCGGCTGAGGTAGGTGTCCAGCAGCTCGCGAATCTCCTGGTCGTCGTCGACCAACAAAATCGATTTGTTCACTGAACTCACAGGGCCTCGTCCTTGCTGGTGGGATTGGCGGATTATGCCTGATGAGCCGGATCTATAAACACCACTACCCCTTGTGGGAGCGGGCTTGCTCGCGAATGCAGGGTTTCATTCAACATTTTCGTCGACTGACACACCGCTTTCGCGAGCAAGCCCGCTCCCACAGGGCCTTACAAATTTTAAACTTGTACCGACTGCTCCAACGCCACGCCCGCCCCCATCAGGCCGGAGTACGGCGCGGTGACCAGCCAGACCGGAATGCCCTTGAAGTAATCGCTCATGCACCCCTTGTCGGCGAAGCAACGGGCAAAACCGCTTTCCAGGAAGAAATCGGCAAACCGCGGGACCACCCCGCCAACGATGAAGACGCCACCGCGCCCACCGACCGTCAACACATTGTTGCCGGCCACGCGTCCCAGCCAGCGGCAGAACTGTTCGAGCACTTCCAGGGCCACGGGATCGCCCGCCAGGCCCGCGGCGGTGATGGATTCGGGCGTATCGAGCACCGGCTCATGGCCGTCCACCGCACAGATGGCCCGGTACACCCGCGGCAAGCCGCTGCCGCTCAGGGCGGTTTCGGCGCTGACGTGGCCGATTTCGTTGTAGATGTGCTGCCAGAGCTGGGTTTCCCGCGGGCTGCTCATCGGCAGGTCGACATGGCCGCCTTCCCCCGGCAAGGCCGCGAACCGACCTTCGCCGAGGTCCAATAGGGTCCCCACGCCCAGCCCGGTGCCCGGCCCGACCACCACCGCCGGGCGCATCGGCTCCGGGGTGCCCTCGCACACGACGCGGTATTCATCGGGACGCAGGCAGGTCATGCCCAGGGCCATGGCCGAGAAGTCGTTGACCAGCAACAGCTTCTCCACCTGCAAGGTCTCGCAGAACGCCCGGTTGCTCAGGCGCCAGTGGTTGTTGGTGAAGCGAAAAGTGTCGCCTCCCACCGGCCCCGCCACCGACAGGCACACCGAGCCGATAGCCCCCGGCGCCATGCCCAGGCCGGCCAGGTAGACCTTGATGGCATCCTCCGGGCAGGCGTAGTCCGCGGTGGCCAGCACCTGGATGTTTTCCAGGTTGTGGTTCTTCCACAACGCGAAGCGTGCGTTGGTCCCACCGATGTCACCGACCAAAGCCAGTTTCAATTAATCGTCTCCAGGGCAGCAGTGAAGGCGCTGGCGCCCTGCTCTGCCGAGCTGAAGGCCATGCGCATGAAGCCGAACAGCTCGCGACCGGTGCCGATGTTGTTGCCCAACAGGCCCTTGGCCGGCTCGCGCGCGGCGAATTCCTCGGCGTCCACCTTCAGTTCCAGGGTGCCTTTGACGCCATCGACGCGGATGATATCGCCCTCCTGCACCCGGGCCAATGCACCACCGACGTAGGCTTCGGGGCTGACATGGATGGCCGCCGGGATTTTCCCCGAGGCGCCGGACATGCGCCCGTCGGTAACCAAAGCCACCTTGAAGCCGCGGTCCTGCAGCGAGCCGAGGTACGGGGTCATCTTGTGCAGTTCCGGCATGCCGTTGGAACGCGGCCCCTGGAAGCGCATCACCGCGACGAAATCCTTCTCCAGCAAACCGGCCTTGAACGCGTCCGCCAGGTCCTGCTGGTCCTGGAACACCATGGCCGGCGCTTCGACGATCTGGTTTTCCAGGGCCACCGCCGAGACTTTCATCACGCCACGGCCCAGATTGCCCTCCATGACCCGCAACCCGCCTTCCGGCGAGAACGCGCGGGCCACCGGGCGCAGGATGTTTTCGTCGAGACTTTCGATCGGGCCGTCGCGCCACACCAGTTTGCCGTCTTCGAGGAACGGCTCCTGGGTGTAGCGGCTCAGGCCGTGGCCGAGCACGGTGTTGACGTTCTCGTGGAGCAGGCCGGCTTCGAGCAGTTCGCGGATCAGGAACGACATGCCGCCCGCCGCCTGGAAGTGGTTGATGTCGGCCTTGCCGTTCGGGTAGACGTGGCTGAGGGTCGGTACCACCTCGGAGAGGTCGGCCATGTCCTGCCAGGTCAGCTGGATGCCCGCCGCCATGGCGATGGCCGGCATGTGCAAGGTGTGGTTGGTCGAGCCGCCGGTGGCATGCAGGGCGACGATGGAGTTGACCAGCGAGCGCTCGTCGACGATTTCGCCGATGGGCATGAAGTTGCCGCTTTGCTTGGTTATGCGCGTGACTTGGAACGCCGCTTCGCGGGTCAGGGCGTCGCGCAGTGGCGTGTTCGGGTTGACGAACGAAGCGCCCGGCAGGTGCAGGCCCATCACTTCCATCAGCAGCTGGTTGGTGTTGGCGGTGCCGTAGAAAGTGCAGGTGCCCGGGCTGTGGTAGGACTTCATCTCCGATTCCAGCAGCTCTTCGCGGCTCGCCTTGCCTTCGGCATAGCGCTGGCGCACGTCGGCTTTTTCCTTGTTGGAAATACCCGAGACCATCGGCCCGCCAGGCACGAAGATCATCGGCAAATGACCGAAGCGCAGCGCGCCCATCATCAGGCCCGGCACGATCTTGTCGCAGATGCCCAGCATCAGCGCGCCGTCGAACATGTTGTGCGACAGCGCCACCGCCGTGGACAACGCGATCACCTCGCGGCTCGGCAGGCTCAGTTCCATCCCGGCCTCGCCCTGGGTCACGCCGTCGCACATCGCCGGCGTGCCCCCGGCGAACTGGCCGACCGAGCCGATCTCGCGCAGCGCCTGCTTGATCTGTTGCGGAAAGGTTTCATAGGGCTGGTGGGCCGAGAGCATGTCGTTATAGGACGACACGATGGCGATGTTGGCGGCGTTCATCATCCGCAGGTGGTGCTTGTCTTCCGTGCCGCAACCGGCCACGCCGTGGGCGAAGTTGGCGCACTGCAATTTGCCGCGCATCGGCCCGTCGCTGGCTGCACCGCGGATCAATGCAAGGTAAGCCTGACGCGTGGCGCGGCTGCGGGCGATAAGCCGTTCGGTGACCTCAAGAACGCGGGGATGCATGTGTAGAACTCCAGGCTAACGGGTGTGGCGACCTGATTGTCTATGCTGGTCAAAAGCCCGCGACGCAATGGGCGCCAGGGGGATTGTTGACCATTCGGACCAGTTGATTCAGGTCACTCGTTGTAGATAAAACAAAATATTGCCACTAAAAAGGCTTGTTTTCTATTTTTATGCGAATAATCTTGTAATTCCAACAACAAATCGACGGCGGCGCAGTTAATGACTCTTCGAATCGCAATCAATGGTTTTGGCCGCATCGGCCGCAACGTCCTCCGTGCACTGTATACCCAAGGCTATCGTCGCGACTTGCAGATCGTCGCCATCAACGACTTGGGCGACAGTGCGATCAACGCTCATCTGCTCAAGTACGACACCGTCCACGGCACATTCGATGCCGATGTACAGCACGATCATGAAAGCCTGACGGTCAATGGCGACCGTATCTCGGTCAGTGCCATCCGCAACCCGGCCGAACTGCCGTGGGCCGCCGAGAAGATCGACGTGGTGTTCGAATGCACCGGCCTGTTCACCGACCGTGCCAAGGCCGCCGCCCACCTCAGCGCCGGCGCCCGTAAGGTGATCATTTCGGCCCCGGCCAAGGGTGCCGACGCCACCGTGGTGTATGGCGTGAACCACGACATCCTGCGCCAGTCGCACCAGATCATTTCCAACGCGTCGTGCACCACCAACTGCCTGGCCCCGGTAGCCCAGGTGCTGCACCGCGAGCTGGGCATCGAAAGTGGCCTGATGACCACCATCCACGCCTACACCAACGACCAGAACCTGACCGACGTCTACCACACCGACCCGTACCGCGCCCGCTCGGCCACCCAGAACATGATCCCGAGCAAGACCGGCGCCGCCGAAGCGGTTGGTCTGGTGTTGCCGGAACTGACCGGCAAGCTGACCGGCATGGCCGTGCGCGTGCCGGTGATCAACGTGTCCCTGGTGGACCTCACCGTGCAGCTCAAGCGCGAAGCCTCGGCCGAAGAAGTCAACGACCTGCTGCGCCAGGCCAGCCAGCATTCCAGGATCCTCGGCTACAACAGCCTGCCGCTGGTCTCCAGCGACTTCAACCATAACCCGCTGTCGTCAATCTTCGACGCCAACCACACCAAGGTCAGCGGCAAGCTGCTCAAGGTACTGGCCTGGTATGACAACGAATGGGGCTTCTCCAACCGCATGCTCGATAACTGCCTGGCGTTGTGCAACGCGGAGTGATTGGAAACGGCAGTTGAGTTCCTGTGGGAGCGGGCTTGCTCGCGAAGGCGGCGGATCAGTCAGACTTCAACCAACTGACACACCGCTTTCGCGAGCAAGCCCGCTCCCACAAGGTTGTAAAACAGCCAGAATGAATCAAGGCTTGACCCATCATGTAGATGACAATCATTATCATCTACTCGAACCGGATCGGGCCCTACCGTGAGTCAATCGCGCTTTCATCACGTCTTTCTCGCCCAGCGCATGCCGCTGCTGCGCACCCTCGAGCGCATGGTCAACAACCCCAGCACCGCCGAAGACCTGCTCCAGGAAACCTACCTGCGCGTCTCCCGCGCACTGGCCGAGCGGCCGGTCGAGCACCTTGAACCGTTTGTTTTCCAGACCGCCCGCAACCTGGCGCGGGATCACCTGCGCGCCCGCCGCGTGCAGTCGCGTACCGTGCTGGACGACGTCCCCCTGGAGGTGGTCCACAACGTGGTCGCGCCCCAAGGCAGCGCCGAGGACGCCGTCCATGCCGGGCAGATGCTCGAACGCCTCAATGTCAGCCTGCAAGCGCTGAGCCCACGCCAGCAGCGGATCTTCATCCTCAGCCGCCTGCACGGCCACAGTTATCAGGACATTGCCGGGCAACTGGGCGTGTCGTCGAGCACGGTGCAAAAGGAACTGAAGCTGATCATGGCGATCTGTGTGGGAAGCTGTCAGCCGTGAGCGACACGCCCACCGTGGCGCTGGGCTTGCCATCCGCCGCTTGCCGCTTGTAGCTTGCCTCCTGCCACCCACACCGAGTAGCCAACGTGACGGACAACCCTCACACCTCAGACACCGCTACGGCGTACACCGCCCATGCCATGGAGCAGGCACTCGACTGGCTGATCCTGCTGGAGCACCCCAGCGAGGAGCAGACCCGGCAGTTCCAGGCATGGCTGGCGGCCGATCCGCGCCATGGCGAGGCGTTCGCCCGGGCGAAGGCGATCTGGGACGGCCCGCAGGTGCTGGAAAGTGCCCGGCGGCTCGCCGTCGCTCCCAGGCTCACCCGCCGCTCACGCCTGCGCGCCCATTGGAAACCCCTGGCGACCGCCGCGGTACTTTTGCTGGGCCTGTTCAACTTCAGCGACCTGCCTGTGCGCTGGCAGGCCGACCACCTGACCGTGGTCGGTGAGCGCCAGCGCCTGCAACTGGAGGACGGTTCCAAGGTGCTGCTCAACACCGATTCGGCGTTCTCCAGCACGTTCAACGAGCAGCGGCACGTGGCCCGCCTGTACAAGGGCGAGGCGTTTTTCGAGGTGCCGGCCAACCGCAACCTGCCGCTGGAAATCGACGCCGGCCCGGTTACGGCCAGCGTCAGCGACACCACGTTCGCGGTGCGCTACCTCGACGGCGTGGCCCAGGTTCAGGTGCAGCGTGGCGACGTCGACCTGCGGGCCAGTCGCAACGACAGCCACGTACGGCTGTCGGCCGGGGAAAGCATCCGCATCGGTCCCAACGGCTTCGACCGCCCATCCCGGCTCGACAGCGCCACCGACCTGGCCTGGGTCCAGGGCCGGCTGGTGTTCGAGAACCGGCCATTGGGCCAGGTACTGGCCGAACTGCAACGCTATTACCCTGGTTGGATCATCAACACCAATGATCGCCTGGCCGGCGTCGCGGTGACAGGTAACTACCGCCTCGATCAACCGCTGGATGTGGTTCGTTCCCTGGCCCACATCACCTCGGCGCGCCTGCAGGAATTCCCGGCGCTGGTGATTTTCAACTAAATGAGAATTATTTTTACTCGATAGGCTTCGCTGGTTCGTCTCGTTATAGCCAATGCAATTGATTCGCATCCAGCCATGCGGATCTGCACCTATAACAGATGCGACACGGAGCGCTATCGATGTCCTCTCGCCTTACTTGCCGGTTCCTCGCCCCTTCTTGCACGCTGTCGCTGTTGACCGCCGCCCTCCTGGTGGCCGGCACGGTGCCGGCCGCCTTCGCGGCCACTGCTGCACAAGCGCCTGCACGGAACATGGGCGACTATACGTTCGCCATCGCCCGGCAACCACTGGTCTCGGCCCTGAACGCCTTCACCGCCGTCACGGGCTGGCAGGTCGGCCTGCCGGCGGAACTGGCCGACGGTGTCGCCTCACCGGGGTGAACGGCTCGCTGCCCGCGGAAAAAGCCCTGGAACGACTGTTGCTGGGGACCAACCTGAGCTATCGCAAACTGGGCGACCACAGCATCGTCCTGGAAAAACGCAGCACCGCCAGCGCGATGAACCTGCCACAGGTGACCATCAGCGCCACTCGCCAGGAACAGGACATCACCGGCGTGCCGAGCACCGTCACCGTCCACGACCGCGAGGCACTGGATCGCGGCAACGTCAACACCATCAAGGACCTGGCGCGCTACGAGCCGGGCGTTTCGGTGGGCGGTGCCGGCCAGCGCGGCGGCATCAGCGGCTACAACATCCGCGGCATCGACGGCAACCGGATCCTGACCCAGGTCGACGGCGTGGCCATACCCGACGGTTTCTTCAACGGTCCCTACGCCAAGACCCAGCGCAACTACCTCGACCCGGAAATCGTCAAGCGCGTGGAAATCCTCCGCGGCCCGGCCTCGGTGCTGTATGGCAGCAATGCCATTGGCGGCGCCGTCAGCTACTTCACCCTGGACCCGGACGACATCATCAAGCCGGGCCAGGACGTCGGCGCGCGCCTGAAGACCGGCTACAGCTCCGCCGACGACAGTTGGCTCAAGTCCGCCACCGTCGCCGGGCGCAGCGCAGCCTTCGACGGCCTGTTGCACTACAGCCAGCGCGACGGCCACGAAACCGAATCCTACGGCAGCCACAACGGCACCGGTCTGGACCGCACCGCCGCCAACCCGGAAGACGTGCGCGCCAGCAACGTGCTCGCCAAGCTCGGCTGGAACTACGACGATGATGCGCGCCTGGGCCTGGTCTACGAGAAGTACAAGGACGATCGCGACACCGACCTGAAAAGCGCCTACGGCGGCCCTTACTCCAACGGCGGGCCGGCCATTCCCGTCACTTTGCTGCCGGGCGGCATGTACCAGTGGCGCACCGGCAACGACACCATCACCCGCGAGCGTTTCGGCCTGGAACACAGCTTCGCCCTCGACAGCCTGCTGGCCGACCACATGAAGTGGAGCCTGAACCATCAGGTCGCCAAGACGAACGAGAGCACCGAGGAGTTCTATTTCCCGATCACCCGCCAGGTGCTGCGCACCCGCGACACCCTCTACGAAGAAAAGCAGTGGGTCTTCGACGCGCAACTGGACAAGGCCTTCAGCCTCGCCGACACCGACCACGCCCTGACCTACGGCACCACGCTCAAGCAACAGAAGGTCACCGGCTCGCGCAGCGGCAATGGCGTGTGCCTGGCCGTAGGCCGCGGCTGCACCGCCGTGGGCGCCATCAGCGCAGCGGATGTACTGGCCAAGGCCAGTGACTTCCCGGACCCGACCATCAACACCTACAGCGTGTTCGCCCAGGACCAGATCAGCTGGAACCAGTGGACCTTCACCCCGGGGCTGCGCTACGACTACACCCAGCTCAAGCCGCACGTCACCCAGGCCTTCCTGAACACCGCCGACCCGACCGGCGCCGGCACCGTCAGCGACAGTGAGAAGACCTGGCACCGCGTCTCGCCCAAGTTCGGCCTGACCTATGCCTTCAGCGACCAGTACACCGGCTACGGCCAGTACGCCGAAGGTTTCCGCACCCCAACCGCCAAGGCCTTGTACGGTCGCTTCGACAACGCGGGCGTTGGCTACAGCGTGGAGCCCAACCCCAACCTGGAGCCGGAAAAAAGCCAGAGCTACGAGACCGGCCTGCGTGGCCGCTTCGACTCAGGCTCGTTCGACGTGGCGGTGTTCTACAACAAGTACCGCGACTTCATCAACGAAGACGCCATCACCCCCGGCGCCGACCAGTTGACCTTCCAGAGCAACAACATCAAGCACGCCACGATCAAGGGCGCGGAGATCAAGGGACGCCTGGACCTGGATGTCCTGGGCGCGCCGAAGGGCCTGTATACCCAGGGCTCGGTGGCGTATGCCTACGGTCGCAACAACGACACCGGCCAGCCGCTCAACAGCGTCAATCCACTGACCGGCGTGTTCGGCCTCGGCTATGAGCAGGACCACTACGGCACCTTGCTCAGTTGGACCCTGGTCAAGAAAAAAGACCGTGTCGACGACAGCAACTTCAACTCGCCCGATGGCGTGAGCAGCCAGTTCAAGACCCCGGGTTTCGGCCTCCTCGACCTGAGCGGTTTCTACAAAGTGACCCAGGACATCACCGTCAGCGGCGGCCTCTACAACCTCACCGACAAGAAATACTGGCTATGGGATGACGTACGCGGCTACGACAGCGTCGGCGAAGCGGCGGTATTGAGCCCCGCTAACCTCGACCGCCTGACCGCGCCCGGACGCAATTTCGCGGTGAACCTGATCTGGGATATCTGATTCGATCACTGCGGCATGGATTCACCCTTGTGGCGAGGGAGCTTGCTCCCGCTGGGCTGCGCAGCGGCCCCGCAATTTCACGGTCGCTGCGCGACCGAGCGGGAGCAAGCTCCCTCGCCACCACAGCGACCCGTTTAACAGGAAGGCCTACTCATGAACACCCAACGCCCCACTTCCCGCGCCCAGCGCCTCAACCAGATCACCCACGAACCCCACGCCAGGCTCGACGCCCTGGTCAAGGCGCACGCACCGTTCGAAACCACGGCCAGCTATGCCCGCTTCGTCGTCGCCCAATACCTGTTCCAGTCGGAACTGGTGGCTTTGTACAACGATGCCGCGTTGGCCCGCCTGATCCCCGACCTGCCCGACCGCTGCCGGGCCGAGGCCGCGCGGGCCGACCTGGCGGACCTGGCCACCGAAGTACCGGCGCCGGTGGCCGGCGCGGTGCACAAACCGACCCAGGCCGAGGCCCTCGGCTGGCTGTTCGTCTCCGAAGGCTCCAAGCTCGGCGCCGCCTTCCTGATCAAGCGCGCCGTGGGCCTGGGCCTGAGCGAAACCTTCGGCGCCCGGCACCTGGCCGAACCGGCCGGCGGGCGGGCCGAAGGCTGGAAAACCTTCACCCGCACCCTCGACAACCTGGTCTTCACCCCAGAGCAGGAAGCCGAGGCGGATAAAGGCGCGCTGAATGCGTTCAATCGGTTTACGGTGTTGCTGGAGCAGGCTTACGCCACTGAACCGGCCTGACTCACGCCGTCTATCTGTGGGAGCGGACTTGCTCCCACAAGGGAAAGTGTATGCCTGAAAGAAAGTTATGAACCGCCCTTCAAGACTCGCCCAACTGCTCTTCGGCCTGCTCGCCTACACCAGCCTGGCCATCGGCCTGATCGCCATCGTCGTGCCCGGCCTGCCGACGACCGAATTCATCCTGCTCGCTGCCTGGGCCGCGACCCGCAGTTCGCCGCGTCTGAGCGCCTGGTTGGAGCAGCACCGGCTGTTCGGGCCGATGTTGCACAACTGGCGCAACGGCAAGGTCATCCCGCGCCGGGCCAAGGTCGCCGCCACGGCCAGCATGCTGCTCTGCGCCGGCTTGATGCTGGTGATGCTCGACCACGGCTGGCCGGTCTACCTGGCCCTCGTCGGCATGGGCCTGGGCAACCTGTGGATCTGGTCGCGCCCGGTGGCGAGGGCGCAAGCGCGCCCCTCGACAGCCCTGCCCCCCGAATAAACCCATTTGATCTATGCTCGTCCTCTCATTCCGGAGGGCCCACGATGACTGACCTGCTCACAACCGTCCAAGCTTCCCTCGGCTTGCCCACGACGCCCATCGCCTTCACGGGCGAAGGCGCCCTGCCTTCGGCATTCGCGGTCACCGAACTGGCCAGCGCCAGCCTCGCCGCAGCCGGCCAGGCCATCGCCGAACTCATCCACCGGCAAACCGGACGCCTGCCGCCGCTTGAAGTCGACCGTCGCCTGGCCTCCTTCTGGTTTTCCACGTCCCTGCGCCCCACCGGCTGGAGCGTGCCGCCAATGTGGGACCCGGTGGCTGGCGACTATGCCACGGCCGACGGCTGGATCCGCCTGCACACCAATGCGCCGCATCATCGACAGGCAGCGGAAAAAGTCCTCGGGCCCTGCGCTGATCGCGCCGCCATGGCCGCCCAGGTAGCCCGCTGGAGCAAGACCGAACTCGAACAGGCCGTCGTCGACGCCGGTGGCTGCGCCGCCGAGATGCGTTCGTGGCCGGCCTGGCAAGCGCATCCCCAAGGCCTGGCAGTGAACGCCGAGCCGCTGGTGCAGTTCGCCCACACCAGCGGTGTGTCCCCCAGGCCCTGGCCGGGTTCCGTGGCCCAGCCACTGGCCGGCCTCAAGGTGCTGGACCTGACCCGGGTGCTGGCCGGTCCCGTGGCCAGCCGCTTCCTCGCCGGCCTCGGCGCCGATGTCTTGCGCATCGACCCTGCGACCTGGGACGAGCCCGGCGTCGTGCCGGAGGTCACCCTGGGCAAACGCTGCGCGCGTCTGGACCTGCACCAGCCCGACGACCGCGCGGTGTTCGAAGCCTTGCTTGAAAACACCGACATCCTGCTCCACGGCTACCGCGCCGACGCCCTCGAACGCCTCGGCTACGGCGCCGAGCAACGGCACAGGATCGCCCCGGGCCTGATCGATGTCAGCCTCAACGCCTACGGTTGGAGCGGCCCGTGGCAGAACCGGCGCGGCTTCGACAGCCTGGTGCAGATGAGCACTGGCATCGCCGCGGCCGGCATGGCCTGGAAACAGGCCGACACCCCGACGCCGCTGCCCGTCCAGGCACTGGACCATGGCACGGGCTACCTGATGGCTGCCAGCGCCGTGGTGCTGTTGGCCCGGCGCCTGGCAAACGGACAAGGCGGCTCGGCACGCCTGTCTCTGGCGCGGACCGCCAAACTGCTGATCGAGCGCGGCGCGGGGGACTCGGCCGCGCTACGGCCCGAGG
The DNA here is from genome assembly GCF_018325965.1 of Pseudomonas sp. Cab53. Lineage (NCBI taxonomy): Bacteria > Pseudomonadati > Pseudomonadota > Gammaproteobacteria > Pseudomonadales > Pseudomonadaceae > Pseudomonas > Pseudomonas sp. Cab53. The sequence goes on along the minus strand of NZ_AP021902.1, from coordinate 1,380,248 downwards.
ACGCAGACGACCTGGGCATGCTGGTCGAGCAGACGCCATGGGGACCGGCGCAACGGTTGCAGGTGCCGCTGAAGATCACCGGCACGCCCTGGCAGTGGACGCTCGCGGCGACGAACCTCGGCGCCCATCGAGCGCAATGGTAAGCAGCCTCGCCCCCTGACCTGGGTCAGCTATCGACGCGTTGAATCGACATACGCTGTGACTCTCCTCGGCTGCCTCGGAGTCATGCAATGTCTGATACCCCCGGAAAACTTCGTTTGGGTGCGTTGGTCGCGCTGGTAGTGGGCTCGATGATCGGCGGGGGGATTTTTTCCTTGCCCCAGAACATGGCCGCCAGTGCCGACGTCGGCGCCGTCCTGATTGGCTGGGCGATCACCGCGGTGGGCATGCTGACCCTCGCCTTCGTGTTCCAGACCCTGGCCAACCGCAAGCCCGACCTGGACGGCGGCGTATACGCCTACGCCAAGGCCGGGTTCGGCGACTACATGGGTTTCTCATCGGCCTGGGGCTACTGGATCAGCGCCTGGCTGGGCAACGTCGGCTACTTCGTCTTGCTGTTCAGCACCTTGGGTTACTTCTTCCCGATGTTTGGTGAGGGCAACACGGTTGCCGCGGTGGTCGGCGCGTCGGTGCTGCTGTGGGCCGTGCATTTTCTGGTGCTGCGCGGCATCAAGGAGGCCGCCTTCATCAACCTGGTCACCACGGTTGCCAAGGTCGTGCCGCTGGCCTTGTTCGTGCTGATCGCCGTCTTCGCCTTCAGGCTCGACATTTTCACCAGCGACATCTGGGGCGCGAAGAACCCGCAACTGGGCAGCGTGATGAACCAGGTGCGCAGCATGATGCTGGTCACCGTGTGGGTGTTCATCGGCATCGAAGGGGCGAGCATTTTTTCCGCCCGCGCCGAACGACGCTCGGACGTGGGCAAAGCCACGGTGATCGGCTTCATCACCGTACTGCTGTTCCTGGTCCTGGTGAACGTGCTGTCCCTGGGGATCATGACCCAGCCGGAGCTGGCGAAGCTGCAGAACCCGTCCATGGCGGCGGTGCTGGAGCACGTCGTGGGCCACTGGGGCGCGGTGCTGATCAGCGTCGGCCTGATCATTTCGCTGCTCGGTGCCCTGTTGTCCTGGGTGCTGCTGTGCGCCGAGATCTTGTTCGCCGCCGCCAGGGACCACACCATGCCCGAGTTCCTGCGCCGAGAGAACGCCAACCACGTACCGGCCAACGCTCTGTGGCTGACCAACGCAATGGTCCAACTGTTTTTGGTCATCACCCTGTTCTCGGCAAGCACCTACCTGTCGCTGATCTACCTCGCCACCTCGATGATCCTGGTGCCGTACCTGTGGTCGGCGGCCTACGCAGTGCTGCTGGCGGTGCGCGGCGAGACCTATGAGAACGCCCTGGCCGAGCGCCGCAAAGACCTGGCCATCGGTGCCATCGCCCTGATCTATGCGGTGTGGCTGCTTTATGCCGGCGGGATCAAGTACCTGCTGCTCTCCGCCCTGCTCTATGCCCCCGGCGCGATCCTGTTCGCCAAGGCCAAGCGCGAGCTGGGCAAATCAATTTTCACCTCTGTCGAGAAGCTGATTTTTGCCGCAGTGATCGCAGGCGCTCTGGTGGCGGCCTACGGGCTCTACGACGGCTTCCTGACCTTGTAGTTGGCTGATTGTTCTAACTGGAGGATTTTGTAATGACCACGGAAAAAATGCAGTACGGCGTTCATTCCGAAGCCGGGAGATTGCGCAAAGTCATGGTGTGTTCCCCAGGCCTGGCCCATCAGCGGCTGACTCCGAACAACTGCGATGAACTGCTGTTCGATGACGTGCTGTGGGTCAACCAGGCCAAGCGCGACCATTTCGACTTCGTCACCAAGATGCGCGAGCGGGGCATCGATGTGCTGGAAATGCACAACCTGCTGACCGACGTCGTCGCCATTCCCGAAGCCCTGGACTGGATCCTGCAACGCAAGATCACCGCCAACTCGGTGGGCCTGGGTCTGGTGAATGAAGTCGGTTCGTGGTTGCGCAGCCTGGAACCGCGCCGGACCGCCGAATACCTCATCGGCGGCGTCTCGGCCGATGACCTGCCCGACAGCTTCGGTGGCAAGACCCTCCAGATGTTTCGTGATTTCCTCGGGCACTCCAGCTTCATCCTGCCGCCGTTGCCCAACACCCAGTTCACCCGCGACACCACCTGCTGGATCTACGGCGGCGTGACCCTGAACCCGATGTACTGGCCGGCGCGTCGCCAGGAAACCCTGCTGGCCAGCGCCATTTACAAGTTCCATCCCGCGTTCACCCACGCCGACTTCCAGGTCTGGTACGGCGACCCCGACCAGGACCATGGCAGCGCCACCCTCGAAGGCGGTGACGTGATGCCGATTGGCAACGGCGTGGTACTGATCGGCATGGGCGAGCGCTCATCACGCCAAGCCATCGGCCAACTGGCGCTGAACCTGTTCAAGCACAAGGCCGTGGAACGGGTCATCGTTGCCGGCTTGCCGAAGTCCCGGGCCGCCATGCACCTGGACACCGTGTTCAGTTTCTGCGACCGCGACCTGGTGACCGTTTTCCCAGAGGTGGTTAGCCAGATCGTGGCCTTCTCCCTGCGCCCCGACGAGAGCAAACCCGGCGGCATCGACGTGCGCCGCGAGCAAGGCAGCTTCCTCGACACGGTGGCGGCCGCCCTCAAGCTCCCGGCCCTGCGCGTGGTGGAAACCGGCGGCAACAGCTTTGCCGCCGAACGCGAACAGTGGGACGACGGCAACAACGTGGTGGCCCTGGAACCGGGCGTGGTGATCGGCTACGACCGCAACACCTACACCAACACGCTGCTGCGCAAGGCCGGGGTGGAAGTCATCACCATCAGCGCCAGCGAGCTGGGCCGAGGTCGCGGCGGCGGCCATTGCATGACCTGCCCGATCATTCGCGACCCGATCGACTACTGACCTTCGTGCCCGCGCCCTGGCTGACCGAATACGTGCCAGGGCCCGCTGAAACCCAAGGAGATGCACCATGGCGTTCAACACCCACAACCGTAACCTGCTCAGCCTCGAGCACCACACACCCCGTGAACTGCGTTACTTGCTGGACTTGTCCCGGGACCTCAAGCGGGCCAAGTACACCGGCACCGAGCAGCAGCACCTCAAGGGCAACAACATCGCGCTGATCTTCGAGAAAACGTCGACGCGCACCCGTTGCGCGTTCGAAGTGGCGGCCTACGACCAGGGCGCCAATGTCACCTACATCGACCCCAACTCCTCGCAGATCGGCCACAAGGAGAGCATGAAGGACACCGCCCGGGTGCTCGGGCGCATGTACGACGCCATCGAGTACCGTGGCTTCAAGCAGGAGATCGTCGAGGAACTGGCGAAGTTCGCCGGCGTGCCGGTGTTCAACGGCCTGACCGATGAATACCACCCAACGCAGATGATTGCCGATGTGCTGACCATGCGTGAGCACGCCGACAAACCGATCCATGAGATCAGCTATGCGTACCTGGGCGATGCCCGTAACAACATGGGCAACTCGTTGTTGCTGATCGGCGCCAAACTGGGCATGGACGTGCGCATCTGCGCGCCCAAGGCCCTGTGGCCCCACGACGACCTGGTGCAGCGCTGCCATCAGTACGCCGAGGAAAGCGGCGCGCGCATTACCCTCACTGCGGACCCGAAGGCGGCGGTCAAGGGCGTGGACTTCATCCACACCGATGTCTGGGTCTCCATGGGCGAGCCGGTCGAAGCCTGGGCCGAGCGAATCGAACTGTTGCTGCCTTACCAGGTCAACGCTGACCTGATGAAAGCCACCGGTAACCCGCGCACCCGCTTCATGCATTGCCTGCCGGCGTTCCATAACAGCGACACCAAGATCGGCAAACAGATCGCCGAGCAGTACCCGCACCTGGCCAACGGCATCGAAGTCACCGACGACGTGTTCGAATCGCCAGCATGCATCGCCTTCGAACAGGCGGAAAACCGCATGCACACCATCAAGGCCATTTTGGTGTCGACGCTGGCAGACCTGTAAGGCCCTGTGAGCGGGCTTGCTCGCGAAGGCGGCCTGTCAGCCAACATCCATGTTGTCTGTGACATCGCTTTGGCGAGCAAACCCGCTTCCACAAGGGGCCCTTGCGTTGTTCGTTCCACTTTTTGTAAAGGACAGCACCATGCGAATCGTCGTTGCCCTGGGCGGTAACGCCCTCCTGCGTCGGGGGGAACCCATGACCGCCGACAACCAACGCGGCAACATCCGCACCGCGACTGAACAGATCGCCAGGATCCACCCCGGCAACCAACTGGTGATCGCCCACGGCAACGGCCCGCAGGTCGGCCTGCTGTCGTTGCAAGCGGCCGCCTACCCCTCGGTCACCCCGTACCCGCTGGACGTGTTGGGTGCCGAGACCGAAGGCATGATCGGCTACATCATCGAGCAGGAGCTGGGCAACCTGCTGGACGCCGACGTCCCCTTCGCCACGCTGCTGACCCAAGTGGAAGTGGACGCCGACGACCCGGCCTTCCAACACCCCACCAAGCCCATCGGCCCGGTCTACAGCCAGCAGGAGGCGCAGGCACTGGCCGCTGAAAAAGGCTGGGCCATCGCCCCGGACGGCGACAGGTTTCGTCGGGTGGTCGCCAGCCCCAGGCCCAAGCGCATCTTTGAAATCCGTCCGATCAAGTGGCTGCTGGAAAAGGGCAGTATCGTGATCTGCGCCGGCGGTGGCGGCATCCCGACGATGTACGACGCCGATGGCAAGCTGCAGGGCGTTGAAGCGGTCATCGACAAGGACCTGTGCTCGGCGCTGCTGGCCGAACAACTGGAGAGCGATCTGCTGGTGATCGCCACCGACGTAAACGCCGCCTTCATCGATTTCGGCAAGCCGACCTGCAAGGCCATCGCCAGCGCCCACCCCGACGCCCTGGAAACACTCGACTTCGCCGTCGGATCCATGGGCCCCAAGGTGCAGGCCGCCTGCGAATTTGCGCGCAATACCGGCAAGGTCGCGGTGATCGGGTCGCTTTCGGACATCGATGCTATCGTCCAAGGCACCGCCGGTACTCGCATCAGCACCGCGACAACCGGCATCACTTATCGGTAATCGGAAACTCCCGGGGCAGATCCGGGGTCTGCCTTACTTCTACGCCTTTTTCCAGGAGAGTCGCTCATGGCCCTGTTCCGACCCGGTCACCTGCACATGGAGCGCCACGCGCTGAACAAGGATGACCACAGCTACGATCTGTGCATCGACTACGAGCTTGCCCAGGACCCCACGGAAGGCCAGGGCATGTCGTTCCGGCTGCACGGCACGATAGAGGACAAGCCCGTGGACGAGACGTTTTTCCTGGCCAAGGACCAGGCCTTCGACTTCGCCCGTCCCGCCACACACATCGCGCAGAAACACGGCCTGCCCAAGAGCGCCAACATCGGCTCCTTGCACAAGTACTACGACGACATGTTCGAAGACGTGCGAAAGCAACTGGATGTGAAACCGGGAGACCCGATGAAGCCGGAACACCTGGCGTAACCTGATCCACCCGCCCCCCATCACCCGGTGGGAGCGGGCTTGCTCGCGAAAGCGTCGTATCAGTCAACGATGATGTCGGCTGACACACCGCTTTCGCGAGCAAGCCCGCTCCCACATTGGCGGTATCAGTGTTCTGAATGTCCGGACAGTTGCCACGCCCGCCCCACTGGCAACTCACCCGCGCTGACCTATGCTTGAAACAGTACCCCCGGGTATTCGTTCAGAGGTCATCGCCATGAACATCAAAACAAGAAGACGCTTCGTCATATTCGTCACCTGCGCCGCCACGCTTGCGCTGTATGGCACGGCAGCCTACCGGGTGGAACAGGCCAGGCAACTGCCCCGCGAATTCGCCAGCTGCAACCTGGAACGCTGCATCCCCCATAACGGCTCCCTGAACGCCCTGCGCTGAGGCGTTTCAGTCGTCCTGCTGATCGGTCTTGAGCCGGTCGCGGAACGCCTTGGGCGAGATACCGACGCGGCGGCGGAACAGACGGGTGAAGTTGGTCGGATCGGAAAACCCGAGCATCTCGGAAATCTCGTAGATCGTCATGCCGGTGTAGGTCAGCAGTCGCTTGGCTTCCAGCAACTGCCGCTCATGCATGATCTGCAACGCCGGCTGACCCGCCAGCTCGCGGCAGGTGCCGTTGAGGTGCGACACCGATATGCCCAGGCGATGGGCCAGGTCTTCGACCTTGACGTGCTGGCGATAGGTTTCCTCCACCAACTGGATGAACCCGTTGAGGTATTCCCGCGCCCGTTGCGGGCGCTGGGTCTGGGTGCGGCGCTGCATGACCTGGCGGCTGACCCAGACCATGATCACGCTGACCAGCGCGTGCATCAGCATTTCCCGGGCCGGTTGGTGGCCCATGTACTCGCTCTGCAAGGCACTGAACAGGCTGTTCAGGTAATCGGCGTTCTCACCGGCCGGGTAGCTTTCGGCCTGGGCCAGCACGTTGACCGAATGCCCCAGCTGCGATTGCAGATGCGTCACCAGTGGCGCCGCCAGGGTCACCACGTAGCCGTCCACATCCTCGGAAAACCGGAACCCATGCACCGACAACGGCGGCAGGATCTGCACCGTCGGCTCGTCGAATTGCGTGCGTTGGCCTTCGATTTCCAGCTCCGCCCACCCCTTGAACACAAACAGCAACTGGCACAGGTCAGCATGCCGGTGGGGCTTGATTTCCCATTGATGCTCGCTGCTGCGCTTGGAAATGGTTTCACAGTGCAGCAGGTCCGGTGTCGGCCAATCCTGGCTCTCGCCATAGAGCTTGAACACCGGGATCGAAGGCAGCTCAGGTTTTTTCATAACGCGGATCCGGGCCTGGGGTTGCGGGCGATAATCGCACCAATTGGCAGAAAGAACAGGTATCGGCTCAGTTTTCCCCTTCAACTGACAGCTCCGCAAGCGAAAAATGCAGGCACTCAGGTCCATAACAATTAACGCGGACCCTGGCCGCGTACTTCGTGCGAGTCATAACAACAATGAAAACCCTCAAGACCCAAGTTGCGATTATCGGTGCCGGCCCCTCTGGCCTGCTGCTCGGCCAGTTGTTGCACAACGCCGGCATCGACACCGTCATTGTCGAACGCCAGGCCCCGGACTACGTACTGGGCCGCATCCGCGCCGGTGTGCTGGAACAAGGCATGGTCGACCTGCTCCGCCAGGCCGGCGTCAGTCAGCGCATGGACGCCGAAGGCCTGCCCCACGACGGTTTCGAGCTGGCGCTCAACGAGCGTCGGGTGCACATCGATCTCAAGGCGCTGACCGGCGGCAAAAACGTCATGATCTACGGCCAGACCGAAGTGACCCGCGACCTGATGGCCGCCCGCGAAGCCGCCGGCGCCCGGACGTTCTATCAGGCCGGCAACGCCCAGCCCCACGACCTGCAGACCGACCAGCCCTACGTGACGTTCGAGTGCGACGGGCAAACCTGGCGCCTGGACTGCGACTACGTGGCGGGCTGCGACGGCTTCCATGGCGTGGCGCGACAGTCGATCCCGGCGGACACACTGAAGGTGTTCGAGCGGGTCTACCCGTTCGGCTGGCTCGGCGTGCTGGCCGACACCCCGCCGGTGCACGACGAACTGGTCTACGCCCGCCACCCCCACGGTTTCGCCCTGTGCAGCATGCGTTCCAAGACCCGCAGCCGTTACTACCTGCAAGTGCCGGCTGAAGAACCACTGGCCGACTGGCCGGACGCGCGCTTCTGGGCCGAACTGAAGAACCGTCTTCCCGCCGACCTGGCCGAGGCCCTGGTGACCGGCCCGTCCATCGAGAAAAGCATCGCGCCGCTGCGCAGCTTCGTTGTCGAACCCATGCAGTACGGCCGCCTGTTCCTGGTGGGCGATGCCGCGCACATCGTCCCACCCACCGGGGCCAAGGGCCTGAACCTGGCGGCCAGCGACGTCAGCACACTGTTCAACATCCTGCTCAAGGTCTATCGCGACGGCCGCGTGGACTTGCTCGAACGCTATTCCGCCATCTGCCTGCGCCGGATCTGGAAAGCCGAACGGTTCTCCTGGTGGATGACCTCGATGCTGCACCGTTTCGACGATGACGCCTTCAACCAGCGCATCAGCGAAGCGGAACTGGAGTATTTCGTCGACTCCGAGGCCGGTCGAAAAACCATCGCGGAAAATTACGTCGGACTTCCTTATGAGGCTATCGAATAGCCGGCTATCGACATAAACTGCGGACTCCGTCCCTTCGCCCTACCGGCGTGACGCCCGCAGGTTTTGCCGTGACCCAGCTCAACACCCCGCAAGCCCAGAAGCCGGCCATCCGCAGCATCCTGGTCGCGCTGATGCTGGCGATTTTCCTCAGCGCCCTGGACCAGACCATCGTCGCCGTGTCGATGCCGGCCATCTCGGCGCAATTCAAGGACGTCAGCCTGCTGGCCTGGGTGATCTCCGGCTACATGGTCGCCATGACCGTGGCGGTGCCGATCTACGGCAAGCTCGGCGACCTCTACGGGCGACGGCCGCTGATGCTGTTCGGCATGGGCCTGTTCACCCTGGCTTCGCTGTTCTGCGGCCTGGCCCAGGACATGGAGCAATTGGTGCTGGCGCGGATTGTCCAAGGCATCGGCGCCGGCGGCATGATCTCCGTGAGCCAGGCGATCATCGGCGACATCATCCCGCCCCGCGAGCGCGGCCGCTACCAGGGTTACTTCAGCAGCATGTACGCCGTGGCCAGCGTGGCCGGGCCGGTGCTGGGCGGCTACATGACCGAATACCTGTCGTGGCGCTGGGTGTTCCTGATCAACCTGCCGCTGGGCCTGGCGGCCTGGTGGGTGGCCCGGCGCACCCTGGTCGGGCTGCCGGTGCCGCAGCGCACGCCGATCATCGACTACCTTGGCACGGTGTTGCTGATCATCGGCCTGACGGCCCTGCTGCTGGGCATTACCCAGATCGGCCAGGGTTACGCCTGGTACAGCCGCGACGTGCTGGGCTTGCTCGGTTGCGCGGTGGTGGGCCTGGGGATTTTCGTCTGGCACGAGCGCCGGGCCCGGGAACCGCTGCTGCCGATGCACCTGTTTGCCAACCGCAGCGCGGTGCTGTGCTGGTGCACGGTGTTCTTCACCAGCTTCCAGGCAATTTCCCTGACGGTGTTGGTGCCGCTGCGCTTCCAGAGCGTGACCGGCGCCGGGGCCGACAGCGCGGCGCTGCACCTGTTGCCCCTGGCCATGGGGCTGCCGATCGGCGCCTATTGCGCCGGGCGCCGGACCTCGGTGACAGGGCGCTACAAACCGATGATCTTAAGCGGCGCCCTGCTCTTCCCCTTTGCCATCCTCGGCATGGCCTTCACGCCCCCCGGCGCCTTTTGGCTGAGCAGCCTGTTCATGCTGCTCAGCGGCATCGCCTCGGGGATGCAATTTCCCACGTCCCTGGTGGGCTCGCAGAACTCGGTGCAGCAACAGGACATCGGGGTCGCCACCAGCACCACCAACCTGTTCCGCTCCCTTGGCGGGGCGGTGGGCGTGGCCTTGATGTCGGCGTTGCTGCTGGCCTTGCTGCAGGACTCCAGCTTCGCCCAATTCGCCGGGACCTCGCTGATCGGCGAAGGGCACTCCGGCAACGTGCTGCTGGACGGCCTGAACGCCGCGCCGGGTGAGGCACAGGACGCCCTGCGCCAGGAACTGCAGGCGACGTTCCGGCACCTGTTGCTGATCAGCGCGGCGGTGTCGCTGCTGGGTTTGGCGGCCGCCGCCGCGATGCCGAACCATTTGTTGCGTGGGCGGGATGACAAGGTTCGCTAACCATAACCCTGTGGCAAGGGGGTAAATCCCCTCGCCACAAAAGACCGCACCTGAATCTACTAGGCCGTCGCGGCCACGATCCCCGGCTCCACCACCGCACTCATGCCATCCTTCATCCGCTTGGCATCGCGCACGAAACAGCGCGAGGCCAGGAACAGGAACACCATGGTCATGAACAGGGCCACCGGAATCAGGTACATCGCGTCGTGCAAGCCGATGGCCTTGAAGGCCTCGGTCATCTGCGGGGCGCCGGCCGCCGCCATGGCGGTGCGGGCGAAGTAGTCCGACAGCCCGCCCACCACCACCGGCCCCAGCCCGCCACCGAGCAGGTACAGCCCGGCAAAGAACAGCGCCATCGCCGTGGCCCGCAAGCGCGGCTCGACCACGTCCTGGATCGCCGTGTACACGCAGGTGTAGAAGTTATAGGCAAACAGCCAGCCGACACTGAACACCGCGACGAACACGCCGATTTCGATCCGCCCGGCGTGCAAGGCCCAGGCGGTGGTGACCGTCGAGATGACCAGGCTGAACGCCGCGAACAGCAGGCGACCACTGGCCACCCGCTGATGGATCTTGTCGGCGACCCAGCCGCCCAGGGTCAGCCCGAACAACCCCGTCACACCGACCATGATCCCGGTGGCCACCGCCGCATCAGGCAGCGACAACTGGAAATAGCGTTGCAGCATCGGCACCAGGAAGGAGTTGCAGGCGTAGGTGGCGAAGTTGAAGCACAGCCCCGCCAGCACCAGCCACAGGAACGTCGGAATGGCCAGGACCCGGCGGATCGGCCGGTCGATCTTGTCCTGGGACACCTGCACGGTTTCCGCCGCGCCGCGCTTGGGTTCCTTGATGAAGAACATGAACACCGCCAGCACCAGCCCCGGCACGGCCGCGATGAAGAACGGCGCGCGCCAGCTGTCGAACGCCTTGACCATCGCGCCGATGGTGAAGAAGGCCAGCAGCAACCCGATCGGCAGGCCGAGCATGAAGATGCCCATGGCTCGCGCCCGGCGATGGGCCGGGAACAGGTCGCCGATCAGCGAGTTGGCCGCCGGCGCGTAACTGGCCTCGCCGATGCCGATGCCCATGCGCACCACCAGGAATGCCCAGAAACTGCCCACCAGGCCATTGACCGCCGTAAGCGCACTCCAGGTGGCCAGGCCCCAGCCCATCAGTTTGCTGCGCGAGCCGGTGTCGGCCATGCGCCCCAGCGGCAGCCCGGCAATGGCGTAGACGATGGTGAAGGCGGTGCCGATGATGCCGATCTGGAAGTCGCTGAGGCTCCACTCCATGCGGATCGGCTCGATGATGATCGCCGGGATGGTGCGGTCGAAGAAGTTGAACAGATTGGCGAGGAACAGCAGGAACAGAATGCGCCAGGCATTCGCCGCTTGGGTCGAGTTCTGCATGGGTCCGTCTCTTATTGTTTTTGGGCAACGGCGAGCATCCGAGCCCTGAATTTGCAATCTAGACAGCGGCGTGCGGGATGTCTGCGATCATTCGCCAGGCTGATACCCGACCATGGCGGCCAAGGCCTTTCTTGATGGCGGTCAACATACCGTAACAATTGCCATCATTTTGCCGGTTCTCGATTAAAGATCATGTCCCGATGGCCGATCCATCATGAAGCTTCTTTCATCCGCTATGGTTCGATGACAGCGGTCGTCCAACCCACCAGTTCAGGCGTACGGCGCACAATGACTTCCAAAAAAACAGCCACTGCGGTATCCGATCTGACCCTGGGCCCGGCCGCCAACGGCTTTGAAACGTCGACGGTGTCGAGCGCCTCACGCCCCTTGTCGACCCAGCAGTACCTGTACTTCACCGAGACCAATACCGACCGCATCCTCGACAACCTCGACGGCCTGCGCGACACCGTGTTCCCGCGCCCACCGCACCTGGTGGATGACGAATACGACCGCAACCAGCAGGAATTCCCGTCGGTGTGCCTGATCGGCCTGGGCCGCTGCGGCTCCAACATCGCCCTGGACGTGGCGGAGCTGGTCTACAACGCGCGCAAGTTCTACCTCAACGAGTTCAACGCCGAAGACAAACACTACGACAAGGGCTACAGCCCCGCGCAGTGGATCCGTCACAACCTGCGCCTGGGCACCGGCAAGGCCAGCAAGCCGGTGTTCCTGGTGGAACCGCTGGTCATGCTCGGCGACCTGGACAAGGACATCGCCGGGCGCATCCGCTTCTCACGCAAGGGCGAAAAGAGCGGCTTTTTGCGCGACTACAGCAAGATGAAAATCATGGACTTGTCGGAGGTCCACGCCGGCGGCGCCGGTAACGCGCCGATCCTGGGCCAGTACCTGGCCAAGATCATCCTGAACAAGGACACCCAGCGTTTCTCCAGCCCCGACTGGAAAATGATCCACTCGTACCTGATCGACAGCTGCGGCATCAAGGCTAACCAATCGCGCCTATATTTCTCGATCTTCAGTGCCGGCGGCGGCACCGGTTCGGGCATGGCCTCGGAGTTCGGCCTGGCCCAGCAGTACTCGTACATGAACAAGACGTTCGACACCAAGCCGATGGACGAACACGACAGCAAGAGCGGCCACTCCTTCGTCTTCGAGCCGATCTTCACCAGCGGCATCTGCGTGCTGCCGAACATTTCCGACCACCGCAGTGAAATGTCCGAGGCGCTGCACATCAACGCCGGGCGGCTGCTGTGCAAATACCTCTCGGAAGAATGGGATTTTTCATACAACTTCGCCAATGAAGACAGCAGCGAAGCCAGCGTCATGGGCCGGATCCGCCCATGGAACGCGATGATGCTGATCTCCAACGACATCATGCGTTATGCCGAGGAAAGCGACGACGGCAACATCCAGAACATCGATGTCAACGCCATGGAGAAACACGCCAACCAGTACATCTCCCAGCAGATTTTCAACATCCTGACCGCCCAGGCGGTCACCACCGATTACGACCAGAACTATTTCCGTCGGGCCGGCATCGACATCGGCGAAACCATTCGCCTGGACGCCAACGACCTGTTCATGAGCCTGGCCGGCCCGGTGGCCATTGCCTACGCCGAATCGGTGGTCCCGGAAACCCCGGCGCCGAGCGGTGACAAGTTCAAGGTGTTCGAGAAAGAGCCGCCACGCCTGAACATCGACGACCTGTTCTTCCGCTCCATCGACCTGCCGCACTTCAACAAGGTCACCCAGGCCATCGAAGGCATCAGCCTGTTGCCGATCGAATCCAAGCGCTACCGGGCGTCGCTGGAGCAGTACAAGAACTCCGGCTACGACGCCGCGGCCCTGCATGACCTGCATTTCTTCAAGAACTGCTCGTCGGTGGTGTCGATCGTGTCCTTGCCCAAGGACTACAAGCTGTCCTACATGGACCTGAACCGGCTCAAGACCCACCTCAACAGCCTGTTCCCCAACACCACACTCAAGCGTTACGCACTGGTGATTGGCGCCTCGGCCAACCTGTCGCTGACCACCCTGATCGCCAAGAGCCCGTGCCTGTCGGATGACTTCCTGACCCTGATCGTGGCGTTCATCAAGCGCTGCTTCGCCCGCACGCCGTACCGCTTCGACGACACCCTGGACAACTCGATCCTGGACTTCATCATCAACGAAGACTTCGACGAAGAACGCATCGACGACCTGCTCAACGAGTTCGAGAACCCAGCGAAGATCCTCGACACCAACTGGTACGCCATCAAGCCGATGTACGAGAAGAAGTACCGCGAACTGATCAACGACAAAGAGAAGTTCGTCTCGATCAATGACATCCGCCTGTCCCGCGACTGCGTGAAGAAGGCCATCAAGTACCTGCGCGAGATCTACCGTCATCGCATTGGCAAGACCAAGGTTATTTCCCTTAACAACCATACAGGCAGGACTTACTGAGTCCGGCGCAGCACCGTGTTGCCTCCAATCGCGAGCAAGCTCGCTCCCACAGGGTTTTGTGTACACAGACCCACTGTGGGAGCGAGCTTGCTCGCGATAGCGGTCCTGAATCCTGCGCATGAACAACATCCAGAAACAATTAAGCAGCCCTAAGGCTGCTCAATAAACTGTTCCCGTGACGTATACGTCACCCTGCCCTGTGGCGTTTCACCACGGCAGGATGCCATCACGCTACTCACCTACACACTTTTGTACCGCGCGCGCAGCGACCCAAGTTGGTGCATCGATCACTTCGACGCCCTTTCCTGGATCAGGATCCAAGGCGAAACCACCACCGCCCAGAGCTGCGGATCACGCTCCAGAAAATCCAGCGCCCGCGTTTCAGACAGTTTCGCGAGCTGCTCGCCGGCCAACCAGGCGAAGACTTTCTCGCCTTCGTCCTGTGCCACGGCTTCGGCGGCGGCGATCAAATCCAGTGCCGGGTCGACCCATAATAGGGCACCCTTGGCGAAGAACGGTTCCAGCTCCTTCCAGGTGATGGATGCGGTTTCACCGAGCAGCTTGGCATAGAGGGTGCTAGGTTCTTGGTTCATGGGCCTGTCCGGAAAAGAAATCGGCGCGAATGATAACGTCGGTGGTCCGGCAGAAAAACCCGGTAGTAATTGGAGGGCCGATTGAAAAGTGCAGCAGGTGCCAGGGAATGCCGATTTGACCGGAGAAACCCCGCCGCTATTCTGTCTTTTTCTTTCGATAAAGCGACACCCTCAGGATTTGCCCCCAAGCGCCAGCTTCCCTTGCCAACAATCGGCGCTCTACACTGTACCGGTACAGTTGCCGGGGGCATTTTCCGCGAGGATATCCAAGATATCTGACCCGGTTCTGCTGCTACGGCGCCAGGACTATAAAAACTACAACAGCATGAGTGGAGCACTATGACTAAGGCTACTAAGCAGATTTCCAAACTGTTTGCCGCTATGGTTCTGGCCGGGGTGGCCAGCCATTCGTTCGCCGCAGACACCATCAAGATCGGCATCGCCGGCCCGAAAACCGGCCCTGTAGCCCAATACGGCGACATGCAGTTCAGTGGCTCCAAGATGGCCATCGAGCAAATCAACGCCAAGGGCGGCGTGAACGGCAAGCAACTCGTCGCCGTTGAATACGATGATGCCTGCGATCCAAAACAAGCGGTTGCCGTTGCGAACAAGGTCGTCAACGACGGCGTCAAGTTCGTGGTCGGCCACCTGTGCTCCAGCTCCACCCAGCCGGCTTCGGACATCTACGAAGACGAAGGCGTGATCATGATCACCCCGGCGGCCACCAGCCCGGACATCACCGCTCGCGGCTACAAGATGATCTTCCGCACCATCGGCCTGGACAGCGCCCAGGGCCCGGCGGCCGGCAACTACATCGCCGACCACGTCAAGCCGAAGGTCGTTGCGGTCCTGCACGACAAGCAGCAGTACGGTGAAGGCATCGCCAGCGCGGTGAAATCGACCCTCGAGAAGAAAGGCGTGAAAGTGGCCGTCTTCGAAGGCGTGAACGCCGGCGACAAAGACTTCTCCTCGATGATCGCCAAGCTCAAGCAAGCCAACGTCGACTTCGTCTACTACGGCGGCTACCACCCGGAACTGGGCCTGATCCTGCGTCAGTCCGAGGAAAAGGGCCTGAAGGCCAAGTTCATGGGCCCGGAAGGCGTGGGCAACGACTCCATCTCGCAGATCGCCAAGGAATCCTCCGAAGGCCTGCTGGTGACCCTGCCGAAGTCCTTCGACCAGGATCCGGCCAACATCGCCCTGGCTGACGCCTTCAAGGCCAAGAAGGAAGACCCGAGCGGTCCGTTCGTGTTCCCGTCCTACTCCGCCGTCCAGGTGATTGCCCAAGCCATCACCGAAACCAAGAGCGAAGACCCGACCAAAGTGGCCGAAGCCATCCACGCCGGCACCTTCAAGACCCCGACCGGCGACCTGAGCTTCGACGCCAAGGGCGACCTGAAGGACTTCAAGTTCGTGGTCTACGAGTGGCACTTCGGCAAGCCTAAAACCGAAGTTTCGCCTCAGTAAGGCCTGGCCTGACTGACTGCCAATAAAGCCCACGGCGTGCCGTGGGCTTTGTTTTGAATGTATTGGGCCGCGCTGGCGTGATCCGCCAGTCTCCCCACCTGAAAATCTCAAAACCGTCATCAGCGGTTCGCTGGCCAACCTCGTGCTCGAAGTGGATGCAGATCCACGGGGCCGGGCGGGAAAATGACTCCACCAGTGAAATGCGTATCAGGTTTTTAGGAGCGCTGTAATGCCTGACATCTATCACTTCTTCCAGCAGCTGGTTAACGGCCTGACCGTTGGCAGCACGTATGCCCTGATCGCCATCGGCTATACGATGGTCTACGGCATCATTGGAATGATCAACTTCGCCCACGGCGAGGTGTACATGATCGGCTCCTACGTGGCGTTCATCGCCATCGCCGGGCTGAGCATGATGGGACTCGACAGTGTCCCGCTGTTGATGACCGCGGCTTTCATCGCGAGCATCGTGGTCACCAGTTCCTATGGCTACAGCATCGAACGGATCGCCTACCGCCCCTTGCGCGGCAGCAACCGTCTGATCCCGCTGATTTCCGCCATCGGCATGTCGATCTTCCTGCAGAACACGGTTCTGCTTTCGCAAGACTCCAAGGACAAATCCATTCCCAACCTGATTCCGGGCAACTTCGCCATCGGGCCAGGTGGCGCACATGAAGTGCTGATTTCGTACATGCAAATCGTGGTGTTCGTGGTGACCCTGCTCGCCATGCTCGGCCTCACGCTGTTCATCTCCCGCTCCCGCCTGGGCCGCGCCTGCCGCGCCTGTGCCGAAGACATCAAGATGGCCAACCTGCTGGGCATCAACACCAACAACATCATCGCCCTGACCTTCGTCATCGGTGCGGCCCTGGCGGCCGTCGCCGCGGTGCTGTTGAGCATGCAATACGGCGTGATCAACCCCAACGCCGGTTTCCTCGTCGGCCTCAAGGCCTTCACCGCCGCGGTGCTGGGTGGTATCGGCAGCATCCCCGGCGCCATGCTCGGCGGGTTGGTGCTGGGCGTAGCGGAAGCCTTTGGCGCCGATATCTTCGGCGACCAGTACAAGGACGTCGTGGCGTTCGGCTTGTTGGTTCTGGTCCTGTTATTCCGGCCGACCGGCATCCTGGGCCGTCCGGAGGTTGAAAAAGTATGACTAGGCATCTCAAATCGGCGCTTTTCAGCGCCCTGCTGGTCTGGGCCGTGGCCTACCCGGTACTCGGTCTCAAACTGACCATCGTCGGCATCAACCTGGAAGTGCACGGCACCAGCCCGGCCATCCTGATGACCATCGCCGCGTGCTCGCTGTTGATGTTCCTGCGCGTGCTGTTCAGCACCCAGATCAGCGCGGCCTGGAAGTCCTCGCCCGGCCTGCCGGTGATCCCGGCCAAGGCCAGCCACTTCCTGACCCTGCCGACCACCCAGCGTTGGATCATCCTGGCCCTGATCGTCGGCGCGCTGGTGTGGCCGTTCTTCGGTTCGCGCGGCGCGGTGGACATCGCCACGTTGATCCTGATCTACGTGATGCTCGGCCTCGGCCTGAACATCGTGGTGGGCCTGGCCGGCCTGCTGGACCTGGGCTACGTGGGCTTCTACGCCGTCGGGGCCTACAGCTATGCGCTGCTGTCCCATTACTTCGGCCTGAGCTTCTGGATCTGCCTGCCGATCGCCGGGATGATGGCCGCCACCTTCGGTTTCCTGCTGGGCTTCCCCGTGCTGCGCCTGCGGGGTGACTACCTGGCCATCGTGACCCTGGGCTTCGGCGAGATCATCCGTCTGTTCCTGCGCAACCTGACCGACATCACCGGTGGTCCGAACGGCATCAGCAACATCGAGAAGCCGACGTTCTTCGGCCTGACCTTCGAGCGCAAGGCCGCCGAAGGCCTGCAGACGTTCCACGAATACTTCGGCCTGGAATACAACTCGATCAACAAGGTCATCTTCCTCTACCTCGTTGCCCTGTTGCTGGCCCTGGCCGCGCTGTTCGTGATCAACCGCCTGCTGCGCATGCCGATCGGCCGTGCGTGGGAAGCGCTGCGCGAAGACGAGATCGCCTGCCGCGCGCTGGGGCTCAACCCGACCGTGATCAAGCTCTCGGCCTTCACCCTGGGCGCCGCCTTCGCCGGTTTCGCCGGCAGCTTCTTCGCCGCCCGCCAGGGCCTGGTGACGCCGGAGTCCTTCACCTTCATCGAGTCGGCGATCATCCTCGCCATCGTGGTGCTGGGCGGGATGGGCTCGCAGTTGGGGGTGATCCTGGCCGCCGTGGTGATGATCCTGTTGCCTGAAATGATGCGTGAATTCAGCGAATACCGCATGTTGATGTTCGGCGCCCTGATGGTGCTGATGATGATCTGGCGTCCCCAAGGTCTGCTGCCTATGCAACGCCCTCACATGGAGCTGCGCAAATGAGCCGCGAGATCCTCAAGGTTGAAAATTTGAGCATGCGCTTCGGCGGCTTGCTGGCGGTCAATGGCGTGGCCCTGACCGTGAAAGAGAAACAGGTGGTTGCCTTGATCGGGCCGAACGGCGCGGGCAAGACCACGGTGTTCAATTGCCTGACCGGCTTCTACCAGCCAACCGGCGGTAGCATCCTGCTGGACGGCGAGCCGATCCAGGGCCTGCCGGGGCACAAGATCGCCCTCAAGGGCGTGGTGCGCACCTTCCAGAACGTGCGGTTGTTCAAGGACATGACGGCGATCGAGAACCTGCTGATCGCCCAGCACCGTCACCTGAACACCAACTTCTTTGCCGGCCTGTTCAAGACCCCGTCGTTCCGCAAGAGCGAACGCGAGGCCATGGAATACGCCGAGTACTGGCTGGAGAAGGTCAACCTCAAGGAGTTCGCCAACCGGACCGCCGGCACCCTGGCCTACGGTCAGCAACGGCGCCTGGAAATCGCCCGCTGCATGATGACCCGTCCGCGGATCCTCATGCTCGACGAACCGGCCGCCGGCCTGAACCCCAAGGAAACCGAAGACCTGAAGGCACTGATCAGCGTGCTGCGCGAGGAGCACAACGTCACGGTGCTGCTGATCGAGCACGACATGAAACTGGTCATGAGCATTTCCGACCACATCGTGGTGATCAACCAGGGCACGCCCCTGGCCGACGGCACGCCGGACCAGATCCGCGACAATCCTGAAGTGATCAAAGCCTACCTGGGGGAAGCGTAAATGCTGCAGTTCGAAAACGTTTCCACCTTCTACGGCAAGATCCAGGCCCTGCACAGTGTCAACGTCGACGTCCGACAGGGCGAAATCGTGACGCTGATCGGTGCCAACGGCGCCGGCAAGTCCACGCTGCTGATGACCCTCTGCGGTTCGCCCCAGGCCCGCAGCGGCAGCATCCGCTACATGGGCGAGGAACTGGTGGGCCAGGACTCCTCGCAGATCATGCGCAAGAGCATCGCGGTGGTGCCGGAAGGTCGTCGGGTGTTTGCCCGACTGACCGTGGAAGAAAACCTCGCCATGGGCGGGTTCTTCACCGACAAGGGCGACTATCAGGAACAGATGGACAAGGTCCTGCACCTTTTCCCACGCCTGAAAGAGCGTTTTACCCAACGCGGCGGCACCATGTCCGGCGGCGAACAGCAAATGCTCGCCATCGGCCGTGCGCTGATGAGCAAGCCCAAGCTGCTGCTGCTCGACGAGCCGTCCCTGGGGTTGGCGCCGATCATCATCCAGCAGATCTTCGACATCATCGAACAGCTGCGCAAGGATGGCGTGACGGTGTTCCTGGTGGAGCAGAACGCCAACCAGGCCCTGAAGATCGCCGACCGGGCCTACGTGCTGGAAAACGGCCGCGTGGTGATGCAAGGCAGCGGTGAAGCCTTGCTGACCGACCCGAAAGTGCGCGAGGCGTACCTGGGCGGTTAACGGTTGCAGCCAACAGAAAACGGCCTTCGGGCCGTTTTTTTTGCACACCTGCACCGCTACGTGGCGAGGGCGCTTGCTCCCGCTGGGAAAAAATTCAAGCACTCGCTGTAACACTTCCCCACGTCCCGTCTCTAGTTCAGCAGACCGGCGCTCACGCCGGTTCATTTCCCAAGAAGAACTGGAGAACATCATGTCCGCTACCACCCGCACCCTGTCCGCTTCCGCCCTGGTCCTGGCCCTGGGTTCCGCGCTGAGCATCGCCGCCGTATCGACCGCCCACGCCGCTGACGACAACATGGAAAAATGCTTTGGCGTCGCCATGAAAGGGCAAAACAACTGCGCCGCCGGGGCGGGCACGACCTGTGCCGGCACCGCCAAGATGGACTACCAGGGCAACGCCTGGAAACTCGTCCCGAAAGGCACTTGCATGACCACCGAAAGCAAAACGTCGCCGACCGGTTTCGGCCAGCTCGAAGCCTTCAAAGCCAAGTCCTGATCCCCTGGCTGCCTGAGTGTCGATCATGACCACGTCTTGCAAACCTGCTGTCCCCGGCGCCCAGGCAGCCCGCGTCGAGCTCCCGCCCCGTGCCGGGCTGGGGCTCAAGACCGGGCACTTCCAAGCAGTGCTCGGTTCAAGGCCCGATATCGGTTTCTTTGAAGTCCACGCCGAAAACTACATGGTGGCCGGCGGCCCGTTTCATCATTACCTGAGTTTGATCCGCGAACACTATCCGCTGTCGCTGCACGGTGTCGGCCTGTCCATCGGCACCGAGGGCAAGCTGGATGAGGTGCACCTCAAGCGCCTCGCCGAACTGATCGAACGCTATCAACCCCAAGCCTTTTCCGAACACCTGGCCTGGTCGAGCCATGGCCCGGTGTTTCTCAACGACCTGCTGCCCCTGGCCTACGACGCGCAAACGCTGGACCGCGTCTGCGCCCACATCGAACACGTGCAGGAAACCCTCAAGCGCCCGATGTTGCTGGAAAACCCGGCGACCTACCTGGCATTCGAACGCTCGACCATTGACGAGCCCGACTTCCTCGGCGATGTCATCCGCCGCACCGGTTGCGGCCTGCTACTGGACGTCAACAACCTCTACGTGTCCTGCGTCAACCACCAGCGCGATCCCCTGGCTTATCTCGATGCCTTGCCGCTGCACGCCGTGGGCGAGATACACCTGGCCGGGTTTGCCGAAGATGCCGACAGCCTGGGTGACCGTTTACTGATCGACGACCATGGCGCCCCCATCGACCTGGCGGTCTGGGCGTTGTATCGGCAAGTGCTGAAGCGCATCGGTCCGGTGGCAACCCTGATCGAGCGAGATAACCAAGTACCGGCCTTCAGCGTCTTGCAGGAGGAAGCCCGCCAGGCCGACGAACTGCTGCACGGCGCGCGGAGGCTGATATGAGCAGCCAGGCCACATTCGCCGCCGCCCTGCTCGACCCCCGGCAGGCGTGCCCACCCGGTTTGTGCTGCGCCAACGGCGCCGACCCGGCGAGCCGCTTCGCGGTGTATCGCAACAACGTCCTGGGCTCATTGATCAACGCATTGGCGGACGGCTACCCGGTGGTTCGGCAATTGGTTGGCGATGAGTTCTTCCAGGCCATGGCGGGCGTTCACGCGCAAGCCTGCGCACCCGACAGCCCACTGATGAATCGCTACGGCGCCGGCCTGGCGGATTTCATCGAGCGTTTCGAACCGGCGTCCTCCGTGCCGTACCTGGCGGATGTGGCCCGGCTGGAACGACTGCGCACACTGGCCTACCACGCCGCTGACGCCCAGGCCGCGGACCTTGGGCTCCTGGCCGCGGCACTCGCCGACCCGCCCTCGCTGGGCACGCTGCGCGTGATGCTTCATCCGTCCGTGCACCTGCTCGCCTCAGCCTTCGCGGTCGTGGCGATCTGGGCCGCTCATCAGGCCGGGGAGACACTCGCCGGCATCGATCCGGGCCAGGCACAACAAGCCCTGGTCCTGCGCAATGGGCTCGACGTCGAAGTGTTCGCTATCGACCACGCGACATACACCTTCATCCAGCACCTGCAAAACGGCCTGTCGTTGGACCAGGCGTGGGCCTTTGCGCCGGACGCCGACCCGGGCCACACCCTGGCGCTGCTGATCAACCACCACGCCATCACTTGCTTGCATCACGACAAGGTCTTGCCATGAACACGCTCGTCACACGCGCTATCGCCCTGTTGGAACAGATTCCACACAGCCTGATCGCCTTCATTGCGCGGTTCTCCATTGCCGCGGTGTTCTGGAAATCCGGGCAGACCAAGGTTGAAGGGCTGGCCATCGACCTGATCGACGGCACCTTCCAGCTCGGTTGGCCGCACCTGGCCGACTCGACCGTTCCACTGTTCAAGAGTGAATACCCTGTGCCGTTGTTGTCGGCAGAGGTCGCGGCTCACCTGGCGGCATTCGCCGAGCACTTTTTCCCCGTGCTGATCCTGCTCGGGCTTGCCACGCGTTTCTCGGCGCTGGCGCTGCTGGGCATGACCCTGACCATCCAGACCTTCGTCTACCCGGATGCCTATCCGACCCATGGCACCTGGGCCGCCGTGCTGCTCTACTTGATGGCACGCGGGCCCGGCAAACTGTCAATTGACCACTGGGTCGCTGTGTGGGAGCGAGCCTGCTCACAGAAGCGCGGTGTCAAAAACAGCACTGGCGACTGATCCACTGTTTTCGCGAGCAGGCGCCTTCCCACCAGGGCCTGTGTGGCGCTATCCCTGGAGACGGTCCAACGCTTCACCGCTGCGCTTGAACCAGTCGATCAGATAGTCGGCCAGCACCTGCGTCCGCTTGGGCAGGCCACCTTGATAGGGATGCACCAAGTACATCGGCATGCGCCGAGTCTGAAAACCGCTCAGGATCCGTCGCAAGCGCCCGTCAGCCAATTCTTCGTGCAACAGGTACGACGGCAGCCGGGCGATTCCGGCACCGGCCAGGGCGGCTTTTTTCAACAGGCTGTAGTGGTTGCTGGCGAACGGCCCCGACACCCGGACCCGCAGCAGTTCGTGCTGCTGGTGATACAACCATTCCTCCCGGCCGCTGTAATGGCTGTTGAGCAGGCAGCGGTGCTCCGCCAGGGCCTGGGGCGTGTCCGGTTCGCCATGACGGTCGAGATAAGCCGGGCTGGCGCAGGTCATTTCGTGCCACGCCAACAACGGCCGAGCCACCAGTCGCTCGTCGATGGCGGAGTCCGAGCGGATCGCCAGGTCGAAGCCTTCGCGGGCCAGGTCGCGGTAGCCGTTGCTGAGTTCCAGTTCGATCTGCACATGGGGATACGTGTGAGCGAACTCCACCAGCAAGCCCTCAAAAAAGGTTTCGCCCAACGACACCGGAACCGTCATACGCACCGGCCCGGCCACGTCGTCCTTCAATCGGGCCAATGCCTGACGCGCCTTTTCCACCTGCACCAGCAGCGCCTGGGCCTGGGGCAACAACGCCGCCCCCGCCGCCGTGAGGCTCAGGCGCCGGGTGGTGCGTTGCAGCAGCACCACGCTGAAGCGGCTTTCCAACAGGCTGATGCGCTTGGACAACTGGCCCTTGCTACAGCCCAACTGTTGCGCCGCCAGAGTAAAGCTGCCGGCCTCCATCAATACGGCAAACGCCGCCAGGTCATCCATCTCGCTCATTGGATTGTTTCCAATTGAAAACCAAAGGTTGCCTATTAGCACGATTATCAACAAAAGGAACCCTTCTAGACTGCAACCTCTTCCCATCCATAGAGGAACAGCCCATGAAAATCCTGTTGATCGGCGCCAACGGCACCATCGGTTCGGCCATCGACCACGAACTGTCGCCGCGCCACGACATCATTCGCATCGGCCGCAACAGCGGCGAGTTGCAAGTGGACATCAGCGACAGCGCCTCGATCCGCGCCCTGTTCGAAAAGACCGGGCGCTTCGATGCCCTGGTCTGCGCCGCCGGCAATGTCACCTTCGCGCCCTTGGGCGACATGAGCGAAGAAAGCTTCGCCCTGGGCTTGAAAGACAAGCTGATGGGCCAGGTCAACCTGCTGCTCATCGGCCGCGAATTCGCCAACGACGGCGCCTCTTTCACCTTCACCACCGGGGTGCTCAGCCACGACCCGATCAAGAGCGGCGCGTCGGCGGCCTTGGTCAACGGGGCCCTGGACAGTTTTGTCCGCGCGGCGGCCATCGAGTTGCCAAGGGGCTTGAGAGTCAATTCGGTGAGCCCGAACGTGCTGCTGGAGGCGATGGACAAGTACGCCCCGTACTTTCGCGGATACAAGCCAGTGCCCGCCGCCGACGTGGCATTGGCCTACGCCAAAAGCGTCGAAGGCCTACAAACCGGTCAGACCTTTCACGTGGGCTAAACAGCATCTTGCCTACGCTCCTGCTTGTGATGCGGGATCAGTCTGAGTAACGTGGCGGCACCTGTCTGGAGACCCAATGATGCGTGCCGCCCGCTCCCTGCTGTTTATCGCCCTCCTGCCGCTGTTCGCCGGCTGCCAGTTGCTCGACGCGCCACGCCAAAGCGTTTCCCACGCCGGGCAAACGCGCATGCAAGGCGAACTGACGGCCGCCGATGGCAAACTGGTGTTCCAGCCCTGCCAGGAACAGCGCCGCTATATCGTCAACGACAGCGGCGGCACCAGCGTGTTGCAACAGGCCGCGAGCCTGGCCGACAACCAGGGCAAGCTGTTTGCCGATGTGCGAGGTCGCATTGTGTCCAGCGCCACGGCGGGGGCCGACAGCCAGTTGGACCTGGAGCAGTTGTATCGCCTCGAACGCTCGGGCAGCGCGTGCGACGACGGCAATTTCAAGCGGCTGGTCCTGCGTGCCTCCGGGCATGGTCCGCAATGGGACCTGAAGGCCAACGGCAAGGGCCTGGTGCTCGAACGTGAAGGCCAGCCAGCCCTGGCGGTGCCCTACCTGGAGGAACAACTGGGGGACGGCCGCTTCAACCTCAGCACCGAAGCCAACGGCCAGAAGGTCGAACTCTGGGTCGCGCCCCAGCGCTGCGTCGACAGCGTCACCGGCAGTGTCCAGCACATGAGCGCCGAAGTGCGGGTCAACGGCCAGGTTCAGCGCGGCTGCGCCTATTTCGGTGGCGCTCGCGACGACTGATTCACTGCGGCGAGGGATTGCAGCTTATAATCGCCGGTTTGAAGAACGCCCTGGCGCAGTTGTGCGCCCCGCGAACCGGACCCCGCCATGTTACGAATCACCGAACTCAAGCTGCCGCTCGACCATCCCGAAGAAGACCTGCGCGCTGCCATCCTGCAGCGCCTGGGCATCGCCAGCGATGAACTGCTCGACTTCACCTTGTTCAAGCGCAGCTACGACGCACGCAAGAAGTCTTCCGAGCTGTGCTTCATCTACACCATCGACCTGACGGTGCGCGACGAAGCCGGCCTGCTGCGCAAGTTCGCCGATGACCGCAACATCAACGAAGCGCCCGACGTCAGCTACAAAGCAGTGGGCCAGGCTCCGAGCGAACTGAGTGAACGGCCGATCGTGGTCGGCTTCGGTCCCTGCGGGATCTTCGCCGCTCTGCTGCTGGCGCAGATGGGCTTCAAGCCGATCATCCTCGAACGCGGCCCGGAAGTGCGCCAGCGCACCAAGGACACCTGGGGCCTGTGGCGCAAAAGCGTGCTCAACCCCGAATCCAACGTGCAATTCGGCGAAGGCGGCGCGGGGACATTCTCCGATGGCAAGCTCTACAGCCAGATCAAGGATCCGAAATTCCTCGGCCGCAAGGTCTTGCACGAGTTCGTCAAGGCCGGTGCGCCGGAAGAAATCCTCTACGTCAGCAAGCCCCATATCGGTACGTTCCGCCTGACAGGCGTAGTGGAAAACATGCGTGAGGAAATTCGCGCCTTGGGCGGCGAAGTGCGCTTCCAGCAGCGGGTTACCGACGTGCTCATCGAGGACGGCCAACTGGTCGGCGTCGAACTGGCCAGCGGCGAACGCCTCCACTCCAGGCATGTGATCCTGGCCTTGGGCCACAGCGCGCGGGACACCTTCCGCATGCTCCACGGTCGTGGCGTGTACATGGAAGCCAAGCCGTTTTCGGTGGGTTTCCGTATCGAACACCCGCAATCGCTGATCGACAACGCGCGCCTGGGCAAGTACGCCGGGCACCCGAAACTCGGTGCCGCTGACTACAAGCTGGTGCACCACGCCAAGAATGGCCGCTCGGTCTACAGTTTCTGCATGTGCCCGGGCGGCACCGTGGTGGCCGCGACCTCCGAGCCGAATCGCGTCGTGACCAACGGTATGAGCCAGTACTCACGCAACGAACGCAATGCCAACTCCGGCATCGTCGTCGGCATTACCCCGGAAGTGGATTACCCCGGTGGCCCGCTGGCGGGCATCGAGTTGCAGGAGCGCCTGGAATCCCACGCGTTCGTGCTCGGCGGCAGCAACTACGAAGCCCCGGCGCAACTGGTGGGCGACTTCATCGCCGGCAAGCCGTCGACGGCCTTGGGCAGCGTCGAACCGTCCTACAAGCCCGGCGTCTCCCTGGGCGACCTGGCCCTGGCCCTGCCGGACTTCGCCATCGAAGCCATCCGCGAGGCCCTGCCGGCATTCGAGAAGCAGATTCGCGGATATTCGCTGCACGATGCCGTACTGACCGGGATCGAGACCCGCACCTCGTCGCCGCTGCGCATCACCCGTGATGAATCGCTGCAGAGCTTGAACGTCAAAGGCCTGTTCCCGGCAGGTGAAGGCGCCGGTTACGCGGGCGGGATTCTCTCGGCGGGCGTGGACGGGATCCGAATTGCCGAGGCCGTGGCGCGAGACATGCTCGGCCTCCAAGCCTGACGAAAAACCCTCCTTTGTGGGAGCGAGCTTGCTCGCTCCCACAAAGGAGGTGCGTGGCTCAGATATTGGCCCGCAACACGCTCTCGGGCAGCGCCTCTCCCCGCTCCACACTCGCCGCCACGACCGCGATCAATCCGTCCAGCTCATAGCCTTGGACCTTGAGCCAGGCGGGGTCGTAATAAGTGGTCGCATAACGCTCACCGCCATCGCACAAGATCGCCACGATCGACCCAGACTCGCCCCCGTCGACCATTCGCCGTGCGGCAATCAGCGCCCCGATCAGGTTGGTGCCGCTGGAACCACCGACCCGTCGCCCCAGGCGCTGGGCCAGGTAGTGCATGGCCGCCAGCGACAGGGCATCCGGAACCTTGACCATCGCATCGATGACTTTCGGCAGGAACGACGCCTCGACCCGTGGCCGGCCGATACCCTCGATGCGCGAGCCGCAATCCAGGCGCAGGCTGGCGTCGCCGCTGCGGTAATAGTCAAAGAACACCGAACGCTCGGCATCGGCGCATAGCACGCGCGTGTGGTGCTGGCGATAACGCACATAGCGTCCGAGGGTGGCTGTGGTGCCCCCCGTGCCAGGGCTGGAGATCAGCCAGCTCGGCTCCGGGTAATGCTCGAAGCGCATCTGCTGGAAGATCGATTCGGCAATGTTGTTGTTGGCCCGCCAGTCCGTCGCGCGTTCGGCATAAGTGAACTGGTCAATGAAGTGGCCGTCGTGCTCACGGGCCAGGCGTTCGGATTCGGCGTAGATCTGCGTAGGATCCTCCACCAGATGGCTCTGGCCACCGTAGAAAGCGATCTGGGCGATTTTTTCCCTGGAGGTGGTCGCCGGCATCACCGCGATAAAGGGCAGCCCCAAGAGCCTGGCGAAATACGCCTCGGAAATCGCCGTCGAGCCACTGGACGCCTCGATCACCGGCGCGCCGGGCTTGAGCCAGCCGTTACACAACGCATAGAGAAACAACGAACGCGCCAGCCGGTGCTTGAGGCTGCCAGTGGGATGGCTGGATTCATCCTTGAAATACAGCTCGATGCCCGGCAGGCCCGGCAACGGCAGTGGAATCAGGTGGGTATCGGCGCTGCGCTGGAAATCAGCCTCGATGATGCGGATCGCTTCGCGCGCCCACTGGCGATGGTCGTTCATGGTGTTTTCTCACAGGATCGGTTCACACGGGGATATCCCCCGCGGTCAGGCAGGCACGGATTGATTCGGAAAAACCAGTCGCCAGCTTAGGAAAAAACCGACATCGCGCACAGGTACAGCTAAGGTCCAATATGGCCCGTAACTGCCCAACCGCGTGACAGGGTCGTTGTAACGACATATAACAAAAAAGAATATAACTTTTGTTTTAACAACTAACAGTACGGGTTAGGGTGTGGCGACTTTTTGATTCGATGAATGGAGAGCAAATCTTGGCTCTACGTAATTCCCTGACACGCTTCTTCCAACTGGAGGCCGCCAGTGGCCTGCTGCTGATCGCCGCCGCCATACTGGCGCTGGTCATCAACAACTCACCGCTGTCCTGGCTGTACAACGGCTTGCTGGACACCCCGGTGGTCGCCCAGGTCGGCGCGTTGAAGATCGCCAAGCCGCTGCTGTTGTGGATCAACGACGGCCTGATGGCCCTGTTCTTCCTGCTGATCGGCCTGGAAGTCAAACGCGAGGTCCTCGATGGCCAGCTGTCCAACCCTTCGCAGATCGTCCTGCCCGGCGCGGCGGCGATTGGCGGCATGCTGGTCCCGGCGCTGATCTACTGGTTCCTCAACCGCGACAACCCGGCCGCCCTCGCCGGCTGGGCGATTCCAACCGCCACCGACATCGCCTTCGCCCTGGGGGTCCTGGCACTGCTGGGCAAGCGGGTGCCGGTGTCGCTCAAGCTGTTCCTGATGACCCTGGCAATCATTGACGACCTCGGGGCCATTATCATCATCGCCATCTTCTATTCCGGCGCCCTGTCCACCTTGTCCTTGATACTGGCAGCCGCCTGCATCGCCGCGCTGGTGGCGATGAACCGGATGGGTGTGGTCAAGCTCGGGCCGTACATGGTCGTGGGCCTGATTCTCTGGGTCTGCGTACTCAAGAGCGGTGTCCACGCCACCCTGGCCGGGGTGACCCTGGCGTTCTGCATCCCATTGCGCACGAAAAACGCCGAGACCTCGCCCTTGCAGACCCTGGAACATGCCCTGCATCCCTGGGTGGCCTACGGCATCCTGCCGTTGTTCGCTTTCGCCAACGCCGGACTGTCCCTGAGCGGCGTGACGCTCGAAAGCTTCACCCACCACGTACCGATGGGCATCGCCATCGGCCTGCTGCTGGGCAAGACCGTGGGTGTCTTTGGCCTGACCTGGCTGGCCGTGAAGATCGGCATCGCCAACCTGCCGGCCGGCGCCAACTGGGGCCAGGTGCTGGGCGTGGCCATCCTGTGTGGTATCGGCTTCACCATGAGCCTGTTCGTCGGTTCCCTGGCCTTCGAGCCCGGCGTCAGCGACTACGCCGGTATGGACCGCATGGGCATCCTCACCGGCTCGATCCTGGCGGCATTAGTGGGCTATGCAGTCACCGCCGCCGCCAGCCGGAAGCCCGCTTCCACGCCGGGGTTGGGCTAACCCCGGCAGAGATTACTGGCACAGGGCAATGCCTGTGTCAGGCACCCTCAAAGAAAAACGGCGCTCTCCCCTCCAGGACCAAGCGCCGTTTCCCCATCAGAACAACCCCATCAGTGCGATACGCGACTCGTCCCATCGACAGTGGAAATACGCACCCGCTCACCCACACGGAACACCTCGTTCTCCTGAACCTGCTGCACATAGGCACGCATGCTGCCGTCGTCCTCGCGAACGGTAATTTCCACACCCTGGGTACGGGTCAGGCCTTCTTCGGTGGCAGAGCCGATCAGCCCACCCGCCACGGCACCGATGACCGCAGCAACGATGCTGCCACGGCCGCCGCCGATGGCGCTGCCACCCACGCCACCCACCACGGCACCGGCCGCGCCGCCGATCGGGGTCTTGGTGCCTTCGATCTTGACTGGACGCAAGGATTCGATGGTGCCCATGCGAATCGTCTGCACGCGACGCGCCTCGTCACGGGAGTAGGAGTCACCGGTCAGGCTCGACTGACAGCCAGTGAGCAACATCGCCATCGTAGAAAAGGAAGCAACCAGTAGAACAGACTTACGCATAGCATCAGCTCCAAAAGACAGGAATTCATTAAACTCCCCAACTTGACGCCTGTCACGGCCTCGCCGGGATAAAATTGCTTTCATTCAGGTGGGATACAGGCGCGCCCGAAAAATTCACCAAACAGTAGCGTCTATTTCCAAAACCTGCGTCATCAACCTGGGATTTTTCATGGATTACTTCATCATCGTCGCAACCACCGTGGCCGGTTTGTACTTCCACTGGTGGCTGTACGTGCGGATCAAACGCTGGGTGGACCGCGACCTGGCGTTGTCGCTGGCAGCAGGGGATGAGCAGAAAAAAGCCTACATGCTGCAACAGCTGGCTCGTGCGCGGGAGCAAGGAATCAAGCGCCGGGACCTGCCGCAGTGGCTTAAAACCGCCGCGGCAGACTACCCCGATGCTAAGGCGCCAGACGCTCGCGCGTCCAGCTCGCCCCTTGCAGGCGGTAGTTGAGGCGATCGTGCAAACGGCTCGGGCGGCCCTGCCAGAATTCGATGCGCTCGGGCAACAAGCGATAGCCGCCCCAATGCTCCGGGCAGTGGGGTTGGCTGTCACTGAAGCGCTGCTCGGTGGCCTTGAGCAGATCTTCCAGCTCACCGCGCCCGGCGATCACCCGGCTCTGGGGTGACGCCCACGCGCCGAGACGGCTGCCCAACGGGCGCACCTGGTAATAGGCGTCAGACTCCTGCGCCGTGACCTTCACCACCGTGCCCTCGATGCGCACCTGGCGCTCCAGGCCTGGCCAGAAAAACGTCATGGCCGCGAACGGGTTCGCCGCCAGTTGCTGGCCCTTGGCACTGTCGTAGTTGGTGAAGAACGTGAAGCCCTGGGCATCCAGCCCCTTGAGCAACAGGACGCGGCAATGGGGGCGGCCGTCGGCATCCACCGTTGCCAGGGTCATGGCGTTGGCCTCCACCGGCGCCTGTTCGGTCTTGACCGCCTCGGCGAACCATTGGTGGAACAGTGCAAACGGCTCGGCTGGGGCCAGGGCCTCGGTCAAGCCATCACGGGTGTAGTCGCGGCGCATATCAGCCAGCGATTGGGTCATGGCGCGTTCCTTGTGGTGAGCCCATCACTGCTTGGGCGTATCGGCGGCCGCGACTTTCTTGGTGTCCGTGGCGGCTTTGGCCGGTTGGGTTTTCTTCGCTGGGGTCGCGGTCTTGGCTGGCGCTTTCTTGGCAGGAGCCTTGGCCGCGGCTTTTTTCGCAGGCGCTTTCTTGGTCGCTGGCGCTGCGGCTTTCTTGGCCACAGGGGCAGGTGCCGGGGCGGCAGGCTTCGCGTCCTGGGCGGCCACCATCGTCACGGGCGCCGGAGCCGGCATGTTGTACTTGCTCAGCAGCGCCACCATGGTGTTCTGCGGGGTCACCAGCAGCTCCACGCGACGGTTCAAGGCGCGGCCTTCAGCGCTGTCGTTGGCGGCACGGGGCGATACCGCCCCCATGCCACGCAGCATCAGGCGATCACGCTGCAGACCACTGAGACGGAAAATCGCCGCCACGGCCTGGGCACGCTCCTGGCTGAGCTTCAGGTTGGCCGGCGCGGCGCCCGAGGTGTCGGCGTGGCCGAGGACCAGCACGGCGGTCTTCGGGTCGGCTTCGAGGATCTTCGCCACCCGGGTGAACGGGCCGAGGGTCACGGGCAGCAGCATGGCCGGGCGATCCGGGTTGAATGAACTGTCCACCGGCGCGGTGACCACCAGCACGTTGTCACGACGCTCAAGTTCGAGCTTGCTGTCCTGGATCGCCGTGCGCAGCTTCGGCTCGTAGTCGTCGAGCCAGGCTTGGGTCACCTTCGGATCGGGCATCGGCACGGCCTTGGCGGTTTCCTGTTCCTTGCCGCCGAACGGCCACCACCACTTGCCATTGCTCTCGGCTTCGGCCTTGGCCACCGTGGCCGGCGCCTTGGCTTCGGGCTTCACGGGCTCTTTACTGGCCACGTCGGCGCTGTCATCGGAGGAGAACGGCCACCACCAGTGCGTGGCGCTCTCGGCCTTGGCCTGCGGCGCGACGGCAGCGGGCTTCAGGGGCGCTGCCGGTGCAGCGGGTGCAGGGTCCTTGGCCGCGACCTTGTCGGAGGAACCGAAGGACCACCAGCTACCGCCGCCTTCGGCATCATTTTGTGGAGTTTGTGCGCAACCGGTGATAGCGAAGCACAGCGCCAGAGCGAGGGTTTTATTCGATGACATTGGATATCCACAAAATGATGTAAATGAAAAAATTAAAGGCCGTGTTCAGGCCACATAAACAGACGCTTGGAAACTGAAAAGGGCATGAGGTTCCTATGCCCATTGCCTTCAATGGCGTTTACAGACAAGTGGCAAGGACCCTCGCCAGGTTCTGCGCGCGCGGGTCCATCAGCACGTACGGGCCCAGCGTGTTGGTCACGAAGCCAAACGCGACATCGTGTTCCGGATCGGCAAAACCGATGGAGCCCCCTGCCCCCGGATGCCCGAACGCCCGAGGGCCGAGGCCGTAGGTCGCGTTCGGTACATCGGGCTGGTCCAGCATGCAACCCAGGCCGAAACGGGTCTGGGTCAGCAATGTCTTGTCGTCGCCGAAGCTGTGCTGGCGAGTCAGTTCGTCGAGCATTTCACCTTCCAACAGGCTGCCGTCCAGCAGGCCGGCATAGAAACCGGCCACGCTGCGGGCATTGCCATGGCCGTTGGCGGCGGGTTGCTGCATGCGCCGCCATTGCGGCTTGTTGGTGCTGGTCATGATCGACGGCGGATTGGTGAAGGCCCGGGTGGTCATGGCCGTGGGTTCGCGCATCGTCACTTGCAGCAGGCGCTGGGCCGCCGCGTCGCCGACGTTGCCCTTGCCCCGGGCGATGTGGGCCACGCGATGGAACTCGGCATCGGCCAGGCCCACGTGAAAATCCAGGCCCAACGGCTTGGCCACGCGGGCCACGATGGACTCCCCAGGACCACGACCGTCCGCCCTGCGCAACAGTTCGCCGACCAACCAGCCATAGGTGATCGCGGCGTAACCATGGCCCTCGCCGGGCGTCCACCAGGGGCTTTCGGCGGCCAGCGCATCGACCATGGCCTGCCAGTCATACAGCGCTTCAGGTGGCAGCAGTTCGCGCAGCGCGGGCAGCCCGGCCTGATGGCAGAGCAACTGGCGCAGGGTGATGGCGGCTTTGCCGGCGGCGGCAAACTCCGGCCAGTAGCGCGCTACCGGGGCATCGAGCTGCAGCTTGCCTTCGGCCACCAGTTGCAGGGCCGTGACGGCGGTGAAGGTCTTGGTGCAGGAGAACAGATTGGCGAGGGTGTCGCTGTGCCAGGCTTCATGACCGTCCTTGTCCGCCGTGCCGGCCCACAGGTCGATCACCGTCCGGCCGCCGACCTGGATGCACAACGCGGCGCCGCGCTCCTGGGGGTCGTCGAACAGCGCCGCGAAAGCCTCACGTACGGCTTCGAACTGAAGTTCATAATGACCTTGAATCTGCACCCGCAACTCCCTCGAAACAAAGACTTTTCAGATTGGCTGGCATTGTTTCAGGCATTAGGTCATTTGGGAACCGCCACAGGACGGCTGGCTGGACACCGCCCTGGTGGCGAGGGGATTTATCCCCGCTGGGTTGCGAAGCAGCCCCCGAACAGCCAACTCTGTTTATCCTGGCACTCCGAGTCGCCTGGCTTCAGGGCCGCTTCGCGCCCCAACGGGGATAAATCCCCTCGCCACAGATGGCTCGCTGACCATAAAAATGACGGGGCGTCAGGAAATCTCCCGCCGAAACGGTGGCAGCGCATTCAGGATCGCCTTGCCATAGCGCTGGGTCACCAGCCTGCGGTCGAGCAAGGTGATGGTGCCGCGGTCTTCCTCGGTGCGCAGCAGTCGACCACAGGCCTGGACCAGTTTCAGCGACGCATCCGGCACGGAGATCTCCATGAACGGATTACCGCCCCGCGCCTCGATCCACTCCGCCAGCGCGGCTTCCACCGGGTCGTCGGGCACCGAGAACGGGATCTTGGCGATCACCACGTGTTCGCAGTAGGCGCCGGGCAAGTCGACGCCTTCGGCAAAGCTGGCGAGGCCGAACAGCACGCTGCTATCCCCACCGTCGACCCGCGCCTTGTGCTTGTTCAGGGTTTCCTGTTTCGACAGGTTGCCCTGGATGAACACCTGCTTGCGCCAGTCGCGGTCAAGGCCGTCGAACACGTCCTGCATCTGCTTGCGCGAGGAAAACAGCACCAGGGTGCCCCGCGAACCTTCCACCAGTGCCGGCAGGTCGCGGATGATCGCCGCGGTATGGCCGGCGGCATCCCGCGGGTCGGCGTTGAGGTCCGGCACCCGCAATACACCGGCATCGGCATGATGGAAAGGACTCGGGACCACGGCGGTCACGGCTTTCTTGGGCAGCCCGGCACGCATGCGGAAGCGGTCGAACGTGCCCAGCGCCGTCAGCGTGGCGGACGTCACCAGCGCGCCATAGGCGACGTTCCACAGGTTGCGCCGCAGCATGTCCGCCGCCAGGATCGGGCTGGCGTTGACCTCGATGTCGAACAGCGAGCCGCTTTCGGCCAGGGTCAGCCACCGGGCCATCGGTGGGTTGTCTTCCGGGTCTTCGACGGTGAAGGCCGTCCACAGCTCCCAGTTGCCCTGGGAACGCGACAACAGGCTGCCGAACAGCGGGTACCACTCCTCGGCCTGGTTGCTGGCGATGCCGATGTTCACTTCGCCATCCATGCCTTCCTTGAGCAGGTCGGTCAGGCGGGTGAACAGGTCGGTCAGGCGCGCGAAGCCTTTCTTGAGCTCGATGCCCATTTCGCGCATGTGCTCGGGGATCACCCCACCCACAAACCGATGGCGGGGTCGCTCACGGCCCTCGACGTCTTCGCCCGGCTTGAAATCGGCCACCTGCTCGCAAGCGGTGAACATGAACTGCTGGTTCGTCTTGATCTCCCGCGCCAGCTCAGGCACTTGCTCGATCAGCTTGCCCAGGTCGCCCGGCAATGGATGCTGGGCCAACAGCTTGGTGAGGTTCTTGGCGGTGGTTTCCAACCAGTCGGCGGTGGAGCGCAGCCGGGTGTAATGGGCGAAATGACCGATGGCCTTGTCCGGCAGGTGATGGCCCTCGTCGAACACGTAGACGGTGTCTCGCGGGTCCGGCAATACCGCGCCGCCGCCCAGGGCCAGATCGGCCAGGACCATGTCGTGGTTGGTGACGATCACATCGACCTTGCCCATGCCTTCGCGGGCCTTGTAGAAGGCGCACTGGCCGAAGTTGGGGCAATGACGGTTGGTGCACTGGCTGTGATCGGTGGTCAGGCGGGCCCAGTCGGCGTCTTCCAGCGCGGTGGACCAGCTGTCACGGTCGCCGTCCCACTTATTGCCGGCGAGCTTCTCGATCATGCTGGTGAACAGCTTCTGGCTGGCCTCATCGACTTCGATCTTGAAGCCTTCTTCTTCGAACAGCTGGGCCGTGGCGGTCTGCGCCTGGCCTTCCTGGAGCAACATGTCGAGCTTGGACAGGCACATGTAGCGCCCACGGCCCTTGGCCAGGGCGAAGGTAAAGTTCAGCCCGCTGTTGCGCATCAGGTCGGGCAGGTCCTTGTAGACGATCTGCTCCTGCAGGGCGACCGTGGCCGTGGCGATCACCAGGCGCTTGCCGGCGGCCTTGGCACTGGGAATCGCCGCCAGGCTGTAGGCCACGGTCTTGCCGGTACCGGTGCCGGCCTCCACCGCCACGACGGCGGGCTCGCCACTGCGCCGGCCTTCATCGTCGGTGTCGATATCGCCGAGGACTTTCGCCACTTCGGCGATCATCAGGCGCTGGCCATAGCGCGGCTTCAGGCTCTTGGCTTCGAGAAAACGCGAATAGGCGCCCTGGATCGTGGTTTTGAGTTCGGTGCTGATCATGAATGTCGGGCGCTAAAAAACGCTGGATAAATTTTCAGTGGTTCGGATCGGCGGCTATCATACCCCGCTAATGAATCCTGCGCAGAACGGAGTAACCCGATGACACCCTTTGCCCTCGTCTACACCCTGCATTTACTGGCGGCCCTGGTCTGGGTCGGCGGCATGTTCTTCGCCTGGATGATCCTGCGACCCGCCGCAATGACGGCACTTGAGGGCCCTGCCAGGCTGACGTTGTGGGTAGAAGTGTTTCAGCGTTTTTTCATTTGGGTCTGGGTCGCGGTGCTACTTTTGCCGATAAGCGGTGTAGGCCTGATCCACCTGCGCTTCGCCGGTTTTGAAACCGCGCCGCGCTATGTGCAGGTGATGATGGGCTTGTATGTGGTGATGACGGCACTGTTCATCCGCATCCAGGCCCTGCAGTTGCCACCGCTGCGCAACGCCGTGGCCGCGCAGGACTGGCCGACGGGCGCAGCGGCCCTGGGGAAGATTCGCAGGCTGGTGGGCATCAACCTGCTGATCGGTTTGCTGGTGGTGGCAATCGGCGCGGCGCGACCGATGTTTTAACGCGATCCCTGCCGGGATACGAAATCCTGTGGGAGCAAGCCCGCTCCCACATTTGATCCGTAGCGTGCTTAGAAGCGCTGCACCGTCACCACGCCGGCCGCTCCCGCAGGCCCAGGCTGGCCCTCGGCGCCGGGGCGGCCGCTCTTGCCACCGTCGGCGGTATAGACCAGGCAACCCTTGGCCTTGCCGCCGTGGCCGGGCTTGCCACCCGGGCCGGGAGCGCCGCCGGCACCGCCGTCCACGGTCACCTTGATCTGCTCGGCCGGGTAGGCGCTCGGCAATTCGAGGCGTACCCGTGCACCGGCCGCCCCCGGCAGGCCGTCGCTGCCATTGCTGCCGTCGGCGCCACGCCCCGCCGCGCCCCACGTACAACCCGGCGCCTGGCCGTTCGCACCGTCCAGGCCTACGTAACCCGGCGCACCGGCACCCCCACGGGCATCCACGGACAACTGCGGCGCCGTCAAGGCATTGAAACGCAGATTCAGATCACGTCCCGGCCGTGCCGCCTTCGTGTAGGTGCCCGGGGCGCCGCGGGAGGTGATCTGGCTGCCCTCGGCCAACTCTGCCTGGACCACCTTCATGTCCAATGCCTGTTGCGCGGGCACGATGGCGATCCGGGCTTCGCGTCCCAGGTGCAGTTGGCCAACGGACAACTCGGTGACATTGGATGGCACCAGCAACGTGCCGTAGTCGGCCACGTCCAGCCGCTCCAGGGTCAAGGTGCTGGTGGTATTGGGCAAACGCATCAGCGAATGGCTTTCTACCTGGAGCACCTGGGCCGAGGCCCAAGGGCTGACAAGGGCGACGAGCAGACACAATTTACGCATGGGAAGCCTCTGGCGCGGTCGGGAGGGTTTGCAGGTGGAAGATGCCGAACAGCAGCACGCGAAGGCGATCACGGCCCGGCGCAGGCCGGCCCCGAAAACTGGCCCTGAACAGCAGCAGTTCGAGCACATGGAGCACCAGCAACAAGGCACCGGCGAGGTTGACCAGCAGATGCAGCGGATGGACGAGCGGCATGATCAGGTTGACCAGCACCACCAGCCAGAACAGCAGGGTCAACAAGCGGCCCAGCCCCCAGAACACCTTCATACGTCCTCCCCGACGAACATTATTCTTTGGGCGCACAGTAACGGCTAGCGCGCGCGATAAGCCAGAGGCGGGGGCAAATTTAATTTAACGCGGCTCGATGGCCGCCGGATCGCGCCATGGCGAGCCGGCGGCCCCGGGCCCACTGAAGCGAAGCGCACTCAACGCTGGATGTGCAGGTCCACCCGACGGTTCTGCGCCCGCCCTTCATCAGTCTCGTTGTCGGCCACCGGCTCGCTTTCGCCCTTGCCTTCGCTGGTGAGCTTGTCCGGCGCCAACCCCTGGGTCAGCAGGTACTCCACGACGCTGCTGGCCCGGCGCTCGGACAACCCTTGGTTATAGGCCTCGGTCCCGACGCTGTCGGTGTGGCCGACCACGCGGATACTGGCGACGTTGGCATGGCCCAGCTTGCCCATCAACCCATCGAGCTGGCTTCGAGCGGCGGGCGTGAGGTCGGACTTGTCGAAATCGAACAACACCTTGCCGGCATCGTTGAGGGTGATGACCTCCGTCGCCGGTGCCTCGGGCTCGGCCACAGGCGCGCTGGCCGGGTACTGCGGCAACGGGCACCCGTGATGTTCGACCGGGGTGTTGGCCGGCGTGTCGGGGCAACGGTCACGGCGGTCGAACACGCCGTCGCCGTCTTCATCGCCATCCTGGGCGTAACAGATCAACCCACCGCCCAGCAGGCCCAGCGCGGCACCGCCGGCGGCCCAGCCACTGCTTTGGATGGCGCCCAGGCCACCGCCAGCCAGGCCACCGATCAAACTGCAGATCGGCCAGGTACGTTGATTGAGAGAGGCGCTGCCATCGCTGTGGGTGGCGCAACCGGACAACAGACTGCTGGCCAGCAGTACCGGTAAGGCGGCCCTGATTAGAACGTTCATGGTGAAGGCTCCTGTGTCACCGGCCCATACCGGTCACACAGGAGTAAAGACTGCCATCGGCAACTCTACAAGCCGCGGATGGCAAGGGCTTCAGCGGTTTATCCTGATTTCGGTCCGGCGGTTCAGCGCACGTCCGTCGGCGGTTTTGTTGTCGGCCACCGGTTGGCTTTCCCCGGCACCGGACACCGAAACGAAACTGGCGCGCGGCACGCCCTGCTCGACCAGGTATTGCACCACCGAATTGGCCCGTTTCTCCGACAACCGTTGGTTATACGCATCGCTGCCGACGCTGTCGGTGTGGCCGGTGACCCGCAGTTGCGTCGTGGACGTTTCCTGCTTCAACCGGGTCGCAACGGTGCTCAGGACCTCTTTGTCGGTCGGGGTCAGCGTGGCCTTGTTGAATTCAAAGTGCACGTCGCGGATCACGATGGTTTCTTCCTTGACCACCACGGGGGCTTCGACCACCGGCGCCGGTGCAGGTGGCGGGCAGCCATCGGCGTCGACTTGCACGCCCTTCGGCGTGCCCGGGCACTTGTCGCGGCTGTCCGGCACGCCGTCGCCATCTTCGTCGCCGTCGCCATGGGCCCAGCACCAGGCGCCCGCCACGGTACCGGCCACCAGTGCGCCTGGGCCGATCCAGGAACTGCTTTCGATGGCGCCCAACCCCGCGCCGACGACGCCACCGGTGGCCGCACAGATCGGCCAGTCGGTTTTCTGCAAACCTGCGCAACCAGTCAACACACTGGTTAGCAGAACCAGGGGTAACGCTGTCCGAACTATGCTCATCGGGTGTTCTCCTTGAGGGATCGGCATGGCGCCGATTCAGGGGAGTAAAGACCCGAGTTCGGATCTGCGCCAGCTTCACGCAATCGCGACTTTTGCCCCGTGTTTGCGACCGTTCGACACGGTTAAGCGCAAACCGCTCTAGGCCATGATGTCCGGGCAAGCTATCGTGGTGCCCCTGACAGAGGAACTTCGATGACCGTTGCCATTTCTTCGCGCACGCCCCAGCAAGCCTTGGCGGCCGTGCTTGAGCGTTATGCCCCGCAAAAACTGCTGCTGATCGGCGCCAGCGGCTTCCCCGCACTCGAGGCGTTCCAGCAGGCGCACCCCGCCACGCAAGTGGTGCACGCCGGCCCCGGCCCCTTGCCGGCGGACGTGGCGGCGCGGCGTTTTGACCTGGCCCTGGCGCTCGATTGCCTGGAGCATTTGCCCAAGCGCGACGGTCTGAACCTGTTGGGTGGCATCCGTAACCTGAACGCCAGCCGTATCGCCGTGCTCGCGGACCTGAACGCCTGCGGCTGGCAAGAGACAGACTTCTTTTCCCTGGCCCTGCAAGCCAATGAGCGATTCCAGCGCGAGGAACAGGTGCTGACCCTGTTCACCTACGATCTGCTTGAATACAAGCAAGTCCCCGACTGGCTCAACTCACGCTTTTGGGCCAACCCGGAAAACTTTGGAAAATACTGGTGGTAGCCGTGAACATGAGCCCACACACACCCATTTGCCCTTGCGGCAGCGGCAACTTGCTGGACGCCTGCTGCGGCCACTACCACGACGGCCACCCGGCACCTTGTGCGCAAGCCCTGATGCGCTCGCGCTACAGCGCCTACGTGCTGGGGTTGGTGGACTATCTGGTGAGCACCACCCTGCCCGCCCAGCAGGACGGTCTCGACCGCCAGGCCATCAGCGACTGGAGCGCCAACAGCACCTGGCTGGGCCTGGAGGTGGAAAGCAGCGAAGTGTTCGGCGGGCAGCCGGAACACGCCTTTGTCACCTTCACCGCGCGCTGGCACGATGGCCAGGGCGAGCACAGCCACCGGGAACAATCCTCGTTCGTGCAGAACGATGGGCGCTGGTACTTCATCGATCCCTCCGTGCCGGTCAAGGCCGGCCGTAACGACAGCTGTCCGTGTGGCAGTGGGCATAAGTTCAAGAAGTGCTGTGCGGGCTACTTCGGCCGCTGATTTCACGAGCGTCCGACACGCCCCCTCTCGCCAGCGGGCTAGACTGGAATAAACCAGAGGCGCGGACATGACCCAGACAACGCACCTGCTACGCATCACTTGCCTGTTGTTGTTCATCGGGCTCGGCGGCTGTGCGTCCTGGCGAGGTGAACAGGCGCCCGAACCCCAGGTGCACCTGGCCAAGGTCGAGGTGGTGCGGGCGCGGCTGCTGGAGCAGAAGTTCACTTTGCACTTTCGCGTCGACAACCCCGGCGACAGCGACCTGACCGTGCGCGGCCTGACTTACCGGATCCATCTGGGCGACCTGTTGCTGACCGAAGGCGAGCATGAGCACTGGTTCACCGTAGCACCCAGGCACAGTGCCTATTTCAAGGTGCCGATCCGCACCAATCTGTGGCCCCAGGTACGAGACGTGGTGAAACTGCTTCAAAAACCCCGGGAACAGATCCCCTACCGGCTGGAGGGCGAGCTGGAAACCGGCCTATTCATCGCCCACTACGTGCACCTGGAACGCAATGGCGTGATAATCGCCGCCGATTTAATTGCGGAGTAACCCCGATGACCCAGCAACCCCATGTCCACGGCCCTGATTGCAACCACGATCACGACCATCATCACGATCATGACCACGGCCACGTCCACGGCCCGAACTGCGGCCACGCTCACCAGGAACCGGTGCGCAACGCCCTGAAGGACGTCGGTCGCAACGACCCGTGCCCGTGCGGCAATGGCAAGAAGTTCAAGAAGTGCCACGGGGCTTGAGGGTTCGGGCGAAGAACTTCTTCGCCTGTTGACCCCTGTGTGCGAGCTGCTCGCGATAGCGCTAGGTCAGCCAGCATTGTTTGACCTGGCCTGCCCTCTTCGCGAGCAAGCTCGCTCCCACAGGATCTTGCAGTGAAACGATATCCGGTGATCGCCGCAGAATCAGTGTGGGAGCGAGCTTGCTCGCGATGAGGCCGGCACATCCAACCTCCCTTGGTCAGCCTGCGTCCAGAATCCGCCGCA
Source organism: Pseudomonas sp. Cab53 (assembly GCF_018325965.1). Taxonomy (NCBI): domain Bacteria; kingdom Pseudomonadati; phylum Pseudomonadota; class Gammaproteobacteria; order Pseudomonadales; family Pseudomonadaceae; genus Pseudomonas; species Pseudomonas sp. Cab53. The sequence continues at coordinate 1,339,293 of NZ_AP021902.1, read as the reverse complement.
CACTGACCACCGTCGCATACTCGCCATGCAGGTTGCCTAGGGACATGCCATGCACCTCGCCGGCCGAGCGCGGGTTGCCGAAATAATCGGGCTTGTCGAAAGTGAAGCAGGCGTCTTCGGCCACCCAGGTGTCGAACCCCAGATTGCCGGCCGTGCGCGCCGTGGACTCCACCGAATTGTTCGTCGCCACCCCCACGATGACCAGTTGCTCGACACCCGCCCGACGCAGATCCGCCTCCAGGTGAGTGGCGCAGAAAGCGTCTGGCACATCCTTGTGGATCACCCACTCCCCCGCCAATGGCTCGAAGCGCTGCTGCACCTCCACGCCCGATTGCCCCGGCCAGAACACCGAGTCCGGCGAACGGGACAGATGATGAACGTGCACCACCGGCCGCGCCGACGCTCGCCAGAACCCCAGCAGTTCCAGCATGCGCAACTCAGCCTCGGGGTTGTTGCGAGGCCCGAGCCTGGGATGGAGGATGCCTTTTTGTTGATCGATGAGGATCAAGGCTGCGTTGTTGCGTAGTTCCATGCCATGTCTCCCTGGCTCGGTCATTTGGGCTTTCCCACCTTGCGCGTCCTCCCTTCCTACCTGCAACGCCAGACAAGATCAATCCGCTCCAGCCCTGAAATCACCAAGGTTCCATCCGCGCAGGGGCTTTCATCGCCAAATCAACAAATAACCCTCGCCCCCGCTTGCGCGGCCCCCTCCTGCTCACTAACGTAGCGCCTTTATTGACGACACCCCCTCCCGCAGGAGCTTTGCCATGGCCTCGCCAGCCTCTATTTCCTTCATCCCCCGGCTCGGCGTTGCCGCCGCAGTGGCCAGTGTGCTCGGTTTGAGCGGATGCCAGTCCTGGAACACCCAGGACACTGTCCCGCCCACCTCCGGGGTGCAGCCGCTCAAGGGGCTGGCACAGAATGTTTCGATTCGGCGCAATGCCATGGGCATGCCGCTGATCGAGAGCAACAGCTTCCACGACGCGCTGTTCTCCCTCGGCTACGTCCACGCCAGCGACCGCATCGGCCAGATGGTGACCCTGCGCCTGCTGGCCCAGGGGCGCCTGGCGGAGATGTCCGGTGCCGAGCGGCTGGACGTCGACCGCTACATGCGCGCCGTCAACCTGAAGAAAAACGCCGATGAGCTGTACAAGGCCTCGTCGCCGCGGCTCAAGCGCTTCTTCGAAGTCTATGCCCGGGGCGTCAACGCCTACCTGTTCCGCTACCGCGACAAGTTGCCGGCGGACCTGGCGGCCACCGGCTACAAACCCGAATACTGGAAGCCGGAAGATTCGGCGTTGATGTTCTGCCTGTTGAACTTCAGCCAGTCGGCCAACCTGCCGGAAGAGATCGCCAGCCTGGTGCTGGCCCAGACGGTCAGCCACGACAAGCTCGCCTGGCTGAGCCCGTCCTACCCGGACGAGCCGCTGCCCCTGGCCGAGGCCGACAAACTCCAGGGCATCCGCCTCAATGGCCAGGTGCCCGGCCTCGGCGAGATCAGCAAGGCCAGCAGCCAGTTGGCCGCGATGAACCTGCTGGGCGCTGCGTCGTCGAGCAACTGGGCCATCGCCCCGCAACGCAGCCGCAGCGGCAAGAGCCTGCTGGCCAGCGACAGCCATGGGCCGTTGGGCGTGCCGGCGCTGTGGAGCCCGGTACAGATCCGCGCGCCCAAGTACCAGGCAGCCGGGCTGTCGGTGGCGGGCATTCCGATGATCCTGGCCGGTTTCAACGGCAAGGTGGCCTGGAGCATGAGCAGCGTGCAGGGGGATAACCAGGATTTGTTCCTGGAAAAAATCCGACGCCAGGGCAATGGTCTGTCCTACGAGGTCAACGGCAAATGGCAGCCGGCGACCGTGCGCAACGAAACCTACTTCATCAAAGGCCAGCGATCGATTCGTGAAGCCGTCTACGAGACCCGGCATGGCCCGCTGCTCAACAGCGCCCAGGGCCCGGCCCTGGCCAATGGCTTCGGCCTGGCCTTGCAGACGCCGAGCTTCACCGACGACAAGACCCTGGACGCGTTCTTCGACCTGTCCCGGGCGCAGAGCGCCGAGAAAGCCTCCGATGCCAGCCGGGAAATCCGGGCCATGGCCGCGAACCTGGTCTTCGCCGACGCCAGCCATATCGGCTGGCAAGTCACCGGGCGTTATCCGAACCGCCGCGAAGGTGAAGGCCTGCTGCCGTCGCCAGGCTGGGACGGGCGCTACGACTGGGACGGTTACGCCGACCCGATGCTGCACCCCTACGACCAGGACCCGGCCCAAGGTTGGCTGGGCACCGCCAACCAGCGGGTCATCCCCCATGGCTACGGCATGCAGTTGTCCAACTCCTGGGCCGCGCCGGAGCGTGGCGAGCGCCTGGCCGAGCTGGCCGGCGCGGGCAAGCACGACGCCCGTAGCCTGAGCGCCATGCAGTATGACCAGACCACCCCGTTTGCGGCCAAGCTCAAGAAAGTCTTCGAAGCCCCCGGCATGGCCCTGCCGCTCAAGCAGGCGATCGACGCCCTGCCGGTGGCCGACCGGGCCAAGGCCCGCGAAGCCTGCACTCGCCTGATGGCGTTCGATGGCCGCCTCAGCCCGACGTCCGCTGACGCTGCGATCTATGAGCTGTTCCTGCAGGAAAGCATGAAGCAGATCTTCCTCGACGAACTGGGCCCGGACAGCAGCCCGGCGTGGAAAGCGCTGATTGCCAACGGCCAACTGTCCTACGCCGCCCAGGCCGATCACCTGCTGGGGCGCGAGGACAGTCCGTTCTGGGACGACGTGCGCACACCGCAGAAAGAAGACAAGGCGCTCATCCTCGCCCGCAGCCTGGCGGCGGCCATCAGCGCCGGTGACAGCCAACTGGGCGGTGCTCACCAGGCCTGGCAGTGGGGCAAGCTGCACAGCTACGCGTGGAAAAACAGCAGCGGCCAGGTCGTGCGTGGCCCGGTAGCGGCAGGCGGCGATGCCACCACGCTCAACACCGCGGCGTTCGCCTGGGGACAGGACTTCAACACCGCCGTGGCCCCAGCCATGAGGCTGATCGTGGACTTCGGCCAGCCTGAACCGTTGATGGTCCAGGACGGCGCCGGTCAATCCGGCAACCCGGCGAGCCCGAACTACCTCAATGGCATCGACCCGTGGATCAAGGGCCAGTACCAGAACCTGCCGCTGCAACCGCAGAACTTCGACCGGGCGTACGGCAAGACGCGGTTGACCTTGGTGCCGGGCAAATAGCGGCACTGCACCTCACTGTGGCGAGGGGATTTATCCCGTTGGACTGCGCAGCAGGCCCAAACCAGACAACTCAATTTGCCTGATACAAAGAGTTGTCTGTTTTCAGGGTCGCTGCGCAACCCAACGGGGATAAATCCCCTCGCCACATTTGCTCAACCTTACAGAAGAGCCTGCCCCGCCAAACCCGATAGAACTTCTCACCCCGCGCTCGCCTCTACCTGACAAGCCCATCACCCCGGTGATTGCATGGATCTTGTCATTGCTCGCCCTGAAGGACTGTATTGCCCGCCCGGGGATTTCTACATCGACCCCTGGCGTCCAGTGGAACGCTCGGTCATCACCCACGCCCATGGCGACCACGCCCGCGGCGGCAACCAGCACTACCTGGCCGCGGCCCCCGGCGAAGGCATCCTGCGTTCGCGGTTGGGCCAGGACATCAACCTGCACACCCTGCCCTATGGCGAACGCCTGGTGCATCACGGCGTGACCCTGAGCTTTCATCCCGCCGGCCATGTGTTGGGGTCGGCCCAGGTGCGGCTGGAACACCGGGGCGAAGTCTGGGTCGCCTCAGGGGACTACAAGGTCGAACCCGACGGCACCTGCGCGCCGTTCGAACCGGTGAAATGCCACACCTTCATCACCGAGTCGACCTTCGGCCTGCCCATTTATCGCTGGCAACCCCAGGCGCAGATCTTCGACGAGATCAACCAGTGGTGGCGAGCCAACATTGCCGCGGGGCGCGCCAGCGTGCTGTTCTGCTATTCCTTCGGCAAGGCCCAGCGAATTCTCCACGGCATCGATGCGAGCCTCGGGCCGATCCTCGCCCATGGCGCGGTGGAACCGTTGAACCGCGTCTACCGCGAGGCCGGCGTCCACCTGCCGCCGACCCTCTATGCCGGCGACGTGAAAAAGAACGATCCACTCATGGGCCAGGCGCTGGTCATCGCCCCGCCGTCGGCCGGCGGCAGTACCTGGATGCGCCGTTTTGGCGACTATAGCGATGCCTTCGCCAGCGGCTGGATGCGCCTGCGCGGCACCCGCCGGCGGCGCGGCGTCGACCGCGGCTTCGTGCTCTCCGACCACGCCGACTGGCCAGGCCTGCTCTGGGCCATCGAGCAGACCGGCGCCGAACGGGTCATGGTGACGCACGGCTCGGTGGGCGTACTGGTTCGTCATCTGCGCGAGCAAGGTCTCGACGCCCAGGGCTTCACCACGGAATACGGCGACGACGAGGAAGACGTGGCCAGCACCGCCGACGCCGACGAGGACGCGTCATGAAAGCCTTTGCCGAGCTGTATGCCGACCTGGACGCCACCACCTCCAGCAATGCCAAGCTGGCGGCCATGCAGGACTACTTCGCCAAGGCCTCACCCCAGGACGCGGCCTGGGCCGTGTACTTCCTGTCCGGCGGACGCCCGCGGCAGTTGGTCCCGGTCAAGGTCCTGCGGGAGTTGGCGGTGCAGGTCTCGGGGTTGTCCGCCTGGCTGTTCGAGGAAAGCTACCAGGCCGTGGGCGACCTGGCCGAAACCATCTCGTTGGTCATGCCGGAGTCGCCCCACCTTTCCGACGAAGGCCTGGCCTCGTGGATCGAACGCAAACTGCTGCCATTGCGCGGCGAAACCCCGGAGGTGCTGGCGCAACGCTTGCCGGCGTTGTGGGCGCAACTGGACCGACCGAGCCTGATGCTGTGCATCAAGCTCATCACCGGCAGCTTTCGCGTCGGCGTGTCCAAGCTGTTGGTCACCCGCGCCCTGGCCGGCTTGGCCGGGCTGGACAGCAAGCGGGTGGCCCAGCGCCTGGTGGGCTACACCGATCTGGCCCACCGCCCGACCGCCGCGGCTTACCTCAAGCTGATCGCCGCCGAATCCGCCGATGAACATGCCCAGCGCGGCGGCCAGCCTTATCCGTTCTTCCTGGCCCACGCGTTGTCTGCACCGGTGGAGCAATTCGACGCCCTGCTGGGCCCGGCCAGTGACTGGCAAGTGGAATGGAAGTGGGACGGTATCCGCGCCCAGGTGGTCAAGCGCGATGGCCATCTGTGGGTCTGGTCCCGGGGCGAAGAACTGGTGACCGAGCGTTTTCCCGAATTGCATTCATTGGCCCAGGCTTTGCCTGATGGCACGGTGATCGACGGGGAAATCGTCGTCTGGAAAACCTCGGAGCCGCTGACCGAGGATGCCTTCGATCCGCAGGCGCCGCTGTCCGCCTCGGTGCAACCGTTCGCCCTGTTGCAGCAACGCATCGGCCGCAAGACCCTGGGCAAGAAAATCCTCGAAGACGCGCCGGTGGTGGTGATGGCCTACGACCTGCTGGAGTGGCAGGGCGAGGACTGGCGCAGTCGCCCCCAGGCCGAACGCCGCGAGCGCCTGGAAGCATTGCTGGCGCGGGCCCATAGCCCGGTGCTGCTGCCTTCGCCCCTGGTTACCGGCCAGGATTGGCCCGACCTTGCCCGGCAGCGGGAAGCATCCCGCCGGCTGGGCGTCGAAGGCATGATGCTCAAGGCACGCGATGCGCTGTACGGCGTCGGCCGCACAAAGGACATGGGGGTGTGGTGGAAGTGGAAGATCGACCCGTTCAGTGTCGATGCGGTGCTGATCTACGCCCAGCGCGGCCACGGTCGACGCGCCAGCCTCTACAGCGACTACACCTTCGCGGTCTGGGACAACCCGCCAGGCAGTCGCGACCGCACCCTCGTGCCGTTCGCCAAGGCCTATTCAGGCTTGACCGACGCTGAAATGCGCCAGGTCGACAGCATTGTGCGCAAGACCACCCTGGAAAAATACGGTCCGGTGAGCAGCGTCACGCCGACCCTGGTGTTCGAGCTGGGCTTCGAAGGCATTGCCCTGTCCAAGCGCCACAAAAGCGGAATCGCGGTCCGGTTCCCCAGAATGCTGCGCTGGCGCAAGGACAAGCCTGTCGAGGAAGCGGACACACTGGCGACGCTGCAGGATTTGTTGAAGTAAGCCTGAATGGGCCGGGCCTGTAAAAACTCCCAAGGTAACCACTGTCAATGTGGCGAGGGATTTATCCCCGTTGGCCTGCGTAGCAGGCCCAAACCAGACAACTCAATTTGCCTGATACAAAGCGTTGTCTGTTTTAAGGGCCACTTCGCAGCCCAACGGGGATAAATCCCCTCGCCACAAAGGCACCGCAATGCCACTGACGCCCCATCCCGGTGCACCTTTTTGTTGTACGATCTCTCCCGCGCACCAACGCGTTCCGCTTCCCGCTGCCAAAGCTTTTAAAACACTTGTTCGGCACTCTGGTTCGGAAATTGCTACCTTTATGCCGTCATACCGTTCTCGCCTTCACCGGTAACAATACTTACGCGCCATGGGCGCTCATATTGGTTTTAGGGATTGAATAATGAAAAAAACACTGCTGACCCTTTCTGCACTGGCGTTGTGCATGGCTGCTGGCGTCGCCACCGCCAAGGAATACAAGGAATTGCGTTTTGGTGTCGACCCTTCCTACGCCCCCTTTGAATCCAAGGCCGCCGACGGCAGCCTGGTCGGTTTCGACATCGACCTGGGCAATGCCATCTGCGAAGAGCTGAAGGTCAAATGCAAATGGGTCGAAAGCGATTTCGACGGCATGATCCCGGGCCTCAAGGCCAATAAATTCGACGGCGTCATCTCTTCGATGACCGTGACCCCGGCCCGTGAGAAAGTCATCGACTTCTCCAGCGAACTGTTCTCCGGCCCAACGGCCTATGTCTTCAAGAAAGGCTCGGGCCTGACCGAGGACAAGGCCTCGCTCAAAGGCAAGACCGTCGGCTACGAACAAGGCACCATCCAGGAAGCCTATGCCAAAGCCGTGCTGGACAAGGCCGGCGTCAAGACCCAGGCCTACCAGAACCAGGACCAGGTCTATGCCGACCTGACCTCCGGCCGTCTCGATGCGGCCATCCAGGACATGCTGCAGGCGGAGCTGGGCTTTCTGAAATCGCCTAAAGGCGCCGACTATGAAATCAGCAAGCCGGTGGACAGCGAACTGCTGCCGGCCAAGACCGCCATCGGTATCAAGAAAGGTAACAGCGAGCTGAAGGCGCTTTTGGATAAAGGTATCAAAGCGTTACACGACGACGGCAAATACGCTGAAATCCAGAAAAAACACTTTGGCGATCTGAATCTGTACAGCGGCAAATAATGCGCTGCGCCCATCCGGTTCCGGGTGGGCGCTTTTTTCCTGCCAAAGGCAATTTTCCATGTTCGAACAACTCCTACAAAATCTGGGGCTCTCGGCCTTCAGCCTGCAGGGCTTTGGCCCGCTGCTGATGCAGGGCACCTGGATGACCATCAAGCTGGCGGCCCTGTCCCTGCTGCTGAGCGTCGTGCTCGGGTTGCTGGGCGCCAGTGCCAAGCTGTCCAGCGTCAAACTGTTGCGAATTCCTGCCCAGCTCTACACCACATTGATTCGCGGCGTGCCGGACCTGGTGTTGATGCTGCTGATTTTCTACAGCCTGCAAACCTGGCTGACCTCCTTTACCGACTTCATGGAATGGGAATACATCGAGATCAACCCATTCGGCGCCGGGGTGATTACCCTGGGCTTCATTTACGGCGCGTACTTCACCGAGACCTTTCGCGGCGCGATCCTCGCGGTGCCCAGGGGCCAGGTCGAAGCCGCCACCGCGTACGGCCTCAAGCGAGGCCAGCGGTTTCGCTTCGTGGTGTTTCCACAAATGATGCGCTTCGCCCTGCCGGGTATCGGCAATAACTGGATGGTGATGCTCAAGGCCACCGCCCTGGTGTCGATCATTGGCCTGGCAGACCTGGTCAAGGCGGCCCAGGATGCCGGCAAGAGCACCTACCAACTGTTCTATTTCCTGGTACTGGCGGCATTGATCTACCTGTTGATCACCAGCGCCTCCAACTTCATCCTGCGCCGGCTTGAACGCCGCTACGCCGCCGGAGCCCGGGAGGCCGTGCGATGATCGAACTCTTGCAGGAGTACTGGCGACCGTTCCTCTACAGCGACGGCGTCAACGTCACCGGCCTGGCGATGACCCTGTGGTTGCTCAGCGCCTCGCTGCTGATCGGCTTCGTGGTGTCGATCCCGCTGTCCATCGCCCGGGTTTCGCCCAAGCGGTCCATACGCTGGCCGGTGCAGTTCTACACGTACCTGTTCCGGGGCACGCCGCTCTACATCCAGTTGCTGATCTGCTACACCGGCATCTACAGCATCGCGGCGGTACGCGCCCAGCCCGTGCTCGACAGCTTCTTTCGCGACGCCATGAATTGCACGATCCTTGCCTTCGCCCTGAACACCTGCGCCTACACCACGGAGATCTTCGCCGGGGCGATTCGCAGCATGAACCACGGGGAAGTGGAAGCGGCCAAGGCCTACGGCCTGACCGGCTGGAAGCTGTACACCTACGTGATCATGCCGTCGGCGTTGCGGCGCTCGCTGCCGTACTACAGCAACGAAGTGATTTTGATGCTGCACTCGACGACCGTGGCATTCACCGCTACCGTTCCTGACGTGCTGAAAGTGGCCCGGGACGCCAACTCGGCGACGTTCCTGACGTTCCAGTCATTCGGGATCGCCGCACTGATCTACCTGACGGTCACCTTCGCACTGGTAGGCCTCTTCCGCCTCGCCGAACGCCGATGGCTGGCCTTTCTCGGGCCGACCCACTAGGGCCCTGTTCCAGGACATACACCCACATGCGCCACCAGATCCATGACCTGCAGGCCCCCGTACCGGGGACCGCACGCAAGATCCACAGCTTTCACTTCGGCCCGGAAAAAGCCGCCGGCAAAATCTACATCCAGTCGTCCCTGCACGCCGATGAACTGCCCGGCATGCTGGTGGCCTGGCACCTCAAGCAGCGCCTGGCGGAACTCGAAGCGTCGGGCCACCTGCGCTACGAGATCGTGCTGGTGCCGGTCGCCAACCCCGTCGGCCTTGAACAAGTGCTGATGGACGTGCCGCTGGGTCGCTACGAAACGGAGAGCGGGCAAAACTTCAACCGCCGCTTCGTCGACCTGAGCGAAGAGATCGGCAACGAAATCGAAGAACTGCTCACCGACGATCCGCAGCACAACCTGATGCTGATCCGCACCAGCCTCCGCGATGCCCTCGCCCGGCAGACCGCCGGCACGCAGTTGCAATCGCTGCGCCTGGCGCTGCAGCGGCTGGCCTGCGACGCCGACATGGTGCTGGACCTGCACTGCGACTTCGAAGCCGTGGCCCACCTGTACACCACCCCGCAAGCCTGGCCGCAGGTCGAGCCGCTGGCCCGCTACATCGGCGCCGAGGCCAGCCTGCTGGCCACTGATTCGGGCGGCCAGTCGTTCGACGAGTGCTTCACCCTGCTCTGGTGGCAACTCAAGGAACGCTTCGGCGAGCGGTTCGAGATCCCCCTGGGCAGCTTTTCGGTCACCGTGGAATTGCGCGGCCAGGGCGACGTCAACCATGGGTTGGCGAGCCTCGACTGCCAGGCGCTGATCGAATACCTGATCCGCTTCGGCGCCATCGACGGCGAACCGATGCCCATGCCCGAGCTGCCCTATCCCGCCACGCCGCTGGCCGGTGTCGAGCCGGTGGCGACGCCCGTGGGTGGCCTGCTGGTCTACAGCGCACTGCCTGGCGAATACCTGGAGGCGGGCCAGTTGATCGCGGAAATCATCGACCCGATCAACGACACCGTCACCCCCGTTCATTGCCGTAACGCCGGGCTCATGTACGCCCGTTCGCTGCGCCGCATGGCCACCGCCGGCATGGTGATCGCCCATGTCGCCGGTGCCGAAGCCTACCGCAGCGGCTACCTACTTTCGCCTTGAGGATGCCTGTTCCATGTACAAACTGACCATCGAAGGCCTGCACAAAAGCTACGGCGAACACGAGGTGCTCAAAGGCGTTTCGCTCAAGGCCAAGACCGGCGACGTCATCAGCCTGATCGGCGCCAGCGGCTCGGGCAAGAGTACCTTCCTGCGCTGCATCAACTTCCTGGAGCAACCCAACGACGGCGCCATGAGCCTGGACGGCCAGGCAGTCCAGATGATCAAGGACCGCCACGGCATGCACGTGGCCGATGCCGATGAACTGCAGCGCATCCGCACACGCCTGGCCATGGTGTTCCAGCACTTCAACCTGTGGAGCCACATGACCGTGCTGGAAAACATCACCATGGCGCCACGCCGGGTGCTGGGGGTCGACCGGCAGGAAGCCGAGGCCCGTGCCCGTCGCTACCTGGACAAGGTCGGCCTGCCCGCGCGAGTCGCCGAGCAGTACCCGGCGTTCCTCTCCGGCGGCCAGCAACAGCGCGTGGCCATCGCCCGCGCCCTGGCGATGGAGCCGGAGGTGATGCTGTTCGACGAGCCCACCTCGGCGCTGGACCCGGAGCTGGTGGGTGAAGTCCTGAAGGTGATCCAGGGCCTGGCCGAGGAAGGCCGGACCATGATCATGGTGACCCACGAAATGAGCTTCGCCCGCAAAGTCTCCAACCAGGTGCTGTTCCTGCACCAGGGCCTGGTGGAAGAGGAAGGCGCGCCGGAAGACGTGCTGGGCAACCCCAAGAGCGAACGGCTCAAGCAGTTTCTCAGTGGCAACCTGAAGTAATTCACTCTGTTGGTTTGGAACACAGTCCTGTGGCGAGGGGATTTGTCCCCGTTCGAGTGCAAAGCACTCGCTTCAGGACCGCTCCGCCGCGAAGCGTTTGGGATTGCTTCGCAATCCAACGGGGATAAATCCCCTCGCCACAGGTCCTTTGTTGTGGCTGGAAATTGCCGGAGCTCTCCGCCACGCAGGAAGCATTAAACCTTTCCACCGCCGCCGTGGTCTTTGAAACAGGACTTCCAGGGCGCGCGCGGCAGGCATGGCGACATCCAACGACTTCGCAAGACAGTGGTTCAGTGCCCGGGGCTGGAAACCGTTCGCCTTTCAGAAACAGGTGTGGACCGCGGTCAAGCGAGGGGAGTCCGGGTTGCTGCACGCCAGCACCGGTGCCGGCAAGACCTACGCCGTCTGGTTCGCGGCCCTCAACCGCTTCGCCCGCCCCGCGCCACCGCCCGACAAGCCGCGCAAGCGCAAACCGCCGGCCGAACCGCTGACAGTGCTGTGGATCACGCCGATGCGCGCCCTGGCCGCCGACACCGGCAAGGCCCTCGAAGCGCCGTTGGTGGATTTGCAACTGCCCTGGAGCGTCGGCCTGCGGACCGGCGACACCGGTGCCAGCGAGCGGGCCCGGCAAAGCCGGCGCCTGCCCACGGCCCTGATCACCACGCCCGAGAGCCTGACGCTGATGCTCGCCCGCGCCGATGCCCAGGCGGCCACATCGACGCTGCGCATGGTGGTGGTGGATGAATGGCACGAGTTGATCGGCAACAAGCGTGGCGTGCAGTTGCAATTGGCGCTGGCCCGTTTGCGCCACTGGCATCCCGACCTAATCGTCTGGGGCGTGTCCGCCACGCTGGGGAATCAGGAACACGCCGAGCAGGTGTTGATCCCCCGGGGCGATGGGATCAACGTGCAGGGCGCCGACAGCAAGGCCCTGCGGGTCGACACCCTGCTGCCGCCTACCTTGGAACGCTTTCCCTGGGCCGGGCATATCGGCCTGAAGATGCTGCCCCAAGTGGTGGCAGAGATCGACGCCAGCAGCAGTTGCCTGGTCTTCACCAACACCCGCGCCCAATCGGAAATCTGGTACCAGGCTATCCTTGAAACCAGGCCCGACTGGGCCGGGCTGATCGCCCTGCACCACAGTTCGCTGTCCCGCGACACCCGGGATTGGGTGGAACGCGCACTGAAGGAAGGCCAGCTCAAGGCGGTGGTCTGCACCTCCAGCCTCGACCTGGGGGTGGATTTCCTGCCGGTGGAACGGGTGCTGCAGATCGGCTCGGCCAAGGGCGTGGCCCGGCTGATGCAACGGGCTGGACGCTCCGGCCATGCGCCGGGACGGACCTCACGGGTCACCCTGGTGCCGACCCACAGCCTGGAGTTGATCGAGGCCGCTGCCGCCCAGGACGCCGTGGCCCAACGGCGTATCGAGCCCCGCGAATCGCCCCACAAACCCCTGGACGTGCTGGTGCAACACCTGGTCAGCATGGCCCTGGGCGGCGGTTTCGTGCCCGAAGCGCTGTTCGAGGAAGTGCGCGGCGCCTGGGCCTATCGCGACCTGAACCCGGCCGAATGGGCCTGGGCGCTGGCCTTCGTGCGCCACGGCGGCCTGTCGTTGACCGCCTACCCCGACTACCGTCGGGTCGAACCGGATGAGCACGGCATCTGGCGGGTCCCCGACGCCCGCTTGGCCCGGCGCCATCGCATGAGCATCGGCACCATCGTCAGCGATGCCAGCCTGCAATTGAAATTCTGGAGCAAGGGTGGTGGCGGCAAGACCCTGGGCAGCGTGGAAGAAGGCTTCATCGCCCGCTTGCGGCCCGGTGACGGCTTTCTGTTCGCCGGGCGCCTGCTGGAACTGGTCCGGGTCGAAGACATGACCGCCTATGTGCGCCGCAGCCAGGCAAAAAAAGCCGCCGTGCCGCGCTGGAACGGCGGGCGCATGCCGCTTTCCAGTGAACTGGCCGCTGCTGTCGTGGCCCGCCTGAGCGAAGCGGCCCAGAGCCGTTTCGAAGGCCCGGAGATGCAAGCCGTGAAGCCGTTGCTATTGACGCAACAACGCTGGTCCGGCTTGCCCACGCAGGGCTCGCTGCTGGCGGAGGCGCTCAAGTCCCGGGAAGGCTGGCACCTGTTCCTGTACCCGTTCGCCGGCCGCCAGGTTCATCTGGGGCTGGCGAGCCTGCTGGCCTGGCGGGTGAGCCGGCAACAGCCGGTGACGTTTTCCATTGCCGTGAACGATTACGGCCTGGAACTGCTCAGTGCCACGCCGGTGGACTGGTCGGTGTGCCTGACGCCTGGGCTGTTGAGCACTGATCACCTGCTGGCCGACGTACTCGCCAGCCTGAACGCCGGCGAGCTGGCCTTGCGCCGCTTTCGTGAAATTGCCCGCATCGCCGGGCTGGTATTCGCCGGTTACCCCGGCGCGCCCAAGAGCACGCGCCAAGTCCAGGCCTCCAGTGGCCTGTTCTTTCAAGTGTTCAAGCAATACGACGCCGACAACCTGCTGCTGGCCCAGGCCGGGGAAGAAGTCTTGCGTGAAGAATTGGATATCCGTCGACTGGAGCAGACCTTGGAACGCCTCAACGCCTTGACGCTGGACCTGCATGTCATCAAGCGCCCTACCCCGCTGGGATTCCCGCTGTTGGTGGAGCGTTTCAGGGAAAGCATGAGCTCGGAAAAACTCGCCGATCGCATCCGCCGGATGGTGAGCGAGCTCGAAAAAACCGCCGATCGCGGTGACGCCTGATGCCCGCGCCCTACCCCGTCAACCTGGCCGGTGAAGCACTCTGGCTGCTGCCGGAAAAAGCCGTCTACTGGCCCGCCCAGGAAACCCTGATGGTGGCCGACATGCATTTCGGCAAGGCCGCCGCCTACCGCAGCCTCGGCCAGCCGGTGCCCCATGGAACCACCGCCAGCAACATCGAGGTTCTGGATGACCTGCTGGCGCGCCTGCCCTGCCGGCAGTTGATCTTCCTCGGGGATTTTCTCCACGGCCCGGGCTCCCACGCGCCAGGCACCCTCAACGCCCTGGCCGACTGGCGCGGCAAGCATCCGCAACTGGCGATGACGCTGATTCGCGGCAACCATGACAAGCGGGCCGGCGACCCGCCCGCCGCGCTGAACATCCGCGTGGTGCCGGAGCCTTTGCTGCTGGGCCCTTTCGCCGTACAGCACGAACCCGATCCCCATCCCAGCCGACACGTCCTGGCCGGGCATGTGCATCCGGTCTATCACTTGAGGGGCAAGGGCCGGCAACGCTTGCGCCTGGCCTGCTTCCGGCTGGGCAGCGACATCAGCCTGCTACCGGCCTTCGGCGCGTTCACGGGGGGCTATCGGGTCGAGCAGGACAACGATTGCAGGATTTTCGTCATTGGCGATAACGAAGTATGGCCCGTCAATTGACGGGCCATACGGATCAGGCAACGGGCGCTGGAGGCGGCTCATCCGGCAGGGTGGGCTCGCCGGGCTCGGTGGGCTGTTCGTTGGGAGTATCGGGATCAGGCTGGCCGGGGATACCACCCGCCGCTTCAACGGGATGGGCCAGCAATGACCAGGCCATGACGCCAATCTGATTGGGCTCAAGCCTTGCCAGTTCGGCACTGATTCGCGGATCGATCTTCATAGAGCAACTCCTGAGCGAAGGCCCGTTTCGCTGACGCAAAAACGGGCAGTACACCCAATAGAGTGTCTGCCCGCCCAGGAATTCCCACTGTTCGTCAGAATCAGGTCCGCGGCAGTGTCACGCCGCGCTGGCCCTGGTACTTGCCGCCACGGTCCTTGTAGGACACTTCGCACTCCTCATCGGATTCGAGGAACAACATCTGCGCCACACCCTCGTTGGCATAGATTTTCGCCGGCAGGGTCGTGGTGTTGGAGAATTCCAGGGTGACGTGGCCTTCCCACTCGGGTTCCAGCGGCGTGACGTTGACGATGATGCCGCAGCGAGCATAGGTGCTCTTGCCCAGGCAGATGGTCAGGACATTGCGCGGAATGCGGAAGTACTCGACGGTACGGGCCAGGGCGAAGGAGTTCGGCGGGATGATGCAAACGTCGCTCTTGATGTCGACGAAGCTTTTCTCATCGAAATTCTTCGGATCGACGGTGGCCGAATTGATGTTGGTGAACACCTTGAATTCGTCGGCGCAGCGCACGTCGTAGCCATAGCTGGAGACGCCGAAGGAAATCAGCCGGTCGGGGCCTTCGCCACGCATCTGGCGCTCGACGAAGGGCTCGATCATGCCGTGCTCTTGCGCCATGCGGCGAATCCACTTGTCCGATTTGATGCTCATGGCGGGTTCCTGAATAGCGAGGTGGAAAAAAGACGTCCGGCATCTTACCGGGGCATGGGGCCGGGTTCAAAGCGCGGGACGCAAATCTCGCCGATCCGCCGGGATTTCCAAGGGCTGGCGACCCGCGCCTTGGCCGTCAGTCACCAAAACCGAGAAACCTTCGCAAAGACCATTGGCACGTTCCGGAAAAAGGGTTAAGGTGGCGTCACTGTGCTGCTTGTGTCACTGAGAATCTCTACACGATATGTTGAATTTCGATCCAACCATCTACAAGAATTTTTCCTGCTCTTTGCACTCAGTCTCGGCCAGGGTTCTTCCTGAGTCGCAGTTATCTTTGTTCAAGGAGTTACACCATGTCTAATCGCCAAACCGGTACCGTTAAGTGGTTCAACGATGAAAAAGGCTTCGGCTTCATCACTCCACAATCCGGTGACGACCTGTTCGTTCACTTCAAAGCTATCCAATCCGACGGCTTCAAAAGCCTGAAAGAAGGCCAACAGGTTTCTTTCATCGCTACCCGCGGTCAGAAAGGCATGCAAGCTGAAGAAGTACAAGTTATCTAACTTGTCCTTGCTTTAGTAAAAAGCCCCGCCCTCAAAAGCGGGGCTTTTTTGTGCCCGAGTGTTTTGTTCAAGCGCATAAAAAACCTGTGGGAGCGAGCTTGCTCGCGAAAGCGTTGTACCAGCCACCATAAAAGGTACTGATCGAACGCTTTCGCGAGCAAGCCCGCCCCCACAGGAGAGGATGGCTTCAGGCCGGCGTTACCAGGTCACGCCAAACCCCGCCGTATAGCGGGTCTTGCTCAGGTCGCTGTCCTCGGTCCCGTCGATGACATCCTTCTCGGCCTTGAGGTTGAGCGACGCCCAATCGGTGACCTTGTAGCGCAGGCCCATCTCGGCGTCGTAGGCGTATTCGGCCACGCCGGACAGCGGCTTGCCCACCTCGCCATTGGTGAAGAACTCGACACGCTTGCCAATCAGGTAGCGGTTGTAGTCCCACTTCATGGCCACGGAATAGAAGTTGTCCTTGCCACCGTCTCGGTACTCGTAGTCCGTGCGGTTGAGCAGCGAGCCCAGCGAGAACGCCCCCAGCTCGTCGTCCCAGAACTGGTAGCCCGGACCGGTACCCACCACGCGTTGACGGGCCAGGTCCTCGACCTTGTCACGCTTGTAGTTGAGTCGCCCCTGCCAGAACCACTTATCCGTCAGGAACCGGTCCAGGGAGTATTCCAGGCGCCAGTTGTCGGTCGACACCACGTCATCCTGGAACTCGCGGTTGTATTCGCCTTCGGCGTTATGCCGCCATCGGCCATGGCGCGCCGAGGTTTTGAAGTCGATGTCGTAATCGTCGGTATCGTTTTCCGCGCGCTTGTAATCCAGCGCGGCATCGATATTGCCTTTCCAGACGAGGTCTTCGACCACCGGCTTGGGCTTGAGGATCTGCTGGATACTGGCCAGCTCGACGGTCTTGGGCGCCTCGCCATTGGCCAGCGTCACCTTGCCATCCTCGGCCGCGTGCAGCGCCTTGGCCTTCTCGCCGGTGTAGGCATCCTGTTTGACCAGCAGTTGCTGGTCGCTCTCCAGGGTCTTGACCTGTTTCCAATCAATGGGAACCGCCCCGGCGTAATCGGTCTGGATCAGCAATTTGCCGCCATCGAAAACGGTGATCTTGCCGCTGAGCTTGTCGCCGTTCTTCAACCAGACAGTGTCGGCGAGCAAGGGCATGGAGGCGCTGGTAACAGCTAGGCATAGCAGGGTTCTGGACAACATAAGCGTATAAAGAGCTCAAGTTTGCGATAAAAAGGCGGCATTATCCCCCAGGACGACACCTTAGGAACGACTGACCCGAGTATTTCGAATGAGTTCATTTCTCAATCGTCCCTGTAGGAATTAATCTACAGACGGGCACTACCTCATCAGGAATCCAACCCGTGACCGATACCCCAGCGGCGCCCGAGAATGCCGCCCAGATTCGCCGCACCACCCTGTACCTGACCCTGGCCCAAGTGCCCGCCGGCAAGGTGGTCACCTACGGTCAACTGGCTGAAATGGCGGGCCTGGGCCGGGCTGCGCGCTGGGTGGGGCGCACTCTCAGCCAACTGCCGGACGACACCAAGCTGCCCTGGCACCGGGTCCTGGGCGCCGGCGGTCGGATCAGCCTGCCGGTGGGCAGCGCGTCAGGGGACGAACAACGCGCGCGCCTGCGCACGGAAGGGATCAGTGTCCTGAACAATCGTGTTGATATTCAGCGCCATGGCTGGCGCCCGGTAGAGCACAGCGGTTAGAGTGCGCGCTTTGTTTTCGCAATTTTTGAGGCAGACTCCAGCCCATGCCCCGTAAAACCTGGCGCGCCGCCCTCGCCGCCTATGCCAGTCCCTCGACGCTCGTGCTGTTGCTGCTTGGCTTCGCTGCCGGCTTGCCGTACATGCTGGTGTTTTCCACGCTTTCGGTCTGGTTGCGCGAGGCCGGCGTGGCTCGCGAAACCATCGGTTACGCGAGCCTGATCGGCCTGGCGTACGCCTTCAAATGGGTCTGGTCGCCGCTGCTCGACCAATGGCGCCTGCCGCTCCTGGGCAAGCTCGGGCGCCGCCGCTCCTGGCTGGTGCTCTCCCAGGCACTGGTGATCCTGGGCCTGGTGGGCATGGGCTTCTGCGACCCACAAAAACACCTGTCCTGGCTGATCGCGATCGCGGTGCTGGTCGCCTTTGCCTCGGCCACCCAGGACATCGCCGTCGACGCTTACCGCCTGGAGATCGCCGACGACACCCGCCAGGCGGCCCTCGCCGCCAGCTACATGTCCGGCTACCGCGTCGCCGCGCTGCTGGCCACCGCTGGCGCGCTGTTCTTCGCCGAAGGCTTCGGTTCCACCGGCTTCAGCTACAAGCACTCGGCCTGGGCCGGCACCTACCTGCTGTTCGGCGTGCTGATGGTGCCGGCGCTGCTCACCTCGCTGTTCATGCGCGAACCGCCGGTGCCGTTGCGCACCCAGTTGCAAGCCGGGCGCTACACCTTTGCCCATCAACTGGCGTCGGTGTTCGTGCTGATCATCTTGCTGGTGTCGGTGCCGGCGATGTTCACCCAACTCTACAACACCGATTTTGCCAGCGTGCTGTTCGAGGGCGTCAGCCTGCTCGACCTGCTGCTCGAAGACCGCGCCTTCCTGCGGGCCATCCTCTATATCATCCTGACCTCCCTGTGCCTGTCGGCCATGGGCCGGCGCGGGCTGGCGCCCGTGCTCACGCCGGTCAACGACTTCATCCTGCGCTACCGCTGGCAGGCCTTGCTGCTGCTGGGCTTGATCGCGACCTACCGGATGTCCGACACGGTGATGGGGGTCATGGCCAACGTCTTCTACATCGACCAGGGCTTCACCAAGGACCAGATCGCCAGCGTCAGCAAGATCTTCGGCCTGATCATGACCCTGGTCGGCGCCGGCATGGGCGGCCTGCTGATCGTCCGTTTCGGCATCCTGCCGATCCTGTTCATCGGCGGCGTGGCGTCGGCCGCCACCAACATCCTGTTCCTGATGCTCACCGACATGGGCGCCAACCTGAAGATGCTGATCGTCACCATCTCCCTGGACAATTTCAGTTCCGGCCTGGCGACTTCGGCCTTCGTCGCCTACCTGTCGAGCCTGACCAACCTGAAATTCTCCGCTACCCAGTACGCCCTGCTCAGCTCGATCATGCTGTTGCTGCCGCGCCTGATCGGGGGCTATTCGGGGGTGATGGTGGAGAAGTTCGGCTACCACACCTTCTTCCTGATCACCGCCCTGCTCGGCGTGCCGACCTTGGTGCTGATCGCCCTGCACTGGTTTCAGGAGAACCGGCGCCAGCAGGCGGCGCCAGCCGCGGAGCCGACGCCGACCCGCCCGGCGCAAGAGTCGTAGGAAACGTCAGCAGACGCCGTTGAAACCGGCGTTTGCACCCGGCGACCGCCCACGCGCCTGTACGCCAGGGCATCTCGCCCGTACAATGCTCCGTCACTTCTCGTCTCAGCAACCGACAACGGCCAACCATGCGCACCAGTCAATTTTTGCTCGCCACACAGAAAGAAACGCCTTCCGACGCCGTCGTGATCAGCCATCAGTTGATGCTGCGTGCCGGCATGATCCGCAAACTCGCCTCGGGCCTGTACACCTGGCTGCCGATGGGCCTGCGGGTCATGCGCAAGGTCGAAGCCATCGTCCGCGAAGAAATGGACGCCGCCGGCTCTCTGGAAGTGTTGATGCCGAGCACCCAACCGGCCGAGCTGTGGCAGGAATCGGGGCGCTGGGAAGAGTATGGCCCTGAGCTGCTGCGCATCAAGGACCGTCACGGTCGCGACTTCTGTGCAGGCCCGACCCACGAAGAAGTGATCACCGACCTGATGCGCAACGAGTTGAGCAGCTACAAGCAGCTGCCCATCAACCTGTATCAGATCCAGACCAAGTTCCGCGATGAGATCCGCCCACGCTTCGGCCTGATGCGCGGCCGCGAGTTCATCATGAAGGACGCCTATTCGTTCCACGCCGACCTGGCTTCGCTGCAAGTCACCTACGACCGCATGCACCAGGCCTACTGCAACGTGTTCACCCGCCTGGGCCTGAAATTCCGCCCAGTGGAAGCCGACAACGGCTCGATCGGCGGCGCCGGCTCCCACGAGTTCCACGTGCTGGCCGAGTCTGGTGAAGACGACATCGTCTTCAGCAATGGCTCCGACTACGCCGCCAACATCGAGAAAGCCGAAGCCGTGCCACGGGAAACCTCCCGCGCCGCGCCGAGCGAAGACTTGCGCCTGGTGGACACGCCTAATGCCAAGACCATCGCCCAACTGGTGGAAGGCTACAACCTGCCGATCGAACGCACCATCAAGACCCTGATCGTGCGGGCAGAAGAAGCCGGCAAGCTGATTGCCCTGATTGTCCGTGGCGACCACGAGCTGAACGAAATCAAGGCCGCCAACCAGCCAGGCGTCGCCAGCCCGCTGGTCATGGCCACCGAGGCCGAACTGCGCGACGCCATCGGCGCCGGTGCCGGTTCCCTTGGCCCGCTGAACCTGCCGCTGCCGATCATCATCGACCGCTCGGTTGAACTGATGAGCGACTTCGCCATCGGCGCCAACCAGGACGACAAGCACTATTTCGGCGTGAACTGGGAACGCGACCTGCCGGTGCCCACCGTGGCCGACCTGCGCAACGTCGTGGCCGGCGACCCGAGCCCGGACGGCAAGGGCACCCTGGAAATCAAGCGCGGCATCGAAGTCGGGCACATCTTCCAGCTGGGCAACAAGTACAGCAAGGCGATGAAGTGCGAAGTGCTGGGCGAGAACGGCAAGCCGGTCACCCTGGAAATGGGTTGCTACGGCATCGGCGTGTCCCGCGTGGTCGCCGCCGCCATCGAGCAGAACAACGACGACAAAGGGATCATCTGGAGCGACACACTGGCGCCTTTCCAGATTGCCCTGGTGCCGCTGCGCTACGAGACCGACCTGGTTCGCGAAGCCACCGACAAGCTCTACGCCGAACTGACGGCTGCCGGCTTCGAAGTGCTGCTGGATGATCGCGACAAAAAAACCAGCCCCGGCATCAAGTTCGCGGACATGGAACTGATCGGCATCCCGCACCGGATCGTCGTCAGCGACCGCGGCCTGGCCGAAGGCAACCTGGAATACAAGAGCCGCACCGAGGCCGAGCCGCAAGCGCTGCCGGTCGCCGACGTGCTGTCTTTCCTCCAGGCCCGTATCCGCCGCTGAGACCAGATAGAGACGTCATGTTCAAGCGAAACACCTTAGGCCTCGGTGGCGCCGCCCTGTGCGGCGCCCTGCTGGTCAGCGGCTGTGCCAACCAGATGTCACAACGCAGCGAGCACGAAGAGCGGGTCGAGCGCAAATTGCTCGACCACAGCTTGCAGATCGACGTGGGCGAACCCAAGGTGCTCGACCTGCCGCAGCGTCGGGTGCGCATCAATGAGCAGAAGACCTTCGAAGTCACCGAGTTCGAGGTCACGCGCCATTACGACCGCTATACGCCTTACCAACCCTGGCGGGAGGTCTACGAGATCCCGCTGGGCGCGGTGGCCGTGGTGGCTGGTATCGGCGCGAACGTGGTCAACGTGTTCGCCCTGGGCAACCTGCCGGACACCGTGACCCGTGACTGGCTCAGCTACGGTGTCGCCGGTCTCAACCCGTTCATGAACGTCCCCTCCCACGGCCGCGCCCAGCAGAACCTGGCGGGCATCGACGAAGTCCAGCGCGACAAGCGCACGGAGCACTCGAGCCTGCCCTGGAGCGAACGTCCGGTAGAGGTCAAGGCCGCCCGGCAGACCTTCGAGCTGAGCACCGACCGCAATGGCGTGCTGCGCCTGAACCTGCTGGAAAGCCCGTTCGCCGAGCAGGACCTGAGCCAGTTCGGCAAGTTGCAGATCAGCGTGACCGACGCCCAGGACGAGGTCCATACCGACTCATCCCTGAGCATCAGCAGCACGTTGCGCAGCAAGCTGGTGGAAGCGCATGCACTGATCTACGACGACCTGGAAGACGACGAGGTGAGCCAGTGGGTGCATCGGGTCAAGCGCCTGTCGGAATTGGGGCTTGAAGAAGAAGCCAGCGAACTGGAACAGAGCCTGATCGAACTGACGCGCAACGATCCGGAACTGCAGACCGAGTTCATGAAGGCACTGACCAAGGATGGCGGCCGGCTGGTTGCGGATCCCGGAGCCCATTGACCTCTCTGTGGCGAGGGAGCTCGCTCCCGCTGGGCTGCGCAGCAGCCCTAAAACAGATGACCCAACTTATCTGAAACATCCCGGTGATCGGGTTGAGGGCCGCTACGCGGCCCAGCGGGAGCAAGCTCCCTCGCCACAAAAGCGCCTCTGCGCTGTTCTGTTCGGCAACCTCACCGCTCAAACAACTCCAACTGCTCGAACCCTCCACGCAAATCTTCCAGCCGCACCCCTATCCCCAATAACCGCACCGGCTTGCCGCCACGGTTGAAGGCCTGGGTCAGCAGCAGTTGATAGCTGCCCAGATCCCGCCCTGCCCCGGCCTGTTCGAGGGTGGTCTGGGTGAAGTCGTGGAATTTGACTTTGACGAACGGCTTGCCCGGGCGGTAACTGCTGTCGATCCGGGCCATTCGGCCGCTGAGGGTTTGCATCAGCTCGGGCAGCTTGTCCAGGCAGCTCGCCAGATCAGGCAGGTCGACATCGTAGGTGTTTTCCACACTGATGGACTGCCGCCGGCTGTCATTGTGCACCAGGCGCTCGTCGATCCCACGGGCCAGGCTCCAGAGTCGCTCGCCGAAACTGCCAAATTCGCGCACCAGCGCCAGCTTGTCCCACTGACGCAAGTGCAGGCAATCCATGATGCCAAGCCTGTTCAACTTGTCGGCGGTGACCTTGCCGACTCCGTGGAGCTTGCTCACCGGCAGGGCCGACACGAAGTCCTCGACCTGGTCGGGGGTGATCACGAACAGCCCGTTGGGCTTTTTCCAGTCGCTGGC
This sequence comes from Pseudomonas sp. Cab53, assembly GCF_018325965.1. Taxonomy (NCBI): domain Bacteria; kingdom Pseudomonadati; phylum Pseudomonadota; class Gammaproteobacteria; order Pseudomonadales; family Pseudomonadaceae; genus Pseudomonas; species Pseudomonas sp. Cab53. The sequence continues at coordinate 1,316,747 of NZ_AP021902.1, read as the reverse complement.
GATCTTGGCCAGGAACTTGTTCGGTGCCACACCGGCAGAGACCGTGATGTGCAACTGATTGGAAACACGCCGCCGGATGTCCTGGGCGATGCGGGTGGCACTGCCGCCGAAATGGGCGCTGGCGGAAACGTCCAGATAGGCCTCATCCAGCGACAGTGGTTCGATCAGGTCGGTGTAGTCGCTGAAGATCGTATGGATCTCCTTCGACGCTTCGCGATAGGCATCCATGCGCGGCTTGACGATGGTGAGGTCCGGGCAGAGCTTCAAGGCATGCCCGGACGACATCGCCGAGCGCACGCCATAGGCTCGCGCTTCGTAGTTGCAGGTGGCAATCACCCCACGCCGATCCGCCGAGCCGCCCACCGCCAGGGGTTTTCCGGCCAGCCACGGGTCGTCGCGCATTTCGATGGCGGCATAGAAACAGTCACAGTCGACGTGGATGATCTTACGTTGCGTCATAGCGAAGCGGAGCGTGGGACGAGTCGGGCCACCAGTATCGCACCCATACCTGTATATAGCACCAGTAGTACGGAAAGATCGTTCGCCGGAACTCGAAAAGCCCTACATAAATGTGTTTTTTTAATCGCAACAAACGCCTCGATAGAGCGCGAGCCCTTGCCAGGCCTGCGTCACAGCGCGGTCGGCGTCCGCGCAGCCTGGCTAAGCGCTTGAAGCTGAAGAGATTTTTTGAACGTCGGGGTTGACACCTACGCGTTCCCCTGTAGAATGCCGCCTCACAGACGCGGGATGGAGCAGCCTGGTAGCTCGTCGGGCTCATAACCCGAAGGTCGTCGGTTCAAATCCGGCTCCCGCAACCAAACATCAAAAAAGGTCATTCGAAAGAATGGCCTTTTTTGTGCCTGTTAGTTTTGCAGGCGGGTACTCTTCCCTGTGGGAGCGGGCTTGCTCGCGAAAGCGGACCGTCAGTTGACATCATCGCTGACTGACACGCTACCTTCGTGAGCAAACCCGCGCCCACAAGGGACTGGGCTGACCTGGAAACCCAGGCTGCAGGAAAATTTCCTTTTTGATTTCGCGCATTTACCTGCATCGCATGGGAACTGGCCACTTGTTTGACCCTAACCTCGTTTAACGGTTGACACTCAGGCGTTCGCCTGTAGAATGCCGCCACACAGACGCGGGATGGAGCAGTCTGGTAGCTCGTCGGGCTCATAACCCGAAGGTCGTCGGTTCAAATCCGGCTCCCGCAACCAAATATCAAGAAAGGCTGCTCGAAAGAGCGGCCTTTTTTGTGTCTGCTATAAAAGGCTACATTACAAATTTTTTGTAATTATTTTCTGCCGCAGGGATTGGTAACTTGGCTGGATACCCCCATCCTGTCGCGCATAGCTCAAGAGGTGATTGATGCGCGCCCACTCGTCTGACCCGCAAGACTCTGTTACCGCGACACAACCGATCAAGGCCGAGCGATTGCGCTGGCTGGATCGGATCAGCCAGTACCGTCAGCCTATCGGTCTCGCCATCACGCTGCTGTTGTTTGCGATTGCATTGATTGCCTGCCGCCACTTGCTTAGCGAGCTCGATCTGTACGCGTTGCACGACTCGATCCTGGACGTGCCTCGCCCGGCCCTGCTCGGAGCCTTCGCCGCCACGGCGGTCGGCTTCGTCATTTTACTGGGCTACGAATGGTCGGCGAGCCGCTACGCGGGAGTGACGCTGCCTCCACAGACGCTGATCCTGGGCGGGTTCAGCGCATTCGCCATCGGCAATGCGATTGGCCTGTCGTTGTTGTCGGGCGGTTCGGTTCGCTACCGCCTGTACGCACGCCATGGCCTGGGCGCAGCGGACGTCGCCCACATGACGCTGTTCGCCAGCCTGTCCCTGGGTTGCGCACTGCCGCCTCTGGCAGCCTTGGCCACCCTCAGCGACCTGCCCTCCGCCTCGGCCGCGCTGCGCCTGCCTGCCACCCTGCTCGGCGCGATTTCCGTGGCGGTGTTGCTGCTCACCAGCGTGCTGGCCATCGGCATCTATCGTCGGCGCCTGCCAGGCCAGCCCCATCGCGACAGCCTGCTGGTCAAGGCCGGGCGCCGCACCCTGCGCCTGCCGGGCCGCCGCCTGACCTTCCTGCAACTGGTCATCACCGCACTGGATGTCGCGGCGGCCGCCACCGTGCTGTATCTGTTGCTGCCCGAGGCGCCACCGTTCGGCGCGTTCCTGCTGGTGTACCTGCTGGCCCTGGCGGCCGGCGTGCTCAGCCATGTACCGGGTGGCGTCGGCGTGTTCGAGGCCATCCTGCTGGCCGCGTTCGCCGACAAGCTGGGGGCCGCGCCGTTGGCCGCCGCCCTGCTGCTCTATCGCCTGATCTACGTGTTGCTGCCGATGCTGGTGGCGTGCGTCCTGCTGCTGGTCAACGAGGCACAACGGCTGTTCCAGACGCGCCAGACGTTACGCGCCGCCTCGGGCTTCGCCGCGCCGATCCTGGCGGTGCTGGTGTTCCTGTCGGGCGTGGTACTGCTGTTTTCCGGCGTGACCCCGGAGATCGACACCCGCCTGGAGCACATCGGCTTCCTGATCCCCCATCGCCTGGTGGATGCCTCGCACTTTGGCGCCAGCCTGGTGGGCGTGTTGTGCCTGCTGCTCGCCCAAGGCCTGCGCCGGCGCCTGTCCGCCGCCTGGATGCTGACCACCGTGTTGCTCCTGATGGGTGCCCTGCTTTCGCTGCTCAAGGGGTTCGACTGGGAAGAAGCCACGTTGCTGACCCTGACCGCCGCCCTGCTGGCAGTGTTCCGGCGCTCGTTCTATCGCCCCAGTCGCCTGACTGAGCTGCCCTTCTCGCCACTGTTCCTGATCGCCAGCCTCTGCGTGCTCGGCGCCTCGATCTGGCTGCTGCTGTTTGCCTACCAGGACGTGCCCTACAGCCACCAACTGTGGTGGCAGTTCACCCTCGACGCCGACGCCCCGCGCGGTTTGCGCTCCCTGCTGGGGGCCGCGGTGCTGCTGGTGGTGGTGTCCCTGACCTGGCTGCTGCGCACCGCACGGCCGGTGATCCACTTGCCGACCCCGGAAGAACTGGAGCGCGCCAGGACGATCCTCATGGCCTCGTCACAGCCCGACGGCGGCCTGGCACTGACCGGCGACAAGGCGCTGCTGTTCCATCCCAACGACGCGGCGTTCCTGATGTACGCGCGCCGCGGCCGTAGCCTGGTGGCGTTGTATGACCCGATCGGCCCCACCCAGCAACGGGCCGAGATGATCTGGCAGTTTCGCGACCTGTGCGACATCCACCACGCCCGCCCGGTGTTCTATCAGGTGCGCGCCGAAAACCTGCCCTACTACATGGACATCGGCCTGACAGCGATCAAGCTCGGTGAAGAAGCGCGCGTCGACCTCAAGCGCTTCGATCTCGAGGCCAAGGGCAAGGAGATGAAGGATCTGCGCTACACCTGGAACCGTGGCAGCCGCGACGGCCTGTCGCTGGAAATCCACGAGCCGGGCCAGGCGCCGATGGATGAGCTCAAGGTCATTTCCGATGCCTGGCTGACCGGCAAGAACGTGCGCGAGAAGGGCTTCTCCCTGGGTCGCTTCAGCGACGACTACCTCAAGCATTTCCGCATCGCGGTGATTCGCTTCGAGGGTCGCCCGGTGGCGTTCGCCAACCTGCTGGAAACCCACAGCCATGAACTGGCCAGCCTCGACCTGATGCGCGCTCACCCCGAGGCACCGAAACTGACCATGGAATTCATGATGGTCGGCCTGATCCAGCATTATAAGAACCATGATTTCGCCCGTTTCAGCCTGGGCATGGTCCCACTGTCGGGCCTGCAACCGCGTCGTGGCGCGCCGCTGACCCAGCGCCTGGGCTCGATGGTGTTCCGCCGCGGCGAGCAGCTCTACAACTTCCAGGGGCTGCGCCGCTTCAAAGACAAATTCCAGCCTGACTGGGAACCTCGCTACATGGCCGTGCCCGCCGGACTCGATCCGCTGGTGGCCCTGGCCGATACCGCCGCCCTGATTGCAGGCGGCCTGACTGGACTGGTGAAACGCTGATGATGCAACGCTCCTGGCGATACGTAGTGGCCGCCCTGCTGGTGCTGGCGGTGATTCTCGGTGGCGGTTACTGGTACTGGAACCGCCCTGCCCCACAACCCACCCTGGAACAACTGACGCCCGCCGAGGGCGCCGCCATGACCCGGGTCATCCCCGGTACCAAGCCCCGTGCCCAGGTGCTGGTGGCGGTCAACGAAGACCAGAAGCTCAGCGACAGCCAACTGACGACCCTCAGCCGCAGCGGCTCGGCCCAGATTGTCCAGGTGATCCTGCCCAAGGACTGCATGCAGCAAGGGCGTGCCTTGCAAGCGGGCCTGCGCGAGCTCCAAGGCCCGGCCACGCTGGTCAGCGGCATCGGCCCGGGTGCCGTGCTCGCCTGGCGCTGGCTGGCCGAGCAGAAGGACGACAACGTCAAGGCCGTGTCGGTGGACCTGGCCCTGGAAAAACCCGGCTGCACCCACCTGCTGCCGAAAAGCGCGGCCCACGGTCACTGGCTGGTGGCCTGGAACGACAACCCCGACGACACCAGCGCCGGTTTCGTACGGGACCAGAAGAATGCCGAAACCAGCATCAGCGACTACGACATCAGCCTGCCGCAAGTGCTGAACAACGAATTGCGCAAGATCCTGGTCGGCGCCGACAAGGGCAAAGGTGGCCTGGCCATCCCGGTGGTCGAAGTGCCCGCCAGCCAGGCACGGGACACCGTGACCCTGTTCCTTTCCGGCGACGGCGGCTGGCGCGACCTGGACCGCGACGTGGCCGATGAAATGGCCAAGATCGGCTACCCGGTGGTCGGCATCGATACCCTGCGTTACTACTGGCAGCACAAGAGCCCCGAGCAGAGCGCGGCGGACCTCGCCGAGCTGATGCAGCATTACCGCCAGATCTGGGGCACCAAGCGTTTCATCCTCACCGGCTATTCCTTTGGCGCCGACGTGCTGCCGGCGATCTACAATCGTCTGCCAGCCACCGAGCAGCAGCGGGTCGATGCGATTATCCTGCTGGCCTTCGCCCGCACCGGCAGTTTCGAGATCGAGGTCGAGGGCTGGCTTGGCAACGCCGGCACCGAAGCCGCCACCGGCCCGGAAATGGCCAAGCTGCCGGCCGAGAAAGTGGTGTGCATCTACGGTGGCGAAGAAGCCGACGAAAGTGGCTGCACCGACAAGACCGCCGTGGGCGAAGCCATCAAGCTGCCTGGTGGCCATCACTTCGACGAGAACTACCCGGCCCTGGCCAAGCGGCTGATCGACGAGATCAACAAGCGCCAGAACGCGACGACGTCCGAGCAGTGAGCTGATCGAGCCCGACAAAAAAGCCCTTGCTGTCTTAGGACCGCAAGGGCTTTTTATATATAGCGCATGCTTTTGTGGCGAGGGGATTTATCCCCGTCCGAGTGCAAAGCACTCGCTTGTTTTTCGCCGACATTGAGGGTTGCTTCGCAACCCAACGGGGATAAATCCCCTCGCCACAGATAAACCTCCTCATCACAAAAGTACATCTTTGTCCTGATAAAACAGTTCGTCACAGCGTCCACAAAAAAGCCCCCGCGGCCGCAAGACAACGGGGGCTTATTGTGGATCGGAGCTACATCTCGACCTGCGTCCCCAGCTCGATCACCCGGTTCACCGGCAGGTTGAAGAAGCGCAGGTTGCCGTTCGCGTTCTTCAGCAAGAAGGCGAACAGCAATTCGCGCCAGCGGGCCATGCCCTCGAGCTTGGAGGCGATGACCGTCTCGCGGCTGAGGAAGTAGGTGGTGCGCATCGGGCTGAAGTCCAGGTCATCCAGATGGCAGAGCTTGAGCGCCAGCGGCACATCCGGCTCGTCGGTGAAGCCAAAGTGCAGGATCACCCGGAAGAACCCTTCACCATAGGCATCGACCTCGAAGCGCCGTTGCGGCGGAACCCGGGGAATGTCTTCGTAGACCACCGTCAGCAACACCACCTGCTCGTGCAGCACCTGGTTATGCAGCAGGTTGTGCAACAGCGCATGGGGCACCGCGTCGGACCGCGCGGTCAGGAACACGGCGGTGCCCTGCACACGGTGCGGTGGCTGCACGCGGATGCTGCTGATGAAGATCGGCAACGGCAGCGCGCCTTCGTCCAGACGCTCCACCAGCAACTGCTTGCCGCGCTTCCAGGTGGTCATCAGCACGAACAGGGCAATACCGGCAACAACCGGGAAGGCGCCGCCCTGGATGATCTTCGGCACGTTGGCGGCAAAATACAGGCCGTCCACCAGGAGAAAACCGAGCAACACCGGCACCGCCAACAGCGGTGGCCACTTCCACAACAACAGCATCACGGCCGAGACCAGGATCGTGGTCATCAACATGGTGCCGGTCACCGCCACGCCATAGGCCGAGGCCAGGGCACCGGAGGACTCGAAGCCCAGCACCAGCAGGACCACGCCCACCATCAGCGACCAGTTCACCGCGCCGATGTAGATCTGGCCTTGTTCGGCGCTGGAGGTGTGCTGGATGTACATGCGCGGGATGTAGCCGAGCTGGATCGCCTGGCGCGTCAGGGAAAACGCCCCGGAAATCACGGCTTGCGAAGCGATCACCGTGGCCAGGGTCGACAGGCCCACCAACGGGATCAACGCCCAGCTTGGCGCCAACAGGTAGAACGGGTTGCGCGCCGCTTCCGGGTCGCCCAGCAGCAATGCACCCTGACCGAAGTAGTTGAGCACCAGCGCCGGCAGCACCAGGATGAACCAGGCGCGTGCGATCGGTTTGCGACCGAAATGGCCCATGTCGGCGTATAGCGCTTCGGCGCCGGTCAGCGCCAGCACCACGGCACCGAGGATTGCCACGCCCATGCCGGGATGCACGAGGAAGAAACGCACGGCCCAGGCCGGGTTCACCGCCTGCAGCACTTCCGGGTGCTGGCTGATGCCATAGACCCCCAGGGCGCCGAGCACCAGGAACCAGGTCACCATGATCGGGCCGAACAGGATGCCGATCCGCGCCGTACCGTGACGCTGGATAATGAAAAGCCCCACCAGCACCACCAACGACAGCGGCACCACCCAGTGGTCGATGCCCTCGAACGCCAGGCCAAGGCCTTCGATCGCCGAGAGCACGGAGATCGCCGGGGTGATCATGCTGTCGCCGTAGAACAGCGCTGCGCCGATCAGGCCGCAGATCACCAGAAAGGTCCGCAACCGCGCCCGCCCCGCTGCGGCCCGCCGTGCCAGGGCAGTGAGCGCCATGATCCCACCCTCGCCCTGGTTGTCGGCCCGCAGGACGAACATCATGTACTTGATCGACACGACCCAGATCAGCGACCAGAAGATCAACGACAGGATGCCCAGCACGCCGTCATGGTTGACCGCCACGCCGTAGCCGCCGGAAAACACTTCTTTGAGGGTGTACAAGGGACTTGTGCCGATGTCGCCATAAACCACTCCGACCGCCGCCACCAGCATGCTCAGCGGCTTCGCTGCCGAATGCTCGGCACCCGCCGCCTGACTACTTGCATGACCCATCCAACACTCCTGATTCCCAGACCTGTCTGCTTGAACGAAAGCACTCTGCTACCTGACGCAGCATGCACTGTTTAACATCTCGTAACAGGTGTTTTGTTGACTGTAAAAACCGGTAAAGCGCAAAGGCGCGAAGCATAGCGCAGCACTCGTCGTTTTTCCCGGTATAAAGCTGGTCAACGGCCTCGTCCACCGCTAGAATTGCGCACTTTTTGATCAGAGGCGCGTCAGGCGTCCTGTCTCGGCAAGAGACGATCCCCCCTACACCGAGGTTAGACATGTCCACCACTACCGCGCCAGCCAACCCGAAGGTTGGCTTCGTATCCCTGGGTTGCCCAAAGGCTCTGGTCGACTCCGAGCGCATCCTGACCCAACTGCGCATGGAAGGCTATGACGTTGTGTCCACGTACCAGGACGCCGACGTGGTAGTGGTCAACACTTGTGGCTTCATCGATTCGGCCAAGGCCGAGTCCCTGGAAGTGATCGGCGAAGCCATCAAGGAAAACGGCAAAGTCATCGTCACCGGCTGCATGGGCGTGGAAGAAGGCAACATCCGCGAAGTGCACCCCAGCGTGCTGGCGGTGACCGGCCCGCAGCAGTACGAGCAGGTGGTCAACGCCGTGCACGAGGTGGTGCCCCCGAAACAGGACCATAACCCGCTGATCGACCTGGTGCCGCCGCAAGGCATCAAGCTGACCCCGCGCCACTATGCCTACCTGAAGATTTCCGAAGGCTGCAACCACAGCTGCAGCTTCTGCATCATCCCGTCGATGCGCGGCAAGCTGGTGAGCCGCCCGGTGGGCGACGTGCTCGATGAAGCCCAGCGCCTGGTCAAGGCCGGCGTCAAGGAACTGCTGGTGATTTCCCAGGACACCAGCGCCTACGGCGTCGACGTGAAGTACCGCACCGGGTTCTGGAACGGCGCGCCGGTGAAAGCCCGCATGACCGAACTGTGCGAGGCCCTCAGCACCCTCGGCGTCTGGGTTCGCCTGCATTACGTCTACCCGTACCCGCACGTCGACGAACTGATCCCGCTGATGGCCGCCGGCAAGATCCTGCCGTACCTGGACATCCCGTTCCAGCACGCCAGCCCGAAAGTGCTCAAGGCCATGAAACGCCCGGCGTTCGAAGACAAGACCCTGGCCCGGATCAAGAACTGGCGGGAAATCTGCCCGGAGCTGATCATCCGCTCCACGTTCATCGTCGGCTTCCCCGGCGAAACCGAAGAAGACTTCCAGTACCTGCTGGATTGGCTGACCGAAGCCCAGCTCGACCGCGTCGGCTGCTTCCAGTACTCCCCGGTCGAAGGCGCGCCCGCCAACGACCTGAACCTGGACGTGGTGCCGGACGACGTCAAGCAGGACCGCTGGGAGCGCTTCATGGCGCACCAGCAGGCCATCAGCTCGGCCCGCCTGCAAATGCGCATCGGCCGTGAAATCGAAGTGCTGGTGGATGAAGTCGACGAACAGGGTGCCGTGGGCCGCTGCTTCTTCGACGCCCCGGAAATCGACGGCAATGTCTTCATCGACAACGGCAGCCACCTCAAACCAGGCGACAAGGTCTGGTGCAAGGTGACCGACGCCGATGAGTACGACTTGTGGGCTGAGCAGATCAACTGATCGAGCCACTGCAATACCTTGTGGGAGCGGGCTTGCTCGCGAAAGCGGCGTATCAGTTAACCGTCATTTCGACTGACACACCGCCTTCGCGGGCAAGCCCGCTCCCACAATTTTTTGAAACCCGGTAAAAATTGAAAAGCCCCGCCCTTGCGACAAGATGCGGGGCTTTTTTACGGCTATCGTATGGAGAACATCAGGTCATCCAGCACAAGGAACAGGCGGGCATGCGGCAGCATTCGGTCATCCATACACCGAAATCCAGCGATTACCAGGAACTGACCCAGGTATGGGAGGCATCGGTGCGCGCGACCCATGACTTCCTGCCGGACAGCTACATCGAGTTGCTCAAGAACCTGGTGCTCACCCGCTACCTGGACGCGGTGATGCTCATTTGCACCCGGGACACCCGCCAACGGATTACCGGCTTCGCCGGCGTGGCGGCCGGCAAGATCGAAATGCTCTTCATCGACCCGCAACACCGCGGCCAGGGCCTGGGCAAGCAATTGCTGCACTACGCCATGGAACACCTGAACGCCGACGAGCTGGACGTCAACGAGCAGAACCCCCAGGCCCTGGGTTTCTATCTCAAGCAAGGTTTCGAAGTCATCGGCCGCTCGGAACGGGACGGCATGAACCAGCCCTACCCGTTGCTGCACATGCGCTACAAGCAATCCGACCTGAAGGCCCGACGCGGCTAAAAGCCACACAGCGCAAATGGACCCGCGATTAACCGGCGCCAGGCAGGTACAATGCCCACCCTCTTTTTGTTACGGCCCTGTCATGACTGACCCGATTCGTCTCTCCAAACGCCTCATCGAACTCGTCGGCTGTTCTCGTCGCGAGGCTGAGCTGTTCATCGAGGGCGGCTGGGTCACCGTGGACGGTGAAGTGATCGATGAACCGCAGTTCAAGGTCACCACCGAAAAGGTCGCACTGGACCCCGAGGCCAAGGCCACCGCGCCGGAGCCGGTCACCCTGCTGCTGAACGTTCCCGCCGGCCTGGACGTCGACACCGCCATGGCATCCCTGGGACCGCAGACCCTGAGCGAAGAACATCGCTTCGGCAAGCGGCCGCTCAAGGGCCACTTCCTGCGCCTGACCGCCAGCGCCGACCTGCAAGCCAATGCCAGCGGGCTGCTGGTGTTCACCCAGGATTGGAAAGTCCTGCGCAAGCTCACCGCCGATGCCGCCAAGATCGAACAGGAATACGTAGTGGAAGTCGAAGGCGAGATGGTCGCCCACGGCCTCAACCGCCTGAACCATGGCCTGACCTACAAGGGCAAGGAGCTGCCGGCGGTCAAGGCCAGTTGGCAGAACGAAAACCGTCTGCGCTTCGCCATGAAGAACCCGCAACCGGGCGTGATCGCGCTGTTCTGCCAGGCCGTCGGCCTCAAGGTGGTCGCCATGCGCCGCATTCGCATCGGCGGCGTGTCCATCGGCAAGGTGCCGCTGGGCCAATGGCGTTACCTGTCCGCAAAAGAAAAGTTCTAATTCTACGGCGCCGCACCGAGCCGGGCGCCCACTGCCGATTGATCAGGATTGCACACATGATTCACAACGACGTACTGCGCAGCGTGCGCTACATGCTCGACATCAGCGACAAGAAAGTCATCGAGATCATCAAGCTCGGCGGCCTGGAAGTGGCCCTGGCGGATCTGGCCGGCTACCTCAAGAAAGACGAGGAAGAAGGCTTCGTGTTCTGCCCTGACGAGGTCATGGCGCATTTCCTCGATGGCCTGGTGATCTTCAAGCGTGGCAAGGACGACAGCCGTCCACCGCAACCGATCGAAGTGCCGGTGACCAACAACATCATCCTCAAGAAGCTGCGAGTGGCCTTCGAGCTGAAGGAAGACGACATGCACGCCATCCTCAAGGCGGCCGACTTCCCGGTTTCCAAGCCGGAACTGAGCGCGCTGTTCCGCAAGTTCGGCCACACCAACTACCGCCCGTGTGGCGACCAGTTGCTGCGCAACTTCCTCAAGGGCCTGACGCTGCGCGTCAGAGCTTAAACAACAGTTCCAAGCTTCAAGCTGCAAGCTTTTCACTTGCAGCTTGGAACTTGAAGCTTGAGGCCGCAATGACCTATAACGTCTCCCCCATCGGCTTCGTCCGCTCCTGTTTCAAGGAGAAGTTCGCCATCCCCCGGCAACCGCAGCTGGCCCCCGCCGCACGCGGCGTGCTGGAGCTGGTGGCGCCGTTCGACCAGGGGGATGCGGTGCAGGGCCTGGAGCAGGTCAGCCATGTCTGGCTGCTGTTCCTGTTCCACCAGGCCCTGGAAGACAAGCCGCGATTGAAAGTGCGCCCGCCGCGCCTGGGTGGCAACAAGTCCATGGGCGTGTTCGCCACCCGTGCGACCCATCGCCCCAACGGCATCGGCCAGTCGGTGGTGAAGCTGGAACGGGTAGAAGCCGGGCGCCTGTGGATCTCGGGCATCGACCTGCTGGACGGTACTCCCGTGCTGGACATCAAGCCCTACGTGCCCTATGCCGACATCATCGACTGCGCGTCCAACGGCATCGCCAGTGCGGCGCCTGAATTGATTCCAGTGCAGTGGGCGGACACTGCCCTGCTTCAAGCCCACGAGCACGCCACGCGTCTGGGAGAGCCCCTGGTGGAGCTGATTGAGCAGTGCCTGGCCCAAGACCCGCGCCCGGCGTACCAGATGCCTACCGCCGAACGGGAATATGGCGCGCAATTCTGGGACCTGGACGTTCGTTGGCATTACCCGCAGGTGGGGTTGATTCGGGTGTTGGAAGTGGTTCCGGCGGAACCGTAAACACCAGAAACGAAAAAGCCCGCGCGGCCTTTATCAGGCGGCGCGGGCTTTTTTGCGGGTAACTGTTGGATCGAGTCGCTGCAATCGCGAGCAAGCTCGCTCCCACACTTGATCTGGGTTGTTCACCAATATAACTCAACACAAACCCTGTGGGAGCGAGCTTGCTCGCGATAGCGATCTATCAGGCTCCACAAATACAGCTTACTTCTCTACAAACGCCCGCTCGATCAAATAATCACCCGGCTCGCGCATACGCGGCGAAACGGTCAGGCCGAAGCTGTTGAGCACTTCGCTGGTCTCGTCGAGCATGCTCGGGCTGCCGCACAGCATGGCGCGGTCGTCCTGCGGGTTGATCGGCGGCAGGCCGATGTCCCGGAACAGCTTGCCGCTGCGCATCAGGTCGGTCAGGCGGCCTTCGTTCTCGAACGGCTCGCGGGTCACGGTCGGGTAGTAGATCAGCTTCTCGCGCAGCGCTTCGCCGAAGAACTCGTTCTGCGGCAAGTGCTCGGTGATGAATTCGCGGTAGGCGACTTCATTGACGTAGCGAACGCCGTGGCACAGGATCACCTTTTCGAAACGCTCGTAGGTTTCCGGATCCTGGATGACGCTCATGAACGGCGCCAGGCCGGTACCGGTGCTGAGCAGGTACAGATGCTTGCCAGGCTTGAGATCGTCCAGCACCAGGGTGCCGGTGGGTTTCTTGCTGATGATGATCTCGTCGCCTTCCTTCAGGTGCTGCAACTGGGAAGTCAGCGGACCGTCGGGAACCTTGATGCTGAAGAATTCGAGATGCTCTTCCCAGTTCGGGCTGGCGATCGAGTAAGCGCGCATAAGCGGGCGGCCGTTGGGCTGCTGCAGGCCGATCATCACGAACTGACCGTTCTCGAAGCGCAGACCCGGATCGCGGGTGCACTTGAAGCTGAACAGTGTGTCGTTCCAGTGATGAACACTGAGGACACGCTCGTGGTTCATGTTGCTCATGTACGGGGACTCCTGGGAATGTTGCCTGCGTCGTCAAGGTGCGCAATTGCATCGCATTCTAATGGCGACGACAATATCTGTTAACTGAATTATTAAGATAAGGGTTATCGGTTATATAGATATGCGATTTACTCTACGTCAACTTCAAGTCTTCGTCGCCGTCGCCCAGCAAGAGAGCGTGTCTCGCGCTGCGGGCCTGCTCAACCTGTCGCAATCGGCGGCCAGCACTTCCATCACCGAACTGGAGCGGCAATCGAGCTGCCAACTGTTCGACCGCGCCGGCAAGCGCCTGAGCCTCAACGCCCTCGGCAAACAATTGTTGCCCCAGGCCGTAGCGCTGCTGGACCAGGCCAAGGAGATCGAAGACCTGCTCAACGGCAAGTCCGGTTTCGGCTCCTTGGCGGTCGGCGCGACCCTGACCATCGGCAATTACCTGGCGACCCTGCTGATCGGCGGCTTCATGCAGCGTCATCCGGAAAGCCAGGTGAAGCTGCATGTGCAGAACACTGCCAATATCGTGCACCAAGTGGCCCATTATGAAATTGATCTGGGTCTAATCGAAGGCGATTGCAACCACCCGGACATCGAGGTGCAGAGCTGGGTCGAGGATGAACTGGTGGTGTTCTGCGCGCCGCAGCACCCCCTGGCCAAGCGCGGTCAGGCGAGCATGGAGGAGCTGACCCACGAAGCGTGGATATTGCGCGAACAGGGGTCGGGCACGCGGCTGACCTTCGACCAGGCCATGCGTCATCATCGCAGCGCGCTGAACATTCGCCTGGAACTGGAACACACCGAGGCGATCAAGCGCGCCGTGGAGTCGGGCCTGGGCATCGGCTGCATTTCTCGCCTGGCCCTGCGCGACGCCTTCCGCCGTGGCAGCCTGGTGGCCGTGGAAACCCCGGACATGGACCTGGCAAGGCAGTTCTACTTCATCTGGCACAAGCAGAAGTACCAGACCTCGGCCATGCGTGAATTCCTGGAGCTGTGCCGAGCCTTCACCGCCGGGGTCCAGCGCAGCGACGAGATCGTGCTGCCGGCCATTGCCTGAAGGGTTAAAGCAGGATCACGCCCCACACCAGGGCGATCATCGTCAGGGCGACGAGTTGGGCAGCGCTGCCCATGTCCTTGGCGTTTTTCGACAAGGGGTGCAGTTCCAGGGAAATGCGGTCGATCGCCGCTTCCACTGCCGAGTTGAGCAGCTCCACGATCAATGCCAACAGGCAGACCGCGATCAACAGCGCCTGCTCGACCCGGCTGACGTTCAGGAAGAACGACAAAGGGATCAGCACGACATTGAGCAGCACCAACTGACGGAAAGCCGCTTCACCGACAAACGCGGCGCGCAGCCCGTCCAGGGAATAGCCGGAGGCGTTGAGGATGCGTTTCAGGCCGGTTTGGCCTTTAAAAGGTGACATAGAGTAGGCACTGATCGAAAAGGAGTGGAGAAGCTAATTCAAGTCCGGTCAAAAAAGCGTGAAGCCGTCCTTCAAGCCTGCGGCGAAATTGACTCAAGTTGTTGCAACAGCAAGGCCGCCTGGGTCCGGGTGCGCACGTTCAGCTTGCGAAAGATCGCCGTGACGTGGGCCTTGATGGTGGCCTCCGACACGTTCAGCTCATAGGCGATCTGCTTGTTCAGCAGCCCCTCGCACACCATGGTCAATACCCGGAACTGCTGTGGCGTGAGGCTGGCCAGGCCCTCGCTGGCGGCCTTGGCCTCTTCGGAGACGCTCACCGCTTCGAATGCCTGCGATGGCCAGGACACATCGCCATCGAGCACCGCCTTCACGGCCTTCTGGATCATCTCCAGGGAACTGGACTTGGGAATGAACCCACTGGCCCCGAATTCGCGCGCCTTGACCATCACCGAAGCTTCTTCCTGGGCCGAAACCATCACCACGGGAATCTGCGGGTATTGGCCGCGCAACAGTACCAAGCCTGAAAAACCATAGGCACCTGGCATGTTCAGGTCCAGCAGGACGAGATCCCAGTCAGCCTTTTCAGTCAGCCGGGCTTCCAGCTCCGCGATACTGGCCACCTCCGTCAACCGGACATCCGGGCCGAGGCCCAGGGTCACTGCCTGACGCAACGCGCTGCGAAAGAGCGGGTGGTCGTCGGCAATCAGGATTTCGTATGTGGCCATTTTTTCAATGATCCTGTTTTTAATGGCGGGCCGATGCATTCGCGCCCTGCCAAAACAACTCAAGTCCACAGGGGCACATTAAGCGCCAAACACAGCATCTTAGCCGTTGGCCGCACCCGGGTCGGCGCCAAGCATGCCCAGCGAAGCCGGGGTGGTCAAGCAGCACGGCCGCCCCTGCGTCCAGTATGGGCCACTATTGCGCCAACACGGCAGGTGCAGTGCGAATGAAGGGCTGCAACTCGGCGTGGGCCGGGGTCGAGACATTCACCGCCTGCTGGCGCTTGGCCCCCAGGTAGTGCTGGCTGAACACGTCGAAATAAGCGTCCAGGGCCGACGCGGCATCGCTGTCTCCTGCCAGTTCCAGGCACAACGCCGCGACCTCGGCGGTGCACAGGTGCTCGCTGCGGGTCGAACGGCGCAAGCGGTAGCGCGACAACCGGTCGGGCAGCAGGCTCAGGATCGGCAGCCGGTCGAAGTACGGGCTCTTGCGAAAAATCTTCCGCGCTTCCGTCCAGGTGGCGTCCAGCAGGATGAACAACGGGCGCCTGGCGTGATCGAGGTCAACTGTGTGGGTCACCCGGGAAGGCTCGACGTACTCGCCCGGAAACACCAGGTAGGGTTGCCATTGCGGGTCGTTCAGCAGCGCCAGCAGTTGTTTGTCGACCTCGGTACGCGACCAGATGAACGCGTGATTGTCGCGCACCACGTCGGCAATCAGCCAACCGGTGTTGCTCGGCTTGAACACTTCCTTGTTGGTCATGATCAGGCAGACCCCGGAACGGGTCTCGACAGTCGGCCGCCAGGCACACAGGCAATGACTCTCGATCACCCGGCAGGCGCTGCAACGGGGAGCCCGCCAGCCACGAGCCTGGAGCGGCTTGATGCCTTCATCGATACGCTGGTCGCGCAGGCAGGCGACGGCGTTGGGGGCATGTTTCATCGGGGACGACACCGACGTACAAGGGAACTGGACACGAACAACACTCGGCAGGGCAATAAAGGCCGGCAGTCTACCAGAGCGCGCAAGCCTGTACCGTCCACCCTGGCTCCCCTATAATTCCCGGCCACTGAACGCACAGTCATGTGATCGGTCGAACAAACCGTCACTGAACCAGGAGAGTTTCATGCTGCGCCTTATCGTCCCTACCGTTGCCGTTCTGCTGGCGACGTCCTTCAGCGCTCAGGCTGCCTCGCTGAAAGAACTCGAACTGAACAAGATGCTGCAGAACGTTGCCAAGGAAAGCAGCATCGGTACGCCGCGGGCGATCAACGAAGATATTCTCGACCAAGGCTACACCGTCGAAGGCACCGAGCTGATCAACCACCTCAGTGTGCAGAGCAGCCACGCCCAGAAAATGCGTGCAGACCCCAAGGCCGTGTATTTCCAGCTGGGTTCCACGGTGTGCACCAACCCGGGTTTCCGCAAGCTGATGGCCAAGGGCGCGACGATGCGTTACGAGTTTACCGAGGTCAAGACCAACCGCCCGGTCGCCACGGAACGCTTCCAGGAATCGGATTGCCCGAAAGCGACCAAGCCGAAGAAGTAACCCTGCCGGCCCCGTGGCCTGTAGGCATCAACCACACAGGCCACTGTCGCGCCGCTGCTCATCATCGGCGCGCAATTCCTCCACCAGCGCCTGTAGGTAGCGCGAGCGCCAGGCCCGCCCTTCCAACCGGCGGCAGCACTCTTCCTCCAGGCTCACTCGATTGGCCTGGGCCGACTCCAACAGCATCAGATACAACTGCCTGTCGAGTTCCAGTGTCACCCTCATCTTTCACGCCTCCCTGCATGATCCGTCCTCAATCCACCGCGTGGCACCCAGCCCTAGGCTTGCATGGGCACGCTTGATATTCAGTAAATCAGAGCCCTGTACGCCTGGCTGGTCATCTGACGAGCGGCGCAGCGCATCCATGCCTACATCCAGCGGTTGCCAACTGTCACTTTTGAGCGCCATGATCAAGACAGCAACGATCGGGGCGAGGATCTGGATTCGTCCTGCCAAGAAGGAGAAGTTGAATGCCTTATAAACCGAATGACCTGCTCAGTCGTCATTTTGAAAACCACGGCCACGACCTCATCCACAAGGTTGAAGAACAACTCAACCTGGTCTCACCCAACAGCCCGAACCTTCCCATCTATCGCGACATGATCCTGACCGTACTGCGTATGGCACAGGAAGATCACAACCGCTGGAATGCCAAGATCACCCTCCAGGCACTGCGGGAACTGGAACACGCCTTCCGCACGCTCGAACAGTTCAAGGGACGGCGCAAGGTGACCGTCTTCGGCTCGGCTCGGACGCCGATCGAGCATCCCCTGTACGGCCTGGCCCGGGAACTCGGGATGGCGCTGGCGCGCTCGGACATGATGGTCATCACCGGTGCCGGCGGCGGCATCATGGCGGCGGCCCATGAAGGCGCGGGACGCGACCACAGCCTGGGGTTCAACATCACCCTGCCTTTCGAACAGCACGCCAACCCGACCGTCGAAGGCACGCCGAACCTGCTGCCGTTCCACTTTTTCTTCACCCGCAAACTGTTCTTCGTCAAGGAAGCCGACGCGCTGGTGCTCTGCCCGGGCGGCTTCGGCACGCTGGATGAAGCCCTTGAGGTATTGACGCTGGTGCAGACCGGCAAGAGCCCGCTGGTGCCGGTGGTCCTGCTGGACATGCCGGGCGGCAAGTTCTGGCAAGGCGCCCTGGATTTCATCCGTGAACAACTGGAGGAGAACCGCTACATCCTGCCCACGGACATGAAACTGATGCGCCTGGTGTACAACGCCGAAGACGCCGTGGAGGAGATCAACCAGTTCTATCGCAACTTCCACTCCAGCCGCTGGCTCAAGCACCAGTTCGTGATTCGCATGAACCACAAGCTCAGCGAACAGGCGCTCCAACAGATGCAGGTGGCCTTCGCCGACCTGTGCCTCAATGACTGCTTTCATCAGCATGACTACAGCGACGAAGAACACGATGAGGCCCGCTTCAGCCATCTGACGCGACTGGCCTTTACCTTCAACGCCCGCGATCACGGTCGTTTGAGGGAACTGGTGGACTACATCAACCTGGCAGAGAACTGGGCCGAACCCACCCAGAAGGTCCAACCCCTTACATGGGAGCCGATCAAGGCGACTTGAGCCCATAAAAAAAGGCCCGCTATCGAAATAGCGGGCCTTTTTGTTCAATCATCCAGACCGCGACCGCTGAACAAACGGTTGATCATCTCCATGGAATACCCCCGATATGCCAGAAATCGCCCTTGCTTAGCGCGTTCCCGTGCATCGATGGGCAAATGCCCGGAAAACTTGCGGCGCCAGGTGTCCGTCAATTGCTCTTGCCAATCGATACCGCTTTCGCGCAGGGCGAGTTCGATATCGGGGCGTTGCAAACCCCGTTGGCCCAGCTCCTCGCGAATTCGCAACGGACCGTAACCGGAGCGGGCGCGATACGAGACAAAGCTTTCAAGGTAGCGAGCTTCCGACAGCAGGCCTTCCTCGGTCAAACGGTCGAGGGCCGTGTCGATCAATTCATCGGGCGCTCCGCGCTGACGCAGCTTACGCGTCAGCTCGACCCGCCCGTGCTCGCGCCTGGCAAGCAGATCCATCGCCGTTCGCCGCACCGCGACGAGGGTATCGAGTACGACGGTCATCGAATCGATCAGATGTCAGCGTCAGCCAGGTCGTCAGCGGTCTCGCGGCTGGCCACTGCCTTGACGTCGGCAACCGGGCTCAGCAGCTTGTCGCGCAGTTGCTTCTCGAGGGCCGCAGCGACTTCCGGGTTGTCCGCCAGGAACTTGGCCGAGTTGGCCTTGCCCTGACCGATCTTGGTGCCGTTGTAGGCATACCAGGCGCCGGACTTCTCGACGAAACCGTGCAACACACCCAGGTCGATCATTTCGCCATTGAGGTAGATGCCCTTGCCGTAGAGGATCTGGAACTCGGCCTGACGGAACGGCGAAGCCACCTTGTTCTTCACAACCTTGACGCGGGTTTCGCTGCCGACCACTTCGTCGCCTTCTTTCACCGCGCCAGTACGGCGGATGTCCAGGCGAACCGAGGCGTAGAATTTCAGCGCGTTACCGCCGGTCGTGGTTTCCGGGCTGCCGAACATCACGCCGATCTTCATGCGGATCTGGTTGATGAAGATCACCAGGCAGTTGGCGTTCTTGATGTTACCGGTGATCTTACGCAGGGCCTGGGACATCAGGCGAGCCTGGAGGCCCACGTGCATGTCGCCCATTTCACCTTCGATTTCAGCTTTTGGCACCAGGGCGGCAACGGAGTCGACGATGATCACGTCAACCGCGTTGGAACGCACCAGCATGTCGGTGATTTCCAGGGCCTGTTCGCCGGTGTCCGGCTGGGAAACCAGCAGGTCGTCGACGTTGACGCCCAGCTTGCCGGCGTATTCCGGGTCCAGGGCGTGTTCGGCGTCGACGAAAGCGCAGGTCGCGCCGGCTTTCTGGGCCTGGGCGATCACGGACAGGGTCAGCGTGGTTTTACCGGACGACTCAGGGCCGTAGATTTCAACGATCCGGCCTTTTGGCAGGCCGCCGATGCCCAGCGCAATGTCCAGGCCCAGGGAGCCGGTGGAGATGGAAGGAATAGCCTGACGGTCTTGATCGCCCATACGCATTACGGCACCCTTGCCGAATTGACGTTCGATCTGACCCAAGGCCGCAGCCAAGGCTTTCTTCTTGTTGTCGTCCATTAAAGTCCTCACGTAATCAATAAGGCCTGGCGGCCAACACCTGTATAAGTAGCCAGTATTATTCCACAGGGATTGAAGATCGCCTACCCCTGATTTGAGATTTCTACCGAGGCATGCTGCAGCAGCCCCTCTAGCGCGGCCTTCACCGTTTGTCGGCGGACCTCATCGCGGTTGCCCGGGAAAAAGCGCTGCTCACTGATCACCGTCGCGCCAACGCCCCAGGCCAGCCATACGGTGCCCACCGGTTTGTGCGGTGAGCCCCCGTCGGGCCCGGCCACGCCGCTGACCGCCACGGCAAACCGCGCCAGGCTTTTATGCTGGGCGCCCTGGGCCATGGCCTCGACCACCTCGCGGCTGACCGCCCCCACCGTCTCGAACAAGCCGCTGGGTACATTCAGTTGCTGGGTCTTCTGGCGATTGGAATAAGTCACGTAACCGGCCTCGAACCAGGCCGAGCTCCCTGGGATCCGCGTGATCGCCTCGGCAATCCCGCCCCCGGTACAGGACTCGGCGGTGGTGACATGGGCATTGAGCAACTGCAAGCGCCGACCCAATTCAGCGGCCAGTTCGGTAATGTCGTCCACGGTGCTCTCCAGATTCGACGCGATGAAGGTCTACCGTACACGAGCGGTCGACGCTTGCAAGGCTCGCCGAATTACCGACCCAGGGCCCTGACGTAGGCCTGGCAAGCCTGCAGGGCGATCAATCCGCGGTCGCCGGCGTCGGTGATGGCGATAATTCGTTGAGCATGCGCCGGGTCAAGTCGGGCGCGTGGGGCGCCATGATCCATGCCGCTGGCGCCGGCGGCGGCAGGCAGCGCACAGCCACCGGGGGCATCGCTGGCGTCGAGGAGGACTGACAGCCGGACATCGGCAGTAGCAAGGCGATCGCGCAGGCGATCCTGGTCACGTTGGGCATCGCTCAAGGCTCGGTAGTGGGTTTGTTCGCTGGCGGCAAGCCGTTGTTCCAGGACGAGGCGCTTGTCTTGCTCGGCCTTGTGTTGCGTCGCTGCCGCCTGGGCCAATTGATTCAGCGTCTCGGCCCGGGACTGGGCCATTTGCGCCAACTGGCGGCCATAGCGCCAATCCTGGAGCCGCCATGCCAGGGCCGCCGGCCCACCGGCCAGCAGCACCAGCAAGGCAACGACGCCGAAGGTGCGCAAGGAAAACGGCATCAGGCCGAAGACTGGCATAGCACCGCCCTCGCCCGTGCCCAGAGCTGCAGACGATCCTGCAGGCCGTTCAAACCACCGTTGATGCGCCGGGTAATGCTGTTGAACTGGTCGCGATCGGCCAGCTCGTTCAAGCCGTTCTGCTCCCAGAACCAGGCGGCGGATTCGCTGGCCCATTGCGGCTGTTCAAGAAGCTCAGGCAAGGCCAGCAAACGTGCATCGCCAAACAGCCCCTGACTGCAGCGAAGATAATTGTCATGGCCGGTAATCTGGATCAGACCTCGGCCGCGATACTTCTGGCCGTCGCCGTCCGCCACCGGCGTATTGCCCAGGCGAGCGGCCAACGCGCCAGTGTCGTATTGCCTTAGATAGGCCTCGCTGCCGAGTTCGCGCACGTACCGTAACTGCCCCGACTCATGGCCGATCTGCGCCAAAAACGCAGCAATGCGTTTAGGCGTATCGATACGGTGGCGGGACATGGCGGTGTTGAGGGCTGGAATGAAAACGCCCGCTTGGGAGCGGGCGTTGGGCATGATGAGGGCAAGTTGTGCTTGTGTGATGTCCATAGCCTGACCATCGAAAAAACATTACTGAAATGGCGTCGCCAGCCAGGGCGGCGCAACAGGTCGGTGCTCGGCCGCCGGAAACAGCTCGTCCTGCGGCCACTCTCGCAGGGCACGTCGATAGGCCTGCAGTTGTGTGTACTGGGCCTGGTCCAGCGTTGTGCCGCCTCCGTCATCCATCTCATCGCGATCGCGAGCCACGAGCCGGTCGGTGGCGTTGAGCTGAGCATCGCGCCAGTGTGTCTCGCTGATGATTTGTGCCTCGACCTTGTTGACCAAACGCTCGGACAAGACCGGATGCCCGTTGGTATCCGACGCTATGGACCTGTTTAAAAAAGGCGCTGCGAACAACCCGTTGTAGGTGTGCTCCGAAATCTCGACGGCATCTTCAGGAAGCTTCCCGAAATGGTCGATGGAGTTGTAAAAGCCACCCGTGGATGGAGCGTAAAAAAGCAACATGACGATCTCCTTTTCAGTAGCCAATCGCCCGCCAGAGGCCAGTCCAGTTTGAGTAGGCGCCGTTATAGTCCCGACCATACAGCCTGAACTGACTCAGCGAAGCGATGGAGACACCGAAGGCCGCACAGGTGGGGCCCCCGTCGGTCACGGTGATGTTCCTGACGGCGTTGGGAAACGACATCGGAAACGTCACCAGCACACCATTGGCATCCGCGCCGCTCGATGAAACGCCCCATTGCTCGATCACGTAGCCCGTCGGGCTGGTGGTATCGGGAATCCGCTTCCAGCCATTGGGCTGCAACGATGAAGACGACATGGCCGAATACTTCAGGGCCGCCGTGCCGCCAATCAGGCGCCATTGGTTGCTGAGTTTGATGAAGGCTGCCGTTTCTCCCAGCCCAATGCTGATGACGCCCTCCGCGCCATTGGACCCGGACAATCTGTCGGCCGCCGAAGACGTTGAAACGGTTACGACGCCATTGCCCGCGTTGACAATCAGGACCGTAGCGCCCTGCAGGATTCCCGCGGTCGCTGGCAACTTGGCAGTCACCGGGGTTTCGCTGGCGAAGCTGGCGACGCCCCCCACATCCTTGAGCGTCAGCGTGGTACTGCCGGCATACACGTCAAAACCGCAATACTGTACCCCATTGCGAACGACAAACTCCGTGGTGGCCACGCTCTTGTCGTTATCGAACTGCGGGGCGGTCAGAAACAACCCGCCGCCACGCAGCGCGGATAGCAATTGATTGTAGGTTTCTTCCGATGGCGTGATCCCCGCGGCCTCGATCACATTGATTATTTCCTGCGTGACGCCATTCCCCCAACTGGCCGGAATCAAGGACCCCGGTGTACCCGTCAGGGGATTTTCATCGACAAACCTGCCGCCCACCAAACCCGCGCTGGGCACACTTTTTGGATAATCCATGTTATTGCTCTCTCTAAGATCAGGCTCAGGCGCGGACTGTCAGCGCCCGGATAGCCGCCAGCACCTCATCAGCGGCCTGGTTGGCCAGATCCGCATGACCTTTGGCAAGGTGCCCTTGGATCCGCGCCTTGGCCTTGAGGCGCACCTCACGTAGCGCCAGCAGGGTCGCTTCACATTCAGTGGCTTTGGCGAGTATCTGATCGGCCGCCTGCCTGGCGGTGCGCCCTCTGACAACCCACGCAGAAACGGCCAACGGGACGGCTTTCTTCGGGTAGCCTTCATCCTTGAAGGCCTGCGCTTGCACGGCGGCTTGTTGGTACTCCAAGGCCCGCAACGGATCGCCGACCAGTGTGCGCCGTGCGCTGTCGGCAGCGGCATCGACACAGGCGCTCAGGCGCTCGACTTCCTGGCGCAACAGCTCGGCCGCACACTCGTCATTGAACACCCACTTGCCGTCCTCCCAGGCATGGGCGGGAGAAGGCGGAGGCGGACGAAGCCCATCTTCGTACTCATGCAGTTCTTGAATGACTTTCATCGGATGATCTCCCAGGACAGGTGGACATTGACTGCGTTGGTGAAGTTGACGCCGATACCCACGCTGTAATCCGTCAGCGCCTGGTGTCCCTTGATCCCCATGCTCAATAGCAGCTCGTCACTGTCAGCGATCGTTGCGCCTAATGTGTGCTCGGCCTGGTACGACTGCCACAGCGAACGCGACTGGGTATGGTCAAAACTGGCCGTGACCGTGGACACACTCACATCATTGACGACGTTGCTGGAGAACAACACGCACATGTACGGGCTTGAAGGGGTTGCCCAACCCACGGCATTGTTGCCAGGCGTTGTCGCAACGGGAGACAGGTAGCTGTAGTTGCCCCCAAGCCATCCAGTCTGGACGAACGCCAGCGAGGTGACGGCGTTCGACGCGGGGGTCGGATTGCCGGCCACGAGCCGCGCTGCACGAGCATGCGGATCCAGTGGCAGATACACCACCCCCGTGCCATTGACCGTTTGCGTCCAGGTCAATTGAGCGCGGTTGTAGATGGCGCGGACAGTCGGCGCGGAACCTGGCGTCCCGGT
This sequence comes from Pseudomonas sp. Cab53, assembly GCF_018325965.1. Lineage (NCBI taxonomy): Bacteria > Pseudomonadati > Pseudomonadota > Gammaproteobacteria > Pseudomonadales > Pseudomonadaceae > Pseudomonas > Pseudomonas sp. Cab53. The sequence continues at coordinate 1,292,833 of NZ_AP021902.1, read as the reverse complement.
CATGACCCACGCCAGGCACATGTCCAGGGGGGTGGACGCGAATCCGCCGCCGGACGCGCCATTGACAGTGCCCTTCAAGGATTCCGGAGGAAGGTCATACAGGCTGCCACGCTGCATATAGAACGTCAGCACACCGCCTATGACCTGCGCTCGTAGAAAATAACTGCTGCTGGGCAACAAATCGGCGCTGCTCCAGTTTGCCGTCAGGTAGGTACGTGTTCGCCCCAACCGCCCACTCAGCACCTCTTGTCCGAGGCTGATGTATGTACCCGCCGGAATCGAGACACGACCGCCGCTGGTAGACAGTGCTACCGGGGTTATGGCCAGTCGGGCGTCCGCCGTGGCAATCGTTGGCAGCGGTAAAGCGGCGATCGGAAGAGCGAGGTCCTGGTTCCAGCCCTTGGCCGTGACCGACTGAATCGCCTCGAGCAATTGATCATTCTGGGTTTCATCTGGCGTCAGATCCCCCGCCTTGATGACATTCACGATTTCCTGGGTCACGCCATTGCCCCAGGCTGCCGGAATCAAGGAGCCGGGCGTGCCGGTCAGCGGGTTTTCATCAACGAACTTGCCATTGACCAACCCAGCGCTGGGTACACTTTTTGGATAATCCATCTTTCTATTCCCTAGTCATAATTGATGTGAACCTTCGTGTGTGCTGGCGCACTGCGGTGGATCAGGCACTCCAGGGCCGAGCCCGGGTTGACGCCAAAGCGCTCGCCCCAGTAGCTGGCACCAAAACGCCGACCGAGCAGCAGGCGACCGCCGGTGTTGAGGGTCCACATGAACTGTGCCTGCCAGGTGCCGAAATGGGCTTCGCCGAACCGTGCACGGCCCATGCGAGGGGCCTTGTGCTCGGTGATGGTGGCGTTGGGGTAGCCCTGGCTCCTGGCGATTTCCACGTAGTACGCAATGGCCTGGCTGCCAACCGCCAGCAAGCGTCGACGCACCGCCAGGCGGCGATCGTCATACAACGGCGTGGCGCCCAGGCAAGGGTCTGGCAGGTTCATCACCCGCTCCCAATCCGGCACCAGTTCGCTCACACCCGCCGGGTCCATTTCATGCAACAGATCAGCAGCACGCGCATCGAGACGCGCCAGTTCCTGGGCGATGCCGTCAAGCACCTGCTCCAGTTCCGGCACTCGTTCCGGGTCCCAGGCGGGGCCGCTGGGCAGCAGGCTGCGCAGTTGGGCCTGGTACTCGCCGGCGGTTCTTATTCCAGCCATACGCAGCCCCCGAACGTCAGCAGTTGATTGCTGGCCGCGGTCACATCGGCGCTTGGCGCGCTCAACTTGTGATCGGTTTCGCCCGTGGCGCTGCTGATGGCTTCGGCGATGTGGGTCAGCAACAGCGTTTCGCCGAGGCCGGCTTCGCGGTTGTGCAGGTCGCGCAATTGAGCCTCGATCGCCGCGCGAACCGCGCTGGTGTCAGGGGTGATGCGCAGCCGGTAGGTCATCGGCACCTGCGTCGGCGCCAGCACATGCACTTCGGCGGTCACCGGGCGCAGCGGTTCGATATGGGCCCGGACCTCTTCCAGTTGCTCGGCATTGGGAATCGGCTGCGGATCATCGTCACGCATGACGAACAGGCCGACGGTGCCGGGTCCCAGATAACTGCCGCGGCACCAGGCGCGGGTGATACCGGGGCACTCCAGGGCCCAGGTTTCATAGTCTTGCGCCGAGCCGCCGTGGGGAATGATGCGGTAGGAACGGATCACTCGCGCCCGCAGGGACTCCAGGCTTTCCCGGGCGACCCCGCCGGTCAGCCCCGGCGCCAGCACGGTGAAGCTGCTGCCAATGCCGAGGATCGGCTGCACCGGCGCAAGGACCAGGCCGGCGTCGGCATTGCCCAGGCTACCGGCCTCCAGTGCGACAACGGTGGTGCTGTTCAGGCCATTGCCGGTGGTGCGGGCGGCGGTCACTTTGTAGGTGCGGCCATCGGTGGTTTGCAGCAGCGTGTCGGCATCCAGCACCGCACCGGCGTTCGCCGTGAAGCTGACTGTGCCGCTGGCCGCCTGGGCAGCTTTACGCGCCTGGTTCAGGCGCAGGGCGGCAATGCGCTCCAGGGTCGACTCGTCGGCTTTGTCCGGCAGAATCTGCTCGGCGATCCAGTCCAGGTAGCCATACAGGCCATAGGCGGCGCCACCGAGGGTGCGGGCCAGCACCTGAGCATCGGACTGGCGCAGCGAATCGCTGGCCAGGTCGCTTTGGGCGCGCTTGATCAGCACCGGCAGCGAAGGGGTTTCAAACGGCATAAGTCACCTGCCAACTGTTATCGGGGTTGATATCCAGGCGCTCGCCGTTGGCCAGGGTCAGGACCGTGCGCAGGTTCAGGCGCTGGGCGTCGAGGCGTTCGCTGATGAGCTCGACAGCGCTGCAATGGCCATCGTCGATCAGCCATTGCAGCGCCTCGCGGGCATAGAACTCGGCGTCGAGCTGGGTCTGGCGGGTCAGCTTGACCCGTCGCAATAACCACAGCCGCGAGCCGATACGGTCATCGGCGACCGTGGGAAAAGTGTCGCCCCACCAGCCGAAACGTTCCTCGTCATCGACGGCGTCGTCGTCAGCGGCGCGGCGCCAGGTGAACAGGCTGATCAGCACCGAGCGGGTCAACGCGGCGTGCAGGTTCTGGCTGATGAACATCATTGGCCTCCCGCCGGCGCACCGGTCTGGCCATTGCCGGCCTGTACGCCGACATGCACATGCTTGATCTGGCTGATGCCACCGGCGATCTGGTCGCCCTGGGAAACGATCTTGCCGGTGTGGTTGATGACGGGGCTGTCGATGTTCACCGCGCGGCTGGCGCGGATGTTCAGGGTGGCGGTGTCGATGTCGATCACACGGCCGCGCTTGAAGTGAATCCTGTCGCCCTCGTCGGTGTAGATCGCCACTTCGCCGGGGGCCAGCGCCTTGAGACGAAAGCGGCGGTCGGCAACCACCAATACCACCGCGTGGGACCGGTCGCCGCCCAGGAAAGTCGCAATGCCCTCCGCGCCGGCGAGGGGGTTGCTGGTGAAGCCGTAGGGTTCGAAGTGCTCCATGTCGTCGTTCACTTCGCCGGCAGTGAGGCGCATCTGCAGCGACTGCAACTTGGAAGCCGAATTGGCGAGCACGACAGTGCCGCGCGCCAGGAGGCGGGTCAGTAGGCTCATTGGGGTTCCTTCGGAAATCGGGTGAGAGCGGCTTGGGCGCCGGTCAGGGTGGGCGGTGGCTGTACCGCCGCCTTCGCGGGCAAGCCCGCTCCCACAGAAGAGGTGTGCTGGACGGAAACTGTGCTCAGGATTTGGGCTTGACCGGGTTCGCGTCGAAGGTATGGGGCGGGGCGACTTGCAAGGTGGTGACGGAGCCTTGGGCAGACAGTGAGTACGTCACCTTTGAAATCAGCAGGTCGCCGTCGAACCCCAACACCGGATCGATCACCCGCACCAGGGTATTGTGCCGCCACAGGTCGCCATTGGCCTGGCGCCAGCCCTGCACGCGGTAGGTGGTGGTCAGGGCCCGGCCGGTACGGATGGCGCTTTCCCAGTCGGCCCGCTGCTGGGCCAATTCAAAGGTCAACTGGGCACTTTCGCTGATCACCGTCACCCGCTTACGTTTGAAACTCAAGTCAGTGGCCGCGCCCGACACCTCGCTCACGGCGGTTCCACTGCGCTGGTCATTGCCCTTGTGCTGGCCGATGACCCGGTATTCGGAGAACACCTGGCTGTAGTCCCTCGGCGCGTTGCCCGAGAGAATGTTCTTGCCCAACTCCAGCACATCACTGGCCCGCCCGCCGCTGCCGGGCTTGGCCAGCAGCACGCGGCCCTCGGCGTCGTCGGTGGAAAACACCCGGAACAACGTCAGCAAGCGGTCGATGGATTGGAAGACGGTTTCTCCCGGCACGATGCTGTGCTCGCTCAACCGCGCGGTTTCCGGGATTTCACTCACCACGCCCACGCCGTATTGCGACGCCAGGGCCTGGACGATGCTCAGCACCGTCTGCCCGCGCCATTGGGTGGGACGGTTGATCGCCGCGCAATCCACCAGATCCTGGGTCTTGGACCCGCCTTCGATGCTCAGCGTGATCTGGCGCCCGTCATAACTGATCGGGGCCTTGAACACATAGCCACTGAGCAACAGGTCGGCACCGATGCGCACCTGGCATTCATCACCGGGACGAATCGGCACCGCCTGGGTCTGCCCCGGCCATTGCCAGGTGATGTCGAGTTTGAAGGTGCGGAACTGACGCTCCAGGTCCGCGCTGATTTCCACGCTTTTCCAACCGCCGTAGTCCAGCCCGCCGACGGTGAGCGTGACGCTATTGTCGAGCTCGCTCATGGCTTACTCCCCCGAGACTTTCAGGTTGTTGGGCGGCAGGAAACCGGGGTGGGCCACGCCGTTGCGCTGGATAACTTCGGTGACCCGGGTGGCATCGGCGAATTGCTGATAGGCCACCACCAGCGCCGGCAGGCTTTGCTTGAACGACAAATTGATCAGCCGTACGCCCGACGACGCCACTGCCGTCAGGTGCGCGGCCATTTGCTGACGCAGCTGGTTGAGGGCCTGGTAATGCTCCGGGTCCGCCTTGAGAGAGGCCTGCCAGATCGCTTCGTTGAGAGCATCGCGCAGGGCCAGCACATCATCGGCCACCGGCACGTCCCGCCGCTGGATCGGCTGCACGGCCTGCTGCGCCACCGACGGGGTGGCCCCCAGCTTGACCACCGGCGCCGCCACGGGCATCGCCGCGATCCATTGCGCGGCCTGCACCAGCAGCGTGTCCTGGACCAGGTCGGCCAGGGCCTGGGCCGCCGCCGTGGTGTCCTTGCCGGTGGTGAGCTTGGGCGCGTCCGCCTGGCGGATGGCTTCTACCTGTTGCGACACGCTGGCAATCACGCCGCGGTAGCCGTCACGGGCAAAATCCTTCAACTGGCGAACATCCCCCAACAACCCCTTGAACTCGGCCACCACCTCCTTGGGCAACGCTTTCACGGCCTTGACCAGGTCGTTGATCTGCCGATAGGTCTCGATCAACGGCTTGAGTTCCTGCTCGATCACGCCGTACACCTCCTTGAGGCTGTTGCGCAGGTCGGCGACGCCGATCCGCGCGGCCTTGATCAGGCTCATCGCGTCTTCGAAACGGCGCACCGCCGAACCCAGGAAGCTGTCGGCGGACACCAGCAACAGTTTCTGGCTGTTGATCGCCGCCGAAGGGAATTGCAGCGGCTGGTCGGGATAGAACTTCAAGGCAAACGTCACCAGCCCACCGTCCTGGCGGGTCTGGGTCATGTCGCACTCGCCCACCTTGACCTGCATTCGTCCCAACCACGGATGCACCAGCTCGCCACTGCCCTGCTCCAGAGCCTTGAGCAACTTGTCGCGCTGCTCCAGGCAATCGGCGCCGACAATGAACGCCGTCAGCTCATGAATCTTCGCCTGCTGGCCCAGCCCTTCGAAAAACGGCTGGTCGCGCTGTGGATACTCATGCAACTGGCCCTTGTGGCCGACCGGGGTTTTCGCCTGGTCGACCCAGAATCCGACGCCGCGAAACGACGCCGGCAACAAACGGTCACGCCAGCTCATTGGAGCCTCCTGTGGAAAGTGAGCGGTAACCGATGCGCGAGCTCACCGCCAGGCCGGGTTGATTGGTTTGCGGTGGCTCGGCGCGCAACCCGGCCGGCGCATTTTCGAAGCGCACGGTCAAGCCGCCTTCGAGTTGCGTGCGGTTGTTCGCCGCGCTTTGTTGCACCAACGCACTGGAGGTTTGCCCCAGTGCGCCGGGCGTCAGCGAGGCGTTCGCCGGGAGGTTGCCAGGCACCGGTGCCAGGCTGGAGGACAGCCCCGGGGCCGGTTCACGGGCGCCACCAAAAAACGCCGGCGCCAGCTCGCCCTTGCCCTCGGCATTGGTCTTGCGTTGCGCTTCGGTCAGCCCTTGAACCTTACCGGTGAACGTGGTGATGACTTCGCCAAAACCTGTGTTGAAAAACGCTTTGATCGGCGCGAGCACGCCCTGCAGCTGGTCCCACCACTGGCTGAACCACTCCCCCACCGGCCCCCACTGTTTCATGAGGCCCTCGATGGGCGACCAGTCGAACAGCCCGCCGAACACCGTCAGCATCATCGACACCTGGCTGCGCAGGCCTTCCCAGATCCCGGCGAAGACGTCCACGAGGGTGCCCCAGTTGGCCATGATCAGGCCCAACGGCGTCCAGTTGAACAGCCCTTGGAGCGCGTCCATCACCGGTACCGTCAAGGCCCTGAGCAGATCCCAGATGGCCGAGAACAATCCGGTCAGCGGCCCCCAGTTGTTGACGATCAAGCCCAGGGGCGACCAGGCGAACAGCGTCTGCATGAAACCGATGACCGGCGTCGCCGCCGCCACCAGCACATTCCACAGCGCGCCAAAGAAACTGCTGATCGGCCCCCAGTTGCTGATCACCTGCCCTAGCGGGGTGAAGGCGAACATTGTCTTGAAGAACTCGGCCATCGGCACGACGATGGGCGCAAGCCGTTGCCAGAGCCCGGCGAAGAACGCCGAAATCGGCTCCCAGTAGGCGATGATCATCCCGGCCGCCAAGGCGATACCCATGGCGATCAGGCCGATGGGGTTCATCTTCAAGGCCAGGTTGACCACCTCGAAAGCCTGGCTCGCCCCGTTGACGGCGGTCTGGATCGCGCTGAACGCCACGGCGCCCGCCGCCAGGCCTTGTACCAGTTGCGGGTTGTCCTGCAGCACCTGGGTCACGCCGCTGATCATCGGCTGCAGGCCGACCGTCATCGCATTGACCGCCGGCCCCAGCGCCGTGCCGAACTGCAACGACACATTGCTGATGGAAGTCTTCAATCCATCCAGGCTCTGTGCCGCCACGCCAGGCGCGGCGGGCGCCTGGACGGCGCCGACCGCCGCGTTCACCCCAGCAACTTCACCCTTGAAAGCCGCCGCCGATCGGAGGCCTTCCATGAATGGCTTGGCGATCCCGCCGTCCGGCAGCAGTCCGGAAATATCCAGGCTGCCGAGGCCGGTGGCATCGAGGTTCTGCTTGAAGCCCTGGACCTTCGCCCGCAGGCTGGCCAGCTTGGGCGACAGCTCGTCGATGCCGGTCAGCAGCAACGCTTTTTTCTCTACCTTTTGTGTGTCTGCCATCACTGCACCTGCTGCATCGCATTGATCCGTTGCGCGTGCTCCAACGACTCACGGAGCACATCCAGTGGCCTGGCCATCATCTGTTCGGGGTCAACCGTCCAGAACCAGGCCAGGTCATAGGCGGCGGCGATCAGGTCGCCGATGGCTGCGACGCCGCACTCATGAAAAAACTCGCGACGGCCCAGCTCAGTGCGTTGAGGTCGGCCAGGTCCAACTGGTTGACCGACGACGGCGGGATACCGGCGCAGACTGCGATGTATTTGGCCGCGACATCCATGTCCAGGCTCACCTCCTCGCTCTTGTCGATCTTGTACGGCAGCGCCTTGATCGCCCGGACCTCCTGCACCGTCGGACGGCGCAAGGTCAGTTCGTTCAACGGTTCGCCGTGGGCCTCGATGGCCACGTGCAACGTCATGACATCGGTCATTGCCAGGTCCCCTTGATGCCTTCGAATTTCAGCTCAAGGGTGGCGTCGTCACCCTTGGACACCGGCTCTTCCACCAGGTAGGCGCCGGCCAGCACGTAGACCTTGCCGTTGTTGAACTCGCAGGTGACGGTCATGTCGGTGCCGGCCACCAGTTGCTTGAGCGGGAAATCCGCGGTGTGCAGCGCCGTCACCTTGAAGGACGGGGCAATGTCGGTTTCCTTGTAGAAACCCGGCACGACGGTTTCGCGTTTGGTGAACATCAGTGGCGCTTCGCAGCCTCCGTTGATGGTCAGTTGAGCACCGTCCACTTTGACGTAGCAGGTACCCGCAATCAGTTGACCCATGGTGTTTCTCCTTCAAATAAAAAGCCCACGCGCGGTGGGCTGGAATCATCCAATCAAACCCGACACTCAAGCGGCGGCGTCGTACTGCAGACGGAACTGGTTGAGCAGCGCGAACACCCGCAGGCCGTTGATGTAGTCCGGCGGGAACAGCACATTGACCCGGCTCGGATCCTGGCTGTCGCGCTCGACGATCAGGTGCTCGGCGAACAGCTCGGCGTTCTCCACATGGCCTTCCAGTTCGAGCTTGGCGTACTGGGCGATCAGCTCGCCGCGAATCGTGCTCGGGGTCACGATGGGCTGGCCGGCGCCGAAACGCGTGCCATCGGAGGCCAGTTTGTGGCGACCGTACTTGCTGGTGATCACGCTTTGCAGACGGCGCACGATGAAGGCCGACTGGTGCAGGGTTTCGCTGTCCAGGTAGGAATTGTCAGCCTGGCCGAAGGCATTTTTCTGATACGTGGTGATGGAGCGCTGGATGCGCACGTAGCCGCCTTCGTAGTAGGCCGTCGCGATGCCGTAGTTGAGCAGCGACTGGCGCTCGGTCAGGGTGAAACGCTCGCTGGCCGGCGCCGGGTCCAGGCCGGGCAAGCTGCCGCTCTGGGTCGGACGGCTGGCGTCAGCCGAGATGAACACAGCGGTACGGGCGGCCAGCGCGGCGGCCTGGACCCACGACGGTTGCGGCACGCCCGGCTCGAGGGCCTGGATGGTCATGTGCTGGTCGTTGCGCGCCTGGCCGGCGGCGACGAGCGTGCCGATGGTCCCGCGCTTGGCGCTGTAGACATGGCCGAACAACTGCTTGGCCCAGGACCAGCGACCGGTGCTGTCGTCCATGACCGCTTGCCAGGTATTCAGGCTCGACAGATCGGACCACGGCATGGCGATGAACTCGAACGGCTCGTCGCCCAGGGCCGCGACGGCGGCGGTCTGGTCCGGCACACCAGCGCCGCCGGTCATGGCGGTGACGGCAGTGGTCAGGCCCGCAGGGGTATCTTCGCCATTGCTCTTGCCCAGGCGATTGAATTGCAGGCTGATATCGTTGCCGCCGTCGCCGGTCCATTTGGCGTTGAGGGTCACGACACCGTCGACGGCCGCAGCGCTCACCGGCAGGTCGGCCGTCGCGTTGACTTTCAAGGCCAGCGCCGTCGCAGCCTGGGCGGCGGTGGCACCGTTGGCGATGGCCGCCTGGACGCGTACGCCACCCACGTACAGGTTGAGCACACCGCTTTGCGTCGCGGTGCCGGTGAGGGTCAGCACGCCCTTGGCGATGGCGCCTTCGACGTTGTGCAGCGGCAGGCACCAGATTTCGCCGAGCGGGTCGGTCTTGCGCCAGGTCTCGTACATCGAGGCGAGCATCGAGCCCTGCCCGCCGATGCTTTTGGCCAGGGCAACGCTGGAGACCAGCACCAGCTTGCCGACTTGCTCCGGGGCAACGTTGTCGTTGACCTGGGCGACGATCAATCGGCGCATGGACGACGACGCGCTATTGGCGGCCGAGTTGTCCATCTCGGCGTAGAACAGCGGAACACGAATGTCCGCGGGGATGTTGCTGAATCCGATCGCCATTATTTGGCTCCCTGTGGTTTGGCCGCTTTCACGGCTTTGGTAGTGATATCGCCATCGGCCAGACGTCGACGCCACCAGGCGTTGTCCGGCACTTCACGGCCCTCGAGGGGCAACAGATCGTCCGCTTCCGGGTCCGGTACGGCACGGCCCGGGGCCGGCAGCACGGTGATGCGTTTGCTCATGGGGTTACGTCTCCAGAGAAAGTCAGTTCCAGGCGCCCGTCGGGGCCGGGACGTTTGAGGTTGGGGTCCGCCGGGTCGATGGCATCGACCCGCACGGTGGCCCCGGTAAAGGACGACAAGCCGTCCAGTTCACGTTCGTGCCAGCTTTCGGCAAGCTGGCTCGTCAGGTTGCGGCCCAGCTGGAACTGCGCGAAAAAGCGCAGCCGGAACAACGCGTGGCCGCCAATGGGGGAAATCAGTTCGCTGCCGTCGTATTCGATGCCGGTGTAATCGGCGCCGGGCTTGAACCCCACCAGCGCACGCCACAACTCGGCACGCAGGTCGTGCTGGCCATCCAATGCGGTCGCCACGTCACTGGCCTCGAGCACCAGCACAACATCGAAACCATCACGCACCGTTTGCAGCGTGACGTTCTGCGCGGTGTTCGGGCTGGCCACATCCGTGGTCGGCAGCACATAGGCGCAAGGGACCGGCACGGCGGCGCCCGTTTGCAGCGCGGCGAGGTCCAGGGCCGCGAACACTCGATTGGCAAGCGTCGGGCATTGCTCACGCAACTGCGTGAGGATCGGCGTGATCTTCATGGAGAGTGCTCCAGTGATAGGCAAGTAAAGTCAGAACGCGGTGGAAGGGCTTGCTTGCGCGAGCGGTGGGGCAGTTGGAGCAGAGGTTGGAGGTGTTTTGTGTCTACGGCTGATCGGGATGAGAGTCGCGGTCGGCAGGCCCCGCTACCCCAATGCGCTTGGCTACCCAACGCTCATAAAGACCGATGGCCACATCGGCCCCGGCCATGGCGGTCAGGCAGCCGAAGGCGCAGGCACTCCAGATCGACATGCCCAGGGCATACAGCAGCATCGTCGCCGAGACGCCGCACACCACGCAGGCGCCGGAGCGCAGGACCACGCGGCGCAGCAACGACCAGCCGCGGGCCCCTCCTTGTCGGCACGCCACATCTCGCCGGACACCCCGCCCACCAGGGCGAGCACGATGACCAGCCAGATCGGCATGTCCAGCAACGCTTGTTGCTCGTTTGTCATTCACGCCTCCGGGGGGTGATGGTTGATGGGGTGGGCAATTGCGGCGCGGACGGTGTTTTACAGCCACTCGACAATGACGTTGTCGATAAAGGCGAAATGAGCATTCGGATCCTGCTCATTCCAGAAGCTCAATGTGGTTTGAGCGCTCACCGCGGTGAACTCGTAGGTTCGGGTTTCCCATACGGTCGCGTCACTGGTGGCGACAGGGGTGTCGAAACGGGTGGTCTGGCCGGCTACCTTGACGTTGATGATGCCGGTCCCCGTGCGGCCCACGTACTTGGAACTGCCGGCACTGAACGTCAGGCGATATCGTGCACCTGCCACCGTGTCGATGTTTTGCTGGATACCACCGCCGTTTTGATAGGTGTAGTTGGCGAGGTCGACGCTCATGGCCCCTTCAGCGGCGACCGAACTGCCGATGGCAGCCCTGACATTGATGTATTCCACGCCCGACAGGAACGTGGTCCAACCGTTCACGAAGTCGGCTTGGGCCGGGGTATTGAGTACGCAATCATTGCCACAACCAGGGGTTTCAAAACTGCCGTTCACGACCAGGTTGGCCGCGAAGGCGGCACCGCTCGCCGCCAACAGCACGGTGGACAAGACGAGCGAACCGATAAGACGTTTGATTTTTTTCATGCTTTCACCCAAAGAGTCGATGTTTTTGCGCGCAGCATTGCGCATTCATTTCGCTCAAAGGCGATGACTCGAGGCTCACGGCCTTCACATGATTCAACGTCCCGCATCGGGAACATTTGATCTGGAGTTCGGTGTTCTCGCCCACACGGGCCAGAAGTCGTTTGCAGTGACCGCACCTGAAATCCTTCAGCATGGAAAGCCCTCCATTGGCGGCGGTGATGTGTTGAACGCGCCTCACGGCGCAGGCATTCCAAAAAGCCCGGTTGCCCAGGCTTTTCAGTAATGCGCTTGATCTTTCGGCGCGACTGGCGCGGTACGGATCCATTCAAATTGTTCCTCCGACCGCGGCCCCTGCCCGCCGGATAACTGCTTCTGGTGCTTTACGCTGCACACCCGGGCCAGTTGCCAACCCTCTGAACCGTTGAGGCCGGTTCATCGCTGCCTGTTTGGTGAAACTAAAGAGCGGTTGTCGCCAGCCGCTTTGTCGAGCGGCTTGGACACAGGTTATGCATGTATGCATATACAGTCAATGCACAAATGCATTTATTTATGCAGCATAAATGCACCAACGCATCAAAGGCCAGCGAATGCAGGGCTCAGAGGGTTTTCGGGAGCGAAAAAAAACCCGCACAACGGCGGGTTTTATCTGACAGGGGAAGGGTTAGCGGGCGTACATGCCCCACCAGAAGACATGGCCAAGGATGACGATCTGCTCTTCCTGCATGTCCTGGAAGCTGTAGTCCTCATCCGGATGTTCATCGCGATTGAAGCTGCGCAAGCGGATACCGGTGGGCAGTCGATAAAGCTGTTTGACCCGCAGTTGGCCATTGTGATTGATGGCGTAGAGGTCGCCGTCGACGATGTCGCCGATGCTGCATCGAGCCACATTCACCCCGACCGTGGCGCCGTCGCGCAGCACCGGCAACATGCTGTTGCCGCGTACCGTCACGCATTTGGCCTGGTCGAACTGCACGCCGTTATGGCGCAGGCTGCGCTTGCCGAAGCGCAGGCTTGAGCGCTCGCTCTCTTCGATGACGAATCTTCCTGATCCAGCAGCCAATTCAACCTCACGCAGAAAAGGGATCGACACCTCGTCTTCCTCGACGGGGGTCTCGTCGTCCCACAGGCTTATGTCCTTGAGCTCGGCATGGGACTCGTCGCGACGACTGCCGCCGGCAGCGGCCACATCCGCGCGCCCGCGCAACTGGTCGGTACTCACGGCGAAGTACTCGGCGATCTTCGAGATGTGTTTATCCGAAGGATCGACGATCTTGCCGCTGAGGATCCGCGAGAGGGTGGACTGGGGCACGCCTGTACGCCGGTGAAGCTCCGTGGGGGAGATCCCGTGCTGGTCGAGCAGTGCTCTTAATACGGTCGAAACGTTGCGTTTTTGCATAACGCGCATAGTGCTTGTTCTTTTTGCAGAAAACAAATGCTGTTTCGCATAAATATGCAATTGCAGCCTTTGCATTCATTGTGGCGAGGGAGCTTGCTCCCGCTGGGTTGCGAAGCAGCCCCCTTTTGGGAGCGCTTCGCACTCAAGCGGGAGCAAGCTTGAACTGGTCAAGTAATTCTGGACACCAGTTAAGGTTTCACGCCGCCAGTTTCTCCATAGCTACCGGCGACCGATAGTCGTTGTAGCTATGGAGCCTGACGTTGTTGTAACGCATCACATAACGCTGCACATCCACGCGGGCGTCATGCTCCGAGCTGTAGCCATCTTCTGGCACCCACTCTGATTTCAGGCTCCCAAAGAAACGCTCCATCGGGGCGTTGTCCCAGCACTCACCTTTGCGACTCATGCTTTGCAGGAGTCCATGCTTGCGCATCTCATTCCTGAATTTGTGGCTGGTGTATTGGCAACCTTGATCAGAATGAAACAGCACCTCTTTTGGACGGCCTCGCAATTGCACCGCCATCCGCAACGCTTCGCAGGTCAGCGTGGCATCGGAAATCATTGAAAACGACCACCCCACGATCCTGCGAGCAAACAAATCCAGTACTGCCGCGAAGTACATCCAGCGCTTACCCACCTTGATGTACGTCACATCACCACACCACACCTGATTGATCGCCGTGACATCAAACTTGCGCTTGAGCACGTGCGGCGCCACCAGGGCCTCCACGCCGGAAGATTTGTACTTGTGCCGCCGCCGCTGATGACTGGCAACACCGGCTTCGCGCATCAAGCTGCGAGCCATATGTCGCCCGACGCGATGCCCCTTTGCTTGCAACTCCTTAGAAAGGGTGCGAGACCCTGCGGACGCTCTGGATTCCTTGTGATGTTCGACCAGCACGGCTTTAAGTTTCTCCCGCTCAGGCTTCACCTTGCCTTGGCGCTGACGCCAGGCGTAAAAGCTGCTGCGGTTGACTCCAAACGCCCGACAGCAATTGTTAACGCCGTACTGCTCGTCCAGCTCATTGATCAACGAGAATGATCTTTGGAGTCCAAAAGCAGGAGAGCACTGGCCTTTTTTAGGATTTCAATGTCCAGGTCTTTTTGCCTGAGCAACGCTTTGAGCTGCTGGATCTCTCGCTGATCGGCGGTAATCGCCTTGGCCCCTTCCGGGGTCGAACCCAAGCGCTCTTTGCGAACCTGGTCGACCCAACGGCGCAAGGCAGTAGGGCCAATATCCAGAGTGGCACAGACCTCAGGAACTGACTGGCCTTCGTCCAGCACCATGCTGGCAGCTTTGAGCTTGAACTCACTGGAATAAGATTTACGCATAGCCAAACACCTCAGATTTGGGCGCCATCATAGCGCCCGATTGAAGTGTCCAAAATCATTAGGCCAGTTCAGCTCCCTCGCTACGGAATCGCCCTACATACCCTTAGGAAAAGGCTCCGCCCCCGTCCTTCAAATGCGCGGCACCAGGCTACATCGCCTTGCGCCTCGGCCTACAACTACGCCAGAATCCGCCGGCTCGTCCACCTTGGATCCCATCGGTACTTTAGTTCTCGTCACTGCCCATCAGTGATCGGGTTTAGTCGCTCGGTACTCCAAGGTGCTCACTGCTCCATTAGTCAGGTATCCCATCCCTGTACTTGATGGTGGCTGTGCGCAGGGCGCCCTCGGGCGCGCCGGTTCCTTGGATCCCCGGTCGACTAACCTGCGTACAGCTGCCACCCCTCGTTTAGTCGCGAGTGTGTGGTGGCTCAACTCCAAGGATCCATAGAATGCCGAAGAACACTCCAAATCTCCCTGACGATCACTTCTCCCGCAGCCAATCGGCCAACGCCAAGAAACTCGACGAAGCCGCCACCCGCGCCCTGGACTATTACCTCGAACCAAAAGCCGACAAAGAAACCTGCGACACCCTCGACACCCTTTTCATCATCGCCCCGAACATCGATGCCGAGTGCCTGCTCGCCAACCTCAGCGAAACCCTGGCCTCGGCCAACGTCATGGTCAGTGACCTGGCGTTCGACCTGGAGGGCTCGCGGCGACATATCGCGCTGGGGGGTCCAGCAGATGATTGAGCTAGGGCAATTGCTGGCGAATCGGGCGTTGGATGTGGTTGAGGTGAGGTAGGCATTCATGATGCAGTCCCGGCGAGGGGGACGTGCCCCTCGCCACGGGCTCGCCCACATCATTAAACAGCACTAGGCCGCCTAGCTCGGCTCAGACAGCAGGCATTATCGAGAAGGAGCTGGATTAATGACGGACGATGCCGATTCACGTAACCAGATAATGACACCAGCGGAGCAAGACGCTTGTGAAAGCGCGTTGCGCTTCGCTCGATCCAATAAAAAAATAATTGCGAGAAGACTCACAGATAAGCTGATTTATCCGCCAGAAGAGGCACCAGTATCAGTTTTCATGGCAGGCTCTCCGGGCGCAGGTAAAACCGAGGCCTCCATAGCCTTGGTGAATCTATTTGCGGATGCAGCCATCCTACGCATAGATCCCGATGAGTTGCGAAGCGAGTTTCCCGCGTACACGGGAGCAAACTCCTGGCTTTTTCAGGGTGGCGTGTCAATTCTGGTCGAAAAAATATTAGATTTTGCGTTAGACCAAAGGCAATCCTTCATCCTCGACGGAACGTTTTCCAACATAGACGTAGCAAGACGGAACGTAGATCGCTCCTTGAAAAAAGGCCGATTCGTACAGATTTTGTATGTCTACCAATCTCCGGTGCTTGCATGGGGATTCGTCAACGCTCGTGAAGCGGCTGAAGGCCGGAGAATTCGCAAAGAACACTTCATCGAGCATTACTTCGCCGCACGTGACGTAGTGAACGCGCTTAAGCTAGAGTACCAAGGCGACGTGCATGTGGATCTATTGCTCAAGCATATCGACAACTCGGGACGACTTTACAAAGCTGGTGTCGATAAAATTGACTACCATATCCCTGAGCGACACACGCGGGCCGACCTAAAGGCCACGCTCGGGCCACCATCAGGAGCGCACCTATGATCTCGATCAAGCTAGGCTTGACTAAAGGGGCCAAAAGCACCTTTGCCGATTTCATTCGCAATGCAAAATCGGACCAAAAGAAGCGTGTTTACAGCGAGGTTTTGATTGAAGCTACCAAGCAGCAAAATCAGCTGATGATGCAAGCCGAGGCGAAACGAACCTAATATCCGGATTTTAAGAGAAGCCCGACCAAGCGTCGGGTTTTTTATTATCCCCAGCTCATGCTCCGTAAGGCGATTGCAAGCACTCCGCTGGCAGGAAATACCCCAGGCTCAGAAAACCAGCTTTACCAATGCGATGGAAGACGCTCATCCCTGGGTCCCACCAGACCGCCCATGTTAACCTTGCGCCCATCGCGGAAAAGCCGGGCCGATGCCCCTCCTTTTGCCCCACACCTTTCAACGAGCTTGCCTGACACCGATGAATACAGCCGTGAACGACCTGTCCTCCCACACGCCAATGATGCAGCAATACTGGCGCCTGAAGAATCAGCACCCCGATCAGCTGATGTTCTACCGCATGGGCGACTTCTACGAGATCTTTTACGAGGATGCGAAGAAGGCCGCCAAGCTGTTGGACATCACCCTGACGGCGCGTGGGCAATCGGCGGGCATGGCGATTCCGATGTGTGGGATTCCTTACCACGCGGCGGAAGGCTACTTGGCGAAGCTGGTCAAGCTTGGCGAGTCGGTGGTGATTTGCGAGCAGGTCGGCGACCCGGCCACCAGCAAAGGGCCGGTGGAGCGCCAGGTGGTGCGCATCATCACGCCCGGGACGGTCAGCGACGAGGCGTTGCTGGATGAGCGTCGCGACAACCTGATCGCTGCGGTGCTGGGAGACGAGCGCCTGTTCGGCCTGGCGGTGCTGGACATCACCAGCGGCAATTTCTCGGTGCTGGAGATCAAGGGCTGGG
This sequence comes from Pseudomonas sp. Cab53, assembly GCF_018325965.1. Classification (NCBI taxonomy): domain Bacteria; kingdom Pseudomonadati; phylum Pseudomonadota; class Gammaproteobacteria; order Pseudomonadales; family Pseudomonadaceae; genus Pseudomonas; species Pseudomonas sp. Cab53. The sequence goes on along the minus strand of NZ_AP021902.1, from coordinate 1,276,195 downwards.
AGAACCTGCTGGCCGAGCTGGAGCGCGTCAACCCGGTGGAGTTGCTGATCCCGGATGACTGGCCCAAGGACCTGCCGGCGGAAAAACGCCGTGGCGTGCGGCGTCGGGCGCCGTGGGATTTCGAGCGCGACTCGGCGTTGAAAAGCCTCTGCCAGCAGTTTTCCACCCAGGACCTCAAGGGCTTCGGGTGCGAGAACCTGACCCTGGCCATCGGCGCCGCCGGCTGCCTGCTGGCCTACGCCAAGGAAACCCAGCGCACCGCCCTGCCCCATTTGCGCAGCCTGCGTCACGAGCGCCTGGATGACACGGTGGTGCTGGATGGCGCCAGCCGCCGCAACCTGGAACTGGACACCAACCTGGCCGGCGGCCGTGACAACACCCTGCAATCGGTGGTCGACCGTTGCCAGACCGCCATGGGCAGCCGGTTGCTGACCCGCTGGCTGAACCGTCCGCTGCGCGACCTGACTGTCCTGTTGGCGCGCCAATCGTCCATTACCTGCCTGCTGGACCGTTATCGCTTCGAGCAACTGCAACCGCAGCTCAAGGAAATCGGTGACATCGAGCGGATCCTCGCGCGGATCGGCCTGCGCAACGCCCGGCCACGGGACCTGGCCCGCCTGCGGGATGCCCTCGGCGCACTCCCCGAACTCCAGCAGGCGATGACCGACCTCGACGCGCCGCACCTGCAACAACTGGCGCGCACCACCAGCACCCACCCGGAACTGGCCGCGCTGCTGGAAAAAGCCATTATCGACAACCCGCCGGCGGTGATTCGTGACGGCGGCGTGCTGAAAACCGGCTACGACGCCGAACTCGACGAATTGCAGTCATTGAGCGAGAACGCGGGTCAGTTCCTGATCGAACTCGAAGCCCGGGAAAAGGCCCGCACCGGTCTGGCCAACCTGAAGGTGGGCTACAACCGCATCCACGGTTACTTCATCGAGTTGCCGAGCAAGCAGGCCGAGCAGGCCCCAGCCGACTACATCCGCCGCCAGACGCTCAAGGGCGCCGAGCGCTTCATCACCCCGGAACTCAAAGCGTTCGAAGACAAGGCGCTGTCGGCCAAGAGCCGTGCCCTGGCCCGGGAAAAGATGCTCTACGACGCGCTGCTCGAAGACTTGATCAGCCAACTGCCGCCGCTGCAGGACACCGCCGCCGCGCTGGCGGAACTGGACGTGCTGAGCAACCTGGCCGAGCGCGCGCTGAACCTGGACCTCAACTGCCCACGGTTCGTCAGCGAGCCGTGCATGCGTATCAGCCAGGGTCGCCACCCAGTGGTGGAGCAAGTGTTGACGACGCCGTTCGTGGCCAACGACCTGAGCCTGGACGACAACACCCGCATGCTGGTGATCACTGGGCCGAACATGGGCGGTAAGTCCACCTACATGCGGCAAACAGCGTTGATCGTATTGCTGGCTCACATCGGCAGCTTCGTCCCGGCGGCGAGCTGCGAGCTGTCCCTGGTGGACCGGATCTTCACCCGGATCGGTTCCAGCGACGACCTGGCCGGCGGGCGTTCGACCTTCATGGTGGAAATGAGCGAAACCGCGAACATCCTGCACAACGCCACCGAGCGCAGCCTGGTGCTGATGGACGAAGTCGGACGCGGCACCAGTACGTTCGATGGCCTGTCCCTGGCCTGGGCCGCAGCCGAGCGCCTGGCTCACCTGCGAGCCTACACGCTGTTCGCCACCCACTACTTCGAACTCACCGTGCTTCCAGAAAGCCAGCCGCTGGTCGCCAACGTCCACCTCAACGCCACCGAGCACAACGAGCGCATCGTGTTCCTGCACCACGTGCTGCCCGGCCCGGCCAGCCAGAGCTATGGCCTGGCGGTCGCGCAACTGGCCGGAGTGCCAACCGAGGTGATCACCCGGGCCCGCGAGCACCTGAGCCGCCTGGAAACCACCAGCCTGCCTCACGAAGCGCCACGTCCTGCCAAGGGCAAACCGGCCGCGCCACAGCAAAGCGACCTGTTCGCCAGCCTGCCCCATCCGGTCCTCGACGAACTGGCCAAACTCGACCTGGACGACCTGACCCCACGGCGGGCACTGGATTTACTCTACACATTGAAGACACGGATCTAACGCACGGGCGCTCAAGCTGTTAGAATCTCGCGCGGTTTGGGATGCTGCGAACTATTAGCCTGGTTCGCAGACTATCGCTCCCGAACCCGGCGCCCCTAACCGTGAAGGGGCGCAGCACGCCGCGCCTGAGGAGAAAATTAGAAATGACCTTCGTCGTCACCGACAACTGCATCAAGTGCAAATACACCGATTGCGTAGAAGTCTGTCCGGTGGACTGCTTCTACGAAGGCCCGAATTTCCTGGTGATTCACCCGGACGAGTGCATCGACTGCGCCCTGTGTGAACCGGAATGCCCGGCGAACGCCATTTTCTCGGAAGACGAAGTGCCGGCTGGCCAGGAGAACTTCATCGAGCTGAACGCCGAGCTGGCGGACATCTGGCCGAACATCACCGAGAAGAAAGACGCACTGCCAGACGCTGAAGAGTGGGATGGCAAGCCAGGCAAGATCGCCGACCTCGAACGCTGATCGCCCTGCTGTATTGAAAAGGCCCTTGCGGGCCTTTTTGCTTTTCTCCAGGCAAAAAAAAGGGGCGGTTTGACCCGCCCACATTTTTTCCCTAATCCCTTTAATCCTTTTCATCGTCCTGATGAATCGCGTCCTGCGATGTCCTTCCATTCCCATCGTCCTTGACGGGTGTGTCTGTCCGTCGACACAGGACTGATATTAGTTTTTTCCCGAACAAGTGCAATTCGCCCAATGCCGGTCCAAAGGGTTGTCACGGGCTGTTCATAAATGAAAAATTCCATTTAAATCAATGGAATAAAAAATTCCAACAACAAAAATGGTTTTGCGTCGATACGGTGGTGAACCGAACGCTTACGCAAGAGTAGGCAAAGGCTTACAAACTGAACCGGAAATGGGGCAAGGACGGACCTGCACGGGGCAAGCTCCCTCGCGACGGATAACTCGCCAGCCTTGAGAGGGGAACAGATCTCGGCTCTACAAACTGAAAAAGGGCGCCGTTTGGCGCCCTTTTTCATTCGTTGCGATGCACGGGGTGGAGCAGGTGCTACTGGAACAGCGACTCGCTCGACAGGCCGTTCTTTTCCAGGATCTCCCGCAAGCGCTTGAGGCCCTCCACCTGGATCTGCCTGACCCGTTCACGGGTCAACCCAATCTCCAGGCCGACATCTTCAAGGGTGCTGCTTTCGTGGCCACGCAAGCCGAAGCGGCGAATCACCACTTCGCGTTGCTTGTCCGTCAGTTCGGACAGCCACTGGTCGATGCTTTGCGACAGGTCGTCGTCCTGAAGCAGCTCGCACGGGTCGGTGGGGCGATCATCGGTGAGGGTGTCGAGCAGGGTTTTATCCGAGTCCGGCCCCAACGAGACGTCCACCGAGGAAACCCGCTCGTTGAGCCCCAGCATACGCTTGACCTCACCCACCGGTTTTTCCAGCAGGTTGGCGATTTCTTCGGGTGAGGGTTCATGGTCGAGCTTTTGCGTCAGCTCGCGGGCGGCCCGCAGGTAGACGTTCAGCTCCTTGACCACATGAATCGGCAACCGGATGGTCCGGGTCTGATTCATGATTGCCCGTTCGATGGTCTGGCGGATCCACCAGGTCGCGTAGGTCGAGAACCGGAAGCCCCGCTCGGGGTCGAACTTCTCGACAGCGCGAATCAGGCCCAGGTTGCCCTCCTCGATCAGGTCCAGCAGGGAAAGCCCACGATTGACATAGCGTCGGGCGATCTTCACCACCAGGCGCAGGTTGCTTTCAATCATGCGTTTTCGACCGGCCGGGTCGCCACTTTGCGACAGACGCGCAAAATGAACTTCTTCCTCGGGGGAGAGCAGTGGCGAGAAGCCGATTTCGTTGAGGTACAGCTGAGTGGCGTCCAGCGCCCGGGTGTAATCAATGTACTTATGTTGTTTAAGCGAAGCGGAGTGTTTGGATTTGGCACGAACGGAAGGTGGAGTCGCCCCTTCATCATTCGACATCGAATCCATAGCGATGCCGGTCTCCATCAGGAGCACCTCATCGTCGATGTCAAACTCCGGCACTTCTTTACTGAGAGCCATTGTTATAGTCCTTTGGTGAGTTCGACCTCAAGCTCAAGCGACGCCTTTATCCTTGGCAACGCTGGAGCCTGTTCCCTCTACGTGACGGAACAGGCTGACAAGCACATCAACGACGTGGCAGGAATTGCAGCGGATCGACTGGCTTACCTTGTCGGCGAATCTCAAAATGCAGTTTCACCCGGTCTGTTCCCGTCGATCCCATCTCGGCAATTGTCTGCCCGACCTTGACCTGCTGCCCCTCCCGAACCAACAGCCTGCGGTTGTGACCGTAGGCACTGACGTAGGTATCGCTGTGCTTGATGATGACGAGTTCGCCGTAGCCCCTCAAACCACTCCCGGCGTACACAACCGTGCCATCAGACGCAGCTAAAACAGGCTGTCCCAAATCCCCGGCGATATCAATTCCTTTATTCAAACTACCGTTTGAAGAGAATTTTCCAATAAGAACGCCATTAGAAGGCCACCCCCAGCCTGTCGGGGCGGGGCCTGCGGGAGGCATTGGCGCGGGTGCAGGTTTGCTCGCGACGGACGGTACCGTGGCCGTTTCGTTGCCCGCCGGACGGCGAATCACCGTGGTTTTGCTCGAGGACGACGGCGTCGATCCCGACTGTGTCACGACGGCGGTTGGCGTTGAACCGCTGCGTCCATCGAAGCGAATCGTCTGACCGGGGTGAATCGTATAAGGCGCAGGAATGTTGTTGCGTGCCGCGAGAGCCTTGTAGTCCCAGCCATAGCGAAAAGCGATGGAAAACAGCGTATCGCCGCGACGGACTACATACTGACCGGTGGTGACGGTAGGACGCTGGGGCGTTGCATTGTTGCGATCGACCACTCGCACGTTGCCTGACGGCGTACTGGAACAACCGACCAGCAAAACACTCAAGACAAGGCCAGTCACCAGGCGCTGAAAGCTCGTGATACCCATACGCTGCGCAATGACTGTGAGACTCACCCGCCGCTCCCTTTGTGGTGGCTGAAAAATCGACGCCTGCCCGACCTGGCAAACGTCATACAAATATAGCTGGCCGCGACCACGCTTCTATTAATGAAGCGCGATGCGTCTCCGCACACGTTTGCTCGACGCCGTTGAAAGCCGTTCAATCCATCGCTGCCGCTGTAAGACACAACCGCAGCCGAGGAATTCAGCGTCTGTTTATAAATGCTCAGGCCAATGGCCCGTTGAGTAACGGCACGAATCGCACCGCGCCCAGCACGTGGCGTGAAAAGCCATGTTCTTCGCGCACGATCAGCATCAGTTGCTGGACCTCCCCCGCTCCCACTGGAATCACCAGCCGCCCGCCAGGGGCGAGTTGGTCCAGCAAAGCCTGGGGAACGTCAGTGGCCACGGCGGTCACGATGATGCCGTTGTACGGCGCCAGGGCCGGCCAGCCTTCCCAGCCATCGCCCCAACGAAACACCACGTTGCGCAGATTCAGCTCGACCAGGCGTTCCTTGGCACGGTCTTGCAGCACCTTGATCCGCTCGACGGAGAACACCCGCTCCACCAACTGTGACAACACCGCGGTCTGGTAACCCGAACCGGTGCCGATCTCCAGTACCTTGTCCAGCGGCCCGGCCTCCAGCAGCAACTCGCTCATGCGGGCCACCATATAAGGCTGGGAAATGGTCTGGTTATGGCCGATCGGCAACGCCGTGTCTTCATAGGCGCGATGGGCCAGGGCCTCGTCGACGAACAAATGCCGTGGAGTACGCCGGATCACCTCCAGCACCTGGGCATTGGACAAGCCTTCTTCGTACAGCCGCTGGATCAGTCGCTCCCGGGTGCGCTGGGACGTCATGCCGATGCCGCGACGCAACATATCGTCTTGCTCACGCATCAATGCAGCCCCTCCAGCCAGCCATCGAGGCTTCGAAAGGCCTCGTTGAAGGTCCGGTCGAGCTGCAGCGGCGTGATCGAGACATAACCTTGCATCACTGCATGGAAGTCAGTGCCCGGCCCGCCATCCTCGGCGTCACCGGCGGCGGCGATCCAGTAGCCGGCCTTGCCGCGCGGGTCGACCACGTGCATGGGGCTGGCGGCGCGGGCCCGATGGCCCAGGCGTGTGAGCTGGATGCCACGGATGTGGTCGAGCGGCAGGTTCGGAATGTTCACGTTCAGCACCGTGCGCGGCGGCAGGTCCAGCGCGCCATGGGCCTCGACCAGCTTGCGGGCGAAATAGGCGGCGGTCGGCAGGTTGTCGACTTGCCGTGAAACGAACGAAAAGGCAAACGACGTGTTGCCCAGGAAACGACCTTCCAGGGCGGCGGCGACCGTGCCGGAATACAGCACGTCATCCCCCAGGTTGGCGCCCAGGTTGATGCCCGACACCACCATGTCCGGCTCGCGTTCCAGCAAGCCGTTGAGGCCCAGGTGCACGCAATCGGTCGGCGTGCCGTTGAGGCTGATGAAACCGTTATCCAGGTAGCAGGGGTGCAACGGACGGTCGAGCGTCAGCGAGCTGCTGGCGCCGCTTTTGTCCTGGTCCGGGGCGATCACCACGCACTCGGCAAAATCCGCCAGCGCAGCATAAAGCGCGGCAAGACCGGGTGCTGTCACCCCGTCGTCGTTAGAAATCAGAATACGCATGGGCTGTCCGTCTGCCCTACCGGCACCAGATCGACGAGTTCGCGCACCAAGACAGTGGCGAAGCATCCGGCCGGCAGGACGAATTCCAGTTGCAGAATGTCAGGCGAGGGATAATGCCACGACAGCCCGCCAATGGGCAGTCGCAGGATGCGACGTTCGTGACTCATTCGTGCGTTTATCAACCAATCGCGCAGATCCGCCTCGCGCTCGGCAACGGCCTGTTCCAGCGCGTGGGTCGCCCCCGCGGCCGGCGAAGGGCCTTCGCCCCACTGCGGGCCGGTGGGGTGCAGGTCGAGGATGGCCAGGCGCGGGTCGCTGCACTCGGCCTCTCCGGCCGGGAAAAAGCTGCGACTGTCGGTGAACGCCAGCAAATCGCCGACCTGAGCGTGCTGCCATGTGCCGTCGGCCACCCGGGCCGCCAGCACCTGGTTGAACAGGTAACTGCGCGCCGCGGACAACAGCCGCGAACGTACATTGCGCTGCTCCGGCAAGGCCTTGCGCGCGGCCCAGGCTCGGGCATCGACGACATTGCCGCCGTCATGGCCAAACCGCTGGGCACCAAAATAGTTGGGGATACCCTGCTGGGCAATCTGTTGCAGGCGCGCATCGATGGCCGCCCGATCGCCCTGCAATTGGGTCAGGCGCAAGGTGAAGCCATTGGCCGAATGCGCGCCGCGTTGCAGCTTGCGCTTGTGGCGTCCCGTCTTGAGGACTTTCAACGTGTCGTTCTCGGCCACCGACAGGTCCGGATCGGCCTTGCCCGGCAACTGCACGCTGAACCACTGGCGGGTCAGGGCCTGGCGGTCCTTGAGCCCGGCGTAGCTGACGGTGCGCAACGGCACGCCGGCAGCCTTGGCGATTCGCCGAGCGGCCTCTTCAGTGTTCAAGCCACGTTTTTCCACCCAGATCCACAGGTGCTCGCCGTCGCCGGTCAACGGAATGTCGAGCACCTCATCAACCTGGAAATCCTCCGCCGTGGCCTTGAGCACCGCACTGCCCAGCGACTCGCCATAGGCCCGTGGCCCCAACAGTTCCAATTCGGTCATGAGCGCAGCAACAAGGCGACGCTATGGACCGCAATGCCTTCTTCGCGCCCGACGAAACCGAGTTTTTCGGTGGTGGTGGCTTTCACGTTCACTTGGTCCAGCTCAACTTGGAGGTCCTCGGCAATCAACTGGCGCATCGACTCGATGTGCGGCGCCATTTTCGGCGCCTGGGCGACGATGGTGTTATCGACATTGCCGACTTTCCAGCCCTTGGCGTGGATCAGCGCGACCACGTGACGCAGCAGCACGCGGCTGTCGGCGCCCTTGAACTGGGGATCGGTGTCGGGGAAATGCCTGCCGATGTCACCCAGGGCTGCCGCACCGAGCAATGCATCGCTCAGGGCGTGCAGCAGGACATCACCGTCGGAATGCGCGAGCAGCCCGAAGCCGTGCGCAATACGCACGCCGCCCAGGGTAATGAAGTCGCCTTCAGCGAAACGGTGAACATCGTAGCCGTGGCCAATACGCATAAAAAAACGCCCTGATTTCTGTCAGGGCGTGATTCTACCTGCATTAGGCGTTCAGAGCGCGCGCATGATGCTGCAAGTGGTCGTCAATGAAACTGGCGATGAAAAAGTAGCTGTGGTCGTAGCCCGGTTGCAGCCGCAGCGTCAGCGGGTGAGCGGCGGCCTTGGCAGCCTGTTGCAGGGCTTCGGGCTTGAGCTGGTTGGCGAGGAAATCATCGCGATCGCCCTGATCCACCAGCAGTGGCAGCTTCTCATCCGCCTCGGCGATCAACGCGCAGGCGTCCCATTCACGCCATTTCGAGCGGTCTTCCCCAGGTAACGGGAGAAGGCCTTCTGACCCCAGGGGCAATCCATCGGGTTGTTGATCGGGGAAAAGGCCGACACCGAACGGTAACGCCCGGGGTTGCGCAGCGCGCAGACCAGCGCACCATGACCGCCCATGGAGTGCCCGCTGATGCCGCGTTGATCCGACGCCGGGAAATGCGCCTCGATGAGTGCCGGCAATTCCTGCACCACGTAGTCATGCATCCGATAGTGCCGCGCCCAAGGATCCTGCGTGGCATTCAGATAAAACCCCGCCCCCAGGCCAAAATCCCAGGCACCGTCCGGATCACCCGGTACGTCAGAGCCACGGGGACTGGTGTCCGGGGCCACGATGATCAGCCCCAGTTCGGCGGCCATGCGCTGGGCGCCGGCCTTTTGCATGAAGTTCTCGTCGGTGCAGGTCAGCCCGGACAGCCAGTACAGCACCGGCAGCTTCGCACCCTGCTCGGCCTGGGGTGGCAGGTACACGGCAAACACCATGTCACAGCCGAGCACGTCGGATCGGTGCCGGTAACGCTTGTGCCAGCCGCCAAAGCTTTTCTGGCAGGAGAGATTTTCGAGGTTCATAGCTTCACCTCAGCTACAAGCAGCAAGCTTCAAGTTGCAAGAAAAACGCACGCGCCTCACTTGCAGCTTGCCGCTTGGTGCTTGCCGCTGCTCTTAAAAATGAATGACGGTGCGGATGCTCTTGCCTTCATGCATCAGGTCGAACGCCTTGTTGATATCTTCCAGGCCCATCGTGTGGGTAATGAAGGTATCCAGCGGGATTTCACCCTTCTCGGCCATTTCCACGTAGCTTGGCAGTTCGCTGCGACCGCGCACGCCGCCAAAGGCCGAACCGCGCCAGACGCGCCCCGTCACCAGTTGGAACGGACGGGTGGCGATTTCCTGCCCGGCCCCGGCCACGCCGATGATCACCGACTCGCCCCAACCCTTGTGGCAGCACTCCAGCGCGGCACGCATCAACTGGACATTGCCGATGCACTCGAAGGAAAAGTCCACGCCGCCGTCGGTCATGTCGACGATGACTTCCTGGATCGGACGGTCGAAATCCTTCGGGTTGACGCAATCGGTGGCGCCCAGTTGCCTGGCGATCTCGAACTTGGCCGGGTTGATGTCGATGGCGATGATCCGCGCCGCCTTGGCTTTCACCGCACCGATCACCGCGGACAGGCCGATGCCACCCAGGCCGAAGATCGCCACGGTATCGCCCGGCTTGACCTTGGCGGTGTTGAGCACCGCGCCGATGCCGGTGGTCACGCCGCAGCCCAGCAGGCAGACTTTTTCCAGCGGGGCGTCCTTGGCGATCTTGGCCACGGAAATTTCCGGCAGCACGGTGTACTCGGAAAACGTCGAGGTGCCCATGTAGTGGAAAATGGTCTCGCCTTTGTAGGAGAAACGCGAAGTGCCGTCCGGCATCAGGCCTTTACCCTGAGTCGCGCGAATCGCCTGGCAGAGGTTGGTCTTGCCCGACTTGCAGAATTTGCACTGGCCGCATTCCGGCGTGTACAGCGGGATCACGTGATCGCCCACCGCCACCGAGGTCACGCCCTCGCCAACGGCTTCGACGATGGCGCCGCCTTCGTGGCCGAGGATCGCCGGGAAGATTCCTTCCGGGTCGGCACCCGACAGGGTGTAGGCGTCGGTGTGGCAGACACCGGAAGCCACGACGCGCAACAGCACTTCGCCCGCCTTGGGCATGGCAACGTCGACTTCAACGATTTCCAGGGGTTTCTTGGCCTCGAAGGCAACGGCAGCGCGTGACTTGATCATTCGGGTTCTCCAGCAAATAAAAACAAGACGGGGAGTGTAATCCGCCACCGGACGATGAATAATCCAGCCAAAAGCAAAACATTATTGCTGTACAGGGATAATCCTTCATGTCCGAGAACCGCTGGGAAGGGATCGACGAGTTCGTCGCCGTGGCCGAGTGCAGCCAGTTCACGGCGGCGGCCGAACGCCTGGGGGTGTCGTCCTCCCACATCAGCAGGCAAATCGTACGGCTTGAAGAGCGTCTTCAGACGCGACTGCTCTATCGCAGTACCCGCCGGGTCACCCTCACCGAGGCTGGACAAACCTTCCTGCACCATTGCCAGCGTCTTCAGGATGGGCGTGAGGAAGCACTTCGGGCGGTGGGCGATCTCACCAGCGAACCCAAGGGCATGCTGCGCATGACCTGCGCCGTGGCCTACGGCGAACGCTTTATCGTGCCGCTGGTGACCCGTTTCATGAGCCTTTACCCGCAACTGCGGGTGGACATCGAGTTGAGCAACCGGCCCCTCGACCTGGTTCACGAGGGCCTGGACCTGGCGATTCGCCTGGGTCGCCTGCAGGACTCTCGCCTGGTGGCCACTCGTCTCGCACCGCGCCGGATGTACTTGTGCGCGTCGCCGTCCTACGTGGAACGCTACGGCCGCCCCCATAGCCTGTCGGAATTGAGCCGGCACAACTGCCTGGTGGGCAGTTCCGACATCTGGCAACTGGAACAGAACGGGCGGGAATTTTCCCAGCGGGTGCAGGGCAACTGGCGCTGCAACAGTGGGCAAGCGGTACTGGACGCAGCCTTGCAAGGCATGGGCTTGTGCCAGTTGCCGGACTATTACGTGCTGGAGCACTTGCACAGCGGTGCGCTGATCTCGCTGCTGCAAGCCCATCAACCGCCCAACACCGCCGTCTGGGCGCTGTACCCGCAACAGCGGCACCTGTCGCCGAAAGTGCGCAAGCTGGTGGATTTCCTTAAGGAAGGGTTGGCCGAGCGGCCGGAGTATCGGGGTTAGTTGGATATCGGGGTGCCGCTTTCGCGAGCAAGCCGCCCCCTCATTGATCCGGGCCAACCGAAAAACCAGCGCCACACCACTCCCCCTGTGTGAGCGAGCTTGCTCGCGAACAGCCCCAATGAGCGAATTTTCGCTCACCGCTCACCGCAAATAAGCGGATTTCCGCTCATCCAGCGCAGCAAACCCCTCTAGAACGGCCCTGAGCTACGTGGCACAGCTCCTGCTATAGCCCTGGCAGGCTGCGTTCACACGCGCTCCACAACAACAATTAAATGAAGGATCCTTCAATGGATAACTCCAACGCCCTGCCCCTTGGGTCGGCTGCTGCGCCCGCCCGTGAAAGGACCACCGCCAGCCGGATCAAATCGATTTTCAGCGGCTCGGTCGGCAACATGGTCGAGTGGTATGACTGGTACGTCTACGCCGCGTTCTCGCTGTACTTCGCCAAAGTCTTCTTCCCCAAGGGCGACACCACCGCCCAGTTGCTCAACACCGCTGCGATTTTCGCCGTGGGCTTCCTGATGCGCCCGATCGGCGGCTGGTTGATGGGCCTCTACGCTGACCGCGCCGGCCGCAAGCGGGCGCTGATGGCCTCGGTCTACCTGATGTGCTTCGGCTCGCTGATCATCGCCCTGAGCCCCGGCTATGAAACCATCGGCGTCGGCGCCCCGATCCTCCTGGTGTTCGCCCGTCTGCTCCAGGGCCTGTCGGTGGGTGGCGAGTACGGCACCTCGGCTACCTACCTGAGCGAGATGGCGACCAAGGAACGTCGCGGCTTCTTCTCCAGCTTCCAGTACGTGACCCTGATCTCCGGCCAGCTCATCGCCCTGGGCGTGCTGATCGTGCTGCAACAATTCCTCACCAGCGAACAGCTGTACGCTTGGGGCTGGCGCATTCCGTTCGCCATCGGCGCCCTGTGTGCGATCGTCGCGCTGTACCTGCGACGCGGCATGGAAGAAACCGAGTCGTTCACCAAGAAGGAAAAGTCCAAGGAAAGCGCCATGCGCACCTTGCTGCGCCACCCCAAGGAACTGATGACCGTGGTCGGCCTGACCATGGGCGGTACGCTGGCGTTCTACACCTACACCACCTACATGCAGAAATACCTGGTGAACACCGTCGGCATGAGCATCTCCGACTCCACCACCATTTCCGCCGCCACCCTGTTCCTGTTCATGTGCCTGCAACCGCTGATCGGCGGCCTGTCGGACAAGGTCGGACGCCGGCCGATCCTGATCGCCTTCGGTATCCTGGGCACGTTGTGCACCGTGCCGATCCTCACCACCCTGCACACCATCCAGACCTGGTGGGGCGCGTTCTTCCTGATCATGGCGGCGCTGATCATCGTCAGCGGCTACACCTCCATCAACGCCGTGGTGAAAGCCGAACTGTTCCCCACCGAAATCCGCGCCCTGGGTGTCGGCCTGCCCTACGCACTGACCGTGTCGATCTTCGGCGGCACCGCCGAGTACATCGCACTGTGGTTCAAGAGCATCGGCATGGAAACCGGCTACTACTGGTACGTGACGGGCTGCATCGCAGTCTCGCTGCTGGTGTACATCACCATGAAAGACACCCGCAAGCATTCGCGGATCGTGACTGACTGACAGGTGTTTTGGCAGTCACTGCTCTGGTGATTGCAAGGGCCCTTTCGCGAGCAAGCCCGCTCCCACAGGATTTACGCCGAACCTGTGGGAGCGGGCTTGCTTGCGAAGGGAACGACTCGGTTTAGCTCACCTGCGCTGCACGCTCCCGGTTGCCATAGCGATTCTGCGCATACGCCGCCCCGGCGATCATCACCACCAAGATGCCTGCCAGCACCGCCGACGAGCCGATGGTGCCGAAATCCAGGCCACCTTTTTCATGGGACTTGGTCATCAAGTCGCCCAGCGTCGCACCCAGGGGGCGCGTCAGTACGAAGGCGATCCAGAACAACACCACCGTGGAAATCCGGGTGAGGTACTTGAGCAGTACGACCACGGCGATGGCCGAGCCGATCAACAACGCACCGCCGCCAAAGCCCAGGCCCGAATCGTCCGCCAGGTAATCGCCGAGCGCCGTGCCCAAGGTGTTGGAAAACAGAATCGCCATCCAATAGAACATCTCGCCGCGGAAGGTCTGCACCTTGGTGACGTTGAGCGAATCACCGCTCAGGCGCCAGGCGGCGAAGATCGCCAGCAGAATCGCAATCAGGATCAGCGACCCGGTGGCGTAGCCCAGTTCGAGGGTGCGGTCCATGAAATCGGACATGGTGGTGCCCGCGGTGCTGGTGGACAAGATGACAATCCAGTACAGCAAGGGCTTGTAGGTCTTGGCCATGAGCTGCGTGACCAGTGTCAGGACGAACACGCTGATCAGGATCAGCGAGCTGATGGCGTAACCGACGTCAAGGGTCATCGACAGCAGGTCCCCGGCGGTTTCCCCCAGGGTGGTCGCGCAGATTTTCATGACCCAGAAGGCCAGGGTGATTTGGGGCAATTTATTCATCGCGGGGAACGCTCCAGTGTGTGGCGGCCGGCTCTTGTACCTCTGGCCGTACGGCAGACTGGCGTTGTGGCGGTGAAAAACAGGTTGGGAATGTATGAAAAATCTGTCACTCACGGGGAAATCAGCGATTAATCGCACGTTAATGCCCGCCCTTCACCCTGACCTCACTTGATCGATGACCTGCGCGACGTTCGCTCCGACGACGAGAGCGATTGAAATGCGCCGCTCTTAACATCTACTTAATCGATCTTTTTTAGCATTATTTTGAACTTTTCAATCAACTTATTTGGCGTAGCATTTAACCCATGCAAGACACATCGCCAACGACTCTGGAGTAACCGACATGAAAACCAAACTGATGCTCGCCCTGACCCTGTCCGTACTGGCCGCCAACACCTTCGCTGCGGACGGCTATGAAAAGACCGGATCGGCCGCCTTCGGCGCCGGTGCCAGCGCCGCCATCGAACGCAGCCACTCGGGCAGCTACGCGGCTGACGGTTTCGACAAGACCGGCACCGCCGACGCCATCGCGGCCGACGGTTTCGACAAGACCGGCACCGCCGACGCCATCGCGGCCGACGGTTTCGACAAGACCGGCACCGCCGACGCCATCGCGGCCGACGGTTTCGACAAGACCGGCACCGCCGACGCCATCGCGGCTGACGGTTTTGACAAGACCGGCACCGCCGAAGCCATCGGTTGAGGGTCGGGAAACAGGATCGCAGCCTTCGGCAATGCCGGAGGCTGCGATTTTTCTGCGTTCATCCATCTGGAATTAAAAGGCCGGGCCTTGCACTATGAGTCGCCGACCCATGCCTTCCAGGAACACGCTGTCATGCCCGATGAGATCCACTTCTACGAACCTGCCCACGGCCACGGCCTGCCCCACGACCCGTTCAACGCCATCGTCGGCCCACGCCCCATCGGCTGGATTTCTTCGCAGGATGCCGAGGGCCGCCTGAATCTGGCGCCCTACAGTTTCTTCAACGCCTTCAACTACATCCCACCGATCATTGGTTTTTCCAGCGTCGGTCGCAAAGACAGCCTGAACAACATTGAACAGACCGGCGAGTTCGCCTGGAACCTGGCCACGCGCCCGCTGGCTGAGCAGATGAACCAGAGCTGCGCGATGGTCGCGCCTGAGGTCGACGAGTTCGAACTGGCAGGCTTGACCCCCGCGGCCTCACGGGTGATCCAGGTGCCGCGGGTGGCTGAAAGCCCGGTGTCCTTCGAATGCAAGGTCACCCAGATCATTCAACTGCAACGGGCGGACCAGGCATTGGTGCCGAGCTGGCTGATCCTGGGTGAAGTGGTTGCCGTGCACATCGCCAAATGGCTGTTGAAGGACGGGATCTACGACACTGCTGCCGCCGAGCCGATCTTGCGCGGCGGCGGCCCGGCAGACTATTTCCAGCTGGGCCCCGAGGCGCTGTTCAAGATGCATCGCCCGACGTAAGGCAATAGCGATTCGACCCTTGGCGAGGGCGCTCTGTGTCGATGATCAGTCAACTCGCCACACCAGCCCACCCTCTTCATCCACATCCTGCAGGCGGGTCAGTTCCACGGCGGCCGCTTCATCGGCCTTGGCGGCGGTGTCGAAGGATTGCTCTTCAAGCACCTTGTTGAAACGCGGCGCCCCCGAGCCACCGAGGGCTTTGGTGGCGATGGCCGCGAAATAGCCGCCCCCTTCCCGGGGCATGACGGCGGAAACAGCTTCAAAGGTTTCAAAGGCTTTACGTGCCATGCTCAAGCTTCCTGGCGATGAAAAATAACCGTCATTAAACCTTCAACCGGCCAGTTTGTGTACCGTCGCCAGGCAGCCTTCAGTCGCCTGGGCGGCGGACACTTCGCGAAAGGTGTGGAAATCCAGGCTGCTGACCACCAAGTCCTGTACCAATGCGGAAAAAATCGCCATGGCCGGGGAATTGAAGTAGGCCTCCATCACCTGCTGATGGGTCCACAGCCCCGACACCAGCCACAAGTCGGCGTCGCATTGCGATTGCTGCAACGCAAAGTGCAGGCAACCAGGGGACTGGCGCGAGGGCGCGACCAGTGTGCTCAGGCGTGCCCCCAGTTGCTTGGAGCAACCGCTGCGGGCCCGCACGAAAACCATGTGACTGACGGGGATCTGTGTCGTCATGTTCAACCCTCCCAGGTCATCCGTGGTGCAGCCGGTGACAGGCTGCGACAGGATCAAAGGTTAAGCGCCAAGGCACCAGCCTCGTTAGTCGATTCCTGCCGACCCATTGCACAATCCTGCGCCAGAGCGTTACAAAATTCGCCGAGTCGTCGACTGAATCCGGAGAACTTGAAACAAAAGGTTTCAAGCAAGTTTCGCCAGCATGGCCCGGCCGCCCCCTGTCACGCCGTGCAGGATCAGGCAAGCTTTCAACAGGATGTGGCTACCGCTGCGGCTTGCACAAACATAAGCTTTTGCCCACCGCTCTCTATTTCCCGAGGATTCCGGCATGACGCCACTCGATCACGCCCACGTCCCGCTGGACACGTACCTGGAACAACAGCGCGCCGAACTGGCGTCGATCATCCAGCGCAATACCTGCGAGGACGGCACCTACGCGACGGCGATCGCCTCGCTGAACCTGTCGCGCCATAGCCAACCCAACGAGTTTGCCCCCGTGCTGGCGCAACCGGCGCTGTGCATCATGGCCCAGGGCAGCAAACAGGTGCGCCTGGCAGACGAACAGTTCAACTACGACCCGCTGCATTACCTGGTGGTGTCGGTGTCGATGCCATTGAGCGGTTGCATCGCCAACGTGTCGCCCGAGCACCCGATCCTGGCACTGCGCCTGGACATCGACCCGGCGGAAATCACCGCGCTGATCGCCGACGCAGGCCCCTTGGGCGTGCCGACCCGCCCGGCCGGACGCGGCCTGTATGTCGAGCGCCTGGACACGCCAATGCTGGATGCCGTCTTGCGCCTGACCCGATTGCTGGACAGCCCGAAAGACATCGCCATGCTCGCGCCATTGGTGCGCCGGGAGATCCTGTATCGCCTGCTGCGCAGTCCACAGGGGTATCGCCTGTACGAAATCGCCATCGCCAACAGTCAGAGCCATCGCATCAGCCAGGCGATCAAATGGCTCAACCGCCACTTCGAACAACCGCTGCGCATCGACGAACTGGCCCGGGAAGTGAACCTCAGCGTCTCGACCCTGCACCACCGGTTCAAGGCCATGACGGCGATGAGCCCGCTGCAATACCAGAAGCAACTGCGCCTGCAAGAAGCCCGGCGGCTGATGCTGGCCGAAGGCTTGGAAGCCTCCGCCGCGGGCTATCGGGTGGGCTATGAAAGCCCTTCGCAGTTCAGCCGCGAGTACAGCCGACTGTTTGGCGCGCCGCCGTTGCGGGATCTGGCGCGGTTGCGGTTGACGGTTTGACCGGCGGTGTTGCGTTGACTGGGCCGATCCCATCGCGAGCAAGCTCGCTCCCACAAGGAATGCCAGTGAACCAGAATGTCTGTTCACCAGCGATCAATGTGGGAGCGGGCTTGCTCGCGAAAGGGCCAGTAAAAAACACCTCAGCACTTCGATGTCCAAACCTCCTGGTCAATCTCGATCAGCGTCGGCCCCTGCCGCTCACGAGCCGTAAGCAGCGCCGCGCGCAGTGACGCCGTATTCTCCACAGCCTGGGCAAAGCAGCCCAGAGCCTTGGCCACGCCAATGAAATCGGGGGTGTAGATGTCCACGCCCACCGGCTCGATGGCGCGGTTGAGCATGTACTTCTTGATCTCTTCGTAACCCTGGTTATTCCACAGCAGCACGATCACCGGCACACGTGCCTCCACGGCGCTGACCAGCTCCGGCAGGGTGAACTGCAACCCGCCATCGCCGATCAGGCACACCACCGGCGGGCGTCCGTGCCCTTGGTCCTTGCCGCCGAGCCAGGCGCCGATGGCCGCCGGCAGCGCATAGCCCAGGGTGCCGTAGCCGGTGGACGAGTTGAACCAGCGGCGCGGCTGTTCGGGGTTGAAGGTCAGGTTGCCGGTGTACACCGGTTGGGTCGAATCACCGACGAAGACTGCGTCCGGCAGCGCCTGCAAGACACTGTCGAGGAAAACCGTCTGGGCACGGGTCGCCGCGTCCCAATGCTTCGAAAGGTCGGCCCGCAACCGGGCAGCCCGCGCCGCGCCCCAGTCCTGGTAGCGCTCAGCCATGGGTTGCCGACCCAAGGCATCGAGCAAGGCTGCGGCGGCGCTGCGGGCGTCGGCCACCAGCGCCAGCCGAGGGGGATAGTTGCGCACGGTCTGGTCCGGGTCGATGTCGATCCGCAGCAGCGCGCCAGGGAGCTCGAAACCACCGGCGAAGGTGACGTCATAGTCGGTCTCGGCCAGTTCAGTGCCGATGGCCAACACCACATCCGCCTCGGCGACCAACGCGCGGGTGGCGACCAGGCTCTGGGTCGAGCCGATCAGCAACGGATGACGGGACGGCAACAAGCCCTTGGCGTTGATGGTCAACGCCACCGGCGCGCCAAGGCGTTCGGCCAACGCGGTCACCTCGGCGCCAGCGTCGATGGCGCCGCCACCGGCCAGGATCAGTGGCCGGCGGGCCGTGGCCAGCATCGCCGCCATCTGTTGCACTGCAACCGGTGCGGCCCCGGCGCGGCTGATGTTCACCGGTGCACAGGCCAGCAAGGCGTCGGCGTTTTCGACCAGCACGTCCAACGGGATTTCGATGTGCACCGGCCGCGGGCGCCCGGCCTGGAACACCGCGAACGCCCGCGCCAGCACGCCGGGCAACTCGGCGACGGACAGCAGCGTGTGGGAAAATGCCGCGACGCCACTCACCAGCGCCGCCTGGTTCGGCAGCTCATGCAACTTGCCCCGCCCGCCCCCCAACTGGCTGCGCGACTGCACGCTGGAGATCACCAGCATCGGGATCGAATCGGCGTAGGCCTGGCCCATGGCGGTGGTGATGTTGGTCATGCCGGGGCCGGTGATGATGAAACACACGCCAGGCTGGCCGCTGACCCGCGCATAACCGTCGGCCATGAAACCTGCGCCCTGTTCATGACGCGGCGTCACATGGCGAATGCTTGAACGGGCCAGCCCGCGATACAACTCGACGGTGTGTACGCCAGGAATGCCGAACACCTGCTCCACGCCATAGCCTTCGAGTAACTTGACCAACACTTCGCCGCACGTTGCCATCGCCACTGCCCTTTTTCTCTTGGAATGGCGTCATTGAACGGTCAGGCCATGGCGGCAACAATCGATAAAAAGTCATACTCGCCATGTCCTCACGTCATGGCTCGCACCGATGAAACGCCTTCCGCCGCTTCCGGCCCTGCACACCTTCCTGGTCACCGCCCAGTGCTGCAACTTCACCCGGGCCGCCGAACAGTTGCACATCACCCAGGGCGCGGTGAGCCGGCAGATCGCCGGGCTGGAAGCTCATCTGGGCTATGCGTTGTTCCAGCGCCAGGCCCGGGGCTTGAGCCTGACGACGCAAGGCGCGGCGTGGCTGCCGCGGGTGCAGCAGGTGTTCAACCTGATCGGCGAGGCGGTGGAGCAGATCGGTGACAAGCACCGGGCCCTGCAACTCAAGGCCCCGACGTGCGTGCTGCGCTGGTTGTTGCCGCGCCTGCTGCAATGGCAGAAGGCGCGGCCGGATGTGCCGGTGGAGCTGACCACCACGGTCAAGCACGGCGTGGATTTCCAGCGCGAGGCCTTCGACGCCGCCGTGGTCTACGGCCCGCCGCCGGATGCCTCGCTGGCCAGCCTGCACCTGTTCGATGAACAACTGACGCCGGTCTGCTCGCGCCCGCTCCTGGACGGCCCCGTGCCGCTGCACTCGCCCGACGACCTGCAACAACATCTGTTGCTGCACCCCACCCCCGACGGGCGCGACTGGACCACCTGGCTGGACGCCGCCGGGGTGCACCTGGGCAGCGCCGCCAAGGGCCAGCACTTCGAAACCCTCGACCTGGCGATGTCCATGGCCTCACAAGGCACCGGCGTGGCGATTGGCGACTGGTCGTTGATCGGCGACGACCTGAGCGCCGGAAGGTTGGTGATGCCGTTCGAACTGAAGGTCGGAACCGGGTTGGGTTATCACCTGGTGTTCCCGCGCAAGGCCGAGGTGGCGGCGCCGTTGCAGGCCTTGATGGAATGGCTGGTGGCGCAGGCCAAGGCGCGATGAGCCCACAGCAGCAGGCCTCTGTGGCGAGGGGATTTATCCCCGTTGGGCTGCGCAGCAGCCCCTAAGAGTGCCGCTCGCCGTGTCAGGTAAATTGAGTCGGCAAGATGGGGCTGCTACGCAGCCCAACGGGGATAAATCCCCTCGCCACAGGTTCTACGAAACTTGAGAAAACTGCATGCTTGTCAAAGCACATTCGGCGCCTGCACCGGTTCGATCTGCGCCCAGTGCGACGTATCGTCACGATGCTGTTGCAGGTAAGGCAGCACCGCGCCCAGCAATGGCGCCTTGAACGCCTCCTGGAAACGATGGGCCAGGCCTGGGATCAGCTTCAATTGGCTACCCTGGATGTGTGCGGCCAGGTGCACGCCATGCATCACCGGCAGCAACGGGTCGGCGGTGCCGTGGACGACCAGGGTTGGCACCCGCAGTTGATTGAGCAACGCCACGCGGCTGGGCTCCGCCAGGATCGCCATGATCTGGCGCTGCACGCCTTCGGGGTTGAAGGCCCGGTCATAAGCCACCGCGGCCTGGTGCAGCAGCGCCTGCCGATCGTCGACCACCATGGGGCTGCCCAAGGCGGCCAGCAGGTCGGCCTGTTGCTCCAGCGCCACTTCGCGATTCGGCGCGCTGCGCCGCGACAACAGCTGGACCAATGCCGCGCTGGGTGCCGGCAGGCCTTCGGCGCCGGAACTGGTCATGATCAGCGTCAGGCTTTCGACCCGCTGCGGAGCCATGGCAGCCATGTGCTGGGCGATCATCCCGCCCATGCTCACGCCCAACACATGAAAACGCTGCACCTTCAAGGCATCCATCAAGCCCAGGCCATCCTCGGCCATGTCGGTCAAGGTATAGGGCGATGCCACGGGCAAGCCGAGTTTATAGCGCAGCGCTTCAAAGGCCAGGTTGGCGCTGCCTGGCGCCTGGCGCCAGGTGGACAGGCCGACGTCCCGGTTGTCGTAGCGAATCACCCGGAAACCCTGTTCGCACAGTGCCACCACCACTTCGTCCGGCCAGTGGATCAATTGCCCACCCAGCCCCATCACCAGCAACAGCGCAGGATCGGAGGGGCGGCCCACGCTCTGGTACGCCACGCTGACCTGATCCAGATCGACCCGTTGGGTCGGCACATTCACATCACAACGAGAAGCCGCAATCGACGGCAGGCCGCACAATAAGGCGGCCAGGAAAATGAATACACGCATGAAGAAACACCAAAACGCAGAACCCCAGTAGAGCGCGAGTCTGATGAAGTTTGTTCAAGCGCGCTGCCACAGTTGCGTGACAGTTTGATGAAGATTGCCGAGTGGTATTGCAACCGAACACCGTGGCGAGGGAGCTTGCTCCCGCTGGGCGGCGCAGCCGCCCCAGATCTTCGAGCCTTTACCCTACTTCCAGGCGAAAGATGTTTGGGAGCGCTTCGCACTCCAGCGGGAGCAAGCTCCCTCGCCACAGGGACGCTTGCGTGCGTCAAGCCAACTGACTGCGCAACTGCCGCGCCGCCGCCACCATGTTCACCAACGCCGCTTCCGTCTCCGGCCACGCCCGGGTTTTCAAGCCGCAATCGGGGTTGACCCACAACCGCTCCGGAGCGATGCGCTTGACCGCCTTGCTCATCAGCGAAACCATCTCGGCCGTGTCCGGCACCCGGGGCGAGTGGATGTCATAGACGCCCGGGCCGATATCGTTCGGGTAATCGAACGCTTCGAAAGCCTCCAGCAATTCCATGTCCGAACGTGAGGTTTCAATGGTGATGACGTCGGCGTCCATGTCGGCGATGGCCTTGATCACGTCATTGAACTCGCTGTAGCACATGTGGGTATGGATCTGGGTTTCATCGCCCACGCCCGAGGCGCACAGGCGGAAGGCCTCCACCGCCCAGTCGAGGTATTCCTGCCATTGGCCGCGGCGCAACGGCAGACCCTCGCGAAACGCCGCCTCGTCGATCTGCACGATGCTGATGCCGGCTTTCTCCAGGTCCAGCACTTCGTCCCGCAGGGCCAGGGCCAGTTGGCGGGCCTGGACCTGGCGCGACACATCTTCGCGGGGGAACGACCACATCAACATGGTCACGGGCCCGGTGAGCATGCCCTTCATGACCTTGTCGGTCAGGCGCTGGGCGTAGCAGATCCAGTCGACGGTCATGGGCTTGGGCCGGCTGATGTCGCCGTAGATGATCGCCGGCTTCACGCAACGCGAACCATAGCTCTGCACCCAGCCGAAACGGGTGAAGGCGTAGCCGTCCAGTTGCTCGGCGAAATACTCCACCATGTCGTTGCGCTCGGCCTCGCCATGCACCAGCACATCCAGGCCCAGGCGCTCCTGGATCTGCACGGCATGACGGATCTCGGTGTGCATGGCGTCCTGATAATCATTGGCCGACAACTTGCCCTGTTTATAGGCCTGACGTGCCAGGCGAATCGCCGACGTCTGTGGGAAAGAACCGATGGACGTGGTCGGAAACGCCGGCAACTTCAGCCTGGCACGCTGCCGTTCGATGCGCTGGGCGAAGGGCGATTGCCGCTGGCTGTCCTGGGGACTGATCGCATCGAGTCGGGCCTGGACCTCAGGCTTGTGGATCCGTGCCGAGGCGGCGCGACGGGCCTGCACTTCACGGCTGTCGGCCAAGGCCTGGTGGACGCCGGGGGCCTGAGGGTCATTCAACGCATCGCGCAGCACCGCCACTTCACCGCACTTCTGCACGGCGAAGGCCAGCCAGCTCTTGAGTTCGGGGTCGAGCTTGTCTTCACGCTCCAGGTCCACCGGGCTGTGCAGCAACGAGCAGGACGTGCTGACCCAGAGGTTGTCGCCAAAACGTTCCTGGGCCGGTTGCAACTGCGCCAGCGCCTGTTCCAGCTCACAACGCCAGACGTTGCGGCCATTGACCAGGCCCACCGACAGGATCTTGTAGCTCGGCAGCCGGTCCAGCACCTGGCCCAATTGCTCCGGCGCACGTACCGCGTCGATGTGCAAGCCATCCACCGGCAGGCTCACCGCCAGGCCGAGGTTGTCGCCCAGGCCACTGAAGTAGGTCGCCACGAGTTTTTTCAGCGGCGAATACTGAAGGATGTGATAGGCCCGCTCGAAGGCATTTTTCCAGGCCTGGGGCAAATCGAGGGTCAGGATCGGCTCGTCGATCTGCACCCATTCCACGCCCTGGCGCTGGAGACGATTGAGGATTTCACCGTAGACCGGCAGCAACCGCTCCAGCAGGTCCAGCTTGTCGAAGTCCTCGCCCTTGGCCTTGCCCAGCCACAGGTAGGTCAGCGGGCCGATGAGCACCGGCTTGACCCGATGGCCCAGGGCGTGGGCCTCGTCCACTTCGTCGAACAGCTGTTCCCAGCTCAGGGTGAACGCTTGGTCAGCGGAGAACTCCGGGACCAGGTAGTGATAGTTGGTGTCGAACCACTTGGTCAGCTCCTGGGCGTGTTGCGCCTGGCCGTGACCGGCGCAACAGCTGGCGGTGGCGCCACGGGCCATGGCGAACAAGGTGTCGAGGGTAGGCCGGCCCTGGCCATTGAGGGTGTCGTGGAAACGCGATGGAACCACGCCCAAAGCCAGGGTGTGGCTGAGCACCTGGTCGTACCAGGCGAAGTCGCCGACGGGCAGCAGGTCGATACCGGCGTCTTTCTGCAATTGCCAGTGCCGGGCCCGCAGCTCACGCCCCACCGCTTGCAGCGCGTCCGGCGCCAGGTCGCCCTTCCAGTAGGCTTCGAGGGCTTTTTTCAGTTCGCGGTCGGCGCCGATGCGGGGAAAACCGAGGGTGTGGGCCAGGGCCATGGTGTGCGTCCTCCTGTAAAAGATGGCGCTATTGTCGACAGCCGACCCTTCATGAGACAAACTCAACCTTTTCGTGTTGATCACAAGTTTTTCTCATGGAGCCTCCGGTGCTTGAACTCCGTCACCTCAAGACCCTGCATGCCCTGCGCGAAGCCGATAGCCTGGTGGAAGCCGCCGAACGCCTGCACCTGACCCAGTCCGCGCTGTCCCACCAGTTCAAGGAACTGGAGGAACGCCTGGGCATGCAGTTGTTCGTGCGCAAGACCAAACCGGTACGGTTCACCAGCGCCGGCCTGCGCCTGCTGCAACTGGCCGATGCCACCCTGCCCCTGCTGCGCGGCGCCGAACGGGACATCGCGCGCCTGGCGGGCGGCACCGCCGGGCGCCTGCACATGGCGATCGAGTGCCACAGCTGCTTCCAGTGGCTGATGCCCACCATCGACCAGTTCCGCGACGCCTGGCCCGAAGTCGAACTGGACCTGGCCTCGGGCTTCGCCTTCGCGCCGTTGCCGGCCCTGGCCCGGGGCGACCTGGACCTGGTGGTCACGTCCGACCCGCTGGAACTGGCCGGCATCACCTACGTGCCGCTGTTCACCTACGAAGCGATGCTCGCCGTGGCCAACCAGCACCGTCTGGCGGGCAAACCGTTCATCGTGCCGGAGGACCTGGTCAGCGAAACCCTGATCACCTACCCGGTGGAACGGGATCGGCTGGACATCTTCACCCGCTTCCTGGAGCCGGCCGACATCGAACCGGCCCAGGTGCGCACGTCCGAACTGACGGTGATGATGATGCAACTGGTGGCCAGCGGCCGCGGCGTCTGCGGCATGCCCCACTGGGCGCTGCATGAATACAGCTCACGGGGCTACGTGAAGGCCAAGCGCCTGGGCGAAAAAGGCCTGTTCGCCACCCTGTACGCAGCGGTCCGCACCGACATGCTCGACGCACCGTACATGCGCGACTTCCTGCTGACGGCGAAGGACACGTCGTTTTCCACCCTCGATGGGGTCAGTGCGGTGCGCTGATGGCGGCGAGCCCTTCGCGAGCAAGCCCGCTCCCACAAGAGGATCCGCGGCAAAGCCCAATTCTGTGGACACCACCACCCCTGTGGGAGCGGGCTTGCCCGCGAAGGGGCCCTACAGTTCAAGCCACATATGGATCTTGTCGAAGTATTCGTCATCTACCCGGATGGCCATCGGCTCCAGCCCATACAGCACAAAGCCGCAACGCTGGTAGAGCTTGACCGCCGGGTCGTTGCCGGCGGTGACGGTCAACTGCACCAGACGCAGGAAAGTGTGGCGGCGAGCTTCGTCGAGGGCCGCTTGCAGCAACTGCTGGCCCAGCCCCTGGCGGCCATGGGCGGCGCTGACGTACAGGCCGAACAGGATCGCCTTGTGCCGGGCCTTGGCCCGAGGCTCCAGGGCCAGACCGACCATCCCCACCAGTTGCCCCGCCTCGAACGCCCCCAGCACCACGTCCAGCCGGCTGGTCAGCCGCGACTCCCACCAATTGATCGGCAGCGCCGCCCGCTCACTGACGCTGGAAGTGAAGGCCTGCGGATGCTGCGCGTAGGCCTGGAGCATCAGTTCGCGATACGCGCTGGCATCGCCGGCCCGCAGCCGCCGGATGTTCATGCCCCGCGCCGTTGCTCAAGCATCAGGCGCAGCGCCAACGTAGCGAGCACAAAGCCCATGAAATAACGCTGCACCGCCAGCCAGGTCGGGTTGTGGGCAAACCAGGACGCAATCCCGGCGGCAAACAGCGCGATCAACAGGTTGACGCTGAAACTGATGCTGATCTGGGTCAGCCCGAGGATGAGGCTCTGGGTGAACAGCGAGCCGTGCTCCGGGCTGATGAACTGCGGGAACACCGACAGGTAGAACACCGCGATCTTGGGGTTCAGGGCACTGGTGAGAAAGCCCATGGTGATCAACTTGCGCGTAGAGTCCGCCGGCAACTGCTGCGCCTCGAACGGTGAGCGAGCACCGGGCTTCACGGCCTGCCAGGCCAGCCACAGCAGGTACAGCGCACCGGCCCACTTCAGGATTTCATAGGCCAGAGGCACCGCCAGGAACACCGCCGTCAGCCCCGCTGCCGCCGCGAACATGTGCACGAAAAAGCCCGCCACCACTCCCAGCAGGGAAGTGACGCCGGCCTTGCGGCCCTGGCAGATCGAACGGGAAATCAGGTAGATCATGTTCGGACCGGGCGTGAGCACCATCAGCAACGCGGCGGCGGCGAAAATCAGCAGGTCTGGCAGTGCAATCATGGGCGTTGTTCCTGGAATCAGCGGGCCACGGAAGGCGACGCTCGATAAAACGGCAGGATGACCTCGCCTGTCAACGGCGCCAGCAGCAGGTCGTGCTCGCCGGCCGGATCGATCCAGCGCACTTCCTCGATCTCGGCAGCCGGTGAAACAGCGGCGTCGATTTCCAGCAGGAACACCTGCGCCTGGACGGTAAAGCCTGGCTCGTTGGCGGCCGGCGCACTGAAGGCGCCCAGGTTGCGCGCCTGGGCAGGATCGATCACCAGGCCCAGCTCTTCCTCCAGCTCCCGGGCCAGGGCCTCGACCGGTTGCTCATGGGGCTCGATCTTGCCCCCCGGCTGCATGAAGGCCAGGGTGCCGCGCTTGCGCACCAGCAGGGTCCGACCATCCGGCCCGATCAACAGGGCGGCGGCGATGCGGATGAGCGAATCGGTCATGGGAATTGGCCTCGGGCAAAAAATGCCCGGGAGATTACAGATCGCAGCGGTTGGAGCAAAGCCTCAAGATCAACACCGTCTCTTGTGGGAGCGGGCTTGCTCGCGAAGGCGGTGTGTCAGGGAATACATCCTTAACTGACACACCGCCTTCGCGAGCAAGCCCGCTCCCACAGGTTGAGCTGTGTTCACCCCAGGATCGGCCTGGGCGCCGAAGCGTCTTCGGGAATCTTGACGAACACGCTGTAGCGGGCGCACTCCATCGCTTCGAAGGCGATGAGTTTTTCCACCAGCGGACCGCTCAGGATCTTGCCGGCGTTGAGCAGCAACATGCCGTTGTCGGCATTGAGGTTGCGCGCCAGGACCATCCCGGCCGCCAGCTCCCGGGTGTTCAAGACCTTCACCGTCGGGTCCGACAGGGTCACGTCGTCCAGGTATTCGCCGCAGGCCTTGATGAAGTCCTCGATCATGTCCGGGTCGTACAGCTTGCCAGCGTATTTGCGGATGTAGACCAGGGCTTCGTCGCTGTTCATCTGCCGTTCGAGGATCAACCCGCGCTGCAATTCGATGAAGTCCACCGCCAGCTTCAACAGCCGCGAACCGAACGGGATCGCCTCGCCCTTGAGGTGTTCGGGGAAGCCGCTGCCGTCCCAGCGTTCCTGGTGATGGCGAATGATCCGGGCCGCGTCCTTCATCGGGTCCAGGGTCATCAACAGCGATTCGCTCTGCTTCGGATAGGCGCGGTACAGGTCCAGCTCGGTGTGGTGCAGCAGGTCGGCCGGCGTGACCATCATGTTGTCGGTCCAGCTCAGCTTGCCGATGTTGTACAGCGCCGCCGCCATGGTCAGGTCGCGATCGGTGGACTCGTCGAGGAAATGCAGGCGGCTGTAGACCCGGATCAACTCGATGATCTGCCGGTTGGTCTGCTTGGCCTTGGGCAGGCGCAGGTTGGCGATCAGCGAGAACACTTCCGTGCTGGTGACATAGCTGCGCTTGAGTTCATCGTAGGCCAGGTCGAGCATGTCGGCGGTCTGCTGCAACTCGGAGGTGCGCGAGGCCACGCGTTTTTCCAAGGTGGCGTTGAGCGTCTTGAGTTGCTGGTTCTGCTCGCGGGTCAGCGCTTCGAGGCGCTGGCGTTCGCTTTCGGAATGCTGGTGGGCCAGGGCCTGGCGCAGGGCCTGCACCACTTCCTCGTCGTTCCACGGTTTGCTGAGGTAGCGGTACAAGCCGCCCTCGTTGATGGCCTTGGTCATCATGTCGACGTCGGCATAGCCGGTGAGCAGGATGCGCAAGGTCGATGGGTACAACTGGCGAATCTGTGCCAACAGCGTGGCGCCGTCCATGTTGGGCATGCGCGCATCGGTCATCACCAGGTCGACCGGCCGCTCCTTGAGGATTTCCAGGGCCTTGGCGCCACTGTCGGCCAGCAGGATTTCGTAGGGCTGGCTGCGCAGCAGCCGGCGCAGGCTGTTGAGGATCGACTCTTCGTCATCGACCAACAGCACCGTCGGTTTTTTGACCGGAACGTCCGGCGATTGATCTTCCATTGCTACCCCCTCCTATTGATGACGACCGTTTACCGTCCCCCAGAAGACAGGCTAGTAGATTGCCGGCATTTAGGCACGATTTGCCATCACGGGCCGAGCGCATCCCGATGAGCCGACTATGCTGTACCCCATGGAAGGCCATGTACGGGCCAGAACTCTCATGCCAGCGAAAGGGATATCAGATGTTCCCAGGGTTCTATTGTCAGCATCGCCACGGTGCACGGCCATGAGCCTGCCATCGGAAAGAGCCAACCGGCGGATCCTGATCGTCGACGACACGCCGACGATCCATGAGGATTTTCGCAAGATCCTCAGCCCCCACGCGCCGTCCGAGGACCACCTGAGCAGTGCCGAAGAAGCCCTGTTCGGCGCGCCGGTGGCCGTCGCCGCCCAGAGTTTCAACCTCGACTCGGCCTTCCAGGGCATGGAAGCCCTGAACAAGGTCGAGGCCGCGCTGGAGCAAGGGCAGCCCTACGCCATGGCCTTCATCGATATGCGCATGCCGCCCGGCTGGGACGGCCTGGAAACCATCGAGCGGCTGTGGCGCGCCGACCCCAAGTTGCAAGTGGCGTTGTGCACCGCCTATTCGGACTATTCCTGGGAAGACATCGCCGACCGCCTGGAGCTGGGCGACCGTCTGCTCATTCTGAAGAAACCCTTCGACGCCATCGAGATCCGCCAGATGGCCAGCACGCTGACGGTCAAATGGCAGATGACCGAGGACGCCGCGCTGAAGATGGACATGCTCGAACGGGCGGTCGAAGCGCGCACCCGAGAACTGGCCGACGCCAACATCATCGTGCAGAACAGCCCGACCATCCTCTATCGCCTGCGGGGCGAGCCGCCGTTCCCGTTGATGTACATCTCCCACAACATCACCAAGTTCGGCCATGTCGCAGCGCGTCTGGTGGGCGCGCCGGACTGGGCGCAGATGCTCATCCACCCCGATGACCAGTCCAAGATCGACGCCGCCATGGTCCGCGTCCTGGACCGGGACAATGCCGGCGCCTCCATCGAGTTTCGCCTGCGCACCGGCGACGGCACCTACCGCTGGGTGGAGAACCGCTACATTCCGGTGCGCAATGAGCAAGGCCTGTTGCTGGAGGTCGAAGGCATCATCCTCGACATCACCGAACGCAAGCTGGCCGAAGAGAAGATCGCCCTGCTGGCCCGCACCGACGGCCTGACCGGGCTGGCCAACCGCGCCACCATGATCGAACGACTGCACCAGGCCTTCGCCGCCGCGCGCCGGGGGGCGCCGGCGTTCGCGATGTTCTACCTGGACCTGGACCACTTCAAGCGGATCAACGACACCCTGGGCCACCCCATCGGCGACCTGCTCTTGCAGGAAGTCGCCGCACGCATCAAGGCCTGCACCCGGGAGAACGACGTGGTCGCGCGCCTGGGCGGCGACGAGTTCGCCATCCTGCAACTGGACGTTCACGAGGCCACCCATTGCGCCGCGCTGGCGGCGAAGATCCGCGACGCCCTGGTGGCGCCCTACGCCCTGGACGGCAACGACGTGCGGATCTCGGTGAGCATCGGCATCGCCCTGTATACGCCGCAGAGCCTGAGCGCCGACAGCCTGATGGCGCAGTCCGACATGGCCCTGTACCGCTCCAAGGAGAAGGGTCGCAACCAGTACCATTTCCACAACGAAGAGATCAACCAGGAAGTCACCGACCGGGTCGCCCTGGCCAACGATCTGCGCCGGGCCATCGAGAACCAGGAGCTGCATTTGCATTACCTGCCGGAAGTCGACCTGGGCACCGGCAAAATCCTCGGCATGGGCGTGCAGGTGCGCTGGAACCACCCCGAGCGCGGCTGGCTGGAGCCGGCGGTGTTCATGCCGGCCGCCGAGAAGACCGGGCTCATCATCGGCCTGGGCCACTGGGCGCTGGACCAGGCCTGCCGGCAGATGCGCCAGTGGCGCGACCAGAACATGGCGCCGCCGGTGATCGCCCTCGACCTGTCCCTGACCCAGCTCAAGACCGGCCCGGAACTGATCTACGACGTGCTGCGCACCACCGCGCGCTGGGAACTGGCCCCGTGGGACCTGCGCTTCGACGTCACCGAAGCCACCCTGGCCCAGACCAAGTGGACCCACAACGACGTGCTGCCGCGCCTGTGCGAACTGGGCGTGCAGATCGCAATCGATGAGTTCGGCACCGAATATTCCTCGTTCGATTACCTCAAGACCTACCGCGTCAACCACCTCAAGCTCGCCCAACGGTTTCTCGACAGTGCCAACGCCGACCCCGGCAACGCCACGACCCTGCGGGCCATCCTCAACTTCGCCCGGGACGTGGGCATCGGGATCATCGCCGAAGGCGTCGAGACCCAGGAGCAGCGCACCACGCTGATGTCCAGCGGTGGGACGATGCAAGCCCAGGGGCACTACTTCAGCACGGTCGTGGACAGCCACCAGGCCGCCGAGCTGCTCAAGGCCGGCAGCATCGTTCCGGCGGCCGACCACTGGACACGCCCCCCGAGCCAGCTATCGGAGAGCACCCCATGAACCCCTTGTCCGTACCCGCGAACAGGCGAATCCTGGTGGTGGACGACACCCCGGCCATCCACCAGGACTTTCGCAAGATCCTCAGCGCCGGTGGCGGCGGTGATGAGTCGCTGGACGATACCGAGAGCCTGTTGTTCGGCACGCCCCAGGTCAGCCGGCCGCAGTTCCAGATCGACTCCGCGTACCAGGGCGAAGAAGCGCTGGAACTGGTCAAGCGCGCCCAGGCCGAAGGCCAGCCCTACGCCCTGGTGTTCGCCGACATGCGCATGCCGCCGGGCTGGGACGGCCTGCAGACCATCGAAAAACTGTGGGAAGCCGACCCCCGGCTGCAAATTGCCCTGTGCACGGCGTTCTCCGACTACACCTGGGAAACCATGTCGGAACGGATCGAGTTCGACGATCAGTTGCTGATCCTCAAGAAACCCTTCGACACCCTGGAAATCCGCCAGATGGCCAGCGCCATGACCTGGAAATGGCAACTGGCCCAGGATGCCGCGCGCAAGATGCGCAGCCTGGAGCGCACGATTGAAGAGCGGGTCCAGGAACTGCTCAAGGTCTCCCACCTGCTGCAATACGACGTGCTCACCGAACTGCCCAACAGCATGTTGCTCGGCGACCGCCTGACCCAGGCCATGGCCCAGTGCCGCCGGCATGACCGGCAACTGGCGGTGATGTTCCTCGGCCTGGACCGTTTCAAACGGGTCAACAACGCCCTGGGGCACCCGGTCGGCGACGAGATGCTCAAGCGCGTGGCCCGGGCGCTGGCCACCGTGGTGCGCGAGTCCGACTCGGTGTTTCGCTACGGCTCCGATGAATTCGTGGTGGTGCTGGGGGACATCGCCGACCCGCAGCAGACCAAGGGCGTGGCGGAAAAACTGTTGGCAGCGGTCAGCACGCCCCAACCGATCGACGGCCATGACTTGACCGTCACCGCCAGCCTGGGGGTAAGCGTGTACCCCACCGACGGTTTCGACGCCGTGGCGCTGATCAAGAAAGCCGAGACGGCGATGCGCAACGTCAAGGAAGCCGGCCCCAACGACTACCGTTTCTTCACCGAAGACATGAACCGCCGGGCCCGCCAGCAACAGACCATCGAGTCTGGCCTGCGGCTGGCCCTGCAACGCAAGGAATTCGTGCTGCACTACCAGCCCAAGCTCGACCTGACGAGCGGCAAAGTGGTCGGTGTCGAGGCGCTGGTGCGCTGGAATCGCCCGGAGCACGGCCTGGTCTACCCGTCGGACTTCATCCCGGTGGCCGAGGACAGCGGGCTGATCGTGCCGCTGAGTCAATGGGTGCTCCAGGAAGCCTGCCAGCAGGCCCGCACCTGGCAAGACCAGGGCATGCGACCCCTGTACCTGTCGGTCAACGTCTCGGCCATCGACTTTCGCCAGCGCGGCTTCGTCGAAGGCATTGCCCGCACCCTCAAGGAAACCGGCCTGGACCCGACACAGTTGGAACTGGAGATCACCGAAAGCGTGCTGATGCAGAACATCGACACCACCGTCGCCATTCTCAAGGCCATCAAGCAACTGGGCGTGCGGCTGGCCATCGACGATTTCGGCACCGGGTACTCGAGCCTGAGCTACCTGCAGAAATTCCCGGTGGATGTCCTGAAAATCGACCAGTCGTTCGTGGGCGACCTGAGCATCGACAGCAATGACGCCAAGCTGGTGAGCACCATCATCAGCCTGGGCAAGGGCCTGAACCTGCACATCATTGCTGAGGGCGTGGAGACCCTGGCGCAACTGGACTTCCTCCGGGCCCACCAGTGCGAGGAGGCCCAGGGGTATTACTTCAGCAAGCCCGTGGAACCGCACGCCTTCGCCCAATGGATGGCCGAATGGGAACAGCGCCCGAACCCGTTTTCCTAAAAACAGCCTGCTCCATCAACCCACGTTCAAGGAAGTCTGCGATGGCGTCACCAGGACTCTTGTTGGCTCTCGGCCTGTTCATGGGACTCAGTGTGGCCGCCCACGCCGAGCCCCTGGACGAACCGCTCAAGCCGCTGCCTCCCGTCCCCGCGCTGGACCCCAAGCGCGTCCAACTGGGCCAGCGGCTGTTCAACGACCCACGGCTGTCGGTGAACAACACCCTGTCCTGTGCCAGTTGCCATCGCCTGGACAAGGGCGGTGCCGACGACAAGGCGTTGTCCCTGGGCTTCGACGGCAAGCCGGTGGAGGTCAACACCCCCACGGTGTTCAACGCCAGCCTGAATTTCCATCAGTTCTGGGACGGCCGCGCCGACACCCTGGAAGAGCAGGTTCACATCGTGGTCACCAGCCCCACGGAAATGGGCAGCAATTGGGACACCGTGGTCAAGCGCATCGCCGACGACCCGGGTTATACCAGGGACTTCAACGCGACCTACCCCGACGGCGTGACCAAGCCCAATATCCAGGGCGCCCTGGCCGATTTCGAACGCACCCTGCTGACCCCCAACTCACGCTTCGACCAATACCTGCTGGGCAACACCGACATCCTCACGCCGCGGGAAAAATTCGGCTATGAGCGTTTCAAGGAATACGGCTGCATCGCCTGCCACCAGGGCGTGAACATCGGCGGCAACATGTTCCAGAAGTTCGGTGTCATGGGGGACTACATCGCGGACCGGGGCAACCTCACCCGGGCCGATGAAGGGCGCTTCAACGTCACCGGCGATGAAGGTGATCGCCAGGTGTTCAAGGTGCCCAGCCTGCGCAATGTCGCCGTCACCGCACCGTATTTCCACAAGGGCTCCGCGGCGACGCTGGAGCAGGCGGTGGAAGTGATGTTCAAGTACCAGTTGGGCCGTGAACCGGCCGGCAAGGATACCGAGTTGATCGTCGAGTTCCTCAAGACCCTGACCGGCGAATGGGAGGGCAAACCCTTATGAAGGCCCTCCGTCGACTTGGCCTGGCATTCATCGGCGTGTTGCTCGTTTCGGTGCTGCTGTTCATGTACATCCAGTCGGGTGCGCAACAGGCCGCCTCGTACATCGAGTCCCGGGACCTGGTCCGGCAGTTGAAGCAACAGGACGCGATCTGGGACAACGAAGTGCTCAAGACCCGGATCGCCCTGACCCACAACTACGACCCCCTGGTCTCGCCGCTGCATGAAATCACCCGGCTCTGGCAGCGCCTGGACGCCATCGAATCGGCCTCGGGCCGCCACGCGCCCACGCTCTGGGAAACCCAGCGCGACGCGTATCTGGAGGCGGTCAAGGAAAAGACCCGCCTGGTGGAAAAATTCAAGTCGCACCACGCGATACTGCGCAACTCCCTGGCCTTCCTGCCAACGGCCGAAGACGATATCCAGGGCCAGTTCGCCCGGCTCACCGACGAGCAACGGTTGCAGCTGCAAAACGTCGCCATCGACACCTACGACCTGTTGCTCAGCAGCATGGAGTTCGCCCAACTCACCACCCCGGACACGGCCGCCGAGGTACTGCTTGGGCTGAACCGGCTGGACGTCAACAAGGAGCGCCTGCCCGAAGGGTTCCAGAACGCGGTGACCACCATGAGCCGACACATCGCGATGGTCCTGCGCGAACAACCCCAGGTCAACGAGTTGCTGGAGGGCATCGAGGCGGTCCCGGTGGCGGACCGGCTGGACACCATCACCAGCCTGCTCGACAAGGATCAGGAAACCGCTGCCGCCCTCCACCAGCGCAACCACATCTACCTGATGGTGTTCGCGATGTTCCTGGTGCTGATCCTGATCTGGCTGGCGATCCGTCTGGTACGCAGCTTCGCCGAGATCAAGCGGGTCAACAGCGCCCTGAAAACCGCCAACGACGAGCTGGAGCAACGGGTGGAAGAACGCACCCGCCAGCTCAAGGACACCCAGAGCGAGCTGATGGACACCGCCCGCCAGGCCGGCATGGCGGAAATCGCCACCAACGTGCTGCACAACGTCGGCAACGTTCTCAACAGCGTGAACATTTCCGCCGACCTGGTCAGCCGCAAATTGCGCAGCAGCAAGGCGCTGGGGCTGGGCAAGGCCATGCAACTGGTCAACGAACACCCCCACGACCTCGGGCATTTCCTCACCGAAGACGAAAAAGGCAAGCTGCTGCCCGGCTACCTCAACCAACTGGTGGACGCCATCGCCGCGGAACAGCATAGCCTGATCGACGAGCTGGGGCAGTTGAGCAAGAGCGTGGACCACATCAAGGACATCGTTTCGACCCAGCAATCCTACGCCGGGGCCAACAGCCTGCTGGAGCCCCTGGTGGTCAGCGAACTGCTCGAAGACGCCCTGCGCATGAACTCCGGCGCCCTGACCCGCCACCATGTCACGGTGATCAAGGAGTATGGCGACGTCCCGCGAATCATGGGCGACAAGCACCGCTTGCTGCTGATCCTGATCAACCTCATCAGCAACGCCAAGTACGCCATGGCAGGGGTGTCCAATCATGCGCGGAACATGACGTTGAAGGCGGCCGTGGTGGATGGCGAGACCCTGCAGATCAGCGTCAAGGATGAAGGCGAAGGCATCCCGGAGGAAAACATGACACGCATCTTCGCCCACGGCTTCACCACGCGTAAGGACGGCCACGGGTTTGGCCTGCACAGTTGCGCCCTGGCGGCCATCGAAATGAACGGGCGCCTGACCGCCCACAGCGAAGGCCCCGGCAAAGGGGCCACGTTCCAGCTGCAGGTGCCATTGAAACTCGCGGAGGGTGAGCCATGAACACCCTGAGCAACCGCCGCATCCTATTGATCGACGACACACCGGCCATCCATGAGGATTTTCGCAAGATCCTCACCCCCGAGAACGAGATCAACGCCGACCTGCAGGACATGGAGAACGCCCTGTTCGGCGAGGCACCGAAACCGGTCGCCACTGTGTTCGAACTCGACTCGGCCTATGGCGGCCAGGAAGGCCTGAACAAACTGCTCGACGCCCAGGCCAGGGAACGCCCCTATGCCCTGGCCTTCGTCGACATGCGCATGCCCGAAGGCTGGGACGGCGCCAAGACCATCGAAGAACTGTGGAAGCGCGATCCGCTGCTGCAGGTAGTGGTCTGCACCGCCTACTCGGATTACTCCTGGGACGAACTGCTGGAACGCCTCAATGGCCACGACCGCCTGCTGATCCTGAAGAAGCCCTTCGACAACATCGAAGTCCAGCAGATGGCCAACACCCTGACCACCAAATGGGCCATGACCGCCCGCGCCCAGTTGAAAATGAGCAAGCTCGAAGACCTGGTGGAACAACGAACCCAGGCGTTCAAGCAGGCCAGCGAGCTGCTGCAGATGGAAATCGACGAACGCAAGATGCTCGAAACCCAGCTGGTTCAATCGGAAAAACTCGCCTCCCTGGGCCAACTGGCCGCCGGGGTGGCCCACGAAATCAACAACCCCATCGGCTTCATTTCCTCCAACCTGGGGGCCCTGGACGGCTATTTCAGCAAGCTCCAGCAAATGCTCGCGGCCTACGGCAGCGCCGAGCAAGCCATCGCCTCGCCGGAGCAACTGGTGCACCTGAGGACGCTGCGCGAGCAAGTGGAGCTGGATTTCCTGGTGGAGGACATCCCGCTGTTGATCAAGGAGTCCAAGGACGGCATCGGCCGGGTCGGGCAGATCGTCAAGGACCTCAAGGACTTCTCCCGCGTCGACTCCAACCAGGAATGGCAGATGGCCAATTTGCAACAGGGCATGGATTCGACGCTGAACATCGTCGCCAACGAAATCAAGTACAAGGCCGACGTGGTCAAGCAATACACGCCGCTGCCAGAAGTCGAATGCCTGCCGTCGCAGATCAACCAGGTGATCATGAACCTGATCGTCAACGCCGCCCAGGCCATCGGCCCCGAACGCGGCACCATCACCCTGCGCAACGGCGTCGACGGCGATACCGTCTGGATCGAAGTCGCCGACAACGGCTCGGGGATCCCACCGCAAACCCTGCAAAAAATCTTCGACCCGTTCTTCACCACCAAGCCCATCGGCCAAGGCACGGGGCTCGGTCTGTCGCTGTCCTACGGCATCGTGAAAAAACACAACGGCGAGATCACGGTGCGCAGCGAAGTGGGAGTCGGCACGACCTTCAGGGTGGAGTTGCCGGTGCGGCAGATGAAGGTGGCGGGGTGACATCGAGTCGGTCTACAAAGAGTGTTTTACGGACCCATGACCTGTGGCGAGGGGATTTATCCCCGCTGGGCTGCGCAGCGGCCCCAAAACAGTCGACTCAGTCGGCCTGATGCATCGAGCCGTCTGGTTCCAGGGCCGCTGCGCGCCCCAGCGGGGATAAATCCCCTCGCCACAGATGCCCCCTCAGCACATGAAGTTCTCTCATCGCCGGTTGCCCATCCTTTCACGGCCAGCGCAGAATGCCCCTCGTTGTCCCTTCCCAAGGAACCCGTATGAGCCTGTCTCTGCTGAGCCGTTACGCCTTCTTTGCCGGCTGTGTGATATTCACCCTCGCCAGCCTGCCGTTCCTGCAACACGACTGGCTCTGGCCATTCGCGCTGGTGACAGGCCTGTTGAGCCTGCTGGGGCTGTTCGACCTGCTGCAAAGCCGTCACGCGGTACGGCGCAACTACCCGATCCTGGGCAACATCCGCTACCTGGTCGAAGGCATCCGCCCGGAGATCCGTCAGTACCTGCTCGAATCCGACAGCGACGCCCTGCCCTTTTCCCGGGCCCAGCGCTCGCTGGTGTATTCCCGGGCCAAGAACGAGACCTCCGACAAACCGTTCGGCACCTTGATCGACGTCTACCAAACCGGCTTCGAGTTCATCGGCCATTCCATGCGCCCGGCGCCGTTGAGCGACCCCAGTGGTTTTCGCGTGACGGTCGGCGGCCCGCAGTGCACCCAACCGTATTCCGCCTCGGTGTTCAACATCTCGGCCATGAGCTTCGGCTCGCTAAGCGCCAATGCCATCCGTGCGCTGAACCAGGGCGCCAAGCTGGGCAATTTCGCCCACGACACCGGCGAAGGCAGCATCAGCCCCTACCATCGCGAACACGGTGGCGACCTGACCTGGGAACTGGGCAGCGGCTATTTCGGCTGCCGCACCGCCGACGGGCACTTCGACCCGGAGCGCTTCGCCGTCCAGGCACAAGACCCACAAGTGCGGATGATTGAAATCAAGATGAGCCAGGGCGCCAAGCCCGGCCATGGCGGGATCCTGCCCAAGCACAAGGTCACCCGGGAAATCGCCGAGACCCGCGGCATCCTCATGGGCGAGGATTGCATTTCACCGTCGCGCCACAGCGCGTTCTCCACGCCGCTGGAACTGATGCAATTCGTCCAACAACTGCGCGAACTGTCCGGCGGCAAGCCGGTGGGCTTCAAGTTCTGCCTGGGCCACCCATGGGAGTTCATGGGCATTGCCAAGGCCATGCTGGAAACCGGGATCCTGCCCGACTTCATCGTCGTGGACGGCAAGGAAGGCGGCACGGGCGCGGCACCGGTGGAGTTCACCGACCACATCGGCGTGCCGTTGCGCGAAGGCCTGCTGTTCGTGCACAACACGCTGGTGGGCCTGAACCTGCGGGACAAGATAAAGCTCGGCGCCAGCGGCAAGATCGTCAGCGCGTTCGACATCGCAAGCGTCCTGGCCATCGGTGCCGACTGGGCCAACGCCGCCCGCGGCTTCATGTTCGCCATCGGCTGCATCCAGTCGCAAAGCTGCCACACCAACAAATGCCCCACCGGCGTCGCCACCCAGGACACCCTGCGCCAACGCGCCCTGGTGGTCCCGGACAAGGCCCAGCGGGTCTACAACTTCCACCGCAACACCCTCAAGGCCCTGGCCGAAATGCTCGCCGCCGCCGGCCTGGAACACCCATCGCAATTGCAGCCCAAGCACCTGGTGCGGCGCATGTCGGCCACCGAGGTGAAGCTGTTCTCGCAGTTGCATGTGTTCTTAAAGCCCGGGGAACTGCTGACGGGCGAGGTCAATGGAGCCTTTTATTCGCGGATGTGGCAGATGGCGCGGGCGGACAGTTTTGAGCCGATGGAAACCGTGGCGGCTTGAACACGCCCACAGCGAAAATTTTCCACACTGCGGTTTTCCGCGGGCGCCGCTGGCTAGCACAGCGGCGCGCGGCTCCGCGACGGCTCCTTCATGACAATGAAGCCATAGTCGCCCAGCAGATAAATCCGGTAGTACAGGTTGTCCACGAGCGGCGTATAGCCCCGATAACCGACTCGGGTCGCATTGCGCCGCTCCCGTTCGATCACCACGTTAGTGATACCCAGGAACGGCGGGCTTTCCGGAAGAAGCAAGTAATCAACATTGAGCAGGTAATGCAGGACCGGCAGTTGGTTGAACGAGCCGCAGGCGCTTGTCAGCCAATGGGCGGAATAAGTCACTGACATATAGATGCGCTTAGCCTCATACAGCTCGCGACGGGAAGTGATGTCATGCGCCAAGCTATAAAGCGCGCCGCTGGAAAAGGTCTTTTGCAGGGTCAATACCCGACCATAGGCAAAGGACAGTGACAGGGTCGCCAGCAATGGAATAATCAGCAACGCTGGTAATCGACGATGAAGTGGCGTCAGCGCGAGGTAAGCCAGATAGAACAGCAGCATCAACCACACACCGAAGCCCATCAGTGTGCGGGCCCCTTCATTGAAGTCACGAAACAACAGCGTGATGCCGGGTACCAACAGCGCCAGTATCAAAGATGTCAGTAGCCAGAGCAGGCCCAGGAGCCATGTTTTCCAACCAGGCTCCTCACCTCCCTCAAGCCGGCGGCCCACCCCCATGGCCCCCATCAGCGCAATCAGCACCAGCACGGCCAATATCCAGGCGTAGCCACCGTGGAACAACAGGGCAACCTTCTGTAGCACCGTGGCGAGATTGATGCCCAACTGCATCAATGGATCAGCGTTCCAGTTCAGCAACGCGGTTCGCTCCGTTCCCATCAGCCAGAAGGCCATGGCGAAGTACACCAGGAGGGCCAGGCCAAGCTGGGCGAACCTGTCTCCCAGCAGGTCCAAGCACTGCCGCCACGGCCACCGGTTGCAGACTGTTCGGCACAGATCCAGGCAGACCAACCCCAGAAATACGTTGAGGCTGATCTGGTAGAGCCCGAACGCCAGCACCAACCAGGCCGCCGGCTCCCACAGTCGTCGCAGGCGCGATGTCCCCCGACAGGTGACGGCGTAGATAACCGCGACCAGGCTCAGGGCCATGCTCGGGCCGTCGTATTGATACGACAGGTTCTGCAACAGAAAAGGGTTGTACCAGAGGGGCAACGGTACCAGGCAACAGGCGAGTGTCGGCTCAGGGAAATAATGGAAGGTCAGCCGGGCCAGCGCCAGGGCCACTGCCAAGATCGCAAGCAGCAGGGGCAGCGGAAAAATATCCGGCGCGGCGCCGGAAAAGGACAGCACCTGATACAGCAGGTCAGTGAACCAGCGCCCCTCGCCGGCCCAGGCGTTGCCCGCCTCCAGCGTTCGCCAGCTATCGTCGATGTAGCGAAAATCAGCGAGGATCAGTGGCAAGGCATACAGGAGGGTCGCCAAGAGGAAAAAACACGCCACTTGGCGACGGTCGAGCGCGCGATCGAAAACCAGCGATACATTCATATGCAACGCCCTCGGGACTTGCCCCTTGGACAGCATTCAAAGAGACGTAATCGACATGGCCCCCAAAAAGCCCCGATCATTCGACCGGGGCATTTCTACTGCATGGTTGGCAACTTACGAAACGGCATCCATCGAACCCCGGGCTTGCCCGGTCGGCTGCAACTTGAAGGTATAGAACAACACCGTCAGCAACACCAGAAACGCCGGCCCCACGTACAACGCCACTCGCGTATCCGGGAAGTAGGCCATCAGCCCCACCACCAGCACCAGGAATGCCAGCGCCAGGTACGAGCTGACCGGGTACAGCCACATGCGGTACTTCAGGGCCGCACGCTCGGAAGCACTCAAGCTTTTGCGGAATTTGAGCTGGGCCAGCAGGATCATCACCCAGGTCCAGATCGCGCCGAAGGTGGCGATGGAGGTCACCCAGACGAAGACTTTTTCCGGCACCAGGTAATTGAGCAGCACACCCAGCAGCAATGCGGCGATGGACAGCAGCAATGCACGGCGCGGCACGCCGTTGGTGGACGTCTTGGCGAAGCCAGCCGGGGCCTGGCCATTCTGCGCCAGGCTGTAGAGCATCCGCCCGGTGCTGAAGATGCCGCCGTTGCAGGACGACAGCGCCGCGGTGATCACCACAAAGTTGATGATCCCGGCGGCGGTCTTGATGCCCAGGCGCTCGAAGGTCATCACGAATGGGCTACCCTGGGTGCCGATCTCGTTCCAGGGGTAGATCGACAGGATCACGAACAAGGCGCCGACGTAAAACAGCAGGATCCGCCAGAACACCGAGCCGATGGCGTTGGGGATGGTTTTCTGCGGGTTCCTCGCCTCACCGGCGGTCAGGCCGATCATCTCCACGCCCAGGTACGCGAACATCACCATCTGCAGGGACATCAACACGCCCGTCACGCCGTTGGGCATGAAGCCGCCGTGGGCCCAGAGGTTGGAAATACCCAGCGCCACGCCGTCGTTGCCGAACCCGAAGGCGATGATGCCGACGCCGCCGATGACCATGGCAATGATGGTCACGATCTTGATCAGGGCGAACCAGAACTCGAACTCACCGAAGGCCTTGACCGCGATCAGGTTGATCGAGCCCATGCTGACCAGCGCCGCCAGGGCCCAGATCCAGCGCGGCACATCGGGGAACCAGATGCCCATGTACACCGCGACGGCGGTGATCTCCGCCACGCAGGTCACCAGCCACAGGAACCAGTAGTTCCAGCCGGTGAGAAAGCCTGCCAAAGGGCCGAGGTAATCCTGGGCATAACGGCTGAACGAACCGGCCACCGGGTTATGCACGGCCATCTCGCCGAGGGCACGCATGATCACCAGGATCGCCAGGCCGCCGATGATGTAGGAGAGCATGATCGCCGGGCCGGCCATTTCAATGGCCTTGGCCGAACCGAGGAACAACCCGACACCGATGCATGCGCCAAGCGCCATCAGGCGGATATGCCGCTCGCCGAGCTCACGTTTGAGCGGACCACCCTGAGCGGTCTCGCCATGGGGCAGATGATTGCCGACTGGCATAGGGAACAACCTCGTCTTGTTATTGGATTAACCACCGAGTCTCCAAGGCGCAGACCGATAAGCCTGCCACCTTGCCGAAACCGGGCCTGTCTTGTGGACAGGCCGTCCTGTGGAACGACAGCCTCAGGATCAGCGGGCCATGCAGTATAAAAAGCCTGCGATAGAGATTTTCACTGTAAAACCTGGGTTATTCAGGGGAAAGCCTCAACAAAATCGGTTCTTTTGGAGAGGCATTGACTGAGATTACAGGAAATTCAGTGGACAAACGCGGTATTGGCGGGCAAACGTCAAGCGAAAAAGCGAGGTACGAGTGCGACGACCGATGGCTCTAACACCGGCATTACAAGCAACACCCTTCTTGTGGCGAGGGGATTTATCCCCGTTGGGCTGCGCAGCAGCCCTGAAACCAGCCAATCCGGTCTGTCAGACAGATTGAGTCAATTGCAATGGGGCCGCTTCGCAGCCCAACGGGGATAAATCCCCTCGCCACAGGACTACAAAACCCACGGACATTTCGCTCGACGTTTTCAGCACCAAGGCAAGAGCCGCGGCACTACGCTGCCTTGAATCCCTTCACTGGAATCAAGGAATGCCTCCATACCCCAATTCTCATCGCTTGCGTCAAGGTCGCTATTCAGAGCAAGGACGAGCTTATCTGGTAACCGCAGTTATCCATCGACGACGTCCGGTTTTTGCTGATTGGACAGTTGGACGACTGCTGGTTGCCGAGTTCAAGCACGCCCATGACTCAAACCAAGTGAATTCACTGGCATGGGTGGTGATGCCGGATCATTTCCATTGGCTGCTGCAGATCAACGAAGGCTCTCTGAGCCAGGTCATCGGCGCCGTCAAAGCCCGATGCACTCGACGTCTCAACTGTTGGGCCGGAACGTCTGGCCCACTCTGGCAAAGTGGTTTTCACGACCGGGCCATCCGCGATAACGAAGACCTCCTGCCTTTTGCCCAATACATTATTGCCAATCCCCTTCGTGCCGGGCTGGCGGATCGTATCGGCGACTACCCCCTTTGGGACGCCGCATGGCTTTGAAGTCCTCTACTCACCTGTGGCGAGGGGATTTATCCCCGCTGGGCTGCGCAGCAGCCCTGAAACCAGCCCATTCGGTCTGTCAGACAGATTGAGTCAATTGCAATGGGGCCGCTTCGCAGCCCAACGGGGATAAATCCCCTCGCCACAAAGTTCATCGCAGCCTTGATGGCACCTGCCCACCCACAATTTCCCCTCCCCCCACGCCAACCACCGTCTAAGCTTCAAGCAAGTCCGATCAATCTGCTTAATTGGATCAGTCGACTATGGGCGCTTTATGGCATACCGATTCGAACAAACCTGTGGTCCCGACTGAACGTATGGAAGACGCGCCCTCACCCCAAAAAAAGCCCCGTGTACGGCATGGCTGGCGGGCGTTCTGGTTGTTGTTGCTGATCATCGTGGTGGTGGTCGGGTTGGCGGTGGCCAAGGAAATGCGCACCTCGCGGTTTCAGGCCCGGGAAATCAGCAAGTACGCCGACTCCCTTTCCTATTCGGTTCAACCTGGCCCCAGCGATGCCATCGTCTACCCCGGCGCGGGTCCGTTCGACCGGCGCCTGGGCTACAGCTCGCTGGGCGAGTTCCTGCCGCGGTTGCTCAAGCGCGACTACGTGATCCAGGCCCAGGCGCGCTTTTCACCGGCCCTGATGGACTACGTCGAAAAAGGCCTGTTCGTGCCCTATACGGAGAAGATCCAGGCCGGGCTGACCATCACCGATTGCCGCGCCGCGCCGGTGTACCAGTTCAAGTACCCAC
Source organism: Pseudomonas sp. Cab53 (assembly GCF_018325965.1). Lineage (NCBI taxonomy): Bacteria > Pseudomonadati > Pseudomonadota > Gammaproteobacteria > Pseudomonadales > Pseudomonadaceae > Pseudomonas > Pseudomonas sp. Cab53. Next base: position 1,232,836 of record NZ_AP021902.1, on the reverse strand, counting down.
AGCAGTTGTACGGCAGTTTCGACGCGATTCCGCCGGTGGTGGTGCAAAGCCTGCTGTTCATCGAAAACCGCTTCCTGCTCGACCCGCAGCAGCCCTTGGCGAACCCGGCGGTGGACTGGCCGCGCTTCGCCATGGCGGCGTGGTCGCAGGTGGCCAAGCTGCTGAGCTTGCCGGGGCAGTCCGCCGGGGGCAGCACGCTGGCGACGCAGTTGGAAAAATACCGCCACTCCCCTGAAGGCTTGACCGTGTCGGGCGCGGAGAAGATCCGCCAGATGATCTCCGCCAGCGTGCGCGCCTACCAGGGCGGCCCGCAAACCCTCGAGGCGCGGCAGCGGGTGATCCGTGACTACCTCAACAGCGTGCCGCTCTCGGCCGTCCCGGGGCACGGTGAAGTGCATGGCATGGCCGAAGGTTTGCGGGTCTGGTACGGCGCCGATTTCAACCGGGCCAACGAACGTCTGTTCAGCACCGCCACCGACCCACAGACCCTGGCCGAAAAAGGCCTGGCGCTGCGGGAAATGCTGTCGTTGATGATCGCCCAGCGCCGCCCTTCCCATTACCTGACCAAGGGTCACGACGAACTGGCGCGCCTGACCGACAGCCACATCCGCCTGCTGGCCCAGAACGGCGTGATCGACGCAGACCTGTCCGCTGCCGCCCTGGCGAGCAAGGTCAGCTACCGCGACTGGGTGCAACAACCGACGATCCAGCCCAACGAGACCAACAAAGGCATCAGCGCCGCCCGCAGTCGCCTCGCCACGCTGCTCGACCGCCCGCTCTATGACCTCGATCGCCTGGACCTGTCGGCCACCAGCACCTTGCAAAGCGACTTGCAGGCCCAGGCCACCCAGTACCTCAAGCGCTTGGCCGACCCGGCGTTCGCGGCCGAGATCGGCCTCATGGGCGAGCGCCTGCTGACCCCCACCAGTACCACCCAGGTGCGCTACAGCTTCACCTTGCTGGAATTGACCCCGGACGGCTCGCGGGTGCGGGTGCAGACCGACAGCACCGACCAGCCCTTCGACATCAATGAAGGCAGCAAGCTGGAGCTGGGCTCCACCGCCAAATTGCGGGTGCTCACCACCTACCTGCAGATCATCGCCGAGCTGCACGATCGCTACGCCCAGAAGACCCCGGCGGAGCTGAGAAAAACCGACATCGCCGAGCAGGACCGCCTGTCCCGCTGGGCCGTCGACTACCTGAGCCAGAACAGCGACCGCAGCCTGCCGAAAATGCTCGAAGCGGCCCTGGACCGTACCTATTCGGCCAGCCCCGGCGAGGCGTTCTTCACCGGTGGCGGGCTGCACACCTTCCATAACTTTCGCAACGAGGACAACGGCCGCAACCCCACCCTGCGCGACGCCCTGCGCGAATCGATCAACTTGCCGTTCATCCGCCTGATGCGCGACCTGGTGCGCTATGCCACCTACGCCGGCCCCAGCAACAGCGCCGAGTTGCTCAAGGACGACAGCGACCCGCGCCGCCAGGAATACCTGGCCCAGTTCGCCGATCGCGAAGGCACCTCGTTCCTGCTCAGGTTCTGGAAGAAGTACCAGAAGAAAGACACCGGTGAACGCCTGGAAACCTTCCTCGACAGCATGCACCCCACGGCGATCCGCCTGGCCGCCGTGCACCGCTATTTCTTTCCCGGTGACAGCCAGGAGAGTTTCAACCTGTTCGTGCGCTCGCACCTCAAGTCGGTCAAGAGCAGCGAGAAACTCACCGACGAACGCCTGGAGCGGCTCTACCAGAGCTATGGCCCCGGCGCCTATGACCTGCCGGACCAGGGCTTCATCGCCAAGGTCCACCCTCTGGATTTGTGGTTGATGGGGTACCTGTTGAACAACCCCGACGCCAAGTTCAGCCAGATCGTCAAGGCCAGCGAATTCGAGCGCCAGGAGGTCTACAGCTGGTTGTTCAAGAGCCGGCACAAGAGCGCCCGCGACAGTCGCATTCGCACCATGCTCGAAATCGAAGCCTTCCTGGATATCCACCAGCGCTGGCAGAAAGTCGGCTATCCGTTCGACCACCTGGTGCCGTCACTGGCGACCGCCATCGGCAGCTCCGGCGACCGCCCGGCGGCCTTGGCCGAACTGGTGGGCACCATCCTCAACGACGGCATCCGCCAACCGGCGCTGCGGGTCGACAGCCTGGATTTCGCGGTGGGCACGCCGTACGAAACCCGGCTGGTCAGCGACCCAGACAACGGCAAGCGGGTGATGCCAGTGGACGTGGCCCGGGCCCTGCGCGGGGCATTGTCCCAGGTGGTGGATGCCGGCACCGCGAAACGGGTGGCCGGCAGTTTCAAGCTGGACGACGGCACGCCACTGGCCATGGGTGGCAAGACCGGCACCGGCGACAACCGCATCGAAGCCATCGGCGCCGGTGGGCGCATCCTCAGCTCCAAGTCGATCAATCGCACGGCCACCTTCGTCTTCTACATCGGCGACAGCCATTTCGGCACCCTCACCGCCTATGTCCCGGGGGCATCGGCGCAGAACTTCAGGTTCACCTCGGCCTTGCCGGTACAGGTGCTCAAGGGCATGGCACCGTTCCTCTCGCCCTACTTGCAGCCGGGCAGTCATACCCAGTGCAAGCCGTTGGTGGCGCGCCAGTGACGGGCGTGCGGATTACGGGTTCACCCGCGGCACGGCATCGAAGATCACCGTGAAATCGGCATTGAACACACCTGTCTGTCCGGGCAGAGGCAAGGCCGAAGCCCTGATGACCATGTCGGCCTGGGTACCTGGCGTCGACGTGGGGTCGTCCACCACCTCCTGGGGCGAAGCGGTCAGGGTGACGTTGTTGAACCGCACCAGCAGCGGAATGGCGCTGCTGCCGTTGGTCAACGCAGGCTGGCCAGCCGGCAGGTACGCATGCACCGAGCCGTCGGTGTTCTTCACATCGAAGGTCTGGCGTACCGTACTGAACTGACTCGTCACCGGGTCGTAATGCATGACCTCATCCTTGCCGAACTCCGGATCCCGGGGCTGCACATGGAACTGCTGGGTGGGAATGTTCGCCGTGATGTGAATCGGCGAACGGGCATCGTCGGCCGCGTGCAGCGGCGAAACGCTCGAGGCAACAAGGCCCAGAGCCATTGCAAAGACCTTTTTATCGAACATGGCAAATACCTTTTAGCCGTAGAGAAACTGGGTGGGTCAAGCGGAGATCCGCGGCACGGCGTCGTAGATCACCGTGAAGTCGCCGGTGTAGAAGCCCGGCCTGCGCTGGGCCGGCATCGCATCGGCAGAGATGGTCATCTCGACCTGGGTGCCGGGCGTGGAGGACGCATCGTCCACCACTTCCCGCGGCAAGCCGTCCAGACGGACTTCGTTGAACCGGACCCTCAACGGGATCCTGGTATTGCCGTTGGACAGGAACGCCGCGCCGCCCTCGATGTAGGCGTGGATCGAACCCTCGGTGTTCTTCACATCGAAGATCTGGCGCAAGATGCCCAGGTCGTCGTTCAAGGGGTTGTAATGCATGACCTCGTGCTTGCCGAACTCCGGGTCCCGTGGCTGGACATGGAATTGCTGGGTGGGAATGTTCGTCTTGATATGAATGGCTGAACGCGCATCATCGGCCCCGAGTGCCAGCGACGGACTCATGGTCGCGGCGCCCAGGGCCATGACGGATATACATTTCTTCAACATGCTTGCTACCTTTTTTCATCGTTGTTTTTAAAGAAGCATCCATGCCATCACTGCCAACCGTGGCAACGGGGCGGTGTCGAGTGCCCTTTTTCGTGATGCCCTCGCATCCGTGGCGAGGGAGCTTGCTCCCGCTGGGGGGCGCAGCCGCCCCCGCTCTTCTCCTGAAACACCGCGTTCTTCGGATACGTTGCGTCTGCTGCGCAGCCGAGCGGGAGCAAGCTCCCTCGCCACAGGGATCGGTGCTGCTTCAAATGATCGGCATCACAGGGTTTGGTGTTGTGTCGATGATCTTTATCCAGTGCTATGGCGCCGTGGCGTCGAACACCATGTGCACCGTGCCGTAGTAGTCGCCAGGCTTGTAGTCGTCATCGGGCTTGATGGCGGCGATTTCCAGGGGAACCTGGCGGCCCGGACGGGCCTCGGTGGCCGAGACCACCTGGGTCGAATCCAGGGTCAGTTCGACGCCGTTGAAGCGCACCCGCAAGTCGATGCGGTCGCGGCCATTGGACAGGTAGGCCTCCTCGCCGAGGCGCGCGCCAATGGAGCCGTTGCTGTTCTTCACCTCATAAATGGCCCGCAACGGGCTCAGGTCCGAGGTGATGGTGCTGAACGGCAGCCGTTGTTCTCGCTGGACCAGCTGCGGGTCGAGTGGCAACACATAGAAGTCGGCCGTCGGGATGGTCACGTAGAGTTCGAACGTCTCCCGCTCGACAGCCCCCAGGCCAAAGACCAGGGCATGACCAGGGCGGTCAAAGCGAGAGGGCGTAGCCGTGTCTTGATCATTTTGATTTACCTCTTGCGTCAACGACGGTTCGGCGACAGCCGTCAGCCCTTGATCTCGACGTTCTGGGTCTTGCTGCCTTCGATCAGCGTGAAGCGGTACTCACGTCCCGCCTCCTTGTCGAACGCGAACGTGCGGCCCTTCATGACGTGATGCTTGGTGGTCGGGCGGCATTCGTTTTCTTTTTTCGCTTCGCAGTCCTTGAACTCGTCGATCACCACCACGCTGTTGCCGTTGTTGCGCAACTGGTAGCGGGTGGCGCTGTGATCGATCACGGTGTCGAAACGGGTGTCCTTGGGCCGCACGAAAAACACCGTGCCGTACCCAGCCAACACCTTGACCCCGGCGGCCACGCGCTCTTTCTTATAGGCTTCGCGTTCCTCGGCGCTGACGGCGAATTCGTCTTCCGCTTCCGGCACCACCGGCACGAAACGCACGCGGAAGTAACGCTCCTTGTCGCGGTTGCCCATGAACAACAACCGCGTGCCCTGCACACCGTTGGCCGGCACGATCAGGCGCGCCGGGCTGGCCATCAGGCCATCCCTGGCCTGGGCACTGGCCTGGTTCTGCAGCGGCACCTCGCTGTAGGTGCCGTCCTCGTTGTAGATGATCTCCAGGATGTTCACCTTGACGAAGGCTGTCGACGTCCCGCCGTTGAACACCCGCTTCATGTAGGTGGTCTTGTTGCCGTCCAGGTAGTCGTAGACCACTCCGACACCGATCTGCGGCCCGGCCTGGGCCACGCCGCAAAACAGAGAAATACCCACCCATGCCCATAGTTGTTTCATCACTTGCTTGACCTCATGCATTAAACGCAACTCACAAAAAATTTGGCCGGCAGGCCACTCAGACTTCCGAATCCCAGATCACCGTGACACTGCCGGAGTAAGCCTTGGCGCCGGTGTCCAGCATCTCTTCGACGCTGCCCCGGGCCACTTCGAAATGCAGCATCCCGGACCGACGATCAACGTAAACACTTGGCTGGAAGAGTTCGGTCCCGCTGCCATCGCGTAACAACGGACGCCGGTCGACCGGTTGGCCGCCAACGTCTGCCAGACCTTCGGGCAGGCTCACGCGCACATCCACCGGCACGGTATGGCCGCTGCCGGTTTCCGAGATCGCGCAGGTGTTGCCGCTGACGTACTGGCATTCGAGCCTCATCTTGAAACGTGACGAAGCCGAGATATGGAAGCGCTGGTCGCGAAACAGCCGCGTCGGTTTGCTCCCGCTGTTCAGCCACGCTTGCCAGCCTTCCTGGGGCACCAGTTCCACCCGGTTGCCACCCGGGGGCACCTCCACCTTGAGGGTGTGCTCGACATCGAGCTTGAAATTGAGGGTGATCACCGATTCGTTGGGGATCATCAGGTCACCGAAGTCGAAGTCCTGCCCCGGGCCGATGCTGTAGACCAAGGAGCCGGTATATTGGCCAGACGACATCTTCAGCGGGTTGGGGGTGCGCAGTTCGTAGGCGAAGTTCATGGAGGTGTATTCCATGCCCGGAATCAGGTAACGGGCTCTTTTGGCACAGTTGCCTTCGACCGGGGTTTTCCAGAAGAAAAAGTAGGCGCGGTCGTTCAAACCCGATTCACTGCTGGATCGACAAGGTGCAGGGGCGTACTTCCAGGTCGAACCCCACAACATCGCATGGGCGGTCCCCATGTCCACGCCGCCTCCGACCAGATCGATCACACTGACCGGCAGGAAGTACATCGAGCCGATGCCGGCGATGCGCACCTGGACGATCTCAGTCTCGCCCGTGCCGGTATGGGTGACCTGCGCCAGACGCCAATTGGCAGGCACATGGAATGTCGCCCCTTGCCGCAGGTCCGCATGATTGGCCTGAATGGGCGCGTTGGAATACGAGTTGATGTTCCACTGCAGGCTGGATACGTTCTCCCTTTCACAATCCGCCGGGTTAGAAGCGCAGTAACCGGAAACCGGCGTGGTGTTGCGAAAGGTGTTCTCGTTGGGCTTCGAGGGATCGGGCCTGAAGACGGCGGTGATCTCCTTGCTCACGCCATGGGCCGCCGATGCGCCGGCCAACACCATCACCGAAACCATGCTACGCACTGCTACTGGTAGACCTTTCATCAATCACCGTCCTTTCGCCTCAGGCAGGCCAATCCGTGCCCTTTAAACTTCCGAATCCCAGATCACCGTGACATCCCCGGTGTAGCGCGTGGCGCCCGTGTCGAGCATCGCTTCGACGCTGCTGCGGCCCACTTCGAAATGCAGCATCCCGAGCCTGCGGTCGACGTATAAGCTGGGCTCGAACAACTCCGTGCCACTGCCGTCACGCAACAGCCGGCGGCGGTTGACCGGTTGCCCGGCGCCGTCCATCAAGCCATCGGGCAGGGTCACGCTGACGTCCACCGGCACGGCGTGACCGGTGTCGGTTTCGGACATCGCGCAGGTGTTGCCGCTGATGTACTGGCATTCGATTGCCATCTTGAAACGCGAAGAGGCGGAAATATGGAAGCGTTGGTCACGGAACAGCCGCGTAGGCTTGCGCCCGCTGTTGAGCCAGGATTGCCAACCTTCCTGGGGCACCAGTTCCACGCGATTGCCGCCGGGAGGGACTTCGACCTTGAGGGTGTGTTCGACGTCGAGTTTGAAATTGAGCGTCAGCAGCGAGTCGGTAGGGATCATGACGTCGCCTGCATCAAAATCTTGTCCTGGTCCGATGGTGTAATTCAGTGAACCTGTGTATCGACCAGACGACATTTTCAACGGGTTGGGTGTACGCAATTCGTAGGCAAAATTCACCGAGAGATATTTCAGGCTGGGAACGGCATAACTAGCCTTTTTGGCACATACGCCGTCAGTCGGCGTCCACCAGATAAACGGAAAGTCTTTATCGCTATAACCTATAAAACCAACCTCTTGGCAGGGCGCAGGCGCGCTTTGCCAGGTCTTCCCGCCCCACAATCGGCCATGAGCTGTCCAGTTAGATACCCCCCACCAACCAGACTGGGTGCGGACACGGGGAGTCGATAGGTCGCTCCTATACCAGCCCAGCGAAACTCTACGGTCTCGGTTTCTCCTGTCTCCGAATGGATTACCTGGAGCTCGCGCCATTGAGTGGGAACACTCAACATTGCGCCCTTGCGAGGGTCGGTGTGATTTGCCTGGATGGGTCCGGTTGAATCGAAAGTCACGGGCAACAAAATGCTGGATAGTTTCTTGGCCTCGCATACCGTCGGTTGATGCTGGCAGTAACCACCAATAGGGGTGGTATTGAGGAACACATTCTCGTGAGGCTTCGAAGCATCCGGCCTGAATATCGCAGTGATATCCCGGCTTACGGCATTGGCAGCAGGCACGCAGGCAAGCAACAACATCGAGACGATGCTGCTCACAGCCACCGGTAAACATTTCATCTATACAACCTCATCCATCAAAGCGAATCCCTGCAAGTTGGGGGAAGAATCCTCGCGCGGGGAGCGCCCTGCTCTCCCGCGCCACGTGAGGATTCAGGAGCGCTGCCGGTCGTTGTGGGCCGCGGCCAGCGAGCTATCGGCCAGGCTGTCCGGCGTGCAGCGCAGGTCGCCGATCATCAGCACATCGCCTTCGTTGCTGGCGTTCTCCGGGTCGAGGCGGAAGCGGCAGAACAGCTCGTTGCCGTAGCGCACTTCCAGGGTCGGCGAGGCGGCATTCATTTCCATGGAGAAGAACCCGTCCGCCTCGCTCACGCCACGGCTGGCGTGATTGATCACGTGATGGCCCTTGAGCGGCTCGCCCTGTTCGTCCAGCAGGCGCCCGAGCACGGTCACGGTTTTCATCACGCTGACCTTGCGGTAATCCACGCCGCCCTTGTTCAGGTGATAGCGGGTGCGTGCCGGCTCGATGCTCGCCGCCGGTGGGTGCACGCCCTCGAAGTCGAAGGTCACCATGCTGTTGCGGTAGGCGGTGATCGGTACGAAGTTGCGGCCCGGGTGCAACGTGGTGGAGCCACCGGTCAGGTCATCGGCACGCAGGATGATGTCGTCCAGGTCGGTTTCCACGTCGACGATCATCCCCGCGCCACGGCCCTGGGGCAGGCCGGTGAAGACGGCTTTCTGGCCGCCGATGGCAACCGTGCTGCTCAGGTTCAGGCCACCGGTGAGGTTGTCGTTGTAGGAAGAGCGCTGCAGGAAGCCGTCTCCGTAGAGCGATTCGGTGCTGAAGCTGGCGATGCCGGACAGGCCCACGCCATAGGTGTCGGCCAGGGCCGTGGCGGAGACGTTTTGCAGCACATGATCCTCAAGGTCCCGGCGATAGGTCAGCGATGCATTGTTGTCCCGGTCGCCTTCGCGGGAAGTGCGAGTGCCGATGCTGCCCGACCAGTATTCGCCCGGCCCGCCCAGGGCGACGCTGACGCTCAGGTCCACGCCGCGATTGCGCCGGTCATTGGTACTCGACGTGCCAGGGCGGTCGAACACCGACAGCCGCCAGTTGGCGTCGCTGCCACGCAGCTTGCCGCGCTGGGTCCAACCCAGGTCCAGGCCCGTGCCCTGGACATTGCCTTCGCTGTAGGCCAGCCGCCCATTGATCGAGGACTTGCTGCTCAAGCGGTGATTGACCGACAGCGAGGAATTGCTGGTCTGGCCGACGTACACGTTGCGCTGGCGAATGCGGGTGCCGTCCGGCAGGGTTTCGTAGGTGTTGCGGGTGTCCAGCCAACTGCGGTTGTGGCTGGCGACGACGCTGCCCAAGCCATAGCTGTACAGGGCCTGCACGTCCATGCCGTTGCCGTACTGCTCGGTGTGGTAAACGTTGGCGTACAGACTGGTGTGGGAGGCCAGTGTCCAATCTATCGACGTGCCGACCTGCAGCTTGTCCTGCACCTGGCGCGTGGAACCCCCGACGATCACCCGTGGGTGCAGCAGGTAGTTGACGCCAACCCCCGCGGTCGTGAACCCCGAGGGCTGGTCCTCCCAGTTGCTCCAGAGCCGGGTCTCGCGGCCGGCGAACAGGTTGTAGCGCCAGCGCTCCTCGGTGCTGTTCCAATTGTTCGGCTTGTAGACCAGTTCCTGGCTGGTGGCGGTGGTTTGCCCGTCCTCGATCAGCCGCACTTCCACTTCGTAGATCCCGCCGGGCAACGGGCGAGTGTCCAGGCTCTGCAAGCCGGCGCTGACGGCCTGGCTGTTGATCAGCAGGCCGTTGCGATAAATTTCTACCGAAGCCTGGCGGCTGGCGGTGACGTAAATGGGGTAGACGCTGGGCTTGGGGTTGTCGATCACCAGGCTGTCGGAGCTGCCGTACATCACGCCCAGGGCGGTGTCCGGGTTGGCGCCGAACGAACGAATCTGCCGGTTCAAGCCATCGGAGCTGGGGGTGAAATAGCCCAGGCGAAAGAAATGCCCTTCCAGTTCACGTTGGGTGAACAGTTCATGGACGGCGTGGTAGAGCTTGTCGTCCGGCCCGCCCAGGCGCGAGAGCTGGAGGTCCAGGGACTGGCTCCAGTTGCCGACGCTGGAACTGGCGTTGAGGCCATAGCGGCCGCCGGTGTCCTGTTGCTGGCCACCGTTGAGATTGAGTTGGTTATTGAAGATCAGGCCGAGGCTGCCGTCCTGGGGCTGGTCGTGATAGCGCTGGGTGTGGGTACCGCGTTCGACATCGCGCGTGAGGATCGACACCAGCGAGTTCTCAAGGCTGTAGTGCACGGCCAGGAGCCCGGCGGTGCAGTTCTTTTCACAGGCGCCCAGCCGTTGGCCTTGCTTGAGCGTCTGCTCCCACTGGTCCCGCTCCACGGCCTTGACCGTGCTGTCATGGGTGTCGGTGAATTCCAGCAGGGTAATGCGATCGTCCCGCGTCAAGACCACCATGGCTTCACCGAGGTACTGCTGATTGAGCTCAATACGAACCGCCAGGGGCACGTCGAAGAAGTGGGCTTCAAATTCCGCCGGAAGGCCCTTGGCCTGGGACAGCAGGCTGGTCGGTGTGGTACCGGGGGCAGTCGGCGCGGCCAATGCGCTGGCGCACAACAGCAGCGCGAACGCACCCGCGATGGGTGTCATCGGAAACATCAACGGACTCTCATAATCAGCGAGCTTTCTGGGCGTTTCGGGGTGGGTCGACCGGTCGGGGAGAACCGGTCGACCTGCTGCTGCCCTGGGATGAGGTGGGGATCACTGGGCAGCGGGGGCCTTACGGGCGAGGCACGGCGTCGAAGATGACGGTCATGTCGGCGGTGTACAGGCCGTTCTGGGTCGCCAGCGGCTTGGCTGCGGTGATGGTCATCTCCGCCTGGGTGCCCGGGGTGGAGGTGGCGTCGTCGACCACTTCCTGGGACAGGGCGGTCAGGGTGATGCCATTGAAGGTGGTGGTCAGGGCGATGGCATCGCTGCCGTTGTACAGCGAAGCCGGGCCGCCTTCGATGTAGGCATTGACCGAACCTTCGGTGTTCTTCACGTCATAGGTCTGGCGCAGCGACGTCAGCGTACCGCTGACCGTGTTGTAGTTCATGGTTTCGTCCTTACCCCAGTTCCCGTCGCGCGGTTGTACATGGAACTGCTGGGTCGGGATGTTCGCGGTGATGTGGATGGCCGAACGTGCATCATCCAGAGCGAAAGCCAGCGAAGAACTCAGGGCCGCAGCAGTCAGGGAAGCGGCGGTTACGATTTTCATGAGCATGGGTTAACACCTGTTCATAGCAATAAAGAGAGAAGGGTTGAAGTGGCAGGCCAAATACACCTTGTCATGCCCCCTCAACGCCGCTGCATGATCGTCGCTCTTTAATTAAAAATAAGCAGGAAAGTTCGCACAGTCATGTAGTAAATCGCGCACGCAAAAGAGCGAAAAATACGCAACTTTCGATAAAGCGTAACTTTTAATGTAAGAGGCTTCCCACATCCCCAGGAGCCAAAGGGGAAAAGGCTCGCAGACACTTTCGATTCATCCCGCAACCATGGGGGATTCAGGTAAGGTCTTATTTCACTTAGTGTAGGACGCAACTAAGATATATCTCCAAGACAAGATATATCTATAGGCGAAGATATATCTGAAATCAAAGATATATCTCGGTTCTATTGATGCCGAACAGAGAGCAGAAAGATGACAGCCCCTTACTTCCCCTCCACTCGCGACCAGGGTCATCACGATGGCTTCGAACGGCGCCCGCCCGGTCGCGAACGCAGCGGGCGCGGCCCCCGGGTGTTCGCGGCCGGCGAGTTGAAATTGCTGTTGCTGGCGTTGATCGCCGAAAAGCCTTGCCACGGCTACGAGTTGATTCGCCAGATCGAGTCCATGTTCGACGGCGCCTACACCCCCAGCCCCGGCGTGATCTACCCGACGCTGACACAGCTGGAAATGGGTAAGATGGTCCTGCGCGACGCCGAGGGCGGAAAAAAATGTTACAGCGCCACCGACGCCGGACGTCTATTCCTTCGAGACCAGGCCGAGGCGCTGGATGGTGTGCGGGTACGCATCGAGGCCAGCAAGCGTGTCCTGCGCGAGCAAGGGCGGCCGGCGGAAATCCACGAAGCGGTGGTCAACTTGCGTCGCGCGCTGCAGATGCACCAGGCGCGCTGGAATCCAGAAGAAATCCTGCGCATCCGCGACCTGCTCAACGAGACTGCCAAAGCCATCATCGACGGCCCCGACCGTCCACCTGTTTCGGAGTCAAGCCATGACTGAAGTCGATCCAACCACCATTCACCGCGTCAACCACGAGATCAAGCGTCGTCGCCTGCAAGTGCTGCGGGTGGTGGAGCTGACCCCGCGCATGCGCCGCATCACCGTCGGCGGGCCGGAACTGGCAGGCTTCGTCAGCCTGGGCACGGACGATCACGTGAAATTGTTTTTCCCGCAGGACGCCGCGCAGCACGCCGCCCTGGAGCACTTCGACCCCAGCGCCGACAAAGGGCAGGCGGCAATGCCGCCCATGCGCGACTACACCCCGCGCCGCTACGACCTGGACACCCTGGAGCTGGACCTCGACTTCGTCCTGCACGGCGACGGTCCGGCAGCCACCTGGGCGGCCCAGGCCAAGCCGGGGCAATACCTCGACATCGGCGGGCCGCGGGGCTCGATGATCGTGCCGGACGTGTTCGACAGTTACCTGTTGGTTGGCGATGAAACCGCCCTGCCCGCCATCGCCCGCCGCCTCGAAGGCCTGGCGCCGAACCGCCGGGCCCTGGTGGTGGTGGAAGTGGAAAACGGCGCCGAGCAGCAAGTGCTGCAAAGCCCGGCGCAGGTCCATGTGATCTGGGTGCTGCGCGAAGGCCGCCAGGACAATCTGGTGGCCACGGTCAGGCAACTGGAAGTCCCCGCCGGCAAGCTGTATGCCTGGGTCGCCACCGAAAGCAAAGTGTCGCGGCGCATTCGCAAAGTGTTGCTGGAGGAAAAAAGCCTGGACCCGGATTACGTCAAGGCCGTGGGCTACTGGAAGGCGGACGATAGCGACGAGGAGTGAATGCACTTGTGCCCCGTGACAAGAGCCGGTCTCTGTGGCGAGGGGATTTATCCCCGCTGGGCTGCGCAGCAGCCCTAAAACCAGCCAACCCGGAGTATCAGGCCGATTGAGGCGAGTTGATGGGGGCCGCTTCGCGGCCCAACGGGGATAAATCCCCTCGCCACAGATAAATCCCTCTCCACCGATAAATCGCTTCGCCACCGGTTTATCATTCGCCTTCGAATATCGGCTGAACCGGGTCCCCCCATGCTTTTCCTGCTCGCCTACATCAGCAGCGTCGTGCTGATCAACTACGCGTTTTCCGCGGCGCCGCACCTGGACATCATCTGGTCGGCCTGGGGTGGGCTGGTGTTTATCCTGCGGGACATGGTGCAGACCCGCTTCGGTCATGGCGCCATCGTCGCGATGCTGGCGGCGCTGGTGTTGTCCTATGTCACCTCGGACCCGACCATCGCCCTGGCCAGCGCCACGGCCTTCGCGGTGTCCGAGTGCATCGACTGGCTGGTGTTCACCATCACCCGGCGCCCGCTGCATGATCGGCTGTGGATCAGTTCGGCCTTGAGCATTCCCTTGGACACCTTCATCTTCTTCGGCCTGATCGATGCCCTGACGCCGGGCGTGGTCGGGACCGCCCTGGCCTCCAAGTTCGCCGGGGTCACGGCGGTCTGGCTGATCATGGCCTGGCGTTTACGCAAACAGGCCGTCGCCAGCTGAAGCCAAAACCTGCGGTTCATGTAAAATGCCGCGCTTTCTCCCACGGGAAGCTCGCCCGGCGCGCAACCCTCGACGATCCGCTCCTGCTTGAGGACTTTCAGATGACCCGTATCGGTACTCCATTGTCGCCGACCGCGACCCGCGTTTTGTTGTGTGGCAGCGGTGAGCTGGGCAAGGAAGTGGTAATCGAACTGCAGCGCCTGGGCGTCGAAGTAATTGCCGTGGACCGCTATGCCAACGCGCCGGCCATGCAAGTGGCCCATCGCAGCCACGTGATCAACATGCTCGACGGCGCTGCCCTGCGCGCAGTGATCGAAGCCGAGAAGCCGCACTACATCGTGCCGGAAATCGAAGCCATCGCCACCGCCACCCTGGTGGAGCTGGAAGCCGAGGGCTTCACGGTGATCCCGACCGCCCGTGCCGCGCAACTGACCATGAACCGTGAAGGCATCCGCCGCCTGGCCGCCGAAGAACTGGGCCTGCCGACCTCGCCGTACTTCTTCGCCGACACCGTCGAAGACTACCGCAAGGCCGTGCAAAGCCTGGGGTTCCCTTGCGTGGTCAAGCCGGTGATGAGCTCGTCGGGCAAGGGCCAGAGCCTGCTGCGCAGCGATGATGACGTGCAGAAAGCCTGGGACTACGCCCAGGAAGGCGGCCGAGCCGGCAAGGGTCGGGTGATCATCGAAGGCTTCATCGACTTCGACTACGAAATCACCCTGCTCACCGTCCGTCATGCCGGCGGCACCACCTTCTGTGCCCCGGTCGGCCACCGCCAGGAGAAAGGCGACTATCAGGAATCCTGGCAGCCCCAGGCCATGAGCCCGGCGGCGCTGGCCGAATCCGAGCGCGTCGCCCAGGCCGTCACCGAGGCCCTGGGTGGGCGCGGGATGTTTGGTGTCGAGTTGTTCATCAAGGGCGACCAGGTGTGGTTCAGCGAAGTGTCGCCACGGCCACACGACACCGGCCTGGTGACGCTGATTTCCCAGGACCTGTCGCAGTTCGCCCTGCATGCCCGCGCCATCCTCGGCCTGCCGATCCCGCTGATCCGCCAGTTCGGCCCGTCGGCCTCGGCGGTGATCCTGGTGGAAGGCCAGTCGACCCAGACCGCGTTCGCCAACCTCGGCGCCGCCCTGAGCGAGCCTGACACCGCCCTGCGCCTGTTCGGCAAACCGGAAGTCAACGGCCAGCGCCGCCTGGGCGTGGCCCTGGCCCGCGACGAATCCATCGAAGCGGCCCGTGCCAAGGCGACCCGGGCTTCGCAGGCGGTGAAGATCGAGTTGTAAAAGCTGCACACTAATCCCCTGTAGTAAAGGGATTCATCTGTGGCGAGGGGATTCATCCCCGTTGGGCTGCGAAGCAGCCCTAAAACCTAGCAACTCGGTGGATCAGGTAGTTTGAGGTGGCTGCTTTTTTGGGGCTGCTGCGCAGCCCAGCGGGAGCAAGCTCCCTCGCCACAAAAGCTCAACCGCTCAAAGGCCTGCGCTCACCAAAAACCGATGCTGCAAAAAAAGGCGACACCCGTAAAGGTGTCGCCTTTTTCATGTCCGCCGGTAGGGCTTAATCCGGCAGTTTGTAAGCAATCACATAGTCACCCTGCTTGGTGCCCAGGGAGCCGTGGCCACCCGCGACGACCAGCACGTATTGCTTGCCGTCCTTGCCGGTGTAGGTCATCGGCGTGGTCTGGGCGCCGGCTGGCAGGCGACCTTCCCACAGTTGCTTGCCGTTCTTCACGTCATAGGCACGCAGGTACTGGTCGAGGGTGCCGCTCAGGAACGCCAGGCCGCTGGCGGTGGTGAAGGTGCCGCCCAGGCTCGGTACGCCCATGCTCAGCGGGATCGGCACGGGCGAGCTGTCACGCACGGTGCCGTTCTTGTGCTTCCACAGGGTCTTGTGGTTGGTCAGGTCCACCGCCGCCACATAACCCCACGCCGGCGCCTGGCAAGGCAGGCCCATGGGCGAGAGCAGCGCTTCGAGGATCACCCCATACGGCGCGCCCTTGTTCGGCTGCACGCCCTCGGTTTCGCTCTTGCGACCCGGACCGCCGGCCACTTCCGCCGCCGGGACCAGCTTGGACTTGAACGCCATGTAGCTCGGGTTGACGAAGGCGATCTGACGCACCGGGTCCACCGAGATACCGCCCCAGTCGAACACCCCGAAGTTGCCTGGGTAAACGATCGAGCCTTGCAGCGACGGCGGGGTGAACATGCCGTCATAGCGCAGCGACTTGAAGTCGATCCGGCAGAGCATCTGGTCGAACGGGGTCACGCCCCACATGTCGCGCTCCTTGAGGACCGGCGGCACGAAGTTCAGGTCGGACATCGGCTGGGTCGGCGAGGTATGGTCGCCTTCCACCGCGCCTTGCGGCACCGGGATCTCCTTGATCGGGATGATCGGCTGGCCGGTGCTGCGGTCCAGCACGTAGATGCTGCCCTGCTTGGTCGAGGCCAGCACGGCCGGCTTCACGCCCTCGGCGGTCTTCATGTCCATCAGGGTCGGCTGGCCGCCCACGTCCATGTCCCACAGGTCGTGGTGAGTGAACTGGAAGTACCAGCGCACCTTGCCGGTGGCGATGTCCAGGGCGGTCAGGCCGGCGGCGTATTTTTCCGATTCCGGGGTGCGCATGCCACCGAACTGGTCGGGGGTCTGGTTGCCCATCGGCAGGTACAGCATGCCGAGTTTTTCATCGACGCTGAACATGGACCACATGTTCGGCGAGTTGCGGGTATAGGTCTGGCCTTCGGCAATCGGCGTGGTGTCGTCCGGGTTGCCGCTGTCCCAGTTCCACACCAGCTTGCCGGTGTGCACGTCATAGGCACGGATCACGCCGCTCGGCTCGTCGGTGGACACGTTGTCGGTAACGTGGCCGCCGATCACTACCAGGTTCTGGGTGACCGCCGGTGGCGAAGTGGAATAGTAACCGCCAGCCGTGAAGCCGCCGATGTTGGCGCTCAAGTCGACCTGGCCCTTGTCGCCGAAGTCTTCGCACATCTTGCCGGTGTCGGCATCGAGGGCGATCAGGCGGGTGTCGGCGGTCGGCAGGAAGATCCGGCGCGGGCACACGGTGCTGACTGGCGCAGCGCTGGCAGCGCCGGTGGGGCTCTGTTCGGCAGAGGCGTACGCGGCGTCATCGTGATAGCTCACGCCACGGCAGGTCATGTGCGCCCAACCCTTGAAGTTCTCCGCCTTTTGCGTGGAAAGCTTCGGATCGAAACGCCAGATTTCCTTGCCGGTTTCCGGCTCCAGGGCAATCACCTGGCTGTGGGGCGTGCACACGTAGAGCATGCCGTTGGCCTTGAGCGGGGTGTTTTCGGCGGTGGTCTCACCCGGGTCGTTCGGCCCTGGCAGGTCGCCGGTGCGATAGGTCCAGGCCGGCACCAGCTTACTGACGTTCTGCGGGGTGATCTGCGCCAGTGGCGAGTAACGGTCGCCGTGAGCACTGCGGCCGTAGGAATTCCAGTCGCCGTCCGGCATCGCCGGGGCGGTGTTGGTCATGCCTTCTACGGTGTCGCGATCCAGTTGGCCCTTGATTTCACCCGGGTTGGTGAACTGGCTGGCGAGCGCGGCGATACCGGCGATGATCACGGCCGCACTCAATGCGCGGGTGCCCATGGGCGATGCGTCGGCGGTCAACAACGGACGGCGCACCCATGGCAGCAACATGACGATGCCCAGAGCAAACAACAGGGCCAGGCGCGGCACCAGTTGCCACCAGTCCAGGCCCACTTCCCACAGCGCCCACACGGTGCTGGCAAACAGCACCAGCGCGTACAGGCCCAGGGCCGCGCGCCGGGCCATGATCAGCAGCACGCCGGTCAGCGCCAGGCCGATACCCGCCAGCAGGTAATACCATGAGCCGCCAAGCGTGCTCAGCTTGACTCCGCCCGCCAGCAGGGCCAAGCCCATCAATAGAAGCAGAATGCCGAGCAGGCTCGGTAGCAGACGGCTTCGACTCAAAGCACCCTCAGTGCTCATAGTGTGATTCTCCGTGAGGTTTTAAGGAGTCCCGCGCAAAGTCTCACTGTAGATGACGATCCTTTGGGGGCTTGGTTCAGTTAAAAGTTTCCGGATGTTACGAACCCCCTGTGGGAGTTGGCTTGCTCGCGAAAGCGGTGAATCAGTCGACTAATGAGGCTGAATATGAAATCGCTTTCGCGAGCAAGCCCGCTCCCACAGAAAAGCAGGTCGCTGCGGATGCAGAGATAGCGCTGTCTTTTAAGATTGAAGGCAGAACATCGAGAACAGCGAAAAGGCTCTAGCGCGCTAAAAGAAGCGTTTCAGCAAGCGGCGCAAGGATAATGTTCTGTTACAGATAGAGAAAGTGCTTTTGTTGACATGGATCATCGCGAAATCGGTAACAGTGTGCCTCGACAGCTACCGCGCGGACGCCCGATGGCGCACGCTAGGCTTCCACCCCACGGGCACCTCGGCTAAGGTGCGCGGCTTTCACCCTTTTCGCGTAAAGGCCTCCCCATGACCGAACCCAACAACAACCCGCTGCACGGCGTGACGCTGGAGCAGATCCTCAACGTCCTGGTGCAGCACTACGAATGGTCCGGGCTGGCCGAGCGCATCGACATCCGCTGCTTCAAGAGCGACCCGAGCATCAAGTCGAGCCTGACCTTCCTGCGCAAGACCCCTTGGGCGCGGGAGAAAGTCGAACGTCTCTACATCAAGCTGATGCGCACCAAGCGGCCGGTCTGAGCCATGGGCTCGGATGGGCGCGTCGCCCTGCGGCAGCACTTCGTGTCGGTGACGGCACTGCTGGCCTGGGTGGGGCTGAGCATCCAGTTGTACCTGATCCTGCTGGGGCGCTGGGAACTGGGCGCGAGCCTGTTGGGTGGGCTGGTCAATTGCTTCAGCTTCTTCACCGTGCTGACCAACACCCTGGTGGCGGTGGTGCTGACCTGGGAACAGACCCCACGGCCATCGGCTGTGCGCCGCTGGTTCCTGCGGCCCGCCGTACGCAGCGGCATCGCCGCCAGCATTGCCCTGGTGAGCCTGGCCTACAACCTGCTGCTGCGGCACCTCTGGCAACCCGAAGGCTGGCAGTTCGTGGCCGACGAACTGCTGCACGACGTAGTGCCGCTGCTCTACCTGATCTATTGGTGGCAATGGGTGCCCAAGGGCTCGTTGCGCCTGGGCCATATCGGGCTGTGGATCCTCTACCCGCTGGTGTATTTCGCCTACATTTTGTTGCGGGGCAATCTGCTGGCGGCCTACCCCTACCCGTTCATTGATGTGGCCAACCTGGGTTATCCACAGGTGTTCATCAATGCCGGGGGGATCTTGTTGGGGTTTGTCGTGATTGCGCTGGGGGTGGTGGGGGTTGATCGGTGGCGGGCGCGCTAGGGATTTATCGCCGATCACTTTTGTGGCGAGGGGATTTATCCCCGCTGGGTTGCGAAGCAACCCCATCGCTGTGGACTCAAATCTGTCTGACACACCGAGTTGTCTGGTTCTAGGGCCGCTTCGCAGCCCAACGGGGATAAATCCCCTCGCCACAGTGGAGCTTTCATCGCTCAGGACTTCGCGGGCAACATCCACACCAACCCGCTGGCCTTCGCCCGCTCGTGACACAACGCCAGGACGCTGCGCCGCTCTTCGTTGTCCATCCGACTCCAGCGGGTGATTTCCGCCACGCTGCGCTGGCAGCCGGTGCAGATGTCGTCATCGTCCAGTGCGCAGATGCTCACGCAGGGCGAAGGAACCGGGCGCTCGGACGCGCTCATTGGTCTTGCTCGGACAGGTCGCGAGCGTAGCGCTGGGCGTTGTGCACATAGTGGGCGGCGCTGGCCTCGAGCATTTTCTTCTGGGCCTCGGTCAACTCGCGCACCACCTTGCCGGGCGAGCCCATCACCAGCGAACCGTCGGGGATCTCCTTGCCCTCGCCGATCAGCGAGTTGGCGCCGATGATGCAATTGCGGCCAATCCTGGCGCCATTGAGGATCACCGCATTGATGCCGATCAGGCTGTAGTCGCCCACCGTGCAACCGTGAAGCATGGCGTTATGGCCGATGGTCACGCCGGTGCCGATGGTCAGCGGGTACCCCATGTCGGTGTGCATCACCGTGCCGTCCTGCACGTTGCTGTTCCGGCCGATCAGAATCAGCTCGTTATCGCCGCGCAGCACGGCGTTGAACCAGACGTTGGCGCCCTCTTCGAGGCGGACCTTGCCCACCAGCGTGGCGTTGGGTGCGACCCAACTGTCGGGATGGGTTTCGACACGGGCATCGCCCAAACGGTATTTCATGGCAATCCTCGGGGCGTCAGGTGTTGATGAAGCTCTTGGGCGGCGTATGCAGGTCGATGCCCGCGTCGTACAGCAGGTTGACCAGCTCGACGATCATGATCGCCGTCAGACCCCAGATCTTGTATTCGCCATAACGGTAACTGGGCGTGTACCAACTGCGGCCCTGGTAGTCGATACGGTGGGTATGTTCGCGGGGATCCTTGCGGAAAAACTCCAGCGGCACGCTGAACACCGCGGCGATCTCGGCATCGTTGGCCCGGTACTCGACAAAATCCGGAATCACCCCGACATACGGCGTGACCTTGATCCCATGCAGCGAGATCAGCGGGCTGAGCGGGCCGATCACCTCCACCAGACCGGGGGGCAGGCCGATTTCTTCCTCGGCTTCGCGCAGGGCAGTGAAGATCAGGTCCGGGTCTTCCGGGTCGCGGCGTCCGCCGGGGAACGCCACTTCGCCGCCGTGGGTCGAGAGCCCGCTGGCGCGCAAGGTCAATACCAGCTCCGGCTCGTCACCGCGAGTGATCGGCACCAGCACAGCGGCTTCAGGGAAGCGACGGTCGGCCTGCAGGTCACGCGGGGTATGGTTGCTTACTCGATGCAGTAGCTCGTCCAGCATGAGACTTCTCGATTTATTCGCTACCTTGCATCATGCACCAATCGTTCAAGCCGCCCAACCCCGACACCGCGTCGTGTCGCGAAACGACAACTTGCCGACCCCGCCCGCGCACGCCAAGATAGGCGCAGCATTCAGGAACCCCAGCATGAAATTCTGCAGCCAGTGCGGTAACCCGGTGACCCAACGCATACCCGAAGGCGACTCGCGCCTGCGGTTTGTCTGCGACACCTGCCACACCATCCATTACCAGAACCCCAACATCGTGGCCGGTTGCGTACCGACCTGGGGCAGTAAAGTCCTGCTGTGCCGGCGCGCCATCGAGCCGCGGCGCGGCTACTGGACGCTGCCGGCGGGTTTCATGGAAAACGGCGAGACCGTCGAACAGGCCGCCGTGCGCGAAACCGCCGAAGAAGCCTGCGCCCGGGTGCGCAACCTGAGCATCTATACGCTGATAGACGTACCGCATATCAGCCAGGTGCATGTATTCTTCCGCGCTGAACTGGTGGACGAGGATTTCGCCGCCGGTCCCGAGAGCCTGGAAGTGCAACTGTTCGAAGAAGCCGACATTCCCTGGGATGAACTGGCGTTTCGCACCGTGGGGCGCACCCTGGAATATTTCTACGCGGACCGTCGCGCCGAGGCCTACCCGGTGCGCAGCGAATCGATCCCGCCGCTGGCTCAACCTGCCAATACCTGAAACCCCATAGGAATACCCTGTCAATGCGCTGGTTGCTTGTGCTGTTCTGCTTGTCGTTCACCGCCCTGTCCCAGGCGTCTGCGCTGGGAACCTACGACGGCAAGCTCATCGAAAAAGTGCTGGTGCTCAAGTCCGCCCATCAATTGCAATTGATCAACGACGGCAAACCGCTCAAGACCTACCGCATTTCATTGGGCAAGGGCGCCAAGAAAGGCCCCAAGCTGATCGAGGGCGACAAGCGCACCCCCGAGGGTTTCTACTGGATCGACTGGCGCAAGACCAGCGATCGCTTCTACCTGTCGATGCACATTTCCTACCCCAACATCAGCGACGCCGCCCGCGCCCGGCGCGAAGGGGTGGAACCGGGGAGCATGATCATGATCCACGGCACGCCGGACACCGAGGAAAACCCTGAAGAACTGTTCCACACCCTGGACTGGACCGACGGCTGCATCGCCATGCGCAACGTCGACATGCGCGAAGTCTGGAACCTGGTGCCCGACGGTACGATGATCGAGATTCGGCCGTAGCGCCGCGATGCGAAGGGGCCGGTGGGCGCAGCCATACGCGGGGTGAGAACCCCAGCCTCTAGGACCCCGGCCATGCCGATGCATGCCCGAATGCATTTCCCCCTGTGGGAGCGGGCTCGCCCGCGAAAGCGCCCTACCAGCCGCCCCCTCCCTTGCCATCTCTCAATTCCACAGGCGCAATGCAATCCGGTGCTCCACCACCCCTTGCAAAACCCTCGATTAAAAGTCATCGCACAACGCTTATCTACTGTCAGAAATAACAGGTAACGGATATTTCCGACCAGTGACGCACATCGCCCTGTCCCTGCCATTCCTCGACTATCAGCTTGTTACAAGATCGAGCCATCAAACCCTGATCCTTCATCTATTCTCAGTCTCACGCAGTGAACCGAGGCGCACCCCAGCGGGGTCTTCGCACTGCGCAATCAATATTTAAACTGTCAATTCGAAGAATAGGTCGTAATGAAGTATGTGATTCGGTTGGCATCCTCGTTTCAGGTGAGGTGTCCAAATCATGAGTAGAAGTAACGGTTTCATCCGGGCGACGGCGGTCGCCGTGGTGTTGGCTGGCGCCTGGCAAGCGGGTTCTTATGCGTGGGCGGCAACCCAGGGCTCGGCGCAGAAAGAAGAGCCCTGGTACCAGGCCTGGCTTCAGGTCACGGCAGACCCGAGCGTGGACATCCGTGCGACCACCCCTTCCCTGCGCTGGCGCACCGACATGGACACGCTCTATCGGGGCGACACCACCAATCAGGGGTTGGAGGCGTTCCAGGACGGGCTATTGCCCAAATCCGTCGCGTTTCCCGAAGACGAATGGATGTATGACTGGTTCAGGCATGGCGCTGGCGCCCCACGGTCGGTATATAGCAGCACCACCCGCAATCAACGTATCGCCCAGAGCTTCGCCAATGAATGGGTGTTCGAATTCAGGGCTCCCCATGGCATCGATCAGGAGCAATCGGGCGGGCCTATTGTAGGTGAGCAAGAGATCAGCTACCCGGGCGGGGTCAAGGGGATCTTTATCAAGCAGGCCTGCAACAAAACCAATCTCGCCGATTGTGTCGCGAACCCTAACTACCGTGAACCCACCGGTCACGAGACAATGCAGGAAGTGGCCGCGACCCGAATCGATTGGAACAAGCTCACACCCGCAGAAGGTCTGGCCTGGACAACGAACAAACAATCCCTCTGGGCAGTGGGCTCGTCGAGGATCAATCCTGTGCAGGGAGCAGAAGCACTGGCCAGCGGGTTACGAGCAAAGAATTCGCAGCCACCGGTCTTACGCTGGGCGAGCAGCCCAGAGTCTCCCTCCATTCAATCGGTCGTCGTGGCATTTCGTGACTATAGCGATGCCAAGATCTGGGCGGTCACGGAAGCAGAAAACGGCGGCTGGGTCTATGAGGTCAGGCCCAACAGCGTGGCGGTGGATCTGTCAGGTGAATATACCGGCAACCGTCCAGGCGCCTTCGCATTCATCGGTGGTATCAAAAGCGGGCTGTTGATGAACGCGCGCCGTTTCGAGAAAGGCGTGAGCCAACCGGTCGAGTGCATCGGCATTGAAAAAGAAGTTTGCCGACTCGAGAACGTCCACCAATAGCTTCAAACCGACACCAGCCGTCATGCAGGCTGGCGGCTCCACTTGAGGCCTTGTACGCCCCCTCGCCCTGCTGTGGCGAGGGGGTCTGCGACCGCTGGGCCAGTCCGACAACGGGGCCGGTGCTTATGGCATCAAACCCGGAGCTCTGCCCGGTCCAGGCATTTGTTCGCCAGCAACGTGCCCAGCTCGATCATCTGCGCCACGCCCAGTGCCACATGGCGTCGTGAACCTTCCAGGTCGAACGCCAGGTCGCTGAGCATGGCGTTGGCCGAGGCCAGGGTTTCGCTGAGGTTGGCCAGCATCACTTCGGGGTCGACACCGGCGGTCACGGTGAAGAGCTGCGTCGAGGGTTGGGGGGCTGACTCGCCGTCTTCAGGCTTGAGGTAATGGTCCATCGCTCGGTCGGCGGCTTCCTTCAGTTTTTCGGGGGCGTAGTCGCCGTAGGGGAAGGTGGATGCCGGGTTTGGAATGTCAGAATTATTTTTCAATGGAAGCTCCTTTTATTAATGGAGCCCAGGACAAATTGTCCGGGCCTATTGCCCCTTGTGTTTTCGGACGGTCAAACCCGGTCGCTGAATTGGCAGCGACACCCAAAGGCTAGAGCCGTCGCTTCCGACGGGCAACCTTAAAAACCTGTCGGAAACTTCGGTGCGCCTGACAGACCAATGGACAAGTATTCACACAACAAAAAACCGGCCTAGGCCGGTTTTCATTGGTGATATTTGGATTCAAACAAACGCTGCCCGCTGCTCAGCCTCATAATGCCGAGTCTGAAAAGGCAAAAGGGTTTGCACCTTCAAACCAAGACCTTCCTTTAACCCCCAAGAAAGAGCCAGTTCATCACGGCGCTTGCGAAGCGCAACAGCAGTCTGTGAGGTAATGGCTTGCTTGGGTGTCGAGCGCAAGAACAGCTCTAGGGCATTGAAAACTTCCAACGCACGACTGTCCGTGACACACGAAAAACGGGTGAGTCGTTCGAGCAAATATCCTGCTCGACGCTGCTCGACCTCATCAGTGTGTTGGCTCAGGAAAGCTTGGGCTGCGCTTATTAAATCCGCGCTGGAATACCAGACAGCCTTGGCCATGCTCACAAGCGCAGCATCGTCTGCGTGATCCAATGGGTTCTTGACCAATGTGTCCAGAGCGGCCGAGAGGACTTGGCCGTTAGAAGGCTTCGTCATCTGTATCCTCCAAATAATTTTGCAAAATGTGGTTAAGAACAGAGGTTGGAGGCTCTTTGTTGCCAACATATACGTCAATTGCCTGCAGCGCCAGTCGACGCAGCTCGGAAGATAAAATGAAGCCAGCCCTCAGAAGCGCCATGATGTCGCCAATATCTTGATCCGTTGCCCTACCCAGCTTTGAAATCGCAATATCGATCGGAGCGGCAATGTGAACATGCAAAGGAGACTCGACAGGGAACTCTTCAAGGGTAAGGCTTCGAACCCAGTAGTCCTCGTGAATTGGACCAAAGCTGGTGTTGTATTGGAGGTCGTAGTTTAGCTCCATCAATCGACCGGATTTCTCGTCGCGAAATTGCTCGGGCACTTGCGCGAGCAGCATTCGAAGATCAAAACCGTCCGGAAGGCTGGCCTCATAGATTTCCGCGTCAACGTCCGTGGAAACACGATGATTTGTATAGAGGTGCACTGCGCATCCACCAAATACCATGACTTTAACCGCCCCTGGTTTTGCACTCTCAGATGTCAGCTCTGCTTCGACGGATTTGAACATTGAAACCAAAGCCTGCCCCAGCGCGGTGCGGGTATTGAGGCGAGGAGTGATCATTTCCGGCATTTCCATGTTTGAACCTCAGAGGCTGGTGTTGCTCCTTGAAACCTGGATCTGCCACTCAGCCTTGCCAAAGACTAATAGGCGATCCATGCGCTTGGAGACGGGCCCCGAAAGCTAGAGCCCTCGCTTCCGAGCGACAACCTTAAAAACTTGTCGGAAACTTCGGTGCGTCTGACAGACCAATTGCCTGGTTGCGGATGTTTCATACGGGGGCATATCCGTTGCTGCGGTAATGGCTGCTGGCGGTTTCGCCCTTACGGCGACTTACTTTCTTTCAAACGCCCCGGAATGCCGGCCCAGAAGAAAGTAAGCAAAGAACGCTGGCCCCACCACTCGGCACCTCGCCTGGGCGAGGTGCCGAGTGGTGGGGCAAAGCGCTTTTGGTTACTTTTGGCGCTCTTCCAAAAGTGACCCGCCGTAAGGGCGGAACCCTAAGCAGCCATGACCGCAGCAACGGATATACACCCAAATCTCGCCCCCAATAAAAAACCCGCCGATCTACTCAGCGGGTTTTTCATTTAAGCGATTCAAGCGTAGGAAGATCAAAAATCCTCCAACCGCCACACCTCATACGCCGGCGTCTCGTAGGGATGGCTCTGTTTCAAAGCCTCCACTACCCCACGAATCAACTCATCAGCGACAACCAGCTCCACCTTCCACTCCTCGACCTGCTCAACCTGCCCCGCTTCGCCAATGAACGGCTGGCTGCCGTCCAACGGGCGAAACTGGCCCAGGCCCAGCACTTGCCAGGCGCAGTGATCATAGTCGCCGATTCGCCCGCCACCGGCAGCGAATACGGCGTTTTTGACCTCGTCCACATGGCTGGCCGGGACGAAGAAGCAGAGTTTGTACACGCCTTTAGTTCACCCAGACGCGGGCGTTGCGGAACATGCGCATCCATGGCGCGTCTTCGTTCCAGTCGTCCGAACGCCACGAGTTCTGCACCGCGCGGAAAACACGCTCAGGGTGCGGCATCATGATGGTCACACGGCCGTCGCGGCTGGTCAGGCCGGTGATCCCGCGCGGCGAACCGTTCGGGTTGGCCGGGTAGGTTTCGGTGACCTTGCCGTGGTTGTCGACAAAACGCAGCGACACGCAACCGGACAAGTCGGCTTCGAGCAACGCCTCTTCGCTTTCGAATTCCGCATGGCCTTCGCCATGGGCGATGGCGATCGGCATGCGCGAGCCGGCCATGCCCTGCAGGAAGATCGAATTCGACTCCTGCACCTGGACCATCGCCACGCGGGCTTCGAACTGCTCGGAACGGTTGCGCACGAAGTGCGGCCAGAACTCGCTGCCGGGGATCAGCTCGTGCAGGTTGGACATCATCTGGCAACCGTTGCACACACCGAGGGTGAAACTGTCGTTGCGCTCGAAAAAGCCCTGGAACGCGTCACGGGCGCGGCTGTTGAACAGCGCCGACTTGGCCCAGCCTTCGCCGGCCCCCAGCACGTCACCGTAGGAGAAACCGCCACAGGCAACCAGGCCCTTGAAGTCGTTCAGGTCGACACGACCGGCGAGGATGTCGCTCATGTGCACGTCGATCGCGTTGAAACCGGCACGGTCGAACGCCGCCGCCATTTCCACCTGGCCGTTGACGCCCTGCTCACGCAGTACCGCCACCTGTGGGCGAATGCCTTTCTTGATGTAGGGCGCGGCCACGTCCTGGTTGACGTCGTAGCTGAGCTTGGCGCTCAGCCCCGGGTTGTCTTCTTCCAGCAGCGCGTCGAATTCCTGCTCGGCGCACTCGGCGTTGTCCCGCAGGCGCTGGATCTGGTAGCTGGTTTCAGCCCACTGGCGCTGCAACAGGCGGCGCTGGCCTTCAAAGACGGTGTCGCCGTTGAAGGTGATGTCGATGTGCGCGTTGTTGATCGGCTGGCCGATCACCGAGACGCACTCGGCCAGGCCGGCGGCGCTGAACTGGGCGAGGATGTCCGGGGTGGCGTCCTGGCGCACCTGGATCACCGCACCGAGCTCTTCGTTGAACAGGATGGCCGGGATTTCGCTGGCGGACTCGGCCACGCTGTCGAGGGTCAGGTTCAGGCCGCAATGACCGGCGAAGGCCATTTCCATCACAGTGGTCAGCAAGCCGCCGTCGGAACGGTCGTGGTAGGCCAGCAGATGACCGTCGGCGTTGAGGCCCTGGATCACGGCGAAGAACGCCTTCAGGTCTTCGGCATCGTCAACGTCCGGTGCCTGCTTGCCGAGCTTGCCATGCACCTGGGCCAGGATCGAGGCGCCCATGCGGTTCTGGCCACGGCCCAGGTCGATCAGGATCAGGTCGGTGGTGCCCTTGTCCATGCGCAGTTGCGGGGTCAGGGTCTGGCGGACATCGGTCACCGGGGCAAAACCGGTCACGATCAGCGACAGCGGCGAGGTCACGCTCTTGTCCACGCCTTCGTCTTTCCAGCGCGTGGCCATGGACATGGAGTCCTTGCCCACCGGGATGGTGATGCCCAACTCAGGGCACAGCTCCATGCCGACGGCCTTGACGGTGTCGTACAGGCGGGCGTCTTCGCCCGGATGACCGGCGGCGGACATCCAGTTGGCCGACAGCTTGATGTCGGAGATCTTGCCAATGCGCGAGGCCGCGAGGTTGGTCAGGGCCTCGCCGATGGCCATGCGGCCCGACGCCGGGGCGTCCAGCAGCGCCAGCGGCGTGCGCTCGCCCATGGCCATGGCTTCACCGGTGTAGACGTCGAAGCTGGTGGCGGTCACGGCGACGTCGGCCACCGGTACTTGCCACGGGCCGACCATCTGGTCGCGGGCCACGAGGCCGGTGATGGTGCGGTCGCCGATGGTGATCAGGAAGCTCTTGCTTGCCACGGCCGGGTGATGCAGGACGCGCTCGATGGAGTCGGCGAGGTCGAGAGTGGACGGGTCGAAGTCATCGCCCAGCTCGGTTTCGCGAACGGCCGAACGGTGCATGCGCGGGGCCTTGCCCAACAGCACTTCCAGCGGCATGTCCACCGGGCTGTTGCCGAAGTGGCTGTCGGTCACGGTCAGTTGCGGCTCGGCGGTGGCTTCGCCGACCACGGCGAACGGGCAGCGCTCGCGCTCGCAGATGGCCTTGAAGCGGTCGAAGTCGGCCGGGCCGACCGCCAGGACATAACGCTCCTGGGATTCGTTGCTCCAGATTTCGTGCGGGGCCATGCCCGGCTCGTCGTTTGGAATGTTGCGCAATTCGAAGCGGCCACCACGGCCGCCGTCGTTGACCAGCTCCGGGAAGGCGTTGGACAGGCCGCCCGCGCCGACGTCGTGGATGAAGCTGATGGGGTTCTTGTCGCCCAGCTGCCAGCAACGGTCGATGACTTCCTGGCAACGGCGTTCCATTTCCGGGTTTTCCCGTTGGACCGAGGCGAAGTCCAGGTCCGCCGAACTGGTGCCGGTGGCCATCGAGGACGCAGCGCCGCCGCCCAGGCCGATGAGCATGGCCGGGCCACCGAGGACGATCAGCTTGGAGCCGACCACGATCTCGCCTTTCTGCACGTGTTCGGCGCGGATGTTGCCCATGCCGCCGGCGAGCATGATCGGCTTGTGGTAGCCGCGCACTTCTTCACCGCGCGGGGTGGCGATGGATTGTTCGAAGGTGCGGAAATAACCGGTGAGCGCCGGACGGCCGAATTCGTTGTTGAACGCAGCGCCCCCAGGGGGCCTTCGATCATGATGTCGAGGGCGTTGACGATGCGCTCAGGCTTGCCATAGGGCTTTTCCCACGGTTGTTCGAAGCCCGGGATCTGCAGGTTCGACACGGTGAAACCGGTCAGGCCAGCCTTGGGCTTGGCACCGCGACCCGTGGCGCCTTCGTCGCGGATCTCGCCACCGGAACCGGTGGACGCGCCCGGGAACGGGGCAATCGCGGTCGGGTGGTTGTGGGTCTCGACCTTCATCAGGATGTGCACCGGCTCCTGGACCGCGCCGTACTGGCGAGTCTCGGGGTCCGGGAAGAAGCGGCCGGCCACACTGCCGACGATGACCGAGGCGTTGTCCTTATAAGCAGACAGCACGCCTTCGCTGTGCATCTGGTAGGTGTTCTTGATCATGCCGAACAGGCTTTTTTCCTGGCTCTGGCCGTCGATGTCCCAACTGGCGTTGAAGATCTTGTGGCGGCAGTGCTCGGAGTTGGCCTGGGCGAACATCATCAGTTCGATGTCGTGGGGGTTGCGCTGCAAACCCTGGAAGGCGTTGACCAGGTAATCGATCTCGTCTTCGGCCAGGGCCAGGCCCAGTTCGGCGTTGGCTTTTTCCAACGCGGCGCGCCCGCCGCCCAGCACGTCGATGGCGGTCAGTGGCTTGGGCTCGGCGTGGCTGAACAGGCCGGCGGCCTCCTCCAGGTTGCCCAGTACGATCTGGGTCATGCGGTCATGCAGGTTCTCGGCGATCAGCCGGGCGTCGGCCTCGCTGAACTCACCGGTGACATAGAAGGCAATGCCGCGCTCCAGGCGCTGGACTTTCGCCAGGCCACAGTTGCGGGCGATGTCACTGGCCTTGCTCGACCACGGCGAAATGGTGCCGAACCGTGGCAGTACCAGGAACAGGCGGCCGGTGGGCTCCTGGACGGGAACACTGGGACCGTACTTCAGAAGGCGCGCGAGCACCTGCTGTTCGTCGCCGGTCAAAGCGCCGGTGACTTCGGCGAAGTGAGCGAATTCAGCATACAAGCCGCTGACAGCCGGGACGCATCGGCCCAGTTGCTCAAGAAGTTTGCTGTGGCGAAAGGCAGAAAGGGCAGGAGCGCCGCGCAGGATCAACATCTTCGGGACAGCCTCGGGAAGGGGGTGTGCTTTGAGGCCGTGCATTCTAGCCTAAACCGCCGGCAACGGCACCCGAAACGGCACCCCGGATGCGCCCCGAATGTCGGTCTTTGCCCGAAAAACCGGATTGGACGCACGTTCCAATGTTCGCGCAGAGATTTTTTTCAGTGCCATAAAACCCGCCGCGCGCCGGCCGGCCTGAGTTGCGGACATGTTTTGCAATCGCTAGCAGACTGGCCATTTGCTGTCGAGATATGGCGGTAAGGGCCGTTTGCGTATACTGCGCAGATGTTTTCCCCAACGGCTTTGCGTCCGCGATATGCCAAGTGGCTGATCGCAACCGGACTCTTCCTGGTGCTCAGTGGTTGTGTTGAGAAACCCAACACACTGGAGCGCGTAAAGGAGGATGGCGTGCTGCGGGTGATCACCCGGAACAGCCCCGCCACCTACTTTGAGGATCGCAACGGTGAAACCGGCTTCGAATACGAGCTGGTGAAGCGCTTCGCCGACGATTTGGGGGTGGAGCTGAAGATCGAGACCGCCGACAACCTCGACGACCTGTTCAGCCAGATCGGCAAGCCCAACGGCCCGGTGCTGGCCGCCGCAGGCCTGGTCAGCAGCGAGCCGCGCAAGAAGCAGGTGCGGTTTTCCCACGCCTACCTGGAGGTCACGCCCCAGGTCATCTACCGCAACGGCCAGTCGCGCCCCACCGACGCGGCGGCCCTGGCGGGCAAGAAGATCATGGTGCTCAAGGGCAGCACCCACGCCGAGCAGCTGGCGCAATTGAAACAGCAATACCCCGGCATCGAATACGAAGAGTCCGACGCCGTTGAGGTGGTCGACCTGCTGCGCATGGTCGACGAGGGCCAGATCGACCTGACCCTGGTGGACTCCAACGAAGTGGCGATGAACCAGGTGTACTTCCCCAACGTGCGCGTGGCCTTCGACCTGGGCGACGCTCGCAGCCAGAGCTGGGCGGTGGCCCCCGGTGAAGACAACAGCCTGCTCAACGAGATCAACAGCTACCTCGACAAGGTGCAGAAGAACGGCACCCTGCAGCGCCTCAAGGATCGTTACTACGGGCACGTCGATGTTCTCGGCTACATGGGCGCCACCACTTTCGCCCAGCATCTGCAGCAGCGGCTGCCCAAGTACGAGCAACACTTCAAGACCTACGCCAAGCAGGAAAAGGTCGACTGGCGCCTGCTGGCGGCAATCGGCTACCAGGAATCGCTGTGGCAACCGGCGGTCACGTCCAAGACCGGCGTGCGCGGCCTGATGATGCTGACCCAGAACACGGCCCAGGCCATGGGCGTGTCCAACCGCCTGGACCCCAAGCAAAGCATCATGGGGGGCGCCAAGTACCTGGCCTACATGAAGGACCAACTGGACGAGAGCATCGAAGAACCGGACCGCACCTGGTTCGCCCTCGCCGCCTACAACGTCGGCAGCGGTCACCTGGACGACGCCCGCAAGCTGGCGGCCAAGGAAGGGCTGAACCCGAACAAGTGGCTGGACGTGAAGAAAATCCTGCCGCGCCTGTCGCAGAAGCAGTGGTACAGCAAGACCCGCTACGGCTACGCCCGAGGCGGCGAACCCGTGCATTTCGTGGCGAACATCCGGCGCTACTACGACATCCTGACCTGGGTCACGCAGCCGCAGCTCGAAGGCAACCAGGTGGCCGAGGGCAACCTGCACGTACCGGGCGTCGACAAGAGCAAGCCGAACCAGGAAACCCCGCCGCTCTGAAAGCCCCACACAATCCCTGATGCTGTGATGAATCTGTGGCGAGGGGATTTATCCCCGTTGGGCTGCGAAGCAGCCCCAAAGCTGTCAACTCAATCTGCCTGACACACCGAGGCGCCAGATTTTAGGGCTGCTTCGCAGCCCAACGGGGATAAATCCCCTCGCCACAATGAATCAAGCAGGCCTTAAATAAGCAGGCATATTGAGTTATGTGGTGGCATCAGGCCTTAGCAGCCGCCAGGATCAGCGCTTTCATTTCCGAGACCGCCGACTTGAACCCGACGAACAGCGCGTGGGCCACCAGCGCGTGGCCGATGTTCAGCTCGTTGATGCCCTTGATGGCCGCCACGGCCTCAACGTTGTGGTAGTGCAGGCCGTGGCCGGCGTTGACGATCAGGCCCTGGGCCAGGCCGAAGGTGACGCCATCGGCTACCCGCCGCAGCTCATCGGCCACGGCGGACGGGGTTTCGGCGTCGGCATAGCGGCCAGTGTGCAGTTCGATGGCCGGGGCGCCGACACGTCGGGAGGCTTCGATCTGCCGCTCGTCGGCGTCGATAAACAACGACACCTCGGCACCGGTCTTCGCCAGCCGCTCCACCGCCGCCTTGATCCGCGCTTCCTGCCCCGCCACGTCCAGGCCGCCTTCGGTGGTCAGTTCCTGGCGCGTCTCAGGCACCAGGCAGATGTGCGCCGGGCGGATGCGCTCGGCGAACGCCATCATTTCCTCGGTCACGCCCATCTCGAAATTCATGCGGGTTTGCAGCACATCCTTGAGCAGCAGTACGTCGCGCTCCTGGATATGCCGGCGATCCTCCCGCAGGTGCACGGTGATGCCGTCGGCGCCCGCCTCTTCGGCGTCCAGTGCGGCCTTGACCGGATCCGGGTAGCGCGTACCCCGGGCCTGGCGGAGGGTGGCGACATGGTCGATGTTCACGCCGAGAAGAATGCGTTGGCTGGTGCTCACGAAAAAGCGCTCCTGAATGGGCTAATGGACGGCCCACAGCATACGGGTTGATCAAGGCTTGCGAAACAACTCGCGACTGACCAGCGGTTTGCCACCCAGGTGAACCGCCAGGGCCTGGCGCATCAGACGCTTGGCCGCCGACAAGGCGCCTGGCGCGGTCCAATCGGCTTCGGCCATGGCCAACAGTTCGGCGCCGTTGAACAAGCCCGGTTGCAACAGGTAGACCTGCTCGAGGCCGGCATCCACTTGCAAGCGGTACAGGCCGTCGGCCGCGATGGGCGCGCCATGCAGGTCGGTGTCCAGGGCAAAACCATAGCCAAGGTCATCCAGCAGCCGCCATTCGAACGAGCGCAACAGCGGCTCCAGCGGGCGGCCTTCGGCGAGGGCCAGCAGGGTCGCGGCGTAGTGGTCGAAGACCGCGGGATGGGGATCTTCGGCGGGCAGCAGGCGGATCAGCAATTCATTGAGGTACAGGCCGCTGAACAACGCCTCGCCATTGAGCCAGGCGGCAACGCCCTGGCTTTCCATGCGCCCGACATTCTTCAACTCGCCCCGACCGCGCAATTCGACTTCCAGCGGCACGAACGGCCGCGCCAGGGTCCCGGCCTTGCCCCGAGCCCCACGCAACACCGCCCGCAGCCGCCCTTGCGGCGTGAGGAAGTCCACCAGGGCGCTGCTTTCGCGGTAGGCGCGCGAATGCAGGACGTAGGCGGATTGGGCGATGGGTGGGCTGGAGGACATGGAAGTTGAAGTCTCGCTGACGGAGCACGTTTGTATAACAACCCAAACCAATGTGGGAGCGGGCTTGCTCGCGAAGGCGGTGTATCAGTTAACAATGATGTCGACTGACAGGACGCATTCGCGAGCAAGCCCGCTCCCACAAGGTCCGTGGCGTACGGCCGGACGGATTACAGGTCGCCGTAACCCAGCGAGCGCAACGCCCGCTCGTCGTCCGACCAACCACCCTTCACCTTGACCCACAGGTTGAGCATGATCTTGGAGTCGAACAGCAGCTCCATGTCCTTGCGCGCCTCGGTGCCGATGCGCTTGATGCGCTCGCCCTTGTCGCCAATGATGATTTTCTTCTGGCCGTCACGTTCGACGAGGATCAAGGCGTGGATGTGCAGGGTCTTGCCTTGCTGCTTGAATTCTTCGATCTCGACGGTGATCTGGTACGGCAGCTCGGCGCCCATCTGGCGCATGATTTTCTCGCGCACCAGCTCGGCGGCCAGGAAACGGCTGCTGCGGTCGGTGATCTGGTCTTCCGGGAAGAAGTGATCGTTTTCTGGCAGGTGTTCGGCGATCACCCGCTCCAGCGCGTCGAGGTTATGGCCGTGCTGGGCCGAGATCGGGATGATCTGGGCGTTGGGCAGTTGTTCCTGCAACCAGGTCAGGTGCGGCATCAGCTCGGCCTTGTCCTCGATGCGATCGGTCTTGTTCAGCGCCACGATCAAGGGACCGGTCACGTACTGGACGCGTTCGAGGACCATCTGGTCTTCCTCGGTCCACTTGGTGCGGTCAACCACGAAGATCACCACGTCGACGTCTTTCAACGCCGCCGACGCCGTTTTGTTCATGTAGCGGTTCAACGCCTTCTCGCCGCCCTTGTGCATGCCAGGGGTGTCGACGTAGATCGCCTGCACGGCGCCTTCGGTCTTGATGCCCAGCATGTTGTGGCGGGTGGTCTGGGGCTTGCGCGAGGTGATCGCCAGCTTCTGCCCGAGGATGTGGTTCAGCAATGTGGACTTGCCCACGTTCGGCCGGCCAACAATGGCGACATAGCCGCAACGGGTCAGGGTTGTATCAGTCATTGCCATTCTCCACGCCCAGGGCAATCAGTGCTGCGGCGGCCGCTACCTGTTCGGCAATACGACGACTCACACCCTGGCCTCGGCTTTTTTCATTCAGTAAGACAACTTCGCATTCGACGAAGAAGGTTCGGCAATGCGGCTCGCCCTGGATATCCACGACTTCGTAGCGCGGCAGCTCGCAACTGCGCGACTGCAAAAACTCCTGCAGGCGCGTCTTCGGGTCCTTGTTGGTGTCCACCAGCGTCAGGCTGTCGATCTCGGAGGTCAACCAGGCCAGCACGCGCTCGCGAGCCTTTTCCATGCCGGCGTCCAGGTAGATCGCGCCAATCAACGCTTCCAAGGCATCGGCGAGGATCGACTCGCGGCGAAAACCACCACTTTTCAACTCACCGGAACCCAGGCGCAGGTAGTCACCCAAGTCGAAACCACGGGCCAGCACGGCCAGGGTCTCACCTTTTACCAGGCGCGCGCGCAAACGCGACAACTGGCCTTCACGGGCCAGCGGGAAGCGCTCGAACAGCGCCTCGCCGGCGACGAAGTTGAGGATCGCATCACCGAGGAATTCCAGGCGCTCATTGTTGCGACCGGCAAAACTGCGGTGAGTGAGGGCCAGGAGCATCAACTCCGGATCCTTGAAGGTATAGCCGAGCTGGCGCTCGAGACGGCTTAGAGAAACGCTCACGGTTTACCCACGTAGAGTTCGTGGCTGGATTCCACTGCCAGGCCGGCAAAGCGCCGTTGGCTTGGGACAATTAACGCTGTGTTCAAAAATAACGTCCTGACTATCGTTGGCTTCAAGCTTTCGGGCAGCCTTATGCAGGCTTCAGAAATGCATTCGGCGCTGTGTTCAACAGCGCCGTGTGGGATTACTTGATCAGGCCAACCCGCGAGAAATTCGGCAGGTGGCTGAGTTTGGGTTCCGGCCAGCTCATCCAGACTGCAAAGGCCTTGCCGACGATATTGCGGTCGGGGACCATGCCCAGCAGGTCCTTGGGAATGTTCGGATCATCCCAGTACCGGCTGTCGTTGGAGTTGTCGCGGTTGTCACCCATCATGAAATAGTGCCCCGCCGGCACGGTCCACGAATGGTCCGGCGTCGCGCGATAGCGGCTCATCTCCTTGCGGATCAGGTGCTCGACCGCGCCGAGTTTTTCCTTGTACAGCTCGGCGCTGCCCAAGGTGCCCGGCTCGGAGCCGAGCAACTGTTCGGCCACCGATTCGCCGTTGACGAACAGGCGCTTGTCGGCGGTGTAGCGGATCGTGTCGCCTGGCAGGCCTACCACCCGCTTGATGTAGTTGACGTTCGGGTCGCTCGGGAAGCGGAACACCATCACATCGCCGCGTTGCGGGTCACCCACCTCGATGACCTTCTTGTCGATCACCGGCAGGCGGATCCCGTAGGAAAACTTGTTCACCAGGATGAAGTCGCCCACGTCCAGGGTCGGCTTCATCGAGCCGGACGGGATCTGGAACGGTTCCACCAGGAACGAACGCAGCACCAGCACAATGAACAGCACCGGGAAGAACGACTTGCCGTATTCGACCAGCAGCGGTTCCTTGTTGAGTTTCTCGACCACCACACCGTCAGGCTGGCTGACGCTGCCCTGATAAGAGGCAATGGCCGCCCGGCGCCGGGGCGCCAGGAACAACAGATCAAGCAACGCCAACAAGCCGCAGACAAACACGGCGATAACCAGCAACAGCGGGAAATTTAGCGACATAGGACCTAACTATTCCAACCTGAGCACTGCAAGGAAGGCTTCCTGTGGAATTTCCACGTTACCGACCTGCTTCATGCGTTTTTTACCGGCCTTTTGCTTTTCCAACAGCTTGCGCTTACGGCTGACGTCGCCACCGTAGCACTTGGCCAATACGTTCTTTCTGAGCGCCTTGACGGTTGTACGCGCCACAATCTGCCCGCCAATGGCGGCCTGGATTGCCACGTCGAACATCTGCCGCGGAATCAGTTCCTTCATCTTCTCGGTCAATGCACGACCTTTGTAGTGCGCGTTGTCACGGTGCACGATCAATGCCAGGGCATCGACTTTCTCACCGTTGATCAGCACATCCAGCTTCACCAGATTAGCCGATTGGTAACGATCGAAATGATAGTCCAGCGAAGCATAGCCGCGACTGGTGGATTTCAGGCGATCGAAGAAGTCCAACACCACTTCGTTCATCGGCAGGTCGTAGGTCACCTGGACCTGCGAACCGAGGAACAGCATGTCGTGCTGCACGCCACGCTTTTCAATGCACAGGGTAATGACGTTACCCAGGTGCTCCTGAGGCACAAGGATGTTGGCCCGCACGATCGGCTCACGCATGTCCTCGATCGCCGACAGGTCCGGAAGCTTGGACGGGTTGTCGACGTAGATGGTTTCACCGTTCTTGAGCAACAGCTCGAAAATCACCGTCGGGGCCGTGGTGATCAGGTCCAGGTCGTATTCGCGCTCCAGGCGCTCCTGGATGATCTCCATGTGCAGCATGCCCAGGAACCCGCAACGGAAGCCGAAGCCCAGGGCGTCGGAGCTTTCCGGGGTGTATTGCAGGGACGAGTCGTTCAGGGTCAGCTTTTGCAGGGCTTCGCGGAAATCCTCGAAGTCGTCGGAGCTGACCGGGAACAGACCGGCATAGACCTGGGGCTGGATACGTTTGAAGCCGGGCAGCACATCGACGTCGGGGGTGGAACTCAAGGTCAGGGTATCGCCGACCGGCGCCCCGTGGATGTCCTTGATGCCGGCGATGATGAAGCCCACTTCACCGGCCTTGAGGTCGGTGGTAGCGGTGTGTTTCGGGTTGAATACGCCGACGCTGTCCACCAGGTGGATCTTGCCGGTGGACTTGACCAGGATCTTGTCGCCCTTCTTCACGCGGCCTTGGCGCACGCGAACCAGGGAGACCACGCCCAGGTAGTTGTCGAACCAGGAGTCGATGATCAGCGCTTGCAGCGGATCTTCGATGTTGCCGGTCGGCGCGGGAATGGTGGCTACCAGGCGCTCGAGCACTTCGTCCACGCCCAGGCCGGTCTTGGCACTGCACGTCACGGCGTCGGTGGCATCGATGCCGATGACTTTCTCGATTTCTTCCTTCACACGGTCCGGATCGGCCTGGGGCAAGTCGATCTTGTTCAGCACCGGCATGACTTCCAGGCCCTGCTCGATGGCCGTGTAGCAGTTGGCGACCGACTGTGCCTCGACGCCCTGGCCGGCATCGACCACCAGCAGCGCACCTTCACAGGCCGCCAGCGACCGGCTGACTTCATAGGTGAAGTCAACGTGGCCGGGGGTATCGATGAAGTTCAGCTGATAGGTGATGCCGTCGCGAGCCTTGTAGTAAAGGGTAACGCTGTGGGCCTTGATGGTGATCCCGCGCTCACGCTCGAGGTCCATGGAGTCGAGCACCTGGGCTTCCATTTCACGCTCGGCCAGGCCGCCGCAGATCTGGATAAAGCGATCGGCCAGCGTCGACTTGCCATGGTCAATGTGGGCGATGATGGAGAAATTGCGGATATGACTCAAATCACTCACGGGTCAACACTCAAAAAGGCTGCAGGCATAGCCCGCCGAAAAATAGCCGGCGATTGTACCTGATAGACCGCGCGAGCGTCACGTTCGCCTGTCGATGAGCGTTTGTTGTGAGGGAGCTTGCTCCCTCGCCACAGAAGCCCGCTCGCCTTGAGTTTGAATCAACCCGCCCGGCGCAGCAGCCAGAGCCCGGCCAGGGCGCACACGCCTGCCGGTACCAGCACCGCGAACAGCGGCGAGAAGCCGAACACCAGGCTCGACGGGCCGAGCAGGTCCTGGGCGATGCGGAAGGTGAAGCCCACCAGCACACCGGTAAACACCCGCTGACCAAGGGTCACCGAGCGCAACGGGCCGAAGATGAAGGAAATCGCCATCAACACCAGCGCGGCGGTCACCAGCGGCTGCAACACCTTGACCCAAAAAGCCAGCCAGTAGCGGCCGTTGTTAAGGCCCTGGTCGGCCAGGTAGTGGATATAGCCCCACAAACCGGTGATCGACAGGGATTCGGGCGCCATCACCACGGTACTGAGCAATTGCGGGCTGATGGACACGTCCCAGCGCTCTTGCGCCGCGGCAACCACTTCGGTGCGCTTGTCGTGGAACAGGGTGGTGGTGACGTCGCTCAGTTGCCAGTGGTCCTCGGCAAAGTTGGCCTTCTTGGCAAAGCTCGACGAAAGCATGTGCCGCTGGTCGTCGAACCGGTAGCGGGTCACGCCATAGAGGATGCCGTTGGGTTGCACCGAGTTGATATGGATGAACTCGTCACCCTGGCGGTGCCACAGGCCATGCTTGGCGCTTTGCGCATCGCCGCCGCCCTGGGCCAGGGAGCGATTGGCCTGGGCCGTGTTCTCGGTGGCCGGGGCGATGTACTCACCGATCAGCACCCCCACCAGCATCAGCACCAGCATCGGCTTCATCACCGCCCAGACGATCCGACCGATGGACACGCCCGCGGCGCGCATGATGGTCAGTTCGCTGTTGCTGGCCAGGCTGCCCAGGCCGATCAGGCAACCGATCAGCGCGGCCATCGGCAGCATGTCGTAGAGCCGGCGTGGCGCGGTCAGCAGCACGTAGCTGGCCACGTCTACCAGGGTGTAGGTGTCACTGACGTCGCTCATCTCGTCGATGAACGCAAACAGGGTCGCCAGGCCAAGGATGATCCCCAGTACCGCGAGGATCGCCATGAACACGCTGCTGCCGATGTAGCGGTCGAGTTTAACCACGGGCCACCTCCAGCGCGCTGCGACGACTGGCCAGCTTCAGGCGCAAAGGCTCCCAATAGAGCAGCCCCAGGCCAATGGCCAGGAATATCCCATGCACCCACCACAGACCCAGCGTGGGCGGGATCTTGCCTTTCTCCAGGGCACTGCGGGCGGAAATCAGGATGGTCAGGTAAGCCATATACAGGAGAATCGCCGGCAGCAACTTGAGGAAACGACCCTGGCGTGGGTTGACCCGCGCCAACGGGACCGCCATGAGGGTCACGATAAACACCAGCAGCGGCAGCGACAGGCGCCATTGCAGCTCGGTACGGGCGCGAATGTCATCGCTGCCCAGCAGGCTGGCGGTGGGCATGGCGTCGCGGTCGGTGACTTCTTCGCTGACTTCGGGCTTGGGCAGCAACACGCCATAGGTGTCGTACTTCACGGCTCGGTAGTCGGCCTGCCCCGGTTTGCCGTCGTAGCGGTAGCCGTTTTCCAGGATCAGGTAGCGATTGCCCTCGGGGCTTATCTGCTGCTTGCCCTTCTCGGCCACCAGCACGGAAATGCCGCGGTCCTTGCTACCGTCGGAAGACAGGTTCTTTTGCGTGATGAAGACGCCGGCCAGGTTGATCCGGTCGTCCGACAGCTGTTCGGTATAGGTGACCCGCGTCCCGTCGCGCAGCGCCTGGAAGCGCCCCGGCACCAGGGTGTCGAATTCGGTCATCGCGTCCTGCTGGTTGATCAGCAACTGGAACTGGTTGGCGCCCTGGGGCGACAGGCTCAGGCTCAGCCACGCCACCAACAGCGCGACCACCGTGGCCGGGAAAAGCGTCATGCGAAACAGGCGTTGCTGGCTCATGCCGGTGGCCGAGAGCACGGTCATCTCGCTGTCCAGGTACAGGCGGCCGTAGGCCAGCAGGATACCGAGGAACAAGCCCAGCGGCAGGATCAGTTGCAGGAAGCCCGGCAGGCGGAACCCCATGATCAGGAACAGGGAGCCCGGGTCCAGGGCACCGGAAGCCGCCTGCGCAAGGTATTTGATGAAGCGCCCGCTCATGATGATGACCAGCAGCACGGCGCTGACCGCGCTCAGGGTCAGCAGGACTTCGCGGGATAGATAACGAAAGACGATCACACCAGACACTCCAGGATTGTCAGGCTAGGGTTTGCACGAAAAGTGCCTGCGCGACTTTTCAGACAAAAACCTAAGGTGGCCAAACAAGCGAACAGATCGAGCCGGCCCACCACAGCGCGCCGCCGAAAAAAGAGCCGCATTATCCTGTGATTGGAGGCGCCTGTCACTTCGCACGCTTTAAGCCGCTGCTTAAAGCCGTGAAGTTAGCGTCGCCGAGGGTTGTCAGGCTCGGGCGCCGGGGTTCAAACTGCGGCCTTTGTCGCCGGCGCGACCGTGACTGCTTCACTCAGGACTGTGGCGAGCGAGCTTGCTCCCTCGCCACAGTCAGCGCCTGGCATCTTGACCAATCACTCAGGGATCCGGACATGGAACTGGTTGTAAAAAGCGTCAGCCCAGAAACGTTGAAAACCGCCACACTGGTGGTTGCCGTCGGCGAAAACCGCAAGCTCGGCGTCGTCGCCATCCAGCTCGACGCCCTGAGTGGCGGCGCCATCTCGGCGGTGCTCAAGCGCGGCGACCTGGCCGGCAAGGTCGGCCAGAGCCTGTTGCTGCACAGCCTGCCCAACCTCAAGGCCGAGCGCGTGCTGCTGGTGGGCGTGGGCAAGGACACCGAGCTGGGCGACCGTCCCTTCCGCAAGATCATCGCCGCAGCGCTGGGCACTCTCAAGGGCCTGGGCGGCGGCGAAGCCACCCTGGCGCTGGACGAACTGGTGGTCAAGGGCCGCGACAGCTACGGCAAGAACCGCCTGTTGGCCGAGACCCTGGTGGACGGCGACTATCAGTTCGAGCGTTTCAAGAGCCAGAAGGCCGAACCGCGCGCCCTGAAGAAAATCACCCTGCTGACCATCAAGGCTGCCCAGGCCGAGGTCCAGCGCGCCGTGACCCACGCCACCGCGATCGCCAACGGCATGGCCTTCACCCGCGATCTGGGCAACCTGCCGCCGAACATCTGCCACCCGACGTTCCTCGGCGAACAGGCCAAGGCCCTGGGCAAGGAATACAAGGCCCTGAAGGTCGAAGTCTTCGACGAGAAGAAGATCAAGGACCTGGGCATGGGTTCGTTCTACGCCGTCGGCCAGGGCAGCGCCCAGCCGCCGCGCCTGATCGTCATGCAATACAACGGCGGCAAGAAATCCGAGAAGCCGTATGCGCTGGTCGGCAAGGGCATCACTTTCGACACCGGCGGCATCAGCCTCAAGCCGGGCGCCGGCATGGATGAGATGAAGTACGACATGGGCGGCGCCGCCAGTGTGTTCGGCACCCTGCGCGCCGTGCTCGAACTGCAACTGCCGATCAACCTGGTGTGCATCCTGGCCTGTGCCGAGAACATGCCGAGCGGCACCGCTTCGCGCCCAGGCGACATCGTCACGACGATGAGCGGCCAGACCGTCGAGATCCTCAACACCGACGCCGAAGGCCGCCTGGTGCTGTGCGACGCCCTCACCTACTCCGAGCGCTTCAAGCCGCAGGCGGTGATCGACATCGCGACCCTGACCGGCGCCTGCGTCGTCGCCCTCGGCGCCCATACTTCCGGGCTTCTGGGCAACAACGACGAGCTGATTGGCCAACTGCTCAACGCCGGCCAACTGGCCGATGACCGCGCCTGGCAACTGCCGCTGTTCGATGAGTACCAGGAACAACTGGACAGCCCGTTCGCCGACATCGCCAACATCGGTGGCCCGAAAGCCGGGACCATCACCGCAGCGTGCTTCCTGTCGCGCTTCACCAAGAACCTGAACTGGGCGCACCTGGACATCGCCGGCACGGCCTGGACCAGCGGCGGCAAGGACAAGGGCGCCACCGGTCGTC
The DNA here is from genome assembly GCF_018325965.1 of Pseudomonas sp. Cab53. Taxonomy (NCBI): domain Bacteria; kingdom Pseudomonadati; phylum Pseudomonadota; class Gammaproteobacteria; order Pseudomonadales; family Pseudomonadaceae; genus Pseudomonas; species Pseudomonas sp. Cab53. Next base: position 1,190,861 of record NZ_AP021902.1, on the reverse strand, counting down.
CAGTGCCCCTGCTGACCCAATACCTGCTGGACCGCGCCAAGGCCTGACACCAATGACCGTCGCCGGCGTTGCCCACGGGTGACGCCGGCAGCGGCTCAGGAACCGCAATGACCAAAGTCGATTTCTATATCCTGCCCAGTGCCGATCCATCGGCACGGCTGGATTTTGCCTGCAAGCTCACGGAAAAGGCCTGGCGCATGGGCCACCGCATCTACCTGCATTGCAGCGATGCCGCCCAGCGCGACGACCTCGATGCGCGCCTGTGGGCCTTCAAGGGCGAAAGTTTCGTGCCCCACGGCCCGGCCGAGAGCGAGCCCGAAGGGCTGATCGTCCTGGGGTTGGGGACCGATTGCGGCCAGCATCAGGACCTGCTGGTCAACCTCGACCTGAAAGTACCGGCCTTCGCCTCGCGCTTCGCCCGGGTGGCGGAAGTGGTGGTGGAAGACCCGGCCATCCGGCAAGCCGCGCGGGAGAGTTTCCGTTTCTACCGCGAACAGGGCTATCCTCTGCAAGACCACCGTTTACAGCGACTCTGAGCCTACGATGGACACTCCAAAACCACCGCAAAAGCCCGCGCACCTGCTGGATGACCTCGAGTCGATCCGCCAGTTGCTCGGCGACGACAACCTGCAGCCGCCGTTGTTGACCGACACGGTCGTGCATGAACCTGCGCACGAAGAACAGATCCCGCTGCTGTTCGACCCGATCAACGGCCAACCCGAACCCAAGCCTGCCGCCAAGGCCGAACCCAAGGGCCCCGACGCGCTGCTGCATCTGGACAGCGAGCTGCGGGCCGCCGCGCAGTTGATCCTGCAAGACGTCATCGACGACTTCGCCCCGCACATCGAGACCGAGATCAAACGTCGCCTGGATGCCAGGATGGAGCGGCTGCTCGCCGCAGCTACAAGCGCCAAGCTTTAAGCCGCAAGTAAAAGCAAAAGCAAAAGCCAGCTTCTCCTCTTGCAGCTTGCAGCTTATAGCTTGCCTCTGCCCGCAGGGCTATACTTGCCGGCTTTTCCTGAATAAATGCCAATAGGGTCCCGCCGCGCATGGATAAGACCTACCAGCCGCACGCCATTGAAACTTCCTGGTACAACACCTGGGAGTCCGAGAATTATTTCGCTCCGCAAGGCGCGGGCGATTCCTACACCATCATGATCCCGCCGCCGAACGTCACCGGCAGCCTGCACATGGGCCACGGTTTCAACAACGCGATCATGGACGCCCTGATCCGTTTCCGTCGCATGCAGGGGCGCAACACCCTGTGGCAGCCGGGCACCGACCACGCCGGTATCGCCACGCAGATGCTGGTGGAGCGCCGCCTCGAAGCCCAGGGCCAGAATCGCCATGACCTGGGCCGCGAAAAATTCCTCGAGAAGGTCTGGGAATGGAAGGATGAGTCCGGTGGCAACATCAGCCGCCAGATCCGCCGCCTCGGCTCGTCCGTGGACTGGAGCCGCGAGCGCTTCACCATGGACGACGGCCTCTCGGAAGCGGTGAAGGAAGCCTTCGTGCGCTTGCACGAGGACGGGCTGATCTATCGCGGCAAGCGCCTGGTCAACTGGGACACCAAGCTGCACACCGCCATTTCCGACCTCGAAGTGGAGAACCATGACGAGAAAGGTTTCCTGTGGAACCTGAAGTACCCATTGGCCGACGGCGCGAAGACCGCCGAAGGCAAGGATTACCTGATCGTCGCCACCACCCGTCCGGAAACCATGCTGGGCGACTCGGCCGTGGCGGTGAACCCGAACGACGAGCGCTACAAGGCCCTGATCGGCCAGTTCGTGGAACTGCCCCTGGTCGGCCGTCGCATCCCGATCATCGGTGACGATTACTGCGACCCCGAGTTCGGCACCGGCTGCGTGAAGATCACCCCGGCCCACGACTTCAACGACTACGAAGTCGGCAAGCGCCACAACCTGCCGCTGCTCAATATCTTCGACAAGAACGCCAACGTCCTGCCGGCTGCCCAGGTGTTCAACCTCGACGGCACGTTGAACGAAAGCATCAACGGCCAGATCCCGGCGGAATACGCCGGCCTCGACCGCTTCGAAGCGCGCAAGCAGATCGTCGCGGCCTTCGAAGCCGCCGGCCTGCTGGTCAGCGTCGACGATCACGCCCTGAAGGTGCCCAAAGGCGACCGCTCCGGCACCGTCATCGAGCCGTGGCTGACCGACCAGTGGTACGTGTCCACCAAGCCTTTGGCCGAGCCGGCGATTGCCGCGGTCGAAGACGGTCGTATCCAGTTCGTGCCCAAGCAATACGAAAACATGTACTTCTCGTGGATGCGTGACATCCAGGATTGGTGCATCAGCCGCCAGCTGTGGTGGGGCCACCGTATTCCGGCCTGGTATGACGAGTCGGGCAAGGTCTATGTCGGCCGCGACGAAGCCGAGGTGCGCGCCAAGCACAACCTCGGGCCGGACGTGGCCCTGCAACAGGACAACGACGTCCTCGACACCTGGTTCAGCTCGGGCCTGTGGACGTTCTCGACCCTGGGCTGGCCGCAGCAGACCGAGTTCCTGAAGAAATTCCACTCCACCGACGTGCTGGTCACCGGCTTCGACATCATTTTCTTCTGGGTTGCCCGGATGATCATGCTGACCATGCACCTGGTGAAGAACGAGGACGGCACGCCGCAGGTGCCGTTCAAGACGGTCTACGTCCACGGCCTGGTGCGCGATGGCCAGGGCCAGAAGATGTCCAAGTCCAAGGGCAACGTCCTGGACCCATTGGACATCATCGACGGCATCGACCTGGAAGCGCTGGTGGAGAAACGCACCACCGGCCTGATGCAGCCGACTCCAAAACTGCTGAAGAAAATCGAGAAGCAGACCCGCGAAGAATTCCCGGACGGCATCGCCAGCTTCGGCACCGACGCGATGCGCTTCACCTTCTGCTCCCTGGCGTCCACCGGCCGCGACATCAAGTTCGACATGGGCCGCGTCGAAGGCTATCGCAACTTCTGCAACAAGATCTGGAACGCCGCGCGCTACGTGCTGGATAAGGGCGAAGACTGCGGCCAGAACGGCGAAGCCTATGAGCTGACCCTGGCCGATCGCTGGATCATTTCGCAGCTGCAACGCACCGAAGCCGAAGTGACCCGCCAGTTGGAACAGTTCCGCTTCGACCTGGCCGCGCAGGCCCTGTACGAGTTCATCTGGAACCAGTACTGCGACTGGTACCTGGAACTGTCCAAGCCAGTGCTGTGGGACGAGAACGCACCGATCGAGCGCCAGCGCGGCACCCGTCGCACCCTGGTGCGCGTGCTGGAAGTGGCGTTGCGCCTGGCGCATCCGTTCATGCCGTTCATCACCGAGGAAATCTGGCAGCGCGTCGCACCGCTGGCCGGCGCCGAAGGCAAGACGATCATGCTGCAACCTTGGCCGGTGGCCAATGAAACCCGCATCGATCCAGCGGCCGAAGATGACATCGAGTGGCTCAAGACCTTCATGCTGGGCCTGCGCAACATCCGCGCCGAAATGAACATCGGTCCGGGCAAGCCGCTGACTTTGTTCCTGAACAACGCCAACGCCGAAGACCTGCGCCGCCTCAATGAGAACGAAGCGCTGCTCAAGAAACTGGCGAAGCTCGAATCGGTGACCGTTCTGGCCGCCGGCGAAGAAGCGCCCCTGTCGGCCACCGCCCTGGTCGGCGAGATGGAAGTGCTGGTGCCAATGGCCGGCCTGATCGACAAGGCTGCCGAACTGGCGCGCCTGGACAAGGAAATCGGCCGTCTCAAGGGCGAAGTGCAGCGCGTCGGCGGCAAGCTGTCCAACGCCGGCTTCGTCGACAAGGCCCCGGCCGACGTCATCGAGAAGGAGCGGGCCAAACTGGCCGAGGCCGAACAGGCCTTGGGCAAGCTGGCCGAACAGCACGCGCGGATTGCCAGCCTGTAACAACACGCCGCAACGAAAGCAGGAGGCCCTGGTGGCCTCCTTTTTCCTGCCCGGCACTTTCTCCCGACCACCGAAAATCCGTTGTTGGAGCGGGCTTGCCCGCGAAAGCGGTGGATCAGACAGCCTATTGGTTAACTGACACACCGCCTTCGCGAGCAAGCCCGCTCTCACATTTAATCGGCGCAAGCCTCAAGACCAGGATGGATGTGGGACAATGCCCGCCACTTTTTGAGCCACCCCCGAATCGACTCGCCCATGACCGCCCCTCGCACGCCCAAACCTGCCCGCCAAAAGCCCAAGCCCGCCACCGAGGCCAAGACCGTGGCGCCACGGGAGAAGGCCAGCCTGCACCCGCGCAACCGCCACCAGGGCCGTTATGACTTTGCGGCGCTGATCAAGTCTACGCCCGAGTTGGCCAGGTTCGTGATCCTCAACCCCTACGGCAAGGAGAGCATCGACTTCGCCAGCCCCGAAGCCGTGCGGGTGTTCAACCGGGCGCTGCTCAAGTCCTTCTATGGCATCGCCCATTGGGATATCCCCGCCGACTACCTGTGCCCGCCGGTGCCCGGGCGGGCGGACTATGTGCATTTCCTGGCCGACCTGCTGGCCAGCCATAACGACGGTGAAATCCCCCGTGGGGCGGCGGTGAAGGTGCTGGACATCGGCACCGGTGCCAACTGCATTTACCCGCTGGTCGGCTACAGCGATTACCGCTGGCACTTCCTCGGCTCGGAGATCGACCCCACGGCCATCGCCTCGGCCAAGGCCATCGTGCAAGCCAACGGGTTGAACAAAGTCATCCAACTGCGCCAGCAAACCCAGCGCAAACAGATTTTGCTCGGCCTGCTCGATGACGCCGAGCGCTTTGACCTGACGATGTGCAACCCGCCCTTCCACGCCTCCCTGGAGGAAGCCACCCGGGGCAGCCAACGCAAGTGGCGGGCACTGGGCAAGGCGGATCCCAAGCGCAAGTTGCCCGTGCTGAACTTCGGCGGCCAGGCGGCCGAGTTGTGGTGCGAAGGAGGGGAAGCGCGTTTCGTCACGCAACTGATCAGCGAAAGCGCCCAGGTGGCCGGGCAGGTGCTGTGGTTCAGCACCCTGGTGTCGAAGGCGTCGAACCTGCCGGCGATCCAGGCCGCGCTGAAAAAGGCCGGCGCGCGGCACAGCCAGGTGGTGGAAATGTCCCAAGGGCAGAAACAGAGCCGCTTCGTGGCCTGGACGTTTCAGGACGAGGCGCAACAACAGGCCTGGCGCCAGGCACGCTGGCTGCGCAAGCAATAAGACATCAGGGTCGCGATGCCAGGCTGACTGGCTTTTTCAAGGCAATAAAAAACCGTGCCCGGATCGCTCCTTGGCACGGTTCTACTTGCAGCGGTCTTACTTGTTGACCGCGTCGGTCAGGCCTTTGGCCACAACCAGCTTGATTACTTTCTTGGCAGCGATTTCGATGGCAGCGCCAGTCGAAGGGTTGCGGCCGGTACGGGCAGGACGCTCGGTGACTTTCAGCTTGCCAACGCCTGGCAGAGTGAGTTCGCCGCCGTTTTCCAGCTGATCGGCAACGATTTGGCCCAGTTGGTCCAGCAGTGCACGCACGGTGGTTTTCGGCGCGTCTACGGCTTCAGCCAGATCAGCGATCAGTTGGTCTTTAGTAAGAGCCATGTAGTGTTCCTTCCCTATCAAATTCATATGGATTGCAGAGTGCAGTGTCAGCCATCGAGCCCGATCCATCTTGATCAGGCACCCTCGGCAATCACCGCGACGGATCGGGGTAATAGATGCCAAAAACCGGGTTTGGTTCGACCTGACAAATGCTGAATGCACGCTTAACGCAGTGACTTCGCGTAAGACCGGGCAAAACTAGCACAACGCCTGTGAAATATCCGCCTCTAGCTACCCATTTGGTCAGCTTTCTTGCGCTAAAACGGTAAAAAAATGCATATGGGCTGTCGGACGGCTCTGAAAGAGCCTTTGCCGGGTTCCAAAACCAGTGATTGCGGTACACTGAGCCCTTTTTCGGGGAGCGCGCCCTCCTCTCTTTCATCAGCCGAGAAATCCATGCCGATCCGTCACTGCATCGTCCACCTGATCGACAAGAAACCCGATGGCACCCCTGCCGTGCTCCATGCCCGCGACTCCGAGCTGAACGAGTCCACGGCCATCGAGAACATGCTCGCCGACCTCAACGAGAGCTACAACGCCAAGCAAGGCAAGGCCTGGGGCTTTTTCCACGCCGAGTCCGGGGCGCACCCCTTCAGCGGCTGGCTGAAGGAGTACCTGGACGGCGGCAAGGATTTCACCGCCTTCAGTCGCGTGGCGGTGGAGCACCTGCAAAAGCTGATGGAAGAATCCAACCTCTCGGTGGGCGGCCATGTGTTGTTCGCCCATTACCAGCAGGGCATGACCGATTACCTGGCGATCGCGTTGCTGCACCACAGCGAAGGCGTGGCCGTGACCGAGGAGCTGGACGTGACGCCCTCCCGCCACCTGGACCTCGGCCAACTGCACCTGGCGGCGCGGATCAACGTGTCGGAATGGCAGAACAACAAGCAGTCCAAGCAGTACATTTCCTTCATCAAGGGCAAGAACGGCAAGAAAGTCTCGGAGTACTTCCGCGACTTCATCGGCTGCCAGGAAGGCGTCGACGGCCCCGGTGAGACCCGCACCTTGCTCAAGGCCTTCAGTGATTTCGTCGAAAGCGAAGACCTGCCCGAAGACGATGCCCGGGAAAAGACCAAAACCCTGGTGGACTACGCCAGCAGCCAGGCCAAGCTCGGCGAACCGATGGGCCTGGAGGAACTGTCCGAGCTGATCGACGAAGAACGCCCCAAGGCCTTCTACGATCACATCCGCAACAAGGACTACGGCCTGTCACCGGAGATCCCGGCGGACAAGCGCACCCTCAACCAGTTCCGCCGATTCACCGGCCGCGCCGAAGGGCTGTCCATCAGCTTCGAAGCGCACTTGCTGGGCTCCAAGATCGAATACGACGAAGAAGCCGGCACATTGATCATCAAGGGGTTGCCGACGTCCCTGACGGACCAGCTGAAACGGCGAAATTGATGAGTCGGGCGGCCTGATATCCCATCAAGCCCGCTCCTGACCACCGGTCAGGACTGTCAAGGTCTACAGTATCGCCCTCCCTGGCAAATCCATTTTCATAGACGACAGCGCCTCGGCAGAAACACCGCCGAGGCCGTCCTCTGCCAGATTGCTTCAACAGATGGAGCCTATGGAAATGAACCCACTACGCCGCAGCCCTGTTCAACGTCGGCTGATCCAAATCGTCGGCCCGAGCCTGTTGTTCCTGCTCATCGGGACCTATGCCAGTTCCGCTTCAGCCGCGTCCTATTTGTGCAAGTACCATTCGATGCCGGGATTCGTCTTCGTAAAAAACCTCTTCGTGAGCGCATCCAGCACCCAGGACGCACTGACACTGGCCAGGGCGACCTTCAAACAAGAAAGCTTCTATGCCGACTACAACTGGATCACGTGCGAAATTCCTGTCAGCCCATGATCCAGCGCTGAACTGCCTGGGGCGCCGGGCTACTGAGCTGACAGCTTGAACCCCAGCCGCGGAAAGTGCACATGCACCACCCCGGCGCGCTCGTCCTCCCGACGCAGGATCAGCGTTTCCCGCCCGGCGAACACCAGCTCCCCCGCCACCGGATCGACACCGTAGTCGGTCGCGGCAATCGCCACCCGTTGCCCCAGGGCAAATCCGTTCGGCTCCTCGAACGACTCCTCCGGCAAGGCTGCCGGCGTTGCATTCCGGGCGACGTCGAGGGCCTGTTCGGCACTCATTTCGCTCGCTGCCCCATGGCCGAAGCCCAGCACCCGTGCCAGCCACGCCGACACCGCCGGATATGCGTCCACCAACGGCGAGGTCACCGGGGTGCCCTTGAGGAACCACAGCGGATGGGCCATGGCGAAGTCGGCGATCGAGGGCTCCCCCAACAGGAAGTCGCCTTCCTCGCGCTGCAACTGCTGCTCGAGGCGCGCCATGATCGTTGGCCACTGATGCTTGGCCTGCTCGGCCGCCAGACGCGTGGCACTGCCGCCACTGAACAGTCCGGCACGATCGGCGATGAACGCCTTGATCGCCTCGGGCGACAACTTGGCGAAGCGCATGGCAATCGACTCGGGCTGGAACACCAGGCTCACCGCATGCTGGAACACCACCGAGTCGGCCCACGCGGCGAAAGATGCCGCGATCATTTCGCGGCCCTCGGGGAACAACGCCGGCGAAGCCTTTTCCTGCTCCAGCCGGCGAGCGATCAGGGACGTGTCGCAATAGACATCGGCGCCGACCTGCAACACAGGCGTCTTGCGGTAGCCCCCTGTCAATGCCGTGAGGTCAGGCTTGGGCATCATCGGCGGGATGTGCACCGAGCGCCAGGACAAGCCCTTGAACCCCAGCAACAGCCGGGCTTTCTCCGCGAAAGGAGACGTCGGGTAATGATGAAGGATCAGCTCTGACATGGAATTGGCCACTGCAGGAATGAGGGCTTGCAGCTTAGCGCGCCACGCAGAAGCAGCCTACTGGCCTGATGAAGGTGTATCAGCGCGGTTGATGCTGGCGACCAGGCATTCCTTGGCGCTTTTCCTGAGCTTCTTGATCAGCCGCTCCTGGCGCAGGGCCTCGCCCTTGTCGCGGCAGGCTTCGGTGTACACCAGCGCCACGGCCGGGCTGGACAGGAAGAAGCGCGCGCCCTTACCGCTTTGATGCTTGGCGAAACGCCGTACCGGGTCATCGCTGATGCCGCAGTACAACGCACCATTGGCCGCCCGCACCAGGTAGACGAACCAGGGCTTGCCCGGTTCGGTGGGGCCTTGTGCAGGCAACTCGGAAAGTTCGTTGGCGGTCGTCAAGGGATGTTCAACAGGTGCGCAAAAACAAACCGCGATCTTATCAGCGACTGGCCTGGAAGGCTCGCAACCCTTTGAGGGCCTGGGCCCGGACCGCATTGCGCACCAGTGGCGTCCAGCCCAGCAACAGGCCCTTGGCGCCCAGCGCCTGGCGGGACCAACGCCACAGGTCGAAACTGTCGTGATGCTCGCAGATCTTGCCATCGCGGAAAACGAAACGCGCCTGGATGTCGTTGATCACGATGTTGCCGGTCTGGCTGAACAGGTAGGTGGCCACCCAGTGGGCGCCGCCGGTGCGGTCATCGCTGCGCACGCTGTCGAAGGTCAGGGAAAAGTCCTTGGCCCGCGTGGTGAGCATGCGCCACATGTCGCCCGCGTCACGACCACGCAGCTCACCGAACGCCGGGTCACTGAACACCACGTCGTCGGTGTAGCAGGCGCTCATGGCTTCGGCGTCCAGTCGCTGGAAGGCCTGATAAAAACGGGTGATCAGGGCGTTGTGGGCATCACTCATGGACAGACTCCGGCATTCGTTTGAATAGAGGTGCACGATAATCTGCCTCGGCGACGAAGACTATCGTCATTCGCCATGAAAATGACATCAACGAAGCCCGGTGACCCGTTCGCTGCTGACGCCGACGTACCGCGCCCGGCCTGCGCCGATACCGGCGATCATCGCGCCCAGGCCCACCAGGCCGAAGATCCAGCCCAGGGCGTTCCAGCCGCCGGTCAGGTCATGGACCACGCCCACCGCGAACGGCCCCAGCGATGCCAGCGTGTAACCGAAGCCTTGGGCCATGCTGGAAAGGTTCGCCGCCACGTGGGCGTCCCGCGAACGCAGGACGATCAGCGTCAGTGCCAGGCTGAACGTCGCGCCCTGCCCCAGCCCCAGCAGGATAGCCCAGCCCCACAAGCCTTCAATGGGCGCATAAAGGCAGCCGAACAGCCCGCCGAGGGTCATGGCCATGACGATCACGATGGCCAGCCGCTGGTCCTGGCCGCGCGTGGCCAGCCACGGAGCGGCCAGGGAGCTGACCAACTGGACGATGACCGAGCCGGACAGCACCAGGCCGGCCTGGGTCGGGCTCAGACCGCGCCCGATGAGGATCGACGGCAACCAGCCGAACACGATGTAGGCCAGGGACGATTGCAGGCCCATGTACAACGTCACCTGCCAGGCCAGCGGATCGCGCAACAGACCGCGGACCCGATACGCCACCTGGTGGGCACCGTGCTTCTGACCCACTTGCGGCAGCCAGAAGACCGCGGCCAGCAGGGCTGGCACTGCCCAGAAGCCAAGGCCCAGGGCCCAGCGGTGGTCCAGGTGTTCACTCAAGGGCACGGTGGCCCCGGCGGCCATCGCCGCTCCCAGGCACAGCGCCATGGTGTAGACGCCGGTCATGGTGCCGGCCTGCCTGGCGAAGTCACGCTTGACGATACCCGGCAGCAGCACGCCGATCACACCGATGCTGGCACCCGCCAAGAGGCTGCCGACGAACAATCCGACCTGACCGAACGAACTGCGCAAGACAATTCCCCCGGCCAGCGTCAGCAGGATCCCCAATACCACGCGCTCCGCCCCGAACCGTCGCGCCAGCACCGGCGCCAGCGGCGCGAACAGGCCCAGGCACAACACCGGCAGCGTCGTCAGCAGACCGGCCTGGGCCGCCGACAGGCCAAGGCTTGCGGACACCTCGCTGAGCAGCGGCGCCATGCTCGACAGCGCCGGACGCAGGTTCAGCGCCACCAGGATCAGGCCGAGCAGCAACAGCCAAGGGCGGCGCACCAACGGATGGCTCCGTTGGGTCTGCTCGTCGTCGGCTTCGGCGTCGATCAGCATTTCTTCGAGTTCAGCGGCGTGCCGGGGCGTCGTCGAGGGGCGGTGGTCAAGCGGATGACGGGACATGGAAAGCTCGGTTTCAGGGTTCATGGATCAATTGCCGGCAGGGACTTGGCCCATTGCGGATCAAGTCGAACACAGATTGATGACGAGGAACGATGTGGGGGCGCCGGCGCGATTGCGCACCGATCACGCTACAAAAATAGCGGTACAACCCGCTGGGCGCCGTATGGCGGCGGTGAAATCACAAACTGAATTTTCTGACATGTTAGTCAGCTTTATGTAGTACGGCAACCGCCTATGGCGATGGGGAGGGAAATTAAGTATGCGCTTGCTCGACCGCGACCCGCACGCGGTACAAAAAACAAACCCGGAGCAGTGTCCGGGTTCATTTCAGCGCCTGGGACCGATCAATGCAGGATCTGGCTCAGGAACAGCTTGGTGCGGTCGTTCTGCGGGTTGTCGAAGAAGTCGTTCGGCGCGGCCTGCTCGACGATCTCACCCTTGTCCATGAAGATCACGCGGTTGGCCACGGTGCGGGCGAAGCCCATTTCGTGGGTCACGCACAACATGGTCATGCCGTCTTCGGCCAGGCCGATCATGGTGTCGAGTACTTCCTTCACCATTTCCGGGTCGAGGGCCGAGGTAGGCTCGTCGAACAGCATGATCTTGGGCTTCATGCACAGGGCACGGGCGATGGCCACACGCTGTTGCTGGCCGCCGGAGAGCTGGCCCGGGTACTTGTGCGCCTGCTCTGGAATGCGTACGCGCTCCAGGTAATGCATGGCGATTTCCTCGGCCTTGCGCTTGGGCATCTTGCGTACCCACATCGGCGCCAGGGTGCAGTTCTGCAGGATGGTCAGGTGCGGGAACAGGTTGAAGTGCTGGAACACCATGCCGACCTCACGGCGGATCGCTTCGATCTGCTTGAGGTCGTTGGTCAGTTCCACGCCATCGACCACGATGCGGCCCTGCTGGTGCTCTTCCAGGCGGTTGAGGCAGCGGATGGTGGTGGACTTGCCGGAGCCCGACGGGCCGCACAGCACGATACGCTCGCCCTGCTTGACGTTCAGGTTGATGTCTTTCAACACGTGGAACTGGCCGTACCACTTGTTGACGCCCTGCATCTGAATAATGCCTTCAGGGCTCACAGGCTTTTTGATTGCTTCACTCATGAGTCAACTCCTAACGCTTGTGGCCTGTGTCGAGCTTGCGTTCCAGATGCATGGAATAGCGCGACATACCAAAACAGAAAATCCAGAACACCAGGGCGGCGAACACGTAGCCTTCAGTGGCCATGCCCAGCCATTTCGGGTCGGCGGCGGCTTGTTTCACACTGTTGAGCAGGTCGAACAGGCCGATGATGATCACCAGGCTCGTGTCCTTGAACAATGCGATGAAGGTGTTGACGATGCCCGGGATCACCAGCTTGAGGGCCTGCGGCAGGATCACCAGGCCCATGCTGCGCCAGTAACCGAGGCCCATCGCCGCGGCCGCTTCGTACTGCCCCTTGGGAATGGCCTGCAGGCCGCCGCGCACCACTTCGGCCACGTAGGCCGACTGGAACAGGATCACCCCGATGAGCGCCCGCAGCAGCTTGTCGAAGTTCATGCCCTCGGGCAGGAACAGCGGCAGCATCACCGACGACATGAACAGCACCGTGATCAACGGCACACCACGCCAGAACTCGATGAAGGTGACGCAGACCACGCGGATCGCCGGCATGTTCGAACGCCGGCCCAGGGCCAGGACGATACCCAGCGGCAGTGCGCCGGCGATGCCGACCGTGGCGATCACCAGGGTCAGCATCAGGCCGCCCCATTGGCTGGTCGCCACCGCGTCCAGGCCGAACACGCCACCGTGCAGCAGGCACCAGGCAACGATCGGGTACACCACCAGGAAGCTCAGGCCATAGATCGCCTTGCGCGGGAAGCGCGAGATGAACAACGGCGCCGCGCCGATCACTGCCAGCCACACCGTCAGGTCTACGCGCCAGCGCAGTTCCGTCGGGTAGTAGCCATACATGAACTGGCCGAAACGCTGCTGGATGAACACCCAGCAGGCGCCTTCCTTGGTGCAGTCGGCGCGGGTAGTACCCACCCAGTTCGCATCCAGGATGGCCCAGTGCAGCAGCGGTGGGATAATCAGGTAGATCAGGTAGAACGCGAACAGGGTCAGCAGCGTATTGATCCAGCTGGAGAACATGTTGGCGCGCACCCATGCCACCACACCGATGCTGTTGCTCGGTGGCGGCATGTCAGGCTTGAAAGTATGGGATGTCATGCGCGTTTCCTCACCGCTCGATCAGCGCAATGCGCTTGTTGTACCAGTTCATCAGCAGGGAAATGCTGATACTGATCGCCAGGTACACACTCATGGTGATCGCAATCACCTCGATGGCCTGGCCGGTCTGGTTCAACACCGTGCCGGCGAACAGCGACACCATTTCCGGGTAACCGATACCGGCCGCCAGGGAGGAGTTCTTCGCCAGGTTCAGGTATTGGCTGGTCAGCGGCGGAATGATCACGCGCAAGGCTTGCGGGATGATCACCTTGCGCAGGGTCGGCCCGTTGCGCAGGCCCAGCGAGCGCGCCGCTTCGGTCTGGCCGTGGCTGACCGACTTGATGCCCGAGCGCACGATCTCGGCGATGAACGCCGCGGTGTACACCGTCAAGGCCAGGGTCAAGGCCAGCAGTTCCGGGATCAGCACCCAGCCGCCGACGAAGTTGAAGCCCTTGAGCTGCGGCATTTCCCAATGCACCGGCGCACCGAACAGCAGCGCGCTCAAGGCCGGGATTACCAGGAACAGCGCCAGGCCGGCCCAGAACTTGTGGAACGGCTCGCCGGTCGCGTCGAAACGCTTGTTGGCCCAGCGGGCCATCAGCACGATAGCGACGATCGCCAGCACCACGCTGACCACGAACGGCCAGAATCCGTCCGCCACCAACGCGGCCGGCATGTTCAAGCCCCGGCTGCTGACAAAGAAAGTGTCGCCGAAGTTATGGGCAGCCCGCGGCCCCGGCATGCTCAGGAATACCGCGAAGTACCAGAACAGGATTTGCAGCAGCGGCGGAATGTTGCGGAAAACCTCCACGTAGACGGTCGCCAGCTTGGAGATGATCCAGTTCTGCGACAAGCGTGCGACACCGATGATGAAGCCGAGGATGGTCGCCAGGATCACGCCGATGAAAGTCACCAGCAGCGTGTTGAGCAAACCGATCACGAAGACGCGGGCATAGCTGTCCGCTTCGGTGTAGTCGATCAGGTGTTGGGCAATGCCGAAGCCGGCACTGCGTTCCAGGAAGCCGAAACCGGAGGTGATGCCCCGGTGTGCCAAGTTGGTCTGCGTGTTATCGAACAGGTACCAGCCCAGCGCGATGACCGCCACGACCGTGACGATCTGAAATACCCACGCACGCACTTTTGGATCGCTGAGGCTGAGCCTCTGCTTTGGTGCGCCGATTGAATTTTGCATGAAGTGCCCCGCAAAGAATGGAACAGAACATCACCCGGTGGTTGGCCCACCGGGTGATAGAACCATCAGCGCACTGGTGGTGCGTATTGAATGCCGCCAGCGTTCCACAGCGCGTTCAGGCCGCGGTCGATTTCAAGCGGAGTGCTCTTGCCCAGGTTGCGCTCGAACATTTCACCGTAGTTGCCAACTTGCTTGACGATCTGGACGACCCAGTCCTTCGGCAATTTCAGGTCCTTACCGTACTCACCGTCAGCGCCCAGCATACGAGCGACGTCCGGGTTCTTGGTGGACTTGGCTTCGGCCTCGACGTTCTTCGAGGTCACGCCGGCTTCTTCAGCGTTGAGCAGTGCATAGCCTGTCCAACGCACGATGGCCAGCCACTCGTCGTCGCCGTTACGTACGACCGGGCCCAGGGGTTCCTTGGAAATGGTTTCCGGCAGAACGACGTAGTCCTTCGGCGAGGCCAGCTTGCTGCGCTGGGCGAACAGCTGGGATTTGTCGGAAGTCAGCACGTCGCAACGACCGGATTCCAGCGACTTGGCGCTTTCGTCGGAGGTGTCGAAGGTGATCGGGGTGTACTTCAGGCCGTTGGCGCGGAAGTAGTCGGACACGTTCAGCTCGGTGGTGGTACCGGCCTGGATGCAGATGGTTGCACCGTCCAGTTCCTTGGCGCTCTTCACACCCAGCTTGTTGTTGGCCAGGAAGCCGATGCCATCGTAGTAGGTGATGAAGCCTGAGAATTTCAGGCCCATGCCCGCGTCACGGGAGCTGGTCATGGTGGAGTTGCGCGAGAGCACGTCGATTTCGCCCGATTGCAGCGCGGTGAAGCGCTCCTTGGCGTTCAACTGGCTGAACTTGACCTTGCTTGCATCGCCGAATACGGCAGCGGCCACGGCACGGCAGAAGTCGGCGTCGATACCGACGATCTTGCCGGTCGAATCAGGCACCGAGAAACCCGGCAGGCCATCACTCACACCGCATTGCACGAAACCCTTCTTCTGTACCGCGTCCAGGGTCGCACCCGCCTGCGCGAAACCGCTGACACCGAGCACAGCTGCTGCAGTCACGACAGCCAGGGTGGATTTCAGTAACTTCATTCAAACCTCCAGTTTTGCTCTTGTTGTGTCGGAGCTTGAGTCCTGTCGCACCCTTTTGAGGCATTGCCGACCCTTGTTGGCTTTTTTTAGGGTCAACCGACGTCTGGACCTTCGCTATGAGTCTATTAATGAGAACGTCCACCAGCAGTGGTCATGCCACTTCTCACCAATCGGCCGAACGGGCTGTAGCCCTTCACGTTCGCGAAGCCCGTAGCGGCTATTGGCGAACATCCATCACCGGATTTCTGATATCCCATGCGTCGCGTCAAGCTGATAGTGTTACCGCGCAGCGTAAGAATCATCACTCAGGCATCCTCATAGCAAAGCCCGTACCAGACCGCTGCGCTTGGTCCTTGTAAAACACGTCAAGACAAAAAGTTGTAAGTTTGCGACATCTAATTAACTGAGACACCGGACGCGCACCGTAACAATGCACTGATAGGGCGCACCCGCACAGATTTGGAGCACCGCCATGACCGACCCCTTGATTCTCGAGCCCAGCGGCACCGCAGACGCGTGCGTTATCTGGCTCCACGGCCTGGGCGCCGATCGCTTTGATTTCCTGCCAGTGGCCGAAATGCTGCAACAAAGCCTGCTCACCACGCGTTTCGTTCTACCCCAGGCGCCGACCCAGCCAGTAACGATCAACGGGGGCTACGCGATGCCCAGTTGGTACGACATCCGCGCGCTGAGCCCGGCGCGGGCCATCGACGAACAGCAACTGGAAGTCTCGGCACAACGGGTCATCGACCACGTCGAAACCCAGCGAGCCGGCGGAATAGACGCCTCGCGGATTTTCCTGGCGGGGTTCTCCCAGGGCGGCGCGGTGGTCTACCACACGGCGTTCGTGAAATGGCAGGGCCCGTTGGGCGGCGTGATCGCCCTCTCCACATATGCCCCGACGTTCGGCGACGAACTGCAATTGTCGGCCAGCCAGCAACGCATTCCCGTGCTGGCGCTGCACGGGCAGTACGACGAAGTGGTGCTCAACCCGATGGGGCGCACCGCCAAGGAGTATTTGAAGCAGCATGGTGTCACCGTGACATGGCAGGAATACCCAATGGGCCACGAAGTGTTACCCGAAGAGATTCGTGACATTGGCCATTGGCTGGCCGAGCGCTTGCGCTAAGAGGCAAATCGTCACGCCAGGCCGTTGACGAACCCACTACGCCGCGCCCGTTTCTTGCATTACACTGGCCGGCGTACATTCCTTAACCAATCGATGAGATGACCGTGCTCAAAGCACTCAAGAAGATGTTCGGTAAAAGCGAGGCCGAACAGCTCGCGCCTGCCGCCAGCGCGCCTGTCCCCGCCCCGAGCCGTCCCGATGCGCAGCAGCCGCGCCGGACCGCCCCTGTGGCGCAGGAGAAAAAACAGCCGGCGGCGCCATCCGCCGCCAAACCCGTCGCCCCGGCGCCGGAGAAGCCACGCAACGAATCCCCCGGCCACGCCGCGAACGGGCGCCAAAACCGCCGGCCGTCGCCTGGAAGCTGGAAGATTTCGTCGTCGCCCCCCAGGAAGGCAAGACCCGCTTCCATGACTTCAAGCTGGCCCCTGAACTGATGCATGCCATCCAGGACCTGGGGTTCCCGTATTGCACGCCCATCCAGGCGCAGGTGCTGGGCTACACCCTCGCCGGCAAGGACGCCATCGGTCGCGCCCAGACCGGCACCGGCAAGACCGCCGCGTTCCTGATCTCCATCATCACCCAACTGCTCCAGACCCCGCCGCCCAAGGAACGCTACATGGGTGAACCGCGGGCGCTGATCATCGCCCCGACCCGCGAGCTGGTGGTACAGATCGCCAAGGACGCCGCCGACCTGACCAAGTACACCGGCCTGAACGTCATGACGTTCGTCGGTGGCATGGACTTCGACAAGCAGCTCAAGCACCTCGAAGCCCGCCACTGCGACATCCTGGTGGCCACCCCGGGCCGCCTGCTGGACTTCAATCAGCGCGGCGACGTGCACCTGGACATGGTCGAAGTGATGGTCCTGGACGAAGCCGACCGCATGCTCGACATGGGCTTCATCCCCCAGGTCCGCCAGATCATTCGCCAGACACCGCCGAAAAGCGAGCGCCAGACCCTGCTGTTTTCCGCCACCTTCACCGATGACGTGATGAACCTGGCCAAGCAGTGGACCACCGACCCGGCCATCGTCGAGATCGAAGCCGAGAACGTGGCCAGCGAAAACGTCGAGCAACACATCTATGCGGTGGCCGGTGCCGACAAGTACAAGCTGCTCTACAACCTGGTCAACGACAACGGCTGGGAACGGGTGATGGTCTTCGCCAATCGCAAGGACGAAGTGCGCCGCATCGAGGAACGCCTGGTGCGCGATGGCGTCAACGCCGCGCAGTTGTCAGGTGACGTGCCGCAACACAAGCGCATCAAGACGCTGGAAGGCTTTCGCGAAGGCAAGATCCGCGTCCTGGTGGCCACCGATGTCGCAGGTCGCGGCATCCACATCGACGGCATCAGCCACGTGATCAACTTCACCCTGCCGGAAGTACCGGACGACTACGTGCACCGGATCGGCCGCACCGGCCGCGCGGGCGCCGAAGGCGTGTCCATCAGCTTCGCCGGGGAAGACGACTCCTACCAGTTGCCGTCCATCGAGGCGCTGCTGGGCCGCAAGATCAGTTGCGAAATGCCGCCGACGCATCTGCTGCGTCCGGTCGAGCGCAAGCGCTCCTGAGCCTGCCGCAACAAAAAAACGCAGCCCACCAAGGCTGCGTTTTTTTTGGCTTCAGGTCTTCGCAATTGGACAGGGGCAAAGCTGAGGACGCCTGCTCGCCACGCGCTTGAAAGTCACTGCAAGGAAACGGGCCTGCTCACGACTTCCAGCGATCCGCCGCCGCATGATCGCTGTCCCGGCCCTCGACCCAGCGCGGGCCGTCGGCGGTGTTTTCCTTTTTCCAGAATGGCGCGCGGGTCTTGAGGTAGTCCATGACAAAGGCGCAGGCGTCGAACGCCGCCTGGCGATGGGCGCTGGCGGCCGCGACGAACACGATCGGTTCGCCCGGCTCCAGCGCGCCGATGCGGTGCAGCACCTCCAGCTTGAGCAGCGGCCAGCGTTGCTCGGCCTCGGTGGCGATCTTGCCCAGGGCCTTCTCGGTCATGCCCGGGTAGTGCTCCAGGAACATCCCGGACACATCGAGGCCGTCGTTGAAATCGCGCACGTAGCCGACAAAACTGACCACCGCGCCCACGCCGACGTTGGCCGCGTGCATCGCATTGACCTCGGCCCCCGGGTCGAACGGCTCGGCCTGTACCCGAATCGCCATGGTTCAGCCTCCGGTCACGGTGGGGAAAAAGGCCACTTCGTCACCGTCCGCCAGGGGTTCGTCGAGCTGGCACAGGTCTTCGTTGCGCGCGCACATCAGGTTCTGTTCGCGCAGCACGTCGGCACCGTCACGGCGGGCGAGCAACGCGCGCACATCCTCGACCGTGGCGAACTCACCGTCGACGGTAACCGCTTCCACGCCCAGCGCTTCCCGATAACGGGCAAAGAATTTCACGTTGATTTTCATGAGGCGTCCGCCTGGAAATGACCGCTCTTGCCGCCGAGTTTCTCCAGCACGCGCACGCCTTCGATGGTCATGCCGCGGTCAACGGCCTTACACATGTCATAAATGGTCAGTGCCGCCACGCTGGCGGCGGTGAGGGCTTCCATCTCCACCCCGGTCTGGCCCGACAACTTGCACCGGGCGACGATGCGCACCCGCTCGTGCCCTTCGGCACTGAGCTCGACCTTGACGCTGGTCAGCATCAGGGGATGGCAGAGCGGGATCAGGTCGCTGGTCTTTTTCGCCGCCTGGATACCGGCAATGCGCGCCACGGCAAACACGTCGCCCTTGGGATGACCGCCACTGACGATCATCTGCAGTGTCTCGGGCAGCATGCGCACAAAGGCTTCGGCGGTGGCCTCACGGAACGTCACGGCTTTGTCGGTGACGTCGACCATGTTGGCGCGACCTTGGGAATCGAGATGAGTCAGCACAGGGTTACTCCTGATCGGGAGTGTCGATTGTAAACCCGTGGGTCAGATTCAGGCACGCCTGATTGTCGCACCTGGGGTGCGCTGTAATGCCCCAGACACCGCACATCCCCTTTTTGGGAGCGGGCTGGCTCGCGAATGCTGTGGGTCAGTTGCTCAATAGGCGTCTGACACCGCGCTTTCGCGGGCAATCCCGCTCACACAGGTTTTTGTACAGCCGTAAAAAACCGGGCGGCCTGGAGGCCGTCCGGTCTGGTTGGGTTACAGGTGGGATTCGGCGTATTCGGCCAGGATCGAGCGCGGTACGCCTTGCAGGGTGATGTGGACGCCGTTGGGGAAGTCCTTGAAGCGTTCGGTCAGGTACGTCAGCCCCGAGCTGGTGGCGGACAGGTAAGGGGTGTCGATCTGCGCCAGGTTACCCAGGCACACCACTTTGGAACCGGCACCGGCACGGGTGATGATGGTTTTCATCTGGTGCGGGGTGAGGTTCTGGCATTCGTCGATCAGGATCAGGCTTTGCTGGAAGCTGCGGCCCCGGATGTAGTTGAGGGATTTGAACTGCAACGGCACTTTGCTGAGGATGTAGTCGACGCTGCCATGGGTGCTTTCGTCATCCATGTGCAAGGCTTCGAGGTTGTCGGTGATGGCCCCCAGCCAAGGCTCCATTTTTTCCGCCTCGGTGCCGGGCAAGAAGCCGATTTCCTGGTCCAGGCCCTGCACGCTGCGGGTGGCGATGATGCGCCGGTAACGCTTGCTGACCATGGTCTGCTCGATGGCGGCGGCCAGGGCCAGGATGGTCTTGCCCGAACCGGCGGCGCCGGACAGGTTGACCAGGTGAATGTCCGGGTCGAGCAAGGCGAACAGCGCCAGGCTCTGGTAGATGTCGCGAGGCTTGAGGCCCCAGGCCTCCTGGTGCAACAGGGGCTCCTGGTGCAGGTCGAGGATCAGCAGCTTGTCGTCCTGGATTTCCTTGATCCAGCCGACAAATCCTTGTTCGTCGATGATGAATTCGTTGATGTGCACCGCCGGCAGGTTGTCGATCAGTTGCACCTGGTGCCAGGTGCGACCGTGATCCTGGCGGGTCTCGACCTTGCTCACCCGGTCCCAGAAGGAGCCGGTCATGGTGTGGTAGCCATTGGGCAACAACGAGACGTCGTCGACCAGTTGGTCGGTGCTGTAGTCCTCCGCCGCGATCCCGCAGGCGCGGGCCTTGAGGCGCATGTTGATGTCTTTGGTGACCAACACCACGGCCTGGTCCTTGTTGCGCGCGTGCAGGTCGATCAACTGGTTGATGATGATGTTGTCGTTCAGGTGTTCAGGCAGCACCAGGTTCGGTTCGGTGCGCTTGCTCATCAGGATCGAGAGCAGGCCCTTGGGACCGCTCTTGCCACGCTGGATCGGCACGCCGAGCTCGACGTCCTCGGGGGAGGCATCGCCCAGGGTCTTGTCGATCAGGCGGATCGCCTGGCGGCATTCGGCGGCCACGCTGTGATGCCCGCTCTTGAGCTTGTCCAGCTCCTCCAGCACGGTCATCGGGATGGCGACGTGGTGTTCTTCGAAGTTCAGGAGCGCGTTTGGATCGTGAATCAATACGTTGGTATCGAGTACATACAGGATTGGCTGGTTGGAGGAAGGGCTACGTCCGTGGTCATCCATACTCGGTCACCTTTGTGGGGGCCATTCGACGCAATACCGTGACAGTGCTGCGCCTCGAGGTAGCCACCGAATTCACCCGCGAGGGTTCAGGTGAACTGCACACAATCTGGGTCTTGGAAGACGCCACCTGTGTTGCAGGTTTCGGCGGTCTGACTTCTTGATACTCCAAAAACCATGACAGGAAAAAGCACTTTGACGCTTTTTTGAAGTTTATTTTTCAGAGTGACGAATAACCCTTGGCGTACCGCCCCGGCACCGTTAAAGTCGGAAGTCCGGTTGCCCTGAATGTCCGCCGCAATTTGCGCCCCGCCCAATGTTTCCGGGCCTTTTCCAGGTTTCAGCGAAACGCTTCCTGACAGTCTTCCCAACCGATCCCGCTTTGCGCCGTCTGCGTCACCAGCCACGGCAGCGCCGTCTTCACCCCCTCCTGCTTGGCATTGAAGTTGATCACCCCATGGCGCCATAACAGCATCAGCGTCAGCGCACGCTGGGCGCTTTGCTCGGGTTTGAGCCGCAAGGTGCTGTCCTGGGGATCGATGTCCCACAGCGCCACTTGCAGGCCCTGTTGCCGGAAGAACCCTTCGGCGTCGCCACGGCGCTGGCCCTGGGGCGGACGGAACAGCGGCACGTAGTTCTCCGGCAACTTGCTCTTGACCAGGTCGACGCTGCGCCGCACCGAATCCTGCCAGTCCTGCCAATAGCTATGGGAACGGAACTCCCAGCCCTGAACCCCCACGCACTGCCCGGAATACAAGCTCTGTAGGCCGTTGACGGCGTGCTCCGCCAGCCGCGCCTCGATATCCTTGCCCAACACGAAGAAGGTGCCGTTCATGTTCGACTTGCGCAGGTAATCCGTCACCCATGGGGTATTGTCCGGCGTCACGTTGGCGCCGCTGTCGAAGGTCAGCAGGAAGAGCCGGTCATGCATGGCTTCGCCGTTGCGCTCGTAATCACCGAACCGCGCAATTTCGCTGCTGGTTTGCGGGAAAAGCGCGGCTTTTCGCAGCAGCTCGTCGCGGTACTGGGTGTGGAAGACCTGGCTCGGCCCGGCCCATTTGTAATAGAACGAACTCTCATCGAGGTGGAACCTGCGCGCCTCTTCGCGCAGCGTCGCCATGTTCTCGACCAGATAACAGAAGGAGGCATCCTGGTCGCAACTGCGTTGGGCAAAGTTGTAGTTGTCCAGCAGCCGCTGCCACAACCGGGTACGAAGCGCGTCCACCGCGGCCATGTTGACCGTACGCAGCCCCAGGTATTGCTTGAGGGCGATTTCATCCATGGCGTCGACGTCCAGCAGCACCCGGGCGAACATCAGGATCTCGGCCCGCGAGGCCACGTCGAACAAGGTCGGGCTGGTGAGCTGTTCCGGCCAGGTGCTGCGGTCGAGGGTCGCAATGTCGTTGGGCGCGGCGATGACGCTGCAACTCAACAGCCAGGCCGATAACACAAAGGCGATACGCAAAAGGGATGTCTCCATAACGAAACCCGCGCCGCATCATAGCTGATCCTGGGGCGACGACTTGTCGGCTCCAACCACTTATCTGGACATACCCGCTTTTGTGGCGAGGGAGCTTGCTCGCGCAGGGCTGTGAAGCAGCCCCAGGAATGCCGGCAACCGCTTCGCGCCCGAGCGCGAGCAAGCTCCCTCGCCACAAGAACATGCGGGTTCCAGACCACAACTCGCATCACACCACCCATCCCCTATTGCCCCTATAGCTGGAGTCCACCCGGACAACCCCCTAGAATCGCCGCACCTTTGAAGGAGACGACTAGATGCTGATGGTGATTTCCCCCGCCAAGACCCTCGACTATGAAAGGCCACCGGCCACCGAGCGTTTCACCCAGCCGCAGTACCTGGACCACTCCCAGGAACTGATCGAGCAACTGCGCGAGCTCTCGCCGGCACAGATCAGCGAACTGATGCACGTCTCCGACAAGATCGGTGGCCTCAACGCCGCACGGTTCGGCAGCTGGACGCCGGCCTTCACCCCGGCCAACGCCAAGCAGGCATTGCTGGCCTTCAAGGGCGACGTGTACACCGGCCTCGACGCCCAGAGTTTCGGCGAGGCCGACTTCGACTACGCCCAGCAGCACCTGCGCATGCTCTCCGGCCTGTATGGCCTGCTGCGCCCGCTGGACCTGATGCAGCCCTACCGGCTGGAGATGGGCACGAAGCTGGCCAACGCCCGGGGCAAGGACCTTTATGCGTTCTGGGGCACGCGTATCAGCGAGTGGCTGAACGAAGCCCTGGCCGAACAAGGTGATGACGTCCTGTTGAACCTGGCGTCCAACGAGTACTTCTCGGCGGTCAAGCGCTGCGCCCTGAAAGCGCGCGTCATCGACACCGAGTTCAAGGATCTGAAAAACGGCCAGTACAAGATCATCAGTTTCTACGCCAAGAAAGCCCGCGGCCTGATGAGTCGCTTCGTGATCCAGGAACGCATCAACGACCCTGCCGCCCTCAAGCAATTCGATGTACAGGGCTATCGCTTCAACGCCCAACAATCGAGCCCCGACAAACTGGTTTTCCTGCGCGACCATGCTCCGGAATAAAGCATAACTTTATAAGGCCCCCTGATCGGGGGCCTCGATCAACCCCGTACTTGTCATCTTGCTTCCCCTCCCACTTCGTCAGCTTCATGACGCCAACAAATCGTCCACCCCGCAGGCTAACTTTTGTTTCACTCGACACTCGTCAGTTTTTTGCGTAGTGGCACACATTTTTTTCTACCGTAGTGGCACAAAACTATCCACCCCCGCTAACTCCCCATTTATAAAGGGCGAAACGGCGCGTGATATCAAAATGAAAGCAGTGCCATCTTGGATAATATTTCGAAAAATTTCGAAAATCGCGATGAGCGGATCGGAACTATGTGAAATCGCACGGCTCATACCACCGGTAACGATTATCGCCGAACGTGTAGGAGATAACTTACAGACGACGTCGGACGGAGTAACCAAGTTGTCACGGCAACTTAGCGAAACGGTCGCCTAATTGGATCCACCCTTAAAGGATGGGAGATAACGCAACATTACTATCCCCAAAAAGGCCAAGGCTGCGCCCCTACATTGTGCTCACCCGAGCACGGAAGTTTTTGATTTTGTGGGCTTTTCGCCAGAGATCAGAAGTGAAACACCTTTGCACGAGTGTTCCCGACAACGAGGACTGGCTGCATAACAGGGCAGGTCATAACAACAAGGCCGCTTTGCGCACAACTTGAGTGCAATTATTTAGACACTCGGAACTTAGTATGCCTGCACAACGGCATTGTGGCGCCTGCACTCCACACTTCCGAGTGCACGATGACCGCTGAACACTATTAACTCCGGCCATTTATTGGCGTGAAAAACAGAGGTAAATGCGATGCGCATTAGCATATTTGGTTTGGGTTACGTCGGTGCAGTATGTGCCGGTTGCCTGTCTGCACGGGGCCATGACGTAGTTGGCGTAGATGTCGCCAAAGACAAGATCGACATGATCAACGCGGGCAAATCGCCGATTGTTGAACCTGGTCTTGGCGAGCTGTTGGCCCAAGGTATTGAAACAGGTCGACTGCGCGGTACTACCAACTTCGCCGAAGCGATTCGCGATACTGACCTGTCGATGATTTGCGTCGGTACTCCGAGCAAAAAGAACGGCGACCTGGAACTGAACTACATTGAGGCCGTGTGCCGCGAGATCGGTTTCGTACTGCGTGACAAGACCACCCGCCACACTGTCGTGGTCCGCAGCACCGTATTGCCGGGCACCGTCGCAAACGTTGTCATCCCGATCCTGGAAGACTGCTCCGGCAAGAAAGCCGGCGTCGACTTCGGCGTCGCGGTCAACCCTGAATTCCTGCGCGAAAGCACCGCGATCAAGGACTACGACCTGCCACCGATGACCGTGATCGGTGAGTTCGACAAAGCTTCTGGCGACGTCCTGCAATCGCTGTACGAAGAACTCGATGCGCCGATCATCCGCAAGGACATCGCCGTCGCCGAGATGATCAAGTACACCTGCAACGTCTGGCACGCCACCAAGGTGACCTTCGCCAACGAGATCGGCAACATCGCCAAGGCAGTCGGCGTCGATGGCCGTGAAGTGATGGATGTGGTCTGCCAGGACAAGACCCTGAACCTGTCCCAGTACTACATGCGCCCAGGCTTCGCCTTCGGCGGCTCCTGCCTGCCCAAGGACGTTCGCGCCCTGACCTACCGCGCCAGCTCCCTGGACGTGGAAGCGCCATTGCTCAACTCGCTGATGCGCAGTAACGAGTCCCAGGTGCAGAACGCCTTCGACATCGTTTCCAGCCACGAGAAACGCAAAGTCGCCCTGCTGGGCCTGAGCTTCAAGGCCGGCACCGACGACCTGCGCGAAAGCCCGCTGGTCGAGCTGGCGGAAATGCTGATCGGCAAGGGCTACGACCTGCGCATCTACGACAGCAACGTCGAATACGCCCGCGTCCACGGCGCGAACAAGGACTACATCGAGTCGAAGATCCCTCACGTCTCGTCCTTGCTCAACTCCGACTTCGACTCGGTCATCGACAGCTCCGACATCATCATCCTGGGCAACCGTGACGAGAAGTTCCGCGCGCTGACCGAGAACGTACCGGAAGGCAAGCAGGTCATCGACCTGGTCGGCTTCATGTCCAAGGCCACCACGCCGAGTGGCCGGACCGAAGGCATCTGCTGGTAAGTCTGTTTGCCGGCCGGGGCACATCCCGGCCGGCCTTTCGCCTGCCTTAACCCATCGGGCCGCCCACGAGGCCCGCCCGAGATAGAGACGGATGCAGATTATGCACAGGCTAAAGCACGGCCTGCTTCAGGCCGCCGGTTGGCTGTTTTACTTGAGTTTATTGATGGGCATCGCCTTGGCGTTGCCCACGTCCACGTTCGACTCCGAATCCAAGGACTTCATCTTCCTGATCGGCGCCGTGGGCATCTGGCGTTACTCCATGGGCGCAACGCATTTCGTGCGCGGCATGATCTTCCTGTACATCGTCTACCCGCATCTGCGCCGCAAGGTTCGCAAGCTGGGCAAGGCCGCCGATCCATCCCACGTGTACCTGATGGTCACCAGCTTCCGGATCGATGCGCTGACCACCGCCCAGGTGTATGGCTCGGTGATTCGCGAAGCCATCGACTGTGGGCTGCCTACCACCGTGGTCTGCTCCATCGTGGAAATGTCCGACGAGCTGCTGGTCAAGAGCCTCTGGGCCCGCATGAACCCGCCAGAGCGGGTCAAGCTGGACTTCGTGCGCATCCCCGGCACCGGTAAACGCGACGGCCTGGCCTACGGCTTCCGCGCCATCTCCCGCCACCTGCCGGACGACCGCGCGGTGGTCGCCGTAATCGATGGCGACACCGTCCTCGCCGAAGGCGTCGTGCGCAAGACCGTCCCTTGGTTCCAGCTGTTCGGCAACGTCGGCGGCCTGACCACCAACGAGTTCTGCGAAGTGCGCGGCGGCTACATCATGGCCGAGTGGCACAAGCTGCGTTTCGCCCAGCGTCACATCAACATGTGCTCCATGGCCCTGTCCAAGCGCGTGCTGACCATGACCGGTCGTATGTCGGTGTTCCGCGCCACGGTAGTGACCAACCCCGACTTCATCGCCGACGTCGAGAGCGACTCGCTACAACACTGGCGCCTGGGCCGCTTCAAGTTCCTGACCGGCGACGACAAGTCGAGCTGGTTCAGCCTGATGCGCCTGGGCTACGACACCTTCTACGTGCCTGATGCGGCGATCAACACCGTTGAACACCCGCCGGAAAAAAGCTTCATCAAGGCCAGTCGCAAGCTGATGTTCCGCTGGTACGGCAACAACCTGCGGCAAAACTCCCGGGCCCTGGGCTTGGGCATGCGCCGCCTGGGCATGTTCACCTCGGTGGTGCTGTTCGACCAGCGCGTGTCGATGTGGACCTCGCTGCTGGGCCTGACCGTGGCGCTGATCGCCAGCTTCAAGTACGGCACCGCGTTCATCCTGGTGTACCTGCTGTGGATCGGCATCACCCGCCTGATCCTGACGCTGCTGTTGTCGTGCTCCGGTCACCGGATCGGCCCTGCCTACCCGGCGATTCTCTATTACAACCAGATCGTCGGCGCGTTGGTGAAGATCTATGTGTTCTTCCGCCTTGACCAGCAGTCCTGGACCCGCCAGCCCACCTCACTGACCCGTGATCTCGCCAGCTTTCAACGTTGGTTCAACACTTGGTCGTCTCGGACCATGACCTTCTCCGCCGGCAGCATTTTTGTCGCTGTGCTGCTGACGATGGTCTGACCGGACTTGAATGAATTAACTAGGAAATCGCCCCTATGAACACCGCCGTGAACGTCAACGTAGTGCATGAATCCGAAGCCCAGCGCCAGCACGCCCGAGTGAAAATCCCGGCCAAGCTGCGTTTCTTCGGCCCCGACCGCACGCCAATGGAAGTCAAGGTCCTGGACCTGTCCGCTGGCGGCCTTTGCTTCAACGCCGGCCAGATGCCGCTCAAGGTGGGTGAAACCTACAAGGCCCGCCTGCAGTTCGTGATCGACAACCTTGGCCTGGCCATGGACGTGGAATTGCAGATCCGCTCCTTCGACCGCCAGACCGGCCGCACCGGTTGCCAGTTCCAGAACCTGGAGCCACGGGACATCGCCACGCTGCGTCACATCATCACCTCGCACCTGGCCGGCGACATCGTCGGTGTCGGCGACGTGCTGGCGACCTTGCAGCGCGACAACTTCACCAAGGCACGCAAGCAGAAAGACGAAAGCGGCGGCATGAGCGCTTTCGGTCGCCTGCGCGCAGTGACCTTCAGCCTCGGGATCTTCGTCGTCGGCCTGGCCGCGTTCGGCTTCATCTTCAAGTCGGTGTACGGCATGTACTTCGTCAGCCACGCCCAGGCGGGCCTGGTGAACGTACCCGGCATGGCCATCACCATGCCGCGCGACGGCACCGTGCAGAGCCTGGTCAAGGCTGACGGCGTGGCCGCCAAGGGCGCTCCGCTGGCGACCTTCAGCACCAGCATGCTCGACGTGCTCAAGGGCCACCTGGACGACAACCAGCTGCAACCGGCCAAGGTCGAGGAACTGTTCGGCAAGCAAATGACCGGCACCCTGACCTCGCCATGCGACTGCATCGTGGCCCAGCAACTGGTCGCCAACGGTCAGTACGCCAGCAAGGGCGA
This sequence comes from Pseudomonas sp. Cab53, assembly GCF_018325965.1. NCBI lineage: Bacteria > Pseudomonadati > Pseudomonadota > Gammaproteobacteria > Pseudomonadales > Pseudomonadaceae > Pseudomonas > Pseudomonas sp. Cab53. Next base: position 1,162,869 of record NZ_AP021902.1, on the reverse strand, counting down.
CGTGATCTTCCAACTGGTGCCACGCGGCACCGAAGCCAACGTCGAGGCACGCTTCTCGTATCGCCAATTCGGCGACGTGCGCCCAGGCACCTCGGTCAACTTCCAGGTGGCCGGCGAAGACACCACCCGCACCGGCAAGATCGTCAGCAGCACCAGCCTGAAAAGTGAAGACCTCTCCTCCGACATCCGCGTGCTGATCAAGCCTGACGAGCCGCTGGACAGCTCGCTGGCCGGCCGTCCTGTGGAAGTCCACAGCGACCGTGGCCCGAACCTGAACTGGCTGATCGACAAAGCCATGGCTGTCGGTATCTAAGTCGAGGATATGCCCGTGACCACTCCACAAAACAACAACGCACCGCATTCCCTGTGGGAGCGAGCTTGCTCGCGATGGGATCAGCGCAGTGTGTCTGATGTATCGAGCGGCCTGCATCGCGAGCAAGCTCGCTCCCACATTCGATCGGGGTACTGCGCACTGGCCTTGGCAATCAGCCTGGCCGGCTGCGCCGGCCTGCCCGACCAGCGCCTGGCCAACGAAGCGCTCAAGCGCGGCGACACGGCGCTGGCGCAGCAGAACTACCAGCAGTTGGCAGACCTGGGCTACAGCGAAGCCCAGGTCGGCCTGGCCGATATTCAGGTGGACAGCCGTGATCCGGAGCAGATGAGAAAAGCCGAGGCGACCTACCGCGCCGCCGCCGACATCTCGCCACGGGCCCAGGCGCGCCTGGGTCGCCTGCTGGTGGCCAAACCCGGCTCCACCGAAGCCGAAAAGCACGAAGCCGAAGGCCTGTTGAAGAAAGCCTTCGCCAACGGTGAAGGCAACACCCTGATCCCGCTGGCGATGCTGTACCTGCAATACCCGCACAGTTTCCCGAACGTCAACGCCCAGCAGCAGATCAGCCAATGGCGCAGCGCCGGCTACCCGGAAGCGGGCCTGGCGCAGATCCTGCTCTACCGCACCCAGGGCACCTACGACCAGCACCTGGACGAAGTCGAGAAAGTCTGCAAGGCCGCGCTGGCCACCACCGACATCTGCTACGTCGAACTGGCCACGGTCTATCAGAAGCGCGGCCAGCCGGAACAGCAGGCCGAGTTGATCAAGCAGATGCAGGCCGGCCACGCCCGCGGCGTCGTATCCGCCCAGCGCGTGGACAGTGTTGCCCGGGTCCTGGCCGATGCCAGCCTGGGCAAGACCGACGAAAAAACCGCCCAGTCGCTGCTCGAAGGCATCGCCCCCGGCTACCCCGCTGCCTGGGTCAGCCTGGCGCAGTTGCTCTACGATTTCCCTGAACTGGGCGACGTCGACAAGATGATGCAGTACCTGGAAAACGGCCGCGCCGCCGACCAGTCGCGTGCCGAGCTGTTGCTGGGCAAGCTGTACTACGAAGGCAAGTGGGTCCCGGCCGATGCCAAGGCCGCCGAGGCACATTTCCAGAAAGCCGTGGGCCGCGAAGTGGCCGCCGATTACTACCTTGGCCAGATCTATCGCCGTGGCTACCTGGGCCAGGTGTACTCGCAAAAAGCCCTGGACCATCTGCTCAAGGCCGCCCGCAACGGCCAGAACAGCGCCGATTTCGCCATTGCCCAGTTGTTCTCCCAGGGCAAGGGCACCAAGCCCAACCCGGTCAACGCCTATGTATTCAGCCAGTTGGCCAAGGTACAGAACACCCCGCAAGCCATCGAACTTGCCCAGACCCTCGAAGCCCAATTACCGCCGCAGCAACTTGCACAAGCCCAGCGCCTGCTAAAACAGGAGCAGGCCATTCGGGGCGCCATGAGCCCCGATACGCTGGAACTGCAAGCCCTAAAAGAAGATGACGGCGAGGAACAACTATGAAGCCTTTGAAGCTCAATCCTTTTGTGCAGGCCGGTATTGGCCTGACATGCGCCCTGCTCTGGTCCTGCCCGACGCTGGCCGCCCTGACTGAAACCAAGAACTTCGGCCTGGAAGTGAAGATCACCGGCCAGTCCGAAGACGACCGCGACCTCGGCACCCAGAGCGGTGGCGACGTCAACGGTATCGGCCTGGACCTGCGCCCTTGGGTCTATGGTGAAAGCGGTAACTGGAGCGCCTACGCCATGGCTCAGGCCGTGACCTCCACCGACATCATCGAGACGGACACCCTGCAACAATCCGACGGCGCCACCGAACAGACCGACAGCGGCGACCGCGAAGCCAAGAAAAGCTACCTGGCAATGCGTGAATTCTGGATTGGCTACAGCGGCCTGACCCCGTACCCGGGCGAGCAATTGAAGTTCGGCCGCCAGCGCCTGCGCAACGACGATGGCCAATGGCGCGACACCAATATCGAGGCCCTGAACTGGACCTTCGACACCACGTTGCTGCGGGCCAACCTCGGCGTTGCCGAACGCTTCAGCGAGTACCGCACCGACCTCAAGGAACTGTCGCCCAAGGACAAGGATCGCCTGCACGTCTATGGCGACGTCGGCTACCAGTGGATGCCAGGCCAGTGGGCCGGGATCCGTGCCCACCACACCCATGATAACGGCAGCCTCGACTACCCGACCCCGGGCGAGCCTACCGACACCCTGGACAAGACCCAGAACGGCGACTTGACCTGGCTGGGCCTGGAAGCCAACAGCGACGCCTACAACTGGCGCAACACCAACACCGTCAACTACTGGGCCAGCATCACCGGCATGACCGGCGACCGCGACACCGTCAATGCGCTCAATGCCGACGGCACGCGCCCGGCGCAAGCCAAGCGCAGCGACGACGTCGACGGCTGGGCCACCGACCTGGGTATCCGCCTGCGCCTCGACCCGCAATGGCAAGTCGGTGCGGCCTATGCCCGCGCCAGCGAGGACTACGAACAAAACGGTCTGCAGAGCAACCGCTCGAACTTCACCGGCACGCGCTCGCGGGTCCACCGTTTCGGCGAAGCCTTCCGCGGCGAAATGGCCAACACCCAGAGCGCCAGCCTGTTCGGTTCCTGGCAGTTGCGCGACGAATACGACGCCAGCCTGGTGTACCACAAGTTCTGGCGCGTGGACGGCAACAAGCCGGTGGGCAGCAACGGCATCAACGCCGTGCAGAACAACACCGACGACGTCACCGGCGCCATCCTGTCCACCTCGACCCTGCCGCTGCGTGACGGCGACAAGGACCTGGGCCAGGAAGTCGACCTCGTCGTCACCAAGTACTTCAAGCAAGGTCTGCTGCCTGCCGCGTTGAGCCAGTCCATCGATGAGCCATCGGCGCTGGTGCGCTTTCGTGGCGGTGTGTTCAAGCCAGGCGATGCCTACGGCAAAGAGGTCGATTCGTACATGCATCGCGCCTTTGTCGACGTGATCTGGCGCTTCTGATGCAAATGGCCATGGGAGTGCCCGAAATGAACCGCTACCTCAGGAACAGCCAGGCGATGAAAGGTTCGATCAGCCTGTTGGTCGCAGCGATGCTGCTGGCCGGCTCGCCGGCGTTCGCCAACGTTGAACCGGCGGTCAAGCCAGGCAACGTGGTCAAGGAACTGCAACGCGCCAAGACCTACACCGTCAACAGCGCGCCGACCGCGCCGCTGGAACTGGCCAAGCCGACCTTGCCCGACCTCAAGGGCTTCACCGCCGAAGCGGCCGCGGCCAAGATCGTGCGGACCAAGACCGGCAAGGTCAGCGTGCGCCGGATGATGCAGGAAAACGCCTTGAAGGACTTCATCGGCGGCGACAACAAGATGGCCGAGTGGGTGGTGCGCCAGCACGGCATCCCCCAGGCCATCTTCCTCGACGACGGCTACATGAACCTCAAGGACGTGGCCAAGAAGGTGCCCAAGTACATCATCGAGACCTCGCCCGGTGTCTACCTGGCGAAGATCCCGATCGTGGTCGGCCAGAAAGGCATCCTGGAAATCGACAAACAGACCCAGGAACTGCGCCTGTCCCAAGAGGGCGGCTCGTTCCTGGTCAACGATGGCCAGATGTTCATCCGCGACACCAAGGTCACCGGCTGGCGTGAAAAGGACAACGGCCCCGCCACGTTCCGCTCGCCCAAGGAATTCCGTCCGTTCCTGCTGTCCTGGGGCGGCACCGAGACCTACATCGTCAACACCAAGATGGCCAGCTTCGGTTACTCCAACAGTAAGTCGTACGGGGTGAGTATTTCCCAGTACACGCCGAACATGGCCAAGGTCCTCAAGCGTCCGGAACCGACCGGCTGGATCATCGGTTCCGAGTTCTCGGACATGTGGTACGGCTTCTACTGCTACGAGACCCGCGACTTCGTGGTCAAGAGCAACACCTACAAAGACAACATCGTCTACGGCATCGACCCCCACGACCGTTCCCATCGGCTGATCATCGCCGACAACACGGTCTACGGGACGAAGAAGAAGCACGGGATCATCATTTCCCGTGAGGTCAACGACAGCTTCATCTTCAACAACCGCAGCTACGACAACAAGCTCTCGGGCCTGGTGATCGACCGTAACAGCGTCAACAACATCATTGCCTACAACGAGATCTACAAGAACCACACCGACGGCATCACCCTCTACGAGAGTGCCGACAACCTGTTGTGGGACAACAAGGTGATCAGCAACCAGCGTCACGGCATCCGGATTCGTAACAGCGTGAACATCCGCCTCTACGAAAACGTATCCATGGCCAACGGCCTGACCGGGATCTACGGCCACATCAAGGACCTGTCCGACACCGACCGCGACATCAAGCTCGACCCGTTCGACGCCGAGGTCTCGCTGATCGTGGTGGGTGGTGAACTGGCTGCCAACGGCAGCGGCCCACTGTCCATCGACTCGCCCTTGAGCGTGGAGCTGTACCGCGTGTCCATGCTCGCGCCGACCAAATCCAGCGGCATCAGCTTCACGGGAATCCTGGGTGAACGCCAGGATGAAATTCTCGACCTGCTGGTGCGCCAGCAGAAAGCCGTGCTGATCGACCCTGTCGAAAGCCAGACCGAATTGCGGGACTGAGGATGACCTTTATGAACCCACAGATGATCAAGCTTCTGGGCCTGTCCGCCCTGACTGCCGGCATTCTCGCCGCCACCTCGGGCGCGCGCGCCGATGAAATCCAGGCACCGACCTTCACGGCCGAGCCTTGCTGCAACCTGTGCCCTGCGGCCCACGATGCGAAGAACTACACCACGCGCTACCAGCAGAACTTCACCACGCTGGTCCAGGCCCAGGGTGACTGGCTGTTCCGGACCCAGGAAGACCTGCGTACCGAGTTCAACACCACCCCGGCCGGCTACAAGCGCCTGCAACAATTGCATGACGCGTTCAAGGCCAAGGGTGTCGAACTGGTGCTGGTCTACCAGCCGACCCGTGGCCTGGTGAACCGCAACAAGCTCAACCCCCAGGAGAAGGCCAGCTTCGATTTCGACAAGGCCCTGACCAACTACAAGACCATGCTGGGCCGCTTCGCCCAGATGGGTTACGTGGTGCCGGACCTGTCGCCCCTGACCAACGAAAACCTGCCTGAAACCCTCCCGGCCCACGACTTCTACTTCCGTGGCGACCAACACTGGACGCCTTACGGTGCCCAACGCACGGCCAAGATCGTTGCCGAGAAGGTCAAGCAGCTCCCGGCCTTCGCCGACATTCCCAAGCGTGAATTCGAGACCAAGAAGTCCGGCCGCATGGGCAAGACCGGCACCCTGCACAACATGGCCGGCCAACTGTGCGGCACCAGCTATGCCATCCAGTACATGGACCAGTTCACCACCGAGCCGAAGGGCGAGGCCGGTGACGGCGACCTGTTCGGCGATTCCGGCAACCCGCAGATCACCCTCGTGGGCACCAGCCACAGTGGCAAGAACTACAACTTCGCCGGTTTCCTGGAAGAAGCCATCGGCGCCGACATCCTCAACGTGGCCTTCCCCGGCGGCGGTTTCGAGGGCGCCATGATCCAGTACCTGGGCAGCGAAGAGTTCCAGAAGAACCCGCCGAAGATCCTCATCTGGGAGTTCTCGCCGCTGTATCGCCTGGACCAGGAAACCATCTACCGCCAGATGATGGCGTTGCTCGACAACAACGGCTGTGAAGGCAAGCCGGCGCTGATGAGCAGCAAGACCGCCCTCAAGCCGGGCAAGAACGAATTGATGGTCAATAGCAAGAATATGGACCTGCGTAACAGCAGTCACCAGATCGACATCCGCTTCGCCGATACCTCGGTGAAAACCTTGCAAGCCACCCTCTGGTACATGAATGGGCGCCACGAGGATATCAAGATCGAAAAACCGGATACCTCCGAAACCGACGGGCGTTTCGCCTTCCAACTGCGCACCGACGAAGACTGGGCTTCCCAGAACCTGCTGGCCCTGGAAGTCCAGGGGCCTGAAGCCGGTGCAGCCCCTCTGCAGGTGGAAGCGAAAGTCTGCAAACGCAACGCATCTGTGCAAGCCGAACAAACGGCTCAGATCGGACAATGAGGTCTCGTCTCATGACCAGAACCACGCATACCCGAACGTTGAAAACACTGCTGGCACCGTCCCTGCTGACCCTGGCGATGTTCGCCGGGGCCACGCAGGCGGCGGCCCCGCTGCGCCCGCCACAGGGCTACTTCGCACCGATCGAGAAGGTCAAGGTGGGCGAAGCCTCCCAAGGCTGCGATGCCACCCCGACGCCCTACACCGGTTCCCTACAATTTCGCAGCAAGTACGAGGGCTCCGACAAGGCCCGCGCGACCCTGAACGTGCAATCGGAAAAAGCCTTTCGCGACAGCACCGCCGACATCACCAAGATCGAGCGCGGCGTCAGCAAGCAGGTGATGCAATTCATGCGTGACGGTCGCCCGGAACAATTGGAATGCACCCTGAACTGGCTGACCACCTGGGCCAAGGCCGATGCGCTGATGTCCAAGGACTTCAACCACACCGGCAAGTCCATGCGCAAATGGGCCCTGGGCAGCATGGCCTCGGCCTATGTGCGCTTGAAGTTCTCCGAGTCGCGGCCGCTGGCCAACCATCAGGAACAAGCGCAACTGATCGAAAGCTGGTTCAGCAAGATGGCCGACCAGGTGGTCAGCGACTGGGACAACCTGCCGTTGGACAAGACCAACAACCACTCGTACTGGGCCGCCTGGTCGGTGATGGCCACCTCCGTGGCAACCAACCGCCGCGACCTGTTCGACTGGGCCGTCAAGGAATACAAGGTCGGGGTCAACCAGGTCGACGCCGACGGCTACCTGCCCAACGAACTCAAGCGCAAGCAACGGGCCTTGTCGTATCACAACTATGCCCTGCCGCCGCTGGCGATGATCGCCAGTTTCGCCCAGGTCAACGGTGTCGACCTGCGCCAGGAAAACAACGGTGCCCTCAAGCGGTTGGGTGACCGGGTGCTGGCCGGGGTGAAGGACCCGGAGATCTTCGAAGAGAAGAACGGCGAAGAGCAGGACATGAAGGATTTGAAGGTCGATTCGAAATTCGCCTGGCTCGAACCGTTCTGCAGCCTCTACAGCTGCCCCGAGGATGTGCTGGAACGCAAGCATGAAATGCAACCGTTCAAGACCTTCCGCCTCGGCGGGGACTTGACCAAGGTGTATGACCCGGCCAACGAAAAAGGCAGCAAAGGTTCTTAGATACACACGGATCCCTGTGGGAGCGGGCTTGCTCGCGAAAGCGCTCTGACATCCAGCATCGATGTCGACTGACACACCGCCTTCGCGAGCAAGCCCGCTCCCACAGGGTCATCACTCCCCGGTTTTCATGGGGGGTTTGGGGGGGCTCTGGCCCTTGACTGTTGATTCAACATGGAGAGATCGGGATGGTATTTTCATCCAATGTGTTCCTGTTCCTGTTCTTGCCGATCTTTCTCGGCCTGTATTACTTGAGCGGGCAACGCTATCGCAACCTGCTGCTGCTGATTGCCAGCTATGTGTTCTATGCCTGGTGGCGGGTGGACTTCCTGGCCTTGTTCGCCGCCGTCACCCTGTGGAACTACTGGATCGGCCTGAAGGTCGGTGCCGCCGGCGTGCGGACCAAACCGGCCCAGCGCTGGCTGTTGCTCGGCGTGGCAGTGGACTTGTGCATCCTGGGCTACTTCAAGTACGCCAACTTCGGCGTGGACAGCCTCAATGCGATCATGACCAGCTTCGGCCTGGAGCCGTTCATCCTGACCCACGTGCTGTTGCCGATCGGGATCTCGTTCTACATCTTCGAGTCCATCAGCTACATCATCGACGTCTATCGCGGTGACACCCCGGCCACCCGCAACCTGATCGACTTCGCGGCGTTCGTGGCGATTTTCCCGCACCTGATCGCCGGCCCCGTGTTGCGCTTTCGCGACCTGGCCGACCAGTTCAACAACCGCACCCACACCCTGGACAAGTTCTCCGAAGGCTGCACGCGCTTCATGCAGGGCTTCATCAAGAAAGTGTTCATCGCCGACACCCTGGCGGTGGTGGCCGACCATTGCTTCGCCCTGCAGAACCCGACCACCGGTGACGCCTGGCTCGGTGCGCTGGCCTACACCGCGCAGTTGTACTTCGACTTCTCCGGCTACAGCGACATGGCCATCGGCCTGGGCCTGATGATGGGTTTCCGCTTCATGGAAAACTTCAAGCAGCCCTACATCAGCCAATCGATCACCGAGTTCTGGCGTCGCTGGCACATCAGCCTCTCCACCTGGCTGCGCGACTACCTCTACATCACCCTGGGCGGTAACCGCAAAGGCACGTTGATGACCTACCGCAACCTGTTCCTGACCATGCTGCTCGGTGGCCTGTGGCACGGTGCGAACATCACCTACGTGATCTGGGGCGCCTGGCACGGCATCTGGCTGGCCATCGAGAAGGCCGTGGGCATCAACACCACCCCACGCACCATCAACCCGATCCGCTGGGCATTGACCTTCCTGCTGGTGGTCATGGGCTGGGTGATCTTCCGTGCCGAGAACCTGCACGTGGCCGGTCGCATGTACGGCGCCATGTTCAGCTTCGGCGACTGGTCGCTGTCGGAACTGACCCGCGCCAACCTCACCGGCCTGCAGATCGCCACTCTGGTGGTGGCCTACGTCACCCTCGCCTTCTTCGGCCTGCGCGACTTCTACACCAACCGTCCGCCGGTCAAGGCCAAGCCTGAAGTGAACACCGAGGCCAACGGCCCGGCCACCGCCCAACCGGGCCTGATCAAGGCCGTGCCAGGCGACAACCCGTCGGCTATCCACGAACCCGGCTACACCGTCGGTGTCGAAGCTCAGGTGCAACCGGCCTACTGGACCGTGGACTGGTCGCGCTACGTGATGCGCGCCTTGGTACTGCTGCTGTTCATCGCCTCGATTCTCAAACTCTCGGCGCAAAGCTTCTCGCCGTTCCTTTACTTCCAGTTCTGAGGGATCTGAACATGACCCGCTCATTACGCATCTTCTACGTCACGCTGTTCATGGTGATCCTGACGGCCCTGGGTCTCTGGTCGATGCGCAGCTTCTTCGGCTTCAACACCAACCCGGACGCGACCGTGCTCAACGGTCGCTGGGCCAAGGCCGTGGAAACGCACTACGACGACGAGTTCCCGATCAAGCGCCTGGGCACCAACATCTGGGCCGCGCTGGACTACAAGCTGTTCAACGAAGGCCGCAAGGGCGTGGTCCTGGGCCGCGACCAGTGGCTGTACAGCGACGAAGAGTTCAACCCGATCGTCAACGAAGAGCTGAACCTGCAAGGCAACTACGCGCTGGTCGAAGGCGTGCGCCAGAAGCTCAAGGAACAAGGCGTGACCCTGGTCATGGCGATCGTGCCGGCCAAGGCGCGGCTGTACCCCGAGCACCTGGGTGAAGTGAAGCCTTCGAGCATTCACGCCAACCTCTACCAGGATTTCCACAGCCGCGTGGCGGCTGACAAGATCCTCGCCCCCGACCTGCTTGGCCCCCTGCAACAGGCCAAGCAAAGCGGCCAGCAAGTGTTCCTGCGCACCGACACCCACTGGACTCCGGAAGGTGCCCAAGTCGCGGCCGAGCACATCGCCAAGGCGATTGCCGAACGCACGCCGCTGGAAGGTCAGCCACAGCGTTTCGTGACCGAGCCTGCGGAAAAAATCACCCACAAGGGCGACCTGCGCCAGTTCCTGCCACTCGATCCATTGTTCGAGAACCTGATGCCAGCCCAGGAGCCGCTGGTCAAACGCAACACCCGCGAAGCCGACGACCAGCCGGCCGAAGGCGACGCGCTGTTCGCCGATGCCCAGGTGCCCGTGGCCCTGATCGGCACCAGCTACAGCGCCAACCCCAACTGGAACTTCGTCGGTGCCCTCAAGCAAGCCCTGCACAGCGACGTCGTGAACTACGCCGAAGACGGCCACGGCCCGATTCTGCCGATGCTCAGCTACCTCAAGAGCGACGCCTTCAAGAACAGCCCGCCACAGGTGCTGATCTGGGAGTTTCCTGAACGTTACCTGCCTGTGAACAACGAAATCGGCGACGCCGACCCGCAGTGGGTCGCAGAGCTCAAGCAAGCCGGCGCGCGTCAACAGAACGTAGCCGCCAACACCCCATCCGAGACGCCCGACCGGGCGCAAAACTGAAAGAGAGGTCCACCATGACTTTCAACACTACTCCTCGCCGTCTCGCCGCTCGCTCCTTCAAGGCTGTCGCCCTCGTCGCCAGCATGAGCGCCCTCTCGCTCTCCGCCTTTGCCGGTGACTCGGCCCTGTACGGCCCAGTCGCGCCAAAAGGCTCGAGCTTCGTGCGCATCTACAACGCCAGCAACGCCGAAGTCAGCGCCACCGTCGGCAGCACCAACCTCAACGACGTGGCCCCACTGGCCAGCAGCGACTTCAGCTTCATGCCTGGCGGCGACTACAGCGCCAAGGTCGGCAGCCAGACCGTCCCGGTCAAACTGGCTCCCGATCACTATTACACCCTGGTCAACAACGCCAGCGGCCAGCCTCAGCTGATCGAAGAACCACCGTTCAAGAACAAGCAGAAGTCCCTGGTACGCGTGCAGAACCTCAGCGACAAAGCTCTGACCCTCAAGACCGCCGACGGCAAGACCGAAGTGGTCCCGAACGTGGCGGCCAAAGGCCGTGGCGAGCGTGAAATCAACCCGGTGAAAGTAAGCCTGGCGCTGTTTGAAGGCGACAAGAAAGTCGGCGACCTCAAGCCTGTGGCCCTGGAGCGTGGCGAAGCCGCCGTGCTCTACGTCACCGGTTCCGGCAGCAGCCTGTCGCCGGTATGGGTGAAACGCCCAGTGTCGACCCGCTGATGAATTCACCTGATTGACGTTGTGCCCCTGTGGGAGCGGGCTTGCTCGCGAATACGGTCTCACATTCAACATTGATGTTGGCTGAAACACCACTTTCGCGAGCAAGCCCGCTCCCACCCTGAATTGGGGTGTCAGTCGGGCACGGAATAAAAACAAGAGTGAAACGACAGAACGCAGTAGCTCTATAACCATTACGCTTCAAAGGAGTAACACACATGATTCCGGTGATCTTGTCAGGTGGTAGCGGCTCACGTCTTTGGCCGCTTTCGCGCAAGCAATTCCCTAAACAGTTCCTGGCCCTGACCGGCGAACACACCCTGTTCCAGCAAACCCTCGAGCGCCTGGTGTTCGAAGGGATGGACACGCCGATCGTGGTCTGCAACAAAGACCACCGTTTCATCGTCAACGAGCAGCTGGCAGGCCGCAACCTGGAAGCCCAGCGCATCCTGATGGAGCCGTTCGGGCGCAACACCGCCCCGGCCGTGGCGCTGACCGCGATGATGCTGGTCAACGAAGGCCGCGACGAGCTGATGCTGGTGCTGCCGGCCGACCACGTGATCGATGACCAGAAGGCCCTGCAACGCGCCCTGGCCCTGGCCACCGTGGCCGCCGAGCGAGGCGAAATGGTGCTGTTCGGCGTACCCGCCACCAAACCGGAAACCGGTTATGGCTACATCAAGTCGACCAACGACGCGCTGCTGCCTGAAGGCGTGAGCCGCGTGTCGCACTTCGTCGAAAAACCCGACGTCAAGCGCGCCACCGAGTTCGTCGAGGCCGGCGGCTACTTCTGGAACAGCGGCATGTTCCTGTTCCGCGCCAGCCGTTTCCTGGAAGAGCTGAAAAAGCACGATCCGGACATCTACGACACCTGCCTGCTGACCCTTGAGCGCAGCGAGCAGACCGCGGACACCATCACCTTCGACGAAGCCACCTTCGCCTGCTGCCCGGACAATTCCATCGACTACGCGGTAATGGAAAAAACCCAGCGTGCCTGCGTGGTGCCGCTGTCGGCGGGCTGGAGCGATGTCGGCTGCTGGGCGTCGCTGTGGGAAGTCAATCCCAAGGATGCCGACGGCAACGTCACCAAGGGCGACGTGGTGGTCCAGGACAGCCGCAACTGCATGATCCACGGCAACGGCAAGCTGGTGTCGGTGATCGGCCTGGAGAACATCGTGGTGGTCGAGACCAAGGACGCCATGATGATTGCCCACAAGGACAAGGTCCAGGACGTCAAGAAGATGGTCAACACCCTCAACGCCCAGGGTCGTACCGAAACCCAGAACCACTGCGAAGTGTATCGTCCGTGGGGCTCGTATGACTCGGTGGACATGGGTGGCCGCTTCCAGGTCAAGCATATCTCGGTCAAGCCGGGCGCGTGCCTGTCGCTGCAGATGCACCACCACCGTGCCGAACACTGGATCGTGGTCAGCGGGACCGCCGAAGTGACCTGCGACGAGAACGTGTTCCTGCTCTGCGAGAACCAGTCGACCTACATCCCGATCGCGTCGGTCCACCGCCTGCGCAACCCGGGCAAGATCCCGCTGGAAATCATCGAAGTGCAGTCCGGTAGCTACCTGGGCGAAGACGACATCGAGCGCTTCGAGGACATCTACGGGCGTTCCACTCCGGTCGAACGTGGCGTGTCGGTGAAAACCATCGCGCAATAACACCGGGCAAGACAAAAAGTCCCCATCCAGGCCACTGCGTCCCCTATCCGCAGTGGCCTGGGTGGGGGCTTTTTTTTCATTGCGGTCCTGGCACGCATCAGCGCTTCGCCACCGCCGTTGCGTTCGGTAGGATGTGACCACGGTATCGGAGGCTTCCACCATGCTTATCGGCGTCTTGCTGGTCATCACCTGGCTCATCCTGTTGCTGCGCTACCCGGCCAAGGCGTTGCCGGTGTCCCTGGCCGCGTTCGTCGGGCTGGGCCTGGTGGCGGCGTGGGTGCTCTGGCAGGAAAACCGCGAGAACCGCCAGCTCGATCGCCTGGAGCTGCGCATCACCTATGCGCCCGAGCGCTGCCCCGCCGACCGTCCACTGTCGCTGAACCTGAACAACGGTAATGACGTGCCGTTGACCGAGCTGTACTGGCGGGTCGCAGCCTACGCCCCCGGCGATACCCTCAACCTGGCCGACAATCCCTACGATGCACCGCGCTATCGTGGCCCCGGCGAACTGCAACCCGGCGCCAGCTGGCAGGACTGCCTGCCGCTGCCGCCACTGCGTCCGGGCTATCGTGCGCAGAGCCTGGAGTTTCGCGCCGAGCGATTGCACGGTAGTTTCTCCAACTGATTCCACGCCTCCACTTTCTTGCACAAGGAATGCACCATGCCTGTCGCGTTGATCACCGGATGTTCCAGCGGCATCGGCCGCGCCCTGGCGGATGCCTTCAAGACCGCCGGGTATCAGGTCTGGGCCAGTGCACGTAAAGCTGAGGATGTGGCGGCGCTGAGCGCCGCCGGGTTTACCGCTGTTCAGTTGGACGTGAATGATGGCGCGGCGCTGGAGCAGTTGAGCGAGCGGATCAACCAGCAGCACGGCGGCCTCGATGTGCTGATCAACAACGCCGGCTATGGCGCCATGGGCCCGTTGCTCGACGGTGGTGTGCCGGCCATGCAGCGCCAGTTCGAGACCAATGTGTTCGCCATCGTCGGCGTGACGCGCGCGCTGTTTCCGGTACTGCGTCGGGCCAGGGGGTTGGTGGTGAACATCGGCAGCGTTTCCGGGGTGCTGGTCACGCCGTTCGCCGGCGCCTACTGCGCCTCCAAGGCCGCCGTGCATGCGTTGAGCGATGCCTTGCGCATGGAGCTGGCGCCGTTCGGCATCCGGGTCATGGAGGTCCAGCCCGGCGCCATCGCCTCCAGCTTCGCCAAGAACGCCGGCCATGAAGCCGAACAGCTGCTCACCGAACGATCACCCTGGTGGCCCCTGCGCGACGGCATCCGCGCCAGGGCCAGGGCCTCCCAGGACAACCCGACCCCAGCCGACGAATTCGCCGCCGGACTGCTCAAGGCCGCCCAACAACCCAAACCACCCCGCCTGCTGCGCCTGGGCAACGGCAGCCGGGCCTTGCCCTTGATGGTGGGCTTGCTGCCCAAGGGGTTGCTGGAGAAGGGCTTGAGGAAGCGGTTTGGCCTGGGGGGCTCGCTTTAACGCCGGGCATTTTTTGGGGCGGCTGCGCCACCCAGCGGGAGCAAGCTCCCTCGCCACGGGGACCGCGACGGCCACAAACCTCCCGGCGGCTGCCACAGGAGGGGGGTGGTTTGGGTGCAGATTTGGCCTCAGCCCCGGCTCTATTGTGGGAGCGGGCTTGCCCGCGAAAGCGCCTGCACAGCCACCATCAATGCCAACTGACCCACCGCCTTCGCGAGCAAGCTCGCTCCCACAGAAGGATTGTGGTTCGGGCGCAGATTTGGCCTCAGCCCCGGTTCTCTTGTGGGAGCGGGCTTGCCCGCGAAAGCGCCAGCACAGCCACCGTCAATGCCAACTGAACCACCGCCTTCGCGAGCAAGCTCGCTCCCACAGGAGGATTGTGGTTTGGGCGCAGATTTGGCCTCAGCCCCGGCTCTCTTGTGGGAGCGGGCTTGCCCGCGAAAGCGCCAGCACAGCCACCGTCAATGCCCACTGAACCACCGCCTTCGCGAGCAAGCTCGCTCCCACAGGAGGATTGTGGTTTGGGCGCAGATTTGGCCTCAGCCCCGGCTCTCTTGTGGGAGCGGGCTTGCCCGCGAAAGCGCCAGCACAGCCACCGTCAATGCCCACTGAACCACCGCTTTCGCGAGCAAGCTCGCTCCCACAGATTTCGTGGCACGCCACAAATCCACATACACCACAAAATCCCTGCTCCCACAGTCACCGCTCGGCCTGGTTTTCGACTACTACGGTGCAGGTCATCCCCGCTGCCAGCAACACGCCCTCGGGCACTTCATCGAGGTGGATGCGCACCGGCACCCGCTGGGCCAGGCGCACCCAGTTGAAGGTCGGGTTGACGTCGGCGATCAGCTCGCGGCTTTGCGGGTTGTCGCGGTCGTAGATGCCGCGGGAGATGCTTTCCACGTGCCCCTTGAGCACCTCACCGCTCATCAGTTGCAGCTGCGCCGGATCGCCGATCCGCACCTTGGGCAGCTTGGTCTCCTCGAAGAAGCCGTAGACCCAGAACGAGTTCATGTCCACCACGGCCATTTTCGCTTCGCCGATGCGCGCATAGTCGCCACGGTGGACGTTGAGGTTGGTCACGTAGCCGTCCACCGCCGCACGAACTTCGGTGCGCGTCAGGTTCAACTCGGCGGCCTCCAGTTGCGCCTGGGCGTGCTGGTAATCGGCCAGGGCCGAGTCGGCGATGTTGCTCGCGTCGTCGCGGTTTTCCCGGGAGATCACCAGGCTGTCGAGGTCGGCACGGCGATGGGCGTTGACCTTGCGCATTTCCCAAGTGGCCTTGCGTGAGGCCACCAGAGAACGGGCTTGCTTGACCGCGATGCGATAGTGCTCGGGGTCGATGCGCATCAGCAGGTCGCCCTTGCTCACCCGCTGGTTATCGCGCACCGCCACCTCGACCACTTCGCCACTGACATCGGCGGCCACGTTGATGATGTCGGCCCGCACTCGGCCATCTCGGGTCCAGGGCGTGTTCATGTAGTGCTCCCACAACGCACGGCCGATCCACAGCGCCAGGGCCAGCACCAGCAGCGTCGCAAGCAGGCTGAAAAACTTTTTCATCGCATCGATCTCAACGGTAGACCGTCAGCGCCAACGCGCCGAACAGACAGGTAAACAGACTCAGGCGCAGCAGCGCCGGGTGCCAGAAGAAGCGGTACAGATCCAGCCCGGATAGGAAACGGTCCAGGGCCCAGGCCAAGGCCGCGGCGATGAAAAACATCAGGGTCATGGTCGGCATGTACACGCCATGGAAGGCGATCTCACGGGGCATGTTCAGGTTCCTGGCGCAGCGGCGGTGCGTAGGCCGCCAATGGTGATTGCGGGTCGAGCAGCGAGGTGCGGATGAAATGCAGGTAGCTTTTCACCCGCCGCAGGGCGGACGTGTCGAAGTGCGGCGCGAAGGGTTCGTCAGTGGCCTGCACGCGCCCGATGGCGTGATCGACCGCCGCCAGGGCCCGCTCCAGGTTGCTGTGGCCCGGCTGGCGGAACAGCCGCACCAGCGCCCTGCCCATCCCGCGGATCGCCTGGCGCCACGGCTGGCTTTCGGCATACGCCGGGTGCACCGGCAGGATCGCCTGCTCCTTGCGCAACTCGATGATCGCGTGGCCGACTTCCAGCACCACGAACATCCAGCGCAGCAGATCACGCTGCACCCCAGGCTGGCCCGCCGCCAAGCCATAGGCTTGGTGCAGCAGGTCCCGACTACGGCTTTCGAACCCCGAGGCCAGGCCCTTGAGCTTGCCGCTGATGGCGAACACCACTTGCTCGCGCAAATCCTGTTCGAGCCGACGCCACAGCCAACGGCTGTTGGGCGGCAGGATGATCGCGCCGGCGGCCGCGCACACCAGCATGCCGAGGATCATCGCCAGGTAATCGTTGATGAACGCGTAGGGGTTGTAGACGGTCAGGTTGTCCGGCACCGAGCCGGTGCAGAAGAAGATCAGCAACCCCAGCCCGACGCCGGCGTACTGCGGTCGGGAACTGAGAAACGACCCCAGCATGATGACCGGCGCGAGCATCACGCAGAGCAGCGGGAAACCGTCGATCAAAGGAAACACGAAGAACATCTCGACGAAGCCGATCAACGCGCCAAGCAAAGTGCCGCAAGCCATCTGGAACGCCATGCGCTTGGGGTTCGGCGTCGCCGCCGACAAACCCACGGTAGCCGCGGCGATCATCGTCATCGTCGCGCCGCTCGGCCAGGCCGTGGCCACCCAATAGCTGCCCAGCACCAACAGGATGAAGGCGGCGCGGAACCCCGAGGCGGCCGCCGCCAGGCCATTGGTCTGGGGCACGAACGGCTCGTCCCAGCGCTCACGTTCGTGACGGTGGTCGGCCAGGGAGGCGTGGGTCAGGGCATAACCGTGCAGGTCATCGACAAAGCGGTAGAGCAGTTCATAAGCCGTATGGAAATCCAACTGCTGGGCGTCACTCGGCGCCGTTTCCTGGAACAGCGCCCGCAGCCGCCGCACCTGCGCCGGCAGGTCGGCCTTGTACTCGGCCAGCGCCACCGCCAGCCGCGCCGCATCGGTGTCGGTCAGCGGCCGGCCACTGAAACCGTCCAGCCGTTCCGCCAGCGTCTGCAAGCCCGGCTTGATGGCATTCACCACGTGATCGGCGGCGCTGCCACGCAGGCGTTCGAGCAACTGGTGCAAGGCGTTGAAGCGGGTGGTGATGCCCATGAATTCGCTGTTCAGGCGACTGAGCCGGCCATTGCGGCGGCGCATGTGCGGGTCTTCGAACACGGTCACACTGCGCAGGCTTTCCAGGCCGACAGCTTCGGCGATGAAGCGCACATTGCCGGCTTCGAATGCCTCCCGCCGGCTGCGTCCGCGCAAGCCATCGGTGACGAACAGGGCAAACACGCCGAAGCGCTGGTACAAGGCATTGCGCATGGCGGCGCTGGCGGTCTGCGGCAGGATCGCGGCGCTGACCAGGGTGGCGCAGAGAATTCCCAGGGAAATCTCCAGCACCCGCCACACCGCCGCCATGAACGCCCCTTCCGGGTGCGCCAGGGCGGGCAGGCCGATCATCGCGGCGGTGTAGCCGGCCAACACGAAACCGTATGCACGAAAGTTGCGATAACGCGCCGCGCCGGCCGTGCAGAGACCGACCCAGAGCGTCAGGCTGCCGAGAAACAATTCGGTGTTCTGGGCGAACAGGGCAATCAACGCCACCATCACCGCCGAGCCGGCCAGGGTGCCGAGAAAGCGGTAGAAACTCTTGGCGAACACCTGGCCACTCTGCGGCTGCATGACGATGAACACGGTGATCATGGCCGTGCGCGGCTGTGGCAGTTCCAGGCGCATCGCCAACCACAGCGTGAGGAAGGCGGCCAGCAGGACCTTGAACATGTAGACCCAGGTCACCCCGTCGCTGCGGGCCCAGTCGTAGAAGCCGCGGCGCCATTCGAGGCGGTAGAGCCAGCGCAGGGAGGCAAATAGCGGTGTCATAGGCAGCACTCAACCAAGGAAAACACTGCCCCTGTGGCAAGCGCCCTCGCCACGGTACGGTTCCAGTTCATTTCGCGGGCACATCACTACCGGCGTCGAGCCCGCCGCCCAGCGCCGTCACCAGGTCGGCGTGGGCACTCAGGCGCGCGGCCTCCACCTGTTGCTGCACCTGTTGCTGCTTGAACAACAGGCTCTGGGCGTTGAGCACGTTGAGGTAGTCGGTCAGCCCGCGCTGGAACGCCACCAGGGCGATGTCGTAGGTGCGTTGCGCGGCCGCCACGGACTCGGCGGCGAAGGCGTGTTGCTTGTCCATGGACTGGCGACGGATCAGCTGGTCGGAGATGCCCTTGAGCGCATCGACCAGCGTCTGGTTGTAATGCGCCACGGCCAGGTCATAGCCGGCGGCCGCCTCGCCCAACTGCGCGCGCAGGCGCCCACCCTCGAAAATCGGCAGCGAGATCGCCGGCCCGACGTTGTAGGTGAGCTTCTTGCCGGTGAGAAACTCCAGCATGCCGCCGCCGGTGGCCATGTAGCCCAGGCTGCCCACCAGGTCGACATTGGGGTAGAACCCCGCGTGAGCCACGTCGATGCCCCGGGCCTGGGCCGCCACCTGCCAACGCCCCGCCACCACATCCGGACGCTGGCCGAGCAGGTCGGCGGGCAGAGCCGAGGGCAGTTTCAAGGGCGCGCCAAGGGCCAGCGTCGGACGCTGCAACTGCGCGCCCGCACCCGGCCCCTTGCCCGCCAGCGCGGCCAATTGATTGCGACTCAAGGCGATGGCTTCGTCGATGGCGTCGAGTTGACGGTGAGTCTCGGGCAACGGCGCCTGGGCCTGGCTCACCTCGAAATGGGTGCCGATGCCGCCCTTCAGGCGTTTTTGCGCCAAGTCGAGAATCTGCTCCTGTTGGTGCAGCGTCGCGACGACGATATCCCGCTGGGCGTAGTGCAGGGACAACTGGATGTAGGCGTGCACGATGTTGTTCTGCAGTTCCAGTTGCGCCTGCCGCGCCTCGGCCACGCTCGCGTGGGCCAGGTCCACCGCCCGCTCGCTGGCGTTGCGCTCCCGGCCCCACAGGTCCAGGGCATAGCTCAAGCCCAGGGCGGCATTGTTGTCCCAGGTGGTGGTATTGGCCAGCTCGCCAGGGCCGTAGAACTGATCGGTGGGCCAGTTGTGACGCTTGAGGGTCGCTTCGCCGTTGACCTGCAGCGACTCGGCGGCCTCGACCACACCGGCCATGGCCTTGGCCTGTCGAACCCGGGCCGCGGCCATCGCCAGGCTCGGGTTGCCTTGCAGGGCCAGGTCGATCCAGCGATCCAACTGCCGATCGCCATAAGCCTGCCACCACTGGCGTTCGGGCCAGCGGGCATCGCGGGCGGCTTCGCGAATGGCGGCATCGGTGGCCAGTTGATCGGCCGGCATGGCCTCGCCCCGCGGCGCAATCCCTCCCGTACCGATGCAACCGCTGATGGTGAACGCCAGAACCCAAACACTGAGAGTCTTCAGCTCTCTGCTGATGCAACGCGGCACTTGCGAAAATATCCTGAGATGGGCATGACAGAAGGAAGGTAGTTGCCTGTTACCGCCAAACCTGTGGGAGCGAGCTTGCTCGCGATGAAGGCGTCACAGTCAGCTTCTTTACAAGCTGACACTCCGCTATCGCGAGCAAGCTCGCTCCCACAGCAAGCCCGGGCTCAAGACCTCGGTGTAAGGCGCTGCAACAGTGGAGGCAATTCTAGGTACGAGGCTCACCGGCGATAAGCCGACCTTTCTGCGAATCTTTGTTACCGTTAACGCGATAATCCCATCGTCGGGGTCCCGTAGCGCTGTAACTTCATGTCACAATTTGCTACCTCCCAAGAGAGCCCTCCATGGACACCTTGCAAAACATGCGCGCGTTCAGCTGTGTTGCCGAAGCTGGCAGTTTCACCGCTGCCGCCGCGCAACTGGACACCACCACGGCCAACGTTTCGCGCGCGGTTTCCAACCTCGAAGCCCACCTGCAAACCCGCTTGCTCAACCGCACCACCCGACGGATTGCCCTGACCGAGGCGGGTAAGCGCTACTTGCTGCGTTGTGAGCAGATCCTGGCGTATGTGGAAGAAGCCGAAGCCGAGGCCAGCGATGCCCACGCGCGCCCCGCCGGGCAGTTGAAGGTCCACACCATGACCGGTATCGGCCAGCATTTCGTGATCGACGCCATTGCCCGCTACCGCAAGACCCATCCGGACGTCACGTTCGACCTGACCCTGGCCAACCGGGTGCCGGACATCCTCGACGAGGGCTACGACGTGTCCATCGTGCTCGCCAGCGAATTACCGGATTCGGGTTTTGTCTCCCAGCGCCTGGGGATCACCTACAGCATCGTCTGCGCGTCCCCGGCCTACGTGAAGGCCAGCGGCTGCCCACAAAAGCCCAGCGATCTGCTCAACCACGCCTGCCTGAGGCTGGTCAGCCCGGTCATTCCGCTGGAAAAATGGGTGTTCGACGGCCCGGAAGGCCAGGAAATGGTCACCATCAACAGCTCACCGTTCCTGGTGAATTCTGCCGACGCGATGAAAACCGCGATCATCAGCGGCATGGGGATCGGGGTGTTGCCGGTGTACGCCGCCATCGAAGGCCTGCGTAACGGCACGCTGGTGCGGGTCATGCCCAACTACCGCTCCCAGGAACTGAACCTCTACGCTATCTACCCCTCACGCCAATACCTGGACGCAAAGATCAAGACCTGGGTCGAATACCTGCGCGGCTCGTTGCCGGAAATCCTGGCGGCGCACCAGGCCGAGCTCACGGCCTATGAGTTGAGTGGCAGCCTGGCGGGCGCACGGGCGGTGAACTGAAACCGCCCGTGCTCAACAGAGGCGGCTCAGCGCTTGCCCATCGAGCGACGCGTGCCGGGAGGCGCGGCGCCCGGGGTCTTGGTGTGGCCGTTCTTCGCGCCGTTCTTGTACCACGGCTGTTGCGTGGCCCCTTTGGCCGCGGCCAACTCGCCGGGCTTGAACGGAAACTTGAAGGCCGGGATCACCGCCTTGTCGCGCTCGGCGCTGGGAACATCGCTGTCAGGCCGCTCGGCCTGGTCGTCGGCGAGCGACGGTGTCGGGGAAGTCATGTCAATGTGTTCACTTGAGGTGGGACATCAATCCGTGGCGAGGGAGCTTGCTCCCGCTGGGCTGCGCAGCAGCCCCACAATAGGTGCGTGTCGGGGCGGTTGAGCGAGCCACGAAAGCGCGCAGTATACCCGCCCGCCACGGCAATGCATCGGGCAGATTCGATCAGCGTCACCACTCGTCCGACAGCCCCTTGGGACGAAACTGACGCGCCTGTCAGTTAGGCGTCACCTTCCTGACCGCCTCGCAACGCTATATAAGAGCGGTAGAAATCCCACCGTCCTGAACCGGCTCTTCGCATCCATGCACATCCAGAAAAAAACCGTCCTGCTCGTTGCGTTCCTGGTCGCCCTGGCGGCCCTGGTCTTCTGGTTGCTCATGAAGCCCGTCACCGCCAAGCCTGCCGCGCCCGCCGCCATTCCGGTGCGGGTGGTCAGCGTGGTGCAAAAGGATGTGCCACGCTTTGCCAGCGGCATCGGCACGGTGCTGTCGCTGCACAGCGTGGTCATTCGTCCGCAGATCGACGGCATCCTGACCCGCCTGCTGGTCAAGGAAGGGCAACGGGTGCAAAAAGGCGACCTGCTGGCGACCATCGACGACCGCTCGATCCGCGCCAGCCTCGACCAGGCCAGGGCCCAGCTCGGCGAGAGCCAGGCCCAACTGGCGGTGGCCCAGGTCAATCTCAAGCGCTACAAGCTGCTGAGCGTCGACGACGGCGTGTCGAAGCAGACCTACGACCAGCAACAGGCTTTGGTCAATCAGCTCAAGGCCACGGCCCAGGGCAACCAGGCGGCCATCGACGCGGCCACAGTGCAGTTGTCCTACACCCAGATCCGTTCCCCGGTGACCGGGCGCGTCGGCATCCGCAACGTCGACGAAGGCAACTTCCTGCGCACCAGCGACACCGAAGGCCTGTTCACGGTGACCCAGATCGACCCGATCGCGGTGGAGTTCTCCCTGCCCCAGCAAATGCTGCCCACCCTGCAACGCTTGATCGCCGCGCCCGACCAGGCCCTGGTCCAGGCGTTCATCGGCGCCGATGCCACGACCGGGGAACTGCTCGGCGAGGGTCGACTGAGCCTGATCGACAACCAGATCAACGCCAACACTGGAACGCTGCGGGCCAAGGCTGAGTTCAGCAACGCCGCGCAACGGCTGTGGCCGGGGCAACTGGTGACCCTGAAGATCCAGACCACGGTCGACAAGGACGCCCTGGTGGTGCCGCCGACCGTGGTCCAGCGCGGGCTGGAGCAACACTTCGTGTACCGGGTCAAGGGCGATACGGTGGAGAGCGTGCCGGTGGTGATGGTCCATCAGGACAGCGACCTGAACATCATCAAGGGCGTGAACCCCGGCGACCAACTGGTCAGCGACGGCCAATCACGGCTCAAGCCCGGCAGCCACATCCAGGTGCTCAGTGACCCACCGGCCCTGGCCAAGTCCGCGGAGCCGCAACCATGAAAGGCCGCGGCTCGATTTCGACCTGGTGCATCAACCACCCGATCGCCACAGTGCTGCTGACGTTCGCCCTGGTCCTGCTGGGGCTGATCGCGTTTCCCCGCTTGCCCGTCGCGCCGTTGCCGGAAGCCGAATTCCCGACCATCCAGGTCAACGCCCAGCTACCCGGCGCCAGCCCGGAAACCATGGCGTCGTCGGTGGCGACACCGCTGGAGGTGCAATTCAGCGCCATCCCCGGCATCACCCAGATGACCTCCAGCAGCGCCTTGGGCTCGACCAACCTGATCCTGCAATTCAGCCTCGGCAAAAGCATCGACACCGCCGCCCAGGAAGTGCAGGCGGCCATCAACACCGCCGCCGGCAAACTGCCCAACGACATGCCGAACCTGCCGACCTGGCGCAAGGTCAACCCGGCCGACAGCCCCGTGCTGATCCTCAGCATCAGCTCCACCCTGATGCCCGGTACCGAGCTGAGCGACTACGTTGAAACGCTTCTTGCCCGTCAGATCAGCCAGATCGATGGCGTAGGACAAGTCAACATCACCGGCCAGCAACGCCCGGCGATCCGGGTCCAGGCCTCGGCCGACCGGCTCGCCGCCATCGGTCTGACCCTGGCCGACATCCGCCTGTCGCTGCAACAGGCCAGCCTCAACCTGGCCAAGGGCGCCCTGTACGGTGAATCGAGCATTTCCACCCTGTCCACCAACGACCAGCTGTTCCAGCCCGAGGAATACCGTGAGCTGATCGTGTCCTACAAAAATGGCGCACCGGTGCACCTCAAGGACGTCGCCAAGGTCATCAGCGGCTCGGAAAACGCCTACGTCCAGGCCTGGTCCGACAACGAACCGGGGCTCAACCTGGTGATCTTCCGGCAGCCGGGGGCGAACATCGTCGAGACCGTCGACCGTATCCAGGCGGCCCTGCCGACCCTGCAAGCCATGTTGCCCGCCGCGATGCAGGTCAAGGTGCTGATCGACCGTACCCAGACCATCCGCGCCTCGCTGCACGAAGTGGAAATAACCCTGCTGATCACCGTGTTGCTGGTGGTGGCGGTCATGGCCCTGTTCCTGCGCCAGCTCTCGGCAACCCTGATTGTCTCGGCGGTGCTGGGGGTTTCGCTGACCGCCAGTTTCGCCCTGATGTACATCATGGGCTTCAGCCTGAACAACCTGACCCTGGTGGCGATCGTCATTTCGGTGGGCTTCGTGGTGGACGATGCGATCGTGGTGGTGGAGAACATTCACCGTCATCTTGAGGCCGGCGAAGGCATGCGCGAGGCGGCGATCAAGGGCGCCGGCGAGATCGGCTTCACGGTGGTGTCCATCAGCTTCTCGCTGATCGCCGCGTTCATCCCGCTGCTGTTCATGGGCGGCGTGGTCGGGCGGCTGTTCAAGGAATTTGCCCTGACGGCCACCTCCACCATCCTGATCTCGGTGGTGGTGTCGTTGACCCTGGCGCCGACCCTCGCCGCGCTTTTCATGCGCGCCCCGGTGCATCATGCCCACGGCAAGCCGGGTTTCGGCGAACGCCTGCTAGCCCGGTACGAACGCGGATTGCGGCGGGCCCTGGCTCACCAGAAGCTGATGATCGGCGTGTTCGGCCTGACCCTGGCGCTGGCCGTGGGCGGCTACGTGTTCATTCCCAAGGGCTTCTTCCCGGTCCAGGACACCGGCCTGGTGCTGGGCACCAGCGAGGCCGCCGCCGACGTGTCGTTCCCGGACATGGTCGCCAAGCACAAGGCCCTGGCCGACATCGTCGCCGCCGACCCGGCCGTGGCAACCTTTTCCCACTCCGTCGGCGTTTCGGGCAACAACCAGACCATCGCCAACGGCCGCTTCTGGATCGCCCTCAAGCCTCGGGACCAGCGGGATGTCTCGGCCAGTGGCTTCATCGACCGGATTCGCCCCAAGCTGCTGAAGATCCCCGGCGTGGTCCTGTACCTGCGAGCCGGGCAAGACATCAACTTAAGCTCCGGCCCCAGCCGTGCCCAGTATCAATACGTGCTCAAGAGCAACGACGGGCCGAGCCTCACGGCCTGGACCCAGAAGCTCACCGACAAATTGCGTGGCAACCCGGCGTTCCGCGACATCTCCAATGACTTGCAACCAGGTGGCAGCATCACCCACATCAACATCGACCGCAGTGCCGCCGCGCGCTTCGGCCTCACCGCCAGCGACGTCGACCAGGCCTTGTACGACGCCTTCGGCCAGCGGCAGATCAACGAGTTCCAGACCGAGACCAACCAGTACAACGTCATCCTGGAACTCGACACCGCACAACGCGGCAAGGCCGAGAGCCTGGCGTACTTCTACCTGCGCTCGCCCCTGAGCGGCGAGATGGTGCCGCTCTCGGCCCTGGCCCGCTTCGACGCACCGAGCAGCGGCCCGTTGTCGATTGCCCACGACGGCATGTTCCCGGCCGCCAACCTCTCGTTCAACCTCGCACCGGGCGTGGCGTTAGGGGATGCGGTGTGGATGCTCGACCAGGCCAAGAACGAGATCGGCATGCCGGCCGCCATCACCGGTAACTTCCAGGGCGCGGCCCAGGCGTTCCAGAGCTCGCTGGCCAGCCAGCCGTGGCTGATCCTCGCCGCGCTGGTGGCGGTGTACATCATCCTCGGCGTGCTTTACGAGAGCTTCGTGCATCCGTTGACCATCATCTCCACCCTGCCCTCGGCGGGCCTCGGTGCGCTGATCATGCTCTGGCTGCTGGGCCAGGACTTTTCGATCATGGCCCTGATCGGCCTGGTCCTGCTGATCGGCATCGTCAAGAAAAACGGCATCCTGATGATCGACTTCGCCCTCGACGCCCAGCGCAACGGCGGGCTGCCCCCTCAGGAAGCGATCTTCCAGGCCTGCGTGACCCGCTTCCGGCCGATCATGATGACGACCCTGGCCGCCCTGCTCGGCGCCCTGCCGCTGATGCTCGGCTACGGCACTGGCGCGGAACTGCGCCAGCCATTGGGCATCGCCGTGGTGGGGGGCCTGCTGGTGAGCCAGGCGCTGACGCTGTTCACCACGCCGGTCATATACTTGTGGCTCGAGCGACTGTTCCATCGGCCCAAGCCAGCGCCGACGGCCCTGGCGACCACACACTGAGGCCGGCCCATGCGTGTCCTGATCATCGAAGACGAAGAAAAAACCGCCGACTACCTGCACCGCGGCTTGAGCGAACAGGGCTACACCGTGGACGTCGCGCCGGACGGCATAGAGGGCCTGCACCTGGCCCTGGAAACCGATTACGCGGTGATCGTGCTCGACGTGATGCTGCCGGGCCTGGACGGCTTCGGCGTGTTGCGGGCCTTGCGCGCCCGCAAGCAGACCCCGGTGATCATGCTGACCGCCCGGGAACGGGTCGAGGATCGCATCAAGGGGCTGCGCGACGGCGCCGATGACTACCTGGGCAAACCGTTCTCCTTCCTCGAACTGGTGGCCCGCCTGCAAGCCCTGACCCGCCGCAGCGGTGGCCACGAACCCGTGCAGGTGACCATCGCCGACCTGTGGATCGACCTGATCAGCCGCAAGGCGACACGGGCCGGGCAACGCCTGGACCTGACCGCCAAGGAGTTTTCCCTGCTCAGCGTCCTGGCCCGTCGCCAGGGCGAGATCCTGTCGAAAACCGCCATTGCCGAAATGGTCTGGGACATCAATTTCGACAGCGACGCCAACGTGGTCGAAGTGGCGATCAAGCGCCTGCGGGCCAAGCTCGACGGGCCGTTCGAGCAGAAGCTGCTGCACACGATCCGCGGCATGGGCTATGTGCTGGAGAGCCGCAGTGAGTAACAGCCTCGCCCTGCGCCTGAGCGGGATGTTCACGCTGGTGGCGGCGTTGGTGTTCCTGTTGATCGGCGGTGCGCTGTACCAGCAGGTTGCCAAGGGCCTGGGCCTGTTGCCGGAAGCCGAACTCGATGCGCGCTACAGCGTGCTCGAATCCACGGTGGGCCGCTACGGCACCCCCGAACACTGGGTGAAGATCAATAACAAGCTGCGGTTGCTGGGCGAAGAAGACAAACGCATCCATTTCTGGATCGTCAGCGGCGACCCACGCTTCGAGTACGGCAACCCGGATGCGCAGATCCGCGCCTTCGCCGAGGGGCCGCTGGGCAAGCGCGACTTGAAGCTGCCTCACCGGCCCTATCCGATGAAAGTGCTGGTCAGTCAGTTCCCGGCCAAGGACCAACGCCCACCGTTGCGCTTCATGATCGGCATCGACACCGAGACGTTCTACCAGACCCAGCACCGTCTGCTGGTGGCGCTGGTGAGCCTGGCCATCGTCGGCGTGCTGCTGGCATCCCTGCTGGGGTATTGGGTGGCGCGGATCGGCCTCAAGCCCTTGATCAAGTTGTCCGACGAAGCCCAGCGCCTGACGCCGCCACGGCTGTCCGGGCGCTTGCAACTGACGCCATTGCCGCCGGAACTGAGCCAGTTCGTCAGCTCCTTCAACGCCACCCTCGACCGGGTCGAACTGGCCTACTCGCGGCTCGAATCGTTCAACGCCGATGTCGCCCACGAACTGCGTTCCCCGCTGACCAACCTGATCGGCCAGACCCAGGTGGCGTTGACCCGCGGGCGCTCGGCCGAACATTACTTCGAAGTGCTGCAGTCAAACCTCGAAGAACTGGAACGGCTGCGCTCGATCATCAACGACATGCTGTTCCTCGCCAGCGCCGACCAGGGCAGCAAGGCCACCAAGCTGACCAGCACCTCCCTGGCCAGCGAAGTGGCGACCACCCTCGACTACCTGGACTTCATCCTGGAAGACGCCCAGGTCCAGGTTCGGGTCAGCGGCGACGCCCAGGCCAACATCGAGATCGCCCACCTGCGCCGGGCGCTGATCAACCTGCTGAGCAATGCCGTGCAGCACACCGCTGCCGGACAGGTCATCGACGTGCGCATCGAGGTCCAGGCCGACCAGATCACCCTGGCCGTCACCAACCCCGGCGAGCCGATTGCCGGTGAACACCTGCCGCGCCTGTTCGAACGCTTCTACCGGGTCGATGCCTCGCGCAGCAACAGCGGCGCCAACCACGGATTGGGGCTGGCGATCGTCAAGGCCATCGCCCTGATGCATGGCGGCGACGTGTTCGTGCACAGCGAGCGGGGGCCAACACCTTCGGGATCCGCTTGCCCGCCTGACGTTCCACACGTCGCATCCCAACGGCCTTTTGCCCATTGAATGCTGGGCGAAAGGCAATTGAATCAGAATCAGGCGATCACGGCCTGCGACATCGGCGAACGGGCGATTGCGCAGAGATGGATTGCCCGCCTTCACCGATCCAAGCACAATCAGCAAAAGGCCAGCATGCAGCTCATTTGCCAGCCGTGTGCCCTTTGGGATGGATCCCCGCCACAGACAATGCAGACACTGTAACCATGAGCACGAGCAGTGCGACACCCGGCAATACCCTGTTTTCGATACGCTCGGAACGGGCACTCGTTTTCGCCAGCTCGCTGGTGGTCACGGCCATCCTGAGCATCGTGACGTTCCTGCTGATTCGCGAACATACCAGCGCACAACTGGCCGCTACCCGCGCGGCCACCAACATCGTGCAACTGATCGACGCCGACGTGCTGCGCAACGTCGAGCTCTATGACCTGTCGCTACAAGGACTGATCAGCACGGCCAAGCGCAGTGACCTCATCGGGGTGTCGCCGGCGATTCGTCACCTGGCCCTGTTCGACCGCGCCACCGCCGCGCCCTACAAGGGCGACATCCTGCTGCTCGACAAGCGCGGTGACGTGATCGCCGACTCCGCCTCGGTCATCCCGCGCCAGGGCAATTACGCCGACCGGGAATATTTTCGCGTGCACCTCGACGACCCGAGCCTGGGCATGATGATCAGCCGTCCGTTTCGCTCCAGGAGTGTCGCCCAGGACTGGCGCATCAGCTTCAGCTATCGATTGAACGATGAACAGGGTGAGTTCATGGGCGTGGCCGAGGCAGGGATGCGCTTGAACTACTTCAGCCAGTTGTTCAAGAGCCTGAACATTGGCCACGGCGGCACGGTGAACCTGATCAGCCGCGACGGGATCCTGCTGGCACAGGAGCCGCCCCTGGCCGACGACTTGATCGGCAAGGACTTCAGCAACCGACCGAACTTCGTGCGCATCCTGAAGGAAGGCAATGGCAGTTTTACCAGCGTGTCCAGCGTCGACCAGAGCACGCGCCTGTACACCTTTTCCCAGGTGGGCAACCTGCCGTTGATTGTCGTGGTGGCGTTGTCGTCCCAGGAAGTGTTCGCCTCGTGGAAACGCACGGCGTTGATGGTCAGCGGCGCGACCGGCGCGCTGTGCATCGCCTTGCTCTGGCTCACCTGGCTGCTACGTCGCGAATTGCGCCGCCGCCATCGGGCCGAGCGGAACCTGGCACAACTGGCGTCGATCGACGCCCTGACCGGCCTGGCCAACCGCCGGACCCTGGATGTGAAACTGCATCAGGAGTGGCTGCGTTCCCAGCGCTCGGGGCAACCGCTGTCGGTCATGATGATCGATGCCGACCACTTCAAGGCCTACAACGATCGCCACGGCCACCAAGGCGGGGACGAAGCCCTGCGAAGCCTCGCCCAGCTCATCGACGAACACGTCCGTCGCCCCGCCGACCTCGCCGCGCGCTATGGGGGTGAAGAGTTCGCGGTGGTGGTTCCGGAAACCACCACCGCCGGCGCCTTCACCATGGCCCAGAATATCCGCCAGGCCGTGGAACAACTGCCGCCTCCCGTCCCGGGAGAAGCCCCGATGACCGTCAGCATCGGCATCGCCACCTGGGCCAAAGGACCGTACAGCGACCTCGAACAACTCCTGGTCGCCGCCGACAAGGCGCTGTACCAAGCCAAGGCCAGCGGCCGCAACCGCGTCGTGTGCGCCATGTAATCCCCGCCCTCTCTACATCTGGACAAGCGTGGCCAGGGAGCTTGCTCCCGCTGGACTGCGCAGCAGGCCCATAAAGGATCAATGCGATATACCTGATACACCCAGGCGCCTGCTCCAGGGGCCGCTTCGCAGCCCAGCGGGGATAAATCCCCTCGCCACAAAAGCGCTCGCCACAGTCCCTCACTTGCATAATGGGCAACCACACAACCGTGGCGAGGGAGCTTGCTCCCGTTGGACTGCGCAGCAGGCCCAAAAAGATCAATGCGGTGAGCCTGATACACCCAGGTGCCAGTTCCAGGGGGGCCGCTTCGCAGCCCAGCGGGAGCAAGCTCCCTCGCCACGAAAACCCGCTCACACCAAACCTCTGTGGCGAGGGGATTTATCCCCGTTGGACTGCGCAGCAGGCCCAAAAAAGATCAATGCGATATGCCTGATACACCCAGGCGCCTGCTCCAGGGGGGCCGCTTCGCAGCCCAGCGGGGATAAATCCCCTCGCCACAAAAGCGTTCGCCACAGTCCCTCATTTACATAATGGGCAACCACACAACCGTGGCGAGGGAGCTTGCTCCCGTTGGACTGCGCAGCAGGCCCAAAAAATATCAATGCGATATGCCTGATACACCCAGGCGCCTGCTCCAGGGGGGCCGCTTCGCAGCCCATCGGGGATAAATCCCCTCGCCACAAAAGCGCTCGCCACAGTCCCTCACTTGCATAATGGGCAACCACACAACCGTGGCGAGGGAGCTTGCTCCCGCTGGACTGCGCAGCAGGCCCAAAAAAGATCAATGCGGTGCGCCTGATACACCCAGGCGCCTGCTCCAGAGAGGGCCGCTTCGCAGCCCAGCGGGAGCAAGCTCCCTCGCCACGGAAAGTGGCTCACACTGAACCTCTGTGCGATGGGGTTTATCCGAAACGGTCCCTTGATAAACAACCGGCATAAAAAAAGGCCACCCTAAGGCAGCCTTTAAAAACTAGAGAGGTTTTTTGCTTACACGGCCGCGACAGGGCGCATGTAAGAGATTGGTGCGGTGCTGGCGTCTTCGAACGTCACGACTTCCCAAGCATCTTTCTGCTCAATCAACTTGCGCAGCAGCTGGTTGTTCAGTGCGTGGCCGGACTTGAAGCCCTTGAACTCACCAATCAGGCTATTGCCCAGCAGGTAGAGGTCGCCGATTGCATCGAGGATCTTGTGTTTGACGAACTCGTCTTCATAACGAAGGCCGTCTTCGTTCAACACGCCATCGGAATCGACCACGATCGCGTTTTCCACGCTGCCGCCGAGTGCGAGGTTGTGCTTGCGCAGGTACTCGATGTCACTCATGAAGCCAAAGGTACGGGCGCGGCTGACTTCTTTTACGAACGAAGTGCTGGAAAAGTCCACGCTTGCACTCTGGGTGCGGTCCCGGAAAACCGGGTGATCGAAATCGATCTCGAAGCTCACCTTGAAACCTTCGAAAGGAACGAAAGTGGCGCGCTTGTCGCCATCTTCCACGGTCACTTCCCGCAGGATGCGGATGAACTTCTTGGCCGCGTCCTGTTCTTCCAGGCCAGCCGATTGAATCAGGAATACGAAGGGTCCGGCGCTGCCATCCATGATCGGGACTTCGGACGCGGAGAGCTCGACGTAGGCGTTATCGATGCCCAGGCCAGCCATGGCCGAGAGCAAATGCTCCACCGTATCCACTTTGGTGTCACCGTTGACCAAGGTGGTCGACATGGTGGTTTCACCAACGTTTTCCGCGCGAGCAGGAATCTGCACCACAGGGTCGAGGTCGGCACGACAAAACACGATGCCGGTATCGACAGGCGCGGGCTTGAGGGTCAGGTAGACCTTCTCGCCCGAGTGCAGACCGACACCTGTGGCACGGATAATATTCTTCAGGGTGCGTTGTTTAATCATGGCATGGGCCGCTTCAGCGCAAATTGCGAACTGGTATCAACAAAGGCTGGCGATGATAGCAGACCAGACCTTTGCTGAACACCAATCACCCGTATCCCCCTGATACATTTCATCAATCGGCCTGACGACGCAGGAATGCCGGGATGTCCAGGTAATCCAGATCGTCTTGCGGATTCATCTTCGCGGCAGTCGCAGCACCGGCCTGGGCCTGGTTGCGCATGACGGTCGGACGGTCCAGGTCACGGTAGTTCACCGCAGGCTGTTCCTGACGAACGGGGGCCTGTTGCTGTGGCTGGGAGGCCATGGCGGTCTGTACGGTGTTGTCGATCACCTTCATCGGCTTCTCGATTTTCGCGCCCAGGCCGGTGGCAACCACGGTCACGTGCAGCTCGTCGCGCATGTCGGGGTCGATCACGGTGCCGACCTTGACCATGGCGTGGTCGGAGGCGAAGGCTTCGATGATGCTACCCACGTCGGAGTACTCGCCCAGGGACAGGTCGGGACCTGCGGTGATGTTCACCAGGATGCCGCGAGCGCCCTGCAGGTTGACGTCTTCGAGCAACGGGTTGCGGATGGCCGCTTCGGTCGCTTCGCGCGCACGGTTCGGACCGCTGGCGCAGCCAGTGCCCATCATCGCCATGCCCATTTCGGACATCACGGTGCGCACGTCGGCGAAGTCGACGTTGATCATGCCCGGACGCTTGATGATGTCGGAGATACCGCGAACGGCACCGGCCAGTACGTCATCGGCCTTGGCGAAAGCCGACAGCAGGCTGGCGTCCTTACCCAGGATGGTCAGCAGCTTCTCGTTGGGGATGGTGATCAACGAGTCGACACTTTCGCTCAGCGCGCGGATGCCTTCATCGGCGATCTGCATGCGCTTGCGGCCTTCGAACGGGAACGGACGGGTCACCACGGCAACGGTGAGGATACCCATCTCCTTGGCCACTTCGGCAATGATCGGCGCTGCACCGGTACCGGTACCGCCGCCCATGCCCGTGGTGATGAACACCATATTGGTGCCAGCCAGGACTTCAGCGATGCGCTCGCGGTCTTCCAGGGCAGCCTGACGGCCAACCTCGGGATTCGCGCCAGCACCCAGGCCCTTGGTCACGCCGGTACCCAGTTGCAGGATGGTCCGCGCGCCGATGTTTTTCAGCGCTTGAGCATCGGTGTTGGCGCAGATGAACTCGACGCCCTCGATGTTGCTCTTGACCATGTGGTTGACAGCGTTGCCGCCGCCACCGCCGACACCGATTACCTTGATAACCGGGCTAGCGGGGATGTTGTCTACGAGTTCGAACATTTTCCCTCTCCTTTCATTCTCTAGTTTTTTCGCCTACTGCGTTTGCTGCCGTCTTCCGGCGCCAAGCCTGAAACTCGTCGCCTGAAGCTTGAAACCTGTATCAGAAATTGCCTTTGACCCAAGCCTGCAACCGCTCCAGCAGCGGCGCCTTGGCCTCTTCGCTGTTGTAGCTGTCGCGGCTGCCGATGCCGGAGAACGAGATGCCGTCGGACTGCTTCTGCAGGCCGTACATCAACAGACCCACGCCGGTGGAATAGATCGGGTTGCGCACCACGTCATCCAGGCCCTTGACGCCATGGGGCACGCCCAGGCGCACCGGCATGTGGAAAATTTCCTCGGCCAGCTCGACCGCGCCTTCCATCTTCGAGGTGCCGCCGGTCAGCACGATGCCGGCCGGGATCAGGTCCTCGTAGCCGCTGCGACGCAGTTCGGCCTGGATCAGGGTGAACAGTTCGTCGTAACGCGGCTCGACCACTTCGGCCAGGGCCTGGCGGGACAGCTCGCGCGGCGGACGGTCGCCGACGCTTGGCACCTTGATGGTTTCACCGGCGCCGGCCAGTTTCGCCAGGGCACAGGCGTAGCGAATCTTGATTTCCTCGGCGTACTGGGTCGGAGTGCGCAACGCCATGGCGATGTCGTTGGTCACCTGGTCGCCGGCAATCGGGATCACGGCGGTGTGGCGGATGGCGCCTTCGGTGAAGATCGCGATGTCGGTAGTGCCGCCGCCGATGTCCACCAGGCACACGCCCAGCTCTTTCTCGTCGTCGGTCAGCACCGAGTAGGCCGAGGCCAGTTGCTCGAGGATGATGTCGTCGATTTCCAGGCCGCAGCGGCGCACGCACTTCTCGATGTTCTGCGCGGCGTTCACGGCGCAGGTGACCACGTGGACCTTGGCTTCCAGGCGCACGCCGGACATGCCCAGGGGCTCGCGGACGCCTTCCTGGTTGTCGATCACGTAGTCCTGCGGCAGGGTGTGCAGCACCCGCTGGTCGGCCGGGATCGCCACGGCCTGGGCCGCATCGAGCACGCGCTCAAGGTCCGCGGAGCTGACTTCGCGATCACGAATCGCGACGATGCCGTGGGAGTTCAGGCTGCGGATGTGATTGCCCGCCACGCCGACGAACGCCGAGTGGATCCGGCAACCGGCCATCAGCTGCGCTTCCTCGATGGCG
This sequence comes from Pseudomonas sp. Cab53, assembly GCF_018325965.1. Taxonomy (NCBI): domain Bacteria; kingdom Pseudomonadati; phylum Pseudomonadota; class Gammaproteobacteria; order Pseudomonadales; family Pseudomonadaceae; genus Pseudomonas; species Pseudomonas sp. Cab53. The sequence goes on along the minus strand of NZ_AP021902.1, from coordinate 1,128,784 downwards.
CGCTGGATCGATTGCACGGTGGACTCGATGTTCACCACCACGCCTTTCTTCAAGCCACGGGACGGATGGGTACCGATCCCGACGATGACCAGCGTGCCGTCGTCCGCGACCTCGCCTACCAGCGCTACCACCTTGGAAGTGCCGATATCCAGACCGACGATCATTTTTCCGCTTTGCACGTTTGCCATGGGTCCTGCCTCTTCTTAATTCTTCGCGACGGCGGGTTCGGCCGTCGTCGGCGCTACAGGTTCCCGCCAGCCAACAGCCAGGCCGTTGGCGTAGCGCAGATCGATGCGCGCAATGTTCGTAATCTGTTCTTTGAGCGTCTTGTCATAGATGGCAATGAAGCGGCGCATCTTTTCCACCAGGTTGCCGCGACCGAGCAGCAGCTCGATGCCCGGCCCCGAGCTGCCCGCGCCAGTGGTCAAAAACCAGCTGCCGCGCTCACGCAACTCCAGGCGCGCGATGGAGAAGCCCAAGGGCCGCAACATCTGGCTCAACACCTGGTACTGCTGCATCACTTGCTGTTGGGCCCGCTGTGGACCGAACAGTTGTGGCAAATGTTCATAATTGGCCAGTTCCCGAGGCGTGAACGCCTGGCCCTGGTTGTTCAACAGAGACTCGTCGCCCCAACGGGCCACCGGAAGCTGCTCTTCCAGGCGGATCGACACCTGGTCGGGCCACACGCGCCGGACCTCGGCATGGGCGATCCAGGGCATCTGCTCCAGTTCCGTGCGCATGCCCGCCAGGTCGATGGTGAAGAAGCTCGACGCCACGAATGGCGCGATCCGCTGCTGCACGGCCTGCTGGCTGATGTAACTCAGGTCGCCCTGCACGTTGATCCGGGCGATCGGCCGGTCGGCATAAGGCAGCAGCCGCTGGGCCCCTTCGTACGTACCGAACCCCAACGCCACCAGCAGTACCGGCCAGAACAGGCTCTTGAGAAAACCAAAGTTGGCTTTCGGCAAGCGCGCCGACATCGGCTCCTTGGCCACCATTCGGCTGGCACCCCGCGGCACCGGCTTGCGACCGGGTGCGGATGGCTGATGACGAAGCGATGCGCCTTGCATGGCTTAACCTCTTGGCTCTTGCGGGCCGACACTGGCCGCCAGGATCGACAGCACCAGTTGCTGGAAGTCCAGGCCGGCGGCACGCGCCGCCATCGGCACCAGGCTGTGATCGGTCATGCCGGGGGCGGTGTTGACTTCCAGGAACCAGAATTGCCCATTGGCGTCCTGCATCACGTCCGCCCGGCCCCAACCGGCGATACCCAGCGCCTCACAGGCCTTGGCCGTGAGGTCCATCAGTTCTTTTTCCTTGGCGCTGTCCAGTCCGCAGGGAATGCGGTACTGGGTATCGTTGGCGACGTACTTGGCGTCGTAGTCGTAGAACGTGTGCGGCGTGCCCAGCGCAATCGGCGGCAACACCTGGTCACGCAGGGTGGCGATGGTGAACTCGGGACCGGCGATCCACTGCTCGACCAACACTTGCGAATCGTAGGCGCTGGCGTCTTTCCATGCCGTGGTCAACTCAGGCAGCGAATTCACTTTCGCCATGCCGATACTTGAACCTTCATGAGCCGGTTTGACGATCAGCGGGAAGCCCAGTTCCGTGGCCGCAGAAATACAATCGGCCTCGCTCGCCAGCACCGCGTGACGTGGCGTCGGAATGCCGAGGCTGTGCCAGACCTGCTTGGTGCGCAGTTTGTCCATCGCCAGGGCCGAAGCCAGGATGCCGCTGCCGGTGTAGGGGATGCCCAGGCACTCGAGCAGGCCTTGCATGCTGCCGTCTTCACCGCCGCGACCGTGGAGAATGATGAACGCGCGGTCGATCTTTTCGCTCAGCAGGCGTTGCAGAAAGTCATCGCCCACGTCGATGCCGAACGCGTCGACACCGCCGCTTTGCAGGGCTTGCAGCACGGCGTTGCCAGATTTGAGGGATACCTCGCGCTCGGCGCTCTTGCCACCGAACAGCACGGCAACGCGGCCGAAGGCTTTCGGGTCGAGGGTCGAGACCAGGTTGGCGTAGGCAGCAGTCATTTCAGTTTCCCCTCGCTGGAGGCCACGATGGCACCGGCGAATAACGGACTTTTCAACAGTTTCGGGGCCAGCCCGCCGATGTCACCGGCGCCCTGGCACAGCAGGATGTCGCCGGCACGCAACAGCGGCTTGACCAGCGGCGCGAGGTCCACGCCACGCTCGATGTAGATCGGGTCCAGCTGGCCGCGCTGGCGGATGCTGTGGCACAGCTGGCGGCTGTCGGCACCGGGGATCGGCTCTTCGCCGGCCGGATAGACTTCCATCAACAGCAGCACGTTGGCGTCGGTCAGCACCTGGACGAAATCGTCGTACAGGTCCCGCGTACGGCTGTAGCGGTGCGGCTGATAGACCATCACCAGGCGCCGCTCCGGCCAACCACCGCGCACGGCCTTGATCACCGCCGCGACTTCGGTTGGGTGATGGCCGTAGTCGTCCACCAGCATCACGTTGCCGCCGTCCACCGGCAGCTCGCCGTAGACCTGGAAGCGCCGGCCCACGCCCTGGAACCCGGACAGGCCCTGGACGATGGCTTCATCGCTGACGCCTTCATCGGTGGCAATGCAAATGGTGGCCAGCGAGTTGAGCACGTTGTGGTTGCCCGGCATGTTTACCGAGACGTCCAACGGCTCACGGTCGGGGCGCAGCACGGTGAAGAAGGTCTGCATGCCTTGCTGGCGCACGTTGATGGCACGTACGTCGGCTTCTTCGCTGAACCCGTAGGTGACGGTCGGACGCTTGATCAACGGCAGGATCTCGCGCACCACCGGATCGTCCAGGCACACCACCGCCAACCCATAAAACGGCAGGTTGTGCAGGAATTCGACGAAGGTTTTCTTCAACTTGTTGAAGTCGCCGTCGTAGGTCGCCATGTGGTCGGCGTCAATGTTGGTGACCACGGCCACCAGCGGTTGCAGATGCAGGAAGCTGGCATCGCTTTCATCGGCTTCGGCGATCAGGTAGCGGCTGGTGCCCAGCTGGGCATTGGTGCCCGCGGCATTGAGGCGACCACCGATCACGAAGGTCGGGTCCAGGCCACCGGCGGCGAACACCGAGGCGATCAGGCTGGTGGTGGTGGTCTTGCCGTGGGTCCCGGCGACGGCGATGCCGTGGCGGTAGCGCATCAGCTCGGCCAGCATCTCGGCACGCGGCACCACAGGGATGCGTCGTTCCAGGGCGGTGGCGACTTCCGGGTTGGACGTGTTCACGGCGCTGGACACCACCAGCACGTCGGCATTGGCGGCGTTCTCGGCGCGGTGGCCGATGAAAATCTGGGCGCCGAAGGTTTCCAGGCGCTCGGTGACCGGGGACGCCTTCAGGTCGGAACCCGAGACCTGGTAGCCCAGGTTCAGCAACACCTCGGCAATTCCGCACATGCCTACGCCGCCGATACCGACGAAGTGGATACGGCGGATGCGGCGCATTTCCGGCTGCGGCATGGCTTTGCGATTCTCAACCATGGGCCACCTCCAGGCAGGTGTCGACCACTTGGGCCGTAGCATCGGGTTTGGCCAGGCGGCGCGCGGCGCGGGCCATGTCTTCAAGTCGTTGCGGCTGCATCAAAACCTCTGTCAGGCGGGCGGCAAGATCCGCGGCGCCAGTCGTTCTTTGCGGCATCAGGAAGGCTGCGCCTTCACGGGCCAAATAATCGGCATTGCGGGTCTGGTGGTCGTCGATGGCGTGGGGCAAAGGCACCAGCATCGAGGGCAGACCGGCGGCAGCCAGTTCGCTGATGGTCAACGCGCCTGCGCGGCAGATCACCAGGTCGGCCCAGCCATAGGCTTGGGCCATGTCTTTGATGAACGGCTGCACCTGCGCCTCGACGCCAGCGGCGCGATAGCGCTCGGCAGTCACTTCATCGTGGTTTTTGCCGGCCTGGTGAAACACTTCCGGGCGCAGGTCGGGGGCGACCTGCGAGAGGGCTTCGGGCAGCAGTTTGTTCAACGGCTCTGCCCCCAGGCTTCCGCCCAGGACCAGCAAGCGCGCCTTGCGTCCAGCCAGGGCTGGGCGCGGTGTATCGAGAAACAGCTCGGTACGCACCGGATTACCGGTGGTGCGGCGGCTGCCCGACAGGGTAAAGGTGTCGGGAAACGCTTCACAGACCCGGGCGGCCAACGGCACCAGTAACCGATTGGCGGTACCGGCCACGGCGTTCTGCTCGTGAACGATCACCGGCACGCCGGCCAGTTTGGCCGCGAGGCCACCCGGGCCGGTCACATAACCGCCAAACCCGACCACGCAGACCGGCCGCAACCGACGGATGATCGCCCGCGCCTGCCAGACCGACTTGAGCAGCATCAGCGGTGCCTTGAGCAGCGACAGCTTGCCCTTGCCCCGCAGACCGCTGGCGTTGATCCGGTGCAGCTCCAGGCCGGCGCCAGGCACCAGCTCGTTTTCGATACCCCGCGGCGTACCCAGCCAGTGCACGGTGTAGCCGCGCGCTTGGAACTCCCGGGCACAGGCCAGCGCCGGGAAGACATGCCCGCCGGTTCCGCCGGCCATGATCAGCACGTTAGCGCCCATGAGTCGGCTCCTCGGCGAAGTCGCTCTCGTGGAATTCCATCTCTTCGCTGCCCAGGTGGGTTCGACTTTCCCATTCGATGCGCAGCAACAAGCCGAGGCAGGCACAGCAGATCACCAGGGAGCTGCCGCCATAACTGAGGAACGGCAGCGTCAGACCCTTGGTCGGCAGCAGGCCGACGTTCACGCCGATGTTGATCAGGAACTGGCCGATCCACAGGAAAGACAGCCCATACGCCACGTAGGCGGCAAAAAACTGCTTGGCTTTCTCGGCCCACAAGCCGATGTACATGCCGCGCACGCAAACGAACACGAACAGCGCCACGGTGCACAGCGAACCCACCACACCCAGCTCTTCGGCCAGCACCGAGAACACGAAGTCGGTGTGGGCTTCCGGCAGGTAGAACTGCTTCTGCACGCTGTTGCCCAGGCCCACGCCCAGCCATTCGCCACGCCCGAAGGCAATCAGTGCCTGGGTCAACTGGTAGCCGGAACCGAACTGGTCGGCCCACGGATCGGTGAAGGTAATCAGTCGCGCCATCCGATAGGGCTGCGCCTGCACCAGCACGGTCACGGCCGCCACCGCCAGCGCCACCATCAGGATGAAGCGGAACAGCCCGACGCCACCGAGGAACAGCATCGCCGCGGCCGCGCCCATCATCACCACCGTGGCGCCGAAGTCCGGCTCCATCAGCAGCAGGCCAGCCATCGGCAACAACACGATGAACGGCTTGAAGAAACCCATCCAGCTTTCGCGCACTTCTTTCTGGCGCCGCACCAGGTAACCGGCCAGGAAGATCACCACGAAGACCTTGGCGATTTCCGAGGGCTGTACGTTGAAGAAGCTGAAGCCGATCCAGCGCATCGAACCGTTGACCTCGCGGCCGATGCCCGGCACCAGCACCATCACCAACAGGCCGAAGGCGCCGAGCAGCATCATCCAGCCCAGGCGCTGCCACGTGGCGATCGGCACCATCATGGTGACCACGCAGGCACCGAGGCCGATCACCAGGTAAATCAGGTGGCGGATCATGTGATAGAGCGTGTTGCCCGATTGCACCGCGGCCACTTCCGAGGACGCCGAGGTGATCATCACCAGGCCCAGGCCCAGCAGGGCCAGGCAACCGGCGAGCATCGGGAAATCCAGGTCGATGCCACGCCCGGTGATCAGCGGCGACGGGTATGGCTTGATGACATTCATCAGGCTCATGCCAAGTCCTCCGCGGCCCGGGCGAACAGCTGTCCGCGTTCTTCGTAATTCTTGAACATGTCGAAACTGGCGCAGGCCGGCGACAACAGGACGGCATCGCCGGGTTGAGCCAGGGCGCGGCATTGCTGCACCGCTTCGTCGAGGGAGGCGACGCGAACCAGCGGCACGGCGTCGCCGAGCGCCTGGGCGATCAATTCGCGGTCACGGCCCATCAGCACCACGGCGCGGCAGTTGGCCGCCACCGGGTCACGCAGGTCCTTGAAGTCGGCACCCTTGCCGTCGCCACCGGCGATCAGCACGAGCTTGCCTTCGATGTCCGCACCCAGCCCTTCGATCGCCGCCAGGGCGGCGCCGACGTTGGTGGCCTTGGAGTCGTTGTACCAGGCCACGCCATCGAGGTCGCGCACCCACTGGCAGCGGTGCTCGAGGCCGGCGAAAGTGCGCAGCGCCGAGAGCATGGCGTCGAACGGCAGGCCGACGGCGTACCCGAGGGCCAGGGCGGCCAATGCGTTGGCCTGGTTGTGGGCGCCACGGATCTTCAGTTCGCGTATAGGCATCAGGTTCTGGAATTCGAAGGCCAGGTATTTCTCGCCGTTCTCTTCCCGCAACCCGAAACCCTTGAAATCCGGCACGCCCAGGCCGAACGACCAGCACGGCAGGCCTTCGCCCAGCAGCGGACGGGTCAGGGCATCCTGGCGGTTGAACACCACCTGCCGGGCGCCGCGGAAGATCCGGTGCTTGGCCAGGTGGTAAGCCGGCAGGCCGCTGTAGCGGTCCATGTGGTCTTCGCTGATGTTCAGCACGGTGGCCACTTCAGCGCCCAGGTGGTCGGTGGTTTCGAGCTGGAAGCTGGACAACTCCATCACGTACAGCTCGACGTCGTCACTGAGCAGATCCAGCGCCGGTGTACCGAGGTTGCCGCCCACGGCGACCCGCTTGCCGGCCGCGGCCGCCATCTCGCCCACCAGGGTGGTGACGGTGCTTTTCGCATTGGAACCGCTGATGGCGATGATGGGCGCTTTGGCGTTGCGCGCGAACAGCTCGATGTCGCCGGACAGCTTCACCCCACGGGCCGCAGCCGCTTGCAGGGCCGGGGTCGCCAGGGCCAGGCCGGGGCTCACGTAGAGCTCGTCGGCGCGGCACAGGAACTCGACGTCCAGGTCGCCACAACGCACGTCCACCTGCGGATAGTCACGCCGCAGCGTGGCCAGCTCAGGCGGATTTTCCCGCGTGTCGGCGACGGCAAACGACACGCCCCGGTTCGCTAGGAAGCGAACCAGGGACATGCCGCTCTTGCCGAGGCCGACAACGATGCGGAAATGGTCGGAAGCGATCAGGGACACGCGTTCTACCTCAGTTTCAGGGTGGCAAGGCCGATCAGCACCAGAATCACGGTGATGATCCAGAAACGGACGATCACGCGCGGCTCGGGCCAGCCCTTGAGTTCAAAGTGGTGGTGGATCGGCGCCATGCGGAATACGCGGCGGCCGGTCAATTTAAACGACGCAACCTGAATGACGACTGACAGGGTTTCCATCACGAACACGCCGCCCATGATGAACAGGACGATTTCCTGGCGGACGATAACGGCGATGGTGCCCAGGGCCGCGCCCAGAGCCAGCGCGCCGACGTCGCCCATGAAGACTTGTGCCGGGTAGGTGTTGAACCACAGGAAGCCCAGGCCGGCACCGATCAGTGCGCCGCAGAACACGATCAGCTCGCCCGCCCCCGGTACATAAGGGATCAGCAGGTATTCGGCGAATTTCACGTTACCCGACAGGTAGCAGAAGATCCCCAGCGCGCCGCCGACCATCACCGTCGGCATGATCGCCAGGCCGTCGAGGCCATCGGTGAGGTTGACCGCGTTGCTCGAACCGACGATGACCAGGTAGGTCAGCACGATGAAGCCGGCGCCCAGTGGAATGCTGTAGTCCTTGAGCATCGGCAGGATCAGGGTGGTTTCCACCGGCGAAGCGGCGGTCATATAAAGGAAGATCGCCGCGCCGAGGCCGAACACCGATTGCCAGAAATACTTCCAGCGGCTGGGCAGCCCACGGGAGTTCTTCTCGATGACCTTGCGGTAGTCATCGACCCAGCCGATGGCACCGAAAAACAGAGTCACCAGCAGCACGACCCAGACATAGCGGTTCGCTAGGTCGGCCCAGAGCAGGGTACTGATGCCGATGGACGACAGGATCAGCGCGCCGCCCATGGTCGGGGTGCCGGATTTGGACAGGTGCGATTGCGGGCCGTCGTTACGCACCGACTGGCCGATCTGCAGGTTCTGCAAGGTGCGGATCATCCACGGGCCCAGGAACAGCGACAACGACAGCGCGGTCAGCACACCCAGGATCCCGCGCAGGGTCAGGTACTGGAAGACCGCGAAGCCTTTGTAGAACTGTTGCAGGTACTCCGCTAGCAGCAGCAGCATTAATGTTTCTCCATACGGGTGCCGCACAGCGCCGCGACGATGTTTTCCATCGCAGCGCTACGCGAGCCCTTGATCAATAAGGTGGTGTTCGGATCCTGCTCGGCGCCCAGCGCCTGGATCAGCTCGGCCTGGGTGGTGAAGTGCCGGGCGTTCTCGCCAAAGGCGGCGACCGCGTGGGCCATCATCGGGCCGACGGCGTACAACGCGTCGACCTTGCCGCGGGCATAGGCCCCCACATCGTGGTGGCCCTGCTGGGCCCAATCGCCCAACTCGCCGATATCTCCCAGTACCAGCACGGTGCGACCGGTAAAACCGGCGAGGATATCCACCGCCGCGCACATGGACGTCGGGTTGGCGTTGTAGGTGTCGTCGATGACCCGCATGCCGTTGCTGGCCAACTGCGCGACGCAACGGCCCTTGACCGGTTGCACCGCGTTCAGCCCGGCGACGATGCCTGGCAGCGACACGCCCAGGGCATGGGCCGCCGCCGCTGCGGCCAGGGCGTTGGCAATGTTATGGGTGCCGAGCAGGTTCAACTGCACTCGCTCGGCCCCGTCGGGGCTGTGCAGGTTGAAGGCCGGGCAACCGCGTGCGTCACGGTCCAGGTCGCTGGCGTAGAAATTGGCGGCGAGGTTACTCAAGGCAAAGGTCAGCACCTTGCGTTCGCCCGCCCGGGTCTTCCAGATTTCGAAGGCCTTGTCGTCCAGGTTCAGCACGGCGATGCCATCGGCTTGCAGCCCTTCGATGATCTCACCCTTGGCCTCGACGATCTTGTCCGGCCCGCCGAACTCGCCGACGTGGGCGGTCCCGGCATTGTTCAGCACCGCCACATGCGGCTGGGTCAGGCCCACGGTGTAGGCGATTTCGCCGAGCCGCGAAGCGCCCAGCTCGATGACCGCGGCCGTGTGCTCCGGTGCCAGCTCCAGCAGGGTCAATGGCACGCCGAGGTCGTTGTTCAGGTTGCCCCGGGTCGCCAGCACGGGCCCACGGGTGCGCAGGATGCTGGCCAGCATTTCCTTGACCGTGGTCTTGCCGCTGGAGCCGGTGATGGCCGCGACCGGGTTGCCATACGCCGCGCGATTCAGCGCACCGAGTTGGCCCAGGGCCTGGCGCGTGTCGTCGACCAGCAACTGTGGCAGCGCGCTGTTGGTCACTTCGCGCTCGACCAGCGCCGCGACTGCACCTTTGGTCGCTACGTCGTTCAGGTAATCGTGGCCGTCGAAGCGCGGGCCGGTCAGGGCGACGAACAACTGGCCCGGCGCAATGGCCCGGCTGTCGATGCTGACGCCGTTGAAGGTGGCGTCCGCGGCGATGAGGCGCGCATTCAGGGCGCTGGTCAATTCGCTGAGCGTCAGGGCCTTAAGCATGGGCCACCTCCCACGCGGTCAGGGCGTGATCCGCTTCCACCAGGTCGGAGAAGGCATGGCGCACGCCGTTGATTTCCTGGTAGTCCTCGTGGCCCTTGCCGGCCAGCACGATCACGTCGTCCGCCGAAGCGCCGGCGATCAACTGGGCGATGGCCTGGCCGCGACCGGCCACGAAGGTGACGTTGTCCGCCACCGAGAATCCGGCACGGATGTCGTCGAAAATCTGCAACGGGTCTTCGGTCCGTGGGTTGTCATCGGTGACCAGCACGCCGTCGGCCAGCCGCTCGACCACTTCGGCCATCAGCGGGCGCTTGCCGCGATCGCGATCGCCGCCGCAGCCGAACAGGCACAGCAACTTGCCCTTGGCATGGGGCCGCAGGGCCATCAAAACTTTTTCCAGCGCATCGGGCGTATGGGCGTAGTCGACCACCACCAGCGGTTGCGTGCCGCCACCCAGGCGCTGCATGCGCCCGGCCGGGCCTTCGAGCTTGGGCAGGACCTTGAGGATTTCGTCCAGCGCGTAGTCCAGGCCCAGCAAGGCGCCGATGGCGGCCAGTACGTTGCTCAGGTTGAAGCGACCGAGCAAGGTGCTGCGCAAATGGTGTTCGCCCTGGGGCGTGACCAACGTGGCGCGCACGCCCTCGTCATCGAACTGGGCCTGGCGTACATAGAGGTAGGCACCCGCGTCTTCCAGGCTGTAGGTGATCAGCCGGGACTCGTGCGAGTCGGCGGCCAGTTGCCGGCCGAACGCGTCGTCGATGTTGATGACCCGGCATTTCAGGTCATTCCAGGCGAAGAGCTTGGCCTTGGCTTCGCCGTAGGCCTGCATGGTGCCGTGGTAGTCCAGGTGATCGCGGGACAGGTTGGTCAGCACGGCGACATCGAACGCCAGCGCGGTCACGCGTCCCTGATCCAGGCCATGGGAGGACACTTCCATCGCGACGGCCTTGGCACCGGCCTTTTTCAGGTCGGCCAGGGTCGCTTGCACGGCGATCGGGTTCGGCGTGGTGTGCAGGCCGCTGGCCAAGGCGCCATGGAACCCGCTGCCCAGGGTTCCGACAATGCCGCAGTGCTGGCCGAGCAGGTCCAGGGCCTGGGCCACCAGTTGGGTCACGCTGGTCTTGCCGTTGGTGCCGGTCACGCCAATCAGGTTCAGGTGGCGGCTCGGGTCGCCATAGAAGCGCCCGGCGATGTCCGACAGTTGGGCCGCCAGGCCCTTGACCGGAATCAGCGGGACGTCGGTGATCGGCAACACCGTCGCGCCCTGCACTTCATAGGCCACGGCCGCCGCGCCACGCTGGAGGGCGTCGGCGATATGGGCACGGCCATCGAAACGGGCGCCCGGCACCGCCAGGAACAGATCGCCGGCACGCACATTACGACTGTCCAGGGCCAGCTCGCGAATCAGCAGGTCGTGCCCGGCATGGGCAAAAATCTTGTTCAGGCTCAGGGACATCAGCCGCGCCCTCCTTCGGCTTTCAAGGGAACGACCGGTGCGGTACTGGCTTGCTGCGTCGGCGGCAGGTTATCCGGGGTGATGTTCATCAGGCGCAGGGTGCCGGACATCACTTTGCTGAACACCGGCGCCGAGACCAGGCCACCGAAGTAACCAGCCTTGCTCGGTTCGTCGATGACCACGACGATGGCGTAGCGCGGATCGCTCATCGGACCGAAGCCGGCAAACAACGAACGGTAGGAGTTCTCGGCATAGCCCTTGGTGCCCACGGAAGTCTTGCGGGCCGTACCGGACTTACCGGCGACATGGTACGCCGGCACCTGGGCACGGAAGACGCCCCGGGGCGCCTCGATCACCTGTTGCAGCATGCCCTGCATGGTCTTCGCGACGTTCTCCGGGATCACCTGGGTGGTCTGCGGGGCCTTGTCGGTCTTGATCAGGGTCAGCGGCGCGATGCGCCCGTTGTTCGCCAGCGCGGAAAACGCGTGGACCAACTGGATCGCCGTCACCGAAACGCCGTAGCCGTAGGACAGCGTGGCCGTCTCGGCCTTGCGCCAGTCGCGGTAGTTGGGCAGGTTGCCGACCCGTTCGCCCGGGAAGCCCAGGCCGGTGTCCTGGCCGAGGCCGATCTTCTGCGCCAGGCGGTAGATGGTCTCGCCGCCAATGTCGAAGGCGATCTTGCTCATGCCCACGTTACTGGAGTTGATCAGGATGCCGGTCAGGTCGAGCACCGGGCCTTCGGTCTTGGACACGTCACGAATGGTGTATTTGCCGATCTGCAAAGTGCCTGGGTACACCTCGACGGTATCGCTCGGCTTCCAGCGACCGGTTTCCAGGGCGGCGGCCATCGACACGGCCTTCATGGTCGAACCCGGCTCGAATACGTCGATCATCGCGCGGTTGCGCATCATCGCCGGCTGCAGGTTGCGACGGTTGTTCGGGTTGTAGGTCGGCTGGTTGACCATGGCCAGGATCTCGCCGGTCTTCACGTCCATGATCACCAGGCTGCCGGCCTTGGCACCGTTCTCGACGATGGCATTGCGCAGTTCGCGGTTGGCCAGGTATTGCAGGCGCAGGTCAATGGACAACGCCAAGGGCTTGCCGGCCTTGGCGTTCTTGGTGACCTGGACATCCTTGATCAGCCTGCCGCGCCGATCCTTGATGACCTGGCGCTTGCCGGCGACGCCAGCGAGCCATTCGTCATAGGCCAGCTCGACCCCTTCACGGCCGCGGTCATCGATGTCGGTAAAGCCGACCATGTGGGCCGTGACTTCACCGGCCGGGTAGAACCGCCGGAACTCTTCGATGCCATAGACGCCCGGCACTTTCAGGTCGAGCACACTTTGGCCTTGCTCAGGCGTCAGCCCGCGCACCAGGTAGATGAATTCTTTATTGGCCTGGGCTTCAAGGCGTTCGGCCAGAGCCTTGGGATCCTGCCCGAGGGCGGCTGCCAGCGCTGGCCACTTTTCCTTGGCCAACTGCATTTCCTTGGCGTTGGCCCACAAGGTGGTCACAGGGGTACTCACCGCCAACGGCTCGCCATTGCGGTCGGTGATCAGGCCACGGTGGGCCGGGATCGGAATGTGTCGCACGCTGCGCGCGTCGCCCTGCCCCTTGAGGAAGTCACGGTCGACGACCTGCAGGTCGATGATGCGCCAGGAAATCGCCGCCACCATGATCCCGAGCAACCCCAGGACCAGGCGGAACCGCCACGGGAACAATGCCCCTTCGAGCTTCATCATGGCGCCACCATCTGCACTTCGGCAGCGCCGGGAATGCGCATCTTCAGTTGTTCGGTGGCCAGTACTTCGATGCGGCTATGGGCGGTCCAGGTGCTCTGCTCCAGGATCAATCGCCCCCACTCGGCCTGCGCCTTGTCGCGCACGCTGAGTTCGTTGTAGAGGGTATTGAGCAACTGCCGGTTCCAATGTGCGCTATAGGACACGCCGATGGCCGACACGAGCACGCCGATGAACAGCAGCAGCATGAAAAAGCTGCCGCCTGGCAGGGGCTTGGCGAAGAGCTTGCTCACCGCAACTTCTCCGCGACACGCATGACCGCACTGCGGGCACGCGGGTTGGCCTTGAGTTCGGCTTCGGAGGCGAACTGCGCCTTGCCGTGGATCTTGATTTTCGGCACAAAGGCTTCGAAACGCACCGGCAGGTTGCGTGGCAGATTATCGGCCTCGCCCTTGGTGAGCTTGCGCATGAACAGCTTGACGATGCGATCTTCCAGGGAGTGGAAGCTGATCACCACCAGCCGGCCGCCGACTTCCAGGGCGTCGAGCGCCGCTTCGAGGCCGGCCTCGAGGTCGCCCAGTTCATTATTGACGTGAATGCGCAAACCCTGGAAAGCCCGGGTCGCCGGGTTCTTGCCCTTCTCCCAGGCCGGGTTGGCAACCTTGAGCACCTCGGCCAGATCGCCAGTGCGTTCGAAAGGCTTGATGTCGCGGCGCTCGACCACGGCACGAGCCATGCGCCCGGAGAAACGCTCTTCACCGTATTCCTTGAAGACGCGGGCGATTTCTTCTACCGAGGCGGTGTTGACGAATTCGGCGGCGCTGATGCCCCGGGACGGGTCCATGCGCATATCCAGCGGGCCGTCGTTGAGGAAACTGAAACCGCGCTCCGGGTCGTCCAACTGCGGCGAAGACACGCCCAGGTCGAGCAACACGCCACTGACCTTGCCGGCCAGGCCGCGCCCAGCGACCTCCGCGCCCAGCTCGGCAAAGCTGCGCTGCACAACGACAAAGCGGCCGTCTTCGGCCGCCAGCGCTTGCCCGGTGGCAATCGCTTGAGGATCTTTGTCGAATCCCAGCAGGCGACCACCCGGCCCCAGCTGGCTGAGGATCAACCGGCTGTGCCCGCCGCGACCGAACGTGCCGTCCAGATAGCAGCCATCAGGACGTACCGCGAGCGCCTCGACGGCCTCGTCAAGCAGTACGGTGATGTGGTTAAAGCCGCTATCAGTAGTCACAGGATCAAATCACGCAGTTCGTCAGGCATGGCGCCCGGTTGTTGAATAGCAGCAAGGTCAGCGGCAGAAACCGCATTCCAGGCATCTTCGTCCCATAGCTGGAACTTGTTCAGCTGGCCGACCAGCATCGCGCGCTTGTCCAACTTGGCGTATTCGCGCAGACGCGGTGGAACCAGGAAACGACCGCTGCCGTCGAGCTCGAGATCGACGGCATTACCGATCAGCAAACGCTGCAGCCGGCGGTTTTCTTCACGCAGCGAAGGCAGTGCGCGCAGTTTGGTTTCAATGATTTCCCACTCATCCAGAGGGTAAACGCACAGACATGGGTCAACGGCATCGATCGTGACGATTAATTGTCCCGAACTTCGCGAAACGAGCTCGTCACGATACCGGCTCGGCATGGCGAGACGGCCTTTTGCATCGAGACTGATAGCGTTGGCTCCGCGAAACACGTCAGCGTTTCTCCACTTTTTGGCGTTTTACCTTCAAAAAAACCCACTTCATGCCACTTTCCGCCACTTGCGCACACTATAGGAATGCGCCCACCGCACCGTCAAGGCACGGATTGCAGGAAAAGCCTTATAGATCGGAGATTTAGGAGCGTTTCAGAAGGGTTAACGGGAATCTGACGTAGGAATTTTCACCCCAACCCGAGCAGGCACAGGAAGCTGCGCGCACAAGTTAAAGTGATTTATTAAGAGTAAGATTTTTTTGGTCTTAGGAATTGCGTCTGCCAGTGATTCAGGCAGGAAGGGAAAAGGTGGAGAGTCGATCTGTAAGCCGGGTTCTGTCTTGAACAGTCATTCGTCTACGATGGCCATCACTGGACATCTTTAGCAACCTACCCGGTCCCAGCGCGGGCCACGCCTTGGGACCCTATTTGGTCTTGCTCCAAGTGGGGTTTACCTAGCCACGAACTGTTGCCAGCCGTGCGGTGCGCTCTTACCGCACCTTTTCACCCTTACCGGCGCCGAAACGCTTAGGCGGTTATTTTCTGTGGCACTTTCCGTAGGCTCACGCCTCCCAGGCATTACCTGGCACTTCGCCCTATGGAGCCCGGACTTTCCTCCCCCCTCTAATTCTCATAGAGGGCAGCGACTGTCCGATCGACTCTCCGCCGCGAAGGTTAACGGTAGAGCGCCCGAAGAACAAGCGCTAAAAGCCTTTGGCCAGCCCGGCGCCCCGGTTTCATTGCCCCTTCTGTTTATCCAGCGCGACCTGGTACAACACGTTCTTGCGCTCGCCGGTAATCTGCGCCGCGAGGGCAGCGGCGCGCTTGAGCGGCATTTCCTCCAGCAGCAGGTCGAGGATGCGCATCGCTTCGCTGCTGACCGCATCTTCACTGTCCGGCGGCGTCCAGCCCGCCACCAGCACGACGCACTCACCGCGCTGCTGGTTGCTGTCGCTTTCGACGAAGGCGCGCAACTGCGCCAGGGGTAAGCCTTTGAGTGTCTCGAAGGTCTTGGTCAATTCGCGGGCCAGCAACGCCGGCCGCTCAGCACCGAATACCAGCTCCATGTCCTGCAGGCATTCGAGGATGCGGTGCGGCGCTTCATAGAAGATCAGCGTGCGCGGCTCTTCCTTTATAGCCTCCAGGCGCGCCCGACGCCCCACCGCCTTGGCCGGCAGAAAGCCTTCGAAGATGAAACGATCCGACGGCAGGCCCGCCGCGGACAATGCCGCGATCAAGGCGCACGCCCCCGGCACCGGCACCACGTTGATGCCGGCGGCGCGGGCCTGGCGCACCAGGTGATAGCCTGGGTCGGAAATCAGCGGTGTGCCCGCGTCGGAGATCAGCGCGACGTTGTCACCGGCCAACAGCCGGGTAATGAAACGGCTGCCTTCGTCTCGCTCGTTGTGCTCATGGCAGGCCGCCAACGGCGTGGAGATGCCGAAATGCTGCAGCAGGCGCTGGGAATGGCGCGTGTCTTCGGCGGCGATGAGGGCCACGTCCTGCAGGATTTTCAGCGCCCGGGCGCTGATATCGTCCAGGTTGCCGATGGGCGTCGCCACCACATAAAGCGAGCCGGCAGCGGAATTCAAAGCACCTGGAGCAGTCAAAACGCACACCTCATGATCGGTAAAAGCCGCCATTGTAGCGTGTGCAGGACGTCTCGGCTGTTCACGTAAGCCGTTGTGGCGAGGGAGCTTGTTCCCGCACCACAGGGCAATACCTGTCTTTTGTGCTGCACCGCACTCTTTGAAATACCTAAATTGACCGATTCACGCCACTAACATCGCGCCCCGGCCAGTGCTTGGGTACAATTCGACGCTAATTTGATCTCGTATCAGGAACACTTACATGATCGCTTGCCTGCGGCTGTTCTCCGCCCTCTGCCTCGCTGCCCTCCTGGCGGCCTGCGCCAGCTCGCCCTCCTCCAGCCTTGGCGAACTTCCACGGACCCCGGATGCCAGTATCGAGCAGTTGCTCGAACAGGCCGCCCAAAGCAAAACGCCGGAAAAAGCCGCGCTGCTGCGCCTGAGCGCCGCCGACCTGGCCTACCGCCAGGGCAATGCCGGCCAGTCCGCGCAGATCCTGCAACAAGTACCGATGGAACAACTCAAGCCCGGCCAGCAGATTTTCGCCAGCACGCTGTCGGCCGAACTGGCGATGACCCGCAACCAGCCCAAGGCCGCCCTGACGGCACTGAGCCATCCTAGCCTGCAACACCTGAGCGAAATGCCGGTGGAGCAACAGGTCCGCACCGGCACCGTACGTGCCCGCGCCCTGGAGGCCGACGGCCAGACCCTGGCCGCCGCCAAGGAACGCATCTTCATCGCGCCCCTGCTGGAGAACGACGCAGCGGCAAAGAACCACGAAGCCATCTGGTCGCTGATCGCCTCGCTGCCCACCGACCAACTGCAACCGATCTCCAACGATGACCTGGGTGGCTGGCTGAGCCTGGCCCAGGCGGTGAAGACTGCCGGCACCCTGGAACAGCAGCAGGCGGCCATCGATCACTGGCGCGAACAGAATCCAAAGCACCCCGCCGCCCTTCAACTGCCGACGCCACTGGTCAAGCTCAAGGCGCTGGCGAGCCAGCCGCTGAGCAAGATCGCCCTGCTGCTGCCGCAGAACGGCCCGCTGGCCTCGGTCGCCAAGGCGCTGCGCGAGGGCTTCCTGGCCGCCCATTATCAGGCCCAACAAGCCGGGCAGAACCCGCCGGGCATCCAGCTGTATGACAGCTCCAGCCTGACCTCCATGGACGAGTTCTACCGCAAGGCCCAGGCCGACGGCGTGCAATTGGTGGTCGGCCCGCTGGAGAAACCCTTGGTCAAGCAGATCAGCGCCCGCGCGCAATTGCCGATCACTACCCTGGCGCTGAACTACAGCGAAGGCGAGCAAGGTCCCGCCCAACTGTTCCAGTTCGGCCTGGCGCCTGAGGATGAAGCCCGCGAAGTGGCCCGTCGCGCTCGCGCCGACGGTCTGCACCGCGCCGCCGTCATGGTGCCGAAGGGTGAATGGGGCGACCGCGTCCTGAAAGCCTTCAGCCAGGACTGGCAGGGCAACGGCGGCACCATCATCGCCACTGAACGCGTTGACCAACCGGTGCAACTGGCCCAGCAGATCGCCGACATGTTCCAACTGCGCCAGAGCGAAGGTCGCGCCAAGAGCCTGCAGAACACCGTGGGCACCAACGTTGCCGCCCAGCCGTCCCGCCGCCAGGACATCGAGTTCATCTTCCTGGCGTCGACGCCGCAGCAGGCCCAGCAGATCAAGCCGACCCTGAACTTCCAATACGCCGGTGACGTGCCGGTCTACGCGACGTCCCAGGTGTTCAGCGCCAGCGGCGACCAGAACCAGTACAACGACATGAACGGCATTCGCTTCTGCGAGACGCCATGGTTGCTCGACGCCAACGATCCGCTGCGCAAGCAGGTCACCGCCCAGTGGCCGCAGGCCGGTGGCAGCCTGGGCCGCCTGTACGCGATGGGTGTGGACGCCTACCGCCTGGCACCTCGCCTGGGCCAGCTCAAGGCACTGCCGGACAGCCGCATCGAAGGCCTGTCGGGCAGCCTGGCCGTGTCCCCGTCCCAACGCATTCAACGCCAGTTGCCGTGGGCCCAGTTCGTCAACGGCCAGGTACAGCGCTTGCCGGACACCCAGCGCTGATGCCCGACCGATCACGCCAGCAAAGCGGACGGGATGCCGAGGGCCAGGCCCTCGCGCATCTCCAGCAACAGGGCCTGCGGCTGGTCGCGCAGAACTGGTTGTGCAAACGCGGCGAGCTTGATCTGGTCATGCTTGACGGCGATACAGTAGTATTCGTTGAAGTTCGCTACAGAAAAAATACCCAATGGGGTGGCGCGCTCGACAGCATCGACGCGCGCAAGCGCCAGAAGCTGGTCTTCGCTGCACAGTATTTCCTGCAACGCGAATCTCGCTGGGCCGATCACCCCTGCCGCTTCGACGTGGTTGCCATCGACAGCAACGCCGATCAGCTGAACTGGCTGCAGAACGCTTTCGACAGTTGAACGGTCGACGCCCATGACCAGCCGAGCCGGAAACCTTCACTCAACTTATTGCTCTTTGCTTTGCGGGCCGCACATGTTTGTGCCGATAAGCCGCGCTACTTAAGGTCACACAGATGGACATGCAATCGCGAATTCGCCAGCTTTTTCAGGCCAGTATCGACACCAAGCAACAGGCGATGGACGTACTTGCACCACACATCGAGCAAGCCAGCCAGGTGATGGTCAACGCCCTGCTCAACGAGGGCAAGATGCTGTCGTGCGGCAACGGCGGCTCGGCCGGCGACGCCCAGCACTTCTCGTCCGAACTGCTCAACCGCTTCGAGCGCGAGCGCCCGAGCCTGCCAGCCATCGCGCTGACGACCGACAGCTCGACGATCACCTCGATCGCCAACGACTACAGCTACAACGAAGTCTTCTCCAAACAGATCCGCGCCTTGGGCCAACCTGGCGATGTGCTGCTGGCTATTTCCACCAGCGGCAACTCCGCCAACATTATTCAAGCGATCCAGGCCGCACATGATCGCGAAATGATTGTCGTAGCATTGACCGGGCGCGACGGCGGCGGCATGGCTTCACTGCTGCTGCCTGAAGATGTCGAGATCCGCGTACCGGCCAAAGTCACCGCACGTATCCAGGAAGTCCATCTGCTGGCGATCCACTGTCTCTGCGACCTGATCGACAGCCAAATATTCGGGAGTGAAGAATGACCCCTAATCGCCTGGGCCTTCTGGCCCTGACCCTGTGCCTCGGCATCAGCGGCTGCACCTCGGTGGTTAATGCCAGCCGGGAGAAGCCGATCGAGGACGACCGCGGCACCCGTACCTTCGGCAGCAAGATCGACGACTCGCTGATCGAAACCAAGGCCGGCGTGAACATCGCCAAGGCCGACCCGGACCTGGACAACAACTCGCACATCGTCGTGACCAGCTTCAACGGCGTTGTGCTGCTGGCCGGCCAGACCCCGCGCGCCGACCTCAAGGCCAAGGCCGAACAGGCCGCCAGCTCGGTGCAGCGGGTCAAGACCGTGCACAACGAACTGCAGGTCCTGCAACCGTCCTCGCTGCTGGCCCGCCAGAACGATGCCTGGCTGACCACCAAGATCAAGACCCAGATGCTCACCGACGCCAGCATTCCTGGCTCGCGGATCAAGGTTGTGACTGAGAATGGCATCGTTTATCTGCTGGGCTTGCTGACCAAGCAGGAAGCCGCCCAGGCGACCAATCTGGTGCAGGGGGTGTCTGGGGTGCAGAAGATTGTGAAGTTGTTTGAGTATATTGACTGAGGGGAGTGGCGGTTCTTGATGCTGCGCTTGGTTTGACTGGAAAAACGGTGCTTCTTTATAAGGGGGGCGCCGTTTTTTTGAGGGAGTGGTTTGTGTGAATATCCGTTTCTTCGGTAACGGCTGCTTGGGGTTCCGCCCTTACGGCGGGTCACTTTTGGAAGAGCCCGGAGTGCCGGCCAGCCAAAAGTAACCAAAAGCGCTTTGCCCCACCACTGGGCACCTCGCCAAGGCTCGGTGTTCCCTCACTCCGGCATTGCTCCGTGGGCCCGCCGCGAAGGGCCATCCATGGCCCACGGCTATCCCGGCATCCATGCCGGGATGCCCACTGCGCAATGCCTGCGTTCGGCCCTTGTGTTTATGGGGCGCCTAAGATCAAAAGCAAAAGCAAAAGCAAAAGCAAAAGCAAAAGCAAAAGCAAAAGCAGGAGCGAGGCGGCCTAATGGCTGACCTGACTTTCCGGCTGCACCTCAATCCAACTGTGGGAGCGGGCTTGCTCGCGAAGACGGCCTCACAGCCGACCTATCTCTCCCGGCTGTACCTAAGTCCAACTGTGGGAGCGAGCTTGCTCGCGATTGCAGTGTGTCAGCCAACATCAATGCTGCTGACCTGACGCTATCGCGAGCAAGCTCGCTCCCACAGAGGGCTAGGCTGAATACCAAGCGCCAAATGATGCCGCGAGCCTTCCAGGTCGAATGCGAGTTCGTTGGCCATGGCGTCCGCCGAGGACAGGGTTCCGCTGAGATTGGCGAGCAAGCATTCGTTATCGAGGCCTTTCACGACGGTGAATACCTGGCCCGGTTTTGGTTCGTCTTGGGACTTATCCAACTTCGCCAGCAAGTAGTGATCAAGCACGCGTTGGGTGGTTTCGTCTTGCTGCTTGGCTTTGGATTTTGCGGACGGCGAGGAAGGCACAGCCCTCGCCACAGGGGTGGGTGTCGCAATCCAGGGCTGTGCTTGACCATGGCATTCGATTTACCGGAAATACACCTTGAGAGATTGGGTGGCTGTCAGACCGTCTTCGCGAGCAAGCTCGCTCCCACAGGATTCAGCTACGGCCGGAAAAGTCAGACCGACCGTTAGGCCGCCTCGCTTTGGCTTTGGCTTTGGCTTTGGCTTTGGCTTTGGCTTTGGCTCTGGCTCTGGCTCTGGCTTTTGATCTTAGACGCCCCATTAACCACAAGGGCCGAACGCAGGCATTGCGTAGTGGGCATCCCGGCATGGATGCCGGGATAGCCGCGCTGGGTCATGGATGACCCTTCGCGGCGGGCCCACGGAGCAATGCCGGAGTGAGGGAACACCGAGCCTTGGCGAGGTGCCCAGTGGTGGGGCAAGAGCGCTTTGGTTACTTTCGCGCTTTTCGAAAGTGACCCGCCGTAAGGGCGGAACCCTAAGCAGCCGTTACCGCAGAAACGGATCTACACACCAACCAATCAAAAACCGGCGCCCCGCTACTTCACCACCTTAAGACTAGGCCGCCCACTAGGCCGTGGCGGCTCGTCATCCGGCGGCAAGTCCTCGTCGGCCTCGAAGGCCTCCTCGCCGTCCAGCGGCGTTTCGAGCTCGAACACCATGCCCTGGCCGTTCTCCCGAGCATAAATCCCCAGGATCGCGGCGATAGGCACGAACAGCGTGTGCGGCACGCCCCCAAAGCGCCCTTCGAAACTCACGGCGTCGTTGTCCATGTGCAGATGGCGCACGGCAGCCGGCGAAACGTTCAGGACAATCTGCCCGTCATTGGCAAACCCCTGTGGCACCTGCACCGATGGATACTCGGCGTTGACCAGCATGTGCGGGGTACAGTCATTGTCCACAATCCACTCGTAGAGCGCGCGGACCAGATAAGGTCGACTGGAGTTCATAGCGGCTCCTTAAGCCTTAGCGCATGTCGCGTTCGACGCCAGACAGACTCGCCTGGAAAGCCTCACGCGCGAATTGGCGCTCCATATAATCAAGCAGCGGCTTGGCAGGCCGCGGCAGTTCGATACCCAGGACAGGCAATCGCCAGAGTATGGGTAATAGGCAGCAATCCACCAGACTTTGTTCCTCACTGAGAAAGAACGGCTTGTCGATGAACAGCGGCGATACGCCCGTCAGGCTTTCACGCAACTCTTTACGAGCCACGACCCGCGCAGGCTCCTTGGTCCGTGGGTCCAGGATCTGGTCCACCAACCCGCACCAGTCTCGCTGGATGCGATGCATCAGCAAACGACTGTTGGCACGCGCGACAGGGTACACCGGCAGCAAAGGCGGATGCGGATAACGCTCATCCAGGTATTCCATCACCACGGTCGACTCCCACAACGCCAGGTCGCGATCGACCAGCGTAGGCAGGCTGCCGTAAGGGTTCACCTCGATCAGTTTTGGCGGCTGACGGCCCGCTTCGACGTAGATGATCTCGGCGCTGACACCCTTCTCGGCCAGTACGATGCGTACCCGGTGGGAATAGTGGTCGGCGGGGTCGGAGTAGCAGGCCAACCGATTGGTCACGCCCATGGCGATCCTCCTCGCTTGTAGAAATTTTCGAAAAACGGAAAAACGAGCGCGCCCAGAGGGCGCCTCCCGTAACGCCTGGCCGACCAGGCTCGTTACACTTTCAGAGACGCCCTTGGGCGCGCACGATTAACAGCAACGGCTTACAGCTTACAGCTTTATCAATGCACGTCTTTCCAGTATTCACGCTTGAGCAGGTAAGCGAATACGAAGAAGAACGCCAGGTACAGCAATACATACGTACCGATGCGCTGATGCTCCAGCTTCACCGGGTTGGCCGAGTAGGCCAGGAAGGTCACCAGGTTCTTGACCTTCTCGTCGAACTGCTCAGGGGTCAAGGTGCCGCTGTTCGGCACGATGGTCAACTGATCGCAGGCTTCGTGAGTCAAGGCGGTGCCGGTCAACGGGTCGAATTGCTTCTTGCCGTTCTCGACGATCTGCACCTGTTTGCAGCCTACCACTTGGCGACCCTGCAGGCCGACCAGGACGTTAGGCATGCCGACGTTCGGGAAGACCTTGTTGTTCACGCCCCATGGACGCGCAGGATCTTCGTAGAACGACCGCAGGTAGCCGTAGAGCCAGTCGGTGCCACGCACTCGCGCCACCAGGGTCAGGTCGGGCGGCGCCGCGCCGAACCAGGTCTTGGCATCCGAAGGCTGCATGCCGACGGTCATGTGATCGCCCAGCTTGGCACCGGTGAACACCAGCTTCTCCAGCATCACTTCGTGGGGAATGCCCAAGTCATCGGCCACACGCTCGTAACGTTGGAACTTGGCGCTGTGGCAGCCCATGCAGTAGTTGGCGAACGTACGCGCGCCGTCCTGCATGGCGGCTTTGTCGGAAACGTCGATGTCGACTTTTTCCAGCTCAGGACCACCGTGTTCAGCCGCGAAGGACAGTACAGGCATGGCAGCAAGAATCAGTACAGCAAATAGCTTTTTCATCAGCCAGTCACCCTTTCCGGAACCGGTTTGGTCTTCTCGAGCCTGGTATAGAACGGCATCAGAATGAAGTAGGCGAAGTACAGGAAGGTGCACACCTGCGAAAGCAGCGTACGTTCCGGTGTCGGTGCCAGTACGCCCAGCACACCCAGGATCACGAACGAGATGCAGAACACCACCAGCCAGATTTTGCTCAGCCAGCCTTTGTAGCGCATCGACTTGACCGGACTGCGGTCCAGCCACGGCAGGACGAACAGCACGGCGATGGCCGCGCCCATGGCAATAACACCCAGCAGCTTGTCCGGAATCGCCCGCAAGATCGCGTAGAACGGCGTGAAGTACCAGACCGGGGCAATGTGCTCAGGGGTCTTGAAGGCGTTCGCCTGTTCGAAGTTCGGCTTCTCGAGGAAATACCCACCCATCTCCGGGAAGAAGAACACGATGGAGCAGAAGATGAACAGGAAGACCACCACACCAACGATGTCCTTCACGGTGTAGTACGGGTGGAAGGCGATGCCGTCCAGCGGTACGCCGTTTTCGTCCTTGTGTTTCTTGATGTCCACGCCGTCCGGGTTGTTCGAGCCGACTTCGTGCAGCGCCAGGATGTGCAGCACCACCAGGCCAAGGATCACGATCGGCAGGGCGACCACGTGCAGGGCGAAGAAGCGGTTCAGGGTGATGCCGGAGATCAGGTAGTCACCACGAATCCACTGGGTCAGGTCGTTGCCGATGACCGGGATCGCACCGAACAGCGAGATGATCACCTGGGCGCCCCAGTAGGACATCTGGCCCCACGGTAGCAGGTAGCCCATGAAGGCCTCGGCCATCAGCGCCAGGTAGATCAGCATGCCGAAGACCCACACCAGCTCACGCGGTTTCTGGTACGAACCGTAGAGCAGGCCACGGAACATGTGCAGATAGACCACGATGAAGAACGCCGAGGCGCCGGTGGAGTGCAGCAGACGCAGGATCGAACCGTACTCGACGTCGCGCATGATGTATTCGACAGAAGCGAATGCTTCTTCCGCCGACGGGGTGTAGCTCATGGTCAGCCAGACACCGGTGACGATCTGGTTGACCAGAACGAGCAGCGCCAGGGAGCCAAAGAAGTAGAAGAAGTTGAAGTTTTTTGGAGCGTAGTACTTGCTGAGATGGTCTTCCCACATCTTGGTCGCGGGAAAGCGCGCATCAACCCAATCCATTAGCTTGCTCATCACGCTTTCTCCGTATCGACGCCGATGACAATGATGTCGTCGGTCTCATAGGAATGCGGGGGAACTGGCAGGTTCAACGGTGCAGGCTGCGACTTGTAGACGCGACCGGCCAGGTCATAGTGGGAGCCGTGGCAAGGGCAGAAATAGCCACCGACCCAATCCTTGCCCAGGTCGGCCGGGGCCACTTCGGGACGGAACGTTGGCGAGCAACCCAGGTGCGTGCAGATCCCGATCAGTAGCAGGACTTCCGGCTTGATCGAACGCGTTTCAGGATTGACGTATTCCGGTTGGACCGAGTTCTTGGAGGATGGGTCGGACAGCTGACCCTCGATCTTTTTCAGATTCCCCAGGATTTCCTCTGTACGGCGGACGATGAACACCGGCTGGCCGCGCCACTCAGCAATCATCTGCTGGCCTGGCTCGATCTTGCTGACATTCACTTTCACCGGTGCACCTGCAGCTTTCGCCTTGGCACTGGGAAACCATGACCCCACGAACGGGACCGCAGCCCCCACCGCTCCTGCAGCACCCACCACGGATGTGGCTGCTACCAGGAAGCGACGCCGGCCTGCATTCACGCCGTCATTGCTCATTCAGTCCTCTCCCATCAGCTTTGTGGCCTGTTAGATCAGGCGTCTACTAAGTAAAAATCTGAACTTATAAAAATTTTGCCGAATGGTAATGAAAAGCCCCAATTCTGACAAGGTAATTACCAAGCGGCCAAACCGCTAAGCCTTGTAGTATAGGGGTTCTACGAATGTGGCAAGTTGTCACAGAGCAATTCTTTCACGCATAAAAAAACGCCCAGCTCCGTGAGGAACTGGGCGCCTTTTGAAAGCGGAAGCGAAATTAACGCTTCGAGTACTGCGGACGCTTACGCGCTTTACGCAGACCGACTTTCTTACGTTCAACTTCACGAGCATCGCGAGTCACGAAGCCGGCTTTGCGCAGGGCGCTACGCAGGGTTTCGTCGTAGTCCATCAGGGCGCGAGTGATGCCGTGGCGGATTGCGCCAGCCTGGCCACTTACACCACCACCGATAACGGTGACGTAGATGTCGAATTTTTCGACGGTCTCGGTCAGTTCCAGCGGCTGACGAACTACCATGCGGGCAGTTTCGCGGCCGAAGAAATTATCCAGGGAGCGGTTGTTGATGGAGATATTACCAGTGCCCGGACGCAGGAAAACGCGTGCGGTTGCAGTCTTGCGACGGCCAGTGCCGTAATTTTGAGTCGCCGACATAATGAACTATTCCGTTAAAACTTCAGTTCTTGGGGCTGCTGAGCAGTATGAGGGTGAGCAGCGCCCGCATAAACCTTCAGCTTACGATACATGTCGCGACCCAGCGGGTTCTTAGGCAGCATGCCTTTAACCGCGGTCTCGATCACGCGCTCAGGGGCCTTGGCGATCAGCTTTTCAAAGTTGATCGACTTGATGCCGCCAGGAAAACCGGAGTGGGAGTAGTACATTTTGTCAGTGGTTTTAGCGCCAGTAACACGTACTTGCTCAGCGTTGATCACGACGATGTAGTCGCCGGTGTCAACGTGAGGGGTGTACTCAGGCTTGTGCTTGCCACGCAGACGGCTCGCGATTTCGGTGGCCAGACGACCCAGGGTCTGACCAGCAGCGTCGACGACGAACCAGTCGCGCTTTACTGTTTCCGGTTTAGCAGTAAAAGTTTTCATTCTTTATAGCCTCAGGGGCCGCCCTGTAAATTAGACGGCGGATCTTACTGAATAGTGCGTACTTTGACAAGTCAAAGGCAGCCGGATACAGACGCTTTCGGGGGCTCGGGTCGGCGCGTCCGTTCAACGGCAAGATTCTTCGGCGGCGGGGCATCACTTCCACTGCAGAAAGAGGTGCGCAATTATGCAGATTGCGAAAACTTTTTCAACCTGCTTTTATGATTGTTTTGCCCAAGGAGGTCCCGATGGACTATCGCCAGCTAGGCCGTACCGATCTGAACGTGAGCGCCCTGTGCCTCGGCACCATGACCTGGGGTGAGCAGAACAGCGAGGCCGAGGCCTTCGCCCAGATCGAGCGCGCCAAGGGCGCCGGCATCAATTTCATGGACACCGCCGAGATGTACCCGGTCCCGCCGAAGGCCGAGACCTATGCCACCACCGAGCGCTACATCGGCAATTATTTCAAGAGCCGCGGCGACCGCGCCGACTGGATCCTGGCGAGCAAGATCGCCGGCCCGGGCAACACCATCGACTACATCCGCGACAAGCAGCTCAAGCATAACCGCCGGCACATCGTCGAGGCCGTGGACGCCAGCCTCAAGCGCCTGCAAACCGACTGGATCGACCTCTACCAACTGCACTGGCCGGAACGCAGCACCAATTTCTTCGGCCAACTGGGCTACCAGCACAAGGCCGACGAGGACTTCACCCCGCTGGAGGAAACCCTCGAAGCCCTGGACGAACAGGTGCGCGCGGGCAAGATCCGCCACATCGGCCTGTCCAACGAAACGCCCTGGGGCACGATGAAGTTCCTCGCCCTGGCCGAAGCCCGGGGCTGGCCGCGCGCCGTGTCGATCCAGAACCCCTACAACCTGCTCAACCGCAGCTTCGAGGTCGGCCTGGCGGAAATCGCCATCCGCGAACAGTGCGGGCTGCTGGCCTACTCGCCCTTGGCGTTCGGCTTCCTGTCGGGCAAGTACGAAGGAGGCGCACGACCCGCCAAGGGCCGCCTGAGCTTGTACAGCCGCTTCACGCGCTACTTCAACCCGCAATCGGAAGCGGCGTGCAGCCGTTATGTGGCGCTGGCCCGGGAGCACGGCCTGGACCCGGCGCAGATGGCGCTGGCGTTCGTCACCCAGCAGCCGTTCGTAACCAGCAACATCATTGGCGCCACCACGCTGGAACAACTGGACAGCAACATCGCCAGCGCCGACCTGAAGCTCTCGAAGGAAGTCCTGGCAGGGATCGAGGCGATCCACAAGGATCATCCGAACCCGGCGCCTTGATCACCCGGTAAAAGCCTTCGCGAGCAAGCCCGCTCCCACAGGGTTTTGTGTCTGAACACTCTTTCGTGATCGACGCAGGACTCCTGTGGGAGCGGGCTTGCTCGCGAAAGCGATCCCGAACTCACCGAAAATCAAAGCGACCGCGCAATGATCTCCTTCATGATCTCGTTCGTCCCGGCATAGATCCGCTGCACCCGCGCATCGGCCCACGCCCGGGCAATCGGGTACTCCCACATGAAGCCGTAACCGCCGTGCAACTGCACGCATTCGTCGAGCACCTTGCATTGCAGGTCAGTGCCCCAGTACTTGGCCATCGCCGCCGTCGGCACATCGAGCTTGCCCTGCAGGTGCAACTCCAGGCAGCGATCGACGAAGACCCGGCCAATCTGAATCTCGGTGGCCATTTCCGCCAACTTGAAGCGGGTGTTCTGGAAGTCCGCGATGGATTTGCCAAACGCCTTGCGGTCACGGGTGTAGTCAAGGGTCCATTGCAGGGCCGCTTCGGCCGAGGCCAGGCCGCCGATGGCGACGGTCAGGCGCTCCTGGGGCAGTTCCTGCATCAAGTAGGCAAAACCCATCCCGGCTTGCCCGAGCAGGTTTTCCTTTGGGATGCGGACATCCTGGAAGAACAGTTCCGACGTGTCCTGGGCCTTCATGCCGACTTTTTCCAGGCGCTTGCCCTTCTCGAAGCCCGGCGTCCCCGCCTCCACCAGGAACAGGCTGGTGCCCTTCGCACCGGCCTTCGGATCGGTCTTGGCGACGACAATCACCAGGTCCGCCAGGAAGCCATTGGTGATGAAGGTCTTGGAACCGTTGATGACGTATTCGTCGCCCTCCAGCACCGCGGTGGTCTTCACGCCCTGCAGGTCGGAGCCGGCGCCAGGCTCGGTCATGGCAATGGCCGTGACCATCTCGCCAGACACCAGCTTCGGCAGGTACTTGTGCTTCAGCGCTTCGCTGCCGTAATGCAGGATGTAGGGCGCGACGATGTCGGAGTGCAATGAGAAGCCGATCCCGGTCAGGCCCAGGCGGCCGATTTCCTCGATCACCACCGTGCTGTAGAGAAAATCGGCCTCAAGCCCGCCGTATGCCTCGGGCAGGTGGGAGCACAGCATGCCCGCCTCCCCTGCCTTGTTCCAGAGCTGGCGGTCCACATGCCCCTGCTTTTCCCACTGGCTGTGGTACGGCACGGCTTCTTTTTCAAGGAAGGTTCGTACGCTGTCACGAAACAATTCGTGCTCGGGGCTGAACAGGGTTCTCGGGATCATGGGGCACCTTTTCGTTATTGTTCGACGTGGTTATCCAACAGAGCCTAAGCCGGCGAAGAATGACAGGACACTGGACACATCCGACAAAAAATAAGACGATCCAGCCGTTTGGTGACCACTTTCCCCTATAAAAATAAAGATGAATTATGTCCATGCACGTCTCCACGCCCTTGCGGCGCGTCAGTATCCTGGCTATCGACCGGGTCTTCGCCTTCACCCTCATGCAAGCCAAGGACTTCTTCTACCTGGCCAGCCTGCGCTATGGCAAACAGCTGGGCCTGGGCCTGACACCGGCGTTCGAAATCCGCCTGGTCAGCCCGGACGGCAAACCGGTCAACAGTTTCAGCGACGTGATCATGCCGGTGGACGGCGGCCTGGAAGACACTGACGTCATTATTCTCCCGGCGTTCTGGGATGACTTCCAGGCGCTGTGCCAGCGCTATCCGCAGATCCTGCCCTGGCTGCGCGAGCAGCACGCTCGCGGCGCGGTACTCTGCGGCGAAGCCACCGGGGTGTTCTGGCTGGCCGAAGCCGGGCTGCTCGATGGCAAGGAGGCGACCACCTACTGGCGCTTCTTCAACGCGTTCAAGGAGCGCTTTCCCCAGGTCCACCTCAACCAGGACAAGCACCTGACCGACGCCGACAACCTGTTCTGCGCCGGCGGCACGACATCGGCGTGCGACCTGTACATCTATCTCATCGAACGCTTCTGCGGCGCCAACGTGGCCCAGGCGGTGGCGCGGGATATTCTGTATGAAGTGCAGCGCAGCTACTCACCCGGGCGGATCGGCTTCGGCGGGCAGAAGCTGCACCAGGACGTGATCATCCTGCAGATCCAGCACTGGCTCGAAGAACACTTCGCCGACAAGTTCCGCTTCGAAGACGTTGCCCGCGAGCATGGCATGAGCATCCGCAACTTCATGCGCCGCTTCCAGACCGCCACCGGAGACAAGCCACTGCATTACCTGCAACGGCTGCGCATCGAAACGGCCAAGGGCCTGCTCTCCGGCAGCCGCAAGAGCATCAAGACCATCAGCTACGAAGTGGGCTACGACGACGCGAGCTTTTTCGCCCGCCTGTTCCGTCAACACACCGACCTGTCACCGAACCAGTATCGGCAGCAGTTCCAGCAGGCGGCGTAGCCCGGAGGCTTGGCAACGATCCACTGTGGGAGCGGGCTTGCTCGCGAAGGCGGCGGTTCAGCAGCATTGATACTGACTGACACGACGCCATCGCGAGCAAGCTCGCTCCCACAGGGTTATGCAGTGAACGGCTAAATCTCCCGCGCACAAAAAAGGCCTGCAATCGCAGGCCCTTTTTTATGCGAACGCCCTACGGCTTGTGCGCCCGCGACAGGAATTCGTGGGATTGCATTTCCAGCA
Organism: Pseudomonas sp. Cab53; assembly: GCF_018325965.1. NCBI lineage: Bacteria > Pseudomonadati > Pseudomonadota > Gammaproteobacteria > Pseudomonadales > Pseudomonadaceae > Pseudomonas > Pseudomonas sp. Cab53. The sequence goes on along the minus strand of NZ_AP021902.1, from coordinate 1,098,764 downwards.
GGCGACTGAGGGTGCGCTGGAATTCGAAGGTCAGGCGACCGCCGGTGTAGAGGTCCTTGAGTTCGACTTCCGCCGAGATGATCAGCTTCACGTTACGGTCGTAGAACTCGTCGACCATGTTGATGAAGCGACGGGCGATGTCGTCGGTGGTGACGCTCATCTGTTCAACACCACTGAGCAGCACGGCGTGGAAGATCTTGCCCAGTTCGATGTAGTCGTTCTGGCTGCGCGGGCCGTCGCACAGTTCGCGGAAGTCGAACCAGGCGACGTCGTCGCAGGTGCGGATGGCGCGAATCTCACGGTTCTCGATGATCAGCACGTCATTTTCGATGGCCTGGGTGCATTCCGGCGTCAGGGCGCGGAAGCTCTTGCGCAGGCTTTCTTCGGCGGCGGCATCCAGCGGGAAGTGGAACAGCTCGGCTTGCTCAAGGTGACGCAGGCGGTAGTCGACGCCGCTGTCGACGTTGACGATCTCGGTGTGTTCCTTGATCAGCGCAATGGCCGGCAGGAAGCGTGCGCGTTGCAGGCCGTCCTTGTACAGGCCGTCCGGGACGATGTTCGAGGTGGCGACCAGGGTCACGCCGTTCTTGAACAGCTCTTCCATCAGGGTGCCGAGGATCATCGCGTCGGTGATGTCGGACACGAAGAACTCATCGAAGCAGATCACCCGGGTTTCCTGGGCAAAGCGCTTGGCGATGATGGTCAGCGGGTTCTTCTCGCCACCCAGGGTCTTCATTTCCTCGTGCACGCGCTTCATGAAACGGTGAAAGTGCGTGCGAGTCTTTTCCTTGAAGGGCAGCGCTTCGAAGAAGGTGTCCACCAGATAGGTCTTGCCACGGCCCACGCCGCCCCAGAAATACAGGCCCTTGACCGGTGCCTGGTCTTTTTTGCCGAACAGTTTGCCCAACAAGCCTGGCTTGTTGTTCGACGCGGCGATCAGGTCATCGTACAGGCGCTGCAAATGGCGCACCGCCGTTTCCTGGGCTGCGTCGTGGAAGAACTCCGGGCGTTTCAGATCAGCTTGGTATCGTTCTAGGGGCGTCATATTCGTTAGCAAGGCAACAAAAACGGGCCGTCACTGTAGCGATGGCCCAAGGGAATGGCAATCGGCCCTTATTCGGGCCGATGGTCGGGTGGTCCGCTGGATCAGTCTTGAGCAGGCGTCAGGGCGACGCGCAATGCATCGATGGCGGCATCCCGGGCGGTGCTGTCGGAAAACTCCGGGCTGTGCGCCACACAGTCGTCGTCCAGCCACACACTGAAGCCCAGCTCGGTGTTGCGCACCTCCAGCGGCTGGCCGGCCTGCAACTGCTTGGTGACCTGGCCGGCCGCCTTGCCATCGGCAAAATGACGGGACAGCAACAGTTGTTCACCGTCGGCCGCCAGCAGGCGGAAACGGAAGCTGCCGTCGTCTTCGCGGAAACTGACGAAGCGTGCCGCCTTGGCAGCCTTTTTCTTCGTGCCGGCTGCCACCTGGACCTGGCTGACGAACGAACGCAGGCCAACGGCCTCACGCAGCTCATTGAGGAACGGCGTCGCCACGGCGCGGGCTTTCTTCGCGCCCAGTTGCAGGATGTCCTCGAGGTCCGACGGACGCTCGATGAGTTGGTGATAACGCTCGCGGGCCTCGCCCAGCTCGCTGTCGAGCAACTGGAACAGGCGATTCTTCGCCTCGCCCCAACCCAGGCCCTGCAGCAGTTCACTGCGGAACCCAGCCGCCTGGTCGGGCGTGGCGAAGGCCTGGAACAGGGTGAACAGGTGCGCGTTGTCCGGGTCCTTGGCTTCGCCCGGTGCGCGGGAGTCGGTGACGATCCGCGAGATCGCATCCTTCATGTCCTTGGCGCTGCTGAACAACGGAATGGTGTTGTCATAGCTCTTGGACATCTTGCGCCCGTCGAGCCCCGGCAGCGTGGCGACGCTTTCTTCGATCAGCGCCTCGGGCATGGTGAAGAACTCCTTGCCCTGGCCGAACAGGTGATTGAAGCGCTGGCCGATGTCGCGGGCCATTTCCACGTGCTGGATCTGGTCGCGACCGACCGGCACCTTGTGGGCGTTGAACATCAGGATGTCGGCGGCCATCAACACCGGGTAGCTGTAAAGGCCCATGGTGATGCCGGCATCCGGGTCTTCGCCGGTCTCGACGTTCTTGTCCACCGAGGCCTTGTAGGCGTGCGCACGGTTGAGCAGGCCCTTGGCGGCGACGCAGGTCAACAGCCAGGTCAGCTCGGGGATCTCGGGAATGTCGGACTGGCGATAGAACGTCACGCGGTCCACATCCAGGCCACCGGCCAGCCAGGTCGCGGCGATTTCCAGGCGCGAGCGCTGGATGCGCAGCGGGTCATCGCACTTGATCAGGGCGTGGTAGTCGGCCAGGAAGTAGAACGAGTCGGCATTGCTGTCGCGGCTGGCGACGATCGCCGGACGGATGGCGCCGGCGTAGTTGCCCAGGTGCGGGGTGCCGGTGGTAGTGATGCCGGTCAGGATACGGGTACGAGTCGTCATGGGTTATCGCTTGTCAGACTGCTGTCAATTCGAGAGGCGCGGCAGGATCAGATCCTTGAGATCGGTCAGCTTGCCATGAAAAAAGTGTCCGCATTCTGCCACTTTCAGCAGCTCATGGGGGCGTTGGAGCGCGTCGGACCATTCGTAGACGAGTTGGGGGTCGACGACTTCGTCGGTTTCCGGCTGGATCACGGTCAGTTCGCCGCCCACAGGCAAGGGCGATTGCGCGTCCAAACGCATCACCGCCGGGGCCACCATGAACAAGTGCTTGAGCGGTTGCCCGAGGGCTTCCAGGCGCCCGCCAAGGCTGGCCGCCACGAATCCGCCGAACGAGAAACCGAAGAGCGTCAGTGGCAGTTGCGGGTATTTTTCCCGCAGCCACGCCGCCGCGGCCTGGGCGTCGTCCACCTCACCGGTGCCCATGTCATGGCTGCCAGCGCTGGCACCGACGCCACGATAATTGAAACGCAAAGTCACCAGGCCGGCATCCCGGGCAGTGCGCTGCAGGGTCGAAACCACTTTGTTGAGCATGGTCCCGCCCTGCACCGGGTTCGGGTGACAGATCAGCGCCAGGCCACGCGGGGTCTCGCTGTCCAGGTACAGGGCTTCCAGTTGGCCCACCGGGCCGTCGATGAATACAGGGGTTTCGCGCATAAGCAAGGAAAGAACTCCGTGACCTCGAATAGGGTCAACTCGTCTAGCTAAAAGTCTGTGCCTGGCATGATTGCGATGTTCGTCGCGGTATACAGCGCAGGTCCGAGCCGTTAACGTAAAGCAAAGCCGTTTATAGAGGAAGGACTCGTGGAACACTCGCTCTTAGTTTGGTTGTTGCCGACTCTTGCCCTGGTCGCGGGTGTCGCCATTGGATTCCTGCTTGCCCGACTGCTGCCCAACGCGGTGCCCAACAGCACCCAACGTCAGCTGGACGACATTCAGGAACGTTTCGACAGTTATCAGAATGAAGTGGTCACCCACTTCAACAGCACCGCTTCGCTGGTGAAAAAACTCACCCAGAGCTACCAGGACGTACAGGATCATCTGTCCGAAGGCGCCAACCGCCTGGCCCTGGACGAACAGACTCGCCAACGCTTGCTCGCGGCCCTGCACGCCGACGCAGGCCAGGCGCCACGGGAACGCCTGACCCCGCCAAGAGAGGTCCAGGAACCGCCCCGGGACTACGCGCCCAAAGCCCCCAATTCGCCGGGCATGCTCGATGAGCATTACGGCTTGAAGAAGTAACGCCGGCCACCAATAAAAAGCCCGCCCGATCACTTGATCGGGCGGGCTTTTTTAGCCCAAGAAAATTCCTGTGGGAGCGAGCTTGCTCGCGATGACGGCGGCACATCCCACATCACCGGTTCAGGCAGACCGCTATCGCGAGCAAGCTCGCTCCCACAGGGGGTGGCGCCAGCCACAAAAAACGGGGGCCATGTCTGCATGGCCCCCGTTTCATTTACCGCACAGCCGTTATGGGTACTGCTGGTAAGTCTGCCCCTGCTGCTGTGGCGCCTGGTACTGCTGGCCGGGGATGGCCTTGAGGTTGACTTCGACGCGGCGGTTCTGGGCGCGACCATTGACGTCGGCGTTGCTGGCCACGGGGTTGTCCGGGCCGGCGCCACGGGCGCTCAGGTTGGCGCCGCTCACGCCCTGGGACGTCAGGTAGGTCGCCACGCTTTGTGCACGACGCTGGGACAGGTCCATGTTGTGCTGGCGACTGCCGGTGCTGTCGGTGTAACCGACGATCTCGATCTGGTTCTGGTTGAACTCCTTGAGGGAATTCGCCAGGTTGTTCAGCGGCTGGTAGAAGCTGGACGCGATGTTCGCCGAGTCGGTGGCGAAGGTGATGTTGCCTGGCATGATCAACTTGATCTGGTCACCCTGGCGCTGCACTTCAACGCCGGTATTGGCCATGCTCGCGCGCAGTTTCTTTTCCTGCTGGTCGGCGTAGTAGCCGTAGCCGGCCGCGGACGCCCCGACCACCGCCGCACCGATCAACGCGCCTTTGCCACGGTTATCGTGGCCGATGGCCGCGCCGGCCAATGCCCCGGCCAGGGCGCCGAGGCCGCCGTACTTGGCGGTCTTGCTCATGCCGGAAGATTCCGTGGAGGCCTGGCCCTGGTTGTCATAAGGGTTAGGCGATGCGCAACCGGACAACAAGGCCACAGCGGTTGCGACGACGATCAAGCGACGCGAGGTGAACATGGAATGCTCCTGGTTTGAGTCTGGAGTGCCAGGGCGTAGGCAACCGACTCTGGCTGGCGTTTGAACGCGCCAATCGGCAAAAATTCCGTCCCGCTGCGTTTCGCCTGGCTGCGCTGCCTTGTGCAAGGGCCGCGGCTCAGGGCTTGGTCACCCGGTGCCGATGGCCGTCGTGCGGCCCGATGTGCAAAGCCGATGGGTGGGGGCCCTGATCAGCGCCCCCCCCCTGGTCTATTGGCGAGCTCAGCCCTCGACGAGGCTGCGGGCCACGCCCCTGACGATCATCTCCACTTCCCGCCCGTCCAGGGTCAGTGGCGGCAGCACGCGGATGATCTTGCCGCGGGTGACGTTGATCAGCAGACCGTGATCCCGGGCCGCGCGCAGGGCCAGGTCGCGCACCGGTTGCTTGAGTTCGATGCCGATCATCAGGCCCTGGCCACGGATCGCCAGCACATTCGGGTTGTCCGCCAACTCGGCCCGCAGCCGGCTGAGCAATTGCTCACCCTGACGCCGGGCGTTATCCACCAGCCCTTGCTCCTCGATAATCGCCAGTACCGTGCAACCGGCCCGACAAGCCAAGGGGTTACCGCCAAAGGTGCTGCCGTGGCTGCCGGGCGTGAACAGCTCGGCGGCCTTGCCCCGGGCCAGGCATGCGCCGATGGGCACACCGTTGCCCAGACCCTTGGCGAGGGTCATGACGTCCGGCACGATGCCCTCGTGCTGGAACGCGAACCACTGGCCCGTGCGACCGATGCCCGTCTGGATCTCGTCGAGCATCAGCAGCCAGGCCCGGCGGCTGCACAGTTGACGCAAGGCCTTGAGGTAACCGGGCGGCGCGAGTTGCACTCCGCTTTCGCCCTGGATCGGCTCGACCAGTACCGCGACGATGCGATCGGCATGAGCCCGCTGGACGTCCTCCAGCGCGGCGAGGTCGCCAAACGGCACCTTGATGAAATCCCCCGGCAGGCGGTTGAAACCCAGGCGCACCGACGGGCCATCGCTGGCAGACATCGTGCCCAGGGTACGACCGTGGAACGCGTTGTCCATGACCACCACCAGCGGCTGCTCCACGCCCCTGTGCCAACCATAGAGCCGCGCCAGTTTCAGCGCGGTCTCGTTGGCCTCGGCCCCCGAATTGTTGAAGAACACCCGCGTAAGCCCGGACAGTTCGGTGAGCTTGTGCGCCAGGCGTTGCTGCCAGTCGATGCTGTACAGGTTGGACGTGTGCAGCAACAGGCCGGCCTGTTCACTGATCGCCGCCACCAACCTGGGGTGGGAATGGCCAACGTTGGTCACCGCCACGCCCGCCACCGCATCAAGGTATTCGCGACCGTCCTGGTCCCACAGGCGCGTGCCCAAGCCGCGAGTGAAGCTCAGCGCCAGGGGTTGGTAAGTGGACATCAGGCAGGCTGCGGTCATGACATCAAGCTCCATCGGGTGGTTTTTTCCAGTATGGTTAGCCACCCTTGCTGGATAAACGCCGCTTTACTTCAATCATTTAAAAGCCGAGCTTGATAATGGACCTGTTCCAGGCAATGACCGTCTACGTGAAAGTGGTGGAAACCGGCAGCCTGACCGCTGCGGCCCAGGCGTGCGAAATGTCCACCACCATGGTGGGCAATCATCTTCGCGCGCTGGAACAGCGCCTGGGTGTGCGCCTGATCAACCGGACGACCCGACGCCAGCGCCTGACCGAATTCGGCTCGACCTACTATCAGCGCTGCCTGGAAGTGCTGGGGCTGGTGGCCGACTCCGAACGCCTGGCCGAACAGACGCAAGGCGAACCCACCGGCACCCTGCGCATCACCGCACCGCTGACCTTCGGCACCGAACGCCTGGCCCCGGCACTGGCGGATTTCAACCAGCGCTTTCCCCAGGTCAAGCTCGACGTGGTGCTGACCAACCAGCGCCTGGACCTGCTCGACCACGGGTTCGATGCCGCCATCCGCTTGGGTCATCCCGATCCGAAGATGATCGCCCGGCCGTTGATGGACTACACCCTCACCGTCTGTGCGTCCAAGGCTTACCTGGCTCGACGAGGCACACCAAGGCAACCCGCCGACCTGCAACAGCATGACTGCCTGTCGTTCGCCTACTCGGCGGGAGACGAGTGGCGCTTCGCCCAGGACCACTGGCCGATCAACGGGCCAGAGGGCGAAATCAAGGTGCCGGTGAACGGCCCCATGCTGATCAACAGCTCTTCCGGCCTGCACCGTGCCGCGCTGGCCGGCATGGGCGTGGTGATGCTGCCCGACGCGTTGGTGGCCCAGGACCTGAAGGAAGGACATCTGGTGGCGCTGCTGCAGGATTACCAATTGCCCCATCGGCCCATGAGCCTGATGTACGCGCAGGATCGCTACCGTTTGCCGAAGCTGCGCAGTTTTGTCGAGTTCGCCCTGCAGCGTTGGGGTAAACCTCGAACAGCGGCCGAATGAGCGCATGACGAGGCTCGCCCGGACGCCGTGCGGCGCTAGTGGCGCACCGCCCCATCGGCTACTCTGCAACCGCGAACGAGCATTTTGATATCAAGGTTGATTGAGGGACGCATGATGGGAAATGCCTCGAACATGGATGCGTTGCGGTTCGACTTGTCGGACCTGGACGAAGGCGTGCTGCACACCATCCTGGAGCTGGTCAGCGACGGCATCTGGGACTGGAACGCCAATACCGGTTTCGTCTACCGCAACCCCGGCTGGTACACGATGCTGGGTTACCCGCCGCATTCCCTCAACAACACCGTGCTGACCTGGGAAAACGTGATCCATCCCGAGGACTACCCGCGGGTGATGGCGTTGTTCGACGATTACCTGGAGCAGCGCTCCACCGGCTACCAGGCCGAGTACCGCTGCCGCATGCGCGACGGCGGCTGGCTCTGGATCGAAGACCGCGGCTACATCATCGCCCGCAACCCCGACGGCACGGTGGCGCGCATGCTCGGCGCCCACCGCAGCATCGACGACAAGAAGCGCCTGTTCGAACAACTGGAGCGGCGCAATTCGTCATTGGAAGCGGCCATCGAAGAACGCACCCGCGAGCTGTCCCGGGTCAACCAGCAGTTGCAGGTCCAGCTCGATGAAAACCGCAGGCTGGCCGAAACCGACGCGTTGACGCGGGTTGCCAATCGCTATCGCCTGGAGCAGGCCCTGCCGCTGGCGTGCGAGCGCGCCCAGCGCTTTCGCGAGCCGTTGTGCCTGATCGCCATGGATGTCGATGACTTCAAGGACATCAACGATCGCTACGGCCACGCGTTCGGCGACGCGGCCCTGGTGCAAGTGGTGCAGAGTGTCCAGCGCAGCGAGCGTGACGGCGACTTGCTGGCGCGCTGGGGCGGCGATGAATTCATTCTGATCTTGCCCAACACCACCCTGGCTGACGCCCGGCTGGTGGCCGAAACCATTCGCCGTGGCCTGTCCGACCTGCTGCCGGTGGGCGACTTCCAGATCACCATGAGCTTCGGCGTGGTGCAGCGCCTCGACGATGAACAGCAGGCGGCGCTGCTGGACCGGGCGGACCAGGCGCTGTATCGCTCCAAGATGGCGGGCAAAAACGTGATCTGCGAGTAAAAAGAATGCAGCTTCGAGGCTCGTGAAACGGTCACAAGGGAATCCCCTGTCACCCGGTTTTCGACCTTGCCGACTCAATCCACTTCACCGTCTCGCGTTTACCTGGGCTGCGCCGGCTGGTCGCTGCCCCGGGAGCAGTGGCCTGCGTTTCCCGTCGAAGGGACTCATCTGCAGCGCTACAGTGCTCGATTCACGGCCGTCGAGATCAACAGCTCGTTCTACCGCGCGCATCGCCCCGCCACCTACGCCAAGTGGGCTGACAGCGTTGCCCCCGGTTTCCGGTTCTCGGTCAAGGTACCCAGGCAGATCACCCATGAACGGCGCCTGATCGATTGCGAAGGATGGGTGGACGAGTTCCTGGGGCAGTGTTCGCAGTTGGGCGAAAAACTCGGGTGCCTGTTGGTTCAATTGCCGCCATCGCTGGCTTTCGATGACGCCGTCGCCCGGGCGTTCTTCACGGCCCTGCGTGACCGATACCAAGGCCCGACCGTGCTGGAGCCGCGACACCCGAGCTGGCTTGCGCCGCAGGCCATGGCGCTGTTGCAGGCCGAGCGCATCGGCCGTGTCGCAGCCGACCCATCGCCCTTGCCCGACGGCGACCAGCCCGCCGGCTGGCCGGGCATTCGTTACTACCGCCTGCACGGTTCGCCACGGATCTACTACTCGCCCTACGAAGACGCCTGGCTGGCGCACCTGGCCGAACAATTGAAGGCCGATCCGCACACGCCGACCTGGTGCATCTTCGACAACACCGCCAGCGGCGCCGCGACAGCCGACGCCTTGCGGCTGATGAAGCTGTTGCGCGACTGAACACCGAGCCCGCCAACAAATGCGCACCGGCCAACGGTCCGACCGTGACAACGTTGCCCGCGTCCAATAGATTAGTCGGCCGGAAAAAGCTCAACGCCTTTCTCGCCTCATCCCGCTAACAGAAGTAGTGAAATTTCAATGTCCGATTCCAACACCGCTGAATCCGTAGTCACCCTCTCGTCCAAAGCGGAATACGAAAACTCCATCAATCTTTCACAGCATCTGCCCCAGGCCAAGAGCATCAGCGAGATGGTCCTGGATGCCTTCCAGTCGAACCGCGAAAGCGATCAGATCCGCGAACTGCGCACCGCCATCCGCCAGGCCCACGATGCGTTCGACGATGACAAGGCCTACGAACTGATGGGCCAGCTCAAGCAACTCAAGGACGCCGAAGCCGCCGACTTCGCGGCACTGGAAGACTTGAGCAGCCGCTTCCCCATCAGCCGCATACTTTCCAGCTACAAGGATGACCCGGCATTTCAGGAACTGGTCTATGGCCTGGCCTTGAAGGTCCTGAACCAGACCCACCAGGCCATCAGCAACCCGAGCGGCGGCAAAGGCAAGGCCTCGCGTGCCAAGAAGGACGCCGAAGTCTTTGTCATCAGCAAGGACGGCATCAGCGTCACCCTGCCCTTGCGCACCCCGCGCTCCAAGCCGAACGTCGACCGCGAAGCCTTCGAGTTCCTGGGCTTCAACTTTGTCGGCGAAGGCGATGACGCCGAGTTGGAAAGCGAAACCTTCCTGGACAATGACGGCACCGAACAACCGGTCACCCGCAAAAGCATCGTCACCGCCCTGCAACAGCAAAAGGCATTCGACGGCTACAGCATCGCCCAGCAATAACCTGTCACCCGAAGCCATTTTTTGTGGGAGCGGGCTTGCTCGCGAAGACGTCGTGTCAGCCAACATCACCGTCAACTGCGCCACCGCATTCGCGAGCAAGCCCGCTCCCACAAGGGTTCAACGGCGTTCACTGCCCCAGACACCGTCGCAAAAAAGCCCCGCGCTTCTCTCGAAGGCGGGGCTTTTTCATGGCAGCGATGCAGGCGTTCCTCAAACAGCTGCGAGCCGCTCGACCATGTCTGGAAACTTCTCGACCAACCTGATCAACAGAGCCGCCTGGGCATTGGGCCTGGACTTTTCCTGCTCCCAGTTCCTGAGCGTGCCAGGACTGGTCCTGATGCTCTTGGCGAAAACGGCTTGGGACATGTGGAGCTTGTCACGCAACGCCACAATTTCCTGGGCCGATACCTCGGGCGCTGGTTTATCTTCGATCGATACCTGGCGAAGGGTCAGCTTGCCCTCCCGGTGAGCGGCCATTTCCTCGATGCCCTGCATCATCTCGGCAAACAGATCACGTTTTTTCATAAGGTACCTCGCACTTTCAACTCAGCCTCAATGGCGCGCTTGAGCGACTTCTCTTGCTCGCGGGTCAGGTTTTCCAACTCGTCCTTGTCATAAATCGCGAACATCCAGAACTGAAGATCATTCATGAGCCAATAGTAAATGACTCGCAAACCACCTCGCTTCCCCTTGCCACGACGCTCATCGAACCAGCGCAGCTTACGAAAGCCGCCGGTACGTGGCATGACGTCACCGGCCGTTGGGTGCTGCAGCAGATAGGACTGGAGCAAACGATATTCATCGTCAGTCAGGTAATGTCCCACCGTGGCGGTGAACGCAGTCGTTTCAAAAAATAAGGTATGCATGGCAGAAACTATAAGCAAATTGCCCACAGTTCAACACGCCATAATCTATTGCGACGAATGACAGTCAATCCAGGCCTGTCTACACAAAAAACCCGCGCTTCTCTCGAAGGCGGGGCTTTTTGTACAGCGTCTGAAGCTTAGGGTGCGTACGTCAGCAGCAGCTCACTGGGCACCTTGAAGTCCAGGGACATCATGACGCTCAGGGCGGTGATGGTGAAGATCGAGAACACGAACAGCTTGCGTGCCCAGACCGTGTCATCCACGGCCTTGTAGCCGGTCCAGGCCATGTACAGCCAGTACATGCCCATGGCGGCGGCGACGGCGAGGTAGCTCATGCCGGCGTAGCCGCTGAATGTCAGCATCAAGGTCGCCACGAGGAAGGCCAGGATATAGAGCAGGATGTGCTTCTTGGCCACCCGGATACCGCGCTTGACCGGCAACACCGGAATCGAAGCCGCCAGGTAGTCGTTGAAGCGGAAGATCGCGATGGCATAGGAATGCGGCATCTGCCACAGGCTGAACATCACCAGCAGCGTCAGCGCGGCCATGTCGAAGCTGTTGCTCACCGCGACGTAGCCGATCACCGGCGGCATCGCCCCCGACAGGCTGCCCACCAGCGTGCCGTGGACCGACTTGCGCTTGAGGTACAGGCTATAGAGGCCGACGTAGATCACAAAGCCGATCACCGCGAACAACGCCGCCAACGGGTTGGCCACCCGATACAGCAGCGCCACCCCGGCCACGCCCAGCACCGTGGCGAACGCCAGGGCCAGTTGCACCGGGATCAGGCCCTGGACCAGGGCTCGGTTCTTGGTGCGCTCCATCTTGATGTCGATGTCGCGGTCGATGCAGTTGTTGAACACGCAACCCGACGCGACCACCAAGGAAGTGCCGATCATCGCCGCCAGGAAGATGGCCAGATCGACATGCCCTTTCGAGGCCAGGAAAAACCCGCCTGCCACAGAAAGCACGTTACCGAAAATGATCCCCGGCTTGGTGATTTGGATAAAGTGCTTTAAGGACATCCGGACTTTCCTCAGTGCGCCATCATGTTGGTGTGGATGCTGAACATGATCCACAACGACAGACCGACCAGCAGGACAATCACGATCGCGGCAAAGACAAACGCGACCACGTTGTTGCGTTGGGCGGCGGAGCGGTCCAGGTGCAGGAAATACACCAGGTGCACCAGTACCTGGACCACGGCGAAGATCAGGATGATCCACAGGGTCAGGCTCTTGGGCAGCGTCGGGTACATCACCAGGCCGAATGGAATGACGGTCAGGATCACCGACAGGATGAAACCGATGGCGTAGGACTTGACGCTGCCGTGGCCGGCGTCGTGGCCATCGTGGGAATGTGCGTTAGCCATTTACAGGGTCCCCATCAGATAAACAACGGTGAATACGCAGATCCACACCACGTCCAGGAAGTGCCAGAACAGGCTCAGGCAGCTCAGGCGCGTCTTGTTGGTAGCGGTCAGGCCGTTTTTCTGGACCTGGTACATCATGATCGCCATCCAGATCAGGCCGCTGGTCACGTGCAGGCCGTGGGTGCCGACCAGGGTGAAGAAGCCCGACAGGAAGCCGCTGCGGTTCGGACCGTAGCCTTCGGAGATCAGCATGTGGAACTCGTTGATCTCCATGCCGATGAAGCCGGCACCGAACAGGAAGGTCATGGCCAGCCAGCCCAGGACCTGGTTCTTCTTGCCCTTGAACAACGCCAGCATGGCGAAGCCGTAGGTGATCGAGCTGAACAGCAGCAAGGCGGTTTCGCCCAGTACGTACGGCAGCTCGAAGATGTCGTGGCCCGACGGGCCACCGGCGACGTTGTTTACCAGCACCGCGTACGCCGCGAAGATCGACGCAAACAGAATGCAGTCGGTCATCAGGTAGAGCCAGAAACCGAATACGGTCATCTCGCCCGAGTCGTGGTGATGGTCATCGTGCCCATGGTCATGACCATGGGCGTGTCCAACATTGGTCACTAAGTTCGACATGGTTTAAGCCTGTTCCAACGAGGTTTCAACACGGGTGGCGGAGGCTGGGATCTTCCCGGCCGCGACCAGACGTTTGTGCTGCTCGGCTTCGGTGCGCTCGATGACATCCACCGGCACCATGTAGCCCTGATCGTCACGGGCAGCATGAATCACGAAATACGCCACGGTGCCGACCAGGCTTGCGATGGCCAGCCACCAGATGTGCCAGATCATCGCGAAACCGAACACCGTCAACAGGCCGCCCATGACCACACCGGTGGCGGTGTTGTTTGGCATGTGGATCGGCTCGTACTTGGCCGGAACCTGGTACGCGGTACCGTTTTCCTTGGCTTCGGTGAACGGGTCGATGACGTCTGCCTTTGGCAGCACGGCGAAGTTGTAGAACGGCGGTGGCGACGAGGTCGACCATTCCAGGGTATGGGCATTCCACGGGTCGCCGTGTTCGCACATGTTCTCTGGCTTGTTGCGGTCGCGCACGCTGACATACAGCTGGATCAGCTGGCAGGCGATACCCACAGCGATCATCACCGCACCGAACATGGCGACGTACAGGTACGGCACCCACTCAGGGTTGGTGGTGGTGTTCAGGCGACGGGTCATGCCCATGAAGCCCAGTACATAGAGCGGCATGAACGCGACGAAGAAGCCGGTGATCCAGAACCAGAACGCTGCCTTGCCCCAGCCTTCGTGCAGCTTGAAGCCGAACGCTTTCGGGAAGTAGAAGGCGAAGCCGGCGATATAGCCGAACACCGCACCGCCGATGATCACGTTGTGGAAGTGCGCGATCACGAACAGGCTGTTGTGCAGCACGAAGTCAGCACCCGGGATGGCCAGCAATACGCCGGTCATGCCGCCAATGGCGAAGGTCACCATGAAGCCCAGGGTCCACATCACGTGGCTGGTGAAGCGCAGACGGCCCTGATAGATCGTGAACAGCCAGTTGAACAGCTTCACCCCGGTCGGGATCGAAATCAGCATCGTCGCCAGGCCGAAGAAGGCGTTGACGCTCGCACCCGAACCCATGGTGAAGAAGTGGTGCAGCCAGACCATGAAGCCCAGCACCGAGATCGCGCCGCTGGCGTAGATCATCGAGTGGTGGCCGAACAGTTTCTTGCCGGAGAACGTCGAGATGACTTCGGAGAAAATCCCGAACGCCGGCAGGATCAGGATGTACACCTCGGGGTGACCCCAGGCCCAGAACAGGTTCACGTACATCATCGGATTCCCACCCAGTTCATTGGTGAAAATGTGGAAATCCATGTAGCGGTCAAGCGTCAGCAGAGCCAGGGTAGCGGTCAGGATCGGGAACGAAGCGACGATCAGCACGTTGGCCCAGGTGCAGGTCCAGGTGAAGATCGGCATGTCCATCAACTTCATGCCAGGGGTACGCATTTTCAGCACGGTGGCGAGGAAGTTGACCCCCGTCAGCGTCGTACCCAACCCGGATAGCTGTAGCGCCCAGATGTAGTAATCCATCCCCACGCCCGGACTGTATTGCAAGCCCGACAGCGGCGGATAGGCCACCCAACCGGTCTTGGCGAATTCGCCAACGCCCAGGGACAGGTTGATCAGCACCACGCCGGAAACCAGCAGCCAGAAGCTCAGGGAGTTCAGGAACGGGAAGGCAACGTCACGCGCGCCGATCTGCAGCGGCACTGCAAGGTTCATCAGGCCGGTGAAGAAAGGCATCGCCATGAAGATGATCATGATCACACCGTGGGCGGTGAAGATCTGGTCATAGTGTTCAGGCGGCAGGTAGCCAGGCGAACCCTCGGTGGCCATGGCCAACTGGGTACGCATCATGATGGCGTCGGCAAAACCACGCAGCAGCATGACCATGGCGACGATGATGTACATCACGCCGATTTTCTTGTGGTCGACCGAGGTCAGCCACTCGGTCCACAGGTAGGTCCACTTCTTGAAGTAAGTGATACCCGCAAACAGCGCCAGGCCACCGAGCGCGATGATGGCGAGGGTCACCATGACAATCGGCTCGTGGAACGGGATCGCTTCCCAACTTAATTTACCAAACATCGTTTACTCCTCTGCCCCGGCAGCTGAATGCGAACTCATGTCCATCCCTTCCATGTTGTGAGCCACTTCCTTCTCTTTCTTCTCGTGGTGCATCGGCTTGCCCGGGTTCATCCCTTCATACTTGTCGATGATGGTCTGGAACAGGTTCGGCGTGACCGAGGAGTAGAGTTCGACTGGGTTGTTCTGGCTCGGCTTGGAAAGGGCTTCGTATTCAGCCTTTTCAAGCTGTTTAGGTGCCTTTTTCACTTCGTTGACCCAGGCGTCGAAATCTTCCTGGGTCGTGGCGATTGCCTTGAACTTCATGCCGGTGAAACCTGCACCGCTGTAGTTGGCGGAGATACCGTCGAGTTCAGCGTTCTGGTTGGCAATCAGGTGCAGCTTGGTCTGCATGCCCGCCATCGCGTAGATCTGGCCGCCCAGGCCCGGGATGAAGAACGAGTTCATCACGGTGTCGGAGGTGACCTTGAAGTTGATCGGCGTGTGGGCCGGGAACACGATCTTGTTGACGGTGGCGATGCCTTGTTCCGGGTAGATGAACAGCCACTTCCAGTCCATCGAGACGACTTCGATGGTGACCGGCTTGACGTCCGAATCCAGCGGACGGTAAGGGTCCAGGGCGTGGGTCGACTTGTAGGTGACATAACCCAGGGCAATGATGATCAGGACTGGAATCGTCCACACCGCGACTTCGATCTTGGTCGAGTGCGACCACTTCGGCGTGTACACGGCCTTGGTGTTGGACGCGCGGTATTTCCAGGCGAACAGGAAGGTCATGACGATAACCGGCACGACCACCAGCAGCATCAGCAGCGTGGCGGTGATGATCAGGTTGCGCTCATCCAGGCCGACCTGGCCCTTGGGATCGAGCAAGGTCATGTTGCAGCCTCCCAGCAGCAACGTGCCGAGCAACGGCAACAAGCCTAGTAATCGGGGGTACCTGTTTTTACTCATCTCACGACCTCTAAAGCAGCTTGCGCAATGCAGTTGGGTTTTGATCGCCAACACTTCACCCTGCCAAGGGTTGGCATTTTTCTTGGATTGAATAAGGGCTGCCCGTCGAACGTCAGACGCTGTTCGACACATCCTGGGCCAGCAGTGAGTTCTTATTCGTTGGTCAAAAGGCCTAGTTCAAGCCCAATTCCATTTGGTGCGGGTATTGGAGGCTCCGACACCTGGGGTCGCATGGGGCGCTGGCGCCCTTCGACCACCCTCGTGCTCAAAGCCTGAGCCGGGTCGGAAAATCGGTGCGGGCGATTGTAGTGAGCTGAGGCGCTGTAGACCATGTTTCATCCCGAAATAATTTTTCTCCGATCCGGCAATAATCCTTCACCGAAATTGCAACAGGCCAGCATGTTATCGAAATTGATTCTCAACAAGACCCCCAAAAAAGGTAAGGCTACTACGCCCGATTTAGACAGCCTGGCGTATTCACGGTGAAGATTTTTTCGCGCAAAGCGCCTGTTTTACGGGGGTTGGGCCGCACGTCGCTTCGCTGTTAAAAATGCCTGCTGGCCGGGAAGAGGGTTTTAGGAAATCCGCCGAACTTTTGTTACAGGAGTGGGTGTTTATTCACCCCTGCAAAGGCGGTAGGACTCCAAATATGTGACAACATGTCGCACATTGTCGCAGGCCATTCTTGCCTCGGATCAAGGACGACCCGCCACAAGGCTGAAACGAAAAACGCCCCGGCTCTGCTGGAGAGAAACCGGGGCGTTCAGGAAGGGGGATTCAGCGCAATTGCTTGCGGTTGCGCGACACCAGCAACGGCACCAGCACCACCGTCAGGACGAAGGCCACCAGGGCCCATTGCGCCAGGGACAGGCCGAGGATCGGCGGGTAGGGGGTGGAGCAGAAGCCATCGACCTGGAACCCCAGCGGGAAGATCTTCGCCAGTGGCAGACCATCGACAATCGGCTGTAACACGTCAACGCCGCAGCTGACGGCCGGGAAGAACTGGGTGTACACGTGATGCCCCGCCACCCCCGCGCCGGCCAGGGCACTGAGCACCACCAGCCCCTCGAAAATCGTCACGCTGCGACGGGTGCGCATGGCCGCACCAATAAAGGCGAAGATTGCGATCAGCAATAGCGCATAGCGCTGCAGGATGCACAGCGGGCACGGCGCCTCGCCGAGGGCCACCTGCATGTACAGCGCGCCGCCGATCAACGCCAGGCAGATCAGCCCCAGCAACACCAGATAGCGCCGCTCACGACCTAACCGCGTCATTTCCTCATTCATTGCGTTTCCCTTTGTCTACATGGATCAACGCGCGGCCTTGCAACACTCGGCGCGCCATCGGATGGCCGAAGTCTACACGCTGACCATGACAGTGAACGAGCGGCCGCCGGCAACTTTGCAGGCAATAGACAGGAAAAGCGTTAAGGGCGGATTAATTTGCGTGGGTGCAAAAGCTTTGGGAATGGGGTTGGGCATGCTGGCCCCTTCGCGAGCAAGCTCGCTCCCACTGGTTTTTTCGGGGTGTTCACGGGCTGTGTTCACGCCAAAACGTTGTGGGAGCGGGCCTGCCAGGCTGTTTACTCCAGCGCCGCCGCCGGCCCGAAGAATTCGTAGCGGCTCTGCCCATCCGGCACGCCCAGGGCCTTGAGGTGGCGCTTGACGGCGCCCATGAAGCCCTTCGGCCCGAGGAAGTAAGCGTCCAGGTCACGCTGTTCCGGCAGCCAGTGCGCCAGTTGCGCCTCGCTCAACAACCCGACCTTGTCGGCCGGCGGGCTCACGCCGTCGTCTTCGTCGTAGCAGTAGAAACGCTTGAGTTGCGGGTGCCGTTTGGCCAGGTCATCGATCCAGTCACGGAACGCATGGGCCCGGCCGTTGCGGGCGCAGTGGATGAAATGCACCGGGCGCTCGGTTTGCAAGGCCGCTTGCAACATCGCCAGGGTCGGGGTGATGCCAACGCCGCCACTGATCAGCACCAGCGGCTTGTCGCTGGCCGTCAGGTAGAAATCCCCGGACGGCGGGAACAGCTGGATGCTGTCGCCGATCTGGACATGATGATGCAGGTGGTTGGACACCCGCCCGCCTGGCTCGCGCTTGACGCTGATCCGGTACTGGCCGTTGTCCGCCAGGGCCGACAGCGAATAGTTGCGACGCACTTCCTCGCCGTCCAGGATCAGCTTCATACCGATGTACTGGCCGGGCTCGGCGAGCAGGATCGGCCCCTTGTCCGCTGGCTCGAAGTAGAACGACGTGATCTCCGAGCTCTCCTGCACCTTGGCCGTCAGCACGAACGTCCGCTCGCCACGCCAGCCACCCGGCGCCGCGGCTTTCTGCTCATACAGGCCAGACTCGGCACCGATCAGGATATCGGCCAATTGGTTGTAGGCCGCCGCCCATGCGGAAATCACTTCGGGGGTGGCGATCTCTTCGCCCAGCACCTCGGCAATCGCCCGCAGCAGGCAGGAACCGACAATCGGATAATGCTCCGGCAGGATCTGCAAGGCGACGTGCTTGTTGACGATCTTCGCCACCAGGTCTCCCAACTGGTCGAGCTGGTCGATGTGGCGGGCATACATCAACACGCCATTGGCCAATGCCCGGGGCTGATCGCCACTGGCCTGGTGCGCCTGGTTGAACAGCGGGCGTACCTGAGGGTATTCGGACAGCATCATGCGGTAGAAATGGGTGATCAGTGCCTCGCCGCCGCTTTCCAGCAATGGAACGGTGGCACGAATAATGGCGCGTTGTTCTTGACTGAGCATTAAGGTGACTCCTGATGTGTACGGATACCCTCTCTTATCAGTTTCCATGCCAATATTTTTATCGTTATTTATCAATTAGTTATAAATAAAATAGTCATAAAGACACAGACCGCTTTATAGTCTTTGTGACTACATGGAGTCATTATGACCGCAACCTCCCTACTCACCTCCCTGCTGCCGCTGGTGGCAGACCTGTCTCGCGAATTGCCTGAAGGCGAACGCTATCGCCGCCTGCTCGGCGCCTTGCGCGCGTTGCTGCCCTGCGATGCGGCCGCCTTGTTGCGCCTTGACGGAGACTGCCTGGTGCCCCTGGCGGTGGATGGGTTGAGCGCCGACACACTGGGTCGGCGCTTCCGGGTCAGCGAACACCCGCGCTTCGAGGCCCTGCTGGCCAACCCGGAGCCTACCCGCTTCGCCGCCGACAGCGCCCTGCCCGACCCCTACGACGGCTTGGTCGAAGGCCTGGACGAACACCTTGAAGTCCATGACTGCATGGGCTGCCCGCTGTTCGTCGATGAGCGCCCCTGGGGCCTGTTGACCCTAGACGCGCTGGACCCGGGGCGCTTCGAACCGATCGATCTCGGTGCCCTGCAAGCCTTCGCCAGCCTCGCCGCCGCGACGGTCAGCGCTGCCGAACGCATTGAGCGCCTGGCCTTGAAGGCCGAAGACGAACACCGTCGCGCCGAGGTCTACCGCCAGGCCAGCGGCCAACAGCACCGCGACATGGTCGGCCAGAGCAAGGCCCACAAGCGCCTGGTGGAAGAAATCAACCTGGTGGGCGGCAGCGACCTGACCGTGCTGATTACAGGCGAAACCGGGGTCGGCAAGGAACTGGTGGCCCAGGCCATCCATGGCGCCTCGAAACGCGCCGAACAGCCGCTGATCAGCCTCAACTGCGCCGCGCTGCCGGACACGCTCGTGGAAAGCGAGCTCTTCGGCCATGTACGAGGGGCCTTCACCGGCGCCACCAGTGACCGGCGCGGCAAATTCGAACTGGCCGACGGCGGGACGTTGTTCCTCGACGAAGTGGGCGAGCTGTCGCTGACCGTCCAGGCCAAGCTGTTGCGCGTGCTGCAAAGCGGCCAGTTGCAACGGCTGGGCTCGGACAAGGAGCACCGGGTCGATGTACGGCTGATCGCGGCCACCAATCGCGACCTCGCCGAAGAAGTGCGCAACGGCCGTTACCGGGCCGACTTCTATCATCGCTTGAGTGTGTATCCGCTGCAGGTTCCGGCGCTTCGCGATCGCGGCCGGGACGTGCTGTTGCTCAGCGGCTTCTTCCTGGAGCAGAACCGTTCGCGCATGGGCCTGGGCAGCTTGCGCCTGAGCAGCGATGCCCAGGCGGCTCTGTTGGCCTACGACTGGCCGGGCAATGTGCGCGAGTTGGAGCACCTGATCGGCCGCAGCGCCCTGAAGGCCCTGGGCCGTTGCCCGGTGCGACCGAAAATCCTCAGCCTCGGCGCCCAGGACCTGGACCTGCCGCAAGTCGCTGTGGATAACGCCGCGCCCTCGGCCGTCAATCCGCAGCCCAACATGACCGGGTTCACCGGGGATCTGCGCGAAGCCGTCGATCAGTTCCAACGCAGCCTCATCGGCACGGCCCTGGAACGCCACCAGCACAATTGGGCCAGCGCCGCCCGTGAGCTGGGCCTGGACCGGGCGAACCTGGGGCGGATGGCGCGGCGGTTAGGGCTTAAATAGCTTTTGTAACGAGGGAGCTTGCCCCCGCTCAGGTTGCACAGCGCCCCTCTCTTTATGGGCGCTGCGCACCCAAGCGGGAGCAAGCTCCCTCGCCACACAAAGCCATCTGCCCAGGGCGTCTGCTCAAGACGATCCCGCTGTCGACAGGTTTCCCCCTAAAGCCTGCCCCCAACGGGTCGATAACCCGTTATCACAAGCTGTTTTGGCGTTCTTCACGCTCGCCCCACCTTTTTCCACAGAAGGTTTTTATGTCTTCCAACAAAGCCCGCGCAGATTCACTTTCGCTTCTGCTGTTTACCTTGCGCAGCGGCAAGCTGATGGCGATCAACCTGCTCAAGGTCAGCGAAATCATTCCCTGCCCGCCGCTGACCAAGCTGCCGGAGTCGCACCCGCACGTCAAAGGCATCGCCACCCTGCGCGGGACCTCGCTGTCGGTGATTGACCTGAGCCGCGCCATCGGCGAGCGCCCCTTGGAAGATCCGGACGGCGGCTGCCTGATCGTCACCGATGTCAGCCGTTCCAAGCAGGGCCTGCATGTGCAGGCCGTGAGCAAGATCGTCCACTGCCTGACCACCGACATCAAACCGCCGCCCTACGGTTCCGGCGGCGTGCGGGCGTTCATCACCGGCGTGACCTCGGTGGATGGCACCCTGGTGCAAGTGCTGGATATCGAGAAGGTCATCCACGGCATCGCGCCGGCACAAATCGAAACCGCGCCCACCGAGCTGAGCATGGAAGACGCCGAGGTGCTGGGCAACGCCCGGATCCTGGTGGTCGATGACAGCCAGGTCGCGCTGCAACAATCGGTGCACACGTTGCGCAACCTGGGCCTGCAATGCCACACCGCCCGCAGCGCCAAGGAAGCCATCGAATGCCTGTTGGACCTGCAAGGCACCGCAGGGCAGATCAACCTGATCGTCTCTGACATCGAGATGTCCGAGATGGACGGCTACGCCCTCACCCGGACCCTGCGCGAAACACCGGACTTCGCCCACCTCTACGTGTTGCTGCACACCTCCCTGGACAGCGCCATGAACGCCGAAAAGGCCCGCCTGGCCGGCGCCAATGGCGTGCTGACCAAGTTCTCCTCGCCGGAACTGACCAAGTGCCTGATCACCGCCGCCAAGGCCGTGGCCGAACAAGGTCACTGAAACCTATCGGCCCGGCTGTGGCGCCTGCGTTCCAACGCGGGGGCCATCGCCGTCCGGCAACCTCAGGCATACTCGTGCCCTGACATCCCGGAACGAGGCCCTTCGATGAAAACCCGCACATTGATTCTCATTGGCTTCACCGCCCTGGCCGCCCAGGCCCATGCCTCCAGCCCGGACGCCTGGGCTGCCTACGATAAAGCCGTGCTGGCCAGCTGCGTCAAGGCCAGTGGCCTGAAGAACGTCGAACCGGTGGGCAGCGCCGCGCAATTCGACGATCGGGTCGGCTACACCGCACTGTTGCTGCAAGGCCAGTACCCACAGAAACACATGAAAGGGGCAACCGGTACCGAGTTGTGCCTCTACCGCAAGAAGACCAAGACCGCCCATGTGACCGAGTGGGACTCGATCCGCCCCGCCTCCGCCGATCGGTGAGTGGCGCATAACTTGCTTCGTCCGGCGCATCACGGCGTTTTTCTGTCGCCGCTTTCCAGCCATTTGCGAACGGGCGTTCAATGAGCACAAGGTTTTCCTGCGTAGGGTGCGGCAAATGCTGCTCCGACCACCACGTCCCCCTGACCCTTTCGGAGGCTCGGATGTGGGCCGAGGACGGCGGCCAGGTCATTGTCCTGGTGGAAGCCTTCCTGTCCAACGGGCTCGGCTTGCCAACGACGCAACGCGAGCATGCCGAGCGGCGCTCGGCGGTGGTCCGCAGCGGCACTGCCGAGGCCCGTGTGGCGATCACGTTCGCCGCCTACAACGCCGGCCCCTGCCGCAATCTTGACGCAGACAATCGGTGCGGCATTTACGAACGCCGCCCCTTGGTGTGCCGCATCTATCCGATGGAAATCAACCCGCACATCCCTCTCAATCCAGCGGCCAAGGACTGCCCGCCACAATCCTGGGAAACCGGCCCGCAACTGATCGTCGGCGGCACGTTGGTCGATGAGGAACTGGCCACGCTGATCGAACGCTCGCGCCAGGCCGATCGCGAAGACATCACGACCAAGGACCGCATCTGCGCCGCCCTGGGTATTCGCACCACCGCGCTGAAAGGCGACGGCTTCACCGCGTACCTGCCAGACATGGCCGCATTCGCCAGCGTGCTCGACCAGGTGCAATTGCAGCCAACGGAGCAGGCAACCGGCGAATGGCTGTTCCATCTGTCCGGGGATGACGTAGCCCACGAAGTCATGGCCTGTGGGGCGCGGGTCGTCACCGAGGCGGCCTCGGATTATGCGTTTATTTCGCTGCGGGCCGCCTAGACCTGCGGGACGGCAACGTCATCCCCTTTGGAAGCGGGCTTGCATTGAACATTGACGCAAGCTGACCCGACGTCTTCGCGAGCAAGCCCGCTCCCACAAGGGAAATTTATGGGCGCTCCATCAAGCCCCCTCTCGCCTAACCCTCGCCGAGAATGTTAGCGTGCTTGGTATTGCCTCCAAGACGAGCCTCGCACGATGAAAAAAACCGTACTTGCCTTCAGCCGTATCACGCCCCAAGTGGTCGAGCGCCTGCAACAGGACTTCGACGTGATCGTGCCCAACCCGTCGAACGGCGACATCAATGCCCAGTTCAACGAAGCCCTGCCCCACGCCCACGGCCTGATCGGGGTCGGGCGCAAATTGGGACGCGAACAATTGCAAAACGCTGCGAACCTGCAAGTGGTGTCCAGCATCTCGGTGGGCTTCGACAACTACGACCTGGCCTACTTCAATGAGCGCGGGATCCTGCTGACCAACACCCCCGACGTGCTCACCGAAAGCACCGCCGACCTGGCCTTCGCCTTGCTGATGAGCAGCGCCCGTCGCGTGGCGGAGCTGGATGCCTGGACCAAGGCCGGGCAGTGGCAAGCCACGGTGGGGCCACAATTGTTTGGCACCGACGTGCACGGCAAGACCCTGGGCATCGTCGGCATGGGCAACATCGGCGCCGCCATCGCCCGCCGTGGCCGGTTCGGGTTCAACATGCCGATTCTCTACAGTGGCAACAGCCGCAAGCCCGAGCTGGAAAGCCAGTTGGGCGCACAATTTCGCGAGCTGGATCAGTTGTTGGCCGAAGCGGACTTCGTGTGCCTGGTCGTGCCATTGAGCGAGAAGACCCGCCACCTGATCGGGCAGCGCGAGCTGGGCCTGATGAAGTCCAGTGCCATCCTGGTCAACATTTCCCGCGGCCCGGTGGTGGATGAGCCGGCGCTGATCGAGGCCTTGCAGAGCAACCGCATCCGCGGCGCCGGCCTGGACGTGTACGAAAAAGAACCGCTGGCTGAATCGCCGTTGTTCCAGTTGAAGAATGCCGTCACCCTGCCCCACATCGGCTCGGCCACCTTCGAGACCCGTGCCGCCATGGCCGACCTGGCAGTGGATAACTTGCGCAGTGCCTTGATGGGCGAGCGACCGCAAAACCTGGTCAACCCACAAGTCTGGAAATAAGCCACCCGGCAGATCGGCTGCCAAGGGACGCAAACCGTGGCGAGGGAGCTTGCTCCCTCGCCACAGGTTTATCTCTGGACGTTATAGGTCAGCGTGCGCCCAAGGCGACATTCGGCGCCACTGGCCGAGGCTTGCGAAACACCAGCACGTTCCCCAGCATCACCAATACCAGCCCAACCAATGCCGGCGCCGTCCACTGGTAGCCTTCGGCAACTGCCGAGACATTCAACGCCACCACCGGGAACAGCACCGTGCAATACGCCGCCCGCTCCGGCCCCATGCGTCCGACCAAAGTCAGGTAGGCAGTAAAGCCGATCACCGAGCCCGGAATCACCAGATACAACAGCGAACCGATGTAGCGCGAGTTCCACTCCATGTCGAAGGCAATGCCCTTGAAGGCACACCAGGCCGCCAGCATCATCGCGCCATAGGCCATGCCCCAGGCGTTGGTGGTCAAGGGCTTGAGACCGGCCTTCTGTTGCAGGCTCGAGAGCATGTTGCCCGCCGAGAAACACAAGGTGCCCAGCAGCGCCAATGCCAACCCGAGCAGCGTTTGCGGGCTGGCGTGGTGGCCGGCCAACTCCGGCCAGAACAGCAACGCCAACCCCGACAACCCCAGCGCGCCCCCCAACAGCACGTTTCGGGCAATCCGCTGACCGAAGAACACCCGGGCATTGAGGGCGTTCCAGAGCGTGGCGGTGGAAAACACCACGGCGACCAAGCCACTGGGGATCCACTGGCTGGCGGTGAGAAAGCACATGAAGTTGATGCAAAACAGGCACAGGCCCTGGGCCACGCAAATCAGGTGACCGCGCCGGTTCATCACTTGCAGCCGCCGGCTGAGCAGCAGCAGCGCGAACAGGATCAACGCGGCGAGACCGAAGCGGTAGACAATCGACACCGGGATGGCAACGACGCCCAGTTGCAGTTTCAGCGCGATCCAGGTCGTGCCCCAGATGAGCACGGTGAGCAGGTACAACGAGAGGTTCATGGCGACAACTCCTGGCAATGACCTCCAGTATCACGACGCCATCCAACCGGCACTTGCATAAACTTGCGGTTTTGTCGGCGACCAGGCTGGCAGGCGCCAGCCGACAGAGTAGGATGCAAGGCGTTGGAGAGAACCGATCATGCCCACACTGCAAACCCTGCAAGTTTTCCAAGCCCTCGCCAGTTCGCCCAATGCTCGCCTGGAGCACAGTGCCGAGCTTGGCGACGGCATGGCAGCCGCCCTGTGGAGCAATCATCATGACGCCCGGGACTATGAGGCTCCGACCCACCACACGCTGTCGTGCTACATCGCGGGTGGCACCGGCACGTTTCGCCGCGAGCGGCCTGCCACCACCGGCGGCCCCGGCAAACTCTGCATCCTGCCGGCCGGGCATGAGTCAGCCTGGGTCATCAACGGCGATATTCGCCTTGCCCACTTGTACTTCAGCCCGGAACAATTCGCCCTCGGGTGCGTCACGCTGCTGGACCGCGAGCCCCGCCAGGTGCAACTGCACGAGGCGACATTTCTCGACGACCCGCAGCAGGCCAGGCGTTTTCGCCAGTTGATCGCCTTGAACTGGGACGAGCCCGGCGAACGGCTGCTGACGTCCAGCCTGGCCCACGACCTGCTCGACCACCTGCTGCTCAGCCAGGTCGGCCAGCGCCAAGGGCTGCGCCTCAAGGGTGGCCTGGCCGCGCACCAGCGGCGCTTGCTGGTGGAGTACATCGACAGCCACCTGGCCGACGCCATCAGCCTCGGTCATCTGGCGGCGCTGTGTGCACTGTCGCACTACCACTTCGCGCGGATGTTTCGCGAAAGCTTCGAGCTCCCCCCTCACCAATACCTGCTGGCAAGGCGCCTGGCACGGGCACGGCAGCTGTTGCGCAGTACCTCGCAACCGCTGGGCGACGTGGCATTGGCCTGTGGATTTGCCAGCGCCAGCCACTTCACCAACCGTTTCCGCCAGGCGCTGGGCGCAACGCCGGGAGAGTATCGGCAGGCGTTCCTGGCCAGGTAATAGTGACGCTGAAATGAAAAGGGCCTGCAATGCAGGCCCTTTTTTCCGTTTCCGATGGGTTTGAATTGAACCGGGTATCAGCCGTGAAGCGCAGCCCGTTCGTTCTCCAGGAATTCTTCTTCCAGCAGCGCATCGGCCAATGCGACCGATTCGCTCGGCGCCGCACTGGCTGCGCGCTTGCCGCGCAATTTGCCGAACAGGTGCTCCAGGGCGTGCTCAAGCTTGGTCGCCGCACCTTCGATCGCCAGCTCCAGCGAATCGGCCTTGTGCGTCACGGAAACCGGCTGATGGCCTTTTGGCCGTGCCTCAAGCTGGCAACGCAGGTCATGGGGACCCGGCTTGTCGCCGTTCTCGTCCCGCAAATGAACTTCAACCCGTGTCAGATCTTCTTCATAACGTTCGAGCGTGCTTTCGATGGTAGTACGTACCCACTCCTCCAGTCGGATGCTGCTTTGAATATGGTTATCGCTGTTGACTTGGATTTGCATAGTTCATCCCTTATTTCAGCTAGCTCGCCGGGGGCCATCGACGTGGGTGCAACGGCCCCTTGAGTACAGAGTCGGGCTGGCGGAGGAACAATTCAACCCCTGAAAAAAGAAAAATATCCATTTGCAAATAAAGCCGGACAACGGGCAAAAGCGCTGTTAATGTCGGGAGTTTCCTCGCTACACCATTCTTCAGAAAACCATCCTCGCTGCACCGTCGACGCACATGGCGCCCTGAAACGGGCAAGCGTTGCCGCCTCATTTCCATCCATTGCAGCCCGATGCCCCGCGAACATTGTCCGACGATTTTTCCGGCATGCCCCTTGCTACCCCATGAGAGAGCCGCCACCGGTCTAGCCCCTTTTCGGGTTGTCAGCCGTGCGGCCCCTGGAAACACCCGATGAACACGATCATGGAATGGCCGATGGTCCGGTGTTGCGAACTAATCCCGATCAAGGCCGGTCAACAACTGCACGTTCAATCAGGCGGTGACGCATCATGGACAACCCTTTTCAGATCATTACCGACGCTTTTGCGCCGCACTATCAAATCAACCTGAGCATCCAGGGCCTGGACGGCAGCATCATGCTGACCCTGTCCAAAAGCGGGCGGATCGTCGCCAAGCGCATGATCAGCGCCCAGCAGCGCAACGACCCGGAACGCCTGCGGCGCCTGGTGCAGAGCATTCAGTTCGGCATTGCCATCGAACAGGGCCACAGCGCCGTGGCCATCCTCGAAGCCATGACCGGCGGGGACAACATCAAGCTGCCCCCACCGCACGCGCAAGGCGCGACATCTTCTGCGGCCGGTCTCTAGATCTCGCCTTTTTCCACCTCGGCATGCTCACTGGAACCCGCACCCACCTTGCGGTGCGGGTTTTCGATCTTCACCGAAGGAAACTGCGACGAGGCGTAGCGCACCACCAGGATCGCGAACGCCAGCAGCAGGATGCCGCCGCACAGGTAGATGATGCCCAGGTCCGGCGGGCTGTGGTGGGACACGTTGGAGATCAACAGACGCGTCAGCGCTGTGATGGCCACGTAGATCAGGAAGCGCACCGGCATGTGGTTGGTCTTGAAATAAATCCCGACCATCGCCCCCAACTCCAGGTAGATGAACAACAGCAGGATGTCATCGATCTTGATGTGCCCCGCCTCGATCATCTGCAGGAACTCCATCACCGCCGCCCACGCGGTCACCGCACCGATGGCGAACAACGCCAGGTAGTGGAAGGTCTCGACGAACAGGTTTCCCAACGATTCGGCCAGTTGATGCACGTTCTGGCGCAGGTTCTCGGCCCAGTTGATTTTCACGATGTAGGTTCCTTAGGTCGACTCGACCGGATGATGCGGGTTGGACGTGACGGTTTCTGCATGCAGAAAGAAGGCCAGCGGCTGGGGATGAGATGGCGATAAGCTGGCATCCGGCACGTCTGACGCGCAAATCAGCTTTGATGGCCTTGGACGACAAACACCGAAATCGGTCTACATTAAAAAGCCACTACCCAAAGTGAAGGGATTCGCTTATTCTTCGACCTGTACATAAATACAGTAGTCGCGCACTTCAAATCGTACAGATGGACCGAAGATGCGACTCGGTTTGACCGAAACTTTCGCAAGGCTGTGCCTGGGTTTCTTCTCCAGCATCGCCCAGCTGGCCCTGAGAACGATCAGGGAATGAATCTCGTATCACTGACTGACCCGCATGCAGCGCTGAGCGCATGTTCACTCAATTCGCACCGCACACTATGACGAGGCCAAAAAATGGCTGTTGAAACCCTTTACCGCAGTACCCGCGATTTGGAGACTACGTTCGTGGACCGAAAACTCGCCGATGCACACGACCAGATGCTTGAGCTGGCAGAGCTCCTCACGGAGGTGCTGATGAAAAACGTTGCCGGTCTCTCAGAGAAGCACGCCGAAGATGCAAGCATCTACATGGCGAAAAATCGCGCTATCTTTGCAGCGGCCTTCAAAAATAATGCAACGGCGCTGACTGAGCTCTCTGCCCCAACAGGTTCTGAAGGCTAGGTTCGGCCAGCATAGGGCAGATCATCCTGTGTGCTCCTGCTCGAAAAGCGAGCAGGAGCGCGATGCGACTCTCGCAGAGCTACTCCACAACGTATAGCCTGGGCCGCTGATGCCCTGAACGAACCTGTAAACTCACCAAGGTTCGCATTTGCTCACTGAGACGTTCCGTAGAGAGAAGAAGGCTTCTCAAGGCGTCGAGCAAGATTTTTTGCCCCTGGACATCCAGCTTGTTTCTACTGCTGGCAATTTCTTCGAGCAGATCCATAAGGTCGTTGCACAGTTCATTGACTGGATCCATCTCTGCCTCCAGGCACACTCTTAACAACTGACTTCACGTCCATTTTCACGTGCTTATCCAAAATTAAAGCCATCAAGCCGCTCCTTGAGCTTCGTCGCAATGTGCGCGAGCTCTTCACTCGCGGCCATCGTCTGATCGGAACGCACTGCCGACAGATTTGAAAGATCACGAATACGAATGATGCTGCGGTCCACGTCCTTGGCCACCAGCGCCTGCTCCTCACAAGCGGTTGCGATCATGGTATTACGCTCATCGATGCTGCTGACGGTGGTGGTAATGCCTTGCAGCGCCTTGTTCGCTGAAGCCGCTTGTTCGCGAGTCTGTGCGGCCTGTACAGCGCTGTCGTTCAGGGCGCTTACCGTTTCCTGAGTGCCGTTTTGGATATGACTGATCATACGTTCAATATCCATGGTCGAAGTGCTCGTACGGTGCGCCAGGGAACGAACCTCATCGGCAACCACGGCAAATCCCCGACCGGCCTCGCCCGCCCGCGCTGCCTCGATCGCCGCATTGAGCGCCAGCAAATTAGTCTGTTCGGCAACCGATCGGATCACTTCAAGTACCTTGCTGATCTCTACGGTATTGGACGCCAAAATATCTGCACGCTGTGAGGCATCGTTAACGCTGCCGTCCAAGCGCGCGATCGCGTTGAGCGTCGAATCAAGCTCCCGTTGACCATCGCGAGCCAAGTGCAAGGAAGCGCGCGACTCATCGGAAGTACTAATGGCATTGTGCGCGACTTCATCAACGGCCTGACTCATTTCAGTAATTGCAGTGGCGGCTTGTTCCAGCTCGCTGTTTTGCGCCTGGAGGTCGTTGTTGCTGCTACCGACCAAGACGCTTAACTCTTCTGCCGCGTTGGAAAGCTGGCCTGCCGCTTGATAAACGTCGATCAAGGTATCGCTCAAGTTTTTCCGCATGATCATAACGGCCCGCAGCAACAGCGCCGCTTCATCGTTCCCACTGGCGTCCTGCGCCGGTTCACGCAGATCGCCTCGGGCAATGGCGTTGGCACATTCCAACGCCTGTGCAATGGGCCTGGAAATGCTAACGGTCAGCCTATGCGCAAGAAATATTGCCCCTAGCGCCACCAACATAATCGCGGTCAGTGTCACTCGTATTGACGTCTCATAGGCGTTTTGTCCGGCTGCGCTAGCCGATTGTTGTGCTTGATCATTAAGCTTCTCCAGCTCACCTAGCACCTTGACCATGTTTTGAGCGATGCTGGACATCTCCCCTTCGACCAAAGCAGTGGCTTCGCCCGTCGAGCCACGCTTGATGAGATCGTGGACATGGAGCGCCGAAGTACGATAACTCTCGAAGAGCTTGCCTATTGTGGTGAACAGGCCTCGCTCCTGATCCGTACTGATGATGGGAAGATAAGCCGCCTGAGCCGCTTCAAATTCGCGGATATCAGCAACAAGCAAATTGTAGTTATTGGCAAGTTTCAAATCATCGGTGGACACCAGCAGACGAAATACACTGAATCGAGTCTTGCTAAAGGCCAAGATTATATCGTCTCCCAAGGCAATCCCTGGGAGAGCGTCCTGCTCAACCACCAGGCTCGCCTGCCTTATTTCCCTAGCCTTATACGTAGCAAAGGCGCTTACGCCTATTAAAGCGGCAATCACCAAAACGAAACAAAATCGGATCCGTGCCGCAAACTTCAGGCGTCTTAGCTGCATTGACTTACTCGTCCTATCGAAGAAATATCGACTTCGAATTCTCTCCTTAATCCCGGAAAATTAAGATAGCGTTGCACGCTCGGGGTAACTGAAACCCGCCTGAGGATAAGCGTTAAAAACAGATCACTTTGAACCGTGCCGAGACACCTACTCGCAAACGCCTACATCTTCTCGCGGGAACGACAAGCGCCTGGCGCCATACCAAACCATCTTTCGCAAGCCTTATTCAAAGCGCTGGAATGCCTGAACCCCAAACTGTAAGACACCTGCTTGAGCGTGAGCCTTGTGTTAACCAGCAAGTGATAGCAATGCTGCTTCTTAACCTGATCAACCAATGACTGAAAGCTTTTATTCTCTTTTTCCAAGGCTCTGATCAACTGATGGGTCGACATGCCCAAAGTGATTACAATATCGCCCATGGCCAGGGATCTGGCTTGAACCAGGTGCTGCAGGATCACTTTCTTCGTCGCTGCTGCAATATTTTCCGAGCGCATCTCATCCAGGCGGCGTTTAAGGTATTGATCATGAATTTGTTGCAGCGATGCGTCGGACGTTGCGATAGCGATATCCATGTCCGACTTTTGAAACACCATGGCATTGGCGGCACAGGAAAATCTCAGATCATGACCAAAGATCTGCTCCAACTGGCGAGTGTCTCGCGGTCTTTCATAGGCAAACTCTGCCCTTACAGGAGTAATACAAACAGTCGGTACAAGCCAGCGCAAGAGGCCCAGGGTAATAGCCGCCACGGCATCGATAAACGCCCTGGGCAGCACTTCACCTTGTGCATTACCCGACAAGCCCGCAATCCTGACCGTGGTTTCATCACCCTCAAAAAACATACAAAAACCCGTGCCGATGATGGAGTGATGATCAACCATTCGAGCCATCGCTTCGCCGAGGGTCGAGCTAGACATCACCGCATACCCTAAAACACCTAAGTGACCAGGGTGGGCACTTTTATAAGCCAGCAGACCTAAATCCTCATTGCCACTGTGGCGTATGGCGAGTTCGAATAATTGAGACAACTCACTCATGGGAACTTGTTCAACCCCATGAGACAAGACGTAGTTTTCAAGCCTGAGTAAAGTTCTTTTGTCGAAATTTGATATCGAGTTGATGAGCGCTCTGGCGAACGCTAGAGAAACACTCTGCAAACCTACCTCACACCCTGATGATCAAACTTTCAAATCTTTCACCCTGAGAGGTTTTCTGATCAATTGATCAGAAAACTACCGACAGGCAAGTGCCAGTCTATAACGCCACAGCCAAGCCTGGCTACCCGGCCCCGTTTCAGCACGCCACACTCCCCACAAAAAAAAGCCAACTGCTCAGAGAGTCAATATTCAACAAACCGCAACTAACCACCCGCAATAACCGCCTCATCTTCATCCTGAACTACTTAACTCAAAGTGCCTCCTCGGTGTTTGATTAAATGCGTCAGTGCGAATCACAGAGCCCTCAAGACCTGAGCCACCCACGCCACCTACATTCAAAATACGGGGCTGGCCCGGCTGGTCCTAGGCTCTGTTTGAAAAGTCTTGAGACGAAGGTCAGGCAAGGCGAAAACCGGCGAGGAACGGCCGGGGTCGCGCTCGACTTTACTGGAGTAAATGAGCATTCCGAGCCGGTTTTCAACGCAGCATGAACGAGTATCAAGGCTTTTCAGACAGAGCCTAGCGGTACAACAAGCGCTCTGCCAGTTCATCGGCCACCCGGGCCGGTGAGCGTTTCTCCGCCTGGGCATGGGCGAAGATTTCGGTCAGGCGCGCGCCGATCTTCGACAGGTGTGCGGTGATGCTCGGCAGTTCTTCGCCGCGGTGCTTGAGGGCGACGTAGATCAGGCCGCCGGAGTTGATCACGTAGTCGGGCGCATAGAGAATCCCGCGCCGCTCCAGTTGATCGGCCACTTGCAGGTTGCTCAATTGGTTATGGGCCGAACCGGCCACGGCCGAGCAACGCAGTTGCGCCACGCTGTGGCTGTTGAGCACGCCGCCCAGGCCACAGGGGGCGAGGATGTCGCAAGGGGTGCTGAGCAGTGCGTCATTGGCGATGGGGTGCGCGCCCAGTTGCTCCATCGCCAGCTGTACCTTGCCGGGGTCGATGTCGCTGACCAGCAGTTCGGCGCCAGCGGCGTGCAGTTGTTCGGCCAGGGCATAACCGACATTGCCCAGGCCCTGGATCGCCACGCGCAGGCTTTCCAGGTTATCGCTGCCCAGGCGAGCCATGGCGGTGGCCCGGATGCCGGCGAACACGCCCATCGCCGCATGGGGCGCGGGGTCTCCCGAGGCCGTGGTGCTGGTGACGTGGCGGGTCTGCTGGGCAATGCAATCCATGTCGGCCACCGACGTGCCGCTGTCGATGGCGGTGATGTAGCGTCCGTCCAACTGTTCAATGCACCGGCCAAAGGCTTCGAACAACGCGGCCCGGCTTTCGACATGGGCCGGACGCATGATCACCGCCACCCCGCCTCCCACGGGCAAGCCGGCCAGGGCAGCCTTGTAGCTCATGCCCTGGGCCAGGCGCACGGCGTCCGCCACGGCACTTTCGTCGTCGGGGTAGGCAAGATAACGACAGCCACCCAGGGCGGGCCCGGGACGGCTGCAATGAATGGCAATCACCGCCTTCAACCCGGTCATCGGGTCTACGCTTAAGTGCAGCGATTCAAGGCGGGAGCTTTGCATGAGAGCGAACATCGACAGGCTCCCGAATCACTTTGTTCGTTTCGCCAGTATAGGCGCGCGCTCGAAATTTGCTGAAACACACCGGCATAAGGCCGGTGGGCCGCCAGCCTTTTCGGTATAACCGCCGACTGCGCCGGCCCGGGACTGGACGAAAATCCATGGCAGAGCTACAACGGGGACATAGCCCGGAGAGTGTGATGAAACCGCGCCAAGCCTTTTTTGCCTGCCTGCACCGCTCGCCCCCGGCGCTGTTCGAAGCTGCGCTGTGGATCGCCGCCGAACATGATCGCGACGTCGACGTGCCGGCCCTGCTGCGCGACTTCAGGGATCTGCAACAACGGGTCAGCCATGACCTGCCGATGCTGCCGGTGAGCGAGTTGGCCCAACCTTTGTTACGTCAGCTCAACGACCTGGGGTTCGCCCAGGACGACGCCACACCGCTGCGCCCGCGGGCGGCATTGCTCGACAAGGTCCTGGTGGGCAAGCGCGGGCAGCCGCTGGCCCTCGGCCTGATTGCCCTGGAACTGGCGCGCGGCCTGGAGATCCCGATGGTCGGCGTCAATTTCCCTGGCCACTTCCTGCTGAAGGTGCCTGGGGCCGACCATTTGCTCGATCCGTGCGGCGGACGCCGGTTGTACCCCCATGACTGCCGGGACCTGCTGCACCGTCAATATGGCGCGAACATGCCGCTCAAGGCTGAACACCTGGTCAACGCCGAGCCGCTGCAGATGCTCCAGCGACTGTCACGCAACCTGCGCCAGTTGCACCTGGCGAACGACGACTACATTGCCGCGCTGATCGACGCCGAACGGGTGCTGGAACTGGGTAACGCCAGCGCCGCCGACTACCTGGCCCGCGCCAGCCTGTACCAGCGACTCGATTGCCCCAACGCCGAGCGATTCGACCTGGAGCATGCGCTGATGCTCAGCGAAGACCCGATCCAGCGGCTCCGGCTGACGGAGCGGCTGGGGCACCTGCCACCGAACTCGATTGTGCATTGAGACAGGATGAAGCGGGCCCCTGTTGACCGACCTGACGCCTTCGCGAGCAAGCTCGCTCCCACAAGGCGCTGTGTGCTGCCGGCAGAGAGAGGGCGGCTGTCGGGCCGCCTTCGCGAGCAAGCTCGCTCCCACAGTGGGGCCGCTACCTATTCCCTGTGGGAGCGGGCTTGCCCGCGAAGGCGTCAGGTCGGTCACGGCCCTATCCGGCAGGCGTATCGGGCTGATTTGCAGGATGCGCCCGCTGGAACGCCGCATGCCCGGCCGCCAGCCCCGCCACTCGACAGATCCGCGGGTACGCCTGCAACGAGACATTGAACCGCTCAGCCGCGTACAACTGCGGAATCAAGTAGACATCCGCCAGTCCCGGCGTCGCGCCGAAGCAAAAACCCTCATCGCCGATCAACCGCTCCACCGCCGCCAACCCCTGGCTGATCCAGTGTCCGATCCACTCCGTCACCTGCCCCTCGTCATGCCCCCATTGGCGCAGTTTGTTGAGCACGCTGACGTTGTGCAGCGGGTGAATATCGCAACCGATCAAGGCCGCGACGCCCCGCTCGTGGGCTCGAATGGCCAAGTCCGCGTTGAGCAACGGCACCTGCGGATACCGTTCTTCCAGGTACTCGATGATCGCGGGAGATTGCACCAGCACATCCCCCTCATCGGTCCTCAACGCGGGCACTCGCCCCTGGGGATTGATCGCCAGGTAGGCCGGCTGGCGATGCTCGCCTCCCGGCGGGGCGATCAGGTTGATGGGCAGGGCCTGATAGTCCAGGCCCTTGAGCGCCAGGGCGATGCGCACCCGGTACGACGAAGTGGAGCGGTAGTAGGTATAGAGTTCCATGCTCGCCCCTCAACGCGCCGGCAGGATCTTGCCACGGCACTCGCCAAACCCGATGGAGGCAAAGCCCTCGCGGCGGCAACGGGCCCGCAGGATGATTTCGTCACCGTCCTCGAGGAACCTGCGCACTTCGCCAGACGCCAGCTCGATCGGCTTCTTACCACCCTCGGTGATTTCCAGCAGGCTGCCAAACTGACCATTCTGCGGGCCCGACAAGGTGCCCGAACCAAACAGGTCACCGGCCTGCAACTGGCAACCATTGACGCTGTGGTGCGCCACCATCTGCGCCACGGTCCAGTACATGTACTGGGTGTTACTCAAGGTCAGGCGATGCGCCGGCAGGTTCTGCTCGCGCATGGCGTCGGTCAGCAGCAGCACTTCCAGTTCGATGTCGAAGGCACCACCGGCCTGGTCGCGCGCATCCAGCAGATACGGCAGCGGTTGCGGATCGCCCTGCGGACGCGCGGGTTGGGCACGACGAAACGGTTCGAGCGCCTCGGCCGTCACGACCCACGGCGAAATGCTGGTGAGGAAACTCTTCGACAGGAAGGGCCCCAGCGGCTGGTATTCCCACGCCTGGATATCCCGGGCCGACCAGTCGTTGAGCAGGCAGAAACCGCCAATGTGCTCGGCGGCGTCACCAATGGCGATGGGTTCGCCCAATGCATTGCCCTGGCCGATCCAGATCCCCAGCTCCAATTCATAGTCCAGCCGTGCGCACGGACCGAAGGTGGGTTCGGCCTGACCGGCCGGCAGCGTCTGCCCCTTGGGACGGCGCACGTCGGTGCCGGAGGGACGGATGGTCGAGGCACGGCCGTGATAACCGATGGGCACGTACTTGTAGTTGGGCAGCAGCGGGTTGTCGGGGCGGAACAGCTTGCCGACATTCTGTGCGTGCTCGATCCCTACGTAGAAATCGGTGTAGTCATTGATCCTGGCCGGCAGGTGCAACTGGCAATCGGCCGCGGGGAACAGCCATTGGGACTGCTGGGCTTCGAGCTGGGCACGCTGAGGGCTGTCCTCGCGCAGCAGCTCCAGCAGCCGCTCACGCAAGGCGACACGGGCGCCACGGCCCAGCTCGAAAAACCCATTGAGCTCACCGCCCACCATGGCTTCGACCGCTGCTCGCGCCGCGCCGTCGAACAGGCCGGCCTGCAACGCGGCCGACAGATCGAGAATCTGCTCGCCGATGGCCACGCCGCCGCGTCGGGTGCCGCCCTGGTGGCTGAAGATGCCCAGTGGCAGGTTCTGCAGCGGGAAATCGGCATGACCGTTGGCAGAGGCCACCCAGCTACGGACGGGGGAAAGTTGAGTCATGGGTTATCTCCGGGTCGGGTCGAAGGTGACAGGCAGCGAAGCCCAGCACCCATCGTAGTCGGTTTGCAGTTGCGGGCAGTCCATGGCGAAACGGCTCGGACGCAGCACTTGGCTGGTCTCGAACATGAAGGCCATGGTGTGGTCGATTTTCGCCGGCTGAAGTTCGGCGTTGATCGCCTTGGTGCAGGTTTCGCCGTCCGGGCCATGGGCGCTCATGCAGCTGTGCAACGACGC
The DNA here is from genome assembly GCF_018325965.1 of Pseudomonas sp. Cab53. Taxonomy (NCBI): domain Bacteria; kingdom Pseudomonadati; phylum Pseudomonadota; class Gammaproteobacteria; order Pseudomonadales; family Pseudomonadaceae; genus Pseudomonas; species Pseudomonas sp. Cab53. Next base: position 1,062,370 of record NZ_AP021902.1, on the reverse strand, counting down.
CCCGCCGGGCACGAAGCCCTCGGCCTTGGCATCGTAGGCGCCCTGGATCAGGCCCATGAATTCGTTCATCAGGTTGCGATGGAACCAGGGTGGACGGAAGGTCTTCTCGGCCACCATCCAGCGGGGTGGGAAAATGACGAAATCCAGGTTGGCCAGGCCGTGGACGCTGGTGGGCGAGGTCAACACGGTGAAAATCGACGGGTCCGGGTGGTCGAAGCTGACGGTGCCGATGGTGTTGAACCGCCGCAGATCATATTTGTACGGCACGTTGTTGCCGTGCCAGGCGACCACGTCGAAGGGCGAGTGCCCCAGCTCGCAAGCCCACAACTGGCCGAGGAACTTCTGCACCAGGGTGGTGGGCTGGGCGAGGTTCTCGTAATGGGCGACCGGTGTCAGGAAGTCCCGCGGGTTGGCCAGGCCATTGCTGCCGATGGGCCCGAGGTCCGGCAGACGCAGCGGCGCGCCATGGTTTTCGGCGAGGTAACCGCGGGCCTGCGCATCCAGCAGTTCAACGCGAAACTTCAAGCCCCGGGGCAGCACGGCGATTTCCAGCGGCGCCAGTTCCAGCACGCCCAGTTCGGTGATGATCCGCAACCGGCCCAACTGCGGCACGATCAGCCATTCACCGTCGGCATTGAAGAACACCCGCTCCATGGAGCGGTTGGCGCAATAGTGAAAAATGCTGATGCCGGCCGGCTTGTCCATGCCGGCATTGGCGGCCATGCGCACCAGGCCATCGAGGAAATCGGTGGGCTGCGCGGGATTCTCCAGCGGGTTCCAGCGCAACCGATTGGGCGTGACCTCGCCCAGCGGGCCGCCGACCAGTTGCCGCTCCAATGGGGTGAAGGCCGGGTGGTTGGCCGACGGCCGGATGCGGTACATCCAGGTTCGCCGAGCCTCGCTGCGGGCCATGGTGAACGCGGTGCCGGAGAACAATTCGGCGTACAGCCCGTAAGGGGCTTTTTGCGGAGAGTTCTGGCCGACGGGCAAAGCGTCGGGCAAGGCTTCGCTGGCGAACTCATTGCCGAAGCCTGATTGATAAGCCAGGTCCGACGCTGGGGAATCGAGGTTCATGGAGCCTCCAGGGATGCGGCCCGTGACTCATGGGGTGAGTGTCAGGCGCACCGGGTTATTTTTATCGTAATTCAATTACGCATAACGTAATTTGCTCGACAACGACCGTCAAGCTATAAAGACGCCCATTCGCCTCTGGACCCCGCGCCGCCATGCAAACCCCGCTCAATAACGGTAAACAGAAAGTCCGCTCGGCCGAAGTCGGCACTGACATTCTCAAGGCCTTGGCCGAGCTGTCGCCGTCCACGTCGCTGTCGCGCCTGGCCGAGCACGTGCAAATGCCGGCAAGCAAGGTGCATCGCTACTTGCAGGCGTTGATTGCCAGCGGATTCGCCGAGCAGAACACCGCCACCAACCACTACGGCCTGGGCCGCGAAGCGCTGCGCGTCGGGCTGGCGGCATTGAACGGCATGGACGTGCTGCAAGTGGCCGCCATGCCCCTGGCCGAGTTGCGCGATGACCTGAACGAAACCTGCTTCCTGGCGGTATGGGGCAACCACGGCGCCACCGTGGTGCGCATCGAACCTGCCGTGCGCGCCGTGACGGTCGTGACGCAACTGGGCTCGGTGCTGCCCCTGCTCAGTTCGTCCACCGGGCTGGTGTTCAGCGCGTACCTGCCCGAGCGCGAGACGATCGGCTTGCGCGAACAGGAAGTGCAAGGATCCGAGCGGCATGCCCTGGCCGACGACCAGGCCTATGCCACCTTGTGCGAACAGATCCGCAACCGCGGCCTGCACCACGTGCACGGCCTGCTGATGCCCGGCGTGGATGCCTTGTCCGCCCCGGTGTTCAATGCGGTCGGCCAGGTGACGGCGGTGATGACCATCGTCGGCCCGACCTCGCTGTTCCACGCCGACGAAAACGGCCCGGCGGCGCAACGATTGCTCGCCGCGACCCGGGCCGTGAGTTGGCGGATGGGGTATGAAACCGATGGAAGATCAGCCCAGGAAGTCGGGGACGATCCTGATCAGTAGGTCATTGAGGTGGGCAGGCGTCAGGCGCGGATGCAGGTGACGCTCTTCGCCGCTGAAGGGGACCAGGTAGATGGCCTGGGGATCGCCCTTGGCATGGTAAGGAATATCGTTGTTGCGTAGGTGCGCCAGCAAGTACTCAACCAGGGGTTCGGAAGAAAACACCACCGGGTTTGCAACGTCATGGTTGACGAAGCTGGTGATGAAGACTTTCTCCAGATCGACGCCGGGCAGATGGACTTTCAACGCGCCATGAAGCGCTTCGGCGCTCAACGGCAGGATGGGCCGCTCGGACAAATCCATCCCGGGCTTTTCAGCCAGGCCCGTCACAATGTCCGCCACGATTTTCTCGAAGGTGATCAAGTCCAGCGCCTTGACCCGATCTTCGACGGCAAAGGAATACCGCTTGCTGAAGATATTGGTGATGCCTTGGGTGTAATGCGCCAAGGTCTGTTTCTGAACGCAGGCCAGTGTTTCATCGAACAATGTCCTGGACGTTTCAACCTGGGGGTCGGGAAACCCGGCCACGGTATTCAGATACAGGTTATGCGGGTTGAGGCCCAGTGCCTCCAGGTGATCGCCCAACAGCACTTGCACGGCAAAATCGACGCGAGTGAGCTTGAGGGCAAGCAGTCTTTCGGAATACGTAGAAAACGTTTGAGTGTTCATGAACATCCTTGTCATTTCATGGCCCGAACGTCCTGTTCGAACCGGCATCGCCGTTATAACCCAACTCCCCCTCCGGGGGTAAAAGCGCAACTGTAAGCACGCGTAAGGCTTGCAGTGCGCCCTATCCCATCATCCCCATGACCTTGGCCTTCGCCACTGCCTGGGTACGCCGCTGGACGCCCAACTTGCTGTGTATGCGCCGTGAATGGGTTTTTACCGTGTGCAACGAGATGAACAGCCGTTCGGCAATCTGTTGGTTGGAATAACCTTGGGCAATCAGTTCCAGCACTTCCAGTTCGCGATGACTGAGCAAGGCGTCCTCGGGGGCCGCCGGCGGTTCGATCGGGCCTGACGATTGCGCCCAGTGCAACAGTTCGGGCTGGCGCAGGCGCAGTTCGCACAAGGCTTGCTGGGCGCGCCAACAGGCCACGCGCTCCAGGCCTTCCTGGACAAGCACGCGGGCCTGCGAGCGGTCGGCGGTCAACCAGGCCACCTCCGCCAGCGCCAGGTGCAGCTCGGTTTCCAGGCCGTGCATTTCCGCGTAACGGGCCTGGGCGATCATGGCCTCCAGGCGTGCCATCGGGTCTTGCGCGCGGTGCAGGTGCACCTCGGTCAACAGCAACAGGTATTCAAGCCGAGGAATCAACTCCAGGGTCGCGGGCGGTGCGTGCTTGGCATGGGGCCCGCGAAAATGCCGCAGCACGCGGGTCAAGGCTTCGTGGGCCAGTTCGGCGCGCCCCTGCTGCAACCAGAACTGACAACTGATCTGCAGCAATACACCGCGGTAAACGGTGTCGGGAATGTGCCGCTGCTGCATGATCCGCTCGGCGTCGCGCAGTTGCATGAAGGCCTCGCCATAGTCGCCCTGGTTGGCCGCCAGGCTGGCCTTGCCGAGAAAGCCGTAAAGTACCTGTTTATCCTGGCTGCGCAGGCCGATTTCCAACCCGGCCTGGAACTGCTCGGCGGCGCGCTCTTCAAAACCCATGCGCAGCGCCAGGCGTCCACGCCGCAAGGCGATACGGCCCAGCAGCGGGGAAAAATCCTGGCCGGGCTTGTCGAGCCGCGCCTGGACATCGCCCAGCAATTCGTCGGCCCGATGCGGCGCACCGCGTTGCTCCAGCACTTGTGCGTGATCCAGTTCCAGCAGCCCTTCGAACACCAGCGAGCCTTCGGCACGGGCCAGGCACAGCGCCTGGCGGTTGATCCACTGCGCCGAGGCCAGGTCGCCCTTGAGCAACGCCTGCTGGGTCAATCCCGACTGACACAACAGGCGCGAGGCCCAGGCCTGCGGATCCAGATGAGCCTGGGCCTGGAGGAAATGTTCGCGGGCCGGATCTCCGTCGCCCGACAGGTGCAGCAGCCAGCCCCGCAGGACCTGCCAGCGTGCGATCAACTGGCGCTGCTGGCAGGCCCGCGGCTGGGGTGCGAACCGCGTGAGTTGCTCGATGCACACTGCGGCCTGGTCGAAGCGACCGGCAAACAACAGCGCTGCGGTGACCAACCCTACCGATTGCGGCGTGCCAAGGGACAGCGCCTCGCCCTGCTGGTCATGCAAGTTCAGCAGCAACACGACGTTGCGGCCCTGCAAGAGGTGCTCGAAGCTCAGATGCTGCAAGACACTCACGGCCGTCTCGAACTCGTGGGCCAACATCGCCTGCTCGAATGCCATGGGCCAATCCTGTTCGGCGGCAAACCACTGGCAGGCCCGGCGATGCCAGGAACGGCCCTGGGGCCAGGGTTCCTCGCGAACCAGTCGGGCCAGGGCCGGGAAGATCTGCAACCAGTCCGAGGAGTGTTCCCACGGCTCGATGAAACAGCCCAGGTCCTTCAACAGCGGGAGGCATTCAACGCCCACCGTGTCGCCGAACAGATGCTCGCAAAGCCGGGCATTGAAACGTGGCAAGTGGGCGAGCACGCGCCAGGCTTGCGCCAGGTCCGGGCTCAGGGCGCTGAACAGCTCGTACTCCAGGTAGTCCGCCAGGGTTCCGGGCCGCCCCGGCGTGGCGTGGCTGCGCGCCCATTCGCAACGTTCGAGCAAGCTGATGCGCACCCCGGCGCACCAGCCGCCGCTGCGCTGTATCACCTCGCGGGCGGTGCGGGCCGCCTGGGGGCCAGGCAAATGACGCAGCAGTTGCTGGACATCGCCAGGGCTGAACACCAGCGCCTGCGTGTCGAATTCGTGCAGCTCATCGTCGAGCAACAGCCGCGGCCAATTGCAGTGCGGCCGGCGACGGCCGTTCAGCCACAGGTGCAAGGCCGGGCTGCTGGTGTTCAACAGGCGGTCGAGCCATTGGTCCAGCTCGGGATTCGGCACCCGGCAGTAATCATCCAGGAACAGCCAGGTGGGTGTTTGCAGGCGCGCCAGGTGGGCCAGCAGCCCCGCTTCGTCCATCACTGGCAGGCCCAGGGTCTGCGCCAGTCGCTCGCCCATCTGCGCGGGGGTCAACGCAACGCCACCCAGCGGCAACCAATGCAGTCGGCAGTCGGCGGGGGCCTTGAGAAAACACTCGGCGAACAGCGCACTCTTGCCACTCCCCGCGGGCGCGCACAGCAGTTTTACCCGTGCCTCGGAAGTCAGCAACGGCTCGCTCAAGGACCGCCGCGGTACATGCGTCGAGGACAGGCGGGGCAGCAATCCTGGACGGTCCGGACACGGGGTCATGGCAGTCATGTACGAAGGTCCTGTTTATTGTTGTTTCATCACCCTAGTCCTGTGTCGCTGACCTTTGGAGAAGTATTCAGCGCGCTGATTGGCGCCCATAAAAAAACGACCGGCAGAGGCAACTGCCGGTCGTTCACGATGCCCTTGCGCAGACACCACTCTGTGGCGAGGGAGCTCGCTCCCTCGCCACACCTTTAACGCACGCCCGAGGACCGCAGCGCCGCCGGCGTGTAGTCCGCCGCCCGCGCTTCGAAGCCGTACTCGTAGCTGTGCTTCTCCTCGTTCTTCATCCCCAGGGCGATGTACCGGCCGGCGATGATGTCGTAGAGCGCTTCGAGGGTGTAGCCCGGGTTCTGGTGGTCGTAGTAGAACTGGGCATGACCTTCGGCCACGCGCCACAGTTGGCCGCGACCGTCGTAGTGATCCACCACCGCGGCTTGCCAGCTGTCCTCGTCGATGTACATGTGGCGCTTGGCGTAGATGTGGCGCTCGCTGGGCTTGACCGTGCCCACCACTTCCCAGACCCGGTGCAGCTCATAGCGGGTCAGGTCCTGGTTGATGTGGCCGGCCTTGATCACATCGTCGTACTTGAGGGTCGGCGAATCGAGCTTGTAGCTGTTGTACGGGATGTACATTTCCTTCTTGCCGACCAGCTTCCAGTCGTAGCGATCCGGGGCGCCGGAAAACAAGTCGAAGTTGTCGGAGGTGCGCAGGCCATCGGCCGCGGTGCCCGGACCGTCGTAGGCCACTTGCGGGGCGCGGCGCACGCGGCGTTGACCGGCGTTGTAGATCCACGCCAGGCGCGGCTCCTTCACCTGGTCGAGGGTTTCATGCACCAGCAGTACGTTGCCGGCCAGGCGCGCCGGGGCGGTGACCTCCTGCTTGAAATAGGTCAGCACGTTGCTGGCCTTTTCCGGGTCGGCGTCCTTGATCAGGAACGGCACGGCCACTTCTTCTTCGAAGCGGATCGGCGTGAAGCTGCCGTTGGTCTGCGGCGTCGCCTGGGTAATGATGCGGCGCAGGTTGCCGCCGTGATAGCGGGTGATGTGGTTCCACAGCACCTCCACGCCGTTCTTGGGGATCGGGAACGCGTAGTAACGGTTACCGGTGAAGTTGGCCAGGCCGTTACCGTCGTTGATGGACGTTACGTTCAGCGCACTGCGCTTGGCCGACTCGTAGATTTCCGGCGGCAGCGCAACGCTGCGATGGGTCGGGTAGACCGGGATCTTGTAGGTCTCGGGGTAGCGCTTGAACATCGCGACCTGGCCTTCGGACAGCTTGTCCTTGTACTTGTCCACGGTCGCGGCGGTGATGGTGAACAGCGGTTTTTCATTGGCGAACGGGTCGGCCAGAAAGCCCTTGCTGTCCACGGCACCGGCATTTTTCGGGATACCACCGGTCCAGGCCGGGATCGAACCATCGGCGTTGCCGGCCTTTTCCGCGCCCAGCGGCGTCAGGGTGGTGCCCAGCTTGTTGGCTTCCTCCGGCGAAACCGCCGCCATCACGTTCGCGGCCAGCAGGCTCAAGGCCAGGGCACCGCATTGCAGGATCATCTTGCGCATTGGGTTTTCCTTGTCAGCCAGATCAGAAGTTCACGCCGAAGCTCAACGCGAGGAAGTCGCGGTCTTTGAGAACGTTGTAGTCGCCGCCAAAAAAGTCGGTGTAGCTCAGGCTGGCGGTGTAGGTGTTGCGGTAGTCGGCATCGACACCCAGGCTGACGGCCTTGGCGCCTTCGTTGAACAGGCCGTTGGGACCGTAGCCGGCCACGTCGTGGGACCAGGACACGTTGGGCTTGAAGTTCACCCCGCCGATGACGTTGGAGTAGTCGAGAATCGCCCGGGCGCGGTAGCCCCAGGACGTGGACGTGACGAAACCGTCGGTGTCGCCATTGAAGCCGTACTGGCCGAAGACCGAGTCGCGGCCGTAGCGCAACTTGTCCCTGGATTCCAGCCCGCCGACATGCACCACCGCGGCCTCGCCCACCAGGGTCAGGCGATCGGCGCCCCACACCTGATCGACAAAGTGCGTCAGGGTGCTCTGGACCTGGGTGATTTCCTTGCGCCGGTAACCGGTGTTGTCCGCCCCCGGCCTGGTGGCGATGGGCGACGCCGCACCGCCGGCAATCGGATTAACCAGGGCCAGGGTCAGGTCGTTGGTGCTCAGTTGCACCGGCGCATTGGGCCGGTAGCTGATTTCACCGGTCCACGCGGTGCCGGTGGGCAGCGTGGTGGAGAAGCTGGCGCCATACAGGCGAATATCTTCAGGGTACTCAAGGTAGTACTGCCCGCGTCCCAGCATCACGCTCTGGGCCAGGCCCGAACCACTGCCGGGGGCCAGGCCATTGGCGATCGCGACCATTCCCGGCAGGGCCGCGAGGGTGGACGCACCCGCCGTGGTGGTGCCGACGGTGGGTGTGCGGCTGTGGTAGTTCATGAAGTACAGGCCGTACTCGGTGTCATCGCCGAGCCAGCGCAACGCCGTGCCCCACTGGCCGGAGTCACGGGCATCGCGGTCGCCACCACGGGGGATGATCACCCCTTCGCGCGACACCTGGATGCCCTGGCCGAACAGCGCGGTCAACGGCTGGAACGGCGCAATGGCCGGGCTGCCCACGGTGTAGCCGGTGGTGCAGCCGTCGGCCACCACGTCGTTGCCGAAGAAGGTGCCGCAGTTATCGACGACTGTCTGGTCCCATTCCAACTGATAGAAACCTTCGAGGGTGAGCTTGTCGGTCAGGCCCTGGGAGGCGAACAGCATGTTCACCGGGATCAGGCCTTCCTTGATCTCCGCACCCGGGCGACGGAACGCCGACACGTCGATCGGGTTGATGCTGTTGATGGAGTTGCCGATGAAGGTACTTTCACCCCAGCTGACCACCTGCTTGCCGGCACGCACCGTGCCCGGCAAATCGGCGATGGAATAGTTGTGGTAGACGAACGCGTCGAGGATCTCAGCCCCCGACGACTTCGCGCCTTCCTTGCGGTTGCTGTCGCTGATGTCCTTGAACTCACGGTTTTCGTCCTTGAGTTCGAAGTCGTACCAGTACTTGCCGCGTACGAACACACCGGTGTCGCCGTACTTGAGTTCGAGGTCGTGCAAGCCCTTGAAGATCTTGGAAAACGTCTCGCCTTTCTTGAAGTTCAGCCGCCCGTCATCCCCGGTGGACGATTGCCCCCGACCGCCGTTGACGGTGCCGACGAAATCCTTGTCCGCATCGCGCATGCCCCAGCTCGCGCCCACGGACAACGAAGAGTCGAACTGACCTTCGATTTCACCAATGTTGAATGAAACAGCCTGCGCCTGGGCACAGCAACCCAAGGCCACCGCGGCGGCGAGTGCCTGCGGCTTGAAGATGGCGCGCATTGTTATTGTTGTCATGCGTCTTCCCCGGTGAGTGACAGAGGCTTCACCCTACTGCCGCACGCCAGGGGCGATAAGCGCACCAAGGAGGTATTCGCGCTGTACCCCGAAAGGATTACCCCCCATACCAGGCGGGCCTTCGCGCAGGGCATCGACGCACTGGATGATGGGTTATCAGCCAGGCGCATGTTCCAGCGGCCGGCCTCACTGTTGCGTGCCCTGCAACAGTGCATGTCCGGATCCGGGCTGTTTCCAGGCACTCTGGATCCCTATGCTGGCCGGGCTTGCAGCGCAACGGGCCTGCAAGCGCAAGCCGCCATGGCATCCCTCATGCCTGGCGCACCGTCATTCGGATGGATTGGCGCATTCGATCCATCGTCCCGTGTGTACCGACGTTGATTTGTAGCTCCTTTGCAACGTCACGCTTAGGCCGCTGCTTTTTGCAGCGGCCTTTTTTATGGGAAGCGCACAGAGGATGGCGAGAGGCTCGCCACGGATTACCCGAGACGGGTTGCCACGGGTCGAGGACGCGGGGTTAAACGGCGTAGCGTTGCAGGTTCGCCATCATCTCCTTCAAGGCTTCCAGGTTGTCATTGGGGTGCACCGCATCCTCGAAGTCGCAGATCTGCTGCCAATGGGCAGCGACGTCTTCGGGTGAAAAACCTGTGCGCGGGTCGAAGCCTGCACCCAGGCTGCGTTCCCAACGGACCTTGCCCATCCAGCCGCCGCCCACTTCGAACAGGCCGCTGGTTTCCTGGCAGGCTTCACTGGCCAGGTACACCACCAGCGGGCTGACGAGTTCGGGCTTGAGTTGCTCGAACACCTGCGGCGGAATCAGGCCCTCGGTCATGCGGGTGCCGCCGGTGGGGGCAATGGCATTGACCAGGATGTTGTTCTTGCGCCCCTCGATGGCCAGGGTACGCGTCAGCCCATACAACCCGAGCTTGGCCATGCCGTAGTTGGATTGGCCGAAGTTGCCGTAGATACCCGAGGTAGAGGCGGTGAAAATCACCCGTCCATAATTCTGCTCACGCAGGTGCGGCCAGGCGGCGCGGGTCACCTTGTAGGCCCCTTCGACATGGACGCGGTAGACCAGGTCCCAGTCGGCGTCGTCCATCTTGTGAAAAGTCTTGTCCCGCAGGATCCCGGCGTTGTTGACCACCACGTCGACCCGGCCGAACACGTCGAGGGCATTCTGCACGAGCTTGTCGCCATCGGTGACCGAATCGTGGTTGGCCTCGGCAATGCCGCCCGCCGCGCGGATTTCAGCCACCACCCGGTCTGCCGCCGAGGCATTGGCCCCTTCCCCCTGGGCCGAACCGCCCAAGTCGTTGACCAGTACCTTCGCGCCGTGCCTGGCGAACAGCAGGGCATGGGCCCGCCCCAGGCCACCGCCGGCCCCGGTGACGATCACGACTTTATCTTCGAAGCGCACAGACTCATTCATGGCAGAACTCCAGCAGGCCTATAGGACATTGAGGCCGAGTGTCCGGCACTCGTCGGCCGGTCACAATGAAATGGGCTGGGAGTGAATAGTGGGCGATAAGGTGGGGGGATGATGCGATGCCAGAGGTGAGATCACTCTGTTCATCCAGAAGTGAGACCGCGGTGCCGCTTTCGCGGGCAAGCCCGCTCCCACAGGAAATCGAGCCGGGCATCACATCCGGGAACACCCAGAAACATTGTGGGAGCGGGCTTGCTCGCGAAGGCGGTCCTTCAGTCAGAAATGCGCTGCCTGACACGCCGCTTTCGCGGGCAAGCCCGCTCCCACAAGGGATTGAGTCGGGCAGCACATCCGGCCGGCCCACACAGGGTTGTGTCAGGAGTAGGCCACCTTTCTGCACCGTGGCGCGATGTTTTCGCGAAACGCCAGGTAATGCTTGAGCACCTGCACCGGGGCCTCGGTGTGGGGGTAGTGGCCGATCTCGGACAGCAGCACCGTATCCGGATTGGGGATCAGCGATTCGTAGCGCGCCACCATGTGCTCGCCGGAAATCGGATCGAGCGCCCCGTCGATCACCCGCAAGGGCACGTCGTCACGCTGCATCGCCTGCACCCAGCGATCACGCTGTACTCGCCGCTCGGGAATGTAGGCGATGAGCTTGTGCATGATCCGCGGCCCGTGATGCGCTTCTATCAGGCTCCAGAAATCATCCAGCACGCTTTCGGTGGGGCCGGTGCGGGGGCCGAAGATCTGCCGGAAGCTCTTGACCAGGCTTTGCCGCGAAAACGCCCGCCCCAGCAGCCAGCCCAGCGGGCTGAGCAACAGTTTCTGGGCCAGCACCGGCCGGTGGGTTTCGGGGAACAGGCCGCCATTGAGAAAGACGCAACTGGCAACGTTGAGGCGCGCTTCGTAGTGCCGGGCGATGAGTTCCTGGGCCACACTGTCACCGTAGTCGTGGGCCAGCACATGCACCCCTTGCCGCACGTTCAGGTGCGCCAGCAAGGCCTGTTGCAGATCGGCCTGTTCCAGCAGGCTGTAGGTGTGGTCCGCCGGCTTGGCGGAGTCGCCGAAACCGAGCATGTCGCAGGCGATCACCCGGTAGCGCTGCGCCAACGGCTGCCACAGGTAATGCCAGTCCCAACTGGCAGTAGGAAAGCCGTGGATCAGCAGCAGCGGCTCGCCCTGCCCCGCCACCCAGTAACGGATGGCATGGCCGCGGAACAGGAAGATCTGGCTGCGCTGGCGCCAGATACGCAAGGGAATCTGGGCCAGAGGCATCAGCTTTTATACCCGCTGTCCTGTTGGTCGAGCTTGCGCAACAACGCCGGCCAGGCCAGCGCGCCGCCCATGCCTTGGGCACTTCTGGTCACCCCGGCGATCATCGCCCGGGCGCCGGCCAGGATCTGCGGTTCGATACCGATCAGCTCGGCGCCACCGTTCTGCGCCAGGACCTGAATGTCACAGGCGCGCTGGAAAATGAACATCATCAGGAACGTATCGGCGATGCTGGCGCCACAGGTCAGCAAGCCATGGTTGTGCAGCATCAGGAAGTTGCTGTCACCCAGGTCCGCCTGCAGGCGCGCCTTCTCTTCGTGGTTCAAGGCCACGCCTTCGTAGGCGTGATAAGCCAGGCTCGACAGCACGAACAACGACTGCTGGCTGATCGGCAGCACCCCTTGCTTCTGCGCCGACACCGCCACGCCGGTGGCGGTGTGGGTGTGCAGCACGCACGTCACGTCGTGGCGCACCTCATGCACGGCGCTGTGGATGGTGTAGCCGGCCGGGTTGATGTCGTAGGGGCTGTCCATCAGCTTGTTGCCGGCCTGGTCGACCTTGACCAGGCTGGAGGCGGTGATCTCGTGGAACATCAGCCCGTACGGGTTGATCAGGAAATCCTCGGTGCCGGGGACCTTCGCGGAAATGTGGGTGAAGATCAGGTCATCCCAGCCATGCATCGCAACCAGGCGGTAACAGGCGGCCAGGTCCACCCGGGTTTGCCATTCAGCCGCACTGACCTGTTCCTTGATACCGAGTGTCGTTTGGATGGGCGCTACGCTCACGGCTCTGACCCCTTTGTTTTCTTATTATATGAATCGCGTTTTTCAAACTTCATACGCAAGAAAAATGAGTCTAGCCAGCTCTCCCCGGGCCGCTAGTTGCATTGGCAGCCAGCTTACTGGCCGAGCGAGTCATCGCGAGTGCATCAAGTACGCAAGGCTTCGATCAAGGCCTGTAGCCACGGCTCGGCGTCGCTTTCAGGCGTGACGCTCTCGCTGGCGTCCAGGCGCAGCATGGGCAGCACCTCTCGCACGCCCAGTTCGGCGAACAACTCGCTCATCTGCTCACCACCAGCGCAGAAGGTGTCCCCGTAGCTGGCATCGCCCAAGCCGATCACACCCCCAGGCAACCCACGAAGGAATGCCGGCAACTGGTCGCGCAGGGTCGAATACAACGGCATCAGGTTGTCCGGCAACTCCCCCATGCCCGTCGTCGAGGTCACCGCTAGCATCGCCTGCGGAGCGAACGCCTGGATATCCGCCAGGGTGGCGCGCGGGTTGTGCCACGCCTCGAAACCCGCCGCTTCGAGCAGTTTGGCGGCGTGCCGGGCGACTTCTTCGGCGGTGCCATAGACCGAGCCGGAAAGGATGGCGACTTTCATCAATCTGATCCTGAACCTGAATAAAAGAGCCGGGGATAGTAACAGCTGCACCCGCCAAGCTGCGAATGGCTCTCAATGGGAGCTGATGGCCAGTAGACAGCCTGTTGAATTCTTCTAGAATGCTGGCTCTAAACAAGGACGTTTCAACGGGAGCTGCGCCATGATCAACGCTCATTTGATGCAACTGGTCATCAACGCGACCAACGACGGGATTGTCATCGCCGAAAAAGAAGGTGACGAGGACAATATCCTGATCTATGTGAACCCGGCCTTCGAACGCCTGACCGGCTACAGCCGCGAGGAAATCCTCTATCAGGATTGTCGTTTCCTCCAGTCGGGTGATCGCGACCAGCCCGCCCTGAAGCACATTCGCCAGACCTTGGAACAAGGCGGTGCCTGCCGTGAGGTGCTGCGTAACTACCGCAAGGACGGCACGCCGTTCTGGAATGAGTTGTCGCTCTCCACGGTCAGAAACGAAGCCGATGGGCGTACGTACTTCGTCGGCGTGCAAAAGGACGTCACGGCCCAGGTCAAGGCTCAACAGCGCACGGCCCAGTTGGAAAAGGAACTGGCCGAAGCGCGGGAAACGATTGCCCGGCTCGAAGCGACGAACGGCGCAAACAAAATAGCGAATTAACGGTCAGTCACTACAATCATCAGTGAAAATGCACATCACCTCTTCGAGCCCATCATGCCGCGCGATGCCCTCCTGACGCAGGATGAACTGGATTTCATCCGGACCATGCAGCACAACCCGCAACTCAATGAGCGGGATGTCACGTCGAGCTTGCTGGTAAACGGTGGCTCGCAGATCCGTGACCTGCTGACGCGCCTGGCGGCGAACGAGCAGGTGACGCTACAAGCCAACTTCGAAAACCAGCAGATGACGTTCCCCTTGCACCTGGTGGAAGACGAATTCCATGCCATGCACCTGCGCCTGGGCGTGCCGAGCATCTACGAAGACGGCCCGAAGGTACGTCCCTGGCGCCTGACCCTCGAAGAGCCCGTGGCACTGGAAAACATCAAGGGCCAGCCGGGCTCGCTCTGGGTGCACGAGGTCTCGTGCAAGGGCGTCCTGGTGGAAAGCCGCAGTCGTACCAAGCCACTCAAGCAATTCGCCTTGTGGTTCAGCCCCTCGGGCTATGAACGGATTTCATTGCGCGGCACCTTCGAACGGGAAACCGCCCAGGGCTTGTACGCCTACCATCTGAGCCAGGATGACCAGGACGAGACCGAACGCCTGCGCCAGTACATCCTGCAGCAACATCGCCTGACCCATCCGACGATGCATCTCTGATCAGGTGTCCAGGTTGCCTGCCAGAAATTGACGCAGGCGCTGGCGCATCACGGTCCCTTCGTTACCCAGGCAGCCGATCGACGAACCGGCCAGGGCGTCCTGCGCCAGGTCAGACGCATCGCCGGCCAGCAACAACGGGCAATCCAGGCTCATGGCCAACTTGCCCAGGCGCTTGGGCAATTCGGGGGCCGGCGCATGATGGGACACCACCACCAGCGCGAGCGGCTGGATCTTCTGGCACACCAGGGTCAGCTCATCGAAAGGCAAACCGGTCGCCAGCACCCTGACCCCCACATCCGCCTTGGACAGGAACAGCGCCGTGACCAGCAGCTCCAGCTCGCGACACTGGCCGGCGATGGCGCAGACCAGCACCCGTCGCGACACGCCTTCGCGCTTGAGCAGCAACCGCTGGATGATGCGTGAACGCAGGAAACCGTCGAAGAACACCCATTCGCTGGTTTGCCCGAACACTTGCTGGCGTTGCAGCAACTGCCGCCAGAGCGGCATCAGGATGTCCTGGAAGACGACGGGCACCGCGTAGGTGGAAAAGATCTGGCCATAGATGCGGTCCAGTTCCACGTCGTCGAACTGACCCACCGCATCCGCCACCTGCTGCTGCCATTGGGCGTAGTCGGCCCTGACCAGGTCCGAGGGAATCAACGCGCAGACCGACTGCACCGACTCGGTCTTCGCCAGGATCTTGCCCACCTTGCTGACCGCCACGCCACGCTCGATCCAGGCCAGGATGCTGCGTACCTTTTCAATGTCGCCCAACGAATACAGGCGGTGTCCGCTGTCGGTGCGAGTGGGCTGGATCAGGCCGTAGCGACGCTCCCAGGCGCGCAGCGTCACAGGGTTCACACCGGTCAGGCGCGCGACTTCACGGATGGGGAACAAGTCTTCGCGCGCCCAGGCCCCTGGCGCCTTGAAGATGAAATTGTCCTCAGTGATTACGCTCATGTTGGCAGACCCATCCGGCTGGCGAATTGGATCCCAGTCTACTCCTTCCGGCAGATGTCATGACAAGAACAAAACGTCGCCGCTGCGCGGTTTTGTTGTTTTGTGCGCGATCTGGAATATCACCGGCCCACGTAGGAGACGCCCCCTGTCGCTGTTATAGTTTTTACTCCAGTCGCGAACCGAGCCCCTTATGCCCAGCGCCCCCGCTCCGATCCTGATCACCGGCGCCGCCCAACGCGTCGGCCTGCATTGTGCCCGCCGCTGCCTGGAAGACGGCCAGCCGGTGATCGCGACCTATCGCACCGAACGCCCGGGCGTACAGGTACTGCGGGACCTTGGAGCCACTGTGCTGTTTGCCGATTTCTCCAGCGAAGCCGGGATCCTGGCCTTTATCGAGCGGCTTCAGCAGCACACTGATCGCCTGCGGGCCATCGTGCACAACGCGTCGGCCTGGCTGGCCGAAGACCCCGGCAACGAAGCGCAGGCATTCGGCGCCATGTTCGGCGTGCACATGCTGGCGCCGTACCTGATCAACCTGCACTGCGCCGGCTTGCTGCAGCGTTCGAACCCGGCCGACATCGTGCACATCAGCGATGACGTGACGCGCAAGGGCAGCACCCGACACATCGCCTACTGCGCCACCAAGGCCGGCCTCGAAAGCCTGACCTTGTCATTCGCGGCAAAATACGCACCGGCCATCAAGGTCAACGGCATCGCCCCGGCCCTGCTAATGTTCAATCCCGAAGACGACGCGGCCTACCGGGCCAAGGCCCTGGCCAAGTCCGCACTGGGTATCGAGCCCGGCAGCGAGGTGATCTACCAGAGCCTGCGCTACCTGCTGGACAACCCTTATGTCACCGGCACGACGCTGTCCGTCAACGGCGGGCGGCACGTCAAGTAGCCCGGCGTTGCCTTCATGAGTTTCTGCAATTGATTCGACGGAGCCCGTAAATGTCACAACTTCAGCCCGCCATGGCACGCATCAAGGTCAAGGACCTGCGCCTGCGCACCTTCATCGGCATCAACGAGGACGAGATCCTCAACAAACAGGATGTGTTGATCAACCTGACCATCCTCTACGCCGCCCAGGAGGCGGTGCGCGACAATGACATCGACCACGCCTTGAACTACCGCACCATCACCAAGGCGGTGATCGCCCACGTGGAGGGCAATCGCTTCGCCCTGCTCGAACGCCTGACCCAGGAGCTTTTGGACCTGATCATGGCCAACGAGTCGGTGCTGTACGCCGAAGTCGAGGTCGACAAGCCCCATGCCTTGCGCTTTGCCGAGTCGGTGTCGATCACCCTGGCGGCCAGCCGGGCGACCCAATAGCCGCTGCCGGCTTCAAGCTGTAAGCTTCAAGCCTGACCCCCAACATGCAGCTTGAAGCTAGCCCTTGAAGCTGTCTTGCAGAGACCACCATGAACGAGCAACAACGCCTCGAACTCGAAGCCGCCGCTTTCCGCCGGCTGGTTGCCCACCTGGACAGCCGCAAGGATGTGCAGAACATCGACCTGATGAACCTGTCCGGCTTCTGCCGCAACTGCCTGTCCAAGTGGTACAAGGCCGCCGCCGATGAACGCCAGATCGAGGTCAGCCTCGACGAAGCCCGCGAAGTGATCTACGGCATGCCGTACGCCGAGTGGAAAGCCCAATACCAGAAAGAAGCCAGCGCCGAACAGCAAGCGGCGTTCGCCAAAGGAAAACCCGATGCCTGATCTCGATACCCTGCGCACCCGCCTCAAGAGCGGTGAACACCTGTTCGCCGACACCCTGGCCTTCATCGCCGCCGGCTACGACTATCAACCCCAGGCCTTCACCAATGGCGGCGTGACCAACGCCGCCGGGCAGAACGAAGGCTCGTGCAAGACCCTGGGCCTGGCCTTGCTCGAAGGCTTGAGCGACGAAGAAGCGCTCCTGGCATTCGGCGAGCATTACCGTTCGGTGCTGGCCACGCCCGAAGGCAGCGATCACGGCAATATCCGCGCGCTGATGGCGCATGGGTTGGCCGGTGTGAAATTCGAGGCGCAGCCGCTGCAGCGTCGCTGATCCCAAAACCGCCGCCATGTCGAAATCGGCTTTCGTGGCGAAAGCACTTGCTCCCTCGCCACGAAAGCTTCGTCGTCACGCACACAGTGCGCCTGTTCCACATCCCGACTTTTAAGATTGACCCGGCAACTTTATTTCGTTTGCCCACGCCCTTCGCTCACCGCTTGAATAGCGCACGCCATCTTCCCTTGCGAGCGGTCATTCATGAGCAGCGAAACCATCAGCCAGTCGATTTCCATCGTGCACCCCGTCAGCCTCAGCCACGGCAGGAACGCCGAAGTCTGGGACACCGATGGCAAGCGCTACATCGATTTCGTCGGTGGCATCGGCGTGTTGAACCTCGGCCATTGCCATCCACGCATTGTCGAGGCGATTCGCACACAGGCGACCCGGCTGACCCACTACGCATTCAACGCTGCACCGCATGTGCCCTACATTGAACTGATGGAACGCCTGAGCGCGTTCATACCGGTGGACTACCCGGTCAGTGGCATGCTCACCAACAGCGGTGCCGAAGCGGCGGAGAACGCCTTGAAGATCGTGCGCGGCGCCACCGGCCGCACCGCCGTCGTGGCGTTTGACGGCGCGTTCCATGGCCGCACCCTGGCCACGCTCAACCTCAACGGCAAGGTCGCGCCGTACAAACAGAAGGTCGGCGTGCTGCCCGGGCCGGTCTATCACCTGCCGTATCCGAGCCAGGACAACGGCATCACGTGCGCCGAGGCGCTCAAGGCCATGGAGCGGCTGTTCAGCGTCGAGATCGATGTGAACGACGTGGCCTGTTTCATCATCGAACCGGTGCAGGGCGAAGCCGGTTTCCTGGCCTTGGACATACCCTTTGCCCAGGCCCTGCGGCAGTTCTGCGATAAGCAGGGAATCGTGCTGATCGTCGATGAGATCCAGTCCGGCTTCGGTCGCACCGGCCAGCGCTTCGCATTTTCGCGCCTGGGCATCGAGCCGGACCTGATCCTGCTGGGCAAGAGCATCGCCGGCGGCGTGCCACTGGGCGCGGTGGTGGGACGCAAGGCGTTGCTGGACAACCTGCCCAAGGGTGGGCTGGGCGGTACCTATTCAGGCAACCCCATCGCCTGCGCCGCCGCATTGGCAACCCTGGACGAGATGACCGACACCCACCTGCACACCTGGGGCACGCAACAGGAAGCTGCGATTGTCAGCCGCTACGAAGCCTGGCGCCATCGTAGGGTGACGCCGTACCTCGGCCGCCTGACCGGCGTCGGCGCGATGCGCGGCCTCGAACTGGCCCATGCCGACGGCACGCCAGCACCGGCACAACTGACCCAGTTGCTGGCCCTGGCACGGGAAGCGGGTCTGCTGTTGATGCCCAGTGGCAAGTCGCGACACATCATCCGCCTGCTGGCACCGTTGACGACCGAGCCGGCAGTGTTGGAGGAAGGCCTGGATATTCTCGAAGCGTGCCTGGCGAAGTTGTCCTGATACGATCTACAAGCCATGGATAACTTGTGGGAGCGGGCTTGCTCGCGAATGCGGTGGGTCAGCCAGCATAGGTTTGACTGACATACCGCATTCGCGAGCAAGCCCGCTCAAACAGGGGTTCGAGGAATGTCACCCACATGAAAAAACCGGCCGAAGCCGGTTTTTTTGTGCCCGATGAATCAGAACGAAGCGTTCTGCAGGCCGTCCAGGTAACGCTCGGTGTCCAGGGCCGCCATGCAGCCGGCGCCGGCCGAGGTGATGGCCTGGCGGTAGACGTGGTCGGCCACGTCGCCGGCCGCGAAGATGCCTTCGACGCTGGTGGCGGTGGCATTGCCGTCACGGCCACCCTTGACGACCAGGTAGCCGTCCTTGAGCTCCAGCTGGCCTTCGAACAGCGAAGTGTTCGGCGTGTGGCCGATGGCGATGAACACACCGTCGACCTTGATCTCGTCGAAACTGCCATCGTTGTTCTTCAGGCGTGCGCCGGTCACGCCCATGTTGTCGCCCAGCACTTCGTCCAGGGTCGCGTTGAGCTTGAGGATGATCTTGCCTTCGGCAACGCGGGCGTTGAGCTTGTCGATCAGGATCTTCTCGGCGCGGAAGGTTTCACGACGGTGGATCAGGGTGACCGTGCTGGCGATGTTGGCCAGGTACAAGGCTTCCTCGACAGCGGTGTTGCCGCCGCCGACCACTGCCACGGGTTTGTTGCGATAGAAGAAACCGTCGCAGGTGGCGCAGGCGGAAACACCCTTGCCCATGAAGGCTTCTTCCGATGGCAGGCCCAGGTAGCGCGCGCTGGCACCGGTGGCGATGATCAGGGCATCGCACGTGTAGGTCGCGCTGTCACCGGTCAGGGTGTAGGGCTTGGCGGCAAAGTCCACGGCGTTGATGTGATCGAAAACGATCTCGGTTTCGAAGCGCTCGGCGTGTTCTTTCATGCGCTCCATCAGGGCCGGGCCGGTCAGGCCGTGGACATCGCCCGGCCAGTTGTCGACTTCGGTGGTGGTGGTCAATTGACCGCCGGCCTGCATGCCGGTGATCAGCAGCGGCTTGAGGTTGGCACGGGCGGCATAGACAGCAGCGCTGTAACCGGCAGGGCCGGAACCGAGGATAATCACTCGCGAATGACGGACTTCAGACATGACCTGCTCCTGTTGACCGGACCCTGCGGCCCGGAACGCCGGGTGAGCGGCGTGAATAAAAAAGACCGTTGACGCACTTGGGGAAGGCTGGGTTCGACGGTCCTGAAAAAGAATGGGTGCAGCGTATCGAGGGAGCGAAGATTAAGGAAATACGGTTTAACAATCCAGCTCATAGGTGAGCTCTATTCGCAATGGTCGCTCCAATAGCAGCGGTTGTGGCCTGAAACGTTGTTACACGCCATGTCGCCGCTTTCGCGCGCCAGACAAAGTCGGTAAGGTCGGCGCGATCAACTTCGTTCGGAGCTCCTCATGCCCGCCCCTGTCCTGTCCGGCCCGCAATACCTGCAAGAAGGCCTCAAGCTGGTCTTGAGCCCGGGCCTGCGCCTGTTCGTCCTGTTGCCGTTGGCCATCAACCTGGTGCTGTTCGTCGGGCTGATCTACCTGGCCGGCCACCAGTTCAGCCTGTGGGTCGACACCCTGATGCCCTCGCTGCCAGAGTGGCTGGGCTTCCTCAGCTACATTCTCTGGCCGTTGTTCGTGGTACTGGTGGTGCTGATGGTGTTCTTCACCTTCACCCTACTCGCCAACATCATCGCCGCGCCGTTCAACGGTTTTCTCGCGGAAAAGGTCGAGGTGGTCATCCGTGGCACCGATGACTTCCCGGCATTCAGCTGGGGTGAGCTGATCGCAATGGTTCCTCGCACCTTCGCCCGGGAGGCGCGCAAGCTCGGCTATTTCCTGCCCCGCGCCCTGGGGCTGTTCGTGCTGTCGTTCATTCCGGTGGTCAACCTGGTAGCCGCCCCGCTGTGGCTGCTGTTCGGGGTGTGGATGATGGCGATCCAGTACATCGACTACCCGGCGGACAACCACAAGCTGGGCTGGAACGAAATGCTCGCCTGGCTGCGGCAGAAGCGCTGGCAGAGCCTGGGCTTTGGCGGCAGCGTTTACCTGGCGCTGCTGATCCCCGTGGTCAACATCCTGATGATGCCGGCGGCCGTGGCCGGGGCGACCTTGTTCTGGGTGCGCGAGCAAGGGGCCGAAACCGCGTTGGCGCGGCAGGTCCCTTAAGGTCACAAATCCATCATCCTGACGTCACAATGACGACATGGCCCCGGTCGACACTGGGGTCATGACCACACACCTGCACATCACCCTCATCACTGAAACCTTCCCGCCGGAAATCAATGGTGTGGCCAATACCCTGGGCCGTCTGTACGACGGTTTGTGCGCCCGAGGGCACCGGGTCGAGCTGATCCGTCCCCGCCAGGGCGACGACCAGCGCCAGGCCAGTGACGAGCAATTGCTGTTGTGCCGGGGCTGGCCGCTGCCGGGTTATCCGGGCCTGCAGTGGGGCCAGGCGTCGATGCACAAGCTGCTGCGGCGCTGGAAACGTCACCGTCCCGACGTGCTGTACATCGCCACCGAAGGCCCGCTTGGGCTAGCCGCGTTGCGGGCGGCGCGGCGCCTGGGGATCGCGGTGGTCAGTGGTTTCCACACCAATTTCCAGCAGTACACCCAGCAATACGGGCTCGGGCTGTTGAGCCGCGTACTCACGCATTACCTGCGCTGGTTTCATAATCGCTCCCACCTGACCCTCGTCCCCAGCCTCAGCCAGCGCCTGGAGCTGGAACGGCGGCACTTCGAACGCGTGGCATTGTTGTCGCGGGGTGTGGACAGCCAGCTGTTTCACCCGATAAAGCGCTCGGCCAGCCTGCGCGAGGCCTGGGGCCTGGGCGATGACGACATGGCAGTGATTCATGTCGGACGCCTGGCGCCGGAGAAGAACCTCGGCTTGCTCAAGCGCAGTTTCGACAGGCTGCGCAGGACATTCCCAGAGCGGCGGATGAAGCTGGTGGTGATCGGCGATGGCCCGCAACGCGCCGAACTGGAACAGGCATTGCCCGAGGCGATTTTCTGCGGTTCGCAACGTGGCGAAACGCTGGCCAGCCACTATGCCTCGGGAGACCTGTTTGTCTTCCCGAGCCTGACCGAAACCTTCGGCAACGTGGTGCTCGAAGCGCTGGCGTCGGGGTTGGGCGTGGTGGCCTATGACCAGGCCGCGGCGGCCCAGCACATTCGTCACGGCTATAACGGCGTGCTGGCGATGCCAGGGGATGAAGAGGCGTTCTGCGAGGCCGCCTGTTGGTTGCTGGAGGGTCGCGAGAACTTGCGCTGTGTGAGGCTCAATGCCCGCCAGCATGCCAGCCGCCAGGGTTGGACGGCCGTGATCGAGCAGTTCGAGGCGCAGTTGCGCGGGGCTTGCATGACTGAGCAGGTGATACCTGCCACCTCGACAATGCGTTAGTCCCAGGTGCCGTGCAGATCGCCATCGCGAGCTCGCTCCCACAAGGGATCCTGGTCGCGGACAAGGTAGGTGTCCGCCAGAGATCAGTGTGGGAGCGAGCTTGCTCGCGATAGCGTCAGTTCAGTCAGTACTTAAACCAAGGTCATCAACGCGTCGCGGCTGAACGGCAGGATCTCCTGCTCGCGGCCGTCGCGAACTTTTTGCGCCCAGTCCGGATCCACCAGCAACGCACGCCCCACCGCCACCAGGTCGAACTCATCGTTGTTCAGGCGCTCCAGCAACTTCTCCAGGCTGGCGGGCTGGGCGACCTTGTCGGTGTTGACCATGAACTGCAGGAACTCGCCATCCAGGCCGACGCTGCCCACGGTAATGGTCGGCTTGCCGGTGAGCTTGCGGGTCCAGCCGGCCAGGTTCAGCTCGGAGCCTTCGAATTCCGGTTCCCAGAAACGCCGCGTCGAGCAGTGGAAAATGTCCACGCCGGCGTCGGACAACGGCTTGAGGAATTCGCCCAACGCCTGCGGCGTCTGCACCAGGCGGGCGGTGTAGTCCTGCTGTTTCCATTGGGAAAAACGGAAGATGATCGGGAAGCCCTCGCCCACCGCCGCGCGCACGGCACGGATCAGCTCGATCGCGAAGCGCGAACGGTTGGCCAGGCTGCCACCGTAACCGTCGGTACGCTGGTTGCTGCCCTCCCAGAAGAACTGGTCCACCAGGTAGCCATGGGCTCCGTGGATCTCCACACCGTCCATGCCGATGGCCTGGGCATCCTTCGCGGCCTGAGCGAATGCGGCAACGACCTCGTCGATGTCCGCCTGGGTCATGCCATGGACCACCACCTGGCCGTCCTTGAGTTTTTCGGTCGGCCCGTAGCCCGGCACGCTGGCATCCGGCTCGGTCCCGATGCGGCGCACACTGCCCACATGCCACAGTTGCGGAACGATCTTGCCACCTTCGGCATGTACCGCGTCGACCACCTGCTTCCAACCGGCCAGCGCGGCGTCACCGTAGAAATGCGGCACGTGGGGATAACCGTTGGAAGCCTTGTGCCCGACCGTGGTGCCCTCGGTGATGATCAGGCCGACGCCGGCGGCTGCGCGGCGGCGGTAGTACTCGACCACCTTGGCATTCGGCACCCCGCCCGGCGAGAAGGAACGGGTCATCGGCGCCATCACGACCCGGGTCGGCAGCTCCAATGCGCCGAGGTGGAAAGGTTTGAACAGGGCTTTTACAGGCATGGGGGCACTCCACGGGGACAAGGTCGCAGGTCAATATGACGGGGATAATATGCAGCGTGGCGCTGGCTGGGTAGCACTATTGATTGGAGTGATTAAGGATCAGAAGGGAGCACTGAGGTTTACTCAATCATGAACCCCGTGGTGAGGGAGCTTGCTCCCGCTGGGCTGCGTAGCCGCCCGTTTTTTGGCGGTTGCCGCGCAACCGAGCGGGAGCAAGCTCCCTCGCCACAGGGGCCGGGCTTCAACCCAATGCTTTTTCGATGGCCTGGATCACCGCGGGGTCATCCGGCGCCGTGCGCGGCGAGAAGCGGGCCAGCACGCGGCCGTCCTTACCCAGCAGGAATTTCTCGAAGTTCCAGGTGATGTCGCCGGGAAACTCGGCACCCTCGCCCGCCAGCAGGCGATACAACTGATGGCGGTCATGACCGTTCACTTCCAGCTTGCTGGACAACGGGAATGTGACGCCATAGTTAAGGCTGCAGAAGTCCTGGATCTCCTGCTCGGTCCCGGGTTCTTGCCCGGCGAACTGGTTGCAGGGCAGCCCCAGTACGCTGAAGCCCCGGTCCTTGAATTGCTGGTGGAGGTTTTCCAACGCGGCGTACTGAGGCGTCAGGCCACATTTGGAGGCGACGTTGACCACCAGCACGACTTGCCCCTTGAACGGCGCCAGAGGAAGCTCCTGACCATCCAGAGCTTTCAGTTTAAGGTCGTGGAAAGCACTCATGACGAACTCCAGGTTTGCAGGTCTTTTCGAAACAGCCACGGTCGATGCTAACAGCAACCGACCAAAAAAGGCGCCTCACGGCGCCTTTTCAGTTCTCTGAGCGTAGCGCAGAAAATCAGTGGTGATGACCACCTTCGCCATGGACGTGACCATGGGCCACTTCTTCCTGGCTGGCGTCACGGATGTCGACGACCTTGACCTTGAAGTTCAGGCGCTGGCCGGCCAGCGGGTGGTTGCCGTCGACAGTCACGTCGTCGCCTTCCAGATCGCGAATGGTGACGATCTGCATCTGGCCATCGGGGGCCGATGCGTGGAACTGCATGCCCACTTCCAGCTCGTCGACGCCTTCGAACATGCTGCGGCTCAGGGTGCTGACCAGTTCGGCGGAGTACTCGCCATAGGCATCTTCCGGCTCGACGGTCACGTTCAGCTCGTCACCGGTGGTTTTACCTTCCAGGGCTTTTTCCAGGCCCTGGATGATGTTGCCTGCACCGTGCAGGTAGACCAGCGGTGCGCCGCCGGCAGAGCTGTCGATGACCTCACCAGCGTCGTTGGTCAGGGTATAGTCGATGGAGACAGCCTTATTGGCGGCGATCAGCATGGGGCGAGACCTTTTGCATAAGAATGAAGAACGGACAAGTCTAAACAAGGATTTGCCCGAAAGCGAACGGAACCCGGACAAACGGACCTGCGCGGCCAGACCGACGGTCAGCGGTTTCCACCAGGACGAGGACGGGCACTGGGTGGCCGAGCTGTCCTGCGGGCATACCCAGCATCTGCGCCACCAGCCGCCCTGGCAATCCCGGGCCTGGGTCCTGGACCCGGCGCAACGTATTGAAAAAATAGGCCAGCCCTTTGATTGCGGCTGGTGCGCGCAGGCCCCCGTTAGCGATAACCTTGGCGACTGAATTTCACGGCAGACGGCCAGACATAGGCCTCGCCCTTGCCATGCACCCTTAGAGAACCCGCATGCAAACTTTTTTTATCGCGCCCACCGATTTTGGCGTGGGTCTGACCTCCATCAGCCTCGGGCTGGTGCGTACCCTCGAACGGGCCGGGTTGAAAGTCGGCTTTTTCAAACCCATTGCCCAGCCGCACCCCGGCGACACCGGGCCGGAGCGCTCGACCGAACTGGTGGCGCGCACCCATGGTCTGAAACCGCCACAACCCCTGGGCCTGGCCCACGTCGAACGCATGCTTGGCGACGGCCAGCTCGATGAGCTGCTGGAAGAAATCATCACCCTGTACCAGCAGGCCGCCATCGGCAAGGACGTGCTGGTGGTCGAAGGCATGGTCCCGACCCGCAACGCCAGCTACGCCGCCCGGGTCAACCTGCACCTGGCCAAGAGCCTGGACGCCGAAGTCATCCTGGTATCGGCGCCGGAAAACGAAGTGCTGACCGAGCTGTCCGGCCGGGTTGAGTTGCAGGCGCAATTGTTCGGCGGGCCGAAAGACCCGAAAGTGCTCGGCGTGATCCTGAACAAGGTCCGCACCGAGGAAAGCATGGACGCCTTCTCCGCCCGCCTCAAGGAACACTCTCCCCTGCTGCGCAGCGGCGATTTCCGCCTGCTGGGCTGCATCCCGTTTCGTCCGGAACTCAATGCGCCGCGTACCCGCGACGTGGCCGACCTGATGGGCGCGCAGGTGCTCAATGCCGGCGACTACGAAAGCCGGCGCATGAGCAACATCATCATTTGCGCCCGGACCATGCGCAACACCGTGGAACTGCTCAAGCCCGGCGTGCTGGTGGTCACCCCCGGCGATCGCGACGACATCATCCTGGCGGTGAGCCTGGCCGCCATCAACGGCGTGCCGCTGGCCGGCCTGTTGCTGACCAGCGACACCCTGCCCGACCCACGCATCATGGACTTGTGTCGCGGCGCCTTGCAGGCCGGCCTGCCGGTGCTGTCGGTGAGCACCGGCTCCTACGACACCGCCAACCTGCTCAACGGCCTGAACAAGGAAATCCCGATCGACGACCGCGAGCGCGCCGAGATCATCACCGACTTCGTCGCCAGCCACCTGGACGCCAACTGGCTGCACCAGCGCTGCGGCACGCCACGGGAGATGCGCCTGTCGCCTGCCGTGTTCCGCTACCAATTGATCCAGCGCGCCCAGGCCGCCAACAAGCGCATCGTCCTGCCCGAAGGCAGCGAGCCGCTGACCGTCCAGGCCGCCGCCATTTGCCAGGCCCGGGGCATCGCCCGCTGCGTGCTGCTGGCCAAGCCGGCCGACGTCGAAGCCGTGGCCCGTGCCCAAGGCATCGAACTGCCGCCGGGGCTGGAGATTCTCGACCCGGACTCGATCCGCGAGCGCTATGTCGAGCCCATGGTGCGACTGCGCAAGAGCAAGAGCCTGAACGCGCCAATGGCCGAGCAGCAACTGGAAGACACCGTGGTGATCGGCACCATGATGCTGGCGCTCGATGAAGTGGACGGGCTGGTGTCCGGCGTCATCCACTCCACCGCCAACACCATCCGCCCGGCGCTGCAATTGATCAAGACCGCGCCGGGTTGCTCCCTGGTGTCCTCGGTGTTCTTCATGCTGTTTCCCGAGGAAGTGCTGGTCTATGGCGACTGCGTGATGAACCCGCACCCCAGTGCCGCGGAACTGGCGGAGATCGCCCTGCAGAGCGCCGACTCGGCCGCCGCGTTCGGCATCACGCCACGGGTGGCGATGCTCAGTTACTCCAGCGGCGAATCGGCCAGTGGTGAGGAAGTCGAGAAAGTCCGCGAAGCCACGCTGTTGGCCCACGAGGCGCAACATGGCCTGCTGATCGACGGCCCGCTGCAGTACGACGCCGCCGCCAACGAAACCGTGGCGCGGCAACTGGCGCCCAATAGCCAGGTGGCCGGCCGGGCGACGGTGTTCATCTTCCCGGATCTGAACACCGGCAACACCACCCACAAGGCCGTACAGCGCAGCGCCGACTGCGTCAGCCTCGGCCCGATGCTGCAAGGCCTGCGCAAGCCGGTGAACGACTTGCCGCGCGGTGCCCAGGTCGACGACATCGTGTACACCATCGCCCTGACCGCGATCCAAGCCGCCAACCGACCCATGGACATTTAAATGCTGGATTTCCTGCCTGCCCCGGTACGCGGCGTCATCGCCTCGCTGCTGCTGGCCCTCAATACCATTGTCTGCTGCACACCGCTGTTCATCGTAGCGATCTTCAAGTTGCTGCTGCCCTTCCCCGTCGCCCAGCGCTTCACCAACTGGCTGATGAGCCATATCCATGAAGCCTGGATCAGCAACAACAAGGCCTGGATGAACCTGCTGCGCCGCACCCGCTGGCACCTCAGTGGCCTGGAGGGCCTGGACTACCAGCACTCGTACCTGATCACCAGCAACCACCAGAGCTGGGTCGACATCATGGTGTTGCAGTACGTGCTGAACCGTCGTGTGCGTCCGTTGAAGTTCTTCCTCAAGCAGGAGCTGATCTGGGTGCCAGTGATCGGCCTGGCCTGGTGGGCGCTGGGGTTCCCGTTCATGAAGCGCTACTCCAAGGCTTATCTGGAGAAGTACCCGGAAAAGAAAGGCAAGGACCTGGAAACCACCCGCAAGACCTGCGCGAAGTTTCGCGACAATCCGGTGGGTATTTTCAATTTTGTCGAAGGCACGCGTTTCACCGAAGGCAAGCATGCCCAGCAGCAGTCACCGTTCCGCTACCTGCTCAAGCCCAAGGCCGGCGGCATCGCGTTCGTGCTGGATGCCATGGGTGAGCAACTGGAGTCGATCATCAACGTGACCATCCACTACCCCGGCGGTCGCCCGGGGTATTGGGACCTGCTGTGCGGCAACGTTGCCGAGGTGGTCGTGCACTTCCAGGAACTGAAGATCCCACCCCAGTTCATCGGCAAGAGCTACGACCTGGACGGCGTGTATCGCCTGGAGTTCCAAGGCTGGATCAACCAGTTGTGGCAGGACAAGGATGCGTTGCTGGAACAGATGCATCGGGAACATCCCGCCAAGTCTTGAGGTGGCTGCACTGGCCTCATCGCGAGCAAGCTCGCTCCCACAGGGATCGGTGTGAACGCCGGCTCTGTATTCACTGACAATCCCCTGTGGGAGCGAGCTTGCTCGCGATAGCACCCCTCCAGACAACAAAAAAAGCCCGCCGATGATCGCTCATCGGCGGGCTTTTTGTTGGCCAGCGCGGTGTCAGATCGCGCCGCGGCTGCGCAGCAGGTCCAGCACTTGCTTGACGCTTTCTTCCAGGGTCAGTGCCTGGGTGTCGATCACCAGGTCGGCATCCAGCGGCACGTCATACGGGAAGGACTCGCCCGGGATGTTGTCGCCGGCGGCGGCATACAGCCCTTGCGGGTCACGCTGGGCACACACGCTCGGCGAGGCCTGGACGTAGACCGTCAGCAGACGCTCCTTGCCGATCAGGTCCTTGGCCTGCTCACGCCCTTCGGCACTCGGCGCCACGAACGCCGCCAGGGTCAACAGGCCGGCTTCGTTGAACTGACGGGCGACGTGGGCCGCACGACGCCAATTCTCGGTGCGTCCGGCGCGGTCTTGCGGCAGGCCCTTGTTCAGGTCGTGACGCAGGTTCTGGCCGTCGAGCACGAACACCGCGCGTCCCGAGTCGAACAGCTTGCGCTCCACGGCATAGGCCAGCGTGCTCTTGCCAGCGCCCGACAGGCCACTGAACAGGACGGTGGCCGGCTTCTGGCCGAAACGCTGGGCGCGCTCTTCCACCGACACGTGGGCCAGCTTGCCGTGATGGGTGCTGCTGCCGTGGGCCAATGGCTGGGCCACGATCATGCCGGCACCGACGGTGCCGTTGGTCAGGCGA
This sequence comes from Pseudomonas sp. Cab53, assembly GCF_018325965.1. Taxonomy (NCBI): domain Bacteria; kingdom Pseudomonadati; phylum Pseudomonadota; class Gammaproteobacteria; order Pseudomonadales; family Pseudomonadaceae; genus Pseudomonas; species Pseudomonas sp. Cab53. Next base: position 1,033,563 of record NZ_AP021902.1, on the reverse strand, counting down.
TCGATGACGATGAACGCGCCGGTGGTGCGGTTGCTCTCGTAGCCGTCCAGAGCGATCGGTGCATCCAGGGCGATCTTCACCTTGCCGATTTCGTTGAGCTGCAACGCGCTGGCCGGCCCCTCTTCCAGGGTGTTCACGTCCACCTTGTTGACGATGCTGGCAATCGAGCCCGGCACGTAGCTGGTGGCCCGCTTGATGTCGTATTTCTTGCCCGGCAACATCGGTTCTTCAGCCATCCACACCAGCATCGCTTCGAAGCTGTCGGTGACCGGCGGCACATTGTCGGCATGCACCAGCAGGTCGCCGCGGGAGATGTCGATCTCGTCTTCCATGGTCAGCGTCACCGCCTGGCCAGGACCGGCCTGCTCCAGCTCACCTTCGAAGGTGACGATGGACTTGACCCGGCTGCTCTTGCCCGAAGGCAACACCACCACTTCGTCGCCCTTGTGCACGATGCCGCTGGCCAGGGTGCCGGCGAAACCGCGGAAGTTCAGGTTCGGACGGTTGACGTATTGCACCGGGAAGCGCAGGTCGGTGAAGTTACGGTCGCCCGCCACTTCCACGGTCTCGAGGATTTCCATCAGCGACTGGCCGGTGTACCACGGCGAGCGCTCGGACTTGTTCACCACGTTGTCGCCCTTGAGGGCCGACATCGGTACGAAATGCATGCTCGTGGGCTTCATCTTCAAGCCTTCGGCGAACTGCAGGTAGTCGGCCTTGATCGACTCGAACACGCCCTGGTCGAAGTCCTTGAGGTCCATCTTGTTGATGGCCACGACGATATGCTTGATGCCCAGCAACGAGGCGATGAAGCTGTGGCGACGGGTCTGGGTCTGCACGCCGTAGCGCGCGTCCACCAGGATGATCGCCAGGTCACAGGTGGACGCACCGGTGGCCATGTTGCGGGTGTACTGCTCATGGCCGGGGGTGTCGGCGATGATGAACTTACGCTTGGCGGTGGAGAAATAACGGTACGCGACGTCGATGGTGATGCCTTGCTCACGCTCGGCCTGCAAGCCGTCGACCAGCAACGCCAGGTCGATGTCGTCGCCGGTGGTGCCGACTTTCTTCGAATCGCGGGTAATGGCTTCCAGGTGATCTTCGTAGATCATCTTGGAGTCGTGCAGCAGACGCCCGATCAGGGTGCTCTTGCCGTCGTCGACGTTGCCGCAGGTCAGAAAGCGCAGCAATTCCTTGCGCTCGTGCTGGCCCAGGTAGGCGAGGATGTCCTCGCTGATCAAATCAGATTGATGGCTCATTGCATTCAAGCTCCGAGCTGTAAGCTTCAAGCGGCAAGCTTGTCGGCGTACAGCTAGTCAGAAATTTTATTGATCAACCCGCCTAGCATCCTAGAGAGCTCTCGGGTTTCTTTAATCCAATTTTCAGCCAGTGGTTCTGCAATATAAGCAATATCTCGGGCTATCAGGATCTGGGTGCGCAACTCTCCACAAGAAGCCTTCGCCATCCAGAGAAAGTGGATCTTTTCCTTGGAACTCCGACGCTCCATGCCTTCAGCAACATTGGAAGGCACTGAAAGTGCAGAACGGGTGATTTGGTCCTTGAATCCAAAATCCCCGCATCGCGCAAACTCTCGATAAATCCCCACCGCCAAACATTTGCTTCGCTGCCAGACAATCAACTTCTCGAAATCCATTACGAGTCACCCAATCGCGGCTCGCAACAACCGGCTGCAAGCACCAAGCTGCGAAGTTACGCATACCGCCTCTAACTTGCAGCTTGCCGCTTGTAACTCGAAGCTTAAAAGTACCCCTGACGTTTCTTATCTTCCATCGAGCCTGCGCCATCGTGGTCGATGACCCGGCCCTGGCGCTCGGAAGTTCGCGTCAGGAGCATTTCCTGAATGATGTCCGTCAGGCTTTCGGCCTCGGACTCCACCGCGCCCGTCAACGGGTAGCAGCCAAGGGTACGGAAACGCACTTTCTTCTTGACGATACGGGCTTTGTCCTCGTCGGAAAGGTGCTCGAGGATGCGCTCGTCGTCGATCATGATCAGGGTGCCGTTCTTCTCGATCACTTCACGCTCGGCGGCGAAGTACAGCGGCACGATCGGGATGCCTTCGAGGTAGATGTACTGCCAGATGTCCAGCTCGGTCCAGTTCGACAGCGGGAACACGCGGATCGACTCGCCTTTGTTGACCTTGCCGTTGTAGACGTTCCACAGCTCCGGGCGCTGGTTCTTCGGGTCCCAGCGGTGCTTGCTGTCACGGAACGAGTAGACGCGCTCCTTGGCGCGGGATTTCTCTTCGTCGCGACGGGCACCGCCGAACGCGGCGTCGAAACCATGCTTGTCCAGCGCCTGCTTGAGGCCCTGGGTCTTCATGATGTCGGTGTGCTTGGCGCTGCCGTGGGTAAATGGGTTGATGCCCTGTGCCACGCCCTCGGGGTTCACATGGGTGATCAGGTCCAGGCCCATTTCCTCGACCATGCGATCGCGGAACTTGTACATCTCCTGGAATTTCCAGCGGGTATCGACGTGCATCACCGGAAACGGCAGCTTGCCAGGGAAAAACGCCTTGCGTGCCAGGTGCAGCATTACGGCGGAGTCTTTGCCGATGGAGTACAGCATCACCGGGTTATCGAACTCGGCGGCCACCTCGCGGATGATGTGGATGCTTTCCGCCTCCAGCTGTTTCAGGTGCGTCAGTTTGTCGACCATGGCTACTCACGAAAACTATCTTATGAACGGCCAGCGGGCCGTGTTCGAGCGGGGAATCCTAGCACAGCGACCTCTTCTAATCAGGGCGCCAACTAGATCGAAACAGCATATGGATATGCCTGGCTGTTCGGGTGTTGCATGAACCTTTGTGGGAGCGGGCTTGCTCGCGAAGGCGGTGGATCAGTTGCCTGAAGTGTTGACTGGTATAGCGACTTCGCGAGCAAGCCCGCTCCCACACAAGCGCGCTTCAACAGGGGTTACAAACTGTCAGATCGGATTCGGGCAATCTACGAAGATGTGCTCCAGGGCAAACCGGCGCGCCAGGTAGTCGCCCAAGGCCTGGACGCCGTAGCGCTCGGTCGCATGATGGCCGGCGGCGATGAAGCTGATGCCGTTTTCCCGGGCGCTGTGGAAGGTCTGCTCCGAGGCTTCGCCGCTGAGGTACAGGTCAACCCCGGCCAGCACCGCCTGATCGATATAGCCCTGGCCACCACCGGTGCACCAGCCGACTCGCCGGATCATCGACTCACCTTCGATCAGCAGGGGTTCGCGGCCCATGGCCTCCTGGACCTTGCGGGCGAAATCCCGGGCGGTCATGGGCTCGGCCAGGGAGCCCACCAGGCCGACGACCTTGGGGTTGTCCGGGTCCAGCGGCCCCTCGACCGTGATATCCAGTTGGCGAGCCAGTTGCACGTTGTTGCCGACCTCCGGGTGCAGGTCCAGGGGCAAGTGATAGGCCAGCAGGCTGATGTCGTGCTTGAGCAGGGTTTTCAAGCGACGCTGCTTCATGCCCGTGACGCAGGGGTTCTCGCCCTTCCAGAAGTAACCGTGGTGCACCAGCACCAGGTCGGCGCTGGCTTCCACGGCCGCCTCGAGCAACGCCTGGCTGGCCGTGACACCGCTGACAATGCGCATCACCTGGGGCGCGCCTTCAACCTGCAGGCCGTTGGGGCAATAATCGGCAATCCTGTTGCTTGCCAGGTAGCGGTCCGCTTCTTCGACCAGGGTGCTCAGGGCGACGGCCATGAAAAGACTCCTAAATATCCCGTTCAGAGGCGCGCGCGGCCTCGTATAATGCGCGACATTATGGGCGGTCCCATACCGCCTGCAACCTTTGTAGGACATGCTTAATGCTCAAGGCGCTGCGTTTTTCCGGCTGGCCGCTGTTGGCCGGCGTGCTTGTCGCTCTATTGATTATCCAGCGCTACCCGGAATGGGTCGGCCTGCCGAGCCTCGATGTCAACCTGCAGCAGGCGCCGCAACCCAAGACCCTGTTGCAGGGCCCGGTGTCCTATGCAGACGCCGTCACCACCGCGGCGCCGGCGGTGGTCAACCTGTACACCACCAAGGTCATCAACAAGCCCAGCCACCCGCTGTTCGAGGACCCGCAGTTCCGGCGCTTCTTCGGTGATAACTCGCCCAAGCAGAAGCGCATGGAGTCGAGCCTGGGCTCGGGCGTGATCATGAGCCCCGAAGGCTACCTGCTGACCAACAACCACGTGACCAGCGGCGCCGACCAGATCGTGGTCGCCCTCAAGGATGGCCGCGAAACCCTGGCCCGCGTGATCGGCAGCGACCCGGAAACCGATCTCGCGGTGCTGAAGATCGACCTGAAGAACCTGCCGGCCATCACCATCGGCCGTTCCGACAGCATCCGCATCGGCGACGTCGCCCTGGCCATCGGCAACCCGTTCGGGGTCGGCCAGACCGTGACCATGGGCATCATCAGCGCCACCGGCCGCAACCAGCTGGGCCTGAACAACTACGAAGACTTCATCCAGACCGACGCCGCCATCAACCCCGGCAACTCCGGCGGCGCGCTGGTGGACGCCAACGGCAACCTCACGGGGATCAACACGGCGATCTTCTCCAAGTCCGGCGGCAGCCAGGGCATTGGCTTCGCGATCCCGGTGAAACTGGCGATGGAAGTGATGAAGTCCATCATCGAACACGGCCAGGTGATTCGCGGCTGGCTGGGCATCGAAGTCCAGCCACTGACCCAGGAATTGGCGGAGTCCTTCGGCTTGTCGGGACGGCCAGGCATCGTGGTCGCGGGGATTTTCCGCGACGGCCCGGCGCAGAAGGCCGGCTTGCAACTGGGTGACGTGATCCTGAGCATCGACGGCGAACCAGCCGGCGACGGCCGCCGCTCGATGAACCAGGTGGCGCGGATCAAGCCCACCGACAAAGTCACCATCCAGGTGATGCGCAACGGCAAGGAGCTCAAGCTCACCGCCGAAATCGGCCTGCGCCCACCGCCCGCGCCAGTGGCCGTCAAAGAAGAGCAGTAGCCCGCTCAAATCCCCTTTGTGGCGAGGGGATTTATCTGTGGCGAGGGGATTCATCCCCGTTGGGCTGCGCAGCAGCCCCCTTGAACCCTCAAACTGATCGTATGGCCTCCCGGGCTGCTTCGCAGCCCAACGGGAGCAAGCTCCCTCGCCACGAAGAACCTGGCAGCTTGCGATTTCGTGTTAAATCATGGATAGCATAAATTCTCATTAGTAGTGTTATATTGTTTCAATTAAGGAAATTGGAACAACATAACATGTCATCTTTAAAACGGATTTCTTTCGTCAGCCTGGCCTTCGGCCTGTTGGGCGATCCAGCCCTCGCTGAAGAACCCCAGCCCCTGGAACTGGACGCCATCACCGTCACGTCCGATTACGAATCGCCCTCCGGCCCCGTCAAGGGCTATCGTGCCACTCGCTCGGCCAGCGCCACCAAAACCGACACGGCCCTGCGCGACATCCCCCAATCGATCAGTGTGATTCCCGCCAGCGTGCTCAAGGACCTGGGCAGCACCCAGGTGGAGCGGGCGTTGGAATATGCGGGGGGCGTGTCGAAACAGAACAACTTCGGTGGCCTGACGCTCTACGAATACAGCGTGCGCGGCTTCACCACCTCGGAGTTCTACAAGGACGGCTTCAGCGCCAACCGGGGTTACCCAAGCACACCAGACACGGCCAACATCGAACGCATCGAAGTGCTCAAAGGCCCGGCGGCGAGCCTGTATGGACGCGGCGATCCCGGCGGCACGGTGAACATCGTCACCAAAAAGCCCCAGCCAGACGCCTTCACCACCCTGCAAGCCAGCGCCGGCAGTTGGGATCGCTACCGCACCGCGCTGGACGTCAACAAACCGCTGGATGCCGAGGGCAACCTGTTGTCGCGGGTCAATCTGGCGATCGAGGACAACCACAGCTTTCGCGACCACGTCGACGGCCAGCGGGTGTTCGTCGCCCCCACGCTCAGTTGGCAACTGAACCCCGACACCCGCTTGCTGCTGGAAAGTGAAATCGTGCGCCACCGTTCGACCTTCGACCGCGGCATCGTCGCCCCGGACAATCGCTGGAGTGGCGTTTCGCGCTCGACTTTCCTGGGCGAACCCAACGACGGTGACATCGACAACCACAACAACATGCTCCAGGCCGCCCTCGAACATCAGCTCAACGACGCGTGGCAAGTGCGCCTGGCCAGTCATTACAAGCAAGGCGAACTCTGGGGCTTTGCCTCCGAAGCACGCCCGCTGAATGCCGACGGCCACACCGTCAATCGCCGCTACCGCGAGCGGGACAACGACTGGCATGACAGCATCACCCAGTTGGAACTGCGCGGCCTGTTCGACCTCGGGCCCTGGCAGCATGAACTGCTGATCGGCGGCGAGTACGAGGATTATCGCAAGAACGAACGCGTCACCACCGTCAACGGGGGCGCTTACCCCATCGACCTCTACCACCCCGTCTACGGTCAGCCAAAACCCAACGGGCTGCGCACCGGCACGGACTTCTTCGAACGCGTGCAAAGCCGCGCGCTGAGCCTCCAGGACCAGATCGTCTTCACCGACCGGTTGCGGGGCATGATCGGCATGCGCTACGAACACTTCGAACAGCACATCGACGATCACACCACGCGCGTCACCCGGCGCCAACGCCACGACGCCCTGACGCAACGGGCCGGCCTGTTGTACCAACTGACACCTGAAGTCGGGTTGTTCGCCAATGCATCCACTTCGTTCAAGCCCAACAACGGCCTGGATGCCCAGGGAAAATCTTTCAACCCCGAGGAAGGCACCGGCTATGAAGTCGGGCTCAAGAGCGAGTTGTTCGAAGGTCGCCTGAGCACCACCCTGGCGGCGTTCCATATCGAAAAGGAAAACGTCCTGGCCCTCGACCCGGGCACCGACACCAGCCGTGCCATGGGCAAGGCCCGCAGTCAGGGCATCGATCTGCAAGTTACCGGGCAGTTGACCGACGCCATCCGGGTGATCGGCGCCTTCGCCTACATCGATGCCGAAGTGACCCGAGGTGACGAAACCATTCCCACCGGCAGCCGGATCCTCGGCGTTGCCAAGCGCAGCGGCAGCCTGCTGGGGGTGTATGAATTCCAGGATGGGCGACTGCGGGGCTCGGACGTCGGTGCGGCGTTCACCTACGTCGGCGATCGCTCAGGCGAAGCCGGCGGCGACTTCCAATTGCCGGCCTACCACACCGTGGACCTGCTGGCGCATTACAAGGCCAGCGAGACCGTCACCGTGGGTCTGAACCTGAACAACGTCTTCGACGAAAAATACTACGAACGCGCCTACAGCAACTATTGGGTCAACCCCGGCGAGCCGCGCAACTTCACCGTCAGCCTCACCCTCGACCTGTAAAGGAACCCCCGCATGAAACACCCCAAGACAATCGCCCTACTCGGCCTGCTCCTGGCAACACAGGCTTCGGCCCATGGTTTGTGGACCGAACAACGGCGCGGCAACATCGAAGTGGTCTACGGCCATGGCGCCGAGGACAACACGTTCAAGGCCCAGAAAATCAGCGGTGCCTGGGCTTATGACCTCGCCGGCAAAATGATCCCCGTCACGGTGCAACGCCTACCCGACCACGCCCGCCTGCAACCGCTCAAGCCGCCGGCGGTGCTGGCGGTGGCACTGGACAACGGCCCGTGGTCGCAGACGGCCGACCAGCGCTGGGTCAATGAAGGACGCAGCAAAGTACCGGGGGCAATCGCGTCGACCCACACCTTCAAGTACAGCCTGGCCATCTACCAACCGGGGGCAAAGCTGCCGAAGCTGGAGTCGATCAAGTTCCTGATCCGGCCCCAAGTCGATCCGCTGACGGTCGGCCCCGGCCAGTCGCTACCGGTGCAGGTGTGGCTGGATGGGAAACCGGCGGCCGGGGTGAAGCTGGTGGGCGATTACCGCAACGCGCCGAACACCGTATCCACCGAAACAGACGCCGACGGCCGGGCTACGGTACTGGTGCGTAACGAAGGGTTGAATGTCATCGCCGCCCAGATGGAGGTCCCGCTCACGGACGACCAGGACGCTGCCACCCGTGGTGTTTTCACCTCACTGACCTTTCTCGGCGAGCCCCATCACGAATGAGGCCTTGATGTACCCAACCTGTGGGAGCAAGCCTGCTCCCACAAGGCCGACCTGGGGCTTTAGAGTTCGCCCAAGCCGTCGATCAGCGCCTGGTTCTGCTCCGGGGTACCGATGCTGATCCGCAGGAACTGGGCGATCCGCTCCTGCTTGAAGTGCCGCACGATGACGCCCTGCTCCCGCAGTTTGGCCGCCAGACCCGCCGCATCATGCCGAGGGTGGCGAGCGAAGATGAAGTTGGCCGCCGACGGCAGCACTTCAAAACCCTTGGCCTGCAGCTGCGCCACCACCCATTCGCGGTGCTCGATGACCAGGCGGCAGGTCTGCTCGAAATACTCGCGGTCGTCGAACGCCGCTGCGCCGCCGACATTCGCCAGCCGATCCAGCGGGTAGGAGTTGAAGCTGTTCTTGATCCGCTCCAACGCTTCGATCAGGTCCGGATGGCCCACCGCCAGGCCCACCCGCAACCCCGCCAACGAGCGGGACTTGGACAGGGTCTGGGTGACCAGCAGGTTCGGGTAACGGTCCACCAGGCGGATGGCCGTTTCGCCACCGAAGTCGATGTAGGCCTCATCGACCACCACCACCGACGCCGGGTTGGCCTTGAGGATCTGCTCCACCGCGTCCAGTGCCAGCAGGCAGCCAGTCGGGGCGTTCGGGTTTGGGAAGATGATCCCGCCGTTCGGCTTGGCATAGTCCGCCGGGTCGATCCGGAACTGCGCGTCCAGCGGCACCGCGTCGAACGAAATGCCGTACAGCCCGCAGTACACCGGATAGAAGCTGTAGCTGATGTCCGGGAACAGGATCGGCTGGTCGTGCTGCAGCAAGCCGTGAAAGATGTGCGCCAACACTTCGTCCGAACCGTTGCCAAGGAACACCTGGTTCCCCTGTACCCCGTAGTAGCGGGCCACGGCACTCTTCAACTGGTCACTGTTGGGGTCGGGGTACAAGCGCAGGTTGTCGTTCAACTCGGCCTGCATCGCCGCGAGTGCCTTGGGCGACGGCCCGAACGGGTTCTCGTTGGTGTTGAGCTTGACCAGTCGGGTCAGCTTCGGTTGCTCGCCCGGCACGTAGGGCACCAGGTCCTTGACGAACGGGCTCCAGAATTTGCTCATTTCAGTTTCCCCTGCCCTTCACTGGAAAGCTCATCGACAATGCGGTACTCGGCGCTGCGGGCGTGGGCGCTCAGCGATTCGCCACGGGCCAGCACGGAAGCCGTCTTGCCCAGCTCGGACGCACCCTGCTCGGAGCAGAAAATGATCGACGAACGCTTCTGGAAGTCATACACCCCCAGCGGCGACGAGAAGCGTGCGGTACCGGACGTCGGCAGTACGTGGTTGGGCCCTGCGCAGTAGTCGCCCAAGGCTTCGCTGGTGTGGCGGCCCATGAAGATCGCGCCGGCGTGACGGATCTTCGGCAACCAGGCCTGCGGATCAGCGACCGACAACTCCAGGTGTTCCGGAGCGATGCGGTTGGCGACCTCGATGGCCTGCTCCATGTCATCGACCTTGATCAGCGCGCCACGGCCGTTGATCGAGGTGTTGATGATCTCGGCGCGGTCCATGGTCGGCAGCAGCTTGTCGATGCTGGCGGCGACCTTGTCGAGGAACCCGGCGTCGGGGCTGACCAGGATCGCCTGGGCGTCTTCGTCGTGCTCGGCCTGGGAGAACAGGTCCATGGCGATCCAGTCCGGGTCGGTCTGGCCGTCGCACACCACGAGGATCTCCGAAGGACCGGCGATCATGTCGATGCCCACCTGGCCGAACACGTGGCGCTTGGCAGTGGCGACATAGATGTTGCCCGGCCCGACCACCTTGTCGACCCGCGGCACGCTTTCGGTGCCATAGGCCAACGCAGCCACGGCCTGGGCGCCGCCGATGGTGAACACCCGGTCCACCCCGGCGATGCAAGCAGCCGCCAACACCAGCTCGTTGAGTTCACCGCGCGGGGTCGGCACCACCATCACCACTTCGGCCACGCCCGCGACCTTGGCCGGGATGGCGTTCATCAGCACCGACGATGGATAGGACGCCTTGCCACCCGGTACGTACAGGCCGGCACGGTCCAGCGGCGTGACCTTCTGGCCCAGCACCGTGCCATCGGCCTCGGTGTAGGTCCAGGAGTCCTGCTTTTGCCGTTCGTGATAGTCGCGTACCCGGGAGGCGGCTTTTTCCAGGGCTTCGCGCTGGGCCACGGTGATCCGGGTCAGGGCCAGCTCCAGGCGCTCGCGCGGCAGGATCAGGTCAGCCATGGACGCCGCTTGCAGGCCGTCGAACTTCTGGGTGAACTCCACCAACGCGGCATCGCCACGCTCGCGCACCGCCTTGATGATGTCCAGCACCCGCTGGTTGACCGAGTCGTCTGACACACTTTCCCAGCTCAGCAGATGATCCAGATGATGTGCGAAATCCGGATCGGCAGCGTTGAGTCGGCGAATCGAAGTGGGAGCGGTCATAGCGAGGGCCTCATTAATGGCAAATGCTCAGGCGCCCTAAGCTACCAGTCCATTCGCGTGGGCACCTGAGAAAATTGGCTATGACACGGATAGACGGGCGCGACCGAAGTCGCGCAGGTGTATCAGCCGCGGTGTCGCGATTCCACTGCCTTGCGCAGGGTATCGATCAAAGCCTGGATACGGGCGTGCTGCATTTTCATCGAAGCCTTGTTGACGATCAGCCGGGAGCTGATGTCCGCGATGAAATCCTGGGGCTCCAGGCCGTTGGCCCGCAGGGTATTACCGGTGTCGACCACGTCGATGATCTTGTCCGCAAGGCCGATCAGCGGCGCCAGTTCCATTGAACCGTACAGCTTGATGATATCGACCTGGCGCCCTTGCTCGGCGTAATAGCGTTTGGCAATGTTGACGAATTTGGTCGCCACCCGCAGACGCCCCTTGGGCTGCGGCGCGCCGACTTTACCGGCGGTCATCAGCTTGCAACGGGCGATTTGCAGGTCCAGGGGCTCGTACAGGCCCTGGCCGCCGTATTCCATCAGCACGTCCTTGCCGGCAACGCCCAGGTCGGCCGCGCCATGTTCAACGTAGGTTGGCACATCAGTGGCACGCACGATCAGCAAGCGCACGTCGGCCTGAGTCGTGGGGATGATCAGCTTGCGGCTCTTGTCCGGATTCTCGGTCGGCACAATGCCCGCTTCAGCCAGAAGCGGCAGGGTGTCGTCAAGGATACGGCCCTTGGACAGTGCGATGGTCAACATGGAAAGCGTCAGTCCTTATCAAGGTACTCGTGCCCGGACGCAAACGGCGCCGGACACACATCGAGGGTGCAAACACCCTCGATTTGAAACGAATCAAAGGACGCGTCCTTGCGCCCACGGAAAGTGCCTGAGCAGCGCCTTTCCAACTAGCCCGGTACGCGGCGGATCTTGGCGCCGAGCATCTGCAGTTTCTCTTCGATGCACTCGTAGCCACGGTCTATGTGGTAGATGCGGTCGATCAGGGTGTCGCCTTCGGCAATCAGGGCCGAGATCACCAGGCTGGCCGAGGCCCGCAGGTCGGTGGCCATCACTGGCGCGCCCTTGAGCTTCTCGTTGCCGGTGACGATGGCGGTGTTGCCTTCGACCTGGATCTTGGCGCCCATGCGATGCAGCTCGTACACGTGCATGAAACGGTTTTCGAAGATCGTCTCGATCACCGCGCCCGTGCCTTCGGCAATCGCGTTGAGGGAGATGAACTGGGCTTGCATGTCGGTCGGGAACGCCGGGTACGGAGCGGTCCGCACGTTAACGGCCTTTGGCCGCTTGCCGTGCATGTTCACTTCGATCCAGTCTTCGCCACAGGTGACTTCGGCGCCGGCTTCCTTGAGTTTTTCCAAAACCGCTTCGAGGATGGTCGGATCGGTGTCCTTGACCTTGACGCGGCCACCGGTGACGGCAGCAGCCACCAGGTAGGTGCCGGTTTCGATCCGGTCCGGCATCACCTTGTAGGTGGCCGAATGCAAGCGCTCGACGCCGTCGATGGTGATGGTGTCGGTGCCGGCACCGCTGATCTTGGCACCCATGGCGATCAGGAAGTTCGCCAGGTCCACCACTTCAGGCTCGCGCGCGGCGTTCTGCAACACGCTGCGGCCCTTGGCCAACGCCGCGGCCATCATGATGTTCTCGGTCCCGGTCACGCTGACGGTATCGAAGAAGAAATGCGCGCCACGCAGGCCGCCTTCAGGTGCCTTGGCCTTGATGTAGCCGCCTTCGACGTCGATCACCGCGCCCATGGCTTCCAGGCCGCGGATGTGCAGGTCCACCGGACGCGAACCGATGGCGCAACCGCCAGGCAAGGCGACTTCGGCTTCGCCGAAGCGGGCGACCATCGGGCCCAGGACCAGGATCGACGCACGCATGGTCTTGACCAGTTCATACGGTGCGACCAGGGTCTTGATGGTGCGCGGGTCGATCTCGACGGCGAGTTTCTCGTCGATCACCGGCTCGATGCCCATGCGGCCGAACAGCTCGATCATCGTGGTGATGTCGTGCAGGTGCGGCAGGTTGGCCACGGTCACCGGGCCATCGCACAGCAGGGTCGCGGCCAGAATCGGCAGAGCGGAGTTCTTTGCCCCGGAAATACGGATTTCGCCATCAAGACGAACGCCGCCGGTAATAATCAGTTTATCCATAAGAATCTCGACGCCCTTGGGCTCAGGTGCGCTCGGCCCAGGCCGCGCTGCTGAAAAATTTCATAGTGACCGCGTGGATGCTGCCATCGGTGATCCATGGGTTCAAATGGGCATAGACCTGCTGCTGACGCTTCACCGGGCTCAATGCCGCCAGTTCATCGCTGATCACGTTCAACTGAAAGTTGCAGCCTTCGCCTTCAACTTCCACCTGCGTACCTGGCAGTTTTGCTTCAAGGAAGCTCTTAACTTCTACAGCCTGCATGCTCAACCTCAATCGGCGCCCAGTGCGCGCGGGTCGCACATCATACAAAAAAGCCCCGCGCCTGCGAACCCCGCATAGCAGGACTCTGACAGGGGGCTTCTCGCGGATGTGGGTCAGGGGTGCGCCAACAGCTCGGTCAATTCGCTGACCTGGGCTATTTCGCGCATGTCTTCGGGCATCGCGCGGATGCTCCACGTCTTGCCGGCCGCCTTGGCGTCCCGGATGAAGCACAGCAGCAGCGACAAGCCGACACTGCTGGACTTCTGCACCGCCGAGCAGTCAATGACCACTTCGGCGGCACCGGAGGACTTAATCAGCGCCTGGCCCTGCTTGCGCAAGGCCGGGCCGGTGCGATAGTCCAGCACACCACTGAGCATCAGCTCGCCGGCCTGGCCCGGACGAACGGCCGACTCACTCACCGGCTCGATCATTGTTCCTGCTTCTCTTTGGCTTCTTCGGTCACTTCCTTGGCCTTGGCGACTTCGCCAGCCCAACCGTCGATGGTCTTGTCCAGGTTGTTGCCATTGCGCTGCATCGCGTCGGCGAACTGGTCACGGAACAGTTTGCCAATGTTGATGCCGTTGATGATCACGTTGCGCACTTTCCACTCGTCGTTGATCTTCTCGAGCGTGTAGGAAACCGGGTAGACCGCGCCGTTGTTGCCCTTGACCTGCATGTCGACGCTGGTGCGGGTGCCGCTCTCATCCTTCGCCGGCGAGACGGTGATGCCCTGGTTGTTGTACTCGAGCAACGCGTTGCCGTAGAACTGCATCAGGCTGCGCTTGAAGTTTTCCTGGAAGCGGGCCATCTGCGCAGGGGAAGCCTTGCGCGAGTACTTGACGGTCATGATGCTCTTGGAAATGCCGTCGGCGTCCACGACCGGGCCGACGATACCGTTGAGCGCGTCATAGAACGCGCTCGGGTCTTGCTTGTATTTCTCTTTGTTGGCGGCAAGGTCTGCCAGCAACCGGGTGGTGGTGTCCTGGATGATGTCGTGAGCCGAAGGCGCGGCCACGGCGTTGCCCATCAGCGGCAGCGCCGCGAGCAACACCAACAGGCCACGTCGCAAGATAGAGATCATTCAAAAGCTCCTCATTTGGCGTCTTTGCTAACGGTATTGAGCAGGAATTTACCGATCAGGTCTTCGAGCACCAGGGACGACTGCGTATCGTGGATGGTTCCGCCGTCCTTGAGCACGGTTTCTTCCCCGCCTACGCTGAGGCCAATGTACTTCTCGCCCAGCAGCCCAGCCGTGAGGATAGATGCCGTGGTGTCAGTCGGCAGGTTGTCCACGCGCTTTTCCAGCTGCAGCGTCACCCGACCGGTGAAATCCTCTCGGTTCAGATCGATTGCCGTGACCTTGCCGATGGTCACACCGGCCATGGTCACCTTGGCTCTGACAGTCAAACCGGCGATATTGTCGAAATAAGCATAAAGTTTATAAGTGTCGGTGCTTGCCGTCGGCGCCAGCCCACTGACTCGCAGGGCCAGCAGCAGCAAAGCCAGGATGCCAGCCAGCAAGAAAAGGCCGACACCGATTTCCAGGGTGCGGTTTTGCATCAGAAATCTCCAAACATCAAGGCGGTCAGAATAAAGTCAAGGCCCAGGACCGCCAGCGAGGCGTACACCACGGTCTTGGTTGTGGCACGGCTGATCCCCTCTGACGTGGGCTCACAGTCATAGCCTTGAAACACGGCGATCCAGGTCACCACGAAAGCGAATACGGCACTTTTGATCACGCCGTTGAGCACATCGCCGAGGAAGTCGACGCTGTTCTGCATGTTGGACCAGTAGGAACCTTCATAGACCCCCAGCCAGTCGACCGCGACCCAGGAACCGCCCCAGATCCCGACGACGCTGAAGATCATCGCCAGCACCGGCAGGGAAATGAAGCCGGCCCACAGGCGCGGGGCAATGATGTACTTGAGCGGGTCCACGCCGATCATTTCCAGGCTGGACAGTTGCTCGGTGGACTTCATGTTACCGATTTCAGCCGTCAACGCCGAACCGGCACGCCCGGCGAACAGCAGCGCGGTCACCACCGGGCCGAGTTCGCGCAGCAGGGTCAGCGCGACCATCTGCCCGACGGCCTGCTCCGAGCCGTAGCTGGACAGGATGCTGAAGCCTTGCAGGGCCAGCACCATGCCGATGAAGATCCCGGAGACCACGATGATCACCAGGGACATCACGCCCACGGCATGCAATTGCTTGACCAGCAGGCCAAAACCGCCGCCGGTGGAGTTGCGGCCCAGCAAGGCGTGCATCAGGAACAACGAGGAACGGCCCAGCACGGCCACCACGTCGATACCCGATCGGCCAAACAGGCGGATTCTTTCCAGTAATGATTTCTTGCGCATCAGCGCTTCCCCAGCAGATCGGTACGGTAATCCGTGGCCGGAAAATGGAACGCCACCGGGCCGTCCGGATCACCCTTCATGAATTGGCGAATGCGCGGGTTGTCCGAGTCCTTGAGCTCCTGGGGCGTGCCCTGCCCCAGCACCTGGCCATCGCCCACCACGTAGATGTAGTCCGCGATGCTGGCGGTTTCGGCCAGGTCGTGGGACACCACGATACTGGTGATGCCCAGCGCGTCGTTGAGCAGGCGGATCAGGCGCACGAGCACGCCCATGGCGATCGGGTCCTGCCCGACGAAGGGTTCGTCGTACATGAGGATCTTCGGATCGAGGGCAATCGCCCGCGCCAGGGCGACCCGGCGCTTCATGCCGCCGGACAGCTCGTCCGGCATCAGGTCGAGGGCGCCACGCAGCCCGACGGCCTGCAACTTGAGCAGCACGATGTCGCGGATCATCTCTTCCGGCAGGTCGGTATGGACCCGCAGGGGAAAGGCCACGTTCTCGAAAACGTCCAGGTCGGTAAACAATGCACCACTCTGGAACAGCACGCCCATGTGCTTGCGCGCATCGAACAGGTCGCTGCGCGACAACTGGGGAAGATTCTGGCCATTGACCCAGACTTCGCCGGCACTGGGACGCAACTGCGCGCCCATCAGCCGCAGCAACGTGGTCTTGCCGCACCCGGAAGGCCCCATGATGCCGGTCACCTTGCCGCGTGGAATGCGAATATCGATGTCATTGAAAATGCTGCGCGTCCCTCGCTTGAAGGACAGCCCCTTCAGCTCGACCGCGTAAGCGTTGTCGGCACTCATCTAAACTCCTTGCGATGCAGCCTCACATTCGAATGCCCCGGCCTGCCGACAAACGCCGGTACCGCCGGGCACCCGAACCGGCGGCGAACTATATCACTGCAACACCCTTGCGCCCAAGGCCCAAGCCTGGGGCCAGTCGGCCTGGATCCACGGATAAAGACCACACTTTGTGTCAGGCCGGGCGACCCATTCACACAAAGCATGACGAACTTACGTGAGGGAATTGTTCATTGCCGCTATAATCGCCGCCTTTTCATCGGGCTATACGATTTCTGACATGAGCCAATCCAGCGACCTGATTCAATCGGCACAACGTACCATCCGCCTCGAGCTCGAAGCCGTACAAGGCTTGCTGCCCCATATCGACGCTGATTTCGTACGCGCCTGCGAGATGATTCTGGCCAGCAAGGGCCGCGTGGTCGTGGTCGGCATGGGCAAGTCCGGGCACATCGGCAACAAGATTGCCGCCACGCTGGCCAGCACCGGCACCACGGCATTTTTCGTTCACCCGGCCGAAGCCAGCCACGGCGACATGGGCATGATCACCCGGGATGACGTCATCCTCGCCCTGTCCAACTCCGGCTCCACCAATGAAATCGTCACGCTGCTGCCGTTGATCAAGCGCCTGGGCATCCAGTTGATCAGCCTCACCGGCAACCCCGACTCGCCCCTGGCCAAGGCCGCCGACGTGAACCTTAACGTGCATGTCGAGCACGAAGCCTGCCCGCTGAACCTGGCACCGACCTCATCCACCACCGCCGCGCTGGTCATGGGCGATGCCCTGGCCGTGGCCCTGCTGGAAGCCCGGGGTTTCACCGCCGAAGACTTCGCCTTCTCCCACCCCGGCGGCGCCCTCGGCCGTCGCCTGCTGCTGAAGGTCGACGACGTGATGCACGCCGGCCAGGAGTTGCCGCAGGTGCAGCGCGGCACCTTGCTCAAGGATGCCCTGATGGAGATGACCCGCAAGGGCCTGGGCATGACGGTGGTCCTGGAAGCCGACGGCAAGCTGGCCGGGATCTTCACCGACGGCGACCTGCGCCGCACCCTGGACCGCACCATCGACATCCACAGCGCCACCATCGACCAGGTGATGACGCCCCACGGCAAGACCGCCCGCGCCGAGATGCTCGCCGCCGAGGCCCTGAAGATCATGGAAGACCACAAGATCAACGCCCTGGTGGTCGTCGACGACGAAGACCGTCCGGTGGGCGCCCTGAACATGCACGATCTGCTGCGTGCGGGAGTCATGTAAATGAGCACAGACCTGTTGCAACGCGGCAAGGCCATCAAGCTGGCGGTATTCGATGTGGACGGCGTACTGACCGACGGTCGCCTGTATTTCCTCGAGGACGGCAGCGAGTTCAAGACCTTCAACACCCTCGACGGCCAGGGCATCAAGATGCTGATGGCCGCCGGCGTGCAGACCGCGATCATCAGCGGCCGCAAGACCCCGGTGGTCGAACGGCGCGCCAAGAACCTCGGCATCCCGCACCTTTACCAGGGGCGCGAGGACAAACTCGTCGTCCTCGACGAACTTCTGGGCCAACTCAACCTAAGCTATGAACAGGTGGCCTACCTCGGTGACGACCTGCCGGACCTGCCGGTGATCCGCCGCGTCGGCCTTGGCATGGCCGTGGCCAATGCGGCCGGCTTCGTACGCGAGCACGCCCACGGTGTGACCACGGCGCGCGGCGGCGAAGGCGCGGCCCGCGAATTCTGTGAACTGATCCTGCGCGCCCAGGGCCGCCTCGAAGCGGCCAACGCCGCGTACCTGTGAGCCAATTATGCTGAGCAAGAAGATTCGCACCATCGTGGTGTTTGCCTGTATCGCGGCGATTTTCGCGGCGGTGGGCTACTGGAACATCAGCCCGGAACGGTTTCTCGACCAGCCCGCGCCGGTGGTCGAGGAAAAGATCGACTGGTATGCGACCAACACCCACACCCTGCAATACCTGCCCGACGGAAAAGTGCAGTACGAAATGACAGCCGACAAGGTCGACCACGTCAAGGCAACCGACATTACGCTGGTCACCACGCCGGACCTGAACATGTTTCGCGGCACCGAGTTTCCGTGGCACGTGCAGAGCAAGCGCGCCGAAGTCAATTCCGGCGGCACCGAAGTGGAGTTGATCGACTCGGTGCGCGTGGCCCGGACCGACGAGAAGAACCGCACGACCATCATCACCAGCACACGCATGACGGTGTTCCCGCAGCAACAATATGCGCAGACCGAGCAACCCGTTAGAATCGACGGCGCCGGGGGTGTATCGACCGGCACGGGAATGAAGGCGTATTTGAAGGAAAGCAGGATACACCTGCTATCGAACGTAAGAGGACAGTATGAAGCTCGCTAAAACCCTCCCTATTTTGCTCAGTCTGGGCGCAGCACTGGGAAGCGCGAGCGCCTGGGCTCTTCCCAACGACCGCGACCAGCCTATCCGCATCCAGGCCGACGACGCCCAATTGGACGACAAGAACGGCGTAGCCACCTACAAGGGCGATGTGATCATCACCCAGGGCTCGATGAAAGTGACCGGCAACACCGTGACCATCACGCGCACCCAGTCCGGCGACATCGACGTGGTGACCTCGGTCGGCAACCTGGCCTACTTCGAGCAGTTGCAGACCGCCGGCGACACCAAGCCTGTGCAGGGCTATGGCGTGACCATCCAGTACCACGCCTCCCAGGACCGCGTCGTTCTGATCGACCGCGCCAAGGTCGTCGACAAGGACAACAACGTCACCCAGGGTGAGAAGATCGTCTACGACACCAACAAGAAACTGGCCAGCGCCGGTCGCGCCACCGGCAGCAAGGTGACCGAGCAGCGCCCACGGATCGACATGGTGATCCAGCCTAAAAAGAAAACCGACCAGAAGGCCCAGTAATGGCAACTCTGAAAGCTCAGCACTTGGCCAAGAGCTACAAGAGCCGTCAAGTCGTGCGTGATGTCAGCCTGTCCATCGACAGCGGCCAGATCGTCGGCCTGCTCGGCCCCAACGGCGCGGGCAAGACCACCTGCTTCTACATGATCGTCGGCCTGGTCCAGGCCGACCAGGGTCGCGTACTGATCGACGACCTGGATGTCAGCCACCAGCCGATGCACGGCCGGGCCAAGGCCGGTATCGGCTACTTGCCGCAAGAAGCGTCGATCTTCCGCAAGCTGTCGGTCGCCGACAACATCATGGCGATCCTCGAGACCCGCAAGGAACTCGACAAGGCCGGTCGTCGCCAGGAACTGGAAAGCCTGCTGCAGGAATTCCATATCAGCCACATTCGCGACAACCTGGGCATGAGCCTGTCCGGTGGTGAACGGCGCCGGGTGGAAATCGCCCGGGCCCTGGCCACCGCACCGAAGTTCATCCTGCTCGACGAACCCTTCGCCGGCGTGGACCCGATCTCGGTGGGCGACATCAAGCAGATCATCCACCACCTCAAGGCCAAGGGCATCGGCGTGCTCATCACCGACCACAACGTGCGCGAGACCCTGGATATCTGCGAGACCGCCTATATCGTCAATGACGGCCAGTTGATCGCCGAAGGCGACTCCGCCGCCATCCTGGCCAACGACCTGGTCAAGGAAGTGTACCTGGGCCATGAGTTCCGCCTGTAAGCACGAGTGTCTGGCGAATCGCCGCGGGCATTGCTGATTTTATTATGGTGATGCCCTAGGCAAACACTTCAGTTTCAGGCATATAATTTGCTTAAGTTTGGCGCTTCGGCGCCCTGTAGTGGATGGCGCATGTGCGCCGGCGAATAAGGTGTTAAGCCCCTGCCATGAAACCATCGCTAGTCTTGAGAATGGGCCAGCAGCTGACGATGACGCCGCAGCTGCAACAGGCCATCCGCCTGCTCCAATTGTCGACCCTGGACCTGCAACAGGAAATCCAAGAGGCTCTGGAGTCCAATCCGATGCTCGAACGCCAGGAAGAAGGCGACGACTTCGACAACACCGACCCGCTGGCCGACAACGTCGAGCAGAAGACCAACACCGAGATCCCCGAACCGTCCTACCAGGAAGCCGCCCCGACGGTGGACAACCTCGAGGACGGCGAATGGAACGAACGCATTCCCAACGACCTGCCCGTGGACACGGCCTGGGAAGACGTCTACCAGACCAGCGCCAGCAGCCTGCCGAGCAGCGATGACGACGAGTGGGACTTCACCACCCGCACCTCCGCCGGCGAAAGCCTGCAAAGCCACTTGCTGTGGCAGTTGAACCTGGCGCCGATGTCCGACACCGATCGCCTGATCGCCGTCACCCTGATCGACTGCATCAACAACCAGGGCTACCTGGACGAGACCCTGGAAGAAATCCTGGAAGCCTTCGACCCCGAGCTCGACATCGAGCTGGACGAGATCGAGGCCGTTCTCCACCGGATCCAACAGTTCGAGCCGGCCGGCATCGGCGCCCGCAACCTGGGCGAATGCCTGCTGCTGCAACTGCGCCAGTTGCCGGCCAAGACACCCTGGCTGACCGAAGCCAAGCGACTGGTCACCGACTACATCGACCTGCTGGGCGGCCGCGACTACAGCCAGTTGATGCGCCGCATGAAGCTCAAGGAAGACGAACTGCGCCAGGTCATCGAACTGGTGCAGAGCCTCAACCCGCGCCCCGGCTCGCAGATCGAATCCACCGAACCCGAATACGTGGTGCCCGACGTCATCGTGCGCAAGCACAACGATCGCTGGCTGGTCGAGCTGAACCAGGAGTCGGTGCCCAAGCTGCGGGTCAACGCCCAGTACGCCGGCTTCGTCAGGCGCGCCGACACCAGCGCCGACAACACCTTCATGCGCAACCAGTTGCAGGAAGCGCGCTGGTTCATCAAGAGCCTGCAGAGTCGCAACGAAACCCTGATGAAAGTGGCCACCCAGATCGTCGAGCATCAGCGCGGCTTCCTGGAGTACGGCGACGAAGCGATGAAACCGTTGGTCCTGCATGACATTGCCGAGGCAGTGGGCATGCACGAGTCGACGATTTCCCGGGTAACCACCCAGAAATTCATGCATACCCCACGGGGCATCTATGAATTGAAATACTTTTTCTCCAGCCATGTCAGCACCTCCGAAGGCGGCGAATGCTCGTCCACGGCCATCCGCGCAATCATCAAGAAACTGGTGGCTGCGGAAAATCAGAAAAAGCCGTTGAGTGACAGCAAGATCGCTGGTTTACTGGAGGCACAAGGCATTCAGGTGGCCCGCCGTACCGTCGCCAAGTACCGCGAATCCCTCGGGATCGCACCTTCGAGCGAACGCAAGCGGTTGATGTAACAGGCCACGCCACAGCGTTCCAGTGGCAGGCATTTCTGCCTGCCGCTTTATGCACTGGCAACGAAGGAGAAGCTGTATGCAAGTCAACATCAGTGGACACCAACTGGAAGTGACCGAACCCCTGCGCACCTATATCGGCGAAAAACTCGACCGATTGGAAAGGCATTTCGACAAGATCACCAATGTGCAAGTCACGATGAACGTCGAGAAGCTGCTGCAGAAAATCGAAGCCACGTTGCATATTCCCGGCGGAGAGGTGGTTGCCAATGCGGAGCACACAGACATGTATGCCGCGATTGACCTGCTGACCGACAAGCTGGATCGCCAACTCAAAAAGCATAAGGAAAAGACCCAGAGCCTCCTCCAGGGCGCTACCGGTCGTTAACCCCCCAATCCATGATCCGACTAGAAACCATCCTGACCCCCGGCCGTTCCCTGGTGAACGCGCCGGGCGGCAGTAAAAAGAAAGCCCTCGAACAAATCGCCAACCTGATCCACCGCGAAGTGCCGGATCTGGAAATGCAGGACGTCTTCGAGGCCCTCGTTGCCCGTGAAAAACTCGGCTCCACCGGTTTTGGCAACGGCATCGCCATTCCTCACTGCCGCCTCAAGGGATGCACCTCGCCCATCAGCGCGTTGCTGCACCTTGAAGCCGCCATCGATTTCGACGCCATTGACGGCGCACCGGTCGACCTGCTGTTCGTACTGCTGGTCCCGGAAGCGGCGACCGATGCGCATCTTGAGCTGCTGCGCCAGATCGCCAGCATGCTGGACCGCAAGGAAGTGCGCGAAAAATTGCGCAGCGCACCGACTAACCAAGCCTTGTATCAGGTTGTCCTGGACGAGCAGAACGGTCATTAAACATGCGCATGATCATCGTCAGTGGTCGCTCCGGCTCCGGTAAAAGCACGGCCCTCAATGTGCTTGAGGACAGCGGCTACTACTGCATAGACAACCTGCCCGCCGGCTTGCTGCCGGAGCTGGCCGAGCGCGCGATGATCCATACCGAGCTGGCGCAGCCTTTGGTGGCGGTGTCCATCGACGCGCGCAACCTGCCTAGCCACCTGTCGCGTTTCCCGGCCCTGCTCGAGGAAGTGCGCAGCCGGCACATCCAGTGCGATGTCTTGTACCTGGATGCTGATGAAGAAACACTGCTCAAGCGGTTTTCCGAAACCCGCCGGCGCCACCCGCTGAGCAACGCCAATCGCTCCCTGGCCGAAGCCATCGAGGATGAGAGCCAACTGCTGGGGCCGATTGCCGACCTGGCGGACCTGAAGGTCAATACCACGAACCTGAACCTGTATCAGCTGCGCGACACCATCAAGTTGCGCCTGCTGAACCAGCCGGAGCCAGGTACGGCGTTCCTGGTGGAGTCGTTCGGGTTCAAACGTGGCATGCCCGTGGACGCCGACCTGGTGTTCGACGTGCGCTGCCTGCCCAACCCTTATTGGAAACCGGAGTTGCGCGAGCAGTCCGGGCTCGACCAACCGGTAATCGACTACCTGGCCGCACAGCCGGATGTCGAAGAGATGTACCAGGATATTTCCAGCTACCTGCTCAAGTGGCTGCCCCGCTTTGCCGCCAGCAACCGTGCCTACGTCACGATTGCCATTGGCTGCACGGGCGGCCATCACCGCTCCGTCTACCTGACCGAACGCCTGGGTCAGCTCCTGCAACAATCCCTGAAGAATGTCCAGGTTCGCCACCGCGACCTCAGTTAAAGGATTCACATCGCGATGCCTGCTCAGGAAATAGAAATCATCAACAAGCTGGGGCTGCACGCCCGGGCTTCAGCCAAATTCGTTGGCGTGGCAGGCCGGTTCAAGGACACGACTATCCGCGTCGGTCGGACGCCTGAAACCATGATCGACGGCAAGAGCATCATGGCCATGATGATGCTCGCTGCCGGCAAGGGCACCAAGATCCACCTGGCCACCGAAGGCGAAGAGGCGCAGGAAGCGATGGATGCCCTGGTGGCCTTGATCAACAACTATTTCGACGAAGGCGAATAAGCGCCTAGCGCGGCCTCGTAGCGCCGCGCCACTTCTGGCCAGTTGATCACGTTGTAGAACGCGCTGATGTATTCGGGCCGACGGTTCTGGTAGCGCAGGTAGTAGGCGTGCTCCCACACGTCCAGCCCCAGGATCGGCGTATTGCCATTCATCAGCGGGCTGTCCTGGTTGCCGCTGCTTTCCACCACCAGGGTATTTTGCAGTGTCACGCTCAGCCAGGCCCAGCCACTGCCGAAGCGGGTGAGCGCGGCCTTGGTGAAGGCTTCCTTGAAACGCTCCAGGCCACCCAGTTGCGTTTCGATCGCTTCGGCCAAGGCGCCTTCCGGCCGCCCTCCCCCTGGGAACTCATCACCTCCCAGAACAACGAATGGTTGGCATGGCCACCGCCCTGGTTGATCACAGCGGCTTTCAGGTCCTGGGGCAATTGCGCCACACTGGAAACCAGTTTCTCGACGGGCCAGCTGGCGTATTCGGTGCCCTCTACCGCAGCGTTGAGGTTGTTGATGTAGGTCTGGTGATGCTTGGTGTAGTGGATTTCCATGGTCTGCGCATCGATGTGCGGCTCCAGGGCGTCGTAGGCGTAGGGCAATGCAGGCAAGGTAAAAGCCATTTTCAATGAACTCCGTAATGAACCGGGGCATTGCACGGCCGCGATGAGGCGGCATCGCAGTGCAGCAGGCGTTGGGTGCGAGGGTATTCGCCGTGCTCGCTGATGAAATTCAGCAGTTCGACGTAGGTCTTGTGGCTCTGGCGCAGCGCCGCTGCACGCAGGGCCGGTGCCAGGCGTTCGTCCTGCATGGTTTGCAACAGGCGTTGGTGAATGGCGCACAGGTACTCGACGCTCTCCTCCGGCTGGTTCAGGCACAAGTGCAGGTCCGCCAGGTTGTGATGGGAAACGACACAGGCAGCCACGGCTTCATCGGCGTCCGGCCAGCGCTCGAACAACACCTGGGCCAAGGCCAGTGCCTGCAGATAGGCTTCCCGGGCATCCACCCACTCGCCCAGCCTGAACCAGCGATTGGCGCGTTCGATCGTTCGTTTCCAGTGTTCCATGATCAATCCTCCACAGGTGTGTCGGGTTAAACGCCGCCAGCGGTGAGCTTCTCGGGGTCCAGCAGAACCTCGAGTTCGCTACGGCTCAGATGGGTGTATTCCAGGGCGACATCGATGACCGGGCGGCCTTGCCGGTAGGCCGTCTTGGCGATTTCAGCGGCCTTCTGGTAACCGATGATCGGGTTCAAGGCGGTAACCAGGATCGGATTGCGCGACAACGCATCCTTGAGCCGGGCTTCGTTGACCTTGAACGTGGCGATGGCCTTGTCCGCCAGCAAACGGCTGGCGGTGGACATCAGGGCAATGCTGCTCAACAGGTTCTGGGCGATGATCGGCAACATCACGTTCAGTTCGAAATTACCGGACTGACCGGCGACGGTGATCACCGTGTCGTTGCCGATGACCTGGGCTGCCACCATCGCCGTGGCTTCGGGGATCACCGGGTTGACCTTGCCGGGCATGATCGACGAGCCCGGCTGCAGGCCTTCGAGCTCGATCTCGCCCAGGCCAGCCAACGGCCCGGAATTCATCCAGCGCAGGTCGTTGGCGATTTTCATCAGCGACACCGCGGTGGTCTTGAGCTGGCCGGACACTGCCACGGCAGTGTCCTGGGAACCGATCAGCGCGAACAGGTGCTTGCCTGGAGTGAATTGCACCCCGGTCAATTGCGTCAGTTGCTGGCTGAACAGCTCGGCGAAACGCGGATGGGCATTGACCCCGGTGCCCACCGCCGTACCGCCCTGGGCCAGCGCTTGCAGGCTCGGCAGCAAGTCCTGCAGGTGACCGATGTTGGCCTTGAGTTGCTGCGCCCAACCCTCGAGCACCTGGCTCAAGCGCACCGGCATGGCATCCATCAGGTGGGTACGGCCGGTCTTGATGAACGGGTGGACCTGCACGGCCTTGTGCTCGATCACCTGCACCAGGTGCAGCAACGCCGGCAGCAATTGTTCGTGCAGGGCCAGCGCGGCGCTGACATGAATGCTGGTGGGAATGATGTCGTTGCTGCTCTGGCCGCAATTGACGTGGTCGTTGGGGTTGATCGGCTCGCCCAGCAACCGGCTGGCGAGGGTAGCGAGCACTTCGTTGGCGTTCATGTTGGAGCTGGTGCCGGAGCCGGTCTGGAAGATGTCCACCGGGAAATGCGCCATAAAGTCGTCTTCGAGCAAACCCTGGGCGGCCTCCACGATCGCCTTGCCCTGGGCCGCGCTGATCTGCCCCAGCTCGACATTGGCCCGGGCGGCGGCGGCCTTGGCCAGGATCAGCGCGCGAATGAATTGCGCGGGCATACGCTGGCCGCTGATGGGGAAGTTATCCACCGCACGCTGGGTTTGCGCACCGTAGAGGGCCGCCTCCGGGACCTGAAGCTCGCCCATGCTGTCGCGTTCGATACGGGTATTACTCATCGGAAGATCCTTGCACCAGTTCAATAAGAGGGATCGACGGCTCCAGGGCGCAGGTCGCCAGCGCCCAGGCATGCGCCTGCCAACGCTTCAGGCGGCAGCCGCACAGGGATTGTCGTTCGAGGTCACGCAGGGGGCGCCACGCCTGGTCGAGGCAGAGGGTTCGCCAGTGCCAGGGCAACGCGACATCCGAAGCGGTGTCGAGCAGCAGGCGGAATGCGGTTTCGCCAATCATCCACGGCGAAGTGACGGTGCAGCAGGCCAGGTAACGACCTTCGGCCAGGTAGTGCTCGATGAGCCGCGGCTCGTCCGGGTCCATTGCGCAACGGATCTGGCGACTCATCCAGCGCCAGCTTTCGAGGTAGGGTGGCTCGTGCAGTGCAGAACTCATGACCGGGCTCATTCGGAAAATGAGATTCATTATTAAATGATAATCAAACTCAACACAAGAGAAGTCCACGGACATAAAAAAAGCGCGTCCCCCCGTCAGGGAGAACGCGCCTTTTCATTGCGTTGGCGATCAGCTGCCCGCCACCATCATTCGTTCGATCAGCACCGAACCGGTGCGGATATTACTGCGCAGCTCCAAATCATTACCCACGGCGACAATCTGCTTGAACATGTCACGCAGGTTGCCGGCAATGGTCACCTCCTGGACCGGGAACTGGATCTCGCCGTTCTCGACCCAGAAACCCGCCGCGCCGCGCGAGTAATCACCGGTCACCATGTTCAGGCCATGGCCCATCAGTTCGGTCACCAGCAAGCCGCGGCCCATCCGCCGCAGCAACGCCGCCTGGTCTTCCTCGCCATGGGTCACGAACAGGTTGTGCACGCCACCCGCGTTGGCGGTGCTTGGCATGCCGAGCTTGCGGCCCGAATAGGTGCCGAGGATGTAGGACACCAGTTCACCGTTCTCCACGAACGGCTTGGCATAGGTCGCCAGGCCATCGCCGTCGAACGCGGAACTGCCCATGGCCTGCATCAGGTGTGGGCGTTCATCGATGGTCATCCATTCCGGGAACAGTTTCTGGCCCAGGGCGCCCTCGAGGAACGACGACTTGCGGTACAGGTTGCCGCCGGACACCGCCGACAGGAAGCTGCCGAACAGCCCACCGGCCAGCTCGGCGGAAAACAGCACCGGCACTTCGCAGGTGGGGACCGGCCGTGCGCCGAGACGGCTGGCCGCCCGCTGCGCGGCTTTCTGGCCGATGCTCAGCGGGTCCGCCAGCAATGTGCCTTGGCGGTTCACGTCGTACCAGTAATCGCGCTGCATCTGGCCGTTCGCCTCGGCGATCATGACGCAACTGAGGCTGTGGCGCGTCGAAGCATAGCCGCCGATGAAGCCGTGGCTGTTGCCATAGACCCGGCACCCCTGGTGGGTATTGAGCGTCGTGCCGTCGGCATTCTTGATTCGCGCGTCGGCATCGAACGCCGCCGCTTCGCAGCGCAGCGCCTGCTCGATGGCTTGTTCGGGCGTGATGTCCCAGGCGTGGAACAGGTCAAAGTCGCGCGCCTCCTTGCACATCAGCGCGGCGTCGGCCAGCCCCGAGGCTTCGTCTTCGGACGTGTGCTTGGCAATCGCCAGTGCAGCGGCGACGGTTTCGCGAATGGCGTCCGGGCCGCTGGCCGAGGTGCTGGCCGAACCCTTGCGCTGGCCGACGTACAACGTGATGCCAAAACCCTGGTCGCGATTGAACTCGACGGTTTCTACCTCGCGCTGGCGTACCGACGTCGACAAGCCCTGCTCCAGCGACACCGCCACTTCACACGCGCTGGCACCCTGGCGCTTGGCCTCGGCGAGGATCTGCTCGACCTGCTCCTGCAGTGCCGGCAATGCTTGCGGGCCGACGCTCTGAACTGCACTCATTGGTTTTCTCCATCAAATTCGGCTTTCGGTTAGGCCTTCGAGCGACCGGGCCGGACAAGCGGCCCCGACTGGTTATCATGGCGGCGTTTCTTTGCGGACTGCCACCATGGTTGATTCTTACGACGACGCCCTCTACGGGGGCGAAAAAAGCAAATCCCAGGTCAAACGCGAGCTGCATGCTCTGGTTGACCTCGGCGAGCGCCTGACAACACTCAAGCCTGACTTGCTGGCCAAACTGCCCCTGACCGACGCCTTGCGCCGGGCCCTGGCCGATGCGCCCAAGCACACCGCGAACATCGCGCGTAAACGGCACCTGCAATTCATCGGCAAACTGATGCGCGACCAGGACACTGACGCCATCCTGGTGCTGCTCGATCAACTCGATGCTTCCACCCGGCAATACAACGAACGTTTCCACAACCTGGAGCGCTGGCGCGATCGCTTGATCGCAGGCGACGACGGCACCCTGGAAAAATTCGTCATCGACTACCCGGAGGCCGATCGCCAGCAACTGCGCTCCCTGATCCGTCAGGCCCAGCACGAGGTGGCGCAGAACAAGCCGCCGGCCTCGAGCCGTAAAATCTTCAAGTACATCCGTGAGCTGGACGAGACCCAACGCGGTTTGCGCTGATCGCTCACGCCCACTCCCCTTTGGGAGTTGCCTTTGTTGTGGCGAGGGAGCTTGCTCCCGCTCGGTCGGTACGACGCCTCGGGCGTAGCGACCGCATTGGGGCTACTGCGTAGCCCAACGGGAGCAAGCTCCCTCGCCACAATGAGTTACACGAGCCTTGGCGCATTTCACGCACCGGTGCCACCCACGGTGATCGCATCGATCTTCAGCGTCGGCTGGCCAACGCCCACCGGCACCGATTGCCCATCCTTGCCGCACGTCCCCACGCCGCTGTCCAGCGACAGGTCGTTACCGACCATCGACACCTTGCTCATCGCCTCCGGCCCGTTGCCGATCAGGGTCGCGCCCTTGACCGGCGCGGTGATCTTGCCGTCTTCGATCAGGTACGCCTCGCTGGTGGAGAACACGAACTTGCCGCTGGTGATGTCCACCTGGCCACCGCCGAGGTTGGCGCAGTAGATGCCTTTTTTCACCGAAGCGATGATTTCCGCCGGATCGCTCTGGCCGCCCAGCATGTAGGTGTTGGTCATGCGCGGCATCGGCAGGTGCGCGTAGGACTCGCGGCGACCGTTGCCGGTACGGGCGACGCCCATCAGGCGGGCATTGAGCTTGTCTTGCATGTACCCCTTGAGCACGCCGTTTTCGATCAGCGTGGTGCACTCGGTCGGGGTGCCTTCGTCGTCGACGCTCAGGGACCCGCGACGTCCGGCAAGGGTGCCGTCATCGACAATGGTGCAGAGTGTCGAGGCGACCTTTTCGCCCATGCGACCGCTGTAGGCCGAACTGCCTTTGCGGTTGAAGTCGCCTTCCAGGCCGTGGCCCACCGCTTCGTGCAGCAGCACGCCGGACCAACCGGAGCCCAGCACCACCGGCAGGGTTCCCGCCGGGGCCGCAATGGCCTCCAGGTTGACCAGTGCCTGGCGCAGCGCCTCGCGGGCATAGCCCATGGCGCGGTCCTCGTTGAGGAAGTAACGATAGTCGGTGCGCCCGCCACCGCCATGGCCGCCCCGCTCGCGGCGGCCGTTCTGCTCGACGATCACGCTGACGTTGAAACGCACCAGCGGCCGCACGTCCGCCGCCAGGCCGCCGTCGGTGGAGGCCACCAGGATCCGCTCCCAAACCCCGGCCATGCTCACCGACACCTGTTGGATGCGTGGATCGAGGGCGCGGGTGGCAACGTCGATGCGCTTGAGCAACTCGACCTTTTCGGCGCGCGTCATGACTTCCAGCGGGTTGTCCGGTGCGTACAGCTGCGCCACGTCCTGGCTGCTGAAGGCCTGGACCGTGCCGTTCTGCCCTGCCCGGGAAATCGACCGGGCGGCACGGGCCGCAGCGCCCAAGGCCTCGAGGGTGATGGCATTGCTGTAGGCAAAACCGGTCTTTTCCCCGGACTGGGCACGCACGCCCACGCCCTGGTCAAGGTTGAAGCTGCCTTCCTTGACGATGCCGTCTTCCAGCGACCAGGACTCGGAAATCTGGCCCTGGAAATACAGGTCGGCCGCATCGATGCCCGGGCCGGCCAGATCGCCCAGCACGCCTTGCAGGCTTTCGAGGGTCACGCCACCGGGGGCTAGAAGGTGTTCACTGACTGAGGACAACAACCCGCTCATATGTTCTACGCCTTGAATTCGTCGTCTTGGACAGGCCGCTGTCGAGCGCCCTGCGAGAAAAAGCGCCGATGGCTGGCCACCGGCATGCGCGCCCGGATGGACGCCTGTTCGCTGCTGTCGCGCTCGGCCACCAGCACGGCCTCGCCTTGATCCTGTTGCGCCAGCACGCGCCCCCACGGGTCGACAATCGCGGCATGGCCAAAGGTTTCCCGGGGCCCAGGGTGCACGCCGCCCTGGGCGGCCGCCAGCACATAGCACTGGGTCTCGATGGCCCGGGCGCGAATCAGCACCTCCCAATGGGCCTCGCCCGTCACCGCGGTAAACGCCGAGGGCGCCGTGATCAGCTCGGCCCCGGCCGCCCGCAGCTCGCTGTAAAGCTCCGGGAAGCGCAAGTCGTAGCAGACCGTCAATCCCACCCGGCCCACCGGGGTATCGGCGACCACCACCTGGCCGCCATAAGCATAGTCGTCAGACTCACGGTAGCGACCGCGATTGTCCGCCACGTCCACATCGAACAGGTGCAGCTTGTCATAGCGCGCCACGATCTCACCCTGATCGTCGACCAGCAACGAACAGGCGTGGGCCTTGGCCTCGGGCCGGCCCGCCGGCGGCAACGGCAACGTGCCTGCGACAATCCATAACCTGAGGTCGCGGGCGACCTGTTTCAACCAGGGCAGGATCGGCCCCTGACCAATGGCCTCGGCACGGCCGATGTCGGCCACGTCCCGCCGCCCCATGGCCGCGAAATTCTCGGGCAGCACCGCCAGCCTTGCGCCACTGGCAGCTGCCTGCTCCAACAGCACATGGGCCCGCGCCAGATTGGCGAGCACGTCGCTCTGGCTGACCATTTGAATCACGGCGATTGGCATGGTGCTTTCCTCATTGTCTGCATCCTTCCCCCTGTGGGAGCGGGCTTGCTCGCGAAAGCGGTGTGCCTGTCACATCAATGTTGATTGTGCCGGCGCTTTCGCGAGCGAGCCCGCTCCCACAGGGGTTATCGCATCGTCTGTCAGAACGGCTTGTCGAACGTGATCTTCGGCTCTTTCCACGGCCCCTTGACGTCGTATCTTACGCTGGCGAAACGGGCCACGCGGTCACCGATCAACTTGTCGATCAGGAACAGCGCCCCACCCACCGCCGGTGCGCCCACGATCAGCGCGGCGATCGGCAGGTTGTTGGTCACCGGCAGGGTCACCAGCAGCTTGGCATCGACCCGGTCAGCCACCATGTCCAACGTGCCGTTGAGCTCCAGGTTGCTTGACGGTCCTGTCAGGGTAATCGGCTCGCGGGTCACGTAGACGCCATCGCTCGCCACCAGCAGGCCCTTGACCCGATCGTAGCTCAGGCCCTTGCCGAACAGGTCGGAGAAGTCCAGGCGCAGGCGTCGACCGATGGAGTTGAAGTTCAACAGGCCAAAAACCCGCAACGCCTGGGCACTGCCTTCGACTTCGACGAACTGCCCTTTGCTCAGTGACGCATCGAGGCTACCGGAAAAGCGCTTGGTGGCGACCCACGCCGGCGAACCGGGCCAGCGGCCATCCACATCCAGGTGGAACTCCTGGCTGGTCACGCTCGGCGCAAAGCCCCAACCCTTGAGCACATCGGCCAGGTTCTTGCCGCTGATGCGCCCCTTGTACCAACTGTTGGTGGCACCGGGCACGCCTTCCCAGCCGCCGCTGCCATTCAAGACCATGCCCCGCAGGCCCATGTCCAGGTTGTTCAGGGAAATGCCCTTGGCGGTCGGGCGCACTTTCAGCGACCAGGCGCCGATGAGGTCAGGGCCCTGGAACAGCTGGTCGATGGCGATATCCATGGCCGGGACCTTGGTCGGATCGACCGAGGCCAGCGGATCCGGGGCGTTCTCATCCGCCTGGACCGTCGGGTCCACCGGCGGCAAGCGAACATAATCCATCGCGATGCCAATCGGCGCCCCCTTGGCATCCGGGAGCGTGACATTGCCCTTGGCCTGTTGGCTGGCGAGGCGCAAGCCCCAGGCGTCCGGCTTGCGGTCGAGTTGCACCGAGGCCTGGTCCAGGGTGGTGCCCATCGCCGTCAGCTTGCCGACGTTCAGGTCGACGCTGTTGAGCAGTTGCTTGGCGCTGCCGCCCGGGTCTTGTCCAGCGTATCGGGTCACCAGCTCCTGCCAGGGACTGACATCCAGCTCCGACAGCGTCCCGCGCAGGCGCAGGCCCTTGGCGCCCGGCAACACCGCGTCGCCCGTGCCCAGCAGCAATTCACCGCGACCGTCGGCCAGTTTCCCGCTTGGCGCGGCGTAAGCGAAACGGGCCAGGTCGCCATAGGTTGCCCAATAACGCCGCTCCGGCCCTTGCAGGGTCATGCGAAACGACGTATCGCGCCCGACATCGGCCGCCATGCCGAAAGGTGCCGGCAGGTCCACCGCCACGCCCTTGAGGTTGGAATTGACCGACAACTGGCTGTCGGCGCCGTCGAGGACCACCTGCAACTGGTAAGGCACCACGCCGGATACCGGCAACGGTTGGGTGACATCCAGCCAACTGGCAAGCTTCTTGACCTCCACCTGGCCAGACGCCGTGACCCGGGTATTGAGTTCGCCGGCACGGCCCTCGGCAAAGATCTGTGCCGTCACGGGCCGGTCGAACGCCCGGGCACTGATGCCCTTGCCACTCAGGCCCTTGTTGCTGTCGAAGCGGAAATCACCCTTGAGCTGGGTCAGCTCCAGCGCCGGCTCGCTGAGCTTGAGCCGGGCCTTGTCGGTGGCGAAGTCCACCAGGATCTTCGGCTGTTCGCCCTTGACCAGCGGGATGTCGAGTTTCACGCTGCCTTGCAGATCGCCCTCGCCTTCCCACCCGGCGAACGTCTCGGCCGTGCCGATTGGCGCCGTCTGGAGAATCTTCAGTCCGTCCCCCAACCCGCCAGTGAACCCGCCGTCCAGCAACAGGTGGGAGCTCTGCCCACTGGGAACGTGGGGAATGTTCACCGAGACATCCTTGACCTGGGTGTCGAGCAATTGCCCCTGGCTGGCATAGACGCGTACGCCGCTGTCCTCGACGAAGACATCACCGCTGACCTTGCTGACCGACGGCCAGCCCGGCTGGAATGCCAGCTCGGCATCATGCACCTTGAAGAACAGGCTGATGCTGCGCGCCGCGTCCTCGGCACCGTGGTTCAGCGAGCCTTGGTACTGGAAGAACCCCTGGTCCACCGCGCCCTTGACGATGGCGGTACGCAGCCATTCATCCAGTGCCGGGCTGAGGACGGCAGGCAAGTACTTGCCGGTGTAGCGGCCGTCACCGTCCACCAGGCCGACCCGCAGGTCCATGTAGTCTTCCTGGCTGTGGTCGAAGTGCAGGCGGATCAGGAAATCGCCGGCAATCCGGCCCTCCTCGCCCAGTACCTTCAGGTACGGCGCGATCAGGGTGAAGCCTTGCTTGTCCAGCTTCCAGGTCAACCGGGCATTGGCTTGCAGGTATTGCCAGGGCTTGGCGAAGATCGGGTCCAGGTGCAGGGAAAAATCCTTGCTGTCCATGCGCAGCTCGCCGCCGCCCAGGTCGCCGCTGAGGCTGCCCGAGACGTTTCGCGCGGCCGGAGCACCGTGGTAGGCATCAAAGCCGACGGTGTCGAGGTTGGTGGCAAAGCTGATCTTCTGGTCGCCGGTGTTCTGCGGCCGGTAGTCCAGCAGCACGTTACGCAGGCTGCCGGTCACCTTGAGCCGGTCGATGACCGTGGCGACGCCTTCGGGCAATGGCGCCAGGGCATTGAGCAACGGGGTCAGCGGGGTCAGGTCGAGGCGATCGGCCTGCACATGCCAGCGCTCTTCAGCCTGTCCGGTGGCGTTGCTCTGCTGCAATTGCAGGCGCGACTCCCAACGGGTCTCGCCCAGGTTCATCGCCAGGGAATCGAACGTCGCGGTGAACCCTTGGTCGCCGCGCTGGAAATACCCGTTGAGGGCCAGGTTGTGGATCTGCACCGGCTTGCGCTCGGCATAGCCGCCCTGCAGTTGCGGCGCGTTCAGGCGCATGGCCGCGCTCTGCACGGTGCCGGCGCCCCAACTGAGCCAGAATTCGCCGCCGGCCTGGAGCCGGGCGACATTCCATTGCCCGGTCAGGCGCTTGGGCAACCACTTGGACCAGTCACTCTGCGGCAGGCTCAGGTAGGCGTCGGCCGCGCCATTCTTCCAATCGCTGGCGCGGATCCGGGTGCGCAGGTTGATTGCCACGGGTTGGCCGTCGGGCAGGGTCAGGCGTGCGTCGAGCCGCTGGCGCGTCGCGCCCGTGCGCAGGCTCAGGCCGACGTAGGTCAAGGTCAGGGGGGATTGTTCGAGGGGTTGCAGGGTGACCTGGCTGTCGAGCAGCGACAGCTTGGCCACCACCTGCATGCGCTCCAGCAATTGCTGCGGGTCGAGAGGCTGGTCGTCCTGCACCGGCAGGCCTTCCAGGGCCCATTTGCCGTCGGCGCCTTCCTTGAGGCTGATCTTCAGGCCGCTGAGCTCCAGGTGAGCAAGACGCACCTGGCGCGCCATCAGGCTCGCCCACAGGTCTGGCACCGCACGCACTTGATCCAGGTGCAGGGCATTGGGCCCCTCGCCGACCACCACATCGCGCGCGGCCAGGATCGGCGCCAGTGCGCTCCAGCTACCGTCGAGGCTGCCGATGTGCACGGGCAGGCCCAGGGCCTGGCCGGCCCGGTCCTCGACCTCGGCACGGTACTCGGCCACCAGCGGCACCAGCTCGCGCCCCAGGCTGACGTACAACGCCACCAGCACCAGCAGCAATGCACACAGGCCCAGCCCCCAGCGGGTCAGCGCAGCCAAAAAGCGTATCAGACGCTCCATGTCAGTGGCCTCCCCGGCAAAAAATGATCAAAACGGCGGACTCTCCGCTTCCCGAGCCCTTCAGAGCAGCACCACGTCGTATTGTTCCTGGGAATACATGGTTTCGACCTGAAAACGTATCGTGCGTCCGATAAAAGCCTCCAACTCGGCGACATTGCCCGATTCTTCATCGAGCAGGCGATCCACCACTTTCTGGTTCGCCAACACTCTATAGCCGGTGGCCTGGTAGGCGCGCGCCTCCCGGAGGATTTCCCGGAAGATTTCGTAACACACGGTTTCCGGGGTCTTCAGCTTGCCCCGGCCCTGGCAACTGCTGCACGGCTCGCACAGCACCTGCTCAAGGCTTTCACGGGTGCGCTTGCGCGTCATCTGCACCAGGCCCAACTCGGTGATGCCGATGATGTTGGTCTTGGCGTGATCGCGCTCAAGTTGTTTTTCCAGGGTCCGCAGCACCTGGCGCTGATGCTCTTCATCTTCCATGTCGATGAAGTCGATGATGATGATCCCGCCCAGGTTGCGCAGGCGCAGTTGTCGGGCGATGGCGGTGGCGGCCTCCAGGTTGGTCTTGAAGATGGTCTCTTCGAGATTGCGATGGCCGACGAACGCTCCGGTGTTGACGTCGATGGTGCTCATGGCCTCGGCCGGGTCCACCACCAGGTAACCGCCGGACTTGAGCGGGACCTTGCGCTCCAGGGCCTTCTGGATTTCATCCTCGACGCCGTACAGGTCGAAGATTGGCCGCTCGCCGGGGTAATGTTCGAGGCGGTCGGCAATTTCCGGCATCAGCTCGGCGACGAACTGCGTGGTTTTCTGGAAGGTTTCCCGGGAGTCGATGCGGATTTTCTCGATCTTCGGGCTGACCAGGTCGCGCAGGGTACGCAGCGCCAGGCCCAAATCCTCGTAGATCACGCTGGGGGTGGCGATGGTCTTGATCTGCGCGGCGATCTGGTCCCAGAGCCTGCGCAGGTAGCGGATGTCCATGAGGATCTCATCGGCACCGGCCCCCTCGGCGGCGGTGCGCAGGATGAAGCCACCGGCCTCCTTGATGCCTTCCTTTTCCACGCAGTCGCTGACCACCTGCTTGAGGCGTTCGCGCTCGGCTTCGTCTTCGATCTTCAGGGAAATGCCGACGTGGGCCGTGCGTGGCATGTACACCAGGTAGCGCGACGGAATCGACAACTGCGTGGTCAGGCGTGCGCCCTTGGAACCGATGGGGTCCTTGGTGACCTGCACCACCAGGCTCTGGCCTTCGTGGACCAATGCGCTGATGGTCTCCACGGCCGGCCCCTCGCGCATGGAAATTTCCGATGCGTGGATGAATGCCGCGCGGTCCAGGCCGATGTCGACGAATGCCGCCTGCATGCCCGGCAACACCCTTACCACCTTGCCTTTGTAGATATTGCCAACGATGCCGCGCTTTTGCGTGCGTTCGACGTGAACCTCTTGCAACACACCGTTTTCAACCACCGCCACGCGCGATTCCATCGGCGTGATGTTGATCAGGATCTCTTCACTCATGGCAGGGTCTCGTTCAGGCATGTTCACGTTTATGGCCGCATCAAGTCAGACGACGCCCAAGGGGCGCTCCAGGGTTTGCCAACAGGGTATGCCGAAATCACCCAGCAGTTGCGCGGTTTCGCACAGCGGCAAGCCAACCACCGCAGAATAGCTGCCCTCCAGCCCGGCGACGAACACCGCCCCCAAGCCCTGGATGCCGTAGCCGCCCGCCTTGTCCCGGGGCTCACCGCTGGCCCAGTAGGCCGCCGCTTCCGGTTCTGTGATGGGACGAAACCGCACCCGACTGCGGACCACCCGGGACTCGCATCGCTGGTCGTCGAGCACGGCAATGGCGGTCAGCACTTCATGATCGCGTCCGGACAGGCTCATGAGCATCGCCTGGGCATCGGCTTGATCCCGCGGCTTGCCGAGAATCTGTCCGTCCAGCACCACCGCCGTGTCGGCGCCCAACACGCAGCCGTCCGCGCCGCTGCGCCGTCCGGCTTCGGCCTTGCCGCGCGCCAGGCGCTCGACATAGGCGGCCGGGGTTTCGTGATCCAGGGGCGTTTCATCGATGTCCGCGCTGATGGCGGTAAAGGGCACGCCGATCTGTGTGAGCAATTCACGCCGACGTGGCGAGCCTGAGGCGAGGTAAAGCGGTTTCATCAAGACATCTCCCTCTCAAAGCACGGCCATCCGAACACAAACAGCTTTTTGTGGCGAGGGCGCTTGCTCCCTCGCGACAGGGATGTAACTCATCAGAAAAAGTGTAGATATCTGACCGAATCAGTTGATCTTGAAACGCAGGCGCAGGCCACGCAAACCGAAGCTGACCCACGGCCAGAGCAGCGCGCTGACCAGGGCTGGCAACACCAGCGCCAGGGTCGGCTGACGATTGCCGGTCAAGGCGCTGAGCCATAGCTGGACCAACTGCGCCAGGCCGAAGATCACCAGGATCACCAGGCACTGCTGCCACATGGGAAACATCCGCAGGCGCTGTTGCAGGGACAGGACCAGAAAGGTGATCAAGGTCAGGATCAACGCGTTCTGCCCCAGCAGGGTGCCGTAAAGCACATCTTCGGCCAGGCCCAGGCACCAGGCAGTGACCATGCCGACCTTGTGCGGCAAGGCCAGCGCCCAGAAGGCCAGTAGCAGGGCCAGCCACAGCGGTCGCAGGATTTCCATGAACTGCGGCAGTGGCGAAACGCTGAGCAACAGGCCGATGGCAAAGGTCAGCCAGACCATCCAGCCGTTACCGGATTTACTGCTCATTCTTCTCGTGCTCCCCTGGTGGCGGGCGCAGTGGCCGGCGTGGAGGTGGCAGGCTTGGGCGCGGGCCGGGCGTGCTGCGTCGCCGGCGCATGGCTGGTCGAACGGCTGCCGTTAGCGGCAGGCGCCGTGGCCGGGGCCGCTGGGGTCACCGGCGTCGTGGCCGGCGCAGGGGCCGCCGGGGTGGTCGGGGCGGTCGCTGGCTTGGGCACGGTAGCCGGGACAGCCGCCGGCGCCTGGGTGCCTGGCGTGGCCGAGTCCCCGCCCTGCCGGTCCTGGGCTTCCTGGGCCACCGCGGCATCGTTGGCGCGCTCTTCCGGGGTGCGATTGTCGCTGAACACCAGCAGCAGGTAGCGGCTGCGGTTCAGCGCGGCAGTCGGCACCGCGCGGACGATGGCGAACGGCTGGCCGGAATCGTGGATGACTTCCTTGACGGTCGCCACCGGATAACCGGCTGGGAAACGCTGGCCGAGACCGGAGCTGACCAGCAGGTCGCCTTCCTTGATGTCGGCGGTATCAGCCACGTGCCGCAGTTCCAAGCGTTCCGGGTTGCCGGTGCCACTGGCAATCGCGCGCAGACCGTTGCGGTTGACCTGTACCGGAATGCTGTGGGTGGTGTCAGTGAGCAACAGCACCCGGGCCGTATAAGGCATCAGTTCCACCACCTGGCCCATCAGGCCGCGGGCGTCGAGCACCGGCTGGCCGAGGAACACACCGTCGCGTTCGCCCTTGTTGATGAGGATACGGTGGGTAAAGGGGTTGGGGTCCATGCCGATCAGCTCGGCCACTTCGACCTTCTCGTTCACCAGCGCAGAGGAGTTGAGCAACTCGCGCAGCCGCACGTTCTGCTCGGTGAGGGCCGCAAGCTTCTGCATGCGCCCCTGCAACAGCAGGTTCTCGGTCTTGAGTTTTTCGTTTTCGGCGACCAGTTCGGTGCGGCTGCCAAACTGGCTGGCCACACCCTGCCACAAGCGCTGTGGCAGGTCGGTGATCCAGTAGGACTCCATCAACACCAGCGACATCTGGCTGCGCACAGGCTTGAGCAGCGTGAAGCGGGCATCGACCACCATCAGCGCGACCGACAGCACGGCCAGCACCAGCAGGCGTACGCCCAATGAGGGGCCTTTGGCGAAAAGCGGTTTAATAGGCCGCTCCTCCCAGGCAAATGTTTTCTTTATTCATACGGCATCAGACCGGCCTGGATACGAATGGCAGAAGATAAACGCCAACGGGCAGCACTGCAAAGTGCTGCCCGGGCGCGAACAACATGCACCACCGCCAGGCTTATTCGCTGGAGAGCAGGTCCATGGTGTGCTTGTCCATCATTTCCAAAGCACGGCCACCGCCGCGAGCCACGCAGGTCAGCGGGTCTTCGGCAACGATTACCGGCAAGCCGGTTTCCTGGGCCAGCAGTTTGTCGAGGTCACGCAACAGCGCGCCACCACCGGTCAGCACCAGGCCGCGCTCGGCGATGTCCGATGCCAACTCCGGCGGCGACTGCTCCAGGGCGCTTTTCACCGCCTGGACGATCGTCGCCAGGGACTCTTGCAGCGCTTCCAGGACTTCGTTGGAATTCAAGGTGAAGGCACGTGGCACGCCTTCGGCCAGGTTACGGCCGCGAACGTCGACTTCACGCACTTCGCCGCCCGGGTAGGCCGTACCGATTTCCTGCTTGATGCGCTCAGCGGTGGATTCGCCGATCAGGCTGCCGTAGTTGCGACGTACGTAGGTGATGATCGCTTCGTCGAAACGGTCGCCGCCCACACGCACGGACTCGGCGTAGACCACGCCATTGAGGGAGATCAGCGCGATCTCGGTGGTACCGCCACCGATGTCGACGACCATCGAACCGCGGGCTTCTTCCACCGGCAGGCCGGCACCGATGGCAGCGGCCATCGGCTCTTCGATCAGGAACACTTCGCGGGCACCGGCACCCAGGGCCGATTCACGGATGGCCCGACGCTCCACCTGGGTGGACTTGCACGGCACGCAGATCAGCACGCGAGGGCTGGGCTGCAGGAAACTGTTTTCGTGAACTTTGTTGATGAAATATTGCAGCATCTTTTCGCAGACGCTGAAGTCGGCGATCACGCCGTCCTTCATCGGGCGAATGGCAGCTATGTTGCCCGGTGTACGGCCCAGCATGCGCTTGGCTTCCGTACCGACAGCCACGACACTTTTCTGGTTGCCGTGGGTACGGATGGCCACGACCGAGGGTTCATTCAGGACGATACCGCGCTCGCGCACGTAAATAAGGGTGTTGGCAGTGCCCAGGTCAATGGAAAGATCGCTGGAAAACATGCCACGCAGTTTCTTGAACATGGGAAAGGGACCCTAGGCAACGCGTGGGTAAAAAAGTGCGGCAAACTCTAACAACGACAGGGATTTTGGGCAAGGCGCCAATATGTTAAATTGGCCGCTTTTCTGTGCACCAAACCCTACAATCGCGGCCAATGCCCTGTTGTGATACAGGGCACTGGACCGTAGAAATGCGGTAGTGTTCCGACAATCTAACACACGGACCGACTGCGTCCGTTCTGTTTTCCACTGGAGAATCCCATGGCGCTTGAACGCTCCGACGTGGAAAAAATCGCTCATCTGGCCTGCCTGGGCCTCAATGAAGCCGATCTTCCACACATCACTTCTGCCCTGAACAGCATTCTGGGGTTGGTCGACGAGATGCAGGCGGTCAATACCGACGGTATCGAGCCGCTGGCCCACCCACTGGAAGCCAGCCAGCGCCTGCGCGCCGACGTCGTGACCGAATCCGATCATCGCGAGGCCTACCAGTCCATCGCACCAGCGGTCGAAAACGGCCTGTACCTGGTTCCGAAAGTCATCGACTAAAGGGAAAGAGCCTCTCATGCATCACATGACCCTGGCCGAGATCGCCCGCGGACTCGCCGACAAGCAGTTTTCCTCCGAAGAGCTGACCAAAGTCCTGCTGGCGCGCATCGCCCAACTCGACCCGCAGCTCAACAGTTTCATCAGCCTCACCGAAGAACTGGCCCTGAACCAGGCCGCCGCCGCCGACGCCCGGCGCGCCAAAGGCGAGAGCGGCGCGCTGCTGGGCGCACCGATCGCCCACAAGGACCTGTTCTGCACCCAAGGCATCCGCACCAGTTGCGGCTCGAAGATGCTCGACAACTTCAAGGCCCCGTACGATGCCACCGTGGTCGCCAAGCTGGCCGCCGCCGGCGCCGTGACCCTGGGCAAGACCAACATGGACGAGTTCGCCATGGGCTCGGCCAACGAGTCGAGCTACTACGGCGCGGTGAAAAACCCGTGGAACCTGGCACACGTGCCGGGCGGTTCGTCCGGCGGCTCCGCTGCCGCCGTGGCCGCGCGCCTGCTGCCGGCCGCCACGGCCACCGACACCGGTGGTTCGATTCGCCAGCCCGCGGCCTTCACCAACCTCACCGGCCTGAAGCCGACCTATGGCCGGGTGTCGCGCTGGGGCATGATTGCCTACGCGTCGAGCCTCGACCAGGGTGGCCCGCTGGCCCGCACCGCCGAAGACTGCGCGATCCTGCTGCAAGGCATGGCCGGCTTCGACCCGAACGACTCCACCAGCATCGATGAACCGGTGCCGGACTACAGCGCCAACCTCAACGGCTCCCTGCAAGGCCTGCGCATCGGCGTGCCGAAGGAGTACTTCAGCGCCGGCCTCGACCCACGCATTGCCGAGCGGGTCCACGACAGCGTCAAGACGCTGGAAAAACTCGGCGCGGTCGTCAAGCAGATCAGCCTGCCGAACATGCAGCATGCGATTCCTGCCTACTACGTGATCGCGCCAGCGGAAGCCTCGTCGAACCTGTCGCGTTTCGACGGCGTGCGCTTCGGCCATCGCTGCGAGAACCCGGAAAACCTGATGGACCTGTACAAGCGCTCCCGGGGCGAAGGCTTCGGTGTCGAGGTGCAGCGTCGGATCATGGTCGGGGCCTACGCCCTGTCTGCCGGCTACTACGATGCCTACTACCTCAAGGCGCAGAAGATCCGTCGGCTGGTGAAGAACGACTTCATGGCCGCCTTCAACGAGGTCGACGTCATCCTCGGCCCAACCACGCCGAACCCGGCCTGGAAACTCGGCGCCAAAGACAGCGACCCGGTGGCCGCCTACCTGGAAGACGTCTACACCATCACCGCCAACCTCGCCGGTTTGCCGGGCCTGTCCATGCCGGCCGGCTTCGTCGATGGCCTGCCGGTGGGCGTACAGTTGCTCGCGCCGTATTTCCAGGAAGGCCGCCTGTTGAACGTTGCCCACCAGTATCAGTTACACACTGACTGGCACACCCGCACCCCTCAGGGGTTTTGAAACTGCTGCGCTCGGTAATGCTGCGTTGAAAACTGGTTCGAAATGCTCATTGACTACTGTCAACTCCGCTTTCTCACCAGTTTTCGCCTTGCCTTACCTTCGCTCGCGACGTTTCAAAATCCCCTGATAAGACTTCTGAGGAGAAACACATGCAATGGGAAGTCGTGATCGGGCTGGAGATTCATACCCAGCTCACCACCCGGTCGAAAATCTTTTCCGGCAGCGCTACCACTTTCGGTTCCGAGCCCAACACCCAGGCCAGCCTGGTGGACCTGGGCATGCCCGGCGTGCTGCCGGTGCTCAACGCCGAAGCGGTGCGCATGGCGGTAATGTTCGGCCTGGCGATTGACGCCGAGATCGGCCAGCACAACGTGTTCGCCCGCAAGAACTACTTCTATCCGGACCTGCCCAAGGGCTACCAGATCAGCCAGATGGAACTGCCGATCGTGGGCAAGGGCCACCTGGACATCGCCCTGGAAGACGGCACGGTCAAGCGCGTCGGCATCACCCGGGCGCACCTGGAAGAAGACGCCGGCAAGAGCCTGCACGAAGAATTCAACGGCGCCACCGGCATCGACCTGAACCGCGCCGGCACGCCGCTTCTGGAGATCGTTTCCGAACCGGACATGCGCAGCGCCAAGGAAGCCGTGGCCTACGTCAAGGCGATCCACGCGCTGGTACGTTACCTGGGCATCTGCGACGGCAACATGGCCGAAGGTTCGCTGCGCTGCGACTGCAACGTGTCGATCCGTCCCAAGGGCCAGGCCGAGTTCGGCACCCGCTGCGAGATCAAGAACGTCAACTCGTTCCGCTTCATCGAGAAGGCGATCAACAGCGAGATCCAGCGCCAGATCGAACTGATCGAGGACGGCGGCAAGGTCATCCAGCAGACCCGCCTGTACGACCCGAACAAGGACGAAACCCGTCCGATGCGCAGCAAGGAAGAAGCCAACGACTACCGTTACTTCCCCGACCCGGACCTGCTGCCGGTGGTCATCGAGGACACCTTCCTCAATGACGTGCGCGCCACCCTGCCGGAACTGCCACCGCAAAAACGCGAGCGTTTCCAGGCGCAGTTCGGGCTGTCGAGCTACGACGCCAACGTCCTGGCCACCAGCCGCGAACAGGCCGACTACTTCGAGAAAGTCGTGAGTATCGGCGGCGACGCCAAACTGGCGGCCAACTGGGTGATGGTCGAGCTGGGCAGCCTGCTGAACAAGCAGGGCCTGGAGATCGACGAGTCGCCGGTGTCGGCCGAGCAACTGGGCGGCATGCTGTTGCGGATCAAGGACAACACCATTTCCGGCAAGATCGCCAAGATGGTGTTCGAGGCCATGGCCAATGGTGAGGGCAGCGCCGACGAGATCATCGACAAGCGCGGCTTGAAACAGGTCACCGACACCGGGGCGATCAGCGCCGTGCTCGATGAAATGCTCGCAGCCAACGCCGAGCAGGTCGAACAGTACCGCGCGGCAGACGAAGCCAAGCGCGGCAAGATGTTCGGCTTCTTCGTCGGCCAGGCCATGAAAGCCTCCAAGGGCAAGGCCAACCCGCAACAGGTCAACGAATTGCTCAAAAGCAAGCTCGAGGGCTGAGTGCGATGGAGCCAGTCCGCAAGTCTGGCTCATTCCCCTGTGGCGAGGGAGC
Source organism: Pseudomonas sp. Cab53 (assembly GCF_018325965.1). Taxonomy (NCBI): domain Bacteria; kingdom Pseudomonadati; phylum Pseudomonadota; class Gammaproteobacteria; order Pseudomonadales; family Pseudomonadaceae; genus Pseudomonas; species Pseudomonas sp. Cab53. The sequence continues at coordinate 990,071 of NZ_AP021902.1, read as the reverse complement.
TTGCTCCCGCTGGGGCGCGCAGCGCCCCCCGGCTTTCTGTTGCCAGAGTCGGGGGGCTGCTGCGCAGCCCAGCGGGAGCAAGCTCCCTCGCCACAATAAATTTACAACCACACTGATGTGGAAAACCTTTCGATGAAGCGTCTCCTCGGCGCCTGCGCCCTGCTGTCCCTGCTGGCCGGTTGCGCCAGCCAGAGCGGGACAGTTGATCCACACGGCTACGACCAGACTGGCGTCGCTTCTTATTACGGTGCCAGGCACCACGGCAAACGCACCGCCAGCGGCGAGCGTTTCGACCAGCACGGCCTGACCGCCGCCCATCGCCAGTTGCCGTTCGGCACACGGGTGAAAATCACCAACCTGGGCAACAATGACAGCGTCGTGGTCCGCATCAACGACCGTGGCCCGTATACTCGGGGGCGCTTGATCGACGTGTCTCGCGAAGCAGCCGAGCAACTGGGCATGTTACGCACCGGCACCGCGCGGGTACGCGTGCAAGCCCTCGACGACTGATAGACGGAGCCCGGCCATTTCCCTACTCGCCGCTTTATCGCTGCTCAGCCTGATCGAACTGTTCGGCGGCCTGCTGTTGCTGATTGTCGGCGCCGAGTTGCTGGTGCGCGCCGCCGTCGGCGTGGCGGCACGCTTGCAGGTGCGCCCGCTGATCATCGGCCTGACCGTTGTTGCCCTGGGCAGCAGCGCGCCACAGATGGCCGTGAGCCTGCAAGCGACCTTGGCGCAAAACGCCGACATCGCCGTGGGCAGCGTGATCGGCAGCAGCATCTTCAACATCCTCGTCACCCTGGGGCTGTCGGCGCTGATCATGCCGTTGCGCGTCTCGCGCCAACTGGTGCGCCTGGACATCCCGTTGATGATCGGCGCCAGCCTGCTGGTGTTCGTGCTGGCCTTGAACGAAGAACTGACCCGCCTGGACGGGACATTGTTGCTGGCGGCCCTGGCGGTGTACCTCGGCCTACTGCTGCGCCAGTCACGGCACTCCATGCGCCCCCACGCGGCGAGCGTCGACGCGGCGCAGGTGTCCTGGCCCAGGAGCCTGACGATGATCGTGCTCGGCTTGGCGATGCTGATCTACGCCGGGCACCTGCTGCTGGGCGCGGCAGTGACGGTGGCGACGGACCTGGGCTTGTCGGAACGCATCATCGGCCTGACCATCGTCGCCGTCGGCACCTCGCTGCCGGAACTCGCCACCTCGCTGATCGCGGCCCTGCGCGGCCAGCGCGACATTGCGGTGGGCAACGTGATCGGCAGCAACCTGTTCAACCTGCTGGGGGTGCTGGGGGTGACCGCCCTCGTCGCGCCCACGCCGCTTTCGGTTTCGCCGAACGCCCTGGACTTCGACCTGCCGGTGATGCTGGGCGTGGCGGTGCTGTGCCTGCCGGTGTTCTATTCCGGGTACCGGGTCACCCGCGCCGAAGGCCTGCTGCTGCTGGGCCTGTACCTGGTCTATGGGCTGCACGTGGTGTCATTCACCACCGGCATGCCCCTGGCCGGCCGACTGGAACGGCTGATGCTGTTCTATGTGCTGCCCACCTTGCTCGCGTTCTTGCTGTTCACTTTCGTGCGCGCCTGGCGCCGCCAACACCACAAGAGGGATTTGCCATGACCGACACTCCGAAGACCGGCCTCGACATGCGTCGCCAGGTCATGGGCGACGCGTTCGTCGACCGCGCCTTGGGCAACGCCACCGACTTCACCCAGCCGTTGCAGGACTTCGTCAACGAACACGCCTGGGGCAGCGTCTGGCGTCGCGAAGGCCTGCCGCTGAAAACCCGCAGCCTGATCACACTCGCCGCCCTCACCGCCCTCAAGTGCCCACAGGAATTGAAAGGCCACGTGCGCGGCGCGCTGAACAATGGCTGCACGGTGGAAGAGATCCGCGAGGCACTGCTGCATTGCGCGGTGTATGCCGGCGTGCCGGCGGCGATCGATGCGTTTCGGGCAGCGCAGGAAGTGATCGAGGCGTATCAGAAGCCGGAGTAAAGCGCGGGATTTTCCGTGAATGGACCGGCCTCTTCGCGGGCAAGCCCGCTCCCACATTCGACCGCATTCCTTCTGAAGAAGCCCGATCACTGTGGGAGCGGGCTTGCCCGCGAAGAGGCTCCAGAGAACACCAGAAGCCCAAGCCTAGATCCACCCACCCCACTGCAACACAAAAATCCCGATGTTGGTGGTGATCGCCGCCATCAAGGTGGTGATGACGATGATCGCCGCCGCCAGTTCATGGTTGCCATCGGCGGCACGGGCCATGACGAAGCTCGCGGCGGCGGTGGGGCTGCCGAAGTAGAGGAACAGGATCCCCAGCTCCGCGCCGCGAAAGCCCCAGACCCAGGCGCCCAGGGTGGTCAGCAGCGGCAGGCCAACCATCTTCACCAGGCTCGAACTCATGGCCATCTTGCCGCTCTTGCGCAGTGCTGCCAGCGACAGCGTGCCACCGATGCAGATCAGCGCCAGGGGCAAGGTCATCTGCGCCAGGTATTTGCCTGATGTCTCGAGCCAGTTCGGCAGGCCGATCTGCCAATAGGCGAACGGCGCGGCGACGATCACGCTGATGATCAGCGGGTTGCTGAACACGCTTTTGCAGATACTCCACGGGTCCGACTTGATCACCGGGCTGTAGACCGCCAGCACGATGGTCGATAGGGTGTTGTAGAACAGGATCACCAGCGCGGCGAGAATCGCCCCCAGGGAAATCCCGTAGTCGCCATACATGCTTGCTGCCAGCGCCAGGCCGATCACCCCGTTGTTGCCGCGAAACGCGCCCTGGGTGTAGATGCCGCGGTCTTCCCGCGGGCACCGCCAGATCGCCCAACCCCAGGCCATGGCGAAACTCACCAGGGTGGCGACGGAAAAGTAGATCAGCAGATCAGGTTGCAACGCGGCGTGCAGGTCGGCATGGAGGATGCCAAGGAACAACAGCGCCGGCATGGTGACGTTGAACACCAGGGACGAGGCGATGTGGATGAAGTTGTCGTTGATCCAGTCGATGCGCTTGAGCACCACCCCCAGAAACAGCATGGCAAACACCGGCGCGGTGATGTTCAGGGTTTCGAGGAAAATTGCCAGCATGCCGGGGACCTTTCGAGGGGGGTGTCGTTAGGTGGCTAATGATAAGCCACTCGCGGCACTGGCGTCTGGAGATTCCTGTGGGAGCGGGCTTGCTCGCGAAGACGCCGGCACATCCAACATCGATGCAAGCTTAACCACCGCCTTCGCGAGCAAGCTCGCTCCCACACTCGATCGTGGATGGTCACAGCGTTTGTGTCCGCCACCAAAACCCTGTGGGAGCGAGCTTGCTCGCGAAAGCGTTAGTTCAGTCGACACCATGTCGCATGTACTGCCGTCTTCGCGGGCAAGCCCGCCCCTACATGATGAACGCCGGCTCAGGTAATCGGCGCAGGGTTGAACAGGGTGATGTCGTTGAACAGTTTGTGCTGTTCTGCCCAGGTCTTTTTCTTGCCGCTGGCCACGTCCAGGTAGTAGTGGAACAGCTCCCAACCCAGCTCCTCGATCGAGGCACGACCGGTGGCGATGCGCCCGGCGTCGATGTCGATCAGGTCCGGCCAGCGCTGGGCCAGCTCGGTGCGGGTCGAGACCTTCACCACCGGCGCCATTGCCAGGCCGTACGGGGTGCCACGGCCGGTGGTGAACACGTGCAGGTTCATCCCCGCCGCCAGTTGCAGCGTACCGCAGACAAAGTCACTGGCCGGTGTGGCGCAGAAGATCAGGCCTTTTTGCTTGAACCGCTCGCCCGGGCCGAGCACGCCGTTGATCGCGCTGCTGCCGGACTTGACGATCGAGCCCAGGGATTTTTCGACAATGTTCGACAACCCGCCCTTCTTGTTGCCCGGCGTGGTGTTGGCGCTGCGGTCCGCCTCGCCCTTGGCCAGGTAACGGTCGTACCAGTCCATTTCCCGCACCAGTTCCTGGGCGACTTCCCGGGTTTGCGCCCGGGAGGTCAGCAGGTAGATCGCATCGCGCACTTCGGTGACTTCGGAAAACATCACCGTCGCCCCGGCGCGCAGCAACAGGTCCGAGGCATAGCCCAGGGCCGGGTTGGCGGTGATGCCGGAAAACGCATCGCTGCCACCGCACTGCATGCCCAGGATCAACTCCGACGCCGGCACGGTTTCGCGACGGCGCTGGTCGAGCTTCTTCAGGCGGGTTTCGGCCAGGTCCATGATCTGCTCGATCATTTCCGTGAAGCCGTGGCTGGCGTCCTGCAAGCGATACAACCACGGCTCGCTGAGGTCCACCGAGCTGTCGTTGTCGTGCATCACCTGCCCGGCCTGCAATTTCTCGCAGCCCAGGCTGATGACCAACGCCTCGCCCCCCAGGTTCGGGTTGCGCGCCAGGTTACGCACGGTGCGGATCGGGATGTACGCGTCGGTGGCGGTGATTGCCACGCCGCAGCCGTAGCTGTGGGTCAGCGCCACCACGTCGTCGACGTTCGGGTACTTGGGCAGCAACTCGTCCTTGATGCGCTTGACCGCGTGGTCCAGCACCCCGGTCACGCACTGCACCGTGGTGGTGATGCCCAGGATGTTGCGCGTGCCCACGGTACCGTCGGCGTTGCGATAGCCTTCGAAGGTATAGCCCTCGAGCGGTGCATCGGCCGCCGGCACGTCGGTGGACAGCGGCAGGCTGTCCAGCGGCGGCGCGGTGGGCATGCGCAGCTGGTCTTCCTTGACCCAGCTGCCACGGGGGATCGGTTGCAGCGCGTAGCCGATGACCTGGCCGTAGCGAATCACCTCGCCACCCTCAGGGATGTCCTGCAGGGTGACCTTGTGGCTCTGCGGCACGAAGTCCACGGTGACCAGGCCGTCCGGGAATTCGGTCCCGGCCGGTACGCCCTGGTCATTGACGACGATCACGACGTTGTCCCGCTCATGCAGGCGGATGTAACGTGGCGAATCGGCATGTTCAATCAATTGCATTGACGCCGCTCCTTCAGGATTTAGCTTCGGACAGACTGGAGACGTCGGCATCCTTGGCCGTAGGTTCCTTGAGTACGACGCGCTTGATCGGCCCGACGATGACCAGGTAGCTGAACACCGCCACCAGGGCATTGCAACCGACGAATACCAGCGCCCACTTGAACGAACCGGTGGCACTGATGATGTAGCCGATGACGATTGGCGTGGTGATCGAAGCCAGGTTGCCGAAGGTGTTGAACAAGCCACCACTGAGGCCGGCGATCTGTTTCGGCGAGGTGTCGGACACCACGGCCCAGCCCAGTGCGCCCACGCCTTTACCGAAGAATGCCAGGGCCATGAAGCCCACCACCATCCATTCGATCTCGACGTAGTTACAGGCCACGATGCTGCTGGACACCAGCAGGCCGGCGATGATCGGCGCCTTGCGGGCGAAGGTCAGCGAGTGGCCCTTGCGCAGCAGGTAGTCGGAGATCACCCCGCCCAGCACGCCGCCGATGAAACCACAGATTGCCGGCAAGGACGCGATGAAACCGGCCTTGAGGATGGTCATGCCACGTTCCTGCACCAGGTACACCGGGAACCAGGTCAGGAAGAAGTAGGTGATGCCGTTGATGCAGTATTGGCCCAGGTACACGCCGAGCATCATGCGGTTGGTGAGCAGTTGGCGGATGTAGTCCCACTTCGGACCGTCACCCTTGGCTTTCTTGCCCTTGTCCTGGTCCATGTCGACCATCGCGCCGTTGGCGGCGATGTGATTGAACTCGGCTTCGTTGATCATCGGGTGCTGGCGCGGGCTGTAGATCACCTTCAGCCAGATCAGCGAGAACACGATGCCGATGATGCCCATCACGATGAACACGTGCTGCCAGCCGAAGCGGTAGACGATCCAACCCATCAGCGGAGCGAACAACACGGTGGCGAAGTACTGCGCCGAGTTGAAGATCGCCGAGGCGGTGCCGCGTTCTGCGGTGGGGAACCAGGCGGCGACGATGCGGGCGTTGCCCGGGAAGGACGGCGCTTCGGCCAGCCCCACCAGAAAGCGCAGCATGAACAGGGCAACCACGGCCGTGGACATGCCGAATTCACCCACATAGCCTTGCAGCACGGTGAACAACGACCAGGTGAAAATACTCAGGGCGTAGATTTTTTTCGACCCGAACCGGTCGAGCAGCCAGCCGCCGGGAATCTGCCCGGCCACGTAGGCCCAGCCGAAGGCGGAGAAGATGTAACCGAGGGTGACGGCATCGATGCCGAGGTCTTTTTGCAGGCTGGAGCCTGCGATGGCGATGGTGGCACGGTCGGCGTAGTTGATCGTTGTCACCACAAACAGCATGAGCAGGATCAAATAGCGGACGTGTGTCGGCTTGGTCGCTTGCATGAAAAAGTACTCCCACTATTTATTTTTATGCGGGTCAGCAGATTGTACGGCCAGGCTGGATCACCAGCCCGGCCGGTGTTGCAGTTACGATCCGATGTAAGAGGTCTTCACCACTGTGTAGAACTCTTGCGCGTAGCGACCTTGCTCACGCGAACCATAGGACGAACCCTTACGCCCGCCGAACGGCACGTGGTAATCCACGCCGGCGGTCGGCAGGTTGACCATCACCATGCCCGCCTGGGAATGGCGCTTGAAGTGGTTGGCATACTTCAGCGACGTGGTGGCGATACCGGCCGACAGGCCGAACTCGGTGTCGTTGGCCATCGCCAGCGCCGCCTCGTAGTCCGCCACGCGCACGACGTTGGCCACCGGGCCGAAGATCTCTTCGCGGCTAATGCGCATCGACGCCTCGCTGTCGCTGAACAAGGTCGGCGCCAGGAAGTAGCCTTCGGTGTCGCACGTCACCAGGCCGCCACCGCTGACCAGCCGCGCACCTTCGCTCTGGCCGATGTCGATGTACTTCAAGTCCTGGTCGAGTTGAGCTTGGGAAACCACCGGGCCGATGTCGGTGCCGGCCTTCAACGCATGGCCGACCTTGATCGACTGCATGCGCTCGGCCATCGCCGCGACGAACTTGTCGTGGATACCGGCGGTGACGATCAGGCGGCTGGAAGCCGTGCAACGCTGGCCGGTGGAGTAGAACGCGCTCTGCACCGCCAGCTCGACGGCCTGCTTGAGGTCGGCGTCGTCGAGGATGATCTGCGGGTTCTTGCCGCCCATTTCCAACTGCACCTTGGCCTGGCGCGACACGCAGTTGACGGCGATCTGCCGCCCCACGCCCACGGAGCCGGTGAAGCTGATGCCATCGACTTTCGGGCTGTTGACCAGCACTTCACCGACGACGCGGCCGCTGCCCATCACCAGGTTGAACACGCCGGCCGGGAAACCGGCGCGGGAAATGATTTCCGCCAGGGCCCAGGCGCAACCCGGTACCAGTTCGGCGGGCTTGATCACCACGCAGTTGCCGTAGGCCAGGGCCGGGGCGATTTTCCACGCCGGGATGGCGATCGGGAAGTTCCACGGGGTGATCAGGCCGACCACACCCAGGGCTTCGCGGGTCACTTCGACGTTGACGCCCGGGCGCACCGACGGCACGTAGTCGCCGGACAGGCGCAGGCATTCACCGGCGAAGAATTTGAAAATGTTGCCGGCGCGGGTCACTTCGCCGATGGCTTCGGGCAGGGTCTTGCCCTCTTCGCGAGCCAGCAGTTGGCCGAGCTCTTCGCGGCGGGCGAGGATCTCGCTGCCGACTTTGTCCAGCGCATCGTGACGCGCCTGAATGCCCGAGGTCGACCAGGTCGGAAAGGCGGCGCGGGCCGCTTCGATGGCGGCGTTGACTTGCGCTGCGTCAGCCTTGGCGTATTCACCGATGACATCGGACAAATCGGACGGGTTGATGTTGGTGCAATAGTCGGCACCGGCTACCCACTGACCGTTGATGTAGTTATCGAAACGCTTTGCATCAGTCACGGATGCTCTCCTCACAAAAAGCCTTACGCAAAAAGCCGCTGATTGCTCAGCGGCTTTGTCGGGTCTGTTACTGCTTGCCTTGCTTGTCGATCAGCGCGGCCAGGGCTTCGTATTCTTCCGGCAGCAGGTCGGTCAGCGGCGTGCGCACAGGACCGGCGTCATAGCCAACGATCTTCGCGCCGGCCTTGACGATGCTCACGGCATAACCGGCCTTGCGGTTGCGGATGTCCAGGTATGGCAGGAAGAAGTCATCGATGATCTTGCCAACGGTGTCGTGATCGTCGCGGGCAATGGCGTGGTAGAAGTCCATCGCGGTTTTCGGGATGAAGTTGAACACCGCCGAGGAGTAGACCGGCACGCCCAGGGCCTTGTAGGCCGCGGCGTAGACTTCTGCGGTCGGCAGGCCGCCCAGGTAGCTGAAGCGATCGCCGAGGCGACGACGGATCGACACCATCAGTTCGATGTCGCCCAGGCCGTCCTTGTAGCCGATCAGGTTCGGGCAACGCTCGGCCAGTTGTTCCAGCTGGTTGGCGTTCAAGCGGCAGACGTTACGGTTGTAGACCACCACGCCGATCTTCACCGATTTGCACACGGCTTCAACGTGGGCGGCAACGCCGTCCTGGCTGGCTTCGGTCAGGTAGTGCGGCAGCAGCAACAGGCCCTTGGCACCCAGACGCTCGGCTTCTTGAGCGTATTCGATGGCCTGGCGGGTGGCACCGCCGACACCGGCCAGGATTGGCACGCTGGTCGCGCAGGTATCGACGGCGGTCTTGATGACTTGCGAATACTCGCTGGCGGCCAGGGAGAAGAATTCACCGGTGCCACCGGCTGCGAACAAGGCAGAGGCGCCGTACGGGGCCAGCCACTCGAGGCGCTTGATGTAGCTGTCGCGATTGAAATCGCCTTGGGCAGTGAAATCGGTGACCGGGAAAGACAGCAGGCCAGACGAGAGGATGGACTTCAGTTCTTGTGGATTCATTATTCGAACACCCTGGGACGCAATGTATGTATGAGAGAGTTAAGCTTCGGCCAGAAGTTGTAGGTCATCGTACAACTTAAATAACTTGCGTCAACTGCATTTCGTCATCGAAGGGTAAAAAAGGCCTGATGGACCGTTCGTCAGCACTGTCGACTCTGCCAGTAGGCGGCCTTTTGGGAAGCAGGCATAACCGGCAGGTGGCCGTGCCATACCCACGAACGCCCTGACATCTCGAAGGACCCTGCCGAACGGCCATTCGCAACCCGCAGTCCTGGCTCCTTCCTGTAGGTTTCACAATGGCTTTATTGCCGTGAGCCGCCCGTGCGCGATGGTCACGGCCGACCTCACCGGGAGCGACACCATGACGACGACATTCGAGAAACCCACGCTCAAGGATTTTCCAGCCGCCCCGGCCAGTGGGGAGGCGACGGTGAGCCTGTCGAAGGCGGGCAAGGCACTGACCGTGCAGATCCCGGACTCGGATATCTCACCCTACTCGTCCGTACACCTGACCCTGGGTGCGGCCTCCAAGCCGCCGGAATGGACGGGCAATCTCGAACCCATGATGGTCAACAAGACGCCCGAAACGCACCCGGATGACTTCGAGGTGGCGGAACTGCGCAAGGGCGTAACCCTGACGGTGCCCGGCGACACACTGAAGGCATTCAGCGGCCGATTGGTTGAACTGCACTACACGTTTACCTACGAGAGTGGCGGGGCCGATACGTCCAAGCCACTGAACGTGCGATTCAAGGCATAAAACCAACATCCAAATCACCACCGTCCCCTGTGGCGAGGGAGCTCGCTCCCGCTGGACTGCGCAGCAGACCCGCTCGGTGGGGCTGCGCCCCAAGCGGGAGCAAGCTCCCTCGCCACGGGAATTTGGGTTGTCTGGGGGATGGGGATACTTTCGGCCCCGGGGAGCCCTGCCCTTCTAGCCCTGGGCTTGCGCCTCTTCATGGGCTTGGCGCAGGCGCTCACGGCTGTTGGTCAGGTGCAGGCGCATGGCGGCGCGGGCGGCGTCGGAGTCCTGGCGGGCGATGGCTTCGTAGATTTCCTCGTGCTCGCGGCTCAGGCGGTCCATGTAGTGTTGCTGGTCGTCGTGGGCCAGGCGCGCCGAGTTCAGCCGGGTGCGCGGGATGATGCTGGTGCCCAGGTGGGTCATGATGTCGGTGAAGTAGCGGTTGCCGGTGGACAGGGCGATTTCCAGGTGGAAGGCGAAGTCCGAGGCCACCGCGTCGCTGGCATGAGCCGCGCTTTCCTTCAACGCGTCGAGGGCGGCGCGCATGGTCGCCAGTTGCTCGGCGCTGCGGCGTTGCGCGGCCAGGCCGGCGGATTCCACCTCCAGGCTGATGCGCAATTCCAGGACCGCCAGCACGTCACGCAAGGTGACCACCGTGGCCGGGTCGATACGAAAGCCGCTCGGGCTCGGCGTATCCAGCACGAAGGTGCCGATGCCATGGCGGGTTTCCACCTGGCCGGCGGCCTGCAACCGGGAAATCGCCTCGCGCACCACGGTGCGGCTGACACCATGGGCTTCCATGATCGCCGACTCGGTGGGCAATTTATCGCCACGCTTGAGCAGACCGTCGCGAATCTGCTCGGTCAGCACCGTCACCAGCTCCTGCGCCAGGCTGCGGCGCTTGCGGGGAAGGCGGGGTATGTCGATCGGGTTTTCCATGGGGCTCATGTCTCGGCAAGCGGCTGAATGCGCATCATGATAGCGCAACGTGGTTGTACGATCACCGTGTTCCCTGGCAGCCTCCTCAAAGAATGCCGCCATGCACCGTTGTGGCGAGGGGATTTATCCCCGCTGGGGCGCGAAGCGCCCCCCGTTCCAATTGTCTGACACACCGCGGTGGCAGGCTACAGGTCTGCTGCGCAGCCCAACGGGGATAAATCCCCTCGCCACAACAGTGTTCGGCACTGACATCAAGTGACGACAGTGCGCTCCATCAGTTGGCCATTTTCAATACGCACATGTCGCGGATGGAAACGTTTCAAACTGCTTCGATGCCCGACGCTGACGATGCTCAGCCCTGGTAACTGGTCGATCAACGCCTGGTACAGCGTTGCCTCGTCCTCTTCATCCATCGCCGACGTCGCTTCGTCCATGTACAGCCATTGCGGTGCGTACAGCAATGCACGGGCGAAGGCCAGGCGTTGCTGCTCGCCCGGGGACAGCATGCGTTGCCAGTGATCGCTTTCGTCCAGGCGCGCGATCAGGTGCGGCAAACGGCAGGTTTCCAGCACCTGTGCATAACGTTCGTCGGGGTAGACGTCGCCGGCCTGTGGATAACTCAAGACCTCACGCAGGCTGCCAATGGGCAGGTAAGGCTTTTGCGGCAGGAACAGGTAGCGCGCCGAAGGCAGCAGAATGTTGCCATGCCCGGCCGGCCACAGATGCCCCATCGCGCGGAACAAGGTGGATTTGCCACTGCCCGAACGACCGCTGAGCATCACCCGCTCACCCGGCGCCACCGTCATGTCGGCGTTGCTGAGCAGATGCCGACCGTCAGCCAGGTCCAGTCCCAGGTTGTGCACTTTCAGCACGTTGCCCTGGCTCTGCACATCGATAGCCGGTACGCGTTCCTCGTTGTCGCTCATGGCCTGGCGGAAACTCAGCAGACGATCGCAGGTGGCGCGCCACGCGGCGAGGTCGGCGTAGGCACTGATGAACCAGCTGAAATTCTCCTGCACGCTGCCGAAGGCCGAGTTGATCTGCATGAGCTCGCCCAGCTGGATCTTGCCGGCGAAATAGCGCGGTGCCGCGACGATGAACGGGAAGATGATCGCGATCTGGCCGTAGCCGGAGGTGAAGAAGGTCAAGCGCTTGGACACCCGCATGATGTCCCAGAAGTTGTGCCAGACCAGCCCGAAACGTCCGCTCAAGCGACGATTCTCATTCGGCTCGCCGTTGTACAACGCAATGCTCTCGGCGTTCTCGCGCACCCGCACCATGGAAAAACGCAGGTCGGCTTCGAAGCGTTGCTGGTTGTTGTTCAGGCCGATCAGCCGGCGACCGATCAGGTGCGTCAGCCAACTGCCCACCGCGGCATAGATCAGCGCGGCCCAGAACATATAGCCGGGGATGGTGTAGCCGAACACTTCGATGCTGCCCGACACGCCCCACAGGATGATCGAGAACGACACCAGGCTGACCACGGTACGCAGCAGCCCCAACCCCAGGCCCAGGGTATTGGTGGTGAAGCTGTTGAGGTCTTCGGAAATCCGCTGGTCGGGGTTGTCGGTATAGCCGCCCTGCTCCAGGCGGTAGTAATTCTTGTGGCTGAGCCAGCGGGCGAAATGCTGCTCGGTGAGCCAGGCCCGCCAGCGGATGGTGAGCATCTGCGTGAGGTACAAGCGGTACACCGCCCCGAGGATCGCCACCGCCGCGATGCCGCAGAAGTACAGGATCAATTGCCAGAACGCCGCACTGTTCTTCTCTTGCAGGGCGTTGTAGAAATCCTTGTACCAACTGTTGATCCACACCGAAATCGCCACGCTGAACAGCGACAGCGCGATGACGGCAATCAATAACGTCCAGGCCTTGCCCTTCTCCTCACTGCGCCAGTACGGCGTGGTCATTTGCCAGACACGGCGGAAAAACTGCCCGCGCACCGCGTCATTGACCGCGGAATATTCAGCGTTCTGATTCATGGTTAAGGCTCGATAGAAAAAAGAACAGACTCGGGCCGATCATAGTGCAACGGCCCGATTGACCGCGAGGGTGTGGACACCATCTGTTCAGCGCAGGTTCAGCGACGCACGGGGCGCTTCTGCAATTTGCGCTGCAAGGTCCGCCGGTGCATGCCCAGGGCGCGGGCGGTGGCGGAAATATTGCCTTCGTGCTCGGTCAGCACCCGCTGGATGTGCTCCCATTGCAGGCGATCGACCGACATGGGGTTTTCCGGTACCAGGGTGTCGAGGTCGGCATGTTCGGACAGCAGCGCCGCCAACACATCGTCAGCGTCCGCCGGCTTGCACAGGTAATTGCAGGCGCCGCGCTTGATGGCCTCGACCGCGGTGGCGATGCTCGAATAGCCGGTGAGGATCACCACGCGCATCTCCGGGTCCAGCTCCAGCAACTTGGGTAGCAGCACCAGGCCCGAATCGCCGTCCATCTTCAGGTCGAGGGCGGCGTAGTCCGGCAAGTCGGCCTGGGCGAGGGCCAGGCCTTCTTCGGCGGAACCGGCCGTGCTCACGCGAAAGCCGCGGCGGGACATGGCCCGTGCCATGACGCGGGTGAAGGTGGCGTCGTCATCGACCAGCAACAGGTGCGGCAGCTCTTCGCCGTCGACTTGGATCTCGTCACTCATGTTTCGTCTCCTCGGTCGGCATGGGGCAGGCGCAGCTCGGTGAGCGTGCCGCCGCTCTCATGGGGGTAGAGTTTCACCGAGCCGCCGGCGCGTGTCACGCTGGCTTTGCTCAAAAACAGGCCCAGGCCCAGGCCTTTGCCCTTGGTGGTGTAGAACGGTTTGCCGATCTGCTCGGCGATGGCCAGCGGCACGCCCGCGCCGTGGTCTCGAATGCTGATGGTCAAATCGAAGGCATTCCAGTCCAGGGTCACTTCCATGCCTTCGGGGCAGGCATCGGCGGCGTTGTTCAACAGGTTCAGCAGTGCCTGGGTCAGATCCGGCGGTGGCGCCATGCGCGGCACTGGCCCCTGGCCCAGACGTTGGAAGCGATAACTGGCTTCGGGGCGCATCAGGTGCCAGCGGTTCAAGGCTTCGTCGAGCCAATCGGTGACATCCTGCATGTCGATGGCCAACCGACGATTGGCCTCAGCGGCCCGCACCAGGTATTGCAGGGTTTCCTTGCAGAGCTTGACCTGGTCCTGCAGGACGCTGAGGTCGTCCTGCAGTGCGGGATCAGGGTGATCCTGCTGCATTTCCTTGAGCAGCACGCTCATGGTCGCCAACGGCGTGCCCAACTCGTGGGCGGCACCAGCGGCCTGAGTCGCCACGGCCAGCAACTGCTCGTCCCGCAGGCCCTCTTCACGACGAATGGCCCGCAGTTCTTCCTGGCGCCGCAACTCCTCGGCCATGCGCGCGGCAAAAAACGTGATGACCGCCGCGGCCAGGGCAAAGCTCAGCCACATGCCATAGATCTGCAGGTTTTCCCGGGCGATGGGGAAGGTTTCCAGGGGATAGAAGCGCACCAGCAGCAAGGTGTACAACGCCAGGGCGATGCCGGAAAGAATCAGCGAAAATCGCCATGGCAGCGTCACGGCGGCGATGGTCAACGGCACCAGGTAATAAGACACGAAAGGGTTGGTGGAGCCGCCGGAGAAGTACAACAGCGCGCTGTGGATGAACAGGTCGCCGGCCAGTTGCACGGCGTATTCCAGCTCGGTCACCGGCCACGAGGCACGCAAGCGAACCGCCGTCAGCGCACACAGCACCGAGGAGCAGACCAGCGTGATCGCCAGTTGCAGCCAGGGCAACGGCAGCAGGTCGAACCAGTAGGCGAGCCCCACCGAACCGGCCTGGGCAGCCAGGACCAGAATACGGATGAACGTCAGGCGCCAGAGATTCTGGCGAGAGGCAGAAGTCAGTTGCAAAGGGGCGAGCATGAGCTCTCCTGATGAGTGCTCCAGGTGAATCGCACGGAGTATAACCAACGCACGGGTTGCGCAGACAAGTGTGCGGCAAAGCGCCACAGCCTCTGAGTGCTACGCATCCCCGCTGGGCTGCGAAGCAGACCTAAAACAGGCCCCTGCGCTATGTCAGATGGACCGAGTTGCTGGTCTTGGGGTTGCTGCGCAACCCAACGGGGATAAATCCCCTCGCCACAAGGGTGCTTCATTGGCCTCATGCATCTGTATAGAAGTTGTAACTGTGCGAACCGGATCGCAGCAGCTAGAGTCTTATCGTTCACGCAGGCCCGGACCTCATCCCTGCGCATCATCCCAAGGAGCTTTCATGCACACGTTCAGTCGCCACGTCGCCCTGCTCGCCCTCAGCCTCGGCACGGTCGCCAGCCTGCCGGCCCTGGCCGCCGATGAGCTGCACTACAACCAGATCTCGCTGCGCGCCGAAGCCAGCCAGGAAGTGGCCCGCGACCTGATGATCGTCACCCTCTACACCGAGGAACAGAACACCGACCCGGCCAAGCTCGCCGCCGCCGTCAGCACCACGCTGAACAAAGCCATCGGCCAGGCCAAACAGGTCAAGGACATCACCCTGCGCCAGGGCAGCCGCAACAGCTACCCGATCTACGACAACAAGGGCGGGAAGATCACCGGCTGGCGTGAGCGCGCCGAACTGCGCCTGGAAAGCGCCGACTTCGCCGCCCTGTCCAAACTCACCGGCGAGTTGCTCACCGACATGAAGATGGGCGGCATGGACTTCGCCATCTCCACCGCCACCCGCCAAAGCAGCGAAGACGCCCTGCTCAAGGACGCCGTCAACGCCTTCAAGGCCCGCGCCCAACTGGCCACCGAGGCCCTGGGCGGCAAGGGCTACAAAATCGTCAGCCTGAACCTCAACAGCAACGGTTATCCACAACCCTACCTGCGCGCGCCGATGATGATGAAAGGCGCCTCCATGGACGCGGAATCCGTGACGCCTGAGGTGGAAGCGGGCACCAGCCAGGTGAGCATGACGGCGGATGGGGCGATTGAGGTTTTGATGCAGTGATGCAGGACTGACAGAGATATCCAGCCCAGTGACACACTTTGTGGCGAGGGGATTTATCCCCGCTGGGCTGTGTAGCAGACCCAAAGGCAGCGACCTCAATTAATCTGACACACCGAGGTATCAGGTTGGGGGCTGCTGCGCAGCCCAGCGGGGATAAATCCCCTCGCCACAGGATAGTGCCCGCACTTTATCAGGTGACACTTCCTTGCTACGCCTCGACCGGCCGGGCCGGCGCCTCAAGCTGGTCCAGCGCCTTGTCCACCAGCAACTGGCACAACTCCACCAACTGCTGAATCCCCAACGCCACACTGCGCCGCGTGCCGTCCACTTCGAAGGCCAGGTCCTCGGCCATGGCCTTGACCGAGGCCAACGTTTCGCTGGTGCTGGCCAGCAGCGTATCGGTGTCGGCCTTGGCGGTGACCGAGAACAGGCTGTCGATGCGCGAGTCGGAGGGGGCGTCCCCTGAGGGTTCTGGATTGAGGTAATGGTTCAGTGCACGCTCGGCGGCGGCGCGGTCTTTGAGGAGGTCTTCGAGGGCGTCGAAGCCGCAAAGGGGTGTGGTTTTATTGAGGGGTGGGTCGGGAACTGACTTATCCATGTGCTCGTACCTATTTAGTGATGAGGGCCATCACTCGCCGTTTCTCACTCGGCAAAGTGGTGGCAGCTATGTGCAGGGTGAGAAATCCGAGAATAGGTACTCGGCCAGACCGAGGTCTGCCCGCACACAGCCGCCATAACGCATCTACCGGCAGCGGATAAGCTGGCGGCAATTATATGCAGGTCTGAACGCTGTATGCCTATTAGTCGGGTTTCTCACGCCCGGTCGCTGATTAGGCAGCGACAAGCAAAAGGTTAGAGACCCCACTTCCGACGGACAACCTTAAAAACTCGTGGGACGTTTCGTTGTAGGACAGGCGATCCGTCCGACATCCCAGAGTGATCCCTACTCGCCCAGACACACCTCAACCCGTGGCGAGGGAGCTTGCTCCCGCTAGGCTGCGAAGCAGACCCGAACCGGACACTTCGCGGAGAAGGCCTTTAGGATCCGGCCCGCTAAAAAATCCCCATGCACTCAATCAGACCGCCATCGCGAGCAAGCTCGCTCCCACAATGGATCGGGTTACAACCGCAGAGGATTGGTCGGCTGTCAGGCCGTCTTCGCGAGCAAGCCCGCTCCCACAGGATTCAGGTACAACCGGAAAAGTCAGGCCGCCTCGCTTTTGCTTTGGCTTTTGATCTGGACGCCCCATTAACCACAAGGGCCGAACGCAGGCATTGCGTAGTGGGCAACCCGGCATGGATGCCGGGTTAGCCGCGCTGGGTCATGGATGACCCTTCGCGGCGGGCCCACGGAGCAATGCCGGAGTGAGGGAACACCGAGCGTAAGCGAGGTGCCCAGTGGTGGGGCAAGAGCGTTTTGCTTACTTTTGCGCTCTATCAAAAGTAAGCCGCCGTCAGGGCGGAACCCTAAGCCGCCGTTACCACAGCAATGGATATGTACACAAAAATCCCGGCCGACTGCCAGGCCGCCATCGCGAGCAAGCTCGCTCCCACAATAGAAGCGGAGCACCGCCCAAATCCCGGGCCTATACCCAAACCCACCAGTCCCCCACACTTTTGGCTATTTCCCCCACCCCGCCCCAACCGCTACCCTTCGGAAAATCGTCATCACCGCCAAGGGATTTCATGGACCGGACTACCTTCAAACCACTTCTACTCACCCTCGCCCTGATCAGCGGCGCGCCCATGGCCCAGGCCGCCACCACCCTGGTCTACTGCTCCGAAGCCAGTCCCGCCGGGTTCGATCCCAGCCAATACACCAGCGGCACCGACTTCGATGCCTCGGCCGAAACCGTCTTCAACCGCCTCACCCAATTCAAGCGCGGCGGCACCGAAGTCGAGCCAGGGCTGGCGACAAGCTGGGACGTCTCCACCGACGGCCTGGCCTACACCTTTCACCTGCGTAACGGCGTGAAATTCCACACCACCGACTATTTCACCCCCACCCGCGACTTCAACGCCGACGACGTGCTGTTCACCTTCCAACGCCTGCTCGACCCCCAGCACCCGTTCCGCCAGGCCTACCCCACCGAGTCGCCGTACTTCACCGACATGGGCCTGAACACCACGATCAAAAGCGTCGAGAAAGTCGACGAACACACCGTGCGCTTCAACCTGAACAACGTCGATGCCGCCTTCGTACAGAACCTGGCGATGAGCTTCGCCTCCGTGCAGTCCGCCGAATACGCCGCGCAGTTGCTCAAGGAAGGCAAGGCCGGCGACCTCAACCAGAAGCCCGTCGGCACCGGCCCGTTCGTGTTCAAGCGCTACCAGAAGGATTCGCAGATCCGCTACGCCGCCAATACAGCGTACTGGAAGCCCGAGGACGTGAAGCTCGACAACCTGATCTTCTCGATCACCCCCGACGCCGCCGTGCGCCTGCAGAAGCTCAAGAAGAACGAGTGCCAGGTCAGCGGCTATCCACGCCCGGCCGACATCGAGGTGATGGAGCAGGACCCGAACCTGCAGGTGCTCAAGCAACCGGGTTTCAACCTCGGTTTCCTGGCCTACAACGTGACCCACCCGCCCCTGGACCAGCTCAAGGTCCGCCAGGCCCTGGACATGGCCATCGACAAGCCGGCGATCATCAAGGCCGTGTACCAGAGCGCCGGCCAACTGGCGCAGAACGCCCTGCCGCCGGCGCAATGGTCGTTCGACCCGAGCATCCAGGATGCGCCCCACGACGTGACTAAAGCC
This sequence comes from Pseudomonas sp. Cab53, assembly GCF_018325965.1. Taxonomy (NCBI): domain Bacteria; kingdom Pseudomonadati; phylum Pseudomonadota; class Gammaproteobacteria; order Pseudomonadales; family Pseudomonadaceae; genus Pseudomonas; species Pseudomonas sp. Cab53. Next base: position 971,834 of record NZ_AP021902.1, on the reverse strand, counting down.
CGGGCGCTCCTTAAGGAAGCCGGGGTTGCGCCGGGTACTACCATCAATTTGTGGGCGATGACGGTGCAGCGCGCGTCCAACCCCAATGCACGGATGTCGGCACAGATGATCCAGCAGGATTGGGCCAAGATCGGGATCAAGGCGAACATCGTCAGCTACGAATGGGGCGAGTACATCAAGCGTGCAAAAAATGGCGAACATGACGCAATGATCTACGGCTGGACCGGCGACAACGGCGACCCGGACAACTGGCTGGGCGTGCTCTACAGCTGCGCGGCGGTCAAGGGCAGCAACTACGCCAAGTGGTGCGACCCCACTTATGACCGGTTGATCCAGCAGGCCAAGGTCTCCACCGACCGCCAGCAACGCATCGACCTGTACCGCCAGGCGCAGAAGATCCTCAAGCAACAGGTGCCGATCACACCCATCGCCAACTCCACGGTCTTCCAGCCAATAAACAGGAAAGTGGTGGATTTCAAACTCAGTCCATTTGGGCTTACACCCTTCTACGGCGTGGGTTTGACGAAGTGATACCCGCCCCAAACCGGTGCGAAACGGCGTCGCGACGCACCGGCGAGGGGCGCGTTTGACGCCAAAAAAACGCCCGCAAACGGTCAACTGCGTCAGAAGTTACACGAATGCGACATTAAGGTACGTTCGTGCCACTGTTTCAGACTTGCGACCGCTCTGGATCTTGCATTGGGTATGGGGCCTGCATAAGTATCCGCAGGACGACTCACGAGGTCGCCCTCTAATCCAAAAATGACAACAAATCATGAGGCCAACATGCTTAAACACGCGGTCATTCCGTTTTTAGTCGGCGCAAGCCTATTAGCCAGCGCACCCTTCGCCCAAGCCGCGACTAACCTGGTGTTCTGCTCCGAAGGGAGCCCAGCCGGTTTTGACCCTGGTCAGTACACCACCGGAACCGACTTCGACGCCTCTGCTGAAACCATGTTCAACCGCCTGACCCAGTTCGAGCGCGGCGGCACCGCCGTGATTCCTGGCCTGGCGACCAAGTGGGATATTTCCGAAGACGGCCTGACCTACACCTTCCACCTGCGTGAAGGCGTCAAGTTCCATACCACCCCGTACTTCAAGCCGACTCGCGAATTCAACGCCGACGACGTGTTGTTCACCTTCAACCGGATGATCAACAAGGACGACCCGTTCCGTAAGGCGTACCCGACCGAATTCCCGTACTTCACCGACATGGGGATGGACACCAACATCACCCAGATCGATAAAGTCGACGACCACACCGTCAAGTTCACCCTCAAGGATGTCGACGCCGCGTTCATCCAGAACATGGCCATGAGCTTCGCCTCGATCCAGTCCGCCGAGTACGCCGCGCAGCTGCTCAAGGAAGGCAAGGCCAGCGACATCAACCAGAAACCGGTCGGCACTGGTCCGTTCGTGTTCAAGAGCTACCAGAAAGACTCCAACATCCGCTACACCGGCAACAAGGACTACTGGAAGCCTGAAGATGTGAAGATCGACAACCTGATCTTCGCCATCACCACCGACCCATCGGTGCGTATCCAGAAGCTGAAGAAGAACGAGTGCCAGGTCACCCTCTTCCCACGCCCTGCCGACCTCAAGGCCCTGAAAGACGACAAGGCCCTGAAGATGCCCGACCAGGCCGGCTTCAACCTTGGCTACATCGCCTATAACGTGATGGACAAGATCAAGGGCAGCAACGAGCCGAACGTGCTCGCTGACCTGAAGGTCCGCCAGGCACTGGACATGGCGGTCAACAAGCCACAGATCATCGACTCGGTCTACCAGGGCGCCGGCCAGCTGGCGGTCAACGCCATGCCACCGACCCAGTGGTCCTACGACACCACTATCAAGGACGCCAAGTACGACCCTGAGAAAGCCAAGGCGCTGCTCAAGGAAGCCGGCGTCAAGGAAGGCACCAACATCACCCTGTGGGCGATGCCGGTCCAGCGTCCGTACAACCCGAACGCCAAGCTGATGGCCGAGATGCTGCAGTCCGACTGGAAGAAGATCGGCCTGAACGTCAACATCGTCAGCTACGAATGGGGCGAGTACATCAAGCGTTCCAAGGGCGGCGAGAACCAGGCGATGATCATCGGCTGGAGCGGTGACAACGGTGACCCGGACAACTGGCTCAACGTGCTGTTCGGCTGCGACTCGCTGGCCGGCAACAACTTCTCCAAATGGTGCGACAAGAAATTCGACGGTCTGGTCAAGGAAGCCAAGCGCACCACCGACCAGGCCAAGCGCACCGAACTGTACAAACAGGCACAACACGTCCTCAAGGATGCCGTGCCGATGACACCTATCGCTCACTCGACGGTGTATCAACCCATGCGCGCCAACGTGCAGGACTTCAAGATCAGCCCCTTTGGCTTGAATTCCTTCTACGGCGTCAGCGTCAGCAAATAAAGCGATCTGTGGCGAGGGAGCTTGCTCCCGCTGGGCCGGCCCGACGCTTCGGGCGTAACGGCCCCTTTTTAAAAGCGCAATGGCGGTGCACCCGCAACGTCATTGCGAGCGGAGCCAGCGCCCACGCCACACCGCTTTATGCCGAGACCCGGGAAATCGCCTACATCCAAAAGCACTGCGTACCACAGCAGATGGTTTAGGACGTGTCGCCTTTTCCCACAAGTCTTTCAGGCATTACGCATTTACCAACACGTCCACGACTCCTACCGTCGGGGCTGGTCGGCTTGCGGATCCTGCGGCATTGCATCGCAATGGAATGAGCTCAGTGCTCCGGCTACGTCCCTGGAAGGACACCGGTCCACTGATAAACACCCCGAACGAGAGAGGGAGCGTCATGCGCCATACCTTGGTTTTATCCGCATTGCTGGCCGCGACATCCGCGGCGCAGGCCGCCGAAGGCAGCCTGGTGTTCTGTTCCGAAGGCAGCCCTGCCGGTTTCGACACCGCGCAGTACACCACCGCCACCGATAACGATGCCGCCGAACCGTTGTACAACCGCCTGGCCGAGTTTGAAAAAGGCGCGACCAACGTCGTACCGGGCCTTGCGACCCGATGGGATATTTCCGAAGACGGCCTGACGTACACCTTCCACCTGCGCGAAGGCGTGAAGTTCCATACCACCGACTACTTCACCCCGACCCGGGACTTCAACGCCGACGACGTGTTGTTTACCTTCAACCGCATGCTCGACCCGCAGCACCCGTTCCGCAAGGCCTACCCCACCGAGTTCCCGTACTTCAACGGCATGAGCCTGAACAAGAACATCGCCAAGGTCGAGAAAACCGGGCCGTTGACCGTGGTCATGACGCTCAACAGCGTGGACGCCGCGTTCATCCAGAACATCGCCATGAGTTTTGCCGCGATCCTGTCGGCCGAGTACGCCGACCAGTTGCTCAAGAGCGGCAAGCCGAGCGACATCAATCAGAAACCGATCGGCACCGGGCCGTTCGAGTTCAAGAGCTACCAGAAAGATTCCAACATCCGCTACGTCGCCAACACGCAATACTGGGCGCCGGAGCGGGTCAAGTTGAAGAACCTGATCTTCTCCATCAACACCGACCCTTCGGTGCGGGTGCAGAAGCTCAAGGCCAACGAGTGCCAGGTCACCCTGCATCCGCGCCCGGCCGATGTACCGGCGCTGAAGAACGACCCCAAGCTGCAACTGATCGAGAAGCCCGGCTTCAACCTCGGCTATATCGCCTACAACACCCGCCACAAACCGTTCGACCAGGTCGAAGTGCGGCGGGCACTGGACATGGCGGTGAACAAGCAAGGCATCCTCAATGCCGTGTACCAGGGTGCGGGGCAACTGGCGGTCAACGCCATGCCGCCGACCCAATGGTCCTACGACGACACCATCAAGGACGCCGCCTACGACCCGGAAAAAGCCAAGGAGTTGCTCAAGGCCGCCGGGGTCAAGGAAGGCACCGAGATCACCCTCTGGGCCATGCCCGTGCAACGCCCCTACAACCCCAACGCCAAGCTGATGGCCGAGATGCTCCAGGCCGACTGGGCGAAGATCGGCCTGAAGGTGAAGATCGTCAGCTACGAATGGGGCGAGTACATCAAGCGCACCAAGAACGGCGAGCACGACGTCAGCCTGATCGGCTGGACCGGCGACAACGGTGACCCGGACAACTGGCTGGGCACGCTGTACAGCTGCGACGCCATTGGCGGCAACAACTACTCCATGTGGTGTGACCAGGATTACGACAAGTTGATCAAGCAGGCCAAGGTCGTCACCGACCGTGACCAGCGCACCGTGCTCTACAAACAGGCCCAGCAGTTGCTCAAGCAGCAAGTGCCGATCACCCCTGTTGCCCACTCGACGGTCAACCAGCCGCTGAGTGCCAAAGTCGAAGGGTTCAAGGTCAGCCCCTTCGGTCGCAACGTGTTCTCGGGCGTCAGCCTGAACCCATAACCGATTAGCCATGCCACGAGGGCCCCCATGGGGGCTCTCGCGCAGGCGTCTTGCCTGAATTCGTCGATTTGGCGTCATGCAAACGTTTGCTAGGCATGAATGAGCTGTAAACCCAAGCCGTATCACCAAAAAAGACCGGCATAAATAAAGAAAGAAAAAAAGGAGCTTCACCCATGAAATTGAGCAGCACCGCGTTACTGGCCCTGGCCATCAGCAGCGTGACCGCGACGGCGTATGCCGAGTCGCAAAGCCAGGCGGTCACCCCGGTGACCCTCAAGACCAGCAGTGAACAAAGCGAAGCCAAGGGGTTCATCGATGGGCAATCAGTGACCGGGTCGACCCGTAACTGGTACGCCAACGAGCAATTCAAGCGGGGCGCGAAACTCACCTATCGCAAGAACGGCGAAGCCCGTGAAACCGACCGCCGTATCAACTGGTTGCAAGGCACCATCATCAAGTACAACTCGGGCTTCACCGAAGGCACCGTCGGTTTCAGCACCGAACTGGCCGCCTACAACGCCATCGCCCTGGACCAGGATCGCAAGGACCTGGCCTCCAACAATGGCGGCGCACCGACCACCCGTCCGGGCGCTGGCAACAACCGTACCCTGACCCGCGAAGGCGGCGACGCCGTCGGCCAGTGGAGCAAACTGGGCCTGGCCAACGTCAAGGCCCGCGTGTCGAACACCACCCTGACCGCCGGCCGCCAGAACTTCAGCAGCCCGATGGTCGACGTGATCGGCAACCGTGCCCTGCCCTCCAGCTTCCAGGGCGTGAGCCTGCACAGCGAGGAGTTCGAGAACCTCGGCTTCGACATCGCCACCTTCGACCGCAACTCGCCACGTACCGAAGAGAGCCTGCGCAAGTTCCGCTCCGAATACGGCGACAGCAGCGTTGAAACCGATCACGTCAACACCGCCGGTATCACCTACCAGCCTCTGGCCAGCCTGAAGACCAGCCTCTGGGCGACCCAGGCCGAAGACATGTGGAACCAGTACTACTTCGGCGCCACCCATGAACTGGGCGACAGCTCGGTGCTGAGCCTGACCACCGGCCTGAACTACTACAAGACCGTGGACTCGGGCAAAAGCAAACTGGGCGATATCGACAACGACACCTACTCCCTGTCGTTCGGCCTGACCCACCAGGCCCATAGCCTGACGTTCTCGTACCAGGAAGTGAACGGCAACGAGTACTTCGACTACCTGCATGAAACCAACGGCATCTACCTGGCCAACTCCCTGCTGTCGGACTTCAACGGCCCGAACGAGAAGTCCTTCCAGATCGCCTATGGCCTGAACATGGCTGAATACGGCGTGCCAGGCCTGAAGTTCAACATCTACCAGGCCCGCGGCTGGGGCATCGACGGCACCCACTACAACAGCACCGGCTACAGCGATGTGAAAGCGATGGACGGCGAGCACCACTACGAATACGGCGTCGGTGCTTCCTACGCCGTACAGAGTGGCCCGCTCAAGGCCACCGCGATCCGGGCGACCTACACTGCACACCGGGCCAGCGAAAACCAGGCCGACGGCAGCCTCAACGAGTTCCGCCTGGTGACCACCATCCCGTTCAACATTCTCTAACGCTCCACCGGGCGGTCGACTCACGAGGTCGGCCGCCCGGCTTTTGCCATTAACCGATTGCAGAGGATTGACGATGAACATGATTCCCCTACGTGCAGCCATCGCCGCTGCGCTGCTGAGCGTCGCCGTTGGCGCCACGGCCAAGCCCCTGGTGGTGTGCACAGAAGCCAGCCCGGAAGGCTTCGACATGGTCCAGTACACGACTGCAGTCACTGCCGATGCCGTGGCAGAAACCATTTTCAACCGCCTGGCCGACTTCAAGCCCGGCACCACCGAAGTGATTCCGGCCCTGGCCGAATCCTGGGACATCAGTGACGATGGCCTGACGTACACGTTCCATCTGCGCAAAGGCGTCAAGTTCCACACCACCGAATACTTCAAGCCGACCCGCGACATGAACGCCGACGACGTGGTCTGGAGCTTCCAGCGCCAGCTGGACCCGAATCACCCATGGCACAAACTGTCGAGCGTGGGCTTCCCCTACTTTGAAAGCATGGGCTTCAAAGAGCTGCTCAAAAGCGTCGAGAAAGTCGACGAACACACGGTCAAGTTCACCCTGACCCGCCGCGAAGCGCCGTTCCTGGCCGACATCGCCATGGCCTTCTCCTCGATCTACCCGGCCGAATACGCCGACCAGTTGCTCAAGGCCGGCAAGGCCGGCGACCTCAACAGCAAGCCGATTGGCACCGGGCCGTTCGTCTTCCAGCGCTACAACAAGGACGCCCAGGTGCGCTTCAAGGCCAACCCGGACTACTTCCGCGGCAAGCCGCCGGCCGATGCCCTGGTGCTGGCCATCGCCACCGACAACAACGTGCGCATGCAAAAGCTCAAGACCAATGAGTGCCAGGTCGCGCTGTACCCCAAACCCGATGACATCCCGAACATCAAGAAAGACCCGAACCTGAAGGTCACCGAGCTGGACGCGATGACCGTGTCCTACGTCGCCATGAACACCAGCCACAAGTACATGAGCGACGTGCGGGTGCGCCAGGCCATCGACCTGGCCTTCGACAAGGAAGCCTACGTCAATGCGCTGTTCGGCAAGGGCAACGCCACCGTGGCGGTCAACCCGTACCCGCCGACGCTGCTGGGCTTCAACCACGACCTGAAGAACCCGCCACGGGACCTGGACAAGGCCCGCCAGTTGCTCAAGGACGCCGGCGTACCGGAAGGCACCGTGTTCACCCTGTTCACCCGCAACGGTGGCGGCCCGACCAACCCCAACCCGATGCTCGGCGCGCAGATGATGCAGGCGGACCTGGCGAAGGTCGGGATCAAGGTCGACATTCGCGTGATGGAATGGGGCGAAATGCTCAAGCGCGCCAAAAATGGCGAGCACGACATGGTGTCCGCCGGATGGGCGGGCGACAACGGCGACCCGGATAACTTCCTGACGCCTATGCTCAGTTGCGAGGCGGCCAAGAACGGCGAAAACTATGCACGCTGGTGCAACGAGAAATTCCAGGCACTGATCGATCAGGCCCGCGCCTCGGTGAACCCTGAGGAGCGCATCAAGCTCTATGAACAGGCCCAGGTGATTTTCAACCAGGACCTGCCATGGATCAGCATGGCCCACACCCGGATGTTCACGGCAATGCGCAACAACGTAGAGGGCTATGTGATTAGCCCGCTCACCACCAACAACTTCGCCACCACCCAGGTGAAGTAGATAAGAAAACGCCCGGCATCGCTTACCAAGCGGCGCCGGGCACGCCTAACCGGCTGATGAGGTACACCTTAAGATGTTTAGTTTTATTGCCCGCCGACTGGGATTACTGATCCCCACGTTCTTCGGCATCACCCTGCTGACCTTCGCGTTGATTCGCATGATCCCCGGCGACCCCGTGGAAGTGATGATGGGCGAACGTCGGGTCGATCCCGAAATGCATGCTCAGGCAATGGAACGCCTTGGCCTCAACAAGCCGCTGTATGCCCAGTACCTGGACTACATCGGCAAATTGGCCCACGGCGACCTCGGCGAATCGCTGCGCACCCGTGAAAGCGTATGGACCGAGTTCAGCTCCCTGTTTCCCGCGACCCTGGAACTGTCCATGGCCGCCCTGTTGTTCGCCGGTATCCTGGGCCTGCTGGCCGGGGTGATCGCGGCACTCAAGCGAGGGTCCCTGTTCGACCACGGGGTGATGGGCATCTCCCTGGCGGGTTATTCGATGCCGATCTTCTGGTGGGGCCTGATCCTGATCATGTTCTTCTCGGTGAGCCTGGGCTGGACCCCGGTGTCGGGCCGGATCGACCTGCTCTACGACATCGAGCCCAAAACCGGCTTCATGCTGATCGACACCCTGCTCGCCGATGAGCCGGGCGCCTTCCTCGATGCCCTGCACCACCTGATCCTGCCGGCCATCGTGCTGGGCACCATCCCGCTGGCGGTGATCGCCCGCATGACTCGCTCTTCGATGCTTGAAGTGCTGCGCGAGGACTACATCCGCACCGCCAAGGCCAAAGGCCTGTCGCCGTCGCGGGTGGTGTTCGTGCATGGCCTGCGCAACGCACTGATCCCGGTGCTGACCGTGGTCGGCCTGCAAGTCGGCACCCTGCTGGCCGGTGCGGTGCTGACCGAAACGATCTTCTCCTGGCCGGGTATCGGCAAGTGGCTGATCGAAGCCATCGGCGCCCGGGATTATCCCGTGGTGCAGAACGGCATCCTGTTAATCGCCTGCCTGGTGATTCTGGTCAACTTCGTCGTGGACATCCTCTACGGCTTTGCCAACCCACGCATCCGTCACCAGCGCTGAGATCAAATCCATGAGTACTCCAACTCCTTCGGTAGCAGTCGATCAAAGCCTGCTGTACCCGTCCCCGTACAAAGAATTCTGGCAGGCGTTTTCCCGTAACAAGGGCGCCGTGGCCGGGCTGCTGTTCATGATCCTGATCGTGTTCTGTGCGATCTTCGCGCCCTGGGTCGCACCCCATGACCCGAGCGAGCAGTACCGCGACTTCCTGCTGACGCCGCCGGCCTGGCTCGAAGGCGGCCAGATGCAGTTCCTGCTCGGCACCGACGAACTGGGCCGCGACCTGCTCTCGCGCCTGATCCAGGGCTCGCGCCTGTCGCTGCTGATCGGCTTGTCGTCGGTGGTGATGTCGCTGATCCCGGGCATCCTGCTGGGGCTGTTCGCCGGGTTCTTCCCGCGCATCCTCGGCCCGACCATCATGCGCCTGATGGACATCATGCTGGCCCTGCCTTCGCTGCTGCTGGCCGTGGCGATCGTCGCCATCCTCGGCCCAGGCCTGATCAACACCGTGATCGCCATCGCCATCGTATCGCTGCCGTCCTACGTGCGCCTGACCCGCGCAGCGGTGATGGGTGAACTGAACCGCGACTACGTGACCGCTGCCCGCCTGGCCGGTGCCGGCCTGCCGCGCCTGATGTTCATCACCGTGCTGCCCAACTGCATGGCGCCGCTGATCGTGCAGGCGACCTTGAGCTTTTCCTCGGCGATCCTCGACGCCGCCGCCCTGGGCTTCCTCGGCCTCGGCGTCCAGCCGCCGACCCCGGAGTGGGGCACCATGCTGGCCTCGGCCCGCGACTACATCGAACGCGCCTGGTGGGTGGTGAGCCTGCCTGGCCTGACCATTTTGCTCAGCGTGCTGGCAATCAACCTGATGGGCGACGGGCTGCGCGATGCGCTGGACCCGAAACTCAAGAATGCCGCCTGAGGAGATTCCCATGTCACTGTTAGAAATCAAGAATCTCAACGTCCGCTTCGGCGACGCCACGGCCGTGCCGGTGGTCGACGGCCTGGACCTGAGCGTGGAAAAAGGCGAAGTGCTGGCGATCGTCGGCGAGTCGGGCTCGGGTAAATCCGTGACCATGATGGCGCTGATGGGCCTGATCGAGCACCCCGGCATCGTCACCGCCGACGCGCTGAACTTCGACGGCAAGAACATGCTCAAGCTGAGCGCTCGCCAGCGTCGGCAGATCGTCGGCAAGGACCTGGCAATGGTCTTCCAGGACCCGATGACCGCGCTCAACCCCAGCTACACCGTGGGCTTCCAGATCGAAGAAGTGCTGCGCCTGCACCTGAAAATGTCCGGCAAGGCTGCCCGCAAGCGTGCCATCGAGTTGCTGGAAAAAGTCGAGATCCCCGGCGCCGCCAGCCGCATGGACGCCTACCCTCATCAGTTGTCCGGTGGCATGAGCCAACGCGTGGCAATCGCCATGGCCATTGCCGGCGAGCCAAAGCTGCTGATCGCCGACGAACCGACCACCGCCCTGGACGTGACCATCCAGGCGCAGATCATGGACCTGCTGCTGGCCCTGCAAAAAGAGCAGGACATGGGCCTGGTGCTGATCACCCACGACCTCGCCGTGGTGGCCGAGACCGCCCAGCGCGTGTGCGTGATGTACGCCGGCCAGGCCGTGGAAGTGGGCAAGGTGCCGGAGCTGTTCGACATCCCGGCACACCCCTACAGCGAAGCATTGCTGGCGGCGATTCCCGAGCACAGCATGGGCGCCGAGCGGCTGGCGACATTGCCAGGCATCGTTCCCGGCCGCTACGACCGCCCGCAAGGCTGCCTGCTGTCGCCGCGCTGCCCCTACGTGCAGGAAAACTGCCGCCAACAACGCCCGGCCCTTGACCCGAAAACCGCCAGCCTCGCCCGCTGCTTCTACCCGTTGAACCAGGAGGTGGCGTGATGGCCGTCGTACTTACCGCCCGTGACCTGACCCGTCATTACGAAGTGTCCCGTGGCATGTTCAAGGGCCATGCGACCGTGCGCGCCCTCAACGGTGTGTCGTTCGAACTCGAGGCCGGCAAGACCCTGGCCGTGGTGGGCGAATCCGGTTGCGGCAAATCCACCCTCGCCCGGGCCCTGACGTTGATCGAGGAGCCCTCCTCGGGCTCCCTGAAGATCGCTGGCCAGGAAGTGGCCGGCGCCAACAAGGCCGAGCGCAAGCAGTTGCGCAAAGACGTGCAGATGGTGTTCCAGAGCCCGTACGCATCGCTCAACCCACGGCAGAAAGTCGGCGACCAACTGGCCGAGCCGCTGCTCATCAACACCAGCTTGTCGGCCATCGAGCGTCGGGAAAAAGTCCAGGCCATGATGAAGCAGGTGGGTCTGCGCCCCGAGCACTACCAGCGCTACCCGCACATGTTCTCCGGCGGCCAGCGCCAGCGTATCGCCCTGGCCCGCGCCATGATGCTGCAACCCAAGGTGCTGGTGGCGGACGAACCGACCTCGGCGCTGGACGTCTCGATCCAGGCCCAGGTGCTGAACCTGTTCATGGACCTGCAGCAGGAATTCAACACCGCCTACGTGTTCATCTCCCACAACCTGGCGGTGGTCCAGCACGTGGCCGATGACGTGATGGTGATGTACCTCGGTCGTCCGGTGGAAATGGGGCCCAACGAAAACATTTACAGCCGCCCGCTGCACCCGTACACCCAGGCGCTGCTGTCGGCCACCCCGACCATCCACCCGGACCCGAACAAGCCCAAGATCAAGATCGTCGGCGAACTGCCCAACCCGCTCAACCCACCGCCCGGCTGCGCGTTCCACAAACGCTGCCCGTATGCCACCGAGCGCTGCAAGACCGAAGAACCGGCCCTGCGTCCGCTCGATAACCGGCTGGTGGCGTGTCACTACGCCGAGCAGTTCCTCTACGGCGCGGCGTAACGATCAGCTCGCGTCTGCTGTGGCGAGGGGATTTATCCCCGCTGGGCTGCGAAGCAGTCCTGTTTTTTTGGGACTGCTGCGCAGTCCAGCGGGGGTAAATCCCCTCGCCACAATTTTTCTGAACGGTGAAAGCTACGTCTGGCTGTCACCCTCGTCGCCTTCATCACCGTCGTCAGTGTCCGGCTGGTCGATGGTCGAATCGTCATCGTCCTGATCGCCGGGCTCCTGGGTCGCGGCCAGCATCATGTCGCCCTGGCCAACCTGCCCGTTCCAGGCGTGTTGTTCGTGCTGGTCGCACTCCGCCCAAGCCGCCGACGAACCGAGGGACAACATCACCAACACCTTCAACAAAAACATCATGCGCAGCAGTGTGTTCATAGCCGATTCCTTCTTTCGCGGATGGAGCCAGGGCCTGACGGCTCAAGAAAATCCAATGCTGAACAGACCGGTTCACCCATTAGGACGCTCAGAGATGGCCAGAAATGCCGTCGATGGGCAGATTGGTTTCGAATAACACTTATCTCGTCCAGTTATGACCCCTGCCCCTTGTGGCCCCTTGTGAGAGCGGGCTTGCTCGCGAAAGCGGTCTATCCGCCAACATCCCTCTTGAATGACACACCGCCTTCGCGAGCAAGCTCGCTCCCACAGGGGCCCCAGCCTGGCACACGGGATCAAGTAGGAGGCGGCTTGCTCCCACAGAGACTTACGCGGCTGGTGCATCGAGTGACAACAAAAAACCCGCTTCCTGGTGTCCCGGAGAATTTGCAAACTCAGGAAGTCAATTTCAGAGATCCCCTAAAAGCCGCACGTTGCGCTCATGCATTTCTCTTATACGGCTTAGCTGATCGGTTACACGTGTATGTCTAGCAAACGCGGCATTTTCTTCGGGAGTAAAATAATTGTCGTGATTAAGCCTACCTCCACGTGATCTAAACGCACTTTCGGCGCGGGCAATATCCCCCTCAGCTACTGCTAATTCCCACTGAAGCCTCTCAACTTCCGGATCAGACTTCATCCTGTTGCTTACTTCTGTTCTTCTTGCAGCAGCGGCGGCTGACCTTCGTTGATTGGCCGCCTGTTTTGCCAAAACTTTTTGGTCCCTGGCGATCATTTTTGCGTTATGAGTGTTGGCCAGTTCAATGATATTTTCTTGCGTAAACCCGGCTCTTCTAGGGAAACGGCCTATACGCTCAAAGGGAGCGCTGACAGATGACCTTGCATAAATTTTGAACTGGGTCCCGGAGGTCTTCACTCGGGCATACCTACCAACGTTCTGCATCGTCGGACTCTGCCGTCCAGCAAGATTAGCTATACCCTTGAAGAGCGACATCCAGGAATGCCCAGACGGATCCGTCCTATTAACAGGATCGCCCGCACAATACGCATAGGCATTGATACCTCCTTCGCCAAACGGGCTTCGATTGTCCGGGCTATTAAAGCGCATCAGCACCGTATTAAAAGCACGGTAACCATTACCCAACAAATAGAAACCGCTACTTTTATCGGGACGCTCTCCATTAAAACCCAATACCCGCTGCGTGGATTTTTCGACAGGGCTGTGGCCAAACGCGGTGTATGCCGTCGTTTCTGGCACTGCCTCGTTCGCCCTTAGGTTGAGAAGGGGCGAGCGTTTGTCATCATGGGCGATCAACATAGTTTCCTGAGCGCCCTCCTTCGTGGTCTGTTGGGCGAGGACAGCGCTTTCGGCTTCAAATACCGTACGTACGGTATCGCCCGCTAGTTCAGTAGCGACACGGTCGCCGCGGTAAAATATCTGGACACGCGTATCGACCGAGTTTTTGGTGTGTGTGTGCCGGTCAAGCGGGTCATAGCTATAGATAACCTGAACACTTTCTTCTTTTGCAGACATGGCAATCACCGCCACAATGAGTCTTGTCGGGATATATAGCTTAGTTCCCTGCCTTCAGCCACTAGCAGAACTGTTAGGTTCTGTACGAAACTCACTGAAATTCTGACACCAAAAAATGCATCGCCACCCATGCCAGAGGTGTCCAACAGCGAAAAGTCAGCACGCTTCTTGTTGCCGGATGACTGAGGGTTAAAACAACTTTTTAGCCCCACAAAAAACCCGCGGCTTTCGCGGCGGGTTTTCGGTCTGACACTTGACGCTTAGTGGTGCTCGCGCGTCGCTCGGAATTTCACATCCGGCCAGCGCTCTTCCATCAACGCCAGGTTGACCCGGGTCGGCGCCAGGTAGGTCAGGTGGCCACCGCCGTCCAGCGCGAGGTTTTCCACAGCCTTGTTGGAGAACTCCTCGAGCTTTTTCTTATCGCTGCAATCCACCCAGCGGGCGGAATAGACGGTGATCGGCTCGTAGGAGCACTCGACCTTGTATTCCTCCTTCAGGCGGCTGGCGACGACGTCGAACTGCAGCACGCCGACCGCGCCGAGGATGATGTCGTTGCTGCGCTCCGGGAAGAACACCTGGGTGGCGCCTTCTTCGGCCAGTTGCTGAAGCCCCTGGCGCAGTTGCTTGGACTTGAGCGGGTCTTTCAGGCGTACGCGGCGGAACAGTTCCGGGGCGAAGTGCGGGATGCCGGTGAAGCCCAGGGCTTCGCCTTCGGTGAAGGTGTCGCCGATCTGAATGGTGCCGTGGTTGTGCAAGCCGATGATGTCACCGGCGAAGGCCTCTTCCAGTTGCTCGCGCTCCGAGGAGAAGAAGGTCAGGGCGTCGCCGATGCGCACGTCCTTGCCGGTGCGCACGTGGCGCATCTTCATGCCTTTTTCGTACTTGCCGGAGCAAATGCGCATGAACGCGATGCGGTCGCGGTGCTTGGGGTCCATGTTCGCCTGGATCTTGAACACGAAGCCTGTGAACTTCTCTTCCACCGGCTCGACGGTGCGCTCGTTGGCGACCCGTGCCAGCGGGCGCGGGGCCCAGTCGACCACGGCGTCGAGGACATGGTCGACCCCGAAGTTGCCCAGGGCGGTGCCGAAGAACACCGGCGTCATCTGGCCGTCGATGAATGCCTGCTGGTCGAACTCGTGGCAGGCGCCCTGCACCAGCTCCAGTTGCTCGATGAAGCGCTCGTACTCGTCGCCCAGGTGGGCGCGGGCCTCGTCGGAGTCGAGCTTCTCGATGATCCGGGTTTCGGTGCGCTCATGCCCGTGGCCGGCGGTGTAGACGATGATGTAGTCGCCCGCCAGGTGGTACACGCCCTTGAAATCGCGGTAGCAGCCGATCGGCCAGGTGATGGGCGCGGCCTTGATCTTGAGAACCGCTTCGATCTCGTCGAGCAGTTCGATCGGGTCGCGGATGTCACGATCGAGTTTGTTGATGAAGCTGACGATCGGCGTGTCCCGCAGGCGGCAGACGTCCATCAGCGCGATGGTCCGTGGCTCGACGCCCTTACCGCCGTCGAGGACCATCAGCGCCGAGTCCACGGCCGTCAGGGTGCGGTAGGTGTCTTCGGAGAAGTCTTCGTGGCCTGGGGTGTCGAGCAGGTTGATCATGTGATCGCGATACGGGAACTGCATGACCGACGTGGTAATGGAGATACCCCGTTGTTTTTCCATTTCCATCCAGTCGGAGGTGGCATGGCGGTCGGATTTGCGCGACTTCACCGTGCCGGCGACCGCAATCGCCTTGCCCATCAGCAAAAGTTTTTCGGTGATGGTGGTCTTACCGGCATCGGGGTGGGAAATAATGGCGAAAGTGCGGCGTTTCGCGACTTCGGCGGCCTGTTTGGTCATGGGAAATCGCCTGGCTGGTGACAAAAAAGGGCGGCGATTATAGCTCAACTTGTGCCAGGAACCGAACCGTTGAGCGCATCCCTGTGGGCCCGATCTTTCCCGACCTGGGAACCTTTTGCCCGGCGCAGACGTCCACCCCCTGCGACAGCTTTTCGTCAGGGCCTGGAAAATCAGCAAGTTAGCCTGACGAAGCTGCGCCCATGGCTCCCGTGACATGCCGCTGGCCGGCATCGACAAGAGCTGCTCCCCGCGAACGCTTTCCCGGCCGCCAATGAAGGTACGCCGCCCGGGAACGCGTGCGCCGACTGAAAGACAAAGGAGTCCGCCTGTGGCTATCCGCTATGGCAAAGGGCTGATGGGAGGTGCGGTCGTCGTCGCCCTCCTGGCCCTGTTGGTCCACTGGATCGGCATCGATACGATCCAGCACTACCGCGACGATTTGCTGTTCTACCTGCAAGCCCACCTGATGCTGGTACTTGCTTCCATGTTCGCGGCTTTGATCGTGGGCATCCCCGCCGGCATCGCCCTCAGCCGCCCTGGCATGGTCGGGCGCGCCGAACGCTTCATGCAAGTGTTCAACATCGGCAACACCGTTCCGCCCCTGGCCGTGCTGGCCATCGCCCTGGGTATCCTCGGCATCGGCAGCGGGCCGGCGATCTTCGCCCTGTTCCTCGCCTCGCTGCTGCCCATCGTGCGCAACACCTATGAAGGCCTGAAGAACGTCCAGGGCTCCCTCAAGGAAGCCGCTGTCGGCATCGGCATGACCCCACGCCAGGTGCTGTGGAAGGTCGAGTTGCCCAATGCCGTGCCCATCATCGTCGGCGGCGTGCGCGTGGCCCTGGCGATCAACGTCGGGACCGCCCCATTGGCGTTCCTGATCGGTGCCAACAGCCTCGGCAGCCTGATCTTCCCCGGCATCGCCTTGAACAACCAGCCGCAGTTGTTGCTCGGCGCGGCCTGCACCGCCCTGCTGGCGCTGCTGCTCGACGGCCTGGTGACACTGGCCAGCCGACTCTGGCTGGAGCGCGGTTTGCGTGCGTCCTGAAGCCGCTGGATAAAGGAATCATCATGAAGAAGTTGAGCTTGATACTGGGCTGCGCCCTGCTGCTGGCCGGGTTCGCCCAAGCGGCGGAAAAACCGGTGATCCGCCTTGGCGCGCGCGTGTTCACCGAACAGACGCTGTTGGCGGAAATCACCGCGCAATACCTGCGCAGCAAAGGCTACGACGCGCAGATCACCGGCGGCCTGGGCAGCAACCTGGCCCGCAGCGCCCATGAAACCGGACAACTGGACCTGCTCTGGGAGTACACCGGTGTGTCGCTGGTGGCCTACAACCACGTCACGGAAAAACTCGACAGCGCCCAGTCCTACGCCCGGGTAAAAGAACTCGACGCGAAAAAAGGCCTGGCCTGGCTGGCACCGTCGAAGTTCAGCAACACCTACGCCCTGGCCCTGCCGGAAAAAATCGCTCGCCAGTACCCGCAGATCAACAACATCAGCCAGTTGAACACGGTGTTGCAGGCCGAATCGCAGGAGAACCACCTGGTGGCGCTGGACACCGAGTTCGCCAACCGCTCCGATGGCCTGGCAGGCATGGTCGAGCAGTACAGCATGAACCTGACCCGCAAGAACATCCGCCAGATGGACGCCGGGCTGGTCTACACCGCCCTGCGCAATGGCCAGGTGTTCGCCGGCCTGGTGTACACCACTGACGGGCGGCTGAACGCGTTCAAGCTGAAGTTGCTCGAAGACGACAAGCACTACTTCCCCGACTACACCGCCGCGCCGGTGGTGCGCCAGGCATTCCTCGACGCCCACCCGCAACTGGCCGAGCAACTCAAGCCCCTGGCGGCGCTGTTCGACGACGAAACCATGCGCCAGCTCAACGCCCGGGTCGACGTCGACCACCAAAGCCCTTCCACCGTTGCCGCCGATTTCCTGCGCCAGCACCCCATCCCCTGAGGAGGAAAAGCCATGGAACTGTTGAACGCCTTTTCCCATCTCGATTGGCAGCAAGTGATGCACCTGACCTGGCAGCACGTCACGCTGGTGGGCATCGCCGTGAGCCTGGCGATTTTCATCGGTGTGCCCCTGGGCATTTTCATGACCCGCTTCCCGGCGCTGGCCGGTCCGTTGCAAGCCAGCGCGACGGTGCTGCTGACGATCCCGTCGATTGCACTGTTCGGCCTGTTGTTGCCGTTTTACTCCAAGTTCGGCCAGGGCCTGGGGCCGATGCCGGCGATCACCGCCGTCTTCCTGTATTCCCTGTTGCCGATCATGCGCAACACCTACTTGGCCCTCACGGGTGTCGAACCGGGCATCCGTGAAGCCGCCCGCGGCATCGGCATGACCTTCGGCCAGCGCCTGCGCATGGTCGAGTTACCCATCGCCGTGCCGGTGATCCTGGCTGGCGTGCGCACCGCCGTGGTCATGAACATCGGCGTCATGACCATCGCCGCCACCATCGGTGCCGGTGGCCTGGGCGTGCTCATCCTCGCTTCCATCAGCCGCAGCGACATGTCGATGCTGATCGTCGGCGCCGTGCTGGTCAGCCTCCTGGCCATCTTCGCCGACCTGCTCCTGCAATGGCTGCAACGCTCGCTGACTCCAAAAGGACTCCTCAAATGATCGAACTTCAAAACCTCAGCAAAACCTTCAAGAGCAACGGCAAGGATGTGAAGGCCGTGGACTCGGTGAACCTGACCGTCAATGAAGGCGAGATCTGCGTGTTCCTCGGGCCATCGGGGTGTGGCAAGAGCACCACGCTGAAGATGATCAACCGCCTGATCCCGCCCACCTCGGGCAAGGTGCTGATCAACGGCGAAGACACCACCGGGCTCGACGAGGTGACCCTGCGCCGCAACATCGGCTATGTGATCCAGCAGATCGGCCTGTTCCCGAACATGACCATCGAGGAAAACATCATGGTGGTGCCCAAGCTGCTCGGCTGGGACAAGCAGAAATGCCACGACCGTGCCCGCGAGCTGATGAGCATGATCAAGCTCGAACCCAAGCAGTACCTGCACCGCTACCCACGGGAACTGTCGGGCGGCCAGCAACAGCGGATCGGCGTGATCCGCGCCCTGGCGGCCGATGCGCCGTTGCTACTGATGGACGAGCCCTTCGGCGCGGTGGACCCGATCAACCGCGAGATGATCCAGAACGAGTTCTTCGAGATGCAACGGGCGCTGAACAAGACCGTGATCATGGTCAGCCACGACATCGACGAAGCCATCAAGCTGGGCGACAAGATCGCGATTTTCCGCGCCGGCAAGCTGATCCAGTGCGATCACCCGGACACGCTGCTGGCGCACCCGGCCGATGACTTTGTCAGCAACTTCGTTGGCCAGGACAGCACCCTCAAGCGACTGCTGCTGGTCAAGGCCGAGGACGCGGCCGACAACGCCCCGTCGGTGAGCCCGGAAACCCCGGTGGCCGAGGCGCTGGAATTGATGGACGAACATGACCGGCGCCACGTGGTGGTGACCTGCGCCCAGAACAAGGCGCTGGGCTATGTGCGCCGCCGTGACCTGCACCGCCAGACCGGTACTTGCGCACAGTTCCTGCGCGAGTTCAACGCCACGGCGGCCTACGACGAACACTTGCGGATCCTGCTGTCGCGTATGTACGAGTTCAACCGCTCGTGGCTGCCGGTGATGGACGCCGAACGGGTCTTCCTCGGCGAGGTGACCCAGGAATCCATCGCCGAATACCTGAGCTCCGGACGCTCGCGGGGCGGCAAGACCAGCATCGTGTCGCCGGCCGAAGTGGCAGCCGGCTGAGCGTTACAGCGAAACCCTGAGGACCCGGGAAAACAGCCACTGCGGGCTCAGGTTGGTGAAGACCGAGTAGTTGATCAACACCGTTCTTCCTCGGTTTTGCGCCACCCAGGCCGGGTCGAGCACGAAGCGATTGGCCTGGCCGGCGGTGACGAGTTGGCTGCCCGTATCGAGGATGGTCTGTCCCATGGCCCGTACGCGTAGCGTCGAGCCCACTGGGGCGGGTGAATAGATGATCACCGTGCCGGCCGAGTAACCGGGCGCTGGAAGGTCCAGGGCCTGGGGATCAACGGCCAGGTACAACACGGCGGACGTCTGGGTTTCGCCGACGCCACCTTTCTTGACGGTGTAGCTCACCGGCACCGTCAGCCCGACGCTGTCGACCACTTCGGGACGGGGAATCAACACCTGCTTGTCGGCAGGCAGGTCACCATAACGCACCGGCGGGCTGCTGTACGGCACCCGCCCTCGCCACTGCACGCTTACCGTATCGGCAGCCCCCAGGCCACTGAGCGGCAATTGCACGGCGAGGTAATCGTCCCGGTAGATATTCTTGATACTCAAGCGCTCGCCCGTGGCTGAACTGTAGGCCTTGGGCACGCCGGGCGCGCCCCACGCGGTGGCCGGCACCACCGGGTTGATCGCCTGGTCGGCACTGACGTATTGAAAGCTGAAATGCTCCTTCGGACCGGGCGGCAGTGTCACCCGGACAATGGGGACGACCAGCCCCTGGGTCCGTTCGAAGTATTTCTTCTGGTCGGTCCTGGCGGCCTCCAGATCGTTGGAGCCCGAGATCCAGAAAAACGCCTGGATGGGCAACGGGGTCGGATTTTTTTCCGGCCACGCCTCGATTCGAAGTTCGTTGTGGTTCTTGAAGTTGAAATCGGCGCCACCGGCCTCGAGTTCAACGTCCTTTCGCACTTGCAAGCCGGCATTGAAGTTGGCGGTGGCTTGCTCATTCAACCCATCGTTGACCATCCACGCACAACTGGCGGGGTTACCGTAGGCCACCTTGCGAAAATGCGCCAACCAGGCTTTGGCGGTGAAAATATTCTGTTCATTGCAGGGCTTGCTCTGTGGGTAGACGAACTGCGTGATGCTGTCCCGGCAACCGTAGGCCCCTGGCTTGCTGCGGTAGAGGGTGGCGCCGTCGTAAGGGAAATAACAGATGACCGAAGGCTTGGCCTTACCCGGCGGCGTCTGGAGGATGGGGTAAAAGATATAGCCATGCTTGGCGTCGTTAGTGCCCCAGGGCGCTGCGCCGAACCGGGCATCGGCGCGCAGGTAGGAAAACGAAACGGCCCCGGTCGTCCTGGAAAACTCGCTATGGTCCCAAGGGTCGAAGTTGCCCGCGTAGGTCGTGCGTGCCACCACCCCCGAGCATAGAAAGGCCGGTGCCGTCGGCGAACCGCAGTTGAGCGCCGTATCGTAGTAACGGCGGGTCAAGTCGGCGGCCGTCTCTTCGCCCGATTGCAGGGCCGCGCCCGTGAGCGTTTCAGCAAGGGACTGCAATGAGATAATCATGCAACCCGTCAAAACGAACAGCTTTACCGATTTTTTGCGGCTGAGATTCGCCATGCTCGTCACCTGGAAGGCCGGTCATCACCCAGGCCGGGCCGTCTGCCCCTCACAGAGGCGGGTCAGACAGCCTGGCCCCTGCGTTCAATGCGGATTACATCTGTTGTCACCCGGCAACTTCATGATCACGTCATGGGGCACGTAGGGACGGGCGGGCTCAAGGCTCCAGGTGGGCTTGTTCTCGGCGATGTCCGGAGAGTCGAGGTGGCAGGCCAGTTGGCGGCGCATGCTGCTGCCCATGTTGTCGAAATTCCAATCCTTGCGATTCGGATCGAGCGCTGCGGCCTTGATCGCCAACTCGGCCAACACCACATTGGTTTTCCCGACACCGGCTTTTCTGCCACACGCCGTGGGCGTGATCTTAAGCGAGGAGATCGTTCCCAGCACCGGTTCTACATAGTTGTTATCCCACTCGAGTTTTTCGATGTAGTTATCACAAGAACGGCTGTCCGCGGGGGCGGGTATCTGTTGATCGACCGGATAGTAGGCAAACTTCGCGTCTTCGCCGATAGAACGAGGAAATTGAACCTTGATGATCGGCTTCCAGGCATTACCCTGCTCCACCCAACGGCGTTGGTCATCATGGGCGAAGTCGCGGGCGGTGAACGCCCGGGTCGTTCTGTCGATGTAATCCACGCCACTTTCATAAATGAACGCGGCGATGGGAAGTTCCAGGCGCGTGGCTTTTGCTGAATCGCTGTCACTGGCGACAGGCGCGTCGAACTTCTTGCGGTCCTGGCTGCTCCAGTCCCTGTTCCAGTACTTGTTATCCGGCCAGGTTTCGATCCGCAACTCGGACTGGGTGTTTATCGCATCGCCCTGCTCCTCCGGGTCCTTGGCCAGCACCTTGCGAGCCTCGACAAAGGTGTTGAATGCGTCGGCCTTGTTATAGCTGCCGAAGTAATCCCGGGTCGTATCGAAACCGCATTGGAAGCGGTGGGCTTTCGTCACCTCGGGGTCCTGGGTCTGGCGATCGTAGTGTTCCATCCAGGCCTTGGGGTTGCTGATGCTCAGCTTCTGGCAGTAGTCCTCGACGACGCCCAGGGTATTGCCATTCTCCTGGTAATCACCGCAACCGTTGTTGTTCCGATAATTGGTCCAGGAGTCGATGACAAACGCGCAGAGCACCTTGATCTTGAACTGGGTCTTGTCGTCCACGAAATCATTGGGCGTCAGCGCAAAGCCGTTGTAGCGGAGCATTCCCAGCCCGTTGAACTCAACGTCCTTCCTCAAGTAGGAAACCGATGTGCCACCGGCCGAAAGACCGCTTCCGCCGGCTTCAACACTGTGTGAAAACGGACTGGCATCCCAGGGCAAGTAACTTTGTTTACTGGCGATCCCGCGAAGTATCAGACCTGAACAATCGGACGCCAACCTGCCGCTGCCACAATCGCGAGCAGTCAAGCGATACCAGTACTCCATCAACTTCGCCGTGTCCGTTCCCGGGTCGGCCTGTGACAAGCCGCAACTGGTGAAGAGTCCGATCATTAAAGAAGCGTTCAAGATGACCCGATACTTGCGCATGTCCCTCTCCTGGAGTTCTCTACATCGCAAAATCCGCAGTGATTCAAGGCACAATTCAATACGCCGCGCGCCGGATATAAGCCGGTATCCGCAGCATTAAAATCATGAAGAACGACTGTCTGGATTTGAGTATTCGGTAATCTTGGGCGAGCGCCTACTGTCAGAAGTGACAGTCAATCGAGGTTAATTAAACGTTTTCCTCATAACAGGCGGGTCATTGATCAACAAATGAGCTACGCCTGTCCCTGTAGCCAGGAGCCTGCTCCCGCTCGGTTGCGTAATGACCACCTTTTGGGGCCGCTATGCACCTCAGCGCGAGTAAGCGCGCTCGCCCCACACAGACCCCAAACCTCGAACCTGTATCGCAGCGAGCGCCGTCATTGACCGATCCAGGGGAACATCAATCTGTCATGCAGGTCGGTTACATCAGGAGCTGTCGCCGCCCGCACGACGGATGTGTGCAAAAACGCGACATTTTTAGTTGATCTCAGGCCCCTCACGCCCTAAAGTTCGCGCCGAACGTCCATGCTGGAAACGATCCATCCGGCTCAAGTACTGACGACGAGACAGCAAGGCCAAGGGCATCCCGCAGCCCATGGCCTTTTTGCTTTCGGCGGCAATGCCTTGGGAAGTAGGCGAACCAAAGTGGGGATACGGAGGACGTTCACGAAGGCTACCCGGCCTTCACACCCATTGATCCTGATGTTTGCCAGTAGGAGTCCCAAGTATGTCGATCCAGGTCGAAGATTATTTCGCGCGCGAAACTTTCCAGAAGATGAAAGCGTTCGCCGACAAGCAGGAAACCCCGTTCGTGGTGATCGACACCGCGATGATTGCCCAGGCCTACGACGACTTGCGCGCCGGTTTCGAGTTCGCCAAGGTCTACTACGCCGTGAAGGCCAACCCGGCGGTGGAAATCATCGACCTGCTCAAGGAAAAAGGCTCGAACTTCGACATCGCCTCGATCTATGAGCTGGACAAGGTCCTGAGCCGCGGCGTCACGCCAGACCAGATCAGCTACGGCAACACCATCAAGAAATCCAAGGACATCCGCTACTTCTACGAGAAGGGCGTGCGCCTGTATGCCACCGACTCCGAAGCCGACCTGCGCAACATCGCCAAGGCCGCGCCGGGCTCGAAAGTCTATGTGCGCATCCTCACCGAAGGCTCGACCACGGCTGATTGGCCGCTGTCGCGCAAATTCGGCTGCCAGACCGACATGGCCATGGACCTGCTGATCCTGGCCCGCGACCTGGGCCTGGTGCCCTACGGCATTTCGTTCCACGTCGGCTCGCAACAGCGCGACATCAGCGTCTGGGACGCCGCGATCGCCAAGGTCAAGGTCATCTTCGAGCGTCTCAAGGAAGAAGACGGCATCGTGCTCAAGCTGATCAACATGGGCGGTGGCTTCCCGGCCAACTACATCACCCGCACCAACAGCCTGGAAACCTACGCCGAAGAAATCATTCGCTTCCTCAAGGAAGACTTCGGCGACGACCTGCCGGAAATCATCCTGGAACCGGGCCGTTCGTTGATTGCCAACGCCGGCATCCTGGTCAGCGAAGTGGTGCTGGTGGCGCGTAAATCGCGCACCGCCGTCGAGCGTTGGGTGTACACCGACGTGGGCAAGTTCTCCGGCCTGATCGAAACCATGGACGAAGCCATCAAGTTCCCGATCTGGACCGAGAAGAAAGGCGAAATGGAAGAAGTGGTCATCGCTGGCCCGACCTGCGACAGCGCCGACATCATGTACGAGAACTACAAGTATGGCTTGCCGCTGAACCTGGCCATCGGTGATCGCCTGTACTGGCTGTCGACCGGTGCCTACACCACCAGCTACAGCGCGGTGGAATTCAATGGCTTCCCGCCGCTGAAATCCTTCTACGTATAAATCGACGCCCGTCAGAACGTTCCCACGCACCTGCGTGGGAACGGTCAATCACCCCGCCTCCACTCGCAACGGCATCGCTCGCAAGGCGTGGGCCATCGCCCTCAATTGCGCCAGCGGATAGGCCAACTGAGCGAACGAAGCCCTTGCCCGGCGCAGACTCTGCTGTCGATCATGGGTTTGCAGTTCGAGCTTCACCTGGGTCAGGAAATACCCCAGGCGATGGCACAGGTCGGCAATGTTGTTCGCCGCCGACGTCGAACGCACATAGAGCCCGTTCAAGGCCCTCAGGTGTGCTTGCGCCAATGCCTTGCGCTGCGCCTGGGAATGCTGCGCACCCGCATCGTACTGCATGCCGGGCAGGCTGATCCGCCCCAAGGCGTAGTAGACCTCGATCTTGGGCACCGGCCCATGACAGGCACAGAGCCTGAGCGTCAACGAATCGATGAAACGCACGAACAGACTGTGGATGGTCTGTGAGACGCTCACAATCAACGCCTTGAGGCGAGCACCCGCGGCCGCACATTCATCCAGCCGCCGACAGAGGTTGTCGATCAGCTGCATGACGCTGGCGGTGCGATTGCTCCCCTGTGCACCGACGTTGACCGGCGAGAAGCGCGACGGGTCGAGGTCGCCGAGCAACGGGGGATCGGTCACCAGCATGGCATCCCGGGCCACCTGCTCGAACTCTGCCACGAAGGTGGCGGTTTTCTCGACCAGCCGATGCACCATGAAACCCAACGACGGGACCACACAGACAATCGCGTTCCAACGGTTTTCATTGTCCGTCGCGGCGCGGGTCAGTGCCTGCGCATCGGGGGGCGTCAGCAACACATGCCCCGAGCGACGATACAGATCGGATAACTGCTCGATTTCCGCCAGGCTGCACGGCAGGTCGCTCAGGAAACCGATGTATTCGCCCAACGCCGAGAAGTGTTTCTCGTCCAACAGAAAATCGACCATGATCCCTCCC
Source organism: Pseudomonas sp. Cab53 (assembly GCF_018325965.1). NCBI lineage: Bacteria > Pseudomonadati > Pseudomonadota > Gammaproteobacteria > Pseudomonadales > Pseudomonadaceae > Pseudomonas > Pseudomonas sp. Cab53. Next base: position 946,762 of record NZ_AP021902.1, on the reverse strand, counting down.
CGCCGTGGGCGTCATCCATGCAGCGCCAAGGGCAAGGCCAGCGGCGCCAGGAATGCCATGAACCGCTGCGCCTGGTGGATCAGGTCGAGGCTGCGCTGCTCTTGCGCCAGGTAGGCATTGGCCTCGATCAACCGGGCGAACGAGCGGTAAGCCGCGACCACGCCCTGGTATTGGCCCACATAACGCTGGCGCTGATCGTCGATGCCATGAATGACCCGGATGAACTGGACCTTGCCCTTCAGGGCGTTGAGCTGGCTGTGGAGCTTGTCGATATCGGCGTCCAGCGCCTGGATTTTCCCGGCCAACTGGTCGCGTGCGCGCACCAGGTCGAGGAAGCGAACCCCTTCGCCGACCTGCACCAGGGTCTTCTTGAGCTGCTCGATCGCCTGCATGACCAACTGCACTTCCGGTGGCGCGATACCGAGTTTCGTCATGTGCTCCAGGGTCAGCACCAGGTCGTTGCCAATCGCTTCGATACCACCCGTCTTGAGCAGGCCGATGGCGTCGCTGGCCAGGCCACGGGCCTTTTGACGCTCGGCCCGCTCGTCTTCCAGACGTTTGAGGCCAGCCTCGACGCGGTGTTGTTCGCGTTCCATGTCTTCGACGAAGCCCAAGCTCAGGCGTCGGTCGAACACGTCGCGGATGGTCGACAACTGATCGCTGAGCTGCCGGGTGGACTGCGTCACGCAGCGACTCATCTGCGCCAGCTCCCCGGCGCGGTCCGCCTCGATGTCCTGGACATCCTGCTCGTCCAAGGCGCTTGCCAGCTCCTTGTCCAGCGCCTGCAAGCGACGCACCCGGCCTTCGAGGGCCATCCGGGTGCTCAGCGCCACCTCTTTGAGCACATCGCTGCTGTTGTCCACGCCGAGCACCAGGGCATCGAACCGCTGGTGCAGTTGCGGCAGGTAATTCCAGCGAATGAACAGCACGCGGGATTGAATGGCGCCGTCCCTCATGAGCCGGTTGCTGTCGGCCAGGATGCCGGTATCGACCGTCGGGTAATCGGTGCTCGGCAGCATGGCAAACGCGGCGCGTGTCCTGATGCCATAGACACGCTCGTATTCCTCGTCGGCTTCCTTGAACACCGCGATCAGGGCATCCGCATCGTGCTCGATCTGCTTCCACGGCGAGGCCACTGCCCGGAAGGCCTGCATGAACAGGCGCAGCCTGAGGGCATCAGTGATCTTGGCCACCGCATCCTGGGAGGACTGGATGTAAAGGTGCATGACATTCCAGACGTGCATCAGGTTCTGCGTGGCGATGTCGGCGTCGATCGCCACCAGTTCAAGGCCTTGCAGGTCATGTTTGACCCGGCTCAGGGAACCCAGGGTCTGGTGTTTGCCCCGCAGCTCTTCAATGGCCGCTTCCTGCTCCTGGTACAGGCGGTTTCGTTCGGCGCGGATGTTTTCGGCCTCCACCCCCAGGTAAATGGCCAGCGCCAGGCCGATCAGGTTCATGCCCGTGGCCGCACCGAGGGACCGCTCCACGGCATTGGCGTATTCGGTATTTTTCTCTTCGATGCGCAAGGCCCGGTCATCGACCTGTCGCTTGAGCATCTCGACTTCGGCCGGCAACAACGTACTGCCGATCAAGCTGAGGCGTAGTTTGATCTCCGGCAGGATGTGCTGGCGCAAGTCATAGCCAAAGTAATCCAGTGCCAACTTGATGCTTTTAACGACCTTGAGATTATCCCCCACTTTCTTGTAGATCTGATCCAGGTAGTAACCGATGTCTTCCACCGTACCCGGCGGCAAGTCAATACCGGGAAACTTACCCCCCAGCTCCAACTCCAGTTGTTTTAGCTGTTCCAGGGTTTCAATATTATTTTTATCCAGTAACCGGGCGGCCCGGACATCGTCATAGACTTCCTCCATGGACCTTTCGTAAATGGCCATGCTGGCGGCAAACAACTTCAGTTGGCTGCCGGTCAGCATGATCGATTCACGCAGGGGCGACCAGCGGCGGGCGTGGGTACGGGTGGCGCGGAAGGTCTTGACGAAGTCGTCGACGCGCAGCCCCGCCCCGCCCCCGGCAGGATCACCGAAGTTCAGGTAATCCTTCACATCGGCCACGTGATAGGGCAGCGCCAGGGCAGCCGACTCATACTTTCTCAGGTCGATGATCTGTTTCTTGGTCAGCAACAGGCCCTTGCCACGGGACTCGCCTTCCTGGGTCGGTGCCGAGGCGTTGGACAGCGTCTTCGGCGCCAATTGCGCAAACAGGGTGATCTCTTCGGACGAAGCATCTTCAAGTGCCTCGCTCCACACAGCATGGGTATTCATAATTAATCCTTTAATTATCGATTGACCGACAACCATTAACTAAACGCTGCCGAACGAAGTACAAGTTACATACAGCCGCTCGGACACTAGTCGATCGAAGCAAATGAAGTCAAAGCGCGAAAACAATGCAAACATTAGCGGATACTACAAACCCGCCAACCGCTTATAGCAAGCGACGACATTCAAGTATGAATAGATAAATAACCCGTTCGGCTATTACGCAACGGCACCTTGATCCAATACCGCGATACGCGCCTGATAGGCCTCGACCAAAGGCTGCAACACCGGCATCTGTGCCCGGGCCAAGGTGTGCACCGCCACCCGCAGGAAATTGAGATTGCCGCCCTCCAGGGCGCGCCGCAGCCAGGCCAGTCCTTCGTCGACCCGGTGGCCGGCCAGCAACACGCAGCCATGGCTGAACTGCCCGCGAAAATCACCGCCTTCGGCTGAACGTCGATACCACTGGGCCGCGGCAACCGGGTCCGCTGGACAGGCACGCCCCTCTTCCAGGTAACGGCCCAGCAGGTTCATCGACTTCGCGTGCCCCTGTTCGGCGGCACGACGGTACAGACGCAGCGCCTGGCCTTGGTCCTCAGGTACACCACGCCCGGTCGCCAACAGGTTGGCGTAGTTGTACATCGCCCAGTCCAGGCCTGCCTCGGCGGCCTGGCGATAATGCCTGGCGGCGATCGACGCATCGGCGGTGCAGCCCCAGCCGTGTTCATGACAGCGCCCGAGCATGTTGCGCGCCATCAGGTGCCCGCGCCCGGCGGCAATACTGAACCAGCGCAGGGCCAGCGGCCCATCGCGGCTGATGCCCTGGCCGTCGAGCAGGATCTGCCCGAGCAGGGCCTGGGCTTCGAGCACCCCCTCACGGGCGGCGACCAGGATCGCCTGGGCGGCCCGCGCCGGGCTTTCGTCGAGCATGGTCGTGAGCGCATCAGTGTCGAGCACTTCCTGGCGGCGCAGACGAAAGTCCGTCACTTACACCTCGACCCAGCGGCGCAGCAGGTTGTGATAAGTGCCGGTCAGGCGAATCAACGAGGGGTGATCGGGCATGTCCTGGGTCAGTTGCTGGATCGCGCCGTCCATTTCAAACAGCAGCGCCCGCTGGCTGTCTTCGCGCACCAGGCTTTGGGTCCAGAAGAACGAGGCATAACGTGCGCCGCGAGTGACCGGGGTGACCTTGTGCAGGCTGGTGCCCGGGTACAGCACCATGTCCCCGGCCGGCAACTTGACCCGCTGGGTGCCATAGGTGTCCTGGATTTCCAGTTCGCCGCCGTCATAGTCCTGCGGATCGCTGAAGAACAACGTGGCCGACAGGTCGGTGCGCACCCGCTCGGCACTGCCCTTGGGCTGGCGCACCGCGTTGTCGATATGAAAATCGAAATTGCCGCCCGCCGTGTAGCAGTTCACCAGGGGCGGGAACACCTTGTGCGGCAGCGCGGCCGACATGAACAACGGGTTTTTCCACAGCCGGTCCAGCATCGCGGCACCGATCTCCTTGGCCAGCGGATGGCCCTCGGGCAACTGCAGGTTGTGCTTGGCCTTGGCCGACTGGAAACCCGCCGTGACCTTGCCGTCCGCCCACTCGGCCTGCTCCAGCGCCTCGCGGATGCGCTGCACTTCTTCAGGAGAAAACACGCCGGGAATGTGCAGCAACATGGCATTTGGACCTGTGGATAAAATGGGGCGCCAATGGTAGTGATTCTTATTGGCTGTGCACAACCCCCGTCGATGTCGCACCTGGGAGCACCCGTAAAGGCAAATTGTAAAGAATGTAAATTCCTCTCAAATAGCAATATTTCGCAATTGATACAAAACCCTGTTTACCCTATATTCCGCGGCCTCGAATCCTTGGGGGAAGGAATTTTTCATGTCGCGTCAACCCACACCATCACCGGTCAACTCACCTCGCCTGTTGGCGTCGGCCATCGGCGTCGCCCTCAGTGCAACGTCCGCGACGCACGTGGCCCAGGCCTCGCAGGACACCGATGAGAACGCTCCGCGCAACGCCATCGCCCTGGACGCCACCCGCATCACCGGCCAGGGCCTGGACGCGACGTCCTATCAGGTCGAAAAAGCCTCTTCCCCGAAATACACCGCGCCGCTGGTGGACACGCCACGCTCGGTCACCGTCATCCCGCAGCAGGTGCTCAAGGACACGGGGGCACTGAACATGCAGGACGCGTTGCGCACCGTGCCCGGCATCACCTTCGGTGCCGGTGAAGGGGGCAACCCTCAGGGCGACCGTCCGTTCATCCGCGGTTTCGATGCCCAGGGCGACACCTACCTCGACGGCGTGCGCGACACCGGTTCGCAGAGCCGCGAGATCTTCGCCGTGGAATCGATTGAAGTGAGCAAGGGCCCGAACTCCGCCGTCGGCGGGCGCGGTGCCGCAGGCGGAACAATCAATCTGGTCAGCAAGAAAGCGCACCTGGGCGACAGCCTCGACGGCGGCTTCACCTGGGGCTCGGACCAGACCCAGCGCTACACCCTGGACGGCAACTATCAGTTCAGCGACACCGCCGCCGGCCGTCTCAACCTGATGAGCCATGAAAGCAATGTCGCCGGCCGCGACAAGGTCGACTACGACCGCTGGGGCATCGCGCCATCGCTGGCGTTCGGCCTGGGCACCGATACCCGGGTCAACCTCGATTACTACCACCTGGAAAGCAATGACCTGCCAGACTCGGGCATCCCCTACACCGTACCGGCCTCGGGCCGCACGGCCGACCGCACCAAGGCCAACCCGGACAAGCCCAACGACGGCGGCGACAGCAGCAACTTCTACGGCCTCACCGACCGGGACTTTCGCAAGACCCGCACCGACACGGCCACCTTCGCCATCGAGCACGATTTGAGCGACGCGCTGACGCTCAAGAACACCCTGCGCCACGGTTCGAGCATGCAGGACTACATCCTGACCCAGCCTGACGACAGCAAGGGCAACGTCAACAACGGCACGGTCTGGCGCCGGGCCAATAGCCGCGTGAGCAACGTCGACACCACCACCAACCAGACCGACCTGTTCGGTGACGTCTACGTCGCCGGCTTCAAGAACAGTTTCTCCACCGGGATCGAGCTGAGCCGCGAGAAAGGTGAAAAGTCTTCCTACACCGTCAACACCGACACGGTGCCGGGGACCACGGCAGCGAACACCAACTGCACGCCGTCGATGGTCGGCGCGTCGAGCGGCTACAACTGCACTTCGCTCTCCAACCCGAATCCCAATGACCCGTGGAACGGCACGATTGCACGCAACTACGCCGGCACCGACACCACCAGCGTCACCCGCGCGCTCTATGTGTTCGATACCCTGGAGCTGTCGCCGCAATGGCTGGTGAACATGGGCTTGCGCTACGACCATTTCGACACGAAGTACAAGACCTACAACGCCGCTGGCACCACCACGTCCAAGGGCGATGACACCAGCGAGTTCATCACCGGCCAGTTCGGCCTGGTCTGGAAACCGGCGGACAACGGCAGTCTCTACGCCTCGTACGCCACATCGGCCACACCGCCAGGCAACATGGTCGGCGAAGGCACCGAAGGCAACCCGTTGGGCGGCACGCCGGACCGCAGCGGCAACCTGCTGGCCAGCGACATGGAACCGGAAACCACCAAGAACTACGAGATCGGCACCAAGTGGGACCTGCTCGACGCCCGCCTCTCGCTGACCGCGGCGATCTTCCGCACGGAGAAAGACAACGCCCGGGTCCAGGTCGACACCACCACGTACGAGAACGCCGGCAAGACCCGCGTCGACGGCCTCGAACTGTCGGCCAGCGGCAAGATCACCGATAAGTGGCAGGTCTTCGCCGGCTACAGCTACCTGGACAGCAAGCAAGTCGATGGCGGGCCGATGAGCACCACCGACGGCAACGAACTGCCGAACACGCCGAAGAACAGCGCCAGCATCTGGACCACCTACGCGCTCACCTCGAAGCTGACCATTGGCGGCGGCGCGTTCTATGTCGACGACGTGTTCGGCAGCGTGGCGAATACTACCCAGGTCGACGCCTACGTGCGCTACGACGCGATGGCCAACTACAAGGTCAACAAGCACCTGGACCTGCAGCTCAACGTGCAGAACCTGACCGACGAAACCTACTACGACAAGGCGTTCTCGACCCACTTCGCCAACCAGGCGGCCGGGCGCACCGCGTTGCTGAGTACCAACTTCCACTTCTGATTGGAGCCAGGAGCCCGGCTCAATGGTCAGCCTGAGGAGCTGTGGGAGCGGGCTTGCTCGCGAAGACGGCGGGTCAGTCGACGAACAGGTTGCCTGACACTGCGCCTTCGCGAGCAAGCCCGCTCCCACAAGATGACCATTCGCTCCACGCATAAAAGCCCCACTCATCCGCATGAGTGGGGCTTTTATGCGTGTTTATGAATGGTTCTCGATAACACACGGCATAATGCGCGCCGTGATGAACAGTAATGAATGAACGAGGCGGCGACGTGTTGAAGAAAACCCTGTTCCAGTTGCACTGGTTTTTCGGCATCAGTGCCGGGCTGGTCCTGGCGTTGATGGGCATCACCGGGGCGATGGTGTCGTTCCAGGACGAGATCCTGCGGGCGTTGAACCCCCAGGTGCTGACGGTCGAGAAACAACCGGCTGGCGTGCTGCCCCCCGCCGAGTTGGTGGAACAGATCGAAGCCGCGTCCGGCAAGACCGTCGCCATGCTCTGGGTCGAGACCGACAACGGCAGCGCCGCGCGGGTGATCTTCACCGCGCCGCCCGGGGAAAAGCGCGGAGCCATGCGCTATTTCAACCCCTACACCGCCCAGTTCATGGGTGACGTGGTAGGCCAGGATTTTTTCGGCCTGATGCTCAAGTTGCACCGCGTGTTGACCCTCGACGAAGTGGGCCGGCAAATCACCGGCGCCTGCACGTTGATCCTGGTGTTCTTCTGCCTGTCGGGCTTGTACCTGCGCTGGCCACGCCAATGGCGCAACTGGCGCGCCTGGCTGACCCTCGACTGGGCCAAGAAGGGTCGCAGCTTCAATTGGGACCTGCACTCGGTGGCCGGTACCTGGTGTCTGCTGTTCTATCTGCTGGCGGCCCTGACCGGGCTGACCTGGTCCTACGACTGGTACAACAAAGGCGTGACCCGCCTGCTCTCCGATGCCCCCAGGAAGAACGCGCGCGCAATCGCGGCCCGGCGCCTGAGGGCCCGCCGCCGGTGGCCGACTACCGCGCCATTTGGAGCAGCATCTACAGCGCGGCCGGCCCGGACTTGTCCGCCTACAACGTGCGCATGCCGCCCGTGGCCGGGCAACCGGCCACGGTGTTCTACCTGCTGAAGAACTCGCCCCACGACCGGGCCCTGAACCAGCTCATGCTCGACCCGGCCACCGGCGCCATCAGCCGGCACAGCCGCTACAGCGACAAGAGCTTCAAGGCGCAATTGCTCACCAGCGTCTATGCGTTGCATGTCGGCAGCTATTTCGGCCTGGTCGGGCGGATTCTGGTGACGGTCGCCGCCCTGGCCATGCCGCTGTTCTTCATCACTGGCTGGTTGTTGTACCTGGACCGGCGCCGCAAGCAGCGCCAGGTCCGGCAGGCTCGCCAGGAACTGGTTACCCAGCCGGGCGCCGGGCCGGCCTGGCTGATCGGCTTCGCCAGCCAGAGCGGCTTCGCCGAGCAGTTGGCCTGGCAGACCGCCGGCCAGCTCCAGGCCGCCGGGTTACCGGTCAAGGTCCAGGCTCTGGCCGGGGTCAGCGAGCAGGACCTGAGCAACGCCACCCACGCGCTGTTCGTCGTCAGCACGTTCGGCGACGGCGAAGGGCCGGACAGTGCCCGCGGTTTCGAACGCAAGGTACTGGGCCGCGCCCTGAGCCTGGAACGCCTGCAGTACTCGGTGCTGGGCCTGGGCGATCGCCAGTATGAACACTTCTGCGGGTTCGCCCGGCGCCTGCACACCTGGCTGTCGGCCCATGGCGGAAGGACGCTGTTCGCCCCGGTGGAAGTCGACAGCGGCGACCCGTACGCCCTGCGCCACTGGCAGCAACAGTTGGCCGACTTGACCGGCCAGGCGCCCGCCGACACCTGGCAAGCGCCCGCCTTCGAGCCATGGACGCTGAGCCAACGCACCCTGCTCAACCCCGACAGCAGCGGCGCAGGCGTGTACCTGCTGGGCCTCACGGCGCCCGGCCCGAGCAGTTGGCTGGCCGGTGACCTGGTGCACGTGCTGCCGCGCAATGACCCGTGGGCCATCGAGCACTTCCTCGACGGCCTCGGCATCGCCGGCCACGCCCGCGTCCAGCTCGATGGTTTGACCCAGACGCTCGAACAGGCCCTGGCCACCCGCCAACTGCCGGAAAACCGCGCCCACCTGGTGGGCCTGCACGCCCAGGCACTGGTGGATGCCCTGGCACCGCTGGCGATGCGTGAGTACTCCATCGCCTCGATCCCGGCCGACGGCGTGCTGGAGCTGATCGTGCGCCAGGAGCGTCACGCCGACGGCAGCCTGGGCATCGGTTCCGGCTGGCTCACTGAACATGCGCCGCTGGGCAGCGCCATCAGCCTGCGGGTACACCGCAACAGCAGCTTCCACCTGCCGCCCCAGGGCGTGCCGATGATCCTGCTCGGCAACGGCACCGGCCTGTCCGGCCTGCGCAGCCTGCTCAAGGCCCGCGTCGCCGAAGGCATGCAGCGCAACTGGCTGCTGTTTGGCGAGCGCCAGCGCGAACATGATTTCCACTGCCGCGATGAGTTGCAGGAATGGGTCACCTCAGGCGACCTGGAACACCTGGACCTGGCGTTCTCCCGGGACCAGGCCGAGAAAATCTACGTCCAGGACCGGTTGCGCGAATCCACCGCACGGCTCAAGCAATGGCTGGCCGACGGCGCGGTGATCTACGTCTGCGGCAGCTTGCAAGGCATGGCATCGGGCGTGGACCAGGTGCTCAACGAGGCGCTGGGACGTGAGGCCGTGGAGCAACTGATCGAACAGGGACGCTATCGGCGGGACGTCTACTGACCGCCCAGGCAACACGATCCCCTGTGGGAGCGGGCTTGCTCGCGAATGCGTCGTGTCAGTCATGCATCTATCAACTGACACACCGCTTTCGCGAGCAAGCCCGCTCCCACAGGGGAATCCCGGTCAGCCTTGGGTCAAACCGGCTCCAACTTCTTCTCGAACACCGCCACCCCTTCAAGATCCCGCAACACCACGCTCATCGCCCCGCTCTGTCCGTCGATGTTCACCTCGCCAAAGAACTGGTAGCCGGCAAACGGCGAGGCGTTTTGGGCAGGCGGCGCCTTCTGGAACACCACTTCGGGGCCGAAGGTCTTGTCCAGGGCGTTGGGGCCGAAGCTGCCGGCGTTCAACGGCCCGGCGACGAATTCCCAGAACGGCTCGAAATCCTGGAACGCCGCCTGTTCCGGGTGATAGTGATGGGCCGCGCAATAATGGACATCGGCGGTGAGCCAGACGTAGTTGCGCACCTGATGCTTGCGCAGGTAGCCGAGCAGTTCGGCGATTTCCACTTCCCGGCCCTGGGCCTGCCCCGGGTCACCGTTGGCCACCGCTTCCCAGCGCGGCACGCCGGGGCTGACCTCGCCATCGGGCACGCCGAGGCCGATGGGCATGTCGGCGGCGATGACCTTCCATTGGGCCCTGGATTGCTTCAATTCGCGCTTGAGCCAATTCAACTGCTCGCGCCCGAGGAACGGCTTGGCCGCGCCGAGGTTGGCGTCGTTGGCTTCGCGGTAGCTGCGCATGTCGAGCACGAACACATCCAGCATCGGCCCGTAGCCGAGCTTGCGATAGATCCGCCCACCGTTATCGGCCTTCTGCAGGCGCATCGGCGCGTACTCCAGCCAGGCCTGCCGCGCACGCCCCACCAGGCTGTGGATATCCTTGGTCTGGTAGCGCTCGTCCAGTTGCTTGCCGGGCGACCAGTTGTTGACCACTTCGTGGTCGTCCCACTGCCAGATCTGCGGCACCTCGGCGTTGAAGCGCCGCACGTTTTCATCCATCAGGTTGTAGCGGTAGTTGCCGCGATATTCATCCAGGGTCTCGGCGACCTTGCTCTTGGCTTCGGTGGTGAGATTGCGCCAGACGCGGCCACCTTCGGTGGTGATTTGCGCCGGCACCGGACCGTCGGCGTAGATGGTGTCGCCGCTGTGGATGAAGAAGTCCGGCAGGCGCAGGCGCATGGCTTCGTAGATGCGCATGCCGCCGATGTCGGGGTTGATGCCAAAGCCCTGGCCGACGGTGTCGCCGCTCCAGACAAAGCGAATGTTGCGTTTGAACTGCGGCGCGCTGCGCAGATGGCCGAACCAGGGCTCGCTGGCGACGCCGCTCTGGGCATCTTCAAAGCGCACCCGGTAGAAAATCGCCTGGTCGGGCGGCAAGCCGGTGAGCTCGACCCGAGCGGTGAAGTCGCTGCGGCGGTCGGCCAATGGCGAAACCACCCGCCGCGGATTACGAAATTGGCTGCGGGTGTCCCACTCCACCACCATCCGCGCCGGGCGGTCGCTGCGGCTCCAGATCATCGCCCGATCGCCCTGCAAATCGCCAGACTGCACACCGTCGGTCAGCACCGGGCGATCCTTGACCGAAGCCATCACCACCGGCGCCAACCCCGGCAACAATAATCCTGCGCCCACGGCCTGTATCACACGACGCCGGTCCCGGTCGAATTCGCTCATGGTGTTCTCCCTTGAATTAGGGAGACTTAAGCATGGGTGTGTTAATCGGGTGTGACAGGTTTTATAAACACGCCATAACCCCCTGTGGGAGCGAGCTTGCTCGCGATGGCAGAGTGTCAGATGACATCATCGTCAACTGACACACCGCTATCGCGAGCAAGCTCGCTCCCACAGGGGGGGTTCAGTCTTCTGGAACGTAATCAGGCCTTGGCCGGCTCCAACGCCATCTCCACCGCCTCCGGCCGCTTGAGCAGCGCATACGCCACCCCGGTCACCAGGCTCCCCGCCACGATCGCCAGCAAATACAACAGCGCATGGTTGATGGCGTTGGGGATCAGCATCACGAACAGCCCTCCGTGGGGCGCCATGAGCTTGCAGCCGAAGTACATCGACAGCGCACCGGTCAACGCACCACCGGCGATGCTGGCCGGGATCACCCGCAGCGGGTCCTTGGCGGCGAACGGGATCGCACCTTCGGAGATGAAGCACAGCCCCAATACCAGCGCCGCCTTGCCGGCCTCGCGCTCGGTCTGGGCGAACTTGCGGCGGGCGATGAAGGTGGCGATGCCCAGGCCAATCGGCGGCACCATCCCGGCGGCCATGGTCGCGGCCATCGGCGCATAGCTTTGCGATGCCAGCAGGCCCACCGAGAACGCATAGGCGGCCTTGTTGATCGGTCCGCCGAGATCGATGCACATCATCGCGCCCAGCAGCACGCCCAACAGAATGGCGTTGGTGGTGCCCATGCTGTCGAGGAAATGGGTCAAGCCTTCGAGCATGCCCGCCACCGGTTTGCCGACCACGTAAATCATCACCAGGCCGGTGAACAGGCTCGCCAGCAGCGGGATGATCAGGATCGGCTTGAGCGCTTCCAGGCTCTGGGGCAAGCGTGCGTAGCGATTGATCGCCTGGGCCGCATAACCGGCCAGGAAACCGGCGATGATCCCGCCAATGAAGCCGGCGCCTAGGGTACTCGCCAGCATCCCGCCGATCATTCCTGGCGCGAGGCCCGGACGGTCGGCGATGGAATAGGCGATGTAGCCAGCCAGCAACGGCACCATCAATTTGAAGGCGGTATCGCCACCAATCTGCATCAGGGCGGCGGCCAGCGTGCCGGGTTCCTTGAAGGCCGTGATGCCGAACACGAACGACAACGCAATCAACAAACCACCCGCCACCACCATCGGCAGCATGAACGACACGCCGGTCAGCAAGTGTTTGTAGACCCCGGTCTTCTCCGACTTGGCCGGGCCGGCGGCGCTGCTCGAAACACTTTCCTGGCGGCCTTCAACCAAGGCCTTGTTCAGCGTGGCTTCAGCCTGTTTCAGGGCAATGCCAGTGCCGCAACGGTAGATTTTCTTGCCGGCGAAACGCTCGGTGGCGACTTCAATGTCAGTGGCCAGCAGCACCACATCGGCCTCGGCAATGGCTTCGGCGCTCAGCGGATTGCGCGCGCCCACCGAGCCCTGGGTTTCCACTTGCAGGTCATAACCGAGCTTCTTCGCGGCCTGCTGCAATGCCTCGGCGGCCATGAAAGTGTGGGCAACGCCCGTCGGGCACGCGGTAATGGCGACCAGGCGCGGCGCCCGTTCGGCCGAAGCGCCCGGCGCCTCTTCCGCCACCTGCGACTCGACCAACACCTGGGCTTCTTCGGCGCCGCGCCGTAATAGCGAATCGACGTCTTGCAGGGCCTGGGCCGGGGTACTGCGGAACAGGCGCTTGCCGACGAACCGCGACAGGTCCACCGGTCCGGTGGCCACCAGCAAGACCCATTCGGCCGCTTCGAGGGTTGCCGCCGACAATTGGCGCTCCGGATGAGCCGCGTCATGCACCTCGACGCTGGTGCTCCACCCTTGGCGCTGCGCCGCCGCATCCAGCAGGCGGGCGCACAACACACTGGTGACCATGCCGTTCGGGCAGGCCGTCACAATGGCTAATTTCATCTCGCGAACCCTCTTATTGTTCTGTCAGGGGGCGCACGCGCACACCCTGTTCAAGCGACGCCAGCAGCGCGGTGTCGCGAATGCCGAAACCGATCTGCGTGACCGCCATGGCCGCGATGGCGGTGGCGGTGCGCAGGGTCTGCTCCGGGGCTTGCGCACCCAGCAGGCCGTGCAGCATGCCGGCCAGCAGCGAGTCCCCGGCGCCCACCGTGCTGGCGACGCTGACCTTGGGCGGCGTGGCATGCAGGGCCGAGCCGACGCTGAACCAGTTCACGCCATCGGCACCGTGGGAAATCACCACATGGTCGATGCCCTGGGCATGCAGGCGCTGCGCCGCTTGCGCCTGGGCCCGCTCACTCACCACCTCGCACCCCAGCGCATCGGCCAGTTCCTCGGTGTTCGGTTTGATCAGCCACGGCCCCGCCGCCAGCGCAACGCGCAAGGCCTCGCCACTGGTGTCGAGTGCGACGTTCAGGCCGAGTTCCTTCAAACGTGTGATCAAGGCCTGCAACCACTGCGGGCTGACGCCGCGGGGCAAGCTGCCCGCCACCACCACCGCGTCGTGGCCGGGGGCGATGTGTTCCAGCCGATCGAGCAACGCTTGCTGCGCGGCGACGTCGACCACAGGTCCGGGACCGTTCAGGTCGGTGATGCGTCCGTCCTGTTCGGCCAACTTGATGTTGCTGCGGGTTTCACCCGGCACGCGAATAAAGGCGTCGGCAAAACCGCGCTGGGTGAACAGCGTCTCGAACGCCTGGGCATTGTCCTGGCCGAGAAAGCCGCTGACCGTCAGCGTGTGGCCGAGATCGGCCAGCACCTGGGCCACGTTCACGCCCTTGCCGGCGGCATGGGTGTGCATGCCGTCGCTGCGGTTGACCTGGCCCGGTTCCAGGCGCGCCAGTTCCACCGTGAGGTCGAGCGCCGGGTTGAGGGTCAGGGTAAGAATCTTCGCCATTACAGCGCCTCCACTAATGCGCGCACGTCATCGGCGCTGCCCACGGCCAATGCCTCCTGGGCCAGGGTTTGAACGTGCGCAAGGCTCAGCTCGCGCACACGTGCCTTGACCTCGGCGATGCTGCGGGCCGAAACGCTCAACTCGTCCACGCCCAGGCCCACCAGCACCGGCACCGCCAGCGGATCAGCCGCCAGCTCGCCGCACACGCCGACCCACTTGCCCTGGGCATGGGCGGCGCGCACGGTGATGTCGATCAGTTGCAGCACCGCCGGGTGCAAGCCATCGGCCTGGGCCGACAAGGTCGGGTGACCACGGTCGATGGCCAGGGTGTATTGGGTCAGGTCGTTGGTGCCGACGCTGAAGAAGTCGACCTCCTTGGCGAGCACCGGCGCCAGCAATGCGGCGGACGGGACTTCGATCATGATCCCCAGTTGCAGGTCCGCCACCGGGATTTCCTGGCGCAGGCGTTCGGTCATGGCCCGGGCCTGGCGCCATTCGTCGACGCTGCCCACCATCGGGAACATGATCCGCAACGGACGATCGTCGGCCGAGCGCAGCAAGGCCCGCAGTTGCGCTTCCATGACCTGCGGGCGCTGCAAGGTCAGGCGAATGCCGCGCACGCCGAGGAACGGGTTTTCTTCTTTCGCGATCGGCCAGTACGACAGTGGTTTGTCGCCGCCGACATCAAGGGTGCGCACCACCAGCGGCCGGCCGGCCAGGCCATCGAGGACCTTGCGGTACTCGGCTTCCTGGGTCGCTTCGTCCGGCGCCTGGGTGTGGGCCATAAAGATCAGTTCGGTGCGCAACAGCCCGATGCCTTCGGCGCCCTGCTCCACCGCGCTGCCGACACCGGCGCTTTCACCAATGTTGGCGAACACTTCCACGGCGTGGCCATCGCGGGTCAACGCCGGCTGGTGACGCTGCTCGGCGGCCAGCTTGAGGCGCTGCTCGCGGGTGTCGCGTTCCTCCTTGGCCCGTTGCAGGGTGGCGGCGTCGGGCTCCACGTGCAGGCGACCGCGCTGGCCGTCGAGCAACAACGAGGTGCCCGGCGCCAGCAACAACACCGCCTCACCGGCCCCCACCAACGCGGGAATGCCCAAGGCGCGGGCGACGATGGCGCTGTGGGCCGTGGCGCCGCCGCGGGCGGTCAGGATCCCCGCCACCCGGTTCGGGTCCAGGCGCGCCACGTCGGATGGGCCGACTTCGTCCATCACCAGGATGTAGGGTTGCTCGGGTTCGTTCGGGGTTTCGACGCCACACAACTGCGCCAACACACGGCGGCCCACGTCGCGCAGGTCGGCGGCGCGCTCGGCGAGCAAGGCGTCCTGCAAGGCTTCCTGTTCTTTCGCGGCGGCTTCGATCACGCCCATCCAGGCGGCTTGCGCACTCTCGCCCAACTTCAAGCGGGTGTCGACTTCGTCCGTCAGCTCCGGGTCGTCGAGCATTTCCTGGTGGGTGATGAAGATCTCGCGAATGGCCTTGGCCTTGGCGCGCTCGATCAACCCCTCGATGTCGCGGCGCACCTGGCCCAGTGCGTTTTGCAGGCGCTCACGCTCGATGGCCGCCGATTCACCGCGCAGCGGATAATCGATGGCTTGCAGCACCTGGATGTGGGCCGGGCCGATGGCAATACCCGGCGCCGCCGGCACGGCCTGGATCAGGCTGCCGGCTTCGGGCGCCAGCACCACGGTCGCGACGTCGGCCATCGGGCTTTGCTCGGGCGTCGTTGCGGGCGGCAGCGGCTCGACCTCCTCGCCCAGGCCTTCCTCGACGGCCGCCAGCAAGGCCGGCAACGCATCGGCGGCAATGCTTGGCTCGGCCACGAACTCCAGGACCTGGCCGCGCCGGGCCCCCAGGCTCAACAACTTGCTCAGGCTCTTGACCGACACGGCGCTGTCCTGGCCGTCGGCGATGCGCACGCGGATTTCGCCGTCGAAGCTTTTCGCCAACTGGGCGAGGATCTTCGCCGGGCGCGCGTGCAAGCCGTGGGCATTGGCCAGGCCGATGCGTGCGCTGGGCCAGTCGGCAGGCAGTTCACCGCCGAGCACTTCCAGCACCTTGCGGCTGCTGGTGGCGCGACCCAATTCGTGACCACGACCTTCGATCAGCAGCGCGCAGAGCCGCTCCAGCAAGCTCTGATGGGCCTCGCCGAGACTGGCGAGGCAGAACAGGCCGCTCAACGGCTGGCCCAGGTAACGGATGGGCTTGTCCGGAGTCACGAAGGCCAGGCCCGGACGCTTGACCGTCTGCTCGCTGTGCAACCACCACAGGCCATCGCCCAGGGGCAGCGCCTCGACCTGTTGCAGCACACCGGCGAAGCCATTGCTCACGCAATCGGCCTGGCGCAACAGACGAGCGCCGCGCCATACCAGCTCTTCGAAATCGTCGGCCGACACGCCCAGGCCGATCATCTGCGCGTCCAGGGCCAGTTCCTGCGGCGCGCCTTGCAGCAGCTTCAGCAACGCTTCGGCAGACCCGGCCCGGCGCAAGGCCTGGCCCAGGTCCGTCTCGCCAAGGGCGCGGGTCAGCAATTGCAGGAGGCGCAGGTGCTCGTCGGACTTGGCCGCGATGCCGATGGCCAGGTAGACAATCTGCCCGTCGCCCCAGTCCACGCCTTCGGGAAATTGCAGCAGGCGCACGCCGGTGGAGTAGACCAGGTCGCGGGTTTGCGGAGTGCCGTGGGGAATGGCGATACCTTGGCCAAGAAAGGTCGAGCCCTGGGCTTCGCGAGCCTGCAAGCCGGCGAGGTAGCCGTCAGCCACCAGGCCATCGGCCACCAGTTTGTCAGCGAGCAATTGCAACGCAGCGTCTTTATCCACGGCTGTCTGCGCCATGGATATCTGCTCTAGAGTGAGCTCGAGCATGCCTTCTCCTTTTTGGCGTCCGGTCGGCGCCAGGTATTGTTTTGAAAGAATCAGCTTAGCGTTGCAGGACAGCTTTTGGCGGTATCGCGGCAGTGCGGCCAAAAAATCCTGCTAGCCTTGAAAATACGCTTGCTGAAACGTTTAATCTAGAAAGATTGGCACGTTACTCGATAATCTCTCATCCTTGAAGTGCAACTTGTCGTCAGCCATCGGCAGTGACCTTCGGCACGAATCGGGTAGGATGGCCCTCATTGTCGGGTCAAACCCGGAAAAACAAGGAAAAACCGGTTGAAACTCAGTGATATCGCCCAGTTGGCCGGTGTGTCCGTGACCACCGCCAGCTATGTCATCAACGGCAAGGCCGAGCAGCAACGCATCAGCAACGCGACCGTCGAGCGGGTGCGTGCGGTGGTCGAAGAACACGGCTTCACGCCAAACCCCCAGGCCGCCGGGCTGCGCAGCCGGCATACCCGCACGCTGGGCTTCATCCTGCCTGATCTGGAAAACCCCAGTTACGCACGCATCGCCAAGTTGCTGGAACAAGGCGCCCGGGCACGGGGCTACCAGTTGCTGATCGCCAGTTCCGACGACGCACCCGACAGTGAACGGCAATTGTTGCAGCTGTTCCGCGCCCGGCGCTGCGATGCGCTGATCGTCGCCAGCTGCCTGCCGGCCGGCGACGACAGCTACCAGCAGTTGCAGGCCAAGGGCATCCCGATCATCGCCATCGACCGGGTGATGGAGCCGACGCAGTTCTGCTCGGTCATCAGCGACGACCGCCAGGCCAGCCTGCACCTGACCCGCAGTTTGCTGGAAACGAACCCTCGGCAGATCGCCCTGATCAGCGCTCGCCCCGAACTGAGCATCAGCCAGGAACGGACCGCGGGTTTTCGCGATGCACTGGCCGGCTTCGAGGGCCAGGTGCTGATCGAACATGGCGAGTCTTTCAGCCGTGAATGCGGGCGCCAGTTGATGGATGAAATGCTCGCCCGCCTGGGCCACTTGCCCGACGCGCTGATCACCACGTCCTACGTGCTGCTGCAAGGGGTGTTCGACGCCCTGCATGATTTCCCGTTGAAGTCGCGTCCGCTGCGCCTGGGCACGTTCGGCGATACGCAGTTGCTGGACTTCCTGCCGCTGCCGGTCAACGCCATGTCCCAGCAGCACCAGTTGATCGCCGAAAAAGCCCTGGAGTTGGCACTGGCGGCCATCGAGAACAACGACTACCAACCTGGCGTGCAGGCCATTGCACGGACGTTCAAGCAGCGCATTCATCAGGGCTGAGGCATGCAGCTGATCGACACCCATACCCACCTCGACTTCCCCGACTTCGACGCCGACCGCCCGGCACTGCTCGCCGAAAGCCGCGCCCTGGGCGTGCGGCAAATGGTGGTGCTGGGGTGTATCGGGACAACTGGCAGCGGGTCTGGGACCTGGTGCAGAGCGACCCCGACCTGCACGCCGCACTGGGCCTGCACCCGGTGTACCTCGAACAGCACGGGGCCGAGGATGTCATGCACTTGCGCGACTGGCTGGCCCGCCTCGCCGGGCATCGACAATTGTGTGCGGTGGGCGAAATCGGCCTGGACTACTACCTTCAGGACCTGGACCGCGAGCGCCAGCAGGCGCTGTTCGAAGCGCAACTGAACCTGGCGGCAACCTTCGGACTGCCGGCGCTGATCCACGTACGGCGCAGCCACGCCGCCGTGATCGCCACGCTCAAGCGCCTGGCCAACCCACGGGCGGGGATCATCCACGCCTTCGCCGGCAGCCTCGAAGAGGCCCGCGAATACATCAAGCTCGGCTTCAAGCTCGGCTTGGGCGGCGCCGCAACCTGGCCCCAGGCCCTGCGCATGCATCGGGTACTGGCCCAACTGCCGCTGGAAGCGGTCGTACTGGAAACCGATTCCCCCGACATGGCCCCGGCCATGTACCCCGGCCAACGCAACACCCCGGCACACCTGCCGGCCATCTGCCAAGCCCTGGCCGAAATCATGGCAGTGCCCCCCGAACAACTGGCCAAGGCCAGCACGGCCAACGCCCGAGAATTGTTCGGCTGGTGAACTGAGCGGCTCGTTGCCATAGGGGAATTGTGTACTGCTGGGAGAGATTGGTCGGTTGCCAGGCCGCTTTCGCGGTGTAGAAACGGACACATCCTTTACAATTGAAACCGGGGACATCGTTTACGTTTCTGTTGGCTTGAAAGGCGGCTTTCGCCGCTTTTCAGCCTACCTAAAAGGTAGCTGCAGAGGTAAATATCCCACACATCATCGTCCACTTCTTTGAGTCCTAGCGCCTCACCGGCCAGAGATTCGCTGACGAAAATCATCTTGCCTTTCCATTTCATCGACCCGTTCTGCCTAACCATACGGATCGTCATGTCCGCCGCGTAATCCGCCTCAGGCACGCGCCCATCGTACTGCCGCTTTGATGGCTCATAGAGGTCCGCAGGAACTTTCATCTCTAGGGCCTTGTGAGGTCGCACGTAATTGAATTCCTGTCGAAACTGTTCGAATGCCAGCTGTTGCTCCACCAGGTTACGTTCAGGTGCATGAAGCAAAGCAGCCTTGAGTGTTCGATGCATGCGTTCGTGACGGCCATTCTGGTCAGGCCGCCCCGGCTGGATTCGCTCCGGATGAATCCCTAAACGTATCCACCACGCGGCCAGACTGGATATGCGTGAAATGCCGGTAGAGGCAAAAGGAGAGCCGTTATCTGTGCGGATTACGTCAGGTAAACCGTACTCCCGAAACGCCCAGTCAAATCCTTCGCGGGCACCGGCAACGCTGCCTTGTGCTCTGCACAGCAATAGAAATCGGCTGACGTGATCGGTAATGGTCAGAGGGTAACAACGTTGGCCGTTCTGAAGCGCGAAGTCGCCTTTGAAGTCTGCGGCCCATGTCTGATTAGGCCCAGTGGCGTCACGCAGCGGATTTTTTCCTGCTGGCGGTCGATTGAGGAAACGGCGCTTTTGCACCAGACCTGCTCGCTTAAGCCACTCGCCTGCCGTGCTGACTGTGGGCCAAGACAGGTCTGGATGGTCGATCTTAAGGTTATGCACCAACTTCTCAGGCCCCCAGCTGTGATGCTCGCGCTTGTACGCGATCAGCAGCTCAAGCACCTCGTCGCTGATTTTGAAAGGGCTCGTATGCGGGCGCCGTGACAGCTCCTTTAGCCCATCAATGCCGTGCGCCTCGTAGCGTGCAAACCATTTGTCCAAAGTGGGTCGGCTGAGCCCGTAGTGACGGGCCAGCTCGCTCTTGGAGTAGCTGCCTTGCAGCCAGTCGCCTATGAGTTTGATTCGTTGATCCATCGGGGACTCTCGATTCCAGGGCATGGTCAGGCACCTCCTGACCGTATTTATGCACCTGTAAACGATGTCTCCGGTTTAAAACGTAAAGGATGTCCCCGGTTTCTACCCGGGCAAGCCCGCTCCCACAGGGGATTGAGGTATAGCCGCGAGAGTTAGGCCGCCTCGCGCAGGCTTTTGATCCTGCTTTTGATCTTGGGCCCCATTAACCACAAGGGCCGAACGCAGGCATTGCGTAGTGGGCATCCCGGCATGGAGGCCGGGATAGCCGCGCTGGGCCATGGAGGGCCCTTCGCGGCGGGCCCACGGAGCAATGCCTGCGTTCGGGCACACCGAGCCTAGGCGAGGTGCCCAGTGGTGGGGCCAAGCCTTTTTTGCTTACTTTTTTTGGCGTCTGAAAAAAAGTAAGCCGCCGTAAGGGCGGAACCCTAAGCAGCCGTTACCGCAGCAACGGATATGTACTCAGTCAACAACACCCACATCACAAGACCGTCATCGCGAGCCGGCTCACCCCCACAACCACCTACACCCGAAACGCATTGATCAACTGCTTGAGCTGCACCACCTGCGCAGACAACTCACGACTGGCATCTTCCGTCTGGTGCGCCCCTTCAGCGGTACGCTCACCCGCGCGATTGATCTCGACAATGTTCTGGTCGATGTCATGGGCCACCGCCGTCTGTTGCTCCACGGCCGCGGCGATCTGTTGGTTCTGGTCGACGATCATGCCAACCGCTCCGAGGATATTCTCCAAGGCCTGCTGGACCTTTTCCGACTGACCGACCGTGCCGTTGGCCATCTCATGGCTGGTGCCCATCGCCTTCACCGCCGCCCCCACGCCACCATGCAGGCGGGTGATCATCGCTTCGATTTCCTCGGTCGATTGCTGGGTCCGCTTGGCCAGGGTCCGCACTTCATCGGCCACCACCGCAAAACCCCGGCCCTGTTCACCGGCCCGGGCCGCCTCGATGGCGGCGTTGAGCGCCAGCAGGTTGGTCTGCTCGGCAATGCTCTTGATGACATCCAGAACCCGGCTGATGGCCTGGCTGTCGGTCGCCAGTTGATTGATCACCTGCACCGACTGATCGATCTCGCTGGCCAACCGGGCAATGCTGCCCTGCTGGGATTCCACCAGGCCGCGGCCGCTCAGGGTTTCATCGTTGACGCTGTGGGCGCTGCTGACCGCTGCCGCGGCACTGCGGGCCACTTCCTGGGCCGTGGCCGACATCTGGTTCATCGCCGTCGCGACCAGTTCGATCTGGCTGCGTTGTCCGGCAACAGCCTGGTTGCTCTGGGCCGACACCGTTTCCACCTGCCCGGCCTGGCGCTCGACTTCCGCGACGGTACGCCCGACCTGTTCGATCAAGTCATGGATTTTCGCCACGGTGCCGTTGAACACCTCGCCCAACTCACCCAGCTCGTCCTTGCTGCGGGCGACGAAATTGACCGTCATGTCCCCGGCAGCCACCTTGTCCATCATCAGGCCCAAGTGTTGAAGGGTGGTGCGGGTCGAGGCGTAGAAACCGGCGTACAGGTAGAAGATCAGCAGGAACACCGCGGCCAATGCCACGGCTTGCAACACCATGTGGCTGCGGTTCTGCTCCAGGCGATGCTGCAACTGGACCCCGAGAAAGTCCTGGGTCGCCTCATTCAGCCGGTACGTCTGCGCCATCAGGCCGCTGATCTGCTCGTAGAACGCCGGCCACGGCGCATCGAGGGTATCGGCCATCACCACCTGTTCTTCGATCAGCTCACTGGCCTTCTTGAGGCTGGCCTTGCTGCCGTTGGCCTGTTCGGCCAGAGCTTGCCCGGCCGCCTGGCTGGCGCCCAGGGTGTCCTGCAGTTTCACCTCGTATTCGCCCTGGAGCTTTTCGATCTGCGCCAGCAATTCATCGAAGCGGGTACTGGAGGCCGAATTGAGAAACCCCAACCCCAGCGACGAAGCCCCCAGCGCCCGGCCTTCGCCGAGGAGCTGGGTGACTTTCGGGGTCATGCCGACGATCAATTCGCTGAGCTGGCGAATGTCGCTCTGGTTGTCGCGGCTCAACCCCGCCTGGCTGGCAATGATCTGGCTGAACGTCTGCGCACTGTTGAGCAGCTTGCCGATCAGCGCACTCTTGCTCTGCAAGGAGCTTTCCGCCTGCTGGGCCTTGAATGCGGCAATCATTTCGTCGCGCTTAGCATCGAAGGCGTTGACCTGCTCGGGCTCGACCGCCATCGCGGTCATGCCTTGCAGCCGCGCGAGGACCTGTTGTTCGAGGGTGCCGATCTTCGCCTCCACGTCGCCGGCCTTGCCGGACTGCCCGAGGCTGGCGTTGATCTGCACCAGGTTGTTCAGGGTTTCCAGGTCTCGGCGCAGGGCCAGGCTGCTGGCCAACAGGTCGAGGCTTTGCAGCTCCACCTGGGTGCCCTGGAACTCCCGATAGGAATCGCGTACCAGAAAAAAGTTGGTCACCAGCATCGGCACCAGGAACAACACACTGATCAGGCTGAACTTCATGCCGAAGCTCAGGCGGTTCATCAGCGCGACAGCGGGCCAGAGCAAACTCTTCACAAGGAAGCCTCCCGGGAATGTTCTTATTGTTATGGCTGGCGCACAGAGACAGCAGAAAGCCACCATTCGGGGCGCTGTCCCTATATAGCCTAAATCGGCGGGGAGATTTGTAACTTAAGGTTAACGAGTCACAGGGGACGCTGAGCACTGTGACTAGGACGCTTGTTCCCGCTCGGGCGCCAGGCGGACGCCGTCTTTGGGGAGGTGCTTCGCACCTCAGCGGGAGCAAGCTTCCTCGCCGCGAAAATCATGCACCCCACATCATTTACACAGGTCAGGCCAGCACCGTCCACAACGCGAACCCGGCATACCAGAGCACTGCCGCGCGCAGCAGCAATTCCCAGAGCCGATCCAGGCTGTTGATGCCGTCCGGCCCGGCCATGGGCTTAGGGATCTCGCCGGCCACCAGGCCGACCTTGTCGATCAGGTCCGCGGCGCTGATGTTCCAGTTCAACAGTTCGTGCAACATCACCCGGCTGACCGCGACGAAGTTGCCCACCAGGGCGAAGCTCGCCGCGAGCAGGCGCACCGGCACCCAATCGAAGGCGTGGCGCAGTTGCCCGGCACGCTCGGCGACGCCGGCGTTGTGACTGTGTTCGGCGGCCAGTGCCAGCAGGCGGTAGCTGAGCGCCGCGACCGGGCCCAGCAAGAAGTACCAGAAGATCACCGCGAAAAAGCTCTGGTAGGCCTGCCACAGCAGATGCCCCTGGACCCGCTCCAGCAGTTGTTCACCGTCGTCGGCTTCAATGTCCAGGTCTCGCTTGGCCACATGGGTGGCCGCTTGCAGATCCTCGCGACGCCAGGCATCGCGAAACGGCCCGAGGTCGGCCAGCAGATCGCCGCGCCCCAGGCTGTAGATCACCACCAGCAAGTGCACCGGCAGCGCCAGCAAGCCATAGGCCACCGGCTCCAGCACCCACAGCAGCAATGCCAGCAACGCCACCGGCAGCAGCACCATCACGACCAACACCAACCACGGCCGATTGACCCAGCGCGGCCTTGCCTCAAGCTTGTTCAGCTCTTGCAGCCAACCGCCATCGCGCTGGACCCGCTGACGCAGGGCCGAGAACTTCTCGATCCACACCGCCAGCAGCAACACCAGAAAACTCATTGTCCTTCCCCTTCTGTCAGGGCCGCACGATAGCGCGCCCAGTCAAATGCCGGTCCCGGATCGGTCTTGCGTCCCGGGGCAATGTCGCTATGTCCGCAGATGCGTTGCACCGTGATCGCACTGAAAGCCGCTTGCAACTGCCGGGTCAACGCCACCAGGGCCGCGTACTGCGCGTCGGTAAAGGGCAGATCATCGGTGCCCTCCAACTCGATGCCCAGGGAAAAATCATTACAGGTCTCTCGCCCCTCGAAGCACGAGACGCCCGCATGCCACGCCCGGTCCAGGCAAGAGACAAACTGGGTGACGGCGCCGTCACGTTCGATCAAAAAATGTGCAGAAACCCGCAGGTCGGCGATACCGGCAAAGTAAGGGTGCTCCGTGACATCCAGGCGATTCTGGAAGAATTGCTGCACCTTGCCCGTCGCGAATTGGGCCGGTGGCAAGCTGATGTTGTGGATCACCAACAGGGAGATCTCGCCCTCGGGGCGCGCATTGAAGTTGGGCGAAGGGCAATGACGCACGCCCTTGCACCAACCGCTCGCGGAGTCCAACTGCATACAGGTTCCTTCGAAGACGACGGTGGATGCCGTCAGTATGCCGTGATCGGCCCGCGCTGCGCGATCACTTGCCGCGATTGAGCTGGCGCAGGTTGCCTAGCACCGATTCCAGCGCCCGGTCGAACAACAACGTGTCGTCCAACAGGCGCGCCGCCCCCCGACGAAACTCCAGGGCCAGGCTGGTGCGGCTGTGCTCCAGCACCTTGAGGCCGGTGCGGTTGACGAAGATGTACTGGCCGGTGGCCTCGATGATCGCCGCCAGCTTGCAGCGCAGGGTGTTGTCATCCTCTTCCTGGAACTCGACCCAGTTGCCCAGGCGCAGTTGATCGACTTGGATCAGCCCCACGTCATCGGCTGGCAAGCGCACCGCCGCGCTGTCTCCCGTGCCTTTATGGGCGGTGCGCAAGACGATTTTCTCCACCACCTCGACCATGACCGGCGAATCCGCCGACGAAGCCTGCGTCTGCGCTTGCCCCATCCGCTCAAGGGCCTGGACGTGCAAGACCTCCAGTTCGCTGAAAAACTCGCTGGTGGCAAACGGGTCGAACGCCGAGCGACTCAGCCCCTCGCGCAAAGCCTTGAGCAACTCCGGTACCACCGCCAGCAAACGCAGGCCGGCATCGGGTTCGTCGTGGGGTTGGACACTCCAGATCAACCGCTCCAGGGTCAGGACGTCGGCCTGCCACTCGGCCGAATACTTGCCATGCTTGAAACAAGTCAGCAGGAGCACCTGGCTCCAGGCCTGCAGGACGAACTCCACCACGGCCTGGGGCAAGACTTTGCCCAGCATCACCTGGTTCAGCGCGCCCTCGACCCGCAAGCGTGCCAGCTCGGCCTTGGCGCGTCCTTCCTCGGCATCGCGGATGCGCTGTTCGAGCAGCTCGCTGCGGCGGCGCTCGTCACTGGTGAAGGCGAGGAAATCGGCGAGCAGTTCGGAAAAGATCGCCGGGTCATCGACGTAATCGTTCAACAGGCGTTGCACCACCTGCTCGATACGCAGGTAGAGCGCGTCGCGCTGATGATCGTCGCAATCGCCCCAGCCCATGGCCGCGGCGGCAATTTCGTTGAGCAACCGCCGGGCAGGATGGTTGCCGCGGCTGAAGAAACTCTTGTCCTGCACCGCGACCTTGAGCATCGGGATCTGCAGGCGGCCGATCAGGGCCTTGAAGGAATCCGGCAGGTTGTGGTCGTCGAGGATGAACTCGAACATCATCGAGATCAGGTTGATGACGTCTTCATCCGCGTCTTCGACCACCCGGGACTTGCCGCTGCGGACACTGACCCGCGTCAGCAACTGCTCCAGCTGGCTGCGCAGGTCGAATTCGTCCTGGACGGTGGGCGCGTACTGCTGCAAATGGGACAGCAGTCGCAGCAGGTCGCGAGTGGAGATCGGCTGGGCCGGCGCGCTGGCTTCCAGGGTCGGCGCCACGCTGCCGCGCACCTGCATCAACAGCTTCTGCAACGCCGCGAACACCTCCTGCACACTGTCATCGACCTCGGCCGACCTGGGCTTGGCCATCGCATCGGCCTTGGGCCGTGGGGGCTCGTCGAGACGATCCGACGCGCGCCGTGACGGCGCGGCCTTGAGCTCCGGCAGGATACCGGTGGCCGCCAGCAACTGGTTGGCTTCGGCGTAGAGCGGGTCGCACTCGCTGAGCACATAGCGTTCGAAAAGCTTGAGCAGGATCAGCTTGACCTTGATCCCCACGCCCAGGTTGCGCCCGGCTTGCAGGAAGTTCTCACACAGCAGCGCGGGGCTCAGGGGGTTTTGCGGGTTGCCCAGCGGCCGGGCCAGCAACGCACTGAGCCGGGCGGTCAATTGTTCGAGCGCCGGGCCATCACGCTTGAGCACCCGGGTGACCATGGCCTCGACGGCCAGGTGTCGCTCCAATTCGTCTTGAGAAAGCTGGGGCGAGGCGCTGCAAGCCTGGATGGGCGCGAGGGTGGCCTGGGTGACGTCGTATTGGGCAAGGCTGACGAAGGCCTCGAAGAACTGCTCGATGAATTCACGTTCGATGCTTTTGCGCTTCAGGCGCAGGTCGCGCATGGCTTCGAAGAACAGGTTCTGCTCGATGTCGTCGCGTGCCCGGTCGGCCATTTCAAACAGGGTGTCGTCGGCGTTATCGAACAGCCCTTGCAGGCCCACGCGCAACTGCTGCGCGGCCTTGTCGCGAACCTGAAGCAGAATCACCGGCAGGCGCGGGAGCGGCGAACGATTCGCCTGATCGGCAGATACCTTGTGTAAAGGCACTACATTCCCGTCATTGTGCATCCTGGCCTCCTGGAACGGTGGTCTTCGGCTGGCGACGTCAAAGACATGACGTCAATCGAAAGGCGGATTATCGACCAAAAGAACGGTGTCGCACCAGAGGGTGCTGTGATCCCGCTCGAAATACCGCGCATCAAGTGACCCGAGAAATGCGTAAACGTTGCGAAGACGCGACCAAATGCAGGTTTGATTAGGCGCAGTCGCCTGCCAGCGCCTTGGGTTCGTTCATGGCCTGGCCCTATAATCGGACCACTTTGTTTGTGGAGCCTGTTATGCCGAATCTACGTCTCGCCGATCTGACCGTTGAAATCGAAGCCAATGTGCGCCGTGCGTTGCTCGAAGACATCGGCAGCGGCGACATCACCGCGCAACTGATCCCCGCCGAACGCCTGGCCAAGGCCACCATCATCACCCGCGACGCCGCCGTCATCAGCGGCACGGCCTGGGTCGATGCCGTGTTCCGGCAACTGGACCCGCGCGTCGCGGTGCATTGGCAGGTGCGCGACGGCGACCGGGTGAGCCCCGACCAGGCGCTGTTCCACCTCGAAGGCCCGGCGCGCTCGCTGCTGACCGGCGAGCGCAGCGCGCTGAACTTCCTGCAGATGCTCTCGGGCGTCGCCACGCGGGCCCGCTACCTGGCCGATTTTGTCGCCGACACCCAGGTCAAGCTGCTGGACACCCGCAAAACCCTGCCCGGGCTGCGCCTGGCGCAGAAGTACGCAGTCACCTGCGGCGGCTGCCACAACCACCGCATCGGCTTGTACGACGCCTTCCTGATCAAGGAAAACCACATCGCCGCCTGCGGCGGGATCGCACAGGCCATTGCGGCCGCCCACAAGATCGCCCCGGGCAAACCGGTGGAGGTCGAAGTGGAAAGCCTGGCGGAATTGAAGGAAGCGCTGGCGGCCAATGCCGACATCATTATGCTCGACGAACTGAGCCTGGACGACATGCGTGAAGCCGTGCGCCTGAACGGCGGCAAGGCGAAGCTGGAGGCCAGCGGCGGGATCAACGAAAGCACATTGCGCCCGATTGCCGAGACCGGGGTGGACTACATCTCGATCGGAGCGATGACCAAGGATGTGAAGGCTGTGGACCTGTCGATGCGGCTCAGTCTCTGAGCAGCTTCAAGCCGCAAGCTACAAGCTGCAAGCTGTTCCGTGCTTGGCTTGTAGCTTGTTGCTTGTTGCTAAACGACTAGATTATTCATCTCGCAGTACTCATCCCACTCCACTCCCAACACCTCGGCCGCCTCCTTGTGCAATGCAAGGCGCTGCGCCTCGAATTCTTCAGGTGTGCTGGTGTACTTGAGCGTCAACTCCCAAGGTTGCAGCCCCTGGGCTTCGGCCTCGTCCTCGAACGCCCATTGGAGCTGGTCTTTCTGCTCGTCAGCGCTCAGGTTCTTGATTTCTTCCAGTAACTGAGGCGTGTCCAGGGCGTATTTGCGCAGTGCTTCTTCGTGTCTGGCTTCTTGCGTCAGTTCTTTAGCGGTCATGTCGTTCTCGTTGATCGGAGGAATGGAGGATGGATCTGGATCATCAAGGATCTCTCTGCCGCAGAAAACCGTTAGAAGCCCGGTTTACCTGGCCTTCAGAACCATTCGGGGATCATCTGAAAACTGCTGGGCGATCTTCGTGCCGGGACGAATATAGGACGTTTTGCCGACGATTTACACGGCTCTTTACATCTGCCCTACAAAACATAGGCCATAAACGCGGAGATAAGCTGGGAACAACCATCAGAATTTCCAGTCATAGCGATGTGCCATGTCGGCACCTCACAAGGAACCCAGTGATGCGCAGCTTTTGCATTTTGCCTTCATTTCACGTCGGCGTTGCCACCCTGTTGCTCGGCAATATGATCCTGGCAGGCACAGCCCAAGCAGCTGTCGAAACCGACTCTGGTTACACATTGCCCTCCGATACCATTCCAGCCCTGCGCAGCTCATTCAACAAGGACTTGCTCTTCAAGACCAATATCAGCGTCGGCGTTCTGGAAGAACTGCCAAAAAATGTAAAGGCCAACACCACTGAACTGGAGGAGCAGAAACGCACCCTCACCGAGCAAGCCCGCCAGATTGAAGAACTCAAGCGCAGCGGTGGCTCGAGCTCCAGTTCGAGCAACAAGGAAATCGAAGAACTCAAGCGTACCGTCAAGGAACAGGAGCAAGACCTGCGCGACCTTGGCAAGCAGGTGGAAGACCTCAAGCGCAACAGCGGTTCCAGTTCGAACTCGAACAGCAGTGAAATCTCGACGCTTAAACGGGAGTTGAGTGATCAGGATCGGGAAATGGACCAGCTCAAACGCACGGTCGAGGATCTGAGCAGGAAGGTGAAGTAGCGAGGGTAATCGTGCCCGAGACAGGAATCGAACCTGCGACCTTCGCGTTACGAGTGCGCTGCTCTACCGACTGAGCTACACGGGCGGTGGCTAAACCTAGCATCGTCCCCTGTAGCCAGGCAACCGGCGCCGGAAGATTTTTCGACCCACAGCAAAACGCCCCGAACCAGTCGGGGCGTTTGCTTGTTCAGCGGTCAGGCGTGGGGGTGATTAAACGCCCGATGCCTTGGCTGCTGCGACGTCCTTGATGGACAGCTTGATACGGCCGCGGTTGTCCACGTCCAGCACCAGCACTTCCACTTCCTGGCCTTCCTTGAGGATGTCGGTCACTTTCTCGACGCGAGCATCGCTCAGCATGGAGATGTGAACCAGACCGTCCTTGCCCGGCAGGATGTTGACGAAGGCGCCGAAGTCGACGATGCGCTCGACCTTGCCGACGTAGATCTTGCCGATCTCGGCTTCTGCGGTAATGCCCAGGACGCGCTGGCGAGCTGCTTCTGCCGCTTCCTTGGTTTCGCCGAAGATCTTGATCGAACCGTCGTCTTCGATGTCGATCGAAGCCTTGGTTTCTTCGCAGATCGCACGAATGGTCGCGCCGCCTTTACCGATAACATCACGGATTTTGTCGGTGTCGATCTTCATCGCGATCATGGTCGGAGCGTTTTCCGACAGCTCGGTACGGGACTGACCGATGATCTGGTTCATCTGACCGAGGATGTTCAGGCGAGCTTCCAGGGCCTGGCCCAGGGCGATCTCCATGATTTCTTCGGTGATGCCCTTGATCTTGATGTCCATCTGCAGTGCGGTGACGCCTTTGGCGGTACCGGCCACTTTGAAGTCCATGTCGCCCAGGTGGTCTTCGTCACCCAGGATGTCGGTCAGGACGGCAAACTTCTCGCCTTCTTTAACCAGACCCATGGCGATACCGGCAACCGGTGCCTTCATCGGCACACCGGCGTCCATCAGGGCCAGGGAAGCGCCGCAGACCGAAGCCATCGAGCTCGAACCGTTGGACTCGGTGATTTCCGATACCACGCGAATGGTGTACGGGAACACGTCGGCAGCCGGCAGCATGGCCTGGACCGAACGACGCGCCAGGCGACCGTGACCGATTTCGCGGCGACCGGCGCCACCCATGCGACCACACTCGCCGACCGAGAACGGTGGGAAGTTGTAGTGCAGCATGAACGGGTCTTTCTTTTCGCCTTCCAGGGTGTCCAGCAGTTGCGCGTCACGGGCGGTACCCAGTGTTGCAACGACCAGGGCCTGGGTTTCGCCACGGGTGAACAGCGCCGAACCGTGGGTCTTTGGCAGCACGCCGACTTCGATGTTCAGCGGACGTACGGTGCGGGTGTCGCGACCGTCGATACGCGGCTTGCCGTTGACGATGTTTTCGCGAACGGTGCGGTATTCGATCTCACCGAAAGCGGCTTTGACTTCAGCGGCGGACGGCTGGCCTTCTTCACCGGACAGCTTGGCGACGACCTGGTCCTTCAGCTCGCCCAGGCGCGCGTAGCGGTCAGCCTTGACGGTGATGGTGTAGGCCTGGGAGATCGCATCGCCGAATTCGGCACGGATCGCGCCCAGCAGCTCGGTGGCTTCGGCTTGCGGAGCCCAGCTCCAGGTTGGCTTGGCGGCTTCGGCGGCCAGTTCCTTGACGGCGTTGATCACCACCTGGAACTCGTCGTGGGCGAACAGGACAGCGCCCAGCATCTGGTCTTCGGTCAGTTCCTTGGCTTCGGATTCAACCATCAGCACGGCTTCGGAAGTACCGGCAACGACCATGTCCAGGCTCGAAGCCTGCAGTTGCTCGTAGGTTGGGTTCAGCAGATAGCCGGTGCTTTCGTGGAACGCCACGCGGGCAGCGCCGATCGGGCCATCGAAAGGAATGCCGGAGATGGCCAGGGCAGCCGAGGTACCGATCATCGCAGCGATATCCGGATCGGTCTTCTTGCTGGTGGACACGACGGTGCAGACAACCTGCACTTCGTTCATGAAGCCTTCTGGGAACAGCGGACGGATCGGGCGGTCGATCAGTCGGGAAGTCAGGGTTTCTTTCTCGGAAGGACGGCCTTCGCGCTTGAAGAAACCGCCAGGGATCTTACCGGCAGCGTAAGTCTTTTCCTGGTAGTGGACAGACAGAGGGAAGAAGCCCTTGCCTGGATCGGCTTGCTTGGCACCGACAACGGTCACCAATACGCTGACGTCGTCGTCAACGGTGACCAGCACTGCGCCGGAGGCCTGACGGGCGATACGGCCAGTCTCGAGGGTAACGGTCGACTGACCGAACTGGAATTTCTTGATTACCGGGTTCACGGTGTCCTACCTTCTTTGTGGCTCTTGGGGAACTTGTCTTCTTGCGAAATTCTTGGGCAGCGCGGGGAATCGGCCCAACCACTGTCCAGATAAAACTTGAGGCTGGAAGCCTGCCCATTGCCGACGCAAGGCGCGGGCAACCGACAGACAACCAACCTCATAGCGCAATCGCTGATTAGCGACGCAGGCCCAGGCGGCCGATCAAGGTGCTGTAACGATTAACGTCTTTGCCCTTGAGGTAGTCCAGCAGCTTACGACGCTGGTTTACCATGCGGATCAGACCACGACGGGAGTGGTGGTCTTTACCGTTGGCCTTGAAGTGACCTTGCAGTTTGTTGATGTTGGCGGTCAGCAGTGCAACTTGCACTTCTGGCGAACCAGTATCACCAACAGCCTGCTGGTAGTCGGTCACGATCTGAGCTTTTTCTTCAACGCTGAGTGCCATGTGGCTTTCCTCTTGTGAGGTACCGTTTCCAGGGAAACCGTACCAACAGGCCAGGGACAAATCCCTGTATCTATAAATGAGTCGTGACCGTGCCTGTTAACAGCCACACTCGCCCGCCTGCTGTTACCCAGGCGGGTTCCGGTCATTCCGACCGAATCAATCGACGCGGCGCAATGCGCCCGTCTTCGCTCACTTCACCGATACCGATGAAGCGACCGTTGTGATCCTGTACCCGGACCATGCCGAACTTCGGCGCATCCGGGGCACGTACTGGCTGGCCGTTGAGCCAGTAGAACGCACTGTGTTCCGAGAACTGCAGCAGCGGCCAATCCAGCAGACCGCTGTCCGATGGCATCAGGAAGCGGTCGACCGCTTCGTTGCCGCCTTCGGCATGCACGGCCTCGAGCTCTTCCAGCGTGACCGTCTGGGCCAGCGTGAAAGGACCGGCCTGGGTCCGCCGAAGCTCTGCCACGTACGCACCACAGCCCAATTGCTCGCCAATATCCTCGACCAGCGTGCGGATATAGGTGCCTTTGCTGCAATCCACGGCCAGCCGCGCAGTATTACCGTCGAAGGCCAGCAATTCCAAGCGCGCAATAGTAACAGAACGCGGTTCGCGCTCCACTACTTCGCCTGCACGGGCCAGTTTGTACAACGGTTGCCCATCACGCTTCAAGGCGGAGTACATCGGCGGTATCTGACTGATTTGCCCACGAAAACCTGGCAGCACAGCTTCGATATCAGCCTGACCAACGGTCACCGGACGCTCGCGCAGAACCTCACCTTCGGCATCCGCGGTGGTGGTGGTCTTGCCCAATTGCGCCAGAGTTTCATAACCCTTGTCGGAATCGAGCAGGTACTGGGAGAACTTGGTCGCCTCGCCAAAGCACAGCGGCAGCACGCCGGTGGCCAGTGGGTCGAGGCTGCCGGTGTGCCCGGCCTTCTCGGCGTTGAGCAACCAGCGAACCTTCTGCAGTGCCGCATTGGAGGTAAACCCCAGCGGCTTGTCGAGCAGGATGATGCCGCTGACGTTGCGGCGGATACGTTTGACCTGGGCCACCGATTACTCCTTGGAGTCTTCGGGTTCAGCCGCGTGCTGGCTGTCTTCAGCCACCGCGCGTTCGATCAGCGCCGACAGGTGCGCGCCCCGCACGACGCTTTCGTCGTAGTGGAAGTGCAACTGTGGAACGCTGCGCAGCTTCATTTCACGGGCCAACTGCATGCGCAGGAAACCAGCGGCGGAGTTGAGCACCTTGATGCTCTGGGCGATTTCCTCGGCACCGTCCTGGCCCATCACGGTAATGAAAATCTTCGCATGACCGACGTCACGGCTGACTTCCACTGCGGTAATGGTGACCAGGCCGACACGCGGGTCCTTGACTTCGCGGCGGATCAACTGGGCCAGCTCGCGCTGCATCTGATCGCCGATTCGTTGGGTACGGCTGTATTCTTTTGCCATGTCTTGTTACCTGTTACTGCCCTACGGGAAACCCGCAAGGTCTGAAAGCGGCAAACGCCCGGCCTGGCGAAAGCCAGACCGGGCGTTGCGTTTAGAGTCCGCCAGCGCGGCAGCGCATGTTCATGCGGCTGCCCGTTGCGGCTCTTGAAGTACGCGAGTCAGAGGCTGCGAGCAACCTGGACCTTCTCGAAGACTTCGATCTTGTCGCCGACCTTGACGTCGTTGTAGCTCTTGACGCCAATACCGCACTCCATGCCGGCACGGACTTCGGAAGCGTCATCCTTGAAGCGACGCAGCGATTCCAGCTCGCCTTCGAAGATCACGATGTCTTCACGCAGTACACGGATCGGACGGTTACGGTGAACGACACCCTCGATCACCATGCAACCGGCGATGGCACCAAACTTCGGCGAACGGAACACGTCGCGAACTTCGGCCACGCCCAGGATGTTCTCCCGCACGTCGCTGCCCAGCATACCGGTCAGGGCTTTCTTGACGTCTTCGATGATGTCGTAGATCACGTTGTAGTAACGCATATCCAGACCTTCCTGCTCGACGATCTTGCGCGCGCCGGCATCGGCACGCACGTTGAAGCCGAACAGTACCGCGTTGGAAGCCAGGGCCAGGTTGGCATCGGACTCGGTGATACCACCGACACCGCCGCCGACCACGCGCACTTGCACTTCGTCGTTGCCCAGGCCGTTGAGAGCGCCTTGCAAGGCTTCCAGGGAACCACGGACGTCGGATTTGAGGACGATGTTGAGCGTCTTCTTCTCTTCCTGGCCCATGTTCTCGAAGATGTTTTCCAGCTTGCCGGCATGTGCGCGAGCCAGTTTGACTTCGCGGAACTTGCCTTGACGGAACAGCGCGACTTCACGGGCCTTCTTCTCGTCAGCCACAACGCTCATCTCGTCGCCAGCGTCCGGGGTGCCGTCCAGGCCGAGGATCTCGACCGGGATAGCCGGACCGGCTTCCTTGATGGGCTTGCCGTTCTCGTCGAGCATGGCGCGCACGCGGCCATAGTTCGAACCAACCAGCACCATGTCGCCCTGACGCAGCGTACCGTCCTGAACCAGGACCGTCGCCACCGGACCGCGGCCCTTGTCCAGGCGCGATTCAACTACCACACCACGGCCAGGGGCCGATGGAGTGGCGGTCAGTTCGAGCACTTCGGCCTGCAGCAATACCGCTTCGAGCAATTCGTCGACGCCGGTACCCATCTTCGCCGAAACCGGTACGAACGGGGTGTCGCCGCCCCACTCTTCGGAGGTCACGCCGTGAGCCGACAATTCGCTACGGATGCGATCCAGGTCAGCACCCGGCTTGTCGATCTTGTTCACCGCAACCACCAGCGGTACGCCAGCAGCCTGGGCATGCTGAACGGCTTCGATGGTTTGCGGCATCACGCCGTCGTCCGCCGCGACCACCAGGATCACGATGTCGGTCGCCTTGGCACCACGGGCACGCATTGCGGTAAACGCGGCGTGACCCGGGGTGTCGAGGAAGGTGACCATGCCGCGTTCGGTTTCAACGTGGTACGCACCGATGTGCTGGGTGATGCCGCCGGCTTCGCCCGCAGCTACCTTGGCACGACGGATGTAGTCGAGCAGCGAGGTCTTACCGTGGTCAACGTGACCCATGACAGTCACGACCGGCGCACGTGGAACCGCTTCACCTTCGAACTTCAGGGACTCGGCCAGGGAATCTTCCAGGGCGGTGTCGCTGACCAGGGTCACTTTGTGGCCCAGTTCTTCAGCAACCAGCTGGGCAGTTTCCTGGTCCAGTACCTGGTTGATGGTGGCCGGGGTACCCAGCTTGAACATGAACTTGATGATTTCAGCAGCCTTGACCGACATCTGCTGGGCCAGGTCGCCCACGGTGATGGTCTCGCCGATCTTCACTTCACGCACGACAGGGCCGGTCGGGCTCTGGAAACCGTGGGCGTTGCGTTTCTTCAGCTTGGCCTTGCCGCGACCGCCGCGACGGAAGCCATCGCTTTCTTCGTCGGTGGTACGTGGCGCAACACGAGGTGCCGGCGCCTTTTCCTTGACCGAGGCACGGTGAGGCGCGTTCTTGCGCTCGCCATCACCACCGCCACCGCCACGACGGTTGTCGTCGGCACGTGGTTTGTCGGGACGACGCTGTTCGTCGCGCTTGCGGGTATCGGCCGCAGGTGCTGGAGCAGGCGCAACGACCGGCGCGCTTTCACGCACAGGTTCGGCCGCCGGGGCAGGTGCCGCAACGGCTTCGACCGGCTCCGGTTGCGCAGCAGCAGGCTGGCGACGCGCTTCTTCTTCGGCGCGACGCTTGGCTTCTTCTTCAGCCTTCTGGCGGGCAGCATTTTCTACTGCGCGACGTTCTTCCAGCTCGCGCTTGCGCTCGGCTTCGATTTCTTCCGGGCTACGCTGTACGAAGACTTTCTTCTTGCGTACTTCGACACTGATGCTTTTGCTACCGGCAACACGCAGGGTGCTGGTGGTCTTACGCTGCAGAGTGATCTTGCGTGGTTCTTCCACTTTAGCCTTGTGACTGCTCTTCAAGTGAGTCAGCAGGGATTGCTTCTCACTGTCGGTCACATGTTCCTCGGCGGCGGTGTGCGGCAGACCTGCCTCACGCATCTGCTGCAACAGGCGCTCTACCGGTGTTTTGACCTCATCGGCCAGTTGTTTCACCGTGACTTGCGTCATGCACTTCTCTCCTCAGGCCGCGCCTATTACTCGAACCAGTGGGCTCGGGCGGCCATGATCAACTTGCCGGCACGATCATCGTCAATGCCGTCGATGTCGAGCAGGTCGTCAATAGACTGCTCGGCCAGGTCTTCGCGGGTAATTACGCCGCGCACCGCCAGTTCCATCGCCAAATCCTTGTCCATGCCCTCAAGCGAGAGCAGGTCTTCGGCCGGATGGGCGTCTGCCAGCTTTTCCTCAGTAGCGATGGCTTTGGTCAACAAGCGATCCTTGGCCCGAGCGCGAAGCTCGTTGACGATTTCCTCGTCAAAGCCGTCGATGTTGAGCATCTCCTCCACCGGTACGTAGGCAATCTCTTCCAGGCTGGTAAAGCCTTCATCCACCAGCACCTGTGCCAGCTCTTCATCGACTTCAAGCTCTTCGATGAAGTTGCGCAGGATGTCGCCGGTTTCAGCTTGCTGCTTAGCCTGGATGTCCGATTCGGTCATCACGTTCAGGGTCCAGCCAGTCAACTGGCTCGCCAGACGCACGTTCTGACCGCCGCGACCAATGGCCTGAGCCAGATTGTCTGCGCCAACGGCGATGTCCATGGCATGGGCATCTTCGTCGACGATAATTGCCGCCACTTCAGCAGGCGACATGGCATTGATCACGAACTGAGCCGGGTTATCGTCCCACAGGACGATGTCCACACGCTCGCCGCCCAACTCGCCGGATACGGCCTGGACACGCGAACCGCGCATGCCGATGCAGGCGCCTTGCGGGTCGATGCGCTTGTCCTTGGAGCGGACCGCGATCTTGGCGCGCGAACCCGGATCACGGGAGGCGGCCATGACTTCGATCAGGCCTTCGGCAATTTCCGGCACTTCGATGCGGAACAACTCGATCAGCATTTCCGGCGCTGTACGCGACAGGATCAACTGCGGGCCGCGGTTCTCGGTGCGGATTTCCTTGAGCAGCGCACGCAGGCGCACGCCGACACGGAAAGTTTCGCGGGAAATAATGTCTTCACGGGCCAGCAACGCTTCGGCGTTGTTGCCCAGGTCGACGATCACGTTGTCGCGGGTAACTTTTTTCACGGTGCCGGAGATGATTTCCCCGAGGCGCTCGCGGTAAGCGTCGACCACCTGTGCACGCTCGGCCTCGCGAACCTTTTGCACGATGACCTGCTTGGCGGTCTGTGCAGCAATGCGGCCGAACTCGATGGACTCGATCTTCTCTTCGACGACATCACCGACCTTGGCACCCGGATGCGTTTGCGCAACCTTGCTCGGCCAGGTTTCGATAGCGGGATCGTCCAGGTCGGCTTCCTCGACGACCGTCCAGCGACGGAATGTCTCGTAGGCACCCGTGTGGCGATTGATCTCCACACGCAAATCAACTTCGTCTTCAAACCGCTTCTTGGTAGCAGTGGCCAGGGCCAGCTCCAGCGCTTCAAAAATCACGTTAGCCGGTACGCCCTTTTCATTGGATACCGACTCAACAACCAGCAGTACTTCTTTGCTCATCGTACGCCTCGCCTTTCGCAAGCCATTGGATCCGCGGGATCCGCAGTATCTGGCACGTATCAGTCAAAACTGGGAATAATGTTGGCCTTGTCGATCATATCGATCGGCAACAGGAACTCATGGTCATCTACCTGCACCACGACATCCTGTTCTTCTATACCGCGCAGAAGGCCTTGGAAGTTGCGTCGACCTTCGAAAGGCGAACGCAGCCTGATCTTCACTTGTTCACCGGCAAACGAAGCAAACTGTTCAAGGGTGAACAGCGGGCGTTCCATGCCAGGCGAGGAAACTTCAAGGGTATATTCGGAGGCGATTGGATCTTCAACATCCAGTACACCGCTGATCTGACGGCTGACGATGGCGCAATCGTCCACCAACACGCCGCCTTCCTTATCGATATAAACGCGCAACAGTGAGTGGCGACCTTGAGCCGAAAACTCAATACCCCAGCATTCATAGCCAAGGGCCACGACCACCGGGGCCAACAAGGCCTGCAACTGTTCTAGCTTGCTCGACACCTGAACCCCCTCGTGCATGTTTGTGCATGCTGTGCAAATAAAAAAAAATGGGCGAATCGCCCATCCCTGAAACGCCGTCAAGCAACGGCGCTATAAAGTGTCCAGCTAACAAAAAGCCCCTTGGAAGGGGCCTCTGAAACTGGTTGCGGGAGCCGGATTTGAACCGACGACCTTCGGGTTATGAGCCCGACGAGCTACCAGACTGCTCCATCCCGCGACAAAGCTGGGGCGGAAGTATACGACCGATCCATTACAGGGTCAATGTAACCCTTCCACCTACAAGAAAGCCCGCAATTGCGGGCTCTCCTGATAATTGGTACCGAGAAGGGGACTCGAACCCCTACACCCTATGGGCACAACCACCTCAAGGTTGCGTGTCTACCAATTCCACCACCTCGGCAATACAGCGTTTGAAACCTTCTTACTTCTGCTCTTGAGCTGGAGGCACGTCAGTCGCCGGATTGGCCGACTTTTGCTCTTGAAGCACCGGGACATCATCAGAAGCCGGTTGTTGCTTAGGTGTCTCCAGTACCGCTGGGTTTGGCAAACCTACTTGAGTCAGCTCATGAGCTTTCTCTTTAGCAAAGTAACCTAACCCCAAGCTGGTCATGAAGAAACCGGCGGCAAGTATAGCAGTAAACTTACTAAGAAAGGTAGAGGAACCTTGGCTTCCGAACACAGTATTTGAAGCACCTGCACCGAAAGACGCGCCAGCATCCGCACCTTTACCCTGCTGCAGCAATACGAGGGCTACTACACCCAGTGCACCCAGCAGATGAAAAACGACTACGACTGTTTCCAGCATTTTTTCAGTTTCCCGCGGCGCGACAGATCGCACCGAACTCATCTGCATTCAGGGACGCTCCACCAATGAGCCCCCCATCGATATCCGGCATGCCGAACAGTTCGACCGCATTGGCCGCCTTCACGCTGCCGCCGTATAGAAGTCGCGCACCTCGCGCCACTTCAGAATTCTCTGCCGCCAACTGCGCGCGGATGGCTGCGTGCACATCCTGCGCCTGTTGCGGCGAAGCCGTCAGTCCGGTGCCAATGGCCCAGACCGGCTCGTAAGCGATGACTGCCTTTGCAAAGGCGCCGACACCCAGGTCTTCGATGATGCTGCCCAGCTGACGCCCGACAACTTCAAGGGTCTTGCCGGCTTCACGCTGCTCGAGGGTTTCCCCTACACACAACACCGGAGTCAGACCACACGCCTGGGCCGCTGCAAACTTGCGAATCAGGGTCTTGTCCTGCTCGCCCATGATCAGGCGACGCTCGGAGTGTCCGACCAGGACCAGGGTACAACCTGCATCCACCAGCTGACTCGGCGCAACCTCACCGGTCAACGCACCTTGCATGGATTCCACCGCAGAGTTCTGCGCGCCGACCGAAATCGACTTGCCTTTCAAGCCATCAATCACTTGATTGATATACAAGCAAGGCGGGAATACCGCGACGTCAACACCGCTTGGCAAGGCCAGATGACGAAGGCCATTGATCAGCTCAGCGACGCTGGCGCGGGTACCGTGCATCTTCCAGTTACCAGCTACCATAGGGCGACGCATGCTGTACCTCGTCGGTCAAAGTGGGCGCAGATGTTACCCAACCGATTCATGGCTGGCAAGCCGAATTCAGGCAGAAACTTCAGTAACCAGTTTTGCCAGCTCTTCGGCATAGCCTCGAACCTGTGCTTCGTCCTCGCCCTCGACCATCACACGCACCAAAGGCTCTGTACCGGACTTGCGCAGCAACACCCGCCCACGCCCCGCCATCGCCTGTGTCACGCGCTCGCTGGCCTGCTTGACCGTCGCGTGCTCGATCGGATTGGCGCCGCCACCGAAACGCACGTTGATCAGCACCTGCGGACACTTGCGCAACGCCTGGCGCGACTGTGCGAGCCCTTCATCCCGCGCCTTGAGTGCCATCAGCACCTGCAAGGCCGCGATGATCGCATCACCGGTGGTGGTGTGGTCGAAGCACACGATGTGCCCGGAATTCTCGCCACCGATCACCCAGTTGCGTTCCAGCAGCTCCGAGATCACATAACGATCGCCCACGTTGGCCCGCACGAACGGGATATCCAGGTCCGCCAGCGCCAGTTCGAGGCCGAGATTGCTCATTAATGTACCGACGACGCCGCCCTGCAGCTTGCCGCGCCCGTGCAGGTCGCGGGCGATGATGAACAACAACTCGTCACCATCGACCACCGTACCGGTGTGATCGACCATCAGTACCCGGTCACCATCGCCGTCGAAGGCGATACCGAGATCAGCCTGCTCGGCCAGCACCGCAGCCTGCAACGCCTCGGTATGGGTGGAACCACAGTTGTGGTTGATGTTCAGGCCATTGGGCTGGGCGGAAAGCACCACCACTTCAGCACCCAACTCTCGGAATACACTCGGCGCGACTTTATAGGTGGCCCCGTGAGCGCAGTCGACGACGATTTTCAGGCCGGCAAAACTGGTGCCGGTCGGCACACTGCCTTTACAGAATTCGATGTAGCGACCCGATGCGTCGTTGATCCGCGACACCTTGCCGATCTTGCTCGACTCAACCACCGTCATCGGTGTGTCCAGCAGTTCTTCGATCATCAGCTCGATGTCATCCGGCAACTTGGTGCCCTGGCCGGAGAAGAACTTGATGCCGTTATCGTCATGCGGGTTGTGCGAAGCACTGATCACGATCCCGGCCTGCGCCTGGAACGTACGCGTCAGGTAGGCGATGGCTGGCGTCGGCATCGGCCCCAGCAGCATCACATCGGCACCCGCCGAGGTCAGGCCAGCTTCGAGCGCCGATTCGAACATGTAGCCGGAAATACGCGTGTCCTTGCCAACCAACACCTTGCAGGCGCCCATCTTGCGGAACGCCATGCCGGCAGCCCAGCCGAGCTTGAGCATGAAATCCGGAGTAATCGGATATTCGCCGACCCGACCACGAATACCGTCGGTGCCAAAATATTTTTTGCTCATAAGTGCTCCGTCATTCTTATTCGGCTGAATCCACAGCTGCGATCATCCGTACAACATCCATCGTTTCGGCCACGTCATGGACGCGCAATATCCGCGCGCCCTTGGTCAGGGCCAAGGCAGCCAGTGCAAGACCGCCATACAGGCGCTCTCCCACCGGACGCCCCAATGCATTGCCTATCATGCTCTTTCGTGAAACCCCAACCAACAGGGGCCGCCCGAGCGCGTGCAATGCCTGCATATGCTTGAACAGGCTCAGATTGTGATCCAGTGTCTTGGCAAAGCCAAACCCGGGATCAAGGATGATTTTCTCGGCAGGGATGCCCACGGCGGCGCATTGGCTCATGCGCTGGGCCAGGAACTCACTCACCTCGCGGGTCACATCATCATAATGCGGGTCGTTCTGCATGGTGCCGGGCTCGCCGAGCATATGCATCAGGCAAACCGGCAGGCCGGTGGCCGCCGCCGCATCCAGGGCGCCATCGCGCTGCAGCGACCGCACATCGTTGATCAGGCCAGCGCCCAACCGCGCCGTCTCACGCATGACCGCCGGCGTGGACGTATCGACCGAGATAATGACATCGAGCTCACGGTGGATGCGCTCGACAATCGGCGCCACTCGTTCCAGCTCCTCGGTAGGCGAGACAGCCCGCGCACCCGGCCGGGTCGATTCGCCGCCCACATCGATCAGCGTGGCGCCCGCAAGCACCATGGCCTCGGCATGGCGCAACGCAGCATCGAGCTGGCTGAATCGCCCACCATCGGAAAAGGAATCAGGGGTGACATTGAGGATGCCCATGACATGCGCCTGGGCCAAATCAAGAACCCGGTTGCCGCAAGGCAACCGGGTCGAGGACTGAACAGAAGTCATTTCACGCCTTATACATCAGCAGCCGGACCGCCAATCGGTGTTTCCGGACGCTCGCCCTGGACCGCCGGCGGCGTACCGGAAGTACCGGTGCCTCCCGACCAGTCTCGTGGCTCACGAGGCACGCGCCCCGCCATGATGTCATCGATCTGCTCGGCATCGATGGTTTCGTACTTCATCAGTGCATCGGCCATGGCGTCGAGCTTGTCACGGTTGTCCGTGAGAATCTGCTTGGCGGTGCCGTAGCACTGATCGATGATGCTGCGCACTTCGGAGTCGATCAGCTTGGCCGTCTCGCCGGAAAAGCTTGCATGCTGGCCACTGCCACCACGACCGAGGAACACTTCGCCCTCTTCTTCAGCGTACATCAGCGGCCCCAGCTTCTCGGACAGACCCCACTTGGTCACCATGTTCCGGGCAATCTGGCTGGCACGCATGATGTCGTTGGAGGCGCCAGTGGTCACACCGTCAAAGCCCAATGTCATCTCTTCGGCGATACGACCGCCGTACAGCGAACAGATCTGGCTGATCAGCGCCCGCTTGGACAGGCTGTAACGATCTTCTTCCGGCAGGAACATGGTCACGCCCAGGGCACGACCACGGGGAATGATCGAGACCTTGTAGACCGGGTCATGCTCGGGCACCACACGACCGACGATGGCGTGACCCGCCTCGTGGTAGGCCGTGTTCTGCTTTTCCTTCTCGGACATGACCATGGATTTGCGCTCTGCGCCCATCATGATCTTGTCCTTGGCCAGTTCGAATTCCTTCATTTCCACCAGGCGCTTGCCGGAACGAGCGGCAAACAGCGAGGCCTCGTTGACCAGGTTGGCCAGGTCGGCACCGGAGAAGCCAGGCGTACCACGGGCGATGACGGCCGGAGCGACGTCGTCACCCATCGGCACCTTGCGCATATGGACCTTGAGAATCTGCTCACGACCACGAATGTCCGGCAACCCCACCACGACCTGACGGTCGAAGCGACCTGGACGCAACAGCGCAGGGTCCAGCACGTCGGGACGGTTGGTGGCGGCAATCACGATGATGCCATCGTTCATTTCGAAACCGTCCATCTCCACCAGCAACTGGTTGAGGGTCTGTTCGCGCTCGTCGTGACCGCCGCCCATGCCGGCGCCACGATGGCGACCGACCGCGTCGATTTCGTCGATGAAGATGATGCACGGCGCATGCTTCTTGGCCTGCTCGAACATGTCACGGACACGGCTTGCACCGACACCCACGAACATTTCCACGAAGTCGGAACCGGAAATCGTGAAGAACGGCACCTTGGCCTCGCCGGCAATCGCCTTGGCCAGCAGGGTCTTACCGGTACCTGGCGGGCCCACCATCAGCACGCCACGCGGGATACGGCCGCCCAGGCGTTGGAACTTGCCCGGGTCGCGCAGGAATTCGACCAGCTCGCCAACCTCTTCCTTGGCTTCGTCGCAACCGGCAACGTCGGCCAGGGTGGTTTTCACCTGGTCTTCGGACAGCAGCCGGGCCTTGCTCTTGCCGAAGCTCATCGGCCCGCCCTTGCCACCGCCACCGCCCTGCATCTGGCGCATGAAGAACATGAACACGGCGATGATCACCAGGATCGGGAAGCTGGCGACCAGCAGCTGGGTCCAGATGCTTTGCTGTTCAGGCTGCTTGCCTTCGACCACGACATGGTTGTCCACCAGGTCGCCGATCAAGCCATTGTCCTGGATCGCCGGACGAATGGTCTTGAAGCTGTCGCCGTCGGTGCGCTTGCCGGTAATCACATAGCCATCAACGGCTACGCGCTCGACCTTGCCATCCTTGACCTGCTGGATGAAGTCGGAATAGTTGAGGGTCTGCGGCTCGTTAGGGCTGGAGAAGTTGTTCATCACGGTCACAAGGACAGCGGCGATGATCAACCACAGGATCAGATTCTTTGCCATATCGTTCAATTAACTACCCTCTGAAGCAAGCTCCGCTACTGGCGCGCGCTTCGCATGATATTCACCGGCCTAACTTACTACATTACCTACGACTCTGGCAGGCGCCGTCTGTAACCCTTTGTGAAACTTTGACCGCATCATTTTCGTTACGCGGCGTTTTCAACGCGAGACAAAAAAATCTATCGCCCCAGTCAGAGACGCTCATCGCTGGCAGCGCCTTCGATACCGCGAAACCCCCGCGCC
Organism: Pseudomonas sp. Cab53; assembly: GCF_018325965.1. NCBI lineage: Bacteria > Pseudomonadati > Pseudomonadota > Gammaproteobacteria > Pseudomonadales > Pseudomonadaceae > Pseudomonas > Pseudomonas sp. Cab53. The sequence continues at coordinate 902,980 of NZ_AP021902.1, read as the reverse complement.
AGCAGGTACTGCTCGCGCGAACGGTCACGGGACGACAATGGTTTGCGCATTTGCACCTTGTCGAACAACTTGCGTATGCCCTTGTGGTATTCGTCGAAGCCTTCACCCTGGAAGACCTTGATCAAAAAATCACCACCCGGACGCAGAACCCGCCCGGCAAGATCCAGGGCCAGCTCGCTGAGGAACATTGCACGAGGCATGTCGACAGCCGCCAATCCACTCATATTGGGGGCCATATCGGAAATCACAAGGTCAACCTCGGTATTTCCGACGGCCTCCAGGATTTTTGCCAATACGGCGTCTTCGGTAAAATCGCCCTGAATGAAGGTCACGTCAGGGATGCCGTCCATTTCCAGGATGTCGGAGGCGATCAACCGCCCCTGGCCACCAATCAGACGACTGGTCACCTGGGACCAGCCGCCCGGCGCCGCGCCGAGGTCGATCACGGTCATGCCGGGACGGATCAGGCGATCCTTTTCCTGGATCTCCAGCAATTTATAGCTGGCACGAGAGCGATAGCCGTCCTTTTGCGCCATTTTGACGTACGGATCGTTGAAATGCTCTTTGAGCCAGTTCTGGCTAGTCTTGGAACGGGCCACGGGCCACCTCTAAAAATAAAACGGGTCGTGATTAAGTGGGCGGTCCCGGACTCGCTCGGGTAAACTGGCCGCCGCTTTTTTACAAGATCAGACGCAGGGGTCAGATTATGCCGCTCACTCAAGAGCAGAAGAAACAATACAAATCCATTGGCCACCATCTGAAACCGGTTTTGACTGTGGCTGACAACGGTTTGACTGAAGGTGTACTCGCCGAGCTGGAACGCGCACTGGGTGATCATGAGCTGATCAAGATCAAGCTCAATATCCTCGACCGCGAAGCCCGCCTGGCTGCCGTTGCTGAACTGTGCAAGACCGGCAAGGCCGACCTGGTGCAGGTCATCGGCAAGATGGCACTGATTTATCGCAAGAACTTCAGCGTCAACAAGCAACTGTCGAACGTTCACCGCTTCAAGTGATGCCAAGGCTCAAGGGTGTGCTTCGCGCACCCTGCCGCTCCACCCGGGAACCGGTTGCAGCACCAGCACCAAACCGGAAAACCCCAGCACCAGGTAACTGAAGACCTGCCACTGGCTTGCATCCGGCCAGCCAAGCCGCACGGCAAAGAACATCCCGCACGCGTACAAGGCCATGAGCAGCAATTGCCCACGAATGTCGCGCCATAGGCTGGCAAGGCCCTCGGCCTGAACCAGCACCAAAGCCTGAACCGTCACGCACACTGCACAAAAACCCACCAGCAGTGCCGTCAGCATACTCGCGATTTCATCGATGAGCAGCGGTGCCAGGCCGATTCGGCCCAGCACCGGCAGCAAACCGATGTGCAACAACCACACGCCGCCCACCCACAACATCTGGGCAAGCTGCCAGATCATGGCGCCGGCACGTAGCGGGCGCCTTCGCTCAGACGTGACGGACTTCGACAATCTCATACTCGATGACACCGCCAGGTGTCTTCACCGCCACCACATCGCCCTCTTCCTTGGCAATCAAGGCGCGGGCAATAGGCGAACCGACAGAGATCTTGCCGAGTTTGATGTCAGCCTCATCCTCACCCACGATCTGGTAGGTAACGCTTTCATCCGTCTCGACGTTGGCGATTTCCACGGTGGTGCCGAAGATCACCTTGCCGGTGTGAGGAATGGTCGTGACGTCGATGATCACCGCATTTTGCAGGCGACCCTCGATATCGCGAACCCGCGCCTCGACCATGCCCTGCTCTTCACGGGCGGCATGGTACTCGGCGTTTTCCTTCAGATCCCCCAGCTCACGCGCTTCACCAATGGCCTGACTCAAGCGCGGGCGCTCGACCTTGGTCAGGTGAGCGTGTTCTTCTTCCAGGGCCTTGGCGCCCTGAACGGTCATCGGGTACTTGGTTATGCTCATGCCTTCAATCCTGCATGTAGATCCTGCAAGCGGCGCACGGTCTTCTCGGGACCGAACTTGAGCGCTTCGCAGATCGCTTCGCCCGCAGCAATGGTCGTGGTGCAGTAGATCTTGTGCTGCAGGGCGTTGCGACGAATGGAGTAGGAATCGGCGATCGACTGGCGACCCTCGGTGGTGTTGATGATCAGCGTGACTTCGTCATTCTTGATCATGTCGACCACGTGCGGACGGCCCTCGGTCACCTTGTTCACGCGGCGCACTTTCAGGCCTGCCGCCTCGATCAGCTTGGCAGTACCGGCAGTGGCGACCACTTCGAAGCCCAAGTTGATCAGATCACGGGCCACGCCTGCAACCAGTGGCTTGTCGTCATCACGCACGCTGATGAACGCCGTACCACCGGTCGGCAGCACTTCGCTGGCGCCCATCTGGGCCTTGGCGAAGGCTTCGCCGAAGGTGTCACCGACGCCCATCACTTCACCGGTGGATTTCATTTCCGGGCCGAGGATCGGGTCGACACCTGGGAACTTGGCGAACGGGAACACCGCCTCTTTCACGCTGTAGAAATTCGGGATGATTTCCTTGGTGAAGCCCAGTTCCTTCAGGGTTTTGCCAGCCATGACGCGCGCGGCGATCATGGCCAGGGAAACACCGATGCACTTGGAGACGAACGGCACGGTACGCGAAGCGCGCGGGTTGACCTCGATGACGTAGATGTCTTCGCCCTGAAGCGCCAACTGCACGTTCATCAAGCCGACAACACCCAGTTCCAGGGCCATTTTCTTGACCTGCTCGCGCATCTCGTCCTGGATGTGGGCCGGCAGCGAGTAAGGCGGCAGCGAGCACGCGGAGTCACCGGAGTGAACACCGGCCTGCTCGATGTGCTGCATGATCGCGCCAATCACCACGTCCTTGCCGTCGCAGACCGCATCCACGTCCATTTCGATGGCGCAGTTGAGGAAGTGGTCCAGCAGCACCGGGCTATCGTTGGACACCTGGACCGCTTCGCGCAGGTAGCGCTTGAGTTCTTCTTCCTGGTAGACGATTTCCATCGCACGGCCGCCCAATACGTAGGACGGACGCACCACCAGCGGGTAGCCGATCTTGGCGGCGGCACGAATCGCTTCGTCTTCGCTGCGCACGGTGGCGTTTGGCGGCTGGCGCAGGTTCAGGCGCTCGACCATCTGCTGGAAGCGCTCACGGTCTTCGGCGCGGTCGATCGCGTCCGGGCTGGTGCCGATGATCGGTACGCCGGCGGCTTCCAGGGCACGCGCCAGTTTCAGCGGGGTCTGGCCGCCGTACTGGACGATGACGCCCTTGGGCTTCTCGACGCGGACGATTTCCAGCACGTCTTCCAGGGTCACTGGCTCGAAGTACAGGCGGTCGGAGGTGTCGTAGTCGGTGGAGACGGTTTCCGGGTTGCAGTTGACCATGATGGTCTCGTACCCGTCATCGCGCAGGGCCAGTGCAGCGTGCACGCAGCAGTAGTCGAACTCGATGCCCTGGCCGATCCGGTTAGGGCCACCGCCCAGGATCATGATCTTGTCGCGGGTCGAAGGCGCGGCTTCGCACTCTTCTTCGTACGTGGAGTACAGGTACGCGGTATCGGTGGCGAACTCGGCCGCGCAGGTGTCGACGCGCTTGTAGACCGGGAAAACTTCCAGCTTGTGGCGATGGGCGCGCAGGCTCTTCTCGGTCACGCCGAGCAGCTTGGCCAGGCGCTGGTCCGAGAAGCCCTTGCGCTTGAGGCGGAACATCATGTCGCGGTCGATGCTGGACATGCCCAGGGTCTTGACCTTTTCTTCGTCCTTGATCAGGTCTTCGATCTGCACCAGGAACCAAGGGTCGATCATGTTCATGCCGAAGATCTGCTCGACGGTCATGCCGGCACGGAAGGCATCGGCCACGTACCAGATGCGCTCGGCGCCTGGCACGGTCAGCTCGCGCTTGAGCTCGCTCATGCTGTCCGGATGGCTCAGGTCCAGCTTCGGATCGAGGCCGCAGACACCGACTTCCAGGCCGCGAAGGGCTTTCTGCAGGGACTCCTGGAAGGTCCGGCCAATCGCCATGACTTCACCGACCGACTTCATCTGGGTGGTCAGGCGGGCATCGGCCTTGGCGAACTTCTCGAAGGCAAAGCGCGGCAGCTTGGTGACGACGTAGTCGATGGACGGCTCGAAGGACGCCGGGGTCTTGCCGCCGGTGATGTCGTTCGACAGTTCGTCGAGGGTGTAGCCCACGGCCAGCTTGGCCGCGACCTTGGCGATCGGGAAACCCGTGGCTTTCGAGGCCAGGGCCGACGAGCGGGATACCCGCGGGTTCATTTCGATGACCACCATGCGACCGGTGTCCGGGCAGATACCGAACTGGACGTTGGAGCCGCCGGTTTCCACGCCGATCTCACGCAGCACCGCCAGGGAGGCGTTACGCAGGATCTGGTATTCCTTGTCCGTCAGGGTCTGGGCCGGCGCGACGGTGATCGAGTCACCGGTGTGCACGCCCATCGGGTCGAAGTTCTCGATGGAGCAGACGATGATGCAGTTGTCCTTTTTGTCGCGGACCACTTCCATCTCGTACTCTTTCCAGCCGATCAGCGATTCGTCGATCAGCAGTTCCTTGGTCGGCGACAAGTCCAGGCCACGGGCGCAGATTTCTTCGAACTCTTCGCGGTTGTAGGCGATACCGCCACCGGTGCCGCCCATGGTGAAGGACGGACGGATGATGCAAGGGAAGCCGAGCTTCTCGAGGACCGCGTTGGCCTCTTCCATGCTGTGGGCGATGCCCGAGCGAGGGCACTCCAGGCCGATGGCCTTCATTGCCTTGTCGAAGCGCGAACGGTCTTCGGCCTTGTCGATGGTGTCGGCGTTGGCACCGATCATTTCCACACCGAATTTTTCCAGGACGCCTTCGCGCTCCAGGTCCAGGGCGCAGTTCAGCGCGGTCTGGCCACCCATGGTCGGCAACAGGGCGTCAGGACGCTCTTTCTCGATGATCTTGGCGACGGTCTGCCATTTGATCGGCTCGATGTAGGTGGCGTCGGCCATGGCCGGGTCGGTCATGATGGTGGCCGGGTTGGAGTTCACCAGGATGACGCGGTAGCCCTCTTCGCGCAGGGCCTTGCAGGCCTGGGCGCCGGAGTAGTCGAACTCGCAGGCCTGGCCGATCACGATCGGGCCAGCGCCGAGAATCAGGATGCTTTTTATGTCTGTACGTTTTGGCATGGGTTTGTCACTCAAATCCGCAGGTCAGTCGGCTAGGCCGTCGAACAATCTTTGAAGCGCCCAAGGGGGCCGCCGCGCTCGGGGCCGCCCTCAGGCTTCGCGCGGTCAGCGTCGCTTGGCCATCTCGTTGATGAAGCGATCGAACAGCGGAGCCACGTCGTTCGGGCCCGGGCTCGCTTCAGGGTGGCCCTGGAAGCTGAACGCGCTCTTGTCGGTACGCTCGATACCTTGCAGCGTGCCGTCGAACAGCGACTTGTGAATCGCCCGCACGTTGGCCGGCAGGGTCGCTTCGTCCACGGCGAAACCGTGGTTCTGGCTGGTGATCATGACGACACCGGTATCCAGGTCCTGCACCGGGTGGTTGGCACCGTGGTGGCCATGACCCATCTTCACGGTCTTGGCGCCCGAGGCGAGGGCCAGCAGTTGATGGCCCAGGCAGATGCCGAATACCGGGATTTCGGTTTCCAGCACTTGCCGGATCGCCTGGATCGCGTAGTCGCAAGGCTCGGGGTCGCCCGGGCCGTTGGACAGGAACACGCCGTCGGGCTTGAGGGCCAGGACGTCGGCGGCCGGGGTTTGTGCCGGCACCACGGTCACGCGGCAACCGCGCTCGACCAGCATGCGCAGGATGTTCAGCTTGACGCCGTAGTCGTAGGCCACCACGTGATACGGCAGCTCGGACGCTTCGATCGTTGGGTGGCTGTCGGTCTTCAGGCTCCAGACCGAGGAACGCCACTCGTACTGCGTCTTGGTGCTGACGACTTTCGCCAGGTCCATGCCCTTGAGGCCCGGGAACCCTTGGGCGGCAGCGATGGCGGCTTCTTCGGAGATATTGTCGCCGGCCATGATGCAGCCGTTTTGCGCGCCCTTCTCCCGCAGGATACGGGTCAGACGGCGAGTGTCGATACCGGCGATCGCCACGACGTTGTTGGCTTTCAGGTAATCGGACAGGGACATCGTGTTACGCCAGTTGCTCGCTACCAGCGGCAGGTCACGGATGACCAGGCCGGCGGACCAGACACGATCGGACTCGGCATCTTCCGGCGTGGTACCGGTGTTGCCGATGTGCGGGTAAGTCAGGGTAACGATTTGCTGGGCGTAGGAAGGATCGGTAAGAATTTCCTGATAGCCGGTCATTGCGGTGTTAAACACCACCTCACCAACGGTCTGACCGTCGGCTCCAATGGCTTCGCCGCGAAAAATGCTGCCATCAGCAAGGGCGAGTATGGCTGGCTTAGTCAAGAAGACCTCCCGTAAATAAAGCCTGAAAGGGCGATCGCAGGTTGTAAAAAAGCGGAGTGACGTATGGACACGTCACCCCGCTTCTTCACTGAATTATTCTGCGCGCTTTTAGTGGACACACTAAAGCTGTAGCTTACAGAAAAAGGCTTTTTTGGTCCACCGCTAATGAGCCTTAAAGGCAGGGGAATGCGACAGGCCGTCGCGAAGCGGTGCAAAACGGGGCTCAGTATAACGTGAACCCCGCTTTCTTTGGCATCAACGCAGGTCGAGAACGTCCTGCATATCGTACAAACCAGGCTCGCGGCCATCCAGCCACAGTGCGGCACGTACGGCGCCCTTGGCAAAGGTCATCCGGCTCGAAGCCTTGTGGGTGATTTCCAGGCGCTCGCCCTCGGTGGCGAACAGCACCGTGTGATCACCCACCACATCGCCACCGCGCACCGTGGCAAAACCGATGGTGTCGCGCTGGCGAGCGCCGGTATGCCCCTCGCGTCCGTACACGGCCACCTGTTGCAGGTCGCGCCCCAGCGCATCAGCAATCACCTCACCCATGCGCAAGGCCGTTCCCGAAGGCGCGTCGATCTTGTGCCGGTGATGCGCCTCGATGATTTCGATATCCGCATCGTCACCCAGGACCCGGGCTGCCATGTCCAGCAGCTTGAGCGACAGGTTCACGCCCACGCTGAAGTTCGCCGCGAACACGATCGCAATGTCCTTGCCCGCCTCGGCCAGCAACTGCTTTTGCGCAGCGTCCAGCCCGGTGGTGCCGATCACCATGGCCTTGCCGTGCTTACGGCAGATGGCCAGGTTCTTCAGCATCACGTCTGGCAGCGTGAAGTCGATCAGCACATCGAACTCGTCGAGCACCTTTTCCAGGCCGCCAGACATCGGCACGCCAATGCGCCCAAGCGAAGCCAACTCACCCGCGTCCGCGCCCACCAGCGTGCTGTCGGGCCGCACGATGGCCGCCGTCAGGCCGGAGAGCGGCGAGCGCTGCTGCACCGCTTCGACCAACGCCTTGCCCATGCGCCCCGCAGCGCCCATCACAGCTATACGTCGCATGCGACCTCCTTACAGATCGCCGAAGAAGCGCTTCACGCCTTCGAACCAACCGGTGGTTTTCGGGGAGTGGCTGTTGTCACCCTCCAGCGAACTGCGGAACTCCTCCAGCAACTCACGCTGGCGCCGACTCAGGTTGACCGGCGTCTCCACCGCGACGCGGCACATCAGGTCGCCAGCGCCACCGCCGCGCACGGGCGCAACACCTTTGCCGCGGATCCGGAATTGCTTGCCGGTTTGCGTACCCTCGGGAATCTTCAACTTGACGCGACCGTCGAGGGTCGGGATCTCGAGCTCGCCACCCAAGGCCGCATCGACGAAGCTGATAGGCACTTCGCAGAACAGATGCTTGCCGTCGCGCTGGAAGATCGCGTGCTCGCGCACATTGATCACCACGTACAGGTCGCCGGTCGGGCCGCCCTGGGCACCCGCCTCGCCTTCGCCGGACAGACGAATGCGGTCACCGGTATCGACACCGGCCGGCACCTTGACCGACAGCGTCTTGTACTCTTCGACACGCCCTTCGCCGTGGCAGGAGTCGCACGGATCGGAAATGATCTTGCCCTGGCCATGGCAGCGCGGGCAGGTCTGCTGCACCGAGAAGAAGCCCTGTTGCATGCGAACCTGGCCGATGCCACCGCAGGTCGGGCACGTGACGGGCGAGGAACCCTTCTTGGCACCCGAGCCGTCGCACGGCTTGCAATTGACCAGCGTCGGCACGCGGATGTTGACGGTGGTACCGCGCACCGCTTCTTCCAGGTTCAGCTCCAGGGTGTAGCGCAGATCGCTGCCACGCTGGGCGCCGCCACGGGCACCGCCGCGACCGCCACCAAAGAAGTCACTGAACACGTCACCGAAAATGTCGGAGAAGTTCTGGCCGCCAAACCCGGCACCGCCGCCCCCCATGCTCGGGTCGACACCAGCATGACCATACTGGTCGTAGGCCGCGCGCTTGCTGGAGTCGGACAGGACTTCGTAAGCCTCGTTGGCTTCCTTGAACAGTTCCTCGGACGCCTTGTCATCGGGATTACGATCCGGGTGGTGCTTCATCGCCAGACGACGATAGGCCTTTTTCAGCTCTGCCTCGCTGGCCCCCCGCTCAACACCCAATACTTCGTAATAGTCACGCTTTGCCATTAGTCTTTGCACTCTTATAGGACGTTCGGCAAACCTCTCCTGAACCTTGCCAAACTCGTTGAGCCCTCCCCGCAAAGGCCCAGGCCCAACCACGTCGATTCAACGATCCTGGTCTCAGGCTCTGCATGAAAAGCGCCTGCGCAACCCTTCATGCAAACCCACATCTTTCAGCCAGGGAACCGGCCAAAACGCGGTGTCACTTGCCCGGAAAGCAGGAGCATTCCCGTTCACACCGCCAGCGTCCGAGCACTGTCGCACGCTGTAAAAATTCATTGGCTCCAGACACGCCAACGCGGGAGCAAGCCCCCGCGCGGCGACATCCTACCAGCCACCGCACAAATGCAGTCAACCGGCCGACCAACAAGCGATTACTTGTGGTCTTTCACTTCTTCGAACTCGGCGTCCACGACGTCGTCGGCTTTTTCGGCCGATTCGCCCTGTGCCGCCGCGCCCTCGGCAGGTTGAGCCTGCTCGGCGTACATCTTCTGGGCCACTGGCGCGGAGACCTTGGACAGCTCTTCGATCTTCGCTTCGATGGCTGCCTTGTCGTCGCCTTTCACAGCGGCTTCCAGGGCAACCACGGCGGCTTCGATCGCAGTCTTCTCTTCCGCAGTCACTTTGTCACCGGCGTCAGCGATCATCTTGCGAGTCGAGTGCACCAGGGCATCACCCTGGTTACGGGCGCTGGCCAGCTCTTCGAACTTGCGGTCTTCCTCGGCGTTGACTTCAGCATCGCGAACCATCTGCTGAATTTCTTCCTCGGACAGGCCGGAGTTGGCCTTGATCACGATCGACTGGGTCTTGCCGGTGGCCTTGTCTTTCGCGCCGACGTGCAGGATGCCGTTGGCGTCGATGTCGAAGGTCACTTCGATTTGTGGCACGCCACGTGGTGCTGGTGGAATCTCGGCCAGGTCGAACTTGCCCAGGGACTTGTTCTGGGCGGCTTGCTTGCGCTCACCTTGCAGCACGTGAATGGTCACGGCGCTCTGGTTGTCGTCGGCCGTCGAGAACACCTGGGATTTCTTGGTAGGAATCGTGGTGTTCTTCTCGATCAGCGCAGTCATCACGCCACCCATGGTTTCGATACCCAGGGTCAGCGGGCTGACGTCAAGCAGCAGGACGTCCTTCACGTCACCGGCCAGAACGGCGCCCTGGATCGCAGCACCCATGGCAACGGCTTCGTCCGGGTTCACGTCTTTACGTGCTTCTTTGCCGAAGAAATCGGTCACCAGCTTCTGGACCAGTGGCATACGGGTCTGACCGCCCACCAGGATCACGTCGTTGATCGAACCGACGTCGATACCGGCATCTTTCATGGCGATGCGGCAAGGTTCGATGGTGCGTTGAACCAGGTCTTCCACCAGCGCTTCGAGCTTGGCGCGGGAGATCTTCACGTTCAAGTGCTTAGGACCGGTGGCATCTGCGGTGATGTACGGCAGGTTCACGTCGGTCGACTGGCTCGAGGACAGTTCGATCTTGGCTTTTTCAGCGGCTTCTTTCAGACGCTGCATCGCCAGCGGGTCACCCTTGAGGTTCATGCCGCTTTCTTTCTTGAACTCGTCGACGAGGTAGTCGATCAGGCGGATGTCGAAGTCTTCACCACCCAGGAACGTGTCACCGTTGGTTGCCAGTACTTCGAACTGGTGCTCGCCATCGACTTCGGCGATTTCGATCACGGAAACGTCGAAAGTACCACCACCCAGGTCATAGACGATCACGGTGTGGTCGCCCTTGGCCTTGTCCATGCCGTAGGCCAGCGCCGCAGCGGTCGGTTCGTTGATGATACGTTTTACATCCAGGCCCGCGATGCGACCGGCGTCCTTGGTGGCCTGACGCTGGCTGTCGTTGAAGTAGGCAGGCACGGTAATAACGGCTTCGGTGACCGCTTCGCCGAGGTAGTCTTCGGCGGTTTTCTTCATCTTCTTCAGGATTTCAGCCGAAATCTGTGGCGGTGCCATTTTCTGGCCGTTCACTTCGACCCAGGCGTCGCCATTGTCAGCCTTGGCGATTTTGTAAGGCACCATCTTGATGTCTTTCTGAACGACTTCTTCGTCGAACTTGCGACCGATCAGACGCTTCACCGCGTACAGGGTGTTATGCGGATTGGTCACGGCCTGACGCTTGGCCGACTGGCCAACCAGAATTTCGCCATCGTTGGCGTACGCGATGATCGACGGCGTGGTACGCGCGCCTTCGGCGTTTTCAATCACCTTGGCCTTGCCGTTTTCCAGCACGGAGACGCACGAGTTGGTGGTCCCCAGGTCGATACCGATAATCTTGCCCATGTTAACTCTCCCGGAACTTGGATTTGGTTGCCGCAGCAGTGGTGGCTAACTGCGGTAGCACTTAAACGCTTGACTTATAGATGGGGCCGTTACGACCGATTTCAAGCCTGCTCATCAATAGAAGGCGAAACCGGTGCTGGCGCCTTGCTGACCACGACCATGGCCGGGCGCAGCAGGCGGCCGTTGAGCAGATAGCCCTTCTGGAACACCTTCAGGACACTGTTCGGCTCGACGTCGGCACTTTCCTGCATCGCCATGGCCTGGTGATGCTCGGCGTTGAAGGGTTCGCCGTGCGGGTCGATGGCTTCCAGCTGATAACGCTTGAGGGTGTCCTGGAACATTTTCAGGGTCAGCTCGATGCCTTCGCGCATCGGACGGATGTTTTCGTCGTCCGGGCTGGACAGCTCCAGGCCGCGCTCCAGGCTGTCGATGATCGGCAGCAGGTCGCCGGCGAAACGCTCCAGGGCGAATTTGTGGGCTTTTTCCACATCCTGCTCGGCGCGACGGCGGACATTCTGCAGGTCGGCTGCCACACGCAACGCCTGATCCTGCGCGCCGGCCAATTGCTCTTCGAGCACTTGTACACGTGCTGCCAGATCATCACCCGAATCCTGGGGAGCCTGATTGGCGTCTAGATTTTGCGTATCCTGCGTCTGTTCGTCAGCCATAGATTTCTCCTTTCAATTTCGTCCGCGAGCTCGACTCGCGCTTCTGCCCCGGTATATGGGGCCAGGTTTTTCAGCTTCAAGGGCTTGCCGACGAATTAACCTTACAAAAAACAGCTGCATATCCATTCCAGCCAGCGCTAAGAAATGCTTCCGCTCAAGCAAATCGAGCTAAGCGAAGGCATTGTCAGGCCAAAACAAAACACTGTATAAATAACCAGACCTAAAGCCTGGGAGCGGCCTTATGCTGGTGCACCTGTCCGTACACAACTACGCCATCGTCGAACACCTCGACCTCGAACTCGATCGAGGCATGAGCGTGATCACCGGTGAAACCGGTGCCGGCAAATCGATCATGCTCGACGCCCTGGGCCTGACGCTGGGCGATCGCGCCGACAACGGCGTGGTGCGTCCCGGCGCGGACAAGGCCGACATCCTGGCGACCTTCGACCTGGTCGACATCCCCGAAGCCAGTGCCTGGCTGGCCGAGCGCGACCTGGACACCGACGGCCTGTGCATCTTGCGCCGGGTCATCACGGCGGAAGGCCGCTCGCGAGGCTACATCAACGGCACGCCCTGCCCACTGGGCGACCTCAAGGCCCTGGGCGAACTGCTGATCGACATCCATAGCCAGCACGAACACCAATCCCTGCTCAAGACCGACACCCATCGACGCCTGCTCGACGAGTACGCCGGTGCCACCGACCTGGCGCGCCAGGTTCAACTGGCGGCCCAGCGCTGGCGACAAACGCGCCAGGAACTGGACCGACTGTCCAACTCCGGCGACGAACAACGGGCGCGCCACCAACTGCTGAGCTATCAGCTCGAGGAGCTGGAAAACCTGGCCCTGGGCGAAAATGAACTGGAAGAGCTGGAGCAGGAACACAAGAACCTGACCAACGCCGAAGCCCTGCTGGGCATCTGCCGCCAGGTCGTGGAGCAGTGCAGCGAAAGCGATTCGGGAAACGTGCTCAATGCGCTGACCGCCAGCCTGAATCGACTCACCAGCGTGAACAACTCGGTCGGAGCCCTGAACGAAGCGACCAACCTGCTGACGAGTGCACAGATTCAGGTCGAGGAAGCCGTCGGGGAACTGAACCGCTTCCTCGACCACTTCGATGCCGACCCAGCGCGCCTGCAATACCTGGAAGAGCGGCTGGATACCATCTATACCCTGGCACGCAAGCATCGCGTCCAGCCGACCGACGTCGTCGAACTTCAGCAACGCCTGCTGGAGGAACTGGAAACCCTGAACGCCAACGATGAGTCCATCGAGCGCCTGGGGGAGGAACTGGCATCCTACGCCCGTCATTACCAGGAAAAGGCCAAGGAGCTCAGCGCACTTCGGCAGCAGGCCGCCACCGGGCTGGCCAGCGCCGTGGAACAGGAAATCCAGCGCCTGGGCATGCCCGGGGGCCGCTTCACCATCGAGCTGAAACCCAACGCCAGCGATGAACTCCAGCCCAACGGATTGGAGCAAGTGGAATTGCTGGTCAGCGCCAACCCCGGGCAACCGCTCAAGGCCCTGGCAAAAGTCGCCTCGGGCGGTGAGTTGTCACGGATCAGCCTGGCCATCCAGGTCATCACGGCGCAGACCTCGCGCGTGCCGACACTGGTCTTCGACGAAGTGGACGTGGGCATCGGCGGCCCGACGGCGGAGATTGTCGGCCAGTTGCTGCGCCGACTGGGGGAGCGCGGTCAGGTGCTGACCGTCACTCACTTGCCCCAAGTGGCCGCCCAAGGGCACCAGCATCTATTTGTGCATAAGGTGCGCGGCGAGGATGCCACCCGAACGGCCGTGTCCAAGCTCAACAAGAGCGAGCGCGTGGAGGAAGTGGCTCGAATGCTGGGAGGGATCGACCTCACCAAGGAATCCCTGGCCCACGCGAAAAAAATGGTCATCGCCGCAAAAACCTGACATACGACCGATAAAAGCCACAAAGCAAGAAGGCGACCCTGGGGTCGCCTTCTATCGTTTTGGGAGCCGTGGCTCACGCAACGTGCTTACTTCTTTTTGCGCACGTGCAGGACGAGATGGTGGTCGATCAACTCGAAGCCATACTCCTCAGCAATTGCCTTTTGCAGCTTTTCGATTTCCGGGCTGACGAATTCGATGACCTCACGGGTTTCCACGTTCACCATGTGATCGTGATGCTCCCCGTCAGCCAATTCGAAGACCGCATGACCGCCATCGAAATTGTGACGAGCCACAAGACCCGCTGCCTCGAATTGAGTCAGGACACGGTAAACCGTGGCCAGACCAACGTCCTCGCCAGCTTCCATAAGCGCCTTGTAGACGTCTTCGGCACTCATGTGGCGTTGCTCGGCAGAATCGAGCATTTGTAGAATCTTGACCCGTGGCAGGGTCACTTTGAGGCCGGCTTTGCGTAGTTCGCTATTTTCAACCATGGTCAGCTTTCTCGCGATGCTGCTTCGCAGCTTCTCTTAATGCGGGTATGATCGGCGTTTACGTTGTCCCAGCCAAGATAGTGGAAGTCGCCCACCGATGCAAAACACCAAGCTCTTGCTAACCAGTTTCACCTTCGTGGGACTGCTCGCACTCGCCGGTTGTTCATTCCCCGGGGTTTACAAAATCGACATCCAGCAGGGCAATGTCGTCACGCAGGACATGATAGACCAGTTACGCCCGGGAATGACCCGCCGGCAAGTACGGTTTATCATGGGCAACCCCCTGCTCGCCGACACGTTCCATGCCGATCGCTGGGATTATCTGTACAGCTTGCAGCCAGGTGGCGGTGAGCGCCAACAGGAACGCATCAGCGTTATCTTCAATGGCAATGACCAACTCGTCAGCCTGTCGGGCGACTTCATGCCCGGTGTGAGCCGCGACGAGGCCATCATGGGCAAGGACAGCGGCACGACCGTTACCGATCCGACCCAGAACGCCGAAAAGCCGAAACCGGAAAAACCGGCCAAGCCAGGATCGCTGCTGGACCAGATCCAGAAGGATGTGGACAACGTCGAGACCGTACCCGTCCCGACGCCAGAACCGCTGGACACCTCGCCGCAATAATCGGCGACATGAAAAAACCCGGCATGCCGGGTTTTTTATTGCCTCGATTCGACGGACTACTGCTCGGACTGGCGCGCTTGCGCTGCCTTGAGGGCACGCAGGCGACGAATCTCCTTCGGATCCGCCAACAGCGGCCGGTAGATTTCCAGGCGATCGGCGGCTTGCACCAGCTGGTTCTCGGGATCGGCAACCACCTTGCCAAAGATCCCGACCGGGCAGGTCGCCAGATCGAGTTCAGGGAAGGCTTCGGCTACCCCGGAGGCCGTCAACGCCGCGCGCAGGCTCGTACCTTCCGGCACCGCGAATGCGCGCAAGAACTGGCGCTCCAAGCACGCGTACACCACTTCGACTTCAATCAACGCTTGAGCTCTGCGTTCTGCTTGGCACGCTGGCAGAACGCATCGACCAGGGTGTTGGCCGCCTGGTTGAACAGCGGCCCCAGCGTCGCCCGCACCAGTGGACCGGCGTAATCGAAGGACAAGTCCAGGCTGATCTTGCAGGCCTTGTCGCCCAGAGGCTTGAACACCCAGACGCCGTGGAGCTGGTTGAACGGCCCCTCCTCCAGATTCATTTCAATGGACTGCCCCGGCACCAGGGTGTTGCGCGTAACAAAGCGCTGGCTCAACCCACCCTTGGCAATATCGAGACTGGCGCGCATGTGGGTGTCGGAGCTCTCCAGCACCTCGGCGGACGAGCACCACGGCAGGAACTGTGGATAACTGGCCACATCGTTGACCAGGTCGTACAGCGCCTGCGCCGGGTAAGGCAGCAAGGCCGAGCGTTGAATATGTGTCGTCATGTAAGCGTCACTTCCACAGCTGGGCGGCAAACACTACGAGAATGCCGATGGGCGCCACGTAGCGCATCAAGAACAGGCTCAAGGCAAACAATACAGGGCTGCGCAGCGACAATTCATCACGCACCGCCTCACGCCCCATGACCCATCCTGCAAACACCACGAAACACAAACCGCCCAATGGCAGCATGATCCGTGATGTGAAGAAATCAATCACGCCGAAGAAATCCAGTCCTCCGGTTGCTCCCCACTGGTAGAGATGGAACAAGCCGCCTTCGTTCACGAAAAACTTCGCCTGTTTCCATATATTGAAGGAAAACACCGTGCCCAGGCCTACGAACCAGCAGGTGAAAGCCAGCCAGAAGGTGACCCAGGCGCGACCGATTCGAGTCCGTTCCACCAGGTAAGCCACCATGGGTTCCAGCAGGGAAATCGCCGAACTCCAGGCCGCAATAGCCACCAGCACGAAAAACACCACGCCCATGACTTGGCCGAACGCCATGCTACCGAAGGCAAAGGGCAGGCTGACGAACATCAACCCCGGTCCTTCGCTGGGGTTGAGCCCGGCGGCGAACACAATCGGAAACAAAGCCACGCCTGCCATCAGCGACACAAAGGTGTCCAGCAGCGCGACACCGACGACGGTGCGGGTAAGCGAAGCGTTCTTGGGCATGTAGGCGCCGTAGATCATGATCGAGCCGACACCCACGCTCAGCGAGAAGAACGCGTGCCCCATGGCCGGCAGCAAGCCATCCAGGACTTTCTCCGGCTTGAAATCGAACATGAAGTGCAGGCCTTCCATGAAATGCCCGGTGGTCATGCTGTAACCCAGCAGCACCAGGATCATCACGAACAGCAGCGGCATCATGATCCGCAAGCTGCGTTCAAGCCCGGCCACCACGCCTTTGGCGATCACCACCGCCGACAGCACCATGAAGATCGTATGCCAGAGGGTCAACCGCCAGGGATCATCGATGACCTTGCCGAAATACGCTCCGACCTGGTCAGGCGCG
Organism: Pseudomonas sp. Cab53; assembly: GCF_018325965.1. Taxonomy (NCBI): domain Bacteria; kingdom Pseudomonadati; phylum Pseudomonadota; class Gammaproteobacteria; order Pseudomonadales; family Pseudomonadaceae; genus Pseudomonas; species Pseudomonas sp. Cab53. The sequence continues at coordinate 886,591 of NZ_AP021902.1, read as the reverse complement.
ACGCCCTGGAAATCGCCGCGGCCCATGTCGATGATGTAGTCCAGCGACCAGCCGCCGACCACGCTATAGAAAGACAGGATCAACAAGGCCGTGATCATTCCGGCGAAGGCGCCCCACGACCACTTGGTCGAGTGCCCGGCTTCCACCGCGAGCACCTTCAAGGCATTGGCCGGACTTTGCCGGGCGCGGCGACCGATCAGGGTCTCGGCGAGCATGACCGGCGCGCCGATGAGTGCGATGCACGCCAGGAACATCAATACGAAGGCGCCGCCACCGTAGACCCCGACCATGTACGGAAACTTCCAGATACTACCCAGCCCCACCGCAGAACCGGTCGCAGCGAGTATGAAGACCCAGCGGCTAGCCCAACTGCCGTGGACAGAAACCTTGTCTGTCGACATCGTGATCACGCCCAAGCGTTCAAAAAAGAGGCCGCATTGTCCGGGATTCACTCAAGGTGCTCAAGCATGCAGGTTCACCGTAGCCGACACGCACGCAACTGCCTATAATGCCGCCCCTATGGCTAAACAGAAGAAACACCCCACAGGGACCATCGCGCAAAATAAAAAGGCGCGACACGACTACTTCATCGAACAACGTTTCGAGGCTGGCATGGTCCTGGCCGGCTGGGAAGTAAAGAGCCTGCGCGCCGGCAAGGCGCAACTGGTGGACAGCTACGTACTGCTCAAGGACGGCGAAGCCTGGCTGCTGGGCAGTCACATCACCCCGCTGACCACGGCCAGCACCCACGTGATTGCCGACCCGGTACGCTCGCGCAAGCTGCTGCTCAACAAGCGCGAGCTGGAAAAGCTCTTCGCCTCCGTGCAGCAGAAAGGCTACACCTGCGTCTGTACGTCGCTGTACTGGAGCAAGCACCTGATCAAGTGCGAGATTGCGCTGGGCAAGGGCAAGAAGGAATACGACAAGCGCGATACCGAACGCGAGCGCGACGCCGGGCGTGAACTGCAGCGTGCGGTGCGCAACAAGGGCAAGGAAGACTAGCCCTCGGAAAATCGAATGTGGGAGCTTGCTCGCGATAACGGCGGGTCAGTCAACATCGATGTTGATTGAAAGTACGCCATCGCGAGCAAGCTCGCTCCCACAGGATCGAATCTAAATCCCCTTGCGCCGCTCTGCCCGCGCCACTCGCTGCACTTCCTGGCGCACCTCTTCCAAGACTTCCTGCACGTACAGAATATGCCGGCTGGACACTTCCCGCGCCTGCTCGGCGTGCCCGTCCATGATTGCCTGGTACAGCTCGCGGTGCTGGCTGATCAGCATGTCGCGGGTTTCGCTGCGCTGCTTGTACATGCCGCCGATGTTGGTCACCACATTGCGCTTGAGCAGGTCGAACAAGCCACGGATGGTGTGCAGCAAGACCGCGTTATGGCTGGCTTCGGCGATCGCCAGGTGGAAGCGCGCATCCGCCGCCCCCTCCTCCGCCCGACTCACCTCTTCGTGCCGCGAATAACAATCCTGCAATTCTTCGAAGGCTGCCGTCAGGCGTTCGCGATCGACATCCGTGGCCCGCTGCGCGGCGTAATAGGCACAGGACGCTTCCAGGGTGTGACGAAATTCCAGCAGGTCCCGCTGCGCATCGGGGTTGCTTTCCAACAATTGCAACAACGGGTCACTGAACGTCGAGCCCAGTGACTCCACGACGTAGTTACCGCCCCCTGGCGACTGACCAGCAAGCCCTTGGCCGCCAGCTTCTGGATCGCCTCGCGCAACGAAGGCCGTGACACACCGAATTGTTCGGCCAGGGTCCGCTCGGCCGGCAGCCGCTCGCCAGACTTCAACGTGCCCTCAAGGATCATGCCTTCAAGCCGCTCGACAATATCGTCAGACAAACGGCGCTGACGAATCTGATCAAACCCCATAACTCCACTCTCCACGATCCCGACCGCTCGCCGGGCTCTCTATTCTGGCCCATCCGGGCCACGGCCACACCCACCAGACGCCATTTGCACACGCAGATCAGATGCGATCTGCACCGCTTATTCGACGAAAGTTTCCAAGCGGCAAATTGACACACGACAACCAAGGCTTTTACCCTAGCCAACAGCGATTGTAAATTGGTATTACCAATTATCCAGTTTCGCTGATCAGTGCCTGACCAACAACAATTAGGGGCCCACCCACTATGCAAACCTGGCAACAGCTCTACAGCCCGCTCGGCAGCCTCGGCTTGTCCGCACTCGCGGCCGTCATTCCCATCGTGTTTTTCTTCCTGGCCCTGGCGGTGTTTCGCCTCAAGGGACACGTGGCCGGCAGCATCACGCTGGCCCTGGCGATTGCCGTGGCGATATTTGCCTTCAACATGCCCGCCGACATGGCCTTCGCCGCCGCCGGATATGGCTTTGCCTACGGCCTGTGGCCCATCGCCTGGATCATCGTGGCCGCCGTGTTCCTGTACAAACTGACGGTCAAGAGCGGTCAGTTCGAGGTCATCCGCAGCTCGGTGCTGTCGATTACCGACGACCAACGCCTGCAAGTGCTGCTGATCGGCTTCTGCTTCGGGGCCTTCCTGGAAGGCGCCGCCGGTTTCGGCGCACCCGTCGCGATCACCGCCGCGCTGCTGGTCGGCCTGGGGTTCAATCCGCTGTATGCCGCCGGCCTGTGCCTGATCGCCAACACCGCCCCAGTCGCGTTTGGCGCGCTGGGTATTCCGATCATCGTGGCCGGCCAGGTCACCGGGATCGACGCCTTCAAGATCGGCGCCATGACCGGTCGCCAACTGCCGTTGCTGTCGCTGTTCGTGCCGTTCTGGCTGGTGTTCATGATGGACGGCCTGCGCGGCGTGCGGGAAACCTGGCCAGCCGCACTGGTGGCCGGCCTGAGCTTTGCCGTCACCCAGTACTTCACCTCTAACTTCATTGGCCCGGAACTGCCGGACATCACTTCGGCCCTCGCCAGCCTGATCGCCCTGACCCTGTTCCTGAAGGTCTGGCAGCCCAAGCGCACCGCGGGCGCCCAGATTGCCGGCGCCACGTCTGGCGCAACGGTCACCGCCAGCGTGGGTGGTTTCGGCCAACCGCGCAGCACCGTGGCTTCGCCCTACAGCCTGGGGGAAATCATCAAGGCCTGGTCGCCCTTCCTGATCCTCACCGTGCTGGTCACGATCTGGACCCTGAAACCGTTCAAGGCGATGTTCGCCGCGGGCGGCTCGATGTACGGCTGGGTGTTCAACTTTGCCATCCCGCACCTGGACCAGATGGTGATCAAGGTCGCGCCGATCGTGATCAACCCCACCGCCATTCCGGCCGTGTTCAAACTCGACCCGATTTCCGCCACCGGCACGGCGATTTTCTTCTCCGCGCTGATCTCGATGCTGGTGTTGAAAATCAACCTCAAAACTGGTCTTACCACTTTTAAAGAGACCCTTTTCGAGCTGCGCTGGCCGATCCTGTCCATCGGTATGGTCCTGGCGTTTGCCTTCGTCACCAACTATTCGGGCATGTCGTCGACCATGGCCCTGGTACTGGCCGGCACAGGCGCGGCGTTCCCGTTCTTCTCGCCGTTCCTCGGATGGCTGGGGGTGTTCCTGACCGGCTCCGACACCTCGTCCAACGCGCTGTTCAGCTCTCTGCAAGCCACCACCGCGCACCAACTCGGCGTCAACGACACCTTGCTGGTGGCCGCCAACACCAGCGGCGGCGTGACCGGCAAGATGATCTCGCCGCAATCGATCGCCGTGGCCTGTGCCGCGACCGGGCTGGTGGGCAAGGAATCGGATCTGTTCCGGTTCACCCTCAAACACAGCCTATTCTTTGCAACGATCGTCGGCCTGATCACCTTGGCCCAGGCCTACTGGTTTACCGGCATGCTGGTGCACTGAGTACCACACGCCGCAGAGAAAAAACCGACGCCGGAATAGCCGCCGGCGTTCGCTATTGATCACCGGGTCTGCAAGGCTGCTGAAAGATTTGCTCTCTATATTCAGCGGCCTCAGCGGACGGATAACCGGGACCACCCGGAGACACGCCTGATGAGCGAGCTTTTTTACAACGCTGTGCCGAACGCGACCCGTGTCGCCCCGCCACTGCCTGAACCGCGGCAATACCCCAGCGTGAAACCGCAACGGGTCTACCTGTTCGGCACCTGCGTGGTGGACCTGTTCTACCCCGAAGCCGGGATGGATGCGATCCACCTGCTGGAACGCGAAGGGATCCGGGTGGAATACCCGCAAGGACAGAGTTGCTGCGGGCAACCGGCCTACACCTCGGGTTACACCGAGCAGGCACGCACGGTGGCGCGGGCACAACTGGCGCTGTTTGCCGAAGATTATCCGGTGGTCGTGCCGTCGGGCTCCTGCGCGGGCATGTTGCGCGAGCACTACGGCGACCTGTTCAAGGACGAACCCGACACGCTTGAACAAGTCCGGGCCCTGGCCGCCCGGACCTACGAGTTGGCCGAGTTCCTGTTGTTCGTCTGTCAGGTGCAGCTGAAGGATGGCGGCGAGCCGGTGAAAGTGGCGCTGCACACTTCGTGCTCGGCGCGGCGGGAAATGAACACCCACCTGCACGGCCGCGCCCTGTTGGCGCAACTGCACAACGTGGAGCGCGTGGAGCACAGTCACGAAAGTGAATGCTGCGGGTTCGGTGGGACATTCAGCGTGCGCCTGCCGGATATTTCCGGCGCGATGGTGGCCGACAAGACCCGGGCGCTGAAGGAATCCGGCGCACATAAGGTCATTAGTGCCGATTGCGGCTGCTTGATGAACATCAACGGTGCGTTGGAAAAGCAGCAGGAGGCGCTACGCGGGCAGCATCTGGCGAGTTTCCTCTGGCAGCGAACCGGAGGTGCCGCATGAGCACGCCGACGCTGATCCCCACTGTAGAGGTGCAGGAAGATTTTCGCGCCCGAGCCCACAAGGCGCTGGGCGACACGCAACTGCGAAACAACTTTCGCAGCGCGATGGATTCACTGATGACCAAGCGGGCAACGTCCTTCAGCGATGCCCACGAAAGAGAACACCTGCGGGTGCTGGGCAATGCCGTCCGCGCCCGTGCGTTATCCAAGTTGCCCGACCTGCTCGAACAACTTGAAACCAACCTGACCCGCAACGGTGTGAACGTGCACTGGGCGGAAACGGTGGACGAAGCCAACGGCATCGTCCTCTCGATCATCCGCGCTCACGAGGCGCGGCAAGTGATCAAGGGCAAATCGATGGTCAGCGAAGAGATGGAAATGAACCATGTCCTCGCGGCTCAAGGCATTGAATGCCTGGAATCGGACATGGGCGAGTTCATCGTCCAGCTCGATCACGAGAAGCCTTCACACATCATTATGCCGGCGATCCACAAGAATGCCGGTCAGGTCGCGTCCTTGTTCCACGACAAACTCGGCGTGGAGTACACCAAGGACGTCGACCAACTCATTCAGATCGGTCGCAAGGTGTTGCGGCAGAAATTCTTCGAAGCCGATATCGGCGTGTCGGGCGTCAACTTCGCCGTCGCCGAAACCGGCACGCTGCTGCTGGTGGAAAACGAAGGAAACGGACGGATGTCCACCACCGTGCCACCGGTGCACATCGCCGTGACCGGCATCGAAAAAGTGGTGGAGAACCTGCGCGATGTCGTGCCATTGCTCTCGCTGCTGACTCGCTCGGCCCTCGGCCAACCGATTACCACCTACGTCAACATGATCTCCGGCCCACGCAAGGCCGAGGAACTGGACGGCCCCCAGGAAGTTCACCTGGTGCTGCTGGACAACGGTCGCAGCCAGGCCTTTGCCGACAGTGAATTGCGCCAGACCCTGAACTGCATCCGCTGCGGCGCCTGTATGAATCATTGCCCGGTGTACACCCGAATCGGCGGCCACGCCTATGGGGAGGTTTACCCGGGGCCTATCGGAAAAATCATCACGCCACACATGGTCGGCCTGGCCAAGGTGCCCGATCACCCCAGCGCCTCATCACTCTGCGGTGCCTGTGGAGAAGTGTGCCCGGTGAAGATTCCGATCCCGGCCCTGCTGCGGCGCCTGCGCGAAGAAAACGTCAAGGCACCGGACAGCCCGCATCAAGTGATGCGTGGCCAGGGCAGCAAATACTCGCCCAAGGAACGCTTCATCTGGAATGCCTGGGCCTGGCTCAACAGCTCGCCACGCCTGTATCGGCTGTTCGGCTTCCTTGCCACGCGCCTGCGCGCCCTCACGCCGCGCAACGTTGGCCCCTGGACGCAAAACCACAGCGCCCCCCAACCCGCCGCCCGCTCATTGCATGACCTGGCCCGCGAACACCTGAACCGCCCGGGAGACCGTCGATGAGCGCCAAGGAAAACATCCTCGCCAAGTTGCGTAAAAGCCTGACCGGCACCACGCCCGTGGCCGACAACTTCGATGTCGACCTGGTGACGCAGACCTACCGTTATGCGCCCGAAGAACGCATCCCGCAGTTGCGCAAGTTGATGGAAGCGGTGCACACCGAAATCCACCTGACCCGTGCCGAAGACTGGCCGGCGTTGCTCGCCCAACTGCTGCGCGACCGCCAACTGCCAAGCCTGCTGATTGCCCCGACGACACCCCACGGGAAAAAAATCATGCAGTACTGGGCGAATCATCCGGACCTGCCGACCCTCAAGGCCTACGACCGGCCGATAGAAGAATGGAAAGCCGAGCTGTTCAACGAGACGCCCGCCAGCCTGACCGGAACCCTCGGCGCCATCGCCGCCACCGGCAGCCTGATCCTTTGGCCAACGCGGGAAGAGCCACGCCTGATGAGCCTGGTGCCGCCGGTGCATTTCGCCTTGCTCAAGGCCAGCGAGATCCACAACAACTTCTATGAAGTGCAGCAGGCATTCGAATGGGCCCAAGGCATGCCCACCAATGCCCTGCTGGTGTCGGGCCCATCGAAAACCGCCGACATCGAACAGGTGCTGGCCTACGGCGCCCACGGTCCGAAGGACCTGGTGGTCTTGATCCTGGAGGACCAATGACGCTTCCGGCTGCTTTCCTACACGACGTCCACCAACTGATCCCAGCCAAGCGCCGATTCGACGACCCGCTGTCGACCCTGGCCTTCGGCACCGACGCCAGTTTCTACCGGCTGATTCCGAAACTGGTGGTGCGGGTCGAAACCGAAGATGAAGTGGTCGCCCTGCTGCAACTGGCCCAGCGCGACCAGGTTCCGGTCACCTTCCGCGCGGCTGGCACCAGCTTGTCCGGCCAGGCCATCAGCGACTCGGTGCTGATCGTGCTGGGGGATAACTGGAACGCCCGGGAGATTCGCGGGCAAGGCACGCAGATCCGCTTGCAACCGGGCGTGATTGGCGCCCAGGCCAACGCCTGGCTGGCACCGTTCGGGCGCAAGATCGGCCCCGATCCGGCCTCGATCAACGCCTGCAAGATTGGCGGCATCGTCGCCAACAACGCCAGCGGCATGTGCTGCGGCACGGCGCAAAACACCTATCACACCCTGGCCGGCATTCGCCTGGTGCTGGCCGATGGCACCCGCCTCGACACCGAGGACGCCGCCAGCGTCGCGGCGTTTCGCAACAGCCACGCAGACCTGTTGGAGCGCCTGGCGACCTTGGGCCGCGAGACCCGCGACAACACCGAATTGGCTGCCCGAATTCGCCACAAGTACCGTCTGAAAAATACCACTGGGCTGTCACTCAACGCGCTGGTGGATTTTGACGAGCCTGTGGATATCTTGAGCCACCTGCTGGTGGGCTCAGAAGGCACCCTGGGTTTCATCAGCGCGGTGACCTACAACACCGTGATCGACCATCCGCACAAAGCCTCGGCGCTGATAGTGTTCCCTGACGTGGAAACCTGCTGCAACGCCGTCACCGTGCTGAAAAGCCAGCCGGTGTCGGCCGTGGAACTGCTCGACCGCCGCAGCCTGCGCTCGGTGCAGGACAAGCCGGGCATGCCGGATTTCGTACAGCATCTGTCGACGAATGCCTGCGCCCTGCTGATCGAATCCCGCGCGGCGTCTTCATCCCTGCTGCAAGAGCAACTCGCCCGGATTATGGCCTCGTTGGCCAGTTTCCCGGTGGAAAAACAAGTCGACTTTACCGAAGACCCACGGGAAAACGCCCGGCTCTGGGCCATCCGCAAAGACACCTTCCCGGCGGTGGGCGCAGTCCGCAAGACCGGCACCACGGTGATCATCGAAGACGTGACCTTCCCGGTGGAGCAACTCGCCATCGGTGTGAACCGCCTGATCGAACTGTTCGACAAACATCACTACGACGAAGCGATCCTTTTCGGACATGCACTGGAAGGCAATCTGCACTTCGTCTTCACCCAAGGCTTCAACAGCGCCGACGAAATCGCACGCTACCAGGCGTTCATGGACGACGTCGCGCAACTGGTGGCCGTGGAGTTCGGCGGTTCGCTGAAAGCTGAACACGGCACCGGCCGCAACATGGCGCCCTTCGTCGAGCTGGAATGGGGCAGCGATGCCTATCAACTGATGTGGCAACTCAAGCGCCTGCTCGACCCCCAGGGGATTCTCAACCCGGACGTGGTGCTCAGCGAAGACCCACAGATCCATCTCAAGCACCTCAAACCGCTGCCCGCCGCCGACGAGATCGTGGACAAGTGCATCGAGTGCGGCTTCTGCGAACCGGTCTGCCCCTCCAAAGACCTGACCTTGAGCCCGCGCCAACGCATCGTGACCTGGCGCGACATCCAGGCCAAACAACGGGCCGGCACCGACACCACCGAGCTGGAACAGGCCTATCAATACCAGGGCATCGACACCTGCGCGGCCACCGGCTTGTGTGCTCAACGCTGCCCCGTAGGCATCAACACCGGTGAGTTGGTGAAAAAGCTGCGCAGCCGAGAAGCCACGCGCACTAAAACCGCCAACTGGATCGAAGGAAACTTCGCCACCACACTGCAAGGCCTGCGCTTCACCCTGCACGTCGCCAACGGCGCACGCATGCTGCTGGGGGCGCCGCGCCTGGCGAAACTTTCGGCAACGTTGTCACGGCTGTCCAAGGGCCAGGTGCCGCAGTGGACCAACGCCATGCCCCAGCCGGAAAAAGCCATCCGCTTCAGCCCTGCCGTGGCGGACGAACGCCCGCGCGTGGTCTACCTCGCGGCCTGCGTGTCGCGCGTCATGGGCCCGGCGGCAGGGGACAAAGAACAGGCCTCGCTGTACGACAAGACCCGCAACCTGCTGGAAAAAGCCGGCTATCAAGTCGTCATTCCCGACAATCAGGACAACCTGTGCTGCGGCCAACCCTTTGCCTCCAAAGGCTACGCCGAACAAGCCGACCACAAGCGCCAGGAACTGATCGCCGCCCTGCTGCACGCCAGCCGCGGCGGGCTCGACCCCATCTACTGCGACACCAGCCCCTGCACCTTGCGATTGGTCCAGGACCTTGGCGAAACACGCCTGGACCTGTACGACCCGGTGCGCTTCATCCGCACGCACTTGATGGATCGCCTGGACTTCACCCCACAAGAAGCCCCCATCGCGGTACACGTTACCTGCAGCACCCAGCACCTGGGCGAAAGCCAGGCACTGATCGACCTGGCGCGCAAATGCAGCAAACACGTGGTCATTCCCGAAGGCATTCATTGTTGCGGCTTTGCCGGCGACAAAGGCTTCACCACACCAGAACTCAACGCCCACTCACTGCGCACACTCAAAGACGCCGTCCAGCATTGCAGCGAAGGCATCTCCACCAGCCGCACCTGCGAGATCGGCCTGACACAACACGGCACCATCGACTACCACGGACTGGTCTACCTGGTGGACCGGGTGACTCAAGCCAGGGCCACCTGAAGAAAAATAGAACCCTTCAGCGCGACGGTAGTCCACAGAACAAGCCCCAAACGTTGGGGCTTTTCCTACATTCGGTTGTCCGTCTGACGGCCAGCGAAGTCTGGATCCTCAGTTCAAGGAGATACATATGAAACGTTCTGCGCTGTTAGGTCTATTCATTACTGCCTCGTTGATGGCCTCCGCTTCGTTCGCCGCCGATAAGCCGGACAGCCTGTGCGAAGCCAATATCCAAACCATCAACAATGCCAAGACACAGTACCAATCCTCGGCCGATCTCAATGACCGTGTGACACGCAGCGTAACAAGGGCACAAGAGCTCAAAGCGCAAGGCAAAATTGACGAATGCGTTGCTGAAACCCAGCAAACCATCCTGGAAATCAGACAAGCCTCCGACGGCACCAACAAGTGATCGGCGGGCAAGGCCAACCTCCGGGTTGGCCTCAGCCCCAGATTGGCGTACACTGCAATCGCTTGTCGCTTCAGCAGTTTCACGACGCGACAGGTTCGGGGCCGTTTAGGATTCGACGCCGGTTGCGAAACTTTAGGTGCATGCCGAGTTGGTAACAGAACTCGTAAATCCACTGTTGCAACTTCTATAGTTGCCAATGACGAAAACTACGGCCAGGAATTCGCTATCGCTGCGTAAGCAGCCTTAGATCCTGAGCTTCTGGTACCTTCGGGTCCAGCAATCATTAGGGGATGTCTGTAAACCCAAAGTGATTGTCATATAGAACAGAATCGCCGTGCAGTACGTTGTGGACGAAGCGGCTAAAACTTACACAACTCGCCCAAAGCACCCTGCCCGTCGGGTCGCTGAGGGTTAACTTAATAGACCCGGCTACGCATGTAGTACCGACAGCGGAGTACTGGCGGACGGGGGTTCAAATCCCCCCGGCTCCACCACTTCATCATCTAAAGACGTCCACGGACGTCTTTTTTTGTGCCTAAAATCCAGTAAATACAGGGGTTCCAGCGCTTCTTGGGGCTTTTGAGGATTTCTGAGTTCCAGGCGCTTTGGTATCCCAGGTGGTATCCCGGACGACCAAATGCTATTTTCAGGATACCAAAACGGTGCTGGAGGTAGCCCCCATGCCTACTAACGCAACCCGCCTCTCCGATCGCCAGCTCAAGGCAGTCAAGGCAACTGGTAAAGACTTCGTCCTCAGCGACGGCGATGGCTTGCAGCTTCGAGTACGCGCCAGCGGCTCGATGATGTGGAATTTCAATTACCGCGAGCCGTTGATCAGAAGCCGTATCAACATGGCGCTTGGTCCATACCCCGACCTATCGCTAGCCAACGCTCGAAAGAAAGCCGCAGAGGCGCGTGAGTTGCTCGCTTTGGGCATTGATCCCAAAACCCAGCGTGATGAGGTAAGGCAAGCCAAACTTGCTGAGAGTGAACACACTTTCGAGAAGGTGGCCACGGCCTGGTTCGAGCTGAAGAAAGACTCCGTAACCAAAGCCTACGCCGAAGACATTTGGAGATCGCTGACGCTTCATGTTTTCCCAAGCATGAAAACAACGCCGCTCTCTCAAATCACTGCTCCGATGGTTATCAAGATCCTTCGTCCAATCGAGGCCAAAGGGAGCCTCGAAACCGTGAAACGATTGAGCCAACGACTCAACGAGATCATGACCTACGGGGTCAACTCCGGGCTGATACTCGCGAACCCCCTCAATGGAATTCGGGCGGTGTTCAAGAAACCCAAGAAAGAGAACATGGCTGCACTACCACCTGAGGAGCTTCCCGAGCTCATGATGGAAATCGCGAACGCCAGCATCAAGCGCACGACCCGCTGCCTGATCGAATGGCAACTGCACACGATGACCCGCCCTGCCGAAGCAGCCACCGCGCGATGGGCAGATATCGACTTCGACAAGCGCATTTGGACCATTCCGCCAGAGCGCATGAAAAAGCGTCGGCCGCACACAATCCCTCTTACCGATCAGGCACTTTCGTTACTGGAGACACTCAAGCAACTCAGCGGTAACAGAGAGTACGTGTTCCCCTCAGATAGAAATCCCCGCACCCATGCCAATAGCCAGACCGCCAACATGGCGTTGAAGCGCATGGGCTTTCAGGACCGTCTAGTCAGCCACGGCTTGCGCTCGATGGCGAGCACCATCCTGAATGAGCATGGCTGGGATCCGGAACTGATCGAGGTCGCGCTGGCGCATGTCGACAAGGACGAAGTTCGTAGCGCCTACAACAGGACGGACTACATCGAACGCCGGCGTCCGATGATGGCTTGGTGGAGTGAACATATCCAGAAGGCGGCCACCGGCAGCCTGTCGGCATCGGCCATCAATCAAACCAGGGACCGCAATGTAGTACCCATTCGCTGAACATCCAAAAGGTACACAACACCGGCTACGATCCGTGTCGTGTAGCAGGGCGACAGGAGTGACGATTGTCGCTAGATCTCTGGTATGCCTGCGCCTCTTCAGCCAAGCCCCTGAGTATGGGAAGGCTCCGCATTCCCATACTCAGGGGCTCACGCTTAAAGCGTCTATCAAACAATTACGACTTGCGCCTTTCTGCGGCGGATCAACCCTGCTGTTAATTCGTAGTAGTAGACGGTCGCTGGTGCTGAGCATCGCAGGTAGTGCTCCAGAAACCATCTAAGGTGTTTGTCCTTCCAGGACCATGGCGTCGCACAATTCCAGCGCTCACGAATCACCTCGTGCATCCGTTCTGCTTGCCTGATGTGCCGCTGGCGCGTGGCATGCGCACCGTTGAGCACGGGACTCAGAAACAACGCCATATTGAACTCGGATTTCATCGCCGACCTCCGATGTAGGCACTCACCACATCGATGCGGTTATGCCCCAACTCGTGGCTGATCTGCTGACGGGCGTGCTGATCAAGCTCTCGATCTTCTCGATGACCACGACCGCTATTTACTGGAGCAGGAATGCCGGCCAGTTGCTCATAGCGCTCACACGCGTAAGCCGCTCGCAGCTCATGAAAGCCTTTCAATCCATGCTCATGCAGAATGTCCCGAGCAGGTCGAACAACTGCCTGTAAAAAATCTTTGTAGCTTTCATCGGACGTTAACAGGTTCCGACTGCCCTTCGGTGATGCCTCCCAGGCCATATCCAGAGCATCGCGAACTTGATCAGTGACCGCGATCCAACGCGGTGCTGACGCGCCTGACCGACCGCCTTTGGTGCCATCCTGGATGTTGATCTTGCCCAGTTGCCGAGCCTCACGTTGCAGTCGGGGCAGATCCGCCAAGATTGCCTCACGCAAACGCATGCCGGTCTCCCGGGCCAGGCGCACAATTGCGGACACTCGTTGCTGGCCTCGCTCTGACAGCGCTTGCGCAATCAGCCTGACCTGCATACGGTCTTGGCCTAGCGGGGCCTCACTACGCACGCTTGAGCGCTGCAAGCCCAGCGCCTTGCTCGGACTCGGGATTTTGACGTACTGATCACCGCGCAGCGCGGCCATCGTGCGGTTGACGCTGGACAGACGGTTCTGCGCGGTGGCGATGCCGACGTTGCCCTGATCAACCTGCTCCCGCACGTGGACGGCGTACCGCATGAGGATCTCACGGTCGATCTGGCGCGCGTCATTGAGTCCCGGCCCCTCATCGGATCGACACCATTGCACGAATGCCTGCCAGCGATCGCTATGGGCTTTGACGGTAGCAAAATGACCGTCGCCAAACAGATCTTTCAAGGCTTGCGGTCCGGCATAGCTGAGCTGGCGACCGAAGCCGAAATTGCGTCCAGCTCGCTTACCGACGCGAGCCATTTTTCTGCTCCTGATCGACTGCCGCGAGAGCATGCAAGAGGGCTGACCAGTGAGCACTCACGATGGTGAACTGGTCCCAATCAGTCGGGCGAAAACACAGCGTATTGCCATCGACGTAGAGCTGCGCGCCTTCCTCTTTCAGCCATTGAATGATAGCTGTCGTCGAAGTGATAGTTTTCCGGAGAGTGGCGACATCGGCGACAGCGGCGACAACCCTTGCCCTGCCTTGCTTTGAGCGTGGCGACAAAGTGGCGACACTAGCGGCGACAAACCGCACTTTCGGTTCCTTTTGGCGCTGAGCCAGATGGTTACGCAGCGCTTCATCAAGATTGAACATGGCGCACCTCGAAGGTTTGGCCATCGGTGATCAACCACTGATGATCAATCAACTCGACCAGCAGCTTGGCGGCATGACGGCTGCTCTTGCGGGCAAAGCGAGGACCGTTGCGATTCAGCTCTCGAATACTGAAGCGCTTCCAATCCTTGACCTGCAGCCAGCGCAGCAGGCGGTCCGCCTCCTCCTTTACCCGGCATACCGATTCCTGTTCGGTCAGGCGCTGGATCTCGGTGAGGTAGTAGCCGACTAAAGCGGAGGCCCGTTGAATATGGTCAACCTCTACAACACCGCTCTCCTCCACGACGGCTAGGATACTGGCGACGCGGAGCAGGTTGTCGGCGGCCTTCGATCCGCTGGGCCGCACGCTGGCCAGTTCGCCAAACTCACCCAACTGGGCCTCGATAGCATCATGCAAATCAATCCAGCGACGGCGGGCTAACGGACTGAGGGTCAGCGGCGATAGCTGTAGAGCACCGTCAGAAGAAAGTGACCACGGCTGATGAAACAGGGCCGAAAGACGGTAGTGATAGCGCTTTAGGGCAGTGTCCTTGGACAAGTCGACAGACTGATAACTGCGCTGTCCAGCCAGGCTAGTGGGCCAGGTCATCAGGCAGCGACCGAGGATGCCTTGCCCCTGCAGCAACGGGTCACTGAGTAACTGCATGGCCAAATACGGTTGCAGCATCAGGTGCAGGCTCACGCGCCGATCGTAGGCTCGTAGGCTTTCGCCGGCCATGGAGCGCGCGCGATCAATCGGGCTACCGTCCCAGAGTGACGACAAGGTCGTGACCGCTTTTAAACGGTTGTCCCGACTCATGGTGCTGCTACCGAGGAACTGTCCGCCTTCGTCACAGAACAGGCCCATGCTCGGCAAGTCATGACAGAGCCCTTTGATCAGGGCCTCAATGGTTGGGTCTGTGGTGATAAGTCTTGGGGCAGATGGCTCTGCTTCGAGCGGTACGTTTATTTTGGGATCGGGTTCGGCAGGGTTGATACGCTGCGCCTGCCGCTGCGCGACACGGTACCGAGAGAGTTGTTCGCGGTAGCGCTGCCACTGTTCACGCTCCCATTGCCGTGCTGGCAGTAATGCACATCGATCTGCCGCCGTTTTGCGATCGCCGGACGCAGCCACCGTGATCAGGTACAGCGACAGAGGATAATTTCTTCCGTCGAGCTGTAACCCCGCATGGCCTTGGGTAGCCAGTGCCGAGGCAGCCAACACAGATTGTGCGGCCAGCGCCTGGGGCACGCCGATGACTTCGGCCATGCGCTCGACTGCTGGCCCAAGAATTCCGCCCAGCGCTTGCACCGGATAGGGCTCGGCCACGGAATTCGACTCAATCAGCGGTCGAGGTGGTCGTGGTAGTTCAAGCTTCGGATCTAACTGCTGCATGGGCCCTTTCCTCGGTGATTGCTGGTTATCCTCACGTACTCCCGCCACGGCTGTTGAGTGTTATCAGGGATCAAGGCCCCTGCGGCCTGTGAGGTGTTCACTGACGCGGAACGCACGGCTCCTTACGACCAAGAGCAAGGGCATGAACCCATGAATCTGGCCTCCTTAGACGCATCCGAAAATGCGGGCGGATGGAGGCTGTGCCGACTGACGATTTCGGCACCTGGAGATCCTGGGTGAGAGAAGGCAACAACATGGCCACCTGGGGCATGCCTGACTGTCAGTCAGGTGCAGCCTGTCCATTGGTTGCGGCACCGGTGGTTGTGTGGTTGCGAATGGCGACGAATCGGATTTGTCAGGTCGATTGTCACGAGGAGAGTTGCGGCAATACCGTGTACGACTTGGCTTGCAGCAGTGGTACGAGTGCCCGTCTCTTTCCAGAAGAAAGAGACGGGCACGGTTTGGCGCAGCGAGGTGTGCCTAGAGATGAGGTTGCTGCAGCGCAGCGAAGAAGATCTATCGTCTGCCGCATTGGGCAGATCAGTCGAGTAGGCATCCATCACTCTTGGGAGTGACCGTGCGAGCCGCCGGACGCTAATCACACTTCGGAAGAACCACCACGCCAGTGGCGTAGCCTTGAAGGTTCGGGCTACCTGGGCAGGTGCTGTCAACGACAGCGATCCGTGCGCCAATTGTTATACCCGCCCGAAAAGACGGTCAAGCGTCACGACCACAACGTTCAAAAAATGGCGACTGTCGCCACTTTTGTCGCCATGCTCCAGGCCCCGTTCTTTATGGGTTGTCGCCGCTGTCGCCGCTGTCGCCACATCTCTAGCCATGGCCCCACGACGAGTTCCGCTCTGACCCAGGAACTGCACTGCGTTCGATAACGATCGCGAGTCATTTTTGACGGGTAAACGACGGAATGGCGCTAATCACATTTGAAATGGGCGGGTGGTGCGAGGTGGCTTCAAGAAAGAGCAAGTGAACCCTCCGATCGGCGCGATCAAAGATCGCTGGATCGGAGGGTTTGGCGGAAAAAGCAAAAACTCAAACGTCAAAGACCGCCTCAAGCATCAAAGCTGGTTGATTGGGCGGCGAACTCACGCCGCATGATCAGCGTCTGCTGCAACCGCAGCAGAAAACCTGCTTCAAATGCCTCCTGCGGATCACCTGGACGATGATGCTTTCGGTTTTGCGCCAGTGCCCACCACAGTGGCAATGATGAGCCATTGAGCCAGCTCTCAGCGCATCGAACGCCGTCCTCAATCACCGGGCGGAATTCATTGCCCCATGGTGTTCGGATACCGGGACAGCCTTCAGCGGAAGGGACTGAAACATACTCACCAATCTGTTGATGAACGCGCTGAGCAGGGATACCCGACAGATATCGGAATGCCTTGTCGAACAGCACTGCCGCGTCATCCAACAGCTCTACCGCCAGCTCAACGTCTTGCGGAAAATGAAGCAGAATACTCTGCGCTCCGTTAAGCCGAAGAGTGGCAGCCTGCCGTAGTTTAATCGCGGCATCTTCGGGAGAAAGCAATGCAGTATCGATGCTGCTGGGTTTGGGGAGGCCGATTAGAAGCGAGAGATCAAACATCGCGGAATCCTCCGAGATAGTTTGCGGGACCAAACAAACGGCTAGGGCGGCGCACGAGCTTAAAAGGGGGACAGGACATTTTCCTTATCTCCTCGGACAGTTAAGGAACCGACCACCCAGCCGTTCTGACACGAAATGGGTGGCGGACCGTACGGGGGTCAGAAACCGGCGTCCGAGGGAACCGGCCAGGCCGAAGCCTGCCCCGCACGGACCGCCATAGAAAAGCAGCAGCTAAGCCTCTGTAAGCACTTAATCGCTGGCTATGGCGCTATGCGCCTCGAACAATTCAGGTTCTGACACCCGGCCACGGGATTGACCGCGACGGAGCAAAGCGTAAATGTGAAGCCGGAACAACACAAGCGTGCAGCACCAATAAGCTCGGCATCCGAATGAAAACTGCCGGCCAGACATAACCGTCCAAAGTCTCGACGCCTAACTGAAGCCAGTCCACTCCCCGCAGCCGAGGGTAGCGACGGGTAGCGTCGGGCAGAAACGGCCAAAAGCAGACCGTCGAATGGATATAGGAAATTAGCGACAACTCAGCGACTCGTTGATCGCAGTACTTCTGATTAAAAATAGCGAGTCGCGCTATCGGCGGCTCCTACCGATCTACGCCCCCTACGGGGCCTCCACCAAGTCCTTACTGTCCGCGTCATATTCAAAGTTGGTAAGCTCAGACCTCAGGTAGTCGTCATTAAGAAGTTTCATGAAGAAATTCTGAGAAACTTTGGTTTCAATTATAATTCGAGTTTCAAGGTCGTTGATTTTGATTTTCTTGCTGAGGCTGTGGTGCTGCTTAATGAACTGAATAATCTGATCATTACCAACAGTGTCGAGTACCCTGGAATGAGCGATTGCTCTGATCACCTTTTTGGCAAACGTCACATCACCTTGAACACTAATTCTTTCTCTTAGCAGGGAGATATCTTCAATGATATCGCGACCGGTAAGTGTTTCAAGCTTAACAATCGCGTCAGCTTTCATAGCTTCTTTGTAACCAAAGAATTTTTCAAGAATTTTGAAGTTGGTAACGAATACCTCAGCGCCGTCGTAAACAAAGTCAATCGTGTGACCCATTCGTATAATATCTTGATTCAGCTTTTCGAATCGATCCTGACCTATACCCACGCGTAATAAGCTGAAGCCATTCCGTCGAAAGGTATTTGTTGGGTAATGATGCTTATAGATTGCCAAGGTATCGATGCCATTGCCAAGTACCACCACGATGGCCTTAAGGTCGGTAACCTGGTCGTTAGCGTGATTAAAGTCAGGGATCGCGGCGGCTGCGTCAAGCGTCTCAATGAGCCGTTCCACTTGTGGAGGATAGTTTTGAAGGTTGTAACGGTAAATGGCATCCTGACGCTGGTCAGCGGCGGTGAGATCTCTCAATACGTAGCTGCCTTCAAAAAACTCTCCCAGTTCAAGCTTCACTTCAACGGTAAGTGCGGCTTGGGCAACGGCAGATAGTTCCACCTTCCGAGCAACAAACTGGTTTTGCTGCTTCAAAATGAAAAACATGATCCCCACAGTTTGAGGGTCGTTTGCTAAGGTTTGTGCGGTCAGACTCAGTGCCTCAATGCTCATGCTTTCCTTCCAGATACGAACTTCTCGTCAATTGTAGAAAAAACAATCTTGTCTGACTCGGCGATTCGGTGAGTCGTAATCAATACCTTGCTGACACCGCCGACCTCAATTTTGTATAGCCTGAAGCCCAATATTGCCAATGTAGGATTAGCGTAAAACTTATCGGTTTTAACGTAAATCTGCCCGATCACAATCAGCAATATGAACAAAGCCATGATGTAACGAATATTATCTAGATTAAAACAAATCAGGGGGACAATATAGGTCGTCAGGAAGGTCAGATGTTCGTAACTCAAGTCCTCAACTTTCTTCGCAACAACTGGCAAGCCGACATTGGACTGCAATCTGTATTTAAATCGAAAGTAGCAGACCGCAACGACCGCAATCAATATCAAGGATATAATCGGAAGAACATTGGTACTGATTAACGTCTTGGTACCGATGTAATGACAATCCGCACCAAAGCAAATCGGAAAATTAACTTTGACAACGATCATTAAGACAAATAGGAGCCAGAGCGATATTATATAAAGCTCAAACTTCATCACGGATTGGCGAAACCGTAGCTGTCGCTCGCGATTGTGCATCAGTGGCCGCTCCCTGGCTTGGCAGCGGATGATTCGCCGCAACCGTGCGCAGAGTAGCACAATGCTGGCACGGTGCACTCTAGCCAAACACTAGGCTGGGTCAATTTGACAAAGCTCCAGCTTTGGGCGGCTTGGCTCCCAGACTCCAAGGCAGCGTGTCAGTGCGGCAAGGTAGATGGTGGAGACAGTCAAACGCTGGGTTGCGCAGCTTTACCTGAAGGAGAGCGTACTACTGATCGTCAGACGTCTGGGGAAAGTTGAGATGGCACGTGCATGCAAAGGCAAATCTTCGCTTACTCGTTAAAGGTCCAGACCAGCACCACGGCCCCGCAGCCACTCCTTCCGGTCGCGATAGTCGGGTAGCACCTTGTCTACCTCGTTCCAGAACGCATCAGAATGATCGCGATGATGTAAGTGACACAACTCATGAACGACTATGTAGTCAATGATGGTCAGCGGAGCCATCAGGCACTTCCAGTGAAAATGCAAATCTCCGTTTTTCAGACAGGATGCCCAGCGGTAACCGATATCTTTGACGTGAACATTGCCCGGCGTCACCCCCACCTTGCTGGCGAAGAAAGCGACCCGCTTGCTCAGCCGAGCAAGACCTTTTTCCTTATAGAAGGATTCAAAGGTCTGCTGCGCAAGTTCGTGCCCCCCCTTTTCTACAACAGAGCGCAACAGGCAGAACCGTCCATCCTTGAGTTTCAGGGACTCATCCTGCTCTTGCACCAGCTGCAAGCGATAGCTACTGCCCAGGTACAGAAAAGACTCGCCACCGACCCACTCACGTGTCACGCGAGTGGCGTTGAGGTCACGCCAATCGGCAAGGTTGCGATAGATCCACATACGTTTGCTGAGTACGGTTTCATCCACCTGCTCAGGGGTCATACGCCTGGGCGGGCGCACTGTTATCAAACCATCTCGCTCAATCACGATATCTGTAGTCTGGCGGTCTGAGCCTGGCAGTAACTGATACTCGATATCTCTAACCTGACGACGTTGCATTATGCGTCTCCACGGCGCAGGGCTCGGATTAGCTCATCATGACGGTTCTTGGCCAATTTCATGACTTCAATTGCCACGCGTTCACGATTCTGCTTGAGTTCCTCGATACCCGCTTTAGTGATTTCAGCCTTGAGCAGTCCTCGAACACGCTTTTGTTTGTCCGGATTTTGCCAAAAATCAATGCTGGCAATGGTTTCCTGCAAAATCTCCACCGTAACGCCCATCAATGCTTTGAACTTGGGTTTATCCCCACCTTCAACTGTGCCATTTGGAAAGCCAACCTGGACGATATGCTCGTAGAAGGTCGTCACCTCCTTACTCATCCCCTCTTCGCCCTGCTGTCGGCCGGCGACAGCTTGGCTTCTAAGTTCGGCCAATTTTTCCGCTAACAAATCCCACTCGTCGTGGTGCTTCTCAATGAGGGCATCAACCTTTTCCGACAGGCTCTTGAAGAAGGATGGATCCTCATCATGATGGACAGTGCAATGCTTACGGATGGCATGCTCCATCTCACTCGCTTTGGCCTCACTGTTTTTACCAGCATGGGCATTGAGTTTCTCCAGGAAGTCCTCGGCTAATAGCTCCACCGGTTCAATCTTGGGGTTAATGCCCAGGCTAATTAAGTGCTCGTTGATTAACGCCTTCACTTTTTCACCTGCACTGCCCAAATCGAGGCTGGAATCTTTGTAGCGCTCCTTGGTGACTTGCAGGATATAACCAAAACGCTTGGCGGGGACGCGGTAGAGCTGTGCAGATGAGTGAGGCAAAATGATGTCCAGGCTCATCAAAAATTTCTTGAGGTAAACCTCGAAATCCGCCCGTTGCTTTTCATCCTTCAGGGCCTTGACGGCCTCATGCACCACCGCTGCATCGGCATCCAATGTTGGTAAAGCACCCGTGACAAAGGCCTTGATGTTATTCACACCCAAGGTTGTGAAATGTTGGAGTAAACGCTGATAACGCTCCTCCAACACCGGCAACTCGGAGGTAATGTTTTGCATACCGTCCTGCAGTTCCTGTAGCTCATCACTGGCCGCGTACAGCGTCAGCGCATCGGTCAGATGGTTGGCCAAGCCGATGTAATCGACGATATAGCCGCGCTGCTTGCCCCTCTTGACCCGGTTAGTACGGGCAATTGCTTGAAGCAAGGTGTGCTCGCGCAGTTTCTTGTCGATGTACATCACCTGCTCGATGGGTGCATCGAAGCCCGTCAGCAGCATGTCACAGACGATCAAAAACGCGATGCCGGTGTGTTCTTTGTCCGAATCGTCAAAATCGAAATTACGGCAAAAATTATCAACCGCGTTCATCCGCACGGCCTGTTTGCGCGCATCAGTGATGAACGCCGCCTCGTTAGTGCCGTCTGACGACACCACGACGGCTGTTTTCAAAAAACTCAACCGTTGGATCAGTTCTGCGTCAGGCATTGCCCGGGCCTGTTCTTGTTTGATGCGGTCGGACAACGCCGCTTTGATACCTGCTTGATAGCGCACACAGGCCAGCTTGGAATGGCACACCACCTGCGCCTTAAAACCGTTGGGCAATATGTTGTCGACGTAATGCTTAACTAGGTCGCGGGCAATCGCGTTGATGCGGTTCTCGGCCTCCAGGATGTCGCCGGTAGCGCCATACTTCTTTTTGATCGCCAGCAGCTCTTCTTCGCTGCGGTCACGAAACAGATCTTCAAAGGCCTCATCAAACGCATGTTTTTCATTCAGCGCACTATCAGCCGTTTTACCCTCATACAAGATCTGCAGGGTGGCGCCATCTTTGACCGCGTCCATCAGCCGGTAAGTGTCGATGTACTCACCAAAGCGTTTGCGGGTTTTGCGCTCACCGTGGCGCTCGGTCAGCAACGGAGTGCCGGTGAAGGCCAAGCGAGTGGCATTGGGAAAAGCCTCAAACAGGTTTTCACCCAAGTCCGAACTTTGAGTTCGGTGCGCCTCGTCGATCATCAGGATGATCCGCTCCGAAGGGTTTACCACACCAAAAGTCTTGCCTGCCGGTATAGCCAGGTAGGTACCCAACGCCTCAGCCACGGTATTACTCAGGGTCTGCTTGTGTTCCTGAAACTTGTGAACCATGACCATATTGATGTCAGAACTTTCGGTGGCCAGGTGTTGCCGTAACGCTTGACGTGTCTCGATCACATTGACCCGACCACCAATCAAGGTTGCGGTTTTACCTAGCTGCTCCTCCAGATCGTGCCGATCATTGACCAGCACGATCTTGTAGTCGGCGAGATCGCGGCTGGCCCGCAGCATCCGCGCCAGAAACACCATCGTCAGTGACTTCCCCGAACCTTGGGTGTGCCATACCACACCACTGCGCGCCTTGGCCGTAGCGCCGTTACGCAAACGCTCCATGACTTTGTTAGCCGCGCGAAATTGCTGGTAGCGGCATACCACCTTCACCCGAGGGCCACCATCGGTGTCCATCACCACCGAACTGGTGCGCAGGATCTGCAGCAGGTTGGCTCGACTCAACATTCCCGCGATCAGTTGCTGCTGCGGGTTTAATCCTTCGAGTCCCGCATCGTCCTTCGGATAGAGCGTCTTCCAGGTATAGAAATGCTCCGCCTCTGAGGTAATGGTGCCGTAGTCTGCTTGCAGACCACTGCTACGGATCAGTAGCAGGTTGCTATGGAACAGGCCCGGTTCACCCTCCTTTAGCCCAGCACTTTGGGAATCCGGACGTTTGCGCATATAACGCTGTAGCTGCACAAAGGCTTCCTGCATCGGATTGGCGCAGGTTTGAGAGGCTTTCTTGCACTCCACCACTCCGAGGGGGATGCCATTCACGAACAGAACAATGTCCGGAACGATGAAGTCCTTTACGCACCCTGGTGTATCAATACGGAACTGATTGATAGCGTGGAACTGGTTATTCTCAGGTGTTTTGAAATCGATCAGCCGCACTATAGGATCGGCCTCTCCAGTCAGCTCATTCACATCCACCTGCGCCTTAAACAGCAAAGCCTGAATCGCTTCGTTTGCCTCTAATAGTGTGCGGTTGGGCTGACGCAACACTTGGCCGCGTAAATCGTCCAGCTGCCGATCGGTCAGCCACGGCAGATCTTCATCCGTGCGATTATTCTCCCGGACGGCGCTATTGAAGACTTCGGGCAACAACCATTGACGAAAGTGGGTCCGCAAGCTGCCGTGTGCGCTTTGCGGAACACCTGTTCCTTGGTCTATCACCGTCCAACCTTGTTCTGCCAGCTGCTGCAGAAAGGGTTGTTCGACTTCGCTGTACTCACTCATAGCGTGCTTCTTTGGCTATTGGCCTGCAACCATTGCTGGCCTGTGGCGGTCGGGTGGTAACGTAGCAACCGATTGTTGGATTGTCTGGGATAGTAGTACCCACTTTTCTGCGTGACCATTACAGAGGCCGGCGCCCATAGTACGATCACCTTACCAGTTCCACACTTGGCACCGGAAAGTAAGCCGACTGTATCAACTGACACGCCGCCAGCAATTTCTGCTAAATTATGGCCAACTGATTGTTGGCCAGTCCCATCAGTGGAAACAATGGATGACCGCTGGCATCGCAATGCCTACCCGATCACCATATACCCGCCGCCCAGACTTTCAACGTCATTGGCAAAGGCGCGAAGCGTGCGAAGAATGGCGTCCAGATTCCAGCCCGCCTTATATTCGATACGCTCTCCCCCCCGTGCATTGGCGCAGAGAATCATTGAGGTAAACGAGCAACTTGTCGGGCATCATCGCGCTCGGGGGTATCGACTTTGACCTTGTCAGTTAGGAGATCATGCATTAGACCGAGCTTTTGAGTTCTTAGCTTTTCCAAAAAAGCTCGTTCAATCGCCAGTTTACTCGCTACGGCATCGATCTTATCTCTGATTTTTATTTGCTCGTCTGCGTTCGGAAGAGCGACTAGCAACTCTCGCATTTCCCCAACATTAAAGTGCTGCTGCGCCATCCCACCTTGCTGACGAAGAACTTGACCCTTCCCAAAAGATGAGTTTATCCAGTAGCAAAGATACTCCGAGTTAATTTTATCGCCTGGCGTCGAAATAAGAATATCGATGCAATTCGCACCTTCAAACTCTGGAGAAATAATCGCACTTGTACCTGGATAGCCAGTGCGAACAGAAACAATATCCCCAGCTTTTACCTGACTTTTTGCAAGCAACTGATTAGACACTGCAGATATATAAACAAGATTGCTTGGATCAATACCAACTTCACGAACATTAGCCGATCTGAAAGCAGGAACACCCTCCTCTACATAGTACTGTGTTGGCTGGATCACTATTCCGACACAGATTCGTGTGCACAAATCAGCACAGCGCTGTAAGTCCCACTCTCTAGGAATCCACCCAATTGCTGTTTCTTTATACAACTCCGGCTCTTGCTCACGGGATGGGCGCAGTTGACCGTTGGGCAACACACCTCGGGTGAACAAATCATGCATCAAACCAGCCTTAATCTGCTGATATTTTACAATAAGCTTTTGGGTTTTTTCGATATTTGCGTCAACAGCCTCCAATATATCAACGACTTTTTCTTGCTTTGCTCTCGAAACCCTATAGCAAATGGGTATACGCTTAATCCCATTCATATCGAGCATCAAAACCGTTGTCCCTCGAGCATACTTCTTCATTGCGCGCCGATACTCGTCGGTGCATAGCAAATAGTAAAGATACTTGACACTCAGCCTCGTGCCGACCACGAGCCTAGTAACGTGATGAGAAAACAGAGCTCCATTTTTTTGCAGTTCATCAGGCAAAAGGGCGGGAACGCCAATGATGTCGCCATCTCGAGTTACGTCTGTATTGGCGATCAGAAGATCACAGTAGTTGGCAATATCGGCAGCCGTATAAAATCCAGCGTAATACTTGAGTCCGAACTGATTGTACCCTCCATCTTTAAGAAAAGATTTCATATTGATGTAGGGTAGCCCATCCTCCGGGCTATCCCGGAGGGTCACCTCAGAATATGTTATTCCTCTTCGGATATTAGCAATTTGCCCCAGCAATTCGGTCCGCAGCTCATTCATACCCCAGCTCCACCAAAAATGCCTGCAGCGCCGCCTCTGTCTCATCCCGTTCGGCCTGAATTTTTTTTGCCGTTACTGCGTACTTGCTATACAAGTTTTCAATGGCTGAGATGCAAGCGCGTTGGTCGGCACGTAGATATTGTTGGTAGCTATTCAACAGCACCTTGCCCAACCGCTCGACAATCACCACGCGAGCCTCGTCGCTGCTGATCTTCTCTCGGGCTTTTTCCACCAACTCATCTCGGCTTTGCTCGGTCGCCTTGATCAAGGCCTTGAGGCTTTTCGCTTCGTCTTCCAGCGCTTTATGGCCGGCCAGTTGGGCCTCAATGCGCTCTGCCTCACTCTGGTGACTTTGCCAGTCGCCAAAACTGGTATCACGCTTAGCCAATTTCATCAAACCACGAGCTTCTTTCAGGCTGGCCTTGAGAGTTTTCACCTCATCTGTTGGTAGCACACCGCTGCCATCCATATCTTCAAAATCTTCTTCCCTAGCAGCAGAAAATAGTGCTTGCAGTTCGGCGAGACGGCTGTGCTGCTGCTCCAGTTCGGTCAATACTTCGGGGAACTGGCTTTGCAGAATATCCTCATTGGGGATCAGCTCTGGGCCCCAACCGCTGGCAGCAATGGATTTAAAATCGGCGGCCAGGTGCTTGTAATAGTTGGCGAAAGCACCGCGCACTTGGTAGCGGTTCAGGAGGTGCTGACCAGCAAAGGTGCGTTCGATGCTATCCAGCAAAGTGGCGCGCATCTGATAGACATTGTTGGCACGTGCTTGCTGGTTCGTGGTGTCCGGCGCCAGTGCTTCGACGATGGGCAAGTGCTGCTGCCACCAACTATGCAGCTCGGTCATAAATTGGGACTGCCGCTGGGTAACCCCAGGGTGTGCGTTAACGTACTCGGCAATAGTCCGTTTATCTTGCAGCTCAGTTGAAAAGTCGGCATAGGCTACGCCGCTGACCGGTAAAGCGCGGGGTACAAAACAACTGTCACGCAAACCGGCATAGTTTTGCCAGAAATGCTCAAGCGTATTGATCTCGCTGACCGGCACACCGCCGTGCAGATGGGCTCGCACGTCATGGGGCTCGGGCGGCGGAGCATTATCCACATAGCGTCGAATATTGCAGTTGAAGTCCTCCGCACGAATGTCAGCCACCGGAATCCGCTGTGCATAGCCAGGAATATCTTCCCCGGCCCGATAAGCATGGACGATCTTGTCGATGTCTTCGGGCCGTAGATGGTTCTGGGCCTTGCCTTCACGGTACTCACGGTCGGCGTTGATAAACAACACATGGTCACGCTCGGCCGCCCCTGCCTTATTCAGTACCAGAATGCAGGCAGGGATTCCGGTACCGTAAAACAGGTTACTCGGCAGGCCAAGTACTGCTTCGAGATAGCCCTTTTCAATGAAATATTTGCGCGCCTCACGTTCTTCACCGCCGCGAAACAGCACGCCATGGGGCATTACCGTCGCCATCCGGCCATCGCTTTTGAGCACGGCTAACATGTGTTGCACAAACATCAAGTCGGCTTTTTTGCCTTTTTCGGGCATCCACACCGGGAAGCGGCCAGGGAATTTGATGTCCTTCTTGATGTAGTTCTGGCTGAATGGAGGGTTGGCCAACACACGGTCGAAACGCTTGAGATGGTCACTTTCACGCTCATCTCGGTGTTGCGGCTCACGCAGGGTATCTTGCTGGCGAATCACTGCGTGGGAGATGCCGTGCAGTAGCATGTTCATTTTGCAGATGGACCAGGTGGTGCCCATCTTTTCCTGGCCATACAAAGCCAGCTCGGAGGCATCGGCGCCGCACTCGCGCAGGTAATCACGCGCCTGGATCAGCATGCCGCCCGACCCCACCGTGGGGTCATACACACTCATGCTTTCCTGAGGGTCGCAGATTTCGACGCAGATACGCACCACTTCGGCCGGGGTATAAAACTCACCGGCCTTCTTGCCTGCAGAGTCGGCAAAGTGCTTGATCAGCCATTCATAAGCAGTGCCCAGTAGATCTGGGAATTCGAAGTCTTCGTCGCGCAGCGGAATTTTTTCAAAGTTCTGAATAAAGTTGACCAGAGTGTCGTCATCCAGCGTGTTCTGGCCGATTTTTTTGTTGAAGTTAATGTGTTTAAGCACATCCTGCAAAGCCTCGGGGTTGGCCTCTTCCAATGCCTCAAGCGCTTTATTGAGGGCCGTGCCAACGTTTTCTTTAACGTGCTTGAGAGCCGGATGCAGATTCCAGGTGCTATCGACCCAGCCCTGATTCCATCGAGCCCGCTCCGGCACGAAAAAATACTTGCCGGAGTACTGATCGGGATCTTCTAGGTTGAGCTGGATATCGGCATCGCTCAGTCCTGCGGCCTTGCCTTCTACGGCAATCTCTTCGC
This sequence comes from Pseudomonas sp. Cab53, assembly GCF_018325965.1. Lineage (NCBI taxonomy): Bacteria > Pseudomonadati > Pseudomonadota > Gammaproteobacteria > Pseudomonadales > Pseudomonadaceae > Pseudomonas > Pseudomonas sp. Cab53. The sequence continues at coordinate 859,170 of NZ_AP021902.1, read as the reverse complement.
GGCGCTGATCGAACAAATCGCTGGCACGCTTGAGGAACAGCATGCCGAAAATGTATTCCTTGTACTCGCTGGCATCCATGTTGCCACGTAGGTCATCACAGGCTGTCAGCAACAGATTTTCAAGCCGTGCGAGTGTTAATTTGGCGCTTGCCATAGGTATTTTGGTTCCTGTCACAACGTCGAGCGGAGTGCGAATTGGGTGCAGCGAAGCAACTGAAAGATGTCCGTGCAAAAAATGCCATAGGATACCCCACTACGCTCGTCGAGACTGCTCAACTGGTCTGCCAAGATTTCACCTACTCCTGCAAGCTGCTCAGGTTACTCAACCCAATAAATACCTCCGCCAAAGGAAGGCAAAATGCCCGTTCCCACTTACGACCAGTTCATCGAACCAGTGCTGCGTTTTTTAGCGACCAAGCCAGAAGGCGCGCCTACGCGGGATGCCCAGGAGGCTGCGGCGAAAACGCTGCACCTGACCGAAGAGCAACGGCAAGAACTGATCGCCAGCGGTCAGGCGACCTACAAAAACCGCGCAGGTTGGGCGCATGACCGACTCAAACGTGCAGGTTTGTCCGGCAGCGCAAAGCGTGGATATTGGAAGCTGACGGACGCCGGAATAACCTATGCTGAAAGGAACGCGGCGCCACTCCCTCACGAAGAAGTGGAACATTTGGCTATCGGCTATATGAATGTGAAGTTGAAAGTCGCAACCGATGCCGCCCCCTTGGATGATCAGACTCAAATTGAGCCTGACATCACTTCAGCCACTGCTAGTCCCGACGACCGTCTTGAGCAGGCGTTGCAAGAATTGCGCGAAGCTACCGCCGTCGATTTACTGGATAACCTATTACAGGTGACTCCAAACCGCTTTGAAGTGATTGTGCTGGATGTTCTGCACCGCCTGGGCTACGGCGCCAGTCGTAATGACCTGCAGCGTGTAGGTGGCTCGGGCGACGCAGGTATCGACGGCATTATCTCGCTCGACAAACTTGGGCTTGAGAAGGTCTACGTCCAGGCCAAGCGCTGGCAAAACACGGTTGGCCGGCCTGAGTTGCAGGCGTTCTATGGAGCTCTCGCAGGGCAGAAAGCAAAGCGCGGCGTATTCATCACCACTTCTGGCTTCACCGCCCATGCTATTGATTTCGCCAAGTCCGTTGAAGGAATCGTACTCGTGGACGGCAGCCGCCTGGTGAATTTGATGATGGATCATGAGGTCGGGGTTACCTCACGACTGATAAGACTTCCTGCATTAGACCGTGATTATTTCGACGATGAATAAGAGAAGAGGCAAAAACGCAAGCGTAGATCGTGGGACTGCTGAATCGCATTGAGATCAACTTTCCCCAGCAAAGGACAGTCAGAAGAAGGTCAGCTCTGCACGATTGGCCGGTGATTACTTCACCATGCGGGCATCACTACCAATACTGTTCTCTATGACTTGAAGGCCCCAACGGCACTCGCGTCTCTGCCGATATCGTTGCGAGGTGTGCTGGTCATTCGACGCCACTGATAATCATATTGAACGCAAACGGGTGATCAGCAGAGTGCAGTATTCCATTTGGTATTCCAGCCAAAAATAAATATATAAAATAAGGCGATAAATCAATAGCTTACTTTACAAATTCAAATTACCCCGGCTGAAATCAATGCGCCTCACGTCATCAAGCTGCTCAGGCAGGCTCCTCGGATGAGAATGTACTCAAGATAGAATTTCGACCGGTTCGTTGGCGTACTTCGGATACCTCCTCTACTACTTGGCGAACGGCGATTAGTCGACCAATCTACTCAGCAGCCGGTGCCCGTCAACCGTCACCTCCACCATCGCCGACAGCATGACGCTGTCCGCGCCGTCTTGGGTGAGGACGGTCCAAAAATCAGGCGGCTGGTACCGCACCCCGAAGGCGCCAGCCTTCGCGATCACATAAACATTCAGCACCTGCCCGGGTTGCATGAGGGTGTCATCGTTAACGTTGCCCTTGTAACCCAGCACCTGAGGCTTCTGAACCCGCGCCTGCCCCATGGCGTAGCCCGCCAATTCATGAATCGCGACCGCCTGGTTGGCATCAAGCACCTGTTGAATGGCCTGGCCCACATTGAACAGCCGCTCGCCAGCACGAACCTGATCAACGCCACTGCGCAATGCGCTACGGGCTGTTGCCAATAACTGACGCTGCTGTTCGGTCGCGTTGGGGGTGGCGAATGTCCATACCTGGGCGACATGGGCCTGGGCCGATGCGGCAATCAACTCAACTTTTACTAAGGCTGCGGTCGGGAACGGCGTATCAGTAGGCAGTGCGTTACCCACTTGGTTATTCACCGAAACCGGCACCGCCGCCGTATAGCCTTTGTAGCCCACCAGCATTGGCAGCCAACCGTAACGTTCGAATTGCTTCAACACATAATCTTGAATCGCCGCACCGCTGCCGCCTTCTCGGATCATGGGTTTGACCTGGAGTAACAAGTCACTGGCCAAAGGTGCGAGCCGCGCCTCCTCAGCAAGAATTGTCGCGCTATCCAATTGAGTGATGCCAATCGCACGGGCGCTATTAGCGTTGGTGTAGTGCTCAAGCGACGACTCTATGGCGAAAACATTCATGCAATAGAGCAACAGCAGTATCCCAATACTTCTCAACACTTAGCTCCTTGGCTAGACGGCTCTGAAAAATGTATTTTCCGAGACAATTGTAAGGGCTCGCCCGCTCTGCAATACCGTTGTGTGGCGTCGACCGGTTGAATCCGTAACCTAAAGCAGCCCTTCAGGACGGTCCTGCACGGGACTATGATTGGATTTTTTGGCGATCTGTCGCTCTCAGTGTCCTGAAGAGTAAAACTCGCCGTCATCACCTTGTACTCATCGCCAAAACTTCCACCAAGGACGAGCTCGTTCCTCATCCATCGTTGTGCTTGCCTGCCTGTAAACAGCAGTTGCGATCGCATGAGTCTGCGCCGCCATCTCATCTAACCAATCTTGAGGCCCGATCCAATGATCGTGAACTGCCTCCAGAAACTCTCGATCCAAAGGCAGCTCGGAGGCATCGCCAACGACCGTGCTGAAAGCCTCGCATTTTGGACACCATTCCGTGGTCTCAGTAAACCGTGTCACATCAGAAGCAGGAAATACCGCATAGCAACCAAAGCAAGCGCAATCGTTGCTAATGAGGATTTCTGCCTGATTGCGGTTCGCATGATCATGCGCGCTGTAAGTGTCGGGCATTCATACCTCCATCGTAGTGCGTCAGATTAGTTGAGCAGCGATCACAAGGCAGTGAGGCGATTAAACTGCTCTACCGAAGGAAATCCTAATGTCCTATAGCGAGGTGGATAGCCAGCTTCTGTAGTCGGATCAAGGAGGGTGTCAGAAATTTTGTGTTCGGGCATAACATGAGTAAGAGGTGCATGTATGCCAACCAAAAAGAAACCGCTTCGAGAATTACCGAAAGTCCCGAAAGAGCTTCTTGAGCAGTTTTCCGCCGCCCCGCTGATGACCGCGGAGGCCATCGAAGAGGCCTCTGCGGCGTTCAAGAAGGCGCTGATCGAGCGTGCCCTGAGCGCTGAGCTGGGCCATCACCTGGGCTATCCTCCGGGCGCGCAGCGTCCAGAGGATGAAACCAACCAGCGCAATGGCAAGAGCGGTAAGACGGTGCTGACCGGTGATGGCCCGCTCCGGCTGGATATCCCGCGTGATCGAGAGGGCAGTTTTTCGCCCATTCTTATTCCCAAGCATGAGCGCCGTTACACCGGTTTCGACGACAAGATCATCGCCATGTATGCCCGTGGGATGACGGTCAGAGAGATCCGGGCGTTTCTTTCCGAGCAGTACGGGACGGATGTTTCGCCTGACTTCATCAGCTCCGTGACCGACGAGGTGATGGAAGAGATTGGCGCTTGGCAACAGCGTCCCCTAGAGCCGATGTATCCGGTCATTTTCTTTGATGCTCTGCGGGTCAAAATTCGCGAAGAAGGTCTGGTTCGCAACAAAGCGATTTACTTGGCGCTGGGCGTTTTACCCGACGGGACACGCGACATCCTGGGTATCTGGATCGAGAACACCGAAGGGGCAAAGTTCTGGATGAAGGTATTCAACGACCTCAAGACGCGCGGCGTCGAGGACGTGCTGATTGCCGTAACCGATGGCCTAAAAGGCATGCCAGAGGCCCTCAGCGCGGTATTTCCGGAAACAACATTGCAGACCTGCATCGTGCATCTGATCCGCAACAGCCTTGATTATGCGGCCTGGGACAAGCGTCGAGAACTGGCCAAGGCCCTCAAACCGATCTATCAGGCCATCAATGTACAAGCGGCGGAACAGGCTCTGGATGAATTTGAGCGCGGGCCCTGGGGCAAGCAATATCCAACGGTTGTGGCGGCCTGGCGACGGGCGTGGGATCGAGTGATTCCATTTTTTGTTTTCCCGCCCGCGATCCGCAAGGTGATCTACACCACCAATGCCATCGAGAGCATCAACGCTCAGCTACGCAAGATCATCAAGACCCGTGGTCACTTTCCGAGCGACGACGCTGCAACCAAACTGATCTGGCTGGGGCTGCGCAACATCACAGCAAACTGGGGCTCGGCGGCGCATGATTGGAAAAGTGCAATGAATCAATTTGCGATTCTGTACGGAGATCGGTTCATCAGGCCGACCTGGTGAAATCAAGGCCTGCCTGACGGCAGGCCGCTACCGGCCCGAACACAAAAAATCTGACAGTCCCGGATCAAGGAGATCAAATTTTCCTCAAGGGTTCACGGACGACGGTGCGCGTATCGCGCTTTGCCCATCGCTACTTCACTACAGTGCGAGGTGCCGAAGGCGGCACATCAGCTAGCGGGAGCCGGCTCATTAATCCCAGCTCAGAAAACGTATATCCAGCAAAGAAACATTTACGATGATCAGTGCAAGCAGGCCAAAGCCCTATGCATGGGCTACGTCATCATTTTGCACAGAGCCGTTACTTAGCTTTGACAGGGTGGTAGGCACCGGCGGCAGGAGGAATCTCTTCCAGAGAATTGACCCCAGTGCAGCGTTCTGAAGACCGTATTGCTCGACAAATTATCAGCCGTGAGCTCGGGCATGAGAGAGCACAAATCACTGCGACCTAACGAAACGGAATACTTGTGAGGTACCTGATACGGCACTAGCGTCCTTTATCCCTGCACACCAGCAGCCACTTGCAAGCTGGTAACCGTGTTGAACAAAGCAATCTACCGCGCCTCGTCGACGTGCGACGACAGCCCTGGCCAACTCACCCGAAGCCTAATGCGACGCCACATAAACCGACGCCCCCACCGGCGCCGGCAACGCATACGTCGCCTTCATCCACTGCACCTCAGCCTGAGGCGTTCGTCCGAACAGGCGCTTGAACTCACGGCTGAATTGGGAGGCGCTTTCGTAGCCCACGCTGAACGCCGCCGCCCTGGCGTTCATGGCGTTGCGCAGCATCAGCAGGCGCGCCTGGTGCAGGCGTGTCGACTTGAGGTATTGCATGGGCGAGGCGTCTGTCACGCTGCGAAAGTGCAGGTGGAAGTTGGGCACGCTCATATTGGCTTCGCGGGCGAGAGTCTCGACATCCAGGCGCTCTGGGTAGCTGCTGTGGATCTTGCGGATCGCGCGGGTGATCTGGCCGAAGTGGCCCTGGCGACTCAGCGCCGCGCGCATCGAGCCGCCCTGCTCGCCGGTGAGGATGCGGTAGTAGATTTCCCGCACCAGCGCTGGCCCGAGAATGTGCGCGTCACCCGGTGTGCTCATGGCTTCAAGAAAGCGCAGCGTCGAGGCGCACAAGCCCTCGTCCATGGGCGAGGCGTACATGCCCTTGGGCGGGGCATCGCTCGGGCCGAGGGCTTCGTCGACCTGCAACATCAACTCGCTCGCCAGCTGCAGGTCCAGGCGCATATACACCGCCAGCATGGGCTGCGCCTCGCTGGCGTCGGTCTCCATGGTGAACGGCACGGGAACGGACACCACCAGATAATGCCGGGCATCGTAGACATAGACGTCATCCCCCAGGTAACCGCGCTTGCGCCCCTGGCACAGGATGACGATGCCGGGGTCATACAAGACCGGCGTGCGACTCAATGGCCGGTTCGAACGCAGGAAACGCACGTCCTCCAGGGCGCTGAGGTTGTAGCCTTCCACCGGCGCCAGCCGCTCCATCAACGTCACCATGCGCGCGGTGCGCGGATCAGCCTCGGTCATCCACTTCTCCTTGCGCGGGTCGCTCAGCCGTCGGTCGAACGGGTCAGCGCCTCCCACTGATCGATCTCACTGGCCGCACGACTGAGCTTGTCGCGCACCAGGTTCAAGGCGTCGCTACCCAGCAGCAAGTGGGCAGGCGGGGTCGGGCTGGCGATCACCTGCAACATCGCCCGCGCCGCTTTGTGCGGGTCGCCGAGTTGCCTGCCGCTCTTCTCCTGACGTGCCTGGCGAACCGGGTCAAAACTGGCATCGTAGTCGGCAATGCTGCGCGGGGTGCGCTGCATCGAACGACCGGCCCAGTCCGTTCGAAACGAACCGGGCGCGACGGCCGTCACGAAGATGTTGAACGGTTGCAACTCCTTGCTCAGGGTATCGGAGATCCCCTCCAGGGCGAACTTACTCCCGCAGTAGTAGGCGATGCCCGGCATGGTGATGGTGCCCCCCATCGACGTGATGTTGAGGATATGCCCAGCGCGGCGCTGGCGGAAATAGGGCAGGAACGCCTTGGTCACCGCCACGGCACCAAACACATTGACGTCGAACTGACGCCGCATTTCTTCCAGCGGCGACTCTTCGAGAATGCCTTCGTGGCCATAGCCGGCATTATTGACCAGCACATCGACCGGGCCGCGAGCGGCTTCTGTGGCGGCGACCACGCTGTCGATCAGGGCGAAGTCGGTGACATCCAAAAGAACGCCGTGGGCCCGCTCGGCAGACAGTTGTTCGAAAGCCTGCAAGGCCGCCTCGCTGCGCACGGTGCCGATGACCCGGTGCCCGACCGCCAGGGCTTCCTGGGCCAGGGCGTTGCCGAAGCCGCTGCTGACGCCGGTGATGAACAGGGTTTTTATACCATTCATGACGAACTCCCATCGGTTGGTGTGCGCCATGGTAGCCATCGGCAGGCGCCTCACCTATGCCGATTTGCCTTGCAGCATTGCCTATTCCTATCAGGCAAAGAACACCGTGGCGAATGCCATGGCCGGCAAATTTGCCTTGGTGTCTGATGCCCGAAAACAATGCGATTCAATATCAACTATGTAGTTTCCGGATGCTGATGCGCAGCAACGACACACGGGGTGAAGCCCTCCCCGCCACCCAAACCACCTCCACATCCACGCTTCCCGACAAAATGGTTGCTCTCTTAGTGACGTCACGGCAGACTTCAAATCGATAAACAGGTGAAGAAATACTGTTTAACTCCTGGGAAAAGCGCCGATGCTTCCCCTTTTTGACCCGTTGGATCTGAAGCCTCAATAGATCTGTAGCGATCGACCCCTCCCCAAAAAAAGTGGGCGGACACGGAATATGGATAATCTGAGCGGGTTGATTGCCTTTGTGCGGGCAGCGGAAAATCAAAGTTTTACCCTGGCGGGCAGGGCACTGGGCATCTCGTCTTCTGCCGTGGGCAAAAGTGTCAGCCGTCTTGAAGAGCGGATTGGCGTGCGCTTGTTCCATCGCAGTACCCGACAGATCAGTCTGACCAGCGAAGGCTTGGACTTTTTTGGTCGCTGCCGGACCTTGCTTCAGCAATTGCAGGATGCCGAGGCTGCGCTTTCCCATTCCAAGACCCGTCCCAGGGGGCGTCTGCGGATCAGTTTGCCCGCCGTGGGCTATCGGCTGATCTCAGGAATGTTGCGCGAGTTTTACCAGCGCTATCCCGAAATCGAACTGGACCTGGACTTCAGCGATCGACTGGTCGATGTGGTCGACGAAGCCTTTGATGCGGTGATCCGAAGCGGCGAGTTGCCCGATTCCAGCCTCGCGGCGAAAAGAATCTGCACCTTCCGGTTTGTTTTGTGTGCAGCGCCCGACTACCTACAGCGCTACAGCACGGCAAAGAACGTCGAGGATCTCCAGCATTACAAGGGGATCGCCTACAAATTCCCCTCCAACGGCAAGCTTCAGCCGTGGTGGCTGAAGGTCAATGGCGACACCATCAAGATCAGCCTGGAAACCACCGTGGTCATGAACAGTGTGGAAGCGGTCCTGGCAGCCTGCCGTAATGGCTTGGGCCTGGCCTATCTGCCTGACTTCGTCATCCAGGAGTACCTGGCCAGCCATGAACTGATCAGGGTATTGCCCGAATTGAGCCTGGAGGGGGACTTCTGGATTGTCTGGTCGCCAAGCCGCCTGCTGTCCCCCAAGACCCGCGCGTTCATTGATTTTCTCGGTGAAACACAGTTGATAAGCAGCCCTGAAGGTGGCTGATCGCTCCTTCAGGGCACGCCGCACTCAATCGATCAGCAGCTTTTTGAAACGCGTCGAATATTGGATGGCGTCCACCGACTTCAAGCGTACCGGTACCTTGTAGGCGTCCATCAGCCGCCGGGCAAAGTGCCGGATATCGCGCAGCACCGTTGCCGTCGAGTCTCCGTAGTCGCTGTCGAGGACGATGTGCGCGGCGACGAACTGGCCGGTCAAGCCGTTGGCCTCACCGTACGCCTTGCAATCACGTACCTGTGGATGACGAAGGAGCACGGATTCGACTTCCGCCGGGTAGACCTTCTCGCCTCCGACGTTAATGATTTCCTTACTGCGACCGAGGATTTTCAGGTAACCGTCGGCATTGACCTCCACCAGGTCGCCGGTTTTGAACCAGCCGTCTTCGGTGAAGCTGTCCATCGAGTGGTTCAGATAGCCCATGACTTGCGTCGCACTGCGCAGCCAGAGCTCGCCGTCGACGATCTTGTGCTCACTTGATCCTTCTTGAAAGCGCATGTACAGACTATCGGACGACAACGAACTGGTGTTGATGATACCTGTTTCGCTGGTACCGAATGTCTGCAAGAACTTCACCCTGGGCAGGCGCTCACGCAGTTTGAGCAACAAGCTCTCCGGCATCGGCTCCGTGCCATAGGTGATCATGCGCAAACTGCTGAGGTTGTAGGTATCGAACACTTGGTTGATCAGCATCAGGTTCAAGAAAGTGGGTGAAGTCGGCAGCACGGTAATGCGGTGCTTTTCAATCAGGCTGGCAACGGTGTCCGGCGTTTTGCTGGCGGCGATCGTGGCCGTTCCGCCAATGGAAAGAATGTTCAACAGCGTATTGATGCCACCAATATGATCGAACAACAGGAACAGAAAGATATCGAGACGACGCGATCGCTTATCGGCAAACTCACCCACTAATCGGTCGAGGTCGTGCAACATCGCCTTGGGTTTGCCAGTGGTGCCGCTGCTGAACAGAATCAGGCCCGCATGCGCCTGTTTTTTAAGCTCACCGATCATGGGGTTTTGCGGAGCTTGGGCAACGGTACAAGCCCGGATCTGGCGGGCTTCGATATCAATCACGAACTCGGGGTTTGCCGCCGCCTGCTTGTTTTGAATTTCCGCCGGGGTTTCAGCGGTGTTCAGGGCAATAATGTTGCCGTTCTGGTACAGCGCCAGGAACAGCGCGATGCCTGTGAACGAAAAGTCCCCATTCATGAAAACCACCGCTTGCCTGGCCACGCCATGACCGGCGAGCCACTCCAATTGGACACCGATTTCGTCGTTCAACTGGGCATATGTGTAGGACTGTTCAGGGTCATTCAGAAAGATCTGATTCGAAAACTGCGCAAATCCGTTTATCAGCGGTTTAAAGATCATGGCTTTTTTCCCTTGATTGAAATGGCATCAGAAACGCACGGGCAGTTCGTCGGGGCGGCGCAGCACCGTACCGTTGATCCAGCGGATCGACGTCGGGTCACAGGCCAGTTCCAGGTCGGGTAACGCCTGTACAAGGGTCGACAGCACCGTGGCTATTTCCAGGCGTGCCAGGGCCGGCCCCATGCAGCTGTGGATGCCATGGCCAAATTGCATATGCGCAGCCTTGTCCTGACGCTCGGGATTGATCAGCAAAGGAGCGTTGAACACACTGGGGTCGCGGTTGGCGAGGAACACGTTGGCATACACCGTCGTATTCGCGGGAATCACACCGCGGCTGGTTTGCAGAGCCTGGGTGGTCATCCGCGGGAACGCTGATAGCTTGCCAATGGGAATCAATCGAATGAGCTCTTCGATCAACTGCGGTGCGCGATCGGGGTTTTCGCGCAGGTACCGCCACAGCGACGGCGCGCACAACAAGGTGTAGAGACTTTTAGTCATGACGCTCAAGGCGTTATGGTCGCCCCCCAACAGAATCCCCAGCAGCACCCCGACAAATTCCCGATCGCTCAGCGGGTCTTCCAAGGTGTGGCGCTGGTCGACATATTGGCGAATAAATCCGTCCGGATGTGCCTCCCGGCGGCCCTGCACAAAGTCCAGCATGTAATCGAAACTGGCTTTGACCGCCACCTCGATGCCCACGATATCGTCCGGCGGAGCCGATTGAATCATCTGGCTCCAAGGCCGGAACAGCAGCCGGTCTTCTTCGGGAATGCCCAGGATGTGACACACCGTCGATGACGTCAGCCGCTCCAGCACCGAAGCAAAAAGGTCCGGCGGCGTCACCCCTTGGCGCATCTGCTCGATGCTCTCGACGGTTACCGTGGTCACATGCTGGCGCACACTCTCCAGGCCACGTTTGCTGAAAGCCCGCGTGACGGTCGCGCGCGAACGCATGTGGGCCGGGTTGTCCAGGTTGAGCAACAGTTCCGGTTGAGTCGGGCCAGGGAGAAAAGTCGGGCCGTCTTCGATGTTGCACAGGGTTCGACTGATGCTCGGGTCAGCCAGAAATGCCTTGCAGTCGGCGTACCCGGTCAGATGAATGGCGACGTGCCCGCTGGGCAACTTGATCTGCGGCAATTGATCCTGCCAGCCCACGGCCTGGTAATAGGGTGCGGCATCGAGGTTGGGGATATCCAGCACGCTGGGATGGACGCGCATGTTCATCGGGCACCTGCCTGTGCACGGGGTTGTGCCTCGCCGATGAGCGCACGCACGGCTTGCTGGGTCTGGTGGCTGTCGACAAACAGAATGGCGTGCCAGCCGGCGGCTCGCGCGGCTTCGCAGTTTTCCTCGACATCGTCGATCAGCACGCAGCTGGCGGCCGGTACACCGATCCGATCGGCGGCCAGGGCAAAAATCTTCGGGTCAGGCTTGCGCAGTTTGACCTTGCAGGAATCGACGATGCTGTCCGCGACATCATCCAGGCCCACCATGCGCCGCCAAGGTGTCTCCCACTCCACGACGTTGTTGGTAAGGATGCACGCCTTGAGGCCTGCGGCTTTCACCTCATGGAAAAGCTCGAACATGTGCTCGTTGACGCTGTGCGGGGAAAACCACTGCTCGCCATGGTTATCGAAATCGCAACGGCTCAAATCGATTCCCGGATACAGCTCGGACAATGCCTTGCTCATGCCCTGCCCCCATTCGACCTGGGTCATCATGGCCAGCTCGATGGGCGCCTGGAACTGCACATTCAGCGGCTTGGCCACGGCGTGCATGGCGGCCTCCATCTGAATGCGGCTGATGCCGGTATTTTGCTGATAGACGCGGTACAACTCGTCGATGGAAGGCGACAACACACCACCGAAGTCGAACCAGATTGCTTGGATAGTCATGGGATCTTTCCTTGATTGTCAGCTCAGTTAGGGAAGGCGGGTACTGTTACGGGTGCGATGATGTGGGCATCGCGCAGGGATAAACGGGCCGTTCCGATGGACAACCCGACGCCAAAGCCACAGGCAATCAGGTTGTCCTGCCGTAAATCCTCGCGGCCGTGCCGCTTGCAGATCATCAGCGGGATCGACGAAGGACCGGTATTGCCCACGTCGGCCACTTCGATGGGGACCTTGGAGGACGCGACACCCAGTTTTTTGGCCAAATAATCGAGCATGAACTTGTTCGCCTGATGCAGCAGGAAGAACGGCACACGTTCAGGGTCGATACCTTGGTCGCGAATGAAGGCGTTGATCGCCGACGGCACTTTCTCCAGGGCAAAGTTCATCACTTGGCCACCGTCCATGTGCAGCCCTGCGGCCTGTACCCGGCTGGTGGCGCTGGGCGTGTAGTCCAGAGTCGTGTTGAGGTATTGCGCGCCAGCGCCATCGGTCGTGAATGCAAATCCGAGCGTCTGATCGCCGTCCTCCAGCAGCGTGCACGTCGCTGCATCGCCGAAGACAAGCCGCACGTGCCGGTCTTCAGGGTTGAGCAGTTTGCTGATCACATCGCCGGTACACACCAGCACCCTGCGGCAACCGCCGGCCTTGATCAGCATGGCCGCCTGAAAGAGGCCATAGATGTAGCCGGAACAACCGAAGTTGAGGTCGAAAGCCGCGAGCGCGTTTCCCAACCCCAAGCGATCCGCCAGCAAGGCACTGCTGGCCGGCATCAGGCTATCGGGCGTCTGCGTGACGAGCACCAGGCCATCGATGCTGGCGGGGTCGATGTCCGCGGCATTGAACAACGCCTGGGCAGCCGCAGCGCAGAGGTCCACCGTCGACAAGCGGTTAGCCACCCTCACTTGATGGATGCCGGTGCTCTTGGCGATTCGCTGCACCTCTTTTTCACCAAACAACGTGGCGAAATCGTCCAGGGTCATGACGTCTTCAGGGATGGCAGCCGATAGCGCGCGGATGGACACTCCATCGATGGCCGCGTTCACGAAGGCTCACCGACACGAACGTGCGCCGCATCGGCCTGGATGGCGTCGAACAGTTCTCCAATGGTTTCCACCTCATCGAGCAGGGCCGGACTCAAGGCAAAACCAAACTGGTCATTCAACACCCCCAGCAGCGTGACCTTGGTCAACGAGTCCCAATTGCTCAGGGGATGCAGCAATACATCGGCTTGAAGTTCCGATTCGCGCAGTTCCAGGAGTTCTGCGAGTTCTTTCTTGATGGCGTCCAGGTTCATGGTGAAGTCCTTTTGCAGGAGAGCTGAGTTAGAGGCCGCCGAGATACACGACTTGGCCGGTAATGAAATGGCTGCGCGAAGACAGGAAAAAGTCCGTCACATTGGTCACGTCGTCGAACGTGCCGAAGCGCTTCAGCGACTGCTGCGCCAGCAGGTCCTTCATTTTTTGTGCGGGGATGACCCGCGTCAGATCGGTATCGATCGGCGTGGGGCCCAGCGCATTAACGGTGATGCCAAAACTGGCCAGCTCCTTGGCCATTACACAGGTCAGGGTCTCCACAGCGGCTTTGGACGCGGCGTACAGCGCCTCTCCTTCCAGCTTCAGCGGCTTGGCCACCGTGGAAAAATTCACAATGCGTCCCTGACGCCCGGCGCGCATGAGCTTTGCCGCTTCCCGGCTGAGCAGGAATGTGCCCAGCACATTGGTTTGCATGATGTTTTGCGCGGTTTTGTAGGGCGTCAGCAGCGAGTGATTCATGCTGGCGATGCCGGCATTGTTGATCAGGTGATCAAGCCGGCCGCAGGTGCCACGCACGTGTTTCATCAGCTCGCCGATGGCCTGCTCATCGGCCACGTCCGCAATAAAGTGGTCGTAGCTTGAATGGGTAAGATCGCTGGATGAACGGCTGCAGCCGATTACGCGATGCCCCTGAGCAAGGTAATACTCGGCCAGATGCCTGCCGATCCCCTTGCGTGTCCCCGTGATAAGCGTGACAGGCTTTTTATCGTCCATGGGGCACCTGAGCATTCAGTTCAAGAATGTAATTGGCGAAGGTGCTTACCGACTGGAACGGACTGCGCTTGGGGGACATGGCGCTGTCGTTGACCAGCGTCATCTTGACCCCCAGCTGTTCCTCAAGCATCTGCTCGACGTCAATCACAATGGACACCAGGCTCATGGAATCGAGGACACCGCCGGCACCGTAGAGGGCGGTGTCTTCGCCTTGTTCCAGGCTGATGGGCTGGGCGAGACTGTGGTTTTCATTTTCAATCGCATTATAAATAATGCTGAGAACTTGCTCTTTCATAGGGACTCTCTCAAAAGTGGATCAGGCGAGACGCTTGACGAATTGATGAAGAAGTTGCGCTTCCTTGAGTTGAAAGTAGCGCGAGTCGATCACCGATAATTCAAAGCCAAGCACCACCAGGCACTGGTTTTGTTGTTTGAACTCAAGGCGGCAGCCAAAACGAAAATTCGAGGCGCCCGAGCGGCGCAGCTCCACCGGAATACACAGGATTTCGGTGTGTATCGGCAGCAGAAAGTCCCGATACGTAACGTCCATTTTGTTGGTCACAAAGTTGACTTTGCCTTTGGCCGCCGGGGTTACGTAATAGGCCTCTGCAACGGCGATGGTCATTTGGCGTGCAGCCTCGATGACCATCATTCCAGAAACATGCTGGCCGGTCAGATGATCGCTTAGCTCAGCATTGGCATCATCGATCATTAACGAAGCAGAATAAGTGCCATTACCATTTTCCCAAGGCGCGGAGATGGCAATGTTATGACTCTTCAATTTGTGCGTAGCACTTGAAGAGGCGCGCGGGGGATGCTCCACCGGAAGGATATTCAATGTCGGCGCCAACGCCTCCTTGAATCCGTACAGCGTGTTTAGTTGCTCATCGGTAACACCCTGACCAACATGTAAGGTCAACTTTTCGCTTTCAGCGAGTTGAGCAACCATTTCTTCGGCCGCTGTCACCGATATAAATAGATTGTCGCTGCACTGACTTTTTATCCTATCTCCCACTACGACGTAATGCCTGGGCGGTTCCTGCTGATGTGAACTAAGCGGGGAAAATCCAGAAAACGGGCACGAAGAAACACTGCTTGAGACACTGAGCTCTTCCATTTTTTTCACCTTTATAGGCTTACAGAATCCAGGTATTGGGATGAAACAGGCTGACGTGTCACCGGACTGACAGGCTCGGTAATCACTCGGGTGATGGCAGGCACATGTTGGGTGAGGAAAAAATGGTTCCCCTCAAAGAACTCCAGCCGAATAGAATCTTGACTATGCTCCTTCCAGGCCATCACATCCTGAACCGGTGCAAAGGGATCCTGGCTACCGCCTAAAACCGTCATGGGAAGGCCCAACGGCTCGCCCGGAAGGTGCCGGTATGAGGCTGCCGCCTGGAAATCCTTGATCAAGGAAGGCAGCATGCGGTGCTTGGCTGCCGAATCCTTGAACATGAAATCCGGAATAATTCCAAACTTGGCAACCGTTTTAAGGAATACCTCTTCTGAATCGTCTAGTGTTACCTGTGCGCAGTTAAAGAGGTGCGGCGCACGGCAGGCAGCTACCACTAACTTGATCAAATGCGGGCCAAATTCATGCTGGCGACGAGCAACCTCATACGCAACAATGGCCCCCAGGCTGTAACCAAAAACAATGACCTCGCGCGCCGCCAGGTTGTCGATCAGCGCAATGACTTCATTTGCCATGGCCTCGACAGTACCGGGTGCCTGCGTGACATCTTTTTGATAGCGACGTTTATAAGTGACACCCGTCACCGGCATGTCAGTACCCACGGCACGTCGCAACGCTTCAAACGACAAGCCGCTGCCCCGGCGAACGGTATGAACACACACACTTTTTCAGAGTCGATGAGCATCATCGAAGACTCCTTGTTTGAGAGATCAAAAAAAGCTCAGGAAACTAATGTTCGTCCCCGACTGTTCTGCCAAGTTGGAGTCTGCCTGGTTTTCCGAAAAAACCGTTTACTGCGAGCAATTGTATTTCAGAGTATTTCAAAGCGGTTGAGCGTTTTCGGCTCAACTGTCTGAACTATAAGTTCAATATCCGCGCATATTAAAAAGCCATTACAGGAGATGGCGAACGGACGGGTAAAAACATGACAGGAATTTTAAGGGGAGGGAGGTATCACGAAGAACAGCAGATAGCTGTATTGATGCGAGCACCCATACAACTAATCAGTACAAGGAAGGAATAACAAGTTACGAACGTGGACGACCGGTCACTCAATGGCTATACGACCGAAAGTTGTTTGGAGCGCGGCCTTAGGATCGCCAGCAAGGCGACCATTGCCAATACGGCGCACAATAATCCCAGAGTGGCGCATCCGGTCCATCCGAATCGCAGCCAAAGATACCCACCCAAGGCACTGCCAAATGCCCCACCACAAAAATTGCAGACCATGTACACGGTGTTCAAGCGGCTTCGGCTTTCCGGGCTCAGAGAAAAAATCCGTGTCTGGTTGGCCACCTGCCCCAGCTGCAAGGCAAAGCTGAGCAGGTTGGCGCACGCCAGCAGCACAATGAACAGATTGGCCCAGGCCATCGATAAGACGAAGCTCAGGCAACACAGCGCAATAGAAGCGAGGCTGATAGCGACCGTGCCAAACCGTTCACACAGTTTGCCAGCCGCCGGCGTCAGCAACGTGGCGAGGGCGCCCCACAGACTGAACAGGCCGACCTCCGTGGCATTCATGTTGTGGGGTGGCCCCATTAGCTTGAAAGCGATGACCGACCAGAACGCACTGAAGGCGGCAAACACGGCGGCGCCCAAGGCGCAAGACAGGCGCAGCAACGGTTCATGCCAGAAAAGGTGCAGCATCGAACTCAGGAGTCGGCCATAGGCAACCGGTATTCCGGGCGCATGACGCTGAGGCAGAATCCTCGGCAGAACCAGCGCGCACAGGGCCATGACGCAAGCCGCCACCCAATACACCGAGTGCCAGCCAAGGTGATCGGCCAACCATCCAGCAATGGCCCTGGACAGCAGGATTCCGATGACCAAACCCGTTTGTATCCAGGCAATGACGCGACTGCGTTCGCCGGCAGTGGCCAGACCTGCCAGATAAGGGAGCAGTACCTGCGGAATGCAGGTACCCATGCAGATCAGGAAGCTGACGCCCGCCAGGAACGAAAGTTGGGTGGCTTGGCTGGCCAGCAATAGCATGGCCGCGGTCCACGCGAGCAGCACGCGGCACAGTCGCAAGGGCGCCACCCTGTCGCCCAACGGGACGATCAGCAATATCCCCAGCGCATAGCCCATCTGCGATGCCGTGGCGATCCAACTGGTCTGCCCCGCGTCAATGCTCATCGCACCGGCAAACACCGGCAGCAGTGCTTGGTTAAAGTAAACGTTGGCCACCGACAAGCCGCACAATGCGGCAATGCCCGCCAAAATCAGCGGCGTAAAGTGTGTGTTGGACGACATTACCCATAACTCCAAAGCAGTTTTCAGCTATCCGATGAAAATCGCACGGCATCGGTCGTGGACTCGGTACCGACTTCGCTTTGGCGTCCCAAAAACAGAAAGACCACAGTGGCAGTGAGCAAGGTGAAGATCGCCAGCAGTTGCAGCAAGGTCTTGAAGCCTGCGGTGTAGGCCGAGCGCAGCATCGTCAAGGGGATCTGGCTGGCGCTGGTGCTGGCGTGCTGGAGATCGCCCATGACCAGCCGTTGCGCGATCGTTGAATAATCAGCAACAGGCAGCTTGACCGAGGCATTGAGGCTCAGGTGGTGCGCGACCAGCGCCGTCAGCACGGCGACAGTGATTGCCAGGGCGACGCCTTCGCTGGCCACTCGTGTCGTGTTGAAGATACCGGCGGCCATCCCGGCTCGTTCCTTGGGGATCACGCTGACCGACAAGCCATCCATCAGGCCCCAGGGCAGTCCTGTGCCGATCCCGGTCAGCAACATGGCCGCGAGGATCTGCCCGTGTTCGCCGGCCGGGATCACGCTGAGCCAGTAGAGCCCCACCGCGGCGATCACGAAACCAATGGCGCACAGCACGCCCGCGGACAACCAGCGGGTCAGCGACGCGGCGATCATGGGGATCACCAGCATCGGGGCGGACAGGGCCAACATCATTAACCCCGCTTCAAAGGCACTGGCCCCCTCCACACCGATAAACCGAAACGGCAGCAGTACGATCAAGACGATGTAGCAATAGCAGGTGCCGATCGGCAGGATCTGTACGCCGACAAAACGCGGAAACAGGAACAAGCCCAGTTCCAGCATCGGATGCTTCGCCCGATTTTCAACAATGATGAACAGCAGCAAGAAGACCGCCGCCGCGCCAAACAGGGCCTGGATGACCGGCGAACCCCAGCCCTGCTCCGGCGCCAGGATCACTGCCGTGGTGAAGGCCACCAACAGGCCGGAAAACGTCAGCACGCCGGGCGTATCCAAGCGCTGAGCCTGCGGGTCGCGGCTTTCGCGCATTTTGGGCAGCGCAAAGATCAAGGAAAGAATGGCGAGCAAGGCGGTGCAAAGAAAAATGCTGCGCCAGCCCATGGACTCGATCAGCAAACCCGATACCAACGGGCCGAAGGCCAGGCCAACGCCAAACGTGGTGCCCAGCAGGCTGAACGCACGTGTCCTGGCATGTCCGTCGAACTCTTGGGCCAGGGCCGCCGAACCGCTGGCCAACGCAGCCGCCGCGGCGATGCCTTGTACGCCACGCAAGAGGTCCAGCCAGATCATGTCGGGCACCACCGCCAACAGGATCGACACCAACGCAAACAGCGCGATACCGCACATGAACACCAGCTTACGCCCATAGAGGTCGGCGAGCGTGCCGGCCGCCATCAACAGGCTGCCAAAACTGAGCATGAAGGCGTTGGTGATCCAGGCCAGTTCGGTGGGATGGGCATCGAAGGTCTGACCAATGAACGGCGTGGCCACTGCCCCGCCGGTAAAGCTCATGGGCAATACCAGGGCTGCCAGGCAAATGGCAGCCAGGATGGAATACCGGCCCCGGGTCGGCAGCGGTTCGGTAGCTGAGTTCATGACGTCATTCCCTGCATGTCTTTGAAGTATCCGTGCTGTCCAGGCTAAGGCGCGCGATCGTTTCGTACACTCTAGTTAGGATACAATTGAAGATAAACGGGCTTTTATTCCACTTATAATGAACTAAAAGGATGTAATCGATTCGTGGACAGTCTCAGTGGCGTGACCTCTTTCGTAAAAACCGCCGAGGCGCTGAGTTTTATCAGTGCCGCCAGGGCGTTGGGGATTTCCGCCTCCGCCGTGGGCAAGAACGTGGCCAAACTGGAGGCCTCGTTGAATGTGCGGCTGCTGCACCGCAGCACGCGCAAAGTCAGCCTGACAGCCGAAGGACAGCTGTTCTATGAACGCTGCCGAAAGATCCTCGACGACCTTGAAGACGCCCAGGCGATGCTGTCCCACGCCACGCAGGAGCCCCGCGGAAAGCTGCGCGTGAGCCTGCCCACCATTGGCTATCGCTTTCTGTTGCCGCACATGACGCGGTTCCGCAAGACCTATCCGGACATCGAGCTGGAGCTGGACTTCAACGATCAATTGGTGGATGTGATCGATGAGGGCTTTGACGTGGTGATTCGCAGCGGCGGCCAGGCCGACTCGAAGTTGATGGCGCGAAAGCTGGGGCCTTTCAAGTTTGTCCTGTGCGCGTCACCCGATTACTTGCAACGCAAGGGACGGCCCACCGCGATCAGCGACCTCGAACACCACGAGTGCTTGCGTTATCGATTTGTCACGACGGGCAAAATAATGGACTGGAGCATGTCTGCCGCCCCGGAGTTCGTGCAGTTGCGCCTGCCCACCGCCCTGACGCTGAACAACATGGAGGCCATGTTGATGGCCGTGGTGGATGGGCACGGAATCGCCTTTGTCCCGGACTTCCTGGCGCGCGAAGCCATCGCCCAAGGTCGCCTGGAAACGCTGCTCGATGGTCACAGCGAAGACCAGGGGCAATTCTGGGCACTGTGGCCGTCCAGTCGTCATCTTTCGCCAAAAATCCGCGTATTCGTAGACTTCGCCGCCGAGCACCTGTTTGCCAATCCACCGCTGGAGGGCCCGGGTACAGCGCGCTCGTGAAGCCTTGCCCGCTCCTATCAGCCCGAGAACACCGTGGCGAATGCCAAAAGCCGGCAAATTTGCCCTGGCGTCTGCCGCCTGAATATACTGCGATTCATTATCAATTATGTAGTTTCCGGGATGCTGATGCGCAGCAACGACACACTGGGTGATGCCGATCTAGCGCTGCTCTACCGCAGCCACCATTCGTGGTTGCATGGCTGGCTGAGCCGGCGCATCGGTTGTCGCGAAAGCGCAGCAGACCTGGCGCAGGACACGTTCGTGCGTCTGCTCAAGTCCCGTCAATCCAGCCCTTTGCGCGAACCGCGCGCGTATCTGAGCAGCATCGCCCGCGGGCTGATGATCGATCGGTACCGCCGTCGCGAGCTCGAACGTGCCTACTTTGAAAGCCTCGCGCTGCTGCCTGCCCAAGAGGCTCCCTCTGAAGAAGAACGGCTGCTGATTCTCGACAGCCTCGAGCGGATCGACCGCCTGCTGGATCTGCTCAAGCCGAGGGTGCGCGAGGCGTTTCTGCTCGCCCAGCTCGACGGTTTGACCTGCCTGCAAATCGCCGAAAAATTGGGTGTTTCCCGTTCTACGGTGGAACGCGACCTGGCCAAGGCCCTGCAACACTGCTATCGCTTGCGCTATGCCGACCAGTGAAGCCCGGGGGCTGGACCCTGCCGTGGTCGACCAGGCGATCCACTGGCTGGTGCGCCTGCGCTTCAACCCGGCCGATGAGCAAACCCAACACACCTTCGAGCACTGGCTGGCCCAGCGGCCGGAGCATCGGTTGGCGTGGCAACGTGTCGAAGCGCTTGGCGATGACTTTGCCGGTATCCCGCCTGATCTGGCCCGGCACACCCTCAAGGGCACGCGCTCCGGCCTGCATCGGCGCCAGAGCCTGAAGCTGCTGGGTATGTTGGCCACGGCAGGCGGCGCGGCCTGGCTCGGCCGAGACTACACGCCGCTGCCGGCCCTGCTCGCCCAACAGCACAGCAAAACCGGCGAGCGCAAACGCGTCCAACTCGACGATGGCAGTCTTATCCAGCTCAACAGCGACAGTGCCGTCGACAGCGACTTCACCGCAGAACGGCGTCTGGTGATTCTGCGGCGCGGCGAAATCATCGTGAACACCGGTGCGGATGCCGGCGCGGCGCAACCGCGTCCGTTCTGGCTGCAGACCCGCGACGGGTTCATACGCACCCTCAATGCCCGCTTCCTGGCGCACGAACGTGACGACGGCACCCTCCTCGCGGTGCAGTCGGGCGCCGTCACGGTGTTTCCCGGGGCCAGTCGAAGCCTGGCCAGCGACACCGTCCAAGCCGCCAACCAACGGTTGTTCACCGCCAAGGGCGTGGCTGAGTTCCAGGACAACGGCCTGGACCTATGGAGTTGGAGCGACGGCGTGATCAGCGCCCACCACATGCGCCTCGATGATTTTATCGAGACCTTGTCGCGCTATCGCCCCGGCGTGTTGCGCTGCGCCAAAGAAGTCTCGGGGCTGCGCGTTTCCGGCACCTTCCAACTTGCCGATACCGATCAGGTACTGGCCTTGGTTGCGCAGTCATTGCAGTTGCGCATCGATTATCGAACCCACTATTGGGTGACCTTGAGCGCCGCCAGCTGAGTGACGTTCTCGTTGCGCAACCTTATCAAATAAAAATGAGGTGATTTCTCATTCTCGTTCGGCATGTAAGAAAGGCCGACATACAGCCCGATCTGCCGATCCCCTTTCACGGAGCGAGTAAATGAGTTCGTCCCCGGTTCCACAGCGCCTTCGACTGAATCGCGCCCTGCACGGCGCGGTCTTTGGCGTCATCGTCAGCAGCTACGCGCTACCGTCCCTGGCGCAAACCTCAAGCGTCGAGCAGCCCCACGCCGTTCACCACTGGAACATCCCTGCAGGTCCACTGGCGCCGGCGCTGGATCGCTTTGCGCGTGAAGCCGGCATCAGTCTTTCCTTCGATGCGCCAAGCGTCGCGAACCGCACGACCTCGGGTGTGAGCGGCGCACTCGAGACGCCCGACGCCCTGTCGGCGTTGTTGCAGGGGAGCGAGATAGAGATTCAAAAGCAAGGCCCGAACGCTTACCTGCTGACGCCACAAGCCAAGGTGGACGGCGAACTGGACGACTATCGCCTCGCCCCCATCCTCGTCAACGCCAAGGCCCGGGTCGATGGCAGCGAGGACACCCAGTCGGTGGTCGCCCAGGAACTCTGGGTCGGTGGCAAGGTGGCCACCAGCATTCTCAACACGCCCGCCTCGGTTTCCGTGGTAACCGACAAGGAAATGCAGCAACGCAGCGCCAGCACCACGGAAGAATTGCTGCAGTACACGCCGGGGGTGATCACCGACTATTACGGCACCGACGACCGCAACGATTACTTCCAGATCCGCGGCTTCCAGGCCACCACCTATCGGGATGGCCTGACCCTGGGCTCGATGCGCGGTGTGCGCGAGGAACCGTTCGCCTATGAACGCGTTGAAGTGATACGCGGGGCCAACTCCACGTTGTTCGGCCCCGCCGACCCGGGCGGCTCGGTGAACTTCGTCAGCAAGAAGCCGCGCTTCGAAAAGTTCGACCAGGGCTATGTCACCTACGGCTCTTTCGACCACGCCGAAACCGGCATCGACGTCGGCGACTCGCTGAATGAAGACAAGACCGTGGCCGGTCGCTTCACGGCAAAAATGCAAGACAGTGAGCGCGAGTACGACCACTCCCAGGACGACAACAAGTTTGTGATGGGCGGTCTGACCTGGTCACCCACCGACTTCACCTCGGCCTCGGTGATCGTGGACTACCTGAAAACCCAAAGCTCGCCCAACAGTGGCGGTTACCCGCTGGACAAGGAATACGACCGCAAGAAGTTCTACGGCGAACCCAGCTACAACTTCCACGATGTCGAACGCACCAACCTCAGCGGCACCTTCAGCCATGACTTCGACAATGGTTTCGTCTTGCGCAGCAACCTGCGCTACAGCGAGCTGACCGATGATTTCGGCTATGTGTTCCTCAGCGACTCCACCACGCGCACCGGAACCACCGTGCCTCGCTACATCTTTGGCACGGACAGCGAAGCCGAGCAACTGAACGGCAACTTGATGCTGCAATACGACGCCCGCTTCGAAAACATCGACAGCAGCACCTTGGTGGGCGTGGAGTATGGCGATTCCTCGACCGAGGAACGATCCGTCTATGCCCCAACCGGCTCTATCGACCTGGCCAACCCGGTGTTCACCGGCGTTCCACGCGGTGTAGCGCCCTATAGCAATGACAAGCTCGATACCAAGACCAAGGCCGTGTTCCTGCAGCAGAACCTGTCCTTCTACGAGCGCTTTATCGTCACCGCCGGTGTGCGCAACGACTCGATGGACCTGTCCAGCACCGACATCAACCACGTAAAAGAGTCGGACAACTTCTCCGAGACGTCCTATCGCGGCGCGCTGACCTACATCGTCAACGATGAAGTTTCCACCTACATCAGCATGGTCGAGTCGGTCTCGCCACCAACGGTGGGGGTCATTCCGAAAACCGGCAAACAATACGAAGTGGGGGTGAAATATGCGCCCATCGGCATGGACGCGTTGTTCTCGGCGGCCGTCTACGACCTGACCCAGGAAAATGTCAGCATCGCCGTCGTATTGCCCAGCGGTGTCATCGAACAACAAACCGTGGGTGAATCACGGGTCCGCGGGCTGGACCTGGAAGCCAAGGCCGAGCTGACCCCCAACCTGAGCCTGGTGGGTGGTTATTCCTACATGGAGTCCGAAGTGTTGCGCGGCACGTTGTATGACGGCAGCTCACTCAAGGGCAATGAATTCGCCACGGCGCCAAAACACTCCGCATCGCTGTGGACCTACTACAACGTACCCGACACTGATGTCAGCGTTGGCCTGGGTGCACGCTATGTGGGCGCTTACTACTTCGACGCGGCCAACACCGACACCAGCGATGGCACGACACTGTTCGACGCGGCGTTCAACTACAAACTCTTCAAAGGCACCGACCTGGCGATCAACGTCAGCAACCTGCTGGATGAGCAACACGTGGTCGGCTCAGGGACCGCGAACTACTACAACCCCGGCCGCGAAATCACCGCGAAGCTAAGTTACAACTGGTAAATCTGCTGTTTATGGCGGTGCTCGACTTGATGCGGTCAGTTATCGAACAGGGTTCTATGGGCCCGACCAGCATCAAGGCTTGCTGCCTCACGACAACCGGTATGCGGCAACCCGTTGAGTATCCCTGCAAACGATGTAGACTCGCCTTAACGAATAACGTTAAGCATTAAGCTATGATCCGAAGCTTCAAATGCGCCGACACCCAAGCCCTTTTTGAAACCGGCAAGGCCCGGCGCTGGGCCGCTATCCTTTCAGTTGCGGAACGAAAGCTGGGGATGCTCAACGCAGCGGTCGAACTCAATGACCTCCGCTCCCCACCGGGAAACAGGCTGGAGCCGCTGCAGGGCGACAGACAGGGTCAGCACAGCATTCGGATCAATGGTCAGTACCGAATCTGTTTTGTCTGGGGCATCAATGGCCCCGAACAGGTAGAAATCGTCGATTATCACTGAGGTGAGCCATGTTTAAGAACGGCATGAGGCCTGTACATCCCGGGGAAATTCTCAAAGAAGAATACCTGGAACCACTTGGCCTTTCGGCAGCCGCGCTTGCAAGGGCTTTGCACGTTTCGGCCCCCACGATAAATGACATTGTGTTGAAGCGTCGCAGCATCAGCGCAGATGTTGCCTTGCGCTTGGCAGCCGCGTTGGATACGTCAGCGCAATTTTGGCTGAACCTGCAGATTGCCTATGATTTACGTACAGCCGAGATTGCTAAAGGTGAGCAGATCTACCGGGAAGTGGAGAAGGTTCCTCACTGCGCATAACTAAAAGTACCGCGGCGCATCAAATACCCGGGCCGCTGACGCGGGCCGGCAGCCTGGCCAGGCGATCCCACCCGTCTGCGCTGATCTGCGAGCCATTGCGCAACGACAACCTTTCCAGCGGCAACCCTTCCAGCACCGACACCATGGCCGACGTAAGCTGCGACTCCCCCGGCCCCGCCTCGAGCGTCAGGTCCCGCAACGGCAGCCCGGCCAGATGGGCGACGCCGGCATCGGTCAGCCACGGGCTTTCGTACAAGCCCAGGCGTTGCAACGGCAGGTTACGCAAGCACGCCAGGTCGCTGTCGTGCAGGTCCAGGCCGCTGATTTCCAGTTGCTCCAACGGCAACCCCAATTCGGTGAGCTTGCGCAACACCTTGCCATCCACACCCTGACAGAAACTCAGACTCAAGCGCTTCAGCGGCAGGCCGGCCAGTTGCTTCAGTTCCTTCCAGGTGACCTCGTTCAAAGACAGGTCGAGCGACTCCAGCCCCAACCCTTCAAGATCGCGCAACGTCTGCGCGCTGATCCCCTGCACATCGCAGAGCCCAAGCCGCTTGAGTGGAAAGCCGTGCAGCACATCGAGTCGCTCGATCATTTGCCGTGAGCCCTTGAGGTCCAGGTCGGCGAGCGGCATGCCTTCGAGCCCTTCGAAATCGTCCTCGCAAACATACGCCGCGTGAAGTGACAGTCGCTCGAGGGGCAGATCGCGAATGGCTTGGAGCGCGGCATCGCTCGCGTAGCAATCGTTCAGGCTCAATGACCGCAACGCCGTTAGCGCGCTGAGCCACGCAGGATCTTGCAGGATGGCGCTGCTGGAGCCGATGCTCAATTGTTCCAGTGGTTGCGCGCACACGTGCCGCATACCGGCAGAAGTCAGCGCCCCTGCACAGCCCAAGGTGAGCGAGCGCAACGAGAAAGACGACAACGCGCGAAGGCCGTCATCGGTGATGTCATCGCAGCGGTTCAACGACAACGTCTGCAACGGGCTGCCGGCCAATCGCCGAAGAAAACCGTCGTCGAAGTCCTCACCGTAGGTGTCCAGCTTCAAGTGCCGCAGACGTTCGAGCGACGGGAGGCTGGTGGCGTCATCGCTGCGGGCAAAGCCGCTGATGGCCAGGCTTTCGAGGGCGACACCCGGCAAACGCCCCCAGATGTCCGGCCCGCAACAAAACCTCGGGCCGTTAAGCACCAGTGTCCGCAACGGCAACCCAGCCAGGGCATCGAGCCACTGCGACTCGGCCTCCTCCAGCACCACCTGGTCCACCGGCAGGCCACGCAACTGCGGCAATAAAGGGCCGGGGCGATTGCAATGGGGCGTGACGTTCAACGCGGCAATCACCGCCATCGCAGTCGGGTCACACAACCCGGCCGCCACCCGCACGCCCGCCAGGGAAACCTCGGCGCCATCGAGCAGATCACGATAAAGGGAGGCACGCGCCGCCACGTCATCGGGTGCGCGGGCGAGGTGGGCGGTCAGGGCGTCGCGGTTGGGGGTTGGCACGGGCTGGAGGTCCGAAGTGAGTATTAAGGTGGCAGCCCACGCAGGTTAGCAGAGGCGCAATCCTTTATCGGCGCAATCCTGCACCGAAATGATTTCGTCAGTGAGCGCTCAACGCTGGGAAACCAGCACCGTATCAAGGCCCTGCTGTAAGCTTGCGACGACAAAATCAGGCACGGGCAGCGACTGGCCAATCAAAGCATGACATTGAGGCTCAAGCCGTATGGACACCAAGCGACTCAACGAAACCAGCAAGTTCCTGAGCTATGTTCTCAGGCATGAACCACAAGCGATCGGTTTACAACTGGACGGCGAAGGCTGGGCAGACATTGGATCGTTAATAGCCGGCGCTGCGTGTGACGGCCGATCCCTGGATATCGCCCTGATCCAAGCCGTCGTCGACAGCAGCGATAAAAAACGCTTCAGTCTCTCCGAAGATGGCTTGCGTATTCGCGCCGTACAGGGGCACTCCAACGCCAGCGTCCGCATTCAATACATAGAGAAAGAGCCACCAGCGCTTCTTTATCACGGCACTGCAACACGCTTTCTGGACTCAATCAGAGAAAAAGGCCTGATCGCTGGCTCGCGTCATCATGTGCACCTGTCACAGGACATGCCAACAGCGATCGCGGTTGGACAGCGTTACGGCAAGCCCGTAGTGCTTGAAGTTGAAGCGCTGCGAATGCATCAGCAGGGCTTCAGTTTTTTTCAAGCCGATAACGGGGTCTGGTTGACGGACCACGTGCCGGCCAACTTTCTGTCAATGTGAGTCAAGCAAAGAGGCACAAAAAAGGGTTGATCATCGATCAAACCCTTTTTCAGTTTCTACCTCGGGTCCACCGTATCCAACGCCCGGTTTGCTAAGAGCTGGCCCAGTTCGATCAGCTGTTGCAGCCCCAACGCGAAGTGCCGTCGCGAGCCCTCCAGTTCGAATGCCCAGGTCACCGGCCATGACGTTGGCAGAGGCCAGGGTTTCGCTGAGGTTGGCCAACAGACTCTCCGCATCGACGCCATCGACGATGGTGAAGAGCAGGTCCGGCGAGGGGTTCTCTGCGGGCTGGGCGGCGTTGGCGTTCAGGTAGGAATCGATAACACGTTCGGCATCGGGATCGGCGGCGATGTCCAGGTGCAGCGGTGGGACGGGTGGG
This sequence comes from Pseudomonas sp. Cab53, assembly GCF_018325965.1. Classification (NCBI taxonomy): domain Bacteria; kingdom Pseudomonadati; phylum Pseudomonadota; class Gammaproteobacteria; order Pseudomonadales; family Pseudomonadaceae; genus Pseudomonas; species Pseudomonas sp. Cab53. Next base: position 831,859 of record NZ_AP021902.1, on the reverse strand, counting down.
TCTGGGATGAGTTTTTCCATGGGTACTCCTAACGTCAGTTGAGGCTGTCACCGTTCGCGACTAAACGAGGTGGGGTGGCGGCTGTACGCAGGTTAGTCGACCGGGACGTTAGGAAACCGGCGCACCCGAAGGTGCCCTGCGCACAGCCACCATAAAAATCAGCGACAACACTGTAGCCTGACTTCAAGGAGACCTTGCGCCTAACGACATACCGAGCGACTAAACCCGACCGCTGAATGGGCAGCGGTGAACAGAGACTAGGCACCGAAATCCGCAGGCGCAAGGGGTTGGAATTTTCTAGGAAATGTCCTGCAAGTCAATGGGAAAGGTGCCTACACAAGACATTTAAAAATCTAGAGCACGAGCCTGCTACCACACTGGTGGGAGCAGGCTCGGGAAAGCGGTGGGTCAGTTTGTGGTGGGGTTGATGTGACGTTGACTGTGCCGCCGTCTTCGCGAGCAAGCCCGCTCCCACAAAAAACGATTGCTCGGCGAGCGGATCAGGAAATCCCCTCTATCCGGGGAACTAAACGAATCAAAAAACCGCCCTTCTCTGCAACCTTAAAAATAAATTTGTCCCCTTTATCCAGCCGTCGTCGACAGCAGCGATAAAAAACGCTTCAACCTCTCCGAAGATGGCTTGCGTATTCGCGCCGTACAGGGGCACTCCAACGCCAGCGTCCGCATTCAATACATAGATAAAGAGCCACCAGGGCTAATGCCGAACAGTTGAGCTTTCTTTGGCCACAACAAATGAAAATCCGAAGCCTGTACAGGCATCGGATTTTATGCCCCTTGATAAGTAGAAATTGGTTATAGCCCCAAAAAATGAAAGAGTTTGAGGGGATCAATCAAAATTATATTTCCCCTCTAGCATGAATGCAGGTTCTCTCCAGTTCTTTCCTCGGATAATTCCGGGACCACCGTATTCAATGAAATCTGCATCACGCATTTTTTTAACTAGATTCAATAGCCCCATGTTGTCCGAAACGTGCGCCCAATTGGCGCGATTATAAAGGCGATCAAGTCGAGGAAAGGAAATTCCTGATTCATTCTTGGTGAGGAACAGGATTACCTCTTCAGGCTTTTCATTCAAGACAATGATTTCGATGACGCTCATCATTTTGCTCCTCCTAACTTCCTATACTCTCTATTGCTTTGTTCTTGATCTGCCTCTAGGGCTTCAGGGGTGTAGAGTAATTCGGGGTTGTCTTTTAGCTTATAGTCTTCCAGTGATGCTGCGTGAGTATTATTCCAAATAGCGCCATCATCTTGTGGGCTGACTCCGTCGGCGACCCCCAATGCCCTAAAACGTTCAAGCTCTCTCAGTTCATGAGTGTAGAAGCGTTTGTCGATAGACGTAATGATCAATTCACCTAGCAAAATTTTTTCCAATCGGCCAACCATGATGTTATTGGCATCTGAAGGGTCGAGGCGCCCCAGATGTGATTTGACCAGATCAATACCCGATTGGGTCACCGTAGCATTTTTCCAGTCTAGATCAAGAATCGGACCTCCAGCCTTCGCTGGGTTGAAAAGTCGACCGCTGTATTTTCCTCTTGTGGTGGCACCTTCATAAGGACTGTTGAAAACCATGTAAATCGGCGGCAGGCCGCTGTCGATTGGAAAGCAGTAAATACAGTCCCTGAAGTCGGGTGGCCCGATAGCTGGTAATGGTACGGGTTGCACATGTAGCGGCAACAGCTCAACCCCAGTGTATCTCGGTACGTCCACTGGTCTGGCAGGTGAGGTAGTCGAACCGTTTTCCCAGTGAATAATGGGAAAGCTGAGGGTAATGGGCGGTGTGTCGAAGGAGGTGAAACTGTAGCTATTGGTCTTTTGGTCAAACTCCAGCGCCCGAACTGGCACCGCTGACGAAATGCTCCCGCCCGTCGGTGTTGCAACGAGTGTGTATTGGTTGACGTCACCATAAATCCGATAGGGAAGATCAATGGTTCCTGCTGCTGCGGCAATTTCATTCAGGTTGGCCGGGGCGTCTGGCAAGACTGTGCTACCCGATAATTTAAGAACCGTTTGAGGGAAACGCTCGCCGTTACCAAGAGCAGGTGAATAGAATAACGCACCAATACCAATCGCCGTAGCACGACTGAGAAGTACTTCTCCCAGCCCTGTTAATAACAGAATGCTTTTGCGAAGCGCCGCCTCGAAATTCCAGCCGTCTCCGCTTCGGAGAGTGGCAGTTCCCGCCACGGTTACCAGATGTGCAGATTGACTGAGGGGTAAATTGAAGCGGTAGGCAGTTTCACCTCTTGTTAAGGCGGAATGGATCGCAGCATCCACAGCCAGAGTTAGGCCCTCTAATATCGAAATCCCGTTGATAAGGATTTTTTTGAAATGAGATGCTGTTAGGGAACTTAAAAAACCTTCGTAATAGTACAAGCGCTCCTGTTTGTTTTCGGCTGTTTCCACATATGTCGCGAATAGCCCTGCGCTTTCCGTGCTGTCCAATGACAATGCATCTACGCCAAAGACTCTATCAGCTTCATACCAGCATGTGCTCATTCCGATTCGTTGTAGAAGCTCGACAGCGATCGCTTTCTTTTTTAAGTTACCTTCCAATGCACTGAGGGTGTCGATACCCAAGTCTGAGCTGATAATATTCTCAATTTCATTGCGCACTCCCTCTGTGTTATCTGGAAAAAGGCTTTCTATCTGGGCTTGTACCGAATGGGCTATGGCCATCAACTTTGAAAATGCATCGCGTTCTTTGATGATGGTCTCAAGGTTGTAAGGCAGCGTCACTGACGGAAGAACGCCATTCCAGCTTAGGGCATCTTTAAAATTTGACGGAAATCCGACATTTTTTCCGTGAGCATTGCTCATGGTGTTCGATGTTTTCAAAGGGGGAAGAAGAGCGGTCGATTCTTGCATGCGGCATCCTTGCACCAATGCGATTGTTTTGAGTGCCCCCCCAGTTATGTCGCAGCAGTGCGTTGTTATCAATCGTTAATTTTTTACGATATATATCACTTGAGAGTGGTTAAGCTTGGTTCAAGCTAATACTTATGAAATACCCTACAACAATAAATCCCATCTCTGACCGGAGTTCTGATCGCATCAGGCAAGCCTGTAGTGCTTGAAGTTGAAGCGCTGCGAATGCATCAGCAGGGCTTCAGTTTTTTTCAAGCCGATAACGGGGTCTGGTTGACGGACCATGTGCCGGCCAACTTTCTGTCAATGTGAGTCAAGCAAAGAGGCACAAAAAAGGGTTTGATCATCGATCAAACCCTTTTCAGTTTCTACCTCGGGTCCACCGTATCCAACGCCCGGTTTGCCAAGAGCTGGCCCAGTTCGATCAGCTGTTGCAGCCCCAACGCAAAGTGCCGTCGCGAGCCCTCCAGTTCGAATGCCAGGTCACCGGCCATGACGTTGGCAGAGGCCAAGGTTTCGCTGAGGTTGGCCAACAGACTCTCCGCATCGACGCCATCGACGATGGTGAAGAGCAGGTCCGGCGAGGGGTTCTCTGCGGGCTGGGCGGCGTTGGCGTTCAGGTAGGAATCGATGACACGTTCGGCGTTGGGATCGGCGGCGATGTCCAGGTGCAGCGGTGGGACGGGCGGGTCTGGGATGAGTTTTTTTCCATGGGTACTCCTAACGTATGTCGGAGCCGCCACGTTCGCTGCTAAACGATTGGGTGGCAGCCATGCGCAGGTTAGCAGACCGGCACGTTAGGAAACCGGCGCACCCGAAGATGCCCTGCGCACAGCCGCCATAAGTTCGGACGATCAAGATGCCCGCGTTCATGGTGATTGCCATGCGCCTAACGTGATTTCCGAGCTGCTAAACCCGACCGCTGAATGGGCAGCGGCGAACAGAGACTAGGCACCGAAATCCGCAGGCGCAAGGGGTTGGAATTTTCTAGGAAATGTCCTGCAAGTCAATGGGAAAGGTGCCTACACAAGGCATTTCAAAATTTAGAGCACGAGCCTGCACCCACACTGGTGGGAGCAGGCTCGCGAAAGCGGTGGGTCAGTTTGTGGTGGTGTTGACTGTGCCGCCGTCTTCGCGAGCAAGCCCGCTCCCACAAAAAAGCGATTGTTCGGCCAGCGGATCAGGAAATCCCCTTTACCCGTATAAACTTTTCTTCACCCCATGCGCCTGCCTGATTCGGTACAGTCCCCTCGCTCATTCAAGAAACTAAGGTTTTAGCCCGCTCTCCCGCGGGCTTTTTTTTGCCTGCCCTTCAGGCCGAAGGATGAGCCCCGTCCAGGTTCGGCAAGACACGGGTCGCCATCGGCTGGGGTTTGTTCAGCACAGGTTGCTCCAGGACCCGGCGGCCGTAGAACACCAGCGCCATCAGCCAGCAGCTCAACCAGACGAAAATCCCCGCCCAGAAGGTGTGCGACATGTAGTGCCAGCCCTGCAGGACGCGTGTGGTGCCGTAGACGAACCCCAGGGTCAGTGCGCCGTACATCAACGCTTTGGAATGACGCCAGCGATAACGACGGGCGACAAAGTACAGCGCGAGCATGGTAAAGCCGCCGGAGGCATGGCCGCCGGGCCAGCAGCGGCCGTCACCGGCGACCTTCAGCAGGTCGAAATTCTGATACCACTCCTTGTGCTCGATTTTGCCGGCGTACTGGGTGGTTTCCACCGGGCAGTACACGCTGGTGTGTCCCTTGAGGTAATGAATGACCCCCGTGCTGAGGGAGAAAGCGAAGACCACATACAGGAAATCACGACGGTGCCTGTAGGCAAAACGCAGTGGCTTGCTCAGCCTGGCCTTGTCCAGCACGCGCAGCAACCCAGGGCGATTCTGCGGCTTGAGCAGCGGCCAGATGAACGACAGCAGCGCACCGATGATCGCCGCCTCGCCGGTCCAGTTCGGGATGATCCTGGCCCACTTGTGGGTGATCTGCTCGAACAGCCGTACATGTTCCAAAGGGAACACCTGGTGCACCGGGTCGTAGAAAAAATCGCTGATGGCGATGTCGATGCGGGTCATGTCGAACAGCAGGAACACCACAACGGCGCAAACCAGGGGAATTCCAAGATTGAGCCCGTAGAAACGGGAGCGAGCAGACGTCAGCATGGGCAGTCCTGATCGTGGGAAAGGTTACTGAAAGGTCACCGAGCGCCAGTCAGACGCTTCGATAAAGCCGAGCAGCCGGGGCGCTTGGGGTTGGGCGGTGGAAACGAACAGCGACGCGCCATAGCCAAACGTCGAGGTCGGTTGCTTGAGCGCGGTTTCCATGGCCTGCATGCATTCGCTGTGGGTCACCAGGATCAGGTTGCGCCCGGGCACCTTGTGGGCCAGGGCGTTGCGCAGCAGGTCGTGCCGGCAATTGACCAGCCAATCGTCGCCGGCGCTGACCTTGTTGAACATGTACCCCGCCGTCTGGGCGGTGCGGGTCAACGGGCTGTTGTAGAGGTCGGTGTGGTCCAGGCCCAATTGCTCGAACTGCGCTCCCAGGCCCACCGCCACGGCACGGGCGCGATCAGTGATGCCTTCGCGATCGTTCAGGCACGCCGCCTTGGAGTGGTCGCAGCGCTCCACGTGGCGTACCAGCACGATCATTTCCCCCTTCGCCCAGCCGTCAGCCAGCGCCCGCGCACCGGCGATGTTGCCATGGGCCAGGTCCGGCAGCGTCGCCGGGCCCAGCAGCCAGAGGCTCAGCGCACTCACCAGCAGCGCCGAAGCCAGGACGACCGCGGTGTTTCGGTAACGGGCAAACCGGCTCGTGTCAATCGAGCGTGTCTGGCCGAAAAGACTCAGTCTCAGTTCCACATCAAGCCGCCCCGACGGCATCCACCCAAACATTCGATGGCGCGACAGTAGAGCGGCTCACGTAGGCAAGCGGTGAAACCGATGTGAAAAAAAGCTTGGCGTAGATCCCGATCTTTCAACGAAAGCCGAAGCCCCGGAAAAAAATCTTTCAGATCCAGAGGCGGCGGCCGATACAAGCCTGCTACACATTTCTGCTGGTGCTTAACAACAACAACTCTTCCAGCCAACCGACGACAAGCAGCACAACGTTTCCTGGAGGAATTGGATGAACAGCTGGTTTGGCAACATTAGCGTCAACATGAAGCTGGGCCTGGGCTTCGGCCTGGTCCTGGTCCTGACTTGCATCCTGGCCCTGACCGGCTGGACCAGCCTGGGCGGGCTGATCGATCGCAGCAACTGGATGAGCGACATCACCCAGCTCAATGCCGGCCTGACCAAGTTGCGGGTCGCGCGCCTGCAATACATGTTGACCAACGGCGACGAAACCGCCGCACAAAATGTGCAGACCACCCTCGATGGTTTCGTGGCGCAACAGAACGCGCTGCTCAATAGCTTCAAGAGCCCTGAAAACGTCAGGCTGCTCAAGGAGCAGAGCGCGACCATCAGCGCCTACCAGGTTTCCCTGAACAAAATGCGCAGTGCCTATCGCACGGGCAACACCGCCCGCGATGCCATGGGCGCAAACGCCGAGACCGCCTACAAGCTGATCGAGGCGATCAACACCGACGTGCAGCAAATGGCCCTGAGCGACCAGCGCTTCGAGCAGTTCCAGGCGATCACCCGCGCCAAGCAGGAATTCATGCTGGCCCGCTATGAAGTGCGCGGCTATACCGCCAACAGCAACGCCGATACCGAACGCAAGGCCGTCGCTCAACTGGACGCCGCCATCGCTTCGCTCAAGCCGCTGGATGAACATTTCGCCAGCACCCGCCAAGCCGAAATGCGCCAGTTGGAGAACGCCCTGGTCCAGTACCGCAGCGCGTTGCAGGCCTTCAAGGTCGCCACCGCCGATACAGTGCAGGCACGCAAGGAAATGACCGACCAGGGCACGGCCATCGTGAACCTGAGCGAGCAGCTGTACCAGATCCAGCTTGACCGTCGCGACGCCGAAAGCGCCCAGGCGCGTACCCTGCAATTGGTCAGCACATTGCTGGCGTTGCTGGTGGGCATCATTGCCGCCGTGGTCATCACGCGCCAGATCACCGGGCCGTTGCGCGAAACCCTGGCCGTGGTCGAACGCATCGCCAGTGGCGATTTGTCCCACACGGTCACCGTCACCCGCCGCGACGAACTCGGCGTGCTGCAACAAGGCATCGCTCGCATGGGCGTGACCCTGCGCGACCTGATCAGCGGCATCCGCGATGGCGTGACCCAGATCGCCAGCGCCGCCGAAGAGCTGTCCGCCGTCACCGAGCAGACCAGTGCCGGCGTCAACAGCCAGAAAGTCGAGACCGACCAGGTGGCGACCGCCATGCACGAGATGACCGCCACCGTGCAGGAAGTTGCGCGTAACGCCGAGGAAGCGTCTCAAGCCGCCGCCGCAGCCGACGGCGAAGCCCGTGCCGGCGACCAGGTGGTCAGCGAAGCCATCGCCCAGATCGAGCGCCTGGCCAGCGAAGTGGTGCGCTCCACCGACGCCATGACCGTGCTGCAACAGGAAAGCGACAAGATCGGCAGCGTCATGGACGTGATCAAGGCCGTGGCCGAGCAGACTAACCTGCTGGCCCTCAACGCCGCGATCGAAGCGGCACGTGCTGGTGAAGCCGGTCGCGGCTTTGCCGTGGTGGCCGACGAAGTCCGTGGCCTGGCCCAGCGCACGCAGAAATCCACCGAGGAAATCGAAGGCCTGGTGGCCGGCCTGCAGAACGGCACGCAACAAGTGGCCGCGGTGATGAACAACAGCCGCAGCCTCACCGACAGCAGCGTGGCCCTGACCCGCAAGGCCGGCGCCTCACTGGAAAACATCACCCGCACGGTGTCGAACATCCAGTCGATGAACCAGCAGATTGCCGCCGCGGCCGAGCAGCAAAGCGCCGTGGCCGAAGAGATCAGCCGCAGCATCATCAACGTGCGCGACGTCTCCGAACAGACTGCCGCCGCCAGCGAAGAAACCGCCGCCTCCAGTGTCGAGCTGGCGCGGCTGGGCAATCAGTTGCAGCTGATGGTCAGCCACTTCCGCGTTTGATCAGGCACAACGCCCGGGTCCGGTGGGACACGGGCGTTTTGCGCCAGGCATCCTTCAGGCGTTCCAGGGGTTGATCACCTCAACGCCTGGGAACTCAAAGTCTCTGATATTGCGGGTTGCAATCCACGCCCCGTGAGTCCGGCAAATAGCGGCGATTTGAGCATCAGCCAAGCTTGGCGCCCTCCCCTTGGCCTCGCATGACGCAACGAGGGTCGCATACTCAACGGCAGCATGGGCATCAAAAGGCAGGATCCTGCCGGCAAAATCCTCTTCGAACATTGCCATTGCATGGGCTTCAAGCTTTTGCTTGCGCTTGCCAAAGGGTAGCCGGGCGACACCATGAAGAATTTCCGCCACGGTAACAGCGCAAATGGCCAGATCCATTGCCGGCTGCGAATCAATCCAGGCCAAGACATTGGGGTTTGGCTCTGCACGCATAAACTCTGAAATAACATTGGTATCGAGCACTATCATTCGAAAAGATCCGCCGCAGTGGCCTTTTCGTCGCGCGAGGGTAGATCCAGATCAACATCGCCCAGAGCACTGAATCTTTTTCGGATACGACTTCCCAATCCACCTTCCGCACTCACTTTTGCCAATGCACGCCCTAAAATCAGCCGAGCCTCCTCTTCCATGGAATGGCCGTTATGGGCTGCCGCGATACGCAATTGTTCCTTTATCTGATCGTCCAGGTTTCGAATAGTGATGCTGGCCATAGCGCTCCATGCAATCAATGAAATCATTGATTTCAGCCTAGTTTAAGAATAGCCAATTTGTCCAGCCACCCTCCATTCACCAGCCCCTCTCCTGGATTCCCGGTTAACCAAAACCCTCCCCACGCATCGCCCTTTCGTACAAATCCCCCACTCTCGTCCTACCGCCTTTTTTTTACCGCTGCTGTACGGTTTCCCCTGGACAAGCACCTTTGTGCGAACAGGAGATGAACCCTACATGGACGCAAGCAATGACTCGCTGCTGCACAGGCTCGTCGCCTTTGCCGACGACAACGACAGCAACACCGCAAAGGCTCGTTTTGCAACCGCCCTGCAGCGGATGGGGCTGGCGTCGGTTTTCGATATCGTGCGCATGGGCAAGGCACCGTTCGCCCTTGAGCTGGCCAAGTACAGCGACGCGGATGCCGGGCTGGCCTATGACCGTGCAGCGAATTACGCCGGGCAAATCGCTCGCCGGTACCAGGCGCATCGTGTGTCGGCCGGGAAGGATGCCCCGGGGCGCGTGCGGCGCAGCCTGGGATCGGACTCGACGCCCGCGTCCGCCGGCTACCAGGCCCTCTTCGAGGAAAACTGGGATCAGTTCTGCAACGAAGGCGATATCGCGGCAATCGACTCGCCCGTGGCGTATCTACGTGCCCTGTATCTGTTTGCCAGGCAACTGGAGCAGCTCCCGGCGTCCGCCTCATCCGCCAGGATCACCCTGGAAGAACGCCGCCCGGACCTCAAGCAACTGATGCTCGATCGGCAGAGCGCCTTCGCCACGCGTCCGATGCTTGACCTCATCAATGACACCCTGCGCAGCAACATCGAGGCTTACCTGAAAGAGGAAGGCAAGGACAGGGCAATCCCGCAGGCGCTGAGCAGCGAGCGCTATCCCTTTTCGCTGCCCTACAACCTGTACCATCATCAGTGTCTGCTCGGGCTGGGGGCCGGCAAGCCCGCGCTGGGCGAGCTGAACTATCGGGCCAGCCTGCAATTGCCGTTTTCACGAGGCAACTCAACCTACGGCAGCGTAACGACGTCCCCTCTCGACGCGCAAATACTGCTGTCCGGTCTCAGTCCGGAACAACAGAGCCTGCTGCTCGCGCCCATTGTGTCGATCTCCAAGCCAGATCCACTGAAGAAGAACTACGGAACCCGAAACATAACGAACCTGGGTCAGCTGGAGTTTTTCAAGGAGCGCACCGGGCTGACGACGGAGCAGGTGGAGCAACTGTTGGCGCAAGGCAGCTACACCCCTCGGTCCTCAATCAATAGCCCAGACGCCAGACAGAGCGGCTATGGCGCCAGCTACATCAAAGGGCCGGAACAGACTTCCGTCCTGAGTATTGCCACCCAAGGGGAGACGCAGGTTTTCACCCATCACTCCCATGAGCGTTTCGACCGTGCGCAGCGAATGATCCGCCTGCATCGCTGGACCGGCATCCCCGTTGCCGAACTGGATACGCTGATCGTCAATGCCCAGCGCTCCGAAGGGACTGACACACTCAACGCCAACACGTTGCGCACACTGGGCGTCTACCGCTACCTGAATCAACGCCATGGCATTGCCCCTGAAGAGTTTGCCTCTTTGCTGCACGACATGCCGGTGGATGCTTGCGGCGACCGCATGCCATTGTTCGATCAAGTGTTCAATCGCACCCGACTGCTTGAAAGCCCCGTGTGGGAACTCCCCCAGAGCCCTCTGACCGCCGGCCGGCAAACCCTCAGCTATCTGAGCGCAGGTCTCGGACTCCCCATGACCCAGGATGCACTGCTACTGCTTGTGCGGCAGAGCGAGAAGTACCTGGGCTCGCCAAAACACGACTTGCCGACGGTCTCTTCACTCTACCGCCAGGCCCGTATCGCCCGGATGCTGGGCCTGTCTCCTCTTGAATGCACCGAGCTGGCCCGGTTGTTGGGAGGAGACGACTTCTGCAAGGCACTGGTAACCGGGCGATTGCACACCTCGCAATCCAAAGAGGCGGACATTCTCGACGTGTTGATGGCGCTGGAATGGGCTGTGGACTGGCTCAGGCAAAACCAGCTTGATGTACTGCAGTGGTGCCGTCTGTTCGATGAACCAGGAACGAGCTTGCCGCTGAATCAGAAGTTGGAGGAACGACTGGCGAGACTGCGAGCGGACAACAACGCCAACCAGGCTCCTCAGCGTCTGATTGAAACACTGCTGCATGACATTGCGGACCTTCCGGCCGAATACGTCCTTTGCGCGACGCAAATGGCCGGTACCGACGCAAAGGCGATCGTCACGGCTATCAACACGACCCCGGGCATGATGCCGCCTGTGCTGGCAACAGTACTTCGCATCGCCGAGGCCTTCCAGCGCCTGCACCTGGACAGCAGCACGCTGAAAACCCTGATGGATAATCCGACATGGCTGGCCTCGAAGACCTCCGTAACCCTCACACCCCACACGCTGTATCTGCTCGAACGCTTCAGCCATTGCGCCCGCCATCAGGCGCAGTCGCAAGAGAACCTGCTGCACTACCTGCAAGTGGCCAATCAGGATGGGCACTCCTCGGAAAAAGAGACCAACAACCTGCTGGCCAACCTTTTGAACTGGAGCACTGAGCAAGTGAGTCGTCTGACGGCGCAGTTGGAGCCAGGACAGGCCACCTCAATGGAAGCGGTGGATTGGATCATGCGCTGCCAAGCGTGCTGCGTCAGCACAGGACTGTCGGCAGACCTGTTGCTCCAGGCAACCTCGCTGAAAACCCAAAGTCCTGCATCGGACTGGAAAACCGTCGGCGCAGCACTGATCGCGGCCTGCCATTGACCGGCGCCCCGCTTCAACATTCAAGGATTGAATATGACCGTTGTCATTAAGAAGCAGCTCGATGAAAGCCTGCGCGATGCGCTGTTGGCGCTTTACCTGAACAAGGTCGCGCCCGATCGGGACAGGATGAAACCCTACAAGATCAAGACCGCCCGGGAGCTCTACGAATTCTGGCTGCTGGACGTACTGGTCAGCCAGGACGTGCCCACCACCCCCGTGGCCTGCGCCATTGCCAGTTTGCAGCAGTACATCAACCGCATCCTGATGAACCTGGAGCCCGGCTATGAGCCCGCCGACATCACCACCGATCTGCGGCAAACCTGGCGCGACGAAATGCACCAGTACCCGACGTGGGCCGCCCACCAGCAGTTGCTTTACTTCCCTGCGATGTACCTCGACCCGAACCTGAGAGCCGACAAAAGCGCCAACTTCCAACAACTGGAAAACGCCCTCAACCAGAACCAGATCCAACCCGATGCCGTTCAATCGGCGGTCATGGCGTACCTGACCCGATTCGAAGAAGTGGCCAACCTGAACATCCTCAACGGCTACATCGATGGCGAGGACTACGCCAACAGCACCTACTATTTCATCGCCAAGTCCCGTAGCGAAAACAGCTACTTCTGGCGCTCACTGAACATGGCGCAGCGGCCCTTCGCGGGTCTGCCAACACAACCACCGGGCATCGCGCCCAAGCTGGACCAGCCCGCCCCGTACGCCTGGTCGGACTGGGAAAAGGCCGACGTCCCCATCCCCGAGAACGCGCCCGAGCATTCGGTGCGACCGGTCTGGTTCAACAATCGGCTGTTCGTTATCTGGGCCGAATGCATTCACCAGGACCCTTCAGCCTCCAGCGCCTCTTCGCAGGACGATACAACGGCAGGGAGCAAGCACCATCCGCTGTTGCGCCTGAGCTATTGCTTCAAAAAACACGATGGAACCTGGAGTACGCCGCGGGTGGCCCTGCAAGGCCATTGGGAAGACAGTTCCCTGGGCAACAAAGGCCTTGCGGCGATCAAGACGTTGCTCGCCACGGTCGCCGTGCATTATCGCCAAGGCTCGCGCGACTCGCTGTTTCTCGCCTTGCAGGGTTATGGATCACCGGCAGCGTCAGGCCTGGCCAGCGGCAAGGAGCTCGCCTTCAGACAGACGGTCTGCATCGACAGGCACCTCAATCATGAACCGGGTCGCTCAACGGACACGGACAACGAACAGCAACTCCTGAGCGCCGCCGCGCAGCGTATCCAAGCCACAACGTCCACCAACCTCGAAATCACAGAAGTTGCCCTGCCCGGCAACCTGCCCCCCACCCTGTCGGATTTCGAAAGCGCCTACCGCGATCGCATCACGCTCACCTACACCCGGCACGACTCCAGGCTCACGTTGCAAATGGCGGCCAACATCGACATGACCAGCGCAGGGAACATGGGGTACCTGCCGCGCAACGTAATGCGCTTGAGGGTGGAGAACGCCTTCAGTCTTGAACCTCGCCTGCAAATGAACCTGCTGTTCCCTGCCCAACGCCTGCCGCAGGCACCCTACATGCGGCTTCATGGCGGTTCGAGCCTTAATCTCAGCAAGCTCCCCGTCGCCCTCGATCGAAGCTTCACGGTGTCCTTTTCGCACACGGCTGACGTTCTGAGAGACAGCGAACACACGCCCAACATTACGCTCTCCAGCCAGACCAGCCTTGAGGGAAAATTCATCTCCACGGATGCCGTCAGACACCTGATCAAGGCCAGCCGGCGTAAGAACAGAAGCTCCTCCACCAGCGGTTCGCAAACCATGACCCTGCAGACCGAGCATGCCAAAACTTTTGACGTGGAACACGTCGCCGTGCTCTGCGATGAACCGCTGGACAAGCAATACGTCGTCTTCCGGCAACCCGCCGCCTCATTAGACCGACCGCTGACCTACGCAGACCTGAGCGTCGTGGCCGAGTCCGTTCCGGCCGAGCATCTGCCGCCGTCCTTTGACTTCGAGTGGCCCGGCACCGATCCCGGCGGCGACGGCACCATCCTGCTTCTCGGGGTGGCGTTCGTCCACCCTCTCGATCCGACAAGAAAGCTCTACTCCGTCCTCCGGGCCGTCACGCTCAAACGCCCCTTGAAGCGCCAGCAACCGCCCGACATTACCCAGGTCACGGCGCCCGGCTTGGGGTCCACCCAGTTCATCGATTTCGCCAAGTCCACGATCAAAACCAGTGACGCCTCCAGTCGACGGCGCTCGCCGATCCGTTTGAACACCGTGTTCGCCGCCGAACTGATCCGGCGTACCGAGGACGGCCTGGATGAACTGTTCGACTGGACGACACAACACCTGCAGGAACCCGCGATACCCGACGACCCGAACATCGCGATGGATTTTCATGGTGCCTACGGCCGTTACTTCACCGAGCTGTTCCTCCATGTGCCATGGCTGGTCGCCCATCGCTTGAACGCCGAGCAGCGGTATGAGGAAGCCGAGCGCTGGCTGCGCTACGTCTTTGATCCGGGTCGCAACAAGGATGAATGCTGGCGCAGCGTGCCGCTGGTCGATCGCGGCGTGCCGTCGTACGCCGATCAGGCGCCCCATGATCCGCACCAGATCGCCCTCAGTCATCCCGTGCACTTGTGCAAGGCGCTGTACTTCCTGTACCTGGACATCCTGATCAACCGGGGCGATGCCGCATACCGCGCCATGACACCAGACGGCCTCAGCGAAGCGAAGCTGTGGTACGTGCGTGTGCTCGACCTGCTGGGCCCGCGCCCGGCCGTTCGGCCAGTGGCGCCCTGGACGGCCCTCAGCCTGCAAACGTTGGTCGAAACACCCGACGACGACCTGCGCACCTTCGAGTACTCGCTGACCCGCCTGAACGACCACCGCGCGTTGGTCCTTCGCGAAGGCAGTGCACGCTCGACCCTGCCGGCCATCGATAGCCCGTATCTGCATCTGCCGTTCAACCCGCAGTTGCTCAGAGGTTGGGACACGGCCGAGAGCCGGCTGCACAACCTGCGGCACAACCTCGACATCGCCGGCAAGCCGCTGCACCTGCCGGTCATCGCGGCGCCGCTGGACCCTCGCACCCTTTCCAGCACCCTGGCCCTGAACCTGGCGGACAGTGCAACGACCCGCCTGCCCGCCGCCGCCATTCCCTCTTACCGCTTCACGACCGTGCACAGCCACGCCCTGCAAGCGGTGGACAGCCTCAGCCAGTTCGGCACCCTGTTGCTGTCGCTGATCGAACGCAAGGAAGAAGCCCAGTTGCAGGCCTTGCAGCAACAGCAAGCCTGGGACCTGGCGAAGCGTGCCGTCGACCTGCAACGCCAAGCCTTGAACATCGATCATCGCAACCGTCAGGCACTGGAGGCCACCAAAGGGATCGTCGAGGACCGAGCCCGCCATTACGGAAAACTGATGGAAGAGAACCTCAACGACTCGGAAAAACACGCCACTCAGTTCTACCTGGCCAGCGGCAGTGCCGAGCTCGCCGCCATGACCTGCCAGATCGCGGCAGGCGCCATGATGACGCTGCCCAACATCTTTGGCCTCGCCAACGGTGGCAGTCGCTGGGAAGGGCCAACGCTCGCCGCCTCGGCGGCGGCTCACAGCGCGGCCATCCTCGCCCGTACGGCAGCGGACCACTGCGAGCGTACAGCCTCGTTCAATCGTCGGTGGGACGAGTGGCGCCATGCGTACGACCAGGCCCAACTCGAACTGGAGCAACTCGACGCCCAACTGGCGCACTTCGCCGAGCAGGAAACCGCCACCCGCCTGCAATTGCGCCTGGTCGAAGCGACCCTCGGCCAGGCCAAAGCCAACTACGATTTCCTGAGCAAGCGCTTCTCCAGGACGCAACTGTACCAATGGCTCAACAGCCAGTTGGCCGTGGTCTATCGCCAGGCCTACGACGCCACCCTGAGCCTGTGCCTGGCCGCCGAAGCCTGTTGGCAATATGAGACCGCCGACTTCGACAGTCGCTTTATTCAACCCGGGGCGTGGCACACGACCTATCGAGGGCTCGGCGCCGGCGAGTCGCTGAAGCTGAACCTGATGAACATGCACGCCGGCTACCTGCAACGCCATGAGCGCGAGTTGGAGATCCGCAAGACGGTGTCGTTGCGACACCTGAAGGACAAGACCCCGGCCAGCCACCTGAACAAACCATGGCCGCAGATGCTGGACAACCTGAAGAAAGGCACGTGTGAGTTCGAACTGCCTCATCAGTTGTTCGAAGACGATTACCAAGGGCAGCAACATTACCTGCGACGCCTCAAGACCATCAGCGTGACCTTGCCGGCCGTCGTTGGTCCTTACGAAAACATTCGGGCCACGCTGACCCAGACCGCCAGCACGGTGTTCTTGTCGCCAGGTGACCGAGGCCGTGCCATGGAGAGCCGCCGCGCCAATCAGCAGATCGCCCTGTCGACAGGGGTCGACGACAACGGTCTGTTTACCCTGAGCTTCAACGACGAACGTTACCTGCCGTTCGAGTACACCGGCGCCATTTCCCAATGGCAGCTGACCTTCCCGAACCCCGAGGCGCAAAAAGACCTGCTGGAATCGCTGACCGACATCATCGTGCACGTGAGCTACACGGCCAGGGTCGGCGGAGGTGCGCAATGAACGAGCCATCCGCGTTGCCGGTCACCGCACCCTCCCTGCCCAAGGGCGGTGGTGCCATTCAAAGCATTGGCAAAGGATGGAGCCCCGTGGGCGCCCACGGTACGGCTGTCTATGAGATGGCCTTGCCCATTTCGTCGGGGCGCGGCTTTGCGCCGCCCCTGTCCTTGAACTACGCCAGTACGCTCGGCAACGGTGTGTTCGGCATCGGCTGGGGGCTGTCATTGCCCAGCGTGGCACGACGCACCAGCCAGGGTGTGCCGGCCTACGGGCAAGACGACGAAATCATCGGCCCCACCGGGGTGGTGTGGCTGCCCGAGCGTGATGCGCAAGAGGCTGTCGCCTCGACCCGCGTCGACCACTACAACGAGCTGGCACTGGGAACGACCTACACCGTCACCCGACACTTTCCCAGGACCGAAAGCCGTTTCGACCGGATCGAGCATTGGGCTTCGCCAGGCGATAAGCCGGGCTTCTGGCTGGTGCACGGTGCCGACGGCAGCCTCCACGTGTTCGGAAAGAGCCTGGCCTCGCGGCGCGTCGATCCCGAGGATACGCGTCGAGTCGGCGAATGGTTGCTGGAGGAAAGCCTGAACGCCCACGGCGAACACATCCTCTACCAATACCAGACAGACGCCACGGCCCAACGCTATTTGAGTCAGGTCAGCTATGGCAATTTCAAGGCCGACACGCAGCTCTATTCATGGACTGCGCAGCGGCTCACGGCCGTGCAATGGCACTTCGAACTGGTGTTCGACTACGGTGAACGAACCACTGCCTATACAGAAAAGCCGCCGTATGAGGGCCGGCAGTGGCCGACCCGCAGCGATCCATTTTCCAGCTTCGCCTACGGTTTTGAATTACGCACCGAACGCCTGTGCCGCCAGGTCCTGATGTTTCACCGTTTTCCCGATGAGCTGGGCGCGGCCCCCATCCTGGTGCGGCGCCTGCTGCTTGACTATCGACAGACGCCCTTGGGTTACCAGCACTTGAGCGCCGCCCACGAACAGGCGTTCGCCGAAGACGAAACCGTCGAGCGACGCCCTCCCGTCGAGTTCAGCTACAGCGCATTCAAGCTCACGCTCGACCCCCTCGCCTGGCAGCGTTTTGCGGACATGCCGGGGCTCAACGACGGCCACAGCTATCAGTTAGTGGACCTGTACGGCGAAGGCCTGCCGGGCGTGCTCCATCGAAACGAAAAAGGCTGGCATTACCGTGAACCCATGCGCGAGAAGGCCAACGGCAACGAAGTGGCCTACGCGCCGTGGCGAACGCTCCCCAACCTCCCGGTAGCCGACACGGCAACATCGGTGCACCAGGCCTTGAGCGATCTCACGGGGACGGTCGTTTGGACTGGCTCATCGCCCGGCCGCAAGTGAGCGGTTTCTTCTCCCTCGAAGCCGATCGAAGCTGGTCGGACTTCGCCACGTTCGAGGCATTTGCCCCAGAGTTCTTCAGTCCTCAAGGGCAGTTGGCCGATCTGATGGGGGACGGGCTCGGCGATCTGGCATTGATCGGCCCGCGTAGCGTTCGCCTGTACGCCAACCAACGAAAATACGGTTTTTCACCGCCATTCGAGGTCCCCCGAGAAGCGCATGAAGACGCCCTGCCCGTGTTCACCGGCTCTGCCGGCGAACTGGTGGCTTTCAGCGACGTACTGGGCAGCGGCCAGCAGCACCTGGTGCGCATTCGTCATAACGAAGTGAGGTGTTGGCCCAACCTCGGTCGCGGACGCTTCGGCCAAGGCCGGGTGCTGGATTTCCCCGGGTTGGCCCACGAAAGCTTCGACGCCTCGCGTATTCGCCTGGCGGACCTGGACGGCTCCGGCGCCGTCGACCTGATCTACCTGCAAGCGGATCAGGCACTGATTTTCATGAACCGCTGCGGCCAGGGCTTCGCCCCCGCAGTGGCGCTGCCCTGGCCCGAAGAGCTGCGCTACGATCCGTTGTGCCAAGTGAGCGTCGCCGACCTGCAAGGGCTCGGCTGTTCAAGCCTGATCCTGAGCTCACCGCACATGAACTCGCAACATTGGCACTACGACTTCGTCAGCGCCAAACCGTATCTGCTCACCGGCACCAACAACAACATGGGCGCCGACGACCGCATCGACTACCGCAGCTCGGCGCAGGAATGGCTGGATGAGAAACAGGAGAGAATCGCCGCTGGCAAGCCACTCACTTGCCGCCTGCCCTTGGCCCTGCACCTGGTGAGCAGTCAGACCCGCCTGGACGAAACCATCGGCAACCAGCTGACCCAGGCGTTCGCCTATCGCCAAGGTTACTACGACGGCAGCGAGCGGGAATTTCGCGGTTTCGGCCTGCTGCTGCAAACCGATACCCAAGCCAGCCCCGGCGATGGCGCCCCCCAGGACTTCAGCGCCACGTGCCTTAAGAAAACCTGGTTTCACACCGGGCGCAGGGTAGATATTCCGCGAAACGGCTACAGCCGCGCAGACAAGCACGCCATGGCGCTGGGCAAGACATTGCTTTGCCAATACCAACCCGAGACGCAGCGCGACCGGATCATCGCCTCGCCAGACGCGACTACTGACCTGGAAATGGCCCGCGCCTTGTGTGGCCGAGTGCTGCGCAGCGAGGTCTTCGGCCTCGATGAACGCCGCAACGCCACCCGCCTCTATACGGTCCAGGAGCACCGTTATGGGCTGCGCCTGCTACAAGCCCCCGACAACCATCGCCGCCAGGCCCGGATGCTGCCGCTGCTGCTGGAGTCGATCACGTATCAATACGACGGCTTTGTCGATGACCCGCAATGCCGGCACACCCTGAATCTGCAACACGACCTGTACGGTGCGCAGACCCGCAGCGTGGATGTCCATTACGCCCGACGAACAACCGCCAGCGACACCCCGCCATTCAACGACGCCGACCAACAGCAGTGGTGGCGCGACGCTCACGACCCGGCGCAGCAGCGCTACCACCTGAACGAAACCCGCGCCGAGTTCATCCACCTGCAAACAGCCCAGCAATGGCGACTCGGCCTGCCTTATCGCCAGCGTACCCAGACGTTGCAGCGCCCCAAGGCCCCTGTAGACGAAGGGCTGGCCCCACGGGACATCACGTTCGAAACACTCGATGACCGTGTGACAGCCACCACTTGGAACACCCAAGGCGTGCTCACCGGCCTGTCCGTGCAGCGCTATAAACAGGCGTCGAACGGAGCCATCTGGCCCGACGGCGTCGCCGACCTGCAGGCCCTGGTCGATCACCTGGAGCACGCCGAGCTGGATGAAAAGGCCCTGGAAGCCTTCCAGTCGCTGCCACAAGACGCCCGCCCTCAAGGAAAACTGCTGGAGCAAATCGGCTATCACCACATGACCGACTTCCTGCCCTCCGCTCCCTCCGCAAGGCTCTGGTCAGTCAAGAGCGACTTCGCGAGCTACGCGCCGCTGGAAGGTTTCTACAAGGTCAACGCTGTACAGCCGAGCCAAAGCCAGGGCGTGACCCAGATCAGCTACGACCCGTATGCCTGCCGGGTCATCGCCTTCACGCTGCCCGATGGCTGCACCACCCAGGCTGTCCACGACTACCGCTCGCTGCAACCGGTGCGCATCACCGACCCCAACGGCAACGTCCAAGAAGGCTTGTTCGATGGGTTCGGTCAGGTCCTGGCCAGCTCTTTTCATGGCGATGAAGACGGCACGCCCGCGGGCTTCAAGCCCCTCGCCCAGTTCAAGCGCCCTTCGTTCGAGCCTGCGGCGCAGGCCGTCCGCCGGGAAAGGGAAGCCGTGCAGGGCGCCGCCACGGCCCACTATTACGCGCCCTTCAGCTGGATGGGGCGGGTATCGACGGCCGCATTGGCCGACACCGACTGGCTGGCGCGTTGCGTAGCAAGAGGGGACCTGCTTGCCGACGGGCATCTCTGCGCGTCAGCCCGAACCCGGTTGTCGTCTGGCCGAGCATTGTCCGGCGACGACCTGAAGCTCAAAGACGAACTCGAGGCCTCGAGCCGAGAGCCCGTGCATGTCGCGACCCTGGTCGCCGACCGCTACCCCGATGACCCGCAGCAACAGATCCGCATTGCCATCACCCATTTCGATGGCTTCGGTCGAACGTTGCAAAACAAACAACGGGTCGAGTCGGGCATGGCCTGTGTCGTCGACGCCAAAGGCGAACTGACCCTGGCAGATGGAAAGCCCAAGGCGCAGATCGCCGCGGTGCGCTGGCGTGTCAGCGAACGGGTGGAATACAACGGCAAGGGGTGGGTGGTGCGGGTCTATCGGCCTTACTTTGCCGATCATCATCGCCACATCAACGACGCGCCCCTGCGCCAGTGCGGTCATTTCGACCAGCATGTCCACGACCCCCTCGGACGCCTGACCCACACGTGGCTCGCCCGGCAGGATGACCTTTGCTATTTGCGCCGCCACACGCGCCACCCCTGGTACAGCGTGGACGAAGACGAGAACGACACCTTGCAGGAGGTCATGTCGACCCGCGGGGGTGCTGCATGAGCGCTCGCCTTCACCACAAGACGCCCACGATCAACGTCATCGACAACCGTGGCCTGCCCGTGCGGCAGGTGGCTTACCACCGACGCGAGGCAGACGAGCCAAGCCAGGCGCGCATCATCCGGCATCACTACGACGCGGCGGGGCGGCAGGTGGCGCAGTGGGACGCCCGGCTGTTCGCCAACGCCCCCGAAGCCAACCTGCACACCGTCTACAGCTTGTCGGGCAAGCCACTGCGGGTGAGCAGTGTCGACGCCGGATGGCGCCTGAGCCTGCCGGGCGACGCCGGGCAGGTGCTGCGCCGTTGGGACCAACGGGGAAACCAGGAGCAAACCACCTTCGACGATCAACGGCGGCCGGTCATGCGTCGCGAGCAAACGCCAGGGCAGGCGCCACGCACAGTCGAATGCCTGCGCTACGGCGACAGTTCGCCAGCGTCTGCCGCCCGTAACCTGTGTGGTGCCCTGGTCCGTCAGGATGACAGCGCCGGCACCCTGCTCACCCATGCCTACGCGCTTTGCGCCAACCCGCTGAGTCAGACCCGGCACCTGTCAGCCGACACCGCGCCCCCTGACTGGCCAGGGAACGAAAAAGACCGAGACCTGCTGCTGGAACAGGGCGACGGCCACACCACACATTGGCGCTACGACGCACTCGGGCAGGTCATCGAACAAACCGATGCGGCCCGGCACCAACAGCGGTACACGTTCGATCGCGCGGGCCAGCTCAGTGCCGTGAGCCTGAAGCCCCGGGACGCCACCGTCGAAACAACCGTCGCAAGCCAACTCACCTACAACGCCTCCGGCCAGCTCGAATCCCAGGCCGCCGGCAACGGTGTCACCAGCCGCGCTGTGTTCGACCCGGCCACCGGGCGACTGACCGCCCTCAGCGCATCGCTGTCCACCCGAACCTTGCAGGACCTGCATTACACCTACGACCCGGTGGGGAACGTGTTGCGCATCGAAGACAAGGCCCAGCCGGTGCAGTACGGCAGTAACCAGCGGGTCGAAGCCACGCGCACCTTCACCTACGACAGCCTGTATCAATTGATCCGTGCGACAGGGCGTGAAACCGCAGGCCTGGCCCCGACCCTCCTCAACATTCCGATCGATGCCGGTCAGTTGTTCAATTACACCGAGCACTACACCTACGACACCGGCGGCAACCTGACCGAACTGCGCCATGTTCGCGAGCGCAACCACTACACCCGGACGTTCAACGTCAGCCCCACCAGCAACCGCCTGCTGAGCTGGAACACCGGCCAGTCGGCGCCCGACGTCACGATGGCCTTCGATGCCAACGGCAACCAGCAGGCGCTGCTGCCCGGGCAGGCGCTGGCCTGGAACAACCGCAATCAACTCGACAGCGTGGTGCTGGTCCAGCGTGCAGACGCGCCCGACGACGTTGAGCGCTATCTCTACGACAACGGCGGCCAACGGGTGCGCAAGGTCCGCACGGTCCACACCGAGGCCATCATCCATACCCGGGAGGTGCGCTACCTGCCGGGCCTGGAAATCCACACCCGTCCCAATGAACGGCTGGAAATGATCAGCCTGCAAGCCGGCCGCTTCAGCGTGCGTTACCTGCACTGGACCGCAGGCCGACCCTCCGGCATCGCCGCCAACCCAATGCGCTACGGCCTTGGCGACCACCTGAGCTCCTGCTCACTGGAGCTCGACGCCCAAGGCGGGTTGATCAGCCAGGAAGGCTACCTGCCCTACGGAGGGACCGCCTGGTTGGCCTCGCGCTCGGCGCTGGAAGTCAGCTATCGCACCCTTCGCTATTGCGGCAAGGAGCGCGACGCCAGCGGCCTGTATTACTACGGCCAACGCTACTACGCGCCCTGGTTGCAACGCTGGATCAGCCCCGACCCGGCGGGGGCGGTCGACGGATTGAACCTGTACGCCATGGTGGCCAACAATCCGCTCAGGTTCGTCGACCATCAGGGATGGCTGAAGGATGACGTCGTCAAAGGGGTGGAGGCTGATGGGCACGCCCGGTCCCTGGCGATGATGCAGCCTCCCTCGGCCCTGCCGCCCAGGCGAATGGCCGGTGACGACCGAGAAAACGCCGCGCTCAACCTGGCCCTGCGTCCGACCCCAGGCTTGAGCAAGACAAAGCGCAAGGACCTGGTGGTTCACTCGTTTGGCGTGACCGGCGATACCCTGGACAGTAAGCCGGTGGCGCTCTACGAGTACCACAATCTCTCCGGCCCCAAATCCGGCCCGACGGGTTATCGCGGCGTGGACGCCCACTACGAAGGCAGCGCTAAAAGCGACAGTTTCTACCTGAACTTCGGCAGCTACAGGATCGGCAATACCAGCGAGTACCTGAGCGACCTGGCCGAACGCTACCGCGCCACCAAGAACGACCCGATCCACAGACTCGAAGTGGATCCCGAGTTACTCAAGCGCGAGCCCACGCTGAGCAGGACGGTCGATGCCCTGTCGGAGCTCCAGCCCAACACCCAGAACCTCATCGCCACGCATATCGAGCGCTGCAACGGCATCATCCCCGTGCGCGCCGGGGGGCCGGGGGCGCATGGGGAAGTCCGGGTACTGAACGATGTCGTCGCGCTCTATCCGGGCCAGGCCGAGCGAGTGCTTTCGGACACGTACCTGTTCACCGAAAAAATCACCGGCGTGGCTCAACCGGAACCGTTCATTGCCTGCTTCAACTGCAGCGGGATCATTCCCGAAAACGTCCATATTCCCACGCAGCGCCACCCCAGGAGCTATGAGATGTACAACGATCACGTCCAGGCAATCACACGACCTTAGCGCCTTGGCAGTTCAGGACTCAGGCACTGATCGCGTCGGTAAACACCAACCGGTTCCCGAACGGGTCGGTGACGGTCAGTTCCTGGGTCCCCCAAGGCATCGCCTGGATCTCTGGGTGAGCGTAACGGTACTGCGTGGCCCGCAATTGCTGCTGGAACGCTTGCAGTTCATCCGTCTCGATGCGCAGCGCCGAGCCCGGCGTGCAATCGCCATGGTGCTCGGACAGGTGCAACACGCACTCGCCACGGGACACTTGCAGGTAGAGCGGGAAGTTGTCGCCAAAGCGGTGTTGCCAGTCGACGGTAAAGCCCAGGAAGTCGACGTAGAACTCCATCGCCTTGGCTTCATCGAAGATCCGCAGGATCGGAGTGGTTTTACCGAAGCTCATGGGTTTGCTCCCTGGCTGAAAGGACCCAGTCTAGCTGGGTTGAACCCAGTGCTTCGGCCTTGGCGCGGGGTTCTTTAATGTCGAAGTGCCACCTACCCTGGATAACACTGCACATTTGAAGGCTCCAACGAACCCGTGGCGAGGGAGCTTGCTCCCGCTGGACGCGCCAGCGTCCCCTGCCGTGTGATGATGTCAACACAGGGGCTGCTTCGCACCCCAGCGGGAGCAAGCGCCCTCGCCACACTGACTCATCACCCCGCGAGACTTCCCCGCGCCAGGAACCGTCCTCCCCGGCGCCCATTCGCCTGGCCTTCGTCATAACTCAGGACGCCATTGACCCACACGCCATCAATGCCTTCGGCAGCCCGTTGCGGTTCGATGAAATCGGCGACATCACGAATGGTCTGTGGATTGAACAGCACCAGATCAGCCCAATGCCCTTCACGGATGTCCCCGCGCCCTTCCAAGCCGAAGCGCGCCGCAGAAAGGCCGGTCATTTTATGCACGGCGGTATGCAGCGGAAAAAGCCCGACGTCACGACTGAAATGTCCCAGCACCCGTGGGAAAGCGCCCCACAGGCGCGGGTGGGGAAACGGGTCTTCGGGCAATCCGTCGGAACCGACCATGGACAGCGGGTGGGCGAGGATTCGTCTTACATCACCTTCATCCATGCCGTAGTACACCGCACCCGCCGGTTGCAGGCGTTGCGCCGCGTCCAGCAGCGACACGCCCCACTCGCCGGCAATATCGGTCAGGTCGCGGCCGCCCATCGACGGATGCGGCGTCGACCAGGTGATGGTGATGCGATGGGCGTCAGTCACTTGCTTGAGATCCAGCGTTGAAGAACTCGCCGCATAGGGGTAGCAGTCACAGCCGACGGGATGGTGTCGCGCGGCATTTTCCAGCGCCGCGAGCACCTGTGGACTGCGCCCCCAATTACCGGCGCCAGCGCATTTGAGGTGGGAAATGATCACTGGACTCTGCGCATGACGACCGATCTGGAACGCTTCGGCCATGGCCTCGAGCACGGGCTCGAATTCGCTGCGCAGGTGAGTGGTGTAGACCGCACCGAAGGCCTGCAGCTCTTCGGTCAGTTGCATGACTTCGTCGGTGGACGCGCAAAACGCGTTGGCGTAGGCCAGTCCGGTGGACAACCCCAGCGCGCCGTTCTCCAGGCTTTCGCGCAGTTGCCGGCGCATGGCGGCGATTTGCGGCGCGCTGGCGGTGCGCAGCAGATCGTCCATGTGATTGTTGCGCAACGCCGTGTGGCCCACCAACGCGGCAACGTTGACCGCCGGTGCAGCCGCTTCCACGGCGTCGCGATAATCGCTGAAGCGCGGGTAGGTAAACGCCGAGGCCGGGCCGAGCAGGTTCATCGGGTCGGGCGGATCGCCCCGCAGGCTCACCGGCGAGGCGCTGATGCCGCAGTTGCCGACGATCACCGTGGTCACGCCCTGGCTGAGCTTGGGCAGCATCTGCGGTTGGCGGATCACCACCGTGTCGTCATGGGTGTGCACGTCGATGAACCCCGGCGCCAGCACGCGGCCAGCGGCGTCGATGTCGACCACCGCCCGCGCCGCGCCCACGTCACCGATGCGCTCGATGCGCCCGGCTCGAATCGCAACATCGGCGTCGTAGCCGGGGGTGTCGCGGCCATCGATGACGTGCGCGTTGCGGATAAGCGTGTCGTACAGCATGTCAGTCTCCCAGCGGCAGGTCGTCGTCGCCGCCACGGTAGTCGTCCAGCGCGAGTTTGACCCGCCGCAGGCGCTCTTGATTGTCTTCGGGGTGGGCCAGGGCAAGCTCGGTGGCGAGCACGTCGATGGCCAGCAGCATGCCGTAGCGCGCTGCCGTGGGTTTGTAGATGAACGAGGTTTCGGCGCCTTGCAGGGGCAGCACCCCATCGGCCAGTTGGGCCAGCGGCGAGTCGGCTCGGGTAATGGCCAGGATCGGCGCGCCATAGCCGCGGGCCAGTTCAACGGCATCGAGCAGCTCCGGGGTGATGCCGGTGAGCGAACAGGCGATGACCAGATGGGCTTCGCTGAGCGAGGTGGCGGTGATGCGCATCATCACCGGATCGCGGCACGCGGCAATCGGGTAGCCGAAACGCACCAGGCGCACCTGCAACTCTTCGCAACACAGCGCCGACCAGCCGCCGAGCCCGAACGCATGGATCATCCGCGCCTTGCCCAGCATCCGCACGGCATCAGCGAATCGTGTTTCTTCGAATGCCGACAGGTGCTGGCGCAACGTGGACTCGATGTCACCGACAATCTGTCCATAAAACGCCGATTGCTCGGGCGCGCCCGTCGGGTCGAGAAACCGACTGCCGACACCGCTGGCCTGGGCCAGTTGCAGGCGCAGGTCCCGCAGGTCGCGACAACCGACGCTACGGGCAAACCGTGACAGCGTGGCGCTGCTGACGTCGGCGCGCTGGGCCAGTTCGTCCAGGCTGGCGGAGGCGGCAAAGCCGACGTCGTCGAGCATCAGCCGGGCGATTCGGCCTTCGCCGGCACTGAAGGAATCCTGGCGAGCGCGGATCTGGTAGAGGATGTCCATGGGGGCTCCTGTGTGGGTGCGTAACGCTCAGAGCAAACGCGCAAGCCCGAGGGTCAGGCCGAAGGCGACCAGGGAAATCAGGGTTTCGAGCACCGTCCAGGTCTTGAAGGTCTGGGCAACGGTCATATTGAAGTATTCCTTGATCAGCCAGAAGCCGCCGTCATTCACGTGGGAAAAGATAACCGACCCGGCCCCGGTGGCCAGCACCAGCAGCTCGGGGTGCGGGTATCCGAGGCTGATCGCCACGGGCGCGACGATACCCGAAGCCGTGGTCATCGCCACCGTGGCCGACCCCGTGGCGACGCGCATCAAGGCCGCGAACAGCCAGCCCATGACCAGTGGCGACAACTGGAATGCCTGGGCCAGGCCGACGATCTGCTGGGTGACCCCGGCGTCCACCAGAATCCGGTTCAAGCCGCCGCCGGCGCCCACCAGCAAGGTGATGCTCGCCGTCGGTGCCAGGCATTCGTTGGTGAACTTGAGGATCGATTCGCGGTTGAAGCCCTGGGCCAGGCCGAGGGTCCAGAAACTGAGGAGGGTCGCCAGCAGCAAGGCAATCACCGAGTTGCCAATGAACAGCAGGAACTGGTTGAAACCGCTGCCCGGCGTGGAAATCAGGTTGGCCCAACCGCCGATCAGCATCAGGAACACCGGCAGCAGGATCGTCCCCAGGGTGATGCCGAACCCCGGCAACCGGGCGCGGGGTTCGCGGTCGAGAAACTGCCGTTCCAGCGGATTTTCCGCCGGCAGCGGGATCCGCGGCACGATGAATTTCGCATAAAGCGGCCCGGCGATGATCGCGGTGGGGATGCCAATCAGGATCGCATACAACAGGGTCTGTCCCACGGAGGCCTGGAACGCCTGCACCGCCAGCATCGCCGCCGGATGCGGCGGCACCAGGGCATGGACCACCGAGAGCCCGGCGACCATCGGCAACCCCACCATCAGGATCGACACCCCCACGCGCCGGGCGATGGTGAAGGCAATGGGCACCAGCAGCACGAAACCGACTTCGAAGAACAACGGCAGCCCCACCAGGAAGGCGATGCACACCATCGCCCAATGGGCGTTGCGCTCGCCGAAGCGTTCGATCAGCGTCTGCGCCAGCCGCTCCGCCCCGCCGGACTCGGCCATCATTTTGCCGAGCATCGTGCCCAGGGCCACCACCAGCGCAATGTGCCCCAGCGTCTTGCCGACTCCGGCCTCATAGGCCCCCACCACGCCCGACGGCGGCATCCCCGCCATCAACGCCAGGCCGATGGACACCAGCGTGATCACGATGAACGGATTGAGCCGGTAACGGGCGATCAGCACGATCAGCGCAATGATGGCGATGGCCGCGTAGACCAGCAGCCAGTATCCGAAAGCAGGGGCCATGCGGTACTCCTTGAACAGGGTCACGTCGAGTTGTGAAACTCATAAATCATTTCAAGGAGCATTCTTCAAACATTCTGAAAGTCATTTTCGTGCACAGACAAGAAGTGTCGCCCAGGGACATCGCCCGGCAGGCCTGATGAAAATCCGCTGTGAAACTTTCATTCCTGTGCAAGCAGCGCCGGCGCCCTCAGGTTCACTGTTCTTGCGCCCGGCAATTGCGTACCATCCGCCCCTGTTTTTGCACCACGTCCCCCGGCCGCCGAGCCTCAATCGGTGCCCTGTCAGGTAAATCATGAAACCAGCACGCCTTCGCGCCGACGTCCTCGCCGGCCTCACCACGTCTTTCGCCTTGCTTCCCGAATGCATCGCCTTCGCCCTGGTCGCCCACCTCAATCCACTGATGGGGCTCTACGGCGCGTTCATCCTCTGCACCCTCACCGCCCTGTTCGGCGGGCGTCCGGGCATGGTGTCCGGCGCGGCGGGGTCGATGGCGGTGGTGATTGTCGCGCTGGTGGTGCAGCACGGCGTGCAGTACCTGCTGGCCACCGTGCTATTGGGCGGGGTGATCATGATGGCGTTCGGGCTGTTGCGGCTGGGCAAGCTGGTGCGCATGGTGCCGCACCCGGTGATGCTCGGTTTCGTCAACGGCCTGGCGATCGTGATCGCACTGGCCCAGCTGGAACATTTCAAGAGCGGCGGCACCTGGCTGAGCGGCACAGCGCTGTACCTGATGGCGGGCCTGGTGGCACTGACCATGGCCATCGTCTACCTGTTGCCGCGCCTGACCCGCAGCGTACCACCGGCCCTGGTGGCGATCCTGGGTGTCGGCCTGGCGGTCTACCTGCTCGGCCTGCCCACCCGCACCCTGGGCGACATGGCCCACATCGCCGGCGGCTTGCCGGCCCTCACCTGGCCGGACATTCCCTGGAACCTTCAAACCCTGCAGATCATCGCCCCCTACGCCGTGATCATGGCCATGGTGGGCCTGCTGGAAACCCTGCTGACACTGAACCTGACCGACGAAATCACCGAGAGTCGCGGTTACCCGGACCGTGAATGCGTGGCCCTGGGCGCCTCGAACATCGTCTCGGGCCTGTTCGGCGGCATGGGCGGTTGCGCGATGATCGGCCAGACGGTGATCAACCTCAGCTCCGGCGGACGCGGGCGGCTGTCGGGCGTGGTGGCCGGGGTGATGGTGTTGCTGTTCGTGTTGTTCCTGTCACCGCTGATCGAGCGCATCCCGCTCGCCGCGCTGGTGGGCGTGATGTTCGTGGTGTCGCAGCAGACGTTTGCCTGGGCCTCGCTGCGGGTGCTCAACAAGGTGCCGGTCAACGACGTGCTGGTGATCATCGCGGTGACCCTCATCACCGTGTTCACCGACCTGGCCGTCGCCGTGCTCTGCGGCATCATCATCGCCGCGCTGAACTTTGCCTGGCAGCAGGCGCGGGAGTTGTACGCCGACACGCACCTGGAAGCCGACGGCAGCAAACTCTATCGCCTGCACGGCACCTTGTTCTTCGCCTCGACCACACCGTTCCTCAACCAGTTCGACCCGGCCAACGACCCGGCCCAGGTCACCCTGGACTGCCGCCACCTGCGCTTCGTCGACTACTCGGCCATCGCCGCGCTCATGACCCTGCGCGAGCGCTACAGCAAGGCCGGCAAGCACCTGCGGGTGTTCCACCTCTCCGAGCGATGCAAGCAGATGCTCAAGCGCGCGGATGCGCATCACGACTGAGCGTCCAGCCTCCCACAACCCCTTGTGGGAGCGAGCTTGCTCGCGAAGCCGCCGCCCCAGCCAACCTCGATGTCGACCGGCACACCGCTTCGCGAGCAAGCTCGCTCCCACAAGCAGGGGATCGTTCACACCATCTCGTTGCGTATCCACTCCACCACCGACGTCCGCTTCGGAACCCAGCCCAGCAGTTCACGAGCATTGCGGCCACGCACGCGGCTGTTGGAGCCCAGGCCGTAGTTGGCCATTTCGTAGCCCCATTCGGCCTCGGCCTCGGCCAATGGCCAGTCCTGTGGCTGCCCGAGGCCAAGGGCCTGGGCCATGGCGGTGGTCATGTCGATGAACGAGGCCTCGCCGCTTTCGACGAAGTAAAACGTGCCCGGCACATTGCGGCTCAGGGCCAGTGTGTACAACTGGACCACGTCTTCGATGTGCACGTTGGACCAGATGTTCTGCCCCGGCCCGACATGCCGCACCACCCCGCTCTTGCGCGCTTGCTTGAGCAAGCGTGGCAATTGCACGCTGTCGCGCTTGACGCCCAGGCTGTGGCCGTAGATCAGGGTGTTGCAGATCACCGCCGAATTCACGCCCTGGCTGGCGGCGTCCAGCACCAGCGTATCGATCGCGACACGCGCGGCCTTGTCGGCAGTGGGCTGCGGCAAGTGGTTTTCCTGGTAGATCTCATCGCTGTGATGCCCGCCCGAAGCGTCGCCGACAATGCTCGAACCGCTGGTGTGCAGCAGCACCTTGTTCGAGCCCTTGAGCCCGTCGATCAAGGCTTCGACCGCCCCGCGGTGGTCACTGCTGGCGGCGTTGATCACCGCGTCGGCGGCACGGGCCTGCTCGGCCAGCAGCGCGCTGTCGTCAAGGGTGCCGATCACCGGCTCGATGCCCAGCGCAGTCAGTTCGCTCGCCTGCTCGGCGTTACGCACCAACCCGGTGACTCGATGCCCGGCGCGAACCAAACCGGTGGCGATGGAACCGCCGATGAAACCGGCGGCGCCGGTGATGAATACGTTCATGGTCAAACTCCTTGGCCAGATAAGTGATGGGACGAGTATCGAGGACGGCTGCCGGGGGAAACAGACCGCCTTGCCCAAATCACTCTTGTCCTGGAGTCACGAATCGCCCTTGAATTCCCGCGAGGCGTAGTCGACGAGTTTGCCTTGGATGAAATCGAGAAAGCACTGGATCCGCAACGCCAGTTGGGAGTTGCGGTAGTACACCGCATGAATCGGCTGGCGGTAGCCGCTGTTGGCCTCCGCCAGCAGCACCTTCAACCGGCCGGTACGGATGTCGTCACGGGTCATGAAGTCCGACAGGCAGGCAATGCCCTGGCCTTCCAGCGCCAGGTGCCGCACCGTCTCGCCACTGGAAGCGCTGATGAGCGGCTGGATCGGCCAGCGGTCGCCGTGCACATGGCGCAACGGCCACTGGTTGAGCCCTTCGTTCTGGGCAAACCCCAGCAACGCATGCTCCACCAGTTCGGCGACGCTGGCGGGGGTGCCGTATCGCTTCAGGTAAGCCGGGCTCGCCAGGATGTGCAGCGGGCTGCAACCCAACGAGCGGGCGTGCAGCGTCGAATCGGTGAGGGTGCCGATGCGAATGGCGACGTCAGTGCTTTGCTCCAGCAAATCGATGATCAGGTCATTGCTGTTGAGTTCAAGCTGGATGTCCGGGTAAAGGCTGCGGAACTCTTCGATGTGAGGGACGATGGCGTGGAGCATGAACGGCGACGCGGCGTTGATCCGCAAGCGCCCGGCGGGGTTTTTCTGGCGCGACGACAGACGCTCTTCCAGTTCATCCATCTGGTCGAGGATGCCCTTGGCCTGCTCGAAGAAATACTTGCCCTCCTCCGTCAGGTCCATGCGCCGCGTGGTGCGGTTGATCAGC
Organism: Pseudomonas sp. Cab53; assembly: GCF_018325965.1. Taxonomy (NCBI): domain Bacteria; kingdom Pseudomonadati; phylum Pseudomonadota; class Gammaproteobacteria; order Pseudomonadales; family Pseudomonadaceae; genus Pseudomonas; species Pseudomonas sp. Cab53. The sequence continues at coordinate 800,613 of NZ_AP021902.1, read as the reverse complement.
GTGGTCTCGAGCTTGGCTTCCAGGCGCGACAACGTGCGGCTGACCGCCGACGGCGTTTGCCCGACCTGCTCGGCAGCGGCGGAAATCGATCCGCATTCGATGACGCAGACGAAGATCTGCAGTTCGTCGGATCTGGCTTTCACGTATCCCCCTGTCGACTGAGCTGTTGTGGCAAGGATTTATCCGTGGCGAGGGGATTTATCCCCTCGCCACAGGCAAATCCATTGCCACAGGATAGTAACGGGATGCGTAGGGAAAGGAAGGTCAAGCCTTCAGACCGAACACCTCAACCAGATGCTGCTCATACCGCGCCACATCCGCCTCGATGTTCGGGCGCTTCATCACGTCCACGCACAGGAACGTCGGCAGCGCGGTCATGCCGAGGAACTGATTGGCCTTGTGGAAGGGGAAATACACCGCGTCCACACCTTTGGCCTCGAAGAAGTCGGTGGGGTCGTCGAAGGCCTGTTGCGGGGCGTTCCAGGTCAGGGACAACAGGTATTGTTTGCCTTGTATCAGGCCACCGCTGCCGTATTTCTGCGAAGCATCGGAGCGGGTGCGACCGTCGCTGGCATAGAGGCTGCCATGGCCCTCGGTGAAGACTTCGTCGATGTATTTTTTCACGGTCCACGGCGCGCCCATCCACCAGCCGGGCATCTGGTAGATGATCACGTCGGCCCAGAGGAACTTGGCCACCTCTTCCTGGATGTCGTAGCCGCCGTCGATGAACGTGGTCTTCACATCCAGGCCGCCACGGTCCAGCACGCTGAGCGCCGTGTCGTGAAGGGTGGCGTTGTAGCGACCATCGGAGTGGGCGAATTGTTTGCCGCCGTTGAGCAACAGGACTTTTTTCATGGAGCGCCTCATTCGGTTTCCACGGCACCGCCTCGAAGGCTGCCGAAGGAGAAGGTTGAAAATGATGGCGGCAGACTACCGAGGCACCTCGCGCGGAATAAGCCCCGCACCGGCAAAACTGATTTGACGCAAACGCACGAATCAACCACAGATTGTTGCCTTAGACTCCTGCACCGAAATTCATTCCAGGAGCCACGCGATGAGCGAGCAACACGCTTTCATCCTTCACGCCAAGACCCGCCCGGAAAAAGCCGACGCCTTCGAAGCACTGTTTCGCGCCTATGTCGAACCGAGCCGCGCCGAACCCGGCTGCATCGAATACCACATGCTGCGGGACCAGCAGGACCCCACGCTGTTTATCTTCTACGAGGTGTGGGCCTCCCAGGCACACCTGGACGTGCACTCGAACCTGCCGCACATGCAGCAATTCTTCGCGCAGCGCATGGATTACCTGGAGCGCGACTTCGAGATCCGTCGCATCGACATGCTCAGCCCATCCTCGGCTAGCCGCTGATCAGCAGATGGCCGCCGAGCACCCCGAGGCCCACGAAGAACACACGCTTGAACAACACGGCGTTGATCCGCTGGCGCAACCATTGCCCCAGCCACATGCCCAGCAGCGCCGGCAACAACGCCAGCAATGAAGCGCTCATCTCACCCACGCCCAGGGCGTCGCGCCAGAACAGGCCGGCGGCCAGGGCCAGGGTCGAGACCGTGAACGACAGGCCCAGGGCCTGCACCAGCTCATCCTTGTCCAAGCCCAAGGCTTGCAGATAAGGCACCGCCGGAATCACGAACACCCCGGTGGCGCTGGTGATGACGCCGGTGATCATTCCGCACAGCGGGCCGAGCCACGGCTCGACACCAGCCCCCACCCGCAGCGTCGGCAGCAACAGCCCGGCCAGTGCATACAGCAACAAGGCTCCGCCCAAGGCACGCACGACCCACGCCCCGCCCGTCATGCCGATCCACAGCGTACCGAGCCCGGTGCCCAGGCCTATCGCCAGGAGCAACGGCCACAATCGCCGGATCAACGCTCGCAGGTGCCCACCAAACGCCAGTTGCCAGACGTTGGTCAGGGTCGCCGGAATGACCAGCAGCGCCGCAGCCTGCGTCGGCGCCATAGCCAGCCCGAGCAAGCCCATGGAAAGGGTCGGCAAGCCGAGGCCGATGACGCCCTTGAGGGTGCCAGCCAGCAAGAAGGTGACCATGACCAATAAAGAAAGGGCCGGACCAAGGTTCTGATAGAAAGCGATGAGTGTGTTCATGGGGCCATGGTGAGCCCTGGAGGACAGGTTTTAAATCTGCCATATACTGAGGCAGCCTCTCTTCCCGCAAGAGGCTGAAAACCTTGTGGGGTGCCACTGGCGCCTTCGCGGGCAAGCCCGCTCCCCACTGCGGAACGCATTTCAAACGGTGGGAGCGTGCTTGCCCGCGAAGGCGGCATACCCAACACCGCAGAATTCGAGACAGGACCCCTTCCATGCACTTCGACCTCACCGACCTGCGCCTCTACCTGAACACCCTCGACACCGGCAACATCACCGCCGGTGCGGCTCGTAGCCATTTGTCGCTGGCGGCGGCCAGTGCTCGCGTCCGGGCCATGGAGGCGTCCCTAGGCATCGACCTGCTCGAACGCGGCCGGCGCGGCGTGACGCCAACACCCGCAGGCAAAGCCCTGGCCCAGCATGCCCGAGTCTTGCTGCAACAGGCCGAACGCCTGCAACAGGACCTGGCCGAATACGCCAAGGGCGTCAAAGGCCGGGTGCGGTTGCTGTGCAACACCAGCGCCATGACCGAATACCTGCCCGAGCTGTTGGCCGATTTTCTTCAGGCCCATCTCAACCTCGACATTGACCTGCAGGAATTGCCCAGCTCACGGATCACCCATGCGCTGCGCCAAGGCGCGGCAGACCTCGGGATCGTTTCCGACGCAGTGGACACCGATGGCCTTCAGACCTGGCCTTTTCGGGACGATCCGTTGGTATTGATCCTACCGACCGGACACCCCCTGGCTGACGGTCGCGCCGTGCGTTTCAGCGAGACCCTCAGCCACGATTATGTCGGCCTGAACGCATCCAGCGCCCTGGCGATCCACCTGGAAGAGCAGGCCCTGCACATCGGCTCGCGCATGCAAGTGCGCATTCGCGCCGATGGTTTCGACGGGATGATTCGTATGGTGGCCCATGGTGCAGGCATTGCCATCGTGCCGAAGGCGGCCATCGACCGGCGCCCACCCGAGCCTTCGTATCAATGCCTCCCGCTGCAAGAGCCCTGGGCGCACCGGGCGCTGTTGCTGTGTGCCCGCGACTTCGACGCTTTGCCCGCCTATGCCAGGGCCCTGGCGCGGCATCTGGCTGGTTGAAGCGCGGTTCTGGACAACCCGGTGTCGAACACAGGCATCTTTGCATTCATGCCGCGCGTTAGGGTGCCGGTTCTCTTCCGCCCCTTTCGGAGCTCACATGACCGCACCCATCACCGTCCTGCGCGACACCCATCCGCTGCCCGTACTCGACGCCTGCAAATGGGAAAAACTCGAAGGCGACCCGCACACCGTCAACCTCAACGCCTACACCAGCGAAGACGGCAGCAAGATCATGGGCACCTGGATCTGCACCCCCGGCAAATGGCGGGTGGATTATGTGAAGTGGGAGTACTGCCATTTCCAGGAAGGCTACTGCGTCATCACCCCTGACGGCATGGCGCCGATCCACCTGCGTGCCGGCGACATCTTTGTGGTCGAGCCCGGCATGAAAGGCACCTGGGAAGTGGTCGAGACCGTGCGCAAATACTTCGTCTTTGCCTGAAGCAAAAAAGCGCGGGACCACCCGACGTGGTCCCTCGCAAAACGAAGTCAGCATTGGCCTTGGCGAGGGGATTTATCCCCGTTGGGTTGCGAAGCAACCCAAACTCCGCGTGCGGTGTGTCAGCTTGAACAGGGTTGCTTGGGGGGTTGCTGTGCAACCCAACGGGGATAAATCCCCTCGCCACAAAAGCCCTTCTGCAACCTGTCCCCGCAGGTTTACTGCGGCTTGCGATAGCTGTTAACGATCGCTGAAAAATCCTTGCCGCCTTCGCCGCGCTGGCTCATCGCCTGGTACAACTGCTGCGCCACCGCCCCAGCACCACCGGCTGATGGGCTTGTCGCGCGGCCTCGGTGGCCAGGCCCAGGTCCTTGAGCATCAGGTCGGCGCCAAAGCCACCGGTGTAACCCCGGGACGCCGGCGCGGTTTCGATCACGCCCGGCCATGGGTTGTAAGTGTCCGAGCTCCAGCAACGGCCCGTCGAACTGTTGATGATGCCGGCCAGCACCTGGGTGTCGATGCCCAAGGCGTCGCCCAAGGCCATGGCCTCGCTGACGCCGACCATGGAAATCCCCAGCAGCAGGTTGTTGCAGATCTTGGCGATCTGTCCCGTGCCGACGTCGCCGCAATGCACGATGTTGCGGCCCATCTGCGCCAGCACCGGTTGCAGGGTCGCGAACAGTTCGGCGCTCGCGCCCACCATGAACGTCAGCGTGCCGGCCGCCGCGCCACCGGTGCCACCCGAGACCGGTGCGTCGGCCATCGCCACGCCCTGCTTGGCGGCAGCGGCGGCGACCTCGCGGGCGGTCTGCGGATCGATGGTGCTGCAATCCACCGCGGGCGTGCCGGCGGCGATCCCGGCCAGTACGCCGTCTTCACCCAGCCAGACACTGCGCACATGAGCCGCGGCCGGCAACATGGTGATCACCAGTCCAGCCCCTTGGGCCGCATCGCGCGGCGAGGCGCTGATCGTGCCGCCCAACGCCGCCAGCTCGGCCAATACCGTCTGGTTCAGGTCGAACAGGTTCAACGAATGGCCGGCCTTGAGCAGGTTGCGCGCCATCGGGGCGCCCATGTTGCCAAGGCCGATAAATGCGATGTTCATGTCCGGCTCCTTAACGCAGGTTGATGGTGGTGTTCACGCCGTCATTGACGCTGTCATCATCGAACCAGCGCGCGGTAACGGTCTTGGTCTGAGTGTAGAACTGCACCACTTGTTTGCCGTACGGGCCGAGGTCGCCGAGTTTCGAACCCCGCGAACCGGTGAAGCTGAAGAACGGCACCGGCACTGGGATCGGGATGTTGATCCCCACCTGGCCGACGTCGATCTCACTCTGAAACCTGCGGGCCGCCGCGCCGCTCTGGGTGAACAGGCCCGTGCCGTTGCCAAACGGGTTGGCGTTGACCAGGGCAATCGCCTGGTCGAGGGTGTCGACTTCCAGCACCACCAGCACCGGCCCGAAGATTTCCTCGGTGTAGATGCGCATGTCGGTGGTCACCCCGGAAAACAGGGTCGGCCCGACGAAATTGCCCTGCTCGAACCCCGGCACGCGAATGTCACGGCCGTCGAGTTCCAGCTTCGCCCCTTGCTGCACGCCGCTCTCGATCAACTCGAGGATCCGTGCCTTGGCCCGCTTGGAAATCACCGGCCCCACGTCCGTGCCCGGCTCACTGCCGGCGTTGACCTTGAGTTTTTGCGCCAGTGCCTTCAACTCCGGCAACCACTGCCTGGCCGCGCCCACCATCACCACCACCGAGGTGGCCATGCAGCGCTGGCCCGCCGCGCCGAAACCGGCGCCGACCAGGGCATTGAGGGTTTGCTCGCGGTTGGCGTCCGGCAGCACCACCGCGTGGTTCTTGGCGCCCATCATCGATTGCACGCGCTTGCCATGGCGGCCCGCCAGGTCATACACATGGGTGCCGACCGCAGTCGAGCCGACGAAGGACACCGCCTTGATGTCCCGGTGGGTGCAGAGCGCATCCACCACGTCCTTGCCGCCGTGCACCACATTGAGCACGCCCGCCGGCACACCGGCCTCGATCGCCAGCTCCACCAACAGCATGGTCGACAGCGGATCCTGTTCCGAGGGCTTGAGCACGAAGGTGTTGCCGCAGGCGATGGCCATCGGAAACATCCACAGCGGGATCATCGCCGGGAAGTTGAACGGCGTAATGCCCGCGCACACCCCGATCGGTTGGCGCAGGGTGTAGGTGTCGACGCCACCGGCGACGTTCTCGGCGAACTCGCCCATTTGCAGGGTGCCGATGGAGCAGGCGTGTTCGACCACTTCCAGGCCACGGAAAATGTCACCCTCGGCGTCAGCGATGGTCTTGCCCTGCTCGGCGCTGAGCACGGCGGCGATACGCTTGGAGTGTTCGCGGATCAACGCCTGGAGCTTGAGCATGATGCGCATCCGCGCCCCGATGGACGTCAGCTTCCAGGTCTGGAACGCGTGCTGGGCAGCGGCGATGGCGGCATCGACTTCCGCCGCCGTGGCAAAGGGGACTTTCGCCAGCACCTGCTGGGTGGCCGGGTTGACGATGTCGTGCCATTCGCTGGACTGGGATTCAACCCACTCGCCATCGATCAGCAGTTTGACGGTTTGCAGGGTGGTATCGCTGGGGGTAAGGGAAACATTCATGCTGGCCTCCGGGATTGTTCTTATAGAGAGCGCTGCTTCAGCAGGAACCAGGGCGTACAGACACCTTGGTGATAAGACGGTTTTTGGAGTATAGATGTGCAAACTTCTAATAAGAACGCACATAAAAACCGGTCCATCATGCAAAAAAACCTCACCTCCCTGGGCTCGCTGAACTGGGACGACCTCAAGTTTTTCCTCGAAGTGGCCCGCACCCGCAAGGCCAGCACCGCGGCCAAGCGCCTGGCCGTCGACTACACCACGGTGTCGCGACGCATCAGTTCGCTGGAGGCATCTTTAGGCACGCTGCTGTTCGAGAAATCCCGGACCAACGGTTTTGTCCTGACCGCCGAAGGCCAGCGCCTGCTGGGTTACGCCGAATCGATCGAAAGCACCCTGCACATGGCGTGCGAGCAGGTGTCCGGCTCTGGCGTCGCGCTGTCCGGCCACGTGCGCATGGGCTGCACCGAAGGTTTCGGCAGTTTCTTCATCACCCCGCAACTGAGCCATTTTGTCGACGCCTACCCGGCCATCTCGGTGGACATCCTGCCGCTGCCGCACTTCATCAGCCTCTCCAAGCGCGAAGCCGACATCGTCATCGCCCTCGAACGCCCGGAACACGGCCCGTATGTGTGCTGCAAACTCTGCGACTACCGGCTCCAGCTCTATGCCACCCAGCCCTACCTCGACAACCACCCGCCCATCCAGCGCCCGGCCGACTTGAGCAGGCATTCGTTCATCAGCTACGTGGATGACCTGGCCTTCAGCTCCGAACTGCTCTACCTGGCCAACGTACTCCCCGGCGCCAACGCCCACCTGCGCAGCACCAGCGTGATCGCCCAGTTCGTGGCCGCGCAACAAGGCCGGTCGCTGGCGATCCTGCCGTGCTTCCTCGCCGCCCAGGACCCGCGCCTTTTGCCGGTGCTGCCGGACGAGATCACCGTCACGCGGCAGTTCTGGATGTACTGCCGCGAGGACCTGCGCAAGCTCAAGCGGATCACGTTGTTGTGGGATTACATCCGCGAGGTGACGGAGCGCAATCAGGCGTTGTTGATGGGCGAGAACCGGGAGATGGTGTTCGCCGATTAATCGGCGATGACCACGATGGCGACGCGACGATTCTCGGTGCGCCCGCTGGCCGTGTCGTTGGAGGCGACCGGCTTGCTGCTGCCGAGGCCGCGCAGTTGGATGTTTTCCTCGCGCATGCCGACACTTGCCAGCACCGTGCCGACGCTGCTGGCCCGACGTTTCGACAGTTGTTCGTTGTAGGCTTGCGAGCCCGATGCATCGGTATGGCCATCCACCCGTACCCGCGCAATACCGGCGCCCAACAGTGCCTTGCCGATGCGCTCGACGATTTCGGTGCTGGCCGGGTTGAGCTTTTCCACGTCGCTGCCGAACAGCACCTTGCCCGACAGGCCAAAGGCCCAGCCTTCGTCAGTCAGTTCGAACCCCTGTTGCTGGAGGACGGCAACCTGGGCCGCGCTCAAGCCTTTCTGCGGTGCGGTCTGGCAGCCGGTCAGGGCCAGGACAGCGATCAACACGAACGCGGCGAACCGCCGCAAGGGAAGTTGAAAAAGTACACGCACGAATCAGCTCCTGGTTTGAAAGTCAGTGACAGGGTGCTCCGCCCCCGCCATGTGTTGCCCACCTCGGGCGAGGCGTTTGGCCTGGTACATCGCCGCATCGGCGGCATGAAGCAGTGCGCCGGGGGTGGCGCCATGATCGGGGTAAACGGCAATGCCGACACTGAGGGAGGTCAGGACCGACGCATCTCCGGGTAATTGAATCGGCAGTTCCATGCAGGCGATGATCTTTTCGGCAATTCGCTCGGCGTCCTCGGCATCGTGCAGGGGAGCCAGCAACACGGCGAATTCGTCGCCGCCCAGGCGCGCCACCAGGTCATCCTCACGCAGTTGCGCCCGAACGCGGGTCGCCACCGCCGTCAGCACCGCGTCACCGGCGGCGTGGCCGAAGTTGTCATTGATGCCCTTGAACCGGTCGCTGTCCAGGTACAGCACCGCCAACTGCTCGTCGAGTTTGCTGGCGTTGCGCAAGGCGCGGATCAGCCGCCCTTCGAAGAACGCCCGGTTGGGCAACCCGGTCAGGCTGTCGTGGCTGGCCTGGTGAGCCAGGGTTTCGTTCTCGCTTTGCAGATGGGTCTGCCAGGACTCAAGCTCGTCGAGCAGCGCATTGAAGTCGTTGCCCAGGTTGTCCAGCTCGGCGATGGCGGCCGGTGGCACACGTCGGTCCATGGCTCGCTCGCTACGCGCCGCGTGCGCCACGTCGGCGAGGCTGCGCAGGGGCCCGGTGATCGCTCGCAACTGGCGCCGCGCCAGGTACAGCGCCACCCCGGCACTCACCGCTGTACAGACGATAATTCCCGCCAGGCCGCTGAGCAAAAAACGCAACAGGCTGCCACCGTGCCCCGCCAATTGGATCCTGCCAATGTTCTGCCCCTGGTGGACGATCGGCAGGCTGATGGGTTTTTCAAGAAACGCCTTGGCGATGTGCATTTCCAGTTCAGACAACAATCCGGTGTCCGGTCGTTGCCAGCGCGCCAGCAGGCGACCGTGCTCATTGAAGACCTGGGCTTCGGCCACTTCTTCGGTGGTCGCAATCAGCGCCAGCGCCTCGGTGGCCGCGGCCGAGTCATCGAACACCACCGCCGCCTCCACGGTGTAGTTGATCGAGCGGGCGATCAGGTGCAGGTTGTGATCGGCGTAGACCCGCAGCGCAAGCACCCCAAGCAGGGTCAAGGAGACGCTGGCCATGGCCACGGCCACCAGCGCAACGATCAAATGACCGCGACCGATGACCGAGCCAAGGGTCGGACGGATGCGTGTCGGGGCCGGACTCATGGGCTTGCCGGCCGGCGGCGGGACAACTGCAGGACACTCGGATGGATGCGCACGCCGCTGCGCGCCACCGAGTCGAGATTGACCTCGAACGAGACCTGATCATCGCCGACCCTCAGGCAGAACAGGCTACCAACCGTGCATTGGTCACCGCCTTCACTGATGCTCAGCACGGGTTTATCGATCAACGAGGCGAACAGCCGCGAGCGCTCATCGTCGGTCAGCCGACCGATGTAGAGGGCGTTGCAATCGGTGGCGATGCGAGGGCTGTCGGCCAGCAAGCGCTGCACAATCACTGGCCGGCCGGTGGCCTGGGTAGTGCCGTTGATCAGGTCGTCTGTGTACTGGGTCGGCCCGACGATGCACAACGCCAATTGCGTGGGCTCCACAGGCCAGCGGGCATAGCTGAGGATGCCCAGGACCACCTGCGTCACGGATTCGGCCCGCAGCTCGGCCTTGCTCGGCGACATTTGTTCCTCGGCCATCACGACAGGCGGCAACAGGCACAGGAGACTGGCCAGCACGTAATGCCTCCAGCTTCCGTAGCGCATTGCCTCCCGAACAGCCAAAACCATGGCAAGTCTCTATCCGTTACAGTAAATGTCGGAACGATAGCACAGTGCCAAAAAGCCAGCGAGAAGCCGTTCTACAGTGACTTGCGACAGAAAAGCGTCAAAACAACGTCAGGGCCCTTACGCACTAAAAGCAGATCAGTCCGTCTCCCGCTCCAGTTCCAGCATCAAACCGCTCAAGCGCTTGACCTTGCGTCGCACCGCCTCCTCGAATACCCCCGCACGCGGTTCGATCAGGCTGAACCACTGCTTGGCCCGGGTAATGGCGGTGTACACCAGTTCCTTGGTCAATACCGGGTTCAGCGCATCCGGGAGGATCAGCACGGTGTGGGTGAACTCCGAGCCCTGTGACTTGTGTACGGTCATGGCGTAGACGGTTTCCACATCGTTCAGGCGACTGGGCAACACGAAGCGCACGCCCCCCTCGCCGTCGTTGCGCAGGAAGGCCACCCGCAAGACCTGCTTGCCGGCATCGGGCCCGGCACGCTCGGGCAATTTGAGGGCGATTCCGATATCACCGTTCATCAACCCCAAGCCATAGTCATTGCGGGTCATCAACACCGGGCGTCCTTCATACCACTGGTGATCGCTCTCGATCAGGCGAGCCTTGAGCAACGCGGCGGTGACCCGCTGGTTCAAGCCGTCAACGCCCCATGGGCCCTTGCGCACGGCGCAGAGCAACTGGAAGGCGTCGAACGCCGACAGGACGTCCCGGGCCCAATCGGCCCAGCAACTGTCCGCCAGCGGGCGATCCGGGACCGGGCGACGCTCGCGCAACACGTTCAGGTAGTGCCGGTAGCCCTGTGGCCCGCCGGCATGGCCTTCGAGCGCCAGACGCTCGAGCTTGCCATCGTGCTCCCCCGTCAACGCCAGGGAAAACAGGTCGGCATACTGGCCGCCCACCAATGACTGACGAGCTTTTTCAGGCTGCTGCTGATTGACCTGGCGAGCCATCTGGCCGATCCCGCTGCCTTCGCCGAAACGCCGTGAATGCCTGAGCATGACCACTTGCTGCGCCAGGGGATGAGAACCGTCCAGGTCCTGCTGCAAGTCGCTGGCCGCAAGGTTTTCGCCGCTGACCGACTCAAGCCAGGCGCGGGTCCGGGGGCTATACCAGCCGTCCTCGGCGTCCCGGCACAAATCCCCCAGCACGGCCCCTGCTTCAACCGAGGCCAACTGATCCTTGTCCCCCAACAGCACCAATCGCGCATGGGGCGGCAGCGCATCCAGCAAGTTGGCCATCATCTCCAGGTCGATCATGGACGCTTCATCGACCACCAGCAGGTCCAGCGGCAGCCGGTTACCGCCATGGTGACGGAAATGCCGGGTGCCGGGACGGCTGCCCAGCAAACGGTGGACCGTGGTCACATCGCAGGGAATGCGCTCGCGTACCGCGTCAGCCACGTCCAGGGTGCGGACCTGCTGGCTGATGGACTCGGTCAGGCGTGCCGCGGCCTTGCCGGTCGGGGCGGCCAGGCGGATCCGCAGCGGCTTCCCCGCCTCGACGGCCGGTGCCTGCAACAAGGCCAGCAAGCGCACGACAGTGGTGGTCTTGCCCGTGCCGGGCCCTCCCGTCACGATGCTGAAGGCACCGCGGGTCGCCAGGGCACAGGCCAGTTTCTGCCAATCGATCGGGCCCGCCGCATGGGTTGGCCCAAACAGCCCGTCCAGACGCTCGCGCAGGTCGTCGGGCGCGGCTTCCTGCTCAGCGAGCCGTTGCCGCAATGCCTCGTCGATACGGCGTTCGTAGCCCCAGTAGCGGCGCAGGTAAAGCCGTTTGCCGGACAACACCAACGGCCGTTGCCGGGCTTCTTCATGCTCATCGACCGCCAGCGCCACCAGCCGGCTGGCCGCCAGCACCTTGCACCAATGGGCGCCGTCCAGTGTGCGCAGTATCTGCGAGGGCAGCAGCATGGCCCCGGCCTGCGCATCGCCCTCGGGAGGCAGCGACAGTGCGAAGTCCGGTTCCTTGAGGGTTTCAAACAGGTCCAGGCAAACGTGCCCGTGGCCCAATTGGTGACTGGTGAGGGCCGCGGCGAGCAGGACCAGCGGATCGTCATCCGGCGCCAATTCATGGAGGAACGCGACGAAGGCCTTGTCCAGGGCACGCAACCAACCTCGCTCGACCCAGCGCGTCAACAATAAAAGCAGGTCATCTGCCCGGCTCAAAGGGGCCAGGTCGACCAGGCGCTCGTCGTCGGCCGGCGTGGGTAGCAGGTCGGCAAAGGAACGGCTCATAGCAATTCTCCCTGTACCCACGCGGGCTCGGCCTTGGGTTCGGGCGCGCCCTGGAACAGGCGGTCGAGCTGTTCGATCAAGGCCCGTGGCGGCCTGGTGAAATACACGCCACGGCTGGCCGAGCGGGTCCCGCGTAGGAACAGGTACAGCGCGCCACCGACGTGCCGGTCATAGTCATAGTCGGGCAACCGCGCCTTGAGCTGTCGGTGCAGGGCCAACAGGTACAGCACGTATTGCAGGTCATAGCGGTTATCCAGGATCGATTGCTCCATGGCCTGTGCGGTGTAGGCCGTGTCATCGACACCCAGCCAGTTGGACTTGTAGTCGGCCACGTAATACCGACCACCGTGCTCGAACGTCAAATCGATGAAGCCCTTGAACATGCCGTTGAGCAACACCGGCTCCGCCGCGACACGAGCGACGCCGCCATGGGTGAATCGGCAGACCAACTGGTCGAGCTTTTGCACGTCGACCTTATGGCTGGCGAACCAGAACTCCATCTCTACCTGGAACTGAGCCAGGTGTTCGAGCACCACCGGCGCCTGGCCATCGCCGACAGGCAAAGGCGTCTTGACCACGTGCTGCAGCCAATCGCTCAGCGTGGCGATCCAGCCCTTCCAGCCTCGGCGATTGCAGCGTCGGGCCACCGCATCCTCGATAACCGCGGGCGCAGGAGAAAAGCCCTCTCCGGCCACCCACTCCAGCAGGCCATGAAGGAAAGTGCCCGGGTTGGGACCCCGAGGAAAGCGGTGGATATCGCCGCCCACGGCGTTGACCTCTCTGGGGGCTTGCGGGTCCAGACGCTCATCGTCGAACAGTTTCTGGGCCTGCGGATTTTCTGGCGCGGCATCGCTGCCTTCGCTCATCACTTCGCCAATGCGCAACGCGCTGTAGGAGGCGATCCACCAATGCTCGCTGGCTTTGCGCACGGGCACCAGGGGTTCGAGCAACACCGCCTCGTTGCGGGGCGGGTGATAGCGCTCGTCGGTGGCCTGGGGCATTTCCTGGCAACTGACTGCATCGCTGCCTTGTTGCAGGTCCTCCAGCCAGCGCCTCAACCCGACCGATTCGGCCAGCGGGCTGCCACCGCCCAACAGATAGCCCAGCGCAGAGAGGTGCAGGATCGAGCGGCTGTTGCTGCCCCGCTTGAGATCGGCGACGCCCAGCCAGCAGGCATGTTGCGCCCGCGTGAGCGCCACGTAGAGAAGCCGCAGGTCCTCGGCCAACCGCTCGTCATCGGCCTTGGCAATCAATTCGGCCGTGGGCTGGAGACTGATCTGCGCCCTGCCGGCTTCGTCGTGGTAATGCAACGGCAATCGACTGCCATCCACCGGTTTCGTCGAGCAGATGAAAGGCAGGAAGACCAACGGATATTCGAGGCCCTTGGACTTGTGGATCGTGACCACCTTGACCAGTTGCTCATCGCTTTCCAACCGCAGGATCTGTTCTTCTCCGGCCTGCCCGGACAACGCCAGGTGTTCGGATAAATGCCGGATCAGGGCCTGTTCGCCATCCAGTTCGCCAGCCGCCTGCTGCAACAGCTCGCTCAGATGCAACAGGTTCGTCAGCACCCGCTCCCCATCGCTGCGCGCCATCAGCGCCTGGGGCAACTCAAAATCATGCAGCAGGCGCCGCAACATCGGCAGCACGCCCTGGGTACGCCAGACGGTGCGATAGCCACGGAATTGCATGACCCGGGCTTCCCAGGCCAACTCGTCCTGATTGAGGCGCTCCAGTTCGGTCAACGGCAGGTTCAACGTGATGCTGGCCAGCGCTGCCCGCAGCGGTCGCTCCACATCCGGCTCGGCGCAGGCCTTGAGCCAGGTCAGCAGGTCCCGTGCTTCCTGCGAAGCGAAGACCGAGTCCTTGTCCGACAGATAGACACTGCGCACACCCCGGGCGGACAACTGATCTCGCACGGCCTGTGCTTCCTTGCCGTCGCGCACCAGGATGGCGATGTCCGCCGGGCGCAATCCGCGGAGGGTCTCGTCATCGCCCCTGAAGCCGTCGCGCCCCGCCTGGCCGCCGTTGAGCAACGCGGTGATCTGGCTGGCGCAGGCAGCCGCCATGTGCTGCCGGTACACCGCACCGGAAACCGGTTGATCCGAAGGCAACTGCCAGACGTTCAGGGCGGCGACAGTGTGCCCGGCGATCTGCAAGGATTCCTTGCGGCCCTGGGACTCGACGGCCAGGAATGGCACCGGGTTCTCGCCCGAGCGCTCACGAAACAGAAAAGCCCCGCGGCCCTCCCGCCGAGCTTCGGCATTCAGGAAAATGTGGTTGACCGCGCCCACCATGGCATGACTCGAGCGGAAGTTCGTGCCCAACGTGTGCAATCGGCCAGCGGTGGCCTCGCGAGCACGCAGGTAGGTGTAGATGTCGGCCCCGCGAAAGGCATAGATCGCCTGTTTCGGATCGCCGATCAGGAACAGCCCGGTTTCTGGATTGTTCTCTTCGATGCGATAGATACTCTCGAAGATCCGGTACTGAACCGGATCCGTGTCCTGGAATTCATCGATCAGCGCCACCGGAAACTGCTCGCGAATCAGACTCGCCAGGCGCTCACCGCCGTCGGCCTGCAACGCTGCATCGAGACGCAGCAGCATGTCGTCGAAGCCCATCTCCGCCCGACGACGCTTCTCGGACTCGAAGCGCGCACCGACCCATTGCGCGGCATGTTGCAGCACGGCAGCATCGGGTGTGGGCAATGCGTCCAGGCTGGCCTTGAGGCCGGCCATGGCATCCAGTCCGGGGTGGCTGGGCACTTCGCCCTTCCAGGCTTCAGCCATCCCCTCGGGCGTCAGCCGGGTGAAGCCGCTGCCAATGTCCAACAGCTCGAGGCTTTCGTCCTCGACCCAGGCCGTGATCTTCTGAAACCACGGTTCGAAATAACGCGCCTGCATCTTGCGCCCATCGACGCTCTTGCTGGCGACGCCCTGCTGGCAGATCTGTAGCAACTCCACGGCCCATTGACGCCAGGGCGCCTTGAGATCAAGCAAGGCGGCACTGCGCTCCTGCAAGGACGCGGCGATGAGTTCGGCCGGTTCGGTCCCGTCACCGTTATCCCGTTCGCTGGAAAACAACCCTCGCACACGAGGCAGCAGCGCAGCCGGGCTTCCCCAGTGGCTACGCACCCAATTCAATGCATCGCCCTGCATCGAGTAGCAGAACAACCGCCAATAATCGCGCAGCACCTCGCCGAGCAATTCGCTGTGATCGGTTTCCAGGGTCTGGGTAAATAGACTGCCACTGTCGAACGCATGCTCTCGCAACATCCGCTGGCACCAGCTATGGATGGTGGAGACGGCCGCTTCATCCATCCACTGCGCGGCAATGTCCAAACGGTTTGCGCAGGCCGGCCATTGCGCGGTGTCGAACTCATCACGCAGTTCGGCGATCAATGCATCCGGGGCGGGAATTTCGTCACGAAAGAAACGCGCCGCTTCGGCAAGACGGGTACGGATCCGTTCGCGCAACTCCTTGGTGGCGGCGTCGGTAAAGGTCACCACCAGGATCTGCGGCGGAAGCAGCTCGCGGCCGAACCCGCCGGCAGGGCCACCGTGCCCGAGCACCAGGCGCAGGTACAGCGCCGAGATGGTAAAGGTCTTGCCGGTACCGGCGCTGGCTTCGATCAGTTGGCTGCCACGTAGCGGAAACGCCAGGGCCAGCGGTGTTTGCCGACTCATGGACGCACCTGCTCGCCGGCCGATGAAACCCATGGCGCCTGGAGCAATGGCCGGTAAAGCGCGTCGCACCAATCGGGAAAGGTTTCGTCGGCCATCAGCGCATCGAAGTCCGGGAACTGGCGAGCCAGGGCTGGGCTTTCCCGTCGCTCGCCTTCAGAGGTCTGCCCGTCGCCTTCATAGGCTTTTCGCGCAGCCGCTTCAGCCTTGGGCACCTCGCTCTGGCCAAGCCAGGCAAAGGCCGTCTTCACTGCAATGGGCAGCGGCTGGCGCATACCGGCCTGCCAGGCTTGCAACAGGTCGCCCAACAGCCGTTGCGCCACAGGCGCCTCGAAAGGAGCCAGCAACAAGCTGTCATCACTGGCCACCAACGCTGTCGTCAGCGACAGGCCATTGGCACAGGCCACAAGATGGTTGACCCACGGACGTATCAGGCGATGCCATTTACGCGTCTTGGAGGCGCCAATGCCGTTGGGTATCGCCGTGATCGCGAGGACCGCGCCGTCGCCTCGCTGATGCAGGCCGCTGAGCCACCCTTCGACGCTCACACCTTGCGACTGCACACTGACCTGCACGGCGCTGGTCAGCGGCGTGGGCCATAGCGCCAGGAGTTGTTGGTAACGCTGGAGCAGGTCCGGCAAGGGCTCGATCAACTCGCGTTGCATGCACTCACCGAAGCCGGCCATCGGCAACAGGCCGCTGTTCTGAAGCCGCCTGGCGTGAGCGCTCAGGGCGAGATCCGGTTGGTCCAGGCGCATCAGCGCGGCCTCCAGCAAACTGTCGCTCAGGCTGTAGCGTTGCAGGGCGTCGAGCACGAAGGGTTCGTCGTCGGCCAGGGGGGCTTCGATGGCCTCGAAGAATACTTTCAGCCGCTGGCTGAAGAAATGGCGGACCGGATTGCGCAGGAAATCCTGCAGTTGGCCGAGGCCCAAGGGCTCGTCCTGGATGTAGGGCTCCAACACCTGGGGCTTGCCGGTGTGGTCCGGGGCATCGTGAAGCATTCGCCATTCGCTGGCATAGCTGAACAGCGCATCACCGCGATGAAAATAACGCGCACTGAATGGTTGCAGCGGATGTTCCTGGGTCAGTGCGTCGAGCAGCGTTTCGCGGTCGTCGACCAACCGCCACCCACTGGCCAGATGATCACGCAACTGGCCGATCAATACCGAGGCGGGGCGCTCGCTGTTGTCACGGATGCTGCGGCCCACCCAACTGATGTACAGTTTTTCCCGAGCCGAAAGCAGCGCCTCCAGCAGCAGGTAACGATCATCCTCACGTCGGGAGCGATCGCCGGGACGATAGTCGCTGCCCATGAGGTCGAAATCCAGGGGTGGCTGGGCGCGCGGGTAGTCACCATCGTTCATGCCCAACAGGCACACCAGCTTGAAGGGAATCGCCCGCATCGGCATCAAGGTACAGAAATTGACCGCGCCGGCCAGAAAGCGTTGGGACAGTCGGCCTTGATCCAGCCCGGCCAGCCAGGCTTCACGTACGACCGTCAGCGGCATTTCGTCCAACAGGCCAACCGATTCACAGGTTTCCAGCCAGGTTTCACGCAGGTCTTCGAGTTGGGCCAGCAGGTAGTCGTCGTGTTCGTTGCTCGCCTGGAAAAACAGCTGTAGGAGGTCGTGCAGGCGCGCTCCCCATTCCTGTGGAGAGGCCGGCAGGGTGAGTGCCTGATGAGCGACCTCCAGTGCGTCCAGTAAAGCCACAAGCGGACCGATCAAGGCTGCGTCCAGGCCGCCAATCTCATCGTAGGGCTCGATGCCTTCGTAAGCATCCGAGCGACCGACAGCGTACCCCAGCAACATCCGGCGCAGCCCGAATCGCCAGCTATTCTGCTCAAGCTCCGCCGGCAAACCCAACCCGGCGCGATGCTCGGCGTTCATGCCCCAGCGGATACCAGCCCCTTCGATCCAAAGGTGCAACGTCGGCAGGTCGGCCTCATCGATACCGAACCGTTCACGCAACGCCGGGACGTCGAGCAAATCGAGGATTTCGCTGACGGGGAAACGACTGTCAGGCAGCTTGAGCAAATGTTCCACGGCGATCAGCAGCGGATCGCGTCCGCGCTGACCCTGATCCGTCAACGTGAAGGGAATGAAGCGAGGGTCGGTTCGATCCAGTTGGCCGAACACCGCGCGAATGTGCGGCGCGTAGGTGTCGATGTCAGGAACCATGACGATGATGTCCCGGGGACGCAGGGTCGGATCCGCGCTGAAATGAGCCAGCAACTGGTCATGGAGAATCTCGACTTCGCGCTGGGCACTGTGGGCAACATGGAAGCGAATCGAACCATCTTGCGCCGTATCGACAGCCGGCCAATGTTCGCGGGTTTCGTTGAGGGGGCGCAGTTCGAGGATGTCATCCTGCAACTGGCCAAGCAGCGTCGTGGGATTCGCTTCACTGAACAGGTCGATACGCCCGTCGCGAAATACCGAGCGATAGCTGTTGGGATCATCGTAGCTGTCGAGCAGGTTGATATAGTCACGCCCCTGCTTGCCCCAGGCAGCCAGGAGCGGGTGGGCGTGCTGATGCAGGGTTTGCGGATCGAGGGCGACGGGCATGCCGCTCTTGCGGGCCTGGCGCTTGTATTGATGCCGCAGCAGGTCCTTGTCGGCCACGATGTCCGTCCAGTGGTGGCGGCACGGGTTGTGGACGCACAGCAAGACCTGGCTGAACCGGGAAAGCCCGGCGAGCGCCTCGAGCGCCTGGGCGGGCAACGACGAAATGCCGAAGACGATGACCCGCGCCGGCAGACCGCGGGGCGCCGTCTCCAGGCTGTTGATGCGTTCCATGTAGCGCTGGTGAACGCCGGCCCGGCTCTGCGCCATACCGGCCTCCCCCACGTCTACCAACAAGGCTCGCCACAGTTCGGCCTGCCAGCAATTTTCCGGTGCAAGGGGTTTGATTTCCCCTCGGACGTTTCGCGTCTGGTGTCGACCGTCAGCCCAGTCTTCCAGCCAGTCGGCGCGGTATACCTGGTATTGGTCGAACAGGTCGGCAAGGCGTTCGGACAATTGATAGCGCTTGCGCAGATCGGTGTCGTGGGTAAGGAAACGACGCAACGGTTCGAAATGGGGTTGCTCGATCAGTTGCGGCAGCAAGCGCATCAGGCGCCAGGTTAACGGTGACTTGTCGAGCAAGGATTTGGCCGGAATCTCGTCACGCCCCAGGACGGTTCGGTAGAGCTGCCACATGAAGCTGCCGGGCAGTTGCACATCAATGGCAGCGGCGATACCGCAACCACCCGTATCGTCATCCTCCGGGTCCTCAGCCAGGGCCAGCTTGAGCCATTGGGCAATGCCGTTGCTCTGTACCAGGGCTATTTCATTTTCAAGAGGAGCCAACGGATAACGCCGCATCAGGCTGATCACCAGGCTGCGCAATTCATCCAGGCGATTCCCGTGAACCACCATGAACGCTGGGCTGAGGGACGTTGCGTCCGGCATGAAAGGCATCCTTGAAAATGCAAAAAGCTAGGGCAGAACCTTAGCACTGTCGGGGGGCTGTGACAGCCGCCCGCTTTCCGAGCTTGTTGTCAGAGTTTTCCTGCGGGCAAAACAAAACCCCAACTGCTTTCGCAATTGGGGTTTCGGAATTTAATCTTGACGATGACCTACTCTCACATGGGGAAACCCCACACTACCATCGGCGATGCATCGTTTCACTGCTGAGTTCGGGATGGGATCAGGTGGTTCCAATGCTCTATGGTCGTCAAGAAATTCTTGAGCCAGCGCGCTTTTCAGCGTTCCAGCAAATCGGGTATGTGATCAGGTGTGAGCCGCAAACTTTCGGTTCGTTTCGTCTTCACCACACCGCAATCTGGCTTTCTAAGCGCAAATTGCTTGGGTGTTATATGGTCAAGCCTCACGGGCAATTAGTACAGGTTAGCTCAACGCCTCACAGCGCTTACACACCCTGCCTATCAACGTCGTAGTCTTCGACGGCCCTTCAGGGAGCTCAAGGCTCCAGTGAGATCTCATCTTGAGGCAAGTTTCCCGCTTAGATGCTTTCAGCGGTTATCTTTTCCGAACATAGCTACCCGGCAATGCCACTGGCGTGACAACCGGAACACCAGAGGTTCGTCCACTCCGGTCCTCTCGTACTAGGAGCAGCCCCTCTCAAATCTCAAACGTCCACGGCAGATAGGGACCGAACTGTCTCACGACGTTCTAAACCCAGCTCGCGTACCACTTTAAATGGCGAACAGCCATACCCTTGGGACCGGCTTCAGCCCCAGGATGTGATGAGCCGACATCGAGGTGCCAAACACCGCCGTCGATATGAACTCTTGGGCGGTATCAGCCTGTTATCCCCGGAGTACCTTTTATCCGTTGAGCGATGGCCCTTCCATACAGAACCACCGGATCACTAAGACCTACTTTCGTACCTGCTCGACGTGTCTGTCTCGCAGTCAAGCGCGCTTTTGCCTTTATACTCTACGACCGATTTCCGACCGGTCTGAGCGCACCTTCGTACTCCTCCGTTACTCTTTAGGAGGAGACCGCCCCAGTCAAACTACCCACCATACACTGTCCTCGATCCGGATAACGGACCTGAGTTAGAACCTCAAAGTTGCCAGGGTGGTATTTCAAGGATGGCTCCACGCAGACTGGCGTCCACGCTTCAAAGCCTCCCACCTATCCTACACAAGCAAATTCAAAGTCCAGTGCAAAGCTATAGTAAAGGTTCACGGGGTCTTTCCGTCTAGCCGCGGATACACTGCATCTTCACAGCGATTTCAATTTCACTGAGTCTCGGGTGGAGACAGCGCCGCCATCGTTACGCCATTCGTGCAGGTCGGAACTTACCCGACAAGGAATTTCGCTACCTTAGGACCGTTATAGTTACGGCCGCCGTTTACCGGGGCTTCGATCAAGAGCTTCGCGTTAGCTAACCCCATCAATTAACCTTCCGGCACCGGGCAGGCGTCACACCCTATACGTCCACTTTCGTGTTTGCAGAGTGCTGTGTTTTTAATAAACAGTCGCAGCGGCCTGGTATCTTCGACCGGCGTGGGCTTACGCAGCAAGTGCTTCACCCTCACCGGCGCACCTTCTCCCGAAGTTACGGTGCCATTTTGCCTAGTTCCTTCACCCGAGTTCTCTCAAGCGCCTTGGTATTCTCTACCCAACCACCTGTGTCGGTTTGGGGTACGGTTCCTGGTTACCTGAAGCTTAGAAGCTTTTCTTGGAAGCATGGCATCAACCACTTCGTCACCCAAAGGGTAACTCGTCATCAGCTCTCGGCCTTGAAACCCCGGATTTACCTAAGATTTCAGCCTACCACCTTAAACTTGGACAACCAACGCCAAGCTGGCCTAGCCTTCTCCGTCCCTCCATCGCAATAACCAGAAGTACAGGAATATTAACCTGTTTTCCATCGACTACGCTTTTCAGCCTCGCCTTAGGGACCGACTAACCCTGCGTCGATTAACGTTGCGCAGGAAACCTTGGTCTTTCGGCGTGGGTGTTTTTCACACCCATTGTCGTTACTCATGTCAGCATTCGCACTTCTGATACCTCCAGCAAGCTTCTCAACTCACCTTCACAGGCTTACAGAACGCTCCTCTACCGCATCACTTACGTGATACCCGTAGCTTCGGTGTATGGTTTGAGCCCCGTTACATCTTCCGCGCAGGCCGACTCGACTAGTGAGCTATTACGCTTTCTTTAAAGGGTGGCTGCTTCTAAGCCAACCTCCTAGCTGTCTAAGCCTTCCCACATCGTTTCCCACTTAACCATAACTTTGGGACCTTAGCTGACGGTCTGGGTTGTTTCCCTTTTCACGACGGACGTTAGCACCCGCCGTGTGTCTCCCATGCTCGGCACTTGTAGGTATTCGGAGTTTGCATCGGTTTGGTAAGTCGGGATGACCCCCTAGCCGAAACAGTGCTCTACCCCCTACAGTGATACATGAGGCGCTACCTAAATAGCTTTCGAGGAGAACCAGCTATCTCCGAGCTTGATTAGCCTTTCACTCCGATCCACAGGTCATCCGCTAACTTTTCAACGGTAGTCGGTTCGGTCCTCCAGTCAGTGTTACCTAACCTTCAACCTGCCCATGGATAGATCGCCCGGTTTCGGGTCTATTCCCAGCGACTAGACGCCCTATTAAGACTCGCTTTCGCTACGCCTCCCCTATTCGGTTAAGCTCGCCACTGAAAATAAGTCGCTGACCCATTATACAAAAGGTACGCAGTCACAGAACAAAGTCTGCTCCCACTGCTTGTACGCATACGGTTTCAGGATCTATTTCACTCCCCTCTCCGGGGTTCTTTTCGCCTTTCCCTCACGGTACTAGTTCACTATCGGTCAGTCAGTAGTATTTAGCCTTGGAGGATGGTCCCCCCATATTCAGACAAAGTTTCTCGTGCTCCGTCCTACTCGATTTCACTTCTAAGATCCTTTCGCGTACAGGGCTATCACCCACTATGGCCGCACTTTCCAGAGCGTTCCGCTAAAATCAAAGAAGCTTAAGGGCTAGTCCCCGTTCGCTCGCCACTACTAAGGGAATCTCGGTTGATTTCTTTTCCTCAGGGTACTTAGATGTTTCAGTTCCCCTGGTTCGCTTCTTGCACCTATGTATTCAGTGCAAGATAACCATCTTATGATGGCTGGGTTCCCCCATTCAGACATCTCCGGATCACAGTCTGTTTGCCGACTCCCCGAAGCTTTTCGCAGGCTACCACGTCTTTCATCGCCTCTGACTGCCAAGGCATCCACCGTATGCGCTTCTTCACTTGACCATATAACCCCAAGCAATCTGGTTATACTGTGAAGACGACATTCGCCGAAAATTTGCATGCTCAATTAAGAACGCTCACAAATTTTACCTTAGCCTGATCCGTTACCAGTGAAAGTAACGTTCAGTCTATCTTTCTATCACATACCCAAATTTTTAAAGAACGATCCAGTCAAAAGACCAGAAATCAACATTCACCATCGCGTCGATGGAATGCTCATTTCTAAGCTTTCAGTCTCAGAAGCAGTAGTGGTGGAGCCAAGCGGGATCGAACCGCTGACCTCCTGCGTGCAAGGCAGGCGCTCTCCCAGCTGAGCTATGGCCCCGTATTTCTACAGGCGTTTCCCACACAAAATTGGTGGGTCTGGGCAGATTCGAACTGCCGACCTCACCCTTATCAGGGGTGCGCTCTAACCAACTGAGCTACAGACCCAATTTCGGGCTGCTTCTAATCGTCTTCTTCAATGAATCAAGCAATTCGTGTGGGAGCTCATGAAGCCGCTGCTGTCGTCGATTAAGGAGGTGATCCAGCCGCAGGTTCCCCTACGGCTACCTTGTTACGACTTCACCCCAGTCATGAATCACACCGTGGTAACCGTCCCCCCGAAGGTTAGACTAGCTACTTCTGGTGCAACCCACTCCCATGGTGTGACGGGCGGTGTGTACAAGGCCCGGGAACGTATTCACCGCGACATTCTGATTCGCGATTACTAGCGA